>NZ_JACKTY010000057.1 GCF_025822605.1 Mycolicibacterium komossense | reverse complement strand
ACCGCCTGGATCAACCGACCCGCCCAAGACACCACCGAGGAGGCCGACACGACAGCCGCTTAACACCCGATGGACTCATCCACCTTGAAAAATTCCGCACTTCGGTGTGCTCGCGTGACAGGTCGGGCAGACCCCCGGCTCGCGGCCGGTGTAGGCGCAGTGCCGGTGTCGTGGGCAAGCGGTCATTAGTCGACGGTCCAGTGGGTGATGGTGGCGTCGGTGAGTAGGTGCCCTGAGCCGTCTTCGGCCAGTTGGATCACGGCGTCTGGGCCTACGTGCCAGACCTTCGGTGGTGCTCCCTCTGTGGCAGCTCTTTCGACCGCCTCGGTGATCGGGTCGTTCATGTTCTCGCTTCTCCTGTTGGGTGTTGCGCTGCCTTGGTCCGGGCAGCAAAAAGGCCCCGGTGTCGGGGCCTCGGTCTTGCGGGGTTACTGCGGTCGGTGTGGTGATTTATCGCCTGCATTCGATGCCGTGAGACGAGTTCTCGCAGAACGGGTCGAACTGGCAGGAACTCCAAACCGTGCGCTCTGGCGCACCCTCTGGAACCCTGCGCTGTGGCGCATGGTTGGACTCCGTAGCTGTTAGCGGTTGCGGGCCAACGGGAGTCACCGATCCCCAAGGATCGGGGACCATGCGCTGCAGCGCATGCTTCTCTGGAGTAGCTCCTTCAGAGAACTTCTCTCGAGGAGAAGTTCTAGGAGCAGTAGGTGTGTGCTGTGGCGCATGGTTCCCCTGCGTTGTAGCGCATAGTTCTACCTCAACCATGTGCTGTGGCGCATGGTCTGGATACGTCAGCCGATATGTGTTCGCTCGACCGGATGAGTTGCCACTCTCGACAACCTCTAGCCAGCCCGCCGCGACGTTGGCGGCGATCTGCTCCCGAACGGTCCGCTCCTTGATGCCGGTGTCTCGCACCAGCGTCTCCGCTTTAACCCAACCGGTCAGAGTGTGGTTGTCCATGTAGGTGCGGATGGCGTTGACGACAGCGCGTTGCAACTTGCGATCGCCGTTGCGGTTGTAAGCCTGGTCCCATCGGAGGATCTCAGGCCTGCTCACTTGCCGGCCGAAATTTCGGCGCGGAGAGCCTCCAGCTCGAAGCGTGCCTCGTTGCGCTCAATACGGAACCTGCCGTTTTCCCTGCGGAGTTTGGTCAAGGTTCTATGCCAGCTGGAGGGCAGTTCTTGCGATGACAGCCGGTCAATATCTCGGAGTCGAGATTTCAGCACGCGGTTCTCAGCCCAGAGGCTGGCCATCCGCTGCGCCCCGTTGGCGGGATCAAAATCGTTGTCTTGCATCTGTTCTCCTCATCAGGGTGCCTGCCACCTGGGCACGGCAATATGGCACAGCCACCTTGGGGTGGCCGTGTTCGTCCGTCTCAGTTGGTCGGAGACGGGCAGATCTGTTGTTAAGGCGCGTCTGCCTCATACACAGCTGCGAGCTGGCGCACGACCTCGGCCGGTGCGACGGGCGACCCGTCGTCATCCTCGAACCGAACTCCGGCATCCTCGAACGCACGGATCAATGTCAACTTCATCGAGTTGCTGACTCGGCGTTGTCGGGCTCGTTCAGCCCGGCACCGGAGGCAATAGCCTTGGCCGTCGCGGTCGGTGGCCGCCCGAATGTCGTGCCCCTGAGGGCACCGGCTGGCGGGCATCGTGCCCTCCCTTCATGTTTGGTCATGATTCATGGCAAAAGAGAAACCCCCGACCCGGTCTCATGGACTCGGGCCGAGGGCTCTTCGGTTCCCTACAAAAGAAAGCGGGACGCATGGCTGCGCGTCCCTTATCCGCTCATCCCTGAGCGGCTTTCCACTGGCGCTGGTAGTTCCAGCGGGAAGTTCTGACGGCCAGAGAGGTGCGAGCCTGGGGCCTGGCCGTCATCGGGTTCTTGGGCACCCGGAGCCAACCCTTGGGGGAGCTGGCGTTGCGGCGCTTCAAGGCGGGGGAGACCGCTGAGCAGCTCGCAGGATTTACCGGCCGGGGTTATCTCTACCCCGCTCACTATCCACTGTTATTCGATGTGCGACAGGTTAGTTAATCTAACTTGACCCACTGCTCATTGCCGTGCTGGTCTACGACCCATCCCCAGTTCCCGTACGACAGGCGCTCGCGATCCCATTCCTCGTACTGAAGCTCCATTAGCTTGTCCTCACGCTCTTCTTCTCGCTTCGCTTTCTTGGCCGCGCGGTCATAGGCGCGCTTGGCTGCGCGTCGGGACTCCAGCGATTCCCGCTTGTGGCGGTCGCGGCAGTCGTAGCACAACGACGGCCACCTTCCACGCCATCCCCGGTTGCCTCGGCCTCTGAACTCCGGCCCCGAAACGTCACGTGTCAACATGACCAGCCCGTCGCAGTCGACGCATGATCCGATGTACATCCGGATGCCGCCTACCTCGTTGACGTGGCCGTGGTCGGTCTCCCAGACCCTCAACTCCGTCTTCGCCGGATCCCGGCTCTCGTACATCGGCTTTGGTGCCTGCTTGGCAATGAACTCGGGGGTGTGCTTGTAGAACTCGTACGCCAGATGTCGCCGTCGGAACAGCGACGGGTTGTGCAGCGCCATGCCGCCGCTCTCGAAATCCTCGTAATCAAGATCCATGCTTATGCCCGCACCCTGGCGTAACTGGCATTCCTGGCCGCTGGCGTGACGTACACCGACATCTCGACGCTTCCGAACATCCAATCCGCATCCTCGAACGTGTCCTGCGCGGCCAGGGCGAGACCGTGGTCCCCGATGAACCGGCGTACCGGTTCGTACATTCGTGAGGTGTCCTTGACCAGCGGGCTCCGCAGTACCTCTAGGCGGTCGGTGTCGCCGGTTGCCGCCAGCCAGCACGGCCGGCTCACCCCGAAGGGCAGGGAGGCGGCGTTACCCGCCTCCCCGATCCCTGTCACTAGCTGTTCCAGGTGGTCGAAATGACTTTGCCGCTTTTGAGCTCGGCGAGTTCGTCCTTCCCGAAGATCTCGGTCAGCCCGGCGACCTGTTCGGTCGTCGGCTGCCAGGGCGCCCCGTCTGCGTAAAACACATTGTTTACCAGCAGGTTCAGCACCTCGTGGCGCTTCGGGCTGTCGCCACGATTGACCTGAATCTCGTTGTTGTAGCTGGGCATTCGCTCTCTTCCTGTTCTGTTGGAGTGGCCCGGTTGGGCCGGTGTCGTTGCCGACAGGCCAAACAATAGGGCTAGTCTAACTAGTCTGTCAAACCGGTTAACCATGCTAGTGTGGCGAAATGGCAAAATGGCAGGTCAAACGCGATCAGTACTCGGTGACCATGGACCTGGGGCCGAACAGCGAGTGGGTCGCGGAGATGCAATGGCCTGAAGGCGAGACGCAAGGTGGACCTGCGGTGCTTGTGATCTACCCATCCGACCCTGACTATTGCCCACCGGGTGGGCTGTCGCAGACCGTTCTGCGAGACGTGGACTTCGGGTATGCGCGGGACAGACTGCGGGCATCCCTGTCCAATTCGAAAAGGTGGGAGAGCGCGAGGCGGCGCACCGAGGACGCGCTACTTTCGATGCTGGCTGACCACGCGGGCGGTGCCATCACGCCGAAGTATCTCGCCCTGCTGTCTAGGGTTTATGTCGACTCAGTCAAGAACGGCCAGGAAAAGCCGCTAGATCACCTGGCGGCACTTACCGGCAACTCGGCGGCGGCTATCAAGAATCATCTGTGGCAGGCCACCCGGAAAGGACTGTTGGAGCGGTCGCCAGGGCGCGCGGGCGGTCAACTGACTATCAAAGGGAGGGCGGTGCTTGAGCCCTCGTTCTCAGGCGAGGAGGACACGGTCACCACGGACATGCCGCTACTGACGGTCGACGACAAGCCGAAACGGCGTCCGCAAAAGGCGATCGCGCCGCGAACCGAGACTTGACACCCACCTGCCAGTCGTAGGCTAAGCACCCATGAAAGCGAACCTCTGCATAGCTCAGGACTTAGACGCGGATCAACTGCTGTCTGAGAATCCCTTCGCCCTGCTTGTGGGAATGATGCTGGACCAGCAGATCCCCCTCGAGGTCGCCTTCCGGGGACCAAAGAAGATTGCCGACCGCTTAGCTGCTGATTTACAACGTATTGGCACTTCTCAGCAGATCCCGATGGAGGTCGCGTTCGCCGGCCCGAAGAAGATCGCCGAGCGGATCGGCGGCTTCGACGCCGGGCTGATCGCGAGCTACGACCCCGACAAGTTCGTCGCGTTGTGTTCGGAATCGCCTGCCATCCACCGCTTTCCGGGGTCGATGGCCAAGCGTCTGCAGGTGCTGGCGCAGACCATCGTCGACGAGTACGACGGGGATGCCGTCAACGTGTGGACCGCGGGTAACCCCGATGGCCGCGAAGTCCTCAAGCGGCTCAAGCTGCTACCGGGGTTCGGCGATCAGAAGGCGCGGATCTTCCTGGCCCTGCTCGGCAAGCAGTACGGCGTGACAGCCAAGGGCTGGCAGGAGGCGGCCGGTGATTACGGCAAGACCGGCACCTTCATGTCCATCGCCGATATCCGCGACCAGGCGTCGCTGGACAAGGTGCGCAGTCACAAGAAGCAGATGAAGGCAGCCGCGAAAGAGAAGGCGGCAAAGGCCTGAGTCAACCCGCCACCGGGACCAGCGCCGTCTCGCTGAGATGGCGCAAGCCCAGCGTCTCGCAGTTCCAGTCCAGGACACGCCAGCCACCCTGGGCGGTGCGCTCCACCGTAATGGTCCCCGTATTGCTGAGGACGTTCTCCCTGGCGAAGGCCGGCGTGATGTTCTCGGCGCGGGCCGCCGCCCAACAGCGCATGGCCGAGCCGTGACTGACCACCACCGCATCGGACACCCCTGACGCACAGATCGCCAGGAGCGCGCCGTCGTAACGGGCCAGGAATTCGGGCCCGTTCTCACCGCCGAACAGCCGATCCTGCGCGCCGTCGGTCCACGACATGATCGTGCGGTGGTAGCGGCGGACCAGGTCGGTACCGTGTTCGCCGTTGCGCTCGCCCGCGCTGACCTCACGCAACCCGTCGAGCGCTCGGGGCACCAGACCCCGGGCACGCGCCAGCGGTGTCGCCGTCTGGTGCGTGCGCACCAATGGCGACACGTAGATCGCCTCGATGGGTTGGCCGATCAGCGCCGACGGCATCGCGGCGGCCTGCAGGTGCCCGAGCTCTGTCAGACCGGCGCCGGGGGCCACGGTGTCCAGCTGCTCGGCGATGTTCGCCGGCGTCTGGCCATGCCGAATGAGGACGAGACGGGTGGAACGCACGGTGGATACTCCTGAGTTATGAGGCGGACGCGGGCTGGCGGAACTGCCGCAGCCAGTCGAACCAGGCGCCCATACCGTCGCCGGTGCGGGCGCTGACGGGCAGGATCGTCGCGGTCGGATTGACCTCGCGGACATGGGCGATGTAGGTGTCGACATCGGCGTCGAGGTAGGGCACCAGGTCGATTTTGTTGAGCAGCACCACATCGACGGACCGGAACATCACCGGGTATTTGAGCGGTTTGTCCTCACCCTCGGTGACGGAATAGACCATCGCTTTGGCGTGCTCGCCGACGTCGAATTCGGCAGGGCAGACGAGATTACCGACGTTCTCGATGATGACGAGATCCAGACCGGGCAGATCGAGGCCCTGCAAGGCGCGGTTGACCATGGGCGCGTCGAGGTGGCATTCGCCGCCGAACCCGTTGTTGGTGTTCAGCAACGAAATCTGCGCACCGCGGCCGGCGAGTTTCGCGGCGTCGAGGTCGGTGGCGATATCGCCCTCGATGACACCGACGGCGAGTTCCCCCCTGAGTTCGTCCAGGGTCGCGCCGAGCACCGTCGTCTTCCCCGAGCCCGGGGAGCTCATCAGGTTCAGTGCGCGAATACCATTGCTCTCGAAGGCTTTCCGATTGAAGTCGGCCCTGACATCGTTCTCGGCGAAGATCGACTCCAGTACTTCCACGCGCTGGGAGCCGGTGGAATACCCGCTGTGATCGCCGTGATCGTGATCGTCGTCGTGGTGATGGTGGTCGCCGCCGTGGTCGTGGTGGCTGTGTGCGGTGCCGTCGTCGTGACGGTGGAACCTACCCACCGGAGACGTCCAGGGATGTCACGAGAAACTCCTCGCCGCGCAGCACTTCGATGTCGGGGCTGGTGCAGACGGGGCAATACAACGACCACCGCGACGCGATCTCCGAACTGCGGCCACACATCTTGCACCGCACCTCAGCGGGAACCAATTCGAGCTCCAACTCGGCGTCGGGCAGATCCTGATGGTCGCGAACGATGCTCCAGCAGAAGGTCAGCGACTCGGGAACGACCTGGCGCAGGGCTCCGACCCGGACATGGACGACGTCGACATGACGTCCGACGGCGTGGGGTTTGACGACGCCGGCGATCGCGTGGCACAGGGACAGCTCGTGCACTCGCCACCACCTCATCGCCGCGTCGGCCGCGTCCGTCGCGGACGCGGTCTTCCTTGGTGAAACTCTATAGCGGCGTTGCCAGGCCCCACAGCGTCCTTGGTAGTGAAAAAACGCAGAGAATCTGTGCGAAATACTGATTGTCGGGTGGTGCGGCCCGGACTAGCGTGGTAATTCGACCCGCGTCGACAGCCCATTCGCGCGGGACGATATCGCTGCTCAGGAGGTCCATGAGGGGCAGTCGGAGTGCGCCCGCGACGGTGCGGGTGCGGTTGGACATCACTGGCGTCGTTCAGGGTGTCGGGTTCCGTCCTGCCGTGGCGCGCGTGGCCGCCGACTTCTGTCTGAGCGGCTTCGTCTTCAACGACGCCGGCTCGGTGCAGTGTGAATTGGAGGGCCCCGCGGACCGGGTCGAGGCGGCCGTGCGCGGAATCCGCGATCAGCCGCCGCCGATGGCGAGGATCGACGGCTTCCGTACTGTTCCGCTTATCCCGCACGGCGCCAGTACTTTTGAGCACAGTTTCCAGATTCTTGACAGCCAGACCGGGGATGCCGCGCACACCCTGGTGCCACCCGACGTCGCGACCTGTGCCGACTGCCTGCGCGAATTGCGTGACCCGGCCGATCGCCGGTTCGGTCATCCGTTCATCACCTGCACCAACTGCGGACCGCGCTACACCGTCATCACCGATCTGCCCTACGACCGACCGGCCACCACGATGGACCCGTTCGCGATGTGCACGCGGTGCGCCGACGAGTATCGCGACTCGGCTGACCGGAGGTTCCACGCTCAGACCATCGCCTGCCGGGACTGCGGACCGACGCTGAGCTGGAGCGGTCCGGCCACGGACACAGACCCGATCACCGCCGCCGCGCACGCGCTGAACAGCGGGTTGATCATCGCGATCAAGGGCATCGGCGGATACCACCTGGCCTGCCGCGCGGATGATCCCGACGCGGTGGCGTTGCTGCGGAAGCGGAAGAACCGGCCGGCCAAGCCGTTCGCGGTGATGGCCGCGGATCTGGCCGCCGCGCGCCGATTCGTCGCCGTCGACGCCGCGACCGCCGCGGTGCTGGAATCCCCGCCGGCGCCGATTGTGTTGACACCCAAGCGCGGTGGCTCGACGGTGGTTGACGCGGTCGCGCCCGGCCTCGCCGAACTCGGGGTCATGCTGGCCTATTCGCCGGTGCACCATCTGCTGTTCGATCACCTGGGTGCAGTGCCGTTGGTGATGACATCGGCGAATCAGGGTGGGTCGCCGATCGTGTTCCGCGACGGTGATCTGGACTGGATCGACGGCCTCTGCGACGGCATCCTGACTCACGATCGCCCGATTCAGGTGTCTTGTGAAGACTCGGTGGTCGCCGTCGAAGCCGACGGTGCGGTCGTGCCCATCCGGCGCTCACGCGGATTCGCGCCTCTCCCGGTGACCGTGCAGAGTCGCGCCGACAGTGTGATCGTGGCGACCGGCGGTGACCTCAAGACCACGTTCTGTCTGATGGGTGCCGACGGGTACGCCCACATGTCCTCCCATCTGGGCGATATGGCCGATCCGCGAACCCAGTCCTGCTTCGATGCGGCGCTGGACCATTTGGCCTTCATGACCGACCGCCGGCCCAAGACGGTCGCCTGCGATCTGCATCCGTCGTATGCCACCACCCGCTGGGCGCAGCGCCGGAGCCGTGCGGTGGTGGGGGTGCAGCATCACCACGCGCACGCGGTGTCGTTGTTGGCCGAACATCAACGCCTGGGCACCCCGATCATCGCCGTCGCCTTCGACGGCACCGGCTATGGCGCCGACGGCACCATCTGGGGCGGGGAACTGCTCGCGATCACCGACCCGGCCGTGTTCACCCGGGTCGGTCACCTCGCGCCTTTCGCGTTGCCGGGCGGGGACGGCGCCGTCCGCCATCCGGCACGGATCGCCCTGGACCTGATGCACCGCGCGGGTGTCGGTTGGAGTGGTGATCTGGCCCCGGTGGAGGCCGTGGGTGAACAGGGCCTCGCCATTCTGGCGCAACAGATTCCACGCGGGATCGGGTGCGTGGCCACCACCAGTATGGGCCGGCTGTTCGACGGGGTGGCCAGCCTGCTCGGGGTGTGCCACGAAGTCAGTTATGAGGGTCAGGCCGCCATCGAGCTCGAGCACCTCGCCAGATCCGGCGACGCCGCCCACTGGCCGGTCGAATTCGCCTTCCGAGAAGCAGTTTTCGACCCCAGGCCAGTCGTTGTGGGACTGGTCGCGGGCATCCGCGCCGGGATCGGCCGGGCCGATCTGGCCGCCGCGTTCCACGCGGCCGTCGTGCACGCCACGGTGTGGACCGCATCGGAATGCGCACGGTCTGCCGGTATCTCGACGATCGGTCTCACCGGCGGCGTCTTCGTCAATCGGATACTGCTCAACGGGATTCGTGCGGCCCTGACAGGTGGCGGATTCGAGGTGCTCACACATCGGATCGTGCCGTGCAATGACGGCGGGCTGGCGTTAGGTCAGGCCGCCATAGCTGCTGCAGCCCAGCAGCTCGCAGAGAAAGAAGTGGCTTATGTGTCTCGGAATTCCCGGCAAGGTGATCGAGATCTGGGAGGAGTCGGGTACCCGGATGTCGACCGTCGACTTCGGCGGGACCACGAAGAAGGTGTGTCTGGCGTACCTGCCTGACCTGACGGTCGGCGAATACACCATCGTCCACGCGGGTTTCGCGCTCAACCGGCTCGATGAGGAGTCCGCAAACACCACCTTGAAGATGTTCGCCGAGCTCGGGTTGCTCGACGAGGAACTGGCAGGAGAGCAGGCATGAAGTACCTCGACGAGTTCCGCGATCCGGTGGCGGCCAGGGCACTGGTCGACGAGATCAAACGCCGCGCCACGCGGACCTGGACCATCATGGAAGTCTGCGGTGGCCAGACGCATTCGATCATCCGCAACGGTATCGACCAACTGCTGGGTGACGCGGTCGAATTCATCCACGGACCCGGCTGCCCGGTCTGTGTCACCCCGCTGGAGATGATCGACCGTGCATTGGAGATCGCCGCCAGGGATGACGTGATCTTCTGCTCGTTCGGCGATATGGTGCGGGTGCCGGGCAGTCATGAGGACCTGTTCACCGTCAAGGCGCGCGGAGGCGATGTCCGGATCGTGTACTCGCCGTTGGACGCGACGCGGATCGCCGCCGAGAACCCGGATAAGGAAGTGGTGTTCTTCGGGGTCGGATTCGAGACCACCGCACCGGCGAACGCCATGTCGGTGGTCCACGCGGGGCGGCTGGGGCTGACGAACTTCTCTCTACTGGTGTCGCATGTGCTGGTCCCGCCAGCGATGACCGCGATCCTCTCCTCACCGACCAACCGGGTGCAGGGCTTCCTCGGTGCAGGGCACGTGTGCACGGTGATGGGAACGTCCGAATACGGTCCGCTGGTCGAGCAATTCGGCATACCGATCGTGGTGTCAGGATTCGAACCGCTGGATCTGCTCGAAGGGGTGCGCCAGCTGGTCGACCTGCTCGAAGACGGTAAGGCCGAGTTGCGCAACGCGTATCCGCGCGCCGTGAACGCCGTAGGGAACACGGTCGCGCAGGACACGCTGCGGGAGGTGTTCGTGGTGACAGACCGGCAGTGGCGGGGCATCGGCATGATTCCGCAGTCGGGCTGGACACTGTCACCGCGCTATGCCCAGTTCGATGCCGAGCTCAAGTTCGGAGTGAAGCATCTGGAGGTGGCCGAGTCCGCGGATTGCCACGCCGGCGAGGTTCTGCAAGGCCTGCTGAAGCCGAACGAGTGCCCGGCATTCGGGACGGCGTGCACGCCGCGCACGCCGTTGGGCGCGACGATGGTGTCGACCGAGGGCGCCTGTGCCGCGTACTACCAGTTCCGCCGGCTGGAACTGCCCGCGCATGCCTGAGCCGGTGTCGATCGATCCGGCGGACTGGGTGTGTCCGTTGCCGCTGCGGGAGATGAAGCGGATCGTGCTGGGCCACGGCGGTGGCGGGATCCTGTCGGAAGAGTTGATCGAGAACCTGTTCTTACCCGCGTTCGGCAGCGGCGGTGGTCCATCGCGGGATTCGGCGGTGCTGACGGTGGCCTCGGGCCGGATCGCGATGTCGACCGACTCGTATGTGGTTGCCCCGCTGTTCTTTCCCGGCGGCAATATCGGCGATCTCGCCGTCAACGGCACCGTCAACGACCTGGCGATGAGCGGTGCGCAACCGCTGGCTCTGACCGCGGGATTCATCATCGAAGAAGGGCTGGAGCTCGACGTGCTGGGCCGGATCGCCCAGTCGATGGGTAAGGCGGCCGACAATGCCGGCGTCAGCATCGTCACCGGCGACACCAAGGTCGTCGGGCGGGGCGGCGCGGACCAGTTGTTCGTCAACACCGCCGGGGTCGGGGTGATCCCGGACGGGGTCGAGATCGGGCCGGAGCGGGCCAGGCCCGGCGACCACATCATCGTGTCGGGAAAGCTCGGCGAACACGGTGTGGCAATCATGAGCGTGCGTGCGGGTATCGACTTCGGCACCGTCGTCACCACCGACAGCGCGCCGTTGCACCGACTGGTCGCCGCGATGCTCGCCGCTGTCCCGGGTACCGGTGCGATCCATGCGCTGCGGGACCCGACCCGCGGCGGCCTGGTGGCGTCGGTGATAGAGATAGCCCGCAGCGCCTCGGTCGGGGTGGTCCTCGACGAGGCCGTGATCCCGGTGCCCGAGACCGTCCGATCGGCCTGCTCGTTCCTGGGTTTGGACCCGCTGCAGGTGGCCAACGAGGGCAAGCTGGTGGCGTTCGTCGACCCAGCGCACAGTGAGGCGGTACTGGCGGCGATGCGGGCCCGGCCCGAAGGTGTGGATGCCACCGTGATCGGCCGCGTCGTCGAGGAACACCCGGGGATGGCTGTCGGCACGACACCGTTCGGCACCACCCGCATCATCGAACGCGAACTGGGCGAACAACTTCCACGTATCTGTTAGTGCCGCTGGCGGTGCAGGTCCCGGCAGCGGCGCGCGTCGAGTGGCTCGGGGCCGTCGAATCCGCGCAGAACCGCGTCGGCGCCGGGAAACTCCTGTCCGACGGTGTACTCGTTGGTGACCACCACGGTCGCGACGCCTGCGGCGCAGGCAGCCTGCAGCCCGACCGCCGAATCCTCCACGGCCAAGACACTGGCGGCAGGCAAGCCGAGCCCGTCGAGCGCGCGACGGTAGACCTCCGGATGTGGCTTGAGCTGGCGCACATCGTCACCGGTCACCACGACATCCAGCACATCGTCGCCCAGTGTGCGCTGTAGCAACGGTTCGACCCAGGTCCTGGTGCCGGTGGTGGCGACGGCCATCCGGATACCGGCGGCGCGCAGGCCGGTGACAAGGTCGACCAGCCCCGGCCTCGGGGGCATGCCATGGGTGAGGATCCGTTCCCGGAACAGCCGGGTCTTCGTCCGGTGCACAGCAGCAGCCAGCTCGTCGGCGCCATCGGCGAAGCCACGCGCCCGCAGATCGGCGGCGATACGGCGGCGGCCACCGGTGATATGCAGCAACTGCCCGTATTCCTCAGGGCTCCAGACGATATCGATCCGGTGTTCGGCGAAGGCGGCGTTGAAGGCGGGCAGGTGGCCATGGCGTTCGGTGTCTGCCACAGTGCCGTCGACGTCGAAGATGACCGCCCTCAGCACGTGTCACAACCGCAGCGCGGCGTCGGCGACGGCGTCGGGCGTCAGTCCGAGGCGGGCTGCGACGTCGGCCCCGGGGCCGCTCTCGCCGAACCGCTCGATCCCGACGACGGTGTCGCGTGGACCGGCAAGAGCGCGCCACCCGGTGGTCACACCGGCTTCGATCCAGACGACCGGCGCGTCGGGCAGTGGACTGCGGCCGGCCCGAATCGAGTCGTCAAGCCGTTCGCGCCACATCACCGAGAGCACCGTGGCGCGGACACCGCGTTCGGCCAGCACATCGGCGGCCTCGAGCGCCAGGACGACCTCTGATCCGCTGGCCGCCAACACCACATCCGGACGCTCGGTGAGCGCACCGACCACCCGGGCGCCGGTCCGGCGGATCTCGTCGAGCCCATCGGGTCCGAGGACCGGAAGGTCTTGGCGGCTCAACACCAGCGCGGTCGGTCCGGACATGGTGGTGGCAGCGATATCCCATGCCAGGGCGGTCTCCGCGGCGTCGGCGGGTCGTAACACGGTGAGCCCAGGGATCAGTCGCAGCGATTCCAGCTGTTCGACCGGTTGATGGGTCGGGCCGTCCTCGCCGACATGAATCGAATCGTGGGTGAACACGTAGATGACGGGTTGGCGCATCAGCGCCGACAGCCGCAGGGCCGGCCGCAGGTAGTCGGCGAAGACCAGGAAGGTACTGCCGAACGGTCGCAGGCCGCCGTGCAGGGAGATCCCGTTCATCACCGCGGCCATCGCATGTTCGCGAATCCCGAAATGAATGGTGCGCCCGGCATAGTCGCCAGCACTGACCTCGCCGCCGGGTATCGCGGTGTTCGTCGACGCGGCCAGGTCCGCCGAACCGCCGACCAGCGCCGGGTATACCGCTGACAGTGCGGTCAGGGCGGCGCCGGAGGCCTTGCGGGTGGCGACCCGCGTCCCCGCTTCGGCGGCACCGGCGAGGGTCCGGAGCACGTCGATGCCGGCCGGCGACGGCTGCCCACGTAACGGGAAATCTACTGCGACTGTGGGGTTGTCACGCTGCCATGCGGAGTGCGTGACCGACCAGTCGGCCTGGGCGGCGGCGCCCTGCGCTGACAACCTGGCGGCCGTCGCGGCCACCGCGACCGGGACGTGGAAATGCGCGTCGGGCCAGTCGAGCCGCTCCCGCATCGCGGCGAGCCGCTCGGCGCCGAGCGGGCTGCCATGTGCCTTCGGAGTGCCCTCGACATCGGGTGCGCCCTGGCCGATGACGGTCCGCACCCGGATGAAGGTGGGGCGATCGGTGCTGGCCTTGGCGGTGGCCAGCGCGCGGTCCACCGCGTCGACATCGGTGCCGTCGGCAACCGAGAGGACCTGCCAGCCATAGGCCGCGAAGCGGGCCTCGGCATCGTCGGTGCAGCTCTGCGACGCCGGTCCGTCGATGGTGATGTCGTTGTCGTCATAGATGACGGTGAGCCGGCCGAGGCCGAGTGTGCCTGCGAGCGAGGCGGCTTCGTGGCTGATGCCCTCCATCAGGTCGCCGTCACCGGCCAGCACCCAGGTCCGATGGTCGACCACCGTGTGCGCGTCGGTGTTGCAGCGGGCGGCGAGCATGCGCTCGGCGAGCGCCATCCCGACGGCGTTGGCCAGCCCCTGTCCCAGCGGGCCGGTGGTGGTCTCCACGCCCGCGGTGTGACCGTATTCGGGGTGGCCGGGGGTCAGCGAGTCGAGCTGACGGAAGCGGCGCAGTTCCTGCATCGGCAGGTCGTACCCGAACAGGTGCAGCAGGGCGTACAACAGCATCGAGCCATGACCCGCCGACAGCACGAACCGGTCGCGGTCCGGCCAGTGCGGATCGGCCGGATTGTGGCGCAGATGTCGCGACCACAGCGTCCAGGCGATGGGGCCGGCGCCCAGGGGCAGTCCGGGATGGCCGCTGTTGGCAGCCTCGATCGCATCGACGGTGAGGAACCTCAGGGTGTCGATCGCCAACTGGTCGAGTTGTGCTGTACTGGAATCATTCTGGGACGTCTCGGTGGTGGTGACGGTCATTGCGGGACCAGCCTTTCAGAAGCGGCGACGCGCAGCGCCGCGGTGCGCTCGGACATGCTGCCGGCGCCGTCGAACAGTGCGGATCCGGCACAGAACACGGATGCGCCCGCCGCGGCGGCGTGCGCGATGGTCGACGGTCCGATGCCGCCGTCCACTTCCAGCTCGATATCGGTTGCCAGTCGGTCGATTTCGGCCCTGGCGGTGGCGATCTTGGATGCCATGCTCGACAGATAACGCTGGCCACCGAACCCCGGGTTCACGGTCATCACCAGCAGCAGATCGGTGATGTCGAGAATATCGACGACCGCCGCCAGCGGGGTGGCCGGGTTGAGGGCGACACCGGCGCGCGCCCCGAGATCGCGGATCCGGGAAAGGGTTCGGTGCAGATGCAGGTATGCCTCGGCGTGCACGATGATGATCTCGCAGCCCGCATCCACCCACCGCGACAGCATCGGGTCAGGGTTGTGGACCATCAGGTGCGCCTCGAACCCGATGCTGACGCGGTCGCGGTTGGCGGCGATCACGTCAGGCCCGAACGTGATGTTCGGGACGAAACTGCCGTCCATGACATCCCACTGGATCCGGTCGATACCGGCGTTCTCGATGGCTTCGACGTCGCGGCCGAGGTTGGCGAAGTCGGCGGGCAATACCGAGGCGACAAGCTGAGGTTCGGACACGCCGGTTACATTAGGCAAGAATGGCTCGGCCGGTAATCCCCGAAGCGGGGGAGGGGACGGGTAAATAAGACGGGTAAATAATCAGTGACGCCCCCTGGATTTCCCTCTATCGTTGGCCCATGACAGCTGCATTGGTCGCCGGCCCCATTCGAGTGGTATTGGTCGATGACCACGAAATGGTGATCGAGGGCCTCAAAGCGATGCTGTCGTCGTTTCGGGCCCGCGTCCGGGTGGTCGGGCAGGCCGTCGGTGTCGAGAATGCGCTGGAGGTGATCAGCAGCCTCAAACCCGACATCGTGTTGTGCGATGTCCGGATGAAAGGCGCCAGCGGTCTGGATCTGTGCCGGGCGGTGCGCGAGCACGATCCGAACCGCAAAGTCGTCCTGCTGTCGGTGTACGACGACGAGCAGTACCTGTTCCAGGCGATGCGGGTCGGAGCATCCGGATATCTCCTCAAGGGCATCAACAGCGACGAACTGGTCCGTCAGCTGGAGTCGGTGCGGGAGGGTTCGACCGCCATCGATTCCGGCCTGGCCGCGCGTGCGGTCGACACCGCGGCCCGGTTACAGCGCGACGAGTTCTGGCCCGGCGCGCGGCACGGCCTGACACAGCGGGAAAGCGAGATCCTGTCGTTCGTCGTGACGGGGCTGTCCAACCGCGGCATCGCGACCAAACTCGTGATCGGCGACGAGACGGTGAAAAGTCACCTCCGGTCGATCTACCGCAAGCTCAACGTCAGCGACCGCACGGCGGCGGTCGCGACCGCGCTGCGAGAGGGCATCTTCCGGTGATCCCGCCCGCGCACACCGTGCACGGCCTCGTCGACGCCGACCGCGAGGCGGCGCTCCTGCTCGACATCGTCGAGGCCACCTCCCACGGTCCGGGGGTGGAACCGCTCGCGGCGGCGGTGGCCCAGCTGATCACCACCGCTTCCGCTTCCGACGTCTGCTTCGTGCACGTCCTCGACGACAGCGACCGGGCCCTGACGCTGGCCGGCGCCACCCCGCCGTTCGACCAGCAGGTCGGCAAGGTGCGGTTGCCGCTGGGCTCGGGAATCTCCGGGTGGGTGGCGAGTCATCGCACCCCCGTGGTCATCGTCGACAACAAGGAGGCCGACCCGCGTTACGTGCCGATCGAGGCGTTGCGCGGCGCCAGCTACACGTCGATGGCGTCGGTGCCGATGGAGACCGGGCCAGGGGGCCTGGTGGGCGTACTCAACGTGCACACCATCGACCGGCGTGACTTCACCGACCGCGATATCGAATTGCTGCTGGTCATCGGCCGGTTGATTGCAGGCGCGCTGCACCAGGCCCGGTTGCACCGCCAACTCGCCGCACGGGAACGGGCGCACGAGAACTTCGCCGAGCAGGTGATCGCTGCGCAAGAAGTTGAGCGGCGCAGGCTGGCCGGCGATATCCACGACGGTATTTCGCAGCGACTGGTGACGTTGACCTACCGTCTCGACGCCGCCGCGCGGGCGGTCGACAACGACCCCGCCGATGCCGCAATCCAGATCGCGAAAGCCCGCGAGATGGTGGCCCTGACGTTGGAGGAGGCGCGGGCGGCGATCAGCGGACTGCGGCCACCCGTGCTCGACGATCTGGGCCTGGCGGGTGGGCTGGCCAGCCTGGCCTCGTCGATGCCGCCACTGAACCTCGACCTCGACCTCGCCGACGAGCGGCTGCCGGAACACATCGAGGTGGCGCTGTATCGGATCGCCCAGGAGTGCCTGCAGAACATCGTCAAACATGCCGGTGCCACCGCTGCGACCGTCGCGTTCACTGTCGTCGGGGGTGATGCCCGCCTCGAGGTCAGCGACAACGGCGTCGGTTTCACCACCGCTGACGATCGCAGCAGAGACTCACGGTCCGGCGGTTACGGCATGCTGTCGATGGCCGAGCGCGCCGAGCTGGTGGACGGCCGGCTCACGGTCCGCTCCCGTCCTGGGGCCGGGACAACCATCACAGTGACGATTCCACTGCACCCCGCTCACGCCGACTGAAGGTCGGCGCGGCGGCGTAACGCCGCCGAGTTGGCGGTCACGTGCTTGGCCAACGCGGATTGGCCGTCGCGATAACGAAGGTCGTCGCCGTGCCACGCGGCCAGGGCCGGAGACACCAGCGCACGACCGAACGAGAACGTCAGCGGCCACGGCGTCTGATGCTGCTGCAGCGCGGCCAGATTGGCGGTCGCGCGTTCCGGCGGCTGACCGCCGGACAGGAACGCGACCCCGGCCAGCTGCGCGGGCCAGGCCCGCAATACCGCCACGGTGGCCTCGGCGACCTGCTCGGGATCGGACACGTCGGGGCAGCTGTCCCCTTCGATGACCATATTCGGTTTGAGGACGATGCCGGCAAGGTCGACGCCCAGCGCCGCGAGCTGCTGACGCACCGCGGCCTGCACGGTCGCCGTCGTGGCGGCGCAGTCGGCGAGGGTGTGTGCACCTGTCATGAGCACCTCGGGTTCGACGATCGGAACCAGTCCCGCCTCTTGGCAGGCCGCGGCGTACCGCGCCAGCCCATTGGCGTTGCTGACGGTGGCGCCCCAGCTCGGGGTGCGCCCGGAGATGCTGAAGACGGCGCGCCACTTGGCGAACGTCGCACCCAATTCGGCATACCGGGCCAGGCGCGCGGGCAGACCGTCGAGCCCTTCGGTGATCGTCTCCCCAGGGAGGCCGGGGCACGACTTGGCGCCGGTGTCGACCTTGATTCCGGCATGAATACCCAGTTCGCGCACCGCCTGGGGGAAGGGCCGTCCGTCGGTGAACACCTGGCCCAGCGTCTCGTCGCAGAAGATGATCCCGGATACCCCGTCGGACAGTCCCGGGGTGGTCGCGAGCAGCTCGCGGTAGATGCGCCTGCTGTCGGCGGTTGGCGAGACACCCGCGTTCTCCAGCCGCGACGACATGGTCGCGATGCTCTCGTCCGCGGCGAGAATGCCTTTGCCGGGTGCGGTGAGTTCGGCGGCGATCTGTGTGCATGTGCTCATGGTCGACGACGCTAGAAGCGGGCGCGCAGGCCGGCCTCACCCAGATGGTGGAACCTGTGGGGGGCTTTCGAAAAGGCAACCAAATACTCATGTATCACGGCTAAACACTTGATAGACAGGTTCAGTATCGGCTGGCAGCATTCGAGCCATGGCAGACAGATGGAACGCGGGAGTCATTCCCTACGCTGAAATGGGTTACTGGCAGCCGGATTACGTGCCGAAGGACACCGACGTGTTGTGCGCCTTCCGGATCACGCCGCAGGAGGGCGTGCCCCCGGAGGAAGCCGGCGCCGCGGTGGCGGGCGAGTCGAGCACGGCCACCTGGACGGTGGTGTGGACCGACCGCCTCACCACCTTCGAGCACTACCAGGCAAAGTGTTACAGCGTCGAAGCGGTGCCGAACGCTCCCGGGCAGTGGATCGCGTTGATCGCCTACGACCTCGACCTGTTCGAAGAAGGGTCGATCGCGAACCTGACCAGTTCGATCATCGGCAACGTCTTCGGGTTCAAGCCCCTCAAGGCGCTGCGCCTGGAGGACATGCGGATCCCCACCCACTACGTGAAGACCTTCCAGGGCCCTGCCCACGGGATCGTGACCGAACGCGAGCACCTCAACAAATTCGGCAGACCGCTGCTGGGCGCCACCACCAAACCGAAGCTGGGCCTCTCGGCCCGCAACTACGGCCGCGTCGTCTATGAGGCACTGCGTGGTGGGCTCGACTTCACCAAGGACGACGAGAACATCAACTCCCAGCCCTTCATGCGGTGGCGGGACCGGTTCCTGTTCTGCATGGAAGCCGTCAACCGGGCCCAAGCCAGCACCGGCGAGATCAAGGGCCACTACCTCAACATCACCGCAGGAACGATGGAGCAGATGTACGAGCGGGCGGAATTCGCCGGCGAGCTCGGTTCGGCGATCGTGATGATCGATCTGACCATCGGCTACACCGCGATCCAGTCGATGGCCAAGTGGGCCCGCGACAACAGCGTCATCCTGCATTTGCACCGCGCCGGACACGGCACCTACACGCGGCAGAAAGCGCACGGCGTCAGCTTCCGGGTGATCTCGAAATGGATGCGGCTGGCCGGTGTCGACCACATCCATGCGGGCACCGTCGTCGGCAAGCTCGAGGGTGACCCGAACACCACCGCCGGCTTCTACGACACGCTTCGCCTCGACAGCGTCAAGGCCGATCCGGTCAAGGGTCTCTACTTCGACCAGGAGTGGGCGTCGATGCCCGGCGTGATGCCGGTGGCGTCCGGCGGTATCCACGCCGGCCAGATGCACCAGCTCATCCATCACCTCGGCGAGGACGTCGTCCTGCAGTTCGGCGGCGGCACCATCGGGCACCCGATGGGAATCGCCGCGGGCGCCGAGGCCAACCGGGTGGCGCTCGAGGCGATGATCAAAGCCCGCAACGAGGGCCGGGACTACTACCGGGAAGGCCCGGACATCCTCAAGAAGGCCGCCTCGCAGAACCGGGCACTGGACGTCGCGCTGGCCACCTGGGGTGACATCAGCTTCAACTACGAGTCCACCGATACCCCCGACGTCCTCGCGACGCCGACCGCCACCTGAGCGCGACCATCAAGAGGAGCGATATGCGTATCACCCAGGGCACCTTCGCCTACCTGCCCGAATTCACCGATGCCGAGATCACCGCGCAGATCGACTACGCGCTGGCCAACGAATGGCCGTTGTCGGTCGAGTTCACCGACGATCCCCACCCGCGCAACACCTACTGGGAGATGTGGGGCCTGCCGATGTTCGATCTCAACGACGCCGCGGGCGTGATGCTGGAGGTCAACGCCTGCCGAGCGGCGAACCCGCACACCTACATCAGGCTCAACGCCTACGACGCCCGACTCGGGAGGCAGACCACCGCGTTCTCGTTCATCGTGAACCGGCCCGCCGAGGAGCCCGGCTTCCGGCT
Source organism: Mycolicibacterium komossense (assembly GCF_025822605.1). Taxonomy (GTDB): domain Bacteria; phylum Actinomycetota; class Actinomycetes; order Mycobacteriales; family Mycobacteriaceae; genus Mycobacterium; species Mycobacterium komossense. Next base: position 19,784 of record NZ_JACKTY010000057.1, on the reverse strand, counting down.
CGAACGTTCCGAGAAAGCAAACCGGCAGATCGGCTACACGACGCACTCGTACGCCACCCAGCGTCCCGAGGGTGACCGGTACGGTCCGCGGTGACGGGGACGGCGTTCGGCTACCGGCCGGGCCTGGAGGAACGGCCGGCGGAGGATCCCGTCCCCGCCCTCCTGCCGCCCGACGCCGTCGTCGACCTCGCCGAGGTGCGCAGTGAGTCAGGGGTCGACGATGTGTTGGCGGCGCTGGACACCGAGCTCGTCGGTCTGGAGCCGGTGAAGACGCGCATCGCCGAGATCGCCGCATTGCTGCTGGTAGACAGGGTACGGGCGCGGTTTGGGATCACCGCCCCGCAGCCGACGCTGCACATGTCGTTCACCGGCAACCCCGGAACGGGCAAGACGACGGTGGCCCTGCGGATGGCCGAGCTGCTGCACCGGCTCGGCTATCTGCGCAGAGGCCATCTGGTCAGCGTGACCCGCGACGACCTGGTGGGCGAATACGTCGGCCACACCGCGCCGAAGACGAAGGATGTCATCAAGCGGGCGATGGGCGGGGTGCTGTTCATCGACGAGGCCTATTACCTCTACAAGATCGAGAACGACCGGGACTACGGCTCCGAGTCGATCGAAATCCTGCTGCAGGTGATGGAGAACAACCGTGACGATCTGGTGGTCATCCTGGCCGGCTACGCCGACAAGATGGAGCAGTTCTTCTCCGCCAATCCGGGTATGCAGAGCCGGGTCGCGCACCACATCACCTTCCCGGATTACAGCGTCGGTGAGCTGGAGCAGATCGCGGTGCTGATGACCGACTCGCTCGGCTACACATTCTCCGACGATGCTCGCGAGGTGCTGCGGCGCTACCTGCACCGCCGCATCGACCAGCCGTGGTTCGCCAACGCCCGCAGTGTCCGCAATGCGATGGAACGGGCCCGGCTGCGGCACGCCCGGCGGCTGCTGGCCGGCTCGTCCAGCCTGGTCGATCTGGCCGCGCTGACCACGATCGACGCTCCCGACCTCCTGGCCAGCCGGGTGTTCAGCGCGCAATCCGTCGGCGACGACGGCGACGCGGCATTATCGGGGCGGGAGGTGTCATGACAACCAACGCACGCCTGCGCGCACTCGTGGAGCTGGCGGCCACCGGGTCGATGCGCGGCGCCGCCGACAACCTCGTGGTCACCGAGTCATCGATCTCGGCCGCGCTGCGCGCCCTGTCGGCGGACGTCGGCGTCGCGCTGGTCGATCGGCACGGCAGGGGAGTTCGGCTGACCCCGGCCGGTGAGCGCTACGTCGAGTACGCGCAACGGATTCTCGGCCTGCACGACGAGGCCCTGTTGGCGGCGCGGGGTGAGGCCGACCCGGAAAACGGCTCGATCCGGCTCGCGGCCGTCACCACCGCGGGAGAGTTGCTGATCCCGGCGGCGTTGGCCACGTTCCGCGAGAAGCATCCCGGCGTCGTGCTCCATCTGGAGGTCGCGGCCCGCAGTGCGGTCTGGCCGATGCTGGACTGTCATGAGGTCGACCTGGTGGTAGCCGGCCGGCCGCCCGACGACCTGAGGAAGAAGGTCAGGGTGCGAGCGGTCAGCCCGAACACGCTGATCGTCGTCGGGCCCCCCGATGTTGCCGCACGTTTTGAACCGGCCACCGCGACCTGGTTGTTGCGGGAAGCGGGCTCGGGTATGCGCTTCACGTTGACCGCGCTGTTGGAAGAGGCGGGGGTAGCGCCGACACAGCTGGTCCTTGGCTCGCACGGCGCCGTAGTCGCCGCCGCGGTGGCCGGGCTCGGGGTGACCCTGGTATCGCGACAGGCGGTGGCGCGGGAGATCGGTTCCGGCGCTTTGGTGGAACTTCCGATGGCGGGCACCCCGATGCAGCGGCCCTGGCATGTGGTCAGCCAGAGCCGGGCGACGAAGTCGACGGAGCTGTTGGTCGAGCATTTGCTGTCGCAGTTGGAACTGGGCTGGCGTCGGCCCACCGCCGCCCGTGGGCGCCCCCGGCACAGCGGCTCCGAGGGCGACACCTAGCGTTCGTCAGCGTCGCAGGGTTTCTGACGGTGATTCGCCCCAGCGTTTGCGGTACTCGACGCCGAAGCTGCCGAGGTGGTGGAAACCCCACCGTTCCGCGACCGCGGTGACGGTGACGCCGTCGGCAGGAATGGCGTCGATCAGCTCCTCGTGGACCCGCTCGAGCCGGCGTTCCCGAACATATGTCATCGGGCTCATCCCGAGCTCTTCGCGGAAGCCCTGCTGAATCGAGCGAACGCTCATGTGGACAGCTTTTGCTACCGACTCCATCGTTATGCGCTCGGCGAGGTGGTCATCGATGTAGTCCATCGCTGCCTGGACGACGGCGCGGCGCTTGTCCGGCTGCGGCGGTTGAGTGAATTCGGCGTGGTAGTTCGAGGGTTGCAGATGCAGCAGGCTACTCATCACGAGTTCCTCGACCGCGCCGATACCCTGGCCGCGCTGGATCAGCGAACCCGCGTGGAACACCTCGGTGTGGATTAGCTGAACCGCCGCGTGCCAGCGCATCGCGGCATCGGTGGTGAGGTCGAACTCGGGGTCGAAGACCAGCGGGCGGGCCAGGCTCCGGCCCAGTATCCGAGTCAGGTGTGCCGCCATCGCCCGCTCCTCGATCCGGATCAGCAACTGCGGCGAATCGTCGTCGAAGGTGAGCCGCAGGGGAAGGCCGGGGCTGGTCACCAGCGACCGGATGGTGTTGGACTCGAACGTGCGATCGCGGTGTTCGGAGATGACGCGGCCGTTCATCGGCATGTGGACGGCGTAGTACTGGCCGAGGACCGGAATGTCGATGGTCGCCGCCACGTGCAGGTTCAGGTACAACATGCTGACGTTGCGCAGTCGGATCCCGTGCATCGTCGCGGCGAAGCCCGCGGTCTGTTCGGGGGCGACCGTCAACGTCAGCGGCGACAGCGCCCGGCCGATCAGTCGGCCGGCGTCGGAGATGCTCTCGGTGTAGAAGATCTCGTTGTTCGCCAGCGCCGGTGGAACCCCGCGTGACCGCACCTTTCGGCGAACCGGATTACTCGTCCGCCGGACGTCGATGTAGCGCAGTCGGGTCAACCGGGACATCAGGGCAACCCTGGACAGCCGACCCGAGATACGTGACGGTTAGTTAAGGTATCGGCGGCGATCATGCAAGACTCCTGATCTTCGGGCGCGCATCAGCGCGCTCAAGTGTTCGCAATCCTGACAGCTCCTGCGCGAAAGCGATAGGCACGGCCCTCGGGCGAGGTCTAGCTTGTGACTGGGACCACAGGAGTGGCCCGGTCCGGAACAGGAATTCGACAAGGAGCGGCATGACGGCAAACGGGCAGGTCCTGGCCATCTCGGCTGCCGATCAACTGCGGGAGCGGCTCGATGACCCGCAGGTGGCGGCGTCGCTGAACAGCCTGCTCGATCACGCGGACCTGCTTGCGATTTTGTTGACCGGTCTCGACGGACTGATCCGTCGCGGCGACACGATCAGCGATTCACTCGCCTCGGCCGTCGGCGAGATGAAGGGCCCGGCCGCGGCATTCAGTGCCGCGCTCCCCAACGCCGCTGAGCTCAAATCCATCGACGTCACGGCGTTGGTCCATACGCTGGCCTCGCTGACCAAAGCCATGGTCGACGCAACCCCGACGCTGGATCGGTTGTTGCATTCACCACTGGTGGATCCGGCGGCCGCCGACGTCCTGGCCGAACTGGGTCAGGCGCTCGTCGAAGGCAAGGCCGCGAACGAAGCCGACCCGGGCGGACCCAAGGGGATCTTCGGACTCTGGCGGGTTACCAAGGACCAGGACGTCACCCGAGGGATGGGCTTCCTCATCCAGGTGGCGCGTGCGTTCGGGCGTCAACTCCCGCACTAGAAATACCGCTTTCTTCGATTGCAGCCCAGTTTCACCCATTGTGCGGCCTCGCCCTAGGCCGTTATCGAGAGGAGTTCCAATGGCGTCTGTTCTCTGGCTTCAGGGAGGTGCCTGTAGCGGAAATACCATGTCATTTCTCAATGCCGAAGAACCGAATGTCGTCGATTTGGTGGTCGATTTCGGTCTCGACCTTTTATGGCATCCGTCATTGGGGCTCGAATTGGGAAAGAATGCGCAGAAAGTCTTCTGGGATTGCGCCAATGGCGACCGACCACTGGACATCTTCGTCTTCGAGGGCAGTGTCATCGAGGCGCCGAACGGCACCGGGCGGATGGACATCTTCGCCGACCGGCCGATGAAGGACTGGGTCGTCGACCTCGCCGAGGCGGCCCAGATCGTGGTGGCGATCGGGGACTGTGCTTGCTTCGGCGGCATCCCGGCGATGGAACCCAACCCGTCAGGCTCGACCGGTCTGCAGTTCCACAAACGCAACAAGGGCGGCTTCCTCGGGCCGGACTTCCGCTCCAAGATGGGTCTGCCGGTGATCAACATTCCCGGCTGCCCCGCCCACCCCGACTGGATCACCCAGATCCTGGTCGCGCTGGCGACCGGCCGCGCCGGCGATATCACTCTCGATGAACTGCACCGTCCCGAAACGTTTTTCAAGACTTTCACGCAAACGGGCTGCACGCGGGTCCAGTTCTTCGAGTACAAGCAGTCGACCATGTCATTCGGCGAGGGCACCCGTACCGGTTGCCTGTTCTACGAATTCGGCTGCCGTGGGCCGATGACCCACTCGCCGTGCAACCGGATCCTGTGGAACCGCCAGTCCTCGAAAACCCGCGCGGGTATGCCGTGTCTGGGTTGCACGGAGCCCGAGTTTCCGCATTTCGACCTGATGCCGGGCACCGTCTTCAAGACGCAGAAGGTCAGCGGGATGATTCCGAAGGAGGTTCCGGAGGGATCCGACCACCTCACCTACATGGCGCATGCCGCGGCGGCGAAAATCGCTGCGCCGCAATGGTCCAAAGAAGACATGTTCGTGGTCTAGCGCGCACCCGCGAGCCGTGCACCCCCAAACCACCAGCCCTGGTTTCTGTCGTTTTCCGAGAGGATTCTTTCGCTATGACCGCGCTTGACCTGTTCGTGAGCCCATTGGGCCGCGTCGAGGGAGACCTCGACGTGCGCGTCACCGTCGACGACGGCATCGTCACCTCCGCATGGACCGAGGCCGCGATGTTCCGCGGGTTCGAGATCATCCTGCGCGGTAAGGATCCCCAGGCCGGCCTGGTGGTGTGTCCGCGCATCTGCGGTATCTGCGGCGGCAGCCACCTCTACAAGTCGGCCTACGCCCTCGATACCGCGTGGAAGACCCACGTGCCGCCCAACGCGACGTTGATCCGCAACATCTGCCAGGCGGCGGAGACGCTGCAATCGATTCCGCGCTACTTCTATGCGCTGTTCGCGATCGACTTCACCAACAAGAACTACGCGAAGTCCAAGCTCTACGCCGAGGCCGTCCGCCGCTTCGCGCCGTATGTCGGCACCAGCTACCAGCCCGGCGTGGTGCTGTCCGCGAAACCCGTTGAGGTGTATGCGATCTTCGGTGGCCAGTGGCCGCACTCGAGCTTCATGGTGCCCGGCGGGGTGATGTCGGCACCCACACTGACCGATGTCACCCGCGCGATCGCCATCTTCGAACACTGGAAGGACAACTGGCTCGAAAAGCAGTGGCTCGGGTGCTCGGTGGAACGCTGGCTGGAGATCAAGACCTGGGAAGACGTCCTGGAATGGGTTGACGAGAACGAATCCCAGTACAACAGCGACTGCGGCTTCTTCATCCGCTACTGCCTCGACATCGGACTGGACAAGTACGGCCAGGGTGTCGGTAACTTCATCGCCACCGGCACTTATTTCGAGCCGTCGCGGTATGAGAATCCCACCATCGAGGGGCGCAACGCGGCGCTCATCGGGCGTAGCGGTATCTACGCCAAGGACCAGTGGCACGAGTTCGACCAGGCCAATGTCTTTGAAGACACCACACATTCGTTCTACGAGGGCGACCGCCCGCTGCACCCGTTCGAGGGTGAGACCATCCCGATCGATCCCGAGGTCGGCCGCAAACAAGGCAAGTACAGCTGGGCGAAATCGCCGCGGTACAGCGTCGGCGACCTCGGCACCATCCCACTCGAAGCGGGTCCGCTGGCCCGCCGGATGGCCGCCGGTGGCCCCAATGCCGCTGCGCACCAGGACAATGACTCGCTGTTCGTCGACATCATGGGCAAGATCGGTCCCAGCGTGTTCGTCCGCCAACTGGCTCGCATGCACGAAGCCCCCAAGTACTACCAGTGGGTGCGCGGCTGGCTGGACCAGCTGAACCTCAAGGAGAGCTTCTACACCAAGCCGATCGAGCACGCCGAAGGCAAGGGTTTCGGGGCCACCGAAGCGGCCCGCGGCTCACTGGCCGACTGGATTGTCATCGAGGACGGCAAGATCAAGAACTATCAGGTGATCACGCCGACCGCCTGGAACATCGGCCCGCGGGACGGATCAGAAGTGCTGGGCCCCATCGAGCGTGCGCTGGTAGGCTCGCCGATCGTCGATCCGGAAGACCCGGTCGAACTCGGTCACGTCGCCCGCAGCTTCGACTCCTGTCTGGTGTGCACCGTGCATGCCTACGATCCCAAGGGGCGTGAGCTGTCCAAGTTCGTCATCAACGGAATGGTGTGATCCCGACGTCCATCGCAGGTGCCGGCGCCGCCGGACAGGGGGAGTCCCTGGATATCGAGCCCCCAGGGTGCTCGGTGCTGGTCGTCGGCTGTGGCAACCTGCTGCGTGGCGACGACGGCGTCGGACCTGTTCTGGTACGCCATCTTTGGGAACGAGGCGTACCCGAAGGCGCCCGCCTCGTCGACGGCGGCACCGCCGGGATGGACGTCGCGTTCCAGATGCGCGGCGCCGAGCGGGTCGTCATCATCGACGCCTGTTTGACCACGGGGTCTGCCGGCGCGGCACCGGGCACGGTCTTCCGCGTGCCCGGTGCCGAGTTGGAAGAACTGCCCCCGCTGCAGGGTCTGCACACTCACTCGTTCCGGTGGGACAACGCGATCGCCCTGGCGCGTTGGGCGCTGGGCGAGGCGTGCCCCACCGACATCACGGTTTTTCTGATCGAGGCGGCCGGGGTCGACCTCGGTGCCGAGTTGTCCGAGCCCGTCTCGACCGCGATGAACCAGGTGATCGACATCATCGAGGCCGACTATCTGTCCGCGCTGCGGCCGAAGGCCTGCGATGACGCGCATGTCGAGTTCACTGCGGACGGGTATGTGCGCCTCGATGCGGCGTTGGCGGCCAGTCGTTTTCCCTCGGATGCGGTGGCCGCGGTGGTCCGCGACGGTGACTTCTGGCTGATCCCGCTGCGTGGTCCGCGCAGCGGCGGGTTGTTGCTCAAACAACGCAACCCGGCGGGCGATCGCGCCACCTTGGTACGGGAAGTCCTGTCCGATCGGATCCCCACGGGCATTCATCGGGCATTCTGGGATGATGCACAGGGAGCGTTGCGCGTTCCGTTGGATCCCCAGCGGTGATCGCCGTGTGTGAGGAACCCCGACCCAAGACCGAAGTACGGCGCGGTAGCTCCGCCGATGAGGCGCTCGACGTCCAGACCGTCGTGGTCGAGGAACGCGGACGATGGGCGGTGGAGGTCGTCGTGGTGTTCGCCGACGGTGTCGTGCGCACCCGGATCGACACCCACCCGACCAAAGCCCGTGCCGAACTGTCCGCCGGGCTGATCAAGCGGGCGGCCGAACGTGAACTGCGAGGACCGCTCGATGGATGATGCCGTGACCACCCTGGCCGTCGAGGGCGACCTGACCGAACCCGGCGTTCTGGCCCGGCGGCCCCAGCCGCTCGGCGCCTTCCCATTACCGTTGGGCTACCTGCTGATTCCCGCCGGCGCGGAGACCGAAGCCGCCCGCGAGGCGTTGCTGACCGGTAACGCGCCCGCGGTCTGGCCCACGGAACTGCGGGCCCATCAGCTCGCCCTTGCCGGGGACCGGGAAGGGGCACTCGCAGCCTTGGACGGTGCCGACGTCATCGCCCGGTACAACCGGTTCGTGCTGGATCCCGATGCGGAGGATCCCGACGACCTGCGGGCCGCGCTGGAGGAATTCGGCGTACTGGTCGATGTGGTGCTCTTCGCGGTCGGGCGCAGTGACGTGGTGCCCGAAATGGGCTCGGCCGACGGCGAACTCGCCGCCATGGTGCTCTCCGCGCACGCCAGCAACGCGCTGGCCGACGCTGACCCCGCCACCGCAACGGCGTTGCTGGACGTGGCCGTCGAGGCCGCGATCCCGGTATCGAGGCCGTTGGCCGGTGTGCTGCTCGGCGCGGCCGCGTCGGTCTGTGTCGCCGCGGGCGACAACACTGCCGCGTCCCGCCTGGAGCGGGCGTTGCATCTTCTCGACGGTGCCGACGGGCTACGGATCGGCCGGGCTGAAATGCACCTGACGCTGGCCGGAATCCTGCACGAGCAGGCCGGCGAGCATCCCGAGTTGATGGTGCAGGCGGTCCCGCACTACCACTCGGCGCTGCAACTGGTACTGCGCGAGGAGGCGCCGCTGCTGTGGGCGTCGGCGCATGCAAACCTGGCGACGGCGTATCTGACCATGCCGATGGTGGAGGCCTCGGGTCAGTTGCGGCTCGGGGTGGCTGCCAACTCGCTGCGCTCCGCGCTGACCGTCTACACCCGCGAGGACCATCCCGAACAGTGGGCGAGTGTTCAACTGAACCTGGCTAATTCGCTGGTCTACACGCCGTCGAAACATCAGGCGGACAACCTCGTCGAGGCGGTCGAACTCTACGAGGCGGTCCTGGAAGCCAGGGACCGTGAGTCCGATCCGATGGGGCGAGCGCGGGTGCTGGCCAATCAGGGCAACGTGCTGGCGCATCTCGGAGCCTTCGAGCACGCCAAGGCCAAGCTCTACGAGGCCCGGTTCCTGTTCGAAGAACTCGACGATCAGGAATCAGTCCGCGCGGTGCGTGGTGTTCTCGACGAGGTCGCCCGTCAGGTGACGCTGAACCGGTCCGAAGCCGCACAGTGACCAGGAGAAGATCATGAGTACCGCTACCGTGCAGCCGCCGACCACCAGTCCGACCGGTGGTCAGACCAGTGCGGAAGAGCCCGGCTTCGAGGAACTCGCCAAACGGGTCGACGACGCCGCGGCCGCCCTGGCCGCGCTGGATCCGGCCGCTCGGGCCGTCGCGGAGGAGATGAAAGCGGCAGTCGAGGCCATTCACCGCGCGGGTCTGGTCACCATTGTCCGGCAGATGCGGGCGGACGACGCGGCCAGGGCGGTGCTCTTCGAGCTGGTCGATGATCCCGTGGTGCACCTGCTGCTGTCGTTGCACCGGATCGTCCGGCCCGACCCGATGACGCTGGCGAACCGGGTGCTGGTCGAGGTGCGGCCGCAACTGCAGAGCCACGGCGGAGACGTCGCGCTGGTCCGCATCGAGGACGGGACGGCGTTCGTCCGGCTCGAAGGCGCCTGCAACGGCTGCTCGATGTCCTCGGTGACGCTGCGCAATCTGGTGGAAACCGCTCTGGTGGAGGGTGTTCCGTCGGTGACCGGGGTGGAGGTGCTGGCAGGCGAGCCCTCACCGACCCTCATCTCGGTGGAATCGCTGCGCATCGGGCTCGACGCGGCCGGTGAAGGGTGGGTGAAGGTCGGGCCCGTCGCGCAAGTGCCGGTGGGTGAGCTCACCCCGGCCAGCCTGACGTCGCTGACCGGCGAGCAGGCCGAGGTGGTCGTCGTCAATGTGGCACAGCAGCTGACGGCCTACCGCAACGAATGCGCCCACGAAGCGCTGCCGCTGAACAATGCGGTACTCGACGCCGAGAACGGCACCCTGACGTGTCCCTGGCACGGCTTCTGCTACGACGCGACCTCAGGTGAATGCCTCAGCGCGCCAGGCGCTCAGCTCGAACAACTGCCGTTGCGGATCGACAAGGGCGACGTCTGGGTCCGTGTGGGAACATGAGCCGCTACACCGTCCGCCATAACATCGGCGGCCGGCCCGCCAAACTGGACGCGGCACCCGCCGCGGGACTGGATGGCGGCTGGTCCCCGGAGATCTGGCTGGGCGCACCGGCCCCTGGCGGTCTGGCGCTACCGCCCGCCAACCCCACGATGGCGTGGATGTACTCCCCGCGCGGCGTCTTCCTCGGTGAAAACCAGGTGGTGGTGGCTGATTCCGGCAATCACCGAGTGCTGGTGTGGCACAGTATGCCGACCTCCGATGAGCAGCCCGCCGATGTGGTGTTGGGGCAGCCGGACGGCAGCTCCGAGGGCCGCGCCGCAGGTGGGCGCGGGCCGGAACGCGGGATGAACCTGCCGACCGGTGTGCTGGTGCACGACGGCAGGCTGATCGTCGCCGACGCGTGGCAGCACCGCATCCTGGTCTGGAACGACGTGCCCGTGCTCGACGACACGCCGCCGGATCTGATTCTCGGACAACCCGATCCGGTGTCGGTAAGCCCTAACCGCGGGGTTGAGTGCTCGGCGAGCACCTTGTACTGGCCGTTCGGTATCGCCATCATCGGGTCGCGGTTCTGGGTCGCCGACACCGGTAATCGCCGGGTGCTGGGCTGGGATAACGGTATTCCGGACCCGGGCCGACCGGCGGATATCGTGCTCGGGCAACCCGACGAACACCACCGGGAGGAGAACCGTGGCGCGACGGCGGGTCCGGCCAGTTTCCGCTGGCCCCATGACATCGCCGGTCACGACGATCTGTTGCTGATTGCCGATGCCGGCGATCACCGGGTATTGGGCTGGTCGCCGCAGCCGCTCGCCGACGGACCGGCCGATATCCTGATCGGCCAGCCCGACTTCTCGGCGTCGGACGAATGGCCGTACGGTCCGCACACCGGCGACCGGTTCCGCTTCCCGTACGCGATCGGCTTGGACAGTGCCGGTGGTGAGCGCTTCGCTCTTGCCGATACGGCGAACAACCGAATCCTGTTGTGGAACAGCCTTCCTGAGGACGGGCGGGCCGCCGATCATGTGTTGGCGCAACCCGATTTCGGATCCAACGGGGAGAACCGCTGGACCTCGGTCAAACCTGACACCCTGTGCTGGCCGTACGGGATCTCGCTGCGCGGCGATCGGTTGGCGGTCGCCGACTCGGGCAACAATCGGGTTGTGATCTGGCGGCGGTCACCGCGGTGAGGCCGCGGATCGTGCAAGTCGACGGTCAGCTCGGCTTCTGCTGGGCCACTCCCGCGGGAGAGCCGACGTCACTGCAGGCCCTGCTGATCGGCGATGACGAGCCGGACCGATTGGTGGCCACCCACCTCGAAGCCCTCGACGACTCGCTGATCGGGGCGGCGGAGCGGTTCGGTGACATCCTCGGTGGCGGCCGACGTCCCACGCCGGGGGAGCGGGATGATCTCCTCGAACTGCACCGGGTCCTGGATCGGCTCTGCTTCGAATATCACGCCGCGCTGGCACCGGCCGGCGTCACGCCGGATGTCCGGGCAGGCAAGATCATCGGCACGGCCGCCTTGTTCTCCATCTGTGCCCGTGAGCCGCTGGGGCTGCTCGGGCCGGCTCCGCTCGACGGTGAGCTCGACGACCCCTCGATCGGGGTGGTCGGCGGGTACGGCGAGATGCATCAGGTCAACGCTGACCAGCCCTGGCGAGGCAGCCGGTGGATCGTCAGAGCCACTACCGGGCAACGCTTCCCGCTGACATTGTCGATGCTGCTGTTCGACAGCTCGGGAGTCAACAAAGACGGTGCACGACGGGAACACCGCGAGGCGCTGCAGTCGGTGATCGACTCGGCGCAGCACCCCGACGCCGATCCGATGGCAGTCACCTGTGCGCTGGACTGGCTGCTCTACGACTGGCTGATGGCCCACCGCGATGGCCCGGACAGCGCCGAGATCGTCTTCCCGAAGGGACACGACTCCGATGCCGCGGTGGTCGTCGCGGCAGCGGCGGCATCCGTCGCCGCCCGGGCGACCTTCGATCCGGGTCTGCTCGGGCTGTCCGCGCCGCGCCGTTAGCGACGATCTCCCCCGCCGGATCCCCCGGCGTCCCACCCATTTCGGGGGATGCCTCGGCCGCGGAAGTCAGTAGACATGCTGCATGGGTATTTACCTACCGATTCTGGTGCTGGCCGTCATCGCCGGCGGCTTTGCGGTGGTGTCGGTGGTGATGTCGTCGCTGGTCGGTCCGGCTCGATACAACCGGGCCAAGCTCGAAGCCTATGAGTGCGGAATCGAGCCCGCTGCAGTGTCATTGGGTGCCAGCCGCATTCCGCTGAAGTACTACCTGACCGCGATGCTGTTCATCATCTTCGACATCGAGATCGTGTTCCTCTACCCCTGGGCGGTCGCCTTCGACTCGCTGGGCACCTTCGCGCTCGGGGAGATGGCGTTGTTCATGGCGGCGGTGTTCGCGGCGTACACGTATGTGTGGCGCCGCGGCGGGCTGAGTTGGGACTGAGTCGGATGGGCCTCGAAGAGAAGCTGCCGAGCGGGTTCCTGCTGACCACGGTCGAGGGGCTGGCCGGGTACTTCCGGAAAAGTTCCCTGTTCCCGGCGACATTCGGGCTGGCGTGCTGTGCCATCGAGATGATGGCGACGACGGGACCGCGGTTCGACATCGCCCGGTTCGGCATGGAGGTCTTCCGGGCGTCGCCGCGGCAGGCCGACCTGATGATCGTCGCCGGTCGGGTCTCGCAGAAGATGGCACCGGTCCTGCGTCAGGTCTACGACCAGATGGTCGAGCCGAAATGGGTGCTGGCCATGGGCGTCTGCGCCTCATCCGGGGGGATGTTCAACAACTACGCGATCGTCCAGGGCGTCGACCACATCGTGCCGGTGGACATCTATCTGCCCGGCTGCCCACCGCGCCCTGAGATGCTATTACACGCAATCCTGAAGCTGCACGACAAGATTCAGGAGATGCCGCTCGGGGTGAACCGCACCGAGGCGATCGCCGCCGCCGAGGCCGCCGCACTGCAGTCGCGGCCGACCATCGAACTGACCGGGCTGCTGCGATGAGCACGGGCGTGTTCGGGTCCCGCGGCAGCCGCGTCGTCGACGATCTCGAGGTGGCCCTGGCGCAGCTCGGTCTCGGCTTCGACGCGGTAGTGGAGCAGGTGGTGGTGAACGCCGGGGAGCTGACACTGCAGGTGCGCCGCGAGCAACTGATCGCAGTGGCGCAGGTGCTGCGTGACGATCCAGCGCTGCGGTTCGAGTTGTGTCTCGGGGTCTCCGGTGTGCATTATCCCGGCCAGGCGGGTCGCGAGCTCCACTCGGTGTATCCGTTGATGTCGATCACCCACAACCGTCGGGTGATGTTGGAAGTCACCTGCCCCGATGCCGATCCGCAGGTGCCATCTCTGTTTTCGGTCTATCCGACCACCGACTGGCACGAGCGGGAAACCTACGACTTCTTCGGCATCGTCTTCGTCGGGCATCCCGCATTGATGCGGATCGCGATGCCCGACGACTGGGTGGGACACCCGCAACGCAAGGACTATCCGCTGGGCGGCATCTCCGTCGAATACCACGGCGCCACCGTCGCGCCGCCGGATCAACGGAGGTCCTACCGATGACCGACACGATGATCACCGTCGAGGGCCGGGACTGGGACCAGATCGTCGCGCTGGGGAAAAGCTCAGCCACGGACGGCGGCACCGGGGACCGCATCGTCGTCAACATGGGCCCGCAACACCCGTCGACACACGGAGTGCTGCGGCTGATCCTGGAGATCGACGGCGAGACCGTCACCGAAGCGCGGTGCGGGATCGGCTACCTGCACACCGGGATCGAGAAGAGTCTCGAATACCGCACCTGGACACAGGGCGTCACCTTCGTGACCCGGATGGACTACCTGTCCCCGTTCTTCAACGAAACCGCCTACTGCCTCGGGGTGGAGAAACTGCTGGGGATCACCGAGGACATCCCGGAGCGGGTGTCGGTGATCCGCGTGCTGCTGATGGAGCTCAATCGCATCTCCAGTCATCTGGTCGCGCTGGGCACCGGGGGCATGGAACTCGGCGCGATCTCGGCGATGCTCTTCGCCTTTCGTGAACGCGAACTCATCCTCGGCGTGTTCGAGACGATCACCGGCCTGCGGATGAACCACGCCTACATCCGGCCGGGCGGGCTCGCCAGCGACCTGCCGCCGGAGGCTGTCGGACAGATCCGGGAGCTGCTCGAGATTCTGCCCGGCCGGCTCAAGGACATGGAAGATCTGCTCAGCGACAACTACATCTGGAAAGCCCGCACCCAGGGCATCGGGTATCTGAGCCTCGCGGGCTGCATGGCGTTGGGTATCACCGGACCGATCCTCAGATCCACCGGCCTCCCGCACGATCTGCGAAAGGTCCAGCCGTACTGCGGTTACGAGACTTACGAATTCGACGTCATCACCGATCCGGGCTGCGACTCCTACGGCCGGTATCTGATCCGGGTCAACGAGATGAAGGAGTCGCTGAAGATCGTCGAGCAGTGCCTGGATCGGTTGGCGCCCGGGCCGGTGATGATCGCCGACCGCAAGCTGGCCTGGCCGGCGGACCTCACGCTCGGTCCCGACGGTCTGGGGAACTCCGCCGAACACGTCGCAAAAATCATGGGCTCGTCGATGGAGGGGCTGATCCACCACTTCAAACTCGTCACCGAGGGCATCCGGGTGCCGGCCGGGCAGGTCTACGTCGCGGTGGAATCACCGCGTGGCGAGCTCGGGGTACACATGGTGTCCGACGGCGGGACTCGCCCGTACCGCGTGCACTACCGCGACCCGTCGTTCACCAATCTGCAGGCCGTGGCCGCGATGTGCGAGGGCGGGATGATCGCCGATGTCATCGCTGCGGTCGCGAGTATCGACCCGGTGATGGGAGGGGTGGACCGATGAGCGCCTGCGCGAAGAGGAGACAGTACCGATGAGCGCCTGCGCGAAGAGGAGACAGTACCGATGAGCGCCTGCGCGAAGAGGAGACAGTACCGATGAGCGTGGAGCTGCGTCTCGGTGTCCGGCCGCAAGAGCCGATCGCACCGATCACCGGTGGACCCGGGGATTACCCCGATGACGTCTGCGCCCGACTGGACGCGGACGCACAGGTGATCATCGCGAAGTACCCACGGGCCCGGTCGGCGCTGTTGCCGCTACTGCATCTGGTCCAGGCCCAGGACGGTTGTCTGACCGCAGCCGGAATCCGCTTCTGTGCACGGTATCTCGACCTTTCACCGGCCGAGGTGACCGCGGTGGCCACCTTCTACTCCATGTATCGGCGCACCCCGACCGGGGACTACCTGGTCGGGGTGTGCACCAACACGCTGTGTGCGGTGATGGGCGGCGACGCCATCCTGAAGGTCCTGGAGAACCACCTCGGCATCGGGACGGGCCAGACCACCGAAGACGGCACCATCACGCTGGAGCACATCGAGTGCAACGCCGCCTGCGACTTCGCGCCCGTCGTCATGGTCAACTGGGAGTTCTTCGACAATCAAAATAGCTCGACAGCAATCGATCTCGTCGATCAGCTACGCAGCGGCCGGCGGCCGGCCCCGTCACGGGGCGGGCCGCTGGGCACCTTCCGGGAGACCGCCCGCGGCCTCGCCGGTCTACACCCCGCCACCGAGGGCGAGGCCTGAGATGACGGCACTGACACCGGTCCTCACTCGGTTCTGGGATGAGCCGCAATCGTGGACTCTGGCGACGTATCTGCGCCATGACGGATACGTCGGGCTACGACGGGCCTTGGCGATGAGCCCCGACGAGGTGATCGCGCTGGTGAAGCAGGCAGGACTGCGGGGGCGCGGCGGTGCCGGGTTCCCGACCGGGACGAAGTGGTCGTTCATCCCACAGGGAGACAGCGGGGCAGGTGCCAAACCGCACTACCTGGTGATCAATGCTGACGAGTCGGAGCCCGGTACCTGCAAGGACATTCCCCTCATGCTGGCGGCCCCGCACTTCGTCATCGAGGGTGCCATTATCGCCGCCTACGCGATCCGGGCGCGGCACGCGTTCATCTATGTCCGCGGTGAGGTGGCGTCGGTGCTGCGGCGCCTGCAGGTCGCGGTCGCCGAGGCGTACGCCGCCGGCTACCTCGGCACCGATATCGGCGGCAGCGGTGTCGATCTCGACCTGGTGGTCCACGCCGGTGCGGGTGCGTACATCTGCGGGGAGGAGACGGCGCTGCTGGACTCCCTGGAGGGGCGTCGCGGCCAGCCGCGGCTGCGTCCGCCGTTCCCCGCCGAGGCCGGTCTGTATGCGTGCCCGACGGTGGTCAACAATGTCGAGACCATCGCGTCGGTCCCGCCGATCATGGTGAACGGGGCAGCGTGGTTCGCCGCGATGGGCACCGAACGGTCGCCCGGCTTCACCCTCTATTCGTTGTCCGGACATGTGACGAGGCCGGGTCAGTACGAGGCGCCGCTGGGGATCACATTGCGGGAGCTGCTGGATTACGCAGGTGGGGTGCGGGCCGGTCACGAGCTGAAGTTCTGGACCCCGGGTGGTTCGTCGACCCCGATGCTGACTGCCGAACATCTCGACGTACCGCTGGACTACGAAGGGGTGGCCGCAGTGGGGTCGATGCTGGGTACCAAGGCATTGCAGATCTTCGACGAGACGACGTGTGTGGTGCGTGCGGTCCGGCGCTGGACGCAGTTCTACGCTCACGAGTCCTGCGGGAAATGCACCCCGTGCCGGGAGGGTACGTACTGGTTGGTGCAGCTCTTCGAGGCGCTGGAGACCGGGACTGCGGGGTCCGACGACGTGCAGAAGCTGCTCGATATCGCCGACACCATGCTGGGAAAGTCGTTCTGCGCGTTGGGGGATGGCGCGGCTAGTCCGATCGTCTCCTCGGTCGAGCACTTTCGCGACGAGTATCTGGCCCACATCGACGGTGGTTGCCCGTTCGACCCGCGGGCGTCGATGCTCCAGGCGCCCCCCACCCTCGCGAGCAGACGCAAACTCGCACCTTTTCACCCGAAAACAGGGGAGTTTGCGTCTGCTCACGGGGAACGGGGTGGGGTATGACCCGCGCCGAGAATGCGTCGCGCACCGATGTGGAACTGATCACCGTCACCATCGACGAGCAGTCGATCAGCGTTCCCCAGGGCACGTTGGTGATTCGGGCCGCCGAACTGATCGGCGTGCAGATCCCGCGGTTCTGCGACCATCCCTTGCTCGAACCGGTCGGTGCCTGCCGGCAGTGCCTGGTCGAGGTGGAGGGTCAGCGCAAGCCGATGGCGTCGTGCACCGTCGCCTGCACACCGGACATGGTGGTCCGCACCCAGCACACGTCAGCGGTGGCCGACCGGGCACAGCAGGGGGTGATGGAGCTGCTGCTGATCAACCACCCGCTGGACTGCCCGGTCTGCGATAAAGGCGGGGAATGCCCGCTGCAGAACCAGGCGATGACTACCGGCCGGGTCGAGACCCGGTTCGACAAGGTCAAACGAACGTATCCGAAACCGATCAACCTCTCGGCGCAGGTGCTGCTCGACCGTGAGCGGTGCGTGCTGTGCGCCCGGTGCACGCGGTTCTCCGACCAGGTGGCAGGAGATCCGTCCATCGAGTTGCTGGAACGTGGTGCGCTGCAACAGGTCGGGATCGCCGATGATCAACCGTTCGACTCGTACTTCTCGGGCAACACGGTGCAAATCTGCCCGGTGGGGGCCTTGACGGGCACCACCTACCGGTTCCGCGCGCGCCCATTCGACCTCATCTCGTCGCCGAGCGTGTGTGAGCACTGCGCGTCCGGCTGCGCCCAGCGCACCGACCATCGTCGCGGAAAAGTACTGCGCCGCCTAGCCGGCGACGATCCCGAGGTCAACGAGGAGTGGAACTGCGACAAGGGGCGTTGGGCGCACACCTATCCCAACCAGGGCGATCGCCTGACGACACCGCTGATCCGCACCGCCGACGGTACGCAGCGTCCGGTGTCCTGGCCGGAGGCGCTCAGCGTCGCCGCTGCGGGTCTGGCCGCCGCCGTCGGGCGCACCGGTGTCCTCGTCGGCGGCCGGATGACGCTCGAGGATGCCTACGCCTACAGCAAGTTCGCGCGGCTTGTCCTGGCCACCAACGATATCGACTTCCGTAGTCGCGCCCATTCGCTCGAGGAGGAGGACTTCCTCTCCGGTGTCGCCGTCCGTCCGATGGAGGTGAGCTACGCCGATCTGGAAGTCGCCCCGATCGTGCTGCTGGCCGGGTTGGAGCCTGAGGAGGAATCGCCGATCGTCTTTCTTCGGTTACGTAAGGCGGCTCGCCACGGCGTACCGGTCGTGTCGATCGCGCCGTTTGCCACGCGCGGCCTGACCAAGATGTGCGGCCGGCTGATCCCCACCGCGCCAGGGCACGAAGCCGGGGCGCTCGACGCGATGCGCACGGACGGTCGACTCAGGCTCGCCGGTGCTGTGATCGCGGTGGGCGAACGGCTGGCCACCGCTCCCGGTGCTCTGACGGCCGCGGCCGCGCTGGCTCAGCACACCGGTGCGCGGCTGGTGTGGGTACCTCGTCGGGCCGGAGACCGGGGCGCGCTGGAGGCAGGCTGCCTACCGAATCTGCTACCCGGCGGCAGGCCGGTCGCTCACCCCCGGGCGCGCGAACAGGTCCGTGCCGCCTGGGATCTCAGCGTGGTCCCGGCGCAGCGCGGCCGCAGTACCACCGACATCCTCGATGCCGCCCGCCACGGCACACTCGGTGCATTGGTGATCGGCGGGGTCGACATCGACGACCTCCCCGACCCGGTGGCAGCGCGTGACGCGATCGCTGCCACACCGTTCATGGTCAGCCTCGAACTACGCACCAGCGCCATCACCGAATCGGCCGACGTCGTCTTCCCCGTCGCGCCGGTGACCGAGAAGGCGGGGACGTTTGTCAACTGGGAGGGCCGCCGGCGTGGCTTCGAACAGGCAGTGGCGGCCAGCTCGTCATCCGATCTGCGGGTGCTGAGCGCAATCGCCCAGGCGATGGGCCGCGCCCTGGCACTCGACGATGCCGCCGACGCCCGCAGGCAGCTCGAGCGACTGGGTAGCTGGGATGGCCCCGCCCAGGCGGTGTCCCATCGCGATCGACCTCCGCGGCTTCCCGGTGCGGGGCACGCTCTGCTGGCCGGATGGCGGATGTTGCTCGACAAGGGCCGGCTGCAAGACGGCGCCCGCCACCTCGCCGATACCGGTCGAGCTCCGGTGGTTCGGCTCTCACCCGCCACCGCTGTCGAAATCAGCGCTACAGCAGGCGATCCGGTCACGGTCTCGACGGTCCGCGGATCCGTCACGCTGCCATTGGTGGTGACCGAGATGCCCGACCGCGTCGTGTGGCTGCCGATGAACTCACCGGGCAGTGCGGTGCACCGGGACCTCGGCGTGACCCTCGGAGCGCCGGTGGCGATCAGAGCGGGGGACACTCGATGAGCTATCCCGATCTCACGGCCTTCGGGCACGATCCGCTGTGGCTGGTGACAGCCAAAGCTACCGGCGTATTCGGCTTCCTGGTGCTGACCGTGCTGGTCGCGATCGTCGCGGAGCGGAAAGTGTTGGCCCGTATGCAGATGCGCGTCGGCCCCAACCGGGTCGGTCCGGGCGGAGTCCTGCAATCGCTGGCCGACGGTGTGAAGCTGGCCCTCAAGGAAGGGCTCGTTCCTGCCGGGGTGGACAAACCCGTTTACCTGATGGCGCCGGTGATCGCGGTGGTGCCGGCCTTCCTGGCGTTCGCGGTGATCCCGATGGGTGGGCTGGTGTCGGTGTTCAACCACCGGACACCGCTGCAGCTCACCGACCTGCCGGTAGCGGTGCTCTACGTGCTGGCGGTCACCTCGGTCGGGGTGTACGGAATCGTGTTGGCCGGCTGGGCCTCTGGCTCGACGTATCCGCTGTTGGGTGGTCTGCGGTCGAGTGCGCAGG
>NZ_JACKTY010000056.1 GCF_025822605.1 Mycolicibacterium komossense | reverse complement strand
GCCATGGACAGCCTGCCCAAGTCGGGTTCGGAAGCGCCGTGGAAGCTCAAGCAGAACTACTTCTTCGACATGCGGACCATCCGCTACGGCAAGGTCGACGAGGAAGCGCTGATGTTCACCAAACACCGTGCCGCAGTGACGGTTTAGTTCCTCACCGAGCAGACACAAAACTGGCCCTCTTCATGCGAAGAGGGCCAGTTTTGTGTCTGGTCAGGCGGAAGGGCGACGGGTCCTAATCGTCGCCTCCGGCAACTACGACGATCCCGTCCTCGTCGGCGTAGGCGATCTCGCCCGGCACGAACGTCACGCCGCCGAAGCTGACCTCGACGTCGCGCTCACCCTCGCCGGTCTTGGTGCCCTTGCGCGGGTTGGTGCCCAGCGCCTTGATGCCGACGTCGATGGTGCGCAGCGCGGCCGCGTCGCGCACCGCGCCGTGCACGATCACCCCGGACCAGCCGTTGTCGGCGGCCAGCCCCGCGATGATGTCGCCCACCAGTGCGGTGTGCAGCGACCCGTCGCCGTCGACCACCAGCACCCCACCGTTACCCGGTGTGGACATGATGTCGCCCACCAGTGCGGTGTGCAGCGACCCGTCGCCGTCGACCACCAGCACCCCACCGTTACCCGGTGTGGAC
>NZ_JACKTY010000055.1 GCF_025822605.1 Mycolicibacterium komossense | reverse complement strand
GCCAACACCGAGGAGTAGGAATTCGGCAGAATGTGGCGGAACAACAGGGTGAGATGACCGGCGCCCAGGTGTGCGCTGGCTTCTACGAACGGCAGGTTTCGGACCGCCAGCACCTCGGATCGCGCAAGCCGTGCGAATACGGCTATGGACGAGATGCCCACGGCGATGGCGGCATTCACGGTGCCGAAACCGAGGGCCATGATGATGGTGATCGACAGCAGCAGGGTCGGGATCGACAGCAAGACATCGATGACCCGGCCGATGATGCTGTCGGTGACGCGGCCGAAGTAGGCCGCCAGCAACCCGAGGGTGGTTCCTACCAGTAGCCCGATCACCACAGCGATGAACGACCCGGCGATGGTGGCGGCGGTACCGGCGATCACCCGGCTGAGCAGGTCACGGCCGATGTAGTCCGTGCCGAATGGGTGCGAGAGGCTCGGGCCGGCCAGCGGTAGGTCCGGATTCTCCTGGAGCGGGTCGTAGGGAGCGATGGCCGAGGGCGCCAGGATCATCGCCGCCACCAGGAGCAGTA
>NZ_JACKTY010000054.1 GCF_025822605.1 Mycolicibacterium komossense | reverse complement strand
TAGGCGATCAGCCGCATGACATCGGTTTGCCCGATCGCCAGGATGGCGCCGTACACGATTCCGATCACCGCGAGCGTGATGATGAAGGGCCGGAACAGCGTCGAGGCGTCGGGGAACAGCTGCAGGCAGTAGCGCAGCATGCCGAAGGTCCCGACCTTGTCGACGACGGCCATCATCAACACCGCGGTCACCGGGGTGGCTTCCGCGGCCGCACCGGGCAGCCAGGTGTGAAACGGCCACAGCGGCAACATGAAGCCGAGGAACAGGGCGTTCATGATGGCGGGGTTGACGCCGAGCTGGCCGCTGGAGACCGCGGCGACGATCGCGCGGAAGTCGAACGTGCCAGACCCGAACATCGTGCTGCGCGCCGTGACGACATACAGTCCGATGACCGCGGCAAGCATGACCAACCCGCTGAACAACCCGTACAGCAGGAACTTCAACGCCGCCCGAGCACTCCCTGTAGAGCCGAAGGCACCGATCAGGAAGTACATCGGGACCAGCATCGCCTCGAAGAATACGAAGAACAGCAACACGTCCAGCGCGATGAGCGATACCAGGACCGTCGACTCCACCACGAGGATCAGGGCGATATAGGCCCGCGGGGACGTGGTGTCGTTCCAGCCGGCGAGCAGCAGCACCGGCACGAGTACCGCGGCCAGCACGACCAACGCAAGAGCGATACCGTCCACGCCAAGGAGGTAGCCGGCGCCGAATGCCGGGATCCACCGGTGATGTTCGGTGAATTGGTATTGTGCCCCAACGGGATCGAACCAAGTGACGATAGTCAGGGTCACGGCGAGCGTTATCAACGCGACCGACAGCCCGACGGATTTCGCCAGCGCGCGACGGTGCACCGGTACCACCGCGACGGCGCCGGCACCCGCCAGGGGCACCAGCCAGAGGACGGTCAGGATCGGGAACCCGGTCACGATAGCCGGACCGCTGCCAGGCCGCCGAGCACCGCCGTGGCCCCGACGAAGATGGCCACCGCATACGAGCGGGCGAAGCCGTTCTGCAACAGTCGTATCCGCATCGACAGCGCACCGATGACACGTGGGACCGCTTCGACGAAGCCGTCGACCCCCTGAACATCTACGATGTGTAATACATGAGAAAGCCGTCGGCCCGGCACCATCAGGAGCCGTTCATTGAGTACATCGCCGTACAGGTCGTTGCGGGCCGCGAAAACCGGGAGCGAGACCCATTCAGAGGGTACAGCTTTCACGGTTCGGGTGGCGTACATCCGGTAGGCGGTGGCGATGCCGGTGGCGACGGCGGTCAGCGTGAGGGTGGTCAGTGTCCAGATGGGGGTGGGGTGCTGGGTGTCGGGGACGGCGCCGACGACGGGGGCGAGCCAGTGCTCCAGGGTGCCGCCGATGGC
>NZ_JACKTY010000053.1 GCF_025822605.1 Mycolicibacterium komossense | reverse complement strand
GTGGCCCCGGCCACCACGGCGATACGGCCCCGCAGCGCGTCCGGGTCCGGTGTCCAGCCCATCGAACGAGTATCCCGCCGAATGCGCGTCCATAGCTGCGGTTCGGGATATCGGCGCATACTTGCCGAGGTGACCCCATTGCAGCGCTACATCGCTGAGGAAATCGCAACCGACCACCTCGACGGGTTGCTGTCACGCCGCGAGGCCCTGCGCCGGTTGGGTCTGCTGGGAATCGGCGCCACCGCGGCTGCTGCACTCATCGCGGCGTGCGGGGAAACGAAGGAGTCAGCTGTCGGTTCGGCACCCGGTGCGACGTCTGGCGCAGCCCCGAAACTGGCCGAGCCACCGGGGATCCGGGGCGCACTGCCCACCAGTGAGGTGAGTTGGACCGGGGAAGGCGGTGAGTTGCGGGGAGCCTGGGCCGCCGCCCCGCAACCCAGAGGCGGCGTTCTGGTGATCCACGAGAACAAGGGACTCACCGACCACATCCGCTCGGTCGCCGGCCGGTTCGCCGGTATCGGATATTCGGCCCTCGCGATCGACCTGC
>NZ_JACKTY010000052.1 GCF_025822605.1 Mycolicibacterium komossense | reverse complement strand
ATGGCCGAGCCCCGCTTCCGCGACCACATCCCGCTGATGATCGGCGGCAGCGGCGAGAAGAAGACAATCCCGTTGGCAGCCAAGCACTTCGACCATCTCAACATCATTGCCGGCTTTGACGACCTCCCAGCCAAGGTCAAGGCAGCCAGGCAACGATGCGAGGACATCGGCCGCGACCCCGCCACTCTGGAGACCAGCCAGCTCATCACGGTGATCGTCGACGACAAGGCGACCATCGACCAGATTCCCGAAGACCGGCGCCAACGCGCGGCGGTCGGCAGTCCCGAGGCGATCGCCGAACAGATCAAGGCCAAAGTGTTCGATGCCGGTGTCGGCGGGATCATCTTCAACATGCCGAGCTATACCCCCGGGGCTGTCGCAGCAATTGCCGAAGCACTGAAACCACTGCTCCCCAAGTAGTTTTGGACGGTGAACTGGTTCAAGCGCCGTAGCATCATTCGCGGCAGATACCGGGTGACGGCCGTCACCGAAATGCCGTCGCACGGCACACTGGTCGTCAACGGCACGCCCCTGCGCCGCTCGTCGTCTCCGGCCTACTCGACGCCGAGGGCATTGCACCCCAGGCGGTCTCGTATCAACTGCGGGCCGGCCTCGACCGAACTCCCGCGGTGGGCGAGATGCTCTCAGCATCCATCAAGAGCGTCGGTCCGCCGCTCGACGTGACCGTGCACCGGGGCACTCCTGACGAGCAGAGGCTGCAGTCTGCTGCTCAGGGCGCGAGCCAAGCCGAGGTGCTGGCCGAGCTGATGCGGTCGGGGTGCGCGACCCACGCGCCGGGCGAGGCTGACTCGTTGAGCATCGCCGTCACCGATCTCGACGTGGTCGACAAGCTCGCCCGGCAACTCGGTTCGACACTGGGGACGCCGATCTCATTGGACATCGATCTCGACGGCGTGCACAAGACCGGACGTGCCGGCGGGGGTGGCCACCTGTCATCGGCGGAGGCGGCCGAGTTGCTCCGCAGTGGGACGCCCGCCACCGCCACCATCACCGGAGCCACCCGAGTCGCGTTACCCGCCGCGATGCTCCCGGGGGCCGAGGCGTCGTTGTGGGACCTCGAACTCGTCGTACACCGCGCCGACGCCACCAGCTATCCCGCCCGAACCCGCACGGCGTTCCGCACCGAGGCCCGCCGCAGCGTCCTCGGCGCAGTCGGCCTGGTGATTCCGGTCCGCATCGATCCCGACGACGATTCGCGCGTCGCCGTAGACGGCGACGCCTATGACGCCGGCCACCCGGGAGCGCCGCCGCGGCTGTGATCACGCTGGCTTGACCGCCAGCCATTTCCGAAGCCCCCTGGCGGCCATCGCACCCATCACGAGATACCACTGCGTCGACGGCCGGTCTGGGTGCTAGCCGGTATGTCAGGTGGTGCCTTTTCCGCCACCGAGAGGGCGGCTAGCAGCGATGACCCACGCGGGGCGGTCAACGATTCTGGTTAGGCACCAACTGACTTCAATCCGATCCATTCGGCAGCGACGGCGAACCAGAGGAGCCAGACATGACCACGATCGACATCAACGACCACAATGCGGTGCCGACCATCGACGGCGAGGAGGGTGCCACCGTGCTGGGGCCGGACAACGTGGCCATCGGAGCCCAGAACCCCGGCGCGCCGAGGACGGATTCCGGCAGCATGCCGAACCTGAAGTGGTCGTTCGCCGCATCCCATAATCGGCTGCTCGACGGAGGCTGGGCGCGTGAGACCACGGTTCGCGAGCTGCCGGTCGCGACGACGCTGGCCGGGGTGAACATGCGCCTCAAGGCAGGCGCCTACCGGGAACTGCACTGGCACCGCGAGGCCGAGTGGGCGTTCATGCTCGCCGGCAGTGCCCGCATCGCGGCCATCGATCCGCAGGGCCGCAGCTTCATCGACGATATCGGCCGCGGCGATCTGTGGAACTTCCGCTCCGGATTCCCCCACTCGATCCAGGCTCTCGAAGACTGCGAGTTCCTGCTGGTCTTCGACGACGGGAACTTCTCCGAGAACGAGACCTTCCTCGTCACCGACTGGTTCGCCCACACGCCGAAGCACGTGCTGGCCAAGAACTTCGCGGTTCCGGAGTCCGCATTCGACAACATCCCCACCGCAGGCGACATCGAACACAGCCGCTATATCTTTCCTGGCGACGTTCCCGGCGCGCTCGTCGATGACATCGCCGCCGTGCAGTCGCCCAAAGGGACCGCCGAACGCATGAGCCACCGCATGCTCGCCCAGGATCCGATCGAGGTCCCCGGCGGCAGTGTTCGCATCACCGATTCGAAGAACTTCCCCTCCGCCTCCACCATCGCCGCGGCCTGGGTCGAACTCCAACCCGGAGCTCTGCGCGAAATGCACTGGCACCCCAACAACGACGAATGGCAATACTGGATCTCCGGGCACGCCCGCATGACCGTGTTCGGGTCCAGCGGCAAAGCCAGAACCTTCGACTTCTACCCCGGCGATGTCGGCTATGTCCCGAAGGCCATGGGCCATTACTTCGAAGCTGTCGGCGACGAGCCGGTACAGATGCTCGAACTGTTCCGCAGCGACCACTTCGAAGACGTCTCCGCCAACCAATGGCTGGGCTTGACACCGCAATCCGTCGTCGGCGCCACGCTGAACCTCGACCGCGCAACCATGAACGCCCTGCGCAAAGACAAGCCGCTCATCATGCCGAATGGGCACCAGGAGCCCTGATGCACCACAGGTCCGGCTGTGGCGCCGAGCGCACGAGACGTCGCCGATTTTTCGTCGACCGATTGATGGCGCCAACTCCGGGTACCTGATCGGCGCTGCCGGGCTGAGCACGGCGAAATCCCTTGTAGCCAATTTATATCCACCTCCAGGAAAGGTGCAGTCTCGTGAACACAATCGGCGCTCAAGCCGTCCGGAGCGCGCAAAAAGTCGTCGACGTCCTAACCTCGCAAGGTGTTCGCTACATTTTCGGTGTACCGGGCGCCAAGATCGATGCGGTGTACGACGCTCTTGTCGACGGCGGCCCACAACTGGTCGTGTGCCGCCACGAACAGAACGCGGCATTCATGGCAGGGGCGATCGGAAGGCTGACCGGCACAACAGGTGTCGTGCTCGTCACCTCCGGGCCGGGTACCACGAACCTGGCCACCGGGTTGCTCACCGCCAATACGGAGCAGGACCCGGTGGTGGCGTTATGCGGGGCCGTGCGCCGCGAGGACAGACTCAAGCGGACCCACCAGTCGATGGACGCCGCAGCCTTCCTCAAGACCGTCACCAAGTTCACCGGCGAAGTCAACGACGCCGACAATGCGGCCGAAGCCACAGTCAACGCCTTCCGTGCCGCCATGTCCGAGCCCCGCGGCGCGGCCGCGGTGGTGTTGCCCGCCGACGTCCAGGCCACCGTCACCTCAGCTGCGATCACCCAACGTCTGCCGGTACCGGAGCTCGGACCCGCACCGGACGAGGCCATCCGGCGGGCGGTCGACCTGATCCGCCGCGCAAAGCGGCCGGCACTGCTGGTCGGCGTGCGCGGCGCCGAGCCCGCCAGTTGCCAGGCGCTACGCGGATTGGTCTCCGCGACAGGGCTTCCCGTCGTAGAGACATTCCAAGCCGCCGGCGTCGTCTCTCGCGAGCTCGAGGACCGATACCTGGGCCGCGTCGGTCTGTTCCGCAATCAGCCCGGCGACCTCGTCGTCGCGGACGCCGACGTCCTCATCACGATCGGATACGACGCCGTCGAATACGACCCAGTGTTGTGGAACCTCGACGCCAACCGGACGATCGTGCACATCGACTCCGTGCCCGCCGATGTCGATAACAACTATCAGCCGAGCATCGAGCTGCGCGGCGATATCGCAGCCACGGTCGCCGCCGTCACCACGGGACTCGGCGACCTGACCATCGCCGCCGAGTTCGAGCGCGAAATCAGCCGCCATCGAGACACTTTGGCGAATATCGATGCTGCCGCGCGCGAGACTCCACCGACCGGGGCGGGCCTCAACCCCGCCGCAGTGGTGCTACGGCTGCGAGAAGAGCTCGACGACGATGCCACTGTTGCCTGTGACATCGGATCGGTCTACATCTACATGGCGCGCCACTTCCGCACCTACCAACCACGGCGACTGTTGTTCTCGAACGGGCAGCAGACACTCGGTGTCGCCCTGCCATGGGCCATGGCAGCCAGTCTGGTCCGCCCGGGGACACATGTGGTGTCGATATCGGGTGATGGCGGTTTCCTGTTCTCCGCGCAGGAACTCGAAACCGCCACCCGCCTGGGCCTGACGTTCACCCACATCATCCTGCGGGACAACACCTATGACATGGTGGGCTTCCAGGAGGTCCTCAAATATGGCCGCAAGTCCGGCGTCCGACTCGCCGACTATGACATCGTCAGCTATGCCGCCGCGTTCGGAGCCCACGGGCACCGGGTCGACACACTTGACGAGTTCACCTCGACCCTGCGGCAGGCGCTGGCGGAAAAAGGCCCATCCATCATCGACGTGCCGGTGGACTATAGCCACAACACCGATCTCGCCGCGCACCTGCCCGACGATCCCTTCGAGTAGGACAGAGCCGCAACGATGACCAGAAGCGAAGCCCACACCAGGTTCCGGCGGTGGGCGGAGAGCCTGATCGCCCATCACCGCACCGCGACCGAGACCACCGACCCACCGGCCGCGGAGGTCTATCAGGTCTCGACGATCAGCGCCTTGCTCGACGGTGTGTACGACGGTGCAGAAACCATTGGGGAATTACTGCGCCACGGCAACTTTGGGCTCGGCACTTTCAACCATCTCGACGGCGAGATGGTGATCCTGGATGGCCGGTGCTACCACTTGCGCGCTGACGGGACGGCCACGCCGGCATCCGCCACGGACCGGACTCCCTTTGCCGCGGTGATGCCGTTCAGACCGGACGTCGAGATCGCCATCGAAGGCGCTACGACACGGGCCGACCTGCTGCGCAGGATCGATGCCAAACTGGTCAGTGCCAACCTCGTCCATGGGATTCGCATCGAGGGGCGGTTCGCATCGGTACGCACGCGGACGGTGATGGCGCAATCGAAACCGTATCCGCCGCTCACCGAAGCCACCGCCGGCCAAGCCGAGGCCAGTTTCGAGCAGGTGACGGGAACACTGGTCGGCTTCCGCACCCCCGACTTCGAGCAAGGTATCTCCGTAGCCGGATATCATCTGCACTTTCTCGACAGTGCCTTCACCCACGGCGGACATGCTCTGGACTTCGTACTCGACAGCGGTCTGGTGGCCGTCAGCCAGGCATCGGACCTGCACCTGCACCTACCGACAACGGGCCCGTTCCTGCAGGCGAACCTTGCCGCCGCCGACCTTTCCGAGCAGATCGATCGCTCCGAAGGCGGCACCCACTCGTAGGCGATTTCGCGCTATTCACGAGAAACCATCACGCTCACATCCAGCACTACTTCGACAGCGCGGCAAGTGATCTCGCGAGGCCGAGCAGGTGTTGGCGAGTAAGGTCTTCGGCGGTTCCTGGTTGACGTTGGAGAATGGCGTTGACGACAGCGGTGTGTTCGTCGGCGTCGTGTTGATCGATGAGCATCAACGTGTTCAGCTCGGTCATGCTGGCGACGAGACGTTCACGCATGCTGTCGAACAGCGACAGCAAAAGACTGTTGTGCGAGGCGGCGACGATTCGCCGGTGCAGTGCGATGTCGGCGGCGGCCAGGCTGTCTGCAGCACCACCGACCAAGGCGTTGCGTTCGGAGAGCGCGGCAGCGATCGCGGTGGCGTCGTCATCGTCATGGGATTGTGCAGCCAGCGCGGCTGCGCGCGTTTCGATAGCCACCCGGACCTGGACAACCTCGGTGATCGCTGACACTTGGGCCAGGTGATCCCAGGGTTGGCGAGCAGTCGTAGCCGTCAGGAAGGCGCCGACGCCTTGGTGGGTACTGAGGACTCCGCGAGCCGCGAGGAGTCGGATCGCTTCACGGATCGTCGATCGTCCTACGTGCAACTCGGCAGCAAGGGCCATCTCCCCAGGGAGCTGATCACCGATCTGCCATCGTCCGCCGCCGATCTCGGCCAGCAGAGCGTTGGCGGCCTTCTCCGACAGCGGAACGCGAGTAATTGCCTCCACCGCCGAATGTCACCCCTCGTTCATGTGCTTGCCTGACGACTCTAACGGCATTCGCTGCTCAGTTCTGGTTCCTGCTCGGGCCCGAAACATGCGGTAGAGCTCGCGTCCTGCTACCAGGAGCGCGAACACGGCGAAGACGATGCCGAGGACCCGCGCGTCCAGCGCCAGGGCCACCAACACGCCCGCGATCGCCCCCGGCAACGCACCGATGTTCAGTACCGCGGCAAGGCGTTTGTCCGCCGTGCCTTGTCGGACGTGCACGATGGTGCCGACAACGGCGTTCGGGAAGAACATCAGTAGCGACGTGCCCTCGGCTGTCGGCAGGTCTGCCCCGAACAGCACCATCAGCACGGGGACGGCCAACAGCCCTCCGCCCAGGCCCATTCCTGCTGCCCACGCTCCGATGAAGAAGCCGAGGGCCAGTGAGACAGGACCGGTGAACCACAGATTGGCGACCACCGACGCCGGCACGATGGTCGCGCCGCTCAGAGACCCCACACCGGCCGCATCCAATAGCAGTTTGGCCCCGGTGACCAGCAAGATCACCACGAACAACCAACGCAACACCTGGTGCGGGATCCGCAGGATGAGCTTTGCGCCCAGAAACGCCCCCGCTGTCGCCCCAACGACCAACCCCAGCCCGGCGCGCAGGTCGACGGCGCCCCCCGCCAGGGCAAAGGTAGCCGCGCCGACACCGGTCACGGCGATGTTGGCAGCGCCTGCCGTCCCGTGCAGCGACGGTCTCGACAGCGCGGTCAACCTTTCCAAGGCGGGGACATAAAACACTCCGCTTCCGCCGCCGAGCAAGCCGCCGATCACCCCGCCGGTGAAGCCAATCCCCAGTACGGACCTGGTCCTGACGGTTGCGATCGACCCTGTCGTTCCTGGCGCACCGGTTTTCACCGTCGTATTGCGCCTTCTCTTCCGAATTTCCACCACGAGAACATAGCACTTGTCAGACAAGTACACATCTGACGTGATTCTCTCCCCTGGTAAGCGCGTCTGGGAGGTGGGTTACCTACGCACGCCGACCTGGTCGATGGTGCATCCGACGCCGCTCGCACGCGCCGGCAAGAAATCGTTGCGGCCTCGACACCAGACTGCGTGAGCCTCAAAGAGGCTGCGTAACAGAATGATTCAGCGCCTCGTACAGCGGGTAGTCGACGTGCAGCCGCGGTGGCCGATGCACTCACACGCAGGTTCGCGCCCTTTCAGCACGAGGGGGTGCCCGTCCGGCCACCGCGGCCTATAACCGCCTCGGCGGGTGACCCCACGGCGCGCCGTACACCGACCAGCAAGATCGACGCAGGGCTACGGGCCGACAGTTCGATGGCCCTCCGATAGCGGCTCCTCAAGACTGGATAAGTAGTGCGCAAAACCACTGGGCGCCCGCGCCTCCCGACGCGCCGAGGTCACGACGGCGAGGTCGACCGCCCACGCGATCGGCTCGCCGTTGGCGCTGAAGGCTTCCACCAGTCGAACATCCTCGGCAGTGGTGACGGGCGCGAAGCCGCCCGCGGCGCGGTAGGCGTCGGCGGAGAAGGACAGATTGGCACCGTGGATATGGCGATGGGGACCGGCCCGATACTCACTGCGGGCCCGCTCCGCCACGTCGGCGCTACGTTCACCCCAATCCTCGACGGTGACCGTGCCCGCCACTACCCGTGCGCCTGCATGCGCATGGCTCAACTGACCCAGCAGCCAATGCTGGGGCACTACGGAATCGGCATCCGTCGTGGCCAGCCACACTCCTGCGCTGCGGTGACGACCGAGAAGCTCCGCCATACCCGCCGCCCGGGCTGACCCCACTCGGCGTTCATCGATCACGATGGATTCGATCCCCGCCTGACCGAAACCGGCGACGATATCGGCGGAGCGGTCGGTGCACGCATCGAGAACCACGATGACGGTGACAGGTACCGCGGCCCGTGACGCAGCCACTTCCATTGCGCTCAGGCACTCCACCAGAGTGTCCTGTTCATCGTGCACCGGGATGACCACGCCGATGCGGTCAATCCCCAATAGTGTTCCGCCCATGGCTAGTTCGTGACGGGCGGTACTGCCGAGGCCATCACCTTGGGCGCTCGGTCCCACGCGCGGTGCAGGCCCAGCGCGGCCGCAAGGTCGGAAGTGAACTGCTTACCGACGGTGTCGGCCACCTCGATGCCGGCGCCCTTGGCCGGGATTCGCGCGGCCTTGAGGACAGCGACACCGTCACCCCAGGCGGCGATCGTCTTGCAATGCCTAAACGCCTCCTGCAGCAGCACAACCAGCTTGATATCGCCGGAGGCGGCCGTGCCGTCGGCGACTACAAGCGCGTCGAACTCGATCGATCGCGTGGTCGCCAGTGTGCGGTCCACCGTGATCTTGCGACGACCGGACTTGAGCTCCCCACCGACCGGTGCAATCACGAGCGCGGTAACACCCAGTGCCGCAGCTGCTTTCATCAGTGTGGCGATACCGGCGAGATCCGAGCCGGCATCGGCGACGATCCCGATCTTGCGGCCGTCGATCCGACCGGGCTCGGCGAGCACCTGCACCAGCGCCGGCGAGATGGTCACGTTTGTGGCGGGACTGCCTTTCGGTGCGGGCAGTCCGAGCCCAGCGGCGACCTGCTCGCACAGGTCGGCGTCGACATTGGCCAGCACCTGCAGTTCACGTTCCTTGATCGCCTTCTCGTAGACCTTGCCGAGCTCGAACGTGAACGCCTCGACGATATGCGCCTGCTCGATCGGGCTCAGGCTGCGAAAGAACATGGTGGCCTGCGAGAAATGGTCGTCAAACGATGCCGGCTGGGCCCGCACCGCGGTTCCCCCGATCACCCGCGCTGTCTGTACGTAGCCGCCATGTTTGGCGTCGGCAGGGTGCGGCTCGTCCCCGTCGATGCTGTTGGGGTGATACGCGGCAGTGCCGGTGTGGATCGCGCTTTGGTGCATACCGTCGCGGAGCATGTCGTTGACGGGACAGTGTGGCCGATTGATCGGGAGCTGCGAGAAGTTCGGTCCTCCTAGACGGGTGATCTGGGTGTCGAGGTAGGAGAACAGCCGAGCCTGCATCAACGGGTCGTTGGTGGGTTCGATACCGGGGACCAGGTTGCCGGTGTGAAAGGCGACCTGTTCGGTCTCGGCAAAGTAGTTGGTGGGATTGCGATTCAGGGTCATCTTGCCGATGAGCCGAACCGGACACAGCTCCTCCGGAACCAGCTTCGTGGGGTCCAACAGGTCGATCCCCTCGAAGCTGTCGGTACCGTCGTCGGGCATCACCTGGATGCCCAACTCGTACTCGAGGACGGCGCCTGCCTCGATACCGTCTGCCATATCGCGCCGGTGGAAGTCCGGATCGCAACCGGCAGCAATCTGCGCCTCCTCCCACACCAGCGAGTGCACACCGGCGACCGGCTTCCAGTGGAATTTGACCAGGCTTGCCTTTCCCGAGGCATTGACAAGGCGGAAAGTGTGTACGCCGAAGCCCTCCATGGTCCGGTATGAGCGCGGGATGCCCCGGTCACTCATATTCCAGAGCACGTGATGGGTGGCTTCAGTGTGCAACGACACGAAGTCCCAGAATGTGTCGTGCGCCGACTGCGCCTGCGGGATCTCGCGGTCCGGCTGTGGTTTGGCGGCGTGGATGATGTCGGGGAACTTGATGCCGTCCTGGATGAAGAAGACCGGCATGTTGTTGCCAACCAGATCGAAAGTGCCCTCATCTGTGTAGAACTTCACCGCGAATCCGCGGGTGTCCCGAACGGTGTCCGCCGAACCGCGCGAGCCGAGAACCGTCGAAAATCGGGTGAAAACATCGGTTTTGGCGCCCTTTGGCCCGAGGAAGCCGGCTTTGGTGACCGAACGGGCGGTGCCGTAGGACTCGAACACCCCGTGCGCCGCCGCACCGCGCGCGTGCACCACCCGCTCCGGGATGCGTTCGTGGTCGAAGTGGGTGATCTTCTCCCGCAGGTGGAAATCTTCCAACAAGGTCGGTCCGCGAGAGCCCGCCTTCAAGGAATGGTCGGTGTCGGGAAGACGCAACCCCTGCGCAGTCGTCAGATAGGTCCCTGACTGGGCGCGCCCATCTGGATCAGACACTGATTCGGCGGTGGCTCCACTGGGTCCGACCGCCCTGGGGGCGGCCTGGTCGGACTTACGAGATGTTGGCATCGTTCTCTCCTGGCGAGTCAACAAAGATGACTTCGCCAAGGGGCTGCGGCGATGGTGCTTCGGGCTACCCCTCCCACAGCAGGGCGAAACCTCTGATGGTCACGTGCGCTCGGGCGAAGACATCCCCAGCGGCGCACGGACCGTTAGCCGGAGCCGAACGGTCTCTCAATTACGTTTCTAGGCAGCGCATTCGGGCGCCCCAGCTGATGTGCGCAGCCTGTGCGGACCGGACCAATCTGACCTCAGCGTGCCGACCTCGGGTCGCCGCCGGGAATGGGTGGGTTGACGCTCCGACGGGATGGGTACCAATAGCAAGCCACCGCAGGTGCGCTACCTGCCTCGATGAAAGGCCCGGCAATGCGAGTAGTGGTCGAACGCGGCACGACCCGGTGCCCACGATGCATGGCGCCAGCGGACTACGCGTTTCACGAAGCCGCCGACGATCGGTCACTGCGTTACACGGTGACCTGCCGACGATGCGCCAACGTCCACACCGAACTCTGCGCTCCGGCCCTCGTTGATGACGTTGCGGCATAGAGCTTTCCAGGATTCATCAGTGGGTAATCGCCCGGCGTGAGCCGCTTCCGTTATCTCTTGTCCCGTGAACAGTGCGGCCTGCGCCACGGGGTTGATTCCTTGGGGCGACGGTGCAGCCGCTGTGATATCCGTCGCCCTGGCGGTGCACAACTGGCGGTCTGAGCCCGTCCCTGTCACCATCGGAACAGTGTTTGCGCATAGCAGTATCGCCCCTGGTAGGGCAGGGTAATGGGCGTCACATTGTTTGCTCGATGTGTCCGCTGGCACCTTCATGCGCTGGGATCCAACCCGCTGACCCGCAGAAGCGATCGGCTTGAAGCGCTTGCCGTACTGGCGGTGCTCGCCACCGCACTTGTCGCCGTCCCGCTCGCGGCGCTGACAGGCTCGCAGATTCGCGATACGGGTGTGCGCAACGCCATCGAACAGTCGCATAGCCGTCACTCGGTGGAGGCCGTGGCGGTCGAGGGGAGCGCCGGCATGCCGGCGGACTTCGACAGCCCCGCGTCGGTGCGGGCGCAGTGGCGCGAGGGTGGCCGCCTGAGAACCGAACAGATCGTCACCCCCGGAACTGTCCAGGCAGGCCAGGAGTTGACCATCTGGCTGGACGCCACAGGCAAGGTGGTCACTGCCCCGCTGACGGCCCAGGACGCGGAGTTGTCCGCACTGGTCGCCGAATGCACGCTCTGGTGCGTCATGGTCGCCTTCGGCGCATTGGCGGCTCTCACCGTCCGGATCCGGCTCGATCGATCTCGCGAACGTGCCTGGGAACGTGAACTGCAACTTTTGGCGCACAACGACGACGGTTGGGCCAACCGGCATACCTGACCGCCGCCCCCGATCATCCGCGATCGTAGCGATGATAGGTCGGCGACATCGCGCCGTCGGGGTCGAGCCGACCCAGGATCGCGTCGGCAATGACAGCCAGCTGACCCACCTGCTCCGGGGTGAGCGCATCGATGACGTTGGCGCGGACGTTGGCGACGTGTCCAGGCGCGGCGTGACGCACTCTGCGCCAGCCCGCCGCCGTCAAGCGAGCGTTGGTGGCGCGGGCGTCCTCCGGACACTGAAACCGCTCCACCAGCCCTCGCTCCTCAAGTCGCTTCACGACATGAGACAACCGAGGCTGTGTCGCATTAGTCTGCGCCGCAAGCGCACTCATCCGCAAAGTACGCCTCGGTGCCTCCGACAACATCGCCAGTACGAAGTATTCGAAATGCATCAGATCGGCATCCCGGCGCAATTGCGAATCGAGCACGCCCGGCAACAGTTCGAGAACTGACGCCAGCCGCACCCAGGCCGCCAGTTCGTCGTGATCCAGTCCTGTGGTGTCCATCTCGGCATCATCGCACAAAAGTTGTAGATACAACTATCATCTGTTACGTTTTCAGTTGTAGCTACAACCAATCGTCACAACGAAAGCTTCGCCGATGGCCGTCTCCCCTGTTCGCCTGAACCACGCCGTGCTGTTCGTGGCCGATATCGAGCGCGCCGTCCGTTTCTACACCGAGGTGTTCGGCATGGAGGTCGTCAGCCGAGAGTCCGCGCTGGGCGGCGCCGCTTTCCTGCGACTACCTCGGTCTGGCAACCACCACGATCTCGGCCTGTTCGGCATTCGCGGCGCGATCGCGCAGCCACGCCACTCAGTGGGCCTCTACCACCTCGCCTGGCAGCTCGACACCATCGACGAGCTCGTCGAGTCCCGTCAGACCCTGCTCGACGCCGGCGCCTATACCGGCGAGTCGAATCACGGGGCAACCAAAAGCGTCTACGGCGCAGACCCCGACGGCAACCAGTTCGAGATCATGTGGATGCTCCCCCGCACCAGCTGGGGTCCCTACGATAACTCCGCCGTCGTCGAAAGACTGGACCTGACAGCGGAGTTGACACAATGGTCCGGCATCCGCACTGCCGGCGACATCGTCCATGACAGCACCCGGGCAGCGTTGCCCGACCCAACGCAGTAACTGAATCGAAGGAGACCCGCGCCATGCCCAACCCCACGCAGAATCTGGACGCCCGCCTCGCCCCATCCGCACCCGTCGTCCTGAGCGTGTTTCGGGTGATCGTCGGCCTACTGTTCCTCTGCCACGCTGCCGCACACCTTTTCGGTTGGCCGACCGGCCCCGCCGCCGCGGTGGGACTGTGGCCGTTCTTCTACGCCGGGTGCATCGAACTTGTCACCGGGGTGCTCATCACCCTCGGGCTCTTCACCCGTATTGCCGCCTTCTTCGCCTCCGGCACAATGGCTTTCGCCTTCTTTACTCAGCACCTCCCCACCGGCATCATCCCGATGACCAATGGTGGTGAACCTGCCGTCCTGTACTGCTTCGCATTCTTACTACTCGTCTTCACCGGCGGCGGCGCCATCGCCGTGGATGCCCGCCGTCGCGGCGCATCCCAGCTCTCGCACCGCTCGGCATCGTAACCGGACCGAACGGTCGCCCATTATCATTGGGGCACAGTCAGATCCGGAAGTTCGCTCATCGCGCCGTCTTAGCGGCACCGTCCAGTTGGCGGACCGCGGCGTGCTCGATGCGCTGATGTGCGCTCGCAAGTAACTCGTCGTAGCGCACGCGACGTTCCGGCGAGGCGGGATCGGACAACGCCACCAGGTCTTTGACGATCTGTTCGGCGAGCAACCGCAGCTTGACGTTGTGCTGCTGCGAGTGCACGCGCAACATCTGGAAGGCGGCGTCACCGTCCACGCCGTAGATGAACATCAACATGCCCTTGGCTTGCTCGATCAGAGCCCTGTTGTCGTTGATTTCCGTGACTCTGACCGAGATCTCGTGCTCGCGCGCACGTTCGGCCCGGCCGTCGGCTGCGACGGTTCCGTACGGACTCAGTCCGTTGGTCTCCGCACTCATCTCCGCTCCTCGACACCATCGGCGCTTTCGCCGTTGACCTCCGCGAGAGTCGCAACCAGCGAACTCGGCCAGGTAAGCCCGACAACAACGCCTGCCAACATCGAGAAGCTCTATACCCGCAGGATGACGATCTCTACACCTGCTGAACAGGTTTTCCCTGGACCCGCGCCAATTTTGTCGCACACGTCACTCAGGTCGAGCCTATTCTGCGACTACCTGCATTACACCGTGTAGTTCGACCGCGTTCCGGCGAGGAGCTGGCGATGACCGAAGTTCACTCTGAAGATCTTCCACTGACCGATACCGAGGTGCTGATCGTCGGGGCGGGACCAACGGGACTGATGGCCGCGGTGGCGCTCGCCAGACGCGGCGTGCGCGCGGTGATAGTCGACCGCAAAACCGGCCCGACCCGGGAATCCCGCGCGTTGGCCGTCCAGGCGCGCACCATGGAGATCTACGACCAGCTCGGACTGGCCGAGCACGTCTTGGCCGGCGCCTATCAGGCCGAGCGGATGCAGATCGGGCGGACCGGCGCCGTGGACGGCGTCGCGATCGGTGCACTCCAAGACGGTGCCACCCGCTTTCCCGGTGTCCAGATCTTCGAACAGAGCCGCAACGAACAGCTGCTCTACAACACACTTCTCGCCGACAACCGCGACGTCCGGTGGCAGCACCGCCTCATCGATCTGGTCGACAGCACTGCCGAACCGGGCGGTCGAGTGCGGGCCCTGTTGGAGGGCCCCGAGGGGCTGGTCGCGGTAACTGCCCGGTGGTGTATCGGCGCCGACGGCGCGGCCTCGGCGGTGCGCAGGGAATTGGACCTGCGCTTCGACGGCGTCACCGACGACGCGACGTTTTGGGTCGCCGACGTCCGCAACGTGCGCGGTGTCCCAGAAGGTTCCATGGCGATGCGATTCGGCACCGCCACCTTTGCCATCGCTTTTCCGCTGGGCGACGACGGTCATACCCGACTCGTTGCGCTGGCCCCGCGCGACACCATCACCCAGCAGGGGGCAATCGACTCGGCGCGGAGCGATCTCGGCCTGACCCTCGGGGCGGTCGACTGGTTCTCTACCTACCGGGTACATCACCGGGTGGCCTCCCGCTTTCGGGCCGGATCGGTATTTCTGGCCGGCGACGCCGGGCACGTGCATTCCCCAGTGGGAGGCCAAGGCATGAACACCGGTCTACAAGATGCGCACAATCTTGCGATGTTGCTCGCCGACATCCGGGATGGCCGGCTGGACGACCGCGCGGTGGCCCGCTACGAGCGCGAACGACGCCCGGTCGCTGTGCATCTGGTGAAAGTGACCGACCGCGCCTTCGGCGTCATCGGCCGGCGCACTCCGGCCACCGCCCTGTTGCGCCGACGGTTCAGTTTCGTCTTGGCCAAACTCGCGCCCGTGGTGTTGAAGTCCGCCCTGGGGCCACGCCTTGGGGGATACCTCGGGCAGTACCGGATCCGCTACCACTACCTCGAACCACAGGAGCAGACGCCGGCCTGGGCGGACGATCCCGCCGTGGGCCGGCGCCTGCCGCCGGTGCAGAACAACCAGCAATCGCTGCAGGACATGACGTGGCAACTCCACAGCTATGGCGCCGGGGAAGTGTCCCGACCTGAGGTTCCCGAATGGATGACGGGCCCACACACTTTCGGCGCCGACCCGCACGGACGGCTGCGGTCAGATCGGCTCTATCTGGTCCGACCCGACCAATTCGTGGCGGCGTCGATCCCCATGCACCGGGGCACCGCTGATGCCACGCAGCTGAGCTCGGCCATGGTTGTTCAGTGGATCATCGCCACCGGCGAGCCGACGGGCTGAGGGCTCCTCAGCACCGTCGTCTCTGTCCCACGCCGCACATCGCGCCGTGGGCTATTGTCTGCTTATGAATGCAGATAGTCATTCGATTGAGCGCCTCGACGACGACCAGGCCAACCTCATCGTCGAAGTGTTCCGAATGCTCGCCGACCCGACCCGCATTCAGGTGCTGTGGGCGCTGACCGGCGGCGAGTACTCCGTCAACGAACTGGCCGAACGCGTCGACAAACCCGCACCGTCGGTCTCGCAGCATCTGGCCAAGCTGCGGATGGCCCGACTGGTGCGCACCCGCCGGTCCGGCACCACCATCTTCTACAGCCTGGAAAACGAGCATGTTCGTCAACTGGTGAGCGACGCGGTGTTCAACGCCGAACATGCCGGGCCTGGAGTGCCCTCCCACCACCGCAAGGACGGCGGCATCCGGACCGTCGATTCGACGAGCCCGTCCCGAAAGGCGAGCCAGCGATGACTGCCCACCACAACCACACCCATCCACACGGCCATCACCACCATGCCGGACACGGCCACGCACACCCGGGGGGCCCGCTCAGGGTGCTCAGGGAAATCTTCGCTCCCCATTCGCATGATTCCGCGGACAGCATCGACAATGCCCTTGAGTCGAGCGCAGCCGGGATTCGCGCCGTCAAGATCAGCCTGCTGATACTCGGGATGACCGCGGTCGCGCAGATCGTCATCGTCATGATATCGGGGTCAGTTGCGTTGGCAGCGGACACTATTCACAACTTCTCCGACGCGCTGACCGCCGTACCGCTGTGGATAGCGTTCGCGCTGGGC
Organism: Mycolicibacterium komossense; assembly: GCF_025822605.1. GTDB lineage: Bacteria > Actinomycetota > Actinomycetes > Mycobacteriales > Mycobacteriaceae > Mycobacterium > Mycobacterium komossense. The sequence goes on along the minus strand of NZ_JACKTY010000052.1, from coordinate 74,684 downwards.
ACCAAAGTGGCAACCCGCCGCTACACCTATGGATTTGGCCGCGTCGAGGACCTGGCCGGTGTCTTCGTCGTCGCCACGATGGCCTTGTCGGCGATCATCACTGGATACGAGGCCACGATACGGCTCATCCATCCACAGCCGATCGAACAGACCGGCTGGGTGGCTACGGCCGGCCTACTCGGGTTCATCGGTAATGAATGGGTTGCGCTGTACCGTATCCGGGTGGGCCGTCGGATCGGCTCCGCCGCCCTGATCGCCGATGGGCTGCACGCTCGAACTGACGGATTCACCTCTCTGGCAGTCCTGTTCGCTGCCGGTGGTGTCGCTCTCGGGTTCCCGCTGGCCGACCCGATCATCGGCCTGATCATCACTGTCGCCATCCTGGCGGTCCTGCGTACGGCCGTTCGCGACGTGTTCCGCCGCCTGCTCGACGGCGTCGATCCCGAGTTCGTCGACGCCGCGGAAGCAGCACTGGCCCGCCGTCCCGGGGTTCGCGCGGTGCGCAGCCTTCGGATGCGCTGGATCGGACACCGGCTGCACGCCGACGCCGAACTCGATGTCGATCCCGATCTGACGCTGTCGCAGGCACATACCATCGCCCACGAGGCAGAAGATGACCTCATCCACGCCGTCCCGAGACTCTCCAGCGCACTGATTCACGCCTATCCGGCGGAGCACCCGGCGCACTCACATTAGATACGTTGCTGACGAACACTTTTGAGCTGCGCAATCGCCAGTACGTACATCTGCATCGCGCGCGACACATCAGCCACGACGACCTTTTCCTGTGACGTGTGCGCCAGATCGGGGTCGCCGGGACCCCAGATCACCGTCGGCACACCGCCCGCACTGAGGAACGAGGCATCATTACACGCCTCGTCGAATCCGAAAGTGGTCGCGCCCGAAATCATCTCAGTCGCGCTCCGGGCTGCCTGCGCCAACGGACTCGTCTCGTCGACGAGGCATGGCGGCCAGGTCTTGGTCACCTCGGTGGAAATCCCGAAATCGCTGTGTCGTTCGGCCACCGCCCGGACAGCGCGGTCGATGTCGCCGAAGACCTCAGCCGGCGATTCGCCCGGCACCAGGCGCCGATCGATTGTCAGGACGGCTTTGTCGGCAATCGAATTCACCACAGTGCCGGCGGTGAGCGTCGTTACCGTCAACGCCGATGCCGGAATGCCGTACGGACCGGCTGGACCGGGGTCCTGCGGCAGACATCGGATGACCTCAGCGGCCACCGGGATCGGATTGCGGCCCGCTGACGGTATGCCGGCATGCGAGGCCACCCCGTCGACTGTGACCCGAATCCACAGCAGCCCTCGGTTGCCGAGATAAGGCCGCAGACCGGTAGGTTCGGCGCAGATCGCCCAGTCGTAGTCGGCGAGCCCGTGCTCGGCGATGTACGGGATCAGCCCGCGGTCACTGCCCGTCTCCTCGTCTACGTCCACCAGCAGTGTGACGCTGCCCTGATCGAGTGCGTTCGCGGCACGTAGTGCCGCCATCACCCCGGCGAAACAGGCCAGGCCTGCCTTCATGTCACACGCACCACGGCCATGCAGTTCGCCGTCCTCGATGACGGCCGCAAACGGATCGCGCCGCCAGCCGACATCTACCGGCACGACGTCGATATGCCCCTGCAACAGAATGTTGGCGCCCGGTCGCGCGCCCTGGATGCGCGCCCGCAGCGTGGGCACTCCCCCAGCGGATCTGCTGACGCCGACATCTATCCCCGCCCGTTGCAGGTAACGGGTCAGGACGTCGAGCGCCTCTGCGGTTCCCGGCGCGTCGGCGCCGAGTGAACGGCACCGGACCAACTCCTGAAGCAAGTCGACGACAGCGGGTTGCACTTGCGCCAAAGCGTCCTGCAGCACAGCATCGATCAACACGTCCCGCATCGTTGCATGTCAGCGCTCGGCCTGCTGGGTACGTTTGGCCAAACCGTAGCTGTTCGATCAGCTTGGCTCACGCAGGGGCAGGCCGGCAGCGCGATAGATCGCGTCGATGACGGTCATGTTCTGTACCGAGTCCTGCGGCGAGGTCTTGACCGGTTCGCCGCGCAGCACGGCACCGGCGAACGCATCCAGCTGATAGGCATAGGATGGCCGCTTCGAAAGCCGTTCCACGCGTTTACTTTCGGCAGTCCGAACAGTCAGCCGATGGAATAGCGACGGCATGACCGGGTTCAGCACGCGCAGCTCACCACGGTCACCGATCACCCGTGCGCTGATCTGCAGGACATGCGATGACCACATCGAGGCGCGCACCCGACCGGTGTGCCCGGCAGGGAATCGCAGCTGAGCCGTGATGGCCCGGTCTATCTGCGGATCGCGTAATTTCGCTTGCGCCGAAACGACTTCCGGAGTTGCGCCACCGAAGATACGGGCCATGTGCACCGCATAGCAGCCAGCGTCCATCAACGCCCCGCCGCCCAGTCCGTAGTCATAGCGGATATCGGAGAACTTCGGCAAGGGAAAGCACATGGCCGACTCGACATGGGTCAGTGTGCCCAGCTCCCCCGAGGCGACGATGTCCTCGACGCGTAACGCCAACGGGTGGTAGCGATAATGGAACGCCTCCATGACGACCCGATCCGAGCCGGCTGCCAGTTCCGCGATCTCACGGGCTTCCTCGGCGTTGGCGGTAAACGGCTTTTCGCACAGCACATGCTTTCCCGCCGCCAGCGCCGCGCGGGTCCACCGGCCATGCAGGCTGTTCGGCAGCGGGTTGTACACGGCATCGATGTCGGGGGCGTCGATCAGCGCGCCATAGCTGGGGTGCACTCGAGCGATGCCATGTCTGGTGGCGAAGGTCTGCGCCCGTGCGACGTCGCGCGCGGCCACCGCAACCACCTGTACCTCGCGGTTACCCGCTGCCGGGGCGATCAGCGCCGACGGCGCGATGCGGGCAGCGCCGAGTATGCCGATCCGAATCGGTGGTCGTGCCATCCGCGCAATCTATCCGAAGAGCCTGGCCGCGACCCTAGAAAGACCTCGAACCGTGCAGCCATTCAACGGTTTCCGCCAGCGGACGGCGCGGGGTCGCCGGCAGCGGGTCGGCGTTGAGCGAAGCCCAACCGATGCGCAGCAGCATCTGCGGAAATGCGGTCGCCCCGAAAACGTCCACGGCCAGGTCTTTGCGGGTCTGCGCGATTTCCAGCGGCTCGGTGATCGGGCAGCTGGCCAACCCCAGCGCGGTCGCGGTCAGCAGGACGGTGCTGGTGGCTTCACCGGCCCGCAACCGGTCGATGTCGTGGTCCGCCGCGGTACCCAGCGCCACCAGGACGCCACGGTCGGTTCCCGCTGCCACATCGGGAGGCTGGGCCAGGGCCGTGCCGGCGAACAACCGACCGGGCGGGGTGGCGGCGGGGTCCGACGGTGGCGTATTCCGGGCAGGCACGCCGGCTGTCGACGCATACCGGCCACTCCATTCGGCCAGCTCACGGGTGTAGGCGTCATCGGTCGCATGCTCTCGGACGGATCTCGCGACCACCGCGTTGAGCGACTCCGTCGCCTCGATCTGACGCAGCAGCGTCCCCGCGCGGGCGGCGCGGGCACCCATCAACGCGATATCGCCACGCGGTACCGGCCAGCTGCTGTACAGCCGCCGGTCGGTGCGCCGCCGCGGAATGGCCGCGGCCAATGCGATATCGGTTTCGGTCGGTCGTGACGGCCGAAGCGAGACCGACGCCAGGTGATCGGGATCCGCCGGGTTGGGGAAGCGATGGATCTTCGATTGCCAGCCGAGGGCGGCCAGAGCGAGCACGCAGTGGTTCAACGCCGTCCCGCAACTCAACATCAGGTCGCGGCCGTCGGGATCAGTACGGCGCAACTGCAAGTCGCGGACGGCGTACAAGTGCAGGCTCTCGTCGCCGACGCGCCATCGCCATGGCTGGGAGTTGTGCACCGACGGCGCACGCGACGCCAGCGACAACGACGCGCGGACGGTCTCCTCGGTCGGGAAATGTGGATTCATGGAACTGCCCTCGGTTAGCCGAACTGTTCGTCAGTGTCATCGTGGCGGAGGGCACCGTGGCCAGGACAGAGCCCGAAGTCCTCAGTTCCTGGGACCTTTTTAGCCCCGGCCGGCCGGACTATCGTCGTCGCTGTGAGTACCGAGGGTTTCCATCCCGATCTACCGCGCTCCCATCCCAACGTGCGCCACATCTGCGGCGACGACGTCGACGGCGACACCGCCCAGACCTCGGGTATGCAGCGTTTCGAGGCGATCAGCAACAGCAGCGTCGGCTCCGAGAAACTATGGATGGGCCAGACCCACGTCAGCCCGTCGACAGCGTCCGGCGACCACCATCACGGCGAGGCGGAGACCGCGATCTATGTGGTCAGCGGCAACCCGGAGTTCGTCTTCATCGACGAGAACACCGGACAGGAATCCCGTATCCAGGCCGCCCCGGGCGACTACGTGTTCGTCCCGCCCTACACGCCACACCGCGAGGAGAACAACGATCCGCAGCAGGAGGCTGTCGTCGTCATCGCCCGCAGCACGCAGGAGGCCATCGTCGTGAACCTCCCGTCGCTCACCGGCCAGTAGGCCGGCTCTGCGATCTCGGCTGCGGCCGACCTTTCGCCAGCGTTTCATCATCTGTTAACCATCCTAAGCAGGTCATTTGCGCCGGTCAGGTCATACTTTGGTGTCATGCGCACGGCGTATCAGAACGAACTCTCGGCCTTGCTCGCCCAAGTGGGCGATATGTGCGGGCTCGCCGGGGTGTCGATGGAGCGCGCGACGCGGGCCTTGCTCGGCCCCGATCTGACCCTCGCCGAAGAGGTGATCACCGATCACGAGGCGATCGTCGAGATGGGCGTCGCCACCGAAGAGCGGGCTCTGGTTCTACTCGCGCGGCAGGCACCTGTCGCGGGTGACCTGCGTACGGTGGTCAGCTCGATGAAGAACGCCGCCGACGTCGATCGAATGGCCGCGCTCGCCCTGCACGTCGCCACCATCGCGCGGCGCAGGCATCCGCGCTGCGCAGTGCCCGACGACGTCGCCCCCTACTTCACCGAGATGGGCCGGATCGCTGTCGACCTCGGCAACAGCGCACGCGATGTGGTTGTCTCCCGCGATCCGCGTAAAGCCGCCCAGATCCGTCATGACGACGACGCGATCGACGAGTTGCACAGTCACCTGTTCACGGTTCTCAAGGACCAGGAGTGGCGCCACGGCGTCGCGGCCGGCGTCGACGTCGCGCTACTCAGCCGCTACTACGAACGCTTTGCCGACCATGCCGTCGAACTGGCCCGGCGCGTCATCTACCAGGCCACCGGAAGCGTCGCTTAACCCGGCTGCCACGCCAGGGGGCGCCGTCAGCGCGAGCCTTCGAGGTAAGCGACGATCGCGTTGGTGAGTCCGCGCCGGGCCAGATCGAGGTCGTAGAGCGCGCCGAGTTGCCGCTCCGAGACGATCCCCCGCATTGCTCCGGGAATGAACGTCGCGACTTCGCGGATCCGTTCGGGATCGACGTCGATGGCGGCGAACGCGGTCTGGCACGACGCGATCCAGCCCTGCCCCCACGACGAGAGCTCGGCCGCGGTCAGCGGATAGAGCCGTTCCAGTTCGAACTTCTCACGGGGCAGCGCCATTCGCAGGTTCTCGATGGCTTTGGAATCGGTGGCGGTCAGCCCGTCGTAGAGGATGTCGATGATCTGTGCGACGCGTTCACGCAACGGCGCCGTGGAGTCGGTCAACGCAGGCACGTCACCACGACGCTCCGCGGTCCGGTGCAGGACGGCCGCCCAGAATCCGTCGACGTCACCGAACTGGTACTTCACCGCACCCCACGTGGCACCGATATCCCGCGCGATGCGGTTGGCCGAGACCGATCCCGGGTCCCCGGTGGCCAGCGCCCGCAGCGCCGCCTCAAGCATGTTCTCCCGGGTCGCGTGGCCACGCCGGTTGGGACGCCGCTGCACGGTTCCCGGTTGGCTCATCGCACTGACAGTAGTGGCCGTCGGCCGGCTTCGGAGTTTTCCGTTGCACCCTCTGGTGTAGTTTCACAGAAGGCTCTACTATTCTCCAACCGACGCAGGTGCAACACTTCGGAGAGGACACCCGCGATGGCGAAACCGCCGCTGTCGATGACGCCGACCGGCTGGTTTCAGGTCGCTTGGTGCAGTGAGATCGCCGTCGGCGACGTCCACCACATGAAGTACTTCGGCCAGGAGATGGTGGCTTGGCGGGCGCGATCCGGCCGGCTGACCGTGATGGATGCGTACTGCGAACACCTCGGCGCCCACCTGGGTTTCGGCGGTCACGTCGAAGGCGAGGTCATCGAGTGCGCCTTCCACGGCTGGCAGTGGAATCACGAAGGCCACAACGTCTGCATCCCGTACGAGAGTCGCCCCAACCGGGGGCGGCGGATGCGCACCTATCCGGTCGCCGAGCACAACGACGCGGTGTACATCTGGCATGACACCGAGCGCCGGGAACCGTTCTTCGACCCGCCCGACGTATTCGCCAGCTTCGCCGATGGCAGCAGCGCCGCCGACTATTACCCCAGAGCCAGCATCTACGAGCCGAACCTGGAGTTGCACCCGCAGTACGTTCTGGAGAACGGGGTGGATTTCGCTCACTTCAAGTTCGTGCACAAAACCCCGATAGTCCCGGTGTTCACCCGACACGACTTCGCCGCACCCGTGTCCTACGTCGACTTCACCATCACTTTCGAAGGCGACGAGAACCAGTCGATAGACGATGTGCGCAGCGGCGTGGAAGCGATCAACGGCGGGCTGGGCATCGCGGTCACCAAGAGTTCCGGGATGATCGACAACCGGACCATCTCGGCCGTCACCCCGGTCGACGACCACACCTCGGATGTGCGCTTCACCGTCTACATCGGCCGCACCCCGGGCAAGGACACCCCAAGAGCCGAGCTGAAGGCCCAAGAGTTCGGCCAAGAGGTCATCCGCCAGTTCAGGCAGGACATCTATATCTGGTCACACCAACGCTATTCGGATCCGCCAGCGTTGTCGTCATCGGAATTCGAGGGTTTCACCGCGATCCGGAAATGGGCCATGCAGTTCTACCCCGACGGCCGCGGCGGCAGTGCCGCGGATCTGCGCGTCGCGTCACTCAATGAGAAGGGCTGATCTTCGATGAAGTCAACTGCACAGCGCCCGGTCCGGGTGTTCCAGGTCGCGACCGGCAACGTCGGTACCGAGATGATCAAACGGATCGCCGAGCAACCTGATCTCGAACTGATCGGATTGCATTGCTACACAGCGGAAAAGATCGGTCGGGATGCCGGTGAGATCGCCGGGCTGGCACCCAACGGAGTGATCGCCACCGGATCGATCGACGAGATCATCGCCGCCAAGCCCGATGTGCTGACGTTTCACGGGGTCTTCCCCGACGAGGACCTGTACGTGAAAGTCCTTGAGGCCGGAATCAATATCGTCACGACAGCCGACTGGATCACCGGCTGGCATCGCGACAGGAATCACCCCCACCCCTCCGGCAAGCCGGTCACCCAGCTGCTGGCCGAGGCATGCGAGAGGGGCGGCTCGACCTTCTACGGCACGGGAATGAACCCCGGCGTGAACCAGATCCTCGGCGTGGTGTGCTCGGCCGATGTCGCCGAGATCGAGAACATCACCACGCTCGAATCCGTCGACGTGTCATGCCACCACAGCAAGGACACCTGGATCGAGGTGGGTTACGGACTGCCCGTTGATGATCCGAGCACCCCCGGCAAGCTGGAGAAGTACACCCGGGTGTTCGCCGATAGCGTGCTGATGATGGCCGACTGTTTCGGGCTCGAACTCGACGAGGTGAAGTTCAGCCACGAGCTCGGCGCCTGCACCAAGGATGTCGACCTGGGCTGGTACACCCTGCCCAAGGGATCGCTGGGTGGCAACTACCTCAAGTACCAGGGCATGGTCGACGGCGTGCCGAGGGTGGAGACACACCTCGAATGGCAGATGACCCCCCACACCGATCCCAGCTGGGATATCAAGGGCTGCTATATCACTGCGATCAAGGGCGATCCCAATATCTACAACAAGCACATGATCTTCCCGAAACCCGGTGTCGATCTGTCCAACCCCGACAACTTCGCCTCGATCGGTATGACGGTCACCGGGATGCCCGCACTCAACGCCATCACCTCGGTGGTGGCCGCGCCACCGGGACTACTGACGAGTGCCGATCTGCCGCTGCGGGGATTCGCCGGACGGTTCAAGCTCTAGCCGAGCACACCGGGACGGCATTTCGAGGCGAAGCGGACCGGACAGGGCTGACGATGCAGCCGAGGCGACTGGAGCGACCTTCGTCCCTTCATGGCCACGTTGTGGACGCTCATCGTGCCTACTGAAGGCGGCAACGCTCGTCAAAGTTATTTGAGAACGCAAGAGAATCTGAAGTTACCATTGGGTAAACAGGAACACGTTCTAGTTATCCCGCTAACCTGCTCCTCGTTGACCGTGAAGTTCCTGTGAGAGATCCGCATCGCGCACTGACCTCTCAGGGCAGTTTTCGGCCAACCCGACAGAGTCAACTGAGGTTAGGGACTGGAATGCAGGTAGCTGTTCGCTCGTATCTCACCGCCGGGGTCGCGATGGTCGGGGCGACCGCCCTCATCGCCTCACCGATCTCGATGTCACCGCCACAGGTTCAGATCCCGGCCATCTACTCGGCTCAGGTCGGCCTCTCGGCGACGGTAGATCCCATCACACCGTGGCTGAACGTCGTCGAAAACGCGCTCACCAACGTCGCGGGGATCGGCACGGCGGTCGCGTCCGATCCCGCCCCGGCCCTGCGACAACTGATCACCAACTGGGTCGGCTACGGCGGAACGCTCGTCACCGGCCTCACCGGTGCCGGTGGAGCTGCCGCCAGCTGGGCGACCGAGACCCTCCCGGCGGCGCTTCAGGCTGTGGCCGCGAATCTCGCACAGGGCAACGTCATCGACGCGGCCCAGGAGGTCAACAACCTCATCGTTTCGGTACTGCTGATCGGCTTCCCTCTCTTCGACGCACTGGCGATCCCCAGCCAGATCGTGGACTCCATTGCCAGGGTCGTCACCGCGCTCACCAGTGTCAGTACCGTGCTTCCGCTCCTGTCCGGCGTACTGAGTCCGGTCATGAGCGTCGTCGCGGCGCTCGGGCAGCAGGGCCAAGCCGTGGCCGACGCGCTCGGTACCGGCGATCCGCTGGGCGCGCTCAGTGCCATCATCAACACTCCCGCCGCCGTCACCGGCGCGTTCCTCAATGGAGACCCGGACAACTACCCGGGCCTTCTCACCTTCCTTCCCTATGCCCCAGGCGCCGGCCTGATCGGAGCGCTGCTCGTGGCGATCCCCCAGGCGATCGCGGCGGCGCTGGCGCCACCGGCAACCGCGCGTCTAGCCGCGCAGACGGCCGCCGCCGACGTTTCCGCCGTTCCTGACGCGACCGCAGCGACGATCACCCTCGATGCACCGACCGGCACGGTGATAGAGACACCGCAAACCGAGGTGCACCCGGTGTCGAACGTGGTCAACGCCGAGGGCGGCGTCACCCTCACCGAGGTACCCACCGTGGTCGAGCAGGCCGCCCAGGAAACCGTCGTCGACAAGACCCCAGCGGGCGAGGTCGATAAGGACGCGGCCCCGGACCCGGGCATCGACGCCAAGGACGGCAACAAGGCCGTACCGGGTGAGGTAAACGGCCGTGCGACCAGTGGCAGCTCGGCGAAAGCCAAGCCGACGCAACCGGGGACACAGACCGAGACCCCATCGGCAGTCGACCACGCGACGCCCTCACGAAGCGCCAGTGCCAACGCCGGCAACTCGGACGGCTCGGCTCAGGCGGCTCGGACGACGGGTAAATCTTCATCCGTCAAAGCTGGCCGATAGCCCTGAACGGCGACCTTCAGGAGTCGCTACGGCACTGCTCATCGGTTGGTAGACAGTAGATCTCGCGCAGCGCTCGGCAGGGATAACCTTGCCGGGCGCTTTGTGCGGGCGGCGGTTGACTCGTACCCCGTCTACCAGCCGCCCTAGTTCACCGGCACGTCGCTGATCGGCCGCTGCACCCCGGCGCCGGGTCCGTCGAAGTGCCACCACTCGCCGGAATAGACCGTCAGCCCGCCGGCGTTCATCGCGGTCCGGAGCCTGGCCCGGTTGGCCTGCGCGGCAGCGCTGACCCCGTCGGTGGCGAATGCCGTTGCGCGCGGCGTGAAGTCATCGAAACCAGTGCCCATGTCGGCCCCGGCGATGGTCACGTCCACCGACCGGCCCGATTCGTGGCTGCGCGAGTACGGCCCCGGCTTGGCCACCCAGGCCGGATTCGGCACCGCGTCGAACATCCGCACCTGCACGTCGTGGGGCCGGTAGCAGTCCCAGAACTGCAATCGCTCCCCGGTTGCCCGCAGAGTCGCTGCGGCGGTAGCCAGCCCCGGCGCCAGGGATTCGTGCACCAGACAACGCGCATCGGCGGGATACAGCGGGACCCCGACGAAGTTGTCCGCCGTGGCATACCGCAAGTCGATGACCGCGTCGGGCACCACGGACAGTACGTCGACGAAACCGGCAGCACTCGCTGCCGCCGAGACGGGCGGCACCGGGGCGTCCGGCGCAGCGGCACCAACCCCGTTCGCCCCGACGATTGCCCACATGCCGGCGAGTCCGGCGACCACATAGCGATGCATGTCAGCTGCCGAGCACCGCACTGACCTGGCTCTTCTGCTGCACTTCGATACCGGTGTCGTTGCCCACCCGCAGCAGCGCCGTCGAGAACGTCATCCGTCCTTCATACCGGCCGAGATTCGCTCTTAAGAAGCCGGCGTAAAGATGGAGTGCGTGGACAGGGTGAGAATCGGATTCATCGGACTCGGAAACATGGGCGCGGGGATGGCCGCCAACCTGCTCAAAGCCGGCCATGAGGTGACGGTGTACAACCGATCGCGTCCCAAGGTCGACGCGCTGGTCGCTCTGGGTGCGGCCGCGGCCGACACGGTCGCTGCCGCCTGCACCGGTGACGTGGTGTTCACCATGTTGGCCGACGATGCCGCGGTGCAGCACGTGGCATTCGGCGATGTGGACCTCGCCGGCGGAATCGTGGACTCCCTGGCGCCCGGCGCTGTGCACATCTCGTCGAGCACGATCAGCGTTGCCCTGGCCAAGCAGCTGGCCAGGGCGCACGCCGATGCGGGTCAGCTGTTCGTCTCGGCTCCGGTCTTCGGCCGACCGGAAGCAGCCGCGGCCGCGAAATTGTTCGTCGTGGCTGCGGGGGCCGGCAGCACCCTCGAACGCGTCGCCCCACTCTTCGACGCGATCGGCCAGCAGACCTTCACGGTGTCCGATCATCCCGAGGCGGCCAACCTGGTCAAGCTCAGCGGGAACTTCATGATCGGCTCTGTCATCGAATCCCTCGGCGAGGCAATGGCGTTGGTACACAAGGGTGGGGTGGACAAACACCAGTACCTGGACATCCTGACTTCGACGCTGTTCGGGGCGCCCGTCTATTCGACCTACGGCAGGCTGATCGCCAACGGCGCGTTCGAGCCGGCGGGGTTCGCCGCCCGGCTCGGCCTCAAAGACATCCGACTGGTTCTCGAAGCCGGTGACGGTCTCGAGGTCCCACTGCCGGTCGCCAGCCTGCTTCGCGACCGCTTCCTGGCGCTACTGGCCTCCGGCGGCAGCGAACTCGACTGGTCGGCACTGGCGACGATCTCCGACCGGGACGCCGGGATACAGGGCTGAATTTGCCTCGGCCTAGACGACGCCGCGCAGCCCGGCCGCGCCGAAGACAGGTTCGAGCATGGCCGAGAAGTCCGGGCCGCGCCGGAGCATCTGACCGCCGTCGACGTTGATCAGCTGACCGGTGATCCAGTCGGCGGCATCGCTGAGCAGGAAGATCGCGGCGTTGGCGATGTCGTCCACCTCGCCGATCCGCTCCAGCGGCGTATTGATGCGGTAGTCACCACTGATCTCGGGTGAATCGATCACGGGGCCAAGCAGTTCCGTGCGCGTCAGGCCGGGCCGGATGCTGTTCACCCTGATCCGCGAGGCGCCGAGCTCGTCCGCGGCGAGTTGCATCAGATGGTCGATACCCGCCTTGGTCACCCCGTAGGCGCCGAACCAGCGGTGGGTGTTGCTCGCCGCGATCGACGATATCCCGACGAACGATCCACCACCGCCGCGGACCATCTCCCGGGCGGAGTGCTTGAGCACGTACATCGTGCCGTTGATGTTGAGGTCGACGGTGCTGCGCCACAACTCGGAGTCGATCTGCGTGACGGGCCCGATGGTGTGGCTGCCGCCCGCGCTGTGCACCACGCCGTGCAGTCGACCGTGCCAGGCGGTGGTGGCCTCCACGGCCCTGGTCACCTCGTCCTCGTTCGTGACGTCGGCAGGTTCGAACAGGATCGTTCCGGGCCCCCCGGCAGCGTTGATCTCCTCGACGGCGGCGGCGAGCTTGTCGGCGCTGCGGCCGATGATCATGACATTGGCCCCGGACGCCACCAGGGCCGCCGCGATTCCCTTACCGATCCCGCTGCCACCACCGGTGACCAGGTATGTCCGACCCTCGACAGACAGCTGCATGCCAACCCCTCAGAAGATGTAGTGCGCAAACTGGAACAGGTTCTAGCAATGGAACCATGCGAGGTCACCTGCTCCGTGGCGCGCCCCGGTTCTCAGGGGGTGTCGCGGCGGGCGATCTGCGTCTTACCCGCAGTGCGCCAGTCCTGAACGTCCGGCGGCTGTCCGACCGGGAACCGGTTCTCGTTGTGAGCAGCCCAATGCGCGTGGCCGAGCTCGTGGATGTGAAACGCATGCCGCAACGCCTCGGCGAAGCCCATCGCGTCGGAGGCCGCGTTGACGGAATCCTTGATGAGCAGCGACGCCATGGTGGCCGTGCTGGCGATCCGGCGGGCGAATTCCAGTGTCTTGTCTTCCAATTCGTCAACCGGGAACACCTTGGACACCATCCCCAACCGGTAGGCCTCGTCGGCGTCGAGCGCGTCCCCGGTCAGCAACAGCTCTTTGGCCTTGCGCGGCCCGAACTCCCACGGGTGTGCGAAGTACTCGACTCCTGGCATGCCCAGCCTGGCCGCGACCACGTCGCTGAACTTCGCGTTGTCGGCAGCCACGATGAGGTCACATGCCCAGATCAGCATCAACCCGGCGGAGATCGCATTGCCCTGCACCTGGGCGATGGTGATCTTGCGCAGGTCGCGCCAGCGCACCGTGTTCTCGAAGAAGTAGTGCCACTCCTGCAGATACAGCTTCTCGATGATGGGGGCGCGGGTGCCGCCGTCGACGGTGAAGCTCGGATGCAGAGTGGGCCCTGGCGTGCGCTCCTGCATGGCCGCGTCCGAACCCAGGTCATGGCCGGAGGAGAAGTTCTTTCCGCGGGCGGCGAGGATGACCACCCGCACCACATCGTCGGCCTCGGCCCTGCGGAACGCGTTGTCCAACTGAACGAGCAGCGTGCGGTTCTGCGCGTTGTGCTCAGCCGGCCGGTTGAGCCAGATGCGGGCGATCCGGCCTTCGTCGAGCTCCTCGTAGGTCACGAACTCGGCACCGTCGACCGTGTTGTCGCCGGCAGGATCGGGCCTGGCCATCACGCCACCTGTCTTTCTGGGGTCTTCTCTGGAACTGCCTACTGTTGTCCATACGGCTTGGCCTGCACATTACGACTGACGATCAGCCATCCGACCGCGGGGCGGTGTCGGGGTGCACAGCAGAGCGGGCGCACGGCAACGACTACCCGGGCGCGAAATCTCGGCACTCAGGGGGACAAGTGCGAAATTGACGCCTCGTCCCTACAATGCGCTTACATCAAATTGACAGCAAACTGACAGAAAGCGTGACGGAACATGCCGATGGCGGCCCTCTCCAGCCCTGCACGACGCCTCCTCCTGGCAGGCGGATTCGCCGTCACGATCGCAGCTGCGCCGGCGGCTGCCCTGTTCTCGACACCTACAGCAGGCCCGTCCACACCCGTCGCGGCCTGCCCCAGCGGTGAGACCGAAGACCTCTACACCGACATCTGCACACCGGAGATGTCACCGAATCAGCCTGGCGGCGTGAGCTATTCGACTCCCGGCGATTCGAACAGCGTCCCTGAGCTCGCGGGTATCCCGTGCACCGGACACGACACCGGAAAGTGCATCGGCCTATCCCAAGAACAGAGCCCGTATGTCGCTCCGCAGTCATCGCTGTCGTCGAGCCCCTAGATCTTCCCAGCCTTTGCAGGCGAATTTCAGGGTTTGCTACTAAGGTTCTTGTGGTAGCTCCGACAGAAAGCTAGACATGACAAACTTGATGGCCCCTTTTGAGGGTCGGGCCCGGCAGCTCCTGCTGGCCGGCGGATTCGCGGTGGCCGTGGCAGCTGCCCCCGCTGTCGCCTTCGCCGTGATGCCTTCCGCAGGTATCGCAACACATGTGGCGGCATGCCCCGCAGGCGAGACCGAGGATCTGTACACCGACAACTGCACGCCGGAGATGGCGCCCAACGTTCCGGGTGGCAACTATGCAACCGCGGTGCCCGGCGGCACTCTTCCTGAGGTGGCGGGAGTTCCGGTCACCGGCGGCAACTCCGGCACCATTCTCGGCCTCGAAGAGAACCAGGCCGACGTCCCCGACGTCACACCACATTCGAGTATTTCCTCCAGCCCGTAATTCTCTCGGACCCACCAGCGAGTGTTGTGCGGCGACCGCGGGTGAACCGCACTAGAGTGCCCCTGATCCGCACGAGAGAAAGCGCGCCGATGTCCACTCTTTCTGGTCCAAGACGACTACTGCTCTGCGGGGCGTTCGCGCTCGCGGTAGCGGCGGCCCCCGGCTACGCGGCGTTGGCCTCGCCTTCGTCGTCGGCACCGGCCGTCGCCAGTTGCGCTGCAGGCGAAACCGAAGATCTGTACACCGACAACTGCATTCCCGAGTTGTCTCCGACGGTGCCCGGTGGAAACTCTCCCACGCCTGTCGATTCGGGTCAGCTCACCGAATCGACGCCAGGAGATCCGGAGAGCATTCCCGAGGTCGACGGTATCCCCTGCAATGGCGGGCGCAGTTCGGCCGCGTGCTACGGACTTGAGCAGGACGCAGTCCCCGACGTGGTACCGCATTCCACGCTGTCCTCAAGCCCGTAAAGGCTCCACACAGCTGGGCGGCTCCGGGTTCGTCTCGGCGCCGCCCAGCTGCTTTCGTTCCACCGGACGTCAACGCCCCGGTGTCCTGTCACCTACAGTTGTGTGATGCCTGCTAAATCTGATCCTGCCGAACTCGGCGATGTCGAGCCCCTTGCTGACAGCACTGCACGCCAGGCCAGGCGCGTCGTCGCCGCCTATGCGACCGACGCCGACGAGTGCCGGGTATTCCTGTCGATGCTCGGCATCGGACCGGCAAAGCAAGAGGCGTAGGTGGCCCCGGAGGAGGACGCACTCACCCCCTCCGCGGTAACCGAGTTCGGGGAGTCCGACTTCGTAGTCGTCGCGAACCGGTTGCCGATCGACATGGAGCGGCACCCGGACGGCACCACAACGTGGAAGCGCAGCCCGGGTGGGCTGGTCACGGCCCTGGAACCGCTGTTGCGTCGCCGTCATGGCGCGTGGATCGGGTGGCCCGGCGTCGCTGAAGACGACGACGGCGACGTCCCCGGCGGTGGCGAGCCGATCCTCGACGAGGATCTGCGGATGTACCCGGTCCGGCTGTCGTCTACCGATGTCGCCGAGTACTACGAGGGCTTCTCGAACGCCACGCTGTGGCCGCTGTACCACGACGTCATCGTCAAACCGATCTACCAACGCGAATGGTGGGACCGGTATGTGGAGGTCAACCGCCGATTCGCCGATGCGACCTCCCGTGCGGCCGCCGAGGGCGCAACGGTGTGGGTACAGGACTACCAGCTACAGCTCGTGCCCAAGATGCTGCGCATGCTGCGTCCCGATCTCACCATCGGCTTTTTCCTGCACATCCCGTTTCCGCCCGTCGAGCTGTTCATGCAGATGCCGTGGCGCACCGAGATCATCGAAGGCCTCCTGGGGGCCGACCTGGTTGGTTTCCATCTGCCCGGTGGCGCCCAGAACTTTCTCGTCCTGGCCCGGCGGTTGCTCGGCGCCAACACCTCCCGCGCCACGATCGGAGTCCGCTCCCGGCTCGGTGAGGTGCAGTTCGGCTTCCGCACCATCAAGGTGGGCGCATTCCCGATCTCGATCGACTCCGCCGAGCTGGATCAGAAAGCTCGCAACCGAAACATCCGTCGTCGCGCCCGCGAGATCAGGACCGAACTCGGTGGTGCCCGGAAAATCCTTCTCGGCGTCGACCGGCTCGATTACACCAAAGGCATCGACGTTCGACTGAAGGCGTTTTCGGAATTGCTCGCCGAGGGCCGCGTCAAGCGTGAGGACACCGTGCTGGTGCAGCTGGCCACCCCGAGCCGCGAACGCGTGGAGAGCTACCGGGTGCTGCGCGACGAGATCGAACGCGAGGTCGGGCACATCAACGGTGAGTACGGCGAGGTCGGCCACCCCGTCGTGCAGTACCTACACCGGCCGATCCCCCGCGATGATCTGATCGCGTTCTTCGTCGCCGCTGACGTCATGCTGGTGACGCCGCTGCGCGACGGCATGAACCTGGTGGCCAAGGAGTACGTCGCGTGCCGCAGTGACCTCGGTGGCGCACTGGTGCTCAGCGAATTCACCGGTGCGGCAGCAGAATTGCGACAGTCCTACCTGGTCAACCCGCACGATCTCGAGGGTGTCAAGGACGGTATCGAGGAAGCGCTGAACCAGGATCCCGAGGATGGCCGTCGCCGGATGCGAGCGTTGCGACGCCAGGTGCTGGCACACGATGTCGACAGGTGGGCCAGGTCGTTCCTCGATGCGCTGGCGGGCAAGACCGAGACTATATCGGAGTGATGTAGTTGATCAGCCACTTCCCGTCGACCTTTTCGTAGTCGACGCGCAGCCGGCTGCCGTCATAGGCCGGCTGTTTGGACTTGTCGGTGATGGTGCGATTCATGTACACCATGACTGATCCCGAATTGCGCTGCGCCTCAAGCACTCCCACCCCGACCACATTGGCCTGGGTGACAACTTGGCGCTCCCGGGCCTGCGGGATGATGTCCTTGGTGGCCCGGTCCTCGAACTCACGGCGATACGCCGGGGTGAGCAGGGTGTACGCGTCGGTGAGGCTGCGCTCCACCGTCTGGTAGTCATACCCGAACACCTTGGGAATCTGAGCGGCGGCCAGCGGCGCCAGCTGGGCGCGGGTGGCCTGGTCGGCCCGCATCTCGACCCGGTTCCAGTACAGTGACCCGCTGATCCCGGCCAGGGCAACGATTCCCACGACCACGAGGGCGGCAGCGACGCGAGCCAGCCAGCCGGTGAGGCGACGCATCAGTTGCCTCCGTCGGGGTATTTCAAGTCGTAACCGGTCATCCGCCCGTTGTCGTCTTCATGCACGACCACCCGCAGCCGGTAGGCCTGCGACGGCTTGTTGACTCCGTCGAGATCGGTCACGGTCACCCGCACCGCCACCAGCACAGAAGCATTGTCCCTGGTGTCGTCCAAGCCCTCCAGAGCCGCGCCGTTGATCACTGCCTCCGAACTGGCATGGGTATCACGGAACATCGCCTTGAGGTTGTCGACATTGTTGCCCTGGCTCAGCGTGTCGCGCAGCGGGCCGCTGGTGCCGTCGACGAACTGGTTCACGCTCTGATCGATGTTGTCCTGGGTGTAGCTGAACATGTTCAGCACCGTCTGAGACGCCGTGTCGACGAAGCGTTGGTCGCGGGCCAGCACCGCGTCCCCGTTGCGCTGCTGGGCGACCAGTACGAAGACCGATGCCGCGAGCACTGCGGCGACCACGAATCCGGACGCCGCAGCGAGCCAACCGAAAAGCCGTCGATTGGGCTGCCGACGCGGCGGCGGAGCTGCCGGCTTGAGGGAGCGCGGTGTGGTGTCGGCCGGCAACTCGACCCGTGCGGTGACCGCGGTTGCCGTGGCGTCCGTGGTCGCGGTTGCCGGGCCCGCCGCCCGCGACGCACGCCGACGACGCTGCTTTGCCGTCTCGTCGGACTGTGCGGCAGTTGCAGCAGGTGGAGATTCCGCCATTACGATTCCGCCATTACATCGGCCTCGGATCAAGCATCAGATCCACCCAATTCTCGGCGGGTAACTGTTTAGCATTGCCTGGGGTGAAGACACCCGTGCCGCCCGCCGGGTCGATAAACGTCCCGTTCTGATCGTAGGAAGCGTACGCCGGGCCGCTGGCCTGGGGCTGCGGCGCCTCAGCGGGCAGCGGCGCATCAGGCGGTGGCGGGGAATCCTGCGGAGCCACCGGGGGTGGCGGCGGGCCAGGCTGCGCGTACGGCGGCACGATCTGATCCTGCGGCGCGAAGAACGGCCACGGAGGCGGTGGACCATTGTCACTCGGCGGAACCGGCAACGGGAATGGTGCGTTGGGTGCCGGCCCAGGACCCGAAGGCACTCCCGGCGGGAGCTGCACCGGCGGGCCCGGATCGTAATCCGCACCCGGCGGAATGAACGGGAACTTGTTGGGCGGCAGGATATTACGACTATCAGGCTCGTAGTGGTTGTCTTCCTGCGTACCCATCGGCGTCCCATAAGGGATCGGCGGGCCCCGCCACGGATTGGTGCCGATCGGCACGTAACCGACCGGGTCGCGGCACAGCTGAACCGTGGGCGCGCGCTTACCGGGGAACTCCTGGCACGGGTAGTTACGCGCGCCGCGGACAACGCTCGGATCGTTCTGCGCCACCTTGCAGTAGAGGTCAGGTGGCAGCTCACGCAGTGTCTCGTCGGCCGGTGACCGGATTGTCGACGGCGGAAGGAAGCCGGTCACACACGGTGGCGGATCACCCAGGTCGATCTTGAAGTCCTGCTTGCCGCCCTCGTCTGCGGGCACCCCACCCGCCACCGTGATGAGCGCCGCGATCAGCGCGGGGAAAATGACCAGCGCCTGCTCGATCGACTTGTTGTAGATGACACCGATGCGGCCCAGATTGGCGAGATTTGCCGCCAGCATCGGAAAGTCCGGGCGGATCCCGGTGAACGCGGTGTTCGCCGCATCGGCCGCACTCGGCGCGGTGGCCAGCAGGTCACGAAGCTGCGGGTCGGCCTGCTGCACATGGGAGGTGAACCGGGCGAGGCCGTCCGCCAGCGATTTGATGTCGTCGCCGCTGCGCACCTGCGCATCCAGGAAAGGGCCCGCCTGATCGATCAGCGCCGTGGTCTGGCCGTAGTTGCTGTTCGCCTCGTCCACCAGCAGCCGCGACGACTGGATCAGTCGCGCAAGTTCCGGGCCGGATCCGTTGAACGCCTTGAAGGTTTCCTTCAACAGGTCTTGGAGCCGGCTGTTCCCGATGCTGCTGACCAGTGCATCCGCCTGTTTCAGCATGCCGGCGATGTCCTGACCGATCGCGGTGTTGTCCCGGTCGATCGTCGAACCGTTGCGCAGCATCCCCGTCGACGCCTTGGCCGGCGGCACCAGATCGATGTACTGCTCACCGACCGCGGACACGCTCTTCACGGTGGCGGTGACATTGTCGGGCACCGGGGTGTTGCTGTTGAGCCGCATGTTGGCGACGACGCCGTCGTCGGTAAGACCGACCGATTCGACCCGGCCGATCGTCACGCCCCGGTAGGTCACGTTGGCGTTCTCGTAGAGACCGCCACCCGCCACGAAATTGGCGTTCACCTTGTAGGAGCCGAGGCCGACCGCAGCAGGGAGATGCAGATAGAACACGGCGATGGCGGTGACCGTGAGCAAGGTGACGATCGAGAAGATCGTGAGCTGGATCCGCGAGAGACGATCAAGCATCAGGGCGGTCCCTCCGGTGCGGTTCCTGGCGGGATCTTGAACGGGTCGGCGGCCTGGCCCGACAAGTTCGCCTGTGCTCCGATGACAAAGTCTGGCGCGTTGAGGATTTCGCTCATGTGCTTCATGTTCGGGTCGAGCGGCGAGGTGGTGAATACCGTTTCGCCCAGCCGACGGACGGTGAGATCGAAGGTGACGAAGACGTTGAGATAGTCACCGCGCACCGCCTGTTTGATGTTGTGATTCGAGAAGGGAAATGTCGGGATCAGGGGCAGCGCGGAGATCAAATAGTCCGAGTTGTCGGCCAGCGCCTTGATGACGGGATAGAGGGACTTGATGTCGGCGGCGAAATCCGTTTTGGTCTCGGACAGGATCCGGGCGGCGACGGTGCTGAAGTTACGCAACGCCCCGAACGCGTCGACGATGGTCGTCCGGTTCTTGTTGAGCACCTTCAGCGCGTCGGGCAACGTGTCCAGCGCCCGGCCCAGGCTGTCCTTGTTCTGAGCCAGAATGCCGGCAAACCGGTTCAGCCCTTCCGCAGCGGCGATGATGTCAGCGGTCTGTTGATCGAGCGAGCTGGTGAGTTCGGCGAGTCTCGGTAACAGGCCGGCAAATGTTCCCGCCCGGTTGGCGACAGCGGCGTAGGCCTCATCGGTGATGTCTTGCAGCGCACCGAGATTGCCTTTGTTGACCACCACTCCGAGGGAGGCGAGTACCTCTTCGGTGGTGGGGTATCGACCGGTCTGTGCCTCCGGGATGTTCGCACCTTCGGCCAACGTGCCCTGAGGCGGTGTGTTCACCGGTGGCGACAGCTCGACGTGCTGCGAGCCCAGCAGCGATGTCTGGGCGACCTTGGCGGTGGCGTTGGCCGGCAAATGGACATTCGAATCCAGCGACAACTTGACCGCCGCGAAGAAGGTCCCGTCCGCCCGCTGGACCGCGTCGATCCCCGACACGCTGCCCACGGTGACGTCGTCGACCATCACCGGCGAGTTCTGCGGCAGAGTCGCGACGTCGGGAAGTTCCACGGTGATGGTGAACGAACCCGCGCCATGCCCCAATGTGCCGGGCATATCGAGCGAGTTCAGCCCACCGAACGAACACCCCGCCAGCAGGGTGGCACCAGATCCCAGTGCCACCAGCCGGCGCCCCAGCCGAAAGATCGGCAGAACCATCTGGCGTGCCATCAGCCACCACCGCCCGGCGCTGGAGGCTGCGCATCCGGCGCGGGATCAGGAGCCGCCGCCGGCGCTGCCGGGTCAGGAGCCGGTCCGGGCAGAGGCCCGCTGCCCACGATGTATGGGGGCCCAGGCGAGACCTGACCCACGACGGCAGGCGGCGGCAGCACCATATCGCCGAGGGTGGCACCTGGCGGGATCACCGGGGGCGTCACACCGGGCGCGGGATTCCATTGCAGATACGGCAACGGTGTCTGCGACTTGGCCTCGGTGGCAGGGGTGTCGTAGATGATCTGGCCCTTGTATGCGGTGATGCTGTTGATCGGGTGGAACAGGATCGGCGGGTAGTTCATCGCGATCCTGCGCAGCACCGGTCCCATTCGCTCGCGGCAGAGCTCCGCGCGCTTGTAATTGTCCGGATTGGTGCCGATATCGAACACACCACCACAGATGAACTGGACCGGATTGCCGAAGTTCGGCAGCGACAGGACGCCGGCCACCGTGCCCTGGGCCGGGTTGTAGATGTTGTAGAAGTTGGCCAGGCCGTTCGGCGTGATGTGCAGAACCTGCTCGAGATCGTCGTGTTGGTCGGACAGGATCTTGGTGAAAGCGGTGAGCTTGTTCACCGTGCCGATCAGCGCGTCGTTGTTGTCGCCGAGGAATCCGCGGACGTCCTTGAGCGCCTGGTTCAACGTGCCCAACGTGTTGTCCAGCCCGTTGGAACTGTCGGCCAGCACCTGCGAAACCGAGGCGACGTGGCCGGCGAACTGCACGATCTGCTCATTGCTCTGCGACAGCGCGTCGACGAGGATCTGGAGGTTCTTGATCGTCCCGAAAAGATCGGTTCGCGAGTCGCCGAGCCGGCCCGCGGTCTGCGACAGCTCGCGCAGCGCGTTGCGGAACGAGTCGCCGTTGCCGTCGAAAGTGGTCGCGGCCTGGTCGACGAACGCGCTCAGCGGCCCCTGCAGCCCGCCCGCCTGCGGGCCCAGCTGTGCAGAAAGCTGAGTCAGCTGCTCCTTGACCTCGTCCCACTCCACCGGCACACCGGTGCGGTCCAATCCGATCGTGGCACCGTCGGCGAGGACCTTGCCTCCGCCGTTGGGGCCGCCGGCATCGAAGGCGGGGGTGAACTGAATGAAGCGGGCCGACACCAGGTTGGGCGCGATCAGAATTGCCTTGGCATCGGCTGGGAGCTTGACGTCGTCGTTGATCGACATGGTGATCTTGACGTCGTTCGCCCTGGGCTCGATCGAGTCGATCTTGCCCACCGGAACGCCGACCACCCGGACGTCGTCACCGGGATACAGGCCGATGGCGGTGGTGAACAGACCGATGACCTTGTGTGTACCGCGGCCTGGCCACAGCACGAACGCCCCGACCGCCAACGCCACGACCAGTGCCGTGACGAGGGCGATGAGGAATCCACGATTCCGCCTGAGCGCGGTCACGGCGACTTCGGCCTGATAATGAGGCGCTCACCGATGAAGCCGCGCAGATAATCGGCGAGGCTGTCCGGCAGTTTGCCCGGCTGGAAATAGGAATCGAAAAGCACCTCGGACAGCGTGGCCGGCGGAAGTCCGTACAGGTTGATCTGGAAGCCAGGTGCGGAGCCCACCACCTCACCGAGTGCGGTGGCGTAGGCCGGGAGTCGGTGCAGCGCTTGGCTGATGTGGTCGCGCCGCTCGTTCAGATTGTCGAGCACCAGGTTCAGCTTCGTCAGCGTCGGTCCGAATTCCTTGCGGTTGTCGGCGACAAAGCCCGAAATCTGCTGGGAGACTTCGTCGATGCCAGAGATCAGTGAGCTCAGCGCCTGCCTGCGCTCGTCGAGCGCAGCGAACAGCTGATTTCCGTCGACGACGAGCTGGTTGACCTGCTTGGCCCGGTCGCCCAGCGTCTTCGTCACCGACTGCGCGTGATCGAGCAATTGCCCCAATGCCTCGTCGCGGGCATTGATGCTGCGCGAGAGCGAGGTCAGCCCATCGAGTGCGCCGCGCAGTTGCGGTGTCGCGTCGCGCAGCGTGTCGGTCAAGGTGTTCAACGCCAACTCGAATTTGGGCTTGTCCAGCGCGGCAGCGTTGCCACCCAGATCCTGCAGCGCTGTGTTCAAGCTGTAAGGAGTTGTGGTGCGACCCAACGGGATTGTCGTCGACGTGCCGCCGCCTTGGGGGGTGATGTCAAGAGACTTCTGGCCGAGCACGGTATCGGTCTTGATCGCTACGAGCGACTGATCGCCGACCCGCAGGGTGCGATCGACGGTGAACGTGACTTTGGCTGCAGCGCCTGCCAACGCGACGGACTGCACCTGCCCGACCTTGATGCCGGACACGTTGACATCGTTGCCGGGGGTGATGCCGCCGGCATCGGTGAAGAACGCGTTGTAGACCTTGCCCTGCGGAAAGAACGGCAGCTTGCTGTAGCCGAACGAGACGAGAACCAGGCATGCCACCAGGACGATGCCGAAGATACCGGTACGGACGGGGTTGTGCCCGTCGGGACTACTTGGCAGGAGCGCACCTCCCCTTAGACGGGTCCGGCGGTCCGCCGAACGGGATCAGAATGTCGCTGCCGGCCGGACCGTTGATCTTCATCCGGATCGAGCAGTAGTAGATGTTGAAGAACGAGCCGTAGGCACCCAATGCGTTGAGGCGCAGATAGTTTTCGGCCAACGGTTCGATGACGTCGTTGACCTCGGCCTTGCGCGCGTCGAGGGCGGAGGCGAGCGGATGCAGGTTTTCCAGCACACCCTGCAACGGACGGCGGCTGCGCGCCAACATGTCCGTCAGGTCGGTCGAGGCGGAGGCAAGGGGTCCGATCGCGCCGGCGATCGGGTCCCTGCCCTGGGCCAGTCCGGTGATCAGCTGCTGGAGCTGGTCGACGCTGGCGTTGAACTGCGCGCCCTTGTCGTCGACCGTTCCGAGCACCGTATTGAGGTTGTTGATGACGTCACCGATGAGCTGGTCACGCGCAGCCAGATCGCTGGTGAACGAGCTGGTGCTGGACAACAGCTCGTTGACCGCCCCGCCTTGGCCCTGCAACAGCTCGATCACCGCGTTGCTCACTTCGTTGATCTTGTTGCCGTCGAGGCCTTTGAGTACCGGCTTGAGCCCGCCGAGCAGTGCGTCGAGATCGAGCGCGGGCTGGGTGTGGTCTTTGTTGATGGTGGCGCCGGGGGGCAGCTTGCGCAGATCGCCGGGTCCGGAGGCGATCTCCATGAACCGGTCCCCGACCAGGTTCTCGTACCGGATTAGCGCGCGGGTCGAGCTGTACAGCTGGTAGCGCTTGTTCACGTCGAACGTGACGTCGACGGTGTTGTCCGGCGCGAGTTTGATCTCTTTCACCGAGCCGACGGGCACACCGGCGATGCGCACGTCCTGACCGGATTTCAGCCGCGAAGCCGTGGTGAAGTTGGCGTGGTAGGTGTTGCTCGAGGAGAAGCGGAACTCACCGAAGACGACCACCAGCCCAGCGGCGACCAACAGCATCACCACGGTGAAGATGCTGACGTTGATCAGGTTTCTGTTGTGGTTCATCAGAAATCGTCCCGCTCGGCGTACGCACCGTTGAACAGGAACTGCAGGGTCGACGGCGCGTCGAACTGCAGCTCGGTGTTCGGCTGGTAGGGAATGTTCGCGTTGTCGGTGACCAGGAACGGTGCCCGGTACCAGGAGCCACCGAGCTGCTTGCTCGGCATGTCGGGCAGCCCGCGGCAGTTCGGGCCTCCGGAGGCGTTCACCACCGGAAGGCTTTCCGGATACGTGTAGGCGGGTGCACCGGGGATGAAGCTGGAGGAGACGAACAGACCAGGCCTGGTGCCACCGATGATGGGCCCGAACTTGTCGTTGGCGGTCACCAAACCTTTGAGCAGGCAACCGAATTCCGGAGAGTAATCACCGAGGAGCTTAGTGGGCGCCCTGGCCCGCTGGATCGCGGCGATGTAGTCGTCGGCGGCCGGAGCCAGAGTTTCGTAGCCATTGTTGGCCAGGCCCGTGGCGGCCAACAGGGTCGCGTTGAGATTGTCCTGCTCGTCGACGACCGTCTTACTCAGGGCAGGAACATTCTTGAGCACGGTCACCAGATCGGGGGCGGCATCGGCATAGATGTTGGTGACGGTCGCAGTCTTCTGGAAGTCGGACTGCACGGTGGGCAGCTTTGGATTGAGCTGTGCCAGATAGGTATTCAGCCCGGCCATGGTGGCACCGAAATTGTCGCCGTTGCCCCGCAGACCGTCTCCCAGGGCGGTGATGGTCGCGTTCAGATTCACCGGGTCGATCTTGTGCAGCACATCGGTAAGCGTCTGGAACAGGGTGTTGACCTCGAGCTGCACCGACGACGCCTGCACGGTGCTACCGGGCCGGATTGCCCCGGCGGCGGGGGTTTTCGGTGGAATGAACTCGACCGACTTGGCACCGAACACGGTGTTACCCGCGATGCGGACCTCCACGTTAGACGGAATGTAGGGCAGCTCGCTGCTGTCGATCAACAGGGTCAACTTCGCCTGATCACCGGCGTAGTCGATCGAGGAGACCTTGCCGACCTGGATGCCGCGGTACTTGACCTTGGCGTCGGTCTCCATCACCAGACCCGCGCGGGGTGACATCACCGTGACGGTATCGGTGGCGGTGAAGGCGGCCGTGTAGGCGAGGTAGGTGAATACCGCCGCGGCGACCATCAGGGCGGCCAGGATGGCGGCCGCCACTCGGACATGGCTGCGCTTGGCTTCGACATCGGACATGGCAGCCGCTACCCGGAGAGGTTGAAATTGCCGGACCCGCCGTACACGGCGAGTGAGATGAACAAGGTGATGACCACGACGACGACCAGCGAGGTACGCACGGCCTTGCCGACTGCGATCCCGACGCCGACCGGTCCGCCGGAAGCGTTGTACCCGTAGTAGGTATGCACGAGCATCACGGCGATCGACATCACGATGGCCTGCAGGAAGGACCACAGGAGGTCGGTGGGGATGAGGAACGTATTGAAGTAGTGGTCATAGAGACCGGCGGACTGGCCGTTGATGAACACCGTCGTGAACCGGGCGGCGAAGAACGCGGCCAGTACCGACAGCGAGTACAGCGGGATGATCGCGATCAGACCGGCGACGATCCGTGTCGACACCAGATACGACACCGAGTGAACGGCCATGGTCTCGACGGCGTCGATCTCCTCCGCGACGCGCATTGCCCCCAGCTGGGCGGTGGTACCTGCCCCGATCGTGGCGGCCAAGGCGATTCCGGCGATCACGGGAGCGACGATGCGCACGTTGAGGAAGGCCGAGAGGAACCCGGTGAGGGCTTCGATACCGATATTGCCCAATGACGAATAGCCCTGGACCGCGATCACGCCGCCCGAGGCGAGCGTGAGGAATGCGGCGACCCCGACGGTGCCACCGATGATCACCAATGCCCCGGTGCCCATGGTCATTTCGGCGATCAGCCGGACCGTCTCGCGGCGGTACTTGGTCAGCGCGTTCGGGATGTACCGGATGGACTCGCCGTAGAACAGGGCCTGCTCACCGAAGCCGTCGACGGCTTTCGGCACGCTCGCGAGGAATCTCCGCAGCCGCACCGTCGCGTCGTAACTGCCGAAGGCGCTCATCGGGCCAGCACCCGCACGCCGATGGCCGTCATGATCACGTTGATGACGAACAGGCAGATGAAGGCGTAGACCACCGTCTCGTTCACCGCGACGCCCACGCCCTTCGGTCCGCCCTGCACCGTCAGTCCGCGGTAGCACCCGACCAGGCCGGCGAAGACACCGAACAGCAGCGCCTTGATTTCGGCCAGGACCAGCTCGCCGAGGCCAGTCAGCACCGTCAGTCCGTTGATGAACGAACCCGGGTTCACCCCCTGCAGGAAGACGGAGAACACGTAGCCGCCGGCGAGACCGATGGCGCAGACAAAGCCGTTGAGCAGCAGGGCGACGAATGTGGATGCCAACACCCTTGGCACGACGAGGCGCTGGATGGGATCGATGCCGAGGACGCGCATCGCATCGATCTCTTCGCGGATGGTGCGGGCGCCGAGATCAGCACAGATGGCCGTGGCGCCCGCACCGGCGACAACCAGCACGGTGACGACCGGTCCCAGCTGGGTGACGGTGCCGAAGGCGGTGCCGGCGCCGGACAGGTCGGCCGCACCGATTTCCCGAAGCAGGATGTTGAGCGTGAAGGCGACGAGAACGGTGAAGGGGATCGCCACCAGCAGCGTCGGCACCAGCGACACACGGGCGATCATCCAGATCTGGTCGATGAGTTCGCGGAACTGAAACGGCCGCCGGAAGGTCGCCCGGAAGGTGTCGAGGGACATCTCCACGAACCCGCCCACGGCCCGAGCCGGAACCGCAAGCTGTTCGAACAACCTCGGTTCCCCTCTCGTTGCGGAATTGCATCGGTTTCCCGATTCACGCTGCCTTGGCGAAGCTCATGCAGTAGCTGGACGGCCAAATCTCGACACCCCGTACCCGCCCGCCCACCTGTGTGAGCCGGATCATACTAACTAGAACGTGTTCGGAGTGTCAAAGAACGCGCAAATGCGACAAGAAGTGG
This sequence comes from Mycolicibacterium komossense, assembly GCF_025822605.1. Taxonomy (GTDB): domain Bacteria; phylum Actinomycetota; class Actinomycetes; order Mycobacteriales; family Mycobacteriaceae; genus Mycobacterium; species Mycobacterium komossense. The sequence continues at coordinate 47,182 of NZ_JACKTY010000052.1, read as the reverse complement.
AAATTTGTCCAGGTCACGCCCGATGTGACGAAGATCATTCTAGAACGTGTTCTAGTCCTTAAATGGCGTTAAACAAACCGGGTGACAACGTCAGTTGCCCATCAGGGCCGTCGCGGAAAAGGTCAATCCGGGATCGCGGGCAGCAAAGTACTCATGCAGTGTGCCACTGAGGTCCTCAGGATTCCAGGACGAGCCGGCGGCGGTGAACTTCTTCTCGGCGGTGGGCGCCGCCACCAGCGTGACATCAGGCCCATAGACGATGAAGACCTGCCCGTTGACGGCCTCGGCCGCCGGGGACGCCAGGAAGCGCACCAACGTCACGACATGTTCGGGCGAGAGGCTGTCGATCTCACCCTCGGCGACGTCGGGTTCCGCCCCGAACACATCGGCTGTCATGGCCGTCCTGGCACGCGGGCAAATCGCGTTGGCGCGCACTCCGTAGCGCTCGAGGCCACGGGCGGCGGACATCGTCAGCGCGGTGATACCAGCCTTGGCCGCGCCATAGTTGGCCTGCCCGGGCGGCCCGGCCAGCCCGGCTTCCGACGACGTGTTGATGAGCCTGCCGTACACGGTGCCATCGTTGTCTTTGGCTTTGTTGCGCCAGTACGTCGCGGCATTGCGGGTCAGCAGGAAGTGCCCGCGCAGGTGCACCGCAATCACCGCGTCCCAGTCCTCGTCGGACATGTTGAACAACATCCGGTCCCTGGTGATCCCGGCGTTGTTGACCACGATGTCCAGGCCGCCGAGTCCGTCTGCGGTGGTGACCAGTTCGTCGGCCGTCGAGCGCTGACTGATATCACCGGCCACAGCAACTGCTTTGGATCCCGCGGCGGCAATCTCGTCGATCACGTCGGAGGCGTCGATGGCCTTGGCCATGTCGTTGACGACGACGGTGGCACCCGCTTTTGCCAACCCGATCGCCTCGGCCCGACCCAGGCCGGCAGCGGCCCCGGTCACCACGGCGATCTTGCCGGACAGGTCGATGGTCTGCGTTTTGGCAGTCAACTTACGAATACCTCTAGTCTTTCCGGGTCAATGCGGCTCGTGGGCACTCGGCGATCGACTGCTCTGCCAGTGCCTCCTGGTCGGCGGGAACCTCGTCGACCAGCGTCACGGCATAGTCCTCGTCGTCGAGCTCGAACAGGTCGGGGGCGATTCCCACACACACAGCGTTGCCCTCACAGCGATCGCGATCGACTTCCACCCGCATCACAGCCTCCTTACATGCGGCGCCTCCACAGACGCACCAGGTTGGGCATCAGGATAAGACGGCTCCAGCCAATTACCAGTCTGGACCCCAAGACTAGAACGTGTTACAACGAGGGTTGCCCAGAGGGGTTTCTCCCCGCCGACAGCGGCAGCCCCTGGGAAACGCGGAGAGCCTTGCGGGGCACGCATACCGAGCAAAGGACGGCCCATGCGCATCACGTACACACCCGAGCAGGAGGAGTTGCGCCGCGAACTGCGGTCGTACTTCACCCAGCTGGCTACCCCTGAACGGCTGGAGGCGCTGAACGCCAGCGCAGGCGAGATGGGCAGCGGTACCGTCTACCGCGACACCGTCGCGCAGATGGGCCAGGACGGCTGGCTCGCATTGGGCTGGCCCAAGGAGTACGGCGGCCAGGCGCGCTCGTCGATGGACCAGCTGATCTTCAACGACGAGGCCTCGATCGCGGGAATCCCCGTGCCGTTTCTCACCATCAACAGCGTCGCGCCCACGATCATGGCGTTCGGCTCCGATGAGCAGAAGAACTTCTTCCTGCCCAAGATCGCGGCGGGCGAACTGCACTTCTCGATCGGCTACTCCGAGCCCGGTGCGGGAACCGACCTCGCGGCACTGCGCACCACCGCGGTTCGCGACGGCGACGACTACGTGGTCAACGGCCAGAAGATGTGGACCTCTCTGATCGCCTATGCCGACTACGTGTGGCTTGCGGTGCGGACCAACCCCGAAGCCAAGAAGCACCGTGGCATCTCGATGCTGATCATGCCGACCACCGCCGAGGGATTCTCGTGGACGCCGGTGCACACCATGTCGGGGGTGGACACCAGCGCGACCTACTACCAAGACGTCCGGGTGCCGGTCGCCAACCGGGTCGGCGAGGAGAACGCCGGCTGGAAGCTGGTCACCAACCAGCTCAACCATGAGCGCGTCGCGCTGGTGTCGGCGCAGCCGATTTACCTGGCACTCAACCAGGTTCGCGAGTGGGCGCAGAACACCAAGGATGCCCGCGGCGAGCGGCTGATCGACCACGAGTGGGTGCAACTGAACCTGGCACGCGTGCTCGCCAAGGCCGAGGTGCTCAAACTGATCAACTGGGAGCTTGCCTCGGCCACGGACGCCGCTCCCTCCCCTGCGGACGCATCCGCCGCGAAGGTGTTCGGCACCGAGCTGGCCACCGAGGCCTACCGCCTGCTCATGGAGATCCTCGGACCGTCAGCCACCGTCCGCACCGATTCGCCCGGCGCCCTGCTGCGCGGCCGGGTGGAACGGCTGCACCGGTCCGCGCTGATCCTGACTTTCGGCGGCGGCACCAACGAGATCCAGCGCGACATCATCGGCATGGTCGGGCTCGGCCTGCCCCGCGTCAACCGCTGACCCGACCCCCCACTCGTAAGGAAGTTCCATGGATTTCACCAAAAATGAAGCGGTAGAGGATCTCTCGGGCCTCGTCGGCACCATTGTCGATTCGGTGTGCACCCCCGCGCACCAGCGGGAGCTCGACGGTCTCGAGCAGCGGTTCGACAAAGACCTGTGGCGCAAGCTGATCGACGCCGACATTCTGTCCACCGCCGCGCCCGAGGCGCTCGGCGGCGGCGGTTTCGGTGTGCTGGAGCAGGTCGCGGTACTGACCGCCCTGGGCCGCCAGCTCGCCGCGGTGCCCTATCTGGAGTCGGTGATGCTCGGCGCCGGCGCACTGGGCCGCTTCGGCTCGACTGAGCTGCAGCAGAACTGGGGTTCATCGGCCGTCAGCGGCGACAAAGTCCTGACCGTCGCGCTGGACGGCGAACTGGGCGAGGGTCCGGTCCGCGCCACCTCGACAGGTGACGGGTACACCCTGACCGGCACCAGGACCCCGGTGGGGTTTGCGTCGGTGGCCGACGCCTTCCTGGTGGCGGCGGAGAGTGATTCCGGCGCGGTGGTTTTCCTGGTCGCCGCGGATGACCCGGGAGTATCGGTCACCAGCCTAGATACCACGGGCAGGGGCAGCGTCGGTGAACTCGACCTGTCAAGTGTCGCGGTCGCCGCGGACCGACTGGTCGGCGGCAGCGAGGTCGTCAGCTGGATCAAGACTCATTTCACCTTGGGACACAGCGCATTCCAGCTGGGTGTGCTGGAACGCGCACTGGAGCTCACCGCCGAATATGCCCGCACCCGCGAACAGTTCGACCGGCCGATCGGCAGCTTCCAGGCCGTCGCACAACGGCTCGCCGACGGTTATATCGACGTCAAGGGACTGCGGCTGACGTTGACGCAGGCGGCGTGGCGTCTCGACGAGGATCTGCCCGCCGATACCGAGGTCGCGACGGCCGCGTTCTGGGCGGCCGATGCCGGCCACCGCGTCGCACACACCACGGTGCACGTGCACGGCGGCGTCGGTATCGACACCGATCATCCGGTGCACCGGTACTTCCTGGCGGCCAAGCAGGCCGAGTTCACCCTCGGCGGCGCCACCGGGCAACTGCTGCAGATCGGCCGCGAACTGGCCGATACGCCGGTCTGATCGTGACCTGTCCCGTTGGATGAGCCGACCGTCACCCGGCTGGTGCAGCGTCTGACCGAGGTCGATGATCGCGGCATCCGGGCGGATGACTCCTTCGTGAGCTGGCGCAATCATATTCAGGACGGCGCCGACCTCGCGGCGGCGTTGCGCGCGCGGCTGGACCCTGACCGACCGCCGCACGTCGGTGTGCTGCTGGGCAACACTCCGTTCTTCTCCACGGTGTTGGTCGCGGCAGCGCTGTCCGGCATCGTGCCGGTCGGCTTGAACCCCACCCGGCGCGGAGCCGCGCTGCAACGCGATATCGACCACGCGGACTGCCAGTTCGTGCTCGCCGATCGCGACAGTAAGCGGGAATGTGGCGAGTCTGTTGTCGCAATCGATGTCGAGTCATCGCAGTGGGCGGACGAACTCGCCGCCCACCGCGGTTCGCCGATCCGCTTCCGAGACGCCGACAGCGACGACCTGTTCATCCTGATCTTCACCTCGGGTACCAGCGGCAACCCCAAGGCGGTCCGCTGCACACACGAGAAAGTGGCGTTTCCCGGGGAGATGCTGGCGGGGCGGTTCGGGCTCGGGCCGGCCGACACCTGTTATCTGTCGATGCCGCTGTTCCACTCGAACGCGATCATGGCGGGCTGGGGTCCCGCGGTGGCCGGTGCAACGTCGATTGCGTTGCGGCGCAAATTCTCCGCCTCGCAGTTCTTTCCCGACATCCGCCGGTTCGGCGCCACCTATGCCAACTACGTCGGTAAGCCGCTGTCCTACATCCTGGCCACTCCGCCGCGAGCCGACGATATCGACAATCCGTTGCGGATCGCCTACGGAAATGAGGGTGCGCCAAGGGATCTCGATCGCTTCGCCCGGCGGTTCGGGGTGACGGTGGTCGACGGGTTCGGTTCGAGCGAGGGCGGCGTCTCGATCGCGCGGACCCCGGACACCCCCGAGGGCGCACTGGGTCCGCTGGTCGACGGTATCGCCGTCGTCGACGTCGACACCGGTGCGCCCTGTCCGCCCGGAGTGATCGGGGAACTGGTCAACACGGCCGGCCCCGGCCAGTTCCGCGGGTACTACAAAGATCCCGCGGCCGAGGCCGAACGGATGTCCGGCGGGGTGTACCACAGCGGCGACCTGGCCTACCTCGACGAGTCTGGCTTCGCGCATTTCGCCGGGCGCCTGGGCGATTGGATGCGGGTCGACGGCGAGAACCTCGGTACCGCACCGATCGAAAGGATCCTGATGCGCTACCCCGATGTCACCGAAGCCGCGGTGTACGCGATCCCTGACCCTGCTGTCGGCGATCAGGTGATGGCCGCGCTCGTGCTGCCCGACGGCGTCGACTTCGACGCCGACAAGTTCCTGGCGTTCCTCGCCGAGCAGTCCGACCTCGGCCCCAAACAGTGGCCCGCCTTTGTGCGGGTCGGCACCGCGCTCCCCCGCACCGAGACGTTCAAGATCCTCAAGCGCCAACTATCGGCCGAAGGGGTGGACTGCGACGATCCAGTCTGGCCGATCAAGCGCACCATCAGATAGCCGGAATTGGATTTCCATTACCGCCCGAATGGTTGGTCGGTCACGTCAGCGCCACCGTCTCCACCATATTTTTACTCCCAGACCTGCGACGATCTGAATACGTTTCAGGGTGCCAACGGGCACTAACCGAAGTTACCCGAGAGTAGATTATCGCCATATTCGAGGTCGATTCGAATTAGTTACTGGCGTTGCGAAACTGATTGTCAATGACCTCAACCGGGGCTGCCGGCCGTACGAATCATCTTAGTTTTGTTCACCGCAACAAGCTGGTCAGAATCACCGGCGATGCCTCTAACGGCGCTTTTGTCCGCCACATCTAAGATACGGTAAAGTGAACAGGTTCTACTTTCTGTTCATTGACTTTGCATAGGAAAGTAATTCACCAGTAAAAGAAGTTTGCTATTGCTATTGCGATTTCGCCCTCAACAGCAATTTTTCACGATCCGCAGTGTGCCGGGATTTCCGGTCGGGTTCAACGTTTGTGTCAACTTGCGTGATGTGTTCGTTACACATGTTCTTCTCAGGTACGTTTCGGCTGGTTGCATTCGTACCTAAGTCATAGGAGTCTCCATGCAGGTAGCTGTCTGCTCATATCTCACTGCCGGGATCGCCGCCATCGGGGCCACCGCGATCGCCATCGCCCCCATCCAGCCGACGCTGCCGGAGTTACACATCCCATCGGCTCACGTGATGTCAGTTGAGCTGGCCGCCACGCTCAACCCGATCGACGCCTGGGTGCAGGTCCTCCAAGGTGCGGTGAACAACACGGTGGGGCTGGTCAACCAGGTGGCGACGGATCCAGCGCCGATCGTGACGCAGGTGGTGACAAACCAGGTCGCCAATCTCACTCTGCTCGGCAACACCGCCCAGCAGACCATCCAGACCCTCATCAATGCCGCGCAACAGCTTCCGGCCGTCCTCCAGTCCGTCGCCCAACAGCTGGCAGCCGGCCAAATCGTGGACGCCTGGAACACTTTGGTCCTCTACACCGTCGAGTCGGCACTTGGGCTCGTCCCGCCGATAACGGCCGTCGTCCAGATCGCACAAAACACGGTCCAGAATGTCGCGAATGCGATCGGCGTGGTTCCGGACGCGATACTGGCACTCGGGCTCGGCGCGATCGCTCCGGTAGTTAGCACCCTCACTGCGGGCGCGCAGACCGTGCAGGACGTCATCGAAGCAATCGGAGCCGGCGACGCCGCCGCCGCGTTGGGGGCCATCGTCAATGCGCCGGCCGCACTGACTGACGCCTTCCTCAACGGCAATCCCGCCTCGTTCTTCCCCGCCGGTCTCCTCAGCCCATGGACCGGCTCCGCATTCGATTCGGGTCCCATCGCCATCGCGCTTGCCCTGCGTGACGAATTCGCCAATGCGCTGTTTCCCGTGGGTCACCAGCCCCAAGCGCAGCAGCAGGCGGCCCCGCAATCGGCGTCGATCCGACAGGCGGCTCCCGACGAAGAATCAGCGCCCACGGTCACGCCGACGCGCACGGCAGGTCCGAAAGCAACGAAGTCCACCGGGAGCAGCCGCCCCACGGCACGCCCCGCCCGCTCCGCCGCCGATGCCCAGGCCGCCGCTCCAGGTCTCCAGACGGCGAGCGCGGGCGATACGCCGAAGGATACGACCGGAGGAATCAGCAAGGCAGGCCAGCAGCGCGGCGCCGTCAAGTCCGGCAGCAGACACGAAAAGGCCAGCGCGGGGGCCAATGGGTAACCAGGAGATCGACAGGCCCGGCGTCCGGATGCGTGGTGTCCGGACGCCGGGTTTGTCATTGGTAGCGCCGAGCCCGTGCGTCCGCCGACCCATCCAGCCGACATCCGCCATGCCGACTGCCGGCTGATCGCCACCGACACTGACAGCTGAAGCTGGAACTGCAGAAACAGGCTTGGCAGACAGCCGATCTGGTGTACCAATGGGTGAGTCGTGGGTGTCCGGAGTGTCACCGGACGGACGACGCCGACCGGCAGGCACTGGACCGCGAGTTCGCCAGACACGGCCGCGCGGGACGCCTAGGTGAAGGGACGAGATGGCTGACTGGCATGAGGAATGCGACGTGCTGGTCGCCGGCTCGGGAGCGGGCGGCGTCACCGGCGCATACACCGCTGCGCGAGAAGGTCTCGACGTCATCCTGGTCGAAGCGACCGAGAAGTTCGGTGGTACCACCGCCTACTCCGGTGGCGGCGGAATGTGGTTCCCCGGGAACGCGGTACTACAGCGGGCAGGCTCCGATGACACCATCGACGATGCACTCGAGTACTACACCGCGGTGGTCGGCGACCGCACACCGTTGGCCCTGCAGGAAGCCTACGTCCGTGGCGGCGCTCCGTTGATCGAGTACTTAGAAGCCGACGAGCAGCTGAAGTTCAAGGTGATGCCGTGGCCGGACTACTTCGGTAAGGCACCGAAAGCGCGCGGTGACGGGATGCGGCATATCGCCGCCAAGGGACTCAAGGTAGCGGCCGCCCCGGACCTGCGGGAACTGGTCCGTGGTCCGCTCGACTCCGACCGGCTCGGCGCCGAGGTGCCGGAAGACTACTTCATCGGCGGACGCGCGCTCATCGCCAGGTTCCTCACTGCGACAAGGGCATACGAACATACCGTGACGCATCTGAGTACTGCGCTGGTCGAGCTGGTGGTCTCCGACGGCGCTGTGGTGGGCGCGATTGTGGAACGTGACGGACAACGCCGGGCGATCCGGGCGCGTCGCGGTGTCCTGCTGGCCGCGGGTGGCTTCGAGAACAACGACGATCTGCGCGCCGAGTACGGGGTGCCGGGTTCGTCCCGAGACACCATGGGGCCCTGGGGAAATACCGGGCTGGCGCACCTGGCGGGTATCGCTGCGGGCGCGGACACCGATCTGATGGATCAGGCGTGGTGGTCGCCCGGGCTGACGCATCCGGACGGCCGTTCGACGTTCTCACTGTGGTTTACCGGCGGCATTTTCATCAACGCGGACGGTCGGCGCTTCGTCAACGAGTCGCAGGCCTACGACCGACTGGGGCGCGAGGTCCTGGCTGCACTGGACGACGGCTCGGTCACCCTGCCGTACTGGATGGTCTACGACGACAGTGGAGGCGATGCCGATGGTGTGCCGCCGGTTCAGTCGACCAGCGTCTCGATGGTCGAACCGGAGCAGTACGTCGCCGCCGGGTTATGGCACACCGCAGCCACATTAGCCGAGCTGGCCGGGAAAATCGGCGTCCCGCCGCAGAATCTGATCGATACCGTGGCCCGGTTCAACGAGTCCGTCGCCGCTGGCGTCGACTCGGACTTCGGACGTGGCGACGAACCTTATGACCGGGCTTTCTCAGGCGGCGCACCGCCGCTGTACGCAATCGACCGTCCGCCCTTCCACGCGGCCGCATTCGGCGTGTCCGATCTCGGCACCAAGGGTGGGTTGCGCACCGACACCGCCGCCCGGGTGCTCGACGCCTCGGGCCGGGTGATCCCCGGTTTGTATGCCGCGGGGAACACCATGGCTGCGCCGAGCGGAACGGCATACCCGGGTGGGGGTAACCCGATCGGCACCAGCATGGTTTTCAGCCACCTTGCGGTGATGGACATGGTCAACCAATCAGGAGACAACTCATGACTGCTCAGGTTCGCGAGATCGACGCCGGTCTGCCGATCACCCGGTTCGCCCGCGGGTGGCACTGTCTGGGCCTGGCCGAGAACTTTCGCGACGGCCAACCCCACGGTATCGAGGCGTTCGGCACCAAACTGGTGGTCTACGGCGATTCCACGGGCGCACTGCATGTGCTCGACGGGTACTGCCGGCACATGGGCGGCGACCTATCGATGGGGTCGATCAAGGACGACAACGTGGCGTGTCCGTTCCACGACTGGCGGTGGCAGGGCTCGACTGGCAAATGCGCACTGGTCCCCTATGCCAAGCGCACTCCACGACTCGCCCGGACTCGCAAATGGCAGACCCATGAGGTCAACGGACAACTGCTGGTCTGGCACGACCAGGAAGGGTCCATGCCGCCAGCCGAGTTGGCGCCTCCGATGATCGACGGTTACGACGACGGCGTCTGGTCGCCGTGGCAGTGGAGTTCGATCCGCATCGAAGGTTCGCACTGCCGAGAAATCGTGGACAACAACGTCGATATGGCGCATTTCTTCTACATCCATCACGCCTATCCGACGTTCTTCAAGAACGTCATCGAAGGCCACACCGCCAGCCAGTTCATGGAGTCCAAGCCCCGGCCCGACTTCACTCCGAACTTCGACAAGCTCTGGGAGGGAACCTATCTGCGCTCGGAGGCGACGTACTTCGGTCCGGCGTACATGATCAATTGGCTTCACAACGACCTCGGCCCCGGGTTCACTGTCGAGGTGGCGCTGATCAACTGCCACTATCCGGTCAGCCATAATTCGTTCGTGCTGCAGTGGGGTGTGGCGGTGCGAGAAATGCCCGGTCTACCCGCCGATAAAGCCGAGAAACTCGCCGCTGGGATGAACCGGTCGTTCGGGGAGGGTTTCCTCGATGACGTCGAGATCTGGAAGAACAAGACCCGGATCGAGAATCCGCTGCTCACCGAGGAAGACGGCGCTGTCTACCAACACCGCCGTTGGTACGAGCAGTTCTATGTGGATCTGGCTGACGTCTCGTCGGATATGACCGACCGGTTCGAGATGGAGGTCGACACCACCCACGCCTACGACGTGTGGCACGAAGAAGTGGCAGGTAATCTCGCGGTTCGACAGACCACCAGTCAGGACTGACGTTATCTGGGCCTGCCGGTACCGTCGCAGAGATGGGCTACCGCGAGGTTGTGGTGCAGGCACCGCTGCGCGAGTTGGTCGAATGTCTGTGGACGTCCGACCGCCGTGGTGGGTCACGCATTCTTCCGGACGGTTGCATGGACCTCATCGAGGTCGGCGACGCCGTGCTGGTCGCCGGACCGGATACCACCGCATTCATCAGCGACCAGGACACTGTGCACGCCAAGGGGATTCGATTCCACCCTGGCGCACTGCCACGACTGCTGGGCATACCCGCGTCCGAGCTGCGCAACACTCGGATTCCGTTGCGTGAACTGCGACCTGATGTCGGTGGCGGTCCGTTGCTGGATGTCACCATGACACTGCTGCGAGGCGAACCGGCTGACGAGACCACTCCGTGGCCATTGCCTCAGCTCGCCGAGGTGACGGACAAGCTGGCCCACGGTGCGGCGGTGCACGTCCTTGCCGATGAGATGGGTTGGTCGGCAAGGAGTTTGCAACGCCAGTGCGCGGCGGTCTACGGGTACGGCCCGGCTACGGTGCGTCGGGTATTGCGGTTCCGCAACGCCGTCGGGATGCTGCGGGCCGACACGAGTGTGACCGATACCGCGGCCAGGGCGGGCTACTCCGACGCCCCGCATCTATACCGTGAGATCCGCGAGTTCGCCGGCGTCGGGGTGGCCGAACTGCGTCAGGATTCCAGTGCCGCGAACAGATCGACCGTCGTCCCATCCGGGTCGGTGACCGTCGCATAGCGCTGCCCCCATGGGGCGTCGAACGGTTTCAGGGTTGCCGGGTGGCCTGCGTCGACGAGCCGTTCGAAGAGTTCGTCCACCGCGGCGGGTGACCCGAGCCCGAAAGCCAGCGCCAGCCGGCCTGCCGACGTCGGCGGGGTCCACCCGGGGTGCATACCGGCGATGACCTCCTCGGTGTCGAATGCCAGCTTGTTGCCGCCGGGGAGTTCGACCTCGACGTGCGCACCGTCCGGTTCGGGGACCGCCAGCCCGAGCAAGCGGTAGAAGGTCAGTGATCGGCCCAGGTCGGCGGGCACGATCTCGATGACGGTGGAGGTCAGTGCGATATCCATGTCTCTGAGGTTATGCAGCCAAGGAGAGCGCTGTCGTGAACAAATCGGACAGGGTCGCCGCGGTCAGCCCAGCAGCGACGGAATGACGGCCTCGATCAGGTGGGGGCCCGACGCGGCGAACGCTTCGGTCAGTGCGGCGGCGAAGTCCTCGACGGTGGAGACCCGCCGGGCGGGCACTCCCATGCCTTCGGCGATCTTGCTGAAATCGATTGCCGGACGGCCTAAGTCGAGCAGGTCGCGAGCCTTGGGCCCCGGCGCATCCGCACTCTGGGCGCCCACCCGCTGCAGCTCGATGCGCAGGACGTCGTAGGCGCCGTTGTTGTAGATGACGGTGGTGATGTCGAGGTTCTCCCTGGCCTGGGTCCACAACGCTGAGATCGTGTACATCGCCGACCCGTCGGACTGCAGGCACAGCACCGGCCGCTGCGGTGCGGCCACCGCGGCACCGACCGCTGTCGGCAGACCGAAACCGATGGCGCCCCCGGTCAGGGTCAGCAGATCGTGAGCCGGCGCCCCGGCTGTCGCGGCAGGCAGCGTCGCGCCCGAGGTGTTCGCCTCGTCGACGATGATCGCGTTCTCCGGCAGCAGAGCTCCGATGACATCGGCAGCCGAAAAGGCCGTCAGCGGGCCGTTCGGGATGGCCGGGCGCGACAGCGATGCCACCGGCGCGCCGGTGCCAGGGGCCAGCTCCTCGGCCAGGGCGATGAGCGCGTCCGTCGCACCGAAAGGACCGGCGACAGCCTGTGCCGCACACCCCGGCGGGACCAGATCGCTGGGTTTGCCCGGATAGGCGAAGAACGACACCGGCGATGGCGCGCCCACCAGGATCAAGTGTCTGGCGCCCGCAAGCTGCGCTTGCGCGGCCTCGGCGAAATAGGCCAGCCGCTCGACGGCGGGAACTCCCGCGCCCCGCTCCAACCGGGTCGGGAATGTCTCGCAGAGCAGCGTGGCCCCGGTGGCGGCGGCAATCCGGGCGGCCGCGGCCAGCCCATCGCCGCGGGTGGCGTCGCCGCCGATCATCAGCACCGTCGGCTCACCGGAGCGAAAAGCGTTGGCGGCGAGCTGCATTTCCTCGTCGGTGACAGTCGGCGGTGTGATCACCGCCATGGCTGGGACGTCGGCCTGAACACCTTCGGTCCACGACACATCCGCGGGCAGGATGAGCGTCGAAATGTGTCCTGACCGGCTGGCCGCGATGGCCGCGGTGGTGTACGCGGCGACATCCTCGGTCCGGGATGCGCGATGGACCCAGCCCGAGACGCTGCCCGCCAACGCGTCGATATCGGATTCCAGTGGGGCGTCGTACTTCTTGTGATACGTGGCATGGTCGCCGACGATCACGACCATGGGGACGTGGGCGCGGCGCGCGTTGTGCAGATTCGCCAGACCGTTGCCCAGCCCAGGCCCCAGATGCAGCAGCACCGCAGCGGGGCCGCCGGTCATCCGCGCGTATCCGTCGGCCGCCCCGGTGGCAACGCCTTCGAACAGCGCCAGCACGGCCCGCATCCGCGGAACTCCGTCCAGGGCCGCGACGAAATGCATCTCGGAGGTGCCCGGATTGGCGAAGCACACCTCGACACCCTCGTCCACAAGTGTGTTGATCAGAGCGTGCGCGCCATTCATCGCCTCAACATACCGAGCGCACTATTCACGTATTTTTGACCGATGACCGACCCGCTTATCGACAGCCTGCGTCGAGCTGTCGACGGTGCCCCCGACGACATCGCGCTGCGGCTGCACCTGGCCGAGCTGTTACTGACCGCAGGCAACGTCGACGACGCGATCACCCACTGCGCCACCGTCCTGTCCCAGGATCCGGCTTCGGGGCCCGCACGTGCACTAATGGCCAGGGCGATGGGCCCGGCGCAGTCCACTCCCGCCGAATCTGCCGTGGAGACGGGCGGGTTCAACTGGTCGGCCGCCGAGCACGAGGTCAGCGGTATCGCCGAACCGATGTTTGTGACCGGTGACGACGAGCAAGCCGAACCGGCGACCTCGGCGTGGGAGGTCGAGAGCGCCGGGATCAGCCTCGCCGATGTCGGTGGCATGCGAGCCGTCAAGGACCGGTTGGAGGCGGCGTTCCTGGCGCCGATGCGCAATCCCGAACTGCGCAAGCTCTACGGCAAGAGCCTGCGCGGCGGCCTGATGCTCTACGGACCGCCCGGCTGCGGGAAAACGTTCATCGCCAGGGCCGTGGCAGGTGAGCTGGGCGCGCGGTTCGTCAGCGTCGGTCTGGCCGACATCCTCGACATGTACATCGGCAACTCCGAGCGCAACATCGCCGAACTGTTCAGGCTGGTGCGCCGCGAAGCACCGTGTGTGCTGTTTCTCGACGAGATCGACGCACTGGGCCAGAAGCGCAGTGGAACCCACAACGCCTCGATGCGCGGTGCCGTCGTCCAGCTGCTGACCGAGCTCGACGGGGTGGCGGGCCAGAACGAGGGCGTCTTCGTCCTCGCCGCGACGAACCAGCCGTGGGATGTCGACCCTGCGTTGCGCCGTCCGGGACGACTCGACCGCACGCTGCTGGTCCTACCGCCCGACGCCGAGGCGCGCGAGGCGGTGTTCCGCTACCACCTGCGGCACCGGCCGGTCGAGGGCATCGACCTGCGCCGGCTGGCCAAGGCCACCGAGGGGTTCTCCGGCGCGGATATCGCCCATGTCTGCGAGTCCGCATCGGAGCTGGCGCTGATGGACAGCGCCCGCAGCGGGCAGGCCCGGATGATCGGGATGGCCGATATCGAGGCCGCGCTGCGCGAGGTGCGCCCGTCGATCGGGGCGTGGCTGGAGACGGCCCGCAATGTCGTGCTCTTCGCCGACGAAGACGGCACCTACACCGAACTGCGCACCTATTTGAAGAAGGCCAAACGGCTGTGAATCCCGACCACTCGGCCGCCGCGGTGCGGCAGGCCGAGCAGCTGTTGGAGATCAACCGTCCACAGGAGGCGTTGCGAGCCCTGTCGGCGACGCTGGCGCAAGAACCCGACAACGTGACCGCGCTATGTCTGGCGGCACGAGCCGAACTGGGGCTCGCCGAACCGGAACGCGCCAGGGACTTCGCCGCTCGCGCAGCCGTCGCGGCCCCGACCTCGGAGTGGCCGATGCGCCTGCTGGCCCTGTCACTGGTGAGGATGAAGCGGCCCCAGGAGGCGTACGACGCCGCACGGACGGCCGTCGCGAATGCGCCCGACCTCTGGCAGACCCATCATGCGTTGGCGCATGTCTGCAGCTCCATGTTCGGGATGACGTCGGTGGCGTATGCCGCCGCACGCAACGCGATCGAGCGGGCACCGCTGGAGCCCGATCCCCACGCAATCCTGGGTCGCGTGGCCCTGGAATCCGGCGATCAGAAAACCGCCGAGCTGGCGCTGCGGGAGGCGCTGCGGCTCGACCCGAACCACACCGTGGCCCGTAACGACCTCGGCCGGCTACAGCTGCTCCGCAAAGACCACTTCGGCGCGGCTGATCATTTCGCCCAGGCCGCCGCCAGCGACGTCCGGCTCGATGTGGCTGCGCACAACATCGATATCGCGTTGACCTCGGCCGTGGCGCGGCTGTTCTTCTGGGTGTGGATCCTGCTGATCACCCTGGGCCGGATCGCGTTGCAGCTCAAAGGAATCGGCGCGGTCTGGGCTGGACTCGCCACTCTTGCGGTATTGATCGGGCTGGTGCTCTGGCAGCTGCGCGGCCTGGTGCCGGCACTGCGCGGGCGGCTCGGACCGTACCTGCGACTACTGCCGCACCGCGACCGGATGATGACGGCGAGCATCGGGCTGCTCGCCCTCGGCATGATCGCGCTGGCACTGATGTGCGTGCTGCCGTCGGCCTGGCGATGGCCGCCGGCAATCATCGGCGCAGTGGCGCTGATCGGCTCGCGAGTTCTGCTGGCTGTGCGCGCCCGACGCTCCAAGCGCTCCTAGCCCTCGCGGATGCCGTCCAACCGCTTCGTCGCCTCGTCGAAACCCGAGACCAGTTCGGCGATGATGTCGGCGACCGGGCGGATCTCGTTCATCCGGCCGACGATCTGACCGACCGGCATCGCGACCGTCGTCGGATCCGATGATTCACTCATGCGCTGGTGAGCCTCGCTGACCAGGATGTTCTGCAACGGCATCGGCAGTGGTTCCGGGGCGCCCTCGGCGTCCCAGGCTTCGGTCCAGCGACTCTTGAGCAGCCGCGCCGGTTTACCGGTGTAGATGCGGCGACGCACGGTGTCGCTCGACGTCGCGGCGAGCATCGCCTCCTGGATCACCGACCGGCCGGACTCCAACCGGACCCCGAGGTCGTACTCGGCGGCGGTCAGGAAGGCAGAGCCCATCCACACACCCTGCGCGCCGAGCGCCAGTGCCGCGGCCACCTGTCTACCGGTCCCGATCCCGCCGGCAGCAAGTACTGCCGCGCCCGAGGCGCGCAGCTCATCGCAGACCTCCGGCCACAGGACCATCGATCCGATCTCTCCGGTGTGCCCGCCGGCCTCGTGGCCTTGGGCGACGACGATGTCAACGCCGTTGTCGACATGTCGTCGGGCATGTGTGGCCGAACCGGCCAGCGCAGCGATCGGCACACCGGCTTCGTGTACCCGGTCGATGACGTCCTTCGGCGGCGACCCGAGCGCGTTGGCGATCAGCTTGATCGGATGCTTGAGCGCCACCTCGACATGGCTGCGCGCGACGGAGTGCAGCCAGCCGAGCACCCCTTCGGATTTCGCCTCGTCCACCGGCAGCGGCGGCACACCCAGGTCGGCGAGCGTCTTGTCGACGAAATCGCGGTGCGACTGCGGGATCAGCTTGTTGATGTCGACGCTGGTGCCCTCGGTCGGGACCTTGGCGGGCATGACGATATCGACGCCGTACGGCTTACCGTCGGTGTTCTCGTCCATCCACTGCAGGACGCTTTCCAGGTCATCGGCGTCGTTGAATCGCACACAGCCAAGCATTCCCAGGCCGCCGGCGCGACTGACCGCGGCGGCCACCTTCTCCGACGGAGTGAATACGAAGATCGGGTATTCGATTCCGAACCGCTCGCAGAGTTCGGTCTTCATGCCTGTGCCCCAGCGTGTTTGGCGTGCACGTCATCGGCGGGCCGCTCTTCGGTGGTGTCTTTGGCCCACCGATAGTCGGGCTTCCCCGCGGGCGAGCGCTTGATCTCCTCGACCAACCACAGACTGCGCGGCACCTTGTAGCCGGCTATCTCGTTGCGCACGAACGCATCGAGCTCAGCCAATGTCGGCTTGGCTCCTTCGCGAGGGTGCACCACCGCCGCGACGTGCTGGCCGAAGCGCGGATCCGGCACCCCGACCACGAGGGCGTCGAACACGTCGGGGTGACCCTTGAGGGCGGCCTCGACCTCTTCGGGGTAGATCTTTTCGCCGCCAGAGTTGATGGACACCGACCCGCGGCCCAGCATCGTGACGGTGCCGTCGGCTTCGACCTCGGCGAAATCGCCGGGAATGGCATAGCGGACACCATGGAACGTCTTGAACGTCTCGGCGGTCTTCTTCTCGTCCTTGAAGTAGCCGACTGGGATGTGGCCGCGCTTGGCGATCACCCCGCGCACCCCGGATCCCGGCTGCACCGGATTGCCGTCCTCGTCGAGGACCGCGGTGTTCTTGTCGATGGTGACGCGCGGACCGCCGGTGTGCGACTGCCCCTTGGCCACGACACTGGTACCGCCGAAGCCGGTCTCCGAGGAGCCGATCGAATCGGTGATGATGCGGTTGGGTAGCAGCTCGAGGAACTTCTCCTTGATGCTGGTGGAGAACAGCGCGGCTGTACTGGCCAAGAGAAACAGCGAGCTCAGGTCGTATTCGTTACCGGCGTCCTGGTGGGCCAGCAGTGCATCCAGCAGCGGTCGGGCCATCGCATCGCCGGTGAAGAACAGCAGGTTCACCTTGTGCTCGTGGATCATTCGCCAGACCTCGTCGGCGTTGAACTCCGGTGCCAGCACCACCGTTTGGCCCGAGAACAGCGACATCCAGGTCGCCGACTGCGTCGCACCGTGGATCATCGGCGGGATCGGCAGCCGGATCATCGGGGCGTTGGCCGCGGCCTGCTTGGACAGATCGAACTCGTCGGCGATCGGCTCCCCGGTGGCAAAGTCGGTGCCGCCGAACAACACTCGATAGATATCCTCATGACGCCACATGACCCCCTTGGGGAATCCGGTGGTGCCGCCGGTATAGAGCAGGTAGATGTCATCCTCGCTGCGCGGGCCGAAGTCACGCTCAGGTGAACCCTGCTCAAGGGCGGAGTAGAACTCGACGCCGCCGTAGCGCTGGTAGTCGTCCTCGGAACCGTCCTCGACCACCAGGATCGTCTTGACGTTCGGGGTTTCGGGCAGCACGTTGGCCACCCGGTCGGCATAGCGCCGCTCATGCACCAAGGCGACCATGTCCGAGTTTTCGAAGAGGTACTTGAGTTCGCCCTCGACGTAGCGGAAGTTGACGTTCACCAGGATGGCGCCGGCCTTGACCGTGCCGAGCATCGCGATGACGATCTCGATGCGGTTGCGGCAGTACAGTCCGACCTTGTCGTCCTTCTTGACGCCGTTGTCGATGAGATAGTGGGCGAAGCGGTTCGCCTTCTCCTCCAGCTCGGCGTAGGTGATCTGTTGATCGCCCGAAATGAGCGCAACACGGTCTGGCACGGCGTCAATGGCGTGCTCGGCAAGATCGGCGATATTCAGGGCCACGGGACCTAAACTAGAACGTGTTACATTTCGAGACAAGTCTGTGGCGACGATGCTGGAAGGCAGATACCTGTGAGTGAGCCGGAAAAAGGACCCGACGCCCTCGTTGAGCAGCGCGGACACATTTTGATCGTGACGCTGAATCGGCCGGAATCTCGTAACGCACTTTCCACTGAGATGCTCTCGATAATGGTCGACGCGTGGGACCGCGTGGACAACGATCCCGAGATCCGGTGCTGCATCCTCACCGGTGCGGGGGGCTACTTCTGCGCTGGGATGGACCTCAAGGCGGCCACCAAGGCGCCTCCAGGTGATTCATTCAAGAGCGGAAACTACGACCCGACGCGGATCGACGGCCTGCTGAAGGGCCGGCGACTCACCAAGCCCCTGATCGCCGCGGTCGAGGGCCCGGCCATCGCCGGCGGCACCGAGATCCTGCAGGGCACCGATATCCGGATCGCCGGCGAAAGCGCCAAGTTCGGTATCTCCGAAGCCAAGTGGAGCCTCTACCCGATGGGCGGCTCGGCGGTCCGGCTGGTGCGCCAGATTCCGTATACGATCGCCTGCGATCTCCTGCTCACCGGGCGACACATCACCGCCGCCGAAGCACTGGACTACGGGCTGATCGGCTACGTGGTGCCCGATGGCGGCGCGCTGGAGAAGGCACTGGAGATCGCCGAAGTGATCTGCAAGAACGGCCCGTTGGCTGTGCAGGCCATCCTGCGCTCGATCCACGAGACCGAGGGCATGCACGAGAACGACGCCTTCAAAATCGACACGAAGATCGGTATCGAGGTCTTCCTGTCCGATGATGCCAAGGAGGGCCCGCTGGCCTTCAAGGAGAAGCGCGCACCCAACTTCACGATGAAGTAGGGCTCTGCCCTGACTCCTGGTCTCAGTTCGGCATTTGTGAAATGTGGTCGGTTTTCGGCCCGCTTTCCCACCCACGATTCACACAAGCGGCACTGTCGGTGCGCATCGGCAGACTCCGACCATGGAAACGCCGTTCATCGGACGCGAAGCACTCGACTCCGGCCTGCTCACCCGCCACGCACTGCGCAGACGGTTCGACGCCATCTATCCAGGTGTCTACGTCGTGACGGGAACCCGGATCACGGCTCGCGAACGAGCACAAGCAGCCTGGTTATGGTCCAAACGCCGTGGCGTCATCGCGGGACGATCAGCTGCCGCCCTGCATGGCGCCAAGTGGTGCGACGGCCGGGCCCCCGCCGAGATGCTCTACCCCAACCGACGTCCGCCGAGGGGAGTTCGGACCTGGGCCGACGCTATCGATGCAGACGAGATCGTGACCATTGGTGGGATAAGGGTGACCACCCCAGCCCGAACCGCACTTGACCTTGCCCGACGCAACCCGCTCGACTCGGCGGTCGCTGAGATCGACGCGTTGCTGAATGCCACTCGGACCAAGGTCGCCGATGTCGAGCTACTGACGGAACGACGCAGGGGCGACAAGGGAATTCGCAACGCCCGGGTAGTGCTGGATCTCGTCGATCCTGGCGCGGAATCACCGCGCGAGACATGGCTGCGGCTGTTGATCGTTCGTGCCGGATACCCGCGGCCGCAGACCCAGATCCCAGTGACCGACGAATTCGGGCAGACCGTCGCGCGGGCCGACATGGGCTGGTCCGTGCTGAAGCTCGCGGTCGAGTACGACGGTGATCATCATTGGACAGACCGTCGCAGATTGGCGGCAGACATCAGACGGACCGAACTACTGAAGGAACTCGGCTGGATCGTCATCCGGGTGACCGCCGAGGACACACCTGAGACGATCCGGCGTCGGATCGCCGCGGCCTGGGCTCAGCGAGGCGCTGCGGTTCCCGCGTTTGTGAATCCTGGGCGGAATCGGGGCCTCAAAGCCGCCAAGGATTCACGAACGTGACTGGTCGATTCGATCTAGTCGAGCACCCGGGCCGTCGGGGTGAACACCACCGGCATCGCCTCGGGGCCGCTGACGAAGTTGGCCGGCCGCAACGGTATCGCAGCGCCGTCGGCCAGGCGCAGATCCGGCAGCCGCTGCAACACCCGCTTCGTCATCATCGACAGCTCGAGGCGGGCCAGCTGATTACCGAGGCAGAAGTGCGCGCCGAACCCAAATGCCACGTGGCTGTTCGGATTCCGGTCAATACGGAAATTCTCCGGATCACCGAAGACTGACTCGTCGAAGTTCGCCGACTCGAACATCAGCATGATCTTCTCGCCCTCGCGCAGATCGGTGCCGTGGAACGCGGTGTCGGCGGTCAGCGTCCGGCACATGTTCTTCACCGGCGACGTCCAGCGCAGCATCTCCTCTATCGCGGCGGGCAGCAGATCAGTATCGGCCACCAGTCGCTCCCACTGATCCCGGTGCCGGAGCAGCTGTTCGGTGCCGCCGGACAACGTGTGCCGGGTGGTCTCGTCGCCGCCGATCAGGATCAGCAGCGTCTCCATGACGATCTCGTCGTCGGCCATCCGCTGTCCGTCGACCTCGGCGTTGACCAGGATGCTGAACAGGTCTTCGGTCGGTTCGGCGCGCCGCTTGGCGATCATCTCCATCGTGTACGCGTTGTAGGCGCCGAACGCCTCCATCGTCGCTTGTATCGTCGCTTCGTCGATATTGGAGCTGAGCCCGGACACCAGGTCGTCGGACCACTTGAGCAGCGTGCCGCGTTCCTCGGGCAGTACACCGAGCATGTCGCCGATCACCGCCATCGGCAGCGGGGCGGCGATATCGCGGACGAAATCGCACTCACCGCGCTCGCAGACCGAATCGATCAGGGTGTCACAGAGGACACCGATCGAGGGGACTTTGTCCATCACCCGTTTGCGGGTGAATCCGGCGTTGACCATCTTGCGCCGCAACACATGTGCCGGATCGTCCATATCGATCATGTACGGCATCCCCGGGGTGTCCGGCCGGATGCCACCGGTCGACGAGAACAGTTCGGGATTGCGTTCGGCGTCGAGCACCGCCTGATAACTCGCCGCGGCCGCCAACCCGTTGCGATCGCGAAACACCGGCTGGTTCGCCCGCATCCACCGGTAGGCCGCGCGCGCGTTGCCGTCGGCGTAGAAGTTGCCGTCGGTCAGGTCTACGTCAAGGCCAGTCCCTGAGACAGCGTCAGCAATGGTGGATGTCATGTCACTCCGTGATCTCGTGCGCGTCGCCAAAAGTCATCTCGACATTGGCAGAGGACTGGCTGGCAAATGCCCGTTTCGGTAAACCGAGGGACCTGAGCTCCTCGGCGTAGGGGTGGTCGCCGAGCCGGAGCCGAGCGCCGCCGACGCGGGCGCTCAGGCCGGAATTTCGCATCTCCCAAGCGATTTCGCGAGTCACGCCGCCGGTGTGACTGTAGGTCTTGAGTACCTGCGGCTTAGCGGTCAGCGCGGACGGGATGGGCACGCCGCGGCTGTACTCGATGCCCGCGATCAGCTTGCCGCCCTCGCTGACGTCGAAGTCGAACTTCGGCGTCTCGCGCACCGTGAAGTCGGCCATGATCTTCGGGAAACCCCAGATGGTCCGCCCAGCCTCAAGCGTGAAGCTCTGGTTGACCGGCAGATGGTGGATGAATGCCGCCGCCGAGCCGAGGCCCTTGATCCCCCGCGCGCCCGATCCGGGCGGCCGCACCATCACCGCGGTACCGAACTCGTGATACCTGCCCAGGTCGCCGTCGATGTAGCGGACCAGCATCAGCATCGTCACCGCGCGACCGGGCCGGTACTCGAAGACCCGCAGGCCGCTGTAATCGATCATCCGCTGAGCGGCGTCGGCCGCGACGGAGAACATCGCGACGTGGGTGTCGGCCTTGCGGATCCGGACCGGCATGGTGAGCACCGTCCCGGCAATGGTGTGTTGGGAGACGGGTTCGGTATCGGTCATCCGAATAATCTAGAACGTGTTCTAGACAACTTGCAATAAGTGTCTACACCAGGGTGGACAACTCCTGGATCTGCTCTACGGTGCGCGCACCCACCACCATCGTGGTGACGCCCGCGGCTTCCCATTCGACGATCTGCTTGCGCACGTAGTCGAGGTCGCCGACGATCGCCGCGTCGTCCACCAGCTCGTCGGGAATGACCTTGGCTGCATCATCTTTGCGGTCACTGCGGAAGAGCGCCGTCACCTCGTCGACGACGTCGGAGTAGCCCATCCGGCGATAGACGTCGGCGTGGAAGTTGGTGTCCTCGGCGCCCATCCCGCCCATGTAGAGGGCGAGGTGCGGCTTGATCATCTCCAGTACCGAGGAGCGGTCGTCGGTGACGACGACCTGTGCGGTGGCGCAGATCTCGAAGTCCTCGCGGCTGCGCCGCGCCCCGGGCCGGGCGAAGCCTTCGTCGAGCCATTCGTTGTACATCGGCGCCAGTCGCGGGCTGTAGAAGATCGGCAGCCAGCCGTCGCAGATCTCGGCGCACATCGCGACGTTCTTGGGGCCCTCGGCGCCCAGCATGATCGGAATATCCGCACGTAGCGGGTGCACGATCGGCTTCAGCGCCTTGCCGAGGCCAGACGTGCCCTCACCGGTCAACGGCAGTGGGTAGTGCGGTCCCGGACTGGTCACCGGCGCCTCACGCGCCCAGACCTGGCGGATGATGTCGATGTACTCACGGGTGCGGGCCAACGGCTTGGGGAACTTCTGCCCGTACCAGCCCTCCACCACCTGGGGGCCGGACACTCCGAGCCCCAGAACGTGCCGGCCGCCGGAGAGGTGATCCAGGGTCAGCGCCGCCATCGCGCAGGCGGTCGGGGTACGCGCCGACAGCTGCACCACCGACGTGCCGAGCCGCATCCGCTGCGTCGCCGACCCCCACCACGCCAACGGCGTGTAGGCGTCCGAGCCCCACGCCTCGGCGGTGAACAGGATGTCGAAATCCGCCGCTTCCGCCGCGGAAACGAGCTGCGCGTGATTGGTCGGCGGTTGCGCGCCCCAATATCCGAGCTGGAGTCCCAGTTTCATCCGAGCTTTCCTTTCTGGGAGCCTTCCTTGACCCCGATTACTAGAACCTGTTCTACTCGATGCTGTGACCGCCAGCCAGAGCAGCCCGGCGCTGATGAATCAGCATGAGCCGCCGCTTTCCGCACCGCTGAAACTTTCATTCGACTACACCCGTTCGGTCGGTACGACGCTTAGCGCGTTCTTCACCGCCCTTCGCGAACGCCGCATCGTCGGAGTCCGCGGATCGGACGGCCGGGTATTCGTGCCGCCGGCCGAGTACGACCCCGTCACCTACGAGCAGTTGACGGAGATCGTACCGGTGAGCAGTGTCGGCACGATCGAGTCGTGGACCTGGCAGTCGACGCCGGTAGAGGGCCAGCCTCTGGACCGCCCGTTCGCGTGGGCGCTGATCAAACTCGACGGGGCCGACACCTCGTTGCTGCACGCTGTCAGCGCCGAGTCGTCGGACGCCATCAGCACCGGCACCCGGGTGCACGCGCACTGGGTGGACGAGCCGACCGGATCGATCACGGACATCGCCTACTTCGAGTTGGGTGCGGACCCAGAGGAAGTGCCGGACGCCGCGCCGGACGAGCGCGACCCCGTCACCATGCTGGTGGTGCCGACCTGGATCGAGATCCAGCACACCGCTTCACTTCCCGAGAGCACGTTCCTGCGCGCGCTGGAGCAGGGCAAACTGCTCGGCGCCCGTTCCGGAGAGAACGGAAAGGTGTACTTCCCGCCCAAGGAGGCCGACCCGGCGACCGGCAAGGAACTCGACAACTACGTCGAACTGCCGGACAAGGGCACGGTCACCACGTTCGCCGTCATCAACATCCCGTTCGCCGGGCAGCGCATCAAACCGCCTTATGTGGCGGCGTACATCCTGCTCGACGGCGCGGATATCGCCTTCCTGCACCTGGTCACCGAGATCGAAGCCGCCGACGTCCGGATGGGCATGCGGGTAGAGGCGGTGTGGAAACCCAAGGAGGAGTGGGGTCTTGGGATCGACAACATCGACCATTTCCGGCCTTCGGGTGAGCCCGACGCCGAGTACGACTCCTACAAGCACCACCTGTAAAGGCGACCGATGACCGATGTAGCTGTGGTGGGGTTTGCGCACGCCCCACACGTCCGCCGTACCGAAGGCACCACCAACGGCGTCGAGATGCTGATGCCGTGCTTCGCCGAGCTGTATGCCGAACTGGGAATCAAGCAGACAGATATCGGATTCTGGTGCTCCGGATCGTCGGATTACCTTGCCGGCCGGGCTTTCTCGTTCATTTCGGCGATCGACTCGATTGGTGCGGTGCCGCCGATCAACGAGTCCCACGTCGAGATGGACGCCGCTTGGGCGCTCTACGAGGCGTACATCAAACTGCTGACCGGCCAGGTGGAGACCGCCCTGGTCTACGGGTTCGGCAAATCCAGTGCGGGCATCCTGCGCCGGGTGCTGACCCTGCAGACCGACCCGTACACCGTTGCGCCGCTATGGCCCGACTCGGTGTCGATGGCCGGTCTGCAGGCCCGGTTCGGCCTGGACTCGGGCAAGTGGACCGCCGAGCAGATGGCTCAGGTCGCACTGGATTCCTTCGGCTACTCCGACCGGGTGGACAGCGAGAAATCGGCGAAATCGATTGACGAGCTGCTCGATCGGCCGTTCTTCGCCGACCCGCTGCGCCGCCACGACATCGCGCCCATCACCGACGGCGCGGCCGCGATCGTACTGGCCTCCGGCGACAAGGCCCGCGAGCTGCGGGAGAACCCGGCGTGGATCACCGGGATCGAGCATCGAATCGAAACCCCGATCCTCGGCGCCAGGGATCTGACCGGATCGCCGTCGACGGCGGCCTCGGCGGCGGCCGCGACCGGTGGCGACGCCGGCTCCATCGATATCGCCGAGCTGCACGCTCCGTTCACCCACCAGCAGTTGATCCTCACCGAGGCGATCGGGCTGGGCGGGTCGACGAAGGTTAACCAATCCGGCGGCGCACTCGCGGCCAACCCGATGTTCGTCGCCGGGCTGGAACGCATCGGCTTTGCGGCACAACACATCTTCAACGGCTCCGCGCAGCGGGTTCTGGCCCACGCCACCAGCGGTCCTGCGCTGCAGCAGAATCTGGTCGCGGTCATGGAAGGCGGGAAATAGTCATGGCAGGTCAGCTAGCAGCCGTCCTCGGCACCGGGCAGACCAAGTACGTCGCCAAGCGCAAGGACGTCACCATGAACGGGCTGGTGCGCGAGGCGATCGACCGGGCGCTGGCCGACGCGGGCTCGACCTTCGACGACATCGATGCCGTCGTGGTCGGCAAGGCGCCCGACTTCTTCGAGGGTGTCATGATGCCCGAGCTCTTCATGGCCGACGCCGTGGGCGCGACGGGCAAGCCGCTGATCCGGGTGCACACCGCCGGTTCGGTCGGCGGCTCGACCGCGATCGTGGCGGCCAGCCTGGTCCAGTCGGGCAAGTACAAGCGCGTGCTGGCGATGGCTTGGGAGAAGCAGTCCGAATCGAATGCCATGTGGGGGTTGTCGATTCCGGTTCCGTTCACCAAACCGGTCGGCGCGGGCGCGGGCGGCTACTTCGCCCCGCACGTGCGGGCCTACATCCGTCGCTCCGGCGCGCCCGAGCACATCGGCGCCATGGTGGCGGTCAAGGACCGGCTCAACGGCGCCAAGAATCCGCTGGCCCACCTGCATCAGCCCGACATCACACTGGAGAAGGTGATGGCTTCCCAGATGCTGTGGGATCCAATCCGATTCGACGAGACCTGCCCGTCCTCGGATGGCGCGTGCGCGCTGGTGATCGGTGACGAACAGGCCGCCGAGGCCCACCTTGCCGACGGCAACCCCGTCGCCTGGATCCACGCGACGGCGCTGCGCACCGAACCGCTGGCCTACTCGGGCCGCGACCAGGTGAACCCGCAGGCCGGCCGGGACGCCGCCAAGGCGCTGTGGCGCGACGCCGGGATCACCAGCCCGATCGACGAGATCGACGTCGCCGAGGTCTACGTGCCGTTCTCCTGGTTCGAGCCGATGTGGTTGGAGAATTTGGGATTTGCGCCAGAAGGCAGCGGTTGGAAACTCACCGAGGCCGGTGAGACGGCCATCGGCGGCCGGATCCCGTTCAATCCGTCCGGCGGCGTGCTGTCGTCGAACCCGATCGGCGCATCGGGCATGATCCGGTTCGCCGAATCCGCCATCCAGGTGATGGGCAAGGCCGGCGACCACCAGGTCGAGGGGGCCCGTAAGGCGCTTGGCCACGCCTATGGTGGTGGCTCGCAGTACTACTCGATGTGGGTCGTCGGCTCCGAAAAACCAGCCAAGCCGGCGTCGTGACCCGCATGCAGTACACCGTCAGCATCGCGTTCAGCCCGCTCGACCAGCTCATCGAAATTGCAAAGGCTGCCGAGGAACTCGGTTTCGACAGCATCGCGCTCCCGGACTCGATCTTCTACTTCGAGAAGCAGTCCGTCGACTATCCGTACACCGCCGACGGCAAGCGGATGTTCGATGAGAACTCGCCGTGGGTTGATCCGTTGATCCTGGCGGGTGCGTTGGGGGCGGTGACGTCGAAGCTGCGTTTCTACACCAACGTGATGAAGCTCGGCTCCCGCAATCCGCTGCTGCTGGCCCGCCAGGTCGGCTCGGTGGCGAACCTGACCAACAACAGGTTCGGCTTCGGTGTCGGGATTGGCTGGGCTCCTGAGGAATTCGAGTGGTGTGGGGTGCCCTACGCCAAGCGAGGCAAACGGGTCGACGAGATGATCGACGTCATCAAGCAGGTGCTTGCCGGCGGCATGGTCGAATTCCACGGCGACTTCTACGATTTCGACCGGCTGCAGATGAGCCCCGCGCCGTCGGCGCCGGTGCCGTTCTACGTCGGGGGGCACACCGACGTAGCGCTGAAGCGCGCCGTCCGGATCGGCGACGGCTGGACCAGCGCGATGATGACGTGTGACCAACTGGGCGAGACCATCAGCCAGCTCAAGAAGCTGCTGGCCGACGCCGGACGCGCCGACGATCCGTTCGAATACCAGGCCGTGTGCATCGATAAATTCGGCGTCGACGGCCACCGCGACCTGGTCGCGGCCGGCGTCACCGACTACATCGGCATCCCGTGGGTGTTCGAAGGCCTCGCCTTCGACGCACCGGTCGACAAGAAGATCGACTCGATGAAGCGCTTCGCCGACACCTATATCCACTCGGGCTGGCAGGAGGGTGGGAGTGAGTGAGGATCGCAGCGAGGAACGAGCGAGGACCGGAGCGAGCGAGGTAGGAGCAGGAGGGTGGGAGTGAGTGAGGATCGCAGCGAGGTAGGAGCGGGAAGCGTGACTGTCACCAATCCTGAGGCCCCGGTACACCTGGCCGGGAAGCGCTCCCGGGAAGCCGCGATGGCCGGCGACAAAGAGGCCTGGCTGGCTCTCTTCGCCGACGATGCAATCGTCGAAGATCCGATCGGAAAGTCGCATTTCGATCCGGAAGGCAAGGGGCACCGCGGCAAACAAGCGCTCGCGAAGTTCTTCGATATGGCGATCGCCCCGAGCCAGTTGGAGTTCAACTTCGCCCAGACCTACCAGTGCGGTGACGAGGAGGCCAATGTCGGCAACATCGTCATCGTCGCCAGCGGCTTCCGGGTGGTGGCTGAAGGCGTGTTCACCTATCGGGTGAACGACGCCGGCAAGATCGTGGCACTACGTGCGTTTTGGGAGTTGGACCGGGCGACGGCGAGCGCACGACCGGTGTAGTCGCTTTGCGGCCGCTCGCCGCGCCCGCGTACCGTTGGTGAGGTTCCCTGTTCGCTTCGTAAACCCCCGATTTGTAGATCTGAAACCTTGCCTCGATTCCCCCGTAAATTCGTCCGTTTCGCAGTATCGGTGGCCCTTCTCACTGTGGGTATCAGTGGTTGCGCGCCGGCGGAGACTGGTGGCAGCAGCGCACAGACCAGCGCCCCGAGCCTGCCGACCGTGCCGTACGCGCCGACGACCACCTCGAAGACCCCCAGCACAGCGGACACCGTCGACTATCGCCGTCTGCTGCTGACGGCCGCGGAGCTCAGCGATGCAGAGGACACCTTCCAGCAGCGATCGCAGGAATCCCAGCCGAACGGCCTGCCCGGGGCCAGCGCTTTCTACGTCAACGACAAAGACACCCGGGCGGTCAGCGATACCTTCCTGGTTTATCAGGATGCTGCTACCGCGACGGCGACGCTGCATCAGGCGGCCGGCACCATGACAACCCTTGTCGAGGGCGGCACGCCTACTCCGATCCCCGTCGGCACCGATGGCGTCATGATCTCCGGCACCTACCCCGACCAGGACAAAGACGTCACCCTGATGCTCTTCACCGAGGGCAAGGCGCTGGTCCGGATGGAATTCCAGAGCGCGAAGGGCGACCCGACGACGGCCAAGTTCGTCACCAGCGTCGGCAAGATGCAGCAGATCGCCCTGCGGGTGGGTCTCGACGACTCGCCATAACCGTTAATGCCCAGCTAGGAGCCCTCGCATTGCGCATAGCCGGGGAAAAACTGTAACGTGTTCTAGTTAGTAGTACTGACTGGAGGCGCGAAGTGACCACTGAAACAGCCCACAGCGGAATTCGCGAGATCGACACCGGCACGCTGCCCGATCGCTTTGCCCGCGGATGGCACTGCCTGGGACCTGTGAAGGACTTCCTCGACGGCCAGCCGCACGGGATCGAGATCTTCGGCACCATGCTGGTGGTCTTCGCCGATTCCCAGGGCGAGCTGAAGGTCCTCGACGGCTACTGCCGGCATATGGGCGGCAACCTGTCCCAGGGCACCATCAAGGGCGACGAGGTGGCCTGCCCGTTCCACGACTGGCGTTGGGGCGGCGACGGCAAATGCAAGTTGGTGCCCTACGCCAAGCGCACGCCGCGACTGGCTCGCACCCGTTCGTGGGAGACCGATGTCCGCGGTGGCCTGCTGTTCGTCTGGCATGACCATGAAGGAAACGGGCCGACGCCGGACGTCCGCATCCCCGAGATCCCCGAGTTCGCCGACGACCAGTGGACCGACTGGCGGTGGAACACGATGCTCATCGAGGGCTCCAACTGCCGCGAGATCATCGACAACGTCACCGATATGGCGCACTTCTTCTACATCCACTACGGCCTACCGACGTATTTCAAGAACGTCTTCGAAGGCCACATCGCGTCGCAGTACCTACACAACGTCGGGCGTCCGGATATCAACGACATGGGCACCACCTACGGCGAGGCCCATCTCGACTCCGAGGCCTCCTATTTCGGACCGTCGTTCATGATCAACTGGCTGCACAACAACTACGGCGGTTTCAAGGCCGAGTCCATCCTGATCAACTGCCACTATCCGGTGAGTCAGGATTCGTTCGTGCTGCAGTGGGGCGTCATCGTCGAGAAGCCGAAAGGCCTGGACGAAAAGACCACCGACAAGCTGGCTCGCGTCTTCACCGAAGGCGTCAGCAAGGGCTTCCTGCAGGACGTCGAGATCTGGAAGCACAAGACCCGCATCGACAATCCGCTGCTGGTCGAAGAGGACGGCGCGGTCTACCAGATGCGGCGTTGGTATCAGCAGTTCTATGTAGACGTCGCTGACGTGACCGCCGACATGACCGACCGCTTCGAGGTGGAGGTCGACACCACCGCCGCCAACGAGAAGTGGCAGGTGGAGGTCGCGGAGAACCTCAAGCGTCAGGAACTCGAGAAGGCCCAGCAGCCAACAGAGGTGTCTTAGTCATGACCCCGCCGAAGGACGCACCGGACGTCGACGAGCTCGCCCGATCGATGGTGCTCCTCCACGGCGGTCATGACGATGAGGATCACGACCATGATCACGCCGCCGGCCGGGCCGGACCATGGAGCAAGGCACCGAATTTCGCATCAGACCCGGACCGGGCCGCCGCGGTTCGCGCCGCCACCGCCCGGGACCGGGAGCGCTATCTCACCTCAGGGCTGGCGCCGGTCGACTGCCGGTTCTGCCATGTGACGGTGGAAGTCAAGAAACTCGGGCCGGAACACACTGCGGTGCAGTGGAATTCCGAGGCGACGGCACGCTGTGCATACTTTGCCGAGGTGCGTGCGTGCGGCGGCCAGAGTAGCCGCAGCAAGTCGTGCCCGAAGTTGAGCGACAGCATCAAACATGCAGTCGCCGAGGGTTGTCTGGAGAAAGTGTCCAGCGCCCCATCCCCCGGCGACGGCTGACGTCCCGGCGCTGAAGCGACACCAGAGCCGTTCGACCGACTCGATGTCATAGGGCACGATTGCCTCAGGCAGGACACTCGTCGGCAGTGCGCGCAGGGGCGCGAGCCAACGCGAATGGCCGAAACCCCGAGGGAGGTCGATCGTGCTGCACCGGATGGCGCTACTAGCCATCGCAGCGCCCCGACGAATACTCCTCGCGGCGGCGCTGTTCCTGGCTGTTGCCGCGGTGTTCGCGATCCCGACGGCGAGCAGCCTGTCCTCGGGCGGGTTTCAGGATCCTTCGGCGGAATCCTCGCGTGCCACCCGGATACTGGGAGAGAAGTTCGGTCAGGGCGACATCCAGCTGCTTTTCCTGGTGACTTCGGCAGACGGTGCCCTCGGCCCGGCGGCCCGGGCCGCTGGGCTGGATGTCGTCAACAAGCTCGTGGGAGTGCCACACGTTTCGAACGTCAGGTCACCGTGGACCTCGCCGCCTTCTGTGCGCGCCGGCCTGGTCAGCGGGGACGGGCGATCGGGCATGATCGTGGCGGATGTTGCCGGTGGTGAGCGGGACGCCCCTCGGCGCGCGCAGGCGCTGGCCGCCGAGGTCTCGGGATCGGTACTCCCGAACCACCCTGGTGTCACGGTTCAACCGGGCGGTCCCGCCACGGTGTACGCGCAGATCAGCTCGCAGACCGAGCGGGATGTGATGGTCATGGAGTCCATCGCCGTACCGGTGAGCTTCGTGGTGCTGGTGTGGGTGTTCGGGGGCCTGCTCACCGCAGCGCTACCGATCGTGGTGGGCGGGCTCGCGATAGTCGGGTCCATATCGGTGCTGCGCCTCATCGCGATGTACACCGAAGTATCCATCTTCGCGCTCAGCCTCTCTGCGGCGCTCGGGTTGGCCCTGGCCATCGACTACACGTTATTGATCGTCAGCCGCTACCGCGACGAACTCTTCGAGGGCACCGAGCACGATGAGGCGCTGGTCCGAACCATGCGGACCGCAGGGCGCACAGTCGTGTTCTCGGCGACGACGGTGGCCCTGTCGACTGCGGTGATGGCGCTGTTCCCGATGCCGTTTCTCAGGTCGTTCGCCTACGCGGGCGTCGCCACCGTGGTGTTGTGCGCGCTGAGCACGCTTGTCGTCGCGCCCGCGGCCATCGTGCTCCTTGGTCCCCGCATCGACGCCCTGGACGTACGCCGTGGCATACGCCGGCTACTGCGTCGCGACGAACAGCCACCACGGCCGGCCAGCCAGTCGTTCTGGTACCGCTGGACCAAAACGGTGATGCGACGCTCAGTGGTGATCGGCCTGGCGGGGGCCGGGGCGCTGATCCTGCTCGGCCTCCCCTTCCTCGGCGTCAAGTGGGGTTTCCCGGACGACCGGGTGCTGCCTCCCACGGCGTCGGCTCATCAGGTCGGGGACCGATTGCGATCGGATTTCGCCACGAACTCGGAGACCGCGGTGACGGTGGTCATACCCGACGCCGACGGCCTGACGCCGGCCGACCTCGACGGCTACGGGGCCCGGCTCTCGCGCGTCCACGATGTATCTGCGGTCAGCACACCTACCGGAACCTTCGTCGGCGGCGAACAGATAGGTCCCTCGACGGGCGCTTCCGGTATCTCCGGCGGCAGCGCCTACCTGACCGTCGGTAGCGACGCATCGCTGCTCTCCGACGACTCCGACGTGCTGCTCGATCGTCTGCACGACACCGCCACGCCCGGGGATCGCACCGTCCTGTTCACCGGCATGGCCCAGATCGACCGCGACAGCGTGGACGCCATCACCTCCCGCATGCCGATCGTGCTGGCGGTGATCGCAGCCATCACGTTCGTGTTGCTCTTCCTACTGACCGGCAGCGTGGTGCTACCGGTCAAGGCCCTCATCCTCAACGTCTTGTCATTGACAGCCTCGTTCGGTGCGCTGGTCTGGATCTTCCAAGACGGGCACCTGGGAGCGCTGGGCACCAGCCACAGCGGAGTGCTGGTCGTCAACATCCCGGTGCTGTTGTTCTGCATCGCATTCGGACTGTCGATGGACTACGAGGTGTTTCTCATCGCCCGGATCCGCGAATACTGGATGGCGTCGGAAGGTAGCGACGCCGACAACGACGAGAGCGTCGCACTCGGCTTGGCCCACACCGGGCGGGTGGTCACGGCAGCCGCGCTGATCATGTGCATTTCGTTCGCGGGCCTGATCGCTGCCCAGGTGTCATTCATGCGAATGTTCGGTGTGGGTCTGACGCTGGCGGTGGCGGTGGACGCCACCTTGGTCCGCATGGTGCTGGTGCCTGCGTTCATGCACATCCTGGGGCGGTGGAACTGGTGGGCGCCCTCGCCGCTGAGGCGGCTGCACGACCACATCGGGCTGACTGAGCGCGCGTAGCCGGATCGGGGCACTCGCGCCTCCCGAAAATTTTCTCCTCCGTCAACCCAGCCGCTTGCCCGGCAGCTTCGAATGACTTCATGCGGTGGCTGCGCAGGCGATGGCGCTCGCCGCGACGACCGTGGGATTCGCACGATGCATTCGGTGCTGGCCAGGCAAAGGAGTCGCAGGTGAACAGGGGTAACGGAACCACGCGGGAGCTCACCACAGCGCATCAGCATGTGGGTGCCCACCGAGGCGGCGCCCACCCGGTCTTCGACGCCCACTGGCTGGGCGGCGTCCGCGCTGCCGTGCGAGCACATTTGAACGATTTCGTGGAACAGCAGTGCCTGCCAGATCTGGGCGGCACAGGAGTCGACACTGCCAGTGAGGTGCTGAGCCGGTTTGTCGACGGCGGCAAGTTCGTCCGATCGACATTCATGTACCTGGGTTGGTTGTGCGGTGCTCAGGAAGACGATGCAGCACTGCGTGCCGCCACCAGCCTCGAGCTCCTGCACGCATTCGCGCTCATGCAGGACGACGTCATGGATGAATCGGCACTACGCCGCGGCCGGCCGGCCGCGCACGTGTTGTTCGGACAGTGGCACCGTCATCGTGGCCTGCCGGGCTCGTCGGAGCGGTTCGGTGAGTCGGCGGCGATACTGCTCGGAGATCTCTGTCTGGTGTGGGCGGAAAAAGCGCTGCGCACAAGCGGCATTGGCGCCGATGCATTGGTACGAGTGTGGCCCCGCTACGACGACATGCGCATCGAGCTGGCGATCGGGCAGTTCGCAGATCTGGTCAACGACTCGCCCTCCTTCCCCACCTTCGACGAGGTACTCGACGTGCTCAGACGTAAATCGGGCAATTACACCGTGCGCCGACCGTTGGAGATCGGAGCCGCGATGGCCGGCTGCTCATCCGAGGTCATCGACGCACTCGGCGGCTACGGCGCCGTCATCGGCGAAGCGTTCCAGCTGCGGGACGACGTGCTGGCCATATCGGGTTCGCCACTGGTGACGGGCAAACCGGTCACCACCGACTTGGCGGCACAGAAGGCCACCAGCGTCGTCGTCGCCGCATATCAACTGGCCGATTCCACGCTCCGGCGACAACTCACCGAACTGATGAGCAGCCCCGCGCCGGGTCCGGCCGAGACGGAACGTTGGCGAGCTCTGATCATCGCCAGCGGAGCGGTGCAATGGATCGAGCAACTCATCCACGAGCGGCTCGCTGCGGCACTGCGCTGCCTGGATGCCACCGGTATCCCGCAAAACACTCGCGCTGCACTGGAAGACATGGCCGTCGTCTGCACGGAAAGGGCCGCATGATGCGCACCGTCGAGGGAAGAACTGACCGGGTGGTCGTCGTAGGCGCCGGATTGTCGGGGTTGTCGGCGGCGCTGCAACTGGCCGGCCGCGGACACGCTGTCACGGTGGTCGAACGGGCCGACCATCCCGGTGGCCGCGTCGGCCGTGCCGATATCGCCGGCTACCGAATCGACACCGGACCGACTGTGCTGACAATGCCCGACATCATCGATGAGGCCTTCGCCGCGGTCGGTGAAACGCTCACCGACCGCCTCGAGCTGCAACCGGTGCATCCCGCGTACCACGCCAGGTTCGCCGACGGCACCGAAATCGCGGTCCACTCCGAGCCGACGGCGATGTTCGACGAGATCGAACGGTTCGCCGGCCGGGGTGAGGCCGATGCTTACCTGGAGTTGCGCGCGTGGCTGACCAAGCTGTACGCGACCGAATTCGACGGCTTCATCGGCGCCAACTTCGATTCCCCCCTGTCGCTGCTGACCCCACAGCTGGCCAAACTCGTCGCGATGGGCGGATTCCGGCGGTGGGAGAAGGTGATTCGTCGCTTCCTCAGTGACGAGCGACTGCTTCGGGTGTTCACCTTCCAGGCACTCTACGCGGGAGTGCCACCGCAGAGTGCGTTGGCGGTCTATGCGGTGATCGCGTACATGGACACCATCGCCGGCGTGTACTTCCCGCGCGGCGGCATGCGGGCACTGCCGGACGCCATGGCCGCCGCCGCCGCCGACGCCGGGGTCGAGTTCGTCTATGGCGCAACGGTTTCTGAGTTCGAATGGAACGGCTCCCGAGTGAGCGCAGTCCGCACCGCGGCCGGCCGTCGCGTAGCCGCAGACGCCGTGGTGCTCACCACCGAGTTGCCCGACACCTATCGGCTGCTGGGTCGCACCCCACGACGGCTGCTGCGGTTGCGGCCGGCGCCGTCGGCGGTAGTCGCCCACGTGGGCTGCGCCGACGTCGGGGACCGGCTCGGGCACCATACGATCCTGTTCGGGGACGCCTGGCAACAGACGTTCCGAGACATCATCGACAACGGCAAGGTCATGGGGGACCCGTCACTGTTGGTCACGCGGCCAACCGCCGGCGATCCCAGCCTGGCGCCGCCCGGCCGCGATCTGCTCTACGTGCTGGCACCGGCACCCAATACCGATGTGGGACAAATCGATTGGGACGCCACCTCATCGGCCTATACCGACCACATGTTGAGAACAGTCAAGACACGGCTGCCTCAACTCGGTGATGATATGGAGGTCTTGTCCGTGGTCACCCCGGCAGACTGGCGGCGCCAGGGCATGGCGGCAGGCAGTCCGTTCGCCCTGGCGCACACTTTCGGCCAGACCGGCCCCTTCCGGCCGGCCAACACCGTGCGCGGGGTGGACAACGTGGTGCTCGCCGGCTCGTCGACAGTGCCCGGCGTGGGGGTGCCCACCGCAATCATGTCCGGCCGACTCGCCGCCGACCGGATAACCGGAGCATCAGCGCGCCACCCGCGTCGCCAGGTGACCCCACGATGATGCGGTCAGAACTCGACGCGGCCGGTGTCAGGGAGCCAGCGCTGCGCGAGGCCTATCGGCAGTGCCGCCAGATCAACGCCCGGGCAGGAAAGACCTTCTTCCTGGCCACCCGGCTACTGTCTCCCAGCCAGCGCCCCGCCGTGCACGCGCTCTACGGGTTTGCCCGGCGCGCCGACGACATCCTCGACGACTTCGACGACTCTCGGGGCAAAGACCTGCGCGCCGAGCAGCTGCAGCAGTTCTCCAACCGACTGTTCGACAGCGTGAACGGGGACTACCGCTGCGGCAACGATCCGACGTTGACGGCAGTGGTGGACACGGCGCGCAAGTACGACATCGGATGGGATCTCTTCGAC
Source organism: Mycolicibacterium komossense (assembly GCF_025822605.1). Taxonomy (GTDB): domain Bacteria; phylum Actinomycetota; class Actinomycetes; order Mycobacteriales; family Mycobacteriaceae; genus Mycobacterium; species Mycobacterium komossense. Next base: position 11,749 of record NZ_JACKTY010000052.1, on the reverse strand, counting down.
GACTTCCTGGCGTCCATGCGGATGGACCTGAGCGTGACCGATTACCCGAACCGGGCGGCACTGGAGCGCTACATGTACGGGTCGGCCGAGGTGATCGGACTGCAGCTGCTGCCCGTGCTCGGCACTGTCGGGCCGCGCGAGGAGGCCGCGCCGTACGCAGCGGCGCTGGGAAAAGCGTTCCAGCTGACCAACTTCCTTCGGGATGTCGACGAAGACCTGCGTCGGGGCCGGATCTATCTACCCGCAGACGAACTCGCCGCCCACGGCGTCGACCGTGACCTGCTGACGTGGTGCCAGTCCAACCGGCGGATCGATAGCCGCGTACGCCGGGCTCTGGCCGAGCAGCACGCGATCGCGCGCGCCGTCTACGCCGAGGCTCAACCCGGCATACCCACCCTGCACCCCGCCTCGCGTCCGTGTGTCTCCGTGGCGTTGACGCTCTACTCGGAGATCCTCGACAGAATCGAGGACATGGACTTCGAGATCTTCGGGCAGCGCGCCTCGGTCGGGCAGGTACGGCGACTCACGATGGCCGCCGCCGGCATCGCTCGGGCTTGGCAGGCGCGGCTGCGTCACGGGATTCGGTGACGATGGACCGCTGGCAGTACCTGATGGTGTTGGGCGCCTGCCTGGTGGTGACCCTGCCCTTGGAGCTCTTCGGCAGGGGCGTCTACCGCCAACCCCGGCGGTTGGCTGCCGCCGTGCTACCCGTCGCGGCTGTCTTCATCGCCTGGGACGCCATCGCCGTCGCCGCCGATGTCTGGTGGTATGACGAGCGCTACCTGGTGGGGCTGGTTGCGCCGGGCGAACTCCCCCTGGAGGAACTGCTGTTCTTCGTGGTGGTTCCGATCTGCGGTCTCCTTACCTACTCCGCAGTGAGCTTCATACTGGCGGTGCTTCGGGCCCTCCTGACGAAAGCGCGGCAACGATGACCGGCCTCGGCTATACGCTTCCCGCCGTGCTCGCCGTGCTCGCGGTGTGCCTGTTGGAGATTGCGGTGTTCCGTACCGGGCTGTTCCGCCGTCCGGCGTACTGGATCTCGATGGTGATCGTCACCGGATTTCAGATTCCGGTCGACGGCTGGCTGACCAAACTCAGCGCACCGATCGTGCTCTACGACAACCGGCAGACCACCGGCATTCGGTTTCCCTGGGATATTCCGATCGAGGACTTTCTGTTCGGATTCGCCATGGTGACAGCGGTATTGATGCTGTGGGAGCGCCGCAAGCCCCGTCCCGCGGCCAAGGAGGTGAAGCAGTGACGATCGACAAACTGCGGCAGACGCTGGCCGGGAAGCCGGGTCTTCACGACGCCCGCGACCTCTCTCGGGTTCCACGGGTGGTCGTCGTGGGGGCCGGAATCGCCGGCCTCGCCGCCGCCGCAGGGCTCAGCGAGCGCGGTGTCGCAGTCGATGTCCTGGAGGAGCGCGACTACCTCGGCGGCCGGGTCGGCGGATGGTCCGACACCCTGGTCGACGGATCGGCAACCGCCATGAACCGGGGGTTTCACGCTTTCTTTCGGCAGTACTACAACCTGCGGTCGCTCCTGCGCCTGGCCGACCCGCATCTGTCCGCTCTGACACCCGTCGCGGACTATCCCTTGATCGATGCGCTCGGCCGGCACGACACGTTCCGCGGACTTCCTCAGGTACCACCGTGGAACGCACTGGCATTCGCGCTGCGAAGTCCGACCTTTCGGCTGCGCGACCTTGTTCGGCTCGATGCCAAGGCCGCCGCGCCACTGGCCACCGCATCGGTACCGCGCACCTACCTCGATCTCGATGACAAGGACGCCGAAACGTTCTTGCAGGAAATCAACTTTCCCGACGCGGCCCGTCATCTGGCGTTCGAGGTGTTCGCACGAAGCTTCTTTGCCAAACCGGAGAAGCTCTCGGCGGCCGAGCTCGTCACGATGTTCCACATCTACTTCCTCGGCTCCAGCGAGGGACTGCTCTTCGATGTCGCCAATGCGAACTTCGATGTCGCACTGTGGAATCCACTGCGCAAGTACCTGGAAGGCAGTGGTGTGCAATTCCACACCGGGCTCCTCGTCGACAATGTCTCGATAGAATCCGAGATACGGGTCAACTGCGGTGGAGACGCCGAATTCGCTGCGGACGCAGTGGTACTCGCGACCGATGTCGACGGGCTGCGGCACATCGTGGCACGCTCGCCGCGACTGGGCGACGAACACTGGCGAAACCAGGTGGCGGCAATGGGCACCGCACCGGAGTTCGTGGTGCTGCGGTTGTGGTTGGACCGTCCGGTGCGCGCCGACCGGGCCGCATTCGTCGGGACCGGTGGACGCCCCCCGCTGGACAACGTCAGCGTTGTGGAACGTTACGAACGCGAGGCCGCGCAATGGGCCGCGCGGACCGGAGGCTCGGTCGTCGAACTGCATGCCTACTCGGTGACCGATTCCGACGACAACGTGCGCAATGCCCTGCTGGCACGCATGCACGAGCTGTATCCCGAAACCATCGGCGCGAAGATCGTTGACGAGCGACTGATTCGCCGCGGCGACTGTCCCCGCTTCGCCCCGGGCGATTTTGTGGGGCGGCCCACTGTCACGACACCGGACCACCGCATGGTCCTGGCGGGTGACGGCATTCGCATCGATCTGCCCGTGGCCCTGATGGAACGGGCCGCGACAACGGGGTGGATGGCAGCCAACCAGCTGCTCGAGGGCTTCGGGCTGGCCGGGCACGCCGTGCACACCGTTCCCAACCACGGCAGATCGGCGGTGCTGCGCCGGTTCGCGGAACACGCACAAGCCCGCCACTGAGGAGGCTGTTCTTTCAGCCGGTCGCCTCTTTCAGCCGGTCTTCGACGCGGCCCCTCTTCGGGCCGAAGTCCTAACCCTGGCGCCCCACACCGGCTCCCTCCAAAAGGGGGATCTGTTCGGCCGACCACGGACTGATCGCCCACCCGGAGTCGGCCACCGCGCGCAGTTGGTGCCATGGCACCCAGACGGATTCCATGATCTCGGCGGGATCGGCATTCACTGTCCCCACGGCACGGCCGCAGAACACCGGGCAGACCTCGTTCTCGACTACGCCGTCGGCGGCGACCGCGTGATAGCGGAAGTCCGGCAGCACGCAACGCAGGTCGGCAATCCCGAGGCCCAACTCCTGGTTCGCGCGGCGGAGCACCGCGTCGGGCACGGCTTCGTCGGGCCCCGGGTGCCCGCAGAAGGAATTCGTCCACACGCCAGGGAAGGTCCGTTTGTCCAGCGCCCTGCGGGTCATCAGCACCCGACCGCCCTCATCGAACAGGTAACACGAGAAGGCCAGGTGAAGCGGTGTCTGACTATGGTGAACCGCCGATTTGAGGGCCGAGCCGATGCTTTGACCAGCCTCATCGAGAAGCACGACCAACTCGGAACTGTTTACCGGACTCATGGACACCACCCGATGATCGGTTGCACGGACAGGAAACGCTGAACTCAGTAAGCGTTTCGGTGCCGAAGCATCGCCGGATTGGTGCAACCGGGAAAATGCCCTCACCGACCAACGGGGAGCCGGCTTCGACGGTCGTCGAACGGCACCTCGGTGAGAAGGTCAGAGGCCCGCGAAGCGCTCCTTGACCGCCTCGGGTGTGAGCCCGTAGTCCTCCAGCGCGTAGGTGTGTTTCGGCGCCCGCGGACCCTTCTTGCTCTCGGCGTCCATCTCTTCCATCGCCGTACGGGCCGCGTCGGTGTACTTCAGTCCGAACTGCCGGTAGATCGCCTCGACGACTGGGAACGGATCCTTGACGAACTCGAAGTAGTCGAGATCGTAGAACTGGGCCGGGTCGTGTTTGGCACGTTCGGCATCGAACAGGCGCAGCCCGCGCGACCACGTCTCCATCGCATCGTCACCGATCACCGCGCCGTTGAAGGTAGTCGACCAGCCCTCGGTGGTGTGCTGGGCCAGCGAGCACATCGAGGCCATGATGGTTTCCGCCGGCCGATGGCATTGCACGATGAGCGCATCGGGGTAGGTCGCGAAGATCGCATCGAGCGCGAAGAGGTGGCTGGGATTCTTCAGCACCCACCGCTTCTCCGGCTCGTTGAGCCCGATCAGCTGCAGATTCTTGCGGTGCCGCCCATAGGCTTTGGTCCAATTCTGGTTGGCCAACCACCGCGAATAGGTGGGCAGGTGCGCCAGGGTCTCATACGACACCGAATGCAACGACTGCCGCAGCAACTGCCAGCATTCCTCGACCTCGTCGGCAGTCATGTAGTGCAGACCGGTGTAATCCGGGTTCTCCTCATGCGCCTTGGCGAACTGCGCGTCCAGCTGCTGGAAGACTGGGTTGTCCTTCCAGGTCTCGCGCGGCGGCCGGGGCTGCGGGAATTCCGCCAGCCACAACTGCAGCCCCTGATGCGCCGGGTCGGCGGTCAGCAGCCGGTGGATCGCGGTGGTGCCCGTGCGGGGCAGGCCGGTGACGAAGATCGGTCGTTTGATCGGCACGTCGACGTGCTGCGGGTACTGCTTGAACGCAGCCTCGGAAACCAGCCTGGCCACCAAAGCATTCCGCACGAAGAACCGGGACATCTTGCTACCGAGTTCGGTCAGGTCGGCATCGTTGCGAAACGATTCGAGCAGAACGCTCAGCGCTTCTTCGTAGTTGTCGTCGTCGACCCCGAAGTCGTCCATCCCCGTGGCCTTGACGGCCGAGGCGCGCACTGCCTCGACTGAGAGAAAGTCCTTCGCGCCCATTATTGTTTCACCTCGCTCGCTCCGGTCCTCGCTCGTCCCTCGCTGCGATCCTCACTCGCTCCCCCCATCAGTTGTGATACTCCCCGCAGTTCACGTCGAGTGTCTGACCGGTGATCCCGTTCGAGAGGTCGCTGGCCATGAAGAGGATGGCCGAGGCCACCTCGTCCTCGGTCGGCAGCCGCTTGAGGTCACTGTTGACCGCGGCCGCCTTATAGATCTCGTCGACGGTGGTGCCGTATTTGGCGGCCTGGTGCTCGAAGTAGCCCTGCAGTGTCCCACCCCAGATGTAACCGGGCAGAACCGAATTCACGCGGATTCCCTGCTCGCCGAGCTCGCTGGCCAATGACTGCGACATCGCCAGCAACGCCGCCTTCGCCATCTTGTAGGCGCCCTGTTTCGGATCGGAATGTCGCACGACCATCGAGTTGACGTTCACCACCGCACCTTTGGACTCGGTGAGCGCAGGGGTGAAGCCCTGGATTAGCCGCAGCGCACCGAGCACGGTGAGCTCGATCGTGTCGCGGATATGGTCGAAACCGGTCTTGGCGAAGGGCTTCATCGACGGCACCCGGAAGGCGTTGTTGATGAGCACGTCGACCTTGCCGTAGGCCTTCAAGGTTTCGGAGATGAGGTTCTCCACCTGCGCTTCGTCGGTGATGTCGGTACCCACCGACACCGCGCGACGACCCAGGTCGGTTATCTGCTTGGCGACGTCGTCGAGGCGTTCGACGGTGCGGGCGGCGAGCACCAGGTCCGCGCCGTTCTCCGCGCATCGGCGTGCCAGCGTCGTGCCAAGCGCGGGTCCGACGCCGCTGATCACGACGACCTTCCCCTCGAGAAGTCCGGCCATAACTATCCCACCATCCGTTCACCAATGAGTTTCTGGCGCAGCGCAATCCGCGCCCGCCAGCCTTCTTCTGAGATCTTGTTGGAGTCGTAGTACGGCAGCACGGCGGCCACCTTGTCGATGTCGACCAGCTCAAGGGTCGGGCCGTCGGCCTCGGTCAGCTCGCGTGACACCCGCTGCCAGCGGAACTGCAGGTAGCCCTTACCGTGGCCGAGGGTCTCCACCCAGTTCGTCACGCCGGGGTTGGCATCGGACACCACGATGCGAATCTTGCCGTCCGGATCCGCCTGTGCCTGAGTGCCATTGAGCGACGTCTGGTGATTGATGTAGTCCAGCGAGATGTACCAGAGACTGCCCAATTGGAAGCCGAGGTAGGGCGCGTCGGTGACCGGCAGCGTGATGACGATCGCCTGCTGCGGTGTCAGGTCGAAATGCCCCACCGACGAGTACTGGGTGGCCAGGCCTCCGGGGGTGAGCCGTGGCGCCGTCAGGGTGTTCACCGGCAGATCGTCGTAGAACCACTTGGGAAACTGCAGCCACGTCTTCACCCGCTGAACGAGCTGCTTTCCTGCAATGGCATAACGCTTTTCGATCAATTCGCGGGTCAACGCGGGCGGGGCGGTCCCCTCGGTGTCGGTGCGGGCGATCGCGAATGATCCGCGCTGCGCCGACCAGTCGTTGTACACCTCGCGGATGACGAGTTGGGCGGGAGTGGCCGGGGTGAATCGCCATTCGAAGGTGCCGTCGGCGGAGATGTCCAGCTTGCGGTCATCGAACGCCGTCTCGCTGTCGGGCACGTTGTCATCGGTGTACTCACCGCCGAGCAGCTGGAAACTCACGTCCGTGGTCGTGCCGCGTCGGCCCGTGACGACGTACTCGTGACCCGGCTGTACGCGGGTGCCGAAATACATCGTGTCGGGGTTGTCGAGACCCATCTTGGTGAATGGCCCGGTTCCGCTGTGCAGGAACGGATGGTCGCGGTCGTAGTCGAAAGCCACGTGGGTGCAGGCCGCGACGCAGCCGGCGAAATATTGCAGGCCCTCGAGGAGATCGGCCTCGGATTCGATGAACGGTGCAGCCAGAATCAGACTCTCGGCTTCGGCAATGGCATCGATCAACGGTTGGCTGTACAGAGTCACTGTCCTCCCATCAAACCAGCACTGTTCCAATAATGGACCGTACTGGTAGAGTTTCCGACCTGACACTAGAACGTGTTCTATTTCGAGTCAATGCGCGCAGAGAGGCGATGCCGGATGACAGAACGGGCCTCGCCGCCGACAGCGCGCGTCGTCGCTATCCTCGATTTCCTCGCCCAGCACCCGCACGACCGGTTCGGTCTCTCTGAATTGGCCCGCCGCCTCGACCTGAGTAAGCCGACCTGCCTGGGCATCCTCACCACGCTGACGGATTCGCGATACCTCGTGCGGGACAGCCAGGACAAGACCTATCGGCTGGGCCCCCGGTTGATCTCACTGGGACACACCACCCAGGAATCGATGCGCGTCAACCCGGCCGCACGGGAGGAGTTACGCCACCTCTCGGCGCTCTGCGACACGCCGGCCGCGCTGTCAGCGGTGATCGACGAGCGCATCACCCTGCTCGAACTGATCGGTCCGCCCGGGACCGACGTCGGAGTCAGGGTCGGGCAGAGCTATCCGTTCGCTCCGCCCGTCGGGCTGATGTTCGTGCTGTGGGACGACGCGGCCCTACACGAATGGCTGGCCAAGGAGCCGACGATTCCGCTGCGCACCGATACCGAGCGGCTGGAACGGGTGATCGCCGAATGCCGGGAGTGCGGTTATCTGGTCGAGCGGCTCACACCGGGCGGGCGGCGGCTGTACGCGCTGATGGCGGGCATGTCGAGCAGCCTGCCCGACGAGCTGCAGGCACTCCTCGGCGAGCTGATCTCCGATATCGGCGAGCGCGTCTATCTGCACAGCGAAGCCGAAACCGGCGACCGGCAACGCCATGATGTCAGCGTGATCTCCGCACCGGTCTACGACCACCACCGGCGTCAGGCGATGGTGGTATCCCTGCAGATCGGGCGCGCCATGACCGACGCCGAGATCGTCGAACAGTCGCGCGCCCTCGTCGCCACCGCCGATGCGCTGACGGCGCAACTCGGCGGGACCAAGCCTGCCGCGTCTTAGACGTCCGCCAGCACCGTCAGCGCGGCAGTCCGCGAGACCTGCATGCCCGCACGACGTCACCGAGGAACTAGCTGGCGGCGGCGAGTGCGAACGGCAGCACGGCAGGTGCGCCGGCCAGCTTGACCACCCGGGCGGCCATCGTGAGTGTCCAGCCGGTATCGACCCTGTCGTCGACCAGCAGCACCGGACCGCCCACCGCGGCAATGGCCGACGAGTCCGGCGGCGACCACGAACCCTCAAGCGCGGCAACACGATACGCGGAATTGGCGGCGGCCACCGGCCGGCGGCCCGGAATGTACTGCAATACACCGAGATCGGTCAGCCGGCCCAACCGGGCCAGTTCACGGGCCAGCGAACCGATCAGGACCGGATGTGTATCCGAATCCATCGCCAGCACCGCGGTCGGACGGATCTCCCAGTCCCAGGAGGCCAAGACCTTTACTGCCGCCTGTACCACTTCGGGTGGCACCTCACCGTCTGGTTCGTCGAGCAGTCGCCGCAGCCGAGGACCCCAGCCCAGGTCGGTGAGGCGTCCGATCGCCCGGCCCGGCGCTGGGCCGTCACCGATGCGGCCACTGAGCACGACACCGAGCTTCGCCAATCCTGACGGCCACTGCTTGCGCGGGGTGATTTCGATGCCGGGCCGCATCAGCCGCTCCTCGGTCAACGCCGCGGCCCCTTCATCCACAGCGGCACTGAAGTGGGCGCCGGCACAGTTGTCGCAGCGGCCGCACCGCTCACCGTTCTTGAGGTCCGGGTCGTCGAGTTGCCTGCGCAGAAACGTCATTCGACACTCGTCGGTGCTCTGGTAGTCGAGCATCGCCTGCTGCTCACGGCGGCGGGCCTCGTCGAGCTTGCGGTAGCGGGCCTCGTCGTAATCCCACGGCTCGCCGGTGCCCACCCAGCCGCCCTTGACCCGCCGCACCGCGCCGTCGACGTCGAGGACCTTCAGCACCATCTCGAGTCGGGTGCGGCCGAGGTCGACCAGCGGCTCCAGCGCGGGGGTCGACTGCGGACGGTCCGGATCGAGTTCGCGAATCACGTTGCGCACCATAGATTCCGATGGGAACGCGACCGATGCGAAGTAGCGCCAGACGTCCTGGTCTTCACGGCCGGGCAACAGCACCACCTCGGCGCTGTCCGTCGAGCGCCCGGCGCGACCGACCTGCTGGTAGTAGGCGATCGGCGACGACGGCGCCCCCAGATGCACGACGAACCCAAGGTCGGGCTTGTCGAAGCCCATCCCGAGCGCCGAGGTGGCGATCAGCGCCTTGACCCGGTTGCCGAGCAGATCAGCCTCGAGTTGTTCTCGCTCAGCGGTTTCCGTCGACCCGGTATAGGCCGCGACCTCGTGCCCGCGCTCGCGTAGCAGCGCCGCCACGTCGTGGGCCTGGGCGACCGTCAACGTGTAGACGATCCCCGAGCCCGGCAAGGCGTCCAGGTGCTCGGCCAGCCATGCCGTGCGCTGCGCACCACCGCCGGCCTGGACCACCGACAATCGCAACGACTCGCGATCCAGCCCGCCGCGCAGCACCAGCGTGTCCCGGCCGCCGACACCCAGTTGCGCTGCAACATCGTCGACCACACGATCGTTGGCGGTAGCTGTGGTCGCCAAAACCGGTACATCCGAACCGAGTTCGGCGATCAGCGTCCGGATCCGACGGTAGTCGGGCCGAAAGTCGTGCCCCCAGTCGGAGACGCAGTGCGCCTCGTCGACAACCACCAGGCCGGCGTCGGCGGCAAGGGCGGGTAACACGGTGTCCCGGAAGTCGGGGTTGTTCAGCCGCTCCGGGCTGACCAACAGCACATCGAGGTCGCCGTTGTTGACCCGCTCGTGGATCTCGTCCCACTCGGTGACATTGCCGGAGTTGATGGTGGCCGCACGGACGCCGGCCCGTTGCGCCGCGGCCACCTGGTTGCGCATCAACGCCAGCAGCGGTGACACGATGACCGTCGCACCATGGCCCCGCTCACGAAGCAGCTTGGCCGAGATGAAATACACCGCCGACTTGCCCCACCCGGTGCGTTGCACGACGAGCGCCTGCCGCCGTTGCACCACGAGTGCCTCGATGGCCGTCCACTGGTCGTCGCGAAGGACCGCAGCGGGCCCGGCCAGCTGTTCGAGGATGGCCTGGGCATGCTCACGGGTCGCCGCCGGCTGGGTCATGCGCACCATCGTGCCCTGTGGCTACGACAGCGCATTTTCTAGAACACGTTCTACCGAGGTCTTCAGTAGGCGTAGGTGTTGGCCGGCTTGTCGATCCGGGTGACATCCGTAACGCCGAACGTGGGGATGAAGCCGTCGTCCGAGTGTGCAGACCCGGTCAGAATCTGGCCACGGATCTGCAGCCACGTGTCGTCCGGGAAACCGGCCGCGGTCGCGGAGGTCGGGCCCGTCAGATGCACTCGCGCCAGTTGGGCGTCGGCCGCGCAGCACACGATGACGACGCGGCCGAGATCGACTCCACCGTCCGGGCGATGCAGGGAGAAACCGGTCAGCGTGATCGTTCGGCCGTCGAGCGAATTGGTGGAATCGGCCGCCGCCCGCATGACCACCTCTGGCAGCGACACCGCCGGCGCGTCGCCGGACGGCAGCGGTGGAAAGGCCCGACGTTGCGGGGCACTGACGGCTGCCTGCGGGCTTGCTCCTTGCGCGCCGAGCGGCGGCGGCACGACGAAAGCGACCATCGCGACCGGGATCAGCAGCAGCCAGACCAACCACGGCCGGTGCCGATGGTCGTGTTCGTGGTCGATATGGCCGCCCGCGTCCCGCAAGTCCCGGACTATCGCCGCCACGCCGAGGGCGATCAGGACCGCGGCCGCCGCAAGCAGCCACGGGAAGAGCGCAGGTCTGACGTAATTCAGATAGGTGCCCTTGACCAGCATCACCATCGTGCTGAGCCCGACCAGCAGGAGTAACAAGTTCTGCGTCACGCGACTCATCCGCCGCTCCCGAGGATGGCCAGTCCGACGAGTGTCGCGATGACCGTGGCGACGACGAACGTCGTGGACCCGAAGCGCACCGCGAACCGCCGCCCGAACATTCCGGCCTGCATCGCCGCCAACTTGACGTCGACCGCGGGGCCGACCACCAGGAACACCAGGCGCGGCACCAGCGGCAGCATCGTCAGGCTCGCCGCGACGAAGGCGTCGGCCTCCGAACACAACGCCAGCACGACCGCCAGTAGGGCCATCGTCACCACTCCGACGACGAGGTTGCCCGCGAGGTGCTCGAACACCCAGGCGGGGACGAGCACATGCAGCGCCGCAGCGGCCGCGGCTCCGACGACGAGATAGGCCGCTGCCTGCAGAAAGTCGTGGCGTGCCGCTTCGCTGAACACCGTCCAGCGTGAGGATCCCTCGGCGGGCGGGTCAGGCAGTGTTCGGGTGACCCACTCGTCTCGGCCGAACCGCGACCAGAGCAGCCCCATCACCACGGCCGTGACCAGCGACGCGACGCAGCGTGCCAGGACCATCGCAGGCTGGCCAGGGAATGCGACCGCGGTGGCGACGAGCACGACGGGGTTGATCGCGGGCGCGGACAGCATGAACGTCAGCGCGGCGGCGCCGCGCGTGCCCGGTCCGAACAGCCTGCGGGCCACCGGAACCGAGCCGCATTCACAGCCGGGCAACGCGGCGCCACCGATACCGGCCACCGCGACGGCCAAAATCGGATTGCTGGGCATCCACCGCGAGAGCCGTTCGGCGGTCACGAAGGCGGCGATCAGACCGCTGACCACGACACCGAGCACCAGGAACGGCAATGCCTGGACGAAGACGCCGCAGAACACGGTGGCGGCCGTGCTCAGGTCCGGCCGGGCGGCGACGAAGGCGCTGATCGCGCCCGCGGACATTGCCAACGCGAGCAGGCCCAGCAGCAGGACCTCGAGAGAACCGACCCGTCGCCGTCGATCGGTAGGCGGTGCGGTCACGGACCTATCCTGCCCGCCCCCACTGTGAGTTTGGCGGTGTGTTTGGCAGGAAATGCGTGGTGGGTTTCAGGCTCGGTTAGGAGGTGGTGGCGGCTTGTTGTTCGCGTTTGATTTCCAG
>NZ_JACKTY010000051.1 GCF_025822605.1 Mycolicibacterium komossense | reverse complement strand
ACAATCGAGCTGGTCATCGCCTACCGATCCGAATCTCGCCCCGCGTCAGGCCGATTTGCTCTGAACCAGTGGACTCAACTCACCCTGACACGCAGGGGAACCGCAAGGCGTCGACCCCACATCTGTTCACCAACTACCGCCAGCCGTCAGAACCGTACCTGGCTATCCCGAAAGTCACTGGGCATAGCCGCCTCTACTTACCTGCCGCGTACTCCACACCCGACGTGATCGTGAACAACACGCTGTTCACAGCCCCGGATGCAGACGGATTCATCTTCGCCATCGTCAGCTCCCGCATCTTCGCGATTTGGCAGCGCCTCGCGGGCGGCCACACCCGAGCGGACAGCAACTTCTCGAACACGCTGGTCTGGAACACATTCCCGATCCCTGAATCCGACGACGACTTCCGATCCGCTGCGATCGCGGCTGGTGCAAACATCCTGGAGGTGCGAAAGAAGTTCCCAGGTAAGACGCTTGAGGTTCTCTACGACGCCGCCACCATGCCCAGCGAGTTGCTTTACGCGCATCGCGACCTAGACGCGATCATCGACAACCACCTCGACGTCGACATCCGTGACATCGAGCAGTGCGAGGTGCGGCTCTTGTCCCGTTACGGCCGGATGATTGAAGAGTTGGAGAGCTGAACGTTGACGGACGCCAAGGTGCCGTACGAGTCCGACGCCGGGTGGACTACTGACGGGCGACGCGGGCCTGACGACGTTGGGCTTTGCTGCAACTAGCACGTCACCGTCGGATCCGCGTGGAACGATGTAGCCATGACCACGGTCAAAGTCCAGGCAGGCCAGTCCATCCTGGAGGGCTACGTCAAGAAGCCCTCCACTGGGCTGACCGAGCTCATATGGAACGCCTTTGACGAAGACGCACACCACGTCGCGGTAACCTGCGAGTACAACGACCTGGGCGGGATCGAGCAGATAGTCGTTACCGACGACGGCAACGGCATGAACCGCGAGCGGGCGGAGCACGCGTTTTCCCGCGTCGGCGACAGCTGGAAGCTCATGCCAGGCACTCGAAGCTACAGCGGCCAGCGGGTCGTGCACGGTCGGCATGGGCGGGGTCGCTACGCCGCGTACGCGCTGGGGAGCCTTGTGCGCTGGGTCTCCACCTCGGAACGCGTAGAGGGCGGCCTCGGAGTTGTGCAGGTGACCGGCAATAGGTCGTCGCTCGATACCTTCAACATCGAAGCGATCGACGTGGACCCCGGTATTACCAAATCTGGGACCGTCGTCACGGTCCACCAACTTGGGCCGGCGGCGGTGTCTAGCTTCGATACCCCTGACGAGCTGCGACAGGCAGTGCTGACCGAGTTTGCACTTCACCTTGAGCGCTACAAGGACTTCCAGATTCGTTTCCTCGGCGAGGATATCGACGCGGCTTCGGTTGAACTACACCGTGAGTCGATCCCGCTGAGCGACCCGGAACACTGGGACGGCGAGGCCACCCTCACTGTTATCGAGTGGAACCTGCAGAACGTGCGGCGGTCGATCTTCCTCTGCGATGCAGACGCCCGCGTCCTAGACGAGGTAGAGGCCAGGATCCAGGCACCGGGCTCCGAGTTCACCGCGTACCTGACGTGGGGCGGTTTCGTGAGTGGCGATCCCGTGGGCTTGGAGGACGACACCGATACGCCCCGCGGTCGTCTGATCGCAGCCGCCCGCGAAGCGCTGCGCGATCACCTCGCGGAGAGACAGCGACTCCGCGAGACGGCCACGATCCAGCGGTGGCGGGAAGAGGGCGTATGGCCGTACAAGGAGGAGCCGAAGACACCCGTCGAAGAGGCTACGCGGGACACGTTCAAAGTCGTCGCCCTCGCTGCGTCCCGGACTCTAGACGAGAGCAAGAGTGGAGGACCGAAAGCCATGGCGCTGAGGCTCCTCAAGGAGACTTTCGAAACCGATCCCGAGGCATTGCTGCCGATCCTGTCTGATCTGGCTCGGCTGCCGAAGTCGCGTGTCGACGAACTTGCCCGGCTGTTGAAGCACACCACTCTTACGCAGCTGATCCAGACCGGCCGCGCGATCGGTACCCGCATGGACTTCCTCAGCGGACTAAGCACCATCCTGTTCGATCGGCAGATCAAGCGGCGGCTGCTGGAGCGGCGGCAGCTCCACCGCATCCTGACGCATGAGACCTGGATCTTTGGCGAAGAATGGAGCCTGACCGGAGACGACGAACGCCTCACCAAGGTGCTACAGAAGTTCCTCAAGAAGCTGGGAACGGACGTCGAACTGGCTGACCTCAAGGAGGTGCGGTTAGAGGACGGCTCCGACGCGATACCGGACCTGGTGCTCGGGCGTCGGTTACAGACCAACGCCGACTCGTTTGAACATCTGGTTGTTGAACTGAAACGGCCCAAGCACAAGCTCGATGACGACGACGTAAGCCAGTTGCGTTCATACGCCAGCGCCATCGTGAACGACGAGGCGTTCGCACAGCCGAACGTGAAGTGGGATTTCTGGCTGGTCGGCAACGAGACGACCCGCACCGTCGACGAGCAGCGGCGGCAACCGCACCTACCGTTCGGTGTCGTGCAGGAGAGCCCGTACCGGATCGTCGTCAAGCAGTGGAGTGAGCTGATCTCCGATGCCGAGCACCGACTCAAGTTCGTGCAGAACTCGCTGGATTACGAGACGTCCCATGACTCGGGGTTGGCGTACCTACGGGAGAAGTATTCGCAGTTCTTACCTACGGAGGCGGCGACACCCGCAGGCCCCGCAGTCCAGTCGGCATAGGATTTCTTCCGGGACCTGAACATTGACACTCAGAGTGGAGGCGAAAATCGTGGGCGACTCGCATTCCGGACTAAACAGACCAGATCGGCCCGAAGACTTCGACGGTCTGCGAGCAGAACTAGCCAAGTTCGTCGATGATTTTGTACCCGTGGCAGATGACTTGTGGCCACGTTTGGAAGACCACCGATCGCGATGGGACTTGTACAGGTACGGACTCCCCGACGGATACGACCAGCTAATTGCGTCAGACGTCATCGAACAGTTGAACACCGCACTAGTTAATCTCGCGAGTGCGCGTGACCGACTGTCACATGCTTTCCTGAAGGCCGATGACCACACCCCTGACCCCAAACAGCAATAAAATCGCCTAAGCCATTATGAGATTGACCCCGTCGTGGACCCGCGACTGCGGGACCTCTTCAAATGCGTCCATGACACGCACTCCGAACGCCGGAAGCATCGCAGACTGCACTTCTTCCGTTGTCATCCAACGGATTTCACGAGCTTCCTCAGTCATATGCGTTTCGCCCCCTGCCGGTCGACAGCGATACACCAACGCGACGATTCCGTGTGTCAGATTCTTGTAGACACCAGTCAGCCGCTCGACGGTGACCTCAAGGCCGGTCTCTTCCAGCACCTCGCGCCGAACGCCCGCTTCGAAGGATTCATCTAGCTCCAGGACGCCGCCCGGCGCTTCCCAGTGGCCGTTGTCATCGCGCTTGATGACCAACACGCGCCCGTCGTCGCGGACCACGATGCCGGCGACGCTGACCGAGTGTTTCGGCGTGGTGCCCATGCGAAACTCCATGCTTGAGGGGTTCCCAGTAGTGACAGGGGACGTGTCGATTCCCTAGACTAGTCGCCTAGACAAGCAATGGAAGGCTCACAGTGCTGCAACTTGGCCAGATCGACCGGGCGGACGACAAACCGCCATATCGGCAGATCGCCGGCATGTTGCGCGAGGCGATCAATGCGGGCCAGTTAGCCGCGGAGGAACGTCTGCCGTCGGAAGCGGCATTGATTGCCCATTTCGGGGTCGCCCGCATGACAGTCCGCCAGGCCGTGCAGGAACTGCGTTCGGAAGGCCTGGTGATCTCCGAGCACGGTCGCGGGGTATTCGTCCGCCCCTCCCCTCCAATTCGGCGACTCGCGTCCGATCGGTTCGCACGGCGACATCGCGCGAGCGGCAAGGCAGCGTTCACGGTCGAAGCAGAGAAATCGGGCTACACGCCGAAGGTCGACAACATAGCCGTGACCCGTGAGAAGCCGAATTCCGTTGTTGCCGAACGCCTGCGCTTGAAAACAGCCGACGATGTCGTCGTGCGGTCACGGCGCTACCTCGCTGATGGCCGGCCGGTCGAGACTGCGATTTCGTACATTCCTGCCGAGCTCGCGCAGGGCACCAAGATCGAACAAGTCGACACCGGCCCTGGCGGCATCTACGCACGACTCGAAGAGGCCGGCCATAAACTCGCCCGATTCACCGAGGAAGTCGGCGCGCGAATGCCTACGCCTGAAGAACGCCGTGCACTGCAACTCCCGGCAGGCGCCCCCGTCCTGACAGTGGTCCGGACGGCATACGACACCAACGACGTGGCCGTCGAAGTGTGCGACACCGTGAAGGTCGCGTCCGCCTACCTGCTCGAATACGACTTCTCGGCGCGCTGAGACTTCGCCAAACGAACAAACCGAGCCGAATGGTTGACTTACTCCTCTAGACGACTATGTTAGTTAGTCATCTAGACCAATCCATTCGAAAGGCTTCTTATGTCCATCCCAAGATGGCTCCAGATCGGGCACGACCAGGTGTTCTCATGCGGTGCGTTCGTCGTGTCCGAGGTGACCCCGATGATCGACTTCGAAAAGTCCTCGGGCGAGAACCGCGTACAGGCGAGGGACCGCGACACGGGTATACCGATGTGGCAGGTCGAAGTGCTCGACGGGGATCCGACAGCACCAAAGCGCAGTCGCACGGTGACGGTGAAGTTCGCCGCACCGGTGCAACCCATTGCACCCACCAATTCGAGCGGAACACCCTTCACCCCTGTGGTTTTCGAAGGACTGACCGCCCTGCCATACATCGAAAAGTCGGGCGACTTCTCGCGGATCGCATGGTCGTTTCGAGCCACGGACATGAAGGCGCCGGGCAAGCCGTCTGCGGCGTCCACGGCACCCAACTCAGGTCGGGAGTCCGCATGAACCCCGACCCATACACACCTATCGATCCCGACACGCCGCTGCGGTTCGTCCACCTGCTGCACTTACTGACCAGCTTCGCCCTCTGCACGGCGGTCGTCGTCATCATCACCGGGGCAGCTCTGACCTACTGGCGGCTGCACTCACCGGACACCTACACGGAACGGTTCGCCACTCCTGCCCGGCTCTTGCGCTGGCGGCTCTGGGCACACATTTCATGGCAGTGGCTGTGTAAGCGCTGCGGCTTGTCAGCCTCCGAGCAGGTCAACCGCCGCGACAAAGAAGGACGGCAAGTCTCGTCAACGCGGTGGTTTCATCCAAAGCTGTTGGGAACAGACGTGTCTCACACCACCCTGCGCCTGACGGTGCGGGCAAGGATGGGACAGACCGTTGACGACTTGGAGCGCGCGGTTCCAGCGATCCGCGACGCTGCGCGCGCATACTCAGCGCGATCGGTTGTCGTCTCCCCCGGGACGCTTCGGATCGAACTGGTCATGCGAGAACAGTTGTCCACGGAAGGTAACGCCACTCCCCCGACAGCTGTTGCGACGAAGCAAGTCACCCTCGGCCGATGCGAAAACGGGTTAGCCTGGACCCTGCCCTTGAGCGGCCGGCACACACTCACTGTGGGCTGCTCAGGTGCAGGCAAAGGCTCCGTCTTCTGGGGCATCGCTGGTGGACTCGGTCCCGCTGTGGCCGCAGGCGTGGTTCACCTGGTGGGAATCGACCTGAAGTACGGCATCGAACTGTCGGTCGGCTCTGGCCTGTTCACCAGGATCGCCACCACGGAGGCCGATGCCGTGGAAACCCTTGCCGCGCTGGAGAAGTTGATGGACAAGCGCGGCTCTGCGATGGCAGGCCACACTCGCGAGCACAGTCCGACTACGTCCACCCCTCTCGTAGTGCTGCTGATCGACGAGCTGGCCGGATTGACCGCCTACATGAGTGACGCTGCGCTGCGCAAAGAAGCTGCCGCCTCGCTGTCGCGGATCCTTACCAAAGGCCGCGCCCTGGGAATCGTGGTCGCCGCCTTCCTCCAAGACCCCCG
This sequence comes from Mycolicibacterium komossense, assembly GCF_025822605.1. GTDB lineage: Bacteria > Actinomycetota > Actinomycetes > Mycobacteriales > Mycobacteriaceae > Mycobacterium > Mycobacterium komossense. The sequence continues at coordinate 185,366 of NZ_JACKTY010000051.1, read as the reverse complement.
CAAGGAAGTTCTTCCGATGCGAGGGCTGTTCACCCAGACGATCGCGCTCCGGCTTCGTTCCCGCGACGAGGTGACGATGATTCTCGGCGATGGCATGGCCGCAACCGCACCTGCGCACCGGATCAGCCCCGAGAAGCCGGGCACCGGCTACGTCATCGCCGAGGACGGCCAAGTGGCCAAGGTGCGATCCGACTTCTGGTCCGATGATCAAATTCGTTCCACTGCAAAGCAATACAGACGGTTCCGCACCGTTGGAGGGCAGCGCGATGAATGACACCCACTTCATCTTCGAGCGACCAGACCAGGATCAAGTGATCCAGCATGCCGATGATCTGATGCTGCGCGCCAACCTTGTTTGCAGAGACGGATGGGACCGGTACCGGCACGTCTGGTCGTGCGGCGAAGTCGTCGGCACCGCCCTGGTCCTCCGCGACGACGCCGAACTCCAGCGCTACGGCGAGACAACGATCTCCGCGCTGGAGCGGTGGGCTTTCGATCTTTGGGGAATCACCGCCGGGCAAGCCGACACCGATGGCGGATTGCCGCGCACGCGCGCCTGGTTCGACTCGATCCGCGCGGCGAGGTGAAGCGATGATCACTCACGGCCTCCGGGAGGCTCTCGTCGCCGCTGGCAACTTCCCTGAACTGCTGACCGCTGACCAGGTGTCGGCGCTACTCGGCGTCTCCGCCGCAACGCTCAACCGCTGGGCCGCGCTCCGCGAAACGACCGGCGAACAGATCGGCCCGCCCTGCTACACGTTGTCAGAGCGGGTGCGCCGCTGGGACTGCGCCGAAGTCCGGTCCTGGCTCAAGCAGGTGCGTCGCTAATGGCCGGAAACACCCCACGCGGCATCCGAAAGCGGCTCAACACGGCCGGAGAGCCCCGCTACCAAGTCCGCTATCTGATCCGCGATCCAGACGCTCCGTCGGGTTGGGTCGAAACATCAGCGACGTTCCCGACCCTGCGCGAGGCGAAGGCCTTCAAGTCCGAGCGCGACAACGAGGCCGCGCTCGGTGCACGTCGGTTCGACCCGCGTCTTGGCCGGACACCTCTGAATAGGGTCTGGACGCAGTTCTCCGATTCCAAGAAACCGGCGGTGTCGCCGAAGACCTGGAGCGGCTACACGCAGCACTGGGAACTTCGCATCGCACCCCGGTTCGGCCACATACCTGTCGACGAGATCACCCGCGCCGATGTCCAAGCGTTCGTTGACGGCCTGACGGTCGGTCCGTGGGCGAAGGTGTCGACGCTGCGGCTTCTGCGGTCGATTCTCGATGTCGCCCACCAGGACGGCCGGATCCACCGCAATCCCGCCCTCGGTGTCTCCGCGGGCCGAATTCCCGAGCGGGAGCGTCACCGCTACCTCAGCGCGCCGGAGGTCCAAACGCTCGCCACCGCGTGCGGCGACCAAGGCGACGTCGTGACGATCCTCGCCTACACCGGCCTGCGCTGGTCCGAACTCGTCGGCCTCCGCGTCAAAGACGTGGACCTCGTAGCCCGTCGCCTCTACGTCAGAAGGGCGGCACCAGAAGTGGAGGGTCATATCGTCATCGGGCCTCCGAAAACCCGCGCCGGCATCCGAACCGTCCCGCTCCCCCAAGTCGTCGTCGACATCTTCAAGGGGCGCATCACCGGCCGAGATCCGGACGAGTCCGCCGTCACCTCGCCCAATGGCGCGATGTTGCGGTCCAACAACTGGCGTCGACACACCCACTGGAACAAAGCCCTCAAAAAGACCGACCTGGCGCCATTGACCATCCATGATCTCCGCCACACTTACGCCAGCCTGGCCCGCAAATCCGGCGCCGACCTCAGATATGTCCAGAAGACCATGGGCCACTCAACGCCGACCGTGACCGCGAACATCTACAGCGACCTCTACTCCGACGAGTTAGACCAAGTCGCGACGAACCTCGATCAGCTTCACGCGACCGAGATTCACACACCGAAGACCGGACAAGAACCGGACGAATCAAACTGACAACCGAGTGCAAGACCCGTGTCGATGCAGGTAAAGAATGGTGGCCAGGGCCGGGATCGAACCGGCGACCTTCCGCTTTTCAGGCGGACGCTCGTACCAACTGAGCTACCTGGCCGGAAGGCGCCGGTCTTTCGACCGGACAAACCTTACGCCGCATACTGCGACCCTGACGGGACTCGAACCCGCGACCTCCGCCGTGACAGGGCGGCGCGCTAACCAACTGCGCCACAGGGCCTTGCTTTCCTGCGTGTACTACTTGCCTACCTTTACCGCTGCTCCACGTTTCCGCGTTGCGTACCCCCAACGGGATTCGAACCCGTGCTACCGCCGTGAAAGGGCGGCGTCCTAGGCCACTAGACGATGGGGGCCTAATCCGAATCACTCCGGGGTACTCACAACGCTTCACGTCGGGAGCTTGGATAGCTTAGGGCACAGCATGCCGAATCCTCAAACGAGCACCATTCCGGCGTCTCCAAGGCGGCACGGTATCCTCGTCCGGATCCTGTTTCACCCTGCCCCTATAGCTCAGTTGGTAGAGCTACGGACTTTTAATCCGCAGGTCCCAGGTTCGAGCCCTGGTGGGGGCACCACTAGCTCCCCCGTCCGGTCCGCCGGACGGGGGGGTAACCCCTAGAGTCCAAGCCGCTGGCACCCGGTGCACGGCTTGGATGCGTCGAGCGATTTCGACCTGGTCGCGCGGCTTGGTGCGGTCGGTCTCCCATTGAGCAAGTGCGCTCGCCGTGACGCCGATTGAGAAGGCGAATTCCTTCTGCCCCATCTCGGCATCGGCTCGGATTTTCCGAAGACGGTCGCCAAACGACCACTCTGGGATCACGTAGGCAGTGTCAACAGTCATATGCAAAGTGTGGCATACCCATGCAAACCTTTGCAATTGGTAGAAGAAACGAATTTCCCAGGCCGCAAAACGATTGACGCTTAGAAACTAAGTGTGCTTAGGTATGCGGTATGCAAACTAAGCATGCTTCGTCTGGCGGTGACCGGCTTAGCGTAGGTGAGGCAGCATCACTCCTGGGCGTATCGGCCGACACCCTTCGGCGGTGGGAAAAGGCGGGCCGCATCACATCCCTGCGGACTCCGGTCGGTCATCGCCGATATAACCGTGCAGACGTCGAAGCCCTTCTGACTGCCGAGCAGCCCGCGTGACCGCGCTGACCGCCTCCGACGTGCGAACGATTCAAAGCCACAGTTCTTCTCCTTCGTCGGTGGTCAGCACCCCGAGCGTAGGAGACGGCCCGGCGGAGGCTGTTGAGGAAGCGGCCCCCGCCGAGGGTGGTGATCACGCGTGACCGCCGCTGTGACCAACGTCGTTCAGATGGCGGCCGCGCTCGCCGTGGCGCTCATCGTCGGTTGGTGCCTCGGCGTCCGCGGGACTCTGCGTTTTCGGACCATCGAGAACGAGATCGCCGAGGTTGAGCGTGACCAGCTCATCGACGGCGAAGCCGAACTCGCGCTCGATGAGGACCCAGCACCCGCGGAGCTGACCCGATGAGCGCCGTAGCGCGGAACGTCCTCGACGTCCCGATCGGACTCGCGGCGCCGGCCCGGCCGTCGAAATTCTTCGCAGCGCTCGACCAGGCCGACCAGAAGATTGCGCAGTTCGAACAGCTTCAGTGGACTGCGAGTTTCGCGCCGCCGATCACGTCGTTCGCGAAATGCGTGTGTGGCGCGACGTTCGAGGTTCGTGGTCACGGCGGCCAGATCGAGGCCACCGACGATGAGCAGCTAGAGGCCGCCGAGGCTGTCGCGGACCTCTTCGGCCGCGCCTTGCTCGACGTCGATCTTAGAGTCGTCGCCCGCGTCATCGACAAGATCAACCACGAACGCGCGATCGAGCACTACGACGCACTCCGCGACTGGGAATCGGTGCACGCCGATTGTGGTGATGGCCCGTGAGCGAGCAGATCGGGCTGTTCAGCCTGGACTCGTCGACGGCGCAGCGGTTCGCGACCTTCCATGAGGAGAACCCGGCGGTCTATGCCGCGCTGGTGCGGCTCGCCCGTGAGTGGGTCGCCAAGACGGGCCGCCGGAAGCTCGGCATCAAGACGCTGTTCGAGCGGACCCGCTGGGAAATCGCGATGGTCACCACCGACCCCGATTTCACGCTGAACAACAACTTCACCGCCTACTACGCGCGGCTGATCATGATCCGCGAACCGGACCTCGCCGACATGTTCAACCTGCGCCGCTCCGCCGCTGACCAGCAGATCGCGCGGGCCTCGTAATGGGGTGGGACAGCGGCTACAAGTCGCCGGACGAGCTCGACGCCGAGCGGAACGCCGCGCTCGAAGCGCAACAGCGAGCACGGATGTCGATCTTCGAGAAGAAGCTGCTCGACACTCTCGGCGAGATCAGCGACTCGCTGAAGACGATCGCCGAGAACAGTGCTCCCTTCTACGAATACGACGCGGCCAGCGGTGAGCTGAAGGTTCATCACGGCGTCGCATCTCAGATCCACGACTTGATCGCCGGGCGTGGCCTGGCGGCGGTAACGCAGCCCCCTGCTGCTGCCGCTGGCGAGCACCAAACTTCCTGACCCCCCGAAACAGCGGATACCGATCCCGCTGCAACGGAATCGGCATCCCACGACAACGGAACGGATCACCGATGTCAGCTACAGATCGTACCGAGCCGGTCAACGAACCGGCCAAGCTCGACCCGCCCCTGCCACTCCCGGAACTGATGTCCGCCTATCTGCGGATCATCGCGCTCGGAGCGGGACTCACCCAATGAGCCGGCCGATATGCGCGGCCCCGTCCGGGAGGTGCCAGAACATGGCCGTCGTCGCGTGCCGCGGCCTGTGTAAAAAGCACTATCGGGCCTGGCTGAAAGCGAACCCGCCTGTCGACCCGGCGATCGTCGCGGCGCACATCGAAGCGCTGCGTGAGCGCGGCCACGGATACCGGCGGATTGCCGACCTGTCGGGCGCTGGCATGACGACGATTTTCGAGATCGCGAAGGGTAAGAAGAAGTACATCGAGGCGCCGACTGCGGCGGCGATCTTCGCGGTCCCGTTCGATGCGCAGCCCGCCAGGATGGATCCGATCGGCGTGGTTCGCCGGGTCCGCGCGCTGGTCGCCCTCGGCTATACGGAAGTCCAGATCGCAGAGCACATTTCGATTCGGCAGAGCAACCTGTGGCCGTACACGTTCGGTCGGGCGAGTTGGGTTCGGCCGGAGACGTTCAACCGGATCGCCGCGGTGTTCCGCGTGCTCGAAGGCCAGGCGGCCCCGGTCGGCCCGGCTGCTGATCGGGCTCGTCGCCGCGCGGCAGAGCGTAGCTGGCTTCCTCCGCTGGCGTGGGACATCGAGACGATCGATGATCCGGCCGCCGAGCCGATCGTCGAAGCGATTCGCCGGGATACCCCGTGGAACGGTGTGCTCGACGAGTTCCGTGACGAATACCTGGATCTGCGAGATCACCTGCGGATGTCGGATGAGTTGATCGCTGACCGGCTCGGGATCACGATGGACCTGATACTGAAGCGGTTGTCGCGGTTGGGTATTGCGACGCAGAACGCGGCAACTGCGGCGGAGCGGCGGGCCTCGTGAAGTGCACGATCTGCCACTTGAAATGCGACCTCACGCCGGAGGGCACGTTCCCCATCCATCGCGTTCCCGACAAAGACAGGTACACGTTCTGCGACATGTCCGGCGAGTCGGCCGAACTCGCAGTGAGAGCGGAGGCGAGCCGATGAGTCGTAAAGCGTTGACCAATAGGGCGTTTCATGACGCGTCGGATCCACGGTGCGAACTACACCTGGTATCCGGTGAGCCGGCCCGGGCCGAGCGGCATTGCCCGAAGTGCCGCCCGACCGTCGAGCACATACCCACACCATCGAGGACCAGACGGAGAGCGACCCGGCCATGAGCATTCGACACATCGGCGTCTACACGCCACGCGACCCAGAGTGGATCCAGCCCGGCTCTGAGCAGCACCGCGCGATGATCTCCCCCTCTAAGGTCGGCGCGATCCTCGGCCTGTCTCGCTGGGAGTCGCCGTTCTCCCTGTGGAATCGGATGAAAGGGCTTGTCCCGCCGGAGGAACCGAAGGACGCGTTCGACCTTGGACACGACGTCGAGGACTTCGCCGCGAAACGCTGGCGGCGCAGACAGACCGAACGCTGGCTGCTGTCGCCAGGTGAAGTGCAATTCATCGTCGACCCGGAACACTTCGGCTTCCCCGCAATGGTGACGCTCGACCGGCGCGCTGTCCGCGGCCAGTCCCGCCGCGTCGTCGAATTCAAGATGGCGCGCGACCAGAACGACGCCGACAAGTGGGGCGACGACGGATCAGGCAACCTGCCGCCGGACTACTTCGCGCAGGTGCTGACCGCGATGCTGTTCACTGGCTGGACCGACAAGGCCGGACACCTGCTGTGCGTTGGCCCGCGGATCGGCGACGAACGACTCTACCAGGTCGAGTACGACGCCGACGCCCGCGCCGAGGCATCGTTCCTGATCAACGAGTGCCGCCGGTTCCACGAGTCGCTGTCGAACGACGATCCCCCGCCGCTCGATAAGTCTCCGGCGACCTACGACTGCATCAAGGCACTGCATCCCGACATTGACGGCACGACAGTCGATATCGATCCGGACGAAGCGCTCGACTACGCCGAGGCGCGTGTCGCGTTCGCGGCCGCCGACGACGAACTGAACCTGCAACGCAACCGTCTGCTGAAGCGGATGGAACAGGCGCAATACGCGAACCTCGGCGACCCGAAGCATGGCGGAATTCAGGTCGCCCGGCGCCAGCCCGGCTCGAAGGGCGGCGTCTCGTTCTACCCGTCGAAATCCATTACCCCGGACAAAGTTCGGGCACTGACCGGAGGAAACACTGATGACTGAGACCACCACGAAGGACCGCGTCGACGAAGAAAACCTGGTCGACGCCGCAGCGCGGGCGGAGCAGGAAAACGCGGCGAAGTCGATCGCCACCATCCGGCCGGAGCAGCAGCGCTGGGACGAGAATCAGACCGCGATCCTCCGTCAGATCGGACTCGAAGCCGCGACGCAGGGCGACCTCGACCTGTTTTTCCACGTCTGCCGCACAACAGGTTTGGACCCGTTCCGACGCCAGATCTACATGATCGGCCGGAACACAAAGATCACGGAGTGGGTCGAGGACGACAGCGCGCAGAACGGCCGTCGCAGGGTCGATAGCTGGGTTACGAAGTACACGATCCAGACGGGCATCGACGGCTACCGGAAGAACGGTCGCGAAGCCGCGAAGTATTACGGCGACACTCTTCGCTTCGAAGGCCCGTGGTTCACCGGCGAGGACGACTTCCACATCACCGATGACGGCGAGGTAATCCAGCATTGGCGGAAGGTCTGGCCAAAAGGCAAGCCGCCGTTCGCCGCCCGGTTCGTCATCTTTCGCGACGGCGAAGAGTTCGAGGGCATCGCCCACTACGACGAGTTCATGCAGACCGGCTATCAGGATCAGCCAAACGCGATGTGGGGGAAGATGCCCCGGAATCAGATCGCGAAGTGCGCGGAGGCCCTGGCGTGGCGCCGAACCTACCCGGACGACTTCTCCGGCCTGATCCTCGAAGACGCTGCGCAGTCGACAGTCATCGACCAGGAAGGCAACGTCGAGCAGGAACCGGCTTCGCGACGTCGGCCTGGCGGATCCGGCGTCGGCGGGCTGCGGGCCGCACGCGAGCAACGCGAACGTGAACGCGCCGAGAAGGACATTGTCGACGCCGAGGTCGTCGAGCCTGAAGCCACCGAAGAAACACCGCAACCGCAGGAAACCCGGGCCGGCGCCGCAGATACCGATGTGGTCGAAACGCAGGGCGAGCCGGAGGGCACGACGGCGGACGCCGGCCTGGGCGCACAGGATTCCGATCTGCGGAAAGCGGCCCGCGACAAGCTGAACGGGGCGATCTTCGCGACGTTCGGCGAGCTCGATCTGAATGGGAAAGATCAGCGCGGAGATCGACTGGTCATCATCCGGGCGATCGTCGGCCGCGACGTCGAATCATCGAAAGATCTCACCGACGACGAACTGCAAGCGCTGCGGAACGGTCTGATCTCACGGAAGCAGGCGGGCACCCTCGACGCCGACGTCACGGAGTGGCTGAACGAGGAATCGCTTCGCCAGCTCAACGACGAAATGAAGCAGGCCGAGACCGAGGCCGCCAGCCCGGGCGACACGTCCGGCGAGACTCGCGAGGGCGGCCAGTAATGCGGGACATCTGGCCGGAACTTGAAGCGAAGCTGACCGACATTATCGGCGAGGCTTTTCCTGATGCCAAGGATGACCACATTGCCGGCGTGGCTGAGAAGTCCACGGAATCCGCGCGGTCCTTTATCCAGGATGTGCTGTTTTGAGCGCGTCGCGCGGCTGCCGGTTGCGCCCCACTGGCCCGTTGATCGCAGGTGATCTGCGGATGCTCGTCAAACGCATGAACGAGCTGAATCTGCCCGACACCGCTGATGTCGAGATCCGGACGCCGATCTCCGGTGACCGGCGGGCCGCGCAGATCTCCGTGATCGATTACACGGCTGCCGTCGCGGAGGACATCACCGAGCCGCCGTTCGACCCCGAACACGACGGCACACCAGACACCGGCGGCAACCAGTACGCCGGAAACACCACGGCGATTCGTCGCTGAAACCCGAAGGGAAACAGAACAAGTGGGCAAAGACATGACGAAGGCGAGCGACCATCCGACAACGGACACGCTCGCCAAGACCGATGCGAACGGTGTGCGGGTCGGCGATGACGTCGACACCGGCGGCACGGAGGTCAAATTCAGCTTCGGCTCGCGGAATATCCGCGTCGACAAGGTGCCCGAGATGGGCGACACGTTCCTGATCATGCTGAAAGTCAAGGTCAACGGCGACGGCAATAAGGAGAACGCCAAGGGCGAGCTCTACCCGCGTCGCGATCTGACGATTCTCGGAGGGTGGCAGCCGGGGAAGAAGCCGCTGTCGGAGGACTCTCAGCCCGGCCTGTACGAGATCGACCCGGTGAACGGTGCACCGGCCAACACCGGCGACGACGACACCGGCGACGACGATGATTCGGTCGACACCGGCCAGGACGACACCGTCGTCGCCGCGAACTTCTCGGACGCGCCCTGATGTTGCGCGAATGGCTCTGGGCGCCGATCCTCATCGGCGCCGGCATCCTGTTCCCCGGCCTGGCCGCAGCACCCGTCCACGCTGACGCCGGCCCCGATATCGCGTTCCTTCAGGTGCTCGACGATCAGGGCATCACCTACAGCAACGCGACGAACATCATCGACGCCGGGCACGCGGTGTGCGAGTACCGGTCGGGCCACACGCTGAACGAGACGATCGCGATGATCCGCCGGAACAGCATCCTCGACCAGCACAACGCCGCCTATTTCGTCGGTGCCGCCGAGGCCGCCTACTGCCCCACATTCCTGGCGACGGAGCTCACCTGATGGCCGACATCGTGTTCCTCGATACGGAAACCCTCGGCCTCGACATCAACGCGCCGATCTGGGAATTCGCCGCCATCCTGCGGCAACCGGATGAGGACGTCGATCCCGACAGCGGCGCCGTCCTCGAATCTGAGATGCGCATCTTCATTCAGAACGACCCCAGCGTGTGGCTCGAAAGCCTGCCAGCACGCTTCGTCGCCGACTACATGGCTCGCTACGACGAGACCGAAGCGTTTTGCGGGAAGTCGGCAGCACGCTCGATCGCAACGTTCATCGGCGATGCGCACGTCATCGCCTGCAACCCGGTCTTCGACGACCCCCGCCTCGCGCAACTGCTGCGCGCCAACGGAGTCGAACCGCGATGGCATTACCACCCCGACGACATCACGTCGATCGTGAAGGGGTTCCTCGCGGCACGCAAAGAACTCCCGCCGCCGCCGTGGAGGTCCGAAGAGCTCTCACGCGCGATCGGCGTCGACCCGGCTGAGTTCGAGCGGCATACCGCAATGGGCGACGTGCTGTGGGTCCGCGCGCAATACGACGCAGTGATGGGCGGTGCCCGATGATCCGCATCGAGATCGAACCGGACACCGCCGCAGGCTACGTGCTGCGGGTCCGTGACGGCGACAACCACAACATTCTGCTGTCGTCGACGTCGCAGTCCTACGCGAACGAGCAGGACGCGGAGCGGCTGGCGAAGCGGCTGTTCGCGTCCCTCGAAGTGTGGTCGCAGGTAGTCGGCGTCGACCCACCCTTCACCGAGCCGGAGCCGGTCGGCCTGCTGGTCACCTACCGCAACGGTCAGAAGACGACCGGACTTGTCCGCGGCAAGCAGCTCGTCGATGACGGGGTCGATCTGCTGTGTGAGATCGAGGCTGATAAACGGACCGGCTACGTGTTTCGCGTCGTCACCCGCGAGAACGACAACGTTTTGCTGTCCTCGACCAGCCAGTCGTACTTGCATCCCGATCTGCCGATCCGGCTGGCGCGCCGCCTGTTCGGACTCGCACCGTTCGGCCCGGGCTCGAACCCGGAACCGGTGTGGCTGACCGTCACCTACCGCAACGGCACCACCAGGAAGGAACGGATCCGATGAGCTACGCGTCCTTCGACCAAGCCAACGACTGCCCGCGGTGCTACGGGGACGGCAAGATCGCCACCGACGACGACGGCAGTCCGTGGGGTGCATGGGAGGAATTGCCGCCCGGTAGCGATTTCGCGGTACGCCTCGGGATAGTCCGGCCGATCGACTGCCCGGACTGCGGCGGCACAGGATCGAGGGCGGCGGCCGAACATGACTGCGGCGATCCGAACTGCTCTGGCCTTGCCCTGCCGAAGAAGCCGGAACCAGAGATCCCAAACGACCTCGACCCTGATCACTTCGAGGACCAGGACGCATATGCGATCGCCGTGCAGATGCAGGCGATCGCCGACGTTGATCGTCCCGACTTCGATTGCGCGATCGGCGGCACGGCACCCGACGAGACCCGCGTGGAGATCGAGTACGCCACAGAGCCGATGCGTGGCAGTTCCGCCGCATATATCACCGACGACCTCTACAACGCGGTCGAGTCTCTGACGGACTTCTGCCAAGGCGCCCGCATCGTCAAGCGCCAAGTGACTTATGGCGCATGGGAATACGTGACACCAGAGGAAATCAAGTCATGACGACACCAGATACCGCCCGTGACAATCCGGTGACCGGGCTGAACGCCGACGTGTTCCCGCTGGCTGCTGTGCTGACTGTGCTCGTCGGTTCCAACGATCGCCCGTTCTGCACGCTCGGCAACCTGTATCGGATCCTCGGCTTCATGCTGCAAAACCGCAGCGTCGACCCGGCGGATCCGGACGCGCACGGCATACCCCGGGCCGAGCTGATCGACGACGCGATCGCGGTGTGCAAGCCCGAAATCCTGCGCCAACACCCCGAACTCGCGGCGATCACGAAGACACGGGCGACCAGCGACACCGGGATCTTGACATGGATCGCCGACCAAGAAACCCGCTACGGCCTGACCGTCACCCTCACACCACTACCGAAAGCCTGACCCATGAACAACATTCAAGAGAGCGAGCGCCGGCGGATCCGACTGAACGCCGTCGAAACTGCGCTTCGGATCCACCAGGACGCGAAGCACGCCGCCGGTGACGGGGTGCTCGACACCGCGGCCAAGATCACGACGTTCATCGAACGCGAAGTCGACACCATCGACGGCAACCCGCAGCAGGACGCCGAAGCGATGCAGCCGGATCCGCCGGAGCCGGTGACGCCGATCTACATCGGCTGCGTCGTCTACCACCCCGACCAGAGCGACCCGTCCCGCGGGACCTACGTCCGCCAGGACGCCGAGGGCAAGGAACTCGACTACTGGCGGGCCGGTGCACCGTTCCTGCCCCACCCGTCCAGCGCCCCGTACTTCATCGACACCAAAGGCACCCGATGAGCGACTACCCGGCCGGGATGACGTTGCGGCCGATCGAGGTGTGGCCGCGCTCCGAGACCCGGACACGCGTGCGCGCGCCGTTCTCGGCGTCCTGGTCGTCGACGCTGGACCTGCTCGACCGCGAACTGGTCTGCCTCGGCGACGGCGGCCGGCGCGCACCGTCCATCCTGCAAATCGCGATGCGAGAGCGGGACTTTCGGCTCAACGGCCTACCCCGTGCGAACTCCGTCCCAGCGCACCCCGGCGTGATCCTCAACGTCGAATCGAACAAGGGTCCACTGTCGATGCCGTGCGACAAATTCGACCGCTGGAAAGACAACCTCCGCGCGATCTCCCTCTCACTTGAAGCGCTCCGCCGCGTCGACCGCTACGGCACCACACCCGGCAACGAGCAGTACCGCGGCTGGCAGGCCATCGAAGCGCCGAAGCAGTCGCCCAAGCAGCTAATCGAGTTCCTCGCTGGAGTCGCGGATATGCCGCCACCGTCCAGCGCGGACGGAATCGCGCTCGCGTACAAGACAGCCCGCCGCAAGTCACACCCTGACCGGAACGACGGCGATCAGTCGTTGTGGGACATCGTCGAGCGCGCCGCGGGCCAGCTCCGCCGAGAGGGCTGGTTATGAGCTACATCGGAGACAAGCGCGAACAGTTGGCGCCGGGCACCCGCCTCGGCCCCGACTTCGACGGCATCGTCCACGAAGTCACCGACGCCACCTACAACCCGACCACCAACCGGACCAAGATCAGCACCCGGAAACTCGAAATCGCCGACTCACGACTGAGATTCGTCGGCGGTGACCAGTGACGCTGACCCTGACTGACCTGTTCTGTGGCGCCGGTGGCAGCTCGACCGGCGCCATTCTGATCCCCGGCGTCAAGGTGCGCGTCGCCTCGAATCACTGGCCGCTCGCCATCGAGACCCACAACACCAACCATCCCGACGCCGACCACATCTGTGCTGACCTGTCGCAGATCAGCCCCCGACTGTTCCCGCGCACGACGATGGGCTGGTTTTCGCCCGAGTGCACGAACCACACCATTGCGAAGGGCCGGAAACAGGCCGACGCGCAACCCGACCTGTTCGGCGATGTCCTGCCCGACGAAGCCGCCGAGCGATCACGCGCAACCATGTGGGACGTCGTTCGGTTCACCGAGCACCATCGCTACGAGCTCGTCTTCGTCGAGAACGTCGTCGAAGCGATGCGCTGGCATCCGTTCCGGGCGTGGCTGATGGCGATGGAAAGCCTCGGCTACGAGCACCACATCGTGTTCGTCAACTCGATGCACGCTCAGGTCTTCGGACCGGGCGCGCCACAGTCCCGCGACCGCATGTACGTCGTGTTCTGGCAGATCGGGAACCGCCGACCAGACTTCGACCGCCTGGTCCGGCCCGCCGCGGTGTGCCCGACGTGCGGCCCGATCCGCGCGATGCAGTCATGGAAGCGGCCCGACCGGACCCGTTGGGGCCGATACCGAGCGCAGTACGTCTACCGCTGCCCGGCCACCGCGTGCCGCAACCAGATCGTCGAGCCAGCGTTCCGCCCGGCCGCCGAGATCATCGAGTGGGACCTGCTCGGCCAGCGCATCGGGGACCGCGCGAAACCGCTCGCGGACAAGACGATGGCGCGAATCCAGGCCGGGATCAACCGGTACTGGGCGCCGCTGCTGGTGCCCGTCGAAGGCCGCGACGGCAAGCAGGCCGCCCCGGTCAACCAGGCAGCCCGGACGATGACCGCCCGCGCCGAAACAGCGCTCGCGTTCATGGCCGAGCTTCGCGGCGGCGGATCGAAACACCGCCCCGTGTCCGATCCGCTCGCCACCGTCACCGCATCGGGCAACCACCACGGCCTGGTCACCACGTACTACGGCAAGGGCGGCGTCCAGCCCGCGGGCGATGCGCTCGCCACGGTCACGGCCACCGAGCGGCACGCGCTGCTGATGCGGAACAACACCCCGCGCGGGAACCCGGCTCAACTCGTTACGCCAGCCGATGAGTACATGCGGACGCTCACGACGAGCGGACACCAGTCACTGCTGACCGGAGCGACGCTCGACATCGACGATGTTCTGTTCCGCATGTTGGAGCCGCGAGAGACGAAGCGTGCGATGGACTTCCCCGCCGCCTACGTGATGCTCGGCAACCGGCGCGAGCAGTCCCGTCTCGCAGGCAACGCCGTCTGCCCACCGAACGCGCGTGACCTCGTTGGCGTCGGTGTCGAATCCCTTGGGGTGGGCTGATGGACGTCTACGTGCTGATGGATGCCACCGAGGTCACCGCCGACGCGATGGTGCTCAGCGTCCACGGGCGACTACAGGGCGCAGAGCTGGCCCGCAGCGAGTATGCCAACCGCTACGGGCCGGCCGCATACCCCGGCATAGGCAGCGACGAAGCCGCGATCAAACGCCTCTACAACGTGCTGACGATCGTCAACCGCGACCTACAGGACGGTGACGAATGAAGGCACTGACAGTTCAACTACTGAGAGAGGGCCGCAGCGATGGCTAGGGCGACCGGTAAGGACCACGCACGGATCAACCTGGACATCTGGGGCGATGACGACTGGCTCGACCTCACACCGGCCGCGCAACACCTGTACTTCGTGCTCTGGACAAGCCCGCAGCTGTCCTACTGCGGCACGGGCGACTGGCGGCCCGCGAAGATCGCAGCCAAGGCCAAAGGGTGGACTCCCGCGCAGGTCGAAGCCGCCGCGGCCGAGCTGTCACGGCGGCTGTTCCTGATCATCGACACCGACACCGAAGAGTTCCTGCTGCGGTCCTGGGCGAAGCACGACGGCTTGTGGCGGACGCCGAATATGGCTGTCTCGATGGCGAACGCCCGGGCCGATCTGGCGTCGCGGACGCTGCGCGGAGTGTTCGTGTTCGAGGTACTGAAGCTGAAGAAACGGAACCCGGAGTCGACGTCTTGGACGCGTGAAGCCGTGGTCAAAATGCTGTCTCAGGCGGCGGTCGACCCTGCTGAACTGGCGTCGTTTACCCCCGCCGTAACCCTGACCGTAACCCCGGCCTCAACCCCACCGTTAACCCCCGACTTAACCCCACCGCCAACCCTTAACCCCACCGTAGGGGTTAACCCCACCGCCAACCCCGGCCCTACTCCTGCTCCTGCTACACCTCCGGCTCCATTCTCCAAGGGGGGTAACCAAGTTGGGGAACGTCACCAGAGCGTCCAGCCCGACTCGAACGCCCCCCCAAGCCCTTTCTGCCCCGACCATCCAAACGGAACGACCCGAGCGTGCCGCGCCTGCGGCATCGCAGGCGCTACGCGCCGCGACTGGGACGCAGCCCAAGCCGCCGCCGCGGGCGCCGCCGCCGAACGCCTCCGGTCCCTGATCCCGTCCTGCCCCGACTGCCGGGGAGACGGCTGGGTCATCGGCTCTGACGGCACAGCGCTCGACCCCGGCGTGAAGTGCTGGCACCCCAAGCTCCGCGAAATGGCCGACGCCAATGCGTGACGACCCGCAAGACCTCGACTACGCCCGCGGCCAGCAGTGGCACGCCCGCCAGGCCCACGCCCGCTCAGAGTGGCAGCGGATGCGCGACCAGGCGGTCACCGTGCCCTGCCCGATCCCGCCACTCGGCTGCGGAATGCCCGCCGGCGCAGCATGCGTCACCCGCACCCCCGGTGAGCCGCCGAAGCTGCTGACCCGGTTCCCAGCGCACTCCGCCCGAACTGCGCTCGCGAAGAAACTGGCCGACCAACAGCGGAAGGAGGCGAGCAACGCATGACGCAACCCGTTCACAAATCCAAGCCGCCGGAGACCGATCCGCTCGTCGAGCTCGACGCCGAACTCGACGACACGATCATCTGCGAATGCACCTGTTCGGCGTTTCCCGACCGGCACGGACCGGCCCGATGCGGCCAGCGCGCAACGCATTACGTCGAGGTTCACCGATTCGCGAGCTGTCAGCACCCCACAGTGATCGCGGATCCGAACGTCACCAGCGAGGGCGACTTGTGCGCCTACCTGTGCAGCGACTGCTTCGACAGCGGAATCGCCCTAGCCCAAGCCCAGATGTCACGGCTTCCCGACAACGCCTGCTGCCCACCACTGCCATCGGCCTACGGATGCGGCCGGCCCATGACCACGCTCGACGACTACATCCCTGTGAGGCGGACCCTATGAGCAAGAAAAGTAAACCCCTTGCCGATCTTGACTTTTCAGGACTGCTCGGCTGCATGAAATCCGGCCTGTTCACCTGCCGACTGTGCGGGCACAACGTGTTCCCCGGCGCCGAACTCTGCTTCCAATGCAAGGAGGTCGCGCACGTATGAGCGATCTGACGGCGATCTATTCGAAGCTGAACCGCACGGTCACGTCGACCAAGCCGGAGATGCGGCACGACAACGGTTGCCGGCACCCGCGCCGCCTCGAACGCATCGACGAGTGGACCGAACCCGACCCCGACAGCCGTTTCGAGCACTGCGTCACCCACACCGTGTGTCTCGGATGCGACACCACGACCGGCTACATCCGAGTGAAACGCGCCATCCGCCGCGGTGTCCGCCGGTGAGGCGCTACGTCGTCGGGATCGATCCGAGCCTGAAGAGGGCCGGCATCACCGTCCTACGCCTCGACGACACCGGTGTTGCACGGCCGAAAGTGCTGCGCGACACCGGATACTCGCTGCCCGAATCGGCGGGCTACGACGACCACTCAGACCGCATCGCCGTCAACTCCCGCACCGTCTACCAGATCCTCGACAAGCTCCCAGTGAAGCCCGAACTGGTGCTGATCGAGAACATGCTGCCCCCGAAGGACGGCAACTTCTCCCACAACGAGCGCGCCGCCCTCTGGTACGGCATCTGGTCGGGGATTAAGGCTCGCGGCCTTCCGCGCGCTGTGATCCAGCCGCCGACGCTGAAACTGTGGGCCACCGGGAATGGCCGGGCCGAAAAGGAAGACATCCTCGCCGCCGTGCAGGGCTGGTGGCCGACGATCCCGATCGCGAACCACGACATCGCCGACTCCGCGGTCTGCGCGGCGATGTGCGCAATGCGGATGGGCTGGAAACTGCCATTCCCGACTCGGCGCCGCCACTTCGCCGGAATGACCACCGTGCACTGGCCCGAAGCACTGGTCGCGCCGCACATCGACCAACTCGCCTCAACCCGATACCGAGGCATCTGATGAACGCAGCTGAAGTCTTAGCCGCGCTGCGGAGTCACCACAACACCTCTGCCCTGATCCCGGAAGTCGTGATCCAAGACGACTATCCAGTGTGGGCTGAACTCGAAAACGGCCACGGCAAGCCCTACACGCGACGAATCGACGCGCTGATGTTCGATGCTGGGTCAAACCAGCGCACAGCGATCGAAATCAAGGTCTCTCGATCAGATGTCCAGCGCGAGACGTGGAACAAGGTCCAGCCCTGGCGCCGCGTCGTGCACCGCTTCATCTATGCCGTACCCGCAGGACTCATCGAACGCCCACCGATCTACGGGTGCGGCCTGTGGTGGGTGCACGACCCGGATCCGCCCTATTACCCCTGCGGCCGCGTCGAAGTGCGGAAGAAAGCTGTGATCCAGCGTTTCCCGGAGCCATTGCCGCAGCATGTCATTCGGAGCCTCGCGTTCCGGGCGGCTGGGGTGCCTCTGGTCACCAACGACGACGTTCAGGGCGGTGTCTAGATGCCGGCTGGTGTGTATGACAGGGCGCGGATCCCGCGGCGTGGCCGCCCGGGGTTCCTCCGTACGATCCTCGGCGACCTCGACCGCGACTGGATGAGCCAGGCCGAATGCGCCCGGCTGCTGTCCCTCGACATGCCACTCGAACAACGCCGCCGCATCGGCGCCCTGATCGACGAAATCTTCTTCCCCGTGTCCGGCCGCAGCCACGACGCGAAGGCCCGCTACGAGAGACAGATGCAGCGCGGGAAATCGATCTGTGCGAACTGCCCCGTCCGGCCGCAATGCGAAGGCTACCGCCGAGCCCTCTCCGACCCGAACGGCATCTGGGGCGGTTACGACGAATTCGACCGCGCCCCGACCCGCTCCCGCGAGCCCGCCGGCCGGCCCCGACTCCACTCATCACAGGAAGGCAGCACACACCTATGAGCACCATCCGACTATGGAACGAGAGCTTCGAATTCCTTGCCGCACAGAGCGGCCCGGCACCGAAGCCCGGCGCAGAATTCATCACGATCCCCGGGCACAGCATCATCGCCGAGATCGTCAAGACGCACATGCGCCACGGTGAAGGCGACCTATGGATCACCATCGATCTCAGCGTCGCGGAATGGACGAACATGCACTACGTGCGGCGCCGGCGCGGCGGCAAGGTAACGAAGATCGACCTCGAAGACCGCCCATGTGAGTGCGGCTGGAGTCGCATCATCAACACCACGATCGCATGGGCATCAGTACCGGTCGGCGTCCCGTCATGAGCGGCGAAGTGCTGGTCCGGGCGTGGGAACCGAACCTGATCGACGAAGGCGCCCGACTCAAGGCCACTCTGGTCCGCCGCGACATCACATTCCAAGCTAGGACAGGCGATTTCGACGTCGAGCAGATCACCATGCCCGGCCTGGCCGTCATCGCCGAATCGGCCGGGCCGCGCAGCCAGAACGCCATCGACGTGTGCGTGAGCGCGATCCCGTCGCAGATCAAATTCACGATCCTGTCGACCGACGAACTGATCTGGATGCCGATCGCCGCGCACCGCGACACCTTCAACCACTGGCACCTCGAATGCGTCCCCTTCGCCGACTGGCTGCGCCTGAAGCTCCGCAACGAACCCGAACTGAGAGGAACCCCCAATGGCCGATAGCGTCTCCCCCCCAATTCAGGTCGAGATCCGCGTGAACGGCAAGACCGTGAGCACGATCCTGGCCGCCAGCTTTGCAGGCACCGAGGACCGTCACGGCGTCACCTTCAGCGCCGAGCGGTGGTTACCCACGATCCCGATGCCACCGAACGACGCGATCCCTGGACTCACTGGCACTGTGCTGCCAGATCTCATCGAAGAGAAGGTATTTCGCGCTGAAGCGTCACTGCGCAACGTGCCCGTCAACCTGTCCGACCTGGTCCACGACGCCATCTTCGAGGGGAACTGATCATGCTGAACCGCAAGCAGCGTCGCGCGAAGAAGATCACCGCCCGCCGGCCTTCACCCACCGATACCCCGGCCAAACAGTTCGCCGCATTCCTCAAACAACCGGGGAAGATCTACGCCGTCAAACTGCCCGACGAAAAATCGTTCATCGTCAAGGTCACCGAAGCCGAATACCCGATCTTCGCCACCATATGCTCCCAGCTGAACGCAGTCCTCGGATTCTGCGAAGTGCAAGGCATGACACCAGTCGAAGCGCACGTCGCCGACGTCGAAGAAGTTGCCCAATCCTCGGCCGAATCGACCCGGCGGATCCGCGAAGCCCGCGCCCGGCAGGAAGCCGCCGAAGAGCACCTGACGAATGCCCGCCGAGACGCCTCAAACTCGCGCTCAAAACTGGACACCGCCGAGGTAGACGCCTCGATGGCCCGCCACCCCGCCGGGAAGAAACGACCCGCAGGCGGCCGCCACCGCGCCGACGAACCCGACACCACCTTCGACCGCCTCGTAGCCTCCGGCGTCGTCGACAACAACGAAGGCGCCGCACAACTCGCCGCACTCGAAATCGCCGCAGCACAAGACGAAGTCAATCGAAAAGCAGACGACCTCGAAACCGCAAACCAACGACTCCGCGACGCCTACGAACGCGGCGGCGAAATCCACAACCAACGCGTTCTCGACGGATTCACCGAAAAAGCAGGCCAGGCCATCGCCGACCAGGCCGAACAGATCGAAACTGACAATCCGCCGAAAGAGTTTCAGCCGAATGTCACACCGTTCCGGCCGCAGCCGGGCCGCGGACACGACTGCGGCGCGAATGACGACTACTGGCAAGGCGCGCCCGGCGATATTCACATCTGCCGCGTGTGCGACGCCCGCTGGATCGCCGTCGAAGACGGTCCGCTCGACATCCGATGGGAGCGCTATCGCGAAGAAGAACCGGCCGTGCAGAAGATCGGCTGCCCGTTCTGCGATGCCAGATTCACCGGCCCCGACATCACAGGACTGATGAGCACCTACACCCGCCACATCGCCGACGAGCACGCCCCCGCCACCGATGCCGGATAACCAAGCATGGAAACGCTGCCACCAGTACGCCGAAGACCACGAAATCGCCTACGGCATCTGGGGAGGACAACGGCGCAACATTCACGGCGCCGTCAGCGGACACGAAGGGAAAAAGGTCGCCGCCAATGGCAGCCACACGTAAACGCCCATCGCCAGCCGAACGCGGCTACGACGACTCCCACCGAACCCGCGTCGAACGCCTCAAAGCCGCCCACGTCGACGGCACCCCCTGCTGGTGGTGCGGCCTCCCCATGTTCCTCGACCGCACCAAAAACCCCGACTACGACCCCAGCGCTACCCGCCGCGACGGCAAGCCAGATCTGACTTCCGGTGTCCTACATGGCGAACACAGCGCAGGCAAAGAAAACGGCGCAATGGCCGACAAACTCCTCCACGGCCTCTGCAACAAACAACGCGGCGACGGATCCCGCGACCACGAACGCCCCGCACTCCGCATCATCCGAACCTCCAACCTCGGAGACCTCGTAATGGGATGGCCCACAGCATGAACAGAGCAGAACGCCGCAAAAAGCAGAACGTCTGGACCGATGGTCGAACGCGTCGTGTGCAGCAGCTGCGGCGCACCAGCCCAATACGGCCCGTGCCCGAACTGCGGAACGGTGTTCGAAGGTGAGTAAGGAATCGAAACCGCGCGACCGCCACCGACAATCCATCGAAGCCGTCCGCGACCGACCCGACACCTTCTGCCCCGGCTGCGGCTACTACAACGTCGTCAACGGACACCACCGAACCGACTGCACCGCAGGCAGACACACACAACTCGAAACCAGGACACCATGACCGAGCCAACAGCCGAGCCAACCACAGAGCCGATGACCGACGCCGAATGGCTCATCGTCATGATGCTCTGCAAATTCTCCGAACCCATCGTCGGCCCCAACGCCTGGCTCTGCCGCCTCGCCTGGATCACCCTCGTAACCGGACAGGAATTCGACACCGAAGCAGCCATCGCCGACCACGCCGACTGGCTCAACCGACCCGAGAACGCAGAAACCCGAACTAATCTCGTCGCCTGCATCGACTACATACGCCGAGCCGCAGCCAAACCGCCACGCTGGACACTCCCCGACTTCGACCCGAGCCAGTGGACATTCGACACCGAAGCAAGCAGCCTCCACGTAGAGCCCTGGCACCCCGGAGACGACGACGACAAACCCCACGGCTCACCGATCATTCATCGACGTCGGACCCGCCAAATGGGACGGACGCCCATTCCCCGGCCGCTGCAACCACATCGACGGCGACACCCAATGCAACAACCAAGCCACCAGCAGCCACGGATACTGGGACGGCGGAGCACCCGGCGCCGGCACCTGGCGACAGAACAGCCGCTGCACACTCCACCTGACGACGGAGGACCAATGAGCGACCAGCCTGACAGCACTGATGATCCGGCGCTGCCTGCGGGCGCGATGATCGAAACCCTAGAGCAGCTGTGGGCAATGCCCGTGCGCACAGTCATCAAGGAAATGTTCGATCCCGCAGCGTTCCCAGCCTCAGCCGAGAACGGCGCCGTCTGGGAACGCTGGCACGTCGACACATGGGTCCGGCTGGACAACGGCCCGCATATCCCCGGACGCTTGCCGTTTCTTCCTGCGTTGATCCTGTGGGTACCGAAGACCGATGCCCAACCCACCCTCGAAGTGACCATCCAACCCGCCCATGGATGGCCCGGCATCGACTACGGCTGCAACGGTGTCTGGGTATCCACCACCGAGAACGGCGAGCGGATCTCGCTGCCAACTGATTGCGAGCAAGGCGCCATCGACCGAGACGAACTCGACGCACTCATCGCCTGCCTACACGCCATCCGAGATGCACGATGAGATACCGCGGACTGATCTACGCCATCCGAACACGCTGCGTGCGTGACTATCTGCAATGGGTGATCACCGGATCATCGCCACGAACACGGCCCGTCGACATCCAATCGAAGATCGCCGAGATCCGAGCACAGGGCGGAAGCGTCCGATGATCGTCGCCGAGCTCATCGAGAAGCTGTCCAAGGTCGACCCGACACTGCTCGTCTGCGACATCGACGGCGAATCAGGACTCAGCGCCGACATCTCAGTCATCGAGCAGACCGCATACGTCGACCGATCCGCCCCCTACGATCACCCCTTCATCGACAGCCCAAGCAAGACATACCGCACCGACCTCAACGAACGCGTCATCGTCATCACACGATGGGGACACAACGAAGACGAACCAGACAAGGCGGTCGAACTCTGATGCGAGAGACACTGCACAACAACGGCGACGGCACCTTCACCTGGACAGGCAGCGACGGCCGAGCATGGACACTCAGTGGCGGGCCGCTTCCCGAGCCAGATCCGCTGTTCATCCCCAACGATCGCGAGATGATGGCAGCACGCGGAGCGATAGCCGGCATCATCGGATCCGTCGCACTGAACAGAGAGCAACCGAGTCCCGCGCTGCTCGACAACATCATCCAGTCAGTCGTGCTGTCGCTGAGATGGCAACCACCCCAATCACCAGGCTCGCCTAAGACAGATCGCATCGAACTATCGATCGGTGGTCAGCACCGCGACATCCCTGTGAACGTGTCCGCGGTCGATGGCCTCACCAGCTATAGCTTCACGCTCGACCTCGGAGTCCTCGGCCGCCAGCGGGTCGAGATGGCCCTGTTCCATCGAGGCTCTGACCTGCGACAATGAGCCAGCAAACCGCCAATCCGGGCGATAGTGCGCTGACCTGCGACGATGCCCCCCCGAAAATTATCAGCTACCCCCCGGGGGGCCACTCCCAAGCGGTGAGTGGGACTTTTTTTTTCTTGCGTCGCCCGAAGTTCGCAGCCGGCCACCGATGACGCCTCGGAAGGCCGCCTCGAATCCGGTGGCAAAAGTGGACACACCGGCCAAAAAGGCTGCTCAAAGCACCAAACAACCCCCCCGTAAACGCACGGAATCGGCGTCAAAGCCGGTGAAACTCGTCCGTAAAGGGCGGAAGCCGGCCGCTGGTGCGCAGTTGTCGCGCGAATTGTCGTGGTCGACGGCTCCGTTCGCGGCGAAGACGCTGATAACGCAGGCGGCGCGGATCGCGGATCGGCTGGAAGTGATCGCCCGACTGCTTTCCGGTGATGCGGCAACGTGGTTGGCGGTGAAAGTCGACGGCCAGGTCGCCGAGGTGCGGCTGGTGGGGATCGTGCAGGAAGAACGTCAGCAGTCCGAAGTGCTGCGAAAGCTCATCATGGACATTCAGGCGATGCGGGCGAAGGACGACGGCGCGAAGGGCGGCGACAGTGGCGATCCGAAGCGGGCGGCCGATCCGCTTGTCCAGATCGTCACGGCCCACTACCCGAAGCAGCGAGCCTGACGTGGATATCGACGACGGACGGCCGGCGTGGCTTCAACTGCTCGACGACGGGGCGGTGATGCGGCGCTACATCGGGCCCGCCGACTTCCTCTGCCGCGTGATGGCCGGAGATGTGCTGACGCAGAAGGACTTCGTCACGGATCAGTCGCCGTTCGTGTCCACGTTGATTCACGACGGCATCGCGCGGCGGGCTCGGTGGATGGCGGCACACGATGGCTGACGAATGCCGGCATTGCTGGCGAGTGGGTGCGGAGCGGGACGGATGTAATTGCGTTCTGGAGCTGACGCCGCCGACACACCCCGATCATCGGCCGACTGATGGCTGATCTCGATGTCCGGTCGCCGGTGCGCGGCCGCGCTGATCTCGGTGATGACTTCCTGCCGAAGCCGTGGCCGAAGTATGTCGGCGACTGGCCGCGGCTGACCGGCCGCCAGGAGCCGGCGTTCTGGTCGGGCTTCGAGGGCGACGAGACGGACGGCGATGTCGCGGCGAATATCGGCTTCGAGGTTGGTCACCGGTGTATGCCGTGGCAGTGGTGGTCGCTGCGGAAGATCCTGTCGCGCCTCCCGGCCGACGAAGACGGCTTCCGGCTGTGGACGCACCCGGACTGCCTGCTGATCATCCCGCGGCAGAACGGGAAGACAGAGATCGCGATCCTGCTGATCCTGCTCGGGCTGTTCGTGTTCGGCGAGAAGATCATCTACTCGGCGCAGCGGTGGGCGACGGCCGAAGAGGTCTATGACCGGCTGATCGAGATCATCGAGGCGCATCCGTGGCTGTCGGATCGGCTGAATAAGCGGGTCGGGCTGAAGGACGGTTACTCGAAGGAGAAGGACCGCGGCGTCATCGAGGTTCGGATCGGCGATGAGATCGCGGAGGTCCGGATCGGTCTGCGGACAGCGGATCTGGGCAACGGTCTGACGAAGCTCGATCGGGTCATCTTCGACGAGGCGTACAAGCTGACGCCGGCGCAGAAGATCGCGCTCACCGGCGCGCAGCTGGCGGCCGAGAACCCGCAGACGATCTATCTATCGACGCCGCCGGTGCATTGGCTCCCGAAGTACCGCGACTGTCATGTACTGGCCGGGCTGCGGCGCCTCGGCCTGGCGCGGTCGTCGGAGCTGTTCTTCGCGGAGTGGATGGCGGAACGGCCGGAGCCGGATGAGCGGAACCCGGAGGAATATGCGCGGCTACTGAAGGCCGCTCGGGACAATCCGGATGCCGCGCGGCAGGCGAACCCGTCGCACGGTGTGATCCATCGGCAGCGCGACATGGATCGCGAGAAGCGGCAGGCGTCGTCGCCGGACGAAGTGGCGCTCTACTGCGCCGACTATCTCGGTTGGGGAGAATATCCGCCAGATGAGCAGGATCGGCCGTTGCCGTTCCCGCTGGAAGCGTGGCGCGACATGACGGAGACAGCTCCGGTTCTGGTGGGCGATCGGGTGATCGCCGTGCACCGTTCGCTCGACCGCGAGTGGTGGGCGATCGCGGCGGGCTGCCGCACTGCTGGCGGGAAGGTGCATCTCGAGGTGGGCTATCTGCGGCGTGTGAAGTTGCCGCAGGTCGCGCTGTTTTTGGCGATCCTGATCGAGATGTGGGATCCGGCGGCGATCATCGTCGACGGCCGCGGCCCGGCGAACGTCCTGGTCGCGAAGATGAAGGATCTCGGCTTCGAGGTGCTGGAAGCGAACACGCCGCAGATGGCGAAGGCGTGTGGTGGCTTCGTAGACGCGGCGCTGGCCGGCGAGTTGTCGCACGTCGGGCAGCCGATCCTCGAAGACGCGATCAAAGTCGTTCAGAAACGCGAACTCCCGATGGGCGACTTCGTGTGGAACGACGCGGAGCTCGGCGTGCCGCAGTGGACGGCCGTCACGCTGGCGCACTGGGGAACGCAGATGTTCTCCGAGGAAGTCGGCGAGTCCCCGGCGCCGGCCATCTCGCGCGACGTGCAGAACCTCGACGAGGTCGACCTACTCGAAGCCGCCTTCTAACACGTCACCGACTGCGGTTCCTGGCGGCCGAAGGTCCAGCAGATTACGTGCGTGCCTCCAGGCTGCGGCCTCTGTGTCGTGCGACTGGCGATAGTCTTTGTCGCCGTTTAGCGTCCACGAGACTCGCCATTGCTCTCGGCCTGGCCGGGCTGTGATGTTCTGATCGTCGCGCAGTTCGTGCAGCGGCGGCGTGATGTACCGGTCTAGCGCAACCCGCGTGACTACTCGGCTCACAGTCTGACTTCCTCGGCCAGCTCGCGCTGATGTCGCCGCATCCATTCGAGGACCAGTTCGTTTGCGCCGCCAATTGGCGCGTCGGCAATGAGCTGGGCCAGTGCCTTCGCGTCGTCGACGTCATGCCCCCATCCCTGGTACTTCAGGATTTCGTCGCCGTCCGCGCCGCGCATCTCGGCGTGAGAGATCCACACGTCCCACTTGCGCACGTCGGGCAGTCGCCACGAACTGATGACCGCATAGGTGGTCGCGCCTGACCGAGCTAGCCATTCACCCCCGCCGCCCTGTGTCCAGGCCAGCGTCACGGTGCGACTTTGCCGAAGCGTTGTGCGGCGGCCTGGCGGCTGACGCCGAGCGCCGTGCCGATCATGGCCCAGCTGTCGCCGGCCTCCCGCGCGGCGGCGACGGCGGCATCGAGTTCGGCGTCGGCGCCGGCGAGTGCCTTCGCGGCCGCGGCGATCCGGCGCATGTGCCGGGCGTCGCGCGCCTTGGCCGGGTCGACGTCGAGATTGTCGAGCCACGCTTCAGTGTCGGTCTGTTCGGTGGTCTGGTCTTTGCTCATGGTCATCACCCCTTCACAGGTAGTCGTAGAACTTCGGGCGGAGGACATCGGCATGGATGAGGCGGGCGGGTTCGTCGCTCACCACAACGATTTCGAGCAGGCGGCCGGTGGTGTCCGCGCCGATGATGAGCTGGCGGATGTCGCCGTCGTATTCCTGTTCGATGATGCGGATCGCGAACTCGACCGCGTGCAGCATGTCGGCGTCTTCGACGCCGTGCTTGCGGGCGCTGGCCGTGATCTGCATAGTGTCAATGATACGTTGACAGTGACGCTATGTCAATGGTTCGTTGACATAGCTCGCCGGTGTTGAAAAGCCATCTCCGCGAAACTGGCGGGCATGGCGCGGCCGGCTGCACTGACGACTGAGATCGGGTACATCAACCCGTCCGCCACCGACCCCGCTTCGTGGATGCCGGGCTCGGTTCCGGACATGTGGTGGTGGGAACTCACCGAGCAGGTACCGGATCTGAAGTGGCCGCTGTCGCTGATCACCTACTCGCGGATGCCACGCGAGGACGCCCGCTGCTGGTCGCTGCTGTCGGCGATCGGCCTGCCAATCCGGCGAACGCAGTGGCGGATAGACCCGAACGGCGCCGAGGACCGCGTCGTCGCGCACATTGCGAACGATCTCGGCCTGCCGATCCGCGGCGACGGCGGCGGCGATAAGCCGGTCCCGAGGCAGCGCGATCGGTTCAGTTGGAAGTCGCACCTGCGAGACACGCTGTCGTGCTTGCGTTACGGGCACGCTGTCTTCGAGCAGGTCTACCGCTACGACGACACCGGCGGCCCGTTCAACGGGCTGTTTCACCTCCGGAAGCTCGCTCCGCGTCCGCAGTTCACGATCAGCGGGTTCAACGTGGCGCGCGATGGTGGGCTGTTGTCGATCGTGCAGGACGAGCCGATGAGTGGCCCGCTGCGTCTGTCTCCGACGCTCATCGATGTGTCGCGGCTGGTGGTCTACCGCAACGAGCCGGAACCTGGTGTGTGGATTGGGACTTCGCTGCTGCGGCCGAGCTACAAGCACTGGCTGCTGAAGGACGAGCTGATGCGGATCCAGGCGGCTGCGGCTCGCCGGAACGGTATCGGTGTCCCGGTCGCCTACCTGAACGAGAAGGACACCAACGGGTCGCAGGCCGTGACCCGGATTAAGGAATACGAGCAGATCGCGACTCGGTTCCGGGGCGGCATGTCGGCCGGCGCCGCGTTCCCAGCCGGGGCGAAGCTCGAAATCCTCGGCGTGCAGGGCAATTTGCCGGACATGCAGCAGGCGATCGAGTATCACGACAAACAGATCGCGCTCGCCGGACTGGCGCACTTCCTGAACCTCGATCGGGGTGGATCGTATGCGCTCGCCAGCGTCCAGGCCGACGTGTTCGTCCAGTCGGTGCAGTCGATCGCCGACGACATCGCCGACATCACGAATCAGCACGTTATCGAGGATCTGATCGATTCAAACTACGGGATCGACGCCGGCGCCCCGCTGATCGTGTGCGACGAGATCGGTTCCCGGCAAGACGCAACAGCTTCCGCGCTGGCACTGCTCGTCCAGGCCGGACTGCTCGATCCGGACGCGGCGCTGAAGGCGTTCATCCGCCAGCAGCTCGGCGCCCCGGCCCTCGATCCGAACTACAAGCCGCCCGCCCCGGCCCCGGCGGATGAACCCGCGAATGATCCCGCGGCCGAGTCCTCGAACAGTGCTCGCAAGCAGACGAAAGCTGATCTCGGGAAGATGACGCTGACCGGACAGGGAGTGTTGTTCTGATGAATCTTGATCGCGACCGGCAGATCGCACTGTCCGGGCTGACGCATTTCCTGCAACTACCGACGTTCAACGCTGCGCCTCCGGTCATGCGGCTCAACGAGTCTCAGCGTCGATCGGCCCGCGCAGCACTCGGCATCGCAGCAGACGCCGATCCTATCGAGTGGTTCCGGATCCAGAAACCGACCACCGTCAATGCCGCGGGCAAGACGAAGACGTCGGCCGAGATCCTGATCTACGACATCATCGATCCGTGGGGTGTCAGCGCCGGTGACTTCGCGAACGCACTGAACGAACTGGAAGTCGACGAGATCGTCGTCGGCATCAACAGCCCGGGCGGCATCGTCTTCGACGGCATCGCGATCATGAACGCGTTGAAGCGGCACCCCGCCAACATCATCACCCGCATCGACGGAATGGCCGCCAGCGCAGCGAGTTTTATCGCGATGGCCGGTGACGAGATCCAGACATCGAAGTACGCCGAGATGATGATCCACGAAGCGTGGGGCTACGTTTCGGGCAACGCCTCGGACATGCAGGAAATGCACGACCTGCTGATCCGGCACAACGAATCGATCGCCTCGGTGTACGCCGACCGGGCCGGCGGATCGGTCAAAGACTGGCTCAAGCTGATGAAGAACGAGACCTGGTTTACGGCCGAGGAAATGATTACCAACGGTCTCGCCGACACCATCATCGAGCCGGCCGACGACAGTTCCGAAGCGGACGAAACGGAATCGCTCAAGAATCGTTTCGATCTCACCGTCTTCAACTATGCCGGGCGGAGCGAAGCACCACCACCGGCGATCCGGATCCGGAACCAAGCCGTACCGGCTGACCGCTCTACGAAGGGAGCCCCCGTGGCAACTCTGAAGGAACAGCTCGCCGAGAAGCACGGCCTGGACGTGGAACTCGACGACGACGCGTTCGCGGCCGCGCTGGAAGCGGCGCTCGCCACCGAGGAAGAGTCTCCGGCGGATCCGGCGGGTGAACCCGACCCGGTCGAGGCTGGCGAGCTGGCCGCAGCGTCGGCGACGCTGAAGAAGTTCGGCTTCGCGGTCGTCGACACCGAGACCCTGGAAGCGGTGAAGGCGCAGTCGCAGCGGGGATCCGAAGCATTCGCGGCGATCCAGGCGCAGGCGGATGCACAGATGCTCGACGACGCGATCCGGACCGGCAAGATCGCCCCGGCATCCCGCGCGAAGTGGGAAAAGAACCTGACCGGCGCCGCCCGCGCGGAGTACATCGAGGCGCTGAAGAACGCCGAAGCGGTGTTCCCCGTCCAGGAACAGGGCCACGGCCAGAACCCGGATCCCGGCGCCGAGATGAGCGCGCCAGACGGCCTCGGCTGGTTTGATTCGGCACCGCTCGAACCGTCGACCAAGTAACTCAGGCATCCGGACCCGAAGGGACACAAGCCAATGGCTAACGAAATGCTCGACGTCTACTCGCCAGGCCGAGACCTCACCGGCCGAGCAAGTTCTGCCGTCACCGGTTGCCGGTTCCTGAAGATCACCGGAAACCGGACGAACGGCAACATCGCGGTTGCCCACGCGACCGCCGCCGGCCGGGCCTGCGGCGTGTCGAAGTACGACGCCGCAGCCGGTGACAAAGTCGGCGTTGCCCGCGGCAAGGACCGCGTCGTTCACGTCCTGGCGTCCGGCGCAATCGCCGCGTTCGCCGAGGTCGAAGTCGGGGCTGCGGGTGTCGCTGTCACCAAAAACGCTGGTGTCGCTGTCGGTTACGCCCTCACCGGCGCCGCTGATGCGACTCTCGCCGAGATCTCGCTTTACTGAAAGGGACTGACTGATCATGGCCTACGCATCGCCTGTCACCTACCCGCTGGGACCACCGACCGTCAGTGGCACGACGCTCACCGTCGACGGTGCTCTGAAGCAGCCCGGCCGTATCACGAAGCGGATCTCGGACCTGACCCTTCAGCGGTTCATCACGACCGAACTGTTCTCGCAGTCCGGCGCGTCGACCGCCTCCGGCGCGATCATCTACGACGCAGTCACAGCGAACGAGCTGTACTTGAAGAACGACGTCGAGGAGCGCGGGCCGACCGACGAGTACCCGCTGGTCAGCTCGGAGCGGCTGGCACCCAAGGTTGCACGCTCGGAAGACTGGGGCGGTAAGTTCCCGGTCTCCGATGAAGCGGTGACCCGCAACGACATCGTTCACCTGAACAACCAGACCACGCAGCTCGCGAATACGATTGTCCGCAAGGTCAATCAGCGCGCCGTGGCGGTCCTCGAAGATGTCATCGCCAACGCTGGCGGTGCTGCGACGATCCCGGGCCACGACTGGTCGGACATCCAGACCGGCGGCACGTCCCCAACCCCGATGCAGGAACGGCCACTGGCCGATCTGCTCGGCGCACAGCTGGCCGCCGACGTCGAAGAGCTCGGCATCGAGTACAACGTCTGGATCATGAACCCGCAGGAATGGTTCAACCTTCAGACCGCGTACGACGGCAACGCCGCGACGATCCTCGACAAGGCCAATGTTTCGACCTTCGTGTCGAACCGGGTCACCGCGGGCACTGCCTACGCGGCGCAGCGCGGCCAGGTCGGCTTCCTCGACTACGAGAAGCAGCTTCAGACCGAGACCTGGCGCGAGCCGGGCAAGCGGACGAGCTGGGTCCAGTCGTTCGTCATGCCAATCATGGGCGTAACCAACGTGTTTGCCGTGAAGAAGATCACCGGCCTGGCCGGCTGATTTCTTCTTCCTGATCCACGAACGGGAGAAACGATGGCGAAGCGGGTAATCCGGAACGCGATCTGGCGGTACAAGGACACGAACGGCAAGTTCCGGATCGGCTACTTCGGCAACGAAGTGGACCTGCCCGACGATGAGATCGAACGCGGCGACAAGCTGGGCGTGTTCACCGCGCCGACACCGACTACGCGGACTCCCGACCCGCTTGAAGTTGTTCTCGCAGGGGGGGATCCAAACGGACCGGCACTGGATGCCACCGATCCGCCCGTAGCTGATCCAGTTCCCGAGACGCCTGCCGGGGACGACGGCACTCCGCCTGCGGCCGAGACCCCCGCGCCCCCGGAAACGCCTGCCGATGCCCCGAAGCGTCCGGCGAAAGCTGCGGCGGTGGAGGTTTGGCAGGCGTACATCGTGGCCTCCACTGCCGGAACGGATGCCCCGGTGACGGCGGAGCAGGCCAAGGCGATGACGAAGGATCAGCTTCAGGCGGCCGCACCGCCGGAAGGTTAGTTCCCGATGGCGGTGATCACGCCGATCATCACGAAGACCCGGCTGATTCAGCTCTTCCGGCCGCTCGTCGGCGCCGAAGACGAACTCGCTGACCTGTTGCTGCTGTCGGCGTCGCAGCAGATTCGCCGCAAGTTCACGCAGGCCGGTGTCACGCTCGACGACACGGACCCCGAAGTCGAGCTGGTCATCTACGAAGTCGTCACGGCCGTATTGCGCCGCGGCGACTTCGCCGGGTACTCGTCGGTGACGATCACGACCGATGATTCGACGGAGGCCCGCGTCTTCGCGAACCCGAACGCTGCGATCGATATCACTGACGCGCAATGGGTCCGGCTCGGCCTGGACCTCGGCGCGGCGGCGTCCGGTTGCTTCCCGGTGAACGACTACTGATGCCCGCGCTCTGCCTCGGCCCCGACACTGTCCAGTTGATCTTCCGCGATCCGGTCGACGGCGAGTTCGACGTAGACGGCCGCCCGGTCTACACCGATCGCCTGGTGACAAAGGACGGCGTGAAGTTCACGATCACCGGTGTCTCGGAGACGTCGGGCGTCCCGCCGGTGGCGGTCTATTCGGCGAAGTGCGCGCTCGACGTCGACACGGATGCGATGGCTCTCACCACGAAGGATGCGATCGAACACGACGGCAAGGTCTACGAGCTGTCCGGCGACGCCCGCGTGAAGAAGACGCTGATCGATCAGACGCCGCACCATGTTCGGGTGTTCTGCTCGCGGGAGGAACAGGCACGCAGCGTGGCCGAGACGGTGCTGTGGACGCCGCGCGGCGGCCAGGACGACGACGGCAAGCGGCTGCCGGACGGTGCACCGACCGAGCTCGTCGCGCTCGCCGTGGACGCCGGGAACACCGTGGCCCGGTACGGCGCCGGGGGCACCACAGAGCAAGCCGACTTCACGGTCGTGCTGGACGCCGGCAGTGGTGTCGGTGACGACGATTGGATCCGGGTCCGCGGCCGTGACTGCCTCGCGCGGGTCCAGCGAGAGTTCTCGCAGCACGCCGAGCGGAATCAGGATGTGATCTTGGCCCGGTACCGCGGAGGTGGCAGCTGATGGCACGCAAGCAGGGTTTCGTTCCGAATCGGAAGAACATCGGCCTGATCCTGAAGGAAGACAGCGGGATCGCGGCGGCGCTCGACGATATCGCCGAGGACGCGGCGGCGAAAGCCGGCGGCCAGGTGGTCAAGTACGTCACCGACCGGCAGGCGCGTTCGGTCGTCGTGGACGCAGAAGCGCAGGCGATCGATGGGACAGCGACGAAGGCGATGGGAGAGACGGCCGGGCAGCGTTCCGGGCGAAACCAGAACGGCGGCTTCGTGTCACGCAGTCAGTGGCGGCGGGCATTCGCGACAGGTCTATCGGATGCGGAAGAGCGGGCGAAGGCCACCTCGGGTGGCTATTCAGGTCTGCCGGAGCGGAAGCAGAAATGACAACTCGGGTTCAAGGCGAGCCGGTCGACGCGATCAGGCCGGCGCTGGTGGCGCTGCTCGGTGACGAAGATCCTGTGCCCCGCATCGCGACTCACAAGTGGCCGAAGGACTGGTCGCTGGCCGATAAGCGCCCGCTGGTCCTGGTCGCCGACGACGGGGGGCCGGTCGATTGGCCGGTGAAGTCCGAGCACACGATTCGGATCACGGTGGGCTCGGACGACATCCCAACGAGCCGCCGAATAGCTCGCAAGTGCTTAGGTCACATCCTCGCTAACCTTCCCGAAGGACTTGCAGCAATCCGGAATAACGGTCCGACGTCGCTCACAGATGCACAGCATTCGGAGACCGGCGCGGACCTCGCAACCGGGACTGTGCCCGTGGTGATCCGAACCGAGACCATCGCCTGAACGACAGGGAGATACGAACATGGCTGGCAACCCGAGCAATGTGCGGCTTTTCACGGAGGCCGATGTGTTCGTCTACAAGCAGCCTGTGCTCGCCCCGGCGGACATCCCCGACGATATAACCGACCCATTCGACACCACTGTGGCGTGGGACGCCACCGCCCAGTCGACGGTGAAGTGGGGTTACCTCGGGATCTTAGTCGGCGCTGACGGTATCGACACGCAGCGTGAGTTCAGCGAAACCGACATCACTGGTTGGGGTTACGGCACAATCTTGGTCGCGTCGAAGGACTTCAAGGCGACTGTGGCGCTGAAGGCCCGCGAGGATAATCCGGTCGTCCAGTCGATCAAATGGCCGGGGTCGAGTGACACCACGCTCGTCATTCCAGATCCGGCGCATCTGTACTTCGGGTTCGAGAAGCGCACCGCGGACGGCTACATCGACCGCAAGATCACGAAGCGCCCGGCGCGGCTGTGGATTCCGAACGAGAAGGACGTCGAGGGCGACAACACACCGTCCGATCTGACGGCGCGGATCTTCCCGAACAGCGCGCGCGAACTGTTCATCTGGCAGCACGGCGACGCCGCGTAATCGAATTACCTGACTGAACGGGAGATCTCGACATGAAGCTGGTCAGACTGACGAAGGACGCCGGAGTGCGCAAGGCCGGCGAAGTGCTGAAAGTCGACGACGCGTCCGCAGCCAACCTGGTTGAGAAGCGAAAGGTCGGCAAGTATTTCGACCCCGAGAAGCACGACGCGGAGAAGGATCCGATCGTCGCACGCACGGCACCGCAGCGCGGCCAGATCACCGCCGTCCAGGTCGCCGACGAAGACATCCACCCGGCCCCGACCCCGCGGACCGAGGATGAGGCAGACACCACCGAGGCCGATACTGACGCCAGCGATCCGCCGACCAATACCGATCACTCTCCGGAGAAGCGGGTCCCGTCGATGGGCGACTCGAAAGACTTACTCGTCGCGCAGCTGGTCGCCGTGACCGCGAATACCCCGGAGCCAGTGTCGGCGGAAGCCGGTGACCTGCTTACGAAGCCGCAGCTCGTCGCGAAGATCACCGAGGCTCAGAAGAGCTCGCAAGCGCAGTAAACAGCGTTGCTCTACCTTTCGCACTGACGTAGATCGGCACGGTCGCTTCGCTGGCGGCCGGAGCGGGGACACGGCCCGAAGCGAAATGGCGGAGCAATGCTGACAGGTGAGCAGTGATGCAGCGCGACTCGAAGCGCTCGGCGAACCGCTAGTCCAGTTCGTCTGGCGCAAGCACGATCTCACCATCCCACGGGCACTCGAAGAGTGGCCGCTCGGCTTGATTCGGCGCGGGCTCTACGTCGACGCGGTCGTCGAACTGCTAGGCGGCCAGACCGCGCCGATTCCGATGTACGGCGATATCGTCTCGCTGTCGGATGCTATGGCAGCCGCGGCCGGCGTATCCAGGCTTCCTGAAGAGACTCCGTTGCCCGACAGCCTGTTCGGGCTGCAACTGTTCGGCGCCGTCCCCCGGCTGATCGCTTGGCTCGACGCGTTCGAGGACGACATCGCCTCTGACCTGCGGGCCTTCCGGAACGTCGACTACCTCGATCGATGGCGCGGTGACCTGACGCTGCGCCAAATCTGGGTGTACATCCGGCGCCTGCCGCCGTCGTCAGCTCTGTCTGTCGCGCGAAACGGTGGCCACGAAATGTGGACGCGGCAGAGCATTCTCACCGCTCAGGTTTGGGAGCAGCTGGCCCGCCAGGTGTATGTCGGCCGCCCGATGACGTCCGAAGAGATCGCGCAGGTTGAGGAGATGCGCCGCGAGAACGCCCAAACGATGGCTGATCTCGCGGACAAAGAGGACTACTACTCGCCCGCTGCCTCCCGGGCGCGCATCGACGCAGCGAAGGCGAAGAAGGCGCGGACCGCGGCCGCTGTCGTGGCCGCCGGCGCGCAGACCGCTACTGAACCTCCGCCGGCCGCTGTGTCGGCGCTGGACAAGGCGATGGCATCCCGCCGCCGCGAAATGACATCCGACAGGAAGGCGGGCTGATGACCGCACGCAAGACGACCACGACGCCACCACCAGCGGCCGAAAAAGAGGACCAGAACGACACGGTGTCGAGGCGACCATTCTCCGACCAAATCTCACGCGACGACGAGACCGGACTGACAACGATCACGTTCCGGGACAACACCTTCACGTTCCCGACATCACGGTCTGAGTGGCCCACCCGGGCGATGCAGATCTTCCAGCGCGGACGCGCCGGCACTTTCCCTGACGGTGTCGAGTTGATGATCGGAACCGACCAGTGGGACCGATTCCTTGACATCGCACCGAAGATCGGCGACTTCTGGGAGTTCTTCCCGATCTTCACCGAGGCGGCCGGACTTGTCCGGCAGGACGCACCGTCACGTTCCTCGTCGGCGATATCACCAGCGTCGCAACCGGAGTCAAATGCGACGGAGTCCGGCGGACAGACGAACTTCCGCAGCGCCGACCCCTCCCGGCTCGCTGCGACCGAATCGCGCTATACCCCGCCCGATATCCAGGCAGGCGGATAACTCATGCCCTCAGGCGACGTCCTAACGCAGGTCAGCAGGACTCTTCGCTCGCTGACTTTGGTGAGCAATGGCTAGCGGCGGAAGGGACGTAGGCTACTACGCTTTGCCGATCATCCCCTCTTTCGAGGGGGGTATCGGGAAGATCGGGCGTGATCTCGACAAGGCGTTCGACGGTGTGTCGAAGTCTGCGTCGAAAGCCATCGCGGGCGGTGTGAAGGACGGCGTAGCTGACGCCGAGCGCGCTGTAAAGGCCAGCACCGACAAGATCGTCGCGCTCAAGGAGAAAGAAGCAGATGCCGCCGGCAAAGTGCGTGTCGCCGAGGAGCGCCTAAACGAGGTCCGCGACAAGGGCGCTACGGGCTCCACGCTGGCTAGGGCCGAGGAAGCACGGGAGAAG
Organism: Mycolicibacterium komossense; assembly: GCF_025822605.1. Lineage (GTDB taxonomy): Bacteria > Actinomycetota > Actinomycetes > Mycobacteriales > Mycobacteriaceae > Mycobacterium > Mycobacterium komossense. Next base: position 149,431 of record NZ_JACKTY010000051.1, on the reverse strand, counting down.
GCGCTACGCGGGCAGGCGGCGGCGCTGCGGAACGTCGAAGCAGAGACGCGATCTCTTGAGCGAGCGCAGAACTCGCTAGCCGACGCGCAGAAAAAGGCGGAGTCCGCAGGGAAAGACGGCGGGTTGTCGTGGCTCGACAAGGTCCGCGGCAAAGCCGGTGACGCTGGTGACGCGCTCGAAGGTCTGAGCTCGAAGGCGTCCGGTGTTGCCGGACGGATCGGCTCGGCTGGCGGTGAAGCTGGCGCATCGTTCATGGAGGGCTTCGGCGGACCGCTGGAGGCACTCGGCACGAAGGCCGGACCGATCGGCATGGGTATCGCTGCTGCTGCGACGATCGCCCTCGCTGGCGGCGTGCTGATCGCGAAACAGGTCTTCGCCGGGATGGATCAGCAACAGGCACAGGCCAACGTTCAGGCGAAGCTAGGTGTCGACGACGCGACGATGAAGCGGATCGCGGGGGCGGCCGCGCAGTCGTACACGAAGAACTTCGGCGAGTCCATCGAAGGGAACATGGAAGCCGCGCGGGCGGCGATCCAGTCAGGTCTGCTCAATCCAGAGGCATCGAGTGGCGCTCAGTCGCAGATGATCTCGCAGCTTGAGACGGTGTCGAGCCTACTCGGCGAGGACATCCCTGCGGTGGCCCGGGCGGCGAATCAGGCCATTGCCACAGGTCTGGCGCCGAACGCGACAGCGGCGTTCGACCTGATCACGAAGGGACAGCAGGCCGGGCTCAACGAGTCCGAAGACTGGCTCGACACCATCAACGAATACGGCACTCAGTTCCGGAAGCTCGGCTTGTCCGGTCCGGAGGCTATCGGGCTGATCTCGCAGGCGATGAAGGCCGGCGCCAGGGACAGCGATGTCGCCGCGGATGCGCTGAAAGAGTTCAGCATTCGTGCGATCGACGGGTCGAAGACGACGGTCGATGGATTTGAATCGCTGGGCCTAGCCGCGGACCAGATGCGGGAGAAGATCGCCGCTGGCGGGCCGGCTGCGCATGACGCGCTCGGCCAGGTGCTCGATGGGCTTCGCAATATCAAGGATCCCGCCGAGCAGAGCCGGATCGCGGTCGAACTTTTCGGTACGCAGTCCGAAGATCTCGGGGCCGCACTGAGCAAGTTCGATCTCTCAACGGCGGTGGGCCAGCTCGGCGATGTCGCGGGCGCCACGCAAAAGGCTGCGGATGTGGCCGGAGGTACTGCGTCGTCGTCGTGGGAGTCGATGGAACGGACCGTCGAGACAGCGGTCGACGGGATGCAGCAGCAGCTCGCCGGAGTTTTGGGGCCGGCGGTCGGCGACCTGGCGAAGTCGTTCACTGAGAACGAGGCCGACGTCATTGGGTTCTTCACGACGGTTGGCGAAGCGTCGGTGTTGTTCGTGCAGGTCGTGACCGGCGCGATATCGGGAACGATCCGTGGCGTAGCGCTGCTCACCAACGCGATCGGCGACGCGTACGGCGGGATCACGAAATTCGGCGCTTCCGTGTACGACTTGCTCGGCGATCACGACACCGCCGAGCAATGGCGCAAGGAAGCCGAGGCCGGGTTCGGGCTCGCCGATGGCCTGTACCGGATGGCAGACGCTGGCGACGATCTCGTTAAGAAGCTCGACCACAGCCGCGATTCGATCGCCGAGCAGGGCGCCGCCGCGCAGAAAGCGGCCACGCTCAATCACGCGCTCGGGGATGCGGTGGCATCAATCCCTAACGGGAAAGACATTGTCCTCACTGACAATTCACCGGAGACGATCGAGCGTTTGAAGGCGATCGGTGTGCAGGTCGAGCAGACGCCGACCGGGCTCGCACTCACAGCGACCACCGGCGAAGCCGAAGAGATCCTGAACGCGTTCCGGAAGACGCAGGGTGCTCAGCCTGTCGAGCCGCCGGTGAAACCTGATCTCACGCAGGCCAACGCGGACATGCAGGCGTTTTATAACCAGTGGCAGAGCAAGCTGCTCACGCCGGCCGCCCCGGGCCCGGCGAACACCCCCGCCCTGAACCCGCTACTCGCCCCGTATCCACGAGCCGCCGGTGGCATCGACCGCCTGCCCGGCTCGGCGAAGATCCAGCCGGAGCAGCGCTATCTCGTTCAGTGGGCCGAGCCGGGCACGGGCGGCGAAGCGTACATCCCCCTCAAGGGAGGGAAGCGCTCCGTCGATATCTGGCAGGAGACCGGCCGCCAGCTCGGCGTGTGGAAGTTCGACCAGGGTGGTTTCAGCCCGGACGTTCTGGCCGCATCCGATCTCGCGGGGACCGACTACAGCCAGGGCAACCGAACGGACTGCTCGGGGATGGCGGCCCGCGTGATCAACCGCGCGCTGGGCTATCCGGACACAGGTCTGATGTCGACGAAGAACGCCGCGAAGTGGTTGGCAGAGCGCGGCTTCCGGCCCGGTATCGGCGGACCGGGCACCGTCACGGTCGGCTGGTACGACCACGGCCCGAACCCGAACGACGGACACATGGCACTGACCTTGTCGAACGGAATGGGCGCCGAGGCCGGCGGAAAGAACGGCGTCTTCACCGTTGGAGGGAACGCGGCCAACGCGAGCAACCCGGAGTTCGACCAGCACATGTTCTTGCCGCTCAACGCGATGTACGGCGAAGGCGCCGGCGGCGATGGCGGTATCGGCGGAGGCTACTCGGTCTCCGGCGGCGGGACAGCGGGTGTCGGGCCGGGTGGGCAGCCCGGCACCTACACCGCGCCGGACGCGAAGACAGTCCGCGAGGCGAATCAGAAAGTCGCTGACGCCGACACCCGCGTGAAAGAAGCCGAAGCGCGGCAACGTGAGCTCGAAGCCGACGCCAAGGAATCGCAGAAGATCTCGGCGCAGGCCGCCGTCGATAAGGCCAAGCGCGAAGCCGATGACGCGCGCGCCGATCTCGCCGAGACGATGAAGGGCAAATTCACCCCAGGCAAGCCCGGCAAGTCGAGCGGCCGCGGAAGCGGCGACTTCGACGGGCTCGGCGGCATCTTCGGCTCGTTCCTGAAGGAATCACTCGGCCTCGACGGCTCGATCTTCCCCGACATCTCGAATCTCGGTGCCGTCCAGTCTTTCGGCGCCCTGGCGTCGGCATTCAAGGGCCCGCTACAGGGCGCGATCGACGGACAGCTCGGTATCCAGCAGCCCGGATGGCAGCCCGGAATGCCCGTCAACGGACAGGCGGCACCGTCCGGTCTGCCGTTCGGATTCGCCGGCCAAGCGGCCCCCGGAATGGTGCCGCCGGGATCCCCGGCATCTGGCAACGGGCTCGGCCCGGCGCCCGGGCCCGTCGACATGTCCCGCAACGTCTCGATCTCCGTCGACTCCGGCCCGACAAGCGGCGAGATCGCCAACGTCGTCCGCCGCGAAGTGGCAAGTGTGGACCGGCTCGGCACGCATCTACCGAAGGGCGCCTGACGTGACCGTGCTCGAAGTGCCCGGATACCCCGGCACCACTGAACACCCCTGGTCGAGCCTCCCCGAGGAGATCCGCGACGAAGCGGTGACGCTGAAGTGGATTGGCAGCGACGGCAAGGTGTGGCCGCTCGCTGGTCTCGAAGGCGGCGTCGAAGGCGCGTTCATCGCCGGAGACATCGAAGGTCTGGTCCACATCCCGTTCGATTCGATCTGGACCAAACCCGCATACGGCCCGCCGCGTTTTCAGCGGGCGATCGACGGCCGCAAAGAGATCTCGTTCCCTCTGGGCCTGATGTCCGATACGTCGCTGGGCTGGTATGACACCGGGTCTCGGTTCTGGCGGGGCTGTAAGCGTGACGACACTGGGTTCTTCACCGTCACGACCCGCCGGTTCGGTGAGCTGTACGTGCCGATGCAGCTGCTCAACGCGAAGTGCACGCTCGCCGACGATCCGGCGCGGCAACGGTTCTCGCTCCACGACATCGTCCTAGCGGTCGATGGTGAGCCGCGCTGGAGGCGCCCCGATGTGCGTCCGGCGCCGTTCATCCGTAAGTCCGGTCCGAAGTCAGACGGTGTGCTGCGTGCGGTGAACCGCGGTACCGAGCCCGCCTGGCCGATCTACGTGATCAGCGCGCCGGGGAAGGTGTCGCTGCCGGACGGGCCGAACGCGTTCACCACGCCGACGTCGGATTCGGGTGTGCTGTCCGATTGGCCGCAGCTCGGCCGGATGTTCGGGATCCCATTCATCGACGACATTCTGGAGACGCTGACGCGGAAACGCACTGATACCAACATGATCGACGTCCCGGAGTTGCAGCCGGGCGAGCACGCGATCATCGACACCGATCCCTCGCATCGAATCGCGATCACCGCGAAGGATCCGGTAGATGATCTGCTGAAGAAGTTCATCCGCAACAGCGAGTTGTTGAACTGGATCCTCGGCGAATACGGCGACACCGGCATCCCTCTGTTGCAACGGTTTAAAGGCAAGGGATTCTCGATCCCGATCCCGCCGCGGTCGGTGGCCACGCTGCCGGTTCGGCATTCGATCCCCGGCGGCAAGGTGTATGTCCAGGTGCCGCAGCGCTTCGAGATGGCGGTCGCGTGATGTCGACCGCCACTCTCGATCGCGGGATCGACGCGAAGACCCAAGATGGCGAGCTGACCGAGCAGGTCTACATGCAGCTGCTCGAACGCCGCCACGCCTACATGAACCGGAAGGTGAAGAAGCCTCTAATCCGGTTGTGGGACAAAGAGTTCAACTTCATCACTCGTATCGAGGATGTCGACCGGTGGATGTGGGAAGAGCTCGCCACCGACGACGGCACCGCGGAGGTCACGTTCTCGGGCAGCCACCAGGACTGGCTTCGGGAAATCATCTGCATCGACACCCGCGTCGAGGAAGACCTGCATGTCACGATCGACCCCGATCCGGACAATCCGACCGACTTCAAAAACCGTTGGGGCGGCAAGGTTCTCACGATCGAAGACGTCGAGGAAGCCGGGCGGCCACCGACGACGACGCTCAAGTGCATCTCGAACCGACGCCACATGCGCGGCATCTACCTGGCGGCGAACCCGATCTTCCCGATGGAGATCCAGATCCCGAAGATGTTCCTCTGGGGCGGCCCGACTGCATTCACTTGTGCCAGTGCAGTGTTCATCAACCTGTTCCGGCTCTACACGCTCAACGGCTGGTATCCGATCCCGCGGAACGTGTTCGCCCCGGAGACGTGGCTTCAGAACATCTCGCCGCTGAACTGGCCCGTCCAGGTGATGCCGATCAACCCCATCATCGACCAGTCGCGTTGGTGCACCATCGGTTCCCGCTGGAAGGACGCGCAGACCGTCCTATCGCCGGTCATGAAGGATGCCGGCGTCATCTGTCGCGCCTACACCTGGCTCCCGGGAGATCCGCCGCCGTACACCATGTTCGGCGACGCGCTGGCCGAGGTACTGAAGCCGACCCGGGCCTGCATCATCCTGTCGTTCGAGGACAAGTCCGGGGTCACGGGCCCCACGGGCACCCTGCTCGACGGCGGCCTGAACCTGATGGCCGCAACGCTCGACGACCTGATCACCGAGACGATCATCCCGCTCGACACAGACGGCGACGGCGAGACGGACCCGTTCTTCCGGAAGCTGTTGATGGTCGCGCCGCAGCAGCCGCCGATCGTGTTCCGTGACGTCGGATACGGAAACGTCAAAAAGAAGAAACGCGTAATCCACAAATCGCAGGCCACCGACATAATCGTCGGTGGAAAATCTCCCGGCTGGGTGAATATGGCGATCACCTGGGCTATTAGATATGGACTAAGTCAATTAGCCCAGGTGATCAATTACGGGATCGGCGCCTATGAGCAGTACGGCGTCGAAGGGCTAGACAACCTCTACCAGGGCCAGCTAGACGACGTTTTTCTGGCTTTCCAGCGGTTCGTAAACCCGATCAGATCCGCACAAGCCGGTAGCTACGCATTCCGTGAACACTTTGCCCAAAACACCGGAACTGCGTATGTGCTGAATGCGATAGCCGGATTAGCGCAGGGCGACGAAGAAATGCGCGCCTATTCGTCGATGAAATTCGACGTCGGCGAAGGCCCCTACATCTGGGGCCAGGACTACACCCTCGGCGACCGTGTCTCAACCGACATCCGCAACGTCATCTACACCGACCAGATCCTCGCGGCCCGCGCCGAAGGAACCCGCGAACTCGCCGGCGACGTGCAAGTCAGCTTCGGCGACGACTCCCGCGAAGAAAACCCGATCGCGCGGGGCTTCCGCACGATCGCCAACGTCGGCAACTTCGCCGCACTACTCGCCGGAAGTGGAGATCTCTTCTAATGGGCAAGGCATCACGCCTCAAGCGCGGCAAGCACTCCCAGCGGCCCCGGATCCCGGGCATCGCAGAGTCGCCCTACATCGACGCGTTCACCACCGAGGAATGGGAAGAAGCCCGCGCGCGCGCCGACAAACTGCTGCTGTACTTCCGCGACGCCGTCAACGCCCTCAACGGTGTCATCATCGGAATTGACGACGCCACACTGCAATTGCTGCTGCTACACGCTGCGCTCGCTGGAGTCACCCAGGACGACGACCTCGCGCTCATCCGCCGCAAGGTGCTTCCCGACGAGACCGGCCGCCTGGTCGATGCCGTCGAGTGGATCCCCAAGAGCTTCGACACTCCCGAAGCGCTACTCGCCGACGCCGAGGAAGAAGCCCGCCGCCGCAAGGCCGCGATGGATGTCCAGCACGCGCAGATGTCGCCGGACGCGAAGAAGGCATTCGACCGGATGTTCCGGCCCGCCGCGGAGCGGGCGTTCAGCGCCGGCACGACGCACGCCGCCCGCCGGTTCGAAGCCGACAGCGATCAGACAGAGGAAGCGAAAGCGCTTCGCCGCCAAGCAGAACGGCTCCGACAGGAAGGCAAGCTATGACGATCCCAGTCGAACCGATCTACATCGGGTCGCGATTCGTCAACATCAAGTTCTATGCGATGCCCCGCAACCCCGGGGATCCGCAGATGATCGCCGGCACGCTGACGCTGATGCCCGACGAGGCGGCGCTGACACTCGACGCGCTGATCGGACCGACTGGCCCGCGCGGTCTGCCGTCGCCGTTCTGGCGCCCAGAGTTTGCGTCAACGATCACCAACCCCGCCGACCTGCCAGACGGCCTCGGTGACGCCGACGCGGGCCGCGCCTGGTACATCGCCGGGTTCTGGCATATCTGGGACGGCGACAACTGGCAGGTGATCCTCGGCGCTATCCCGGGCCCGCCCGGGCTGACACCGAACCTGTCGATAACAGCCGAGCTCGTCGCCGCCAGCTCGACGCCCTACGGCGAGATCGTCGTGCAGGACGGCGGCACCGACGAGAACCCGACCTTCCACCTACTGATCCCCGGACTGATCGGCCCCAAAGGCGACAACTCGCGGATCTCGGAATCTCTGGACTTCCACGGGGAACCACTCGACGGGCAGACCATCCTGTGGAACGCCGCCAACGAGCGGTGGGAGCCGGGCGACGCGAGTCAGCAGGCGGTCAAATACATCACGATCCCGGAGGGGTCGTTCGGACCGGCGGGCACGTTCAGCCAGGCCCGCACGGTTGTTGCCGCGCCGACGATCGTCGGCCAGGATTCCGCCTACAACCTGAAGGTGGGCGGGCATCTGCGGTGGAAGCGCTCGGGCCTGTTCAACTCGGCGCAGGTGTGCGTGGAAGTGCGGTATCTGCCGCAGGGCAGCGCGGACGCCCCGGAGTCGGGCCAGCTGTGCGGGAAAGCTCTCTACGATCCGTCGACGCTGGACGCGGAGACGATCGCCCACATCCGGGACCACTGGTCGGACACGTCGAACCCGTCGCGGGCGGTGGGCCCGGAGTCCTCGGTGGGCCGCATCTCGAAGGGCCAAGGCATCGACGTCTACGTGATCCTGTACCGACAGGGCGGCTCCGGCGGCTACACCTACGCGACGCTCGAATCGCATCTGTCACTCGAACTGATACCAGTGAGCTGACATGCCCAAAGCGGTCGACAAGCATCCGCAGTCCCGCGGCGTCGGGAACTCGCTGTGGAACCCGAATCGGTCCGGGATCGCGTCGTATGCGGATCCGTATTCGGCGATCGGCGAAGACGCCGGCAACGCGGGCGAACAGATCCGCGAAGGAATCCTCGATGTCATCAAGTTCTTCACCGGTGTTGATCTGACCGAGTTTTTCGACTGGCTCAGCGGCATCTTCAACAACCTGAATTTCGGTAATCTGCCCACCCCGGAAGACCTGTGGTCGGCGGTGGTTTCCGCGTTCCTCGACCCTCTAAGTGGCATCGCCGACGCGATCGGCAAAGCGTTCGCCGGTACCCCTCTCGACCTCGGCGCCAGCGCAACCAAGTTCGATGTGTGGAACGCCATCTCCGGACTGCTCGGAATTGGACAGTCCGCCGGCACGGCCGCTGCGACCGCGAACACCATCGCCCAACGTTTGCAGGCACGCATCGAGGCCGGTGAAATCCCCGGCGGTGGCGGCGTCTACTTCACTGACCCGTTCGCGTACGGGACCGCTGCGCACCTACCGAACCCGCCCTACTCACTAGCTGGATATGGGCCAGGTGCAGGGACTTACGGTCCAGCGAAGATCACCAGCGGATCCAGCGGCTCCGCCGATCAGTCCGTCCTGGTATGGAAGGGATCAGGCTCGGCGGACCGCACAGAGCTCTACGTCGACCAGTCACATCCCCTGTCAACGAACAACGGCGTGGTGTCTGCACCGTTTGTGAAGAAGGCGGCACATGGCGGATACACCTATCTGATCGGGCGCGCCGGCGCCGGGCACATCCGCGCCGCAGTTGGCGATGATGTCGCGGCGATCCAGGTGGTCAGTAGCGGCAACACCTTCACCACGGCCGCGAGCGTGGCCATCACTTCCGGCGACGGTGACGTGTTCGAATTCTGGTACGGCAAGCAGACCGATCCGACACTGTTGTGGTTGGTGCGCAACGGAAGTCCGATCATTCCAGCGTTCTCGGAGACCACGCACACGATCGGCTCAGGTAACCGCGAGTGGGGTGTAGGTGGATTCGCCAAGGGGCTTGGCGGTATCGCCGGCCAGGCCGCGCCTGCCCGCCTCGGATCAATCACCGTCGCAGACCAAGGAAACTAGGAGATATTCCATGAGCGTGTTCATCGATGGCCACGTCCAGTTGGACAGCCTCGCAACCATGTACGCCGTTCACAGCGAGCTCGCCGGTGTCGACGGCTCCCATTTTCGCGGGCAGGTGTCTCTGTGGCAGGAAGCCGGAGCGGTGGTATCGAGCCTGGAGATCAGTAGCGATCGACAGCCGGACGCGCCGGCGTTGACAGCGCGTGTCGGTGACCACCTGGTGTTGCTGCTCGGTCGGCTTCTGAAGTTCACCGACGCCGAATACCAAGCGGCCCAGCCCTGATTGGTTCGCTCAGAAAACGCTCCGGTGCTGTGCTTCACCCGTGACATCGAAGGATCAGGTAGCGCAACTCATCGTTAGTGAGGCGAAGGCGCGCAACCACACCCGGGACGAATGCCTGGCCGAGATGTCGGCCCTCTACCAGGAATCGCAGTGGGACGAGACCGTGTGGGGCCCGCAGGGCAAGAAGATCACCTACGGCGTCGCGCAGCAGGACAGCAGTTACCCCAACCGCTTCCAGGGTGCTGCCGCTCAGGTCAAGGCGTTCTTCGACAAGCTTGACGTCAAACGCACCTCGCCCGGCCATGGCGACATCTGGCTCAACATCTGCTGGCTGCAGCAAGCCCCCAACTGGCCGAGCACCCAGTACTGGTGGGACCACGGCCGTCAGGCATACCTCACCGAGATCAAGTCGCGCATCGCGACCGTCACCCCCTACCTCGACAAGTATTGGCCCACTGGAGGAATCACCGTGCCCAGCAAGATAATCACCGTGCCCAGACCGGATTTCAACGAGATCGATCAGATCTTCATGGACCTGGTCAACGGCAGCTTCCAGCACGCCTCGGCGCGTTCCCGGGTGCCGATCAACTTCTTCCTCCACACCGAACAGCCGCCCGGTACCGGCCTGGGCCCCACCTATGACTCAGCCGCCACCGACCTAGCCGCCTACCTTCGTGGCTCCAGCGGATCCTCGGCGGTGTCGTACCACTACTGCGTGCGGCAGGCCACCGATGGTGGAGTCACCGTCGTCGACGTCGTAGACACCGACTACTACTGCTGGGCGGTGCTGAACGCCAACGTGTTCAGCATCAACCTCTGCTTCGCCGGATCGAAGGTGGAGTGGACGCGCCAGCAGTGGATGACGCAGTCGAAGGCGATCGACGTCGCCGCGTATCTGGCGGTGCAGGACGCCTACAAGTACGGCTTCTCCATCGAGGTGATCCCGCCGCCCTATGCAGGCGCCGCCCGCGCCGGGATTTCTGATCACCGTTATGTGACAAAGGTTCTCGGATACGGAACCCACACCGATGTCGGCGACAACTTCCCGTGGGACTACTTCATCGCGCGGGTCAACTACTACACATCCAACGCGCCGGTCATCACCCAGCCGGCCGACACCACACCATTGCCGGCGCCGATCTGGCCGAAGGGGGCCGGTGACCGGGAGCTGCTGGAGTACATCGCCGCTCAACTCGGGCCGGGTGACCCTCTGTGGACGTCGAAGGATCGGACGCTACGCGACAAGCTGTGGGACGTCGCGACGAAGGTCGGTGTCTGATGGCCTGGCAGCAGCCCCAGCTCACCGACCCACCGATGCAGTCGGCAGAGATCGGGAAGCTGAACCGCCGCCTGCTGCTGGCCTATGCGAAGAACTCGAAAGCAGTCGAGGTCGGCGTCACCCTGCACGATGTATTCGATGCGGCCACCGACAAAGCGCTGCGCAACATTCAGGACTACCTCGGCATCGCGGCGGGCAAGGATCGCGGCGTCCTCACCTACGAAACGAAGCTCCGCCTCGGTGTGATCGTCCCGGCGCCGACCGCGCCCACGAAGCGGTTCATCCAGCAAGGCGTCGGCTTCTCGACAGATGCGTTCCTGATAGGCAACCCGAACCACTCCTACATCGACGCAGTCGCCGAGGGCTCCGCGGAGCTGCTGCGCCTGGCGCTGCCTGATCCGCGGCCGAAGATCGGCGACGCCTACTCGATGGGCGGCGACGTCCTTCGCGCGGCGCTCGAACAGTGGCCGGCCGACCGCCGCGACGAGTGGAAGCTGTTCACCGTCTTCGGTAACCCGTCCCGCCGGGGCGGCCCGACGCTACTCGGCAACGATCCCGGTGGGTCCGGCATATCGGGTGTCACTTACCCCGAGTGGACGTGGGATCGGTTGTACGACTTCACCCATGAGGGCGACATGTACCCGAACGCCACCGGCTTGTTGCCGCAGTTCTATCAAATCCTGGTCCGCATGGAAGCTTCGGTCGACTTCGCGCTCTACCTGTTTCAGGTGCTGTCGTCGTCGTTCGGGCCGATCATGCTCGGCCTGGTGAGCTCCGTCGTCCCCGGCGCTGGAGCCCTCGCGGCGCTGCTGCCGCTGATCACCGGCGGCAATCCGACCGAGGTCACCGACAACGGAACCCCGAACCTTCTCGCGATGATCACCAACATTCCGGCGATCATCCAAGCGCTGCTGACGCTGCTCAAGTTCGTGCAGACGAACGCGCACTTCCGCTACCACGACCAGCCGGAGACGTTCTGGCGCGGCCTGACCGCGGTCGATTGCGCCGCGCAGATCATCACCGAGAAGGTTACGACCGCTGTCGTCTACACCGTGCCCGGCACCGTCGCGAACTGGAATGACGGACCGCCGGCGTGGACGGCCTGGAAGCTCCCGTAGTCGCGAAGTAACCATCGGGGTCTGCAAACCACAACTCTCGGAAGGAGATCTCATGGGCGACTTGTTCACTCAGAAGTTCTGGAAAGACGCGGCCGAACGGACAGTGAGTTCGGCTGCACAGGGATTCATCGTCGGCGGCGGCTTGGCGGGCGCGGCAGCAGCCACCGGTCAGGTGACGTTGATCGGATTCCCCTGGCTGGCCGCGGCTGGGGGCGCTGGCGGGATGGCACTGCTGACGTTCGTCAAGTCGCTCGCCGCGGCGAGGGTGGGCGATGACCACTCCGCGTCGCTTGTGAATCTCGACGCGTGACCGGTTTGTGGGCGTTCTTGAGCGGACTCAGCGGGCTCACCGGCCCCGGCATCGCGATCCTGTCCGCAGTCCTGTTGGTGGTCGCGTTGATCCGCGGATGGCTGGTCATCGGCAAACAGCACGATGTGGTCGTCGCCCGGGCGCAGATCGACGCCGAACTCGTCCGCGATCTCTCACTGGAGTTGGCCAAGAAGAATGGCGCCGATGTCCTGGCAACGCAACTCCTTACGAGCTTGAGGGAATCGATGGCAGCGTCAGGTGATCGCTGATGCGGTGGCCGTGGCGCGGTGTCGCTGAGGCCAAGCAGCAGCTCGCCGAGGCGCAAGACCGCAAACGCACCGTCGACCTGCTCGTTGAGGAGTCCCGCCAGGTGTCTTCGGACATGCACAGGGAAGTGCGCCGCAACGGTTTCAGCGACATGCTCCAGCATGCGATGGGAAGGGGATAGATCGCCCATGCGAAACCTGTACTTACTGGCCGTTCTCGTCGTCGTGGGAACGCTGGTCTCTGATATCTGGCTGGACGTCGACTACCAGTTCGTTGCCAACATCGCGCTGCTCGCTGCCGCCGCAGTGGAGTCGATATTCACGGGCCTGTACTTCGTCCGGTCGAACTGGCGGGCTAACCGCATCGGCCGGATCTTCATGGTCAAATGTGTCGCACTGGCCGCGGTGCTGATTCAAGCAGCGGTGTCGTCCTGGTGGCCCGGCACCGATTATCCGTTCCGCCATCAGATCCGGTTCGCCATCTACACAGTCGGCGCCTTGGCGTATGTGTCGATGACCGTCGCGTTGTGGCGAGAACAGCAGCTCGACCGTGACCGCGCCCGCGAAGAGTTCTCACTGCCGCCCGGCGTCCCACCGCTGTAACTGCTCGCGGGCAGACGAAAGCCCAATTCGCGAGACTCGTAGCGAAATGCGAGCAGGTCGAGAGGGGTTTAACCAGTGGCCGATTACGATGCGCTGACTTACTGCAAGCTCATCGGCCTCTTCAACGGGATCGTTGGCGACACAACAGGGTTATTCGGCGACGACGACACCCGACCCGACCTCTACAACGTCAACATGCAGGGCGTCGTCGGGATCAGCATCGGGAAGACGGTGTCGCCGCAGCTGCGCCTGCCGGGAGTGAACCCGCCGCGCACGATCCTCTTGGCGCCGACCGATGTCAACGTCGAATCCGGTGTGCTGCGCCTGCCGGGCCAAGTCAGCTCGGTCGACGGCGTCGAGGTCATCGCGAAATCGTCGGTCATGGGGCTCGGCGATACACCACTGGTGTGCACCGTGAAATTCGCGCCAACAACGATCAACGGAACCCGATTTCAGTTCGACACCGTCAGCTTCGCCCTGCCGACGATCGAGCCGGCCGACTACGCAGCCGGCCGCGTCCAGTTCATCACCATCCGCGGCAGCGCCGGCGTATGGCGAGTTGCCTACGACAGTGTTCCGATCGGAACAAACCTGGCCTACAACGCGAATGGCGCCTCGGTGCAAACTGCGCTGCGCGGAATCGCCGCGATCGGCAACAACGTAACCGTCTCAAACCCGGTATCTGACGGTGCTGGAAACCAGACCTACATGGTCACCTTCACCGGTCCCCTGGCCGCGGGCAACCCTTCACCTTTAACTCCCACGCAGGTCAACGTCTCGGGCGGAACTCTCCCCGGCGTCAAGGTCACCGATCAGTACGCTCCGTTCACCGTCGACCTGTCGACCGTCGAACGGATCGACACACCGCCCACAGTCAGCGACGACCTGGTGGTGCGACTCATTCCGGATGACTGGAATTTCGACGACAACGGCCTGCTCCACTTCACTGCCGGCGGCGTGCCAGTCGGGACCGGCAAGGCGATCCCCTTCGCGGACATCGTCGGTGACGCGGTGACACTGATCGTCGGCAACTACGCCGATGAGACCGTCTATGTGTTCGATCGGATGACGGTGCGGCCGGACTTCGACCGCCGCAAGGCGATCGACTCGTTCATCAAAACGCTGAAGGATTACGACCTGTGGGACCGGCTCGACGCGCTCAATGTGCTTGCGGCCCACACCATGCAGGCAGGGCTGCTGAACTGGCGTCGCGACACCGCGAACATGCTCGCCATCAACAGCCCCATCTTCACCCCCGACATCGGGTTTACAGGCGATGGCGTCGGAGCACACCTGACCAACTCGTCGGCGGAGACCGTCCACACTCAGATCGCCAACCAAGCCGTGTCCATGCGGCTGGTGACCCCCGGAACGGCCGGCGGCTGGGATCTGTGGTGGACAGCGGGATGGAGTGCTGCGTTCGGCATCCGCGCAAGCAGCGTGGACTGGCATACAGCGAAGCCGGGCATCGTGAACACCCCGATCGGAGCAACGTCGCGGCCCGGCCTCTACACGATGACACAGGTCGCTGCCGACCAGTCGTTCCTGTACAAGGAAGGCGGCCAGATCGGCTCCGACACCACGGCCGTTCCCGACACGGGCGCACCTAACAATGCGCTTCCGTTGAAGCTGTTAACGTCCAGCGGCACTACCGGATTCAGCAACGCGACGATCGCCCTGTGCGCCTACGGTGCCGGCATGAGCGCCGCTGAAACAGCACTGTTTTATCGCGCCGAGTTCGATTACATGACGGCGCTCGGGGTGGCATGACACATGATCGTTCTGACCGCGGAGCAATACGCCCGCATGGTCTGGAAAGACCAAGTCGACTACGCCGTGCTGCGCGGAATGCGGCTCTCCGACAACCGGTACGCATTTCCAGAGTCGGTGTTGACCGATCCCGCGCACGCCCGCTGGCGACGGCTGCTGGCGCGCGGCCAGATCATCGACGCATCGCGGCTCACCGTGGACTGGGCCACGGCGAATGATTTCCGCATAGTCGTCAGCGGCGAGCAGATGGCGCTCGATTCCCCGGCCCCCCGGCCGGAAACGTACGAGTTCCCGATGCCGACGCTGTTCGACATTCCCGCGCCGGGCCTGTTCTATTTCGAGTGTCACCACAACCGGGATCGGCCCGCGTCCGACCGCAAGAATGGCCGCCGCCGCATCGAGTTCGGCCAAATACGCGATAGCGACGTCTATTACGTTGCAGGAAACACAGTCTGGGCATCCTGGGCAACGATCATCACCGACAAGCGCGCCGGGTTCGACGCTCCCGGTACCAGCATCATTCACCAGTGGCACCAACACCCCGGCTCGGCGATCGCCCCGCCACCGTTCGCAGTGTTCCTCGACGGCGGCACCCTCAACGTCGGAACGCGAAGCCCGTCCGGCGGCATCGGCCATTACTCGGTGCCCGCGCCGGCCAGTTGGGCAGTCACGCGGTTCGTCACGCAGGTCACGCTCGGACAGTTCGGGCACATCAACATGTGGATCAACGGCGAGCAGGTCGTCAACGTCGACACCGCCGTGGGCTACTACAACGAGGGGTTGCCCTACCTTGCTTACGTGAAATCCGGCATCTATATGGACAACACACACACCGTCGACGCGCTCTACCACGCCAACCTCGAATTTGGGCTGGCGGACTTGTCGTCGCGGATTGAGTACCCGCTGCCGATCCCGCCGCGGCCCATCATCGGCTGGCCGCGCACGCCGGATCCCGTGGTCTACCCGGGCGCGACCGTCTACCCGTCCCACGGCCGGTTCCCCGCGTCCGAGCACCCGGTCGCCGACATGTTCCCCGGCGCGGTCGTTTACCCGTCTCTCGACATTTACCCGCACATCTAAGCGAAGGGCAGCCCCGAAATGGCATACACGCCGTACACGAAACAGACCTGGGCCAATGATCAGGTGGGCGGGACGCCGGTCTCCGCCGCCCGGTTGCAGCACCTCGACGACGGTGTGTATGACCTCGGCCAAGAGGCGGCAACCCACGCCCATAAGGCTGACGTGCAAGCGTTTACGGCGTCCGGTACGTGGCTGCGCCCAACTTGGGCTACCGCGACGACGATGACTGAGATTCTGCTGTACGGCCCGGCCGGCGGCGGCGGCGCCGGCGCGCGTGAGCCTTCGGGGACTGTGGCGTGCGGCGGCGGCAGCGGCGGGGCGGGTGGCATCACGCGCATCCTGGTTCCCACGCTATCCCTACCGAGCTCTATGCCGGTCACAGTCGGCACCGGCGGAGCCGGAGGTGCCGCGCAGACCGTGGACAGCACCGCTGGCGCGGCCGGATCACCGGGCTCGGGCGGGACGTCTGTTGGGTCTCCCATCCTGTTTCAGGCCAACCGCGGCACGGGCGGGACCGGTGGCGGCGCCGGTGTTGCCGGCACCGCTGGGTCTGCCGGGGCGGGCGGCACCACGGCGGTCGGCTCCGGCGCTGCGAGTTCGGCGACAGGCGCGGCGGGCAGTAGCGGCGGCAGTGGCGCGAACTCCGGTGGTGGTTCCGGCGGCGGTATCGCTGCCACGCCTGCCGCGACAGCTGGCGGCGCGGGCGGATCGACCGCTACCGGCGCTGCCAATGCGGGAACCGCGGGCGGCGGCACCGGTGCTGCCGGGGCGTCATCCCTCGGATTCTTCGGTGCCGGCGGTGCCGGCGGTGGTAGCTCGATCACCGGAGCGGGCGGTAAAGGCGGCAAGGGCGCAACCCCGGGCGGCGGCGGCGGTGGCGGCGGCGCGTCGCTGAACGGAAACCCCTCCGGCGCGGGCGACGCAGGCGGTGACGGTTACGCCCAGCTCACCACCTTCGGCTGAGAAGTCAGCGGGCGACGCAGTCAACCAGCGCTGATCCGTACTGGTCGCCAGCTGATGCGAGATCACGGCCATCCGGCAGCAGGGTCCGCTTTCGCGCATCCGACGATAAGGCGTACAGGGCGCCGTGCTGAGCGAGCCAGACATCGCCGGATGAGATGAGCTCACTGCCGTGCAGGATGTTGCCGCCGACGTAAACCATGTCTTTCGGGCCGGTGACGGATTGCGCGTTACCGAGCGTTTCGCCGCCGGTGAATGATTTGTTGATCAGGTCGACGAACCCGGCCGGCGCTTGCGAGCATGGCGCCGCGGCGGGCGGCGGTGGTGCTGCCGCGATCGACGTCTCCGGCGGTTCTGAATGCGGTGCGAGACTCGTCGGCATCTCGCTCCGTTGCGTCGATCCACACCCTGCCAGCATGACGGCGACGACCAGCACCGCGACGATCCTCCCCATGCGGGGAGAGAGTAAACGAGCGCGGAGCTATGCGTCTACGGCTTGCGCGGCCGCGATCGATTCCTTTGTCGGCGCCGGCTCGTGCGGGTTGTCGATCCAGTCGGCCCGGTCCAGGTGGGCCCACTTCCCGGCGGGCACGTTGGGCGGGAAGCTGTCGACGGCGTTGGGATCGGCGGTGACGATCTGCTCCACGGGAGGGTAATACCGCACCTTGCCATCGCAGATCTCGCAGGTTCCATTGCGCTCAGGTCGCGGCATATTGCCAGTGTGCAACGCCCCGTGTTGCCGCGCCAACGCACTGCCGACGCCGGGCACAATCGCCAATCGTGCATTCATGAGCAAGACCACCGTCTCGGGTGTCCCCGAAGGGATACATCCCTTGGTATTCCTACGGTCAGCGAAATGGTGGTGGTCCGGTACTTAGGCGTCAACGAAGTCGCCGCGCGCACCGGCCTATCCCCCAATACGGTCAAGTCCTACTCCGGCATTCCAGGCCGAATGCCGCAGCCTGACGCCATGATCGGCCGCGTCAAAGGCTGGTTGCCAGAAACCATCGACAGATGGATGGAACGCCGATCATCCGGGCCGAACATGCCGCCAGGCGCGGACTGGCGCTGAGTTTGCCTGCTACGCGGCAGGCTGAAGCGCGACGGCCTGCGACGGAGACCGAAGAGCGCGCCACACATCCAGTGTCGCAATCGCCTCGTGCCGGTGGCCATCGGGGACCTTGGTGTAAATCTGCGTGGTGGCCAGCGACTTGTGCCGCAGCAGCTCCTGCACCACGCGGATATCAACCCCGTTGGCGAGCATGGTGCTCGCGTACCAGTGGCGCAGGCAGTGCGGAGTTCCACGGACCCCGGCCCGGCGCATCGTGCGGCCGATGATGTCGGAGACCGATTTCGCCAGGACGTGCTCCCCCTCGTGTCCGCGCATCGGGAACCACCAGCCGGCGGCGGGCATCTCGGAAGCCAGCTCGACCAGCAGCGGGTGGAGCGGCACTGATTTAAGGCGCTTACCTTTGCCTCTCACCCACAGCAGCCGCGACCCCAGATCGACGTCTTCACCGCGGATCTTGGCGATCTCATGGACCCGGAGTCCGGCCAACAGGGCGATCAGGATCATCCGGCGGGTCGAGGTCCACATGCGGGTTTTCAGCAGCTTCGCCACATCGGCATCGGACGTCGGCCGTGGTTCACGGTCGGGGGCGCGTGGGGTGCCGACCTTCACCATCGGATTGTCGATTCGTCGGTCAGTCAGCTGCAGCCATTTGAACCATGCTGAGAGGTAGCTGGTATACGTGCAGGCTGTCGAGTCTGACCAGTCGTCGTCATGGTCGGCGACCCACCGGACGATTCCGGCCGCGTCGATACGGATCGGTTGCTGCTCGGTTTCAGCGTGAAGCTGGCGGATCACGCGCAGACGCTCATCAATCGTTTTACGTGATAGCCGCTGCGCTGTTTGCCAAACTTCCCAGTCCGCGACCGCCAAGGTCTCAGTTGTCATGTTGCGAATCACAGCCGACCCACAGCAGTCTCACCAGCGGATGGCGCAACCGTGACACTCCCGATACTCACCCGTTGCTTCGCGGACTCCGCCGCTGCCGCGTGGCGCGGGCACCACCAATAGCGGGTTTTGGTCGGCGAGCAGGTCCGCCAGCCTGCCTTTCGCGCCTTCGTCGCCGCCTCGCGCAGCGAGCGCGCCTCGACCACGAGGGGCCGCGACCATGGGGACCACAGATCAGGCTTGCAGTCCCAGGCGTCGCAGCAGATCTCGTACCGGGTGGGGGTGATCATGCCGCCGCCTCGTCGCATCCTACGGACGAGAAAGGCGATTCTGACGGTCTGCTAATCCGCAGGTCCTAGGTTCGAGTCCTAGTGGGGGCACCACGCAGACGTCCAGTTCAACGCACTTTCGTCCACTACTGCGGCCCAGTGCCGCGGCCCGTTCGCCGCACCCGTGACAGCAGCGCGGCAGCAGCGCGGCACATCCCCACTGGTCACGCGGTATGGACGCGCCGTCCCACCCACGCGCTAATGTCCGCGTATGGAGCCTGCTATCGACGCGACGACCGTGGTGATCCGGCCCTCTCTGCGGGTACTGGTCGATCCACGCACACTGCAGGACATCAACGACTTGGTGCAAGAGCTCACCGACGACGGTCACGTGGTCACCCTGCAGCTGCCAGACCCCGGCCAGTTCTCGGTACAGAACTCGCTAGAGACCGTAGGCATCTACGTTCTCGGTGGCGTCACGACGCCCGTGCTCTCGCTATGGCCACAGACATTTACGAGGGCACCAAGAGGTGGTTGGTGAAGCGTTTCACGAAAAACGAGAAGGCCAGCGCGCAGCACGTCACGATCTACGGGCCGGACAACAAGCCGCTGAAGAACGTGCTCGGCCGCAGCGCGGATCACATCGTGGAGCTGCCAACCAAACCGCCGAAGCCGGAGGACAGATAAGCCCGCGAATTTGGTGCAAAGGAAAACTTACAAATATGTCATTCGGACGTGGCATAATGGCTCCCAACGCCTGAGGGGGCAAACATGGCACGGGTAACCGAGTACTTCGGGATCAACAGCGATGTCCCATTCGTGGACGTGCATGTTGACCGGGACAACGACATCTACTTAGACCCGAGCGCCATTCGAAACGACCAATCGCCGCTAGGGGCGGCTGCGAACAACCGCTTGACGACTCTGTTTGAGCGCGTAGTTGCAGCGGCGCGCAGCAACACCCCCCAAGAGCACGCCATCGGACGCGAACTGCTTCGCCACCTACATGAACCGAACGAGACGCGCCTGGGCATGTCAGTGGGCGAGCCGCGTGGGCGTGCGTTTGGCGACAAACTGGCCGAAGAGTTTTGGCAAGAGTTGCGAGTCAACCCGGCATGCCAGGACGCCGCTATCCGCCGTTTGGAAGACACTCGGTTGTGCCTAAAGTTCGTCGGCAATGACCGCATCTCAGACATGACCACCCGCATCATTTTCGACGTTCTGGCGAAATTCACGACGGACATGATGACGGCCTACCCCGCGCTCAAAGCAGGCGCTCAAACGGCAGAGAGCGACGTTTGGGTGCCTGACGAAGGCCAATGGCAAGGTCGCACCATCACACTTCCGTTTGCGACTAACAAGCAGCTGCTTCTTGTTCCGCAGCCCTGGGTCTCGAAATGGACGTTGATGTACCCCGACCAGTTTTACAACCTCTACTCGACCCAGGCGATCCAAGACGAGCAAACGACATTCAACGAAAAGGGTCGTCGAGTCAAGCCATCGAAGGAAGCCATCAAGAAGCAAAATCCGGACAAGAAACCGCTCAACTCGGCAAAGGCGGCCGAGTACATCACCGCCGCCGACGGCCGAGACCTCATTGGCGAATACCGATCAAAGGTCGACATTGAATTCGAGCCGCTCACTGCCGAGGCAATCAACGAGCGAATCGGCGATTGAGTCATCCGGTCAGCGTCCGGAGCGGAATGGCCCTGGCTTTGGCTGCTTGCGGCACACCCCGTCCGACCTTCGGCGCCACCTGTTCGTCCTCTCGGATGTAATCGGCGTACGTGGATAACGTCAGGACGAAGCTGGAGTGCCCTAGCCACTTGCTGACCTGCATGTAGTGCTCCCCCGCGCTCAGGTTCATGGTGGCCATCGAATGACGCAAATCGTGCCAGCGGACCGACCCCAGGCCCAATGCCTTGCAGGCGGGGCGAAGGTAGTTGTCGTAGACGTTGTCGGCCACCACGGGCTTGGCCCAATCGAACGCGTTGCGACTGCGTCGACCAGGAAACAGCGGTGCGTGCGGAAACTTGCGGGCGAACGGGTGAACCGTTGTCAGGTAGTCGCGCAACTCGTCGGCAAGCCAGGACGCTAGAGGCACTACGCGGTTGGTGCTGGCGTCGGATTTCGGCGTTCCTTCGATCCATTGCAGGGGTGCGTCATCGGGTGCACCTTCGGTACGCGAGCGCTTCATGGTCCTCTGTACACGGATGCTGCCGACGGTTCCCGGTATGTCCGACAGCGTGACGTCCTGAACTTGGAGGCCCTGGAGCTCGGCTGCACGAACACCCGTGTGGGCGGAGAACAGCACCGCCAGGGCGTAGACCTGGTTGCCCTTCTCGCGGGCGATCCAGTCGACTACCGACGCTATTTGGTTGGCGGTGAGCGGATGGTGCGCAAACGGGGTGGACCCTGCCGCCGTGGACCGTCGTTTCGTGGTCCGTCGGGGGCCAGGAAGCACGGGGTTGGACGACACCGCACCGTCTCGCACAGCCACGTCCAGGATGCGTTTGAGTGTTCCGACGATGTGCTTGACGGTCTTCGGGGACCGGGTGACCGCGCAGGGGCCGGGGGTTGTGTTGGCAGTGCCACGGGTGACAAAGCTGCGGCGCTGGTGTGGGGCGAACAGGCTTGCTCGGAACCTGTCCACGTCCGCCGCCGTGATCGCCGCGACTGGCTTGCTACCAAACTCGGGCGCGATGTGGGTCCGGTACAGCTTCTCGTAGCCTTCGATTGTGTTTGGCTCCATCTGTCCGACCAGCGAGTCCAGATATTGCCGGGCGTACTCCCCTAGTGGCCGATTGGCCTTCGCCTTGGCCGAAGAGGGGTCGATGCCCTTTGCACCAGCAAGACCGGTCTCCACCTCCAACAGACGGGCCTTGGCTGCCTTCTCGGTGTCGAAGGTCTCGGTCCGTTGGATGGTCTTGCCTGACACCACGGCACCGAATTCGTCTCGCACCGGCTCCCGCCAGCACACCACGTAGCTGCGCACCGGCCGACCTTTGGCTCTAGCTTTGGTGTCGCGAACACGGATGTATGCCATTTAGGCCATCCCCTCGCGGTCCAGGACACGACGCACGGTGCTGTAGCTCCACGCTCCACCCTTGGGGGCCGGTACTCCAGACTCGGTGAGAGACTTCGCAATAGCCTTGGTTCCGCAGCCAGCGTTGCGTTGCTTCAAGATTCGCCGCACCGTGTCGCGGTCGATGGTCGAGGGCTTGCCGAGCTGCTTTCCGGCCTGCCGCGCCCTGATCAGCCCTTGCTTGGTGCGCTTGGAGATGAGCTCTCGCTCTTCCTCGGCGACAAGGAGTCTGGCGTGTGCGGTCAGTTGCGACACTGTCTCGCTATCGGTTCCGTCAAGGCCGACGATGCGCCATCCTTCGACCTTCGCGTCGGCAACCAGCTTCGCCCCGTCGGCCATGCTGCGACTGGAGCGGTCAAGAGTGTTGACTACCAACACATTCGCCATGCCCGTGCGGATCGCAGTGATTGCGGCGATGCGTCCGTACAACTTATCGGTGCGCTTGCCGCTCATCACGTCGGGAATCAGCGCGACGAGCTCAAGACCTTGAGCTCGGCAATATCCCCGAATCTGTTCCGACTGCGCCTCTAGGCCGTATCCGTTCTCCGCTTGCCTGTTGGTCGAAACTCGTATGTAGCCTACGGCTTTCGGCCTTGTTGCTGTGTTCACTGCGCTGTTCCTCTGGTGTTCTGAGTGGGTCGTGTCGGGCGACATCGACCTCACCGACTACTTATAGCCGACCTGATACAACGGTAGCTACAAACCGTCTAGCTGGGGTTTCTCTGCTCTATCGCCGGGGGTAGCGCTTGTGTGGGCTCTCCAGCTGGCGCATCGGTGGCGGCTGGTCCTGGTTCATCTGGTTGACCATGTTCGCCGCCCTCATCGCGGCCTCGCCTGTGATGTGCCGCCCGCCTGCCCCATGCACGCTGTCGCGGTCGGGATCACGCCGTCGAGCCGATGAGGCCCGGTCATCCTCGCTGGAGGCGGAGCCCGCTGACGAGTACGCCGAATCGCCATATCTACCATCGATATTCGGAGAATCCCTCAAATCCCCTTTATCGGAGTATTCCCGCGCTCTGGCCTGATCCCATTCCTCCCGTTGGTCGGTGGTTGGGTTGGGTGGCGCGCTTTGCGCGGAAGAGAAAAACGCGCTAGAGGACTCGTCTAGATAGTCGCCGGCTGAACCTCCGATGATGTCGAACACTTCCTCAAAGGGCTTTGCCGGGCCGACCTCGACCACAGTGGGAGCCTTGCCGATTGTGCGGTCCAGGGCGTCACGGATTGCAGCCAGCTTCACCGATTCTGAGTCCGCAGACAGCGCCACGTTCAGCAGTTGCTTGGCCATCAGATCGGCAGCGTTGTCCAGACGTGCTCGGGCAGCTGCTCGGACATGCTTGGCAGCCCCGCCATGGAATCTGCACACTGTCGCGCCGGAAATGGCTGCGTTCCTACACCGTTCGCCGGTTTTCTTGTGTGCTCGGCATCTGTTGGCTTGCACTTCGGGAGAGGCCAGACTCCACCACTGTTCGCTCCACTTGCTGATCGGTTCGGAATGTTGATAGGTCTGCGCCACTGCTGGCAGGTTGTCGACGATCTCGATTACCTCTGCGTCAATCACGTTGTCGTCGTTGCTCATGTGCTTGCACTCCTCGAAAGTTGCTGCGCTGTAGTCGATGTGGACCAGTGCTGTGCAGTGGGTGTCGGTGATGGGCGGGGGCCTTCATGACCCTCCGTGAATCCTCTGTGAAGTGTCGGCTTCATGGAGGGCACGTTTTTCGAGGTCAGGGTGCCTTTTTGGGGCCTTCCCTCTATGACCTCTATGAAGTCGATGTTTTGGTGGGTCTGTCTGTTCGCGCGGGCAGAGCACATCCGCTGGCGGTGTCCAAGTTGCGCATATGGGCGGAAAGTTGGATCTTCATGGAGGTCATGAAGGTATGGAGGTTTGCCCTGGTCAGGGCGTTGGGGTCCCCTTCGTGAATGGCATTTCCGCAGGTGGCGATGAAGGGCGTTGATGGAGGGCGCAGCCGCTCCGGGATGCCGGTGCCGATGAGTTGTCTCAACTTCCACTTTCTTCCGCCTTGTCCGTGTTTGGTGGCAGCGGGTGCACAGAATGGAGCGCACGTCTTTTCTGGGTGCTGTCGATCGCAGGAAGCAGACCGACGCCGTGGTAGTACCAAGGCCGTCCCGGTTCGCTGTCGTGCTGCTTGCGACCGAAGAACTGTGGCGCAAGATCCAGCATGGCGGGGCGCAGAGAACGACCGAACCACCGACTGTCGCCGTGGCTGGTCAACCGGTTAGCTTGCCGCCAGAAGTCGAACTCGTCGAACAGCCGTTTTGTCGGCACCATTTCATCTGGTCCAAATTTCGTTCGTTCCAAAAGGAACTCACGCACGGGGTTGGAGTTGGTGTCGACCTCCACGAGCAGATCGGCGCTGCTGGACGGTTGAACAAACCGACCATGGTGCGCCAACTGCGCATCCAGCGCCCAGTTGAGAATGCCTGGGAGTTCTTTGGTGAGAGCCTGTTCCAGTCCCGAGTCCTCCTTTCCGAGAAACGAACTTCTCGTCTGCATCACCAGGAGCCGTGAGAGCACCGCACCGCTGGGGTCGGGCAACACCGGCATCTGGTTGCTCTGGTACATGAACCGGATTGGCAAGCGACCGTTCCACGGTTCCTTCAGTTTGATGTCTACAACCACGTCGTCTTCACCCGTGACGGTCTTGATGAAGGACACCAGGCGCTTCCCGCTGGTGCGGTCGACCTGGTCCTCGTCAGGAAACACGCCCAGCGATTTGTGGATGACACCTTGGAGTCCGAACTGCCGTCCCACTGATTCGGCTGACAGTCCGGCGTAGGCGTCGGGTCCGATCAGTGCTTTGAGGATTCGGGCGACCGTGCCTTTGCCGCCGCGCTTCGGTCCGATCCAAAGCAGCATTTTGTGAAGGTCGGTGCGGCCCGTCAGGACGTAGTAGAACCAGTCTTGGAGTAGCTGTATCGATTCGATGTCTTCGTCGAACACCTCTGTCAGGAAACGCCGCCAACGTGGGCATTCGGCGTCTGCATCGAATCTGTACGGCACTGCGAACAGGTTGAAATAGGTGTCAGTGAAAGCCATCAGCTTCCGGTCGCAGATACGCAGCAAGCCGTTAGCGCATGGGATCACCGCGCCGAGGTCGTCCTGCCTACCGTTGATCCAGCACGGGGGCTGAGTAGCTTCTGGAACTTTCGCCAGTCCCCGCATTGCATCGATGACCAGGTTCAGTTTTGGTTCTGTCGGCTTCCACGGTTGCGGTGCTCCGCGCGAATCTGTGTACAGGGCATCGGCGAGCGTGTCGTACAAATGGTCGCGGACGTCTTCAGTTGACAGCCGTTGGTAGTGGGTGCCGAGCCAGCGAAACCATAATGTCTTCCAGTACCGCAGGGGTGCACCTTCGTCCTCGGTGGTGGCGAGCACTCGAAGCGCGACCTGTCGGGGGTTTGCCGGCTCTGGCCAAAGCTGGCCGGTGGGTCCGCTTACCGGCGTTGCTGAGGCTTGAGCGGATGTCGTTCCGGTGTCTGGATTGGCTGAGTTCGCTGGCTCCGAAGCAAATTGGGTTTCTTCGATGAAGAATTGGGCGTACGGATCGGTTTCGTCTTCTTGCGAATCGCCGTCACCAACCGAGTCAATCTCGAAGGCGGCGTAGGGGTCTGTGTCGTCGCTGTGGAGAGCGACGAGATCGTCGTCATCCCACCAATCCCGGTACTTCCCAGTGCTTTTCACGGCTTCACCCAGCGCACTGGGGTCGAATCTGCTAACATTGCAGTCACTTTCGTTCTCGCGATGTGACCCGTTCTCCCTCACAAATTGGGCGGGTCACGTTGTGTATCTGGTCGGGCTCTCATCGCCCTGCACTCACTGCTCGCGAACGGCTAGTTCACTGCAGCTCCTGAGTCTTCAATGTTCGCGTGTGTTCGCTATGCGAGTCGCTGGATTCTCCCGCCCAACCACGTCTCGATGTCTTCGCGGGTGAAGAACACGCGTCCGCCAATCTTGGTGCGCTTCAACGGCTTGTCGCCGTAGTAGGCCGCCTTCTTGACAGTGCTTGAGCACACGTCGACATGGCCCAGCTCGCGGGCAACAAGGACCGCTTCGGCCGAATCGTAGAATTGCTTGTCGGAAATCAAAACAGGCATCTCGCAACTGCCCCTTCTGCTTTGGAGAGCACCGCCGGTTGTCCGGCGCATATCCTGATTTTGCCGGATCAGGCGGTGCCTGTCTGCACTGTGAGCCCGTAACGTATTGCCCCTCAATGCAATACAGCAGATGCAGTGACAGATGGGGTTGATTCAGCGCTTGCCGGGGCGACGTTTTTGGGAGATTCCTCCACCAATGCCCGCCCAGTTCCGGGGCCGTAGAGCATCTTTCGTCTTATGCACCGCTCCAACGCAACGGCGGAGCCCAAAGGGCGAAAGCGCCAACCCGGCGCGGGAAACCAATACGTATGGCCTGTCGCAAATCTAGGACAGCGCTCAAATCAGGCGGGAGACCACATTCTCCAAGGTGGTGCCAATTGCCTCCGCCACGTGACGAAGCTCAATCACGTCCAGTCTGCGTTCACCCGACTCGTACTTACTGACGAACGACTGTGGGACGTCAAGTCGGTGGGCGACTTCCACCTGGGTCAGCTTCGCTTCGCGGCGAAAATCCCGCAGAAGTGCACAAAGCTGTTGGTACTGCTCCGAGTAGAGGGACTTCTCCACCGGACCAGCGCACCTTGCCAACAGATATATCCCAATTTAGGATAATTCGTCTGGCCTCTGAAACTCCCGCCGACCTTTCAGCGCGTGCGACGGGGACGGGGCTTCATCGAACGTCGGATCAGAAATTGGAGGGCCATGTGACGGCTCAATTTGGACCACGGGAATGGTGAAACGGGGTATCGGTTGTCTGGTTGTACTGATCGGCGCATTCTTCGTGGTGGGGGCCTGCGTCACCGTCTTGATCGTGACCACCGATGAGAAGCCCACGAACAGCTCCGGTTCAGCCGGGTCGGTCAGCGCGGCACCACCGTCAGATCCCGACGGCCCGTCCGACATGGCGGGCAACGGCACCTTCAACCTCGGCGGCGTCGACGGCAAGAATTGGGGTGTCTATGAGGCGACCGCAACGGGCAACTGTCAGTGGTCAATCCGGTCAGTGGCCCGCTACCGTGAGGGCTTGATTCTCGACAGCGGCGCAGGAGCCCCTGGCGAGAACGTGTCGGTAAGTATCCAACCCGATGGCGATGTCAATTCCTTCACCGGGGAGATCGACGACGACCACCGGCTCGTCTTCATGACAAACGGGTGCGGTAGCTGGCGGGCTAAGTGAGCCAACCCGTGAATGGTTTTCCAACTCGCTGAAAGTCCGCCTATCGCGTGCTGCCGCCAGCGCGCGTGGGTTTGCGAATTGCCCGGGAGTCATCAGGTCGGACCTCATGCAGGATGTAGCCGTGCTGGTAGTAGGCACCGCTTCGATTCCCGCAGTGCGTTCCCCGATGGCCGTCTCCGTTGCCAGGCGGACAGGAACAGATGCCGCGTCCGTTGAAGGTGCAGGAGTCGATCATCTGCAGGTACTCGGACCATTTGCGCTCACTCAGTAGGCTGCCGGGGCTACCGAGCCTGTCTTCTGGCGGGACACCATGGCGCCCATGGCTGTGGTGGTCCTTGCAGAACGTGCACCAAAACTGCAGCTGCGATCCGTTGGCGGTCGGCCAAGCATGAATCACGGGGTAACGCTGCAGTTCCCTATCCATATCGGCCGCTAAGGCTTCCATCTGGTCCCGTTCCGCCAGAGTCCAGTCGGTGGCGATACCGGCAGCGGTGTTGGCGTCGTAGATCCTGCGCCAGGTGTCGTCCAGTTCAATCACAATCTTCTCCTCTGTTATTCGATCCAGTTGCGTTCGTACGGGGTATCGGATGCGTTGTCGTCACGGCCCTGGCCGGCTGAAATCTGATCGGACTGTGCAGGGTCGAACCTGTGCCTCCGTCTATCACGGCGCGGATTGCGAGCCCACACCGGGATGTGCACCACTGCAAAGGTTCCGCATTCGACTTCATCGCTCAGAGTCGTCGCTCCGGCAGGCCAAATCATTTGGTGGGTGAATGGGCATTGGCTGCAGACCACACCGACGAATCGACGGCCATCCTCGTGATACGTGACACTCACAATTCTCATGTCACAAGGCCTCGATCAACGCGTCGAGCTGACTCCTGTGCCAGAACACTTTCCGTCCGACTCGCTTCGGCTCGCCAGGAAGCTTCTTGGTGCGTCGGTAATGGGTGTCGATCGTGTGCTTGCTGACGTCGTCGAGTCCCTTGCTGCGCAGATATGCGGCCGCGTCTTCGTAGCCAAAGTATTCACGGTCAGCCAAAGACAGTGCTGTGCGTGTCATGTCGGACCTTCTCTCGTTGGCCCACTTCATGATACGCCGCGCCGCGCCGCTTGTCGCCGCTCCGGGCAGCGAAAATCCCTGCCACACAGCGCAACTCGGGGCATCGCCGCGCGGGGTATGATTGAAGCTCACGGGCATCGCTTCGGCGTGTAAGACGTCCTGAGGTCACCTGGCCGATGTCTCAATAGCGAGACGGGCGCAGCCAGCACCGCCGTTGCCCTGCGGGTTGGTCATCCTTTCATCTCAGCAACCCGCAGGGTTCGACGGTCCCAACAGGAACCTATTGCGGAGACGACATGACGAACATCTACACCAAGACCCGGCCCGAATATGATGCTCTGCAGGCTCTTTGGGACAATCCGCCTTTCGGTGCCGAGCAGATTCAGGGTGGCATTTTCAGCGAGGGCGATCTCGTACCACGCGTGACCCAGACTGCAGACCAAGTTGATTTGAATTCAATTTGGCTTGAAATGCAGACCGCGCTCGGCGAGTGGAACAAGCACCGGAGCGCCATTGTCGACTTGCTTTCCTACTGGCACACCTCAGCGGCAGACGCCATTCCACAGGCGTTGGTCGAGAGTGAGTATGAGCGCGCATCCGAGCACGGGCTCCCGGAGAGCATGGGTCCGCCGAGCGAATACCTTTTGCTTGGTTACACTTTCGACGATTACGATCGTGCGGCCCGCTTCAGCTGGCGCTTCCTCAGGGATGCCGATGCTCGTCAGGTGCGTGCTGTTCTTGATGAAGCGATGCGCGGTGACAACACCACCGTGACCCGGCGGGTCCTAAACCGCCTGCTTTCACCCGCTCCTGAGATCAACGACTCTGGTCACACTTGTTACGGGCTCTGGAACGGTACGGACGGTATGACACCGCCTCCGGTTCTCGGAAAAACGTTCGACCGCACGCACACGCACTACTTGGCCAGCGGCAACGACACCATCGACAGCGCCGACCTCGAGACTACGGTCACCAAGATTCGCGAACACGGTTACGCACTAGTGGACAGTCCCGAAGAGCTTGTGTGCCTTGTGCATCCGACCGAGTCGGAGATCATCCAGAGCTTCCGCGCTAACGTTGCTAATGAAAACAGCCAGGTGGCAAAATGGGACTTCATCAGGGCGGTCAATCAACCTGCGTTCATTATCGCCGACGGTGGCCAACTGGTGGGCGCTCAACCGCCCGGAACTGTGTTCGGCCTACCGTCAGTGGGCAAGTACGGCCCCTTGAACATTGTCGAGTCGAATTTCATGCCCGAGCACTGGTTTGCCGTGGTAGCTACTGCCGGCCCGGGCGCGGCCTCGAATGTTGTTGGAGTGCGCCAGCATTCGAACAGGGTTTACCAGGGGCTACGTCAAATCCCCGGCAGCACAGCGACTTATCCTCTGACGGAGTCGTTTTTCAGTCGTAGCTTCGGTGTCGGTACGCGTCATCGCGGTGCCGCTGTGGTCACTCAGATTACCGATTCCGGGACCTATACCGCGCCTACGATTCTCGGCGTCTAGGGCCGCGACGATGGACCCTTCCCGGTGGCTAGCGGAGAACCTGTCTGAAGTGTTGGTGGCGATTGCGAAAGCGCAGGCAGCCCTTGCCGGCTCGCCTTCCAATGCCGTACCGAACGCTGAGGCGGTGGCTGCCAATGGGTAGCAGACGTTCTGGTGCGAATATCTCTGGCCGGAGTGAGCCCGATCTGCCACGGCCTCTTGATATGGATGAGCTGGACGGCGAAGCCAGTGAGCTGTCTTGGGGATACGGGCTAACACCCAAAGGCCTCGAAAATGCGCCTCCAAGTTTTGGCGGGCGGTACAAGGGCCGCGAAGCCACATTAGATGACCGGCCGGACCGAATCGTGCAGTTAAGCAGAGACCGACGGATCTAGTCGCACGGGGCCGCCCTTTGCCAGACTGTCGGCTTTCCAATATGGGGTCGCTTACAGTTTGCTCACAGCAAGTGCATTGCTGGCGGGGAGGGAGTGTTATGCGACGCACGATTTGGGCACCTGTGGTGGCCTTAATCAGCTCTATTTCCGTCGGGCTGGCTGTCCCAGCTCACGCTGACGAGGTGGACGATTATGTGTACGAGCAAGGTCCGTCCGTGGTGTGTGACAGGTTGGACAGGGCGGGCGTGACGGTGGAGTCTCTGAGAGCGATCGGACGCTATTTGAACAACCAGGGATTTTCCGACCACGACGCGGCAGGCATTGTTTGGGACTCCGTCCAGCTCTGGTGTCCACGGTATGACCTCGCCGTCAACGCCGTGGCACAGTACGGGTAAGCCTGTTTGGAGTCGTGATTCCCGCGCTCCTGGCCTTGCCGGTTGTCCGGCGGTTTGGTGGGTGGGGGCGACAAGACAAAGACCAAAACCAAGACGAGACGCCAGCGACGTAGCTACCCTTTGCGACCGTGGGGAAATTAACGCTTCTGGCAATTGGATTTATCACTGCTGCATTGGCTTTCGCGCCGGTATCCAGCGCAGCGCCGGGTTCGTGCGATCCGAACTACTCGGGGGCCTGCGTTCCGATCGCAAGTGATGTCGATTGCCTCGGCGGTAGTGGCAACGGCCCCGCTTATGTGCAGGGTCCGGTTACCGTCATCGGCACAGACATCTACGACCTGGACCGTGGAGGCAGTGGGATCGGATGCCAGTCGTAGCTCGACTGGTGTTCAACAAGGGAGGGACCTTTCATGGCCACGAGAAAGCAAGACCCGTACTACTCGAACCCTAAGACGGCGTCGAAGACGGGCCTGCCACCCAAGCCGCGTCCATACAAGGCCCCGAAGCCGCCAAAGACTCCGAAATAGGCGTTTTTCGCGCACCCCGTGACAGCAGCGTGACAGCAGCGCGGCGGCGATCCAGCTGTCAGCGGCGACGAGATTACGGCCGCTGAAATGCCCTGCTTTCAGCCTGGAATGTAGCGCTATCTGGGACTTTATGGGCTCTGCTGGATCGCGCGAATGGGTCACAGAGTCTGGGATAGGGACCCGCCTATCGGCTTTTAATCCGCAGGTCCTAGGTTCGAGTCCTAGTGGGGGCACCACGCAGGCGCACGCCTGTCGCTTCGAGGCGGGCGCAACGGGCATTCCCGGGACCCTGCTGCTGCCCACCCCCAAGCCCTGTCCCCCGATCGGTGGACAGCCGGTTCATCTGCCGCAGGGGCCACCTGACTGACAGGCCGATGCACCCGAGTGCGACATAGTTGAGTCATCGCCGGAACACTCCGGCCGAAGGACTTAAAAGCCAACTCGCACAAGGAGATTCATCATGAACGCCATCATCCGCCGCGCACTCGCCGGCACCACCCTGGTCGCCGCCCCCATCCTGGTCGCCATCGGCACCGCCACGGTGAGCCACGCCGATACCGTCATCACCAACTACGGCCCCAGCAGCTCGATCAGCCACCCCGTCCAGCACCCCGCCTTCCCCCACCAGACCAACATGCCGCAGCCCGGCACCCCCGAGCATCACCGCCACCAGTGGAACCGCGGCTGATGCGCCGTGCCAGGCTCATCGCGTGACCACATTCGCGTTAGTACACGGCGCCTGGCACGGAGCCTGGTGTTGGGAGCGGCTGATCCCGCTGCTCGAGCAGCGCGGTCATCAGGTGATCGCACCCGAGCTGCCCTCTGACGACCCGGCGGCAAGTTTCGAGGACTATGCCGACGTGGTCTGCGCCGCTCTGGACGATGGATCCGCCGGCGATGACGTCGTCCTCGTCGGGCACTCCCTGGGCGGGCACACGATCCCGCTCGTCGCCGCCCGTCGGCCGGTGCGCCACCTGGTGTATCTGGCCGCGCTGGTCCCGGAGATCGGGCGCAGCCTGCGCGACCAGATGCGCGCCGATCCCGAGATGCTCAACCGGATGTCCCTGCAGGCCTTGAGCCGGCCCGACGAACAGCGCCGCAACACCTGGATCGACGAAGAGTTGACCTGTGCGCTGATCTTCGGTGATGCCGAGGCCGAAGCGGCTCACGCGGCCTTCGCCCGGCTCCGCCCGCAGGCGCTCAACCCCTATGCGAGCCCGTTCCCCTTGGCACAGTTCCCGCTGACTGACCGGACTTACGTGGTGTGTACCGGCGATCAGATGGTCAACCCGGCCTGGTCCCGGCAGGTAGCCCGCGAGCGCCTGGACGCCCGGCTCGTGGAGTTGCCCGGCGACCATTCGCCGGCACTGTCCCGGCCCACCGACCTCGCCGACATCCTGCTCGGCGTCGCCGGTTAGGTACCGCCACCCACCGAAGCCGGCGCGACGTTCGTGATCACCCGAGTGGGTTCGCTGGGGGTCCGCTGACTGGCCGCGCCGAGCACGAAGGCGATCGCCCCGACCACCAACGCCACCAGAAGTCCGACCACCAACAGCAATCGTCCGGTGCGGCGCTGCCGAAACTCCGGCGGCGGCATCAGCAGCACCGGCCGCTCGGCTACCGGCGCCACCGGCGGCGGCCGGAACACTGGTATCGGGCCGGTCACGGGGTCACCGCCGACATCGGCGAGCTCGGCCCACATCACTGCAGCGCTGGCGAACCGAGCCGGCTCCTCGCGGGTCATCGCGCGGTCCACGATCGCCGACAGCTGCGGATCGATATCGGGTCGCAGGATCGACACCGGGATGGGTGGGTTCGAGGTGATGGCGTTGGCCAACGCGACGAGATTCTCCTCGGGGAAGGCGCGCCGACCCGTCAGCGCTTCGTAGCCGACGACACCGACCGCGTAGAGATCGTCGGCGACGGTCGCGACCCTGCCGGCGAGACGCTCCGGGCTCATATAGGCCATCGTCCCCATGATCTGACCGGTGTCGGTGCGGTGGGTGTCCGGCCCCTTCGCCAAGCCGAAATCGGCGACCTGCGCGGTCCCGTCGGCGGTAAACAAGATGTTGGCCGGCTTGATATCTCGGTGCAGGATCCCCGCGGCGTGCGCAGTGGAGAGCGCGGCCAGGACATCGGACAGCATCTTGCGGACGTAATCCGGCGCGACGGGCCCGTGGGCGATCATCTCGGCCAGGCTGCGGCCCGGCAACCGTTCCATGACGATGAACGGCGCACCCCGATGCTCGCCGCTGCCGTAGACGGTGACGATGTTCGGATGATGCAGCACCGACGCCGACTGCGCCTCAGCCCAGAAGCGGCGTAGGTAGTCGGGATGGGTGTCGAAACCGGGATAGAGAAGCTTGATGGCCACGATCTGGCCGGTGTGGGTATCCCAGCCCTCGTGAACTTCGGCCATGCCGCCGCGGCCGATGATGCCCCGCAACTCGTAGCGACCGCCGAGCAGTTCGGTGACGAACATGAGGTCTACCGTAGCCGGACGGTGCGGCGAAACATTAGGCGCCGAGCATCAATTGCCGTCGCGGTGGGGATGTCGACGTTCCCAGGCCCGGGCCAGCAACGTCGCGCCGCGCAGCATGAGCAGCCCGTAGGCCACAGCCAGTGGAGGTCCGATCAGCCATGCAACTTCCATTGCCTCACCCCGCAGTCCGACGGTCATCCCATCAGAACACGCAGCGCGGACCGTGCTCGGTCAACGCGCCGCGAGACCTTCAGACCGACGGGCTGTAGTGCATCCCGTTGTCACGGTGTTCGACCGGTGGCAGGTTACGGGCAGGCGTGTGCACCAACGGCGCATCCGCCGGGCAGCGCCCAGTGGCGCGATCCCAGCCGGCCCGGGCGCGAGGGTGCATTCTGCGCCGCTTGGGCAGCACGCTGAAAATCAGGCCCACCACAGTGCCGAAGCGACGATGGAGCCATTCGTCGCGCGCCGACCACGAGTAGCCCATTAACCGGCGAACCGCCGGGTCGTAGAGGCCGACGGTGAACCAGACGAAGAACCGCGACACCAACGTGCGCTGTGCCCGCCACATCCAGTCCGGCATCTTCTCGGCGAACGGGGGTTTGGGCAGTTCGGCCAGATCGAGCACATCACGGGCGGCCTTGTTGTTCTCCAGTACGTCGTTGCACATGTGCTGCCAGTACTCCTGGAAGTCCTCCCAGGTCTCCGGCACCGATCGCATGCTCATGCCGTACATCCGGTACCACGCGATGTGCTCGTCGAACAGCTGGCGTTTCTGCGCCTCGCTGATCCCGCCGAGGCACAGCCGGTCCGCCACGATCATGGTGCCTATGAAGAACGTCGAGTGCGCCCAATAGAACACCTCAGGATTCAGCGCGTGATACCGGCGGCCTTGGGAGTCAACACCTTTGATGTCGATGTGGTAGTCGCGCACCTCCGCGCCGGTCGCGGGCGCACGGTCACCGTCGAACACCACCCCACCGATCGGATACAGCGACCGCAGCAGCCGCGGCCAGCGCTCGGAGAAGAAGATCGAATGCTCCTCGACGGCCGCGCCGAGCTGGGGATGCATGTTCTGCATCGACCCGGCCCACGGGCCCTGCAGCATGCCCCGCCAGTCGCCGAAGTACTTCCAGGTCAACGAATCGGGGCCCAGCGGCTGCGGTGGCGCGACGTAGCCGGCCGCCGACATCGGACAGCCCTGCGCGGGCATCTCACCCGGTAGCGCTGGGTCCCCGCTGGCCAGCGGCGATGCGCCAGACGTATCTTGAATCACCGGTGCACTGTCCTATCGGTAAACTACGAATGACTACATACGTTGTCAACAATTGAGTCTAGGAGTGATGTGACGTCCGGTCAACGCCGAGGCCGCTGGTCGGGTGTTCCGCTCGAGGATCGCCAGGCACGTCGTCGGGGCGATCTCATCGATGCCGGCGTCCAGCTTCTCGGCAGCGCCGGTGGTCCTGCCCTCACCGTCCGCGCGGTCTGCAGGCAAGCCAACCTGACCGAACGTTATTTCTACGAAAGTTTCACCGACAGAGACGAATTCGTTCGCGCAGCCTACGACGACGTCTGCCAGCGGGCGATGGCCACGCTGATGTCGGCGACGACCGCGCGCGAGGCGGTGGAAGGGTTCGTCGCACTCATGGTCGACGATCCGGTCCGCGGCCGGGTCCTGCTGCTGGCCCCCGAAGTGGAGCCCGTCCTGACCCGCTCGGGCGCGGAATGGATGCCGAACTTCATCGACCTGCTGCAGCGCACGCTGCCGACCATCACCGAGATCACCGATCCGGTCACCCAGCACATGGCGGCGACCAGCCTGCTCGGGGCGTTGACCGCCCTGTTCACCGCCTACCTCGGCGGACGGCTCGCCGCGACGCGCGACCAGTTCATCGACTACTGCGTAGACATGCTGTTGAGCCGGGCCGCCATTCCCTGACGACCCGGCTCAACAGTGCAGAGTTTCGGACTAACCCGTCGCGACGTCGGGTGTGGTGGCGCCGGGCGCATCGCCGGCGACCAGCAGCTCATCGGATTCATTCTGCTGCGCGGCGGCCTCAGCGGCAGCCTCGTCGGCGGCGGACTTCGCGGCGCGACCCTCTGGGCTGGCCAGGGAAGCCCCCGCCTGCGTCGCCGTCGCGTAGGCGCCGGTGCAGTTCAGGTAGAACTGGACGGTCCCGGAGGTGTGGGTGACGAAATCCGACTGCAGGAACGGCGCAGTCTGCGACCGGCTCACCGTGCACTGGTCATCGGGCAGCGTGCCGACGCGGGAAGCGATCTCCACGGTCTGCCCGGCATTGCCGGCGGCCGAGGACGCGTCGGAGTAGCTCTGCCCCGCATAACTGTCAGCAGATGCGATACCGGTGCCGAACAGAGCAATCGACGCGCCGGCGGCACCAACCGCGCTAGCGCCGAGCACGACGAGTTTCTTCACGTCTGACCGACCTCCCAGTAAAAGTTCAGAGAATATCCATGATTATCAGGTATAAGAGGACGACCCGACGGACGGATATTACCTGCCATATCACCGGTCCGCACCACTCACCGACATGCCGAGTGGGGCAACTTGAATGGTACCGGGGTACACAGATATATTGACTGCAACCAACGGACACAGATATCTGGAGGGGCCATGTCGAAAGACCTGACCGATCTGCAGCTTTTGCGCGAACTATCGCCGGTTGTCGAGCAAAACATCAACCGTCATATGCAGATGCGTAAGGACTGGAACCCGCATGACTACATCCCATGGTCAGACGGCAAGAACTTCTACGCTCTCGGCGGCCAGGACTGGGATCCCGAACAGTCCAAGCTATCCGAGGTCGCGCAGACGGCAATGGTGCAGAACCTCCTGACCGAGGACAACCTGCCCTCGTATCACCGCGAGATCGCGATGAACTTCTCCATGGACGACCCGTGGGGCTTCTGGGTGAACCGGTGGACCGCCGAAGAGAATCGGCACGGAATCGCGCTGCGCGACTACCTCGTCGTCACCCGGGCCATCGATCCCGTCGAGCTGGAGGTGCTACGGCTCGAGCAGGTCACCCGCGGTTTCAGCCCCGGCCAGAACCAGCAGGGCGACATGTTCGCGGAAAGCCTCTTCGACTCCGTCATGTACGTGTCGTTCCAGGAACTCGCCACCCGCGTCTCGCACCGCAACACCGGCAAGGCGTGCAACGAGCCGATCGCCGACCAGCTGCTGGCACGAGTGTCCGCCGACGAGAACCTGCACATGATCTTCTATCGGGACGTATCGGGCGCCGGCCTGGATATCGCACCCAACCAGGCAATGAAGTCGCTGCACCGGGTGCTGCGCAACTTCAAGATGCCCGGGTACACGGTCCCCGATTTCCGCCGCAAGGCAGTGATCATCGCCGTCGGCGGCGTCTACGATCCGCGCATCCACCTCGACGACGTGGTGATGCCGATCCTCAAGAAATGGCGCATCTTCGAGCGCGAAGACTTCACCGGCGAGGCCGCCGAGCTGCGCGACGACCTCGGCAAGCTGGTCGAGGAGCTTGAGGAAACCTGCGTCAAGTTCGAGGTCGCCAAGGAACGGCGCCTGGAGCGGGAGAAGAAGATGGCGGAGAAGAAGGCGATGAAGAACCTCCTCGCGACATCGGCGGCTTCCTGATTCACGCAACCGAGTTGTCGCCGGCCCGATCTGCTGCAGCACTACAGATCGGGCCGTTCGCGCTGCCCAGCCCCGTCGTCCTGGCCCCGATGGCCGGTGTGACAAATGTCGCATTCCGGATTCTGTGCCGGGAACTCGAGCAGGAACGCGTCGGAACCGTCAGCGGCCTCTATGTCTGCGAGATGGTGACCGCCCGCGCTCTCGTCGAGCGTCATGAATCCACGATGCACATGACGACGTTCGCGCCGCAGGAGTCACCACGTTCGCTGCAGCTGTACACCGTCGACCCCGACACCACCTACGCGGCGGCGAAGATGATCGTCGACGACGACCTCGCCGATCACATCGACATGAACTTCGGCTGCCCGGTGCCGAAGGTAACCCGGCGCGGCGGCGGCGCGGCACTGCCCTACAAGCGTCGACTGTTCGGGCAGATCGTCGCTGCCGCCGTCCGCGCGACCGAGGGCACCGATATTCCGGTCACCGTGAAGTTCCGGGTCGGTATCGACGATGCCCACCACACTCACCTCGACGCGGGCCGGATCGCTGAGCAAGAGGGTGCGGCGGCGGTCGCGCTGCATGCCAGAACAGCTGCCCAGCGCTATTCCGGCGCGGCCGACTGGGAGCAGATCGCCCAGCTCAAAGCGCATGTCACAACGATTCCGGTACTCGGCAACGGGGACATCTTCGACGCCAGCGACGCGCTGGCGATGATGGCCACCACCGGCTGCGACGGGGTGGTCATCGGCCGCGGCTGCCTGGGCCGCCCGTGGCTGTTCGCCGAGCTCTCGGCCGCGTTCAACGGCACCCCCTCACCAGTACCGCCCACCCTGGGTGAAGTCGCTGACATCATCCGTCGGCACGGAGTACTGCTTGCCGCGCACTTCGGCGAGGACAAAGGCATGCGCGATATCCGCAAACATGTCGCGTGGTACCTGCACGGCTTCCCGGTGGGATCGGACCTGCGCCGGGCTCTGGCCCTGGTCAAGACACTCGACGAGCTCGACCGGCTCCTGAACGGCCTCGACCCGGACGTCCCCTTCCCGCCGGCCGCCGCTGGCCCGCGCGGGCGCCAAGGGTCACCGTCCTCGGTCTCGCTGCCGGAGGGCTGGCTCGCCGATCCCGACGACTGCACAGTGCCCTCGGGTGCGGACGCTATGCATTCCGGCGGCTGAATCGAGATGGTCTCGACACCAGGCTTCTCAGGTTGTCTCAGTACGATATTGATCTGTTTGGCGTCGCTCCGGTGGCGCAGCAGTGGTCAGTCCTGCTAAAGACATAGGCAGCACAGTGCGGTGCACGCGCAATGACGCGCGTCGGCCCAGTTAGAGCGCGCGACAACCCGTCAGAGTCGGAGGCTGGATCAGGACATGAGTGACGGCGATAACGCCACTCCTGGCCACCACCGCGAGCCACAACCCGACGGTGTCAACCAGTGGCTTACCAAACCCGGCCGGCCCGAACCAGCCGCCGCGCCGTGGGAGCGACTAAAAACCTCACCGAGTTTTTCTCCGGCTGCCGAATCCGCACCTGAGCGCCCGGCTGCCCCTTCCGGTCAGCACACCGGCGGTATCACCGTCGCCGACCTGATCGCGAAGATCACCGGCGACATTCCCGAGAGCCTGCAGCGCGCCACACAGGAGTCCGAAGCGGCACCGGCCCGGGACTGGCCCGACGACGCCGCCGGACTCGCCGGCGACGCCGCCGATCCGCCGACCATCCCGACGCCGTCGGCGTACGCCTCCGAGATCCCCGACCTGGCCGAGTTGGCCCGCCGTCGCGGGGTCGAAGAGACCACCCTGTTGCCCGCGGTCATCGACCTGGCACTGCCCGCACGCATCGGTGACACCGACGACGCGTCGGACACTCCTCCGCCGGGGCACCCGAAGCGCCGTCGCGCGCTGATGTTCGCGGGCCGCTCGGTCGTGGCACTGATCGCGATCGTCGCGCTCGTCCTGACCGGGGGCGCCTGGAAATGGACCTCGCAGAAGAACAACAACCTCAAGAACGTCGCCGCCCTGGATCTGAACTCGCGAGACATCGTCGACCCCAACGCCCAGTTCGGCGACGAGAACTTCCTGATCGTCGGTGTCGACAGCCGCATCGGCGCGAACAGCGACATGGGGGCGGGCGATACCGAGGACGCCGGCGGCGCCCGCTCGGACACCGTGATGCTGGTGAACATCCCGGCCGACCGCAAACGGGTGGTTGCCGTCTCGTTCCCACGCGACCTTGCGATCACGCCGATGAAGTGTGAGGCGTGGGATCCGGTCACCGGGAAGTACGGACCGCTCTACGACGAGGACACCCAGTCCTACGGCCCCGATGAAGTGTTCACCGAGACGAAGCTGAACTCCGCCTACGCGTTCGGCGGCCCGAAGTGCCTGGTCAAGGTCATTCAGAAGATATCCGGCCTGTCCATCAACCGGTTCATGGCCGTCGACTTCGCCGGCTTTGCGACGATGGTCGACGCCCTCGGCGGCGTGGAGGTGTGCAGCACCACCCCGTTGGAGGACTACGAACTCGGCACCGTCCTGGCCAACGCGGGACGACAGACGATCGACGGCCACACCGCGCTGAACTACGTGCGGGCCCGCCAGGTCACCACCGAGTTCAACGGCGACTACGGGCGTATCAAACGCCAGCAGCTGTTCCTGTCGTCGCTGCTGCGGTCCTTGATCTCCAAGGAGACGTTCTTCTCGCTCTCGAAGCTCAACAACGTCGTCAACATGTTCATCAACGACACCTATGTGGACAACATCGGGACCAAGGACCTCGTCGACCTGGGTCAGTCGCTACAGGGAGTGTCCGCTGGCCGGATCACCTTCGTGACTGTGCCGACGACCGGGATCACCGACAGCTCCGGCAACGAGGAACCCCGCACCGACGGAATCCGCGCGTTGTTCGACGCGATCATCAACGATGATCCGCTGCCCGGCGAGAACGATATGAACGCCACTACCGCGCCGGTCAAGAACAGCCTCACCTCGGGCGGTTCGACCGGGACGCCGTCGCCGGCAGCACCCCCGCGGGGGACCGCGGCCACCGAACTGGTCAACGCCGTGACGACCGCGCCCGCGGATGTGACTGTGCACGTATCCAATTCCACCGGCCAGACCGGGCTGGGCACCACCGTCAGCACCGGCCTGCAGGAGCAGGGCTTCAACGTCGACGCCCCCGACGACTATCCGAAGGAAGTCCCGGCGACCACGGTGATGTTCTCGGCCGGCAACGAGCAGGCGGCCGCCACCGTCGCCGCCGCGTTCGGCAGTCCGCAGATCGAACGGGTCAGTGGGATGGGCGATGTCGTGAAAGTGGTACTCGGCCCCGACTTCGACACGGTCAACGCGCCCCCACCGAGTGGATCCGCGGTCAGCGTGCGTATTTCGCACGGCGCCACCAGCGAGCCCACCGAGCTCCCGGAGGACCTCACGGTCACCAACGCCGCTGACACCACCTGCGAATAGCCGGGCGGCATTCATCGTTCGTTCACCCGCCACGCCGTGACGTTCGCAGGGTTGCCAACGTAGTCTTGGTCCATGCGTACCGCCTACCACGAGCAATTATCGGCGTTATCCGCCAAGCTCGGCGAGATGTGCGGCATGGCAGGGTTGGCAATGGAACGCGCCACCCAGGCTCTGCTGCAAGCTGATCTGGTGCTGGCCGAACAGGTCATCACCGACCACGAGCAGATCAATGCGATGAGCACCCAGGCCGAGGAGAACGCGTTCGTTCTGCTCGCGCTGCAGGCACCCGTTGCCGGTGACCTGCGCTCGATCGTCAGCT
This sequence comes from Mycolicibacterium komossense, assembly GCF_025822605.1. Taxonomy (GTDB): domain Bacteria; phylum Actinomycetota; class Actinomycetes; order Mycobacteriales; family Mycobacteriaceae; genus Mycobacterium; species Mycobacterium komossense. The sequence goes on along the minus strand of NZ_JACKTY010000051.1, from coordinate 108,342 downwards.
CCATCCAGATCGTCGCCGACATCGACCGGATGGGGGCTTTGGCACTGCATGTGGCCAAGATCGCCCGCCGTCGCCATCCGCAGCACGCGCTGCCCGAAGAAGTCAACGGCTACTTCGCCGAAATGGGCCGTGTCGCAGTGGAATTGGGCAACAGCGCGCAAGAGGTGCTGCTGTCCGGGGATCCGGAGAAGGCCGCCCGCATCCGCGAAGAAGACGATGCGATGGACGACCTGCATCAGCACCTGTTCACAGTGCTGATGGACCGTGAATGGAAGCACGGGGTGGCTGCGGCCGTCGACGTGACATTGCTGGGCCGGTTCTACGAGCGCTTTGCCGACCACGCCGTTGAGATCGCCCGCCGGGTCATCTTCCAGACCACCGGCGAACTGCCGACGAGCGAAGACGATATCTACAGCGCCAGATAGTCCCCCGTCAGCTACCAAAAAAGCCCCGCACGCGTGCGGGGCTTTTTTGTTTGCCTGTGGCCGGCTCAGCCGAAGCGGCCGGAAATGTAGTCCTCGGTGGCCTTTTGGCTGGGGTTGGAGAAGATCGTCTCGGTGTTGTCCACCTCGATCAGCTTGCCGGGTTTGCCGGTGGCCTCGAGGTTGAAGAACGCGGTCTGGTCGCTGACGCGGGCCGCCTGTTGCATGTTGTGCGTGACGATGACGATGGTGAAATCCTGCTTGAGCTCCGAGATCAGATCCTCGATCGCCAACGTCGAAATGGGGTCGAGTGCCGAGCAGGGCTCGTCCATCAGCAGCACATCGGGCTGCACCGCGATCGCGCGGGCGATGCACAGCCGCTGCTGCTGACCGCCGGACAGCCCGCCGCCGGGCTTGTCGAGGCGGTCCTTGACCTCGTTCCACAGGTTGGCGCCCTTGAGTGAGCGCTCTGCCGTCTCGTCGAGCGACTTGCGGTTACGCACCCCCTGCAGCTTCAGCCCGGCCACCACGTTGTCGCGAATTGACATGGTGGGAAACGGGTTCGGCCGCTGGAACACCATGCCGATGGTCTTGCGGACACCCACCGGGTCGACGCCGGAGCCGTAGATGTCGTCGCCGTCGAGCAGCACCGAACCCTCGACCCTGGCACCGGGGATGACTTCGTGCATCCGGTTGAGCGTGCGCAGCACGGTCGACTTACCGCAGCCGGACGGGCCGATGAAGGCGGTCACGCTGCGCGGCGGCACCGCCAACGACACGTCGGACACCGCATGGAAGGAGCCGTAGTAGATGTTGACGTCTTTGAGGTCCAGGCGCTTAGCCATGGTGAGAGCTCCTTAGCCTAAATCTTTTTCGGGGCAAAGAATTTCGCGACGAACCGGGCCCCGATGTTGAGGACCGCGATCAGCACCACCAGGGTCAGCGCGGCGCCCCAGAGGCGGTCGGTTGGGACCGGGTTGGCGCCGGCACCCGCGGAGGTCTGGTCGTACATCATGCCGGGCAGCGACCCCATGAAGCCGCCGAACATATCGAAGTTGATCGCCTGGGAGTACCCGACCAAGATCAGCAGGGGAGCCGTCTCGCCCATCACCCGCGCCAGCGCCAGCATGATGCCGGTGACGATGCCCGACAACGCAGTCGGAATCACAATCTTGGCAATGGTTTTCCACTTGGGCACGCCCAGTGCGTAGCTGGCCTCGCGCAGGTCCATCGGGACGATGCGCAGCATTTCCTCAGTGGAGCGGACGATCACCGGGATCATCAGCAGCACCAGGGCCAGCGATACCGCGAAGCCGGACCGTTGGAACCCGAGCGTCGCCACCCACAGTGCGTAGATGAACAACGCCGCGACGATCGACGGCACACCGGTGAGGATGTCGACCATGAAGGTGGTGACCTTGCCCAGGCGGGTACCGCCGCCGTATTCGACCAGGTAGATACCGACGAAGACACCGATCGGGATCGAGATGATCGCGCACACCAGGCCTTGCAACAGGGTGCCGACCAGCGCGTGGTAGACACCGCCGCCAGGTGCGAACGCCGTCATGCCTGACTGCGAGTTCATCCACCAGGTGGAATCGAGCACCACCCCGATGCCTTTGGAGATGACGGTGTAAAGCACCCAGATCAGCGGCACGATCGCCACCAGAACCGAGAGTGAAACCAGTACGGTGGCAAGGTTGTTCGTCATTTTGCGCCGGGTGCTGACACCCTGGAAGGTGAGCGCTTTGACCGGCTTGTCGAGCGTCGAGGTCATCGTCTACCCTTTCCGGCTGACTGCGGCACGGGCCAGCGAGTTCACCACGAATGTGAGGATGAACAGGACCAGGCCGGCCGCGATGTAGGCGCCCGCCTTGTATTCGTCGTTGAACTCCGAGGCGGCGGAGGCGATCTTGCTGGCGAAGGTGTAGCCGCCGTCGAACAAGGTCCACCCGAAGGCCTTCTGGGTACCGCGCAGGATGATCAGCAGCGCGATGGTCTCACCGAGTGCACGGCCGAGGCCGAGCATCGCCCCACTGATATAGCCGGACAGACCGAACGGCAGCACGGTCGTCCGCACCACCTCCCACCGGGTGGCGCCCAGGGCGAGCGCCGCTTCGATCTGGCCCCGCGGCGTTTGGATGAACACCTCGCGGCTGACCGCGGTGATGATCGGCAGGATCATCACCGCGAGCACGATGCCCGCGGTGAAGATCGTGCCGCCGCCGGTCACCGACGCGTTTCCCGTGGAGAACAGGAAAATCCAGCCAAACGTGTCGTTGAGCCACACCGCAACGGGTTTGATCACCGGCGCCAGCACGTAGATGCCCCACACGCCGTAGATGATCGACGGCACGGCGGCCAGCAAGTCCACCATGTAGCTCAGTGGACTTGCCAGCCGTCGCGGGGAGTACTGCGTGAGGAAGATCGCGATGCCCAGCGCCACCGGCATCGCGAGCAGCAACGCGAACAGCGAGACGAACACCGTGACCTGAAGCAATTCGAAGATGCCGAAGTGCATCGCCGAGGTGTCGGTGGTGACCCAGTTTCCGCCGAAGAGGAAGAAGTTCTCCTCGTTGCGGGCCAGCGCGGGAACTGCGCGCCAGAGCAGAAACAGGGCGATCGCCGCGATCAGAGCGATGATGAATATGCCCGAACCCTCGGACAGCCCGCGGAATACCCGGTCCCCCAGCCGAACCTTGGAGTTCTTGCTGGGATTGGTGGAGATGGGCGGCTTCTCCCCGATCGGTTGGGCCATCGCCTCTCCCGACCCGGCATCGGCTGGATTCGGCAGTGTCACATCGACCCCATCACTTATCGGTCTGGTCATACATCCTCACCGTTTTCGGACCGGTTCGCAGGGCAACTAAGGGATAGCTGGCTGATCGCTACTGAATCGCCGAAACCGACGTCAGCAGACGCTCCTTGAACTTGTCCGGCAGCGGCACGTAACCGGCTGCGGCGAGCCCGGCCTGGCCGTCGTTGGCCGAAACCGTCAGAAAGGATTTCACAGCGGCCGCGGTGTCGGCGTCGTAGCCCTTCGAGCAGACGATCTCGTAGGTGGCCAGCATCAGCGGGTAGGCGCCCGCTTCCTTGGTGGCGTACAGCGAGTTCAGGTCCAGCACCAGGTCATTGCCCTCGGCCGCGAACTTGGCCGAGTCGATGGCCGTCTTGGCGGTGTCGTCGGTCAACTCGACCGCGCCGCTACCGGTGTCGATCGCCGCGACGGTCAGCTTGGCCTGATCGGCGAAGCCCTTCTCGACGTAGCCGATCGAACCTTCGGTGGCCTGAACCGCCTGCACGACGCCCGCGGTCTTCTGCGCGCCTTCGCCGGCACCGCCCTGGAACTCCTTGCCCGCGCCCTTGGTCCAGGTCTGCGGAGCAGCGGCACCGAGGTACTTCTGGAAGTTGTCGGTGGTGCCCGACGAATCCGAGCGGTAGATCGGGGTGATCTTGGTGCCGGGCAGGTTCGCGCCGCTGTTGAGCGCGGCGATCGCCGGGTCATTCCACGTGGTGATGGCACCGGTGAAGATCTTGGCCAGCACATCGGCGTTCACGACCAGCTTGTCGACGCCCGGGAGGTTGTAGCCCAGCGCGACGGGGCCGAACACCAGCGGCAGGTTCCAGGCCGGGTTGCCACCGCAGCGCGCGGCTGCGGGATCGACCTGGTCCTTCGACAGCGGCGAGTCGGAGCCGGCGAAGTCGACCTGCTTGGCGATGAACTGGGTGACGCCCGCGCCTGAACCCGTCGGGTTGTACGACAGGTTCTTGCCCGCGCACTTCTGGCCCCACACCTGGTTGAAGACCGCGATGGCGTTCTGCTGAGCGGTCGAGCCCTCTGCAGTCAGAGCGTTCTTGCCACCGCAGTCGGCGGCGGCGGACGAGCTGCCCGACGCCCCGGAGGCCGCGGTCGAGGCGCTGCTTCCCGAGTTGTTGTCGCTACCGCATGCAGTCAGAGTCAGGCCTGCGATCGCCGTCGCTGACACGGTCGCAAGAACTGCCTTGCCAAAAGTATTGCGCTTCACCTATCCCGCTTTCCTCAAGGACCTGCCGGGACGGTCGCCCGGCTGCCAGTGCCATTCCCCCGGCAACGTATTCGCTGGTAATGGACTAAACCCCGATGGCAGATGAACGAAGGGTGAACAGCGGCGCCAACGCACGGTATCCGTCAGCTGTGAGTGAAACGGAGCGTCGGCTGCTTACCTAAATGTCAATAACGGCCGCATAGGCAGTGTCGACACTGTGAACGACGAACCCCAGCCGCTCATATGTGCGCACCGCGGCGGCGTTGTCGGACTCCACGTACAGCAGGACTGTCGGGTCGGCCTCTGCGGCCAACTCCCGGGCCAACCAGGCCACACCGACCTGCGTCAGCGTGCGCCCCAGGCCCCTGCCCTGAGCCTGCGGATCGACGCCGACGATATACACCTCGCCGACCCTCCCGACCCCGGGCTCCTCGGCGTGCACCTTGGTCCAGTGGAAACCCAGCAGCCGCTCGGGCACGTCGCCCTGGCCTCGCCCGAAGGCCAGGAACAGACCGGACGGATCGAACCATGCCTCCCCCCGGCGCTCGGCGATCTCGGCGTCGGTCCAGCCACCCTGCTCGGGGTGCCAGGCGAAGGCGGCGTTGTTGACGCGCAGCAATTCGGCATCATCGGACGGGCCCGCGTAGGTCCGGATCTCGAGGTTCTCGGGGATCTCGGCCGCGGTCAGCTCCCGCAGTGAACGTCGCATCTGCAACAGCTCGCGGACCGGGGTCAGGTGCAGCGCCGCGGCCGTCGCCTTCGCGGCGGGCAGCGTGCCGTGCGCCCAGAACCGGGTCCGCCCTTCGGTGCGCTCGAGTGCCCCGGCGATCAGGGCCGTCCCGACGCCGCGCTTACGGGCGTCGGGACGCACCACCAGCTCGGCCATCTCTGGCGTCAGGTTGAGGTAGCCGAGAAGGCTCCCGTCATTGCCCGCGGCGGTCAGGTGTTCGGTACGCTGCTGCCCCAACTCGCGCAGCACCTGCTCGCCGACCGGCGCCACTCCGTCGAATTCTGTTGCCGCATTTACTATTTCGCGGATCTGCTGTTGATCATCCGGCGTTAGCGACGAACTCCAGTGCAGCCGGGTCACTGACTGCGGAGGGGGTTTGCGAACGAATCCGGCACACTGTCGGGGGCCGAATCGAAGTCGTCGCCGTCGTCGGGCAGATCATCGGCAAGGTCCGCCTCCGCAGGCGTGGGCCTGCCTCGAGCCGGACGTACCGCCTTGTAACCGACGTTGCGGACGGTTCCGATCAGCGATTCGTACTCGGTACCGAGCTTGGCCCGGAGCCGTCGCACGTGGACGTCGACGGTGCGGGTGCCGCCGAAGAAGTCGTAGCCCCACACCTCTTGCAGCAGTTGAGCCCTGGTGAACACCCGGCCGGCGTGCTGCGCAAGATACTTCAGAAGTTCGAATTCCTTATAGGTCAAGTCGAGCGGACGGCCGCGCAACCGCGCGGTGTAGGTGCCTTCGTCGATCACCAACTCGCCGAGGCTGACCTTGCCGACACTCTCTTGGCTGGCGATGCCGCCGCGGCGGCCGACCAGCAGGCGCAGCCGGGCGTCGATCTCGGCGGGCCCGGTACTGGGCAGGAGGATCTCGTCCAGCCCCCATTCGACGTTGACGGCAACCAGACCGCCCTCGTTGACGACGGCCACGACCGGCACCGACGTTCCGGTGGTGCCCAACAGACGACACAGGCCGCGTGCAGCAGCCAGGTCCGTGCGCGCATCGACGATCGCCACATCCGCGGTGCCCGCCTCCAAAAGAGACGAAACCTCAGTCGGCGCCGATCGCACGTTATGCGCGAGCAGCGAAAGTGAGGGCAGCACCGCCTCAGGATGAGGGTCGACGGTGAGTAGCAGTAGATCCAATAGGCCCTCCAGCGATCGGAAGATCATCTCCCCGATTCATGGCCGACACATCACCGTTACCGGCCAAGGTGACCTAACGATAGCTTGCAACCTGGCATTAAGCCGCCCCAAGTGTCTTCTGCAGCGGGCAGCTGCCGGCCAAACGGCACAGTGTGGCGGTTCTGGCGAACATCTAGGCCAGAATGTCGGCGTGCGCAAATTGCTGATCAGCTTCGGCGTGGCGGCGCTCGTCGTCGTACTCGGGGCCGTCGGCGTCGACTTCGGAACCACGATCTTCGCCGAATACCGCCTGTCCAGAACGGTCCGCAGCGCCGCAGGGCTGAAATGGGACCCGTCGGTCGCGATTCTCAGCTTCCCGTTCATCCCGCAGGCGATGAATCACCACTACAAAGAGGTGGAGATCAAAGCCAATGACGTCGAACACCCCCGGGTCGGCAAGGCGTCACTGGAGGGCACCCTGCACTCGATCGACCTGACCGACGCATCATGGCTGATCAGGCCCGACGCGAAACTGCCGGTCGGCGAGGTGGAGAGCCGGATCATCATCGACTCCGCTCACCTGGGCCGGTTCATCGGCATTCATGACCTGATGGTCGAGGCTCCGCCGCGAGAGTCCAATGACGCCACCGGCGGCACCACCGAATCGGGCATCTCGGGCAGCGACGGCCTGGTGTTCACCGGCACCCCGCAGGCGGCCGGTTTCGAGGAGCGGGTGAGCGTCTCGGTCGATCTGTCCATGACCGGACCCGACCAGACCACGCTGGTCTTCACCCCGACCGGCATTCTGACCGGCCCGGGCACGGCCGATCAGCCGGTCCCCGAGGACAAGAAGACTGCGGTGCTCGCCGCATTCGCGTCCAGCCTGCCCGATCAGAAACTCCCGTTCGGCGTAGCACCGACCAGTCAGGGGGTCCGCGGCTCCGACGTCATCATCGAGGGCATCGCCAAGGGAGTAACCATCACGCTCGCGGGGTTTAGACAGTCATGACTCCGTTGTTCACCGCAGTCGCGATCGTGCTGGCTCTTGGACTGGCATCGGTCGTCGGCTGGCTGATGAACCGGCGGTCAGGAGTGCTGAAAACGGTCACCGCGCCCGGCAAGACCGACGGTGACGAACTCGACACCACCGAACTGGGGCTTTCATCGACCGGGCCGACGATCGTGCATTTCAGCGCGGTGTGGTGTGGGCCGTGCGCGGGGGTACGCCGGGTGGTCGACCAGATTTGCGCCGATCTCGACACTGTCGCGCACGTCGAGATCGACATGGACGCCAATCCGGCCGCCGCGCGCAGGCTTTCAGTGCTCTCGCTGCCGACCACGTTCATCTTCGACGCGGACGGGCAGTTGCGATACCGCACCGCGGGTGTGCCGAAGGCCGCTGACCTGCGGTCGGCACTGGAACCGTTATTGGCTTGAGCGCCGTGTCATTAGGTAAGGTACGAGGCGTGTCAACCCGCCACGAGCTCATGCTCACCAAGCGCCGCGCAGTCGATCTGTGCCGCACCGCGGGCTGTTGCTGTTGTTGTTGTAGCTGCTGAGTAGTCGCGCCCACTTTTCGCGTCGCTCTCGGAGCACACCTGGGGCCTCTCGTATCCAGCCCAAACCACACAACAGGAGCACTTTTATGTCGACTACCAAATCTCCGGAGCAGGTGGATGTGCGGGGACCCCGCTTCGTCGCCTGGATCACGACGGCCGTCCTGATCGTCACGCTGGTCGTCGCCGCCTTCAGCCCCGTCGCAGCTGCCGTGATCCTCGGTCTGCAGACCCTGGTCTTCGCGGTGGGCGCCTCGCTGGGACCACGCCGGCACCCGTACGGCCGCATCTTCGGCGCCGTCGTCGCACCTCGCCTGGGCCCGGTCACCGACCGGGAACCGGTTCCCCCGCTGAAATTCGCCCAGCTGGTCGGCTTCGTCTTCGCGCTGGTCGGCACGGTCGGCTTCGCTCTCGGATTCGGCGCGCTCGGACTCGTAGCCACGGCGTTCGCGTTGTTCGCGGCCTTCCTGAATGCAGCGTTCGGCATCTGCCTGGGCTGCCAGCTCTACCCGCTCGTCGCGCGCCTGCGACGGGCACCCTTGCAAGCCTGACTGCTCACCCGACAAGCAACCTGAAAGGACCACTCCATGGCTCGCTCCGACGTCCTGGTCTCCACCGACTGGGCTGAGAGCAATCTCGACGCACCGAACACCGTGTTCGTCGAGGTCGACGAGGACGCCAGCGCCTACGACACCGGTCACATCGCCGGTGCGGTCAAGCTGGACTGGAAGGCCGATCTGCAGGATCCGATCCGCCGGGATTTCGTCGACGCCCAGCAGTTCTCCAAACTGCTGTCCGACCGCGGTATCGCCAACGACGACACCGTGATCCTTTACGGCGGTAACAACAACTGGTTCGCCGCCTACGCCTACTGGTATTTCAAGCTCTACGGACACGACAACGTCAAGCTGCTCGACGGCGGCCGCAAGAAGTGGGAACTCGACGGCCGCCCGCTGTCCGCCGACGCGGTGCACCGGCCAGAGACCAGCTACACGGCCAAGGACCCCGACACCAGCATCCGTGCGTTCCGCGACGAGGTGATCGCCTCGATCGGCGAGAAGAACCTGGTCGACGTGCGCTCCCCTGACGAGTTCTCCGGCAAGATTCTGGCGCCCGCCCACCTGCCACAGGAGCAGAGCCAGCGTCCCGGCCACATTCCGGGAGCCATCAACGTGCCGTGGAGCAAGGCCGCCAACGAGGACGGCACCTTCAAGTCCGATGAGGACCTGGCCAAGCTGTACGGCGACGCTGGCCTCGACGGCGAGAAGGAAATCATCGCCTACTGCCGCATCGGCGAACGTTCGTCGCACACCTGGTTCGTGCTGCGCGAGCTCCTCGGACATCAGAACGTCAAGAACTATGACGGCAGTTGGTGCGAATACGGCTCCCTGGTGGGTGCCCCGATTGAGTTGGGAAGTTGATATGTGCTCTGCACCCAAGCAAGGACAGGCCCTGCCTGCGAGCGTTGACCTGGAGAAGGAAACGGTGATCACCGGACGCGTGGTCGACGGTTCCGGGCAGAGCGTCGGCGGCGCCTTCGTGCGTCTGCTCGACGGCTCCGACGAGTTCACCGCCGAGGTCGTCGCGTCGGCCACCGGCGACTTCCGCTTCTTCGCCGCCCCCGGCACCTGGCGCGTGCGCGCTCTGTCGTCCGCGGGTAATGGCGACGCCGTGGTTGTCCCCGCCGGCGCCGGCATCCACGAGGTCGACGTCAAGGTCGCCTAGCCGGTATGGAGGCGACTCGAGGCCGAAGGCCTCGGGCTGCAATCGGACGTGGGTTGCCGGTGACGAGTGAACACTCGCACTGGTAGAGCCACAGTTGCAGATCAGGAGGCCTCCGGTGAGTTTCAACGGTACGAGTGTCGGGTTGGACGTGCATGCGCTTTCGGTGGTTGCGCGTGCATTCGATGAGGAAACGGGTCGGGTCGAGCGGGCACGGTGCCCGAGGCCGAGTCGGTCGGTCGACGGCGAGGTAGGCGAACTGGACCTGCGGGAAAGCTATGAACAACAACAGCATTCGATCGACTGCCGTTGTGACGCCCGTCCCTAGAGAGCAGCCACCGTTCGCGCCGAACCATCGTCTTGCGGTACCCAACCCGCGTATATCAGTCTGACACCAACCGTCGTTGACCAACGACCGCCGCGGCACCGACTGACCCCGATCAAACGAAAGCCGCCCCGGCACCAAAACCGGGGCGGCTTTCACCTGCCTAGTGACAAACGACGCCTACATATCAGCTTTCCGATGGGCACACACGTGTCTGTCCGGCGGCACGCCGCTCAGGGCGGACAGGCATGTGCGCTCACGGGAAACTGCACCGGGTCAGCCGACACGACGCGCACAAACTAGGATCAACGCCGTGGTTCTTTTCTACGAAATCGCTCTCGTCCTGTGCACGGTCGTGATCACCTGGTTCGCGTTGTACGCGCTGTACCGGCTCATCACCGACGAGTCGTGACGGACAGCGAACCGACTCCAGGCTCGGCTGACGCCGCGATAGCTGCAGCCGCCGAACGCGGGCGCATCACTGCCGCGCGCAATATCCCGGTGTTCGACGACCTGCCTGCGCCCCCGGATACCGCGAACCTCCGCGAGGGCGCCAATCTGCACGACGCCCTGTTGGCGCTGCTGCCGTTGGTCGGAGTATGGCGTGGTGAGGGCGAGGGGCTCGGCCCCGATGGCGACTACCGGTTCGGCCAGCAGATCATCGTCTCGCACGACGGCGGCGACTACCTCAACTGGGAAGCCCGGTCGTGGCGGCTCGACGAAGCCGGCGAATACCACGTCCACGACCTTCGCGAGACCGGGTACTGGCGCTTCGTCGACGATCCGACCGACCCGGGTGAGTCGCAAGCCATCGAGCTGCTGCTGGCCCACTCGGCCGGCTACGTCGAGCTGTTCTATGGCCGGCCACTGAACCAGTCGTCATGGGAGCTCGTGACGGATGCACTGGCCCGCAGCAAGTCCGGCCAACTCGTCGGTGGCGCCAAGCGGCTCTACGGCATTGTCGAGGGCGGTGATCTGGCCTATGTCGAGGAGCGCGTCGACGCGGATGGCGGATTGGTCCCTCACCTGTCCGCGAGACTGACCCGGTTCGTCGGTTAGCCCACCCCTTCCCCAGGAGAACTGTGACTTTTCGCGTGCCCGCACGCGTCCTCATCGGAGGCGTGCTGCTCAGCGGTGCGGTCGGCTGCGGATCTCCGGCACCCGCACCTGAACCCAATCCGAGCAGCAGCGCACCAGCCACTGCGGAACACGGCGCCTTCGCGCATTGCCTGTCCGAACACGGCGTCGCCGAACCCGCGGGCGAATCCGGCGTCGACCAGGCCACCTGGGATTCCGCCAGGCAGGCCTGCGCATCCCTCGCGCCGGGTCCCGGCCCTGGACCCGCGACGCCCTGACTAGGCGCGCCCCGCGTCAGTGACGCGGCGCAGGAACTGTCGGGTGCGCTCGTGCGTCGGTGCGACGAGGACCTGCTCGGGCGGCCCGGACTCGATGATGCGACCACCGTCGAGGAACGCGACCGTGCTGGCGACCTGGCGGGCGAATCCCATCTCGTGCGTGGCCATGACGATCGTGCGGCCGGCCTCGGCGAGTTCCCTGACCAGGGCGAGCACCTCACCGACCAGCTCGGGGTCGAGCGCGCTGGTGATCTCGTCGAGGAGCAACAACCGGGGGTCGTAGGCCAGCGCACGCGCGATGGCGACCCGCTGCTGCTGGCCGCCCGACAGTTTGTCCGGATAGGCGTCGGCCTTGTCGGATAACCCGACGCGGGCCAGCAGGTCCCGGCCACGCTCTGCCGCGTCGCGCCGGTTCACCCCGTGCACGACGCGCGGCGCCAACGTGACATTGCCGAGCACGGTCATATGCGGGAACAGGTTGAAAGACTGGAACACCATGCCCATTGCCTGGCGTTCGACATCGCCGTCGACGCGCGGATCGCTGATATCGCGCCCGTCGAGAAAGATCTGGCCGTCGTCGATCTCCTCGAGCAGGTCGGCGCAGCGCAGCAGTGTGGACTTGCCCGACCCGGACGCACCGATCAGCACGACAACCTGATGCTCGGCGATATCGAGGTCTATCCCGTCGAGCACCCGCCGCTCTCCGTAGGCCTTGACCAGTCCGCGGACGGACAGCACCGGCGTTCCCGATGCTGTTTCCGGCGCTGCTTCGGACGCCCTCACAGCGCGCCCTGCCGCGTCGCCGACCGGCGGGCCACCCAGTCGGCGAGCCGAGCCGACGGCACCGCCAGCGCGATGAACAGCAACCCGGCCACGACGTACGGGGTGAAGTTGTAGCTGCTGGCGGCTTGGATCTGTGCGGCGCGCACGGCGTCGACGGCGCCCAGCACCGAGATCAGCCCACAGTCCTTCTGCAGCGCGACGAAATCGTTCAGCAATGCCGGCGTGACCCGGCGGGCGGCCTGTGGCAGCACCACGAGTTGCAGTGTCCGCCGGTAGTTCAGGCCAAGTGATTTCGCCGCCGCGAGCTGAGACGGATGCACGGATTCAATACCTGCCCGAAACACCTCGGCGACGTAAGCCGAGTAGACGAGCACCAAGGCCAGGCCGCCGAGCAGCACCGGATTGTTGGGCACCCCGGACAGGCGCAGCCCCGGCAACCCGAACCCGACGAGATAGAGGCAGATCAGCAGCGGCAGGCCGCGAAACAGATCGACGTACCCGATGGCCAACGCCCGCACCGGGAACCAGACCGGCCCCCGCAGGGACCGCGCCGCCGCCAGCGCCAGCCCGACGATCAGGATCAGCACCTGGCACACCACCAACACCCGGACGTTGAGCCACAGCCCGTCCAGCAGGGCCGGCAGGCTCTCCCACCCGATGCGTACGTTGAAGAACGAGTCCCGTACGCGCGGCCACCCCGGCGATGACATCGTCGCGAAGGCCACCACCGCCGCGAAGACGACAGTGGAGGCCATCGCTACCAACGTGGAGCGCCGGGCCCGGGAGCGCCGGTAGGCCAGACGTTCGGCGGCGAGTGCTGTCACTTAAGGACCGGCGCGGCACCGGCTTCGGCGAGCCACTGCTGCTGCAGTTTCGCCAGGGTGCCGTCGGCGGCCAACTCGTCGACGGCTTTCGACACGCAGATGGTCAGCGGGCTGCCCTTGTCGAGCACGATGCCGAATTGCTCGGGTTTGTCTGTACCCGTTGGCAATTGACCCACGATGAGGCCGTCGGTGAGTTCACTCTCCACCTCGAACGCGGTGGGCAGGTCCAACACCAGCGCGTCGATCTGTCCGTTGGTCAGCGCCGCTTTGGCATCGTCGTTGTTGTTGTACACGGCGATGGGTGCACTGGCGCCGACGGCCTGCGCCGCGGTGTAGCTGGTGGTGCCGACTTGCGCCCCCAGCTTCAGCGATTTCAGCCCGGCCAGCGTCTTCACCGCCGCCGCCGGCGACGATTTCACGGTCACCAAGGCCTGGGTGACGTCGTAGTACGGGGAGGAGAAGTCGACGGCCTGTCTACGTTCGTCGGTGATGGAGAACTCGTTGAGGTTGGCGTCGAATGTCTTGGGTCCCGGCGCGATCGCCGCGTTGAAGGGCACTCGCACCCACGTGACCGCGTCACCCTTGTAGCCGAGTTTGTCGGCGACTGCGTACGCCACTGCCGACTCATAGCCCTTGCCGTTGGCCGGGGCGTCGTCGACGAACCAGGGCGGGTACGCGGGCTGGTCGGTGCCGAAGGTGAAGGTACCGGCAGACAGCGTGGACAGAGACGCCTTGTCGCACTGCGGTCCCGACGAGCCGGTGGCCGCAGGTTTCTCGTCGGCCGGGGCACAGCCCGCGAGAACGATCAGACCGGCAGCCACAAGACTCGACATCGAGGTGATACGCATGCGCGGCATCATCGCGCACCCGAGGTGGCAACGCCAGATATCGGCGCACAGCGCGCTAATGGTCGGGCAGGCGGGCGCACACCTCACAGCGGGCTGATATCGGATCGATAACCCGCGCTCATCAGCTGTTTCTACTGTCGACTCCGACGATCAACCGCCCCACCGAGGAGTTCGAATTGCCGCACAATTTCCGCTTTGCCGTCGTGACCGCAGCTGCCGCCGCAGCGTTGATCGGCGGGGTGGTGGGCTGCTCATCCGATCCACCCGCCGCATCAGCCACCCCGTCGGGATCGGCGCCGGCGGGCCACGAGGCGTTCACCCAATGCATGTCGGACAACGGGGTTCCGGCTCCGCCCGACGGTGGTCCCGGTGGTCCAGGCGGCGGGCCCGGCGGCCCCGGTGGTCCTGGCGGTCCTGGCGGTCCGCCGCCCTCTGATGTACCGGCCGGTGAGCACGGCACGCCGCCGGCTCCGCCCGGGGTCGACGAGAGCACCTGGCAATCGGCGATGGAGGCGTGCGCGTCGTTGGCGCCCGCTCCCCCAGGCCACTGAAAGTCAAGACCCCAGACATGGGACGACCCCCGAGCCGTTGGTTCCCAGGTTGGACGGGCCGGGGGCTCGGGGGTCGGGTGGCTGCAGGAAATTCGCCAGCGCGCGCAGGTGATTTCCTCGCCTGGTGCTGCTAGCGGGCAGCCACCTCACATGTCCATGAAGCTATCAATTTCGCGGACCACCTCCTCTCCTGTGTACCGCCGACCGTACTCGGGTCCTCGCGGCTCGACAACTGTTTTTCGCAGTCAGCGATCACTGAGAATCGCGGCGTCGACGAGGCCGGCGAACTCGGCGGCAATCGGTGCCGGCCGCAGCGGCCTGCCGTCGAGAGTGTGCACCCTGGCCCCGAGAGTGATCGCCGAGATGAGCCAAACACCCTGCGCGGAAAGGAGATCCGCAGGTCGCAGAGCCCGGTAGTCACAGTCGTAGCCCTTGTCGCGAGCCACCTCGAACAGCGCCTGCTGGGTGGTGCCACGCAGGATCGGGTACCACGGCGGCGGCGTGCGCAGGCAGACCGAGGACTCACCTGCCTCTCCGCTGACGGCGATCACCACCGTCGAGCGCGGGCCTTCCAACAGGAACCCGTCCGAGCTGACGAACAGGACATCGTCGGCACCCTGATGCGCGGCGTGGCGCAGCGCGGCCATGTTGACCGCGTAGGACAACGTCTTGGCGCCGGCGAGCAGCCACGGCATGGCGTCCGACCCCACGGCGGGCAGCCCGCGCTCGAGCGAGATCGCCGACACGCCCTCGCGCCGGGCCACCGCAACCCGCTCTGCCAACGGGTTGACGGTGATGTAGGAGGTAGGCGGGGAGCCGCTCTCCCGGCCACGGGTATAGACCAGCCGAAGCGCGCCCTCGGCTCCGGTCTGTGCGGTCCACTCCCGGGCGGCGACGTCGATCGCGTTCCGCCAGGCGGCCAGATCGGGTTCGGGCAGCTCCAGGAGTTTCGCGGAGTGCGTCAGACGGGCCAGGTGCGCTTCGACCAGACAGGGCCCGCCGGCCCGGACCAGGAGGGTTTCGAAGACGCCATCGCCGCGCACGGCCGCCAGATCATCGGCGTAGAGCAGCGGCGAGTGGGCGTCTACGGACCCGCCGTCGAGCGTGACCACCACTGCCATGGGCACACAGCGTAGTGGCGGCGCAGTCGCGGGGAATAACGCGAGTCGCTGGACCGTAGTGTTGCGTTGTGACAGTCGCAGTTACCGCCCCGTCGACCGGCCCCGACGCCGGTGCCATCTGGCACTACGGCGATCCCCTCGGTGAGCAGCGGGCAGCGCTGACCGACGCCGTCGTGGTCGACCGCTCGCATCGCGCCGTCCTCGAGCTCACCGGGCCGGAGCGGCTGAGCTGGCTGCACAGCATTTCCAGCCAGCACGTCGCTGCCCTTCCCGACGGCGCCACCACCGAGAACCTGAGCCTCGACGGCCAGGGCCGGGTGGAGGATCACTGGATTCAGACCGAGTTGGCCGGCGTCACCTACCTGGACACCGAGCCGTGGCGCGGAGAGCCCCTGCTGGCCTACCTGCAGAAGATGGTGTTCTGGGCGAAGGCGACCCCGGCCGCCGCAGATCTCGCGGTGTTGTCGCTGCTGGGCCCACGCTTGGCCGATCCAGCGGTGCTGCAGGTGCTCGGCGTCTCCGCGTTGCCCGACGAATCCACCGCCGTGGCGGTGCCCGGGGGCGGGTTCCTGCGCCGGATGCCCACTGGCGAGAACAGCGTCATCGAGCTCGACCTCGTCGTCCCGCGGGACGCCACAGGTTCCTGGCTCGACCGGCTGGAGGCAGCGGGAGTCCGGCGGGCCGGTGTCTGGGCCTACGAGGCGCAACGGGTGGCCGCGTTACGGCCCCGGCTGGGCGTCGACACCGACGATCGCACCATTCCACACGAGGTCGGCTGGATCGGTCGGGCCGTTCATCTCGACAAGGGTTGCTACCGCGGCCAGGAAACCGTGGCGCGCGTGCACAATCTGGGCAAGCCGCCCCGGATGCTGGTTCTGGTCCATTTGGACGGCTCGGAGGACCGCCCGGCCACCGGCGATCCGCTGCTCGCCGGTGGGCGTGCCGTCGGCCGACTCGGCACCATCGTGGACCATGTCGATCTCGGCCCCGTGGCGCTGGCGTTGGTCAAACGCACACTGCCTGCCGACACCGAACTGACGACTGGCGGAAACGTGCAGGTCGCAGCGGTGATGGATGTCGAATCACTGCCGCCGACGGATGTCGCAGGCGCTGGACGCGTCGCCATCGATCGGCTGCGGGGGCTCGAGAGATGACCTGTGATGTTCACCGCCGCCGGGCCTGCCAGCGCTCGGCGTCGGGGCCAGGTAAAGTAATCGCAGGACAATAAACACACACAGATCGGAGCCGCCTGCTCGTTGGGCCGCTCCGTTATTGCGCGAGGGGGTTCCCCCATGGGCCGCGGCCGGGCTAAGGCAAAGCAGACCAAGGTTGCTCGAGAGCTGAAATATAGCTCCCCGCAGACCGACTTCAGTCGGCTCCAGGAGGAGTTGGCGGGTTCGCCTGCGAGCGAACCTGACGACCTTGAAGAGGTAGACGATTCGTGGCGAGACCAGGACAGCTGGCGACGCTAAGACGATCCCGAGGTCACTAGAACCTCGGGTGCCTCCCCACCAACGTTGCGCGCGGCGTGTCCTTGCTGCCCTTCTTCACGGTGCCGAGGGTCCAGCTACTCAGGTGACGGGCGGTCAGGATGGCCAGCGCGCGGTCGGTGTCCTCCGGCGCGACGACGGCAACCATTCCGACGCCCATGTTGAACGTCTTCTCCATTTCGGCACGCTCGATACGGCCGCGTTGGGCGATCAGACCGAACACCGGCGCCGGTGTCCACGTGCCGCGTTCCAGTTCGGCGGTGAGCCCCGGCGGCATGACGCGCTCCAGGTTGCCCGCCAAACCACCGCCGGTGACGTGGCAGAACGTCCGGACCTGTGTTTCGGCGGCCAGCGCCAAACAGTCCTTGGCATAGATGCGGGTGGGCTCCAACAACTCTTCCCCCAGCGTGCGGCCGAATTCCTCGACATGGCCTGCCAGGTCCATCCGGTCGATCTCGAGCAGCACCTTGCGGGCCAGGGAGTAGCCGTTGGAATGCAGGCCGGATGAGCCCATCGCGATGATGACGTCACCTGGGCGAACGCGTTCTGGCCCGAGTACGTTATCGGCCTCGACGACGCCGATGCCGGTTGCGGAGAGGTCGTAGTGATCGGGTTCCATCAGTCCGGGATGCTCGGCGGTCTCGCCGCCCAGAAGCGCGCAACCGGCCTGTACGCATCCGTCGGCGATGCCGGCCACGATGGCCTGGACCCGCTCGGGGACCGTACGCCCCACGGCGATGTAGTCCTGCAGGAACAGCGGCTCGGCACCGCACACCACCAGGTCGTCGACCACCATCGCGACCAGGTCGAGCCCGACGGTGTCGTGCTTGTCCATGGCTTGGGCAACGGCCAGTTTGGTGCCGACACCGTCAGTCGAGGCAGCCAACAGCGGCTCTCGATAGCCGCTTCTGAGGGCGAACAGGCCGGCGAACCCTCCGAGACCGCCGCGCACCTCAGGCCGGGTTGCCTTCATTGCCAGCGGTTTGAAAAGTTCGACGGCGCGATCGCCGGCTTCGATGTCCACCCCAGCTGACGCATAGGAGATGGCGTGGGACAAGGGTGGGTCTTCAGCGCGATCGGTCATCGGGCCTCAATCTACCGGGCCAGGCTTCACGCCGGTATCCGCAGGGCGACCCCGACGCGCTGGAGGTTTCCTGCCGATCGTCATGTGTTCTGAGTCACCCTGCTCAACCATGGCCGCCCCTCGCTTTCTTGTGATTTTGCTCACCACATTTTCCCACTGTGCTGTTCCCCACCGGACCGAGGATTACACCCCCAGATGACGGCCGTCTCCGGGGCACGGCAGGCCCCGGACCGCAGATGGTTTGCGCCGGACCCCTTCGGTGAACACGTGCACCATGCGCTGTCTTGTCACCGGTTCAACCGGGTATATCGGTAGCCGGTTGATCCCGGAGTTGCTTGCTCGCGGGCACGAGGTCCGGGCGATGGCACGGACCCCGGACAAGTTGTCGGATGTCCCCTGGCGTGACGACGTCGAGGTGGCCCGGGGCGACCTCACCGACCCTGACTCCCTGACCACCGCGTTCGACGATTGCGATGTGGTCTTCTACCTGGCGCACGCGATGGGTACCTCGGACGATTTCGTCGCCGCAGAACGGGACGCCGCCAACAACGTGGTGATCGCTGCGAAGAGGGCCGCTGTCGGCCGGATCGTCTATCTGTCCGGCCTGCATCCGTCGGGGGTCGAGCTCTCGCGGCATCTGCAGTCGCGTACCGCGGTGGGCGACATCCTCATCGACTCGGGTATCGAGACGATCGTTCTGCAGGCCGGCGTGGTCATCGGCTCCGGCTCGGCGTCGTTCGAGATGATCCGCCATCTCACCGATCGATTGCCCGTGATGACCACACCGAAGTGGGTGCACAACAAGATCCAGCCGATCGCGGTCCGTGATGTGCTGCATTATCTGGCCGAGGCGGCGACCGCCGCGGTGCCCGAGTCGCGGACCTGGGATATCGGCGGACCGGACGTGATGGAGTACGGCGACATGATGCAGATCTACGCCAACGTCGCGGGGTTGCGCCGGCGTCGCATTCTGGTCCTGCCGTTCCTGACACCGACCATCGCGAGCTGGTGGGTGGGCCTGGTGACGCCGATCCCGGCAGGTCTGGCCCGGCCGCTGGTGGAGTCTCTGCACGTCGATGCGGTGGCCGACGAGCACGATATCGACACGGTGATCGCGGCTCCGCCCGACGGTCTCACGCCCTACCGCGAGTCGGTCGAACTGGCCCTGGATCAGCACAACCGCGGCCAGTTCAGCCCGACCTGGGATTCGCCCACCCCGGCCGGAGCGCTGCCGACCGACCCGGCCTGGTCCGGCGAAGTCGTGCTCACCGACACGGTGTCGGCCACCACGTCGACCGGTCCGGAGCAGGTCTTCGCAGCCGCCGCCCGATCGGACGACGGGCGTTGGCACGTCCAGTCCACTGATACCAATTGCTCTGTGCGCCTGCGGGATCGGGGTCGGTTACCCGGCGACGCCTGGCTCGATATCCGGGTCAGTGCACGCGAGAACGGCGGCAGTGACGTGCATCAGCAAGCCACCTTGTGTCCGCGCGGCTTGGCCGGGCGGATCTACGCGGTGACGGTCTGGCCGGTCCGCCGGAACCTGCTGCGCCGACGGGTGAATCGACTCCTGGTGTAGCCCAAGCGGTTACGGGCGGCGCAGCGCGGAGGCGTTGTCGTTGTCGGGCTGGAGCACGCCAACCGGTGCCGCGTTGGCGCGGGCAGCGTTGGACAACATGTGCTCGACGACGTTCTTGCCGAGGGCGGTCTCGCTGGGCAGCTCGATGGGGTAGTTCCCGTCGAAACATGCACAGCACAACCGGGATTGGGGCTGTTCAGTGGCACCGACCATGCTCTCCAGCGAGATGTACCCGAGCGTGTCGGCGCCGATCGCGTGCCGGACGGCCTCGATCATCTCGCTCTGCGCGCCGTCGCCGTCCGCGTTGGCGGCATTGGCGATCAGCTCGGCGGGCGACGCGAAGTCGATGCCGTAGAAGCACGGCCATTTCACCGGCGGCGACGCGATGCGGACATGCACCTCCAGAGCGCCCGCCTCGCGCAGCATGCGGATCAGCGCACGCTGGGTGTTACCGCGGACGATCGAATCGTCGACGATGATGAGCCGCTTACCGCGGATCATCTCCTTGAGCGGGTTGAGCTTGAGCCGGATACCGTTCTGCCGGATGGTCTGCGACGGCTGGATGAAGGTGCGCCCGACGTAGGCGTTCTTCATCAGACCTTGCCCGAACGGGATCCCGGACTCCTGCGCATAGCCGACCGCGGCGGGGGTGCCGGATTCGGGAACGCCGATCACCATATCGCCGTCCACGGGCCGTTCCTTGGCCAACCGGCGGCCGATCTCCACCCGGGTCGAATGCACCGACCGGCCACCGATCGTGCTGTCGGGCCGAGCGAGGTACACGTATTCGAAGACGCACCCCTTCGGCGTTGGGTTGGCGAACCGCGTCGAGCGGACGCCGTCGGCGTCGATGGCCAGCAGTTCACCCGGTTCGATATCGCGGACGAACGAGGCGCCGACGATGTCGAGCGCCGCGGTCTCGGAGGCGACAACCCAACCGCGGTCCAGGCGCCCCAGCGACAGTGGCCGCACACCGTGCGGGTCACGTGCCGCGTACAGGGTGTTCTCGTCCATGAACGTCAGGCAGAACGCGCCGCGGACGGTTGGCAGGAGCTCCAGAGCAGCCTGTTCCAGGCTGGAGTCAGCAGCGCCGTGCGCGAGCAGAGCACCGAGGATGTCGGAGTCGGTGGTCGCGGCGGCGGCTCCCCGCATCCCGACGAGTCCGGCATCACGCGCGCGGGCGGCCAGCTCGGTGGTGTTGACCAGATTGCCGTTGTGGCCCAGCGCGACGCCGGTGCCTGCGGCCGTGTTACGGAACACCGGCTGCGCGTTTTCCCAGGTGGTGGAGCCGGTAGTGGAGTAGCGGCAGTGCCCGATGGCAACGTGGCCTTCCATCGCGGCCAGCGTCTGCTCGTCGAATACCTGACTGACCAGGCCCAGATCCTTGAACACCAGGACTTGTGATCCGTCGGCGACGGCGATACCTGCGGCCTCCTGGCCGCGGTGCTGCAGGGCGTAGAGGCCGTAGTACGTGAGCTTGGCGACTTCCTCGCCGGGTGCCCAGACTCCGAATACGCCGCATTCTTCGCGGGGCGGTTCTTCCTGCTGGTCTATCGATTGGCCAGTCACGATTGGGGGCTGCTCCCTAGACGCGGTTCGCTGACTGTGTTCATCCTACGGTTACCCACCGGTATGTACGTCATCCAACGGTGTGTCGGGTGTCTCTGTTCCCGCGTGTCGGCGGTGTGTCGCCTCACCTGCGCATTACCGACCCGGGCCAGGTCTCAGCTGATCGGTCGATCGAGCAGCGTAACCAACGGCAGCCAGGCTCCGATCTCACCTGCCCGGGACCCCGACAACGCCAGGGTTCCCGACCTGGCTGCATCGTCGATCGTGGTCAGGCCGGTCGCCAGTTGTAACCACGTCCTCGGGTCGGTTTCGACGACGTTGGGCGGGGTGCCGCGGGTGTGCCGGGGTCCGGCGATGCACTGGACCGCCACGAATGGCGGTACCCGGACCTCCACCGAGGCTCCGGGTGCCGCCGCGGCGAGGGTCCGTGCAGTCAGCCGCACGGCCTCCGCGATCTCGGTGCGCGCGGGCGCCGCGCTGTCTGCATCGCGTAACCACCCTTCGACGGCGAGGACAGCGGCGCGGGTCTTTGCCGGATCGGCGGTGCTGCGAGCGGCCATGCCCTAGTTTCCCAGAACGGACGCCGGGGCGGCGCCGTATGGGCCCGCTGGCGTGGTCCAGGTAGGGCCGGCAACGGGTACATATCGGTCGCCTCATCGAACAATGCTGCCGCGCAGCATGTTTCGGCTGACGAGATGGCCGCCGCGCCATCGTTGAGTACCGATGCGTTCGGCCGGGCGGGGAAGTATTGACCTCAACCTTAGTTCACGTCCTACCGTGGGGTGATGTCTTTCAAAACCCACGAAATCGAGTATCTGAAGACCGCCGATATCGGAAGGCTGGCCACGATGGCGCCCGACGGTACATTGCAGAACAGCCCGGTCGGCTTCAGCTACAACGAACAGCTCGGCACCATCGACATCGCCGGCTACCACATGTCGCGGAGCCGTAAGTTCCGAAACCTCAGCTCCCACAACGTCGTTGCCTTCGTCGTCGACGATATCGCGTCACGGGACCCGTGGCGGGTACGGTGTCTGGAGATCCGCGGCACCGCCGAACAGGCTGAGGTGGCCGACGCGACTGTCGAACCGAATGGCGACCGGCTCGACACCGCGATCATCCGGATCACGCCGCGTCGCATCATCAGCTTCGGCATCGACGACACCGAGACCGAATCACATCTACTCAAGGCGGACAGTCGGACCGTCTGACGGTCAGCAGCCGGCGGCGGCCAGTTGGCGGCGCCGCTGCACCAGCAGCGCGACCACCGCACCTACCTCGTTGATCGCAAGGTGAGCCAGCACAGGCGCGATGAGGCTGCCGGAAGATGTTGCCAGCCAACCAAATATCCACCCGGCCGTGCCGGTGACCACGATTGTGCCAAGCACCGGCTCGCCCGCACCTCGCGCGTCGGGAACATGCGACAGCCCGAACGCGACCGCCTGCACCAGCCGGCCCATAACCGGCCCGTAGGCGCCGGCAGCCACTGTTTCCAGAGCTCCGCGGTAGCTCGCCTCCTCGGCCCAGACCGTGCCGATCGGGATGTCGACCAGCAGCCACTTCCAGGCGGGCCGTGGCAGCGCACGGGCAGCCATACCGGCACGGACGGCGGGGATCGCGGCACCGACGCCCACTCCCGCGGCCACCACAGCCGCCGCGGCCATCCCGAATCCGAGACCGGACCGCAGTTCGTCACCGTCGAGCCCGGGTTGCGCACCGGCCAGTGCAGCCAACGCGCTCCCCAACGCCGCCTGAACAATTGGGTGGCGTCGCCCCGGTATCGCCAACCCCGCCGTGGCGCTGTATCCGACGAGCAGGCCCGCAAGGGCAATCGGCCTGCCGTCCATGCCGCAACAATAAGCGGCACACATCGCACTCACAGGGACGCCGACGAAAATATCGGCTGTGCCTCCAGACACAACGACGCCGATGCCGCCGCCGCTTCCGACTCCAGTACCGCAGCTGCTGACGAAGCCCAATTTTCATCACGGGGTCTCCTTGCTCGGCGGATGGTTGCCGATCACCATCGAGATCGTCACCGTCATCGCCCTGCTGGCCGTCATCGGTTGGCGCACCCGGCGCTGGCGGGCGCTGTGGATCCCACTCAGCGTGGGTCTGGGCGTCGTCGGCGCGCTGGCCGCACGGGCCTACATGAATGCCCAAGGCCTGGCCTCGGATCCGGCACCACTTGAGCTGTGGATCTGGGTGGCGGTCTTCACCGCCGCCATCGCGATCGCGATCTTCGGCTGGCGGGGGTCACGGTGGTGGCGGCGCGCGCTGTCACTGGTGCTGATTCCGCTGGCTCTGGTGGCCACGCTGGTGGAGCTCAACCGTTGGGTCGGCTACTACCCGAGCGTGCAGTCCGCCTGGGGCGCATGGACGGCTGGTCCGCTACCGAACCAGACCGATCTGGCTTCGCTACCGGGACTGCGCAATACGTCGCCGTCGACGGGCAAGCTGGTCGAGGTCACCATTCCGGATACCGCCAGCGGTTTCAAACACCGCAACGAGTACGTGTATCTACCGCCGGCCTGGTTCGCCGGGCCCACACCGCCGACCCTGCCCGTCGTGATGATGGTCGCCGGAGAGTTCAACACCCCGGCGGACTGGATGCGCAGCGGCAACATCATGCCGGTGATCGACAGCTATGCGCACAACAACGCCGGCGTGGCACCGATCTTCGTCTTCGTCGACTCGGGCGGCCGGTTCAACAACGACACCGAGTGCGTCGACGGACCCCGCGGGAACTCCGCCGACCACCTCACCAAAGACGTTCGGCCCTACGTGATCTCACAATTCGGTGCGTCTTCACAGGCCGCGAACTGGGGTGTGATGGGCTGGTCGATGGGCGGCACGTGTGCCATCGATCTCACGGTCATGCATCCGGACCTCTTCAGCGCGTTCGTCGACATCGCCGGTGATCACGGCCCTACCGCGGGTACCAAGGACCAGACCATCGACCGGCTTTACGGCGGTAACGCACAGCTGTGGGCGGCCTTCGACCCGGCCACGGTGATGAAGGCCCACGGCCCCTATGTCGGGGTCTCCGGCTGGTTCGAGGACACCGCGACGCCGCAGACCGACAAGTCCGGTTCGCCACAGTTCGGTAACAGACCTCAGCCGAATTCGCCGCTCGGTTTCGGCGGTCACGACGATTTCAAGGACACCGACGAGACGGGCGCGGCAGAGGACCTCTGCGCTGTCGGCACAGCCGTGGGTATCTCGTGTTCGGTGCACACCTTGGTCAGCTACCACACGTGGCAGTTCGCTGCGCAGGCGTTCTCCGACGCACTGCCCTGGCTCGCCGGTCAGATCCACACCCCCCAGACGACGCCGCCGGTGAGCTAGCGGTTTTGTCGCCCGCAGATGCCGGAAGCGCATCGCCGGCCTCAGTACTCCGGGCCGTGGTCGGCCGCCGACTTCTCCAGCGCAGCGCGCACCCGTTCGGTATCGCCTGCAGTCCATCCATCCGGTGGCGCGACCGCCGCCCAGCCGTCGAGCACCGACAAACCGTAGTTGTGACCATGCCCGCCGGGCATTCCCGCGGCGTTGGTCATGTCGGCAGCCACCTGCCAGAACGTCACTATCGGATACCAGCGCATCGACGTGGTCCGGTCGAAGCCCGGTGGCTGCACCAGCCAGTCGGGACGACTGAACAGCAGATCCGGTGACCACCACACGATCGGGTCCGACGGATGCTGGACGAACAGCACCCGGGTGCCCTCCCACGGCGACGCGGCAATCTGCGCGATATCGGGGCCGTTGACGAACCGGACGGTGCGGCCGTTGTCATAGCGTGGCCGTACCTGCGGGGTGCCCGGATCCCGTCGCTGCTCCAGTGCGCTCCACAGCGGACTCGCATTCGGCGGGCCCACCCACAACACCGCGTCGAAGCCCATCCTGGTGATATCGGGCAGGTAGCCGAATGCGCCCTGCCCGGCCATCGACCCCAGGCTCTCGCCGTAGAGCACCAGTTTCGGCCGCCGCTCCGGCGGCAGTTGCTGCCACCGGTCGTGCACGGTGTCGACCAGCAGGCGTCCGACGTTCATCGAGCGCTGCTGATCGCCGAGGAACGAAATCCAGCTCGGCAGATACGAATACTGCACGCCGACCAACGCGGTGTCCCCGTTGTACATCGTCTCGATCGCCCGCGCCGCAATGGGATCCACCCAGCCCGTCCCGGTCGTCGGGATGATCACCAGCACCTTCCGGTCGAAGGCGCCGGTGCGTTGCAACTCGCTGTCCAAGACCGCCATCCGCGCCTCATCGGTGTCCGCGGTCTGCAATCCGGCGTAGATCCGGATGGGCTCCTTGGCGGGTGTCCCGTTCACCGCGGTGAGCTCGGCTGCGTCCGGACCGGAGGCGACAAAGTTGCGCCCCTGATAGCCCAGCGTGTCCCAGTGTGCGAAAGATGTTGGGCTGCCTGATCTTTGCGGATAGACAGGCTGTTCGATACCGTCGCGGGTGGTGGAATTCTGCGGCTGGAAGACCCGACTCGCGCCGGCCAGGAAGCCCCGCACCAGCACGCCGTTGATCAGCGTGATGATCAGCACCGCAACCACCGCCGTGCCGATGAACAGCGCTACTTCGTCGTTGACGTGCCAGCGCCGGATGAGCACCCGGGCGAGGAGTTTGATCGCATCGAGCACCACCCGCGCCACCCCGACCGATGCCCCGCCCGCGAGCAAAGCAACGATCAGCGTGCGGTAGTAGCCGGTAGTAGCCGGGCCCTCCATACCCAGCAGCGCCGACACCTGCCGCTGCCAGGCAGCAGCCGGGATGACGATCAGCACGCTGGCCACGATCGACAACACCACGACGGCCGCCTTGAGCCGGTACAACACCTTCTTATCGGGCGGCCACCAGGACCGTCCGCGTAACACGAAGTGTCGGAATAGTTTTCCGATCGCGACCCCGAGTCCGTAGCCGATCGCCGCATTGATGCCGCCGATCAGACCGGCGTACAGCCAGTCCCGCGGTAACAGCGAGGGCGTCAGCGACAGGCAGAAGAACAACGTCCCGAAACCGACACCCACGAAGTCCAGCCGCACCAGGCCCCAGGCCCAATCCAGCAGCGGCCGCCGATCGCGCCGCTGGACCGGCGCGGCCTGTGACGTCGTCACCTGGCTATCCGAACAGGCTCGGGAGCACGCCCTCCCACGTGCTGCGGAGCTCGGCCAACGGAATCGTGAACTGTCCCTGGACCTCGACGCCCGTCGACCCTTGGTCCACGACACCGATGCGGGTGGCCGGCAGGCCCCGGGCTTCGCACATCGCCCGGAAGCGGCTCTCCTCGGTGCGCGGGACCGCCACCAGCACGCGGCCCGCTGATTCGGAGAACAGTTCGACGAACGGGTCCGAACCGTCGGGGAGCAGGAGTCGGCAGCCGGTTTCGCCCGCCAGGGCCGCCTCCACCACCGCCTGCATCAGGCCGCCTTCGCTCAGGTCGTGGGCGGCAGAGACCAGACCGTCGCGTGATGCCGAGGCGAGCACCTCGGCCAACAGCTTTTCGCGGTCCAGGTCGACCCGTGGGGGCACACCGCCTAGGTGATCGGCGGTGACCTGCGCCCAGATCGAGCCGTCGAACTCGTCGCGGGTCTCACCGAGCAGGATCAACGTCTCGCCCGGCTCGTTGCCCAACCCAGTCGGGATGCGGCGGGCGACATCGTCGATCACGCCGAGCACACCCACCACCGGAGTCGGCAGAATCGGCGTCGAGCCGGTCTGGTTGTAGAAGCTGACGTTACCGCCGGTGACCGGAATGCCCAGTGCCGCACAGCCATCGGCGAGCCCGCGGACCGCCTGCGAGAACTGCCACATCACCCCGGGATCCTCGGGTGAGCCGAAGTTGAGGCAGTTGGTCACGGCCACCGGAACAGCGCCGGTGACACCGACATTGCGGTAGGCCTCGGCCAGTGCCAGCTGCGCGCCGGTGTACGGGTCGAGTTGGGTGTAGCGGCCCGAGGCGTCGGTCGACAGGGTGATCCCACGACCGGTCTCCTCGTCGATGCGCAGCACACCGCCGTCGGCGTGTTCGGCGAGCACGGTGTTACCGCGCACGTAGCGGTCGTACTGCTCGGTGATGAACGCCCGGCTGCACAGATGCGGGCTGCCCAGCAGCGCAAGCACTGTCGCGCGCAGTTCGTCGGGGGTGCCGGGGCGCGGCAGCTTCGCCGACGTGTCGGCGATCAGCGCGTCCTGGGTGTCGGGACGCTGCACCGGGCGGTGGTAGACCGGGCCTTCGAGCGCGACCGTCCGCGGTGGCACGTCGACGACGGTCTCACCGTTCCAGGTGATGTGCAGCCGGTCGCCGTCGGTGACCTCACCGATGACGGTCGCCAGCACCTCCCACTTGCGGCACACCGCCATAAAGGCGTCGACGTTCTCCGGCGCGACGACAGCGCACATCCGTTCCTGCGATTCGCTGGAGAGGATCTCCGCCGGGGTCATGTGCTTGGCGCGTTGCGGGACTTTTTCCAGTTCGATCGACATTCCGCCGTCACCCGCAGCCGCGAGTTCCGATGTGGCACAGGATAATCCGGCACCGCCAAGATCCTGGATGCCGATCACCAGCCCAGCGGCGTACAGCTCGAGGCAACACTCGATCAGCACCTTCTCCATGAAGGGATCGCCGACCTGAACCGACGGCAGCTTCTTGCGGCCGGGGCCTTCGCCCTCGTCACCGCCGAAGGTCTCCGACGCCAAAACCGACACCCCGCCGATGCCGTCGAGCCCGGTGCGGGCGCCGAACAGGATGATCTTGTTGCCCGCGCCGGAGGCGAAGGCCAGGTGCAGGTCCTCCTTGCGCAGCACGCCCACGCACAGCGCGTTGACCAACGGGTTGCCCGCATAGGAGGCGTCGAACACAGTCTCGCCGCCGATGTTGGGCAAGCCCAGCGAGTTGCCGTAACCGCCGACGCCGCGGACCACGCCGTCGAGCACGCGGCGGGTGTCGGGGGCATCGGCAGCACCGAAGCGCAACTGGTCCATCACCGCGACCGGGCGCGCGCCCATGGCCATGATGTCGCGGACGATGCCGCCGACGCCGGTGGCCGCGCCCTGGTATGGCTCGACGTAGGACGGGTGATTGTGGGACTCGACCTTGAACGTCACCGCCCAGCCGTCGCCGATATCGACGACACCGGCGTTTTCGCCGATCCCGGCCAACATGCCGGCCCGCATCTCGTCGGTGGTGGTCTCGCCGAAATAGCGCAGGTGCACCTTGGAGGATTTGTAGGAGCAGTGTTCGCTCCACATCACCGAGTACATGGCGAGCTCGGCGTCGGTGGGACGGCGACCGAGGATCTCCCGGATCCGGTCATATTCGTCATCCTTGAGCCCGAGCTCACGGAATGGTTGTGGCTGCTCGGGCGACGCTGCGGCGCGCCCGACGGTATCGACTTCGTGCGAGTGCGCGGATGTCACGGGAGACAGTTTATTCGCTTTGTGAGCGGGCGAACGCATGCGCAGCTGCCCGGGCGCCGATGCCGTGCATCAAGACGCTGCCCAGCACCACGACGACCATGGTCTGCAGGATGACGGTCTCGGCGGGGTCGTCGAGCACGTTGAACGCCAACAGGCCGAACACAATGGTCGCGGCACCGCGCGGGCCGAGCCAGCCCAGCAGCAGCCGCTCCGGCCAGGAGAACCGCGACCCGAGCGTCGCCACCAGCATCGGCAGCATCCGCACCAGCGTCAACGCCAGCAGGCAGAACACCACCAGCCCGATGGTCAGTCCGCCACGCCAGTAGGCGAGCAGGGCGACTCCGCCGAAGACGAACCACATCGCGGCCATCAGCAGAAAGCTGATGTCGTCGAGTAGCTCGAGTTCGCGCTCGTGCTCCTGGGAGTGGCGGAAGTAGTGATAGGCGATACCGCAGACGAATACCGCGACGAATCCGTTGCCCTCCGCCCAGAGGCTCAGCGTGTAGGTCAGCGCAGGGGCGGCGACCACGATGATCCGTTTGGACTGTGCGGTCATCAGCCCCTTGCGCTCGGCAAAGTTCGCCGCCAGTCCGAGGCCTGCGCCGATGGCCACCCCGATGACGATGGCGATCACGGCATGGGGAATCGCGCTCGTGAGTTGGTGCCACACGGAGCCGGCCTCCTCATTCGGGTCCGCCACCGCCAGCGCAAAGACGAAGACCGGCGACACGATGCCGTCGCTGTATCCGGCCTCGACGTTGAGCAGGTCAGTGACCCGGCTGGGCACCCGCTTGTCCCGCATGATGAACCTCGCCGGAGCGAAGTCGATCGGCACCACGACGCACGCGATCACCACCACCGTTGCCAGTGACATCCCCGGTAACAGCCAAAGACCAAGGGCGACCGCAATTCCCACTGCCAGCGGCAGTGCGATGAACAGCAGCCGGACAGCCGAGTGGGGGCGCTCACCCAGCACGCCGGTGCGGATCTCGTTGGCGTCGACGAAAAGCAAGACCGCGAGGATGATCTCGGCGACGTGCTGGGCGGTGTCCGAGTTGAGCGTGTCGGCCAGCGAACCGTGGGTGCTGTACTCGACGATCGCGCCGGTGAGAACGAGGAACAGCGGCGAGGTGATGCGCCACCGGTCGAGTCGCTGGGCTGACAGGGCCCACCCTGCCACGACGAGGGAGATCAAGACCAGTGACAGCAGCACGGGCGTGATCTTGCCAGCGACAGCTGACGCTGTCAGAGGGGCCCAGATTTCCGGCTAGTGCCCGGCAGCCACACAGAAGGCATTGCCCGCCGGATCGGCGAGCACCACCCAGCGGATCCCGCCACCCATGTCATGGCGACCCGTTTCGGTGGCGCCGAGCGCGACCAGACGGGCCACGTCGGCCTCCGCATCGGTGGACGTGAAATCGACGTGCACCCGGTTCTTGCCCGGCGTGGGGTCATCGACACGCTGAAAGGCCAACTGCGGGCCCGCGTCCCGTGAGACGACGACGAATTCGCCGGGTGCCACGGCATTCACCGTTCCGCTGACCGCATCAGACCACCAGCTGGCGAGGGCGTCGGGGTCCGAACAGTCGAACGTGATCATTTCGACGGAGAGGTTCATGGCGCGACTGTAGAGGGATCCGGCGACAGAAACGCCTGCAATGCCGCCGAGTAGGCCGCGACATCCGCGGCGCCCATCAGCTCGCGCGCGGCGTGCATCGCCAGCTGGGCGGCGCCGACGTCGACGGTGGGGATTCCGGTGCGCGCCGACGTCATCGGCCCGATGGTGGACCCGCAGGGCAGGTCGGCGCGGTGCTCGTAGCGTTGCAGCGGCACCCCGGCCTGACGGCAGGCCAACTCGAATACCGCGGCGGTACGGCCGTCGGTGGCGTAGCGCAGATTCGGGTGCACCTTGAGCACCGGTCCGCCGTTGACCCTGATGAGATGGTTGGGCTCGTGGCGCTCCGGATAGTTCGGGTGGGTGGCGTGCGCCATATCGCCGGACGCCACGACCGAGCCCGCCAGCCGGCGCAGGAATTCCTCGCGGGTGCCGCCGGAAGCCAGCACGATCCGCTCCACGGTGGTGATCAGCAGATCCGACTGCGCCCCGTGATCGGAGGTCGAGCCGACCTCCTCGTGGTCGAACAGTGCCAGCACCGGCACGAACCCGCGTGGTTCGGCGGCCAGGAAGGCTTCCAGCCCGGCGTAGCAGGTGCCCTGGTTGTCCAATCGCGGTGCGCTGACGAACTCTCCCCGCGCGCCGGTGACCGCCGACGGGTTGAGGTCGTGGGTCATCAGGTCAAAGCCCAGCACGTCGGCGACATCGACCCCGGCCTGTTCGGCGACGTGGCCCAGGAACGAGCGCGGCGTGTCCCCCAAGCCCCAGACCGCATTGACGTGCCGTTGCGGGTCCAGGCTGACGCCTTTGCGGTCGTCGGACAGGTGGATGGCCAGCTGCGGCACCCGCAGGATCGGCTCGTCGATCCGCACCAACCGGTGCGCGATCCCACCGTCGAGATCGGGCTGCCGCACCGAAAGCCGCCCGGACAGCCCCAGATCGCGGTCGAGCCAGGAGTTCAGCCACGCCCCGCCGTACGGCTGCAGTGCCACCACGTTCCAGCCGGCGATCGAGCGGTCCGGGTGTTGTTTGACGCGAAGATTGGGGCTGTCGGTGTGGCCGCCGACCACCCGGAACGATGTGCCCGGGGCATCGCTGCTGTCCCACGCGATCAGCGATCCGGCGCGCAGCACGAAATATCGGCCGGCCCCCGGCCACACTGCCGACTCGGACAGTTCGCGATAGCCGACGGCTCTCAACCGCTGCGCCACCGTCTCGCAGACGTGGAACGGCGACGGGGATGCGTCGATGAATTCACACAGACCCTGTGCTGTAGCGGACATATGGACATCCTTATCCAGATCGCGGACAGCTTTGGCGCTAGGGTCTGATCGTGCCTGCTCCACAGCCTCAAGCGGTGACGTCACCGCTCACGCCGGCAGCCATATTCATGGTGGCCACCATCAACGACGGTGGCGAGCAAGCAGTGCATGACGCCCTCGCGGACCTGTCCGGTCTGGTACGCGCGACCGGTTTCCGCGACCCCGCCAAGTTGCTGTCGCTGGTCACCTCGATCGGCTCCGACGCCTGGGACCGGTTGTTCGCCGGACCCCGGCCCGCTGACCTACATCCGTTCGTCGAACTCGACGGCGGTCGCCACCAGGCCCCGGCAACACCGGGCGATCTGCTCTTCCATATCAAGTCGAGATCACTGGACTTCGCTTTCGAGCTGGCTCACCGCATCCTGAATTCGCTGTCCGGCGCGGTTACCGTCGTCGACGAGGTTCAGGGCTTCAAATTCTTCGACAACCGCGATCTGCTCGGGTTTGTCGACGGCACCGAGAATCCCACCGGCGTCGTCGCGGCGAGCGCCACCGCGATCGGCGCGGAGGACCCGGACTTCGCCGGCGGCTCTTACGTCCACGTGCAGAAGTACCTGCACAACATGACGGCCTGGGAAGAGCTGACGGTCGACGACCAGGAGAAGGTGATCGGCCGCACCAAGCTCGAGGACATCGAGATGGACGATGACGAGAAACCTGCCAACTCGCACGTGGCGCTCAACGTCATCGAGGATGCCGACGGCAACGAGCTGAAGATCGTCCGGCACAACATGCCCTTCGGCGAACTCGGCAAGGCGGAGTTCGGCACCTACTACATCGGCTACTCCCGCAGCCCCGCCGTCACCGAGCGGATGCTGCGCAACATGTTCATCGGCGATCCGCCCGGCAACACCGACCGCATCCTGGATTTCTCCACCGCGGTCACCGGCGGCCTGTTCTTCACTCCGACCATCGATTTTCTCGACGACCCACCGCCCATGCCCGACGCAGCCGAACTCCTCGCACCCCCCGCATCCGTTGACCCCGTCGCCGCGCCCGCAGCGGGCGCACTGGCGATCGGCAGTCTGAAAGGACAACCGCAATGAACAACCTCTATCGCGATCTGGCCCCGATCACCGAGGCCGCCTGGTCCGAGATCGAAACCGAGGCGACTCGAACGTTCAAGCGGCACATCGCCGGTCGCCGCGTCGTCGACGTGAGCGAGCCCGGCGGTCCGGCCACAGCGGCTATCAGTACCGGCCACCTGATCGACGTCGCCCCGCCTGGGGAAGGTGTGGTGGCGAACCTGAGGCAGGCGCAGCCGCTGGTCCGGTTGCGGGTGCCGTTCACGGTGAACCGCAGCGATATCGACGACGTCGAGCGCGGCTCGCAGGACTCCGACTGGGATCCGGTCAAGGATGCCGCCAAGAAGCTGGCCTTCGCCGAAGACCGTGCGATCTTCGAGGGCTACGAGGCCGCATCCATCGGCGGTATCCGCAAGTCCAGCTCCAACCCGGCGCTTGCGCTGCCGTCGGACCCCAAGGAGATTCCCGACGTGATCTCCCAGGCGCTGTCGGAGCTGCGTCTGGCCGGTGTCGACGGACCGTACTCGGTGCTGCTGTCGGCCGATGTCTACACGCAGGTCAGTGAGACCACCGCGCACGGTTATCCGATCCGCGAGCACCTCAACCGGCTCGTCGACGGTGACATCATCTGGGCTCCTGCCATCGACGGCGCCTTCGTGCTGAGCACCCGCGGCGGGGACTTCGACCTGCAGCTGGGT
Source organism: Mycolicibacterium komossense (assembly GCF_025822605.1). Classification (GTDB taxonomy): domain Bacteria; phylum Actinomycetota; class Actinomycetes; order Mycobacteriales; family Mycobacteriaceae; genus Mycobacterium; species Mycobacterium komossense. The sequence goes on along the minus strand of NZ_JACKTY010000051.1, from coordinate 75,149 downwards.
ACCGATGTCTCGATCGGCTACCTGTCGCACGACGCCGACACCGTGCAGCTGTACCTCGAGGAAACCCTGACATTCCTGTGCTACACCGCCGAGGCCTCGGTGGCGCTCAGCCCGTAGCAGTGATTTGGGCGTGCCCCGTCGCGGTGATCGCAACCAGGCACGCCCAAATCCGCTCAGGCAGCGAGTACCGCGTCCAGCGCGGAGTAGAAGATTCCCAGCCCGTCATCAGAAGGACCGGTCAGTGCCTCGGTGGCGTGCTCGGGATGCGGCATCAAGCCGACGACGCGGCCGTTCGCCGAGCTGATCCCGGCGATATCGCGCATCGAGCCGTTGAGGTTGTCCCGGTAGCGGAAAACCACCCGCCCCTCGCCTTCGAGCTCGTCGAGGACCGCATCGGAGGCCACGAAACGGCCCTCGCCGGACTTCAGCGGCACCAGCAGATCAGCGCCCTGCTCGTAACGGCTGGTCCACGCCGACGAGTTCGAGGCCACCTGCAGCCAGACATCGCGGCAGATGAAATGCAGCCCCGCGTTGCGGGTCAGCGCGCCGGGCAGCAGACCCGCCTCGCAGAGCACCTGGAAACCGTTGCAGATGCCCAGCACGGGCAGGCCGCGGCCGGCAGCGGCGATGACCTCGCCCATCACCGGCGCAAACTTGGCGATCGCCCCGCAGCGCAGGTAGTCGCCGTAGGAGAAACCGCCGGGAACGATCACCGCGTCGACGCCTTTGAGATCGGCATCGGCATGCCAGAGGTTGACCGACTCGGCACCGACCAGTCGGGCTGCGCGAGCGGCGTCGACGTCGTCGAGCGTGCCGGGAAAGGTGATCACCCCTACCCGGGCCGTCACTGCAGATCCCCTGCTTCCCTGCTCACCGTGAAGTCCTCGATGACGGTGTTGGCCAGCAGGGATTCGGCGATCTCGGTCAGCGCTTCGTCGCTGACACTGTCGTCGACTTCGAGCTCAAAGCGCTTGCCCTGTCGGACATCTGAAACACCACCGTGCCCCAGCCGACCCAGGGCGCCGACGATGGCCTGTCCCTGCGGGTCGAGAATCTCGGCCTTCGGCATCACGTGTACAACCACCCGGGCCACGCGTGGCTCCTTGTCTTTTGGGCGCAAGAATTACCTGGTCACTCTACCCACACGAGGCCAGGTAGGCCTCGCACAGAGGCGTTGACATCGCGTCGAACACCCCGGCGTCGACCACACTCGGCCACGGCACCTGCGCAGACACCCCGGCAACGGGGGTATTCCAGAGCACCAGTTCGCTCACCGTGCTGCTCTGGGGGTGAGACAACACGTACTGGTGGACGACCAAGCCCCCGGGGCCGGTGAGCACCGCGGCCATCCGGTCGATGGCATCGGTGGTGAACGTCACGGTGAACTGCGGCGCCGTCACCGGGCAGAGCCGCAGTGCCACGTTGGCCGCGTTGAACACCGACTGCGCCGATTGCCCGCCGGCCGACGTGTCACCGCGCCAATGCATGATCTGGGCCTGCAGCTGCCACAGCCCGGCGGGCCGGGCGGGCGCCGCCTTCTCGGCCACGGCATACGCCCGCGGGTCGTCGGGCAGCCGCGGGGTGCCGCAGAACTCTTCGAAGCGAAAGTGGGGGGCGGGAGCGGAGACGGCGACGCCGGCCAGCAGAGGCCAGTGGGCGTCATCGTTCAGCGGGATCGACGACGGTGCGGGCCAGGCGCCCGCGGGGATCTGGTCGCAGTTCGGCGGACAGGTCTGCGGCAGGGCTGTCGCGGACGGCGCGAAGACCAGTCCGGCGCCGATCACCAGCCCCGCTACGCCCACTCGCGCGATCGCCCGCAGGATGTCCCGAACCATGACGCACCCCCTGAGCGCACAATCGTAGGCATGGACTTGACGCATTTCGGTCATTCGTGCCTTATGGCGAGCTTCGGCCGGCCTCTCGGGCCCGCCACCACCATCCTCTTCGACCCAGGCAACTTCTCGCACGGCTTCGAGGGCATCACGGGGCTGTCGGCGATCCTGATCACGCACCAGCATCCCGATCACGCCGACCCGGCCCGGCTGCCCGCCCTGGTGGCGGCAAACCCGGGGGCAGCGCTGTACGCCGATCCGCAGACTGCGGCCCAGCTCGGGGACGCCTGGACTGCGGTGCACGTCGGCGATCAGCTGGCCGTGGACGGTCTGACCATCCGCGGGGTGGGCGGGCGCCACGCCGTCATCCACCCGGAAATCCCTGTGATCGACAACATTTCGTATCTGATCGGTGATTCGACACATCCGGCGCAGTTGATGCATCCCGGCGACGCGCTGTTCGTTCCCGACGAGCCGGTGCGGGTGCTGGCCACCCCGGCAGCCGCACCGTGGATGAAGATTTCCGAGGCCGTCGACTATCTGCGCGCCGTCGCACCCACCCACGCGGTCCCCATCCACCAGGGCGTCGTGGCGCCCGAGGCCAGGGGGATCTACTACGGACGGCTGACGGAGATGACTGACACCGACTTCCAGGTGCTGCAAGAGGAAGGCTCGACATCGTTCGCCTAGCGGGGAGGGTGACGTTCACCGGCCATATCGCGGGATTCGGTTCCGGTGCCGGGGTCCGGATGGTCGTCGGGTCGTGGTCGACGTCGCCGTTCGGCCGCTTCGCAGACGTGATGGTTGAGACCTCCGACGGCGAGCGAATCCTGTTGGCGCCCAGTGCCGAGGTCGCCGAATTCGTTTCCGCCACCTACTCGTTCGACGGCGTGGTACTGGGGCCGGTGACAGTCGAGCAGACTGCGACGACGTTCAGCGTCACAGGACCCGAGCTCGACGCCACCTGCCGCGTCGGCGGCCCCGCGGCGTTCGACTGGCTGCTGAGGTTGGTCCCGGGCCCGATTGCCATCGCGCCGCTGTGGCTGCGCGCGATCAACCCGGTTGCCGGGCGGTTGATGCCCGGTGTGCACACCGCGGGATCGGCCGGCCACGGCAGGCGCGAGTTCTACGGGGTGCGACGCACGCACCGCATCGCGGAGCTGACCGGCGAGTTTCGTGGCGCGAGCCTGGACGGGCTGGCTGATCTGAACCCGCCGGTGCGATTCGGATTCTCCTCGGCCCCGACGGTTCCCCAGCTGGTGTCGGTCACGACGACCATCGACCTGCCTTGATTGTCCGTCTCAGCTGATATCCGCCGCCGCACCACGGCCGGCCGCGCGGCCGGAGAAGAGGCACCCACCCAGGAAGGTGCCCTCCAGCGCCCGGTAGCCGTGCACGCCGCCACCACCGAAACCGGCGACCTCGCCCGCTGCATACAGTCCGGGCAGTGCTGCGCCGCCGCTGGTAAGCACCCGGGAGTCGAGGTCAGTCTCTAAGCCGCCCAACGTCTTTCGGGTCAGAATATGGAGCTTGACGGCGATCAGCGGGCCGGCCTTCGGATCGGTCAGCCGATGTGGCGCCACTACTCTGGCCACCCGGTCGGGCAGGTAGGCGCGGGCCCCGTGAATCGCCGTGATCTGGCCGTCCTTACTGAAACCGTTGGCCACCTCGCGGTCACGAGCGGTGACCTCGGCTTCCACTGACGAGTACTCCAGTGGCACTACGTCCGGCAGCTCGTTCATCGCGGACACCAACTCGCGCAACGTGTTTGCGCTGACGAAGTCGACGCCGCGGTCGACGAAGGCCTGGATCGGCGGCGGCGCTCCCGGCCGTACCCTGGCGAGCACCTTGCGGATGCTACGGGTGGTCAGATCCGGGTTCTGCTCCTGCCCGGACAGGGCGAACTCTTTCTCGATGATCCTGCTATTGAGGATGAACCAGGTGTAGTCGTAACCGGATTTCGCGATATATTCCAGCGTGCCGAGCGTGTCGAAGCCGGGATACAGCGGTCCGGGCAGGCGCTTGCCGGTCGCGTCGAGCCACAACGACGACGGGGCGGGCAGAATCCGGATGCCATGATTGGGCCAGATCGGGTCGTAGTTGGTGATGCCCTCGGTGTAATGCCACATCCGGTCGCGGTTGATCACCCGCGCTCCAGCTGATTCGGTGATGCCGATCATCCGGCCGTCGACATGGGCGGGCACACCGGCCAACAGCTGATTGGGCACGCGCCCCATGCTCGCCGGCCAGTTCTTCCGGACCAGCTCGGGATTGCCACCGATCCCGCCACTGGTGACGATTACTGCCGAAGACCGGAATTCGAACTCCGACAAAGCATTACGCGACGATGCCACTCCCCTGGCGGCTGTCGACGGTTCCAGCACGGTGCCGCGCACCCCGACCACCGCACCGCCTTCGACGATCAGCTGGTCGACCTGGTGGCGATGCGCAAAGCGGATCATCGGACTGTTCTGGACGCGGCGCGCGAAGATCTCCACCAATCCCGGGCCGGTACCCCAGGTGATGTGGAACCGTGGCACCGAGTTGCCGGGCCCGCGGGCGCCATAGCCGCCGCGCTCGGCCCAAGAGACCAGCGGGAAGATCTTCAGCCCACGATCACGCAGCCAGCTGCGCTTTTCCCCGGCCGCGAAGTCGACGTAGGCGTGCGCCCACTGCCGCGGCCAGAAGTCCTCGTCGCGGTCGAACGCGGCGGTCCCCAGCCAGTCCTGCAGCGCCAGCTCGTGGCTGTCACGAATGCCCATCCTGCGCTGTTCGGGGCTGTCGACGAAGAACAGCCCGCCGAACGACCAGAAGGCCTGTCCGCCCAGGTTGGCGGTGTTCTCCTGCTCGACGACCAGCACCCGTTTTCCCGCCATCTTGGGCTGTTCGACGAGCTCAGCTGCAGCGACGAGCCCTGCCAGCCCTGCTCCGACCACGATGACGTCAGCATCCATGGCGCTACACGCTAGCGACCCTGCCTGTGACTGGGATCGGTTATGCGGGGTCTGTCACGCTGTGTTTTCACGCTGCATTTTTCACGCGGCGTCTTGCAGCGCCGAGTCCGGCAACCAGCGGTACACAACCGGCTCGCAGCCGTGCATCAACGCCAGATCGACCGCGTCGAGCATCGCCTGCCGCGGCCCGGGATGGCGCAGTTGGCGAGCGGCGACCGCCACCCGTACCACTCCGCCCCGACGGGCACTGCGGTCGGCAGACATCACCAGCGTCCGGCACCACCAGGGCTCGGAGAGGAACCCTTCGCCGATACCGAGCACCCGCCCGCGCACCGTGGTGCCGCGGACCAGATCCGTGACCCCGGTCAATCCGGCGAGAAGCCGAAAACCGTTGCGCGGCAGCACTGTCACCACCCCCGGGGACACCGACCAGCCCGGGGCGGCGAATAGCCGGGTCCGCAGGCCAAGGTGTTCCAGAATGCGGTCGGCGGCCATCAGACGCAGATTGGCCTCGTGAGCCTGGAGGGTGGCGAACTCGCCGCGCCGACGCTTGGTGGCGGCCTCGTCGTAACCGTGCAGCACGATCGCGTCACCGCCGGTGCGGCGATCGGTCAGCCACTGCACGGTCGGTGCGTCACGGTCGAGTCGGTATCCACCCTTGAGCCGGGGCGCAGCCAAAAGCGATACCGGCACCGACCGCTCGCCGAGCCGCGCGCAGAACTCGTCGACGTCGGACAGCGTCCGGTCACTGATGCCAGAGACCGAGACGATCAGTTGCCCCATCACAGCGCCAGTGTCGCAATTGCAGATGTCGGGACGGTTGCGGACACCCGGACCGCAGGTTAAGGGGTCTAGCTGGGCAGCAAAGCCTCGATGGCGCCGATGACCTCGGGTGCGTCGGGAACCGTCGTCGGCCGGAAGCGATTCACCACGGTGCCGCCGGGCGCGACGAGAAACTTCTCGAAATTCCACTGAATGTCACCGGCCTCGCCGCCGGCGTCCGGGATCTTCGTCAGTTCGGCGTAGAGCGGGTGCCGGTCGGCGCCGTTGACCTCGGCCTTGGCCAGCAACGGGAAGGTGACACCGTAGGAGGTCGAGCAGAAGGTCTGGATCTCCTGAGCATCGCCGGGTTCCTGCCCCATGAACTGGTTGCAGGGCACGCCGATCACCGTCAGTCCGCGGTCGCCATAGTCGCGGGCGAGTTGTTCCAGCGCGGTGTACTGCGGTGTCAGACCGCACTTCGAGGCCACGTTGACGATCAGTACGGCGCGGTCGGCATACTCCGCCAGCGAGGTGGGCTTGCCGTCGAGGGTGGTCAGCGCGATATCGGTCAGGCTCATACGGCTGACGCTAACACCACCCTTGGCCCTCAAGATCAGTTAGGTTGGCCGGCTAATCAAACGGTTATCCTTAGCTGCGTGGTGCACCGGTCAGACAATCCACGAGCTCGCACCGCGTCAGGCCCGCCGCCGGTCCAGGACTCGCCACCCGAACACGACTATCCCGAGAATCTCGACGTCGGTCTGCTGAAGATCGCCGGGGTCTGCGTGCTGGCCGCGGTGATGGCCATCCTCGATACCACCGTCGTCAGCGTCGCGCAGCGCACGTTCATCGCACAGTTCGCGTCGACCCAGGCGGTGGTGGCCTGGACGATGACGGCCTACACGCTGGCCCTGGCCACCGTGATCCCGCTGACCGGCTGGGCGGCCGACCGATTCGGCACCAAGCGGCTCTTCATGGGTTCGATCTTCTTCTTCGCCGCCGGTTCTCTGTTGTGCGCCATGGCGCCAAACATCACGCTGCTCATCGCCTTCCGCGTCATCCAGGGCATCGGTGGCGGCATGCTGATGCCCCTGACCTTCACGATCCTGACCAGAGAAGCCGGCCCGAGACGGCTGGGCCGGTTGATGGCCGTGCTGGGAATCCCGATGCTGCTCGGCCCGATCGGCGGACCGATCCTCGGCGGCTGGCTGATCGGCTCCTATAGCTGGCAGTGGATCTTCCTGATCAACCTGCCGATCGCCGTGATCGCACTGGTGCTGGCGGCGGTCATCTTCCCCAAAGACCAACCGGCACCGGCCGAGTCGCTCGACATCATCGGGGTGCTGCTGCTGTCACCCGGCCTGGCCACATTCCTCTACGGAGTTTCGTCGATACCGGGCCGCGGCACGGTGACCGACAAGCATGTGTGGCTACCCGCCTCAATCGGGATGCTATTGATCGCCTGCTTCGTCTTTCATGCGCTGTACCGGGCCGATCACCCTCTGATCGACCTCCGACTCTTCAAGAACCGGGTCGTGGCATTGGCGAACACGTCGATGTTCCTTTTCGCCGCAGCATTTTTCGGCGCCGGCTTGCTGGCGCCGAGCTACTTCCAGCAGTTGCTGCACCAGAGCCCCCTACAGTCCGGCCTACATCTGATCCCGCAGGGCCTCGGCGCGATGTCCACCATGCCGATTGCCGGCCGGTTCATGGACAAACGCGGCCCCGGCAAGGTGATTCTGGTCGGGATCACGCTGATCGCCACGGGTATGGCTGTTTTCGCCTTCGGTGTGTGGAAGCAGGCCGACTATCTACCACTGCTCCTGATCGGGCTGGCAATTCAGGGAATGGGCATGGGCGCCACCATGATGCCGCTGTCGGGCTCAGCCATCCAGGCATTGGGCCCGTCGCAGGTGGCGCGCGGCTCAACCCTGATCAACGTCAACCAGCAGGTAGCCGGTTCGGTAGGAACTGCACTGATGTCGGTAATCCTGACCAACCAGTTCAACCGCAGCGAGAACATCGTCGCCGCCAATAAGGTTGCGGCCCTTCAGGAACAGGCCGCCAGGACAGGTCGTCCGCCCGATCCCGCGGCGCTGCCGCCGCAGGTGCAGGCACCCGGGTTCCTGCAGTCACTCACCCACGACCTCTCGCAGGCGTACTTCGTGGTGTTCGCGGTCGCGGTGGGCCTGGTGGCGCTGGTCTTCATCCCGGCGTCGTTCCTGCCGAAGAAACCCGTGCAGACGCTACCGGGCCAGGCGCCTGCACCTGTGCTGGCGCACTAGCCGTCGGGCAACATCAGTGCGATCCGTTCGGCGGCATCGTCGACGCGGCTCGGTTCAATTGCCTTGCTCCTCAACCGCCTCGTCCCTCGGCGGCATCGTCGACGCGGCGTCCAAAATCCACGCATACTGAAACGCCACTTCCTTCCAGCGCTCGTAGCGACCGCTGATGCCACCGTGACCGGCGCTCATCTGGGTCTTCAGTAGCACCGGATGTGTATCGCTCTTGGTATGCCGCAGGGCGGCAACCCATTTCGCCGGCTCGACGTACAGCACCCGGGTGTCGTTGAGGGAGGTCATCGCGAGGATCGCCGGATAATCTTTGGCTTCGACGTTCTCATACGGCGAGTACGACTTCATGTAGGCGTAGACGTCGCTGTCCTCCAAGGGGTTTCCCCACTCGTCCCACTCCGTGACAGTCAGCGGCAGCGACGGATCGAGGATCGTGGTCAACGGGTCGACGAAGGGGACCTGCGCCAGAATGCCCGCGAAGAGTTCCGGCGCCAGGTTTGCCACCGCACCCATCAACAGACCGCCGGCGCTGCCGCCGAGCGCCACCAAATTCTGTGGACGCGTCATCCCGACATCGACGAGATGCCGTCCGACAGCGATGAAATCGGTGAACGTATTGCGCTTCTGCAGCAGCTTGCCGTGTTCATACCACAACCTGCCCAGCTCACCGCCGCCGCGGACATGGGCGATCGCGAAGACCATCCCGCGGTCCAGCAGAGAGAGCCGCGCGATCGAGAACCGCGGATCTTCGCAGGACTCGTAGGCACCATAGCCGTACAGCAGAGTCGGCGCGGGCAATGTGACGTCCGCCCGGTGGATCACCGAAATCGGCACGCGGACACCATCTTCGGCGACCGCCCAGTCTCGGCGCTCGACGTAGTCCGCCGGTCGGTAGTCACCGAGCACAGGCTGCTCGCGCAGCAGAATCCGCTCCCCGGTGGCCAGGTCGATGTCGTAGACCCGCACCGGGGTGATGAACGAGGTGGCGGCGATCCGCAGCCGCGGCGCATCCCAGTTCGGGTTTCCACCCAAACCTGAAGCCGTAAGCTCGGATTCGAACGTCAGCTCTTCGATCGCGCCGTACTGACCGGTCGCGTAGATCGGCCAGAGCTGGATCCGGGGCAGTGCCTCGCTGCGATAGCTGACCACCAGATGACCGACGAATGCGTCGACGCCGTCGAGCCGGACGTCATCTCGCCCGGCGATCAGGGTGTGCTGGTCGGCTGGGTCGGCGACCGGCGCCTCGGTCAGCGTGAAGTTCACCGCACCGTCGTTGTGCAGGATCAGGAATCGGTCTTCCCCGCCCACCACCGCATGCTCGACGGAATACTCGACTCCCTCGCGTCGCGGCAGGATGCTGACGAATTCGGCGTCGGGGTCGTCGGCGTCGGCGTAGAACACCTCGGAGGTGATGCTCGAACCCGCCGCGATCATCAGGTACTTGTTACTGCGGGTGCGACCCACGCCGAGCCAGAACCGCTCATCGGGTTCGTGGTACACCTTCTGCGCCGGCAACCCGGCGCCGAGCCGGTGGCGCCAGACGGTGTCGGGACGCCAGGCGTCGTCGACCGTCAGGTAGTAGACGGTCTGGTTGTCGGTCGCCCAGGTGACACCGGCGGAGATCCCGGCGATCACGTCGTCGTGGTTCTCTCCGGTGCGTAAGTTCCTGAATCGCAATGTGTATCGCTCATCGCCGGTGGTGTCGACGGAGTACGCCAACACATTGCCGTCCAGGCTGACGCTGGCCGCACCGAGCGCGAAGAACTCGTGACCTTCCGCTTCGAGGTTCTCGTCGAGCAGGATCTGTTCGCCGGGAACCTCGGTGTTCTCGTCGAAGAGCGGCGGGCTCCAGTCGTCGGGATCCTGCACCGGTGTCCGGCATTGCAGTCCGTACTGCTTACCCTCGAAGCTGCGGGCGTAGTACCAGTAGTCGCCGCGACGGGCCGGCACCGAGAGATCGGTCTCTTTGGTGCGTGCCTTGATCTCGTCGAAGATCTTCTGCCGCAACGGCTCCAGATTCTCGGTTACGGCGTCGGCGTAGGCGTTCTCGGCCTCCAGATACGCCGTCACTTCGGGGTCGGACTTGTCCCGGAACCATTCGTACGGGTCGTTGAAGACATCACCGTGGAACTCGCGGCGACTGTCGACTCGCTTGGCGACGGGCGGCTGGGAAATCTCGGTCATCGTGTCGGTCCGATCCACTCGCTGAAGCTCAGTCCCGAAATTCGTTCGTACGCTTCGATATACCGGTCCCGGGTGGCTTCGGCGATGTCCGGCGGCAGCGGTGGCGGCGGCTGGGTGCCGTAGCGGTCCCAGCCCGATTCGGGACTGGTCAGCCAGTTACGGACGAACTGTTTGTCGAAGCTGGGTTGCACCACGCCTTGCCGATAGGTGTCGGCGGGCCAGTACCGCGACGAGTCGGGGGTGAAGACTTCGTCGGCAAGTCGCAGATTGCCGTGCGCATCTGAGCCGAACTCGAATTTGGTGTCGGCGATGATGATTCCCTTGGTCAGCGCATGATCGGCGGCTTGCACGTAGATCTGCAGCGTACGGTCCCGCAGCTGGTTGGCCTGCACGGTGCCGACCTGGTCCACGACATCGGCGAAGGTGATGTTCTCGTCGTGCAGCCCGATCTCGGCTTTGGAGGCCGGGGTGAACAGCGGCTCGGCGAACTTACTGGCCTCCCCCAGGTCCGGGGGCAGTGAGATGCCGCAGACCTTGCCGGTCTTCTGGTAGTCGATCAGCCCTGACCCGGTGAGGTACCCGCGCGCCACGCATTCGATCGGAAGCATCTTCAGCTGTTGGACCACCAGTGCCCGGCCCAGCACCTCGTCGGGGATGCGGGGGTCATCCGGCGGCCCGGCGAGATGGTTCGGCGCCTCGACGAGGTCGAAGAAGAACACACTCATCGCCGTCAGGATTCGACCCTTGTCGGGTATCTCGGTGTCGAGGATGTAGTCGAAGGCCGAGATGCGGTCGGATGCGACGAACAGCAGAGTGTCGTCGTCGATCCGATACAGCTCGCGAACCTTGCCACTGGTGAGGTGCTGGTAATCAGACAGGGAAGGGCGCACCGCGTCAGCCTATCGGCCCCACGACGCCCGCCGACGTGCTGGGATCGTTGCCATGAGATCGCGGTTCCTGCCGTATGCCACCACACCCCGCCGATTGCTGATGCAGCTGCTCAGCGATCTGTTCGTCGCGCTGTGGTTGTTCATCTGGGTGTCGGTCGGGCTCGCCGTGCACTCCGCGGTGGCAACCATTGCCGAGGTCGGCCGGCAGGTGGAGAGCGGGGCCAATGGCATCGCCCACAACCTGGACTCGGCGGGTAACAGCGCCGACGACATCCCCTTGATCGGCGACACGCTGCGCAAACCGCTCACTGCAGCGAGTGAAGGAGCTCTCGATCTCGCCGGGGCCGGGCACCACCTGGATACCACCGCCAGCTGGTTGGCCTGGGTGCTGGCCCTGGCCGTCGCCGCCACGCCGATCCTGGCGGTGGGCATGCCCTGGTTGTATCTGCGGGTGCGCTTTCTGCGCCGCAAGTTGACGGTGATCTCGCTCGCTTCGACACCGGGCGGCGAGCAGCTGCTGGCGCTGCGCGCGCTCGCGAATCGCCCGCTGCGCAAGCTCACGTCGGTCAGCCTCGACCCCGTCGGCGCGTGGCGCCGCGAGGACGTCATCGCAATCCGTGGCCTGGCCGCCCTCGAACTGCGCTCGGCCGGTATCCGCAAACTGTGATTTCGGCGTGCTCGTCGCCGCTGAGCATTCGGGAGCACGCCGAAGTCGCAACAGGCGGAACCGTTTGGCGTCTTCCGTGGTCCAAGTTCATATGCTCGACGATCTGTTGCGCCAACACGACGGCGTCATCACCCTCGCTCAGGCGCTCGAGTGCGGACTCAGCCACAGTGCGATAAGCCGCCGAGTGCAATCCGGGCACTGGCGCCGCTACGCCCACGGCGTCTACTTCGTTGACGACCGCCCGTTCTCGACCGCAGCACTCATTCGGGCCGCAGTCTGGTCCTACGGTCCTCGCGCCGCCGCGAGCGGTCTGGCCGCTGCGTGGTGGCACGGCATCCTCGGTCGCGAACCCGATGTCGTAGAGGTCACGGTGCCGCGGAACTCGAACGGCCGCAAGCATCCGCGATCGACGGTTCGCCGCCGTGACCTCCAACCCGTCGATATCGTCGAGCACAACGGGCTTCGCGTAACAGCGCTGGCGTTGACGGTCGTCGAGGCGGCTGTACGACGCGGGGGCGGCGCCAGAGTCATGGATACTGGGCTGCAACGTCACCCGGAGTTGCCTGTGCTGTGGCGAGCCCACCTCCGGAACAGAGGCCGATACGGCTCACCTCGCGCTCGAATGCTGCTGCAGGGCGCCGGCGAGGGCACGCGTTCGGCCGCCGAGCGGCTGTTCGCCCGGTTAATGAAAAGCGCAGCTATCACAGGGTGGACAGCCAACCACCCTATCGGCGACTATGTCGTCGATTTCGCGTTCGCCGGGTCGAAGGTCGCCATCGAAATTGACGGGCTTGCCTTCCACACTGGCCCCGACGAATTTCAGAACGACCGAGTACGTCAGAACCGCATCTCGCTGTTGGGGTGGACAGTGCTGCGCTTCACCTGGCAGGACCTCATCGAAGATCCCGAGCGAGTGATCGCCGAGGTCAGACGTGCGATTTCGGCGTGACGACTCGCGCTCAGCGGTCGAACACACGCCGAAATCGCAAGAGACGCAACAGCCCGGCGCAGGCGACGATCAGCCAGACCGCGAACGCAACCCAGAAGAACACCAGGGACACCGTGGCAAGGGCCGCCACTCGGGTCTCGCCCGACATCGCGAAAGTCGCCGCCGAGTACATTCCCAGCGGGAACACCATGGCCCACCACACACCCCTGAACTGCAGAGCGCCCGGGCCTTCGTTGATGCGCCGAATGCCGAAGTACACCAGCACCGGAATCCACGCCGTCGCCAGCGCCCAGGTGATCAGCGTGATGATCTCGATGACGCCGGACGCCCAGACCCGGTGGAGGTGATCGCCGGCCAGCGTGGCGATGGCCAACCCGCCCATCAGGATCCACCCGTCGGGTTCGAAGCCGCCGGGGTCGAGCCGCTCATGGAAAGCTCGCCAGAGGATGAACCCGGTCATCAGCCCGTACACCGCGATGGCCAGCGCCCAGAACAGCAGCGCCACAACGACGATGCGCAGATCTGCCGCGACGATCGCAATGCCGGAGGTGGCGACACTTGCCAACTCCCAGGCGCCGTGAGCGCGGTCGCGCAGTCCGAGCCACCGGTGCTTCCATATCCGCCGGCCTACCGCGGGCACCAGTAACAGCCAACTCAGCAATGCCATAGCGGCGAGCACCCACAGAGCGATCTGGTTCGACGCGAACCGGGCGCCGAGCACCGCGCACGCCGCCACGAAACTGAACAATCGCACCAGGACGTCGGGATCCTCGATCGCGAACACGTTGCCGATCGACCGCGCCGAGAGCCAGGTCAGGACGGGCAGCGCGACGAGCGCCAACGCCGCCAGTACCAGGCTGATCCAGCGATAGCCGTGATCGGCGGCCGCGATCGACACGATGCCCGTCGCCATCACCGCCGCGAACACGTCCGGCGGCGGTTTCAGATCACGCAACGTCCACCATCAGATGACGAATGCCGGTGTGGCGGTTACTCCTGGTCCATTCGACCGGCTCGACCACCCGCACCGTGTGGAACCGTGACAGCATCTCCTCGAACAGGACCCGCAGCTCCAGCCTGGCCAGATTCGCGCCGAGGCAATAGTGCACTCCTTGCCCGAATCCCAGGTGCGGGTTGGGCTTTCGAGCGATGTCGAACAGATCGGGATCGGCGAACACCAGTTCGTCGCGATTGGCCGAACCTTCCCAGATCTGCACTTTGTCCCCCGCAGCGATCGCGCAGCCGCCCAGCTCCACCGCGCGGGTGGCGGTCCTGCGCTTCGACGGCGATGGCGAGGTCCAGCGCACCATTTCCTCGATCGCCGACGGCAAGAGTTCGGTATCGGCGCGTAATGCGGTCCACTGTGCAGGGTTTTCGGCCAATGCCAGCAGCCCGCCGGCGACAGCATTTCGCGTGGTCTCAGCGCCGGCACTGAACAAGAGGCTGAAGAACAGGTACAGCTCCAGGTCCGACATCAGCGGCGCAGAGTCCGACGCCACCGCATTGGCGACGATCGACAGCATGTCGTCGGTCGGCCCGGCGCGTTTCGACGCGATCAGCTCTTGGCCGTAGCTGTACATCCGCGATCCGGCCTCCTCGACCGAGATTCGCGACACCTCAGCAGACCGCGAACCGCCGAAGTCGAATTGCGGTTCGATCGCCTCGAACAACCAGTGCCGTTCGGACTCGGGCACTCCGAGCAGGATGCAGATCATCTGCATCGGTATCTCGGCAGCCACGTCGACCAGGAAGTCGAACGGCCGATCCGCCGGGATATCCGCCAGCAGGCTCCGGGCGCGGGCCCGCAGGTCGTCGGTGATTCGGCCGATCATCCGCGGCGTCAGCCCCGACGACACCAGGCGCCGGATCTGTGCGTGCCGCGGGTCGTCCATCATGTTCAGGACCTGCCCGGCGATCGACAGGTCCTGCAGCAGCGTGCCGCCGTACGGCCGCGCACCTCCGGTGACCGACGAGTACGTCTCCGGATCACGCAAAACCGCAAGGCTTTCCGCATACGTTGCGACGGACCAGAAACCCTCACCGTCCGGGGTGTGTTCAGTGGCCGAATGCCAGTAGACGGGAGCTTCCGCGCGGTGGCGGGCGAACAGCTTATGCGGAAAGCCGAACGCGAAGTTGTCCAGGTCCGTCAGATCCACCCCGGTGAGCAGCCCCATGGTGTTACAGGATCGCGCCCGGGGTGTATTTCGCGGCCTCCGGGTACCTGCTGACCAACTCCGCGACGGCACTGACCACCCGGTCGACCTGATCACCGGCGGCGCCCGTGAACGCTCCGCGATCGGCCAGCGCGGCATCGAGTGCCGCCCGGTCCAGCGGCAGCCGCGGGTCGGCAGCCAGACGATCCAAAAGATCTGGCTCCAAGCCTTTTTCGCGCATTGCCAGGGCGACCGCGACAGCGTGTTCCTTGATCACCTCGTGAGCCGTCTCGCGCCCGACCCCGGCGCGGACCGCGGCGATCAGGATCCGGGTGGTCGCCAAAAACGGCAGGTAACGGTCGAGCTCACGCTGGATCACCGCGGGGTAGGCACCGAATTCGTCGAGCACCGTCAGGAAGGTCTCGATCTGGCCGTCGATTGCGAAGAACGCATCGGGTAGCGCCACCCGGCGGACCACCGAGCAGAAGACGTCGCCCTCATTCCATTGCGCCCCAGCAAGTTCCGCGGCCATGGACGCATACCCGCGCAGCACCACCTGCAGGCCGTTGACCCGTTCGCAGGACCGGGTGTTCATCTTGTGTGGCATCGCCGACGAGCCGACCTGGCCTTCCGCGAAACCTTCGGTGACCAGTTCGTGCCCGGCCATCAGCCGAATGGTGTGCGCGAACGACGACGGGCCCGCACCGAGTTGGACCAGGGCCGAGAGCACGTCATGGTCGAGCGAGCGCGGGTACACCTGCCCGACGCTGTCGAGCACGGAGGCAAAGCCCAGGAACCCGGCCACCCGTGACTCCAGCGCCGCCAGCCGTGTGGTGTCGCCGTCGAACAGATCCAGCATGTCCTGCGCGGTGCCCATCGGGCCCTTGATGCCCCGAAGCGGATAGCGGTCGATCAGCTCGCGCAGCCGAACCAGCGCGACGAGGGTTTCCTGCGCCGCCGATGCGAACCGCTTGCCCAGCGTGGTCGCCTGGGCTGCGACGTTGTGCGAACGTCCAGCCATCACCAGATCCCGGTAAGTCACCGCACGATCGGCGAGGCGGGCCGCGACCGCGATGCCGTGGGCGAACACCAGCTCCAGCGAGCGCCGGATCTGCAGCTGCTCGACGTTCTCGGTCAGATCGCGGCTCGTCATGCCCTTGTGCACCTGCTCGTGACCGGCGAGTGCGTTGAACTCCTCGATCCGGGCCTTCACGTCGTGGCGGGTGACCCGCTCCCGGGCGGCGATCGACGCGAGGTCGACGTCTTCCAACACCCGCTCGTAGTCCGCGACCGCAGTCTCAGAAACAGCGACCCCGAGTTCGGATTGGGCGGTCAGTACCGCCAGCCACAACCGGCGTTCTTCGACGATTTTGGCTTCGGGTGACCAGATCGACACCATGTCGGCGCTGGCGTAGCGGGCGGCCAGGACATTCGGAATGCTGGCGGAGGGAATGCTCACGAATGCCCAGCTTACTGGGGCTGGGCCAAGACCCGATAAGGCAGAGTAGGGCTGTGTTCTTCGTCGGCATCGATCTCGCCTGGGGCGAGCGCAAACCCAGCGGCATCGCCGTCGTCGACGACGACGGCCGGCTCGTGCACGTCGCCGCCGCCCAGGATGACGCGAGCATTCGGGCCGCGGTGGCTCCGTATGTGCAGGGCGACTGCCTGGTCGCCTTCGACGCCCCGCTGGTGGTGACGAATGCGACGGGTCAGCGGCCCAGCGAGGCCGCACTGAATCGCGACTTCGCGAAGTTCGAGGCGGGCGCGCATCCGACGAACACCGGTAAGCCGGAGTTCGCGGGCACTCCGCGGGCGGCGCGACTGGCCACCACGCTCGACCTGGACATCGATACCCAGTCGCGGTCGAGCAGAAGGGCGATCGAGGTCTATCCGCATCCGGCGACGGTCGCGCTGTTCCGGCTGGGCCGCACCCTGAAGTACAAGCAGAAACCCGGACGCAATCTGGCCCAGCTGCGTTCTGAGCTGCTGCGGCTGATGGATCTGATCGAAGGCCTGGCCCAGGCCTCCCCGCCACTGCGGGTTGCCGAGAGCGACACGTGGCGCGATATGCGCCAACAGGTGCAGCTGGCCACCCGCAAAAGCGAGCTGCGCCGGGTTGAGGATCCGGTTGATGCCGTCGTCTGCGCCTACGTCGCCCTCTTCGCGACCCGCCGCCCTGAGGACATCACGGTCTATGGCGACGACGTGACCGGTGCGACGATCACCCCGACCCTGCCGCCCGATCTGCTTCCTGCGCCGCCGGAGCCGACGCCCGGCGCGGTCCGCGACGCCATCGCGATGTTCGCCGAACGCCGACCGGCGCTCATCGACGCCACCGAGCGATATCTGGACCTGGTGACCACCCTGCTCGACGACGCCGGCATCAACTATCTGAGCGTGACGGCACGCACCAAGAGCGTGGCCTCGTTCGCCGCGAAGGCGGACCGCAGCTCGGACGGTCAGCGGCTTTACACCGACCCGTTGGCCGAGATCACCGATCAGATCGGTCTGCGGATCATCACCTATCTGCGCGATGACGTCACCACTGTGGCGAACCTGCTCGGCGAGGAGATGCAGCTCCTCGACGACCGTGACATGGGCCAAGAGACGGCCAGGGAAGGCCGTTGGGGCTATGCCAGCCGGCACCTTCTCGTCGCCGTCGAGGACGAACAGCACCCGGCGTCGATCCAGGTCCGAACCGTCCTGCAGCATGCGTGGGCCGAGTTCGAGCACGACATCCGCTACAAGGGGTCGATTCCGGAGGAGGACGCTCCCGATCTCGACCGCCGTTTCACGTTGGCCGCGGGCCTGTTGGAGCTGGCCGATCGGGAGTTCTCGGCGATCCGCGAGCGACTGAAGTCCTCGCCGCCTGCCGAACAGCCCGGTGAGGCTTCGTTCGCGGACCCGCGGATCGCCACTCCGGTGCTCGCCACCTACCTGGCGAACCGCTTCCCCGATGCCGGCTGGTCGCGCACCGAGCACTACGCCTGGATCTCCGGGCTGTTGCTCGAACTGGGTGTCGATTCCCTCGACGAGCTCGAGGCGTTGCTCAACAGCTTCGACAGCGGCGGGGTCGACGCGAGAATGGGTTATCGCTATCCGGCGGGCGCAGTCCGCCGGCTCGATGACGCACTTCTGGCGCAGTTCGGTGAGCAGTACGTGGCGCTCACCGGGAACGCCCATCGGGCAGCTCAGCTGCAGACGCGACTCGAGAAGCTGCGGCCGGGGACCCATTAGGACTCTTACTCACATCGAATAAAAAGTTTCCTTAAGTTTCTGCTGAGAGGAATAGCTAGGGACTCTAAGAACTTGTACCCCTGTGCATAGGTTCGCTATGAATTGGGAGATCTGAAGATGAAGAGCAGCGAGAAGACGTTGGCCGCCCTGATTGGCGGTAGTGCAGTCGTAGTCCTGGGCGTTCTCGGCGGCACGATCATGCAGACCGCAGCAGGCCCCGGCACCGTGACGAGTTCCGAGATGTCGACCGGCGTGACCATTACCCAGTCCCCGGCCCCCACCGCACCCGCAATCGCCGTGGCCACGCCCGCGATCAAGGGACCCGCGCCGCTTCCGCTCGAGGAGCAGGGTCTGCCTGGCTAGATCGACCTAGCCAGGACCTGAGTCGAGGCTCTCGACGTCAGTGAGGACGTACTGCTGTACCGGACGACCGGACAGCGGCAGCACCAGATACAACGAGGCAACGAGGCAACGAGGCAACGAGGCAACGAGGCAACGAACCCGACGACCGGCAGCCAGGTCGGTGTGCGGAAATGCGCGCCGTCGCCCTGGACTTCGCGCCGCAACACCAGCACCGCGACGTTGACCACGGCGAACACCGCCAGCAGAAGAAGTGACGTCGTACCACCCAGCACCGATATCGCCTTCTCATTGGCGAAGGCATTGCCGTAGAAGATCAGGCCGAACGCGATAGCGGTGGTGAACGCGATCGCCACCCACGGCGTGCGGCGCGACGGATGCACCGTGCCGAGCACCGGTGGCAGCACATGCTGCCTGGCCATCCCGTAGATCAGCCGACTCGCCATCAGTATGTTGATCAGTGCGGTGTTGGCGACCGCGAACATGGAGATGAACGGCAGGATCTGCTCGATCGGCAGGCCGGGCGCGCCCGCCTTCACCACCTCCACCAAGGGCGTCTCGCTGGTCTCCAACGTGCCGATCGGGACGAGGGCGACGGCCACGATCGCAACGACGATGTAGACCACGCCGGCGATGCCGAGCCCGCTCAACAACATCTTCGGGAAGATCCGCACCGGATCCTTGGTCTCCTCGGTCATGTTGACCGAATCCTCGAAGCCGACCATCGCGAAGAATGCCAGCGACGTGGCCGTGGTGACCGCCAGGAAGGCGTTCTTGTTCTCGGCGGTATCGAACGCGACGACGCGGGAGAAGTCGACATTCCCGCCTCGGGTGAACGCCCACAGCCCGACGAAGATGACCAGCATCAGGCCGGTGACCTCGACGATGGTGAGCACCACGTTGAGCTTGACGCTCTCCCCCACGCCGCGCAGGTTCACCGCTGCGACGATCACCATGAAGAACAGTGCGACCGCGACGATTCCGACTGTGCCCCAATCGAATCCAAAGCCCTTGAAGAAATTCGACGCGAAGAACCGTGGTCAGCGCCCCAAACCGGGCCAGTCCTCGGGGGTGTCGGTCAGTTGCGAAACCTGCCGCAGAAAATTGCCCACCTTCGTAGGATCCTCACCGCGCTGCCATCCCACCGTGGTCGGCCGCTGGATGCGGTCATGCCAGAAGTGGCCCGGCGTCGACTGGGGGCGCGTCGCCACCAGCCAGACCGCGGTGTCGGCGCCGTCGACGGCGTCGCGCAACAGCGGGCGGGTGATCGCCCGGAACAGAGGCAGACTCTCGGCGACACCGGGCGTCTCCGCCCAGCCCGGGTGCATGCTTTCGACCCGGACATCGGATCCGGCCAGCCGACGCGCCCACGCATCGGCAAGCACCACCTGCATGCGTTTGGTGCGGGCGTAAGCGCGGATGCCGCTGTAACCGGTGCGGTATTCCAGGTCGTCGTCGATCAGTGGCGAGGTATACATCCCGCCCGAGGACATCCAGACCACCGACGCTCCGCCGGCGGCCATCAGCAGCGGCAGCAGCCCTTCGGTCATCAAATGGGGGCCGAGCACGTGCGTGGCCAACTGCACCTCGTGACCCTGCGCCGACTCTGCCCGCTCGGACGGGATCAATCCGGCGTTGTGCACCAAACCGTGCACGGCGGGAGCCCGGGCGGCCAGGTCGGCGGTCCAGGCCCGGACAGCTTCGAGGTCGGAGACATCGCACAACTCCTCGACGATGACCGCCGACGGCACGCTGCTGCGGATCGTCGCGGCCGACCGACGCACCTTCTCCGCGTTCCGGCCGACCAGATGAACCGTGGCACCGAGCTCGGCGAAGGACTGCGCCATCGCCTCTCCGAGACCCGATGTTGCCCCGGTCACCACCACTCGCTTACCCGCCAGCGCCTGCCTGCCTGGATCATCCGCCCACCACCGCCTGCGCAGCTGAGAGCCAATTTTTGTGTATCCGAAGACGACTGAGCGGTCCAGCGCAGCGTCAACCAGCGAGGTAGCGAGATTCATGATCGAGGAGGTTGCCCTGCGGCTCTGCACTCAAACCCGGGCGGCCCGTTTGGCGCCCACGTCGTAGGGCGCGAGCACATCGATCACGTCGATCAGGGTGGCCCGCGCGGTCGCTCGCGGCGTCTCGCCGTCGCCGACCAACGCCGAAACCACCGCGCCGTCGACCGCGCACATCAGGGCCGACAACAGTTCGGTCCGCACACATCGCCCGGACCGTTCGACCGCTTCGCGGACTGCGGCGCTGCGTTGTCGCAGGATCCGGCGTTGGACATCCCGCAGGGCCGGCTGGCGGGCGCAGGCGATGTAGCGCTCGTACCGGGAGATCAGCTGTTCACTCGGATCGGTGCCAGGGGAATCGTCGACCAGGAGATCGACCAGAACGTCGGCCGTCGACTCGGCGCCCCGGCGGCGGCGCGACAGGGTCGACACTCGGTTGCGTAACAGCGCGGCCTCCTGCATCCCGACGTGCTCGACGGCTGCAGCGATCAGGTCATCCAGCGAGGAGAAATAGTAGGTGGTCGATGCCAGCGGCAACCCGGCCCTGCTGGCAACGGCACGGTGGCGCACCGCCTCGAAACCTCCTTCGCACAGCAACTCGGCGGCAGCACTGACCAGTGCACACCGTCGGCGTTCTCCCTTGGGAGTGACTGCTGCTGTCACGGATAACCATGCTGCCAGCAGCCCAGGTCACGCGGGCACTTTCGGGCAAACCCCGCCCCGATGGCATGATGGCCCGCATGCCAGAGGTGAGCCGTCGCACTGTTCTGCGCCTCGGCGCCGGGGCAGCAGCGGGGGCCGCCGGCGCCTACGCGCTCGGCGGTCTGCTCGGCCCCGGGCCCACCGTCGCCGGCCCGCCGGTGTCGATGACGGGTATCGGCGCTCCACTCGCCCCGCCCGTCGCGCCTGTTCCCTTGGAGCCGGCGCCGGTAGCCACCGCGGCGCCGACGATGGTCACCGGATCGTTCGCCTCCGCGGCGCGCGGGGGCATCGACACCAACTGGGCGATCGCGCGGCCACCGGGCCAGACCACGGCGCTGCGCCCCGTGATCGCCTTACACGGCCTTGGGGGCAGTGCAGCCAGCGTGATGGCGGGCGGCGTCGAGCAGGGGCTGGCCCAGCTGGTCGACGCGGGGCTCCCGCCGTTCGCGGTCGTCAGTGTGGACGGAGCCGGAAGTTATTGGCACAAGCGGGCTTCCGGGGATGACACCGGGTCGATGGTGCTCGACGAACTCATCCCGATGTTAGCGGGCCAGGGCCTGGACATTTCTCGCGTCGGCTTCCTCGGCTGGTCGATGGGCGGCTACGGAGCCCTGCTGCTGGGGGCTCGCCTCGGACCCGCCCGCACCGCGGCAATCACCGCGGTCAGCCCGGCCCTGTGGATGTCCTCCGGCGCCACCGCACCCGGGGCCTTCGACGGGTCCGATGACTTCGCCGCCAACACGGTGTACGGCCTGCCCGCGCTGGCTTCGATCCCGATCAGGATCGACTGCGGCAACAGTGATCCGTTCTATTCAGCGACCAAGCAGTTCATCGCGCAGTTACCCACCCCACCGTCCGGCGGCTTCTCCCCCGGTGGGCATGACGGCGCGTTCTGGAGCGAGCAACTGCCCGCCGAACTGAACTGGATGGCACCGCTTCTCACGGCCTAGTTCGCGAACAACGCTCACGACAGCGAGTAGCGGATCGGCAAGTGCTTGAGCCCGCCGACGAAGATCGTCGCGACATGTTCGGCCCTGCCGGCCAGCTCGATGGACCGTAGTCGCGGGATCAGCGCGGAGAAGAAACTGGTGACCTCCATCCGGGCCAGCGCCGCCCCGAGACAGAAATGCACGCCGTGGCCAAAAGCGATGTGCTTGTTGGGATCCCGGCCGATATCGAAGCGGAAGGGATCGACGAAGATGTCCTCGTCGCGATTGGCCGACACGTAGGACAGCAGCACCGACTCGCCCGCGGCGATCGGTACGCCACGCACCACCGTGTCCGCACGCGCAGTCCGCATGAACTCCTTGACCGGGGTGACCCAGCGGATCATCTCTTCGGTGGCCAGCGGCATCAGGGCCGGATCGTCACGCAGCCGCTGTAGCTGATCGGGGTTCTCGATGAGCGCCTGCAATCCGCCGGAAATCGTGGCGCTGGTGGTGTCGTGTCCGGCGGTGGCAATGATGACGTAGTAGGACACCGTGTCGATATCAGAGAGCGGCTCGCCGTCGATGCGTGCGTTGGAGATCGCCGACGCCAGGTCCTCGGTGGGCGTCGCGCGCCGGGCCGCAGTGAGTTCGTTGAAGTAGGTGAACATCTCGAACAGGGCCATTCCCTGCTCCTCCTTGGTGGTGCCGCGCTGGAGTTCTTCGTCATCGCTGCCGAAGAGTTCCTGGGTGTACTTGAGCATCCGCGGAAAGTCCGACTCCGGCAACCCCAGCAACGACATGATCACGTAGAGCGGGAAATTCACTGCCACCTCTTGGACGAAGTCGCATTCTCCGCCCGCTTCGACCATCCTGTCGACGAACGTGTGCGCCAACTCGTCGACTCGGACCTTTAACGCGCGCATGGCCCTCGGCCGGAACCAGTCGGCGCCGACGGCCCGCGCCACGCGGTGCTGTGGGTCATCCATGTGAATCAGAGTGCTGATCCCCATCGCGTCCTGTTGCGCGTCCGCCTCGGCCGTCATCAGGACGGGTCGCGGGGAATTGGTGAACAGTGCGTCGTCCCGCTCGATCGCCATGATGTCGGCATGCTTGGTGATTGCCCAGAACGGCCGAAAATCGGGCACATCGACGAGGGATACCGGGGCGGTGACACGTAGGTGAGCCAGGGTCGCGTGCAGGCGTGACTCATCGGTATAGGCCTTCGGATCAGCGAACACCGCTGCAGCACCGTCGGCGACGGGATGGGACATCGCGCAACTGTAGCAACTCCCGTAATAGTTACGGTATTGAATTCCGGAGCTTGCGAGCTGCTCGCAGCACTCCGCACCGACGGCACCGACGGCACCGACGGCACCGAGCGCGGTCTCATGCACCCTCCCTGCACGAACAACGCGATCTGTTGAGGCAAAGCGCGAGCGGCCGACGCCATTTCGTGGTCGTCGCGCCCGGCAACCACGAACATCGGGCCGGCGCGCGCCACGGCATCCCGACGCGTTTGCCGATATGAGCCTGAACCTGCGGGCCGAGCCCTAGGATGAATCGGTGGAGACACCGATATCCTTGCTGCGCAACGCGATTCTGGGGACCTGGGAGCTGGAGTCCTTCGTTGCCCGCGACGCGGCCACCGGCGACCTCCGCCACCCGCTGGGCGAACGCCCGCGGGGACTCATCCTCTACACCGAGGACGGTTTTATGTCGGCACAGTTGGCCCCGCAGGCCGATGCCGACACCGAGATCTCTGCCTACATCGCCTACAGCGGCCCGTTTCATCTCGATGAGCAGTCATCGAGCGTGCGCCACGACATGCAGATGGCGACGATGCCGGAGTTGTTGCACCAACCGCAGATTCGACAGGTACACCTGGAGGCGGGACTGCTGATCTTGTCGGCCAGCACGACCGAAGCCGATCGCACCACGGTGAGCACGCTGACGTGGCGGCGACCTTCGGTACTGAAGGAGTAGCACGCCGCTGCCGGGTCCTATACGTTCACGACCGAACCGTGTCGGTGATCCGGTACTGCGCGACGATCGGTTCGAGCTCATCGGGCGTCGCACCGTGCAGGATGACGCTGTCGGCTCCGTACGAGAGTTCCTGCCTGATCCGCGCCACACATTGTTCGGCCGACCCGGTGGCCGAGGGCTCCAGCCACTCGTCGGGGATCAGCGTGGCGATATGTTCGATCTGATCGGCACTGGCTTTGTGGTCGATTCCACCCGGTATGGACTGAACAACCGAGTCTTCCCGGAAGCGTTGCAGGACAGCCGGATCCCACCCGTTGGTACTGACCAGTAGATCGCCGTAACCCTGCAGATAGGTCGCCAGCCGTGCCACCGTCTTCTTCAGCCGCAGCTCCTCGGGCAGATGATCCCCAACTGTGGCGAAACATGACCACACCGTCACACTGTCCGGGTCGCGCCCGGCCCGCTCTGCGGCGTCCTTGACCGTCTTCACCGACCGCTGCAGCGTCTCTGGCGTGAAGTAGGTGTGCAGGATGACATCGTCGAATGCCCGGCCGCCGAGGGCGAGTGTCTGTGGACCGAAGGCGACGATGCCCAGCCGGATGTCCTCATCGAAGTCTGGGTCGAGGAACAGGATCTGGTACTTCCCGATGGGCCCGTCGTGGTTGAAGATCATCTCCCCGTGCCAGAGCCTGCGCATCACCTGCGCGAAGTCTTCCATCTGCGCCGTGGTCACCGCGGGCACCCCGAAGGCGTTGTACATCGCAGCGATACCACGTCCGATACCGAGGGTGAACCGGCCCTTGGACAGCCGGTGCATGGTGGTGGCGTACGAGCCGGTGATGAGGGGATGGCGCGTGTTGTGATTGGTTGCAGCGGTGGCGATCTGCATCCTGCTCGTCACCGCGCAGGCCGCGCCGGTGAGCGACGACGCCTCCTTGACGTTCCACCGTTCGGAGATGAACGCCGTACCGAAGCCGAGTTCCTCACCGCGACGAGCCTCGTCCATGAGCGCGGCCGGGCCTTCCCCACCAGCTCCTGCCAGCAGGTAGTAACCCAGTTCGTCGAGCACCCGCGCTTGCGTCACTGCCAAACTCCTTGTTTGTAGCCACAATTCCAGACTTCGGTGATTCTGCCGTCGACCACGCGGAAGATCTCCATACTCCCGACAGTCGCGACGGTGCCGTCCTTCAACGTCATGGGCGACTGGTACACGATTGCGACGTGTTCATCGTCGTCGCCGGCCACGACGAGATTGAGATCGAATCGGATGCTCTCGAACATCTCCCAGCGGTCGGCGATCCGGGCGACGGCCTGCTCGTGGGTCAGACGATGTGACTCGCCGACGTCATGCCGGATCACGCTGTCTCCCAGCAGTTCCTCGGCAAGAGCGAAGTTGCGCTGATTCCAGACCACAAAGTTGTAGAGCTCGACCACCTCACGTGCAGTTCTGGTCGTCGTGCTCACCTGCATGCCTCCAGGGCCTCGATCTTGTCGATGGCTTCGGGGCGCAGCCGCCGAGCCGGTGCGCTATCCCGAACTCCCTCTGTGGATATTTGACGCAAGACAAGCAACATAATTGCTGCATGTCTAATATGCAAGGGTGCCTTCTCCCGCCCGCGGTCTCACTCAACCGCAGCGCGTCGAGATCTCCAGCCGTCGCCTCGTCGAGGCGGCCGCCGAGTTGATTACCGAGAAAGGCTGGGAGGCAACCACAGCCGCGGAGATCGGCCGCCGCGCCGGCTACAGCCGGGCCATGGTGCACGCGCGGTACGGCAGCAAAGACGCCATCCTGGACGCGTTTTTTGAGCACGGCTACGTGCAGCGCGTGCTGCCAGGACCTCAGCCCGCCGCTACCGGGATGGACAACGCGGTGGCACATTTCGGCCGCATACAGGAGTTGTATGCCGAAGACCGAGACTTTCTGCGGGCGATGTTCGTCATGACCTTCGAGGCGGTCAAGACCACCTCACCGGTACGCATGCGGCTGCAGACCTGGCTTGAGCGCGGCGTAGCGGCTGTCGAGGACGGACTGCGAAACGGCATCGTCGACGGCTCCGTTCGGCCCGATATCGACGTAGATCTGGCGGTCAGCGACATCAGCACAGCGGGTTTCGGCATTGCGTTCCACTGGATCGTGATGCCAGACCGGTTCGATCTGGCCCGGGAGCTCGAACGTGCGCGCGCGCGGGCTGTTCGAGATTACGGAGCAACCTGAGCGGTCTCCTCGTGGAAGGCGGCGTCTCCGACGTCGGCCGTCGGCTCACGGGCTTACCGATCGCCAATTCAGACCCGACCGCGGTCGAACCGCCGGCGTTCGTCAGCGCCTGACCGGCCGAATTCCGGCCTAGTTGCGGTAGTGCGCCAGGTGGGCGGCCGCATCCGGATCCGTGTTGCGCAAGTCACCCAGGGCGAACGGAGTATTCACCAGGTAGTTGGCGATATCGCGGCGTGGAGCCAGGTCGACCCACGCTGCGCGCGGTTCCGGGTTTGCGGTGACCGAGGCGCTCATCAGGAGGTAGTTGCTGGTCTTCCACGCCTGGATGAAGTCATCCAGCGGGACTTGCAGGTCCTGACCCCACGGCCGGCCGGTGGCCTGGTTGAACTGATCGCTCATCCCACTGTCGTTCAGGTGCACGATGTTGTTGGCGGTGTCCACCCCGATGACGACCACGGCGTGGTTGGCGACGTTGGCGTTAGGCGGCAGATCGCTGCCGTAGGTCGCGTGCCAGATGACACCGCCGTTGACGGCGACGATCACAGCCTTGTCCGGATCGTCGATAGCGGTCTTGAGGGCCTCCATCGCGGCGTCGCTGTTGGTGTATGCCGTCAGATCGGTGCTGATGCCGTGATTTCGCAGCAGCGCCAGAGCATCCTGGGTGCGGACACCCGTGTTGCTCTTCAGTCCCAGGTACATGTTCGTGCCCTCGACGACGACGCTGGGTGTGGTGGACGCCTCGAAGACGATCTGGGGTTCGGTGGGCGTTTTACCGGTGAGCTGACCGATCACGGCTGCAGTCGCCATCAGCATGCAGTTCATCGAGTGCTGGGCCACCCAGTACTTCGAATTGAGGGTCGGGTTCCCGTACATCCGGCCTTCGGCCTCGCGCGCGGCGAGCCCCAGGGCGTCCACCAGGGGCTGAGTAGCCGGTACCGGCACGGCGGGCGACACCGGCGCGGTGGTCGTGCCGCCGATAGCGGGCGCCAACAGGCTGCTACGACTGACGCTGCGCCGCGTCAGCGATGCCGGGATGTCGGCTGCCGAACCGCTCTGAGCGGTGGCAGAGAACACTGCGGCCGAACGACTTTCGCCGGACTCCGCCGTTCTGACGGTGACCGATTTGGTGGTCGGCGCCGACGAAGATGCGACCGTCGTTCGCGCCGCGACGGACGGTTTCGCCCCCTGCGCACGACGATGTCCCGTCACCGACGATGAGCCGTCACCCGAGGCCGACGCGCCGGTATTCGATGACGAACCGCTCGATGACCCCGCGCCGGCCGGAGCCGCGTTCGCGTCGGCCGCCCCCGCGCCGGCGGCAAGCGCAAGCCCCACACCCAGAGCGAACGCACATGCCCCGGTCCGGGCCACAGATCTCGCTGACTTCATCTCTGCTCCTTGGGCTTTCGGTGATGGACCGACCGGTCAGGCGTTATTGCGGTAATGGACCCAGTGTGCGGCCGCGTCGGGATCCTCGGTGCGCAGATCGCTGAGGCTGCTCGGCGTGTTCACCGTGTAATGGAGCGTGTCGCGACGCGGTGCGATATTGACCCATGCGGTCTGAGGCTTGGGGTCACCGTCTGCCGTGGCGACGATCGTGCGGTAGTCACCTGCACTCCAGGCCTTGATGAAGACATCCAGCGGAACCGCCTCGTTCTGTCCCCACGGCCTGCCGGTCGCGGGATTGACGGTGTCCCAGCCACTGTCGTTGAGGTAGACGGTGTTGGTGCTGGTATCCACTCCGACCAGCGCCACCATGTGGTTGGTCGTGTTGGCCACGTCCGCGGTTGGCCGCTGACGCGGGTCCAGACGGCTCCAGATGTAGTCCGCATCAATCGACACCATGACGGCCTGGTCGGGGCGGTCCAGCGCAGCCTTCACCACCTCGAGGGCCGCGTCGGGGTCACCGGGGTAGGTGGTCAGTGTGCTGTTGATCCCGTGGTTGGCCAACAGCTTCATCGCGTCCTGTCTGTCGACGCCCTCGTTACTCTTCAGGCCCAGGTACATGTTCCGGCCCGCGCGGTCCGGATCGACGCTGGGCGTGGTCGAGGCTTCGAACACGATCTGCGCCTCGGTCGGCGTCTTACCGGTGAGCTGACCGATGACCATCGCCGTCGCCATCAGTACGCAGTTCGACGACGACTGCGCGACCCAGTACTTGGAGTTCAATGCCGGATTGCCGTACATCCGGCCCTGCTCGACGTCACGCGCGGCCGATGTCACCGCGCCGACGACCGTCTGCGTCACCGGTGCCGTCGGCGACACCGGCACGTTCGGTGTCACCGGCGGTGCGATGACGCCGGCCGCCCTGACCACGGCCGGCCCTGACGATCTGGCGATCCTGACGACACTCGTGGCCGCCGAGACCTCATCGGACACGGCCTTGGTCGACTGCGCACTCACTCGCCCGGACTGGGGTGACAGCCGCGACGGGCCAGCTGTCGACGACGGCTGGCCGCGACGGGCCTGCGCCGAGGACGACTGTGCGCCCGCCCCGGTGTTCCCCGAGGACGCCGCCGGACTGGCGGACGAGGTTGAACCGCTGTCGATCGGAGAGGCATCGGCCACCGCCGCGCCACCACCGGCAGCGATGGCCAGGCCGACACCGAGAGCGAACGAGCAGGCGCTGGTCCGCGCGATGGATTTCACGCTCCGCATGTCAGTTGCCGGCGCCGGAATTGTCCGAACGATGCGTCGCACTGCCGTTGGCGCCCTTCTTGCCAGGTGCACCGCCCACTCCGCCGGCTCCACCGGTACCACCGGTCCCTGCAGTCGGCTTGCCGCCCTTACCATCCGGCATGATCGCCGGAACGCTCGAACTACCGCCGGCACCGCCGGCACCGCCGGTTCCGGCGAGCACGCCGCCGCGGCCGCCCACTCCGCCGTTACCGCCCTGGCCGTTGCCGAGTGACCCGATAACAGTGACGGTGCCGCCGCCCGGGAGCGTCACTTCCTGCTCGACACCCTCGATGTCCGCGTCGCCGCCAGCTCCGCCCGCGCCTCCCGCGCCGACCACCGCCGAACTGCCACCAGCTCCGCCCTGGCCGCCGGTGGCATCTCCGTTGACCGGATTGGCCAAGCCGCCGTTGCCGCCCTTGCCGCCATTGCCGACCACGGCGCTGCCGCCGGCGCCGCCGTCACCACCGACGCCGTCGGCGTCGGTGTACGCATCGCCCTCGCCACCTCTGCCGCCGTAGCCTCCGGAACCGACCACGGTGCTGCCGCCTGTCCCACCGGCACCGCCGGTGGCCGTCGTGCCCTTTCCATAAGCAGCAGCGTCACCGCCCCAACCGCCCTCACCGCCATTGCCGTTGACCGAGTCTCCGCCGAGACCTCCGGCTCCGCCGACCGCGTTGCCCACGTTGGCCTGCGCGTTGCCGCCGTCACCACCCCAACCGCCGGACCCGCTCGCTGCAGCTCCGCCCTTGCCGCCCACACCGGAAGTGGCGTTCCCGTTCGCCGAGTAGGCGTCGCCGCCCCATCCGCCGTCACCGCCGTTGCCGCCGAAAAGACCTGCGACACCGCCACTTCCGCCCTTTGCGCCGACGGCATTATTCGCACCGGCGACGGTCGAATCCAAACTGTTCTCATCCTTGCCGCCGTCGCCACCGGCCCCGCCGTTGCCGAACAGGATTGCCCCGCGACCGCCATCGCCACCCTTGGTCGGGGCGGTCCGCTGTCCGTTCTCGTTGTAGACAGCGTCCAGACCGCGACCGCCAGCACCACCGTCGCCG
Source organism: Mycolicibacterium komossense (assembly GCF_025822605.1). GTDB lineage: Bacteria > Actinomycetota > Actinomycetes > Mycobacteriales > Mycobacteriaceae > Mycobacterium > Mycobacterium komossense. The sequence goes on along the minus strand of NZ_JACKTY010000051.1, from coordinate 45,286 downwards.
AACAACAGTCCGGCGTTGCCGCCCTTACCGCCGTCGAAGCCATCGCCGCCGCTACCCCAGAGCAGTCCGGCGTTGCCGCCGTTGCAGGCAGTTCCGACGCAACCCTCGACAGCGTCGATGCCATCACCGATCAGCCAGCCACCTTGGCCGATTATCGGCTGCAGATCCAGCGGCGATGCTCCGGTAGCTCCAGCCCCGACAAGGGCGTTCGCGGCGGGCGCGCTGCCACAACCGGGGCTCTCGACCAAGCAGGTCGTGGGCGGCAGCGGCAGCGGCGACTCCGTCGAGGCGAGTTGGATTCCCATCGTCACCGGCGTCGGCTGATCGGGCGCGGAGGCGAACAAGACACCGACCCCGACCATCGCGGCCCCCGCGACTCCGGTGGCGAGATAGTGCCGCGCTGGAAGACGCAGTGCACCTGGCTGTGTCGGGCGGTCTGTGGACACGATGAATCCCCTCCTGCGGGTGTCACTCACCCGGCCCAGGTGAGCGTGCTGTGCGCTTGCTGTGAAAGAGCACGATTAATGTATGGCTTTGCTATATAGCCGTCAAGAAAAAGTTTCCGGCATCGTCAATATTCGCCAGAGCTCGGCGCGGGCGGCAGACCAGGGCCAGGACGCACATCGCCACCCGATAGCCACCAGCGGCCCTTCCGGATGAATCAGCGGAAACCGCACTGGCGTAGCGGAACTCTTCAACACCCATCGGCGTGAGGCCGTCAAGCCCGCACCCGATAGCAGCCCGGTCACGCCTCCAGCGAGGCCATCTCGACTGCGACACAAGCGAGAACAGCGCGAGTTTGAGTTCGCAAGGGGTTAGCTACTCGTTCAGATTGTGCTTACCTTCGCGGGTTGCGCTCTGAGCCACTGGGTCCGGCGGACTGATTGCCCTTGACGTTCGGGCCGGCAGAGTTGACCAGGATGTTGAGCTCGCCATCCCAGCGCCGATGCACCTGCCCGAAAGCGCGCCCGACGGCCGCTCCGTCACCAACGTCTTGGTATACCGGAACTCGTACTGTACTTACTACAGTAATAGTAAGCATGCAGGTAGACGCCGAATCCGCATTGTGCCACTCGTCTCAGGGGCCTGTTGTGGAACCTGTCGACGGGATGGCTACCGGTAAGGTTGACGGTGCTGCTGGACGGGGAGATGCTCGCGTAGACACATTCACCCCACGGTAGCCGGTAAATTTGACCAATCACCCCAGGAACTCGGGGGCCCTGCATACGCGGGATGAACGTCGATGGAGGTGCCTTCGTGGCAAAGCAGGCAACCACCGATAAGCGGCAACGACGCGAGCGCGGCTCCATCAACCCCGATGACATCATCAAAGGGGCGTTCGAACTTGCCGAAGAGGTCGGCATCGACAACCTGAGCATGCCGTTACTCGGCCGCCACCTCGGGGTCGGCGTCACGAGCATCTACTGGTACTTCCGCAAGAAGGACGACCTGCTCAGTGCGATGACCGATCAGGCGCTGCGCACCTACGTCTTCGCCACCCCGTACGTCGCAGCCGACGACTGGCGCGAAACGCTGCACAACCACGCCTGGACGATGCGAAAGACGTTCATGGGCAACCCGATCCTGTGCGATCTGATTTTGATCCGGTCCGCCCTCAGCCCGAAGGCCGCCCAGCTGGGGGTTCTCGAGGTGGAGAAGTCGATTGCCAGCCTGGTCGAGGCCGGCCTCTCGGCCGAGGACGCCTTCGAAACGTATTCGGCAGTCTCCGTACACGTTCGCGGTTCGGTGGTGCTGCAACGGCTCTACGAAAAGAACCTGGCCTCGGCCGATGGCACCGGCGCGCAACTCGACGACCGGATGGCGATCGACCCGGAGAGCACCCCCTTGCTGGCGAAGGCGACCGCCGACGGCCTGCACCGGATTGCCACCACCGATGACGCGAACTTCGAATACGCGCTCAACTGCATCCTCGACCATGCCGAGCGACTGATCGCAACGGGTCCGAAGTCCAAAGGTTCCGGGAAGACGACGAAATCGTCGGTACGCCAGCGGAATAGAGCGGCGGCAACCAACTAGCACCCCGGTGCGGCCTCCGCCGGCCGGCTAAACCCCGCCGTCCGTCACGAACCCACCGTTGGCGTTACTGTCCGATCTCAATACGGAGGTCCAGCCCCGGTCAGACTCGAAGGAGCAAACCCGAGGGCACCGGTGCCCGCGCGGCGATCAGGGAGGTCGCCGGCAGCGGTTGAAACTCGGTCGACGATGCCGCGGCGCCGATCACGGCCCCGGAGGCAGGTCCATCAGGGGTGGCAATCTCAAGTGTTTGTCCCAAGCCTCCGTAAATGCCTACACATCCGGTCCCCTGGCATTGTCCGGTTGCCGGATCGATGCCACCTGCGAACATGTCGTTGGCCCAGCCCGCGATGAGTGTTTGTGCAGCCGAAAGGTTTTGCGGTGTAGACGGCCCGCCGTACATCACATGCGCGGCCCACTGGATGAGCCAGGTGCCACCCTGCATGGCATCCAGGTGCATACCGTTGGCCAGCACAACACCGTTGAAGCTGCCCGGCCGGTGTTGGTTCAACGCCACATCCACCTTGCTGATGGCGGCCTTGGGTGCACCCAGTTCCAGCACCGGAACGTAGATACCGAGTCCGTCCAGCTTGTCCAGCGCGTCGGGCAGCACGTTCCCCGGCGGCGCCGCGTCGAGCAGAATGACTCCGGCCAGCTGGTTTTCGGCCCCACTCGCGGCGACCGCTTCGGCGTAGTAGCCGGCGGCACCGGAGACCACACCGCCGCCGAGCGAATGGCCGACCAGAACGAATTGGTCCGGCAGTGGTACCCCGGCGCCGTACTTCTTGGCATAGCCCGCGGCCAGCGCGCTGGCTGTCAGCGCGTCGCGGTCACCCAGGAACAAGTTGGCGGTCGCCCGGTACACCTGGTCGTCGCCCAGCCAGAACCCGCCTTGGACATACCGATTCGACGAGAGGGTGGGAACGACGACCACACTGTTGGTGCTCTGCGCCAGGTACGCCGCGGTCCAGCTGTACATCGCACCCACCCCGAGGAACCCATGTTGCAGCAGGATCATTCGCTGCGGCGGCTCATCGGTGTCCGGGTAGTACCAGTCGGCGGGCACGGTGTGGCCTTGGGCGAGCTCCAAGGTCGAGCTCTTCACGGTGACATTGCTGCCCGGAGGTACCGCAGGTGCCCCGGACGCAATCGTGACGACCACGCCGATGAAGTCGAAGACCACCGACTGGACGAAGTCCGGCAACGGCGGCAGCTGCAGCGTTACCGTTGGGGCAGCGGCGGCCGGCACGGCCGCCGACTGGAGGGTCGCTGACATTACCCGCGGCGCGGACGCTTTACTGACCACAGACCCGCCTACCACGGTGCTGGACAACGGCTCCGGAGCAGCGGCCTCGGGCTCCGCAGCAGCCGGTGCAGTGATGTTCTGCTGGGCCACCACCTGCCCGTCGCGCGCCTGCTTGGCAGCGGTTTTGTTCTGACCGGACGAATCACTGGCGCGGCGCGTGGACCGCTTGGGGCCAGGCCGGTCACCCTTATCCGATGAGCTCGCGCCGGTACCGGACGTCGAGCTGTCCGCCCCCGTGTCAGCGCTCGCAACATCGGCTCCGACGATCAGTGCGGCAGAGACTCCTGCTGCCAGCACGCCCGCTCCCATCCACATTGACAAGTGCGCCACGCAGTCCCCCAAGTTCGATTTTGTTGACAAGCGTCAAATTAGAGGATTTCGACGCAGCTGTGAACAGTTTGGGAAAACTGCCTATCTCTTGGTTCAGATGCGGTACTCGGCGAGCAGCCGCTTGCTGATGATGTTCTTCTGGATTTCGCTGGTGCCCTCGCCGATGAGCAGGAAGGGCGCGTCGCGCATCAGCCGCTCGATCTCGTACTCCTTTGAGTAGCCGTACCCGCCGTGGATGCGGAAGCTCTGCTGGGTGACTTCGGCGCAGAACTCACTGCACAGGTATTTGGCCATGCCGGCGGCGACGTCGTTGCGCTCACCGGAATCCTTGAGGCGGGCGGCGTTGACCATCATCAGGTGCGCCGCCTCAACTTTGGTTGCCATCTCGGCGAGCTGGAACGCGATGGCCTGATGTTCGGCGATCGGCTTGCCGAACGTGCGCCGCTGCTGCGCGTAGCGGGCAGCCAGTTCGAAAGCCCGGATACCCACACCGCAGGCGCGGGCCGAGACGTTCACGCGGCCGACCTCGACACCGTCCATCATCTGAAAGAAACCCTGCCCCGGCGCGCCACCGAGCACGTCATCAGCGCTGGCCCGGTAGCCGTCGAAGATCAACTCGGTGGTGTCGATCCCCTTGTATCCCATCTTGTCGAGCCTGCCCGGAATGACCAGTCCGGGAAGAACTTCCCCGAAACCGGCCGGCTTCTCGATCAGGAACGCAGTCAAGTTGCGATGCGGCGTGTCGGCCCCTTCGTCGGTGCGCACCAAGGCGGCGACCAATGTCGAGCTGCCGCCGTTGGTCAGCCACATCTTTTGTCCGGTGATGGTGTAGCTGCCGTCTTCGCCGAGGACACCACGGGTTCGGATCGCCGCGACGTCAGAGCCCAGTTCTGGTTCGGACATCGAGAACGCGCCGCGCGTCTCACCGATGGCCATCTTCGGCAGGTAGTACTGCTTCTGGGCATCGGTGCCGTGCTGACGGATCATGTAGGCGACGATGAAGTGCGTGTTGATCACCCCGGACACACTCATCCAGCCGCGGGCCAGTTCCTCGACGCACAACGCGTACGTCAGCAGCGACTCACCGAGGCCGCCGTACTGTTCGGGGATCATCAACCCGAAGAGGCCCATCTCCTTCATCGCGTCGACGATGGCCTGCGGGTAGGTGTCGGAATGCTCCAACTCCTGCGCGTGCGGGATCACCTCCTTGTCGACGAATTGCCTTACTGCCGAGAGGATTTCGGTCTGAATCTCAGATAGACCCAGAGTCTGCGCCAATCTGGTCATTCTCCACCCACTCGCTCGAACACAGCAGCCAGACCTTGGCCGCCGCCGATGCACATGGTCTCCAGCCCGTAGCGGCCTCCGCGACGGTGCAACTCCCGAGCCAAGGTGGCGAGCATCCGGCCGCCGGTAGCTCCGACTGGATGCCCCAGCGAGATACCCGAGCCGTGCACATTGGTCCGGTCCCGATCACCCGCACCGAATTTCCATTCACGCATCACCGCCAGCGCTTGGGCGGCGAAGGCTTCGTTCAGCTCGATCAGGTCAATATCGCTGAGCGCCAGGCCGGCTTTGGCCAGCGCGAGATCGGTGGCGGGTACCGGCCCGATCCCCATGATGTCGGGTGCCACTCCGGCCACGCCCCACGACACCAGCTTGACCAATGGGGTCAGGCCGAGTTCGGCCGCCTTCTCCGCGGTGGTGACGATGCACATCGACGCGGCGTCGTTCTGCCCGCTGGCGTTGCCCGCCGTCACCGTGGCCTCTGGATCACCTTTGCCAAGAACGGGCTTGAGCTTGCCGAGGGATTCCACCGTGGTATCGGCACGGGGATGCTCGTCGAGGGAGATCACGTCGTCGCCTGATCGGCTGCGTACCGTCACCGGGATGATCTCCTGCGCCAGGATCCCGTCTTTCTGCGCCGCCACCGCCCGCTGGTGCGAGGTGACGGCCAGCTGGTCCTGCTCGACCCGCGAAATGCCATACTCGCGGCGCAGATTCTCGGCGGTCTCCAGCATGCCGCCGGGCACCGGATAGTCCTTGCCGCCGGAGGTGATGCGGCCGCGGGCCAGCCCGTCATGCACCGCGACACCGGAACGTGCTCCACCCCAGCGCATATCGGTTGAATAGAACGCGACGTTGCTCATGCTTTCAGCACCGCCGGCGATCACCAGGTCATTGCTCCCACTGGCCACCTGAAGCGCCGCCTGGATCACGGCCTGCAGACCTGAGCCGCAGCGACGGTCGACCTGCATGCCCGGCACGGTGATCGGCAGACCCGCGTCCAACGCCACCACCCGGCCGATCGCGGGCGCTTCGCTGTTGGGGTAGCAGTGCCCGAGGATCACGTCGTCGATCGCGTCGGGGTCGAGCGCTGTGCGCTCGAGTAGACCCTTCAGTGCCGTCACCCCGAGTTCCACGGCCGTCAGCGACGTGAACATGCCGCCGTAGCGCCCGATAGGCGTCCGTACCGGCTCACAGATCACCGCCTCACGCAGGCCTGATCTGCTCATCTCGTTCCCGTCTCTCGCTGGCGCTCGTTCCGCTCACTCGACTCACGCAGGCCTGATCTGCTCATCTCGTTCCCGTCTCTCGCTGGCGCTCGTTCCGCTCACTCGACTCACACGGGCCCGATCTGCTCACATGAATCTCCCGCCGGTCACTTCCATCACCGTCCCCGTCATGTAGGACGACAGGTCCGAGGCCAGAAACAGCGCGACGCCGGCCACCTCGCTCGGCTCACCGGCACGGGCCATCGGCACCTCGGCCACCTTCTCGTCCCAGATCCGTTGCGGCATGGCCTCGGTCATCGCCGAGCGGATCAAGCCGGGCTGGATCGCATTCACCCGCACCCCGAGGTGGGCCAGTTCCTTGGCGGCCGCTTTGGTCATCCCGACGATGCCCGCCTTCGCCGCCGAGTAGTTGGTCTGACCGACCAGCCCGACCTTGCCCGACAGCGACGACATGTTGATGATCTTGCCGCTCTTGGCCTCCCGCATGATCACCGCGGCTTTGCGCAGCCCGTTCCAGGTGCCCTTCAGATGCACGGCGATCACCTGGTCGAACTGTTCCTCGGTCATCTTGCGCATCGTCGCGTCGCGCGTGATGCCGGCGTTGTTGACCATCACATCCAGACCGCCGAAGCGGTGCACCGCCGTGTTGACAAGTGCTTCCACGTCATCGCCGGACGTCACGTCGCAGCGCACCGCGATGGCGACGTCGTCGCCACCGAGCGATGTGGCAGCAGCTTCGGTCGCCGCCAGGTCCAGGTCACCGAGCACCACCCGTGCGCCCTCGACGATGAAACGCTGCGCGATAGCAAGACCCAAGCCCTGCGCACCGCCTGTCACGACCGCAGTCTGTCCTTGCAGCAGCATCATTTACCTCCCCGCTGGGCCGCCTTGACGAGGCCGCCTCCGATGATCAATCGCTGAATCTCACTGGTGCCCTCGTACAGTCGTAGCAGCCGCACTTCGCGATAGATCCGCTCGACGGTGACGCCCCGCATGTAGCCGGCGCCGCCGTGGATCTGCACGGCCAGGTCGGCGACCTGCCCGACCATCTCGGTGCAGAAGAGCTTCGCGGCGGAGGGGGCGATGCGTCGGTCTTCTTCGGTCACCCACTTCCGGGCGGCTTCCCGCACCAGGGCCTGCCCCGCCATCACTTGAGTCTGTTGGTCGGCGATCATCGCCTGCACCAATTGGAAGTTCCCGATCGGTGTCCCGCCCTGGGTGGCGGTCGCCGCGTACGCGACCGATTCGTCGAGCGCGCGCTGCGCCGATCCCACCGCCAGTGCGGCGATGTGCACCCGTCCGCGGGCCAGCGAGGTCATCGCGGCCCGATAGCCGATGTCTTCGCTCCCGCCGATCAGGGCACTATCCGGCACCCGCACGTCGGTGAGGCTGACGTCCGCCGTCCAGGCGCCCTCCTGGCCCATCTTCGCGTCCTTGGGTCCCACCACGACGCCTTCGGCATCGGCGGGGACCAGGAACACCGCGATCCCGGCGCCGTCGGAGTCGGCGGGCCGCGTCCGGGCGAAGACGATGAACAGATCTGCCGTCGGCGCGTTGGTGATGTACTGCTTCTGACCGTTGAGCACCCAGCTGTCGCCGTCGCGGACCGCGGTGCTCCGCAAGCCCGCCGGGTTGGAACCGGCTCCCGGCTCGGTCAGGGCGAAGGACGCGACGACATCACCCGAGGCGATGCCTTCGAGCCAGCGGGACTTCTGTTCGTCGGTACCGAAGCCGACCAGCACCTGACCTGCGATGCCGTTGTTGGTGCCGAACATCGACCTCAACGCCAATGAGGTGTAGCCGAACTCCATTGCCATCTCGACATCTTGGACGAGGTTCAGCCCGAGTCCACCCCACGCCTGCGGGATGGCGTAGCCGAACAGCCCCATCTTCTTGGCGTCGTCCCTGATGTCGTCGGGAACACGGTCATCGGCGAGGATCTCGGATTCCCGCGGTACCACCGCGGTCCGGACGAAATGTCGGGTCTGGGCGAGGATCTCCCGGAAGTCCTCGTCTCCGACCTCGGCGGCAGCCGCATTGGGGGCGGTCATGGTGGCATGCTCCTCGCGTCAGGGCCCGCTTCGCGTGACACTTTACAAATTGCGCGTCGACTGTCACGATATCTAGGCCATCTAACCAGTTCGGGACTGGATGCTTCTCCGGCGACCGGTAGTTGTCCTCAGTATTACAGTGAGCATTTCGATATGACGAGTGCCGAGCGCCGTGCACACCAGCCTATCCACCGACCTGGGGTGACCAACGTGAAGGAGCGCATGTGAGCGGAAGACTTTCCGGCAGAGTGGTTTTCATCACCGGTGCGGCGCGGGGGCAGGGCCGCGCGCATGCCGTTCGGTTGGCCAACGACGGCGCCGACATCATCGCCGTCGACATCGCGGGCCCGCTCCCGCCGAGTGTTCCCTACGACTCGGCTACGCCCGAGGACCTGGCCGAGACCGTGCGCCTGGTGGAGGCCACCGGTCGCCGCATACTCGCCACCGTCGCCGACACCAGGGACCTCGACGCCCTCACCGCCGCCGTCGACAAAGGGGTGGCCGAGTTCGGTCGCCTCGATGTCATCGTCGCCAATGCCGGGATCACCGCCCCCCAAGCCTGGAACCACATCACCCCGGAGTCCTTCAAAGACGTGATGGACATCAACGTCACCGGCACGTGGAACGCAGTGATGGCCGGCGCACAGAAGATCATCGACGGTGGCCGCGGCGGGTCGATCATCCTGGTCAGTTCGGCGGCCGGACTGAAAATGCAGCCGTTCATGATTCACTACACCGCCAGCAAGCACGCCGTCACCGGCATGGCACGCGGCTTCGCCGCCGAACTCGGCCAGCACAAGATCCGATGCAACAGCCTGCATCCCGGTGCCGTGAATACTCCGATGGGCACCGGCGACATGATGGGCGCGCTGACCCGGGCCAGTGAGGCAAACCCCAACCTGATGACGATGGTCACGCCGTTCCTGCCCGACTTCATCGCCGAGCCGGAAGACATCTCCGACGCAGTGAGCTGGTTGGCCAGCGACGAGTCGAGACTGGTCACCGCCTCCCGGATTGCCGTCGATCTCGGCGCGACGGTCTTTTAGCTCTGGAGCACAGATACCGGCGCGAGGTGCGCAATCGACTACCCAGATACCGGAACTGATTGTGGAACAGAAGGTTTCGTTCCGCGATCAGAGGTGGATGCGACCCTCTACGGCAGCGAGGCCGATATCGGTGCGGAAATGGCTGCCCGGCAGGCGAATCGACGCGACTTTGGAGTACACGTCGGCCCGCGCGGCAGCCAGGTCGGCGCCGGTCCCGACGACGGCCAGTACGCGACCGCCGGCGGACACGATGGCACCGTCCTCGCGGCGGGTCGTACCGGCGTGCAGGATCCCGTCGGCTTCGGACCCGGTGATCACATCGTCAACCCGAGGACGGCCGGGGTAGTTCTCGGCGGCGACCACAACGGTGACGGCCGACCCGTTACGCCAGCGCAGCTCTTCGAAGGCGGCGAGCTCGCCGGTAGCGGCGGCATTGAGCAGCTGCCCCAGCGGGGAATCCAGCAGGGCTAGCACCGATTGCGTTTCCGGATCACCGAAGCGGCAGTTGAATTCCACGACCGAGGGACCCTTGGACGTGATCGCCAGACCGGCGTAGAGCAGACCCGAGAACGAACTGCCCCGCCGGACCAATTCGGCCGCGACGGGCTCGACGATCTCGCTGACGATCTGCGCGGTGATCTCATCCGGTAGCCAGGGCAGCGGCGCGTAGGCACCCATTCCGCCGGTGTTGGGTCCGGTATCGCCGTCGCCGACCCGCTTGAAATCCTGCGCCGGCAGTAGCGGCACCACCGTCTCGCCGTCTACCACACAGAACAGCGAGACCTCCGGACCGTCCAGAAACGATTCGAGCAGAACCGGATGACCGCCATCGAGCAAGGCTGCGGCGTGGGCACGGGCAGCGTCCCGATCGGGTGTCACGACGACGCCCTTGCCCGCGGCCAGTCCGTCATCCTTGACCACCCAGGCCTGATCGCCGGCGGCGGGACCGAACCGGTCCAGGGCCGCGTCCAGGTGTGCCGGGTTGTCGACGATCTCGCTGGTGGCTGTGCGAACCCCGGCGGCGGTCATCACATCTTTGGCGAACGCTTTGGAACCCTCGATGCGGGCGGCGTCCTTCGACGGGCCGAAACAGGCGATACCCGCCGCCCGCACGGCATCGGCCACGCCGAGTACCAGCGGCACCTCGGGACCGATGATCACCAGATCGGCAGCCACCTTGCGGGCCAGTGCGACCACGGCGTCGCCAGAAGAGACGTCGACGTCGTACTGCTCAGCGAGTGACGCGGTGCCGGCATTGCCCGGGGCTACCGCCAGCGCCTCGATCTGCGGATCGCGCCGCAGGGCAAGCAGCAGCGCATGTTCACGGGCACCGGATCCGATCACGAGGACGCGCACGAGTTCTCACCCTATCGGTCCGTCAGCCGCACCCGATCGAGCACCTGCTCTCCGAATCTTTGGCCATACACATGATTCTTCAGTGTATGGTCGTGACATCACGTGTCTCGCATCACACCAGGAGGCGATCCGTCTTGACCACCATCGAAAACGCCTGTCCATTCGGCCAGGGCTATGACTTCACCGACCCCGATGTCCTGCTCCAGGGAATCCCCGTCACCGAGTTCGCCCGGCTGCGTAAGACCGCTCCGGTGTGGTGGAACGCCCAGGAAGAATCGATCTTCGACGACGGCGGCTACTGGGTGATCAGCCGCCACGAGGACATCAAAGCCATCTCACGCAACAGCGACCTGTGGTCGACCAACCGCAAGGGTGCGGTGATGCGATTGCCGGACGGCGTCACCAGCGAACAGCTGGAGCTGACCAAGGCGCTGCTGATCAACCACGACGCACCTGAGCACACCCGGCTGCGCAAGATCGTCTCGCGGCTGTTCACCCCGCGCTCGGTGGCCGCGCTCGAGGAGAAGCTGGCAGTCGCTGCCCGCGAGATCGTCGCAGCCGCCGCGTCGAAGGGCAGCGGAAATTTCGTCGATGACATCGCGACCGGCCTGCCGCTGCTGGCCATCGCCGACCTGCTTGGTGTACCGGAAGCCGACCGCGCCAAACTGTTTCACTGGACCAACTGCATCATGAACACCGATGATCCGGACTTCGATTCGGATCCGACGGTCGCCAACGCCGAGCTGATGGGCTACGCCTACACCATGGCCGAGGAGCGCAGGCGCTGCCCGGCCGACGATATCGTCACACGGTTGATCCAGGCCGACGGAGAAACCGGAGCTGTCCTGGGTGATATCGAGTTCGCCTTCTTCGTCATTCTCCTGGCCGTGGCAGGCAACGAGACCACCCGCAATGCGATGACGCACGGGATGAACGCCTTCCTCGAAAACCCGGACCAGTGGGAGCTTTTCAAGCGCGAGCGACCGGCGTCCACCGTGGACGAGATCGTCCGTTGGGCTTCGCCGGTGCACTGCTTCCAGCGCACGGCGCTGGCCGACACCGAACTCGGCGGGGTGGCCATTCGCGAAGGGCAGCGCGTCGGCCTGTTCTACAGTTCGGCCAACTACGACGAGACCGTGTTCGACAAGCCGTTCCAATTCAATATCCTGCGCGACCCCAACCCGCATCTGGCCTTCGGCGGAAACGGTGCACACTTCTGCATCGGCGCCAACCTGGCCAGGATGGAGATCAAGCTGATCTTCAACGAGCTCGCCGACCAGCTTCCGGATATCACGAAAGTCGCTGAGCCACAGCGCCTTCGATCCGGTTGGATCAACGGGGTCAAGGATCTGCAGGTCAGCTACTCGGGTTGAGCCCTCTGCTGGCTATCATTTCGCTATGCGCACGCACGGCTGGTCCGGTTCGGCACCGGCCAGCGACGACGAGGCCATTGCGCGCATCCTGACCGCGGCGGGTAAAGCGATCGACGAGCGCGGCGCCGATATCAGCATCGCCGACGTGGCCCGCACCCTGGGCGTCACCCGGCAGACGGTGTACCGCTATTTCCCCAGTACGGATGCCTTACTGGTGGCGGCTGCCGTGCACTCCACCGGCGATTTCCTTGACCGCCTCTCGGCGCACCTACGTGGTGTGACCGATCCCGTCGACGCGGTCACCGAAGGAATCGCGACCGCACTGGAGTGGCTGCCCGCCGACAAACACATCGGGCTGCTGATCGAGCCGGGCAAGGCCAATACCCACACCGAATCAGTGACATCGGATGTCGCCGTGCAGTTCGCGAAGTCCATGCTGCGCCGCTTCGACGTGGACTGGACGGCGCTGGGCTACTCCGAAGACGACCTGGATGAACTCGCCGAGCACCTGCTGCGCATCATCCAGTCGTTCGTCATCGACCCGGGCCGACCCCCGCGCACCGGCGAGCGGCTGCGGGCCTACCTGCGTCGGTGGGTGGGGGCGGCGGTCACACCGCCTGCGGTGATCTTCGTTTCGGACTAGGGGTAGCTCCCCCAAGCGTCATCACATGATGACGGCGCGCAGAGGTGCTAGACGTCGCGGCCCTTGCCGGAGTGCATCCGCAGGGCGTCGTCGACGTTGGCCTTCTTGTCCTCGCCCTCGCCCCGCTCCGCCGCCTTCTTCCGCTTGGCGATCACCTTGGTGACAGCCCCATCCAGCTTCGAGCCCAGCGGGAAGCCCAGGTAGTGGGTGAGGAAGATCGCCATCTCCTTGAGCTCGTCGGCGGTGATCTCCTCGTTGTGCAGCGCGGCGTTTGCCTGGATCTCGGCCAGATCCGAGATGCCCAGCGCCGTCACGACCGTCAGCGTCATGATGCGCTTGTCCCGCATGGACAGCCCCGGACGGCTCCAGATCGTGCCGAAAAGATGGTCGGCTGTCAGCGCGAAGTAGTCACCGGGCGAGTCCGGCATCTCCCAGCCGTAAACCTCGTTCATCTTCGCCAGACCTTTTTGGCGCAGTTCGTCTGTGCTCATCGGGCTCATCCCTCACCTGTCGAAGTTCTCTGCGCCACACCGAGGCCGGCGGCCAGATCACGCAACGCAATCTCGGCCAGCGGCAGATCGACGCCGGTGGCCTTACCCAGTCCCAGCGCCAGTCCGAGATCCTTCTCGGCCAGTCCACGGGTGTGCACGAACATGTTGTACAGGAAGTTGTCCGGCTCCAGCGGTTTGGTGTCGTCGCGGACCAGAATCGCACCGGGCCCACCACTTTGAGCGTCGCTATGCCGCACCACCCGGCCCAGCTTCTGCAGGTCGATACCGGCAGCCTCCGCCAGCGCCGCCGCCTCGAAGGCGGCGGCGAAACCGATGTAGGTCAACATGTTGCGGGCCAGCTTCATCCGGGTCCCCGCTCCCGGCTCACCGGCACGGACCACCATCGAGGCCCACTGTTTGAACACCGGCTTGACCAGTTCGTACGCCTCGTCGCTCGCGCCCACCATGACGGCCAGTTCGCCCTTGTCCGCGGCACCGGCACCGCCGCTGACCGGGGCATCGACGATGTGAATGCCGCCTACCCGCAACTGCTCAGCCAGCTCGGCGGCCGTGTCGGGCTCGATCGTGGAGTGGATCGCGATCACTGTGCCGGGTTTGGCGTGTGCACCCAGTTGACCCACCACGTCACGGACCTGTGCGTCGGTGAGCACGGTCACGCTGATCACATCGGCCTGCGCGACATCGGCCACGCTGTCGGCCAATCCGGCGCCGAGTTCGGCCAGCGGCGTCATGGCTTCGGTCCGCACGTCGAAGACAACCAATCCACCAGGCCAGTCGACGAGCCGCTTGGCCATCGGTAATCCCTGGTTACCCAGTCCGATGTAGCCGACTTTCACGTCTCCGGTAGCGGTACTCATCAGCGGATGATCTGTCCGCCGTCGACGTTAAAGATCTGGCCGGTGATCCACTTGGCCTGATCCGACAGCAGGAACAGACACATGCCGACAAGGTCCTCCGGTTGTCCCATGCGCGACAACGGGATTCCCTTGACGATATCGGCGACCATCTCCTGCGGCGTGGTCGTCCGGTTGGCCTCGGTGTCGATCGGGCCGGGCGCGATGGCGTTGATCCGGATATTCTGCCCACCCAATTCGGTCGCCAGCTGCTGGGTGAGCCCGTTGATCCCGACCTTGGCCAGACCGTAGAAATTCGAGTACAGCCAGGCAGCCGTGGACGATTGATTGACGATCGCCCCGCCGCCGCGTTTGGCCATCTTGCGATAGACCGCGCGGGTGCACACCAGCGCACCGTCGAGGTTCACGCTCATGAACTTCTTGTAGTACTCCCAGTCGACCGTAATCAGGAAATCCAGCTTCATCCCGCCGAAGATGGCGGCGTTGTTGACCAGGTAGTCGATGCCGCCGAACTCCGACAATGTCTGGGCGGCCATCTCTTTCGCGGACTCCGGGTCGGAGACGTCGACCGGCACCGCCAGCGCCGTGCCGCCCTCACCCTTGATGCCGTCGGCGACTTTCTTGGCGCCCTCGATATTGATGTCGGCCACGACCACAGCGGCGCCTTCACGCGCGAGAGCCTCGGCGTATGCCTGCCCGATGCCGCCGCCCGATCCGGTGACGATGACCACCTTGTCTTTGAACTGATCTCCGTAAAATCCCACGTGAAGCCCTCCTTGGCTTTCTAGTTCATCGGCGCAGTTAATTCGACGCCGTGGCAATCGCTTTGAGCTCGAGGTATTCCTCGAAGCCGGCCAGTCCCATTTCCCGGCCGATACCGGATTGCTTGTAGCCGCCGAACGGCACGTCCGCCGAGTACCAGACGCCGCCGTTGATATTCACGGTGCCGACCCGCATCCGCGCCGCCACGCCCGCAGCGCGCTCCTCATCGGGGGAGAAGACGGTCCCAGACAACCCATAAGGCGAGTCGTTGGCGATCCGCACGGCGTCGTCGTCGCCATCATGGGCGATAACGGTCAGCACCGGGCCGAAGATCTCCTCCCGGGCGACCTTCGCATTGTTGTCGAGGTCGGCGATCACCGTCGGTTCGATGAAGAAGCCCGTGTCGCGATCAGCGGGACGTCCACCACCACAAGCGAATCGACCGCCCTCGGCGATCGCCGAATCGAGATAACCCTGGATCCGGTCGCGCTGCAGCGCCGAGATGACCGGTCCGCAGATGGTGCCCGCATCGTTCGGATCGCCCGGCTTCAAACCCGCCATCGTCGCCGCCGCTGCCTCGACAGCCTCGTCGTAACGTGCACGCGGCACCACCAGGCGGGTGGTGATGGCGCAGCCCTGACCGGCATGCATCGACGCGGTGAAGGCCGACATCGAGCACGCCCCGGCCAGATCCGCATCGTCGAGAACCAGGAAGGCCGACTTGCCCCCGAGTTCGAGGAAGACCTTCTTCAGCGTCGCCGCCCCGTCTGCCATCACGGCGCGACCCGTGTTCGTCGATCCGGTGAACGACACCATGTCCACCCGCGGATCTTGTGACAGCTGGGCTCCCACCCCGTGATCGCTGGAGGTGACAATGTTCACGACACCGGCGGGGATGTCCGTGAATTCGAGAATCAGCTGGCCGAGAACCGCTGCGCTCCAAGGGGTGTCGGGCGCCGGCTTGAGTACAACGGTGTTGCCCGCCGCCAGCGCAGGGCCGAGCTTCGCGAGATTGATCTGATTCGGGAAGTTCCACGGTGTAATGGCGCCGACGACGCCGATCGCCTCCCTGGCGATGGTTCGGCGGGTCTTGATACCCATGGGCGCGGCAATGCCGAGATCGGTGGTCCACTGGTAGCTCTCGGCGGTGTCAGCGCAGAAGCTGAGATCCTCGACCGGGCCATCCAGCTGCGCCATCGATGTCAGCATCCGAGGCGCGCCCACCTCGGCGATGGCCAGTTCACGCAGTTCTTCGGCGTGGTCACGCATCGCCTGCTGCAGCTGGCGGATGCCACGCACCCGCAACTCGACGTTGGTGGCCCAGTCCGTCTCGTCGAACGCGGCGCGCGCGGCGCCGATGGCGCTGCTCATGTCGTCGACGGTGGCATCCGCGGCGACGCCGAGTACTTCTTCGGTCGCGGGGTTGACCGTGGTGAAGGTGCCACCGCCACCGGCCACCAGCCTGCCGTCGATGAAAAGTCGACTCTCGCCATCGCCCAGTAAGGCCATCGGATCTCCCCTTATTTTCTGGACAACTGTCCGGCTGAATTCAGTCGAACCATAGCCTTCACGCTGCGCCGGTCGCAAGGGCCGACGGCCCCTTCGCCCCGATTTCCGCTATACCTGCACTTCACACTCGATCCTTTCTGCCGCACTTGCCTAGCCCTACCGTCGTCCGATAACTTGGACATGTGTCCAGCGACGCGGTGGTAGCCGTCACAGGGGAGATGCCGCGAAACCGCAGGCAGGAAGAGACCTTCCGCAAGGTGCTCTCCGCGGGTATCGAGATGTTGCGCGAATCCTCATACAGCGACCTGACGGTCCGCGCCGTCGCCGCCCGCGCCAAAGTCGCGCCTGCCACGGCCTACACCTACTTCTCGTCGAAGAACCATCTGATCGCCGAGGTCTACCTGGACCTCCTCAAGCAGGTGCCGTACTTCACCGATGTCAACGAACCCATGCCCAGCCGCGTCCAGCGAGCGCTGCGCAGCATGGTGCTGGCGGTGGCCGACGAACCCGAAGTGGCCGCGGCCTGTACTACCGCCCTGCTGACCGGTGCCGACCCCGCGGTCACCCTGGTGCGGGAGCGAATCGGCGGCGAGATTCACCGTCGCATCCGCTCGGCCGTCGGACCGGACGCCGACCCCCGGGTCGTCTCGGCCCTCGAGATGACCTTCTTCGGCGCCCTTGTCAACGCGGGCAGCGGCGCCTTCACCTATCACCAGATCGCCGATCGGCTCAGCTATGTCGTCGGCCTCATCTTGGGAGAAGCTCCATGACGTCCACTGTCGGTCAGATGCCCTCTGAAATCCTCCTCGACCCGTACAACTATGACTTCCACGAAGACCCGTACCCGTACTACCAACGGCTCCGCGACGAAGCCCCGCTGTACCGCAACGAGGAACTGGGCTTCTGGGCTCTGTCGCGGCATCACGATGTGCTGCAGGGCTTCCGCAACAGCAGCACGTTGTCGAACAAGTTCGGCGTCTCGCTCGATCCCGCATCGCGCGGGCCGCACGCCGCCAAGACGATGTCTTTCCTGGCGATGGACGATCCGTCGCATCTGCGTCTGCGGACCCTGGTGTCAAAAGGATTCACCCCGAGGCGGATTCGCGAACTCGAACCCCGCGTCACCGAGATCGCGATCCAGCACCTCGACGTGATGATGGACAAGGCGGCCGGCGGCGCGGAACCGGTCGACTACGTCAACGAGTTCGCGGGCAAGCTTCCGATGGATGTGATCTCCGAGTTGATGGGAGTACCGCAGCCGGACCGGGATCAGGTGCGGGCCTGGGCCGACGGCGTGATGCACCGCGACGAGGGGGTTACCGATGTCCCCGCGGCCGCTGTCGAAGCATCGCTGAATTTGATTGTCTACTACCAGGAGATGGTGCGCGAACGCCGCCACCAGCTCACCGACGATCTCACGTCGGCGCTACTGGAGGCCGAGATCGACGGCGACCGCCTCACCGAGGACGAGATCATCGGATTCATGTTCCTGATGGTCATCGCGGGCAACGAGACCACCACGAAGCTGCTGGCCAACGCCGCGTTCTGGGGACACAAGAACCCGGACCAACTGGCACCCATCTACGCCGATCTGACCCGAATCCCGTTGTGGGTCGAAGAGACCCTGCGCTATGACACCTCGAGCCAGATCCTGGCCCGCACGGTGGCCGGCGAACTCACGCTCTACGACACCACCATCCCCGACGGTGACGTGCTGTTGCTGCTGCCCGGTTCGGCACACCGAGACGAGCGGGTGTTCGACCGGCCCGACGACTACCTCATCGGCCGGGAGATCGGCTCGAAGCTGATGAGCTTCGGTAGCGGAGCCCACTTCTGCCTCGGTGCCCACCTCGCGCGGATGGAGGCCAGAGTCGCTCTCGAAGAGTTCTTCAAGCGGATCCACGGATACGAAGTGGACGAGGCCAATTCGGTTCGCGTGCACTCCAGCAATGTCCGCGGCTTCGCCCACCTGCCCATCACCGTCCAGTCTCGCTGAAGGCCCGATACCATGCCCCGTTTCGCCCCACTTCCTGACCGCCGGCCCGCGATCGTCGCTGGTGCCTCAGCCGGTATCGGGGAGGCCACCGCCATCGAACTCGCCAAGCGAGGGTTCCCCGTCGCACTCGGTGCCCGCCGCGTCGAGAAGCTCGACGACCTGGTCGGCAAGATCAACGCCGACGGCGGCGAGGCGGTCGGATTCCATCTCGATGTCACCGACCCCAACTCGGTGAAAACCTTTGTGGCGCAATCCGTCGATGCGCTCGGCGACATCGAGATCCTGGTGGCCGGCGCGGGTGACACCTACTTCGGCAAGTTGGCCGACATCACCACCGAGGACTTCAACTCACAGCTGCAGATCCATCTGGTCGGCGCCAACCGCCTGGCCGGCGCGGTGCTGCCCGGCATGATCGAGCGCCAGCGCGGCGACCTGATCTTCGTCGGATCCGATGTCGCGCTGCGGCAGCGTCCCCACATGGGTGCCTACGGCGCGGCCAAGGCGGCGTTGGTCGCGATGGTGACCAACTATCAGATGGAACTCGAGGGCACCGGGGTGCGAGCGTCAATCGTGCATCCGGGCCCGACGAAGACGTCGATGGGATGGAGTCTGCCCGCCGAGTCCATCGGTCCTGCTCTTGAGGATTGGGCCAAGTGGGGTCAGGCTCGTCATGACTACTTTCTGCGCGCATCGGATCTGGCGCGCGCCATCACGTTCGTCGCCGAGACGCCGCGCGGCGGGTTCATCGCGAACATGGAGTTGCAGCCCGAAGCTCCGCTGGCCACCACCACAGACCGCCAGAAGCTCGCTCTGAACGAGGAGAACCTGAACTCATGACTCATTCGTCTGCCACCAAGGTGGTCACCCGAGTTTCCGGTGGCGAAGAAGAGGAACACGGCCACCTCGCAGAGTTCCGCACCGACCCCATCGGCCTGATGCAGCGCATCCGCGATGAATGCGGTGACGTCGGGTGGTTCCAGCTCGCCGGCAAGCAGGTAGTGATGCTGTCCGGGGCGGAGGCCAACGAATTCTTCTTCCGCTCCAGCGACAGCGACCTCAACCAGGCCGAGGCCTACCCGTTCATGACGCCGATCTTCGGCGAAGGCGTGGTGTTCGACGCCGACCCAGAGCGCCGGGCCGAGATGTTGCACAACACCGCATTACGGGGTGAGCAGATGAAGGGCCACGCGGCCACCATCGAGAACGAGGTCAAGAAGATCATCGCCGACTGGGGCGACGAAGGCGAGATCGAGCTGCTCGACTTCTTCTCCGAGCTGACGATCTACACCTCCACGGCCTGCCTGATCGGGCTGAAATTCCGCGAGCAGCTCGACAGTCGGTTCGCCCAGTACTACCACCAACTCGAACGCGGCACCGACCCACTGTGCTACGTCGACCCCTACCTGGACATCGAGAGCTTCCGCATCCGCGACGAATCCCGCGTCAAACTCGTTGCGCTGGTGCAGGAGATCATGGACGGGCGCATCGCCAACCCGCCCGAGGGCAAGGAAGACCGCGACCTGCTCGACGTGCTGGTCTCGATCAAGGACGACCAGGGCAACCCCCGCTTCACCGCCAACGAGGTCACCGGCATGTTCATCTCACTGATGTTCGCCGGTCACCACACCAGCTCAGGCACCTCGTCCTGGACGCTCATCGAACTTCTGCGCCACCCCGAGGTGTACGCCCAGGTCCAGCAGGAGCTCGACGACCTCTACGCCGACGGCCAGGAGGTGAGTTTCCATGCGCTGCGGCAGATCCCGAAGCTCGACAACTCGCTCAAGGAAACACTGCGCCTGCATCCGCCGCTGATCATCCTGATGCGTGTCGCGCAGGACGAGTTCGAAGTGGCGGGGTTCCCGATCCACAAAGGTCAGATGGTGGCCGCATCCCCGGCAATCTCGAACCGCATTCCCGAGGACTTCCCCAACCCGGACGATTTCGAGCCCGACCGCTACGAGAAGCCGCGGCAGGAAGACCTGATCAACCGCTGGACGTGGATACCGTTCGGCGCGGGCAAGCACCGCTGTGTCGGCGCGGCATTCGCACAGATGCAGATCAAAGCAATCTTCTCGGTGCTGTTGCGCGAGTACGAATTCGAGATGTCACAGCCGTCGGAGAGCTACCAGAACGATCACTCGAAGATGGTCGTGCAGCTGGCCCAGCCGGCCAAGGTGCGCTACCGCAGACGAGCCAAGCGCGGCTAGAGCGACAAGAGGAATAACCATGGGCTGCTACCGCGTGGAACTCGACGAGGACCTGTGCCAGGGCCACGCCATGTGTGAACTGGAGGCCCCCGATGTCTTCTCGGTGCCCAAGCGCGGCGTCGTCGAGATTCTCGATTCAGAACCACCCGACGACATCCGCCAGGACGTCGAGCGGGCGATCGAAATGTGCCCCACCCAAGCAATTTCACTCAGAGAGAAGGACTGACTGTGACGGATTCAAAGGCGAGTCGCGCAGAGCTCGAAAACTGGGTCGATCGTTGGCTCCAGGCCAACAAGGACGGCGAGGCGGCCGGCGACTGGAAGCTGCTGGCGGACTTCTACACCGACGACGCCACCTACGGGTGGAACATCGGCCCCAAAGAAGACGTGATGTGCATCGGTAAGGACGAGATCCGCGATGTCGCCCTCGGCTTGGAGATGGAAGGCCTGGAGAACTGGAACTACGAGTACCAGAAGGTGCTCATCGACGAGAAGCAGAACGAGATCGTCGGCTTCTGGAAACAGGTCGCCAACAAGGAAGACGGCACCCGCGACGAGATCTACGGCATCGGCGGCAGTTGGTTCCGTCTTACCGAAGAAGACGGGACCCTGAAGATCGAGTGGCAGCGCGACTTCTTCGACTTCGGTCATGTGCAGAAGGCGTTCATCAAGCTCATCGAGAGTGGCGACCTCACCCCGACCATGCAGAAGCGCATCGAACGCAGCGTCGCCGGCGAGAAACTCCCCGGTTATTACCCGCTCGGCGAGAGTCCGGTTCCGATCTGGTGAGCTCCCCACCGAGCAGTTGCTTGGGGGTGGTTGTGACGGAGATAACTAATGGCTCTAGTCTGGAATCACTGGCTCTAGCGGAAGGCACGTAGGTATGAAGACAAAGGGTGCTCTTATCTGGGAGTTCAACCAGCCGTGGTCGATCGAGGAGATCGAGATCGGCGATCCCGTCAAAGACGAGGTCAAAATCCAGATGGAAGCGTCGGGCATGTGCCACTCCGACCACCATCTTGTAACAGGTGGCATTCCGATGGCCGGGTTCCCGGTACTGGGTGGCCACGAGGGCGCCGGCATCGTGACCGAGGTCGGACCAGGAGTCGAGGATCTCGAGCCAGGCGACCACGTCGTCCTGTCGTTCATCCCGTCGTGCGGGGCATGTCCGTCCTGTCAGGCCGGGCTGCGTAACCTCTGCGACCTGGGTGCGGGTCTGCTCGGCGGACTCGCCGTCTCCGACGGCACGAACCGTATCCACGCCGCCAACGGTCAGGCTGTCTACCCGATGACCCTGCTGGGCACGTTCAGCCCCTACATGGTGGTACACAAGAGCTCCGTGGTGAAGATCGACAAGTCGATTCCGTTCGAGGTCGCCTGCCTGGTCGGCTGCGGTGTCACCACCGGCTACGGCTCTGCCGTCCGCGCAGGAAATATCCGCCCCGGTGACGACGTCGCCGTGATCGGTGTCGGTGGCGTGGGCATGTCCGCGGTGCAGGGTGCCGCCAACGCGGGTGCACGCAACATCTTCGTCATCGAGCCGGTCGATTGGAAGCGGGACGCCGCACTGAAGTTCGGTGCCACACATGCCTATCCGGATATCGAGACTGCGTTCGGCGGTATCGCCGAAGTCACCTGGGGCCTGATGGCCAAGCAGGTCATCGTCACCGTCGGCGAGCTGGAAGGCAAGGACGTCGGCACCTACGTGAACCTGACGTCCAAGGGTGGTACCACCGTGCTGACCGCCATCGGCAGCCTGCTGGACGAGAACGTCACGCTGAACCTGGCGATGCTCACGCTGATGCAGAAGAACCTGCAGGGCACCATCTTCGGTGGTGGCAACCCGCACTTCGACATCCCGCAGCTGCTGTCGATGTACAAGGCGGGCAAGCTCAACCTCGACGACATGATCACCCGCCAGTACAAGCTGGAACAGATCAACGACGGCTACACGGACATGCTGGAGGGCCGCAACATTCGCGGTGTCATCCGGTTCACCGACGCCGACCGCTGAATTCGCAGACAGACGAACCCCGCAGGAGCATCACGCACCTGCGGGGTTTTTCTGTTGGCCGACGCCGGCCAACCCTTCACCCGCCGATCATGACTGAGCGCTACTGCGACAGGTCGTACATCAGTACGCGATCAACCCTGATCGGGGTGAAGTTGCGCTGCACCCACTGCTGGATCAGGGCGGCGTCGTTGAGGTGACCCCATTTATCCTGCTGGATCGGATTGGTGATGATGAAGTAGTGGATGTGCTTGCCCAGCGCCAGCCGCAGGAATTGATCCGGCCTGGGCGCGGGGTCGGTGGTGTTGTACCCGCCGACCGGCATCACGGGATAGCCGCTGGCGAGCTGATATCCGGCGGCGCACATGGAGCCGACGGTCGCCGCGACCCACCGATAGCGGTCGGCATTCTCGGTCAGCTTCGCGATGACATCGGCTGCCGGAGTACCCGCCTCGAGCAGGCTGCAGCCGGGGACGTGCGAAGGCCGGCCCGGAGCGCCGATCGGCCGCAGGAACCCCGGCCCGGAGGCCTCGGTGATCTGGGCGGTCACGACGCCGGGCTGGTTGGAGCTCGAGTTCACCCGGATGCGCGAGCGCAGCGATGGGCCGGCCGAGGGAAGCCCACCGGAGTTGCCCTGGACGACGGTAGTCACCGAATATGCCACTGGCGCAAGCAGTGCCGTCATCACCATCGCGACGACGACGGCCGTCCGCAGCGGGCCGCGGCCGGCGCAGGTGAGCCTGGTCAACGCCAGACCGAGCAGCGCCACCGCCGCGGCCCCCAACACCAGCCACTTGAGCCACGGGCTGTAGAGCGGATAGTAGTTCAGTGCGAAGTAGGCAGTGGCCGCGACGGTGACGACGGCGACTGCCAGGGTGCTTCGCGCCCAGACCTGGTGCCGGTGCTCCCAACACACCACGGCGCCGATCCCGACCAGCGCGCCGATCGCCGGTGCCAGCGCGACGGTGTAATAGGGATGGAAGATGCCCTGCATATAGCTGAACACCGTTGCGGTACAGATCAACCACAGCATCCAGACCAGTAGCTGGGCCCGTCGCGCGTCGGTGCGGGCGGCTCGCCCACGCCACACCAGCAACACCACTCCGAACAGCAGAGCGGTCGGTAGCAGCCAGGCGATCTGGCCGGCCTGGGCCAGCTGAAAGAGCCGACCGGCACCCGGCACCCCCCACAGGTGTAGCGACGCGGCGGTCTGATTGGGGCCGTTGGCCGGGCCCAGCGCCAAACCCGCTGTGCTGCCGGGTTCGTCACCGGAGAGCCGCCCCAGCCCGTTGTAACCGAGTGTCAGCTCCACGATCGAGTTGTGCGTGGTGCCGCCGATCCAGGGTCGGTCTTTGGCGGGCCACAGTTGCACCAGCAGTACCCACCAGCCGGCGCCGGCCACGGCCGCACCCAGGCTCACCGCCGCCTGCCACAGCCGGGTCCACAGCCCGCGGGGGCCCGCAATCAGATAGGTCACACCTAGTGCCGGCAGGATGAGCGTGACCTGCAGCTGCTTGGTCAGATAGCCCAACCCGACGCAGAGCCCGGCGAGCAACAGCCAGCGGGTTCGGCCGTCGTCCACAGCGCGCAGCATCGCCCATACCGCGGCGATCATCAGCAGCACCAACAGGGCGTCGGGGTTGTTGTACCGGAAGATCGCCACCGCGATCGGAGTCAGCGCGAAGACCAAACCAGCTGCCAGTGCGGCGATTTCAGTGAACGATCGCCGGACGGTATCCCACAGCAGGGCCACCGCGCCCACCCCGATGACCGCCTGCGGCACGAGGATGCTCCAGGAGTTCACACCGAACACCCGGGCCGACAGAGCCATCGGCCACAACGACAGCGGCGGCTTGTCGACGGTGATCGAGTTCGCGGCATCCGAGGAACCGAACAGGAAGGCTTTCCAGGACTGCGCACCCGCTTGCGCCGCAGCCGAATAGAAGGCGTTCGCCCAGCCCGATACCGACAGGTCCCACAGGTAGAGCAGAGCGGTCCCGACGAGCAGGCCCGCCAGCGCCCACGGGTGAGTGAGCCGCCCTTTGATCTGCGGCGCAACGACTTCAGGCGCAGCGTCCACCGCCGACGAGCTCATGGCGGTGGACATCAGGTCAGTCGGGCGTGGGCGCCGAAGACCCGGCGCAGCGCGACGAACCGCGCGAGTGTGGCCACCAGGTTGGCCACGACGAGGACAGACAGCTCGGCGACCTTGCCGACGGTCGGATCGAAGCGGTGTAGGACGAATAGCGATCCACTGGTGACCGCGAGCCCGAACGCGAAGACCAACAGACCGTGCATGTGATGACGCGCAGCGTCGGCCCGACCGCGAATCCCGAACGTGAAGGCGCGGTTGGCCGCAGTGTTGCCGATCGCAGTCAGCAACAGTGCGGTCAGGTTGGCGGCCTGTGCGCCGACCGCGGGGTGCAGCACGAGGTACAGCAGCGCGTAGGCGAGCGTGCTGGCGATGCCGATCAGGCCGAAGCGCACCAGCTGGCCGACCATTCCGCGCGGCACACCCGGAACGAGCGGTTCCCGGCCGAGGCTGGCCTGCAGTTCTCGCACTGGCAGCGCTCCGGTAGCCAGAGCCCGACCGATCCGCCAGCACCCACGGAGGTCTTCGACGGCGGTCGCGACGATGTCGACATGCGATTCGGGGTCGTCGATCCAGTCGACGGGGACCTCGTGGATACGCAAGCCGGCACGTTCGGCGATCACCAGGAGCTCGGTGTCGAAGAACCATCCGGTGTCTGCGACCAGCGGCAGGAGCTCACGCGCCACGTCGGCGCGCAGCGCCTTGAAACCGCACTGCGCGTCGGAGAATCGGGCACCGAGCGCCCCGCGGAGGATCAGGTTGTAGCTGCGGGAGACGAATTCGCGTTTCGGACCGCGCACCACCCGCGACGACGGCACCAGTCGGGAACCGATGGCGATGTCGGAGTGCCCGGATACCAACGGGGCGACCAGGGGCATCAACGCCGCCAGATCAGTGGACAGGTCGACGTCCATGTAGGCCACGACGTCCGCAGGTGAGCTCAGCCACGCCGCCATCAGGGCACCGCCGCGCCCCTTGGCATCGAGGTGCATGACGTCGACATCGGGCAGTTCGCGAGCCAGCTGCCGGGCCACCTCGAGCGTGGTGTCGGTACTGGCGTTGTCCGCGACGGTGATCCGCGACCGGTAGGGAACCTCGTCGAACAGGAAGCGGTGCAGCCGGCGAACGGCGCCGGGTAGGTCTGCTTCCTCGTTGTAGACCGGGATGACGATGTCCAGAACGTAATCCCTGGTGTCGATCTGGGCGACGGATTCCGAGCTGGATTCGGTGCCGGACGATGGCAACGCCAGTTCGGTCATGCCCATTACGGTCCCGTGGCAAGCTGCCACGGCACTGCGTCGAGCCTGGGAGGTTGCTGAAAGAGGGCCGAGAAGGTCCACCGGCGGCCCCCCATATGCTTGGTCGTCATGGCCACCCTCTTCACGAAAATCATCAACCGGGAGATACCGGGACGTTTCGTCTACGAGGACGACGAGTTCGTCGCGTTCCTGACGATCGCACCCGTCACACAAGGCCACACGCTGGTGGTCCCCCGCGCCGAAATCGATCAGTGGCAGGACGTCGACCCGGGGGTATTCGGCCGGATCATGGCACTGGCGCAACGCATCGGCGGCGCTGTGACCACTGCCTTCAACGCTGACCGCGCCGGTCTGCTGATCGCCGGGCTGGAAGTTCCGCACCTACACGTGCATGTTTTTCCCGCGTACACGCTGGGTGATTTCGATATCAGCGGCGCCGACCCGAACCCATCGCCGGAGTCCCTCGACGAGGCTCAGGCGAAGATCAAAGCCGCGCTGAGCGGGCCCTAGCCTCGCGGTCGAACTCAGCCGGCTGCGCGGGCACCTCGGCGTAGCGCGGCAGGCTGACGCGGAAGCAGCAGCCGCGCCCCGGTGCCGTCGTCACCGTCACCGTGCCGCCGTGGGCAAACACCAGCGAATCCACGATCGACAGTCCGAGGCCGGTGCCGCCGCTGGAGCGTGCCCGCGACGAGTCAGTCCGGAAAAAGCGCTCGAACACCCGGTGCGCGTCGTCCTGGGTCATCCCGGGGCCTTCGTCGGCGACCTCGAGGATCGCGCAGTCACCGCGAGTGCCGATGCGTACGGTGATCCCCGCGGTTTCGGGCGTGTGCTGCAGCGCGTTGGCGACGAGGTTGCCCAGCACCTGTCGCAACCGGGCCTCGTCTCCGATCACCTCGGGGGTGCCGGGGCCGTCGAAGACGTCCATCGCGATGACGCGGGCCGGCGCGATCGACTGGGCATCGTGCACCGCGTCGGTGGCCAGCGTCAGCAGGTCCACTCGACGTTGTTCGAGCGGACGCTGCGCATCGAGCCGGGCCAGCAGCAGCAAGTCCTCGACGAGCAGCCCCATCCGGCGGGACTCGCTCTCGATCCGCGACATCAGCATCTCGACATCGCGGGCGGCGCCCTGGCGGTACAGCTCGGCGAATCCGCGGATGGTGGTCAGCGGAGTACGCAGTTCGTGGCTCGCGTCGGTGATGAAGCGACGCATCCTCTCCTCCGAAGTACGGGCCTTCTCGGCCGAGGATTCCGAGGACGCCATCGCCCGCTGAATCTGCGCGAGCATGCCATTCAGTGCCAGCGACAGCCGACCCACTTCGGTGCGCGGATCACGTTGCGGCACACGGCTATCGAGCTCTCCGGCGGCGATCGCGGCGGCAGTCTGTTCCACTTCGGCCAGTGGTCGCAGGCTGCGGTGGACCACCGCGTAACCGGCGACGCCGAGCACCAGCAGCACCGCGACGCCAATCCCGACCTGCGCGTAGATCAGCGAGCGGACCGTGGACTGCACGTCGGACAGGTCGATCGCGACGGTCGTCAGTTCGCCGTGGGGCCCGCGTACCGAAACCGCACGCCATTCGACGTGCGAGCCGTCGATCGAGCCGACGGTGGTGGGCACCGGCCCGACGTCGTTGTCGTCGGGCAGTTGCGGGTCGGCGTCGCGGTCGTTGACCGCCATCCAAACCCGACCGTCGTCACCGACGCCGCGAACATAGAAGTTCGACGGCGGCCGACCGGGGTTGGGACCTTCGTTCGGCGGCGGCGGCATGCGGCGCGGCGCCTGAGCCCAGCCCCGCGACGCGTCGATCAGGGTCTGGTCCACACGGCCGACCAGGCTGTGGTCGAGGATCGTGGTGACGGCAATACCCGACGCCAGCAAGCCGAAGGCGACGAGCACGAGGGTGGCCGCGACGAGGCCGACCCGTAGAGGGACACCTCGTCGCCGATGGTCGGGCATGCTCTTATTGTCCGCCAGTCGGTGGTCGGTTGGGCTGTTAACGAGGTTCGTGAAGGCCGTCAGCGCGGTTCGCAGAGGCCGTCAGCGCGGTTCGCGGAGTACATAACCCACACCGCGCAGGGTGTGCAGTAACCGCTTGTCGCCGGTGTCGATCTTGCGCCGCAGATAGGAGACGTACGACTCGACGACGTTGACGTCTCCGCCGAAGTCGTAGCGCCAGACGTGGTCGAGGATCTTCGGCTTGCTCAGCACGGTGCCCGCGTTGATCACGAAGTACCGCAGCAGCGTGAACTCGGTCGGCGACAGCGATACCGGCTCGCCGGCCTTCCAGACCTCGTGGGTGTCTTCGTCGAGTTCGATGTCGGCGAAGGTCAGACGCGCGGTGCGCGGCTCCTCGACACCCCGGCCGGTGCGCCGCAGGATCACCCGAAGGCGAGCCACGACCTCTTCGAGGCTGAACGGCTTGGTGACATAGTCGTCGCCCCCGAGTGTGAGGCCGGCGATCTTGTCCTGCAGGGTGTCGCGGGCGGTCAGGAACAGCGCCGGGGCGTCGATTCCGTCGGCGCGAAGCCTGCGCAGCACCCCGAATCCGTCCATCCCGGGCATCATCACGTCGAGGATGACGGCGTCGGGTTTGATCTCGCGGGCCCGGTCCAGCGCGGCCGGGCCGTTTGCGGCGGTGTGTACCTCGAAGCCCTGGAACTTGAGGCTCACGGACAGTAGTTCGACGATGTTCGTCTCGTCGTCTACGACAAGCACGCGAGCTTCCGGCTTGGTCTCGCTGGTAACTGGGGCTGCCATAGCTAGTGAATATCCTCCGAATTGCTTGCCATAGCGCTGAGTGGTAGCTGTGCACTTCCTGTGAATTGGTTTCAGTGACTTCCCAGGTTCTCCCGGTGACTTCCGCGCAGGGTTCGCCAGAGCCCCGGCTGATACCGGCGATCCCGGCAAATTCGTCCACCTAGACTCGTCGGGATGAACCTCGGCAAAAGCCTCGTCGGCCTGGCAACTGCGCCGGTTCGGATCGGGCTCGCTGCCACCGAAGCCGGACTCGACGTCGCCGAGGGGGCGTTGGACCTGGTCAAGCGGTCTCTTGGCGATGACGGTTCGTCGGCGGCGACCAACCCGATGAGCCACATGTCGCAGATGTTCGGCATCAACGACACGGTGGCGCGGGCCAATCGGATTGCCCGCCTCATCGACGACGACGCCCCACTGGGCAAGGCGCTGGCTCCCGACGGTCCGATCGACCGGCTGATGCGGCCCGGTGGCCTGATCGACCGCGCCACTGCACCCGGGGGTGTGCTGGACCGGTTGACCGCCGAGGGCGGCGGTCTGGAGCGCGCCCTGGCCCCCGGCGGCCTCGTCGATCAGCTGCTCGACGAGGACGGCCTGGTCGAACGTCTACTCGCCGAAGACGGATTGGCTGACCGGCTGCTGGCCGAGGGCGGCCTGGTCGAGAAGTTGACGGCCCGCAACGGCCCGCTGGAGCAGCTCGCCGATGTGGCTGACACGTTGAATCGGTTGGCGCCAGGGCTGGAGGCGCTGGCCCCGACGATCGACCTGCTGCGCGACGCCGTGACCACCCTGAGCCAGGTGGTCAACCCGCTGAGCAATATCGCCGACCGCATTCCGTTACCGCGCCGGACCGTGCGGCGCCCTCTCACCCGGACGGTTCCGTCGCAGCGGCTCGGCGACCACGACGAGTGACCCGATAAGCTGTCTGCGCGCCGGGCTCGGGTACGGCTCGGCGCACGCCTCCGTAGCTCAGTGGTAGAGCACCCGCCTTGTAAGCGGAAGGTCGTCAGTTCAATCCTGACCGGGGGCTCCGCATTGTTTGCCTCCACCAGATATCCAGATATGCGGACGGCCGGTTCGGGAGGCCGGCCGGGTACCTGACCGAGGTCCCAGTGCCTTCACAGGCCCTTCGCTGGGGAACAGCAGAACTCCCAGACATCGTTGGCGATGAGCCCGGACCGCTGTCCAGCTTGGCGCGCAGACGCGATGACCGCACCACCGCCCGTACCGTGGCCGGCGTTCACTTTCGCTGCTGTCATTCCTTCTTCAGATTGAATGCTGTTGCAAAATGGCTGATTTCACCAGGCGGACGATCTTAGGAGCTTGCGCGCTCGGCGCGGTCGCGGCGACAGCACGCTCCTTCACGGCCCAGGCAACACCGTGGCAGGCACCGAATGCCCGCGAACCGGCACCCGTCGGTGTGCTCACCCGTCTGCCCGGCGAGGGAAATCACATCGCCCTCACCGTCGACGACGGGTGTAGTACAGCCGACGTCGCCGCACTGGGTCGATTCTGCGCCGAGACGGGAATGCGCTTGACGTTCTTCGTCAACGGAGTAAACCACTCGTGGACTGTCAACGCTCCAGTGCTGCGGCCGATGGTTGAATCGGGTCAGATTCAGCTCGGCAACCACACCTGGTCACACCCCGACATCACCAAGATCAGCACGGCCTCGTTGTCCGACCAGATCGGTCGCAATGCCGACTTCCTGCGGGATACTTATGGCGTCGACGGAACTCCTTATTTCCGGCCGCCCTACGGCAGCCACAATGCCAGCTCGGATCGTGTGGCCGCCGACCACGGCTACCACACCATCGCATTGTGGAGCGGCGATATCGGCGACTCCAGGCCGATCGACGAGGCGGCGATGATCGCCAATGCCAACGGTTCGTTCAACGCCCAGCAGGTCGTGCTGATGCACGCCAATCTGCCTCCCATCAGCCATATTCTGCCCCAGTTGGCCGACATCATCACCGGCCGTGGACTGCAGACCGTCACGCTCAACGATGTATTCGCCTGACGGCGAGACGTTTACGCGCGACACCTCGCCGGCCTGCGGGTGCCAAACCTCGGACCGATGTGCGCCCCGTCAGCACGAAAACCCCACGCGCAGTGCGGTTATCGGCCGGCCGCCTCCGTCGTCGATGTCGAGCCGACTTGTGCCGGGCTCGCCGGAAACGCAATGTGGGGCGCGCCGGAGGTACCCAGCTGCCCGGCCAGCCAGGGCAACGCCGCAGCGAACGCGGCCGCGGCAAAAACCCAGTCGTGGTTACCGCGTTGCGTCACTATTCCGCAGTCGATACCTTGTCCCGCAGCCAGATTGCACAATGTACGAGCAGCGACATCCTGACCGCCGGCGTTAGCGCCGTGGTTCGCGGACGGCGCGATTGCGAACCAGCCGGACACGCCACGATATGGGCCGTGCTTGGCGATGACGGTGGCCGGATCGAACGCCGCCCACGCTGCGGCGTCGCCGCCGAACAACCGGGCGACAGTCTGTTCCTTGGTGCCGGCATTCGGACCGGCGTCGCCGGCGATGTCCACGAACGAACGGAACAGGTCGGGGTGAATCACCGTGAGATCGAGCGCGCAGGTACCCCCTGTGGAGAATCCCGCGACCCCCCAGCGGGCGGGGTCGGAACTCGCTCCGAAGTTCGAGATCATGAAGGGGACCACGTCCTTGGTCAGATGATCCGCTGCGTTTCCACGTGCGCCGTTCACACATTCGGTGTCCACGCCGAAAGCACCGCCGGAGTCGACGAACACCAGCACGGGAGCGTTACCACCATGTGCCGCAGCGAAAGCGTCCGCGGCACTGGTCGCGCCCCCGATCCGCAACCAGTCTGCGGGCGTGTTGAACTCGGCTCCGATCATCATCACCACCGGCAGAGGGGGCGGCGGGGTGCTGGCGAACCATGCCGGCGGCAGATACACCAGCTCACCACGATGAGGGAACTTCGACGCCACCCCGCTGATGGTCACCTGGACCACAGTGCCGTTGACCGGTATGACGTGGGCACGCTGCATCGCGGTGACAGTCGCCACGTCGGTCTGATCCGGGAGAGGTCCAGCCGTCAGCTGATTCCAGGCGGAGTACACCGTCGGGGTGTATCCGACCCAGGCATTCAGGACCAGCGCGGCGCTCAGCAGACACAGCGGCACGCCGGCCAGGGCCGAGGCTCGCCGCCACCATTGCGTGCCGCGAAAGCCCACCAGGATGACGCCGGCGGCCGTGCCGGCAAGAATAAGCCAGAGCCACAGGGCATTCGGTGCCGGTCCACCGGACAGTCCCGTTGAGCCGAGGTACCAGTGCAGTGCCATCGCCAGAGCCGCCCCGAACCCGAGCGTCAGCGGCAATCGTCGGATCCACCACCGGCCGGACCGCCCGGCGACAGCACAGCCAAGCGATACCACCGCCGCCGCTTGCACCGTTGGGGGAAGCCAGCCGTGCATCAATGACACCCCCGCGACCCGGTGCCGCAGGGTTTCGACAATGGCCCGCAACAGCACCAGGTCGTAGCCCAACCACGTCGTCACGGCATCGCGTCCGGGTCAGTGATCGTCACCTTCGACGTCACGGCAGCCGATGATCGTGACCACCGATCGGACACTCCACCAACCCTTCCGTCCTTTCGCAGCTGTCCCATCTTTCGCAGCTGTCCCGCCAAACGCGATTGTGCCGCCGGGTACTGTGCGATAGCTGAGAAGTATTGAGTCCCAACACCGGCGCCCACAGAAGCCTCTTGACTGACGCTCGCAAGCCAACTCTTGGTCTATGCGCAGGAGATTCGCAGAATGCGAATGGATACTCGCTCAGATGGATCCGGTAGGCATGCCGCTGGGCCCCGAGAGATTGCTGACCTCGACCGTGACGGCCTGTGTACCCCGGTGGTACGGAACGTCGGCCGGAGCCGAGAACTGCGCAGGACTGCAACGTGGCCGGGACCGAAGAGGACGGGTGACAAGGCCTGCGGCAAAAGTCCTCAGGTCATGCCCGCCGGCGGCGACCAGTCACATCGTCGTTCGCCAACCTGCGCTCGATTACGCCCAGGACGAGATCGAGCACGTGCGGGTCGGCAGCCACGTAGATCCGGCGTTTGCCATCGCGCTGGTCACGTACCAGGCCCGCGAGTTTCAGCTTGCCCAGATGGTGGCTGACGGTCGCCAAGCTCTGCCCGGTGTTCTCGGCCAGTGTCCCGACATCTTGTCCGCCGTGGGCCAGCAACCACAGAATATGAACGCGCACCGGCGTAGCAAGCATCGCGAACATGCCCGCGGCGTCTTGCAACAACTCCGATCCGAGCGGCTGCGCCGGTTCGTCGCGATGTCGCGCTGGAGGCACCGTGGGTCCTTTCGTGGCTACGCCCAGCCTGCTCGGTCATCGACAATTGTGCAAGTGTGCGATCGTTACGCTGGCAGCTTATCGTGACGATCGATGCACCGCCCGCGATCGGCAGCGGCCCCGACGGTGATGTCCTGCGAGAGGCTGCGACAGCAACCGAGTTCACGCTGTACCAGTCCACCCGCAGCTCACCCCGTGGCCTGACGGAGCACGACGCCGCTCAGCGACTCGCCGAGGGTGGTGAGAATGTCAGTCGACAGGACCCCCTCCCGGCGGTTTCCCATCGAGTTCTGGCAGCGGCGCGGAGCCCATTCGTCGCTTTGCTGGGGTCCCTGGGGGTGGTGTTCGCTTTCCTCGGCGACGCGCACAGTGCCGCCACGGTGGCGATCATGGTGTTGTCGGCGGTATTCCTGCGGGCTTGGCAGCACGGCCGGGCCGCCCGCGCAGTCGCCTCGCTGCGCACCGGAGAGCCGGCGACCGCCACGGTGCGCCGCCGCAGCCACGACGAAGCGGTGGCCGTCACCCGTGAAGTCCCTGTCGTCGAGGTGGTGGTCGGTGACCTGGTTCATCTCGTCGCCGGCGACGTCGTTCCCGCTGACGTCCGCATCATCACCTCGGTCGGCCTGGCGATCGACGAGTCGATGCTCACCGGTCAGACACTGCCAGTTGGTAAGGCCGCCCGACTCGACGACGGCGACGTTCCACCCGCAGTGGTCGCCTGCCCTCGGCTGTGTTTCGCCGGCACCAACGTGGTCGCCGGAAGCGCGACGGGAGTCGTCGTCGGGACAGGATCGCGCACGTACTCGGGATCGTTGCGCGGCAACGCCTCTCGACGTGGACATCAATCGAGCGTCGATCGTGGTGTGCGGGCCGTCAGCTGGACCCTTGTTCGATTGATGCTGGTGATGGCTCCCGTGGTGTTCGTTGTTCGCGGCATGTGCGACGGGCAGTGGACACATGCGGCGATTCTGGCGGTAGCGGTCGCCGTGGGCCTCACACCGGAGATGCTGCCCGTCGTGGTCACCACGACCCTCGCCCGCGGCGCGGTCCGACTGGCCGCGCGAGACGTCCTCGTCAAGCGGCTCGACGCGATTCAGGATCTGGGCGCCATGGAGGTGCTGTGCTTCGACAAGACTGGGACATTGACCGAGGATCGCGTGGTCTATGCGCACGCCATCGACGCCGCCGGACGCCACGACGACCTTGCGGCCGAACTCGCCGTCGTGGCCTCGGCATGCACTGATCCAACCGGCGGTCGCTTCGACGACGCAATCGCTTTCGTCGCACAGCGGACCGCCGTCGACCCGGATTCGCATCGTAGGCTGATCGACGAGATTCCCTTCGACCACCGCCGACGACGCGCGAGCGTCGTGGTCTCTCGTCCGTCCGGAGAGCATCGCCTCATCTGTCAGGGTGACGGGGACACCGTGGTGCCGTGTTGCACCACGATGTGGGTCAATGGCGTTGCCGTCGAAATGGATCAACCGGGCCGCACCGCGGTCGGCGCCCTCATCGACGACTACCGCAGCGCTGGCATGCAGGTGCTGTGCGTCGCCGTCGGAGATCTTCCGGCTCGGCTAGGTCCCTACAGCGCCAGCGACGAACGAAACCTGATGCTGGCCGGATTCGTGGCGTTCGTCGATCCGGTCCGCGCTGACGCGTCGCAGGTCGTCGGTGAGCTGGCTGCCCTTGGAATATCACTGAAAATGATCACCGGCGACGCTCGCACCGTGGCCACGCACGTCGCCGCCCAGGTCGGTATCGCCACCGATGGCGCTCTGGTGGGCGACGATCTTGACCACCTCGATGACAACGACCTGCGGATCGCCGCTCGCAGCGCATCGATGTTCGCCGAGGTCACACCTGCGCAGAAAGAGCGGATCGTGGCCGCACTACGAGTGGGGGGAACGGCAGTCGGCTTCGTCGGCGACGGGGTCAATGACATTGCAGCTCTGCGGACATCAGATGTCGGCATTGCCGCCGACACGGCCACCGACGCCACCCAACAGGCGGCAGATCTGATCATGCTGAACCCCGATCTGCGGGTCATCGCCGAAGGTGTGATCGAAGGACGGCGCACGTTGGGCAACACGATGAAGTACGTGCGGATCACGGCGAGCTCCAATTTCGGCAATGCCCTGTCGGTGCTTTGCGCCGGGCTGCTCCTGCCGATCCTGCCGATCCTGCCGATCCAATTGCTGGTCCAGAATCTGCTCTACGACGCCGCTCAATTGGCATTACCGTGGGATCGGGTTGATCCCGGGTATCTGAGCACACCACGACGCTGGCAACCCGACGGCCTGACCCGATTCATGATGACGTTCGGAGCGCTGAGCTCGCTGTTCGACGTGGCGACCTTCGCTGCCCTGTGGTGGTGGTTCGACGCTACGCATGCGCCGGTCATCTTCCAGACCGGCTGGTTCCTCGAAGGTCTGCTGTCGCAGCTGCTGATCGTCATGGTGCTACGCGGAAAGGCGACACCCTGGAAATCGCCAAGGCCCGCTACCGTGATGGTGCTCGCCGCCTGCCTGGCCGCTGCGGTCGGGATCGCACTGCCCATCAGTCCCTTGGCGAATCTTCTTCGACTACAACCACTTCCGATGAGCTATGCGCTGTGGTTGATCGGCGTGTTGAGCGGCTACGCCGTGCTCGCATACAGCGTCAAACGCCGCTACGTCCGACACGTCCATGACATACCGTGAGGATCGACTCCACGGCCGAGCCCGACGCGAGGTACCTCACGTCGGCAGTCGGCGGTTGATCACCAACGCCAGCAGCGCACCCAGAGTCGCGACGAGAACCGCAAGCCGCAACCAACCGGCGCTGGCCGGCCCAGGAACCGTCTGGTAACCGACCTGCTGTTCGATCGCGTCGTAGCTACGGTTGAGCTCGTCGATATTCGAGGCGGTGTAGAACTGACCACCCGACAGCTGGGCGATCTGCTTCATCATGTCGGCATCGACTGGGACCGGGACGGTTCGGTTGTCGAGACTGACGACTCCGCCTGCGGTGCCGAACGAGATAGTGGAAACCGGCACGCCCTGATCCTTCGCTGCCCTCGCCGCGGTGTACGCCCCATGTGGGTTATCCGGATTCTCCGGTTCGTTTTCCTTACCGTCGGACAGCAGGACGATGCGTGCCGGCGGAGGCGCCGTATCCCCGCCGCCCAGCACTGCCGCCACGGTCGCGATCGACTGCAAGGCAGCCAGAATCGCATCACCGGTGGCGGTGCTGTTGTCAGGATGCAAATTGTCCAGCGCACTGATGGTGGCCCCGTGCTCAGGTGTGGGCGATACCAAGACGTTGGCGTGGCCCGCGAACGAAATAAGGCCAAGATTGACTCCCGGCGTGAGCTGGGCGGCAAATATCTTCGCCGACTCCCGTGCCGCCGCCAGCCGACTTGGCGTGACATCGGTTGCGCGCATCGACTGCGACACATCGACGACCAGCATGATCACGGCGCGGTTCCTGGGGATACGCACATTCTGGCTGGGCACGGCCAGCGCCACCGTCAAGAACAGCAATGCCACGAGCGCCGCGCCGACCGGCACGTGACGCCACGGGGACGCCCCTTGGGAAGCAACGGAATCCATCAGTTCCGAATTGACGTATCTCCGCACACGCCGGCGGTTACGCACCTGCACCACCACGTAGAGCACCAGCAAGGCTGCGGGCACCACCCCCAAAAACAACATCTGTGGGTGCTCGAGACCCGACAGCGTGACGGGGCCGATGCCCGGCAGTGTCACAGCGCCATTCGGGACCGCAGGCCGCCCGTCGTCGCGTCCGGCAGAAGCTCGCCTGCAGCCACTTAACTCACCTCTCGCCGACGTTCACGGATGTGCGCACGCAGTGTCACCACCGACATACCTGTCGACGATGTGTCGCAGATATCCGAACACTCATACAATTGTTTGACTATAGCTCACGGATTCTGTGTACTGGAGAAGTGACCGGCCCGCCTTCTGTCAAGGGGACCCGTTCCCATCCTGAACGGGTGCAACGTTTTTCGATAGGGCCTCGACGTAGCGGGCCCGGGCGCTGAGGTGAGCATCCCCTTTTTGGGTCCGTTGCCGTTCTCAGGGTTCGCTCACGCCTGGTTCTTCTTGTACCTGCTCGTCACCGTCGCGGTCGCGGTGCTGTATGTCGTGGTCTCACGAGGTCGGCGCAAACGGGTGTTGCGGTTTACCAACATGGAGTTGCTGGAGGCGGTTGCGCCTAAGCGCAGTCGATATCGTTGGCGTCACCTGCCGGCGATCCTGGCGGTCGCCGCGCTGGTCATCCTCACCACCGCCATGGCCGCACCCACCGAAGCCGTTCGAATCCCCCGCAGCCGAGCGGTGGTGATGCTCGTTATCGACGTGTCGGAATCCATGGTCGCCACCGACGTCGCCCCGAACCGCCTGGCGGCCGCGCAGGAGGCCGGCCGCCAGTTCACCGACGAACTGACGCCCGGCATCAATCTCGGGCTGGTCTCCTTTGGCGGAACCGCAACTGTTTTGGTGTCGCCTACCACCGATCGCAACACGATGAAGGCGGGCATCGACGCGCTCCGCCCGCAGGAACGCACTGCAACTGGCGAAGGAATCTTCACGGCGCTGCAGGCGATCTCGACACTTCAGGCAGTCATGGGCGGGGGCGATACCACCGCACCGGCTCGAATCGTGCTGGAATCCGACGGTGCCGAAACAGTGCCGACAAATCCCTCTGAACCCAGGGGTGCCTTCACCGCAGCACAAGCCGCCAAAGACCAAGGCGTGGAGATCTCCACGATCTCGTTCGGGACGCCGCAAGGCACCATCGACCTCAACGGTGTGACGGTACCGGTCCCCGTCGACGATCAAACACTGCAGACCATCACCAACCTGACCGGCGGGGACGCCTTTCATGCGGGCACTCTCGCTCAGCTGCAACGCGTCTACGCCACCCTGCAGCAGGAGATCGGCTTCGAAACGACCCGCGGCGACGGCAGCCAGGGCTGGATGCGTCTGGGCGCACTGGCACTAGCGCTGGCGGTCCTCGCCGGAGTGCTGATCAACAGGCAGATTCCCCGCTGAGAGTGCGGGGCCGCCCTAGGTGGCGTCCCAGTCGAAGGGCGCGGCTCCACTGCGCGGCTGGGCCCTGGCAGGCGAGAGATCGCCACTGATCCCGTTCGCTTGCACGGGCACCTCACCAGCTTGGACTTGGCGTGAAACCTGCTCTGTGTCAATGCTCTTGGACCAGTAGTCATCGCCATCCAGGAGATGTCGGGTCACCAGCTCACGCGGCGTCATGCTGCGGAGCTTCTGCAGCTCGCCGATCGGTCGCGTCAGGTCCTCGAACTCGGGGCCTAAATCCTCGCGCAGTTGGCCCGTGACGCCACTGATGTAGTCGCGGGTTTGGCGTGTCGCGGTGAACGCCCATCGGATCGCACCGGGCAGTCGCTCCGGGCCCAGCACGATCAAGCCGACCAGTCCGAGCACCAAGAGATGCCCCCACCCGAGATTCTCGAACATCTACACATCATGCGCTGTTCTCTGCTGACACTGCAGATGTTGACTCGATCCGGAAGCTGGGCCAGCCAACAGAGTCAGGTAATCAGCGGCTAGCTCGTCCCCGAAGGCGTGGCAGAGGCCGTCGGCGTCGCCGAAGCAGCGGCCGCGGCAGCTGCAGCAGCTGCGGCTCGCCCCTCAGGGCTTGCCAGCGAGTTGCCCGGAGAGACAGCCGACGCAACCGCCGCGTCGCAGTTCAGTGACACCAGCATCTGATTCGTTGGCGAACCACCTGTGTTTTCCTGTGCGGGAACAGTTCTGACTTGTTGGCGAGTGACGATGCAGTTCGGCCACGCCAGCTGGTCACCCTCCGTGCTCGAAACAACCACCGAAAACCCAGCGCCGGAGAGCGCGGTACTGGCGTCACTGTATTTCTGGCCTACTACCTGCGGGCTCGGAACCGCCTGCGCAACAGCACTTCCTACTATCGAGCTAGTCAACGCCAGAGCGGTCGTTCCGATGCCCAACAAGCTGACACGAACGGGTCGAATTCGAGGTAGTTGCATCAGACAATCGTCGCGCGCGATATGTGTTGATTGGATGAACTTGAGCTGTGATGTTGCATGATATCTCGCACGAGAATGCTGAAATTTGTTTTCTTCCAGCGGTCTTCGAGAGAGTGATGGAACACCTCTGCCTCGACAACGACTGTCAATCAGCTGTATCTTTGATGGATACTTGTAGAAGTATTTGATCGATGGGGGTAGCTTGGTGGCACACCGCAGGTCGTGAAGTCCCCCAGGCGCCCACCGATACTGACCCGCCCGTAGCCATAGCGATGGCGCACGGACGGGCCTAGGCCGATTGACGGAGAACACACACAGATGAGCCAGAGAACTACGAGACGTATCGCAGCGATGCTTGGTTCGATCTCCGTTATCGCGGCCGCCGCGACGACAGTCCTGAACGCCGGCGACTCCCACGACGTCGCCGGGGGTTCCGGAGCTTCCGCCACCGGCACGTCTTATGTCTATCCGACTGTTCCCGCGATGCAAATCGATCCCACCGATCTCAGCACCGGTGCGACCGTCACGGCCGCAGCGCCGGCGACGGCCCTGGCCACGTCGGTGGCCGCCCCCACTTTCAAAGCATCTCCGGAAGCCGGGTGCGTGAACAACGGGCAATGCCCATGAGGCACGCGAGGGAAAGCCAAGCCTGATCGAAGTTTGTGAAGGAGCGGTGGAACAGCTGCGCGTACTCACAACGTGGCGGCCGGCGGGACGCGTGGCCGAGTTGCGGTCAGTGAGAGCGGTCGCCTCTGCAACGGGGGGCTCCTGATGAGGAGACCTGCTACGCCTCCAGCCCCGATGACCAGTAGCCAAAGCGCTGAAAGCGCTTCACCCGTGCGGTATTTGCCGGCCGCGGGGGCGATCGCCGCCGTCGTCTACGCCACGATGTGGGTCGGCTTCGTCGCGAAATGGGCTTGGCTGTCAGCCATTGACGGCTGGTGGCTGCAGGTCTTCCATGGTTTCGGGCTCTCCCATCCGGGATGGGTGTCGTTCTGGGTGGTTTTCTGCGTAATCTTCGGCCCCATCGGATTTCGCGTGATCGCTCTCCCCGTAATCGGTTTTGCACTCGTCCGCCGCGACAAACCCACCGCTATATTCCTCTTCGTCAGCATCGAGTTATCTGCTTTGGTCGCTCTTGTCGCGAAGGAACTCGGTAACCGCCCCCGGCCGACCAGCGCGCTGGTCCACGGCGAATCAACATCGTTCCCGTCAGGACACGCTGTTACCGTCACCGTTGGGGTACTGGCCCTGCTGACTGTCTTCTGGCCGTCGATACCGAACGGCCGAAAGGCCGCCGTGGCGGTGGGCGCCGGAGCGCTGATCCTCGTGGTGGGAGTCGCCCGTGTCGCACTCAACGTGCACAATCCCTCCGACGTCATCGCCGGCTGGGCGCTCGGATTCTTGTATTTCGTGCTGTGCCTGCGCCTGCTACCGCGCCCGATCGGCTTCTCGACCGACGACACCGCGAAATCGAGAACGGACCATCCGCGCCAATCGTGAATCTCAAAGTCCACGCCCAGCGGCCGTCAATTCACCACTGACCGGGGGTTCCCTACGGACGACGCGACCCGGAGCCGGTCTGGCAGGTCAGCCTGAGCCCATCGGCCGCTTTCGAGCCAGTCCCGTACGACGCCGACGTCTCGCTGGTCACAGATCGGACCGACCCAACAAGCAGGGGCGCTCGGGCTCCGGTCTACCCAGCACGGCTGCAGCACGATCATCACACCGGCGCGGTGCGGGTGGGCAGCGCAGCTGAGCGGACCGCGCAGGCACGCAGCCCTGACGAGTATGCCGTGCGGACAGCGACGGATCGACGCGCGCAACTCCTCCATGACACCCGCCGTGCAATCACCGGCACAGCCTCCGCAGACGACGACGGTGAACGGACTTCTGGTGGCGGGACGCGCTCGGGTCACCGACCGTCCTCGCTGCGGAGGCCGCGCTGCCCGTCGCCGCGGCGGAACTTCTGCACCCCGCCGGCGGTGTCCATGTACCGGTGGGCCCCGGTCCAGGACGGGTGCGAATCCGCGCTGACCTCGACGACCACCAGCGGGTGGTAGCCGGGGCGGATTCCGGGTTTCATCGCTCATCTCCTTCGCCGTAACCGGGCGCAGCCGTGTCGGCGACGCGATCAGTGAGTTCGTCGCAGGGGTCTTCATGCCAGTCGCCGAACGGATCGGCATAGCGCGACCACGTTGCGCGGTCGGCCAATTCGCTGTCAGTGAGCAATGCGCCCGGCAGAGCCTCCACGATGTCGGCGGGCACAGCGCCACACGCCAGGACGGTCATGGACGTGTGCCGGTCGCCGAACTCGTCGTCCCAGCGCAGCGCGGCCAGGGCCTGCCGTTGCGGATCGACACCGACGACTTGACTGGATTCCATTGCAGCCAGCCAGGTTCCGGCGTTGCCGACCCGGAGTCCACCACCCGCGGACTCGATCCACATGATGTCGGTCGGCCGGTTTGCCAGCCACGCCCGGCCCCGAGTCCTGACGACGCCGTCCAAGAGAAGGTCGAGCGCGGTGTGCAGCCGGGCGGGATGGAAGGGCCGGTCGGCGGCGAACTCCACCAGCGAGACCTCGCCGTCCGCGCTCAGCGGTGGCTCACCGGCCAGGAGCGGCTCGTGCGGATTGCCGTCGCGGCCACGCCGGGACTCGGGCTCGACGTGTCGCAGCGCCATTTCCACGCGCTCGGGCCCGACGGTGATCCGGGCGCGAGGCGCCAGCCGGCGCAGCACCGCCAGCGTGGTCGGTTCGGGTGCCGTCAACACCTGGACATCGGCGAATTCGGCCTGCCCGACCAGAACCTGCGCGACGGTTCGCCCGTCGCGCAACTCGGCGTCCCCGACGGCATTAGCCGCCCACCCAGTCGCATCGACGCAGTTGAGGACGGCCTCGATGGCGACATCGCGGGCGGCGGGACCGTCGAGGTATCCCGGGCCGACCCGCACCGCGACGTGGTTGATGGCCCAGCAGACCGGTTCCGGTTCCAGCCACGGCCCGAGGTGCACCACCAGCCGATCCACGTCGTCGCGCCGGTGCAACCGCCGCAACAGCACCAGTAGATCGTTGCGAATGGTGCAGGACACGCAGCCGTGAGCCAACTCCAAGGGGAACTCCGAGGTGTGCAGCTCGCCATCGCGCAGGTGGCCTACAGTGCGCCGCACCACCTGCCCGTCGAAGCGATGCGCCACAAGCAGGGTTCCGGGCTTCTCCATCAACGTGCCCGCGACAGCGTCGCTGTTTCCCTGCCCGGTCACCAACAGCACTGGTGTCCGCATCATCCTCCTTAATGGAAACGATTATCATTAACTTGAGTTCACGATACCGTCCCGCATCGATCTTGTCGAAAATCATTTTCATTAAGGAAGGTGGCTGTCCATGTCAGCCCACTGCCGGGTCAGTGCCAAACGCATCAAGGTCATCAACCGCGACAGCTTCGATACCGTGGTTGCGCGCCTTCGCCGAAACGGCGTGGAAATCTGATGGCCAGCAACGAGATTCGCCTCGTCGTCAGACCGCGTTCCACCGCCGGCGCCGGCCATACCCAGCTCACCCACAAGAACCGGCGTAACGATCCTGATCGCATCCGACGTCATGTCGAGTTCCGAGAAGAGTGCTGACGCCCCGACGACCTAGCCAGTCGGCTGCAGGTGCTTCGACCACCCGGATGCGCATCCCGCGGTACACCCGGCGGCGAGCACTCCGACCACCGTCAGCATCGCGGGATAGCTGAAGTAGCGGGCCAACGACGCGAGGACCGCCGGTAGCAGGAAACCGCAGTAGGCAATCGCGTAGTACACGCCGGACATGCCTGCAAGCTCGTCAGGTTCGGCGATGCGCTGTATCTCCAGTAGGCCCGACACGATCGCAATGCCGTAGGCACTGCCAAGCACGATGGCCACCAGCACGCCGACAATCGCCGAACCGGTGACCGCCGCCGTCACAGCGCCGAAAACACCGACCGCCATCAGCGCCATCGACACCACGATTGCGCGCGCGGTCGAACGGTCGTCGAGCAGCCGCGCGACGGGCTGGATGAGCACCCCGCATGCCAAGGTCAGCACCGTCAGCCCACAGGTGTACAGCAGCGCCCATGACCCGAGTTTTCCGGCGACCAACGTCGGCACAATCGCATAGGCGATGCCAGCCGATCCAAATACCCAGGGCGCCATCGGAACAACGACGCGAACAAACCTCCGATGACCTGCCGATGGCACTTTCAGCGACCGCCAGAGGCTGCGCGTCGGCGCACCGGAGCGCGTCTCGACTGCCTTGCGCGCCACGATCCACAACACCGGAGCACAGAGCAACACGTGCACCAGATAGGTCAGCACCAGCGGCAGCGGCGCGAAGGCCGCAAGCAGGCCGGCGCACAGCGGTCCGACGCCGAACCCCAGCGACAGCCCCACCGAGGCGCGCCGCGCGCCCGCGCCCGGCACCGCGTCGCCGAACGGCGGCGCCGAGAGTTCGGTGATCCACGCCGAGCCGACCGCCATCGCGATACCGACCGCCAGCCCACTCAACAACCGGCCCCCGAAGAGCACCGAGAATCCGTACGAGTCGCCGGCCGCCAGCGCCACACTGCCCAGTGCCGAACTGAGCACCCCGACGATCATCACGCGGGTGCGCCCGTAGCGATCCGACAGTGCCGCGGCCACGAGCAGTCCCGGTATCAGACCCAGGACGTAGGCACCCAACAGCACATCGACGTTGGTCTGCGAATAGCCGGACCGCTGAACATATTCGATCAGCAACGGCGTGAACTGGTTTCCACCCCAACCGATGCAGAACATCGCCAGCGCGACGGCTCGCCAGGGCTTGAACCCGGTGGGCGCAAAGACGTGAGCTGGACCGCTCATCTCAGCACCACCCGATACGCCGCCTCGAGATGGGCGATGAGCAACGTTTCGAAGGCCGATGTGTCAGCCTGGCGAATGGCCGCCACGATCTGAGTGTGTTCGTCGATGATCGTCGCCACACGCATACCCGCGCCGCGAACCACATCGGCCATCATCCGGCGCTGCCGGTCTCCGAGCGACGCATAGAAACGCTGGCCGATGGCGTTGGCCGCCGCGTCCACGATCCGCCGGTGGAAGGCGTCGTCAGCAGCGGCGAACTGGCAGGTGTCCCCCTCGGCCGCGTCGCGGCGCTGGCGGTCGGTCAGCGAGGTCAGCTCGTCACACAGCGGCCCGAGCTCCTGCGGCGATCGGCACAACCTCCGCACCGCGGCGCCTTCGATGGCGAGGCGCATCTCAAGCAGATCGATGGCTTCGTGCGGGGGCACCGGCGCGACCACAGCTCCTCGCCGCGGGACCAGATCAAGGAAGTCCTCTGCCGCGAGCCGCAGGAAAGCCTCGTGCACTGGAGTGCGGCTGATACCGAGCTCGGTTGCCACATCGATCTCGCTCAGCAGCTGACCGCCGGGCATCTTGCCGGCAAGAATCCGGGCCTTCGTCGCTTGATAAGCCCGCTCGGCCGCCGGCACCTGTTCCATCGCCACCCAAGAGAGCTTACACGCCTTGCATGCAAGGTTGTATACAAGGCGGAAGAGGCGGGTGGCGGTCGCATCTGCTGGCTAGGCTCGAAGGGGTGACTCTCAAACTGGGCTATCAGATTCCGAACTTCTCCTACGGCACAGGCGTCGAGCAGCTCTTCCCGACCGTCGTCGCCCAGGCTCGCGAGGCCGACGCCGCCGGATACGACGCAGTGTTCGTGATGGACCACTTCTATCAGCTGCCCGGTCTCGGCACTCCCGACCAGCCGATGCTCGAGGCGTACACCGCGCTCGGCGCCCTGGCCGCAGTCACCGAGAACGTTCGTGATGGACCACTTCTATCAGCTGCCCGGTCTCGGCACTCCCGACCAG
Organism: Mycolicibacterium komossense; assembly: GCF_025822605.1. Classification (GTDB taxonomy): domain Bacteria; phylum Actinomycetota; class Actinomycetes; order Mycobacteriales; family Mycobacteriaceae; genus Mycobacterium; species Mycobacterium komossense. The sequence continues at coordinate 425 of NZ_JACKTY010000051.1, read as the reverse complement.
CCGATGCTCGAGGCGTACACCGCGCTCGGCGCCCTGGCCGCAGTCACCGAGAACGTCCAACTCGGCACCCTGGTCACCGGCAACACCTACCGAAACCCGACACTGCTGGCGAAGGCGATCACCACCCTGGACGTGATCAGCCAAGGCCGCGCCATCCTCGGCATCGGCACCGGTTGGTTCGAGCTCGAGCACGATTCCCTCGGCTACGAGTTCGGCACGTTCACCGACCGATTCAACAAGCTCGGCGAAGCCCTGCAGATCATCCTGCCGATGCTCGAAGGCGAGCGGCCCACATTCTCCGGAAAGTACTACCGCACCCAGGAAGCCATGGCCGAGCCCCGCTTCCGCGACCACATCCCGCTGATGATCGGCGGCAGCGGCGAGAAGAAGACAATCCCGTTGGCAGCCAAGCACTTCGACCATCT
>NZ_JACKTY010000050.1:75168-95971 GCF_025822605.1 Mycolicibacterium komossense | reverse complement strand
GCCGCGCCGTTCCGCAGATGTCGGTGGCCCCTGCTGACCGGAGTGCCGGCCGCGCGGGCCTTCGTCCGGTGTGGGGGGCTGAGCCGGGTTCTGCGCCTCGCCCTGGCTGTTCTCACGGACCGGCGCCGACGGTGGTTGCGCCGGGGCCGGGGCCGGCTGGGCCGGTGGCGGGGACCAGCTGGTGGGCTGCGGCACTGGAGCCGGCTGCTGACGTGGCGGTTCCGAACGCGGTGGCGGCGGCTGGCGACGGGGCTGCGGCGCGGGCGTCGGCTGCGGTTGGGGCTGAGGTGTCGGCGTCGGCTGAGAGGAGGGCTGTTGGGCGCGTAACCAGCCGCTGTCCTCCGACGGGCGTCGATGCGATCCGCGGTAATTGGCTTCAGGTCCGGGATCGAGCGAGGCATCGTCGCCCTGCTGACGCACAGGCGGACCGATCAGCGGCTCTTCCGGCACATCGATGATCGGGCTTTCGGCGGTGCGCGCGTTGTCGGTGTCGCGGACCGAGTCCGGTGGCACCGTGGTGATCCGGCTGCTGGTCACCCGGTCCGGTCGCGGCGGCTCCGAATTCCTCGTCCACTCCGCATAGGACCGGTCGGTCTCGATCGCCGGTCGGTGCGCCAAATCGGCGTCGAACAGAATCTCCAGATTCGTCCGGAGGGCCGCCAGTTCGGCCCGCAACGCGGCCACCTCGTCGGAAGCCTGCGCCCGCAGCTCCGCCGTCAGCTCACGACGCAGATGGGTCTCTACCGACAGCTCGTATTCGCGCCGCGCCGAGATCTCCCGATCGAGCTGGAGGTCGTAGACCAGCTTCAGATCCCGAACCTTGGCCTGATCGGTATCGCTTTGTCTGCGGTAGATCACCGACACGAACGCGCCGACCACGGCCGCCCACAACGCCAGGATGACGGCCAGCTTCAACAGCTCGACGCGATTGGTGAACACCAGGGCAGAACTGGCCGCGATGGCCAGGACCAGCAACACTGTCAACAGCAGCCAACCCGGCCTGCGGCCGCCGCGCCGAGCCCGGGCGCCGCGGGACAGAACGGTCATGCGCCGACTGTACCTGTGCGAGGTCACTGCGCGTGTCGTCGTGCTCCGGCGATTCCACTCGAGCTTGCCGAGGTTGGGCGCCCACCGTCAATCCAGCTCGCTGTCAGCACCTTCCAGATGATCCGTCGGTGACTTACAGCAATGCTGCAACCACAAGGCGGCGCCCGCCAGTGCGAGCGCAGACACCGCGGCGACGACGGCGCCGCCGGTGTCCTCGCCTGCCACCCGCAGGGTTTCGCGCCTCGGCAACAGATACGCCAGGACCCCGAGCCACCAGCCGGCGACCGCAGCGCCGACCCACGCCGAAGCGGTGGCGATCACGACACTGCGCGCCACCGCGATGGGATGCAATCGGCCTACGCCGACCCCGATCTCGCCGCTGGCGATCTTGGCCCTGATGTGAAAACCCCACCCCGCTTCCGCGACCGCGACCGCAGCCAGCGACAACCCGGTCCAAACCGTCAGCGGCGGGAAGAACCGATAGAGCAGCAGCACCAACAGGTAGCTGATCACCCCGGCGCCGAGGACCACCGCGACCAGGTCACGCTTTCTGGTCGGCCCCATCAGCGATCCGGGCCCGTCGGCAGACCGAGCACCACTCCCGTCAGCCTGACGCCGTCGCGCTCGGCGGCCGGTAGCTCGTCGAGCAGCCGCACCACCGAGCGAGTTTCACCGACGACAGTGATGTCCGCGGCGGGATCGACGGCCAGCCACGGGATCATCACGAAGGCCCGCAGGTGCGCCAGCGGATGCGGCAGCGTCAGGCCGTCTGCACGCGAATAGACCTCGTCGGCACCCTGATGACACGTCACCAGGTCGACGTCGAGGCTGCGCGGACCCCACTTCTGTCCACGCACCCGCTCGGCCGCCCGCTCCAGGTCCTGCGCGAACCGCAACCAGCCGGGTCCGTCCAGCTCGGGATCCTCGGCGATCACCACCGCGTTGAGGAAGGGCCCCTGATCGACGCCGCCCCACGGATCGGTCTCGTACACCGGCGACACCGCGCGCAACCGCTCCCCCAGCGCGTCGACCACCGACTGCAGCCGGGCCACCCGGTCACCCAGATTCGATCCGATGGACAGCACGACACGGCTCACAGGACATCTCCGGCGGGCACGACGGAACCCCGTAGCCCGCGCCGCGAGCGCCGCGCCACCACCGCGACATCGGCGAACGTCAAAGGGATCGGAGCCTGCGGTTTGTGCACCGTCACCTCGACGGCGTGCACCCGTTCGTCGGTCATCACATCCTCGGCAATTTCGGCGGCGACCGTCTCGATCAGATTCCTGGCCGGCCCACCGACGATATCGGCGGCGCGTGCAGCCAGCACACCGTAGTCATAAGTGTCGCTGAGGTCATCGCTGGCAGCGGCGGCGGCCAGCTCGAGCCACACCGTGATGTCGACCACGAAATCCTGGCCGTCGCGGCGCTCGTAGTCGAACACTCCGTGATTGCCCCGAACAGCCAAGCCGCGCAATTCGATTCGATCAGCCATCGCCACCCTCCGCCCAAGCTTGGACTACCTTGAGTGCGTCCACGGAGGCGCGCACATCGTGCACCCGCACACCCCACGCCCCGTTGACCGCGGCCAGCGCGGAGATGACGGCCGTAGCCGTCTCGCGGCCGTCGGGCGATCGAGCGGACCCGTCGGCATCGGCCAGCAGTGCACCGAGAAAGCGTTTGCGCGACGCCCCGATGAGCACCGGGATACCGATCGCGACCAGCTCGGGCAGCGCCCGGAGCAGCGCCCAATTGTGTTGTGCGGTCTTGGCGAAACCCAGACCCGGATCGATCACCAGGTTGGCCGCGTCGACACCGGCGGCCACTGCGGCGTCGACGGCCGCGAGCAGATCGGTCCGCACCTCGGCCACCACATCGTCGTAGGCCGGCACGTCGTGGGAATGCTCACCCGAGAGCGAGCGCCAGTGCGTCAGCACCCAGGGCACACCGGCCTCGGCGAGCAAACCGGCCATCGCCGGGTCGGCGCGACCACCCGAGACGTCGTTGACGATCGTCGCGCCGCTGTCGATTGCCGCCTTTGCGACGACCGCATGCATGGTGTCGATACTTACCGTAATTCCATGTGCGGCAAGCCCTTTGACGACCGGAACGACCCGGGCCAGCTCGAGCGCGGTGTCGACGCGGACCGCACCTGGTCTGGTCGACTCACCGCCGACGTCGACGATGGCGGCACCCTCGGCGACCAATCGCAGGCCATGCTCGACCGCACGATCCGCATCCAGGTAGCGTCCGCCGTCGGAGAACGAGTCGTCGGTGACGTTGACGACACCCATCACCTGCACGCCGGGCCTGATCGATTGCGTCATTTACGCAATATGAGATCCAGCGCCTCAGACCGGGATGCGTTATCGGTCTTGAACTGGCCCCGCACCGCCGAGGTGGTCGTGGAGGCGCCCGGCTTGCGGATTCCCCGCATGGCCATGCACAGATGCTCGGCCTCCATCACCACGATGACGCCGCGCGGGTCCAGTTTGCGCATCAACGCATCGGCCACCTGGCCGGTGAGCCGCTCCTGCACCTGGGGCCGCTTTGCGTAGAGATCGACGACCCTGGCCAGCTTCGACAACCCGGTGACCCGGCCCTCCACTCCGGGGATGTAGCCAACGTGCGCCACCCCGTGGAAGGCCACCAGATGATGTTCGCAGGTCGAGTACATCGGAATGTCCTTGACCAGCACGAGTTCGTTGTGATTCTCGTCGAAGGTGGTATTCAGGACGTCATCAGGGTTGGTGTACAGGCCCGCGAACATCTCCTTGTAGGCGCGCGCCACCCGCGACGGGGTGTCCAGCAGCCCCTGGCGATCGGGGTCCTCACCGATCGCGTACAGCAGCTCGCGAACCGCGGCTTCAGCGCGTTCCTGGTCGAACACCATCGATCCGTTCGCCAGTGCGGTACGGGAGTTCGGCTGCGTCATCGAAGCCCTTCGTTCGTGGTCACCCGTGCGTCGGCGGGTTGGGCCGACCTGCATCCTCGCCCGGCCGCTCACCGGGTGCCGCTCCAGGTTCCGGTTGGCCCTGTGGCGGATACGGCTGATACGGGTAGGGCTGCTGACCCGGATGGCCCTGCTGCGGCGGCCAACCACCTGACTGCGGACCGGCGGGCGGCGGCGGATACCAGTAACCCTGTGGCGGCGGGCCCGCGGGCGGCTGGCCCTGACCCTGCCCCTGTGGCGGCGGCCAGCCGGGGGCATGCCAACCCGCAGGTGCGCCGTAATCCGGGCTGGCCGGGTGCGGCGCGCCGTTGGCACCGTTGGAGCCATTGGAACCGTTGGTGCCGTTGGCTTTACGGGCCGCTTCGGCGATCGCCGTCTTGAAGGCCGGCTCCGGTACGGGCTTGGGCCATTCTTCGCCGCGCTCGATGGCGAGTTCACCCGGTGTCTTGATCGGCGGCTTGTCCGACGGAATGCGACCACCGAAATCGTCGAACACGGTGATCCGCGGCCGCTTCCTGACGTCTTTCAGGATGACCTCGAGTTCGGCGCGGTGCAGAGTCTCCTTCTCCAGGAGCTCACGTGCGAGCACGTCGAGCACGTCGCGGTTCTCGGCCAGGATCTCCCACGCCTCGGTGTGCGCCGCCTCGATCAGCTTGCGGACCTCTTCGTCGATCTCGCGGGCAACCTCGTGCGAGTAGTCGGCCTGGTTGCCCATCGTGCGACCGAGGAACGGGTCGCCGTGCTCGCTGCCGTACTTGACGGCGCCGAGCTTGGCGCTCATACCCAACTCGGTCACCATCGACCTGGCAATCTTCGTGGCCTGGTCGATATCGGAGACCGCGCCGGTGGTCGGCTCGCGGAACACCAGCTCTTCGGCCGCGCGTCCGCCCATGGCGAACACCAGCTGCGCGATCTGCTCGGAGCGGGTCCGCAGTCCCTTGTCCTCTTCCGGAACGGCGACGGCGTGGCCGCCGGTGCGACCGCGAGCCAGGATGGTGACCTTGTAGACCGGGTCGTAATTCGGCATCGCCCAGGCGGCGAGAGTGTGGCCACTCTCGTGATACGCGGTGATCTTCTTCTCTTCTTCGCTGATCAGGCGGCCCTTGCGACGGGGTCCACCGATCACCCGGTCGACGGCTTCTTCCAGCGCGGGCCCGGTGATGATGGTGCCGTTCTCGCGCGCGGTCAGCAGTGCGGCCTCGTTGATCACATTGGCCAGGTCGGCACCGGAGAAGCCGACCGTTCGCTTGGCCAGGCCTTCGAGATCGGCGTCGGGTGAGATCGGCTTACCCGCCGAGTGCACCTTCAGCACGGCGCGACGACCCGCCATGTCGGGGCTGGCCACCGGGATCTGACGGTCGAAGCGGCCGGGCCGCAGCAACGCGGGATCGAGGATGTCCGGCCGGTTGGTAGCCGCGATCAAGATGACGCCTGCGCGGTCACCGAAACCGTCCATCTCGACCAGGAGCTGGTTGAGGGTCTGTTCGCGCTCGTCGTGGCCGCCGCCCATGCCGGCGCCACGCTGGCGGCCGACGGCGTCGATCTCGTCGACGAAGATGATGCACGGGCTGTTCTGCTTGGCCTGCTCGAACATGTCCCGCACCCGAGAGGCACCGACACCGACGAACATCTCGACGAAGTCCGAACCCGAGATGGTGAAGAACGGCACCCCGGCCTCACCGGCTACCGCGCGCGCCAGCAGCGTCTTACCGGTACCGGGCGGACCGTAGAGCAACACACCCTTGGGGATCTTGGCGCCGAGGGCCTGGTAGCGAGAAGGATTCTGTAGGAAGTCCTTGATCTCGTAGAGCTCCTCGACGGCCTCGTCCACACCGGCGACGTCGGCGAACGTGGTCTTGGGCATGTCCTTGCCCAACTGCTTGGCCTTCGACTTCCCCATGCCGAAGCCCATCCGGCCGCCGGACTGCATCCGGGAGAACATCACGAAGAGGCCGACGAGCAGCAGCAGGGGCAGCAGATAGATCAGCAGCGAACCCAGCACGCTGCCCTGGTTGACGACGGTGTTGGTCTGGACACCTTTGGCGGTCAGCGAGTCGAACAGCGGCACGCCGTACCCGGTGGGGTACTTGGTCAGGATCTTGGTGGAATCTTGCGTATCGCCGTTGCCGTTCTTGAGCTCCAGGCGTAGCTGCTGCTCACGGTCGTCGATCTGGGCGCTCTTGACGTTTTCGCTGTTGATCTGGGCTAACGCCACCGATGTGTCGACCGGCTTGTAACCGCGGGTGTCATCGCTGAAATAGAAGAAGGACCAGCCGAGCAGCAGGACGACAACGATCGCCGTAAGTGTGCGGATCACGTTTTTTCGGTTCATCAAGCATCGACCGTGTCCGGCCAGGTCCTTTCGAGCGCGCGGGAGTACTTCAGGCTACCGCTACGCCAACGATCAGCGGTTCCCGCGCCCCTTACCGGCCGCCTCGGGGGGCGCCTTCCCGGCGATCGCAACCTGTGCTTTGGTGGGATCGTGCCGACACCGACCGAACGGTTCGTTGAGATGGGCAGGGTCCGGTTACGGGTGACCGAGGCGGGCACTCCCGGCGACCCCGTCGTCATCCTGGCGCACGGATTCCCCGAGCTGGCCTACTCCTGGCGACACCAGATCCCGGCGCTGGCCGCAGCCGGCTATCACGTGCTGGCTCCGGACCAGCGCGGCTACGGCGGGTCGTCGCGCCCTGAGGCGATCGACGCTTACGACATCCATGCGCTGACGGGCGACCTCGTCGCGCTTCTCGACGACGTGGGAGCTCAGCGCGCGATCTTCGTCGGGCATGACTGGGGCGCGATGGTCGTCTGGCACACCGCGCTGCTGCACCCGAGCCGCGTCGCTGCCGTCGCCGGCCTGAGCGTTCCGCCGGTACCACGCGCCAGGAGCCGGCCGACCGAAGCCTGGCGCGCGAAATTCGGCGAGGACTTCTACATGCTCCAATTCCAGGAGCCCGGGCCCGCCGACACCGCGATGGCCGCCGATCCTGCGGCCACGATGCGCGGCCTGTTCGCCGGCACGCCCGACGGACCACTGCCGCAGTGGATCACCGATGCCGAATTCGAGTACTACGTCACCGAGTTCAGCCGAACCGGATTCACCGGTGGGCTGAACTGGTATCGCAACTACGACCGCAACTGGGCGACGACATCGCAGCTGACCGACGCGACGATCACCGCGCCCGCCCTGTTCGTCGGCGGCACCGCCGACCCGATCCTCACGTTCATGCGTCCGGAGCGGGCCCGCGAGGTGGCGGTCGGCCCCTACCGCCAGGAGATGGTCACCGGCGCGGGCCACTGGGTGCAGCAGGACAGCCCCGACGAGGTCAACCGGATACTGCTGGACTTCCTCGCCGAGTGCAGACAGCTCAGGGAGTGGAGCTGATGCGTTCGGTGGTGCTGCGCGGTGGCCGGATGGTGGTTCGCGACGACGTGCCCGAACCGGTGCCGGAACAGGGGCAGGTATTGGTGGCGGTGAAGGCGTGCGGGATCTGCGGGTCGGACCTGCATTTCGCCAAGCACGGCGCGGAGTTGCTCGAGCTGTCCGATCAGGTGCGCAACGCACCGATGTCCACGAGCGACATCGATCTGGGCGCTGACGTGTTCATGGGTCACGAGTTCACCGCCGAGATCCTTGAGGCGGGTCCCGATACGCAGGCGCCACCGCCGGGGACGATCGTGACCTCACAGCCGATCCTGCTGGGGCACAATAGGATCGACCCGATCATCTTCAGCAACACTGCTGTCGGGGGCTATTCCGAACGAATGCTGCTGTCCGCACCGTTGCTGTTGACCGTGCCCAACGGCCTCGACCACCGGCGGGCCGCGCTCACCGAGCCGATGGCCGTCGGCCTGCATGCGGTCGGTCGCTCCGGGGTGCAGCGCGGTGAGGCGGCGCTGGTCATCGGCTGCGGCCCCGTCGGCATCGCGATCATCGCGGCATTGGCCGCTGCCGGTGTGGAAAACATTGTGGCCGCTGACTTTTCCCCGAAGCGACGGGAGTTGGCGGAGACGATGGGTGCCGCGCAGACGGTCGACCCGGCGCAGTCCTCACCCTTCGACCTCGTGCGACCCGCAGTCATCTTCGAGGCTGTCGGAGTGCCCGGCATCATCGACGAGGCACTGCGAATGGCGCCGATGAGCAGTCGGCTGGTGTCGGTGGGCATGTCGATGCAACCCGACACGGTGCGGCCGGTGTTCGCGGCGATGAAGGACCTCAGCGTGCAGTTCGTATTCGGTCAGACGCCGCGGGAATTCGCCGCCGCCCTGAACTCCATCGCCGAGGGCGATATCGATGTCACACCGATGAACACCGGCGAGGTCGACCTCGACGGCGTCGGCCAGGTGTTCGATCAGCTGGCCGATCCGGAGCGGCACTGCAAGATCCTGGTGACGCCGTGAGGCTCCTCGTCGGCGCCCGCCAGAACCGCTAGCCCTGATTGCGGCACTCCTCCTCATCACTCGTCCCTCGCTCTGCATCGTCGAACCGCTAGGCCTGATTGCGGCACTCCTCCTCATCACTCGTCCCTCGCTCTGCATCGTCGAACCGCTAGGGTGCCTGGCATGCCCATCGCCGGGAACACCTCACCGCTGCGTCGACTGTCCCTCGCCTTGCTCACGGGTTTGACGGTCTTGGCACTGTCCGCCTGCGACTCCACCCCGGCGCCGCCCGGCCAGAATCCACGCCAGGTCACGGTCGTGGGCGCCGGCCACGTCGAAGGCACTCCGGACACGCTGACGGCGAACTCCGCGATCAGCTTCGTGGCCGCCGATGTCACCACTGCGATGAACCAGACCAACGAGCGTCAACGGGCCGTCATCGACGCGTTGGTGGGCGCCGGGGTCGACAAGAAGGACATCAGCACCACCGGGGTGAGCCTGCAGCCGCAGTACGGCGGCGACGGCTCCGCCAACATCGTCGGCTATCAGGCCAGTAACACCATCGACGTCAAGATCCGCGATCTCGGCTCGGCGTCGCGGGTCTTGGCACTGATCGTCAGTACCGGTGGTGACGCCACCCGGATCAACTCGGTCAACTATTCGATCAACGACGATTCGCAGCTGGTCAAGGATGCCCGCGCGAGGGCGTTCAACGACGCCAAGGACCGCGCCGATCAGTACGCCCAGCTCTCAGGCCTGAAGCTGGGCAGGGTCATCTCGATTTCCGAGGTGGCCGGCGGCGGCCCCATCCCGCCGCAGCCCGCACCGATGCAACGCGCAATGGCCTCCGACGTGCCGCTGTCACCGGGGCAGCAGACGGTGAGCTTCTCGGTCACCGTCATCTGGGAACTCACCTAACCCGGCCAAGCCCCACCAGAGTGACGCTTGTGAATCCTGGGCGGAAAACGACGCGCGAAATCGCCGACGTTTCGCAACCGCCGGAATCCGGTCAGTCGGAGTAGACCTTCGGTTCCAGCGTGCCGATATAGGGCAGGTCGCGGTACCGCTCGGCGTAGTCCAGGCCGTATCCGACGACGAACTCGTTGGGGATGTCGAACCCCACGTATTGGATCGCGACATCGGTACGCACCGCGTCCGGCTTCCGCAGCAGCGTGCAGACTTTCAGCGACCGCGGGTGCCGCGTGGCGAGGTTGCGCAGCAGCCACGACAGCGTCAGACCGGAGTCGACGATGTCCTCGACGATCAGCACGTCCCGGTCGTTGATGTCGCGGTCGAGATCTTTGAGGATGCGCACCACACCCGACGACGACGTCGAGGACCCGTAGGAGCTGACCGCCATGAACTCCAACTGCGTGGGCACCGGGATCGCCCTGGCCAGGTCGGTGACGAACATGACCGCACCTTTGAGCACGGTGACCAGCAGCAGATCCTGCTCGCCCCCGTTCTCGCGGTGATCCTCGGCCACCAGCGCCGCGAGCTCGGCGGTTCTGGCCTTGATTTCATCCTCGGACAACAACACCGATTTGATGTCGCCCGGGTACAGCTCGGCAGTATGCGCTGGCACGCCCACAGCGTGCCACGCCGTGTCCATAAGAACCAACGGAACCTCAGACCAGCTCGCGGCGCAACGCCAACACGCCGCGTTTTCGCTCGGCGAAGAGCCGCTGCCGGACCAGTCCCGCGGCGACCGCGACACCGCCCTGTCCTCGCCACCCGGTGACCAGCAGCTCGACGGCGCGAATCTGTTTGTCCGTGAGCGCGGCGGCCCCGCCGGACAACAGCCACGCCCTGATCACGCGGCGGCGAACCGCCGCGGACAACGGCGTGAGTACCGCGATCTCCAGACAGTCACCGGTGCGGGCTTGCACCAGTGCGGCATCCGCGAGCGCGTCGAGAACGTCGGCGTCGTCCTGCAGAGCGGCGGCGGTCCTGGCCAATGCCTCGGCGACACCGCCGCCGAGCACGTCCTCCAACAGGGGCAGCACCTCGTTGCGCAACCGCACCCTGGTGAAGCGCGGGTCAGCGTTGTGCGGGTCGCGCCACGCGATGACGCCCAACTCGGCGCACGCCCCTTCGGTCTCCGCGCGCCGGATCTGCAGCAGCGGACGGCACCACGGCGGGTCGTGTGGCCTGATCCCGGAGATGGACCGCGGACCCGAACCGCGCCCCAGGCCCAGCAGCACCGTCTCCGCCTGGTCGTCGAGGGTGTGCCCGATCAGCACCGGCGCCCCGGCTCGGGCATCGTCGAGCGCTGCGTATCGTGCTGTGCGAGCGGCAGATTCGGGCCCACCAGCGGTACCTACCTGTACCGCAAGCACTTTCGCCTCGACGCAGCCCAGCTCGAGTGCCTGGCGCCGGGCAGTTTCGGCGACCTGGGCCGAGCCGGCCTGCAACCCGTGGTCGACGATCAGCGCCGTCGTCGGCAGAACGAGTGCAGCGGCCGCGGTCAGTGCGAGCGAGTCGGGGCCGCCGGACAGCGCGACGCACCAGCGTTCGGTGTCCGGCAGGAAGGTGGTGGCGAAAGCGCTTACCGCAGCCGTGATTCGGGGCACAGGCTGCGTCAGAGCACGCGGTCGATCCATTGCTGCGGGTCGTCGATCTCCTCGGGCAGCGGCAGGGTGTCCTGACTCGTCCAGATCGCGTTGAAGCGGTCCATCCCGACCCGGCCGACCACCTGGTCGACGAACGCCTTACCCCTGGTGTACTGCGACATTTTCGCGTCGATTCCCAGCAGCGCGCGCAGCACGCGTTGCACCGGCGACTGCTTACGGTTCCTGCGCTCCTCGAACCGGCGGCGGATGGTGGCCACCGACGGCACGACGGCGGGTCCGACGGCGTCCATGACGTGATCGGCGTGGCCTTCCAGGAGGGTGCCCAGCACCAGCAGCTGATCCAGCGCCTTGCGTTGCGGCTCGGACTGGATCGCGCGCATCACGCCCAGAATGCCCGCGGAATTGGGGCCGGACGAGGGACCGTCGACCCCGTTGCGGCGATCGCGGACCAACGTCCCGAGTCGACCGATCGCCCCGGCGAAATCCTCCTCGCCCTCGCGCGTGAGAACTCCCAGCGCCCCCGACATGTAGTCGGCCAGCCACGGATTCGCGGTGAACTGCACCCGGTGGGTGACCTCGTGCAGGCACACCCACAGCCGGAAGTCGGCGGGTTTGACGCGCAGTTGCCGTTCCACCGCGATCACATTCGGATACACCAGCAGCAGCACACCGCCGGGCACGCCGAACGGGTCGTACTGCCCGAGGATCCCCGACGACACGAACGCCAGCACGGCGCCGGTCTGCGCACCCGTCACTCGGCCGGTGACGAATCCCTTAAGGCCGGCACCCGCTTTGGCCCCGGACGCCGAGTCGGCATCGCCCGAGCCGCCCGTCATCACCCGCATCGATTCCGTCGCCGCGCGGATCCACTCGGGGCGGTCGACGATGCGGGCGTCGGGCACCGGTCCATCGGTGCTGAGCCTGGTGACATCCCGCACCGGTGGCTCGGCCGCGGTGGATGCCGCCGCCAGCTCGTCGATGGCCTGGTTGCGGGTGTAGTCGGTGGCCGGCGGCGCGGGCCTGGCCAGACGCCCACCGATATCAGCGGCGAACTGCCAGTCGACGGCACCGCCGACGGTCGGACCGCCCCGCGGTTCGGTACTCACGAGCCGCACCCGCAGGAGCGCAGCGTGGCGGCCAGGGCGTCGATCGCCAGGCGCCCGGTCGGCCCCGCATTGTTGGAGATGAACGCGAAGGTCAGCACGCGGCCGCCGGAGTCGGTGACGACCCCGGCGAGGGCGTTGGTGCCCGTCAGCGACCCGGTCTTGGCCCGCAGCCAGCCCGCCGACGCACGTTCGCTCGGCGGATCGAGGAAACGGTTGGACAGGGTGCCGCTGCCGCCCGCGATGGGCAGCAGGTCGAGCAGGGGCCGCAGCTTGGGCTGATCCGGCCCGGCCGCCTCGCCGACCACTTCGTCGAGCGTGGTCGCGGTCAGCCGGTCGTCGACCGACAGGCCGCTGGAGTCCACCAGCGTCGCACCCGCCATGTCGATGTTGGCCGACGTCAGGCGGGCAGTGACCGCCTCCACGGCCCCGGCGAAGCTGACCGGGTGCTGCGTCGCCGCGGCCACTTCCCTGGCAATCGCCTCGGCCATCACGTTGTCCGAATCGTTCATCATCTCGTTGAGTCGCTCGATCAACGGCGCCGACTGCACGGCCGCGAGCTCCTTACCGGAGGCCGGGCCCGGCGCAATCCTGACGGCCGCCGGATCGACACCCAGCGCGGTCGCCAATGCCCGGCCGGCATCCAGGGCCGGGGTCAGCGAGCGGCCCGAGTCCACCGTGGTCGGTTGGATGCGGCCGGCGTCGAGCATCACCGATTCCATCGGAGCGATATCGCCACCGTCGATATCGGCGGGATCCCAGCCGGGCGCCATCGTCGGCCCGCCGTAGAACGAGGTGTCGACCTGGACTGCCGTCACCTTGGTGCCGGTGCGGCGGACCTGGTCGGCCAGATCGCTGATGCGGGCAGCATCGCGGTACCAGGTGTCCTGCCCCGGCGGCGCCGCGGACAGCGTCGGATCGCCGCCGCCGACGAGCACGACCAGCCCGGGCTGCGCGGTCTGGTCGGCGGCCACTACGCGGGTGGTGACGCGGGCGTCACGATCAAGGGTGAGCAGCGCAGCCGAGCTGGTCAGAGTCTTGTTGGTCGACGCCGGCTGCATCGGGATGTCGGCGCCCTGTTGCCACAACACCGCTCCGGTGTCGGCGTCGGCGATCCGTCCGGTCAGTGCCCCGAGGTTCGGGTCGGCCAACGGCACAGCCAGCGCCTGAGTCAGGCCGTTGGGAGTCGGGACCGGAGCCTCGTCGCCGATCGGCACCACCGAAGGATTTGCGGCAGCGGGAGTCGGCGCCGGCGGCGACTGCGCCTCGCTGGTGGTGCGTCCACCGGTCACCAATGCCGCGACCGCGATGACCGCTCCGACCGCGATCAGCACGACGACGCCGATCACGATATGCGTGGATCGCCGCCACCGGGTGGGACGCATGGTTCTCCTGGACTGGCTGAAGGAGCGGAGCTGGGGACTGCCCGTACTGCAGGGTATCGCTCCACTAGGGTTTCACCCGACGACCGCAGACTCATACAGGCAAGGAGCCGTGACGGTGGAATTCGACGTGACGATCGAAATCCCTAAGGGACAGCGCAACAAGTACGAGGTGGACCACAAGACCGGACGAGTCAGGCTGGACCGCTACCTTTACACGCCGATGGCCTACCCGGCCGACTACGGCTTCATCGAGGACACCCTCGGTGAAGATGGCGATCCGCTGGATGCGCTCGTGCTGCTGCCGCTGTCGGTGTTCCCGGGTGTCCTGATCGAGGCCCGGCCGGTCGGCATGTTCAAGATGGTCGACGAGGCCGGCGGCGACGACAAGGTGCTGTGCGTACCCGCCGGTGACAAGCGCTGGGATCACATCCAGGACATCGGCGATGTGGCGAAAGATGAACTCGACTCCATCCAGCACTTCTTCACCCACTACAAGGACCTGGAACCGGGCAAGTTCGTCAAGGGTTCCGACTGGGTGGGGCGGGCCGAGGCCGAGGCCGAGGTGCTGCGCTCACGGGAGCGGTACGTCCCGCACTCGCACTAAAACCACTTCTCAGCAGGATTTAGCGCGGCCGTAACACGCGGTAACGCGCGCGTGGTCTGGCCCTTCGATCATGACGGGGTGCTACTGCATCAGGGGATCGGTCTGGAGGCGTTCAACGCGCTGCCAGAGCGCAAGGCCGTGCACGCGCTCTACGAGTGCTGCAACAGCGTGACGCTGGCCCGTGACCTTGCGCGCTCGCGTCCCTACCCGGATCACGACGCGCTGTTCCGTCGCGCCGATGCGCTGTTGTTCGAGCTTCCCGAGGACTGTGTCGACATGATCCTGGAAGGCTGCCCCGACGTGGGCCGCCGCCCGCGCAGCGCCAAATCCCAGGCCGAGCAGTGCTCGCTATGGGATGACGACGCCACGGTGATGGCCGAGCTCTGGACGGCGGCGGGCACCTACCTGGACCAGTTCGGCTTCCGGTTCGTGATGTATGTCGGCGGCCTGGGCACCTCCGATGTGCTGACGGCGATCTCCGATCGGTTACACCACACGTTCGAGACCGAACGCAAAGTGGTCCGCAACGAGCTGGCCAAGATCAACCGAACCCGGCTCGAGCGGATGCTGGGACCCGAAGGCGGCTACCAGAACTGGTGAACCGGGCGCGATGATCCAGTTTCGTTAGGCTGATGCCGGTGAGCACACCACCGCCCGGCCCCGCCGCTCAGCCACATTTCCTGTCTCTTCCCGACCTGGCGGCCCGCCCCGCCGGTGGCAGCGTGGTGTGGGCGAACGACGATCTGTTCGCCGAGCGGGAGAACCTGATCAACCCAGCACCGGCCGAGTTCCGGCCCGCGACGTTCGGCCACAAGGGTCAGATCTACGACGGTTGGGAGACCCGGCGGCGCCGCGGCGCCGGAGCGGACGCCTACGATTCGGCAATCGTACGCCTCGGGGTCCCGGGGATCGTGCGCGGCGTGGTCGTCGACACCGCCTGGTTCACCGGTAACTATCCGCCGCAGATCTCGGTCGAGGCGGCGCACTTCACCGGCTACCCGGCGGTCAACGAGCTCCTCGAAAAGACCGACTGGACAACGCTTGTCGAGCGCGTGGACGTCAACGGCGATACTCGCAATCCGTTCAAGGTCGACTCGCCATCTCGCTGGACCCACGTTCGGCTGTCCATCTACCCTGACGGCGGCGTGGCGCGGTTCCGGGTCCATGGCGAAGGCCTGCTGGACCCGGAATTCGCCGAGAACGTGACCCTCGACCTGGCTGCGCTGGAAAATGGTGGCCGAATCACCGCCTGCTCCAACATGTTCTACAGTTCACCGAACAATCTGTTGCTGCCGGGTACGGCCCGCACGATGGGTGAAGGGTGGGAGACCTCGCGCCGCCGTGACACCGGAAACGATTGGGTGCAGGTGCATCTGGCGAGTCAGGGCGTCCTCAACGCTGCAGAGATCGACACGTCCTATTTCGTGGGCAACGCGCCTGGGTCGGCTCGGCTGTCGGGCCGCGACGGTGACGGCGGCTGGTTCGAGCTGCTGCCGATAACGGAGCTGCTACCAGATACCCGGCACCGTTTCCTGATCGACAGTGACCGTCCGGTCACCGACGCACGCCTGGACATCTACCCCGACGGCGGCATGGCGCGGCTACGCCTGTTCGGTTCCCTCACCGAGGCGGGCTTGCAGACGGTGCGCCATAAATGGGAAACCAGCGCCTAGCCGAAGCCAGGCGCTGGTTCAGGTCCCGCGTACTGCTATTTGGCGCTGGAAGCGCCGGCGGCCGACTTCGCGGCACCGCTCGTCTTCTTGGTGTCGCTGTGCTTGACCGGCTTCGGGGCTGACGAAGCGGAATCGCTACCCGCGTCTGTTCCGGTGGATGCGTCGGTCTTGGACGGGGACACCTTCACCTTGCCCCCACCGACCTGGTTGTCCACCGCACTCTGGAGCTGCTTGAGGAAGCCACCGGCGGGCGTCGCCTTCTTGGCGTCGACGCTCGGGGTGGCGTTGGGCAGTGCGGTGGCCGTCTCGGTGCTGTCCGCCGCCGTCTCGATGGCGTCGGTCTTGACCGCCGCGGCCTTCGCTGAGTTGCTGGTTGCACCGCCGGTGACGAACTTGCCCACCACCGCGGCGTCGTACTGCAGTGACGCGGTAACCGATGGGGCCAGCCCCTGCAGGGTGGTGTTGGCCGCGGCGAGGTTCGTCTGGAACGTCGGCGCGATCTGCTCGAACTGTCCGTTCACCAGCTGCGTGGCGACCGTGCTGCCGACCTTGATGTAGGCGTTGACGGCGTTGAAGACCGAAACATACTGTGCCGCAGTCAACGGGAACCCGGTCGGCAGCGCCAGCGCACCCGTGGTGCCCGCCGCGAAGATGTTGTTGGCGGTCTGGATCTGCAAACCCAGCACATCCAACAGCGTCGGATCGGCCGGCAGTGCGCTCGCCGTCGCGTTCGAAACGGCCAGTGCCTTGGTCTGCACGGCTGCCGAGCCGGCCGCAGCGGTCGCGGACGGGGTGGTGAAGAAGTTCCCGATGACGCCGAGGTCGTACTGCAGCGACGCGGTGATCGACGGGGCGAGGCCCTGCAAGGCGGTGTTGGCCGCGGCAAAGTTCGTCTGCAACGACGGCGCGATCTGTTCGAACTGTCCGTTCACCAGCTGCGTGGCGACGGTACTGCCGATCTTGATGTAGGCGTTGAGCACGTTGAAGATCGAAACGTACTGCGCCGCAGTCAGCGGGAAGCCGGCGGGGAGCGCCAGCGCTCCGGTGGTACCCGCCGCGACAATGTTGTTCAGCGTCTGGATCTGCAGACCCAGCACCTCCAACAACGTCGGATTCGCCGGCAACGCTGCCGGAGTGACCGCCGAAGCCGCCAGCACCTTGGTCTCGACTGCTGCCGAGCCTGCCGCTGCGCTCGGAGTCGGGTTGGCGAAGAAGTTCCCGATAACGGTGAGGTTGTACTGCAGCGAGGCCGCGACCGACGGGCCAAGACCCGCCAGCGCAGTGTTGGCCGCGGCGAGGTTGGTCTGGAACGAGGCCGGGATCTGCTCGAACTGTCCGTTCACCAGCTGCACGGCAATCGTGCTACCGACCTTGATGTAGGCGTTGAGAGCCTCGAAGATCGACACATACTGAGCCGAGCGCCAACGCACCCGTGGTGCCCTCGGCGACGATGTTGTTGATCGTCTGGATCGGCAGACCCAGCACCTCCAACAGAGTCGGATTGGCCGGCAGCGCAGCAGGAGTCGCGGCCGATACAGCGACCGTCTTGGTGTCCACGGTGGCAGCGGAATCAGCTGTCGGTGCGACAGTCCCAGTGCCCAGGGAGGCAATGAAGGCCTCAATGACGCTGAGGTTGTACTGCAGTGAAGCAACGATGGAGGGCGGGAGTCCCTGCAGCGCGGTGTTGGCCGCGGCGAGGTTCGTCTGGAACGAGGCCGGGATCTGCTCGAACTGTCCGTTCACCAACTGCACGGCAACGGTGCTGCCGACCTTGATGTAGGCGTTGAGAGCCTCGAAGATCGACACATACTGAGCAGCGCCAACGCACCCGTGGTGCCCTCGGCGACGATGTTGTTGATCGTCTGGATCGGCAGACCCAGCACCTCCAACAGAGTCGGATTGGCCGGCAGCGCCGTCGAACTCGCCGAGACTGCTGCCGCCAGCTTGACCGCAGCCGCGGACGCTGACAGCTCGTGCCCGCGGGCACTGCCGAGACTGCTTCCATCGGGGACGGCGAGAGGTGCAGCGAGGCATACCGCGCACAGTGCAGCGGCCGTGGGCTGCATCAACATGGTCCTCACGAGAACTCCTTTTAGGCGTTGAGGTGACTGCGAATAAACGTACACCAGCAAACTCGTAATAGCAGCAAACTCACGTCATATATTGATCAACATCAATTGTCTTATGAGCGAATCTTCGAAGCTAAGAAGCCAGGTGATCGCCGCCACTGGATGACGATTCATAAGAATTTACTCCTCCATTCACAGTGACGGCACTCACCTGGCAGACCTTTTACAGCAATCTCTTTTGCGCCTTTACTCCTCCCGCGGGAAGTCACTCACCCAGCAGGCGGTGGCGGCACGACGGGCAGGATCGGTGCCGCCGGATCGACAGGAGCCGGCGGTGCCGCCGGATCTGGCAGGTACTGCTCCAGTCCGGGCGGGATGTTGGTCCCCGGAGGCGGAGCGGTGCCCGGCAACGGCTGACCCAACTGCTCCTGCGGCGCCTGGCCGAGCAATGCGCCCTTCAAATTGCCGTTCTTGTACAGGTCGTGCCACTGCTTGAGGTAGTCGATCCGGCCCAGGTGATCGTTTTCTTCACCTGGCGCCACCCCGACCTGCGTGCCCTGACCGGGCGCTGCGGGCTTCTCGTTCTGCGGCATCACGTAGGCGTTGTTGATCGGATCGAGATTGATCGGCGCCCCCGGGACACCCTGACCGGGCGCGGACGGAATCTGGTTCTGGCCGAGCAACGCCTGCGGGCTGGTGTCGACGGTCTGTGGAACACCCAACGCACCTGGTCGCGGTTCAGACCCGTTCTGGGCCAGAATGTTGAAGCCCGCGGGTCCGAGCGGTGCACCGAGGACCGGAATGCTCGGTCCAGGCGGTGGCGGTGGCTCGGGTGCCGGGGCCGGTGCTGCGGGATCGACTGGCAACAACGCCGGGTCGGGCGGGGGCGGGTCGGCGGCGGCGGTCGCCATCGAGGCGACCGCCGCTCCGACCGCTACCGCACCGAACACGGCGAGGTTGGCCACCGCAGTCCTGAGAGCCACAATCAGACGCTCTTGGTGACGCCGTAGTAAGCGACGACGTCGTCGGTGTCCGTCGTGGAACTGGTCAGCGTCGCGTAGGAGCGCAGGAATGACTGACCTGCGCAGCCGTCGAGCTTGATGTGGACGTCCTTGAGGGTGACGCGCGCAGGCGCAGCCTTGAAGGTCTTCTTGTCCACCGAGACGTTGGTGACGCTGCCCGGCTTGAGGTGGATTTCCAGCGTGCCCGAGATCGGGAAGTTGATACCGGTGGGGATCAGACCGCCGGTGATGTTCGAGCCCGAGGTACCGATGCCGACCGAGCCGATGAGCCTGACCTGGCCCAACTCGATACCGCAACCGATCTGGTAGCCGGCCTCCAGCACACCGCCGGCCAGCGTGGTCTTGCCGCTGCCGGTGACGGTACCGGTGAAGGTGCCACCCACCAGGTACTCACGCGAGGAGATGGCCGTCGTCAGTGGCGCCACCGGAAGCTCGGTCTCATCCTTCGCGGCGACAGTAAGTACCCAGCCGTCCGGCGTGGTCACGACGCCCGGCTCGGAGGACGCGACGACACCGGTGTCCGGCGGCGGCCCGGGATCCACCGCCGGGTCACCGACGGGCTGGACCGCGGGGTCCGGGGGCGGTGGATCGGCCAACGCCAGAGGCGCCGCAGCGATCGGGGCCAACATGCAGACAGCAGCCAGGGTGGCGCCGACGGGCTGGACCGCGGGGTCCGGGGGCGGTGGATCGGCCAACGCCAGAGGCGCCGCAGCGATCGGGGCCAACATGCAGACAGCAGCCAGGGTGGCGAAACGATTCAACATACTTGTAGTGGCGCCTCTCGTGGTCGAATCCAAGGGGATCCAGAGAAATAACGTCTCGTCCGAATCCAAAGAATCCAAGGGATCTGTCGCGTCGAATCATGGACGGGCCGGGTTTCCAAACGGTGAACTGAATACCAACAAATCACGCCACATTGCAATCCAGTGAGCGTTAGGAGTGGCCCAATTTCTGCGAGTTTGCTGTGAATTTCCCCGTATTCGTGCGTTGCCGCCGGAGTTCGGAAAACGGCAGCCAGCGGCCATCGCGAGGGCTGGGCCCGGCCGGCGATACGGCGACGCAGAGACCCCACCCGCAGGGAATGCGAGAGCGACGTTGCGGCTACTCGAGGGCAGGAAAGGGCCGGCCTCGCGCGCAGCGGGTTCACGGCCATAGCGTGCGCGCATCAAACGGCACGCGGATCCGGGTAAAGGGCACGGTCGCGTACAGATCACGCGCCGGCAGCAGAAAACAGCGTGGCTGAGCCGGCCAGGCCGGCTCAGCCACGCTGGGTGGATCGGTGTTTCGGACAGCCCTGTGTCAGACAGCCTTGGTGACGCCCAAGTAGGTGATCACGTCGTCGGTGTTGTCGGTGGAACTCGTCAGCGTCGCGTAGGAGCGGATGAACGACTGGCCGGCGCACTGGTCGAACTTCACGCGGACACCGGTGATGGTGACGCGGGTTCCGGTGCCCTTGAACGACTTCTTGTCCAGGGGAACGATATTCACGGTGCCGGGCTTGAGATACACCTTGCCCTGCAGGCTGATACCGGTACCGAAGGTCGGGGTGTTGGCGCCGGTGAACGGGATGCCGATACCCGGGGTGAAGCTGGCGCCGGGGTTGATCTCCTCTTCATCGGAGACGATGCCGCAGCCGATCTGAACCCCGGCCTCCAGGGTGCCGCCGGCGAGCTTCGTCTTACCGGAGCCCGACACCTTGCCGGTGAAGGTGCCACCCACCAGGTACTCGCGCGAGGAGATGGCCGTCGTCAGTGGCGCCACCGGGAGCTGGCTCTCATCGGAGCCGACTACTGTCACGGTCCAGCCGTCCGGAGTCACCAGCACTCCGGGAGGTGCGGACGGCACGGCGCCGGTGTCCGGCGGCGGGCCCGGGACGCCGACGGGCTGGACCGCGGGGTCCGGGGGCGGTGGATCGGCCAACGCCAGAGGCGCCGCAGCGATCGGGGCCAACATGCAGACAGCAGCCAGGGTGGCGAGACAGCAGCCAGGGTGGC
>NZ_JACKTY010000050.1:0-75117 GCF_025822605.1 Mycolicibacterium komossense | reverse complement strand
CAAAGAATCCAAGGGATCTGTCGCGTCGAATCATGGACGGGCCGGGTTTCCAAACGGTGAACTGAATACCAACAAATCACGCCACATTGCAATCCAGTGAGCGTTCCCGAGCAGGGCCTGACGTCAGCGATTCCGGGCCTCAATATTTGCATTGCGCGCGCCCGGGTCCACTTCCAGACTGACGACACCCAATGAGTTCTGACTCGATATCGGCAATTTGTTTTATGTTCACCTCCCGGACACCTGACCCATCGACCGTGTACTGGTGCCAGCCGCGCAGGTCTGCCTGCGTCGTGTGTCCTTCTGATGTGCGGCCGCCGGCACGTTCCATGGGTCACCGGGGCGATACTCCAGGCCTGCAGGCAGGGAAGCCGACTACCACGGAGGAATTCTTGAGGTCATCACACGTTTACCGGCGAGGCTTGGCGGCATCGCTCATGGCGTTCGGCCTCGGGCTTGCGGTCATCCCGTTGGCCTCCGCCGATCCGAGCGACGCTGCCGCACCGCCCCCGGTCGATCCCGCGGCGGCGCCGCCGGTAACCGAGTATTACCAGGGTGGCGATCCGTCCTCAGTGCCCGTCGACACTGCCGACAGCTCCGACCCAGCCGTGGCGGCGTGCTCCCAGTTCGCGACCGCGCTGGACACCGCCTCGGCGTTCTACGGCGATTTCGCAGACTCGATCGATGGCACCGTGCGCCCCGACTATTCGGATCCGGCAGTCGACCAAAGCAACGTGACCGGCCGGACTGCGCTACGGCAGGCGGCGTCGCTGGCGATGTCCGCGGCGAACACACCCGGTGTTGCGCCGGAAATCTCCGATCCGATGCGCTCGTGGTCCTTCGGCGCCACCAAGCTCCTGGTCAAGATGGGGCTGCGCACCACCGGCGATTTCATGAACAGCACTGCGACCCAGATGAACCAGGACGCCGGTAACGCTCAGATGGCCTGCGCCAACGCCGGTACCCACGCCTGATCACTCTGCTTGCTGGACAGCATATTTCGCCATCAACGAGCAAAAGGAGCCCCGTGAGCAGGCGTGCAATCGGGGTGCTGGCGCTCGTCCTCGTACTGGCCGGTTGTTCGGCCAAGGCACCGACCGCCGCGCCCGCTCCGAAGATGGTCGAGACTGCCGCACTTGAGGGAATGCTGCTGAGCCCCAAAGACATCGACCAGGTCATGGCGACCACGGGGATGATCCCGCACTCGCCCGTCACCCAGATGGGGGACCATCGTCAACTGCTGCCCAACCTCAACTGCCTCGGGGTGTGGCAGGTCGATGAAGTCGGTGTCTACGGTCCCAGCGGCTGGAGCGCGCTGCGCCAGGTGATGATGCGGTCACCCGACAGCGAACGGTGGGACAACCTCGTCGTGCAGTCGGTGGTGTCCTATCACTCCGTCGACGACGCCAAGAAGTTCTTCACCGAGTCGTCGGACCGCTGGTCGAAATGCACCAACCACCATGTCAACATCACCCTCAACGACACCCCGTTGCCGAAGTGGCTTTCCGGTGACCTCACCAAAACCGACACCCGATTGGCCATCCCGGTGACCCGCGGCAGCGGCGACCAGGTCCGGGCGTGCCAGCGCGTGCTCTCGCTCGCAGTGAACGTGGTCATCGACGTGCAGGCCTGCAAGCCTGCTGGTTCGACAGTCACGCAGGCCGGTGTCATCGCCGACCGCATCGAATCCGCGCTGCCCAAGTAACCCCCGACCGTCGCCTAATCTGGTCTGGATGGACTCGCTGCTGCACTTCTGGTGGCTGATCTTTCCGCTCGGCGGGGTGATCGGCGGTGGCGTGCGCGCAGTTTCGGCGGCCAACGAGCGGCGGGCCGAACGACGCCTCGAGCGCTACCGGATCAAACAGCAGACGAAGATCGCCATGGCGCAGGCCTCCGGCCGCCCACGCGACGACGAATCCCTGCGGCGACGGGAACTCCATAAGCTGGTGGCTGCCCATAGCGACGTCGACACCCGCTGGCTGGATTACGAACTGGATGTCGCCAAGCTGCTGGACTTCCCGGTGATGACAGATCTCCGTGATCCGCTGACGCTGGCTTTTCACAAGGCCAAGCGACACGCCGATCTGCTCCGGCCGGACAGTATCGAGGACATTCTCGGGGATCGGGCCGCACAGCTCGACTATCGCGATGCCGTGCACGACTACGCCAGTGCCTTCGACATCGCCGAGGCCGAGGCGATCCGTCGCCGCCGCAGCGACTTCTCCTCGGCCGATCGGGAGCGGATGGCCAGAGCACAGAGCCTGCTGCGGCTGGCCGGCGACACCGGCGCGACGCCGCAGGAACGGCACAACGCCTACACGCGGGCGCGCACCGAATTGGACGGGCTGATCGCCCTGCCCGCTGCGGCGGTTGCGGCTATCGAGCAGTCGATCGCGGGCGAATTGGAGAGTTAGGCCGCGACGTGCAGCCGGGCCGCGATCCGGGCCAGCACCTGCTCGGCCAGCGCCCGGACGTCCTGATCGGGTGTCGCCGAAATGAGTGTGACGCCGTCGGCCACGCCGGCGACGACAATGTCGGCGATCAGGCCGGCCAGACCGTCGAGAGTGCCCGCGTACCGCACCGACGCCGGTGCGTCGTCCTGCGCCGCCGACATGCCACGGCGCGCCGACCGGTAATCCTCGGCCACCAGCACGGTGATGTCGAGGACGACCGATACGGCGTCATGCCGACGGATGCGGGCGCGGGCGCGCTGCGCCTGCTGCAGATCCGGCGCGCTGACCCGCACCGCGGGTTGCCCGTCGGAGGTCACTTCCACCCACCCGGCGTCGCCGGAGTCGGCACCTTCCAGGGCTACGAACACCCGCGGCGCGTGACGGTCGACTTGTTCGTTAACAGACACGCAGCTCACGTTAGGGGCCAACAGGTCCCCCGTCGACCGTTGCGATCAGAAGGAGTTCAACTCAGTCCTTCGCGGCCGCTCCCGCTTCCTCCGCGCTGTCGTGCTCAGGGTTGGCTTCCTTGTCGCCTGTGGCACCTTTGTCGCCTTTATCGGTCTTGTCGCCGTCGTTACGCGTCTTGTACAGGCTCGCGACCGTCGTCACGACCAGCGTCACGACGATGACACCCAGACTCCACAGCGTCGGGATCTCGAAGACGTGGACCGGCTCCCCACCGTTGATGAACGGCACCTCGTTCTCGTGCAGCGCATGCAGCACCAGCTTGACGCCGATGAAGAAGAGGATGAACGCCAGCCCCTGCGACAGGTAGACCAGCCGCTTGAGCATGTCGCCCAGCAGGAAGTACAGCTGCCGCAGACCCATCAGAGCAAAGACGTTGGCGGTGAACACGATGTAGGGCTCGCGGGTGAGCCCGTAGATCGCCGGGATCGAGTCGAGCGCAAACAGCAGGTCGGTGGTGCCCAGGGCGACGATCACCAGGAACATCGGCGTCATCACCCGCTTGCCGTTCTCCTTTACCCACAGCCTGAGGCCATCCCACTTGTCGGTGAGGCTCAGGTGTCGACGAGCGAACTTGACCACGGTGTTTTCGCCGTCGTCGTCATGCTCGTTGTCGCGGGCCAGGTTCCAGGCGGTGTACACCAGGAACGCGCCGAAAATGTAGAAAACCCAGGAGAACTGCTCGATCGCGACCGCGCCGAGCGCGATGAAGATACCGCGGAAGATCAGCGCCAGGATGATGCCGATCAGCAGGGCCTCCTGCTGATACTTCCTGGGCACGTTGAAGCTCGCCATGATGATCAGGAAGATGAACAGGTTATCCACCGAGAGGCTGTACTCGGTGAGCCAGCCGGCGAAGAACTCGAGCCCGAACTGGCCACCATGGAAGAACCAGACCCAGAGGCCGAACGCGATGGCGAGGCCGACGTAGAACGACAGCGCGATCGCGCATTCCTTGAACGTCGGTTCATGGGGTCGACGGGCGATGAAGATGATGTCGAAAAGCAGCACCGCGATGGTCACACCGAGGGTGATGATCCACTCGATCTGGGTAACGTTCATTAAGGTAGAGCCTCCGGTCGTCGACAAAACGGCCGAGGTCTCTTCCACCGCTCAACCTGCAAGCGATCCGCGGCCCCGGTCGTCCGATGACGGACAACGTGATGACGACACCGCAGCGAAGGAATACTCCCCTCTACCACCATTGTGTCAGGTCATCCCCCCGATTTCCTAGCGAGCCCCGAGGAACCGTGACAGAAACCCAATTACCAGGCATCTTCGGTGACCTGCAGCCGGTGCTGGAGCACTACGGGTACCTCGCCGTCGGCGGTTTCGTCCTCCTCGAGGACTTCGGTGTGCCGGTCCCCGGCGAGACGATGCTGATCGCCGCCGCGGTCTTCGCGGGCTCTGGTCAGCTCAACCTCGCGGCGGTGATCCTGGTCGCGGTGGCCGGGGCGGTCATCGGAGACAACGTCGGCTTCGCTGTCGGGCACTTCGGTGGGCGCCCCGTCGTCGAGCGATTCGGTCGCTACGTGTTCCTCACCCCGCAGCGGCTCGACCACGCCGAGGCCTACATGAACAAGCACGGCGGGAAGGTGGTCACCATCGCCCGGTTCATCGAGGGCCTTCGCCAAGTCAACGGGTTTCTGGCCGGAATGATGGGGATGCACTGGGTCAAATTCCTGGCGTACAACGCCCTCGGCGCAGCGCTGTGGGTATGCACCTGGTCGGCCTTCGGATACTTCGCCGGCAAGAACATCGAGCACGTCTACGCCACCTTCGAGCATTACAAGTGGTATGCGATCGCCGCGCTGGCCGTGGGGGTGGCCGTGTACGTCGCCCACCGTGTCCGGCGCGGACACGCCACCGGGACCGCTTAGTATTTTCGTACTGTGGCAGCGGAACTTACGGGGGTCATTCCAGCTCAGTACTTGCTGTCAGAACAGGCGCCGGAACCACGGACCCTGGTCGACATCCTGTACGAGACCGCGGCGCGCTTCCCCGATGCGCCAGCACTTGACGACGGCACGATCCAGCTGACCTACAGCGAGCTGATCGCCGATATCGAGGACAGCGTCGACTGGCTTGCGCAACGGGGAATCGGCCGTGGTGATCGGATCGGCATTCGGATGCCCTCGGGCAGCTACGCGCTCTACGTCGCGATTCTGTCCACCCTGGCCGCCGGTGCGGCATACGTCCCCGTCGATGCCGACGATCCGCCCGAACGCGCCGACCTCGTCTTCGGCGAAGCGGGCGTCGTCGGGATCATCACCGAAGCCGGGCTCACGCGCGGCACCGGGTCGTCGCGGGGCTGGCGCGCCACGGCACCGCTGAGCCGCGACGACGCCTGGATCATCTTCACCTCCGGATCCACCGGCACACCCAAAGGTGTCGCTGTCACCCACCGCAACGCCGCCGCCTTCGTCGACGCCGAAGCGCGAATGTTCTTACAGGACAGCCCGATCGGTCCCGGGGACCGAGTACTCGCGGGACTGTCGGTGGCCTTCGACGCGTCCTGCGAGGAGATGTGGCTGGCCTGGCGGCACGGGGCGTGCCTGGTCCCCGCTCCCCGATCGCTGGTGCGCAGCGGTATGGACCTGGGCCCCTGGCTGGTCTCCCGGGATGTGACGGTCGTGTCGACAGTTCCCACACTGGCGGCGCTATGGCCGGCCGAAGCACTGGAAGCGGTGCGGCTGTTGATCTTTGGTGGTGAGGCCTGCCCACCCGAGCTCGCCGAGCGCCTCGCCTCCGGACCCGATTCGGTCGGGCGCGAGGTGTGGAATACCTACGGCCCCACCGAGGCGACCGTGGTGGCTTGCGCCGCCCGACTGGACGGAAAGAGCCCGGTCAGCATCGGGCTGCCACTGCCCGGCTGGGACCTCGCCGTGGTGGACAAGGCGGGTAACCCCGTCGAGATCGGCGCCGTCGGCGAGTTGGTGATCGGTGGCGTCGGCCTGGCGCGGTATCTCGACCCGGAGAAGGACGCCGAGAAGTACGCCCCGATGCCCACGCTGGGCTGGGGCCGTGCCTACCGCAGCGGTGACCTGGTCCGCCTCGAGCGTGACGGCCTCTACTTCCAAGGCCGCGCCGACGACCAGGTCAAGGTCGGCGGTCGGCGTATCGAACTCGGTGAGGTCGACTCGGCGCTGGTCAACCTGCCCGGGGTCTCCGCAGGTGCCGCGGCGGTCCGCCGAACGGCCAGCGGAACACCCCTGCTGGTCGGGTACATCGCCAGCGCCGACCCGGCCTTCGACGTCAACGCCGCGCGCACCGCGCTCAGTGCCTCGCTGCCGGCAGCTCTGGTCCCGCGGCTGGTGCTGCTCGACGAGCTGCCCACCCGCACCTCCGGCAAGGTCGACCGCAACGCGCTGCCATGGCCCCCGCCGGGGGCCGGACCCGATGACGACGAACCCGATCTCGGCGGCACCATGGGCTGGCTGGCCGGCCTGTGGCGCGACGTTCTCGGCGCCGCCATCGACGGTCCAGAAGCGGATTTCTTCGCTCTGGGCGGCGGCTCGCTCTCGGCCGCGCAGCTCGTCGCCGCACTGCGGGTGCGCTATCCGCAGCTCACCGTCGCCCAGCTGATGGATCACCCCCGGCTGGGTTCGCTGGCCGGATACCTCGACGAGCTCGATCCGCCGATCACGGTGGTGCCCCGCGAGGTCAAGCCGACGCCAGTGTTCACCGGAGTGGCGCAGACGGTGCTGTCGCTGCCGCTGGCGACATTGACCGGGCTGCAATGGGTGACGTGGCTGGCACTGCTGAACAACATCGGGTCGGCGGTGGCCGGGCACCCTCCGTGGTTGGTGTCCATCAGCTGGTGGTGGGTGATCGCCGCTTTCCTGCTGTTCATCACTCCGATCGGCCGGATGAGCATCGCGGTGCTGTTCTCACAGATGCTGCTCTCCGCACTGGAACCCGGTACGTATCGTCGCGGCGGCCCCGAGCACATGCGGGTGTGGTTGGCCGAACGCCTAGCCGATGCCAGCGGTGCCGAGAACATGGCCGGTGCGCCGTGGCTGGTGTACTACGCCCGCGCCCTGGGTAACAAGGTCGGCAAGGGTGTGGATCTACATTCGGCACCCCCGGTGACCGGGCTCTTATCCCTCGGGCATCGCAGCTCCATCGAGCCGGAGGTCGATCTGTCGGGGCATTGGGTCGACGGCGATCTGTTCCATGTCGGCACCATCACTATCGGCAACGACGCGACCATCGGCGCGCGGACCACTCTGCTGCCCGGCGCCGTCGTCGGGAAGAACGCCGATGTTGCGGCGGGCTCCGGTGTGGTCGGCAAGGTCAAGAACGGTCAGTACTGGATGGGTTCTCCGGCGGTGAAATCCGGCAAGGCCCATCACCCGTGGCCCGATCACCGGCCGCCGCGTGCCCCCGTGTGGGTGGCGATGTACGGCCTGACGTCGGTCATGCTCGGCGCCATCCCGTTGGCGGCGCTAGCCGCCGGATTGGCCGTATTGGGCTGGGCGGTAGCGGATTCGGCGACGTTGGGCGCTGCCGTGCTGTCCGCGTTGCCGTGGGTCCCGGTGGCGACGCTGGTGTCGGTTCTCGTCTACGCGGCCGCGACGGTGGCCGGGGTGCGGTTGATGTCCATCGCGATGAACGAGGGCTACCACCCGGTGCGCAGCCGCGTCGGTTGGCAGTTGTGGACCACCGAACGGCTGATGGACGCCGCCCGCAACTACCTGTTCCCCCTGTACGCCTCCCTGCTGACGCCGTACTGGCTGCGGGTGCTCGGCGCCACGGTCGGTAAGGGCACCGAGATCTCGACGGCGCTGATGACGCCGAAGTTCACGGTCATCGAGGACGGCGCGTTCCTGGCCGACGACACCATGGTGGCGTCCTATGAGTTGGGCGGCGGCTGGATTCACGTCGCCAAGACCACCATCGGCAAGCGGGCGTTCCTGGGTAATTCGGGGATCACCCAACCAGGGCGGCGGGTGCCCGAAGACGGGCTGGTGGCCGTACTGTCCGCCACGCCTCACAAAGCCAAGCGCGGCTCGTCCTGGCTGGGCAGCCCGCCGATCCGGCTGCGGCGCCAACCGACCGCCGCCGATGCGCTGCGGACGTTCAACCCGTCGGTGCGGCTGAAGGTGATGCGCGGCGCGGTGGAGACCTGCCGACTGATCCCGATGATGGTGACGTTCCTGATCGGGGTGGCGGTCCTCGCCAGCCTGCAGGCGTTGGCGTTGAGGTTCGGCTACGGCTGGACTGCGCTGGCCGGCGGCGTCGTGCTGCTGATCGCCGGCGCCGTCGCCGGCGGGATCGCCGTACTGGCCAAATGGATTGTGATCGGCCGGATCCGGGCCGTCGAGCATCCGCTGTGGTCGTCATTCGTGTGGCGCAACGAGGTGTCGGACACTTTCGTCGAGACCGTCGCAGCACCGTGGTTCGCCCGCGCTGCCAGCGGCACGCCGGTGATGAACCTGTGGCTGCGCGCGCTCGGCGCCAAGATCGGCCGCGGTGTCTGGTGCGAAACGTATTGGCTGCCCGAGGCCGACCTGGTCACCCTCGGCAAGGGCAGCACCGTCAACCGCGGCTGCGTCGTGCAGACCCACCTGTTCCACGACCGGATCATGCGGTTGGACACCGTCATCGTCGAAGACGGCGCGACCCTGGGAACCCACTGCGTGGCACTGCCCGCCGCGAAACTCGGTACGGGTTCCACGGTGGGCCCCGCATCGCTGGTGATGCGCGGCGACGAGGTGCCCGCGCACAGTCGTTGGCAGGGTAATCCCATTGCGCCCGAACCCGTTCCGCGCAAGAAAGGCCGTGATGCGACGGGGTCCAAGCCCAAGGAACCCGCGGCGTGAGGAAGACAAAACCGGCTCGCACTTCGGAAGCACCGGTGATCGATCCCTACCTGCCCAAAAGCGGAAACTTCGGCTACCGGGTGTCGCGCTACGAACTGGACCTGGAGTACAAAGTCGCGATCAACCGGCTGGCCGGGACGGCCACCATCACGGCTGTGACGCTCGCCGCGCTGCGCACCTTCTCCTTGGATCTGACGGATGCCCTTGGGGTATCCAAAGTTTCGGTTAACGGTCGCCGCCCGCACCAGTTCAGTACGTCCGGCGGCAAGCTCAACATCGCGCTGGCGTCGGCGCTGCCGGCCGGTGCCGCGCTGACCATCGAGGTTCGCTATGGCGGCTCTCCGCGACCCATCCGAAGTGTGTGGGGTGATGTCGGTTTCGAAGAACTGACCAACGGAGTTCTGGTGGCCGGCCAGCCGAACGGCGCCCCCTCGTGGTTCCCTTGCGACGACCACCCTAGCGCCAAGGCCAGCTATCGGATCCAGATCAGTACCGACAGCCCTTATCGGGCGATCGCCAACGGCGAGTTGGTGTCTCGACGGGTTCGCGCCGGTCACACCACGTGGACCTATGAGCAACCCGAACCCATGTCGACGTATCTGGCCACGCTGCAGATCGGGATGTATGACCATCACCGGTTGACCAAGTCCCCGGTGCCGCTGTATGCAGCCCTGCCGGCCCGGCTCAAGCGCAACTTCGACCACGATTTCGGCCGGCAGGCGCAGATGATGAAACTGTTCGTCAAACTGTTCGGCCCCTACCCGCTGTCGAACGGGTACACCGTCGTGGTCACCGACGATGACCTGGAGATTCCCCTTGAAGCCCAAGGGCTTTCGATCTTCGGAGCCAACCACTGCAACGGCTCACGACAGTCGGAGCGGCTGATCGCGCACGAGATGGCGCACCAGTGGTTCGGCAACAGTGTGACGGTGCGCCGCTGGCGCGACATCTGGCTGCACGAGGGATTCGCCTGCTACGCGGAATGGCTGTGGTCCGAGGAAAGCGGCGCACTCAGCGCAGACGCGCTGGCCCGGCAGTACCACCAGCGACTGCGCTCGTCCACGCAGAATCTGCTGCTCACCGACCCCGGTCCGCGCGACATGTTCGACGACCGGGTCTACAAGCGTGGTGCGTTGACCCTGCACGCCCTGCGCGGCGCCATCGGCGACAAGAAATTCTTTGCACTGCTTCGGGATTGGACCACCCGCTACCGGCATTCCACCGCCGTCACCGACGATTTCACCGGCCTGGCCGCCAACTACGCGGAGACCTCGCTGCATTCGTTGTGGAATGCCTGGCTGTATTCGACTGCGGTGCCTCCGCTGGAAACCGGTCCGTGACAGACGCCGCTTTACCGACCGGTCCGGTCACCCGCAGTAGCGTCGCCAAAGTTGGGGTCGCGACCGCACTGAGCGCGGTGTGCGGCTACGCGGTGCTCTATCTGGCGGCCCGCGATCTCGATCCGGCCGGCTTCTCGATCTTCGGCGTCTTCTGGGGCGCCTTCGGTTTGGTCAGTGGCGCCGCCTTCGGGCTGCTGCAGCAGACCACCCGCGAAATCCGGCTCAGCCGGCACAACGACCCGTCGGGCCATCCGATCACCCGGCCGTTGCGCGTCGGCGCCGTGGTCGGCCTGATCTCGGCCGCGGTGATCGTTGCGACCGCACCCCTGTGGTCCGCGCACGTGTTCGCCGAATCCCAGCTGCTGTCGGTGGTCCTTCTCGCTGTCGGCCTGGCCGGATTCTGTCTGCACACCTCACTGCTGGGCATGCTGGCCGGCGACAACCGCTGGGCGCAGTACGGCGCGCTCATGGTGACCGACGCCGTCATCCGGGTGACGGTCGCGGCGGTGACCGTAGTCGTCGGGTGGGGTCTGGTCGGTTTTCTGTGGGCCACCGTCGGTGGGGCGATCGCCTGGCTGCTCCTGTTGATCACCTCGCCGACCGCCCGCCTTGCCGCGCACCTCGTCGCGCATGAGGACACCCGCTCGTTCCTGCGCGGCGCAGGCCATGCCGTGGCCGCTGCCGGAGCGAGCGCGGTGCTGGTGATGGGATTCCCGGTGCTGCTGAAGGCGACTTCCGGGGATCTGGGGCCGACCGGCGGCGTGGTGATCCTGGCCGTCACCCTAACGCGGGCTCCCCTGCTGGTGCCGCTGACCGCCATGCAGGGCAATCTGATCGCGCATTTCGTCGACCAGCGCGGACATCGGGTGCGGGCCCTGCTGGCTCCGGCGGCGTTGGTGGTGGGCATCGGCGCCATCGGTGTGGTGCTGGCCTGGTGGGCCGGCCCCTGGCTGCTGCGGACCGGGTTCGGCTCCGAGTACATCGCCAGCGGCGCGCTGCTCGGGTGGCTCACGGCCGGGGCGGTGGCGATCGCACTGCTGACCCTTACCGGCGCCGCGGCCGCCGCGGCCGCGCTGCACCGCGCCTATTCGGTCGGCTGGGTGTGCGCGACCGTCGCCTCCGCGCTGCTGTTGACCCTGCCGCTCACACTGCAGACCCGCACGGTCGTCGCGCTGCTGTGCGGGCCGGTGGTCGGGATTGCCGTACATCTGGTGGCGCTGAGCCGGCCGGCCACCTGAGCGGCCGACAGTGAATTCACAGGAAGGCCAACGGCATTACCATCACACGCGTGGTGACCTTCGGTGAGCTCCGAGGTGCGAAGCCGGGCGCTTGGAGCAGCGCAGCTGACGACTTCCTCGCCGCCGCCAAGCAGTGTGAGCGGATCAAGGATGACATTCACGACAACGGCGTCAGGCCGCTGGACGCCCATTGGACCGGTATCGCTTATGGTCGCGCCAGAGATGTCCTGACGCAGGTAGCCGACCGCGCCGAGGTGGTGTCGATATTCGCGAGATCTGCCGTCGACCCGCTTGACACACTCAACCATGCCGTCGAAACGGCGCAGCGCGAGTTGGAGAACGCCATCGTGATGGCGCGCAACGCAGGCCTGGACGTTGACGACGTGACGGGCCAGGTCTCGATCCCACCTGGGACCCCGACGAGCGAGATCAACGAGATGACCCGCGTCGGACAGACGGCAGCGCGGCTGATCGACGACGCGGTCGAGGCCGCAACACAAGCCGATGACGCCTGCTCCAGCGCGCTGGGCGCGACGATCAATGCCGACACCCCTGGCGCCACCAAGGATGTCGCGCAGTCAGTGCAGGCCGACAACACCAAAAAGGCTCTGACTGAGCTGCGCGACACCATTCCCGACGGCCTGCCGCCGGAGGCCGTCGCCCAGTGGTGGAACGGACTCACGCAGAAAGAGCAGTCCGACCTCGAACGCGCTTGCCCGACAGAACTATCCGACCTCCCCGGAATTCCAGACTCGGTCAAGACCGCGATCGACCGGCCCGACCTCGGTTATAGCTCGGTAGGTGCGGTGCGGTACGCGCGAGACAACTACCACAACGACTCTCTTGACTGGCCGGGAAAAGACAACTGCACCAACTTCGCCTCCGACGCTCTGGCGTATGGCGGTCGGATGCCGCAGAAGCAGAACTCCTACACACTCCCGCGCTGGGACGACGATGGGTGGTACGACGGCACCCGCGGAGACCCACAAGATCCGTTGCCCCGCGGTCTCACGCACACGCGCTCTTGGGGAGGCGCCCAGGCGAACCACGACTTTTTTCTGCACCACGGGGGCACCGCAGTGTCGGCGGACCAGGCGCGCCCTGGGGATCTCGCGTATTTCACGGCAACTCAAGAAACTGGCGGGCTACATCCTGGTGAAACTCACCACGCAGCCATCGTCACCGGTGTCCTGCCGGACGGTCAGATCCTCTATACGCAGCATTCCGAAGGGGCGCTGAACTACCCCCTCAGCGGACGGCTGCCCGCAATCGACCAGGAGCTGGGCCAGCAGCAAATCGAGATTGTCCGGCCAAAGGTGACATGGTGAGAGGGCCGCGGTGGGCGGCACTTCCGATCTCGCTGACGGTGCTGACGCTGATCCTGACCGGGCTGCGTATCCGCATCGTCCGGCAGCGCGCCAGCGACTGGTCCGGCGAAGGTTGCGTCATCGGGCCCTACAACCCCGCCGAGCGGTACTACCTCTACGCGATCACAGCGCTGCTGATACTCAGTGCGATCACCGCAATCCTGCTGGTTGTGCGCACGGAGTCCGCCATGGCACGGCTCACAGCACTAGGGCTCGTCGTGGTATGCGGGTTGATTGCGTTGTACGCCCTCTATGTCTGGGGCGGTTTCGAATTCAACAACCAACCCACCCCGGAAGAACCGTGTCCGGCTCCCGGACACCTGCTCATCTAACGGCCGACGGGGCAGAAGAGGATATCGATGAGTGACGACGACCTTTCCATCAAGCCCGAGGCGGTCCGCGGTACCGGGCAGCAACTCGCATCCATCTCGGCGCAGGCGCGAGCGGAGACCGATACCTTTTTCGACGCGCAGGCCGCCGCTGCCGCGGCCAACCCGGGGTTCCGAAGTGGCGCCAAAGCAGTCGACTACGCCACAAAGTTGCACGGCGAGATGAACGGCTTCATCGATGCGCTGGAGCGCAACGCAGCCTCGGTAATCCGGGCGGCGCAGGGGTTGCAGACGATGGACGACGCCAACGCCGCCGGATTCAACCGCGAACTGAGTGCGCTGAACGGGCTGACGAAGCCGGCACTGCCAGGCAGTTAGAACGCAGACCGGCGCGTACCCTGTGGGCATTGACATGCACTACCAGGACGTCTGGATCGTCGTACCTGCCTTCAACGAAGCGAGCGTCATCGGCGAAGTGATCGCCGAGGTCCGCTCGACCTTCGCCAACGTCGTGTGCGTCGACGACGGCAGCCGGGACGGCACGGCCGCAGCCGCACTCAAGGCAGGCGCGCACGTCGTCAAGCATCCGGTAAACCTGGGCCAGGGCGCGGCCATCCAGACCGGCATCGAATACGCCCGCAGCCGGCCTGGGGCCGCGGTGTTCGCCACGTTCGACGCCGACGGACAGCACCGGGTCAAGGACGTGCTGGCGATGATCGAGCGACTCAGGGCCGGCGACGTGGATATCGTGATCGGCACCCGCTTCGCGCAGGGCCCGCCCGCGCGGATGTCCCTCGCGAAGCGGGTCATCCTGCAGGCGGCGGCAGTACTGAGCTCCAGCAGCCGCAAACTGGGGCTGACCGATGCCCACAACGGGTTGCGCGTCTTCAACAAGACTGTCGCCGACGGCCTCAACATCACGATGAACGGGATGAGTCACGCCAGCGAGATCATCGCCCTGATCGTCGAAAACCATTGGCGGGCAGCCGAAGAGCCTGTCGAGATCCTCTACACCGACTACTCCCTGAGCAAAGGTCAGCCCCTACTCAACGGGGTGAACATTCTGTTCGACGGATTCCTGAGAGGACGGATGCCACGATGAACTGGATTCAGGGACTGCTGATCCTGTCGATTCTGGTGCTGCTCGTCTACCTCTTGCGCTCGCGGACCAATGCGAAATCGAAGGCCTGGGTGAAGGTCGGATACGTGTTGTTCGTGTTCGCCGCCATCTACGCGATCCTGCGGCCCGACGACACCACGGTGGTGGCCAACTGGCTCGGCGTCGCGCGCGGTGCCGACCTGATGGAATACGCGCTGATCATCGCGTTCGTGTTCACCACGTTGAGCACGTATCTGCGATTCAAGGATCTCGAACTGAAGTACGCCCGGCTGGCCAGGGCGGTGGCGCTCGACGGCGCGCAAGCCCCTTCCGACCAGGCCCGCTGACGCGCTTAGCTCTCCCGGTTGCGGAAGTACTCGACAGTCCGGCGCACGCCTTCGTCGAGGCCGACCACCGGACGCCAGCCCAGCACGTCGGCGCCCAGGCTGATGTCGAGGCAGGAGCGCTTCAGGTCACCCAGGCGAGGGGGGAAGAATTCGGGGTCGTCCGGCGCACCGACAGCGGCGGCGACAGAGGTGTGCAGCTGCCGGTCCGAGGTCTCCACACCGGTGCCGGTGTTGAAGCGCTGGCCGCTCCCAGCCGTCCCGGATGCCTTGACGAACGCGTCGACGACGTCATCGACGAAGACGTAATCCCGCGTATTGGCGCCGTCGCCGAAGACCTTGGTCGGCTTACCGGACAGCAGCGCCTGGGCGAAGATCGCGACCACCCCGGCCTCGCCGTGTGGATTCTGGCGCGGCCCGTAGACGTTGGCCGGCGCGATGTGCGAACAATCCAACCCGTACAGGTTGCGGAACATGTTCAGGTAGACCTCGCCCGCCACCTTGCCCGCGGCGTACGGCGACGACGGGTCGGTCGGCACCTTCTCACTGGTGGGGAACACCTGCGGGGTGCCGTAGATCGACCCACCCGAGGAGGTGTGGACGATCTTGCGGACCCCGCCTCGACGGGCGGCGTCGGCCAGCCGGACCGTGCCGACGACGTTCACCGAGGCGTCGAACTGCGGATCGGCCACCGAATGGCGCACATCGATCTGCGCGGCCAGGTGGAACACCACCTCAGGGCTGTATTCGGCGAAGATCGCATCCAGATCGGAGGAGACGATGTCGGCCTCGACGAAGAAGAATTCCGGCTCATCGGCCAGGTGCTCGAGATTGCCGGCCCGGCCCGAGGCAAAATTGTCGAGGCCGACAACTGAATGCCCATCGGCCAGAAGACGATCGACCAGGGTGGATCCGATGAAACCGGCTGCTCCGGTGACCAGTGCGCGCATCGGCCCAACGATACCGAGGTATGAAGACATCATGCTCGATCGCCGATCAGTCAACGCTGTCGCTGTCGCGGCCGCCGCCCTGATCTTGATCCAATTGGTGATCCGCGGGGTGCTGGCTTTCGGCGGCTACTTCTACTGGGACGACCTGATCCTGGTGGGCCGGGCGGGCACCGAGGACCTGTTCTCGGCGTCCTATCTGTTCGACGATCACGACGGCCACGTGATGCCGGGAGCGTTCCTGGTGGCCGGGGTGATCACCAGGCTGTCGCCACTGAACTGGTGGTGGCCGGCGATCAGCCTGGTGGTGCTCCAGCTGTTGGCGTCGCTGGCCCTGCTGCGCACGCTGCGCGTGATCCTCGGCTGGCGGCCGGTTCTGTTGCTGCCGCTGACGTTCGCCTTGTTCACCCCACTGGGTGTGCCGGGCTTCGCCTGGTGGGCCGCGGCGCTGAACTCGTTGCCGATGATCACGGCGCTGGCCTGGGTGTGTGGTGACGCAATTCTGCTGGTGCGCACCGGAAATCGGCGCTATGCCGCCAGCGGTGCGGTGGTCTTCTTCGGGGGTCTGCTGTTCTTCGAGAAAGCCGCGGTCGTCCCGTTCGTCGCATTCGCGGTGGCGGCGTCGCTGGAATACGTCCGCGGTGAGCGACATCCGGTGCGCGTCGTCTGGGGCCGCGGTGGGCGTCTGTGGGTGGCAGCGCTGGGCCTGATCGGCGCCTGGATAGTTCTGTACGTCATCGTTGTCGACCAGCAGCGATGGAGCTCGGACCTGCCGATGACGTGGAATCTGTTGCAGCGCTCGGTCACCCATGGGATCGTGCCTGGCCTCGCGGGCGGACCGTGGGAATGGCAACGCTGGGCGCCGGCCTCGCCATGGGCGACGCCGCCGGTGCTCGTGATGGTCCTCGGCTGGCTCGGGCTCGGCGCGGCCGTGGCGATTTCACTTACCCGAAAACGGCGCATCGGAATGGTGTGGCTGGTTGCAGCCGGGTACGCGATCGCCTGCCAGGTGCCGATCTATCTGATGCGCTCGTCGAAGTTCACCGCGCTCGAACTCGCCCAGACATTGCGCTATCTACCAGATCTGGTGGTGGTGCTCGCCTTGCTGGCCGCCGTCGCCTTCTGCGCGCCGAATCGGGTGGCGACGCAGTGGCTGGATGCGTCGAGGCGCCGGACCGCGGTGACGGCCGCTGTGACGGTGGCGTTCCTGCTCAGCAGCCTCTACTCGACGTCGACCTTCCTGATCAGCTGGCGCGACAACCCGACGAAGTCGTATCTGATCAACGCCCGCGCCGCATTGGCCGCGGCACAGGCAGCCTCGGACGCGCCGATGCTGGACCAGGAGGTCGATCCGCTGGTGCTGCAGCGGGTGGCGTGGCCGGAGAACCTGACCAGCCACATGTTCGCACTACTGCACGATCGGCCTGAATTCAGCTCCAGCACAACCGAACTACGCTTGCTGGACATGTCGGGCCGGTTGGTCGACGGCCAGGTCACCTGGGTCCGCACCATGGTGCCGGGACCGCGACCGCGGTGCGGGTATCTGGTGCAGACCGATTTTCCGGTGCGAATCCCGCTGGACGGGCCGCTGCTGCCATCGGAGTGGACGACCGAGATCAACTACCTGGCCAACAGCAACGGGTCGATGACGCTGTCGCTCAACGAGGGCGCCAAAACCAAGGTGCCCGTGCACCCCGGGCTCAACCGGGTGTTCGTCCGGCTCTCGGGAGCCGGGGACACGATCACCGTGCATGCCGATACCGCGGCGTTGTCCGTCTGCCTGGCATCGGGTCCTGTGGGCTACGTCGCTCCGGTGTGAACCGCGGCACAGCCTGTGCGAAAGTAGTTCGTATGACTAACTTACGCGACCAAGGCGTTCAGGTGATGCGGGAGATGCTGCCCGGACTGCTGCCCGACGACGTCCCCAACGACAAGGTGGATTTCGGCTCGGCGGGCTTCGCCGGCGAGTTGATGGACATCGGCCTCGAAGGCATCTTCGGACGGCTGTGGACGCGCGACGGGCTGGCACGCCGCGACCGCAGCCTGGTCACCCTGGGAATCCTGATCGCGCTGAAGGCCGAGTCGGAACTCGAATCACATTTCCGGATCGCCAAACAGAATGGCCTGACCGAAGATGAGCTCGCCGAAGTGATCTACCACGCCAGCGGCTACGCCGGTTTCCCGGCGGCCAACACCGCGAAGGCAGCCGCCATCAAGGGACTCGGCAAGTAGCAGCGCAACGCTTTTCACCGCCGTGGCGGCGTTGTGGCGGCGTTGCCGAACCTCCGGTCAGTTACCTTCGTGCGACGGATCCGCCCGGTTCGTCAATTTCACCCATGCCCGGCGCCGGCAACCGCCTACGATCACACGACTCATCCCGGGAAGTCAGGCGGCGGCAGTGACACAGGACAACGCGGCAGACGCCCGCTCCGCCGACCAAGAGTGCCTGGAGTCCGGCTACGAACCGGAACTGAAACGCACCCTTGGCTCGTTCCAGGTGTTTGCGGTGTCCTTCGCTTTCATCTCGGTGGCCGTCGGGATCTTCGGCACCTACGACGACGTTCTGCGCAACGCCGGGCCGGCCGGCATCTGGCTGTGGGTGCTGGTGGCGGTGGGACAAACCCTGGTGGCGTTGGTGATTGCCCAGTTTGCCGCCAGAATCCCGCTGTCGGGCTCCTCGTACCAGTGGGCCTCGCGACTGGCCAACCCGAAGGTCGGCTGGATTTTCGGCTGGCTGAGTTTCTGCTACCTGGGACTCGGGGTGGTCGCGGTCGACAATGCGCTGGCGACCACGGCGCTGATCCCTTTGTTCGGAATGAATTCCAGCGAGGCCGCAGCGCGCATCATCACTCTCGCCGTCGTGCTCATTCAGGCGGTCCTGGTGATCGCGTCGACACGAATCCTCGGCTGGATCACCTCCGCCGCCGTGGGCCTGGAGCTGGTAATCGTGATCGTGTTGGCCGTCGGATTGTTCATCGCCGTGGCGATCAGCGGGGACGGTTCGATCAGCAATCTGACCTCGCGCGGTATCGCCGCAGGCGACCCCCGCTATTTCGCGCTGGGCGGCGGCCTGATGGCCGCGATGATCATGGGCATCGCGACACTGGTCGGATTCGACTCGGCGGCAAACATGGCAGAGGAGGCCAAGGATCCGTTCCGCAGCGTTCCCCGGGCGATCGTGGGGTCGGTCGTGGCGGCCGCCGTCCTCGGCCTGATCTTCCTGATCGCACTGACCGTCGCCATCGCCGATATCCCGGCAGTCTCACAGAGCAGCTCACCGGTGGCCGCGATCCTGCGCCACCAGATGGGCCCGGTCGTGGAACGAATTCTGTTGGCCGCCATCGCTTTCGCTTTCTTCAGCGCTGGATTGGTGACGCTGGCGACGTGTTCGCGGATGGTGTTCGCGATGTCGCGTGACGCGCGCTTCCCGGCCCACCAGCTGATGCGTCGGGTCAGCCCACGCACGCAGACTCCGATCCCGGCGACCATCCTGATCGTCGTCATCGCGTTCGTGCTGATGGCCGCTCTGCCCGGAGACGCACTGCTCCAGCTACTCACCGTGGGCGGATTGGTCGGCGCCGTGCTCTACGGTTTGATCATCGTCCTCTACCTCGTCGTCCGAAAAGGGTTGGGAGAACGCGAGAACGCGTTCAGCCTTGGCCGACTCGAGATGCCGGTCGCGATCGGGGCGCTCGTGTGGTCGGTCGTCGTGGTGGTCGTTCTGGTGTCGCCGGCCGACGCCTCGACTTCGGTCCTGTTGTTCATCGCGCTGCTAGCCGTCGGCGGGCTGTACTTCTCCGCACTGCTGATCTTCAACCGCGAAGTGCTGGAAACCGAGCCGGGAGCAGCCCAGGTCTTCAAGCACTGAGCCACGACGTCGTAGGGCCGGGCGGCCGGTAGCGGTTACGGTCCGCCGCGCCAATGGTCGATGCGGTGATGATCAGGGGTGAAGCCGTGTTTGACGCCCCAGAGCACCGCCTGCGTACGGCTGCCGACATCGATCTTGCGGTAGATCGTCCGGATGTAGGACTTGACGGTGTTGGGGCTCAGATACGTCAGAGCCGCGATCTCGGCGTTGTTCTTCCCTTGGGTGATGAGCGCCAGGATCTCCGATTCGCGGTCACTGAGCCCTTCGCCGCGCCCCGGCCAGTCGAGCCCGACCGCGGTACGGGTGCGTGGTGGGACATCACTGATCACCGTTTCACCGGCATGCACGGCTTCCAGGGCAGCGACCAACTCGCGCGCAGGCAGCGTCTTGGAGAGGTACCCGTGGGCGCCCTGTTTTTGCGCGCTCTCGATGAGATAGGGATGAAAGTTCCAGGTGTACACCACAACTCGACGAGCCCGCGGATTCGCGACCAGGGTGGCGATCTCTTCGTGATCTGATTCCGGTTGCGCGAAAGAGTCGTAAAGCACGATGTCCACCTCATCGACGACGCCCTTATTCGCATCGAGTTCGGCGACGACCACCCGATCGCGGTAGCGGTCGAACATATTCGCCACTCCCATCAGGACGATGTCGTAATCATCGACGAGCGCCACGGTTATCGGCGACTTCCGCTGTTCGGGCACGGCACGAAGATTACCTCCCTAGGGGTGTACCGGCACCCCCCTTTGGGGTGGTGAAGTTGTCCTCAGCATCGAGCAAACGCTCGGCTCTGTACGCGCTCAGTCGGCGCAGCTCTCAGAAAGGCCGCCTCATGATCGTTCTCGGACTTGTCCTACTCGTTGCCGGGTTCCTGCTCAAAATCTCGATCCTGTGGACCATCGGCATCATCCTGCTGGCCATCGGCGCGATACTCGCCGTTTTGGGATCCACGGGACGCGCGGTCGGCGGTAGGCGCCACTACTTCTGATGCGCGCGAATACTTCTCGATCGCTCGATTCTTGACCGGACGGCGGGCCGGGTTCGCGGATGCTGCCCGCCGTCCGCTCTTGACCACCGAATCACGAGGTCACCATGGCACACCACTGCACCAATACCGACAGCGTCATCGCGGTGCCCGGCTGCACCGTCACTCAGTCCTGGTCGGGCCGCACCGCAGTGCTGACCGTCTCGGGCACGCTGGACATGCTGACCGCAGACACCCTGCAGGACGCAGTCGGCGCGGCACTGCGAACCGGCCCGCTGGGCCTGATCATCGACCTGACGGCAGTCACGTTTCTGGCCTCGGCAGGCATGAGCGTCCTGATCGCGACACATGACGTGACCGAGCCGGACATCCCCTTTGCCGTCGTCGCACATGGTTTCGTCACCGCGCGACCGTTGGCACTGACCGGACTCACCGCCGTCATCGCGGTGCACCCGACACTGGGCGCGGCGCTCAGCGCAGAGTAGCGAGGGCCACCTGTCCGTTGTTCTCGTCACATTGTGTTGTTGTCACGGCGAAGCGGGTATCCGACCGACCAACATCAACGGAAGGAAAATCATGGGCGACAGTGGACCCGAAGAAGCCGTCAAGGGCGTTGTAGAAGACATCAA
Source organism: Mycolicibacterium komossense (assembly GCF_025822605.1). Classification (GTDB taxonomy): domain Bacteria; phylum Actinomycetota; class Actinomycetes; order Mycobacteriales; family Mycobacteriaceae; genus Mycobacterium; species Mycobacterium komossense. Next base: position 54,228 of record NZ_JACKTY010000050.1, on the reverse strand, counting down.
GGGCAAAGCGAAGGAAGTCATCGGCATCGTCAGTGGCCACGATGACCTGCGCGAAGAAGGCCGCGCTCAGCAGGACAAAGCCGAGGCAGAGCGCAACGTCGCGAAGAAGGAAGCCGAAGCTGAAGCCGCCCGGGCAGCCGAGCAAGCCGCGGAGGCCCGCCAGAAGGCTGCGGAGAACTCCTAACCAAGCCCGACAGAACTGGCCCCGACAGTCGTCGGGGCCAGTTGTGTGTGCGGTGTGGTCGCCCTGACCAGGGTGACCACACCACTACGGTTCACCGCATCGAGGCATTGGACAGGTTGTGCCACAGATTTTTTAGGCTCTCGGTTCCCCCGAAGAGGGTGGTGAAGTGGGTCGAGTCGATCAAGATGATGTCCCCCGAACGGGAACCGTTCGGAGGCATCCAGATCAGCGCATTGAAGGCGGTGTTGCCGGCATCGGTGAAGGGGTGCGGACGATCAGGGTCGACGCGTTGGCGGCCCAGAACCCGCAATGACGCGCCGGCCGGAGCAGTGAGCTCATAGTGCGGCAGATGCGGGTGAAAATTCAGGGTGGTGACGTTGTCGAGCAGGTGCAGTCCGTCGAGGTCACGGAATGCGGCCAGCGGAGCGATCTCATGACCACCATCGGCCACAGCGGGACGCAGGCCCCACGTGTTGTGCACCGGGACGTCGAGCGCCTTCATCAACGACCGGGTGTACTGGCCGAAACGTTGCTGACGCGGAACCAGAGGGTCACCGTGATGTAGGTACTCGACTTGGCGTTGCGCGTAGTCGTCGGTGAATCCGACATCATGGTGTGGCGCCAGCAGCAGACAGGTACCTTCACGCTGCAGCCACCCCCGAATTGCGGTGATCTCTTCCGGCGCGGCTTCCTGCTCAGAGAGCAGGTGGTCCAGTCCGAACACCATCAGGGTGTCCGTGTCGTCGAGGATTCGTTCGTCTACGAGCTGGCGGTACCCCGCCTGGTCGATACGCTGAAATACGGCGACGGGATGCCCGGTGGTATCACCGGCCAGCTGCTGAAAAGCCAACGTGGACCGGTGAAACAGCTCCAAGGTGCCTGCGATGCCCTGCAGGAAGTGGGCCTCGTCGTACTCCGGGGTCTCGTAGGCCGGCCACAAAGCGTTGCGGACCTCGGTGATGGTGGAGAAGCGGTTCTCCATCGTGGCTGAGCCGCGCTGCGCCTCCCACGGATAGCTCCACGTCCAGTAGATGCTGATGCGGCGATGGCCGTTGCGCCTCCGAGGCACGTGCGTCTGGTTATAGGTACGTGCCGGCGGTAGCGCGCTCATGCGAGTCCCTTCCTAGGTCAGAGCAGCGAGGTAGCGCAGGGCGTTGATGCCCGGTAGGAAGAAGTAGGCTCCGCCTTTGAGTGTCGTGAATGCCGGAAGGCCTCTGTGCACAGTGCGGATCGGCCGCTTGGGCACGGTGTAATCCAGTGTGCCGTCCTGAGTTCCGCAAATCGGGTCGTGCTCGTTTCCCAGTTCGTGGAAGTTACGGTCGTTGATCCACACGTTCTGGGCGAACTCGAATTGGCGCACCAGGCTGGCGCAGATGATGAACGCGGCGATACCGCGGTCGACGCCGTCGTCGGAGGCGTCCTCGGCCAGTGCTGGGCCGTAGGTGGCGCCGCGGCGGATCATCCGCCTGCGGTTCATGTTGTGCGCGGTGTCGCGGGGATTGAGACGGCGGGCGTGCGAGCCCAGCGGACACGCATATCCGTGTGGGTCGTCGTCTTTGTATTTGAAGTCGTTGTTGCGCATCGGATCCGCGCCCAGCTGGGGATCGTCACAGTCTGGCGCCAACACCAGCGGCGCACCACTTTTCCAGCGCCCCATGAATTTCGCGGCGAGCAGGTCCTGTCCTTCCGGAGTCGGCGCCTTCTCCCGCAGGTAGTCACGGAACACGCCCACATGCTCTTCGAGCCGGCGGTAGGCCATGAAACTGCCGTTGCGAGACAACACCTCGGGTTGCGGCAGGTTGGCCGGCGGGCCCTCCTCGTCCGGGTAACCCAGAATGAACTCGCCCGGTTTGAGGGCTGCCCCCGATCCCGGCGTCGGCTCCTCCCCGGATCCTTCGATCGCGGGCTGCGATAACCGGTCCCGGAAGCCGAAGTGGTCGTGGGCATAGTTGAACGGCGGCGTGGCGTTCAGATCCAGCACGGACAGACTGCGCACACCGCGGCAGCGGGCGATCAGCTTGTCGTGCTCGGCGATGCACCGCGCATGTTCGACGTCGTCACGGGCGAACAGGATCGCGATCGCGTGCAGATCGTCGCCCGCCAGACCGCCCACCCAGTTGTCCGGGTGGGCGGCGCCGCTGTCGCCGAGGATATCGGCTCGGGAAGCCATTCCCTCACAGAACTCAGCCGGGAAAGAATCCAGTGATTCCTGCGATACTCCCAAGGCGCGCAGGCCATTCCAGGTGAAAGCCAGGGTGATCCATCGGTCAGTGCTGTCCATGGCGGCCATCGCGGTCGATGCCGAGTCCACCCGGTCGATGAGCTCCGAGAGCCACGCCCTGCCACCGGCCGGGTCGTCGAACGACAGGAATTCGTAACGGCCCGTCATCGCGGGGGTGCGGGTCAGCAGAATGTGCTGGATGTCATCGAACTCGAGCATCGCCGTTACTGCATCTGGTCGAGCATGTCGGAGAACGCGTCCTTGAGCCGCAGCGCCTTCTTGATCTCGTCGGCGGTGACATACGGGTACTCGCCGTACTCCAGGAAACTCGGGCAGTGGTGGTCACGGACGAATGTGATGAACGCTTCCGGGTTGGTCTTCCAATCCTCCGGGAAGCCTTCGAGATTGGTGAACACGGTGGTGATCCCGGTGGCGCTGAACAGCTTGATCGCGTCCTCGGTGTACTTGTCGAAGTCGGTGTCGAAGATGCCCATGTATTGGAAGTGCAGACCAGAGCCGATGTCGAAGAGATTCCACCGCAGGTAGTGCAGCTTGAGTGGCGCCAAAGCCTGGGGACTCGCCGCGATGGTTTGTTCGATCTGCTTGCCGTAAGCCCGAACTGCGTCTTCACGACCTTCTTTGACCTTTGCGATGATCGAAAAGCCGTAGCAGGCAGGGGTTCTGGGATATATCGGCCCGTATCGACCCCGCTTCGGCTCGAAGTAGCCCTCCCTCGGGAGCGCCATCGCCGCCGGTTTGCTCCACGCAGATTCAGACGCCATTACTCTCCATCCCCGGAATCCGTGAACAGCCGAACATTAACACCGCGCCGCGCTCCAGGTCGGAGATTGTTGTGCCATCAATAGCGTTGCAGGACAGTCTTTTTGAATTCAAAAATCCCTCGCCTTTGCTAGCTGTTTCGGCCCGCGGCACCGCGATATCGAAAGCCAACCCCATTTTTCCGTATCTTCGTCAATTTTTGCTCCAGGATGAGTACGATCCCAAGACACCTGCGGTGGGAGGCCAGTCATGTACGGGCGACTCGGATATCTGATTCCAGCGCTGACCGCAGCCGCCGCCCTGGTCACCGTCACCGCGCCGCCGGCTGCCGCCGACTGCAACTACAGCGGCGGCAGCAGCTTGTGCTCCAGCACCGGCACCGTGCGCGGCGGCTCAGCGCCCGCCCCGACCTTCGATCCGTACCCCTGCAGCTACAACGACCCACTATGCGCCTACTACGACGATTGGGATCCCCAGATCTACATCGACCTTCCTCCCATCAGGCCAGGTCAGCCGGGCGGTGGCGGTGGCGGTGGCGGTGGTGGCCCGATAATCGGCGGCGGCGGCCGGCCCGGCCGAGGCTAGGCAGCCCCGAAGTGAACTCGACCTGAGTCAAAGGAGTCGACGATGACGTTCACAGTCCCGCTAGCCCGTCGCACGATCTGCGGTGCCATGGTCGCGGGTGCCGCACTGCTCGCTCTTGCGGCGCCCGTGCCGGCCGATCCGCCGCCCAACTGCACCGCCGGCGACCGGGCTCAGGTGGCCGCAAGCGTATCCGCGTCAATGTCTATCTACCTGTTCACCCATCCAGATATCAACGCCTTCTTCACCGGCCTCAAAGGGCAGCCCGTTGATCAGATCAGGCCGATGGTGCAGGACTATCTCGACGCCAACCCGCAGGCCCGCGACGAGCTGCACGCCATCCGCCAACCACTGACCGATTTCCGCGACCGCTGCGGCATCGATCCCGGCCAGACATAGACACTTGGAGAAAGCGACCGAATCATGACGACTCGTCACACCGCTGGGCGCCGAACGGTGGCCGTACTGGCTGCCGTCGCAACCGTTGCCACGGGAGCGCTCTCCGCCTGCTCCAAGGAAGAGAAACCGACGCCGCCCACGTCGACATCGACCACGACTTCTCCGTCGGCGACGCCGACGGAGAAGGGCCTCGACCCCACTGGCGGCAACAAGTTCACCCCGACGGTCAAAGCACCGACTCCCGCGACCGCAATTCCGGGCGACAACTAACCCAAATCGCGGAGAACGTGAGAGCCGCCCAGGGGAATCGAACCCCTGACCTTCTCATTACGAGTGAGATGCTCTACCGACTGAGCTAGGGCGGCGTACCCGGCTACATCAACGCTCTTCACGCAAGCGCTCATCACATCCAGGCGGCACGAGTCTACGGCAGGCCCATCGGCCCGCCCAAACTCAGTCGAGCAGAGCCTGCCCGACGGTCGCGACCATTGCGTCGACGGCGAATTTCGGCTTGACGTTGACAGCGAGCGCCTCCCGGCATTCCAGCACCGCCTCGATACAACGCAGCAGCTTCTCCGGGGAGGCATGCGCCGCCATCGCCGCCACCTTCTCCGCCATGTCCGGATGATTCGGGGCCACCGCGCCTGCGCCCGCAGAGACGAACAGCGCATCCCGGAAATACGTGGCCAAATCGATCAAGGCCCGGTCCAGGGCATCGCGCGACGCCCTGGTCTGTCGCGACTTCTGCCGCTTCTCAAGGTCTTTGATCGCACCGGCGGCGCCACGCATCGTGCCGGCCGTACCCTTACCGGTCCCGCCGGCACCGAGCGCGGTCCGCAATTCCTCCGCCTCGGACTCGTTGCGGCCCTCGGTCAGCGCCTTCGCCTCGACATCCGCCGAAGCGACGAGTTCCTCTGCGGCGGCGTAGGTGCGCGAAGGGGTGGCCGCATCCCGCGCCAGCCCGAGTGCCCGCTTGCGCCGTTCCCTGGCCTCGGGATCGGTCGCCAGCCGACGCGCCCGCCCGACGTGGCCGCCGCTGACGGATGCCGCCCAGTGCGCCTCCTCTGCGCTGATCCCGTCCGATTCGATCAGCACCCGGGCGATGGCGTCTGCACCCGGTGTCACCAGGGCGACGTGCCGACAGCGCGACCGCAGCGTCACCGAGATGTCCTCGGGATCGACCGACGGCGCACACAACAGGAACACCGTGGACGCCGGGGGCTCTTCGACGACCTTCAGCAGGGCGTTCGCCGCGCCTTCAGTCAACCGGTCCGCATCCTCGACCACGACGATCTGCCAGCGGCCCGTGCTGGGTCGCCGCGACGCGATCTGCACGATGGCCCGCATCTCATCGACACCGATGGACAGCCCTTCTGGGATGATCCGGCGAACGTCGGCGTGTGTGCCCGCCATCGTGGTGGTGCACGCCCGACATTCGCCGCAGCCCGGCACCCCCTCGGAGGTGCACTGCAGGGCCGCGGCAAAGCACAACGCGGCAACGGAGCGGCCCGAGCCGGGTGGGCCCGTCACCAGCCAGGCATGCGTCATGGAACCCGACGTCACGCCACTGTGAGCACCGTCACCGCGCGCCGCGACCGCGGCAGCCACCAGCTGCTCCTCGACGGCATGCTGCCCCACCAACCGCGTGAAAACCCCTGACACCGTCGCAAGACTAGTGGTCAGCGGTGACACCGCCGGTCACCAGCTGTTCGCGAAGGTTCAGTTTGGTCCGTGTCGACCGATACGGTTATCGATGTGAACACCGCGGCGGCACCGAGGGGACGAGCGAACGCATTCGTCCGCTGGTTGGTTCGCACGCCCTGGCCGGTGTTCACCCTCGGCATGCTGCAGGCCGATATCATCGGCGCGCTGTTCGTCCTGGGTTTCCTGCGCTTCGGGCTGCCCCCGGAGGACCGGCTCCAGCTCCAGGATCTGCCCGCAGCCAACCTGGCGATTTTCATCGCGGTGCTGCTGGTCTCCTTCCTCGTCGGCTCGCTGGTCAGCCTGCGACTGCTGGTGCCGGTACTGCGCTGGCAGCGCCGCGACGGGCTACTCGCCGATCCGGACCCCGCCGCGACCGCTGTGGCACGCACCCGCGCGCTGCGAATGCCGATCTATCGGACGACGATCAGCCTGGTCAACTGGTTTATCGGCGGCACCGTCTTCATCCTCGCCAGCTGGTCGGTCGGCAGCCGGATCGCGCCCGTGCTGGCTATCGCGACCGGCCTGGGCGCCACGGCCACCGCGATCATCGGTTACCTGCAGTCCGAACGGGTACTGCGACCCGTCGCAGTCGCGGCGCTGCGTGGCGGCGTGCCGGAGAGCTTCCGGGCGCCGGGGGTGATCCTGCGCCAGGTCCTGACCTGGGTGCTGAGCACCGGGGTGCCGTTGCTGGCGATCGTGCTGTCGGTACTGGCCAGCAAGCTCTCGCTGTTCGAGGCCAACGCCGACAAGACACTGACCCCGATCCTGCTGATGGCCCTGGCGGCGCTCGGGATCGGGCTGGCGGGGACCGTGCTGGTCGCCATGTCGATCGCCGACCCGCTGCGACAGCTGCGCTGGGCCCTCGGTGAGGTCCAGCGCGGCAACTACAACGCCCACATGCAGATCTACGATGCCAGCGAGTTGGGCCTGCTACAGGCCGGCTTCAACGACATGGTCCGCGATCTGTCCGAGCGGCAACGGCTGCGCGACCTGTTCGGCCGCTATGTGGGCGAGGATGTGGCCCGTCGGGCGCTGGAACGCGGCACCGAACTGGGCGGGCAGGAACGCAACGTGGCCGTTTTGTTCGTCGACCTGGTCGGCTCTACCCGGCTGGCCTCCACCCGGGATCCCGCCGAGGTCGTCGTCCTGCTCAATGAGTTCTTCCGGGTGGTGGTGGACACGGTGGCCCGCCACGGCGGATTCGTCAACAAATTCCAGGGTGACGCCGCCCTGGCCATCTTCGGCGCCCCCATCGAACATCCCGACGGCGCCGGGGCCGCGCTGGCCGCCGCCCGCGAACTGCACGACGAGCTGCTTCCGGTGCTCGGCGGTGCGGAATTCGGGATCGGGGTGTCCTCCGGCCGAGCGATCGCCGGGCATATCGGGGCGCAAGCCCGCTTCGAATACACCGTGATCGGTGACCCGGTCAACGAGGCCGCCCGCCTCACCGAGCTGGCCAAGCTGGAGAACGGCCATGTCCTGGCATCGGCGAATGCCGTCAGCGACGCACTGGATTCCGAGGCGCTGTGCTGGAACGTCGGCGAGATCGTCGACCTGCGCGGTCGCACCTCCCCCACCCAGTTGGCTCGGCCGATGAATCTAGCTGTGCCCAGCGAGTTTTCGCGGCAGACCTAACAGCAATCAGGTCAGATTGTCCGACTCCTCCTCATCGCGCTCCGCAAGCTCCGCGCTCTGCATCGGTCGTCGAACGAGCTAGGCCTTCTTCGCGGCCTTCTTGGCCGGCGCTTTTTTGGCAGGTGCCTTCTTGACGGCCGCCTTCTTGGCCGGCGCCTTCCGTGTGGTCTTCTTCGCCGGCCCGCGGGCGCGACGGTCGGCCAGCAGCTCCGACGCCCTGGCGTCGGTGATCGACAGGACGTCGTCACCCTTGCGCAGGCTGGCGTTGGTCTCCCCGTCGGTGACATACGGACCGAACCGGCCGTCTTTGATCACCATCGGCTTCTCGGAAATCGGATCAGTGCCGAGCTCGCGCAGCGGCGGGGCCGAAGCGCCCTGTCCGCCACGGCGTTTCGGCTCAGCATAAATCTTGAGTGCCTCGTCCAGATCGATGGTGAACATCTGATCCTCGTTGGCCAACGATCGAGAGTCGGTGCCGCGCTTCAGGTATGGGCCGTACCGCCCGTTCTGGGCGGTGATCTCTTCGCCGTTACTGGGGTCCACGCCGACGACCCGCGGCAACGACAGCAGCTTCAGCGCATCCTCGAGGGTGACCGTCTCGAGGTCCATGGAACGCAGCAGCGATCCGGTCCGCGGCTTGGGTCCGACGGGCTTCTTGCCCTTCTTGGCCGGAGTGCCGGCCTCCCCGTCGTCAGGCGGTTCGGGCAGGATCTCGGTGACGTACGGGCCGTACCGCCCGTCCTTGGCGACGATCTGGTGGCCGGAGACCGGGTCGACGCCGAGCGGGCGCCCCTCCTGCGGGGTGGAGAACAGCTTCTCGGCCAGCTCCAACGTCAGCTCGTCGGGCGTCAGCTCGTCGTTGAGGTTGGCGCGTTGCGGCTTGAGCTCGCCATCCGGGGCGTCCGGGTCGACGATCATCCGTTCCAGGTAGGGGCCGTTGCGGCCGACCCGGACGTTGATCGGGCGGCCCTCTTCGTCGTCGAACAACTTGATCGAATTGACCAGGCGGGCGTCGATCTCTTCGAGGTTGCCGCCGACCAGCTTCTTCAGCCCGCCTGCGCGCGCGATCGAGCCGTCGACGCCGTGCTCGCCGCCGAAGTAGAAGTTCGACAGCCAGTTGGTCCGGCGCTCGTTGCCAGAGGCGATCTCGTCGAGTTCGTCTTCCATGGCTGCGGTGAAGTCGTAGTCGACCAGCCGGCCGAAATGTTGTTCGAGCAGGCCGATCACGGCAAAGGCGACCCAGGACGGCACCAAGGCGCTGCCCTTCTTGTGCACGTAGCCGCGGTCCTGGATGGTCTTGATGATCGACGAATACGTCGACGGGCGGCCGATCCCCAGCTCTTCGAGCGTCTTGATCAGCGATGCCTCGGTGAACCGCGCAGGCGGATTGGTCGAGTGCCCATCCGGGGTCAGCGCGTTGGCAGTCAGCGCCTGGCCCTTGGTGAGCTGCGGCAGCCGGCTCTCGGCGTCATCGGCCTCACCGCCGGCCAGCTCATCGACGGTCTCGACGTAGGCCTTGAGGAAGCCCTGGAAGGTGATCGTCCGGCCGCTGGCGCTGAATACCACGGAGCGGCCGTCGCTCGAGTCGCCGGCAATGCGCAGGCTCAGCGTCGTGCCGCGGGCATCGGCCATCTGGGAGGCGACGGTCCGCTGCCAGATCAGCTCGTAGAGGCGGAATTCGTCGGTATCGAGCTCACGACGCACACCATCGGGGGTAGCGAAGACGTCACCGGCCGGGCGGATGGCCTCATGGGCCTCCTGAGCGTTTTTCACCTTGCGGGTGTACTGCCGAGGCGACGGGTGGACGTACTCCTGCCCATAGAGCTGTGCGGCCTGCGTACGGGCCGCGTTGATCGCCGACTGCGACAGCGTGGTCGAGTCGGTACGCATATAGGTGATGTAGCCGTTCTCGTACAGTCGCTGCGCGATGCTCATCGTGCGCTCCGACGAGTAGCGCAGTTTGCGGCCGGCCTCCTGCTGCAGCGTCGAGGTCATGAACGGCGGATAGGGCTTGCGGGTGTAGGGCTTTTCCTCGACCGAGGACACCGACAAGGTTCGGCCGCCAAGGCCCGTCGCCAGCGCACCGGCACTCGACTGGGTGAGCACCACGACCTCGGCGGGTTTGCGCAGCGCGCCCAACGAGTCGAAATCGCGGCCGGTGGCCACCCGCAGGCCGTCGACGGTCACCAAGCGCGCCGTGAAAACCGGCGGCTGGGCGTTCGGGTCGGACACGCTGGCGTCGAGCTCTGCGGTGATGTCCCAGTAGTCGGCGCTGCGGAACGCCATCCGCTCGCGCTCGCGATTGACGATGATCCGGGTGGCCACGGACTGCACGCGGCCCGCGGACAGCTTCGGTGCCACCTTCTTCCACAGCACCGGGCTGACCTCGTAGCCGTACAGCCGATCCAGGATCCGCCGGGTCTCCTGCGCGTCGACCAGATCGATGTCCAGGTCACGCGGGTCGGCGGCGGCCGCCTGAATAGCCGATTCGGTGATTTCGTGGAACACCATCCGCTTGACCGGGATGCGTGGCTTCAGCGTTTCCAGCAGGTGCCAGGCGATGGCCTCACCTTCACGGTCACCGTCTGTCGCCAGATAGAGCTCGTCGACGCCCTTGAGCAGGTCCTTGAGCTCGGCGACGGTGGCCTTTTTATCCGGGCTGACGATATAGAGCGGTTCGAAATCGGCGTCGACGTTCACCCCGAGGCGCGCCCATGGTTCGGATTTGTACTTGGCCGGCACATCGGCGGCGGCCCTGGGCAGGTCCCGGATGTGGCCCCGGGAGGATTCAACGACATAGTTGGCACCGAGGTAGCCGGCGATTTTGCGCGCCTTGGTGGGCGACTCGACTATGACGAGTCGTCGGATATTGCCACCGTTACTACTTCTACGGTCATCGTCAGCCAACTGCGCTTACGCTCCCAGCACTCTTTCTCAATCCCGCGTTCCAGGCCCGATTAGGCCTCCCGAGCCTGCGGGCAACTGCCAATTTTGCATTGTGCGCGTGCCGACGCAAACTGACTCCCCTCCACAATGGCCCCACATCAGCCTCAAACCCGCGGCCAACAAGCGAACGCCTCGATATCGTCGGGAGGTTCCCCCACGTTCTCTACCAGGCGCGATAGCCTTCGGCGACCACTTATACGCAGGGCCGGACGAGCACCTCTGGTACCGATCAAGGTTGGTGCAATTCCGACCCGCATCAGGGCCGACGCCAGCGTGGAATGCGTATCGGGAGCGTGCGGGTCCAGGCCCAGCAGATAGCGGTCGGCTTCTGGGTAACCGGCGGCCAGTGTCCACGCCCGCAGTTCACGCGGACCCGGCAGCCAGTGCGGCGGGACCGTCTTCACCGCTCCCCGGGTCCACTCCCGGGCAACCGTGACCAATCGCGGGTCGACGGCTGTCCTTATTAATGGGGTGTCCTCGTCAGTGCGACCGATTTCAGGCACCAGACCGCTGTCGCCGATCATCTCGGCCAGCGCCTTGGCGCGCCACAGTCGGTCGACGACCACCGACAGCCGCGCACCCGACCCGACGAGAACCACCTGACCGGCCGCAGCGAGCAACCCGGTGAGGTCGGCGACCGCAGGAGGCACCGACTCAGCCGAGAAGAAGGACAGCTGACTCACGTCACGACAGTAAGCCAGTCGGCCCCGCCTGCCGTGACGCCAGGCCTGCAAGACACCGCGCAAATCGCGACTGAGACGAAAACACCCCCGGTATTGCCCTTGGTGGGACCGCCGGGGGAGTTTTCTTCAGTAGCGCTCGGTCAGACCGCGCGAACGCCCGTGGCCTGGGGGCCTTTCGGGCTCTGGCCGACCTCGAACTCGACCTTCTGGTTCTCTTCCAGGGTGCGGAATCCGCTGCCCTGAATTTCCGTGTAGTGGACGAAAACGTCAGCGGAGCCGTCCTCGGGGGCAATGAAGCCGAAGCCCTTTTCCGCGTTAAACCACTTCACAGTTCCCTGTGGCATCTCTCGATCTTTCCTAACCTTGTACATACCGGGTGCGGCCCACCGACTTCCGGTGCACCGGGCCCGTTCCGACCGCATCCTTCGCAGGAACCGCGATCGCAACGTCGATCCTGCGAAAGCTTTGACACCACACAGAAGCTGCGACCGTGTTCATCAAATCATGATCTGAGCTGCCGCGTAAGCCTGATTGCTACCAACTGGTGAACAATTCCAGGTGTGACGGCGAACTTCGGCAGCGAACTGCTCTCCGCTGCCATCTCGGGCACCGATAACCGCGCCGGCTCCCACGAGCAATCGATGCTTCATATCGCCGAATTACCGCCGCGACAGGGCTGCAGGCAGAGCTGGCCCCAGTGGGCCGACCCCGAAGTGGTGCACGCCTTCACTGAGCGCGGAATCAGCGCGCCGTGGTCTCATCAATCCGAGGCCGCTGACCTGGCATATCAGGGCCGGCACGTGGTGATCAGCACGGGCACCGCGTCGGGTAAGTCGTTGGCCTACCAACTGCCGATCCTGACGACGTTGGCCGCCGATCCCCGAGCCAGAGCGCTCTATCTCGCGCCGACCAAGGCGCTCGGACATGACCAGTTGCGAACCGCCCATGCGCTGACTGCGGCGATCCCCGCCCTCGCCGATGTGGCGCCGACATCCTATGACGGCGACAGCCCTTCGGAGGTCCGCCGATTTGCCCGCGAGCGGTCCCGCTGGCTGTTCTCCAATCCGGACATGATCCACCTGTCGATGCTGCGCAGACACGCCCGCTGGGCGGTCTTCCTGCGCGGGCTTCGCTACGTGGTGGTCGACGAATGCCATTACTACCGCGGGATTTTCGGCTCCAACGTAGCCATGGTGTTGCGACGGCTGTTGCGGTTGGCGGCGCGGTATTCACCCGACGGCGCCGGGCCAACCGTGATCTTCGCCAGCGCCACCACCGCCTCACCTGGTCAGACCGCCGCGGAGCTGATCGGCAGCAGCGTCGCCGAAGTGACCGACGACGGCTCCCCGCAGGGCGCGCGCACGGTCGCACTCTGGGAACCCGCGCTGCGCACCGATATCACCGGCGAGAACGGTGCGCCGGTGCGGCGGTCGGCGGGAGCCGAGGCGGCCCGCGTGATGGCCGACCTGATGGTCGAGGGCGCCCGCACCCTGACCTTCGTGCGATCGCGTCGCGGCGCCGAGCTGACCGCGCTGGGCACGCGGGCCCGGCTCGAGGAGATCGCGCCGGAACTCGCGGGCAAGGTCGCTTCCTACCGGGCCGGATACCTGGCCGAGGACCGGAGGGCCCTCGAGCGCGCCCTGCTCGACGGCGAGATACGGGGCCTGGCCACCACCAACGCCCTCGAACTCGGGGTCGATATCGCCGGGCTGGACGCGGTCATACTGGCGGGCTTTCCGGGCACGGTGACGTCGTTCTGGCAGCAGGCCGGCCGGTCGGGGCGGCGCGGCCAGGGTGCGCTGATCGTGCTCATCGCCCGCGACGACCCGCTGGACACCTACCTGGTACACCACCCGGCCGCCCTGCTGGACAAACCTATCGAGCGCGTCGTCATCGACCCCGCCAACCCGTACGTGCTCGGCCCCCAATTGCTCTGCGCGGCAGCCGAACTGCCAGTCGAGGAGGCGGAAGTGCGCAGCTGGGATGCCGAAAAGGTGGCGGCCGAGCTGGTCGACGACGGGTTACTACGCCGCCGAAGCGGCCGATACTTCCCCGCCCCTGGCGTCGACCCGCATCCCGCGGTCGACATCCGCGGATCGAGCGGCGGCCAGATCGCGATTCTGGAGACCGGCACCGGTCGAATGCTGGGCGGGGTGAGTGCGGGTCAGGCTCCCGCGACCGTGCACCCGGGCGCGGTGTACCTGCACCAGGGCGAGACGTACCTGGTCGATTCGCTGGACTTCGAGGAGGGCATCGCGTTCGTCCACGCCGAAGACCCCGGCTACACCACGTATGCCCGTGAGGTGACAGATATCTCGGTGACCGGTGCCGGCGAGCGCACCACTCTGGGCGAGGTCGGCCTCGGCCTGGTCCCCGTCGCGGTGTCTCACACGGTGGTCGGGTTCCTGCGGCGAACGCTGGCCGGTGAGGTCATCGACTTCGTCGAACTCGACATGCCTACCAGCACTTTGCCAACTGTGGCGGCGATGTACACCTTGACCCCGGACATTTTGCAGCACAACGGTATTGACGACTTCCGCATACCGGGCTCGCTGCATGCTGCCGAACACGCAGCGATCGGCCTGCTGCCGCTGGTGGCCAGCTGCGATCGCGGAGATATCGGCGGGCTGTCCACCGTTGTCGGCCCGGAAGGCCTACCGACGGTGTTCGTCTACGACGGCCATCCCGGCGGTGCGGGATTCGCGGAGCGCGGGTACCGGCAGGCGGCGACGTGGCTCGGCGCGACGGCCGCGGCGATCACCGCGTGTGAGTGTCCGAATGGATGCCCGTCGTGTGTGCAATCCCCCAAGTGCGGCAACGGTAATGACCCTCTCGACAAGGCCGGAGCCATCTCGGTTCTCGGCATTGTGCTCGCCGCTCTGGGTTGACGACCGACCCCTCGACGGTCGACCTCCCAGCTGGGCGCGGCAAACACAGCAACAAACGCGGCGAACGGTCGGACAACGCGAGCCGTTCGCTATCCCGACGGGGTCGGGCTGCAGGCGAAAAGTACCGCGCCGGAAAGTCTCGCGCAAGCTGTTCAGCTAACACCAGCGCGGCGGCTTGGGACTGACGCCTGTCGAGTTGTGATGAACCCCGTCGCAACCAAACTATGCGCTGGCTGTGAATACTCCGCCGCTAGACTTCGGCATATGTCCCACGACTGGCTTCTGGTCGAGACGCTGGGCAGCGAGCCAGCTGTGGTGGCCCAGGGGCGCCAACTGAAAAACCTGGTTCCACTGTCGGCATTCCTGCGTCGCAACCCTCATCTTTCAGCAATCCAGACGGCGATCGCTGAGACAATCGCCGGCGGTACCGCATTGGCCAGCATCACCTCGAAGAAGGACCGCGTCATCCGCACCGAACCCGTCCGGATGTCCGACGGCAAAGTGCATGGAGTGCACATCTGGTTCGGTCCGGCCGGCGTCGAGCCGCCGGAGCGGGCGATCCCCGGCCCGCTGGTCTGGGATCTGACCACCGGCGTCGCCACCGACACCCCGGAATCGTTGTCCAACAGCGGAATGGACCCGCTGACCGAGGCCACCCACGGACGGGCGTTCGCCGAGGACCTGCCCAGGCGCGATCTGAATCCCAGCGAGACCACCGTGTTGTCGCTGGCGGTCAAGAGCCAGCCCGGCGCGACGATCTGCAACACCTGGGACGTCACGGACTGCCAGGGCGACAAGATCGCCGTCGGGTTCGTCGCCCGAACCAATCTCGAGCCGGCTGACGACGGTAGCGAGCACCTACTGGCCCGCGCGATGAACTGGCGCGGCCAACGCGAGAATCTGGTGGTCAACCCCGATCACCTGGCCCAACGCATTCTCGACGGGCTGGCCCAGCCTGGAAGTTACCGGGCGCTGATCGACATCCACCATTGGAAACTGTTGAAATGGCTCGACGAGCCGTGCCCCCTGTACGACTGGCGCAATACCGCCAGAAACCCGCTGCTACATCCCGACGATCGACCGCAGATCAACTCGATGACCCAGGACTTCGAGAGTGGGAAGACCGTCCAGCGACTGTTGCGACTGCGCGCCGACGACGGCGGCTGGGCACGACTGCATGTCACGGTGCACCGCGTCGAACTCGAGGCGGGGATCTATGCCGGTCTGATCACGGTCCGTCTGCCCACCGAAGAGGATCTGGCCGACCAGCGCAGAGCGCAGTCCTGCGGCTAGCCACTCGGTGGCCCCGCCCTGGCACCGGCACGGGCCGGACCGAGCGGCCCGTTGGCGAAACGCACCGCAACCTCGACCGTCACCACCACGTCAAGGCCGTCGACATCGCAACCCACCACGGCGACGGTCATTGCCGCGGCGAGGGCAGCCGCCTGCCGACACGCTTGCTCGCGACCTGCTGGCAAACTTTGCGCCGCCGCCAGCGCCGCCAGGTCCGCTGCCGCTGCGGCGCGGTGCCTGGCAACCAACACCGACCCGAGGGAGAGGACGGCGACGGTGGTCGCCAGCAGTACGGCAATGAGGAACGCCGCCAGCACGGTGGCCGCGCCGCGCTCCCCCGAGCGGTCAGTCGGGTACCTCGACCGCGGACACCGCTCGAGCCGAGACCGTGATCCCCGGGAGCATCCCGGCCGACGTGCTGACGGTCGCCGACACGAACCCGCCGTCGACCCGAAGCGCCAGCACAGCCCCTGCCGGCGCGATCGCGCGTACCGCAGACGTCCCGTCATCTCCCCGCGCCGCCAGCCGGGCCGCCTCGCGAGCTGCGTCGATGCACCGGATCTGCGCACTGACCGCGGTGAGGCCACCGACGCACAACACCAGCACGAAGACCAGGGTCGCGACGGCCAGCGCCGCTTCGACGGTGCCCGCCCCGGTCTCACCGGTCAGACGCTGGTGTTCAGCGCACGGGTGATGATGTTCGTCAGCGCACCGACGATAGAGTCGCCGGTGACCACGGTGTAGAGGATGGCCCCGAACGCCGCCGCAGCGATGGTGCCGATGGCGTATTCCACCGTCGACATGCCGGTCTCGTCGACGACAACCACGGTGAGTCGTGCCCTGATCTTCTGAATCAGACTGTTCCTCAACTGTTTTCCTTTCTTTCTTCACTGGACAAAGCATCCGGCCCGTCACACCAGACCCGACCCGAGCACATCTGAGGCCAGCCCGGCGACCACGGGAATCAGCCCGAGACAGACGAAAGCGGGCAGGAAGCACAGTCCCAGTGGACCCGCGATGACCACCGACGCACGTTCGGCCGCTGCGGCCGCGTTGTGGTTGACGTCCTGTCGGGTTTCGGCGGCCAGCTCCGATACACCGCGGGCGAGGACGGCGCCGGATGCCGCGGAGCGGCGGGCCAGCCGCAGGAGCGCGCCTGCACCCACGCCGAGACCCACTTCGCCGCGCGCCGTCCACGCCACCGCCGGGTCTGCGCCCAGCGCCAAAAGGTCACCCGCCCTGCGTAACAGCGCAGCCAGCTGCGGTGGGGCCGACGTCGCGGTGGCCCGTGCCGCCGCGGGCACCGCCATCCCGGCATCCAGGCACACCGCAAGTACGTCCAGGCTCGCCGCGTCCGCGAGTGGATCCAGCCGACCAGATGTTCGACTGGTCCGCCCGGCAGGTGGCCGCACCGTTCTCACTCGTCGTTGCACGGCAAGCGGTCCAACGCTGATCAGCAGGGCGAGGGCCAGCGCCAATGCCGCAACGCTCATGCCGTCAGCCGATCGGTAATGCGGTCGGCCCACCACAGCCCGGCACAGAGCAGCGCAACACCGATCACCAGTAGCGCACCGCCGAATCCCCCGCCGGTCAGAAAGGCGACCGGAGCGGCGCCGATGAACTCGCCGAGCATCACGCCCAGTACCGGCAGCGCCGCGAGAATCACGGCAGTGGCCCTGGCGCCGGCCATACCTGCGTCCAGCCGCGCGTAATAGCGTTGTCGCTCAACGATATCCAACTGCGCGGCTCGCATCAGCGTGGAGATCGCCAGTCCGTGTTGTGCGGCGAGCTGCCAGAACACCGCCAACCGGTTCCATTCGTGGGCGAGCGTCGAGCGGGCCGAGATCGCCCTCAGGCCGGCTGATACGTCGGCACCCAAGCCGGCGCGGGCGGCCACCAAGCGGAATGCGGAGCCGACCACTCCACCGGTCTCCTCGGCGGCGATGGCGAACGCCCGCACAGGATGCGCACCGACATTGAGCTCGCCGACCAGCACCTCCAGCGCAGCCTGCAGCAGGCGGCGCTCTTCAGCGGTCCGGCGCCGCGCGACCCGCCGCCGATACCGCAACAGCAACGTGCCACCGGCCAATATCAGTGCCAAACCTGTTGTCAGCGAGATGCATAACGCGGCGGCGAGCCCACCGATTGCCGCGGCGACAGCCGGTAACCGGCCGCTGCCACGCCGTCGCTGAGGGATCAGCCGTTGCCGGGAGGAGCCGGGGGTGATCAGCAGGGCGCCGGCCAACGCGACGGCAGCGACACATACCCCTCCCGAAAGGCTCCAGTTGCCGTTCATGGCGTTATCCGTCGCCGCACCAGGCGCTGGAGCTCATCGGAGCCGGGGCCGGCACCGCGTTCGACATGCCAGGCGGTGACGGTCCGACATTCGCCGGTCTCCGGGTTGCGTTGCAGCACAGCAATTTCTGAGAGACTCCGCAGCCCTGCCGGGGTGCGGCTGACGTGCAGAACGACGTCAACCGCGGCGGCGAGCTGGCTGTGCAGCGCTGCGCGGTCGAGTCCGCCGAGCGCACCGAGCGCTTCCAGCCTGGCCGGCACCTCGGCGGGGCTGTTGGCGTGCACGGTGCCCGCCCCGCCGTCATGACCCGTGTTCAGCGCCGCCAGCAGATCTACCACCTCACCACCCCTGACTTCACCGACCACGATGCGGTCCGGCCGCATGCGCAAGGCCTGGCGGACGAGCTGACGCACTGTGACTTCGCCTGCGCCCTCGACGTTCGAGCCCCGCGCCACCAGCGTGACCAGGTGCGGATGCGGGGGCGCCAACTCGGCGGCGTCCTCGACGCACACGATGCGCTCATGGCCAGGAATCGAGCCGAGCAGCGCCGACAACAGCGTCGTCTTGCCCGCGCCGGTGCCCCCGGACACCAGAAAGGCCAGCCGGGCGGCCATCACATCCCGCAAGAGCGTCGCCGCCGCGGACCCGATGGCGCCGGAAGCGACCAACGCGGCCAGATCCTGCGTGGCGGGCCGCAACAAGCGCAACGAGATACAGGTACCCGCAACCGCGATCGGCGGCAAGATGGCGTGCAATCGAACGGTCAGGCGCCCGCCCGCAATTCCGGTCAACAGGCCGTCCACCCACGGTTGCGCGTCATCGAGACGACGCCCGGCGGCCAGCGCCAGCCGCTGGGCGAGCCTGCGCACGGCGTCGTCGTCAGCGAAGCGAATCGAGCTGCGCCGCAAACCGTTTCCGTCATCGACCCAGACCGAATCCGGGGCCGTCACCAAAACATCTGTCGTGCCGGGCCCGGCCAGGAGTGGCTCGAGAATGCCCGCCCCACTCAACTCGGTCTGCAGCACCCGCAGATTGCTCAGGACCTCAGTGTCACCGAGGACACCCCCCGATTCCGCCCGGATGGCGTCCGCCACCACGTCGGGCCGCAGCCTGCCGGATTGGCTCGCGGATTCGGCGGCCAGGCGCTCCCTGACACGCTCGATCAGTGAGGCGCTCACGCGGCCGGTTCCTGCACTGTCGCGCGATTGTGCGGGTGCTGCCGCAACACCGCGAGGACCTGTCGGGCGGCGAGAGCCAGCGGCGAACGCGCCCCCATCCGCACACCGCCGCGTTCCAGCTTCTCGGCGAGTAATGGCTCCGGCCGCATCGCCGCCAGTACCGGCAACCCGACAATCTCACCGACGTCGGCGGGACTCAACCCGCCTGGAGACGGCCCGCGCACGACCAGTCCGATATTCGGGTTGACCGCGCTCAGGACGGGCGCCATCGCGGCGGTGGCCGCACATGCCCGTACGTCGCACTGGGTGATCAAGACGACGAGGTCGGCGCCGTCCAGTGCGGTCATGACGGCATCGGTGAGGCGCCGCGGCAGATCACACACAACAGTCGCACCGCCGTGCCGACCTGCTTCGATGACGGCGTCGACCGTGCCGGCGACCAGCTCATGCTCGCTTCTGGTGCCAGACAACACGCTGATACCCCGGTACCGGGGCAGCGCATCGCGGACCGCCGACCAGCTCAGCCGGCCACCCTGCACCGCCAGATCGGGCCAGCGCAGCCCCGCCGTGCTCTCACTGCCCAGCAGGAGATCGATACCGCCGCCCCACGGGTCGAGGTCGATCAGCAGAGCATCAGCGGCCGCCTGGGCCATGGCGGCGGCGAACAGCGACGTCCCTGCGCCCCCGCGGCCGGCGATCACCGCCGCGACCTCGCCGTGACGCTGTTCGGCACGTCCGAGGTCTGCCGCAGCCGCTAAGGCACGGACAAGTTCCGCGGCCTGGCTCGGGATCGATAGCACCTGTTGCGCGCCAACTGTTATCGCCACCTGGAATGCTGCGGTGTCCGGCTCGCCGCCCACCAGCAGGAAAACCGCTGACCGGCGCGGAAGTACCGCAGCCCGGCAGCGACCCGCGGCCTCGAGGTCTACGACGATCGCAGCCGCCGCCGACCAGGTCTTACGGCTGACCGCTGCGGTCGGCCCCAGATGGACCACCGAGACACCGACAGCGGCCGCCACCTGGTCTATCTCGTGCCGCACTTCGGCGTCGGATACGAGAGCCAGGATCGCCGCTGTGGTCGTCATCGCTCAACGGTGCACCAGCCCGGAATCGACACACCACCGCAGTTCTAGCGAATGTGGACAACGTTCGATCTGGGGATGAATTCGAACGGGAGCAGAGACAGGGATGAATTCGATTCCGCAAGATCTGATTCGCTGACGCCAAGAACTGGCGAACTACCCCCACAAAAGGGACGACCCCCGCCAGGGGGGGAGGAGGCGGAGGTCGTCGTGTATCAGCCCCGGGGGGTCGGGCTGATGCACACCCGGCATAAGCCGAGTAATGCTCACTATACACACGACTGCCGGCACTGATGCAAGTCTGACGAGGTAACAAGTTGGTCGAACAGCACCACAGAATTGCAGTCTCAGACAGGTGGCTTGTACTGCCATTTTGACGGGGATCTCGGTAGGTGTCACAACCACACCTATCCTGGGACCGTGACCGCATCCGATCAGGACGCCCCGCAGCTAACAACACCGCAAAGTCGCGGCACCCACGGCGCCCCGGCGCGGACCGCAGCGTTCTTCGATCTGGACAAGACCGTCATCGCCAAATCCAGCACACTCGCCTTCAGCAAACCCTTCTTCGACCAGGGTCTGCTCAATCGGCGCGCCGTACTCAAATCCAGCTACGCCCAGTTCCTCTTTCTCATGTCGGGTGCCGACCACGATCAGATGAACCGAATGCGGTCCTATGTCACCGCGATGTGCACGGGCTGGGATGTCGAGCAGGTGAAGTCGATCGTCGGCGAAACACTGCATGAGATCGTCGACCCGCTGGTCTTCGCCGAGGCCGCCGATCTGATCGCCGACCACAAACTGTGCGGCCGCGACGTCGTCGTGGTCTCGGCCTCCGGCGAAGAGATCGTCGCCCCGATTGCGCGGGCACTGGGGGCCACCCATGCGATGGCCACCCGCATGGTCGTCGAGGACGGGAAATACACCGGAGAGGTCGAGTTCTACTGCTACGGCGAAGGCAAGGTGCACGCGATCCTCGAACTTGCTGCGCGCGAGGGCTATTCGCTCGAACATTGCTACGCATATTCGGACTCGATCACCGACCTGCCGATGCTGGAAGCCGTCGGTCATCCCACCGCCGTCAACCCGGACCGCGGGTTGCGCCGCGAGGCGGCCAGTCGAGACTGGCCGGTGGTGACGTTCAACAAACCCGTGTCGCTGCGCGACCGGTTGCCCACCGCCCCCTCCAGCGCCGCGCTGGCTACCACCGCCGCCGTCGGGATCAGTGCGTTGGCCGCAGGCGCGCTGACGTACTCGTTGCTGCGCCGATTCACGGTGTGAGACACGGCGAAATAACAATCCGGGGTCGCCGGCCATCTTCTTCGAACAAGGCCTTGATGTGACCGGGGTCACGGAGTACAAAGGAAGCACGGAAGCTTGGTAGGGCCAAGGTCGACTCGGAAGAGAAGGCTCGACCTCCCCTAACCCGGCAACCCAGCACGGATCCCGGCACCCACGCGGAGCCACAGCCGCGATAATGGCAGAAGTGTTGCGGGCCTGCGTAATTGCGATAAGCGAATCGACTACCGAGTCCCCTTGGGCGGGGAAAGAGCCGAGAAGCTTCGCAAGATCGCCGAGGCCGACCCACGCAGCCCACCGTCGCACGCATGGTAACCGGAGTTCCGTGCTAACGGGCGGCGCGCCGAATACGTTCGGCACGCCGCCCGCTTCATGCTGTCCGGGTGTTTGACCGCGCTACTTCTTGCCGGCCTGATCCTTCGCGTTGGCGATAGACTCGGCTTCCCTGGCCCCGGCCTGCAGCGCGCGACACGACATCAGCAACCAGTCCGTCAGGCCCTGCTCCGTCCCGGCGGCGAACCCTTCCGCGGCAGTGCGGTACTCGGCTCCACGGCGCATCCAGAGCACCTCCGGCACCCCGAGTCCATGCGGATCGAGGCCGCTGGCGATCGTCACCAACCGCGCCACGCCGCGGGCCACCACACCGTCGGCACTGCCGAACGGGGCGAGCGTCAGAAGCTCGCCGTGCGCCACCGCGGACAACACGGTGGCGGGCACCGTCGTCGGGCCGGTGATCAGCCGGACCAGCAGGTCGAGACGGGCGTGGATCTCCGGGACCGCACGGGGGCGACCCAACTGGGCCTCATCGTCGACGAGGTCTGCGGCAGCCAGCATGTGCAGCCGTGCCAGTGCCTGCAGCGGCGCCCGCTGCCACACGCCGATCAGGCTGGTGCCGCCTCCCTCAAGTGCCTGGGCGACGCGCAGGGCGCCGGCAAACACCGGATCGCTGGCCGTATTCTCGTCAAGCTGCAGGGCGCCACCGTCGAGGACGGCCGAGGCCCGGGCCGCGCGCAAGGACGCCTCCGCGGCAGTGATCGGCCAGCCACGCAGGTTGGCCCGGTGCCGGTGGGCCTTGGCCAGCGCATCGCGGGCGTGCTCGGCCGCATCGGCAACCCCGGGCAGGTTCAACAGCGGGGCCAGCGGGTCAGCGGTCACGGCCGGTCACCCTACCGGCTCGACGGGGTCGGCCCTTCACGATCGAGTCCTGTGGAACCGCTGACCCCGTGATCGACTACCGTTCGGCGCACCACACGCGCCGCCCCGCAGCGTCCACTGTGAGTTGCCAACGTCTATGCAACGTTGGGTGACTACGCTCACAAGCATGTCCGATACGAACACCGAAGTCTCGTCAGCCTATCCGCCGTCGGCGGAGTTCGCCGAGAATGCCAACGCAACCGAAGAGCTGTACCGCACAGCGGAAGCCGATCGTCTGGCGTTCTGGGCAGAGCAGGCCAACCGGCTGTCGTGGGCGACTCCGTTCACCGAGGTGTTGGACTGGTCGGAGGCACCGTTTGCGAAGTGGTTCGCCGACGGCAAGCTCAATGTGTCGTACAACTGCGTCGACCGGCACGTCGAAGCCGGCAACGGCGATCGAGTGGCCATCCACTGGGTGGGCGAACCCGTCGACGATGCCCGCACCATCACCTACGCCGAACTCAAGGACGAGGTGTCCAGGGCTGCCAACGCCCTGACCGAGCTGGGCCTGGTCTCCGGTGATCGGGTCGCGATCTACATGCCGATGGTGCCCGAGGCGATCGTCGCGATGCTGGCCTGCGCGCGGCTGGGCGTCATGCATTCGGTGGTCTTCGCCGGCTACTCCGCCTCGGCGCTACGCGCCCGCATCGACGACGCCGAAGCGAAACTGGTGATCACCACCGACGGGCAGTACCGCCGAGGCAAGGCGGTTTCGCTGAAGACCGCCGTCGACGAAGCTGTTGCCGGCCAAGGGACCGTCGAACACGTAGTTGTGGTGCGCCGCACGGGTATCGACATCGAGTGGTCGGACGGTCGCGACGTGTGGTGGCACGATGTCGTCGACGCCGCGTCGGAAGACCACACTCCGGCGGCGTTCGACGCCGAGCATCCGCTGTTTCTGCTCTACACCTCGGGCACCACCGGGAAACCCAAGGGCATCGTCCACACCTCGGGCGGGTATCTCACGCAGACGTCGTACACCCACTACAACGTCTTCGACATCAAACCCGAGACCGATGTCTACTGGTGCACCGCCGACATCGGTTGGGTCACCGGGCACACCTACCTCGTCTACGGGCCGCTGTCCAACGGCGCCACCCAGGTGGTCTACGAAGGCACGCCGGCCTCGCCGACCGAGCACCGGCATTTCGAGATCATCGAAAAGTACGGTGTCACAATCTATTACACGGCTCCAACGCTGATCCGCACGTTCATGAAGCTCGGCCGCCAGATCCCCGCCGAGCACGACCTGTCCAGCCTTCGGCTGCTGGGATCGGTCGGCGAGCCGATCAACCCAGAGGCGTGGCGCTGGTACCGCACCGTGTTCGGCGCCGACAGCACCCCGATCGTCGACACCTGGTGGCAGACCGAGACGGGCTCGATCATGATCTCGCCACTGCCGGGCGTCACCGATACCAAACCAGGATCGGCGATGACCCCGCTGCCGGGCATCTCGGCCAAGATCGTCGACGACGACGGAAACCAACTCGAACCCGGCACCGGGCACGGTGAACAGGTCAGCGGCTACCTGGTACTCGACAAGCCGTGGCCGTCGATGCTGCGCGGAATCTGGGGCGACCCGGACCGGTTCAAGGAGACCTACTGGTCGCGGTTCGCCGAGCAGGGCTGGTACTTCGCCGGTGACGGCGCCCGCTACGGCAGCGACGGTGAGATCTGGGTACTGGGCCGCATCGACGACGTGATGAACGTGTCGGGGCACCGCATCTCGACCGCAGAGGTCGAATCCGCCCTGGTCGGCCACTCCGGAGTCGCCGAGGCCGCCGTCGTCGGCGCCAGTGACGACACCACCGGGCAGGCCATCTGTGCGTTCGTCATCCTCAAGGCCCGCTTCGCCGACGAAGATCGCGATGACATGGTCAACGAACTACGCAAACAGGTCGCCACCGAAATCTCGCCGATCGCCCGGCCCCGTGAGATCCACGTCGTACCTGAGCTGCCCAAGACGCGAAGCGGCAAGATCATGCGGCGGCTGCTGCGTGATGTCGCCGAAGGTCGTGAGCTCGGAGACACCTCAACCCTGTTGGACCCCAGCGTGTTCGAGGCGATCCGCGCGTCGAAGTAGCTCGCCGAGCAGACGCAAAAGCCCCCATTTCCGCGCGGAATTGGGGGCTTTTGCGTCTGGTCGCGAGGCTACGCGACGGCCCCAAAGGGAACGAAACCCGTTCCCGGGCGGTCCTTCGCAGTGATGTCGGCCAGCTGGGTGTTGAACGACATCGTGACCGCGGGGGTGTGCAACGGGATGTACTTGAGCACGCACGTCGGCAGGTCGTCGGTAAAGGCGCCATGCAGCATGCCGACGAGCTTGTTGTTGACCGTGAGTGGGGCGCCGGAATCACCAGGCGCACCGCAGACCTGGCTGATGAAGGTGCCTGGGTCCTGACCCGGCCCCCAGGTCACCCCGCACGAATTGCCCGTGGTGCGGCCCTGTTTGCACTCGATGTCACCGGTCCGCGGGTCCGGCCCCAGCCCATCGATCACGAAACCGTCGACGTTGTTGGTAGGTATCACCTTGGCCGGATCGAAACGGATCACCGCATAGTCCAGCGCATCGTTGCCGGCGACCATGGTGCCGACGGGACCCGCTGCTTCGGCGCCCTCTGCTGCCACCACGGCACCGGGACCGCCACAGTGGGCAGAGGTGAAGCCGATCAGGTCGCCGCGGTTGTCCTTGCCGATGGTGGTCAGCGTGCAGTAGGCGTCGCCGTTGACCACGATGCCCGAGCCGCCACCCAGCGTTACCGGGTCAGCGGCGGCAGCTCCTGCAGTAACGAGCGACACGGCGCCCAGCGCCACCGTCAGGCCCGCGACCATCCCGCGCCAGCGGTGTCGCACGGCGTCCTCCTTTTCGGGGTCGGTCCGATTGGTTGCATCAAACGCCCCGACCGCGTCATAGCTGCGGCCGAGTCTAGCGGCACCACACCAGCAACATCTGCTTCACCGTGGCCCAGGCCCTCCGATCGGCCGGACTCGTCCCTCCCCTGTGCGGCATGGCACCATGAACCCGACGACAGCCGATGACTTTGACCTGCCGGGAGGACTCCGTCCGTGAGCAATGGCGATCGCAAGAATGGCATCCCTGCCACCGTGACCTCGATCCCGCTGGTGGACCCGCATGCGGCTTCGGCCGACCCGTCGATCGGTGAGCTGGTCAAAGACGCCACAGCACAGATGTCCACCCTGGTCCGGGCCGAGGTCGAACTCGCACGCGCGGAGATCACCCGCGATGTGAAAAAGGGCCTGACTGGCAGCGTCTATTTCATCCTCGCCCTGGTGGTGCTGTTCTACTCGACGTTCTTCTTCTTTTTCTTCGTCGCAGAGCTACTCGACACCTGGCTCTGGCGATGGGTGGCGTTCCTGATCGTGTTCGCGGTGATGGTGCTGACCACCGCCGCGCTGGCACTGCTGGGCTATCTGAAGGTGCGACGCATCCGAGGTCCACGGAAGACGATCGAGTCGGTCAAGGAGACCAAGGCCGCCTTCACCGGCCAGGGTGCGGCGAGGGCGGCCGAACCCGTGGTGCCTGGCAAAGCGCCGGCACCCACTGATCCCTCAGGTTGGTAATGGCCCCACCCGACCCGTCGATCACCCGCATCGCCGGGCCGTGGCGTCATCTCGACGTCCACGCCAACGGCATTCGGTTCCACGTGGTCGAGGCGGAGCCCGAGACGGGCGCCGCGGGCCGGGAACCGGCCACCGCACGCCCGCTGGTCATCCTGCTGCACGGTTTCGGTTCGTTCTGGTGGTCCTGGCGCCATCAGCTGCGCGGGCTGCGGAACGCACGGGTGGTGGCGGTGGATCTGCGCGGTTACGGCGGCAGCGACAAGCCACCCCGCGGCTACGACGGCTGGACGCTGGCCGGGGACACCGCAGGACTGGTGCGTGCGCTCGGGCATTCCTCGGCGACTCTGGTCGGGCACGCCGACGGCGGTCTGGTGTGCTGGGCGACGTCGGTACTGCACCCACGCTTGGTCCGGGCCGTCGCCCTGGTCAGCTCACCACACCCGGCGGCGCTGCGGCGGGCCGTTCTGACCCGGCGCGACCAGAGCCGCGCCTTGCTGCCGTCGTTGTTGAGCTACCAGCTGCCGATGTGGCCCGAACGCGTGCTGACCCGCCACGGCGCCGACGAGCTGGAGGCCATGATCCGCGATCGCACCGTCGGTAAGTGGCCGGTTTCCGAGGACTTTTCGGAGACGATCGGCTACCTTCGGCAAGCGATTCAGATCCCCGGCGCGGCGCACTGCGCCCTGGAATACCAGCGGTGGGCGGTGCGCAGCCAGTTCCGCAGCGAGGGCCACCGGTTCATGCGGTCGATGAACCGGCAGGTCGGGATACCGTTGCTGCACATGCGCGGAGATGCTGACCCGTACGTACTCGCCGACCCCGTGGAGAAGACGCTGCGCTACGCACCGCACGGCAGGTTCGTATCTCTTTCCGGCGCAGGGCATTACGGCCACGAAGAAGCTCCGGACGAAGTCAACGAACACCTGACCCGGTTCCTGACCCACGTCTACGGCGCGTCGGGTCCGGCGCGGCAGGCGTAGCGGCCTCGTCAGGAAACGCAGGCCCCGGTGGGCACCTTCTGAGTGTCGTTGACCTTAGCCAGCTGACGGGAGACCTCGCTGGCGGTCAGCACGAACCCGGTGTCGGTGTCGTCGACAGCGGCACCGAATACCACACCAAGCACCTGACCGGCCCGGTTGATCAGCGGCCCACCCGAATTGCCCTGCCGCACAGTGCCTCTGATGGTATAAACCTCGCGGTTAACCGTGGTCGTGCGGTAGATATCCGGGCCGTTGAGCTCGATGGTCTCCCTGATCCGGGCAGGTGTGGCGGCGAAGTCACCGCCGCCGGGATAGCCGAGGACCAGAGCGTCCGTTCCGGTGGCCGCGGGCCTGTCGGCGAACGGTAGCGCCGGGGCGGGCAGGTTCGGCACGTCCAGCAAGGAGATGTCTTCGTTGGGGTCATAGGAGATGACTGTGGCGTCGTAGGTCTGCCCGGCGGATTCGATGGTGACGGTGTCAGAGCCGGCCACCACATGCGCGTTCGACATGACGCGATTGGGTGCGACAACGAAGCCGGTGCCTTCCAAGACCTTCTGGCAGCCGGGTGCGACACCGCGGATCTTCACCACACTGGGCTGCACGGACGCGACGATGGGGCTGGTCGCCAGGGCGGCATCGGGTACGTCGACAGCGGCGATCGGCGTTCGACCGAACGGCTGCAGGACTTCGGGTAGCCCAGAGGTGTCGACGACGCCCTTGAGCTTCTTGGGAATGGCGCGCAACCAGTCGGGGGCCACACCTTCGACCTGCGCGAGCACCTTCGAACCCCGTACAGCCGAGGCGAGATTCGGCTGATCCGAGGATGTCAGCACGCTGCCCAAAAGCCACGCCGCAACCAGCACGACCACCATCTGCAGCACGACGCCGATCAGCGAATCGACTGTCCGCACTCCGCGCGAGTGGATGGCCCCGCGGACCGCCCGTCCGAGCACCACGCCGGCGATCTCACCGATCACCACCAGCGCCAAGATCAGGAACAAGGTGGCGAACAGTTTGGCCCGCGGACCGTCGACATGGCCCACGATGTGCGGAGCCAGCAGTACCCCGGCCACCGCGCCGAGAATCACGCCGACGAACGACATCACCGAGCCGAGCGCACCGGAGCGCCAACCGGAGATGGCGGCCACGAAGGCGATCGCGACCACGCCGATATCGAGCCATTGCGACGGTGTCATCGTCGGTTCCCATCCGAGCCCACCAGGGCCATCGCATCGTCGAGTTCGACGATGTTCGTGGTATCCCAGGGCTCGTTCCAGCCGGCGACGTCGAGCATCGCGGAAATGACCTGCCCGGTGAAACCCCACACGAGCATCTCGTTGAGCAGAAACGCCGGACCGGCGAAGCGGCTGGTGTTCTCGCTGCGGAACACCATCAGCCGGTTGTCCGGGTTGATGAAGGCACGCAACGGCACCCGCGCGACGACCGCCGTCTCGGCCTCGTCGACGACCTGCACCGGACCCGGGTCGGGCGAATAGGCCAACACGGGGACGACGTGGAAACCCGAGGGCGGAATGAACATCTTGTCCAGCGTGGCCAGAACCTGGAGCCGGTCGGTGTCGATACCGGTCTCCTCACGCGCTTCCCGCAGTGCCGTAGCCACCGGACCATCATCACCGGGGTCGGCGGCGCCACCGGGGAAGGCCGCCTGCCCGGCGTGGTGGCGCAGCGTGGAGGCCCGGACGGTGACCAGCAGATCCGCGTCGTCGGGCGGTGCGCCGCTGACGACACCGGTCCGCGGACCGCAGAACAACACGAGGACGGCGGCGTCGCGCTTCGCGCCGACCAGGGTGGCCTGCGCGTTGGCGGCGGTGATCATCGCCAACACGTCGGCGGGCACCCGGCGCCGGTACGCGCCGGGAACGTTGTCGATGTTGTCGACGAGGGGTTGCAGCCAGGCCGGACCGGTATCCGGCGTGAGCGGAACAGTCTCCCGCGAGCGGGAGGTGTCCCCAGCGCTCAAGGCCACACCCCTCTCATTCAAGATCGCCTCCGACCGCGGCAGCGATTTCGTCGGCGGTGGCGAAGGCGTGCGGCAGGATCTGGGACACGGTACCGTCCGCGCGCAGCACCACGGTTGCGGGCATCACGTTGGGTACACCGAGCGCGGCGGCGATGCTGCGGCGACCGTCCTGGAACGTCGGCAGGTGGACGCCGAGCTCGGCCAGCCGCAGTAGCGCGGCCGTCTCGTTCTCGTCCTGGTGCACCGTCACGACCAGGACGCCCGGGCCGACCCGGCGTTGATATTCGGCCATTGCCGGCAATTCCTGCGCGCAGGGCCCACACCAATAGGCCCACAGGTTTAGTACGACGGGGCGCCCGGCCAGGGCACGTGCGACGTCCACGGTGGCGCCGTCGGCCGCGCATTCCACGACGACACCGCGCAGCTTCGGCGGGCCGGGGTTCTCCCCGCCGACCGGGCACGGCGCCAGATCGGCGCTGCGCCGAGGCCCGGCCAGTGCTTCGACGGTGTCGGCATCACGGTGTTGGCGGTCAGCCACCGTCGGCGCTCCCGGCCGGGGCACCGAATCGTCGCCGAGCTGATTGAGCAGCGCGGCGACCAACACGGCGATCACCGACACGACAACGATCGTCCACCGGGTCGACGTGCTCATCTGCGCTGCGGGAGGTTTTACAGGCCGGCCAGGGCCAGCAGGTGATCGGTTTCGGGACCTTTCACCAGTGGGGCGGCGAGCAGCGGATCGGTGGGGCCGGTGCCGAACGACGGGCAGTCTTTGGCGAGCACGCAGACTCCGCAGGCGGGCTTCCTGGCGTGACACACCCGGCGGCCGTGAAAGATCACGCGGTGACTCAGTAGCGTCCACTCGCTGCGTTCGATCAGCTCACCGACGATCTTCTCGACCTTGACCGGGTCTTCCTCGGTGGTCCATCCCCAACGGCGCACCAGCCGGCCGAAGTGGGTGTCGACGGTGATACCGGGGATGTCAAAGGCATTGCCCAGCACGACGTTGGCGGTCTTCCGCCCGACCCCGGGCAGCGTGACGAGTTCGTCCATCGTCTTCGGCACCTCACCCCCGAACCGGTCCACGAGTGCCTGCCCAAGCCCGATCAGCGAAGTGGCCTTGTTCCGGTAGAAGCCGGTGGGGCGGATCAGTTCCTCGAGTTCGACGCGGTCGGCGGTCGCGTAGTCGACCGCGCTGCGATAGCGCTTGAACAGTGCGGGCGTGGTCAGGTTGACCCGTTTGTCCGTGCTCTGAGCGGACAGGATGGTGGCCACCGTCAACTCGAGCGGCGTGGTGAAATCGAGCTCGCAGTAGACGTGCGGAAATGCCTGCGCGAGGGTGCGATTCATCCGCCGCGCCCGACGGGTCAGACCGAGCTGCGTCTCCCGCTCCCATTTGCGGGAGAGGGGCTGTCTCGCCACCTTTGCCACTGCCACCCTGTCAGGGTACTGATGGGCCCCGACAAGACGAGCCGAAGACGGACCGATCGCAGATCGGCGCCGGTTCGGACCGGTGACAATTTGTGATCCCGCTGAGACCTTCCCCGTGTTTACTTCCCTTGTGTCCTGGTTGCTGGCAGCGTGCGTCCCCGGGTTGCTGATGTTGGCGACCTTCGGGTTGCAACGACTCGAGGCAGGAATCACCGACGATTCCGTCGAATCGGCGAAGCAATTGACCAAGCTGATCGACGCCGCCGCACCCAGGCCAGAGCTCCCCCAGCGTGCCATTTCCCGCCGGTCAGATCACGATTTCCCGGTGGTTCCGCCGCTGCGTACTGCGTTTCGGACGGTGCGCGGCACTATCGACGGCGAACCCGGTTTGCCGACCCGCCGTTTTGCTCACGCCAACGCCAATCCGGAGTTTCGGGAGACTCCGCACGCAAATCGTGTGTAGCGTTGGCCTGTCGTTGATCTGCGTACCTCTACACTTGTCACGCTAGCCATATAGAGGCTGGTCAGCGCGTACACATCATCTGAGAAGTAAGAGGGGCAACGTGGACGAGATCCTGGCGAGGGCCGGAATCTTCCAGGGAGTCGAACCCAGCGCGGTTTCCGCGCTAACGAAACAGCTACAACCGGTCGACTTCCCCAGGGGGCACACGGTATTCGCCGAAGGCGAGCCAGGTGACCGGCTGTACATCATCATTTCCGGGAAGGTCAAAATCGGCCGCAAGTCCCCGGATGGTCGCGAGAACCTGCTGACCATCATGGGGCCGTCGGACATGTTCGGTGAGCTGTCGATCTTCGATCCCGGGCCGCGCACCTCCAGCGCGACCACCATCACCGAGGTCCGCGCCGTATCGATGGACCGGGAGGCGTTACGCGCCTGGATCGCCGATCGGCCCGAGATCGCCGAGCAGCTGCTGCGTGTGCTGGCCCGTCGGTTACGCCGCACCAACAACAACCTTGCCGACCTCATCTTCACCGATGTGCCCGGACGCGTCGCCAAGCAGCTGCTGCAACTGGCCCAGCGCTTCGGCACACAGGAGGGTGGGGCTCTGCGAGTCACGCACGACCTCACCCAGGAAGAGATTGCGCAGCTCGTCGGCGCGTCCCGCGAGACCGTGAACAAGGCGCTGGCCGACTTCGCCCACCGCGGCTGGATCCGGCTCGAGGGTAAGAGCGTGCTGATCAGCGACAGTGAGCGACTCGCAAGGCGGGCTCGCTAACTCTGCGATTTCGGCGTGCTCACGACCGCTGACCGGTTATGGGCACGCCGTAATCACTCGGCCCGCAGGTAGTCCAGCTGCGCCTGCACCGATTTCTCGGCGGCGTCCCAGAGCTTCTCGTCGACGTCGGTGTAGACGTGCTCGACAACTGTGCGGGCCGCGGCATCTTCCCCCAGCTCGCGCAGCGCGTCACGCACCTGGTTGAGTCGCTCTTCGCGATGCGCGAGATACATCGCGGTGACCGATTCCAGATCGGCAAGGTCGGGGCCGTGCCCGGGCAGCACCGTGCGGCCACGGAGTCCGTGCAGGCGCCGCAGCGACTCCAGATAGTCACGCAGGCTGCCGTCTTCGTTGTCGATGACGGTGGTTCCGCGGCCCAGCACCGTGTCCGCGGTCAACACCGCGTCGTCGAGCAGGAACGACACCGAGTCAGCGGTATGCCCCGGGGTGGCCAGCACGGTGATCCGCAGTCCTGCCGCGTCGATCACCTCGCCGTCGGTCAGTGGTCCGCCCAGGCCGCGGAGGAAGCCACTGCCCACCGAGCGCACCACCGCACCGGTGCGCTCGACCAGCATGTCGATCCCATCGGTGTGATCGCCGTGCTTATGGCTGATCAGCACCAGGCTGACGCGCCCCAGAGCCGCCAGCCGGTCGATATGCGCCTCGTCGTCGGGGCCAGGGTCGACGATGACGATCTCGTCGCTGCCAGGCCCCCGCAGCACCCAGGTGTTGGTGCCCTCGAGTGTCATGACGCCCGGGTTGTCGCAGAGCAGCACCGATGCGGTCTCGGTGACCGGTCGGAGCAGGCCGTACGCCGGGTGGGTCGGGACGCTGGGTGGCGTCACTGCACCTCGACGATCAGCTCGACTTCCACCGGTGCGTTGAGCGGCAGCTCGGAAACCCCGACCGCGGATCGGGCGTGGGCGCCTGCGTCCCCGAACACCTCGCCGAAAAGCTCCGAAGCCCCGTTGATCACCCCTGGCTGCCCACCGAAGCCCGGGGCGGAGGCCACGAATCCGACGACCTTCACGACGCGGGTCACCGCGTCGATGCCGACCACCGAATCCACGGCCGCCAACGCGTTGAGGGCACACGTGCGGGCGAACTCCTTGGCGTCCTCCGCACTGACTTCGGCGCCCACCTTGCCGGTGGCCGGCAGGGCGCCGTCCACCATCGGGAGCTGCCCTGAGGTGTAGACGAGATTGCCGGTCCGCACGGCAGGGATGTAGGCGGCCACCGGCTTGACGACGGGCGGTAGCTCGATACCGAGCTCGGTCAGGCGGGCCGAGACGGTCATTTGGGTCGCTTCAGGTACGCGACGTGCTGCTCTCCGGTCGGGCCCTGCAACACGGTCACCAGTTCCCAGCCATCGGCACCCCACTGATCGAGGATTTGCTTGGTCGCATGGGTCAGAAGTGGGACCGTGGCGTATTCCCACGTGGTCAGCTCGCTCATGGGCAGAGCTTAACCTTGCGGGCCGCACGGTTAGCATGCACACATGGCGACCACACCCAACGGCGGGATGAATGTCGGCTGGCCCTCCCGCTTGGCGAAGGCCCGGCTGCATTTCGTCACGGGTAAGGGCGGCACCGGCAAATCGACTGTCGCGGCGGCTCTCGCGCTGACGCTGGCCGCCGGCGGACGCAAGGTCCTTTTGGTGGAAGTCGAAGGGCGCCAAGGCATTGCCCAGCTCTTCGACGTCCCGCCGCTGCCCTATGAAGAGGTCAAGATCGCGACTGCCGAACGTGGCGGTCAAGTCAACGCGCTGGCCATCGACACCGAGGCGGCGTTCCTCGAATACATCGACATGTTCTACAACCTCGGTATCGCCGGCCGCGCCATGCGGCGGGTCGGGGCCATCGAGTTCGCCACGACGATCGCGCCGGGGCTGCGCGACGTGCTACTCACCGGCAAGATCAAGGAGTCGGTGGTCCGCACGAACAAGGGGGCCAAGAGCCCGGTTTACGACGCGGTCGTGGTCGATTCCCCACCCACCGGGCGCATCTCCCGGTTCCTCGACGTCACCAAAGCCGTCGCCGACCTGGCCAAGGGTGGCCCGGTCCACTCGCAGAGCGAGGGTGTGGTCAAACTCCTGCATTCGGAGCAGACCGCCATCCACCTGGTAACTCTGCTCGAGGCGCTACCGATTCAGGAGACGGTCGAGGCGATCGAAGAACTCCAGGGACTGGGCCTACCGATCGGCAGTGTCATCGTCAACCGGAACATCCCCCTGTTCCTGCCGCCCGACGACCTGGCCAAGGCGGCCGAAGGCGACATCGACGCCGATGCCGTCCGGGCCGGGCTGACCCAGGCCGGAATCACCTTGCCCGACAACGAATTCGCGGGCCTGCTGACCGAGACCATCGAGCATGCCACGCGGGTTCGCGCCCGCGCCGAGAGCGCAGAACAGCTCGACGAGATCAAGGTACCCCGGCTCGAACTGCCCGCCATCAACGACGGGATCGATCTCGGCAGCCTTTACGAGCTTGCGGAAGCGCTCGCCCAGCAAGGAGTCAGGTAGCCATGAGCACGACACCGCAGACGCTCGATATGGCGTCCATCCTGGCCGACCGCACCAACCGGGTGGTGGTGTGTTGTGGCGCAGGTGGCGTCGGCAAGACCACCACGGCCGCCGCGATGGCATTGCGTGCCGCGGAATACGGCCGCACGGTGGTGGTGTTGACGATCGACCCGGCGCGGCGCCTCGCCCAAGCCCTGGGGATCAAGGATCTCGGCAATACACCGCAACGGGTTCCGCTGGCCCCCGAGGTGACCGGCGAATTACACGCGATGATGCTCGACATGCGCCGGACGTTCGACGAGATGGTCACCGAATACTCGGGAACTGAACGCGCACAAGCGATTTTGGATAATCAGTTCTATCAAACCGTGGCCACCTCCTTGGCGGGAACGCAGGAGTACATGGCTATGGAGAAACTCGGCCAGCTACTTGCCCAGGATCGCTGGGACCTGGTGGTCGTGGACACCCCACCGTCGCGCAATGCGTTGGATTTCTTGGACGCACCCAAACGGCTCGGCAGTTTTATGGATGGCCGGCTGTGGCGGTTGCTGTTGGCACCCGGTCGAGGTATCGGCAAATTACTCACCGGTGCGGTCGGCCTGGCCATGAAGGCTCTGTCGACGATCCTGGGCTCCCAGATGCTCTCCGACGCCTCGGCGTTCGTCCAGTCGTTGGATTCGACGTTCGGCGGGTTCCGGGAGAAGGCCGACCGGACGTACGAGTTGCTCAAGCGCCGCGGTACTCAGTTCGTCGTGGTCTCCGCCGCCGAGCCGGACGCGCTGCGGGAGGCGTCATTCTTCATCGACCGGTTATCGCAGGAGAGCATGCCGCTGGCGGGCCTGATCCTGAACCGCACCCACCCAACTTTGTGCATGTTGTCGGTGGAACGCGCGGTCGACGGCGCCGAAGCTCTCGAAGCGACGGACCCACAGTCACTACCTGCGGCTGTCCTGCGGGTTCATGCCGATCGGGCACTGACGGCGAAGCGTGAGGTGCGGCTGCTGTCACGCTTCACCGGCGCCAACCCATCGGTGGCCATCGTCGGTGTGCCGTCACTGCCGTTCGACGTGTCTGATCTTGACGCGCTGCGGGCCATCGCCGATCAGATTACTTCGGCTAAAAGTTAGCCAGCGCTGCGGTGCTTGCGTTGGGCAGAAAAGAAGTCCGACCACGACACCACATCGGGGTGCTGTTTGAGCAGCGCCCGACGCTGACGTTCGGTCATCCCACCCCAGACTCCGAACTCGACGCGGTTGTCCAGGGCGTCGGCACCGCATTCGGCGATCACCGGGCAGTGCCGGCAGATCACCGCGGCCTTGCGCTGGGCGGCTCCGCGGACGAACAGTTCATCCGGGTCGGCACCGCGGCATCTGGCTTGGGATACCCACGCGATTCGCGCCTCGGCTTCGGCACTCTGCACAGCACTCTGAGTCATCACTGCGGTCGTTCTGCGCGGTGCGGGCTGAGAACCGGACATCAGCGCTCCCCTTCGCTCAAGCCACCTTCCGGTGGCACTGTCCACGGGTGTAGAACGCCTATGCGATCTACGCCACATTGCGCAGGTCTTTGTTACCTGTGTCGCACTGTCTGTCTAAGTTAGGTGGTCAGGTGTCGTTTGCGCAACAGTCTCCGGCCCACTTTTTTGGGACGGCCGTGCCGTCAATCCCGAAAAACCGTGTGAAGCGCTCCTCAGCCTGCTACCAGGTTGTTCTCAGTCAGTTCTTTGCGTAGCCGCATGGGCGATGGACGTGCAGACGGCATAGTTACTCTGTAGGGCATGTCAGACCGCCCCCCGGTCGCAGTCACCGTCATCAAGATGGCGTGGTGCTGCCTGCTCGCCAGTGTTCTTGTGGCGGCATTCCTGTTTCCGATGGTCGGCGGGATCGGGTTGGTCTCCAACCGAGCCTCGGACGTCGTGGCCAACGGTTCGGCCCAGCTGGTCGAAGGTCAGGTCCCCGCGGTGTCGACGATGGTCGACGCCAAAGGCAACACGATCGCGTGGCTGTATTCGCAACGCCGCTTCGAGGTGCCGAGCGACAAAATCGCCGACACGATGAAACTGGCAATCGTCTCGATCGAGGACAAACGGTTTGCCGAACACAACGGTGTCGACTGGAAAGGCACGCTGACTGGTCTGGCCGGCTACGCCTCAGGCGATGCGCAGACCCGCGGCGGTTCCACGCTCGAGCAGCAGTACGTCAAGAACTATCAATTACTCGTCATCGCCCAGACCGACGCCGAGAAGCGGGCGGCCATCGAAACCACCCCGGCGCGCAAGCTGCGCGAGATCCGGATGGCGCTGACGCTCGACAAGACCTTCACCAAACCCGAGATCCTCACCCGATACCTCAATCTGGTGTCGTTCGGCAACAACGCTTTTGGCGTACAGGACGCGGCGCAGACCTATTTCGGGATCAACGCGACCGACCTGAACTGGCAGCAGGCAGCGCTGCTGGCCGGCATGGTCCAGTCGACGAGCACCCTGAACCCGTATACCAACCCCGATGGCGCTCTGGAGCGACGAAATGTCGTGCTGGACACCATGATCGAGAACATCCCGCAAGATGCTGACGCACTGCGGGCGGCCAAGGAACAGCCCCTCGGCATCCTCCCGCAGCCCAACGAGTTGCCACGGGGCTGTATCGCCGCCGGCGACCGCGCCTTCTTCTGCGACTACGTTCAGGAGTATCTGGCGCGAGCCGGCATCAGTAAGGACCAACTGGCCAAGGGCGGCTACCTGATCAAGACCACCCTGGACCCCGACGTGCAGAATTCGACCAAGGCGGCGGTGGACAGCATCGCCGCCCCGGACCTCTCCGGCGTCGCCAGCGTGATGAGCATCATCGCCCCCGGCAAGGAATCGCACCCGGTGATGGCGATGGTCAGCAACCGCACTTACGGCCTGAATCTCGACGCCGGCGAGACCATGCAACCGCAACCGTTCTCCCTCGTCGGCGACGGCGCCGGGTCGATCTTCAAGATCTTCACCACCGCCGCCGCGCTGGACATGGGGATGGGCATCAACGCGACGCTCGACGTGCCGGCCCGGTTCGAGGCGAAAGGCCTCGGCAGTGGCGGCGCGAAGGGCTGCCCGAAGGAAACCTGGTGTGTACAGAACGCCGGTAACTATCGCGGCACGATGAGCGTCACCGACGCCCTAGCAACGTCGCCCAATACCGCTTTCGCCAAATTGATTTCCCAGGTGGGCGTGCAGCGCACGGTCGATATGGCCGTCAAACTGGGCCTGCGCTCCTACGCGCAGCCGGGGACGGCGCGGTCGTACGACCCCGACAACAACGAAAGCCTGGCCGATTTCGTCAAACGGCAGAATCTCGGCTCGTTCACGCTGGGCCCGCTCGCCGTCAATGCCCTCGAGCTGTCCAATGTGGCTGCCACTTTGGCCTCCGGCGGCACCTGGTGCCCGCCCAACCCGATCGACAAGGTCTACGACCGCAACGGCAACGAGGTCGCGGTGACCACCGAGACCTGCCAGCAGGTGGTTCCGCAGGGATTGGCGAACACCTTGGCCAACGCGCTGAGCAAGGACGACACCGGCTCGGGTACGTCAGCCGGCGCGGCCGGTTCGGTCGGCTGGAATCTGCCGGTTTCGGGTAAGACCGGGACCACCGAGGCGCACCGATCCTCCGGCTTCCTCGGTTTCACCAACCACTATGCGGCCGCCAACTACATCTACGACGACTCCACCACCCCGGGCGAGCTCTGCTCGTTCCCGCTGCGCCAGTGCGGAGACGGCAACCTGTTCGGCGGTAACGAGCCGGCCCGAACCTGGTACACGGCGATGACGCCGATCGCCAACAACTGGGGCGATGTCAGCCTGCCGCCGACCGATCCGCGCTATGTCGACGGCGCGCCCGGTTCGCGGGTGCCCAGCGTCGCCGGGCTGGACCAGAACGCCGCCCGACAGCGCCTGAAGGATGCCGGATTCCAGGTCGCCGACCAGGCCAATCCGGTGAACAGCGGTTCCGCGTTCGGCACCGTCGTCGGCACCTCCCCGAACGGGCAGACGGTGCCGGGATCGATCATCACCATTCAGATCAGCAACGGGATCCCCCCGGCACCACCGCCGCCGCCCGTCGGGTTGCCGCCGATCGACGGCGCTCCGCCGGAGTTCGGTCAGACGGTCGTCGAGATCCCCGGCCTGCCCCCCATCACAGTGCCGGTGCTGTTGCCGCCGCCACCGCCACCTCCTCCGCCGCCGTAGTCACGCAGCGCCGGACGGGTGAGGCGCGCTGGATGGCGGAAGGGCGCAGTAGGCTTTTGCACATGCCTGCCGCATTGCCTGTTCTGAAAAGCGCCGCCGCAGTCACCCTCGGCTCTGCCATCGCCGGGATCGGCTACGCCTCGATCATCGAGCGCAATGCGTTCGTGATGCGCGAGGTGACGATGCCGGTGCTCAGCCCAGGCTCGACGCCGTTGCGGGTGCTGCACATCAGCGACCTGCACATGCGCCCCAACCAGCGCCACAAACAGGCGTGGATCCGGGAGCTGGCGAGCTGGGAACCGGACCTGGTGGTCAACAGTGGCGACAACCTGTCGCATCCCAAGGCCGTACCTGCCGTCGTGCAGGCCCTCGGAGACCTGCTGTCGGTACCCGGCGTCTTCGTGTTCGGCAGCAACGACTACTTCGGGCCACGGATGAAGAACCCGGCCAACTATCTGATCAAGCCTGAGGCCCGCATCCACGGCGAGCCGCTGCCGTGGCAGGACCTCCGGGCGGCGTTCACCGAACGCGGCTGGCTGGACATGACGCACACCCGGCGGGAGTTCGAGGTCGGCGGCCTGACGATCGCCGCGGCCGGCGTCGACGATCCGCATATCGATCGCGACCGCTACGACACGATCGCGGGACCGGCCAGTCCGGCGGCGAACCTTCGGCTCGGGCTGACGCATTCCCCCGAACCCCGGGTGCTGGATCGGTTCGCTGCCGACGGCTACCAGCTGGTGATGGCCGGTCACACGCACGGCGGTCAGCTGTGCGTGCCGTTCTACGGCGCCCTGGTGACCAACTGCGGCCTGGACCGGTCTCGGGTGAAGGGGCCGTCGCGGTGGGGTGCCGATATGGGCCTCTACGTGTCCGCGGGTATCGGCACGTCGCCGTTCGCCCCGATGCGGTTCTGCTGCCGTCCGGAGGCCACCCTGCTGACGCTCGTCGCCGCCCCGATCGGCGGACCGGACGCAGGGGATCGCCGACGCAGCCATTCGTCCCCCACGGCCGCGGTGCGGTGACCGCGGCCACGGACCGCAGTCGCTCACGGGCCTGGGCCGATAACGCCGTCCGGTTGATCGAGGCTGATTCCAGGCGTAGCGCAGACACGCACCTTCTTCGCTACCCACTTCCCGCGTCATGGGTGGGCGACTGTGGCGTTGCGCTCTATCTCAAAGACGAGACGACCCACATCACCGGAAGTCTCAAGCACCGGTTGGCCCGGTCCCTGTTCCTCTACGCATTGTGTAACGGCTGGATTGACGAGACCACCACGGTGGTGGAGGCCTCATCAGGATCGACCGCCGTGTCCGAGGCGTATTTCGCTGCTCTGCTCGGGCTTCCATTCATCGCGGTGATGCCGTCATCCACCAGCCCCTCCAAGGTGGCCCTCATCGAGGCGCAGGGCGGACGCTGCCATTTCGTCGAAAAGTCCAGCTTGGTCTACGCCGAAGCCGAACGGCTGGCGACCGAGACCGGCGGCCATTACCTGGACCAGTTCACCAACGCCGAACGTGCCACCGACTGGCGGGGAAACAACAACATCGCCGAGTCGATCTATCAGCAGATGCGCGACGAAGAACATCCGATACCGGAGTGGATCGTGGTGGGCGCGGGCACGGGCGGCACCAGCGCCACTGTGGGCCGCTACATCCGATATCGCCGACACAGCACACGACTGTGCGTGGTGGACCCGGAGAATTCCGCGTTCTACCCGTCCTATGTCCAGGGTAAAGACGTGGTCACAGGGGCCTCGTCACGCATCGAAGGGATTGGTCGCCCCCGGGTGGAACCATCGTTCCTGCCTGGTGTGGTCGATCGGATGATCTCGGTGCCCGATGCGGCGTCGGTGGCGGCAGCGCGGCACATCAGCCGGGTACTGGGCCGCAAGGTGGGTCCGTCGACGGGCACGAATATCTGCGGCGCGTTCGAATTGCTGACGGAGATGGTGGCCGAAGGCCGATGCGGTTCGGTGGTCACGCTGCTCGCCGACAGCGGCGACCGCTACACCGATACCTACTTCGACGACGACTGGCTGGCCAGCATGGGTATCGATCCCGCTGAATCGGTTGACCGATTCGTCGAGTTCGAAAAGTCCTGTCGCTGGCCTTGACCTGCAGTGCCCTTCTCGGCGCCGACGGGGCCCTCAGCCGTCAGAAACAGCCAGAGCGCGGCCAGGGCGAACAGCCCTACGTACAGGGTGGCTCCCAAAGCAGTCATAGTCGTCTCCATTTCCTCATGAAATGCTAATTAATCGCCTACCTCCACAACGTCACCGACACGCCAGATCCATCCCGGTACCGCGTGTTGCCTACCCAACAGGTGGCCGGGATACGCGTTTGGCTTCCGGGCGGGGCGGTGCGATAGGCTGACGGAGCTTCACGCGGGGTGTGGCGCAGCTTGGTAGCGTGCTTCGTTCGGGACGAAGAGGTCGTGGGTTCGAATCCCGCCACCCCGACAGAGTGAGAAGGCCCTGACCACGGTCGACATGGTCGGGGCTTCTTGCTGTTACGAGTCTGGACCGCCAGTGGCCCGCAGTTGGCCCGCAGCAGTTTTCGGCAGCGCGGCGACTGCCGCATCAAAAGCATCCGCGACGGCGTCGAGATCATCAGGGAACAGGTCTGCGTAGGTGTCCAGTGTCATAGCCGCTGACTTGTGCCCCAACATCGTCTGGACCGCCTTCACATTGGCCCCCGCGCTGATCGCCAGCGACGCCGCAGTGTGCCGGAGGTCGTGCATAGTGGGGCGCGGCCAGTCGGTGGTTGGTTGACCGTCGTCGTCTAGACCCTGCAGTTTGTCGACCGCCGGGCCGAACACGCGGGTTCGGAAGGTGTTGATCCGTAGCACCCCGCCGGCCGGCGCCGTGAAAACCAGATCGGTGCGCCGCTTGCCCTGCATCTGGACGGCCAAATCTTCGGCGAGGAATCGCGGAAAAGGCACTGATCGCCGTTCGTGAGTTTTCGGGGTCGACCAGGTGAGCTTCCCGACGACCTCAGTCACCGATTCCCTGATGTTCACCCGCCGACGCAGCATGTCGAAGTTCTGGACTTTCAACGCGGCCATCTCGCCGTATCGCAGGCCCGTGTACGCGAGGAACCGCACGACCAGGCCGTCTCGGGTCATCGCGTCAGCCAGCTCGGCGACCTGCTGATGGGTCAGGTAGGCCCGTATCGAGTGTTCCCGTCGCGGCGCCTTCACTTTGTCGCACGGATTGGCCGGCAGCCGCTTATCTTCAACGGCGACAGCGAGAACCATCCGTAGCACACCGAGCGCGTTCTCAATCGTCGCGGCCGCAGCCCCACCTTCGGATAGCTCGGTGACCCACGCTCGAATCTCGGAGGTTTGCACTTCAGCTACAGCGATGTCCTGCCAGCGATCTCGGACATGGACAGACCACGCTGAGGCTCGCGCAGCCTTGGTTGAATCCTTCACGTGCGCTTGATTTTTCAACCACTGTTCGTGAATCACACCGACTGGCACCATTCCGGCGTTCGGTGCGACGTATGTTCCGGTGACGATGGTGGACGTGATGTTCTCGATCCACGCGTTCGCGTCGGCCTTGCGGGCGAACAGCTTTTCGTGTTCGATTCCCCTGCTATCGACGTAGCGTGCGCGCCAGCGAGATCCCTTGCCGTACTTGACAGGTCGACTTGTCATAACAGGCTCACCGTCGGCGCTGAGCATCGGTGTTCCATCAGCGTTGCGGTCCTGGCGCGGCTTCGTCAGATCCGCCCACCGGTCCTCGACGCCAGCGCGGCGGTTACGTGTCTGGGGCATCCAAAAGCCCTGCCTCTCGTGCTCTGCGAATCCATTTCGATGCTGTGGTGCGCGGCATTTCGAGATTGTCTTCAACGAACTTGGCTGGCGGATATCCGGTGACTCGACCGAACTCATAGAAGTTCGCGACGGCGCGCAGTGACTCTTCGACCGGGCCTTGGGTGCGCAAGCGGGCTTTTTCTTGCTCGTCCAGCTCGATCGGACTGCGGCGACCATGGGTAACTTTGGTGCCGCCACCGATATCCTCGCGCGCTGCGATCGCATTTTGGATGAGGTGGGATGCCATTCCTTTTACCGGTACTTGACGCAGCGTTGTGCCCGTTACAGGATGCCCACCTCGACCAATGACCTCGACTCTGGTCGGTTGAAGTATCCCCTCAACCAGGTCGATGTCCATGACCACCTGGGCTACCTCCGCGCCGAACGCGTCGCCTGAATCCAGGTCGATTGTTCCGGTGAATGGCACCACGATCGCCAGTCCGGGTCCGATCTTCGTGTAATCGCCGCCTCCGTGCGTCGTGCTCAGTTTCGCCACGTTGACCATCGTGACACGTGTGGATCACCGTTGACAACGTTGCTCCCGTTGTGGTTCAGTCATGACGTTACTGAACCACACCACGAAGGAGATGCCCATGGACCGATCGGACGACCTACTCACCACGACCCAGGTGTGCGAGCAATACCCCGCACTCAATCCAGGGACGATGCGTTACTGGCGCCACAACAACGAGGGACCGGCGTCGTTCACCCTTGGTCCACAGGGCCGGCGAGGCCGTGTTGTCTACCGCCGCAGTGAGGTTGAGCGCTGGATCGCCGATCAGGAGCAGGCGACCAGGCGCGGCGGTGCCGCCTGATGCGGATCTACCCGCAGGAGCAGTTCGCGGATATCGGGATCGTCGACGACGACCAGACCGAAGATCTACGTCCGACAAAAAATGCCCCCGGACGGTGCGCCAACACCGCCGAGGGCGATTCGAACCACCACCACGCAAATGAGGAGTTCTAACACAATGAAACCACAAATCACCGTCATGGAGTTGCCGGTCCCGACTGGCGGCACCCCAGGCCTCTGGACGGCCACCGGAGTCCGCGACGTCTACAACCAGATCGGCCATGTCGCTACGAGCCCGGATCTTCTGCGCTGCCCCGCGGTTACCGTCATCGCCGAGCAGCGCCGCGACGGTTCTCTCGGAGCGATTGACATCGACGTCGACGCTCGTGCTGGCCTGTCCGTCGCCCAGGCGCGAGAGCTAGCAGCACTGCTCCTCGCTGGGGCACAGGTCGCCGAGCAGTGGACGGCGGTGCAGTTGTGAGCACATCGTTCATGAAGGCGCTCTGCTGCACCTGCGGTTCAGTCCGGGAATGCCGGCGCCCACGTAACCACCGGGCCGAAAACTACTGGCTGTCCAAGCCGATCGACCTCGACTGGCATCGTGAAACCGGCGACCTCAAGTGTGAGGAGTGCGGCCGGATTACGACCCACGCGCTGCTGCTCCCCGAGGGAGACAACTGGCGTGATCACGCCGAGATGATGCAGAGAGTCGCCACCGGAAACAGCCACGGGCACTTCAAGAATCAGCAGCAGTTCGACGAGGTGGCCACCAAGTTCCGGCAAGGCTTCCCCCGCAACCCGGAACTGAATCACTTCCGCTACGGATCCGACGCTCAAGCCGCGTGGGACGCGGGGCGGCCCACCGTGAAGGCACTTTGCGGTGAGCAAATACCCGTGGACCGTGACCCCTCGGGCCCGGCATCGAAAGGCAGGGACGAGCGGCGCCAAGACGACCGTCAGATCAAACCCGCCCAGGTGCGTGACCAGGAGTACGAGGACTCCGAGACCGGTTTGTGGTGGACCGAACTGGATTGCGTTGACTGCCTACGGGTCTGGCACCTCGAACTGTTAGCTCAACGTCGAGACGTCCTCTCCGGGAAACTGACTCAGTTCCTGGCGGATCTTCTCGCCGATCAGGAGGGCGGGTATCCGAAGAAGATAGGTCTACGTGTCGTCGACGCGCTCATCGAAGCGTTCGAGGCGATCAACCAGCGCAGCGATGCGGTTAAGTCTGAGGACTCGAACCAATGACCGCCTCCGCCGAGGAACTGAAGCCTGAAGACGAAGAGCAGCGTATTGCGGTGCGCTGCAAAGTCTGTGGCTCATGGCTCACCGACCCGGCATCAGTAGCACTCCGCATCGGGCCGAAGTGCTCGCGGCACGGAGGTGTCCATTGACCGCCGAACCAACTTCGGAATTCCGAAGTTCCGACGAGGAGTCCCCCGCCCAGCCTGGCGGGGGCACTCCCCCCTCCCGCCAGGTGAGTTGGTACACCACCTTCACCTTTGCAGAGCGATACGCCACCAATCACGATGTCGTGCTGGACAACCTGCCAATCCCCGGCACTCCGAGTTGGTGCGGCATGTCCGACGACGACGCTCGAAAGCTGCTCGCCCTGGTCC
Organism: Mycolicibacterium komossense; assembly: GCF_025822605.1. GTDB lineage: Bacteria > Actinomycetota > Actinomycetes > Mycobacteriales > Mycobacteriaceae > Mycobacterium > Mycobacterium komossense. The sequence continues at coordinate 9,675 of NZ_JACKTY010000050.1, read as the reverse complement.
TCGGCGGCGTCCGCGAAGCACTCGCCCACGACACCGTGCAAGAGCAGCTGGGAGAGGCATCGCGAGATGTCTCGCAGGCCGCCAAGTGGATCAGCGACGACCACCGATTCCTCGCCAACCGCGGGAAGTCCTACATCAGGAGATCAGCTTGACCACCACCACCACCACCACCACCGAAGTCAACGAAGACTTCTTCGCCGCCACCGACCAACTCACCCTCATCTACCAATGGGCACGAGCCCGATACGCCGCACCATGGGCCGTTTTCGGTGCAGTCCTGCTCCGTGTCGCCGCCAGCGTCGGCCCTCACGTGCAACTCCCCGGGCTCATCGGCGGCCGCGCCTCACTCAACCTGCTGTGCGCGTTCGTGTCCGCATCCGGTGGCGGTAAAGGCGTTTCCGACAAGGTGGCCCGCCTCGCTTGGCCGGCCCCGATCATCGAACGCCCCATCGGCTCCGGTGAAGGTATCGCCGCCACGTTCGTACCCCCGAAGAAAGAAGGCGTCGCACCGATCACCGCTGCCATCTTTTCGGTGCCCGAGATCGACACCCTGGCTGGCATTGCGTCCCGGCAAGGATCAATCCTGCTGGCGCAGCTGAAGTCCATGGCCATGGGTGAACTCCTCGGACAGTCGAACGCCAGTGACGCCACCACCCGCATCATCCCGGCGCACTCCTACCGGTGCTGCCTATCGGTCGGCGCCCAACCCGGGCACTGCGACGTCATCTTCGGCGACGCCAGCGGCGGTACACCGCAGCGGTTCCTGTGGTTCCCCACCACCGACCCCGACATGCCGGCAGTCCGGGCGACCGACCCGGATCCGCTGGACATTGCGCTGCCCATGTGGGCCGGCGATAACGGTGTCGTCGAGATCGGCTACGGCCCCGACGAGATCGCGCAGACGGTCATCGAAGCCCACCTGGCCCGCCAGCGCGGCACGGCCGAAGCGCTGGACGGTCACGCCCTGCTGACGCGCTGCAAGGTCGCGGCGGTGATCGCGATCATGCACCACCGGTCAGTGGTCTCAGAGCTCGACTGGCAGCTGTCCGAGACAGTGATGCGGGTATCCGACGGCACGCGGGACTGGATCGTCGAGCAAGCCCGCCAGGCTGCCAGGGCGAAGGTTCGTGATCGGGCGCTGTCCCGCGCCGTGGGCGAAGAGTTCGTTGACCAACGCCGCCTCGATGTCGTGAAGCGGCGGGTGGTCAAGGTGCTGTCCGGTGGTCGCATTGCCCGCGGAGAACTTCGTGCCCGGATGGGCAAGCAGGAATACCGGCAGCTGCTCGAAGCGGCGGTAGCTGAGCTGGAGTCTGAAGGTCTGGTTCGGCGGATCGAAGTCACGCAGGGCGGTGTGCATTTCGAGTCGATATCGGAGTTCAGCCCTGAACCCGAGTTCAGGGCCGATAATCGCAGGTCAAATGGGCTGAACCCAAAGTTCAGCCCTGAACCCGCAGGTACTGTCACTGATCTGGATACTCGCAGGTCGCACGACTCCGAACGCCCCGCGCCGAAGAGGAACGCCCTGTCGTTCATCCAGGCCTACATCGGCGACCACGCAGGGCCAGACGGGTGGGTCGCAGTTAGCCAGGTATACGCCGCAGGCATCGCAGAAGGCCATACCCGAGATGCCCTAAAAGGTGCCCGCCTCAAATCCACCGACCCCGTGATCGAGTCGACCAACACCGGGCCTCGGTCCATGTGGCGCATCGCTTCGCGCAACGAGGAGGTGTCGTAATTGCACTTTGACGAAGGGCAGGCCCGTCTGCTCCGGGACTTAGCGATGGAAGCTGTGGTGCGCCGACAACGCGCCGGCCAGCCGATCCCTGATCGGGTCCGCCACCTATTCACCTACATGTCCACAGGCGGACATCGAATCGACTCTCCTGCAGCACCATTGAAACAGGACCGCGACGACCTGATCGACACCGAAATAGCCGCCACGATCCTCGGATGCAGCAGCAGACACGTCCGCCGCCTCGCCGCCGACCTCGAAGGCGAAAGCCTCACCGGCCGCTGGCTTTTCAGCCGCCGCACCGTCGAAGAGTACGCCGAAGCAAGGAGCGCATAAATGCCCGACACCGACCCCGTCTTACGCAACATCATCCGACAATGGATCACCGAACTACCTGCCGCCGAACGCGACTCCCTCATCAGCGAAGTCGGCGCCACCGCCACACCCGGCAGCGGCGACCCGCCAGGCGAACCCGACAGCCTGGCAGCGGGGGCTGCCCTCTACAACAAGCAACACGGCAAGAGCATCACCGTTGAAGGCGCCGAGCAGATGACGCAGGGGCGGTGGTCCTGATGGCACGCAACACCACCCGTCCGGCCACGAACCTGGCCGAGCGCGTACTAGCCCACATCACCGGCTACCCCGAAGCCATCCAACGGCATCGCCGCCTCATCCCCTTCACCGCGGATCTCGTCAACCAAGGCGAGTGGCTAACAGAACTGGACCGCGCCTACGCCACCAAGATCACGGCCGCAATTGATGCAGGTGCAACCAACCTCGATGATCTACGCAACGCCTACGTCACCGAACGCGCCGCCGGCCAATCCCGCGGGCATTTCGCGCTGCTCGTCCGAGACGCCGCCGAGCGCGCTCGCGCCGACCTCACGCTCATCCAGGCCGCGGGCGCCGACGAAGCCCTCGACTACCTACGCACCGAACTCAGCGCCTTATACGCCGACGTACGCACGCACCGCGACATCATGGTTAACCACCCCGCCAATGCCGAAGCCGCACTGCACCAGCCAGACGGCGCCGCCCGATGGGATCTCGTCACTGGCTTACTCCAAAGGTACGAGGAAGTGCGAGCCGAGGCCCGCAAGTACGCCGTGATGCAGAACCGCGACATCACCTCCGGCACCGGTTTCGCCCTGATCGGACAGACCCACCGCTTCCTTGCAGTCGAACCCCACTGGCAGCATCTGCGCGCCACCAGCCACGGCCCGACCAACACCACGGCAGCCATCCGGGCGTGGTTCAGCACAACCGCCATGCCATTCGTCCCCGAGGACGTCAATCGTCAGAGCCTCTGGCCGCACCAATACCGGCCCGTCGACTGGCTTCTCACCCTCGCCGACGAAGCCCAACCGTGGCTTCCAGACGGCGACGTCATCGGCGAAGCACGCCGCCTCGCCGACCAGCTCATCACCGCAGACACCACCGACTGGTTCGTACAGTGCGCGGACCAACTCAACGCCCTCGGCATCACCGTCGACGTCGAACTACCCATCAAGCGATCCACCCGATCGTTCGTCGCCTAAGCCAAGTAAGGACGACCCGCATGGCCCAAGTCATCAAGCCCACCGGCATGTCACGCACTGAGCTGATCCGCTTCAACTTCGACGCATGGCTCGCCGACCTCACCGACGCCGAGTTCGAGGCCGCGCTCCAACGCATCCGAGACACCGGGCGACCCGCCACTACCTAACAGACCAGCGGCGGCAGGCGTCAAACCCACTTACATAGCACTCCTTTCAGGGCAAGGACTTCCACGACGGCCAACTGCTAGCACTGCCAGAGAAGTACCTGCGTCACGCCGCCGCCCACCCCAGAAAAAAAAGAAAGACGCTCCCTCTCGCCATGCCTATGCCCTGAGGGGCGGGGCGGCGGGGGCCTCGGGGGGCTCCCCCCTGGGGTGCCCCGAGCGGCGAATGGGTCGGTCCCGAGCGGGGGCTCCCGGTGGGGCCGGTGCCACTGTGCAAAACCCCCAGCTCCAAAACGATTCGAGTTTCGTACAGACAGGCAGCCCCTATGCCCACCGTGGCCGGTCGAAAGGTGCCCCAGGGGGATGCCCCCCCTGCGGGGTCACGGCTTGCCTCTCAGGGCATAGGCGCTTACTCCCCCCGACCATTTTTTTTCTTTCCCCCCTTACGGAGGTCGTGATCGCCGATGGCTTCGAAGACCCTGAGGGGCGGTGGTCGGGGTTGCCTGGGAGGTCCCCCGGGTGGGTCCGCAGTCGGACCTCAGGGCTGCGCTGGGCTATCGGATTGATGGCCCAGGGGAGAAGGAGGTTTAATTCGATGCTGGCGTGGAAACTTTGGCCCTTAGTTCGACTCCTCGATCCCGGGTCCACCTTTGGGTGGGGTCCGATGAACAACGACGGGCAGCATTTCTCTGCCTGTTGCTCGCACGGGAATAGTCCTCCGGTCGCGTCGTGTGACTGCGGTCTGCATTACGTCGTCAGCAAGACCGCGTTCTTTCGATCTTCGACAATCCGAGACTCTTACCGTTCCCTCCATCAGCGCATCGTTGTTTCGGTTGGCGTTCCGATCGGGCACTCCATGCCCGATCGGAACGCCAGCTGCGATGATCACACTCTGCTGCGCGGGGGATGGGGTGATGAACATCCCAGTCGGGCCGCGGGATTCGCCATCCGTGGGCTGATGGTGAGTCCTGCGATAGCCGGCCGCGTGGTTCAGGATCTTCGTCGGAAGTATGACGTGCCGGTGATCGCTGCCCGATGGGATGATCAGAGCGCCGGGGACAAACTACTCGCCGTGTTGGGGCGGACAGCATGAACGTGGAGGCGTGGCGCTACTGGTGGCTGCAGCCAGCGACCACCAATGGTCAGCACAAGCTCATTTCCCCGTTCAGATGGGCGCACGCAGGTTCTCTTGATGACGGGCATGTTTGGGAGGACCAGCGATACGTTGCTTTCTGCCCCATGGATGCTGAACATGTTGTCCCCCAAACGGATTGTCGGTGCGGGGTCCACGCCAGCAGAAACCTACTCGACTTGCTATACCAAGGAAAGTTGATCCCACAGGTCTACAAACCCAGCTCTGAGCTCCGCCTCGTCGTGGGGCGCGTCGAGGTCAAAAGCCCAATGTTTCAGAAGGATCCGTTCGATCGCTATGTCGATGAGATCAGAGGCTCAGAGGCGACCATCAGACGCCTTTGGGTTTGTGACGGGCCGCCCGACCGCTTTATGGAGATCGAGCTGCAGTGCCGATATGGGGTGCCTGTCGAAGCTGCGGAGCCGCGGTTCACCCTGGCCGACTGGGACGCGCGTACAACGTCTCCGGACTATCGCTGGGGTGATGTTGGGCTCCTCCGTGAAAATGCCATAGATTTCGTACCACCGCTGCACGTGACGTTCGTCTGCACCAACAACTTCGTCCGCTCACCCATGGCCGCGAACATCTTCGCCCACCAGATCCATGAGCGAGGCCTGTCCGATCAGGTCAGGGTGTCCAGCGCCGGCACGTTCGACGATCCCCGCTGGGGCACCAAGGGCATCGGCAGGGCAATCGAGACGACGACCGCTCGCCTACTGCTGTCTCACGGCTACCCAACAAGGCACTGCGCGACCAAACTTAATGCCGACCATCTCGGCGCCGACCTGGTCGTCGCGGCGGCCGGGAATCACGTCGGCACTCTCACACGGCTGGGCGTACCGGCTGAACGGCTCAGGCTTCTGCGCTCGTTCGACCCACAATCACCGGACGACCTCGATATCGAAGACCCCGAGTACAACCACCAAATCGAACCCATATACGACGCGATCACGGCCGCACTCCCCGGCCTGCATGAGTGGGTCGACAAACGGCTCGCCGATCGAGTCGGCACTGTCGCTACCAGCACCTTCTGACGACTCTTCTGGAACGGCTGTCGGGCCTGGAGACGATGACTGCCGGTGAGGTGTTCACGCCGGGTGAGTCAGTGGGGGTCGTCTATCGGGTCGAGGATCTGCCGACGCAGGAATCCCGCCGCCGGCTCGAAGAACTTGAGCTCGATGACGCAACGGAGATCGCCCGCGTAGCCGTCGGCAACCTGGTGCGGCTGTACGGTCTGCTGTCTGACGATCGGACCGAGTTCTTTGTGCTCTGGTGGGGACCACTCACACAAGGTCTATCCGTCCAAGAAATGGCAGTGAACTGCCCGGTCGCCACTCCCGGTCAAGCGCGGCGTCCTTCGGCGATGGTTGTTGTGACGAAATTGACGAACGCCGAACAGATGACCAGGAAGTACTGCGCCAGTTCCTGTGATGGGGTGACGGACCCTTCTCGAATTGCGTGACGGATGCCGCCTTCGTCGCCTGCAAATCCGTACAGACTGATCCATCCGTCGACCAGAGCCCGGTGAAACCCGCCAGGCGTCTCGGCTCGCGAAATCTTCTTAAGCGCTTCGTTGAGTTGAGCTTTTGGGTTTCCGACCATCTCGCGGGCAGCTGCCTCCGCAGCGGCCATCGATTCGCTGATGGACTTCCCGAAGTTGGGATCGTCGCGGTTGGCCAGTAGAGAAATGGCATTGCGCAGATGGGTGCGGGCTTCGGTGGATGACTGCTCGATGGCCGTCTCGACGGACGTGATTTCGGCGTCGTCGGTTATTTCGGTGACGTACTCGCCGACGATTCGGCAACCGGCCCTGTTGAGTTTCAGTTGACGGTTCGCGAACTCGACAAACAAGCCTTGAGAGTCACCACTCGTCATCTGCACCAACGCCTCGATCAAGTCGCAAACGCGGTACCACTCTTCATCGAAAATTGTGCGCCACAACGCATCCCGATACCGCTGCGAGGAGTACCCGGTCCATATCTTCCCGAGGTAATTTGTCCATACCTTCTGACCGTCGACCAGGGCCGCAAACTGGCCGCTCCCGTCTAGGAACATCAATTCGATGACGTTCCACAAGTCTGTCCGGGTCCGCTCGTCGAGGCTTCGATGCTGTATCGCAGTCGAGTACTCGGTGTACCCGTGACGCTGGGAGAACCTTGGCGGTCTACCGCCGTTGTCGACCTCATCTGACACTAGAACCCCCGGCCCATGATTTACCCAGCTTGAAGGGACTTTGCCTATCACAGAGGTGCACGTTCGATACCTGGATTTCGAAGCCCGCCAACGTGGAGATTGCGTTGGCGGGCCGATCTGTCAGTTGTAGGCCATAAATCCGTGGCTGTCACTTAGCCCAGCAGCCACGAATGGCTTAGCGGACTAATAATGCGTATCAAACACGAACTGTTCGAGGGGTTCGCGGTTTCGTGACGCCGATAACCTCGGAGCAATATTCAGTGTCCACCAAGGTCGATGCTGACTACTTGCACCACTTGGTGGGCATCGCCTCCGGCACCGGTTTTGTATTCGGCGTTATATCGGTAGTCGAGTCGTGCACCGCCGGTGATTTCGTAATGGTAGACACGCGACATCCCGCCGCTGGCACCGACATGACCGCCTTTCATTGGAGTGACCGTCCCCAGCTGTGGCGGTTGGTCAGGTTGCATCGATAGATGCCTCCAAAGCTCTGTTGCGTTGCTCTCCCCGCACACCTCGCAGATCCGGTTCCACTCATCGACGTGCTTCCGGTGCACGAGGAGGCGCCATTTTGGCCGCTCCGTTGGCCGGCCCTCAGCCGGGTACCGGGCAGCGACAAACGGGCGGTAGGCCTTCGGTTTGGGGTCGGACAACTTAGGTCAGTCCTGATCCTCAACCTCAAGCCAGTCGGAAGTGTCAGTCGTTCCTGACAGGATCTCCCGCGCAACGGGGTCTGACAGTGTGCGTGCACCCATTTGCCACTGGTGGATCAGCTCATCAACAGTTGAGTGGTCTTCTCCCGAAGCGGCACGCACGATCGCATCGTTGATTTCTTGCAGGAACTCGTCGATGTCGTCGTCATCGAAAACGCTGATGAACGCCCATGGGCCGTAGTCGCTGGTGCGCCGCTCACCCCGTGCACGCTTCATGGCGGTGTCGAGCGTGAGGTACGCGACGGCGTAGTCCCGGATCGCTGCTACGTGTTCCAGGCGGGCTTCGCGAAGCATGACGAGCGAGTCGCCGTCTGTACTCCGTAGGCGCGCGCGGTTACGGAGGGCGTCCGCAATGAACTCCTTCCTGGCGCTACCGGCGAGGTCGGATGCTTGGTATATCCGGGCGCACGTGGCAGGCATAATCACTCCAATCTAAGATCGTACGTACGATACTACTGTCAATCGTGACAAGAGCGCCAGTGCGATTCCCGGGCCGCCGATTAGCTAGGTGCCACAAGCTTCGCGCGCAGCTAGCGCAAGAAAATATTGCTCGACCAGGTGTTCGATACTCACGGCTGCAGCACGGGCCTGCCCGCGCAGAATGTGCCCGGCTTCTTGGAGTAGCACTGCAACGACGTCGACCCAACACTCAGGGTCACTGGTGCACGCGACAATGACCAGAACATTGCCGAGAGCTCGATTAGCAACAAGCATATCGGTGCGATTGAGGCTCCGCTGGATGCCCCAGGGGGTCCGTCCACGCCTGACGAGGGAGTGCGATACAAGGCAAGTCTGGGCGGCTCGGAGCGCCGTCGCGCCGGGCTCGCCAACGTGTTTGGAGGCCCGGTCCAGAAATGACAAGACATCGAGCAACACGGTCGCTTCATCAGCACCAGCACGGTCAGCTAGCAGGTTCACCATGTTGCCAATCCGGGTCAGCAGGTAGTGGAAGCGGTCCTCGGCCAGGTCCGGGGTGGCCTCGTCTGTCGCGTGACAATCGATGAATGTGGCGCCGGCATATACGAGGTAACGGCCGTGAACCTCTGCATACTCGGCCGTGAGGGCGTGCGCCTGAAGAGAGTCCTTGTGCACGACCTCCGCCGCGATAATCTCCCGCATCGCCTGAACTGCGGGAGTCACCGCCGCGACGTTTGATGGGTCGAAATCATCACCACCCACTTCGAGCGCCTGTCCGCCATCTGCGCTCACAACGACCAGGCCCCACTCCTCAACATATGGCGATTCGCATCGTCGGCCCCATCGCTCCCCCTGGTTCGCTTTGACCGGTCCGCAACATGTTAGGGCTACAGCGCTAATGGTGTCGGCAATCGCAATGCTCTGCCCGCCGCCTCACGATTCACGTCAGGGTCACAAGCCGGGCAGAAGCAACCCAATCGCCCGCAGTTGGCCCGCAGCACTTTCACGACTCCCCCTTACTAGCCAACACCAACAACGTATTGAGCTGGAGTTATTCACTTCAACCAACGCAGTTTGCATCTGCAAACGCCCAGGACGTGGAGTTCGGGACGAAGAGGTCGTGGGTTCGAATCCCGCCACCCCGACTCGCGTAAGTGCAAGTAGAGGCCCTGACCGGATTATCCGGCCGGGGCCTTCTGCGTACCCGGTACGTTTTTCCCGGCCGGATCACTGTCGGTGTCGGTCGATGACGGTTGAGTGAGCGCCTTGGTACGCGCTGTTCCGAGCACATCGGCTAGCGCGTCGAGATCGGTATCGAACAAATCTGCGTAGGTCTTGAGCGTCACACTCGGGTCCTCGTGGCCCAGCATGCGCGCCAGGGCTAGGACGTTCCCGCCCTCGGACACCACGAGCGATGCGCAGGTGTGCCGTAGGTCGTGTGGCGTGATCGCGGGGAAATCCTCTATCCCGTCGCGGGCCTTGTCGAAGATCCTCGGTCGCCACGTAGAGACGCGTAGAACTCCCCCAGCGGGCGCGGTGAACACGAGTTCATCCGGTGCCTTGCCCTTCCATCATCGCCGCGAGTTCGTCGCCTAAGAAGTCAGAGAACGGCACAGAGCGGCGTTCGTAATCCTTGGGTAGTCCGAAGACCAATTTGCCGTCTGCCTCCTGTCCGTGGCCATGAAAAGGTATCCACTGGTGGCCAAGTCGAGGTATCCAGTTTTGGCCAGATAAAAGTATCCACCCCGTGTTCGTCGTGTCGATCACGTGTTCGTCGTGTCGATCA
>NZ_JACKTY010000049.1:409711-424768 GCF_025822605.1 Mycolicibacterium komossense | reverse complement strand
ACAATCGAGCTGGTCATCGCCTACCGATCCGAATCTCGCCCCGCGTCAGGCCGATTTGCTCTGAACCAGTGGACTCAACTCACCCTGACACGCAGGGGGGGCGGCATTCCACCACAGGAATCCGATGCAGGCGCCGGCTGTCGCCGCGGCGACCATCGCCAGATCGAGAGGGTCCCGGACGTGATAGCAACCAGTTCCCGGGGTGACGGCACACGCGTTTCGGAACTGCCAGAACGTGATCAGCACGTAGACGGCGCTCACCATCGCCATAGCACCTGCGGCCAGACCATCCAGGCCATCGGTGAGGTTGACGGCATTCGACCACGCCGACACAGCGACGATGCAGAACAGCACGAACACCACCGGCGGCAGTGCGAACGCGGCGATGTCGCGGACATAGGACAGCCCCGCGCTGCCGGGAGTGAGACTGTCGGCGTTGCGGAACTGCAGCGCTAGCACGCCGAAGACAATTGCCGCGACGAGTTGGCCGGCACTCTTGGCCCGCTTGTTCAAGCCCAGGTTGCGTGCGCGCCGCACTTTGAGGTAGTCGTCGATGAACCCCACGGCGCCTAGAGCAGTGGCCAGGCCCAGGACGAGCAGCCCCGACGCCGACGGGCCTTCACCGCCGAGCGCTAGCGAGACGAGGTGCGTGCCCAGGTAGCTTGCCCAGATCGCGGTGACGATCGCGAGGCCGCCCATCGTCGGCGTGCCACGCTTGCGTTGATGGGTCTCCGGAGCCTCGTCACGGATCGGCTGACCTAACCCCAACCGGGTGAACACACGTATCAACACCGGGGTCAGCAGAAGCGCGACCACCAGGGCCAAGCCCGCGGCGATAAGTATCTGCTTCATAGACCGATGCCGCCCCCTCGTGCGCAGTTCGATCGACAGCAGATCCACCGCAGCGCACCCGAAGCCTCCACCGGGCCAGTATGGCGGAACCCGATGCGGCGCCACCGCAGCGATATCCGTCGCGTCTTAGTTCTAAAGATTCGGGAGTGATCAGTTCGTCGAATCTCTCCTGGTGGGGCGATCGCCGGTTGGGCCGTCCGCGGCTTACTGTTGATCAGCGTGAGCGCAGTATCAGAGGGCCGGACGACGAGCCGGATGTTAAGTGGCTGGGGCCGACGAATCCGGTCTCGGGCCGATGTGCTGTCCACCAAGGACATTGAGGTCATCGCGGCGGCGGTGCGGTCCGCCGGGCCACGCGGAGTGATCGCGCGGGGCCTGGGACGAAGTTACGGCGACCCGGCGCAAAACGGCGGCGGCCTGGTTATCGACATGACCCCGCTGAACCGCATCCACAGCATCGACGCTGACACGGCGATCGTGGACGTCGACGCCGGGGTAAGTCTGGATGCCTTGATCCGGGCGGTTTTGCCCTATGGCTTGTGGGTTCCAGTGCTGCCGGGGACCCGGCAAGTGACCGTGGGCGGCGCGATCGCCGCCGACATCCACGGCAAGAACCACCACTCCCACGGCAGCTTCGGCAACCACGTCGTGACCATGGATCTGCTCACCGCTGACGGCATGATCACCACGTTGACCCCAGAGGGAGCTGATTCGAATCTGTTCTGGGCCACCGTCGCCGGCATGGGATTGACCGGCATCGTGCTCCGCGCCCGGATCAGGATGACGCGCACGGAAACGGCGTACTTCATCGCTGACCACGACCGCACTCGCAATCTCGACGAGACGATTGAACTGCTTACTGGCGGCTCTGACGAGGGCTATGACTATTCGATGTCGGTGCCCGACACAATCTCTACCGGTAGCCGGATGGGACGGGCGGGATTTACCCGTGGGTCGTTGGCCACAATCGACGAACTTCCACCGAAGCTGCAACGAAATCCATTGCAGCTCAAAGCACCCCAACTCTTCACCGTGCCCGACATCTTCCCCAGCGGCCTGGTCAACGGGTTCACCTCCCGCATCGCCGCCGAAGCGGCCTACCACGTCTATCCCAAACACGGCCGCGGCACGATCCAGAACCTGACGCAGTTCTATCACCCGCTGGATCTGCTCGGGGAATGGAACCGCGCCTACGGACAAGAAGGCTTCCTGCAGTACCAGTTCTCGATCCCCTTCGGTGCTGAACAGCAGCTCGCCGACATCATCCGAGCGATCGCCCACTCCGGGCACCCCTCGTTCCTTAACGTGTTCAAACGCATGGGCCCGGGCAACCGGGCGCCGCTATCGTGGCCCCATCCGGGTTTCATGCTCAGCCTCGACTTCCCAATCAAACCGGGCATCGGGGCATTCCTCGACGGTCTCGACGAACGAGTGCTTGACGTCGGCGGCCGGATCTACTTCGCCAAAGATTCCCGGGCCAAAGCCCACCACATCCCACAGATGTATCCCCAGCTCGACGAATGGCGCACCATCCGCGCTAAAGCCGACCCCGACGGCGTCTTCATCTCCGACCTAGCACGACGACTTGAACTCATCCCCCAGGGCTAAGCGCCTCGATTCGTGCAACCTGTCTACTCAGCGCGCGATCCCCCAGTGGGGACGACAGGGCCGGTTTGAGCCAGCGTGCAGCGGCGACCCATCTCGGCACGTCGACGCGCCGCTTGCGCTTGTCGATTGCATCGACGAGCCGCGCGGCGCACTTATCGGCGGTGACGGTCCGGCGCGCCGGTCGCGGTAGTGCTGCCAGCAGCGTGGTGAACTCCGGTGAGCTGGAACGGGTTTCGCGCAGCATGGGGGTATCGACCAACGACATGTGCGCCGAGCCGACGCCGACGCCGTGGTGGGCGACCTCGATCCGCAAGACGTTCGCGAATTGCTCGACACCGGCCTTACTCGCGCCGTAGGCCGCCATGCCGGGCAAAGCGGTATAGGACGACGTCGACGCCACCACCAAGACGTAGCCCCGGTGAGCAATGATCGATGGCAGGGCTGCGCGGACCGTGTTGAAGACACCGATCAGGTTGGTCTCGATCACGCGCCGAAAGGCCTCTGGCTCCACTGTTAGGACAGGCGCCCAGTGCTCGACGCCCGCGTTGGCAACCACCACGTCGATCGCGCCGAATCGGGTCACTGCGGTCTCGGCGGCAGCCTGCATCGTGTCGAAATCGTTGACGTCGTCAGCAAAGACGACAACGTCGTCTCCGAGTTCACCTGCGAGCGCGCGGACGCCGTGCTCGTCGATGTCAACGAGCACCAGCCGTGCACCACGCTGGTGCAGCAGCCGCGCCATACTGGCGCCGATGCCGCGAGCCGCACCGGTGATCATCACTACTTTTCCACAAAGCATGCCTCATCCTCCCGTCGCAGTTCCGCTGATCTACTGGTCAAGGAACACCACCCCCCATGGACGCCATGCCGCGTCAGCGTAAGGCCGCCGAGCGGCTCGCTAACTCAGATCCACCAAGCCCATTCCGGTTGCAGTCTCGTTTGTAGAGAAATGGGAGTGATCAGTTCCTGTCTCCGGTATGCCGCTCAGGCGAAGGCGATTGCGGTGCTCAGGATCGCGATCCAGGTGACACCCAGGAGTTGTAAGACGCGGTCGTGGAACACGATGTCTTCCGGCTCGCCGGCCAATCCGCCATCGACGTCGACGGCGTAGCGCAGGACCGCGATCGTAATCGGGATCATCGAGACGGCAAACCATGACCCAGAGTGTCCGTCTCGTTCGAATGCCCACAGCCCGTAGAACACCACGACGGCGGTGGCTGACATGGTCCACACGAATCGGAGGTAGGTGCTGGTGTAGCTCTCCAGGGATTTGCGGATCTTGGCGCCGGTGCGGTCGGCGAGCTGCAGTTCTGCGTAGCGCTTACCTGCCACCATGAACAGCGAGGCGAACGCCATCACCAGCAAGAACCACTGTGACAACGGAATGCTGGTTGCCGCGCCGCCGGCGATCGCCCGTATCAGGTAGGCCGAGGAGACGATGCAAATGTCGAGCACGGCTTGGTGTTTCAGGCCAAAGCAATAACCGAGCTGAATTGCCAAATAGATAGTTATCACCAACGCCAGCGCTGGGGCAGTAACCGTTGAGATAGCCAATGAGGCGACACCGAGCCCGATGGCCAATGCGTAGGCGAGAGCGGGCGCTACCACCCCGGCAGCGATAGGCCGGAAGCGTTTGGTGGGATGTTGCCGGTCGGCATCAACATCGCGGGCATCGTTGATCAGGTAGATCGAGGATGCGGCCAAGCAGAACGCCACGAACGCGATGCCCACCTTGTAGAAAACATCGCGGTAGTCATAGTGAACGTTGCCTCCGAGAGTGGCCAGTGGTGCAGCCACCACCAGAACGTTCTTGATCCATTGCTTCGGCCGCAGCGCTTTGACGATGCCGACCGCCAGGTTGGAAGGCGGCCCAAGGCTGGACGAGGGTTCTTGGCTCACGAACCGTGATTATCGCGCTGTACTCCCGGTGGATACCGTTCGCCGCGCCCGAGATAACTTGTCGTCTCGGTTCTAGAGAAACGAGGGTGATCGTTTCCTGTCGCGAACGACGAAGCGGTCGTCAATGTATGGACGTGGCACCCTGCTCAAGGCCTTAGTGCAGTGTCACTGTGGCGCCGCGCCGGGGCACGTGGGTGATACCGCGCCGTTTCATAGGCTCCGCACGCTGGCTGATGGGAGCCACCGTGCAGCTGCCGAACAGGGTGCCGAGCACAATGCGCATCTCGTGCTCGGCGAACGCAGCACCTAGACAGCGCCGAACACCGCCACCAAACGGAATCCAGGTGTTGGCCCCTGGATTGTGCTCAAGAAAGCGCTGGGGCCGGAACTGCTCGGGGTTGGGGTAGAGGTCGGGCCGACGGTGCGTCAGATAGATCGATGGGACGACGTTCACTCCGGCCGGCAACTCGACACCGCCAATTTCGAGCGGCGCTTTCAGCCGCCGAGCGACCAGTGACAGTACGGGCCGCAATCGCAGCGTTTCCTTGATTACTGCGTCGCGGAACTGGTGGTCACCGGCGCGGATTTCCTCGACGAGCCGAGCCTGATCGTCGGGGTGGCGGACCAGGCGTTCCACCATCCACGCCAGTGCGGTCGCCGTCGTATCGTGCCCGGCCAACAGCAGGGTCATCAGTTCGTCGCGGATCTCGACATTGCTCATGGGTCGGCCATCTTCGTGGCGGGTCCGCAACAGCACCGACAGTACGTCGCTGCGTTCCTCGAGATCGCCGCACCGGCGTCGCTCGTCGATCTCGGCATAGAGAAGGCGGTCGACATTGCGGAAAAGCTTGCGGATCAACGCAGCCCGTACTTTCCGTGGACCGAGCACTAGCAGCATCTGGCCTGCCACCCCTGCTGAAGCCGCGAGGGTGCGCACCAGTTCGGCCCGCAAGTGGTCCAGGCGCGCACCCTCATTCAGTCCGAACACCACGCGCAGGATGATCTCTAGGGTCAACGACTGCATCAACGGATGTAGACGGATCGGCTCACCGCGCGGCCAACCGGCGATCGCGGATTGGGCGACGGCGGTCATGGTGTCGGTGTAGGACGTCAGATGGCTACCGCGAAACGGTGGCATGAGCAGGCGGCGCTGCTCCATGTGGGCATCACCGTCGAGCAGCAGTACCGAGTTCGCGCCGACAAACGGGCGCAGGATGCGGTTCGCCTGTCCGGCGTGCAGCAGCTCCCGCGGCCCTGTGAAGACTTCCTTCACCACGTCCGGATGCGACACCATCACCCACGGACGCTCACCAGCCAGCCGTAACGTGAACGTGTCACCGTAACGAGCAGCGCATCGCTCCATAAAATCCCACGGACGAAATATCCAGGCCGCTGTCTGAACGGCGACCGGGAGTCGAGGGCCGGGCGGCAAGACATCAAGGACCATCTCAGCCACCTCCGATCGGGATGTAGTGAGGGTCGGCCGTGTCAGGCCTGCGCGTAACTTAACACAACTCTAAGATAAATAAGAGATATCTAAGGTCGATGCTAAATCCAAGCGCGGTTGGATTCTCATTTGTAGAGAAACGGGAGTGATCGTTTCCTGCCTCAGCTGTTGACCCGTGTCGGCGCGAATCAGGTGAGGTCAGAGATCATCGTGCTCATGTGGGTGCCGACTTTGCTGATGTACGGCTCGTCTATGGCCTGAATGTGTTCCCCGCCGATCGGCACGATTTCTAGGTGGGAGGCGAATTCGCCCCAACCGCCGTCGGATTGGCGGATGGCGTAACGAGGCTCGAACTCGATGACGTCGTCGTGATAGCGGTCGGCCATGTACAGGATGACGTGGCCATCGTAGGGCTCGATGGTGACGGTCTCTAGTGCCCGATTGTCTAGATAGGAGGTGCGCTGGTGTTCGAGGATCCCGCCGGGGATCTGCACACCGGCTTGCTTCACCGCGTCCAACACGAACGTTACCTGGCCTTCGTCGTCGAGTTCTTCGAGGTGCTCGTAGGGGATGGCAGGGATCTGCACGTTAAAGGTCCGAGCCGCGAAGCCGGCGTAGCGGTCCCAGCGGGCGCGAGTCTCCTCCCGGGTTTGAGGAATGTCTTCGCCGGGATGGACCGTGTCGATCATGGCGACGAACTTGACTTCGGCACCAGCGCGTTGGAGCCCGATGGCGCATGCATAGGCCAGCGCACCGCCTAGCGACCAGCCGGCCAGGATGAACGGCTTGCCGCTGTTGAGTGCCAGCAGTTTTGGTACGTACTGCGCCGCGCGCTCCTGGATGGTGCCTTCCACTCGCTCGAACCCGATCATTGGAGTTGCCACGGGTAGTCGCTTGAGTAGCGGCTCGTAGACCACGGTGGACCCGCCGGCGGCGTGGAAGACGTACACCGGTACCTGATCGTCGGAGTTGGCTGCCCTGATGGTGCGCACGAATCCATCGAGTTCACCGGCTTCGAGGAACTCGCGGACCACCGTTGCGAGCGCTTCGATAGTGGGACTGCTTTTTACGTCGTCGTCGGTGATAGTGCCCTCGGTGCGTTCGCTGAGGCGCTGAGCGATCTTGGTGACGGTGTCGTCGTCGAGCTGGGGCAGGGTGGTGAAGATGCCGCCGGCCGAAGTGCCGGTTACGATCGCCCACGTCGCGAAGGTCATCCGCTCCGCCGCGTCACGCGGGGGGACGTTGGAATTGAGCGTTTCGGCCAAAGCCTGCTGGTTCAGTACCTCCGCTAGCCCCTCCGGGAGGCGGTTGTCGTTGAGTCCCAACAGATCGGTTGGAGCTGGCGGGATGACCGGTAGTTCGTTGCCGGCGTGCGCGACGCTGCTTACGTCAGGTCCGTCTCGCGGTGCCGTGATGTCCGGTCGGCTGCCTTGGGTCACTAGTCCCTCGCCCAGCCACGTGAAGGTGTCGCCATCCCGTACATGCACGCTTATCGCAGCGCCGCCGACATGGCGGGTCAGTAACACCACAACCGAGCTGTCGGTGCCGGTATGTGGAAGGAGGGCGTACTGGTCGAGCGTCGTCAAGGTCGCATTGGGGGCAACCTGGGCTGCCGCTGCCATGACTAATGCCTCGAGATCCGTCCCGGTCTCAGCGGCGCATTCCCACGCGTGACGCCCATCGGGTAGCGCCACGTGGGACGAAAGTAATCCGGTGGAATCCGCCATGGACGCACGATAACAAAATTAAGAACTTCATAAGCGATGACTGCCGGAGCCCGCCGTCTTGTCTTTTTCTAAAGATTCGAGATCCATCAAATCTTGTCTCATTCGTGCGCAGCTATGCGGCGACCTGGGGCCATCATTGTGTTGTGACATCGGGGGGTGAGTGTGTGACCTTCGCCGCGGGGCCCGGAGATGGTGGTTCTCGACATCGACGGCACCTTGCACGCGGCATCGGACTCACATCGTCGAGCACACCAGAGCATCAGCGTGGCTGTTCGGGCTGCCGTGCGCGCTGTCGCCCGAACCGGCACCCACGTGGTGCTGTGCACCGGCAGGTTGTCCACCGCGACGCTGCCGTTCCTGCGTGAACTCGAGATCTCCGCCGGATTCGCAGTCTGTTCCAACGGAGCGGTGCTCATCGACGCCGCGACCGGACGCATCGTCGAACAGGTCGTGTTTTCCCTGGCCGCGCCGATCGCAGTCCTGCGCGGGTGGCTGCCCGACGCTGTGTTTGTGGCCGAGGACCCCGGTGTCGGGGTGTGGGCCACGGGTGTCATTGACGACGCCGACACCCACTACGGCGCCGTCACACTTGTCGAGGTCGACGAGCTGGCGGCCGCGTCAACCACCCGGCTGGCCGTGCACTGGCCCGGACACAGCGGCCCGGAACTGTCGGATGCGTTGTCCAACAATGCGATTCTCAATGTCCGGTGTTGTTGCTACACCGATGAGCCAATAGCCGATCTGACTGCCGCGGGGGTGACTAAGGCTGCGATGCTGGAGCGGCTGCGCGTGCAGTTGGGCGTCGCTGCATCGGAGACATTGGCTGTCGGTGACGGTGTCAACGACATCGAGATGCTCATCTGGGCGGCTCACGGCGTGGCTATGGGCAACTCTCCCGCTTCGGTGCAGGCGATAGCCGACGAGATCTGCCCCTCGGCCGCCGACGACGGTCTGGCTATCGCACTGTCGCGATGGTTCCGCTGATTCCGGTGCGTGTACCCCGGTGCGCCTGAGTTCGGGTGTGCAACTGTCGTCGCCACAAGAACGGCGCTCGGGCCACTGGCGCTGCCCCAAGGATGCGCTCAATTCGGCGGTCGTCTTTACTTCGCTTGTGCACCTGGCATTTACGTGCAGATAGATCTGGTATTGCTGTTGGCTTCCTCGGGGCTGAGGATGAACAGCCCGGCAATTGTTCGGTCATCGCGAAAGACCACGCGGGCGATGAAATCGCCGGCCTCAAAGGCCAAGGGCGTATTGGTGACGGTGAAGTCGCCGGTCCGCACGACATCAGTATCGCCATGGCTTTCGTAGGCCCCAGCCAACCCGGCAAGGTAGACCCACGCCTCGGCAAGCCCCTCCTCGGTAAGACGCGCGCGCATCGTGTCATCGAAACGCTCGGTGATATCAGCCCACCGGCCGTGAGCATGATCGTCGATGACTGCCCGGGCCAACTCGACGGCTTCCGGAAGTGGGCTGGTATTCAGAGCTTCTCCCGTTTGAGGATCGATGGGCTTGCCGTATCGCTGAAAAGCGGCCTGCCGTGAGACGCCAAGCACTTCTCCAATTTCTTGCCATGTCCGGCCCGCTTCTCGCGCCTGCTGCACAGCTGCACCCATCAGGGTCTCAGCCCCCTCCCTGATCTGGCGGGCTGCGCGCACCACCTCGATCGGATCATCGCCGCTGTTCAGAACTGGGCCGGCGAGGATCTGGGCGAGTTCACGATGAAGCTGCTGCCCAGTGAGCATTAGCAAACTTGGCATACGTAAATACTAGATTTACGTAAGGTCACATGTCAATCAAAGATTGACACGCGATGTTCGCCGCCGTACCTTCGGCGCTATGGTCTCGGTCATTTCAGGCGTCCGCATCAGAGTCGGCGCGACTCACGGCGACGTTCGCGTGACGAGCGGGGGAAAGCTCACACTGGTTGGCGGCATCGAGGGCACACTCACAGTCGGGTCCGGCGGTTACGCCAACATCATTGGCACGGTGGGCGGACTCGTTATCGAGCCGGGCGGCAGGGCCAAACTCCGCGGAGCGTGCATGGGTGACGCCAACAATCAGGGCGGTGACTTCGAGGTCAGGGGCACAATCAAAGGAGCCCTGCACGGGCGCTCGACCACTCGGGTGGAGCCAGGGGCGAAGATCGGCCATTACAGCGAGCCGATTGATCCTCAAACGGGAGAAGCTCCACTGCCTGAGGCTGTCGAGCTGGCCCTGACGGTCATTGATGACCTCATACGTGCGCGGTGGGCAGAGGTCAGAGCTCGCTTCGACGACACGATGCACGCCGAGTTGAGCGAGGTGGAGCTTGCTGCGCCGTGGTCTCAGATCGCGGGGTTGGTCGGAAGCTACCAAGGACACGGAGACACTGATGTCGCCCGCTCAGGTGACCGCACCATCACCAACACGCCCCTGGCCTTCGAAGCTGGTGACTTCGTTGCTCGAATCACCTTCCGTAACGATCGAACGATTTCGGGACTCTACATCCTCAATCCCGATCTACCCGGGCGCTCAGGCGGATCAGCCGCCACGTGACTCAGTCGGCCTTGAAGCGAATCTGACGCATCCGCGCTAATTGGCGGGCAGCGCATTTGCTGCCGGCCCAGTGCCCATCGACGCTCAGGTATCGCTCTTAGGAGGGTCGCCGGGGATTGCTCGACATCTTGCTTGGCGCCAGATCGGGAACTAGGGACTGTCTTGTTTCACGTGCGTTCCGCGAGTGGGGTGGAAAGTGCAGGCTTGAGCCAGCGTGCCGCCGCGACCCATCTCGGAGCGTCGACACGCCGCGTGCGATGTTCGATAGCATCGACGAGCCGCACCGCGCACTTGTCGGCCGTGACGGTCCGACGCGGCGGCCCCGGTGGTGGCGGTCAGCTGTCTGGCATCTCGCACAGTGTGCCAATGAGGGAGACGGTCGTGTCGTTAGTTGGGTTTATCCACGACGCCTGGTCATCGATGATTTCGGCACGCAGGATGTGGTTGCCTGCGATGGGCCACTGCACGTACTCATAGCCGCCGAGTTCTTCTTGAATGTCGTCGGCCATCCACACCGTCGCTTGTGCTGTCGTGGTGTGCAGACGATAGCTCTTACACCGTTCGTAGGCGCCGACGTCGGCGTCACCAGCCAGTGCGAACCCCACGCACACGAAGCCGTCGGCGGCCAGGAACTTCCACATCACGTTGCGCAGCGTGATAGGTCGGCCGTACCGGCGGCAGTTAAGGTCGCGGGTGACCGCCTGGCTGGCCGCCGCCCATTCGGCGGGAAGGTCACCCGGTGGGTCGTCCCCGATCATGAATTGCCAGGACTGATCTGGCGTCTCCCACGACATCGTCTGACCGTCGCACACCTACCCCGCCGACGTCGACCGCATTAGTCGACGCGCGGAGAGCCGCCTTAAGCGCGTCAACAATTCCAGGGCGGCTGGTGCCTCGTTTCTGAAGAAACGGGAGTGAACACTTCGCGAAGTCTCAATGGCGTTGCGCGGCACTGGAGTACGGGCTGTGGCCGCCCCGTGAAGCGCGGTCCCACCGGGCTTATCAATCAATCGTTGCCTGGCGCAACACGCCCACCCCATCGCTTGGACGGGTGTCTCTGCGCTCGGTTGGTGGTGGATACGTTCGCAATTGGGTGTTGATCTCAACGCAGGATGGGTCTTGTGCGGGGTCCTGTATCGCACAGCCCCCGCCGTCGGGTGCTGCTAACGCAACATTGACCGGCATCAGTGTGAAAGCGGTCCACAGCGCCATCGTGCATAAAAGTCTCGCCCCGATCGACAACTCGCACCCGCCATGGCTCATGACTGCGCCCTTTCGAAACAACCGACCAGGCTCTGTGGCCCAGCTGTACCGCTCTCAGCAACTCTAGGTGAGTGGTACATGTGAACCGGCCGCGAACCGTCGTCTCTTTTCTAGAGAAGTTGGACGGCTCGGATCTTGTCTCGGTCGCTTGCAGGATCAGAAGTCGTAGCCGACCTGGGCGGCTACGTTGCTGGCGAACGCCAGATCGAGCTGCCGGAGAAGGCGGTCGTCGTTGCAGCGCAGCCGATTCGCTGATGCGAAGGCCGATGGCCGGTGCGCCCCGAGGTAGATGCTGCTCAGCACCGATAGGTCGGTGTAGAAGTCAGGGGGATCGTCGGTCGGTGCGACGTGAGCGTTGCCCTCGCGAATGGTCACCGTGAACCGCGATTCGGCGAGCCCGGGACCCCGAATGTCCATCACCGCAGACACATCGGCCTGGTAGGTGCGGGCCCGCAGCGCGGCGGGGATGTCGATGATGCGCAACCACAGCGAGTCTCGGGAACTGAGGGTTTCCACGTGCCGCGCATCGGTGAGCAGGTACGGCAACTGGTCTGCTGGATGGGTGTGCACGGCGATGGTGTCGATCAGGTCCAAACCGAGCAGCACCCGCCACAGTGCGGGGTGCGCGCCGGCGGTGGCAGCGACGAACCGGGTGACCTCCACGGAATCGGTGTCCGCGTGCACGCGGTACATCGCATATCCGTCGGGATGGAGCAACGTGAACAGCGGACTGCCGCCATGACGTGCTGACTCACGGTCGGCCAACACTTCTGCCCACATGGCGGGCGGAGTGTGCAGTCCGCCCGGTGTGCGCTCACGCCAGCGTTCGTCGATGGCCGCTAGCTCTTCCGCGTGCTCGGCCGCGCAGACGACATCGACATTCCCAGAGTCGAGCACCTCTGAATGAAACCGAGCCCAGCGCCGCTGCACGCGTAGCCGCTGCTCTATGACGGCAGGTCCGTACCCGAATCGGCCGTAGATGCCGCCCTCGCTGGCCATCAGGGCGGCGATCGGATACCCGCTGTGGATGATGCGATGGTGCAGCTCGTCGAACATGACGCGCAGGATTCCCCGACGTCGGTGCGTGGGCGAGACGGCCACCCAGGTCACCCCTGCCGCTGGCAGGACAGCCCCGCCGGGCACCGTCAGTCGTAGATCCAGATACATCGCCATGCCCACGATCTTTGAGCCGACGCTGGCCACCACCACCCCATCGGTCGGCATCATGGACCGCCACATGGCGGTGACCTCTGAGTCTCGAAACGACCCGAAGCACGTCGCGGCCAGCAGCTTCAAGGCGGCCCAATCAGCATCAGTCGCGCTGCGAACCGTGACACCCGCCGGCAGTTGCGTCGTACTAGTCATGCACGGACGCTTTCACAGAACAGCAGGGAACCGCATTCTCATTTGGGCTGTCTCGCAGACGTTTGCTGTCTCGGATCTAGAGAAACGAGACACCCGTCAAGGTGCCACTCCCCCATTGCGAAGTCCAGGTCGAGCGTGTCTCATTTCCTGCCTCACACCGCGTGTCTTGAATCTTCATTGTCTGAGCGCAGTGAGACAGCGGACCCCTTAACTCCAATCCTGGTTATGCAGGGGTGAGCTGGGCCGGGCTAGACCCAGTGGCGCTTGACGCTTAGAGCATGGCTGGCAAAGTGCTTGCGCTCAACGCCCATGGCCGAGGCTCAATCCGAAGATCAAAGTGATTCTGCTGGTGCTGAATTGGCTGGGACGATTGTGCTCGAAGTTACTGGGGCTTGGTGTCTGCTTTCGCGGCTGCCCGTTCGCGTGCACCGGTTACGAGTTCAGCTGCGGACTCGCGGGTTGGCTGTGTCACGTAACTGGGCGGTAGCGTCACATTGGGGATTCCGACCTGTGCTGCTGAATCGGCAAGTCCCACGCGGAGATAACCCATAAGGAAATCGTGTCCCCATCCTTGGGCAAAATCGATCAGATCGTCATCAGTCATGGGTTCCCCATCGGCGGATGCCCGGATCTCGGCGTCGATGATGGCAAGCAGGTGGTCATCATCAATCTTGATCGCGCCGCGCATTTCGATGTGATGGATTCCGTCGACCGTGCTCACGTCCAGTTCGACCGCCAAGGCGGAATTACTCCCCTCTGGACCTACCGCGTTTCCCGTAATCGCGATCTCGAAGGGAGCTTCCCCGGCGTCTGGCCAGCGGCGCACCACAGCCCGCTGGTGCCACCGCACTGCCATGTTCGGTAATCGCTCTGGGAGGGTCACCGACGAATTAGTACCGGTGACAGTGTGCGGACGGGATCCGCATCGTCTGATGGGAAAGCGGTGTTGATCTGCAGGGCCTTGATCACCGTCCGATGGTGTCGTTCGCGGTGCTCGACTTCTAGCTCCCGGCGGGTGACTACCTGGATATCGAGCGCGGCTTCGCACTGCGTGAGGTACTCGCGCAGCACAGACAGCCTGGGGTCGCTGTCGAGTCGTTCCATGCGCGAGACCGTGGAATGGTCGATTCCCATGAGATCGGCTAGGTCGCGCTGAGACAACCCGGCGATCTCGCGCGCTGCGACGAGATCCCTCTTGAACGCGACCTCAGCGCGCGCAGAGCGCCGCGCCGCTAGTCGTTTGATGGACATGATCATCGCCGCCGATACCTTCTCTGCTGTGTTATCCAGAGTGTTGCACACGCTGCAAACTCAGCGCTACAACGTGCGATAACTCACTCTTTCTTGCTTGCACCACCGCTGGGTGGCGTCCATTGCGTAGCCGATGTGTTTGGTCTGCTTGGCTGAGGATCTGGGACGACTGGTGTCGCCGACGCGCTCATTCATTTCATTCCCTGTTTTGTGGCCCAGGAAGGCCCCGAGCAGCAATCTCTCGATGTCCGGTTCCGAGAAGTACAGGCGGTACTCACGCCGGCCGCCCTCCTCGCGCCGTGGCACACCGCGTGTCTTGAACTCCCCGATCCATGGCTTGTTGATTCGTTCCTGCAGTTTGCGGCCCATCGGGGCGTCGTAGTCCCCTGGACCGAGGCCGCCCGGTTCGGATGCGGCTTCGATCAGAGCATCGAAGAACTCAAGTGCTACGACCTCGCGGGGTGTGGGGTCATCTGCCGTCGCCGGGTTGCGCTCGCTTTCCAGTTCGGCTCGCTGAGCCGTATATGTGTCGGCCTTTTCCCACACGCACGATCCGGCCTCGGCCCGCGATGTTTGGCGATCTAGTGGGGATTCTCGGTCAGATGACATGGGCGAGCTCACCACACGTCAAGAAATTAGCCACTCCCACGCCCCTCTGGTCGGTGGGCTCACTTTAGGGTCGGTTAATCGCTTTGACTGCGCTGGCCCCGCAGGCCGCACGGGCCTCTGTTGGCGCGACGGGTTCGGGAGCCCCTGCCCTGCCGCGCAAACCACCGCTCCACCGGCGTCGTGAAAGGCTGGGCCACGCCCGGGCTAGACAGCGCCACAGTCCGGCCACTATTACCCGGGATAATGCACGGAATCCCGGGTAATGGCGGTCCCGGTGCCTAGGCTGCAACGGGTGAGCACCGGCGAGCAACTCCCCCGCCCTGGGTCCGGCGTTCTGTGTTGCCCACTTGGTCTACATCTCGCGGGCTGCCTGCAGACCCTCGGCCACTGAGGCCATGGNTCCGGCGTTTTGGGTGGCCCACTTGGTCTGCATCTGACGCACGGCTTCTGCCGCCGAGAACATGGGTCCGGCGTTTTGGGTGGCCCACTTGGTCTGCA
>NZ_JACKTY010000049.1:0-409694 GCF_025822605.1 Mycolicibacterium komossense | reverse complement strand
GTTTTGGGTGGCCCACTTGGTCTGCATCTGACGCACGGCTTCTGCCGCCGAGAACATGGGTCCGGCGTTTTGGGTGGCCCACTTGGTCTGCATCTCGCGGGCTGCCTGCAGGGCCTCCACGACCGAGGCGATGGTGTGCATCTGACGGGATGGCGTCACCGCCGGGAGAGCGTGTGAGGTCACGCTTGAGGGAGGAGGCGTCGTCGCAGATATGGCGTGGGCGCGTGCGACGGCGCGCAGCGCCACTGGATAGGTGGTCCCGGGATGCAACCGCTGGTAGGCACGGGCCGCCTGCTTGTGTGCTGAATTTCTGCTCATGTTGAACTCCGATCACAATGGACGGCGGAACCCTGTACCTCCCGCCACTCATGTGACGGAACATCGCAGATCCTTTGGATCTTGCCCTCAAATGCCACTTGGCGGTACAGGCGCCAGTGTGACTCGGGGTCAGCCATGCGATACGACTCTGCAGTTATATTACCGCGTCGAGACCGCATATGGAGTGCCACAGATTCGAGGCCGTGTCGAAGTCGCTGAAGTGTCGAGCGTGTCTCAGATCCTCAACGTCGGAGGCGAGTGGAACAGTCACCAAATGTGAGCATGATCAAGCAGACCGCAGCAGGTCCCATTAGGCGGTCGTTCCTATGACTTCCGGGCAACTTCCCGACGATTTCTCGAGGAATCTGGTCACCTCGATATTCGAGTTGTTCGTCGAGCCGGAGATCACCCGTCGCGGCCTTGCGCTGGACCAGGATGAGGTCCGAAAAGTTGTGGTCGAGCTAAACCCCGACCGACCACACCCCTTAGTGCGTCTCAATGATCAGGCCAAGATCGTGGCTAGTGTCAGCGTCGCGCGTGACATCGCCGAAGGCGAGGACGTGACGGCTGCAGACATTGATGAAGTTCACAGTGTGGAACCCGAAGGCATAGGCCCCAACAGCGGATACGTCTGCTTCGCGGTCATCAACGGTCGTCAATGCATCAAGTTCGACTTCCGCTACAACAAGGAACGCGTGGCTCGGCTACTTCTCCGAGCACGACAGTTCTTCGATACTGCAGCGGATTGCCTCGAAACCCGGCCCGCGGTGGCATGCGATTTGGCGTTCTCCGCAGCCGAACTCTCCATCCAAGCTCAAATGCTCCTTCAGCAACAACGGACCAAAAGCCATGTGCAACGGCAGGAGTGGATCGACTCATGGACCGAATTGGACAACGCTCCCCCCGAGCACGCCGATGCACTACGCCAACTTCGCGACCATCGCCTGCAGGGCCGCTATGAGCAGGTCGAGTTCACTGTGAACGGGTCTGCGCTCAAACCGCTGATGAACGTAGTCGAGGAGATGATCCAAGTGGCCGAGACCTACGCCGGATATGCCGTGCAACGAGTCGACGATCAGACAGAGGATCTACAGTCTGAGTAAGTTTCACCACGTCCGAAATCGGATTCTTCTACACTCAAAACGTCTGCAGTGCTTGGCTTCCCAGGTGAACCAGGTCGGTCGCGGCAGCCTGCCCCAATGCCGCGGCCCCGGCGGTAATCGCCGACATGACGAGCTGTTTCAGACGGCTCGGATTCGGCTGCTCCGAAGCTGCTTCGTCCTTGATCTCCGATGCGATGCGGTGGGCCTCAACCACTTCAAGAGAATCCCCTGACGCGGCTTCCAGCGCGTCTGCGACCGCGACAGATCTTTCACGCTGCTGGGTCAGGGTGTAGGTCTGCGTCGCCCCAGGGCTGCCCACCGCCACATTGGTGCTGTTGCTGATGTTGATCATCGTTATGCCTTGGGGATCGGCGGGTGTGTTTCCACCCCGCGCGGATCGTTCGGCGTCGGCGATCACTTCACCCCGTGGAGTAATTGACGGGCGGACAACGCCGTGACCAAAGGCGCCACCGCCGCTCAGGTAACCCTCTTCTTTGAGCCAGTTCGATGCGGCAGCCACCTCCGTCTGGGTTAATGGATCAGCTTGCCAATCAACGGTTTTGGCGACATCCTCTGCGAGAAGGGAAGGGTGCCGATTGCCGTCGACCATGGCTTTGAGGTACAGCCATCTCAATACTGCATCCCGGACGCTCCAGACGCGGTCTATCGCGCTTGCGGTCACCGTGCTGTCTTCTTTCTGTTGGTGGTTCAGGGCTCGGTATAGAGTCGATCGGCCGACGAGGAGCATGTCGGCGATGTCGGGGACGGACATCCCGGATTCAGCCAACCGACGTGCGTGGTCGAGCCGGTGGCCGGTGAGCACCTTCGGGCGGCCGCCGATCCGACCGCGTGATTTCGCCGCGGCCAGGCCGGCCATGGTGCGCTCATGATTGATGCCTCGCTCGAACTCGGCCAACGCGGCGAAGACATGGAGGATCAGGCGCCCAGTCGCATTGGTGGTGTCAATCTGCTCTGACAAAGAGCGCAATCCCACTGCTCGAGATGCCAGGCGCTCCACCAGGTCCAGGAGATGCGGCAGCGATCGGCCAAGTCGATCGAGCCGGGTCACCACGATGGTGTCCCCTCCTTGCGCTTCGGTAAGGAGTTCAGGGAGAGCCGGCCGTTCTGCACGGGCACCGGATGCAGTGTCTGTCCAGACCAGCGCGCAGCCGGCCTTCTCCAGAGCGTCCACCTGGCTGCGTACCGTCTGATCGCTCGTCGAGACCCGGGCGTACCCGAGCATGCGGTTCATGTCTAAATCTCTACCACCGGCCACCGACAGTTTTGGTACACGTTTTAGAGACGGCAAAAGGCCAGCTGGCGAGCAGCCGCGGTATGCGTCCCAAAAACCTTCGTTATTGGGACATAAGTGGCGTCAGCAGGAGAAGACGGTGGGCATGGTCAGGGGGCCGCGAATGGCAGGAGTGTCCCGCCATGTCGGTGGACCGCAGAGGGTGGGCCGTCGTGCGATGACATGCTGCAACGCGACCGTCATTTCGAGGCGGGCCAGTGCGGCCCCAAGGCAGTAATGCGAACCGTAGCCGAACGCCAGGGGGGCGGGTCCGGCTCGGTCTGGTTGGAGTTGGTCGGGCTGATGAAAGACTGCTGGATCGCGGTTGGCGGCGGCAAGGACGATGAGCACGGGTTCGGTGGCGCGGATGGTGACGTCATCAATGATGTGATCGCTTGTAGCGGTGCGTCCTACGGCTTGCACGGGTCCGTCGAGGCGGAGCAGTTCGTTAAGCAACTGGCCGTCGATGGTGTCGACGGTGTTGACCGGCCGCGCTCCGTCAGGGCCAGGTGTTAGTAATCGAATTACGCTGGCCCCTAGTAGGTTCGCGGTGGTTTCGTGACCGGCCACGGCGATGATCAATGCGTTGGTGACGACGTCGTCGAGTTCCAGATCTGGATCGGCTCCGATAAAGCTGAGGAGGTCGTCGCTGGGATGAATGCGTCGATCAGCGGCCAATGGCAGCAATTCGGTGAGCAGTGTGGCGAATGCTGCTGTTCCGCCCTCCACGGCAGCGGGGTCGACGAAATCGCCGAGCATTCTGCTGATTGCGGGGGATTCCTCACGCAGCAATCGCGCAGAGTCGACGTCGAGCTCCAACCACGCTGCGGCGACGGCGATGGGAAGAGGCAACGCGACATCGTTCATAAAGTCGAACTCCACTCCGGATGGAATGTGATCGAGCGTTTCCGCCGCGATCGCCTCGATGCCATTTGTGAGTCCGGTGATGAAGGTACGGGTGAAGACGTCGCGGACGGCGTCGCGCAGGCGGTGATGATCGGCGCCGTCGGTGGTCAAGATGTTGCGGCGCAGAATGTCTGAGCCCATTGCGCGGACGGCGCGCGGCGCGTTCGGATTCGCTAGGGGGTCGCTCGTCCAGCCGGGTTCGCCCAGGATCTGCTGGGCGAGGTGGTAGCCGAGGATCAACCAGGCACCGGTGTCGTCATCCCAGACGACGTTGCCTTCGCGGCGGCGCTGCTCGTAGAAAGGGTACGGATCGGCCGCATCCCACGGCAGCTTTCCTGCCGTGACGTCACGGGTGGTCATGATGGTCCAATGCTGAAGGCAGACCGCGCTCGCGGACCCAGGCGTGGTGTTGCTTGCCGAGTTCGGTGACCGGATCAGCTGCTCCATCGAAATCCTCGACGATCGCCCGCACCGGCAGCGTGGCGTCGAGGCCGGCGCACACGCTGCTGACGGCCAGCTGAACCCGGGAGGCAAACACGTAGTCGTCGGGAGCGGTCATGCGGGCCACCGGATGGTCGGTGTCACGCACGTCGAACAAGCAACGAACAACACGGCTGATCGATTCAGCTGTGTAGGTCACGGGCTGGGGTGTAGTCGCCATGGTCTCGTAGAGAAGCTCAGACTGCCATTGATACAACTCGTCAGCGGTCAGGTCCGAGTCGGCGGTGAGGTAACCGGCCTGCACCATGATGTCGCGGATGTCCTCTTTGCGGCCTTCGGAGAGGGCCCGGTTCATGGCTACCTGTCGCCAGCGCTGAAGTTCGGGTAGGACCTTGACGCAGCCGAAGTCGACAAACCCGACGGTGCCGTCGGTGTTGAAGCGGTAGTTGCCGGGGTGGGGGTCGGCGTGCATCAGGTTGGCGTGTCGGAAGCTTCCGTATGCGAACCGCTGGATAATCTCAGCCCAGGTGTTCTTCAAATCTTGGTCGGCCTGTTGTGCTGCGTCCCAGCCCATTCCGTCGAGATAGGTCATCGTCAACACCCGATCGCCAGACATTTCGGCAATGACCTCGGGGACTCGGATGAATGGGTGGTCTCGATAGAGTTCGCTGAATGCTGCGATGGTGGCCGCCTCGTGCCGATAGTCCACCTCTTCGGAGATTCGCGCCGCGGCCTCGCGCGCCACGCTCCTAATATCCATCTTCATTCCCGATGCCGAGGCGGCGAAGCGCAGAAACGTCGCTAGCAGCTCAGTGTTGGCCAGATCGTCGCGGATGGCTTGAGCCACACCGGGATACTGGATTTTGACGGCGACCTGACGACCGTCGCGCAGGACGGCGCGGTGCACCTGACCGATCGATGCAGCGGCTATCGGCTGATCAGTGAACTCGACGAGCTGCTCAGTGGCGGAGCCGAGTTCGGCGCTGAGAAGGTTGCGGACCAGATCGGGATGCATCGGCGGGGCGTCGGCCTGCAGTCTGCTCATGGCTTTTTGGTATGGGTGGAACCCGCCGGTGCCCAGTGCGCTGGTGTCGAGCATCGACATCATCTGTCCGGCCTTCATCAACGCACCCTTGGAGTGGCCGAGCAGTTCGGTGTAACGCTCGGCGGTGCGTTCGTGAAACTGTTCGACGGCGCCGTCCTGGCCCGCCTTTTCTCGCAGGCCGGCCACGAGGCGGCCGCCTGCGGCCCGGGCGGTGAAACCTGCCAGCGGCATCGTGCGCCGAATCCGCCCGCGTGGAACGGCATCGTCCTGATGCGGCATTGCGTCCCCCGAGTCTCACCATTGGAAGTAAAGTAATATCTTGTTCAAGGTAAGCGATCACTTTGGAGAGGTCAATGACAGTAGCGGCGCCGACACGCGACCGGTTGGTCACCGAGGCGATGCGGTTGTTCAGCGTGAAGGGCTACGAGGCCACCAGCGTCTCCCAGATCGAAGCCGCCGCCGGGTTAGCGGCCGGCTCGGGCGCCTTGTATCACCACTTCAAATCCAAAGAGGCGCTCCTGTCGGCGGGTATCGACCGCCAACTCGACCGCCGCCGCGCGATGCACGATATCCGTGCACTGTTTGCAGGTCTCGGGGATCTACGGGCTGAGCTCACCGCCCTTGGCCGGTACCTGCTCACCGTCGTCGACGAGGAGATCGAGCTATTGCAGATCGCTGCGCGCACACCGGCGGGCCGATCGGCTCACCTTGACCGAGCCTGTGCCGCACTCGTTGATGGGATCAACGCCGAACTGGCTGAATGGATCACCGCCTGGGCGCCGGCACTCCCACAGCAAGAATGCGAGGTCCTGGCCGCGCTCGGCATCAACAGCATCCTCGGGACCCGCATCGAGACAAGCCTTTTCCACCAGCCCCAAGCACGCATACCCGATGCCCGCTACCTCATCGAATGGACAGCACTCCTCGCCACCCGCATCGAAACGCTCAGCTGACACCCCCAGGTTTGAACGCCACGTAACTCTCCCCTCCCCGGACCGGCAGCTCCAACCAGGAACCTGCCAATTAATCGCCCGACGGGCGTCCGCGCCAGGTCGGCGGGTTCTCTCCGCCGTCCCGAAACTTTCGTTCTCGGAACGCGCGCCGGACCCCCAACCTCCTGATCAGGAGTTGAGGGGTCCACTTTTATGGGATCGACAGCGCGCCCTGCTGGCCGTCAGTTGCCGGGACCGCTGGCATGATCGACCTCATGGAGACGCCAGCGCACGAACGGCGGCAGGTCGAGGACTACCTTCGCTCCGAGTCAGGGGATGACTTTGAGATCGAGCACGTCGAAAAGCTCACCAGCGAATACGTTCTCGGCCAGCAGTATGACGTTTGGGACGCTCACACTAGCGACGGCCGCTGGTGGTTGATTACCAACCCGCTGAACCTGTACAGCCAGGACCAAATCAAGAGCATGGACATCGCTTTGTCTTTCCATATCGGCCTGATGAGCCGAATGATGGCGAGTCGTCCGCACCCAGCCGCCCGCCAGGGCGCCTGGGTTCTGGAAGTTACCCGGCGATTAGACGTGGCAGCCCAGAGCCTGGAGAGAGCCAAGGAAGTAGAGGACTTCCAGTCCGTCGGAATGCGGCTGCGCGAGACGCTACTTTCCCTGGCGGCCAAGCTTGCCGGCCTGGGGTACCAGACAGACGCTGGCGCTGCTGACCTCCAGCAGGGCAACTTCAAGGCGTGGGCCAGCGTGTGCGCCGAGGCAGTAGCTGCGGGCAGCAGCGCGCAGCACCTACGGGGACTGCTGAAGGCGCTCAGCGAGAAGACCTGGAACTATGTCGCATGGCTGACCCACGCGCGATCCGCCGGCCGGCCCGATGCCCAGATCGCCCTCTCAGCGGTCAGCCAGACCATTGAGGCATTCATCGTCGCGGTGAATCGCCACCGGCTCGGCGCACCACAGCGATGTTCAGTTTGCGCCTCCTACCAGCTCCGGGCCGAACACGTCAGCGACGGCGCCTGGATGAAGGTGTGCGAGGCCTGCGGATGGGAGACCACCGCCGAGACCGCCCCGTCGGTCGACGATCACGACCTAACTGGAGAAGACCGGGAAGCGGAGGAAGCCGGAGAACAACCAGCACTCGAAGGCGAATGCGTAGAACCTCAGGATTTCGGAATTTACATGTCTCCGAATCAGGCCCGCGCGGTACTCGAACAAGCGAGCAGCCGGGCAGCAGACAAGAGCGTCCAGGAGGACTGGGCGAACCCGTTCGCATTCTTCTTCCCCGAGGATGCGAGCCTGGCCGACGTGCACCGGATCGCCTACACGACGTTCATCCACGACCCAGCCGGGGGCGCGGAACTGGCCTATTCCTGCGCCGAGGCAGCCTGCGTCAATCCCGCTCACGCACAGGAGATCCCGCTGCCCGACGAGACCCGCTGGATGTGCGGCATCGTCGAGAAGGTCACCTGCCGCCCAGGGCAACTCGAAGTGCACATCAGCACGTACGGGAACGGATCCTGGCGCGTGTTTGTTGACCACATGATGCTCGATCGGTACGGACTCGGGGACGCCAGCAGCCTCACCGAGCGCGTCGTATTCTTCACTCAGCCGGACGATCATGGACAGGTCCGCCTGCTCCCGGTGCAGCGCCGCACCGACTACGCAGGAGGCTCCCCCGTTGTTGGTTGGCTCGACCCGCCGTCGCTTTAACCGACAGCTAGGACTTGCCGCCCAACTCATAGCAGCCATAAGGAGTCGATGAGCAGATGCTTGCCCGACCTCCGCGCCGAACTCACCGCACTGGCCCGCTGCCTGCTCACCGTCGTCGACGAGGAAATCGAACTGTTGCAGATCGCCGCCCGCACTCCGGCAAGCCGATCACCGCCTAGGTAGCCCTCGCCGACGGAATCAACGCTGAGCTGGCCGAATGGATCATCGTCTGGCTCCGACACTGCTACCCGAAGGATGCGCGGTCCTCGCCTCACTTGGACTCAACGCGCCATCTTCGGAACGCGATTCGCAATTCGGTACCAGCCACTTCCAGCAACACGCAACACGCAACACGCAACACGCAACACGAGGATCGCTACCTCACCGAATCGACAGCACTCTTGGCAGCGCGCTCCGAAAACCTCAGCTGGCAAGGTGGCCTATCTCCACCGGCTCTGAAATTAGAGTTCGATTCCCCAAGCCTCACTACGGGCCAGCATTCTGGCGATGTGCTGCTGGTGGGTTAGACCCCTGCTGCGCTCCTCCTCCTGTCTTTCTGTCTGCCATGCGCGGTAGTCCGACTGTCGCCGGCCGGCGGCGGCGGCACGGCGGTTAAGAAGTGAGTGGACCCGGTCCGGTAATACCTCGCCTGGGGTTCGGGCGGCGTAGTCGTGAGCGGTGATGCCGGGTTGGTCGTTGGTGAGGATGTCGTGGACGAGGCCGGCAGCTTCGTTGCTGTCGCCGCGGGACATCTGATGAAACGCGTTAGGTAGTTGGTGGCTGTATTCGCTTTCTTCGGTGCTGCGTTGGTAGAGGCGCGCGGTGTTGGCTTGGCGGCCGCGGGTCATCGCGACGTAGAGCAGTGCGCGGCTGGTGTTTTCGCTAAGGACGGCGTGGCTGGCGTCAGCGGTGACGCCCTGCGCGGAATGCACGGTGACCGCGTAGCCCAGGGTGACATGGTCGCGGAGGTAGTCGTTGTCGAAGATGACTCGGGCTTTGTCGTCGAGGCGTTCGGCGGCAACACGATTGGTCTTGGTGTCGATGGCGGCGATGCGCCACCGGTTCCCATTACGCACCGAGGGCGGCGATCCGGTGTTGGGTGTGGAGTGGTGGAAGTCGATAGTGGGGTCGTTGCGGCGGCTGATGATGAGATCCCCGACGCCGACTTGCTGCCCTCGCGCGACGGTCACGGTGGCCGCGTTCTGGTCTATGCGGTCGCGGTGGATCCGCTGGTTGAGTGCATCGGCCATTTCGGTGGTGTCACACAACAGCAGGGCATCCTGTCCCAGCTGGACGTCCGCGGTGTAGGCGGCCAGGGCGTCGGCGGCCATGGTGATCGCGTCACCGCAATGCAATCGGTCACGGCGGCGGTACCAATCCACAGCACGGCCAATGGCTTTGGCTTCGCCGTCACGCAGCGCCAGGGAGGCGGTCCGCTCATCGGGATCGGTCATCCGCCAGACTTCTTCCAGGTGCTGGGTCCACGGCAGATCGGTGCAGAGTTGGGCGAACATCCCACCTCGGGCTTTGACGGGTGCCAGCTGGTGCGCATCCCCGACGAGCACGGTTTTGGCCCCGACCTTCGTGGTGGCCGTCAGGAGTTGGCGTAGGTCGTCGGTGCCGACCATGCCGGCCTCATCGACCACGACTAGCGTCCAGCAGTCCAGTGCCAACGTGCCGTCGCGCAGTGACTGGACGGCTTTGGCGATGGTCATGCCCTCATCCCCGGCGCCTTCGCGCATCGCCACATCGACCGCCTTCCCAGTCGGCGCCAACACCAGGACCCGTGCCCGCTGCCGGTGGTGTGCTGCTGCGGCGAGAGCTTTCAGCGAGGTGGTCTTGCCCGCACCGGCAGGGGCACTGAGCGGTTGGACCAGCCAGGGGGAATCCCCGATCGACATGACGACCTGCTTCTGTTGGGCAGACAGCCCGGCGGTGTCGTCATCCCAGAACCACAACTGCGAGCGCCGATCCTGCGCATCCACCAGATCCAGCACCGCCATCTCCTCAGCCAGAATCCGCGCGAGGGTGAACCGCTCGTGGCCTTCGCGTTCGTGCGCGGCACGCGGCGCGGTCAACCGCAGCCCGATCTCATCGACCGCAGCCTCGACCACCGCACGCGGTGAGTCCTCGGTGTCGACAGGGAGTTGGGCACCGATGATCTCCACCAAGTCGGCGCGGGTGAACGCCGCCTTCTCAATCTGCGCCGCCGCGTCGGCCAGGCGCGCACGGTGGAACGGGGTGCGCGCATCAGCGCGCCGTGCCGCACGCGCCGCATAGTGCGCGGCGCGGTCCAAGCCGAGACCGCGCTCATCGGCGCGCCACTGCTGCTGTAGCTGGCTCCATCCGAGTTCTTCGGGTTTGGTGGGGCGAGTGGCTTTCTGTGCGGCCGCCAGCTGCGCTGCAGTCAACGGACCCTCGACCGAGTCGAGGTGGTGCGCCGCCCATTCCCGTAACTGCGAAGAGCGCCGCGACCACGCGATAATCGACTCCCGAGTGACGCCGGCGATCTCGGCCATCCCCGTCGACGGGTCCACTGGCGCCCACTCGAATCCCAGCGATTGGTGCAGTTCGCGGCGCAGGGTGGCCTGGTAGATCACCCCGGCCGCTTTGGCCTCGTGATACAGCGACGTCCCATCGATCGACACCAACACTCCGTCTGCGCGTGCCTGACGGTTCGGCACGATCACATGCGTATGCAGGTGCGGATCCCCGCAGCGGCTCGTCTCATGCTGATAGGCCACCGCCACCAAACCCGGTAACCGCACCAGGTCCTTCTCCCCCGTCACGCCGTTATGCACCCGGGTATAGCCCGCGTGCGCGGCGAGATACTCCATCGCCTCCCCGAGCGCGGCCGCATGTGCGTTCGCCAGCGCCTTCGCCCCGACCTCATCGGCGCGCAACACACGGATCAGCGACACACTCTTGGGCGCACAGAAGGTCAGATCGAACCCGTGCACACCGCGCACCCCGAATGCGCGCCCCCGCGCACCACCCGGGGCGACCCCGTCATCGAGCCAGCGCGCCACCACCCCGGCATCAGCGGCACCGCCCGCGCGCTGGGCATCAGTCATGCCAACCAACCGCGCGGCGGCCCGGCTATCTCCGGCGCACAACCACACCGGCGTCCGGGTCTCATGCTCGCTGTAGTACTCCCCTAGCCCGCCGTTGGCGCGCTGCAGATCTGCGCTTGCGCGCTCAGCTGTCTTCGCGGTGTCGATGTAGTAGTTGATTGACCACCGCTTGAGCTTCGAAATTGTTAACAACAGCGAATCCACTCACAACCGCAGGCTTGACGCTTGCTGCGCCACAACCATTCTCGCACCCTTGTGCAAATGTGCCAATAGTATTTCAGGAGTTGGGACAGGGAAGAATGAGCTGAGAAGTGTTGAGGCGGTTATGGTTTAGATGATACGGGGAGAGACACGGTGAGATGAGTGCAGGACTGTAGTCATGGTGCAGAGCTCGGAGATGTCCGTTAGGTAGGGCAAGTGGGAACGGGCAAACACTCTTGCGGGCAATGGAATTCGCGCGAGCGGCCTAACAGATGCGTTCGATAGCGTCGAGGTGTGCCGCTAGGCGCTCACGGGCAACCTCCGCGTCGTAACGGGCCTGCATGTTGATCAAGTACATGTCACTCATGCCGAGGGCACGAGAAAGCCGGAGTGCGATGTCTGCGCTTATCGCCCGCTTGCCGTGCACAATTTCGTTAATGCGGCGGGCTGACACGTTGATCGTCTGAGCAGTCCGATTCTGTGAGATCCCGTTCAGCTCCCGGAACTCAGTCGTCGGATCTAACCCGGGTGGGTCGGAGCAAAATCTCCCATCGGTTCCTCCTGCTAGGCGTTGTCTTGAAAATTGTGCACAGAGCAGTCAGTGGGCGGAATTACTCTGGTGGAATCCCTATAACACGAGGCGGAGCACATGATTCGCACCTATTACAGAGCACACGATGGCCGGCAACGACGCGGGTGAGGCCCGGGGCCGACCTGCTAAGCGGCTGCTAACGATTGTGGAAGCGGCTGAGGCACTAAGTGTCTCACGCTCCTCGATCTATCGGCTGTTCGATGCAGGCCAGCTTGCATGGGTCCAGATCGGCAGTTGTCGACGAGTGACGGCTACAGAGATTGACCGATTCATCGCAGCCCACACCGAGGGCTTCCCGACCGACGTGTCACGGCCGGTCGCAGTCGGGTACGGCAATGGCTGAGCGCCGCCAACTGCCCCCGCAGATCAAGCGGATCGAACTGGCGGACCGTGCCAGTGGTCGCCCGGTCATCCGCTATCAGCTGACCGTCGACGTGGGCCTGGTCGACGGGAAGCGCAAGCAACTCCGTAAGCGATTTGCCACCGAGCGAGAGGCACGGGATGCACTTGATGCTGTCCGTGGCGACGTAGCCAAAGGCACGTACGTGCACCCGTCCAAGGTCACCCTCGCCGACGCCTGCGAGAGCTGGCTTGCCGCTAAGCATGGCCTCAAACCTTCTACGCTGCATGGACATCGAGTGAACTTGGCTGCAGCCGTGGCGAAGCTTGGCGAAGTTGAAGTGCAGAAATTGACCAAGCGGCACATTGATGACCTCGTCATCGCGCTGCGCACCGGCGGCTTGCCGTCTCCGACTGGCAAGAGCCGCAAACCGTGGTCACCGCGATCGGTGAACTACATGCTGGGTCTACTGACCGCGGTCCTCCGCGATCAGATGCGACAGGGCCACGTTGTCCGCAACGTCGCAGAACTCGTCGATCGGATACCCGCAGACGCCAAACCGGCGGAGACGTTCACCCCAGCCGAACTACAGAGGGTCCTCACGCACATCGACGGTGATCGGTATGCAATTGCCTGGCAGCTCGCACTTACCGGGCTGCGTCGCGGTGAGGTGGCGGGCTTGCGGTGGCGCGATATAGATCTCGACGCACGGACGTTGCAAATCTCATCGACGCGACTCCGATTCGGCAAGCATCTGATCGAGGACACCCCGAAGTCGCGGGCCGGTCGTCGAACCCTGCCGATTCCAGACCACCTCGCTGCCACGCTGCGGACCACGCGGGCGATCCAAGCCGCCGATCGACTGGCGCTTGGCGAAGATTACGAGGCGTCCGGCTTCGTGGTTGTCGATGAAGCAGGTGCTGAGCTGAGCCCGCACGCATTGACGTCGCGGTGGGCGCGAATGCTCAAAGCGGCTGGTGTCCGGCACATCCGGTTTCACGATGCGCGGCATACGTGCGGAACGTTGATGCATCTGCAGGCCGTTCCTATCGCGGTGATCTCTGCTTGGCTTGGGCACGCATCGAAGGCGTTCACGATGGCAACGTATGTGCACTCGCAACCCGACGCATTGAGCATTGCAGCACAGAGCTTTAACACATCCATGACTGAATCAGGGCGTTCGTGAGAGTGCCTGTTCTGCAGACGAATTGGCGGTGATCAGCCCCACCGTGTCTCAGTCAATGGCTTCGATCGGCACCCTCTTGACGAACGCTGCAAGCGCGGTGACATCTCGTTGCCCGTCGTAGGCGCGGAGCAACTCAATGTATCGAGGCTTGTCCAGATCCCAGTCGTACCGTGACTCGGTCGGATCCTGAGCCGCGGCGAAAACCAGGTCGGCGAGAAACCTTGTTGTACGACCATTTCCGTCGACGAACGGATGGATCCGCACCGTCTCTGCGTGCGTCGCAATCCCCAACTCGTGCGCCGACCAATCATCGGTGTGCTCCCACCGATAGGCGATGGTGTCCAGCGATTCCTGAATTTCGACAGCGATCCTCTCCGGCGCGATCCCGATGTTGAGTTCCAACCGGCGCCATCTCCCTGCCCAGTCCCAGATTGGGCCGTACAAGCGAGTGTGAAGGTCGCGGAGGAAGTGGTCAGTCAACAACTCGGCAAGTGGCAGCGCCCCTTCGATCGCCGCGGGCATCAACTCGTCTTCCAACTGGCCTTGTAAGGCCTGCTCCAAGTCGTAGACGTCCGCACGCATCACCGGCTCACCCAGGACCTCGACAACCTCGGGCAGCAGCGCAGTCAGTTCGTCATGTGGAAGTGGTGTCTGACCGTAACCAGGGTTAAGCGGCATCAGCGCTTCGGTGGCTGCTGCTTCGCAAGGTAGGCCTTCACCGCGGCGGACCGCTTGTGGCCCGCGGGAACGACTCGACCTTCCAACCTGGCCGACGCCTTCACCGCGAGCAGCCCGGAGCGCTTCACCGCAGCCTTCGACACCACGACCTTCTTGGGCGTTTTGCGTTCCACGGCGACACCTCCTCAACGACTAGACCAGCGGGTTCGATGCTACCGCTCCTGCGGCGGCGTGGTCGCCCCCCGCGGAATGTTCCCGCGACAGGCCAACGACGACGAGCTTCTGCGAACAAAGGATGTGGGATCAGCAATCCAGGTGAAGGCGGTCATCATCAGCGAGGCGACGGATTTGCTAGTGGCGCCGATGAGAAAGAGGAGGCGCCCCTGCGCCTCCCTTGACGTCTGGCCTACCCCGGCCATGCGGCCGGCTGAGCCAGCAAGTCGATTATCTCACGCCCTAATCACAGCGACGACATTCCTTTACTTGCACGCCTGTGCGACGAGTTTCACGCGACTTGTGACAATCCGTGACAATTCGAGGTCGCCAAACGCAAGCAGGCCCCCTCGAAAGGGGGCCTGACCAGCGTGGCAGGTACAGGATTCGAACCTGTGTAGGCGTTAGCCGACGGATTTACAGTCCGCTCCCATTGGCCGCTCGGGCAACCTGCCGGATCGCTCCTCACCCGGGACCCGGGTTTGGTGCGAAGAGAAGGGTACAACGAGGATGTACCGAAGACGAAAACGGCCAAGTGGCCCCAGTGGGCCCGAGATCAGGAGAGGCGGATCCAATGGCGGATTCATCATTCGACGTTGTGAGCAAGGCCGACCGCCAGGAGGTCGACAATGCGCTCAACCAGGCGGCCAAGGAGTTGAGCACCCGGTTCGACTTTCGCGGCACCGACACCACTATCGAGTGGAAGGGCGAAGAGACCATCGAGCTGGTCAGCTCCACCGAGGAGCGGCTCAAGGCCGCGGTCGACGTGTTCAAGGAGAAGCTGATCCGGCGCGACATCTCCATGAAGGCCTTCGATGCCGGCGAGCCGCAGGCCAGCGGCAAGACGTACCGCCTGACGGGCACCATCAAGCAGGGTATCGACAGCGAGAACGCCAAGAAGATCACCAAGATCATCCGCGACGAGGGCCCCAAGGGCGTCAAGGCCCAGGTCCAGGGCGAGGAGATCCGCGTCAGCTCCAAGAAGCGTGACGACCTGCAGGCGGTCCAGGCACTGCTGCGCGGCGCCGACCTCGACGTCGCGCTGCAGTTCGTGAACTACCGGTAGGGCGAACCGCCCCAACCAACCGGTGGATGCCTAGGCTGGAGTGACAAGCACCACACCCGCGACGAAGCGAGCAACACATGAGCGTCAGTCCCCAGGCCCCCGAGTTGCTCGACGTCGTCATCGTCGGGGCCGGGATCTCGGGGATCGGCGCGGCCTATCGGCTCCGGGAACGTAACCCGCGGTCGACCTACGCGATCCTCGAACAGCGCGCCCGCATCGGCGGCACCTGGGACCTGTTCCGCTATCCAGGCGTTCGCTCCGACAGCGACATCTTCAGCCTCAGCTTCCCGTGGGCGCCCTGGCCGCGGGAGGAGACCATTGCCGAGGGCGCTGACATCCGTCAATACGTCACCGACGCCGCACACAAGTACGGC
This sequence comes from Mycolicibacterium komossense, assembly GCF_025822605.1. GTDB lineage: Bacteria > Actinomycetota > Actinomycetes > Mycobacteriales > Mycobacteriaceae > Mycobacterium > Mycobacterium komossense. The sequence continues at coordinate 394,201 of NZ_JACKTY010000049.1, read as the reverse complement.
ATCGACCGCCATATCCGGTTCAACACCCACGTGAATTCAGCGGACTGGGATTCGACCACCAGCTGCTGGACTGTCACCGTCACGGACAACGGCATCGAGCGCACGGTCCGCGCCCGCTTCCTGTTCTTCGGCTCCGGCTACTACAACTACGCCGAGCCCTACAACCCTGAGATCCCCGGTATCGCCCACTTCGGCGGAACCGTGATCCATCCGCAGTTCTGGCCCGAGGATCTCGACTACGCGGATAAGAACGTCGTCGTCATCGGCAGCGGCGCCACCGCGATCAGCCTCATCCCGGCGCTGGCACAGACCGCCGCGAAAGTCACCATGCTGCAGCGCTCCCCCACCTACGTCGGCTCGGTGCCCCGCGCGCATCGCAGCACCAAGATGCTGCGCCGGCTGCTGCCGTTCGGAACCGCCCACACCGTGGCCCGCTGGTATCACGCGCTCTACACGGCCGCGATGGTCCATCTGTCACGGAAGGCGCCGGCGTTGGTCAAGCGGATGGTGCGCAAGATGGCCGAAGACAATCTGCCCGCGGGATACGACATCGACACCCACTTCACGCCGAGCTACAACCCGTGGGACCAGCGGATGTGCGCCATCCCCGAGGCCGACCTGTTCGTCGCGATCAGCGAGAACCGCGCCGACGTCGTCACCGACCACATCGATCACGTCGATGCCACCGGGATCGCGCTGGCTTCTGGGGCGCACCTCGACGCCGACATCATCGTGACCGCGACAGGGCTGCAGCTGCAGGCGCTCGGCGGTGTGACGATCAGCCTCGACGGCGCCGAGATCAAGCCCCAGGACCGATTCGCGTACAAGGCCTTCCTCCTCGAGGACGTACCCAATTTGGCCTGGTGCGTCGGCTATACCAACGCGTCGTGGACGTTGCGCGCCGACATGACGGCCCGATCAGTGGCAAAACTGTTGCAGTACATGGATTCTCGTGGTTACACCTACGCCTATCCGCATCTCGGCGGCAGGCCGATGCCGGAGAAGCCGGCGTGGGATCTGCAAGCCGGCTACGTGCTGCGCGCGCCACATGCGCTCCCCCGCTCGGGCACCAAACGGCCGTGGAATGTCCGCCAGAATTTCGTCGCCGACGCCATCGATCACCGCTTCGACGACGTCGACGAGTGCATGGTGTTCGGCCGCACGGCGGGCGGTGTTCCCGCCCGCTCCACGCTGGGAGCCGTTGCCGCGCGGGACCACTAACCGGGTCGCCCGCCGAGAACGCTAGCCGGCAGCGCCGACGTCACGGACCGCTCCGCGATCCGCGGAGGTCACCAACAGCGCGTAAGCACGCAATGCCGCCGAGACCGGCCGGTAGCGCTCGCGCGGCCGGTACCCGCCATGGGTCTCCAACTCGGTGCGCCGCCGGGCGAGTTCGTCGTCCCTGACGTCGAGAGTGACTGTACGCGAAGGGATGTCGATGACGATCCGGTCCCCGTCGCGCACCAGCGCGATGGGGCCACCGGCTGCCGCCTCCGGTGACACGTGCCCGATCGACAGTCCGGAGGTACCACCGGAGAACCGGCCGTCGGTGATCAACGCGCATGCCTTACCCAGCCCCCGGCCCTTCAAAAATGAAGTGGGGTAGAGCATTTCCTGCATCCCCGGCCCACCGCGCGGTCCTTCGTAACGGACCACCACGACATCGCCGGCCGTGACGCGGCCACCGAGAATGGCGTCGACGGCCTGCTCCTGCGACTCGACCACGACGGCCGGACCGGAGAAGGTCAGCAGGTTCTCGTCGACACCGGCGGTCTTGACGACGCCGCCGTCGGGCGCGAGGTTTCCGGTCAGGACAGCCAGCCCGCCGTCGGCCGAATAAGCATGGTCGACATCGCGGATACACCCCTGCGCCGCATCGAGATCCAGGCTCTCCCACCGTTCGGACTGCGAGAACGCGGTGGCGCTGCGCCGTCCGCCGGGGGCGGCATGAAACAACTCGACAGCTTCTGCTGACGGGTCAAGGCCGCGGACATCCCAAGCGGCCAGCCAATCATCGAGATTCGGTGCGTGGATGGCGTGCACATCCTTGGCGAGCAGCCCAGCCCGGTGCAGTTCGCCGAGGATCGCGGGGATACCGCCGGCGCGGTGCACATCCTCCATCAGATACGCGCCGTTGGGAGCGACCTTGCACAGGCACGGGACCCGTCGGGAGATCTCGTCGATCTCACCGAGCACGAAGTCCAGTTCGGCCTCATGGGCGGCGGCCATCAAGTGCAGGATCGTGTTGGTGGACCCACCCATCGCGACGTCCATCGCCATGGCGTTCTCGAATGCCGCCCGGGAGGCGATGGCTCGCGGCAGCACCGAGACCTCACCCCGGCCGTAGTAGCGGGTGGCCAGCTCGACGACGGCGGCCCCGGCGTTCTCATACAGCGCGCGCCGGGCGGTGTGGGTGGCCAGCACCGACCCGTTACCCGGCAGAGCCAGGCCGAGCGCCTCGACCAGGCAGTTCATCGAGTTGGCGGTGAACATGCCCGAGCAGGAGCCGCACGTCGGACACGCTGCCTCCTCGATCCGGGCCAGGTCCTCGTCCGAGATGTTCGGATCGGCGGCCCCGGCCATCGGGTCGATCAGGTGCAGTCCGGTACGCACCCGGCCGTCGACCAACGTGGCGCGGCCACCCTCCATCGGGCCGCCGGAGACGAACACCGTCGGGATGTTCAGCCGCAGCGCGGCCATCAGCATGCCCGGAGTGATCTTGTCGCAGTTGGAGATACACACCAGCGCGTCGGCTTTGTGCGCCTCGACCATGTATTCCACCGAGTCGGCGATCAGGTCCCGCGACGGCAGCGAGTAGAGCATGCCGGAGTGCCCCATCGCGATACCGTCGTCGACGGCGATGGTGTTGAACTCGCGCGGGATGCCGCCGGCGCCCTGGATGGCCTCGGAGACGATCCGGCCGACGGGCTGCAAGTGGGTGTGCCCCGGCACGAACTCGGTGAAGCTGTTGGCCACCGCGATGATGGGCTTGCCGAAGTCCTCGCGGGCGACTCCGGCGGCGCGCAGCAGGGCACGGGCGCCGGCCATGTTCCGGCCGTGGGTGACGGTGCGGGACCGCAAGGGGATCTCAGAGGTAGCCACCCCATCACTGTCGTTCTTCGCTACCATCTGCGGAAGACGCCGTCACTACTAGTAGTGGCAGTACTAGTCTTGGCGGGTGGCCACCGACGAGGACCGCCGGGCCGAACTCGGCGCCTTCCTGCGCTCCAGCCGTGAACGGCTGGTCCGCACGGACTTCGGCCTGCCGCCTGCCGGGCGCGGCCGCACTGTCGGGCTGCGCCGCGAGGAAGTCTCCTATCTGTCCGGGGTGAGCGTCACCTGGTACACGTGGCTGGAGCAGGGCCGCGATATCAACCCGTCGCGCCAGGTGCTCGACGCTGTCAGCCGCACGCTGCGCCTCGGGGTCCCCGAACATCGCTACGTCTTAGGCCTGGCCGGTTTCGCTCCATTGCCTGCGGCCTCAGCCGACGAGGTGACGACCGTGCCGCCGCACCTGCAACGCTTCCTCGACGCCATCGGCGACAACCCCGCCTATGCACTGACCCCGGAGTGGGGTATCGCCGGCTGGAACACCGCCTACCAACGGCTCTACCCCAATGTCGCGACCACCCCGGCCACCCAGCGCAACCTGCTGTGGATGGTGTTCACCGACCCGGCGGTGCGTTCGCTGCTCGACGACTGGCAGGTCACAAGTTCGCGGTTCCTCGCCGAGTTCCGGGCCGAAATCGGTTCGCGCCTGGGCGATCCCGCGCTGCTGGACCTGGTCGCGCGCCTGTCCGAGGCCAGCCCGGAATTCCGAACAGGGTGGGAGCGCCACGATATCCGCGGCTTCGAATCGCGCGAGCGGATCTTCCATCACCCGGAGTTCGGCACCGTCCGCTACGAGCACCATCAACTGCGACCGTCGGATCAACCCGAGTTCCAGGTCGTCGTATACACACCCGCAGACACACCCGCGGAAGGGTGACGACCGAAAGAAGGCCGGGCCGACCCGCTCTACTCCTGCCCGACCTCGCGGTTGGCAACGCCGACAATCGAATCCAACAGACCTGGCATCGCGGCGTCGACCTCAAGGGCTCGCAGCCGCTGGAACGTCAGTCCGTCGGCGATGATCCGTTCGGTCAGACCCGCTTCGCGCAGGATCTTGAAGTGATGCGTGGCCGTCGACTTGTTGATGCCGTCATACAGGGCGGAACACTTCAGGGGTGCGCCGTTGTTCTTGAGGCGTCGAACCATCTCGAGCCGGACCGGATCATGCAGCGCCGCCAGCACCTGCTGAACCGACCCCACTGGGAACACGGAGCTTGACGTAAGCTCAGTCCGGTACGACATCCATCAAACTTACCTGATGAGGAGCATGCCTTGACGCTCGCCGCGGCCGGGACCTCGACCGGCCAGGACACCCAGCGTTGGGCCTATCCGCTACTGCTCGTCCTCAGCGGTGTCGCCCTGGGTGTCTCCGGGCTGCCGGCCCCGCTGTACGGCATCTACGAGAGGACGTGGCACCTCACACCCCTGTCGACCACCATCGTCTTCGCCGTCTACGCCGTCGCCGCACTGGCCGCCGTCCTGGTTTCGGGGCGCGTCTCCGACGTCGTGGGCCGCAAACCGGTGCTGATCGGAGCGCTGATTGCACTGCTCGTCGGGCTCGGCGTCTTCCTACTCGCCGACAACATGGCCATGCTGCTGGTGGCTCGCACGATCCACGGCGCGGCGGTCGGCTCGATCGTCGTCGCCAGCGCAGCAGCGCTACTGGACCTGCGCCCCCTGCACGGCACGCGCTCCGGGCAGCACAGCGGGATCGCCTTCAACATCGGCATGACAGTGGCGATCGTCGGTTCGGCACTGCTGGCGCAATACGCCCCGCACCCGCTGCGCACTCCCTACGCGGTGGTGGCCGTGGTCTGTGTCGTCGTCGGCGTCGCGGTGCTGGCGCTCCGCGAGCCGCACACCGCCCGGTCCGCGGGCCCCATCCGGATCTCCAAACCCGCCGTCCCCGCCGAGATCCGCTCTGAATTCTGGTTCGCGGCACTAGGAGCCATGGCCTCCTGGTCGGTGCTGGGCGTGCTGCTGTCGCTGTACCCGTCGCTGGCCGCGCATGAGACTCATATCGACAACCTGGTGTTCGCCGGCGGCGTCGTCGGCGTCACCGCTTTCGCTGCGGCGATGGCACAACTGGCCGCCACCCGAGTGCCCGCCCGCACCGCCGCGATCGTCGGCGACATCGGGATGGCGATCGCACTGGCGGTGACGGTGCCGTTCCTGATGACACATTCGTGGCCGCTGGTGTTCGTGGCCGCGGCACTGCTCGGGGCCACTTTCGGGCTCGGATTCGGCGGCTCGCTGCGACACTTGTCGACGATCGTGCCCGCGGGGCGACGCGGCGAGACGATGTCGGCGTTCTATCTGCTCGCCTACACCGCCATGGCAGTCCCGACGATCGCCGCCGGATGGGCCGCCACCCGCTGGCCGCTCGACGTGGTCTTCCCGTGGTTTGCCGCGTCCGTCGCGCTGGCGTGCCTGACGGCCGCGGCCGTCGGGCTGATCACCACCCGCCGGCGAGTTCACCGAGTTCACTGAAATCGAGCCACCCCCGGCAATACGCTGGGCGGCATGGCACCTGCTCAACGCGAACCCAAAGTCGTTGTCCTCGGTGGTGGCTCCTGGGGCACCACCGTCGCATCCATCTGCGCCCGCCGAAGCCCGACGCTGCAATGGGTCCGCTCCGAGGACACCGCCGCGGATATCAACGACAACCACCGCAACAGCCAGTACCTGGGCAACGATGTCGCCCTGCCCGATTCGCTGCGCGCCACCAACGATTTCTCAGAGGCCGCCAACTGCGCCGATGTCATCGTCATGGGCGTGCCGTCGCACGGATTCCGCGGTGTACTCACCGAACTGGCGAAGGAACTACGTCCCTGGGTACCGGTGGTATCCCTGGTGAAGGGCTTGGAGCAGGGCACCAACTACCGGATGTCGCAGATCGTCGACGAGGTACTGCCCGGACACCCCGCCGGGATCCTGGCCGGGCCGAACATCGCGCGTGAGGTCGCCGACGGCTACGCCGCCGCCGCGGTGCTGGCGATGCCGGATCAGCATCTGGCCGCCAACCTCGGTGATCTGTTTCGCACCAAGCGTTTCCGCACCTACACCACCGACGACGTGGTCGGCGTCGAGATGGCCGGCGCGCTGAAGAACGTCTACGCGATCGCGGTCGGCATGGGGTACTCGCTGGGCATCGGAGAGAACACCCGCGCGATGGTGATGGCGCGTGCGCTGCGCGAGATGTCCAAGCTGGGCGAGGCGATGGGCGGGCACCGCGACACCTTTGCCGGGGTGGCAGGTATGGGCGATCTGATCGTCACCTGCACCAGCCAGCGCAGCCGCAATCGCCACGTCGGCGAGCAGTTGGGGGCGGGCAAGCCGATCGACGAGATCATCGCGTCGATGAATCAGGTGGCCGAGGGTGTCAAGGCCGCGAGCGTCATCATGGAATTCGCCAAGACCTACAACCTGAACATGCCGATCGCCCGCGAGGTCGACAGCGTCGTCAATCACGGCGCCACCGTCGAGCAGGCCTACCAGGGTCTGATGGCCGAGAAGCCGGGCCACGAAGTGCACGGCTCAGGCTTCTGAATCTCGCCGAGCAGACGCATAGTGGTACCCGAACGGCCTAAATGTGTACCCCTTTGCGTCTGCTCGCGGGGAGATCAGTTGGCGAACGGATTGGTGCCCTGCGGGCGGTCCACCAACGGGTTGACCGCGCCGAAGGTGTAGCTGCCGGCCGGAGTCAGCACAAATCCGGACTGATCGGCGGAGTTGGCACAGGTAGTGGTCCCGGCGCCGTCGACGCCACAGCTGACGTTGCGATAGCTCAGCCGAGAGTTGGGCGGCAGCGGCTTGACAGGCCCCAGCGACCCGAAGATCGGCGTCGCGGCGCTGGCGAAACCGGGTTCACCCCACGGTCCGCCACTGACCACGTTCGCGCCGTTGGGCGCGGCAGGGATGGGTCCACTGCAGCCGTACCCACCGTTGGCCCGCTCGAAGGCGCAGGTCAGGCCGTCAGGCGTACTGAAAGCGTAGTAGCGGTCACCCAACACCGAATAGTCCACCGGACTGATCGGAGGCAGCGCGTTGACGTTCGGGGGCGGAGGTGGCGGCGCCGGTTCAGGATCGGCCCAGGCTGCACCCGGGAATCCGATCGTCGCTGCCCCCGCAACGCTGACCGCGCCGATCAGAATTCTGTTCAGCACGGCAACAGACTAGGGGCTGTCCCCGCTTCGCGCATCAAGTACCTGCGCTCAGTAGTGACCGGGACCCCGGCCGGCCATATCCTCCAGCCGCGCGATCCGCTCGGCGATCGGCGGGTGCGTCGAGAACAACTTGCCGATCTTCTCGCCGGCGCGGAACGGGCTGGCGATCATCAGGTGCGCCTGATCGGCGAGCTTGGGATCCGGCGGCAGCGGAGCCGCCTCGACTCCGCCGGAGATCTTGCGCAGCGCCGACGCCAAAGCCAAAGGATCACCGGACAATTCGGCCCCGGACTGGTCGGCCTGGTACTCCCGGGACCGCGAGACGGCGAGTCGCACCACAGTCGCGGCGATCGGCCCCAGCATCTGGATCAACAGCAGCGCGAAGACGTTGCCGCCACCGCCCTCACGGTTGTTGCCCCCGAACATGCTCGCGAAAAACGCGATGTTGGCCAGCGCGGTGATCACCGACGCCATCGCCCCGGCCACACAAGAGATCAGGATGTCGCGGTTGTAGACATGGGAAAGTTCGTGCGCCAGCACCGCCCGCAGTTCGCGCTCACTGAGGATGTTGAGGATCCCGGTGGTGCAGCACACCGCGGCGTTGCGGGGATTTCGGCCGGTGGCAAACGCGTTCGGATTGGCGGTATCAGAGATGTAGAGCCGCGGCATCGGCTGGTGTGCGGTGGTGGCCAACTCGCGGACGATCCGATACATCACCGGCGCCTGGACCTCGGTGACGGGCTGCGCGTGCATGGCGCGCAGGGCCAGCTTGTCGCTGTTGAAGTAGGTGTAGAAGTTCATGCCCAGCGCGAAGATCAGCGCGCCCCAGATCCAGAACGTCCGGCCCGTCGCCTGCGCGAACAGCGCGCCGATGAACATGATCAGCCCGGTGAAAGCGATCAGCAGAACGAAGGTCTTGATCCGGTTACCCGCCGGGTGCCAGGTCATCAGGTTCCTCCTACGAAGTACATGTGTCAGCTAATTTAACGACACAGCACCACGATTCGGTTCCGCAACCTCGATTGGTCACCGCGCTAGCCGTGGCGGTTCACCGTGTAGTCAACCAATGACGCCATCGCCCGCCGGCCGGCCACGTCGGGTAACTGGTCCAGCTCCTGGCGCGCCTGCTCGGCATATCCGCGCACCGTCTCCTTGGCCCTGACCATGCCTGGAGAGGCCCGGAGCAGGGCCAACGCCTCCGCAACGAGGTCGTCATCCTCGACCGGACCGGCCAGCAGCACACGCAGCCGGTCGGCGTCGCTGCCCGTCTCGCGCAGTGCGTACAGCACCGGCAGGGTGTGCACGCCCTCCCGTAGATCGGTGCCGGGCAGCTTGCCGGACTCGTCGGGATCGCTGTCGATATCGATGATGTCGTCGGAAATCTGGAACGCTGTCCCGACGATGCCGCCGAGACGCGAGAGGCGCTCGATCTGGGCTTCGTCCGCCCCGGAGAACGTTGCGCCGAATCGGCCGGAGGCCGCGATCAGGCACGCCGTCTTCTCGTAGACGACCTTGAGGTAGTGCTCGATGGAATCGACACCCTCGGCACCGCCACGGGTCTCGCGCATCTGCCCCGTCACCAGTTGGGCGAAGGTGTCCGCGATCACCAGAACCGCTTCCGGCCCCAGCCGGGACACCAGCCGCGACGCAGTCGCAAACAGGTAGTCACCGGCGAGGATGGCGATGTTGTTGCTCCACCGCGCGTTCGCGCTCGGCGCACCGCGGCGCACCTGGGCCTCGTCCATCACGTCGTCGTGATACAGCGTCGCCAGATGCACCATCTCGATGACGGCGCCGGCGACGGAGACCTGCCAGGCGTCCGGCTCGGGCCCCATGGACGCCGACAGCACCGTGAACAGCGGCCGGAAACGCTTGCCACCGGCCAGGAACAGGTGCTGCACCGCCTCGGCCATCAGCTCATCGGCCTTGCCCAGCTCGTCTTCCATCAACGCTTCGATACGCGCCACCCCGTCGCGAACGTTCTGGGCCAATTCGGCATCACCGAAATCCACCCCCGCGACCACGCTCGCCGGTGTCCTCATTGGTCCAACATACTGGGAGCCGTGACAAGCGACTCCACGACCATGGGCGGGCGACTGGAGGGGCCCAGCACCGACATCGTCGTCGTCGGGGCCGGCCCTGCCGGATCGGCCGCGGCGGCGTGGGCTGCCCGCGCGGGTCGCGAGGTGCTGGTCATCGACTCGGCCGCCTTCCCGCGAGACAAAGCGTGCGGCGATGGGCTGACTCCGCGCGCGATCGCCGAACTGCAGTTGCTCGGCCTCGGGCCCTGGCTCGACGGTCACATCCGCCACCACGGGCTGCGGATGACCGGGTTCGGCTCTGCGGTCGAGGTGCCCTGGCCAGGGCCGTCATTCCCCGCCACCAGCTCCGCGGTACCGCGCACCGAGCTCGACGACCGCATCCGCCAGGTCGCCGAGGACTCCGGGGCCGTCATGCGACTGGGCATCAAAGCTGTTGGCGTCGAACATGATTCACGAGGACGTGTGGCAGCGGTACTGCTCGCCGACGGAACCCGGGTGTCGTGCCGGGCGCTGATCGTAGCCGACGGTGCCCGCTCCCCGCTGGGCCGCGAGCTCGGCAGACAGTGGCACCAGGAGACGGTGTACGGCGTGGCCGCCCGGGCATACCTGGCCTCCCCCCGCAGTGCCGAGCCGTGGATCAGCTCGGACCTGGAATTGCGGTCGGTCGACGGTGCGGTGTTACCCGGCTACGGCTGGATCTTCCCGCTCGGCAACGGCGAGGTGAACATCGGCGTCGGCGCGCTCGCGACGGCCAAGCGGCCCGCCGATGCCGCGCTGCGCCCGCTGATCAGGCACTACACCGATCTGCGCCGCGCGGACTGGGAGTTCGAGGGCGAGCCGCGGGCCGTGTCTTCGGCCCTGCTGCCGATGGGTGGCGCCGTCTCGGGAGTCGCCGGGCCGAACTGGATGCTGATCGGCGACGCCGCGGCCTGCGTCAATCCGCTCAACGGTGAGGGCATCGATTACGGGCTGGAAACCGGCCGGCTGGCTGCGGAGCTGCTGGGCAGTGACGCTGATTTGTCTCAGGCCTGGCCGTTATTGCTCCAAACGCACTACGCCCGCGGCTTCTCGGTGGCCCGTCGGCTGGCGCTGTTGCTGACCATCCCGCGGTTCCTGCCCGCGACCGGTCCGCTGGCGATGCGCTCACATCTGTTGATGGGCATCGCGGTTCGGGTGATGGGCAATCTGGTCACCGACGACGACGCCGACTGGATCGCCAGGGTCTGGCGCAGCGCCGGAGCCGGCTCACGATTGATTGACCGACGCAAACCGTTCCAGTGACGTACGCTGCTTTCCGCGCGCGGGCAGCAAGTGGGCAGGATGCGGCCAAATTCGTCGTGCGGGCTTACAGTCAAGGAATGACCTCGACCGAAACGAAGACTCCCGTTGTTGTTAAACCTGCCGCATGGACGGCGGATGGCACGGAAGTCTCGTTCGCGGACGCCAGGGTCGAATGGGCGAAAGCGGCCTACGACGTGCTCCGCGAGACGGCCGGGCGCTATGGCGACTACATCACCTACAGCGCGCTTGCGGAGAAGGTCCAGGCACAATCCGGGATCTCGACGCGCCTGCTGACCCGCAACTGGGTCGGCAAGGTGCTCGACACCGTCGCCGAGCGCTGCCAGGCCGAGGACGAGCGTCAGCTGACCTCGCTGTGCGTCAAGACCGCCGACGAGACGGTCGGCGACGGGTACGGCTACGTCTTCGAGCTGGCCGGCACGCCGGTTCCCGAAGATCTCCAGCTGCACGCCGCCCAGGCACGGCTCGAGTGCTACGAGTTCTACGGCGCGACGCTGCCGCGTGGCGGCGGGCGCCCCGCGCTGACCAAGAAGGTCGCCCGGGTGCGCGATGTCGCCGCCGCCAAGCGCCGCGAAGAGATCCCGCCGGTGCTGTGTGTGACCTGCAATGTCCAGGTGCCCAAGAGCGGGCGCTGCGACGAGTGCGAGAACTGATTCTTTTCCGTCGCTGCTGGTAGCGGCGTTCGACTCTGGGGCGTCATCACATGATGACGGCCCAGATTTGTGTCTGGCTTCAGCCAGCTTTCTTCGTTGCCGCGTGGAGCGCGACGATCCCGCCGGTCAAGTTGCGCCAGCGCACTTCCGACCAGCCCGCGGCGCCGATCTGGCGGGCCAGCGTCGGCTGGTCCGGCCAGGCCCGAATGGACTCGGCCAAATAGACGTAGGCCTCGGGGTCGCTGGACACGGCGCGCGCCACGGTCGGTAGCGCCCGCATCAGGTACTCCTTGTAGACGGTTCTGAACACCGGCACCGTCGGCGTGGAGAACTCGCACACCACCAACCTGCCACCGGGTTTCGTCACCCGGGCCATCTCTCGCAGGCCCTCGCTGTGGTCGACGACATTGCGTAGCCCGAAGCTGATCGTGACCGCGTCGAACACCTCGTCGTCGAATGGCAGCTTCGTAGCGTCACCGGCCACCTTGGGAACCGGCCGGTCGGCACCCGCGGACAACATCCCCACCGAGAAATCGCAGGCCACACACCACGCACCGGATCGACCGAGTTCAACGGTCGAGACGGCGGTACCGGCGGCCAGGTCGAGCACTGCGTCGCCGGACTTGATCTGCAACGCCGCCCGCGTGGCTCGGCGCCAGGACCGGTCCTGGCCCAACGACAGCACGGTGTTGCTCAGGTCGTAGCGGCGGGCGACGGCGTCGAACATCGACGCCACCTCATGGGGGTCCTTGTCCAGCGTCGCGCGACTCACGGTTGCGACGGTACCTGTGAAGTTGGGCAATCCGGGAATGTGCAGCACCTGACGACGTTGCTTAGGCCCATGACTGAAAAAGTGTGGTTCATCACCGGCGCCTCCCGAGGTTTCGGTCGCGAGTGGACGATCGCGGCTCTGGAACGTGGCGACAAGGTGGCCGCCACCGCACGGGATACCTCCACGCTGGACGACCTGGCGGCCAAATACGGGGACGCCCTGCTCCCGCTGCAACTCGACGTCAACGACCGCGCGGCAGACTTCGCTGCCGTTCAGGCCGCTCACGATCAATTCGGGCGCCTGGACGTCGTAGTGAACAACGCGGGCTACGGCCAGTTCGGCTTCATCGAGGAGCTGTCCGAGGCCGAGGCCAGGGGTCAGATCGAAACCAACGTCTTCGGGGCGCTCTGGGTCACTCAGGCCGCGTTGCCGTACCTGCGTGAGCAGCTCAGCGGCCACATCATCCAGGTGTCGTCGATCGGCGGCATCAGCGCGTTCGCGAACGTCGGCATCTACAACGCCTCCAAGTGGGCGCTCGAAGGCTTCTCTCAGGCGCTGGCCACCGAGGTCGAATCCTTCGGTATCCACGTGACGCTGGTCGAACCGGGCGGCTTCTCGACCGACTGGAGCGGCTCATCAGCCAAGCGCGCCACCGAATTGCCCGCCTACGCCGATGCGAAGGCAGCAGCGGCCGAGGCCCGTAACCAACGCTTCTCGAAGCCGGGTGATCCGCAGGCGTCGGCGTCAGCTCTGCTGAAGGTGGTCGACGCCGAGAAGCCCCCGCTGCGGGTGTTCTTCGGTGAACTACCGCTGAAGATCGCCAAGGCCGACTACGAACGCCGGCTGGCGACGTGGGAAGAGTGGCAGCCGGTCGCGCTGGAAGCCCAGGGCTGACTCTGCGATCGGCGAGTGTGCAGGTTGTCGTTGACGGATCGCCGAAATCTCGACGTCTTCCTACACAGTCGGTGTCAGATCGGGCAGCCCACAGCCCGCAGCTTGGCCCGTACTCGCTCGACGATGGCGAGTGGCCGCGACATCATCCGGGCACTCACCCGGATGACGACCCATCCCATCGCCTCGAGCAGGGTGATCCGCTCGATGTCCCACGCTCGCTGCTGGGGATCGGCCCAATGCTGGATGCCGTCGTACTCAACGGCCACCTGCCACTGTCGCCAGCCCATATCGACCCGGATGAACGCCTCCCCGAAGTCGTCGAAGAACTCGATCTGGGTCTCTGGTTTCGGCAACCCCGCACCGACCAGCAGAAGACGTAACCGGCTCTCCTGCGGTGACTCCGCTCCACCGTCCACCAACTCGAGCGCATCGCGCAGCCGTCGCACGCCCCGAACGCCCCGCTTGGTCGACGCCACGGCCATCACGTCCGAAGGCTTGATACCGGTGGCCTGGACCAGCGCGTCCAGAATCGGAATGCCTTGACGCGCAGGCAGTGTCCTGCCGATATCGAACGCGGTGCGCGGCGGTGTGGTCACGTGCATACCGCGGCGGCGGCACGTTTCGTCAGCGGTGAGGCCATAGGAGCGCACGACGATGCCCGGCGGGCTGTGGCGGTTGACCCGGACCAACTCGGCGGGACGATCATCGTCGAGCCATTTCGTCCCGAGCACGGCGGCGGCCGAAATCCCGGTCAGTATGCAGTCGCCGGCCGCCCACAGCCACGCTGCCCTGGCGCGATCAGCCGCGGTGAGCTTCGCATCGTTGGGTACGTACACGTCCCGGTACACCGCCCGGTAGCGGTTTCGCAGCTGGTAGTTGGTGAGTACACCAGCGCGCAGCGCCTGTCCGCCGCGGAAAGGGTGGTTGTCCACAACCGAACAGTGCCAACGCCGGCGCGCTGGCCGCTTCCGTCATCCACAGCCACGCCGACTGTGCAGGTTCTCGTCGCCGTTTCGCCGATTCTTCGACAACTTCCTGCACAGTCGGCGAACTAGGCAGCCCGGAATTGGGCGTAGCGGGGCAGGACGGCGTCATAATGCCCCAGGAGCTCCTGGCAGATCGACGGCCAGGTGCGGGTCAAGACGCTGCGACGGGCCAGCTGGGCGTAACGGGGCCGTTCGGCGAGCAGATGATCGACGGCCGCACCGAGGCGCGTCTCGAATTCGGGGACATCGAGCAGCAGACCGGTACGCCACGGCACCACCAGGTCACGCGGTCCACCAGCGTTCGGCGCAATGACCGGAACGCCCGAGGCCATCGCCTCCTGCACCGTCTGACAGAACGTCTCGTGCTCACCGGGATGGACGAACACATCCATGCTGGCGTAGGCGGCGGCCAGCTCGGCACCGTAGAGCGCACCGGTGAAAACCGCCGAGGGAAGCGCACTCTGGAGCTTCTGGCGGTCCACACCGTCACCGACGATGACGAGTTGCAGATCATCTCGCGCGGCCAGCGCAGCGAACCGCTCGACGTGCTTCTCCGGTGCCAGCCGGCCGACGAATCCGATGATCGGCTTGCCCGTCGGCGACCACCGACTGCGCAGCCCCGCACTGCGGGCTGACGGCACGAAACCGGCGACATCCACCCCGCGCGCCCATTTGTGTACGCGGGGAATGCGATGCGCGGCTAGGTCTTCCATAGCCGCTGACGACGGGGCCAGGGTTCGATCGGCACGGGAGTGCAGGTGTCGGGTCCACGCCCACGCAGCGCGGGATGCCATGCCCATCCCGTAGCTGGCCGCGAAACCGGCGACATCGGTCTGGAAGACGGCCACCGTCGGCACATTCAGAACACGGGCCGCCTGCAGTCCGCCGTAGCCGAGCAGAGCAGGCGACGCCAGATGGACCACATCGGGATCGAACCCGCGGAGCACACCCACGATTCGCGGCATCGGCAGCCCCAAAGGTAGTGACGTGACCTTCGGGAAGAGGTGCGAGGGCACCCGGTGCACCCGGATCCCGTCATGCACCCGGACCGCGGCAGGTTCACCGCGCGGCGTATCGGGGGCGATCACCAACGCTTCATGACCGGTGCAGCGAAGATGCTCCAGCACCCGCAGCACCGAGTTGGTGACTCCGTTGACATTGGGCAGGAAGCTCTCTGCGACGACTGCAACGCGCACGCCACCAGGTTGTCAGCAACGCCTTTCCGACAGGTTGCGAGAATGCAGATGACACGCGAAAAGCCGGTGGGTTCTTTCAGCCGGGCGACTGCAGCACAGCCGGATTGCCATAGCCGGATTGCAGAGTACCGTTCTCACAATCGAAGGGGGCTGCCATGCGGTACTTGAGGAAGGCCATTGCACTCACGGCCGCGGCGGCATTGACCCTGACCGGTTGCTCACGCGAGGTCGACGGCGTCGCCCGACCCGATCCCCATCAGCCCGGGGTCGCGGCAACCTCTGACGGGTTCGGGATCGTCGCCGGGTTCGCCGATGCGCCGGTGCAGTTGGAGATCTTCACCGAACCACAGTGCTCGCACTGCGCCCACCTGCAGGCCACTTTCGGCGAAGACATCAAGCGCCACATCGAATCCGGCGAGCTCTCGGTGACCTATCGGCCGATGACGTTCCTCGACGACCAGTACGAAATCGACTACTCCGCCGTCGTCACCAATGCCCTGTTCCTGGCGGTCGAGCCGTCGACCACGGCAGCGACCTTCCAGAACTTCGTCGAGGACCTATGGGCGAATCAGCAGCTGTCGTCCGTGGACTACACCAATGAGGACTTCGCCGGCATCGCGCGCGAGAGCGGACTGTCCGACCACGTCGTAGCCCGCATCGGCGACGGCGACTCGGCCGTGGACACCGACGAGCTGGCGGCGCAGAACGAAACCCTGTTGTCCGACGAGAGCCCGGAAAGCCCTGGCACCCCAGTGGTTTACAACCTCAAGCAGCACCAAACCGTCGATATCAGCGACGACGCCTGGCTGGATCATCTGCTACAGACCACGTGATCAGCGTGGGCGCTCCAGGCGCTTCTCCAGGAGCGCCAACCCGATCAGGGCCGCGGCCGCAATCAGCCACCCGACCACCGCGATCGACCCCGCGGGCACGATGGCCAGGGCGGCGTTGCGGTGCTGCACCCGGACCAGGTCCGGGTTGGTGGTGTCGTACTCGACGTAGATCCGCATGCCGGTGGCCAATTCGGACGGGTACAGCACCCCGAGTTCGGGCCGGTAGGTCACCCGGTCCGGCGTGACGAACTCGACGGTCGAACGCCGCGGGCCCGCACTGAGCACCTCCGCCGGGGCCACCCCCATGTTGGCTTCGATGGCCAGGTCGTTGCGCCAGGCGCCGGCGACCAGCAGCACCGACTGCAGCGTGACCAGTGTGACCAGAATCAGCACCCCGATGCGGGCCCAGCGGATCAGCCGGCCGGCCTTGGTATGCGAGGTTTCTCCGCCCGGCCCGTGAATCAGCGTGCGCCACAATGCTTTCAGTGAGACAAGCAGGGGTTTCTTCGGTGCGACAGTAGCCATGCGTCAGAGGGCGGCTTTGATCGACGCGTGCAGCCGCCGCAGCGTGGAGCGGTCGGCCTTGACCTCGAGCACCCGCATACCGGTGAACGGTTCGTCAAGCGCCGCCACCAGATCGGCGGCCTCGATCTGCCTGCTTTCGACGTGATAGGCCCGGCACAGGGCGCCGACATCGACGTCGTGCGGAGTGCCGAACACCCGCGCCGAAACATCGGAGAACCGCGGATCGCCCTGCTCGAGCAGTTCGAAGATGCCTCCACCGTTGTCGTTGGACACCACGATCGTCAACTGCTGCGGAATCGGTTCCGTCGGCCCGATCAGCAGACCGGAACTGTCGTGCACGAACGTCATATCCCCGATCAGCGCCACCGTCCGCCCGCCGGACCGCTCATGCGCCAGTGCCGCCCCGATGATCGTGGATACCGTGCCGTCGATACCGGCCACACCGCGGTTGGAGCGGACCTTCACACCAGGCGGCGTCAGGCCCACCAGCGCGATATCGCGGACGGGGTTGGACGCGCCGAGCACCAGCTGATCGCCGTCGCGCAGCGCCCCGGCCACCGCCGCCGCGACGTGCAACCCGGTGGTCAACGGGTGGGCATCGAGTTGGGTGTGCACCGCACGCAGCGCCGCCCGGTTGACCTCGGCGCAGCGGTGCAGCCACGCCGCGTCGGGTGTGCCTGTCGTCACCGCTCTGGTACCGGTGGCCTGGGAGTTACCCGACACATCGGGCCAGCGCGGCCCGGTCGTCAACGCCAGCACCGGCACCGACGGGTCGGCCAGCAGCGCCGACACCGGCCGGTGCAACGTCGGCCTGCCGACCATGATCACCTGCTGCGGATGCAACAACGGCAACGCCAGCGGGTGCAGCGGGTTGGCGGCCACCGGCGCCGTCGGCTCGGCGACGGTGGGCAGCGCGGCCAGGTTCGGGTGCACGCCGGCGCCATGGCCGGCCACGACGACGGTGTCCGGTGTCAGGTCGATATCGACGGGCTGGTCGAAGGTCACCGGCGGAGTGAAGGTCCACGGCCGCTCATTCGGGCGTCCCGGCGGCAGCGAGTTGTCGTGGTTCTGGTCGCGATCGGGTACCAGCGGCTCGCGCAGCGGGATGTCGAACTGCACCGGCCCGGCGTTCGCGGTGCGGGCACCCGTCGCGGCGACCAGAACCCGGCACGTCGCCGACCGCCACTGCGCGGCCAGGGCGTCCATCCGCTCCGGTGATCCCTCGGCCAACCCGAGGCTGATCGTCTCGCGGACCTGGGTGCCGAAAAAGCCGAGCTGTTCCATCGTCTGGTTGGCGCCGGTGCCGAGCAGCTCATACGGCCGGTTGGCGCTGAGCACGATCAACGGCACGCGGGCGTAGTTCGCTTCCACGACCGCGGGCCCGAGGTTCGCCACGGCGGTGCCCGAGGTCATCGCGATGCAGACCGGGCGCATGTCGTCCCCGGTGGACAGGCCGATGGCCAGGTAGCCGGCGGTGCGCTCGTCGATCCGCACATGCAGGCGCACCCGGCCGGCGCGGTCGGCATCGGCCAGCGCGAACGCCAGCGGCGCGTTACGCGAGCCGGGGCACAGGACGACGTCGTGGACGCCGCCACGGATCAGTTCGTCGACGACGATGCGTGCCTGTGCCGTCGATGGGTTCATGTTTCCAGGGTGTCATACCGCAGGAGCACGGAAGAATTTCACGATCTCGGCGTTGACGACATCGGGCCGCTCGATGAAACCGAGGTGTCCGGTATCGGGAATCTCCAGGTAGCGCGCGTTCGGGATGGCTTTGGCGACCTCGGCACCCAGATACGGCGGCGTCACCACGTCGTCGGCGAACCCGATCACCAGCACGTCGGTGGTGATGCGCCGGTAAGCGGCCAGCCGGTCGGTGAACGGGGCGACGCCAAGTTGTGCGCGCGCCCCGGGGGTGGTCTTGATCGGGAACATGGTGAACATCTCCAGCCACTCCCCCGCGACGCGGTCGTCGTTGAGGGTCTTCGGTGAAAAGCTCTCCAACATGCGGACCTTGGCGTGGTACTCCGGCGGCAACTGCACCCCTGAGTCGAGCCGGACGGAGTCGGCCTGGTTGAAGAACGCGCGAGTGCGGTCGAGGCGGCCCCGGGTAGCCAATAGCACCGCCTGACTGACCAATTCGGGTCGGGCGAGCATCAACTCCTGGGCGATGAAGGAGCCCATCGACACCGACACCAGACGCACCGGCCCGCCGACGAGTTCCTCGATCAGGGTGGCAGTGTCGGCGACCATCGTCGCGGTGTCGAAACCGGTTTCGTTCTCGGTGGCGCCGATACCGCGGTTGTCGAAGGTGATCACCCGGTAGCCGGCCTTCTGCAGCGCCGGGACCTGGTGTAGTTGCCAGGTGCGGCCGGCCCCTCCGGCGCCCGCGATGAACAGGATTGGGGCGCCACGGCCACGGTCGTCATAGGCCAGATCTGTCACCCAAAGAAGGTACTTCACGCTTTGGGCGTGCCCGGTCGCGCTGAGCGCTACTTCACACGCCGAAGTCGCGACTTGGTGATGGCCTGGTCCCACAGCAGCAGGGTGGTGGCCTTCAGCGCCATCGCTGTCAACTGTTCCTTGCCGAGCAGCGCGGTGGCGGCCGCCTTGGTCGCGACGGACGCCTTCGACAGATGCCCGGAATCGAACGGCGGCTGGGGGTCGTATTCGATGACGAGCTGGATGACTTTCGCCTTGGCCTCGCCGCCGATCTGCCCGGCCAACCACAACCCCAGGTCGATACCGGCCGACACCCCTGCCGCTGTCACCAGCCCGTTCGGCGGGTGCTCGGCGACGACGATGCGTTCGTCGCCGACCGGTGTGACGCCAAAGGCCTTGAGCGTGGGCACGGCCATCCAGTGCGAGGTCGCGCGCTTGCCCTTGAGCAGGCCGGCGGCGGCCAGGATCACCGAGCCCGAGCAGACCGACGCCGTCCACAGCGCGCTCTCGTGGGCCGCGCACACCCAGTCGAGCAGGGTCTCGTCGCGGGCATGCTCGAAGGTGGTCATCCCACCGGGCACCAGCAGTAGATCCGGGTCGGGCGTCTCGTCGAACGAATGGGTGGCGCCGACGATCAGTGCACCGGAATCGGCGGTGATCGGGCCGGGTTCATGCCAGACGAATCGGATTTCGGTGTTGGGGAGGTTGCGTAGCACCTCGTAGGGCCCGATGAAGTCGAGCGCGGTGAATCCCGGATACACGACGATGGCGATCTGGGTCATGTGGGCTCCTAAGCAAAAGCGGTGCGGTAGCGGTCGGGCGGGACCCCGACCCGACGAATAAAGTTGCGGCGCATGGTTTCCGCGGTCCCGAACCCGCAGCGGGCGGCTATCGCCGCGACGGTGTCGTCGGTCTCTTCGAGTTGCCTGCGCGCGGCCTCGGTGCGGATGCGTTCGACGTACGCCCCCGGTGCCTCGCCGACCTCTTCGGTGAAGACCCGGGTGAAATGTCGCGGGCTCATTGCCGCGCGGCTGGCCAGGTCCGAAATACAGTGCGCGGCACCGGGTTCGGCTTCGATCGCTTCCTGCACCTGACGGATCGGGGCGCGTTTGGCCCGCGGCATCCAGACCGGGGCAGCGAACTGTGTCTGACCGCCGGGCCTGCGCAGGTACAGCACCAGCCAGCGGGCGACGGACTGGGCGAGCTCGTGGCCGTGGTCATCCTCGACGAGCGCCAGCGACACATCGATACCGGAGGTGACACCGGCGGCGGTCCACACGTGTTCCGAACTGCGCAGGAAGATCGGATCGGGATCGACGTCTACTGCCGGGTACTCGCGGGCCAGCCGATCGGTGTAGGCCCAGTGCGTGGTGGCGCGGCAGCCGTCGAGCAGCCCCGCCTCGGCGGCGAGGAAGGCGCCGGTGCACACGCTGACCACCCGTCGCGCATTCGCGCTCATGGTCCGGATCCAGGCCATCAGGTCGGCGTCGGCTCGGACGTCGTCCTGCCCGCGGCCACCCGGTAGCACGAGGGTGTCGACCGGCACGGTCGGAGCAGGCAGCGGTTGCGCGGCGAACGCCAGGCCAGTGCCCGTATCGAACGGCGCGCCGCCCGACGAGACGACGATGACGTCGTAGCCGGATTCGTCCTTACCTTCGGCTGCCAACTTCAGCGTCGCGGCCGCGAACACCTCCGCCGGACCGACCAGGTCGAGCGCCTGGATTCCCGGGAACCCCAGCAGCAGCACGGAGCGCTTCATGCCTGTCATCGTGGTCCCTGAAGCGGGTGTCGTCTACGCCGCGTACCCCACAGATCAGGACAGGACGGCGTAGCAGGCGCGGATGCGGTCGATCCACCAGTCGCGGCGGTCTGAGGGTGCCCGCAACGCCGCCAGCCGCGCCGGGTCGGGGACGACGGGTCCGACCGGGAGGTGGCCGTCGACTGGGGTGGCCCGCTCGGCGACGTCCTCGACGAACAGCCCACCCGTGCCGAGCCCGCAGGCGTGCCGCAGCGTCGGGAGCGCGCCGGCGGCCGTCAGCCCGACGCCGATGCCGACCGCAGAATCCAGCGCGCTGGATACCACGATCGGCAGATCGATCTGGGCGGCGATCGCCAGCATCTTCGAAATTCCACCCAGTGGTGCAACTTTCAGCACCGCAACGTCGGCGGCCCCGGCCTTCACCACACGCAGCGGATCTTCGGCCTTGCGGATGCTCTCGTCGGCGGCAACCGGGACGTCGACGCGGCGCCGTACCTCGGCGAGCTCGGCCACTGTCGCGCATGGCTGTTCCAGGTATTCCAGCCGGCCGTCGGCGGTCAGCGCACGCGCGGCCGCGACGGCCTCGTCCACGCTCCAGCCGCCGTTGGCATCGACGCGGACGGTCGGGATCAGGGCGCGCACGGCCCCCACACGCGCGACGTCGTCGGTCAGGCTCTGCCCGGGCTCGGCAACCTTCACTTTGGCGGTACGGGTGCCGGGGAAGCGGGCCAGCACGTCGGGCACCTGGTCCGCGCGGACGGCGGGCACGGTCGCGTTGATCGGAACGCTGTTGCGCAGCGTCGGTGGCGCTGGCGCATAAGCGGATTCGAGGGCCGACGCGAGCCAGTGCGCGGCTTCGGTGTGGTCGTACTCCAGGAAGGCGCCGAACTCACCCCAGCCGGCGGGACCGTCGATCAGGGCGACCTCGCGGACGGTGATCCCGCGGAACCGCACCCGCATCGGCAGTGAGACGACGTGGACACGGTCCAGGATGTCGTCGAGCGAGGGCCGCATGGCCCCAATGGTAGGCGCACGACCGATGCAGAACGAGGAACGAGCGATGAGGAGGAGTGCGCCAAATCCCGATAGCGCACGACCGATGCAGAACGAGGAACGAGCGATGAGGAGGAGTGCTGCGGCGACCGGGGCCGCCCGCATTTCGGCTCACCGGGATCGCAATTCGCGACGGCGTCCTGGTGGTGGCGCAATAACACACTCCGCGCCGGTTTGGGCAGGTACATCGCCGGTGTGCGGCGGTGGCCGGCGGCGCAATCCCCGACGTCGTGCACGACGGTTTTCCACGCTTCTGGAACGCCGCCAACCAGCCTTTAGCGTGATTGACCGTGGAGTTAGAGAACCTCGCCGAGCCGACTCCTATTCGGCGCGCACGTGCCGATCAGGCCCGTCTGGTCGCCGATGTGCTGCGCCATCAGATCCACGCCGGTGGATATCCCGACGGCCTGCCACCCGAGGCGACGCTGGCCGCCGACTTCTTCGTCTCCCGCAACACCGTCCGTGAGGCACTGACGACGCTCAAAGACGAGGGCATCATCGAGCGCGGCACCAAGGTGGGCACCCACGTCGCGATCCGCAAATACGACCACGGCCTCGACGCGCTCGTCGGGCTGAAGGAAACCTTCAAGGGTTACGGCGATATCCGCAACGAAGTGCGCGCCGCGATGACGGTGGCCGCGCCGCCCTCGGTCGCCAGCCGCCTGCAGCTGCCCGCCGGTGAGCGCGTTGTCTTCGTCGAGCGCCTGCGTTATCTCGGCGATCTGCCGCTGAGCCTCGACATGACCTACCTGGCCCGCGATATCGGCGAGGCGGTGCTGGAGCATTCGCTGGAAACCAATGACATCTTCGCGCTGATCGAGCGGGTGATCGGCGGTCCGCTGGGGTCGGCATCGCTGGCGGTAGAGGCGGTCCCGGCCGACGCGCATTCCGCGGCCATCCTGGCTGTGCCCGACGGTGCCGCCACGCTGCTGCTTGAGCGCCTGACCCACCTGGACGGCGGCCGGCCCGTCGACCTCGAATACATCCGCATGCGTGGTGACCGAATCACTCTGCGGGGCAATCTATTAAGGGGAAGTACATGACCTTGGTCAACCAACGGACCGACGTTCCGGTGACGATCGACGAGTCACTGTGTATCGACGGCTGCACGTTGTGTGTGGATATCTGTCCGCTCGACTCGTTGGCGATCAATCCCGAAAACGGCAAGGCGTTCATGCACGTCGACGAGTGCTGGTACTGCGGCCCGTGCGCCGCCCGCTGCCCCACCGGCGCCGTCACCGTCAACATGCCCTACCTCATTCGCTGACTTCCTTTACGCAGAAGGACCTTTCATGAAACGTATCGTTGCGATGCTCGCTGCCCTGACGACGGTGCTCGCCGGCTGCTCCCTGGACTCCGCGACACCATCGGCAGACGAGGTCACCGTGGTCATCGGCTACCAGTCCAAGACCATCAACACGGTCACCGCCGGCGCCCTGTTGCGCGCCAAGGGCTTTCTGGAGAAACGCCTGGACGACATCGCCAAACGCACAAACGTCAAGTACACCGTGCAATGGCAGGACTACGACACCGGCGCCCCGATCACCGCCCAGATGCTGGCCGAGAAGATCGATATCGGGTCGATGGGTGACTACCCGCTGCTGATCAACGGCTCCAAGACCCAGGCAGGAGAGCGCGCCAAGACCGAACTGGTATCGGTCACCGGCTATAACGCCAAGGGCGCGCTGAACATGGTTGTGGTCGACCCGACTTCACCCGCCAAGACGCTGACCGATCTGCGCGGTCAGAAGGTCTCGGCCAGCGTCGGCTCCGCCGGCCACGGCACGTTGGTGCGGGCGCTGACCAAGGCGGGCATCGATCCGAAGACCGGCGTGGAGGTGCTGAACCAGCAGCCACAGGTCGGCGCGTCGGCACTGGAATCCGGTCAGGTCGCCGCCCTTGCGCAGTTCGTCGCGTGGCCGGGGCTGCTGGCCTTCCAGAACAAGGCCCGGTTGCTGTTCGACGGCGCCGAGCTGGGTGTGCCCACCTTCCACGGCGTGGTGGTCCGACGCGATTACGCCGCCCAGCATCCCGAGGTACTCGACGCGTTCCTGCAGGCGCAGCTCGACGCCACCGAGTTCCTGCACGACAAGCCGCTGGAATCGGCCCAACTCGTCGCACAGGGCAGCGGGTTGCCGCAGGAAGTGGTGTATCTCTACAACGGGCCAGGGGGCGCGGTGTCGTTCGACGCCACCCTCAAGCCGTCACTGATCGACGCGCTGAAAAGCGATGTGCCGTACCTGAAGTCGATCGGGGACTTCGCTGACCTGGATATCGACAAGTTCGTCGTCGACGGCCCGCTGCGCAAGGCGTTCGCCGACCGCAACCAGAACTACGACACCGCACTGGCGGACACGGCCAATCCGACGCCGATCACCGGCCAGGATCCGGTCTGCAACGTCCCCGTCACCGACCCGGCGCTGGCCGGGGAGCTGTGGATCGACGGACACGACACCACCCAGCCCGCCGCGAACCCAGGCTGCCTGCTCAAGGCGGTCCGCGACGCGAACGCCAAGGGCGAGAAGGTGATCGCCGCGTACGTCCCCGACACCGAGTTGGGCACCCGGTGGTTCGCCGACCGCTCGGTCTGGGTGCAGAGCCCCGACAAGAGCACCGGGGCCTACCTTCCGTTCGATACCGATGCGGGCGCCCAGCGCTATATCGCGACCCACCCGGGTACCGCGGTCGTCGACTACCAACAGGCGTTGGCAGGCGCGGTATGACCACGCAACCGGCGGTTCTCGCCGGCCCGGTCGCCGCCGGGGTCGCCACTTCGAGGGTGGCAGCGGGACCGCGGGGGCGGTGGCGGCCGTGGCGCGCCTGGACGGTGCGGCTCACGTCCGTCGCGGCGGCCATCGCGTTGTGGCAGGTGCTGACCGCAAACCATGTCCGGCTGTGGCTGCGATTCGACACGCTGCCGACGGTGACCGAGATCGCGGGTGCGTTCGGTAGACGTGTTGGCGCCCAGGAGTATTGGCTCGACCTCGGGCAGTCGCTGATCCGGATCCTGACCGGCTTCGCGCTGGCGGCGGTCATCGGGGTGGTGACAGGCATCCTGCTCGGCCGCTCGACAGCGTTCGCCACTGTGCTCGGCCCGCTGACCGAGCTGACGCGGCCCATCCCGGCGATCGCCATCGTCCCGGTGGCGATCCTGCTGTTCCCCAGCGACGAAGCGGGCATCGTCTTCATCACGTTCCTGGCCGCGTACTTCCCGATCATGGTCAGCACTCGCCACGCCGTGCGCGCGCTGCCCACCATCTGGGAGGACTCGGTGCGCACGCTCGGCGGCTCACGCTGGGACGTCCTGATCCGCGTGGTGCTGCCCGGAATTCAGCCCGGTGTGTTCGGCGGGTTGTCGGTGGGGATCGGGGTGGCGTGGATCTGCGTGATCTCCGCCGAGATGATCTCGGGCCGCTTGGGCGTCGGCTACCGCACCTGGCAGGCCTACACCGTGCTGGCCTACCCGGAGGTGTTCGTCGGCATCATCACCATCGGGGTGCTGGGTTTCGCGACGTCGGCGGCCGTCGAAGTCATCGGCAGACGCGCGACCCGCTGGCTGCCCCGCGGTGGGGAGAACGCCCGATGACCGCCGGAATGAGTCTGACCGTCAGCGATCTGGTGCTCAGTTATGGCGGTGCACCGGTGGTGAACCGGCTCGACCTCACGGTGCGGCCCGGCGAAATCATGGTGCTCACCGGGCCGTCAGGCTGCGGAAAGTCGACGGTGCTGCGAGCGCTGGCCGGACTGCTGCGCCAGGATTCCGGGCAGATCCTGGCCGACGGTGATCCGGTCACGACGACCTCGCGCGACCGCGCCATGGTGTTCCAGGACAGCGCGCTGTTGCCCTGGCGCACAGTGCGTTCCAATGTGGAATTGGCCCTGAAGCTGGCCGGTCTGCCGCGAGCGGGCCGGCGCGCCGAGGCGCTGCGCTGGATCGCCGATGTCGGGCTGACCGGGTTTGAGGACTATCTGCCCAAGAGCCTGTCCGGCGGGATGCGGCAGCGCGTGCAACTAGCCCGGGGGCTGGCGGGTAATCCCCGCGCGGTGATGATGGACGAACCGTTCGGGGCCCTGGACGCCCAGACCCGCACCAGCATGCAGCGCCTGCTCATCGAGACCTGGCGCACCCATCCGACGACGATCGTGTTCGTCACCCACGACGTCGACGAGGCGCTGCGGCTCGGCGACCGCGTGGCGGTCCTCGGCCGGGCCGGGCAGCCGCTGCGGGCCCTCGTCGACGTGCCCACCCCGCGCTCCCCCGATAGCGAGCGCACCGCACTGCGGGCAGAAATCCTTGCTGCCCTTGATAATACGGAGCTGATCAGCTGATGGAGATTCCCGAACGCGGCGCCGCGATCCGGCTGGACTGCGACGTGCTGGTGATCGGCGGAGGCACCGCGGGGACGATGGCCGCGCTGTCCGCGGCCGAACAGGGCGCCCAGGTGCTGCTGCTGGAGAAGGCCCACGTGCGGCACTCCGGCGCACTGGCAATGGGTATGGACGGTGTCAACAATGCCGTCATCCCCGGTAAGGCCGAACCCGAGGATTACGTCGCCGAGATCACCCGCGCCAACGACGGAATCGTCAACCAGCGCACCATCTATCAGACCGCCACTCGCGGCTTCGCGATGGTGCAGCGGTTGGAGCGTTACGGCGTCAAGTTCGAAAAGGACGAGCACGGCGACTACGCGGTGCGCCGGGTGCACCGTTCGGGTTCCTATGTGCTGCCCATGCCCGAGGGCAAGGACGTCAAGAAGGCGCTCTACCGGGTGCTGCGCCAGCGCTCGATGCGCGAGAAGATCCAGATCGAGAACCGGCTGATGCCGGTGCGCGTCCTCACCGAAGACGGCCGGGCGGTCGGAGCGGCCGCGCTCAACAGCCGCACCGGGGAGTTCGTCGTCGTCGGGGCGAAGGCCGTGATCCTCGCCACCGGGCCGTGCGGCCGCCTCGGTCTGCCCGCATCCGGCTACCTGTACGGCACCTACGAAAACCCGACCAATGCCGGTGACGGCTATTCGATGGCCTATCACGCAGGCGCCGAACTGTCCGGTATCGAATGCTTCCAGATCAACCCGCTGATCAAGGACTACAACGGGCCGGCCTGCGCCTATGTGGCCAACCCCTTTGGTGGATACCAGGTCAACGCCAAGGGCGAACGCTTCGTCGACTCCGACTACTGGTCGGGTGCGATGATGACCGAGGTCAAGAACGAGATCGAATCGGCCCGCGGACCCATCTACCTCAAGGTCAGCCATCTGCCCGACGAGACGCTGACCGCGTTGGAGAACATCCTGCACACCACCGAGCGCCCGACCCGCGGCACCTTCCATGCCAACCGCGGGCACGACTACCGGACTCACGATATCGAGATGCACATCTCCGAAATCGGTTTGTGTAGTGGGCATTCCGCGTCCGGTGTCTGGGTCGACGAGAACGCCCGCACGACGGTGCCCGGGTTGTACGCCGCCGGCGATCTGGCCTGCGTGCCGCACAACTACATGATCGGCGCGTTCGTCTACGGTGATCTCGCAGGTAGCCACGCTGCCTCCACTTTGGCCGAAGTCACAGCCCCGCAACATCTTCCCGAGGATCAGATCGCGGAGGCCCACGAGCTCATCTACCGTCCGCTGCGTCAGCCGGATGGCCCGCCGCAACCGCAGGTCGAGTACAAGCTGCGCAGGTTCGTCAACGACTACGTGGCGCCACCGAAGACCGCGGCCAAGTTGTCGCTGGCGGTCCAGACCTTCGAGCGGATGCGTGACGAGGTCGCCGGGATCGGTGCCCGCACACCACATGAGTTGATGCGTGCACTCGAGGTGACGTTCATCCGGGACTGCGCCGAGATGGCGGCACGGTCGTCGCTCACCCGCACCGAATCACGGTGGGGGCTCTACCACGAACGGTCCGATCTGCCCCAGCGCGACGACGTGAACTGGCGCTATCACCTCAACCTGCGCAAGACCTCAGCCGGCGGCATGGAATTCCTGAAGCGCCCGGTCGCACCGTATTTCGTGCCGGTGCCGGGGCTCGACGACCTGCCGTCGGCCGATGACACCGTCATCCCGGTGACGGAACCCGCCGCGGTCGCCGGAAAGGCGCCGGCCACCGCCTCATCGCGCGTCACGGCGGCCGCGGTCACCGAACCGCCGTCCCCCCGGATCGCGGCCGTCTTGGCGCTCGAGGCGCCCACTATCGAGCAGCTCGCCGAGTTTCTGTCCGACCCGAATGCCGGGGTGCGGCGCACCGCAGTCGATGCCCTCACCGAATCACTCTGCGACGGTTGGGGTCCCGCTCTGATCGCGGCGCTGTCCGATGAGGACGGCTCGGTGCGGCGGGTCGCGGCCGACGGTATCCGGGAACTCGTCGAAGTGCTGCCCGACCCCGCGTCGGCGACCGCGCTGCTCGAGTCCCCCGATCCCGTGGTGCGCGGGGGCGTCGTCTACCTCCTCAGCGCGCGCAAGGTGGGTGAGGCCGGGCTGTACCGGACCGCGCTGCGCGACCGCGACCATCGGGTGCGGATCGAGGCCGTGCGGGCGCTGGTCTCAGTCGATGACGGCGTCGGTGTTGCGGCCGCGGTGTCCGACGACAACCGGGAGGTCCGGATCGCCGTGGCCAACGGGCTCGGCACCCTGCGCGACGGGATCGAGGTGGTCCGCAAGCTGGTCGCCGATCCGGATCCGCTGGTACGCGCGGCCGCCCTGGCGGCGCTGGGCGACGTCGGCTGCGGTGAGCCCGACCTCGGTGCCGTCGAGCAGGCGTTGACCGAGTCGGCGTGGCAGGTACGCCAGGGCGCCGTTCGCGCCCTGGCCGGTGCGACGCCGTCGGCCGCAGTGCCGTCGCTGTCACGTGCATTGGCCGATCCGCACCTGGACGTCCGCAAGGCCGCGGTACTGACGTTGACCCGGTGGGCGGCATCGGAGAGCGCCGCCCGCGACACGCTGACCGGCGCGCTGGACGACGGTGACGCCGATGTCCGCGCCTATGCCCGACGAGCGTTGAGCAGCCAGCGATGAGTTAACGGCCGGCCCGGTGTCTGTATGAGCGAGACCCGACCTGAGGAGACACCGATGCGCTACATGATGATCATGCGGACCACCGACGCAGCCGAGGAAGCGTCCAAGGACATCCCGTTCGACGAGATGCTCACCACGATGGGCCGCTACAACGACGAGCTGATCGCCGCCGGCGCAATGGTCTCCGGCGAGGGTCTGGCGCCGCCCGAGGACGGCGGCTTCGTCCTCGATTTCGACACCGACCCGCCGACCGTGACCGACGGCGCCTACGGCGAGAAGGCCGCACTGTTCAACGGGTTCTGGATCATCGACGTCGCCTCCAGGGAAGACGCCGCGAGGTGGGCCACGAAGTGCCCACTCGGCCCCGGCGTGAAGCTCGAAGTGCGCCGGATCCCGACGATCGAGGAGTTTCCGCAGGACAACGAGTATGTGCAGAAGGAGAGGAAGTGGCGTAACGAGCAGGAGAAGTAACCGTCGCCGCTGAGTTTGGGCCGCTTGCTGACTAAAACTGCAACACGTTCTAGTGTGGCTGTCATGAGTGATGACCTGCTGCGCCACCCCGTCCACTCCGGCCACCTGCTGATCGGTGCTCTCAAACGGCACAAGGACAAGCCGGTCCTGCATCTGGGCGAGACGACGCTGACCGGCGGACAGCTGGCCGCCAAGATCAGCCAGTACATCCAGGCCTTCGAGGGGCTCGGAGCCGGTTCGGGCGAGACGTCGGGGTTACTCTCGCTCAACCGACCCGAGGTGCTGATGATCACCAGCGCCGGCCAGACCCAGGGTTACCGCCGACTGGCGCTGCACCCACTGGGCTCGCTGGACGATCACGCGTATGTGCTGTCGGACTCGGGGTCGACCACGCTGATCATCGATCCCAATCCGATGTTCGTCGAGCGGGCCATCGGCTTGCTGGACAAGGTGGACACCCTCAAGCAGGTGCTCACGATCGGACCGGTTCCTGCCGAACTCGCCAGCGCGGCAGCGGCCGCGGGATCAGAGGTCGTCGACCTGACCGCCGAGGCGGAGAAGTACGAGCCGAAGCCGTTGACCGCGGCCAATCTCTCGCCCGACCACGTCAACGGGCTGTCCTACACCGGGGGCACCACCGGCAAGCCCAAGGGCGTCATGATGACGAGCCAGGCCACCACCACCATGACGACGATCCAGCTCGCCGAATGGGAGTGGCCCGAGAGCCCGAAGTTCCTGATGCTCACCCCGCTCTCGCACGCGGGCGCCGCCTACTTCCTCCCCACCCTGATCAAGGGCGGCGAGATGCACGTGATGGCGAAGTTCGACCCGGGCGCCGCGCTGGCCTACATCGAGGAGAACAAGATCACCGCGACGTTCGTGGTGCCCGCGATGCTGTACGCCCTGATGGATCACCCGGATTCGCGGACCCGGGACCTGTCGTCGCTGGAGACGGTCTACTACGGGGCCTCCGCAATCAACCCGGTGCGGCTGGCCGAGGCCATCGACCGGTTCGGCCAGATCTTCGCGCAGAACTACGGCCAGTCCGAGGCGCCGATGGCGATCTCGTACCTGGGCAAGAAGGACCACGACGAGAAACGGTTGACCTCGTGTGGGCGTCCGACGCTGTTCGCCCGTTGCGAACTGCTCGATGCCGAGGGCAACGCCGTGCCGCAGGGTGAGGTCGGCGAGGTGTGCGTCTCGGGCCCCTTGCTCTCCGGCGGCTACTGGCAGTTGCCGCAACAGACCGCCGAGACGTTCAAAGACGGGTGGCTGCGGACCGGGGATATGGCCCGCGAGGACGAGGACGGCTACTGGTTCATCGTCGACCGGGTCAAGGACATGATCGTCACCGGCGGCTTCAATGTCTACCCGCGTGAGGTCGAAGACGTTGTTGCCGAACACCCTTCGGTGGCGCAGGTCTGCGTCGTCGGCACCCCCGACGACAAGTGGGGCGAAACCGTCACCGCCGTCGTGGTGCTGCGCGGGGATGCCGCAAGTGACGAGGCTGCCGTCGCGACGCTGACCGCCGAGATCCAGGCATCGGTCAAGGAACGCAAGGGTTCGGTGCAGGTCCCGAAACAGGTCTTCATCGTCGATGCGCTGCCGGTGACCGGGCTCGGGAAACCCGACAAGAAAGCGGTGCGGGCAAGGTTCTGGGAAGGTGCCGGGCGAGCCGTCGGCTGACCGATGCGCGGCCGAGGGACGAGGCCGGGCTGAGGAAGCCGACAAACTAAACGCCGTCGGCTGACCGATGCGCCGCCGAGGGACGAGGCCGGGCTGAGGAAGCCGACAAACTAAACGCCGTCGGCTGACCGATGCGCGGCCGCCGGGGGGACACTACTGACCGTTCTGCCCGCCTCTGAGCGAATTGCCCATCTACCAGCGAATTGCGCGTGAGTCTCTGATGATTCGCTCAGAGGCGGGCACATGTCACGGTGCTCCCTGCGCGTTCCGTCTGACTGTCATCACCGAGCGCCGGGCACACCCTCGCGGGCAGCCACCGAGGCGCCGTCGGCGCTGAAGACTTCGACAACGACGTCGTCGTCGCGATAGCGGCCCAGTGACACCAAACCCGGCGTCGCGGCGATGATGTCGTGAACCTCGTCACCGGTGAGTGGATAGTCGGCCACGTCGTGCCGCCAGTGCGCCGCGACGAGAGTCACCCCGGGCAGCCGGGCACATTCCCGGCGTAGCACCTCGGCCAGCAACTCGGCATCGAGGTAGTAGCCGACCTCGCTGAGCACCACCAGGTCGAACGGTTCCGCGGGCCATGGCGCATCCAGCGCTGAACGGCTCAGCGTCACCTGGCCGCGGCACCCCGCAGCGTCAAGGCGGTCCGCCGCACTGGCCAGTGCGGCCTCGGCGATATCGATCGCGGTCACGTGATCGCAGCGCTGCACCAGCAGTTCGGTCAGGGTACCGATCGAACAGCCCGGTTCAAATGCGTGCCGGTAACGCCGGTCAGGAAGCAATGCCAACGTGATCGCGTACTTGCGCTGCTCGTACCAGCGGGTCGCCAAATCCCAAGGATCGGCGCGGTCGGCATATATCTGGTCGAAGTACGTGTCGGGCAGGCGGGCGGTCACCGGAACACCACCTCGCCCACTGCCAACAACCTGCGCAACACAAACGGCGGCAGAGGTGCCGGCTGCGTCGCCGTCGACTCGAACTGGCTCCGAAAGCACTGCGCCGCATGCTGCTTGCGGCCGAGAGCAGAACGGTCCAGGTGCACCGCGTAGGCCCGGTCCCACGGTACGTCGGGATCACCGGGAGTGGCCCAATGCCACATCCACACCGGGTACTCCAGCAGTGTCGCGCCGCTGTGGGTGACGGCCGCGGCGGCGGCCCGCCCGACGGCCTCGTGATCAGGGTGCCCGTCGCCGCGCCAAGTGGCCGCCAGCCAGGTATCACTGGCCGCTCCGTCGAGGATCTCCACCAGCTGATCGGTCAGGGTGTCTTCGTGCTCGTTCACCGCACCGTCGGGCAAGCCGAGGAAGATCGGTGCGCTGAGCCCGAGACTGCTTGTCGCCTTGATCAATTCGCTGCGACGAGTGCGCTCCAGGCGGATCCGGTCGAACACCGACATCCGCGGGTAGGCGGCGCCTCCGTCGGTGGCCGAAACCACCTGGACCTCGACTCCCGCGGCCGCGAACTGGGCTGACGTCCCCCCGAAGCCGAGGGTCTCGTCGTCGGGGTGGGCACCGACGACGATCAGACGGCGACAGCCAGTGGTGTCCAACGGCGGCGGCCGGTCACCCGCCAGCCACTCCCCGACCGTGGTGCCACCACCGTCGAGCGGCACAGCCGCGAAGCGCGGCCCGTTACCACCCTGCGCACTCATCACGGGCGCGAACCTGCCAGGCGCCCAAGAGCTTCCAGGTCCCGCTCGGCATGGCTCTGCCGGATATAGACCGTCAGATCGGCGACTCGGCGAGCGTGCGGGGCATCCTGGACCAGCGGTCCGGGCCCCAACGCGCGACCAGTCCTGGTGATCGCCTCGTCGACCGCGCTCTCGACGACCGCACGGGCGCGCCGAGCGACCAGTTCCGCGTCACCGGACTGGTTGAACGGATCGAGGTCGATCCGCGAGGCGGACACCACCAGTGTCGCGGCGGCCGCAGCGAGGGCAGCGTCCACCGCACCGAGGTGCGCGAGTGTGTGTGCATCGGCGGATTCACGCCCCGCTCGCAGATACAGCGGCGCGGCCACCGCTCTGGCACCCCCGAGCCAGCAGGCGGCGACTCCGATGGCACCGTGCCAGAAACCGGGCCGGTTCAGATAGTCACCGGGATCGCCGACCGGCACCGCCGCAGCACTGGTGAATTGCACTGAGCGCGTATCGCTTCCGGCCATCCCAGCGTTCCACCAGGTGCTCGGCAAAGCCCGCACCGCCGGGTCGGCGGTCCGGACGGCGAACAGTCCACGCTTACCGTCCTCCAACCGCGCTGTCACCAGTGCGTTGGTACACAAGCCGGCACCGGAACACCACGCCTTGGTGCCGCTGAGAGCCACAGCTTCCCCGCGCGTCGAGGCAGTGAGCACGGCATCGGGGGCTTCGGCGGCCCACACCGCCCACAGCTCGCCGGCACGCGGGGCCGGCC
This sequence comes from Mycolicibacterium komossense, assembly GCF_025822605.1. Lineage (GTDB taxonomy): Bacteria > Actinomycetota > Actinomycetes > Mycobacteriales > Mycobacteriaceae > Mycobacterium > Mycobacterium komossense. The sequence goes on along the minus strand of NZ_JACKTY010000049.1, from coordinate 360,883 downwards.
CACCGAGCTCGGCCAGGATCGCGACGGCGTCAGCGTGCGCTTCGGCCAGTCGGCCCGCGACGATATCGCTCTCGGTCAGGTCGGCCAACCGCTGCCAGCGCTCGACGGTCTGCCCGGCGGCGGGCAGCGGAAGGTCAAGCCGGCCGGATTCCAACCACTGCCGAACCAAACCGGCTGTCATACCAAATCTTCTGCCACAGAGGGCTTCACGGATTCCGACAGGCCACGGAGGTGCTGCGCGAACCCACCGGGCGCGCGCCCTTTGGCACGCGCGGACGTGGTCACCGAGAGTCCGGCATCCCAGTGAGTGCGATAGCCGGCCGCCTCGAACCGGTCCACCAGTTCGACATCCTCGCCGGTCGACAACGCCCGGAACCCGCCCACGGCCCAGTAGACATCGGCACGGAAACCCATGTTGGCGCCGTGGATGTGGTTGTGGCGGCCCGCGGAAACGTCGGCGTGATACGCCTTCAGATAGCGCCGGATCGCTGCCGGGGAGAGTGTGCGCCAGTCACTGACCCGCACCACGCCCAACACCATGTCGGCGTCGGCGCTCATCTGACGCAGCAACCAATCCGGATCCACCTTGCTGTCCGCGTCCGTCGTCGCGTACCAGGTGGTGGCGTCCTGCGACTCCCCCCACAACGAACGGGCAAAGCAGAATCCGGCGGCGCGGGCCGCGCCGACATTGCCCGCCTCGACGGTCACGAAATGCACGTCCGGCCCATAGCGGCCGGCCAGCCGGGTGCTGCTGTCCGAACAGCTGTCGAGCACGACCACCACGGCGACCGGCACAGGCGCGCCGACGGCCGCTGTGAGGACCGCGCGCAGAGTCCGAGGCAGGTTTCTGGCCTCATCGTGGGCAGGGACGACAACGGCAGCCTGATGAAAGCCGGTTGCAACCGAGGCAGGGTCTGGCACGCCAGGTGGATAGCCGTTTTCCGCGATTTCAATCCATGCCGAGCAAAGTTGGCAGCATGGCACGATCAAGGGGTGCAAGCGACTCAGACGCCCCGCCGAGCGCCCCGGGCAGCCGCTCTCTTCGATTTCTCGGGCACTCTGTTCCGACTCGAGGAGGACGACAGCTGGTTCGACGGCATGGCGGGCGACGATCAGCAGGTAGACGGTCATCTGCAGGCCGAGCTGATGCGTCGACTCACCGCACCGACCGGTCGCTCTGTGGAGATGGGCCCCGCGGAGTACCACGCCTGGGTCAACCGCGACCTGGCTCCGCACCTGCACCGGGAGGCCTACCTGCACGTATTGCGCGAATCCGGGGTGGCCGACCACCACGCCGAGTCGCTGTACCAGCGGGTCATCACCCCGGCGAGCTGGACGCCCTATCCAGATACCGTCGCGAGCCTCAAAGGACTGACCGAGCAGGGCGTCCGCACCGCGGTGGTGTCGAATATCGCCTTCGACGTCCGGCCGGCGTTCGCGGCCGTCGGGGCGGACCGCTACGTCGACCAGTTCGTGCTGTCGTTTGAAGTCGGCGCCGTCAAACCCGACCCCAAGATCTTCACGGCCGCCCTGGAACGGCTCGGCGTCGCGGCCGGCGACGCGGTCATGGTCGGCGACAGCGAAGAGGCCGACGGCGGCGCGCGCCAGGTCGGCTGCGACTTCATCCTGGTCGATCCGCTGCCGACGTCGCAACGGCGCGACGGCCTGCTCACCGCACTCCGGGAATACGGTTTCGAGCTCTGATGAAAACCGCCGACGGTGCGGCACAGCCGCAGTGATCCGACGTCCTAGAGTCGACGGGTGAGCGATAGCAACCCGTTCGATCCCAGCGCCTGGCAGTCGGTGGCGGGGTTCGAGGATCTGACCGATATCACCTACCACCGCCACGTCGATTCGAGCGGGGTACCGCATCCGACGGTGCGGGTGGCCTTCGACCGGCCCGAGGTGCGGAATGCGTTTCGACCGCACACCGTCGACGAACTCTACCGGGTGCTCGATCACGCCCGGATGGACCCGCAGGTCGGGGTGGTCCTGCTGACCGGCAACGGGCCCTCGGCCAAAGACGGCGGCTGGGCGTTCTGCTCCGGCGGCGATCAGCGCATCAGAGGCCGCTCGGGGTATCAGTACGCCGCCGGGGAATCGGCGGAGACCGTCGACCCGGCCAGGGCGGGGCGACTGCACATCCTGGAGGTGCAGCGGCTGATCCGGTTCATGCCCAAAGTGGTGATCTGTCTGGTCAACGGGTGGGCGGCCGGCGGTGGGCACTCATTGCATGTGGTCTGTGACCTGACGCTGGCCAGCCGCGAGCATGCCCGGTTCAAGCAGACCGACGCCGACGTGGGCAGTTTCGACGGCGGCTACGGCAGCGCATATCTGGCCAAGATGGTCGGGCAGAAGTTCGCCCGCGAGATCTTCTTCTTGGGCAAGCCGTATACCGCTGAGCAGATGCATCAGATGGGGGCGGTCAACGAGGTCGTCGACCACGCCGATCTGGAGAAGGTCGCCCTGGAGTGGGCGGGCATGATCAACGGCAAATCCCCGCAGGCGCAGCGGATGCTCAAGTATGCGTTCAACCTGCTCGACGACGGTCTGGTTGGCCAGCAGCTGTTCGCCGGGGAAGCCACCCGGTTGGCGTATATGACGGACGAAGCCGTCGAGGGCCGTGATGCGTTCCTGGAAAAGCGGGACCCCGACTGGAGCCCGTACCCCCGCTACTTCTAGCGATTTCGGCGTGCCCGTCGCCACCCAGCGGTCACGAGCACGCCGAAACCACGGCCTTAGACTGCTGAGCCGTGAGTAGAAACCCTTTGCGCCGGAAGCTGACCGAGGCTATCGCGCTGACCGGGATGCGGCCGCCGTTCACGCTGCCGACCGGCACCAACATCGACCTGACCGGCAAGCGGATCCTGGTGACGGGCGCGTCGTCGGGAATCGGTGAAGCCGGCGCAGAACAGCTGGCGGCAGCCGGCGCGACGGTGATCGCCGTCGCCCGACGGGCCGATCTGCTGGACGCCGTCGTCGAGCGCATCAGCGCAGCGGGTGGCACTGCCGAGGCGATCCCGTGCGACCTCGCCGACCTGGACGCCATCGACAATCTGGTGGAAACCGTTGGGGCGATAGATATTCTGATCAACAACGCCGGCCGGTCGATCCGCAGGCCGGCCGCCGAGTCATTGGACCGCTGGCACGACGTCGAACGCACCATGACCCTGAACTACTACTCGCCGCTACGGCTGATCCGCGGGTTCGCGCCCAGCATGATCGAACGCGGCGACGGGCACATCATCAACGTCGCGACCTGGGGCGTGCTGACGGAGGCCACCCCGCTGTTCGCCGCGTACAACTCGTCCAAGGCCGCGCTGTCGGCCTTCAGCCGCGTCATCGAGACCGAGTGGGCGCGCTACGGGGTGCATTCGACGACGCTGTACTACCCGCTGGTCGCCACGCCGATGATCGCCCCGACAAAAGCGTATGACGGCATGCCCGCGCTGAGTCCGGCCGAAGCGGGTGAATGGATGGTGACGGCGGCCCGCACCCGACCGGTCCGGATCGCCCCGCGCATCGCCGTCAGCGCCCGCGCGCTCGACGTCGTCGCGCCCGGTTGGCTCAACGGCATCATGAAACGCCAGAGCATCCAGCCGAACCACTGACGAAGCGCCGGGATCAACGAAATAGTGCAATTCACTCACACTTTCGCACAGGTTTGTGGGTTTGGGCGCCAACAGTGATACACACAGCAGATGGAGATTCTGGCCAGTCGCGTGCTGCTCCGGCCGGCCGACTACGGGCGTTCGCTGACTTTCTATCGCGACCAGATCGGACTGGCCATCGCTCGGGAATACACCGGGGGCACCGTCTTCTACGCGGGCCAGTCGCTGATCGAATTGACCTCGCACGGCGAGGCACAGGCAGGCGGATCGCTGTGGCTACAGGTCCGCGACGTCTACGGCACGCAGTCTGAACTGGAAGGACGTGGCGTCGCCATCACCAGAGGCGCCCAAAAAGAACCGTGGGGCCTGCACGAATTGCACGTGACAGACCCCGACGGTGTCGTATTGATTTTTGTCGAAATCCCCGGCGACCATCCGCTTCGCCGGGATACTCGCGACTGAGCTAGGGCCCGATTTCAGCGAACCCCGGCATCCAACGGCCAGCCGACCGACGCCAGCCGTGCCGCAACCTGTTGGACCTCTTCGGGATTCGGTTCCTTTTCGATGACCTGGTGGATCGCCGCGTGGATCTCCTGAGCGGTGACCGCGGTTTCCCCATCGCCCGCTTTGAGGATGGACTGCGCCGCCTGGATGATCTCGTCCTCGGTCAGCGACCGCTTGAGCAGCGCCAGCAGAGCGAAGTAATCCTTCGGCGGTACGCCTTCGGGGTAGCCCTCGTGCAGCCAGCCCAGAACGTTGTCCATCCTGTTCGAGTGCTCGGTGTTCGGATGCTCCGTCATGTGATGGCCGTTTCTCTACGGGAGGAAGGGGACGGGGTTGAAACCGAAGTGGTGCTTGATGGTGCCCTTGGTGATGTAGAGAATGGCGATCACGATCACGGCGGCAACAAGGGTGAACAGCAAGAGCCCGAGGAACTTCAGCGCCGGGTTCGGCGCCACGGTCGCACCTTCGCCGTCGGCGCCGCCCGCACCCGCCGAGAAGGCGGCCAGGCCGATCGCGAAGACGGCGGGCAGGCCGGCGCCGAGCACGAGCCCAACGACCAAGACCTTGAGAATGGCTTCCAGATACGTCATCAGAATGTCCTTTTGTCAGCAGGTATGCGAGGAGCGACCGGATCAGACCGATGCCGTGGGCGTGATGCTCTTGGCCTTGCGCTCGTCGGCCGGGACCACCGAGTTGGTGGACGAATCCCAATCGGCGTTGACGTTGCTGCTGTCGACCTTCTGCTTCTGGGCGCGCCAGTACATGTACCCGGACAGCCCGACCAGGAGGACGAAGATGACACCGTCGCCGACCAGCTGCGAACCGGTCGCGGACTTGAGCGCCGCCGACAACCAGTAGGACAGCGCGCCAACCAGAGCAGCCGAAGGCAAGGTGATCAGCCAGGCGACTGCCATCCGGCCCGCGACGGCCCAGCGCACCTCGGCGCCGGGCTTACCGACGCCGCTGCCCAGGATCGAGCCGGTGGCGACGTGCGTGGTGGACAGCGCCATTCCGGCGGCGCTGGAGCTGAGGATGATCGCGGCCGAGGATGCTTCCGCCGCAAGGCCCTGCGGAGACTCGATCTCGACGAGGCCCTTGCCCAGGGTGCGGATGACACGCCAGCCACCGATGTAGGTGCCCAGGCCGATCGCCAGCGCACAGCTGAAGATGATCCAGAACGGCAGGCCGTCTTTCTTCACATCGCCGGTGAGGTGGCCCGTCGTGATGAGTGCGAGAGCGATGACACCCATCGTCTTCTGAGCGTCGTTGGTGCCGTGTGACAGCGCGACGAGCGAGGCGGTCGCGATCTGGCCCCAGCGGAAGCCGTCTTCACGACGCTTCTTCACCACGTTGCGGGTGAGCCGGTAGACCAGCCAGGTGCCACAGGCAGCGACCAGGCCGGCAATGAAGGGAGCGGCGAGCGCGGGCAGGATCACCTTCGAGAAGACGCCGGGCCAATTGACCCCGGACAACCCCAGAGCGGCCAGGCCGGCACCGATCAGTCCGCCGAAGAGCGCATGCGACGAGCTGGACGGGATGCCGAACAGCCAGGTCAGCAGGTTCCACAGGATGCCGCCGATCAGGCCCGAGAAGATGATCGTCAGGCCCATCGAGGCATCGATACCCGAGAGCAGATGCCCGGTCTTGGCATCCTGCACCTTCAGCACCGAAGTGGTCACCGTGATCGCCACCTCGACCGAGAGGAAGGCACCCACCAGGTTGAGGACGCCCGCCAGCAGCACGGCAACTTTGGGCTTCAGGGCGCCGGTGGCGATCGACGTCGCCATCGCATTACCGGTGTCGTGGAATCCGTTGGTGAAGTCGAATGCCAGTGCTGTGCCTATCAACAGCACCAGGATGATCATCTCTGCGCTCATGGGTGCTAATTCTGGGGGTACGGCTGTCAATTTGGAAAGTTGCGCCGCCTCGAAATAGTGGTGTTCACCAGGCATTTTGCCCGCTCCGCGGAGGTGTTCACCCAGTGTTCACCCTTGGTCTGCCGGCAGTTGGCCGCCACCCGGGGAATCCGGTGGTGTCCGGTGCGACACTGCCCCAACAGTGCCGGGTGACCGGCACTACCATCGACACGGTCTCGGCAGCCGCCGAAGCGGACATGGAGAGAGGTTGGCGCTGCATGAACGGATTCATCAGCAAGATCGTCTCGTGGGTCACCGCCGGCTATCCCGAGGGCGTGCCCGGTCCCGACCGCGTGCCACTGTTCGCCCTGCTATCGCGGCGACTCAGCAACGACGAGATCGAACTCGTGGTGGAGGAGTTGATCTTTCGGCACGAGATCGAGGACGTCGACATCGGTGTGCTGATCACGCAGCTGACCGATGAACTGCCCACCCCGGACGACATCGAGCGGGTGCGCGCGCATCTGGCGGCCAACGGTTGGCCGCTGGACGACCCCCGCGATGACGAGTCCATCGACGACACCGGGGACAGGACATAACCGCTCTGCGCGCGCTCGTCGTCCCGCCGGGCCCGTCGGCGCTGTCCATGCTCGCCGCGCTGGACGGCGCATTGAACGGACGTGCGGCCGCGGTGCTTCCGGTGCCGGGGGCCGACCCCCGTCAATCCGACCTGCTGACAACTGCTTTGCGGGCCGGCGAGGAGATCGACGACGACGTCGCGCTGGTCGTGTCGACGTCGGGGACGACCGGAACACCCAAGGGCGCCATGCTCACCGCGGCCGCCCTGATCGCAAGCGCCTCGGCCACTCACGACCGCCTGGGCGGACCGGGAACCTGGCTGTTGGCCCTGCCCGCGTATCACGTTGCGGGAGTACAGGTGTTGATCCGCAGCGTACTGGCCGGGACCGTCCCCGTCGAGCTCGACGTCTCGGCCGGATTCAGCGTCGACACACTGCCGGCCGCCGTCAACGCGATGGGATCAGGGCGTCGCTACGCCTCACTGGTGGCCGCCCAGGTCGCCAAGGCGCTCGCCGATCCCGCCGCCACCGCGGCGCTGGCCGAGCTCGACGCCATCCTGCTCGGTGGCGGTCCCGCTCCCCTGCCGATCCTGGAAGGTGCTGCCGCTGCCGGCATTACGGTCGTCCGCACCTACGGGATGAGCGAGACCGCGGGCGGATGCGTCTACGACGGATCACCGCTCGACGGTGTCGAGGTACGGATCGAGGCCGACGGCCGGATCGTCCTCGGCGGGACCACCCTGGCGAAGGGGTATCGCAATCGGACAGATCCGGATCCATTCGCCGAAGCAGGCTGGTTCCGCACCGATGATGCTGGTGCCCTTGATGATTCGGGTGCGTTGCGGGTGCTCGGCCGGATCGACGAGGCGATCAGTACCGGTGGCCTGACCGTGCTGCCCCAACCTGTGGAGGCCGTGCTGGCCGCCCACCCCGCGATCGCGGACTGCGCGATCTTCGGCCTGCCCGATGACCGGCTGGGCCAGCGGGTGGTCGCCGCGATCACCGTCGCACCGGGCGCGCAGGCACCGACGCTGGCAGAACTTCGCGAACACGTCGGCGCCTCATTCGATCGCACGGCCGCCCCCCGCGAGCTCCATATTCTCGACGAACTCCCCCGCCGTGGGATCGGCAAGCTGGACCGCCGCGCGCTGGTGCAGCGGTTCGGAACCTGAAGTTCGCCGGAGTCGCAATTCGCCGGGGTCGTAACCTGGCTGCGTGAACCGTAAGCCAGCGCTGGCCGTCCAGATCGGGTTGACCGTGGCGGTGATTGTCTGTGCCGTCGCCCTGGTGCTCTACTTCGTCACCTCCGGCCAAAACAACGCCCAGAAGCCGAGGGAAGCCAAGGGCATCCGGGTCACCTCCGGTGCGCTGATCAAGAAGCCGGGCAGCACCGAACCCAAAGTGGTGCTGTCGATGTACGAGGACTTCCTGTGCCCGTACTGCCGCGCCTTCGAGGAGCAGTTCGGGCCCACCGTCAACCAGCTGGTCGACTCCGGGGCGATCGCCGCCGATTACTACATGGTCGCCATCCTGGACCGACCGCAGAACCAGAACTACTCGTCACGTGCCGGTGGCGCCGCCTACTGTGTCGCCGCGGGCTCGACCGACGCCTTCCGCCGGTTCCACACCGCGTTGTACGCCGACCAGCCCAGCGAGGCAGGCCCCACCTTTCCGGCCGATGCGCAACTGGCCGAAGTCGCGCGGGAGGCGGGCGCCAAGGGTGATGTAGCCGACTGCATCACCAGCGGCCGCTACGCCGAACAAGTGCGTGAGCTGGCCAAAGCCACCGGCGTACACGCCACGCCGACGGTGCGGATCAACGGCGAGGACTACGACATCAGCACACCGGCCGCGCTGGAGAGCCGGGTCAACGAGATCCTCGGGCGATGACGCGATAAGCAGTGAGTTCGGCGTGCTCAGTAGCGCTGGGCGCAACCGGGCACGCCCAAATCACGTCATCGAAACGTCAGCGAGCCCGCAGCGCACGGGCAATAGGGTGGAAAGGCGTGACACCCCGCAAAGCGCACCGCCGTGATCTGATCGCCGTGTCGCTGGCCGTGCTTCTGGTGGTGGCAGCGTTCGTAGTCCCCCATCTGCACCTGGGGATCGTCACCCCGCTGATCAACATGACACCCCAGCAGGTCCACGACTTCGCCGATACCGCGCCGATCTTCGGCTGGTGGAACGCCCACGTCGGATGGGGCACCGGGCCCGCAATTCTGATCGGCGTCGCCGCAGTGCTGTGGGGGCCCGCGGTGGCGCAACGGCTGCGCTGGCGGACTTTGGCCCTGCTCACCTGGGCGACCTCGGCCGCCTGGGCGTTCTCGCTGGCGATGGTCGACGGCTGGCAGCTCGGCTTCGCGGGCCGGCTCACCGCCCGGCACGAATACCTGCGCCAGGTGCCGACCATCACCGACATCCCGGAGGCCTTGCGCACGTTCGCCCGCCGGATCCCCGATTTCCAGCCGGACTCCTGGATCACCCACGTGTCCGGGCATCCGCCCGGTGCGTTGTTGACGTTCGTCTGGCTGGACCGCATCGGGCTCGGGGGCGGCGCCTGGGCCGGCGCATTCGTCGTACTGATCGGATCGAGTGCGGCCGCCGCGATCATCGTCGCGGTCCGCGCCCTGACCGACGAGGAGACCGCCCGCCGCGCCGCGCCCTTCGTGGCGGTGGCGCCGACGGCCATCTGGATCGCCGTGTCCGCCGACGGCTACTTCGCCGGGGTGGCCGCGTGGGGTCTGGCCCTGCTGGCGCTGGCGGTCAGCCGAACCGTCCGGTTTCCCGCGCTGGCAGCGACTGGCGCGGGCCTGGTGCTGGGCTGGGCGGTGTTCCTCAACTACGGCCTCGGGCTGATCGGACTGCTGGCCGCGGCGATCCTGGCGTGCGCGCCGAACTGGCGGGCAGCACTGCGGGTGCTGGCGGTCGCGGTGCCCGCCGCGCTGGCGGTGGTGGCCGTATTCGCGTTCGCCGGGTTCTGGTGGTTCGACGGCTACCACGCCGTCCAGCACCGCTATTGGCAGGGCATTGCGCTGAACCGCCCGTTCCAGTACTGGAGCTGGGCGAATCTGGCGTCGGTGGTGTGCGCCATCGGGCTCGGCAGCGTCGCCGGTGTCGGGCGGGCCTTCGATCTCACCGCGATCCGGCAGCGAGCCGGGCTGAACCTCATCGTGCTGGCTGCACTGGCAGCCATCCTCTGCGCGGACATGTCCATGCTGAGCAAGGCCGAGACCGAACGGATCTGGCTGCCGTTCATGATCTGGTTGACCGCGGCCCCGGCGTTGCTCCCGCCGTGCTCACACCGTTGGTGGCTGGCCGTCAACGTGCTTGGCGCCCTGACGCTGAACCATTTCATCCTGACGAACTGGTAGAAACCGCGTCACGACGAGATAGACCGGCACACACGCCCACACCAGAGCCAACGAAATCCACAGCCCCAGTGGGTAATTGCGGTCGACTACCGTCAGATTGTCGGCGTGGGCCCCCGGCCGACTGAACACCGGAATCGCCAACAGGACCAGCACGACGCTGCACAACCCGGCCACGGCGACAGGTGGCCACCACGATCGTGGAATCACCCGGCGGCCCGCGAAGCCGATCGCCGCACTCAGCGGCGCGAACACGAAATCGTGCAAGGCCACACCGGCGGCGGCCCAGATCACGATGCGGATGAGGACCTCGAGGGGGTTCTCCCACAGCAGCGACACCCCGTAGAGCCCGGAGGCCACACCGGCCAGCAGCAGGACCACCCGGATCGCGATCACGTCACCACCTCGATACGGGTAAGCCATTTCGTCTGCAGCACACCGGGTCTCGTCGGGGCGATCAAGCGGCAGGGATAGCCGTGGTCGATGTCGAGCGTTTCGCCGTTGAGCTTGAGGGCGATCAGCGTCTGCGAATCCCTGGCATGCCGGGCGGGCAGCGTCGTGCGGGAGTAGGGTCCCGGCGGCTCCAGTGAGATCATCCTGACGTCGGCACCGGAGGTGCCACCGACCGCTGCCACCAGATCGGCGAGCACGATGCCGGTCCACTGGGCGTTCACACTCCACCCCTCGACACAGGAGATCGGCAACGACCGGGTGGTCTGCGGCAGCGCGGCCAACTCGGCCACGGTGAACGACTTGGCCGTCGGACCGTTCACCACGGTCAACCGGTAATCCGGCGAACGGGCGCTCCGCAGCACGCCCGCGGCGATGGCAGACCTGTTGATCGGCACGCCCTGCGGACCGTCACCGGAGCGTGGAGCCAGGACCGATATCTTGCGTAGCCACGGAATCGTCTGCCCCGCAGTCACAACCGTAGCCAGCCCGACGGCCAGCCAGGTTCCTCGCAACACTGTGCGCCGACTCGGACCGGTGACCGCATCGGTCGTCGCCTCTTCCAACGGTTCGCCCAGTGCCCGGCGGATGACCGGCAGTTTCACCGCGATGTGCACGACGACCGCACCGACGACGATGTAGGCCATCGCGTAGTGGACGGTGGTGAAGAAAAACCGGAAGGCGTACCACTGCGCGATGTTCATCAGACCGGTCGACAACTGGAAGATCATCGCCGCGACGAGCACCAGGATCGAACCGCGTTCCAGCAGGCGGGTGATACCGCCGATGACGGGGCGATCAAACAGCTTGGGCCACACCGACCACAGCTTCACGACGAGCAGGGGGATCGCCGCGATGCCGGAGATGACGTGCAGCCCCTGGGTGACGCGATACAACCAGACCGGTCGAGTCGGCCACACCGCCAGGAACCACGGTTGCGGGTGTTGGCTGAAGTGGCTGATCAGCCCGGTGAGGAAGCAGACGGTAATCGCCACACCGAGCCAGACGCCGACGCGTGCGGTGACAGCGGTGCCGCGCAGGCGCGAGAACGACGATGTTGTCACAGTAATTCCGTTGGACCGCAACGATAGTCGCGTTTCGTGAATCCGGACACAATCCTCCTTCACGCTTTCACGTGCCAGACGGTGGTCCTGATAGCCGGGACGTTTGAGCCAAGTGTGTTCCCCTAAAAAAGGTCTGTCAAGTCCTTTTTTGGGCCGTAAGACTTACGTCACCAGACCTTGGACAGCTCGCAGCGTCACGAAACCACCACCAGGAAAGGGCAATTCAGCCGGTCGGTTGGGTCGCGTGGGCGCGGACGTGGTCGATCGCCATCGAGATCGCCACCTCCATGGGCGCGGAGTCATGGGCAGTCTGGGCCAACAGGTAGCCGCCCTGAACTGCGGCCATCACCCCCATCGCCAACCTCATCGAGTCGACATCGTCGCGCAGCACGCCTCGGTCGCGCATCCGGTCGAAGGCTTGGGACAACAGCTCCTCCCACTCCAGGAAGTGCTGGGCGAGCCGGGCCCGCGAATACTCGTCGACGTCGGCGAGCTCGGCGGACAGTGACCCCAGCTCGCAACCCCAGGCACCTCGGCGCAAAGCGCTGCGCTGCACAAAAGCATCACCCCATTGCCGAAGCCCGCGAAACGAATCGAGACCACGCAGGCGCTCGGTCTGCTTGGCCATCGTCTCCTCGGCGCGCAGCGCGATCACCGCGTGCACCAAGTCGGTCTTATCGTCGAAATGTCGGTAGAACTGCGACTTGCTCACCGCAGCCGCCGTCAGCACTTCCTCCAGGCTGGTCGCCGCAACCCCGTTGACATGCATCAGTTCGGCCGCGGCGCGGATGATCGCCGAGCGAGTGGCAGCCCCACGTCGGGTGAGCTTGACCGCCGGTCGCTCGTCCGTCCCATCCAGCACGCCTCGACATTACCGTTGTCCACACCCAGCCCGAGCCAAAAAGGACCCACAGGTCCATTTAAAAGTGACTCCCGGCGCTCAGGACGGAGCCAGCGTCGCGATGACGCGCCCGGCGATGGGCTGGATGTCCACCACGGTCAGGCCGACCTCGCGGGCCAGTTCCGCGGCGGCGTCGACGCCCACCGTCGCCCAGCGGAACCACGGCCCGATGGTCTTCTTGGACTCCAGCCGAACCCAGTCCACGCTCACACCCGTTACGGCCGTGTCGAACTCGGCCAAACAGTGACCGCCCTCGCGTAACAGTTCGGCGGCCCGGCGCAGCACCCGCCATGGGTCGCCGCCAAGCCCCACATTGCCGTCGGCGAGCAACACGGCGTGCCAACGCCCCATGCCGGGCAGCGGGCCGAACAGGTCACGGTGCAGCGCGGGAGCGCCGCTGTCGCGGGCCAGCCCGACCGCGGTCGGCGACAGGTCGACGCCGAGGGCCGGGACACCGCGATGCACCAGGCTGGCCACCAGACGCCCAGGGCCGCAGCCCAGGTCGATCGTCGGGCCGCTGCACATGCCGACCAGGGCGTCGTCGAACACAGTGTCTGCCCACCGCCCGCCCAACCAGCTGTGCACGGGCAGGCGTTGCACACTGCCGTCGCGGTGCCGCAACGAACATCGTTCACCGGTCAGCGCGCGCTCGTAGAGATTGCCGAACATGGTTACACCCCAGCCATTCTCGTGGTGTGGACGAACCGGCTACCCGGTGCGCACACGTCGCGCACGGTATCGACATCCTCGATGGTGTCCACGTCGTGCAGATCAACAAGCAGTGTCACATCGAAACCGTTGTGCTGTAACGCCATATGCGTCAACGCACCTGTCTCCGAGGTGGACATCGGAACGCCACGCAGACACTGGGCCATCCCGGCCTTTCGGACCCCGAGCACCCACCAACCACCGTCGCGAGCCATCCCCAGGACAGCGGGCGCGCCGAGCAACGTCTGGGAACAAGCGCCCAGCAGTTCCGCCGAGACCTGCGGGGTGTCCATCCCGATCTGCAGCACCGGCCGATCACCCACCGCGGCAGCGGCATCGGCATGCGCGTTGACCAGGCGCTCGGCGAAACCGTCACCACGCTGGTCGAGCACCGTGAACGCGGCGAGCCGGCGGCGGATCTCCGGCCCAGCGCTGGCCCGGTCCAGCTCACCCGTCATCGCGACCACCCGGGCCGCGACCGGCGTGGCCGCCACCGCGTCCAGCGTGTCGAGCAGCGCCGCCGCCGCGATATCGGCCGCCGCCTGATCACCGACGGTGGCTGCGAGTCGGGTCTTGGCCAAACCGGGTACCGGCGCCTTCGCCACCACCAGCACCGTCACGTCGTATCGGCTCATGAGATCGCCTTCCAGAAGTCGACGGCCGCGACGACGCTGCCACGGACGGAACCACTGACCTTGGACTTGCCTCCGGTCCGCGGGCCGTAGTCGATGTCGAGTTCGACCACCCGCCAACCGGCAGCGGCGGCGCGGACCAGCAGTTCCAGCGGGTACCCCGATCGACGATCGGTAACCCCCAGGGCCAGCAAATCCGCCCGGCGCGCCACCCGCATCGGCGCGATGTCGTGCACCGGCAGGTGGTGTTTGGTGCGCAGGCGCCAGCACACCGCGGCGTTTCCGAGGCGGGCATGCCACGGCCAGCGCAGGCCGGCCACCGCCCGACGGCGGCCCGCCACCAGGTCAGCGCGATCGAGTGCGGCTACCAGTCGGGGCAGCTCCCGGGGGTCCATGGACCCGTCCCCGTCGATGACAGCCACGATCGGGGTCGTCGCCGCCAGCACCCCGGCGTGCACTGCCGAGCCATACCCGGGCACCGACTCGGCAACCACCTCGGCGCCCCAGCGCTTGGCGACCAACGCCGTCTCGTCGGTGCTGTTGTTGTCGACCACCAGAGCCCGATATCCCGGTGGCATGGCTTCCAGCACACCGGGAAGCGCGTCTGCCTCGTTGAGACAGGGCAGCACCACCGTGACGGGACACTCGGGCATGCCACCCGACGCTATCAGCGGACGATTCGGGCAAGCGTGACGATTCAATGACATCTCTGCTGGTAGCGACGTTTCGAACCGGGGTGACGCGGCTACTGTGGGTGTCGTGGCTGCCCGCGTGCTGATCGCCGATGACGACGTTGTCGTGCGCGATGTCGTGCGCCGATACCTGGAACGCGACGGGATGGACGTCTCGGTGGCCGATGACGGTACCGAGGCGCTGCGACTGCTGGGCAGCGAACGCATCGACGTGGCGGTGCTGGACGTGATGATGCCGGGTCCGAATGGCCTGGCGCTGTGCCGCAGCCTGCGCCAGGCCGGTGACTTCAGCGTGCCGGTCATTCTGCTGACCGCCCTCGGTGAGGAAGACGATCGCATCGCCGGCCTGGAGGCGGGCGCGGACGACTATCTGACCAAACCGTTCAGTCCGCGCGAGCTGGCGCTGCGGGTGCGATCGGTACTGCGGCGCTCCCCGACGCCGCTGGGGGCATTACCGCTGGAGATCAGCGTCGGCGACCTCAGCGTCTCCACCGCGGCGCGGACCGTGTACGTCCACGGCAAGCCCGTCGGGCTGACTAACCGCGAATTCGATCTGCTGCTGTTCTTCCTCACGCACGCCGATACCGTGTTCACCCGTGAGGAACTCCTACAACACGTGTGGCGCTGGGACTTCGGCGATATGTCGACGGTGACCGTGCACGTCAAGCGATTGCGGTCCAAGCTCGGCGAGAGTCACCGAGTGCAGACCGTGTGGGGCCGGGGCTACCTGTGGCGCGGGGCGAACGGTGGCGATGACCGTGCCACCGACTGATCTCGCCGAGATCATCGGCTGGGCGTTGGTGTGTTCGGTGCCCGTGGTCGCGGCCGGTGCCGTCATCATCCGATTGGCGCGGTCCTGGTCGCTGGCCGTCAGCATGGTGGTGCTCGCGCTCATCCCCGTCGTCGCCACCTTCACCGGGGTACTCGGGGCCAGTGGCTTCATGATCACCGAGACATTCGAGAAAACCGCCGTGGTGCTGGTCATCGTGTCCGTGGTGACCATCCCTGCCGCCATCATGCTGGGCCGCTACCAGGCCAGGCGCACGGTGTGGGAGCAGCAGATCCGCGACTCCGAACAGGCCGCCGAGCAGTCCCGGCGCAGACTGGTCGCGTTCGTCAGCCATGACCTGCGCACCCCGCTGGCCGGCATCCGGGCGGTATCCGAGGCCATCGGCGACGGGGTGCTCAGCGAAAACGAGATCCGTGAGCACGCCAAACACATTGAACAGGAATCGATCCGACTCTCGGAGATGGTCGATGACCTGTTCGAGATGTCGAAGATCAACGCGGGCGCGATCATCCCGGTCTACGACAAGGTCGCCCTCGACGAGGTCGTCGATGATGTGGTGGCCGCGCATCGGATCGCCGCCGAACGCGCCGGGGTGCGCCTGCATGCCACGCTGCCGGCCCAGCCGGTGCAGGTGATCGGCAGCGACCGGGCACTGGTGCGGGCGCTGTCGAATCTGGTGGCCAACGCGATCGCCCACACCCCGACCGGCGGCACGGTCAAACTGGCGCTGGGCGCCGACGAGAACGGAGCCTGGGCGCGGGTGGACGATACGGGTGTCGGTATCGACGAGGCGGACCTGCCTCGGGTCTTCGACGTCGCCTACCGCGGCTCCAACGGCCGAGTGCCGCGGTCGGATTCGTCGTTGCCCAGCGGATCGGGACTGGGGTTGGCGATCGCCGCGGGGCTGGTACAGGCTCACCGTGGGACGCTCTCGGCGCACAACCTTGACACCGGCGCGCGCTTCGAGGTCCGACTTCCATTGGCGTCCGAGGACTGACTCCCCCAACGTCCCGTAGTCGGCCGCGGCGGCTAGAAGTCGCCCAGGACGGCGGCGAACTCGGTGCAGAACCAGTCCACATCGGAGCGCGAAAACACCAGCGGCGGGCGGATTTTCAGTACGTGCCCGGCAGCCCCGCAGACCGAGAGCAGCACCCGCCGTTCGCGCAGCGCGTTCACCAGCCAACGGGCACCGGCCCGGTCCGGAGTCTTGGTATCCGGGTCGGCGACCACCTCGACGCCGATATAGAGCCCAGCCCCGCGGATATCGCCGATCCGCGGGTGCCCGGCGGCGACGTGCGCCAGATCCCGGCGTAGGGCGGCGCCGACACTGGCCGCGTTGAGCAGCAGCCGCTCGCCCTCGATCACGTCCAGCACCGCCGCGGCGGCGGCCATCGACACCGCATTACCGGCGAAGGTGTTGAAGTACGGCACCCCGACCGCGAACGGCTTCAGCACATCCGAGCGCGCCGCCATCGCCGCGACCGGTAACCCGTTGCCCATCGGCTTACCCATCGTGATGAGTTCCGGGATCACGTGATGGCGGGTGAAGCCCCACATCGACTCTCCGGTTCTGGCGAAACCGGGCTGAACCTCGTCGGCGATGAACACTCCCCCGGCGGCCCGCACGACGTCGACCGCGGGCTTCAGCACCGACGGATCGGGGTAGATCCCGTCGGAGCTGAAGATGGTGTCGGCGACCAGCGCGCTCACCCCGAATCCGGCGCCCCGCAGGTCATCGACGGCACCGGCGACGTCGGCGGCGAACCGGGCGGCCAGCTCCGCCCGTGGGATCCGGTAGCTGTCCGGAGCCGGCACCGTCCGCACGTTCTTGCCCAGCGTCGTCGCCGCACCGAGAGCGGGCGAGATGGCGGTCACCGCCGTCGTGTTGCCGTGATAGGCATCCGCGGTGACGATGACTCCGCTTGCACCGGTGTACATTTCGGCGACCCGCAAGGCCAGGTCGTTGGCTTCCGAGCCGGTGCAGGCGTACATCACCTGGTCGATCTCAGCGGGCATCGAAGCGAGCAGCCGCTCGGAATAGTCCAGGATTCCGCCGTGCAGATAGCGAGTGTGCGTGTTCAGCGTCGCGAGCTGCTGTGACACCGCATCAACCACATGCGGGTGGCCGTGCCCGACGCTGGCGACATTGTTGTACGCGTCGAGGAAGCTGGCCCCGTCGGCATCGAACAGGTGGCTGCCCTGACCGCGGACCAGGTGCACGGGCCGGTCATAGAACAGACGGCTGGCCGGGCCGAGCATGCGGGCGCGCGCCGCGATAAGCGGCCCTACTCCGGCCTGGGAGGAGTCACCCTGGTAACTGTTCGAGTCCATAATGTTCGAGAACGTCATCGCCGACAACGATGCCACCGATCGCCTCGCCCTGCCGTGTCAGGCGTCCTGGTCCAGACTGGGCACATGTCAGGTGTTCCGCCCAACCACGAGTCACTCGCCCGCGCCGCGCTACCGGCGTACGGGCGTGACCCCGGCACCGGAGTGCGGCTGCTCAGCCTCTCGGAGAACGCCACCTACCTCGTGGAGGGCTCGGACGATCAAGAAGACCCGATGGTGCTGCGGGTGCACCGGTCCGGCTATCACTCGTTGGACGCGATCCGCTCCGAGCTGGCCTGGATGTCCGCGCTGCGCAGCGAAACACAGGTGGTGACACCGCATTTGATCCCAGCTTCGGACGGCAGTGAGGTGGTCACCGCGACAGCGGACGGAACGACGGTCCACGTCGATGCGGTGACGTTCGTGCCGGGGTGCACCGCCGAGGAGGCCCCACACGCGGTCGGCTTCGACGAACTCGGCCGGCTGACGGCGATGATGCACGAACATGTCCAGAGCTGGGCGGCTCCGGAGTATTTCACCCGGTTTCGCTGGGATCTCGACACGATGCTGCGTCCCCAGGCCCGCTGGGGCGACTGGCGAGACGCCCCCGGCCTGACCGAGGACGGCGCGACGGCGATCACCAAGGCGGCCGAGGAGATCGATCGCCGGCTCACCGAATTCGGTAGCGGCCCAGATCGTTTCGGGCTGGTGCATGCCGACCTGCGGATGGCGAACCTGATGGTCGACCCCGACTCTCCCGGGTCCCCGCTGACTGTCATCGATTTCGACGATTCCGGATGGTCCTGGTATTTGACCGATGTCGGCGCGGTGGTGTCGTTCATCGAGGACACCCCGGCGGCCGAACAGATCATCGCCGACTGGCTGCGGGGGTATCTGCAGGTCCGGGAGCTGCCTGAGGAACACCTCGAGTTGATCCCGACGATGGTGATGTTGCGCCGCATCATGCTCTCGGCGTGGATCGGGACCCATTATGACGCGGGGCAGGCGATCTCCGTCGCAGGCAGCTTTGCCGCCGGAACCGCCGAGCTGGCCCAGCGCTACCTGCAGGACGGGTCCTGGCTGCGCGAAGCCATCTGGGATTTACGGGGCTGATCCGGCCCGCGAGCAGACGGAAGCTGCCCGCTTTTTCGATGTTTTGCTGGAACTTTGCGTCTGCTCGCGAGAAGAAAATAGGGTGGCTCATGCCGCCAGTGCAACACCGTTGGCCGTTCGGGCTCAGGGCGGGCCTCGGCTCGGGGATCATGGTCGCCGCCGGTCTGGCGGCGGGCAATGTGGGCGCCGGGCTGATCGGCACCATCGGCACGTTCACGTCTCGCTACGGCAACAGCCGGCCCTACCTCAACCGGGCAGCGCAGCTGGCGGTCATCGCCGTCGCGCTGGCCGCAGCGGTCACGGTCGGCGTCTGGGCCGCGCCGATCGCCTGGGCGGGTGTGCTGACGGTCACCATCGTGTCAGTGGCCGCGGTATGGCTCTGCAACGCATTGTCGGTCGGGCCCCCCGGCGCCTACATGTTCGTCGTCGCCTGCGCGGCCGGGATCGGGGTGTCCGCCTCGGGCCTGCCCCCATGGCAGATCGGCCTGCTCGTCCTCGCCGGCGGAGTGGTCGCCTGGCTGCTGCAGATGGTTGTCATCGTGCGGGGATTCCGCCGGCCGGAACGGACCGCGGTGGCCGCCTCGGGTACCGCCGTCGCCCAGTTCATCGAGTCGGTGGGCACCCCGGCGATGGGAGCGGCCCGCCACCACGCCGCCGCCGCCCTGCACGACACGTGGCAGGTACTGGTGAACTACCAGCCGGTCAACCCGCCGCCGGCCAGCGAACTGAACCGACTGCGAGCCGCCAACCATGCGCTGCACGTGCTGTTCGCCGAGGCCATCACCAACGCAGCGAAACACCAGCCGCAGACCCCGGATGCCGCAGACCAGGCCCGCCGGCTGGGCGCGCTGGAGCTGCCGCCGGAAGCCGTCGCCACCCGCGATATCGACCGGATCCCGCTGGGCCGGCCCCCCGCCAAGGAACTGCTGCGCGCGGCCGTCACCCCGGGGTCCCAGATCCGGTATGTGATGCTGCGGATCGCAATCGCGGTGCCGATCGCCGGCACGGTGGCGGCGGTGCTCGGCATCGGGCGCGCCTACTGGGCAATGGCCGCCGCGGTGCTGGTGCTGCATCAGGGCGCCGACAGGATCCGTACCGTCCAGCGCGGCACCGAACGGCTGCTCGGCACCTGGATCGGGCTGGGGCTGGCGGGGCTGATCATGGTGCTGCACCCGCAGGGGATGTGGCTGGTGCTGGTCGTCGCGCTGCTGCAGTTCACCATCGAGCTGCTGGTCGTTCGCAAGTACACCCTGGCCGTCGTCTTCATCACCGCAACGGCGCTGACCATCAGCTCGGG
Source organism: Mycolicibacterium komossense (assembly GCF_025822605.1). Classification (GTDB taxonomy): domain Bacteria; phylum Actinomycetota; class Actinomycetes; order Mycobacteriales; family Mycobacteriaceae; genus Mycobacterium; species Mycobacterium komossense. The sequence goes on along the minus strand of NZ_JACKTY010000049.1, from coordinate 340,991 downwards.
TGCGCACCGGGTGAACATCGGCGAAGTGCTACTGACCCGTGGCGTCGACACCGCGATCGGCTGCGCGGTGGCGATCGCGGTGTACCTGCTCGCCGTGCGGCACCAGGAGGCCAACCGCCTCACCGACGCGATCACCCGCACGCTCGACGCCGCCGCAGTGGCGGCGACTCATCTGGCCCGCGGCGACGCCGCAGACCTGCCCGCCCGGATGGCACGCCGAGACCTGCAGCTGGCGACCATCGCCATGGTCGACGCCTACGACGCCGCGACGGGCGGCTCAGCGGGACAACGCAAATCGGCGGAGCCGCAGTGGGACCTGGTGGCCGGAACCGAGCACCTCGCCTACCGCGTCATCGCGGACTGCTGGGCGATGGATAGGGACGGCGACGGGCGCCCCACCGCCGGCATCGACATCTCCGGCATCCAGGCCGAAGCGGCCGGGTTGCGGGCGGCTAGTCAAGCAGTGACCCGCCCAGGCGTTCGGCCGCGGCAACGTAGTCCTCGATGAACTCCAGTACCACCTCGCGAGCCGGCTTGACCTTGTTCATCAGGCCCACGCCCTGCCCCACCCAGTAGGTGGCCAACTTCTGCGCACCGGCGTGACCGGTCGCGGCGAGCTTGTCGATCCGGCGCAGCGCCGGCTCACTGATCATCCCCTGCAGCGGCAACGGCAGCGGCGGTTGACCGCCCTGATGCGGCAACCACGCATCGGTCCAGTCCGAAACCAGTTGTCGCGACGGCTTTCCCGTGCGGCCGGCGGAACGGACGGTGTCGCGGGAAGTGGCTGCCAGCATCTTCTGCACGGTGTACGGCGCGGTCTCGGCCTCCTCCGTCGTCAACCACACCGAGCCAGTCCAGGCACCGGCGGCACCCATCGCGACGCACGCCGCCATCTGCCTGCCGGTGACGATGCCGCCCGCCGCCAGGACGGGGACGGCACCATCGATGGCCTCCAACACCTCCGGCACCAGCACCAGCGTCGACACCTCGCCGCAGTGCCCACCCGCCTCGGTGCCCTGGGCGACGATCAGATCCACGCCCGCGGCCACCTGTTTGACGGCATGCTCGCGGGCACCGACCAGCGCCGCGACCGGAATCCCGCGTTCGCGGCCTTCCTCGATCATGTAATCCGGCGGAACCCCGAGTGCGTTGGCCATCAAGGCAATCGGATGCTTCAGTGCGACGTCGAGCAGCTTCTGCGCGCCGTCGCCGGACAGCGCCGGCGCGCCCAGAGGGCCCCGCGCGTCGGGCTCGATATCGTGGGCGGCCAACAGCTCGGCGACGAACTCCCGGTATTCGGCCGGGACGCGCTCGGCCAGTGCCGCCTTGGACAGCTTTTCGCCCTTGCCTTCGTATTTGGCCGGAACGATGATGTCGACACCGTACGGTTTACCGTGCACCTGGCTGTCGATCCAGGCCAGTTCCTGTTCGAGCTGGTCGGGGGTGAAGGCGACACCGCCGAACACTCCCATCCCGCCCGCGTTGGTGACTGCGGCGACGACGTCGCGGCAGTGGCTGAAGGCGAAAAGCGGGAAGTCGATGCCGTACTGATCACAGATCGGGGTTTTCACCCGACCAGTATTACTTGACGGGTGTCAAGAACAAAAGAGTCAGGTCCGCAGCGGGGCGAATGCGAATTCCCGCAGACCGTCCGCCGGGCCGATCGCGGCCCGGAAACCCAGCAGGTCAGCGGCCAGGGCCGGGTCGGCGACGATGTGCCGGACATCGCCGCTGCGATACTGGCCGGTGACCTGCGGCGGTAGTCCGCCACGCGCATCGCACACCATGGTGGCCACGTCCAGGATCGAGACCGGCCGACCGGAGCAGACGTTGGCGGCATGGAACCCGGTCATGTCCGCGGCCTCGATCGCGGCGACATTCGCGGCGGCGATGTCGTCGACGTGCACGAAGTCACGCATCTGCCCGCCGTCTTCGTAAACCTTTGGCGCCTCACCCCTTTCGATCGCCGAGCGGAAGATCGCCGCGACACCGGAGTACGGCGTGTCCCGCGGCATGCCAGGGCCGTAGACGTTGTGGTAGCGCAGTGCCACAACGGAACCGCCGGTGGCCTCACTCCACGCCAGCGCGTAATGCTCCTGGGCGGTCTTGCTGGCCGCGTACAGGCTGCGCGGCCGCAGCGGCGCATCCTCGCCCACCAGACGCCACGTGACCTCTTCGCCGCCGACCGGGCAGCGATGCTCGAAAACCCCGGCATCGAGATCCTCCGTGCGCCGCGGCTGTGGCTCGACGGATCCGTGCACCGGACAATCGAATCCGCCCTGGCCGTAGACCACCATCGACGATGCCAGCACCAGCCGCCGGACGCCGGCGGCATACATGCCCGCCAGCAACACCGTGGTCCCGTAGTCGTTGTGACTGCCGTAGGCCGGAGCGTCGGCCGCGTTCACCCCGGCGCCGACCATCGCCGCCTGGTGGCACACCACGTCGATCCCCGAGAGCAGCGGCGCCAGGCGATCGGCATCGCGCACATCGACCCACCGCACCCCGGCAGGCAGTTCCGCCCCGGCCCCGTGCGCGGCATCGAGCATGGCGTCGATCCCGACCACCTCGTGGCCGCGCGCCAGCAGGGCCACGCCGATCCTGGCACCGATGAAACCGGCGGCACCGGTGACCAGGACTCTCACGGCAGGTCGATCGGCAGCGTGACCCCGGCGTGCGGCAGGCAGTGCGTGCAGGTGCGCTCGCTGGGGGTGTTGTCCAGCGCCTCCAGGACCAGCTGCTTGAACGGCACCAGGTTCTTCTCGAATTCGGCGAACACGTCGACGGCTGTCACACCAGTCCCCGATTCAATACCGGCATCCAGATCGGTAACCAAAGCAATTGCGGCATAACACATCTCAAGTTCACGGGCGAGCACAGACTCTGGATAGCCGGTCATGTTGATCAGGGTGAACCCGGCGCTCGCGTACCAGCGACTCTCTGCCCTGGTGGAAAAGCGCGGCCCCTCGATGACCACCATGGTGCCACCGTCGACCACCCCGGGCAGGCCGGTCGCCGTCGCGCGCAGTTCGGGACAGTAGGGATCGGCGAACCCGACGTGGATACCGCCGTTGTCGAAGTACGTGGCCGCCCGGCCACTGGTGCGGTCCACCAATTGATCGGGCACCACCATCGCGCCAGGCCCCAGCTCGGGCGTCAGACTGCCGACGGCGCACGGCCCGAAGATGCGCCGCACGCCCAGCGCCCGCAACGCCCACATGTTCGCCCGGTACGGCACGGTATGCGGGGAGTAGGTGTGGTTGAGTCCGTGCCTGGGCAGGAACGCCACCTCATGGGCGCCCACTTTGCCGACCGTGATCGCCGCGCTGGGCGCGCCGTAAGGGGTGTCCAGGCTGACACTGCGGGCGTCGGATCCGAAGAACGAGTAGAAACCACTGCCACCGATGACTCCGAGCATCAGACCATTCTGCGGTATCCCCCCGAACCGCCGCGGAGCGGGACGAATCGTGTCATTGCCATGACATCGACCCGCGTCGGCCCGCCGCGGGCTCGGCGGGCATGCGCCCCGTCACCGTGCCGGCCGACGGGATCCTCACGTGGCGACGATTCCGGCTGGGCCACATTGCATTTCAGTAAGCCGGACCGACGGGCGAGCGGTCGCCCTGGCCGGTGAACCCGAGATGCCCATCCGCGCAGAATAATTCACATCCCGCACAGCGGATCCGACCCGATCGGCCACGCCGCCCGAACGCTGGCGGCCAATCCCAGGTTGGCAGTGTTTACTCGTTTGCGTGAAGGTCTTCGGTCCGGGCGCCCCCGCTGCCGTGCGTCTCACCGTCGCGCTGGCCGTCGGGGTCGTCGCAGTCGCGGTGGTGGCGACGACAGCGGGTTGGCCCTACGCGCCGGCGGCGGGCTGGATCGCGACGGCCGGCGTCTATCTCGCATGGACCTGGCGGCTGGTCGGCCCGATGGACGATGCGCAAGCCAAATATCACGCCACCAAAGCCCATGAGGAGGACGCCACCCGGCGCGTCTCGCAGGTGGTGGTGTTGCTGGCCGCGATCGGCAGCCTCGCCGGGGTGGGATATCTCCTGGCCGCCGAATCCGCCAAGGGCGGCAACGTCTGGGCGGCCACGGTCGGGGTTCTCAGCGTCACGGCGTCCTGGTTCTCGGTGCACACCATCTACGCGTTGCGCTATGCCCGGTTGTACTACACCGACGACAGCGGCGGTGTCGATTTCAATCAGGACGAGGAACCGAACTACGTCGACTTCGCGTATCTGGCGTTCACCATCGGGATGACCTACCAGGTTTCCGACACCAATCTGAAGACCCGCGCCATCCGCGCGACCGCGCTGAGCCAGGCGATGCTCTCATTTCTGCTCGGAGCGATCATCCTGGCCATCACGATCAACCTGGTCGCCGGACTGGTGAACCTCGGCGGCTGACGACCCCGGTTGTGAAGACCATGGCACGATTCTCTGATGGCAACTGTCGCGCAGTGGATCGAGGGGGCACGTCCGCGCACCCTGCCCAACGCGGTGGCACCCGTCGTCGCCGGCACCGGAGCGGCAGCATGGCTGGACGGCGCGGTGTGGTGGCGCGGTGTATTGGCGCTGGTCGTCGCGGTCGCGTTGATCATCGGGGTGAATTACGCCAACGACTACTCCGACGGGATCCGCGGCACCGACGACGTCCGGGCCGGCCCGCTGCGACTGGTCGGTTCCAGAGTCGCCAGCCCGCGCGCGGTGCTGACCGCCGCGATCATCAGCCTGGCGATCGGCGCGGTCGCCGGCCTGGCGCTGGCGCTGTTCAGCAATCCCTGGCTGATCGTGGTGGGCGTCGCGTGTATCGCCGGCGCCTGGCTGTACACCGGCGGCTCAAACCCCTACGGCTATCAGGGGTTCGGCGAAATCGCGGTCTTCGTCTTCTTCGGTCTCGTCGCGGTGCTCGGCACGCAGTACACGCAGGCGTTACGGGTGGACTGGGTGGGGCTCGCGACGGCGATCGTGATGGGCTGCCTGTCGTCGGCGGTGCTGGTGGCCAACAATCTGCGCGATATCCCCACCGATACAGATTCCGGCAAGATCACGCTGGCCGTCAGACTCGGCGACGCTCGCACGCGGCGGCTGTTCATCGGGCTGCTGGCGGTCGCTCTGGCGCTCACGCTGACGCTGTCCTTGGCGACGCCCTGGTGCTTGGCAGGTCTGGTCGCCACCCCGCTGGCCGTGCGGGCCGCGGCCCCGGTGCGACGTGGTCTCGGCGGGCCCTTACTCATCCCGGTGTTGCGCGACACCGGCCTGACGATGCTCGTATGGGCGATCGTGGTAGCAGCGGCGCTGACGCTGGGTTGAGAACGAGCTGAACGCGACGGCTACTCGCACTTCTTCGCGGTGAGCTCAGACACAACCGGGTTACTCCGGCGGGACGTCACCGTGCAGGCGAGAACGCAACTGCTCTCGGTCGGCCCGGCGCCGCTCGTCGACCGCAGCGATGCTGGCAGTCGCCTTGAGGCGCAGCGGCTTGAAAACCCAGATCCCCAGCGGCAGGGCGATCACGATCGCGAACAAGACGGCGAGCACCAACGGGAACTCGTCGATCCCGAGCAGGTGCGCCCCGAAGAAGATCACCACGCTGAGCGCGGCGACCAATAACAGCCGCGCTAGCAGGTAGGTCACTACGTCGACCATCATCCGGCCGGTGGGACGCTCATCAGGCACCGCCTGAGCCTACCGACGCGCGTATATTTGCACCAAGGAGGTTAACCCGTGCTTTACCTGCTCCTCATCTTGGCGTTAGCCGGCCTTGTCTATGCCGGTTGGCGGATGACGAAGGCTTATGCCGAACGTCCGAAGACACGCGTGATCGGTCCCGACGACGACCCCGATTTTTTGTGGCGACTCGGTCGCGACGACAACACCCCGCGCTGACGCTCCTTTAACGGAACCTGTCGTGGGTGTCGGCGGCCGGAAAGCCGTCGGCGACGACCGCGGCCAATTCCAGCAGCGCTTCTCGTGTTTCGCGCTTGAGCCGGTCGAGGTTGATCTCGGCGCCCTCTTCCAGATGTGGATCGAACGGCACCAACCGCACCGCCCGGCAGCGCCGCGAGAAGTGATCCACCACCTTCTGTAGATCGACCTTGCCCGAGCGCGGCCGCACCGCATTGATGACGGCGACCGAATTACGCACCAAGTTCTCGTGCCCATGAGCGTCGAGCCAGTCCAGCGTCGCCGAGGCACTGCGCGCGCCGTCGACGGACCCGGAGCTGATCACGATGAGGCTGTCGGTATGGGACAGCACCGCCGACATCGCCGAGTGCATCAGCCCGGTGCCGCAGTCGGTCAGCACGAGGCTGTAGAAGCGGTCAAGCACGTCCAAGGCCCGCAGATAGTCATCGGAGCTGAACGCCTCCGAAACCGCTGGATCACTCTCGGAGGCCAACACCTCCAACCGGCTCGGGCCCTGGGAGGTGTAATTGCGGATATCGCTGTAGCGCTCGATGGTCTCCGCGTCGCGCAGCAGGTGCCGCACCGTGGCGGGCGTCTCCAGCGGCACCTTCTGGCTCAGCGTCCCGCGGTCGGGGTTGGCGTCGACGGCGACGACGCGATCGCCGCGGACCTGCGCGAACGTCGCACCCAGCGTCGCCGTGATCGTCGTTTTACCGACTCCGCCCTTGAGGCTCAGCAACGCGATCCGGTAGCAGCCCTGCACGGGCTGGTTGACGTGGGCGATCAGATTGTTTCGGTGGTTGGCCCGTGGGCTCTCCCCCACGTTGATCAACTTCCCGGACAGCAGGTAGAGCCACCGTCGCCAGCCGTCCGACGGCGGTGGCTTCACCTCACGCAGTAGCGAGCTCGTCGACAGATCCGGGTAGGGCGACTGCGGCACCGTCGGCCGGTAGGACGACGATAACGAGCCGGTGGCGTTGCCGGGCGGATAGGGGTCCACCGTGGGGATGCCGATCGGCGGGGTCGGCTCTCCCCACTCGGGTTGGTGTATCGGGCCGAAACCTGTGGGGTCGGTGAACCGTTGCTCGGAACGGAACCCGCGCAGCGGCCGCGGGGAGCTACTGCTGGGTATCGGTGTGCCGTAGCCGGGGGTATGAAACTCCGTGTACTCGGTGTACTCCGGGTACTCCGCGCGGGAGGCGACCGGCTCATTGCGCTCCGATGCGGGGGCATCGGAGCGTTCATGGGCGGCCGGCTTGGCCTCAGCAGTCGGCTCGGACCCCTCACGATCTGTCAACCACGTTGGCAGATCTGCATTTTCGCGGCCATGTCGAGCCTCGGCGCCGTGCGCCGGTTGGTCAGACAACTTGTGCGCTCCCTTGACGACATCGACGACAATCAAGCTTGCGCCACCCTATCGCAGCTGCAGCGGCACCCCGCAGACGTCAGCTCGCGAGTTGGGCGTGCGGGTTGGGCGCGCCCCCGTGCCCGCGTGGGTCAGACACCGGCATTGCCCGCCCGCCACTGCTCCCACGGAATGTTCCAATCACCGAGACCGTCGGTGCCCGACAGGGTCGGCCCGACGGTGTTGGTCACCACGACGACATCGCCGCGCCGGGTGTTGTCGTAGAACCAGCGCGCGTTGGCCGGGCTCGCGTTGAGGCACCCGTGGCTCACGTTGGTGCGGCCCTGACTGCCCAACGACCAGGGAGCCGAGTGGACATAGATGCCGCTGTAGGACATCTGGGTGGCCCATTCGACTTCCGTGCGGTATCCGTCTGCCGAATTCACCGGCACCCCGTACGTCGAGGAATCCATCACCAGCGACGGGTACCGATCGCCGATGATGTAGGTGCCGTTGTCGGTCGGAGTCTTGTTCTTGCCCATCGAGATCGGCATGGTCTTGACGACCGCACCGTTGACCCGAACCGTCAGTGTCTTGGTGGCGTCGTCGGCGGTGGCGATCACCTCGTCACCGATCGTGAACCGGGTGTCGACGTCGTCGCGGCCGAACAGACCGTCACCGAAATCGGTGCCGTAGGCCTTGACCGACACCGCGACTTTCGTGCCCGGCTTCCAGAACTTCTCGGGTCGCCAGCGAACCTCGCGGCTGCTGAGCCAGTAGAACGCGCCCGCCACCGGCGGATCGGTGGTCACGGTGATGGCGCGTTGCGCCGCAAGACGATCCGAGATGTTCTCGTCGAACCGTACCGACAGCGGCTGCCCGACGCCGACCACGTCACCGTTGGTCGGCGACACGTAGGGCATGGTCATGTTGTCCGGCGAATGGGTCTGGAATGTCATCCGGCTGCGAGTGGCCCCGCTGAGCCCCAGCGCCTCGGCTTCGAGGGTGTACTGCTTGTTGTAACCGAGCGGCTCGGTGGTCGACCACGCGCGCCCATCGGAGCTCAGTTCGCCGATGACCGCTCTGCCCTGGGCGTTCACCAGCGCGACCGCGCCGAGCACTCCGTCGTCGGCGGTCACCGTGACGGGCCGGTTGACCGGCACCCCGACCGCACCGTCGACCACCGAGGCGCTGAGCTTGGGCACCAGCAGGTCGGTATACGGCGTGCCCTTGTCGGTGACGGTCGACTCGGCCGGCACGGTCGGCTGCCTGGCCACACACGCCGTCATGCTCAGCACCAGACCGAACGCCACCACCAGCAGCACCGGCCACGACCGTTTCCGCACGAACTCACCTCACCGCGCCATGACCATCATTTACGTAAATAGTACGTAGATGATCACGATGTTGCCATTGCGCTGAAAGTCAGGTTCTGGCAAGCATTCTCACGATGGAAGCCGCCTACTGTTCATCTCGCGCTGCTACGTTGCTAGGTAGATCGACAGTGGATCCGGTCCGCGCGATCGCCAAGCTCGCCCTGTCCCCCAGATAGGGCTTTCCCGGCTGGGGCGGGTGTTGACACGCCACACCTGCCCCAGCCACACCAACGCCAGAGTGTGCTCAGCCCACCCCGGCGTACGAGTGCAGACCGACCGTCACCAGATTGATGAAGAACAGGTTGAACACCATCGCGACGAACCCGACGACGTTGATCCAGGCGGCCTTGCGGTCGCGCCAGCCTGCCGTCGAGCGGGCGTGCAGGTAGGCGGCGTACACCACCCAGGCGATGAAGGCGACCGTCTCCTTGGGGTCCCAGCCCCAATACCGGCCCCAGGCCTCCTCGGCCCAGATCGCGCCGAAGATCACCCCGAACCCGAAAACCGGGAACGCGAAAATAGTGGTGCGGTAGGCAATGCGATCCAGCGTCTGGGCGTCGGGCAGTCGTTGGACGACGCGCGCCAGCGTCCCCTCGCGGCCGGGATCCCCGAGGGGCGACATCTTCAGCAGGAACAGGATGCTGGCGACGCCGGCAACCAGGAATACTCCCGAACCCAGGCTGACCACCGACACGTGGATGGGCAGCCAGTAGGACTGCAGGGCCGGCATCACCGGGGCAGCGTTGGTGTAAAGCCATTTGACGGAGACGGCCAGCAGGATCAGCACCGGCAGCAGCACGAACACCCACAGGCTGCGGTACTGCGGCTTGCGCAGCACGATGGCCGCGGCGACCAGGCCGCAGAAACACGTCAGGTTGATGAACTCGTACATGTTGCCCCAAGGCACCCGCGCGGTGGCCAGGCCGCGCAGCACGATGCACACCAGCAGCAGGCCGATCCCGAGGTAGACCATGGCCAGACCGGCCTTGCCGACACGTTCGTCGGCGGATCGCCGAGGAGTGTCGGCGACGATGCCGGGAGTGGCGCTGTCCTGCGCAACGCCCCCGCCGCCTGCGGCGACCAGTTCTCGGGCGTCGCTGCGACGACCGCGGGAGTAGGCCAGTTCCACCGCCAGCAGCACCAGGGCGACTACCAGCACCACCAGCGTCGAGGTGAAAGCCCAATCGGAGTAGCGGGCCAACCCGACGTCGACGTGCTCGGTGTTCATCAGACCTTCTCTCTCGACGCCTCGGCTGCGGCAGCGGTTCCCGCGGCCGGGCTTTCCAGCCCTGCCAGCAGCCTGCCGGTCAGCCGCTCGAACTCATCTCCCCAGCCCGAGTTGTCGGTACGGGCCAAGCCGCCGAGTTCGACATTCACGGTACCGTCGCCGTCGCCGTTTGCGCTGGCCGGGGAGATCCGCACCCAGATCCGACGGCGCCGGATCAGCAGAGACACCACCAGTCCGCCCATCATCGTCAGCGCGAAGAGCAACACCCACACCTGGCCGGGGTCATGCGAGACCTGCAGGTTGACGAACGGCGTCGCGCCATCGAAGCGCACGACCATGCCATCGTCGAGGCGGACCTGCTCACCCGCCTTGAGGTTCACCCGGCTGAGCTTGGTGAGCCGCTTCTGGTCGATGAGCCGCGGGTCGAGGGTGAACAGCGACTGCGGTCTCCCGGTGTCCAGACCGGCGTCGCCGCGGTAGATGTCGATGGCGACGGCCGGGTCGTTCATCGCCGGGAAGCTCGACGAGAGCAGCTTGCCGTCGAGCTGTTCGGTCGGGGCGAACAGCCCCTGGATGGCGATCTGATGTTTGCGCCGCTCGTCGGCGTCGGGATAGGTGCCCCCGGGCGGATCGAAGCGCACGACGCCCGACGACAACAGTGTCAGTGCTTCATCGGGCCGGAACTGGACGGTCTGGGTGCGGGTCTGCCCGTCGGGGAACGTCACGGTGAACGTCGGGGCGTAGCCGTGGCCCTGCAGGTAGACCCGGTCCCCGCCGACCCGCAACGGATGGTTGACCTCGAGGCGGTAGGGCTGCCAGGCGCCGGTCTGCAGGTCGTCACCGGCTTGGTAGTCGATATTCGCGGCGAATGACCGGGCCTGCCCACTCGGCAGGTACTCGGCCTGGAAGTCGTTGACCCGGATACACATCGGGTACAGCGAGGTCCCGTCGACGGTGTTGCCGGCCCGGAACGAGTCGAACGCCGCAGGCGATGCCGAACAGAAGCCCGGCCCGCTGTCGGCGATCACGATGACGTTGCCCTCGTAGCCGAACATCTTGCCTGCGGCCACCGCCACCAGCAGGCCGAGCAGGGAGAAGTGGAACACCAGGTTGCCGAACTCGCGCAGATAGCCCTTCTCGGCGGAAATTTCCGTCGCACCTGAGTTTTCGGTATCGGTGCGCACCACCTTGCGCCAGCCGCGCAGCCGCTCGACCATCGCCGCAGCGGTGGCGTCGGGGTCCCCGGCCACCTGTGCTTCAGCGTGTTTGGGCAGCCGGGCGAGGTTACGCGGTGCGGGCACGGGCACCGCCCGCATACTGCGGGCGTGCTCGATGATGCGTGGCGTCAGACACCCGACCAGCGAGATGAACAGCAACACATAGATGGACGTGAACCAGAAGCTGGAGAAGACGTCGAAGAACTGGAACCGATCCAGCCACGGCCCGATCAGCGAATGGTCGGCGATGTATTGGTCGACCTTGGCGGCGTTGAGGCTGCGCTGCGGCAGCATCGCTCCGGGGACCGCGCCCAACGCGAGCAGGAACAGCAGCACCAGCGCGGTGCCCATCGAGGTGAGCGTGCGCCACGCGTTGCGCAGTTTCTCGCCGAGCAGACGCAAAGGTCCTCTTTTTCCGCCGTTGCGCGGGGCCTTTGCGTCTGCTCGCGGGGAGGAGCTGGTCACAGTGGAAGCCTCACATCGCTGACGAATGCATCGCGCACCCAGGAGACGAATTCGTTCCACGCCCCGGTCACCAGCGCGATGCCGACCAGGATGAGCAACACCCCACCGAAGATCTGGATGGCGCGGGTGTGCCTGCGCAGCCAGCCCAATCCGCCGACAGCCCAGGACGACCCGAAGGCGAGCAGGATGAAGGGGATACCCAGCCCGAGGCAGTAAGCGATGACCAGCACCACCCCGCGCGCGACGCTGGCCCCGTCGGTGGCCGACGTGACGGTGATCACACCGGCCAGCGTCGGGCCCAGGCACGGCGTCCAGCCCAGCCCGAAGACGGCACCGAGCAGCGGCGCACCCGCGACGGTCGAGACTTGCCGCGGCGTGAAACGGGCCTGGCGTTGCAGCGCCGGGATGAACCCGACGAACACCAAGCCCATGATGATCGTGATGACGCCGCCGACCCGTTGCAGCAGCAGCTGATTGGTGATCAGCGATGTCGTCATACCGAGCACCGCGACCGTGCCCAGGATGAAGACGACGGTGAAGCCCGCGACGAACAGCAGCGCCGAGCCGGTGACGCGCAGGCGGGTTCGGGTCCCGGTCTGCACCGCGGTCGCCGGGTCGTCCTGCACACCGACAACCGCGGCCAGGTAGGACAGGTAACCGGGCACCAACGGGACCACGCACGGCGACGCGAACGACACCAGCCCGGCCAGCACGCACGCACCGAGGGCGAACAGCAGCGGGCCCGAGGCGGCCAGTTCGGTGACGCCACTCATGATTTCGGCCCGGGTTCGGCGGCCAGGCGGGCCACCACGGGTTGCAGATCCTCGGCCAGCAGTTCGCGCAGGAAGACCGCCGCCACCCGGTGTTCGCGGTCCAGCACGATGGTCGACGGGATGACGGTGGTCGGGTACTTGCCGCCGAAGGCGATCATCGTGCGCATCGACGGGTCGTAGATCGACGGGTAGGTCACCTTGCGGTCAACGATGAAATCGTGGGCGGCCTCGCGATTGTTGTCGCGGACGTCGATACCCAGGAACGCCACGCCGTCGCCTTTGGTGGCGTCATACACCTGCTGCAGCTGGCCGATCTCGGAGCGGCACGGCGCACACCACTGACCCCAGACGTTGATCACCACCACCTTGCCCGCGAAGTCGTCGAGGGACAGCTTCTGATCGGGGTTCATCAGGTCGGGACCGGTCAACGCCCCTGGGCGGCCGCGACTTTCGGGAGGATCGTAGAAGATATCCGTCTTGCCGCCCGGGGCCACGAATTCGAACGATCCACCCTGGGCGACGGCGTCGTCACCGGTGGAGCAGCCGGTCAGCAGTGCAGCCACCGCGATGGTGGCCGCCACTGCGGCGATGACCTTGCTCCGCATCGGCTATCGGCCCGCGGGCTCGGAGTACGAGACGTCGATCAGCTCATCACCGTCATAGGTGAGCGTGGTCAGTGACGCCAGCTGCGTCTGGCGTTTACGCGGATCATGCGGCAGGCTTTTGCCGGCCAGCGACCGCCACAGCGTTTCGACCGGCAACTGGTGGCTGACACACACCACCTCGCGGCCTTCCCCCTTGACCCGGGCGCGGTCGATCGCCGCTGTCATCCGGGCGGCAATCTCCTTGTACGGCTCGCCCCACGACGGTGTCAGGGGGTTGCGTAGCTGCCACCACACCCTGGGGTGACGCCAGACTCCGTCACCGGGCGACATGCGTTTGCCCTCAAAGTAATTCGCCGATTCGATGAGCTCGTCATCGGTGTCGACGGGCAGACGGTGCGCCGCGGCGATCGGCGCCGCCGTCTCCTGCGCGCGCTGCAGCGGGGACGCGATGACGGCGACGATGTCGTTGTTGACCAGGGAATCTGCGACCGCCTGAGCTTGCGCTTTGCCCCGTTCGGAGAGATGGTAGCCCGGGAGCCGCCCGTATAGGATGCCTTCGGGGTTGTGCACTTCGCCGTGGCGCATCACGTGGACCTTGGTGATCAACCCGGGACGCACACCGTTTTTCGCCACTCAGGCTCCTGGCTGTTCGGCATCGGCGGCGGCCTTGGCGGCGGCCGGAAGCGCCGCGGCGATCCGGTCGAACGCCTCGTCGTCGAGAGCGGCGGAGACGAACCATGCCTCGAACGCGCTCGGCGGCGGGTACACGCCCGCGTCCAGCAAGGCATGGAAGAACGGCGGGAAGCGCCAGGTCTGACTGGCCTTGGCCGAGGCGAAATCGGTGACCGGGGTATCGGAGAAGAAGACACTGAGCATATTGCCGGCCCGCTGAACCTGGTGTGCCACACCGGCTCCGGTGAGTGCGTCGCCGAACAGGCCGGCCAGCCGGTCGGCGTTGGCATCGAGTGCCGCGTACACCGCGTCGTCGGCGGCGCGCAGGGTGGCCAGCCCGGCGGCCACCGCCACCGGGTTACCCGACAGGGTGCCTGCCTGATAAACCGGGCCCAGCGGAGACAATCGCTCCATCACCTCGACCCGGCCGCCGAAGGCCGCCGCGGGCAGCCCACCACTCATCACCTTGCCGAAGGTGAACAGGTCGGCCTCCACCGGATCGATTCCGTACCAACCACTTCGACTGACCCGGAAGCCGGTCATCACCTCGTCCATGATCAGCAGCGCGCCGTATGCGGCGGTGATCCGGCGCAGCGCGGCATTGTAGCCGGGAAGCGGCGGGACGGTGCCCATGTTGCCGGGACTCGCCTCGGTGATGACGGCGGCGATCTGATCGCCGAACTTCGCGAAGGTCTCTTCGACTGCGGCGACATCGTTGTAGGGCAAGACAATGGTGTCGGCGGCCGTCGCACCCGTGACACCGGGCGAGGACGGCAGCCCCAACGTCGCCACGCCGGAACCCGCGTCGGCCAATAGCGCGTCGACGTGGCCGTGATAACAGCCGGAGAACTTCACCACCTTGGTGCGGCCGGTGAACCCGCGGGCCAGCCGGACCGCACTCATGGTGGCCTCGGTGCCGGAGTTCACCAGCCGGATGCGCTCGACCGGCGCCACCCGGTTGATGATCTCGGCGGCCAGCTCGGATTCGGTCGGAGTGGGGGCGCCGAAGGACAACCCGTGCCCGGCGGCCGTGATGACCGCGTCGACGACGGCCGGGTGCGCGTGCCCGAGGATCATCGGGCCCCACGAGCAGACCAGGTCGACGTAGCGGTTGCCATCGGCGTCGGTCAGCCAGTAGCCAGTGCCGGAGGTGATGAAGCGCGGCGTGCCGCCAACGGAGTTGAAGGCCCGCACCGGTGAGTTCACGCCGCCGGGGATGACCGTGCAGGCGTCGGCGAAAAGCTTGGCGGACAGCTCGGTACTGCTCATGTTGACCAGTGTCCCAGGTCTGCCTGAAGTTCGACTACAGGGTGTAGTTGTCAGACCGATCACGCCCGCTTCCCAGGTTGGTGCGCGAGGATCGGACGATGATCGAAGTTCTTTCCGACCTGCCCGCAGGAGTGTCCGGCATCCGAGTGTCGGGACGACTGAACCGCGAGGACATGCGCGGGTTCAAGCCCACGATGGACGAACTGCTGCGCACCGACGAGATCAGGTTCGTCGAGGTCATCGCCGATGATTACCAAGGCTTCGGCCCAGGCGGGCTGGCCGAAGATCTCAAGCTGGGCTTCGGTGCGCTCTTTCGACACCACGCGGCCTTCAAACGGATTGCCGTCGTCTCCGACAAGGAATGGGTGGCCCACACCTTGCACGCGCTGGCCTGGATGGTGCCCGGCGAGCTCTCGCTGTTCAGACTCGGCGACCTGGACCAAGCCAAGACGTGGGCCGCGGGCTGATCAAGGGCGGGGGCATCGCTGTGGGGGTCATCGCTGCGGGAATCGCTGTGCCGATCCCCGCGGACCGACAGATCAGGCCGGGGTCAGCGTGAAGACGGGGTGATCGGCGGGGTTGGGCAGCTTGCGGAAATATCCCTCGACGGTCTTCCCCGCCTTGCTCCGATAGGCCGCCAAGACCGGCTCGCGCTGGTCCACGGGCACCTCTGCGGACAGGTACGGGACCGCGCCGACCTGTGTGGTCAGAATCACCGTGGGCGTCGCCCGGACATTCTTGACCCACTGCGATTCGCCGCGAGTGGAGACCAGATACTTGGTACCGCCCACGTCGACGGTGATCACCGGGATCTGCTGATGCGCCCCGGAGCGCCGGGTCACCGTCAACGTCTCGCAGCCTGAAACCCCGGTGGCCATCGCGACCTTGTTGAAGATCTTGGCGGTGAACCACGGCGGCTTGAGGTAGGCCATCTGTCGAGTGTGCTCAGTCGCAGCCCTGAAGGCAACGGCCACCGGCGCATGATCACCAAGGCCGTGGCCGCCGTCCAGCTCAGTCGCAACAGCTGACCGCAGCGTTTGGCTCCGGCGGAGAAGGGAACCCATCAAGACCAGCGCCAAGGGAGGCAGTCCGATGTCCTACACAGGAGCCAAAGACCAGGCCGACAGGGCCGTGACCAAAGCGGCCGAGGCCGGCCACAAGACCGACGACGAAGCACAGCGGCTGCTCGCCGAGGCCGTCGGGCACCTCGGCATGGCGTTGTCGGCGATGGCCTTGGAACTGCACCAGCAGAGCGCCTGAGCTCAGACGGGCACGCCCACCTTCGCCGCGCGGAGAGCGGTGGGCAGGCTCGGGAGGAACTGCGTGACGGCGAACGCGCGGATGTCGTCCGCGGTCTCCAGCGGGGCGGGCCCCGGCAGCAGTAACGCCATCATGGCGTACCGCAGGATTGCGTCGGCCAGATCCGTGACGGCGGCCGGCCCGATCCGTTCGGCGAACCCCGGCGGGAAGATCACTTCCAGCGCGTCGACGATGCGCTGGACGGCGGCCGGATAGTGCTGACGGGCCAGCTCGAGCGCGAGTGCGGGCTCATCGATGATCAGCTGGTTGAGCACCCGATGCGCGCGGAACCGCAGGATCGCCGCGGTGAAGGCCTCGACATAGTAGTTCGATTGTGGACCAGCATGTTTGAGCTCGTCGGCGATATCGGCGCACAGTGCCGCGTTCTCGCGGTCCATGACAGCGGCAACCAGCTCGTCGCGCCCCTTGAATTTGCGGTAGATGGTGGTACGACTGACTTTCGCCCGGCGCGCCACGTCGTCGAGCGCCACTTTTCGGAAACCGAACCGCTCGAACTCGATGATGGCGGCGTCGAGAATCGCGGTGGTGGCCGGATCAGGACCTGGCATAGCCGACCTGCGCAAAGGTGTTGTAGCGCAAGCGCATCGGTAGCCGGTCCCAGATCCAGTTGACCGGCCGCGAGCGCCACAGCGCGGCGAACCGTTGGTAGCGCCGCTCTTGGCGATCACTCCACGGCAGGCCGAGCATCGGCCGCGTCGAGGGTGGCATCCCGCCGGTGGTGAGGAAGGCGGCCACAGGGTTGAACACCGGGGCGATCAACCGCCAGGCCAGGGGTGAGACACCCTTGGGTCGGGGGAAGCCTTTGGTCACGTAGCCGACGCCGTATTTCGCGGTCGGGTGTGCCACCACGACACGATCCAACATGTCGTCCCAATACTTTTGGAACGCGGCGTAGTCCTGAGGCATGGGCCGGTCACTGACGCCGTACCGGCGATACCACGTCTTGGACTCTGCGTAGATCTGTTCCTTCTCCGCCTCGGTGAGCCGTTTGACGAAGGTGTCGGCGAAGTACAACACCTGTTCGACGAAAGTGGCGTGCGCCCAGAAGTACGTGTCGGGATCCAGCGCGTGATAGCGAGAAACTGTTCCGTCGGGATGGGCTATCTCGCCTTTGATGTTGGTGTGAAAGTCGCGGACGCGGGTCCCGGGGTTGTCGTCATCGGAACCGTAGACCGTCATCATGATCGGCGGGATCGAACGCTTGACCCGGGCGGCGGTATCGGCGAAGAAGACCGAATGGTCCAGCACGCCCTGGCCGAGTTCGGCGAGCATGTTCTGCAACACCGCGGGCCGCGGGCCGATCAGGTACATCCGGTTGTCGCCGAAGTACTTCCACACCAGCGACTGCGGTCCCAGCGGGAGTGCATCCGTCGCCGATTCGGGCTTGGCCAATTCCGTCATGGGTACAGTGTTACAGATCTTGAATCTCTGTACCAACTTGGCGGTGTTAAGCTCGCGCTCAATACGACAGCGGAGTGACGCTATGCCCTGCCGAAAGACGTCGACCGGTTCACCCATGTGTCCAGATGAGCGATAAACACAGTGCCGAACTGGCAGCTATCGTCGCCGCGCTCGCGCCGACAGGGCCCGACCCCGGCACCGGGTCTGCGACGGCGGCCCGACTGCGTGCCGAAGAGCTCCTAGGACCGGACGTGGTGGCCTGGGCCGCGCAGGTGGCCGGCGAGGTGGCTGCGGGTACACAGGCCAGACCCCTCGGCCACGCGGCGCCGACAGGCGATATCGCGGTTCAAGCCGAGATCCTGATCCTGGGCATCTTGTTCACACTCACCAATGCAGAGGATGCCGGCGGCGCGGCAGAGCTGGCCACCAGGACAGAAAGCTCGATCAGACAGCTGATCGCCACCGGAGTCCCCTTCGAGCGGGTCGCCGAAACCATAAGATTTGCAAACGAACTCGCGATACGGGCGCTACTCAGCGTGGCTATCGCCCACCAAGCCTCAGCTGCAACACTGACCACTATCACCCTTACGGTGACAACGTCGGCCGACGCCATGCTCGATACCATGGCGACTCAGTATCTGACTGAGAGGCAACGCTTCTCGTCCTCCGGGGTGCACGCGCAGCAGGAATTGATCGAGAGGCTGATCGCCGGCAGTCCCGTCGACCCGCGTCTGACCAAAAGTGTCCTGAATATCTCCGTGGCCGACTATCACCTGGGGTTCGTCGTCTCGGGAACCGATTCGTCACCCCTAAGCCTTCCCGTGCTTCGACGCTCAGTCCAGATCATCAACGACCAGCTGCGCGTATCCACCGTCGTCGTTCGGGAACACCCCGACTCACTCTGGATGTGGGCCACCTTCCCGCGGCCGGCCCGCCTCGACACAATGCAGCTTGCCGCCGAACTCGATCCCGCAGTGCGGGTGGGCGTCGGAACGGCACAATCGGGGGCCTCGGGATTTCGCCGAACGCATCTCGAAGCTCTGGCCGCCAACCAGTTCGGACGGACGCGTGCGAGCCACGTCATCGACTATCACCGGCACGGGTTGCCCATCCTGCTCAGCAGCGACACCGAGAAGGCCGACTGGTTCGTGACATCGGAACTCGGTGAACTGGCGACGCCGAATCCGCGCAACCGGGACTTGGTGCTGACGCTGCGGTGCTATTTCGACTCGAAGCTGCGGATCGCCGTCGCCGCCGAACGCCTGCACGTCCACCGAAATACCGCGATCAGCCGGTTGGCCACGCTGGAAACGATCCTCGGCCATCCCGTGACCGAAAGAATGGCCGAAGTCCAGGCCGCGCTGGCGATTCTGGACTTCGGCCATCTCGACGACGATCAATCTTAGGCAGTCTGCGAGGACAGGGCGGCTTCGATCACGCTGCCGTCAACCCAGTTGCCGTGGAAACCCATCGGAACACGCTGATTGAGCTTCACCCGGGCGACCGGTTCGGCGCCGAAGTGCAGCGCATCGTGGATCAGTAGCTCCGAGAGCCGAGTGAACGGGTTCCACCACAACGACATCATCCAACCGTCATCCTCACCGGTGGCCGACTCACGCGGTACGAATACCGGCTCCGACGGCGAGATGAGTTCACCGGTTGGAATTATCGTGGTCTGGTTACCGCGGTAGTCGTGCTTGGCCAGACCGTCGGTGAGCCACCCGTCGACACCCCGGGTCGTCGCGTAGTAGCCGAAGCGGTGCTCCCGAAGCGCATAGTCGTCGTTGATTCTCGGGAATTCACCCACCACATCGGTGATCTGGCGATCAGTCATCCGACCGGTACCCAGGTCGAGCACCCACCGCCACGGGGTGGCGACCATCGTGTCGAACCATTTGTTGAAATCCTGGCCCGGCCGGATATTTTCGGCCTCCTCCGGGAGCCGTCCCCACCGCTGCGTACGGTGACCGTCGACGACGATCCGGTCACCATCGGAGTAGGCGTTGTAGAAGTGAGTGGCGGAATACGCCCCGCCACCGTCGATCCAGGTGACTACGTGGGTGTGGCGGTTGAGCACCGCAAATCGAGTTCCATTGGACGCCTGTGGATCCCAGACGACACCTGGCGTCCCCGCCATGATGGCTTCCGGGCGGTACACGGTGGGATTGATGACGAATACGGCATAGTCGTCGGTGGCGGCAAAATCGTGCATGAAGCAGGACACCCCCATATCGAACTTATAGCTGTCCAGCAGCTTGCCGTGGGAATTAGCTTGATACCACGTCATTTCCGATCCACTGACGCCGTAGAACAACATGTCCCCGTTGCGGGGGTCCGTCTTCCAGTGCGCGGTAACAGGTCCAGCGACACAACCGTGGTAGTCGTACTGGCCGCGGGTCTCCAAGTTCGTGGGATGCAGTTCGTGCGGAAGGCCGACCTCGGTGAAGACCAGCAGTCGGTCATCGAACAAGGTGACATTGGTATTGGCCGGGTTCTTCATCGGCGGATCAATCGAAAAATCAGGCACTACACCACCATTGAAGACGCTGCCATAGACGGCCTTGCCGTTCTCCTCCTCGATCTTGAACCCAGCGGTCTTGACCCACCGGTTCGCTGCATGAGCCCGTCCGTCGCGGAGGAAGACCCCGTAGACCATCCCGTCACCATCGAACCAGTGATAGCGGTCTGGATTGATCGGGCGCACATGCGGATTGGAACTGGTCCGGTACAACGCCCCGTTGAGTTCACGCGGGATCTCGCCCACCACCTCCAGATCAAAGGTGTTGGCCTCCTGGTGCCACGGTTCGAACGGTCCGTTCAATGACCTGTTGTTGTCGTCCCACATGGGGTTCTCCTGATCTGGTCAGCGAGCCTGGGCGGGTCTGCCCGGCTCCCGCATCCAGCGTGGCGGACGATGAGATGACGATCATCGGTCAGAGCGCACACCCTTTGGCGCACACGATAGGCACTCTGCCCCGCAGGGGCGATGAGCAGCCGCAACCCCTAACGGAACCGGCGCAGACGCAAGCTGTTGAGCACGACGAGCACCGAAGAACAGGCCATCGCGGCACCGGCGATCATCGGATTGAGCAGCCCCAAGGCGGCCAACGGGATCGCCGCGGTGTTGTAGGCGAACGCCCAGAACAGGTTCACCCGGATGGTGTGCAGGGTGCGCGCCGATAGCCGCAGTGCGGTCGGCACCGTTCGCAGGTCACCGCGGACCAGCGTGACGTCGCCGGCCTCGATCGCGGCATCGGTGCCGGTACCCATCGCCATCCCGATATCGGCCGTAGCCAGCGCGACCGAATCGTTGACGCCGTCGCCGACCATCGCGACCCGCTTACCCTCGGCCTGCAGCCGCTTGATCACCTCGGCCTTGTCGCTGGGCAGCACACCGGCGATCACGTCGGCGCGGGCGATGCCGACCTCGTCGGCCACCTGCTCCGCGACGGCCGCGGTGTCGCCGGTCAACAGGACCGGCGTGATGCCCATCCCGATGAGCTCGGCAATGGCCGCAGCGCTGGCGGGTTTGACGGTGTCGGTCAACCGGATCACACCGCGCACCTCTCCGTCCCAGACCACCGCGACTCCGGTACCGACCGGCGACGGCGCCGGCAGGTCGACACCGTGGACGGAACCTTCCCGCGTGACCGTCACACGAGTGCCATCGACGACACCAGACACCCCGACGCCGGGTTCGTTGACAAAGTCGGTGACCTCGGCGACTGTCAGGGCCCTCGCCCGGGCGGCGGCGACGATCGCAGCGGCCACGGGATGCTCCGAAGCGGCCTCTACCGCGGCCGCCCTGGCGAGCACCTCCGCGGTATCCACGGCTCCGACAGTGCTGATACCGGCGACGCTCATCAACCCGGTGGTGACGGTGCCGGTCTTGTCCAGCACCACTGTGTCGATTCCGGTGACTGTCTCCAACACCTGCGGGTCTTTGATCAGGATGCCCAGCTGCGCACCGCGGCCGGTCCCGACCAGGATCGCTGTCGGCGTGGCCAGGCCGAGGGCACACGGGCACGCGATGATCAGCACGGCGACGGCCGCCGTGAACGCGGCCGAGGCGGGGGCGCCCGCGACCAGCCAGCCGACCACCGTCAGCGCGGCAATCGCCAGTACCGCGGGCACGAAGACCGCCGACACTCGGTCCGCCAGCCGCTGGATCGAGGCCTTGCCGTTCTGAGCTTCGGTGACCATCCGGCCCATCCGCGCCAGCTGGGTGTCGGCGCCGACCTGCGTCGCCCGGATCTGCAGGCGGCCGTAGGTGTTCACTGCACCGCCGAGGACGCTGTCGCCGGCCCGGACATCGGCCGGGACGGATTCGCCCGTCATCGTTGACGTGTCGAGCGCCGAGGCGCCGTCGACGACCACACCGTCGGTGGCGATCCGCTCCCCCGGCCGCACCACGAACACGTCACCCACTCGCAGATCCTCGACAGGAATCCGAATTTCCACCCCGTCGCGCAGCACCGCCGCATCCTTGGCGCCCAACGACAGCAGCGCCTGCAGCGCCGAACCCGCCGAGCGCTTCGCGCCGGATTCGGCATACCTGCCGGCGAGCAAGAACACCGTCACGGCCGCGGCGACCTCGAAGTACAGGTGTCCGTGAGCGTGGCTGCCCTCGCGCACCACCGCAACGGTGGACCACAGATACGCCGCCAGGGTGCCGATGGAGACCAGCGTGTCCATCGTGGACGCCCCATGGCGGGCACTGCGCAGCGCGGCGCGATGGAACGGCAAGCCTCCCCACGCCACGATCGGCGTCGTCAGAGCCAGCACCAGCCACTGCCAGCCGGTGAACTGCCAGGCCATCACCATCGACAGTGCGACGACGGGAACGGCGAGGACCGCCGAGACGATCAGACGGGTCCGCAAGTCGGCATCGTCGGCGGCATCGTCGTCCTTACCTCGGGCATCCGGCCCGTTGAGTACCGCGGCCTGATACCCGGCGGCCTGCACCGCATCGATCAACTCGGCGGTCGAGACCGTGGTGTCGTGTTCGACGTGGGCGCGCTCCACGGCGAAGTTCACCGTGGCCTGCACACCAGGAAGGCCGTTGAGCCCGCGTTCGATCCGGGCCGCGCACGAAGCGCACGTCATCCCACGCAGTTCGAGATCGGTTGCAGTGCGGTCGGCAGACGAAGCGCGGCCAGAAACAGAAGTAGCCATCCCGCCATGGTACCCCCAGGGGGTATCTTGGCAAGGCCGTTCAGAAGCGCTAGGCCGAGACGACCTCGACGGCGCTCCCACTGCGGCGCCACCTGGCCACCGCAAGGATGGTCAGCACCGCCGATCCCGTGATCAACAACAACGTCAACACCAGCATCGGCGGGTCGTAAGCGATCGAGGTGGTGGCCCGCTCACCGTCGATGATCGGCGCGACATCGACCACCGAGCGCACGTCGAGCGCACTCCACACCGCACCCGCGAGCGCCAGGGCCGCCAGCACCAATTCGATCGCCGCGCGACGTCGTTGCGCAGATGCCGTCACTGACCGCCCGCCTTCGCCACTCCACGCTCCTCGAGAAGCCGAGTCAGTACGGCCCGCAGTTCTGCATGGTTACGGGCCCAGGCCTGCACGGTGCGGCCCCGGTCGAGCCTCAGCCCGATCCCGGTGCGCCCGCGCGGAACGCCGGTCAGCTCGCCGAGCGCATGCGCCGACTGCCACTTCTCCAGCTCCTTCTTTTCTTCTTCGTCGACCGAGCCCAGGTACTTCCGCTCGAAATAACTGCCCGGACCCGACGAGGTCTGCGGGGCTGGATAGATCTTGTTGATCTCGTCGACGCGGATCGTCTCGGTCCCTTCCCGCAGGTAGTCCCGGGTCAGTTCGACAGAGGTGTGGATGCGCGCAGCTTTGACCTGCAATGTGACGAACCCGGAGACCAGGACCAGGAACGCCAGCGGGACGATGACCTGAACTCCGACGTGGCTGGTGATCTGGATCAGCAGCATGGCCAGCGCCGCGGCCGGGCCGGCAAGAACCCAGATCCAGCTCGCGCCCTTCTCTACGAACAACAGCTCAGGGACGTCGTCGGACGCCACCGGCGTGCCGGTCTCGGTGCCCCTGTCCCGATCAGGCATCTGATTTGTCTCCCGCGCCCTGCGGGTTGAACCAGGCCAGCGCGGTCGCGGAGCGGGTGACCAGCCCCGACGCGATGATCAGGAACAGAACTACCGGCGCCAGGATCAGGCCCAGCGTCTTGGTCACCAGCATCGCGCAGATGAAGACGATCAGGGCGAACGACAGGGCGACCCCTGCCCGCGCGAACCGCCAGTCACCGGCGCGGCTCTTTCCCGCCAAATACCCGAGCACGACGCCGGCAGCGACCAAGATGCCGCCGCTGATCCGCGGGAAGAGGGCAGGCACCGTGTAGTCGAACGTCAACACGACCAGCCCGTCGAACACCATCACCACCACCGAGACCAGCCACAACCAGAAGGCGGCGGTGACTGATCTGGGCCGGGTGACGGGAGTCTCTGTCATATCCGGGCCAGCCTAACCGGTCACCTGGTGAAGAACGCCTGGGCGTCCTTGCGGTGCAGCAGGAAGATCCCACCGGCGATGAGCACCGCGCCGATGATGCCGGTGACGGCGAAAATCACCGCGGCGACCGCCGGGCGTTCGGTGTCGAACACGCCGCTGCAGACCGAGACGATCCCGCCGATACCGCCGCCGGTCAGCAGTGTCCGCGCCCACCGGTAGCCGTGCCGCATCAGGATCAGGAACGTCACGACGACGGCGGAGAGTACACAGACGAACACGATGGTCACCGCCAGGACGACGACCGAACCATGCCCCGACGGCAAGGTCACGGCGTCGGCGATGTACCCGGTCACCAGCAGCGGCAGCGCGATCACCCAGAGCCAGAACCCCAGGTCCACATCGGGCGGCCGCGGCGGCGGCGTCCCGGTGGGAGTCAGTGGCGACTGGCTGTTTTCGGGGGAACTCACGTCAGCCAGCCTGCGACATCGGCCGCCCAATAGGTCAGCACGATATCGGCGCCGGCCCGCCGGATGCTGGTCAGCGATTCCAGTGCGGCCGCCCGACCGTCGATCCAGCCGTTGGCCGCGGCGGCCGAGATCATCGCGTATTCACCGGAGACCTGATAGGCCGCCACCGGCACCGGAGAGATGTCCGCGGCGGCCCTGACCACGTCGAGGTAAGCCATCGCGGGTTTGACCATGATGATGTCGGCGCCCTCGGCGAGATCCAGTTCGATCTCCCGCAGCGCCTCGCGCGCATTGCCGCTGTCCTGCTGATAGGTACGCCGATCGCCCTGCAGACTCGACCCGACAGCGTCCCGGAACGGTCCGTAGAACGCCGACGAGAACTTCGCCGCGTACGCCAGGATGATGACGTCGGTGTGTCCGGCGGCATCCAGTCCGTCGCGGATGGCCGCCACCTGGCCGTCCATCATGCCGCTCGGGCCGACCACGTGGGCACCTGATTCCGCTTGTGCCACAGCGAGTTTGACGTACTGCGCGTTGGTTACGTCATTATCGACGCGGCCGCGCTCGTCCAGCACGCCGCAGTGCCCGTGGTCGGTGAACTCGTCGAGGCAGGTATCGGCCATCAGCACGGTGTCCGTACCGAGGTCCTTGGACAGGTCCCGTAGCGCGGTGTTCAAGATGCCACCGGGATCTACCCCCGTCGAGCCCACGTGATCCTTGTCCTCGTCGCGCGGAACACCGAACAGCATCAGACCGCCGACTCCGGCGGTCACCGCATCGGCAGCGGCGCGGCGCAGCGACTCCCTGGTGTGCTGGACGACGCCCGGCATCGAGGGGATCTCACGTGGCTCGTCGATGCCGTCGGCGACGAACATCGGCAGTACGAGATGCCTTGGCTGCAAAGAAGTCTCGGCTACGAGACGGCGCACCGCGGGCGTCGACCGCAATCGGCGCGGACGATGGTGGGGAAAAGGCACCGGAAAGACCCCTTCTAGCGCCGCCGGCTCTTCTTGCGCGGCGGCGGCAGCGCCCCCTCGGCACGCAACCGGGCGGCATGCTCGGCCAGCGCCTCGACCAACGGGGCGATGGCGGCCGTCTCCGGCTGGACGTCGACCCGCAACCCGAATTCGGCTGCGGTCTCTGCCGTCTTGGGACCGATGCAGGCGACGATGGTGCGCGCGTGCGGCTTTCCGGCGATCCCCACCAGGTTGCGCACAGTCGAGCTGGAGGTGAAGCAAACCGCGTCGAACCCACCGGTCTTGATCATCTCGCGGGTCTGCGCCGGTGGTGGAGCGGCCCGCACCGTGCGGTAGGCGGTCACGTCTTCGATCTCCCAACCGCGTTCACGCAGCCCCTCGGCCAGCGTCTCGGTGGCGATATCGGCGCGCGGCAACAGCACCCGGTTGACCGGATCGAAAATCTCGTCGTAGTCCGGGAATTCGTCGAGCAGGCCCAGCGAAGACTGCTCGCCCGACGGCACCAGCTCGGGGCTGATCCCGAAAGCGCGCACCCGATCCGCGGTGGCCTCGCCGACACAGGCGATCTTCACGCCCGAGAAGGCCCGGGCGTCCAGGCCGAACTCACCGAACTTCTCCCAGACCGCGCGGACCGCGTTGGTCGAAGTGAAAACCACCCACTGGTAGCGGCCGTCGACCAGACCCTTGACGGCACGTTCCATCTGGGCCGGGCTGCGCGGCGGTTCGACGGCGATCGTCGGGACCTCGATCGGCAGTGCGCCGTGGCTGACCAGCTTGTCGCTCATCTCGCCGGCCTGGTCCTTGGTACGCGGCACCAGCACGGTCCAGCCGTACAGAGCGCGACTCTCCCACCAGTTCAGCTTCGCGCGGTGCGCAACTGTCTTGCCGATCGTGACAACCAGTGGCCCGGTCATCGGGCCGGCCGGATCGGACGCCCCGATCGCAGCCCGGTCGGTGAGCTCGTGCAGGGACGCCTCGATACTGCGCTGCGCGCAGGTGGTGCCCTGCGAGGTCACCACACACGGAGTCGACTCGGCCAGGCCGAACTCGATGAGCGTGCGGGCCGACTCAGCCAGATGCGACGCCGTCGCGTGCAGGATCAGCGGGCCGGGGGCGGCGGCCAGCGCCGCCCAGTCCACATCGCCGCGGACGTCCGCCACGGTGTGCGACGAGCCAAGCGGCAGGCCGGCGTACGTAGGTACGGCCGTGGTGGCGGGCAGTCCCGGGACGATCTCGAATGCCAGCTGCGTCTTGGCGACCGCATTGACCTCGGCGAGCACCGAATCCACCGACAGCGGGTCACCGGCGACGAGCCGGACTACGTCCACCCCGAGGCGAGCTTCGTGTGCCAGCGTCTTGGCCACTTCGGCCGGATCACCCAGCGCGGGCCGGATATCAGGACCGAGACAGACCACCGGTGGGGCAATCTCGTCTGCGACCGGGCCGTCAGTGCTGTTCGCATCATCGATCGGCCGCACCGTTTCGCTTGCAGCGGCACGTGTCTCGGGGGCGGGTGCGGGCCCGGACGCCGGCGGTAGCTCCGACCCGACCAGACCGAGCACCTGTTCGGGCACATCGGGGTCGGTGAACACCAGCGCGGCATTGGCGAGTACAGCCCGCGCTCTTGTCGTCAGCAGACCCGGGTCACCCGGACCTGAACCGACGAACATGATGCGGCCCGGCTTCGGCTTGCGTCCTCGCACACCAGCTTGGGGGGTCATCTCTTGACTCCTGCTCTCATCGCGCGTCCGATATGAGCTCGCGCGCACCCAGTTCGAACAACTCCCCGGCCACGGAGAGGCCTAGCTCCCGTGCCTTGCCGGGGGTACCGATCCCGGACGCGCGGATCACGTCAGATCCGTCCACCGCCGCCACGCAGCCGCGCAACGACAGCTCTTCGAAGAGGCGTCCATCCTCATCGATCGACTCGACCACCTCCGCGATCGCGCCCACCGGTGCGGAGCAACCCGCCTCCAGTTCGGCAAGCAGGGCACGCTCTGCGGTGACTGCCTCACGGCTGTCGGCGTCATCGAACTCCGCCAACAACTCGGTGAGCCAGGTATCGCCGGTTCGGCACTCGACCGCCAACGCTCCCTGGGCCGGCGCCGGCAACATCTGGACCGGCTCCAACGTCTCTGTGACTTCACCGAGGCGACCGATGCGGGCCAGACCCGCCCGGGCTACCACGATGCCGTCGAAATCACCACTGCTTACCCTGTTCAACCTGGTATCTAGGTTGCCTCGTAGGGGGCGAATTTCCAAACCGAGACCCAGTGCTCTAAGCTGCGCCGCCCGCCGCACGGACGATGTGCCGATCACCGAGCCCGCTGGCAACTCCCCCAGCACCAACCCGTCACGGGCCACCAGGGCGTCCCTGGCGTCCTCCCGGCGGGGTATGGCAGCGATGACAAACCTCGGGTCTTCGGCGGTGGGCAAATCCTTGTAGGAGTGCACGGCCATATCCACCCGGCCGTCGTGGATCGCCTCACGCAGCGCCGCGGTGAACACCCCGACGCCGATGTCGGCTACCGGGGCCGCGGACCGGTCCCCGTCGGTGGAGATGATCACCAGCTCCGCGGCGTGCCCACGCGCGCGCAGGCCGTCTCTGATGGTGCCGGCCTGCGTGGTGGCCAGCAGGCTGCCCCGGGTGCCGATCCGGATAACTCGGCTATCGTCGGTGTCAGGCAAGTGCTACTCGGGACTATCGGCGATGACGTCGAAATCTGTTGGCACCTGCGGCAATTCACCTGCGGTGGCAACTGCGTCGACGGCAGTCGGATCGAGTTCGAAAAGTTCACGAAGCGCTTCGGCATAGGTATCCCCACCCGGGGCGCTGGCGAGCTGTTTGACGCGCACTGTCGGTGCGTGCAGCAGCTTGTCGACCACCCGGCGGACCGTACGGGCGACCTCGTCGCGCTGGGCGAGGTCCAGACCCGGCAACCGATTGTCCAGACGCAGCAACTCCGCCTCGACGACGTCGGCGGCCCGTTGCCGCAGGGCGGTGACCGTCGGGGTGACCTCGGCCATCCGCTGGCCGGCCAGGTAGGTGGCAACTTCTCCTGCCACCATCTGACGGGCCGCCTCAGCGTCGGCGGCCGCCGCACGGGCTGACGGTTCACGCTGGATTCGGTCCATGTCGACAACCCAGACGCCCGGCAGACCGGCCACCGCCGGGTCCACATCGCGGGGCATGCCGAGGTCGCAGACGACCAGTTGCCGTTCATCGGAGCCGCTACCGCGCTGAGCCAGCGCATGGTGCACATCGGCCAGCGAGACCACCGGGCGGACCGCGCCGGTGCTGCTGATCACCACATCGACGTCGGCCAGGGCTACCGCGACGTCCTCGAGGGTGTGGGCATGGGCGGTCACCCCCTGCTCACGGAGGTTCGCCGCCAGGCGCTCCGCGCGCGCCAGGGACCTGTTGACCACCTGCACCGAGCTGATCCCGGCCCGCACCAGATGGGCCGCGGACAAGGCGCCCATCGCACCTGCGCCCACGACGGCAGCCGAGCGGCCGGCCAGACCGTCGAGCCTGATCTCGGCCATCCCGAGGGCCACCGATACCACCGACGCCCCGGCGGCGTCGATACCGGTCTCGGAGTGCACGCGCTTGCCGACCGACAGCGCGCGTTGCGACAGTTCGTGCAGGGTGCGGCCGACGGTGTGGTTGGCCTCGGCCGTCGCATACGCACGACGCACCTGGCCCAGCACCTGCGCTTCACCGATGACCGCCGAATCCAGGCCCGCGGTGACGGCGAACAGATGCTCGACGGCGGCCTCGGCGTACCGGACGTAGGCGTATTTGGTCAGATCACCCAGCGGCAGACCGCAGTGGTCGGAAAGGACCTGTCCGATGACGGAGAGACCGCCGTGGAAGGCCTCGACGACGGCATAGACCTCGACGCGGTTGCACGTGGACAACACCATGGCCTCGGTCACGAGAGGAGACTGCAACACCTGGTCGACGATCTTGGCTTGATCGGACTCGTCGGTGGACAGTTGCTCCAGTACGGAGACCGGCGCACTGCGGTGCGACACCCCGAACAGCAGGACACTCACAGCGCCATCACCTAGCCCGCTCCCTTGCTGCTACGGGTGAAGAATCTCCTTTTCACGGTAGCCGTTCACCAGCAACGCCACCAAATCTGATCCCTATCGACCGGTCGGATCCGACACATTCAGCCCGCGTCGGGTCGCATGGCCAGATCGGCGCGCAGCCGCGGTTCGTCGACCTCCCAGTAGCTGTGCTCGACTCCGTCGAGCAGCACCACCGGCAACCGGTCGCCGAACTCGGCCCGCAGGGCGCTGTCACCGGCGGCCGCAGCCGCGTCCACATCGGTCAGCGTCAACGCGAAGTCCAACTCCCCGGCCAGGTCGGCCAGCCGCTGGTGAGCCCGCAGGCAGATGCTGCAACCGTCGCGTGTCAGCAACTCCACCTGTGCCCGGCTCACCGGAAAGAGTCTGGCACCTCGTTCAGGACGCTCGCTCTTGGCTAGGGTTGGTGCGCAACAGCACTGCGCCCAAGCCGAAACGGAAGGGGGTCCGCGATGTCGGCGATGTTCGGCAGCAATACCGATGACGTGCACGGACTCGCGGGCGAGGCAAGCGCACAACGCGCGATGGAAGTACTGGCCGCCGATTCCGAGGCCGACCGCGATGGTGCACTGGAGGCCCCGCCCGCCGACCTGACCGCCGCGGCCTTTTTCGACGTGGACAACACCCTGGTGCACGGTTCGTCGATGGTGCATTTCGCCCGCGGGCTGGCCGCCAGGAAGTACTTCACCTACCGCGACGTGCTCGGTTTCGTCTACGCGCAGGCCAAATTCCAGCTGACCGGCCGGGAGAACAGCGACGACGTCGCCGAAGGCAGGCAGAAAGCGCTGGCGTTCATCGAGGGCCGGCCCACCGCAGAGTTGGTGGCGCTCGGCGAGGAGATCTACGACGAGATCATCGCGGACAAGATCTGGCCCGGTACCCGCGACCTGGCGCAGATGCATCTCGACGCGGGTCAGCAAGTGTGGTTGGTCACCGCGACCCCCTATGAGCTGGCGGCGACGATCGCCAG
This sequence comes from Mycolicibacterium komossense, assembly GCF_025822605.1. Classification (GTDB taxonomy): domain Bacteria; phylum Actinomycetota; class Actinomycetes; order Mycobacteriales; family Mycobacteriaceae; genus Mycobacterium; species Mycobacterium komossense. Next base: position 310,412 of record NZ_JACKTY010000049.1, on the reverse strand, counting down.
GCGGCTCGGGCTGACGGGTGCGCTGGGCACCATCGCCGAATCCGTCGACGGGGTGTTCACCGGCCGGCTGGTCGGCGAGATCCTGCACGGCCCAGGTAAGGCCCACGCCGTGCGGGCGCTGGCCATCCGGGAAGGACTCAATCTGCGTCGCTGCGCGGCCTATTCGGACAGCTACAACGACGTGCCGATGCTCACGCTCGTCGGCACCGCGGTGGCCATCAATCCGGACGCCGACCTGCGCGACCTAGCCAGACAGCGCGGCTGGGAGATCAGGGACTTCCGGACCGCACGTAAGGCCGCCCGGATCGGGGTCCCGTCAGCACTGGCGCTGGGCGCCGCCGGTGGCGCACTGGCCGCGATCGCCTCGCGGCGTCACGACTGATCCCGACGCGACCGACCCGCCGTGTTCTCCGGTCCTTGATAAGCTGCCGCGCTGAGTGCTCTCGCGATTCGACCGCGGGAGCACATGCAATCAAAGGGACCACACCAGCAGCATGGCTATTGCCCAAGAGATCATCGGGACGCATTTCCGCCTCGACGACTATTTCCTCGTCGGCCGGGAAAAGATCCGCGAATTCGCCAGAGCGCTCCAAGACGACAACCCGATCCACCACGACGAGGCGGTGGCGTCCGACGCGGGTTACGACGGCGTCGTCGCGTCGCTGACGTTCATCGCGGTCGCCGGACGCCGGGTGCAGCTGGAGATGTTCAAGAACTTCGACGTCGGGATCAATCTGGCGCGCGTCATCCACCGCGACCAGAAGCTCAAATTCCACCGGCCGATCGTCGCCGGCGACAAGCTGTTCTTCGATTCCTACCTGGATTCGGTGACACAGTCACACGGAGCCGTCATCGCCGAACTTCGCAGCGAAGTGACAGATGCCGAGGGCAAGCCCGTACTGACCACGGTGGTCACGATGCTCGGCGAGGCGATCAGCGACGAGCACACCGACGCACAGGTTGCGGCAATTGCATCCAGGATCGGTGGAGCATAGTGTCGGCGCCTATGACCCAGGCCAACGAGCAACCTAACGACCGCGATATGACGCCGCGGTTCGAGGATGTTCAGACGCACTATGACCTGTCTGACGACTTCTTCCGGCTATTTCTGGATCCCACGCAAACCTACAGCTGCGCGTACTTCGAGCATGACGATTACACGCTGGAGCAAGCCCAGTACGCGAAAATGGATCTCTCCCTGGGTAAATGCGACCTGAGCCCAGGACAGACGCTGTTGGACATCGGCTGCGGATGGGGCGCCACGATCCACCGGGCGGTCGAAAAGTACGACGTCAACGTCATCGGCCTGACGCTGTCCGAGAACCAGGCCGAACACGTCCAGAAGAAACTGGCAAATTCCGATCTGGTACGCAACTCGGGTAGGACCGCCGAGGTGCGGCTGCAGGGCTGGGAAGAGTTCAGCGAACAGGTCGACCGGATCGTGTCGATCGGTGCGTTCGAGCACTTCGGCGACGATCGCTATGACGCCTTCTTCGAGATGGCCTACAACGCGCTGCCAGCAGACGGCGTGATGTTGCTGCACACCATCGTCAAGCCCAGCAACGAAGAGTTCAAGGCGCGCGGGCTGCCGCTGACGATGACGAAGCTGAAGTTCTTCAAGTTCATCATGGACGAGATCTTCCCGGGCGGCCGGTTGCCGTTCGTCTCCGACGTCGAAGAGCACGCCCGCAAGGCCGGCTTTCGCGTCGAGCGGGTGCAACCACTACGGCTGCACTACGCGCGCACGCTCAAGACCTGGGCCGCCGCTCTGGAAGCCCACAAGGACGAGGCGATCGCGATCCAGTCGCAAGAGGTCTACGACCGGTACATGCGGTACCTGACCGGTTGCGAGGAACTCTTCACCGAGGGCTACACCGACGTCTGCCAGTTCACGCTCAAAAAGGGTTGAGCCTCCAACGTCCAGCTAGTGCACGTCTTTTCGCCATCTGCGTGACGTAAGTGGCCGTTCGCCCGCGCGAACCTCAGCCAAAGAACATGTTTCTGCGATTGGCCAGCAGCTGATACAGCGTCTGCTGGATGGTCTCGCGAACATGGTCGGTCAGCTCGAAGGTGACCATCGGATCGTCGGCGGCGGAGTCGTCGTAATCCGCGGTCTCGATGGGAGTGCCGAAGGCGATGTGCCACTTGGACGGCAAAGGCACCAGCCCGGCAGGTCCGGCCAGCGGGAACAGCGGCGTGATCGGGAAGTACGGCAGCCCGAACAGTCGCGCCAGCAATTTCACGTCGGCGATCATCGGGTAGATCTCTTCAGAGCCGACGATCGAGCATGGCACGATCGGCGCCTTGGTCCGCAACGCCGCAGAGACGAAGCCCCCGCGGCCGAACCGCTGCAATTTGTAGCGATCCGTGAAGTGCTTGCCGAGGCCTTTGTAACCCTCTGGGAAGACCGCCGTGAGCTCACCGCCGGCCAGCAGCCGATGGGCGTCGGAGGTGCAGGCCATGGTGTGCCCGGCCTTGCGCGCGGCCTGACCCATCACCGGCATGTCGAACACCATGTCGGCGGCCAGCAGACGTAGGTCGCGGTTGGTCGGATGGTGGTCGTGCACGGCCACCGAGGCCATCAGGCCGTCCCACGGCAGCACCCCGGCGTGATTGGCCACCACCAGTGCCGCACCGGCCTCGGGCAGGTTCTCGATTCCGCTGACCTCGACCCGGAACCATGAGTTGAAGAAGAATCTCAGCAAAGGCAGGAAGACCGCGTTGTTGAGGTGTTGGTCGAAGCCGAATTCGTCGACGACGTAGTCGCCGGTGAGGCGCTTGCGGACGAACTCAGCTACCGCGGCGATACCGAGAGCGAGCTCGTTGGGGGTGGCGTCTTCCGGCGCCGCCAGGCTCGCCGCGGTGCGGTGCTGATCGATCTCGCGAACCACCGCGGCGATCTGGTCGGCCGAGGCCCGAACGTCGGAATCGGTGAGCAGGGACGGATGTCTACGGGCCGCGTCGGCTCGCTGGCCGGCGCGGCGAGCAGCCGCCGCTCGCCCTGAATTACCATGCAGCGGAATAACTTTCGCCTTCGACTCACCCGCCACGATAGCTTCTTTCTTCCCACCCGTTTAAATACATGTCACCCACCCCAGCGCTGGGCTGCCGACACTGCACGACGCTCCAGCGAGCGTACCCACCGTGGATCGACAATCGGTGTCAAACCACGACCGCGCACGTAATCGTCGAACGCCTCCATCGTCGTCCACTTCGGCACATAACCCAACTCGGTTCGCATGCGCGAGGTGTCCATCACCCGCCCGTAACTCATGTAGGCGAGCTGGTCGCTGTTGAGGTCCGTTCCCCGTGCGGTCCTCGTCAGCGAATTTACGATATTGACGCCCAGTGTGGGCAATGGAAGTGCCAACCGGCCCGCCCGCCGGATCGCCTGGGACATCATCAGGATGCCGGCGGCGCCCACGTTGAACGTGCCTGGCCTGCCCGCCATCGTGGCACGCTCCAGCACCCCGAGGGCGTCTTGCTCGTGCAGGAGTTGCAGGCGGGCATCGCGGCCCGCCACCGTCGGCACCAGGGGGCCGGCCAAGTAGCGCGACAACGCGGTGTCCATCGCGGGCCCGATCATGTTGGCCAGCCGCAGGATGGTGACCGCGATATCGGGGCGGCGCCGGCCGAGACCGCGGGCGTAGCCCTCGATATCGATACTGTCGCGAGCGAAACCCTCTCCAGGCGGTTTCCGACTGCTGCTGTCCTCGGTGAACATCACCGGATCGAACGCATCGGAACCGTAGACCTCCGACGTGGACTTCAGGATGACCCGGCGCACGGTCGGTGCCTTCTGACAGGCCGCGAACAACTGCATCGCGCCCATCACATTGATTTCTTTGAGCGTGGCCCGGCCGCCGGAGCGCGGCGCATACGAGGCCGCCGCCGCGTGCACCACCGTGTCGACTTCGCCGTTGCGAATCACCTTGGCAATGAACGGGTTACGAATGTCGGCGCGCACAAACTCGGCGCGCCCCATCCGGCGGAGCAGATCCTTGCTCGGTGCCACCGCATCCACCGCGATGACTCTGTCGATCGCCGGGTTAGCCGCCAGCCGCGCGGTGAGATACCCGCCGAGGAATCGGCAGGCACCCGTGACCAACACGACCTTCGGGTGACGCAGAGGGCTTCCAGGATCGCCGCCGTCTGCGTCGCGCCCAGAATCCATCTCGATAGGTTACCGGTCGGCGCACACGCAGGCGTTACGAGAAAGAAACGACCGCATGGCGCCGCGCCGACACCGCCTCCTCGGCCAACGAAGGGCGAGCTTGGATTACCCGGCCACTCAGCCGGCCGTCCCTCGCCGCATCGGTCGCCGAGCGGGGCCTACTTACCGAGTTTTCTGCGCTGCACCCGGGTACGACGAAGCAGTTTCCGGTGCTTCTTCTTCGACATGCGCTTGCGACGCTTCTTGATGACTGAACCCATGGACTTCGATGCCTACCTACCGCTAATCACACGAATGAACCCGGCCACCCTACCCAAGAGATGGCCGCAAACCGAAAACAGGCCTCCGAAAGCGCCTGGCAGCCGCATCGGTCGACTCGACTACTTAGACTGTCTCGCTCCTCAGCGGCTCGTTCCTCGCCGCATCGGTCGACTCGACTACCTACTACTGTCTCGCTCCTCAGCGGCTCGTTCCTCGCCGCATCGGTCGACTCGACTAGCCAGCGTCGAAGTACGACGTCTCCAGCAGATCGTGGACAGCTTTGGCGTGCACCCGGAATGAGCGCCCAACCCGAACCGCAGGCAGTTCGCCGTTGTGCACCAGCCGGTAGACGGTCATCTTGCTGACTCGCATGAGACCCGCAACTTCGGCGACGGTGAGGAACTGCGTTCGGGCGGCCGACTGGCCGTCCGAGCCCCCACTATCCCGCGAGTTCTTACCAGCCGAGTCCCGCGCCGATGGCCCGTTCATAGACGTCATCGCAACCCAATCGATCAGGCACGGTCAGTTCCAGCGGCTTCCCCACCGTTGGCACGAACGCGTGCATACAACGAGGAGAATAGCGGGGCAGATGGGGTTACTGCGACGGGTGTGGGGTAATCCGTTGAAATTAGATGAACTACTCTGATGTGATTCCGAGCTGCTCAGAGCGCCTCTTCGCGGCATCGACCGCTTCGGCAACCGCGGCCCGCAAACCGCCCCGCTCCAGCTCTCTCAGACCGGCCGCCGTGGTCCCGCCCGGCGACGTCACGGTGGCGCGGAGCTGGGCAGCAGTGGTGTCGACACCGGCTCCCAAACCCGCGCCGGCCGCCCCTTCACCGCCCTGATCAAGCCGCTCCAGCAACATTGCCGCGGAGCCTGCCATCGTCTGCACAGCGAGGTCGGTGGCGATCGGGCGCGGCAGCCCCACCGCGACCGCCGCATCGACCAAAGCCTCGACCAGAAGGAAGAAATAGGCCGGGCCGGACCCCGATACGGCAGTCACCGCATCCAGCTGGCCCTCCGGCACGGTGATGACGCTGCCCACACAATCGAAGAGGGCTGCGACTTCCTTGAGTTGTTCTCCGGTGGCGAACCGGCCCTTGGCGAGCGCGCTGACGCCTGCGCCGACCAAAGCGGGCGCATTCGGCATCACCCGGATCACCGGGGCGCCAGCGGGCAGCTTGGCCTCGTAGAACGACGTCGTGACGCCGGCCGCGACGGTCACGAAGACCTGCTCGACGCTGTCGGTGTCTGAATTCGCCGTAGCCTCGGCGATCGCACTGACCACCGATTCCACATCGGACGGTTTGACCGCGACAATCACATAGTTCGCGTTCTCGGCCGCGTCCACCACCGACGAGGTCACCTGAACCGAATAGGTCTCCGACAGGTACTTGGCCCGGGTGGGCATCCGCTCGGAAACGACCATGTCCTTGGCCTGTCGATCCGATCGGAGCAGGCCCGCCAACAGAGCCTCGCCCATACTTCCGCCACCGATAATCGCGATTCTGGCCATGCCGAAACCCTATCGGTCGCCGAGGCCGGTTACGGCGCGGGCACGAGCGCGAGTTGGCGGCTCTGAGCGACGATGCGGCCCTCGCAGTCGACGACGATGTGGTCCTCGTCGAACCAGTCCTGACCGATCTGCGTCGTCGTGCAGAGCACCCGCAACCAGCCATCGGCGGGCTGACCGCGCAGATACGCGGTGAGCTGGACGGTCGGCGCCCAGCCCCGGCGCTGCACCGCGAAGGTGACAGGCATCGAGATATCGCTACACGTCAGCGCGAACAGCGCGTCAGGGGCCTCGTCGCGCGGGCGCACCCAGATCCGTGAGGTCGGCGCCTCTCCGCGGTCGGAGCGAAGGCCGGACAGATCAGGACGGATGTCACACCCGGCGGCCAGGTGGTTGATCTCGGCCAGTGGATGGCCGGGCCCGATCGGTTCGACCTCCGGCGGCGGCTCGACGCTCATCCCCTGCACCGGGTTCACCGACAGCAGCGGCGGAACGTGATGTTCGGGGGTGCCCAGCGTGATGGCGGCCCGGACCGCTGTCCTCTTGGTGTCGCCCACACCCTGCCGCAGTTCGACGTCGACGAGGCTGACCTGACGGCCGCGTTTACGCACGGCCGTGACCAGCTCCACCGGACCGGGATCGGGTGCCCACAGGAAGTTCGCCGACACCGCGATCGGCTCGGCGGTGCCTGTGTCACCGGTCACGGCCTGATGCGCTGCCTTAGCGCACAGCGACAGCATCACCCCGCCGTGAATTTTCGGGCCGATCGTCCAGTGCGGGCTCAAGTCACCGGTGAAGACCGGGCCGCCGGAGCCGTCCGAACCGTCGGTGGCGCGCTGCAGGGTCATGGCATGGGTGAACGACGGGCTCGTCGGGGTCATCGGATCCTTCAGCGCAGCAGGTGAGTGCGGGCAAAGTGCAGCGATTCGGTCAACAAGGCCTCACGCTCGGCCACAGACCGTGCATCGGACGTGGTGACCTCCAGGATCACATGTCCGGCGAAATCGCTCCCAGCGAGCATCTGGCACACCTCAACGGTGGGCTGGGTGCCGCGCCCGGGCACCAGGTGCTCGTCGGTGGACGAACCATTGCCGTCGCACAGGTGCAGATGCACCAGGCCGGCCCCCATCCGTTCGGCCATCTCCACCGCGTCGGTACCCGCCGTAGCGGTGTGCGAGAGGTCGAGGGTGAAGTGGGCGTGTTCACCGTCGATCGGGTCATACGACGGCGCGAACGCCGAGATCCCCACCCCGGGCCCACCGCCGCGCCGGCGCATCCGCTCGATCGACGACTGGCCGGCGCCGAAGAACCGGTCAGCCCGGAACGGGAACATGTTCTCGACGGCGACGAGGACGTCGCTGGCGGCTTCGAGCTCGGCGACCTGTTCGGAGAATCCCTCGGCATAGCGCCGCTGCCACCGGAACGGCGGATGCACGACGACGGTCTGCGCGCCGAGTTGTTCGGCCGCACGCACGCTGCGTTCCAATTTGGGAATCGGGTTGGCTCCCCAGACCCGCTGCGAGATCAGCAGACACGGCGCGTGCACGGACAGCACGGGCATCTCGTAGCGCTTCGACAACTTCTCGACCGCGTCGATATCCTGGCTGACCGCTTCGGCCCACACCATCAGTTCGACGCCGTCGTAGCCCAGCCTGGCGGCGTACTCGAAGGCCGCCTCGGTCCGGAGCGGATAGACAGAGGCAGTCGAGAGACCGACCTTGATGGCGGGACGCACGGGCAGGTGTTCGGCCGGCTAGTTCGACTGCAGCAGGGCCAACGGTCCGAGGGTGACCAGCGCACCGACGGCAACGGCGATCAGCGTGCTGGCGATGTCCTCGGTCTTGCGGACCACCCGCACACCCACGACCAGACCGAGGATCACCAGTACCGACAGGACCAGCGCGACGATGTTGTTCCACTTCCACAGCTGGTCGAAGGCGATGAAGAGGCCGGCACCGAAGACCACCGCGATGATCGACTGCAGCGCGATCAAGGCCCCCCGCAGCACCATCTGGCCGCGGGACAGCTCTCCGGTCTCGTCGACCGCAGCGTCGTCGTCGTGTTCCTCGAGCGCCTCCGCGACCTCGGCCTCTTCACCAACCAGGTCACCGGTGAGCAGCTCGGCATCGTCGGGGCTGCGACGGGCCAGGTCGTCGGCGACAGTCTGGCCGCCGTACAGCGGTCCGCTGGTGGAGCGCAGGTACGACTGCAGGTATGAGGCATCACCGATGCCCAGTTCGTCGGGTTGAGCGTCCAGCTCGTCGGCCACCCCATCAACAGAGGTGTCGTCGCGGGCGTCGAGATCCGACTCAAGCTCCGGATCGAGGGTGTCCTCGTCGGCCTCGTCGACCGCCCCGATCGGGTCCGGGCTCATCTGCTCGGCGTCGACAACCGGTTCGATCCGGGGGAAACCACCTGGACGGGGGTAATTGCTGCGTTCCAGGGCGGCGTCGCGACCCCGCCGCGGCGTCGGTTCCGGTGCCAGCTCGGGAGGACTCGGCGGTCTGCTCGGCGATTTCGGCGAGGCATCGTGGGGGGCGTCCACCGTGGCGCGGCCGTTGGTGTGGGCGGTATCGGCGGCACGTGCTGCAGCCGCGGGAGATTCGGGCGAGGCCTCGACCGTCGCTTCGGTGGCTGCCGGAGGCGCCGCCTCGACGTCGTCCTCCTGGGTGATGATCGGTATCGCACCGGTCCGGTAGATCGGGATTTCGCCGGTCAGTTCGGCAACGGTCACCGCATCGCTGTTGCCTTTACGACGTCGGCGCCTGCCGCCACTGGGTGGCGCCGCGCCGATCGTGCCGTTCTTGGCCAGGAGCTCGGCCACCGAAATGGGCCGGGTGACCCCGCCGTCGTCGCCCTCGTTAGGTCCAGTCATCGTCTGTTGCCTCTCGACCGGTTTTCGCGCCGATCCGCTAGCCGGCTTCCAGCATCCCCCACCAGCGTCTCCACCAACGCGGTTCCATCGGCTTCGCTGTCGAGTTTGCGCAGGATGAGTCCTTCCCGCAGCGCCCACGGGCAGATGTCCACAGAATCCAACGACAGCGCTCGCATACTTGCCTCCGCCACCAGCGCGCCTGCCACGATCTGCGGCGCGCGTTCGGCGCTCACCCCTTCCAACTCTGCACGGTCAGCAGCGGTCATCCTAGAGATGAAGGCTATGAGCTGTCTGAGACCGTTAGCGGTCAGCGTTCTCTTCACCCGTGGGCCCGCGCCGGACGGTGCCGCGCCCGTCAGACGGGCCAGCGACCGGAATGTCTTGGAGCTCGCGACAGCAAGGTCGGGGCTGCCCGCCTCCAGCACGACGGCGCGCGCGTCGGCCAGTTCGTTGTCCAGCCAGTCCCGAAGCATAGCCACCCGCCGGCGCCCCGGCGGATCGTCGGGCAGCCACTCGCGGGTCAGCCGCCCGGCGCCCAGCGGCAGCGACATCGCCACTTCTGGTTCCTCGTCGACGCCGTTGGACAGTTCGAGGGAACCCCCGCCGATGTCGATGTTGATGATGCGCCCCGCGCTCCACCCGTACCAGCGCCGGACGGCGAGGAAGGTCAGCCGCGATTCGTCTTTACCCGAGAGCACCTGCAGGGCGACACCGGTCTCGTTGTGCACCCGGGCCAGCACGTCTTCGGAGTTCGTCGCGTCGCGGACCGCCGAGGTGGCGAACGCCATCAACTCCACGCACCCTGAACTCGCGGCGATCTTCGCGAACTCGTCAACGGTCGAGACCAGCATGTCGGCACCCTTGCGGGTGAGCTTGCCGGAGCTGTCGATGGCCTCGGCCAACCGCAGAGCGGCCTTCGTCGAGCTCATCGGAGTTGGATGCCCGCCGCGGCGGGCATCCACAACCAACAGGTGAACCGTGTTGCTGCCCACGTCGAGCACGCCCAATCGCACGAATGCCAACCCTACTTGGCGAGGGGACGCGACCCACCACGTGGCAGTGTCCGCGCCTGGTCGCCGAGCCGGGGCCGGTCGTCTACCGTTAAGACCCCAATGGCAGCGTCCGCGACAATCGGCTGCGCGAAAGGTAATTCATGACGCCCACGCATCCCGGTGAGGTCGGGCTGGACTTTCCGCGGGAGTGGGTGGAGTTCAACGACCCGGACAACGTCGAGCACGTGATCGCCGCCGACCTGACCTGGTTACTGTCCCGCTGGACTTGTGTATTCGGCACGCCCGCCTGTCAGGGCACCGTGGTGGACCGACCCGATGATGGCTGCTGCAGTCACGGCGCCTTCCTCTCCGACGACGACGACCGCGCCAAACTCGACGATGCTGCCGCCCAGCTGACCGACGAGGACTGGCAGTTCCGGGACAAAGGCCTGGGCCGCAAGGGCTATCTCGAGATGGACGAATATGACGACAAGCCCAATCTGCGGACCCGAAAGTACAAGGGCGCCTGCATCTTTCTGAATCGCCCGGGTTTCGCCGGCGGTATCGGCTGCGCTTTGCACAGCAAGGCACTCAAGCTCGGCCGCGAGCCGCTGACCATGAAACCCGAGGTCTGCTGGCAGCTCCCGATCAGGCGCAGCCAGGAGTGGGTCACCCGACCGGACGGGGTGGAGATCCTCAGAACCACCATCACCGAATACGACCGGCGCGGTTGGGGTTCGGGCGGCGAGGATCTGCATTGGTACTGCACCGGCGACCCGGCTGCACACGTCGGGGCCAAACCGGTCTACCAGTCCTACGCCCCGGAGCTGACCGAACTGCTCGGCGAGAAGGCCTACGCCGAACTGGCGGCGATGTGCAAGCGGCGCAGCCAGTTAGGGCTCATCGCGATCCATCCTGCGACCCGCGCGGCGGAATAGGTCTCAGACCCCGCGCGGGTGGGCGCTGCGGCGGATCGCCGGTGCGACCGGCCGCCCCTGCAGCAGACCAGCCACCGAACCGGCGTCGATCGCTTGCCGATAGACCGGCAACGCGTCGCGCACCGCGGCGACGGTCAGATCGATATCGGCATCGGTGTGTGCGGCGGAGGTGACGAACGACTGGCCGAGGACACCCCGTCGCAGCAGTTCCTGCAGGAACAGCGTCCGGTAGGCCTGCGACGGCGCTCCCCCTCTGTCGCCGGTGACGAACACCAGACACGACGGCCGCCCGATGACCCGGAGGTGGCCGTCGAGGCCGGCGGCGGAGACTGCCGCGGTGACGCCGTCGGCCAGCCGGCGACCCGCGTGCTCCATCCGGCCGACGGGATCACCAGACCGGTACTCGTCGACCACTGCCCGAAATGCTGCCAGCGAGGCCGTCTCCGGGCCGTGCGTGGTGGACAGCAGGAACACTCGCGGCCGGTCGGTCCGTAACCCGCCGAGCTCCATGTATTCGCGCCGGCCGGCCAGCGCCGACAGCGGAAACCCGTTGGCCATCGCCTTGCCCCAGGTGGACAGGTCGGGCCGGACACCGTAGACATGCTGCGCGCCGTGGGCCGACCAGCGGAAGCCGGTGATCATCTCGTCGAAGATCAGCAGGGTGCCGTGCCGGTCGCAGAGTTCGCGGACACCGGCCAGGAAACCCGGTGCGGGTTCGGCGGTGGCGGTCGCGGCCTCCATGATCACCGCGGCCACGTCGTCGCCGGCCAGTGCGGCAGCCACCGAGTCCAGGTCGTTGTAACCGAAGCGGACGGTGCCGGCGCCGGCAGAGTCGGGGATGCCGCCGTTCATCGGTGTCGTCCCGATGAACCAGTCGTCGGTGGAGAAGAAGGGCTGCTCGCAGAGCGCTACCCTGATCCGGCCGGTCACCGCCCGGGCCAGCTTGATCGCAGCGGTCGTGGCGTCCGAGCCGTTCTTGGCGAATTTGACCATGTCGGCGCCGGGCACCAAGTCGAGAAAGTCCTCCGCGGCGGCCAATTCGAGCTCGGTCGGCCGGCTGAAGTTGACGCCGTCGGCAATGGTGGCGGCCACCGCATCGACCACCGGCGCAAAGCCGTGCCCGAGGGTGACCGATCGCAGTCCCATGCCGTACTCGACGTACTCGTTACCGTCGACGTCCCAGACCCTGGCACCGGCGCCGCGGGTCAGGATCGGAGTGATGAATTCGGGGTACTGATCCGATCCGCGGGCGTAGGTGTGCGCGCCGCCGGGAACGAGATCGTGCAACCGGGCCTGCAGTTTGGCGGACTGTTCGAATTGCGCTGCCGCCCAGACTTTCTCGGCAGGTCTCACAATGCACTCTCGTACGCCAGTGCGATGTCCTCGTCCATCCGCTGCAGGTCGCTCACCCGCAGGAAATCACGCAGTGTCGTGCCGGTGCACTCGGAGTCGAAGTTGGGCGCCCCGCGCCGGGCGACGACATCGTCGACGTTGACCGTCCGGAAGTCGATACTGAACCGGGTGCGGCCAGACGTGTTCGGCACGGTGGAGTGCAACTGGTTGCCGGAGAACAACATCAGCCCGCCCGGCTCGGGCACCAGGCGGACCTGAGGATCAAGCGTCACCGGCTCCTCGGGCTTGGGCTGATCGCGGGTGTCGGTCTTGATGTGCTTGGCGGCGGTCTGGCGGCTGGTGCGGTTCCACTCGTAGTAGTCGTAGCGCCGCGACCCGTTCTTCACTGGCACGCCCCAGTATTGAGGGTGAAAGGCCATCACGTTGTCGGCGACCACCGGATAGATCGGGATCCACCAGTTGATCTGGCTGAACGGTGCCGAGTACCAGGTATCGCGGTGGGGATGGAACGCATACGAGATGCCCGAGGTCAGATAGTCGTTCGACGTCGACGTGCGCAGCCGAGGCACATCGAAATAGGTTGTCTCGCTGTCGCATCCACGCTCGGTCAGCAGGGCCCGCAGGCATGCCTTCGACGTCGGGTGGTGGATGAATCGGGGTTTGAGCTCCGCCAGTAACGCCGCGAACTCCTCGACGGGCAGCTCGTGTTGGGCGGTCTGCGGGTTCAGTGCCCCGAACGCCTCGGCGATCAGGGCACGAGCATGCTCGATCAGTGCCAGCGACGCGGGGCTGGCCGCATAGGTGATGACGCGACCGTCGTAGAGCTGGGCACGGCGCTGCTCGTCGGTGCAGTCCGGGTTGGCGATCACGATGGTCATCGCGGTCCTCTCTCGGTTGAGTCCGGCCGATCGGTGCACAGTCGGCCGGCCAGTGTTGGATGACGTCGACTCACTTCGTCGAACAGGTCGGGCACCGTCAGCAGGACCAGATCAGGGTCTGCCGCGACGAGCTCGGACGGGCTGATGATCGGGATGTCGGTGCCGGGCATTCGCCGGCCCTGCTTGGCATCTGAGGCATCGGCGACACCCTTGAGTAGCGCGGTGTCCAGGCCCGCCCGGGCGAACAGCGCGACGGCCCGCGAGGCGGCCGCATACCCGTAGACATCGCGCCCCGCCGCGCTTTCGGCCCGCAGCCACGCCTGCAGCTCGACCATGTCGACATCGGCGGCGCCCTGCAGCGGGTGAAACGCTTCCGGGGTGAGGACGCCCAGCTCATGCTCGTCGGCCAACAGCTCTGCGACGGTGCTCTCGGCCGGCCGGCCGGCCGAATGCACGGCGGCCAACAGCACGGTGCCGCCGTAGAGGTCGAACTCCCAGGCGGCCACGACTGCCATATCCACCGCGGCCAGCTGACGAACCAGCGTGGTCAGCGAATAATAGGCGAAATGACCGTGCCGCAACGCATTCCACTGCCCGTCGCGGATGATCGTGGCGATCGAGTGGTATTGCAGCAGCAGCACACCGTCGGGTGCGGTGGCCTGTGCGCGCTGACGGAACGCCGCCCGCTGGTCGGGTTCGTGCATAATCCCGAAGCAGTCCAGCACGACATCGGCGGGCCCGGAATCCCCCGATCGATCGGTATATCCCCGCTGCGTCAACAGCGGCTCCCAGGTGCCGCCGTGCGGGCTGCCGAATTCGCGGACCGTGCCGCCCGGCAGCAACCCGGCCGCGGCGACCACGTCGACCGCGGCAGCGGCCTGGTCCCGCAATGCCTGCGGTTCGACGCCGCGGGGTTCGTCGGTGACCGTGTCGTCCTCGGCGAGCTGAGCCAGGCCGCAGGCCGGGCACAGCTCCATCGCCAGCCGGTGCGCACATTCGTCAGCACCGACGGGATCGCCGACCAGCGGAAAATGGTCGGCGGCCGGAACCGAGCCGAGGTCGAGGACCCGGTGCAGACCCAGCTGGCCGCACGCCCTGCAGGTGGTGTTGCGATCCGTCATGGCAGCATGACCTGGTGCGCATCGAGCAGACCGGGTTGGCGGACGTGCTGGTGTTGGCGCCTCAGCCGTTCCACGACGACCGCGGCCTGTTCACCCGGACCTTCGACGCCGAGATCTTCGACGAGTACCTGGGTGCGCCGGGCACGGCGGCCTCGTTCGTGCAGGATTCGCAGTCCCGTTCGGCACTCGGGGTGATTCGCGGTATGCACGGACGGTCGGGCCGCGGTGAGGCCAAACTGGTCCGCTGTGCCCACGGTGCCGTGCACGATGTGCTGGTAGACATCCGGCCCGCGTCGCCGACGTTCGGCCGCCAGCAGGGTTTTCTGCTCGACGACAACGACTTTCGGCACCTGTACGTACCGCCGGGCTTCCTGCACGGGTTTCAGGCATTGACCCCCACCGCGGACGTCTGTTACCGAATCGACCGGCCGCACGATCCACATGAGGACCTCGCAGTGGCTTACGACGATCCGGAGCTGGCGGTCGGCTGGCCGCTGCCCGTCTCGGTGGTCTCGGCGCGGGATGCCGCGGCCGGCAGCTGGCGCGAACTGCTCACACGGCTGCGCTGACACGGCGCATCGTCTCGTCGAGTTCGCCGCAGCCGCGCAACTGTTCCAGCCGCGACAGCCGCACGAACCTGTTGGCGAAGTCGTGGGCGGTCAGCCCGTTCGCCGTGTACTCGCCGTACAGCTCGGCTGCACCGTCGGCCACCGACCAGGTGGCCTCGTAGCCGAGTTCGGCACGAGCCCTGGCGAAGTCGACCCGATAGGAGCGCGGATCGGCGCCGGTCTCACCGGTGATCAACAGCTCCGACCCCGGTACCACATCCACGACCGCCGCTGCGATCTGCGCGACGGTGAGGTTGTTCATGTCGGAGCCGACGTTGTATGCGCGACAGTTGATCACCTCGGTGGGCGCGGTCAGGCACACCGCGAAGGCTCTGGCGATATCGCGGGCGTGTACCAGCGGACGCCACGGGGTGCCGTCGGACAGCACCCGGACCAACCCGGTCAGCACCGCATGTCCCACCAGGTTGTTCAGCACAATATCGGCACGCAACCGCGGAGAGAACCCGAAAGCCGTTGCATTGCGCAGGAATACGGGCGTGAAGCTGGAGTCGGCGAGGGCTACCAGATCGTCCTCGACCCGCACCTTGCTGATTGCATACGGCGTCAGCGGATGCAGCGGGGCGTCCTCGTTGACCAGTCCGTCACCCGCGGCGCCGTACACCGAGCACGTCGACGCATACAGAAAGCGCGACACCCCGGCCTCTTTGGCCAACCGGGCCAGTCGGACCGACGCGTGGTGGTTGATGTCATAGGTGATATCGGGGGCGAGTGCCCCGAGCGGGTCGTTGGACAGCGCCGCGAGATGAACCACCGCGTCGAAGCCCTGCAACTGCTCGACAGTGACATCACGCAGATCGACCGCGAGGGTCGGCGGGTCGACGGGTGGCTGCCCCAGGACACAGTCGCGGAAGTACCCGTTGTCCAGACCGACGACGTCGCAACCCGCATCCTGCAGCACGGGCACCATCACGCTGCCCAGATAACCCTGGTGTCCCGTGACCAGAACCTTGATGGTCATTCCCCTCATCTCACTCTCTGCCGGCGAGTGCCGCGAAATCCAGCACCGCCTTTTCCAGTACGAACGCCTCGGCATGCGGGGCACGGCACTGCACACCGCGCAGCCGCGACAGGCCGAGGAAGGACATCTCGTCGAACCAGTCCCTGGCGATCTGACTCGGATAGTGCTTGTGCAGCAACCGGACCTTTTCCTCGGCGATCAGCGTGTCCAGTGGCTGATAGACCGTCGGCGTCGGGGTATCTGTTTCCCATTTCAGGATCTCGTAACCCAGGGTCAACTGGTCACGGAACTCGGTCGGCACCAGTTCGGCAAGCAGCCGATGATCCTGGTGTGCATCACGGCGTTGGGTGCAGAACACCACCTGCGGGTCGCACGACCGGTGAAAGTCGGCCAGCGCGTTCTTGATCCGGTCCCAGTGCGCCGGAGCCCGGCCGTCAGGCACGTCGTGCAGCGTCAGCCGCACCGCCGCGCCGGGGCAGAAGGCCTGCAGCGCAGCACGTTCCTCGGCTTCCCGCTCGGTACCGGCGCCGGACAGCACCAACGCGTGCACCCGCAGACCAGGATTCGCCCGGGCGAGTGTCAGCAGGGTGCCGCCCATGCCGATCGCGATGTCGTCGCAATGCGCTCCGAGGACGGCGATTTCGCTGACCGGCCCCGCGTGCAGCCCGATCACCGGGATGGCGTTGCTGCCGCCGCGAGCGGAGCCGGCGGCGATTCGGGATCCGCTTTCTCCCACAGCATCCACGGCCGGTCGCCCCGCAGATAGCCGGCCTCCAGCTCGGCACGTTCCTTGAAGGTGTCTGCCGGCTTCCAGAAACCCACGTGTTTGTATCCGTAGAGCCTGTCCTCGCTGGCCAGCTTGCCGCACACGTCCTCGACCAGATCGCAGTTCTCGGTGAGCAGCTCCAGCACGTCGGCAGAGAGCACGAAGAACCCGCCGTTCTCCCAGATCGGCAGTTGGGCAACCGGAGTGATCCCGGTGACCGAGCCGGCGTCGTTGACCTCGACGCAGTGGAACGACGACTGCGGCGGGACGATCATCATCGACGCGGCGGCACCTGCGGCTTTCACCTCGTCGATCATGTCGTTGAGCGGTGCGTCGGTCAGCACGTCGGCGTAGTTGGCCAGGAAGTAGTCATCGCCCTCGACGAATTGGCGGACACGCCGCAACCTTTCGCCGATCGCCGATTCCGGTCCGGTGTCGACGAACGTGATGGACCAGTCGCTGATGTCGGACTGGATCAATTCGACCTGGCCGTCGCGGATAATGAAATCGTTGGAGATCGCCTCCTGGTAGGTCAGGAAGTAGTTCTTGATGTGCGCGGCGCCGTAGCCCAGGCACAGGATGAAATCCTTGTGCCCGAAGTGCGCGTAGTAGCGCATCACATGCCAGATCAGTGGACGCGGACCGACCATCTGCATCGGCTTGGGAATCATGTCCTCCGAACCGTTGCGCATCCGCATGCCGTAGCCCCCGCAGAACAAGACGACCTTCATTCCCCAACCTCCACTTTTTCCTGCGCCCGACTGCCGGCGTTACCTCCGAAATGCAAAGTGGGCAGCGGATATACGAGTTGCGCACCCCACTCGGCGGTGTACGCAAGCTGCTCGGTGATCTCGGCCTCAAGGTTCCACGGCAAGACGACGATCACGTCCGGGCGGTCCTTGTCGATCCGCTCGACGGGATGGATCGGGATGCGGGTGCCCGGCGTGAAGCGGCCGTGTTTGTACGGGTTGCGGTCGACCGTGTACTCCAGCAGATCGGCCCGAATACCACAGTAGTTCAGCAGGGTGTTGCCCTTACCGGGCGCGCCGTAGCCGACGACCCGTTGCCCGGCGGCGTGCGCATCCAGCAGGAAACGCAGCAGTTCATGACGCACGGCCTCGGCCCGGGGCCGCAGCGCGACATAACCGGTCACGTCGTGCAGACCAGCCTCTTGTTCGGTGCGCAGCACCTCGGCGACCCGCCCGGTCGGGGTGCCGATCCCGTCGGGCCTGGCCCAGATCCGGATCGAGCCGCCGTGGGTGTCGAGAGTCTCCACATCGACTATCGCCAGGCCGGCGGTCTGCAACGCCGCCGCGGCCGAGCGCACCGTGTAGTACTGGAAATGTTCGTGGTAGATAGTGTCGAACTGGCCGAGCTGCACCAGGTTGAGGGCGTGGTGCACTTCGATGGACAGCCAGCCATCGTCGGCCAGCAGTATCCGCAGGGCCTTGGTGAAGCCGAGCAGATCCGGGATGTGCGCGTAGACGTTGTTGGCGACGACAAGGTCGGCCGGACCGTGCTCGGCGCGCACCGCCGTTGCTGTGGCTTCGTCGAGGAACGCCGTCACGGTCGGAACCCCGCGGGCGACAGCCGCCGCACCGACATTCACGGATGGCTCGATCCCCAGGCAGCGCACGCCGGCGTCCAGCACGTGCTGCAGCAGGTAACCGTCATTGCTGGCAGCCTCGATGACAAAGGAGTTCGCGGCCAGGCCCAGCCGCTCGACCGCCCCGGCGACGAACCGCTGGGCGTGGTCGACCCAACTGTCGGAGTAGGACGAGAAGTAGGCGTACTCGGTGAAGGTGTCCTCGGGCGTGATCAGCGCGGGAATCTGCAGCAACAGACAGTTCTCGCACAGCCGAAGATGCAATGGGTATGTTTGTTCCGGCTGGTCCAGGTCGTTTTCGGCGAGGAACTTCTCGCACGGCGGCGTGGCGCCCAGGTCCAGGACACTGACCAGACGATCCGATTCACACAGACGGCACTGCACGGCTTGTTCTTCACTTCTCTCGACACTCGGCCCCCGCTGATATGCCAGACAAAGACCCGATCGAAGAGCATCGCGCGTTCGTCAGAAATGCCAGCTTAGCAATGTTCTGGCAAATTGCACATTGGTAGCTAGAACCAAAGCATCGTCCGAGAAGTGAAGAGCTGTCAGCCTTCGAGTTTGTAGCCAAGCCCCCGGACAGTCACCAGGTGCACCGGATTGGCCGGGTCGGCCTCGATCTTCGACCGCAGGCGCTTGACGTGGACGTCGAGGGTCTTGGTGTCACCGACGTAGTCCGCCCCCCAGACGCGGTCGATCAACTGGCCGCGGGTCAGTACCCGGCCACTGTTGCGCATCAGGTACTCCAGCAAGTCGAACTCCTTGAGCGGCAACGTGATCGGCTCGCCGTTGACGCTGACCACGTGCCGCTCGACATCCATGCGGACGGGTCCGGCCTCCAATACACCGTCACCGATACCGCTGTCGTCGGCATCGCCACCGCGGCGCAACACCGCCCGGATCCTGGCGATCAACTCCCGCGCGGAGTACGGCTTGGTGACGTAATCGTCGGCCCCGAGTTCCAGGCCGACGACCTTGTCGATTTCACTGTCACGCGCAGTGACCATGATCACTGGTACCGACGACCGCGAACGTAGCTGTTTGCAGACATCGGTACCGGTCATGCCGGGCAGCATCAGGTCGAGCAGCACGATATCGGCGCCAGCCCGGTCGAACTCCGCGAGCGCACTGGGCCCGTCGCCCACAACGGTGGCCTCGAAACCCTCTTTGCGCAGCAGAAACGCCAGCGGGTCGGCCAGCGACTCCTCATCTTCCACGATCAACACACTGGTCACTTAGAAGTTCCTCTCATCGTCCGACTCCACGTCGGTCTCCAGGTAGGCCGGGATCGACAGGGTGAATGTCGACCCGGTGCCCGGCTGACTCCACAGCCGGATTGATCCGTTGTGATTGGCGGCGACATGTTTGACGATCGCCAATCCGAGCCCGGTGCCGCCGGTCGCGCGCGAGCGCGCCTTATCGACCCGGAAAAATCGTTCGAAGACCCGCTCCTGATCCGCGCGGGCGATACCGATCCCCCGATCGGTCACGGCGATCTCGATGTTGTCCGCGCGGCGGCGCTTGCTGATCGACACCGTCGAACCATGCGGCGAATAGGCGATGGCGTTCGACACCAGGTTGGCGAGCGCAGTCACCAGCAGCGCCTGGTCCCCCAGCACCCGAAAGCCGCTCGGAGCGTCGGTGGCAACTTCGATATCGGCGTTGTCCGCGGCCACTTTATAACGCGAAATTGCCTCGGCGACAACGGTATCCACGTCAACAGAGTCAAGGTCGGGGAGCCGCTCGGCGCCCTGGAGCCGAGACAGCTCGATCAGCTCGCCGACCATATTGCCCAGTCGCCTGGACTCGGCCAGCACCTTGGTTCCGAACCGGCGCACCATCTCCGGATCGTCGACCGATTCCAGCAGCGCCTCGGCGAGGACCCCCATCGCCCCGACGGGCGTCTTGAGCTCGTGGCTGACGTTGGCAACAAAGTCCCTGCGGGTCGCCTCCATCCGGGCGTGCTCGGACTGGTCGTCGACGTAGACCACCGCGAACCGGCTGTCCTCCTCGGTCAGCAGTCGGACGTGGCCGCGGACGGACAACCCCTCGCGCCCCGCCGTCGCGCGTTTGCGCGGTGACAGGTCCACCTCGCCGTCCTCGCCGGTGGCAAGGGTGCGCTGAGCGGCCAACCAAGCCCGGTCGTCGAGTAACCGGTCATGCACCAGACCGAGTTCTTTGGCCCGGTCGTTGATGTAGACGACGTCGCGATAGGTGTCAACGACCACGATGCCCACCGGCGACAGCGACACAATGTGGGCCAGCATCTGCGAGACCGTGATCCCCGCCTGCTCGGCGGCGGCGCGCTGCCTGCGCGCTTCCAGGTGCCGCGATAGCCAGACGCCGACGCCGATCCCCACCGAGACCGCCACCAGGGCGACAATCCCGGCCAGCACCAGCGCCGACATCACACTCACGCGAAAAGCGTACGCATTGAGTGAACGTCATCCCAGCAGCGTGCGGCCAAAACGGGACAAGTCACAGACTCACATGCAGGAGTTCGGGCGCCGTTCACCTGGGTTCACCCGGTGTTCGCCCCGGGCTTGCCGGATGCGGCTTATTTAGCACCCTGACTCGCAACCGCGGCGGCGCCTGCCGCCGCGGCCTCGGGATCCAAATAGGTGCCACCGGCGATCCGCGGGTTCAAATTCTCGTCGAGGTCGTACCGCAACGGGATGCCGGTCGGGATGTTCAACCCGACGACGTCGTCGTCGGACATTCCGTCGAGGTGTTTGACCAGCGCCCGCAGCGAGTTGCCGTGCGCCACCATCAGCACCGTCTTGCCCGCCTGGAGGTCGGGCACGATCGTCTCGGTGAAATAGGGCACGAACCGGGCCACCACATCGGCCAGGCATTCGGTGAGCGGGCCCCCGCCGATGTCGGCGTAGCGAGGGTCGGCATCCTGGCTGAACTCACTGCCCTTCTCGATGGGTGGCGGCGGGGTGTCGTAGCTGCGGCGCCACTTCATGAACTGCTCTTCGCCGTATTTGGCTTTGGTCTCGGCCTTGTCCAGGCCCTGCAGCGCGCCGTAGTGCCGCTCGTTGAGCCGCCAGTCGCGCGTGACCGGGATCCACAGCCGATCGGCGGCGTCGAGAGCGAGGTGCGCGGTGGTGATGGCGCGCCGCAACAGCGAGGTGTAGAGCACATCGGGCAGGACACCCTGTTCGGCCATCAGCGTGCCGCCGCGGACGGCTTCGGCCCGGCCTTTGTCGGTGAGGTTGACATCCACCCAGCCGGTGAACAGGTTCAGCGCATTCCATTCACTCTCGCCGTGGCGGAGCAGAATCAGGGTGGAGTCAGCCATGGAGAAATCCTCTCACGGAGTCACGAGGGCGTCAGTCGAGATCGGATCCGGGTATCAGATGCTCGAAGGCCGCGAGATTCTTCAACGACTCGCCGCGCGACACCCGCCATGCCCACTCTTTCTGGATGGACGAGCGAAAACCCAACTCCAACAACGTGTTGAAGTCCGCATCGACGGCTTCGAGCACCTGCCCGAGCACCCGGTCGATTTCGTCGGGGGTCACCGAGTCCAATGCCATCCGGCCGACCAGGTAGATGTCGCCGAGGTTGTCCAGTGTGTAGGCCACCCCGTAGAGCCTGCGGTTGCGTTTGAGCAGGAAGCGGTAGACGCCTTCGAAGTTCTCGTCGGGCCGACGGCAGACGAACGCCTCCACCCGCACCGAGTGCTCCCCGATGCTCAGGATGGTGTTCGTCTTGAGCTTGCGTTCGCCGGGCAGTTCGACGATCAGGCCGGGCAGGCCGCCGTGCGCACCCTCGTGCCGGGTGTAGACCAGGTCGCTCTCGTCCAGCGAAGCCTCGATCTGCTGTTGCAGCGCGGTGACGCTCATGCCCGCACACCCCGGCGCCGACTCCACCGTCGGCCGGTCCGGCGGGCGGAAACCTCCCGCGCAGGCTCTCGCTGATGGGTGCGACGGTAGTCGTCGATCGCCCGTTCGTAGGCCGTCAGCAGGGCATCGACGGTGTGGTCCCAGGAGAACGTCGCCGCATGCTCGATCGCGGCCCGGCCCATCGCCGCGAAGGTGTCGGGATCCGTCGTGAACAGTCGGTCGATCTCGGCGGCCCAGCGGTCCGGATCGTGTCCGTCGACCAGTGCGCCGGTCACGCCGTCACGGACGGCGACGGGCAACCCCCCGACGGCGGCCGCCACGACCGGCGTGCCGCAGGCCTGCGCTTCCACCGCCACCAGGCCGAACGATTCGGAGTAACTCGGCACGGCGACCAGGTCGGCGGCGCGGTAGACGTCGACGAGCTGTTCGCGCGACTGCGGCGGTAAGAAGATCACCCGATCGGCCATACCCAGTTCATCGGCGAGCCGAACCAGCGTGTCCGGTGCGGCCAGGCCGCTGCCGGACGGACCGCCGGCGATCAGCACGCGCACGCCGGGAAGTTTGGCCGCCGCCCGAAGTAGCACGTCGGGCGCTTTCAGCGGCTGGATGCGGCCGACGAACGCGACCGTCGGGGTGTCGCCCGCGATGCCCAGCACCGCCCGCGCGGCCTGCTTGTCACCGGGGGTGAAAGTCTGCAGATCGACACCGGGATGCACCACGTCGATCCGGGACGGGTCCGCGTTGTGTAGCGAAACCAGTTGGTGTGCTTCGTCTTCGGTGTTCACGATGAGCCGGTCCGCTTCGTCGACCACCTGCTGTTCGCCGACCGCGCGCAGCGGTGGCTCCGGGGCGTCACCGTCAGCCAGGGCGGCGTTCTTGACGGCGGCCAGGGTGTGGGCGGTGTGCACCAGCGGCACTGCCCAGCGGTCGCGGGCCAACCAGCCGACCTGGCCGGACAACCAGTAATGCGAATGGACGATGTCGTAGTAGCCGGGCTCGTGGTTGGCCTCGGCCCGTAACACCCCGGCGGTGAAGGCGCACAGCTGCGTCGGCAGATCGTATTTGACGAGCCCCTCGAACGGGCCGGCCACCACATTGCGCACCAGCACACCGGGGGCCACCCGCACGACGGGTGGATCCGCCGATGACGTGGCCCTGGTGAAGATCTCGACCTCGACTCCGCGGCGGGCCATGTGTAGCGCGCTCTGCAGGACGTAGACGTTCATTCCACCGGCGTCGCCGGTTCCTGGTTGCGCCAACGGCGAGGTATGGACCGACAACACGGCTACACGCACACCTCAATACTTACACTGTGTGCTTTCGCGGCTCACGTTGCCGCCGGACGCACCCGCTCAGGCGGTGGCTTCGGAGCGGGTGGCGCGGCGCATCGCCGACAGCGGGTCGGCGTACAGACCGCCCAGCGAGACGATGCCCGCGCCCGCTTCCTGGACCCGATTACCGAATGCGGTGATTCGGATATCGCGCGCGGGCAGTTCGCAGCGCCGCTCGAAGGCGGCCTGCACGAGCTCCATGCCCTCGGGGTACTCGGTGAACGCCTGACCCCCGACCACCAGGTCGTCCGGGTTGAGCAGATCCCGCAGCAGGGCAACGGCCTCACCAAGCACACGGGCCCGCTCGGCGAGCAGGTCACGGGCGCGAACGTCGCCGGCCCTGGCGGCGCGCAACACGGTGGTCACGGTCGCGCCGGAACTGTCATTAGGGATGATGTTGAGCCGGCGCGCGGCTGCCAGCACCGCCTCGTCACTCACCGTGGACTCCAATCGTCCTGAGCCGCCGAGCAATTCCGATGCCGCGGGCAGGTTGGCGATGGTGCCGGGCCCGCTGACGGGGCTGTGTACCCGGCCACCGATGACCAGGGCGTACCCCACGGTTTCCCGGGCGTAGACGTAAAGACTGCTGCCTGGCGAGTTGGAGTTGGAAGAGAGCGCGAATCGGCGCATACCGAGCAGCAACTCGGCGCCGGCCATGGCGTCGACGTGGGCCGCCACCGAAACCGGCAGCCCGAGCGTCTCCGCCAGCACCGGGCCGACCGGGGCCTGCGTCCAGCCCAGACGGTTGTGGTCGACGTAGCCGGTGCCTCCGTCGACCGCGCCGCCGAGCGCCACCCCGACCCACAGCGCGCGGCGCCGGTGCCAGCGGCTCAGGTAGCGCTGGGCGCTGCCGGCCAGCGAGGCCAGGGCGGGGCCCTGCGGGCCGCGCGGGGTCGGGGTCTCGACCACGTCGAGGGTGCGGCCGAACAGGTCGGCGGCCACGATGCTGGTGGTCCTGGCACCGATGTGCACGCCGAGGGTCAGAAACGGCTCGTGGTTGACCTCGACGGGGACCCGGGGGCGACCGATGGCACCAGAGACGGCCAGGTCAGCGCGTTCCCGAAGCAGACCGGCGTCGAGAAGAGCGGTGACCTGCCGGTTGACGGTGGCGATGGACAGCGAGGTGACCTGGGCGATCACATCGCGGGCGATGGGCCCACGCAGTCGCGCGGCGGCGAAGACACTGGCCGCGGCGCCGTCACCTATGCGCAGCGACGGGGCGACGATGTGGCGGCCGCGGCGGCCGGACTGTCCGCCGGCGGGCCGGGCGGTCGAGCGCGGCTTGGTGGTGGACTTCGCCGACAGGGCTGTCCGGGTGGAGGTGGAGGAAATTGTGGGAGTGCTCACGATGGATGTCCTTCGAAGTCGGGATGGTGGGACCGGGCCACACCGAGCGACTTGGAGGATGAATTCGCAAGCGACGTCAGGCGCGGCAGAAGCCGGGACAACAACACAGTCCCGTGCGCGCACTCATGACATCCGTCAACACAGTGGAGAACTTAGCACGGTTACTAAGGTTGACTCCATGACGACTTCTCAATCGGAAAACCGGGTGGCAGTGGTGACGGGCGCGAGCGCCGGCATCGGGGAGGCGACAGCGAGAACCCTTGCCGCCCTTGGCTTTCACGTGGTCGCGGTGGCGCGCCGGGCTGACCGCATCGAGGCGCTGGCAGACGAGATCGGCGGCACCGCGATTGTGGCAGACGTCACAGACGATGCGGCGGTGGCCAATTTGGCGACGGCGCTGGACAGCATCGCCGGGACAGTTTCGGTGCTGATCAACAATGCCGGCGGGGCCAAAGGACTCGAACCGGTGGCCGACGCCGACCTGGAGAACTGGCGCTGGATGTGGGAGACCAACGTCCTGGGCACCTTGCGGGTCACCCGCGCTCTGCTGCCGAAGCTGGTCGACTCCGGGGACGGCCTGATCGTCACGGTCACCTCCATCGCGGCTTTCGAAACCTACGACGGCGGCTCCGGCTATACCGCCGCCAAGCACGCCCAGGGGGCCCTGCACCGGACGCTACGCGGCGAGCTGCTCGGAAAACCCGTGCGGCTCACCGAGATTGCGCCGGGCGCAGTCGAGACGGAGTTTTCGTTGGTGCGGTTCGCCGGCGACCAGAAGCGGGCCGATTCGGTGTACGCCGGGATCACTCCGCTGGTCGCCCAGGATGTCGCCGACGTCATCGGCTTCGTCGCGGCCAGGCCATCACACGTCAACGTGGACCAGATCGTGATCCGGCCGCGCGATCAGGCGCCCAACGGCCGGTTCAACCGCCGGGCGCAGTAGGAATCGACGTCGCGGCGCCGGTGGAGGTCGGTGCCGTGGCGGAAGTGCTGGTGGTCGTCGTCGGCGTCCCCGAGTAAGTCGGGGCGTCGGTCGGCGTCGCCGGAGCCGTACTCGGGATGTTCGACGGCGCTTTCTCCGCCGACAATGCTGACATCGAAGTCCACTCATCCCAGGGCACGGCCCAGTCCCAAATGTCGCCGTCGGCGTAGGACAGGTCGATCGAGGTGCCGGTGACTTCCACCGGATCGCCGTACAGGGCGCTGTTGTAGTACTCCTGCGCGTTCTCGGTCGACAGGTTGATACAGCCGTTGGTCACGTTGCTGCTGCCCTGTGCACCCGCACTCGAGGGGTTGGCGTGGATGAACTCGCCGTTGTTGGAGATCCGGACGGCATACCGCTCGTGCGCGTTGGTGTAGCCGGCCGCAGGGTTGGACATGTAGAAGTCTTCGTACTTCTCCGTCACCACGTGGATCCCGCTGCGGGTGATGTTGCGTGGCAGGTCCGCCTCGCCGTAGCTGCACGGGAAGTCCATGATGACGCCCGCGTCGGTGATCACCTGGATGCGGTGACTGGAAGCCTCGGCCTTCACCACCTGCCTGCGGCCGATCGTGATGTCGAGCGTCGAGTCCGCAGCGCCGAACGCGCCATCCCCGAACGGCACTCCGTAAAGCTTGGAGTCGACGTGCACCGTGGTGCCCGCCGGGTAGTAGTCCTTGGTCCGCCAGTGCACCCGGGACCCGCCGACCTCGTCGGGCAGCCACGCCCAACCACCCTCGACGGGCGGGTTGGTGGTGACTTTCAGTGCGCGTTCGACGGTGGCTTTGTCACTGATGGAGGCGTCGAACTGCAGGATGATGGGTGCCGCGACGCCGACGGTCTGCCCGTCCGACAGCTGGAACTGACCGTTGACGGTGGCGACCGGCGCAACGGTGCTGAAACCGCCGGTGACGGGCACAGCCTTGCCGTCCTGCCCCACCACGGAGCCGGCCCACGTATAGCTGACGCCGAAACCGAGCGGCTCGGACGTGCTGAAGCTGGTGCGGTCCGGGTTCAGCACACCCGCCACGACCTTGCCGTCCGGGTTGGACAGCGCGATGTGCTGGAACCAGCCGTCGGTCACTTCGACGCGCACGGGCGCCGTCGGGACCACATCGGTGGCCGCGTTGGCGGGGGTGAGCTTCACCGACGGGGCGGGTGGCGGAGGCGGCGGCTCGTTGGTCAATTTGCTCTTCACCTGCGAACAGGCGGCGAGCGCACCGGGGGCGGCCAGACCCAATGCCAGCACACCCAGCGCCCTGCGCCGGGTGACCGGCGACACGGCGGAAGCGTCATGGGCAGGTCTCACGTATACCCAAGATACGGAACGCGCGGCCGGGCGCTAAATCCTGACGGTCAGATCACACAGCCGACCAGCACCGGTTCCGGCGTCAGCACGATGCCGAACGCGTCGCGAACACCGTCGCGCACCCGTCGCGCCAACCCGATGACATCGGCGCTGGTGGCCGTCCCACGGTTGGTCAGTGCCAACGCGTGTCTGGTGGACAGGCGGGCGGGTGCCCCTTCGCCGGGGAAGCCTTTTCCGAAGCCGGCGTGCTCCACCAACCAGCCTGCGGCCAGCTTCACCTGGGTGCCGGCGGGATAGTGCGGCACCGGACCGGCCGTCCGGGCGGCCAGGTCGGCGTAGACCTGTGGGGACACCACCGGATTGGTGAAGAAGGAGCCGACGCTCCAGGTGTCGTGGTCGGGCGGGTCGAGCACCATCGCCTTGTGGCGACGCAGCGCGAGCACCGCCTCGCGCACCGCGACGGCCTCGGCCCGGTCCCCCGGCCGAGCCTCGAGTGCGGCGGTCAGCTCGCCGTAGCGCAGCGGCGCGCTGCGCCCGGAGTCGTCGAGAGCGAATTCGACCTCGAGAGCGATCGCGTCGCCGGAATGCTTGAGGACGCTGGTCCGGTAGCCGAACTCGAGCGCCGGTCCCGGCACCCAGCGCACCTCACCGGTCCGCCGGTCGAGCAGCCGGACCCGGCTGATGGTGTCCGCCACCTCGGCGCCGTACGCCCCGACGTTCTGCACGGGCGTGGCCCCGGCCGAACCGGGGATACCGGACAGGCATTCCAGGCCACCCAGCCCGGCGGCCAGCGATGCGCTCACCACGTCGTCCCACACTGCGCCGGCCTCAGCGCGAATCACGTTGCCGTCCACCGTGATTCCCGGGCTGGCCAGTCGCACCACCGTCAGATCGGCCAGGTCGTCGGCGAGCACCACATTCGAGCCACCCGCCAGGATCAGGGGTCGTCCACCCACGGCGTCGAGTTCGCACACGGCGGCGACGATCTGTTCGGTGCTCACACAGGTGATCACCCGCTGTGCCACCGGTCCGACCCGCAGCGACGTCAACGGCGCCAGCGGCACCTCTTCGGTCACCGCCGCGCCCGCGAATTGCGAACCGGCCACGGCCGGTAACGGTAGCCTGGCCAGCTATGCCGAGATCATTCGACATCTCCGTGGACTACGACGGCAGCGTCGAGCACGTCCACCGCGCGTTCGAAGACAAGCAGTACTGGCTGGCCAGGCTTGCCGATTCCGGTGTCGATGACGCGTCACTCGATTCGCTGGAACTCGACCCGGATGGCGGGGTCACCGTCGCCACCACCCAGGTGCTCCGCAGCGACCGCCTGCCGGCCGTCGTCGTGCAGTTCCACAAGGGTGACCTGCGCATCGAGCGCCGCGAGAGCTGGCGCCCGGTTCGCGACGGGCAGGCCTCGGCGACCGTGGCCGGCGCGATCACGGCGGCGCCGGTCTCGCTCACGGGTGCGGCCACCCTGAAGACGAGCGCCGGCGGCGCCGGTGCGAGGCTGGATTTTCATGTCACCGTCGAGGTCCGGATCCCGCTCGTGGGCGGCAAGATCGAGAGTCTGATCGGCAAGCAACTCGTCGACCTGGTGGTCGCCGAACAACGATTCACGACGAAGTGGATCGCCGAGAACTCCTGATACGACAGTAAAGTCACCGGTCATGGGCCGCCGTATGGACTACACCATCGCCTTCGACGCCCCTGCCGAGAAGATCTACCGGGATCTGACGAGCCGCCCGTACTGGGAGGCGCTCACCGACGTCTACCTCGCGCTGACTCCGCAGGCCGAGGTCGCGGACTTCGCTTCCGCAGAATCCGGCACCGATATCGTGATCAAGCTTTTCCTGCCGCGCTCGGAGTTGCCGCCGATGGCGCGTGCGGTGCTGCCCGTCGACCTGGTGATCACCCGCGTCCAACACTTCGATCCGTTCGACACCGCCGCCAACCAGGCGACCGGCACCTACCGGGCCACCGTGCCGGCCGGACCGGGACACCTGGACGGCCGCTACTTCTTGACCGAGGCCGACGGCGGCGACCGCAGCCAGCTGCGCCTAGCCAGCGAATGCAAGGTGCACCTCCCGCTGGTCGGAGGCACTCTCGAGCAGTTGATCCTGTCGAATATCACCACGATGTTCGACGCCGAAGAAGCCTTCACCGCCGACTGGATCACCGACCATCACTAGTCCTTCAGATCCGCTGCGCCCGCAGGGGTCACCGCGACGCCCGGTGGGGTCCATCACCCGCGGCACGACGGGGCACAACCGGCTCCGCCGCTGCGATCGGTGGCTGGTGCATTCACCCCGGATACGCGAGCTGCTGGAATCGACCGCGCACCCGCTTGTCGTCGACCTCGGCTACGGCGCGTTGCCGGTGACGACGCTGGAACTGGCCACGCGGTTGCGCACCGTGCGCCTCGACCTGCACGTCGTCGGCCTGGAGATCGACCCGCAGCGGGTGGCAGCGGCGCGATCCGCCGTGCTGCCGCCGCGCGTCGAATTCGCCAGGGGCGGGTTCGAGCTGGCCGGCTTGCGGCCGGTGCTGGTCCGGGCGTTCAACGTGCTGCGCCAGTATCCGGCCGAGGCGGTGCCGCAGGCCTGGTCGACCATGCAGGCCGCACTGGCCCCCGACGGTCTGATCGTCGACGGCACCTGTGACGAGCTGGGACGCCGGTGCTGCTGGGTGCTGCTGGACCGCACCGGACCGGTCAGTTTGACGCTGGCCTGCGACCCACATCAGATCGAGCGCCCGTCGGACCTGGCCGAGCGACTGCCCAAGGTCCTCATCCACCACAACGTGGCGGGCCAACCCATCTACGAGTTGCTCAGTGCCGCCGACCGCGCCTGGGCCGCAGCGGCCGGCCACGGGGTATTCGGCCCCCGGGTGCGGTGGCGGGCGATGCTGGCGGGACTGGGTGAGGCCGGCTTCACGGTGGAATACCCCCGCCGCCGGCTGCGGGACGCGGTGCTGACCGTCCCGTGGTCGACGGTGGCGCCCTAGGCTGGCGGTATGCGGATTGCCCTTGCGCAGCTGATGTCCGGTACCGAGCCCGCGGCCAACCTGCGCCTCGTCGAGGATTACACCCGAAAGGCCGCCGACCAGGGCGCTGCCCTGGTGGTGTTCCCGGAGGCCACGATGTGCCGGTTCGGCACATCGCTGGCCCCGATCGCCGAGCCGCTGGACGGGCCGTGGGCCGACGGAGTGCGCGCCGCTGCTGCCCGGGCCGGGGTCACGGTCGTCGCGGGCATGTTCTGCCCGGCCGGGGACGGCCGGGTCACCAACACCCTGATCGCGGCAGGCCCCGACACGGACGCGTCATACGACAAGATCCACCTCTACGACGCGTTCGGGTTCACCGAGTCTCGCACTGTCGCCCCCGGCCACAATCCGGTCGTGATCACGGTCGAGGGCGTCGGCGTCGGCCTCACCACCTGCTACGACGTCCGGTTCCCTGAGCTGTACGTCGAACTGGCTCGCCTCGGGGCCACGCTGATCACCGTGAGCGCATCCTGGGGTTCGGGGCCGGGCAAGCTCGAGCAGTGGACGCTGCTGACCAGGGCCAGGGCGATCGACACCGCCGGCTTCGTTGCCGCGGTCGGTCAGGCCTATCCCGGCGACGAGGTCGCCGCACTCGGCCCGACCGGGGTCGGCGGCAGCGTGGTGGCGTCGCCGTTCGGCGATGTCGTCGCCTCCGCGGGCGCGGATCCGCAGCTGTTGCTCTGCGATATCGACGTCGATTCGGTGGAGAAAGCGCGGGAGACGCTCGGGGTGCTCCGCAACCGCTCAGAGCTCGCTCAGGCTGATAGGGCAGAATCGCGCGAGTGACGCAACCGCCACAGGGTCCCTCCTATCCCGGTGGGCAGGACGACCCCTCCGGGTGGTCGCGCCCTACCCCGCCGACCGAGCGCATCCCTGCCCAGCAGCCTCCTGTAGCCCCGACCGAACGAATTCCGAGTCAGGGCCAGCGTCCCGAGCAGCCCACGCAGCACTTTCCGCGCGCGGGCAGCCCGATGGACAACCCGACCGTTCAGTACCCGTCGGCTCAGCAGCCGCCGGTTCAGCAGCCGCCGGTTGCGCCCTACCCGGAAGAGCCCGCCGAGCCGGGCGGGCGGCTGCGCCGGTTCATCACCGATCCGCTGTCGATCGTGCTGATCCTGGTGATCGTGGTCGCGCTCGTCGCGGCCGGCCTCCTCGGCGGGGAGCTCTACGCGCGGCACCGCGCCGACTCCGTGGTCGCCTCCGCCGTCGAGTGCGTCGTGCAGGACAACGCCACCGTGTCGTTCGGTGTGACACCGCCGTTCCTCTGGCAGCACGTCACCGGGCACTACACCAACATCTCGGTCGAGACCGCGGGCAACCAGATTCGCGAAGCCAAAGGGATGAAGGTCAATCTTCAGATCGACGACGTTCGACTGCAGAAGACCGCGGACTCCAACGGCACGATCGGCTCATTGCAGGCCGTCATCAACTGGACCTCCGATGGCATCAAAAACACTGTGCAGAGCGCTATTCCGCTGTTCGGCGGCATCGTGTCGAGTGTGAAGACCAATCCAGGCGACGGCACGATCCAGTTGGAGGGCATGCTCGGCAGCGTGACCGCCAAGCCGCAGGTCGTCGACAACGGATTGGGCCTACAGGTCCTCAGCGTCACCGGTCTGGGTTTGACGCTGCCGAGCGAGACGGTCCAACCCGCGTTGGACGCGTTCACCTCGCAGCTGACGAAGAATTACCCGCTGGGGATCCACGCCGACAGCGTGCAGGTCACGGATTCTGGTGTGACAGCCCAGTTCTCGACGCAGAACGCCGCCATCCCGGCCGGCCAGCAGGACCCCTGCTTCGCCGGGGTGTAGTTACTAGCCCAAGCCCTCGAGCACGGCCCGTGTCCCGGACAGACCGAGGCGGGTCGCGCCGGCGTCGAGCATCGCGACCGCATCGGCGGCGGTGCGGATACCACCACTGGCCTTGACCCCGAGGCCCGGACCGACGGTGTCGGCCATCAGGGCGACCGCGGTCACCGAGGCCCCGCCGGCCGGATGAAAGCCCGTCGACGTCTTCACGAAATCGGCTCCGGCGTCGGCGGCCGCCCGGCAGACCGTGACGACCGTCTGCGGGTCGGCCAAGCTCAGCAACGCAGCCGATTCGATGATGACCTTGAGGACGACTCCGGGTATCGCCCCCCGCACAGCGGCGATGTCGAGGTGTACCGAGGCGAAGTCCCGGGCGAGCGCGGCACCGATGTCGATGACCATGTCGATCTCCGTTGCGCCTGCCTCGACCGCCAGCGCGGCCTCCTGCGCCTTCACCGCCGACTGGTGCTTACCGGACGGAAATCCGGCGACTGCGGCAACCGCCAGCCCGACAGGGCGCAGCGACGCCGCCGCGGCGACCAGCGAGGGCGAGACGCAGACCGCGTAGACACCGAGGTCGGCCGCTTCATCGACCAGGGTGGCGATGTCGGTGGTCATCGCTTCAGGTTTGAGGAGCGTGTGATCGACCAGGGCGGCGACGCTCTCCCGCGTCCAGGTGGTGCTGCTCACTCGACTCCCACTAGAACGGCTCTTCGGTACCGCCGGGGTTGCACCCGGCGTTGATCATCGCGTCTGGGCTGACGACCGGACGCCACGGTTCCAGGTTCCAGCTGACCTTGCCGGGCTGGCCCAGCTCGGCCAGTTGCCAGTGGCAGATGAACTGTTCACGCATGCCGGGCTGATCGGCGTCCGGCGAATCGGCCAGGACCTCCGTCCACGCCTCGTCACCGTTGGCTTTGGTGCCGATCACGCCACTGGCTTGCCGGCCTGTGGGGGTCGGGTACACCCGAAGGCTCGACAGATCGCCCCAGTGCACCCACTCGGTGTGATCGATGAACGGCGGGGCATACACCTGATCGGCTTGGGCCTGGCTGCTCAGCGGCACCGCCAGCGCCACGGAGAACGGCACCGCAAGCGCAGCGGTCAATAGACGTCGCATGCGCTCAGCGCGACTTTCCCTGAATCTCAAGAAGTTTCGGCCGAACATCGACCAGGTAGACGCCTGAGGCGACCGCGGCGATGGCCACCCCGGTGATGCCGAGGACCAGCGCCACCAGGATGCCGGCACCGAGGATGATCAGCCAGACCGGTTTGGTCAGCTTCTCTGCCGCGGTGTAGGCGTCCGGCCGTTGGAGCGCCGCATGCACCAGCGCGTAGAGCGCCATGATCAGGACGGCGGCCTGAACGAAGAAAAGGACGGTACCCACAAGCTGGTTCACACCAGCAAGCCTAGGCGGGTACCGTCCTGGACGTCGAGCTCACCCGGTGCCGATGGCGGCCGGGCGGGCCTGACATTACTTCTGCGTGACCTTCTTGGCCGGCGCCTTCTTGACCGGAGCCTTGGCAACCGGGGCCTTGGCCGGAGCGGCCTTCTTGGCCGGGGCCTTCTTTACGGGGGCCTTCTTGGCGGCGCGCTCGACGGCGATTTCGGCGTCGAGCACCGCCTCGTCGACCCTGCCGGGGAATTCCACACCGACCAGCTTGGCGGCCCGCTCCCCGACTGCGCGGGTCTGCGTGGCGACGGTACCCAGGGCGTCCTGGGTCAGCTCGACGGCCTGGTCGACGTAGCCCTCGGCGCGCTCGGCGGCCTCTTCCAGAGCCGGCTGGTTGCGCAGGCGCTCGAGCGCGGCCTCGCCACGCTCGATCAGCTTGCCGTAGGTGCTCTGCGCCTGCTCGGCGTAGCCTTCGGCAACCTTGCGCAGCTCTTCGGCGGTCAGCTTCTCGCGGAGCTCACCGATCTCCTTGGGCAGGTCTTCCTGCAGCTTGGTGATGCGGCCGCGAGTCTCGTCGACGGCGGTGGTGAGCTTGGCACGACGCTCGTCGGCCCGGGCGGTCGCCTCCGTGCGGGCTTCCTCGGCGCGCTCACGCAGCGTGGCAACGATTTCGTTGACGGTGGCCAGGGCCAGGTCGGCAGCACCGACAGCGGCAAGCAGTGGGGCCTTCAGTTCTTCGATGGTCGGGTTCTCGGCCATGGTGATCTTCCTTTCGACAGTTACAGACGTTTTGGGTGGTCAGGAGACTTCGTTAGTGATCAGTCGTCATTGATCAGGCGTGGTCTCCTCTGGTGGCACTTCGCCGGCGGTGACCGCCGTCAGTTCGCTGGTCATCTCGGAGGCAGCCTCGTTCTGCTGGAGAAACGAGGCGTAGATGTCGAGCAGCACCTGCTTCTGCCGCTCAGTGATCGCCGTGTCTGTGACGACGGCGTCCCGCACCTGGTTGGCCTCGCCGGGTTCGAGCATCCCGGCTTGCACGTAGAGCACTTCCGCCGAAACACGCAACGCTTTGGCGATTTGGTTGAGCACCTCGGCTGACGGTTTCCGCAATCCGCGCTCGATCTGGCTGAGGTACGGATTACTCACCCCGGCGTTGGTGGCCAACTGCCGGATCGAAACCTGCGCCGCCTCCCGCTGAGCCTTGATGAAACTGCCGATATCGGACGCGGCATGGGTCACCACAGCGGCAAGATTTTCTTCCTGCGGCATGGGTTTCCCTCTCGGCGGGTCGGGTAACCAACTCCGGTGAGTCGCTGGTTATCCGGCATGTCAAACACTGACAAATCCCACCGTACGGGACGGTGCTAACTTTTGCAAGCACTTGTTAGCGCAGGTCAGAATATGATTTGCACCACAGAGTAGATCACCAAGCCGGCCAGCGCGCCCACCACAGTGCCGTTGATCCTGATGAACTGAAGGTCTCGTCCGACATGCAATTCGATGCGCCGGCTGGCCTCGTCGGCATCCCAGCGCTCGATGGTCTCGGTGATGATCGCCGTGATCTCCACGCCGTACTGCGACACCAGATGCTGCGCCGCGCGCACGATCCAGTTGTCGACCTTGTCCCGCAATTCGACGTCGTCACGCAGCGATTCACCGATGAGCACAACGGAATCCGCAACGCGCGTCCGCAGCGCGCTCGACGGATCGTCGACACCCTCCAGGATCAGACGTTTGATGGTGCGCCACGCGGTGGCCGCGGCGTGGTTCACCTCATCGCGCGCCATCAGCTGGGCCTTGACCGTCTCGGCTTTGGCGATCGTCGCCGCATCATGTTGCAGATCGTCGGCGAATTCGAAGAGGAAGCGTGTCGCGGACTGGCGCAGCTCGTGGTTGGGGTCGCGACGCACCTTATCGGTGAAGTCCATCAGTTCCCGGTGGATCCGGTCGCCCACCAGCTGGTCGACGAAGCGCGGGGACCAACTGGGCGAATCCCGCGAGATGACGCGCTCGATCGTTTCGCCCGCGTTCAGCGACCACTCGAAGGCGCGGTCACACAGCAGCTGGATCAACGCCTCCTGCCGATGCTCGGCAAGCATCGTCGCAAGCACCCGGCCCACCGGCGGACCCCACTGCGGTTCCGCGATGCGCCGCACGATCATCTTGTCGATGACCTGCTGGACATCCTCGTCGCGCAGAAGCTCCACCAGCACCCGCAGCACAGTGGCCGTCTCCGCCGCGACGCGCTCGGCGTGCGCACGATCCGAGAGCCATTTACCCAGCCGGCCCGCGACTTCCGCCTCCCGCAGCTTCGTCTCGATAACCGCAGGAGCGAGGAAATTCTCGCGGACGAAGGTGCCGAGGCCCTCCCCCAGCTGATCCTTCTTGCGCTTGATGATCGCCGTGTGCGGGATCGGGATGCCCAGCGGATGTTTGAACAGTGCGGTCACCGCGAACCAGTCGGCGAGCGCACCCACCATCCCCGCCTCCGCGGCGGCCCGGACATAGCCCACCCACGGGGCGGCCCCGCGCGATTGCGCCCACGCGCAGGCCAAGAAGATCACCGTCGCGCCGAGCAGGAAACTGAGCGCCACCAGCTTCATCCGGCGCAGTGCGCGCAGGCGCTGCTCATCGGCCTTGGGGTCGACACCGGCGAAGGACTCCGCGAACGATCCGCGGGTCATCGCCGCTCCAGCCAGCAGCGCGGACAGATCCGAACCGTTGCCAGGTCCGCCCGGGCCTCCCGATTGGGGGGCAGGCAAATTTGCTCGTGGCGCCACTCCAACATCATCCGCTATCGCAGGCGCGGCCCTCTTCCTGCGCAACACCGAGGTGCAACCAGTTACTGTGACCCCCTTTTCGAGGCGGCGCGGAGCCGCCGTCTTCGCCGAGTGCCGGTTCGGGTCGTACTATTGAGTCCAACTAGTGAATGGAAATGGCGACAGTGGCCCAGACCCAGCCCGGAACCGTCAAAATCGACGGACGTAAACGGCGTTGGCATCAGCACAAGGTGGATCGTCGCAACGAGCTCGTCGACGGCACCCTCGAAGCGATCCGCACCCGTGGTCGTGACGTCAGCATGGACGAGATAGCTGCGGAGATCGGTGTCTCGAAGACCGTGCTGTACCGCTATTTCGTCGACAAGAACGACCTCACGACCGCAGTCATGATGCGCTTCGCGCAGACCACGCTGATCCCCAATATGGCCGCCGCACTGTCTGCGAAATCCGATGGTTTCGAACTGACCCGCGAGATCATCCGCGTGTACGTGGAGACCGTTGCGGCGGAGCCCGAAATCTACCCATTTGTCTTCGCAAACAGCTCGGCAGGCAAACAAAAGGTGGTTGCCGATTCCGAGCGGATCATCGCCGGGATGCTGGCGGTGGTGCTGCGTCGGCGCATGCACGAAGCGGGGATGGACACCAAAGGCGTCGAGCCCTGGGCATACCTGATCGTCGGCGGCGTGCAGTTGGCCACCCACTCGTGGATGTCCCATCGCCGGATGAGCTCGGACGAGCTGATCGACTATCTGACGATGCTGTCCTGGAGCGCATTACGCGGGATCGTCGAAGTGGGCGGTTCGCTGGAGACGTTCATCAACCAGCCGCATCCGTCGCCGGTCGTGCCGCCAATGCTGGACTGAACGGGCACTGCGGCGGTTAGTGTCACCGTCATGGCCGACTTACCCTCGCTGTGGACCCACGAACCTCACGACGTCCTGGTGTTCAAGCCCGGCGAGAAGGTGGCCGATATCGATGCCGGCTCCACCCCTGGTTTCACCGGCTCCAAAGGTGACGCACCCGATCTGCAGGACGAACGCAATGAACGTTTCGCCGGCCTGCAGGAGATGCTCTACGCCGGTAGCCGCGAGGGCGACACCCGATCGGTCCTGCTGGTCCTGCAGGGCATGGACACCGCAGGCAAGGGCGGAATCGTCAAACACGTTGTCGGCGCAGGTAATCCACAGGGAATCCGGTACAGCAGTTTCGGGGTGCCCACCGAGGAAGAGCGCAAGCACGACTACCTGTGGCGCATCCGCAAGGCACTCCCGACCGCAGGGCAGGTCGGGGTGTTCGACCGTTCCCACTACGAGGACGTCCTGGCGGTCCGCGTCCATGACCTGGTGCCGCCGGAGGTCTGGGGCGCGCGCTACGACGAGATCAACGCCTTCGAGAAGGAACTCGTCGAGGCCGGCACCATCATCGTGAAGGTCGCCATGTTCGTCTCGTTGAAGGAGCAGAAGAAACGGCTGTCCAAGCGTCTCGACCGGCCCGACAAATACTGGAAGTACAACCCGGGCGATATCGACGAGCGCCTACTATGGCCCGCCTACCAGGAGGCCTACCAGGCCGTGCTGGACAAGACGTCCACCGACTACGCGCCCTGGCATGTCGTGCCCTGCGACAGGAAATGGTACAGCCGTCTGGCCATCACGGAGTTGTTGATCGAGGCACTGAAGACACTCGACTTGTCCTGGCCGCCAGCGAGTTTCGACGTCGAGGCAGAGAAGAAGCGGCTCAAGGACGCGTGAAGCTCGACGCGCTACTTGGTCAGCGTGAACTGACCGATGTTGGTGATCCCGCGCCGGAAGAAGTCCGCGCAGCCCGTCAGGTACTTCATGTAGCGGTCGTAGACCTCGACCGACGTGACCTCGATGGCCGCGGCCCGGTTGGCCTGGAGGTTCTCGGCCCACATATCCAGTGTGCGGGCATAGTGCGGCCGCAGTAGATGGATACGTTCCACCCCGAAGCCGGCGGCCTGTGAGTAGTCGACGATGTCTTCCTTCGAGGGCAGTTCGCCGCCGGGGAAGATCTCTTTGCCGATGAACTGCATGAACTTCAGATCACTGAACAGCAGCGGAATATTGTTGTCCCGGAAGAATTTCTGTGTATGCGCGAGGATCGTGTGCAGAAGCATGCGGCCGTCGTCCGGCAGGATGTCATACGCCTTTTCGAAGAATGCCGGGTAGCGCACCTTCTTGAAGGCTTCGAAGGCGCCGATGCTGACGATCCGGTCGACCTTGTCGTCGAATTCCTCCCAGCCCTGTAGCCGAATCTCGACGAAACGCTGCGTCGAGATACCCGCCAGACGCTTCCTGCTGTACTCAGACTGGTTGCGGCTCAAGGTAATACCGATGACGTTGACGTCGAAGTTCTCGACCGCGCGTTCCAGCGCGCCACCCCAGCCGCAGCCGATGTCCAACAACGTCATGCCGGGCTTGAGGTCCAGCTTGTTGAGTGCGAGGTCGAATTTGGCATTCTGCGACTCGTCGAGGGTCATGTCATCGCGCTCGTAGTAGCCGCACGTGTATCCCATGGTGGAGCCCAAAAAGAGGGCGAAGAAATCGTCGGATAAATCGTAAATCGACTGCGATTCCTCGTAGAACGGCAGCAACTCGGACTTGACCTCAGACATTAACCCAATACCTTTTTGACGTCGTCCTGCTGACGATGGAAGGGGTGCCGTAGAAAGGCCGGCACTGCGAAAACGCTGCACCGGCCATGTTTCCCCGACCCAGACCGCAGGTCTTACCGATAGCTAGCTTAACTACTGACCAGGATACTTGCCAACGCGACTACCGGTGAATCGCAACGCCGCCGGGTGGGCCACCTATCTCAGTACGTGTAGAAACCCCGACCGGATTTCTTGCCGAGCTGACCTGCTTCGACCATGCGCAGAAGCAACGGCGGCGGCGCGAAGTTCGCGTCTTTGTACTCGTCGTACATCGAGTCCGCGATGAGCTTCATCGTGTCCAGCCCGATCAGGTCCGAGAGTCGCAGCGGGCCCATCGGATGCGACAAGCCGGCGACCACGGCGGTGTCGATGTCCTCCACGGTGGCCACCCCGGCCTCGGCCATCCGGATGGCCGAGAGCAGATAGGGAACCAGCAGGGCGTTCACGATGAATCCTGAGCGGTCCCCGCAGCGCACGACCTTCTTGCCCAGCGTGTCCGAGGCGAAGCTCGCCACCCGCGCCACCGCGGCATCGCTGGTGACAAGCGTGCTGATCAGCTCCACGAGCGGCAACACGGGCACCGGGTTGAAGAAGTGCAGGCCCAGTACGCGGCCCGGATTCTTGGTGGCCGCGGCGATCTTCATGATCGGGATGCTCGACGTGTTCGACGCCAGGATCGCGTCTGGATCGGTGACGATTTCGTCGAGTTGGGCGAACAGCTTGGCCTTGACGGCCTCGTTTTCGACGATCGCCTCGATGACCAGCTGACGATCCGCCAGATCCGACAGCGTCGAGGTGGAGGTCAGCCGCCCCAGCGCCGCGTCACGGTCGGTTTCGGTCAGCTTGCCTTTGCTGACGCCACGCTCAAGTGACGTGGTGATGCGGCTGCGACCCGCCGCTGCCAACTCCTCGGTAGGTTCGAAGATCACCACGTCGACCCCGGCGCGCAAGGACACCTCGGCGATTCCGGCGCCCATCTGTCCGGCACCGATGACGCCCACTCGCTCAATACTGGTCACGGTCACACTTTCTACTCCATTGCCGACCAGACGCAAAAGTCCCCGAAAACGCGGGGTTTTCAGGGACCTTTACGACTGCTCGCGCAGAGATGGTGCCTAGTGGAACTGGCCCTCTTCGGTCGAGCCCGCGAGCGCGGTGGTCGACGAGGTGGGGTCCACTGTGGTGGCGATCCGGTCGAAGTAGCCGGCGCCGACTTCGCGCTGGTGCTTCGTGGCGGTGTAGCCCCGCTCCTCGGCGGCGAACTCGCGCTCCTGCAGGTCGACGTAGGCGCTCATCTGGTTGCGGGCGTAGCCGTGGGCCAGATCGAACATCGAGTAGTTCAGGGCGTGGAAGCCGGCGAGGGTGATGAACTGGAACTTGAAGCCCATGGCGCCGAGCTCGTTCTGGAACTTCGCGATGGTGGCGTCGTCCAGGTGCTGCTTCCAGTTGAACGACGGGCTGCAGTTGTAGGCCAGCATCTGGTCCGGGAACTCGCTCTTGACGCCCTCGGCGAACTTCTTGGCCAACTCCAGGTCCGGGGTGCCGGTCTCCATCCAGATGAGGTCGGAGTACGGCGCGTAGGACTTGGCGCGGGCGATGCAGGGCTCGAGACCGTTCTTGACGCGGTAGAAGCCTTCCTTGGTCCGCTCGCCGGTGATGAACGGCTGGTCGCGCTCGTCGACATCGGAGGTGATCAGCGTGGCCGCCTCGGCGTCGGTACGGGCGATGACGACCGTCGGGACGTCAGCGACATCGGCCGCCAGACGGGCCGAGGTCAGGGTGCGGATGTGCTGCTGGGTGGGGATCAGCACCTTGCCACCGAGGTGGCCGCACTTCTTCTCCGATGCCAGCTGGTCCTCCCAGTGCGATCCCGCGACACCGGCGGCGATCATGGCCTTCTGCAGCTCGTAAACGTTGAGCGCGCCACCGAAGCCGGCTTCACCGTCGGCGACGATCGGGGCCAGCCAGTTCTCGACGGACCGGTCGCCCTCGACCTTGGCGATCTGGTCGGCGCGCAGCAGCGCGTTATTGATGCGACGGATCACCTGCGGCACCGAGTTGGCCGGGTACAGGCTCTGGTCCGGGTAGGTGTGACCGGAGAGGTTCGCGTCACCGGCGACCTGCCAACCCGACAGGTAGATGGCCTTGAGGCCGGCCCGGACCTGCTGGACGGCCTGGTTGCCGGTCAGCGCGCCGAGGGAGTTGACGTAGTCCATATCGTGGAGTTGCTCCCACAGCACCTCGGCACCACGGCGGGCCAGCGTGCTCTCCTCGACCACGTGGCCCTGCAGGGCGACGACGTCTTCTGCGGTGTAGGTGCGCTCGATGCCCTTCCAGCGCGGGTTGGTGTTCCAGTCGTGCTGGATCTGCTCGGGGGATTTGGGGGTTCCGACAGTTGACATGCGGGTCGAACTCCTAGCGTTCTTGGCTGTGTACTTTGCAAGTCGCTGGACGCTGCCGGGATCGCCGGGTTGTTAACGTCGCTGCGACTTCACTGGTGTGCTATTTACACAGTGCCATCACGCATACACGCAGGTCCACCCGTTTCAGTTGCCAATTTTCGCAACGACTTGGCAGAAATTTGCAAATCTTGTTAAGGATCGCTTGGGCTTGACCGGTTCAGTAGCTACCCGCTGGTAACATCATCGGCGCAGGTCAGTGCCCAGAAATACGGGACAGTTGTACTGCTAGAGCGGGAAGATCGACGCGATCGCTTTGGTCTCGTCGCCGACGACATATGTGAGCGTGGTAACAGTGCGGTCGACGAGATCGGCCCCGAACTTGTCGGTGGATCCGGCCGGGTACACATGCGAAAGGATCTCCAGCTTGTCCCCCAGCGCGACCGGGGCATCATGCTCGATCGTGACGCGCAGCGGGGCTTTGAGCAGCTCGGGGTACGAGAACAGGTAGTCCTCGATGACGGTCCAATACACCGAATTGTTCATGTGGTCGAACAGGTCGATATCGGTAACCCGCACCGGGTAGTCGCGAATCTCGTGGGCGTCCTCGCGGCTGCCGGCCTTCAGGTAGGCCTTCCATCGCAGCCGGTCCACCTCGGTGGTGCGCTGGAGTCCGGTAAGGAAGTCGTCGGAAATCCGCGCCGGGCCCTGGGTCTCCCGGTTGATGTTGATCCAGAACGCCTCGGATTCCATCAGTCCGCCTCCGCGTCGTCCGTCGATGCGGACCCGCATCTCGCACCAGCGGTTGGAGGTGCCCGAGCACCAGCGGCGCATCCGCAAGATGTCCTGGAACTCGATCGGCCGGATCAGATCCACCATGGTGCGTCGCACGATCCACAGCGGGTGGGTCTCCTCGAAACCCAGCTCGCGCAGTTGGTCGGAGCCGACGTCCTGGATGTGCCGGCAGGCGGCATCGAACCGCAGCCGCCCGACCCGGTCGATATCGCCCACCCGCAGGGGCCACTGCCGGTCGAAGACATCCGGATGCGGGTCGGGAACCGGCATCATCACCTTGCCCAGACCAGGTGCGGTTGGCTTGTCGCTGCTCATCGAACGCCCTTCTTCGGGATGTCCACGGGGTGGTCTTCTCTGCTGCTCAAAGGCACACCCGCGCCCCCGCGCGATCATGCCAAACGACCAGGCATACGGCTAGCACGATGCCAGTGCCAAGAATGCGAAGCCATGCTTAACACCGCGAGTACCCTGGTCGCCGTGTCCAAAACCTACGTCGGTTCGCGGGTTCGACAACTGCGTAGCGAACGTGGTTTCAGCCAGGCTGCGCTGGCGCAGATGCTGGAGATCTCCCCTAGTTATCTCAACCAGATCGAGCACGACGTCCGCCCGCTGACCGTGGCGGTGCTGTTGCGCATCACCGAGGTATTCGGCGTGGACGCCACGTTCTTCGCCTCGCAGGACGACACCCGCCTGGTCGCCGAACTACGCGAAGTCACCCTCGACCGGGATCTCGATGTCGAGGTCGACATGTCCGAGATCGCCGAGGTCGTCAGCGCGCATCCCGCAGTGGCCAAGGCCATGGTGAACCTGCACCGGCGCTATCGGCTGACGTCGGCCCAGTTGGCGGCCGCCACCGAGGACCGCTTCCACGACGGCGGCGGCATGAGCTCAGGATCGGGCTCGATCGCCATGCCGCACGAGGAAGTCCGCGACTACTTCTACCAACGCCAGAACTATCTCCACGAACTCGACACCGCCGCCGAGGACCTCACGGTGCGCATGCGTATGCATCGCGGCGAGTTGGCCGGCGACCTGGCCCAACGGCTGACCCAGGTGCACGGCGTGCGAATCGTGCGCCGGATCGACATCGGCCACAACGTGCTGCACCGCTACGACCCGGTCACCAAGACACTCGAGATGAGCAGCCATCTTTCCGGCGGGCAACAGGTCTTCAAGCTGGCCGCTGAGCTGGGCTACCTGGAGTTCGGCGATCTGATCGATTCGCTGGTCACCGAGGGCAAGTTCACCAGCGACGAATCACGCACGCTGGCCCGCCTGGGCTTGGCCAACTATTTCGCCGCGGCAGCGATCCTGCCGTATCGCCAGTTCCACGACGTCAGCGAGAAATTCCACTACGACGTCGAACGCCTCTCGGCCTTCTACTCGGTGAGCTACGAGACCGTCGCGCACCGACTGTCCACGCTGCAGCGTCCGTCGATGCGCGGGGTACCGTTCTCATTCGTCCGGGTCGACCGGGCAGGCAACATGTCGAAACGCCAGTCCGCCACCGGTTTTCACTTCTCCTCCGCAGGCGGCACCTGCCCGCTGTGGAACGTCTACGAGACATTCGCCAACCCCGGCAAGATCGGGGTGCAGATCGCCCAGATGCCCGACGGGCGGCACTACATGTGGGTGGCCCGCACCGTCGAGCGCCGCGCATCGCGGTATGGGCAGCCGGGCAAGACGTTCGCCATCGGGCTAGGCTGCGAGCTACGGCACGCGGGACGGCTCGTGTACTCGGAAGGCCTTGACCTCTCTGGAGATAACGCCACACCGATCGGTGCGGGCTGCCGGGTGTGCGAACGGGACAACTGCCCGCAGCGCGCCTTCCCCGCGTTCGGCCGGGCGCTGGATCTCGACGAGCACCGCAGCACCGTATCGCCCTACCTGGTGAAGGATTGAGTGCCTGGATGACCGCCGAACCCGCCCGCATCCCCGCGTCCAGCAGCATCCGCGATATCGGACTGATCAACTGGGCGATCTGCCGTCTCGGCGCCAGAGGGATCCGCGCCCCAGAGTTCCACCTCTTCAACGCGCTCGCCACACACAAGACGCTGTTCTGGACGTGGCTGCCGTTCTCCGGGGTGCTGCTGTACTGGGGCCGACTGTCCCGCAAGGATGCCGAACTGGTCATCCTGCGGGTCGGGCATCTACGCGAGTGCGAATACGAACTTCAGCAGCACCGGCGACTGGCCCGCAGCCGTGGCGTCGACGCTGCACAACAACAGCAGATCTTCGAAGGGCCAGACGCGGCGGGATTGAGTGAGCGAGATCGGGTATTACTCAGCGCCACCGACGAATTCGTCCTCGACCGCGCCATCACGGCGAAGACCTGGACCGCGCTGTCGGGTTACCTCAACACCAAACAACTCATCGAATTCTGTCTGCTGGCAGGGCAATACGACAC
Organism: Mycolicibacterium komossense; assembly: GCF_025822605.1. Taxonomy (GTDB): domain Bacteria; phylum Actinomycetota; class Actinomycetes; order Mycobacteriales; family Mycobacteriaceae; genus Mycobacterium; species Mycobacterium komossense. The sequence goes on along the minus strand of NZ_JACKTY010000049.1, from coordinate 266,232 downwards.
CCTGGCCGCGACGATGAACACCCTCAAACTGCCGCTGGACTTCCCGGACTAACTCAGCTGCCGCCGAACGTCGTGGTGGCCTTCGGCGTCACCTGAAAGCCCTGCACCTTACCCGCGAGGCTGCCGTAGCAGGCCACCCCGCCCTCGGTCGCCATGCAGGTGCCGCCGTTCGAGTTGATGCGATATCCCACAGGCAGCTGACGGATATGCCCGGGATAGGCCGGTGTGCTGTACTTCGGGATATCGGTGCGGCGCATGCCGACCGGTCCCGGCAGCTGTGCGTAGACCTCGTTCTCGCCGGCCCGCACACCGGGAAGCTTTCCGTCGCAACCCATCTCACCGCCACTGAACAGAACCATGCTGCACGTCAGTCCGTCGCCAACAGTGAACACCGGAAAGATGTTCTTGGCCCCGACTCCGACGAGGTAGCTGTCGTCACCTGTCACGAATTCGTTCGGGTCAGGAAAACCTGGCGGCAGGCCCTCGGTCGCGGGCCCGATGCCGGTGTGCCCCGGTGAGATAACCATCCATTGCTGGGCACGATCTCCCTTGGTGCACACCGTGATTGAGCCCGCTCCGACACCACACTCGAAGTCGGCGAAAGAGATCTTACTGCCCTCCGGAAGCACCGGGGCCGCCGCTCCGGACGGCTTCACGAACAGTGAATTGGCAGTGGCCCGCAGACCACGCTGGACGACGTCAGCCGCCAGCACGATCTCGTTGACACCAGCCTGCGTAGCGGGCAGCGTCCCGTCGCACCCGGCCACGCCCGTCACCGGCCGGATGGCGCACAGCAAGCCGTCGGGCGTCTGGAAGTAGGCTTCGCCTCCCCCAGCGGCGCCATCGAGATACGGGTCGACGGGAATCGACTGGTAGCCGCTGAGATCCGGCGCTGCGACTGGTTCGGCCGCTGCCTGGCCGACGGGTGCGATGACCCCAAGGCCGAGCAGCACCGCCGCTATGCAGGTTGGCCAGCGCACGTCAGAAATTGATCATGTGGCCGGTCAGACCGTGGAAGCATTCCTGCAGGGCTTCCGACATGGTCGGGTGGGTGTGCACATTGCGGGCGAGTTCCGTGGCAGTCAGGTCCCACTTCTGCGCCAAGGTCAATTCGGGCAGCAGTTCGGAGACGTCGTGGCCGATCAGGTGGCCGCCGATCAACTCGCCGTATTTGGCGTCTGCGATCAGCTTGACGAAACCACTCGGGTCACCGACACCGTGCGCTTTGCCGTTCGCGGTGAACGGGAACTTGGCGACGACGACGTCGTACCCCTCGTCGCGCGCCTGCTGTTCGGTCAACCCGAAGCTGGCCACCTGCGGCTGACAGAAGGTCGCACGCGGCAGCATCCGGTAGTCACCGAGCGGCAAAGTCTCTGCGCCGGCGATGGTTTCGGCTGCGACGACACCCTGAGCCTCGGCGACGTGCGCGAGCTGGAGCTTGGCGGTCACGTCACCGATCGCATAGATATGCGGCACGTTGGTGCGCATGTACTCGTCGATACCGATGGCCTTGCGGTCGGTGACCTGCACGCCTGTGCTGTCCAGGCCGAAACCGTCGATATTGGGTGCGAAGCCGATGGCCTGCAGCACCTTGTCCGCTTTGAGCTCCTCGGACTTACCGTCCTTGCTCACGGTGACAGTGACCTGCGAGCCATCATCCACGATGGACTCCACCTTGGTGCCGGTGAGGATCTTCACACCGAGCTTCTTGTACTGCTTCTCGATCTCCTTGGACACCTCGACGTCCTCGTTGGGCAGCGCCCGCGGCAGGAACTCGACGATGGTGACATCGACGCCGTAATTCTTCATCACGTAGGCGAATTCCATGCCGATCGCGCCTGCACCGGCGATGACGAGCGAGCCGGGCAGCTCGCGGGTCATGATCAGCTCTTCGTAGGTGACGACGTTCTCCGACAGTGAGGTGCCCGGTACCAGCCGGGTGCTGCTGCCGGTGGCGATGATCGCGTTGTCGAACGTGACCGTCTCGGATCCGCCGTCGTTGAGCTTGACGTTGATGGTGCTGGCATCGGTGAACGTGCCGTAGCCCGCGATCTCGGTGATCTTGTTCTTCTTCATCAGGAAGTGCACGCCGGCGACGCGGCCGTCGGCGACCTTGCGGCTGCGATCGAACGCCGCACCGTAGTCGAAGGTGGCCTCACCGCTGATCCCGAAGACCTTGGCTTCCTTGGTGAAGATGTGGGCGAGTTCCGCGTTGCGCAGCAGCGCCTTCGACGGGATGCAGCCGACGTTGAGGCAGACCCCGCCCCAATATTTCGGTTCGATGATGGCGGTGTTCAGCCCGAGTTGGGCAGCGCGAATGGCCGCGACGTAACCACCGGGGCCTGCTCCGAGAACGACGACGTCATAGTGAGTCACGGCTACATACCCTAACGGTGCGAGTAATCGGACGCGGAGCTGTCCACCAAGCCCGCGCCTGGGAACGCCCAGGAGGGCTTCCTACTCTGTCAACGGTCGACGGTTCCGCTAAGGCACGACCAAGCCAAAAGCAAACATGCCGTACAGCGCCGCGGCCGCAAGCCCCGACGCAAACGGCGCCGTCATCGTCGCGATCGACGTGGCCGAGACCATCGGTCTGTCCTGCACCATCGAGATCACCAGCGCGGCCACCGTGCAGAACAGCACATACATCAGCACGGCGGTGTCAGGCCAGGTCTTGTCGAGGGACTGAAACCACCAGTAGTAGAGGCCGGCGCCGGCCGCCGCGGCGACGACCCACACCCCCAGCAGCGCCAGCGCGAACTTCCAGCGCCGCAGGTACTGGTACTGGGCGGCCACCACGATCGGGTGCGCCGGGATCAGCTGCGGTTCCGGGGCCAGTTCGTCGGACCAGCTGACGGGCTCCGGCGTCGAGGACGGCATGCGCCAGGGGTTGTGGTCGGGATCGCGCTGCAGCTCCGGCGCGGGTAGCGGTTCGGGTTCGGGTCGCGGGGCCGACAACGGCTCCGGGTGCGGGCCGGTGTCGAAGATCGGCGGCCAGTGCGGTTCGGTGAGTGGCATCGACTCCGTGTCGAGACGTTCAGGCACCGTGCACCACCTGGATCAGGACGAGCACGGCGAACCAGCCGGGCGCGAACGCGATGAGGAACGCGCCCAGCGCCGTCACCCAGCGCTGGCCCGCGATCATGACCATCAGCAGACCGAGCACGCTGGGCACGCCCAGGACGAGGGCGATGACCATATCGGGGCGGATCGACGCCTGGATGAGCAGCGTGCTGAGCACGGCCGCGACGACACCGACCGCGGCACCGACCAGCATCGAACTGGTCAGCAACCACGCCCTTGGTAGGGGAATCACGTCACCGACGGTACGGGCGAATAGCGTCCGTCACCCCACCCGAAGGCGGGGTGACGCAGGGTCGTTATCTGATCGGTATCGCGCAGACATCGGCGGCCTCGGCCACCACCTCACCGCGCGGACCCGGCGGCCGGGTGCCGTTGGCGTACTGCGCGCCGGTAACCGGAGGCAGCGCTGTGAGCTGCAGGTTTTCCTGTTCGGTGAAGGCGCGGCCGCGGGAGAGGAAGCGCATCCCCTCGGGAGCTTCGAGGCTGAAACCGCCACCACGTCCTGGCACCAGGTCGATTACCAGTTGGGTGTGTTTCCACGCGTCGAACTGTGGCCCCGAGATCCAGATGGGCACGCCGTCGGGCTGCTTGTCCCCGGTCACGTCCAGCAGGCCGAGGAGGATGTCTCGATCCCCGACGACGAAGTCTCCGTCCGGGTAACACATCGGCGACGACCCGTCGCAGCAGCCACCGGACTGGTGGAACATCAACGCCCCGTGGCGCTGCTGCAGCGTCGACAACAGCTCGGCCGCGGCCCGGGTGATCAGGGCGCGTGGTGGTGCATCACTCATCGTCAGATATCCCTGCGCCTCATCGGTATCGGTGTAACACAGCTCACAGTACGCGCGCGGACACAATGGTGTTATGCCCGACCAACAGAGCTCCGCTTACGAAGACCCGTATCTCTGGCTTGAAGACGTTACCGGCGATGCGGCGTTGGGATGGGTCCGCGCGCACAACGACCCGACATTGACGGAGCTGTGTGACGACCGGTTCGACGAGATGCGCCGCCAAGCGCTCGAGGTGCTCGACACCGACAGCCGCATCCCGTACGTGCGGCGTCGCGGCGAGTACCTCTACAACTTCTGGCGCGACGCCACCAACCCGCGCGGGCTGTGGCGTCGCACGACGCTGGAGTCCTACCGAACCGACGATCCGGACTGGGAGGTCGTCATCGACGTGGACGCCCTCGCGGCCGGCGATGACGTGAACTGGGTGTGGGCGGGCGCCGATGTCATCGAGCCCGACCACACCCTGGCTCTGGTCAGTCTGTCCCGGGGTGGCTCCGACGCCGCTATCGTCCGCGAATTCGACATGCGGACAAAGGAGTTCGTCGCCGACGGATTCGAGGTCCCGGAAGCCAAGACCGACATCACCTGGGAGAACGAGCACACGGTGCTAATCGGCACCGACTTCGGTCCCGGCTCACTGACTGACTCCGGATATCCGCGGGTGGTCAAGCGGTGGCGACGCGGCCAGCCCCTGGCCGAGGCGGAGACGGTTTTCGAGGGCACTGCCGCGGATGTGAGCGTAGGCGCGGGCGTGGACCGGACGCCCGGCTTCGAACGCATCACGCTGGTGCGCGCGACGGACTTCTTCAACCACGAACTCTACGAGCTGCGCGGCGACGAGCTGATCCGCATCGACGCGCCCACCGACGCGGGGGTCTCGATTCATCGCGAGTGGATCCTGATCAAACCAAAGAGTGAATGGTCCGTCGGCAACTCCAGTTATCCCGTGGGGTCGCTGCTGGCCGCCAATTACGACGAATTCCTCTCCGGCACTGCGAAACTCACCGTGGTGTTTGCACCGGATGAACACACGTCGCTGGAGAGTTACGCCTGGACCCGCGATCGGCTGGTACTGCTGACCCTGCACGATGTCGCCAGTCGTGTCGAAATCGCCACTCCCGGATCGTGGAATCGCGAGCCGGTGCCGGGGATACCGCCGAACACCAACACCGTGATCGTCGCCGCCGACGATATGGGTGACGAGATCTTCCTGGACTACAGCGGTTTCGACACTCCGTCCCGGCTGCTGCAGGGCGCCGCCGGCGAAGAGCTGACCGAGATCAAATCGGCGCCCGCCTTCTTCGACGCCGACGATATCGAGGTATCCCAGCATTTCGTGGCATCGCTGGACGGCACGATGATTCCCTATTTCGTTGTGGGACATCGCTCTTCGACCGGACCGGGGCCTACGTTGCTCGGCGGATATGGTGGCTTCGAGAACTCGTCGACGCCGGCCTACGGCGGCGTCCTTGGCCGGTTGTGGCTCAACCGGGGCGGCACCTACGTGCTGGCCAACATCCGTGGTGGGGGCGAGTACGGGCCGGCCTGGCATACCCAGGCGATGCGCGAGAACCGACACCGCGTCTACGAGGATTTCGCGGCCGTGGCAAAGGATCTGGTGGGACGCGGCATCACCACCGTCGAACAGCTCGCCGCGCAGGGCGGCAGCAACGGCGGCCTGCTGATGGGTGTCATGCTGACCCGCTATCCCGAGCTCTTCGGCGCGCTGGTCTGCCAGGTGCCGCTGCTCGACATGAAGCGTTTCCACCTGTTGCTGGCCGGGGCGTCCTGGGTGGCGGAGTACGGCGACCCCGACAACCCGGACGACTGGGCCTTCATGGCCGAATTCTCGCCGTACCAGAATATTTCGGCCGATGCCGAGTACCCAGCTCTGCTGATGACGACCTCGACCCGCGACGACCGGGTGCATCCCGGCCATGCCCGCAAGATGACCGCCGCTCTGGAGGCGGCCGGACATCAGGTCCGGTACTACGAAAACATCGAAGGCGGGCACGCCGGTGCCGCCGACAATGCGCAGACCGCGTTCAAGACGGCGTTGAGTTATTCGTTCCTGCACCGGGTGCTGGGCATTGGGGTGAATTGAGCGGGAGATGCCCTGTGAGTAACCTTGCGTGAAGAGATTAGGGGAAGCATGTTCGTTGATCCTGCAGAGATGCGCACAGGCGCCAATACGACTTTCAAGGCCGCCGATCACGCCAACGACGGAGCGGGATACCTTCGCCGAGCCTCAGTAAATTCAGGGATCTTCGGGGATTTCGACGCCGCTCAAGAGTTTCACGATGCGGTCACCGACGCTCACAGTCGCCATACAGAGATGCTCAATAAGCACAGTGAAATCCTCGATCAGTTGGGCAACAACGCGCATAACGCGGCATCGGAATTCGCCGAGATGGACGCCGATAACGGCAAGCGACTACACGATGTCGCGAAACAGCTATAGACGAATGCCGTGGCACCGTATCCAGCGCTAACCCACATCGATATCGGCAGCTTGATCAACGCCGCCGGCGGAGACCCGTGGAAACTGGATGAGACTTTGCAATCAGGCGACCCGGGAGCAATCTCTAGCCTTGCTGGCGCGTTTCGGGCCGCGAGCGATTGCACGAGCGCGGCCCATGACGCCTATTTAGATGCCCTCGCACGGTTTCGCGCCTCGTGGAACCACGAGGACGGTGGGCACCCGATCAACGACTCAGCTGAGGTACAACGAGTCCAGCGATCCGTGACATTTCAGAAGGATCAACTGCCGAGAATCGCGATCGATCTGGAGGGCCTCGCCGCAGCCCTCGCCGAGGCGGAAAGATTCGCAAGTAATGACATCAGCGTCCTGGACAGCCAACTGCACTATCTCGATGCGCTGATCGACGAGGCGCTAGCGCATGATGAAGACACGTCTGCACTCGAATCCGATGCAATTAATGTCACCACCCAAATCTTGGGTCAGATTGGTGCGATTCGTGATGACTACTCCGCGAAACTGACCAGCGCGTTGACGACACTGCGTGAGGACGGATACGACCCAGGTGCACTTCAGGGCCTCGATGACGATGGCAACCGCACACATGCTCAGCAAGACCAAGCCGCGGTCGGCAAATATGGGGACGGCCAGAGAGTCAAAGACCAAGCCATGGTCGACAGTCCTGGTCCGTGGACACCGGAGAAGGCCGATGCTGCCAAGCGCCTTCAAGATTTCGCGACCGCGACGAATCCAGGCGCGACAGCGGATTCACGACACCTCGCCAGCGAACGACTCGACGATTACGATAAGTCCCGGTTCACCGGTCCTCTCTCTGTTGACCCGCTCCTGGGTGGTACCGCCGCAGACCGTGCGCGAATGCGCCTCGACTGGCAAAAGAAAATGGAGCAGGGTCTGCTGGGAATGCCGCCCATGACTGCCGATCAAGCAACACAGGCTCTCGACGATGCCGAGCACGGAGCACGGGTTCTGGTGACACAGAAGGCGATCGAAGCGTTTCAACGGCAAGGACTATCCGCGGATGGCGCTAAGACCGCCGTTGAGGCGCTTGGTCAGGGAGTGCCGTGGCGAGACTTGCTGAATCAAGATTCACAGTTGCTCGGGGGGCTTGGCGCGGGTGCAGACGCTGGCACCCGTGTAATCAAGTCGGAGTCGGAGACTGCGCACGCGCTGGGACGATTTTCAGAAGCGGATCTCACCCAGTTGAAGAGCATCTCGGGAAAGCTCGGCCTGGCCGGTCTCGGGTTAGATACAGGGCTGGGTCTCTACGATATCGTCGCCAATCATGCCCCCGCTTGGCAGACTGCCGGCCAGGTCGCTGGGGGCGCGGCTACCAGCTACGCGGTCGGTGTCGGCGCCTGGGCACTCGCCGGCACTTGGATCGGACCCGAGGGCGCGGTGTTAACTGGTCTCGTTGGGGCGGTGGTGCTTTCGCCATATGGCAGCAAGTACGTCGGAGAGCTGTTCGGTAACCTTGATGGCTGAATCCACACACACCGCCCTGCAACCCTGGCAGACCGCGGCCTTTGTAGCCGCAATCATCTGCGTCATCGTGGGCTGTATACCGGCTTTCGTCAAACTCGATATTCCGAGTGCGCGCCGAATTTATTGGGTTGGCTGGCTGGGGGCGGCGGCATTCGGCGCCACAGCAGCCTCGAGCCGAGGTTGGTCGGCAAGTATCGCTGTTGTCGTGATGTTTGCTTTGCCCGCGACCCTGAGGGCTTACTTCGCGACGCCCTATATCAAGATCGGTGGGCGCGTCATCGCGCACAGCATCACTGACACCCTCGCCGAGGAGTCGGAACAATCGCCTGGCGCTCGCCAAGGCTCGCCTGCAGACAGCTATGGCGGACTTGTCACCGCATCGAAACAGTGGTGGGTGTTTGCAGCGCTGGCGTGCATTCTCGGCGGCGCCGTCTACAGCCTTGGCTGGGAGTGGAGAGGTATCTTCGCTGTCGTTTTCCTCTCTTTCCTCGGCGCGGCCACCGGCCATGACGACAGTTCCCGTCAGCTTCCCCTTGTCCGCGGCCAGCGCGTTCAAGCCCTGATCGTGGTGGTCGCTTCCATACCCATGCTCTTGATACCCCCAGCTGCATATTTCCTCGGGTATGAGCTTGGAAAACGCCACCCGCACAACCGATCACGGCATGGTCGATGACGGTGTCGATCCCTACCTTCTGTAGTGGAATTTCCATCATCGAGTTGGCTACAGCTGGCAGCATGTTCCCGTTGTGGCGATCGGCAACGCTGTCACCCGATTCGATTGAGCGGCGGGTCTATTGGACCGGCTCCGCAATCGGCGTTGCACTGCTGTTCGCGTCTCAGCTGCCCGACTGGGAATCAGCAACAATCCTGGCTGTCGCGATCGGTGTCAGCCTGGTTGTCGTCGCCCTCAAGTGGACGAACCATGTAAAGCTCGGCGGCCGCATCTACTCGGTGTTCAGCAACAACCGGGGACCCGAACGACCACCTGCGCTTCGATCTGACGATTAATCCGCCGCCCGGATCGCCTGTCTCGTCCCGCAGCCGTCATCAATTGATGACGGCTCGCAACCGACTACCCCGACCTCCTCCGCAGCGAACCCAACACCGCCCGCTAGCCCAAGCTGTCCAGTTGGAAGTCGACGATCTTTATATCCGTCGCCTTCGCGATCGCGTTGGTGTCGATCGCCTTCCTTCGAACCAACCACATAAGAACTGGCGGTAAAACCTACGCCGCTCGCCTTCCTTCGGACACCTGATCGCCCACAGCGTTGCGCTCAGATGACTAGAAAGCTCTCCATCCGATGCGTTCAGCTGTCAAAGTCGTGATTTGCCAGGATTTCGCGATGCGCGAGAATACGGGCCGGCTTTCTGCGGCGGCCGCCGTGGCGGCGGCCGTGTTTTGAGTAGCGCTCCGACCGGCGTAGAAATGCAGCTAATGTCGCAGAGATGTGGCTGGATATCGCCAAGGGTGCGCTGCTGCTCTTCGTTGTTGGCGGTGCACTTTTCTACATCACCGCGGTTTTTCGCAAGTCGCGGGCTGCAGGTTCACGCAAGTTTAAGAACCCATATATATCCGATCGATCGCTTGGGCGACTCCAACCGCCGGAGTGGGTCGACTGGGACGACGACGGCGAAACTCCAAGACGCAGTAAGCCTTAGAGGATCTTCTTATCGCGTACCGGACGGGGCGGCGCGGGGCGCTCGAGCGATTTACTGTAGCGATACGGCCAGCGCCTGCCAGCGAGATACGCCAGCAGATAGAGAACTATGAAAGCACCGCCGGTAATGATCCCGATCAGCACGAACTGCACGTACTGGCCGCGAGCCACTCGGTAACCCCAACTAGCCTCGCTGGCATACCCAACGCCAAAGCGCTCAGGATCAGGAAACCCGCCGCAGTGAGCATTACACTAAGGTTCCTGTCCGAACCGACGTTGCTCACGACACTGGCGGAGCACAGGCCCATAGCGGGGACCGACAACCACCACGCTTTCTTCGCCGTGACGTCACTCCCGCAATGATCTTCGGCTGGGTCGTAAACGACCGGCTGACGCGGCACGGTCAGGCTGGCCGTCGCGGGTGTGGAATGCGTAGATCTTGCCGGCAATCTTGATATAGGAGCTCGTGAAATATGCTGCGAGCGCCATAGCGAACAGCCCAGCAGCCGCAAGTCCCAAACCTCCAGTCCAGTCAGGAAGCAATCCGATAAAGGTGAACAGGGCCGCTCCCGCGGTGCCACCCCAGTAAATGCGCCGCTGAGCCTCAATACTTTTGGCAAGCGACGACAGCACAGTGACGGCCAGACACACACCTGCCAAGGCGAAAAACACCTTCACGTGCACAGATGCGTGCACCACCCGATCAGTAATGATCCCAGCGGATACCAATGTCACGCTGTTCCCCTTCAACGTCCAGCGCGTTGCTAGCGGGACTTTTTATTCCGCACCGGACGCGGCGGGGCCGGCCTTTCGAGTGAGCGTTTGAACCGATGCGGCCAGCGCTTACCGGCGACATATGCCAGCAAGTAGAGCAGCGTGAAGAGGCCCGCGGTAATGATCCCGAGGAGGACTAGTTGCACATACTGGCCGCGAGCGACCCGGTAGCCCCAACTGGCGTCAGCGGCATACCCGAATCCGACTGGGAAAAGAAACAAAAAACCTGCCGCACCGATCAACAGGCCGCGACTACTGCCGCCGGTCATGTTGGTCGCGACCGAAAAAGAGCACAGTCCGACAGCTGGGACCAGTAGCCACCACAATTTTTTCGCTGATACATCCGCTCCGTACGTCTGTTCAGCCGGATCGTAAACAACAGGCCGAGGTGGAGAGCCGGGGGAACGGTCAGGCTGGCCGTCGCGGGTGTGGAATGCGTAGATCTTGCCGGCAATCTTGATATAGGAGCTCGTGAAATATGCTGCGAGCGCCATAGCGAAGACCCCAGCAGCCGCAAGTCCCAAACCTCCAGTCCAGTCAGGAAGCAATCCGATAAAGGTGAACAGGGCCGCTCCCGCGGTGCCACCCCAGTAAATGCGCCGCTGAGCCTCAATACTTTTGGCAAGCGACGACAGCACAGTGACGGCCAGACACACGCCTGCCAAGGCGAAAAACACCTTCATGTGCACAGATGCGTGCACCACCCGTTCAGTAATGATCCCAGCAGCTATCAGAGTCACGAAGCTCACCTCCATTTATCAAATGGATATGCTCACTCCGCCGATACCCCTTCGACCTATGGCGGCCTCTTCGCACGCGACAAAGAGAAGCGCCGTAAAGCGATACGAGGGAACGGCCTAGCACAGAAATGCTCGCCTCTAACGCGGCTTTTTATCGCGCGTCGGGCGCGGCGGGGCGGGGCGCTCGAGCGATTTCTTGAACCGATATGGCCAGCGCCTACCGATGATGTATGCGAGCAGATAGAGCACTGTGAAGACACCTGCGGTGACAATGCCGACTAGAACGAATTGCACGTACTGGCCGCGAGCGACTCGATAACCCCAACTGGCATCACTGGCGTAACCCAATCCCACGGCGCCAATGACCAAAAAACCTGCCATAGCAATCAACAGTCCCAGGCTGCCACCGGTACCAACATTGGTCACGACGGTGCCCGAACACAAACCCATCGCCGGGATCATTAGCCACCAGGCCTTTTTCGCGGTGACGTCAGTCCCGTAATGCTCTTCCGCGGGGTCGTAAACGATAGGTTGACGTGGCGAACCGGACGAACGATCAGGCTGGCCGTCGCGGGTGTGGAATGCGTAGATCTTGCCTGCAATCTTTATATAGGAGCTCGTGAAATACGCCGAGAGCGCCATGGCAAAGACACCGGCGCCAGCCAGCGCCAAACCCCCAATCCAGTCCGGTAGGCCACCGAGGAAAATGAAGAGTGCCGCCCCGAAAGTGCCGATCCAAAAGGTGCGGCGCTCCCAACCGTGACCCTTTGTGATGAACGGCGACAGCACGGCGATCACGAGACAGACGCCCGCCAAAGCGAAGAACAACTTCATCTGCACCGACGGATGCACCCGTTCGGTAATGAGTCCGGCCGATAAAACCTGAGATGGCAACACCATTACTCACCCGCCAAATATTTGTAGAGCGCGTCGGCGCCCTTCTCCCCGGCAACACCGCCTGCGATCGCCCCAACCGAACCCAGGACAAACGACCCTACGGGTCCGGCCGGCGCCCCTAGGAATACCCCTGCTTGTCCCAAGGCCCAGGCGCCTCCCATACTCGCCCCGACATCCATTGTCCCCTGCACAAGCGTCTTATCTCCATTAGCTACCTCATACAGCGTCATGCCGATCTCGAGTGCGCTGCTGGCACGCCCCAACGTCTTGCCCACCTTCCCCAGCGACTCAATATCACCATCGGACAACGTAATTCCTAGTGCATTACCCGGAGGCGCCTCTTCACTGAAACGTTTGAGGATCTCTCCCATCCCCTCCATATTTTTCCCGGTGCGCTTTGTCTCATCCAAAAACTCCTGCGGAATCACCCCATGCGCGATACCGTCCGCGACCTTCGCCGCCCCTTCCGGGCTCACGCCGTTGGCCTGGAGCTGTTCTTGCAGCCTCGTGAGCGCAGCAGCTCGATCCTGCACCTCCAGCTGGTCCATCCTTCTGGTGGCGTCGTCGGCATGCATCGGTATCTGGCTCCAGTCGAGCTGCGCATCCTCCAGTTGTCTCTGCAACAGAAGCCGCCGATTCGCCCGATCACGCATGTCCCCGCCGAGCACCGGGTCCTTGCCCACCGGGCCAACAGAATTCGCCATGTTGAAGTCTGCGAGGCGCTCGCCGGCGAGGCGGGCCGCCTCGTCCTTTGCGTGGGCATCACCCCATTTGGCCGCCCCGTTCGAGGGGTCGGTGACGCTCGCGTAGTCGGCTAACCGACGTTGGGCCTCCGTCTCGTCGAGGTCCCAACCCAGCCCATTGGCATGCTCCCGTTTAGCTTTGTCAACGAGCGCTTGATCTTTCGCGCGCTGACCAGAGGTGTCGTACTTACTCGCCGAATCCTGGGGAGAATCACCAGGGATCCCGTCGCCGGCGTCCAATCCGTCCGGCACATAGCCCGAGGCGATCATGGCCGTCTCGGCACCTCGGAGCTGGTCGGCATAGGCGCCCTGGATGTTTTCGATATGGTCCAGCGCAGTCTTGGTGACTTCGACGGCTTCGTTGTGGAATCCGACCATCAACCAGGGAGCGTCCGAGCATTCGGTCGATATCTCTTCGTCGACCGCGTGCAGGTGCTCATCGAGTGCGTCGATCATTTCGGCGCTCTCGCGTTGGGCCATCGCCAGCGCGGCCGCAGTCTGCTCCAGATCAACGGCGATCTTGGTGAGCTCTTCGGGATGCTTCGCGAGCGCTGCGCTGACCTTCTGGACTTCAGCCCCATCGTTGATGGGGTGCTGCGTGCCGTTGTTGCGGCTGTAGGAGTCCTCGAATTGCTTCTTCGCCGCGGTGAACTGGTCATCGGCATCCTTGACCCGGGCACCGGCTTGGTGGAAGGCGTCAGCCAGGCTGTTTATCGAGGCGGGGTCTCCGGTCTGCAGTTCAGCGTTCATCTGCCACGGATCGCCGCCGGCCTGACCGGCCAGCTCTTGGGCCGTGAAGTGCTCGAACTGCGGATAGGTCAGCAATCTCCACCTCCCCTTCCAGTACGGCCGCGACGACGCTGCGCACTCCCCTGCCCGTACTTTACTGTTTGCTCATTTAGGTGCAAGTCACCGCTGGCATCGACTTTTATGCCATCTATAAAATTGCTGTAAGTTGACTGTGAACGATTGCGCGGTGACTTGGCAACGCGTCGACACGCGACGAGGATGGACCTGACAGCCAGCTAGATAGGAGGAGTCATGGAGGTCCACGTGGCAGGCCTACACTCCGGGGCGAACACTTCGTACGACGCCGCCGACCACGCCGATGGAGCCGCGGCCACCCTCTCCAGAACAACGCCCGATTCGGGGATGTTCGGCGACTTCGCTGCAGCCCACTCGTTTCATCAGTCGCTGGAAGCCGCCCACACCCGCCACGTCGAGCTGATCAAAAAACACACCGCGAACCTGGGCACCATCGGCGACAAAGCCCACAAAGCCGCCGCGGCTTTCGCGGAAATGGATCAAGACAACGCAGAGAAGCTGAAAGACGTCTACTAAGACGGCCGCCCCAGTCAGAAGAGCTGCATATCGTCTCTCAGCCGTCATTATGGTTGATGCTCCAGGAGCAACTCTCAGCCTCAAAGCTGCTCGCGCTGCAGTTCGTCTGCCTACCGAGCGCGAACTTGAGAACTGTTTCCTCGCGTCAGGCGCGACTCAACTCCACATTCAGAGTCCAGTTGATGCGCGCGTTCTTACCACTTGCGGGTCGTAAGTGGACGTTGAGCCGTCATCATCGAGCCCATCGCCGAGGGACGCGACATGTGAGCCTGACCGATTGCTTGGGCGACTCCAACCGCCAGTTTGGGTCAATCGGTCCAGGGTGGCGACGACGTCGCTACCCGGGGCAGGCCGCGTGTAGGTCATTGGCCTGCGCGGCGAACTGTTGACCTACTTCAAAGTAATCACTGTCCCACTGCCCCGCCGGCCGATTCGGATCCGGTGAACCGGAGGCGCCGGCCTGCTCTCGCTTTAGCGCGTCGATTTGTTGGTCGGCCAAGTCGGCTAAATGACTGGTCTGCGCAGCAAGTTTCTGGTCGCGGATCTGGTCGGCGAAGCCGTGCAGCCGAGTCGCCCATTCCTGATCGTCAGAGATACTCGGCTGGCCCTCGTCGACGTTGGCCTTGGCTATGAGCAATTCGTTGTGTTGTTTCGTATACGCGAAAAGCTCCCTGACAGTGTCACAGTCCGTGCGAGATTGCTTGGGCCACAAAATCACTCCCACCGCGACGATCACGCACGCGAGAACGACAACTGTCGCACCGGTTATCCACCAGGCGCGCCGCGTCATCCGCGCGGCGCAGTCATGCTTGAGCTACTCGATACGAGCCGAGTGACTTCGGTGAGCACTCCTCCAACACATTGGAGATGCCCAAGATCGGGCCGAGCAACCGACTAGACCGACTTCCTCCGCAGCGAACCCAACACCGCCGCCAATACGCCCAACGCCACCAGCCCACCGCCCGCGGCCAGCGTCAGGTTCAGGTACTGGTGCAGGCTGCCGATGGCATGACCGACCAGCGCATCGGCGAGCCGACGGACGTCGCCGCTGGTGTTGTTCAACGCGTTGCTGACGTAACGCCGGCCGATCTCCAGCCCGGCCCAGCCCGCGGCACCGACCATCAACGCCGACACCCCGAGTGCCGCCAGGGCCTTGCCTCGGCTGCGTGCGGCGGCCAGCGTCAACAGGGCGAACACCCCGGTCAGGATGGTCGCCGCAACGCTGACCCATGGACCCCAGCGCCCGACCTGCCGCAACTGTCCGGGCCGCAGCGACTCCGACGCGCGGTCGGTCAACGGAACTTCGAGTGACGAGGGCGCCGTGATGCCGTAGTCCTGCAGAGTCTGCTGGAACGAACTGTCCGCCAACATCGGCGAGAGGTCGACCACCCAGCGCCCCGAGGAATCGGACTGCTGAACAACGTCGGTGAACATCCACCGGTGCGCGATCCGGTTCACCGTCGCGAACTGGCCCGGAAATGCGGCGCTTCGGGTGTAGCCGGTGGCGGCCGCACTGAGCAGTTCGGTGCGCGTGTCGTAGCCGCTGTTGCTGGCCAGGTTGACCAGCTGAGAGGTCAGTTCGGCGGCCATCGCATCCTGCACCGCCGGATCCGCCGCGGCATTCTGCGCCAGCCGCGCGTATCCGTCGACGTCGACGACATTCTGCTGCGCCCACGCCGCAGGAACCGCGACCGCCAACAAGACCGTCGTGACGATCCACAGCAGCGCAGTCAGCACGAAACGCACACCTGGCTCCTCGTCTGGATCTGATCCATCGGCTGTGGCGCGCCAGACGGATCAGCCAAATCAGTCAGCCAGAGCGCGTCCCACGATAAGCGGATCGGCCCGGCCGACCACCCCATGGTCTTTGTTGTCGTAGTCAAACTTACCGAGCACGTGGCGCATGGCGTTGATCCGGGCGCGCTTCTTGTCGTTGCTCTTGACCACGGTCCACGGCGCGATCTCGGTGTCCGTCCAGGCGAACATGTCTTCCTTGGCCGCTGTGTAGTCGTCCCACTTATCCAGCGACGCGAGGTCCGTCGGCGACAGTTTCCACTGCCGCACCGGGTCCACCTGGCGAATGGTGAACCGCGTGCGCTGCTCGTTCTGCGTCACCGAGAACCACAACTTGGTCAGGCTGATGCCGTCATTGACCAGCATCTGCTCGAACAACGGGACCTGACGGATGAACTCGGCGTGTTGCTTGTGGCTACAGAAATCCATGACCCGCTCCACCCCGGCGCGGTTGTACCAGGACCGATCGAACATCACGATCTCGCCGGCCGCCGGCATGTGCTTGACGTACCGCTGGAAATACCACTGAGTGCGTTCGCGCTCCGTGGGCTTCTCCAGCGCCACGACGCGAGCCCCGCGCGGGTTGAGGTGTTCCATGAAGCGCTTGATGGTGCCGCCCTTGCCGGCAGCGTCGCGGCCCTCGAACACGATGACGTGCCGCAGCCCGTTGTTTTGGCTCCACTTCTGCAGCTTGAGCAGTTCGATCTGCAGAAGTCGCTTCTGCTCCTCGTACTCGTCGCGCTTCATGCGCTCGTCGTACGGGTAGTTCTCGCGCCAGGTGTCGACGACCTCACCGCTGGGCAGGAGGATCAACTCTGGATCGTCATCGTCATCGTCGCGAACGGTGTACTGACTGCCATCTTCGAGGAGCACGGGCAAAAGGTATCGAGCGCCGGGTACACGCGGGTGTCCTCCGAGTGAACGAACGGTGCCGCTCCCCGCGCGCTAGGTGCCCGTGCCCTTGAGAGTGCGCTTGGGCCGCGCCAACGCCAGCGTGGTCATCAGCCTGTTCATCCGGGTCAGCGTCTTCAACGAGTTGTTGTAGTAGTTGCCGCCGGCACCGGCACTGGTGCGAGGCACCACCACCGTCTCCTGCCGGCAGAACTTGCGGATCCCGTCGGCACCGCCGAACCGGGCGCCGATCCCCGAGGTCTTCCAGCCACCCATCGGCGCCGTGGTGCACATCAGGTTCGAGATCACGTCGTTGATGTTGACGGCACCGCAATCCAATTGCACCGCAATATCTTTGGCGCGGTTCACATCCTTGGAAAACACCGCCGCACTCAACCCGTAGGGGCTGTCGTTGGCCAGCCGAATCGCCTCGGCAACGGTCGCCACCTTCATGATCGGCAGCGTCGGACCGAACGTCTCCTCGGTCATCGCGGCCATCGAATGGTCGACATCCACCAACACCGTCGGCGGGTAGAAACTGCCGGGGCCGGAGGGCCGTTTGCCACCGGTGAGCGCCCTGGCCCCGGCGGCGACGGCGTCGTTGACGTGCCGTTCAGTGACGGCGACCTGCGCCTCGTCGATCAGCGCACCGAAGTGCTTGCCGTCACCCGCACCGACATCGAGCGCCTTGACCGCACGCACAACCGCGGCGACGAACTCGTCGTACACCGGTTCAAGGACGTAGACCCGCTCGGTCGAGACGCAGGTCTGCCCGGCATTGAACATGGCGCCCCAGACAGCGGCGTTCGCGGCGAGTTCGATATCGGCGTCCTCGAGCACGATCAACGGATCCTTGCCGCCGAGCTCAAGACTGACCGGTGTGAGCCGACGGGCGGCCCGCTCCATCACCTTGGTGCCGGTGGCGCTGGAGCCGGTGAACTGGATGTAATCGGCGACGTCGATGACGGCCTCGGAAACCTCACGGGCCCCCTGGGCCAGCGCGAGCACGTCGGAACCGCCGGACTCCTGCCAGCCGCGCAGCAGCACCTCCGCGGTCAACGGTGTGCGCTCGGACGGCTTGAGCAGCACGGCACACCCCGCTGCCAGTGCACCGATCGCGTCCATCAGAGCGTTGGCCACCGGGTAGTTCCACGGCGCGATGATGCTGACCAGAGCGCGTGGCCGGTAGTGCACGGTGATCTTCTTGATCGCGAGAAACGGCAGCGCCGCGGGCCTGGTCTCCGGCGCGAGCGCCTTCTCCATCGTCTTGATGTAGTACGACAGGATCATGATCGCCAGCGGCACTTCCTGCGCCGCGTCGACAGTCGATTTACCGGTCTCATCGATCAGTAACCGCTCGATCTCGTCGCGATGCTCACCGAGCCAGGTCGCATAGCGGGCCAGGACCCGGGCACGCCCCTTCGGTCCGCGTTGCTCCCAGCCGCGCTGCGCCGCCCGCAGGCCGGCGGCGATGGCAGGGATGTCGGCAGGATCGGTCCACTGCACCCGACCAGCCACGTCACCGGTCGCGGGGTTGATGATCGTCCCGGTCGTGGCTGTTTTGCCTGACGACGCGACTTCTGGGGTGGCAGTCATAACGCCATGGTAACCACGGCCTGTGACGCACGTCTCGGCGGGTTTGACACCCGTCAAGTTTTAGCGGATTACGGCGCGATGCCCCGCACGTAGGCCGCCGCGCCGAGGTGTTGGGCGCAGTCGTCGATCACACTGATCAGGCGGGCGCTGGCCGTCACCGCGGGCGTCCAGCGCTTGTCGACGATCTTCGCCAGATCCTCTGAGGTCGCCTTGGTGACGTAGTCGAGCGTCATGGCATGCACGGCCTGGTAGTAACCGGCCAGCAGGTCCGCCGGGGCGTGCACCTTGCCCGACGCTTCGGCGTCGTGTCCATAGCCCGTATCGCCGCGGGGCAGATCCAGCCCGAACCGGTCCACCCACCCCTCGTCGGTCCACACCTCGGACACCCCCGCCAGCGGGGCGACCTGCGCGTCCTGCACGCGGGCGCTGTGCCAGATCAGCCACGCGATGCTGTTGGCGTCAGGGGTGGCGCGATAGTCGGCCAGCTCGTCGCTCAATCCATCGGTGAGATCGGTGACATGTTCGATCAGCCGGGTGAAGGCGTCGCGCAACAATTCCTGGGCAGCAGTATCTGAAGCCATGCCCACGACGCTACGCGCGCCGTGTCAGGCCGGCCCGCCACCGTGGAAGACCGCCTCGACATTGTTACCGTCGGGATCACGGACGAAAGCGCCGTAGTAACCCGGGTGATATTCGGGCCACAGCCGCGGCTCGTGCAACGGTTCCACGCCCAGCGCCACGGCGGTGTGGAAGAACGCCTGCACGTCTTCTGGTGAGTTCGCGGTGAATGCGATGTGCACCTCACGGTTGGGGCCACTCGCCTCGCCCGCGCCGGCATCGCTGATCCAGAACGTGGGCTTTCCGCCGGTGCCATAGCCGATCGACACTCCGACGTCCATCTGCCGGGAAAACCCCAGCACGTGAAGCACCTTGTCGTAAAAATCTTGTGAGGTAGTCCAGTCGCTGCAGTTGATTCCGAAGTGATCGATCACCCGATCATCGTAGATTCCAGAGATGACATACGACCTCATAGTTCGTGGCGGCACCATCGTCGACGGGCTCGGCGGCGAGCCCTACCTCGGCGACGTCGCAATATCCGACGGAGTCATCGCCGCGGTCGGCACCGTTACCGGCGACGCCACCCGGGAGATCGACGCGACCGGCCTGTTGGTCACCCCCGGCTTCGTCGACCTGCACACTCATTACGACGGCCAGGCGATCTGGTCGGACCGGATGACACCGTCCTCGGCGCACGGTGTCACCACCGCGGTGATGGGTAACTGCGGCGTCGGGTTCGCCCCGTGCCGCGCCGCCGATCACGACGTGCTCGTCGACGTGATGGCCGGTGTCGAGGACATCCCCGGCGTCGTCATGGTCGACGGCCTGCCGTGGAACTGGGAAACCTTCCCCGAATTCCTCGACGCCGTGGACGCGGGCCGGCGGGACATCGATGTGGCGGCGTTCCTGCCGCATTCCCCGCTGCGGGTGTACGTGATGGGACAACGTGGAGTCGACCGCGAACCGGCAACCACCGAAGACCTGGCGCTGATGCGCAAGCTGGCTGCCGAGGCGATTCAGGTTGGCGCCCTTGGCTTTGCGTCGTCGCGACTGACAATCCACAAGACCGAGAGCGGCCAACCGATCCCCAGCTACGAGGCCGGCCACGACGAGATCGAAGCCATCGCCCGCGGCATCGACGATGCGGGTGGCGGCCTGATCCAGTTCGTTCCCGACCTGCTGGCCGCCGACTACGAGGGTGCCCTGCAGGCGGTGTTCGACGTGGCCGCCGACGTGGGCCTGCCGGTGACCTTCACCCTGGCGATCGGAAATGCCGGACCCGAGCTGCATCTGGATGCTCTGCGGATGGTGGAGAAGGCGAACGAAAGCGGCGGCGCCGATGCAAAAATCACAGCCCAGATCTTCCCGCGGCCCATCGGGCTGGTCATCGGTCTCGACCTGTCGGGCAACCCGTTCATCACCTACCCCAGCTATCAGGAGATCGCCGACCTGCCACTGGCGGAGCGCGTGGCGCAGATGCTCAAACCCGAAGTGCGCGAACGTATTCTGCAAGACAAACCGGGCAGCAACGGGCACCCGCTGATGTTCGCCTCGCAGGCCTGGGACTACATGTTCCCGCTGGACGATCCGCCGAACTATGAACCGTCGCCAGCCGACAGCATCGGTGCTCGCGCCCGGGCCCGCGGCGTCAGCCCGCTGGAAGAGGCGTACGACCGCTGCCTCGATGACGATGGCCACGCCATGCTGCTCGTCACGCTGGCCAACTTCCGCGACAACTCGCTCGACACCATCGCCGAACTGCTGCATCGCGACGACGTCGTGCTCGGCCTCGGCGACGGCGGGGCGCACTACGGAATGATCTGCGACGCAAGCTTTCCCACGTACCTGCTGGCGCACTGGGCGCGTGACCGGGCGACCGGGCGGTTGACGGTCCCGCAAGCCGTGCGCGAGTTGACGTCAGTGCCGGCCCGGGTGGCGGGGTTGGCCGATCGCGGCCGGATCGCCGTGGGTTACAAAGCCGACCTCAACATCATCGACCATGCCGCACTGAAGGTGCACCGCCCGGTCATCGCCCACGACCTTCCCGCAGGCGGGCGCCGACTGGATCAGGCCGCCGACGGGTACGTCGCGACCGTCGTGTCCGGGGAAGTGATCGCGGAGAACGGCGTGCCCACCGACGCCCGGCCGGGCCGACTGGTGCGGGGCAGGCAGCCGGCACCCGCCTAATCTGCACAGGGTGCATTAAAATCGACACTGTGTCGATTAGCGCGCTACTGTGAAGTCATGACCCCCAAGACGTTCTTCATCACCGGTGTCAGCACCGGACTCGGTCGTGCCTTCGCCCGAGGTGCATTGGACGCCGGGCACACCGTCGTCGGAACCGTGCGCCGGGCAGCCGATGTCACCTCGTTCGAACAGATTGCACCCGGTTCGGCCCACGGTCGGGTGCTCGACGTCACCGACGACCAGGCGGTCTTCGATACCGTTGCCGAGGTCGAGGCATCGATCGGACCGATCGACGTCGCCATCGCGAATGCGGGCTACGGCCTGGAGGGGGTGTTCGAGGAGACACCGCTCTCGCAGGTACGGGCCCAGTTCGAGACGAACGTCTTCGGCGCCGCGGCCACCGTGCAGGCAGTACTGCCCCATATGCGGAGACGACGCAGTGGGCACCTCATGGCCGTCACGTCGATGGGTGGGTTGATGACGGTGCCGGGGCTGTCGGCCTACTGCGCCAGCAAGTACGCGCTCGAAGGCCTGCTGGAGAGTATCGGCAAGGAGGTCGCCTCCTTCGGAATCCACGTCACTGCAATCGAACCCGGCTCCTTCCGCACCGACTGGGCCGGCCGGTCGATGGTTCGCGCCGAGCACACCATCGACGACTACGACGCGGTGTTCGAGCCCATTCGCAAGGCGCGACTTCAGGCCAGCGGCAATCAGCTCGGCGATCCCACGAAGGCCGCCGCCGCAGTCCTGGCAATCCTCGACGCCATCGATCCGCCCAAGCACCTGGTGCTGGGCTCGGATGCGCTACGGCTGGTCGCCGCTGGCAGGCGCGCACTCGAAGCCGATCTCGAGGCCTGGGAATCACTCTCGCGGAGTACAGATTTCGCCGACGGACATCAGATCCCCGCAAATTGACCAGACGACGATCCAGCGCGCCGCGCAAGGGCGACCTCAGGGAAGCCGCGATCCTCGACGCCGCCGAACGACTGCTCGAGGCGCCTGGCTATGACGCGATGACCATCTCCGATATCGCAGAAGGGGCGGGGATCACCCGCGGGGCACTGTATTTCTACTTCGGCTCCAAACCAGAGGTCCTCACTGCACTGTTCGCCCGCACCGTCGAGGCTCTTCACGAAAAGTCGCGCGTCGCAACCGAAGATGCCGCCAGCGGGATGGCGGCGATCGACACCGCGATGAAGCGGACCGAGGAGCTGTGGCGTGACCACGGCGTCGTCATGCGCACCGCAATCGACCTTGCGGCAACCATTCCCGAGCTGGACGCCCTGTGGAACGACACCGCCGACATCTTCATCTCCGCGATCACCGCCATCCTCGAACACATGGGCGTTCCGCCGGGTAAGCGAGCTGATCAATCCTCGGCGATCGCCAGGGCGCTGTGCTGGATGATCGAACGCAACTTCTATCAGGCCTCACGGGTGTCGGGCGCCGAACTGACACGGGCGCGTCAAACCTGCACCGAGATCTGGCGGCGAGCGGCCGGCACGGAATGAGTGCCGAATCCTCAGTAGGCTCGGCCTATGAGCGTGCAGGTAGATCTCGACCAACTCGCCGATGCACTGGCGGATTACAGCTTCGCCTACCTCGTCACCGTCAGCGACGACTACCGCGCGCGGACACTCGCAGTGAACCCGGTACTCGTCGACGGCCGCGGGTTGCCCAGCGGCGCTGACACTTCCCTGCAGATCGCGCCGACTCACGCCGTCCTGCATCGGCCCGCACCGCCGAACTCTCCGCCATCGGCGACCGGCTGTGGCGACGATTGCGTTCCGGTGGGCTGAGTCAGGCCGCGCCCGACGACTTGGATGCGCCACCCGGTGCGGCTTTGGCCGTCTGGTCCTTCGCTCCAGTCAGCGCACGGGTCGCCCGGTCCTTCGTCGACCCAACCTTGGGGCGATGGGTTGCCTTGGTTGAGTCGACCGGCGAGCCCTCACTCGAAGCCAACGCTACACTCGTTGCTGCGCTTCGCTTTTGAACCGACCTCGGCGACACAGTCACCGTGTCGGCACCATACGCGGTCGACGTTCCCGTCGGCAGTATCGCAGGTGGGGACTGCGCCGCCGACGGCGACACCGGCCTGGGAAGCATCGACAGAAGCCCGTCGGCCGAATCTGCGACGAACGTACGAATTTCGTTGGCCAGGCCGACGTGTGGATCCGGGGACTGACCGATCGGCGCGGGCAGCCACGTGAGCGGAGCCACGGCATTGTCGAGCAGCCGGCCGAACAGACCGACGTTCACATCCGGAGAGAGCAAGCCGTAGACGAGATTGCTTGCCAGAGCAGGAATCTGGGCCGGGTCCTGGATGGCCGATTCGACCGTGGCCTCCACCGTGGCAGGCAGATAGCCGAGGTAGTTGGCGATGTTCCAGGCCATGTACAGCGGGGCGCGGGCGGCGAGCTGAGCGGCAACCACCGTGCCACCGAGCGCCGTGTCGTGCACGATGTCCTGCACCGCGGCGAATCCGGGGATCGGATCAGGGAGCTGGCCGAACACGCTGTTGAACGCGTTCGCGAACGCCAGCCGCGCCTCGTTGACCAGGCCGGGCTGCGTGACACTCGGGCCGAGCGGATACGGGAACAGCGTCGCGAGCACGGCGAAGGCCTGCTCGGTGTCATAGGGATACGCATGAATCGGATCGCCGACGGCCGGGTTGACGAAACGCTGGACCAGATAGCTCAGCACGTTGGGGGCGATCGTCGGGTCCTGCGCCGCAGCCAGTGCGGCCAGTGTCGCTTCAAACGGCAGCGAGATCGTCGCGTCGACGTGGATGCCGACCAGGCTGGTGAGGAAGCCGACACCGTCACCCAGGCCGTACAGCGCATCGGTGACGACGGATGCGTTCGCGACGTTCACGGTGATCGACGGCAGCCAGCGCGACTCGGGCAGGGTGGCAGCAGAGGCTGTGGCCACCACCCCGGCGGCCATCAATGCGGCCGCGAGCCTGGCGGGCGAAAGTGGGTGAGCGCTCATGGGATTCCCCCTGGACGGTGGTGTGTGGCAGCGGCCACCCGAGCAGTATGTCTCCAGCCGTTGACTTAAGTCAACAGTTGGAGACATGACCACATGCCGCGCGCTCGCCACTGTGAATGTGGCGACGAATTCCGCCCCAAAACGTCGCCAGATTCACACTCGGGGGGGCGCCGCATACGAAAAGGCCCCGACTCGCCAAGCGAGCCGGGGCCTTCCCGAAAAAAGTTGGACTTAGAAGTCCATACCGCCCATGCCACCGGTCGGGTCGCCCGCGGGAGCGGACGCCTTCTCCGGCTTGTCGGCGACGACGGCCTCGGTGGTGAGGAACAACGCCGCGATGGACGCCGCGTTCTGCAGCGCCGAGCGGGTGACCTTGACCGGGTCGGCGACGCCGGCCTTGAGCAGGTCTTCGTACTCGCCAGAAGCAGCGTTCAGGCCGTGGCCGGCGGGAAGGTTCGAGACCTTCTCGGCGACGACGCCCGGCTCCAGGCCGGCGTTGAACGCGATCTGCTTCAGCGGAGCCGACAGCGCCACGCGGACGATGTTGGCGCCAGTGGCCTCGTCACCCTCGAGCTTGAGCTCCTCGAGAGCAGGAGCTGCCTGCAGCAGCGCCACGCCGCCACCGGCGACGATGCCCTCTTCGACAGCAGCCTTGGCGTTACGCACGGCATCTTCGATGCGGTGCTTGCGCTCCTTGAGCTCCACCTCGGTGGCAGCTCCGGCCTTGATCACCGCAACACCGCCGGCCAGCTTGGCCAGGCGCTCCTGCAGCTTCTCGCGGTCGTAGTCGGAATCGCTGTTCTCGATCTCGGCGCGGATCTGGGCGACACGGCCCTGGATCGCGTCGGCATCGCCGGCACCCTCGATGACCGTGGTCTCGTCCTTGGTGACGACGATCTTGCGCGCCTGACCAAGCAGCGAGATGTCAGCGGTCTCCAGGGAGAGGCCGACCTCTTCGCTGACGACCTGGCCACCGGTGAGGATGGCGATGTCCTGCAGCATGGCCTTGCGGCGGTCACCGAAGCCGGGGGCCTTGACGGCGACCGACTTGAAGGTGCCACGGATCTTGTTGACCACCAGGGTGGAAAGGGCTTCGCCCTCGACATCCTCGGCGATAATCAGCAACGGCTTGCCGGACTGGATGACCTTCTCCAGCAGCGGCAACAGGTCCTTGACCGTCGAAACCTTCGACGAGACGAGCAGGATGTACGGATCCTCGAGGACCGCTTCCTGACGCTCGGCGTCGGTGACGAAGTAACCCGAGATGTAGCCCTTGTCGAAGCGCATGCCTTCGGTGAGCTCCAGCTGCAGGCCGAAGGTGTTGGACTCTTCGACGGTGATGACACCCTCGTTGCCGACCTTGTCCATGGCCTCGGCGATCAGGTCACCGATGGTCTGGTCACCGGCCGAGATACCAGCGGTGGCAGCGATCTGCTCCTTGGTCTCGACCTCCTTGGCGGACGCGAGCAGGGTCGAGCTGATCTTCTCGACAGCCTTTTCGATGCCACGCTTCAGGCCGAGCGGGTTGGCGCCGGCCGCGACGTTGCGCAGGCCTTCGCGAACCAGTGCCTGGGCCAGCACGGTAGCGGTGGTGGTGCCGTCGCCAGCGACGTCGTCCGTCTTCTTGGCAACTTCCTTGACCAGCTCAGCGCCGATCTTCTCGTACGGGTCCTCCAGCTCGATCTCCTTGGCGATGGAAACACCATCGTTGGTGATCGTGGGGGCGCCCCACTTCTTCTCCAGGACGACGTTGCGACCCTTGGGGCCCAACGTCACCTTCACGGCGTCGGCGAGGGCATTGAGACCCCGCTCGAGGCCGCGACGGGCCTCTTCGTCGTACGCAATTATCTTGGACATTGCGAAGTGATTCCTCCGATTAGGGGGTGACACGTTCTTGGGCCGGGCGCAGTGCCCGCGACGGACGACCGCAGTTGTGTACGGACTGCGCTCTCACCGTCCCGACCTAGCACTCACCGATCGCGAGTGCCAACGTCATTTTTAGCACTCGCCCCAGGTGAGTGCAAGGTCCCTCGACTCGCCGAAGGGGCCCGCAGACCGTCGATGATCACCTTCGTCACCCCATCGGACACCGTGCCGCCGTACTCCCCGCTCGTCTTGCACACCAGCAACAGCGCCTTGACTTCCGGCACGCCGACATCCCCGCGGACCGTGCCCGCGTGCTGCGCGGCCGCCAGCAGCTCGCCCAACACCCCGAGGAATTCCGCCTCCGCACTCGACGTGGCCGCGGCGACATCGATCCCGTAACCGGCCAGTGCGTCGAACAGCCCGTGATCGGCAGCACCGGTGCGGACCATCTCCCGCATGAACGCGAACAACGCTTCACCGGGCCCGTCGGATGCCAACATCGCGCGGCCGTCCTCGACGATATGGCGCACCCGGTCCTCGAACACCGCCTCGAACAGCGCTTCCTTGGTCGGAAAGTGCCGGTAGACGGTGCCGGCACCGACGCCGGCCCGACGCGCGATCTCGTCGATCGGCACCGCCAGGCCTTCCGCGGCGAACGTCTCGTACGCGACTTCGAGCACCCGCGCCCGGTTACGGACGGCATCGGCACGCAACGGCCTGCCGGGTTCGGTCACGTCACACACCTCCTAAACGGGGCCATCGTTCCGTATAGTCGAATCAAACGGAGCGCTCGCCCCGTTTGATCACATTCTAGGAGATGCCGTGACCAACCCGAAGACTCGCTGGACCGCCAATGCCATTCCCGACCAGACCGGCCGCACCGCCGTCGTCACCGGCGCGAACACCGGCCTCGGATTCGAGACAGCCAAAGCACTGGCCGCCAAGGGCGCCAACGTGGTGCTCGCGGTGCGAAACCTCGACAAGGGTCGCTCGGCCGCCGACCTCATCGCCAGGCGCCACCCTGGAGCCGACGTATCGCTGCAGGAGCTGGATCTGACGTCGCTGGACTCCATTCGCGCCGCCGCCGACGAACTCAAGGCCCGCTACGACGGGATCGACCTGCTAATCAACAACGCCGGGGTGATGTGGACACCGAAATCGACCACCACGGACGGCTTCGAGCTCCAGTTCGGTACCAACCATCTCGGGCACTTCGCACTCACCGGTCTGCTCCTGGACCGGCTCCTACCGGTGGCGGGTTCACGCGTGGTCACGGTCAGCAGCATCGGCCATCGCATCCTCGCCGACATCCACTTCGACGACCTGCAGTGGGAACGCAGCTATCACCGGGTCCCGGCCTACGGCCAAGCCAAGCTCGCCAACCTGCTGTTCACCTACGAGCTGCAGCGCCGGCTCACCGCCGCCGGCCAGGACACGATCGCCGCCGCGGCGCACCCCGGCGGGTCGGACACCGAACTGGCCCGGCACCTGCCTGACTTCCTCGCCCCCGTCTTCTCCCTGATCAGCCAACCGGCCGCGATGGGGGCGCTGCCGACACTGCGAGCGGCGATCGACCCCGCCGTCCTCGGCGGCCAGTACTACGGTCCGGACGGCTTCGGTGAGATGCGCGGTTACCCGAAGGTCGTGGCCTCCAGCGACACGTCGCACGACGCGGACCTGCAGCGTCGGCTGTGGACGGTGTCGGAGGAACTGACCGGCGTGACCTACCCGATCGGGGTTCCTGCCCGGTAGCGCCCCCTTATCCTGGGCTCCATGTCGTTCACGGGACCCGGTTACCCGCCGCCGCGCTACACCGGAGACACCGGCGAAATCACCGCGACGGTGCGCTCCGGCGAGCGCCCACCGGACTACTCCTCATGGGGCGTGGACTACCACTATCTGGCCACGAGTGAGTCCACCGACGGCGACTTCGGCCTGTATCGGGTCGACCTGGGACCGGCGGCGGGTGGGCCTGGCCCGCACTTCCACAAGGCGATGTCGGAGTCGTTCTTCGTGCTGTCGGGCCGGATGAACCTCCACGACGGGAACGACTGGATCGACGGCACTGCCGGCGACTACCTGTATGTGCCGCCGTGCGGGATCCACGGCTTCCGCAACGAAGCCGACGAGCCCGCGTCGATCCTGATGTTGTTCACGCCGGGCGCGCCCCGGCAGAACTACTTCGAGGGGCTGGTCGGGCTGGCCGGGATGACCGACGACGAGCGTCGCCAGTTCTTCATCGACCACGACAACTTCATCGTCTAGCTCTCCAGGTGTAGCTCTCCCGAAAACCGGACACGGCCCTGCGACGCGCCGGTGAAGATGCGTGCGCGTAACCGCTTGGGATAGTTTGGGTCTCGATCAGGAGGGAGTAACGGGTGCGGGCTGATGCAGCGCCCAGCACCCAGGCTTTGCGGGGCTGGCAGCGGCGAGCGCTGGTGAAATACCTGGCGGCCAAGCCGCGAGATTTCCTGGCTGTGGCCACCCCCGGATCCGGCAAGACCACCTTTGCGCTGCGACTGGCCGCCGAACTGCTCAACGAACGCACCGTAGACATGGTGACGGTCGTCGTGCCGACCGAGCATCTGAAGATCCAGTGGGCCGCCTCGGCCGCCAACAACGGGATCGCACTGGATCCCAAGTTCAGCAACTCGAACTCCCAGACCTCGTCCGAATACCACGGCGTCGTCGTCACCTACGCGCAGGTGGCCAGCCATCCCAGCCGGCACCGGGTCCGCACCGAGAACCACAAGACGCTGGTCATCTTCGACGAGATCCACCACGGCGGTGACGCCAAGAGCTGGGGCGACGCCATGCGGGAGGCATTCAGCGACGCCACTCGCCGGCTCTCGCTGACCGGGACCCCGTTCCGCTCCGACGACAGCCCCATCCCGTTCATCAACTACTCCCCCGATGCCAACGGGCTGATGCGCAGCCAGGCCGACCACGTCTACGGCTACTCAGAAGCGCTCGCCGACGGGGTGGTGCGGCCGGTGATGTTCATGGCCTACTCGGGTGAGTCGCGGTGGCGCGACAGCGCAGGCGAAGAGCACGCCGCCCGACTCGGTGAACCCCTCAACGCCGAGCAGACCGCCAGGGCGTGGCGCACCGTACTGAATCCCGCCGGTGACTGGATGCCCGCGGTGATCGCCGCGGCCGACAAACGGCTGTCGCAGAAGCGTCAACACGTACCTGATGCCGGCGGCATGATCATCGCGTCGGATCAGACCGCGGCGCGGGCGTACGCGCAGCTGTTGACCACGATCACCGGAGAAGCGCCGACTGTCGTACTCTCCGACGACCCCGGCTCCTCGGACCGGATCACCGAGTTCTCCAAAGGCACCAGCCGGTGGATGGTGGCGGTCCGAATGGTGTCCGAGGGCGTCGACGTGCCGCGACTGGCCGTCGGGGTCTACGCCACGAGTGCGTCGACACCGCTGTTCTTCGCGCAGGCGATCGGCCGCTACGTGCGGTCGCGGCGCCCCGGCGAGACGGCCAGCATCTTCCTGCCCTCGGTACCCAACCTGTTGCAACTGGCCAGCGAGCTGGAGGCCCAGCGCAATCACGTGCTGGGCAAACCGCATCGCGAGTCTCAGGGCGAATGGGACGACGAACTCCTCGAGGACGCGTCGAAGACCAAATCCGAAAAAGACGAGATGGACAACGGCTTCGAAATGCTCGGGGCCGACGCCGAACTCGACCAGGTGATCTTCGACGGCTCGTCGTTCGGCACTGCAACCCCGGCCGGTAGCGACGAAGAGGCCGACTACCTCGGCATCCCCGGACTGCTCGACGCCAATCAGATGCGCGATCTGCTGCGCAGCCGTCAGACCGCGCAGCTCGAAAAGCGCACGGCATCCGGCGAACAGGTACCGCGGCCCACCCACGGCCAGCTTCGCGACCTGCGCAAGGAACTCAACGCGCTGGTGTCGGCCACCCATCACCGGCTCGGCAAGCCGCACGGCTGGATCCACAACGAACTGCGCCGGATCTGCGGCGGCCCGGTGGTCGCGGCCGCCAACAGCGATCAACTGAAAGAGCGGATCGAAGCAGTCAGGAAGTTAGGGCGGGAAGGCTGAGGTTCTGCGAGTATCTGCAGGTGAAGTCGGTACGCCTGGGCATCGCAGCAGCCCTGCTCATCACGCCGGTCCTGGTCGGGACCCCGACGGCGGCAGCTGACGAGCCCTGCCCGGACGTCGAGTTGGTCTTCGCTCGCGGCACCGGGGAACCACCCGGACTCGGGCGGGTCGGTGACGCGCTGGCCACTGCGCTGGCACTACAGCTCGGCGGTCGGAGCTTCGACACGTACGCGGTGAATTACCCGGCCAGCTACAACTTCCTCTCGACCCAGAACGGCGCGAACGACGCCACCGCCCGCATAGCCGATATGGCGGGTCGCTGTCCCGGCACCCGGATCGTGCTCGGCGGGTTCTCCCAGGGCGCCTCCGCGGTGTCCATGCTGGCCGGGGTGGCACCCATCGGTGACCGCATCGGAAGCATTGGCTCGGCACCGCCCCTGCCGCCCGACCTGGCCGGCAGTGTCGCCGCGGTCGCGGTCTTCGGCAATCCCGGTGCGCGGTTCGGCACCCCGCTGTCGTCCGCCGGCCAGTTCGCCGGGCGCGCAATCGATGTGTGCAGCGGCGGTGATCCGATCTGCTCCGCAGGCCGCGACCGGTCCGCGCACAGCAATTACGAGCTGCCGCCCTATCCCGGCCAGGCGGCCGGTTTCATCGCCGGACTGGTATAGCTGACTGGCATGACCGCGGTGAAGTTCGATACCGAAACCGAGAAGACACTCGCCGAGCTGTACCGGCAGTTGCACAACGACCCCGAGCTGTCACTACAGGAACACCGGACCGCCGCGCGCGTGGTTGATGCGTTGGCGGACAAGGGTTTTGAGATAACAACGGGGGTCGGCGGCACCGGCGTGGTCGTAGTCCTGCGCAACGGCGACGGCCCGGTGGTGATGCTGCGCGCCGACATGGACGCGCTACCGATCGCCGAAGACACCGGGCTGCCCTATGCCAGCACCAAGGTGACCGTCGACCCTTCCGGCAAGGAGCAGCCGGTCGCTCACGCGTGCGGCCACGACATGCATGTCACCTGTCTGGTCGGGGCGCTGCAATCGTTGTCGGTTCAGCGCACGCAATGGTCCGGCACGATCGTCGCAATTTTCCAGCCGGCCGAGGAGTTGGCCAGCGGCGCTCAGGCGATGATCGACGACGGCCTCTTCGACCGATTTCCCCGTCCGAGCATCGTGCTGGGCCAGCACGTCGGGCCGCTGCCCGCCGGGGTGATCGGCTACGGGCAGGGACCGATGATGGCCGCCGCCGATTCGGTGCAGGTCACGCTGCACGGCCGCGGCGGACACGGCTCGCAGCCCGAGAACACGATCGACCCCGTGCTGATGGCCGCCTCGGTCGTGGTGCGGCTGCAGGGCATCGTGGCCCGCGAGGTCGCACCCAGCGAACGAGCCGTCGTCACCGTCGGACGTCTGCAGGCCGGCACCAAGGAGAACATCATCCCGGCTACCGCACAGCTCGGCATCAACGTGCGGACCTACACGCCGCTGATTCGCGAACAGGTCAGGGCCGCGATCGAGCGCATCGTGCGGGCCGAGGCAGCAGCGAGCGGCTCCCCGAAAGCGCCGGATTTCGACTGGAATGTCAGTGCCCCGGTGCTGATCAGCGACCCCGCGGCGACCGCGACGACGGTGGCGGCGTTCGAAAAGGCTTTCGGCATCGAGCGGGTGATACCGATTCCGCAGCTGGCGGCCAGTGAGGATGTCGGGTTGTACGGTGACCTGCTCGGTGTCCCCACGGTCTTCTGGTTCTGGGGCGGGGTCGACGCGGACGTATTCGCCACGGCGGTCAGCGCCGGGCACCTGCCACCCGGTAATCACTCCCCCGAGTTCGCCCCGGAGATCGAACCGACGTTGACCACCGGCGTGCAGGCCCTGACGACAGCCGCGTTGACCTGGCTGGGTGAGGGTTAGAGCCCCAGCAGCTCCGGCAGCTCCGCCACCGAGTCGATGACGTTGTTGGGCTGCATAGCGAATTCGTCAGCGGCCCAACGGTCCAACGTGTCCTGCCGGAATTTGCCGGTGCGGACCAACACTCCGGTCATTCCGACCACCTGCCCGGCCAGCACGTCGTTGTTGAGATCGTCACCGACCATGTACATCTCGTCGGGCTCGACGCCGAGGCGTGCCGCCGACGCCAGGAAGCCCTCCGGTGCGGGCTTGCCGACCGCAGTGGCCTTGCGGCCCGAGACTTCTTCCATCCCAAGCAGATACAAGCCGGTATCGATCCGAAGGCCCTCGGTGGTCGTCCACGAGGTACTGCGGTGCATGGCGACGACGGGTACGCCCTGGGCCATCCAGTCGTAGACCCACGACAGGGTGACATGGTCATATTCCGGACCGGCGCCGCCGAGCAGCACCACATCGGGTGTCTGCGGCATGGGCCCGCCGCGCGTGTCGACCGAGGAGACCAGGTCGATGCCTGGCATATCGTCGGCGATCACGCCGCTGTTCACCAGGAAGCAGTGGGCATCGGGATATCGGTCACGGACGAAGTCCGCGGTCAGCACGGCGGCGGTGATCACCTCGTCCGGGGTGACGTCCATGCCGGCGTCGGTGAGCAAGCCGGCGATCTGCGTGCGGGTCTTCGTGGTGGTGTTCGTCAGATAGGACCGGGCGATCTGATGGTCGGCCAGAGTGCGCAGGGTTTCTCGCGCACCCGCTATCGGTTTCCACGAGGTCACCAGGACACCGTCGATGTCGAAGAGCACTCCACCGGTCGCCATGGTGCGACAGTAAACGCACGAGGTTCGTGCGCAACTTGGGGGAGCCATCTAACAAAGCGCTATTTGACCGACCAAGCACAGTTTTTCACCCACGGTGACGCCTCCGCGGCCACCGCCCACGCCAATTCCACCGGGATGTCCAGCACCTCGTAGCGTTTGGTCCCCGCCGCCGTGGCCGCCACCAACGTGGCCACCCCCGCCCGGCGCTGGAAGAACGTCTGACGGACGGTCCAGCCGATGACGCCGGCTCCTGCGATGCAATCCCGCCGGCGTTCCACGCTGCCGCTGCGGGCGACCAGCCAGTCGCCGTCGACGCGGTGACCGAGAGCGCGCACCCGGTCGGCGGCCAGCGCCGCGCAACAGCCCGTCAACAACGCCACGGCCGGCCAGACCCACAGCGGCACCCCTGACCACAGGTCCACTGCCACCAGCCCAAGGGCGACCACCGCGGGCACCGTCAGCGCGCGGGTCCAACGCCGCCGCGCGGCCGCCGGCCCGTGCGGGCGCAGTGGTGCAGCGACGGCGTCGGCGCCGTCGATCAGCTCGGTCAAGACGCGCGCCGCGGTGTCGGCCGGGCACGGCGGCAGCAGCAACGACGACTCCCCCACCCCGTTGACTCCCGTCATCACGGCGTCGAGTCGGGCACCACCGAGCGCTCGTACCAGCAGTGGCTCACGCAGGGTTCCGCCGCGCAACCGGCGCATGTCGAAGGTGCGCTCCCGCACCCGCACCAACCCGTGCCGAAGGTGCAGGGTGTGACCACCTGGGCCTGGCCGGCGGGTCAGGACCAAATTGCCGAAGGTGACCAGCGAGCGGACGACCGCGAGGAGCACCGAGGCCAGCACGATCACCACTGTCACCACCACGGCGGTGGCGGCAAACCCGAACCGTTGCGCGGCGTCCAGACCCGACTCCGCAATCTGCGTGCGCCGCAATCGTGGTCCGAACCCAGCTTGGTAGAACAGCCCGACAACGGCGGCGATCATCACCAGCCCCGAGAAGCTCAGTGGGCTGTAGCGCAACCACGTCGGTGCCCACCGGGCCAGTTGAGTCCCGGCAGCTTGGGCCGTCGGGCTACCCGGCACCGCGGTGGCCAACAAGATAGCGCGCAATCGCGACACCTCGTCGACCTGGACCGCATCCAGCTCAAAGCTGTTGTCACCCTTGCCTTCCTGACCCGTGCTGACACGCAACACCGTCAAGCCGAGAAGGCGGTGCAGTAGTCGCGCATCGGTCTGCACCGAGCGGATCCGGTTGCGCGGCACCGAAAGCACATTGCGCTTCAGCACGCCGGAGCGCAGTTGCACGTCGTCGGCGTCGATCCGGTAAGCGGTGGTGAACCAGCGCGCAATACCCAGCCCGATGATCACGGCCAGCCCCAGCAGTGACCACAGCGGGTTGTTCGTCGCCGAGCCCAACACGATCGACCCCACCAACAACGGCACCTGGCGTAGCACCTCATGCACCGGATGCACCAGCAGCATCCGGGGACTCAGCCGCAGCCAGTCCGGTGGCGGGGTGCCCGGGTAGCCGGTCATGTTCCTTCGTCGGTGGTGCTGGCCGCGATATCGGTCAACCACGCCGCCACATCGTCGGCGACCGCCGAATCCAACGCCACGATCCGCACCGCGCCGGCCGAAGATGCCGTCGTCACAGTGACATTGGCCAGGCCGAACAGCCGGTCAAGCGGGCCACGGTAGGTGTCGACGGTCTGCACCCGCGAAATCGGGGCGATCCGCCGCTCTTGCACCAGCCAGCCCGTCCTGGTGTAGACGGCATGCGCGCTGACCTCCCACCGATGCACGCGATAGCGCCAGCGCGGCACCACCCCGATGCTGATCACCGCACCGAGCACAGTCAGCCCGGCGGCCGCACCGTGCATCCACAGCCAACGCTGACCGACTGCCAACCAGATCAACTGCGCACCGGCGATGACACACCACGGGATCGCCGCCTCAACCGCCCACGCCATCGGAGCCCGCCGGCTCGCCCGGTGCGCAGGGTCCACCAGAGCGACGAGCCGCGGTGCAGTCATAGGTTCATGCTGCCGTCAGGCACCACACATTGCCCACTCCTCCTCGGGCTCGTTCCTCGCCCGCATCGGTCGTCAGGCGCCACACATTGCCCACTCCTCCTCGGGCTCGTTCCTCGCCCGCATCGGTCGTCAGGCGATAGTCGGGACCAGCCCACCCTCAGCCCGGATGGCCGCACCATTGGTGACCGCGGACAGTGGACTGGCCAGATAGGCGACCAGCGAACCGATCTCGTCGGCTTCGATCAACCGCCGGATCAACGATCCCGGCCGGGCTTTCTCGAAGAAGGCGGCCTCCCGCTCGGGCTCGGGCGCGTCCTTATCGTCGACGACCGACCGGATGAACTCGACGATCCCCTCCGAACGCGTCGGGCCGGGCATCACCGAGTTGACCGTGACGCCGGTGCCCGTCGTCTGCTCGGCCAGGCCGCGCGAGATCGCCAGCTGGGCGGTCTTGGTCATCCCGTAATGGATCATCTCGCCGGGCGGCATCAAGGCACTCTCGCTGGCGATGAAGATGACTCGGCCCCAATCCCGGTCGAGCATCCGGGGAAAGTAATGCCGGGACAGCCGCACACCGCTGAGAACGTTCACCTCGAAGATCGTGAGCCAGTCGTCGTCGGTGATCTCGGTGAAGGGCTTTGCTTCGTAGATACCGAGGTTGTTGACCAGGATGTCGACGTCCGGCACGGCGGCGATCAGGGTGGCCGCTCCCGCCGCCGTCCCCGGATCAGCGAGCACCTGCTGGACCGACCCGACATGTGTGATCTGGCCAGCCACCTCCGCCGCGGCCGAGTCCAGCTTGTCCTGGCTGCGGCCGGTGACTACCACGTGCGCTCCCTCGGCAGTCAACTTCTTCGCGATGGCCAGCCCGATCCCGGCGGTCGACCCCGTCACCAACGCCGTCTTTCCCGCCAGCTGCAAATCCATGTCATGCCTTCCGTATCGTTTTGAACCATGACCGCCAACAAGTGGACCGAAGCCGATGTTCCCGATCAGAGTGGCCGGGTAGCCATCGTCACCGGCTCCAACACCGGCCTCGGCTATGAAACCGCGCGGGTGCTGGCCGCTCGCGGCGCACACGTGGTGCTCGCGGTCCGCGACGTCGAGAAGGGTCGGGCCGCCGCGGCGAAAATCGTCGGTCTGAGCCCGCGGGCGGATGTGAAGGTGCAACCGCTGGACCTGGGCTCCCTGCAGTCGGTGCGCACCGCTGCGGAGGAACTGAAGACCGCCTACCCGCGCATCGACCTGCTGATCAACAACGCCGGCGTCATGTACCCCTCGCCACGCCAGACCACCAAGGACGGTTTCGAGCTGCAGTTCGGCACCAACCATCTCGGCCATTTCGCGTTGACCGGGCTGATCCTGGACCACCTGTTGCCGGTGCCAGGTTCCCGGGTGGTCGTCGTGGCCAGCATCGCCCACCGGATCCAGGCGGCCATCCACTTCGACGATCTTCAGTGGGAGCGCAGTTACAACCGCGTCGCCGCTTACGGGCAGTCCAAGCTGGCCAACCTGATGTTCGCGTATGAACTTCAGCGCAAGCTCGCTGCTCAAGGTGGACCGACTATCGCGGTAGCCGCCCACCCCGGTGTCTCCAACACCGAGCTGACCCGCCATTCACCCAGCTGGATGATGCCGGCCTACAACCTCATTGCCCCTCTGGTGCTCAACTCCGCGGAGATGGGCGCACTTCCGCAGCTGCGCGCGGCCACAGATCCCGCCGTGCAGGGCGGCCAGTACTACGGGCCCGACGGCTTTCAGGAACTGCGTGGCAACCCCAAGCTGGTGAAGTCGACCGCGCAGTCGCACAACGAGAGCATCCAGGACAAACTCTGGACTGTCTCCGAAGAGCTGACCGGCGTCACGTTCCCGGTCTGAGAGCGCTGACATGCGTACGGTCGAAGAACACCAGCGGGTCGTCGCCGGGCTGATCACGATGCGTCCCGCGATGGCGCTGCCGCTATCCGAGACGCTCGGGCTTGTCCTGGCCGCGGATGTGGCCGCCCCGATGTCGCTGCCGGTTTTCGACAACTCGGCGATGGACGGGTATGCGGTATTGGCCTCGGATATTCCAGTCGGGACGTCGGCCGAGCACCCGGTGACATTGCCGGTGGCCGAGGACATCCCGGCGGGTCGCACCGATGCGTTGACGCTGAAACCCGGTACCGCACACCGCATCATGACGGGCGCGCCGCTACCCGACGGGGCGACCGCCGTCGTCCCCGTCGAGCTGACCGACGCGGGCACCGACACCGTCGAGATCCGCGGCACCGCGACCGAGGGCCAGCATCTGCGGCGCGCCGGCGAGGATGTCACCGCCGGGACGACGGTGTTGCGGGCCGGACAGGTCATCACCCCGGCGGCGCTGGGTTTGGCCGCCGCACTCGGGCTCGGTGAGCTCAGCGTGCGGCCACGTCAGCGGGTGCTGGTGATGTCGACGGGCACCGAACTCGTCTCGTCCGGAACAGCGTTGGAGCCCGGGCAGATCTACGAATCCAACGCGGTGATGCTCGCCGCCGCGGTACGCGACGCCGGCGGCGAGGTCGTCGCGGCACCGATGGCCGGCGACGACGTCGAGGAGTTCCGCGCCGCACTCGCAGCACACGTGGGTGCGCACAAAGCGGGGGTGGATCTGATCATCACCACCGGCGGGGTCAGCGCGGGCGCGTACGAGGTGGTCAAAGACGCTCTCGGTGGTGACGACCAGTCCGTCGAGTTCGTCAAGGTGGCAATGCAGCCCGGGATGCCCCAGGGCGCGGGCCATGTCGGCGCTGTCCCGATCATCACGCTGCCCGGTAATCCCGTCAGCGCGCTGGTGTCTTTCGAGGTGTTCATCCGGCCCGCCCTGCGCGCCGCGATGGCGCTGCCCCGCACCCACCGACCGGTGCGGGCCGCCGTCGTGACCGAGCAGTTGACCTCGCCACACGGCAAACGCCAGTTCCGGCGGGGTGTCCTCGATGCCGAGGCAGGTACGGTCACCAGCTACGGTCCGCCGGCGTCGCATCACCTGCGATGGCTCGCATCGGCGAACTGTCTGGTGGAGATCCCCGAGGACGTTGCCGAGGTCGACGCGGGCGCAACCGTGCGGGTGTGGGACCTATCGGGCTAGTCGTCTACATAGAATGGCCGCGTGGCCAGACGCCCCCGCACGTCCGAAGCTTCACATCTGATGGAGCTGGTCCGCTCCACGGTCCCTCCGATGCATCCGGCCGGCCTGCCGTTCGTCGGCGCCAGCCTGGCGCTGGCCGCCGCCGGCCGCAATCACCGATGGCTGCGCACCGTCGGCCTGGTGTCGGCGGGTGCGCAGGCCGCGTTCTTCCGTCATCCGCACCGGGTGCCGCCGACGCGGCCAGGGGTGGTGGTGGCCCCGGCCGACGGGCAGGTGTGCCTGATCGAGAACGCCGTACCGCCGCCGGAGCTGGGCCGCAGCACCGAACCGGTACCTCGGATCAGCATCTTCCTCTCCGTTTTCGACGCTCACGTGCAGCGCGCCCCGATCGCCGGTGAAGTGATCGCCGCCGTCCACCGGCCCGGGTTGTTCGGCTCCGCCGATCTGCCTTCAGCCAGCGCCGACAACGAGCGCAACAGCGTCGTCATCCGCAGCCCGGAGGGTGTGGAGGTCGTCGCGGTGCAGATCGCCGGGCTGGTCGCCCGGCGCATCGTCTGCGATGTGAACGTCGGCGACAAGGTCGCGCTCGGTGACACCTACGGCCTGATCCGATTCGGCTCACGGCTGGACACCTACCTGCCCGAGGGAGCCAACCTGCTGGTCAGCGTGGGCCAGCGGGCGGTGGCCGGCGAAACCGTCATCGCCGAGCTCCCGTGACCAAACCGAAGTCCGCCGGCGATCGGCCACCGTCGCGGGGCCTGCGGATCCTGCCGAGCGCGACGACGGTACTGGCCATCTGTGCGGGCCTCACCTCGATCAAGTTCGCTCTCGACGCGAAGCCGTGGATCTCACTGGCTCTGATCGGCGCCGCCGCGATCCTCGACGGTATCGACGGAGGCATCGCCCGCGCGCTCAACGCCCAGTCGCGGATGGGCGCCGAGATCGACTCGCTGGCCGACGCGGTGAACTTCGGGGTGGCGCCCGCCCTGGTCATCTACGTGACGCTGCTACCGGACTCGCAGCTCGGCTGGATCTTCGTATTGCTCTACGCAGTATGCGTGGTACTGCGGCTGGCCAGGTTCAACGCGCTACTCGACGATGACACCCGGCCCGCCTACACCCGTGAGTTCTTCACCGGCATGCCCGCACCATGCGGCGCCGTCGGCGCGATCGGCCCGCTGGTCGCCATGCTGCAGTTCGGTCACGGCTGGTGGACGTCGCACTGGTTCATCTGCGCATGGCTGGCCGCCAATGCCGCGCTGCTGGTCAGCCGGGTGCCGACCATCGCACTGAAGGCGATCTCCGTCCCCGAGAACGCGGCACCGATCCTCCTCATTCTGGTCGCGGCAGCAGCCGCCGGGCTTCTGCTGTTCCCGTATGTGCTGGTGCTGCTGATCATCGTCGGCTACTTGTGCATCATGCCGTTCACGATCTACAGCCAGCGCTGGGTGGCCGCCCGACCCGAAACGTGGGACGTGAAACCGAAACAGCGCCGGGCGATCCGGCGTGCTCAGCCCAACCGGCGATCGGTGGCACGGCTGGGTCTGCGCAAGCCGGGCCGATAGCGGTGTCGGCGCAGCTGAGTCTGACCGCCCGGCTCAACACGTCGGCGCTCGACAGCCGGCGCGGCGTCATCCGGCTGCACCCCGAAGCCGTTGCCGCCCTTGGCGTGCGCGAATGGGACGCCGTGTCACTGACGGGCTCACGGACCACCGCCGCGGTCGTCGCGCTGGCCGGCGCCGACGTTCCCGCGGGTACCGCTCTGCTCGACGATGTGACGCTGTCGAACGCGGGTCTGCGCGAAGACACCACCGTGATCGTCGCGC
The DNA here is from genome assembly GCF_025822605.1 of Mycolicibacterium komossense. Classification (GTDB taxonomy): domain Bacteria; phylum Actinomycetota; class Actinomycetes; order Mycobacteriales; family Mycobacteriaceae; genus Mycobacterium; species Mycobacterium komossense. The sequence continues at coordinate 226,562 of NZ_JACKTY010000049.1, read as the reverse complement.
CCGTGACCGTACTGGGCGCCCGTTCGGTCACGCTGGCGGGCTCGAAGCTGGCCACCGGCTCGGTGTCCGCCGCGACACTGCGCCAGGCGCTGCTCGGCAAGGTGATGACCGTCGGTGACACCGTCTCGCTACTGCCCCGCGACCTGGGCCCGGGCACGTCGACATCGGCGGCCAGCGCGGCGCTGGCGACGGCGGTCGGGATCACCTGGACATCGGAACTGCTGACCGTCAGCGGTACCGACCCCGACGGTCCGGTCAGCGTCCAGCCCAACTCGATGGTCAACTGGGGCAACGGCATCGCCTCCGGCCCAGCCCAAGGTCCAGCCACCGCGCCGACGCCGCAGCCCCCGACGTCTCAGACCCCGACGTCTCAGCCACCGACGCCGCACCCCGAAAGTATCCGGCCCACCATCACATTCGACGACCTCAAGGGCGCCCATACCCAGGCGGCCAAGCTGACCGACTGGCTCAAGCTTGCCCTCGACGAGCCGCAGTTGCTCGAAACCCTTGGCGCGACAGCCAATCTCGGTGTCCTGCTGTCCGGTCCACTCGGGGTAGGCAAGGCCACCCTCGCCAGAGTGGTGTGCGCCAAGCGGCGCCTGATCGAACTCGACGGGCCCGAGATCGGCGCGCTCGCAGCGCAGGAGCGGCTCGGCGCCGTCGCGGCCGCGGTGGCCTCGGTGCGCGAGAGCCGCGGCGTGCTGCTGATCTCCGATATCGACGCGTTGCTGCCGTCGGCACCGGACCGGCCGCCCGAGCCGGTGGCCACCCTGATCCTCACCGAACTGCGCACCGCAGTCGCCACTCGCGGGGTGGCCTTCATCGCCACCTCGGCCGTGCCCGACGCCCTCGATGCCCGACTGCGGGCCCCCGATCTGTGCGACCGGGAACTGGGCCTGAGCCTGCCCGACGGCGCCACCCGCAAACAGCTACTCGAGGTGCTGCTGCGCTCGGTCCCCACCGACCCACCCACGGGCCTCGATCTCGACGAAATAGGCGGACGAACACCCGGTTTCGTCGTGGCCGACCTGCAGGCACTGGTTCGGGAGGCGGCGCTGCGCGCGGCGGCGCGGGCCAGCGCCGACGGCAAACCCCCCACGCTGACCCAGGACGACCTGACCGGAGCGCTGACCGTCATCCGGCCGCTGTCTCGCTCGGCGACCGAGGAGGTCTCCGTGGGTTCGGTCACGCTGGCCGACGTGGGCGATATGGTGGCCACCAAACAGGCGCTGACCGAGGCCGTGCTGTGGCCGCTGCAGCATCCGGACACTTTCGCCCGGCTCGGCGTCGACCCGCCGCGCGGCGTACTCCTCTATGGACCGCCCGGCTGCGGGAAGACGTTCGTCGTCCGCGCGCTGGCCAGCACTGGCCGACTGAGCGTGCACGCCGTCAAGGGCGCCGAGTTGATGGACAAGTGGGTGGGCTCGTCGGAGAAGGCGGTCCGCGAATTGTTCCGCAGGGCAAGAGATTCCGCGCCGTCGCTGGTGTTCCTTGACGAGATCGACGCGTTGGCGCCGCGGCGCGGGCAGAGTTTCGACTCCGGTGTAACCGACCGGGTGGTGGCCGCACTGCTGACCGAGCTCGACGGCATCGACCCGCTGCGTGATGTCGTCGTGCTGGGGGCGACCAACCGGCCCGACCTCATCGACCCGGCCCTGCTGCGGCCGGGCCGGCTGGAGAAGCTGGTGTTCGTCGAGCCGCCCGACGCGCAGGCCCGCCGCGACATCCTGCGCACTGCAGGCAAATCCATACCACTGGCAGCGGACGTCAACCTCGATACGGTGGCCGACGAGCTCGACGGGTACAGCGCCGCCGACTGTGTGGCGTTGCTGCGGGAAGCCGCGCTGACAGCGATGCGACGGTTGATCGACGCCGCCGACGTGACAGCCGCCGATGTTCAAGCCGCCCGCCAGAACGTGCGCCCGTCCCTGGATCCTGTTCAGGTGGCTGCACTCAGGGCATTTTCGGAGAATCAGTGATCTGGCGCCGAGTGTGCAGGTTGTCGATGAGAGCAAGGCGGCGAATTCTCAACGACTTCCTGCACAGTCGGCGGTCCGCTCGTGAGCGCCGAGCGTCCCACGTAGACTGACCACACACACCCACCCATAGCCGTTGAGGCTGACACCCCGTTGTGCGCCTTCGCCAGCGCTCATCGAGACCGCATCGGAGTGCCATGCTTGCCGTCCTGATCGCGCATGCGATCGCCGCGATCATCGCGCCGCTGCTTGTCAAGCGGTGGGGTCGATCCGCGTTCTACCCGTTGTCACTCGTGCCGTTGTTGTCGCTGACATGGGTGGTGGCCAACTGGCCTTCTGGCGAAGCCGACGACCACGCACTGAAGATCAGCTGGGTTCCCGGGCTGTCGATGGATATCGACCTGCGCTTCGACATCCTCGCCGCGATCATGAGCGTTCTGGTGCTGGGGATCGGCGCCCTCGTCCTGTTCTATTGCGCCGACTACTTCCATCACCATGACGGGCACATCGAGAAGCGGCTGCCCAGCTTCGCGGCCGAACTCGTCGCCTTCTCCGGCGCCATGTTCGGCCTGGTGGTCAGCGACAACATGCTGGTGCTCTACCTGTTCTGGGAGCTCACCACCGTGCTGTCGTTCCTGCTGGTCGGGCACTACGCCGAACGCGCCACCAGCCGTCGCGCCGCCACCCAGGCACTGCTGGTCACCACCGCGGGCGGGCTGGCGATGCTGGTCGGCATCATCATCCTCGGCCAGTACGGCGGCAGCTACCTGCTGTCGGACCTGGTCGCCCACCCACCGTCCGGCATGCCGATCAACGTCGCCGTCGTCCTCGTCCTGATCGGCGCGCTCTCCAAGTCCGCTATCGTGCCGATGCACTTCTGGCTGCCCGGCGCGATGGCCGCACCCACCCCGGTGAGCGCTTATCTGCACGCGGCGGCCATGGTCAAGGCAGGCGTCTACCTGATCGCGCGGCTGACACCGGGATTCTCCGACGCCCCACCCTGGCGACCCGTCATCGTCGTGCTCGGCCTGGCCACGGTGTTGCTCGCCGGATGGCGGGCGATCCGCGAATACGATCTGAAGCTCATTCTGGCGTTCGGCACCGTCAGCCAGCTCGGCCTGATCACGGTCCTGGTGGGCTCCGGTGGCGGTGACCTGATGCTGGCCGGGCTGACCATGCTGTGCGCGCACGCAATGTTCAAGGCAGCGTTGTTCATGGTGGTCGGCATCATCGACCACGCCACCGGCACCCGCGATATCCGCCGGCTCGCCTGGCTGGGGAAGCGTGCGCCGGCCCTGTTCGTGATCGCCGCGGGTGCGACGGCGAGTATGGCCGCGCTGCCGCCGTTCCTCGGTTTCGTGGCCAAGGAGGCCGATTTCGAGACGCTGATGCACAGCCCCTCGCTCGGTCCTGCGGCCCCCTATGTGCTGGGCGTCATCGTCGTCGGCTCGGTGTTCACCACCATCTACAGCCTGCGCTTCTTGTGGGGTGCATTCGCGCGCAAGGGTTTGGACAAGCCCAGCAACCGGGTGGCCGACCTGCACCGCCCGTCGGTGACCTTCCTGACCGCACCGGCCGTCCTGGCGGCGGCCGGGCTGGCTTTCGGCCTGGTACCCAGAGTCCTGGAACACGCGCTCGACGGCTACGCCGAATCGATACCGGGAGGAACGACCTACCACCTGGCGTTGTGGCACGGCTGGAACCTGCCCCTGCTGCTGTCGGCGCTGGTGCTCGCGGCGGGCACCGCGGTGTTCTTCATCAGACGCCGACTGCCGCGCGCTGGGTTCTTCAGGAAGGTCGGCTACCTACCGTTGGGCAACGCCGACCGCTTCTACAACGCGACGCTGCGCGCCCTCGACTTCGTGGCGTTCAGGCTGACGGGCTCCACCCAGCGCGGCTCGATACCGGCCACTCAGTCGGTCATCCTCGCGACGTTGGTCCTGCTTCCGGTCGGGGCGCTGGCCTTCGGCGCCCGCGACCGCCCCCACTTCGAGCTGTGGGATTCGCCGCTGCAACCGGTCGTCGGTGTGCTGATCGTGGCGGGTGCCCTCGGCGCCGTCGTGCTGCGCAACCGGCTGGCGGCGGTGCTGATGGTGGGATTGACCGGCTACGGGTGCGGCATCATCTTCGCGTTCCATGGCGCCCCCGATCTGGCGCTGACGCAGTTCCTCGTCGAGACGCTGACGCTGGTGATCTTCGTTCTGGTGCTGCGCACTCTGCCCGCCGAGGCCGACGCGGCCAATATGGCGCGCTTCCGGCTGCCGCGGGCCCTGCTGGCGCTGGCGGTGGGTGCGACGGTCGCCACGCTGGCCAGTCTCGCGATGGCGGCCAGGACCGGCCGGCCGATCGCCGATCTGCTGCCCGACGCGGCCTACTTCCGCGGTCACGGCGCCAACACTGTCAACGTCCTGCTCGTCGACATCCGCGCCTGGGACACCCTCGGTGAGATCTCGGTGCTGCTGGTCGCGGCCACCGGCGTCGCGTCGCTGGTGTTCCGTCATCAACGGTTTGGGACGGCACCGCGGGTCCCGGCCATCACCCAACCCGCAGGCCAACCCGATATCGGCCCGGTTTTCGCGCCGTCGGCAAGTACGGCCTACAGCCCGGCGGTCGGTGAGACCACCTGGTTGCGCGGCAGCGAGTACCGCGACCCGCGCTATCGGTCCCTGGTCCTGGAAGTGGCTACGCGCATCATCTTCCCGCTGATCATGGTGCTCTCGGCGTACTTCTTCTTCACCGGACACAACACCCCCGGCGGCGGCTTCGCCGGCGGCCTGACCGCTGGGCTGGCGCTGGTGCTGCGGTATCTGGCCGGCGGCCGCTATGAGCTCGGCGAGACGCTGCCGCTGGACGCGGGCAAGATCCTCGGCGTCGGGCTGGCCTTGTCGGCGGTCACAGCGGTGACCTCGCTGTTCCTCGGGGCGCCGGTGTTGTCGTCGGCGGTGGTGTACTTCGACCTCCCGCTGCTGGGTCCGGTCAAGTTCGTCACCGCGCTGTTCTTCGACCTCGGTGTCTACCTGATCGTCGTCGGCCTGGTACTCGACGTGCTGCGCAGCCTCGGCGCCCGCATCGACGAAGAAATGGTGGCCCGATGACCACCTACCTGGTACCACTCGTGCTCATCGGCGCGCTCACCAGTTGCGGGGTGTACCTGCTACTGGAACGCAACCTGACCCGGATGTTGTTGGGGCTGTTACTGATCGGCAACGCCCTGAACCTGCTGATCCTCACCGTCGGCGGCCCGTCGGGCAATCCACCCGTGCGCGGCCGCACCAGCACCGGCGAGACCACCACCGCAGATCCGTTGGCGCAGGGCATGATCCTGACCGCGATCGTGATCACGATGGGTATCGCGGCGTTCGTGCTCGCGCTGAACTACCGGTCCTACCGGCTCACCACAGACCAGGAGGTCGACAACGACCCCGAGGACACCAGGGTGTCCCAGCAGTCGGATGACGACGCCGACGACGATGTCGAGAACGGCGGTGAGGTGTTCCCCGACACCGACGCCCCCGACGAGCTCGACGCACTCCCCGGGCACGAGGGGTCCCGATGACGCTCGCCGCCCATTACGGACAGATCCTGGCACCGTTGCCTGTACTCATCCCGCTGATCGCTGCCGCGGCCACACTGGTGGCCGGCCGCCGGCCCCGCACCCAGCGGGTCATCACCCTGATCGCCCTCTCCGCGGTGGTCGTGGTGTGCGCGGCGTTGCTGTACCTCGCTGACCGCGACGGCACCATCGCGGTGCAGGTCGGCGGCTGGGGGCAGAGCGAAACCGGGATGGGCCCGCTTGGCATCACCCTTGTGGTGGACCGGCTTTCGGCCCTGATGCTGGTGGTCTCGTCGGTCGTGCTGCTGACCGTCGTGTTCTATGCCATCGGTCAGGGCATCCGCGACGGCGACGACAAGCAGCCGGTATCGATCTTCCTGCCGACCTACCTGGTGCTCTCCGCCGGTGTGTGCAACGCCTTCCTGGCCGGTGACCTGTTCAACCTGTACGTCGGGTTCGAGGTGCTGTTGTCGGCGAGCTTCGTGCTGCTGACCATCGGGGCCAGCAAAGAGCGGGTCCGCGCCGGCATCTCCTACGTCATGGTGTCGATGGTGTCGTCACTGATCTTCCTGTTCGGTATCGCGCTGCTGTATGCGGCCACCGGCACGCTCAACATGGCCGAGCTCGCGGTCCGCCTCGACGACATCAGCTCCGGCACCCGCAGCGCCCTGTTCGCCGTGCTGCTGGTCGGCTTCGGCATCAAGGCCGCGGTGTTTCCGCTCTCGGCCTGGCTGCCCGACTCCTACCCCACCGCCCCCGCACCGGTCACCGCGGTGTTCGCCGGCCTGCTCACCAAAGTGGGTGTGTATGCGATCATCCGCGCGCACTCGCTGCTGTTCCCCGGCGGCGGCCTCGACCGGGTGCTGCTGGTTGCCGCACTACTGACGATGGTGGTCGGCATCCTCGGAGCCATCGCCCAGAGCGATATCAAACGGCTGCTGTCGTTCACATTGGTCAGCCATATCGGCTACATGGTGTTCGGGATCGCCCTGTCCAGCCGGCTCGGGATGTCGGGCGCCATCTTCTATGTGGCGCACCACATCCTCGTCCAGACCACCTTGTTCTTGGTCGTCGGCCTCATCGAGCGTCAGGCGGGCGCGTCTACCCTGCGCCGCCTCGGCGGGCTGGCCGCCGCGAGCCCACTGTTGGCGTTCGTCTTCCTCATCCCGGCCCTCAATCTCGGTGGAATCCCGCCCTTCTCGGGTTTCATCGGCAAGGTGGCCCTGTTGGAAGCCGGCACCGAGGACGGGTCGGTGCTGGCGTGGGTCCTGGTCGGCGGTTCGGTGGTGACGAGCCTGCTCACGCTGTACGTGGTGGCACGGGTGTGGACGAAGGCGTTCTGGCGGGCGCGGGTCGACGCTCCCGAAGGCGAACTGTCCGCATCGGCACCGTCGGCCCTGCTCGACGATGCCGAAGACATCGCCTTCGACGACCGCGACGACGTGGGTCGCATGCCGATCGGCATGGTCGTGCCGACGCTGGCGCTGCTCGGGGTCGGCCTGGCGCTGACCGTGGCCGCCGGGCCGATCTTCGGGTACGCGGAGCGCGCCGCCGACCAGGTGCTCGACCGCGGTGAGTACATCTCCGCAGTGCTGGCCCCCGTGCACGCCGCAGCCGAGGGAGGTCACCCATGAGACGGTTCACCCTGCGCGTCTGGGTGCTGGTCTGGCTGACGCTGGTCTGGATCCTCTTGTGGGGCACCATCTCCGTCGCGAACATCCTGTCCGGACTGGCGATCGCCCTCCTCATCACGGTGCTGCTGCCGCTGCCGCCAGTTCCGGTGCAAGGCAAGGTGCATCCGATCAGCCTGTTGCATCTGATCGTCCGGGTGAGCTGGTATCTGGTGGTGTCCAGTACCCAGGTGGCGTGGCTGGCGATCCGGCCGGGGCCGCCGCCGCTGAATGCGGTCCTGCGGGCACATCTGAATCTCAAATCCGATCTGGTGCTCGCGCTGGCGGTCAACATCTTCAACCTGATCCCCGGCTCGATCGTGCTGGAGATCGACCAGCGCCGCCGGCTGATCTATGCCCACGTCATCGACGTCGGGTCGGAGCGTTCGGTCAACCACTTCTATAAACAGGTCAAGCAGGTGGAACGCTTGCTGATCAAGGCATTTGAGCGCGACGGCGAGTGGCAGCCCAGCGAGTCACCCGATCAGCCGGAAGACGCGGAGGTGCAGTCGTGACCCTGGTCTGGGTGATCGCCGCGGTCATGCTGATCGCGGCAGGCGCCATCACGATGTTCCGGCTACTGGCGGGGCCGAGCACCTTGGATCGGCTCGTCGCGCTGGATACCGTCGTGGCCGTCACGATGTGCGCGATCGGGACCTGGGCGGCGTACAGCCTCGACACCACTGTCACCTACAGCCTGGCCGCGCTGGCGCTGATCAGCTTCGTCGGCTCAGTCAGTGTTGCCAGGTTCCGCGTGCGCGACACCGAGCAGGACGGGACCACCCGATGACCGCCTTCGACATCGTCTCCGCGGTACTCGTTCTCGGCGGATCGGCGCTGGCGCTGACCGCGGCCATCGGCATCGTCCGCTTCCCGGACACCCTGTCGCGGATGCACGCGGCGAGCAAGCCGCAGGTGCTCGGTCTGCTGCTGGTGCTGGCCGGGGCCGCGATCCGGTTACGCGGCAATATCGACGTCGGCATGATCGTGCTGACCGGGATGTTCACCCTGATCACCGCTCCGGTGGTAGCGCAACGGGTCGGCCAGCTGGCCTATCGCGAGCAGAACGTCCGAGACGACCTGATGACGGTCGACGAGATCCGCGAGTTTGGTCGAGCGACCGATGCAGAGCGAGGCACGAGCGATGCGGAGGAGCGAGACAGTTAAGTTCCGAGCGACCGATGCAGAGCGAGGCACGAGCGATGCGGAGGACCGATGCAGAGCGAGGCACGAGCGATGCGGAGGAGCGAGACAGTTAGTCCGGCCCGTCTTCGGGGGATGACAGCTGGAATTCCACCAGAGCGGCCACCGTGTCCACGGCCTCCCGCATCGCGACGAGTCGCTGGATGGGCGACGGCGCCGCCAACACCGCATACCGGTCGGCATCCCCCATCGGTAGCCGAGCCGCCAACGCGTACAACCGTTTTCCCGGCTCATCGGGGAAATCGGGGGCGACCAGCAGCTCCCGCCCGCCGAGTTCCAGCCCGCGCGCCTCGGCGATCCGCTCGAACACCGCCCAGATCCGGTCCTCCAGATCACTGATCTCGGCGTCGCCGATCAGCCCGGGCTCATCCGGCCACGCCTCGATGACGGCCCGCGGGTAGGGATCGTCCGGCAACCATTCGACGACCCGGATACGTTCCTGGACCGGGCATCTCAGGCGGTAGCGGCCGGCGCCGTAATCCTCGTACTCGGCGATCCGGACCGTCACCCCGACGTCGCACCGTGTCTCGCCGCCGCCGACCTCGCGACCCCGTTCGATCAGGACCACGCCGAAGTTCTTCTGCTCACCGGCCAGGCAGTCCCGCACCAGCGCCGAGTACCGGGGTTCGAAGACGCGCAGCGGCAGTTCGTCGCCGGGCAGTAGCACCGACTCAAGCGGGAACATCGGGGTACCCGTCACATCGGATCCATGACGGTCACATCTTGCCCATCACAACGTCTTTGACCAATGCCGTCGGGCTCGTGATCGAGCAGAGCATATCGGCGATCGAAACCCACATCTCGGGATTCTGTCCGATCAGCGCGTTGTCCTTGCCGAGCTGCACCAACAGTGCCCGTTTGGCGGCGTCGTCCATCGAGCCGAAATCGGCGCAGGTGGCGTCGGTACCCGCGGGCGCGACACCGCCCGGTGTGGTGGTGCGGGTGGGGACCGCCGGCACCGTGGCCGAGGGGGCCGGCCCGCTGGTGCGCGACGGGCGGCTAGTGGTTGTGGGTGACAGAGGAATCCCGGCCTGCGCCGGATCGGCCTGCGGGGTGCCGGAGATGGTTTCGGAGCAGCCGACGAGGACCGCCGCGATGGCAGCCAGGCCGGACAGCGCCACCGGGACGCTCCGTATACCCCGCCTAGACATCCAATTCCTCGACGAGGGCATCCACCACGGCGCGAAGGTCACCGTCGTGTTCCTCGGCCACCCGGCGCTGCCGCTGATACGACGCGCCCAGGCGTGGGATGTCGGCGACGCCGGCCAGTTCGTCGGCGCAGTTCAGCGACCGGGCCACCGGCTCGAGACGGTTCAACAGTTCGTCGAGATCTTCGGTGACCAGTCGTTCGTTGCTCTCGGCGTCCAGGATGATGACCGCATCGAGGCCGTAACGTGCTGCGCGCCACTTGTTCTCCTGCACATGCCACGGCGGCATGTGCGGCAGTGCCTCACCCGCGTCGAGTCGGCGGTCGAGGTCGACGATCAGACAGTGCGTCAACGCGACCAGGGCGCCGAGCTCACGAATATTGGAGACGCCGTCGAATATCCGGACTTCGATGGTGCCCAGATGCGGTGAAGGGCGAATATCCCAACGGATTTCGTTGATGTGGTCGATGATGCCGGTCTTCTTCTGATCCGACACGAAACCCTCGAACTCAGGCCACGTCTGGAACTGGAACGGCAGCCCGGCGGTCGGCAACTGCTGGAACATCATCGCCCGGTTACTGGCGTAACCGGTGTCCACGCCGTCCCACCACGGCGAGGACGCCGACAGGGCGAGCAGATGCGGGTAGTGGTTGAGCAGCGAGGTGATGATCGGCATCACCTTGTGCGCCGAGGACACCCCGACGTGCACGTGCACGCCCCAGATCAGCATTTGACGGCCCCACCACTGCGTGCGGTTGATCAGCTCGGCGTAACGCCGGCCGTCGGTCAGCTTCTGGGCCTCCCATTCCGCGAAGGGATGGGTGCCCGCGCAGAACAGCTCCATGCCGCGGTCGTGCACCACCTGCTTGACGGTGTGCAGGGTGCCGGCCAGATCCGCCATCGCGTGGCCGGCATTCTCCGAGATGCCGGTGACGATCTCGATGGTGTTGCGCAGCAGTTCTTTGTGTACGTGCGGGTTCTCGCCGATTTCGGCGATCACCGCGGCGGCCTCGTTGCTCAGGTCGCGAGTCTTGGCGTCGACGAGGGCGAATTCCCATTCGACACCGACCGTCGGCCGGTAGGAACCGGCGAAGTCGATATGCGCCGGTTTGTGGCCGGCGAAGCTACCCGCTGCCGATGACACCGCACGCGATCCGCTTACCGGCATCGCCGGTCGCCATCGTCATCTCGTCAGGGCCGGGAGTTCCGTTGACCTGCTGATAGCGCTCCGGCGGGATGTTCGCGAAGTTGTCGGCGTTCTCGTGGATGATGATCGCCGTCTTGGTGCCGGCCAGGAGGTCGTCCTCGGTGAACGCGTCGGTGGTGGTCACCAACATCGCCGAGCCGTCGCCGCGCACCTGCAGCGAGGCCAGATCGCCGCTGGCGGGGTGGGCGCTGTGGCCGGGAACCTGGAAATGTCCACCGGCGGAATTGAAGTCGCCCGGCGCGCCGCCGCTCGGAGCCACCGAGTTCGCCTCGCACTTGCCCACCGAGTGGATGTGCAGCCCGTGGAATCCGGGGGCGAGCTTGCCGGTGCCGGTGGTCTGAACGGTGACCGTCGCGTAGCCCGGCGAGAATTCGAAGGTCGCCGTCGCGACCTGTGTGCCGTCCGCCGACTTGATCGGCGTGACCAGCTTGTTGGCGTTGGCCCCACTGTTGCCCTCCACACCGTGGCCGGAACCTGACTCGGCCGACGGCGCAGGCGACCCGGTCCAGATCGACGGGGTGGTGCCGGGCGACGTGGCGACGGGCTCGTTGGGACTGCAGGCGCTCAACAACGCGACCGGGACTACGAAGAGTGCGGCAGCGGCGATCTTTACCGAACGACTGGCGGGCACGGAAAGGTTGGCGGGCTTGACCATGCGCAGAGCCTAACCCGTGACCACCACGATGACGCCCGGAGGCTGCTCCGCCACTTCCGGGATGCGCGGTTCGACCGGCGCGTCGAGCAGTCGACCCACGTCCTCGGCAGCGGTCTGCTCCCCTTCGGCGGTGCCGAAGTAGACCGTGGTGGCAGTGACGTTGGGCAAGGTCAGGTTGCCGATCTCGGCGACATTCCAGCCACCGTCACGCAGGCGGGTGGCGGTGCGATCGGCCACACCCGCAGCTTCGGAGATGTTGAACACCCGCACCTCGGTATTGGCCGCCTCGGGCGGCGGGGTCACCGCGGAGGTCGCAGGCGCCGCGGTGGCCGACGAGGTGGAGACGGTCGGCGCGGAGTTGTCGTTGTCGCTGGAGTCGTTGTTCGAGCCCATCGCCTGAAAACCGACGAGCAGAAAGACGACACCCAGGAACAGCAGCACCATCACCATGGCGCGCAGAGGTAGCCCGGAAGAGTCGGGAACGCGCTCGTTCATTTGGCCCACCCTATCGACTGACGCCGATAACTCGAAAAGACGCTCAGGTGACGTCGAACCCCAGCCGGCGGGCGGCGCGCGCTTTCTGCCTGCTCGCACGGAGCCTGCGCAGCCGCTTGACCAGCATCGGATCCGCGGCCAACGCCTCGGGCCGATCAACAAGTGCGTTCAGAACCTGGTAGTACCGAGTCGCCGACATCGAGAAGAGTTCCTTGATGGCTTCTTCTTTGGCTCCCGCGTACTTCCACCACTGCCGCTCGAAGGCAAGGATGTCGTGCTCACGACGGGTCAGCCCATCGGTGAGCTCAGCGTCATCCCCCGACCGCTCAGCTCTCGCCATGGCGCCGTCCATATTGCTCCCTTGGCCTTTCGCAAGCCTGAATGACATCGCTGTGTCCCGGCGAGTATTGAACCACGCGCACAACAGATGGGACGGCACCCGAGCCCGCGCGTCGGCTGACTTAAGCTTGCCGATCATGGCAGTCGTACCAATTCGGATCGTGGGAGATCCAGTTCTGCATACCGCGACCAGTCCGGTGCCCGTCGGCGCCGACGGCTCGCTGCCCGCAGACATCGCCGATCTGATCACCGATCTCTACGAAACCATGGATGCCGCATACGGAGTCGGCCTGGCGGCCAACCAGATCGGCGTCCCACTGCGGGTGTTCGTCTATGACTGCGCCGACGAGCGCGGTCAGTCGCCGCGACGCCGGGGCGTGGTCATCAACCCGGTCCTGGAGACCTCCGAGGTTCCCGAGACGATGCCCGATCCCGATGACGACGACGAGGGTTGCCTGTCGGTGCCCGGCGAATCGTTCCCGACGGGCCGGGCCACCTGGGCGAGGGTCACCGGGCTGGACGCCGACGGCAACCAGATCACCCTTGAGGGCAACGGCCTGTTCGCGCGGATGCTCCAGCACGAGACCGGACATCTCGACGGTTTCCTGTACCTCGACCGGCTGGTCGGGCGCAACGCCCGCGCCGCCAAGAAGACGGTGAAATCCAACGGTTGGGGTGTACCCGGGCTGTCGTGGATGCCGGGTGAGGGCCCCGACCCGTTTGGCCACTAGCCGCCAGGTGCCGTCCGTCGGGAGCCGCGTCAGCATCCGATACCGGCTGGTCACCGACCCGGAGCACGCACTGACCGATGTGGTCGGGCACGTCGAGGCGGTATCGCCGCAGGTATTGGTGCGCACCAAATCCGATGGGGTCGTCGAGATCGCGCCGGACGCCATCGTCGCGGTGCGCGAGTTGTCCCACCGCCCGGTCCGCGCCTCGGAGATCCGGGCCCTGGAGCACGCCGCGGCACTGGCCTGGCCGGGCACCGAGCAGCAGTGGCTGGCCGGCTGGTTCCTGCGCTCGGGTGTCGTCTCCGGCACCGCGTATACGAGCCGTGCGAACTCGGCTATCCCCCTTGATTTTTCGGCCGCCGTGGCGGACCTTCCCGCGGTGGTGGACTGGTACCGCGACCGCGGCCAGCCGGCCTGGTTAGCCGTTCCCGAGCGGCTGCTGCGGGTGAGCGCCACCGGGGTCAAGCCGACGCGGGTGATGGTTCGCGACGTGGCCGACGTCCCGTCCGGCCCGGGCGCGGTCCTGACCGGCCGTCCCGACGCCGACTGGCTGGCGATCTACGAACGCGATGTCCCTGTCGAGGTACTGACGGCGGTCATTGGCGGCGAGGTCACCTTCGCGGCGGTGCCGGGTGCGGCCGTCGGGCGCGGCGCGGTCACCACCGCACCCGACGGCACCCGCTGGCTCGGCGTTTCATCGGTCCGGGTGCACCCCGACCGGCGCAGACAGGGGCACGCACGCACTATCTGTGCGGCGTTGCTGACCTGGGGCGCCGAACACGGCGCCGAGCAGGTGTACGTGGAGGTTCTGGCCGACAACGAACCGGCGATCGCCCTGTACGAGTCGATGGGTTTTCGGCTGCATCACGACCATCGGTACATCGAGGCTGTGAATTTATTGGGGTCACCCCCCGGCCCTAGTCTCTAGGCATGCCTGAGACGACGCTGCGAGTGGCGACCTGGAATGTGAACTCGATCCGCACCAGGGTGGACCGGGTGATCGACTGGCTGGGCCGCGCCGATGTCGACGTGCTGGCGATGCAGGAGACCAAGTGCACCGATGCCCAGTTCCCGACGATGCCGTTCGAGGCGCTGGGCTACGAAGTGGCCCACGTCGGGCTCAACCAGTGGAACGGGGTGGCGATCGCCTCGCGGGTCGGGCTGGACAACGTCGAGATCGGGTTCGACGGCCAGCCGACGTGGAGCAGTAAACCGGAGCTCGAGGCGGCCGCCGAGGCCCGGGCGATCGGTGCTACCTGCGGCGGGGTGCGGGTGTGGAGCCTGTATGTGCCCAACGGCCGCACCCTGGATGACCCGCACTATGCCTACAAGCTGGAATGGCTCGCCGCACTACGAGATACGGCCGCCGGATGGCTGAAGGACGACCCGACGACGCCGATCGCGATGGTCGGCGACTGGAACATCGCCCCCACCGACGACGACGTCTGGGATGTCGCCAAATTCCAGGACAGCACGCATGTGTCCGCAGCGGAGCGCGCCGCGTTCAACGCGATCGTCGACGCTCAGTTCACCGACGTGGTCCGGCCCTTCACCCCCGGACCTGGGGTGTTCACCTACTGGGATTACACGCAGCTGCGCTTCCCCAGGAAGGAAGGGATGCGGATCGATTTCATCCTCGGCTCGCCCGCGCTGGCGGAGCGCGTCGTGCACGCCGAGATCGCGCGCGACGAACGCAAGCCGGGCAAGAAGGGCACCCCGGCGCCGAGTGATCACGCCCCGGTGCTGGTGGACCTGACCCGTTAAGCCTTGATCCCGACGGTGATCAGATCGCTGACCACCTGCGTCCACACCGGCCGACGGACCCGATGCTGGTCGCTGATCTCGAACCCCGCCCCGTCGAACAACGACCGCATATCCGCCGGTGACGGGTTGTGGGCGGGATTGCTGAGGCTGGCCGAGAGCAGTTGCACCGGCAGCAGCTGTCGCGGGCTGATGGTGGCGACGGCGGCCAGCCCGCCCGGCGCCAGCACCCGGTGGAATTCCCGCAGCGCCGCGGGCTGGTCGAAGAAGTGGAAGGCCGATGTGCTGACCACCGCGTCGAGGAAGCCGTCCTCGAAGGGCAGTTGCTCGGCCGGGCCCTTCATCCAGCGCACATCCGCCGACCGCCGCCGGGCCTGAGCCAGCATCCCGTCGGACATATCGACGCCGTAGACCTCATCGGGCCCCAGCTCACGACGGATCCGGTCGGCCAGGATGCCGGTTCCGCAGGCGATATCGGCGATCCGTCGGGACCCGTGCTGGCGCAGCGCGGCGATGGCTTCGTCCTGCGCCGGCCGGTACACCCAGCGCTGGAGGCAGCGTGCGTCGTAGGCCGGAGCGGCGAAGGTCCAGAACCGCGTGATGCCGTCGTTGAAGGCGCGGCGTTGCGTCGTCGTGGTGGAGGGAGTCACCCCGCCCAGACTAGCTACGCCGCGTTGTCGGCCCCGGGCGCCGTCGCGTACTTACCGGGGTTGAACAGTGACGCCACCGCCCCGATCAGCATCATCACCGCGGCGGCGATGAACACCACCGTCAGTCCGGAGTGGAACGGCTCGGTGATCAGCTGCGGGAAGAACGTCTTGCCCGTGAGCACCTCCGCATTCACCCCCGGCTGCTGCAGCGCACCCGACGGTGCCAGCAGCTCCGCGATCGGGTTGTAGCCGAGGAACGCCGCGAACAGGCTGCCGACCGGTGGCAGGTTGGCCACGTCGTGTGCCACGGAGGCGGGCACGCCCTGGGCCTGCAGACCGGTGCTCATCGCCGACGGCAGGGTGTGGGACAGGCCGACGATCATCAGTGAGAAGAACACCCCGATCGACAGGGACGAGCCGGCGTTGAAGAACGTCGCGCGCACACCGGAGGCCGCACCGCGCTGCGACGCCGGAACGCTCGACATGATGGCCGCGGTGTTGGGCGAGGTGAAAATGCCGCCGCCGAGTCCGTTGAGGAAGGCCAGCACCGCGAAGACCAGATAGTTGAAGTTCACCGGGATCAGCACCAGCCCGACGAAGGTGGCGGCCATCAGCAACATGCCGCCGACGGTGAACGGCCGCGCGCCATAGCGGTCGGACAACCAGCCCGCGGCCGGCCCGGCCACCAGGAATCCGACGGTGATCGGCAGCAGATAGATTCCAGCCCACAGCGGTGTCGACTCGAAGCTGTAGCCATGCAACGGAAGCCAGATGCCTTGCAGCCAGATGATCAGCATGAACTGCAGGCCACCGCGGCCCATGGACGACATCAATCCCGCCAGGTTGCCCATCCCGAACGACGCGGATCTGAACAACCGGATGTCGACCATCGGTGAGTCGACGTGCAGTTCGATGAAGCAGAACGCCACCAAGGAGAGCAGGCCGAACGCGATCGAGCCGAAGACCCAGGGGTTGGTCCAGCCGGTGGTGGAATCGCCGTAGGGCTGGATGCCGTAGGTGATGCCGATCAGCAGCACTGTCAGGCCGATACCGAACGACAGCGTGCCCGCCCAGTCCAGTCGCCCTGGGGTGCGAACGCCGAGTTCCTTCAGCGACCGGATGCTCCACATGGTGCCGAGGATTCCGATCGGGACGCCGACCCAGAAGATCGCCTTCCAGTGCCACTCGGATAGGAAGCCGCCGATCAGCAGGCCGAGGAACGAGCCGGCAACGGCCGAGACCATGTTGACGCCGAGCGCCATGCCGCGCTGGTTGGCCGGGAAGGCGTCGGTCAGGATCGCCGACGACGACGCCATCAGCATGGCGCCGCCGATGCCCTGGATCACGCGCCAGGCGATCAGCCAGATCGCGCCACCGTCGAGGTGAAAGGGGTCGAACGACAGGCCGACCGCGGCCAGGGTGAAGACGACGAAGCCGACGTTGTAGATCTTCACTCGGCCGAACATGTCGCCCATGCGCCCGAAAGGGACGACCAGGACGGCGGTCACCACCAGGTAGCCCATCAGCATCCACAGCAGGTAGCTGACGTTGCCCGGCGCCAGCGGGTTGAGGCCGATCCCGCGAAAGATGGCCGGCAGCGAGATGAGCACGATCGAGGCGTTGATGGTGGCCAGCAGAGTGCCCAACGTGGTGTTGGACAGGACCACCCACTTGTAGTGCGGGTGGTCGTGATCCATCCGCACCCGGCGGCTGGCGGTGACGTCCTCCGCTACCGGATCTTGCGTCCCTGCTGTCTCTGCACCCTCGAAGGCCTGGCTCTTTGTCATCGCAGTCTCAGTCGGCTCAATCTCTGTGGTCATCAGCGCTTATTCACCTCACGTCGGTTCGCACCGCACTGTGCGCAAGGATTCGCATATGTTAGCTATACAAACCTTCGCCGGGCAATTCCATTCCCCCCGCCACCCCGGCCGGCCGCTGCGCTAGGTTGAAGCACGTATAACGCGGGAGCGCGCACCCAACGCGCTGAGAGGACGGCTGGGGCCGTCGACCGTCCGAACCTGACCGGGTCATGCCGGCGTAGGGAGAAGTAAGTGAACATGCTGCCACTGACCCCAACCGGTCAGACACCGCTGCGGGTGATGACGATCGCGGGTTCCGACTCCGGCGGCGGCGCGGGCATCCAGGCCGATCTGCGCACGTTCGCGATGCTTGGCCTGCACGGCTGCGTTGCCGTGACCGCTGTGACGGTGCAGAACTCCCTGGGCGTCAAGGCTTTCCACGAGATCCCACTCGACGTGGTCGCCGGACAGATCAGCGCGGTCACCTCCGATATCGGCATCCAGGCCGCCAAGACCGGCATGCTGGCCTCGGCGGAGATCATCGCGACCGTGACCGAGACCTGGCGCGCGGAGGGGCTCGCGGGCACCGTCCCATTGGTCGTCGATCCCGTCTGCGCGTCCATGCACGGCGACCCGCTGCTGCATCCTTCCGCACTGAATTCGATTCGCAGCCAACTGTTTCCGCTGGCAACGCTGGTGACACCCAACCTCGACGAGGTGCGGCTGCTGGTGGATATCGATGTCGTCGACGCACAGTCGCAACGCGACGCCGCGCGGGCCCTGCACGCACTGGGACCGCAGTGGGTACTGGTCAAGGGCGGACATCTGCGGTCGTCGACGATGAGCCCGGACCTGTTATACGACGGCACCGATTTCTACGAGTTCGACGGTCCCCGCGTCGATACCGGCCATGACCACGGCGCCGGTGACACCCTCGCCGCGGCGACAGCATGCGCACTCGCACACGGCTACTCGGTTCCCGATGCGGTGGCGTTCGCGAAATCCTGGGTCACCGAATGCATCCGGGCGGCCTATCCCCTGGGCCGTGGTCATGGTCCGGTGTCGGCATTGTTCAGGCTGACGCAGTGAGTCGCGGCGACCTCGACGGTCTGTCCGACATCGCGGGCGTGGCGCATGAACCCGACGGGGAGCCGACCGGCGTGGTGCTGCTCACCCACGGCGCCGGCGGCAGCCGGGAGTCGCCGTTACTGATCCGGCTCTGCGACGAGTGGGCGGGACGCGGCTGGCTGGCGGTGCGCTACAACCTGCCCTATCGCCGGCGTCGCCCCAAGGGTCCACCGTCGAACTCGGCGGCCTCCGATCAGCAGGGGATCGTCGAGGCGATCGAGTGGGCCCACTCGCTGACACCCGGTCCGGTGATCGCCGGCGGCCACTCCTACGGCGGTCGGATGACCTCGATGGTGGCGGCCGCTCAGAGCGCGGACCTGACCACGTTGACACTGTTCTCCTACCCACTGCATCCGCCGGGCAAGCCGGAACGCGCCAGGACCGAACACCTCACCGATATCGCGATCCCGACGGTGTTCACCCACGGCACCGCAGACCCGTTCGGCACCATCGACGAGCTGGCGCGGGCGGCCGCGCTGGTCACCGGCCCGACGAGGATCGTCGAGGTTACCGGGGCGCGTCACGACCTGGGTTCCAAGACCATCGACGTGCCCAAACTCGCAGTTGAGGCGGCATTAATCCTTACCGGTCGGTAAGGTACGGTCGCTACATGACAGCGGAGCATTCGGCCGCCTTCGATGCGCTGATCGTCGGCGCCGGGTTCGGCGGCATCGGAGCGGCGATCCAACTCAAACGCCTCAAGATCGAGAACTTCGTCATCCTCGACCGTGAGGACGATCTCGGTGGCACGTGGCACGTCAACCACTATCCCGGCCTGGCTGTCGATGTCCCCACCACCACCTACTCCTACTTCTTCGAGCCGAACCCCAACTGGTCGCGGCTGTTCTCCACCGGCGCCGAGATCAAGCAGTACGCCGGTGACGTCGCGGACAAGTACGACGTACGCCGCCACATCCGCTACAACACGGTCGTCGAGAGTGCCCGCTGGGACGAGGACGCCAAGCTGTGGCGGGTCACCCTCGCCGGCGGTGAGACGCTGAGCACCCGTTACCTGATCACCGCCACCGGATTCCTGTCGCAGCCCAAGGTCCCTGACATTGCCGGGATCGACGATTTCGCCGGCAAGGTCATCCACACCACCGACTGGGACGACAACTACCGCGCCGACGGTAAGCGCGTCGCGATCATCGGCACCGGCGCCACCGCAGTCCAGCTGATTCCGGTCTTGGCCAAGTCAGCCGCCGAGTTGACCGTCTACCAGCGGACGGCAATCTGGGTGGTGCCGAAGATCGATATCCGGTTCTCGGAGCGCGCCAAGCGACTGTTCGCACGGGTGCCGCTGGCACAACGTGCGATCCGCGCGGTGACCGACACCATCTACGAGGCGATGATCAGCACCGCGGTGATCAGACACCGCACCTTCCGGCGGCTCAACATCGCTGCCGCGGACCTGGCGAAGATGCACCGGTTCGCGTCTATCCGCGATAAAGAACTGCGGGACAGGCTGACTCCGGACTACGACTTCGGCTGCAAGCGGCCGACGTTCTCCAACGGCTACTACCGCGCCTTCACCAAACCGAACGTGCACCTGCAGTCCGAGGGTATCGACCACGTCCAGGCCGACGGCATCGTCAACTCAGACGGCACCAAGACCGAGATCGACACCCTGGTGCTGGCCACCGGTTTCGACCTGTGGGAGGCGAACTTCCCGGCCATCGAGGTGATCGGCAGGCAGGGCCGCAACCTTGGAAAGTGGTGGCGCGACACCAGGTTCCAGGCCTACCAGGGTGTGTCGATGCCCTACTTCCCGAATTTCCTGAGCCTCGCCAGCCCGTACGCTTTCCTCGGGTTGAACTTCTTCAACACGATGGAATACCAGATGCGGTTGATGGACCGGCTTTTCACGGAGGTCAAGCGCCGCGGCGCGACGACCTTCGAGGTGACCGAAGAGGCCAACGCCCGGTATCTGGATCGGATGACCGAGCTGCTCGGCGACTCCCTGTGGACCATCGGCAACTGCGCCACCTCACGTTCGTACTATTACAACCCCAGCGGTGAGCCGTCACTGCTGCGGCCGACGTCGACCAAGGAAGCCGTGCGGGAAGCGTCGGACTTCCCATTCAGCGACTACCAGATCTCCTGACCCGAAAGGCTTTTCGATGACCGCCGCTGCTGCCACCGCCGTCCCCACCGCCAAGCGCAATTCCCGCCTGGTCCAGATCGGCGGCCTCGTGCTCGCCGGGACCGGGCTGGCGCATTTCGCCAAGCCGGACCTCTTCGAGGGGATCACCAAGCAGGCGTTCCCGCGAAACACCGACCAGCACATTCGCATCAACGGAAGCCTCGAGACCGCCATCGGGCTCGGGCTGGCCGTGCCGAAGGCCCGCAAGGCCGCGGTCATCGGTGCGATCGGCTATGTTGCCTATCTCGGCGGCAACATCGTTCGCAACGCCACCTAACTGACGGGCGACGAATTCGACGACCATCCGGTCGCGGCGGTCGGTGTCACTCACTGATCATCTGAGCGTGCTATCAGTATGGGGATGAGCGCTCCCCTGGCGCGGCGACTCGGCCCCGTCGACGCCGTTGCGATCGGCCTCGGATCAATGATCGGGGCTGGGGTTTTCGCTGCGTTCGCGCCTGCGGCCGCGGCAGGCGGGCCGGCCCTGTTGATCGGGCTCGCCCTAGCGGCGGTAGTCGCCTATTGCAATGCGATGTCCTCGGCGCGACTGGCCGCCCGCTACCCCGAGTCCGGTGGCACCTACGTCTACGGGCGCGAGCGTCTCGGCCCGTTCTGGGGATATCTCGCCGGGTGGAGTTTCGTCGTCGGCAAGACCGCATCCTGCGCGGCGATGGCACTGACCGTCGGTGTTTATGTGTGGCCTGGCCAGGCGCATGCGGCGGCGGTGGGCGCAGTGGTCGCGCTGACCGTACTGAATTGTTGTGGAGTTCAGCGATCGGCACTGGTGACGCGGGTTGTCGTCACCGCCGTCCTCGCCGTGCTGGCAGCGGCGGTGGTGGGGATCGCCACTTCCGGGGCTGCCGATGTCGCGCGACTCGGCCTCGGCAGCGACGCGACGGTGGCTGGGGTCCTGCAGGCGGCGGGCCTGTTGTTTTTCGCCTTCGCCGGCTACGCCCGGATCGCGACTCTCGGCGAGGAGGTGCGTGACCCCGCGCGCACCATCCCCAGGGCCATCCCGTTGGCACTGGGCATCACCCTTGTGGTCTACCTCGCCGTCGCCGTGGCCCTGCTCGCGGCGCTCGGAAGTGCCGGGCTGGCGGCAGCCGCCGCGCCGCTGACCGCAGCCGTGCGGGCCGCCGGACTGACCTGGCTGGTTCCGGTCGTCACCGTCGGGGCGGCGCTGGCGGCGCTGGGAGCGCTGCTGTCACTGATCCTCGGAGTCTCTCGCACGACGCTGGCGATGGCGCGCGACCGGCATCTGCCGCGACCCCTCGCCCGGGTCCACGAGGGCGTACCCCGGCAGGCTGAGATCGCGGTCGGGATCGTCGTCGCGGCGCTCGCCGCAACGGTCGATCTGCGTGGGGCGATCGGCTTTTCGTCGTTCGGCGTGCTTGCGTACTACGCGATCGCGAACTGTTCGGCGTGGACTCTGAGGCGTGGTGTGCTCCCGGCGGCCGGCCTGGTGGGGTGTCTTGTGCTGGCGTTCTCGCTCCCGACCGCGGCAGTCGTCACCGGCATCGCCGTATTGGCCGTCGGCTCCGCGATCTATCTGGCCTGGACCCCGCCCTCCTGATCCCCAATTAGACAGTTAAAACTGGACAGTTTGAACTGTCTAGTTTAGGGTGGCAAGGGTGCACAAGGTCAGCGATTCCTCGGTGCGGGCGGCCCGCGAACTGCGGGTGATGTTCTCCCGACTGCGCCGAAGACTCAAGGAACTCGGAACCGATGAGGACCTCACCCCGTCCCAGACCGCGGTGCTGCTACGGCTGTTCAAGGACGGGTCTGCATCGACGAGTCAGCTCGCCGGCGCAGAGCGGGTACGCCCGCAGTCCATGGCTGCCACGCTGGTCGGGCTCGACCGGCAGGCGTTGATCCACCGCACACCAGACCCCGATGACGGGCGCCGCCAGCTGATCGCCTTGACCGCAGAAGGTCGTCGGCGAGCACAGAACGATCGCCAGGTTCGCGAGGAATGGCTGGTCAGCGCCATGCAGGATCAGTTCAGCGAAGCCGAGCGCGGGGTCATCCTAGATGCGCTCCACTTATTGGAGCGCGTCACCGATTAGCAAGGAGCACAACCGATATGGAACTGGGCGTTCACTTCATCGACTTTCTGCCCGGCGATCCCGCGAAGCTCGCCCCCACCCTGGCGGGGACAGCGCAGGCCGCGGAACAATCCGGCGCGACCATGTTCACCTTGGCCGACCACTTCTTCCAGATGGAAGCGGTGGGCCGGGCCGAGGACCCGTTCCTCGAGGGCTACACCTCGTTGGGCTTTGTGGCCGGGAAGACGGAGACCATCACGTTGACGATGCTCGTCACCGGCGTCACGTACCGCCATCCCGGCATTCTCGCGAAAACCGTGACGACACTTGACGTTCTGTCCGGCGGACGGTCGATGTTCGGTATCGGTGCGGCCTGGTACGAACGGGAGCACCTGGCATTGGGCGTGCCCTATCCCCCGGTGCGCGATCGCTTCGAGATGCTCGAGGAGACGCTGCAGATCTGTGGGCAGATGTGGAGTGAGAACGACGGGCCTTACCAGGGCCAGCACTACCAATTGGCGGAGACCATTTGCGTGCCGCAGCCGATCCGGCGACCCCCGGTGCTGATCGGCGGGGATGGCGAGAAGAAGACCCTTCGCCTGGTTGCTCAGTACGCCGACGTCTGGAACACCACCACCATGGACGCCGAGGTGGCCGCACACAAGATCGACGTGCTGAACCGGCACTGCGATGACGTCGGCCGCGACCCTGCAGAAATCCGCAAGACCGCCGGCTTGTTCATTGACCCCTTCGACGGCGATACCTTCTTGCGCACTGCCGAGAAGTTCGCCGCCCTCGGGTTCGATCTGGTCAACGTGGGCCCGTACCCGGGCAACCCGGACCCGGTGGGCTACACACAGCGACTCGGCGACGAGGTGGTGCCGCGGCTGGCCGAGCTGGGCTGAAAGCGGAGACACGCCCCAGCCATCTTCGGTTCGCGATGCGTTTCCCGCGCCGATGGTGTTCAGTCGAGTGCCATGATGCCGCTGCGCTGGAAACCGGTCGAATCGAGATCCGACGTCGACTTCGTCGTCGCGCCCGACGAGCGGCTGAGCTGGCCGAGGACGATCGGGATCGGCGCCCAGCATGTGGTGGCGATGTTCGGGGCGACCTTCCTGGTGCCGGTGCTGACCGGATTTCCGCCTGCCACCACCCTGTTGTTCTCCGGCATCGGCACGCTGCTGTTCCTGATCATCACCGGCAACCGGCTACCCAGTTACCTGGGGTCCAGCTTTTCGGTGATCGCACCCGTGACGGCCGCGGTGGCCTCGAACGGGGCGGGCAGCGCGCTGGCGGGCCTGGTAGCCGTCGGACTCGTGTTGATCCTCATCGGCGTGACGGTCCACCTGGTCGGCACCCGGTGGATCGACCTGATCCTGCCTCCGATCGTGACCGGGGCGATCGTCGCGCTGATCGGGTTCAACCTGGCCCCCGCAGCCAAGGCCAACTTCGAGAAGGGCCCCGTCGTCGGAGTCGTGACCCTGGTCCTCCTGGTCGGCGCCTTGGCGTTCTTCCGCGGCATCGTCGGCAGGCTGGCGATCTTCATCGCGGTGGTGCTCGGCTACCTGCTGGCACTGGTGCTGGGCGAGGTCGACACGTCGGCGATCGCAGCGGCGAGCTGGCTGGGCCTACCGGAATTCCAGACCCCGACCTTCACGCTGTCGGTGCTGCCGATGTTTCTGCCCGCCGTCATCGCCCTGGTCGCCGAGAACATCGGTCACGTGAAATCGGTCGGCCAGATGACCGACACCGACCTGGATCCGGTGACCGGTCGGGCCTTGGCCGCCGATGGCGTGGCCACCGTGCTGGCCGGTTTCGGCGGCGGCTCGGCGACCACCACCTACGCCGAGAACATCGGCGTGATGGCTGCAACCCGCGTCTACTCGACGGCCGCCTACTGGATCGCCGGTGCTGTCGCGATCGCATTGTCGTTGTGCCCCAAGGTCGGTGCCACCATCTCAGCCATCCCGTCGGGCGTGCTCGGCGGTGCGACGATCGTGTTGTACGGGCTGGTCGGCGTGCTGGGTGTCCGGATCTGGCTCACGAATCATGTCGACTTCTCCCTGCCCATCAATCAGATGACGGCAGCGATCGCGCTGATCATCGGTATCGCTGACTTCGGCTGGCAGATCGGCAGTCTCACCTTCACCGGTATCGCGCTGGGTTCGATAGCCGCATTGGTCGTCTACCACGGCATGCGTCTGCTCGGCGTCCTGCGTGGGGGTGCCGTCACGGATCCACCGCGTCCAACCGCCCCCCTCGATAGCGACGTCGGTTGATACTGAGAGATGAGGTACGACCCTCAAGTCCCGGACAGGCGCTGGAACCACAACATCCACTACCATTCGCGACTGTTGGATGCGCTTCCCGCACAGGCACAATCGGCGCTCGACGTCGGCTGCGGCGAAGGCATGTTCGCCCGTGAACTGGCTCGATCCATACCGGCAGTGCTGGGTATCGACACCCACCAAGCCAGCATCGACCAGGCCATCGCACAAACCGGAGGTCCCACCCCCGAGTATCTGCTCGCAGACTTCCTGACCTATCCGTTCGAGGACGACTCTTTCGACGTCATCACCTCGATTGCCACGCTGCACCACTTGGACGCGCCTGCCGCCCTGGCTCGAATGCGCCGACTGCTGCGACCTGGCGGAGTAATAGCCATCCTCGGTCTCGCCGGCGGCACACCGCTTCGCGATGCACCCTTCGATATCGCCGGTGCGGTGGCGCACAAGGCCTATCTGCGAAACAGAACCTACTGGGAGCACCCGTCGCCGACGGTGCAGACCGCACCGAGCTACGCCGAGATGCGCCGCATCACCGCCGAGAAGCTGCCTGGATCTCGATTCCGCAGGCACCTGCTCTGGCGCTATTCCGTGACGTGGACCAAGCACGCCGGTACCTGACGCCGTCATGGGTCGTCTTCTCCCAGAAGCTCTTCGCGGTGGTGGACCCGATTGATCCGGGGTGGGCCGGTGCCCTCACTCCAGCCGAGGCGACCTTCGTCGGTGACAGTGGTGGTGTAGTCGCCAACGGCTTCGGCGTGGTTGTCCGGGCCACACGCGAAGAACATCTTGTCGGCGTCAGTCGCGCCGTCGAGGTGCCAGCCCGGCGCGTGGTGAACCTCGCACTGATACCCCGGCACGGTGCACCCCGGGCGGGTGCACCCGCGATCGCGGGCATAACAGATGACCCGCTGATCGGCCGTCGCGATCCGCTGCGATCGGCCCAGATACAGTGGCCGGTTCGAATGCCCATCGAATACCGCCAAATAATGCCGTGAACCCCGCGCGGCCATCGCGATCAGATCCCGCATCGGCAGTTGTGACCCGCCCCCCGTCGTCGCCGGCGGCGGCATCGGCACCTCAGGGTCGACCATCGCGTGCGCTGCCTGCTCCAGATCCGCCACCGTGGTCGTCGCGATCACCGTCACCGCAATCCCCCGATGCTGCCCCAGACTGCCCGACTCCAGCGCGGTCCGCAGCCCCCACACCAACCCATCATGGGAGCGCTGCCCCGCCGACCGGGAATCCGTCGCCGCATCAACCACACTCTGCTCCGCGCCGGGGAGGTGGTGGCCGGGCCGGACCGCGGCCTGGACGGCTTCGACATAAGCCCGCGCCTCCGGGGTCAACCTGCCCGAGATCTTGCTCATCCCGTCCGGGCCCTGCGGCCCCAGCCTCAGGTCGCGCTGGGCTTGGCGGTCGCGCTCATCGAAGACACCGTCAGGATTGATGCGGTCATTGACCGCCTTCCCCACCACGGCCACAAACGCCGGATCCTGAACCACAGCGTGCTGGACGAGTTGCCGCTCGGCCCATTTCTTCTGGACCGGTGACACCCACCTCGGTAGCGCATCCAGGGCTTTGCACACCTCACTGATATGCGACTCCCCCACCAAACCCTCACGCACCGCCTTGGCCAGCCGCGGCAGCTCCGGCTCCGTCACCTCCGCGCCCAAACCGACCCGGCGCCCCCGAAGCCGCGCCGCCAACCTGGCCCGCCGATCCACCTCCGAGCGATTAACCCGCAACTCCCGCGCCAACCGGGCCTTCACCCCACGCCGTGCCGGCCCGTCCGACGGATCACAGATCTCCCCCACCATCCGATACGACAAACTCAGATGACGCCGCGCCACCGCTTCCAACCGGACCGCCATCTCCATCCGGAACTGCGCCCCCACCCCATCGGTGGACGTGTCGGCCAGCACCGCATACGCAGCCTCCACCGCATCCAGAGCAGCACTCGCCTGCTCACGAACCGACACCGAATCCATGCCCCAAAGCTATTCGAACACGTGTTCTATGCCCAGGTCGGACGCCCCTATTGTGGATGAAACTCCAACTGTGGATAACTCGTCGTACCGGCCGACCTGACTACGGCCCCATCGCGGCGCGGTGCCGAAGTTCGAACGCGGGCACCCCGTTTACGCCCTCGATGGAAGCCGCGTATGTCCCTACGGCGAACGCCACCCCCGCACCCATCACCGAGAGGGCATCGCGGTTCAGCGCCGCCAGGGTGTCCCGAGGGGTGCGGTAGTTCGGGTCGAACGGCACAGCGGGCCGACCGCCCCACAGTCGAGCCTGGGCGTTGGTCTTCAGCTGCGCCGCACCCGACGTCATCCCGCCGATCGGCACCCCGGCGGTCAGAAACGGGCTGTAGTCCACCCCGGCCACCAGCGGCATGTCGGCCGGCCGCTTACCCGCCAGATTCAGGTAACCGGCCAGCGTGCGCTCCACTCCGGCGGAACCGATCGGGACTTCGTCCGCGCTGACATCGGGACTGGCCGGACCGGACTGATCGCCGTCGTAGGTGAAGTACCCGGCGTTGGGCGAACCGAGCATGTCGAAGTTGAGGTAGAGCGCGATCTCGTTGAGCTCGTCGCGGTTGAGTCCGAATACGTAATCGAGCGATCCACCGATCCCCTTCTCCTCGGCACCCCAGAAGGCGAACCGCACCGCGTTGGTCACGTTCGGCGACGGCCCGAGCTGCAGCGCGGTCTCCAACTCCGCGGCGACACCGGACTCGTTGTCGTTGATACCCGGCCCGCTGAACCCGCTGTCCAGGTGCGCGCCGACCATCACCACATTCTTGGTGGAGCCGGTCTTGGTCTGGGCCAACACGTTTCGCGACAGCACTTTGACGGTCTTGGTATCGAGGACGAGCTTCACCGGCGAGCTCGCCCGACGCAGCACCGCACCGGTGTCATTGCCGGCCACAGCCACCGGGATCTTGAGATTCTCGTAATAGCCCCGCACGAAAAGTCCTGCCGGACTGCCATTTCGGCCGCCCGCGCTGACCACCACCAGCGCAGCCGCCCCCTTGGCAACGGCAGCATTCTGCTTGTCGACGATCGAGCAGCCGGTGTCGTCGACCACGGCAATCCCACCCCTGGGCGGCGCGGCCGTTCCGTAGTCGGCGGCCGAGCAGCCCGCCGGCTTCGTCGGTTTGAGCACCGCACCGGTGAGCCCGCCGATCGGCGTCTGCAGTAAGAGCGACGCCTGATCGACCTGATAGTTGCGCCCACCCACCGTCAGTGCGGGCTTCCCCGGCGTGACGGTCTGCAGGCGGGCGAACTCCGGTGTCTGAACATCGAAGCCCTTGTCCCGCAATGCTTTGACGATATAGTCGACGCTGGCTGCGAAGCCCGGCGTGCCGTCGTCGCGGGTACCACCGTTGGCGTCGGCGATCTCCTGCAGCTTCTGCAGGTGCGTGACCATCCCGTCGATGGTCACCTTCGACGCCAGGTCATGTGCCCGGACCGGCTCAGGAGCCGGCTGCTCCGTCGGGCGTGACGAGCACGCCGCGAGCAGAACCATCAGGAAAAATACCGCCGCTAGCCGATGCCGCCTCACGCGAACAGGCTAGCTGCGCGCACAGCGGACGGCCGACGAACCGCCCTGCTGCAAGGTCACGGTTGCGACGCTGTCACGATGTGTCGGGTTCGGTCCTCCCGCACCGGGATGCCATTACGGCCACCGAGATCCTGCGCGTAGAGCCCCACCGCATACCCGACCCCGGAACCC
Organism: Mycolicibacterium komossense; assembly: GCF_025822605.1. Taxonomy (GTDB): domain Bacteria; phylum Actinomycetota; class Actinomycetes; order Mycobacteriales; family Mycobacteriaceae; genus Mycobacterium; species Mycobacterium komossense. The sequence continues at coordinate 198,033 of NZ_JACKTY010000049.1, read as the reverse complement.
TGGATACCGAGGGCGGTTTTGTCGATGTGTTCGATCGTGTCGGTGGCCTGGTGGTAGTTCGGATCGAACGGCTTCCCGGCGGTGCCGCCCCACAGTTCGGCCTGATCGGCGGTCATGTCTTCCTCGGCGCCGGCGAACAGCCCGCCCGACGGAATCCCGGCCTTGGTGAAACCGTCGTAGTCGGAACGCCCGTCGAAGGAGGTGTCCTGCGCCGGCTTTCCCGCCGCCTTCAGGTAGGCGACCAACGTCCGTTCTATCCCCGCGGCCCCCTCGGGGACCCGCGTGGCGGGCGCGCCGCGCCGCGGTGCCATCGACTGATCACCGTCGTAGGTGAAATAGCCCGGATTCGGCGAGGCCAGCATGTCGAAGTTCAGGTAGAGCGCGATATCGCGGAGCTGGTCCTCGTTCAGGGATTCGATGTACTTCTCGGAGCCAACCGTGCCGAGTTCCTCGGCGCCCCAGAACCCGAACCGCACCGCGTTCTGCACCTGTGGTGAGGCACCCATCTGCAGCGCGGTTTCCAGCACAGCCGCCACTCCCGAGCCGTTGTCGTTGATTCCCGGCCCCTCGGGGACACTGTCGAGATGAGCACCAGCCATCACGACGTTATCCGCGGATCCTGTCTTGGTCTGCGCGATCACGTTGCGCGCAGCAATATTTCGGACGTTGGCATTGATTCTGAGAGTGACGGTCCCCGGTTTCGCCCGTAGCTGTGCGCCATCGGCTTTGGTCACGCTGACCGTCGGGATCTTGACGGCGGTGGTCTCGCCAAGGGTGCCGCCCATGACCTTTTCGTCGACGTTGTCGGCGACGATCAGCGCCACCGCACCGCGCTGCGTCGCCGCATCCAGCTTCTGCGAGAACGGACAGACCCCGCGGTCGACCAGCACCGCCGCCCCCGTGACCGGCAAGCCGTCGTAATCCGAGGGCGAACAGCCGGGGGTGTCGTCCACCCGCGCCGGCACCAGGGGCGCGGTCACGCCATCGGCCGGTGTGCCCAGGCTGTACTCCAGGGCACGAGCGACGAATGCCGTGCCGTCGAGGGTGACCGTCCCGGGATCGGATTCGAAGACCTTGACGTCGAATTGCGGGGTTTGCACGTCGAATCCCTTGGCGCGCAGCTCACCTGCCACGTAGTCAACGCTGGCATCGAAACCGGGCGTACCGACCGCGCGGGTGCCGTTGTTGGCGTTGGCGATGTCCTGCAACTTCTGCAGGTGCGTCATCATCGCGTCGGTGGTGACCTGTTGGCGCAGGGAATCGGCGTACCTGCCGGCCTCGGGCGCCACCGCAGTGGACGACGCCGTCGACTGAGTCGGTGCCGCCTTGTCGCAGGCGGCGAGGATGCTCACCACGGTGAGGATGCCGACTTTGGCCAGTGTTGTGCGCCGCATTGTGCCCACCTTAACCATCAGGGCATAAATCGATTGCGGAGACCTTTGCCGCACTGGCATCCTGTCTCCGGTTCCACACGGGAAACAGGTGCAGCGGGTTACCGTGATCACTTCTGTGCATTGCCCCGGAACCGATGGCAAAGGTCTGACGACCCTGAGGTTCGAGTCCTCACTACCAACAGATACCGCCCCCGGGATTGGCTGTTCACCGGCTTTGCGGTGTGCGCGTGCTCGTCCGGATGCGTGACACCCCGCCGGTGCGCGTGCCCCGGCGGCGGCATCCCTGGTACCGCTACCCAATCCGGAAGGAGAAGAACGACGATGTCCATGTTTACCCGGCTGACCGTGCAGGTCGGCCAGTGCGCGCTGGTGTACCGCGACGGCAAGGTCGAGCGCGTCCTCCCTCCGGGCAGGCACCGACTGTTCGGCGAGGTGACGACGGCGTTCGTCGAGATGCGTGAGCGGCTGTTCGCGCTGTCACCGCAGGAGGTGCTGACCGCCGACGCGGTGGCGCTGCGGGTGACCGCCGCGCTACGGGTCGCCGTGACCGACCCGGTGACGTTCACCGAGAACGCCGCCGACCCGGTGTCGGCGGTGTACCTGGCCGTGCAGATTGCCCTGCGCGACCACGTTTCCGGTGCCACCGTCGAGGATGTGATGCGGCGCAACGACCGGATCGACGGGGCCGCATTGCTGGCCGCCGCCCAGGCAGCCGGTGCGCGCAACGGTATCGAGGTCCGGGAGGTATTCGTCAAGGACGTCATCGTCTCGAGCGAGATCCGTTCGGCAGCAATGGAACTGGTCACCGCGAAGGCGCGCGGCGCCGCTCGGCTGGAAGCGGCTCGGGCAGAGACCGCGGCACTGCGTGCGCTGGCCAACGCCGGTCGCATGCTGGACGCGTATCCGGCGCTGGCTCAGCTGAAGCTGATCCAGGCGGTCCCGTACGGTTCGCGCGTCACACTGTCGGTCCGCGACACCGGCGCGCCCACCGAGTCGGATCCCGACGAGTGACCGGCGGACGCCACCGCCACCAAGGCGGTGGTGTCCGTCGGCCCAAGCGGCGACACTGAGACCATGGCGAGGCGAGTGGTGTTCATCAGAGCCGTGAACGTAGGCGGGGCGAAGCTCCCGATGGCCGAATTGCGCGCCCTGGCGACCGAGCTGGGCGCCGGGGACGTGTCGACGTATATCGCCTCGGGCAACCTGCTGTGCACGCCCCCGGGCCGGCCCGCGGACTTCGACCGCGCACTCGAAGCCGCGATCAAAGAGACGTACGGGTTCTTCCGCGAGGTCATCAGCCGCACGCCCGCACAGCTGCAGTCGGCGCTGGACAGACATCCGTTCGAGGTCGTCGAGGATCGCTTCTCCTACGTGTACTTCCTGACAGGCAAACCAGCTACCAAGGCCGCCAAAGATTTTCATGCCATGGACTTCGGGGGCGACGAGTTCGCGGTGATCGGTGCGGACCTGCACATCCGTTACGACAACGGCGCGGGCCGCTCCGATCTGAACGCGAAGGCCATCGCACGAGCACTGGGCGTGCAGGGCACCGGCCGCAACCTCAATTCGGTTCGCAAACTCATTGATCTGGCCTGAGCAGCTCGACCACCAGGTCTGCAACAGCCCGCATCCCGGCCGCGTTGGGATGAAACGGCGCGGGCCCCCGATTGAGCAGCGCCGCCACGGCGCTCCCCGCGCCTTCTGCCCACGGCTCCGTCGACCAGGCGTGGTGGTCGCGACTGGCCCGGCTGGCGCGGGCGATCTCACAACCGGTTTCAGCTGCCACCGAGGCGGTGATCTCTGCCAATTCGTCCGCGATGTGGCGACCGAGGTCGGCTTCCTCGGCGGTCAGCGGTGGCGCCGGCGTATCGGCCGGCGGCAACAGCGTCAGGTAGTCGACGAATACCACCCGCGCCAGCGGGGCCCGGCGGCGGACCTCGTTGCCGACGGTGCTCAGCGCATCCCCGACCAGGCTCAGCGCCTGATCACGGGCGACCGGGTCGAGCGCGGACCGGATTCTGGGGCCCACCAACGGGAGTCGGCGCACCGCACGCGGCAGCGCCGCGGCCATCAGCGCGGGCACATACCCGACGTCATTACCGCCGATGGTGATGGTGACCAGGGACTCCGTCCCGTCGAGTGTGTCGATCTGCGGCGGTGTGCCGTTCTGCGGTTCGTCCAGGAGGTTGAGGGTCGTCGCACCCGAGTAGGTGACATCGACGAGATCCAGCTCGAGCACCCGCGCGATCAGATGCGGATAATTGCGTGCCGAGCGGGCGGCCCGAAACGGCGAACCGGCCACTCTCGGTGGGATTCCCGGCCCCGCGGCCATCGAACTGCCCAGCGCGACATAGCGGCCCTTCACCAGGACGGCGCCGGGCTGGAGGCCTGCGCCCAGAACCGCTTGGGGATGCGGCCGGCCTGGCGGGCGAGGTATCCGGCGGTGACCGCGGACGCCATTGCCGCCGCCATCGTCGGTGGGTCGGCGGCACGCGTCACCGCGGTGGCGAGCAGCACTGCGGCGCAACCCAGTTCCATGGCCAGTGCGGCGTCACTGGCGGTGCCGATCCCGGCATCGAGCACCACCGGGACGCCCGCCGCCTCGGTGATCATCTCGATGTTGTGCGGGTTGGCGATACCCAGGCCGGTGCCGATCGGCGACCCCAGCGGCATCACTGCGGCGCAACCGATGTCTTCCAGCCGGCGGGCCAATACCGGGTCATCGGTGGTGTAGGGCAGCACCACGAATCCGTCGTCGACCAATTGTTCTGCGGCGCGGACCAGTTCGACGGCATCAGGCAACAGGGTGCGTTCGTCGGCGATCACTTCGAGTTTGACCCAGTTGGTCTGAAGCGCTTCACGGCCGAGCTGAGCGGTGAGCACCGCCTCGGCGGCCCCGCGGCAGCCGGCGGTATTCGGCAGCGGGGTGATGTCGAGCCGGTTCAACAGCTCGAGCACACCGGTGCCGCCTTCGGCGTCGACGCGGCGCATCGCGACGGTGGTCAGCTCGGTACCGGAAGCGATGAGCGCCTCCTCGAGTACCGACAGGTTGGCCGCCCCGCCGGTGCCCAGGATCAGCCGCGAGCCGAAGGAGCGATCGGCGATTGTCAAACGCGAGTCAGCCACCCTGCACCGCCGTCACGACCTCGATCCGGGCGCCATCGGAAAGCGTTCGGTACCAATCCGATCGGGGCAACACCGACCAGTCGACAGCCACCGCGATGCCCTTGTCGGGGATGCCGAGCCGCTCCAGCAGGCTGGTGACCGTGCTCTGGTCGTCGATCTGCATCTCTTCGTCGTTGACGATCACTTTCATACCGGCACTCCCTCGTGCGTGTGGATCGTCATCAGCTCCGCCAGGATCCGCTCGGCCGTCCACGGCGCGAGCAGGAAACCGGACCGGCCATGGCCCGCGGCCACCAGCGTCCGATCGTCGAGCCTGCCGACCAATGGCATGCCGTCCGGCGTCATGGGCCGCAGCCCGGCGGCGGATTCGGCGAGTTCGTACTCCCCCAGCGCGGGCAGCACCGCGCACGCATCCTCGAGCAGTTCGCGCACCCCGGCCACCGTCGGCGCGGTGTCGCGGCCGTGTTCGTACTGCGTCGCACCCACCACGACGCCGTCGGCGCGCGGCACCAGGTACACCTGCCGACCATGCACCCTGGCTCTGAGCACCCTGCGCGGCACCGGCATACAGCCCTTGCGCCACCGCAGCCGCAACACCTCACCCTTGACCGGGCGGACCGGCAGTCCCGGCCACAGTTGGGGTGCGTCGATACCGTTGGCGATCACCGTCGTATCCGCCGACACCTCGGCCAACTCACGGACCGGGCCCGCCCACTCGACGCCGAGCCGGGTGCACTCGGAGGTCAACGCGTCGACCACGGCCCGGTTGTCCACCGCGAGTTCGGTCTGCGCCACGAAACCGTGCCGGATACCTTGGGCCAGAAGGGGTTCGATGTCCCGAGCGGTCGACGTCGGCTTCACCGGCTGCCCCTGTGCCGCCAGCCAGTCCCCGACGGTGCGCAGATCGGCCGCATCGGCCCGGTCGACGGCGACCACCAGCGATTCGCGGGCGGTGACCACCTCAGGCGGCAAGCCGTCGCGGTAACTGCCGGTGCCCTCGGCCCGCCACAGGGCCAGCGACTCCAGGCCGATCCGCAACAGCTCCTCTTCCCCTGGCCACCCTTCGCTGTGCGGCGCGAGCATGCCGCCGGCCACCCACGATGCACCCGGTTCACCGGAGCGGTGTACGCGCACCGACCAGCCGGCCTGGACCGCCCGGCGGGCAACGGACAGCCCGATCACGCCGCCACCGATGACGGCGACCGATCCGTGTGGTGAGTGCATCTGCTGCGCTCCCTTCGCCGGCATGATCCGGATCAGGTGTGACGGTAAGGGCTTGCGCCGCCCACTCTCAGCCCCGCCATGGGGCTCCCGTGCTGTCTGTCTTCGATTTGCCCCGACTCCTCAGCGGCTCGTTCCTCGCCGCATCGTCGTCCGAGCGGTGCCTACATTACCCTCGCGGAGTGCATGATCCTCTCCCGTTGGACCGGCTCCTCACGGCCAGGCTCTACCTCTGCACCGATGCCCGGCGCGAACGCGGCGACCTCGCCGAGTTCGCCGAGGCGGCGTTGGCCGGCGGCGTCGACATCATCCAGCTGCGCGACAAAGGCTCGGCCGGTGAGCAGCGGTTCGGCCCGTTGGAAGCCCGTCAGGAACTCGAGGCACTGGAGGTCCTGAGGGACGCCGCGCACCGCCACGGCGCGCTGTTCGCGGTCAACGACCGCGCTGATATCGCCCGCGCCGCGGGTGCGGATGTCCTGCATCTCGGCCAGGACGACCTTCCGCTGCAGGTGGCGCGCGATATCGTCGGCGCCCGCCCGGTCATCGGTCGCTCCTCCCACGACGAAACCCAAGCCAGGCGTGCCATCACCGAGGCCGTCGACTACTTCTGTGTCGGACCGTGCTGGCCGACGCCGACGAAGCCGGGCCGCGTCGCACCCGGTCTGGACCTGGTCAGGGCCGTCGCCGCCCTGAATCCACAGAAACCGTGGTTCGCCATCGGCGGTATCGACGAGCAGCGGTTACCCGAGGTACTCGCAGCCGGCGCCACCCGCGTGGTGGTGGTCCGGGCGATCACCGGCGCGGAGGATCCGCAGGCTGCCGCTAGGCGTCTGGCTGCAGCCCTGCCTGCAGCGGAATAGCTGCGGCGACCTCGCGCAGGCGCTGCCAGCTGGCGGCGAATCCGGGATGCAGCGGCAGCTCGGTGACCTCGTCCTCGGCCACCCAGCGCAGCTCCGAGCTCTCTCGGTTCGGCACGGTGTCGACCTGCGTCGGCACGTCGGCGATGACGGTGGTGTAGGTCCAGGCCGGCCCGCCGGTGCCGTGCACCTCGGCCGTCACCACGCTGGTGCGGACCGTCAGTTGGTGGGCCGAGAGACCCGCTTCCTCGTGCGCTTCTCGGACGGCCGCCTGTTCGACGGTTTCGTGGCTGTCCCTCGCGCCGCCGGGTAGCCCCCACGTGCCGCCCTGATGGCTCCATGCGGCGCGGTGTTGCAGCAGGATCGCCCGGGACCCGTCGGGCCGCGGCGCCCGAAGCAATAGGCCCGCCGCGCCGTGGCGGCCCCAGTAGTGCGCACCGTTGTCGGACAACACCCACCCGTCTCCGTCGCCGCGCACGGACCCAGAATAAGCGGCTGACTGCAACCTCGCGTGTCCTCGCCGACATCGCTCGCGAGCGGAGTTGTCCGATCCTGCCCCACCTGTCACAGAGAACCTCTTAGAATTCGCTTATACAGTTTTCTAGAGGTTCGGGGACGAGCGACTCCGAATCGAGAGCGGGACGACAGAAGGCAGGTCCGCACAGGTGACGGTTGAGTTGGCGCACCCGTCGACCGAGCCGCTGGCGTCCCGGTCGCCCGCCGTACCGGCCCATCCCCGTTGGTGGTTCATCTGGACCACGCCGGGGCGGATCCTGGCGATCGGGTTGATTCTCGCGGCACTCGGCGCCTCGAGTGCTTTCGCCACGTCGACCACCATCGATCACCGCCAGCAGGCGCTGACCACCGTGCTCAACCACACCGAACCATTGGCGTTCGCCGCCGGCCAGCTGTACACGACGTTGTCGGTGGCCGACGCCGCCGCCGCCACCGCCTTCATCGCCGGGGCCGAACCAAGACCGGTCCGGCAGCGCTACGAGCAGGCCATCACCGATGCCGCAGTGGCACTGACCAGGGCATCTAGCGGTCTGACCGATGAGCCGATGCAGGAGCTGCTGGGTCGGATCAATTCCGAGTTGGCCATCTACACGGGGCTGGTCGAGACCGCGCGGACGAACAACCGGGCCGGGAACCCCGTCGGTTCGTCGTATCTGTCGGAGGCGTCGTCGCTGATGCAGGACAAAATCCTGCCCGACGCGCAACGGCTCTACGAGGAGACCTCGAAACGAGTGGACGAGGAAACCACGGCGTCGACGCGCATTCCCACCCCCGTGATCCTGGTGATCGCGACGACGATCGTGTTCGGCGCGTTCGCGCACCGCTGGCTGGCGCGACGGACCAGGCGCCGGGTGAACATCGGTCTGATCGCCGGCGGTCTGGCCATCATGATCATGGTGATCTGGGTGGGAACGGCGCTGGCCATCTCGACGGCCGGCAGCCGCAGTGCGAAAGATACCGCGGCCGAATCACTCAAGACCGTGACGACGCTGGCGATCACCGCCCAGCAGGCCCGCGCCGACGAGACCCTGTCGCTGATCCGGCGCGGTGACGAGGATGTCCGCAAGCAGTCCTATTACCAGCGCATCGACACCATGCAGCAGCAGCTGGCCGCCTATCTCGAGCGCAGCGACGCCATCGACACCTCGGATCTGAAGAACGCCGACACCCTGTTGACGAAGTGGCGATCCGCCGACGAACGAATCAACGCCTATATCGCGGTCGGCAACTATCAGGCTGCCACCCAGGTCGCCCTCGGCACTGGCGAGGACGATTCGACGCCGGCTTTCGACAAGCTCGAGGCCGCGTTGACCAGCGGTATCCAGGAGAGTCGAACGCAGCTGCGCAATGACATCATCAACGCGCGCCGGGTGCTGTCGGGGACGACGGTCGGCGGCGTCGTGTTGAGCCTCGGCGCCGCGGTGGCGGTGGCGCTCGGGCTGTGGCCCCGCATGAGCGAGTACCGATGAACGCCAGGAAGATTCTCGCCGTTTTGACCCTGCTGGGGTTGGCGCTGACGGGCTGCGGCCAGCCGCAGTCGGTGGGGTCCGAGCCGAGCGTGACGATCACACCGCCCACGCCCGAGGGGATGGAGGAGATGCCACCACAGGTCGCTTCGCCGCTCGACCCCGATGCGGACGACTGCAACCGGACCGCCAGCCTTCGACCGTTCCCCACCAAAGCGCAGGCGGACGAGGCCGTCACCAACATCCGCAACCGCGGCCGGTTGATCGTCGGGCTCGATATCGGCAGCAACCTGTTCAGTTTCCGGGACCCGATCACCGGCGAGATCACCGGCTTCGACGTGGACATCGCCGGTGAGGTGGCCCGCGACATCTTCGGCACCCCGTCTCAGGTCGAGTACCGCATCCTGTCGTCGGCTGACCGGGTCACCGCGCTGCAGAACAACCAGGTCGATATCGTGGTCAAAACGATGAGCATCACCTGTGAACGCCGCCAGCTGGTGAACTTCTCGACGGTGTATCTGACCGCCTACCAACGGATCCTGGCGCCACGCGATTCGTCGATCACCCAAGCCTCCGACCTGTCCGGTAAGCGGGTCTGCGTGGCCAGGGGCACCACCTCGCTCAAGCGGATCCAGCAGATCACCCCCCCGCCGATCATCGTCTCGGTGGTGACCTGGGCCGACTGCTTGGTGGCGTTGCAGCAGCGCCAGGTCGACGCCGTGTCCACCGACGATGCGATTCTGGCCGGCCTGGTCGCCCAGGACCCTTATCTACACATCGTCGGCCCCAGCCTGAACCAGGAGCCGTATGGGATCGGTATCAACCTGGACAACACCGGCCTGGTCCGGTTCGTCAACGCCACCCTGGAGCGCATCCGCCGGGACGGCACGTGGAACACGTTGTACCGCAAATGGTTGACGGTGCTGGGACCGGCACCGGCACCACCGAGCCCACGGTACGTGGACTAGGGGACGGGCTGATGGGCGAATCCGAAGGCGATCTCGACGTGGACACCGACTCAGACACCGGCGCTGGCGGCGACGAGGAAGACCCTGGTACGCAGCCCGCCGAGTTCATGTTCGACTCGGCGTCGACGATTCGACCGATGGCCACCCAGGCGATCTTCCGGCCGAATTTCGACGATTCCGAAGCGTCCTACATCTCCAGCGCGGGCACCGAACCGCACAACCACTCGACGACGGTAACCCGGGCCATCTCCCCGACCCGACGGCTCGGCGGCGGCCTGGTCGAGATCCCCCGGGTCCCCGAGATCGACCCGCTGGCCGCCCTGATGACGAATCCGGTTGTCGCCGAGTCGAAACGGTTCTGCTGGAACTGTGGGCGCCCCGTCGGGCGGTCCAGTACCGACGGCAAGGCGCTCAGCGAAGGCTGGTGCCCGCACTGCGGCAGTGCGTACTCGTTCCTGCCGCAGCTGGGGCCGGGCGATATGGTCGCCGACCAGTACGAGATCAAAGGCTGTGTGGCGCACGGCGGTCTGGGTTGGGTGTATCTGGCGGTCGACCACAACGTCAATGAGCGACCGGTGGTGCTCAAGGGTCTCGTCCACGCCGGTGACGCCGAAGCCCAGGCGATCGCCATGGCTGAGCGGCAGTTCCTGGCCGAGGTCGTGCACCCGTCGATCGTCAAGATCTTCAACTTCGTCGAGCATCCGGACAGCCACGGTGAGCCGGTGGGCTACATCGTAATGGAGTACGTCGGCGGCACCTCACTCAAGCAGGAGAAGGGCAAGCGGCTGCCGGTCGCGCAGGCGATCGCCTACATGCTCGAAATCCTGCCTGCGCTGGGCTATCTGCATTCGCTGGGGCTCTGCTACAACGACCTCAAGCCCGAGAACATCATGCTGACCGAGGAGCAGCTCAAGCTGATCGACCTCGGCGCGGTATCGCGGATCAATTCGTTCGGATACCTGTACGGCACACCGGGTTACCAGGCCCCGGAGATCGTCCGGACCGGACCGACGATCGCCACCGACATCTACACCGTGGGCCGCACCCTGGCCGCCATGACCCTGGCGCTGCGCACCCGCAAGGGCCGCTATGTCGACGGCCTGCCCGATGATGATCCCGTCCTGGCCACCTACGACAGCTTCGGCAGGTTGCTGCGCCGCGCCATCGACCCCGACCCGCGACGCCGGTTCGCCAGCGCCGACGAGATGTCCGGGCAGCTCCTCGGAGTCCTGCGCGAGGTGGTGGCCACCGACAGTGGCTTCCCCCGCCCCGGTCTGTCGACGGTGTTCAGCCCGTCGCGGTCGACGTTCGGCGTCGACCTGCTGGTGGCACACACCGACGTCTACCTGGACGGGCAGCCACACTCGGAGAAACTGACCGCGGCCGAGATCGTCACCGCCCTGCCGGTTCCCCTGGTGGACCCTGCCGACGTCGGAGCCACCATCTTGAGCGCCAACGTGCTCAGTCAGCCTGTGCAGACCCTGGATTCACTGCGCGCTGCGCGCCACGGCGCGTTGGACTCCGAGGGGATCGACCTGACGGAGTCGGTGGAGCTGCCGCTGATGGAAGTCCGCGCGCTGCTCGATCTCGGCGATGTGGCCAAGGCCACCCGCAAGCTCGACGAACTGAGCGACCGCGTCGGCTGGCGCTGGCGGCTGGTCTGGTTCCGCGCGGTCTCCGAGCTGCTGACCGCCGACTACGACTCGGCGACAAAGCATTTCACCGAGGTACTCGATACGCTACCGGGTGAGCCCGCACCGAAGCTGGCCTTGGCCGCCACCGCCGAGCTGGCCGGCTCGGCCGACGAAGAGCGCTTCTACCGGACGGTGTGGGGTACCGACAACGGCGTCATCTCGGCCGGATTCGGGTTGGCGCGCGCCCAGTCCGTCGACGGTGAACGCGAAGCGGCCGTCAAGACCCTGGACCAGGTGCCGCCCACCTCACGGCATTTCACTACCGCCCGGTTGACCAGTGCGGTGACATTGTTGTCGGGCCGGTCGATCAACGAGGTCACCGAGCAGCAGCTGCGCGACGCCGCACGCCGCGTCGAAGCTCTCCCGGATACCGAACCCCGCGTGCTTCAGCTGCGGGCCCTGGTGCTCGGTACCGCGATGGACTGGATCACCGATCACGAGGCCAGCGCCAACCACATCCTCGGTTTCCCGTTCACTGCACACGGTCTACAGCTCGGAGTGGAGGCGGCGTTACGGGCGCTGGCCCGCGTTGCGCCCTCTCAGGCACACCGATATGCATTGGTGGACATGGCCAATACCGTCCGGCCGATGTCGACGTTCTGACCCCCTGCGATCAACAACTCGTGGTGAGCAGTTGCCGGTGGTCCGAGTTTTCGCTCTGCTCACACGATTCGATGAAGCCGCGCAGCAGACGCCGGGACATCTCACTGTTGCTCCAGTCGATCTCGGGATGCCACTGGATCGCGGTAACGGGGTTATCGGGTGCTTCGAAGGCCTCGACGAGACCGTCGTCGCTCAGCGCGGTGGCCACGAACCCAGGCGCGAGGTCCCGGATACCTTGGTGGTGCTGACTGTTGACATCCATCGCACCCCGGTGGTTCAGCCAGGTCGCCAGCCGGGTGTCGGCGGCGACGGTGACCTGATGGGCCACGGTCAGCAGCTCCTCCTCGGTACGTCGATGTTGCGTTGCCGAGGGCCGGTCGCGGGCCAGGTCCGCAAAGAGAGTTCCTCCGCGGACGGCGTTGACCAGCTGGGCGCCCCGACAGATGGCCAGGGTGGGAATGCGTCGACGCCAGGCGGATTCGAACGCCGCGACCTCATTCCCGTCCCGGACGACATTCACCCCACCGATCTCGGGATCTCGGCGGTCCCCTCCGTACAAAGCCGGATCGATATCGCCGCCACCGCTGATCAGCAGCCCGTCGACGTGGGCGAGCAGCTGCGACATGCGCTGCGGCCCGCAACCACAGTCGACTCCGAGCGCAACCGCTCCATACTGCTGCAACCCGGCGAACATCTGACGCCAGTGCACCAGGCCTGGGAGTTCTTGAGCGTTGAGGGTCACTGCGATGACGGGCTTCACGGGCAATCGAGTTCTTTCAGACGTGGACCGATTCAGGAGAGCCGGATTGCAATCCGGCGCAACAGCTTGGTGGCCAGGATGTAGGGGGTGGCGCCCAACGGCCACTGCGACACGATTTTTCCGGTTCCCGCGCGAAAGTAGCTGTTGGCGGTGGACCACACCGTCTTCGCCAGCAGGGCCTGGAGCCAGTCGTTGTAGATGACGAACGCCGAACGCCGGACGTCGATGACCGTCTTACCTTCCCTCGCCGCCCGCGTGATCAGACCGGCGGCAAAGTCGGCCTGGGCCTCGTAGAACGCCACCAACGGTACCGAGTTGGTGTTGGGGCCGTACATGATGAAGAAATTCGGAAATCCGGGAACCATCATTCCCAGGAATGCTTCCGGCTCGCCCTGCCAGCTCTCGTGCAGTTCGGCTCCGTTCTGCCCGTGAACCCGGTAGTTACCCAGGTAGTTGGCGGCGTCGAAACCCGTTGCCAACACGATGATGTCAAAGTTGTGCTCGTCACCGTTGGCATCGACCGCGCCCGTCCGGGTCAGACCTTTCACGCCGTGCGGGACCAAGGTGACTTTCGGGCTGCGCAACGCGGCGTAGTAGGTGTCGCTGAGTACGGTCCGCCTGCCTTCGAACGCGAACTTGGGCGTGACGAGCTCGATCAGGTCGGGACGGCCTGCCAGTTCCCGCTGGAGGAATTCGCGCGACTTCGCGTGGCGGAGCTTGTTACTTCGCCCCCCGATCCGGGCGTGCCCGGACCGCAGCTGTCGCCGGTCGTAGTCGGCGTAGAGCTTCAGACGCCGCCAGCCATACACCAGCCGGTTCCGGTTCAGGCGACGCTCACGTGCAGTGAAGGCTCGGCTTTCTTTGGGCAGCAACCAGTTCGGCTCCAGCTGGAAGATGGTGACGTCGGCGGCCACCCGCTCCGCCTCCGACACGATCTGCACCGCCGACGATCCGGTCCCGACGACGGCGACGGACTTGCCGGTCATGTCGAGACCCTCGATCCACCGCGAGGTGTGGCATATCGCGCCGTGGAAGTCGTTGGACTCGCGCGCGAATGGCGGTAGCAAGGGGATGTTGAGGAAGCCGACCGCGCTGATCACTGCGGTGAAGACGCCGTGATCGCCACCCGCCGCGGTGGTCACGGTGTACGTGTGGTCGCTATCGGACCACGACACGTCCGTGACGTTCTCGTTGAATCGGATCCGGCGGCGCAGGTCCCATTTGTCGGCCACCCCCTCGAGATAGCCGAGCAACTCCCGCCAGTCGGCGTGGGTCCTGGTCCAGTCGTGGCGCTCGAAGGAGAACGAATAGATGTGTGACTCGAGGTCCACTTCGGCACCAGGATAGCGGTTGTGCCACCAGGTGCCACCGAGTCCCGGCGCCTGCTCGAAGATGACGAAGTCTTCGATACCTTTCCGGCGCAGCGCAACTGCGGCAGCGATTCCGCTGAAGCCGGCGCCGATGACCGCCACGCGGGGCGTCGATTGTGCGTGTGCGTCCATCGGGGTCTCTCCTCGAAACATTCGGGCCTACGGGGCGGATCTAAATAACTATAGGTTCAGTATTTAGACCATAAATCGGGGTGTCAATAGGTGGTAGAGCTTGTGATGTGGCGGCTTGCTACTTGATCTGGGCGATCCAGCCGCCGTCGACGATCAGGTCGGTGGCGGTGATGAACGACGCCTGATCGGAGAGCAGAAACGCGATGGCGTTGGCGATGTCCGCAGGCGTGCCGAGCCGACGCAGTGGGGTGCGTTGCTCCATGTCGGTGCGCCGCCCTGGGTTGTCCGCGTACAACGGCTCGATCATCGGGGTGAGGATGGCGCCGGGGCACACGGTGTTGACCCGAATGCCCTCCGGCCCCAATTGCAGTGCCAGGCTTCTGGATAACGACACGACCGCGGCCTTGCTGACCTGGTAGGCGTCCAGTGGCGAGTCCATGCCTCGCACTCCGGCAGTGCTCGCAACGTTGACGACGCTCCTGCCCTGCCCGGCCCGCAGCATCGGCACAGCCGCTGCCGTCAGGTGTCTCAGCCCGTGCAGGTTGACCCCGAGTGTGGCATCCCAGACGGCTTCCTCGGTGTCGAGGACGGATCCGTCCCGGTCGAACAGGGCCAGACCGGCGGCGTTCACCAGATAGTCCAACGTCGGCCCGGGGAGGGCTCCGAGCAGTTCGGCGGGCGACCCGGCGATCATGTCGAATGTCACGTAGTCGACGTCGCGGGGAAGATCGGCTGGACGCGGTTTGACATCGGTGGCCGTGACGTGGATTCCGTCGCTCGCGAGCCGGGTGGCGGTCGCCAGCCCGATCCCGCCGCCTGCACCCGTGACCAGCGCGCTGCGGGTCACCGGTGCACCGAACCGAGGGCCTGCGCGAGCTGCTGGCCGGCAAACGTCATGGCCCCCGTCGCGGTCGGGAACACCTCGTCGAGCCCGAAGAAGCCGTGCACCAGGCCAGGCGTCAGATGAACGCGGACGGACACCCCGGCCGCCTCGAGGGCGGCGGCATACAGCTCGCCCTGGGGCCGGATGGGATCACATTCGGCCAGGATGATCGTGGTCTCGGGCAATCCGGCCAGATCGGCGTCGAGAACGTTGACCCGGGGATCGCCGGCCTGTCCGGGGTCGGCCAGGTAATTGGCCTGGTGCCATTGCAATTCGTCACGTTCGAGCATCACCCCGTCGTAGGCGGGATCCAGTCCGCGCCCCAGATCGGTGGTCGTCACCGGATAGATCAGCAGTTGGTGCCGTAGCGCAGGGGTGCCGGTGTCGCGGGCGTGCAGCGCGATCGCCGCGGCCAGGTTGCCACCGGCGCTGTCCCCCGCGACCGCCACGTGGCTGTGATCGATGTCCAGGCCCGACGCCGGATCAGCGGCCCACGTCAGGGCGTCGACGGCGTCGTCCACCGCGGTCGGGAATCGGGATTCGGGTCCACGACGGTATCCCACCGACAGCACCGCGCTACCGGATGCGTTGGCCAGCAGCCGGGTCGCGACGTCGTGGGACTCGATGCTGCCCAGAAGCCAGCCGCCGCCGTGGAAATAGACGGTCAGTGGCAGTACCGCACTCTGCTCCGCAGGCAGGTACAACCGTCCGGGGATCGTCTGGCCGTCACGAGTGGGGATGGTGACATCGACGACGCGATGTATCGGTGGCTTCACCAGGGCGCCGAAGGCGTCCTCGAAGTTCTGGCGCGCGGTCGCCACGGGGAGCAGGTGGGCGTTCGGGCGCCCCGATTTCTTGGCGTCGTCGAGCATCTTCTGAGCGATGGGATCGATGGGCATGAGCATCTCCTTGATGGCGTGCAGATATCGAAAGTTGTTGTCGGGCTGAGCTAGACACGCTCGTAGTAGCGGCGGGACTCCCAGTCGGTCACGGTGTGCGAATCGTAGGCGCTCAGCTCGCTCTGCGACGAGGCCAGCAGGTGGTCGAACACTTCCTCACCGAAGGCCGCGCGGGCCATCTTGCATTCGGCGAACAGTCGCAGTGCCTCGTGCATCGACGTCGGCACCAAGGTGACGTTGTCGCCGGTCCAGGCATTCCCGTCGAAGATGTCCGGTGTCGGCAGTCGATGCTCGATCCCGTCGAGACCGGCGGCGATGGTTGCCGCATAGGCGTAATACGGGTTGACGTCGCCGCCGGGGATCCGATTCTCGACGCGATACGACGGGCCGCGCCCGACCAGCCGGAATGCACAGGACCGGTTGTCATCGCCCACGGCGATGGCGGTCCCGGCGAACTGATCAGGTTGAAATCTTTTGTAGGAGTTGATGGTCGGCGCATACATCAAAGCGACTTCGCGAGCGTGCCGCAGCTGGCCGGCGACGAACGAGCCGAACTTTGCCGACATCCCGCCGCCTGGCTCCTTCGACCAGCACAGGCTGGTGTCCTCGTCGGGCGCCCACATGCTGACGTGCAGGTGACACGACGAGCCCACCTCGTCGATCTTGGGTTTGGCCATGAATGTCACGGTCAGATCCGCCGCGTGGGCCAGCTGTTTGACACCGTATTTGAACAGCACATGGCGGTCCGCCATCTCCAGGGTGTCGCAGTAATCGAGCGTGACCTCCTGTTGTCCCAGTCCCCATTCCGGCTTGGACGACTCGACAGACACCCCGAATCCCGGCATCTGGTTGCGGATCTGCTCGATGAACCAGTCGTCGCGGCTGGACTGCACCATCTGATAGTCGGATCGATAGTCCGACAGCATCTTCAGGTTCTGGTACCCGAGCTCCCATGCCTGCCGCGGCGGGGTTGCTGCCAGGAAGAATTCCAGTTCGGAGGCGAACTTGAAACACAACTGCTGCTCGCGGGCGCGGGCGACCTGCTCACGCAGGATGGTGCGAGGCGCGACGGACAACATGGTGTCCGAATCGGATTGGTAGACATCACAGATCACCAACGCCACGTGCGGCTCCCACGGCACCCGCCGCAGGGTGGTCAGATCCGGGACCAGCCGGATGTCGGCCCACCCGTTGGCGGCATTGGACACCGGCAGGTCCAGCGGGTTCATCTCCAGGTCGACCGCGAAGATGAAACTACTGGCGTTGATACCGCTGCCGGACAGGCCCAACGACCGAAACGCGGGGATGGTCAGCCTTTTACCCACCAACCGCCCGTACGGATCCGGGGTGGCGCACACCACGGTGTTGATCTCGCCGGCGTCGGCCAGTTCGGTGAATTCGTCGAGAGTCAGGTACGTCGTTTCAGTGTTCATTGGTGCTCCAAATGACGTGAGAGTTCCCAGCTGGTGACGGTGTGCCGCAGCCACTGCTCGTATCGGTGCGCCTCGGCGCGTCTGGTCGCGGCGAACGACGAGCAGAATGGCTTGCCGAGAAGTTCGGGAAGCCAGGCCGAAGACTCGAAAGACGTGACGGCAGAGCGCAGATCAGGCGGTAGCGCACCGCAGTCGGCACTCGAGGGCGACAGCGGCAATTGCTCGCGCAGGCCCTGCAGGCCGGCGGCCAGCACGGCGGCGGCGACCAGATAGGGACTGGCATCGGCACCGGGGCGGCGGTGTTCCACCCGCGCGGACGCGATGTCACCCAGGATCACTCGGCACGCCGCGCTGCGGTCGTCGTGGCCCCACGCCGCGCTGCCCGGGGTGAACATCTCCGGATCGATACGCTTGTAGGAGTTGACGTAGGGATTGAGCATCAGGGTGACGTCAGCCATTCCGGCCAGCAGGCCCGCGAGGTAATGCCGCCCCTCCGGCGACAATTGCCGCGGTTGATCGCAGAAGACGTTGACACCGTCGCGAGTCAGGCTCGAGTGCACGTGTCCACCGGCGCCGGACTTGTCGGCAAACGGTTTGGCCATGAAGCTGGCGTGCAGGCCACGCTCGGCGCAGAGATCCCGCAGATACTGACGGGCCCGAACCGCGTGGTCTGTGGCGGTGAGAGCGGGTGCCGGCGCCAGGGTGAACTCGAAGAAGCCCGGGCCGAGCTCGGAGTGGAACATCTCGACGGTGATCCCGACGGACTCCATCCGGTCGATGAATTCGGTTGCCAGGGAGTGTACTTCGGCTGATCTGGTAAGACTGTAGGCATTTTCGGTGGTGCCGAAGGGCAGCCGAGTGCCGGGACCGCCGGGCGCACCCTGAAAGAGCCACAACTCGTATTCGAAGCCCAGCACCGGTTGCAGGTCCAGCTCGTCATATCCGGTGAGCAGTCGTTGCAGTGTGTTGCGAGGTGACATCTCGATCGGTGTTCCGTCGGCGCCGACCAGATCGGCGATGACGGCGTCGGTACCCGGTCGCCAGCCCAAAGCGACGCGGGTGGACTCGTCGGGGATCAGCCTGGCGTCCGGGTACCCGTTGGCCGCACTGCTGAACGGGGTGTCGGTGACCTCGTCGACGATCGAAAGGCCATAGACGATGGTGCACATCGCCAGGCTGGTCGGCTGACGGGTCTTGTTGGTCCGCACTACTTTTCCACGAATGCCCAGGTCGTAGTCCGGGATTTCCAGCTGTGTCATCGCCACGGACTCAGCCATCATGCACTCCTCCTCTGGTCGGCCTGCGGGCCGGATCCCGCCCGACGCGCCGATAGACGCGGTCGGGGATGTCAGCGGGATCGTGGTAGACCCACCACGTGCAGGACGTCACGGGTGCGTCGGCTGTCCAGGTCGGCGGGTCGATGACCCGGGTCGGATATCCGAGCCGGTCGATCGCCATGACCTCGTTGAGTTGGCAGCAGTGCACACAGTAGGAGCAGATACCGACGGTGTTCCAAGCCCAGTCGTGTGGCTCGGTGGTCACCGCGAAGCCGAAGGGCGCACCCGCCCGGGGGGCACCGTCGGTGATGCGGACATCAAGGGAGCGCCCTCCGGATCCGCAAGGCGCAAAACGGAAGCCGATGCGTTGGGGTTCCTCGACGATCTCGATGTCGCCCTGCCTGCCGGTCCCGCTCAGGTGGGCGTGAAAACCGTCGACGATGGCGATCATGAGCTGATTCGCCGAGGTCGGCCACGGCTGGCTTTCAAGGCTGTACCGGCGCGCGTGCGCCTCGTACCAGTCCTCCATCAGGTAGTCCCACAACGCTCCGAGGTGTTCCTCCCCGGCCAGGCGCACTGCGACATCGATCATCCCCGAGACCCGGTCGACCGCCCGGTCGTGGATTACCTGCCACACCGCGCGCGCGTTCTCGATCGCCTCGGCGGCGTCTGCCTCTCCCACCCGGCACGCGGTGGCCGCGGTATCGACGGCGGCGGTGAACTTGGGCCAGGCACGGTGGATACCGGCCATTGCCGATTCGCCGATAAGTGTGGTGAGCCAGGTGGTCTCGGCGAGGATCAGCTCGGCGGCCACCCCTCGCTCCCGTAGCCAATCGGCGGTGGCCGCCGGCCAGCGCTCGTAGACATCGCGCAATTCGTCGGCTTCCAGCACCGCCACCTCGACCAGTTCAGCGGCCGCGCCCCCGTCCCCCATCGCCAGGTGCTCGGCAGCGGTACGGAAGGTGCCCTTGGCCAACTGCTCCCAGGAACCGACCCGGGCCGCCCGCCCCAGCGAGGGCTCGTAGGCGACCACAGGGCCGGCGGATTGTCGAGAGGTCATGTGAGTTCGAACCCTCCGTCGACGCGCAGATCGGTACCGGTGATGTAGGCGGCTTGATCGCTCAGGAGGAAGGCGACTGCGTAGGCGATATCGGCGGGAGCTGCGAACCGACCCGCCGGAACCCTGGCGGCGAGCGCGGGCGGTAGCTGCGCGGTATCGCCGTGCGCTGCCGCCATGGGCGTGGCCACGAATCCGGGCGAGACGCTGTTGACGCGGACCCCGTCGACCGCGAGGGCACGGGCCGAGGTTTTCGTCAGCATGTGCAGCCCGGCTTTCGAAGCGGCGTACTGCGGTGTGGGATCAGGATCAGAAAGGGCGATGACGCGGGCGGCCTCGATGGAGGTGATATTGACGATCGCCGCGGCCGGGGCTTGCCGCAGTGCGGGTCCGAGGACGTCCATGACGTTGTAGGCCCCGACGAGGTTGATTTCCAGGCACCGCATCCAGGCCTGTTGGTCGACGCCGATGAACCCCGTGTTGTCCAGAATGCCCGCGCAGTTGACCAGGTAGGAGACGTCGGCCGGCACGACACCGGCCTGGGACAGCCGTTCGGAGAGATCCTGGTCGCGAACATCGGCACCGACGCAGAGTTGCAGAGCGGCCGGATAACCAGGGTCGGCGTCCGGCGTCCGCACGTCGAGCCGGATCGTACGGACGCCGGCCGCCATCAACGTGCGGGCGATCGCGGCACCGATCCCGGAGGCCGCGCCGGTGACGACAGCATCGCCACCGCTGAATGTCAGCGGCAACTGCTTGGTCGGCGAGGCGTCGGTCATCGTCGGCCAAAAATGCGGGCGTGCTCGGCCAGTGCGTCGAGGAAGCACTCCCTCGGCGCCCGAATGACGCCGGCACCGATCTGACCGCCGTCGCGGCCGGCCAACCCGACATCCATCACCGGCAGTACGCCGGTCTCGAGGACCTTGCGCGCGTCGATAGCGGTCGGGGTCCCCCGAAAGCCGAATAGGGGAATCCGGTAGGTCGTGCTCTCGCCATAAGTGATGGCATACATCTCACGATTGCGTTCGATCATCACTTCCGGGGAACCGCCCTGGTATTCCTGCAGGGATAGTGCGCACGCTTGGGCAAAGCCGCCCAAGCCGATTGTCTCGGTGATCGGCGACTCACCGCCCATCCAGGTGATCTCGTTCTCGGTGTGGCCGGCAAAGAGCTTGCCTTCGTGGATCGGCGGTGGCCCCTCGAACCAGGTGTCCCCGGTCCCCGCGAGCTTGATGGCGAAGCCGCGGCAGGAGAACGCCATCGCCGAGACCAGGGTCGAGCCGGGAACGACCATCGCATCAGCCGATGCCTTGGCGGCTGCCATCGACAGACGCAGGAAGAAGTAGTCGTTCTCGGCCAGGTGCAGCATCGTCTCGCGCACACCGTCGACCCGTTCGTCGACCATGTCCAGGACCGCAGGCAGGATCTCACGGTTGAACAGAATCGACGCAGCGGCGTTGCGGCTGTGGACTTCGTCACCCATCCGCAGCGCTCGGGCGATCAGTGGTTTGAGCGCGATCCCGCCGCGGCGCCGGATCGCCTCACCGACAACGGGGGCCAGCACGCGGTTGACATGCAGCAGGCGGTCGCGAACACCTTCGTCGTAGCAGCCGTAGTTCAGCCGCCGTGGTTCCTTGCCTTCGTAGAAGTTGCAGAAGCCGCGATTGCCGTGGGTCCGGTTCTCCACGACGAACACGGGCATCGAGGCGGTGTAGATGCCGGCCAACGAGCCCACCGCGGAGTAGTCGTGGCACGCCCCGACCTCGATCTCACCGGTGGCGAAGCGGGCGATCGCCTCCTCGCGGTTGTCGGCCAAGCCTTCGAACAGCGCACCGCCGATCAGTGCCTCGCGCTGGCCACCGGTGTAGTCGTGCCACGACATGGGGGCACCTGAAGTCAGGACCAGATTGTCCCGGTAGCCCGGCAACACCTCGCGGGCCGGCTGGACGTCGACGACCCACGGGTCGGCATCATCCAGGCGCGCAAACGATTCCGCGTTTGCCTCGGCCACCGAGGTGAAGGCGGGCGTGACGGCACCGGTGGGTGCGGTGGTCACCATGCGACCACACCTCCGTCCACCAGCAGCGTCTGGGCGGTGACGAACGATGCGCGCGGCGAGAGCAGGAACTCCACGACCTCGGCGACCTCTTCGGGCTCGCCGATCCGCTTGAGCATCGCATAGCTCGCGCTGATTTCTTCGCCGCCGGACACCCGCGCCATCGACGGGCTCATCGGCGCCCGGATGACACCCGGTGCGACGTTGTTGACCCGGATGCCGCGCGGCGCCAGTTCCTCGGCCACGTAGCGGGTGTAGGCCGCGATACCGGCCTTGGTCGCGCCGTACACCGAGGCGCCCCGGAAGCGACCGAAATGCCCGGTCAGGCTGCCCACGTTGACGATCGCGCTGCCGTCGGTGAGCAACGGCGCGACCGCATCGGTCACTCGGGCCAGCCCGGCGATATTCACCTGGAACATCAGCTCGAGCTTCGCCTCGTCAAGCTCTCCGAGGAACGAATCACGCAGTATCCCTGCACAATTGACCAATCCAAAGAGGCTCTCCTGCGCGGTGACCACAGCTCCGATCGCCGAGTCGACACTGTCCCGGTCGGTGACGTCCATCGGCACCGTCAAGGTTCCCTGCAGACCGGCTCCGGCCGGGTCGAGAGCGTCGATGGCCGGCTTGAGATCAGCGGCGACCGGAACGTAACCGCTCTGGAGCAGGCGGCGACAGATCGCCTGGCCGATGACACCGGCCCCACCGGTCACGATGACTTTGTTTCCCAACGTCTTAACCCTTCTGCGCCGGTGATGCGGATCACGAACTGAGTCCAGTTTCGTAGATAAAGATCTATTGGTCAAGTTTTTAGTTCTTTAAAAACTCCCCACCGCCGGACGCACTGCGCGGGCCTGCCTCGGCTTGAGGCCTAAAGAGCAGGACAAAACCACTTTTGACTACCTCGGTGCGGTAACCTGCTGGCAAAGAAAGGGGCTCCTCATGGCAGCTGCGGGGTTTGGGGCGTTGAGTCCGGTTCGTCAGATTCCCGCCCATGAACTTGTGGTCGACCAGATGCGTCGCGCGCTTGAGCTCGGCCAGTTCCGGCCCGGCGACCGGTTGCCGACCGAGCGGGAGCTCTCGGAGATGCTCGATGTGTCGCGCACGACCGTTCGAGCTGCCGTCGCGGTGCTCGAACGCGAGGGGCTGATCGCGGTACGCCGCGGCCGCGGTGGCGGTTTCACCGTGCAGGCTCCGCCGATCGACGCCGCCGAGATGCGCCGTGAACTGCGCCGGAACAAGCTGGCCATCCGTGACGCCTTCGACTACCGCATCATCGTCGAGACCGGAGCCACCCGGTTGGCTGCGCAACGCCGCCGCACCGCCGAACTCGCCGCGCTGCACAAGTTGCTCGCCGGAATGGACGGTGCGCTGGAAGTCGCCCTATCCGAGCAATCGGCGCAACACACCATCGAGTTCCAGACGTTGGACACGGCCTTTCACATGGGGATCGCCCAGGCGGCGCAGAATGATCGTCTGCTAGACGCCGTAGCCGATGCACGACGACAGATGTGGCTGCCGGTCGGCGCGATCTTCGGTCGACTGGAGCCCAACGCCAACGACTTTCACGAGTCGATTCTGCAGGCGATCGAGGACCGCGATCCCGAGTTGGCCGCCAGCAGGATGGAAAGTCACATCAACGACACCCGCCAGACCATCGCGGCCTGGCTCAAACGCTGACTCGTCACACACTGTCGGGCAACTCGGGCAGCGTCTGTCCGCCGTCGACCACCAGCGCCTGACCGGTCACGAAGCCGGCCTCCTCGCTGGCGAAAAACATCGTGGCGGCGGCGATATCGGCCGGGGTACCCAATCTGTGCTGCGGGACAGCGGCTTTCATCTTCGCAATCGCCGCCGCGCCCAGTCCCTCCAGTCCCTCCGATTCGATACTGCCGGGCAAGACGGCGTTGACGGTGATGCGATCTCCCGCGAGCTCGAGCGCCGCACTGCGCATGAAGCCCAGTTGCGCAGCCTTACTCGCGCCGTAATGACTCAACCCCGGGTACCCGGTGATCGGGCCGGTGATCGACGAGGTGATCACGACCCGGCCGCGACCAGATTTGCGTAGCGCGGCACGGCAGGCCTGCACAGACAGAATGGTGCCGGTGACGTTGGTGGCCATGATCGAAGCGATGTCGGCGGGACCCAAATCGTCCAGCGCACACTCGGGATAGATCCCGGCGTTGGCGCACAAAACATCCAGCCCACCGAGAAGGACTTCGGCCTCGGTCGCCAGCTGTCCACAGGACTGCGGCTCGGCGATGTCGGCGACGACGGTGTGCAATCGCCCGCCGACCGAGCCGAGCCGCCCGGCGGCCTCGGCGAGGGAGTCGGCGCGCCGGCCGCTGATCGCGACCGACGCACCTGCGCCAAGGAAGCCCGCCGCGATTCCGAGCCCGATACCCCGGCTACCGCCGGTGACCAGGACGCGAACCCCCGACCAGTCTGTCACGCTTGATCCGCCGGAAGCAGCTCCTCGGGCCGATCGTCGAACACCGTGCTGCCGATCCTTGCGTAGCGCTGCGGGCTGACCTTGCGCCAAATCGCCGCCACCGCCATCGATCCGAAGAAGAGCAATCCGACGATCCACGGGATCATCTTGAAGAACAACGTGCCCGAGGCGGTGCCCGCCGCGGCGGCCATGTTCGACACCATCAGGTAGATGACATACACCATGCCAACGCCGCCCAGTGCGGGCGCCAGCAGGGTTCGCCACCAACTCGCAGTCTCGGGGTGCTCCTTCTTGACGTGGAAATACACAATCGTCGAAATCGAAGACATAGTCTGCACGATCAGTAGACACAGTGTGGCGAGGATCGCAACCAACACGAACAGCACGGCGTAGGGATCACTGCCGGAGACAGCACAGATCACCAGCAGCACACCGGCGAACACACTCTGAGTCAGCGAGGCGATCCACGGCGACGCGTGCCGGTGGTGCGCGCCACCGAGGCGCTGCCACAGCAGCCCGTCGCGACCGAACGCGAACAGGTACCGCGCCGCCGAATTGTGGATCGCGAGTGCGCATGCGAAGGAGCCGCCGAGGACCAGCCACTCGAATGTGGTCACCCCCCACTGCCCCAGGAATTCGCGCGCCGGACTGTAGAGCAGCTCGAACGGATCCGATCCCGACGCCAACTCCACCGCCTTGTCGGGTCCGTTGCCGACGATGACTCCCCAGGAGATGAAGGTATAGAACACACCGATGCCCAGGACGGCGATCATCGTGGCCCGCGGCACGATCTTCTTGGGGTCCTTGGACTCCTCGCCGTAGATCGCCGTCGACTCGAATCCGACCCACGACCAGAATGCCATCAGCAGGCCCAGCCCGACGACGCCGCCGGCCACCCCGTTGGTACTCAGCGCTGACACCGGATTCAGCGAGTCGAAGCTCATGCCATCGGGATGATGCAGCAAAGACGCCACCGCACTGATGGTGAGCATGCCGATCTCGCAAACCAGCACCACACCAAGAACTTTGGCCGCTACCGAGATGTCGAAGTGCGACAGCACCGCGATCACCACCAGACACACCGCGGCATAGATCTCCCACGGCAGGGTGATGCCCAGCTGCTGGCTGAACGCCTGATCCGTGAACGCGGCGAAGATACCGATCAACCCGGCTTCCATCGTCATGTAGGTGAACATCGACATCACGCCGGCCGCGAGACCGGGGATTCTCGACCAACCGCGCGAAACGAATGTGTAGAAAGCCCCTGCGGCGGTGATGTGCCGCGCCAGCGCGACGAATCCGACGCTGAACACCGCCAGGACCACAGTGGCGATGATGAAGCCCGCGGGGGCACCCAAGCCGTTGCCGAAACCCACCGCGACGGGCAGGTTGCCCGTCATCGCCGTGATCGGTGCCGAGAATGCCACCACCATGAAGACCACGCCGACGAGGCCGATCGCCCCGCGTTTGAGTGTCGAATGGCTCGCGTCAGAGCCGACCGCGGCAGATGCCGCGGGTACAGATTCAACGGCCATGGAGGCCTTCCTTTCCTACAGGCAACGTGATGTGCGTTACAGGTGCCGCGAGCGTAAGCGTTTAAAGAACTAAAAACAAGACCTATAGACCTAATCAATCAAACGTGACACTCTGTTAACAGCTTCGACCCAAAAGGTCTAATCACTGATTCTTTGACCAGTGCGTGCGACAACGTAAGCGCGACAGGAGGAACGCCATGCGCACTTGTACACAGCCGACGTCGACGGTCGAGCTGCTCGCTGCACATCTGCACACCGCCGCCGAGCACGGCAGGCGCGCCGCCAACAGCGGCGCCGTGTGCAGACACATCCCCGCGTTGGCCGGGGTCCCGAGCACCGGGTTTGCGATGGCAGTCGCGGGTGTCGACGGCAGCCTCCTGCACACCGGCGACAGCGACCATCCCTTTTCCATCCAAAGCCTGTCCAAGCTGTTCGCACTGTGTGCGCTGCTGCGCCATGACCGCGAGGCGTGGAACGACGTGGGCTGGGACCCGACGACCTCCGGCTACGGCTCGGTCGCCGACCTCGAACGCAACCACGGCAGACCGACCAATCCGTTCGTCAACTCCGGTGCCATCGTCGTCACCGACCGCCTCATCACCCACAGCGGTGATGCCGTCGCGTCCACCATCGGCCTTCTGCGTAATGCGGATGCGCGGGCGGCAGTGGACTCCGACATCGACGTCGCCCGTTCCGAGAGCTCGACCGGCCACCGCAACTCGGCGATCGCCCACGTCCTCGCCGAGCACGGCTACCTCGAAAACCCGATCGACGTAGTCCTCCAGCAGTACTTCTCCCAGTGCGCGATCACCGCCAGCGTGAAGACTCTCGCCACCGCGGCCCTGTTCCTGGCCGACCGAAGCGGCCCGAGCGCCATCCTGGACGAGGCCTCGGTGCGACGCGTGAACGCGGTCCTACTGACATCCGGTATGTACGGCGCCGCGGGCGATATCGCCTACCGCATCGGCCTGCCGTCGAAGAGCGGCATCGGCGGCGGTGTCCTCGCGGTCATGCCGGGCAAAGGCACGGTGTGCGTATGGAGTCCGCCGCTGGACGCCGTCGGCAACTCGGCAGGCGGGGTCGCCGCCATCGACGAGTTCGCCCGACTCGCCCGCTGGTCAGTGTTCTGACCCCCTCGTCAGAGAAAGTACAGTCGGCTCAGCGACACCGAATCCGCGGGCGCGGAGACGACCGGCGCGTCGTCAAGCGTGACCAGCCCGGTCTCAGCAGCCACCCGTACCGCGCCGGTGCGGCTGTTGTGCACCATCTGCGCCGGCCCGATCCCCCGGGTGCCGCGCACTCCCACCCGGCGCCGGCGGGTGGTCAGCACATCGGTGCCGCCACCGGCAGCGGCCTGGCTGACGAAGGCCACCGACAGATCGGCCGGTGTCGCACCGTGCCCACCGAACAGCGGGCCGTAGACCAATGGCTGCGCTCGGTCGATGGACGCATTCGGATCACCGACGACACCGTACGCGGGGAAGCCGGCTTTGAGTACCAGCTCGGGCTTGGCACCGAAAAGCTCGGGGCGCCACAACACGATATCGGCCAGCTTACCCGGCTCCAACGAGCCGATCTCATGTGAAAGCCCATGCGCAATAGCGGGATTGATGGTCAACTTGGCGATATAGCGCCGAACCCGGTCGTTGTCGTGGCGGTCATGCCCGGCACCCTCCAGCGCACCCAGATCGGCCTTCATCTTGCCCGCCATTGCGAACGTCCGCCGCACCGTCTCGCCGGCGCGGCCCATCCCCTGGGCGTCGGAGGAGGTGATCGGGATGACGCCGAGATCGTGCAGAACATCCTCGGCGCCCATCGTGCCCGCTCTGATCCGGTCACGGGCCATCGCGGTGTCACCGGGCAGATCGGCTTTGAGACCATGCGAGGCCATGATCATGTGGAAGTGCTCCGCAGTGGCATCACGGCCGAACGGGAGGGTCGGATTCGTGGAGGAACCAATGACATTCGGCTCACCAGCCAGCCGCAGCACGTTCGGCACGTGGCCGCCGCCGCACCCCTCGATGTGATACGCGTGGATGGTGCGACCGCTGAGCACCGCGAGCGTGTCCTCCACCGACAGGCACTCGTTGAGCCCGTCGGTGTGCAGCGCGACCTGAACGTCGTACTCGTCGGCCACCGTCAGGGCGGTGTGGAGAGCGCGGGTGTGGGCACCCAGGTCTTCGTGCACCTTGAAACCGCTGGCACCGCCTTCGACGAGCGCCTCGACCAACGGCCCTGCATCGGAAGATGAACCACGACCGAGGAATCCGATGTTGACCGGCCAGGCGTCGAACGAGTTGAACGCATGGCGCAGCGCCCAGGGCGAGTTCACCCCGACGCCCCAGACGGGGCCGAACTCCTGGCCGATGATTGTCGTGACGCCGGACGCCAGCGAGGCCTCCATGATGCGCGGGGACAGCAGATGCACATGGGTGTCCACTGCGCCTGCCGTCGCGATCAGCCCTTCCCCGGACACGATCGTCGTGCCCGTCCCGACGACCACCTCGACGCCGTCGAGAGTGTTCGGATTGCCGGCTCGCCCGACTGCGGAGATTCGGCCCTCGCGAATCCCGATGGACACCTTGCGAATTCCCAGGATCGCATCGATCACCAGCACATTGCTGATCACCACATCGCAGGTCTCCCGGACCGTGGCGCCCAGCAGATGCAGGCCATCGCGCGCGGTTTTGCCGAACCCGACCAGGAATTCGTCACCGGGCTTGGATGAGTCGTCCTCGACTTCGACGATCAGGCCGGTGTCCGCCAGCCGAACCCGGTCACCGGTCCGGGGGCCGTAGGTCGAGATGTAGTCGTGTGCGTCGTAGCTCATCGCGGCTCCACATTGTCTCGCTCCTCAACCGCCTCGTGCCTCGGCGGCATCGGTCGACTCGACTGGTCCCCCGAATCCAGGTAGCCACACTCCCGCGCCCGCCGCAATGCCTCCGCCTTCGCCCCCGGCGCATCCAGCGGACCATCGACCAGCCCGGCGAACCCGATGGCGATCCGGGCGCCCCCGATCGGCGTCAGGCCGACCTCGGCCGTCGCACCGGGATCGAACCGCAGCGAACTCCCCGCCGGGATCGCGGCCCGCCGGCCATAGCCGGTGGCCCGGTCGAACGACAACCGCGGATTGGCTTCGAAGAAATGGAAATGCGATGTCACGCTGATCGGGACGGCCGAGGTATTCGTGACCGAAATCATCACCACATCAACAGCTTCGGGCAGCGGCAGGTCCCCGGGCAAGGCCGCCCCCGGCGCATCCGGGCCCAGCGAACCGCCGCCGAACGGGTCGGTGAGGACGACCAGCCGGGTGCCGTCGTCGAACACCGCCTCGACGTCGACCGAGGTGACGATGTCCGGCACGCCCGGCAACACGTCTTCCGCACCCAGCGCCGCGCGGCCCGCGGCCATCGCATCCGCCAGTCGGGCACCGTCGCGCGCCGCCTCGCAGATGGTGTCGGCGATCAGCGCCGTCGCCTCCGGCACGTTGAGCCGCAGCCCACGTGCCCGGCGCTCGCGCGCGAGCTGCGCCGCGGTGAAGATCAGCAGCCGATCACGTTCACTCGGAGTGAGACGCATGGCGGCTAAACCACTTCCGGACAAGTCAGGCTCACTTAGCGGCGCCCCTCTCGCCCCAGGCTCGTTCCTCGCCTGCATCGTCGAGCGCCTCGGAACAGGCCCGCGCGATCGCCAGCTCCTCGTTGGTCGGAATGACCAGCACGGTGATCGGTGACTTGTCGGCGGAGATGAGTCGCGCGCCACGGGCCGGACTGTCGTTGAGGTGTTCGTCGAGCTCGATCCCCAACGGCGCCAGTCCGGTCAGGGCGTCACGGCGCACGGCGGCGTCGTTCTCGCCGACACCGGCGGTGAAGGTGATGACATCGGTACTGCCTAGGACCGCGAGGTAGGCGCCGATGTACTTGCGCAGCCGGTGGATGTAGACGTCATAGGCAAGGCGGGCCTGCTCTGAACCGTCGGTGATCTGGCGGTGCAATTCCCGGAAGTCGATTTCCCCGCCCAGGCCGAGCACACCGGAACGGCGGTTGAGCATCGACTCGATGTCCTCGACACTCATGTGTGCGGCGCGCGCGAGATAGAAGACGATGCCGGGATCCACGTCACCGCTACGGGTGCCCATCACCAGACCCTCCATCGGGGTCAGCCCCATCGACGTGTCGACCGGCCGACCGCCCACGATCGCCGACGCCGACGCGCCGTTACCCAGATGCAGCACAATCTGATTCAGGTTTTCCAGCGGCACCCCGAGAAACTGCGCGGCCTGCTCGCTGATGTAGCGATGTGACGTCCCGTGGAAACCGTACCGGCGGATCTGCCACTGGTCGGCGATATCGCGGTCGATCGCGTAGGTGGCCGAGGCCGCCGGCAGGTCGTGGAAGAACGCGGTGTCGAACACGGCGATCTGCGGGATGTCCGGCAGGATCCGGCAGGCCACCTCGATCCCGAGTACGGCCGGTGGGTTGTGCAGCGGTGCCAGCGGAGCGAGTTCGGTCAACCGCGCGATCAGTGCGTCGTCGACACGCGTCGGCCGGAACAGTGCCCGACCCCCGTGCACCACGCGGTGCCCGACCGCGACCAGGCCGAGGGAATCCAGATGTGCCCCCGCCTCCTCGAACAACTCGAACACGGTGCGCAGCGCGGCCTCGTGATCGGCGATGGCGCCGGCGCGGTGCAAATCCTGGTCGCCGATCTTCAGCTTGGCCGACGACGTGTCCTCACCGATCCGCTCGACGATGCCCGAGGCCACGGAGACGCCCGAATCCGGTTCCACCAGTTGAAACTTCACCGACGAGGAACCCGAATTGAGCACCAGCACCGTCCGGGGGGCAGCCCCTGCAGTGGTCATAGCCCCTGGGCCTGGATCGCGGTGATGGCCACGGTGTTGACGATATCGGACACCAGCGCGCCGCGGGACAGGTCGTTGACCGGTTTGTTGAGGCCTTGCAGCACCGGTCCGATGGCGATCGCGTTGGCGCTGCGCTGAACAGCCTTATAGGTGTTGTTGCCGGTGTTGAGGTCGGGGAAGATCAGTACCGTCGCCCGGCCTGCGACCGGCGAGTCCGGCATCTTGGTGGCCGCGACGGACGGCTCGACCGCGGCGTCGTACTGGATGGGCCCTTCGACCAGGAGCTCCGGGGCCCGCTGCCGCACGAATTCAGTGGCAGCGCGCACCTTGTCGACATCGACGCCCGTGCCCGAACTGCCGGTGGAATAGGACAACATCGCCACCCGAGGTTCGATGCCGAACTGGGCGGCGGTGCGCGCGCTGCTGATCGCGATGTCCGCCAACTGCTCGGCGGTCGGATCCGGGACGATCGCGCAGTCACCGTAGGCCAGCACCTTGTCGGCCAGGCACATCAGGAAAATGCTCGACACTGTCGAGACATCGGGCATCGTCCGAATGATCTCGAAGGCGGGCCGCACCGTATGCGCGGTGGTGTGGGTGGCGCCGGAGACCATCCCGTCCACCAGGTTGTTGTGCACCAGCATGGTGCCGAAGTAGGAGACGTCGTGGATGGTCTCCCTGGCCTGCTCGACGGTGATGCCCTTCTTCTTGCGCAGTTCGGCGTACTGCTCGGCGAAGGAGTCGCACAGCTCACTGGTGCGGGGATTGAGCACGACCGCGTCGGCCAGGTCGACTCCGAGTTCGGCCGCGCGCCCGCGCACCTCGGCCTCGTCGCCCAGAATCGTCAGATCGGCGACCCCGCGCTGAAGCAGCCGTCCAGCGGCCTTGAGGATGCGGTCATCCTCCCCTTCGGGCAGCACGATCCGCTTGCGATCGGAGCGGGCCCGCTCCAGCAGCTGGTATTCGAACATCTGGGGCGTCGTGATCGTCGGGATCGGGATCGCGAGACGGTCGAGCAGGTCCTCGATATCCACATAACGGTCCATCAGGTCGATCGCGGTGTCGATCTTGCGTTGTGAGGTGATGGTCACCCGGCCCCGCGCCGAGGCCACCGCGCTGGCGGTCTCGAAGGTGCCGAGATCGGTCGAGACGATGGGCAGTCGTAGCCGCAGGCCGTCCACCAAGGCGGCGATCGACCGGTGCAACTCGAGTCCGCCGTTGAGGATGACCGCAGACAACGACGGGAACCCTTCCGCCGCGTGGGCGCTCAGCACGGCCAGCACCACATCGGAACGGTCACCGGGCGTCACCACGGCCACACCTTCGGTGAGCCGTTCCAGCACGTGTTCGGCAGTCATACCGGCCACCAGCACATCGAGTACTTCGCGGCCGAGCAACGCCTCGTCACCGTTGATCAGCGTGCCGCCGACGGCCGACTGCAGGTCGGCAACCGACGGTGCCACCAACAGGGCGTCTTCGGGCAGGACATAGGACTTCGGCTCAAACCGGCGCAGGGCGTCGGCGACCTCCGTCAGCTGTTCGGGTCCGCACCGGTTGGCGACCACCGCCGCGGTGTGGGCGTGTTGGGCACCCAGCTCGGCGAGGCAGAGCTCGACGACGGCGGCGACCTCGTCAGGCGTGCGGCCCTGGGCCCGGATCGCGAGCACTACCGGCGCGCCGAGGTTGACCGCGATCCGCGCGTTGACGCTGAGCTCACTGGGGCTGGCGACATCGGTGTAGTCACTGCCGACGATGAGCACCGCGTCGCACTGGTCGGCGACGTGATGGAAGCGATCGACGATGTCGGCGATGGCAGCATCGGGGTCCTCGTGCAGCCGCTGGTAACTCACCCCAACACACTGGTCGTAGGGCAGTCCAGCGGTGGTGTGGTCCAGCAGAAGTTCGAGAATGTAATCCCGGGACGACCCGGCGCGGGTAATGGGCCGGAAGACCCCGACCTTGGCTACCGTGGCAGCCAGCCGATGCAGTATGCCCAGCGCGATCGTGGATTTTCCGGTGTCCCCTTCCGGCGATGCGATGTAGACACGGGCAGATGAGCTGTAGCCGTCGAGCACCCGACAAGCTTCCCCTACATAGCGCTGTCAGGCCAGACGACATCCACCGATGGCAGCGTTCTGACCTCGGATATTTGCTGAAGTCAATAAAATTACCGGAATATAGGGAAAAAGGTCACTACCTTACGGCCGCGCTAATTTGCCATACCCCTTTCTCCACGTTAATGTCACTCCCGCAGGAGTTCCACGCACTCATCCTTCAACGAGCGCGCATGCGGACTCACAGTCGAGTTCTTCCTTGCGAGGGGTATGCATGGCTTTCACCGATGTGGTCGGTAGCGGATACGGCACTGTCAAACGCCAAGTGGAATCAAGCGCGGCCGGCCACTCCAGATTCGCGTTCTGGTGGCGGATTGCAGCGGTGGTCGCATTGTTTTGCGTCGCCTACGGCGCCGTCTTTTTTCGAGTTATCAGCGACTCAGTCGACGGATCGCGAGCCGTTTTCCTCGTGGTGGCACCGATATTGGTCGTGACGGCCGCGACCGGCTACCGCACTCCGCCGCGGGGGGTGGGCGACAACGAATCAGACTGGATCGTCGCCGCACTGACCGGCGTCGCAGGTTTCACGATGATCGCCCTGATCACGAACCGCTTTCCCACCCTGGCGGGCATGTGGCGGCTGGAGCTGGTCGGTGGACTCGTGTGGGTGGCGTGCGCAGGCATGGTCATCTTCAGCGTGCGGCACGTGGTGCGAATGTGGCAGGTGTGGCTATTCGCACTTATCTGCGCTACCACGGTCCCCTATCTATTGGCCTCTTCCGCATTAGGCGGATCAGATATCGCCGCCGTCGCAGTCGGAACGGTATTCGGCACCTATGCCGTCTATATGGCGGGCGGCAGAACGCGCCAGCGATGGCGCTTGGTGGCCGCGGCGCTCTACCTCGTGATCGGTCTCGTCGCCGCCATCATGTTGACCCCGATGTTCGGCCTGATGGTGACAATTATCGTGGTCGCCGGTATTGCGCCCGCGCTCACCGCATTCGGTCTCTACCATTTCACCGAATGGACCGGGAATCACCGCACCGGCGCAGTCACCGTGGGTTTCCACCCACTGTCCGTGAGGTCACTGGTGGCACTGGCCGTCATCGCCGTCGCGCTGCTGTCCATCCACCTGCCCTCGAATCGCCCACCGGCGCCGCCGCTGGTCAACGCCGACTGGACCCAACGCAGCGTGCTGGGGCCCACCACCAACTTCGAGTTCATCACCCGCTTCCTGGGACCTGGCTCAAGACTGACCCGGGTGAAAGTTCCGGCCAGCGCGGGACAGCCCGCCGCCGCTGTGGATGTCATGTCGGCCCCCACTCTCGCCGCCCTGCAAGACTATTCGGACGCCGTGTGGTACCCGGCGTCGAAGCCGGTGAACTACCAGCCCGCATCGGTCGACGTCGAACTGCCCGCGGGTGCCCGTAGCGCCCACACCGACGCCGACGCCGCATCCGACGGCGGAGCCACCGACTGGTACGCCCTGACCTGGCTGTGGCAGACCCCGGCTGCATTCCAACGGGTCACCGTGGTGGTCAACCAGCACATCGACGCCGATAACGTCGTCGCGCCGCAACCTTTGACGCTGTCGGACAACCTGGCCGGCCCGGCCGCGTGGATCGCCCGTCAGCAGGCTGACGGTGTCGGCCCGGTCGCGCCCGAGGTCGTCGATCGCGCGGTGGAAGTGAGTCGCCTGGTCCTTCACGCAGGCGGGCTACCCGTTGCTTGATGAGCCGGGGCGCGGCATGCTTGCCCCCAACTTCTCCGCGCGCACAGCGCTCGGCCGCAAATCACTTCTTCGTCTCGCTGCGCTACTGGCCGTGCTGATCGCACTCATGGCGGCCTTCCCGCATGCTGTGCTGCCCACGATAACCACGATCGTCGCCATCTTCTACGTGGCATCGACACTGGACCGGAACTGGCTGCTACTCAAGGGACTTCACTCACCGTCGCAGATCGTCATCAGCGACGAGGAAGCGCTGGCGATCCCCGACGAGAACCTGCCCGTCTATACCGTTCTGCTGCCCGCCTACGACGAACCTTCGATCGTCGAGAACTTGATCAACGGCGTCGGCAAGCTGGTGTACCCGGCGGACAAACTCGAGGTCCTGCTTCTTATCGAGGAAGATGACCTCGCCACCCAGGCCGCACTCGCCGGCCTGCCCCTGCAGACCGTGCGGGTGGTGCTCGTCCCCGACAGCCAGCCCAAGACCAAACCGAAGGCCTGCAACTACGGCATGGCACTGCCCGACCTTCGCGGCGAGATGGTCACCATCTACGACGCAGAGGACGTACCCGACCCGCTCCAGTTGCGCAAGGCTGTGGTGGCGTTTCGCCGGGCTCCGGAAAACATCGGTTGCATCCAAGCACGACTCGGCTATTTCAACGAAAAGCAGAACCTGCTGACCCGATGGTTCGGCCTGGAGTACGACCAGTGGTTCAGCCTCGTATTGCCGACCGTCGAGGCCGCCAACTGTGTTGTCCCGCTGGGTGGTACGTCCAATCACATGCCGGTGTCGGTATGGCGGGCAATTGGCGGCTGGGACGAATTCAACGTCACCGAAGACGCGGACCTGGGTGTCCGGCTTGCGCGCCACGGCTACCGCACGCTGATCCTGGACTCAATCACGCTCGAAGAGGCCAATTCCGATGTGGTGAACTGGATTCGGCAGCGGTCACGCTGGTACAAGGGCTACCTGCAGACGATGATCGTCCACTTCCGCCATCCGGTTCGGCTACACCGCGAGATCGGCACCAAGGCGATGCTGCGCCTGGTCAATATGACTGGCGGCATCCCGATCACGAACGCCTTCAATTTGCTGTTCTGGTTCACCATGCTGGTCTGGATCAGCGGACGCCCCCTGGTTGTCGGCATGTTCTTCCCGCCCATCCCGTATTACATCTGCCTGGTCCTGTTCCTGATCGGTGCTCCCACATCAGTTTTCGTGGGCCTGATCGTCACCAAGGCGCTGGACAAACCGTATCTCTGGTGGGCAGCCCTGTTGGCGCCCTTCTACTGGATCCTCCAATCGATCGCCTCGGTCAAAGCGATATATCAGTTGATCTTCAGGCCGTTCTTCTGGGAGAAGACCGTGCACGGCCTGACACACAATCCCGACGTTCACATTCTCAGCACATCAAAATAGGAAGTTCATGATCAAGCGCATTGCGGTATTGGGTACCTTGCTGTCTTTCTTGACTCTTCCGGTGGCCGCGACCTTGCCGTTGGCAGTGGCCGCACCGCCGCCCGCCCCGGCTCCGGCGCCCAAGGGCACCGGTACCACCCCGGCGATCAGCTGGAACCAGCTCGGCCTGTCCAACGACATCCAACTGGTGGGCACCAATCAGAACACCGATATCGGGGTCCCGGTCCCCCAGGGCGTGGTGCCGACCGTGCTCACCGGCCAGATCGGCTCGGTGGTCAACCTCCGCAACGGGCGCGTCGACGTGCTCGACGCGCGGCAGGTGTACCTCGGAAGTATCGCTGCCCCTTCTAATCTGACCACCACCCGGTTCTCCATCAACATCGCTCCGGCGCAGGTCGTCGATGGAATCGCCAAACTGAGCTTCGTGCTGCGCGATGACAGTCCGCCGGCCGACAGCTGCTCACAGCCGTCTTCGGTGTCACTGAGCGATCTGGCCAACACGTACTCCGGCCCGACTCCCAACCCGCGGACCGTCGCCGACTTCCTGCCCGGTTACCTCGACCAGATCGTCATCCGGGTCGGGCCGAATCCATCACATGACCAGCAGCAGGCGGCGCTGGATCTGGTCGCCAAGCTGACGCACCTGTACCGCCCGATGCCCGTTCGCATCGACGTCGACACGACGGCCAATCCGCTGACGCCCGCACCTGCCGGTGTGTCGCGACGGGTGATCGAGGTTCGCGACGGGGGCGAGCCCGCCCTCAAGGTGGTCGGCGCCGACACTCCGCTGGCCCTGCTGGCCCTCTCCGGCAGTGGCGCAGGTCTGCTGCAGCAGGTCGACCTCTTCGCCGATCGTAGGATCAAGCTCGCCCAGTCACCCACGGCATCAGTCACTTCCGCGCAGGACATCGAGCGGCCCTCCACCGAGTCGATGACCTTCGGGGAGTTGGGCATGACGGGCCGGGTCACCGTGCAGGGCACGACGACCCTGTACACCGGCTTCGACGCCGACGCGTTCTCCGTCGGGTCCATCGACACCGCGAAGGTTCATCTGCTGGCCAAGTACACCCCGGTCGTCGGCGGGGACGCGACGGTGCTGCTGCGCTCGGGCAGCGCCATCATGGCCTCGCATGTGCTGGACAACTCCGGCCAACTCGATATCAGCGCCGACATCCCGGCCGACGCCATCCGCTCCAATGTCGGTATGGCCCTGGAGATCCGGTATGTGCCCAAACAGCAGTGCGCGCCGCTGTCGGATCGGATCACCTTCGAGCTGGACTCCGGGTCCACCGTCACCGTCGTTCCGGGTATGAACAACCGCGGCGGTTTCCCGATCCTGCCGATGTCGTTCACCCCCGACTTCAACGTCACTGTCGACTCGGCTGACCAGATCCGTTGGGCCGCACAGGCAATCAACCTGATGGGTCAGCAGTCCACCGTCGTCATGCGACCCAACGTGACAACATTCGACGAAGCGGCCAAATCGGGGACCGCACTGTTGACGGTCGCCACCGGCGACGAACTCGCCAAGGCCGGGATGGCCCCACCATTGTTGCCCAAGCAGGGCGAGACCGTGGCAATCAACGGCGCCCCGATAACCGATGTGGACCTCAACGGACCGATCGGGGCGGTGCAGGCCTTTTCCAACAACGGTCGCATGGTGCTGGCGATCACGCACACCGGTGACCTGTCTCTGGTCGATCGCAGCTTCGACTACATCCGCAGTCTCGACGGCCGATTCTCTTCGCTGTCAGGCGATGTCGTCGCCACCGGCGCCTCGGGTGACAGCCTGAACCTCACCCTTCGCGAAGGCGGCCCCATGCCGCATCAGCCCAACCCGGGCGAGGGCTGGAAATGGTGGGCGATCTCGACTATCGCCATCGGTGCGATCGTCATCGTCGGAGTGGCTGCAGCCCTGCTGATTCGGCGCAGACGCCGCACCGTGGGCTAGACCGTGACAGTCCTGGAGCTGACACCCGCGGTCGGTGCCGCGGCCGCCGACAACGGCCCTCCACCTGCGCCCTCGCGCAGGTGGGGGGTGGCGCTCTTCGTCTTCTTCGCGGCGGTCTACGGCGGCGTCGGCGCTCTACTCACGTTGCGTTACGGACTGATCGACGCCGACGGCATCAGCCGGGTGGCCAACGCGGGTTACGTTCTGATGAGCCGCGATCCGCACCTGTCGGCCATCGGCTTCGTCTGGAATCCGTTGCCGAGTCTGGTCGAAATACCCCTGCTGAAGTTCAGTCAGTGGTGGCCGGAACTACGGACGCAGGGCCTGGCAGCCGTCATCCAGAGCGCCCTGTTCATGGCGGGCGGCGCGCTCATGGTCCGGCGCATCGCCCTCGACCGCGGGGTGGGCGCGGGCTGGCGCTCGATAGCGGTTATCTGCTTCGCGCTCAACCCGGTGATCATCATCTATGGCGGCTCCGGGATGAGCGAGGCCGCCGAAGCGTTCACCACACTGTGGTGCGTCCGGTACCTGTTGCTGTGGCTGCAGTCACGGCGCACCGGCGATCTCGCGTGGGCCGGTGTCGCGCTCGGCGTCGGCTATCTGGCCCGCTACGAGGTCGCCGTCACCGCCTGCGGCGTCGGACTGTTGGTCGCGATCGTGGAGTTCCTGCGCTCCCGCCGCGAGTCAAGGATCTCCAGCGCTGTCCTCAGCGTCGTCATCGTCCTGTTCCCGTTCGGCGTCGCGTTCGTCGTATGGGCGCTGACCGGCTGGATCGTCAACGACACCCTGTTCGCGACGTTGACGTCCAAATACGGCAACGGCAGCCAGATCGCCGAATCCATCTCGCGCAGCGTCGTGTTGGCACAGGCCGGCGACCAGAGCTGGACGTTGATCTCGGCCCGGCTACTGGCGATGCAGCCGTTCGTCGGTATCGCCGTCATTCTCGGTGTCGTCACCAGCATGCTCGGCAGGAAGTTCGACGCCCTGGTGCCCGTCGCGGTCTTCGGTCCGGTGCTGGCGTTCGCAGCATGGGGGCAACACACCTCGACCACCTTCGGCTGGTTCCGGTTCTACCTGCTCGCCATA
The DNA here is from genome assembly GCF_025822605.1 of Mycolicibacterium komossense. Lineage (GTDB taxonomy): Bacteria > Actinomycetota > Actinomycetes > Mycobacteriales > Mycobacteriaceae > Mycobacterium > Mycobacterium komossense. The sequence goes on along the minus strand of NZ_JACKTY010000049.1, from coordinate 159,233 downwards.
CCGTTGGTTGCCTGCGTGGCACTGACCTGCTGGAACGCCGCCGGCTCCACCAAGGCGCCGCCATGGCGGCTCACCACCGCCGAGGCCAAGGCCGGTGCGGTTCTGCTGACCGCCTCGCTGCTGATCGGCTTCCCGGTGACGGCCAAGTCGATGCTGAATCAGGACATCGGCAACCAGCAGCTCCAGTTCGGTCTCAACTCACTGCTCGATCCGCAGAACAACCGGCCCGAAGATCAGTGGTACCGGCGCATGCTCAACAACGAGCGCCTGCTGGCCGACTACTTGGACAGCAAGAAGCTGCCCAACGGTTCGGTCCTGATGGACACCTTCCACGGCTGGGGCATCTGGCTGGCCAGCGACGACCCCAAGCAATTCGTGGTCACCAGTGACTACGACTTCAGGGCGGCATTGAACCGCCCCTGGGACTTCGGCATTCAATACATCGTCGACAGCAACCCGGCACACAGCGCCGCGAACGCGGTGAACCTGCGCTACCCGAGTTTCTGGTACGACGGCGCCGGTATCGCCACGATGGTGTACAGCGGCCGCGGCGACACCGGCGATGAGCGGTGGCGGGTTTTCAAGGTAGTCAAACCGACCTCGAAGGCAGATCTCGCCAAAGCCGCCTCCGAAACGGCTCAGCCGCCGGCCAAACCCGGCGGCTGAGCCCGAAGGCCGGCTAGCCCAGTTTGCGCAGGCGCGGTTCCAGGTCCTTCTGAAACAGGTCGAGGAAGCGGCGCTGATCGTGGCCCGGGGCGTGGAACACCAGATGGTTCAACCCCCAGTCGACGTACTCCTTGACCTTGGCGACCGCCTCGTCCGGATCCGACGAGACGATCCAGCGCTTGGCCACCTGTTCGATAGGCAGCTCGTCGGCAGCCTTCTCCATCTCGACCGGGTCGTGGATGGATGTCTTCTGCTCCGCGGTCAGCGACAGCGGTGCCCAGAACCGGGTGTTCTCCAACGCCAGTTCGGGGTCGGTGTCATAGGAGATCTTGATCTCGATCATCCGGTCGATCGCGTCGGGGGCCTTGCCCGCGGCCTCCTCGCCTTCCTTCACCGCGGGGATGAGCTTGTCCTTGTACAGCTCTGCGCCCTTGCCGGAGGTACAGATGAAGCCGTCGCCGGCGCGGCCGGCGTACTTGGCCACCTGCGGCCCACCCGCGGCGATGTAGATCGGGATACCACCCTCGGGCACGTCGTAAATCGAGGCACCTTTGGTCTTGTAGTACTCGCCGTCGAAGTCGACCTTGTCGCCAAGCCACAATTCGCGCATCAGCTTGATGGACTCGCGCAGCCGGGCGTAGCGCTCCTTGAACTCCGGCCACTCGCCTTCGTAGCCGGTGGCGATCTCATTCAGCGCCTCGCCGGTGCCCACGCCGAGGAAGATCCGGTCGGGGTACAGACACCCCATCGTGGCGAACGCCTGCGCAATCACCGCCGGGTTGTACCGGAACGTCGGCGTCAGCACCGAAGTGCCCAACACCAGCCGCTTGGTGCGCTCCCCGACCGCCGTCATCCACGCCAGTGAGAACGGCGCATGCCCGCCCTCCTGACGCCACGGCTGGAAGTGATCGCTGACGGTGGCGCTGTCCATTCCGTGCGCTTCCGCCTCGACCGCCAGTTCGACGAGCTCACGTGGAGCGAACTGCTCCGCCGACGCCTTGTATCCCAATTTGAGTTCAGCCACGGTTCTTTTCTACTCCCTTATCTAGACTCGCCCGATGGCACCTGCACCAGCCACGCTCGAACAGGTAACCGATCGCGTTCACTTCGCCAAGACAGACCTGGTGAACTGGACGGTCGTCGCCGACGACAACGGGGTCCTCCTGATCGATTCCGGATTTCCGGGTCAGCGCGCCGAGGTACTGGCCTCCCTGCGCGATCTCGGTTACAACGCGGCCGACGTCAGCGCAATTCTGTTGACCCACGCCCACATTGACCATTTCGGTTCGGCACTCTGGTTCGCCGACCAGTGCGGCACACCCGTCTATTGCCATGCCGATGAGGTCGGTCACGCCAAACGTGAATACCTCGAACAGGCCTCGCCCCTCGACGTCACACTGCATGCCTGGCAGCCTCGCTGGCTCAAGTGGTCGATGGACATCAGCCGCAAGGGTGCCTTCACCCGCGGGCGGATCTCCTCCGCGCAGGCGCTGACCGAGTCCGTCGCTGCACAGCTGCCGGGACAGCCGATGGCGATCCCCACGCCAGGGCACACCGGTGGGCATTGTTCCTACCTCGTCGACGGCGTCCTGATCAGTGGGGACGCGCTGGTCACCGGCCATCCGGTCTCGACAAGACGCGGACCACAGCTGCTGCACCGGGTGTTCAACCACAACGAGACCGATTGTGTGCGCAGCCTGGCCGCCCTGGCCATGCTCGACACCGATGTGCTGGTTCCCGGGCACGGCGATCTGTGGCGTGGACCCATCCGCTACCTGGCCGAGCAGGCGACACCATGATCACTCGAAGCGACCAAATCGTCGAGGCCGGGTGGCGCCGGACCTGCTTGCGGTACTTACCTTCCCGGATCGGCACTAGGTCAGTCCCCAGCGTTTGGCGATCAGTTCGTGGCTGCGCAACCGGTCCTCGTGCCGGTGGGTCACCGAGGTGATCACCAGTTCGTCAGCGCCGGTGACGCGCTGCAGGGCCTCGAGCCGGTCGGCGACCTCGTCCGGGTCACCGACGAATTGCGTTGCGGTGCGGTCCTTGACGATCAACTCCTGCTCATCGGTCAGCGGGGTGAAGTCGTCGGGATCGGGGTAGGGAGCGGCGCCCCCACGCGCCCGGATCGAGTGCACCCAGGCTCCGTAGCTCGACGCCAGATGCCGCGCGGTCGCCGAATCCTCGGCGACGACAACATCGGCCGAGGCCACCACGTACGGCTCTGCCAGGGTGACCGACGGACGAAAAGCGCTGCGGTAGGCCGCAACTGCATCCAGCGCGGTCCCGGGGGTGATGTGGTAGCTCGCCACGAACGGCAACCCGAATTCGCCTGCCACCTGTGCGCTCTGCCCCTTGCTGCTGCCGAACACCCACGGCACGAGGGCAGTACCCTCGCCCGGCACGACATGCACGTCGACTCCATTGACCAGATAACTGCCGTCGATCATCGCCAGGATGTCGCGGACCTGATCGGCGAAATCGGGAACCTGCGCCTCTGGTTGTTGGATGACCGACATCTGCGCGCGCATCCGGTCGCTGCGCATCAATGTGCGCAGATCGAACGGCGGGGGCACGACGACACCGTCGATCTCGCGCCATTCACCCGGCGGTTTGGGCGGTTCCGGGGATTCGGTGGCCGGGGACTCCTTCTGCGCTTCGGTCCGTCGTTGACCCGATCGCCCGACACCCAGATCGATCCGGCCGGGGTGGAATGCATCGAGGATGCCGAAGTTCTCGACGGTCGCGACGGCGGTGGTGAAGCCGAGTTGAACAGCGGCGGCTCCGACGTGAATCCTGTTGGTGGCGGCCGCGATCTGCCCGATCACCAGAGCCGGAGAGGAACTGGCAACGGCGACGAAGTGGTGTTCGGCCAGCCAGTAGCGCCGATAACCGAACCGCTCGGCATGCTGCGCCAGGTCGACGGTGTTGCGCAGCGCGGTGGCAGCGTCGGAACCCGCGCTGATCGGCGCCAGGTCGAGGATGGCGAGTGGCACGTTCACGGCGAGACCTCCGCATATCGATTGTCTGGATACGCGGCACGGAAGCGCCCGGACCGGACCAGCAGCGGTGCCGCCGGCGGATCGTCCTGAGCTACGCGCATGAACATCACACCAGGGTCCAACGCGCGACCAGCGGCTGCATTCCGGGCCTGCCATGTCCTCAGCCATTTACTCACCGTGAAGGCAAGCGCAGCAACCGCCGGAACCCCGTCATCGAACCCTTTGCGACTCTTTGCGCGAAAAGTTGACACGTGTAAAGTTTCGCCGCATGGACAACATCCGGGGTAAGACGATCGCCATCACCGGTGCCGCCCGCGGCATCGGTTACGCCACGGCGAAAGCACTGCTGGCCCGTGGCGCGCGGGTGGTCATCGGCGATCGCGACGTCGCAGTTCTCGAGTCCGCGGTCGCCGGCCTGAGCGGCCTTGGCATGGTGTCGGGTCACCCGCTCGACGTCACCGACCGCGACTCATTCGAGACGTTCCTCGACAAGGCCCGCACCGACGGGGACGGGCACATCGACGTGCTGGTCAACAATGCCGGAGTGATGTCGGTCGGGCCGTTCCTCGAGCAGACCGAGGGCGCGATCCGCAGCTCCGTCGAGGTGAACTTCTACGGTGTGCTGACCGGTTGTCAGCTGGTACTGCCGGAGATGGTCCGCCGGCATCGCGGGCACATCATCAACATCGCGTCGATGGCAGGCATGGTGGCCGTGCCCGGCCAGGTGGTCTACGCGGGCAGCAAGTTCGCCGTCGTCGGACTGTCCACCGCACTGGCTGACGAGTTCGCCCCGCAGGGCGTCAACGTGACGGTCGTAATGCCGACCTTCACCAACACCGAGCTCATCTCCGGGACCGAGACCACCTCGGCGACCAAACCGGTGCAGCCCGAGGACATTGCGGCCGGAATCGTCAAAGCGCTCGACAACCCCAAGCGCACCCACCTGTCGGTGCCGGCACCCCTGCGGTTCACCGCTTCGCTCACCGGGATGTTGCCCCCGAAGGCGCGCCGCTTCCTGAACAAGAAGATGGGCACCGACACCGTCTTCCTGACGTTCGACCGCACCGAGCGCAAGCGCTACGAGGATCGCGCGCAGGCGGCTCTCGGCGTGCTTGAGCAGAGCTAGTTCCCGGCAACCACGCCAGTCCCAGACGTCCCGGCGCGGGAGTGACATCTCGAAGTGCCCGCTTAGCGAGCGAATTCCGATTCGCTCATTGGGCGGGCACTTTGTTATCCCGTCCCCTCCGGCATTCTCCCGTCCCCTCCGGCGCCCCCAGTTCTGATCAGTCCGGGTAGTCCATCGGCACGCCGAGGGTGTTCAGCGTCATCGCCAGCGCGTCGTACTGGCCCACCAGCGTGACGAACTCGATCAGCTGACGCCGGTCCAGATGGCCCTCCAGTGACCGCCAACTCGACTCGGTCATCGTGCGATCGGCCACCAGTTCGTCGACCGCCGTCAACAGCGCCTGCTGTCGGTCGGAGAGCCCGTCGGCTGCAGGCCAGGCGAAGATCTTCGCCTGCGTCTGGGCGTCGACGCCGCGCTTGAGGGCCAGCCGTCGGTGTTGCTGGAGCTCGTACTCGCACTGGCGCAGGTGGGCCGTCCGGAGGATCGCCAGCTCGGTGTCGCGCTTGGGCAGCCGGCCGAAGTTCAGCAGATAACCGGAAAACGGTCCCCAGGTCCAGAACATGCCCTTGTGCTGCGCCAGCACCGTGAACAGATGGAACTCGGGGATTTTCCAGGCCCAGGCGGCGAACTTGCACCAGAGCCACCCGATCAGGCCGAGCTCACGCCGGCCACCGGGAGGGATACGCGGCGATGTCATCGCGCCATTAGACACCGACAGCGCTCCGGGCCTGCAGGCGCGAGCCGTAACGTCGCAGGCATGACGAACATCCCCACTGTCATCCCCACTGTCGACGAGGCCTTCGCCCGCCTGGACATGCCGATGCGGGAAGCGATGATGACCCAGCGGGCCGTTCGTCGGGTCCTACCCGACGAGGTGGACGACGCCATCGTGCGCAAGTGCATCGAACTGGCGCTGCGGGCGCCGACGGGGTCGAACGGCCAGAACTGGGAGTTCGTCGTCGTCAAGGACCGCGCCGTCAAGGAGAAGCTGGCCGCGCGCTACCGGCAGGCCTGGTCGGTGGCGCTGGCCACGCAGTATCGCCCCTGGACGATCGGGCGTGGTCTTCGGCGCGAGCTCGTCACCACCGATGACCCGATGGCCAAGCTCCTGCGGGCCGTCCAATGGCAGGTGGACCATTTCGCCGAGATCCCCGTCCTCGTCGTGCCGTGCCTGGGCGGCGGGCCCCGCGCGGGCATCGTGCCCTACGTACCAGCGCCACATGTGCTCGCCACCGGCGTCGCCGGATCGATCTACCCGAGCGTGCAGAACCTGCTGCTCGCGGCCCGCGCGATGGGCTTGGGCGCGAACCTGATCACCCTGCCCCTGTGGAGTGTCACCTCGGCGCGACGGATCCTCGGCCTGCCGGCATCGGTGACGCCGTACTGCGTGATCCCGCTGGGCTGGCCGCGCGGCCGCTACGGGCCGACGACGCGCAAACCAGTCGAAGAGGTGGTCCACCTCGACGGCTACGGAAACCGCGCCTGGCTCGACGGGTAAATCCTGGCACTACTTACTGCCACGTCAGTTAAGCTGGCCGCAACCCGCGCCGGACCTTTCTACGCGCAACCAGAAGCTGCAACGCCGACCTGCCGCCCAGCCGGCCCGGCCTGATGACGAGCACACTGGCAAATATTCGAATGTGAAGGATCCCACTGTGGCTGCCCCCAGCGAACCTTTGGTCACGCCCGTCGCGGTGATCGGAATGGCCTGTCGCCTACCTGGCGGTATCGACTCCCCCGAACAGCTGTGGCAGGCCGTGCTGGCCGGCGACGATCTGATTACCGAGATCCCCAAGGACCGCTGGGACGGCGACGAGTACTACGACGCCGAACGTGGTGTTCCCGGCCGGTCGGTATCGCGCTGGGGCGGCTTCCTCGACGACGTCGCCGGATTCGACGCCTCGTTCTTCGGCATCGGTGAACGGGAAGCCACCGCGATCGACCCCCAGCACCGACTGCTGCTGGAAACCGCGTGGGAAGCCGTCGAGCACGCCGGTATCGCGCCCACGTCGCTGGCGGGTTCGGCGACCGGTGTCTTCGTCGGGTTGTCGCACGACGACTACACGGTGCTGACCCGCGACGCGGGCGCCCTGGATCAGGCGTACAGCTTCACCGGCACTCCGTTCAGCATGGCGTCGGGGCGCATCTCCTACACGCTCGGTGTCAAGGGACCGTCACTGACCGTCGACACCGCCTGTTCCACCGGACTGCTCACCGTGCACCTGGCGTGCCGCAGCCTCGACGACGGCGAGAGCGACCTGGCGCTGGCCGGGGCCGCGATGGTGATGCTGACCCCGTCGGTGACGGCGTCAGCCTCCGCACAGGGCATGTTGTCGCCGAATGGACGCTGCCGCCCGTTCGACACCGCCGCCGACGGCTTCGTGCGCTCCGAAGGCTGCGGGGTGCTGCTCCTCAAGCGCCTGGCCGACGCCGAGCGCGACGGGGATCGCATTCTCGCCGTCATCCGCGGAACGGCGGCCAATCAGGACGGCCGCTCGGAAACGATCACCACGCCCTCGCGGGAATCTCAGGTTGCGGTGTACCGGGCCGCACTCGCGGCGGCCGGGGTCGACGCACAGTCGGTCGGCGTGGTCGAGGCCCACGGCACCGGCACCCCGGTCGGTGACCCGCTGGAGTTCACCGGCCTGGCCCAGGTGTACGGCACAACCGGGCCGTGCGCGGTGGGCTCGGTCAAGAGCAATGTCGGGCATGCCGAGTCCGCGGCCGGTGCGGTCGGGCTGATCAAGGCGATCATGTCGCTGCGCGACGCGAAAGTGCCGGCGACGCTGCACTTCACCGCCCTGCCCGACGAGCTGGCCCAGGTCGACACCAAGTTGTTCGTGCCGCAGCAGGTGCTCGACTGGCCGGTCGACGGCGGACCCCGACGGATGGGCGTTTCCTCGTTCGGCATGTCGGGGACCAACGTCCACGCAGTGCTCGAGCAGGCCGGAAGCGATGTCTTCGCGGCGACGCCGCAGCCGGCCGGGGCACAGATGTTCCCGCTGTCAGCCACGTCGGCCGACGCGCTGCGCGACACCGCCCGCCGGCTCGCCGACTGGGTGGCGGGCCATCCCGATGCCCTGCCGACAGCCGATCTGGCCTACACCCTGGCCTGCCGGCGCGGCCACCGGACCGTGCGCACGACAGTGCTGGCCGACACCACCGCCGAGCTGCTCGCCGGCCTGCGCGCGATCGCTGACGGCGACACGCAGTACCCGCCCGCGGCGGGGCACGACGATCTCGGCCCGGTGTGGGTGTTCTCCGGGCAGGGGTCGCAGTGGGCGGCGATGGGCGTCGCGCTGCTCAAGACCGAACCGGTCTTCGCCCAGACGATCGCCGAGCTCGAACCGCTGATTTCCCAGGAGTCCGGCTTCTCCATCACCGAGGCGATGACCGCACCCACCACGGTCGTCGGCATCGAGCGGGTCCAGCCGGTGATCTTCGCGATGCAGGTCGCGCTGGCGTCGACCGCGATGTCCTACGGGGTACGCCCCGGTGCGGTTATCGGTCACTCCCTCGGCGAGGTCGCGGCCGCGGTGGTCGCCGGGGTGCTCTCGCTCGAAGATGGCGTCAAGGTCATCTGCCGCCGCTCGCTGCTGTGCGCTCGGCTGGCCGGTGGCGGTGCGATGGGTTCGGTGGAACTCCCGGTGGCCCAGGTGCGCGACGAGCTGGCCGCCGCCGACATCACCGACGTGGTGGTCTCGGTGATCGCCTCGCCGCAATCCACCGTGATCGGCGGTGCACCGCAGACGGTCCGCGACCTGATCGCCGGCTGGGAACGTCGCGAAATCATGGCGCGCGAGGTGGCCGTCGACGTCGCCTCACACTCCCCGCAGGTCGATCCGATCCTGGCGGAACTCGCCGAGGTCCTGTCCGATCTCACCCCGGCCGCCCCGACCGTGCCGTTCTATTCGGCCACGCTCGACGACCCGCGCGCGACGCCCCGGTGCGACGCGCAGTACTGGGTCGACAACCTGCGCCGCCCGGTCCAGTTCGCGACGGCGGTTCAGGCCGCGCTCGACGACGGCTTCCGGGTGTTCGGTGAGCTGTCCCCGCACCCGCTGCTGATGCGGGGCGTCGAGCAGACCGCGAAGGTCGCCGACATCGCGGTGGCGGCCATCCCGGCCATGCGGCGCGAGCAGGAGCAGCCGCACGGCCTGGGTGATTTCATCGCCGACCTCTTCGGCGCGGGTGCCGCCGTGGACTTTTCGACGCTGTACCCGCAGGGCCGGCTGATCGACGCGCCGCTGCCCACGTGGACCCACGACCACCCGCTGCTGATCGGCTCCGGTGAGAGCACTTCCGCGCAGCAGGGCGCGACCACCGTGGCCGTGCACCCGCTGCTCGGCGAACACGTCCGGCTGCCGGAGGTACCGGAAAGGCATGCCTGGCAGGCCGATGTGGGCACCGGCAAGCTGCCGTGGCTGATCGATCACAAGGTCAACAATGTCGCCGCCTACCCCGGCGCCGCGTACTGCGAGATGGCGCTGGCCGCCGCCCAGACGATGTTCGGCGACCACCATGAGGTGGGTGACATCCAGTTCGAACAGCTGATGCTGCTCGACGAGTCCACCGAGGTCACCGCTGTGGCGACGGCCGTGGGGACCGGCGCCGCGGAGTTCGAGGTCGAGACCGACCAGGACGGCGAGCGGATCCGCCAGGCCGTCGCGATCCTGCGCGCCGCCGGGGACACCGCCCGCCCGGCCGGCCACGACATCGCCGGCCTGCTCGCTGCGCATCCGAACCGGATGTCCGGCGAGGAGATCCGGCAGTGGTTCGCCACCCGCAGGATCCAGTTCGGCCCGGCGTTCACCGCCCTCGTCGCCGTGCATTCGGCCGACGGCGTCGACTCGACTCTGTTCGCCGAGGTCGGTCTGTCCAGCGAACTACGTTCCCAGCAGGCCGGCTACGGCATCCATCCGGCGCTGCTCGACGCATGCTTCCAGTCGGTGGCCGCGGGGCTGCGGGCAGCCGGTCGCCCCGACGGTGGGTTGCTGCTGCCACTGAGCGTGACGCGGCTGCGCCGCTTCGGCGCCGGCCGCGACGCGAAGTACTGCCTGGCCCGGATCGTGTCGTCGGACGGCACCGCGATCGTCGCCGATCTGGACATCGTGGACGCGCACGGCGCGGTCGTCGCGCAGGTCGAAGGCCTGCGGATGGGCAGCCGAAGCTCGAAGGCCAGTGAGCGCGACCGTGTCCTGTCCGAGCGCCTGCTCACAGTCGAGTGGGAGGAACGGCCGCGCCCCGAACCGGCCCCCGACGCCACCGCAGGCACCTGGCTGCTACTCGCGACCGGCGAAGGCGACTTCGGAACACAGCTCTCGGCGGCCCTGACGAGCCGCGGCGGCGAGTGTCGAACCACTCTGACACCAGGCGTCCCGTGCGAGGGCGTCGTGGTCCTGACCGCGCCCGCCGACGCCGAGCCGACCGAGGCGTCGCTGTCCCGGGGGCGCGAGCTGGTCGAGCGACTCGTGCACGTCACGCAGGAACTGCTGAACACCGACGGTGAGCCGCCGCGGTTGTATGTCGTCACCCGCGGCGCGCTGGCCGTGAGCGCGAAAGACCCGATCAACCTCGATCAGGGCGGCGTGCGTGGCCTGCTGCGGGTCATCGGCGCCGAGCACCCGGAGCTGCGGCCGACCCAGATCGACGTCGACGGACTCACCGCGGCGGACGTGGTGGCCGACCAGCTGCTCAGCGGCTCAACCGAGGACGAGACGGCATGGCGCAACGGATCCTGGTTCGCTGCGCGGCTGCAGCAGAGCCCGCTCAAGCCCGGTGAGCGCCGCACCGCCGTGGTCGACACCACCCGCGACGGCATGCGCCTGGACATTCGCACCCCGGGTGACCTGGACAGCCTCGAGTTCGTGACTGCCGACCGCCCGGCGCCCGGACCCGGGCAGATCGAGGTGGCGGTCAGCGCGTCGAGTATCAACTTCGCCGACGTACTGCTCGCGTTCGGCCGATACTTCACCGCGGACGGCGAACGGCCAGGCCTGGGCGTCGATTTCGCGGGAACGGTGACCGCGGTCGGACCTGGGGTGACCGACCACAAAGTGGGCGACCGCGTCGGTGCCATCGCCGACGCCGTCGCCTGGGGCACGTTCGTCACCTGCGACGCGCGCCTGGCCGCGACACTGCCTGACGGAATGACCACCGAGGTCGCAGCGGCGATCTCGACGGCCTACGCCACCGCATGGTGCGGCCTGCACGATATGGCCCGTATCCAGGCCGGTGACCGGGTGCTGATTCATTCCGCGACCGGCGGCGTCGGGCAGGCGGCGATCGCGATCGCCCGGCACGCCGGCGCGGAGATCTTCGCCACGGCAGGCAACCCGGCCAAACGCGAACTTCTGTACACGATGGGTATCGAGCACGTATACGATTCGCGGACAACTGATTTCGCCGAAGAGATCCGCCGTGACACCAACGGCTACGGCGTCGACGTGGTACTCAACTCGCTGACCGGCGCGGCGCAACGGGCCGGGCTGGAACTGCTCGCGTTCGGCGGTCGCTTCGTGGAGATCGGCAAGCGCGATGTGTACGAGCACACCCGTGTCGATCTATATCCCTTCCGCCGCAACCTGGTCTTCTACTACGCAGACCTGCTGCTGATGAGCAATGCCGCACCCCGCCAGATCGGCGATCTGCTGCGCACGGTGTACGGCCTGGTCGGCGACGGCACCCTGCCCGCACCTGAGTACTCCGCGCGGCCACTTGCCCAGGCGGGCAACGCGATTCGTGAGATGAGCGCCGCCCAGCACACCGGCAAGCTGGTGCTGAGCATCCCGGCGGGCAGCCAGAGCGGGGTGGCTGTGCCACCGACTCGCGCCAAGGTGTTCCGCAAAGACGGCTCGTACATCGTCACCGGCGGTGTCGGCGGCCTCGGATTGTTCCTGTCGGCGGCGATGGCCTCGGCCGGTTGCGGACGGATCATCTTGACCTCACGATCACAGCCGAACCCTCAGGCGCAGAAGACGATCGACCAACTCAAGGCCAAAGGTGCCGACATCGTCGTCGAGTGCGGCAACATCGCCGACCCCGCCACCGCGGCCCGGCTGGTGACTGCGGCCACGGCCACCGGGCTACCGCTGCACGGTGTGCTGCATGCGGCCGCGGTCGTCGACGACGCGACGGTCGCGAACATCACCGACGAGTTGATCGACCGCGACTGGTCACCCAAGGTGTACGGCGCCTGGTATCTGCACCAGGCGGCCGCCGGGCAGCCACTGGACTGGTTCTGCAGCTTCTCCTCGGCGGCAGCGCTCCTGGGTTCACCCGGCCAGGGCGCGTACGCGGCAGCCAACAGCTGGCTGGACGCGTTCACCGCCTGGCGTCGCAGCCAGGGCCTGCCTGCGACCGCAATCGCCTGGGGCGCATGGGATCAGATCGGCAAGGGCGCGGGACTTGCGCAGCGCGGTGACACCACGATGATCAGTCCGGCTGACGGTGCCCACGCGTTCCGCGCGTTGCTGCGTTACGACCGGGGCTTCACCGGCTACCTGCCGTTGGCGGGGGCGCCGTGGCTCGCCTCCCTGGCCGCCCGCAGCCCCTTCGCCGAAGCGTTCGCCACCGCCGACGCCGGCACCGACTCTCACGGCGCCGCCGTACTCGCGGAGCTTCGCACCCTCTCGCCCGAGGAATGGCCGAACCGCTTGCGCCGGTTGGTCAGCGACCAGGTCAGCCTGATCCTGCGTCGCCCGGTCGACCCCGACCGGCCGTTCGCCGAGCACGGGCTGGACTCGCTCGGCAACCTGGAACTGCGCACCCACATCGAGACCCAGACGGGTGTGCGCGTCACGCCCAAGACCATCGTCACCTATAACACGGTGCGCACCCTGGCCGGGCATCTGATGGAGGCGCTGACACCGGTGGCGGTGGGGTAGGAGACACCGAGCGCCCAGACCAAGTCGTGGTCTAGGACCGTCTTGGTCGTGGAGCTAGCTGAAATCGTCAGAGGCTTCAGGGAACTGGTGCTGCCCTCCCTGGCGGGCGCGTCGGCGCTCGCCGGCGATCAGCATGGGGATCGCGAGCGCGAGGCTGACGACGACCGGAACAACCGACGCCTCCAGTCCGAAGTCACCACCGGTGAGGACATCGGGTCCGTGCACGGTGGTGAGGAACAGGCCGGCAATGTGGTGACCTGAGATGGGGATGCCCAGTAGTCCTTCGATCACGTTCCAGGCGAAGTGGATTCCGATGACGAACCACAGATTGCCGCGCCACATGAACGCAGCGCCCAGGAGGATGCCGGCCTCGATGGCAACGGCGACAGAACTCCACGGTGTTGCCCCGGAGTTCAGCAGATGGACTCCGCCGAAGAGCAGGGCGGTGACAACGAGGGCGATCCAGCGTCCGATCCGCGGACCGCCCAGCTGCTCGACGGCCTGGAAGATCACGCCGCGAAACGTGAGTTCCTCGACGATGGCAGCGCCGGCGCTGACCGCCAACGCAAACACGACGGTGGCGAGAGCGTCGCGCGGCGCCCAGACGACCCGATACACACCGGCGGCGGCGACGACGAGGACCGCAGCGCCGATGAAGGCCGAGCCGACGGCGAGACCCAACAGCATCTCGCGGGCGAACCTGCGCGGGGCGAGCTCGGGGGTCGGGCGCACGGCCACATACCTCATCGTGAGCTGGTAGAACACCAGTCCGACTGCTGCGCCGAGCAGTGCGGTCACGATGGCACCGGTCGCGCCCATCTCCGCCCCGACGCGCGCCAGGATCACGTTGGGCAGGAACACCGAGACCGTGCCGATGACCATCCAGATCAGCGGAAAGGACAACACCCGACGCAGGACGATCTCCTTAAAAGTGTCAATCTCGTCGACAAGCGATGGCCCGGTACGGCGCCCACGTCACTTTAACGTCCGCTCGGGCTCCGACGCCGAGTCCGGCGTTCCGCAGGTCACCAGGCAACCTCGATGCCCATCACCGGGACCCTTTCGGTAATCCGCGCCATAATTGCCTGACGCCGAAGCAGCCGCCGCCGCCGAGTCAGAAGGCCCATCACCATGGATAAGAAGACCCGCAAGCCCCTGAAGCCGCATTTCGACGATGTGCAGGCCCACTACGACCTGTCCGATGACTTCTTCCGGCTCTTCCTCGATCCATCACAGACCTACAGCTGTGCGTACTTCGAACGTGACGACATGACGTTGGAGGAAGCGCAGCTCGCGAAGGTCGACCTGGCACTGGGCAAGCTGGGGCTGCAACCGGGTATGACGCTGCTCGACGTCGGCTGCGGCTGGGGCTCGACCATGCTGCGTGCCGTCGAACGCTACGACGTCGACGTGATCGGCCTGACCCTCAGCAAAAACCAGCACGCCTCCGTCGAGCAGGTGTTCGCCTCCTCCGACTCCCCTCGTTCGAAGGAAGTGCTGCTCAAGGGCTGGGAGGAGTTCGAGCAGCCGGTCGACCGCATCGTGTCGATCGGCGCGTTCGAACACTTCGGCAAAGACCGTTGGGACGACTTCTTCGCCATGGCCTACCGGGTGCTGCCCGATGACGGCGTGATGTTGCTGCACACCATCACCGCCCTCACACTGCCGCAGATGACCGAGCGAGGCATGCCACTGACCTTCTCCGTGGCCCGGTTCGTCAAATTCATCCTGACCGAGATCTTCCCGGGCGGTTACCTGCCGACGATCGAAATGGTGGGCGAGCACGCCACCCAGGCGGGATTCAACCTCACCCGCACCCAGTCACTGCAGAAGCACTACGCCAGAACCCTGGACACCTGGGCGGCAGCGCTGGAAGCACACAAGGACGACGCCATCGCGATCCAGTCCGAAGAGGTCTACGACCGCTACATGCACTACCTCACCGGCTGTGCGCACGGCTTCAAGGTCGGCTACATCGACGTCAATCAGTTCACCTTGGCGAAGTGAGTCTGGATTCAGACCAGACGGGTTGATTGAATTCATCGAATCGGCTGGGAACTACGCTTCGAAGCAGACGAAGACCCCGGCTTCGCGGCCCTGACGGCCGGTGCGGCACACCATTTCGTGGTGGGCCCGATGTCGCTGACCGACATCGTGGTGGACGACATCGTGGTGGACGACATCGTGGTGGACGAGCGCTTGCGTGGCACCCGACGCATCATCGACGCGGAGCTGCGGCACTTGTCTGGCTGATCAAGCCGGCCGCGGTACGACCTCTTCCGGCGATTCGCCGGACCCACCGGCATCTCCGATGACGAACCGGTAGGTGTGTTCCAACCGCTGACTCATCCGGTGCGGAGTGGTTGTGTCCAGGCGTGATCTGACCTCGGCGCCTGCTCCGATGTCCGTCTGGTAGCAGGCGGCGACAACCGCTGACCACAGTCGGACCGCGCCCTGTACGCACGGATCTGCCGCCTCGACACCAAGATGAGCAGCCAGTGCCGCAGGCATCCGTTGCCGGCGCATCGCAGAGATCTGGCGCTGAAGGTGCGGGCTCTTGGTGACCACCACGGTTGCCGCCGTCAGGTGCGGAACCGATACCACGCCGCACCCATCGGCGATGTCGCCGAGCACCTTCGTCGTTGCCATGAAAAGGACTTCCTGCGGATTTGGGTGAGGCTTCATTTCGTCGCATACGGCCGACACGATGGTCTCGAAAATCGACACAATGACCGCGTCCTTATGCGCAAACACGCCGTGAAATGTCCTTTTGCTCACTCCGACAGCGGCGGCGATCTCAGCGACGCTGACCATGGGGTAACCGCGGCGGGAGGCCAAGTCGAGGGTCGCGCTGGCGATCGCCTGACGTAGCTGAGGATCGGGATTGGGCGCATGATGATCGATACGGCAAGGCGAGGTTTCGCAGTCCGACTCGCCGAATCTCACGGCAAGAGATTTATCGAGGCCGACATTAACGCTGGTCACCGCGCCAAAACTGTTCTGAGCGTGAAGAATCTTGGCATCCCCCTTAGGCCGCCGTATCAGTGCAGCGCTACCAAGGTCCCGGGCAACACGTCAACCGTACAGACATGCGCGCGTTGCCGCGCGATGTTCTGCCCCCTTGAATTCGACTCGGCGTGGGCCGCAGTTCCGGCCGCGGTCAGAGGAAATCGAAGTACGTGGTGCCGAGGCCGCCGGGCGTGCTGTAGTCGAGATAGATCGGCCCTTGCTGGAACGGGATGTTGCCGGTGTTCGGCCGCGATGCCTCGGCGGTCGAGTCGTCATAGATCGTGGGGCTGTTTGAAGCGGTGATCGTGTAGGTGTACAGCAGGGTGAGACCGTCGGCGGTGTAGACGCTGACCCTCGTACCGGGTTTGAGGCCTGTCCCGTCGGCAGCGCTGCCGGCGACGGAGGCCGGGAAATTGCCATTGACACCACCAGAATCGATATTGCCCCGCACCAGAGTGCTCGGCCCGTCATTGATCTTGACCTGGAAATTGCCGATCGAAGCACCCGCGACCGAGGCCCGGGAAGGCAGTGGGTTGGGCCCGAAGACAACTAGTCCGAACGGGCCAAGGATGTTCTGGTACACCATGATTCCGTCTTTGAGCTCCCCCGGCAACAGAGCATTCGGCGTCGTTCCACCCCCGGGGTTCGCTCCGATGCCCAACACACCGACGAAGCCGGCCGAGGCGTGACCGTAGTTGTCGTACACCGCTTCCGAACCCGGGTCAACGACCATGACACTGACAGGAGCAGTCACGGCGCCGCCCCCGAAATCGATTGTCGTGTTGTAGGTGTGGTAGTAGTACCGCACCGAAATGGTGTCGTCGCCATAACCGCTCGAACCTGATCCGGTAGCGGGGCCGAGGTTCTCTTGGCCGACGTACTTGCCCAAAATGGAGAGTCCGGAGGATCCGGAGTCGAGCAAGACAGGCACCATCGGGCCACCGTTGACGGAGAGATAGACGATCTGCTGGGTGGTCTCGACCGTGCGCATCAGTCGGACGGCGTACACCTGACCGTTCTGCTTGGCCTGGCCGATGAGGGCAGACGCCTCCGCTGCGGCAGCGGGCGCACCGAAAAGCCCGACCAGCGGTGTGGTGAGAGCGGCCACGTCAAGCGCGACTCCCGCGACCGACGGCAGCAGCAGAGTCCCAATGAGGGAGAGTTCGGCCAGTTCATGCGCGATCGGAATGTTGACGGTGTTGGCCACCGCAGTCTGCGCACCCTCGATACTGTTCTGCCAGGTCGTCAAGGACAACGCTGATTGAGCCAGAATAGCCTGGGGCACAAGCGAAACCAGCCCGGCGATGACGTTGCCAGTACCCCAGGTCTGCGCCTGCAGGACTTGTTGCGCATCGGCTATCTGCTGCAAAGCCAACTTCACTGCCGCGCCGGGGACGATGACCTGGTTGTCCGGAAGGTAGGACGTGTCGCCGTAACCGTCAGTGGCTGCTGCTGCGTCGGAGGTGGTCGTTGCCCCGGCTGTCGGCTTCGGCTTGGCCAGGACGGCGTGACTGGCACGACTCAGAGGTGCTGCGGTTGTCTTTGCAGACGAGGGCACGGACGACGACGAAGGTGCCGCGGCAACCACCGCCTTGGCCGGACCGGCAGACACCGCGGCCGTCGACGACGACACCGTGCGTGCTGGTCCGCGCGAATGGGTAGCGGATACAGCCGGTTTGGTGCTCGACGTCGAGTTACCGGCGCCCGAACCGCCCGACTGTCCGCTATCGGCTGCGGCGACCGCACTGCCCGACGCCAGTGCCGCGCCGATACCCAGCGTGACCGCGCCCGCTCCCAGCCACCCGTATGAGTGATGCACCCGGGATGGTTTGCGATGCCGTCCGCCGGCCGTCGTCTTCGACTTCTGTGCCATCAGTTTCCCCCAGCCCTGTGAAAGGTCAGAACGTCATTACGAAGTGCCGCCGTTATTTCCGGGCGAACCGCGGTGGCCGCCGTAACCACCGGAACCGCCGACGCCACCATTGCCCGGATTCGTGGTCCCACGCGGCGCGATGGCGGAGCCTCCGGTGCCGCCGTTGCCCCCGGTACCGCCCAACAGGCCGCCGATGGTGCCGGAGCCACCTGCCCCGCCCCTAGCGGTACCGGTGCCGTCGACCGTTGCGCTGCCGCCGGTGCCACCTCGGCCGCCGGTGCCGAGAATCAACCCACCGGGCCCACCGGGAGCGGCGGTGCCACCCGTCGCACTCTGATACTGAGAGTGGGCGTCGCCGCCGTTGCCGCCCCGTCCCCCGGTGCCGAGGATGGGGATGTCACCGCCGAAGCTGTTGCCGCCGCTGCCCCCGTTACCGCCCTGGGCGTAGTTGTAGACAGAGTCGGCCTTGCCTCCGCTACCACCGACGCCACCGGTGCCGACGGTCACTGCCCCGCCGGTGTTTCCGAGACCGCCGAGCGCGCTGCCGTAATTGGTCGAGACTGCCGCCCCGCCGTTCCCGCCAGCTCCGCCGGTGCCCAGACTCGTGCCGCCGCCCAAGCCTCCCGTGCCGCCGTAGGCGTAATAGTTGTTGCCGTAGCCGGTCGCGGTTTCGGCACGCCCACCTGCCCCGCCGGCGCCGCCATTGCCGATGGTGGTCGTCCCGCCGTTCCCGCCGACCCCTCCGGTGCCGACCGATTGGGTCGAAATACCCTCGCCGCCAACACCTCCGGAACCTGCGCTGCCAACCAAAGTGGCCCCGCCCGCCCCGCCTGCCCCGCCGGTGCCGCGCAGGATCACGGATTTGCCCTGTCCGCCGGCGCCACCGGTGCCACCGGTGCCGAGCGTGGCCTGTCCACCCGCCCCACCGACACCGCCGACGGCATTTACCGATGCAGCGGAGGCTGCGCCTCCGTCGCCGCCGCTGCCGGCATCACCACTGAGCCAGCCGCCGTTGCCACCGTCGCCGCCATTGCCACCGACTGCCGTCGTGTTGTTTGCGTAGATGTTGTCGTTGCCGCCGCCGACTCCGCCGGAGCCACCATTGCCCAGCAGAAGACCGCCGTTGCCGCCGTTGCCGCCGTTGGTGGCGATCGACGCCAACAATCCGGTCGTTGCGTTGTAGACGGCCGCCTCGCCCGCGCCGCCCTCACCGCCGTTGCCCAAAAACAGCCCGCCATTACCACCGTTGCCGCCCGCTTTGGCCTCCGTGGCCAGCGAGCCGTTGGGGAAGTAGGTGGCCTGAACGCCGTCGCCGCCGTCGCCGCCGTTGCCGAAGAACAGGACCACCGTTGCCGCCCGCTTTGGCCTCCGTGGCCAGCGAGCCGTTGGGGAAGTAGGTGGCCTGAACGCCGTCGCCGCCGTCGCCGCCGTTGCCGAAGAACAGGCCGGCGTTGCCGCCGTTGCCGCCGTTGGCGCCATTTCCGCCGTTACCGCCGAGCAGTCCGCCGTTGCCGCCGTTGCACGCATTTCCGGTGCAGTTCGAAGCTGCGTCCAGGCCGTCGCCGCCGTTGGCGCCATTTCCGCCGTTACCGCCGAGCAGTCCGCCGTTGCCGCCGTTGCACGCATTTCCGGTGCAGTTCGAAGCTGCGTCCAGGCCGTCGCCGATCAGCCACCCGCCCGGTCCGACGACCGGCGAAGCGGCCTGCACCGCGGCGATGCGATCCGCGGAGGACGCGGCAGCCTGATCGGTCGAGCCGTGACCGCTGAGCAACCAGAAGTCGGTGTCTGTCGAGCTGGTGTCCGGACTCAGCGGGATCAGCGAGGTCTCGGTCGACGCCAGCTGAATACCGGAGACCGTCACGGTTGGCGCCGTGAGCGACCCACTGAGCACAGCGACCAGAGCACCCGCCGAGGCGAATCCCGCCAATGCCACGGTGGCAACGAGGGGCGTCGACCGCCCCGGGATATCGCGATCGACAAACCGGCGCGCGGCCACGGCGTCCCCCAACTCCAGAAATCGTCAGCCAAATCTTGAATACATAGCGGCGAAAGAGCACCGTAAAACCCGGCGGACACATGCGTCAAGCATGTGCACAGTGAAATTTCAGGCGCTGCGCCGGCACCATCGCGCTCAGCGGTCCTGCTGCAACTGGATCAGGGTCAGTTGCAGGGTCATCACGAGTCGAGCCAGCGGATCCTCGATATCGAGGGCAACTTCTTCGCGCAATTTGGCGATCCGATATCTGACCGTGTTGACGTGAACGTTGAGGCGAGCGGCGGCGGCACGAGGGTCGGTGGTGAGCAGGTATTCGCGCAACGTCTTGACGTATTCGGTGCCGTTTTCCTGGTCAAGAGCCACCAGTATGGGGACCGGGCCGTTGCACACGATTTCAGTGGCCAGCGGACTGGTCGCCAGCCGCAGCAGCGCAGCGGTCGGCCAGACGTCGTCGAATTTCGCCACCCGCCGCCGTGCGTGTCCGTACCGGGCGACCGAGAGGGCTCGTTGCGCCTGAAGTCTCGCCTGCGGCAACTGCCCGCTTCCGACCGCAGGGGCGCTCAACCCGATGTAGATCCCCGGCACTTCGGAGAACAGGCCGACCACCCTGTCGATCACCGCGGCATCGGCGCTGGGCGTCGAGACCACCACGTAGAGAAGGTCATTCAGGTCGCCGACGATCAGCTGGACGTCTCCGGTGAGCCGGGCGCGATCCAGTAGGTGTACTACCCGCGACTTGGCATGTGTTCTCCGATCGGGAGTCAGATCGAACGCCGCGGCGATCACCCAGTTGATGCCGTCGGGCAGCAATTGCGACTGTCCGGCGTAGTCGGACCCGTCGCCGCTGTGCAACAGGCGCGCCAGGTGTTCGACCTCGATACGCTGTACCCGGCCGAGGACACCGCCGAGTTGTACCAGGTGGGTCGCCGCGCGGTCGGCGCAACGTAGGAATCCGGCGTACACATCGGGGCCAGGGGGCGCCGCATCCGGGGGCAGTGCGGCCCATAACAGGCCCAAGATCTCCTGGTCGCTGCGAATCGGTACCACCAGCCTGGCGGTCGCATCCGGTGAGATCTGCTGCAGCACAGTCGGTTCTCGCGACGACAGAATGCCCGCAGAGTGCCGTCGCGCCGCAATCGATCGACCACCTCGGCTGGAGTTCGCCGGTGCAGCAGCGTCTGTATCCGAACATGGTCAGTGTCGGACTGGTCAGCAGAGTAAGCCAGGATGCGGTGCAGAGAATCCTCGACCGTCACCGGACCGCCGGCAATCGACGCCGCAGCGTCGGCTATCCCGAACAGATCCAGCGACCCTGGTGGCGCCCCCGAGGTCTTGACCGCTCCCCCGGCACTGATCCGCTCGACGCGGCGCATGACTTCGTTCCAGCTCGTCTGCTCCGCGACCCGCAGAACCGCTGCCCCGGCACTCAAGGCGAAGTCGTGCACCGTCGGCGACAGCGCACCTCGAACAATGAGCGCGCTGAAGGCGTTCTGCGACAACGTAGTGTGGGCCAAGCGTTGAACCAGATCGGGCGCGGCGCCCACCAACAGCACGATCGCGTCGGCAGGGATTCCCGGCCCGTCAGAGGCGAAGTCCGCTTCGTCGAAAACCACCAGCCGCCCAACCGGGCTGGCCACGCCTTGCGGCGCCTCCAACACCTCGGCATCCAGGACCTCGACGAGGTCGGCCAGCGTCGCTACGGCCGACACAGCCGGCTCACGCGGCCGTCATGCCGCCGTCGACCACCACTGCGCTGCCTGTCATGAAGCTGGACAGGTCGCTGGCCAGAAATGCTGCGACGTTGGCGATCTCGGCGGGACGCCCTTCGCGTCCCAGCGGCTGCCATTGAGGCAACGACGCCCGCACGGTCTCCAGGCCACCGAGGCGTTCGGCGTGAGCCAGGTTGATCGGGGTATCGACCCATCCCGGACAGATGCAGTTACAGCGAACCCCGGCGTCGGCGAAATCGAGTGCCACGCTCTTGGTCAACATGAGCAGTGCTCCCTTGCTGACGCAGTAAGACGACAGCATCCTCTCCGCGACAAGGCTGTTCACCGAACCCATGTTGATGATGCTGCCGCCACCGGCGGCCAGCATGTGCGGAATCGCCAACTGACATGCCACGAATGCGGCACGGACGTTGACCGCGAAGCTCCGGTCGAAGTCCTGTAGCGAGGTTTCGACCACCGTGCCCGGCAGCGATACCGCAGCGTTGTTGACCAGTGTGGTGAGGCGCCCGAACCGCGCGATGGTGGCGTCGACGAGTGCTCGCATCTCGGTCTCACTGCTGACGTCAGCGCGAAACGGCAACACCCGGTCGACGTCATCTGTCAGTTCCGCCGTGGCTTGTACACCGGCTTCGTCGATATCTGCCGCCACGACCTGCGCACCGGCGCGGACAAAGGCCAGCGTGATCGCCCGACCGATGCCACTGGCGGCGCCGGTCACGACGGCGGTCCGACCGTGCAGACTCAACGGAATCGACGGTGCTGCCACCGCATTGGTTTCGATCACGTCAGTCATCTTGACCTTCCTCGGACGAATTGTCACCTGTGAAAATCACCGCGCCGGCAGCCTCGAACTCAGCGCGGTGCGAGCGCCACAGCGTGAAGGCGATCGCGATCCCCAGCGCCAGCCAACCGGCCACGAAGTAGAGCACGATGTTGTTGGGATAGGCCGGGATCGGCCACAGCGAGTAGTAGAGACCGAGCAGCAGCACCGCAGTCGCAACGGCCGGAATAATCGCATGCCGCAACAGATTCCACTCCTGCCGATACCGCTTCCAGTACAGCACCGGCACCGACAGGTTGCCCAGGATGTACACCACGATCACCCCCAGGGTGATGATCAGGCCGATGAACGCTGCGCCGGGGACGGGCCCCAACCAGGCACCGACCGCCACCGCCAACACCGCGTTGAACGCGGCGGTCGACAAGATTGCCGTCCACGGTGTCTTCCACTTGGGGTGGGTCCGCCCGAACGGCTTCGGGAAGAGCCCGGCACGGCCGAGGGAGAACATCACCCGCGACCCGGCGTTCACGCCGGCGAGCGAGATCGCCAGCGCGCTGTTGAGCAGTGCGAACGCCAGCAGGATCCACAACCACGGAGCCACCGCGTTGGCCAAGGTGAAGAAGGGACTGGGCTCATCGGCGATGCCGGTCGCCTGGTCGACGCCCCAGCCGACCACCAGCGCATAGTCGACGAAGACCCACACTGCGCCGACGAGCAGAATCGACAACATCACCACCCGCGGGATCACCTTGCGCGGCTCGACAGTCTCTTCGGCCAGCGGTGCCGCGGATTCAAAGCCGGTGAACAGCAAGACACTGAACGCAAACGCCAGGAAGAGCGCCTGCTGGGAGTCCACGTGCGGAAAGGTGAACGGTTCGGCCGTCACCTCGCCGGTATGGAAGAGGACGGCGACCGCATAGGCCACGATGACGACCGTTTCGAAGACGCCTAGCAGCACCGTCGCGCGAGCGGACAACTTGGCACCGAACAACGTCAGCGCCGTGACGATCGCCAACAAGACCAGCGTCAGAAGCCACCACGGAATGTTGATTCCGAGTTGCTGGTCGATCACGGGCTGCAGGATGCCGCCCGTGGCCAGCAGAATGAATGCCGGTTGCGGAGGGTCATAGAGGAAGTAGGACCACGATGTGACGAACCCGGCCCGGCCACCCAGACTGTTGCTGACATACGCGTAATAGCCACCGGCCGAGGGCAACTTACGGGCCAGCGACACCACACACAGACCGGTCAGCAAGACGGCGGCCATCGCCGCGAGCAGCAGTAAGGGGGACGACCCACCAACCAAGCCGGCGATCACCGGCGCCAAGATGACGATGCCCGCGGCCGGTCCAAGATGGCTCACTGCCTGAAAGAGCGCTTCCCGAGCGGTGATAACACCCGCAGCCAGCCCGTTATCGCTCGAAAGCCTCTGTGCTGCAGCAGTGTTCACCCTCTCTTGGGGCGCAGGTTTCTCTACGGTCATTCTGCTCCTCGCATCGTCCGGTAGCCTGGCCACAGCTCCCGGAGGCGCAGCGCAAGGCGTTACCCACTGGACTATTCCGCGATCGAGATCCCGTATCCATGTCCTGGCGCCACAACGTCAGGCGCCGGCCTTGGACCGTCAGCACAACGTCGAGAACACCGGCGGAGCCGGGTATCCCCTCCGATCCTCCTCGGCTCGCGCGTTAACCCGTTGCCCAGGAGGACGGTTCAGCCCAGCGGGTCAGTCGGTGACCGCGGTGTACTGGGCCGGGATTGCCGTCACCACATCACGGATCTCGGCGATGTAGCGCTGCTGGTCCGGCGCGTGCGTGTGATATTCGATGAGCAGCTGCCCGTCGTAGGTGCAGATGGAGTACATGTCGACCACGGCCGCGGACGCGAACAGCACCTCGGTGCTGAACTCCTCCACCTCCAGCCCCGGGGGGGTGCGCACGGCCGGCAGCTCCCCGCCCTGGGTCATCATGATGACATCAGGCAGCCCCGGTGGGTTACCCGCGTACTGAATCTGGAAGTGCAGCAGCGATTGTTGGATCACACCGTCGGCCAGATCCGATCGGAACGATTCGACGATGTCGGTGGCCAGGCTCAAAACATCGGTACCAGAGTCGATCTCGGCAAGATAGATGGCCATGCCCAGCGGGTTGGTGGCTTCCGTCGCGCCGACCGGCGGTGTCAAGAAATACCGCAGATCGACCGGATAGACATACGGGATCGGGATATGGGGGGTGCCCCGCAACCGCCACTCCGCCACCAGGATCGCGGCCGCCAGTAACGCGTTGAGGCTGACCCGGTGAGCGGAACACAGGTCGAGCAGGTCCCTGGTCTCCTGCCGCGACAGCCGGCACTCGGCCGCCGGGACGCGCACCGGCAGGGGCTCCCCGCCGTCCTGGTTCCGGCGCGACGGCGGCAGTTCGTAGGCGAACATCGCCGGGAACATGCGCTCGAGCCCGGACCGCTTACCCATCTCCACGCCGCGCTGCTCGAGCACGGCTTCCAGCGGCAGCGGTGTGGGATCGGCCTTGACCGGACCGATCTCGCCACCGGCGACCAGGTCGGTGTACCACCCGAACAGCTGCTCGAGCAGCGCGAACTGGTGATGGGCGTCGGCCATCGCGTGATGGGTGTACAGCGTCACCTCAGAGCGTTCGTCGCCGAGTTTCACCCGCAGGTTCACCAGCGCCACGGACTGGTCGGGCATCCGCTCGGCCGCGGCCGGGTCCTCCTTCTCCAGCCAGATACCCGGGTGCAGGTAGTCGTCGACGACGATCTGATGCCTGCCATCGGCGGCGGGCTCGAGTTGGCCGGCAAGCACCGGATGCGCCTGCAGCAGCGTGTCGAATGCCTCCGATAGCGCACTCACGTCGATCCGGCCGCCAAGGCGCAGCGTGATCCCGATGAAGTTACGACCCTGCGCGAAGATCTCCTCGGTGCGGGACAGATAGCGAATCGGTAATGCGCCAAACACTTCTGAGTACTCCTCTTTATCGGCTGGTGCTGGCCCGGCGGTAGCCCACCATGATCGGCCACAGGCATACCGCGAAGATTCCCGCGGACCACGCCAGGGTGCCGAGCATCGGGGTCAGCACCGGGCCGCCGACCGACAGGCCCCGCATCGCATCGACGGCGGTGGACATCGGCTGATAGCGGACGAGCGGCTGCACCCAGTCCGGGTACTTGTCCACCGGTACCAGCCCGGTGCAGAAGAAGGTGCCCACCATGCCCACGATCTGGATCGCCTCCACCAGAACCGCTTTGGGCCAGTACAGGGCGATCATGGTGACCACGGCCGAAAACGCCACCCCGAAGACCACCGGCGCGGCCACCCACGCCAGCGCGGCCGTGGGACCCTGGTGGAAGCGGAACCCGAGGATCAACCCGGTGACCAGGATGACCAGTGTCGTCGCGACGAGACGGATGATCTCGGCGAACAGCCGCGCCGACAGGCCGGCAGCGCGGTGCACGGGCAGTACCCACATGCGGGCCAGGAAACCGTCGAGGCGTTCGGTGGTGATCCCGACCATGCCGGCACTTGAGCCCGATATCGCGGCCAACAACGCCACCAGTGGCACGCTGCGATACAGGGCGTCTTCGCCGGTGGCCGCCGTGATCGAGTCGCCGAGGACGACGTCGAGGGTGAGCAGGAATCCCACCGGGAGGATCAGCGCATGCACGATCGTGACGGGGTTGCGAACCAACCGCACCAGCAGCCGCGCGGTCAGCACCCAGGTGTGCGACACCAGATGACGCGGCGAATCTTCCCAGTACGCCCCGTCGTTATGGGCTCGTAACGGCGCCGAGAACGTCTTGACCACGGCCATCAACCCCTCCGCCGGTAGACGACGACGGCCCACGGCACGGTCAGGACGATGATGGCCACCGCCCAGGCCAGCGCCGGGCCGACCACCGACCAGGTGGCCGGGACCGCCCACTGCCCGCTGTCCCCGGCCAGCGCCTGCAATGCGTAGACGAGTTGCGATACCGGCTGATCCCGGACCACCGGTTGAATCCACTCGGGAAAGCGGTGCAGCGGTTGCAGTCCCACCGACAGGTAACCGAAGATCAGCTGCGGTAACAGCAACCACTGCGTGGTCGCCGCGGGATTGCGCGAATTGGTGCCGATCACGTCACCCAAGAACGTCAGCGCCAGGCCGGTCAGCAACACCAGCAGACAGAACGCCGTGATGGCCAGCGGGCCGCGGTGAAACCGGAACCCGATGACGTATCCACAGGCCAACGCAACGGCCAACCCGATCACACAGCGGTACAGGCTGGCCGTGATCCGCGCCGCCACCGGCGTCACCGAGGCGATGGGCAGCGCCTGCAGCCGACGATTGAGGCCCTGCACCGCGTCGGTGGCGGCTCGGAACGCGGTGGAGACCGACGCGAAAGCGATGGCCTGTAAGGCGATCAAGGGCATCAGGTACTGCGCATAGCTGCTCATCGGCAGATCTGGGCCGGACATCAGCCGGTTCAGCGGGATGTAGAAACTCGCAGTGACCGCCGCCGACGCCGCGATGCCGACCGCGACCTCACCGTTACGCAGCGTGGGCACGACCATCCGCGCGGTCAGCACCCACCACTGCTGGACGGTGGATGGCCTGGGTCGGTTGGCGGTCAGGACGGTCACGACGACACCTGACGGGCCAAGACCTCGGTGTCGCCTTCGACGGCCGGGTCCGCAGTCAGTGCGAGGAACACGTCGTCGAGCGACGGGCGGCGTAACACGATGTCCGCCAACTCGATTCGGGCCGAGTTCAACTGCCACAACGCTGCGCTCAGGGTGTTTGGTCCGTCGGGCGCGGGCATCGTGATGCGGTCGGAATCCGGGGTGAGCGCGGCCCGGCTTGCCGCGGGCAGCAGCGAGCCGAGCGCATCGGCCATGGCCGCCAAGTCAGCCAGGTCACGCGGCACCATCTCGCAATAGGTGCCCCCGGTCCGCTCCTTGAGCTGGTCGGCCGTTCCCTGCGCGACGACGGTGCCGTGGTCGATCACGACGATCCGGTCACTGAGCGCGTCGGCCTCCTCCAGATACTGAGTGGTCAGGAGGGTCGCGATACCGGCGTCCTTGAAGGTGGTGACCAGTTCCCAGACGGCTTGGCGGCTACGGGGATCCAGCCCGGTGGTCGGCTCGTCGAGAAAGACCACCTCGGGGCGCACCACCAGTCCGCAGGCGATGTCGACGCGCCGGCGCATGCCGCCCGAATAGGTGCCGACGCGGCGACCGGCAGCCTGTTCCAGATCGAACTCGCGCAGCAGATCCCGGGCCCGGGCCCGGGCGGCGGATTTCTTCAGGCCCTGCAATCGGCCGAACATCACCAGGTTCTCGTAGCCGCTCAACATGTCGTCGAGCGCCACATGCTGGCCGGTGAGCATGATCGACTGGCGCACCATCGCCGGGTCACCGGCCACATCGTGGCCGGCCACCGTGGCACGTCCACGATCCGGCTTCGTCAACGTCGAGAGGATCTCCACCGTGGTGGTCTTGCCCGCTCCGTTGGGGCCCAGCAGGGCCACGACCTCACCGCGACCGACGTCAAAGGAGATGTCCCGCAAGGCGTCGACCGAACCGAACGACTTGCCGATGCCGTCAACCACGACGCCTTTACTAGAGCCACCGTTGGAACCCCCGTTGGAGCCCCCGCCGGAACCCTTGCCGGACTTCGACATCGCTGCCCTCACCTACTCGTCGTCATCGAAGACTGCCGCCGACAGGTCCACCAGGGCCAGCGCCTCGTCCTCAGAGTCGTCCTCGTCCTCATCGCCGGTGATCGCCTCGTCGATCAGCCCGATCAGCGTGGCCGGAAACTGCTGCGCGAGCGCTTCGACGGTGCCGCCGGACACCCGGCGGCCGTCATACCACCAGTCCACGTGTAGCACGCCACCGTGCCGGTACGCGCGCAATTCGAGCGGATGGCCCAGCCCGGGCAGCGTGCTGCGGACCGCCAGTTCGGTATCGCTGTCGAACTGCACCGGGGCGTCGCTCCCCTGCCACTCCGGAATCATGCCGAGATAGGTGAAGAAGACGTCAGACGGCGCACCGGCCGCCAGCACTGCCGCGGTCGGCGCGTGCAGATACCGCAACAGTCCGTGCCCGATTCCGTGGTGGGGCACGGCCTTCACCGTCCGGCTGACCTCCTCGAGCAGTTGAGCGGCGCTGGCACCGGAGTTGTTCACACACGGCAACGCGATCGGATAGATGGTCGAGAACCACCCGATCGTCCTGCGCAGGTCCACTTCCGGGCGCAGCACCGACCGTCCGGCACCCGCGAGGTCGATGGCGGCGACACCGTCGCCGACGGTGATCGCCAGGGCCCGGGCCAGTGCGGTCAGCAGGATCTCGTCGGTCGTCGACTGCAGCAGCCGCCGCGCGTTGTCGAGCTGCGAAGTCTGCTCCGGGGTCAGCACCATCGCCACCCTGGTCAGATCCGTCGCACCGGGCGACCCGGCGATCGCCGGGTCGGCCACCCGCAGAGTCACCTTCGCGGCGTTGTCGATCCAGAAGTCACGCCGGTCGAGCACCGCCGGGTGTCCGGCCAGCGCCGAGCACCGTTGCGACCACTCCCGCCAGCTGGTGGTCGCCGGTTCCAGGACGACCTCGGCGTCGGCGAGCCGTTGAGTGAACGCGGTCAGCAGGTCGGTCACCAACACCTCGCGTGCCGTGGTGTCGGCCACCATCTCGTGCACCGTCAGCACCAGGAAGCGGGGACTGCCGTCGGCGTCGGTGACATAGGTGGCGGTCAGCGGCGAACTGCTGAGATCCTGCGCCTCAACGGTTTCGGTAAGGACGGCGGCGAGCGCTGTCCGCTCGCCGGGCGTACCGGGCTGCGCATCGGCGGGCAGGGCCCGCTCGGTCAGCCCGGCGAAGTCCCCGGGCTCGCCGATCTGCTGCTCCCACGTCCCGGCCCGCATGACGACCCGTACCCGCAACGCGTCGTGGTGGTTGACCACGGCGGTCAGGACGGTGCGGACGTCGTCGGCGCTGACACTGGAGGCGAGCCGGAACACCAGCGGCACGCGCCACCGGCCCGGCTCGGCCAGTCCGCTGTCGAGGAACCGGTACATGTTGGGCGGGATCGGGGAACTGCGGTCGGTGTCGACCTGGCTGGTGAGCCCACCGGAGGCATAGCGGGCGACGAGCGTATCCGCCAGTGCGGCAAGGCTGCTGTGGTCGTAGAGGTCCTGCGGAGTCAGATCGAGCCCCTGGTGCGACGCCGTCATCGCGACACCGATCGCCACCAGCGAGTCGCCACCGAGAGCGAAGAAGTTGTCCGACGGCTGGACCGATTCGACGCCGAGGCACTGCGACCAGATGCCCTGCAGGGTCGCCTGCATCTGCGACCGGGGATCGGTTGCCGCGGCCACGGCAGCCGGCTTCGGTTGCGCCGCCGGGCCGTTCTGGGCGACGGTCTCTGTCGACCGGACGAACGTGTTCGCGGGGTCGACCCAATGCCGCTGCCGCGCAAAGGCGTAACCGGGCAGCGTCACCAACCGGGCGGCATCGCCGTGCAGGGCGGCCCAGTCCACGTCGATGCCGGCCGACCACAGCTGCCCCAGTCCCAGCAGGACAGCGTCCCGATCGTCGCGGCTCTGCAGAGGATGGCGCATCGGACGGATGGCGCGGTGGGTGTCCGACCATTCGGGCAGGCGCACCGCCGATCCGGTCAGGCTGCCGCCGGGCCCGACCTCCACGAGCACCCGGTGCGGTTCACCGAGCAGCACCTGGAGTTCGTCGGCGAAGCGCACGGTGGACCGGATGTGCCGGGCCCAGCGCTGCGGGTCAGTGGCCTCTTCGTCGGTCATCCAGGTGCCGGTGACGTTGGACAGCATCGGGATTCGCGGCGGATGCAGCGTCACCGTCGCGAGGAACTCGGCGAACGGCGCGAGCACGGCGTCCATGGCCCGCGAGTGACCGGCATGCTTGGACCGCACGCGTCGGGCCAGGATGCCCTGGGCGGCAACACGATCGGAGAAAGCGAGGATGGCTTCCTCGGTACCGGCCACCACGCAGCTGCCGGGATCGTTGACCGCGGCGAGGTCGACGTCGTCGGTGAGATACTCCGCGAGGTCTTCGGGGCCGGCCGCCACGGCGACCATGGCCCCGCCCGGCGCGCCGTGCATCAGGGTGGCCCGCAGCGACACCACCTTGATCGCGGTCGGCAGGTCGAACACGCCGGCCACCGTGGCGGCCGCGAGTTCACCGACGCTGTGGCCGGCCAGCGCCGCGGGAACGACACCGTAGGACAGGAGCAGTTGTGCCAGTGCATATTCGACCGCGAACAGGGCCGGATGAGCCACGGTGAACTGCTCCAGGCTCGAGCCGTCGAACACCGCTGACTTGAGGTCGATACCGAGTTCGGCGGCGAAGCCGGCCGCACACTCGTCGAAGGTCTCGCGGAATACCGGCTCGGTCTCATAGAGGCCGCTGGCCATGCCGGGGTGCTGGGCGCCCTGGCCGGGGAACAGGAACGCCACCCGGTCGGTGGCGGACGCGCTGCCCGCTGGGCATTGTGCGACGGAGACGTTGTCATGCTCGGCGGCGGTGAGGACGGCGGCGGCGTCGGCATGGTCGGCCACCACGGCCGCCATCCGGAACTCCTCGCT
Organism: Mycolicibacterium komossense; assembly: GCF_025822605.1. GTDB lineage: Bacteria > Actinomycetota > Actinomycetes > Mycobacteriales > Mycobacteriaceae > Mycobacterium > Mycobacterium komossense. Next base: position 128,560 of record NZ_JACKTY010000049.1, on the reverse strand, counting down.
GCGTCGGCCCGCGAGGGTGAACGCCACGTCGGGCATCCGCAGGTGCTCGTCGCGGGTCAGTTCGGCGGCCAACGCAGCTCGGGCATCCTGCAGCGACTCGGCCGAGCGGGCCGACAACAACAGCACCTGCGGACCGGTGGCCGCGGGGACGTCCGAAGCGGACGGCGCCTCTTCGAGGACGACGTGCACGTTGGTGCCACCCACCCCGAACGAGCTCACCCCGGCCCGGCGCGGTCCCTCGGATACCCAAGGCGCGTAATGGTTCTGCACCACGAACGGCGTCTGATCCAGATGCAGTTCGGGGTTCGGGGTGGTGTAGTGCAGCGTCGGGGGGATCGCCTTGTTCTTCAGGCACAGGATCGTCTTGACCAGCCCGGTGATACCCGAGGCCACCTCAAGATGGCCGATGTTGGACTTGACCGAACCCAGCACGCAGGGAGCCGACCGGTCTTCGGTCGACACCTCGAACGCCTGCCGCAGGGCCTCGACCTCGATCGGGTCGCCGATCGGGGTGCCGGTGCCGTGGGTCTCGACGAATCCGATCGTGGAGGCGTCGACGTCGGCGACGGCATGCGCCTCGGCGACCACCTCGGCCTGTCCGGCGATCGCCGGTGCCGCATAGGTCATCTTGACCGAGCCGTCGTTGTTGATCGCCGAACCACGGATGACGGCGTGGATCCGGTCTCCGTCGTCCAGAGCGGCCTGCAGCGGCTTGAGGACCACCGCGGCGACGCCGCTGCCGAAGATGGTGCCATCGGAGCCGGCGTCGAACGGCCGGCAGTGGCCCAGCGGCGACACGATCGCCCCCGGCTCGTAGCTGTAGCCGACGTGATGGGGCACCCGGACGGAGGCCGCACCGGCCAGCACCATGTCGCATTCCCCCGACAGCAGGCTCTGGCAGGCCAGGTGCACCGCAACCAGCGACGACGAACACGCGGTCTGCACCGAGAAGCTCGGCCCACGCAGATCGAACTGGTGCGAGACCCGCGTCGCCAGGAAGTCCTTGTCGTTCTGCATCGACAGGTTGACCATCTCGACGGACAGGCCCTCGCCGACCATCACCCTCGGATCGCGGTGTGACATCAGGTTGTACAGCAAATAGCCACTGGCAGAACTTGTTCCGAAGACACCGATGACACCGTCGTAGCCGACGGGGTCGTACCCGGAGTCCTCGAACGCATGCCACGCGGTCTGCAGGAACAGCCGCTGCTGCGGGTCCGTCATGCGGGCGGCGTACGGCGTCATGCCGAAGAATTCCGCGTCGAACTCCTCGATACCGTCGAGGGTGGCCGCACGGCGGACATAACCGGGATCGGCCAGCGTCTTGGCGCTGACACCCGCGGCAGTCAATGCCTCCTCCGACAGGGTGGTGATGGATTCCTCACCGCGGCGCAGGTTGTCCCAGAACTCCGTCACCGAGTCGGCGCCGGGAAAGCGCCCGGCCATCCCGATGACCGCAATGGCGTTCTCCGGTACCTCGTTGTCGGTGTCCATCGTTGCCCTCGTCACTCGTGTCCTTTCCGTCTGCGCTGCGTGGCTCCGCGCCGGGCGAGCGCCCGCTGCTGCGCGCGGGCACCGAGCCCGGACGCGGCCTTTCCTGGGGTGTCAGTGGGGGTGTCTGTTGCCGCGCCCGACCCGTCGTTCGGCGTGGCGGCAAAGTCCATGCGCTCGATGAGGGCACCGGCCAGGCCGGTGATCGTCGGGTAACCCCAGATGAGCGCGGCCGGCAACGTGATCCCGAGGCTCGCTTCGAGCCGGTTGCGTAATTCCAGCGCCATCAACGAGTCCAGGCCGAGTGATTCCATCGCCTGGTCGTGGTGCAGCGGTTCCGTGGAGCGCAGCACCGTCCGGATCTCGTCGGCGATCGCCGAAGCCAGCCGGGCCGGGCGCTCGGCCGGATTGGCCGCGTCGAGTTGCGCCCGGATCCGGCCCGGGGCCGCGGTCGCCTCGCTCGTGCCGGCTGCCGCAGATTCGGCGAGCCGGGCGAACAACGACGACGTTCTGGTGGCCGGGAACGACTGAAACCACTGCTGCGCGTCGAGACTGAAAACCCCGGTGTGCGCGCGGTTTGCGGCAAGCACGCGCTGCATGGCCGCCATCCCCTCGTCGGCGGTGATCATCGAGATCCCGAGGCCGGCGAGGAACTGGGCGCGCCCCACCTCGGCCCAGGGACCCCAGTTGATGCCCACGGCAGGCAATCCCAGGGAGCGCCGGTGATCCACCAGGCCGTCGACCCACGCGTTCGCCGCGGCATAGGCGCCCTGTCCGGGCGTACCCAGCAAGGAGGACGCCGACGAGAACGTCATCCACCAGTCCAGCTCGAGATCCGCGGTGGCCGTGTGCAACCACCAGCTCCCGGCGACCTTCGGTGAAAAGACCCGCGCGGCGGCCGCTTCGGTCATGTTGAGCACGATCTCGTCGGCAAGCACCACGGCACTGTGCAGCACACCGGCCGGCGCGAAGCCGGCGTTCCCGAGCGTGCTCAGGAGTTTCGCCGCCGTGCCCGGTTCGGCGATATCGCCGGTGACGACCTCGACCCGGGTACCCGCGGCGGCGAGTTTCTCGATGGCTGCGGCGGTCTCCGCACTCGGCGCCGAACGTCCGTTGAGGACAATCATTCCCGCACCCTGGGCGGCCAGCCACTGCGCGAAGACCAGGCCGAGGCCACCCATGCCGCCGACCACGACGTATCCGCCGTCGCGGCGGACCAGCGGCGGTGCTGCGACTACCGCTTCGGTCCGGCCACCGGCCGGAATCGCCAGGACGATCCGGCCGTGCTGGGCACCGGATTCCATCAACCGGAAAGCGTCGGTCGCGGCTTCGAAGGGGAACTCGGTGACCGGCAGGACCGGCAGCGCGCCCGCGGCGACATGGCCCAGGATCTCCTGCAGGAGTTGCTGGTACCGCTGCGGGCGCAGCTGCAGATTCATCTCGAGGTCGACGACGGAGAACGACGCGCTCCTGGCCAATGCGGCCAGCCCCAGCGCCGAGTCGATGTCGATACCCTGCGTGCCGAGTTCGATGAACCGACCGCCGGGCGCCAGGATCTTCACCCCGCGCCGGATCGCCTCTCCCGGCAGGGAGTTCAGCACGACATCGACTCCGTACCCGTCGGTGGCGTGCAGAATCTCGTCAGCGAAGTCCAGGCTGTGTGAGTCGCCGACGTAGTCGACGCCGAGTTCGCGCAGCTCTTCGCGCTGGGCTGCCGAACCTGCGGTGGCGTAGATGCGGGCGCCGACCAGTTTCGCGACCGAGACGGCCGCCCGTCCGGTGTCGACGGTGGCGGAGTGGATCAGCACCCGCTCACCCGGGGCCAGGCGGCCGACCTCGCACAGCGCGTGCCACGCGGTGAGATACGCGATTCCGATCGAGGCGGCCTCCGCGTCCGGTAGCCAGGCCGGCGCCGCGACCACGAGGTCGGCTCGGGTGGTCAGATGGGTACCTAACGCGCCTGCACCGAAAGCGATCACGCGCTGGCCGACCGCGACGGTGTCGACATCGACCCCGCAGGACTCCACCACGCCGACGCACTCGAAGCCAAGGGTACCGGTCTTGAGAAGGTCATTGGCATTGAGACCCGTTGCGATAACCCGGATTTCGACCTGATCGGCCGCCGGCGGAGTCCGCGTCTCGAGGTGGACCGCGAGGATGTCCAGCTGCCCGGGATGATCGATCCGCAGCCCGGCGGTGTCGAGGCCGGCGAGGTCGACGACTGTGCGACGGGGTTCCACCACCAGCTCACCGCCCGCAGCGGTGGGTGCGGGTACCAGCCGGTTGACCGACCGGCGCCCGCTGCGCAACGCGACCTCGTCGTCACCCGGGGCGGCGAGCAGCTCGGCGATCAGCGCTGGTGCCGACGTGGCGCCTTCGGCGTCGACGTCGACGATCGTGGCCTTCAACTCGGGGTGCTCGAAGATCAGCACTCGGACGATGCCGCGAAGTTCGGCCTGCGCCAATGTGACTCGCTCACCGGCGGCAAGCACCTGGGCACCGCGGGTGACGACCCACAGCCGCGGGCCGGGCTCGGTGGCCGCCGCCAGCTTCACGATGTCGGATACCAGCAGGGTGCGCGACTGCGCGAGAGCCAGTTGCTCGACGTCGGTGAGCGCTTCGTCCACCGACCGGGGCGGGCAGGCGACGACAACGGCATCCCAGCGGATGTCCTTGCGCGCCAGAGCTTCCCGCAGTGGACCCAGGTCGTCGGCGGGCACGACGTGTCGATGCGTATCCTCGGGCAGCCCGGACAGCAGTGCGGCGTCACCGACCACCAGCACGGCACCGAGATCCCCGGCCGCCCGCTCAAGTGCCACCGGTTCCCATGCGGTGGTGAACAGCCCGCTGCCGTGCCCGGTTCCGGCCCGGGCAGCCTGCAGGACCGCCATGTCGACTTCGTCGATCTTCAGCAGCACCTGCCCCTGGGCATCGGCGAGGAAGACCTGCCCGACAAAGCGGTCCGCACGTGCGGTCGCCCGCAGCGTGGCGATCGCGCGGACACCGGTGGTCAGGTCGCCGTAGACGCGGACGCCGGCCAGTCGGACCGGCAGGATCATCGCGGTCTCGGCCCCGCCCGCGGCTTGAGTCGAGTCGGCCAGCGCGGCTGCGCCGAGAGTCTGCATCGCGATGTCCATCATCACCGGGTGCAGGATGAACCGGCGGGCCGCGGTCTTGGCCGACGACGGCAAGTGGACTGCGGCGCTACCCACTCCGGAGTCGGAGACGGCCAGAGAGACGATGCCCTGGAACGCCGGTCCGTGCTGTTGGCCGGCGCTGCGCAACGTGCGGTACAACTTCTGCGGATCGAGCTCGGTGAGCTCTCCGATCGTCGGCGGTTCGCCAGCTGACTGCCCGTCGCGTTCGAGCGTCGCGGTGGCGTGCATGGTCCAACCGGAACTGCCGGTGCGCGATCGGATTTCGACCCTGGGCTTGGACTCGTCGCCGTGCAGCGTGGTCACGACGGTCGTGTCGCCGGCCACCAGCATCACCTGATCCAGGCTCAGCTCGCGGATGGTCCAGGGCTCGCCGTCGGCGCCGAACGCGTCGGTCACGGCGGCGAGCGCCAGCTCCGCGTACGCCGCCCCGGGCAGCACACAGGCCTCCCCGACGCGGTGGTCGTTGAGCCACAACATATCTGGGCCGAGGGTGCTCTCCCAGATCCGGCTGCCGGTCGCCGGATCCGTCACACCGTAACCCAGCAGCGGGTGGCTGCCCGGCCTGATAGTGCCGGCGCCGACTGCGATCCGGTGGTGGGTGTGATGCCAGGGGGTGAAGGGCAGGCCCGTGCGGCGGCCCGCGGGATGGTCGCTCCGCGGTGCCCGGATGGTGTTCAGGGCGGTATGAAAAGTGACGGTGTCGTCGGCATCGCGTGCCATGGCGCCCAGGCTGTGATGGTGGCTGCCGGCCAGGGTGTCGGAGATGGCGTGGGTCAGCAACGGGTGCGGGCTCATCTCCACGAACGAGCAGTATTGCGCACCCGCGGCGGCGATCGCCTGGCTGAACCGGACCGGGTTGCGCAGGTTGGCCACCCAATGCCGGGCATCGAAAAGCGGTGTGGCACCGGCATTGTCGACAGTGGACAGGATCGGGATACGCGGCGGTTTGGGGGCCAGCCCGGCCAGCTCCACCTCCAGTTCCGCCAAAATCGGGTCGATGGTCGGATGGTGCGAGGCCACGTCGACGTCGATGCGCCGGGCGAGGCGGTCCTGGGCCGCAACCTGGGTGATCAACGCGTCGACATCCGCCGGCGGCCCGGCGATCACCGTCTGGCGCGGTGAGGCGTACACGGCGACCGTGACCTGTGGGCAGTCGGCGATGAGCGTCTCGGCGGCGGCGGCGTCCAATTCCAGCAGGGCCATGGCGCCCTGCCCGGACAACCGCGACATCAACCGCGACCGGGTCGCGATCACCCGCAGGCCCTCCGCCGGGGTCAGCGCGCCCGCCACCACGGCGGCGGTGACCTCGCCCATCGAATGTCCGATCACCGCATCGGGTTCCACACCGGATGACCGCCACAGCGCGGTCAACGCCAACTGCACACCGACCAGCGCCGGCTGGACCTGTGCGATCCCGGTCAGCGCCTGGCCGCCGGCGAGCACGTCATGCAGCGAAAACCCCGTCTGGGCAACGAAATCAGGCTCCAGCTCGGCGACGGCCGCGGCGAACGCCGGCTCGTCGGCCAGCAGCTGCCTGGCCATCCCCGCCCACTGCGAACCCTGACCGGAGTAGACGAACACCGTGCCCGAACCGCACGGCCCGTCGTGCGGCGCCACCAGGCCGACCGCCGGTTCACCGGCGGCCAACGCCCGCAGCCCCGCCACTGCCTGGGCGTGATCGCGGGCGGACACCGTGGCGAACCGGGGATAGCGGGTGCGGTGCCGGTCCAGTGTGTGGGCGACATCGGCCAGCGGCACCTGCGCCCCTGGGCCCGTCAGCCAGTCCGCGAGCACACCCGCCAGCGATGCCACCCGATCCGAAGACTTGCCCGACACCACCAACGTGGACACCGCAGGCGGAGTAACGCTCTCCACGGCAACAGCCTCCGGTGCCTGCTCCAACACGATGTGCGCGTTGGTACCCGAGACGCCGAAGGATGACACCCCGGCACGACGGGGCCGGCCGGTCGCCGGCCAGTCCCGCCCCTGGGCCGCCACGCTCAGACAGGATGCCGACTCGGTGGCGTGCGGGGTGAGCTGGGCGAAGTTGAGGTGCCGCGGGATGTAGCCATGGTGCAGGCTCAGCACAGTCTTGATGAAACCGGCCACGCCGGCGGCAGCCTCCAGATGCCCGAGGTTCGTCTTCACCGAGCCGAGGATCAGCGGCTCCGAGCTGCCTCGGTCGGCGAATACCTGACCCAGCGCTTCTAGCTCGATCGGATCACCGAGCGGCGTGCCGGTGCCGTGCGCCTCGACATAGTCGATCTCGCTGGGCGCCAACCGCGCCGAAGTCAGCGCCTGCCGTAACAACGCCTGTTGAGCCGGGCCGTTGGGCACGGTCACACCGCTACTGGCGCCGTCCTGGTTGACCGCCGAGCCCCGCACCACCGCCAGCACCCGGTCGCCGTCGCGTTCGGCGTCTTCGAGGCGCTTGAGCACCACGACGCCGCACCCCTCGCTGCGGACATAGCCGTCGGCGCCGGCGTCGAAGGTCTTGCACTGGCCGTCCGCTGCCAGCATCCCCCAGCGTGAGCAGGCGATGCTGGCGCCCGGGCTGAGCATCAGATTCGTGCCCCCGACCAGCGCGGTGTCGCTCTCGCGGCTGCGCAGGCTCTGGCAGGCCAGGTGGATCGCGGTCAGTGACGACGAGCAGGCGGTGTCCAGGACCATGGCCGGGCCCCGCGCGCCGAGGAAGTAGGCCAGGCGGCCCGCCGCGAAGTTCGCCGAGTTTCCGGTCAGGACGTAGGCGTCGAGCTCTTCCTGCGCGATACCCGACAGCGTCAGCATGTAGTCGTAGGCGGTCTGGCCGACGAAGACACCGGTCTGGGTACCGCGAATGGTCCGCGCCGGTATCCCGGCGTCCTCCAACGCTTCACAGGCGACCTCGAGGAGTAGCCGCTGTTGCGGATCGATCGCCGCCGCCTCGCGCGGCGAGATGGCGAAGAATTCCGCATCGAACTCGTCGGGCTGCCAGGACGTGAGGAAACCACCCTCCCGGTTGTTGATCGTGCCCGGGACGGTGTGGTCGTCGGAGTAGTACGCGTCGGCGTCCCAGCGCTGCGCCGGGACCCGGACGATGCCGCTGCGACCGTCTTTCAGCAGTTCCCAGTACTGGTCGGCGTTGTTCACCTCGCCGGGAAAGCGGCACGCCACACCGACCACGGCGATCGGTTCGGTGCTGGATTTCTCGGCAATCTCCAGACGCGACGAGAGGTCGTCGATCTTGCGGAGCGCGTCGGTGATGATCGCGCGGGCCCGATCAGGTGTTGCGGTGGTCAATTCGAGCGCCTAGCCCTTCGCAAGTCTGTCGGCAAGTTGTTGCAGCAGATCGTCTTCCGACAGGTCGTCGTACTCATCGGCGGGGGCGCCGGCAACGCTCGCGGCGTCCGCCAATTCGGGAAGAATGCCCGCCAGGTGATCGGTCAGGGACTCGACGTTCGGGTAGTCGAAGACGACCGCCGGGGTCAGGGATTCGCCAAGGCTCGCACTGAGGCCACGCGAGAGTGTGACGCTCATCAGCGAATCCATGCCGAGCTGGAAGAATCCCGCGGCCGGATCCAGGATCTCCGACGGCGGCAGGCCCAGCACGGCCGAGGCCAGCCCGCCGATATGGCCGGCCAGGAAGTCGCGGCGCCCTTCGGGTGCGCAGTCGCGCAACGCTTTCCGGAATTCGGTGTCGGCCGCGACACCGGTGCCGGACCCACCCGCACCGCTGCTGTCGTCGGCCAGCACCTCGTCGACGATGCGCAGGGCCCCACGAGTCCGGTACGCCGCGGCCAGCAGCGGCCAGTCAGCGTCGACCACGACGGACCGCACCGGGGCGTCACTTCCGAGCACGACCGACAACGCGCGGATCGCCACCTCGTCGGGCATCGGCTCAAGCCCCGAGTCCGACGTCACCTGACTGGCTTGGGATTGCAGATCCGCCAACGACTTCCACAGTCCCCAGTTCACCGCGGTGGCCGGCAGACCCAGGTTGCGCCGGGCCTGGGCCACGGTGTCGAGGAAGGTGCTGGTCGCCGTGTAGTGGGCCAGCCAGCGCGATCCGAGTAGACCCGAGATCGAGGAGAACAGCACGAAATGGCGGACCGCCGCACGCAGCGACAGGGTATGCAGGACGGCCAGTGCGTCCAGCTTCGGCCGGAACATGGCGGTGATGTCGCCGTCGCTCATATCCGACAGCGCGACGGGGCCGCCCGCAAACGCCGCCAGGTAGATGCCCTCCAGCGCAGGGAGTTCGGTGCCGAACCGCTCGAACAGCGCGGCCATCGCGGTCGCATCGGCGGCATCGGCGGCCACCGAGATCAGTGTCGTTCCCGTCGCCGCCAGTCGGCCCGTCAGCTCCTCGAGGCGCGCACCGGGGTTGCGCGACACTGCGACGATGGTGCCGGCGCCCATCTGCGCCAGTTGCTGGATCAGGTGCGGACCGATGTGGCCGGTCGCCCCGATGACGAGGTGGCTGGTGTCCGAGCCGAAAGCGGCCGTCGGCACCGGCACCGGTACTCGCCGCAAGCGGGGTACGTGCCGTTCACCGGCCCGGTAGACGACCTGGTCCTCACCGTCGGTCGCGTGGGCTTCGTCGCGCACCCGCTGCGCAGTCAGGACGGCGGGCATCGAGTCGTCGACATCGATGACGCGGCCCCATATTTCGGGGGTCTCCAGTGCGAGGGTGCGAGCCAGCCCCCATAGCACGGCGTGGCTGGGGTTGGCGCGGTCTCCGTCGGCGACCGGTTGGGCGTTGCGCGTGACGATGAACAGCCGCGGCGGCAACGGCAGCGACAGTAGTTCTTCGACAAGGGCTTTCGCCTGGTTGAACAACGCGTAGGCCGACGCGACGTCGATCGCACTGCCGGTGACCGCAGGCGCGAACAGGACGTTGTCGACCTCGGCCAGCGCAGCGCCACTACCGAGCTCGGCCTGCAGATCATCGTCACCGACGACCAGCCAGCTGCCGGCGCCTGCGCTTTCCGCGGCGGGCAGTGGGGACGTCGGCCAGGCCGGCTCGTAGAGCCAGTCGGCTGGGATCGGACTGCTTTCCCCGGCCAGCGCCCGCCGCCGAGCGGGAGCACCAAATCCCCTGGTGGACAATGCGGGTGCGATATCCATCCAGTGCCGAGTATGACGCCAGGGAGTGGTCGGGACGGTGGGATGCGGCTCCGGCAGGTGCTCGGCCCTGGGCGGACGGACCGTGTAGGTAGCGTTGAGGTTGGTGTGGAATGCGACGGTGTCGTGGGCGTCACGCGCCAGCGTGCCCAGACTGTGGTGATGGTCGCTGCCCGTCTCCGGCGCGTCCAGAGTTTCGCCGATCGCTTTGGTCAGCACGGGATGCGGGCTGATCTCGATGAAGGAGCAATGCTCGGCGCCGGCCTCGGCAATGGCTTGGTGGAAGCGCACCGGGTTGCGGACGTTCGCCACCCAGTGCTCGGCGCCGAAAAGCGCTGCCGAATCGGCATTCTCGACCGTACTGAACACCGGTATCCGCGCTGTTCGCGGGGACAGACCGGCAAGAGCGTCCCGCAACTGCGCCAGGATCGGGTCCATCATCGCGGTGTGGGAGGCCACCTCCATGTTGACCCTGCGGGCGAAGGTGTTCTGCGCGCGGGCCGTGGCGATGACGGCATCGACCGCCTCCGTGGGGCCGGCGACCACGGTCTGGCGCGGCGAGGAATACACCGTCACCGTCACTCCCGGGTAGTCGGCGATCAGTGCCTCGGTGGCGGGGGCATCGAGTTCCAGCAGAGCCACCGCGCCTTTCTCGGTCAGCTGGGCCATCAGCTGGGACCGGGCGGCGATCACCTGCAGCCCCTCGGCCGGGGTCAGCGCGCCGGCCACCACGGCGGCCGATACCTCACCCATCGAATGGCCGACCACCGCATCCGGTTCCACGCCGTAGGAGCGCCACAACGCCGTCAGCGCCAGCTGCATTCCGACCAGTACCGACTGAACCCGCACCGACCCGTCCACCGGTTCGCCGTTGGCCAGCACATCGCGCAGCGAAAAGCCCAGCTGCGCAACAAAATCCGGATCCAACTCCGCGATCGCGGCGGCGAACGCCGGTTCGTCGGCCAGCAACTGCCGGCCCATCCCGGCCCACTGCGAGCCCTGACCCGAGTAGACGAACACCGTGCCGGAGCCGCACGAGCCCTGGTGCGGGGCGACCACGCCGGTGGCGGACTGCCCCGTCGCCAGCGCCCGCAGGCCGGCCACCGCTTCGGCCCGGTCCGCCGCGCACACCGTGCCGAAGGTCGCTTCGTGGCTGCGGTGGTGATCGAGGGTGTGCGCGATGTCGGCCAGCGGGACCAGCGCGCCTGCCTCCGTCATCCAATCGGCCAGCATGGTGGCCGTCTCGGCCATGCGTTCGGTGTTCTTGCCGGTCACCACCAGCGTGGTGACGGCAGGCACCGTCGCGGGGCGTGGCGGTGAACCGACCTTCGGGCCCTGCTCGAGCACCACATGCGCGTTGGTCCCGCCGAAGCCGAATGACGACACCCCGGCGCGGCGCGGCCGGCCCGTCGACGGCCACGGCGTCGCTTCGTCGACGACCTTCAGCCGGAGCTCGTCGAACGGGATGTGCGGGTTGGGCGTCTCGAAGTTCTGGTTGGCCGGGATGGTGCCGCGGTGCAGCGCGAGCGTCGTCTTGATCAGCCCGACGATGCCTGCGGCGGATTCCAGATGGCCGAGGTTGGACTTGACTGCGCCGGCCAGCAGCGGGGCGTCGGGGCGCCGGCCGCGGCCGTACACCGTGCCGAGAGCTCGCGCCTCGATGGGGTCGCCGAGCAACGTCCCGGTGCCATGCGCCTCGACGTAGTCGATCTCGGCTGGCTTGACGTCGGCATCGGCGCAGGCAGCCCGCAGCACGGCAACCTGGGCGGCCGGGTTCGGTGCCATCAGCCCGTTGGATCGACCGTCCTGGTTGACCGCCGAGCCGCGGACGACGGCGAGCACCCGGTCGCCGTCACGCAGCGCGTCGGAGAGGCGTTTGAGGACCGCGACGCCGCACCCCTCGCCCCGGACAAAACCGTCGGCTGCGGCGTCGAAGGCGTGGCAGGCGCCGGTCGGCGACATCGCTCCGGCCGCGTCGAGACTGCCCGTCACGATGGGCGAGAGCAGCAGGTTCACCCCGGCGGCCAGCGCCAGCTCGGACTGGCCGGTTCGCAGGCTCTGGCAGGCCAGGTGAACCGCCACCAGCGACGACGAACAGGCGGTGTCCACGGTGAGCGACGGTCCGCGCAGGTCGAGGAAGTAGGACAGCCGATTGGCGATGATGCTCAGCGCACCGCCGGTGCCGGTATAGGCGTCGATGCCGCCGAGGTCGCGGGCGGCGAGGTAGCCGTACTCGCTGACGCTGGCCCCGGCGAAAACGCCGGTCTGCGAACGCCGCAACGTTTCGGCCGGGATCCCGGCGTGTTCCAGCGCCTCGACGGCGACTTCGAGCAGCAGGCGCTGCTGTGGATCGATATGGTCGGCTTCCAGCGGCGTGATACCGAAGAACTCGGCGTCGAAGCCGGCGATATCGCTGAGAAACGAGCCCCACCGGGTGGTCTTCGCCAACGCCGCCGACGTCTCGGGCGAGCCGTCGTCGAACGCCTGCCACCGCTCATCGGGCACCGAGCCGACTGCCGAGCGACCGGCGGCCAGGAAGTCCCAGAGGGCGTCGGGACCCAGAATATCCGCGTCGCCACCGGGCAGCCGGCAGCCGAGTCCGATGACCGCGATCGGCTCGTTGAGTGCCGAGCCCGCGGTTGCGGCCATCACGGCCGGGGTCTCGACCTCGGGGTGGACCAGCGCGTGGACCAGGCTGTTGAGCGTCGGGTTCTGCCAGAAGTCCACCGGCGAGACCGGACGGCCCAGCATCTCCGAGAGTTCACCTGACAACACGACCGCATCGCGCGAGCCCAGGCCCATCTCGTTCAACGGAGCGTCGAGCTTGATCTGGTCGGGACTGCAGCCGATGGTGGTGACCAGATAGTCGACCAACCAGTGACGAAGTTCGGCTTCCTGATCGTCTGCTTCCTGATCGCCGGACGAGGTCATACCTGCCTCTTCACGCTTCTCGAGAGGTGCCGACGGGGGAAACCCCGCCGGCCTGGGTGGCGGCCAGCGCCCGCTCTTCGATCCACTGCGCCAGGTGCGGCAGATTGCTGTTGATGTAGAAGTGGTCCCCGACGAATTCGGTCAGGTCGAACTCCGACGTCGTGCGCTGTGCCCACGGCGACATCAGTTCGGTGGTGGCCAGCTCGTCGTCGTCGGCCATCAGCGCGTGGATCGGGCAGGACACCTTCGCTTCAGCCGGGCTCTCGTAGGCCGCGACCGCCTTCAGCCCGCGCAGCGTCGGCAGAATCGTCGCCGCGAACTGCTCGTCGTTGAGGAACTCCGGGTTGACCCCGGTGACCTGGCTGACCAGCGCCAGCAACTGGTGGTCGGTGCCCTGGACGTTGGCGACGCGCCGCAGTAGTCCGGGGGCGGGCGAGGCCGAGACGAACAGCGCCGAGATGGGGTTGCCCGCCTGCTCGAACCTCAGCGCAAGCTCGAAGGCCAGCAGCGAACCCATGCTGTGGCCGAAGAATGCGATCTCTCCGCCTGGGGTTTCCTCAGGCTTGAGCATCCTGGCCAGTTTGTCGGCGAGCTCGGTGATGCCGACGTATTGGGAAAGATCCTTGCCCGCCTTCTTGCCCGGATACTGGACGGCGACGCACTTCACCCCAGCGCCGAAGGCCCTGGCCATCGGTACGTAGAAATCTGCCGAGCCGCCGGCATGCGGGAAGATGTAGAGCCGCGGCGGGCCGCCGGCGTTGGCGCCGTTGGGCGTACCCGAGGTCATACGGCTTCGTCGAGGCGGACGAAATTGTCCAGCCGGTAGCGGTCCAGGCACGCGGAGCGGCGCACCTTGCCGCTCGTGGTGATCGGGATCGCGCCTTGCGGCACCAGGACGATATCGGCCACCCGAAGGCTGTGCGACTGCGAAATGGCAGAGGTGACACGTCGTTTGACGTCCCGGAGGCGGTCTTCCCGGTCATCGCGGGAGGCGCCGTCCTTCAATTCGATGATGGTCACCAGGTGTTCGGTGCGCTCGTCCGGGATGGCGATCGCCGCGACGCGTCCGCCGGTGATCTCCTGGACGGTCGCCTCGATATCGTCGGGATAGTGGTTGCGCCCGTCGACGATCAGCAGATCCTTGATCCGGCCGACGATGAACAATTCGTCATCGGACATCACGCCGATGTCACCGGTCCGCAGCCAGCCCTCTTCCGGGGTGCCGGAGCCGGGGTTGACGATGGTGCCGCCGAAGGTGCGCTCGGTCTGTTCGGGGTTGCGCCAGTAGCCCATCGCCACGTTCTCGCCGTGCACCCAGATCTCCCCCAGCGCGCCCGCCGGGTTCTCCCGTCTGGTCTCGGGATCGACGATCCGCACCGCGGATGCCCGTCGCGTGCCGTAGCTGACCAGTTCCGTACCGCCGGCCGCGGTGTTCTCGCAGCGCTTGGCGTGCCCGGCGGAGAGCTTCTCGTACTCGAATCGGACGGTTCTGCCGGCACATTCAGGTTCTGGGGTCGCGACGTAGACCGTCGCCTCGGCCAGACCGTAGGAGGGCCGGACCGCCGTCTTGGCGAGATTGAACTGCGCAAACCGGTCCGCGAACCGCACCATCGTCGCGGAGTGGATCCGCTCGCTGCCGCTGATGATCCCGGACACGTTGCCGAGATCGAGCCCGGCCAGATCGGCGTCCGTCGTGCGCCGAACCGCCAACTCGAAGGCGAAGTTGGGAGCTGCCGAGAAGGTATGGGGATTCTTGGCCAGCTCCTGCATCCACCGGGCCGGTCGCTGCAGGAACGCCATCGGGCTCATCAGGACGGCGCGCACCCCACACTGGATGGGCGCGCAGATGCCGTGGATCAGGCCCATGTCATGGAAGAACGGCAGCCACGAAATGACCGTGGTGTCTGCGGGCGGGGCGCCGCCGTTGTCGGCGAAGTAGTCGGCCATCACCTGTTCGAGGTTGGCGATGACGTTGCGGTGCGAGACCATCACGCCGGCGGGCAGCCGCGTGGAGCCCGAGGTGTACTGCAGGTACGCCGGCCGGGTCCGCGGCTGGCGGACGGGTTCGGACTGGACCGGCGTCTCCAGGTCAAGGGCATCGACTTCCACGACGCTGACCGCCGAACGCCCGCCCGCGGCGGAGTACTCCCGGACGATATCGGCGACGGCCGACGTCGTGAGGATGACGGTGGGCTCGGAGTCGCGTAGCGCCGCGGACACCCGTTCGTCATGCGAGCCGAGCAATGGGACGGACAGCGGGACACCGATGAAGCCCGCGTGCAGGGAAGCCAGGAACGCGACGACATAATCCAGACTCTGCGGCGCGATGATCGCGACCCGGTCACCCGCCGCGCCGTGCAGCTTCAGCTCTTCGGCGACGACCTGCACCCGTTGATACACCTGGGCCCAGGTGAGGGTCTCGGCGAAGCCGGCAGGGTCGACGTCGTAGTCGATGAAGGTGAATGCCACCTGGTCGGGCTGCTGTACCGCACGGTCCCGCAGCAGTGTGGAAAGTGTCGACTCAGTTGCGGGCATTCGCTCTTCAGCCCCCTCGGGTTGTTGTGTTCGGGCACCGAGTAGCCGGCATCCGGGGTGCAGTGAGGTACGCCCGGCGACGCCGTTGTCACAGGGTCCCCCGACCCGAATGTGCGTGCGTCCGCCTGCCTAACCGCTCGCACTAGGCACCGTACGCGATTTTTACGTCCACGTCAGCGACTCACCTGCACACTATGGCGCAAGTATCGACACAGCAAGTGTCGAGGTGACCCGCAAACGTGGAGTGGTTAGCTAGTCGGCTTTTTAGAAGGTTTGCAGACCAGCTTGGAGCATTGAGTCCTTACCGACAACGGTTGTTGTCAATAGTGTGCCGAAGTAGCTGAAGAAAAATTACTCACAGGTAAGCTGATGTTTCAGCGCAGCGCCTGATCCAGGTCGGCGAGCAGGTCGTCGGTCCCTTCCAGGCCCACCGAGATCCGCACGACGCCGTCGCCGAGGCCGATCGCGGCCCGGCCCTCGGGGCCCATCGCCCGGTGCGTGGTGGTCGCCGGATGGGTGATCAGCGACTTCGCATCGCCCAGATTGTTCGAGATGTCGATCAGCCGCAGCCGGTCCAGCACCTCGAACGCGCGCTGCTTACCGCCGCCCTCGGGAGCGTCGAGATCGAAGGTGACGACGGTGCCCCCGCCGGACATCTGCCGCCTGGCCAGGTCGTGCTGGGGGTGTGACGGCAGATAGGGATAACGAGCCCAGCGCACCGACGGGTGGCCCTCCAGGAACTGCGCGATCTTCAGTGCCGATTCGGTGCTGTAGTTGACGCGCACCGCAAGCGTCTCCAGCCCCTTGAGCAAGGTCCAGGCGTTGAACGCACTGAGCGCCGGACCGGTGTGTCGCATCAACGTCTGCACGGGACCGTCGATGTACTCCTTGTCCCCGAGGATCGCCCCGCCGAGCACCCGGCCCTGGCCGTCGATGTGTTTGGTTCCCGAGTAGACCACCACATCGGCCCCGAGCTGCAAACCCTGCTGCAACAGCGGGGTGGCAAAGACGTTGTCCAGCACTACTTTCGCACCGGCGGCATGCGCCAGTTCACTGACGGCGGCGATATCTACGAGTGACTGCATGGGATTGGACGGAGTTTCGAAGAAGACGGCTTGCGTCGGCTTGCTCAGCGCCGCTTCCCACTGCTCCAGATCCTCGCCGTCGACGAAGACCGTCTCCACACCCCAGCGGGGCAGGATCTCGTTGCACACCACGAAGCAGGACCCGAACAGACTGCGGGCCGCCACCAGCCGGTCGCCGGCCCCCAGCAGTGCCCCCAGCGAAGTGAAGACCGCAGCCATCCCGGTCGCCGTCGCGAACGCGGCGGGCGCCCCCTCGATGAGGCGGAGCCGTTCCTCGAACATCGAAATCGTCGGATTGCCGTACCGCGAGTACACATAGCGGTCGATATCGCCGGTAAAGGCCTGCTCAGCGGCGCCGGCCGACTCGTAGACATAGCCCGAGGTCAGGTACAGCGCCTCGGCGGTCTCCTCGAAACCCGACCGGAGCAGGCCGCCGCGCACGCCGATGGTGGCCTGACTGACGCCCTCGGGCAGCGGCGCCGGCACCCGTACCGACGGCTTTCCGTCCGGCGTCCGATCGGGCGAGCGGCCGCTCACGACTGTTTCCACGGCAGGCCGACGGCACGCCATCCGGTGGAGCCGCGGTGGTGATTCTGGTCGAGGTTGCCCTCGAACCCGTCGAGCACGTTGTAGGACGGCGCGATACCCGCCGCGGTGGCGGCCTCCGCCGCACCGATCGAGCGGTTGCCGGAGCGGCACAGGAAGATCACCGGGCGGTCCCCCGGGGTGACGCCGGCGCTGGTCAGGTCATCGACGAAGTTCTCGTTACGCCGGCCGTCGCTGCCGTTCCACTCGATGTAGACGACCTCACGACCGAGTCGGGACAGATCGGCGACCCCCACGAAACGCCATTCGGCATCGGTTCGACAGTCCACCAGAACAGCTTCCGGATTGTCTTCCAGCATGTTCCAGGCCTGCTCAGGCGTGACGTCTCCGGCGTAACTCACAATCTCGAGTTTTCCACAGTTGACTGCAGTCGCGGGGCGCAGGGCGGCGCAGGTGTCCGGCGCGACCTAGGCCGCGGTGGGCGAGCAGACCTTCCACACGCCGTCCTCACGGGTGAACGTCGTCGGGGTGTTGATCTTGTCGTCGGGCGCCTTCTCGAAGTGGTAGATCACGGTGCCGGTGGCGTGGTCACCGTCGACGGCAACCCCGGTTACCCCGTCGACATACCGCGCACCGTGCTTGGCTACCGAATCCCGTTGCCTGGCAACCATATCCGCCTCAGTACCGACCACGGCGGCGCAGGTGTAGCCGCGCAGATCGGGATAGTTCTGCCGCTGAAGGGCATCGTTCTGGGCGATCGCGGCCCGCGACACCTGGTCCTCCTCGCTCAGTCCGTCACCGCGGTTCAACGCGAAGAGACCGATGACGATCAGGACGACGATGATGATCACCAGCGCCGCCAGGAACGGCAGCGGGCTCGAGCCGGTACTGTCCTGCGACTCGTCACGCCGACCGATCACGTGGACTTGCCCACGTGCCACACCTTGCGCAGCGCGGTGGAAGCCTGTCGGACCCGATCCCTGGCCCTGATCACATCCGGAGCGGTGGCCAGCGCCAGACCCAACCGGCGGCGCGGCTTGCTGAACGCGGCCGGAGCGGCGTGTGCGGGGAACACCCGGACATCGCTCTCGGCCACCCGCAGCGCTTCGGCGAGTGCCTCGGTCAGGCCGCGCTCACCCTGCGCCGCGCCCGCGGCACCGAACACGACTTCGGCCGCACCAGGGGAAATCATGATGGTGTCCACCGGCAAGCCGAGGATTGCCCTGGCATGCAGTTCGAACTCGGACAGGCGTTGCGATCTCAGTGTCACCAGCCCGCTGTCGTGCGGATGGCCGCTGATATCGGAGAAATACACCTCGTCGCCGCGGACCAACAGTTCGACCCCGAACACGCCGCGACCGCCGAGAGCGTTGACGATGCGAGCCGCGATCGACCTCGCCGCGTCCACCGCCGCCTCGCTCATCTGCTGCGGCTGCCATGACTCGAGGACCACTTCGCCGTCGAATCCCTCGACCCGCCGATGTCCGATGGGTTCGCAGAAGTGCAGGCCCTTGGTGTCCTTGGTGCGCACCGTCAGCAGGGTCACCTCGTAGTCGATCTCGACGACCGTTTCGACCATCACCCGGTTGTGGGTGATGCGCCCGGCCACCGAAACCGCACGCTGCCAGGCGGGTTCGACATCGTCGGGGCGCAGCAGAACCGATTGGCCCTCGCCCGGCAATCCCACCAGCGGCTTGACCACCAGCGGGAACCCCGCGTGCTCGGTGATGGCGGTCAGCTCGTCGACCGAACCGGCGAACCAGAACGGCGCGGTCGGCAAGCCGAGCTCATCGGCCGCGAGCCGGCGTAGGCCCTCCCGGTCGAGGGTCAGCAGTACGCTGCGCGCGCTGGGCACCACCTCGGTCAGTCCGCGGTCGGCGGCGGTGGCCAGTACGTCGGCGGCGATCGCGTCGGTGGCCGGCACGACGTAGTCGGGGCGCAATCGTGCGATCAGCGCGGACAGCTCGTCGGGGTCGGTCAGCTGTGCGACGGCGGTCTCGTCGGCCAGGCTGTGGGCGGGCGCATCGACATACTCGTCGACCGCGATGACCTCGGCACCGAGTCGCTGGAAGGCCACCACCAGCTCACGGCCCAGCTCCCCCGCCCCGAGCAGCATCACCCGCGGTGCAGGCCGGGGTGGTTCCGCCGGTCCGGGCTCGGGGCCGGGCTCTGCAACGTCGGCGTCGGCGTCGGCATCGGCGGACTCGGCTTCGATGCCTGCCTCGTCACTGGTGACCTCGTCACTGGTGACGAAGCTCGCCGGCTCATGGACGGACTCGGTCGTTTCCTCGTCGGTCATGCACTCAACTCCAGGTCGACATAGCACCAGCGCCAGGTTTCGCCCGGCTCGATCGAGCGCATCACGGGATGCTCAGTGGTATGGAAATGCGTGGTGGCGTGGCGGTGTGGACTGGAATCACAGCACCCGACATGCCCGCATGAGAGGCACATCCGCAGATGCGCCCAACTGGATTCACCTGCCTCCGCGCATTCCTGGCAGCCAGGGGTGAGCTGGGTGGGCTGGTCGGCATCCAGCGCCGCCGACAGGTGTTCGCAGCCGGTCTCCGGGACTGGTGTGGCCTTGCGCTGGCGCGAGCGTCTCATCGCGGGCACCTGGTTGGGGAATCCTGCATGCTGCTCACGGGGTTGCGTCCAACGACAGACATCTGTCCAAGGATAGGTGCCCGAGCCGAACACCAGCCCCAGGGAGGTTTGACCGCGTGAACGCCGAGCTGTTGGCCGTGTTGGTGGCCGCTGTCCTGCTGTCTGCGCTGGCCCGCCGGTTCAACCTGTCCTCGCCGTTGGCGCTGGTGGTGGCCGGTCTGCTCGTCGGGCTGATTCCCGGGGTGCCCGCGGTCGCCTTGGATCCGAACCTGGTGTTGTTCGTGGTCCTGCCTCCGCTGCTGTGGTCGGCGGGGTTGGAGAGCTCGTATCTGAACATGCGGCGCAACATCCGCGCGATCGGCCTGCTTGCCGTCGGGCTGCCGCTGGCCACCACATTCGCGGTGGGTTTCGTGGCCTATCGCACGGTGCCCGACCTGACCGTGGCGGGCGCACTCACCCTCGGCGCCATCGTCGCGCCACCGGATGCGGTCTCCGCGACCGCGATCGGCCGGCGGCTGGGCCTGCCGCGGCGGATGATGACGCTGCTCGGCGGCGAAAGTCTGCTCAACGACGCCACCGCCCTGACCGCATACAAAGTGGCGCTCGCGGCGGCTATCGGTGCGGCCTCCAGCTGGCAGCACGGTCTGGCCACCTTCGGGCTGGCCGTCGTCGGCGGCGTCGCGGTGGGCGGCGTGCTGGGCAAGCTCATCGTCAATATCCGGGCCCGCCTGGACGACCCGCTGGTCGAAAGCGCGATCGGGCTCGTGGCGCCGTTCATCATCTACCTGCTGGCCGAGGAGATCCACGGTTCGGGAGTGCTGGCCGTCGTGGTGGCCGCCCTGTTCCTCGGGCAGCGATCCACCACCGCCGGGTACGCCACCCGACTGCAGGACGACGCGGTGTGGCGGGCTCTGCAGCTGGTCCTCGAATCGTTCGCGTTCCTGCTGATCGGCCTGCAGCTGCCCAAGGTGATCAGCGAGCTGCACGGCATCTCGTTCTCGGTACTGGCGATCTCGTCGGTGGCCGTCCTGGCCACGGTGATCGTGGTGCGGATCGTCTGGCTGTTCCTGTTCGCCTACGTGCCGCGGATCATGTTCGCGCACATCAGGGAACGCGAACCCGCGCCCACCCCAGCGCAGATATTCGTGATCGGCTGGGCCGGGATGCGCGGGGTGGTGTCGCTGGCCGCGGCGTTCGCGGTGCCGTTGACGACGCTGTCCGGGACGCCGTTCTCGGGCCGGCCGCACCTGGTGTTCCTGACCTTCGTGGTGGTGATCGGCACGCTGCTGCTGCACGGGCTGACACTGCCGTTGTTGATCCGCAAGCTCGGTATCCGGGGCGATGAAGCACACACCGACGTGGTCCGCGCTGCGGCAGCGCAGACCAGGGCCGCCAATGCGGCAGGCAAGCGGCTCGACGAGCTAGTCGCCGAACAGAAGGAGAGCGGCGAGCCGCCGGATGTCTACGAGCGCGCCGCCGAGGTGCTGAGGCGCTGGAACACCCGCCGCGGGGAGGCCGCCTGGGAGCAGCTGGGCCGGCCCGAAGGTGATATCGGCGAAGGCCCCGCGACGGTATTTCGCAAGTTGCGCCTCGAGATGCTGGCGGCCGAGCGGGAAGTTCTCATCAAGGAACGCGATGACGAGCGCATCGACGACGAAGTGCTCCGATCGCTGCTCCACGGGCTCGATCTCGAAGAGGCCACGCTCAACCGGGACTAGCTCAGTCGACGTTGCGCCATCGTCACTTTCACGACGCTTGGGGCGCCAGAAGCGTCGTGCATTTCACAGTCGGTCGCCCAACTGGTCCTCGAACGTCCGCATCGCCGCGGTCAACGCGACGAACACCCGGTGGGCGGCGGCGAGATCGGCATCGGGCAGCCCGGCCAACGCGTCACTGGTGTGCTCGCCCAGTGGAGTGAAAAATGCTCGCGCGACGGTCATTCCGTGCTCGTCGTAGCGCAGGATGACCTTGCGCCGGTCCCCAGGGTCCGACTCGCGGCGGATGTGACCCGACGCGATCATCCGTTCCACCAGGTAAGTGACCGCCGCTCCGGACACCCCCATCCGCTTGCTCAACTCACCCGAGGTCAGTGGGGCGCCAGCGCTGTCAGCCACCATGATGTGCACGAGTGCCCGAAAGTCGTTGGGCGCCAAGTCATGTAGTCCGGCGAACACGCGTCCGATCTGTTCGGACTCGGCGGCCAACGCCCGGACGTCGGCGCCGATCAGCGCCTCCAGCTCGGTCCGCTCGGTCATGCGGACGAGCATATCGGCTCCGCAGCAGATTATTCACTTGATTAATAGTTAAGTATATGAAATATTTGCCCGGGTGAGTTGGAATCGTTTCGCCACCCTCGTCACGTCGCATCGCTCCTGGGCAGTCGCCCTGCTCGTCGCGCTGGCTTCCGGGCTGCTGATCGCCGTTATCGGCAGCGACTCCTCAGCCCAGCAGTCGCCGGTGTCGCTACCGCCGTCGGCGGAATCAGCCAGGGCTGCAGCACTCCTCAAGCAGTTTCCCGGCGGGGACAAAGCACCCGCCATCCTCGTGGTCACCCGGACCGACGGCACGGCGCTGACCCCTGCCGACCTGGCCGCCGCTGCGCCGAAGAGCGGTCCGCCGCTGACGGTGTCCACCGACGGCAAAGCGGCGCTGACCGCGATACCGATGAGCGCCGAGCTGTCCGGATTCGCACTCAGCGACGCCGTCACCGAGTTGCGCGCGGCGGCGACCAAGGATCTGCCCCCCGACCTGCGCGCCCAGGTGACCGGCGGGCCGGCATTCGGGGCCGATATCGCCAATGCCTTCGCAGGCGCGAACATCACCCTGCTCGCGGTGACCGCAGCCGTCGTGGCACTGCTGCTGATCCTGACCTACCGCTCCCCTGTGCTCTGGCTGGTGCCACTGACGGTGATCGGATTCGCCGATCGGGTCGGCGCCGCCATCGGTGGCCCGATCACCTCGTTGGCCGGTCTGAGCGCCGACGGGTCCACCGCGGGTATCACCAGCGTGCTGGTGTTCGGGGCAGGTACCAACTATGCCCTGCTGTTGATCTCACGCTATCGCGAAGAGCTGCATCATGATTCGGACCACCTGGTGGCGCTGCGCCGAGCTGTTCGCGCCGCGGGGCCGGCGATTCTGGCCAGCAACGCCACCGTCGTGCTGGCGTTGCTCACCTTGCTGTTCGCCTCCTCGCCGAGCACCCGCAGCCTCGGCCTGCAGGCCGCATCGGGACTCGTGGTGGCCGCGGTCTTTTCACTTCTGGTGCTGCCGCCGCTGCTGGCGCTGTGCGGGGTTCGACTGTTCTGGCCGTTCATTCCGCGCCAGGGCGGCCCTGACCTCGCCGACAGCGGCGTCTGGCATCGCATCGCCGCCGGTGTCGCCCGCCGACCGACTCAGGTGCTGGTCGCATCGTTCGCGGTGCTGGCAGTGCTGGCGTGCGGGTTGTTCGGTGCGCACATCGGGCTGTCCCAGACCGAGCAATTCCGGGTCAAGGCCGAATCGGTGGCGGGATTCGAGACCCTCGCAGCTCACTTTCCCAGCGGACTGACGGATCCGACGCACGTCATCGGCGCCAGCGACAAGAGCCCGCAACTGGAGACGGCGATCAAGGCCACCCCGGGGGTGGTGTCGGCCACCGCCGCCGGGGACGACGGCCACGACCGCACACAGTGGTCGGTCGTCATCGATGCCGCACCAGCCAGCGACGGTGCCTTCGAAACCATTGACGCCCTGCGCGATTCGGTGCACGGCGTGGACCCGACGGCACTGGTCGGTGGATCAGACGCCCAAGCTCTCGATGCCCGCGACGGGGCCTCGCACGACCGGCTGATCATCGTCCCGGCCATCCTGGCAGTGGTCCTGATCGTGCTGTTCATCCTGCTGCGCGCGGTGATCGCGCCGCTGGTCCTGGTCGGGGTCACCGTGTTGAGCGCGCTGGCCGCGCTCGGTCTCGGCGACTGGGTCAGCGTGCACCTGTTCGGCTTCCCCGCACTCGACAACAGCACTCCCCTGTTCGCCTTCCTGTTCCTGGTGGCCCTCGGGGTGGACTACACGATCTTCCTGGTGACCCGGGCGCGGGAGGAAACCCAGGAGCACGGCACCACCGGCGGCATCGTCCGGGCTGTCTCGGCTACCGGTGCCGTCATCACCAGCGCCGGCATCGTCCTGGCCGCGGTGTTCTGCGTACTGGGTGTGCTGCCGCTGATCGTGCTCACTCAGCTCGGCATCATCGTCGGTCTCGGCATCCTGCTCGACACGTTCCTCGTCCGAACCGTCGTCATCCCCGCGCTGTTCACCCTGATCGGGCCCAGGATCTGGTGGCCGGCCACCCTTGAGCACCCGGCGGCCCGGCACCGGGCCGGCTAGCGTCAACGAGGCGTTCGTCTCGCGGGCGTAGCGTCGAAGCATGGCAAAAGTGCTTGCGGACCGCGATATCTGCATCGGCGCCGGCATGTGTGTGATGACCGCCGAAGCCGTTTTCGACCAGGACGATGAGGCGCTGGTCGTGGTGCTCACCGACGAAGTACCCGAGGACGAGCAGAAGCGGGTCGACGACGCCGTCCGGCTGTGCCCGTCCGGGGCGCTGTCGCTGAGGGACTGAACTCCGCTAGGACGTCGGTTCGGTCCGGCGCGGCGGCTCGTGGTGCGGGAGGTCGATCACGCCGGCGCGGACCAGCACCAGCAGGCTGACCACCAGCACCCAGGCCGGGAAAGCCAGCGCGATCCACATGCTGATGTCGCTGACGATCAGCAACCCGATGGCCGACACGTAGGTCACCAGCACCAACCAACGCGGCATCAGCCCGGTCCGCAGCCAGATGGTGGCCAGCGACATCATGAACACCGCGGCCATCCGCAGCGCATACGTCTTGGTCAGGGCCAGCAGCGTCATGCGGCCGAAGGTGGCGACCGCGGAGGTGTGGTCCCCGTCGATGACGCCGGCGCTGCCGACCAGTCCGGCGCCGACGGCCGACGCTGCGAAGATCATCCCGAGGAACAGCAGACCACTGCCCAAGAACACCGACGAGAAGAACTTGTCCTCGAACGCGCCGAACCCGTCGCGCACGACGCCGATGAACCACAGGAAGCTGATCCCGGCGAACGGCATCAGGATCGTCGAGATCCTGATCTTGGTGCTGCCGATATCGAGCCACTGGGATCCCGGTGCGGCACCTTCGGGCAGTGCCGTGCGAATGAGGATCAGCGCGGCCGCGAACAGCACGGCGAACAGGACGCCGGCGAACGCGGCGGCTCGGGGTGTCGTCAGCCTGCGGATGTGCCGCTCGGCTCCGTTCATGGTCACGGCGCCATGGTCGCACGGGGCCGCCGGCTTGGGGTTAAGGCTGGCCGGGCAGTAGGCGCACCATCAGACCGTTGCTTTCGGCCAGCAGTGTGCCTTCCGGGTCGCGCAATTCGGCATTGACGAACGCCTTGCGGCCCTCCGCTTCGCGGATCCATCCGGTCGCCGTCAGCTCGGTGTCGATGGGCGTGACGTTGCGGTAGTCCACGTGCAGGAACGCGGTCCGGCTGATGGGGCGGCCCGCGGCATGGATGACCATGCCGAACACCGAATCGAACAGCAGCGGCAGCACACCGCCGTGCACGGCGTGATTACCCCCGACATGGAAGCGGCTGAACCGCACCCGCAACGCGACACCGTCGGGTTCGAACTTGTCGACGAACCACGGCGGCATCAGCAGACTGCCCGCACCGGGCAGGCTGGGCACGCGGTTGGCCGGGCCGACCCCCTCGGCAGCCAGGAACGGCTCGAGCTCGCCGACCAGGGCTTCGACCCGGTCCGCGGCATCGGTCCACACCTCTGGCGACGGATCAGTGGAGACCGCGAGATCCTGCAGCCGCCGCATGGCGGCCAGGAACCGGCCGAAACCAGGTCCCGGATCGGCCGCGTCGAAGACGGGGAATCCGCCGTGCCGATCGTATTCGGGGTCGACGCGCCGTGGGTCGAGGCCGTAATCCGTCGGAAGCCCGTCCGTCATCGGGGCGCCAGGATATCGCGCCGGACGATCGTCTGATCACGACCCGGCCCCACCCCGATGCACGAAACATGGGCTCCGGCAAGCTCTTCCAGTCGCAGCACGTAGTCGCGGGCCTTGGCGGGCAGGTCGTCGAACTCACGGGCGTCCGAGATGTCCTCCCACCAGCCCGGCAGCTCTTCGTAGATCGGCTCGGCGCGGGTGATGTCGCTCTGCGTCATCGGCATCTCGTCGGTGCGCTTGCCATCCACGGTGTAGCCGACGCAGATGGGCACCGTCTCCAGGGAAGACAACACGTCGAGCTTGGTCAGGAAGTAGTCGGTGATGCCGTTGACCCTGGTGGCGTAGCGGGCGATGACCGCGTCGAACCAGCCGCATCGTCGCGCCCGCCCGGTGGTGACACCGACCTCGCCGCCGGTCTTGGACAGATAGGCGCCATATTCGTCGAACAACTCGGTCGGGAACGGACCGGAGCCGACGCGAGTCGTGTACGCCTTCAGGATGCCGAGGACCGTCGTGATCCGGGTAGGCCCGATCCCCGATCCGACGGAGGCCCCGCCCGCGGTCGGATTCGACGACGTGACGAACGGATAGGTGCCGTGGTCGACGTCGAGCAGGGTGCCCTGCGACCCCTCCAGCAGCACCGTCTCACCGTTCTCCAGCGCGGTGTTCAGCAGCAGCCGGGTATCGGCGATGCGGTGCTTGAAACCCTCGGCCTTGGCCAGCAGGGTCTGCACCACCTCATCTGGGTCCAGCGCCTTGCGGTTGTAGATCTTGACCAGCACCTGGTTCTTGAACTCCAGCGCGCCTTCGATCTTCGCCGCGAGCAGGCCCTCGTCGAGCACGTCGGCGACCCGGATCCCGATCCGGGCGATCTTGTCCTGATAGCAGGGACCGATCCCACGGCCGGTGGTACCGATCTTCTTGCTGCCCGCGTAGCGCTCCACGACCTTGTCGATGGCCACGTGGTACGGCATCAGCAGATGCGCATCAGCGGAGATCAACAGGCCGGAGGTGTCGACCTGGCGGTCCTCCAGCCCCTTGAGCTCCGTGAGCAGCACCCCCGGATCGACGACGACACCGTTGCCGATGACGTTGGTGACCCCAGGCGTCAGAATGCCCGACGGGATCAGGTGCAACGCGAAGTTCTCACCGTTGGGTAGCACCACGGTGTGACCCGCGTTGTTACCACCTTGATAGCGCACAACCCACTGCACGCGTCCACCGAGTAGATCGGTGGCTTTTCCTTTGCCTTCGTCGCCCCACTGGGCGCCGATGAGGACGACTGCCGGCATGGCGTATCTCCCGCTATCAACCCGCTTATATGTGTTCCAGCCGGTGAGCTACCTTATCCGACCGAGACCCTCCCGGTATGCAAGGAGCTGCAGTGACCATGGCAGATCCCCGCGCGGACATCGTCGCCTTACTGTTCAGCGCCCGCCGGCTGCCGCGCGCGCTGACCGGATTGCCGGTCGTCGAGGTAGCCGACCCGACCGAGATAGACGCCGCCAGCGAGACCGCCCGCCGGCTCATCGTCGTCGGGGCCGACTCCGATCTGGCCGCGGTGCTCACCCGGTTGCTGCGTACCGAGCGGCTCGCTGTCGAAGTCGCCCACGTCTCGCGCCGAACTGCCGCGCGTACGGCGCAAACCGGTGCGGCGCAACGGGTTCCGCTGATCCGCGACGAGACCGGGCAGGTGCTTGTCGGCGCCGCGTACTGGCTGCCAACCGACGAGGCACGGACCATCCACGGCGAAGGTGTCGTCGACGACACGGTGCTGTTCGACGGTGACGTCGCCGGCGTGCTGATCGAGCCGATCCCGACCGTGCCGGGGCTGCGGGCCAGGCTGCTGACGTCTCGGCTGCGACCCAGACGGTGGGTGGCCGGGCGCGCAGCACAACTGGGGACCACCGGCGCGATAGTGGTGCGCGACGGTGTCCCCGCGAGCCGCGTCGTGCGGCGCTCGACGTTCTACCGGCATACCGAGGGATGGCTGCGCGTCTCCTGATGTGTCTGTCTCGCTCCTCAGCCCGGCTCGTTCCTCGCCGCGCATCGGTCGACTCGACGGACAACACTCGTCTGTCTCGCTCCTCAGCCCGGCTCGTTCCTCGCCGCGCATCGGTCGACTCGACGGACAACACCGGTAGTTTCGTGAGGTGAGCATGCGGTCCATTCACCAGTCGGTTCGCCCGAGCCCGATCTTCCTGGCCATTGTGGCGCTCACCGCGCTCGGCGGTGTGCTGGCGTGGCTGGCTGCGGGCACCAGGACACCGCTGGCCTATATCGGGGTGTTCATCTTCGTCATCGCCGGTTGGGTGGTGTCGCTGTCACTGCACGAGTTCGGGCATGCGTTCACCGCCTGGCGCTTCGGTGACCGCGACGTCGAGATCCGTGGCTACCTGACGCTCAACCCGCTGAAGTACTCCAACCCCCTGCTGTCACTGGCATTGCCGCTGGTGTTCATCGCCCTCGGAGGGATCGGATTGCCCGGCGGCGCGGTCTACGTCCGGACGTCGTCCATGACCACAAGGCAACGCACACTGGTGAGCCTCGCCGGCCCGTTCGCCAATCTGGTGCTGGCCGTCGTGCTGCTGGCGCTGACCCGGCTGTTCTACGACCCCACCCACGGCGTCTTCTGGTCCGGTGTGGCCTTCCTGGGATTTCTACAGGTCACCGCGTTGATCCTGAACCTGCTGCCGATCCCGGGCCTGGACGGCTACAACGCGCTCGAGCCGCATCTGAGCTACGACACGCAGCGGGCCCTGGACAACTTCAAGCCGTGGGGCTTCGCCATCCTGTTCATCGTGCTGATCGCACCGCCGCTGAATCAGATGTTCTTCTCGCTCGTGTACTGGTTCTTCGGGCTCTCCGGCGTGCCGCCTTACCTGTCGGTGATCGGGGGCCAGTTCACCCGGTTCTGGTCAGCCTGGATGTGAGCCGCCCATCCGCACATAGGTGGACGCCGCCTCCGCCCGATTGGTCGCATGGAGCTTCCGCAGTACCCGCTTGACGTGGCATTTCACCGTTCCCGCAGAGATCACCAACTCGTCGGCGATCTGTTGGTTGGTCCGGCCCGCCGCCATCAGGCGCAGCACCTCGACCTCACGGCGGGTCAGGATCGCCTGCATCCGAGAGTTGGCCTCCGCCAGTGATCGGGTGGCCGGACTGCGTTCGACAGGCTCGACCTTGCGGAGTTCGAGATCGGCATCCTGCAGGGCACGAGCCGCCTCATCGGCCGAGGCCAGGGCGCGCCGCACCTCCTCTTGCTGGCGGCGCATCCGCTCGAGCAGGACAGTGCGCTCAAAGGCATAACCGAATCCCTCGGCGAAGGCCCAGACCGTGTCGCGGTCGATCTCGTCGACGGTTCGTCCCGAGTACAGCCGGTCTGCGTGCAGGAATCCGATCACCTTGCCAGTGGGCATCACGGGTGCCGCCACATAGGAATGCGTCAGCGAGAAGTCGACGATGGGCCGGTTGACCCGCGGATCGTTGCGGGCATCCCGCACGATGGCTGGCGCGTGCCTACGGATCATCTGCGTCTCCAGCAGCATGTGATCGAGCGGTGGCGCCACCGACTGGGCGAACGCGACCATCTTGTCGGCACCTTCGGTATCGGCGCCGAAATATGCCGACTCCATCACCATCCGGCCCTCGTGCACGCGGAAAAGTACCGCTCGATCGAATCCACAGGACTCGACGAGCTCCCGCGTCGCCCGGTCGACGATCTTGGCCACCTCGTCGACCACCCGCAGCTTGCTCAGCGCCTCTTGGACCTGAAGCAGGGCCAGGGTTCGTCGCCGGGCCCCGTCCTCGATCAGTTCTCGCTCCAGCAGCGACAAGTCGAGCACTGCTTCCAAGGCGGCAAGCGCCTGCTCGTCGCCGGTCGCTTCCAGGGCGGTGCGCACCAGAGTGGCGTTGAGGTCGACCGCCTCGGCGACCGACTGCACCGGGTCTTCGGCCGGTTCGACGCCGCCGTTGTCGCAGGCGTCGGCATAGCGGCGCCGAACGGCGCTGAACGGGCCGGGCCGCGATGCCCAGCCGGGATGGTTACCGTCGATGAGGGTCATGATCGGCCGATCGTCCCACCGCCCGACGACCCGCGAGGCCGAACCGGACGCGCATTCTGCCCGGACGGGATCAGGACTCCTCCCGATCGGGATATCGACCCGCGCAGACAGCTGTAACAGGCTGATCGGCATGTCACTTGAGTGTCTGACCAGCCTTACTGAGCCCGCGGGTATCGCCGATCCCTATCCGCTGTACGACGAGTTGCGGGCGCTCTCGCCCGTCGCCGGTTATCGGGACTGGCCACCGGGCACCGTTCCCGGTGTCGACGAGCCGGTCACGGCGTGGGCGCTGTTCCGCTACGACCAGGTCTTCGAGGCGGCCAAAGACAACGCGACGTTCTCGTCGCGGGACCCGATCCAGGAGGCCTCGTCGGCGCCGAGTCTGATGCTGGTCAACACCGATCCGCCGTCGCACACCGCCGAACGCAAGCTGGTGAGCCAGGCTTTCTCGCCACGCCGGATCAAGCGACTCGGAGGGTGGCTCGACGAGCTGATTCCCCGCCTGCTCGACGAGGTCGGCGACGGTGAGACGGATGTGATGGCCTTCGCCGCCGAGGTGCCCACCCGCGCAATGGTGCGACTGCTCGGCCTGCCCGACGGTGACCATGTCCGCTTCAGACACTGGGCCAACGCGTTCATGCTGTCGTCATCGATGACGCCGGAGGAACGAATCGCCAGCAACCAGGAGATGGTCGGCGCGTTCGCCGCCCGGCTGGCCGAACACAGTGCGCGCGACGGGGACGTGGAGGAGGCCGGCGACCTGATCTCTGCCTTGCTGCGCGCCGGGGTCGACGGTCAGCGGCTCACGTCGGAAGAGATCGTCCGGTTCTGCGTGACGCTGGTGGTCGCCGGAAGCGAAACGACGACGTATCTGGTCGGAAATCTGTTGCACGCACTGGCCACCGAGCCCGCGGTCACCGCACGGTTGCGGGCCGACCGGTCGCTGTTGAACACGTTCGTCGAGGAGACCATGCGCCTGACCGGACCACCGCAGCGTCTGTTCCGGATCGCCACCCGCGATGCCGAGATCGCGGGATCGGTTATCCGCGAAGGAGATTGGGTGGCGTTGTTCTTCGGTGCAGCCAATCGGGATCCTGAGGTTTTCGACGATCCCGGCCGGCTCGACCTGGACCGGCCCAATATCCGGGCGCAACTCTCGCTGGGACACGGCCTGCATTTCTGCCTCGGCGCAGCTCTGGCCCGCCTCGAGGTCATCGCCATCCTCGACGCGGTGCTGGATCGTTACGGCACCATCGCGCCCGGCGACAGCCCTGCTCGCAAACAGGACGCCAGCCTGTTGACCCACGGCTTCACCCGGCTGCCATTGGTTCTGAGCCGATGACCGCGATCAGTATCGAGGAGCGCAATATCGCCGCGACCAAGATCGTCTACGCGGCGATACCGCGGGGTGATCTCGATACGGCCGTGCGCCAGATGGACCCCGATATCCGTATCACCTACTACGGCACACCCGCGATCCCCTATGCCGGCGACTACGCCGGGATGGCCGCGGCGATCGATTTCTTCACGATCGTCGGCACCACGGTGGCGATCCTCGATCTTCAGGCATGGGCCTTCATCGCCGACGGCGACCAGCTGGCGACCTGGGGATGGATGCGGTTCCGGCGCTTGGAAACCGGGTTCGAGTGGGAGTCGGAATTCGCCCACATCATCACGTTGCGGGACGGGCGTTGGTTGCATTTCCGGGATTTCATGAACTCGGCACTGACACACGCCGCATTCAGCTGACTCCGCGCACGCTGTGCTCCGGGGTGGCATCGGACCCCTCGCTCGCGAAGCGCAGTAGCACCCGCGACCGATGCCACACCAGGCCCGGCGACGCCGGAACCCCCTGGCAAACCGACCGCCGCGATACTGCGTCACAAACATACATGCGTGTATGTAAGGGTGCCAGTCTAAGCGACGGTGTCGCCAAACAACGGGCGTCGGTCAAACGATGTTGGTCAATTCACTTTCGGACGGTTGGCCGCCCACCTCGCGATCGACGGGTCGGCGGCCCGGCGAAGGCCGGCCTTCGAGCGCTCCCAGCGCCGCCGCGCCCGAGATGCGTCGTCGTCGACGAAGGACGAGATCAGAACGCCGCGCAGCGTGTCCATCACGGTGTAAAGGAACTGCAGCATCGGCTTCTTGACGTCGGCGGGCACGTACTCCGCCACCGCGACCAGCAGGGCGCCGACCACGGTCGCCTCGACCTTCGCCACCTCGCTCCGCAATGCCGGATCGGTGCGTGCGGCAACCCAGAGTTCCACGACGGGGATGAACATCGACTCGCAGTGGATATCCCAGGCGATATCGAAGATGGCGTCGAGGGGGTCTTCGGCCCGCGCCATCCGGAGGCCGTACTCCGGCACCATCATGGCGGTGCGGGTTGCCGCCAGATGCTGAATAGCGGCCAGCATCAGGTCGTCGCGCGACCCGAAGTGATGCACCTGCGCACCGCGGGTCAGGCCGGCCATTTCCGCGACCCGCGGCGTCGTCGTCCCGGCGTAGCCGTACTGCACCAGACACCCGATGGTGGCCTCAAGAAGACGGGTCCGCGTCTCGGCGCTGCGCTGAGCTTGGCTGCGCCGCTCGCGCGGGGGATGCGTCGTCACCGAGCGCACTGCCAGTTCATCCCCACCGCCCGAGAATACCTTCACGGCGGTAGGCAAATGGGGACTCCCGGGCGGGACATCTTGCAATACATGCGCTTTTGCGCATATATTCGCCGGTATGGGTGCTGGTCACGAACACAGTCACGGCGGCGGCGATACCCGCGTCAGCCGGATGGTCATTGCCGCGGGCATTCTGACCGCCTTCTTCGTCCTGGAGTTGGTTACCGCGCTGACGATCAACTCGATCGCGTTGCTTGCCGACGCCGGCCACATGTTGACCGACCTCGTCGCCATGTTCATGGGCCTGACGGCGGTCCTCCTGGCCAAACACGGACCCGCATCCACGGCCAGGACCTACGGCTGGCACCGCGCCGAGGTGTTCACCGCCGTCGCCAACGCGGTGCTGCTGCTGTGCATGGCGGGCTTCATCCTGTTCGAGGCGTTCGAGCGTCTCGGTGATGCGCCAGACGTGCCCGGTGTACCCATGATCGTCGTTGCCGGGGCGGGCCTGGTCGCCAATGCCGTGGTGGTACTACTGCTGCGGTCGAACTCGGAAACCAGCCTCGCCGTCAAAGGTGCCTACATGGAGGTCGTCGCCGACACCGTCGGCAGCATCGGCGTGCTGATCGCGGGCATCGTCACGGTCACCACCCGCTGGCCCTACGCCGACGTCGTCGTCGCTGTCCTCGTCGCGCTCTGGGTCCTGCCCCGGGCGATCGCGCTGGCCCGGTCGGCGCTGCGCATCTTGAGTGAATCCTCACCCAGTCACATCGACGTCGACGAGCTGCGCACCGCACTGGGCGCGGTGTCCGGCGTCACCGAAGTGCACGACCTGCACGTCTGGACGCTGGTGCCGGGCCGGGACATGGCCACTGCGCACCTGACCGCCGGTGGCGACTCCGCGCAGGTCCTCACCGAAGCCAGGGCCGTGCTGGCCGCCCGCGGGCTGGAGCACGCGACGGTCCAGGTCGAGCCGCCAGAGAGTGCCGACGACTGCCACGCGCACAACTGTTAGATCGAGCCCAGCGGTTAGGTCAGGCCCAGCTCGGCGCGCGCCGCAGGATCGCAGTCGTCCAGCAGGTCGAGGCAACGCGCATATTCGTCGGTCTCCCCGATCGAATCGGCGGCCCTGGCCAGCGCCGCCACGCAACGCAGGAAGCCACGGTTGGGCTCGTGCGAATACGGCACCGGCCCAAACCCCTTCCAGCCGTTGCGGCGTAGCTGATCGAGTCCGCGGTGGTACCCGGTGCGGGCGTAGGCGTAGGCAGTGATCGCCTTGTCTTCGCCAAGGGCCTCCTCGGCCAGCGCCGCCCACGCCACCGACGCCGTCGGGTGCGCGGCCGCCACGATCGCCGGGTTCTCGTCGGCAAGCAGTTCTGCTTCGGCTTCGATGTCACCGGGAAGAAAAACCGGCTCCGGTCCCAGGAGATCACCCATGCGCGTCATGGCGACCATTGTGCCGTGTCCGGCCTGGCCCTCCTCACCGGCTCATACCTCGCCGTCCAGCTGTGGTGGCGGCCGCTAGTCTCGAGAGCGCACGATCGCATTTCTTCGCACGTCGATACGGGGAGGACAGCAGTACCGATGTCGAATCCATCAGGACCCGACCGGGACGACTCATCAGGGCGGCCGGCCGATGTCGACGGCGAGAACGCCGACGAGGTCACTGAGGTCACCGATGTCCACGCCGATCCGCCTACCGAAGTCTTCGCCGCCGGCGAGGAGACTCCGTCCGACCCGAGCGTCACCCCCGGAGAGCGCCGGTTCACCGCGCCGTCGGGCATGGATGCCGGCTCCACCCAGATCATCGACCGCGCCCCTGAACCGGCGACCGAGATCTTCAACGTCTCCGCGGACGCGACCGAGCCCAGCCTGTTCACCGATTCCGGCGTCGGCACCAAAGGTGCTGCACCACAGGCGATTCCGCCCCGCGCCGATGCCCCCAAACTGCCCACCAAACGACGCAGCTGGGGGTGGGTGGTGGCGGTCCTGCTGGTCATCGCCGCCTTGGTTGCCGTCGCCGTGCTCGTCACGGTGCTCCTGACCCGACACAGCACGCCCGGCGCGTCGCAAGAGGATCGGGTGCGCGAGACCATCCAGGGCTTCGACACCGCGATCCAGAAGGGTGACCTGGCCGCCCTGCGCAGCATCACCTGCGGGGAGACCGCCGCCAGCTACAACAACTACAACGCCGCGCAGTGGACCGACATCCACGCCAGGGTGGCAGCGGCCAAACAGTACCCGGTGGTGGCCAGCGTCGACCAGGTGATCGTCAACGGTGAACACGCCGAGGCCAATGTGACGACCTTCATGGCCTTCGATCCCGCCACCCGCTCGACCCGCAGCTTCGACCTGCTCTTCCGCGATGAACAGTGGAAGATCTGCCAGGCTCCCGGTAACTGACCTGCGAAGTTCTTAGCGAAGCATTACTAGCTACTCCCAGCCGCCTTATATTGCGCCGATAACTTCATAGTCATGCTGATCGACGTTCGCTGGCTCGGATTCCGCCTCTTCCACCGTCACAAGGCCGCTCGCTAGTTTGTGGTTTCGGCGTGCTGCCGACCGCTGAGCGGTCATGAGCACGCCGAAACCACACTCTCTAGCCCGCTGACACACTCCGGCCTGCGCTGTGCAGGTCATTGCACGCCTCGATAACCCGTTCGGTCATCCCCGCCTCGGCCTTCTTCAGATAGCTGCGCGGGTCGTAAGCCTTCTTGTTGCCGACCTCGCCGTCGACCTTCAACACCCCGTCGTAATTGGTGAAGAAGTGTCCGGCGATCTGACGGCTGAACGCGTACTGCATGTCCGTGTCGACATTCATCTTGACCACGCCGTACTTCAGCGAATCCTCGATTTCGGACTTCAGCGAGCCCGAACCGCCATGGAACACGAAGTCGAAGGGCTTGGCCCCCTCGGGCAGGCCCAGCTTGGCCGACGCGACCTTCTGGCCTTCGGCCAGCACCTCAGGCTTGAGGACGACGTTGCCGGGCTTGTAGACACCGTGCACGTTGCCGAACGTCGCCGCCAACAGGTACTTGCCGTGCTCACCCGCGCCGAGCGCCGCGATGGTCTTCTCGAAATCCTCGTTGCTGGTGTAGAGCTTCTCGTTGATCTCGGCCTCGACGCCGTCCTCCTCGCCGCCGACCACGCCGATCTCGATCTCCAGGATGATCTTCGCCGCGGCGGCGATCTTCAGCAGTTCCTGGGCGATGGAAAGGTTCTCGTCGATCGGCACAGCCGAGCCGTCCCACATGTGCGACTGGAACAACGGATCCTTTCCCGCGGCGACACGCTCACCCGAGATCGCCAATAACGGCCGCACGTAGGTGTCCAGCTTGTCTTTGGGGCAGTGGTCGGTGTGCAGGGCGACGGTGATGGGGTACTTGGCCGCGATCACGTGGGCGAACTCGGCCAGCGCAACCGCGCCGGTGACCATGTCCTTCACACCCAGACCCGACCCGAACTCGGCGCCACCGGTGGAGAACTGGATGATGCCGTCGCTGCCTGCATCCGCGAATCCCTTGATGGCCGCGTTGATACTCTCCGAGCCGACGCAGTTGACCGCCGGGAATGCGAAGGAGTGCTCCTTGGCACGGCCCAGCATCTCGGCGTAGACCTCGGGCGTGGCGATGGGCATAGGAATTCCTCTCGGCTCAGCTGCGTGTCTCCGGCATTATCTCAGGAACTCCGCACCGCTGGCAGACCGCATGACGATCGGCCCTGCGCTGGCTCTTTGCCTACCGCCGGTATGTTTGGGCGTCATGACCACCACTGTCACGGCCATGCCCAGCTTCTTGGACCCGCTGACACTCGTCGGATACTTCGGCACCTGGGCGCTGGTCGGCCTGCTGGTAGTCATCTTCATCGAGTCCGGGGTGCTCTTCCCCGTCCTGCCCGGCGACACCCTGCTGTTCGTCGCCGGCATGCTTGCCGCCGGAACGGCCTCACTGCCCCACGGCGACCAGGTCAACTTCCAACTGTGGCAGCTGCTGGTGTTCATCCCCATCGCCGCCATCCTCGGCGGCCAGGTCGGGTACTTCATCGGCCGCAGCATCGGCACCACGATGTTCAAACCGGATGCGCGCTTCCTCAAGGAGCGCTATCTCCACGAGGCGCACGCGTTCTTCGAGCAACGCGGCCCGTTCGCCATCGTGCTGGCCCGGTTCGTCCCGATCGTGCGGACCCTGGCACCCATTACCGCCGGCGCCGCGAAGATGACGTACGGGATCTTCACTCTGTTCAACGTCATCGGCGCCGTCTTGTGGGGCGTCGGGCTGGTGTTGCTCGGGTACGGCCTCGGACAGTTCGAGTTCATCCAAAAACTTCTGGAACCGATCTTCATCCTGATCGCGCTGATCTCGGTCATCCCGCTGTTCATCGAGTGGTACAAACGGCGCAAGGCGACCAAGGCCGCCGGCCAGGCCGAAGGGGAGCCGACGGCCGGCCGGACCTAGCTGAACCGGCTCAGAACAGCACCTTCGCCAACTCCCGCAGCGCGGGCCGCGGATCGACCACCGGGTTGTCACCGAGCACCTGCAGCACGACGTGGTCGGCGCCGGCGTCGAGATGTGCCGTCACTTTGGCTGCCGCCTCTTCCACCGTCCCCATTCCGACCAGCGCGCGGGCCAACGTGTCGGAACCGCCGCGCACCAGATCGGTTTCCTCTTCGAAGCCCTGGCGCAGCCACGAATTGCGGTAGTTCGGCAGGCCGCTGTAGACCTCGAGATGCGAGTGCGCCCAGGCCAGTTGGTCCTCGGCGCTGCCGCCGACCGCGACCGCTTGCTCGGACACGACCCACTTACCCTCGCCCAGGATCTCGCGGGTGACGCGGGTCTGCTCGGGTAGCACCAGATAGGGATGGGCACCGTCGGCAGCACTGCCGGACAACTCGATCATCTTCGGGCCGAGAGCGGCCAGCAGCCGGGTCGGGCGGCCCACCCCGGGTTCGATCACCTCGGGGACCGCGGCCATCTTCGCCAGATAGTCGCGCATCGTCGCCAGCGGCTTCGAGTATGTGCCGCCCATACCCAGTTCGACCAGGGGCGCATGACTGACGCCAAGGCCCAGTACGAAGCGGCCCGGATGCAGCGCGGTCAGCGTGCGGGCACCGGTCTCGGCAGCCGAGGGCAGCCGGATGTGGATATTGGCGATGCCGGTACCGATCACCAGCCGCTCGGTGGCGGACAAGAATGCCGCCGACTGGGTCAGCACTTCCTTGCCGGTCACCTCGGGGATGAACAGCGACCCGAAACCAAGGTCCTCGATCTCGCGGGCCACTTCCTGCGCGTCGATGATGGACCAGGTTTCGCTGGCCCACCACACACCGATGCGGGAGGGAAAGTCGATGCGGGCATGCTCGTGGGTGGTCACGACAGCGATGCTATGCGCCCAGCCCGAGGAGCATCTCACGCAAGCTGTTCAGCGAATGGGCGGGCAACAGCGCATCGCAGTACGGCAGCGCCGCCGCCATCGACCCGGCCAGCGGGCGGTAGTCGGGTGCGGCGGCGCGCGGATTGAGCCACACCACGCGATAGGCCCGGCGCCGCAGCCGTGCCATCGCATGACCGAGAACGTCCGGCGGGTCGGAATCCCAACCGTCGGAAGCGATGACGACGATCGCACCCCGCAACGCATTTCCGTGCGGCGCCGTCAGCAGTTCGGCCACGCAGTGCCCCAGCCGGGTGCCGCTGTACCGATCGCCCACCTTGGCGTTGGCGCGGGCCAATGCAAGGTCGGCGGACCGGTGCGACAGCACCGAGGTCAGCCGGGTCAGCGATGTCGAGAAGGCGAAGACCTCCGGCCGGACGGTGGCCCCACGCAACACGGCGGCCCGCATCAAGTGCAGGTACACCGTCGCATAGGGCTGCATGGATCTGCTGACGTCGCAGAGGAACACCATCCGTCGCGGGCGTCGTCTGCGGCGGGTCCGCACCAGCTGCACCGCCTCCCAACCGGTGGTGCGCGACACCCGCATCGTCTGCCGCAGATCGATTCTGGTGCCGCGCCTGCCGCGCTCGCGCCGCAGCGTGCGGCGCCGGGGCCAGCGGGTGGTGGCCTGTTCCAGCCAGGTGCCGATGCGCCGCAGATCCTCGTCGTCGAACGTCTCGAAAGCATCGTCAGCCCGCGCGGCCAACCGGCTGGGTAACACCTCCGGGATAGTCACATCGGTATCGGTGATGCCGGAGAATTCCGTCGCGACGATCGACGCCGGCCGGGTCACCCAAGGCAGGCCGCCGCCGTCGAGCGCCGGCTGCGCTGCGCCGGCGACACCGGGCACCGATGCGGCTGCCGCGCTCTGACTCGCGCTCAGACTGACCGGATCCATCCCCGTCACGGCGTTGGAGAACACCGCATCGAAAACCGCGTCGAAGGCCCGCAGATCCTCTACCCGATTCACCAGGGTCAACCGCGCCGCCCAGTACAGGTCGGACCTCGCCGTCGGCGCCAGTTCCTCCAATGCCGCTACGAAACACGCCGGGCCGCTGGGTGATACCACGACTCCGCCGCCGCGTAGCCGCGCCACCAGGGCCACCGCGAAAGCCGCCCGGTCGACACCGCGCAGCAGCAGCGGCGCAGTCATCGCGATTCGCGCGCTGTCCTACCGCTTCGCCGCCCCAGCGTGAAGATGACGGCGGCCGCCACGACTGCGGCGAGCACCGCCGGCAGATACTTCGTGAGAACGCCGCCACCAGCGAGCTCCAACAGGTCGATCGGGGCCGCTTCTGGTTGCGGCGGCGCAAGCACAGGGCGGACGGGCTCAGCCGGGGCCGCCGTCAGCTGCTCCGGCTCAGCCGGCGGCGGGGCGTTCTCCGCGGCCAGTTTGGCTTCCAGCGATTCGACGAACTGGCCAAGGAGCTTTTCCGAAACCTGCTGCAGCATGCCACTTCCGAACTGGGCCAACTTACCGACCACTTTC
This sequence comes from Mycolicibacterium komossense, assembly GCF_025822605.1. Taxonomy (GTDB): domain Bacteria; phylum Actinomycetota; class Actinomycetes; order Mycobacteriales; family Mycobacteriaceae; genus Mycobacterium; species Mycobacterium komossense. The sequence goes on along the minus strand of NZ_JACKTY010000049.1, from coordinate 89,516 downwards.
AGGTCGGTGTCGACGGTGACGCGGGTACGGTCACCGGCATCGTGGAGAGTGGCGGTGACAGTGGCCGCCGCGTTGCCGGTACCGCGCGACTCCTTGCCTTTGGCGTCGATGACGGCCCGATACCGCTCGGCGTCTCGTTCGACGAAATGCACCTTGCCATTGAACTCACTGGTGACCGGGCCCACCTTGATCTTTACCTTGCCGAGGGTGTCGTCGCCCTCGTGTCCGGTCATCGTCGCGCCCGGCATCAGCGGGATGACCTGTTCCAGGTCGTTGAAAAGCTCCCACGCCCGGCCGATCGGTGCGGTGACGGTGAACTCGTTGGCGATCTTCATAGTCGATATACCTTTCCTGTACGCGGTCCCGCCGTCACGGCGAGCTGTACTCCATGAACGCCTCGACGATCACGGTGTAGTCATCGGGAGTTTTGGCCAGCGCACCCAGACTCTGCAGGGACTTCTCGGATACCAGGTCGGTCACCCGCAGCGCGACCAGCGCTGCGACCCAGTCGATGGTCTCGGCAACGCCTGGTGGCTTATCCAGGTCGAGATTGCGTGCGGTGGAGACGAATTGGCTCGCGTGTTCGACGAGTGCGGTGTCGGCCCCGGCTACGGTGCGCCGGACGATCTCTGCGGCACGCGCGGGGGCCGGGTAATCGATCCAATGGTAGAGACAGCGTCGGCGCAACGCGTCATGCAAGTCACGGCTGCGGTTGGAGGTGAGCACCGTGATGGGTGGCGTTTCTGCGACGAAGGTGCCCAGTTCAGGAACGGTGACACTGGCTTCACCGAGGAACTCCAACAGCAGGGCCTCGAATTCGTCATCGGCACGGTCGATTTCGTCGATCAGCAGCACCGGCGGCCGTGGCCCACGGTATCGGACGCACTGCAGAATCGGCCGGTCCACCAGGTAGGCGTCGGTATAGAGGTCAGCTTCCTCGATGCCGGTGCCACGCGCTTCGGCGAGCCGGATGGCCAGCAGTTGTCGTTGATAGTTCCAGTCGTACAGCGCCTCCGCCGCGGTCAAGCCCTCGTAACACTGCAACCTGATCAGCGGAGAATCGAAGACGGCAGCAAGAGTTTTCGCCGCCGTGGTCTTACCGACGCCGGGTTCGCCCTCCAGTAACAGCGGGCGGCCGAGCGAGGCGGCCAGGTAGAAAGCAGCCGCGGTGCCCTGGTCGAGCAGATGGTCATGGGCGTCGAAGCGACGGATGACGTCGTCGATATCGGCAAAGAGGGCGGTCGTCATGCGCTCGCGACGAACGCAGTCCGGCAGCCAGGCCCGCAGAACCAGTAGTCATTGCCGGCCACCCGCAGGTGCTCCGCCGTCGGCCCCATCACCACGCTCATCCCGCAGATCGGATCGATCGCCTGCTCCGTTGTCGCGCCAGCCCGCACGGGTACCGCCAGTCCGTCGACGCGGATCGCCGCGATCACCTCGGCCACCACCGACACGGCGATCTCGGCGGGTGTCTTCGCACCGATCGGCAGACCGACCGGGGTGTGTACCCGGGCCCGCTCCTCAGCGGTCAAGCCCAGCTCATCCAGGACCGATGCCCCGCGAATCCTGCTGGCCACCAACCCGATATAGCCGATGCCGGCGTCGAGAGCCGCACGGATCAGCTCGCCTTCCGGTCCACCGTGGCTCGCGATCACCACAGCGGTGGTCTCGACCAGCCCGACACCGGCTTCGTCACCGTTGACGTCATAGCCGAGCGCACCGCACATCCGCACCAACGCGTCGGCGATCGGCGTCGCACCGTGGATCCGCACCAGCGGTGCCGGCACCTGCGGCACCAGGAAGATCTCCAGCGCACCACCGGACAGGCACGGGTTGACCACCACACAGGCGCCCGGCGCCTCCGGGAAGACGACATCGCCGTCAGGAAGCACCCGAAGTAGCAGGCTCTGATTGGTCTGCAGTGCACCGAGGGCCGCCTTGCGCACCGAGTTCTGCGCACACTGGCCGCCGACGAAACCTTCGATAGTGCCGTCGGGCAACATGATTGCCTCGTCACCAGCGTGCGCCGACGTGGGCTGCTGGGCCCGTACGACGGTGGCATGCACGAACGGTGTGCGGGCTCGGCGCAGCTGGGCCGCACGTTCGTCGATGGTCATATCCGATCTCATGAGAGTCGGCGGCCTAGATCGGCGGGGTGGCGCGGCCCTGCATCGCCTCCCAGACCCTCGACGGCGTCAGCGGCATATCGGCATGTCGAACACCGAACGGCGCCAACGCATCCACCACGGCGTTCACCACCGCCGGCGGCGAGCCCACGGTGGCGGATTCGCCGACTCCTTTGGCTCCGATCGGATGATGCGGTGACGGAGTCACCGTGTGCCCGGTCTCCAGGTGCGGAACCTCCATGGCGGTCGGGATCAGGTAGTCCATCAACGATCCACCCAGGCAGTTGCCGTCGTCGTCGAAGGCGATCATCTCCATCAATGCCATCCCAATACCGTCGACGATGCCGCCGTGGACCTGGCCTTCGATGATCATCGGGTTGATCCGGGTGCCGCAGTCGTCAACCGCCAGGAACCTGCGCACTGTGACCACCGCGGTGCCGGGGTCGATATCGACCACGCAGAAGTACGCCCCGTAGGGATAGGTGAGATTCTCCGGGTTGTAACAGATCTGGGCGTCCAGCCCGCCTTCCAGGCCCTCCGGAAGATCGCCTGCCCCATGGGCTTTCATGGCGATGTCCTGAATCGTGACCGCGGCGGTGGGGTCGCCTTTGACATGAAAGGAGCCCTTGTCCCAGTCGAGGTCGGCCACGCTGACCTCGAGCATCCCCGAGGCGATGATCTTCGCCTTGTCACGAACCTTGCGAGCCACCAAGGCGGCCGCCGCACCCGAGACCGGGGTGGAGCGGCTGCCGTAGGTGCCGAGCCCGAATGGGGTCTGATCGGTGTCGCCGTGCACCACGTCGATATCGTCCGGTGGGATACCGAGCTCTTCGGCGATGATCTGCGCGAACGTCGTCTCGTGCCCCTGTCCCTGGGTCTGCACCGACAACCGCACCACGGCCTTGCCCGTCGGATGCACCCTCAGCTCGCACCCGTCGGCCATGCCGAGCCCCAGGATGTCCATGTCTTTGCGCGGGCCCGCGCCGACGGCTTCGGTGAAGAACGACATGCCGATGCCCATCAGTTCGCCGCGTTCGCGTTTCTCGGCCTGCTCACGGCGCAACTCGTCGTAGCCGATCATGTCCATGGCCAGGCGCATGGTGGTCTCATAGTCGCCCGAGTCGTACTGCCAACCGGTCCTGGACTGGTACGGAAACTGCTCCGGTTTCAGCAGGTTTCGCAGCCGCAGCTCGGCGGGGTCGATCTTCAACTCGTGGGCCAGGCAGTCGACCAGCCGTTCCACGAAGTACACCGCTTCGGTGATCCGGAAGGAGCAGGCATAGGCCACCCCGCCCGGTGCCTTGTTGGTGAACACCGCGGTCATGTGGCAGTACGCGGCCTCGATGTCGTAACTGCCGGTGAACACCCCGAAGAAACCGGCCGGGTATTTCAGCGGTGAGGCCACCCCGTTGAAGGCACCGTGATCGGCCAGCACAGTGGAGCGGATCGCGAGGATCTTGCCGTCCTTGGTCGCGGCGATATCGCCGACCATGATGTAGTCGCGGGCGAAACCGGTCGACGTCAGGTTCTCGCTACGGTCCTCCATCCACTTCACCGGCTTACCCAGGATCAGCGAGCCGACGATCGCGCACACATAGCCCGGGTAAATGGGCACCTTGTTGCCGAACCCGCCGCCGATATCCGGTGAGATGACGCGGATCTTGTGTTCGGGGATGCCGGCCACCAACGCATACAGCGTCCGGTGGGCGTGCGGCGCCTGGGTGGTCGACCACAGGGTGAGCTTGCCGCTGATCGGATCGAGATCGGCTACCGCACCGCAGGTTTCCATCGGCGCGGGGTGCACTCGCGGGTAGACGATCTCCTGGGTCACCACCACGTCGGCCCGGGCGAACACCGCGTCGGTGGCGGCTGCATCACCGGTTTCCCAGTCGAAACAGTGGTTGTCGGTTTTGCCGTCGAGGTCGGTCCGGATGATCTCGGCGTCGGGTGCCAGGGCGCGTCGGACGTCGACAACGGGCTCGAGTGGCTCGTAGTCCACATCGATCAGTTCCAGCGCGTCACGTGCGGAGTAGCGGTCTTCGGCGACGACGAACGCCACCTCCTGGCCCTGGAAGCGGACTTTGTCGGTGGCCAGCACGGCCTGTACGTCGTTGGACAGCGTCGGCATCCAGGCCAGACCCTTTTCCGCCAGATCGGCCCCGGTCACTACGGCCTTCACCTTCGGATGGGCAAGGGCCGCAGACACATCGATGCCGGCGATCTTGGCGTGCGCGTACGGCGAACGCAGGATCGCCAGGTGCAGCATGCCGTGCAGATTGATGTCGTCGACGTAGTTGCCTTTTCCGCGGATGAATCGGGGGTCCTCCTTGCGCATCATCCGGCCGTAGCCGCACGGCTTCTTGTCGTTGTCGGCCCGGTCGTTCTCGGACGGGGGCCGAACCTCGGTGGTGGTCATGCGCCGCTCCCGGCTTCGATGAGGTGGTCGCCGGCGTCGCCGCCGAGGGTCTCGTCGGACTGCGTGTTCGGCGCGAAGTCCTCCCGGCCCTGCTTGGCGGCCCACTGAATGGATCGCACGATCGTCGTATAGCCGGTGCACCGGCAGATCTGCCCGGAGATGGCCTCACGGATGGTGTCCTCGTCGGGATCGGGAATGCGATCCAGCAGCGCGCGGGCGGTGATCAACATGCCTGGGGTGCAGAAGCCGCACTGCAGGCCGTGGCACTGCATGAACCCTTCCTGCACCGGGTCCAGCTTGCCGTCAACTTCCAGGCCTTCGACCGTCCTGACGTCATGCCCGGATGCCATCGCCGCCAGCATCGTGCACGACTTCACCGGTTCGCCGTCGACGCTCACCACACACGTTCCGCAGTTGGACGTGTCGCAGCCCCAGTGCGTTCCGGTCAGCCGCAGCTGGTCGCGCAGGAAGTGCACGAGCAGCAGTCGCGGCTCCACATCGGCGCTGACCGATTCGCCGTTCACCGTCATAGTGACCTGCATCGAAGCTCCTAATTTCCTTGGGGCGCGGGCGTATTGCGCACCCGTTCGACCGATGTGCGCAGCGTCCGGATGGTCAGTTCGGACGCGAGGTGACGTTTGTAGTCCGCGCTGCCGCGCATATCGGACACCGGCTCGCAGGCTTCCGCTGCGGCCCGGCCCGCCTCGGCGAAGGTGGCCTCCGTGGCGGGCTTGCCCGTCAGGGCATCGGCCAGTGCGCGCAGCCCGTCGCCGTCGGGGTTGACCGCGGTCAGTCCCACCCGGCCTGCGACGATCCCCGTCTGGTCCTGATCAAGGGTGACGGCGGCACCTGCCGCGGCCACGGCCCAATCCCCCACCCGGCGTTCCACTTTCGCGTACGCGCTGGACATGTTGAGCCGGATGGGAATCCGCACTTCGATCAGCATCTCGTTGTGCGCCAGCGACGTCTCGTAGGGGCCTTCGTGGAAATCGTCGATCGGGATCTCCCGCTGGCCGCCGGGGCCGCGGGCGACGCAGACGGCATCGAGCACCATGCACACTGTCGTGAGGTCCTCCGCTGGGTCGGCCTGGCACAGGGAGCCACCGACGGTGCCGCGGTTGCGCACCACCGGGTCGGCGATCACCTTCTCCGCGTCGCGGAAGATCGGCAGCACTGCTGCCAACGGGGCGGACTCGAGAACCTCGCGGTGCCTGGTCATCGCGCCGAGCTTGACCAAGGTCGGGTCGCTAACGATGTAGCCGAGTTCGCCGGCGAGGTCGTTGATATCAACCAGGTACTCCGGATTGGCGATCCGCAGTTTCATCATCGGTAGCAGGCTGTGACCGCCCGCAACGATCAGGGCGCCGTCGCCGAGGCGGTCGAGAAGACCAACGGCGTGCTCCACGCTGGTCGCGCGTTCGTACTCGAAGGGGCCGGGAACTTGCATGTGACTGGCCTCACATCCATGGAAGGAAGCCCCAGTGTTGGCCGGTCGTACTGAACCGTCAATAGCCGGTTAAGGAATCACTTAACTGACTATGTTGATGCTGGTGATGATGGATGCGGCCGAGCACCTCGGCCAGTGGCCGACCCCCGCCGCCCCATCTGCGGGCGATGATTTCGGCCGCGATCGACACGGCCGTCTCCTCCGGGGTCCGGCCCCCGAGGTCCAGCCCGATTGGGCTCGACAGACGCTCCAGTTCCGCGTCGGACAGCCCAGCCTCCCGCAGCCGGACCATGCGGTCCTCGTGCGTCCGGCGCGAACCCATCGCGCCGATATAGGCGACCTCGGGCAGTCGCAGCGCGACTTCGAGGAGCGGCACGTCGAATTTCGGGTCGTGGGTCAACACGCAGATCACGGTGTGCGCGTCGATCGTGCCGGCCTCGGCTTGCGCCGCCAGGTAGCGGTGTGGCCACTCGACCACCACCTCGTCCGCAGTCGGGAACCGCGCCGATGTGGCGAAGACCGGACGCGCATCGCACACCGTGACCCGGTAGTGCAGGAACGAGCCCTGCTGCGCCACAGCCGCCGCGAAGTCGATCGCCCCGAACACCAGCATGCGGGGCCGCGGCGCGTAGCTAGCGACGAAAACCTCCATGCCGAGACCGCGCCGCTGGCCGTCCGGCCCGTAGGTCAGCACCTCGCTGCGGCCCGCCGCCAGCAGGCCGCGGGCGTCGTCGGTCACGGCCGAGTCGGCGCGCGGCGACCCCAATCCCCCGGCCACCTCGTCGCCCCGGACCACCAAGCGCCGGCCCACCCAGGCCGGGTCCTGATGGGCGATCACTGTCGCGACGGCCGCGGGCCGATGGTTCACAATGTCATCGGCGAGCGCCCCGAGTTCGGGAAAGGTGCTCTGCGACACCGGCTCGACGAAGATGTCGATGGTGCCCCCGCAGGTGAGGCCGACGGCGAAGGCCTCATCGTCGCTGACGCCGTAGCGCTGCAGCCGAGGTTGCCCGTCCGCGGCTACCTGGGTGGCCAGCTCGTACACCGCGCCCTCGACGCAGCCGCCGGAGACCGAGCCGCTGACGGTGCCGTCCGGGCTGACGACCATCGACGCGCCGGGCAGTCGCGGCGCCGACGAATAGGTGCGCACGACGGTCCCGACACCGACAGTGCCACCGGCACGCCACACCGCCATCAGATCGCCGAGCACATCCCTCACGCCATCAAACGTAGGCTCATTTCGTGACACCGGCACAACTTCGCGCGTACTCCGCGGTGGTGCGGCTGGGCTCGGTGCACTCCGCGGCAGCAGAACTCGGGATGTCCGACGCCGGTGTCTCCCTGCATGTCACCCAGTTGCGCAAGGAACTCGACGACCAACTGTTCACCAGGACCGCGGCCGGGCTGGCGTTCACTCCCGGCGGCCTGCGATTGGCCAGCCGGGCCATCGAGATCCTCGGCTTGCAGCGCCAGACGGCGATCGAGGTGACCGAGGCCGCGCACGGCAGGCGTCTGCTGCGGATCGCGGCGTCGAGCGCATTCGCCGAGCACGCCGCACCCGGTCTGATCGAGCTGTTCTCGTCGCGCGCCGATGACCTGTCGGTGGAGCTGAGCGTGCACCCGGCCAGTCAGTTTCGCTATCTCATCGAATCCAGAGCGGTCGACGTGGCACTCGGACCAGCCAGTGCCGTCCCGTCCGACGGGACCGACGCCATCGCCGCACGCCCGTTCCTGAAATACCAGATCATCACGGTGGCCGCGCCGGACAGCCCGCTCGCCATGGCTGCGGGTCCGCCGACTGCGGCCCTGCTCCGCGAGCAGATGTGGATGCTGGGGCCGTCCGCGGGCAGTGTCGACGGTGAAATCGGGGTGATGCTCAAGAAACTCGCGATCCCCGAAGAGCAGCAGCGCATCTTCCAGAGTGACGCCGCGGCATTGGAGGAGGTGCAGCGGGTGGGTGGCCTGACGCTGACGATGGGTTTCGCGGTCGGTAAGGATCTTTCGGCGAAACGACTGGCCCACATCAAGGGTGCCGGCCTGCAGGCCGAAGGCGAATGGGTCGCCTTCACCCTCCCGCCCGGATCACGCCAACCCGCGGTCTCCGAACTGGTCCGCTTTATCACCACTCCGCGCTGCACGCAGGCCATGATCCGTGGCACCGGTGTCGGCGTCACCCGCTTCAAGCCGAAAGTCCATGTGACGCTCTGGAGTTGATCGGAGGCAAGCGAGGAGGAGAAATGGCGCGGTAGCGCTAACCCCGCTCCTCCGCCAAAGCCCGGATCAGGCTGGCCGCATCCCACGGACCTTTATGCCGCTTACCGTTGACGAAGAACGTCGGCGTGGAGTTCAGGTCCATCAACTCGGCGTCCTGGGCGTCGTCCTCGACCCGGTGCAGCACTTTCGGCGAATGTAGATCGTCGTCGAATTGTTTGATATCGCAGCCGATTCCGTCGGCGTAACGATAGATGTGCTGCCACTGCAGATAATCCTGGTGCGCGAACAGCTCGATGCCCATCTCGAAGTACTTGCCTTGCAGGCCTGCGGCTTCCGCGGCCCGCGCGGCGTCCATCGCGTGCGGGTGGACCCGCTCCAGTGGCAAATGTCGCCACACGTACCGCAGTTCGTCGCCGAAGTGCGCCCGTACCTCGTCGATCGACCCGGTGGCTCGACTGCAGAACGGGCACTCGTAGTCGCCGTATTCGACCAGCGTGAGCGGGGCCTCCGGGTTCCCGCGGAAGTGGTCACGCGCGGGATCGACCGGACGGAGCAATGTGGCACCGACGGCAACAGGTGGACTCAGCGCGTCGGTGATCCGGAACACTGCCCAGCCCAGGGCAAATGATGCGACCGAGGCGACCAGCACGCCGACGCGCGCCTCGTCCTGCTTCACCGGATCGGAGATGGCGATCTCGACGATGAACAGCGCGATCGTGAACCCGATACCGGACAGGGCGGCGCCGCCCGCGATGCGACGCAACGTCAGCCCGGGAGCCAGCCGTCCGACTCCCGTCGCCCGAACGATCGCCGTTGCCCCGGTGATACCGACCAGCTTGCCGACGACGAGACCCGCGATGATCCCCCACGTCAGCGGTGAACGCACTGCCCCGGACAATGTTTCGCGGTCCAGATGGACACCGGCGTTGGCAAGGGCGAATACCGGCAGCACCAGGTACGAGATATACGGCTCGAATGCCGTCTGCAACCTCTCGTTGATCGAGATCGAGTCGCGCAGGCTGCGGGTGGCGGCGCGGGCGTACTCGGAGTTCGGCGACTGGCGGAAGGCCCGGATCAGCCCGACGGCTTCCTCGACCCGTTGCCGCTCCGGGGTGAATACCGGGATCAGCAGCGCCACGGCCACCCCCGCGAGTGTAGGGTGCACTCCACCGATCGACAGCGCGAGCCATAATGCAAGCGCGAGTACCGAATACGCCGCCCCACGCCCGACAGGCAACAGCCGTACGACCGTGAGCACTCCGATCAGCAGCGCGGCAGCCACCAGCGGCAGCGCCCGGAGGTGATCGGAGTAGAACAGCGCGATCACCAGCAGTGCACCGACATCGTCGACCACGGCCAGCGTCAGCAGAAAGGTCCGCAGTCGGGCCGGATATTTCGGCGCTATCACCGCCAACGCACCGATCAAAAACGCCGTGTCGGTGGAGATGACGACTCCCCAGGCCTTGGCATCCTGCCCTGAGGGATTGAAGAAGAGGAAGATGACAGCCGGGAGCATCAGCCCCGCGATGGCGGCCACCACAGGGACCGCGGCGCGGGCCCGATCGGTGAGCTCGCCGATGGTGAATTGGCTCTTCACCTCTAGTCCGACGGCGAAGAAGAAGAACGCCATCAGTCCGTCGTTGGTGAGGCGCTGGACGGTGAGCTCGGCGTGAAAATCACCTACACGCAGACCGACCTCGGTTCCCCAGAACGCCGGATAGCTGTGCGCCCAGGGCGAGTTGGCCCAGACGATCGCAGCCAGGGTGGCCAGCAACAGCAACGCCGCGGCCCTGTTCTCGCCGCCGCGCGGCGCAGTGGGGTCGCTGCCGAACCGGCTCGGCAGCAGCCGACTCAGACCGGGGCCGTCACCGGAGCTCGTCTGGTCGCCCTCCGGCGTGGTCACGTCCGGCTGTACTCGCTGAACTCGGCGAGTAGCTCGGGACGGTCGACCGCACTCGACGACACGACGGCACTGGGTTCCGCACCGAGCAGGATGCGCTTGATCGGTACCTCCAGGCGCTTACCCGTCATCGTCCGCGGAATACCCGGTACCGCGATGATTGCGTCAGGCACGTGCCGCGGTGACGCGTGGGTGCGGATCGCGGCGACGATCCGGTCCTTGAGAGCGTCGTCGACGTCGGTACCGCCGTCGGCCAGCGCGACGAAAAGCGGCATCCAGTAACCACCATCGGGCTGTTCGACGCCGACGACGAGGCAGTCCTGCACGTCGGGCATCCGTTCGACCGCGTTGTAGATCTCGACGCTGCCCATTCGCACTCCGCCGCGGTTCAGGGTGGCGTCACTGCGGCCGTGCACGACGACAGAGCCGCGATCGGTGATGGTGATCCAGTCGCCGTGGCACCAGACACCGGGATACTTATCGAAATATGCTTCGCGGTAACGGGTTCCGTCGGGATCGTTCCAAAAGAACACCGGCATCGACGGCATCGGTTCGGTCAGCACCAACTCACCGGCTGCACCGATGACATCGCGACCGTCCTCGGTGCGCGACTCGATGGCCGCACCCAGCGACAGGCACGACAGCTCCCCTGAGACCACCGGGACGATGGGACAGCCGCCGACGAACGCGGTGACGACATCGGTTCCGCCACTGCAGGATTGGACAGGAATCGGGCGGCCGACCCCCTCCTGGATCCATTGGAACCCCAAGGCGGGCAGCGGCGAGCCGGTGGAGCCGACCGCGCGCAGCGCCTCCAGAGAGTGCCCGCCCTTCGCTGGGATCCCCGGGTGCAGCTCCTCCTTGGCGCAGGCCAGGAAGTACCCGGCGCCCGCACCCAGCACGGTGACCCTGTGATCGGCAGCCACCTTCCAGAGGCTGTCGGTCTGCGGATAAGTGGGGCTGCCGTCGTACAACACGATCGTCGCGCCCACCAGAAGACCACCCACCAGGAAATTCCACATCATCCAACTGGTGGTGGATTGCCATAGGAACCGGTCCTCAGGTTTCAGATCGACATGCAGACCGAGGTATTTGAGATGTTCGAGCAGGACCCCGCCGTGCCCGTGCACGATGCCCTTGGGAGCGCCGGTGGTGCCGGAGGAGAACAGCACCCACAGCGGATGATCGAAAGGTACTGGAGTGGTCGATAATTCGGCGCTCGGCGCGACTCCGATGCCAATAGCGTGGGCCCACGAGGTCGCATCGGCGACCTCGAGACCGATACGCGGCACGAGCACGGTGGCCTTCAGCGTCGGCAACTGGGCACGAATCTCGGCGAGCTCAGGGCGCTTGTCACGGCGCTTGCCGCCGTACACCGATCCGTCGGCCGCCACCAGCACGGTCGGCTCCAGCTGCGCGAGCCGGGAGACGACGCCGTCGACCGCGAGGTCAGGGTTACAGACCGCCCAGGTGGCGCCGACCGCGGCAGCGCCGAGGAAGGCCACCACCGCCTCACCGATATTCGGCAGATAGCCGACCACCCGGTCGCCCGGCTGCACTCCCACGTTGCGCAGGTAGGCGGCGAAGGCCGCGGTCTCGGCGCGCAGCCGTTGCCACGGCCACTCGGTGGCGCCGTCTTCACCGGCGGCCACCAACGCGGGCCGATCGGCGCTGGCATGCCGGAAGATCTGATCTACGTAGTTCAGCGTTGCGCCCGGAAACCATTGCGCGCCCGGCATTTGCCGCTTTCCGAGCGGTGTGGCGGCAGGGGTGGTGGCCTGTACGTCGAAGAACTGCCAGATCGACTCCCAGAACCAGCCGATATCGCTGACCGAGGCCTCCCACAGCTCGGTGTAATCGGCGTAGTCGCCACGGCCTTCGTCGCGCAGCCAGTCCATGAACCGGGTGATATTGGCGTGCGCGACGGTCTGGATGTCAGGTGTCCAGGAGCCGGGCTCACACGGTTCTGTCATCGGCTTAGTCTTCATTCTCCAACGCAGCGGGTTGCACTGCGTGTGCAGCCTCCATCAACATCCAGCCCGAGAGCTGGACGGACATATCGCGTTCCGGTACCTCGGAGGCGTTCACTGCGCCCTCGACGAACTCCGCCTCCTTGCCGGCTGCGGTGGGCAGGACAGCGGCCCGATCCCAGAACGAACCGAACAGCGGAAGACCGTCGACGGTCTGGCGGTACTCCCAGGCCGATTCCGCCGACTTCACGACGATGGTCCGTGCTGTATCGCGGGCGGCGATGTCCTCGGCCGTGTCACCGGGCAGGGTGGTCGCGACCAGCGCGAGATACCTGGCGGTGACACCACCGAACAGACCACCGTCGCCACCGCCGGTGCCCTTGAGCACGCCGTCGGGCGCCATCTCCGCGCTGATCGCCGCGACCAGTCGATGCACCCGCTTCGCGTGCCGTTCATCGTCGGTGCGGGCGGCCAGCTCGGTCTCGAGTCCGACCACCACTCCCTGGCAGTAGGTGTACTGCGCGCGCACCAGTGACCCGGCCTTGATGCCGTCGAACACCAGGTGGGTTTCGGGATCGATCAGCGTCTCGTCGATCCAGTCGGCCATCTGCTGGGCCCGCCGCAGCCGGTCCTCATAGCGACTCAGGAAGATTCCGGCCGGGCCGTTGGCGGGGGCGTTGAAGAACTGGTCCTGTTTGCGCCACGGGATGCCACCGCCGTCCTCGGGCACCCACGCTTTCACGAACTGCTCGGCGAGCTTCTTGCAGGCACCCGGCCTGTCCACGCCGGCGAGACGACCGGCCCGTTCGATCGCCAACGCCAGCCACGCCATGTCGTCGTAGTAGTCGTTGACCCAGGATCCGATGTTGCGCAATCGGTGCCCGCGGATCTGTCGGGTGATGCTGGCGAGCCGGGCGGGCTGCGGGTCCCGCACCTGAGCGTCGACCAGGCAGTCCAGCAGATGCGCCTGCCACCAGTAGTGCCAGGTCAGGAATCGCTTGTCGCGCTTGGTCGGCGGCCAGGCCACGACACCGAGTTGCGTACCCGGCAACCCCCACAGCTTCTTGAGATGCCGTGCAGCGACAGCGGCCTCAGCAGAGGCCGCACGGTTGCCCCATACCTGATCCATGTCGTCACATCCTGCCCTACCAGGCGTGGTTGAGGTCACCCCATTGCCTGATCCAGCTGTGCATCGCAATCCCCGCCGCGACCGACGCGTTGATGCTGCGGGTCGATCCGAACTGCGCGATGGACACCACCAGTTCGGCGCCGGCCTTGGTCTCCTCGCTGATCCCGGGCCCCTCCTGGCCGAAGACCAGCAGAGCCTGCCGGGGCAGCGGCGTTTCCTCGAGCCGCACCGAACCGGGCACATTGTCGACAGCGACGACCGTCAGCCCCGCCGCCGCGGCAAAGGACATCAGTTCGGCCGAAGTCTGGTGATGATGAAGCCGCTGGTAACGGTCGGTCACCATCGCGCCGCGCCGGTTCCAGCGGCGCCGGCCCACGATGTGCACGGTGTCGACGGCGAACGCGTTCGCGGTGCGCACCACGCCGCCGATGTTGGCGTCGTTACCGAAGTTCTCGATGGCGATGTGCAGCGCGTGGCGGCGTTGGTCGATATCGGCGATGATCGCCGTCCTGGTCCAGTAGCGGTAGGCGTCGACGACGTTGCGGGTATCCCCGTCACGCAACAGCTCGGGGTCATACCGTGGGTCATCAGGCACCGGACCGTCGTGTTCGGTTGCCCACGGCCCCACCCCGTTGGACGCCCCCCATTCGGTCGGACCGGGAAGCGTCAGGTCGGATTCGGTCACTTCGTCCACACTGCGGCGTGGGTCCCGACGACCGACAGCGTGGCGTACAGCAGGGCCGCGTTGATCTCGCCCTGTGTGCACAACGACGCGTCGACATGGACCGAATTCAGCGAGGCATCGGGCAGCACGAGCACCGAGGCGCCGTAAGCCTGGCAGGCGGGATTGAGCCCGGGCGGTGGCAGCGTCGGCGCCACCACCAGCATCAATGGACCGCCGCGCCGAGCGGAGTCGTCACGGTATTCCGACACCACGGCGTCTGCCCGCAGGCCGAGCAGCATGTAGCCGTTGCCACTGAAGGCCGCCGGGTCCCCGAGCGAAACGGCGCTCAACTGGGCGCCGTCGGCCCGCCAAGCGTCCAGGCTCGTCGTACTGACCACCAGTCCCGTGTCGTTGACGTTCGTCGGCGGCACCCCGACCGGATAGGCCGCGGCATAGGCGACCGCAGTCGAGGGGATCCGGTCGCGTGGCGAGTACGCATAGACACCGCGAACCTGCGACTGATCCCTAATCGGCCCGACGCAGACGGTGCCGGTCAGCCGATCTGGCGACGGTGCCTGCAGCGGCGCGATATCGGCGGCCGGCACCTGATCACAACTGCCGACGCCGGTGGCCTCGATCGGGTGTGCCAACGCCCCGTACAGACCGAATCGGAGGTCTTCGGGTTTCGCCCGCGGCGCGGACGGATCCGCCGGCGCCGCATCCACGTCGATCAGGACGTGGTCGGCGTCGAAACGCAGATTGGCCACCGAGATGTTCCAGCCCAGCAGCGCCATCGACTCACCGAGCTTGGCGGTTTTCGCGCTGAACGGGTCAGGTGGGGCGTCGCGGCCGGCGCAGCCGACCACGGTGAGGGCGAGCACCGTGGTGAGCGAGACGGCGCGCCGCAGCACGGTCAGAACTCGTTCGGCGCGCACCCCGACTCCCGCTTCGTCATGAGTCCGATTGACGAACTCCGTTGGTGCACTGTACGTCGCGCGGAATTTGCGGCAGGACGGCACTACCGAAGGGCAACTTCGCCAACACCGCGATTTCGCGAACAGACAACGGGGCGTACGACTACCGCGGACGAGCGCGTACCAGCGGAATCAGCAAAGACGTCCGCACGCCGGCGAGACTGGGGAATTGCGATAGCCGGTGCACGTGAGCGCCCGCCCGCGGGACAATGGCGGCGCTGGCGAAGAACTGGCGCACACAGCTCCGGTGCGGACGCCCGCCGGAGCCGCGATGGTGTGGCCAACTCCGAAGTCTGCATTTATCTGCGATGTCAAATAGCCACGCCTCGTTCGCCGGTATCGACGCTCTCGCAAATAATTTTTACGACCCGAGAGATTGCTGCACCATAGTCGTGTCAGTGCCCGCGACACGCCGCAGTGACCGATGCCACATAACGTTCACAGGTCCTTCCGCGATTCCTATCAGGGACTACTTATAAAAGCGGGCGTGATCAGGCCGAACGCTGCTGCTCGCGGCGCGATTCGCGAGATAATTGGAAGTGCTTATTAGCACATGCGGGGGGCACGCAAACCCAGGCCGATCACACTGATCGGCCTGCAGCACAGTTCGAAGGCACAACGACGGATAGGAACGACCTTGAATGCTCCTCTAGCATACGCGCGCGAACACACCCTCGATCTGACCAGCAACCCCAGCTGGTGGGATGCCGAATCGGAGTGCACGCTTGTTCTCGCGCAGCCGTGGACGGAGCCGGAACTGTGGGATGAATATATCGCAGGCGCCGTTCGCAGCTACCAAAAGTACGGGGTGCAAGATGCACTCGACACCGACCGGTTGGCAAGCGGAGAAGACACGATTCTCTTCTTCGCCGCGATCGACGCGCGGGGGCGTGTCCTGGCGGGTTTGCGGGCGAAAGGACCATTGACGTCTGCCGATGATTCTCATGCCGTCGTCGAATGGGCCGGGCAGCCGGGCCTGCCCGCCGTGCGCAAGATGATCGACGACCGGGTGCCATTCGGCGTCGTCGAGATGAAAACCGCATGGGTGACCGATGATCGGGAGCGCAACCGTTCACTCACCCGGGTGCTGGCCCGCTCCGCTTCGCACGCGATGGCCCTGATGGACATCCAGTTCTGCATGGCCACTGCAGGAGCTCACGTGCTTGGCCGCTGGCGCTCATCGGGAGGCGTAGTGGCGGAACACATTACGCCGACGCCCTACCCGGATGAGCGGTACGAGACCCGGATGATGTGGTGGGATCGCCGGACATTCACCAAATTCGCAGAGCCAGAACAGGTTTCGAAGATGCTGGCCGAATCGCGAGCGCTGGCAAGGATGACCTCCGGCGACGCCGGCGCACACTCCTTCAACCGGGGTCGGGGCAGAGTTGCTGGACCGGCGGCAGTTGGAGCCCTGGGCGAGCTGGCATAATTACGGCGCGCCGCATGGTGCGTCACCACTTGTCAGTCGTTGGGAAACATGAGATCTGAGCTGGACGCCGAGTCCGATATCGCCGTTTCGAGCGCGCGAATACTCGACGAGGGCGTCGCCGCCGACCACGAAGTTCTTCAGGCACTCAGGGCTGATCCTCGGATCGAATTCCTCGACCACCGAGATGACCAGCTTCTTTGCCTGCGGGAACTGCGCCCGGCCGCCGAACCCGAACTGATTGCCGAGTCGACACGCTGGGCCTATTACCCCTGGCGGCGCTCGGTGATCGGCGTGCTCGGGCCGCTGGCCTACCGACGCGTGCGGCTCGATCGCAACCGGAACCTGATCACCGCCACTGAACAGGACCGGCTCGGCGGCCTGCGGATCGGCATCGTCGGCCTGAGCGTCGGACATGTCATCGCCCACACCCTGGCCACCGAAGGGGTGTGCGGCGAACTGCGGCTGGCCGACTTCGACACGCTCGAATTGACCAACCTCAACCGCGTGCCGGCCAGCGTGTTCGACCTCGGGGTGAACAAGGCCGTCCTGGCCGCCCGCCGGATCGCCGAGATCGATCCCTACCTGACCGTGACCGTCCAACCGGCCGGCCTGACACCGGCCAATCTGGACGCGTTTCTCGACGGCCTCGACATCGTCGTCGAGGAGTGCGATTCGCTCGATATGAAGGCGATGATCCGCGAAGCGGCGCGGCGGCGGCGGCTGCCCGTCCTGATGGCGACGAGCGATCGGGGGCTGATGGATGTCGAGCGCTTCGATCTGGAGCCGACACGGCCGATCCTGCACGGCCTACTCGGCGATGTCGACTGGACGTCGCTATCTGGCCTGTCGAGCCGCGACAAGGTGCCCTACCTCCTCAAGAGCCTGGAAATCGCGCAGTCGTCGCCGCGGGCCGCGGCATCCATGGTGGAGGTCGGGCACACCCTGACCACGTGGCCGCAGCTGGCCAGCGAGGTGACTCTGGGCGCGACCGCGGTCACCGAAGCCGTTCGGCGGGTCGGTCTCGGCGAGCCGTTGGACTCCGGTCGGGTCCGGATCGATCTGACCGAAGCGTTCGACCACCTGGCCCAGCCGCCGATCCCCCACGAGCCTGCCCCGGCCCCGCCCGAGGTTGCGGCCGCCGCGCCGGGATTCGCCCTGGACGTGGTGGCGGCCGCCGCGCGGCGGGCCCCGTCGGCGGGCAACGCGCAGCCGTGGCGAATCGTTGCCGATGACTCGACCGTCACCATCAGCGTCGCAGCCGAGCACCCCTCGGCCCTCGACATCGACTTTCGCGCCAGCGCGGTGGCCGTGGGGGCGGCCGCTTTCAATGCCAGGGTGGCCGCCGCAGCTCACCGGCTGCTCGGACCTGTCGAATTCGATCGCGACGAGACCTCGCCGCTGCGGGCGGTACTGCGGCGCGGCGACGGCGCAGACCCAGCCCTGGCCACGCTCTACCAGGCCGTGTTGGACCGAGAGACAAACCGCAGGCACGGCGACACCGCGGCCATCGACCAGCAGGTCCTCGACACCCTGACTGCCGCGGTCCACCAGGAGGGGGCGCAGCTACGGCTGCTGACGACCAGGACCGATATCGAACAGGCTGCCGCGATCGTCGCCGCGGCAGACCGCATCCGCTTCCTGACCCCGCGGCTACACAGCGAGATGATCGCCGAACTCCGGTGGCGCGGCGATCCCTCGCCCGACACCGGAATCGACGTCGACAGCCTCGAGTTGCACGCCAGCGACCAGGCCGTGCTGGACATCCTGCGCCGCCCCGACGTGATGGCCAGTTTGGCGCAGTGGAATGCCGGTGATGCGCTCGGCGACGACGGCAGGGACCGCATCCGGGCCAGCTCCGCACTCGCGGTGATCTCGGTGCACGGCGACACTCTTGTCGACTACGCCCGCGGCGGTTCGGCCGCCGAGGCGGCATGGGTGGTCGCCCACGAGCATGGCCTGGCCGTACAGCCCGCGTCGCCACTGTTTCTGTACGCCCGTGACGACGACGACCTCGACCGCATATCGCCTGCGTTCGCACCGGCCCTGCGGACCCTCCACGAGGCATTTGGCGAACTGACAGGGATAGCCTCCGACGAATCGCCGGTACTCATGCTTAGGTTGTCTTACGCCCCGCCTGCATCGGTTCGCAGCCGCCGACGCACAACCCATCCACCTAACGTTGGGCTGACCAGATAATGCCGCTCGAGCACGGACGACGGAGCCTGGATCTTGTCGTGACGGCGGCCGCCACAAAGCTGATGACCGCCAACACGACCAACGCGGCCGTGGTCATCCAGAGCGTGCTGGCGGACCTCGTGGAGGTATTCGGTCTCGACCACAGCTTCGTGCGCTACAACGACCACTCCATCCGGGCGTCCATCCTGGTTGCCGAATGGCCGGTCCGAACCGGTGTGCCCGACCCGGATCCGATCGGCATCGTGTACTTCGAGGATGCCGATCCCGTCTTCGCGCTCGCCGAACATGCCAAGTCGCCGGTGGTGTTCCGCCCCGAACCGGCCACCGACGACTATCAGAAGCTGATCGAGGACTCGGGCGGGTTCGTCAGCACGCTGGCTGCGGTCCCACTCGTCTCCGCCGACGTCACCACCGGCGTACTGGGCTTCGTGAAGTTCGCCGACCGAGAGTGGCAGCCCCAGGAGATCAACGCAGTCGAGGCCATTGCCTCGTTGCTGGCGCAGGTGCAGGCCCGGTGCGCCGCCGAGGACCAGCTCCGCTACCTAGCCGAACACGACGACCTCACCGGCCTGCACAATCGGCGCGCGCTGCTCGCGGAGCTCGACCGGCGGCTGGCGGCCGGCCGGCCGGGACCGGTTGCAGCGTTGTTCCTCGATCTGGACCGGCTCAAGGCGATCAACGACTATCTCGGTCACAACGCGGGCGACCGGTTCATCCGGGCGTTCGCCGAGCGACTCGAACGTGGAACTGCGGACGATTATCTGATCGCCCGCTTCGGTGGCGACGAGTTCGTCGTCATCCCATCGTCGCCGCTGGACGCGACCCAGGCCGAGTCGCTCGCTGGTGAGCTCCAGTCGAAACTGCGCGAGCGGGTGTCGATCGACGGGGAGACACTGACTCGCACCGTCAGTGTCGGTGTCGCACTTGGCGTCCCGGGTCGGGACACCTCCTCGGACTTGTTGCGCAAAGCGGATCAGGCCGTGCTCACCGCCAAGGGCGCCGGCGGTAACAAGATCGCGGTGTTCTCCGAGGACATGTCCCTGCGCAGCGCGTTCCGTAATGACATCGAGCTGCATCTGCAGGGCGTGATCGAAAGCGGCGCATTGGTGCTGCACTATCTCCCGGAAATCGACATGCGCACCGGCGAGGTCCTCGCGACCGAGGCACTGGTCCGCTGGGAGCACCCGACGCGAGGGCTACTGTTCCCGGATTCGTTCATCGGTGTTGCCGAATCCATCAATCTCGCAGGCGAACTCGGCCGATGGGTGGTCCGCGCCGCCTGCGCCGAGTTCAGCGCATGGCGGTCACGCGGCGTCGGGACGAACGCCGTGCTGAGACTGAACGTCTCGCCGGTTCAGCTCGTCGCCGAGGGATTCGTCAGGGAAGTCGCCGCCACCATCGAGGAGTTCGGCCTGGCCGGCGAGTCGGTCTGCCTGGAGATCACCGAAAGCGTGGTGGTATCGGATATCGAGACCACCCGGATCACGCTCGCCGCCCTGAAAGAGGTGGGTGTACAGATCGCGATCGACGACTTCGGCACCGGTTACAGCGTGTTGTCCCACCTGAAATCGCTTCCGGTGGACACCCTCAAGATCGACAAGTCGTTCGTGCGCGACCTCGGCACCAACGCGGGCGATCTCGCGATCGTACGCGCGGTCATCGCACTCGCCGACGCATTCGGTCTCGAGCTGGTTGCCGAAGGTGTCGAAACCGAGGCTGCGGCAAGGACTTTGATGCAGCACGGGTGCCACCGCGCGCAAGGCTATCTGTTGTCGCGACCATTGGAGGGCGCGGCGATGGAGGCGCTGCTGGCGAAGCGGCGGATCGTGCTGCCGTTCCCCGCTCCGCTGCCCACCGCGCCGTGAGTCAGCGTGGCGTGGCCAGCAATTCCAGCCGGGCGAACCGGCTGGCTGCGCGGGTCACCAGGGCGACCACCGCCGAGGAGGCGTTGTCCAGACCATCGGCGGGCAGGGTGGGAGTCGATACGCTGCCACCCGTTTCCATCACAACACCGCGTCTGGCCCGGACCGCGCGCGGCCCGGTTGGGGTGTCGACGACGGCCCCGACCACCTGTCCGGCCTCGAATACCAAGCGCTGCAACGAATTTGATGATTCATCGTCGAGGCCGAGTTCTTCAGCCCGAGCGGCCAGCCACTGGTCCAGCCCCTCGGCGAGGCGACCGTTCTCGACGTCGATCCTCCCCACCACGGCGGCTTCGAGCCTCTCGCCTGCGCTGCGGTAGGTAACGGTCTCCGAGTGCGCGAGGGTGGTGTAGAGCAGTCCGTACGGCGATGCCAGGCAGCGGTTCGCCCAGTCCCTCAGCGCGGAGCCGACGAAGGTGGCGATGCCACCTCGGCGTGACTCGGGCTGCGGGTCGTCCAGGGTGCGCATCGGCACCTGGCTCGGGACGGCGCAGCGGATCAACGGTCCGATGTCCTCGGTGAGCGCGGTGAGGTAGTCGACGGTCGCGGAGTCGGTGATACCGAGTCGGCCCGCCAGGTTGTCGGCCTCGACGCCGGCTGTGTCGGCCCCGTGGCCGGCATCGGCGAAGAAGACCTCCGTCCCGCCTTGGTTGGCGGCACCGATCGCGGCCGCCATGGCTCCGGCGCCGCGACCGATGCAGACGATGTCGACGATGTCGTCCCAGTCGATATCGCTCGACTCGCCGACGGCGTCGGACAGGATGTCGTCGGCATACTTGCCGCTTCGGGCGCTGGGATCCGGCCGCTGGCCGCCCCGCCGTCCCCTACCTGAGCGGTCGCCGAAGTTACCGGACCGCAGCGCCAGGTCCGCCCACCTCAGGTCGGCTTTCTTCGTTCGGGTGAACGAGTTCGCCGGCTGACCGGCGCGCCGCTGCGCCACCGTCCCCACTCCGGCCGGCGTCGCATCCCTCCACGTCGAGGACGAACCAAGAGTTCTCACGTCGGCGATCTTACATACTTTTTGGATGATTTTTATCGATCCTCATGACTTACAGTATTTTGACAGTCGGGCCTCCACCAGGCCCGTCCTCAGTACACATCACCGAAATGGAGGCCTGCTGACAATGCGCATCCAGGTCACCTCATGACACCACCGGCGGACTCAGCCCGCCAGCAGATCATGCGGGCCGCGGCTCACCAGTTCGCGAACCGTTCTTACAGCTTGGTCAGCCTCGACGACATCCTGCGCGAGGCAGAGGTGACCAAAGGTGCGATGTACTTCCATTTCCGTTCCAAGCACGCCTTGGCGCTCGCGCTCATCGACACCCAGAGCGCGATCATGCGAAACACCATCAACGACCTGCTCGCCAACAAACTCTCCGGCCTGGAGACGCTGATCGACATCTGTTTCAACCTCGCGATGCAGGAGGTCACCGAGGATCTGGCCAAGTCGTCGCTGCATCTGCTGGAGGCCATCGGGCGCACCGAGGACATGCAGACCAAACGACTCGCCGAGTGGGTCGCCGGTTTCTCCGAGATCACCCGCCGCGCGGCCGAGGAGGGCGACCTCCTCGACACCGCCGATCCCGCCGATGTGAGCCGGTTGTTCGTCGCGATGTACGCCGGTATCCGGCAGGTCAGCGACCTGGAGAACTGTGAGGAGTATCTGCGCCACATCGAACGGGCGTGGCTTCAGGTGATGCCCGGTGTGGTCCGGGCGGACCGGCTCGACTACTTCGCACAGTTCGTCCACCGGCGCACCGCTGTCGCGATCCGGACCGTCAACCGTTGCTAATCTTGACGTCCACTCCCATCCCGGAGGTCCAACGACGATGGTTCGCCAGGCCAGGTCCGAGGCCACCCGGCGCAAGATTCTCGACGCAGCCATTGAGCTCTTCAGCGAGGTCGGATTCGCGGCCACCAGCCTAGGCGACATCATCGAGCGTGCCGAGATGACCAAAGGTGCGCTCTACTACCATTTCGAATCCAAGGAGTCGCTGGCTTCGGCGATCATCGAAGAGCGGCGGCCAAGGTCTTCGACACCATCAGCACCATCTGTGCGTCAGCTTCGCCCGCACTGGAAAACCTGATGCACAGCTCCTTCGCCGTAGCCGGCCTGGTCACCTCCGATGCCAACGTCCGCACCGGCATCCAGGTTGCCCGCGCCCTTGGTGAGTTCAACGACGCGGTCACCCAGTCCTACCAAGGTGCGCTGGAGCTGGTCACGTCGCAGCTGACGGTTGCCGCGTCCGACGGTGACCTGCGCAGCGCGCTGTCGGTCGACGCGGTGGCCGAGACGCTGCTGGCCACCTATCTGGGCGCGGAGCTGCTGACGGGCCCCAGCGCGCCGAGCACGGAGCTGTTCCGCCGGCTCACCAGGATCTGGGACATCATGCTGCCGGCGATCGCCGATCCGGACGCACTGCCGTTCCTCAAACAGTTCCTGTCGCGCGAAGCGCTCCGCCATGACCAGGGCACGCTGCAGATCGGCGATTGATCAGAGCTCATCGACCCAGAGCCGTTCGGTCAGATCCTGGAACACCGCGAGGGCGAATTGGTCCTCGTCACGCAACGCTGCCGACCGGCTCATGTTGGCCCGCACCGTCGACCCGTCCCGGTGCGCCAGCTCCACGATCAGGTCGGCGTGGGCACGCAGAACGGCGACCGCGGATTCGTCTGCAGTCATGGCACGGAAGATCTCGTGAAAGCCCTTGGCCTGCAACGCTTCGGTGCTGTAGCCGAGCATTTCGCCGAACGCGCTATTGG
Source organism: Mycolicibacterium komossense (assembly GCF_025822605.1). Classification (GTDB taxonomy): domain Bacteria; phylum Actinomycetota; class Actinomycetes; order Mycobacteriales; family Mycobacteriaceae; genus Mycobacterium; species Mycobacterium komossense. The sequence goes on along the minus strand of NZ_JACKTY010000049.1, from coordinate 66,360 downwards.
CGAACAAGATCTCACCGTCGGCGGTGATCGCCAGCACCGGTACCGGAAAGCGTTCCAGGACAACGAGAGCAGGCAGCTGTTGCAGCGCCTCCATCGGCGAGAGCGGCGTCGTCGCGCGTTGGCGGCGTTCACTCACCCGTAAGCCCCAGATCGGCCAATCCCAGCACACTGCGGTACAGCAGGCCCTCGGCCTCGATGATCTCGGCAGCACCCGTCGCCCGGTCCACCACGGTCGCGACGCCGACCACCTCGCCTCCGGCCTCGCGGACGGCGCGCACGGCAGCCAATGGCGAGGCGCCGGTGGTGCTGGTGTCCTCGACGACCAGGACCCGCCGGCCGGCGACGTCGAATCCTTCGATCTGGCGTTGCATGCCATAGGTTTTCGCCGATTTACGTACCACGAAGGCGTCGATGGGGCGGCCCGGCGCGTGCATGATCGCGGTGGCGACCGGATCGGCGCCAAGGGTCAGGCCACCCGCCGCCGCGTAATCCCAGTCGGCGGTGAGTTCGCGCATCAAGACACCGATCAACCGGGAGGCACGGTGATGAAGAGTGGCCCGGCGCAGGTCGACGTAATAGTCGGACTCGCGGCCTGAAGAAAGCACCACCCGGCCCCTGACCACCGACAGGTCGCGCACCAAAGCCGCGAGTTCGGCACGATCGGTCGAGGTCAGCTCACTGCCGTGGGTCACCCGGACAGCCTAACTAGCGTTGGTAGTGCGGCGCCTGGCGGCTGTTGCGCGGCGGCGGGGTCCGTCGCACGGGTTCAGGCCGGCCGGCCTCGCGCCGGACAGCGTCCGGTCGGACCTGCGGTGTGTCGGTGCGCCCCGGTGGCAATTCGGCGCGAGTGGCGGGTGCCAGCGGGCGGCCGGGACCGGCGTTGCGGCGCGGGGCGGCTCCGATCGCAGCCTGTGCCGGCAGCGGCGGCAGTACCCGCAGCAGGTCGTTGAACTGGCGGACGGTGCGCAGCCCTTCGTCCCACTGGGCGCGACTGCTGCCGATCGGCATGCTGATCAGCGTCCAGTTCTCTTCGTTCCACATGATCTCAGCGCAGTCCGGCGCGGTGTGGGCGAAGGTGACCATGCGCCGGTCGCAGGCGCGGCGGGCGGCGTCGAGGTTGGTGGAGTAGACCATCCGCGGTCCGATGGCACCCAACAGCCAGACGTCGTTCTCTCTGGGTTCTTTGACTCCCTTGAGTCGCAGGTCGACGACGACGTTCGTCCCGACCTTGCGATGCAGCGCGATGACAGTGGCGACGTCTTCGAGGTCGAAGATGAACACCGCTTCACCCCGGATCTGGCCGAGCACCACGTTGCGGGCGGTGATATCGCCGACCGTGGACATCACGCCACGTTTCCAGCGCTTGAGGATATCGGCGGATTCAGGCTCGTAGTCGAAGCCATGGGAGCGCGCCCAGGACTTCCGACGACGTCCGAGCCCACGACGCCGATCCAGATCGAAATACAGCAGCACCGCCGCACCCACGAAACAGAGTGCGGATAGCGTGAACCAGAGCGGGACCATTGGACACAGCCTATCTGTTGACGGCGGGTAAATGAGAAGGGCTGCAGGTCACAACCGCGTTACACCCGGGCTTTCTCCCCGCCAACAGACGCAAAGAACCCCCGACACGCCGGGTGCCGGGGGTTCTTTGCGTCTGTTCGGCCGGAGATCGCTAGCTCAGGATCAGGCCGTCGCCGTCAGGACGGAGGTCGACGGTGACGGTGTCGCCGTCGTGCACCTCGCCTGCCAGCAGTTTCTTGGCGAGCTGGTCGCCGATCGCCTGCTGCACCAGCCGGCGCAACGGACGGGCCCCGTAAATCGGGTCGAAGCCACGTTCGGCGAGCCATTCCTTGGCCAGCAGTGAGACCTCGAGGCCGAGGCGCCGCTGCGCGAGCCGCTTCTGCAGCTGAGAGAGCTGGATGTCAACGATCCGGACGAGTTCGTCAGGGGCCAGCCCGTCGAAGATCAGCACGTCGTCGAGCCGGTTGATGAACTCGGGCTTGAACGCCGCCCGCACTGCCGCCATCACCTGCTCCTCGGTGCCGCCCGACCCGAGGTTGGACGTCAGGATCAGGATGGTGTTGCGGAAGTCGACCGTCCGGCCCTGGCCGTCGGTCAACCGACCTTCGTCGAGGACCTGCAACAGCACGTCGAACACATCCGGGTGCGCCTTTTCGACCTCGTCGAACAGCACCACCGTGTACGGGCGTCGCCGCACCGCCTCGGTCAGCTGACCGCCCTGGTCGTAGCCGATGTATCCGGGCGGCGCGCCGACCAGGCGGGCCACCGAGTGCTTCTCGCCGTACTCGCTCATGTCGATGCGGACCATGGCTCGTTCGTCATCGAACAGGAACTCCGCCAGCGCCTTGGCCAGCTCGGTCTTGCCGACGCCGGTCGGGCCGAGGAACAGGAACGATCCGGTCGGCCGGTTCGGATCGGCGACGCCGGCTCTGGTGCGGCGGACCGCATCAGAGACCGCCTGCACGGCCTTGCGTTGCCCGACGACGCGCTTGCCGAGCTCTTCTTCCATCCGCAGCAGCTTGGCGGTCTCACCTTCGAGCATCCGGCCGGCCGGAATCCCGGTCCAGGCCGAGACGACGTCGGCGATGTCGTCAGGACCGACTTCCTCCTTGAGCATCAGGTCGGTCTGCGCCTGAGCAGTGGGGAGGGCGGCGTCGAGCTTCTTCTCGACCTCGGGAATCCGGCCGTAGCGCAGCTCGGCGGCCTTGGCCAGGTCACTGTCGCGTTCGGCCCGGTCGGCCTCACCGCGCAGTGTGTCGAGCTGTTCTTTGAGGTCGCGCACGATGTCGATGGCGTTCTTCTCGTTCTGCCACCGGGTGGTCAGCTGCGAGAGCTTCTCCTGGTAATCGGCCAGTTCCGCCCGCAGCTTCTCCAGACGGTCTTTCGACGCGGCGTCTTCTTCCTTCTCGAGAGCCATCTCTTCGATCTCGAGTCGGCGGACCAGACGCTCGACCGCGTCGATTTCGACGGGCCGCGAGTCGATTTCCATCCGCAGCCGAGACGCTGCCTCGTCGACCAGGTCGATGGCCTTGTCGGGCAGGAAGCGGCTGGTGATGTAGCGGTCGGACAGGGTGGCCGCGGCAACCAGCGCGGAGTCCGTGATCCGGACGCCGTGATGCACCTCGTAGCGGTCCTTGAGCCCGCGCAGGATGCCGACGGTGTCTTCCACCGACGGTTCACCGACCAGCACCTGCTGGAACCGGCGCTCCAGGGCGGCGTCCTTCTCGATGTACTTGCGGTACTCGTCGAGGGTGGTCGCGCCGACCAGCCGCAGCTCGCCACGAGCCAGCATCGGCTTGATCATGTTGCCGGCATCCATCGCCGAGTCGCCGGTCGCGCCGGCTCCCACGATGGTGTGCAGCTCGTCGATGAACGTGATGATCTGGCCGGCCGAGTTCTTGATGTCGTCGAGGACGGCCTTGAGCCGCTCCTCGAACTCACCGCGGTACTTGGCACCGGCGACCATCGACCCGAGATCCAGGGAGACGACGGTCTTGCCCTTGAGGCTCTCCGGCACGTCGCCTTCGATGATGCGCTGGGCTAGGCCCTCGACGATCGCGGTCTTGCCGACGCCGGGCTCACCGATGAGCACCGGGTTGTTCTTCGTACGACGGCTCAGCACCTGCACTACACGACGGATCTCGGTGTCGCGCCCGATGACCGGATCGAGTTTGCCTTCCCTGGCCCGCGCGGTCAGGTCGGTGGAGTACTTCTCCAGCGCCTGATAGGTCGCCTCCGGGTCCGGGCTGGTCACCCGGGCGCTGCCGCGCACCTTGACGAACGCATCACGCAGCGCTTCGGGCGACGCGCCGTGCCCGGTGAGCAGCTTGGCGACCTCGGAGTCGCCAGTGGCCAAGCCGTACAACAGGTGCTCGGTGGAGACGTACTCGTCGTCCATCTCGGTGGCCAGTTGCTGCGCCGCGGTGACCGCAGCCAGCGATTCGCGCGAGAGCTGCGGCGTCGAGTTCGCACCGCTGGCCGACGGAAGCCGTTCGACGAGGCGTTCCGCCTCCGCCCGGATGGTCGCAGGATCTACTCCGACCGCTTCCAGCAGTGGTGCAGCAATGCCGTCGTTTTGCGTCAGCAGTGCCATCAACAGATGCGCGGGCCGGATCTCCGGGTTGCCTGCGGCAGTGGCCGCCTGCAACGCCGAGGTCAGCGCCGCCTGGGTTTTTGTGGTCGGGTTGAACGAGTCCACGACACCTAACCTTTCCTGGTTCGATACGGGTGGGGAAATGCTTCTCGCGTTGTCCAACACAGTCAAGGTTGAGTCTATTCCACTCAAGTCTAGCCGACTTGGTGAGATTGCGCCGCACTCTGGGCGCCGTTCGACGCGGTAGCCGCTACCGTCTGTCTATGTCCGACTCCGGCTCCGGCGATTTCGAGTTCGAACGGAAATTCTTCGTCCACGAATTACCTGCCGTCGCAACCTCTGATCCCAGTCCCGTGCTCATCGTTCAGGCCTATCTGTTCGCATCCGACGGCTACGCGGTCCGCGTACGCCTGCAGGGCCCCGCAACCGGTGAATCCGATACCGCTCCTCACGCGCTGGTGGCATCTCTCGGGGACGAGGCGATAGGCACCATGACCGCCAAGGGGCCTGCCGCCGGTGGCACCCGCTATGAGGCCGAACGAAGCCTCGATCCACTGGTCGCCGGGCAGATCGTTGCGCGCGCGGAACACGTCGTCGCCAAGATCCGCCACTCGGTCTGGCTGGGCGAGGACGGCTGGATCATCGATCGGTTCCTGGCCCGCAACGAGCCCCTCGTGCTCGCCGAGGTCGAGCGCGGCAGCCCGGTAATCGATCTGGTCATACCCGAGTTCTGCGCCACCGAGGTCTCCGAGGACGACCGGTTTCGCAACGAGTACCTGGCACATCAACCGTTCGGCGCCTGGGCCGACGCCTACCGCAGCGAGTTCGAGCTGCTCGGCCCCACTTTCGTCGACACCCTCGGCCGAAACCACTTCGAAGGCACCACCCCGCCACTCCCCGGCTGAGCTGGTGCCGCCGAACCGCTAAGCCACGTTCACCCGACCGTGCACCCAGCCGTCGTCCTCGACGACTCTGATGTCGACGGTCGGTGACATCTCCATGAGATCGGCGAGGATCTTCTTGGCCTGCCGCGGCCCCGGCGGGGCGGGGATGCCACTTCTGGTGAGGCGCTCGCCGTAGCGCAGGCTCACGGGGTAGATCGCCAGCTCACTCAGACACAGATCGCCATCCGGGGTGCTCTGATAGACGGCTCGCGGCACCACCGTCTCGAAGGTGAATTCGTTGGCGAACCCCCCAGTGGCATTGACGATGGCGGACAGGTCGGCGTCCGTAGCGCGCCGCGGATACTCGAACGCCTCGGCAAGCAGGCGCCGGTTGGCCGGCAGTTGGTGTAGCTCCGCGGAGAGGGGCTCCTGAATGTCACTCCAGAAGAAATTGCCCAGCCCCGTGAAAATTGGCTTGCCCCGGTATATTTCGATCGATCCCACATTGTGATTGCCGGTGGTGACGAACGCTGCCGCACCGGCGTCGATGGCGGCACGCGCGACGTCCGACACGAAGGCCGCGGGGCGCAGGATCTGCAAACCCGACTCCCACTCGTTCTCGGCCTGGTGCGCGTGCAGGGCCGCGATCACGAAATCGGAGTGTTGGGCCGCCAATCGGATGTTCTTGAGGATATCGGCGAGGTCGTTCTCGTCCGGTTCGTAGCGCATCGCCCGCTGCTGCGCGGGTGCGAACCGCACACCGAACCGGGTGATGACATCACCGGAGTCCGGGCCCAGCGCGGTCAGCGCGGCGTAGAGCTCCCGCTCGACCAGGTGGGTGGTCTCGATGGCGAGCGCACTGACGCCCGGTCGGCCGGGCGCCGCGCCGCAATAGTGCAGCGCCTCTGACGTCGGCCGGAAGGTCGAGGCGAACGAGACCAGGCCGACGCGTCCCTGCGGCAGTTCGAGGTAGCGGGGTGAGCGAGCGAGCCCGCCGTGCCTGCCGACGCCCGCATGCACGATGCCCGCCTCGTCAAGACGCCGGGACGTCTCGAGCATGCCCTCGAGTCCCCAGTCCAGCGCGTGGTTGTTCGCCCGGGAGACGATCTGCAGGCCGAGCCCGGCGAGATCAGGGGCGACACCGGGGTGACTGGCAAGGGTCCAGTCGGCATCCCACGAGTACGGGCTACCGGTGAAGGTGTCCAAGTCGACGATCGTCGTCTCCAGGTTCCCGTACCGGAGGTCGGCGGAGCGCAGCAGTGCGATCACCCGGGCGAACTCCGGGTCGGCGGCAACGGTCGCGCCCAGCGGCCGCGACATGATGCAGTCCCCGACCGCGATGAAGGTGAATCCCGATGGCATTGCCGACCGGAGTTCGCGGTCGATGGGCCGACGCGGGTCAAACCGCGCCGACCTGGCCACCGGATCCGCCGACAGCGGGCCGCTAACGGGACAGGACCCCTTCTGCTGCGGCGCGGCCGGTACGGACCGCCCCCTCCATGTAACCGGCCACCCAGTAATCCGAGCCAGCGACGAAGAACCGGCCCTCGGGCTGGCTGTGGGTGGGACCGATCGCGGTCAGATCTCCCGGTGCGTAGTGGGCCATGTAGCCCAGCGTGAACGGCTCGGTGGACCACTCTCGGGTGAACAGCGCCGTTGGCTGCGCAGCCTGGGAGCCGTACATCCGGGCCAGCGCGTCGAGCGCATCGCGGTCTCGTGCCGACTGGTCACCGGCCAGATGAAACGCCAGCTGTGACGGCGCGACCAACGCCGAGATGACACCGGGCCCCTGGATCCAGGTCGAGCCCACCAGGCCATCGCTGTAGGACGAGCCGTTCTTGCCGAGATCGCGCCAGAACGATGTCTCGTAGGCCGCAACCACTTTCGCGGTCAGCGAGTTACGCACCCGGCGAAGCGCCCGCAGCCGCTCGGCGCTGAGGCCGCTGATGGCGATCCGCCGCAGGGGTGCGACAGGGATCGCGCAGATGACGTTGGCGGCGGTGACCACTTCGCCGGTGGCAAGTACCACCTCCACCCGATCGGGATGCACGTCGATCGCGGTGACCACGCTGGACAGGCGGATGTGATCGCGCAGTTCCTCGGCCATCCGCGCAGCCACCGTGGCGCTGCCCTCGGCAACCGTGAACTTGGTCCACTGCTCGACGTCGTAGTAGTTGCTGAGCCCGTCACCCGCCACCGCCGCCTTGCGCAGCTCCGCCAGCAGCGACGTGCGTTTGAGGGAATCAGCGGCCAGACCGGCCTTCGCCAGCTCGAACATCCGCACCACGCTGTCGCGTGCGCCGACGCTGCGCAACCACGCGTGGAACGACACGCTGTCGAGCGCTGCAGCGTCGGGATGGGCCCACGGATTGTCCGGGTCGACCCCCTTGGCCAAGTCCACGAACAACCCCACCACGCGGGCGTAGTCGGCATGGTCTTCGTCCGACATCCACGGTGCCGGATCGCCCGTCAGCACCGAATCGTCGATGTCCCAAACGGTCTCGCCCGGTTCGGCGCTGTAGCTCTCGCGCAGCGTGAGCCCGAGCTCGTCGACCAGAGCGCGGTACGAGGTGTGCGCCGTGCCGATCAACTCCCCGCCGAGCTGGACGACCCTGCCGTCGTCCAGCGTGGTCTGCAGAACCCTGCCGCCGATGCGGTCACGCGCCTCCAGCAGCGTCACCTCACACCCGGCGCGGCGTAGATCGCGGGCGGCGCTCAAACCCGCCAGACCCGCTCCGAGCACGACAACATCAAGCATGGCAACTCCTTGAATCAGTAGACGTAGAAACCGCGCCCGGCCTTGCGGCCGGTGTGACCCTGCGCGACGAGTTCTCGCAGAATGGCCGGCGGCGCGAACCGCGGGCCGAGGGTGTCCGCCAAATGGCCGGCGATGTCCAAGCGGACGTCGAGGCCGACGATGTCGGTCAGCGCCAGCGGACCGACGGGGTGTTTGTAGCCGAGCTTCATCGCCGTGTCGATGTCCTCCGCCGATGCGACGCCCTCTTCGAGCATCCGCATCGCCTCCAGCGCTATCACGACACCTAGCCGCGATGTGGCAAAACCAGGCGAATCACGCACGGAGACAGCTTGTTTACCGAGTGCATTGACCCACCGCACCGCATCGGCACGCAGCTGTGGATCCGTCCTGGCACCGTTGACGATCTCGACGAGCTCGCTGGTGGGAACGGGGTTGAAGAAATGCAGGCCGATGAAGCGCTGCGGCGCGTCGAGTGCGCCGGCCAGCGTGTCGATCGACAACGACGAGGTGTTGCTGGCGAGCACACATTCCGGTGCCACCGACTTCTCGACCGCGGTCAGCACGTCGGCCTTGAGCTCGATGATCTCCGGAACGGCCTCGATCACCAGTGCCCGGTCCGCCAGCTCCTCGAACGACGTGACCACGCGCAGCCGACTCGACACCGCTGGCCAGGATTCGGTGACGGTGCCCCGCTCGATCGCGGTGCGGATCGATTTCTCGATGCGGGCGGCGGCCGCCTGTGCGCTGTCGGGGTCGGCTTCTCGGACCACGACCTCGCACCCGGTGGCCAGGAAGGCGTGGGCAATACCCGCGCCCATCCGGCCGCCACCGACGACTCCGACGAGTTCAGGAAGTGCGGACATTGCGCTTCTCCAGAAATGCCGTCATCCGCTCGTACTTCTCGTCGCTTTCGAACAGTAACGCCTGCGCCATGTTGTCGACCACGGGGTGCGCCGACTCCGGCATACCCATGAGTGCCTTGGTGAGCCGGACCGCGGCGGGCGCGCCCTTCGCGACCTGACCAGCCAGCCGAAATGCGCTGTCCAACAATTCTTCCGGCGCGACGACCTCGGTGACCAGTCCGGCCGTGAGCGCCTCCTGCGCATCGAGAACGCGCCCGGCCAGCAGGATGTGCTTGGCCATCGGCTCCCCGACCAGGGCCGCGAGCCGCCAACTCCCACCGGCCGCGGCGGCAACACCGAGACCCACTTCCGGATTACCGAACCGGGCGTTGACGGTCGCGATGCGGAAGTCGGCGGCGTAGGCCAGTTCGGCACCGCCGCCCAGGGCCCAGCCGTCGACGGCCGCGATGACGGGCATCGGCAGCTGTGCGATCCGCCGGAACAGGAACGAGTTGATCCCGGCCAGTGCCTGCGGGGCACGCCGGTCCCGCATTTCGGCCAGGTCGGCGCCCGCGGCGAACACCCCGCCGGATCCGCTGAGCACCAGCGTCCGCGGCGTCACCTCCAGACGTTCGCAGACTTCGTGCAGCTCTGCCGCCATGCCGGCGTCGATCGCGTTCTTCTTCTCCGGACGCGACAGCTGCACGTGCAGACAGTGCTGTTGTTCCGTGACGGTTATTGCCTGGGTCATGATTCCTGTCATCCGAGATCTCTGAGAATGCTCTTTTGCCAGCGCTTCTCGGCGAACAGCTGATCGCCGTCGAAGGCTTCGACGTGCACGTCGAGGTGTAGGTGCGTGGCGTCGAGGTCGACTGTCATCGTGGACTGCGTAGCGGTGCGACCTTCGGGGAACTCGACATCGAAGCGGGCGAATGCCTCCGCCCGTTGCGCGAAGGTCCGGGTGTCCAGCTCGACCAGTCCCGTGTAGTGCTCGCGACAGCGATAACCCTTTGTGCTCACCCAGTCGCTGCCATGCTCGGTTCGGCATCTCGTCCTGCGCGCCAACACATCTCGTTCGACCGCCCAGGTAATTCCGTCCGAGCTCTGCAACTTCTCCGGCACGACGTGCACCAGCTCGGGCTCGTCGAGGTCGTCCAGACTCGTCAACACCGGAACGGACAGCCGGGATGCTTCGCGGTCGATCTCCAGGGTGAGGGGTTCCGGTGGAACGGTGGCGTTGGGCCAGTCGCCGCCCGCGACCGCGAGCCGCAGTAGGTGCCCGTCGTCGAGACTCCATGCGGTCGCCTCGAGTTCGACATCGACGTCGACCCACTCACCGGGCTCCAACGCCACCGGGTCGGCGTCATAACCGCCACGGTGAGTCAGGTTCAGGAACCCGCGGGTGATCAACACCGAGGTGCCATCGGCGAACACGTCGCACAGTTTGGCCGACACGGACGCCACCGGGCGATCCGCACGGACCCGTAGCCGCAGTATGGGATGGCCGTAGACGTGCAGATCGTCCCCCGGGAAGTCCCACGTCAGCGATCCCGCATTGTCGTAGCGTTGGTCGGTCGGCTGCCCCCAGGGCAGTGCCCCCGCGCAGCTGTTCCAGGCTGCTGTACCGATATCGCCGATCATCGCGTGCTGGACAACGCCGGTGCCCAGATCGAAGTCGAGGGTCTTGTTGTCCGCCAACGGCATTCCCGGGTGCGCCCGCCACACTCCCCTCAGCTCGGCCAGGTCGGGTTCGGGCCGGGTGCTTCGGCGGTGGAAGATCTGGACGCGCGGTTCGGTGTCCACTCCGTTGTCGTCGTCACGAAGCCACCGGTCGAACCAGCGCGCCATCTCGGCGGTCAGGTCCACCCATGGTCCGGGCAGCGACGTCTCGGTCCCCATGTGACTCCATGGCCCGATCAACAGCTTCCACGGCGTGCCGGCCTCTTCGAGCGCCTCCACGGTGCGGAAGGTGTTGTTGCGGTAGCCATCCGCCCAACCGGCGACGATCATCGTCGGGCAGGTCACGCGGGCGTAGTCGGGCCGGATCGAACCCTGCTGCCAATAGGGTTGGCGACGTTGCTCGGCCCGCCAGGTGAACAACCACGGCTCGTTGGACTCGATCCGGTGCCGCCATTGCGCACGCCAGTCGCCCGACCACAGCGCCGGAACCGGCGGCATGGCATTCATGGCGACCATGAAGGACGGATAGTCGACCAAGTCCAGCAGCCGCAATGCGCCGCCGATGTTGTGCACGTCGTCGTTGTAACGGTCATCCGAGGAGTAGACGGGCACGATCGCTTTGAGCGCGGCGGGCCGGGTGGCCGCGACCTGCAGCGAGTTGAATCCGCTGTAGGACCAACCGAACATGCCGACAGAGCCATTCGACCACTGCTGCGCCGCCAGCCAGTCGATCACCGTGTTCAGGTCGTCGAGTTCGGTGACCGGGTATTCGTCGGTGGCCGGTCCACCGGAGGATCCGGTGCCCCGCACATCGACGCGGCACACGGCGAAACCGTATTGGGTGACCAGCCTGTCATATAGATCCCGCTCCAGCATGTCGTCCTTGCGGTACGGCAGCGCCTCGACCAGAACCGGCACGGGCCCGTCGGTGATCGGGCGGTACAGCGTCATAGCCAGCGCGACACCGTCGGCCATCTCCAGGGTGATGTCCTCGGTGCTCAGTGCGTAATCGGTCATTGGGCAACAACCTCCAGGGTGCGGTTCTTCGCGAGCGGGCCCGACAGTTTCCGGGTGTGGGGCGACGAGCCCAGTACCGCCGACAGCAGCTTCTTGGTATACGGATGTTGTGGTTCGCCAGTGACGTCGGCGGTGTCACCCGACTCGACGATCTTGCCCTGGCACATCACCGCCACCTGGTCGCTGATCCGGCGGACGACGTCGATGTCGTGCGTGATGAACAGGTACGCCAGCCCGTGCTCCCGTTGCAATCGGAGCAGTAAGTTGAGGATCTGGGCCTGGACGGACACATCGAGCGCCGAGGTGGGCTCGTCACACACGATGAGGTCCGGCTCGGTGGCCAGCGCACGCGCAATCGCGATGCGCTGCCGTTGTCCGCCGGAGAAGCCGGTGACCCGGCAGTCCAGATCGATATCGGTCATCCCGCACAGGTCGAGCAGCTCACGCACCTTCTCCCGGCCACCCTTGCGGTAATGGCCTTGCGCACGTAGCGGTTCGGCGACCACTTCACCCACGGTGAAACGCGGGTCGATCGAGTCATAGGGATCCTGCAACACCACGCCCACGGTTCGCTGAAGAGCTCGGGCGGCCCGTCCGCGGCGGGGCCGAGGCCGACCACCGAACAGCACCGTGCCGGAGTCTGCCGTCTCCAGACCGGTCACGATGCGGGCCAGGGTGGACTTTCCGGAACCCGACTCCCCCACCAGGCTGGTCGTCTTGCCGCACTCGACAGTTAGCGATACCTCGTCGAGTACCGTGACCTTACCGAATCGCTTTGATACCGATCTGATTTCCACGATCGGCGGCTTCTCGGTCATCTACCTGCTCCGATCTCGAGTGGATGATGACAGGCCGTCCAATGCGCCGGCGTCATCTCGAGAGAATGCGGCGCCTCGGTGCGGCACTGTTCATCGGCGCCATCGCAGCGCGGCGAGAACGGGCAGCCGACGCGGGGCGCCCGTGACGACGGGCTTCCGGGAATGGAGCTGAACGGATCCTTGAGGCCGGCCGATCTACCGCTCCGGAAACACTCGAGCAGCCGTCCGGTGTAGGGATTGCGCGGCGTGTCGAACACCGAATAGACATCACTCATTTCCAGCATCTGACCGCCGTAGAGCACTGCCACCGAATCGGCCATCTCGGCGACAACTGACATGTCGTGAGTTATCCACAGGCAGGTCAACCCGTTTCGCTCTTGGAGGTCGACGATCAGGGCCAGGATTTCGGCCTGAACCGTCACGTCCAGTGCCGTCGTCGGCTCGTCCGCGATCAACAGGGCGGGCTCGAACGCCAGCGCCATCGCGATCATCACCCGCTGCCGCATACCGCCGGACAGCTGATACGGATACATCTCGGCGACCCGTCCGGGGTTGTGGATGTTGACCTGCTCCAGTGCGGCGATGGTCTTCTCGCGGGCCACGCTGCGCTTGTCACCGCCGCGCACGGCGTAGATCTCGCTGACCTGGCGACCGATCCGCACCACCGGGTTCAGGGCCGCCAATGCGTCCTGGGCCAGATACGCCACGGCGTGGCCCCGCATTTCCCGTAGCGCCTGCCCGGTCAGGCCCAGTACGTCGACACCGCCGATGTCGGCGGTCCCCGAGTCGATGGTGGCGTCGGTGGTCAACAGTCGGCTCACCGCCAGCGCGATGGTGGACTTGCCGGATCCGGATTCACCGACCAGCGCCAGCGTGGTGCCGGCCTTGATCTCGAAGCTCACATCGCGCACCGCGTGGTGGTCGCCATAGGATACGGACAGATTCCGCACCACGACATCTGACCCGACGGTGCGCACCGGTGGCTCGGGCTGCGCGTCAGGGCGCGCACCGCTCACCATATTGACGGCGGATTTCACAGTGCACCTACCTTTGTCCGTGGGTCGACGAACGCCCGAATGACGTCGGCTGCCAGGTTTCCGAGTACGACGACCACCGCCGCGATGATGACCGTTCCCATCAGGACGGGACGGTCGACGTCGGCGAAGGCCTGCGTCTGCAGGGCGCCGATTCCCGGCCACCCGAAGATCGCCTCGACAAACACCACGCCGGAGAACATGATGGCGATGTCCATGCCCAGCATGGTGATCGAGGGTGGTAACGCGTTGCGCAGCACGTGCCTGGTGACGATGTAACGCGTGGGGAGCCCTTTGGCCACAGCGGTGCGGGTGTAGGGGGCCCCCAGGGCGTCTTTCATTCCGTCTCGCACCAGGTTCGCGTAGTACGGCGCTCCCAGCACGCCGAGTGTCACCGCGGGCAGTACGAGGTGCGACCAGCCCGTGCCGCCGTCCACGGGGAACACCGGGATCAGATAGCCGAAGCAGAGCAGCAGCAGAAACCCGAGCGCGAATGCCGGTATGGACAGCAGTGCGACGTTGACGGCCGCCAGCGCCCAGCTGCGGTCCTGCCGCAACGCTTCCCACAATCCGAGACCGGCACCGAGTATTACCTCGATCATCAGCGCGGCGAGGGCCAGCATCCCGGTGGCGGGCAGGCGCTCGAGAATCAGGTCGAGCACCGGCCGGTTCCTGGTGTAGGACTCACCGAGGTTGCCGTGCAGCACCGAAGTGAAGTAGTTCCACAATTGCAGCGGCAGTGGGTCATTGAGGTGCAGTCGGGTCCGAATACTGGCGAGCAGTTCCGGCGTCGCTTTGGGACCGGCGATGGTTCGGGCCGGATCACCGGGCATCAGGTACTGGATGATGAAGGTCAGCAGGATGACCAGCGCGATGGTGAGGATGCCGTACAGCACCCGCCGGGTCAGATATCGAGCCATGAATGCCGCTCCGAAAGAGAGTTACGTCGGTTGATACCTTCAGCGATAAGGACGAATGACAGCACCGTCGCCACCGTCAGCGCCAGTGGAACCAGCAGTAGGTGTGGCGCGTAATCAATTGCAGCGGCACCGTTTTGCAGGAGGTTTCCGAGTTCGGGCTGCGGCGCCTGGATACCGGCGCCGAGGTAGGACAAGCCGGCGCCGATCACGACGACGGCCGCCCCGTTGAGTGCTGCGATATTGATCAGCACAGTGGAGGTGTGCGGCAGAACGTGCCTTCGTAGGATGGTGAATCGCGCGACGCCGTGCACGGTGGCCGCTTCGACGAATCCCCGGCCCCGCAGGCGCAGCACCTCGCCGTAGACCAGCCGGGCAGTCCAGGCCCAGTACAGCGCGGTGACCACGACGACGATGCCCCACATGCCCCGACCGACGATGCTGGCCAATGCAAGCCCCGATAGCACGACGGGGATGGAGAGGAAGACATCCACGATGCGCATCAGGCTCTGCTCGACAAACGATCCGAAGAAGCCGGCCAGCAGCCCGACCACAGTACCCAGCAGAAGCGAGGTGACGTTTGCGACGATCGCGACGAACAGGGTGGAGCGCAGGCCGGTCACGCTGCGGGCCAACATGTCTCGGCCAAGAGAATCGGTGCCGAAGATGTGGTGCGGACTGAACATGCCCAACGGGGCGCCGAGATCGGTGAGACCGTCCGTGTGCATGACATAGGGCGAGCCGAACAACGGCGCCAGCAAAGCTAATATCATCAGGGCGGCAAGGAGCCCGGCTCCGAGGTAGAGCACCCGACTTCGGTGGGGAGCCTTGCGCGGCTTGTCCGACACGTCGAGCTCATCGCGCACCGCCGCGGCAACGATCGTGCTCATGTCACACCCACATTCGATCGTAGTAACTGCCAGTCTCACAGCGCATCTGGTAGTTCTGCACCCGCGGGGAACGCATCGCTACGAACCGCAGGCTGGCGGTGAACACCCCGGGAGCGTCCGCGGCGACCATGGTCTCCGCATCGGCCAGGTAGCGGTTGCTGTCCTCGACGGTCAGGCTGTTCTGCGACTTCGCGATCAATGCGTCAACGGCGGTGTTCGAATAACCCTGGTAGTTCGACGACGCGCCGGTGACGAAGTTGCCGGCCAACAGGTCCAAACCGGTGGGCTGCACCTGATAGTAACCCCGGCCGAATGCGTCGGCGTCGCCGTGCTCCACCGCGGTCCAGAAGGCCGCATTGCTCAGCGTGGTGACCTTGAGGTTGACCCCGATCGGCGCCCATTGCTGTTGGAGAACCTGACTGGCGCTGAGCCAGTAATCGTCTTCACTGCAGTAGAAATCGAGGTCGAGTGATTGCACTCCGGCCTCTTTCATCAGTGCTCTCGCCCGATCCGGATCCAACGTGTACGGCGTGACCGTGCGGCGATAGTCGGGCTCGTCGTCGGGTATGACCGCACCCCACGACACCTGCAGGCCTCGCGAGAACTTGGCCAGCTGTTCGCGGTCGGTCACCCAGTTCAGCGCCTGGCGGATCCGGGGATCTTTGAGCTTGTCGCTGTCCACGTTGAAGGCAACCCAGCTCGCGCCGAGGGTGGGGATGTCGACGGTGAACTTGTCTCTGAGTTCGCTGTTGCCCTGAACTCGCGCGGCGATGCTCTGGGTGAGGCCCTCACCGAGGATGTCGACGTCACCGTTCTGCAATTGCAGAAACTGCAGGGCCGGATCGATGCCCCATCGGTATTCGACAGAATCGAGGAACGGCAGACCGGCCCAGGCGAAGTGGGGGTTGCGAACGAACCGGGCATGCCGGTTCTTGGTGTCGTAAGACGTGATCATGAACGGCCCGTTACCCACCGGGGTGCGGTTGAACTGTGCGCCGAGGCGCTCGACCTCTTCTTGGGGCAGGGCAGCGGCATAGGGCTGGGAAAGCTGGCCGAGGAAGGTGATATCGGGCTCTTTGAGATCGACGACCAGGGTGTGATCGTCGCGGGCCACCAGACCGGGTAGCTCGGTGGACGTGCCCGCAATGAACTCGTCGGCCCCCTTGATCGACGCGAAGTACTGTGCGGCCCAGGATTCGGTCGCAGGATCGAGCACTCGACGCCAGGCGTAGACGTAGTCGGCGGCGACGACCGGGCGACCGTTGTGGAATGCGAAATCGGGTCGAAGTTTGATGACGTAGCGGGTGCCGTCCTGCGAGATCTCCGGCATGGCCGCGGCCGCCGCCGGTGCGGCCGAGCCCTTCTGCCCGGCGAACCGGAAGAGCGGCATATAGAGCAAGCTGGTCAGCGCCTCCCACGAATGCAGGTCATAGCCGATGGCCGCGTCGTAGGAATTGCCTTCCGCCGTCCAGGCCGTGACCACCCCACCACCGGAGCGGCCCCGATCCACGCTGCCGGGGCCCGGCGGCGCGGCGGTCACCCCGGATGGCGGACCCTCGATCTGCGTCGCACTCACCCCGGATTTTCGCCCGCACGAGGCCAGTACGACCGCCATGCTGCCTGCGCCGCCGATGGCGAGGAAGCCCCGCCGACTGACATCGGTCATGATTGCTCTCCTGGGAACAGCACGCTCTTCACTTCGAGATACTCGCGCAATCCGTGCAGCCCGAGCTCACGTCCGTTACCGGACTGCTTGTAACCGCCGGTGGGCGCCACCACGTCGAACGGGCCACCGTTGAGCACCACCCGACCGGTTTCCAATCGCCCTGCCACAGCAAGCATCCGAGCCGTATCGGTACCCCAGACCGCACCGCTGAGCCCGTAGATGGAATCGTTGGCGATCCGCACCGCGTCGTCGTCATCGTCGTAGGCCATCACCAAGGCGACGGGACCGAAGATCTCTTCGCGTTCGATGGTCATCCCCGGCTCGACACCGGCGAAGACGGTGGGCAACACCCAGTATCCGTCGCGCATCTCGTCGTCGAGGGCGGCCTCGTCGGGCACTCCCCCACACAGCAGCCGGGCGCCCTCGTCGACTCCGACCTGCAGGTAACGCCGCACAGTTTCATATTGAGCCCGGGTGGCGATGGGGCCGATGTGGTCACCGGGCAGCCGTGGATCACCGATCTCCCAGCCACCGGCGAGCTCTGCGGCGATGCTGATGGCTTCCTCATATCGATGACGCGGGACCAGGATTCGCGCGCACGCGGTGCAGGTCTGACCGGAGTTGTAGAACACACCGGCCAGCGCACCTGACAATGCGGTGGTCAGGTCGACGCCGTCGTCGAGGATGATGGCCGCCGACTTGCCGCCCAGTTCCAGGCCGACCCGCTTGACGGTGGCCGACGCGGCGGCGCTCACCCGCCTGCCTGCCTCCGTGGAACCGGTGAAAGACACTGCCGCGATTCCCGGATGTGTCGAGATAGCCTCCCCGACAACACTTCCACTTCCGGTCACCAGATTGACGATGCCCGGGGGAGCGCCCAGATCACCGGCCACCTCGACGATGGTCTCGACCAGCAGGACTGCGTCCAGCGGAGCGTCCTGACTCGGTTTGAAGACCACAGTGCAACCGGCGGCGAGAGCGGCGGCGATCTTGATGGCGGCCAGGTACAGCGGGTAGTTCCACGGCGTGATGGCGGCGACGACGCCGATCGGTTCGTATCGCACGACACCGGCGCGCAACGGCTCAGACCAGACGAACTCACGGGCGATCGTCGCGTAAGACCGGAACACATCGATGGCCAGCTGCGTCTGAACGTCCCTGGCGTTGTCGACGGGCGCCCCCATCTCGGCGGTGATCACTGCGGCGAAGTCATCGATCCGGTCGGTGATCCGTTGCGCCACGCGATCGAGCAGGTCCGCCCGGAACGCGGGATCGGAGCTGCCCCAGTGCCTTCCCGCATCGCGGGCCGCCGCAACGGCGCGATCCACATCGACCGGGCCGCCTACCGGCGCGTACCCGATCACCCGGCCCGTTGCTGGGTCGACCACCTCGGCCGGCTCGACGGGTGTTGCGGGCAAGCACTGTTGGCCGCCGATCAGCAGCCGATCGGTACTGCCCACGACGAACGCCGGGGAGCTCATCGCGCTGTCAGCTTGTCCAGCAGCCAGCTCTGGTAGCCGGCGATCAGCTTCTCGGACTCCAGCATGATCCGGCCCTGTTCCACTGCGCCGGAACGGATCCCGTTCTGCACCGATTCCACCAGAACGGTGTCCTCCGCGCCGACCTCGTTGTCGAACACGATCATGTCGTCGATCCACTGTTGCGAGACATCCGGACTGAAGTAGTAGTCCAGGAAGCCGTGACTGTTGTCCGGACCCATCGGGATGATCGGGCCGATCGACAGGTTCGGCAGGCCGGGGTTGATGTTGACCTTCATATTGGGGAACACCGCGAAGTAGCGGCCTTCCGGGACCGCGCCGTCGCGGCCCGTGTAGCCCTGGCCCGGCGCGGCGCCGGGGCTCAGCTGGCGCAGCGGACCGTTCTGCCAGGCCAGCGTCGGCTCGAGGACGAGCTGGTAGGCGGACATGTCGGTGTCCAGGACGTGACTGAAGCCAGGATGGGCGTTGGGGCAGTGGTAACACTCGAGGTAGTTCTCGATCGCGACCTTCCAGTTGCATTTCAGGTCGTATTCGACGCGGAAATGGAACGTCAGGTTGTCCACGTCGATGCCCGCGCCTGCGGTCAGGGCGGGCACATCGGCGAGTTGGGCCTCTAGCGGTTCCGGCGACTCGGCCAGATTGGCGAACAGGAACGGTCCCCAGGTGGCAGCCGAGGCCTTGCGCAGCCCCAAATCCGACTGGGGGAAGTCCACTTCCGATTTGGAGCGCGGCGCACCCTTGAGGCTGCCGTCGAGGCCGTAAGTCCAGGCGTGGTAGTGGCACGACAGGCTGCGGCGGAGGCCGCACTCTTCGAGCACCACCTTGGCCGCGCGGTGCCGGCACACATTGTGGAAGGCGTTGAGTGAGCCATCGCGGTCACGCACCACCACGATCGGCCGCCCGGCGATATCGGCGGTGACGAACTGACCTGCCTCGGCGACGTCGGCGGCCCGGCCGATGTACTGCCAGGTGTCGGAGTAGATCCGGTCGATCTCGGCAGCGGTGACAGCCGGATCGGTATACCAGGACAGCGGCAGGGTCTTGCCCGTCGCGAGCTCTTGGGCGATACGGGCGGCCTCGTCGGGCGTCACGTGGAATGCGGTGCTATTGGTCAAAGAGGTGCTGTTCATATCAGGATTCCCTTCCGGCGGCTGATGGAATGAGCTGTTCGGCAAGCGGATTCGGTTTGCTGGCCGGGTGCTCCGATACCGCGTCGTGCATCGATATCCCGAGCGACCGGCCACCGTCGGCCGCGAAGACCGCACCGGTGACGTAGCGGGCCCCGTCCCCGAGCAGGAAGGCGGCCACGTCGGCGATCTCTTCCGGGCTGCCGAACCGCCCGAGAGGGATCAGGTCAAGCATGCGCTCCTGAGCTCCCGGGCTGGACAGAATTCCGGCAACTGCGTTGTCGGTCGGGACGAAGCCGGGAGCCAACGCGTTGACCCGGATGTTGTTCGGTCCCCACTCCCTGGCGACCGATTTGGTGAAGGCGATCATGCCCGCCTTGGCGGCGGCCGAATGCGCCACCAGCGGAGCCCCGGTCCAGCCGTAACTGGCGACGATGTTGAGGATCGTGCCGGCCCTGTTCTCGCGGATGAGGCGCCTGGCCAGCGCCTGCGACGCGTTGAACGTCCCGTACAGCGAGATCTCGACGACTGAGCGGAAGGCCCGGAAGCTCATGTCCACGGTCTTCGCGGCGAAGTTGCCCGCAGCGTTGTTGACCAGTCCGTCGACTCGCGGCAGCGCGTCGATCAGCTCTGCCACCGCGTCGTGATCGCGAACGTCGACGGCGTGGACCGACACCGAGCCACGGCCGCCGGCAAGGCTGTCCGCGGCCGCCGACAGCTTCTCAGGATTGCGCGAGACCAGCACCACGTCGTCGCCGTCGTCGACGAGTCGCTGCGCTATGCCGTATCCGATTCCGGTGGCACCGCCGGTGATGACGATGGTGCGCGCGGTCATGACGGACTGCTCGACGCCGCGAGTGCGGTGACAACCGCAGGGGTCCAGACCCGTAGCGCCTCCACGCGGCGCGAATACCGCTGCAAGGGGTATTCGAGCGTGAAGCCGAGACCCCCGAGAATCTGGTGGCACGCGCGCATCACCCGGAATGCGGCGACCGGCGCCTGCTGCAATACGTAGGCGTCGGGCCGGCGCTCCGCGGCCATCTGCAGGCCCTCGGTTGCGGTGGCGCAGTCGGCGATTTTCTTGGCGACCGAATCGAGGTCTGACAACGGCCGGCCGAAGGCGATCCGTTGTGCGGCATGTCCCCCGGCGAGGTCGAGTGCGCCCACGGCGAGGCCGGCGATGTACCCGGTCATCGCGGCGATCCATCCGTCCAGTACCGCGCTCGGAAGCTCGGCCGGTGCAGCAGCCTTGGTGATGACTGACGACACCGACTGGGCGTCGATGTAGCACAGCGGTTCTGCACCGACGATCTCGACGAGTTCAACACTGTCTGCGCCGCACAGCCACACCGTGTCGCCTGCACCGGCATACCGGGTCAGCGCGATGTCACCGACGATGTCGGCACCCAGCGCGACCCGGTGTCCGAGCAGGTCGTCGATCAGGTCGAGGGGTGCCAGTGCCCGGCCCAGCTCGACACCGGCCGCGCCCAGGATATCCGCAGCATAGGACTCGGCGGCGACATCGAACCAGCCGGCATCGGATAGTCGGTTGCGTAACAACGTGTTTCGGTCATTGCATGGCTCCGTCGGCGACCACTGGTCCGGAGTCGGAGCCGATTCGCAGATCTTCCGCACGGTGGCGACGAAATCCCGGATGTCGGCCTCCAAGCCGACAGGAGCGGTGGCGGTCTGAGTACTCACTGGTGATCGATTCCTTCGAACGTCTGTACTTGGCTGAGCGATTCGCGCAGTGCCTCGGTGTGTTGGCCGAGACGCGGAGCGCTGACCGCATCGGGCGCGGCGGTCCCGTCGATTGTGAAAAGTGAGCCCAGCAGGCTGACCTGGCCGATACCGGGCTGGTCGATGGTCTGCACCAGTCCGTTGGCGCGTACCTGCTCGGCGTGGTGAGCCTGCGAGATCTCGTGTACCGGTCCGCCGGGGATCCCGAGCTCTTCGAAAACCGCGATCCAGTGGGCTACCGGCTTCACCGAAATCGCCTCGGCGAAAGCGTCTTTGAGTGCGCTACGGGCTGTGTATTCGGCTGCATCGGCGGGGACGGCCTGCGGATTGGCCGCCCAGGGGTCATCGACACCGAGTAGACCGGAGACTTTCACCCGTTGCGCATGATTCAGGCACGCCAACGCGATGAAACCGTCCGCGGCCCGGTAGCAGCGGTAGTAGGGCTCGAGCTCATCGGAATCGGCCACCGCGGTGGCGATCTGCGTGAGCCTGGTGTCGTCGCAGTATGACGTCCCACCGGAGGGGTCGGGAGCTGGGTTCACGGCGACGAACCGCTGCACCTGCACGGCCAGCGCGGCACCCAGCAGCGAGACCTCGATACCGCGGGCTTGTTCGTCGGCGCCACCCGCGGCGGCTCGCCGGAACCGGTCGGTGAGACCGATCAGGGCCGCCGAAAAGGTGAGCAGACCGGCCGTCAGGTCCGCCATCGCGATCCCACCGGACCGGCGAGGCACCTCGTCGCCGGGTCGGGCATCGGCGAGTAGCAGGCCCGAGGCGGCCTGGGCGATCAGGTCATAACCCAGCGTCGCCGAGTCGGGACCGGCGCTCCCGAACGCCGATACGCAGCACCAGACTGCCTGCGGGTTCACCGCGGCGACCGATTGCCGGTCGAGACCGAAGCTGCGGGCGCGCGCCGGCGGCATGTTGTGGATGACGACATCTGCGGTACGGATCAGAGCCGCACTGAACTGTTGTCCCTCTTCGGTTTTCAGGTCGGCGACGACCGACTTCTTGTTGCGGTTCAGCGACAGGAACCACTTTCCGCCGTCGGCAGTCAACGGCTCGTAGTGGCGCCAGGCGTCGCCTCGTGGCGGCTCGACCTTGATCACCTCGGCGCCCAGATCGGCCAACAGCATCGCGGCGAACGGGCCGGCGACATACTGGGCGTAATCCAGTACCCGCAGGCCGGCCAGCGGTAAACGGGTGGTCGCAACGTCGCTCATGACCAGGACCCCACCCGACGCCGGGAGATGTTCTTGCGCTGGATATCCGAGACACCGCCGGCGATGGTGGTGGCCACCGCGGCGCGGGCGAAAGCGGCGAGCTTGCCGTCGAGTACCGCACCGGGCCCGGACTCCACCAACGCACGCGGCCCGACCAGTTCCACCGCGGTGGCGGCGAGTTCCTGCATGAGCAGCGCGATGGACAGTTTCGCCATCGACGATTCGGCGCTGGCGTCGATGCCGTCGGCCAGTCGCGCGGTGGCACGGCGGCCGTGCTCGCGGGCGATATGTGCGTCGCCGCGGATCCTGCCCAGCGTCTGGCGGCCGGCGCGATCAGTGACCAGTGGATCGAGTTCGTCGAGCAGGCGCAACATCACGCCGACTTTCTCGCTGGTGACGCGTTCGTAGTCGAGGGTACCCATCAGGATCTGCCAGCCGCCGTCGATCTCACCGACCACCTGATCGGCAGGCACGGCCACATCAGTCAAGGTCAGTTCGCCGATGGTGCCGCCGCCGAGGGTCCGGTGGACGTCGACGACGATACCGGGGGTGTGGATGTCGACCAGGAACACCGAGAGGCCGCGGTGGCGCGACTCAGCGCTGCCGGTGCGCACCGCGAGATAGACCCAATCGGCGTGCTCGGCGCTGGAGGTCCAGATCTTGCGGCCGTTGACGATGTACCGGTCGCCGTCGCGGCGGGCCGTGGTCCGCAGCGAGCCGAGATCGGTGCCCGCCTCCGGTTCGGAGAATCCCTGGCAGAAGATCAGCTCACCGGAGGCGATCCGCGGGATGAACTCCGCGCACATCGCTTCGGTCGCGTACTGGAGCAGTGCGTTGCCGATGGTCTTCACCGACAGCAGGTAGCTCGACATCGGCAGCCAGTGGTAGCCCATCTGTTCTTCGACGGCGAAGGTAACCATGGGGTCGTGTCCACCGCCGCCGAACCGAACCGGCCAATGCAGGCCGATCAACCCGGCCTGACCGTAGGCCGCGTACGCCGCGCGGGAGTCGGCGTCCGAAGGTGAACCCTGCGTCGGGGGAACCCCGCAGCCGTGTGCCGCGAATTCCTCTGCCAGCCGTGCGATGTCGTCGGCGGTCCGGCCGGGAACGAAGGTGGGCTCGACTGTGCTGGTCATGACGGTGGCTGCGCTCCGTTAGGTATGAGATTGGTTTATTTTCACTCTATGAAAGAGAACTTTTACTAGATGAATCTTATGAGCCGGTCCGGTCGGTTGTCAACGAAATCCACCGTTTTACTGACTCGAGGATCAGATATCGAGGACCAGTCGGGGTGAACGCGACCGCCCGACACAGATCATCATCACCGTGTTCGCCGCCCGCTCCTCGTCGTCCAGGACGTCGTCGCCATGCTCGGGTTCGCCTGAAACGACTCTGGTTTCGCAAGTGCCGCAATACCCTTCGCGGCAAGACCACGGCACGTCGGGCGCAACTTCGAGCACCTTGTCCAGAATCGACGAAGCCTCGTCGACCACGACCGTGGCGCCGGTTCTGGCCAGCTCGACTTCGAAGCTGCCCCGCGCCGCAGATGACGCGGATGGGTCCACGGTGGCGTTTCCCGGGGCGCCGAAACGTTCGAAGTGCAATCCGCTCACCCGATCGTCGCCCGCACAAACTTCGCGGACCGCCCGCAGCAACGGCTCGGGTCCGCAGCAGTACACCCGGGTGGGTAGCGCGCACCGAGCCAGCTCACCGGCGATGTCAATCCGGCCCGCGACATCTTCCGGCAGGATGCTTGCCGCACCGCCCGCTGCGGCCACCTCGTCGCGAAAAGCCATCGAGGCCGCCGACCTGCCTCCGTAGACCACTCGAAAATTGCTGCCAGACTTGGCGACCGATCTCACCATGGGCAGAATCGGGGTGATCCCGATACCGCCTGCGATGAACAGGTAACTGTCGGCCGCCACCAGCGGGAAGTGGTTGCGCGGGCCGCGAACCTGCACCTCGGCCCCCGGGGTCATGACGCGGTGAAACTCGCGCGAGCCGCCCCTGCCCTCGGGTTGCTCGAGCACCGCGACAACGTAGCCACTGCGATCCTCGGGGTCTCCGCACAGCGAATACTGCCGGACGAGGCCCGACGGCAACGTGAATTCCAGATGTGCGCCGGGGTCCCACGGATCCAGCGCTGCGCCACCGGGTTGTTCGAACCTGAAGGACCGGACGCCGTCAGCTTCCTGTCGGACGCTGCGCACCGCCAGGGTGGTCAGCATGAAACGCACTCCCGCATGGCGGAGACTCTACGGACGGCGCAAACATCCCGTCAATAGTTTACTGACTGAGAAATCAGTAGTAACTGACTTATAACTCAGTACAATACCCTTCAGATGAAGCGATTTCACTCGCAACTGAACGCAGCAGCTGCTCACCGGTTGTACGAAGTTCCGCAGTCGCCCGGTTGACCGGCAGCGAAATATTGATGGCCCGCAACGAGCCATCGGCCTGGGTCGGCAAGGCAATCGCGAGCGAGGCCAGACCCACCTCGAACTCTTCGTCGGAGCGCGAGATGCCGGTACGGCGGACGGTGTCGAGCCGACCCTGTAGATCCGGCCAGTCGACCGCGCTGAATTCGGTCGACTGCGGATACGGCCCCTCCCCCAGCCGCGCGATGACCTCGTCATCGTCGAGCTGGGCGAGCAGCGCCTTACCCAGCGCGGTGTTGTAGGCCGTCAGTCGCAGCCCCACCGTCACCTGCGGCGTCAGCATCCGGCCACCCTTGACGCCGTCGAGGTAGACCACCGACGAACCCAAGAGTGTCGCGAGATTTGTTGTTTCGCCGGTAATTTCGGCGATCTGCTGGAGCTTCCGCCGGATCACGGCCGCCGGGTCGCTGCGCGCGATCAGGGGGCCGGCCAATCGCAGCACAGCGGCACCGATCCGATAGTTGCGCCCACCCGCGACAGGTTCGAGAAACTCATGAGTGACCAGGGTTCGGACCAGGCGGTGGATCGTCGGCATGGGCAGTCCGCATCGGGCAGCGATATCGCTCTGACTCAGCTCCGCGGCGTCGTCGGCGAAGAGCTCGAGGATCTCCAGTCCACGGCTGAGTGTGCGTACCGCGTTCGTGGTCGACTCTGACGTATCCGCTGCTGGCATGGCGTCAACCTATCCGGACTGCAGTTCGAACTCGAGGACCTCGTCGACCCAGCGCATCCGCTCGGTGGGAGTCGGCCCCGCGCCGCGCACCACCCGCTGTACGGCGAGTCCATCCAGGAGGGCGGTGATCCGGGCCGCCGAGACCTCCGGCGCCCGGCAGGTGAACTCCCCCGCATCGTTGCCTTCGACGATCAGATCACAGACCGTGGTGCGCCATACGTTGTCGATCTCGCGCATGACCGCCACCAGTCCCGGATCCCGCAGCGCCGCTGCCCAGCCGTCGATCCAGAGCCGCCAGCCGGGTGCGCCGCCGGCCGGGCTGTACAGCTTGATGACGGCTCTCAGCCGAGCCGACGCCGACGTCTTGCGCGCGACGATCTTGGCCAGGTCGTCCAGATCGTGCTGCATGGCCCGTGGAAAGGCCGCCGCGAGCAGCGCTTCTTTGGTCTCGAAGTGGTAGAAGATCAGCCCAGTACTCACACCCATCGCCGACGCGACATCGGCCACCCGGGTCGCCGCGATCCCTCTCGCCGAGATCTGGTCGACCATCGCGTCGATGATCTCTTCCCGCCGAAGGAGCACACCTTTACGCGCCATGGCGCTAACAGTAACGCCGCGACGGCAATGCACTGATCAGCAGGTCAGCAATGTACCTATCCCGCCGACAGCGCCTCCGCCAGCAGTTGCGCCAGGTGGACACCCCCGCGCTCGGTGAGATCGTCGAGCTGCGTACGACACGAGTAGCCGTCCGCCAGGATCGCCGTCGCCGGCGCCGCGGCCCGCACCGCGGGCAGCAGCTGCTGTTCGGCGACCGCAACCGACACGTCGTAGTGACCTTTCTCCACACCGAAATTCCCAGCCAGCCCGCAACAACCGCTCAGTCGCGACAGTTCGGCCCCGGCCCCACGCAGCAGCTGCGCGTCGGGACTCCAGCCCATCACCGCGTGATGGTGGCAGTGCGGTTGCGCGATCACCTGTCGACCGACCAGCGACGGCGGGTCCCAGCCGCGCTCGGTCAGCAGCTCGGCCAGGGTGCGGGTGGCTCCGGCGACGCGGTCGGCGGCCGCGCCGCCGACGAGTTCGGCGGCATCAGAACGCAACACTGCGGTACACGACGGTTCCATGCCGACGATGGGGATATCGCGTTCGGCGCTGACGGCCAGCGTCGACACCGTCTTGCCCAGGATGCGCCGCGCCGTGTCGAGCTGGCCGGTGGAGATCCAGGTGAGCCCGCAACACTGTTGCTTGTCGGTCAGCACCGGCCGGTACCCCGCCGCCTGCAGCACCGTGACGGTGGCAATGCCGACCTCGGGTGAGAAGTAATTGGTGAACGAGTCGACGAACAACAGCACCTCGTCGCCTGCCGGGTGGCCATCGGCGTTGGCGGCGAACCAGGATCGGAATGTCTGGCGCGCGAACGCCGGAATGTGCCTGCGATGGTCCACACCGGCCACCGCGAGCGCGGCCGGGCCGACCAGCGGCAGCTGCATCGCCGCATTGGCCAGTCGTGGGGCCGCGCCGGCCAACCTGGCCCAGCGGGGCAGCCAGCCGAGCGAATAGTGCGAGGCGGGCCGGCGGCGGCGTCGGTAACTCTGATGCAGCACTTCGGCTTTGTACGCTGCCATATCGACGCCGGTGGGGCAGTCCGATGCGCAGCCCTTACACGACAGGCACAGACCGAGGGCCTCATGCACCTCGGGTGAGCGCCAGCCGCCGGTGATCTCGGTGCCGTTGAGCATCTCCTGCAACACCCGCGCCCGGCCTCGCGTGGAGTCCTTCTCCTCGCGGGTGGCCTGATAGGACGGGCACATCACCCCGGCGGTCGCGCTGTTGTCGGCCCGGCATTTACCCACGCCGGTGCACCGGTGCACCGCCTGCGTGAAGTCCCCACCGTCGTGCCGGTAGGCCAATGCCAGGTTTCTGCGTAGCGGCGGTGCCGCCGACACCCGAAGATCAGCATCGAGCGGTCGCGGATCGACGATGATGCCGGGGTTGAGCAGATTTCCCGGGTCGAAGGCGTGCTTGACCGCGGCCTGCAGTGCCAACGCCGCGGGCGAGTACATCAACGGAAGCAGTTCGCTGCGCGCGCGCCCGTCCCCGTGTTCACCTGACAGCGAGCCGCCGTACCCGGCCACCAGCGTGGCCGCGGCGAACAGGAAACTGCGGAAAATGCCAGTGCCGCCAGGCTTGTCGAGCGGGAAGTCGATCCGGACGTGCATACAACCGTCGCCGAAGTGTCCGTAGGGCATCCCGGTGACGCCGTATTCGGTCATCAACGCATCGAACTCGCGTAGGTAGTCGCCGAGGCGCTGCGGTGGCACCGCGGCGTCCTCCCAGCCGGCGTGCGCGGGCCGGTTGGCCGTGCTGCGCGCGGACAGCCCGGCGCCGTCCTCGCGGATCCGCCACAGCGCCGCGGCGCGTACCGGGTCGCTGACGACGAGTGAATCCATGGCACCGCAGGATGTTCCGAGGACCGCCGCGCGGTTGGCCGCTTCTTCGGCGGAGTCGCCGATCACCTCGACGAACACCCATGCCGCCCCGGAGGGTAACGGCGGCACCGCGGCATTGCCCTTACGTTCGCGGACGACGTCGACGATGCGCGAATCGATACCTTCACACGCCGTCGGGCGGTGTTCGAGAATGGCGGGGGTGGCGTCACCCGCGGCGGCGATATCCGGGTAGCCGAGGACGACCAGCATGCGGTGGGCGGGTTCGCGGACGAGGCGGACCTGCGCTTCGGTGACGATCCCCAGGGTGCCTTCGCTGCCGACCAGCAGACGCGTCACGTCGAACTTGTTCTCGGGCAACAGATTGTCCAGTGCATAACCGGAGACTTGGCGACCGAACCGCCCGAACTGCGTGCGGATGGTGGCCAGGTCGGAACCGACGATCGCGGCCAGGTCGTCGACGATGCGCGACGATGGCGCGGCGGATTCGGTGAGGCGCATCTCCGCACCGGATGCGGTGAGGATGCGCAGTGCGGCGACGTTGTCGGAGGTGCGACCGTAGCCCAGCGCCCTGGACCCGCAGGCGTTGTTGCCGATCATCCCCCCGATCGTGCAGCGGGTGTGACTCGACGGGTCGGGACCGAACCGCAATCCCAATGGCAGTGCTGCGGCCTGGAGCGCCGACTGGACGACCCCGGGTTCGACCACCGCGGTGCGCGACTCGGGATCCACCGACAGGACGCGGTTCATGTACCGGCTGAAGTCCAGCACCACACCCGTGCCGACCGCGTTGCCCGCGATCGACGTCCCGGCTCCCCGGGCCGTGATCGGGACTTCCTCTTGTCGGCACACCTCAAGAGTCGCCGCCACGTCGTCGTGACTCGCCGGGAAGACGACCGCCGTGGGGGTGACGCGGTACAACGACGCATCCGAAGAGTAGGCCGCTCGACTGGTGAGGTCCACGCGGACATCGGCGACACCCGCTTTGTGCAGGGAGTTCCGCAACGAATCGACGAGGGCCATTCGTAGCATGCTAGGACTTCGTAGCATGCTACGCAATCCCGAATCTTGCTAGAGTGCGCTGATGGCCGACGCCCAGCTCGCGCTGCCGCCCCTGCCCCCGGTCGCAGGCAGGCGCGCTGAACTGGTGATGGAGGCCGTCCGGTCGGCACTGGACAGCGGGGTGATGCGGGCGGGCGTGAAGTACTCGGTGTATCAGCTCGCCGAGGCACTGGGCGTCTCGAGGACACCGGTCCGGGACGCGCTACTACGGCTGGAGGAAGTGGGCTTGATCCGCTTCGAGGCGCGCCAGGGCTTTCGCATTCTGCTCCCCGACCCCCGCGAGATCGCGGATATCTTCGCCATCCGCCTCGCCCTGGAACTGCCGGCGGTCGCCCGCGTCGCGTCGATCTGTGACACCGTGCTCGCGGCCCGGCTCGCCGAGCGGATGGGCGCGCTCCGCGCGGCGGCCGCCGCCGGTGACGAACGCACCTTCGCCGAGCACGATCAGCTGCTGCACGACCACATCCTCGAGGCGGCCGGCAACGGCCGCGCCAGGGAGATCGTGCGATCACTGCGCGAGTCGACGCGCCTGCTCGGCGCCAGCACCGCCGACCGCACCCGCAGCCTGTTCGATATCGACGCCGAGCATCTGCCGGTCATCGCCGCAATCGTCGACAATCAATCCGCCCGCGCCGTCGAGGCGATGCGTGAGCACCTCACCTCCACCGGGCGCCTGCTCGTCACGCAGGCCATCCACGCCCAGGACTCCGATCTCGACAGCGCGACAGTCTGGGCCGACGCGGTCGATCAACGGCACGCTTAGCGTCGCTTGCCCTCAGCATCACCGATTCGAGCGCTTGGCGACTTCTCCCCACGGCGCCGATCCGGCAAGGTGATGTACGGGCCCCATCCGGTGGTGTGCACGGTGCGCCCGAACGACTCGATCGCCTGAGGAACCAGCGGGTTGTCCGTGCTGTTTCGGTACACCGCGGACACCGTTCGCTGCGCCCATTTCGATTGCACAGGAAGAATATTCACACGATCATGCGACACGATGCCCAACGCAGGGACGATGGCCACGCCGAGGCCCGCCGCCACGAACTCGGTCACCAGGTCGTAGTACTCCGTGCGCAGGGTGACGTTCGGGACGAAGCCCATATCGGCACAGATCCGATAGGTCGTCGATTCGCCGGCAGTTCCCGAGCCGCTCGAAATCCATTCCGCGGCCGCCGAAATCGACGCGATCGCCGTGGTGTCGGGCACCGCCATCTCAGGTGGGCTCAGGAAGACCAGTTTCTCGACCATCAGAGCCTGCCTGGTCAGGCTGCCCGGCCACGTGCGCGACAGCGCGGCGTATTCGTAGACGAAAGCCACGTCGAGCTCGCCGGATTCGACCATCGCGATGGTGTGCGCAGGTTCGGCGATGCGCAAGGTCACCTCGACGTCCGGGTGACTGGCTTTAAGATTCGACAGCGCGGACGGCAGCACCCTGGTTCCCGCAGTGGGAAAACAGCCGACCTTCAGCCGCCCGGCCCGCCCCGCCGCGATGGACCGGACATCGGCGTCGAGTTCATCAAGATCGGAGAGCACTCGGCGGGCGCGCTCGGCGAGCATCACTGCGGGTGCGGTGATCTGCACACCACGGGCACCGCGCTCGAACAAGGTCAGGCCCGCAGCGCGTTCGAGCGCCTCCATCTGTTGCGACACCGCGGATGCGGTGTAGCCGAGCTCTCGTGCCGCCGAGGCGAACGAGCCGGTCCGCACGACGACTTCCAGAGTCTGCAGGTGCACCGGCGAAAGCATCGGACCATTCAACACCCAACCCACAGGAGGACACACCCGTGACCGACCCACTGACCGAGATCGACGAGTGGGGTCCGGAGAAGATCGTCGTCGTCTCCGACGCCCGCACCGGGATGAAGGGCGTGCTGGTCATCGACAACACCGCGCGCGGCATGGGCAAGGGCGGCACGCGCATGGGACCCGGCGTCTCCGTCGCCGAAATCGCCAGGCTCGCCAGGGTGATGACGTGGAAATGGGCCGGCGTCGACATGTTCTTCGGTGGCGCCAAGGCCGGTATCGTCGGCGATCCGAACGCGGCCGACAAAGAGGACATCTTGCGCGCTTTCGCCCGCAAACTGTCCAACGAGGTACCCCGGGAGTACGTGCTCGGCCTCGACATGGGCCTCAACGAGTACGACGCCGCCATCCTGGCCGACGAGCTCGGGGACCGAGGAGCGGCCGTCGGTAGCCCGGCCGAACTCGGCGGCGTTCCCTACGATCAGCTGGGCGTGACCGGATTCGGCGTGGTCGAATCCGCCCACGTCGCCGCCGACCGCCTCGGACTCGCGCTGAGCGCGTCGACGGTGTCGATCCAGGGTTTCGGCGCGGTCGGCACAGCAGCGGCCCGCCGCTTCACCGAATACGGCGCGACGGTCGTCGCCATCTCGACCTCAGCTGGCGCCCTGCATGATCCGGCCGGACTCGATGTCGAGGAGTTGCTGACGCTGGCCTCTCGATGGGGTGATGACGCCGTCCGGCACTACCGCGGACAGCCCGTGCTGCCGGTCGGTGCCGAGCTCACCGTGGCGTGCGATGTCCTGGTTCCCGCCGCACGTCAGGACACCATCGACGGACCGACGGCCGGTGAAGTGAAGGCCAAACTGGTGGTGGAGGGCGCCAATCTGCCGGCGAGCCAGCAGGCGCTGGAAGTCCTCGCCGAGCGCAAGATCCTGGTGATCCCCGACTTCGTCGCCAACGCGGGCGGTATTGTCGCGGCGGGAGTGGCGATGGAAGCTCGCTACTCGCCGTTTCGGCCTGACCCGGACGCCATTCTCACCTTGGTGGCCAAGCGAATTCGTGCAAACACTGCCGATGTGCTCGACGAGTCGGATGCCACCGCCGCGCTCCCCCACGACGCGGCCCGCAGCATCGCCCAGTCCCGGGTACGCGCCGCGATGACGGCGCGTGGTCAGATCAGATCGGAGCTCACGGCATGACCGTCCAGACCCTGTCACAACTGCGAACCCGCTTCGCCGCGGCCCTGTCGACCATGTATGGCCGCGAAGTCCCCGCTTACACAACCCTGGTCGAGGTCGCCACCGAGATCAATTCCGGGCTGGGCGGTAACCAGCGGGTGACCGCGGAACGCCACGGCGCCATCCGGGTCGGCACCCCGGAGGAACTGCGCCAGGTGGGTCAGGTGTTCCGGGGCTTCGGCATGCACCCGGTGGGCTTCTACGATCTGCGCGATACCGGCAATGTCCCCGTTCCCGTGGTCTCCACAGCTTTTCGCCCGATCGACGAGAACGAGTTGGAGCGCAACCCGTTTCGCGTGTTCACCTCGATGCTGACTGTCGACGACGAACGCTTCTTCAGCGCCGAGCTGCGGGGTCGGCTGGAGGCCTTCCTCGCCAAGCGGACCTTGTTCAGCCCGGAATTGCTGACCCTGGCCGCTCGGTCGGCCGAGGGGAACGGGTTGACCGGCGCCGACGCGGACCGCTTCGTGGAGCTGGCGACGGCCGCGTTCGAACTGTCGCCGGAACCCACCGACCGCGCCTGGTACTCGGAGCTGGCGCAGATCAACGCGGTGGCAGCCGATATCGGCGGTGTCACCCGGACCCACATCAACCACCTGACCCCGCGCGTGCTCGACATCGACGAGCTGTACCGACGGCTGGGTGCCCGCGGCTTGCAGATGATCGACAAGATCCAGGGCCCGCCCCGCTGGAACGGCCCCGATGTGCTGTTGCGGCAGACCTCGTTCCGCGCGCTCGACGAGACTCGGCTCTTCGTCGAACCCGACGGTACCGTCGCAGCCGGCACCACCCGGGTCCGGTTCGGCGAGGTCGAACAGCGCGGTATCGCGTTGACACCGGCCGGGCGGCAGCGTTACGACACACTGATGGCCGCCACCGACGCGGCAGCCGCCACCGGCCTGTCCTGGCAGGAGGCCGGCCGTAGCGTCTGGGAGGCCTCCGATTTCCCGACCGACGAGCTCGGCCTGCACCAGGCGGGACTGGGGTACTTCACCTATTCCGCGTCCGAAACCGGCACCGTCGCCGCCACGCCGATCGTGTACGAGGATTTCCTGCCACGCAGCGCCGCCGGCATCTTCCAGTCCAATCTGACCGACGATGGCTCCATGGACGGCGCCCGCGCCGGCGCGTACTACGATATCGATTGGCTCGCAGGCACTCTCGGATGCGAAGTGCATGCCCCGGACGACTTGTACGCCGCCCAGAGCCGCCGTTCGTTACGCGCCTGCGCCGAACAACTCGGACTCGACCCCTCTCAACTGACCGCTACCACAACGATTCTGGAGACCACCGATGTCCGCTGACACCACACCCACCACCGACCAGCTCGCCGGGCGGGCTACCACTGTTCTGGCCCGGCTCGGTGTCGACCTCGACGGCGCCGAGCGCGGCAACGTGATATCCCGCAGCCCGATCAACGGGGAGACACTCGCACAGTTGGCGGCCACCACCGCCGGCGACGTCGACACCGCGCTGACCACCGCCTCGGAAGCGTTCCTGCTCTGGCGTTCGGTACCCGCACCGCGGCGCGGTGATCTGGTCCGCCGGCTCGGCGAACTGCTGACCGAACACAAGACCGATCTGGCCACGCTGGTCACCCTGGAGGCGGGCAAGATCGAGTCGGAAGCACTCGGCGAGGTGCAGGAGATGATCGACATCTGCGATTTCGCGGTCGGATTGTCACGTCAGTTGTATGGCCGGACCATGCCGTCGGAACGGCCGCTGCACCGCCTCAGCGAAACATGGCACCCGCTCGGTGTCGTCGGTGTCATCACCGCCTTCAACTTCCCGGTGGCCGTCTGGGCCTGGAATACCGCGGTAGCACTCGTCGCCGGTGACACGGTGGTCTGGAAGCCCTCGGAGATCACCCCGCTGACGGCGCTGGCGTGTACCGCGTTGCTCGACCGCGCGATTCGGGACAGCAACGCACCCAGTGCAATTCACACCCTGCTACAGGGGGCGCGCGACGTCGGTGAACGTCTCGTCGACGATCCACGGGTGGCGCTGGTCAGTGCGACGGGCTCGGTACGGATGGGCCGGGCGATCGGCCCCCGGGTGGCCGCCCGGTTCGGCCGCAGTCTGCTGGAACTCGGCGGCAACAACGCGGTGATCGTGTCCGAGGCCGCCGACCTCGATCTCGCGGTGCGGGGCATCGTCTTCTCCGCTGCCGGCACCGCGGGCCAGCGTTGCACCAGCCTGCGCCGGCTGATCGTGCACCGCTCGATCGCCGAGGAACTCGTCGCTCGGATCGCCGACGCCTACCGCCAGCTTCCCATCGGCAGCCCGCTGGCGGCCGGCACCCTGGTCGGACCGCTGGTGCACGAGGCGGCTTTCCGCGCCTTCGAAGAGGCCTTGGAGAAGGCCCAGTCCGATGGCGGGAAAATCGTGGTGGGCGGTAATCGGGTGCTGGCCGAAAGCGCACCGCAGGCGTACTACGTCGAGCCGACCATCGTGACGATGCCGCAGCAGACCTCCGTCGTGCACGACGAGACCTTCGCCCCGATCCTGTATGTGTTGACCTACGACACGCTTGACGACGCCATCGAGCTCAACAATGCTGTACCACAGGGTCTTTCATCGGCAATCTTCACCACCGACCAGCGCGAAGCCGAGCTGTTCATGTCCGCCGCCGGATCCGACTGCGGGATCGCCAACGTGAATATCGGGACCTCCGGCGCCGAGATCGGTGGCGCGTTCGGCGGCGAGAAGGAGACCGGCGGTGGCCGCGAATCTGGATCCGATTCGTGGAAGGGGTATATGCGCCGGGCCACCAATACGGTGAATTATTCCTCGGAGCTACCACTGGCACAGGGAGTGAATTTCAGTTGAGCGTCGCATGGGACGACGATCCCGTCGTCGCAGCGTGGCCGGGTCTGCCCAGAATCGAGGGCGCCGAGACCGCCGATGTCTGCGTGGTGGGACTCGGCGGCTCCGGGCTGGCCGCGGTCGCCGAGCTGGTCGACCGGGGCTTGTCGGTGGTCGGTCTCGACGCGGGCCGGGTCGGAGCCGGTGCGGCGGGCCGCAACGGCGGCTTCCTGCTCGCCGGGCCGTCGGCATTCCTGCACACCGCGGTGCTGCGGTGGGGCGTCTCGGCAGTCGAGCTCTACCGCGCCACCCTGGCAGAGCTGGACCGGCTCGCCGACATGCTCGGCAACGACGTGATCCGCCGGACCGGATCGATCCGGCTCGCCGGCCTGCCCGGCGAACCGGTCACCGATACCGACACGGCGGACCGCGACGCCGATCTGGCCGACTGCATGCGCCTGGCCGCGGTGCTGCGCGAGAACGGTTTCGCCGCCGAGGACTACCAGAGTGAACTCGGCCGCGGAATTTTCCTGCCCGACGACGCGGCGATGAACCCGGCCCGACGTGCGTTGGGGATGGCCTCGCTGCTCACTGCGCGGGCCACTCTCTACGAGTACTCACCGGCGGTCCGCATCGAGCCGGGCCTCGTGCACACCGACGCGGGCAGCGTCAGCGCACCGGTCATCCTCGTCGCGATCGACGGCAAGCTCGAACTCGCATTACCCGAGTTGCGCGGGCGTGTCCGCACGGCTCGGCTACAGATGTTGGGCACCCGGCCCGTAGCGCCGCGACGGCTGCCCTGCCCGGTGTACTGCCGGTGGGGTTATGACTATGCACAGCAGGACGCGCACGGTCGGCTGTTCGTCGGGGGTGGCCGGGACAGATTCGCCGATTCGGAATGGACCACCGCCACCGAGCCCACCCAGCCGGTTCAGGACTACATCGAGGAGGTGGCGCGACGGATGGCCGGCACGGACGTCACCGTCAGCACCCGATGGGGCGCATCGGTCGCCTACACCGACGACGGGCGCCCGCTGTGTGCGGAAGTGGCGCCCGGAGTGGTCGCGTTCGGCGCCTACAACGGCACCGGGAATCTGGTCGGCCCGCTGGCAGCCCGGTCGGCCGTCGGGCTGGCCGTCGACGGTGCACCCATCCCGGACTACTTCTGCAATTAGCTCAGAGCCCGAGTACTTCACCGAGCCGGGCCGCCACCGTGACCCAGCCGCGGCCGAGAGTCCTCCTGGCTTCCTGCTCCGCCTCGTCGTGGGGATCGAAACCCTTATGCCGCAGGATGACCCGGGTGCCGTGACCTTCGGGGTGCAGTAGCCAGGTCACCACCCAACCGCCTGGCAGGTCGGACTCGGCGTTGGTCCAGCCGATGGAGAGGAGTTCGTTGCTCCGTACCGCGATCACCCGACAGGCGCCCTCGAACCCCAGGTCGGCCAGCGCGTCGATACCGGTAAAGGCGAAGTCGGTGCCCACCACCGGCCGGAAACCCTTCGGTTCCAGCAACCATCGGGCCATCAGCTCGGGCGTCGTCAACGCCTGCCAGACTCGCTCCTTCGCAACCTCGTAGAACTGCTCCACGTCGATGATGGCCGGGTCGGTCGCGATCTCGCTCACGTTTCCCGTCTACCCGCCTTTCCGGCGGAACAACCGCGACGGCACAGAGCAGGCTGGCGCATCCACACAGTCGTGGGTCGCTGTCACCTCGCGAAATCCCAGAACTGCAGATACTTCACGGAGGCGAAGATCGCCAGTGTCACCGCATAGAGCGCGAGGATGATCAGCGCCCCGCGCATGCTGATCCGGCGATCAGCCCCGTCGATGGGGTCGAGCCACCGCCGGAACGGTCGGGAGATCGACGGCATGAACCACCATTGCATCAGCGAGACGCTGATCACCTGACTGAGCCACAGGGCCAACCACGGTTGCGCGCCAACGCCGTCGAGGACCGGACCGAAGAACCGAGACAGCATCATCACCGTCGGGTACAGCACCAGCAGCACCATCATCGCGGACTTCCAGTCCGGTGTCATGACGGTCTTGCCGGTATCGGTCGTTCGCACCGTGGTGGCGAACGGCGTCGTGGACGATACCGGGGCGAATTCTTTTGTCAGGCTTGAGCGCAACTCCCCGAGGACCTCAGCACGCTCGTGCGACAGCAGCCACCGAGTCAGCTGCGCCTGAGTGCGGAACCTGACCAGGGAAAGCCATTCGCCGCCACCGGCAGGGGGGAAAAGCGAGGTGCCTTCGAAGCCGGCAAAACCGGCGCTGGCGGCGGTCAGTTCCACCTGGGTCGTCAGGAAGTCCGCCTCTTTACCCGACGCGACGCTGTGCCGGAAGGCGCCGATTCCGGGCGGGGCCGCCTGAGCCTCGACTACGACGATATCGGTGGTGCTGCACCAGTATCCGCGGCTCCGGCCGTGCGCCATCACACCAGCCCGCTCGACGCTGTCCAGCCAGGCATGCACCTGGTCTTCGGTGTCGAACGTAACGGCGACGGCCCAGTCGAAACGGGCAATGTCGTGCACCCCGCGCGCTGCACCGGAGAAACCGTCGGCGGCTTCGGCGGAGTCGATCAGGTCGTTGAGCCACACGTCGAAAGCTTCCGGCTCACCGACCGGGTGGAAGATGGTGACCGCGGTCGCTACGGCCGCCTCGCGTGGCGACTTGACGGCCAACGCTAGTCGGCCGTCACCAGGCGGCCCTGCACGTAAACCTGCGCGATCGAACTCTCCCGAATCCCCATCAATAGCCCGAACAGCGTTTGGTCCCTGGCCAGTTCGGGATCAGCGGCCCGGACCGCGTTCGCGAGTCGGCCGTCGAGCGCGGGGGTCCCGGCCGGGTCGATCACCACGAAATCGGCTTCCTTGCCGATATCGAAGTTACCGAAGCGGTTTTCCATATCCAGTGCGCGGGCGCCAGCCAGGGTTCCGATGAAGAGCATTTCGGCGGGATGCAAGGAAACCCCAGCCGCGCCGTCCTCCGTGATGTGTTGCTTGAACGCATCGCCGAGCACGCGTGGGATCAGCCATTCGTCGCCACCGCCGAAGTCCGTTCCCGCCGAGATATTCACCCCCGAGGCGACGGTCCGCTTCCATGGCATCGTTCCCGAGCCGAGGAACAGCTGGGAGATGGGGCAATGCGAGATGGAGGTGCCGGTCTCGGCCATCCGTTCCAGCTCGACGTCCTGGCAGTGCACGCAATGGGCCAAGATGGTCTTGCGGCCCAGTAAGCTCTTGCCGCCGACCTGCGATCCGGGCAGGAACTTGCCGTCGTAGGTGTCCAGATACGAGTTAACCTGATAGGCCTGCTTGGTCGAGTCGACCTCACCGGTGCCGGGCCGGTTGTTCTCGTTGAGGTGGCTGTGCACGTACACACCGCGGTCGCGGACCGAGTCATACAGTTCGCCAAGGTTTTTCAGCGTCTCAGTGGTGACCGACAGCGAGAACCGCGGCACGATCGCGACGTGCAGCAGAGCGGTGTCGGGGTTTCCGGTGTCCGCGCCGTGCCATTTGTCGATCTCGTCGCGGGTCAGCCGGATGGCGTCCTCCTCGGACGTCATCAGCGGCTGCGCGGTCTCGCCGCCGGCGGTCTGGATACCCCGACCACTGACGACGCGCAGTCCGGCCTTCTGTGTCTCGGTGAACAGCGCGTCCTGCGCGTGGGGGAATGCGGATCCGAACACCATGGCGGCAGTGGTGCCCGCGGCGATCCGCCGCCGGGTGAACTCGACTGCAGCCTGTTGCGCGAAGTCCGGGTCGGCGAATTTCGACTCGGACGGGAAGATGCACAGGTTGAGCCACTCCAGCAGTTGACCGCCACCGTAGGAGTCGCCTGCATAGGTCTGCGGGAAGTGGATGTGGGTGTCGACGAAACCGGGCAGCAAGAACCCTGGGCGGTGATCGAGTACCGTCGCCGACTCGTACTCGGCGGGCAGTGCCGTCCGCTCGCCACAGAAGGCGATGACCCCGGCGTCGTCAATCACCAACGCACCGTCGGCAATCGACACCAGTGCGGCATCCGCCTCAGTGATCAAAGGGCTACCCGCAATGTGGAACACGTGCCCGAGGTGAACCTGACTCACAGCAACTCCTGCGCGCTAGAAAAGACCCGAAACTGACACTTCGATCGGACGATGCCTGCATCCTCACCTGCGAGGCGGTAAAACAGTGCGTCAAACAGGCAGAACTGTGTCCGCCGACCAGCGAAGGA
Organism: Mycolicibacterium komossense; assembly: GCF_025822605.1. Lineage (GTDB taxonomy): Bacteria > Actinomycetota > Actinomycetes > Mycobacteriales > Mycobacteriaceae > Mycobacterium > Mycobacterium komossense. Next base: position 27,527 of record NZ_JACKTY010000049.1, on the reverse strand, counting down.
CGGTTCGACAATACTCACCGGATTCGCCGTGGGCGCATCGAACAGGGCAGCATCGGGAAAAGTCGGCAAACCGTAGCATCGGCCGGCCCGGCCCTGGCCGCCGCGGCACACGATGCGACGGGCGTACGCTACCGCGAACTGCCGTTGACACCGGAGCGGATCTATGGCCGCCTCAACACACACGGAAAGATCCATGGACGACAGAATGCCGACGGACAACGCCGCAACCGTCATCATCGGTCAACGAGTCCGTGGCGGGTCCGAGCGGGAATTCGAGTCCTGGCAACGGGATATGAACAGCGAGGCCGCCAAATACCCGGGCTTCATCGGCGCCGAGATCAACCCGCCGACTGCCCTCCAGCCCGACTGGATCGTGATCTACCGATTCGACTCGGTCGCGCACGTGCAGGCGTGGATCAACAGCTCGACCCGCCAGACGTGGCTGGAGAAGGGCAAGCCGTTCGTGGTGGGTCCGGGTACCCAGCAGGTGGTCGGCGGTGGCGCGCGCGCGACGGATCCGCTGGTCACCGTTGTCGTCACCCATCGCGTCAGCAAGGAGAACGTCCAGGACTTCCTGGCATGGCAGGACCGTCTGAACGCCGCGGAGAGCTCGTTCGAGGGCTTCCGCGGAAGTGAACTGTTCCGCCCGGTCGAGGGCGTGCAGGACGAGTGGACCGCGCTGTACCGCTACGAGACCGCCGACGACCTGGACCGGTGGCTGGTGTCCTCGGAGCGCAAGCGCCTGCTGGCCGAGGGCGAGAAGTTCTCCGAATTCCATTCCAGGACGATCGACAACTCCTTTGGCAGCTGGTTCGCGTTCGACGAGAAGGGTTCCGGCGCTCCGCCGCCGTCGGATACCAAGACCTCGATCGCGGTCTGGGTGGGCCTTTATCCCACCGTCGTCCTGCTGACGTTGTTGCTCTGGCCGTTGAAGCTGCCGATCTGGCTCGGCATGCTCGTCGGCAACCTGATGTCCAGCTTCGTGATGAGCTTCGTGACGATGCCCTACTACGTCAATCCGCTGCTCAAGCACTGGTTGCGACCGCCGCCGAATGCCCCTGCGGCCAAGACGAACTGGCGCGGGCTGGGCATCGTGGTGGCAGTGATGGCGTTCTGGGTGGTGGTGTTCTATCTGGCCACCAAGGTGTTCTGGCATATCGGCGGCTGACGCACTCGCCCGCCAGCCTGCCGAGCCGTTGAATTACCATGTCGTGCAAGAGAATATGGTTGTCGATGCTCTTGGCGATGTAGCGGCCGAAGCCTGAAGGCAGCCGCCCGGCTCCTCGACCGGTTGTGGCTTCCCGCCGGGCCCGACGATGACTTCCACGCTGCGGCGACCGCGGAGCTGCGCACCGTGATTGCCCACCCACGCCTCACCTGCGGGCACCGCGTATGTCCCCGCCGAGGGCGGGGCGGACACCTGCAGCAAACAGTCAGCGGACCTGGATGCGGTCCATCCGTGTCGATACCTTCGCAATCCCGGCCCGGAACGGCTACGTTGCTCAAGTGTCAGCAGGCTGGGGCTCGGAACTGACCGAGCTCATCCCCCTCGCCCTCGTCGTCGCGCTGTCTCCGCTGTCGATCATCCCGGCCGTTCTGATCCTGCATACGGAACGTCCACGGCCGACCGGTCTGGCGTACCTGGCCGGCTGGATAGTGGGGCTGGCCGGCCTGACGGCGATCTTCATCGCCATTTCGGGTGCACTCGGCGGTATGGGCGGCAAGCCGCCCAGCTGGGCGTCGTGGCTCCGGATCGTGATCGGTGCGGCGTTGCTCGCCTTCGGCGCCTTCCGCTGGCTGACCCGCAACAGCAAACCGCACCAGATCCCGGGCACTCGGCACATCACCACGGCGGGTCCGGCGAAGGCGCTACTGATCGGCGCGTTGCTCACCGTGGTCAATCCCAAGGTGCTGTTCATCTGCGCCGCAGCGGGATTGGCGATCGGAACCTCGGGCGTGCAGGGACCGGGCACGTGGCTGGCGGAGGCCCTCTACGTCCTGATCGCGGCGTCGACCGTGGCGCTGCCAATCCTGGCGTACGCCATCTCCGGGGACCGGCTGGACCCCACGCTGGCGAAGGTCAAGACATGGATGGAAGACCACAACGCCGCGCTGGTGGCGGCGATCCTGATCGTGATCGGATTACTGGTGCTCTACAAGGGCATCCATGGCCTGTGACCTAACATAACCTCGTGGGATTGGAAGACAGCGAAGCGCTGACCTTTTTACGCGACGCCATCAGCCCGCTGGGCCAGTCCGACGCGATGATCAGCAAGTTCTACACCTGTTGGTTCGCCATCGACGGTTCCGTGCGCGACATGTTCCCGCCCGATATGGCTGAGCAGCGGGCGATGTTCGCCCGCGCGCTGGACTGGGCGTTGGGCGAGTTCATCGCCCAACGCGCCGAGGAACCGATCGCCTTCCTGGCTCAGCTAGGTCGCGACCACCGCAAATACGGTGTTACCCACAGCCATTACGAAAGCCTGGCGCAGGCACTGTACGCGACGTTGACAGCAAACCTGGACGACCAGTGGACCGACGCCGTCGACGAAGCCGCGCACCAGCTGATCAACCTGGTGACCGGCGTGATGAGTGGCGCCGCGGACGCCGAGGACGGCCCGGGCTGGTGGGAAGGCACCGTCGTCGAGCATCAGCGGGTGTCCAGGGATCTCGCCGTCATCCGGTTGTATCTCGATCAGCCGCTGCCCTATCACCCGGGTCAGTACGTCAACGTCGAAGTGCCTCAGGTTCCGCGCCGGTGGCGGTATATGAGTCCGGCCATCCCAACGCAAGCCGATGGCGCCATCGAGTTCCACGTCCGTGCGGTGTACGGCGGTATGGTCAGCAACGCCATCGTCAGCGAGACCCGGCCGGGTGACCGCTGGCGGATGTCCGGCGCGCACGGTGGGCTGGAGGTCGACCGCGACGGAGAAGACGTACTCATGGTGGCGGGCAGCACCGGCCTGGCCCCGCTACGCAGCATCATCATGGATATGACGCGGTTCGGCGTGAACCCGCGGGTACACCTGTTCTACGGTGCCCGCTACCCGTGCGAGCTCTACGATCTGCGGACGCTGTGGGACCTCGCATCGACCAATCCCTGGTTGTCCGTGACACCGGTGTCGGAATACTCCTCGGATCCGCCGTGGGCCGCCGACTATCCCGACGTGCAGCCACCGCGCGGGCTGCACGTCCGGCAGAAGGGGTTGCTGCCGGAGATCATCACCCGGTACGGCAGCTGGGGTGATCGACAGATCCTGGTCTCCGGCGGGCCCCCGATGGTTCGGGCCGTCCGCGCCGCCTTGATCTCCAAAGGTGCACCGGTACAGCGTATTCAGCATGATCCACTCGAGCTCTAGCGATGGAAGGACCTGACATGTCGGCGTACCCGACCGTCACACTGCAGGATCCGTCGTCGTCGATGACGGCCACCTACGTACCGGGCGCGGGAATGATCTGCACCTCGCTGGCGGAGGACGGTGTCGAGTACCTCGGGCAGCGGCGCGGTCTGGACGCCTACGTCAGCAACGGCAAGACCATGGGCATACCGATTCTCTATCCATGGGCAAATCGTTTGAGCGCCAACAACTATGACGTCGACGGCGCAGTTGTCACCTTGACCGCAGGGGCGGGCGGGGTGCGCACCGACGGACACGGCGCACCGATGCACGGTGTGCTGGCCGCATATCCGGGCTGGGTGGTCACCGCGCAATCCGGCAACCAGGTGACCGCCGCCCTGGACTTCGGGGGCACGCCACAACTGCTGGCCGCGTTCCCCTTTCCGCACGTTCTGGTGCTGACCGCCTCATTGGCTGATCGCACGCTGACCGTCGAGACCACCGTGCGGCCGACGACTGCGGCCGCGGTTCCGCTGTGTTTCGGCTTCCACCCGTATGTGCAACTACCCGGCGTACCCCGCCAGGAGTGGCAGCTGGAATCGCCGGCGATGCGGCACCTGCCGGTGGACGAGTTCGGGCTGCCGACCGGCGCCACCGCCGAATGGGCCGGCGGCGCCCAGATATTGGCGGAAACCGAACTCGACGACGGTTTCGACCAGGTACCCGACGGTGCGGTGTTCGCGATCTCCGCCGGTGGCCGACGCGTCGCGGTGACTTTCGCCAACGGTTATCCCGCAGCGCAGATTTTCGCCCCTGGTGGTGACGATCTCATCGGCCTTGAACCGATGGCGGCGCCCACCGACGCTTTGCGCCGGGGCGCCTACCGCGTGGCGGCACCGGGGAAACCGGAAACCGCCACGTTCTCGATCAGGGTCGGCTAGCGCCTGGAGCTCAGGTTGATGCCGCGCTCCTCAAACGCTCTCCGCAAGCTCCGAGGGTTATCGTCGACTGCGGGGCTGCCAGACCACCAGGGCTGTGCTCTTCGCCGGCGGAGTGACATCGCGACGCTGGCTTGCCCGCAGTTCCTCGACCTCGTCGGCCATCTCCATGAGCCGGGCCTTGAGTGCCTCGACCTGGTTGGTCAGTTCGATAACCCGTTTGATACCAGCCAGATTGACGCCTTCATCCTGCGAGAGACGCTGAACCTCACGCAGCAGTTCCACGTCACGCTGGGAGTACCGCCGCCCGCCGCCGGAGCTGCGCCGCGGGCTCACCAAGCCGAGCCGGTCATACTGGCGCAGCGTCTGCGCATGCATGCCGGCCAGCTCGGCGGCCACCGAGATCAGGAAGGTCCGAGCGTCGTCACGAGCCTCGCTTGAGGAGCTCATAGCCGATTCCCGGCCCATCCTGCCCGCGGATCGAACCCGCTGGCCCGCTCGGCGGCCTGATAGGCCTCGAGCGCTTCCAGTGCCGGGCCCTCCAGGCTCGGCGGTACCGCGACCTTCACGGTGACCAGCAGGTCGCCGTGTCCGCCGCTGCGCTTGGGCACTCCCCTGCCGCGAACCCGCAGGATCCGGCCGTCCGCGGTGCCCTTGGGCACCCGCACACCGACCTTCCCTTCCAGGGTTGGGACGGAAAGCGTTGTGCCCAATGCCAGTTCGTGGAAACTCACCGGCACGGTGACCGTCAGATCGTCCCCGTCACGACCGAACACCTTGTCGGGCCGGACGTGCACGGTGACGTAGAGGTCACCAGATGGTGCGCCACGGAGACCGGCTTCGCCTTGCCCGGCGAGCCGGATCCGCTGCCCGTCCTCCACACCCGGTGGGATGCGCACGTTGATGGTGCGCGACCGCGTCGTGACGCCAGTGCCTTTGCACTCGTCACACGGGTGCTCGATGATCGAGCCGCTGCCGCGACATTCGGTGCAGGGCTCGGAGAATCCGAATGCGCCCTGATTCCGATTGACGACACCGGCACCGTTGCAGTTCGGGCAGACCTTCGGGCTGGTTCCTGGCCGGGCGCCACTGCCATGGCAGTTGGTGCACGGGGCGGGGCTGGTGAGCCGGAGCGGCATCGCCACCCCCTTGGTGGCTTCCAGGAAGTCGAGTTCGGTCTCGGTCTCCAGATCGTTACCCCGACGGGGCCGACTCGGCCGCGGCTGGGCGCCGCGACCGAACAGACCACCGAACAGGTCACCGATATTGTTGCCGCCGGTCTGGCCGGCCGCGTCGAAGAGATCGTTCAGGTTGAACTCGGCGCCGTCAGTGCCGGCGCCGAAACCACCGAAGTTACCGCCTGGGTTTGCACCTGCCCGTCGACTGAAGCCGCCGCCTGCGAAGAGTCGACGGGTTTCGTCGTACTCCTTGCGCTTGGCTTCGTCGGACAGCACGCTGTGCGCCTCGGAGACGCGCTTGAAGCGTTCTTCTGCGGTCGGGTTGTCCGGGTTTTTATCAGGATGCAGCTCAGAGGCCAGCTTGCGGTAGGCCTTCTTGATCTCGTCGGTGCCGGCATCAGACGGGACGCCGAGCTCCTTGTAGAAGTCCTTTTCCACCCATTCTCGTTGGGCCATGCAGCGTCACCTCCTTACCTGTTCACTGACGTAATTAACTTGATTCTGGGGCCTGCGGCGCATTGGTGCTGTCGTTCGGAGCCGTGTCAGTTACCTCGACGGCGTCGACGACACCCACCATCGCGTGGCGCAGCAGATGATCTCCGAGCTTGTAACCCTGTCGCATCACAGTCCCGATCACCGGGTTCGACCCGTCGCCTTCGTGCTGCACAGCTTCATGCAGTGCCGGATCGAAGGGGTCGCCCTCCGCGCCGAACGATGTCAGACCGAGACCGCTCAGTGCGGTGTCCAACTTGTCGGAGACGCTGCGGAGTGGGCCGGCCTCCAGATCGCCGTGCGTGCGCGCGCGGTCCAGATCGTCCAGTACGCCCAGGAATTGGGAGACCACCGCAATCTTGGCCCGGTCGGCAGCAGCTTGCTCCTGACGCACCGAACGCTTGCGGTAATTGTCGTACTCGGCCTTGACCCGTTGCAGGGTTGCCTTCAGCTCGGCGGCCTCATCGTCGACAGCCGGAGCCGGAGCCCCCTCCGGCACCGGCCCACTGGGGGCCGGGCCGGAGGGCGTCTCACGAACTTCGCCCGTCTGTGGATCGATGCGCCGTTTGTCGGTGACTGTCACCGGCTCGTGCGGATCGCTCACTTCTTCTCCTGGTCATCCTCGTCGTCGACGACTTCGGCGTCCACGACATCGTCGTTGGACGATGACGAGCTTCCGCCGTCGAAACCACTGGCAGCCTGCTCAGCCTGGGTGGCCTCGTAGATCGCCTGGCCGAGAGCCTGAGACTCCTGACCGAGCTTCTCCATCGCCGTCTTGATGGCGGAGATGTCGCTGCCGGCGAGCGCCGTCTTGGCTTCGGAGATGGCACCGTCGACCTTGGTCAGCGTGTCCTCGGATACGGCAGGACCACCCGCCCCCTCTTTTGGTTCACGCTGCTCTTTGACGAACTTCTCCGTCTGGTAGACCAGCGATTCGGCCTGGTTGCGAACGTCAGCCTCTTCGCGACGCTGACGGTCCTCCTCGGCATGCGCTTCGGCGTCCTTGATCATCCGGTCGATCTCCTCCTTGGAAAGGCCGGAGCCTTCCTGGATCTTGATCGTGTTCTCCTTGCCGGTGCCCTTGTCCTTGGCCGTGACGTGCACGATGCCGTTGGCGTCGATGTCGAAGGTGACCTCGACCTGAGGCACGCCGCGCGGAGCCGGCGGCAGGCCGGTCAGCTCGAAGGAGCCGAGCAGCTTGTTGTGCGCCGCGATCTCGCGCTCGCCCTGATAGACCTGGATCTGCACCGAGGGCTGATTGTCATCGGCCGTCGTGAAGGTCTCGGAGCGCTTCGTCGGGATGGTGGTGTTGCGTTCGATGAGCTTGGTCATCACGCCACCCTTGGTCTCGATACCGAGACTCAGCGGTGTGACGTCAAGCAGCAGAACGTCTTTCACCTCACCCTTGAGCACACCGGCCTGCAGGGCAGCGCCGACCGCGACGACCTCGTCGGGGTTGACGCCCTTGTTGGGCTCCTGGCCACCGGTCATTTCCTTGACCAGCTCGGAGACCGCGGGCATCCGGGTGGAGCCGCCGACCAGCACGACGTGATCGATATCGGAGACCGGGATACCGGCATCCTTGATCACGGACTGGAACGGGTTGCGGGTGCGGTCCAGCAGGTCCTGCGTGATGCGCTGGAACTCCGACCGGGTCAGCTGCTCGTCGAGGAACAGCGGGTTCTTGTCGGCGTCGACGGTGATGTAGGGCAGGTTGATCGAGGTGCTCTGGCTCGAGCTGAGTTCGATCTTCGCCTTCTCGGCCGCTTCACGCAGCCGCTGCATCGCCATCTTGTCCTTGGTCAGGTCGATGCCCGCACTGGACTTGAACTTGTCGACGAGCCACGTCACGACGCGCTCGTCCCAGTCGTCGCCACCGAGGTGGTTATCACCGGAGGTCGCGCGGACCTCGACGACACCGTCGCCGATCTCAAGCAGCGAAACGTCGAACGTGCCGCCACCGAGGTCGAAGACCAGAATGGTCTGTTCCTTCTCGCCCTTGTCCAGGCCGTAGGCCAACGCGGCCGCAGTGGGCTCGTTGACGATGCGAAGCACGTTGAGGCCGGCGATCTGGCCGGCTTCCTTGGTGGCCTGACGCTGCGCGTCGTTGAAGTACGCAGGAACGGTGATCACCGCGTCGGTGATGTCCTCACCGAGGTAAGCCTCGGCGTCCCGCTTGAGCTTCTGCAGCACACGCGCGCTGATCTCTTGTGGGGTGTAGTTCTTTCCGTCGATCTCCACCGACCAGTCGGAGCCCATGTGACGTTTCACCGAACGGATGGTCCGGTCGACGTTGGTCACTGCCTGGTTCTTGGCGGGCTGTCCGACCAGCACCTCGCCGTTGCGCGCGAACGCGACGACCGACGGGGTGGTGCGGGAGCCCTCAGAGTTTGCGACGACGACGGGGTCTCCGCCTTCGAGCACTGCGACGACGGAGTTGGTGGTCCCGAGGTCGATACCGACCGCACGAGCCATAGTTACTGCCTCCTGATTAGCCTTATAGGGGTCTGAGTGGACCGGGCTCAAGTCTGCACTCGTCGACGTCTTGCTGTCAACCCAGACTTGAGTCTGATTCACTCAGGTTCAGAAGGCACAACGGGGGGTTCTACGAATTTGTTCCCGCACGCTGAGGTTGGTCCAAGCGCCCTGGGGAGAATCTCCGCGCCTATGAAGTGGCTGCATGTCATTGAGGTCGTGCCGTACTGGTCCATGCGGCCGCAGCCGAAGCGGTAGGCGGTTCACTGCCGAAATGCCGGTTCTCTCGGCGAACTGTATGAGCCTGCTGGGGGCACCACCTTCGATGCCGCGATACCGCCGCCGTCGGCTGGCGCCACCTCACCGTCACTGTGTCGTGCACCCTCGTCTTTCATCGGAAGCCGAGTTCATCCCTCGTAGCGCCGGGGCACCTATAAACCGGGTGTAGCGAATACGAAGAGGGCCATGAAGGCGACGTTGATGAAGAACGCGGCTTCGACAAGACCAACGGTGATCAAGAATGGCGTGAACATGCGGGATTGGGCTTCGGGCTGGCGGGCGACGCCCGCGACGAGTTGCGCGCCGGCCATGCCGTCACCGATTCCGGCTCCGATCGCGCCGCCGGCCATCATGACTCCACCGCCAAGGAGTCCTCCGGCAGTGATGATCGCCCTGACGATTTCGGGATCTGCGGCCATGGCGTCCTCCTAGTGAGTGGATTGGTGGAGCAGGTTTTCGACAGTGGCGACCACGCGTGCGGAACCATCCTCGCCGGTGATTTGCGCGGCGAGTTGCTTTACTTTCTCCACGATTTGGCGGTCAGTGACGGCCGTGCGGATGGCGTCGGAGAGCTTGTCTGCGGTCAGTGCGCGTTGCGGGATCGTCGCGGCGCAGGCGCCAAGTTCGTGCAGTCGCCGCGCCCAGAAGGGTTGATCACCGGCGGGCCCGGGCAGGGCGACCGTAGGGACACCGGCGCGCAGGCTCGCGGCGGTGGTCCCGGCGCCGCAGTGGTGTGCGACGGTGGCCATTTGAGGGAAAAGCCAGTGGTGGGGTGCTTCGCCGATCGTGAGAATGTCGTCGCCGGATACCTCGAGGCCAGCCCACCCGGCTTGAACGACACCGCGCATACCCGCCTGCCCCAGCGCACCAGCAATGATGACGGCAAGCTGTTCGGCACGAGGTGCGGTGATCACGGTGCTGCCGAGGCCGATGAACACCGGGGCTGGGCCGGCGGCCAGGAAATCGGTCAGCGCCTGCGGTGGCTGCCATCCCGGTGTCGGCGGCGGCCACCAGTACCCGACGACCTGCAGGTCGGCCCGCCAATCGGCCGGTCGCGGCAGCACGGCGCTCGAATAACCGTGCAGAATAGGCCAGTTCGCCTGAGTGCGCCGACGTCGCAACACGCGCGCAGAGATCTTGGGCAGCCCGAGATCGCGACGGAACCCGGCGACCACCCCGCCGTAGAAGCGGTCGATGACCCACCCGGCGGTATCGGCCGCCGTCCGGTTACCCACGGCACCCATGGACCAGGCGCCTAACACGGTCGGCGGGTAGGCGGCGGTGGCCGACAGAGGCTGCAGTCGCACGCCTAACGACGGGATTCCCTTGGCTTCGGCCAGCGGGTGACCAGCCAATTCCGACATCGGCGACAGAAGCAGGACGTCGGCGGGTATATCGCTCAACGCGTCCAGAATTAACTGACCTGTTTTGCGCACTCCCCGAGGCATGAAGATCGCGGCGAGAGTCTCTCTTGAAGTCGCGTCGGCGTGATCGCTACCTGGGGTGAAGTCAGCAGGCAGCTCACGAAATTCCAACCCGCACTCCGTGATCAGGCCGGCGAACGGAGTGTACGCGGCCACGACGACCCGGTGCCCGGCCTGCTGCAGGGCCACCCCCACCCCCGCAAGAGGGGCGACGTCACCGCGGCTGCCGACAGCGGCAATCGCCACGGTGCTCATTGCCCGCTGCTCACGACGCACCCGAAGATCTCGACCAGGTCTTCGCCGTAATCTCTTGCGTCATAACCAGGTTCGCGCAGAATCTTCTCCACCACGGAGTTGACGGCTCCGCGTAGCGCCATCGCCGTCGACTCAAGGGGAAAATCGCCGAACTCGCCGTTGCGCTGGCCGGCAGCCAAGATGGCCATGGGATCGAGCACGGCCAGCTGCTCGGCGACCTCCGGGCTAAGTCCGAGCTCATCGAAGCGCCGTCCGTCGCCAGGCTGAAAGTTCGTCGCCGTCGAGGTCAGCGCCAGAAGCGCAGCTCGGTGCGTGCCGAAATACCCCATGCAGGAGCGAATGTAGGCGTTGAGCTTGCCTGTTGCGGTGCTCTCGGCATCCAACGCCGGGACCACCAGCGCAAGCATAGTTCGGTACATGTGCTCGACGATCGCGTCGACGAGATTGTCCTTGCTACCGAAGTGGTACAGCACCGCACTCATCGCGATACCCACACGATCCGCAATCTTGCGGATCGACGCCTGCGAGTAGCCCACCTCGGCAATCACTTCGATCGCACAAGCCACGATCTGCGCCTTACGCGCAGTCCGGGTGAACGACTCCGGCCGCTCGTCCTTGGATCCCATGAGCCGACCATAGATCGGCAGAACCAGGAATAGTAGAGGTGATCTAATTTCAGATCACCTGATCAAAGGGCAGTACCTCGTGGCAGTGACCCCTGATCGGCGTTTCCACATCGGTGACATGCCCGTCGCGGATCACCGCCGTTCCACGCCGGCAGCACTTCTGAGGATTCGGACACGTTAGCGAAAATCGGCCACCGCCACGTTAATGACAATCCCCAGGTCGGAGCAGCGGCATGCCGACAAGATCAGCGACTTCCTACAAGTTCGTTCAGGTAGCGAACTACTCTCGTACCGGAGACAGCAGGTGAGACCCCGGTGATACGGACGTTCACACCACTCAGGGCGACGAGTTCCATCCTGGCCCTGACGAGAACTACCAAGGACGATTGACCGTGTTGCGTCCATACCCCCACCCGGCGGCAAGTGTGCGGTTAAATCGCTCGACTTTCCCGATGGCCTGTGGCCGGCATGGCCGGGTCCGCTTGTGCGTGACGGAGCCGAGAGTTCAGCGAATAACTGTGAGCGGTAACATGATCCGTTGTCGGTGAGCACTCGTGAGACAGTGACCGAGTGTGAGGTGAAGAAGGCATTCGCCCGCAACCAGAAGGCCGCGGCGCTCTCTTTGGTTTCGTCGCCGAGAATCTCTGAGTACGCCAACGGGGAGTGATCATCGACCGCGTGATGCAGATACGAGCACCCCATTGCGCCGACCGGCCTGACGGCCAACCTTGCGGTGCCCACCACCGTCGGGGATGCGCCCGAGCTTCTCGATGTCGATATGCACCAAATCGCCGGGCTCGGCGTGTGCATACCGGCGGGGCTTCTCACGGCGCATCACCAGGCCGGAATTCTGATCCACCCTGGCCAAAAGGGCCATCGCAACTTGTCGCAGGACCGCCATATCCGACGGTCACGAACCCGTCAGGTGACGACCAACGGTAACGGCCGACCATCTGGCCGACCGCTACCCGTTGATTCCGTCGCCTACTCGACAAACAAGGCATCCACTCCCGGACGACTAGCGCGGCGCGTTTGAAAGCCTGCGCAATCCATCCTTCTCTACGACGTAGTTGTCCTCGATTTTGAGGACAACCCTGCGGTCACCAATCTGCACTGTTGTCTCTGGTTCGAGTGCGATGACATCTCCGATGCGGAGGGTCGCGTCCTCGTCGAGGAAGTCGGGCAAATAGATGGTAGGCGGTTCGGCCAGTCGCAGACCAATCCCATGGCCCATGGAGTACGGCGTCGGAGGGTATCCGTATCTTGTCAGGTTGTTGTTGATCTCAACGTGAAGCCTGGATGCTCGCACGCCTGGGCGCGCTAGTTGTTCGCCGAGTTCGAGCGCATTGAGAAGACACCGGTACGCCTTTTGAACATCTTTGGAAGGTTCTCCGACGAACCCAACACGCGCCAGGTCGGAAGCGTAGCCGCCAACGCCGTAGCAGCCGATATCGAACATGAACGCGTCGCCTGGCCGTAGCAGCGTCCCGTCGGGATACCAGTCGCCGCTGAGTTTTCGAACGTTGCACACGCCATGCGAGTACCCCTCGACACCGGCCTGAAGCTGGGACGCGGCTGCCGCGGCGAGGAAGTCGTAGTCTCGTACTCCTTGTTGGCCGGCCTGCAGGGCCGCTTCCACAGCGCGCGAGTTGACTTCGTTCACCGCCTCGAGTAGCCGGATCTCGGCTGGAAGCTTCTCCCGGCGAATCGTGTACAGCTCACGCTCCACCGGCTGCCAACCAATATTGGGAGCGAGTTCAGCGAGCGCTGTAACGACGTTGCCACTGAGACCTTCGAGACCGACTCTGCGCGCACCTCCCAGGGTAAGTAGCCGACTGATGCGGCGAGCCCACGCTTGAGGGTGTAGACCAGCCGGCGCCCACGCCGGCGCCGCTTGCAGCGTCCGGACTGACAGGCCTGGAAAAGGTTGCGGCACTTCTTCATCTGTGTACGGCACGAAGAGATCTGACTGACCCTCACGGTCGATGACGAGCGCGAACCATCCGCTGCTTTCAGGGGCGATATAGGTGCGCGCGCCGGTCGCGTAGCGGATAGTGTCCGGGCCGGCCAGCACCAGGTGGTCCAGCATCAGCTCTCCCATCATGGTCTGCACCCGCTGCCACCGTTGGCGGCTCAGCCCCGCTTCGTCGATGTTCGGCCATTCGAAAACTGTCACTGTTTTGCACTTTCCGTGTTGGTAGAGCCTGAGTTTGTCTCGGTGGAGCCCGACTGTGACGAGCGCGGGCCGGCGTCGTCCTCGTCGGCGATATCGGCGTCGTGCAAGCCGAATTCCATGCGTCGTCGCACGATTGAGAGCACTATGCCCCCGAGGACCAGGATCGCGGCGAGCACGATGACGACCGCCCACTGCAGCACCACGTCGGGGCCCGAGACCGCCTCGCGGGGCCACGCGATGTTCACCGTCTCAAACGCGACCCATGCCAGCGCGAGGACCAGGATTGGCGTCGACCATGAACGCAGCGAGAACAGCGATGGCCGCCACCGCCGTTTCACCCGAACGATGAACGCGGCCACCAAAACCATAAGGAAGGTCAGGTACCAGCCGCCGATGGTGTAACTCACGAGGACGTTGTAGACGTTCGAACCGCTGACAAAGAAGAGGATCGCCACAGGCACGATGGTGACCAGGATTGCGTTCACGGGTACGCCCTGTCGCGTGGACAGGGTGCCGAGCCATCGCGAAGCTGGCAACGCTCGGTCGCGCGCGAATGCGTAGAGGACACGGGAGATGCCCGTCTGAAGACCCAGGCAGCACGCGGTGAAACCGAGCGCGAAGATCGCATTCGCAAACGCGGTGACCACCGGTCCAAGGTGAGCGCGGAAAGTCTCGTCGATCGGGTCGGCGACAGCACCGGAGCTTACGGCGCCCAAATCGGGGATAGCGCTGACCAACGCGAGGCTGGAGAGGAGCACGATCGCGCCAATGCCGAGGAGCGAGTAACGCAGCGCCTTGGGAACGTTTCGTCGCGGGTCCTGCACTTCTTCGGCCACGGCCCCGGCGCTTTCGAAGCCGAGGAAGGACCAGCCGGCGAGAGCGAGCGCGAGCGCGAATCCACCTGTCCCCCAACCTGAGGTGAAGATCACCGAGATAGGGTTGACGTGGAAGAAGATCAACAGAACCAGAGCGAGTCCGATCGATCCGATCACCTCGGCGACGATGCTCACGACGATCATGATCCGCAGTGGCTTGCGGCCGAGCATGTTTGCGACAGTGCAAAGCGTGACGATGATGAGCGCGCCGGTGATGCGGCTGGCCGGGCTCGACATGTCGATGCCGAACGCCGATCCCCAGTAGCCAGCACCTCCCACGGCGACGGTGGCCATGGCGATCAACACGGTCCACATGTAGACCCAGCCGGTCATCCATCCGTATGTCGGGCCGAGCAACCGGCCTGCCCACTGATACAGGCTGCCCTCGTACGGGTATTTCGACGCGACCTCGCCGAGGGCGAGGGAGACGAGGTATTGACCCAGTAGGGCGACGGGAAGCGCCAACAAGAAACTGGGTCCTACCAGCACCATCGCGAGAGCGAACACGCCGTAAACCGCGACGATTGGCGACATATAGGCGAACGCCAGAGAGAAGGTGGAGAACAAGCTGAATTCGCGGCGCAACCGCGGTGCAGGTGAATTCATGGGAAGGCTCCAGGGGTTGGGGACGGGGCGGGTTTGGTGCAGGGCGCTCCTACGCGCGGCGGGTGCCCGCGACCCAGGTGCCGAGCACCCGGATTGAGCGGATATCGTGGGGATCCCGGCGGCGCGGGTCGTGGTCGAGCCACACCAGGTCGGGCGCGGTTCCGGGTCGCAACGTGCCGCGGGTCGCGTCGGCGAAGGCCTGGCGGGTAACGCCGAAGGAGTAAGCTTCCAGCGCTTCGGTGATCGGGATGCGTTGTGCGGGAGTCCATCCCGCAGCCGGCACTCGATCTGCGGTCTGACGGGTGACCGCGGTAGCGATCCCTGGACGCCAATCGTTGTCGCTGACCGGCCAGTCACTGCCGAAGGAGATGTGGGCGGTCTCCAGCAGCGTACGTATGGGGTATTGCAGCTGCTCGCGCTCGGGCCCGAGGCGAGGAAGGGTGAGGCCGACCATGACCGGGTCGAGCTGCGCCCACAGCGGCTCGAAGTTCGCAGTGACGCCGAGCGCCGCAAAGCGTGGAAGATCGGCGGGATCGGCCAGCTGCACGTGCGCTATGACTGGACGCCGGTCGCGGGGTCCGTTGGTCCGCTCCACATGTTCGAAGATGTCCAGCGAGGTGCGGCAGGCGGCGTCACCGATCGCGTGCAGATGCAGCTGGAAGCCAAGGCGGTCGAAGACAACGGCGGCCTCGGCCAGCTGAGTGGCGTCCCAGTTGGGCAGGCCGCGGTCGCCGACGACGTCGTTGTAGTCCGCGAGCAGCGCGGCTGTGCGGTTTTCGACGATCCCGTCGACGAAGATCTTGACTGTGGCGGCGGTGAGCAATGGGTCGGCGAGTTCCTCAACGCGGCGGCGTATGTCAATGAAGTCGGGTACCTGATCTCGCCATCGCAGCGGGTCAGCCCGCAGAGCGAGGTTGACGCGGGCACAGAGTAGGGCGCGTTCGGCAGCAATTAGGTAGGCGTCCACGTCCGCCGGCTCTACCCAGGCGTCCTGGATCCAGGCCACGCCGAGCGCTGAGTATTCGGCTGTGGCGAGACGGATCGCCTCGACGCGCTCCTCGGTCGTCCGGCCGGGTTCGACCGGCCGGAGCAGGTCAACGGCGCCGGGCTCCTGAAGGATGCCCAGCGGCGTCCCGTCTGGGCGGCGAGGGATGCGCCCGAGCGGCGGCTCCGGCGTATCGGCGTTGATGCCGGCGCGGCGTAGCGCCTCGGAGTTGACCCACACCGTGTGGTAATCCCAGGCACGCAGCACGACTGGGCGATCGAGCACGGCGTCATCGAGCCAGCGGGCGTCGAACAGGCCCTCGGGGACGAGTGCGGCGTCGTAGCTGCCGCCGTAGATCCACTCCTGCTCGGGATGCCCGTCCGCCCAGTCCTTGACGCAGGTGACGATCTCAGCCACAGTGCTGCACCCGCGCACCTGCGGGCCAAGCTTCTCGAGCCCGCCCAGTATGGGATGAGCGTGCCCATCACCGAATGCCGGGGCCAGCACGCCGCCAGCCAGGTCAACCACCTCGTCCGCCGCGTCGCGCAGCGCGAGCGCGTCCGCATCGAGGCCGACGATCCGCCCATCATCGACGGCCACCGCACGACTCTCGTGCGCGTCTGCGCGATAGCTGGACAGGACCGTGCCGTTGACGAAAACGGTGGCACCCAACTGAACCTCCAACATTCCAACACTAAAAATGAACGGCGTTCGTTAATGTCGTCAGATGTTAGGGCACTGTGGCACCGGAAGGGAAGAGCCGCCGATGAATTCGATCTCACTCTGAGCGCTAGGGTGACATCCATGCCGAAGGCGAAGGGCGAAGCAGGGGCGCAACGGCCGACCCGCAGGGTCGGTCGTCCGACCACCACCGTGCTGACCCGCGACCTCATCGCGACGACCGCCTTGCGGCTGCTCGATGAGGCAGGGACCGAGGACTTCACGATGGCCGAGCTCGGCAAGGCGCTCCGTGTGCGACCCAGTGCCCTTTACAACCACGTCGACGGCAAGGACGAGGTCATCGCGGGCATCCGCGAGCTCATCAGCGACCGCATCGACGTCAGCGCGTTCGCGACCGAGCCTTGGGACCACGCGATGTTGCACTGGGCACACTCATACCGGTTCGCTTTTGCCAGGCATCCGCCGACCATCGCGATGCTCGCCACGCTGCCGGTCAAGGGCGCCAAGCGCACGATGCGGATGTACGAGACCGTGGTCTCCGCCATGGTCGATGCCGGCTGGCCTGAGTCGGAGGTGCTGCAGACGATCGTGGCCGTCGAGTCGTTCATCCTCGGCTCCGCTCTCGACGCTGTCGCACCCGGCGACATGTTCGACCCGATAGGTGCAGAGGAAGAGGTCCCGGCCTTCACCTCCGCGTACCGGGCCCGCGAGGAAGCGTTGACCGATAGCGCTCCAGCAGACATAGCGTTTCAGGTCGGAATCGAGGCGCTGGTTGCAGGTCTGCGCATCCGGTTTGCGGCGTTACGCGGTGCTACCACTGAGAACTCGCGTGAGGTGCGGTCTCGTTCAACCACCCCGCCGCCGTGCAATAACCGCGCCGTGAACACCTGATATGCCCCCGAGTTTGCGCAATTAGACGCCACTCGTCGCAGGTCAGCTGGTAGCGCGTAGAGTCCCCGAACTGACATCGCGCGTACCGGTGCAACACCCGAAACATGGCTATCCGCAATAAGGTTGCGCCGACGACTCAGGAGCGTCTCGGATCCGCTCGGGCCGTTTACGGCCCCCAGTGCCCATCCAGCCATTGTTCGAATGTTTGCAATTGCGGGTCGAGTTCAGCGGTCAGCGCACGATCTGCTTGATAGGACGGGGGTGTGGCGAACCACGTGAACATTGCCTGCAGGTCGTCGTCGCCGGAGGCCGTGGGCGGCAACGCTTCAAACCGTGCGGGCAGTCCCGCTTGGCGTCCGAAGACGTCGGCGATTTGGGAGCCCGTCAACTCGTCGCCGGCGATCTCTACCGCCCCGGTGGGTACCCGGGACGGCGCGATGAGCACGGCAGCCGCGACTGCGCCGATGTCGTCGACGGCCACCATTTGCAGTGGAACGCCGTCGGGCATCGGCAGGCGCACGACGGTGACGCCGTCCTCGGGCACCGACGACTGGCTGCGCAGGTTGTCGTAGAAGAACGTCGGCCGCACGAATGTGGCCGGCAATCCAAGACTTTCGATGTGTTCCTCGACGCGGCGTTTGCTCTCGAAGTGCGGGATTCCGGTGTGTCGCTCCGCGCCACCCACCGAGCTGTACACGAGATGCTCGACACCGGCGGACTTGGCCGCATCTGCGATGAGGATGCCGTCGTTGATCTCACCGGTCGTGCCTCGGCCCGAAGTCATCGTGGTCATTGCGAACACCCGCGCAGCCCCGTCGAAGGCCGTCCGGAGGCTCGCCGGGTCGTCGAAATCGGCAACGGCCAGCTGGGCTCCGGCGGCTGCGAGGGACTGCGCGGCCGGTCTCTCCGGGTCGCGGACCAGCGCCCGTACCGTCGCCCCGGCGTCCAGGAGGGCCCGCGCGGTAGCGCCGCCTTGCTGTCCGGTTGCTCCGACAACGGCGAACACGCCAGATAGCGCCACGTTCTTCTCCACTCACGAGGTACAGCAGTTGCGTCGGCGCGGGTGCAGCGACGCCCAGTAGCGGACGAAATATTCCGTATAACGGTAGGGTAGGTCGCTTACCGGTGATAGGCAATGCGAGCCGCGCCGCCGCGTGGCCCACAGGCGGTGCGGGCGTGAAACGGGAGTTG
The DNA here is from genome assembly GCF_025822605.1 of Mycolicibacterium komossense. Lineage (GTDB taxonomy): Bacteria > Actinomycetota > Actinomycetes > Mycobacteriales > Mycobacteriaceae > Mycobacterium > Mycobacterium komossense. Next base: position 9,117 of record NZ_JACKTY010000049.1, on the reverse strand, counting down.
ACGTGACCGCTTTGAGGCCCGGACCGCCACGACTCCGCACACCTCGACGACGGCCCAGCACCCTACGGCGGTGGCCCCGGATCGTCCGGATTGGGTCGGGCCATCTGTCCCCCGCCCCAGGGACGCAGGATGTCGGCCAGGGATGCGATCTTGACGAATGCACTTGCCGTGAAAGCGAATTCGTCATCCAAGGTAACCAGTGCGTCGGCCTGGAGTTGGGTCAGTGCGATGTACTCGGCCCGGTGGATGTCGGGCCAGTTCAGTTTGACGGCTAGTCGCCAAGCATGGTCCTCCAGCGATCTGTCGCCGAGATACCGGATCCGTAGACCGCGAACATCGTCGAGGATTTTCCGGCCGACCCCTTCGTCGATCTCGCCGCGGCGGACAGATTCGTACACCAGGGCGAGCGTCTGCGAGCGCAGCAGCGTGGGAGCCGTCAGGCTGTACTGCGGCGAAATGGTCGCTTCGCCAGTGGCGAGGTGGATGGCCACCTGTGCATCGATGACAAATGTGGTCATCGACGCACTTTCAGATTGACCACCGACGTTCCGACGGCCGACGTGGAGCCGCACCCGCACGTGATCGCCGTCGTCGATCCCTTCAGAACGGCGCAGCGCCACCTTCAGCGGTATCAGGTACACGCCGTCCTTCGGCATCAGTGATGTCGTGACCTCGGTGGCGCCGATGCGGACTTGCGCAGGGATGCCACCCCAGCCGTATGTCAGCTCGCCGAGATGAGCGTGCAGGAAGTCATCGACATGCGCGGGCGCGGCGACGAAAAAGTACGGTGCGGGGCCACGCCACTGGAACACCTCGGCGTCGAATTCCCAGTCCACGGCACCACGTTAACGGCGCAGAAGCTTCGGCGCGCGCGGTTTACGGACGGACTGGCTGCGCCGGCCAACCGTCGACGACCGCGCGATAAGCGCCGTTTTGCCATCCGCTTGGCGCCCTGTTCGAGGTTGTAAACCGCCGCAGCTGTGATGGCAGCCCGCGCCAGTGCCGAGATTGACACCAGGGCTGCGGCCGGTGCCGAATCAGGCCCCTGATGTCAATCCCGCGTGCAGTGAATACGTCTCGCATGTGAGTGCCGTACGTTGGCCGGCTGTGGGGGATCTCGTTGGTCGATCTGGACACGTGGGATGCGGGATCGAATCGCGCAGTAGCTACCGGCTCGACAACCGCGCAAACAACTCCGCGGCTGACATGACACGTCCGGTCGCCGACTGGCAAAGAGCCACCTTGGTCGGTGCGGTGGTCGGCGGAGTTTTCTGGGGGCTGGCTGCGAGAGCAATCTTGGTCTCGAAGGCTTCTGCGACGGCGATCACCGCGATCTGTGTTGCCATAGTGATCGTGATGATCGTGGGGGCATCCATGAACCGCCGCAGTACTAGTTGTATGAGGCCATGACGTTGGTGACACCGTGAGTGAGTCGTGATGCCGGTGGCTGACCGTCGGTGGCGGAGTGTGGTCGGTGGTAGTTGAAGTGGATGTTCCAGATCTTCAGGGCGTCGGCGCGTTGGGCTTCTGAGGTCCAAGTGCGGGCATAGAGGAACTCTTCTGCCAGGATGCGGTTGTAGCGCTCTACTTTGCCGTTGTGCCGCGGGGTGTAGGGCGCGATTCGCTGATGACGTGCCCCGTGAAGGACGTGAGCGAAATCCTTGGCTCGGTAGCAGGCGCCGTTGTCGGTGACGATCCGTTCGATCCGGTCGATGCCGTGGGCGGCAAACCATACGCGAGCGCGGTGCATGAAACCGATTGCGGTGATGGCTTTTTCGTCGGGTAGTGCTTCGGTGTAGGCCAACCGCGCATAGCCGTCGATGGCGGAGTGCAGATAGACGTAGCCGGCTCGGGCGCCCGCGGCGGTGGTTCGGGCGACGGCTTTGGCGTGTGGGCTGCCCTTTCCGTGCACCCTCCAGCCGCCGCCGTCGGGGATGCGGCCGACCTTCTTCACGTCAACGTGAACCATGTGGCCGGGTCGGCGTGCGGTGATGGGACGTGGCGCACGATTCGGCTCCCCGTTGGGGTCGATGAACCGTCGCCGGTTTAGCCCGAGCGCGACCAGGTGCCGAGATACGGTGCGGCGGCTGATCGCTACGCCTTGAGCGTTGAGTTCGAAGGCGATCCGGGTCGCCGACCACTTCCGCGTGCGGCGCATCGTCTCGATCACGGTGATTGTCTGCGCAGCAGTCGCGGCGGGTTGACATCGCGGAGTGGACGAACGGTCTTCCAAGCCCATCTCGCCGAACTGACGAACCGGTTGACCCACTTCGAGGCACACGCCCGGGAGATCCCCATCTCGGCGGCCACGTGGGCGATCGGACGCGTCTGACAGCGAGCGACGAGACGGCGTCGGCCCTCAACGGACAATGGGGCGTTGCGGTGAGTCATCGAGTGGCTCCGGTCGTGGACGTGTGGTGGTCGCTGCCTCGAGATTGGGCTCTGTGGGGTGCCAGGGCGAAGAATGTCAGGACCGCACCGACGGCCGACAGGGCGGCAAGCGCCAGCCCGATGGTGTGGAAGGCATTGGTGATGCCTTCGGTCAAGGCAGCTGAATGGGCGGGGTCAAGGTGTCCTTGGATCGCTTGCCCGGCCAGTGCTGAAGCGTAGTCTGCGGCGACGCCGTGGCTGCTCAGGTCTCGGGCAGTCAGGGTGGTCAGGACCGCCGCGGCGGCGGCGATCGCGACGGACTCCCCGGTGACGCGCATGGTGTTGAAGATCCCTGCCGCCGCCCCGGCGTTGCTGACAGGGACGGTGCTGACGGCAGCGTTGTCCATGACCCCAAACGCCAGGCCCACGCCCGCACCGAACGGCAACAGCGGCAACGCAAGCATCAGCCATGATCCGTCGCTACGCAGTGTCATCAACAGCAGGGCACCGATCACGATGAGAACGGAGGCTCCGGTCAAGACCATCCTGACCGACGTCCGAGCGGCTAGGTTGCTGGCGATCAGGGGTAGGACCAGTACCGGCGCAGTCATCGGGAGCAGCAGCAGGCCGCTGGCCACCGTGGTGTGCCCGGCAACGCCTTGAAGATAAATGGTGAGGTAGACCAACAGGACCACGAACCCCAAAGAGACAGTGAAGGGTTGAAAAATCACGGCAACGAACTCGGGTTTGCGGAAGAGTCGGACATCGAACATCGCCCGCTCTGCCATGTGAAGTTCCACCACCGCGAACAGGGCTATCAAGGCCACCGCGCCTGCCAGTAAGAACAGCGTGCCCGCCGCGGCCCAGCCGGTGGTACTCGCTGCGACGAACGCAAAGGAAAGACACGTCAGCCCCGCCGTGAAAAGCACCAGCCCGGCCACGTCGAATGCGGGCTGATCGGGATTGCTAGATTCCGGTGCCCGCGTCCCGCACAGCAGTGCGGGTAGGGAGATCGCAGCCAACAGGAAGAACACCGACCGCCAGCCGGCGGACTGCACCAGTGCACCGGCGGCTAGCGGGCCAATGGCCAGACCTGAGCCAAACGATGCCCCGAGGATGCCGAAGGCGAGGTGTCGGCGGCGCCCGGTGGTGGCGTGCGCCAAGACCGCGGCCCCCGACGCCAAGACCGACGCGGCCCCGGCTCCTTGGATGACGCGCGCAGCAACGACCACAGCCATTGACGGGGCCACCGCCACCACCAAGGACATCAGCCCGACCATGGTGATGCCCGACAACAGGATGCGTCGCCTTCCCCACCGATCTGCAAGGCTCCCAAAGGCCAGGGGTAGGGCGGCGAAGGTGATGTTGAAGCCGTTGAGCACCCACTGTCCGGAACTGACGGGTGCGCCCAGATTCGCCGCCATGGTGGGCAATGCCATCGCCGCCCCGGTGATCGAGAAGGGCAGCAGCATGCTGGCTAGCGCGATCGCCACCATCATTGGCCAAAATCCGTTTCCGGCCTGGTCGGTCATCGGAGCTGGCTCCTGGGTCGGGATATCAGCGGTGCGGGCAGTACCCGCTCGTGAAGAGGACATGGTGTCGATCGTCAGCGCCGGGGATCCTCGGATGAAGAGACGGTGATTCCCTGGGTATGACAGGACCACCTTCAGAACACCCCAGCCGCGGTGTCGCGGTCATACTGAATTCGATGTCCGACACGCACGCGACCAGCACGACCCTCGGCGGCTACCTACGCGCGCGCCGTGCCCTGGTTTCTCCCGCCGATGTCGGCCGCACGTCGACCAGCAGACGCAGAGTTCCCGGACTACGGCGCGAAGAAGTCGCCGAATTGGTCGGCTTGAGCACCGACTATTACGTACGACTGGAACAGGGACGTGCCGACCGACCCTCCGACGAAGTACTCGACGCGCTCTGTCGAGCGCTGCTTCTCGGATCCGCCGAACGCGCCCACCTCTACGACTTGGCAAGGCCGGTCCGACGCAGGCCCACCCGAGTGATCGCTGACCACCCGCGCACGCTGCGCGACCCGCTCCGCCAGATGGTCGAAGCAATCCCAACCACACCCGCGATGATCATGAACGACCGAAACGACGTGTTGGCGTGGAATCACCTAGCGGCGGCCCTGATCGCCGATTTCCCTAACCTTGCTGTCCAAGAACGCAATATGGGACGCCAGATCTTTCTGAACCCCCAGTCCAAAGTTGTGCACCCCGATTGGGACGACGCAGCCCGCACCACGGTGGGGATGTTGCGTATGGCAGCCGGACGTCACCCACGCGATCCCGAACTCGTCCAACTCGTTGGCGAACTCTCACTGAGCAGCCCCAGCTTCCGCACCCTCTGGGCATCTCACCACGTCCATCAAAAGACGCACGGCCCCAAACGATTCCACCACCCAGACCTGGGCGATATCGACCTGCGATACGAAACATTTCAACTCCCCGACGCCGCCGATCACTTGCTTGTCATTTACACCGCCACTCCGGGTAGCACCTCAGAGGAAGCACTCAACTTTCTCGGGAGCCTCACGGCCGCATCGCCAAAGACTCCCCACAACCCCAACACCCGCTCGGTCTGATACCGCGGACCCGAATGCGGGCCGGTTTTCATGCCCACGCACCGAGCTCATCCCGAACCGACCCGGCGTGTTCGGAAAGCCTGGTGCACACCGCCCACTCAGCCGCGCTGACCGCGATCACAACGTTCGCGCCTCGATAAAGAAGCATCCCCGGAGGCCCGTAAGCAACGTCATGACCCGCAACAACTAGTACGTCCAATCGCACCTTCGGAATTGGCTTGGTCCTCGCCCCACCTACCGGTGCGGCGCCCGTGATCGCCGTTTGGCCGCCTGGCCTTGTGACCCAAGCGATCTCCTAGAGAGGGTGACGACCGTGGGTACACCCCCGAAGTCTCAGGTCGCGAGGAACAGCATCCGATTGCATTGCTGACCGAACTGTTCGTCGGCTTCGCATCGGTCATTCTGACTTCGGATTCTTATGGCCGCTTGCCCCGCTGTTTCCCGCAGGTTTAGCCTGGGTGTTCCCATTCAAGAACCATTGGTATGTGGCCCGTGGCGCGTTCTATGCGTGCCTCGGGGTTGTCGCGTTCGAAGCCGTATTCGTGCCGATCCTCTTACTGAGCTGACAACTCGAGTACTGCTACGCAGAAGCGCGTGGCGATCTTGACGTGTCTCCCCCACGGCCGCGGGTTTGATGCGATGCATTGGGGGTGACTCCAGCTCCGCGGGATCGATTACTCAACGATGCTCAGTGGGAGCGGATTTGAACGCTGTTCCGTCGAACGCGGCCAAACGTGGGCATCCGTGTGGTGACGACCGGCGGGTGGTCGTCGAGCAGCCCCTCGGACGCTCGCTCGCGCACGGCCTGTTCGAGGTTGTTCCTCCCAGAAACAACAGAGCCGGCAACCTCGCGGGTCACCGGCTCTTGTGCGAGTACGCCTCGCGTCAGCGATTCTCACCCTCGTGGCGTTGGGCAATGGCCAACAATTCCTTGCGGAAGGTGGAGTCGGGGAGGCTGCCGATACGGGCGTAAAGACGGCGCCGCTCCCGTGCTCGCTTGATGGTGGCGCGGTACTGCGTGATGGACATTTTTTTCTCTCACTCCTTGGTAGACCCCCTCTATGGTCCTTGTTAACTGCATGTAAATCAAAAATCTGACGTATGAGATGCGCCACCCTGAGGGGGCCTGAACAGCCGATTCAAGAATTTTCAAGAATTTTCCAAGCACGTCCGACAACCCTGTCGAGGTGCAATCGCCACTCACCGACAGCCGAGAGTCTCCGCTGCAGCGCTTATGGGAGGACGCACGCCGGCGCCCGACCCGCCTGCGTCCGGGCCATCTCTGGGCCCCCTTACTCCCACTCGCTCTCCTAGCCTGGATCGGCGCGGCGATCATGCTGGCCTTCGGCTTCATCCCGGGTGTGTTCACACCGGTGGAAGGCAGCCTCTACGACGGTCAGTTGCCCTTCAACTACTCGCCGATCTGGCCGCTGCTGGCCGGCATCGCCGTGGGCTCGGGTGCGGCGGCCACCGGCTACGTCGTGACTTCCACCGGCGTGGACCACCCTCGACACCACGTGCTCCTGGCGTGGTGTGCGGGTGTCGCGACTCCCCTGATCCCGCTCCTCGTGCTGGCGATCGACCGTTCGTGGATGGCGATTCCCGCCGCTGCCGCGTGGTTCGCAGCCACGGCGATCGTGATCGCGTTTGTCCATGTGCGGCATCGGCCCCCCGCTCCGTGGCTGGCCCTGCTACTGGCCGTATTGGTTGCGGCGCCGTGGATCCCGGCCATCTACGCGAATCTCCGGTTCGGACGGGCTCTGCGCGCCGACCCGCCGATTCCCGAACCCGAACTGCTCAAGATGTTGATCGCCGACATCTCCACCCAGACTTACGTTCCCGGTATCGCCCTGGCGTTCGTGGCGGCAATGTCGACCGGTGGCGTTGCGTTGGCGGCACATTCGCGATCGGCGGTCGCGCATCGAATCTCCGAACATCGTGGCGGGTGGTGGGCGACCGCGCTGCTCTGCGCCGCCGCGGTAGGAGTCATTGCTCTCGAAGTGTCTGGGATCGGCGGGATCTCGTCGGGGTTCCTTGACGACTACTGGGGCCTCGGCGACCTGTGGACCTGGCCACACGCCATCGTGGTCGCCCTCGCCATCACGCATGTGACGAGACGTTCGTTCCGGTCTCCTCTGGAGCAACGCGGCGACGTGGCAACGACTTTGGCAGTGGGGGTCAGTGCGCTCTCGGGGCATATCGTGATCGCCGTCGCCATGGTCGTGAACCTCATCGCGAGCGCCGTCATCGGGCCGTTGCACGATATCGTGCCGGTGCCCGCTGAACTCGGTCTGGTAATCGCATGGGCAGCAATGGCTGCCTTGATTCCCATCGCCGTATCGGCGCGCTGGAGCGGCACGGTCGGGAGGGCCGTCGCCAGGGTGAGCCTGTTGTTCCTGATGCCGGTGTACATCGGTGTGATGGGCCAACAGGCAGGCATGGACTGGCCCCGGGCTTTCTGGGCCAAAGCCCCCCAAGTAGCCATCTGCCTGACCGTAGTCGGCTGTATCGCAGCACTTTTCGGCAGAAGATACTTCTCGGCCGAGATGATCAATCGGCTGGTGTTGGTCCCATTGCTGATCGTCAGCGGCACGTCATGGCTACCGAGTCTCATTGCCACTCCGCTCACGCCGGTCATCGCCGTCACAGCTGCACTGTTCGCCTTACTGTGGGCGATGCCACCGGCAGCGCTGGACCGGAACGAGCACAGTGGCGTCGTACTCACGGTGTCGGCGCAGCTGTTACTGGTGGCCGCCGCGGCGGCCGTCGTGACCCGCCTGCCCGATGTGGCCGCTGACGATCCGACGTTGGCGCTGCTGCTGTTCAGCGTTCCGTTGAGCACTCTGTTGTGCGCCAAGGTGACGAGTAACGCCGCCTGACATGTTCAGCATGACAGCGGAGGACGTGTTCGCTATCAAAGGTCGGGGGCGTCGCAACTGGTCGGGTCCAGAGCGGATCGCTGCGCGTCGGCGATCTGGTGCAGATCGACGGCGGTGTTACCGCCCGGGTGGAGGCCATCGAGAAGTTCCGCAAAAAGCTCAATGAGGCGACGGTCGGCGGAACCCTCGGCAACGTCAGCACCGGCGAAAAGGTGACTGGCGCGCAGCGAACACTCAGGTAAATTCGCTGCCTGTGGGGATTGGATTGGCGGACCTGGAACGGTGGGACCCAGGATCCATCCGAGCGGTAGCCGATGCGGCTACCAAGCGTGCGAACGACACCCGCGAGGCGGCACACAATCAAGCCGCGACCATCCTTGGCTTGGAATGGCAGGGTTACTCACGCGAAGCCGCCATGCAAATGGCCCAGAAGATCAGCGCCAGCATGGTGCAGCACGCCGACGAATGCGACCAAGCCGCCAAGACCGTCCGTGGCGCGGCTTCCCAGGTGGAGTCCATCAAGGCGGAGTGGAGCCCGGATTCAGCACATGGCCGATCGGTGGGGGATCACCATCGATTCCGCCTCGGGAATGTTGCACCCTCCCCACTCCACCGATCCCGATGAACAGGCGGAGATCGAGCACCACATGAGCATCGTTCATGACGCCATAGTCGATCTCCTGCGGAAGGCGGATTCGACCGACCAGAATCTCGCCACAGCAGTCAATGGCGCGATCTCCGACATGGCCGATGCTCTGGGCACGGATTCGATCACCTCTCCCGAAGATGCGCGCAAGACGGTCGAGGAAGGCTTTCGGCATCGCAGATGCCGCAGGCACTCCTGGAACCGACCTAGTCTCAAAGACATTCGAGGAAGCTCTCCTCGGCGACCAGCCCAAGGGCGAGTGGCAACCGCACAACATGCCTCATCTCAATGAGGGGGACGCCGGCAGCGACGTACTCAACGCATTCATCAACCGCGGCGTGACGGTCCAGCAAGCGGACATTGGGAACGGACTGTTGGCTCCCGCAGACGATGACCACCCGACGCCTTACGTGCGGTCATTCACTGAATACAACGAGTGGGCGAAGGAAAATTCGGCGCCACAGGATTTCGGGACCTACAAGGATTTGATCAACTCATCGCTTACGGCAACTGCAGTACCTGCTGTCCGTGGCCATGAAAAGGTATCCACTGGTGGCCAAGTCGAGGTATCCAGTTTTGGCCAGATAAAAGTATCCACCCCGTGTTCGTCGTGTCGATCAGGA
>NZ_JACKTY010000048.1:93060-96209 GCF_025822605.1 Mycolicibacterium komossense | reverse complement strand
GGCGATCTTGCCGATCCAGGCGTTGTAGTCACGCGGACCGTAAATCCCGAAGCTGTGCAGATCATTGGCGAAATCCGTATCAGGATCAGCCTGCGCAGCCACCGGCACGGCGGCGGCCAACATCGCAGATACCAAGGCCACCAACGTGATCGACCGCCGTGCGGAGATTTTCCCGATCACGCGTGCACCTCCTCTTTCGGTGGCACCGAGGGCCACGGTTCGGCAACGGGCCGCTGCCGCACGCGCTGCGGCCACCAGAACCACTTGCCCATCATCGCAGCGATGGCCGGTGTCATGAAGGATCGGATGACCAGGGTGTCGAACAGTAGGCCAAGACCGATGGTGGTGCCGACCTGACCGATGACGGTGAGCTCACTGACCGCCATGGACATCATGGTGAACGCGAACACCAGACCAGCAGAGGTCACGACCGAACCGGTGCCGCCCATCGAGCGGATTATCCCGGTGTTGAGGCCGGCGTGAATCTCCTCCTTGAACCGCGAGACCAGTAGCAGGTTGTAGTCCGCACCGACGGCCAACAGGATGATCACCGCCATCGGTAGCACCATCCAGTGCAGCTCGATACCGACGATGTGCTGCCAGATCAGTACCGACAACCCGAACGACGCGCCCAGCGACAACACCACCGTGCCCACGATCACCGCCGAGGCAACCACGCTTCTGGTGATGATCAGCATGATGATGAAAATCAGGCACAGCGAGGCGATTCCGGCGATCAGCAGGTCGTAGTTGGCCCCGTCATGCATGTCCTTGAACGTGGCCGCGGTGCCGCCGAGGAAGATCTTCGACCCTTCCAGCGGGGTGCCCTTGATCGCTTCCTTCGCCGCTTTCTTGATCGCGTCGATATGGGCGATGCCCTCCGGCGTCATCGGATCACCGTCGTGGCTGATGATGAACCGCACTGCCTTGCCGTCGGGTGAGATGAACTGCTTGATGCCGCGTTTGAAGTCGGGGTTGTCGAACGTCTCCGGCGGCAGGTAGAAGGAGTCGTCGTTCTGGGCCGCATCGAACGCCTGGCCCATGGCGGTGGCGTTCTCCGACCCCGCGGTCTGCTGATCCTGCATGCCCTTCTGGGTGGCATACATCGTGAGCATCATCGTCTTCATGCTCTTCATCGTGTCGATCATCCCGGGCATCAAGGCCACCATCTGCGGCATCAACACATCGAGCTTCTCCATCTGCGGCATCAACGCCTGGATGTCGTCGGTCATGACGTCGATACCGTCAAGGGTGTCGAAGACCGAACGGATCGAGTAACACACCGGGATGTTGAAACAGTGTGGTTCCCAATAGAAGTAGTTCCGCAGTGGCCGGAAGAAGTCGTCGAAGTTGGCGATGTTGTCACGCAACTGCTGGATGTCGACGACCATGCCTTTCATCTGGGCGACCATGTTGTGCGTGACATCGGCCATCTGCGCCGTCAACGAGGACATCTTGGTCATGGTGTCGATGGTGTTCTGCATGTCATCGGCCTGTTTGAGCATGTTGGCCGTCATGTCCTGGTTGTACTTCTCGTTCATCTTCTGCGTCGTGCTCTGCATGGGATCGACGTGTGCTCGATCGGCGTGCCCTGCGGACGCGTAATCGCCTGCACGCGTGAGATTCCCGGCACTTTGAACACTGCCTTGGCGATCTTGTCGATCACCAGGAAGTCCGCCGAGTTGCGGAGATCGTGATCGGTCTCGATCAGCAGCAGTTCCGGATTCATCCGGGCCGGCGAGAAATGCCGGTCCGCGGCCTGGTATCCCTGCTGGGCGGGCAGATCCTTCGGCAGGTAGTTGCGGTCGTTGTAGTTGGTCCGGTAGCCGGGCAGGGTCAGCAGCCCGACCAGAGCCAGCGCGATCGTCGCAACCAGGATAGGCCCGGGCCAACGTTTGCGCCAGCCGCGGGTCTTCATGGCCCGCTTGGGTTCGAGCAATCCGAAGCGGCCCGCAATGGTGACGATGGCCGGGCCCAGCGTGAGCGCCACCAGCACCACGGTGACCATGCCGATGGCCAGTGGAATGCCCAGGGTCTGGAAGTACGGCAGGTTGGTGAAGTGCAGGCAGAGGGTGGCGCCGGCGATCGTCAGGCCGGAGCCAAGGACGACGTGCGCCGTGCCGTGAAACATCGTGTAGTACGCGGTCTCTTTGTCCTCACCGTTGCCACGAGCTTCTTGATATCGACCTATCAGGAAGATGGCGTAGTCCGTCGCCGCGGCGATCGCCAACGTCACCAGGAGGTTGGTGGCGAAGGTCGAGAGCCCAATGATGTTGTGGAAGCCCAGGAAAGCGACGATGCCTCGGGCGGAGGCCAGCTCGAGCACCACCATGGCCAGCACGATGAGCACCGTGACGATAGACCGGTACACCAACAGCAGCATGACAATGATCACCGTGAAGGTCAGGGCCTCGATCATCCGCATGCTGCGGTCACCGGCCAGCTGCTGGTCCGCCGACATCGCGGCCGGACCGGTCACATACGCCTTGAGCCCGGCCGGCGGCTGGTCCTCTTCGACGATCTTCTGGACAGCCTCGACGGACTCATTGGCGAGCGCCTCGCCCTGGTTACCGGCCAGGTACACCTGAACGTAGGAGGCCTTGCCGTCCGGGCTCTGCGCCCCGGATGCGGTCAGGGTGTCGCCCCAGAAGTCCTGCACATGCTCGACGTGTTTGGTGTCGGCTTCGAGCTTCTGGACGAGGCCGTCGTAGTACTGGTGGGCCGCGTCGCCCAGGGGCTGCTCGCCCTCGAGCACCACCATCACCGAACTGTTCGACTTGAACTCGTCGAAGACGTGCCCGACTTCCTTCATCGCGATCGTCGACGGGGCATCTTCCGGGCTCATCGAGACCGAGCGCATCTGCCCGACCACTTCGAGCTGCGGCACGACGACATTCAGTAGGGCGATGATGACGATCCAGGCCAGGATGATCGGGATCGCCAGGCGCCGGATCCACATCGCGATACCGCCGTGATGATTCGTCTTTGGCGCGCTGTGCCGCGCGGTCGGAATCGCGTCTGTGATCGGCTCATTGGGTGTGCTCATGCTGATTTCACCAAGCAGAAGGTCTGGGCGGTCACGCCGGAAGAGGATCGTTCGTCTTTGACCACGTCATCGACAGTGACCCGACAGCTCACATCGGTGCTGT
>NZ_JACKTY010000048.1:0-92986 GCF_025822605.1 Mycolicibacterium komossense | reverse complement strand
GCTGAGCATCAAGGTCCAGATAGTTGATATCGGCGTACGTCCCATTACCCCACACCTCGTACTTGACCACCTTCGGATTGAACGGCTTGGTGTCATCAGCGGGCTTACTGGACTGACTCGCCGGATCCGGCGCCCCGAAAAACGTCTTGATCCGCATCACGGTGAAGCTGCCGACCGCCACGACGACCACCACGAGCAGTGGGATCCAGACCTTCTTGAGATACTTCACTGCCCCGACACCTCTGCTCCGTTGGCCCTTCATTCAGTCCGGCAAAATCTCACAGCAAGTTACATTTGACTCTGCCGATCGGCAGAGTCAAGCTATCCAGCGAGCAGTTTTTACGCAAGTCGTTCGGCAGTTATGTGTCCCGGCCCACTCAGGGTCGGTAATGTGAGCCGCCAACGCCGGCCTGGGGACGAGGAAGGACGGACGCATGACAAGAGCAGTACTTTCTCGTGGGTCCGCTCGTGAGCGGGTCCTCGAGGCCGCGATCGGCTTGTTCGCTGAATTCGGCGTAGACGGCACCTCGCTTCAGATGATCGCCAACCGCCTCGGAGTGAAGAAGGCGTCCGTTTACTACCAGTTCCACTCCAAAGAGGACATCATCGACGCGGTTATTCGCCCGGTCATCGAAGACATCGCCCGCCTGGTGACCATCGCCGAGGCAATCCCGTCAGTAGAGGCACGACGCGATGTCACCGTCAGCGGCATGGTCGAACTCGCCGTCCGGAACCGGCGGTTGTCTGCGGTGTTCTGCGGGGATCGCGCAGTCGAGGCCCACCTGCGGTCCGACTCCGCTTTCGTGGAGAACGCCGACAAGATGGACGCCCTGATGAATGGGCCGAATCCCGATCTGACCACCCGAGTAGCCACCTCATTCCTGGCCTCCGGGCTCTTCTGGACCGCAGCCGATCCCAAGTATTCCGAGGTGCCCGACACGGAACTGCGTCGCGCGCTACTGGACACCGCCCAAGGGTTTCTGCGGCACTTTCCGTAGTTCGGCGCGGCCAGCTCACTGGCCCCTCGGTGGCAGCAACATGTCTTGCCAGCTCGGCGCTTTGGCGCCGCCGGCAAGATTCGACTGGGTGTACTGCTTCCCGTCCGGGCCGACATAGCCGCCGGTGGCAGGGTCATACGGCACCGCGGCGACCGGTAGGAGCGCCGGCGCAGCAGCGGGCGGGGGCACGGCCGCTGGCGGCGGGGCTCCGGGAGGTGATTGGGGGATCGCTTGTCCCGAGAGCGTGGCGTTGGGGTCACCCTTCCAGTTGAACCCGTCGTTGAGGGGCACATAGCTCTCGTCGCTCTCGCACATCGCGACCGTCGGAGCCCGCTTGCCAGGCACTGTTTCGCACGGAAGATTGCGCGCACCACGCACATTGAGCTGCGAGTCCTGAGGCACCCGGCAGTACAGATCACCCGGCACGGCTCGCTCGGGGACGTCGACATCGGTCGGTACCCGCTGCTGCTGGGCCGGCAAGAAGCCGGTCGTGCACGGGGGCGGCAGGTTGATGTTGAGGTTGAAGCTCAGGTACTGGCCGCGGTAGGCCTGCCGGGTGTTCGCATTCGCCACCAGCCCGGCCTGGTTGCCCGAGATGGCCTGCGGGAACAACACCAGCAACTCTTCGATGCTGTCGCGGTAGGTCACCGCGACCTGGCTGATGCTGACCAGATTCGCCATGAACACCGGAAGCGTCGGTGCGACCCGGTCGAAGAGCTGCCGCACTTCGTCCGCGGCGGGTCCGCCCTTGGTGATGAGGTCCGCGACGTCCTGATCGTGTGACGTCAGCTGACCGGTCACCGTCGCCGTGTGGGAAGCCCACGCGGAGATGGCATCCGAGGTGTTCGTCTGCGAATTGAGCACCGGCTGCGCCTGATCGATCAGCGCGATCAGCGGGTCGAGATTCGCCCTCGCGTCGATCGCCAGATCCGACGTGCCTTTCACGATCCTCGACAGCTCAGGGCCGAGACCGCCGACCGCGGTGTAGGACTCGTCGATGACTGTCTTGAGGTTGTCGTGCGGGATCGCCTGCAGCCCGGCGTTGGCCGCGGTCAGCAGTGAGTTGATATCGGGTGGGACCGATGTGTCTGCCAGTGGGATGACGTCACCGTCGCGTAATGGCCGGGCATCGGCGCGGGGAACCAACGCGACGTACTGCTCACCGATGGCCGACTGGCTGTGGACCTCAGCTTTCAGGTCAGACGGAATGTCGATACCCGACTTCAGTGACAGCACGGCCTGCACTCCGGTTTGGGTCAGACCCACCGATTCCACGCGCCCGACCTCGGTGCCCCGGTAGGTGACGTTGCCACCGCTGTAGAGCCCGCCAGTCGTGGGGAGCTCCATGCTGACCGTATAGCGGCCGACACCGAACAACATCGCCGGCAATTTCATGAAATGTAGGCCCATCAGCGACACCGCGACGAGCGCGATCACCATGAACAACGCCAGCTGGAACTTCATCCGTCCGTTGAGTCGCATCTAGGGTCCCTGATCCCAATGGTAGGGCGCGACAAGCGGATTGCCCGCCGTGTATGGACTCGGGAACTGGCCGATGGTGCGCCCCCACTGCATTTCCAGTTCAGTGAGGTTGCCCTCCCAACGTGTTCCCGTGAACAGCCCGGCATCGAGACGACTCAGGGTGAGGTCGACGATGGCCGTCAAGTTCGCGTAGTCTCCGCGCTGCCACTTCTCGATGGTCTCGTTGGGGAACGGGAAGGTGGCGATGTAGCTCAGCGCGCGGGTGAGACTGGGACCGGCGTTGGCCAGCGATTCCAGCACCGGTCCAACATCTTTGAGCTCCTTGACCAGATTGTCCCTGGATTGATTCACGGTCTCGGTGGTCAGCGCGGCGAACTTGCCGAGTTGGTCGGCGGCTTCGACCAGATTGTCACGCTCCTTGTTCAGCACCGCCAGCGCATCGGGGATGGTCGCCAGTGCGTGATCGAGCACCGGCTGCTGGGCGGCAAACTTCGCGGCCAACCCGTTGAGTTGCTCTGTGGCAGCGATCATGTCCCCGGTCTGGTCGTTGAGATTGGCGGTGAACGTGTCCAGTTCGCCGATCAACCCGCGCAGATCCTGCTCGCGCCCCCGGAACGCCGTGCTGAACGCTTCGGTGATGTCCTGGACCTGACCGAGGCCGCCGCCGTTGAGGACCATCGAGAGCGCGGCGAGCGTCTGTTCGGTGCTCGGGTAGGCGGCACCGCGGGACAACGGGATGAGCGACCCGTCGTGCAGACGGCCTTGTGGCGGCGCGTCGACAGGTGGTGCCAGCTCGATGTGCAGGGAGCCCAGCAGACTGGTGAGGCCGATCTTGGCGGTGGAGTTCTCCGGCAGATCGACGTCCCCGTCGAGACGCATCGTGATCAGGGCATGCCAATCCTGGCGCTCGATCTTGGTCACTGTGCCCACGGTGACATCCGCCACCCGGACCCTCGAATTCGGCTGAATGTTGTTGACATCAGGCATCTGCGCGGTGATGACGAACGAGCCCGGCCCGTCACCCTTTGTGCCCGGCATCGGCATCGTGTTCAAACCGCGCCAGCTGGCGCAGCCGGACAACGCGCACGCCGTGACCGCGGCGACCACGGCGACCCACCGCACATGTCTCATGCGCCACCACCGGCCGGCACCATCAGCCCAGGCAGGCCCGCGCCGGGATCGGTGGCGACCGGGTCCGGAGCCGACCCGGCCGGAGCCGGCTCTTCGGGGGCCAGCGGTGTAGACGGCGCCGAAGGGGCCGAAGGGGCCATGGGGCTCGCCGATGGCACGAAGTCGGGCCGCATCCGGTCTTCGCTGTAGGTGACCTCGTTCGGTCGTGCCTCGGCGCCGACGAGGAGGTCCTCCCCCAGTGGCGGGAAGTTGAATTGACGGTTCTTCACGATCGGCGCTAGGTACTGCACGCACAACTTCGAGGACTGTTCGGCGTTGAGTCGCGACGCCGCCTGTATTGCCCCGCAGATGAACGTCAGCGGGTTGGCGAAGTTGTTGACCGCCAACGCGCCCGTCAGCGCACCGTTGGCGGGCTCGTAGATGTTGTAGAAGTTGGCCAGCGTCGTGGGAGCGATGTGCAGGGTCTGCTTGATGTCGTCGAGACTCCCTGCCAGCGCCGTGCTGATCGAGGCCAGCTTGTCGGAGGTGGTGCCGATCGCGTCCCTGTTCTCAGCGGTGAATGTCCGCACGTCGTCGACGACACCGCCCAGGTCCTGGATGGCACGGCCGACCTTCTGTGGGTCGTCAGCCATCAAGGAGGTGACCGATGCCAGATTTCCGTTGAGCTGCTCCAGTACGTCGGCACTGTCGTGCAATGCCGTGACCAACGTGGAGAGGTTCCTGAAGGTGGCGAAGATATCATTGCTGTGGTCACTGAGTACCGAAATCGTCTGCGAGAGTTTGATAATGGTGTCCCGAATGTTGGCGCCCTGGCCGCGCAGATTGTCCGCGGCAGTGTTGATGAACCCGCCAAGGGTGCTCACGCCCCCGGGTTCGGTGGGCGCCAACAGTTTGGTCAGGCGTTCGAGCTGGATCCGCACGTCGTCCCATTCGACGGGTACCGCGGTGCGATCCTCGGTGATGACGGCCCCGTTGGGCATGATCGGTCCGCCGGTGTAGGCCGGCGTCAGCTGGATGGCCCGGCCGGTCACCAGCTGGGGCGAGAGGATCACTGCTTTCGCGTCGGCCGGTATCGGATAATCCCTGTCCACCCAGAGCGTGATCTTGGCCCGCTTCGGCTGAGGCTCGATACTGACTACCTCACCGACCGGCACGCCGAGGATGCGTACATCGTCGCCGGCGAACAACCCGTTGCTGTTCTCGAAATACGCCACCACCCAGGTCTTTGCGACACGGTCCATAGTCCGGATCACCACGACCGTCCCCGCGACAAGGATGAGCACCAGGACGGCGGCCAGCGTTGTCCGGGTCCACTTCGAACGGCGCATCATGGTTGATCTCCCGGAACGACGAGCGGTGACGGGGTCGGTTCAGGGCCCACGACAGTGGGCGGACCGGGCGGTGGACCACCGGGCGGCGGGGCCGGCAGCGGTTCGCGATAGGGGTAACGCGAGTCAGCCGGGTTACCGGTAATCGCATCGGGCAGGTTCAGATTCGGCTCGCCCCCCTGACCGGTGCGCGGGTAGGGCACCGGCAGGGCCGGGGTGCCCGGTTGACCGGTCTGCGGATCTACGCGTTGCGATGGAGACAGCACGTTGGGGTCGAGCCCGAGATCGGAGAACGCGGCGTCGACAAAGGGCTGGACGAACTGCCCGGGCAGCAGATTGGCCACATAGGCCTTGAAGAACGGACCCGACGACACCGACTCACCCAGCGACATCGCGTAGCTGTTGAGCAGCTTCACCGCCTGCTGGAGCCGCTCCTTACGGTTGTCGACGATGGCCAGCACCCCGTTGAGCTTGTCCAGTGCCGGTTTGAGCTGCTGTCGGTTCTCCGCGATGAAAGCCTTCAACTGCCGCGCCACCGCCGAGATGCTGCTCCAGATGCGCTCAACCGCATCACTTTGGGTGCGCAGCTGAGCCAGCAGAGCGTCGGTGTCGTTGACCAGACCGACGATCGCGTCGGTGCGCTTGGCCAGCACCCCGGTCACCTTCGCCGCGTTATCGAGCAGGGAGCGTAGTTGGCTGTCGCGGGAATTGATGGTGGCCGCGAACCGGGCGACCCCCTGCACTGCCTGGCGCAGATCAGCCGGTGTGTCGGCGAACGTCTCCGACAGGGTGGACAGCGAGTCGGACAGCTGGTCGGTGTCCAGCCCGCTGATCGTGGAGGCCAGATCGGCCAGCGCATCGGGCAATTGGTACGGCGAGACCGTCCGGCTCATCGGGATCGGCGCGGACAGATGGCCGGTACCGCGTGGCACGACGTCGAGCACCTTGGTGCCGAGCAGGCTTTTGGTCCTGATCGCGGCCTCGCTCGCATCGCCCATCGCGACGTTCTTGTCCACGGTGAAGGTCACCAGAACCTGTGCGCCGTCGAGGCTGATACTCGATACCTTGCCTGCCGGGAAACCGGACACCTGGACCCCGGCGCCGGTGAACAGGCCGCCTGCGTCGGCGAAGTACGCGGAATAGGTGCTGCCCTGGTTGAGGAATGGCAAATTCTGGTACTCGAGTGCACCGGCGACGAGTGCGCCGACGACAGTAACACCGATGGCACCGATGATCAGCGGATTGCGTTCGGAAAACGGCTTCACTTCGGCGTGCACCGCCCAGTGTCCTGGCCGGCGACCTTGATGTAAACCGGTTGTCCGCCTTGGCCATTGAGCTTCAGCACGATGTTGCACAGGTAGAAACTGAAGAAATCGCCATAGAGCCCCTGCCTGCCCAGCTCTCGGTACTTGTCGGGCAACGTATTCAAGAAGTTGTCCAGATAGTCGTGGTCGGCAACCGCAATTGCTGCTGCCCGGTCGGTTTCATGCACCACCTTCGCCAACGGCTCCCGCGTCTGGGACAACAGATCGGCCAGGGAGCCCGCCGCAGCGTCTGTGTAGGCGACTGCGTTCGAGATGTCCTGCTTGCGTTCGGCCAGACCGCTGACAAGCTCCGACAACGACGTCACGGCGGTGTCCAGCCGGTCGCTCTGATTCCCGATCGAACCGAGCACCACGTTGAGGTTGTCGATCACCTGGCCGATCAACTGATCGCGATCGGCGAGCGTATTGCTCACCGCAGCAGCTTGATCCAGAAACGAGCCGATGCTTGCACCCTGGCCCTGCAGCGCGGTCATCAACTGGCCACTCAAGGCGTTTACCTGATCCGGACTCAGTGCCCGGAACAACGGTTTGAATCCCCCGATCACCGAATCGAGATCCAACGCAGGGGAAGTGCGCTCGACGGGGATCGTCTGGTTCGGTTGCAGCACCGCCACGCCACCGGCCCCCTCTTCGAGCGCGAGATAGCGCCCCCCGATCACGTTGTCGTAGCGGATCGCCACCTGAGTGCCCTCGGTGAGCACCAGCGTGTTGTCGGTACTGAACTCGACCCGCAGCGTCGCATCCGGGTTGAAGGTGATGTCCTCGACTTTGCCGACTTCGACTCCGGCCACTCGCACCATATCCCCGTTCTTCAGGCCCGAGACGTTGGTGAACTCCGCGGAATAGGTCTTGCCACTCTGGAATCGCAGCTGCGCGAACACCGTCAACAAGGCGAAAGCTCCGAGCGCACAGACCGTGAGGAACACACCGAGTCGCCAGGCGGCGCCGTTGAAGTTGTCTTTCACGGCGTCCCTTCTTGAGTCGGCGCATCGGATGCGGGCGGTACCCCTGGATAGAGCGGCACACCGCCGGGGCCATACATCGCCGCGCCGTAGGGCGGCGCGCCCGGGTATGGGATCGGCCCCGGAGCAGGGCCGGGCAAGCAGGCGCGGACGCTGGGTGGGCGGGGCACGCCGCGCGTCACCGGGAAGTAGTTCGCCCAGCAGGGGTGGCCGATGCCTGGGTTGGGTCTGATATCAAGGCCGGTACCGAATCCGGTGTCGGTGATCAGTTGCCGGACAGGGAAGTTCTTCGTCGCGTCGGGTAACGATCCACAACCGGGCCGTCCGCCCGGGCCGCCCTTGGCTGCGACAACTGGCAGGTTCTCCGGGTAGCTGTAGGGGTCATTACCCAGCAACAGCGCCACGTCGAGTTGGATCGTCTGTCCGTCTTTTCCGCCCCATGCGTCGTACCCGCCGTGGTCGAGGAACCAGGTGGACCCCTGCAACCAGCAGGTGTAGACCGGGTTGTACTCCATCAACAGGTCGGTGGTCGGAGCCAGTGTGTTGATCGCATCGACCAGGCTGTTCTTGGTGGTTGCCAACAGATTGGCGCCCGCACTCGCGACACCGATCGTGTTGAGCAGGAGGCCATTCAGATCGGTCGCGTGATTGACGACGGTGGTGGCGGTGGCGCTCCCGGCGTCGAGGATCCGCACGATGTCGTCGGCGGCCGCGGAATAGGTCGCGTTGAAATCCTTGAACGCACGCCAGTCCTGGCGGATGGTGTCACTTCGCGAATTGAGGGCCGACAGAACCTGATTGAGATCGGTGGTGGCCTGCCCCATCCGCTCACCCTGACCGCGTACGCCGTCGGCAACCGCGGTGAGCACGGCATTGAGCTTCGCGGGGTCGATCATCTTCAGCAGATTGGCGACGTTCTCAAAGACCGTGTTCACCTCGCTGCTGACGTTGGTGGACTTCAGCACTGCACCGGCGGCCAGCCGGGTGCCTGTGGGGTTGTCGGGGTAGACCAGTTCGACGAACTTCGCACCGAACGCCGTGGTGGCCTGAATCCGGGCGGTGATGTTGGCCGGGATGTACTGGATCTGGTTGGGGTAGATGTCCAGCAGCAGTTCGGCCGCGCCGTCTCCACCGGTGATGTCCCGGACCCGGCCGACTTCGACGCCGCGCATCTTGACCTTGGCGTCGTTCTCCATCACCAGACCTGATCGGTCGGCTTTCAGCGTGACCGGGACGAACGACTGATAGACCCCGCTGAAGATGGCCGACGTGAGCACGAGGAATGCCAGGATCGCCGAGAGCAGGATCACCGTCCACCACGCGGGCGAGATCCGCGAATCACCAGGCCTGGGTTCCACGTCAACCCGCCAGGTTGAAGTTGCCGGACTGACCGTAGACGGCCAGCGAAATCATCACGATTTCAACGGAAGCCACCACCATCGAGGTACGCACAGCGCGCCCGACGGCTTCACCGACGCCTGCTGGACCGCCGCTGGCGGTGTAGCCGTAGTAGGTGTGGACCAACATGATCACGACGGTCATGGCCACCGATTGCCCGAACGACCAGATGAGGTCGGTCGGATTCAGGAAGGTGTTGAAATAGTGGTCGTAAACGCCGGCCCCCTGCCCGTAGATCACCACGGTGCCGAGTCGAGCCGCGAAGAACGCCATCATGACCGCGATGCAGTACAGCGGGATCACCACGACGACGCCCGCAATGACCCGGGTCGCAGCCAGATAGGACACGCTGCGGATACCGATCACTTCCAGGGCGTCGATCTCCTCGTTGATCCTCATCGCACCCAGCTGGGCCGTCGCGCCTGCACCGATGGTCGCCGACAGTGCCACCGACGTAGTTCCCGGCACGATGAGGCGGACGTTGAAGAATGCCGAGGCAAAGCCGGTCAGGGCCTCGAATCCCACAGATGCCAACTGGTTGTAGCCCTGCACGGCAACCAGCGCACCGGTGGTCATCGTGAGAAATCCGACGATCGCCACCGTTCCGCCGACCACCGCGAGAGCGCCAGTGCCCAAACCCATCTGGGCGATCAGACGCAGCAGCTCGGTGCGGTAGTTGATGATGGCGTCGGGGATCGATGCCAGGGTCCTGGCATAGAACTGCGCCTGCGCTCCGATCCTGTTCCACCCGAGGACGACCCCGTCGAGCGAGCGCGAGAGCCGAGCGTACTGCCGGCTGGGCAATGTCTGACTCACGAGATTGTGAACTGGATGCCGACAGCGGTCACGACTACATTGATGGCGAACAAGACCATGAAGGTGAACACGACCGTTTCGTTGACCGCATTGCCCACCCCGGCCGGTCCGCCCTCGACAGAGATCCCCTTGTAGCAAGCGATCAACCCGGCAGCCAAGCCGAAAAGTGCTGCTTTGGCCAGTGATACGACGACATCGCCGGCTCCGGTTAGCAGCGTCATTCCGGTGATGAAGGCGCCCGGTGAGACGTTCTGAACGAACACACAGAACAGGAACGCTCCAGCCAGCCCGACGATGATGACGGTGCCCGAAAGCGCCAAGGCCACCGTCGTGGCGGCCAGCACCCGTGGGACCACAAGCGCCTGCACCGGATTGATGCCCATCACCCGCAATGCGTCGAGTTCGTCGCGGATGGTGCGGGCGCCCAGATCTGCACACATCGCGGTGGCGCCGGCCCCAGAGACCACCAGCACCGTCACGATCGGACCGATCTGGTTGACCGTGCCGATCGCTGCACCAGTCCCCGAAAAGTCCGAGGCACCGAACTCCTTGAGCAGGATGTTGAAGGTGAATACCAGCAGCACTGAGTACGGCATGGTCAGCATCAACGCTGGGAGCACCGAAACCCGGGCTACGAACCAGGACTGCAGAACGTACTCGCGCCACGCGAACGGCGGCTTGAACATCACCACGAACGTGTCCAGTGACATGGCGAAGAATCCGCCGATCGCCCGCACCGGCTTGGTGGCTAATTGCACTGATGTCACCACTGCTCTGCCCACGGCTCAGTCTTCGAGCGCACGTGATCGCTCCACACGGGGACGCTCCTTTAACCGGTTGCTGCCGTGAGCGCATTGGCTCTCGGCTCTGACAGTGACCAGGGTCACGGGGCTTCTGCGGAGGGAACGTACCCTCTACGACTAGCGGATCTGAACCCTATTGACCTGCTTATCTCCCCTTCGGAGTAAGGAACTGTCTCCTAGGTGTTAGCAGCACGCATGCGATAGGTAAACGGATTGGATTTTGCTGAACGTTCGCTGTACGAGCCACCGGTTGTTCGAGGCCGGCGCCAGATTCATGCCTCTTTCGCGGTCGGCGCCCGACACCGGACCGGCACTACTCGCGACCCAGGACACCGCGCCGGCGCCATCCCGAAACTCAACAGCGCCCTCGGACACCTCAGGTGTCGACGCGCGAGACAGCGTGCGCACACTCGACCAAATCGAGGCCTCAACAGCCTTGTTCGATCGATCCGGCCTGGACATCGCCACGGTCGATATCCCGTTCGATACCCCTAAACATCACCTGCGGGGAACAGACGGCCCCGCCTATGTGGTGATTGCATGGCGGGACGGGCCTATGTGAGGCCGATCACCACCGAATGGGAGCAGCCGCAATGGGTTTCTTCAAGGACGCCGACGAACTGGACGAGTACATCGGCGGCGTGTTCCGCGACGCAGGCGACCACCCGGAGTCGGGCCCGAAGCTGCGCGCGGCGAACATCGTCATGCGCGTGCTCTACACCGACCCCGAGGCCGAGGTGACGATCGCTTTCCGGGACGACTACCAGGTGATCACCGGCCCGACCGACATCAAGCCCGACATCACCTTGCTGATGCGCGGCGATACGGCCGACCAGTTCTGGCGCGGCGAGTACAACCTCGCAGTCGGGCTGGCGAAAGGCCAGGTGAAGGCCAAGGGTCCGGTGAACAAGATCCTCAAGCTGGTGCCGCTGACCAAGCCGCTGTTTCCGATGTACCGCGAAAAAGTTGCCAAGAAAGACGCCGAGGCGGTTTCCTGACGATGGCGCCGACGATGAATGCGGCTGTGCTGCGTGCGCCGCACACCGTCGAGGTCACCGCGGTACCGCGGCCCTCGATCAGCGAGCCGACCGACATCCTGGTCCGCATCGAGAAGACCGCGATCTGTGGAACCGATCTCCACCCGTATGAGGGTCGCCTGGAGATCGAACCGGACGTGATCCTCGGCCACGAATTCCTGGGCACCGTCGAGGCGGTCGGCTCTGCCGTCACCCAGATCACCGAAGGTGACCGGGTGGTGGCCTCCTGCGCGGTCAGCTGCGGCGCCTGCTATCAATGCCGACGGCATCAACCCGGAAACTGCGCCGGTTCAAGGATTTTCGGACTGGGACTGGCGCTGGGCGATCTGGCCGGCGGTCAGGCCGAGTACGTCGTCGTGCCTTCCGCCGATATCAACGCGCGGATCATCCCCACCGCGGGGGCGGCAAGCGATGACGACATCCTGTTTGCCGGCGACATCATGACCACCGGCTACGAGGCGGTCGCCCGAGGAATGCGTCCAGGGGACACCGTCGCCGTGGTCGGGGCGGGGCCCGTCGGCCTGTGCGCGGCGATGGCCGCGAAAGCCCTTGGCGCAGGCCAGGTGATCATCATCGATCGGGTCACCTCGCGACTCAAGGAGGCGCAGAACGACGGTGCCATCGCAGTGGACGCCCGGGAGAGCGACCCGAGCGATGCGGTGCTCGACCTGACGGACTGGCGCGGGGCCGACCTCGTGGTCGACGCCGTCGGGCACGAAACCGCACTGGTATCGGCGATTTCGCTGGTGCGTGCTGGGGGCACCCTGTCGATACCCGGCGTCTACACCGAGGAATCGATAACCCTGCCGTTCGCCGAGCTCTACCTCAAGGGCGTCAAAGTCGAGATGGGCGTCTCCCACATCACCGAATACATGGACGAAGTGATCGCACTATCGGTGGCCGGAAAACTCAAGCCAAGCAGCATCATCTCGCATCGAATGGGGTTGTCCGAGGCAGCCGAGGCCTACCGCCTCTTCGAGACCCGCGAGGCCACCAAAATCGTCCTGGATCCGAGGAGCTGACAGATGACCACCGCCACAGAGGTGCAACACCACCTGATGCGCATCGGCGGCCAGGATGTCGATTCTGGCCGCATCATGACGCTGATCGACCCCAGCGACGAGAGTGTTGTCGCCACGGTGGCCCAGGGCGACGCCGCGCATGTGGACGCTGCCGTCGCCGCAGCCAAGGCTGCTTTCGACACCGGCGTATGGTCGCGCAAGACGCCTCAGGAACGAGCCACCGTCATGCGGCGGATCGCCGATGCGGCCAATGACGCGATCGAGCACCTGATCGAGCTGGAACTGTCCTGCAACGGGGCCACCATCCGGCAGGCCACCGGTTTTCATATCGGTTATGCGATAACACATTTCAGCTACTTTGCCGATCTGGCCGATGCCTATGCCTGGCGGCGACCGGCGCCCATCATGACCTTTCCCACGCTGGCACAGAGCGTCGTGCACCGGGAGCCGATCGGTGTGGTCGCAGCGATCGCACCATGGAACTTCCCCCTCCTACTCACGCTGTGGAAGGTCGGACCCGCGTTGGCAGCGGGCAACAGTGTCGTAGTCAAACCCGACGAGCACACGCCGTTGTCCATCCTGGAGTTCGCCAGGATCGCCGAGCGGAACGGCCTGCCGCCGGGAGTGCTCAACGTCGTACCTGGCGACGGGCGTGAAGCCGGCGCCCGATTGGCCAGCCATCCCGATGTCGGCAAGATCGCGTTCACCGGGTCCACCGCCGTGGGACGGGAGATCATGCGATTGGCGTCGGGCACCGTCAAGCAGATCACCCTGGAACTGGGCGGTAAGGGGCCGTCGATCGTCCTCGACGACGCCGACCTCGACATGGCCGTCGACGGTGTGCTCTACGGGTGTTTCGTCCACTCCGGCCAAGTGTGCGAATCCGGCACGCGCGCACTGGTTCCCCGGGATATCCAGGATGAATTCGTCGCGCGACTGGTGGAGCGGGCGAAGACCGTCACGATGGGGCCGACACGGGACTGGGACACCGATATGGGCCCGGTGATCAACGCCACCCAGCAGGCCCGCATTCTGGACTACATCCGCGGCGCGGAAGCCGAAGGCGCACAGGTGGCCCTGGGCGGCCAGGCATTGGACGGACCCGGCTTCTGGGTCCAACCGACCATCGTGGCAGGGGTGACCAACGACATGCGGATCGCTCGCGAAGAGGTATTCGGTCCGGTCCTGGTCGTCATACCCCACGACGGAGACGATGACGCGATCACGATCGCCAATGACAGCGACTACGGGCTGGCCGCCAGCGTCTGGACGAGCGACAACGCCCGTGGCCTGGCGGTGGCCGAACGCATTCGGAGCGGCAGCGTGTGGATCAACGACGCACATCAGATCAACTGTCAGGTGCCGTTCGGCGGCTACAAGCAGAGCGGAATCGGCCGAGAACTCGGCCCGGATGCGCTCGACGCCTACACCGAAGCAAAGACCGTGCACCTCGACCTGTCCGGCGGTCGCGCCGCCAAGCCCTACGACATCCTGCTCAGCCACGCCGACTAAAGGACAACCCGGCCATGACCACGTTCGAAGAACTCGCTCTCTCCTTCGATGACGACGACGATGACGACGGGACCGATGTTCCCCCCACCAATGACGTTGCCGCCCAACGCCCCCACGACGAGCTCAACGTCTCGAGCGACGCGTTCTGGGCGCTGGATCTCCCCGAGCGCGACCTGATCTTCCGCACCCTAAGAGAAGAGCGTCCGGTCAGCTGGCAGCCCGCGATCGAGACGGCCGTGGCACCCGATCCGGACGACCCGGGGTTCTGGGCGGTGGTGCGACACGGCGACATCATCGAAGCCAGCCAGCGCTCGGAGGTGTTCGTCTCCCGCTACGGCGTGATGTTCGACATGCTGCCGCCGGTCTTCCTGGAGATGGCGATGTCGTTCCTGGCGATGGACAACCCTAAGCACAACAAGGTACGCCGGCTGGTCGCCTCGGCGTTCACTCCCCGACAGATCAAGCGCATAGACGACGACATCGCCTCGCGCGCAAAACGAATCGTGGCGGCCGCAGCGCAGAAGGCGCGCGACGGCGCGGCGGTCGATTTCGTCGGCGACATCTCCGTGCACCTGCCCGTCGAGATGTTCGGCGACATGTTCGGGGTGCCAGAAGAGTTGCGGGCCGAGGTCGCACACGCCGCCGACGAGACACAGGCCTGGGCCGACCCGGTGTTGCTCGGCGGGCGTGACCCGGCCGAGGTGCAGGTGGAAGGTGCGTTGAAGATCCACGAGATCACCGAAGAACTGATCGCGGCGCGGCGCGCAGAGCCCGCCGATGACCTGTTGACCAGTCTGGTCAATGCCGAGATCGACGGTGAGCACCTGTCCGACTTCGAGATCTGCGCCACCATGGTGCTGTGCGCGGTGGCCGGCACCGACACCACCAGGCATACCGCCAGCTTCGCGGCGAAGGCGCTCACCGATTTTCCCGCTCAGCGCCAATGGCTATGGGACGACTTCGAGAGTCGGATCGGTACGGCGATCGAGGAATTCCTGCGCTGGGGCTCGGTGGTGCAGAACTTCCGTCGCACCGCGGTCTCGGAGTACACCCTGGGCGGTCAGCAGATCCTGCCCGGCGACAAGGTTGTGCTGATGTACAGCTCCGGCAACCGCGATGCCGCGGTGTTCGACGATCCCGACGCCTTCAAACTCGACCGGAACCCTAACCCGCACATTGCTTTTGGCGGTGGAGGCACGCACTTTTGTCTCGGCAATCAGCTGTCCAAGTCGATGCTGCGCTCGTTGTTCCGCGAGTTGTACCACCAGATGCCGGACTTCGTTGCCGGGGAGCCAACCCTGGTGAAAACCAACTTCATCCGCGGCATCGTCAGCATGCCGTTCGACCCGAAGCTGCCACGATGAGCTATTGCCGGGTCACGATCGACCGGTCCCGGTGCACTGGTATCGGGCTCTGCGAGGCGGCAGCGCCCGATCTCTTCGAAATCGACGATGACGGAGTGGCGCAGCTGATCGGTGCCGATGTCGGCACCGATCGGCTTCCCGAGCTCGAGGAAGCCGCATCGAACTGCCCCACCCAATCCATCGCTGTCTCAACGATCGGCTGACTGATAGAGCCGCGACACCGCCTCGGCGCGATTTCCCACCCGGAGCTTGCGCAGAATGTGCTTCACGTGTTGCTTGACCGTGCCTTCGGAGATCACCAGCGTTGCCGCGACTCCGGCGTTGGTGCGACCCTCGGCCACCAGTTTCAGCACTTCGAGTTCTCGCCGGGTCAGCACGTCATGCAACGACGTCGATACCGCCGGGGCCGGTCGACCAGTCAGCTGTTCCGGGTGATCCGCCGAAATATCCAGCGAGACTTCGTGAACACCGGCCAGCGCCGTGTCGGCATCGGCTGCCGCGGACTTCAGTGCGTCACTGGCAGACTGCAGCTGCTCGGCGACGGTGGCCCGGCTCAGCGCCAGCCGCAGTCCATGGGAAAAGGCCGACAACACCTCGCGATCGATCACGTCGATGTCCCGGCCCTGCAGATAACGGTCGGCATGCAGCAGCCCGACCACGCGGGAACCCGACAAGATCGGCGCCGCCACATACGAGGTCGACCGGGACGCGTCGGCGATGGGCCGGTGCACCCGGGATTCATGTTGGACGTTCGTGACGACGACGGCCTGGCGCCGGCGAACGACCTCGGTCTCGAACAATCCGGGAACCAACGGCTGTGGCTGCTCCTGGCCGACCAGGTTGATCGCCTGTGCCCACTGCGGATCATCGGCAATGAAGACCGCCTGCGACACCCACATCCCGTCGGCGATGTGGGAAATGATCGCGCGGTCGAAGCCGAGATCCGCGATCAACTGCGGAGCGAGTCGCACCAGGTCGTCAACCGAACACGGCGCCGCCTCCAGTTGCGCCAGCACGTCGCCGAGTCGATGGCTGATCTCGCGCTGGTCCGCGTGGCCGGCCGCGACCAGCGCGTGGTCGAGACCGCTGAGTCGGTGCAGCGCAGTGAGCAACTCCACGGACGCACCGCTGGACGTCGAGTCGGCCAGCACGTCGTACAACGCGTCCCAGGCGCCGGCGATGATCGCCCTGGCGTCCGCGGACTGCACGGCACCATGCGGATCGGCGCCGTCCAGCACGCCGCGCAGACCGTCGAGCACCGCCCGCACCCGCGCTTCGTTGTGATCCACCGCACAATCCTAGGTCAGGAGTCCACTCATGTATCCCGGAGCACACATCTCCACGTCGCCGGACAAACCCGCCGTCACGCTGGTCGACACCGGTGTCACCCTCACCTATGCACAGCTGGAGGAGCGCTCCACCCGATTGTCGAATGCGTTCCGCGACGCGGGTTTGGCGCCCGGTGACGTCGTCGCGCTGCTGTCGACCAACGACGTCAGAGTCTTCGAGGTGTACTGGGCGTGTCTGCGCACCGGGCTTTATCTGACCCCGGTGAACTTCCACCTGACAGCCGCAGAGGCTGGGTACATCCTCGCCGATTGCGGTGCCAGCGCACTCGTCGTCTCAGCCGACCTCGCCGAGCTGGCTCGCGGCGCAGTCGCCGAGGTGCCCCAGCTGACGAAGCGATTCGCCTATGGCGGTGAGGTGGCCGGATTCCGCGCTTACGAGGCACTCGTGGCAAGCGGGTCCCCGGAGGCGCCCGCCGACCAACCCCGCGGGGCCGACATGCTCTACAGCTCGGGCACCACCGGACGGCCGAAGGGTATCAAGCCCCTGTTGCCCCAGCGCCAGGTCGGCTCACCCGGTGATCCATATGTCGGTGCATTCGGCACGACATATGAGATGAACGCGGACACGGTCTACTTCTCCCCCGCGCCGCTGTACCACGCCGCACCTCTGCGGTTCGGCATGATCGTCCAGGCCCTCGGCGGAACAGTATTGATCAGCCGCGGATTCGACGCCGCGCAGTGCCTACGGGTGATCGACGACTTCTCGGTTACCCATAGCCAATGGGTGCCAACGCATTTCGTGCGGATGCTGCGACTGCCCGAAGAGATCCGCCAGGCTTACGACCTGTCCTCACAGCGCTATGTCATCCATGCCGCGGCGCCCTGTCCCGTCGAGGTCAAACACCAGATGGTGGAATGGTTCGGGCCCGTGCTGCACGAGTATTACTCGTCGACCGAGGCCAACGGCATCACCATGATCTCCACTGCCGAGTGGCTCGCCCGCCCTGGCTCGGTCGGAACCGCCACATTGGGCGTCCTGCACATCTGCACCGACGACGGCCAGGAGGTGCCGCCCGGCGAGCCCGGGTTGGTGTACTTCGAGCGGGACGAGATGCCGTTCGCCTATCACCGCGACCCGGAGAAAACCGCCGCGGCCCGGCACCCGTCGCACCCGACCTGGTCCACCTGTGGCGATATCGGCCATCTCGACTCCGACGGGTATCTGTACCTGCGCGACCGTCAGGCGTTCACCATCATCTCCGGCGGGGTCAACATTTACCCGCAGGAAATCGAGGACTGCCTGACGCTGCATCCCGCTGTCTTCGATGTCGCGGTGCTCGGAGTACCCGACGCCGATTTCGGCGAATCTGTGCTCGCCGCAATCCAACTCAATCCGAACGAACCAGCCGACGACTCGACACGCGGCGCACTCCTGGCCTACCTGCGCCCACGCATTGCCGGCTACAAGATGCCACGTCGCATCGAATTCGTGCAGTGTCTACCCCGAAGCGCGGCCGGGAAACTCACCAAAGGTGCACTCCGTCAGCAGTTCAGCTCCGTTGAAAGGACCTCATCATGACCTCATCACTGGCCGGGTTGCCGCGCACCTCGGAGCGACTCTTCGACGACCTTCTGCTGCCCGAGGAGACGGTGAAGATCCGCGCCGAAGTGCGGGACTTCGCCCAGAGCGTCCTGGCCCCACGGGGGGCCGAACTGAACAACGCCGAGGAGGCGAAGACAGCCTTCCCCCGAGACATCTTGCGGCACATGGCCGATGCCGGCCTCTACTCCATTCCCTACGCATCCGACGTCGGCGGGCGCGGCTTGGAATTTCCGATGCTCGCGGCGGCGACTGTGCTTGAGGAGATGGCGTACTTCGCCCCCGGCGTCGCATCGGCGCTCTATGACGGGCAGGCGCTGTTGGTCGGCCGGACCCTGGATGCTGCGCCTGCTCATATTCGCGGCGAGTACCTTCCCCGGTTGGTGCGCGGCGACATCGTCGGATCCTTTGCCACCAGCGAGCCGGGCGCGAGCACCGACTTGTCGGCAGAGGCGATGCGCACCGCGGCGACCCGGGTCGCAGGGGGTTTCCGCCTGAACGGGCGCAAGCGATGGATCACCAACTCGTGTGCGGCGGACATCATGACCATTCTGTGTCTGGTCGACGGTGAGCACGCCATGCTGCTGGTCGACATGCACACCGCCGGCGTCACCGTCGGGGAGCCGGACAAGAAGATGGGCAACCGGTTACAGCTGACCTCCGATGTCGAACTCGCCGATGTGTTCGTGCCCGAGGACCACGTCATCGCCGAACCGGGACGAGGGCTGGGCGCCGCACTGAAGAGCCTCACCCTTGGGCGGATCGGTGTCGGGGCGATGGGAGTGGGGATGGCGCAGTGCGCCTTCGACCACGCCGCCGCCCAGCTGGGCCGGCGCAGCGCCTTCGGAGCGAAACTTGGCGCCTTCCAACACTGGCAGTTCCGGATGGCCGAGCACGCAATCGCGCTGGAGGCCGCCCGCTCGCTGTATCAGAAGGCGGCCCGCAAGTCCGACGCCGGTGTGACTCCGGAGCCGGAAGCGGCGATGGCCAAGGTCACCGGGAGTCGCGTGGCGGTCGACGTCGCCCGGGATGCAATCCAGGTCCACGGCGGATATGGATTCGTCCGGGAACTGACGGCCGAGGGCACCACCAACCACCTCGAATCCATCTGGCGCGACAGTAAAGTCGGCGAAATCTACGAGGGCGCCAACGAAGTGCAGCTGTGGAGCATCGCCCGCGCCGCGCTGGGGCGTGACCTGACCGGGTGAGCTCACCCACCCCGAACCCTCACTCCGACGCCGCGGACGACGACTCGACCAGTTCACGCTTGGGCCAGGGTTGCGGTACTGGACGGGGACGCACGTGCAGCGGCCACCAGAACCAGCGTCCGAGCAGCGCCGCCAGCGACGGTGTCATCAGCGACCGAACCACGAGTGTGTCGAACAGCAAACCGAGGCCGATGGTGGTGCCGACCTGGCCGATGACGATGAGGTCGCTGACCGCCATCGCCGCCATGGTGAAGGCGAACACCAATCCTGCGGATGTCACCACCGAGCCGGTGCCTGCCATCGATCGGATGATGCCTGTCTTCAATCCCGCGTGCATCTCCTCCTTCATCCTGGAGACGAGTAGCAGGTTGTAGTCCGCGCCGACCGCGAGCAGCACGATGACCGACATCGGCAGCACCATCCAATGCAGTGGAATACCGACCAGGTGCTGCCAGATCAGGACCGAAAGGCCGAAGGAGGCACCCAAACTCAGTACCACGGTGCCGACGATGACCGCTGCGGCAGCGATGGCCCGGGTCAACACCACCATGATGAGGAAGATCAGGATCAACGCGGCGACCGCCGCGATGAGCAGGTCGTAGTCCGCGCCCTGCTGCATGTCCTTGTACGTGGCCGCGCTGCCACCGACATAGACTGTCGAGCCCTCCAGCGGTGTGCCCTTGATGGCATCTGCCGCGGCAATTCGCAACGGCTCGATGTGCGAGGTGCCTTCCTCGCTCAACGGGTCACCTTGATGGAACACGGTGAATCTGACGGCGTGGCCGTCGGGTGAGAGAAACAGCTTGATTCCCCGCTGGAAGTCGGCCGTTTCGAAGGCCTCCGGCGGTAGGTAGAAGGTGTCGTCGTTTCTTGCGGCGTCGAATGCCTCACCCATCGCGGTGGCGTTCTCCTGCTGGGCCATGTTCTGGTCCTGCTGGGCTTTCTGCGCCTGATACTGGTTGAGCAGGAACTGCTTCTGATTCTTCATCGTCTGGATCATCGCCGGCATCAGCGCGGCCAGCTGCGGCGTCAGTTCGGCCAGATTTTGGATATCGGGCACCAGATCCTGGAAGTCATCGGACAAGGTGCTGATGCCGTCGAGGCTGTCGAAGATCGATCGCAACGAATAGCAGACGGGGATGTCGAAACAGTGCGGCTCCCAGTAGAAATAGTTGCGCAAGGGCCGGAAGAAGTCGTCGAAGTCAGCGAGATGGTCCCGGATCGCATTGGTGTCGGTGGAGGTGTTCGCGAACTTGTCGGCCATCCGCCGGGTGACGTCAGCCATCTGCAGGGTGATGCTCTGCATCCTGGTCATCGAGTCGATCGTCACCTGCATTTCGTCGGCCTGCTTGAGCGTGTTCGCGAGCACCGTTTGCTGATAGTCATTGTTCAGGAGTTGGCCTGTGCCGCTTTGGCTTACCGTGTAGGCCAGTGAGGCGTGCTCGACCGGCTTGCCGTCCGGCCGGGTGATCGTCTGCACCTGAGCGATCCCGTGGACGCGCACCATGGCCTTGGCGATCTTGTCGATGATCAGGAAGTCCGCGGGATTGCGCAGATCGTGGTCGGCTTCCACCATCACCAG
The DNA here is from genome assembly GCF_025822605.1 of Mycolicibacterium komossense. Lineage (GTDB taxonomy): Bacteria > Actinomycetota > Actinomycetes > Mycobacteriales > Mycobacteriaceae > Mycobacterium > Mycobacterium komossense. The sequence goes on along the minus strand of NZ_JACKTY010000048.1, from coordinate 72,129 downwards.
TTCGGGGTTCATCTTGGCGTCCGAGAAGTGCCGGTCGGCCGCCGCCATGCCGACGTTCGCCGCGATGTCGGCGGGCAGGAAGATGCGGTCGTTGTACGTGGTGTGATAGCCGGGCAGGGTGAGCAGACCGACGAGGGCCAAGACGACCGCCATCACGAGAACGGCGCCGGGCCACCGAACAGTGGCCGCGCCGATGCGGCGCCACCCGCGGGCTCGTCCTGAACCCTTGGGCTCCAAGATCCGGCCGAAACGGGTGACCAGCGAGATCAGAGCCGGCCCGAGTGTGAGTGCGGCGGCAACCACGATAGTCATACCGACGGCCAGCGGGATTCCCATGGTCTGGAAGTACGGGAGCCGGGTGAAATGCAGGCACAGGGTCGCGCCGGCGATGGTCATACCCGAGGCCAGAACGACGTGCGCCGTGCCATGAAACATCGTGTAATAGGCCGATTCTCGGTCTTCGCCCGATCGACGCGCTTCCTGATAGCGACCGATCAGGAAGATCGCGTAGTCGGTGGCCGCGGCGATCGCGAGGGTCACCAACATGTTGGTGGCGAACGTGGTGAGCCCGAAGGCGCCGTGATAACCGAGGAACGCGACGACGCCTCGGGCGGACATCAGACCGACCACCACCATGGTCAGTGTGATCAACACCGTGACCACCGAGCGGTAGACGAGTAACAGCATGATCGTGATGACGGCGAACGTCAGCCCTTCGATCATCTTCATGCTCGCGTCACCGACCGCGCTCTGGTCGGTGGTCGTTGCCGCAGGGCCGGTCACGTACGCCTGAACGCCCGGCGGTGCTTTGACGCGGTCGACGATATCGCGAACGGACTGCACCGACTCGTTGGCGATGGCCTCGCCCTGGTCGCCGGCGATGTACACCTGCACGTAGGCGGCCTTGCCGTCGATGCTCTGGGCACCGGCGGCGGTCAACGTATCGCCCCAGAAGTCCTGAACGTGCTGCACGTGCTTGGTGTCGGCACGCAACTCGCGCACCATCTCGTCGTAGAACGCGTGTGCGTCCGCGCCCAAGGGATCGTCGCCCTCCAGCACGATCATCACCGAGCTGCTGGTGTTGTACTCCTTGAAAACCTCGCCGACGCGTTTCGTCGCGATCAGTGCGGGTGCGTCGTTGGGGCTCATCGAGACGGCGCGCAGTTTGCCAACCTCTTCGAGCTGGGGCACAACGGTATTGAGTACCGCGATGATCGCGATCCACACCAGGACTATCGGGATCGCCAACCTGCGGAGCAATCGCGGCAGCCAAGGGCGCGCGGCGTGGCGCACCGGCGGAATGGCGTCGGTCGGGGCGTCATCGACAGCGGTGCTCACGCCGCCTTCACCAAGCAGTACGTCGCAGGATTCACGCCCTGAGCCGTCCTTTCGTCCTTGACTTCATCATCAACAGTCACCCGGCAGCCAATAGATTGACCGTCACCCTGGACCAGTAGGTTCGGCATGACCGACGGAATCGTGGTCTCCAGGCGCAATGACCACGGCAGCGGGACCTCGCCGGTTCGCTGGGGCAGGCCGTTGAGGTCGGTGTAATTGATGACCGCGGTGGACCCCGATCCGAAAACCTCGTAGACGACGACCTTGGGGTTGAACTTGTCTGCGGTATCCGAGCCGACCGGTGTCACCACGGCGCCATCAGACCCGAACACCGACCGCAGGTGAGACACGCTGACAGCACCGATAACGACGGCCGTCACCATCAGGACGGGCAGCCACACGCGTTTGACCGCCGATATCACCAGCGTGCCCCCGCCAGGACTCGCCGACTGGCCGAACACTCGTGCGCAAGCAGGCGCACATGTACTGCGGTCACGAAAGAGCCTTCCAACGGGGGCGACGCGGGGCCGGGGGCGCCCGGACTAGGTAGTGAACCTAAATGAATAAGTGGATAAGGTCAATCCGCTTATGACGACGATCACTTACACTGCGATTTGTGACCGAAGAGGACGAACCCGCCCGCGGACTGCGAAAGGATGCCGAGCGCAATCGACAGCGGGTGCTCCAGGCTGCGCGAGAACTGTTCGCCGCAAAGGGCCTGGAAGCGACGCTCAACGATGTGGCCCACCACGCCAACCTCGGGGTCGGAACCGTATACCGACGATTCGCCACGAAGGAAGAGCTGATCGACGCGATCTTCGAAGACAGCATCGATGAGATCGTGACACTGGCGGAAACAGCGCTAACACAGCAGAATTCATGGGACGGTTTCGTGTGGTTCGTGGAGCAGCTCTGCGAACGCACAGCTACCGACCGCGGCCTTCGCGAGATGGTGTACAGCAAGGCCTACGGCGGCCGCCGTGTCGAAGTATCGAGGCTGCGACTCGACCCCCCGATCTCGCGACTCGTCGAACGCGCGTGCGCCGACGGCTATCTGCGGCCCGACGTCATGCCCGCCGATATGCCGATCATCAGCCTGCTGGCCGGCACCGTGAGCGAATGGGCGGGCCATGTGGAGCCCGAACTGTGGCGCCGGTATGTAGGGCTGATGCTCGACGGGATGCGCCATCGTGATGGCCGTACGCGGCTCGCCGTCGCGGCGTTGAAAGATGAGCAGATGGATTCGGCGATGCGCGGCTGGCACCCGGCCGGCTGAGGCCGTCGTCGCGCGTAGTGGAGCAGGCACCGACTGTCCGGGGCGCCAATCCGACACAGGCATATGCCGCCGATAGCAGCGGTGACTGTGCGTCATCGAGCCTCGGCCAGTCGCCAGAATGTGTAGCATCATTCACTACTGCAGAATTGAACGCCCTGCTCGCAGGCTTCTCGTAATGAATGCGCACGAACATCTGGAGGTACTCCCATCGCTGCAGAAACGCTGGGTGAGACAGCGCCCCATGTGCGTACCCGCGACCCCGAACGTAAGAGCCGGATCCTGACGTCCGCAGCAGACCTGGTGGCCCGCAAGGGCTTTCACGCGGTATCGATCTCCGAAATCGGTGCGGCCGCCGGTATCACGGGCTCCGGGGTGTACCGGCATTTCGAGAGCAAGTCCGCGGTTCTGGTTGCCCTGTTCGACCGAGTGATCGACGGACTGCTGCACGACGAGCAACGGATCCTGGAAAGCACCACCGATCTGGGTCTGGCGCTGGATCAATTGATCAGCGGGCAGGTCGAATTCGTCGTCGGCGACCGCGAGTTGGCACAGGTCTACTACAACGAGATCAACAATCTGCCCGACGAGGACCGAAGGCGGCTTCGCCGCAAACAGCGGCTGTATCTCGAAGAGTGGGTGCACCTGGTCAACGAGCAGCGCGCCGACCTCACCGACACCGATTCCCGTGCCGTCGTGCACGCGGTCATCGGCGCGATCCAGTCACCGCTGTTCCACAACACCGGACTGGCCGAGGATCGGCTCCGGGTGCTGCTCACCGAGGCCGCGCGCGCGATCCTCGGTATCGCGGGTTAGGCCGTCGGCAGCTCGAGGAACTCACGCATGTCCCAGTAGTCCCGCCAGTACGCGATCTGCCCCGATTCGTCGAGGCGCATGATGCCGGCCACCGGCAACGAGATGAACCGCGTCCCGGTGGAGTCGACGAGATGGTCGATCCGCTCGCTATAGACCACGCCGTCCGACTCCCCGAGGTGCAGCACGTCGACATCGATGGTGGCCAGATCGTAGCTGTCCCGGAACCCCTCCAGGAGGCCGACAGCCTCGTCGCCACCGGTCGTCATCGGGATCGGCGGCGGCCCGGCGATCCACTCCCCCTGCGTGCCGAGCATCGCCCGGAACGAGACACAGAGTTGGTCGAAGCCGGTTCCCCAACTTTGGAAGTGAGCCTGGACGTCCTGTGTAGCAGTCACTCTCACACCGCGCCGGCAGTCTGGGGGTCGCGCGCCGGCTCAACGTCGGCGACGGCCCCGTCCGGCAGGAACCGGCTCAGCCCATAGACCACGAATGCACACAGGCCAATCGAGAGGATTGTCGCCGCACCGATGAGTCCCGGGGTGGCGTTCCCATTGTCCAGATGCATGGCGATGATCACCGGGGCACCCAGGCCGAAGTTGGCGCCGAAGAACGTCATCGGGAATACGACAAACAGACTCAACAGTCCCCATCCTGTCGACACCTTCCGCCAGACCAGGACTGCCACCACGGTGAACAGGATGACCTGCGTGCCCTCGAGGACCCCGATGATGAACGGGTAGTTCCAGATCCGGCCGACATACGGGCCGTAGTAGGTGTACACATTCGTACCGGTGCCGACCATCTCGAACACACACGAGGCGAGCACTTCGATGCCCCACACCGTGAACAGGCCGCGCATTCCCAAAGTGCCCTCGTAGATCCGCCGTCCGGCGTACAGCACGGCCATTGCATAGAGGATGACGTAGCCACTGTGCGTCCAAATGGGCTGAACCACACCGAATGCCGAGAAGTGCATGAAGCCCGCCCCGGGTTGGCCATTATTGGCGTCATAGAACCAGAGATCAAAGGCGACGTCGTACAGCGGTTCTGCGTATGCAGCCACCCCGGCAGCCAGGATCGCGATCGCATAGAACGGAGTGCGCTGCTTGATTCCCATCCGGACGGCGATCACCAGCATGCCCAGCGCGATGGCCCAACTGGCCCACGTGAAGATGTTCTGCCACAACAGATCGAGGTCATGCAGCTTCACGTCGATCGGCATGCGTCCCACGAATTCCTCCTCTGGTCGACCCTTCTCAGGGCTCGTCCAGCGCACGTTACGCAGCAGGCTCCGTACCGACATCTCTATTCGGGAGCAGAGGAATTCCCCGTTGGGGATACATGGGTTTGAAAGGTGCCGTCGGCATGTGAACATTCATGTTGTCGAGCCGCCTGATTATCGTCGTGCGGCTGCGTCCGTTGCGCTACTGACAGGACATCTGAGATGTATATCGACGCGAACATCGGTGGCTCGATCGACGGAACCGGCGGTGCGGACCTTGCCGGGCTGACTGCGCAAGTCGCGGTCGCGGAGCGGATCGGGCACGACGGAGTCTGGACCACCGAGGTGAGTCGAGATCCCTTCCTGCCCTTAGCGGTGGCGGCAGAAAAATCAGCGACTCTGCAGCTGGGCACGGCGGTCGCGGTCGCCTTCGCACGCAATCCGATGAGCATGGCAGTGGTGGCCAACGACCTCAACGTATTCAGCGGTGGCCGGTTCGTGTTGGGTCTCGGCTCGCAGATCGAGGCGCACATCACCCGCCGATTCGGCATGCCTTGGTCGGCGCCTGCCGAGCGGATACGGGAGTATGTCGCTGCGCTGCACGCGATCTGGAACAGTTGGCAGAGCGGCGAGCGCCTGGACTTTCGCGGCGAGCACTACCGGCACACCCTGATGACGCCGATGTTTTCACCCGGCCCGAGTCCCTACGGACCACCACCGGTGCTGATCGCCGCAGTCGGACCGAAGATGACGAGAGTGACCGCCGAGGTCGCCGACGGCCTGCTGGTACACGGCTTCACCACTGCCCGGTATCTGCGCGAGGTGACGATGCCGGTGGTACAGGAGGGTCTGCACGTCTCCTGCCGCAAGCGCGACCACTTCACCGTCGTCTACCCCGGACTGGTCGTCACCGGCGGCGACCAGTCCGAGTTCGACGAAGCGCTCACACAGGTGCGTCGACAGATCGCCTTCTACGGGGCCACGCCGGCCTACCGGGGTGTGCTCGATCTACACGGCTGGGGCGATCTGCACGCCGAGTTGCACCGGTTGTCGAAGTTGGGCGACTGGGCGGCGATGACTGGGCTCGTCGACGACGACATGCTGAACACCTTTGCGGTGGTCGGCGAGCCTGAAGCTGTTGGGGCGCAGATTGTTCGACGGTTCGGCGGTCTGGTCGACCGCTTCACCCTCTATACGCCGTACCCCCTCGACGAGGCGGCCAAGGCCACTGTCATCGAGGGGGTCAGAGCGGGTTAAGCCTTGGCTGCGGCCTGATTGAGCAGGAACTCGCCGACGTAGGTCCTGGTCTGGTCGCCGTTGAGCGGCTGGAACATCGACGCCGCCGAATCACGGTACAGCCGTTCGAAAATGGTGCCCTTACGGAACGACGACCCGCCGACCAGACTCATGGCGTGGCGCGACATGTGCATGACGTTGTCGGCGACGAACGTCTTGGCCAGGCCGAGGTAGGGGAAGCGCAGCTCCGGTGCCCACAGCTTGTCCTTGCCCTCGATCTGCTCCTGACAGGTCTGGTAGAGCACGCGCCGCGACATCTCGACCCGCGACGCCATGTCACCGATGCCGTCGATGATGTGACCGACGCTCTTGACCTCGGTGTCGGCGGCGACGATCGCACCGAAGGTGGCACCGAGGTGTTTCTTCGACAGTACGGCCAGCGACTCTTCCAGGATGCGTTGCTGCATCCCGAGGTAGATGCTGGCGAACATCAGCGAGGCCCACTCGAGTACGCCGAACGCGCCCGCGCGCCACGGTGAGACGAAGCCGTCCTCAGGCACAAAGTAACCGTCGAAGACGATGGTCTGCGTCCCGGTGGCGTGCATACCCAAGGCGTTCCAGGTCTTCTCGATCCGGAGGCCGTCGCCGACACCGTTCTCGTCGACCTCGAACTCACCGATGAACAGCTTCTCCGCGGCGACCCGGCCGTCGAAGGTATCCGGCAGATTGCCTTCGGCATCGGTCTCGGTGGCGTTGGTGGTGATGATGTCGGCGGCCTCGCACAGCGTGCCCCAGGTCTTCTTACCGAAGATCTTCCAGCCACCACCGGCCTGCGGGACGGCCTTCATATCGGCCAGGCCGGAGAAGCCGGCCCGTTGCTCGGAGAACGGCCCGAACATCAGCTCACCCTCGGCGACGCGGCCCAGCCAGTACCGGTTCTGTTCCTCGGTCATCAGGTTCCCGGCGATGCCCACCATGATGTAGTGCATGTTGTAGGCCAAAGTGATCGCCGAGTCGCCGCGCGAGAGTTCCGACACGACCTTCGACACCTGCAGGATGTTCGCGCCGGCACCACCGAACGCCTTCGGCACCGGCAGTGCGCCGAGCCCGGACTTCTTGAAAACCTCGATCGACGGGTAGGCGAACGTGTTCTCCACGTCGTACTGCGGGCCGATCTCGCGGAAAAACTGCGAGACCTCCTGCGCCTTGGCGAAATACGGCTCGAACTCGTCGTCCGTCAAATCCTGTTCCAGCATGTTGGCTCCATCTCGATCGTGCTGTGACTCCCTTCGATGCTGCTCGCAGCGATATGCGGGCACACCCCTCACAGGGGGTAACTCGATCCGGCATCGGGGTAGACGAACCGCTGGTCACGCAGGCTGAAAGGCCCACCTACCCCCTAAGGGCAACGGGCTTCCTCCCGGCGGTAGTCGCCACCGGACACCCCGCTCAATAGCGTCGAAGGTGTCGTGTACCACCAGCGAGGAGAAATCACTGTGAGCCACACATTCGCCGTCAGATGGCTGAAGGCCTTCCGGGAGAGTCCCGAAGCCGTCGTCGCACTGTATGCCGACGGCTTCCTGTTCGAGGATCCGATCCTCGGGCAGACCATCACGTCGCGCGAGGACCTGCTGCGAGTCTTCGCACCGTATGCGAACGCCGACACCGAGAACGGCATCGGCATCAACAACTTCCGCATCGACGAAGTGGTCGGCGACGAGAAGGCAGCCATCTACCGCTGGACCTGGCGCGCACCCACCGCGGCCGCGTTCGTGGGCGTCCCCACCAACGGCAAGGTGCCCGGCGCCCGTGGCATCACCTTCCACATCTATGACGAGAACGGCCTGATCAAGCGCGAAGAGAGTTTCTGGGACTGCGCCACCGCAGTCAGCGAGCTCGGCCTGCCCGTCGATCCCAGTGCCGTCGCCAAACTACCGGCCCTGGTCTGAAAGGAATCCCTGATGAGCCTCGCCACTCCCCTTGCTTCAGACCTCGCCAAAGACCACGCCGCGCGGTGGGCCGCCGCGCTGACCAGCAGCACGGCCGCCGCCGTCGACCTCTACGCCGATGACTTGGTCTACGACGACCACGCCGACTCCGACCACGTCTCCGACACCGCGATCACCAAGGCGGAGCTGACCCCCAAGTTGGCGGCTTATGCCAACTCCGAGCGCGGAAATGGCGCGGGGATCCACTCCTTCACCGCGACCGAGGCGTTCCAGCTGGCGGGCGACAACGGCAACCCCGCCGTCGTCATCCTCTGGGACTGGACCGGCACCGGGCTGGACACCTATCGCGGCGTGCCGACCGGCGGCAAAACCCTGAGCACCCGCGGCATCACCTGGCATCAGCTCGATTCCGCCGGCAAGATCGCCCGCGAAACCACCTACTGGAACGACACCCCGGTCCTGCAGGAGCTGGGGCTGCCGATCATCACCCCTGAATACTGGGTGGAGGGTTTCGATCCGGCCTCGTTGGCCGGCTGGTGATTCCGAACAACTCCGGCACCTGGGGCACGCTGCCCGATGTCCTCGACCGCGCGGGCGCGTACTACGCGGACCGGACCGCCATCGTCGAGGGGTTCGGCGACGAGCGCTCGGTGACCTACCGCGATCTGCTGCAGTGGCGTAGCCGAATCGCAAACGCGCTGTTGGCAACTGGTGTGCAAAAGGGTGAGCGAGTCGGGCTGCTGATGCCCAATTGCCTGGAATTCATCCCGGTCCAGCACGGCATCTGGGCGGCGGGGGCGGTACTGGTGCAGATGCCCACCCGCGCCACCGCCGACGGCTTCCGGTCCAACCTCGCTCAGGCCGACGCCACCACGCTCGTCTACCACGCGAAGTTCGAAGACGCCGTCGCCCAGATTCGGGACGAACTCCCCAAACTGCAGACGCTGATCCGGGTCGGCGCAGCGACCACCGAACGGGTGGATGCCGCCGATTTCGCGGAACTGGTCGAGGCCCAGCCCGCCAGCCGCCCCAACGTCGCCATCGACGAACACGACGAGGCGTACGTGCTGTTCACCTCCGGCAGCACCGGTGAGCCGAAAGGTGTGGTGAATTCCCATTTCACGTGGAGCCACTACAGCGTGTCTGCCGGGTTGGAGATCGCCGACATCCGGTTCGGCGAGGTGTTCGCCCACGGCGCTCCCCTGACGCACTTCTCGCAGATCTTCGTGATGCCGACCTTTGTTCGCGGCGGAACGAACGTAATGCTCGCGGGTCTGGATGTCGAAGGCCTGCTGACGAACATCGAGCGGCACAAGATCACCGCGACAGCGGTCGTACCGACGATCATCTACCTGTTGCTCGATCACCCGCACCGGAGCGACTTCGATCTGAGCTCGCTGCAGACGATTGTCTACGCCGGCTCGCCGATCGCCCCCGAGCGCCTGCGGGAAGCGCTGGACGTGTTCGGGCCGATCTTCATCCAGACCTACGCCGGTACCGAGCCCGGATACGTGGCGTGCCTGCGCAAGAACGAGCACGCAGTAGACCACCCGGCCCACCTGGCGTCGGCGGGTCGGCCGATGTTCCAGGTGCGGGTGAGCATCCAGGACGACGAGGACAACCACCTGCCGATCGGCGAGGTGGGCGAGATCTGCTCGCGCCAACTCGGTCAGATGCTCAGTTACCTTGATCCGCAGCGCAACCCGGAGACACTGCGGGACGGATGGGTGCACACCGGCGATATCGGCCACCTTGACGACGACGGTTTCCTCTACCTCGTCGACCGCAAGAAGGACATGGTGGTCAGCGGCGGCTTCAACGTCTTCCCCCGTCAGGTCGAGGATGCGCTGGCCGAGCACCCGGCCGTGGCCCAGAGCGCGGTCATCGGCGTTCCGCACGAGAAGTGGGGCGAGGCAGTACTTGCCGTCGTCGTCACCCGCGATTCGGTCACGGTGTCCGAGGCCGAACTCATCACCCACGTCAAGGCAGCGCTGGGCAGCGTTGCGGCACCGAAGTCGATCGTTTTCGCCGAGACACTGCCGCTGAACCCGGCCGGCAAGGTCGACAAGAAGGCCCTCCGAGCGCCCTATTGGCAGGGCCGCGCCCGCCAGATCAGCTAACGAAGGAGCTCTACGTGCCCAACCACTACTCGATGTATATCGACGGCAAATGGATCGACACCGACGATGTCTACGAAATCCGCAGTCCCGCAACCGAAGAACTCGTGGCGACGGTGGCCAAAGGCCGCGTCGAACACGTCGACTCCGCCGTGGCCGCCGCCAAGGGTTCCTTCGACGAGGGCACCTGGCGACGCACCCCACCCGCGGAGCGCGCCGCGCTGATCAACGACGTGGCACTGCGGCTGGCCGCTCGCGGGGAGGAACTGGCCGCCCTGCAGTCGCAGGAGAACGGCGCCACCATCCGTATCACCGGCGCCCTGCACGTCGGCCTGTCTGTCGGGCAGCTCCAGTATCTGGCCGCGATCGCGCAGACCTACGAGTGGGAAACCCCCGGTCCCGCAATCGAACCCATCGCCGCCGACGGGATCGTGGTACGCCAGCCCATCGGGGTCGTCGCGGCCATCGTGCCGTGGAACATCCCGCTGCTGACCACAGTGTGGAAGATCGGACCCGCGTTGGTCGCCGGGAACTCCGTGGTCCTCAAACCCGATGAGCACGCTCCCCTGCTGCCGCTGGAACTGGCCCGTGAATTCGACGCCGCCGGACTGCCGCCAGGTGTACTCAACGTCGTCACCGGCGACGGAGAACCCGTGGGTGCGCACCTGTCCGGCCACCCCGATGTCCGCAAGGTCGCGTTCACCGGGTCGACCGCGGTGGGCAAGAGCATCCTGCGCCAGTCCGCCGACTCGATCCGGCGCGTCACGCTGGAGCTCGGGGGCAAGGGCGCGAACATCATCCTCGACAGCGCTGATATCGACATGGCGGTCGACGGGGCACTTTTCGCCTGCATGGCCAACAACGGTGAGGCCTGCGAGGCCGGCACCCGGCTACTGATCCCGGCCGCCCGGCGCGACGAGATCGTCGAGAAACTGGTGGCGCGTGGAGCGACGCTACAGCTCGGCGACCCGTTGGCACCCACCACCCACATCGGGCCCATCGTCTCGGCCACCCAGCGGGACCGCATCCTGGATTACTTCCGCATCGCAGCCGACGAGGGCGCCACCCTCGCCCTTGGCGGAAAGGCCCCGACCGGCCCCGGCTTCGACAAGGGCTACTGGATCGAGCCGACGATCTTCGTCGACGTCAGCAACGACATGCGGGTAGCCCGCGAAGAGGTATTCGGGCCCGTCCTGGTGGTGCTCACCTACGACACCGTCGACGAGGCCGTGGCCGTCGCCAACGACACCAGATACGGACTCTCGGCCGGCGTCTGGGGGGACGCGGAGGAGGCGCAGCAGGTGGCCCGTCGACTCGACGCGGGCATGGTGTGGGTGAACAACTGGCACATCATCCACCCGGCCTACCCGTTCGGCGGATTCAAGGAGAGCGGGCTGGGCCGTGAGGGCGGACCCGGCGCCATCGATGAATACGTGGAGCAGAAGTTCATCGCGGTCGACCGTTCCGGTGGCATCGAGAACAAGGCATTCGCCCTGGTCATAGACCCTTAGGGAAGTGCGACTGACCTGCGAAGACCTCCCCGCATGCCCAAACCCGTCCGATGCGGGCATGCGGGGACCACACATTTTGTTACGCCAAGCATTGGGGAGTCACACCGAATGACGACCACGTTCCCGAGGGGCAGCATGCCGAACTTCGATATCTCACCGAGCGGGCCACTGCGCATTGGTGTCGACCATGCCCCCAACGGTGCGATTCGGATCCGCGCGACAGACCTGCGCGGCGTTACCCAGCGAGCCGCCGCCGTTCGTGCGGATCACCCGGACGCGGTCGTGGTGGTCGATATCGAGGCGATGATCGCCCGCGACGCGCAGTCCGCCCGCTCGGCCCTGGCCCAGGCCGGGTGGGACCGCGGGGACACGCTGCTCTACGTCGGAACGCCTGCCGGTCTGGCCGGTCTGATCGCCGATATCCACGCCCTCGCCATCGCCGACGGAGCTGTGCTGCTGCCGGTCACCGACGCTGCCCGCGTCCTCATCTTCGACGAGGTACTACCCGAACTTTCGACGATGGGCCCGATCTCGTCGCTGACCCGTGAGCCCCGCCCGGCATGACGGTCACTGCCGACACCTATCGCGCTGCACTGCGACGCCACCCCGCCGGCGTCGCCGTGATCACCCTGATGTCGCCGCCGGGTCCGGTCGGGTTCACGGCGACATCGTTCGCGTCACTGTCACTCGACCCGCCGCTGGTGTCGTTCAACATCACCCACACATCCTCCAGTATTGCCGCCCTAGGGTCGGCCGACTCGCTGCTCGTGCACCTACTCGGCGAGCATCAATTGGAGGTGGCACGCCGCTTCTCCCGCAGCGCCGAGCACCGGTTCGCCGACGAATCTCTCTGGACCACAATCGAAACCGGCGAGCCACTGCTACACGGCACGCCGACCTGGTTACGCATCACGCCGGATCAGCTGATCGCCGCGGGCGACTCGACCCTGGTGATCGGTGCGGTCACCAGGATTCATGTCGACGACGCGGCAACCCCGAGCGCACTGCTCTACCACGACGGGAACTATCTGGGCACAGCGGCGGCGGGTGCCGGGTAGCTCAATCCCGCAGCGCCCAGGCGATCGCCTGCGCGCGGTTGACCGCCCCGTACTTCCGAAGAATGTGTTTGACATGGGATTTCACCGTGCCTTCGGTGATCACCAGCTCGTCGGCGATCGCCTGATTACTGGCGCCGGTAACCATCAGGTCGAACACCTCTACCTCACGCTCGGTCAGGCCGACGGCGCCCCTGCGTCCGCCACCGGGCCCGGTCGCACCGGGCGGGCCAGATCGGTCGTCGCTGTCCCCGCCGGCGCGGCGCAGCGACGCCATCTCCGATTCACACAGGTCGTCGATCCGGTCGATCGCACCAAAGAACAGGTCGCGCACACTGTCGCGGTGAGCCCTGAGTCGTTCCAGCAGGATCGTGCGCTCGTAGATATGACTGAAGCCGTCGGCAAAGGCCCACAACACATCTCGATCGGTCTCATCGACCCGTCGAGGTAGTGGGTGATGGTCGGAGTGCAGAAAGCCGATCACGTCGCTGCCATGCACCAGGGGGGCGAGCACATACGAGCGGGAGTGACCCGCGTTGATGATCAGGGGTCGGTACACAGGAGCGCTGGCGGTGTCGAATACCAGCACTGGACGCCGGCGCGAGAGCATCTCCGCCTCGGGCGCAGAGTCCATCAGCGGAACCAGCTGACCCACCCAGTCGCTGAACCACGGATTCGAATCGTTGGTCGGATTCTCCATGATCAACGGCTTCCAGCCGGCGCTTTCCACCCGCGAGAGCACCGCGCGGTGGAAACCACAGCGCTGCACCAGTTCTTCGCACGCACTTTCCATCAGGGCGGTCGCGTTGGGCATGCACCTCAGCCGGCCCAGACCAGCAGCACAGTCGGCAAGCCGCTGCCCCCGCATCGAGGTCTCGTGTAGATACCAGTCCATGGCGGCCTGCTGCAGGTCGAGGATCAAATCGCACAGTGCTTGGGCAGCAGCGATATCGGCGCCCTTCGTCCGGCGCAACCGGTCGATGCAGGAATGTGTCAGCACGGAGATCACCTCGGCTGACCGCCACGGCACATCCCAGTCGACGACGGGCAGGACGGAACCGTCACCGAGCGTTGCGCCGGTTCTTTCCCGCAACGTCTTGAGGCGTTCCACCAAAGCGATTTCCCGCGTCCACCATTCGGATCTGGTGCGGGCAGCGCCAGGCGCCTTGGTGGTGTCACTGGCCATCGAAACGCTCATCGTGCCCGCCGTTCGTCGACTCGGGTCTCGCGCAGGTAGCAGGCGATTGCCGCGGCCCGGTTACCCGCGGCCAGCTTGTGCAGAATGTGTTTGACGTGAGATTTGACCGTGCTCTCGGCGACCGTCAGCCGATCTGCCAATTGAGCGTTCGTGGCGCCACTGGCCAGTAACGCCAGCACTTCGCGTTCCCGTGCGGTGAGCCTGGACAGGCGACTGGACTCGCGGGTTTCCCGAGATTCCTGGGTCCGGTCACGGTTCGACAACCCGAGCTGGCGTGGCGGCGTGACCCTGACCACCGAAACCACCTGCTGCAGTTGGGGGCTGGTGTCGATCGCCGCCGACGAGGCCGTCGCGGCGGCGCACACCTCGATCACCTGCCGGCGTTGTTCGTCGGCGCGTTCAGCGAGGCCGGCTCGTTCGTAGATCAAGCCGACCCCGTCGGCAAACATGCGCAGCAGATCCCGGTCCACATCACGCAGCGGCCGGGCACCGGACACGGAGTCTGCGTGCAACAGCGCAACCACCGACGTCCCCACGACGACCGGAGCAACCACATAATCCTGGGTGCCGGTGCGCTGCACCAACGCCACACACGTCCGGGGTTCGTGCTGTGCGTCCTGAACAAGAGCGGGCAGCCGGCGTCGCACGACTTCGGCCTCGACCAACGGCGAGGCCAGCGGGATCTCGAGTTCCTCGACGACGCCGTCGATCTCGAGCGTGACCCGACCGTCCGGATCGCCGGCGTACATGGCCTTCGGCAACCAGGTGGAACCCCGGATGCCCGACAACATCACTCGGCCGAACACCCGCGTTGCACACAATTCCCGCGGAGCGAGCTCCAGCACCGTGGCGGGAACGGTCTCCTGCCGGATCCGGGCCAACGCCTCCAGCACAGCGGACAGCGCTCCCTCGACCCGATCGCTGTCCCGCTGCGCCGATGCCGACGTGGCCGCACTCATATCCGCAAACCGGTCGGCCAACTCGGTGAAATCCAGCGTTGCCGACGCCAGGGGTGAGAGACCGGTGCTGATGGCGGACGCTCCTTCGGACCGACAGCCCGATGCGGGCCAGGATTTACTAGTGGCCACATCATTGGTGACGTGTATCACTTTGTCAAACGACCCGGCAGATCGCGTTCACATCGGGAGATGGCGCTGTGAGCATGCCCTCGAGTTGACATATCGCTGCGGGCATTAGTTATTGTGGATTCACTAACTAGCGTGCCGCAGCTGCAACCCCGAGGTGACACCGTGCCCCCCACCACCCCCTGGTCTGATCGGCTGACGATTCCGGCCATCGCCGCACCCATGACGGGGGTGTCAGGCCCGGATCTGGTGATCGCGACCTGCCGGAGCGGGGTCATCGGTTCATTTCCCACTCACAACGCGACCAGCACCGGCGCGCTCGACGACTGGTTGCGTCGAATCGCCGACGAGGTCGACGCCACCGACGCTCCCGTCGCGCCGAACCTGGTGGTGCATCGCAGCAACACCCGGCGGGATGCCGATCTGGATTGCCTGCTGCGCCACGGCGTCGAGCTGGTCATCGCCAGCGTCGGATCGCCTGCACCGGTGATCGAGCCACTGCACAGCGCGGGTGCAGCGGTCTACGCAGACGTGGCAAGCCTCGGACACGCCTGGCATGCGCTCGACGCCGGCGCCGACGGCCTGGTGCTGCTCACCGCCGGCGCGGGTGGCCAGACCGGCTGGGCGAATCCGTTCGCCTTCGTGCGTGCGATCCGGGAACGATTCGACGGGCCAGTGGTGCTCGCCGGGGGTATCAGCGACGGTCGGTCCATCTTCGCCGCCGAAGTCCTCGGCGCGGACCTGGCCTACCTCGGCACCCGCTTCATCGCCACCTATGAAAGCGCCGCCGACGACGACTACCGCAGCGCACTTGTCGAGGCCACCCTCGACGACATCCGACTTTCGTCGGATCTGGGCGGGATCCCCGCCAGTCTGCTGGCCGCCTGGCTGGACCGAACCGCAACGGACTCGCCGGCACGGACCGGCTTCGCCCAGGACCGGCTGCTCGCCAACCAGGACGCCTGGAGCGCGGGCCACAGCGTGTCCGGGGTCCACTCCGTGCTCAAGGTCGACGAGTTGGTGGCGACGCTGACTGCCGAGTATCGACAAGCGCGAAATAGTTACCGGTGACCAGCTTGTGGCCGAGAAGCCACACCGCCCTACTCCGTACGGACCCTTCATCTCACCAGATAGAGATGTTCCTCGGACTTCCACGCCGAACCAGGACCCACCCATTTAGCGTTTCTGTATTCACTATCCATCTGACCGCCATCACCACCGATTCCAGGGAAGACGATGCCCATCCTCACGTCGGACGTTGACACCGCCTCCGCGGCCTACCTGCACAACCGGGAGGTTCAATCCGCGGCTGTCGCGGCGTTGAACGAACAGCTCGAAATCGTCGCCGCGGGCGGCGGCGAACGCTACGTCAAGCGCCACCACGACCGCGGCAGGCTGCTGGCCCGTGAACGCATCGAGCTGCTGGTGGACCGGGACGCCCCCTTTATGGAGCTCTCGGCTCTGGCGGCCTGGGGCACCGAGTTCAACGTCGGCGCGGCCATCGTCACCGGCGTAGGGGTGATCAGCGGTACCGAATGCATGATCATCGCTCACGACCCGACCGTCCGCGGTGGCACGATGAACCCCTACACGCTGCGAAAGAACCTGCGCGCGTTGGATATCGCCACTGTCAATCGACTCCCGGTGGTTTACCTCGTGGAGTCCGGCGGCGCCGACCTGCCCACGCAGTCCGACTTGTTCGTCGACGCCGGGCGCATCTTTCAGAAGCTCACCGCGCTGTCCTCGATCGGCATCCCCACCATCTCCCTGGTCTTCGGCAACTCCACCGCGGGTGGCGCCTATGTGCCCGGCATGTGCGACTACGCCGTCCTGGTCGACAAAGCCGCCAAGGTGTTCCTCGGCGGGCCGCCGCTGGTCAAGATGGCCACCGGCGAAGAGTCCGATGACGAGTCGCTCGGCGGGGCCGATATGCACACCCGCGTCTCGGGCCTCGGCGACTACTTCGCCATCGACGAAGTCGATGCCATCCGCATCGGCCGCGATATCGTCGCTCACCTCAACTTCCGCAAGCTCGGCCCCGGGCCGACCCAGCCCGCCGACGATCCGCTTTTCGACGCAGAGGAGCTCCTGGGAATCGCGTCCGGCGACTCAAGGGTGCCGTTCGATCCGCGGGAGGTCATCGCCAGAGTGGTCGACGGGTCCCGGTTCTCCGAGTACAAGCCCCGGTGGGGTACCAGCCTGGCCACCGGGTGGGCGTCTGTGCACGGCTTCCCGGTCGGCATTCTCGCCAACACCCGCGGCGTCCTGTTCTCCGAAGAGTCCAAGAAGGCAACGGAATTCATCCTGCTGGCCAACCAGACCGATATCCCGCTGATCTTCCTGCAGAATGTCACCGGGTTCATGGTGGGCGCCGAATACGAGCAGGGCGGCATCATCAAGGACGGCGCGAAGATGATCAACGCCGTCACCAACAGCACCGTCCCCCACATCACCGTCAACATGGGTGGTTCGTTCGGCGCGGGCAACTACGGCATGTCCGGACGGGCGTACGACCCCCGATTCGTGTTCACCTGGGTCAACGCCAAGCTCGCGGTGATGGGTGCCGCACAGTTGGCCGGGGTGATGTCGATCGTCGGGAAGGCGGCCGCAGAGTCAGCCGGTCGTGAATTCGACGTCGAAGCCGACGCCAAGCGCACCGCCGAGATCGAGGCACAGATCGAACGCGAGTCTCATCCCTTCTTCATCTCGGGAAAGACCTACGACGACGGCGTCATCGACCCGCGCGACACCCGCTCGGTGCTCGGGATGGCCTTGTCCGCAGCACATTCCAACGTTGTCTCCGGCCGCCGCGGTTTCGGCGTATTCAGGATGTGAGGGCATCGTGTCAATCAAGAAGTCGACTATCAGGAAACTACTCATCGCCAACCGTGGCGAGATCGCGTCCCGGATCATCCGGACTGCGCGTGAGATGGACATCGCCACCGTCGCGCTCTACTCCGACGCCGATCTCGACGCGCCTTATGTGACGCAGGCAGACGAGGCCGTCGCGCTGCCCGGCACCGCCCCGGCGGACACCTACCTGCGGATCGATCTCGTCCTGGCGGCCGCTGCCCGCACCGGTGCCGACGCCGTCCACCCCGGTTACGGATTCCTTTCCGAGAACGCCGCTTTCGCACAGGCCTGCGCCGACGCCGGCATCATCTTCGTCGGCCCCAGTCCCGCGGCCATCACCGCGATGGGATCGAAGATCGCGGCCAAAGACATGATGCGGGCGGCCGGGGTGCCAGTGCTGCCCGGAGTCACCGTCGACAGCGACGCCGACGAGGATCCAGAAGCGCTACGTGCCGCCGCGACCGAGATCGGCTTCCCCATCCTGGTCAAGGCAGCGTTCGGCGGCGGCGGCCGAGGCATGCGCATCGTGGGTGACGAAGGCCAACTCGTCGACGCAGTCAGCAGCGCGCGGCGTGAGGCTGCCTCGGCATTCGGTGACGGAACGGTGTTCCTGGAGAAGTTCGTCGAGTCGCCCCGTCACGTCGAGGTGCAGATCTTCGGTGACCGGTACGGCACGCTGGTCCATCTCGGCGAGCGGGAATGCTCGATCCAGCGGCGCTACCAGAAGATCATCGAGGAAGCCCCTTCGCCCGTGGTCGACGACGCATTGCGCGACGAACTCGGCCGCGCAGCGGTCGCCGCCGGCAAGGCGCTGGCGTACGAGGGTGCGGGCACAGTCGAATTCGTGATGGCCGCCGACGGGTCCTTCTATTTCCTCGAAGTCAACACACGACTGCAGGTGGAACACCCGGTCACCGAACTGGTCACCGGCATCGATCTGGTGCGCGCCCAGCTGCTGGTCGCCGCGGGCGAGCCGTTGCCGCCGGAGATGCTGCACACGTCGCCCGTCGGACACGCCGTCGAGGTCCGGCTCTACGCCGAAGATGTTGCAGCGGGCTTCATCCCGGTGTCGGGCACCCTGACAACGCTGGAATTTCCCGAGCTACCCGGGATTCGGGTCGACGCCGGCTTTGCATCGGGCTCGGTGGTCAGCACGTTCTACGACCCGATGCTGGCCAAAGTCATCGGCTATGGGGCCACCCGCGACGAAGCCTGCAGCCGCGTCGCCCGGGCGCTGCGCGAGACCATGGTGCACGGTGTGATCACCAACCGGGACCTGTTGATCGGGATCCTGCGCGAGCCAGAATTCCGTTCGGGCGCAATCGATACCGGTTATCTGCAGCGCCATGAGCCCGCACAGCTCATGATCGCGAGCCCTGACCCGACCGCCGTGCACGCACTGGTGGCAGCGCTGTCCGCGCAGGCGGATCGCCGGTCTGCGACGACCATACTGCCCGGCCTGCCGTCGGGCTTCCGGACCCTCGTCGCGCAGCCCCAGCTGGTGGCGTTCACCGCTGGCGATACCGGAGTCGAGGTGCGCTACCGCTTCGAGCGCGGCGCATGGACCGTCTCGGTGGACGGCTGGCAACCCACGGTCCGGCTGCTCTCCGCCAGCACCGGGCACGTCGACGCCGAGATCGACGGCGTTCGACGCCGATATCAGGTAAAGCGCAGTGGTGCACTCTATTACGTGGACAGCGCACTGGGCTCGACCGCGCTGCACGAGGTCGAGCGGTTCCCCGATCCGAGTGCCGTTCAGGAGGCCGGCTCGCTACTGGCACCGATGCCGGGATCGGTGGTGCGCATCGAGGTGATCGAGGGCGACCGGGTGATGGCGGGCACCGCGGTGATCGTGCTGGAAGCGATGAAGATGGAACACACCGTGCGGGCTCCCGCCGACGGCGTGGTCGCGACGATCGCGGTGGCGACCGGTGACCAGGTCGATTCCGGTCAAGTGCTGGCCATCGTGTCCGACAGCGTCTCCGATGTAGGAGCCGACGCATGAGCGTGACCTACGAGCTCCGCAACGGAGTCGCATGGTTGACGATCGACCGCCCCGAGGCCCGCAACAGCCTGAACAAGGCAGTGCGTGACGGCCTATTCGACGGAGTTCGGCGGTTCAACGGGGACGACGCCGCCAAGGTGCTGGTCCTGACCGGCGTCGGCGAGAAAGCGTTCTGCGCCGGTGGTGACCTCAAAGAGATGTCAGCAGACGCGCTGGCCATCCCGCCGGTCGACTACGTCCCGCAGTTCGGCCGCAACATCACCGTGGACAAACCCACCATCGCAGCGGTCAACGGTGCCGCATTCGCGGGCGGGTTTCTGCTGGCGCAAACCTGCGATCTGTGTGTCGCCGCCACCACCGCACAGTTCGGCATCACGGAGGCCAGGGTCGGCCGCGGCTCGCCGTGGGCTGCGCCGCTGCCCCTGATGATCCCGCGCAGGGTGGCGTTGGAGCTGACGCTGACCGGTGCCCCGCTGTCGGCGCAGCGCGCCTATGAGATCGGCTTTGTGAACCGGCTCGCCGAGCCCGGCGACCTCGCCGAAGTGACGCAGGAGCTAGCCGAGCAGATTGCTGCCAACGCCCCGATGTCGGTGGCGGCCGGGAAGCAGACGGCCACGCTGACCGCCGAATATCCGCTCAGCGAGGCTTTCGACCGCGCCGAGACTCTCTGGGCACCCGTCTATCTCAGCGATGACGCACAAGAGGGCATGGCGGCATTCAAAGAAAAACGCGCTCCCCAGTGGAAAGGCAAGTAATGGCACTCGACTACATCGGCCTGCTGGCCGACCTGCGCTTCGAATCCGACCGTCTGATCGAACATCTCGCGCCGTTGACCAGCGTTCAGTGGGATCTGCCCACCCCCGCACTGGGCTGGTCGATCAAAGACCAGGTATCCCACCTGGCCTTCTTCGACGATTCGACGTACCTCTCGCTCACCCACCCTGACGAATTCCGCATCGAGGCAGCAGATCTCGTTGCAGGCGGGATGGATTTTCCCGACCGCATCGCCGCACGGCACCGAGTCCTCACCGCTTCGACACTGCTGGATTGGTTCGTCGACTCCCGGAGGCAACTGTCTGCCGGGTTCGCCGGCGAGGATCCCAAGCGCCGGCTGCCATGGTTCGGCCCTGATATGAGCGTGGCGTCCGCGGCCACCGCCCGGCTGATGGAGACGTGGGCGCACGGCCAGGACATCTACGACACCATCGGAGTTACCCATCCGACCAGTCCAGGCCTGCGTAGCATCGCTCATCTCGGCGTGGCCACCTTCGGTTTCGCCCACTCACTGAACGGGCTGATCGTTCCCGACGATCCAGTGCGCATCGAATTGCGCTCGCCCACTGACGATCTGTGGGTCTGGGGGCCTGCTGACGCCGCGCAGCGGGTGACGGGCCCGGCCACAGACTTCGTTCTCACCGTCACCCAGCGCAGGCATTGGACGGAGACCGCGCTGACCGCCGAGGGCGCGGTGGCTGCCGGTTGGCTCGATATCGCACAGGCTTTCGCCGGGGCACCCAGCCGACGCGAGGCGCAGGCGGTACAGCCATGAGCACGGCCCGTCCGGTCCGCATCGGCAACGCGTCGGCCTTCTACGGCGACCGACTGGCCTCGATGCGGCTTCTCCTGGAGAACTCCGGTGGCGGCGACATCGACGTCATCACCGGCGACTATCTTGCTGAACTCACGATGTTGATCCTGTGGAAGGCCAGGCAGAAGGATCCGTCCACCGGCTATGCGCGCACCTTCCTCACTCAGTTTCAGCAGGTGTTCCTGGACTGCGCCGCCCGCGGCATCAAGATCGTCGTCAACGCCGGGGGCCTGAACCCCTCGGGGATGGCCGAGCAGATTCGCGGCATCATCGCCGATGCCGGCGTCGACCTGAAAGTCGCCCACGTCGAGGGCGACGATCTGATCCCGCGGCTGGCCGAGCTTCGGGCTGCTGGCCTTCCCTTCACCCACCTCGACACCGGCAGCACACTCGATGACGCCGGAGTGCACCCTGTTTCGGCGAATGCTTACCTGGGCGGCTTCGGGATCGCGGCCGGCCTGCGGCGCGGCGCCGACGTAGTGGTCACCGGGCGGGTCACCGACGCGGCACTGGTCGTCGGTGTCGGCGCATGGTGGCACGACTGGGCGCGCACCGATTACGACGCGCTCGCCGGCGCGGTCGCGGCCGGACACATCATCGAGTGCGGCCCGCAGGCCTGCGGCGGGAACTACTCCCAGCTTGCCGAGATCGCCGACCGTCGCTACCCGGGCTCCCCCATCGCCGAACTCGCCCACGACGGCAGCTTCGTGATCACCAAGCACAACGGCACCGGCGGACTGGTCAGCCCGGGCACCGTCACCGCCCAACTCCTCTATGAAGTCAGCTCCCCGGCTTACGCCAACCCCGATGTCGTCGCGCATTTCGATTCGATGAGCGTCACCGTCGACGGGCCGGACCGGGTGCTGGTGGCGGGCACCAAGGGATCCGCGCCGCCGCCGACGCTGAAGGTTGCGATGAACTACATCGGTGGTCACCGCAACACCATGACCATGGTCCTGACCGGTCTGGACATCGAGGACAAAGCAGCCTGGGCAGTCGACGAGCTCTTCGAAATACTGGGTGGGCGAGAGACTTTCGACGATGTCGATGTCCAGCTGTTGCGCTACGACCAGCCGGAGCCGACGCGCCTGAGCGAGGCGACCGCACACCTGCGGGTGACGGTCAAAGACCGCGACCGCAAGAAGGTGGATCGGACGTTCTCGGACGCGGTGCTGGAACTCTATGTCGGTGGCTACCCCGGATTTCACACGACCACACCGCCGACCTCGGCCAGCGAATTCGGGGTGTACTGGCCGACACTGGTACCCGCAGACGAGGTCGAGCACGTCGTCGTGCACGCCGACGGCTCACGAGAAGTCATCGCACACAACGCCGAAACGGCGGTACCTGTCGAACCGCCCCCGGCGATCGCTCCACCCCCCGTCGACCTCGGACCCACCACCCGCCGCCCGCTCGGCACCGTCATCGCCGCCCGCTCCGGCGACAAAGGCGGCAACGCCAACGTCGGCGTCTGGACCGACACCGCCGAACGCTGGGACTGGTTACACACCCACCTGACTGCGGACAGGTTCGCCGAACTGGTCCCCGAAGCCGCCGGACTCGTCGTGCGCCGCTACGAGTTCCCCAACCTGCGCGCCCTGAACTTCGTCATCGTCGGGTTCCTGGGCGACGGGGTGGCCTCGTGTACCAAGACCGACCCGCAAGCCAAGGGGCTCGGCGAATACGTACGCGCCCTGTCCACCCACATCCCCGACAAGCTGGTGTCCCAGGACACCCGCGGCACAGATCGACGTCGACCATCCAGCGCGTGCGGGTTGCCACCGCGTTCGTACTGACGCAATCCACGTCCGAACTACGCGTCTGAACTACTCTGTGCGCCCGAGCGTAGTAATCAGGTCGAGCGGGTAAGGGTGCGGTTATGGCTAGCGTCGACGTGTCGGTGTCCTCCCACCTGGAACCGGACAAGGCCTGGGCACTGGCATCCAACCTGGGCCGGTTCGGCGAGTGGCTGACTATCTTCGGGGGGTGGAAGAGCGTCGTCCCGGACGAGATCGAGGTCGGCACGGCAGTCTCCTCCCTGATCAAGGTGAAAGGTTTCCGCAACGTCATCCACTGGCAGGTCACGGCCTACGACGCGCCAAAACGCATCGCACTGCAAGGCAGCGGGCGCGGCAGCGTGCGGATCGCGCTCACCATGACGGTGACCGACCGTGCCCCGGGATCGACGTTTCACCTGATGGCAGAGCTCAGTGGCGCGCTGCTCAATGGTCCTGTCGGCATGCTGGTGGCCAGAGTCCTGGAAGCGGACGTCCGCAGATCGGTGGAAAACCTCGCGGCACTAGGCAGTTAACTCGTCCGCGTCGACGCCCGCATCGGTAGGGGACGCATATAGTCGAGCCCTCATCCCCGCGGATCTGAGAGCACATCGATGAGCATTCCGAGCACCCCAGAAACTCCTGCCGAGACACCGACCTGTTACCGGCACCCCCAGCAACCGACCTACGTTCGGTGCGTCCGTTGCCAGCGCTACATCTGCCCCGCCTGCATGCGCGACGCCGCCGTCGGCCATCAATGCGTGGACTGCGTCCGCGAAGGCGCCAAGACGATTCCCACCCCGCGCACGCGGTTCGGCGGGCGGCAACCCTCGTCGAACACGCCGGTGATCACCTATACGTTGATCGCGATCAACGTGGTGGCGTTCATCCTGCAGACGGTGTCGTCCGGCGTGCAGCGGATGTTCGCCCTCTGGTCTCCGGCTGTCGCCGACGGCGATTTCTATCGCCTGCTCACGTCGGCGTTCCTGCACTACGGCATCGTCCACCTGCTCTTCAACATGTATGCCCTGTACGTGGTCGGGCCGCCGTTGGAGAGGTGGCTGGGCCGGTTGCGATTCGGCGCGCTCTACGGCCTCAGCGCGCTCGGCGGTTCGGTACTGGTGTACCTGATTTCGCCGTTGAACAGCGCCACCGCCGGCGCGTCCGGCGCCGTTTTCGGGCTGTTCGGCGCGACCTTCGTCGTCGCCAGGGCACTCAGCCTCGATGTCCGCTGGGTCATCGGCCTGATCGGTATCAACGTCGTGATGTCGTTCGTGGTGCCCGGGATCAGCTGGCAGGGACACGCAGGTGGCCTGGTCACCGGCGCCGCCGTCGCGGCGGCGTACGCCTATGCGCCGCGCGGACGCCGGAACCTCATCCAGGGGTCGGCGACCCTCGCCGTCATCGCGCTGTTCGCGGGCCTGATCTGGTGGCGGACCAACGCACTGCTCACCCTGTTCGGCGGTTGAGCTTTACGACGCGACCGTCGCCAGCGGCCGCCTCGGCGGCTGTTGGTTCTGCGAGAAGGCCGTGCATGTGCCCAGATGGCTTGCCACACAAGGAATTCCGTTGACAGTCGGGGCACTGCCCTCGACATAGCACTGACCACTGTAGACGTTGATCTGGTGACCGGGCGGGCAGCCCTGCGCAGCGGCGACCGGCAGCGTCGTCGGACTCATCGCGACCATCAGCGCAGCGCAGCATCCCGCCGTCACCAGCCGGTATGTCCCGAGACGACTCACCATGGTCGAAGCTTAACGACACACCGCTAGACATCGGACCTCACAGCGGCTAAGCAGACCAGGTGAGCGCACCATCGAGCAGTATCGGGATCGGCGAGTTCGGGTCACTGCCACAGCAATGAATCCGGCGGCCGACAGGAGATCCACATGCGGGCGGTAGTCATCACCAGACACGGCGCCCCGTCGGTGCTGCAGGTGCAGAACCGACCCGCCCCCGGGCCGCCTGCGGCCGGCCGGATCCAGATCGCGGTGCGCGCGGCCGGGGTGAATTTCGCCGACCATCTGGCCAGGGTGGGGCTCTACCCCGGTGCACCGAAGGTGCCATCTGTCGTGGGTTACGAAGTGTCGGGCACGATCTGCGCCGTCGGGACCGGCGTCGACCCGGCCCGAGTGGGCGAGCGGGTGATCGCCGGGACCCGTTTCGGCGGATACGCCGAAATCGTGGACGTGGCCGCCTCCGATGTCATCAGCCTGCCCGGTTCGTTGAGCTTCGCCCAAGGTGCCGCCGTCCCGGTGAACTATGCGACCGCCTGGGCGGCGCTGCTGGGCTACGGATCGCTGCGCGCCGGTGAACGGGTGCTGGTACACGCCGCCGCCGGCGGAGTGGGCATCGCGGCGGTGCAACTGGCGAAATCGGTGGGCGCGGTGGTACATGGCACCGCGTCGCCCACCAAGCATGACCGGCTGCGTGAGCTGGGCGTCGACCGGGCCATCGACTATCGCCGGAAGGGCTGGTGGAAAGGCCTGGAGCCCTACGACCTGGTACTCGATGCGATGGGCGGGACGTCACTGCGCCGCTCGTACGCGCTCCTGCGTCCGGGCGGCCGGTTGGCGGCCTACGGTATCTCGGCTATCCAGCGGGGTGAGACCCGCTCACTGCGCACCGCGTTACCCCAGATCGCGTCCATGTTCCGCGGCTTCAACCTGCTCAAGCAACTCGACGAATCGAAAACCGTCATCGGCCTGAACATGCTGGGCCTGTGGGATGACCGCGGCACCCTGGAACCGTGGACGACACCGCTGACGGCGCTACTGACCGACGGCACCATCGCGCCCGTCGTACACGCGCAGGTGCCCTTCGCGGACGCCCCCGAGGCGCACCGCATCCTTGCCGCGCGCGAGAACATCGGCAAGGTCGTGCTCGTGCCATGAGGCTCGGTCAGTGCTTCCCGAGATAGGTTGACCGGATGCGAGTCGACGGGCGGGAAGTCTCCGTCACCGGCAACCTGCTGCAGCCGCTGCTCCGCAGGACCAACGACATCGTCCGCTTCGCCTTGGCCGCGGCGTTCCTAGCAGTCGTCATCACCAGTTCGCTGATCACCCGCAATGACTGGGTGGCGCTCGAACGGTCGATCTCCGACATCGTCGGGGTGCTGACACCCACCCAGTCGAACCTGGTCTACCTGCTCTACGGTGTCGCGATCCTGGCGTTGCCATTCGTGATCCTGATCGGGTTGATCGCAGCGCAGCAGTGGAAACTACTCGGCGCCTACGGCGCAGCCGGCCTGATCGCCGTCCTGTCGCTGTCGATCACCGGCAACGGAATAGCCGCGCCGCGATGGCATTTCGATCTCGACGACCGACTCCGCACGGTGCTGTCGCAGTTCCTCGACGACCCTCGCTGGATCGCGATGCTGGCCGCCGTGCTCACGGTGTCCGGCCCCTGGCAGCCGGCCCGCTGGCGCCGGTGGTGGTGGACGCTCCTGCTGGCGTTCGTGCCGATTCACCTCGTCGTGAGCGCCGTGGTGCCGGCCCGCTCACTACTCGGTCTCGCGGTCGGCTGGTTCGTCGGCGCCCTGACCGTTCTGGTGGTCGGCACACCCGCACTGGAAGTGCCCCTCGACGGCGCGGTCCGGGCGTTGGTCCGGCAGCGGTTCCCGGTCACCGGTCTGGCGGTCGATCGCCCGGCCGGCCCGGGGCCACTGGTGCTGACGGCCACCGCCGAAGGGTCCGACGGCGCTCCTCCAGCGCAGGCAATCATCGAGATGTACGGACCCAACCAGCGCAGCGGCGGCTTCTTCCGCCAGGTCTGGCGATGGCTGCGGCTGCGCAACAGCGAGACATCACCGTTGATCGCCTCGATGCGCCGCGCCGTCGAACACCGCGCGTTGATGGCCATCGCCGTCGGAGATGTGGGGGTCGCGAACACCAGCCCGATCGCCGTGGCCGCGCTCGACCGCGGCTGGACGTTGTATGCACGCAGTCCCGAACGCGGGGTGACGGTCGACTCCTCCTCGGGGCCCGATGCGGTCACTCTGGTGTGGACGTCACTCGGTGTGCTGCACAGCCATCAGATCGCCCACGGCGACCTGCGTACCAGCGAGATCACCCTCGACGACGGCACCGCGCTCTTCGGTGGTTTCGGTAGCGCCGAGTTCGGCGCCTCCGAGGTGCAACTGCAGGCCGATATCGCCCAGCTGCTGGTGTCGACGACGGCGACCTTCGGCGCCGAACCCGCGGTACGCGCCGCTATCGGCGTCTTCGATAAGGACACGGTGCTGACGGCATCCCGCCGGCTGACGAAATCCGCGGTGCCGGCGCGTATTCGGAATTCGGTGACCGATGCCGGCGCCGTCATCACCGCCGCGCGCGACGAGGTGATGCACGAGACCGGCGCGGATCAGATCAAGGCCGAAACGATCACCAGGTTCACCCGCAACCAGGTGATCCAGATGGTGCTGCTGGTGGCGCTGGTCTACGTCGCCTACCCCTTCATCAGCACCGTGCCTGCCTTCTTCGCCGAACTGCGCAACGCGAACTGGTGGTGGGCACTGCTCGGGCTGACGGTATCGGCGCTGACGTACGTCGGCGCGGCGATGGCGCTGTGGGCCTGCGCCGCCGGCCTGGTCAGCTTCCGCAATCTGGTGATCATGCAGGTGGCCAACACCTTTGCCGCGACGACCACGCCCGCGGGTGTCGGCGGTCTGGCGCTGAGCACCCGCTTCCTACAGAAGGGCGGCCTCGGCGCGCTGCGGGCCACCGCGGCGGTCGCTCTGCAGCAGACGGTGCAGGTGATCACCCACGTGGCCCTGCTGATCCTGTTCAGCGTCGCGGCGGGCACCTCCGCGGACCTGTCACACTTCGTACCGAGTGCGACGGTGTTGTACCTGATCGGCGGCGCCGCTCTCGGCGTCGTCGGCACCTTCATGTTCGTCCCGAGACTGCGGCGCTGGCTCGGGACGGCGGTCCGGCCCCGCCTGACGGAGGTTCTCAGCGAACTCGCCGAGCTGGCCCGCGAACCCAAGCGACTCGCTTTGATCGTATTGGGCTGTGCGGCAACAACTCTGGGCGCAGCCCTGGCGCTGTGGGCGAGTGTGATGGCCTTCGGCGGCGGCACCACGTTCATCACGGTCACCGTCGTCACCATGGTTGGCGGGACGCTGGCCTCGGCGGCGCCTACCCCCGGCGGCGTCGGCGCAGTGGAAGCGGCGTTGATCGGTGGCCTCGCCGCGTTCGGAGTGCCCACCGCCGTGGCGGTGCCATCGGTGCTGCTCTACCGGGTGTTGACGTGTTGGCTGCCGGTTTTCGTCGGCTGGCCGGTGATGCGGTGGCTCACCAGGAAAGACATGATCTAGTCGGACAATTCAGTCCGGTCGGGTCCGACCGACTCAGTCCGGTTCGCCGTACTCGTCGAACCAGTAGGCAAGCTTGCCCCGCCGGTTGACCGCCCGCAGCCGTTTCTCCGCAGCCGCACGGGTTTTCGAGGTGGTGACGATCAGCAGCTCATCCCCGACCGCGATCCGCGTCTCCGGTTGCGGCACGAACGTATGGCCGGCGCGGATGATCAAGGTGATCACGCTCGGATCAGGCAGGCGTAGCTCCATGATCATCACGCTGTGCAGCTGCGATTCCGGCAGCACTGTCAGCGTCAGCAGCTCGGCTTCCAGCACGTCCAATGGCGCAGACTCGACCTGGATCTCTCGCGCGGCATCACCGGAGATCAGCCCGAGCCCGCGAGCAATCGGCCCGAGACTGGGTCCCTGCACCAGGGTGAACACCACGACCAACATGAAGACGATATTGAGCAGACGATGGCTGTCGGGGACCCCGGCGACGATCGGAAACGTCGCCAGCACGATCGGGACCGCGCCGCGCAGCCCGGCCCAGGACAAGAAAAGCTGTTCGTGCCACGGGATCCGGAAGCCGACCAACGACGCGACCACCGACAGCGGCCGGGCCACCAGCAACAGCACCAGACCGACGACGACGGCCGGCACCACGTCGGCGGCCAGTTCGCTGGGGTCGACCAGCAGGCCCAGCAGGACGAACAGGCCGATCTGGGCCAGCCAGCCCAGCCCCTCGGCGAAGGACCGGGTTGCCGAGCGGTGCGGTAGGCCGGAATTCGCCAGCACCACGGCAGCCAGGTAGGCGGCGATGAAACCGCTGGCGTGGATCGAACCCGCGGCGGCGAACGCCACCATGCCCAGCCCGAACGTCGCGATCGGATAGAGCCCGGAGGCGGGCAGCGCGATGCGGCGCAGCGTCATCGCGCCGAGGAAGCCGCAGCCGAGCCCGATCGCGGAACCGGCCAACAGCTCGTACGCCAGATCGGTAACCGCACTTTCCGGCTCGAACACGAATGGCGTCGCACTGAACATGAGCACGAGAATCACCGCGGGCGCGTCGTTGAAACCGGATTCCGCTTCCAGCAATCCGGCAAGGCGGCGCGGCAGTGGCAGCACTCGCAACACCGAGAACACCGCGGCGGCGTCGGTCGAGGAGACGATGGCGCCCAGAAGCAACGCGAGTTGCCCGCCGATGCCGAGCAGCAGATGGGCGCCCGCAGCGGTGATGACCATCGAGATCAGCACCCCGAATGTGGCCAGCACGCCGGCGGGCGCCAGCACTTTGCGCACATCGGCGAACCGGGTGGTCAGACCACCCTCGACCAGGATGACGGCGAGCGCCGCAGTGCCCACGTTGCGGGCCAACTCGACGTCGTCGAACCTGACGCCGATGCCATCCTCGCCGAGAATGACGCCGACCAACAGGAACAACAGCAGGCTGGGGAAGCCGACCTTGGTGGCCACCCGGGTAGCGACAATGCTGGCGAGCAGCACGAAGCCGCCGACGAGCAATGCCAGATACAGCTGCTGCAAAGTCATTTCAGTCCTGTCAGGGTTTGCACAGGTACAGTAGCGAACCCTGGGTCAAAGGTAGGTCGAGCCGAGCGTGAGGAGAGCGGTCATGCGTATCGCGATCGCCGGCGCCGGCGCAGTCGGTCGGTCCGTCGCACTCGAGCTGACCGACAACGGCCACCAGGTCCTGCTGATCGAGCGTGAGGTCCGCCGCTACGAACCGAACACCGTCCCTGCTGCCGACTGGCTGATCGCCGACGCCTGCGAGCTCACCGCGCTGGAAGAAGCCGGCGCGCACACCTGCGACGTGTTGCTGGCTGCCACCGGCGACGACAAGGCCAATCTGGTGGTCGCGCTACTGGCGAAATCCGAATTCGGCGTGCCACGGGTGGTCGCCAGGATCAACGACATCCGCAACGAGTGGCTGTTCAACCAATCGTGGGGTGTCGACGTGGCGGTGTCCGCGCCGGGCGCGATGGTCGCCGGGGTGGAGGGCGCGATCGACGTCGGGCACCTGGTGCGGTTGATG
This sequence comes from Mycolicibacterium komossense, assembly GCF_025822605.1. Lineage (GTDB taxonomy): Bacteria > Actinomycetota > Actinomycetes > Mycobacteriales > Mycobacteriaceae > Mycobacterium > Mycobacterium komossense. Next base: position 41,759 of record NZ_JACKTY010000048.1, on the reverse strand, counting down.
GGCCTGCGCGAAGGCGAAGCCAACCTGATGAAGCTGACCCTGCCCGACGACAACCCACTTGTCGGTCAACAGGTCGCCGACCTGGGGCTACCGGAGAACTCGGCGCTGGTCACCCTGTTTCGCGCCGGCAGCATCATCGTTCCCAAACCCGACGATGTCCTGGAGGCCGGCGACGAGATGCTGTTCGTCGCCAACTCCCAGCTGGTCGATTGGTCCGGGCTCGACAACGCCCAGCGCGGACCGTGAGGACACGACGTTATTCGGCAACCGGACCCTGGAGACCGGCCGCCTCCCGCATCTGTCCGAGAACACGCACCACCACCTGCGAAGCCAGCCATAGCGCCACCTGATCGTCCCTGGACACCGCGGGGAGCAGGGCGGCGATGCGTTGTCGACGGGTCTCGGCTCGGCTGTCCCAGTTCCGCCGCCCCGCCGCACTGAGCATCACCAACGACGCCCGACCGTCATCGGGGTCGCTCGATCTCTCCAGCAGCCCCTGGCATTCCATCCGTTGCACCAGTTGCGTCATCCCCGACTGGCTGGCGCCCTCGGCGGCGGCCAGCGCCGTCAAGCGCATCGGCCCCTCGCGATTCAGCCGGTTCAAGACCAGCGCCGCGCTCGCGCTCAGGTCGTTGCGGTCGATCAGGTAGCGCCACATCGTGTCGGTTCCGAGTGCGATCATCTCGCTGATGGCATCGACGCCCGCTGGTTCCATGGGGGCTTTATATCATTGAAGTGATGCACTTGAGGGAATTAGCGCAATGTCGGCAAAACCCAGACTTTGCACCACTAACGTAATGTGCTGCAGTTGGCATCTATTCCTGTCAGATAGCTGTGGAGCCCACTTTCCCGGTTGAACTATTGATCCTGTATAGGATATAAATCGTTCCGCGGAGCCCCGAGTCATCGGCTGCCTGCTACGCAGATTTCGAGAGGTGATCGAGTGCGCCAACGGTTTGCCGCCAGGACCGTGTTGGCTCGAGCGTGGCTGCCCCTGGTGATCGTCGTGGCGTTGGCGCTCGGTGGGCTGTGCATGTGGAAGGTCCACCAATCGTCGGCCCCTGGGCCGGTCCTGGCCGTCAATCCCCCGCAGGCACCGGAAGAGTTCACCCCCAAACGGCTGACCTACGAGTTGTTCGGCGACATCGGCAGTGGCGGGTTGCTCGACTACATCGATATCGACGGCCATCCGCACGAGGTCGAACTCACCGACCTGCCGTGGTCCCACACCGAGACGACCACGCTCACCGTCGTCTCGGGCAGCATCTCGGCCCAGGTGCACGGAGGTCAGGTGGGCTGCCGCATGTTGGTCAATGACGTTGTGCGCGACGAACAATCGGCGACTCGCCAGGACGCGGACGTCACTTGCAGAGTGAAATCCGCGTGAGCGCGCATCAGGCGACTCGGCCGTTCTTCCCCAGAATGGTCCGCCTGCTGGCCATTCCGATCATCATCTTCTGGGCGCTGCTCGCGATTACGACGAACACGTTCGTGCCGAAAGTGGAGGACGTCGCCACCGAACTGGCCGGCCCTGAGGTCCCGACGTATGCGCCGTCGCAGTTCGCACTGCTGCACATCGGAGATGTGTTCAAAGAGTCCAACTCCACCAGCCTGACGATGGTCGTCCTGGAGGCCGACCATCCGCTCGACGACCAGGACCACCAGTACTACGACGGCCTGGTGCAGCGCCTCAAGGCCGACTCCCAGCACGTGCAGTACGTGATGGACCTGTGGGGCAAGCCGATCACCGCAGCCGGCGCTCAGAGCATCGACGGCAAGGCGACCTATGTCCTACTTCGCCTGGCGGGCAACGTCGGTCAGATCCAGGCGAACCGGTCCGTCGAGGCCGTGCGCGACATCGTCAACAAAGACAGTCCGCCCCAGGGGCTGAGGGTCTACGTCAGCGGTTCGGCGCCGATGGCCTCGGACACCCTGTCCATCGCGAACTCCAGCCTGAACAACATCACCATCGTCACGGTCATCTTGATCTTCGTGATGCTGCTGCTGGTGTACCGCTCGCTGACGAACGTGGCCGTCCCCATGTACAGCGTGCTGTTCGAGATCCTCATCGCCAAGGGCGTGGTCTCGACACTCGGGCATTACGGCTTCATCCCCATGTCGTCGTTCGCGGTGAACATCGTCGTCTCGCTGACCCTGGGGGCGGGCACCGACTACGGCATCTTCCTGTTGGGCCGGTATCACGAGGCCAGACAGCTGGGCGAAACCCGCGAGGAGGCGTACTACACCGCCTACCGCGGCGTGGCGCCCATCATCATCGGCTCGGGTCTGACGATCGCCGGTTCATGCTTCTGCCTGAGCTTCGCGCGTCTGGACTACTTCCACACCATGGGTCCCGCGGTCGCCATCAGCATGCTGTTCACCATCGCGGCGGCGCTGACCCTGGCCCCGGCGCTGCTGACGTTGGGCACCCTGTTCGGGCTGTTCGATCCCAAGAAGGTGGTGCGCGGGCATCTGTACCGGCGCATCGGGGCCAGCGTGGTGCGTTGGCCGGTCCCGATCCTGGCGGCCAGCAGTGCCGTGGTCGTGCTGGGCGCGATCTTCGTACCGAGCTACCAGGTGAGCTACGACGACCGGACCTACCAGCCCTCGACCGGCGCGGCCAACCAGGGCTTCACGGCCTCGGACCGACACTTCCCGTCCAGCAAGCTGTTCACCGAGATGATGATGGTCGAGTCAGACCACGATATGCGGAACTCGGCGGACTTCATCTCGCTGGACCGGGTGGCGAAAGAACTGATCCGCCTGCCCGGGGTGGCCATGGTGCAGAGCATCACCAGGCCCCTGGGCCGGCCTCTGGACCACGCCAACGTGCCCTACCTGTTCACTGTCCAGGGTGGCGCCGCCGGACAACAGTTGCCGTTCAACGAACATCAGAACGACAACACCGATCAGCAGGCCAAGATCCAAGCCGATACCGTCGCGACGCTGGGCAAGACCATCGACCTGACCCAGAAGCTGGCCGACGATTTGCACACCACCGTCCTCACACTGGAGAACCTGCAGCAGGTCACCGACGAGGTCAACGACGACATCTCGAATCTCGATGATTTCATCCGTCCGCTGAAGAACTACTTCTATTGGGAGCCACACTGTTTCGATATTCCGGTCTGCTACTCGTTCCGGTCGTTGTTCGACGGGCTCGACGGTATCGACGCTCTTGACGAACAGATCGGCCACGCCGTCACCGACTTCCAGGCCGTCGATGCGCTGATGCCGCAAATGGTCGCCCAGTTGGAGGTGATGCGCGACGAGACCCAGGCGCTACAAGCCGTCATCGTGAACAACTACGGCCCGGCACACCTGCAGTCCACCCAGACCGACCAGACCTTCGACGACCAGATCAACGTCGGCAACGACTTCGACGCCTCGCGCAGCGACGACTACTTCTACATGCCCAGAGAGGGTTTCGACAACGAGGACGTCAAGACCGGTGAGCAGCTGATGATGTCACCGGACGGAAAGGCCGCGCGGTTCGTCATCACCCACGAAGGCAACGCGATGGCACCCGAGGGCATCGACCACGTCAACGCCTTCCCCGACGCGGTGAAGGCAGCGCTCAAGGAGACGTCGTTGGCCGGGGCGAAGATCTACATCGGCGGCGCCGCCTCCAACAACAAGGACATCAGGGAATACGCTGCATCGGATCTGAAGATCGTGGCGATCGCCGCCTTCGTCCTGATCTTCCTGATCATGCTGGTGCTCACCCGTTCCCTGATGGCCGCGATCGTGATTCCCGGCACCGTCGCATTCTCCTTCGCCGGCGCCTTCGGTCTGTCGATCCTGTTGTGGCAACACTTGATCGGGCTACATCTGCACTGGCTGGTGCTGCCGATCACGTTCGTCATCCTGGTTGCCGTCGGCTCCGACTACAACCTGCTCCTGATCGCACGGGTCAAGGAAGAGATCGGCGGTAGCCGGCAGATCGCCGGGCTGAACACCGGCCTGATCCGAGCCCTCGGCAGCACCGGCGGCGTGGTGACCTCAGCCGGACTGGTATTCGCCTTCACCATGCTGGCGATGCTCGCCAGTGACCTCAAGACGATCGCCCAAGTGGGGACCACCGTCTGCATCGGTCTGCTCCTCGACACGCTCATCGTCCGGTCGTTCATCGTGCCGTCGCTGATCAGGCTGCTCGGGCCGTGGTTCTGGTGGCCGACGCTGGTGCGCCACCGCCCGCTGCGGCAGCCGGCGGATTTCCGGGGGGTGAGCCGATGAACCTCAGCACGCACACCACGGGCCTGGGACTCTGGGGGCTACTGATGTTCGTCGCCCTCGGTTTCGAAGTCGTGTTCGCCAGCCTGGCGTTCGTCTACACCCGGCGACTGCTACGGCTGCGAGCCATCCCGGGCAGCGACGATATCAACGGCTACCAGAAGGCGCTTCGCAAGTTGCGCAAGAACGAACCCATGACCGAGGACGAATACCACCTGGCGGAGCGCATCATCGACATCCGTCGATCGCCGCTGGCGTTCTCGGTGCCCGCCGCCTTCATGACACTGGGGCTGTTCTACATCTTCGGCAGCCTGGAGTACCTGCACGGCTCCACCCCGTCGGAGCGCACGTTTCTCGGGATCATCCCCATGTTCACCTCGACCAACCTCATCATCCAGATGCTCAAGAGCGCGAGCCTGAAGAAGCGGCTCAAAGATGCACGGCTCCACGAGGTTCAGCCGGCCTGAGCCCCTTTCGCCTCGTACAGCTGTGCCAGCACATCGGCGGTCGTGGTGAAGTCCATGCACTTGTCGGTGACCGACTGGCCATAGACGAGTTCGCTTCCGGGAGGCGCCGGCAGCGACTGCGCGCCCGCGACGAGGAAGCTCTCCAGCATCAGGCCGCTGATGCCCTGCTCGCCGGCGCCGATGCGGGCCGCGATCTGCTTGGCAACCTCGGCCTGACGGAGGTGGTCTTTGCCCGAGTTCGCATGCGAGCAGTCGATCATGACCCGCGCGGGCAGCCCTGCCGCCGCCACCGCGGAGACGGCGGCAGCAACAGATTCGGCGTCATGGTTCGGGCCACCCGAGCCGCCCCGCAGGATCACGTGGCAATCCGGGTTTCCCGCGGTCTCGACGACAGCGCCACGGCCGAACGTGTCCAGCCCGAAGAACACATGCTGGGCGGCAGCGGCTTTCACACCGTCGACAGCCGCCTGGAGGTTGCCGTCGGTCCCATTCTTGAATCCGACGGGCATCGACAGCCCCGACGCCAGCTGCCGGTGGATCTGCGACTCGGTGGTCCTGGCTCCGATCGCGCCCCAGGCGATGGCGTCGGCGATGTACTGCGGGCTGGTCGGTTCGAGGAATTCACAGCCCACCGCCAGACCGAGCGTGCCGATGTCCAGCAGGAGGGCGCGCGCCGCGCGCAGGCCGCGCTCGACCTGGTAGCTGCCGTCCAGTCCGGGATCGTTGATCAGCCCTTTCCAGCCGACCGTGGTGCGCGGCTTCTCGAAGTACACGCGCATGACGATCTTGAGTCGGTCGGCGTAGGCGTCGGCCAGGGGCTCCAGACGGCGCGCGTAGTCCAGTGCCGCCACCGGATCGTGGACCGAGCACGGACCCACGATCAGCAGCAGTCGGTCGTCACGACCGGCAAGGATGTCGGCGATCTCGTCGCGATGGCGTTGCACCGCCTCGCCACGACGCGCGGTGAGCGGGAGTTCGGCGCGGATCTGTTCCGGCGCGGGAACAGCACGAAAGGACACGATCCGTTGATCGGAAGTGCTCTCGACCTCGACGGTGCTGCTGGTGATGGTCACGATGCGTTCGGGCTTCCTCTGAGTGGTTCTCAGGGCATACCCGCGGCCTCTCCGGTGCCCTGAAATAACGAAAGCAGCGACCGTATGGTCACTGCTGGGGCTCCGGGTGGCGTGGTGCGCAGGGTCTAGATCGCCCTATCCGCGGCTCCGCCCGGAGCCGAGATAAAGCGCCAATAGCAGCGCGCGCCGATGTTCACGCAAGCCACCCTACGCCCCGGGCGCTCGGCTTGGCCAACCCGGGGCTGTCGGGAGAGGCACGGCTATCGCCAAGTAATCGCACCTCGGCGGCGCCACCGGCGACAGCTGGCCCGCCTCAGGCCTCGTCTTCGTCGAAACAGTCGTACCGACGCGCATCCGCCAACACAGCGTTCCGATAACTGTCGGCCATGGCATCGATGACCGCGATGGCCTCGGCGGTCAGTTGGTGTCGAATTTCGCTTTCCGCGTGAGCAAATGGCACGTAAGCGCGCAGCAGAGCGGGAGCATTGAGCTGGGCCGTCAGCTCGAGGCGATCGTCATAGTCGGGACGCTTGAGCAATTGCCTGAGGCGTTCTGCACTCCATCGCAGGGGATCACGGGTGCCCTGGTCCACGAAGTTCTCCAGGAGTACCTCGTAGTCCCCACCTGTGAAGGGCGCTCCGGCCCACGACGCGAAGAAGCGTTCGAGCACTTCGGTCGACTCTTGCTGAGGAACAAGCGAACCGCCATCCGGCAACAACCGAACGAGCCACCTCAGCAGCGCGCGGGATTCCGGCCAGTGCTCCGAATCGCCGAACGCGATATCCGAAAGGGGGTTATCGAGCGCCTTCTCCAAATACGCCCTGGCGTCGGCCGGACCGAATTCGGCGAAGGCGGTGTCACGATCACCACCCGCTTCGGCGATGTCGCGCACCGTAGCCAGTGGTCTCGCCAAAAGAAGTGCTTCAGTGATGCGCGACAACGCCAGGTGGTCGACATACACCGCGAAGGTCAGTTCTCGACGGTCCGCAAGACGTACCCCCAACAGCAGCTGGTCGCCGTCGCCGAGTACGTGCGCTCTTCGCATCACCCGGTACACCTCGGTCCGGGCAAGCTCGGCGAGCCAGACGGGTAGCGCGTCGTCGCGTTTGTCGAGTTCACGGCGGCAGTGACCTTTCAGCGCGTCATCAGTCCGTGACAGTTCGCTGAGCAATGCCAATAGCGCCGTGGTCTCAGGCGACTTGAGTTCGATGAAGGCGGCGACGAAGTCATCGAGACTGTGGGTGATGTCCCAGCCCCGTCGCCGCGGCAGAGTTGACTCCGGCGAGCAAGCCTCGATCATCAAGCTCACCAAGCTGAACAGCTCCGCCGGCTCACCATCGCCCACCGCTCGGCGCACTCTGTCGACAAGCGACATTTCCTGAGGAGGCTGTTCAGCCGCCCCTGACGGTGCGCTTGTCCCGCGGCGGGCATTTCGGCGCCGAGCGGCACGCCGGGCCCGTTTGGCTGATCTACGTTTGAGTTTGTCCACCATGGCCGGAAGATACCTACGTCAGCCGACATGAGGTGTGCCGGTGCGCGTGGCCTGTGGACAAACGAGTTGATCCCCGCGCGGGCTTGCGCAAAGTGGTTGCACCAGAGGGCAATCGATCACACACAGAGATGACGCGCAGGGCGCCTGATCGCAGCTGGCGCAACCCGCTGTCCGGCGACGCACCTATCGGACTGCCTGCCGAACGCACATGAGGCGGTCAGAGCCTTCGATTCGCTCGATTTCGGCGGTGAACCGCCCAACCGCCCGGTGGTAGGTTCGCTTCATCAGCTGTTTGCTGGACGGTAATTTAGGGGAATACATGACCGACCCGCTGAGATCTGTTCCAGAGCATCTCATCGCCTCTGGAGCCATTGCCGACGATCACTCACAGAACGTTTTCGTCACACACTCCGCGGCCGACAGCGCCATCGAATCGTCACTGTTCAGCTGGGCGGGGCAATCACAGACGGCGATGACCGCCAAAGCCGGCGAGTGGGCCACCCTCACAACAACCCTTACCACCCGCCTCTACTCCCACGCCGAAGCGCTGCGGACAAGTGGTTTGTCGTTCGCCGACATGGACAATCAGAACGCCGAAGACCTCGATGCCGTCTACAAGCACCCGGGCGACCCGTGACGCTCGGCGTTGCCGATATCGAGCGTTGGGATCCGGAAGCAGTCCGCGAGGTGTTTCACGCAGCATCGGCACGAAGCGGGGCGGCGACGCAGGCCGCCCAAGCCATGGAACAGCTGCCGGCCTTTCAGACGTGGGGCGGCGTCGCCGCTGACGCCGCACGAGACGCGATTGGAAAGACTCGGGTCGATCTTGACGCCCATGCCCAGGAAGCGCTCGCCGTGGCCCAGGCCGCACAGAAAGCGGCCCAAGACATCGAAAAGGTCAAAGTCGAGCTGCGAAACCTGGAGGACGCTGCACACTCGGCAAAGATGGATATCGATCCGACCACCAGCAGCGTGGTCGCCGGACCGGGATTCACAGGCCTCACCTCCGACCTGTCGTCCATGCAAGCCCGGCTGAACGCGATCCTCGCCGAAGCCAACAACGTCGATGCCGAACTCGCTGCCGCCATCACCATGGCAGACGGCAAGGCGCCGATACCCGCGGCGGCGCCGACACCCTATCCACCGCCTGAAACGACGAAACCCGAAGACGTCAACAAATGGTGGAAGTCGCTCACCCCCGAACAGCAGCAGGCCCAACTTCGCGACAATCCCGAATTCATCGGCAACCTCAATGGCATCCCGGTCGACGCCCGCGATGACGCCAACCAGCGAGTTATGCGCAACGACATCGAGAACATCCAGGAGGCCGCCACTCGGCACGGCGTCTCGGCGCAAGACGTTCTCGACGACCCTTTCCGATACGGCGCCACCCCCAATGACGTCACCCGCTACACCAATGCGGTCAAGGTCGATCAAGCTCTGGCTGCCGACCAGGCCAAGACTGGCGCGCAGACGTTTCTCCAGGTGTATCAACCAGACAGGTTCAACGGCCAAGGCCGCGCAGCAGTCGCCATCGGGAACCCGGACAAGGCCGACAACACCACCGTCGTCGTACCGGGCACCAGCCACAGCGTCACCGAAGGCTGGCTCAGCGCTGACGATTCGACCAACCTGTACACCGAAGCCAAGAACGCCGACCCGGGCAGAAGCACCGCCGTGGTGGCGTGGATGGGGTACAACGCGCCCGACGATCTCACCGACCCGCAGGTGGCGCAGACGTCGCTGGCCCACGAAGGGGGCGCCCTGCTGGCCTCAGACGTCAATGGCCTCAACGCAACTCATGACGGCGGCACCTCGCACGTGACGGTCATGGGGCACTCCTACGGATCGACGACCGTGGCCGATGCCGCGGCCGGCTACGGCATGCATGCCAACGACGTAGTCCTGATCGGTTGCCCTGGAACAGATATGGCCAAGAGCGCGGCCGACTTCCATCTCGCACCAGGTGGCCACGTCTACGTCGGTGCCGCCTCGACCGACCCGATCACCCAACTGGGCGGCCTACCACAGGTCCATCTACCGGGCACCGGCGTCAACCTGGCGCTGGGAGCTGATCCGTCGGTCGACGACTTCGGGTCCACGCGGTTCAAAGCCGAGGTACCGGGACTCACCTTCAACGACCACAGCCACTACTACGACCCTGGGAGTGAGTCGCTGTTCAGCATGGCCGATATCGTCTCCGGACACGGTGACGCCCTCGAACACGACGGCATGACCGCACTGCACCGCAATGAGCTGATGGCCGAACTCGGGTTGCCCAGCGACCCCGAGTTGTACCGTGCCCCCACCTCGGGGCACTACCACTGATGACGGAGGCCTCGAATTGAAGCGAAGTGTCCGCATAGCCCAACTACTGGCGGCAGCAACGGTCGCCGTGTCTCTCTCAGGATGTGGAGTCATGAAATCCGATGTCGACAAGGTGTCCGATCCCCTGACACCAGATCAATCCAGGGCCCAGGTCATGGATGCCGGACGCGAAGTCGTCACCACTCTCGATCTTCACGTGGTCGATGGGGCGTTCTGGCACGCCTCCTGTAACGACCAGGGCGACCCGCCATTCCGCGGTCAACTGCGGATCGCATACCCCGCGGCACCGACGTTCGATGACTCGAAGGCCCAAATCGCCCAGATGACAGATCATCTCAAAGCCTCTGGCTGGACAGGCGACCCCGATTTCCAATCCCACGGCACCGTCCTCCAGAAGAACAATGTCGTAGCCGTCTTCGGCCCACAAAACGCCAGCGATCCCAACCCCGAGGTCATGTTCTACGGCGAATGCCGAGACGTCACCACGACCAAAGAAACCAAAGGCCAGCCGGAGCCGGTCTCACTGCCATGAGCCGCTCCGGTTGCGCTTACGCCGACTGATACAGCTGCATCGTGAGGAGCAGGAGTGTGCGGCACGGTGCCGCGGACTCGATCGCACGACCCGATCCAGGCTGTTCGCGCTCGCGCTGATTGCAGTAAGCAATCCGTAGTGCGGGCGGAGGGACTCGAACCCCCACGCTCTTTCAAGCAATGGCACCTAAAGCCATGGCGTCTACCAATTCCGCCACGCCCGCAATGACGCTGATCCTACCGACTCCGACCGCGCAACCTCGCCGGTGGTGCCCTCTGGTTCGACGGCATACGGGCCAGCCCCTCGGCGACGGGTCCATCTCAGGTAGTCGGCGTGTGTGGCGACCACGGGTGGCGCTGGATTAGGAAGCACCTTGACATCGTCCTGGCTTGTTGTGAATCGACGAACATCGTCGGGCCCGAATCCGCGCCGCAGCCAGACCTGACAGACCAACCTGTGATTCCGCCGGAATGCGGCCAACCGGTACCGTCGAGGGGTGTCCACTACAAGCCGTCGGAGATGGCCGATGATCGCGCTGGTGATCATCGCTGCCTGCGGCTGCCTGGCGCTGGCCTGGTGGCAGTGGACCCGCTTCGAGTCGAATTCGGGCTCGTTTCAGAACCTCGGCTACGCGCTGCAGTGGCCATTCTTCGCCGGTTTCTGTGTGTACGCCTACCGCAAGTTCGTCCGCTATGAAGAGGCACCGCCGGCACCGTCCGATACCTCAAGGACCCAGATCCCCGAGGGGCTGCTGCCGCAACGGCCCGCCACCTCGTCGCCGGCCGTCGACGACGATCCCGCCCTGCGGGAGTACAACAGTTACCTGGCCGAACTGGCCAGAAACGATCAGGACCGACAGGACAGGACCACCGCATGACGGCAGCAGAGCCACCAGAAGCGCGGACCGCCGTTCCCGGCGCCGCGCCCGTCGACAAGATCCGGACGGCACTGCTGGGCTACCGGGTGATGGCGTGGGCGACAGGCGTGTGGCTGATCGCGCTGTGTTACGAGATGGTCGTGAAATACATTGTCCAGGTTGATAATCCGCCGAGCTGGATTGGTGTCGTGCACGGCTGGGTGTACTTCGTCTACCTGTTGTTCACGGCGAATCTTGCCGTGAAGGTGCGCTGGCCGATCGGCAAGACCATCGGGGTGCTACTGGCAGGAACCATCCCACTACTGGGCATCATCGTCGAGCATTTTCAGACCAAGAAGCTCAAGGCGCAGTTCCAGTTGTGACGAGGGCCGACGCGCTCTCGTCCACGCCGTCGGCCGGATCGGCAGGCGCGGCGGGTTTGGGGATCAACAGGGCCAATATCGCGGCACCGACGCCGGCACCCGCGGCGATGAACAGCGCGATGTGAAAGCCCCGCAAGGTGGGAAATTCATGGCCCGCGAACGACATCGTCATCCCGCCGAGCACGGCACCCATCACCGCACTGGATATCGAGGTGCCCAACGACCGGGCCAACGAGTTGATGCCGTTGGCGGCTGCGGTCTCCGAGATGGGGACCGCGGAGTTGATCAGCGCCGGCATGGACGCGTAGGCAAAACCCACTCCCACGCTGATGATGATGCCCATCACCATTATTCGAGAGGGGCTCGTCAACAGTTGCAGTCCAGCCAGATATCCGCCGCTCACGATCAGACAGCCCACGATGAGGGTGAACTTCGGCCCGCGCCGGGCGGATATCCTGGCCGCGATCGGTGCAGTGACCATCATCGCCAGGCCACCCGGTGCCATCCACAGGCCCGCCTGCAACATCGACTGACCGAGGCCGTAACCCGTCTGCGTCGGTAACTCGAGAACCTGCGGCGCTATCAGCGACGAGGCGAACATCGCGAAACCGATACCGATCGAGGCCAGATTCGTCGTGAGCACCGGCCGCCGCGCGGTGGTTCGCAGATCGACGATGGGTGACGACGCACGGAGCTGCCAGCAGCCGAACACCACGAAAGTCGCGGCCGAGGCACCGAACAACGCCCATGTGGTCGTGCTGGTCCATCCCCATTGCGCACCCTTGGTGATCGGCACGAGCAGGGTCACGAGCCCAGCCGCCAACAGCACTGTGCCCAGCGGATCGAACTTGTCGTCGGACCGGGCGGCGACCGTGGGCACCATGAACGTGAACATCAAGACCGCCGCCACGCCAAGCCCGGCGGCGAACCAGAACAGTGCATGCCATTCGAAATGCTGGGCGATGGCCGCGGCCAGCGGTAAACCGAGCGCCCCGCCCACACCCAGCGATGAACTCATCATTCCCATGGCCGAACCGACCCGATCCGCGGGCACGCTGGCGCGCAGCACGCTGATTCCCAGCGGGATGATCGGGATTCCAAACCCTTGCAACCCCCGGCCGATGATCACCGGCAGCAGCGAGTCCGCCAGGGCCGCGGTCAGCGACCCCGCCGTCAGCGCGAGCGCACAGGCGACCAGCATCGGCTTCGGTCCGTACATATCGCCGAGGCGACCGAACACCGGTGTGGCCACGGCGGCCGTCAGCAGGGTTGCGGTGATCGCCCAGGAAGCGTTCGACGGGCTGGTGTCGAGGAGCTTCGGTAGTTGCGGGATCACCGGGATGATGAGGGTCTGCATCAGCGAGACACCGATGCCGGCCAGGCACAGGACTGCGATCAGAATTCCGGGATGCGGGGGTTGCGCCGCGCGGATCGCCTTCTCGGTATGCCGCCCCACCGCGTGGACTATACGCAGTTAGACACGCTATTCAAATTACTCCGGCAAAGTGACCAACGAGGGCACCAACTGCGCCAGCGCACGGCCGCGGTGCGAGGCCGCGTCCTTCTCCGCCGGACTCAACTCGGCGGCCGACCGGTCGGACCCGACCGGCACGAACACCGGGTCGTAACCGAACCCGCCAGTGCCGCGCGGTGCGCGGGCGATCGTCCCCGGCCACTCCCCACGAACGACGACGTGGTCATCGGGACCAGTCCCCCAGACCAGTGCGCACGCGGACACGAAGGCGCCGCCGCGACGGTCGTCGGGCACATCTCCGAGCTGAGCCAGGAGCAATGCGGTGTTGGCGGGGTCATCACCATGCCGGCCTGACCAGCGGGCCGACAAAACCCCGGGCATCCCGTTCAACGCATCCACTTCGAGGCCGGAATCGTCTGCGACACAAGCCAATCCGGTAGTCACATAACCGTCGCGCGCCTTGGCGAGCGCGTTCTCTTCGAAGGTCGCGCCCGTCTCGGGAGCTTCGTCGTAGGCGGGCACCTCGTCGAGCGACACCAACGTCACCCGGTGCAGCCCCGCCCCGTCGAGCACGCGGCGCAGCTCAGCCAGTTTCTTGGCGTTGCGGCTGGCCACCAATAGGCGCGTCATGTTGCGCCGCTCCTCCTCATCACTCGTGCCTCGGTCGCCGGCGCGTCAGCTTCCGAACGCCTTCTTCGACGGCGGCCCGTCGGGCAACTGCCCCGGATAGGGCAGCTCGAGCGCTGCACGCTGAACGGCGAACAACGTGTCGCACGCAGCGAGTGCCGCGTCGAGCAGCTTGTCCAGCGTGGAACGGGGGAACGTCGCGCCTTCGCCGGTCCCCTGCACCTCGACGAGCGTCCCGGTGTCGGTGGCGACGACGTTCATGTCGACTTCAGCGCGCGAGTCTTCTTCGTAGGGCAGGTCGGTGCGGACCCGGCCGTCGACGACGCCGACGCTGACCGCGGCGATCGCACAGGACAACGGACGCGGATCGGAGAGCTGTCCGGCCGCGCCGAGGTAGGTGATGGCGTCGGCCAGCGCGACGTAGGCGCCGGTGATGGCCGCGGTTCGGGTGCCGCCGTCGGCCTGGAGCACATCGCAGTCGATGGCGATGGTGTTCTCCCCCAACGACCGCAGGTCGATACACGCGCGCAGGGATCGACCGACCAGCCTGCTGATCTCCTGGGTCCGGCCACCGACGCGGCCCTTGACCGACTCACGATCCGAGCGGGTGTGGGTGGCGGCGGGCAGCATCGCGTACTCCGCGGTGAGCCAGCCGAGCCCGGAGCCCTTGCGCCAGCGCGGCACACCGGTGGTGACGCTCGCCGTGCACATGACTCTGGTCTGGCCGAATTCGACCAGAACCGAGCCGGCGGGGTGGGCAGTGAAACCTCTGGTGATGACTACCGGGCGCAGCTCGTCATCGAGTCGACCATCTTCACGTCTGGACACCAGGCAACCCTAACGAGGTGGGGTGACAACAGCTCAGGCGGCTCGTACCTCGAACGTTTCACCGCACACCACGGCCCGCACCGGACCGTCGAACTCGGCCTTCGCTTCGCTGATGACATCCTCGCGGGACGTCCACGGCGGAATGTGGGTGAGTAGCAACTCCGCCACCCCGGCCTTGGCGGCGATCTGACCGGCCTCGGTGCCCGAGAGATGCACGTTCTGCGGACGATCGGCGGCGTGCGTCCAAGACGCCTCGCAAAGAAAGACGTCGGCACCGCGGGCCAGATCGACCACCGAATCGCAGATTCCGGTGTCACCGCTGTACACCAGCACGGCGCCGGACGGGTCGGTGAAGCGCATGCCATAGGACTCAGTGGGATGCGAGACCAGCCGCGGCTCGACGGTCAGCGTGCCGAACGTGACAGCTCTCCCGTCCTCCCAGTGCCGGACATCGAAGATGTCGCGGAAATCGTCGAACTCGCCGCCCTCGGGTGACGACGCCGCGGCCAACCGCGCCCAGGTGTCGCTCGGGCCGTACATCATCGCCCGGCCCACCGGCGGGTTCGGGTGGTAGCGCCGCCACACGAAGAGACCGGGCAAATCGAGGCAGTGGTCGGCGTGCAAATGCGAGAGCAGCACCTGAACCTCGCCGGGGTCGGCGTGACGTTGCAGGGCACCCAGGACACCGCCGCCGAAGTCGATCACCAGCGGTGGAGTGTCCGGCGCGCTCAGCAGATAGCCGGAGGCAGGCGAATCGGGGCCGACGACACTGCCGGAGCAGCCGAGCACGGTGATTCGCACAGTCACTAGCTTGCCATGCCCCATATCACTCGTGCGAAAACATCAGAGCATTCACTGGCGAAACATTCGCCAGGATTACTGCTGCGCGCCAACGTGGCTGTGAACTGGCGCAACTCGGGTGATCGCCGGGCCGAGAAAGCGGCCGGCCAGTGTGGTGAAAGCGTCGGGATCGCCGGTTGCTTCGAAGAGGCGCACCGGTGTCGGCGAACCATGCGGCCGCAACAGGTCCTGCTCGCTGAGCACCCGCAGAAGATCCTTCGCCGTCTCTTCCGCACTCGAGACCAGGGTGACGTTCTCGCCCATCGCGAGCTGGATCAGACCGGACAGCAGCGGGTAATGCGTACAGCCCAGCACCAGGGTGTCGACGCCGACGCGCTGCAGCGGCTCGAGGTACCCCTCGGCCAGTCCGAGCACCTGGCGCCCGCTGGTGATGCCGCGCTCGACGAAATCGACGAACCGCGGGCAGGCCACCGCGGTGATCTCCGTATCGCGGGCGGCCGCGAACGCGTCCTGGTAGGCGCGGGACGTCACCGTCGCCTGAGTGCCGATCACCCCGATGCGCCCGCTGCGGGTGGTGGCCACCGCCCGGCGGACCGCAGGCAGGATGACCTCGATGACCGGGACGTCGTAGCGCTCCCGCGCATCGCGCAAGCAGGCCGCCGACGCCGAGTTGCACGCGATGACGAGAGCCTTGACACCGCGGGCGACGAGATCGTCCATGATCGCCAGCGCATGCGAGCGGATCTCGGCGATCGGCAGTGGGCCGTACGGACCGTTACCGGTATCGCCGACGTAGATCATCTCTTCGTCGGGCAATTGGTCGATGATCGAGCGCGCGACCGTCAATCCCCCGACGCCGGAGTCGAACACTCCGATCGGGCTCAGGGCGTCTGGCGCGAGCTTCATGACTTGTAGTACGGCAGCGGGGTGGGGGTCCGGTGCTTCTCACGCGCTTTGCGTTCGGGGCCGGCCAACAGATAGGCGGCGACGACACCGGCGATTCCGCCGCACAGGTGGCCCTGCCAGGACACCCCGAAGGTGCCGGGCAACGCGCCCCACAGGATGCCACCGTAGACGAAGAGCACGACGATACCGACCACGATCTGCCAGGCATGCCGGGTGAAAAAGCCGAACACGACGAGAAACGTCAGCCAGCCGAAGATCAGGCCGGAGGCACCGATGTGATTGGTCTCCACTCCGGGTGGGGCGCCGACGTTGCCGATCAGCCAGGTACCAAAGCCACCGAAGATCCAGATGATCACGGTCGCCCAGATGAACCGCGACATTCCGGCCAGCGTCACGAGGAAGCCGAGCACCAGTGCCGGCACGGTGTTCGCGACGAGGTGTCCCCAATTGGCATGCAGCAGCGGCGCGACGAGGATGCCCGTCAGGCCGTCGGTCTCCAGCGGCCGGATGCCGTTATTTTCCAGATGCTCACCGGTCACCTGATCCCAGGCTTCGATGATGTAGAGCAGCGCGACGAACGTGATGATGGTGGCGCCGCCGACCATCCACACCGGCCGCTTCTTCGACTGCGGCGCCGACTTGGCCGAATACCCGGGGGCACTCATGCCCGACCCGTGATGCCCATAGCTGCCCTTCCAAAGCGTCTTCCGCTTGGTCCAGGCTACCGGCGCAAGCAGCCACCTACGCGAATGCGCCGGGCAGCATGCCGCGGTAGGTCGGTATTCCGGCGATCGATTCGGCGGCGAACACCCCGGCCAGAACGGCGATCGCCAGACAGTCCGCGGCGGCGGCACCGATCTTGGCCACCAACTTGGTCTCCGGCGACAACGAAGAGGGGGTGTCGGCAAACGGCTCCACCTCGACCGCGCCGGTCGACAGCGCGAACACCGTGTCCCCGTCCAGCGGGGTGTGCGCGGGACGAATGGCGTGCGCCAGCCCGTCGTGCGCGGCTATCGCCATTCGCTTGCACGCCGCCGGGCTCAGCGCAGCATCGGTGGCCACCACCGCGATCGTGGTGTTCAGTGGGCTGTCCGCGCGCTCGAGCTCGGCGAACACCTCGATCTGCTCAACCGGGGGCGGCAGCAGCCCGAACTCTCGGATCAGGTGTGCCATCCACGGCAGACCCGTCACGGGATCCACGACATTTCCCGCCGAATTCACCGCGACGACAGCGCCGACGGTGACGCCGATATCAAGCGTGATCGACGCAGTGCCGAGTCCACCCTTGAGCACTCCGGCGCGGGCGCCCACCCCGGCCCCGACCGTTCCCACCGCGAAATCGACACTGGCGGCCTCGGCTGCCGCGCGGCCGAATTCCGCGCTCGGGCGACACTGCCAACCGCCGACAGGCAGGTCGAAGATGACCGCCCCGGGCACGATCGGCACCAGACCACCGTCCATCGCCACCCCGCGGCCCTGTTCTTCGAGCCAGCCCATCACGCCGTCGGCCGCGGCCAGTCCGTACGCGCTGCCGCCGGTGAGCAGGACGGCGTCCACGTAACGCACGCTGTTGGCCGGATCGAGCAGGTCGGTCTCCCGGCTACCTGGTGCACCTCCGCGGACATCGACGGCACCCGTCGTGCCGGGCGGGGTGAGCACAACGGTGCTGCCACACGCCCAGCCGGAGCCGAGGGTGGCGTCGGGATCGAGCCGATGATGATGTCCGACAAGGATTCCCGCGACGTCGGTAATCGCGCCGGTCATCGGATCGGCTTACCCATCAGACCCAGGACCAGATACTCCTGCAGCACCGTCAGCCATTGGTAGACGTCGAGATGGCCGGCCATCGGGTGCTCCGGCGGCAGCCGGTCAGGACCGTCGGGGCCCATACCCAGCATGCTGCCCAGTGCCAGCCGGACGTCGTTGACGCTGGCGACCCACGCGTTGGCGTCGTCCTCGGTCAGCTCGAACTTGCCGCCACCCTTGGGGCAGGTGTCCAGTAGCCGCCGCGCGGCTTCGCGTTTGGCGTCGATGATCTCTGGTTCGTGCAGGCTTCGCAGCGCACTGTTGAGGCTGTCGGCCGCGGCCGACCCTGCGGGGTGGTCATTGTTCTGCGGGCGGAAGAAATCCGGCAGGAGCCGGCTCATCGTGGCGTCCTCGGGAGGCGTTGCGTTGCCGGTCCGGATCCCGGTGATCTGCTCCAACTCATCCGACGGCGCCGCAGCCTCCCGGTCGTCGAGCATGCCCACCATCGAGGTGACCATGTTGTGCAGTAGAGCTGCTTCGTGGGGATCGAGGGTGGAACGGAAACGCGGGCCGCTGGCGGTGTCTACCCGCTTCCATTTGCGCACTGTTAAGCCCTGATTACCCCGTCTGTCCCGGTCAGCGATCTTGCTGCATCGTCGCCCACAAACCGGCGGCGTGCAGCTTGGTGACGTCGACCTCCATGGATTCCCTGGTACCCGACGACACGACGGCCTTGCCTTCGTTGTGAACTTGCAGCATCAGCTCGGTGGCCTTCGGTTCGTCGTAGCCGAACAGCTTTTGCAAGATGTACGTCACGTAATTCATCAAGTTGACCGGATCGTCCCAGACGATCGTCACCCACGGCCGTTGCGTGGCCACCGACGGGTCGGAACTCCGTTGCCCCGCGGACCCGGGCTTGGTCTCTGCTGGCGCAGCCATGGGGGTAAGGATACCGAGGTTTCGTCACGCTGAAACCAGCCTGCCGCCGACTCGGGCCCAATCCGATCGACGGGCTCCTCACCGTCTCGTACCTCGCCGGATTCGTCACCCGTAATGTTTGCGCTGTGACGGTGGCCCTGCTGACCGATAAATACGAGATCACCATGCTGTCCGCGGCGTTGCGCGATGGCACGGCACACCGGCGGACGACCTTCGAACTCTTCGCCCGCCGGCTGCCCGACGGCCGGCGCTACGGTGTGGTCGCGGGTCCAGGACGCTTCTTGGAATCATTGCAGCAGTTCAGGTTTGACGATGCCGAGCTGGACTCGATGGCAGACTTCCTCGACTCCGACACCCTCGCATTCCTGCGGGATTTCGAGTTCACCGGCGACGTCGACGGCTATGCCGAAGGCGAACTGTACTTCCCGGGGTCACCGGTGTTGTCGGTCCGCGGCAGCTTCGCCGAATGCGTGCTGCTCGAAACCCTGGCGCTGTCGATCTTCAACCACGACACGGCCATCGCCTCGGCCGCCGCTCGCATGGTCAGCGCCGCCGAGGGCCGCACGCTGATCGAGATGGGATCGCGTCGCACCCATGAGCGGGCCGCGGTCGCCTGCGCCAGGGCCGCCTACATCGCCGGGTTCGACGGCACCTCCAACCTGGAGGCCAAACGCACCTACGGGGTGCCCGCGCTCGGTACCAGTGCACACGCCTTCACCATGTTGCACACCACCACCACAGGCCCCGACGAGCTGTCCGCGTTCAAGGCGCAGGTGGCCGCGCTCGGTGTCGGCACCACCTTGCTGGTGGACACCTACGACGTAACAACCGGTGTCGCCAACGCGGTCGAGGCCGCCGGCCCCGACCTGGGTGCGGTTCGCATCGACTCAGGCGATCTGGGTGTGCTGACCCGTCAGGTCCGTCAACAGCTCGACAGCCTCGGCGCCACCAACACTGCCATCGTGCTGTCGGGTGACCTCGACGAGTACTCGATCGCCGCCCTGCGCGCCGAACCCGTCGACAGCTACGGCGTCGGCACCAAACTGGTCACCGGTTCCGGGGCGCCGACGGCGAACATGGTCTACAAGCTGGTCGAGGTGGACGGTATCCCGGTCCAGAAACGCAGCAGCGACAAGGAATCTCACGGCGGCGCCAAGATGGCGGTGCGGCTGTCCCGCTCCACGGGCACGATCGTCGAAGAGGTCGTCTACCCCGTCGGCCGGCGACCGGACATCGCCGAGCCGTCACGCGTGGTGACCGTACCCATGGTGCGCGACGGCAAGCGGGTCTTCGCCGGCGATCTCGCCGACGCCAGGGCATTGGTCGCCAGCGGCCTGAAAAGCGTGCCGTGGGAAGGGCTCAAGCTCTCCCACGGTGAACCCGCGATACCGACCCGCCTCATCGCACCGTAAGGACGACGATCACGTCAAACACCTCCGTAACCGAGCTGTTGGCCGTCGCCGTGGCCGCCCTCGGGGGCAGCGAGCGAACCGGCCAGATCGCGATGGCCGAAGCCGTCGCCAAGGCCTTCGAATCCGGCGAACATCTCGCGGTTCAGGCCGGCACCGGCACCGGGAAGTCGCTGGCCTACCTCGTGCCCGCCATCGCCAAGGCCACCAAGGGCGAGCCCCATGACAGCACCCCCGTCGTGGTGTCGACCGCGACGATCGCGCTGCAGCGCCAACTGGTCGACCGCGACCTGCCCCGGCTGGCGAAGGCCATCACCGCCGCGCTGCCGCGGGCACCTCGCTTCGCGTTGCTGAAGGGTCGCGGAAACTACTTGTGCCTGAACAAGATTCACAACGGATCGGCGGGGAACGTCGATCCGACTCAGGGCGGTGAGGCCTCTCAGGAGGAGCTGTTCGAACCATTCGCGGCAAGTGCGCTCGGCCGTGAGGTCCAGCGGTTGACCAGCTGGGCCGACGAAACCACCAGCGGTGACCGCGACGAGGTCAAACCCGGCGTCTCCGACCGGGCCTGGGGCCAGGTCAGTGTCTCGGCCAGGGAATGCATCGGGGTGGCCCGTTGTCCGTTCGGCACCGAGTGCTTCTCGGAGAAGGCGCGCGGGGAGGCCGGCCGCGCCGATGTGGTGGTCACCAATCACGCTCTGCTGGCCATCGACGCCATCGCCGATGCCTCGGTGCTGCCCGAACATGATCTCCTGGTCATCGACGAAGCCCACGAGTTGGCGGATCGGGTCACCGGCGTGGCAACCGCCGAGCTGACCTCGGCAATGCTCGGGGTGGCACTGCGGCGCGCCACCCGGTTGATCGGCCCGGAGCTGAGCCAGCGACTCGACACGGCGTCGACCACGTTCACCTCCGCGATCCACGACGCCGAACCGGGCCGCATCGACCATCTCGACGAAGAGCTGGCCACGTACCTGACGGCGCTGCGCGACGCCGCCCACTCCGCGCGTACGTCGATCAACCCGTCCCCCGGCGACCCCGCCGCCGCAGCAGCACGCGCCGAAGCGGTTTCCGGCCTCACCGAAATACACGACACAGCCGACCGGATCCTGATCTCCTACGGGCCCGCGCTGGCCGACCGGAACGACGTCGTGTGGCTCGACCACGAAGACAACCGCGGTCAGATCAGGCCGGTGCTTCGGGTGGCGCCGCTGTCGGTTGCCGGCCTGCTGCGCAGCCGGCTGTTCTCGCAGGCGACGGCGGTGCTCACCTCGGCGACGTTGACAGTCGGCGGATCGTTCGACGCGATGGCCTGGGCGTGGGGACTCAACATCCCCTCACCCGAAGGCAAAACGCCGAAATGGCGTGGACTCGATGTCGGTTCGCCGTTCGAACACGCCAAATCGGGCATCCTCTACGTCGCCGCACACCTGCCGCCGCCGGGACGCGACGCCAGCGGTTCGGCTGAACAGCAGAACGAGATCGCCGAGCTGATCACCGCGGCGGGCGGGCGGACTCTGGGGCTGTTCTCGTCGATGCGCGCAGCCAAGGCGGCGGCCGAGGCAATGCGTGAACGCCTCGACACTCCGGTGCTGTGCCAAGGGGACGACAGCACATCCGAACTCGTCGAGCAATTCGCCGCTGACGCCGAGACGTCGCTGTTCGGCACGCTGTCGCTGTGGCAGGGCGTCGACGTGCCCGGGCCGTCACTGTCGCTGGTGCTGATCGACCGCATCCCGTTCCCGCGGCCCGACGATCCACTGCTGACCGCCAGACAGCGCGCCATCGCCGCGCGCGGCGGCAACGGCTTCATGGCGGTGGCGGCCAGCCACGCCGCGCTGCTGCTCGCCCAGGGCGCAGGCCGGTTACTGCGCAGGGCCGATGACAGGGGCGTCGTCGCCGTGCTGGATTCGCGGATGGCCACAGCACGCTACGGCGGCTATCTGAAAGCGTCGCTGCCGCCGTTCTGGGCGACCACCGATGGCGCTGCGGTCCGCTCGGCGCTGCAGCGGTTGCAGACCGACAGTGAGCGCGGGTGAGGGCACTATCCTGGCAACACGCTGGGGGCTATCCCACCTGAATCCGAGAGGGGGCGAGCGGTGCGGTCGAATCTGCCACACCTGGGCCGACTGTTCGCCGCCGCCGCGGTGTGCCTCCTCGCGTCCTGCTCGACCACCCTCGAGGGCAAACCGGTATCGATGTTCGCCGACCCCTTCAGGGTGGCCGGTATGCAAGCCGTCGACGGTCCGACCGGTCTGCGACCGGACGCCAAGCCCGCGACCCGCCAGGTCGACGGGACGGACGGCGGCCAGATCGACCACGTCGGCGGTGAGGCCGTCAGCGATATCGAGGAGTTCTGGGCAACCGCCTACAGCCAAGCGTTCCCCGGCCAGTTCAGTCCCGTCGACAAGGTGCTGTCGTGGGACGCCAACGGCTACGACGGGGTCTTCTGCGAAGAGGGCACCTACGGGCTGGTCAACGCCGGCTTCTGCCCGCTGGACCGGTCGATCGGCTGGGACCGCGGCGAACTCTTCCCCGCGCTGCAGCGGGCGAACGGCGACATGGCGATCACGATGGTGCTGGCCCACGAGTACGGCCATTCCGTGCAGAAACAGGCCAACCTGAACAAGCGCGGTACCCCGACCCTGGTCAGAGAACAGCAGGCCGACTGTTTTGCCGGTGTGTACATGCGCTGGGTCGCCGAGGGCAATTCCAGCCGATTCACCCTGAGCACGGGCGACGGGCTCAACACCCTGCTGGCCAGCATGATCTCGTTCCGCGATCCCCTGCTCAGCGATGAGGACGTCGGCGGCGGTGACGAGCACGGGTCGGCGTTCGAACGGATCTCGGCGTTCCAGTTCGGTTTCACCGACGGAGCCTCGGCGTGCGCGGCGATCGACGCCAAGGAAGTCGCCCAACGGCGCGGCGACCTGCCCATCGAACTGCAGCAGGATCAAACGGGCGAATGGCCGGTGTCCGAAGAGTCGGTGCGCGCGGTCATCGATGCGATGAACAGCCTCTTCACTCCGGCGCGGCCTCCGACGCTGAGCTTCGATGCCGCTTCGGCCGCAACCTGCCCCGACGCCCGGCCGAGTCCGCCGGCATCGTTCTGCCCGGCCACCAACACCATCTCCGTCGACCTGCCCGGGTTGGAAGAGCTCGGCGCCGCGGGTGGGGAGGACCAGAGTTCGGTGCTCTCCGGCGACAACACGGCGTACTCGGTGCTGATGTCGCGCTTCATGATGGCGATCCAGCATCAGCACGGCGGCCTGACGCTGGACACCGCGGAAGCGGGCCTGCGCACGGCCTGCCTGACCGGGGTGGCCACCACCAAGTTGACCAGGGAAGTCACCACCCCCGACGGCAATACCGTCGCCCTGACCGCGGGCGACCTCGACGAGGCGGTGGCCGGACTGCTCACCAACGGCCTGGCCGCAGGCGATGTCAACGGCGAACCCGTGCCCGCGGGCTTCTCCCGCATCGACGCATTCCGCATCGGCGTGCTCGGTGACGAGGAACGGTGCCTGAAACGGTTTCCCTAAACCACTTTCGTGACACCGTAGTACGCCAGGATCGCGTCGGACACCCGCGTCGAGCGGGTCAGGAACGCATACGAGCGGATGAACGACTGTCCGACGCAGCCGTCGATCTTGATCCGGAAGCCCTGCACCATCACCCAGGGATCGGCTCCGGTGAATTCCTTCTTGCTGACCGGGACGATATTGATGATGCCCGGTTTCAGACCGATCGTGATGGCACCGCCGAGGTTGCCGCCGATGTTGGGAAGAACCCCGTCGGGCAAGGGGGTGACGACGTCGGTGCCGAGGATGCCGAGCGAGGCGTTGACACCCGCGTTTGCGGCCAGCGAGACGCCGTTGGACGTGCTCATATCGATGCCGCAGCCGATCTGGTAGCCGACTTCCAGCGTGCCGTGCGGTGGGTCGGATTCGTCGGGACCGCTCATCGCGCCGTTGAAGGTTCCCCCCACCTCATATTCGCGCGAAGACACCGCCGTGGTCAGCGGGGCGATCGCCCGCTGGGTCTCGTCTTTAGCGGATACCTTCAGCACCCAGTTATCCGGCGCTTTCAGCGTCGCCGGCGGGGAGGACTCGACGCGGCCGTCATCGACAGGTGGTACCGCGGCGGCAGGATCAACGGGCGTGGCGCCGGCGGCGTCAACCGCGACGAGGTCGGGGTCCGGATCAGCTGAAGCCGGCCCCGCGCCCCCGAGAAGCAGCGCACCCGCCGCCAGCACCGCGGCACACCGCCCGAGAACCGAAGCCATCACGTTGACGTCCTCCGCGGGCGCCCCCCTGTGACCGTGGCCCCGATGCCACCGTCTATGACGTCCCTTCCTGGAACCTACAACGGATGGTCAGGCGCGGAGACGGTCAGGTGGGTAGCCGGATGACGAATCCGACTTCGAGCGCCACCCAGAGCGCACCGCCGCTTCCAATGGCCAGGCCGTGAGGCTCACTGCCAGCCGGCAGGTCCATGGTGGTGATCTCGCCGTCACCGCTGACGCGGGCGATCTGGTCACCACCCCACAAGCTCACCCAGACCCCGTCTGCATCATCGGCGACGACAGCGTGTGGGCGGCCCGGGAGGTCGATCTCCTGGATGGCGTCGTGCAGCGGGATCCGGCCGAGCTTGTCAGCGCGGACCTCGGTGAACCACACCGCATCATCGTGGGTGGCCGCGATCCCGACCGGGCCGGCGTTGCGGGTGGGCAGTTCCCGGACGGTCAGCCCCGACGACCGCCCGGTCAACGCCAGCCTGCCGATCGCGTTGCGCTGGTTGAGGGTGAACCACAGCGCGCCGTCCGGCCCGGTGATGACCATCGACGGCATCCCTCCGACGACCGTCTCGTCGGACACCTCGCCGTCGAGACTGATCCGGCCGACGGTGCCCAGCGCCGTCGTCGTGAACCACAACGCCTCGTCCGGGCCGGTGCAGATCCCGTACGGCGCGCTCTGCGGGGTGAGCGGGAACCGGGTCAGCTCACCGGCCATGGTGATCCGTCCGATGCTGTGCTCACCGGCGCAGGTGAACCACATCGCGGCGTCGGGCCCCGCGGTGATGATCGAAGGTTTGGCGTCCGGCGCCACGTCGAAGAGCGTCACCTCGCCGGTATCGCCGATGCGCGCAATCTGGCCACTGTGCACCAACGTCGCCCACATCGCCTGGTCCGGACCGGTAGCCAACGCGTACGGGCCGCCGTCGAGAACAACCGTCAATGCGTCGCTCACGCCAACGCGACCAGGCCGAGCTCGCTGTCCGCGGACAGCAGGTTGTCATGGGGCAGCACCCGGACGGTGTAGCCCACCGAACCCGCGACCGGCAGCGGCGTCGAGGTCTTGAAGATGTCCACCCCGTCACCGCTTCCGGCGTACGCCATCGGCACCGTGATGGGATCGACCAGCGCATCCCCGCTGTCGACCCGGCCCAGCACGGCCTGGACGACGACCTCGTCGGGGCGCAGTCCGGCCAGCTGCACGGTCGCCGTCAGCGTCAGCTCAGACCCCAGCAGCGGGGTGTCCGGCAGGCCGGTGCTGTCGACGTCGGTGATCTCGATCTTCGGCCAGGCCGCCTCGACCCGTTTGCGGTACGCGGCCAGCTCGCGAGCGGCGCCGAAGGGCCCGCTGTGCGCCCCGGCGACACCCGCACCGACAGTCGCACGCAACGACCGCGCGGCGGGCCCGTAGTACATCTGGGTGTAGTCACGGACCATGCGCGAGGCCAGCACCTTGGGGCCCAGCGTCTGCAGGGTGTGCCGGACCATCTCGACCCAGCGGTTGGGCACACCCCGATCGTCGCGGTCGTAGAACCGCGGCGTTACCGCCTCCTCGAGCAGGCTGTAGAGCCCCGCGGCCTCGATATCGTCGCGGCGGTTCTCATCGACCAGACCGTCGGCCGTCGGGATCTCCCAGCCGTTCTCGCCGTCGTACCACTCATCCCACCAGCCGTCGCGGATGGACAGGTTGAGACCGCCGTTGAGCGCGCTCTTCATGCCTGAGGTGCCGCAGGCCTCCAACGGTCGCAGCGGGTTGTTCAGCCAGACGTCGCAGCCCCAGTAGAGCAGCCGCGCCATCGACATGTCGTAGTCGGGTAGAAAGGCGATCCGGTGCCGCACCTCGGGGCGGTCGGCGAATTTGACCACCTGCTGGATCAGCGCCTTCCCGCCGTCGTCGGCGGGATGCGATTTGCCCGCCACGATCAACTGGATCGGCCGCTTCTCGTCGAGCAGCAATTTCTCCAACCGGTCGGGATCACGCAACATCAGCGTCAGCCGTTTATAGGTCGGGACCCGCCGCGCGAAACCGATGGTCAGCACGTCTTTGTCGAAAGCCGTCGCAATCCAGCCCAGCTCGGCGTCGGAGGCGCCGCGTTCAAGCCAGGACCGACGCAGCCGCGCCCGGACATCCTCGACCAGCAGTTCCCGCAGCTGGGACCGGATCCACCACATGTGGCCAGGGTCGACCTGCTGGACCTTCACCCAGGTGGCGGGCTCGGACAGTGAAGCCAACCCCTCGTCGCCGGCCAGCTCGCGAGCCAGTTCCAGCCATTGGGGGGCGGCCCAGGTCGGAGCGTGCACGCCGTTGGTGATCGAGCCGATCGGCACCTCGCCGGGGTCGAAGCCCGGCCACAGCTCGTTGAACATCTCCCGGCTGACCTTGCCGTGCAGCAGCGACACCCCGTTGTGGCGCTGCGCCAGCCGCAGGCCCATGTGCGCCATATTGAATTTCGAGGGGTCGTCCTCGGCGCCGAAGGCCAGGATCTTCTCCAGCGGAACACCGGGCAGCAGCACCGTCGAGTCGCCTTCGCCGAAATAGCGGCGCACCATCTCGACCGGGAAGCGGTCGATACCCGCGGGCACCGGTGTGTGAGTGGTGAACACCGTGCTGGATCGGACCACGGCCAGCGCGGTATCGAAATCCAGCGCCGAACCCGTCATGTACTCGCGGATGCGTTCGGCGCCGAGGAATCCGGCGTGGCCCTCGTTCATGTGGAAGACCTCGGGTGCAGGCAGCCCTTCGATCTCGGTGAACGCGCGGATGGCCCGCACACCGCCGATGCCGGCCAGGATCTCCTGTTTGATCCGGTGTTCCTGATCGCCGCCGTAGAGGCGATCGGTGATCCCCCGCAGCTCGTGCTCGTTCTCGGGGATATCGGAATCCAGCAGCAGCAGCGGCACCCTGCCGACCTGCGCGATCCAGATCCGGGCGTGCAGCCGCGCCGAGTCCGGTAGCGCCAGCGACACCAGAGCCGCCGCCCCGGTGGCATCCGTCAGCAGGCGCAGCGGCAAACCCTGCGGATCCAGTGACGGGTAGGTCTCGTGCTGCCAGCCGTCGGCGGTCAGCGACTGACGGAAGTAACCCGACCGGTAGTACAGCCCCACGGCGATAAGCGGCAAGCCCAGGTCCGAGGCTGATTTGAGGTGATCGCCCGCGAGGATGCCCAACCCGCCGGAATAGTTCGGGAGTACCTCGGCAACGCCGAACTCCATCGAGAAGTACGCGATCCCCGTCGGCATGTCCTCGCCGGCGCTCTCCTGCTGCTGGTACCACAACGGCCGACTCAGATAACCGTCGAGATCCGCAGCCAGCGCGTCGAGGCGTTCCAGGAATCCGTGATCGGCGGCCAGCTCGTCGAGGCGGGCGGGGCTGACCGCGCCCAGCAGTTCGACCGGATCTCCTCCAGACTGCACCCAGAGGGTCCCGTCGATTGTCCGGAAGAGGTCCTGCGTGGGTTTGTTCCAAGACCATCGCAGATTTATCGAGAGGCGTTCGAGTGCCGCGAGGCGATCGGGAAGGTGGGCACGCACTGTGAACCGGCGGAGGGCTTTCACCGGTTTCACCCTACTGACCGTGTGCGGGCCCCGCGGCCGGTCTCCGAGGAGACGCAGAGAGGTGACGCTGGTGCTTCCGGTCCCGCGCAGTGAACCCGGCCACTACGGTGTGAGTAGGGCCCGAAGTGGTTAACCGGCGTATTGACAACCTTTGGTAAGACCGCAACAACACCGCGCGGTAGTTCCGCGCCATAGACCTCATGAGGAGAGCTCGGGTGCCCGGTCGTATCGAGATCGATGACGTCCAACCCGTCGTATCCGGCGGAAAGTTCCCGGCGAAGGCGGTCGTCGGGGAAGTGATCCCGATCTGCGCCACCGTCTGGCGTGAGGGCCACGACGCCGTCGCGGCCACCTTGGTGGTGCGCTATCACGGCGCCGCCTATCCACAACTGGTTCCCGGACCGGCCAAACTGGCGGAGTCTCCGCAGGCCGTACCGATCGAGACCATCGTCTCGCCCACACCGCGGATCAAGCCGCAGCTGTTGTCGATGTCGCCGGGCCGCACCCCCGACGTTTTCCACAGTCAGTTCGCCCCCGATACCGCGGGCCTGTGGACCTTCCGGGTGGACGGCTGGGGCGATCCGATCAGCACCTGGCGCCATAATGTCACCGCCAAACTGGAGGCGGGACAGAGCGAATCGGAGTTGGACAACGACCTGTTGGTCGGTGCCCGCCTGCTGGACCGCGCGGCCACCGGCGTGCCGCGCCAGATGCGCTACCCCTTGATCGAGGCGGCACAGACCTTGCGCACGCCGGGTGACCCGTACACCAGGGCGGGCGCAGCGCTGGCGCCCGAAGTGACCGCGCTGCTCGCGGACTATCCACTGCGTGAATTGGTCACTCGTGGTGACCAATTCGGCATCTGGGTAGACCGCCCGCAGGCCCGGTTCTCGTCCTGGTACGAACTGTTCCCCCGGTCGACCGGCGGCTGGGACGGCGAGGGCAGGCCGGTCCACGGCACCTTCGCCACCGCCACCAAGGGCTTGCCCCGCATCGCGAACATGGGTTTCGATGTCGTCTACCTGCCCCCGATCCATCCGATCGGCAAGATCCACCGCAAGGGCCGCAACAACTCCGTGACGGCAGCACCGGGTGACGTCGGGTCGCCGTGGGCTATCGGCAGCGACGAGGGCGGCCATGACGCCCTGCACCCGGAGCTCGGCACCCTCGAGGATTTCGACGAGTTCGTGGCCACCGCAGAGGACCTCGGCATGGAGGTGGCACTGGACCTGGCGTTGCAGTGCGCGCCCGATCATCCCTGGGCCAAAGACCACCGGCAGTGGTTCACCGAGCTGCCCGACGGCACTATCGCGTATGCGGAGAACCCGCCGAAGAAGTACCAGGACATCTACCCCCTCAACTTCGACAACGACCCGGCCGGCCTCTACGAGGAAGTGCTGCGCGTCGTCCTGCACTGGATTGACCACGGCGTCAAGATCTTCCGCGTGGACAACCCGCACACCAAGCCGCCGGACTTCTGGGCGTGGTTGATCGGCAAGGTCAAGGCGGTCGACCCCGATGTGTTGTTCCTGGCGGAGGCGTTCACCCGCCCGGCGCGCCTCTACGGGTTGGCCAAACTCGGCTTCACGCAGTCCTACAGTTATTTCACCTGGCGGACGGCCAAGTGGGAGCTCACCGAATTCGGAGAGCAGATCGCCGAACACGCCGACGAGGCGCGACCAAATCTGTTCGTCAACACCCCGGACATCCTGCACGAGAGCTTGCAGTACGGCGGTCCCGGTATGTTCGCCATCCGCTCCGTGCTGGCCTCGACGATGAGCCCGCTGTGGGGGGTGTACTCAGGCTTCGAACTCTTCGAGCATCAGGCAGTGCGCGAAGGCAGCGAGGAGTATCTGGACTCCGAGAAGTACGAGTTGCGGCCCCGCGATTTCGACGGCGCCGTGACCCGCGGCGAATCGTTGGAACCATTCATCGCCCGGCTCAACGAGATTCGCAAGCTGCATCCGGCACTGCGCCAGCTGCGCACCATCACATTCCATCACCTCGACAATGACGCGCTGCTGGCCTACAGCAAGTTCGACCCCATCACCGGGGACACCGTCCTGGTGGTGGTGACGCTCAACCCATTCGGGCCCGAAGAGTCGACTCTGTGGTTAGACATGGCCGCGCTGGGTATGGAGCCTTACGACCGGTTCTGGGTTCGCGACGAGATCACCGGAGAGGAATATCAATGGGGCCAGGCGAACTACATCCGCATCGACCCGGCAAGGGCGGTCGCGCACATCGTGAACATGCCGCTGATTCCGAACAAACTGCGGGCGCCACTGCTGCGCCGCGAATGACCGTGCCAATGAAGGGAATCGCGCAATGACCCGCACCGAGATTGTCAGCAAGTACCTCGCCCCGGATCCGTCTGACCTGCATCGGCTGATCGACGGGGTGCATCACGACCCGCACTCGATCCTGGGCGCGCACGAATACGGCGACCACACGGTCATCCGGGCATACCGGCCGAACGCCGTGGAAGTGGTCGCGCTGGTCGGCGATGCCCGCTACCCGTTACAGCATGTCGACTCGGGGCTGTTTGCCGCCGCGCTGCCCTTTGTCAACCTGATCGACTACCGACTCGAAGTCAGCTACCCGACTTCGGACGGCACTCATACCCAGGTCGTCGCCGACGGCTACCGGTTCCTGCCCACGCTCGGCGAGGTCGACCTACACCTGTTCGCCGAGGGCCGCCACGAACGACTCTGGGAGGTCCTCGGGGCCCACCCGCGCGCCTTCACCACCGCCGACGGGCCCGTGACGGGTGTCTCCTTCGCAGTGTGGGCGCCAAATGCCAAGGGCGTCACTCTGATCGGCGAGTTCAACCACTGGAACGGTAATGAGGCGCCGCTGCGCGTGCTGGGCTCGACGGGCGTCTGGGAGCTGTTCTGGCCCGGCTTTCCCACCGACGGCCTTTACAAGTTCCGGGTGCACGGCGCCGACGGCAGCGTGATCGACCGCGCCGACCCGATGGCCTTCGCCACCGAGGTGCCGCCGCAAACTGCGTCACGGGTCAACATTTCCGGTCATCTTTGGCAGGACGCCGACTGGATGGCCGAGCGCGCGCAGAAGAACGCCGTCTTCGAGCCGATGAGCACCTACGAGGTGCACCTGGGTTCGTGGCGCCCGGGCCTGTCCTACCTGGAGATGGCCGACCAGCTCACCGACTATGTTGTGTCGCAGGGCTTTACTCATGTCGAGATGCTGCCGGTGGCCGAGCACCCGTTCGGCGGCTCGTGGGGATATCAGGTCACGTCGTACTACGCCCCCTCCTCCCGCTTCGGCACACCCGATGAATTCCGATACCTGGTCGACCGACTGCATCAGGCTGGCATCGGCGTGATCGTGGACTGGGTGCCGGCCCACTTCCCGAAGGACGTCTGGGCGCTGGGCCGCTTCGACGGCACCCCCCTCTACGAGCACGCCGACCCGCGTCGCGGCGAGCAACTCGACTGGGGCACCTACGTTTTCGACTTCGGCCGCGCAGAGGTCCGCAACTTCCTGGTCGCCAACGCGCTGTATTGGCTGCAGGAGTACCACATCGACGGCCTACGAGTGGACGCCGTGGCCTCGATGCTCTACCTGGACTACTCGCGGCCGTCCGACGGCTGGACACCGAACATCTACGGCGGCCGGGAAAACCTCGAGGCCGTCCAGTTCCTGCAGGAGATGAATGCCACGGTGCACAAGATCGCGCCCGGCATCGTCACCATCGCCGAGGAATCCACTTCTTGGCCCGGCGTCACGCGCCCGACAAACCTTGGCGGCCTTGGCTTCTCGATGAAGTGGAACATGGGCTGGATGCACGACACGCTGGACTACATCAGCCGCGACCCGATCTACCGCGGGTACCACCACCACGAGATGACATTCTCGATGCTGTATGCGTTCAGCGAGAACTACGTACTGCCGATCAGCCACGACGAAGTGGTCCACGGCAAGGGCACGCTGTGGAGCCGGATGCCCGGCAACGACCATGTCAAGGCCGCCGGGCTGCGCAGCATGCTGGCCTACCAGTGGGCGCACCCCGGTAAGCAATTGCTGTTCATGGGTCAGGAGTTCGGCCAACGCGCGGAGTGGTCCGAAGAGCGCGGCGTCGACTGGTACCAGCTCGACGAGAACGGCTTCTCCGGCGGCGTGCTGCGCATGGTGGCTGACATCAACGGGATCTACCGCTCACAGCGCGCGCTGTGGAGCCAGGACACCCGGCCGGAAGGGTATTCCTGGATCGACGCCAACGATTCGGCCAACAACGTCCTGAGCTTCCTGCGCTTCGGTGACGACGGATCGGTGATGGCCTGCGTCTTCAACTTCTCCGGCGCCGAACACAGTCGTTACCGGCTGGGGTTACCGCACGCCGGTCGTTGGCGCGAGGTGCTCAACACTGACGCCACCGTCTACAACGGGGCGGGCGCCGGGAACATGGGCGGCGTCGAAGCAACCGAGGAACCCTGGCACGGCCGCCCCGCGTCGGCGGTGCTGGTGCTGCCGCCGACGTCGGCGCTGTGGCTGGTGCCGGAATAGGTCGAGCGGTCAGTACAGCGCGTTCGCGAGGTTTCGGCGGGCCACGACGATATCGGGGTCGGCCGGATCGAAGATGTCGAACAACTCGATCACTCGAGTACGCACCGCGGTGCGCTCGTCGCCGGCGGTCCGTCGCACGAGCGCGATGAGCCGGTCGAACGCCGCCGCCACATCCTGATTGAGGATCTGAACGTCAGCAGCAGCGAAGGCGGCCTCGATATCGGCTGGTGCCGCATCCGCGATCGTCACTGCGTCGGGGCGCTGGGCGGTGGCGCGGAGCAGGAAACCGACCTGCCGTACGGCCCCTTTGGCTTCAGTGTTGCCGGGGTCGGCGTCGAGGATTGCCTGATAGGAGTCGCGGGCCGCCTCCAGGTCCCCGGCCTCCAACTGCTCGCGCGCCGCCGCGACAGCGGGATCGACCTCTTCGGGCTCATCGCCGTCAGCGCCCGCACCGAGCTTGCCGACGGTCGCCTTCAGCAGCGAGTCGACCCATTTGCGGAGCTGTTCGGGCGGCTGCATGCCCTCGAAGTTCGACAGTGGCTGGCCGCCGGCCAGGGCTACCACGGTCGGCACGGCCTGCACACCGAAGACCTGCGCCACCCGCGGTGAGGTATCCACGTTGACGGTCGCCAGGGCCCACGCGCGCCCCGGCTTGTCCAGGTCCTGGGCGGCCAGTGCCGAGAGGATTTCGCCGAGCTGGACCGATCCGTCGCTGCGCGGAGACCAGAGCAGAACGACCACCGGCACCTCGTTGGACCGGACCAGCACCTCGGCCTCGAAATTGGCCTCAGTTACCGCGATACCTACCGGGGGGCCGGCAGCACCTTCAGATGCCGCGCCCGGCTGCGCGGACGGTGGACGCTGTTTGAGTGCCGACAGATCGACAGCACCGGCCATGGAGGCCGCTATCGGAGAGACTGCGGGCTGGCGTGGTCGTGTCACACAGTCAAGTTTGTCACGGCTTGTCGGGTGTCGGTCCGCCCGGCCGGACAGCGGCGGTGGCGTCCTCGGATTCGCCGAGAATTCGCGCGCGATCAGCCCATATGAGGAAGATCACACTGCCAAGTGGGACGATGCTCGCCAGCAACGCCAGCAACCAAGTGCCGGTCGCCCACTTGTACGCGATACCGGCGAAGACGGCGGTGATGACGAACGCGATGAACACCAATCCGTGGGTCATCCCGAAGACCTTCACACCGATCTCCGTCCTGGGCGTGCCCAGGTACTTGAAATACATCCCGATCAGCAGTCCGACCCAACTGACCGCCTCCGCCAGAGCCACCAGACGGAATCGGCCGGCAGTCGTGCGGACGTCAAAAGTGCTCGTCATGGCAGCTATTCTGCCGGAACTCGCCGCCAGCTACTACATGGCGTAATAGTCGCGCGGGGCTCAGCCTGCCCGCAGCACCAGCGCGTCGCCCTGCCCGCCGGCGCCGCAGAGCGCAGCCACGCCGTACCCCGAGCCGCGCCGCTTGAGCTCAAGGGCAACGTGCAGCGTGATGCGAGCACCAGACATCCCGATGGGGTGCCCGACGGCGATCGCCCCACCGTTGACGTTGACCTTGCCCGGGTCGATGCCCAGTTCCTTCGTCGAGGCCAGCGAGACAGCCGCGAAGGCCTCGTTGATCTCGATGACGTCCAGTTGATCGAGCGAGATACCCTCGCGGGCAACGGCTTTCTTGATCGCGTTGGCCGGCTGGCTCTGCAGCGTGGAATCGGGGCCGGCCACCACTCCGTGTGCACCGATCTCACACAGCCAGTCCAGGCCCAGTTCCTGCGCCTTCTCCTTGTTCATCACGACGACAGCGCA
Source organism: Mycolicibacterium komossense (assembly GCF_025822605.1). GTDB lineage: Bacteria > Actinomycetota > Actinomycetes > Mycobacteriales > Mycobacteriaceae > Mycobacterium > Mycobacterium komossense. The sequence goes on along the minus strand of NZ_JACKTY010000048.1, from coordinate 7,476 downwards.
GGCACCGTCGGAGATCTGCGAGGCGGAACCGGCCGTGATGGTGCCGTCCTTGCGGAAGGCCGGCTTGAGCCCGCCGAGTGAGTCGGCGGTGGTATTGGCACGGATGCCCTCGTCCTCGGTGAACTCGATCGGGTCGCCTTTACGCTGCGGGATGCTGACCGGAACGACCTCGTCGGCGAAGACGCCGTCCTTCCAGGCTGCGGCCGCCTTCTGATGCGATCCGGCCGCGTATTCGTCCTGCTCCAGGCGGGTGAACTTGTCGGTGTCGTTGCGCTGCTCGGTGAGCGCACCCATGGGCTGGTCGGTGAAGACGTCGTGCAGCCCGTCGTAGGCCAGGTGGTCGAGCACGGTGACGTCGCCGTACTTGTAACCGGCCCGGCTGTCCATCAACAGGTGCGGAGCTTTGCTCATCGACTCCTGCCCGCCGGCAACCACGACGTCGAACTCCCCGGCCCGGATCAGCTGATCGGCCAAGGCGATGGCGTCGATTCCCGATAGACACATCTTGTTGATCGTCAGCGCCGGAACGTCCCAGCCGATACCGGCGCCGACAGCGGACTGCCTGGCCGGCATCTGCCCGGCCCCGGCCGTCAGCACCTGGCCCATGATCACGTAGTCGACCAGCGACGCCGGCGACTCGCTGTTCGGGAAAGCCTTCTCCAGGGCCGCCTTGATGGCGATGGCGCCCAGATCCGAGCCGGAGAAATCCTTCAACGAACCCATCAGCTTGCCGATCGGGGTGCGCGCTCCAGCAACGATCACAGACGTCGTCATTTCTACCTCCAAGGCTTGGTGCGTATCGCTTCTTAACCGCTCAAGAAGCCAACTGCGAGAACAGTTATCTGCTCGTCAGGTTACCTTTACAGTATGACTGCCGAGCAGGTTGACGCCCGTCCCGTCCTGGCCACCGCTCTGGTAACTGCGATCGACCATGTCGGCATCGCGGTACCCGATCTTGAGGTCGCCAAGAAGTGGTATCACGACCACCTGGGCATGATCGTGCTGCACGAAGAGGTCAACGACGACCAGGGCATCGTCGAGGCCATGCTCTCGGTGCGCGGTGCTCCCACGGGCAGTGCTCAGCTTCAGCTGATGGCCCCTGTCGCCGAGACCTCGGCCATCGCCAAGTTCCTCGACAAGCGCGGCCCGGGCATCCAGCAGCTGGCCTATCGGGTGAGCGATATCGACGCGCTGACCGAGCGATTGCGCGAGCAGGGCACCCGGTTGCTCTACGACGAGCCTCGGCGCGGCACCGCGAATTCGCGCATCAACTTCATCCACCCCAAGGATGCCGGTGGCGTGTTGATCGAACTCGTCGAGCCCAACTCCGAAGGTCACTAGCCCGCTAAGCCCGGTCGGCCGGAGCGTCAAGACCACTTTCTCGTCGGGCCTCTCGTCGCCCGATGGGCCCAGCACGGCGTATGCCAGTGTCGGCGGTCCTCGACCGCCGACTCCCCGAGATCCGCCGCCCAGACCACCAGATGTGCTGTGCCTGGCCGGATTTCATGATCGCAACCGGGGCAGCGATAGACCTTGGTCGCACGTGCACCAGCGACCGACCGCACCTCGTAGTCGTATCCGTCCGGCCCAATCTCGATGCGGCGTTGCGACGGCAGCGGTCGCCTCGGCTGATGCCGGTCCGGTCCGCGACGCCTACCCATCAACTCAGCCGGCGCAGGTCAGAACAGCCGGAACTCGTCGTTATCCATACCGCGCATCTGATCGTAATCTAGTGTCACACAACGGATTCCACGATCGAGAGCCAGAGTGCGGGCCTGCGGTTTGATCTGCTGCGCGGCAAAGATCCCGGCGACCGGCGCGATCAGGGTGTCCCGGTTCAACAGCTCCAGGTAGCGGGTGAGCTGCTCCACTCCGTCGATCTCGCCGCGCCGTTTGATCTCGACGGCGACCGATCTGCCGTCGGCGTCACGGCACAACAGATCGACCGGCCCGATCGCGGTCATGTATTCACGCCGGACCAACGTGTAACCGGCACCGAGCAGCTCGACGTGCTCGGCCAGCAAGATCTGCAGATGAGCCTCGACACCGTCCTTGACCAGACCGGGATCGACGCCCAGCTCATGGCTGGAGTCGTGCTCGACGTCTTCGAGGGTGATCCGCAACTGCTCGCCGGCTTTGTTCTCCACCACCCAGACCGGCAGCGGACCGTCCGTCTTCTCGGTCAACCAGCACGGCGGACTCATCCAGTTCAACGGCTTGTAGGCACGGTCGTCCGCGTGCACGCTGACCGAACCGTCAGCTTTGATCAGCAGCAGTCGCCGTGCTGAGGGCAGATGCGCCGTCAGCCGTCCGACGTAGTCGACAGTGCACTGGGCAATAACGAGACGCACCCGAACCACCTTAGGGGGTGGGGCAGCCAGATTAGGCTGACGCCACCATGAAGTCCGACAGAACGCTGGCGCAGCGACTGGGCCGGGTCCTCGAGGCCGTGACGCGGCAGAGTGGCCGGCTGCCCGATACGCCGGAATACGGGTCCTGGCTCCTGGGCCGGGTGTCGGAGAGTCAGGGGCGGCGCCGGATCCGGATTCAGGTGATCCTGACGGCGGTCGTGCTGGTGGCGAACATGATCGGTATCGGGGTGACCCTGCTGGTCATCACCGTCGCGTTCCCGGTGCCGAATGTCTTCGGATCGAACGTCGGCTGGATCAGCTTCGTCCTCGCACCGGCCTACATCACAGGTGCGCTGATCGTCGGGATCTTCTGGGCCACCCGCAGGGTGATCACAAACGTCCGCTGGGCCATCGAAGAGCGCACTCCGACCGCCGTCGAACAGCGCAATACCTTCTTCGCCCCGTGGCGATTGACCAGGGTACTGCTGGCACTGTGGGGAGTGGGCACGATCCTGCTGACCACCGCCTACGGCCTCGTCGACCCGAACTTCATCCCGAAAGTCGCTCTGGGCGTCAGCTTTCCGGGGATCGTAGTGTCCGCGAGCTGCTATCTGTTCACCGAGTTCGCGCTGCGGCCGGTCGCCGCGCAGGCGCTGGAGGCAGGGCGGCCCCCGCGCCGGATCGCACCCGGCATCATGGGCCGGACGATGACGGTATGGGCCCTGGGCTCGGGGGTGCCGGTGCTCGGCATCCTGTTGGCGGCGACCATCACGTTGACCCTGAACAACGTCACGCCCACCCAGTTCACCGTCGCCGTGATGATTCTCGCGTTGTTCGCCCTGGTGTTCGGCTTCGTACTGATGTGGATCCTGTCGTGGCTGACAGCCACACCGGTGCGGGTGGTCCGCTCGGCCCTGGCGCGCGTTGAGCAAGGCGACCTGCGCAGCAATCTGGTGGTCTTCGACGGCACCGAACTGGGCGAGTTGCAACGCGGCTTCAACTCCATGGTGGCGGGCCTGCGGGAGCGGGAGCGGGTACGGGACCTGTTCGGCAGGCACGTCGGGCGTGAGGTGGCCGCCGCCGCCGAGCGGGTCCGGCCGAAGCTGGGCGGCGAAGAGCGCCATGCCGCAGTCATTTTCGTCGATATCATCGGTTCCACCGCGTTGGTCACCGGTCGGCCCGCAGCCGAGGTGGTGGCGCTGTTGAACCGGTTCTTCGCGATCATCGTCGACGAGGTGGACCGCCACCACGGGCTGGTCAACAAGTTCGAAGGCGACGCCTGTCTGGTGGTTTTCGGCGCGCCCATCCGCCTCGACCATCCCGAGGACGAGGCACTGGCGGCCGCCAGGTCGATTTCCGAACGCCTGGTCGCCGAGGTGCCCGAATGTGAAGCCGGAATCGGAGTGGCCGCCGGAACGGTGGTGGCGGGCAATGTCGGGGCGCACGAGCGTTTCGAGTACACGGTGATCGGCGAACCGGTCAACGAGGCGGCGCGGCTGTGCGAGCTGGCGAAGACCGTTCCCAGCCGGCTGTTGGCCTCATCGGCGGCGGTTCGCGGCGCGACCGAAGCCGAGGGCGCCCGCTGGGCGTTGGGAGAGACCGTCACCTTACGCGGCCACGACGAGCCGACGACGCTCGCGGTGCCCATCGAACAGCCGGCTTAACCGGACCGGTGGATGCCAACCCAGTTCTCCGCTGCCTTCACCGCGTCCTCGACATTGGTGAAGGCCACGGCGTCGAACTGGCGCTGCGTGCGGATCACCGCGCGGTCCGGGTCTACGAGGAACCCCGCTTTCCCTGACCGCCGCAGCGCAGCGCTCATACTGGCCAGGAGTTCGCGCGCCGGATCGTTGATGTTGTCCAGCCGCGACACGTCCAGCACAGCTGCCTCGAACCCGTCGGCTTCCCGGCTGACGGTCCGGATCACCTGCTCGGCGCCCGCGAACAGCAGGTCGCCGTGGATTTCGTAGACCCGCACGCTGTCGCTCGGTTCGTAGATCGCCCGGATCGTCGATCGCGACTCCCTGGTCACGGTGAGGAAATGCAGGCCGAGGCGTTGAGAGAGGCTGCGACACACGCGGACTCCGCGCACACTGTTGCCTTTGGCATCCAACGGCGGCGAGTACACGCCGATCCCCAGCTGGCCCGGCAGCACCGCGACGATACCTCCGCCGACACCGCTTTTCGCCGGCATCCCGACGGCACTCACCCAGTCCCCCGCGGCGTCGTACATCCCGCACGTCACCATCACGCTGAGGGTTCGCCGCACGACGAGCTCGTCGGTAACGCGGCGCCCGGTCATCGGGTTGATCCCGCCACGGGCCAGCGTGGCACCCATCCGAGCCAGATCTGTACTGGTGACCAGCAGCGAGCACTGCCGGAAGTACACGTCGAGAACCTCGTCAGGGTCCCCGTCGAGTACCCCGAAGCTCTCCAGCATGTAGGCAATCGCACGATTGCGGCTTCCGGTGTCCCTCTCGGAGCGATAGACGTCCTCGTCGATCTGCAGCGACCGGCCAGCGCACGCCGAATAGAACTCGCGGAGCCGCTCGAAACGTTCGTCGGGATCATCGCCGGGAATGAGTGAGGCCGCCGCGATCGCTCCGGCGTTGATCATGGAGTTCTTGGGAATCTTCGTCGTCGGGTCGACACTGATCTCGTTGAAGGCCTCACCTGATGGCTCGACGCCGATCTTGGCGTCGACGGCCGCTTCACCGAGTTGGTCAAGAGCAAGAGCGTAGGTGAACGGTTTCGAGATCGACTGGATGGTGAATTCGACTGCTGTGTCACCGGATTCGTAGACATATCCGTCGGACGACGACAACGACAGACCGAATCCAGCGGGGTCCACCCGAGCGAGCTCGGGGATGTAACTGGCCAGTGCCCCGTCCGTGACGCCGGCGTGCTCCTCGCGAATCTGGTCCAGATAGCGTTGCACCAGTTCGGCCACGTCCCGAACCTTAGCCGCTTGACGTGTCGTGGACTGCGATGTCGGTTTTCCGCCAGTCATGTCGGCAGCGTCGTGTAATCGTGGCTGTTGTGTACAAAGACTTCGACCGCTGCTATCGGGCTGTGCAATCCAAGGACGCCCGGTTCGATGGCTGGTTCGTGACCGCGGTCCTCACCACCGGCATCTACTGTCGGCCCAGTTGTCCTGTCCGGCCACCGTTCGCGCGCAATGTGCGCTTCTACCCGACCTCCGCCGCGGCTCAGCATGCTGGCTTCCGGGCCTGTAAACGGTGCCGCCCGGACGCCTCACCCGGCTCGCCGGAATGGAATGTCCGCGGGGACGTCGTCGCCAGGGCGATGCGGCTGATTGCCGACGGCACCGTCGACCGCGAGGGCGTCACCGGGTTGGCCGCCCACGTCGGGTACACCACCCGCCAGCTCGAACGGCTGCTGCAGTCCGAGGTCGGGGCGGGCCCGCTGGCGCTGGCTCGTGCACAGCGCAGTCAGACGGCGCGCGTGCTGATCGAAACCACCGACCTCCCCTTCGGCGATGTCGCCTTTGCCGCGGGGTTCTCCAGCATCCGGCAGTTCAACGACACCATCCGCGCGGTGTGCGACAACACTCCGACCGGTTTACGCCGGAAGGCAGCGGCACGCTTCGACCGCAGCACGGTCACTGCGGGCAGCGTGTCGTTACGGCTGCCGGTGCGTACACCGTTCGCCTACGAGGGCGTCTTCGGCCATCTGGGGGCGAGCGCAGTGCCTGGCTGCGAGGAGGTGCGCGACGGCGCCTTCCGCCGGACTCTGCGCCTGCCGCGCGGTAATGGGGTGGTCAGCCTGACCCCAGCACCTGACCATGTGGACTGTCTGCTGTTACTCGACGATTTCCGCGACCTCTCGACGGCTATCGCCCGAAGCCGCCGGTTGCTCGATCTCGACGCGGACCCGCAAGCGGTCATCGATGTGCTCGACTCGGACCCGCTACTTCGTGCGCTGGTCGCCAAGGCACCGGGGCAGCGTATCCCCCGCACGGTCGATGAGGCCGAGCTGGCGATCAGGGTGGTCCTCGGGCAACAGGTGTCGACCAAGGCGGCCAGGACGCATGCCGGTCGACTGGTCGCTGCGTACGGCAAACCTGTCGCAGACCCGATTGGCGGTCTCACCCATGCATTCCCCTCGGCGGAGGAGTTGGCGGACCTGGATCCGACGCACTTCGCCGGGCCGGCCGCGCGTCGGCGGGCATTGATTTCGATGATCCATGCGGTCGCCGACGGGGAGGTGGTCCTCGACGCCGGATGTGACTGGGACCGGGCCCGCCGACAACTCTTGGCGTTACCCGGCATCGGGCCCTGGTCAGCGGAGATCATCGCCATGCGCGGGTTCGGCGATCCCGACGCTTTCCCGGTCACCGATCTCGGTGTGCGAGCGGCCGCGGAACTCGTCGATCTGCCCCGAGATCTTCGGGCGCTGACCGAACATAGTGCCCGGTGGCGCCCCTGGCGTTCCTATGCGACGCAGTACCTCTGGACTGCACTAGATCACGATGTGAACCATTGGCCGGTGAAGGAGAAAGAGTCTGCATGACCCGCTACCGCACGATCGACAGTCCGATCGGCCTACTGACGCTCGCCGGCGAAGGGCCGGTGCTCACCAACCTTCGAATGGTCGACCAGACCTATGAGCCGAATCGCGACGACTGGCTGCTCGACGACCGCGCATTCCCCGACGCAGTCGAGCAACTCGATGCCTATTTCGCCGGGGAATTACACGAATTCGAGCTAAGGCTGGAATTCCGGGGAACCGAGTTTCAACGACGCGTCTGGGAGGCGCTGCAGACCATTCCCTACGGTGAAACACGATCGTATGGAGAAATTGCCGAACAAGTCGGATCGCCGTCCGCATTCCGCGCCGTCGGATTGGCCAACGGCCACAATCCGATCGCCGTCATTGTGCCCTGTCACCGCGTTATCGGCGCGAATGGCAGTCTGACCGGGTTCGGTGGCGGGCTCGATCGCAAGCGAGCCCTTCTCGCGCTGGAGCAGAACACAGCGAATTTAACGCTATTCGAGTGAGTGCAGAAATAGAAACACCCCCCACGGTGTGGGGGGTGTTTCTGTGTGTGTTCGGCGGTGTCCTACTTTTCCACCCGGAGGGGAAGTATCATCGGCGCTGACAG
>NZ_JACKTY010000047.1 GCF_025822605.1 Mycolicibacterium komossense | reverse complement strand
GTACATGGTCAACCACGGCATCTCCACCGCGGCGCTGTTCCTGATCGCCGGATTCCTGGTGTCCCAGCGCGGAACACGACTGATCGCCGCCTACGGCGGCGTGCAGAAAGTCGCCCCGATCCTGGCCGGGACATTTCTCACCGCCGGGATGGCGACGATAGCGCTGCCTGGGCTTGCGCCGTTCATCAGCGAATTCCTGGTCCTGATCGGCACTTTCACCCGCTACCCCGCCTTCGCCGCCATCGCCTCCACAGCTCTCGTGCTCTCCGCGATCTACATCCTCTGGCTCTACCAGCGGATGATGGCCGGCCCGGAGTGCCACGCCAACGACGACATCCGTGACCTCCGGCCCAGGGAGATTGCCGTCGCCGGCTCGCTGATCGCTCTGCTGCTCGTGCTCGGTATCTACCCGAAACCCGCGCTGGACATCATCAACCCTGCCGTCGAGCACACCCTGACCACCATCAACCAGCACGACCCCACCCCGAGAACTGCAGAGGGACCGCTCCGATGACCCTGCCCGCCCTGAGCATCGAATACCGCGCACTGTCTCCCGTCCTGATCATCCTGGGTGCCGCCATACTCGGTGTAGTGGCGGAAGCCTTTGCCGGTCGCGACCACCGGTACCGGCTGCAGGTTGTCATCGCATCCAGCGGGTTGGCGGCCGCGCTGCTGGCGGTGGTGGCACTGGCTGGGACACGACAGACCGCGATGATGGGTGCGGTCGCCATCGACGGTGTGACTCTGTTCGTTCAGAGTGCGATCCTGCTGGTCGGTCTGTTCACGGTGCCGCTGATCGCCGAGCGTCGCCGTCTCTACAGCACAACGGGTCTCGCCGCTTTCACACCGCAAGCATCCGCGGCCCCGGGTTCTCTGCTGGAGAAGTCGGCGACCGGTGCGGGGGTGATGCAGACCGAGGTGTTCCCGCTGACGATGTTCGCCGTCGCCGGCATGATGGTTTTCCCGGCCGCCAACGACCTGCTGACCATGTTCGTCGCCCTGGAAGTGTTGTCGCTGCCGCTGTATCTGCTCACCGGCCTGGCTCGCCATCGAAGGCTGCTCTCGCAGGAGGCATCGCTGAAATATTTCCTGCTCGGGGCGTTCTCTTCGGCGGTGTTCCTGTTCGGTTGCGCGCTGCTCTACGGATCAGCCGGGACACTGCGACTGGCTGATATCGCCGACCTGGGGGACGGCGCACTGACGGTCGCCGGGATCGGGCTCCTCGCCGTCGGACTGTTGTTCAAGGTCGGTGCGGTGCCGTTTCATTCGTGGGTTCCCGACGTCTACCAGGGTGCGCCGACGCCGATCACCGCCTTGATGGCCGCCGCAACCAAGGTGGCGGCGTTCGGCGCGATGCTGCGTCTTTTCTCGGTGGCGCTGCCGCACTTTCGGCCCGACTGGCAGCCCGTGCTGTGGGCCGTCGCGATCCTCACGATGGTGATCGGCGCGGTGTTGGCGATCACCCAGACCGACATCACCCGCATGCTCGCCTATTCCGCGGTCGCACAGGCAGGGTTCCTGCTGATCGGGGTGGCTGTCGCCGGCCGGGCGGGTGTGACGTCAACCCTGTTCTACCTGGCGGTGTATGTCCTCGCCACGGTCGGGGCCTTCGCGGTCATCGGCCTAGTCCGCGATTCCGCGGGGGAGCCGGATACCGGAATCAGTCAGTGGGCCGGCCTGGGCCGTCGCTCACCCGCACTGGCGCTCGCCTTTGCCGTGTTCCTGCTGAGCTTTGCCGGCATCCCGTTGACCGGCGGCTTCATCGCGAAGCTGGGCGTTTTCACCGCCGCGGCGGCCGGCGGCGCCGGCGTGCTCGTCATGATCGGTGTGCTCACCAGTGCGGTGGCGGTGTTCGTCTACGCGCGGGTTCTCGTCCTGATGTTCTTCTCCCAGTGCCCCGCGCAGCCGCCACATGTGGTCCCGTCAGGGCGGTTCGCCTGGGCGACAATCGCATTGACGGCGGTAGGTACGATCGCACTCGGGATTCTGCCTGCGCCACTGATGGAACTGATCGACGGCACAGGTCTCTTCGCCAAGTGAGGTGGGTGGCCGCGCTCAGCGCGCGGTGAGCTCGGCCCGGCGTCGCTCCGCGAGGCGGAGCACCATCGGGGTGAACACCAACTGCATGGCCAGATCCATCTTGCCGCCGGGGCAGACGATGGTATTGGCGCGCGACATGAAGGAGCCGTGCAGCATGGAAAGCAGGTAGGGGAAGTCTATTCCGTGTGGATCTCGGAACCTGATGATGAGCATCGACTCGTCGGCCGTTGGGATGGACCGGGCCACAAAAGGATTCGAGGTGTCGACGACCGGCACCCGCTGGAAGTTCACGTCGGTATGGGAGAACTGAGTGCACATGTAGTTCACGTAGTCGGGCATCCGGCGCAGGATCGTGTCGGTGACGGCCTCTGAGGTGTATCCGCGGGTGAACTTGTCGCGGTGCAACTTTTGGATCCACTCGAGGTTGATCACGGGCACCACCCCGATGCGCAGATCGGCATGGCGGGCGATGTCGACCTCGTCGGTGACGACGGCGCCGTGCAGACCTTCGTAGAACAGGATGTCGGTGTCGTCAGGCAACGTCTCCCACGGAGTGAAGGTGCCCGGTGCCTGGCCGAACGGTTCGGCCTCCTCGGCATTGTGCAGATAGCGCCGGATCTTGCCGGTGCCGGTCTCGCCGTAGGACTGGAATAGATCGCGAAGCTCTTCGAAGAGATTGGCTTCCGGCCCGAAATGGCTGAAGGTGTGGTCGCCGCGGTCGTGGGCGGCGGCGATGGCGGACTTCATCTCGGTGCGGTCGTAGCGGTGGAAACTGTCGCCCTCCACGAACGCCACACTCAGTTCTTCGCGGCGAAAGATCTGCGCGAATGTCCGCATGACAGAGGTTGTTCCGGCGCCCGACGAGCCGGTCACCGAGATGATGGGATGCGCACGTGACATGAAGGATCTCCTCAAAGGGGACGTGGGCTCAGCCCACGGATGTACGGAACAGACCTCTGGTGCCGTAGAGCGGTGCCCGTCCGCCGGCGTCGTTGTTATCGCGGTGGTATGCCTCGATGCGGTCCACCTCGTCGGCGGCGCCGAAGATCAGCGGCACCCGCTGGTGCAGATCGGTGGGCACGATGTCCATGACGCGGGTGCGTCCGGTACTGGCGCGCCCGCCGGCCTGTTCGATCAGGAAGGCCATCGGAGAGGCTTCGTAGAGCAGCCGCAACCGGCCCGGCTTCGTCGGGTCCTTGGAATCGCGGGGATAGAGGAATACGCCACCGCGAGTGAGGATTCGGTGGGTCTCGGCGACCAGCGAGGCCACCCAGCGCATGTTGAAGTCCTTGCCGCGCGGCCCAGCCTTCCCGGCCAGGCACTCGTCGATGTACTTGCGCACGGCAGGCTCCCAGAACCGGCGGTTGGAGGCATTGATGGCGTATTCGCTGGTGGTGCGTGGAATGCGGATCGACGGACGGGTGAGGATGAATTCGCCCAGCGTCGGATCCAGGGTGAAGGCGTGCACGCCGGTACCGACCGTGAGCACGAGCATCGTCGACGGCCCGTAGATCGCGTAGCCCGCGCAGACCTGTTCGGTGCCGGGTTGCAGGAAATCCGCCAGCTCCGGGTCCTCGCCGGCGTTGGGGGTGCGCAGAATCGAAAAGATGCTGCCGACAGAGACATTGACGTCGATATTCGACGAGCCGTCGAGCGGGTCGAAGATCAGCAGGTACTTGCCACGCGGGTACTGGGTCGGCAGCAGATAGGGATCGTCGAGTTCTTCCGACGCCATCCCCGCCACCTGGCCGCCCCACTCGTTGGCCCGCAGGAAGTAGTCGTTGGCCAGCACGTCGAGCTTCTGCTGAACCTCACCCTGGATATTGATCGCATCGGCCGAGCCGAGGATTCCGCCGAGTTCGCCCTGGGCGAGACGTTGCGCGATCGCCTTGCACGCCAGGGTGACGTCGAGGATCAGCGAGTTGAGATCTCCGCTTGCGTCGGGGTATCGGCGTCGTTCCTCGATCAGGAAGCGGACGAGAGTCGTGTGGTTGGTGAGCATGGCTGGTACCTCGTTCCGCGGCGGCCGGGCCCGCGATGGGCGATAGAACCATGCTGCGCCGGAGCGCGCTGCCGGCCATCCCCCGTCTGGGTGGCTCGCTGGGGGTTTGGCGCTGCGCTCCGGATGGAAACGGTGTTTACGGCCCTAGCATCTGGCGGTATGGACGAGTTTCAGATTGTGGTTTACAGCGACAACGCGCGAACTCGCCGGGATGTGCTGGCCGCGATCGGGATCGGCGCGCATGCGGCGATGCGCATCCGCTGCATCGAGGTCGCGACCGCGGCGGCGCTGGAGCAGCGAATGACGTCAGGTGACGCCGATCTGGTGATTCTGGATGCCGAGGCGACACCGGTCGGAGGTCTGGGGTTGGCCAGGCAGCTCAAGGATGAAATCGACTGCTGTCCACCGCTCATTGTGCTCATCGGTCGCTCCGTTGACACCTGGCTGGCCGGGTGGTCGAGGGCAGACGCGGCGGTTATGCATCCGGGCGATCCGGTGCGGTTGTCGGGGGTCGCGATGGCGTTGCTGCGCTTTCACACAGCGGCGCAACGGAATTCCTCCGGCGCGCCATCTGTGCCGACCGCGGCAGGGGTTTCGTCTTCGCGGTGAGAGGGCCCGAACAGTGAGAGGGCCCGACCCGTCAGGGTACGACCGTCGACCCGATGGTCGGCATGAACTGGCACTGCTTGTCGGTCGTGGTGACCTGGCCGAAAATCGTCGACATGATGCTTCCCGAACCGGTGTCCACGACCGCGGTCAACGTGGTCGGCCCGTTGGGGTTGATATCGGGGCGCGGCTTGAGCGTTGCACTGCCTGACTTGCCGGTGGTCAGGTTGACCCAGGTGACGTTGAGGGGAAGCTTCTGCACATCGGCTGGGCCCGACGTACCGACGGCGGTGAATACGTACGCCGTCTGTGAGGCGGCGGGTCCGGGGGTGGGGATATTGGCCGGTCCGGCCACCGAAAGCGCGGTGGCAATGGAGTTTCCACCATCGGGCAGGCAGTTGTTACCGATCGACGGGTACATGAAGTCCTGCGTCGGCGGTGTGTCGGGCGCGTAGCCGGGGGGCGCGGTGTTGGGGCCGGTGGAGGCTCCGGTCGCCGGACCCGGCGCCGGCGTCGAGGCTGCCAACGGGGTGGCGCCGGCAGTGGGTGCTGGCGCCGCTGCGACTGGCGCTGCCGCGGGGGGCGCGGCCGGAGCGGGCGCGGCCGTGGCGGGGTCCGGTCCGACCGCGTGGGACGGATCCACACCTGGCAGCAGGTGCGCCTCGGTGCCGGGTATCACCCCGGGCGGCGGGACGTGCAGGTTGCTCGCCAGCGGCGCAGGTCCCGGCACCGCCGCGTTGTTCGGTAGCGGAATACCGGTGCCGGGAACGGTGGACGGCGACGGCACCACCGCGGCGGCCGCCGGACTGGAGACGAACTGGCTGACCGCCGACGCGAGGCCCTGCGAATCGGCCGGAGCCGCCTGATTACCCGCGAACGCGGCAGCGGCGGCCATCAGCATCGACGCGGCGTTGCTCGGGTCGGCCGCCGCCTGTTGGATCGCCGGACTCAGGGATTGGACGGCAGGCAGGCCAGGAGCGCTGAGCCCGTCGATCGGCAGCGGCAGCGGCGCTGTCGGATCAGCGGTGGCGACACCGCTGAGCAACAACGCGACTGACGAGCCCATCGCGACAGCGGTGGTAGCAAACAGCGTCCTGGTCGACATCAACAAACGTCCAATCCGGGTGAGGGGCGATCAGGGCAGGGCGGAGGTGGGGAAGATCGACGGCATCGGGGCGATCGGCGCGGCGGCCGGCGCCGTTCCGATCGGCGACACCGGGTTGGTGCCGAAGTTCGGCGCCGGGACCCCGGCGGCGGGCAGCAGACCCGCCAGATCGGTTGGGATCGGCAGGTTCGCCGGCAGCGGGATGGGCAGACCGGGGATGGTCGACAGACCCGCCGGGGCGGGTGCCGGGACGGCCGCCGGAGGCATTCCGGGCAGCGTGCCCGGCACCGATGCGGTCAGGGGCAGTGCGGCCGGCAGTGCACCGGGCATACCCGGCAGGACCGATGTCGGCTGCGGCAGGTTCACCGATGCGGTCGCCAACGACGGAGCCGCGGGAGTGCCCAGCGTGGGCAGTGCTGACGCCGGAATCGCCGGTGTCGCAGGCGAAGTCGCGTTCAGTCCGGTCAGCATCGCGGTGGCCTGCTGCAGCAGCTGCGGCGCCTTCGCCGGGTCGATGAGCTGCTCCATGATGTTGATGCCCGGCAGCGCCGGTGACGGGGGTGGAACAGGGTCTGCTTTCGCGATTCCACCCGTCAGCATCGCGGCCGACGAGCCCACGACAATGGCGGTTGCACTGAACAGGCTCTTGGTGCGTGACATGGCTCTCCCAGTTCTTCGATAGCGGTATGACCCGAACGTACGTTGTTACTGGAGTTACTCAAGTGACACGTGTGGCATTTATTCAACCGTTACGCTTCCGACGGGTGATGGTGATGTCCGGGCCGCGCCCGGCGTCACGCCGGCGCGGCATCTGCCTTCGCGTGCCCCCGGGCCGGTGGCGGCGGCAATCGCTTAGAGTCGAGCAAATAAACACGACCGCTCGTCGGCGCACTGCGCTGGCCCCACTGCTGTTCGCGGCGAGTATCGCGGCGCGCCTGGCGTGGACGTATCTCGTTCCCAACGGCGCGAACTTCGTCGATCTGCACGTCTACATCGGCGGCGCGGAAGCGCTGAACCACCCCGGCACGCTCTATGGGTACGTCTATGCCGACCAGACCCCCGACTTCCCGCTGCCGTTCACCTATCCGCCGTTCGCCGCGGTGGTGTTCTACCCGCTGCATCTGCTGCCGTTCGGTGTGGTGGCCTTCGCCTGGCAGGTCGGCATCATCGCGGCGCTCTACGGTGTAGTGCGGGTGAGTCAGCGACTCCTGGAGATCCACGGCGGACGGCGTTCGGCGATGTTGTGGACGGCCGTCGCGATCTGGCTCGAGCCCTTGCGCAGTACGTTCGACTACGGCCAGGTCAACGTCGTGCTGGTGCTCATGGTGCTGTGGGCGGTGTACAGCGGCCGGTGGTGGTTATCGGGTCTGCTGGTCGGCCTCGCCGCGGGGATCAAACTGACTCCGGCGATCAGTGGTCTGTATTTCGTCGGTGCGCGGCGCTGGGCGGCGGCCGCGTTCTCCGCGGTGGTCTTTCTGGCGACCGTCGGCATGTCGGTGCTGATCGTCGGTCAGCAGGGCCGCTACTACTTCACCGATCTGCTCGGCGACGCCAGTCGGATCGGTCCGATCGGGACGTCGTTCAATCAGTCCTGGCGCGGTGGCATCTCCCGGATCCTCGGGTACGACGCCGGCCAGGGGCCACTGGTCCTGGCCGCGGTGGCAGCCACCGCGGTGCTGGCGTTCTTCGCGTGGCGGGCCGTGAACAGCGTGGGGCCCGACCGACTGGGCTCGATCGTCGTCGTGCAGCTGTTCGGCCTGGTGCTATCGCCGATCTCGTGGACCCACCACTGGGTGTGGCTGGTGCCGCTGATGATCTGGCTCATCCAGGGGCCTCACCGCGATCTCGTCGGGGCACGCATCCTCGGCTGGGGATGGATGATCCTCACCCTCATCGGGGTGCCGTGGCTGTTGAGCTTCGCCCAGCCCACCATCTGGCAGATCTCCCGGCCCTGGTACCTGGCTTGGGCCGGGATGGTCTATATCGTCGCCACTTTGGCGACGTTGGCCTGGATCGCGTCGGCGCCGATCAGGTTTCCGTCTGGTCGACGATCCCGTCGATATCCTTCGCCATCGCCAGATCCTTGTCCGTGATACCGCCCTCGGAATGCGTGACGAGCGCGAAAGTCACGGTTCGCCAGCGGATATCGATATCCGGGTGATGATCCTTGGCTTCTGCGCGTTCGGCCACCCGGCGCACGGCCTCGATGCCCTCGAGAAAGGCGCCGAACTTTATCGAGCGCCGCAGCGCGCCGTCTACGCGCCGCCATCCGTTCAGGCTTTCGGCGGCAGAGTCCACTTCGTCATCGGTTAGCACGGCCATAGCGCCATTGTCCCCGGTGTGCGAGTGATCCACACGTCTGTTTGTCAGCTGACGATCGACGCACCCGTTACGGCCGGGCAACAAAGGAAAGCCTTGCGGCCGAAATGAATCGAAAATACTGACATGGTCGTCAATTCACTTTATGCTCCCCTCTGCTGCGGGTCGACGCATCTCGACTGCGGAGCTGCTGTCGTTCCGATTCCCAGGGGGAGTGAATACATGAGTTCTGCCGTTGCGATGGACGCTGCGCACATTCCGGGCCGCTCGGCTGGATTGCGATTGAGTCGTGTTGAGTTCGGACTTGCTGCGCTGGGCAGTTCGCGGGCGTTGACGTGGGTGGGGGCGTCGGCGATCGCCCTGGGTGTTGGTGCCGCCCTGGCCTCGATGCCCGCTGCGGCCTCGGCCGACACCGGCAGTACCTCCGGCGCCAAAGAGTCGAGTGCGTCGAGCAATTCCACTGCGGCCGGCCCGTCCAAGTCGACCGGGCACGCGAAATCGGCCGGGCAGCCCAACTCTGCCAAGGCGAAGTCCGGCCCCGGAGTATCCACCGCGGTGTCATCCTCCGGCGGATCCACCGCCAGCACCTCGCAGCGGGCACTGACCTCGGCCGCTGCGGCGAACGCGGTCCCGAACTCGGCCGCGGCCCGCGTCTTGGCCTCGCCCGATCCCTTCTTCAGCTTCTTCGTCGGCGACGGCACGGCTGCACATCCCAACGCCGGCATCCTCATCGGCAACGGCTACTCGTGGACCGCCGAAACGTGCGCCGGCACCACCGCGTGCACCGGCGGTAACGGCGGAGCGTTCGGCAACGGCGGCAATGGTTACAACGGTGGCAACGGCGGGGCCGCCGGCATCGCCGGTAACGGTGGCAACGGCGGCACCGGCCTGTCCGGCGTCAATGGCGGCTCCGGCGGCAACGGTGGCAACGGCGGCTTGCTCTTCGGCAACGGCGGTAGCGGAGGTACCGGCGGCGTTGCGGTCGACGGGGTCGACCTGACCGTCACCGGCGGTGTCGGTGGCCGGGGCGGCACAGGCGGCCTGCTTTCCGGTAACGGCGGTGCCGGCGGCTCTGGGGGCAGCGCCATACCGAACGGAGCCACCGGCGGCTCCGGCGGCCGCGGTGGCGACACCGGGTTGCTGTCCTACTCAGGCACCGGCGGTGCCGGCGGGACCGGGGGCCAGGGCACCAACGGTGGTGCAGGCGGCGTCGGCGGCAGTGGCGGGGCGTTGTCCCTGTACGCCACCGGCGGTGCCGGCGGTGCCGGCGGAGTGAGCCCCTATAAGGGTTACGGCAGCGACCACGGTGGTGACGGCGGCAGGGGCGGAAACGGCGGACTGTGGTCGGGTAGCGGCGGTGACGGCGGTAACGGTGGCATCGGCGGTGGCGACGGCGGGCGCGGTGGAGATGTCGGGCTGCTGTCGATCTTCGGTAGGGGCGGCAACGGCGGTGCCGGCGGCTGGGGCCAGGAGGGCAACCCCGGCGTCAACGGGACAGCGGAGAACATCAACGGAGGAGACGGCTCGCCCGGCGGCACCGGAGGTAGCGGCGGTAACGGCGGCGCGGGCAGCCTGCTCTTCGGCGCCGGCGGTGAAGGCGGCGCCGGTGGCAGTGGCGGCGCCGGCGGCAAGGGCGGCGCCGGTTTCAACGCGGTGGCTGTCCAAATCGGTGACGGCGGCAACGGCGGCAACGGCGGTAACGGTGGCGTTGGTGGTGATGGCGGTGCCCACGGCGGTGCCGGCGGTACCGGCCGCTTTTTCTTTGTGATCTCGTCCAATGGTGCGGACGGCATCAACGGTTGGGGCGGAAAGGGTGGTGCCGGCGGTAGGGGCGGCGCGGCAGGCAATACCTATGACCACGCAGCAACCGGCGGTGACGGTGGCGCTGGTGGGGCCGGCGGCCACGGTGGTGACGGCGGCGCCGCAACCGGTAACGCGGCCGGTGGCGGAGGCAATGGCGGTGCTGGCGCTGCGGGAGGCCCCTCAGGTTTTGGCGGCACAGCAGGTAACGGCGGAAGCGGCGGCAGCGGTGGCGACGGCGGCGCAGGAGGTGCCGGCAATGCCGATTACGCCGGCGGTAACGCGGGTTCCGGTGGCGACGCCGGGGCCGGCGGGGCCGGCGCGAACGGGTGGAGCAACGGCGGCAACGGTGGTGACGGTGGCGCCGGCGGTAACGGTGGCGCCGGGGGTGCGAACGGGGGCGTCGGAGGTGGTGCTGGTGGGAAGGCCGGCGACGGCGGAGCGTTCGGAACCGGCGGCTACGGTCCGATAAGAAAAGGCACCAATGGCGCGGCCGGTGCCGACGGAACGCCAGGAGCTCCTGGCGCAATCGCGCCGGTTGCCACGCGGGCACTGGCGGCGGCGGCTGCTGCTCCGACGGCCGCACCGGTGACGTTTCAGTCGCTGTGGTCGGACCTCTCAGCGCAACTGAGCTACATCTTCTTCAACCAGGCCCCCACCGGGTACGACAGCCAGAACCCGCAAAC
Organism: Mycolicibacterium komossense; assembly: GCF_025822605.1. Classification (GTDB taxonomy): domain Bacteria; phylum Actinomycetota; class Actinomycetes; order Mycobacteriales; family Mycobacteriaceae; genus Mycobacterium; species Mycobacterium komossense. Next base: position 235,090 of record NZ_JACKTY010000047.1, on the reverse strand, counting down.
GCAGGCCGGCAGCATCAGCGGGGCCGTCTATGGCTCCAGCCATAACGGGTATGGGGTGACCTACTCCCTGACGACACCACCCAAGTACGGCACTGTCGATCTCGACGAAGCCACCGGGCAGTACACCTACACGCCGGGGACCGGGTTGGCTCAGGCTGGGATCACCGACAAGTTCACCATCACTCTGAACAACGGAGTCGGTGCACAGCTGCCCGGGCTATTGGGTGGTTTACAGGGGGCGCTGCACTACCTGGCCATCCAGTTGGGCGTTTCCCGGCCCGATACCAGTCAGACGATCGTGACCGTCAAGGTCAACGGTGACGGCCAGTACGGCAATACAGCCAACGCGCAGTACGCCACCGAGCAGCACTTTGACAACTGCGCGCTGATGGCGACGGCGGCGGCGATCCAGCAGCTGACCGGCGCAACGGTGACCGAGAACGAGATCGTCGGATACGCCAAGACCACGAACAGCGTCGCCCATCCAGGCAGCAAAATGTACTTGGGAGAAGACATTTCGGAGGGCGTGCAGATGGAAGACGCCGTTGTGCTCCTGAAGAAGTACTACGGCTTGACGGCGAACGTCACCCATTACGGGACGGACACCACGGCGGCCCTCTCCGACTTGGAGGCTGCTCTCGCCAACGGAGACGCGGCGATGACGACCGTTGCCATCGGCGGGATCTGGAATTCCGTTCCTGGCGCCACCACCGTCACCAACCCCAACTACACGGTTCTCGACCACGAGATTGTCGTGATCGCGGTGGATGCGGCGAACGGATGGGTCTATGTCAACGACAGTTCTGCCACCGGTACCGACGGTGCATACATCGGCAAGGGCATGCAGGTGTCGTTGGGCGCCTTCCTGTCCGGGTGGCAGGCCAGCAACTACGAGCTGACGGTCGTCAACAAGCCGGCAGCAGCGCCCGGCCAGGCTGAGGTCGCTGCGTAAAGCATCGCGCTTCTTCGCCGTCGGTTGCGTTCAGGTTCCGGCCGGGGGTGCGTAGCGTGAGCCACTGTGCCGACCCAGATTGTCGTTGCGGGGGCGTTGATCGCCGGTTCGGCTCTGCTGGTGGCCCAGCGTGAGCGCCCACCCCAGCTGGCCGGATTGTGGGAACTGCCCGGGGGCAAGGTCGCCGTGGGGGAGAACGATGCCGACGCCCTGGTCCGTGAGCTGCGTGAGGAACTCGGGGTCGACGTGGCAGTGGGGGAACGGCTCGGGGCGGACGTTGCATTGAGTTCGACGATGACGCTGCGCGCCTATTTCGTCACGCAGCTCGGCGGCACGCTGCACCCGCATGATCACCGCGCGCTGCGTTGGGTGCGGGCCGCCGAGCTGCCGGAGCTGCCCTGGGTACCTGCCGACACGACGTGGCTGCCCGAGCTCGCCGCGGCCATGGGGCGAGGACGGCGCTGACGGGTCAATACTTCAGCGCGTCTCCTACCACGCGAACGGCTCGCGGCTGCCCGATGTGATTAGCGGTGTAGAGGGGATGCGTGAGCGCCGGGTGCCGGCAATGCGGGCAGGACGGCTGCGGAAGGTTCTCCGGAGACAGCGTCAGATGGTGACACGCGGCACACCGCACGACGAACACTCCACCCGCCCAGTTCAACAATCCCAGGTAGATCGCCGCGGTGGCAGCAGTTGCCAGTACGACGACGACAACGACTGTGAGGACTTCGTAGACCGTCATGATCGGACCTCCAATCACACGTGACCGAACGCCTCCACGCTACGCGCGGTAGTGCCACCCGGAAACGCATTCTCCGAGGTCATCAGGATTTTCTCGCCCGTTTGAAAACTTTCTCCAAGGCTTTTCCGCGCACCCCCGTCAACTCGGCCTTGTGCACCTTGTGCAGCACCAGCGGGCAGCGCTTGCAGCGGGGCTTACTGCGGCAGCACTTCTTCTTCGGCTTGATGCCGGTCAGATCGGTGTACTTCACCTTTTACTACCGTGGACTTTCTTCGTTTTCGTGATCGGGTACCCACACTGCGACAATCATTGACGTGGATCTTCCCTCTGATTTTCGGAACGTCGCCATCGTCGCTCACGTCGACCACGGCAAGACAACCCTGGTCGACGCGATGCTTCGGCAGTCCGGCGCCCTGTCGCATCGGGGCGACGATGCTGTCGAGCGGCTGATGGACTCCGGTGACCTGGAAAAGGAAAAGGGAATCACCATCCTGGCCAAGAACACCTCGGTGCACCGGCACCACCCGGATGGCTCGATGACGGTGATCAACGTCATCGACACCCCGGGCCACGCCGACTTCGGCGGCGAGGTGGAGCGCGGGCTGTCCATGGTCGACGGCGTGCTGTTGCTGGTCGACGCCTCCGAGGGGCCGCTGCCGCAGACCCGATTCGTGCTGCGCAAGGCGCTCGCCGCACACCTGCCGGTGATTCTGGTGGTCAACAAGACCGATCGGCCCGACGCCCGGATCGCCGAGGTGGTGTCCGAGAGCCACGACCTACTCCTCGACGTCGCCTCCGACCTGGACGACGACGCGCAGAAGGCGGCCGAGGACGCGCTCGGCCTGCCGGTTCTGTACGCGTCCGGCCGCGCCGGCATCGCCAGCACCACCGAGCCGTCCAATGGTGAAAACCCTGACGGTGAGAACCTCGACCCGCTCTTCGACGTTCTGCTCGAGCACATCCCGCCGCCACAGGGTGACCCCCAGGCGCCGCTGCAGGCGCTGGTGACCAACCTCGACGCGTCGGCCTTCCTCGGCCGCCTCGCCCTGATCCGGATCTACAAGGGCCGGCTCCGCAAGGGCCAGCAGGTCGCCTGGATGCGCGAGGTCGACGGGCATCCCGTCATCACCAACGCGAAGGTCACCGAGCTGCTGGTCACCGAGGGCGTGGACCGTCGCCCGACGGATGAGGCCATCGCCGGCGATATCGTCGCCGTCGCCGGCATGCCCGAGATCATGATCGGCGACACCCTGGCCGACCCCGAACACGCCCATGCCCTGCCGCGGATCACCGTCGACGAGCCGGCGATCTCGGTGACCATCGGCACCAACACCTCGCCGCTGGCGGGCAAGGTCTCCGGTCACAAGCTGACCGCGCGGATGGTGAAGAACCGCCTCGACAGTGAGCTGATCGGTAACGTGTCCATCAAAGTCGTCGACATCGACCGGCCCGACGCCTGGGAGGTGCAGGGCCGTGGTGAGCTGGCGCTGGCCGTTCTCGTCGAGCAGATGCGCCGCGAAGGGTTCGAGCTGACCGTCGGCAAGCCGCAGGTGGTCACCAGGACCATCGACGGAAAGCTGCACGAGCCCTTCGAAGCGATGACCATCGACTGCCCGGAAGAGTTCGTCGGCGCCATCACCCAGCTGATGGCTGGCCGTAAGGGCCGGATGGAAGAGATGGCCAACCATGCGGCGGGTTGGGTCCGGATGGACTTCATAGTGCCAAGCCGCGGGCTGATCGGCTTCCGGACCGATTTCCTGACACTCACGCGCGGCACGGGTATCGCCAACGCCGTATTCGACGGCTACCGCCCGTGGGCCGGCGAGATCCGCGCCCGCCACACCGGCTCGTTGGTCTCGGACCGCACCGGCTCGGTAACCCCGTTCGCGATGATCCAGCTCGCCGATCGCGGGCAGTTCTTCGTCGAGCCCGGTGACGACACGTATGAGGGTCAGGTCGTCGGGATCAACCCGCGCGCCGAGGATCTCGATGTCAACGTCACCCGCGAGAAGAAGCTGACGAATATGCGGTCCTCGACCGCCGACGTCTTCGAAACGCTGGCCCGGCCGTTGGAGCTCGATTTGGAGCAGGCCATGGAGTTCTGCGCCAACGACGAGTGCGTCGAGGTGACGCCGGAGATCGTGCGGGTCCGCAAGGCGGAGCTGAACGCGACGATGCGCGCACGGAACAAGGCGCGGTCGAAGGCGCAGGGCTGAGCCAAATACCGGTCGATACCCTGAAGGGCGTGCCGACCGGATTCCGTCAACTGTTCACCATCGGCATGGTGCTCATCGTGGCCGGCTGCACGGTCAGCCCGCCCCCGGCCCCGCAGAGCACGGAGACGACGCAGAGCACGCCGCCGCCGCCCGCCAAGGCGACGCAGATCATCATGGGCATCGACGCGATCGGTGCCGGTTTCAATCCGCATCTGCTGTCGGATCAGTCGCCGGTGAACGCCGCGATCAGCGCGCTGGTGCTGCCGTCATCGTTCCGTCCGGTACCGGACCCGGCCAGCCCGACGGGATCGCGCTGGGAGCTGGACACCACCTTGCTGCAGTCCGCGGAGGTGACCAGCGAGAATCCGTTCACCGTCACCTACAAGATCCGGCCCGAGGCGCAGTGGACCGACAACGCGCCGATCGCCGCCGATGACTTCTGGTATCTGTGGCGCCAGATGGTCAGTGAGCCCGGCGTGGTCGATCCGGCGGGGTACGACCTGATCACCGGTGTGCAGTCGATCGACGGCGGTAAGACGGCCGTCGTCACGTTCTCGCAGCCGTACCCGGCGTGGCGGGAACTGTTCAACGACATCGTGCCCGCGCACATCGTCAAGGATGTGCCGGGCGGATTCCTGGCCGGACTGGCGCGGGCCATGCCCGTCACCGGCGGGCAGTTCCGCGTCGAGAGCATCGACCCCCAGCGTGACGAAATCCTGCTCGCCCGCAACGACCGGTACTGGGGTCAACCGGCGCGACCCGATCAGATCCTGTTCCGGCGAGCGGGCGCTCCCGCCGCGCTGGCCGACTCCATTCGTAACGGCGACACCCAGGTCGCCCAGGTCCACGGCGGAGCGGCCGCGTTTGCGCAGCTCTCCGCGATCCCCGACGTGCGGACAGCACGCATCGTGACACCGCGTGTCATGCAGCTGCTGCTGCGCGCGCAGCAGCCTCAGCTCACGGATCCGCAGGTGCGCAAGGCGCTGCTCGGGCTGCTCGATGTGGACCTGCTGGCCGCGGTCGGCGCCGGCAGCGACAACACCGTCACGTTGGCGCAGGCCCAGATCCGGTCCCCGTCCGATCCCGGCTATGTACCGACTGCGCCGCCGGCGATGACGCAGGATGCCGCACTCGCCCTGCTGGCGCAGGCCGGGTACGTGATCGAACGGGACACGCCGGCGTCGTCATCGCCCGCGCCGTCTGCCGGTTCGCGGACCTCGAGTGCACCGACCCCGCCGCCGGAAGTCACCCGCGGGCGGATCAGCAAGGACGGCACCCAGTTGTCACTGGTGCTCGGAGTGGCCTCTAACGACCCGACGTCGGTGGCGGTCGCCAACACCGCGGCCGATCAGCTGCGCAACGTGGGGATCGCTGCCTCGGTGTCGGCGCTGGATCCCGTTGTGCTGTACGGAGATGCGCTGACCAACAACCGCGTCGACGCCATCGTGGGCTGGCACAGCGCCGGCGGTGACCTGGCGACGCTGTTGGCGTCGCGGTACGGCTGTCCGGCCCTGGAGTCGACGGCGGTGTCACCGACGCCGGCCACCCCGTCACCCTCGTCTGGCGCACCGACGCCGACGTCGTCTGCTACCACGTCGTCTGCCACCACGTCGTCTGCCACAGCGTCGGGGACGACCACGACCGCGACCACGGGACCCGCCACCACCACGTCTGGGCCGGCGCGGGAATCCGGTGAACTCGTTCAGGCGCCGTCCAATCTGACCGAGATCTGCGATCGCAGCATCCAGCCCAATATCGACGGCGCGCTGGACGGTTCGAAGGACATCAACGACGTGATCACCGCCGTTGAACCCCGGCTGTGGAACATGGCAACGGTGCTCCCGATCCTGCAGGACACGACGATCGTCGCGGCAGGCCCGTCGGTGCAGAACGTGAGTCTGACCGGTGCGGTACCGGTCGGGATCGTCGGCGATGCGGGCAACTGGGCCAAGACGCCGCAGTGACATTTCCGGGGTGAGCCCCACCCAGGGCTCAGCCCCGCTCTGGAGGGGGCCAGAACAGGGCTGAGGTCCATACAGGGGGCCAGGCAGAGGCTCTGTCTACTTGGCGCCACCACCGCCGGTCGACTTGCCTGTCGACTTCTTGTCGGCGCCGCTGGCCTTCTTCACCTGGTCGCTGGCTTTCTTGACCGGGTTGCCGGCTTTCGTCTGGGTACCGGCGGTGGCCGAGGTGCTGGCCGCCGGGGCCGACGCGGTGGTCGTGACCTTGGCTGTCGCGGGGGTGGCGGGCTTGTCGGCCGTCTTCGCCGCCGTGACTGACTTGGGCACCGAGAGCGTCACCGTGCTGGTCGACGAGGCGGACGGATCGGCGACTGTGGCCAGGCTCTGGGTGTTGGCGACCTTGGCCGCCGCCAGTGCCGGTGTCACGGCGACCGTGACAGGTGTGTTCGTCAGCGCGTTGAGCGCGTTCAGCCCCGCCGTGGTCAGCGTGGTGTTGACTGCCGAAGCCGTGCCCAGCGCGGTCGAAGTGACCGCCTGGAGGGTGCCGAGGCCGGTGGCGATGCCGGTGTTGAGGCTGGCCAGGCTCTGGTTCAAGGCGGTCGAGCCAGCCTGCGCCAGAATCGCCCCTGCTGCAACGTAACTGGCCGGATTCAGGGGAGCAGCGACAATAGTGTTGAGCGCGGCCAGCCCTGCGGTGGTCAGCGTCGTGTTGGCTGCCGCGATGGCGCCGAGGCCGATGCTGGTCAGTGACGAGAGTCCACCGAGCCCCTCGGCGATACCGGTGTTCAGCCCGGCCAGTGTCTGGTTGAACGCCGTCGAACCACCCTGGACCAGGAAGCCCAATGCGGTCGCCACATCACCGGGTCCGGGGATGACCAGCGCCGCAGCCGGGGTGGACAGGGCGTTCACCGTAGGGGTGATCGTGCTGGCCGGCGTCACTGCCGCCCGCGGGTTGAGTAGCGCGTCGAGCGCATCCAGACCGGTGTTGGTCAGGGTGGTGTTGACCGCCGAGATACCGCCGAGCGTGGTGCCCAGGACGGTTTGCAGCGTACCGAGGCCCTGGCCGATCACGGTGTTCGCGGTGGCCAGACCTGAGTTGAACGCCAGCGATCCGCCGGTGATCAGCAAGCCGAGCGCTGTCGCGTAGCTGGCCGGGTCGAGGGGGTTGGCGGCGACCGAATTCAACGCCAGCAGACCGTAATTCGTCAGTAGGGTGTTGACTGCTGCCACGCCGCCCAGAGCGGTGTCGGTCACCGCCACCAACCCGCCGAGTCCCTGCGCGATCGCGGTGTTCGCGCTGGCCAGGCTTTGGTTGAACGCCGTAGAGCCGCCGGATATCAGGATCCCCAGCGCGGAGGCGACGCCGCTCGGTGCGGGGATCGCCGCCGCCGACGCGGTCGGTGTGGCGGTGACGGCCGCCGCGGTCGTCACCGACGCGGCGGGATCGACGGCATAGGGTGTGACTGCCGGCGTTGCGGTCAGCGCACCCAGGGCGGCCAACCCGTAGGTGGTCAGGATGCTGTTGACCGCGGAGATACCCCCGAGTCCGGTGCTGCTGAGCGACGACACCGTGCCGAGCACTTGGCCGATCCCGGTGTTGAGGCTGGCCAACCCCTGGTTGAAGGCAGTCGAACCGCCCGTGATCAGCAGAGTCAGCGCGGCGGCGTAACTGGCCGGGTTGAGCGGGTTGGCCGCGACCGTGGTGAAGGCGGTCAGACCAGCAGTGGTCAGCGTGTTGTTGATTGCCGAGATGCCGCCCAGCGCTGTGCTGGTCACCGCTGACGCACCGCCGAGGGCCTGGCCCACGGCGGTGTTGACGGTGGCCAGACTGGAGTTGAACGCCAGTGAGCCGCCGGTGATGAGCAGGCCGAGCGCAGAGCTGACATCGGTCGGGGTGGGCAGAGCCAGCGCCGCGGCCGTGGGGGTGGCCGCGGCGATGACGGCGGGTGTGGCTGCTGCGACCGCCGCCGGCGAGGCGAGGAGGTTGAGCGCCAGCAGGCCGTACTGCGTCAGGATGCTGTTGATCGCGGACGCCGCGCCGAGTGCGGTGCTGGTGGTGGCCGACAAGCCACCCAGGCCCTGACCGATGGCGGTGTTCGTCCCAGCCAGCGACTGGTTGAAGGCCAGGGATCCGCCCTGTACCAGAATCCCCATCGCGGTGGTGAAGCTCGCCGGGTCCAACGGATCGGCCGCGACGGTCTGCAGGGCCAGCAGGCCGTACTGGGTGAGCGTCGAGTTGACCGCAGAGGTGGTTCCGAGCGCAGTCGACGTGATGCTCTGCACCGTTGCGAGCCCCTGCGCGATGCCGGTGTTGGCGCTGGCCAGACCTTGGTTGACGGCCAGCGATCCGCCGGTGATGAGTAGGCCGACGGCACCGGCGATATCAGAGGGGGTGAAGGCGGACAGCTCGATATTGTCGACCGCTACGACCGGATGGCCGGCGTGGAGCTGAATATCCGGCGGGCTGATCTGAAGCGGAGCCAGCGCGATGACGCCTGCTCCGACCATGGCTATACCGGATGTGAGATAGGACCGGACGGTTACTTCCATGATGACCCCTCTGATTGCTGCAGCCCCGACCTGATGAAACCGTAGCCAGCAAATCATCCGAAGCAAAGCAAAAATCGGGAAAAAAATATTTGCTGACGTGCATGTCAAATCGACTGGAAGATGGCTGTGAAATGCACAGTTATTGCTGATCTAGCGAGATTGAAAAGATTGCTGACTTGGCAGCAAAGCCGGCCGCCCCCGGTTCGCCTAATGGATTGAAGTTTCGTACCTGGGTTGCTGGCGCCGGAATGAACATGGGTGGCCACGTAGCTGATCGGGCCGGGCTGTGCGCAATCGGCGAGGAATGGGTGGTGTTGCCGTCTTGCCGCGATATGCCACAACCCCTGTTTCGGGCACCATGGCGGGGCGCTGGTGCGTACTCGGCCGAGGGGGTGCATCGCCCGGTGAGTCGAATGGGCGCACTCTCAGTTACCCACGTGCCCCACGGAGTGGTGTTTGCTATCTTTCGGGCACTGCGTCCAGCCTTACAGGAAACCCGAAGTTGCGATGACTGAAGACCGATCGGGTTATCGGAGGCTTACTGAGAAAAAATTTCGGCATAGCGTGCATGAATACGCCAGACGCTCAGGCGATACTCAGCCTGATCTCAGATATTGTAGGTTAACTGAACGGGATAACCAGCGTTGCCGATCTTCGCATGCGCAATTCGGGAAAGTTTCCCAGCTCGTCAAGCGGCATGCTGATCGCGGGTGCCCTCGGTGCTTGCGGCGCGCCATCGCTCACCGAGCACGCGCAGGCCGTGAGCACTCGCCGCCGCAGCCAGGAACACGACGAGCAGCCACCAGGGCGGCCGTGCCAGTTCCCAGACGAAAATCGCCGCCCAGACCGGTGCCCGCTGGGTGATGGCAAGAACACCCGCCGCGCATGCCAGCGAGACCGCGGGCACGCTGACGGACAGATCGGTCCAGGTATCGACGGACAGAGCCAGCACCGAGCCGAGCGCGGCACCCGTTGCCAGTGACGGGGTCAGCATGCCGCCGACTGCGCCGGCCCGCAGGAACACTGCGGTGACCAGGGGTTTCAGCAGCAGTATCACCGCGGCTGCGCCCAGCGTCATCCCGCTGTCCAGGCTGACGGTCAAGATGCTCTTGCCGTTACCCGGTAGCTCGGGCCACCAGTGTGAGCAGACGCCGATCAGCAGTCCTGCCGCCGCGATGGCCGGGATCAGCAGCCACGATGCCGAAATGTGTTTTGGCCGGGCCATCGACATCAGCCTGTTGAAAAGCAGACCTGCGGCCAGTGCCAGGGGTGCCAGCAGCACGGCGAAGCCGGTGAGGAGATAGGACAGGCTCGGGTCTGGCCACTGCAGCGGGCTCACATCGCCGGTGACCGGTGATGCCACCGCGACGCCGAGGCTCGACGTGACCAGCGCGGTACCGAGGACGCGGGGATGCCATGAGCCCAAGAGGATTTGGGCCGCGAACAGTGCTCCGCCGATCGGCACGCTGTACACCGCCCCCAGTCCAGCACCCGCTGCACAGGCCAGCAGGATCTCTCGGTCCCGCTGGGTCAATGCCCCGCCCACCCCCGTCCACCGTGATATCCCCAGATCTCCCAATGCGGCGGAGAACTGCCGGGGCGCACCCTCGCGCCCCAGCGAGGCGCCCGTCCCCACGATCAGCACTTGCAGCGCGGCATCGAGGGTCAGCGTCAACCGCGGAAACGCCCGGTTCGGCTTGATGACCTCGGTGAGGGCGGGCACGACGGTCCGGCGGCGCAGGAACCACCAGCCGCAGCCGGCCAGTGCGCCGCCGAGCATCGGACCGACGGCGCGGCGGATCGGGCTGCTCTGTGACACGCCCTGCAGCAGGGTGCCGAAGGAGTAGTGGTAGGTCAGGTGCTCGATCCAGTGCAGCAGCACCGTTGTCGTCGCGCCCGCGAGACCGGCCAGTATGCCGATCAGGGCCACCGCGCATCCGTACTCGAGGTGGCGCCGGGTCACCGCCTGAATCTATGCGACGTGCCCGTTCATCGGGCGGCCCGACGCACTCCGGCCGGTCAGCAGTTATGACCCGTGGGTGCCTTTGGCTTTCGCCGGTTTGGTGGCTGCCGATCCACTGGGCCCCGCGGCCCCGGCGGCCGCAGCGGCGTTCGCCGAATCCTTCGAACCGGCTTTGCCGATCGCGGAGTCGGTGACGCTCACCGCGAAGGTCTCGGGTTGTGCCTGCTTGAGGGTCTGTTGACGTGGACCGGCTGTGCGGGTGGCTTTGACGGAGGCGGGCACCTGCGCCGGGTCCGACGACGGATCCGACGCTGACGGGGCGGCCTTGGGTGTCGCAGAGGTGGTCGCGGCTACCGCGGTCGTCGCGGGCGTCTTGGTGCCGAAGATCCCGCCGAAGATCCCATTGCCGACGGTGTCGGGATCGACTGGCGCACCGAAGGTTTCGAGATACTGGTTGACCATGGAACCGATCGCGAAGGCCGCCGTCCTGACGATGCCGATATCGGTGGGATCGGTCGTCGATTGGCCGAACGGCCCTGGCAACACGGCGGCGAGGGCGTCCACGATCGGCGTTGTCGCGTCGCTCAGCAACGAGTGCACGTCGAGATCGGTGGCCGTCGGCAGCTCGAGCAGCGTGTGCGCGACGTAGCTCTGCAGCCCCGGAATCGATGTCGGACTCAGTGCCGCCGCCAACACGACCTTCAAGGCCAGCGCAGGCACTCCGGCCCCGAACGCGATGACGTTCATCTGCGAGGTGAGCACCGCGGCGGCGATCGTCGCGAGGTCCGCAGGCGTGAGGGAGATACTCGGCAGGGAGGGGGCTGCCGCCGCGGTCGTGGCGCCGAAGATCCCGCCGAAGATCCCGTCGATCACCCCTTGGATCACTGTGCCCGGTGCGACGGGGGCGCCGAATTGGTTGTCGAGAAATGTGTTGACCATCGTGGCGGCCGTGGCGAAGTACGTGTTCACCAAGCCGATATCGGAATCGGACAGCCCCCAGGGCGCAGGCAACACCTGGGCGAGTGCGTTGACGACGGGCGTGGCCGCATCGGCTAGCAGTGAATCGACGTCGGCGTTGGTGGCTGTCGGTAGCTCGAGCAGTCGGTGCGCGACGTAGCTGACCAGCGCTGGGGTGGCAGCCGGATTCAGGGCGGCGGCGACCAGGACTTCGACGGCCATCGACGGGACCCCGGCCGTGAACAACGCGATGTTCGCCTGGGATGTCGCCACCGCCAAGGCCAGCGTCGCAATGCCTTGCAGTGTGAGTCCGAGGTCAGGCAGTCCGGCGGTGGTGGCGGCAGTCAATTCGACTGCGGCAGAAGACTCGGCGGCCCGGATCTCGTGACCTGGAACCGTCAGCGGTGAGACGAGCAGAACGCTCGCCCCCACGATGGCGATTCCGGTCGTGAGGTGCGGGCGAAGTGCTGCGTGCATGGGAGACCCCTCGGCGTCGATGAGATGACATCGTGAAATTTACGGGTGTGTAAGCGATTCCGCTCGGCAAACGATATAGGTCCGTTGCTGGCGGCGGGCGACATCCTTGCGGGCGCAAGTTCTCGGGTATCGATTGCTCTCGTAGCCATGGGGGTGGCCGTCGACGCGGATGCTGTCGATGGGCAAATTTTGTATGGCCGTCTCGCCGGGGCGAATCGTGCTGCGCTGGCGGTGGATTCGCCACGGTCATGGTAGGTGGCAAATTCTGATCCGGCCCGGACACGGACTGGGGGAGGGTAGCTGCCGTCGTGGCGGGGATGCTTCGCCGGCACGGTGATCCAGCGCGCGGGGCGGGAATGTGAACATTGTGCTGCGACGTGCGCTGGGAGGCGGTTGGCGAACTTCGCCGACGACGTGGCGTCCGCATGGATCCGCCGGAGCGGCCGAAGTAGGGTGGCGCGGTGCGCTCTGACGACTCTCCGCGGCTGCTCTTCGTCCACGCCCATCCCGACGACGAGACCCTCAACAACGGCGCCACCATCGCGCACTATGCGGCTCTCGGCGCGGCAGTGCACGTCGTGACGTGCACGCTCGGCGAAGAGGGTGAGGTGATCGGCGAGCGCTGGGCCCAGCTGGCCGTCGACCATGCCGATCAGCTCGGCGGCTATCGGATCGGTGAACTCACCGCCGCATTGCACCTGCTGGGAATCGGCGACCCGATATTTCTCGGCGGCGCCGGCCACTGGCGGGATTCCGGGATGGCGGGAACCGAACCCCGTTCCGGAGCAAGGAGATTCGCTGACTCCGACGATCGTGAGGCGATCGGTGCGCTGGTCGACGTCATCCGCGAGCTACGGCCGCATGTCGTCGTGACCTACGACCCCCACGGTGGGTACGGTCACCCGGATCACATCCGGGCTCACCAGATCACCACCGCGGCCGTGGCCGCAGCCGAGGGCGACGACTATCCGGGCGCTCCGTGGGCCGTGTCGAAGTTCTACTGGACGGTGATGTCGCACAGCGCGTTTGAAGCCGCCGCCCACGACCTGGACGACGGCGATCTTCAGCCCGGGTGGGAGCTGCCCACCGAAGCGGGCGAGCGCGGGTGGGCCGATGAACAGATCACCGCGGTCGTCGACGCGACGGACACGCTGAGCGCCAAGGTCGCTGCCCTGCGCGCGCATGCGACGCAGGTGACGGTCGGGCCGTCGGGCCGCGCCTGCGCGTTGTCGAACAATCTGGCGTTGCCGATCCACGGCCGCGAGCATTACGTGCTGGTCCGCGGAACCGCCGGTGCCTGCGACGAACGGGGTTGGGAAACCGATCTCCTGGCCGGGCTCTGACCGGACCATCGAGCCAACCCACCCGCTCAGAGAAGAGCGCCTCCGGCGGCAGCTCGGGCAGCGAGCCCGGATTGGTCGGGTCGCGACTACTTACTGCCGCGCGACGGGGTTGGCGGGGTATGGTGCACTGCACGCGCAGCGTCTGAAGGGACGACCCATGGATCCAGATCTCGACCCGAATCTGCAGCACTGGCAGGACCGCCTGGATAATTTCCAATGGGTGGTGGGTTCGCTTACCTCGCTGCTCGACAGCATGCCGACCTGACAGGCATCCTCCCGAGTTCCACGGCCGGCGAAGACCGCGGCGCTGGCTCACTCCTTGGCGCATTCGTTCTGGTTCTACTGGCTATCGACGGCATTCTCTGCGCTGTCGCCTCGGCGCTCTTTCTGCCGCTGTATATCGGGCGGCTGCCGTTTCCGATCAGCGCGGTGATCGCCGGTCTGGTCAATGCCGCACTGGTATGGGCCGCCATGTACTGGACCCCGTCGAACCGGTTCGCGGCCCTGCCGCTCTGGACCTGGCTGCTGACGGTAGGAGCATTGACGTTCGCCGGCCCGGGCGGCGATATCGTGTTCAGCGACATCGGTCTGATGCTGTTGCTGCTGGTCTTGGGCTCCGGACCGGCCGGTTGGCTGCTGTGGCGCCGCAATCAGTCCAACCAGCTGCCGCCCGCAGGACGACAGCTGGTCAACCGCAAGCAAACTGGGTAGGGCCGACTACTCGCCGCCGGCCGACTTGGCCGACGAGGCCGCCTTGGTGCCCTTCGTCACGCTCTTGACTGTCTTCTTCGCTCCCGTGGCGGCGGCGGCGGCGGAGGAGGTGGGCGCCTTCGCGGCCTTGGCTCCCTTGGCGTTCGGTTGCGCCACCTCGACATCGGTCGTGACGTCGGGGGCGGCCGTCGCGGTGGTGTCGAGGGCACCGAGATCCGTCGCGGCGCCCTTGACGACGGGTGTCGCGATCGCCGTGCTCGCGATGGTCTTCGTGATGGCCGTGGTGTCGGTGACTGAGGAGACGGCTTGGGTGATGTCAGAGACTGCCGCTTCAGCCGGCGCGAGTGCTGCTGTCGCCGCCTTGGTCGACTTGGCCAGAGGTGCGCTCAGTCCAGCGGTCAACTCCTTCGTCAGAGACGAGACTGTCGTAGGCGCAGCGCTGGCGGTCGCGGTCGCGGAGAAAGGCGGGATCGGAGGCAGCGGCGGGAGGTAACCGAGAATCCAGTTCAGCGTGTAATTGACCAAGTTGGTGCCGGCCTGGACGACGCCGTTGACCAGGGTGGGCGGGATCGCCGTCCAGTTTCCGTCGACCAGGTACTGGGCGCTCTGGAAAAGACTCTGGACCACGGGCTCGCCGGTGTAGTACCCCACCATGATCAGCGGCGCGAAGTAGCTGGCGACGGGCACGAACCCGACCGCATAGGTGGCGAGCTGGAACCCGTACTGCACCCAGGGCTCGGCAGCGTAGTAGAAGTTCATGATCGCGTTGCCGGTCCAGGACGCATTCACGGTCGCGGTTGCCTGGGTCCCGGTGGTGGCCGCCGCAATGGCGGTGGTGAGCGGGGCCACGTCGGGCACGATGGGCTGCACAGCCGCCAAAAGCCCCACGCTGGCGGTGTGCGCTGCAGGCGCGGCTGCAGGCATCGGCGCGACCGACGGCGAGACGACGATTGCAGTGGCGGTGAGGGCCGCGACCCCCGCTGTGAGCATCGACCGCAGCGAAACTTCCATGAACACTCCTGTTGAGATGGCCCGACTCGTGATGAACTTACGCGGCCGGGCAATGTGACGAGGGGTTAACTGGCGCGTGTGTCGTGAGTCCTCTCAGTGTGAGGCATCACCCAACGCGCCGGCGTCTGGGTCTAATGTTGCGTTCATGTCAGGGGCCGAGGTTTCAGATTGTGAGACGCGCGGATGATTCGTAGACGACCATGGGTTACACGGGAGTGGCTCTGAACCCCCAGCACGGCACTGCTCTGCCCAGCCCGGTTGTCCCACCTGCTATGGGTGCCCCCAGCCCCGCGGCGATGCGCAGAGTGTTGCGACGGGCCAGGGACGGGGTGGCGCTCAACGTGGACGAGGCGGCTGTCGCGCTGACCGCCCGCGGCGAGGATCTCGCCGACCTGATGACCAGCGCGGCCCGGGTCCGGGACGCCGGGCTGGAGTCAGCGGGCCGCCGTGGGGCGAGCGGCAGGCTGCCGATCAGTTATTCGCGCAAGGTTTTCATCCCCATCACGCATCTGTGCCGCGACACCTGCCACTACTGCACGTTCGTCACCGTGCCGGGCAAGCTGCGAGCCCAGGGCAAGGGGATGTACCTGGAGCCTGACGAGATCCTCGATATCGCCCGCGCCGGCGGCGAGCTCGGCTGCAAGGAAGCACTGTTCACGTTGGGCGATCGCCCGGAGGAGCGTTGGCCCGAGGCCAAGCAGTGGCTCGACGAGCGGGGCTATGACTCCACGCTGGATTACGTGCGGGCGATGGCGATCCGGGTGCTGGAGGAGACCGGTCTGCTGCCGCATCTGAATCCCGGCGTGATGAGCTGGTCGGAGATGTCCCGGCTCAAGCCGGTCGCGCCGTCGATGGGCATGATGCTGGAGACGACGTCGCGGCGGCTGTTCGAGACCAAGGGGCTGGCCCATTACGGCAGCCCCGACAAGGATCCCGAGGTGCGGTTGCGCACCTTGACCGACGCGGGCCGGTTGTCGATCCCGTTCACCACCGGTCTGCTGGTGGGGATCGGTGAGACACTGACCGAACGTGCCGAGACCATTCATGCTATTCGCAAGTCGCACAAAGAGTTCGGGCACATCCAGGAAGTGATCGTGCAGAACTTCCGGGCCAAGGATCACACCGCGATGGCTGCGACGCCGGATGCCGACATCGATGACTTCCTGGCCACGCTCGCCGTGTCGCGGCTGGTGTTGGGCCCGGGTATGCGCATCCAGGCCCCGCCGAACCTGGTGTCGCGGGCCGAATGCCTGGCGCTGATCGGTGCCGGCGTCGACGACTGGGGTGGTGTCTCCCCGCTGACCCCCGACCATGTCAATCCCGAGCGGCCGTGGCCGGCGCTGGATGAGCTGGCCGATGTGACGGCCGAGGCCGGGTACGACCTGGTCCAGCGGCTGACGGCGCAACCCAAATACGTTCAGGCCGGCTCGGCGTGGATCGATCCCCGGGTGCGAGCGCACGTCACCGCGCTGGCCGACCCGGAAACCGGCTGGGCCCGCGATGTGAAACCAGTCGGCCTGCCGTGGCAGGAGCCCGACGAGGCCACCGAATCGCTCGGACGCACCGACCTGCATGAAGCGATCGACACCGAGGGCCGTCGCACCGAAACCCGGTCGGATCTGGACAGTGCGTTCGGTGATTGGGATTCGATCCGCGACAAGGTGCACGAGTTGGCCGCCCGCGCGCCCGAGCGGGTCAACACCGATGTGCTGGCCGCGCTGCGCTCGGCCGAACGCGACCCCGCCGGGTGCAGTGACGACGAGTATCTTGCGCTGGCCACTGCGGACGGTCCGGCGCTGGAAGCCGTTACCGCGCTGGCGAATTCGCTGCGCAAAGACGTCGTCGGCGACGACGTGACCTTCGTGGTGAACCGGAATATCAACTTCACCAACATCTGCTACACCGGCTGCCGATTCTGCGCTTTCGCCCAGCGCAAGGGCGACGCCGATGCGTTCTCGCTGTCCACCGGCGAGGTCGCCGATCGGGCCTGGGAAGCGCACGTCGCCGGTGCCACCGAGGTGTGCATGCAGGGTGGTATCGACCCCGAACTGCCGGTGACCGGCTACGCCGACCTGGTGCGCGCGGTCAAGGCGCGGGTGCCGTCCATGCACGTGCACGCGTTCTCGCCGATGGAGATCTCCAACGGTGTCACCCGCAGCGGGCTGTCGCTACGGGAATGGCTGACCAGCCTCTATGAGGCCGGCCTCGGCAGCATCCCGGGCACCGCCGCGGAGATCCTCGACGACGAGGTCCGTTGGGTGCTGACCAAGGGCAAGCTGCCGACCTCGGAGTGGATCGACGTCGTCACCACCGCCCACGAAGTGGGGCTTCGGTCCAGTTCGACGATGATGTACGGCCACGTCGACACTCCGAAACACTGGGTGGGCCATCTCAACGTGCTACGCGGAATCCAGGATCGCACCGGCGGTTTCACCGAATTCGTGCCGCTGCCGTTCGTGCACCAGAGCTCGCCGCTGTATCTGGCCGGCGCTGCCCGCCCCGGACCGACGCACCGCGATAACCGCGCCGTGCACGCGTTGGCGCGAATCATGTTGCACGGCAGGATCGACAACATCCAGACCAGCTGGGTCAAGCTGGGCGTCGAGCGCACCCAGATCATGCTCCAGGGCGGTGCCAACGATCTCGGTGGGACGTTGATGGAGGAGACCATCTCGCGGATGGCCGGTTCGGAGAACGGCTCGGCGAAGTCGGTCGCCGAACTGGTTGCCATCGCGGAGGGTATCGGCCGTCCCGCCCGGCAGCGTTCGACCACGTACACCCCGCTAGCGGCCTGAGGTCCAACGCCGTCACCCGCGGAAGGCACGGGGGTCATGGGCCCGGCACAGCCGCGCCACGGCTTCGGAGATGAGCAGACCGGTCTGCATACCGAGGGCGATCGCGACCAACGAGATGATGGTCGCGGTCAAAACCGCACTGCTGTCACCGCCGACGAGTTCGGTGACACCGATCAGCCCCAGTGAGCCGGGCACCAGAAGCCAGAAGCCCGGCAGGATCAATGCCATCGTCGGCGGAGAGTTCGGCAGTCGGGTGATCAGGACTGCGCCGATCGTGAGGACAACTCCGCCGAAGAACCCGCTGGCGTAGCTGCCGGCAATGGCGTTGCCGAGGACCTGGCCCGAATACGAGACCAGCAGAATCACCACCATCCAGGGTAGGAACCACCGCGGTGGTCCGAAGAACAGGGTGGTGCCGATGGCGTAGACGAGCACACCCACCCACGGCGCCCACGGGCCAATCAGGTTGTTGGGGTTGTCGACGAGGTTGGAACTGCCCAGACCGGTCACCTGCGCGGCGATCAGGATGCCGAATGCCAGTTGCCCCAACCGGATGAACCCCGAGATCAACCTGCTTGAGCCCGAAACCAATTGATGGGTGGACAATTCGATGACGGCCAGCGTGATTGCCGCCCCTGGCATGAAGTAGGCCAGCGGGGCGATGAGTACCCGCAAACTGCCGAAGCTGTAGTGGGCGAGGTGGGCCACGGTGAAGGAGATGGTCGCGACCAGAAACGCGACGATGATCGGCAACAGTTGTTCCAGTGCGTCGCTCACCCGGACGACTGCGGTGAGGATCCCCACCATCAGCCCCAGCCCCAGCGCCGCCGCGAGTGCCCACGGTGCCGGCTGCAGGATCAGCGCCAGGCCAGTGCTCTGGATCGCGTAGCCGATGACGCCGACCCACACCGGGAAGCGCGGCGGCAGGGCATAAATGCGGTCCAGCTCGGTCATCCCGTCTGCGGGCGAGATGGAGCCCGTCTGCGCGCGCGAGATCAACCGAGCCAGCGGAAAGGTCTGGTGATAGCGGAGATCCCGCTCAGGTCGGGCGATGTGGAGCGCGGTGTGCCCGCTGCTGTCCGTCCCTCCGACGTGCACGTAGTTCGGCAGCACCAGGATTTCCTGGGTGACGTGGTAGGCATTCGCCGTGGTCACCATGGTGTGCTGGACCATGGTGACTGGGTAGTTCGCGCCGGCCATGGTCGCGCCCAACCGCGCGATGAAGCCGGTCGCCCCTTCGGCCCCGCGCTCCTCCTCGGGCGTCACCCCGCGAATGTAACGCCACTGCGCGACGATCCTTCGGAACGCGCCCGAGGAATATATTCGGACCATGGTCCGGTTATGGTGGGGAGGGCGCCGGGAGGTCCGGCGCCATCCGCCAAGGAGACATTCACCATGACTGCTGCAGTAACCAGCCAGCTCGGCACCGGCACCTGGGCGATCGACTCGGCCCACTCGTCGATCCACTTCTCGGTCCGCCACCTGGTGGTGAGCAAGGTGCGCGGTAGCTTCGACCGCTTTACCGGCACCATCACCGTCGCCGAGGACGGCACCCCGTCGGTGACCGCCGAGATCGACGTCACCTCGATCAACTCCGGCAACGAGCAGCGCGACGCCCACCTCAAGGCCGGCGATTTCTTCGACGCCGAGAAGTATCCGACCGCGCAGTTCACCGCCACCGGGGTGGCAGCCTCCGGCGACCACTACGTGCTCAACGGTGATTTCACCCTCAAGGGTGTCACCAAGCCGATCACCCTGTCGCTGGCGTTCAACGGCGTCAACCCGGGCATGGGCCATGGCGAGGTCGCGGGCTTCGAGGCCTCGGTTGTGCTCAATCGCAAGGATTTCGGCATCGATATCGACATGCCACTGGAGACCGGTGGCGCCGTCGTCGGCGACAAGGTCACCATCACTCTGGAGATTGAAGCCCTCAGGTCTTGAGCGATTTCGGCGTGTTCCGTCGCCCTCAGCGGTCCGGAGCACGCCGAAATCACAGTCGGGCGGCGAGTTCGGTGCCTTGGCGGATGGCACGTTTCGCATCGAGCTCGGCGGCCAGCGCGGCGCCGCCGATGATGTGCGGGTCGATCGCGGCACGGCGCAGGGCGTCTTCGAGGTCACGCACCGGTTCCTGGCCGGCGCAGACGATGACGTTGTCGACGTCGAGTATCTGCGGGCGGGTGTGGTCGGAGCCAAAGCTGATGTGCAGGCCGGCGTCGTCGATGCGTTCGTAGTTCACTCCGGAAAGCTGTTGCACACCTTTGGCTTTCAGTGATGCCCGATGTACCCAGCCGGTGGTCTTGCCCAGTCCCTTGCCCTGGGCGCCCTTGCTGCGCTGCAGCAGGTAGACCTCACGGACGGGCGGCGCCGGGATGGGGGTGGCCAGCGCACCGCGCGCCTGGGGCGCTTCGTGGGAATCCAACGCGCCCCATTCGGCCTTCCACTCCTTGAGGTTCAGAGTCGGAGACTGATCGGTCACCAGCAACTCGCTGACATCGAATCCGATTCCACCGGCGCCGATTACCGCGACTCTGCGGCCGATCGGCCTGGTGCCGTAGATCGCCTCCGGGTAGCTCAGTACCTTCGGGTGATCGATCCCGGGGATCGACGGCATCCGCGGCGTCACGCCGGTGGCCAGTACCACGTCGTCAAATTCACCCAACTGCTCTGCGGCCACCCGAACGCCCAATCGCTGTGTGACGCCGTATTTGTCGAGCATGGCGGCGTAGTAGCGGATGGTCTCGGTGAACTCTTCTTTACCGGGGATGCGGCGCGCCATGTCGAACTGCCCACCGATGAACGTGTTGGCGTCGAACAACGTGACCCGGTGGCCGCGGGCCCCGGCGTTCACGGCGGCCGCCAATCCGGCCGGTCCGGCACCGACGACGGCCACCGACCGGGCCGCGCGGGTTGGCCCGAGGACCAGCGTCGTCTCCCGGCCGGCGCGTGGATTGAGCAGGCACGACACGGTTTTGTGGACGAAGACGTGGTCCAGGCAGGCCTGATTGCAGGCGATGCAGGTGTTGATCTCATCGGCGTGATCGGCTTGGGCTTTCTGTACCCAGTCCGGGTCGCTCAACAGGGGGCGCGCCATCGAGATCAGCTTGACGTGCGTCTCGGCCAGGATCTGCTCGGCGGCGGCCGGCATGTTGATCCGGTTGGACGCCACGACGGGAATGCCCACGTGCTCGGCGAGCGCGCTGCTGATATCGACGAACGCATTGGCCGGCACCGAGGTGACGATCGTCGGTACCCGGGCCTCGTGCCAGCCGATGCCGGTGTTGATGATCGTCGCCCCCGCCGCTTCGATTTCGGCTGCCAGGGCGAGGATTTCGTCCCAGGTCTGGCCGTCCTCGACGTAGTCGGCCAGCGACATCCGGTAGCAGATGACGAAATCGGAGCCCACCGCCGCGCGGGTCCGCCGGACGATCTCCACCGGGAAGCGCCGGCGTTTCACCGGTGTCCCACCCCAGGAGTCGGTCCGCTTGTTGGTGCGCGGCGCCAGGAACTGGTTCAGCAGGTATCCCTCGCTGCCCATGATCTCGACACCGTCGTAACCCGCCTCGCGGGCCAGCAGCGCGCACCGCACGAAATCGTCGATGGTGTCCTGCACGCCCTTCGATGACAGCTTGCGTGGCCGAAAGGGGTTGATGGGGGCCTTGATCGAGGATGCGCTGGCCGAGAACGGGTGGTAGGCGTAGCGGCCGGCATGCAGGATCTGCAGCAGGATCTTCGCCCCGCCGTCGTGCACCGCGCCGGTGATCCGGCGGTGTCTGCGAGCCTCTGTCGAACTCAGTAACTGGGCGGCGAAGGGGAGTAGCCAGCCGGTTCGGTTGGGGGCATAGCCGCCGGTGATGATGAGCCCGACGCCGCCGCGGGCGCGCTCGGCGAAGTATTCGGCGAGCCGGTCGGTGTCCTTGGCGCGGTCTTCCATGCCGGTGTGCATCGAGCCCATGATCACCCGGTTACGCAGAGTGGTGAAGCCAAGGTCTAAGGGGGACAGTAGGTTCGGGTAGTTCATTGGTCACCTTCCAGTGCGGCCAGTACTTCGTCGAGCCAGTCGAGGGAGCTTTCCTCGGCGCGGATCCCGCCGCGTAGCACCAGATGCTGGTGCAGGGCGGCGCCGCGTAGTGCGCCCGGCTCGGGGAACTGGCGTTTCTCGTAGCCGCGGTACACATCGAGTAGGGCGGCCCGCTCGGCGCGCAGTGCGACGATCTGTTGGTGCAATGCGCTGACATCGCCGTAGACGGCGCCGCGCAGTTTGACCGCCAGGTCGCGGGTGCGACTGTCGGTCGCCGCACTGCCGTCCCCGGTTAGCGGCTCGGCGATCCAGCGGGCCAGCTCGGCGCGGCCCGACTCGGCGACGGTGTACACCTTTTTGTCGGGTCTGCCCTGCTGAGTCACCGGTGTCACGTGCACCCATCCGTCGTCTTCCATGGTCCGCAACGTGCGGTAGATCTGCTGGTGGGTGGCGGACCAGAAGTGGCCGATGGATCGGTCGAACCGGCTGGCCAGCTCATAGCCGGAGCCGGACTGTTCGGACAGTGAGACCAGGATCGCGTGGGGGAGTGCCACGCGCGGAGCCTAGGTGGTACCGGGAGTCCTATGCAACTAGTTGCACTAGGCCGCAACGAGCGTTGGTGTCAGCGTGCGCAACTTGTATATGCAACGTCTAGTATCAGTAACTGCTAGCCCTAGCGGGTCAGGGATGCAAAGTTAGGGCACACTGACACAGCCGTCCGGTTCCAGCCACCGGATACTTGGTCAGCAGCTCACCAGAAACGGCAAACAGCAGCCCCCACAGGAAGAGCGCAGAGAACCTTGAGGAGAGTTCTGTGACGTACACGATCGCCCAGCCATGCGTCGACGTCAAAGACAAGGCATGTATCGAAGAATGCCCGGTCGACTGCATCTACGAGGGTGCGCGGATGCTCTACATCCACCCGGACGAATGTGTGGACTGCGGTGCGTGTGAGCCGGTATGCCCCGTCGAGGCCATCTTCTACGAAGACGACGTGCCCGATCAGTGGAGCAGCTACACCCAGTCGAACGCCGACTTCTTCGAGGAGCTCGGCTCCCCGGGTGGCGCTTCGAAGGTGGGGCAGACCGATAACGATCCGAAGGCGATCAAGGACCTGCCGCCCCAGGGCGAGGACTGAGCGAACCGATGTTGCGCCGGCCCGTGTCGGCGAAGCTGCCGGTCTTTCCGTGGGACACCCTCTCGGATGTCACCGCGAAAGCCCGCGCGCACGCCGGCGGCATAGTCGATCTATCGGTCGGCACTCCCGTTGATCCGGTTGCCCCGCTGATCCGCGAGGCCCTGGCCGCTGCCAGTGCCTCGCCGGGATATCCCACCACCGCCGGGACGGCCGCACTGCGCCAGTCGGCGATCGCCGCGCTGGAACGCCGGTACGGCGTCACCGGTGTCGGTGAGCAGGCCGTGCTGCCGGTGATCGGTACCAAAGAACTGATCGCCTGGCTGCCGACGCTGCTGGGGTTGGGCGGTGACGATCTGGTCGTCGTGCCCGAACTCGCCTACCCCACTTACGACGTGGGTGCGCGCCTGGCCGGAGCGCAGGTGCTGGTCGCCGATTCGCTGACCCAGGTCGGCCCGCAGTCGCCTGCGCTGGTCTTCATCAACTCCCCGAGCAACCCCACCGGCAGGGTGCTGGGCGCCGACCATCTGCGCAAAGTGGTTGGCTGGGCTCGCGAACGGGGTGCGATCGTCGCCTCCGACGAGTGCTACCTCGGGCTGAGCTGGGACGCCTCCCCGCTGTCGGTGCTGCACCCCTCGGTCAGCGGAGGCGACCATACCGGCTTGCTCGCGGTGCATTCGCTGTCGAAGACCTCGTCGTTGGCCGGGTACCGCGCGGGATTCGTCGCTGGCGATCCAGCGCTGGTGGCCGAGTTGCTCGCGGTGCGCAAGCATGCCGGGATGATGGTGCCGACGCCGGTGCAGTCGGCGATGACCGCCGCCCTCGACGACGACGCCCACGAGAAGGAACAACGCGACCGGTACGCTCGCCGCCGCGACCTGCTGCTGCCCGCGGTCCGGGCGGCGGGTTTCACCGTCGATCATTCCGAGGCGGGTCTGTATCTCTGGGCGACGCGCGGTGAACCCTGCCGTGACACCGTGGCGTGGCTCGCCGATCGCGGAATCCTGGTGGCGCCGGGGGAGTTCTACGGCGCCCGGGGTGCTCAGCATGTCCGGATCGCATTGACGGCCACCGATGAGCGGATCGCCGCGGCGGTGGACCGACTGGCGTCGTAGTGGACCCGCGGCACAACCTAAGGTCCGGTTCGACGTACGACGGCTCGTCGACCATCCTGCGCAGCTGCCGCTGAGCTACACCCTGCACGCCGTCAAACGGTTGCGATCGCCCGCAGGCTCAGCGAAAGCAGAAGCCGCACATCGGGATCTGTCAATGACGTGGCCAACACCTGCTCGATACGACGCACCCGGTAGCGCACCGTATTCGGATGCACGTGTAACCGCTGTGCAGCCGTCGCGATATCGCCGAAACTGTCCAGATAGGCCCGCAACGTCTCGGCCAGCATCGGATCCTGGTCCCTCAGCGCACGCACCCTCGGGTCGGTCAGTCGGTCGTTGGCAGCGATCATGGTCACGATTTCGTCGAGCAATACCGTGGTGCGCGCCTCCGCCAGCGATGTCACGTCACCGATCGCCCCTGGGTGGCGTTCGGCGCTGTCGAGTACCCGGTCCACCTCCGCTCGTGCGGTAGCGGCGTTGGCCAGCCCGGCAACAGGGCTGGCGATCACTGCGCGCAGCCCCAGCCCGAGCTCCGAACGCAAGCTGGCTATCGTGCCGCGGATCCAGGAGGTCAGCGCCGCCGACTTGCCGGTGTCGGGGAACAGCACGTACACCCGGGAACCGTTCGCCGTCACCTGGGCGTCCCCGCGAAAAGCGCTGGCACTCAAGGACAGAACGTCAGCTACCCGCGCCCCGACGGAGGCCGTCTCGAAGGCGATCACCGCGGCGCGCCCGTCCGCGACGATATTCAACTCGCGCGCGGTCGCCGCGATATCGGAGTTCTCGGTATCGCGCAGGCCGAGAAGTTCCTGCACCTGCTTGGCATGGGTGGAGGGGGTCGCGGCCAGTCTGGCCATGACGCGGGCAGCCAGTACCGCGGCGCCGCGTAGGACGCTGTCGGTGTCATCGGCCAGTGGTCGGGAACCCTGTTGCAGCCAGATGGTGCCGGCGCAAACGGGGGCCCGGCGCTCGTCGGCGGCCGGTGCGAAAATGCCGATGGCCGCCCGTGGCTGCAGCCCCAGTTCCGGGCGCGCGTCCACCCGGACCACCTCGCGGCGCGCGCGCAGTGCGTCGAAGATGCCCCACTGGGCGATCCACTGCAGATGCTCGGGCGGCCCTGCCCGGCCCAAGATCGACAGCCGGCGAAGATCGTCGGCCTCGTCGTTGGAGGCAGAGTAGGCCAGCACATGTGACTGGGCGTCCTCGATGCTGACCATGCCGTGGGTGCGATCGGCGATCGACTGGGCCAAGGCGAACAGATCCGTACCGGAAGAATGTAGCGGGTCGGCCCGGTCGCCATGATGGTCGAAGACGTGATTGACCAACCGGTACAGCCGCTCCCAGCGCGCGCGAGGATCGACCGCGACGACAGCGCTTCCAGCGGCGACGGCGCGTGCGATCACCGCAGGGGCGGGCTCCTTGAGGAAAAGGGCGGTGGGTGCACGACCGGTCAGAGCCAGTTGGCGATCCAGCCAGCGAAGTGCCTCGTCCTCACCGATTCCGAGCAGGAAGAACACATCGGCGGCGCCGGCGCCGTGCGCCAGGCCGAGGCGGACGTCATCGGAATCGATGAGCGCGGCCGATGCCACCGTCAGGTCGAGGCCGCGCGGCGCCTGCACCAGCGTCACCAGCGTCGCGTCCAGGGCGAGCAGCAGCTGACCCAGTCCCACCCCGGTCGCGTCCATATTGGCCGATGCTACTAGCTCATCTCCACGGGTTTGTCGGTTCGGCCAAGAGATCCCGAGGTGGGCCGGAGGATCCTGAACCGCATGGATGCCATCACCGATGTGCCGTTACCCGCCAACGAACCCGTACACGAATACGCGCCGCAATCCTGCGAACGCGCCCGTCTCACCGCCGCCCTGACCGCGCTCGCGGGTGAGCAGATCGACCTTCCCCACGTCATCGGCGGCAGGCGCACCATGGGCGGTGGCACCCGCGTCAACGTCGTCCAGCCGCATAAACATGCCGCGACTCTGGGCACGCTCACCAACGCCGGACCCGCCGAGGCCACCGCCGCGCTCGACGCCGCCGCCGGAGCAAAAACAGCCTGGGCCGCCACGCCGTTCGACGAGCGGGCCGCGGTATTCCTGCGTGCCGCCGACCTGCTGACCGGACCGTGGCGGGAGAGGCTCGTCGCCGCCACCATGCTGGGACAGTCGAAAACGGCTTATCAGGCGGAGATCGACGCTGCCTGCGAACTCGCCGACTTCTGGCGCTTCAACGTCGCATTTGCGCGGCAGATCATGGCCCAACAGCCGGTCAGCGGCCGCGGTGTCTGGAACCGCACCGACTACCGCCCATTGGAGGGCTTCGTCTACGCCATCACCCCGTTCAACTTCACCGCCATCGCCGGCAATCTGCCCACCGCCGCGGCGTTGATGGGAAATACCGTCATCTGGAAACCATCTGTCACCCAGGCGTTCTCGGCATACCTGACGATGCAGTTGCTGGAGGCCGCGGGCCTGCCGCCCGGGGTGATCAACCTCCTGCACGGGGACGGCCTGGCGGTCTCCGACGTGGTGCTGGCCGATCCGCGGTTGGCCGGGATCCATTTCACCGGGTCGACCGCGACCTTCCAGCATCTGTGGCGTGAGGTTGGCGTCAACGTCGACCGTTACCACACCTATCCGCGGCTGGTCGGCGAGACCGGCGGGAAGGATTTCGTGGTGGCACACCGCTCCGCCCGCCCGGATGTGTTGCGTACCGCCCTGATTCGTGGTGCCTTCGACTACCAGGGCCAGAAATGCTCGGCGGCGTCGCGGGCGTTCGTGGCCCGGTCGGTCTGGCAACAAATGGGTGACGACTTCCTGGCCGCCACCGATGCGCTGCCCTACGGCGACGTCTCCGACCTGTCGAACTACGGGGGTGCGCTCATCGACGAGCGCGCGTTCGCCAAGAACGTGCAGGCCATCGAGCGGGCCAAGAGCGCCGCGGGTGTGACGGTCGCCGCCGGTGGCGAATACGACGACAGCGAGGGGTATTTCGTCCGGCCCACGGTGCTGTTGTCCGACGACCCGAGCGACGAGGCGTTCTCAGAGGAGTACTTCGGGCCCATTCTCGCGGTGCACGTGTATCCCGATGAGCGATACCAGGACATTCTCGACGTGGTCGACGCCGGAGCCAAGTACGGGCTGACCGGAGCCGTCATCGCCGACGACCGCGCCGCGGTACAGGCTGCCGAGAACCGATTACGTTTCGCCGCAGGCAATTTCTACGTCAACGACAAGCCGACCGGCGCGGTGGTAGGGCAGCAGCCCTTCGGCGGATCGCGGGCGTCGGGCACCAACGACAAGGCGGGATCGCCGCTGAACCTGCTGAGATGGACGTCGGCCCGCTCCATCAAGGAGACCTTCGTGCCGCCCACCGACCACAACTACCCTCATATGGAGGCATGAGATGTCGGTCTTCGGCAAGGTTGCCCGGCCGGCCATCATGGCGGCCAGTCGCTCCGCCGGGCTTCGGTACACCGCGGAACGAATGCCGGTAACCCGTAAGGTGGTGCATCGCTTCGTGCCCGGCGAGACCGTCGATGCTGCGATGGAAACCGTGGCGATGCTTCGGGATACCGGCCGCTACGTCAGCATTGACTACCTCGGGGAAGACGTCGCCGACGCCGACGCCGCGCAGCAGACGGTCGTCGCCTACCTCGCTCTGCTCGATGCTCTGGGTGCTCGAGGTGAGCATCGGGACGGTCCCGCGTCACTTGAGGTCTCACTGAAACTGTCCGCACTGGGGCAGGCACTGGGGCGTGATGGCGAGAAGATCGCGCTGGAGAACGCCCACACCATCTGTGCAAAGGCGCGTGAGGTCGGGGCCTGGGTGACCATCGACGCCGAAGACCACACCACCACCGACTCCACGTTGTCGATCGTTCGCGAGCTGCGGGACGACTTCGACTGGCTCGGAACCGTCCTGCAGGCGTACCTCAAGCGCACCTACGGCGACTGCGAGGAGTTCGCCGCCGCCGGTGCGCGAATTCGATTGTGCAAGGGCGCATACGACGAGCCTGCCTCGGTCGCCTTCCGTGACCGCGACGAGGTGACGGACTCGTATCTGCGGTGCCTGACCGTACTGATGCGGGGCGCGGGATATCCGATGGTCGCCTCGCACGACCCGGCGGTCATCGCCGCCGTACCCGAGCTGATCCGCGAAACCAGCCGCGGAGTAGGCGATTTCGAATATCAGATGCTGTACGGCATTCGTGACGGCGAGCAGCTCCGTCTCGTCGACGACGGGAATCACCTGCGGGTGTACGTGCCGTTCGGCACGCAGTGGTACGGCTACTTCGTCCGGCGGCTGGCTGAACGACCCGCCAATCTCACGTTCTTCCTGCGGGCGCTCGCCGAACGCCAGACCTGATTGCGCCGCTGGGTTAGGCCGGCGCGGCGGCCACCGGCATCAGCACGTTGCCGCGACAAGGCCCGTCGAGGATGTCGGTGTACCAGGTACCGCGCAGCGTCCCGTCGGACTGGGGCGCGTAGTTCACCCATGAAGTAGCCGGGCTGAACACCTTGGGCACGCCGTCACCGCGGAAGCACTCCCACTGCCAGTCGTAGGTCACGGCCCATTTGGCGCCGTCCCAGATGTAGCGCGTCGGTTGTGGGATGGTCGGATTCGTCGGCGCGGGGCCGTCGACGACGGTCGCGATGCACGACGACGTCGAGCACGCGGTCGAGAAGGTGAACACCGCACCGAAATCAGGTTCCGCCTGACGGGCGGCGACGCTGGTCCCCGCCTTCTGGGACGCATACGTCATGACGTTGTAGCGGCCGTTCCACGGTTGTCCCGCCGCGAGAGCCGTGCCCTCGACGGCGGTGCACAAGCCCACGACGAGCAGCGCACCGCACATCGCGGTGCGCAGGCGGCGTACAGACATGGCGGTCCCTCTGCGGTGTTCTCAGCTTGTGGAAACACCACGTTAACGGGACGATCTGACGAAAATAGCCCGACGCCCGACGCGCCGCGCGAGTCGTTACAGACTCGAGGCCAGAGCTTGGCTCACGCGTTGCCGGTGGAGCGTTCGTGCAGGAGATACAACGCCCATCCGGCCAGGGTCTGCGCGTCGGTGAGTCGGCCGTCGCGCATCATCTGCTCCATCTCGGCCCGACCGAACCAGGCGCTGCGCATGTCCTGTTCTTCGTGTTCGCGGTCGGGCTCGCCCTCGGTGAGGTCGGTGGCGACGAAAACCTGGCCGCGCTGGCTGCTCATCCCCGGAGCGATGTCGATGAAACCCAGCGCCGTCATCGTGCCTGCCGTCAGGCCCGTTTCCTCCTGGAGTTCGTGGGCGGCCAGCTCCACCCCGTCCATCTCGACCTGACCCGGGGCGGTGCCCTGCGGAAATTCCCAGGACCGCATCCCTACCGGGTAGCGGAACTGCTCGACCAGCTGGAACCGCTCGCCTTCGTCCGTGGTGGAGCGGGGGATCACCAACGCGAAAGTCGGCTTGTCGACGAACGCGTAGATCCCCTCGGTGCCGTCCGGTCGACGGACGACGTCCTCGCGCAGAGTCATCCAATTGTTGCGGTAGGCCACCTGGCTCGATACCCGCTCGATGCGATCCACGACAGCCAGTATCGGCGACCCCGCCGTCCCGGCGCGCGGTAGCGTCCTAGGCGTGCTGCTGACCTCACTGAATCCCGCGGTCGTCGCCGCCGGTGCCGATATCGCCGACGCCGTGACGATCGGCGGAACCACCCTGAGCCGAAGCGACCTGGTCGGCGCCGCGACCTCGGTGGCCGAGCGGGTCGGTGGGGCGTCGCGGGTGGCGGTCCTGGCCACTCCGACCGCGACGACAGTCCTGGCGATCACCGGCGCTTTGATCGCCGGTGTGCCCTTCGTCCCGGTCCCCGCCGACGTCGGGGCCGCCGAACGCGCCCACATCCTCACCGACTCCGGGGCCCAGGCCTGGCTGGGCGAACTGCCCGCCGACCCCGGCGGCTTGCCGCACGTCCCGGTTCGGTTGCACGCGCGCTCCTGGCACCGCTATGCCGAACCACATCCCGACGCGCCGGCCTACGTGATGTACACCTCCGGCACCACGGGTGCGCCGAAAGGCGTGCAGACCAGTCGGCGGGCGATCGCCGCGGATATCGACGCCCTGTCCGCGGCCTGGGCGTGGACTCCGGATGACACGCTGGTGCACGGGCTGCCGCTGTTTCACGTGCACGGTCTGGTGCTGGGGCTACTCGGCTCGCTGCGCATCGGAAATCGCTTCGTGCACACCGGGAAACCGAGTCCGCAGAATTATGCGGCCGCCAACGGCACGCTCTACTTCGGGGTGCCGACGGTGTGGTCGCGCGTGGCCGCCGACCGCCAGGCCGCGGCCGCGCTGTCCTCGGCGCGTCTGCTGGTGTCGGGAAGTGCGCCGTTGCCGGTGCCCGTGTTCGACCGACTGGTCGAGATCACCGGCCATGCCCCCGTCGAACGGTACGGAAGCACCGAATCACTGATCACGCTGAGCACGCTGGCCGACGGTGAACGCCGGCCCGGCTGGGTGGGGCTTCCGCTCGACGGCGTACAGACCCGGCTCCTCGACGATGCGGGCGACCCCGTCCCGCATGACGGGGAAACTATTGGGCACCTTCATGTTCGCGGCCCGATGCTGTTCGACGGGTACCTCAACCGCGCCGAGGCCACCGCCGACGTGCTCGCCGCCGACGGGTGGTACCGCACCGGCGACGTCGCGGTCGTGGACGAAGCCGGTATGCATCGCATCGTCGGCAGGGAATCGGTCGACCTGATCAAGTCCGGTGGCTACCGCATCGGCGCCGGGGAGATCGAGACCACGCTGCTGGGGCATCCTGCGGTCGCCGAAGTGGCGGTCGTCGGGCTGCCCGACGACGACCTGGGCCAGCGGATCGTCGCTTTCGTCGTCGCCTCCACGGCGGCTGAGGCGGTACCGGACGAACTGATCGAGCATGTCGGACAACAACTCTCGGCGCACAAGCGGCCCAGGGAAGTCCGGCTGGTGGCTGCGCTACCCCGTAACGCGATGGGCAAGGTACTCAAGAAGGAGTTGACATGACCCTGCGGTTCACCGAGATCTGTATCGACGCCACGGATATCCATTCCTTGGGTGCCTGGTGGTCGGAGGTGTTGGGTTGGCCGTTGGCGATCACCGAGGACGGCGATGTGCAGCTGCAGTCAGCCGCCGGCCCCACCATGCTGTTCCTCTCGGTGCCGGAGGGTAAGTCCGCCAAGAACCGCATCCACCTCGACTTCACTCCCGACGATCAGCAGGCCGAGGTAGCTCGCGTGGTCGGCCTGGGCGCCCAACATGTCGACATCGGCCAGGGTGAGCAGAGCTGGGTGGTCCTTGCCGACCCCGAAGGAAACGAGTTCTGCATTCTCGCCGGCGAGTAGTCACGGGCGCTCGCGCAGGTCGATGTCCGCCATCGGACACTCAGCATCTGCTGGGACACTGGCGGCGTGCGTCGACTCCGTCACCTGCTGGCCGCCACCGGTGTGGCCATCCTCGTCGCGGCGGGTTGTGCGGCCCCACCGATAGCTCAGGGTCCGCCACAGCTGACGCCGCCGATGGGCTGGAACTCGTGGAACTCCGGGATGCCGCTGACCGAGCAGAACGTGAAGGAGACCATCGACTCGATGGTCTCGTCGGGCATGCGTGATGCCGGCTACCGCTACGTGAACCTCGACGCGGGCTGGGCGGCCCCCACCCGGGATGCCGACGGTGATCTGCGCGCGGACCCTGACACCTTTCCCGACGGTATCGGCGAGGTGGCGCGTTACGCGCACGACCGCGGGCTGTCCCTGGGCCTGTATGCCAGCCCCTTCAACGAGATCTGTGGGCAGGACCCGCGGATCGGTAGTGCCGGGCATGAATCCGCCGATGCGCGGATGTTCGCCAAGTGGGGTGTCGATTACCTCAAGTACGACTGGTGCCGGTTCGACAATGACCACGACGAGCAGGTCAAGTACTTCACCGCGATGCGGGATGCGTTGCGCGGCACGGACCGCCGCATCATCTACAGCATCAACCCGAACAGCTCCGCGATGCCGAGCGCCGGTTCGCGCTACGACTGGTCCGGAATCGCTGATATGACCCGCAATTCGATCGATCTGATCCCGGCCTGGGGCGACGACACCCTGTGGGCGCAGGGGTTGGCCGGCGTCAGCCTGGAGTTCGCGGCCGCGATCCCGGTGGCGCCGCGCAGTCGGCCCGGCTATTGGAACGATCCGGACATGATGGTGGTCGGCATTCCCTGGGCGACGTTCGCTGCCGGCCACCCGTCGATGTTGGTCAGCCTGGCGCTGCCCGGCACGGTCAGCGCCAGCGACATCTCGGTGCAGCCGGTGCCCGCAGAAGTGGTGGCGAAGGTCTCCGATCAACGGCCCGATCTGACCGAAGTCGAACAGCGCACACACTTTTCGCTCTGGGCGATGCTCGCCGCGCCGCTGCTTGCCGGCAACGACCTGCGCACCATGGCGCCCGAGGCGCGTGCGATCCTGACCAACCGGGACGTGATCGCCGTGGACCAGGATCCGCTGGTCTTGCAGGGCAGCCCGCTGCACAGCGATGGTCACATCATCGTCAAACCACTGGCCGACGGATCGGTGGCAGTGGTTCTCTACAACCCGGTGCAGCCACCCCTCGCGATCCGGACGACGGCCAACGCAGTCGGCCTGCCTGCCGCCGCCTGCTACACCGTGCGCGATCTGTGGACGCATACCGAAACCACCACCACGACAGGCGTGTTCGGGCAGGACAGCGTGCCCATCCACGGGGTCGGGATGCTGCGGGTGCGACCGGGCTGCTAGTCCGCGCAGGATCAGTTGGCGTGCAGTGCCTCGTTGAGCGTGATGCCGTGCCCGTCGCGGCGGACCACCTCGACCGCGCCGGTCACCGAATTGCGCCGGAAGAGCAGGTTGTTCGCGCCGGTCAGCTCGCGGGCCTTGACTGACTCGCCGTCCGCAGTGGTGACTTTCGTCCCGGCGGTGACATACAGGCCGGCCTCGATGACGCAATCGTCGCCCAGCGAGATACCCAGGCCGGAGTTGGCGCCGAGCAGGCAACGCTTGCCGACGGAGATGACCTGGCTGCCGCCACCGGACAGGGTGCCCATGATGGAGGCGCCGCCGCCGACGTCGGACCCGTCGTCCACCACCACGCCCGCCGAAATCCGGCCCTCGACCATCGACGAGCCCAGGGTGCCCGCATTGAAGTTCACGAACCCCTCGTGCATCACCGTCGTCCCCGCGGCCAGGTGCGCCCCGAGGCGCACCCGGTCGGCGTCGGCGACGCGCACCCCGGCTGGCACCACGTAGTCGACCATCCGCGGGAACTTGTCGATGCTGTAAACGGTCACCGGGCCGCGGGCGCGCAACCGTGCCCGGACCAGTTCGAAACCGTCGACCTGGCACGGCCCGAAATTCGTCCACACCACATTGGCGAGCAGACCGAAGAATCCCTCGGTGTTCAGCCCGTGTGGGGCCACCAGGCGGTGCGAGAGCAGATGCAGGCGCAGGTAGACGTCGTAGGCGTCGACGGCCTTGTCGGCCAGGTCGGCGATGGTGGTCTGGACCACGACGGTTTCGGTTCCGCGGACCTCGTCGGTGCCGGTCAGCGCCGCAAGATCGTCGGTGACCTGGGCCACCGACACCTTCGTCGTCCCCGGGTCACCGTAGGTCTCCAGTTCCGGTGCAGGGAACCAGGTGTCGAGAACAATGCCGTCGGCGCTCAGCGTCGCCAGTCCAATACCCGAAGCTCCAGTCACGGTGTTCACGCTACTGGATTGGCGTG
Source organism: Mycolicibacterium komossense (assembly GCF_025822605.1). Taxonomy (GTDB): domain Bacteria; phylum Actinomycetota; class Actinomycetes; order Mycobacteriales; family Mycobacteriaceae; genus Mycobacterium; species Mycobacterium komossense. The sequence goes on along the minus strand of NZ_JACKTY010000047.1, from coordinate 201,381 downwards.
TTCGACCGGATCGCCCGGTAACCTGTTCACTCGTGCTCGACCTACACGGTGACCCGATTGCCCTGACCGCAGCGTTGGTGGACATCCCCAGCGTCTCGCGTGACGAGGCTCAGATCGCCGACCAGGTGGAGGCCGCGCTGCGGTCCCAGACTCCCTCTTCTCTCGGATATGAGATCGTCCGCAACGGGAACGCGGTGCTGGCCCGCACCAACCGCGGCCTGCCGACGCGAGTCATGCTCGCCGGGCACCTCGACACCGTGCCGGTGGCTGACAACCTGCCGTCGCGGCGCGACGGCGACGTCCTGCACGGGTGCGGCACGGTCGACATGAAATCGGGCGACGCCGTCTTCCTGCACCTGGCCGCGACCATCGCCGATCCGGCCCACGATCTGACGTTGGTGTTCTACGACTGCGAGGAAATCGATTCGGCTGCAAACGGTTTGGGCCGGATCGAAGGTGAACTGCCCGACTGGCTGCGCGCCGACGTCGCGATTCTCGGCGAACCGTCGGACGGCTATATCGAAGCCGGCTGTCAGGGCACACTCCGGGTGGTCATCAGCACCACCGGTACCCGGGCCCATTCTGCCCGGTCCTGGTTGGGCGACAACGCCATCCACCGACTCTCCGACGTGCTGGCGCGGTTGTCCGCCTACCGGGCGCGCAGCGTCGACATCGACGGCTGTGTGTACCGGGAAGGGTTGTCGGCGGTCCGGATCGACGGCGGCGTCGCGGGCAACGTCATTCCCGACGCCGCGGCACTGACCGTGAACTTCCGGTTTGCCCCGGACCGCACCCCCGAAGCGGCGTTGCAGCATGTGCGCGAGGTGTTCGACGGACTGCCGGTCACCCTCGAGTTGACCGACTCGGCGGCCGGTGCGTTGCCCGGGCTCGGGAAGCCTGCCGCGGCCAGGCTGGTCGAAGCGGCCGGTGGGCAGGTCCGCGCCAAGTACGGCTGGACCGACGTGGCCCGGTTCGCGGCGCTGGGCATCCCCGCGGTGAACTACGGACCAGGTGATCCCAATCTCGCGCACCGCCGTGACGAACGGGTGCAGGTTTCTCAGATCACCCAGGCCGTCGATATGCTTCGCCGGTATCTCAGCGCCTGACAGGTAGCCCGTTACGTATGCTCCACCTCGCAAAGAATCCACGGCTTACCCCGGTAACTCACATCAGTCAGGAGCTGTGCATGCCGGGAAGATTCTCCGTCACCTTGATCGGCGAATTCCGGGTCCATCACGGCGGCCGTCTGGTTGATCTGCCGCCGTCGTGCCAGAAGGTGATCGCACTCGCGGCGTTGGCGGGACGGCCCGTGCACCGCCTCTGGGCCTGCTCGCAACTGTGGCCAGACATCCCGTCGGCCAGCGCGTCGGCGCGGCTGCGGACCACGCTGTGGCGGCTGCGGCCCATGGGTGCCGACGGGCTGTTTTCCGTTGACGCCAAATCACTTTCACTCGCCGCCGGGGTGCACGTCGACTGGCGTCGCGCCGTCGAACTGTGCGAGTCGTTGCTCGACGGGCGTGCTACCCCGGGCCGACCCGATGCCGACGTGGTCGATGAACTCCTACCGATCCTGCAGCGCGGCGCACTGCTCGACGGCTGGACCGACCACTGGAACGCCGGTGAGCGCACCCGCTATCACGGTCTGAGGTTGTCAGCTCTGGGCCGGCTGGCCTGAGCTTCGGCGTCCACTGCCGCCGACACCAGACCGATCGCGGACAGCTCGGCCGCGACCGCGCGCAGTGCGGCACCCTCGCCCGCGGTCAGCGCCCGACCGTGTTCGGCCGCCAATCGCCCGACTACACAGTCGGTTTCGGCGGAAAGCCGGGCCAGGGGATCCGCCGCCCGCAGATCGCCAAGGCGGACCGCGTCGTGCCAGGCGCGCAGAGCGACCGCGTTCTGCCCGGACCGCTCGGCCATGCCGGCCGCCTGTCGGGCTGCGCTGACGGCCCCGTGGCCGTCGCGAGCTGCCGCGAGCCGCCAGGCCCGCGCCAGGCCCAACTCGGGAGCGAACAGGGCAGATTTGGTGCCGTGCCGAGAAGCTGCCCGCGACAACACTTTTGCGGCCTGCGTCAACTCGCCCTGGCCCGACAGTGCCGTCGCCAACAGCATCAACGACAGTGGGCCCCACGAATACCCGGTCCGATCCAGCGTCGTCGACGCCGGGCGCAGCAGCGCGGTCGCGGCGGCCAGGTCGTCCGGTCCGCCTCTGGCGATCAGAACCTGAGCCAACAACACCTCGCCGATCGCTCGGCCCGGCTGCTGTAATTCCGCGAAATCGGTGTACCGCCTGGCCATCTGTTCGGCGCCGTCAAGATCGCCGGCCATCAGCAGCGTGGTGGTCCGTCCGAGCCCGACGGTGAACCGCAGCAGCCCGGGATGCTCTGCTGCGTCGGCTCGTTCGGCGAACGCGGCGACATCGGCGAACCGGCCCATTCGGGCCGAACACAGCGCAGCGGCACTCGCCGCCCACGCTACCGCCATATCGCCGGCCGCCGGTGAGCTCAGCACCTCGGTGGCGATCTGCAGTGCCCGCTGCGGTGCGCCCGCATTCATCGCGAACGTGGCCGACAGGGCGTCGATGGTCGCGGCGGCGGCCGGTTCGGTCAGGCGGCTGCGGGTGGTGCGCAGAAAGGCCGTCGCTCGTTCGGGCTCGCCGAGCATCCAGAACTGGTTGGCCGCAAGGGGAATTGCCCACGCCATCAGTTCCGGCTCGGACAGCGTCCCAGGGTCGACGGCGGCAAGGACATCGGCGGCGTCGCGGCCGCGGCCCTGCCAGCCCATGGCGTGGGCCAGCAGCAATCGCGCCGCCAGCGGGGCAGCGGGATCCGCGACGGCCGCCCGGGCGAGTCGTTCCGCCAGTAGGACATCACTCAGTCGCAGCGCTTCGCTTGCGGCCGTGACGATCTCGGCGGTGCTCTGGGGTGTGGCACTGTCCAGGGCCAGCGATGCCAACCGCAACCTGTCACTGGGGTGATCGCGGCACCGGGCGGCCAGCCGCGCAACCAGCTCGGTGCGCAGCCGGCGTGCCCCCTCCGTGCCGAGTGCGGCATGCGCGCGTGCGGCGAACGACGGGTGGGCGGTGAACACCATCGGGTGATCCGCGTCGCGGCCGCGCAGGTGTACCTCGACCGCGCCGGCCGACGTCGCCTCGTCCACCGCCTCGGCCGACGACAGCGCCTGTAAGTCCGCCAGGGCCAGCGGTTCCTGGATCGACAGGTAGTTCAGCACGGTGCGCGCGCCTGCCGGTAGCTCCGCCAGGAACGTGTCGACATCCCGGCCGTCGGAGGCGGCGGCGTCGTCGCCGGTGAGGTCGATGCGCACCAGCAGATCGTCGGTCCACAGCGCAGCCAGTTCGTCGGAGGTGGCGCCGGCGCCGACGGTGATGATCATCCGCGTCTGGCCGGCGCGGGCCAACTGGTAGACCAGCGTCGCCGACAGCTGGTCGAGGTGCTGGGCGTCGTCGACGACCAGCAGGTCGCCCGGGCCCACCGCCAGCGAGGACCGCGCCGCGCGCAACAATGCGGCGGGCTTGCCGATCTCGGCGACCTCGAGCAGATCGCTGAAGGCGCCGAACGGGACGACGCGTTCGGCGGACGTTCCGGTCACCCAGCGGATCACCGCGTCGGGATGGGCGTCGGAGAAGTCCTCGACCGCCGTCAGTGCCAGGGTGGATTTCCCGACCCCGTCGGGTCCGAGGACGACCGCGCCGGCCCGGTCCGGATCGCGCAGCGCCGAGGCCAGTTGCTGGACTGCCGCCTCATGCACGGGGACGCTCCAGCGCATCGGCATCGCCGGATTGTATTGCGGTGAGGTCGCGTCGACGGAGGTTAGGCCCAAATGGGCGCAGCCCGACTTGACCCAATTCCGCGACTCCTCCTCGGGCTCGTTCCTCGCCTGCATCGTCGTCCGCGGCTGGGCTACCTTGTCGGTGTGCCGAGCGATACCGAACTGGACAACGAGTGGGCGGTCTGCGTCTACTGCGCGTCAGGACCGACCGATTCCCGTCTCCTGGAGCTGGCCACCGCGCTGGGGGTGGCGATCGCCGATCGCGGCTGGACCCTGGTCTCCGGTGGCGGCAACGTCTCGGCGATGGGGGCGGTGGCCGCCGGCGCACGGTCGCATGGTGGTCGCACCATCGGGGTGATTCCGAAAGCGTTGGTGCATCGTGAACTTGCCGATGTCGGCGCCGACGAACTGATCGTCACCGACACCATGCGCGAGCGCAAAAAGATCATGGAAGACCGTGCGGACGCGTTCATCGCGCTCCCCGGCGGGATCGGCACGCTCGAGGAACTCTTCGAAGCCTGGACCGCCGGCTACCTGGGCATGCACGACAAACCCGTCGTCATGCTCGATCCGGTCGGGCACTACGACGGGTTGTTGACATGGCTGGCCGGCCTCGTCGAGACCGGCTACGTCAGCAAGGCGGCACTGGGCCGGATGCCGGTCGTCGAGGACGTCGACGCGGCGCTCGATCTGTGCGTGCCGGACTCTCCGGTACCGGCGGTATCGCCTCGCGGTTAGGCTGCCCGCATGTCTGAGCGCGAATCCGGAGCACGCACCTCGGTCGGTCTGGCCGATTTGGCCAGTCAGGTTCCCGGTCTACTGAAGGATGCCCCGGTGATCCTGCGCGGCGTCACCACGGGCTTGCTGGCGCGCCCGACCTCCAAGACGTCGATCGGCAAGGTGTTCCAGGACCGGGCCGCCCGCTTCGGCGACCGCCCCTTCATCCGGTTCGGCGACCAGACGCTGTCCTATGCGCAGGCCAATGCGACGGTCAACCGGTACGCGGCGGTGCTCGCCGCCCGCGGCGTCGGGCGGGGCGACGTCGTCGGCGTCATGCTCCGCAACTCGCCCAACGCGGTGCTGGTGATGCTGGCGGTCGTCAAATGCGGTGCCGTCGCGGGCATGCTCAACTACCACCAGCGCGGCGACGTGCTGGCGCACAGCATCGGGCTGCTCGAGGCGAGCCTGCTGGTCGCGGAGGCTGATCTCGTCGAGCCCATCGTCGAGAGCGGCGCCGTCGCGAACGGGGCACCCGAGCCGACCACGATCGAAGAGCTCGAACAGGCCGCGGTGACAGCGCCCACCGGTAACCCCGCGTCCGCGGCGGCGGTTCTCGCCAAAGACACCGCGTTCTACATCTTCACCTCGGGCACCACCGGGAATCCGAAAGCCAGCGTGATGACGCACTTTCGCTGGCTGCGCGCCCTCGCCGCGTTCGGTGGCCTCGGGCTGCGGCTGAACAGCAACGACACCCTGTACTGCTGCCTGCCGCTCTACCACAACAACGCGCTGACGGTCGCGGTGTCATCGGTGATCAACGCCGGCGCGACGCTGGCGCTGGGGCGGTCGTTCTCCGCCACCCGGTTCTGGGACGAGGTGATCGCCAGCGACGCGACCGCGTTCATCTACATCGGCGAGCTGTGCCGCTATCTGCTGAACCAGCCGCCGAAGCCCACCGACCGGGCACACAAGGTCCGGGTGATCGCCGGCAACGGGTTGCGCCCGGAGATCTGGGACGAATTCACCTCGCGGTTCGGGATCAGACGGGTCTGCGAGTTCTACGCCGCCAGCGAGGGCAACACGGCCTTCATCAACATCTTCAACGTTGCCAAGAGCACCGGGATCAGCCCGTTGCCATTGGCGTACGTCGAATACGACCCCGACACCGGGGCACCGCGACGCGACGGGGCCGGCCGGGTCACCAAGGTGCCGCCCGGGCAGCCCGGACTGTTGATCAGCCCGGTGAACCGGTTGTCCCCGTTCGACGGCTACACCGATCCGGCGGCGACCGAAAAGAAGTTGGTGCGCAACGCTTTTCGGGAAGGCGATGTCTGGTTCAACACCGGTGACGTGATGAGCCCGCAGGGTATGGGTCATGCGGCGTTCGCCGACCGGCTCGGTGACACCTTCCGGTGGAAGGGCGAGAACGTCGCCACCACACAGGTCGAGGGCGCGCTGATCGACCTGCCCGATATCGAGGAGTGCACGGTCTACGGCGTCGAGGTACCCGACACGGGCGGGCGTGCCGGGATGGCGGCGATCAAGCTGCGCGACGGGTCGGAGTTCGACGGTAACGGACTGGCTGCCGCGGTGTATTCGAAGCTGCCGTCCTACGCCTTGCCGCTGTTCGTGCGGGTGGTCGAATCGCTGGAGCACACCTCGACCTTCAAGAGCCGCAAGGTCGACCTGCGGGAACAGGCCTACGGCCCGGATCTCGGCGACCCGCTGTATGTGCTGGCCGGTCGCGACGAGGGTTACGTGCCGTTTTATGAGGAGTATCCCGAGGAAGTGGCGGCCGGGAAGCGTCCGAAGGGCTGAGGTACGAAGCCCTGAGGAGCGCTGACCCAGAGGACCGGGAACAGGCCTCGGTAGCGCCGAGCGCTCACTCTGGTACAGAAATCGGGCGCCAAACCGTACAACGATGAGCGCTCGGCGGTGGTCGCCGCAGCTGCGACAACTAGCCTGGAACGCGTGCAGGCGACCTTTCTCGGCCGATCCGTGGCGGGTGACCGTGCTCTGATCATGGCCATCGTGAACCGCACTCCGGACTCGTTCTACGACCGGGGCGCCACGTTCACCGACGATGCCGCCAAGACGGCGGCGCATCGCGTCATCGAAGAAGGGGCCGACGTCATCGACATCGGCGGCGTCAAGGCCGGCCCGGGTGAGGTGGTGGATGCCGACCAGGAGATCGCGCGGGTGGTGCCGTTCATCGAGTGGCTGCGCGACGCGTATCCGAACCAACTGATCAGCGTCGACACCTGGCGGGCGTCGGTGGCGAAACTGGCGTGCGCGGCCGGCGCCGACCTGATCAACGACACTTGGGCGGGCGCCGACCCCGGGCTGCCCGAGGTGGCCGCCGAGTTCGGCGCCGGGCTGGTCTGTTCGCACACCGGGGGAGCGGTCCCGCGGACCCGGCCTTTCCGGGTGAACTACGGCCACACCACCAGAGGCGTCGTCGACGACGTGATCCGCGAAGTCACGGATGCGGCCGAGCATGCGTTGGCAACGGGTGTTTCGCGCGACGCGATTCTCATCGATCCGACCCACGATTTCGGCAAAAACACTTATCACAGTCTTAGTTTGTTGCGCCATGTAAAAGATCTTGTTAAGACCGGATGGCCTGTCCTGATGGCTCTGAGCAACAAGGATTTTGTCGGGGAGACTCTGGGTGTGGGTCTGACGGAGCGCCTGGAAGGCACCCTGGCGGCCACCGCCCTGGCGGCGGCCGACGGAGCGCGGATGTTCCGAGTACACGAAGTCGGGCCCACTCGACGCGTACTGGAAATGGTTGCGTCGATCCAAGGCCTACGTGCACCGACGCGCACGGTGAGGGGACTGGCATGACTGCTACACCAGAGCTGGCCACCGACGACACATTTGCGGCTGACGCTTGGCTGTCCGATCACAGTTGGAGCCGTCCAACCTGGACGATCGCCGAGCTTGTGGCCGCCAAGGCGGGACGGACGATATCGGTCGTCCTCCCCGCGCTGAACGAGGAAGAAACCGTCGCGTCCGTCGTCGACACCATCTCGCCGCTGCTCGGCGGATTGGTCGACGAGCTCATCGTGCTCGACTCGGGATCCACCGATGACACCGAAATCCGGGCGATCGCCGCGGGCGCCAAGGTCGTCAGCCGGGAGCAGGCACTGCCCGAGCTCACGCCGAACCCCGGCAAAGGGGAGGTGCTGTGGCGTTCACTGGCCGCCACTACCGGCGACATCATCGTCTTCGTCGACTCCGACCTCATCGACCCCGACCCGATGTTCGTGCCGCGCCTGGTCGGGCCACTGCTGACCCGCGACGGCATCCACCTGGTCAAAGGTTTCTACCGTCGGCCGCTGAAGGTCAGTGGCAGTGAGGACGCCAACGGCGGTGGCCGCGTGACCGAACTGGTCGCCCGACCACTGCTGTCGGCCTTACGCCCCGACCTCGGTTGCGTCCTGCAGCCGCTGGGCGGTGAGTACGCCGGTACGCGCGAGCTGCTGACTGCGGTGCCCTTTGCGCCTGGCTACGGCGTCGAGATCGGGCTCCTGATCGATACCTATGACCGGTTGGGGCTCGACGCGATCGCACAGGTCAACCTCGGCGTGCGGGCGCACCGCAACCGGCCGCTGCCGGAACTGGGCGCCATGAGCAGGCAGGTCATGGCGACCCTGCTGAGCCGCTGCGGCGTCCCGGACTCCGGCGTCGGGCTCACCCAGTTCTTCGCCGATGGTGACGGGTTCACACCGCGCACCTCGTCGGTGTCGCTGGAAGACCGGCCGCCCATGAACACCCTGCGCGCACGCTGACAGGGCCGCCCGCCCCTGACTGCCACTGTCGGGGGCATCAGGCAGTATCGGTGTCGTGACACTGGTTCTGCTGTATCTCGTCGTCCTCGTTCTGGTCGCCGTAGTGCTGTTCGGCGTGGGCAGCCTGCTCTTCGGCCGCGGTGAGCGCTTACCGCCGCTGCCCCGCGCGACGACGGCCACTGTGCTGCCGGCGTCCGGTGTCGTCGGCGCCGATGTCGAGGCGGTGAAGTTCACCCAGGTGCTGCGCGGATACAAAACGAGCGAAGTCGACTGGGTATTGGACCGGCTGGGGCAGGAGCTCGATTCGTTGCGCGGAGAGCTGGCGATGCTGCGCGGTGACGAGCCGGGCGACGCCCCGCAGCAGCCCGCTGACGACCCTCACGAGGGTGCGCACGCCCTGCACGCCGAGGCAGGCGGGGAGCCAGGCCAGTGACCGCGCCGGACGACGGTCGCGTGCGCTGCGGCTGGGCCCAAACCGATGACAAGACCTACCGCGACTACCACGACAACGAGTGGGGCCTACCCCTGCAGGGTCGGCTCCAGCTCTTCGAGCGGATGAGTCTGGAAGCCTTCCAAAGCGGTCTGTCGTGGCTGACGATCCTGCGTAAGCGGGAGAATTTCCGCCGGGCGTTCGACGGTTTCGATATCGAGACGGTCGCCGCGTACGACGATGCCGATGTCGAACGCCTGATGGCAGACAGCGGAATCGTCCGCAACAGAGCCAAGGTTGCGGCCACCATCGCCAACGCACGTGCCGCCATCGAGCTCGGGACGGATCTCTCGGATTTCCTGTGGTCGTTCGCCCCACCGGCCCGGCCCCGGCCCGCCTCGATGTCTGAGGTGCCGGCCACCACCCCGGAATCGACCGCGATGGCCAAGGAGCTCAAGCGTCGTGGATTCAAATTCGTCGGGCCCACCACGGCTTACGCGCTCATGCAGGCCACCGGCATGGTGGACGACCATGTCCAATCCTGTTGGGTGCCGACGGCCCGATCGGGGGTCACATAGCGACCGCCGCCACGCCTGGGTCACGCCACAGAGCCGGGTCTTGCACACGCGCGGCCGCCGATAGGGAACAATGGGGGTGTGAAGTGGCAGTTCGGCGCCGCCGGTGGCAACGGGCGGACGGCCCAGACGCCGCATCCCGTAGCGGCGGGTCAACTCAGATTTGGAGGGAGCACTCGATGGCGGCCATGAAGCCCCGGACTGGCGACGGTCCTCTGGAAGCAACCAAGGAGGGGCGCGGCATCGTGATGCGGGTACCACTGGAAGGCGGAGGCCGACTGGTCGTCGAGCTGACACCGGATGAGGCCGCCGCGTTGGGCGAAGAGCTCAAGAGTGTGACCAGCCCCAGCTAGAGCTTCCCGGGCGATACCGAACCCCGCGCAGGCGCGCGGGGTTCGTATTGGGGAGTGCAGGGGCCGCTAAGACGTGATCTTGCGGTAGATCTCCAGGGTCTGCTCGGCGATGTGTGCCCAGGAGAACTCGTCGATGCAGCGCCGGCGCCCGGCTGCCCCATAGCGGGCGGCTTTGTCGGGATCGGCGACCAGGGCGTTGACCGCGGACGCCAGATCCGCTTCGAAGGCCCGCGGGTCGTTCGCGTCGTAGTGCACCAGCGAGCCGGTCTCGCCGTCGTTGACCACTTCGGGGATACCGCCCACATCGGAGGCCACCACCGCTGTCGAGCAGGCCATTGCCTCCAGGTTCACGATGCCCAGCGGCTCATACACCGACGGGCATACGAAAACCGCCGCGGCGGAGAGAATTTCACGAATCTTGTTGATGGGGAGCATTTCCCGGACCCAGAACACCCCAGTCCGCGCTGCGGCCAGCCGCTCGACCGCGCTGGACACCTCTGCCGCGATTTCCGGGGTGTCGGGGGCTCCTGCGCACAACACCAGCTGGGTATCCGGGGCGAACTGGTGAGCCGCGGCAACCAGGTGCGCGACACCCTTCTGCCGCGTGATCCGGCCGACGAAGGCGACCACCGGCCGCGTCGGGTCCACACCCAGGCTGGCCAGAACGGAATCGCTGGGGTCCGGCTGGGCTGGGTACCACGCCTCAGTGTCGATACCGTTCTTGACGACGTGCACCCGGTTCGGATCGAGTGCCGGGTACACCCGCAGAACGTCCTCACGCATGCCGGAGCTGACGGCGACTACCGCATCTGCGGCTTCCACCGCGGTGCGCTCCACCCACGACGAAATCCGGTAACCACCGCCGAGTTGCTCGGCTTTCCACGGCCGCAGCGGTTCCAGCGAGTGCGCGGTCACCACATGCGGGACTCCGTAGAGCATCGACGCCAGGTGGCCTGCCATCCCGGTGTACCAGGTGTGCGAATGCACTACGGACGCCTGTGCGGCGCTGTTGGCCATCACCAGATCCGCGGACAGGGTGGACAGCGCCGCGTTGGCGTCTGCCAGGGCCGGGTCCGGTTGCGCCAGGATCACGCCCGGCCGAGGCGCGCCCATGCAGTGGACATCGACCTCACACAACCGGCGCAACTGAGCCACAAGCTCGGTGACATGTACGCCGGCACCGCCGTAAACCTCTGGCGGATACTCCCGCGTCATCATCGCTACCCGCATGAGCACGACGGTAGTGGGAGCGGCGCGTCAGCGCAGCCGCGACGCCAAATACCTTGACGGACAATCCGAGAACCGGCACCAATAAGGCGATTGCCCTAGCCGCATTCCGCGGGTGCCGATAAGTTTGTTCCCATGAGGGAAGCGCCACACGTGCTGGGCATCGTCCTGGCCGGCGGGGAAGGCAAGCGGCTGTACCCGCTGACGGCAGATCGGGCGAAGCCCGCGGTTCCCTTTGGCGGTGGCTACCGGTTGATCGACTTCGTCCTGTCAAATCTCGTGAACGCGCGGTTCTTGCGTATCTGCGTTCTCACGCAATACAAATCGCATTCGCTGGACCGACACATCTCGCAGAACTGGCGGCTCTCCGGGCTGGCCGGTGAGTACATCACCCCGGTTCCGGCGCAGCAGCGCCTCGGCCCGCGCTGGTACACCGGTTCGGCGGACGCCATCTACCAGTCGATGAACCTGATCTACGACGAAGACCCCGATTACATCGTCATCTTCGGTGCCGACCACGTGTACCGGATGGATCCCGAGCAGATGCTGCAGCACCACATAGACACTGGCGCGGGGGCCACCGTCGCCGGCATTCGGGTGCCGCGAGCCGAGGCGTCGGCGTTCGGATGCATCGACTCCGACGAGTCCGGCCGGATCCGCGGCTGGGTGGAGAAGCCGGCCGACCCGCCGGGGACCCCGGATGATCCGGAGATGACGTTCGCGTCGATGGGTAATTACATTTTCACCACCAAGGTCCTGATCGATGCGATCAAGGCCGACGCCGATGAGGATCACTCCGATCACGACATGGGCGGTGACATCATTCCCCGCCTGGTCGCGGACGGCATGGCCTCGGTATACGACTTCAACAACAACGAGGTACCCGGCGCCACCGAACGTGATCACGGTTACTGGCGTGACGTCGGAACACTCGACGCGTTCTACGACGCCCACATGGATCTGGTCTCCGTGCACCCGGTGTTCAACCTGTACAACAAGCGCTGGCCGATCCGCGGCGGGTCGGAGAACCTGGCGCCGGCGAAGTTCGTCAACGGCGGCTCCGCCCAGGAGTCGGTGGTCGGCGCGGGCAGCATCATCTCGGCGGCGTCGGTGCGCAATTCGGTGCTGTCGTCGAACGTCGTCGTCGACGACGGTGCGATTGTGGAGGGCAGTGTGCTGATGCCCGGTGTCCGCATCGGTCGGGGCGCGGTGGTGCGCAAGGCTATCCTGGACAAGAACGTCGTGGTCGGGCCGGGCGAGATGGTCGGCGTCGACCTGGACAAGGACCGCGAAAAGTACTCGATCAGCTCCGGCGGCATCGTCGCCGTCGGTAAGGGAATCTGGATCTAGCGCCAGCAGCCCGGACCCCGATGGCCTTATCTGACACGAGCTCGACGACAACGCTTTTCGATGCCGTCTGCCGTATCGCCCGCACGCTCTTCGCGGTGCCCCATGCATTCGTCTGCCTCGAAGACGGAACCTACCGCGGTGACGGTCGGCCTGGTGTGCCGCCGCCCGAGGCCGATCTGGCGGCGGCGCTCGGCGAACATTGGCCGTACCCTCGGACCGTCCTTCTGGTTGAGGATGCTCGACGAGATCCGATCCTGGCTTCGCATCCTCTGGTCGCATCGCCGAGCGGGATCCGGTTCTTCGCGGCCGCACCGATTCTCGGTGGCACCGATACCCCGGTCGGCGTGCTCTGTCTGTCGGACGACGCGCCACGCAGTGTCACTCAGGAGGACCGCGACCGCTTCAGCGACCTCGTTGAGATCGCGCAGTCGCATCTGCGCGAACAGATCGAGCGCCGCGAGCTGACCGCGGAGGCTGCGCTGTTCCGGACCCTGGCCGAGAACTCCGCCGACACGCTCGTGCGAGGTGAGATCGGGGGCGTTCGGAGCTACCTGTCACCCTCCCTGGAAAGCCTGCTGGGATTCACCCCGCAGGAGCTGGTCGGTAGCCGAGCCGGTGACTATGTCCATCCTGACGATCTCGCCGAGTTCAGGGCATCGATGCGGGAGATACAAGAAGGCCGCACCGACAACTTCACCACCGAGCATCGGCACCGGCGCAAGGACGGCTCCTGGGTGTGGCTGGAGGCGTTCGTCCAGGTCACCTTCGATCCGGTGACCGGTGAGCAGGACGGCTATGTCGCCTCGGTGCGCGGTACCGCTCGGCGGAAAGAGTTGGAGGCCCGCCTGGAGCACGATGCGATGCATGACGTGCTGACGGGCCTGCCCAATCGAGCGCTGATCTACGAAAGGCTGGAGCGTGAGATCGCGCGCACCGCCGACCGAGACGACGGCTTCGCGGTGTTCTGTCTCGACCTCGACGGCTTCAAACAAGTCAATGATCGGTTCGGGCACGGCGCCGGCGATGCGGTGTTGCAGGAAGTCGCCGGCCGGCTTCGGACCTGTGTGCGCGGTGAGGACACCGTCGGGCGAAGGGGCGGCGACGAATTCGTCGCTATGCAGTTCGCAGGTGGTCGACGTGGCCCGGCAATTACGCTGGCAGAAAAGATGATTCGTGCCGTATCGGCCCCGACTCACGTCGAGGGAGTTCCGGCGAACATCGGCCTGAGTGTGGGGATTGCGTTCGTGCCGACAGCTGGCGCCGACGCGGAAACGGTGTTGCGGGCCGCTGATACCGCTCTTTACGTATCCAAGCAGGCGGGCCGCAATAGGTACAGCATCTTCGAAGCGGGATGAGCGTTGACCCCTGCCCACTGGGCACGTCGGTCTCGGCAATAGCGTGCCCCGGTAACGGAGCACTTTGCTCAGCGTAAGTCGCGGCGCCGAAATGCGAAGGCGCCCAGTGTGATCAGTGCGGTATCGACGGCCAGCAACCAGACCAGGGGAGTCGCGGTGAAATCGACGCCCACCCGCGGCGTGTGGGCGAACGGGCCGAGATCCAGGATCCACTGCGGGGCGCCGGAGAGTGAACCGAGCAAGTACAGCGCGATGAACCCCACCAGCACGCCCCAGGCCACGGGGGTAAAGCGCGGTACCACCCCGAACAGGGCGACCGTGACGGCGGCGAGCAGCCAGACCACCGGAAGCTGAACTGCTGCCGTGGCCAGTACCGTCGGCAGTTTTCCGCCGATATCGTGTGCGGCGATACCGTAGGTCAGCCCGGTGACCAGGCCGGCGATCATGATCGCGACGGCTGAGCCGATTACTGCGATGCCGAGATGGCTTGCCAGCCAGCGGTTTCGGCTGACAGCGCCAGCCAGTACCGGTTCGGCGCGTTGGCTTGCTTCCTCTTGGTGTAGCCGCAGGGAAAGGGAAGTGGCAAACGCCGCTGCCACCATGGCCAGCATCGCGAATGCCACCGTGATGAAGGCCTGCTCGACGGCGTCGGTGCCGCCGAGGCGCGCGACGATCTCGCGGGCGGCACCGCTGGTGCCGATCTCGTCGCCTATCCCGTTCGTAACGCTGCCGACCAGCAGCCCGTAGATGCAGAGCCCGACCGTCCACAAGATCAGCGCGCCGCGGTCCAGGCGCCACGCCAGGCTCAACGGGCTGCGCAGCCCGAGTCGCGCCGTGGCTGGGCCCAGTCGCTCGGCGATCAGGCCGGCGCCGACATCGCGGCGGGCCAGCAATCGGAAGGCGAGCAGCGTGAGTACCGTGGCGGCCGCCACAGGCAGGGTGAGAACCCAAAAGTGGTCCCCTGCATAGGGTTTGACCTTCAGTGACCAGCCGAGCGGCGACAGCCAGGACAGAGCCCCGTTACCGGCGTCGCCCACGGCGCGCAGCGTGAATGCGGCCGCGAGCAGGCCGAACGCCGCACCCCTGGCGACTCTGGCGCTCGGCGAGAGCTGGGCTGTCACGGCCGCCACGGCTGTGAAAACCAGACCGGATCCAGCCAGGGCCAGACCGAACGCCACCGACCCCATCGCCGGGATATCGAGAGTGAGCAGGCCTGCGCTCCCGATCAGCCCGGTCAGCACCGCCGCTCCCGAGGTCAGGAGCAGTGCTGCGGTCAGGCCGGCACAGCGTCCGACGGCGGTCGAGCCGACGAGTTCGGCGCGGCCGGTCTCCTCGTCGGCGCGGGTGTGCCGGATCATGGTGAGGATCGCCGCGACGGCGATGAGTAGATGGAATATCCCGGCCTTCCAGATACCCACGGCGCCAAGGCTGTCGTTGTAGATATTGCCGTAGAGCGCCCGCTGCGCAGGGCTGGCCATGATCGATGCGGCGAAGTTGGCACGGTCGGCGACGGTCGGATACACCGCGTCGACGCCGCCGACGTACACCGTCGACAGCGGTACCGACAGCAGCAGGATCCACAGCGGGACGGTGACGCGGTCGCGGCGCAGGTTCAGCCGCAGCAGGCCGAACGTGCCGGCAAAGGGGGAGCTGTGTGCCGAGGCGCGGTGGGCGGGTTGCGGCGGACGCTGCAGCGTCGCGGCACTCATGCGTGCACGCTTTCGGGCGTGCCGTAGTGCCGCAAGAACAGATCTTCCAATGTCGGCGGCTGACTGACCAGGCTGCGGACCCCGGCGTCGCCGAGGACCCGGATGAGCTCGCCGATGCTGGCGCTGTCGACTTGAGCCCGCAGGGTGGTGCCCTCGAAGCTGACGTCCTCGACACCGCTGATCCGGCTGAGATCTCCTGGATCCGAGGCCATCTCGGCCTTGATGGAGGTACGGCTCAGATGCCGCATGGATTCCAGCGTGCCGCTTTCGACGGTTCTGCCCGTCCGGATGATGGTGACGCGGTCGCACAGCGCCTCGGTCTCGGCGAGGATATGGCTGGACAGCAGCACGGTGGCACCCCGGTCGCGGGCCTCCCGGACGCATTGCTGAAAGACGTTCTCCATCAACGGGTCCAGGCCAGAACTGGGCTCGTCGAGCAGCAGTAGTCTGGCTTTGGATGAGAATGCCGACACCAGTGACACTTTCTGCCGGTTGCCCTTCGAGTAGGTACGGGCTTTCTTGCGTGGATCGAGGTCGAAACGTCCGATCAGTTCATCGCGACGGGCCGCATCGATGCCGCCGCGCATGCGGGCCAGCAGGTCGATGGTCTCACCGCCGGTCAGCGTCGGCCATAACGTGACATCACCTGGGACATAGGCGATCTGCCGGTGCAGTGTGACGGCGTCGCGCCACGGGTCACCACCGAGCAGTTGTGCCTGGCCGCCGTCGGCCTTGGCCAGACCCAACAGGATCCGGATGGTGGTGGACTTCCCGGCCCCGTTGGGGCCGAGGAATCCGTGCACTTCTCCCTCCCTGACGGTGAGGTCCAGACCGTCCAAGGCTCGCACCGCCCCGAAGGTCTTGGTCAGTCCGCGGACCTCGATGGCGAGGCCCGGGTCGAGACTTGGTGTCATGGTCTCACTCATCGTTGTCTCCCTGGGTTTTTCGCGCCTCTTCGTGCGCCACGAAGGCGTCATACATCGTGGGGTCGGTCAGCAGGCCGTTGGTGTAGACCTCCAACGCCGGTAGCACCATGTCGTTGCCGTAGTCGCGCAGCACGGCGCGCACATCGGTCGGGGTGTCGTGCATCTGCAGGTAGAGCAGGAAACTGCCGCCGCCGACGAGGGCCAGGAATTTCGCTCTGGCCTTGGGGTCGCGGCTCGGCTTGACCGTACCGGCCCGCACACCCTCCTGGAGATACCCTTCGACGTTGTCGATCATCTTGCGCCACAACGTTTTCGCGAGACCGCCACCGGACTGCATACTGCGGACCAGGTAGGCCATCATCGGTGCGAAGGATTCGATCTCGGCGACCTGTGCCAGCCAGCTGGCCGGGTCGTGGGATTGGATGGCTTGGGACTTCTCGCTGCGAATCTTCTCGGCGATGTAGTCATCGCAGGCCTGAAGTAGGGCGTCCTTGGAGCCGAAGTGGTGAATCACCAGCGCAGCGCTCACTCCGGCAGCTTCGGCGATGGCCCGCAGACCGATCCCGAATCCGTGTAACCCGACCTGCTCGATCGCCGCGTCGCGGATTCGGGCGGTTGCTGTTCTTTCTTCCGGGCGCCTGTCGGCTGAACGCATGTTTTGTAGATTAAACGCACGTTCAGTGTCTCGTCAAGGTCTATTTTCGCCACTTCAAAAGTCATTTGCTGCACAAGCGTGCACTTCTAGCAAATTAACGAATACGTCAACACGTCGAGCGTGTCGCTAGCAACGATGCGCCGAATCCTCAGCGATGTTCTCGCCCCTGAAGGGAAGCTGAGACTCGGTGCCGACATCCCGCCAGATCGCGAGCCGAGTAATCGCGTATGAGAGGTATATATCCAGTTCAGACCACTATTATCCGGCTAGTCAGCTCCTGGACAATCCTGAGGGCGGCGGGGTGTTTTCTCAGCTTCTGATCATGGTGAGTGAAGGCAGCTAACCGACTCGAGCTGAATTGCAAATGAAAAAGTCGGTAATTAACGTCCCGGGGACGTTGCTCCGGTGTTACGTTGCCAAGGGCCGGTCTTCGGGGGCTGACCGGCCTTCAGGCCACGACTCGGAGGGAAAACACCTATATGTCCAAGCACGCCAAAAAAGGCAACGGTCGCACCGGAGCGAAGAAGTCCGGACCGTTTGCCGCAGCAGGAATCGCCGTAGCAGGGGCGGGCATCATGCTCGCGGCTCCGGCGGCGCTATTACTTTCCTCAGGTACGGCTTCTGCCGCGCCTGCGATCTCCACCCCGTCGGCACCGGCGAACACCAGTGACCTTTGGTTCCTGGGGAACAACAACTCCCTGTTCGGTCCCAGCACGGCGGCGCCGACTCCCACCGTGCTGGCGGCAGCGCTCGCCCCGAACATCGCACCCGCCAACGACCCCTTCTACAGCCTTCTTGCGGTCGCGGGCACCATCCCGGTCCTGAATTTCTTCGTCGGTAACGGTGCGGACGGCAATGCGCTGCACCCCGACGGATACAACGCCGGTATCTTCGCGGGCTACGGCGGTAACGGCTATACCAGCGTCCTCCCCGATGGCACCGACGGTGGCAACGGCGGCAGCGGTGGACTGTTCTACGGCAGTGGCGGCAATGGCGGTAATGGCGCACTCAGTCTGCTGGGGGCCACGCCCAGCGGCAGCGGCGGTCGAGGCGGCGACGCCGGCATCTTCTCGATCTTCGGCAGTGGTGGCAACGGTGGCGTGGGTGCGGCCGGAAACAATGTGACGCTGCTGGGCGCCGTTGGCGAGCGCACCGCCGGTGGCAATGGCGGTGCAGGCGGTAACGCGGGCATCTTCGGGCTGTTCGGCACGGGCGGCAACGGCGGGGCCGGCGGCGCTGGCGTCGACGGCGCCGACGCGTCCAACCCGATCGTCGGTGTTCCCGGTATCCCGGGCGTGCCTGTTGTGAGTCCGAACGGCGGCAACGGCACCGGCGGCACGCTCGGCGTCGGTGGCGCCGGCGCGATCGGCACGCCTCAGGTGACGGTCGTCCCGGCCGGCAATGGTGGCAACGGCGGTAACGGTGCGACCGGCGCCAACGGTGGCGCCGGTGGTGAGGGTGGTGCCGGCGTCGGTGCCCCGCTAGTCCCGGCAGTGGGGGCGACCGGTGGTAACGGCGGTAACGGCGGCGACGGCGCATCGGCCGGGAACGGGACCACAGGTGGCGCCGGTGGTGCCGGTGGATCGGGCGGCATCTTGGGTGCCGGCGGTAACGGCGGCAGTGGCGGTGCCGGCGGTAACGGCGGTACGAGCACAGGTACCGGTGGCAACGGTGCCGATGGCGGCGCCGGTGGCAACGCGGTGAGCGTCGCCGGCCCCAGCTCTGCCGGTGGCAACGGCGGTAGCGGTGGGAACGGCGGCAAGGGCGGTAGCGGCGGCAACGGCGCGAACGGCGGTGCGGCCGGCGCTGCAGGTGGCGGCGGGATCTTCGGCTCCTCCGGAACCGGTGGCACCGCAGGCAAGGGTGGCATCGGCGGCTCCGGCGCCAATGGCGGAAACGCCGGTAAGGGCGGGGCCGGCGGAACGGGCAGCGGCGGCGTCACCAACAGCTCCGGCAGCAAGGGCGCTGACGGTTCAGCCGGTGCTCACGGTGCCAATGGAAGCAACGGCAGCGCCGGCGGTAACGCCGGATAGCAGTTAGTCACATGTGTGGGGCGCCGGCTCGGCCGGCGCCCCACACATGCTTTCGCGCTCAGATCGCCGGGACGCCCCACTTGCGGTAGGCGCGCCAGCGCAGCTCGATCGGTGACTGATCGCGCGGCACGTCGAAAACGTCCTGCCCGCTGACCCATTGTTCGTACCAACTCGTCTGCGGCCACGCTCCCTGCGGCAGGTGCGTCTTCTCGTAGTCGTACACCGAGTCGTCGCTCTCCAGCCGCAGGGGTAAGTCCAGTGCTGCGATGGACATTTCATCTTCCGTGAAGATGCTTGTGTAGAACTGCTGACCGAGTTCGCGCGCCGCAGCGTCAGGTTGGTATCCAGGTTTGGCTATAAAGGCGTTGAACACCAACTGGCCGCCCGGCGCGAGGCAGGCCGCGGCCAGCTCGAACACCTGGCGCAGCTGCTGCGTCGTCCGGAAGTCGGAGATCACCTCGGACAGCAGGATCAGCCCGTAGTCGCGGCGTAGCTCCTGCGTCGAGGCGAATACATCACCAGAGATCACGCGCACGGCGAGGGACTCCCGGCCGGCGTCCGACGCGATCGTCTCAGCGAACTTCGGTGTCAGCTCTACGGCGTCCACCGGATGTCCGCGGCGCGCCAGCGCCAGCGCGTTACGGCCGGTCCCGGCTCCGATGTCGAGGACGGGGTGAACTGTCGCGTCATCGGCTTCTGCTGCC
The DNA here is from genome assembly GCF_025822605.1 of Mycolicibacterium komossense. Lineage (GTDB taxonomy): Bacteria > Actinomycetota > Actinomycetes > Mycobacteriales > Mycobacteriaceae > Mycobacterium > Mycobacterium komossense. Next base: position 181,764 of record NZ_JACKTY010000047.1, on the reverse strand, counting down.
GCCGCAACCACCCGTGCATCCGGTTCGGTGCCGAACAGCGGTGGTTCGCGGGTGCTGACCCAGTTCTCGTAGGCCTGCTCAAGCGTCAGCCATTCGAAGTTGACCTCGTAGTTCAGTATCGAGGCGGGCGGTGCGTTGTAGGTGACGACGATCGTCGACCGGGGTGAACTGGCATAAGCGGCGGACAACTGCTGCTGCAGCACCGAACGTAGGTGGCTGAGCTCGTCAGCGGTGAACTCCCGCCCGACATCGGCGAAGACGCTGCCGCAGATGGTTACGTAATCGTCGATCATGCCGGGAATCGCGGGGAATTCGATTCGGCCCGAGGCGCCGGTACGCCGGTACAGCCGCCGCGTCATCGACTCGCGAAGCGGGGAGGAACCTTGGTGCCTGTTGCTCATCGCTACTTTGCTACCCGACTCCGCGTGTGGGCGCCACCGCGGGTCAGTCCCGGGCCGCGGCGAGGATGCCGTCCCCGAGTGGCACGAGTACCGGTGAGAAGCGTTCGTCCTCCGCGATGAGCCGGGCGGCCTCGCGGACCGCGGCCACCTCGGCGTCCTGTGCGGCGGGGTCACCGGCGCGGCCGCCCAGCGCCGCGCGGTGGACCACGATGACGCCACCGGGGCGCAGCAGGCGAATGCCTTCGATGACGAAATCGGGCTGATCAGCGGGCTCGGCGTCGATGAACACCAGGTCGTAGGACTCGTCGGCGAGTCGGGTGAGGACTTCCTGGGCCCGGCCGCTGATCAACCGGGTGCGCGACGGCCCGATGCCACCCTGCACGAACCCCTGCTTGGCGATCCGCTGGTGCTCGGGCTCGATATCGATGGTCGTCAGGACCCCGTCCTCGCGCATCCCCGACAGCAGCCACAGGCCGCTGACGCCGGCACCTGTCCCGACCTCCACGACAGCTTTGCCGCCGCTGAGCCTGGCCAGCATCGACAACAGCGCCCCGACGGCAGGGGTGACGGCCCCGGCTCCGATATCGTCGGCACGCTCGCGGGCTGCGGCAAGCACGGAATCCTCGGAGATCGAGCCCTCGGCGTGCGCCACCAGCGATTCGGCCAGACTGGCCCGGCTGTGGCCGGGTGATTCATCTGCAGAGGCCATTCCCGCAGCGTAGAGGCAAGCGCAGGAGGCGTTGAGCAGGCGCGCCCGCAACCGGCCGCGCCCGGCCTCGGCGACACGCCGATCGGGTCGCCGTCACCGATTTGTGATGTTTCCTATCTCCCCAGCGTAAGGGCCCTGTGCAAGCCTTTCTCAGGGAAAGTTAAGTTTGCTCATATGCGCGCCACACGCCATTAGGGGACGGTATGGCGCATGGAACGTGGAGGTTTTCGGAACGGGAATAGCCCAGAGGATCTCCATGTTGTGCGGGACAATGACCTGCCGGCCCGATTCGGCAGTCCTGACCAGGAGGGTCTGACGACCAACACAATGCTGGCCCGCGCCAAGATGCCCACTCTCGAACAGCACGATGAGTCGGGATGGGTGGAGCCGTCGGACGAGCTGCAGGGAACTGCGGTTTTCGACGCGACGGGCGATGTCTCATCGATGCCGTCATGGGACGAGCTGGTCCGCCAGCACGCGGACCGGGTGTACCGGCTGGCGTACCGCCTCTCCGGCAATCAGCACGACGCCGAAGACCTCACGCAGGAGACGTTCATCCGTGTGTTCCGGTCCGTGCAGAACTACCAGCCGGGCACGTTCGAGGGCTGGCTGCACCGCATCACCACCAACCTCTTTCTCGACATGGTCCGGCGTCGCAGCCGTATCCGGATGGAAGCGCTGCCCGAGGACTACGACAGGGTGCCCGCCGATGAGCCGAACCCCGAGCAGATCTATCACGACTCGAGGCTCGGACCTGATCTGCAGGCCGCTCTGGACTCACTCCCGCCGGAGTTCCGCGCCGCGGTCGTCCTGTGCGATATCGAAGGTTTGTCCTACGAGGAGATCGGCGCGACGCTGGGGGTGAAGCTGGGTACTGTCCGCAGCCGGATCCACCGCGGCCGCCAGGCGCTTCGCGACTATCTGGCAGCACATCCACAGGATTCTGGCATCGCCGCCAATTCAGCTTGACCGACAACCCCTGTCTTGCGGTGTCTTACGGCCGTTCGCGCGCTACATTCGAAGAGGCGTCGTTAATAAATCGTAAGAAACCTTCGGGCGCCTGTGGACAGGCCCAGGACTGGGCAGGAAGGGGGCCGGTGATGTTCGACCGGGGACATGTGTTCCGTCGGGCGTTCTCCTGGCTTCCCGCTCAGTTCGCATCGCAGAGCGACGCACCCGTCGGGGCCAGGCGTTTCGGCTCCACCGAGCATCTTTCCACCGAAGCCATCGCCGCGTTTGTGGACGGCGAGCTGCGGATGAACGCGCACTTGCGCGCCGCGCACCATCTGTCGTTGTGCGGGCAGTGTGGCGCCGAGGTGGACGCCCAGCGGCAAGCGCGCTCCGCATTGCGCGACTCCTGTCCGGTCAACATCCCCAGCACGCTGCTCGGGATGCTGTCGCAGATTCCGCATGCCCCTGTGACGCCACCTGACGATGCTGTGGGTCCGCTGACCGGCGAGTTAGCTGACGACGCGGACCGTAGTCGGCGTCGTCGCCGGTAGGGTGGAGCGTGCCGGACCCGGCCCACGGGTAGCGGCGCTTGCGCTAAGTAGAGCCCTCGCTGCAGAAGAGGATGATTTGAGTTCCAATCAGGACAACTCCGCCCCGGGGTCGGCTGGCCCTCGTCTGGCGCCCCGTCCCGTCTCACGACCACCGGTAGACGACGCGTCCCGCCGCACGTTCGGGCGGCCGCAGGGTGTCGACGGTTCCTTTGTCGCCGAGGACCTCAGGTCGAAGAAGTTCAAGGACGGCGACCAGTACGAGCCCCGCGATCAGCCGCCGGACCCTGTTCTGGAAGAGGCCTTCGGCCGGCCCTACCTAGGTGGTGAGTCGCTGCAGCGTCACCCCGTGGACGCCGGCGCCCTCGACGCCGAACGTGACAAGGGCCTCGACGAGCCTGACGATCCGTGGCGTGATCCGTCGGCGCCCGCCGCGCTGGGTACCCCGGCGGTCAGCGAAGCCGCCCCGGAGGTCGTCAGCGGCCCCAGCGGCAAGCTCGGCGTGCGTGATGTCCTCTTCGGCGGGAAGGTGTCCTACACCGCTCTGGCGATCCTCGGAGTGGTCGCGCTCGTCATCGGCCTGGCCGGTGGCTGGGTGGGCCGCAAGACGGCCGAAGTCGTCGAGGCGTTCACCACGTCCAAGGTCACGCTGTCCACCCACGACTCCGGCGATATGCCCACCGGGCGGTTCGCGCAGGTCGCCTCGTCGGTCGCCAACTCGGTGGTGACCATCGAAGCGGTCAGCGATCAGGAAGGTTCGCAGGGCTCAGGCGTCGTCATCGACGGCCGCGGGTACATCGTGACCAACAATCACGTCATCTCCGAGGCGGCGACCAACCCCAGCCAGTACAAGATGACCGTCGTGTTCAACGACGGCAAGGAGGCGCCGGCCAACCTGGTCGGGCGCGATCCGAAGACCGATCTCGCGGTGCTCAAGGTCGACAATGTCGACAACCTGACGGTGGCGCAGCTCGGTGACTCAGACAAGGTGCAGGTCGGCGAAGAGGTCATCGCCGCGGGCTCCCCGCTCGGCCTGCGCAGCACCGTCACGCACGGCATCGTCAGCGCACTGCACCGCCCGATCCCGCTTTCCGGGGACGGTTCGGACACCGACACCGTGATCGACGGTATCCAGACCGACGCGTCGATCAACCACGGCAACTCCGGTGGACCGCTCATCGATATGGACGCCCATGTCATCGGCATCAACACCGCGGGCAAGTCGCTGTCGGACAGTGCCAGCGGCTTGGGCTTCGCCATCCCCGTCAACGAGGTCAAGCAGGTCGCGCAGGCTTTGATCAAGGACGGCAAGATTCAGCACCCGACGCTGGGCCTCAGCGCGCGCTCGGTCAGCAACGATCTGGCGTCCGGGGCCCAGGTGGCCAACGTCAAAGCCGGCGGTCCCGCCGACAAGGCCGGGCTGCTGGAGAACGACGTCGTGGTCAAGGTCGGCAACCGCACGGTCGCCGATGCCGACGAGATGACTGTGGCGGTGCGTCAGTTGCCCATCGGTCAGGCATCGCCGATCGAGGTCGTCCGCGACGGCCGGCACGTGACGTTGATGGTGACCCCGACGCCGGACAGCTGAGGTGTTCGCCAACCTCGGCTGGGGCGAGATGCTGGTGTTGGTCATCATCGGCCTGGTTGTGCTCGGCCCCGAACGACTGCCCGGAGCGATCCGCTGGACCGCCAACACCGTCAAACAGGCCCGCGACTACATCAGTGGGGCCACCAGCCAGCTAAGAGATGATCTCGGTCCGGAGTTCGAGGATCTACGGCAGCCGTTGAGCGAGCTGCAGAAGTTGCGCGGAATGACGCCGCGCGCCGCGATCACGAAACACCTTCTCGACGGCGATGATTCGTTCCTCACCGGGAACTTCGACGGGACCAAAGCGGTCGACAACGCGGCGGAGAAGCCCGCCGACATCGTGGTGCCTCCGTCGGCCGCACTACGCTCTCCGGCCGCCCCGCCCGCCGAGACCTCGCAGCCGCCTGGCGATCGTCCCACCCCGTTCGACAGCGACGCCACCTAGTCCGGTAGTCCTGCTCAGCCAAACCCGCCGTCGCCGAACTGACTAACCTCGCCTGGCAGTGTCCAATCCCAGCGACATTCCGGCCAGGCCGCGTCGCCGCGAGGACAGACTGTCGGCGATTTTCTGCAGCTCCTTGCCCGCCGCGGAATCCGGCGCGCTGAGCACCAGTGGCACCCCGGAATCGCCGGCCGCGACCAGCGCCGGGTCCAGAGGTACCTGGCCGAGCAGCGGCACGTCGGCGCCCACCACCCGCGACAACGACTCCGCGACCCGTTGACCGCCGCCTTCACCGAATATCTGCATGGTGGACCCGTCGGGCAGCACCAGTCCGGCCATGTTCTCCACCACGCCGGCGACCCGCTGACGGGTCTGCAACGCGATCGCGCCCGCGCGCTCGGCCACTTCGGCGGCGGCCAGCTGCGGTGTCGTCACCACCAGGATCTCCGCGCTGGGCACCAGCTGGGCGATGGAGATGGCCACATCGCCGGTACCGGGTGGCAGGTCCAGCAGCAGGATGTCCAGATCACCCCAGTACACGTCGGCGAGGAACTGCTGCAGCGCGCGGTGCAGCATCGGCCCGCGCCACACGACCGGGGTGTTCCCCTGGGTGAACTGGGCGATCGAGATGACCTTCACGTCGTGGGCGATGGGTGGCAGGATCATCGACTCGACTTGGGTGGGCCGTTCGTCGGTACCCATCATCCGCGGCACGCTGTGGCCGTAGATGTCGGCGTCCAGCAGGCCGACCGAGAGGCCGCGCGCGGCCATGGCGGCGGCCAGGTTGACCGTGACGCTCGATTTGCCGACCCCGCCTTTACCGGAGGCGACGGCATACACCCTGGTCAGCGAGCCTGGCTGGGCGAACGGGATGACCGGTTCGGCGGCATCGCCACGCAGCTGTTTGCGTAGTTCGGTGCGCTGCTCGTCGTTCATCACGCCGAGGGACACCTTGACGGCGCCGGTACCCGGCACGTCGGTGGCAGCCTTGGCGACGAGTTCGGTGATCTCGGTCTTCTTCGGGCAGCCGGCTGTGGTCAGCAGGATCGAGATGTGGATCTCGGCGCCGGGACCGACGTCGATGGATTCGACCATGTTGAGTTCGGTGATCGGTTTGCGCAGTTCGGGGTCGATCACCTTGGTCAGCGCGGCGCGCACTGCCGACTGAAGTTCTTTGTCGCTCATCACGGCCGAGTCTAGGCCAGCGACGATGCAGCGAGGGACGAGCTGGGGCGGAGGTCAGGCGGCCGGACCGGGTGCCGGTCCCAGCGGCAGCGGCGCTGCGGGCTCGGGAGCGGGCGGCGGGGGCGGTGCGAAGGGGTTGAACGGCGCGGGCGGCGCGGCGGGCGGCGGCAGACCGGGGAGTCCCCCAGGAGCGGGTGGAGCGGCATCTGCCGGCGGCGTCGTCAACGGATTGAACGGGGCCGGTGGCACCGCGTCGGCTGGTCCCGGCTGGGCGGGAGCAGAATTCGATGTGATGCAGAAAATGGCGCACGGGGCGGTCAGCGGGGTCGTCTGCGTGGCTCCGGCAGCCGGCCCCGGTGGCACGGGCAGCTGGTTCGCGACATCGGACTGGCCGAGGGTGAAGATCGAGAACTGCGACAACGGGTCGCCGGCCGGCAGGCCGATCGCATTGGCAGGCAGCCCGGGGCCGAGACCCTCGGGGTTGTCCAGGTGTGCGTCGCCCATCGCTGGGACCGGGCCGTTGATCGGCGGCAGGTCCACGGGTGCGACGCCGGTGGCGTACGCGCCGGCCCAGCCCAACACGTTGCGGGCGTAGGCGACGGAGTTGTTGTAGCGCAGGATCGCGGTCATCACCTGTGACGGGTCCCGCAGGTTCAGGTTGCCGCTGCACAGGTAGCGGGCGGCGGCCAGCGACGAGTCGTACAGGTTCTGCGGGTCGGCCTTACCGTCACCGTCACCGTCGGACGCGAACCGCGACCAGGTGCCGGGCAGGAACTGCATCGGGCCCATCGCCCTGGCATAGCTCACCCGGCCGGCCTGGCTGCCCGCCACGATGATCTCGTTACCCGGCAGGGTGCCGTCGAGCGCAGGGCCGTAAATAGGCTGGATCGGGTTGCCGCGTGCATCGGTCGCGCCGCCGTTGGCGTGCATCGATTCGATCCGCCCGATACCGGCCAGCAGGTTCCAACTGATCCCGCAGGCCGGATCGGCGCGGGCCATCATCGCCTCCGCGTTGCGGTAGGCGCTCAGCGCCATCGCCGGGATCCGCAGGGCTCCGGGCGAGGTCACCACGACGGCGGGCGGGGGCGCCGCCTGCGTCGCGGCAGCGATGTGGAAGTTAGTCGGGGTCCTGCGGATGGCGACCACCGTCGGGCCGTTCATCTCTGGTGGCACCGGTGCGACGGCCGCCAACGGGGTCACGTCGGCATCGCGAATCGGTGCAGCGGTGGCCAGCCCCGACGCCGTCGGACCGGACGCTCCCACTGCGACCGCGAGGATGAGCGGGCTGATCACAGCAATACCCAGGACGGGCCGACTGCCGGCCTTCGACATCTGACTGCGGGCAGAACCCAGTGCGCTCGCGAGGGCCGGGTGGGCGCCCAAGCCTCTCCCTATGCGCACGCGACCGCCCTTGACGATGTGAGCCGGTTGGAATCCGGTGAGACCATGTGAACGAAGTCACCATACATACTCTTGTGACCCCTGTGGCAACAATGGTCGGCCCGGTAGCCGCGGTACAGATCAGGAAACGTTTTCGATGCTCTCCCCGGCGGGCTGCTCAGCCGGTGATTCGCTGTTTTCCGCCTTGTGCCGCTTCGACTTTGAGGGTTTGGACGGCTTCTCCGGCTGCAGCGCCGCGACCAATTCGCGCAACTCCTCAAGTTCACGTCGCAGGTAGTCGCGGGTGGCCACTTCGCCGACCGCCAACCGCAGCGCGGCGAGCTCGCGGGCCAGGTACTCGGTATCGGCCTTGGTCTGCTGGGCGCGGCGCCGGTCTTCGTCGAGTGCGACCCGGTCCCGATTCTCCTGACGGTTCTGGGCCAACAGGATCAACGGCGCTGCGTAGGCGGCCTGTGTGGAAAACGCCAGGTTGAGCAGGATGAACGGGTAGGGGTCGAACCGCCACGAGATCGCGACGAGATTCACCGCAATCCAGACGATGACGAAAACGGTCTGGATCAGCAGGTACCGGCCGGTCCCGAGGAAACGTGCGAACGACTCGCTGACCCGGCCCGCGGCCTCCGGGTCGATGTTGATCGTGAAGCGCCGCCGCGAGCTGCGGGGGGTGTCGAGGCGCTGGCGGGTGGTGGGCTCGCTCATGTCGCCCCTTCGGCTACGGGTAGCTCGGGTTCGTCTTCACGTTCGCGCCAGTCGTGGGGGAGTAAGTGATCGAGGACGTCGTCGACGGTCACTGCGCCCAGCAAGTGACTCTCTTCGTCGACCACCGGCCCGCAGACCAGGTTGTAGGCAGCGAAATAGCGGGTCAGCGCAGCAAGGGACATCTCAGGGGTGAGGTTGGGCAGATCCTTGTCGATGATGCCGCTGACCAGCGAGTACGGCGGTTCCCGGAGCAGTCGCTGCAGATGGACGCAGCCCAGATAGCGCCCGGTGGGCGTGGCCGTGGGCGGGCGGGCGACGAACACCAGCGAGGACAACGCAGGCGTCAGGTCGGGGTCGCGAACCCGGGCCAGTGCTTCCGCGACGGTGGTGTCGGGTGCCAGCACCACCGGTTCGGACGTCATCAGACCGCCGGCGGTGTCGGGGGAGTGTTTGAGCAGTCGACGGACCGGATCGGAATCCTCGGGATCCATCCGGGCCAGCAAGGCCTCGGCTTGAGTCGGGTTCATCGCACCCAGGAGGTCGGCCGCGTCGTCGGGATCCATCGCCTCCAACACGTCGGCGGCCCGCTCGGTGTCGAGCTGCAGCAAAAGGTCGGTCTGATCGTCTTCGGGTAACTCCTGCAGGATGTCGGCCAGGCGCTCGTCGTCGAGTGCGTTGACGATCTCGTTGCGGCGCTTGGGTGGAAGTTCGCGGATCGCGTCGGCGACCTCGACGGCCCGCTGCTCCTCGAACTGGTGCAGCAGCTGAGCGACGCCCTGGCCGGGCATCGCCAGTGCCGACGGCGTCAGTCCCTGGACGTTCTGCCAGTCGATGACGTACACGTTGGTCCGCCGGCCGAGCCGACGGTGGCTGCGCACCGCGACCCGTGTGACGAGCCAGTCGCGCGACCGGATCTGTTCGATCCCCAGGTCGGTGACGACGACATCCACGGATTGGAGCTGCGGCAGTTCGGGGTCATTGACCCGGACACGGGTGTCGAGCACCTGCCCAACCACCAGGACTTCACCGGGGCGCTGGGCGAAGCGGCGCAGTGAGACATTGGCCGTTATCAACGTCACGGCGTGCGGTTCGATGGCGGTGACGCGCAGAATTGGCACGAAAATTCTTCGGCGCGTGAGTAATTCGACGACCAGGCCCAAGACCCTGGGCTGCTGACGGACGATGCTCATGCTCACGACGACATCACGCACGCGGCCGAGCGATTCACCGTCGGGGCCCAGGACCACCAGACCCGCGAGCCGAGCCGCGTACACCCTGTTGATCGACGACATGACTCAAAGGGTAGGAGTGAAACAGTGAATTCCGCTTATCGACCCCGTCGAACCTGTCTTTCGGTACCTGGTAGCAGCCCCAAGATGATCGAGAAAGCCAAGACGCTTCCCGCCGACGAGGTCTTCCTCGACCTGGAGGACGCCGTCGCGGCCGATGCCAAGACCGATGCCCGTGCGACGGTGGCCGCCGCGCTCGCCGAGCCGGGTTGGGCAGGACAGCTACGCGGGGTCCGGGTCAACGACTGGACCACGCCGTGGACCCACGCCGACGTGATCGATGTGGTGACGGCCGCAGGTGCCCAGCTCGATGTCGTGGTGCTGCCCAAGGTGACCGACATCGCGCATGTGCAGGCGCTCGATCTGCTGCTGGCCCAGTTGGAGCTCGCCGGTGGGCTGGAGGTCGGCCACATCGGCATCGACGCGCAGATCGAGGACGCCAGGGGGCTGACGCTGGTCGACGCCATCGCCGCGCATCCGCGGGTGCACGCGCTGGTGCTGGGACCTGCCGACCTGATGGCCAGTCTCAACATGCGCACACTGGTCGTCGGGGAGCAGCCGCAGGGTTACGACGTCGGCGACGCGTACCACCATGTGTTGATGAAGATCCTGATTGCGGCGCGGGCCAACGGCATTGCGGCCATCGACGGCCCCTACCTGAAGGTCCGCGACACCGACGCCTTCCGGAAGGTGGCGGGACGGTCGGCGGCGCTCGGCTACGACGGGAAATGGGTGCTCCATCCCGACCAGATCTCGGCCGGTAATGAGATCTATAGCCCACGTCAGCAGGACTATGACCATGCCGAGCTGATTCTGGAGGCGTACGAATGGCATACCTCCGCCGCGGGCGGCGCGCGCGGCGCGGTGATGCTCGGCGACGAGATGATCGACGAGGCCAGCCGCAAGATGGCGTTGGTGATAGCCGGTAAGGGCAGGGCCGCAGGGATGACGCGACAGGCGGAGCCGTTCACCCCGCCGAGCTGATCGGCGTCAGCCGCTGCTGCTGGTCAGCATGAAGCCGAGCCCGAACAGCAGGCTGGCCGCGCCGACGATGACTCCGGCCAGGGCCAGGCCGTAGCCGGGCTGACCAGTTCGTTTGGTCTCCGTCATGGCGACCAGCCCCAGCACGATGCCGATGATCGACGGCAGGAAGCACAGGCAGGCAGGCAGTCCGATCACGGCGACGACCAGTGCCGCGATGGCCTTGCCGTTGGTGCCGCTCGGTTCGACGGGGCGATACGGGTCGTAGCCGCCGGGGAACTGGCCCGGGTAGGGCGGTGGATGGAACCCGCCCGGTGTGTACGGGGCCGAAGAGACCGGCGGGGGCAGACCTGCATAGCCCGGTGGATATCCCGACGGGTAGTACGGATGCTCGGGGTAGTCGACCGGCGCATGTGGATCCACCCCGGGCGGCACATTCTCCAGCGGCGGGTACTCGATTCCGCGTTGTGGCGGTTCCGGCTCGGGTTCGGGCATGGCGCTCGGCGGACTCAGCGCACCGCGTAGATCATCCAGATGAGACTGATGATCAGCGAAGCCACACCGACGACGATGCCCGCCACCGCCAGGCCGTAGCCCTGCTGCCGGCTCTGCTTGATCTGGCTCAGCGCGACAAAGCCCAGCGCGATCCCGACGATGGACCCGATGCCGCACAGCAGACCGATGACCGAGGCCACCATCGAGCCGATTGCCATGGTGTTCGTGCCGGTCGCGCCGGGAGGACCGTATCCGGCGTAGCCCGAGTATCCCGGCGGGGGATAGCCACCGGCGTACGGCGGCGGGGGATAGGGATACGTGGGTGGCGGAAATCCAGGAGGCGGATACCCAGGCCCGGCGTGACCCGGCGCCGCCGACGGTGTCCCGTGAGCGGGCTGCTGCAGGTGCTCGATCGGGGGTGCCTCGTAGGTGCCCCGCGGCGGATCGTCCGACTGATCGCTTCTGCGCTCGTCGCGCGGTGTCTCACCGGAGTCGCCGCCGGGAAATATCATGTTCTTCAACCTAGCGTATGCGCAGGTGGAGGAGTGGGAGCCGCAGCTACGGGCACCAATTTTCCTGACTGGTCGTTGAGCGGGTAGAAGGCGCTCCCAACATCACGGAACAGCCCGGAAAGGTGCGGAGAGAATGGAGAATGACGAACTATGACCAGTCCTTTCCAACCAGGACAGACCCCCGCTCCGACCCCCGGCGCGACGCGACCCGGCCGGCGCGGCCCCGTTGCGCTGCCGACGCCTCCCAAGGGGTGGCCGATCGGGTCCTATCCGACTTACGCGGAGGCGCAGCGGGCGGTCGACTACCTGTCCGATCAAGAGTTTCCCGTCGAGCAGGTGACGATCGTCGGCGTCGACCTGATGCAGGTGGAACGCGTCACGGGCCGGCTGTCGTGGCCCAAAGTGATCGGTGGCGGTGTGCTCACCGGTGCCTGGCTGGGCATCTTCATCGGCCTGGTCCTCGGCTTTTTCAGCCCCAACCCGTGGTCGGCATTGCTGACCGGCCTGATCGCCGGCGTGTTCTTCGGTCTGATCACCTCAGCTGTTCCGTACGCGATGGCGCGTGGCACAAGGGATTTCAGCTCGACGATGCAGTTGGTGGCCGGTCGATACGACGTGCTCTGCGATCCGCAGGGTGCCGAAAAAGCTCGGGACATGTTGGCGCGCTTGACCCTCTGACGCAGGTCAGGATTGCGCTGACATGCGCCACTCCTCGTCATCGCTGGTGCCAGTCGCTCTGGTTCGCCCGGCCCGGTCAGTCGGCGACGCGCGGTCGATAGTGTTGCATCTCACGCTCGAATAGCTCTACGGTGCACGCGCGGGACAAACCCGTCAGGAGAGCCAGAGGGCGGTGATCGAGCGTTGGTCGCACCAAGCGCACCACGGCGAGGCCGAGGCGCGGGGGCCAGGCGATTGGGGGCTGCCGCGCTGGCGATGCTGTCGGCCGTCTCCCTGGTGTCCGCGTGCGGTGCGAGCAGCGGTGGCCTTGTCATCAGCTACTACACCCCGGCAAGTGAGACAGCGACCTTCACCGCGGTCGCCAAGCGCTGCAACGAACAACTGGGCGGCAAGTTCACCATCCAGCAGATCAGCCTGCCCAAGGGCGCTGACGACCAACGCCTTCAGCTCGCTCGCCGGCTGACCGGTAACGACCGCACTCTCGACGTGATGGCGCTCGACGTGGTGTGGACCGCGGAGTTCGCCGAAGCTGGCTGGGCGGTGCCGCTTTCGGATGACCCGGAGGGTCAGGCGGAGTCCGACGCCACCTCCAATACGCTGCCTGGCCCGCTAGAAACGGCCAAGTGGCAGGACAAGCTCTATGCGGCCCCCATCACCACGAACACGCAATTGCTTTGGTATCGGGCAGATTTGATGGACGAGCCGCCGGCCACCTGGGATGCGATGGTGGCCGAGGCGACGCGCCTGCACGCCGAGGGCAAGCCCAGTTGGATTGCGCTGCAGGCTAAGCAGTACGAGGGCCTGGTGGTCTGGTTCAACACGTTGCTGGAAAGTGCAGGCGGGCAGGTGCTGTCCGCCGACGGCAAGTCCGTCACGCTGACCGACACCCCGGAACACCGGGCGGCCACGGTCGAAGCGTTGTCGATCATGAAAGCGGTCGCCACCGCGCCTGGTGCCGATCCGTCGATCACCCAGACCGATGAGGGCACCGCCCGGTTGGCGCTCGAACAGGGCAAGGCCGCCCTTGAAGTCAACTGGCCGTTCGTGTTGCCGTCGATGCTGGAGAACGCCGTGAAGGGCGGGGTGTCGTTCCTGCCGCTCAACGAGGTCGAGGAGCTGAAGAGCTCGATCAACGACGCGGGCACATTCTCACCCGATGACAACCAGTTCAACACCGCCTACGAAGCCAGCAAGAAGGTCTTCGGATTCGCGCACTACCCGGCGGTGCGCGAAGGTGAGCCGGCGAAGGTCACGCTCGGCGGCCTGAACCTGGCTGTCGCCAAGACTTCGCAGCACAAGGCAGAGGCCTTCGAGGCGGTCCGGTGCCTGCGTAATCTGGAGAACCAGAAGTACACCTCGATCGAGGGCGGTCTGCCCGCGGTGCGCACATCGCTGTACTCCGATCCGCAGTTCCAGGCGAAGTACCCGCAGTACGACATCATCCGCGAACAGCTGACCAATGCCGCAGTGCGGCCGGCGACGCCGTTATACCAATCGGTCTCGACCCGGATGTCGGCGATCCTGGCGCCCGTCAGCGGTATCGACCCCGAGAGGACGGCCGACGAGCTCGCCGTGCAAGTACAGAAGGCCATCGACGGGAAGGGGCTGATCCCGTGACCGCTCCGGCCGCTGCGCCGTCGCGTACCGACGATCGCAAATCCGAGCGCCGTCTGGCGTTCTGGCTCATCGCCCCCGCGGTGTTCCTGATGCTCGCCGTCACCGCATATCCGATCGGGTACGCGGTGTGGCTGAGCCTGCAGCGTTACAACCTGGCCACCCCGGACGACAGCGCCTTCGTCGGGCTCGACAACTACATCACCGTGCTGAGCGATCGGTACTGGTGGACCGCTTTCGTTGTGACAGTGGCTATCACGATCGTCTCCGTGGCCATCGAGTTCGTCCTCGGCATGGCGCTGGCGTTGGTCATGCACAGGACCATCTTCGGCAAGGGCCTGGTCCGCACCGCCGTGTTGATCCCGTACGGCATCGTCACCGTCGCTGCCTCCTACAGCTGGTATTACGCGTGGACGCCGGGAACGGGATATCTGGCCAACCTCCTGCCGGAGGGCACCGCGCCACTGACCCAACAGATTCCGTCACTGGCCGTCGTCGTACTGGCCGAGGTGTGGAAGACGACGCCGTTCATGGCGCTGCTGTTGTTGGCCGGTCTGGCGCTGGTGCCCGACGATCTGCTCAAGGCGGCGGAGGTCGACGGCGCGGGCGCGTGGCGTCGGTTGACGAAGATCATCCTGCCGCTGATCAAGCCGGCGATCCTGGTGGCGCTGCTGTTCCGCACGCTCGACGCGTTCCGGATCTTCGACAACATCTACGTGCTCACCGGTGGATCGAACAACACCGCATCGGTGTCGATCCTGGGCTACGACAACCTGTTCAAGGGATTCAGCATCGGCCTTGGCTCGGCGATCAGCGTCCTGGTCTTCCTGTGCGTGGCGATCATCGCCTTCATCTTCGTCAAACTGTTCGGTGCGGCGGCCCCCGGCTCTGATAACGAGGTGCGATAGCAATGTCGGATCGGATCGGAGCGCGGCGTGCCACCGGTTGGGTGATCGTCGACTTCCTGGTGGTGGTCTACGCGCTGTTCCCGGTGCTGTGGATCCTGTCGCTGTCGCTGAAGCCCACGTCGACGGTCAAGGACGGCAAGCTGATCCCGGAGTCGATCACCTTCGACAACTACAAGGCCATTTTCCAGGGCGACGTTTTCAACTCGGCGCTGGTCAACTCGATCGGCATCGGTCTCATCACGACCGTGATCGCCGTGGTGATCGGCGGGATGGCGGCCTACGCGGTGGCGCGGCTGGACTTCCCCGGCAAGAAGGTGTTGATCGGTGCGGCCCTGCTGATCGCGATGTTCCCCCAGATCTCCTTGGTGACACCGTTGTTCAACATCGAGCGCAGCCTAGGCTTGTTCGACACCTGGCCCGGGCTGATCATTCCGTACATCACTTTCGCACTGCCGTTGGCGATCTACACGTTGTCGGCGTTCTTCCGGGAGATCCCATGGGATCTGGAGAAGGCCGCGAAAATGGACGGTGCCACCCCGGCGCAGGCCTTCCGCAAGGTGATCGCACCGCTGGCCGCCCCCGGCATCGTCACCGCGGCGATCCTGGTGTTCATCTTCGCGTGGAACGACCTGCTGCTGGCGTTGTCGCTGACCGCGACGAAGGCCGCCATCACGGCTCCGGTGGCGATCGCGAACTTCACTGGCAGTTCGCAATTCGAGGAGCCGACGGGGTCGATCGCCGCCGGCGCTATCGTCATCACCATTCCGATCGTGATTTTTGTCCTGATCTTCCAGCGGCGCATCGTCGCTGGATTGACCTCCGGCGCAGTGAAGGGGTAGCGCGATGGCCGAGATTGTGTTGGCTCACGTCAGCAAGAGTTACCCCGACGGCGCGACGGCGGTGAAAGACCTGTCGCTGACCATCGCCGACGGCGAGTTCATCATCCTGGTGGGGCCGTCCGGGTGTGGGAAGTCCACCACGTTGAACATGATCGCCGGACTGGAGGACATCTCGTCGGGCGAGCTGAAGATCGGTGGTGAACGGGTCAACGAGAAGGCGCCCAAGGACCGCGATATCGCGATGGTGTTCCAGTCCTACGCCCTCTATCCGCATATGACGGTCCGGCAGAACATCGCGTTCCCGCTGACACTGGCGAAGTTGCCGAAAGCCGACATCGCCAAGAAGGTCGAGGACACCGCGAAAATCCTTGACCTGACCGACTTTCTGGACCGCAAGCCTGCCCAGCTGTCCGGCGGGCAGCGGCAACGGGTGGCGATGGGGCGCGCAATTGTCCGCAACCCCAAGGCATTCCTGATGGACGAGCCGCTGTCGAACCTCGACGCCAAGCTGCGGGTACAGATGCGCGGCGAGATCGCCCGGCTGCAGAGTCGCCTCGGGACCACCACGATCTACGTCACCCACGACCAGACCGAGGCGATGACGCTCGGCGACCGGGTAGTGGTTATGCGTGCGGGCATCGCTCAGCAGATCGGCACACCCGAAGAGCTCTACGAGCGCCCCACCAATCTGTTCGTCGCAGGTTTCATCGGCTCGCCGGCGATGAACTTCTTCCCGGCCACGCTGACCGATGTCGGGATCGACCTGCCGTTCGGTGAGGTCACGCTCACCCAGGAAGTGCACGACGTCATCGCCAAGCACCCCACCCCGAAGAGCATCATCGCTGGTGTCCGGCCCGAGCATCTTGAGGATGCCGCGCTGCTCGACGGTTACGCCCGCATCAGGGCGTTGTCGTTCGAGGTGACGGTGGATCTGATCGAATCCCTCGGCGCCGACAAGTACGTGTACTTCACCACTTCCGGCAGCGGCGCCAAATCCGATCAGCTCGCCGAGCTGGCCGCAGAATCCGGTTCGAGTGAGAACGAGTTCGTCGCGCGGGTGTCGACGGATAGCAAAGCTGCGAAGGGACAACCCCTTCAGCTGGCGTTCGACACATCCAAACTGGTGATCTTCGACGCGGATAGCGGTGTGAATCTGACCATTCCACCGCCAGTGGCGGAGTGACACAGGTCCTGACCGAAGTCCGCGCACATCTGCGCGGATACTTCACAGGTGCCGGTATCGACAAGGAACCCGACTCGGCCAGCGTCACGTTCCTCGGCGTCGAGCGCATCGAGGTGTTGCGTTTCGGGCCCGACCCGAACGGCGTCTATCACTACGTTTCGCTGGGGTGTTCCCGGCACCCGATGGGCGACCCGACGGCCCTGGCTGCCGATCCGTTGCTCGGTCCTCGCGCGGAAGTTGTTGTTAGCCTTCGAGACACAGACCCGGCACCGGGTCTCGCCCGGACCGTAGCGCTGCTCGCCGCCACCCCGGCGGTGGACGGTGTGGTGCTGCTGCCCGATGCCTTGATCGACCTCGGTGCGCCGCTGTGGAGCCCCTCGCCGTTTACCGCCGTGCTGTTGTCTGAGAGCGAGCTCCCGCAGCTGGTTCTCGATCCGCCGCGCGATCCGGTGACTTTCCTTTCTGCCACCCCTATTTCGGCGAACGAGGCGGCCTGGGTGCGTCTCAAAGGAGTCGACGCGCTGCGCGAAACATGGCAGGCCGACGGTGTCGACACCCTCGATCCACAACGACCCGCACGGCAGCCCCGCTAGAAGCCCCGTCGGCGAGGTCAACCGGCGTCGCGGCTGCCTCCGGTGGCGTCGGCGTTGCCCAGCGCGTCCTGAAGTCTGTCCAGTGGATCACCAGTTCCGGTACCCAACCGGTGCCCCGGTGCCGGGCTATTGCCCGAACTGGCCAAGCGGTCGGGGTCGACGTCGTTCAGCGCGCCGGAACCGCCGCCGCCACCGTCCCCGCCGCCAGGGCCGAACACCGGTGCGTCACCCGGGCCCGAGCCGGGTGGAGGTGGGGGTGGGCTGGGAGCGGCTGTCGGCGGGGCACCGGCCCCAGGCGGTGGTGGAGCCGGAAGGGTGGTCGGCGCCAATGACGGCGAGGGAGCCGTCGGGGTGGGGGTGGCGAGCGATGACGGCGGTGGCGGCGGTTGGTGCAGCGAGGTGATCTTGGCCTTCAACCGCGCCGCGGCGTCCTCGCGGATGTGACGCCGATCCGGGTCGGGATCGGTGTTGCCGGAGAAGCATTGTGGAGGTGCTGCTTTGACCACCTCGAGGGCACTGTTGTAGCGCTGCTCGGCGCCGACCTTGTCGCCGCCGCGGGCGGCCAGATCGCCTTGGGTTTCGCGGACCAGCTCGAGGTTGATCCGCACCGGGCACGAGTCGGCGGCGGCGACCCCGTCGAGTGCGGTGGTGAAGGAGTGCTCGGCGTCGTCGAGGCGGCCTTCGAGCACCGCGAGGTCGCCTTGGGCGAAGGACAGTTTCTGTGGCTCGATCACGTTGAAGGTGCCGAGGGTGTCGAGATCGGAGCGCAGGGCGTCGATGTCGTGGTGGGCGAAGTCGTCGACGGCGGAGCTTCCGACGAGCAGCACGGTGATGATCTTGACCGTGGCCGCGATCAACAGCAACGCGATGGGCAGCGAGAAGACGACCAGCTTGCGGCGGAAACGCTGCCGGATCGAGCCGCTGCGCCACCACAGGGTGGTGCGCCAGCGGGCGCGGTGCAGCCAGGGGCGGGGGTCGGCACGCAGCATCACACCACCACGTCCCGTTGCGTGCTGCGGGCCCGGCGCACATCGCGGATACCGAGGAACACTTCCACCGCGATCAATGCGGAGGCCAAAATGGTGAACAGCCAATACAATTCGGTGCGTTCGATGGTCTGGCTGGCGACCACCGGGTTGTCGTCGGCCGGATGGCCGGGGTCCACCGCGGGGATGACCGGGGTTATGGGTTGTCCCTTGTCGCGGTGAAAGTAGGGCACCCCGAGCTGGTCGGCAATACCTTTGAGGGTGGCTTCGTCGATCGACGAGTTGAGCGGCGCCTTGGTCTGTTGATCGGCCATGTAGATCAGGTTGCCGTCGACATACTGCTGTGGGATCGGCCCGCCTTCGGGCGTGCCGTAGCCGAGCACCGCTCCACCGGCGATGAGGTCCTTGCCGATATCGAACGGAGTCTGGTCCGCCCGCGAACCACCGGCGCCGGAGCCGAGGTAGAAGACGAGATTCTTCGATCCGGGAAAGTCCGTGCGGGCCTGAGTGAGCTTGTCGTGCAGGATATTCTGGGCGGCGCCCGAATCGACGGCATACATCGCTTCCAACGGTGTCTCGGTATAGGTGGACAGTCCGGCCACGCGTGGTTTGAGGCTCCAGACGTCGTCGGACAGGGGCCAGTCCTGTGCTGCCTTGGTGGCGAACCCGATCATTGCGAAGCGGGCCCGCGGGAACTGGTCGGCCAATGCGGCGATGTCGTCGCGGATGCCGGCCATGCGTGAGGTTTGTGGCGCCAGGTCCTCGACGCGTTCGTCGGCGGACCGGTCGATGACGAAGAACACGTTGAAGTTGGCGGCCGAAGAGGCGGGCGTCGGGGGTGGGGGGCCGTTACCGGTGTCCGGGGTCAAGGACGGTCGTGCAGCGGCAACGACCAGCAGCAGTACGGCGACGGTGAGCCCGCTCCAGCGCAGCACCACCGGCCGGTAGCGCCCAGGGCCGGTGCGTACCAGCACCCGGTACAGGGCGGCCATCCGCACGCCGATGAGTACGACTGCCACGGCGATCAGCAGCCAGACCGGAAAGATCGGTTCGAAGGTCATCGCCGCAACACCGCCAGGGACAGGCACAGGATGGCGGCGACGATGATCGACACGGTCAGTGGGAGATTGGGGTAATCCCAGGTGCGTTGGGTGAGCATGGTCCCGCTGGGCAGCACCACACTGGGCGGGCTGGCATTGATCTTGTCCAGCAGGCCCGCGAGGGTGGGGTCGGTGCCGTCGCCGGCCGCGGTACCTGCCGGGTTGTAGACGCTGAAGGTGCCACCGGTGGTGGCGGCGATCGAAGCGAGGGAGTCGTTTGCGTGCTCGGCGCCCACCACGTCGGTGCGGGCGATGCCGTTGATCTGGATCCCGGCCTTGGTGGCCATATCCTTGATCTGCTGAGTGGAGAACAGCGACGGCCGTTGTTCACCACTGCCCCGGAAGTCGGTGTACCCCAGGTAGATCAACGCGCGCCGACGGGTGCTCTTGTCTTCGAAGGAGGGAAATCCGGCCATGCACAGCGCCAGGACGTCCTCGGTGGACTGGGCATAGTCGGTGTAGTCGATGGACCGTGAGAAGGCGTCGATGCCGTTGTTGAGCGTCGTCACGTCGGCGTCGGAGATCTGCTTTTTCGCGTCGAGGTCCCGCTTCAGACCGGCCAGCTTGGCGTAGTCGGCGAACTTCTGCCCCGCATAGACGTAGTCGCGGGTCAGTGGCACCACCCGCAGCGTCGGGGACGTCAGTCCGATCCGCTGTGTGCGGTAGGACTTGATCTGCTCGGTGTAGTAGTTCAAGAACCCCGCAGTGGTGGCGTCGGTGACCGGTTCACCGACACACACCATGACGTCCTCGGGGTGAAGGGCATCGAAGTTGCGGGTGGCAGAGGCAAATCCGACTGGCCGCGACGAGGTGAAGATGGTCGCGCCGAACAGGACGACCAGCAAGACGATGGTGACGATCGAGGACCAGAACTGCAGCGCCGCGACCCGTCGGTAGGACGGCAGCTCGGTGAGCCGTTTGACGTGGGCCAGTGGCCGCAGCATCCGTGCCGCCGGTGGCAGCGGCAGCCACAGCGCCACCGCGATCACCACCAGAACTATCAGCACACCGGCGAGACCCAGCGGCCACCATCTCAAATCCATTGCGCGATCGCCCCTTCCACGGCGGCGGCGAGGCGCTCTACATCGCCGGGCGCGCTCGGTGCCACGGCGTTGAATCGAATATCGTTCAACGCCGCCACCAGTGGCGCCGCCGGCGCCAGCGGGCTGTTGGCAAGATCCGCCACCCGCATGTAATGCGGTCGTCGACCGGTGGCGACCGTCAGGAAACTGCGCAGTGTGCGGGTGTAGGCGGTGGCCGCCTGGGCCGGTGACAGCGCCCCGGACCGGTAGGCGGCGGTGGTGGCCCGCACCGACCGGGTGAAACGGCGGGCCACCAACCGACGGTGCAGGCCGCCGAGTAATCGGTTGGACCGCAGCATGATCGGCGGCAGCGTCCAGATCGCCACCCCGGCATACCAGCCGACCAGGATGACCATGAGCAGACCGGCGACCAACCACCACCATGGCGAGTAACCGGTAGGACCGGCCAGGTAGCGCAGCAGATCAGTTGGCATGCGCGAACTCCTCGGTCAGCGTCATCAGCCGATCGCGGATCTCGGAGCTGGCGTTGATGCGGGTGTACGGGATCGCCCGTTCGGTCAGGAACGCATCGAGTCGAGTCAGCCGGGCATTCTCGGCTGCGCGGTAGTCGGCGATCACCCTGGCACCCAGGGTCGCGCCGTTGAGGACGAACCGGCCCGTCGCGACGTCGAAACCGTCCAGCTCACCCTCGGCGGAGCCGACGGCCGGCATGTCGGAGATCATCACCCACATCAGATCGTGGCGGCCGGTGAGCGCGTCGAGCGCATCGGGCAGGCCTTCGTCGAGGTCGGGTTCGTCCGAGACCACGATGATCAGCATCCGTCTCTTGTAACCCGTTGCCACGTAGTGCAATTGGTTGACGATGTCCGATGCGCCCGGACGACTCAGCGTGTGGGTGTAGAACCGGTCCAGCAACGATTCGATGTGGGTCTCTCCGCGGCGAACCGGGATGTTCGCACACGAGCGGCCGTCCCCGTAGGCCAGGCCGAGTTCGTCGGAGCGGCGCAGCGTGACCAACCCGAGTGCGCCCATCACGTGCAACGCGATATCGCGTTTGACCTCACCCGAGGGCGCCAGCGCGGCCATGTTCCGACCTGCATCGGCCACCAGCAGGATCTTGTGGTGCTTCTCGGACACGAAACGCTTGATCAACACCGACTCGGTGCCCGAGCGCGCCGATGCCTTCCAGTCGATATCGCGTATGTCGTCGCCTGGCACATAGGGGCGCAGATCGTCGAATTCCAGACTGCGCGTGTGCAACAGCGAGTAGCGGCCGCCTTCGAGAAAGCCGCGGGTGTCGGTGCCGAAATACATCTTGGCCCGGTTGAGGTGCATGCCCATGGCGTCAGGGAATGCGCACGGAGTGTAGGACGGCGTCGATGATGTTCTCTGATGTCACGCGGGCGGAAGCGGCTTCGAACCCAAGAATAAGGCGGTGCCGAAGGACCCGGTGTGCCAAATTGGCGATGTCGTCGGGAACGACGTGGTTGCGGCCCGACAGCAGCGCCAGTGCGCGCGCGGAGCGCATGAACGCGATGGTGGCCCGAGGACTGGCGCCATATTCCACGAGCCGGGCCAGCTGCGGCGAAAGGTATTGCGCGGGTGCGCGAGTGGCGGCGACGATCTCGCTGGCGTACTGCATCAGGACCGGGTCCATGTGCACCCCGGCCACGATCTGCTGGAGCCGACGGATGTCTTCGAGCCCGACGACGGGCCGGGTCGGGTTTGTCTTGTCGTAGACGCCGGCGTCGATCCGGAACAGCACCTCCACCTCTTCTTTCGCGGTGGGGTAACGCAGGATCTCCTTCAGCATGAACCGGTCGGTTTGGGCCTCGGAGAGCGGGTAGGTGCCTTCCTGGTCCACCGGGTTCTGGGTGGCAATCACCAGAAACGGCTCAGGGAGCGCGTGCATAACCCCGGCGATGGTGGTCTGACGTTCCTCCATCGCCTCCAGCATCGCGCTTTGCGTCTTGGCGCTGGAACGGTTGATCTCGTCGAGCAAGACGATGTTGGCGTGTACCGGGCCGAGTTGGGTGGCAAACGAATTCGTTGCGGCCTCATAGATCTGGGTGCCGACGATATCGCTGGGCAGCAGGTCGGGGGTGCACTGGATGCGCTGGAATCGGCCCTGCACGGAGTCGGCCAACACGCGAGCAGCGGTGGTCTTGGCCAGGCCGGGGACGCTTTCGAGCAGGATGTGGCCACCGGCCAGCATTCCGATCAGCAGCGACTCGCGGAGGTTGTCCTGGCCGACCACTTTGGTGGCGAACGATTGCGCTATCGCTGCGACGATGCGCTGCGCCTCGGTCATCATCTGGTGATCGGGTTGTACGCGTGCGGTCGTCATCGCACACCTCTCAAGTTGGTGGTACCAGCGAATAGTGTTGCGGCAGGGTCGAATTGAGTCTCAAAATCAGTTCTGGAAGTCCAGCGCCGGCGGGGTCTTCGTCAGGTCGGCGGTTCCAGTGACGAACGGGCTCAACGATCCGGTGGTCTGGCTTCCTGAGGTGTCCCTCGCGCCGAGGGGGATGGTGACTTTGCCGAAGAACATCATCGTCAGGTGGTAGGGGTCGAATGACTGCAGTTTGACCTGACTCAGGTCGGCCACGCCCCAACTGATCGTGCCGTCGACCAGGCTGCCGTCACTGTTCCTGATCGACTCCGGGCACGGTGGCGGCGGCGAGAGCTGATTGGACTTCTGGCATGACGCGTACACGTCGGCGATCGCATCCATGACAGCTTTGTTGCCTGCGTCGTTGATGCTGAAATCCGCCTGCACCCATGGGGTGTAGGACGTCAGGGAGTCCAGCAGCAGCGGCTGCGCCTTCACCTCCACGTAGGGGTTGCTGCTGCCCACATCGATCCAGCCGGGGAACACATAGGTGGTGCCGTCGCCGACCGGTTTGCCGAAGAACGTCATGGTGGTGGCCGCCGCTTCGGAGCCGATCCCGGGGGAGGGCTGCAACTTGAGGGCCGCACTGTCCAGGCGCCACCGATTGTTGCTGCGCTTGAGTTGCAGCGTGGCGTCGGAGGTTTTGTCGCCGAAGTTCGCCGCGACGTGCACCTGCGCCATCCCGAGGGAGCTCGCATTGCCGTCGTCGTTGAGGATGCGGATATTCGTGATGGGCCACTTGGCGATCTGCTGCTTGAGAATGTCGTCGGTCAGGAATTCTTTCGACGCTGGCTGATCGTCGCTGTAGGACAGCGCCGTCTCGGCATCGCCCTTGGCCAGCGCCTCGAGATAGCCCTTGACCGTGTCGCCCGCGGACCCGGCACCAGGGCCGCCGCCGCTGCCGGTCAGCGTCACCGCCAAGACGATGCCGACGACGACGAGCACCGCGACGCCGGCGACGATGGTGATGATCAGCGGCCTGCGGCTGCGCCCCCGCGGTGGTGGACCTGGCGGCCAGCCGCCGGGGGCAGGGCCGGGCCCAGCAGGCGGCCAACCCGCGGGCGGGCCGACAGGCGGAGGCCCCTGCCACGCGCCTGGCGCAGGAGGCGGGCCGGGCTGGGCGGGCGGTGCGGGCTGCTGCCAGTTAGCTGGCGCGGGGGGCCAACCGCCACCGCTGGGCGGTGGTTGCCACCCCCCGGCGCCGGAAGGAGGTGGGGAGTTGTCCGGACCGATCGGGTTCGAACCTCCGAACTCGCGCCCACCACCTGGCAAGTTGGTCACTGGACCCTCCCCTGAATATCCCATGTCCACTCGGTGCGGTTGCCAGGGCAACGTTCGGTGGTTACGCCCAAAGGTATATGGAATCCCGAGTTGTCAGCTAGTCACCAGCCCGTCGGGGCCGATCGGCAGGTAGCCCCAGGCCCTTGGCGTGCAGGTTTTGTGCTTCCGTGGCCGTCTAGAGCCAGTGATTCTTGCGGAAGTTGCGATACAGGAAGCCGCACACGGAGGCCATCAACAGCAGAACCGCCGGGTAGCCGTACGTCCACGACAGTTCCGGCATGTGCTCGAAGTTCATCCCGTAGATGCCGGCGATCATCGTCGGCACGGCCGCGATGGCCACCCAGGCCGAGATCTTGCGCATGTCGGTGTTCTGCTGCATGCCGACCTTGGCCAGCGCGGCCTGCACCAGTGAGCTGAGCATCTCGTCGTAGGTGGTGATCTGGTCGGCGGCCGCCGTTGCGTGGTCCAGTACGTCGCGCAGGTAGCGCAGGACTTCCTTGCTGACCAGATCCTTGTGATCGGCGGAGATGCGTCCCAGTGCCACCGACAGCGGGTTGACCGCCCTTTTGAGCTCGACGACTTCGCGTTTGAGGAGGTAGATGTGGTCGATATCGGTTTCGTTCTCCGAGGAGAACGCGTTCTCCTCGATGGAATCGATATCCTGCTCCATCAGCCCGGTGACCTCCACGTAGTGGTCCACTACGTGGTCGGCGATGGCGTGCATGACCGCGTACGGGCCGAGCAGCAGATGCTCGGGGTCGTGGTCCATCGCCTTGCGTACGCTGGCGAGCCCGCTGTGGTCGCCGTGGCGGACGGTGACCACGAACTGCGGTCCCACGAAGATCATGATCTCGCCGGTCTCGACGATCTCACGGGCCAGCGCCACCGACTCGTGTGGCACGTAGTTCACCGTCTTGAGCACCATGAACAGGGTGTCGTCGTATCGCTCGAGTTTGGGCCGCTGATGGGCGTGCACCGCATCCTCTACCGCCAACGGGTGCAACCCGAAAACATCTGCGACAGCGTGCATCTGGTGATCGTCGGGTTCGTGCAGGCCGATCCAGACGAAGGCCTCCCTGCCGTCTGCGCACATCTCGCGGGTCTTCTCCTGCGCGGCCGCGTGGGTGTACTTACCCGGCAGTCTGGCCCCGTCGACGTAGACCCCGCAGTCGACCATCGCCCGGGCGACCGGCACATGGATGCGTTTGGCGTCGACAGTGGTATCAGGCTTGGCCCGGCTGGGGTTGATCAGCGATGGCGGTAGTGCGCGAAACGATGGCACGGTGGCACCTCCCTACACGGGCTTCGGGCCCCGTTGGGCCCCAGAGAATGCTACGCGTGAGTTGGGATGAGGGTGGTTCTCACAGGAGCTAACCAGCCCCGTTACGACTGTCGGGTGAAGTACCCTGACGCCGTGGCAGAATCGGTGAGTACTTCTCACCTCGTCATCGACGACGAGGAAATCTTCAAAGCCCACGAAGGCGGGAAGCTGTCGGTGCAGCTGAGCTCGCCGCTGGATACGCAGCGCGCCCTGTCGATCGCCTACACCCCGGGCGTTGCACAGGTCAGTCGCGCTATCGCCGGCGATCTGTCTCTCGCCGAGCGCTACACCTGGGCCAACCGCCTGGTGGTCGTCGTGAGCGACGGCAGCGCCGTGCTCGGCCTCGGTGATATCGGACCGGCCGCGTCGTTGCCCGTGATGGAAGGCAAGAGCGCCCTGTTCAAGACTTTCGGTGGGTTGGATTCCATCCCGATTGTGTTGGCCACCAACGATCCTGACGAGATCGTCGAGACATTGATCCGGCTGCGTCCGACGTTCGGTGCGGTCAACCTGGAGGATATCTCGGCGCCGCGCTGCTTCGAGATCGAGCGCCGGGTGATCGAGGCGCTGGACTGCCCGGTGATGCACGACGATCAGCACGGCACCGCGATCGTGGTGCTGGCAGCGCTGCTGGGCGCGACGAAGGTGCTCGACCGGGAGATGACGTCGCTGCGCATCGTCATCTCGGGCGCCGGCGCGGCCGGCGTTGCCTGCGCCAACATCCTGCTGGCCGCGGGTATCGCCGATATCACCGTGCTGGACTCGAAGGGCATTGTGCACACGGGCCGCGACGACCTCAACCCGTTCAAGGCCGAACTGGCTCAGCGCACCAACATTCACGGACTGACGGGCGGGATGGCCGAGGCCCTCGCGGGGGCCGACGTCTTCATGGGGGTTTCGGCCGGGCTGGTGCCCGAGGAGCTGATCGCCACGATGGCCCCCAATGGGATCGTCTTCGCGATGTCGAACCCCGATCCGGAAATTCACCCGGATGTCGCCAGGAAGTACGCCGCTGTGGTGGCCACCGGGCGCAGCGACTTTCCGAATCAGATCAACAATGTGCTGGCTTTTCCCGGCGTGTTTCGCGGGGCGCTGGACGCGGGAGCGCGCCGGATCACAGAGCGCATGAAAGTTGCTGCGGCAGAAGCGATCTTCTCCGTCGTCGGTGACGAACTGGCGGTCGATCACATCGTGCCGAGCCCGCTGGATCCGCGGGTCGCACTGGCGGTCGCCGCAGCGGTAGCCGAGGCGTCGCAGGTTGCCGAGCACTAGAACCAGGCCCCCTGCCGGCCGTGTGAAGCCGGCCGGCCGGCTCGCACTCGTGCTGCTGCTGGCGCTGCTCGCGGCCTGCGGGGACAACTCCGTCAAAGGCCCCTCGATGGCGGTCGGTGCGAGTCCGGACCCGCAGTCACAACTGCTGGCCAATGTCTACGCCGCGGCGCTGCGCTCCTACGGCACCCCCGCGCATGTCGAGACGTTGTCGGACCCGCTGGCCGGCCTGGACTCCGGTCAGGTCAGCGTGGTCCCCGGCCTCACCGGACAGCTGCTGCACGGTTTCGCTCCCGGTTCCTCGGACACCTCCGACGAGAAGGTCTACAAGGCCATGGTCGGCACCCTGCCCGAAGGGGTGTCGGTGGGCGATTACACCACCGCGGCCGAGGACAAACCCGCCGTCGCCCTGACCGAGACCACGGCGGCGGCGTGGGGTGGCCGTGATCTGACGACGCTGGTGAACCATTGCGCGGAGTTGACCGTCGGCGCGGTCAAGGGTGCCCGAACTCCGGCCAGGGTGGGGAAGTGCACCCTGCCGGCCCCCCGCGAATTTCCCGATGATGCGGCACTGTTCAACGCGCTGCGGGCCAAGCAGATCAACGCAGCCTGGACCACGACGGCCGATCCAGGGGTGCCGGGCGATGTGCTGGTCCTCACCGACGCGAAGCCGGCGCTGATCCAAGCGGAGAACGTAGTGCCGCTGTATCGCCGCAACGAGCTGACTGCCCGCCAGGTGCTTGCCGTCAACGAGGTGGCCGGTGTGCTGGACACCGCGGCTCTGAAACGGATGCGCCAGCAGGTCGCCGAGGGTACTGATCCGCAGGCGGCCGCCGAGGGCTGGCTGGCAGACAACCCGCTGGGGCGGTAGCTCGGCGACCGATGCAGAGCGAGGGACGAGCAGCTGGACAATCAGTACAGCGCTGGAGTCAGTGTCCCCCGGGCAGTGCCTTGGCCATGGCCGATGCGAACAGTCGCTGATACCCGGAACCGGTGATCCGGACGATGATGTCCAGTGCCTTGGCGTCGGGGCCGACCAGCACGCGGGCCTTCTTCTTGCGGACCGCCTCGAGGATGATCTTCGCGGCCCGCTCCGGGGTGGTGTTGGCCAGCTTCTTGTCGAACATCTTGGCCAGCTCCTTGGGGTCTAGCCCCTCGGCGGCGGTGGCGTTGCGGGCGATTGCGGTCTTGATCCCGCCCGGATGCACCGTGGTCACAGACACGCGGTGCTTGCTGTGCAGCATTTCCTGTCGCAGGGCCTCGGTGAAGCCGCGAACCGCGAACTTGGCCGCGTTGTAGGCGGACTGGCCGGGCACGGAAAAGATGCCGAACAGGCTGGAGACATTGATGACGTGGCCGTCGCCGGAGGCGATCAGATGCGGCAGGAAGGCTTTGGTCCCGTTGACGACCCCCCAGAAGTCGACGTCCATCACGCGTTCGATGTCTTTGAACGAGCTGACCTCGACATCACCGGTGAAGGCGATACCGGCGTTGTTGTAGATCTGGTTGACCTTGCCGAAATGCGCTTTGACCTCGTCGGCGTAGAGCAGAAAGGCTTCGCGCTCGGTGACGTCGAGGCGGTCGGCCTTGACCGGCACGCCGATCGCCTTGAGCTGCTCCTCGGTGGCGGCCAGGCCTTCGGTGTCGACGTCGCTGATCGCGAGTTTGGCTCCGGAGCGGCCCAGCTCGATGGCCAGTGCCTGCCCGATGCCCGATCCAGCGCCCGTCACGACGGCGACCTTGCCGGCGAAGCCTTCCATGCACACACTCCCTCTGTCGCTGTTGACTTGTGCAGAGCTTAGCCAGTACCGCCGGTATCGGGGTCTTTAGGGATTTCGGCGTGTTCCCGACCGCTGATCGATGGGGAACACGCCGAAATCACAACTAACCGAAAGCCTCGTCGAGGATTTCCTGCTGCTCGACGGCATGCACCTTCGACGAACCCGACGATGGCGCTGACATCGCGCGCCGCGAGATCCGCTTGATGCCGGTCAGCAGCTCCGGCAACTTCTCGGGCAACATCAGCCCGAAGAACGGCCACGCACCCTGGTTGGCCGGCTCCTCCTGCACCCAGAAGAACTCCTTGGCGTTCGGGTATTGCTCGATCGCCTTGCGGAGCCGCTTGTTGGGTATCGGGTAGAGCTGCTCGATGCGCAGGATCGCCACATCGTCGCGCTTGTCCTTGGCTTTGCGGGCCACGATGTCGTAGTAGATCTTGCCGCTGGTCAGCAGGATCCGTGTCACCTTCTCGCGGTCGCCGATCCCGTCCTCGTAGGTGGGCTCCTCGAGTACCGACCGGAACTTCTGCTCGGTGAAGTCCTTCACGTCGCTGACCGCGGCCTTGTTGCGCAGCATCGACTTCGGCGTGAACACCACCAGCGGGCGATGGATACCGTCGAGTGCGTGGCGCCGCAACAGGTGGAAGTAGTTCGCCGGTGTCGACGGCACCGCGACCGTCATCGAGCCTTCCGCGCACAGCTGCAGGAAGCGTTCGATTCGACCCGAGGTGTGGTCGGGGCCCTGGCCTTCGTGTCCGTGCGGGAGTAGGAGCACCACGTCGGAGAGCTGACCCCACTTGGCCTCACCGGAGCTGATGAACTCGTCGATGATCGACTGCGCGCCATTGACGAAATCGCCGAACTGGGCTTCCCATAACACCATTGCTTCTGGGTTGCCCACCGAGTAGCCGTATTCGAAGCCGACGGCGGCGTACTCCGACAGTGCGGAGTCGTACACCAGGAACTTGCCGCCGGTGGGGGTGCCGTCTTCACTGACCGCGAGCAGTTGCAGCGGCGTGAACTCCTCGCCGGTCTTGCGGTCGATGATCACCGAGTGCCGCTGCGTGAACGTGCCGCGACGGGTGTCCTGACCGGAGAACCGGATCAACTTGCCTTCGGCGACAAGGGTTCCCAGCGCCAGCAGCTCGCCGAACGCCCAGTCGACCTTGCCCTCGTAGGCCATCTCGCGGCGCTTCTCCAGCACCGGCTTGACCCGCGGATGCACGGTGAAACCCTCCGGCACCGCCAGATGGGCGTCACCGATGCGGGCCAGCAGTGACTTGTCCACCGCGGTGGTCAGTTTGGCCGGGATCACCTGATCGGACTCCACCGACTCGCTGGGCTCGATCTCGTGCTTCTCCAGGTCGCGGACCTCGTTGAAGACGCGTTCGAGCTGGCCCTGGTAATCACGCAGGGCGTCCTCGGCCTCTTTCATCGAGATGTCACCACGACCGATCAGGGCCTCGGTGTAGGTCTTGCGGACGCCGCGCTTGTGGTCGATGACGTCGTACATGGCCGGTTGGGTCATCGATGGGTCGTCGCCTTCGTTGTGCCCGCGGCGGCGATAGCACAACATGTCGATGACGACGTCCTTGTGGAACTTCTGCCGGAAGTCCACCGCCAGGCGGGCCACCCAGACGCAGGCTTCGGGATCGTCGCCGTTGACGTGGAAGATCGGCGCGCCGATCATTTTCGCCACGTCGGTGCAGTACTCCGAAGACCGTGAATGCTCCGGCGAGGTGGTGAACCCGACTTGGTTGTTGACGATCATGTGGATCGTGCCGCCGGTGCGGTACCCGCGCAGCAGCGCGAGGTTCAGTGTCTCGGCGACCACGCCCTGGCCGGCGAAGGCGGCGTCGCCGTGCAGCATCAGCGGCACCACGGTGTAGCCCTCGGGGGTGTCACCCTTGTCGAGCAGATCCTGCTTGGCCCGGACCAGGCCCTCCAGCACGGGGTCGACAGCCTCCAAGTGTGACGGGTTGGCTGTCAGGGATACCTGAATGTCGTTGTCGCCGAACATCTGGATGTAATTGCCGGTGGCACCGAGGTGGTATTTGACGTCACCGGAGCCGTGCGCCTGCGACGGGTTCAGATTGCCCTCGAACTCGCTGAAGATCTGCGAGTACGGCTTGCCGACGATGTTGGCCAGCACGTTGAGCCGGCCGCGGTGCGGCATACCGATGACGACCTCGTCGAGCGCGTGATCGGCGCACTGGTCGATCATCGCGTCCATCATCGGAATGACGGCTTCGGCACCTTCGAGCGAGAATCGTTTCTGCCCAACGTATTTGGTCTGCAGGAACGTCTCGAACGCCTCGGCGGCATTGAGCCGGCTCAGGATGTACTTCTGCTGGGCCACAGTGGGTTTGACGTGTTTGGTCTCCACCCGCTCCTGCAGCCAGGCTTGCTGCTCGGGTTCGAGGATGTGGGTGTACTCGACGCCCACGTGGCGGCAGTACGCGTCGCGCAGAACTGAGAGCACATCGCGCAGCTTCTTGTGCTGCGCGCCGGCGAAACCGTCGACCTTGAACTCGCGGTCCAGATCCCACAGCGTCAGGCCATGGGTGAGCACGTCGAGATCTGGGTGGCTGCGGAACCGGTCCTGCTGCAGCCGCAGCGGATCGGTGTCGCTCATCAGGTGACCGCGGTTGCGATATGCGGCGATCAACTCGATGACGCGCGCATTCTTGTCGTGGATCGAGTCGGGATTGTCTGTGCGCCAACGGATTGGCTCGTAGGGGATGCCGAGCTCGCGGAAGATCTCGTCCCAGAAGTCGTCGGACAGCAGCGAGTTGTGGATGGTACGCAGGAAATCGCCCGACTCTGCGCCCTGAATGATGCGGTGGTCGTAGGTCGAGGTGAGCGTGATCAGCTTCCCGATCCCGATCTCGGCGATCCGCTCCTCGCTGGCGCCCTGGAATTCGGCTGGGTACTCCATGGCGCCGGCGCCGATGATCGCGCCCTGGCCCGACATCAGCCGCGGCACGGAGTGCACAGTGCCCAGCGTGCCGGGGTTGGTCAGCGAGATAGTGACACCCGCGAAATCCTCGGCAGTGAGCTTGCCGTCGCGCGCGCGCCGCACGATGTCCTCGTAAGCGGCGATGAACTGCCCGAACGCCATCGTCTCGCAGTTCTTGATGGCGGCGACCACCAGGGAGCGCTGGCCGTTTTTGCCCTGCAGGTCGATAGCCAGGCCCAGATTGGTATGCGCCGGCGTGACGGCGTTCGGCTTCCCGTCGATTTCGGCGAAGTGCCGGTTCATGTTCGGGAACGCCTTGACGGCCTGGACGATCGCGTACCCGAGCAGGTGGGTGAACGAGATCTTGCCGCCGCGGGTGCGCTTGAGATGGTTGTTGATGACGACGCGGTTGTCGATCATCAGTTTGGCCGGGATGGCCCGCACGCTGGTCGCCGTCGGCACGGTCAGCGAAGCATCCATGTTGCGGACTACGGCTGCCGAGGCGCCGCGCAGGATCTGGTTCTCATCCGCCCCGGAGGCGTTATCCGACGCGGGCTTGGCAGCGGGTGTCGGGGCGGCCTTGGCGGCGGCTGGTGGGGCCGAGACCGAAGTGGAGGCGCCATTGCTGGTCGGCGGGGTCTTGGCCGGCGGTGCGGATTTCGCCGGCGCGGGCGCAGGCTTGGGGGAGGGCTTCGAAGAGGGCTTCGAAGAGGGCCCAGCCGCGGCGGCCGGCGCGGGCGGTGCGCTCTTGGTCACCGTGGCGGTCTGCCCGTTGGAGCCCGTGGGCGCGTCGGTGACGGACTCGGGGTTGTAGTCGACCAGAAACTCATGCCAGCTCGGGTCTACCGAAGAAGGGTCTTCCCGGAACTTCTGGTACATCTCCTCGACCAGCCATTCGTTCTGGCCGAATGGTGAACTTGTACTGCTCACGGCAGCTACTCGCCTCAATTCGTGTTCTGTTGTCTCAGGCAAGCTGTCCACTGCGGCTGCTTGCCACATTTCCGGCGCCGGGTCTAAGTTCCTGATGCCTGGCGGTTCCCCGACATTTCCGCGGTACCAGGCTATCGCGTGTGCTGCGGGTCAGACGGACTACTGGGGCTCTCTATGACCGGCAGCACGTGCAGGCTGCTCGGCCAGCGGCCCGGCGGCGGCCCGAATGCCGTCGCAGCGTTCTTGATGATCTTCTTGCCGATCAATCGGTTACCGCCGCCGCCGATCACCGCGCCGATGCCCGCGGGCAGGAGCTTGCCGAACGCCAACGCGCCCTTTCTGACCGCGTACTTCTTCATGAAGTACTTCAGCAGCCGCGAATTGAGCTGCGTCAGCGCAGGTAGCGGCAGTGTCGCTGCGCCTTCGCTCAGCCACGCGCCGGTGGTACGGCCGGGACCGACGAGATCGGCCACCGCACGTTTTCCGTCCTCGCCGACGAGCACCGCCAGCACCAAGGCGCGGCGCCGTTCGCGGTGCGCAGCCGGGATTCCGTGCACCTCGGCCACGGCCAGGACGAACACCGCGGTGGCTTCGAGGAAGACGACGGTCTCACCGGCGGCGGCGGATAGTGCTACCAGCGTGCCGATACCGGGAAAGAGTGCGGCCGAACCGACCGCCGCGCCGCTGGCCATCACCGCGGCGAGGTAGTGCTTCTGCAGCTTGCCGACGATCTCCGCGGGCGTCGCCTGCGGATTCGCGGCGCGCAACCGGTCGACGTAGGCCTTGATCGCCGGGGCCTGCACGCGTGACCCGGTCTCGATGACATGAGACAGCAGCCGGGCGGCGGCGCCGGGATCTTCCTGGCCCGCCGCGGAAAGGGGCCCAGCGGTAAGAGTGTCAGCGGGCAGCTTGGCCGGAGTGTTGGTGTTCTTGGATCGTCCGACGCTCATATGTGCCTCCCCTGGGACTGGCGTGCCTTTGTCAGGCTAGCGAAACGGCAACGAACGATGGTCTTCTTGAGTGCCCGCCCAGTGACTCCGGTCACGGTCTGCGTGCTCGGGAAGAATTTCGGGGCCAACCGTGCTGACCTGAGGCATGGCGGGTTCACCGGCAGCGAACAAGGCTGCCCACGACACGGCGGACGTGCTCGAACAAGGCGTCCCGAGTCGAACGAAGATGACCGTGGTGTTGGGCGCGTTGCTGGCGCTGGGGCCGTTGACCATCGATATGTACCTACCTGCGTTGCCGAAGATCGCCGACGACCTGTCGGTGACGTCTTCGGTGGCGCAGCTGACGCTGACCGGCACACTCGCCGGACTGGCGATCGGCCAACTGGTGGTCGGCCCGCTGTCGGATTCGTTGGGCCGACGCAGGCCGTTGATGGCCGGGATCGTGCTGCACATGGTCGCCTCGTTGCTGTGCCTGGCGGCGCCCAATATCGAGCTGCTGAGCATCGCCAGAGGCCTGCAAGGCATGGGAGCGGCGGCGGGGATGGTGGTCGCCGTTGCCGTCGTCGGCGATCTGTATGCCGAGTCGGCCGCGGCCGCTGTGCTATCGCGGCTGATGTTGGTCCTGGGAGTGGTACCGGTGTTGGCCCCGTCGCTCGGAGCTGTGGTGCTGCTGAAACTCTCCTGGCACTGGGTATTCGGCGTCCTGGTTGTGCTGGCCGGATTGCTGCTGGTGATGGCGGCGCTGGCGCTACCCGAAACGCTGCCGCCGGCGCATCGGCGCCCGCTGCGGGTGCGCGGCATCGTCAGCACCTACGGGGAACTGCTGCGCGATGTGAAGTTCATGACCCTGGTGCTGGTCGGCGCCCTCGGGATGTCCGGATTGTTCGCCTATATCGCGGGCGCCGCCTTCGTCCTGCAGGGACATTACGGGCTCAACCAGCAGGCGTTCGCGCTGCTGTTCAGCGCCGGCGCGATCGCACTGATCGGTGCGACGCAGTTCAACGTCGTGTTGCTCAAGTGGTTCTCGCCTCAGCGGATCGTGTTCTGGGCGCTGATGCTGTCCCTGCTGGGGGGAGTGGTGTTCATCGCCATCACCCAAACGCACACCGGTGGGCTGTACGGGTTCCTGACCCCGGTCTGGGTGATCCTGGGCGCCATGGGCTTTGTCATCCCCAATGCGCCCGCGATCGCGCTCGCGCGTCATCAGGACGCGGCGGGAACCGCGGCGGCTCTGCTCGGGGCGGCGCAGTTCAGCCTCGGTGCGGTCGTCGCACCGCTGGTCGGGGTGCTCGGCAACGACGAAAGCGCGCTGGCCTTGGTGATGACGGTCAGCGTCGCCATCGCGTTGGTGCTGCTGCTGTCGGCACGGTCCTCGACGTCGGTCGATGTCGAGGACGGCGACAGCGTGCTCGCTGAGACCGCGTAATTGCTCGCCCGAGGTTCCGTGAGCTTGTGGCTCTGAAGGTGAGTCCGTATCGTCGGCCGCAACAGGCCGGTTGGGTCAGATCGCCCGGAATCGCGGCCCCGGCTGGGTGGTCCAACAGCTTGGAATGGCAACATGCCCGGCGACTGGACACCATCCCAGGAGGCGGGAACGAGATGGCGATATGACGGGGCCCAGGCGTAAGCCGGCCCAGGCCGCACCCCGTAATCAGGTGAAGAAGTCCGGTTCCGGCCCTCCGGCGCGGAAACCGGAGCCGAAACCCGCTACCCGAACGGCGCGGAAACCACCGGTAGCCGATTCGGGTGGCGCGACGCCCGTGAATCCGTGGAACGCGCTCTGGGCCATGCTGGTCGGCTTCTTCATGATCCTGGTCGACTCGACGATCGTGTCGGTGGCCAATCCGACGATTATGGTCAAGCTGCAGACCGACTACGACGCGATCATCTGGGTGACCAGTGCGTATCTGTTGGCGTACGCGGTTCCGCTGCTGGTGGCCGGTCGACTCGGCGACCGCTACGGACCGAAGAACCTCTACATCGTCGGGTTGGCGGTGTTCACTTTGGCATCGCTGTGGTGCGGCTTGTCCGGTTCGATCGAGACCCTGATCGCGGCCCGCGTCGTCCAGGGCATCGGCGCCGCGTTGCTCACTCCGCAGACCCTGTCGACGATCACCCGGATCTTCCCGCCCGAGCGCCGTGGCGTCGCGATGAGTGTCTGGGGAGCTACTGCCGGTGTCGCGACGTTGGTCGGGCCGCTGGCCGGCGGCGTGCTCGTCGACCATCTCGGCTGGCAGTGGATCTTCTTCGTCAACGTGCCGATCGGTGTCATCGGGCTCGGGTTGGCCGTCTGGCTGATCCCGGTCCTGCCGACCAACAAACACCACTTCGACTGGCTGGGCGTGGTGCTGTCGGGGATCGCCATGTTCCTGGTGGTGTTCGGTCTACAGGAAGGCCAGTCGCACGGCTGGGCGCTGTGGATCTGGGCGCTGATCGTCGGCGGTGTCGTGGTGATGGCGGGGTTCGTCTACTGGCAGGCCGTCAACAAGCGTGAGCCGCTGATTCCGTTGCGGATCTTCCGCGACCGCAATTTCACCCTGGCGAACATCGGGACCGCGGTCATCGGGTTCGCGATCGTCGCGTTGATCGTGCCGCTGATGTTCTACGCCCAGGCGGTGTGCGGGCTCACCCCCACGCAGTCGGCGTTGCTGACCGCACCGATGGCCATCGCCAGCGGTGTGCCGGCGCCGTTTGTCGGCAAATTGGTCGACCGGGCGCACCCCCGGCCCATCATCGGCTTCGGCTTCTCGATTCTTGCCATCGCGTTGACGTGGCTGTCGATCGAGATGACGCCGACGACGCCGATCTGGCGGCTGGTTCTTCCGCTGGCGGCGACAGGCCTGGGAATGGCGTTTATTTTCGCGCCGCTGGCGGCGACCGCCACCCGCCATCTGCCATCGCAGCTGGCAGGGGCCGGCTCCGGGGTCTTCAACGCCACCAGGCAGGTCGGGTCGGTACTGGGCAGCGCCGGGATGGCGGCATTCATGACATCGCGGATCAGTGCCGAAATGCCCGGCGGCCAGTCCAGGCCCTCGGGCGAAGGTTCGATCGAGCAACTGCCCCCGTTTCTGCACCAACCGTTCTCGGCAGCCCTGTCCCAGTCGATGCTGCTGCCGGCGTTCATCGCCCTCTTCGGGATCATCGCGGCGCTCTTCCTCTTGGGCTTCGACAAGAAACCTGTCAAAGTCACTCCCGCCCGCGCGGTGAACCGGTCGGCACTCACCCGCTTCGACGATGACAGCACCGAGATCATCCCGATCGTGCGCGACGAGATGTCCACTGACAGCCCTTTCTGGCGCAGCGACGGCGAGCGACCTGCCGAGGAATTCGTGGACGGCCACGTCGAGGATGTCGACTATGGCAGCGGCTATGACTATGACGACGACTATGACGACGACGGCTATGTCGAATTCGCCATCGTCGGTGAGTCGGGGCCCGAATCGGTGCTCGACGTCGAAGTCGTGGACGATCCCGAGCCGGATATGCCCTTCGGCGATGGTGACACCGCGCCGCTGCCGACCCGCGCCGAACACCCGCGGCCGGCCCCCGCGGAGGCCTGGCACAGTGCGCCGGTCGAGGCCTGGCATTCCCTGCTCGATGACGACGACAACGCCACCGGCGCCGGGCAACGCCCACCGGTGGTAGAGCCGATCGGATTCGCACACAACGGGTTTCACGTGGATGAACCGGAAGCCTTGCGCCCGGTTCCTGATCCGGCGCCCGATGCCGCAGTGGACGGCTTCGCGCGCCTGGCCAACAGCATCGACACCTGGTCGGATAGCTTCGCGGATCTCTTTGAGCGACAACGGGAGTACGGGGGAGGGGAGTTCCGCTCGGAGGCCCGCGCGCCCCGGCACGAACTACCTGACGCACCGTCGCCCGAGGCCGGTAGACGGGCCAGGCACTATCGGGAAGATCCCGACGATGCCCCCAGCGGGCGGCATTCGTCGTCGGGACACGATTAGCCTGACGGCACCATCGCGGTATCGGACAGCGACAGGAACGCGCCGAGGTCGATCAGGCCGTTCGGGGTGCTGGGCAGGTATTCGGTCAGCAACGGTGATCGCACGATGACGGCGGCATACTTCGCCCGGCTGGCGGCGACATTGAGTCGATTCCTGTTGAGTAGGAACGATATTCCACGCGGGACATCGTCGGCGGAGGACGCGGTCATCGAAATGAAGACCACCGACGCCTGTTGGCCCTGGAACTTGTCCACGGTCCCAGCCGCAACGGCGGCCAGGCCGGCCGCGTCGAGATGCTGCCGCAGCGTCACGACCTGTGCGTTGTAGGGCGTGACCACCATGACGTCGCTGGCATCGAGGCGCCGGGTGCCGTTCTCGTCGGTCCAGTCCAGCCTCAGAAGCCGCTCGATTTCGGTGACGATTGCGCCGGCCTCCTCCGGGCTGTCGGTCGAGTTTCCGTTGTGCGGCACTGTCATCACGTGCACACCCGCCGGATAGCCGTGGACGCGGCGCGCCGCAGTGACCTCCTCGTGAGAGAGCAGACGGTTGTCGTAGGACAGCCGCGAGACTGCCGCGCATACTGCCGGGTGCATGCGGTAGGAGCGCTCCAAGAAGTAGCCGAGTTGTGGCGGCAGGGTGTGGGCGCCGTCGACCAGCCAGCCCAGCGCCGAGGTGTCGACCGGCTCCGGGTGGGTGCCTTGGCTGACCTGAGGCAACTGCTGCGGATCGCCCAGCAGCAACAGGTTACGGGCCGCGGGCGCCACCGCGATGGTGTTGGCCAGGCTGTACTGGCCGGCCTCTTCGATGACCAGTAGGTCGAGCGCCAGCCGCGGAATCTTGTTGGCGTTGGCGAAGTCCCACCCGGTGCCGCCGACCACGCAGCCGTCATGGTCAGTGATGAAGCCGGCGAACCCGGCGTTGTCGACATCGGTCCAGCCGGCGTTGACGGTGTTGAGCTTCTTGGCGATGCGCTGGCCGTCGACGCCGGCCTTGAGGACATCGCAGAACAGGTTTTCGACCACGGCGTGTGATTGCGCCACCACACCGATCCGCCAGTGGTGTTCGTTGACGAGTTTCTCGATGACCTTGGCCGAGGTGAAGGTCTTACCGGTGCCCGGCGGGCCGTGCACGGCGACGTAGGACGAATCAAGAGCCAGCAGCGCCTCGGTGATGTCGGTGGCAACAACCCCGCTTCGGGGCAGCGGGCCCGGCGTGGTCAGCCGTGGCGGGCGGCGTAACAGGATGTCGGTCACCGCATCGACGGGCAGCTTCGGCAGCTCGGTGGCGACGGCGGCGGCAGTATCGGCAATGGATTCCTGCAGCGGCCTGGTGTTGATCGGCGGCCCCGGTGTCAGGGCGAACGGCAACTGGTCGAAAACCCCTTCTGCGGATTGCTTCTCGACGATCACGATCTCGGTGGGCGCCTCGGGGTTGTCGTAGTCGCTGACCGTTACCGAACCGAACGCTCGGCGGTCCGGGTCCTCGGCGAGAACGGCGGGCGCGGGCGGATCGTACAGCGCGTACATCTCCCTGGACAGGTCACCGTTGGCGAGCTCACCGGTCAGCCGGACGTGGCGCTGCAGCTTTCTGGCCCGGGGTGGCTGATGCCAGTCGTTGATGACCTCGGCCCGCTCGGCGATGAAAACGTCACTGTTGTCCGCCCATTCGTCAACCGGGTTGTTGATCCGGTCGAAGTGGCTCCACCAGAACGGTTTGTCCTCCCGTTTGTGGAACCCCCGGGCTGCAGCGATCAGCGCGACCGCGGACTGTTCGGCGGTGCGCTGCTCCACGCCGTCGCCGGCGAACTTCAGCAGTGTGCGATCGAGCTGGTCGCTGGTGTCGGCTACCTCGTCGCCGGTGCCTGCACGCAGGACCTGCGGACCGCGCGGCGGCACACCACATTCAATGGCGCGGGCCATCAGCCAGTCCCGCAGGCGGCGCGTCGAGCGGCAGTCGTACCGGTTGTAGTCCTCGATCTCCTTGAGCACGTCGGCCGCCTCATCGAGTTCTCCGCCGTCGCGCAGGGCGCAGTACCGAGCGTACTGGGTGATCGAGTCGGTCGCGGTGGTCACTTCGCCGCTGCGCAATTCGTTGCCCATGTAGAGCGGCTCCAGCGATTTGATGCTGTAGTTCGGGGCGCCCACTCGAATGCTCTTGCGCACCAACGGATAGAGGTCGACCAGGGTGCCGTTGCGAAGCATGTCGTCGACGTCTTTTTCGCCCACCCCGTAGCGGCCGGCCAGCCGTAGCAGGGTGCTCTTCTCGTAGGCGGCGTAGTGATAGACGTGCATACCGGGGTAGCGCTTGAGCCGCTTGCGGACCATGTTCAGGAAATCGGCCAGTGCCTGTCGCTCGCTGGCGCGGTCGTGCGCCCAGAACGGGTGGAACTCGTCGGTAGCCGCCGGGGAGCCGGCATTTCCGGTCAGAGCCAGCACGCCCCAGAGATACTCCAGACCCCACTCTCGGCCGTCGAGCGTCCACAGCGGGTCGCCCTCGAAGTCGAAGAACAGATCGCCCTTGTTCGGTTCCGGCAGCACCATCAACGGTTGCGGGGCGATCACCTCATACGGCGGTTTGCCGTCCTCTCGGTCGGCGACCTGCAGGCGCGCCTGCGCGCTCAGTGCGGTCACCGTCCGAGTGGACAGTTCCGCGACGCCGCCGCTGTAGTCGGCGAGCTCATGCACCGTGGTGATACCCGCGTCGATCAACCGGGCCCGTTGGGTCACCCGCATACCGGCGACCAGCACCAGGTCATCGTGTTCGCGGACGTTGGCGGTGCATTCCGGGCAGCGGAAGCACGCTCGAACGCCCTCGTCCTCCCAGCGCACTGCAGCTTTGCCTGCGTGGTGCTCATCGAGCAGACGCTGCAGTGCGGCGCGGCGCGGAAGATAGGCGGGGATCAGCTCGTCGAGTCGGTAGCGCGCGACGGTGCCGTTACCGAAGATCAGCTCGGCATCGGCCGCGACGGGGATGCCTGCTTCGGTCAGCGCCTGGGCATAGGCGGCGAGCTGCAGCAGCGCCTCCACCTTCGCGGACCGGGCGAGCTTGGTGTCGACGACCCGGTAGCGGCCGTCCTCAAGGATCAGGAAATCGGCGAATCCGGCGAACCGGCCGTCGAACATCGCGGCCTGGTAGATGGCCGGTGCGCCGTCGCGCACCGCCCGCATGGTCTGCTGGGCGGCCGCGCTCAGCCCGGCGTCGGTGTACGGCGGCCTGCCGATGGTGGTGATGTCGCCGCCGAGCTGTGCATGTAGGTCGGCGAGCGCGCGGCTTTCGTGTTCGTCGCCGAGCGCGGCGGTGCGGGTCAGCAGTTCGTCTTCGGCGGACGCCGCCGGACCGCGACCCAGTTTGGCGTCGAAGGCCCGCAGGAGGGCGTATTCACAGCGGGCGGCCGCGGCAAGATCGGACGCGCTGTAGATCACGTTGCCGGTCCCCGTCACGAACACAGCAGCCACTGTAGGGCGCCCGTCCGACAGGGCGGACCCTGCCGAACTGGGTGTCTGTGATCAGCCGGGCGTGTTGGCGATCAGCTCAACCCCGTTGCCGTTCCAGTGAAACTTGACCACGCTGTCCAGGCCGATGCCGCTGGAGTACTTCAGAGCGATGGTGTCACCGGTGCTCTGGGAGGTATCGATCCCGTTGAACCCGAAGGTGTCCGGCACCCCGGACGGGATGTACTTGCCGAGGTGGAACAGGACGGCACGGGTGTTGGGGTTGTCGGCGTTGGTGTTGGCCCTGATGATGACCGCTGACAGCGGCGCGCACTCGTTGTAGTTGCCCGCGATCGGTTCGGGGCTCCAGCCCTGCTGGCTGCGTGGATCGCGGGGGAGGTCGGACACGGCCTTGGCGATCGCAGGGGCGGTGAGGTTGACGGCGCACGGGTCGGGTGCCGGTGGCTCGGTGGGCGCGGGAGCCGGGGGAGGCGCTGCTTCGGCGGTTGGCGACGGGGTCGCGGCCGGGCTCAGGGCAGCGGGCGTACTGGCCTCCGGTGTTTTGGAGACCGTCGAATCGCCCGAGCCGCACGCCGCGAGGCCGACCACCACTGCCAGCGCACCAGTGGCACCGGTCACCCGCCGAGCGGTCATCGCGAACACACCGGGCAGGCTACCGGTATTGAATGGATGCGCTGGTCAGGCATAGCCGGGTTCGGGGATTAGACTGTGGCGGCTATGACTTCTCCCGATTCGGACCAACCCGACACCGCGACGCCGCCCGAAGTGACGTTCGCCGACCTGAACATCCATCCTCAGGTGCTGCAGGCTGTCTCCGATCTGGGCTACGAGTCCCCGTCGGCGATCCAGGCGGCCACCATCCCGGCCCTGATGGCGGGCTCCGACGTCGTCGGACTCGCGCAGACCGGAACGGGTAAGACCGCCGCGTTCGCCATCCCGATCCTGTCCAAGATCGACACCACCAGCAAAGCCACTCAGGCGCTGGTGCTGGCGCCCACCCGGGAGCTGGCATTGCAGGTCGCCGAGGCGTTCGGCCGCTACGGCGCCAAGCTGCCGCGGATCAACGTGTTGCCGATCTACGGCGGGCAGTCCTATGTCGTGCAGCTGGCCGGTCTCAAACGCGGCGCGCAGATCGTCGTCGGCACCCCGGGTCGCGTCATCGACCACCTCGAACGGGGCACGCTCGATCTGACGCGGCTGGACTATCTGGTGCTCGACGAGGCCGACGAGATGCTGCAGATGGGCTTCGCGGAGGATGTCGAACGCATCCTGCGCGACACCCCGGAGTACAAGCAGGTCGCGTTGTTCTCCGCGACCATGCCCGGCGCGATCCGCAAGATCACCACGAAATACCTGCACGACGCCGTCGAAGTGGCGGTGGAGTCGAAAACCGCTACGGCGGAGAACATCACACAGAGCTATATCCAAGTCGCTGGTCCCCGCAAGATGGATGCGCTGACGCGGTTCCTCGAAGTCGAAGAGTTCGAGGCGATGATCGTGTTCGTCCGGACCAAGCAGGCCACCGAAGACGTGGCCGAACGGCTGCGGTCGCGCGGTTTCTCCGCGGCCGCCATCAACGGCGATATCAACCAGTCCATGCGTGAGCGCACCATCGCCTCGCTCAAGGACGGGTCGATCGACATCCTCGTCGCCACCGACGTCGCCGCCCGCGGTCTGGACGTCGAGCGCATCTCCCATGTGCTGAACTACGACATCCCGCATGACACCGAGTCCTATGTGCACCGCATCGGCCGAACCGGTCGAGCGGGTCGGTCCGGCAAGGCGCTGCTGTTCGTCTCGCCGCGGGAACGTCACATGCTCAAGGCAATTGAGAAGGCCACACGGCTGAAGCTCACCGAGGCACAGCTACCGAGCGTCGATGATGTCAACGCCCAGCGGGTCTCGAAGTTTCGCGACTCGATCACCGATGCGCTCGGAGCGCCGGGTGTTGAGCTGTTCCGCCGGATGATCGAGGACTACGAGCGCGAGAACGACGTACCGTTGGTCGATATCGCCGCCGCGCTCGCGGCACAGTCCCGCGATGGCGAAGCGTTCCTGATGGCGCCGGAACCGCCGCCGCACCAACGCAGCTTCGAAGACCGGGGTGACCGGCCCGATCGGCCGGAGCGCCCAACGCGGCGCCCGGGTGAGGGCTTCGCCACCTACCGCATCGATGTGGGGAAGCGGCACAAGGTGATGCCGGGCGCCATCGTCGGTGCCATCGCCAACGAAGGCGGCCTGCATCGCAGCGATTTCGGGCACATCACCATCCGGCCCGACCACTCGCTGGTCGAGCTGCCGGAGAAGCTGTCGCCACAGACCATCAAATCCCTTGAGAAGACCCGCATTCAGGGCATCCTGATCAACTTGCAGCTCGACGGTTCGCCGGCCCGCCCGCAGTTCCAACGGGGCACCAAGCCGGGAAAGAAGCCGAAGAAGCCCTACACCAAGTAAATGACGCTGGCCAAGGCGGAGGATGCCCAGGGCGGACTCGAGCAGGTGTCCGCCAAGGACCGTGTCAGCTCGCTCACCGGGGTCCGCGCGGTGGCCGCAACGCTCGTCGTCGCCACCCACGCCGCGTACACCACCGGTAAGTACACCCACGGGTACATCGGACTTCTCTACTCGCGCTTGGAGATCGGCGTGCCGATGTTCTTCGTGCTCTCGGGCTTTCTGCTCTTTCGGCCGTGGGTGCAGGCCGCCGCCACCGGCAGGCCCGCGCCGTCGGTCCGCCGCTACGCTTGGCACCGCTTCCGCCGCATCATGCCCCCGTATGTCGTGACGGTGCTGGCGTGTTACGTGATCTATCACTTCCGGATCGCGGAGCCCAATCCCGGGCATACCTGGATCGGGCTCCTGCGCAATATCACGCTGACGCAGATCTACACCGACAACTACATGTACTCCTTTATCCACCAAGGGCTTACGCAGATGTGGAGCCTGGCTGTCGAGGCGTCGTTCTATGTGGCGCTGCCGCTGCTGGCCTATGTGCTGCTGGTGGTGTTGTGCCGTCGGCGCTGGCGGCCGCTGCTGCTGCTCGCCGGGATGGCCGCGCTCGCCCTGATCACGCCCGCCTGGATTGTGTTGGTGCACTGGACCTCGTGGCTGCCCGACGGTGCGCGGTTGTGGTTGCCGACGTATCTGCTGTGGTTTCTCGGCGGGATGCTGCTGGCGGTGCTGCAGGCGATGGGCGTCCGCGGCTACGCCCTGGTCACGCTCCCGGTGGCGTTGGTCAGTTACTTCATCGTGTCGACACCGCTGGCCGGTGAGCCGACCACCTCGCCCTATGCCGCCTCGGAGGCGTTGGTGAAGGCGGGGTTCTATGCGTTCATCGCCACCCTGCTGATCGCGCCCCTGGCCCTGGGGGACCACGGTTGGTACGCGCGATTGCTCGCGACCCGGCCGATGGTGTGGCTCGGCGAGATCTCCTACGAGATTTTCCTGATCCATCTGGTGGTGATGGAGATCGCGATGATTAAGGTCTTGCACCAACCGGTGTACACCGGTTCGGCCGGGGCGTTGTTCGTCGCGACGATGGTGCTCACCGTGCCGTTGGCGTGGCTGCTGCACCGGTTCACGAGAGTCCGCCCTTCGTAGGCTGGTTAGGGTAACCTAACTTTTATGACCGAACAGAAACCGTCCCGCGGATTACCGGGTGCGCTGGTCAAGTTGTGGCGTGGTGGTGACTACGCGCTGACTGTCACCGGCCGCACCGAGATCGGCCCGCACTACCTGCGGCTGCACTTCGACTCCGGAAGGCTACTGACCGAGCGTCACGTGCATCCGACAATGTGGGTACGCGGTTGGTTCCCCGATGGCAATACTGCCCACCAGCGCGGCTACACGCTGGTCAATCCCGACGCCGCCGCACGCACCGTCGACATCGACTTCGCCATCCACGACGGCATCGCCGCGAGGTGGGCGACCAACGCGCAGCCGGGCGACATCCTCGACGTCACGGTGCTCGGCAGTAGTTTTTCTCTGCCGACGCCCGACCCCGTCGGCTA
This sequence comes from Mycolicibacterium komossense, assembly GCF_025822605.1. Lineage (GTDB taxonomy): Bacteria > Actinomycetota > Actinomycetes > Mycobacteriales > Mycobacteriaceae > Mycobacterium > Mycobacterium komossense. Next base: position 137,315 of record NZ_JACKTY010000047.1, on the reverse strand, counting down.
CGTCATCGTCGGCGACACCGCGTCCCTACCTGCGATCAACACGTTGCTGGCGGCCATCGGTGACGCCCCGGCCCGGGTGTTCCTGGAGGCGGCGCACGACGACGACCGGCACTTGCCGGTCGCGCGGGACGCCGGGATCGTCTGGGTGGACCGCAAAAACGACGGCGAATCCCTCGTCGAGGCGGTTCGCTCGGCGGCTTTCGACGCACCCGATCACTTCGGCTGGGTGGCGTCCGACAACCGGACCACCCGCGCCATCGCCAAGGTGCTGCGCGAGGATTTCGCGATCCCGCGCAAAGCCATCAAGGCGCAGGCCTATTGGGTGGCGTAGGCGCGAGCGCCGAACCCATCGCTCAACGAGTGACAGGATCTGCGCCGACGTCGGCCAGCCGAACCAAGTCATCGCTGGTCGGGGCGCCCTCCCAATCACCGTCATTCGTGCATGCCCAAGCCCCGCATGAGATCGCGGTCTGCAGACAGCTAGACAGTGGCGAGGAGCGGGCCGCGGCGACGAGCCACCCGGCGACGAAGGCGTCGCCGGCACCGACGGTATCGACGACGGGCACGGTCAGGGCGCTCGCCGATTCGAACCTTCCGTCGGCGCTGCCCGCGATCGCGCCGTTTGCTCCGCGTTTGAGCACGGCGCACTGCGCTCCAAAACCCAGCAGTCCCCCCAGGGCGGCTCCCGGTTCGGACTCGCCGGTGACCAGTTCGGCCTCGCCTTCACCGGCGAAGACGATGTCGGCTCGGCTCAGCAGATCGCGGTAGGCCGGGGCGGCCTCGCCGGGGTCCCGCCACAGTGTTTGACGGTGATTGACGTCGAAAGAGACCAGGGTGCCGGTCGCGCGGGCACGGTCGATGGCGGCGTGGATCGTTGCCCTCGGTTGTTCGCCGAGCGCAGCAGAGATGCCGGTTACGTGCAGGATGCTGGCACTCTCGATGACATCGGGTGGAAGATCGGCGGGATTGAGATGGCTGCCAGCTTGATCCCGCCGGTAGTAGGTGATGTGGCTGGTCCTGGGTTGCGGATGCTGTTTGAGCATCAGCGATGTCGCGTGGTCGGCATCGTGGACGGCGTAGGGCGCGACGTTCTCGGCGCGCAGCTCCCGCACGATGAGTTCGCCGATGGCGTCGGCGCCCAGGCGCCCTATCCATGCCGCGCGACCGCCCAGACGCGCGATGCCGATCGCGACGTTGCTCTCGGCGCCTCCGAAGCCGAGGCGGGTTGCCGCTCCGTTGTGCAGACGCCCAGGGCGTTCCACGGTGAGTAACCCCAGGCTTTCGCCGACGGTGACGACGTCGAAGCGCCGGATGTCGTCGCTCTCGTTGTCACGTTCCTCATCACCGGGCATCGGCAAAAGTGGGGTTGGTGCCGTAGCGGCCAAGAGCGGCGCTGTCGAGCTCAACGCCCAATCCCGGGCCTGCGGGCACCGCGAGCATGCCGTCGGCACCCAAGGCCCAGCCGCCGCTGACGAGACCGTCGATGTAGGCCGAGCCGGTCTTGTACTCGACAAGGTCTGTCCCTGACAGAGCCGAAGCCAGCTGCAGGTCCGCGGCCAACCCGATAGCGGTGTTCCAGCCGTGCGGAATGAGCCGGACCCCGTGGTCCTGCGCGGCCCAGCCGATTCGGCGAGACTCGCTCAGACCGCCACCCTTGGTGGTGTCCGGTTGCACGATGTCGAAGGCGCCGGCCCGCAGGTACGGTGCAAAGGACTGCCTGCGGGTCAGGACCTCCCCGCCGCTGATCGGTACCTTCGAGTACGCCCGCAACCGAGAGAAGCCGTCGACGTCATCGGGTGGCAGAGCCTCTTCAAACCATGCGACGTCATAGTCGGCCAGCATGTCGGCGGTGCGTTTCGCCCACGACAAATCGCCGGGGAAGAACGCCTCCGAACCTCCTGCGTCGACCGCCAACAGATGCTCACCGACGGCCTTGCGCGCGGCCGCGACCGTGCGCTCGTCGGTGGCACGGTCGACGCGCCCGAACTTCCACCACCCGATCTTGAATGCGGTGAATCCGGCATCGACGAGGAGGGTGAGGTTGTCGGTCATCGTCGGCTCTTCGTCCATCAGCACCGATGCGTATGGGCGCACGCGTTCGCGGTGCCGTCCGCCCAGAAGTCTTCCTGCCGGTTGTCCCAGCGCTTGGCCGGCCACGTCCCACAAGGCGATGTCGAGGGCGCTGGTGGCGTGTGTCAAGGCGCCGCCGCGTCCCATCCAAAATGCGCTCTGGTGCAGCGTTTCGGTGATCCGCTCCACCTCGAGAGCGTTCTCGCCGATCAGTTGTGGGCGCAGCAGATCAAGGGCGGCGTCCACGAGTGCCTGTGAGGTGAATGCGCTTCCCACACCGATCAGCCCGGTGTCAGTGTGGACGGCGACCAGGGTGTGTACGACGTCATCGGGCTTGAGTTCGTTGGACCAGCCGCCCTCCGGTGTGGCTCCCCGCAATCCGCAAGTCTCGATACGGACGATGTTCACTACGATGTGCTCCTTCGAAGGGTTGTCGATGTGTTCAGTTGTGTTGCGTTAGTTGACGTCCCGGCCGGTGCGGGGTGCGGACTGCGTCGCTGACGACTGGGGTGCCGTTGACCCAGACGTGGCGAGCTGCGTCGGCGTATCCCTGCGGCACTTTCCAGGTGTCTGTTCGGTCGAGGATGGCCGGATCGAACACCACGACGTCGGCGTGAGCGCCGACGACGAGACGCCCGCGCCCGCGAATACCGAAGTGCTCGGCAACCATTCCGGTCATTTTGTGTACGGACTCTTCCAGACTGAGGGTGCCTGCGGGAACGTGGTGCGCCAGGTAATGGGTATGTCCGTAGAAAAAGAGCGGGTGGCGCGTGCGAGCGGCGAGCGGGCCGTCGTGGCGGGTGGTGAACGCATCGACACCGAGCAGGAAGTGATCGTGGCCCACCGCCTCGGCGACATGCTCGGCGGTGAACAGTTCGCCCATGAGCTGTACGCCACCGAGATCGGCACCTGCGGCGGCCAAGACGTCGAAGAGGCAGTCCCATTCGTCTTGACCCTGCTGACATGCGATCTCGGGAAAGGTCAGCCCCTGCCAGTGCGGGTGGGTGGCGCTCACCCCGAGCCGGACTCGATCCCACTGTCCCGCATGTACGAACCGCCAGTATCTGTCGCTGTCCTGGCGGACGCGCTGCCGAATCTCGGGATCGTTCAACAGCGCGGCGGCCTCGGCGGCAGGCCGGTCAGCCAGCCAGTCCGGCAGCAGTCCCGCCGCCAACCCGATGCCATGCGGGTAGGGGGTCATATCGGCCAAGACGTCGGTCCCGCTGCGGCGCTGTTTCATCACGTCTTCGACCGCGCGCTCCCACGCACCGGGTTGCGCGCCGGTGTTGTGGCGCACGTTGAGGTGCGATAGCTGCGCACGAACCTGCGCGGCGTTGACGATGCTGAAGAACTCGTCGACCGCGGCACCGAGACCGTGGTCGCGGTTGCGAATATGACTGGCATACATGCCATGTCGCCGGCCGACGACGCGGGCCAGCTGCGCGAGTTCCTCGGTACGGGAGAATCGGCCAGATCCGTACTCCAAACCGCTGGACAGTCCGATCGCCCCGGCGTCCATCGCCTCTTCGAGCAGGCGGATGCGTTCGCGTTCTTCGTCGATTCCCGCGCTTTCCGCGCGGCCGTGGGCCGCGGCCCGGATGGCCGTATGACCGACGAACCACATGAGATTCTGCGCCGTGCCGGCCGAATGCACTCGGGTGAGCAGGTCTGGGAAGCTCCGCCAGTCCACGGGGCCCTCGTACCCCATCGAACGCAGTGAGGCGCATGCGCCGGCGACGTCGTGCTCACTGAGCGGTGCGTAGGTCACGCCACAGTTGCCGACGACCTCGGTTGTCACTCCTTGGTGGATGGTGCTCATCGCGTCGGCGTTGCCCAGTACTGACCAGTCGCTGTGACTGTGTGGGTCGATCAGCCCGGGAGTGACGATCATGTCGCGACAGTCCAGCGTCTGCCGAGCGGTCACGTCATCGGACAGGCCGATGTAGGCGATGCGATCCCCTGAGAGACCGACATCGCAGCGCCGCCGCTGGCTTCCGGTGCCATCGACGATCTCGCCGCCCACAAGCAGGGTGTCCACAGCGAACACCTCAGAGCACCTTGCTGAGGAAGGTGCGGGTTCGGTCCTGTTTCGGATCGCTGAATACCTCGACGGGAGAGCCGATCTCGATGATCGTGCCGGCATCCATGTACACGACGCGATCGGCGACCTCACGGGCGAATCCCATCTCGTGTGTGACGACGACCATCGTCATTCCATCGGCGGCCAGACCCTTCATCACGGCAAGTACTTCGCCGACGATCTCGGGATCGAGCGCCGACGTCGGTTCGTCGAACAACATGATCGCCGGATCCATCGCCAGGGCTCGTGCGATCGCCACTCGCTGCGCTTGACCGCCGGAGAGGGAATCGGGATACACCTTTGCCTTCTCGGTGAGCCCTACCCGATCAAGCAGATCGCGGGCGCGGTCTTCGGCTTCCTGTTTGGGGCGGTGCAGCACTCGGCGCGGAGCAAGAGTGATGTTGTCGATAACGGTCATGTGGGGAAAGAGGTTGAAGTGTTGAAACACCATGCCGACCTCGCGGCGGACCGTGGCCAGATCAGCTGAGGTCTCGTTCGCTGTCAAGGTGTGGCCATTGACTACCACGGTTCCCGCCGACGGTCGCTCCAAGCCGTTGATGCAACGCAGCAGTGTGCTCTTGCCGGATCCCGAGGCGCCAATGATGCAGACCACTTCTCCCTCGGAGACGGTCCATGAAACACCATGCAAGACTTCGGTTTTACCGAAGCTCAGGCGTAGGTCTGTGACAGCCACAATTGGTTTGTTCATTGAGATTTTGCTCCTGTGGTCAGGGCGAGTGCATCGGTGATCTCGGGGGGCGCAGCGTGTATGCCAAGGCGTTGCTCGTACCAGCGTGCTGCCGTCGACAGCGCGAAACAGATCACGAAGTAGAACAGGCCGACGATCAGATAGGTCAGGATTGGATCGGCGGTGAGCGAGCTGACGACGTTGCCGGCGCGTGTCAGTTCGACAAGCCCGATCACGGCAACCAGCGAGCTGTCTTTGATCAGTACGACGAGAAACCCGACGCCCGGGGGAATGATGATGCGCGCCGCCTGTGGTACCACGACCCAGCGCATCTGTTGCGCGTACGACATGCCCAGCGCCTGGGCTGCCTCGAACTGGCCGCGGGGCACGGCCTGAATGCTGCCGCGGACCAGTTCGGCGATGTACGCGGCGGCGAAGACGGATAACGCAATTACGGCTGCCCAGTACTCGGGCAGACTGCTGCCGGGATTGAGCAGGGGCAGACCGAAGTAGACGAAGAAGATGACGAGCAGCACTGGTATGCCGCGGATCAACGCGACGTAGATTGCCGCGATCCAACGTAGCAGCTTTACCGGTCCGGTGCTCATCAGACCGATTGCCGTCCCGCCGATCCCGCCGAAAAGAACTGACAGTAAACAGATCTGGACCGTGACGACAGCGCCCCGCCAGATGAGGGACAGGTGATCGGCATTGAGTTCCTGGAACATCACGCCACCTTCCACTTGATGAAGCGCGTTTCGATCAGCCGGGACAGCGCGGCCATGATGAACGCAACAGAGAAGTAGAGCAGTCCGCCGACAGTGAAGGCCTCGATGGTGCGGAACGTGGTCGAGGTGATGCCCATCATGACGTGCGTGAGGTCTGGTACGGCCACCACAGAGGTGATCGACGAAGCAAGGAACAACAGAATGGTCTGATTAGTGATGGCGGGCAGTACATTTCGTAGAGCTGGTGGTAGCAGTACTCGCCAGAAGGTGTCCCGACTGCTGATGCCGAGGGCGGCGGCGGCTTCGGTGAGGCCGTTGGGCACGGACCGAAAACCCGCCCGATAGATTTCGGCCATGTACCCAGAATTGTTGATACTGAGTGCAATCACTCCAGCCGTGATCGGATTGAAATTGATTCCAACCTGCGGCAGCGCAAAATAGATGAGATACAACTGCAGCAGTAGAGGTGTGTTTCGGATGATTTCGATGTATCCCGCGGCCATCCACCGCAAGGGGCGCCAGGAGACTTGCCGGGCTGCGTAGACGAGAATGCCCAGGGTTGCGCCGATGAGTGTGGCGGCGGCGCTGATGACCACGCTGATGCCCAGACCGCGCAAGAGTGCACTGGTGTACGGGAGGAGATCGCCGTAGTAGAGCTGCATAGGGTATCCGAGGCGTTCTTCGACGGTGCTCCTGTCTACTTGATCAGGTCGGGGAGGTCCATCCCGAGCCACTTTTGGTAAGAATCGTTGGCGGGCTGGCTGATGTTGTAGTTCATGATGAAGTTGTTCAGGTAATTCAGCCAGATCTGGTCGCCCATCTTGGCGCCGAACGAGACCAACGACGGTGCCAGTGCGGGCGCGTCGAGGACGCGGACCGCGTCGCCCTGGCTCTTACGGATGTCGGCAACCACGGAGGTGCTTTCCATCAAGGCGTCGACCTTTCCGCTTCGAAGGGCTTGGATGGAGTCGGCGACGGCTTCGAACAGGGTTGCCTTCGCCTCGGGGAACTGGGCGGCCAAGATCGTCGCCGGGACGCTGCCGCGTGTTGCGGCCACGGTGCGCCCGGCCAGATCGGCGTAGCTGCGAATCGGGCTGTCGGTCGGCACAACAACCAGTTGGCCTTCGGTGGCGTATGGACGCGTGAGGGCCACCACCTGGGCTCGCTCATCGAGATTGGTCAGCGCAGCGATGACGACATCGACCTTCCCGGTTTCGAGCATGGGGATGCGGCTGGCGTTGGTGGTGCCGACGAAGTCGACTTCGGCATTGAGGGATTTGGCCAGGGCCTTAGCCCGATCGATGTCGAATCCCTCGTATTGGCCGGTGCTGGTCATGACGCCGTAGGGCGGCGCGTCGGCGAAGACTCCGATGGTGATCTTCTTGGTGCTCAGGATCTTTGTCAGCGTGCTCGGCTGTCCGTCGTTCGTACCGGCCTGGTTTGACGATGTACACGCGGCCGTCACGGCCAGCGCGAGGGTGGCCAGTACGGCAACCAGGAGTCGCGTTGTCCTTGTCATGGTGCTCCTTTTCGCTGGGAACTGTTGGTATCGAATGTTGTTGACCGGTGCCGGGCTGTTCGTGGCCTCGGCGTTCAGTGAATGGGGAACGCGATCGTCGTCATCAGCGCATTCTCGGCTTGCCGGGAATCCAGTCGGGTCTGCTGCACGACGACCGGTCGGTCACTGGTCACCACGCAGGAGAAGTCGGCGTCAACGGGCATCGGCTCGGGATCACACAGGTCGTTGAACCGTTGGTGGTGGGTGCGGCGAGCGGCCACGCGCAGACGGTAGGGCCCGGCCGGTTCGCGGTCTTTGAAGTAGATGGTGAGCTCCACGGCGGCGTCGGAATCTCCGGTGTTGAGAATGCAAACGGTGTCGTGACTGGTCATCGCCGGTTCGGGTCCTGTGCTGGTGGGCGGGATGTAACCGTCGACGAGGACCCAGGTGGTGACTCCATGAGACATAGAGGTGTTTCCCTTCTAGAAAGTGTTGGCGCTCTTGGCCATAAGGCCGCCATCGCACATCAGGTGTGAGCCGGTGACGTAGGACGAATGTGGGGACAGCAGCCAGTGGATGGCGTGCGCGATTTCACGAGGGTCGGCGAGCCGCCGCAGCGGTATTTGCTCGCGCGCCGCAGCGCTGATGGCAGCGCGCTTGCCTGGTAGGTCCGCAGGGGAGACACCCGCGTACAGCAGGTCGGTGTCGGTGCTGCCGGGGACTACGGCGTTGACACGGATGCCGTGGTCGGCATAGTCCAGTGCCAGAGCCCGCGTCATGGCCGACACACCGCCCTTGGAGGCTGCATACGCGGAGTTCCCGCCGCCGGCGAAACCCACCAGCGCTGCCGGTGAGGACACCAAGACGATGGACCGCCCCGCGTCCACCCCGCTCGTCGCATCGCCCACCATCGCTGCGAGCGTGTACTTACAGACCAGGAACGCCCCGGTGAGATTCACATCGAGAGTACGTTGCCAGTCAACCAGATTCAGCTGATGTGCTGGCGCGTTGATCTCGATTCCGGCGCTCGCCACCAGGCCTGTCGGGGGCCCGAGACGTTCTACGCTGGCGGCGATGGATTCGTCGATCTGTGTCTCGACACTCACGTCGCAGCTGATCGACAGTACGTCGCCGGCACCGCGTTCGCGTGCCTCGCGAGCAACCGGCTCGATAGCCTGGCGATGGAGATCGATCAGGGTCAGCCCCATGCCGTACTCGGCACACAGCAGCGCGGTTGCCCGACCAATGCCCGCGGCGGCGCCGGTGATGATCAGGTTGCTGCGCATGGTCATACGTCCGTCCCGCGGTCAGTCAGTGGAAGTTCGGTGGTCATTTCCTCGAGTTCGCGGCCGGCGGTTTCGCGGACTCCCAGATACACGACCACGCCGGACAGCACGGCGAAGATCGCATACAGGCTGTAGCTGAAGGGAAGTGAAATCTCCCGCAACGTCGGGAAGGTGAGATTCACGGCGATGCCGGCTACCCAGTTGGCGGCTGCTGACACTGAAAGTGCGGCGGCACGAATGTTATTGGGGAACATTTCACCCAAGAGCACCCAGACTGCCGGACCCCACGACGCCGCAAAGAACACCACGAAGACGTTGGCGGCGATCAGGGTGGTGACGCCCCAGGGTGACGGGAGAGCGAGATGACCGTCTCCGTTGAGAACCGCTCGGCTGAATCCGATCGCGACGACCACGAGGCTGACGGCCATCCCCGCTGACCCGACGAGCAACAGGCGGCGTCGTCCCACCCGGTCGATCAGCAGAATCGCCACGACGGTCGCTACGACGTTGACCACAGACGACGCTACCGAGAGGGAGAACGCCGCCGATTCGCCGAACCCGACGCTGTTCCACAGCGAGGTGGAGTAGTAGAAGATCACGTCGATGCCGACCAGGGCCTGGCACGCTGCGATCCCGACACCCACCCACACCAGTGGCAGAAGGCCCGTTCGCGAGCTCAGCACATCACGGAATCGAGGTTTGGCATCCGCGGACAGGGTCGCGGCGATCCGGCTCACCTGTTCGGACGCGGCTGACGGTGCGCTCGCGAACAAACGTTGGATCGTCTGACTCGCCGCCTCCAGTTTTCCCGTGGCGACCAGATGACGTGGTGATTCGGGAATCGCCAAGGCGAAAAGACCATATAGGGCGGCGGGAACAACGCCCGCGAGGAACATCCACCGCCATGCGGGGAGTCCGAGCAAGGTGGCTGCGTCTGCACCGTTGAGCAGGTCGGCGATCATCGCCGACCACAGCAGCGCGGTGAATATCCCTAGGACAATTGCCATTTGCTGCAGCGAGGACAAGACTCCGCGTCGCGCGGCGGGGGCGATCTCGGAGATGTACAGCGGTGCGAGCACCGACGCCATGCCGACCGCGATCCCCGTCGCCAGGCGCCATCCCACCAATGCGCCGGGAGACGACGACAAGGCGCAGCCGACGCTTGATGCGCAGAAGACCGCAGCGGAAATCAGCATGGCGGGGCGGCGACCGAGTCGATCGGCGATCCAGCCCGCCGTCGCCGCTCCGCCTGCTGCACCACCAAGGGTGACGGCGACGACGGCGCCGAGCATGGCGCTGCTGAGGTCGAACGTCTTCGTGATTGCGTCGACCGCGCCATTGATGATCGCCGTGTCGAAGCCGAACAAGAAACCACCGACGGCGGCGGCAACCGAGATCAGCACCACGCGTCGTGGCAGGTGGGTCGGCTCGCCTACGCCGGCTGGCGAGGTGTGTACAACGGGGGCCACTTCGGGCATGGGCTCGCCTCCGAATTGTCAACAACGTGTGGCGTGGACCATATAGTTGATTGTCAACAATTGTCAATCACACGAAGGAGGCTCTACGGGCGAGGAATTCAGCTACCTGGCAGGTCGTGTACATGCGCCGTCAAAGCGGCGACGGCTGCCGAGACGTCGCGACGGCGCAGGACTTCCAGGAGGTGAGCGTGTTGGTCGACGATGTCGTGTGCCGAGGCATGACGGCGTGCATCGCGACGGAAATAGGCCCACACCCGCGGCTGGATCACGCTCCAGAGCTGTGGCGAATGCTCGTGGCCCGATGAGTCGATAAGGATTTGGTGAAACTGCACGTCGAGATCTGCCAGCAGGTCCAAGCTGCCGCGGTTAGCGGCGTCCGCCATCAGCTCGACGATGGATGCCAGGCGGTCAAAGACCGTGTCAGACATGTTTTCGAGGCCGTGGGTGATGGCGAATTTCTCTAGTGTCAAACGGATCGGTACCAGGATGTCGTGGACCTCTTCGTCAGTGACCCCCAGAACCTCGGTACCGCGGTACGGGTAGGAGACGACGAGGCCTTCCTGTTCGAGCTGCCGAAGCGCTTCGCGTATCGGTCCACGGCTGGTCCCCAGTTGGTCGGCCAGATCGCTTTCCACCAATTTGTCCCGCGGCCTGAGTCGGCCGGCGACGATTTCCTGGCGAAGAATCTGCGCGACGCGATGCCTTCGCGAGTCGTTCTTCAACGATGCACGAATCTCGGTCACGTACCCACCTCTCTACTGGGCGTTCAGTCTACAGTGCACGATTGCTGACAATTGACGAAAGTCTGGAGGGAGCGTGCCACGTGGCCTGAGACGGGCTAGATCGTCACGGCGTAGAGCCGATGCGTTCCGCCGAAGCCCTTCAGCTCGACCTCCCGGCCCGTATCGAAATCCTGGCTGCCGCCCACCGCAGTGCGTACCGATTCGCTGACCAGGATCTCGCCGCCGTCGGCCTGGCCGGCGACCCGGGCGGCCATCGCCACGTTGCGGCCGAACACGTCGTCGCCGCGCAGCACGGACTTGCCCAGATGGATGCCGATCCGCACGCGAATACTGCTGTGCCGCCACCGTTTTGCATCGCGTTCTAGCGCGCGCTGCACCGCCACCGCACAGCTCACCGCGGCCGTCGGATCGGCGAAGGCCACCATGAACCCGTCGCCCTGGCTCTTGACGACATGGCCGTCGTGCGCCCTGACCAGGCGCCGCACCAGCCGGTCGTGGCTGTCGATGAGCTTGACCCACGCCCGGTCGCCGAGGCGTTCGTTGAGCGCGGTGGACTCCTCGATGTCGGAGAACATCACCACCAACTTGCCGTCAGGGGCCAGCCGGGCCAAGTCCGGGCGCTCGACGTCGGCCCAGTCAGCGAGCTCCTCGATCGAGGACCGCACCGCGCCACCGAAGCCCTGGGTGCGCACCAGGTTGGCGGTCTGCCACACGGTCTTGACCGCCTCACGACCGCCCGTCCACAGCATGGTGCGGGTGTCGAGGCGCCCCCGCATCTCCTTCGCTTCTTGCTGGCTGGCCCGCAGGCGTGCGCGCAGCACGACCAGCGCGACGGCCTCGGCCACGGCAAGCACCGCCGGTACTGCCGCCGCGATCGTCCAACCCACTTCTGCACCGCCTTTCGGTCGCGGATCCTGAACTGATGATGCCTCCCTACCACGAGAGCAGATTCATCCGTGCCAACCACCCGGATTGGGCGCAGGCGTTCTGGCTGCGCCGGACGCTGCGGTTACCGGCCCGGGGGCCGGCCGGTGGCTGACGCGTGGGAGGTGGCGGTGCGTTCGGTGCCGGCCGCTCGGTATCGCTCCAACTCTGCGCCGGATGACTGCCGAATCATTCTGTCCAGCAACGGTCTTGAGGCATCAGAGCCGCCTCGTTCCTCGGCGGCTCGTCGACTCGACCATCGGCACCAGGAACTCTTCGACCATCGCCCGCTCGTCCTCGGCATCACGACCCGGGAAGAGCAACAGCGAGGTCAGCACCCGCACCAACCAGCGGGCCTTGCGATCGACGGCGGCCGGATCACCGTGCGGCTCAAGGGATACCACGAAAGCTGCACCCATCGCCTTGATCACGTCGGACTGGTCGGCGATCTCGGCCCCGATCGGTGCGTCGCCGGTAGCGAACCACGATTTCAGTGCCGGACTCTGCCGCACCAGCTCGAGTGAGGTCAGGAACCCGGCGATCAACCGCTCGCGTGAATCGCTGATAGTGCCGATCCGCTCCAACAGTCGGTGGTGCAGCGCGTAGGCCTCGCGGTGGACGTAGGCGGTGTGCAACGCCTCCCGGTTCTCGAAATACCGGTACAACGTGGCCCGGGAACACCCGGCCGCCTTGGCGATCTCGTGCATGCCGATCGAGCCGGGACGGTGCTCGGCGAATAGTTCGCCGGCTGCGTCGAGGATCCGCTCGGCGGCGACTTCTCCGCGTCGTGATCCGAGCCAGTCGTTACCTGCCATCAGGATCCCACCGAAAAGGGAACCGAAAGCGGCCGTCGGACGTAACTGCCCCCGGCCCAGACGATCCCGGCCTCGTCGATATCGAACTCGGGGCATCGGGCGAGCAGTTCGGTCAGCGTGACCCGGGACTGCATTCGCGCCGCTGCCGCGCCGAGGCAGTGGTGGGCGCCGAGACTGAACGTGAGAATGTTGCGCGGCTTACGGGTGACGTCGAGCTCGCCGGCGTCGGGACCGTATTGACGTTCGTCGCGGTTGCCCGACCCGTACAGCAGTAGTGCGCGCCTGCCTGCCGCGATGGTGGTGTCACCGATGGTGACATCGCGGGTCACGGTTCGGGCCAGCCCCTGCACGGGTGAGGTGATGCGCAGGAATTCGTCGACGGAATCCCTTATCAGATCTGGGTTTTCGGCTAACAGTCGGCGTTGGTCCGGCCGTTGGTGTAGATGTTGGACCGAACCGCCGAGCATCCCGGTGGTGGTGTCGTTGCCACCGGTGACCATCGTGAAAGTGAAGGCCAGTACCGATAACGTGCCCGCGATATCGCCGTCGGCGCCGACGCCGGCGGCCACCAGGTGCGATACGGTGTCGTCGGCCGGTTCGACACGCCGGCGTTCGATCAATGCGCTGAAGTAGCCCATCATCTCGCCGAGCGCCTCCCCGAGGGTGCTCAGCGCGCCCGCCACGCCGCCCTCGGCGGTGTTCGCCGCGACGATCGCTTCGGTCCAACCGTCGAACTGCGCGCGATCCTGCTCGGGCACACCGAGATAATGCGCGACGACCATCGACGGCAGCGGTTTGAACAATTCGGCTACGATGTCGCCTCCGCCATTGGCGCGCAGCCTTTCGATGCGTTCGACGACGAACTCACGCACCTTGGGCTCGACGGACTCCACCTGGCGCGGCGTGAAGCCCCGCGAGACGAGCTTGCGGAATTCGGTGTGCACCGGCGGATCCTGCATCACCATTGGCGGGTTATCCTGCAGCCCAATCATTTCGAGCTCGCCATAGTTGACGGTCAGGCCTTCTGCTGAGGAGAAGGTCTGGTGGTCACGCGCGGCGGTGAAGATGTCGGCGTGCTGGGACAGGACGTAGTAGTCGTTCTCGGGTGCCTCGTCGGGGACGACGTGATGCACAGGATCGTGGTCGCGCAGCGCCTGGTACATCGGCCATGGCTCGGCCCAGGTATCGGCCGTGGCCAGCCGGAACATCGCGGGCACTGAATGAGACACAATAGCTGCCATGTCTTATTGATACGACACGTGGGTATATCTGTCAACCAATAGTGTAAGTTCTCAAAGTAGATGACATGTTTCTCACAGGAATGGCATATGCGGGGCATTTGTGCCATCAAGTTGAGAAAGCCGTTAGCTGAGCTAGCGTAATTTTTGGTTGGGTGCCGCCGTTTTGGCGTGAACAGTGGCCCGAGGTGGCATGCTGAATGGGCGCTAGCTGCGTGGTGTGACGATGTTGAATGTTGTCCGGGTTGATGTGGAGTCCGCGGTCGTTGCTTTTCGGCCCACGGCCGGGGAACCACGGTCTGTTCCGGCTCGAGATGCGGAGTCAACGGCCTTGTTTCGGGCGGCGCCGTGGCGGACGTTTCGTTCATACCTCGGTCAGCGCCATTACTCCGGTACGTATTGGGCTGCGACGACGCGTGACCACGTCGTCTACGAGTCTCGTCTAGAACTTGCCAATCTGGTGCTGGCTGATTTCAATCCGGGCGTGAGAAACATTGTGGCTCAGCCGTTCCTGCTCACGGCCACCGTTGATGATCAGAAGCGCCGGCACATCCCGGACTATTTTTGGGACAGCGTGGCAGGTGTGGTCGTGGTGGATGTGGTGCGTAGCGAGCGAATGACCGATCCGCGTATCGCCACGTTGTGCCGGTGGACGAGGGTCGTTATGGAGTCGATCGGCTGGTCCTACGTGGTAGTGAATGAGCCTGATTTTATATGCCGAGCATGGACCCTGACTCGGTCCATTGGTTGCGCGTTATGGTGCCCATCATCTTGATGGCGAACGCCGACTTGGACAGCCAGCTCGAACGACTAGACGAATTCTCGCTGCCGCTCTTGCCGACCACCACCCGGGACGTGCGGACTGACCCGGCCAGGACAGCCCAACTTTTTCTCAGTCAACTCCCCTCGGATTTCCGGTGCGTCGCAGGTCCCCAGGTTGACCTTGCCGACGTCGAGACGCAGAGGCACGCTCCCGAGTGGAAAGCAGCTTTAGAGAGGCTCGACATCAACAACCGGTCGGTCGCAGTCCTGGAGGTGGGGCACTATCTTGACGTCGCCCACCCAGACAGCGACCTCGAGACCAGTCTGAAGCCCTGGCGGGCCGCGGTGGACAACTCCTACGAAATGGAGGGGTTCGAGACGAATTTGGGCCCGGTCGTTGGACCTCTTGTGCATCTCGCCCTTGAGCTAGGCGATGCCCAGGAACGACTCCCGGGGTGGGCGAGTGACGTAGGCGAAGACTGGTGCCACTATTTCCTCATAGCCGGCGCACGAGAGCTTCGCCAGGCCAATCAACAGGGTGCCCGCTATATCCACGCCTACTAGTTCTCATTTTGGTTGGCGGAATTCTCACAGTGATGGCGGACGAGTGGCGGACCTGCCATAACGATGAGAATCCATTTAGCTTAACTAGGAAGTCCCGGAAGCGATTTCGGCGGTTTCGCTTACGGCACAAAACCAGTGCCGCGATGTCGCCGTTGCTTCACCAGGCGTCCCGCGGCGGCAGCGGCGAAGCCGGCGACCTCATCGACGGCGTCCTCGCCAGCGGCCAACGTGCGATCTCCGTACACGACTACGCGACTACACGCTCAAGTAGAAGAACTGCCTGACCGCGTCTTTGCGCTACTCACCCGACGAGCGACGGCACCGACCGCCGTAAGGCGGATTACCAGGCCTGGCAGACCGAAATACAAGAATACTGGCGTAGCGTCGAGGGAGCCCGCGAGCAACGCCTCAGTCAAGGCCGAGACCGCAACTCAGATTATGGAACCGAAGTCTGATCAGATTGTGCTGCGAAACCGCGGAATCACGTCGAGACGAACGACTGGAAATACTCCAAATGGCTTCCAGCGAAGGCAGACCAGGTTAGCCGCCGGATACGGAGCTGCATCGGCCGCAGGATAGTTGATGTAGTGTCACTGCACTCACTCGTGCATCGCGATATTGACTTTGCACGGCGTTGTGTCGTTTGAGTTGCACTCATGTTCGCGTGTTAGCCTTGTCGGTGACATGACTACTCGAATCGGCGGCGGATGAGCCAGGAAAGCGAGCCCAGGCGTTCTCGGCGCGAGGAGTACGCCGAGCAAACTCGCCGGGACGTGGTAGACGCAGCCAGGACGCTGTTCGCTAAACGTGGATACTTCTCCACCACCGTGAACGACATCGCTGAGCTCGGCCGAGTTTCAGCCGGCACCGTCTACCAACAGTGTGGTGGCAAACAAGGTTTGCTGCAGACGCTGCTGGACATGTGGACCACCGATCCGCTGATTGCTGAGAGTATGTCCGCCGTCGACGAAGCGACGACGCTCGACGAGGGGCTGCGGATACTGACCGACGCATACCTGCTCATGTATCAACTGTTCGATGACATCGCACAGGTGGTTTTCGTCACCGCTCTACACGACGACGACGCCGCGGCTTCACTCGAGGCGGCAAACGCCCGCCAACGCACGGCGTTGCATTACTTCGCCCAGAAAGTGTTCGAACTGGGCGACTTCTCGAAGTCATTCACCCCGGATGACTTCGCCGACCTCGCCATGTACTTCTACGGCGCCCAAAGTGGCTTTCACTTCACCGTTTCGGTGCTCGGCTGGCCGGTGGAACGCGCCAAGAAGTGGCTCTTCGAACAATTCACTCGAAGCCTGTCAGCAGTAGCATCATCACCGCTTTGACAGTTTGAGTCGCGGTCAGTCGAAGACCACCACCGCGCGCCCGACGATGTCGCCGCGCCCGAGTGCTTCGAGGGTGTCATTGATGTCGTCGAGTTTCACTGGCACGACGTGGTGCTTGATCAGGCCCTGGCTGGCCAACGTGAGAACCTCGGTCAGGTCGTTGTAATTGCCCCAGAAAGATCCGAAGTAGGACTTCTCGCCGCTGACGAACGGGAAGATGGGCAGCTCGACGCGCTGGCCCATCAAACCGACTTGCCCCAGCGCGCCCTCGGTACCGAGGACCGCGGCGGCCAGCCCGAGTGACTCCGACGAACCTGCGCAATCCAGCACCGCATCGACGGTCCGTCGGCCGGTCAGGTTCTCGAGCTCGTTCTGCACGTCCTCGACCGACTTCCCGCGGACGTTGACAGTGTGGTGAGCACCGTTTTCGCGTGCCATGGCCAGCTTGCCGTCGCTGCGGGCGAACCCGACGACAGTGGCGCCAGCGCCGAGCAGCCGGGCGTACTGCACAGCGTAACTTCCGAGACCACCGATGCCGTTGATCACGACTGTACGACCCGATCCAAGCTTGCTCGCGTCGCGGAGTTTTTTCATTCCGCGGTACGGGGTCAGCCCCGCGTCGGTCAGGGGCGCCAAGTACTCGGGGCGCGGGTTGGGCAGGTTTGCCACGGAGATCACGTGATTGTGCGGCGCCACCACGTAGTCGGCGAATCCGCCGTTGGGTCCGAATCCCACGAGTTGTCCACCGCTGCAGAGTTGTTCGTTGCCTTCGTGGCATTGTCGGCAGGTGCCGTCACCCCAGTTTGGGTCAACGACGATCAGATCGCCCTCGGACAGGCCCGAGGACTTGGGTACCTCGGTTCCCAAAGCGGCGATGGTGCCGGCTATCTCGTGGCCCGGCGTGAACGGCATGTCTACGGGCAGTCCTTGACGGAAGTAGCCGTCGACGAGCTGGAAGTCGCTGCGGCACATACCGGTCGCGGCGACCTTGATGAGTACCTGAGTGGATCCCACGTCGGGCACGGGTACTTCGTCGATCTGCAGTGGTTGGTTGTAGCCGTGCATGCGTGCGGCTCGCATCTTCATGGGTCTCTCCTGGTGATAGCTACAGCGCCGGGTGCGGTCCCGTGCGGGATGTCAGGTGGTGGCGCGCTTTCGCGTTCCCCTCTACCGATTACGGTGCCGTCTGAAGTTTGGATGCGCCATCACATGCTGTGCGATTTTTTATCTGAGAACAGCGAAGACCACCGTTCGCCAGGGATATGGCTAAGTGCGTTCGCAGGTGCCGTGGAAGGTCGCGCGTGCGATCGCACTGTTGTAGAGGGTGAATCCGAGATAGGCGGGCGTCGCGTTTTCGGGCAGGTCCAGTTTGTCGACACCCACCGCGTGCACCGCCACCCAGTAGTGGTGCACGCCATGACCCGGCGGCGGTGCCGCCCCGATGTATCGCCGGAAGCTGGCGTCGTTGGTCAGCGTGATGGCGCCGACAGGCAGGCTATCGGCGCCCCCATCACCTGCGCCGGCGGAGAGGTGGGTCAGAGTGGCCGGGAGGTTGGCGATTGACCAGTGCCAGAAACCGGACGCGGTGGGAGCGTCGGCGTCATACACCGACACGGTGAAGCTTCGGGTGTCGGCGGGGAAGCCGGACCACGTCAACTCAGGTGAGATGTCGGATCCGCCGGCCCCCATGATGCCGCTCATCTGGTCGCGGTGCAGTGGCTGACCGTCGGTGATGGATTGGGATGACAGTGTGAAGGCGGGAAGTGCCGGTAACGCGTCATACGGTGAGATCACGATGGGTCCTTCCGGCGGTCGCCGCTCGACTCCACGGCGATACGGCATGTGGCGGTGTCAATTCGGGTTCGGTCTGAATAGGTCCCGAGGTGGTGCCTTCGGCGGCGTTCCGCTGCCGAAGTCGTTGACGATTCAGAATTGCATTCGGCGCGAACGTCTTCCATCACCCGCTATGCCATATTTATGCGCAGGCGTCTCATGGGTCCGGGGAGCTGATTGTGCCGGAGGTCGCTGACGTCGGCCTCGGGTCGGTTCACCTGGAGATTGGCCTTGGGTGCCTTTGTAGCCTGCGGCTCAGCGTCCCCGCGCCTGGCGGATCAGTTCGGCCCGAGAGTGGATGCCCAGCTTGGTGAAGACGTTGCGCAGTTGAGTGTTGATCGTGTGCGGGGAGACCCCTACGGCTTGGGCGGCCTCTCGGTTGGTCGCTCCATCGGCGACCAGTTCTAGGACGCGCAGTTCCGAGTCGGTGAGGCTGTCCCATCCCGTCCGCGTCCGCCTGCGGACGACGCGGCGTTGCACGCCAAGTGAACTCAACTGCTGGGCGGTGCGGCGCGCGTCCGCGGTGGCGCCGTGGGCGGCGTACACGTCGAAGGCGAGGCCGAGTCGCCGGGCAGCCAGATCACGGTCACCGGCTTTGGCGATTTCGCGGCCCAGGTCTTCGGCGGCGCCGGCGTGAAGCAACGGACGCGACGAATCGGCCAGCATGCCCATCGACGTTTCCAGGGCGTCGCGGTCGTCCTCGATCAGTCCGCGCGCATGCAACGCGACGGCCCCATAGAGGGTGCCCTGTCGGTGATCCCGCGTCAGGACGTCCAACGCGGCCACGACGCGTTGGCGAAGTCCGGCGTCGCTGGAGCTGCGTGCGACACGTGCCGCCAAGATGACGTAGTCGAGATCCATCGGCCAGGTGGGTGGCGTCAGCAGGGTGACGTCTTCTCCGAGCCAACGTGCCGCTTCTGCGAGGTTTCCCCGTTGCCACGCCGCGTGGGCCAGGGTGATCATCGACTCCCGTCGCACTGCCGGGCCCCCGTCGAGCCCTTGTCTGGCGGCGATCCCGACCTGACGGTGAAGTGCGCGGTCGTCGGTGTGGGCGGCGATGGCTCCCAGAATCATCAGTCCGCTTCGCCCACCTACCGATTCTTGGCGAACCCCCGTCCCTTCGGGCAGCCTCTCGGTCAGGCTGTCGCGTGCGCTCTGCAGGCGGCCGGCGGCGAAGTCACAAAGCGCCTGCCGACTCTTGAAGACACGTTCGCCAGCCGGATTGTGTAGACGCTGAGCATGGTTCAGATCACCAGAGATCGCGTCCTGCGCCTCGGCGAGATGCCCCGTCGCGATGAGCGCACTGATGCGGGTCGAGGATGCAACCACGCCGAGCACTCCTGCTTCGGTTGTCCGTAGCAGGGGGAGCAGATTCGACGCGCGTTCCAGGCAGCGTTGCTCGTAGCCAGCGGCGCACTCGACGGTGATCAAGGCGGATTCGGCGATCAGACGGGTCTGCAGGTCGTTGGTCTCTTCGGCCGCCCGCAGAGCATGGTGAGCAGCGTCCAGAGCTTCGTCGGGCAGCCCGTCATTGGCCAGGTTGTAGGCGAGCCAGCCCTGGTTTTGGGCGCGGGTCACCGCCGACACGCCAGTGAGTTGAAGTGCGCGCCGGTTCTGATCGGCGCGCTGACCCGGCCAGTACGATGAGGCAATCGAGAGGCCCAGTCGGATCTGTGCCTCGTCTTCTGCGGGCACATCGCCCGACAACGTAGACGTGGCAAGAAGTTCCGCCTCGGCGAAGCGCGAAGCGTGGTTGAGCAGGAACACCGTTTCGCCGACGAC
Source organism: Mycolicibacterium komossense (assembly GCF_025822605.1). GTDB lineage: Bacteria > Actinomycetota > Actinomycetes > Mycobacteriales > Mycobacteriaceae > Mycobacterium > Mycobacterium komossense. The sequence continues at coordinate 117,480 of NZ_JACKTY010000047.1, read as the reverse complement.
GGTGGCATGGATGCCGTCGCTGAGGTGCAGCAGGTCTAGCGCGCGCTGACTCAAGTCGGCCGCTCCGGATGGATCCGAGTTCGACAGTGTCCTGGCGGCTTGGCGCAGAGACGCGACGGCCGCCAGGTCACCGACGTCGGCGCTGCGAGCGAGCTGGACGGCGACTTCTTCTGGCGCGGCACCAAGTTCGAGCAGCAGCGTTGCCGCCTCCCGCTCCATCGCACGGCGCAGCGGCCGTGGCAGCGTCTGCTGCGCCGCGCGCCGCAACAGGTCGTGGCGAAACCTGAATTGACCGCCTTCTTCGGTCAGCAGATCTCCGCGGGCGGCTTCGTCGAGGCCCTCGACCATCTGAGCCGCGCTATGCCCCAGGGCGCGGGCGAGTAGTTCGGTCGAGAACTTCTCGGGCAGGATCGATGCGACGTGAACGATGCGGCGCGCGGCTGGCGAGAGCCGTTCGAGGCGCTGCTGCATGGTGGCCGCCAACCGTTGCGGCAGACCACGGCCCGTGATCATCGCTCGGCCGCCCGACACCCGGATCCGGTCCTCCTCGTGCAGACCGCGCAGCGTCTCCAGGATGAGGAATGGGTTGCCGTGCGCGAGCCCGGCCATTTCGATCACTGATTCGTCGATCCGTGCGCCCACGACGTCCCCCGCGATCTCACCCACGGCAGCGACGTCCACCGCGCCCAGTGACACGTGATGCGCCGCGGTTCCCCGCCCTGCCATGATCGCGTTGACGGCATCGCGGACTTCGGGGCGGCCACCAGCGCTGCGCATGGCGAAGGTCCACACGACGGGGGAGCGCGCCAACCCGGCGACGAGCGATTGCAACGCCACGGTCGTGCCTGCGTCAGCCCAGTGAACATCGTCGAGGCAGATTGCCAGCGGGGTGAGCGCGGCCGCCTCGGCGATGGCCTCCTGCAGATCGTGCAGGGCCCAGAACGGGGTGCCCGCCGTCGAACTGAACTGTCTGAGCACCTCGCCGTCGCAGAGCGGCGGCTCGGTGCGGATGATCGCCTCGAACAACGGCGCGAACGGCACCGTCTGTTGATCTTCGTACGCTTTGCCCGACAGCGGGCGAGCACCTGCTCGCCGCGCCCGCAGCAAGACCTCCTCCACCAGCCGGGACTTGCCGATTCCAGGTGGGCCTTCGATGACGAGCACCGATCCGTTGCCGTCCTGCGCCGCGTCAAGCAAGCGGTCGATCAAGCTCAGCTGCTCAGCCCGACCCCGCAGGGCGACCCCGGGCGTGGCCAGACGCGGCGGCCGGCCCGCGGCGCGAATCTTCCCTGGCGGCGGATGGTCGCCTTCGTCGTCGACCTGCGCGGCGCGGCCCTCGGTCGCCATCAGCATCCCGTCATCGCCCTTCGCCCCCTGCAGCGCAGTAGCCACGACGCCGACGTTCCCACATACCAGCGTTGTCGCTGAGCATCAAATGTAGTGTCACTATAGTCAGCGTGGTCAATGCACAGCAACAGATGTCTGAACTCACAGAATTGGTACGCTGCGTTCCTGTTAGATGGTTCGTGTACTAACTTGATCAATTGCCCAACGGATCAAGTGAGACTACGGTCACCTGTTACGATCAGGAACGACATGACATCGAAATCGGCGCGTGCATGACCTCGGATTCGCAGTCGTCACCGCGTCGCTCTCGGCGTGACGAATACGCTGAACTCACACGGACAGCAGTCGTTGACGCTGCGCGCACACTGTTCGCCGAACGCGGCTACTTCGCTACCACGATCAATGAGATCGCCGATCGCGGTCGGGTGTCCTCAGGCACGGTGTACCAGCAGTGCGGCGGCAAGCAGGGGTTGTTACGCACGTTGATGGATATGTGGACCACCTCGCCGCTGGTCGCGGAGACGCTGTCGTCAATCCGTCGCGCCAGCACGCTCGAGGAGTCCCTGGAGTTACTGACCGAGGCGTACCTCGGCATGCATTCCCAGTTCGACGACATCATTCAAACGGTCTCGACTACTGCCGCGCAAGACGGGTCGGCCGCGGCGGCTCTTGCGGTGGCACTGGCCCGACATCGTGCCGCGCTGCTCGAAATAGCGGCTACAGTGCGCCCATTGGGTGGTTTTCCGGTGGCGTTTTCCGATGACGACTTCGCCGATCTGGCCCTCTTCTACTACGGGGCTCACGGTGGCTTCCACTTTTTGATCGCGGTGCTTGGGTGGCCCGCGGAACGGGCGCGACGGTGGCTTCACAAGCAGTTTGTCCACAGCCTGCTCGATGCGACGGCATCCGCTTAGGAACGAGGCGCATGGGCGCCCAAGCCCGCTGAGCTGGCGGCACTGCCGTCGTCGTTAGTGTTGGCCCGACCACAGCCCTATGCGCTCTAACTCAGGTGTTCGCGTGCGATGCCGGCCGCCTCGGCACGCGTGTGAATATCCAACTTGGAGAAGATTTTTCGCAGATGGGCCACGACGGTGTGTCGTGACAGGTTGAGCTCCTGAGCGACGTCGCTATTGCTTTTCCCCTCCGTGACGAGTTCGAGAACCTTTCGCTCGGCCGGAGTGAGGCTGGTCCAGCCGGATTCCTCACGCCGGCGAACCACGCGCCGCTTGACGCCCAACTGTTGCAACGCCTTCGCCACGCGGCGGGCATCGGCGACTGCTTCGCAGCGGTGAAACGTCTCGAAGGCATCGGTCAACCGGTCGATGGCCGGCGCCGGCGACCCTGCCCGCGCCAACAGGTGACCAATGTCCTCGGTCGCACCGGCATGAAGCAGGGGACGCCCGCAGTCGGCGAGCGTTCGTACTGCCGCCTGTAGCGCCTCGAGATCGTTCTCAAGGAGTCCACGACAGTGCAGAGCCACGCCCGCGAAATGTGGCAGTCGCGGCTCCTCACACTCGAGTGTGGCGATTGCCGTCTGGACGCGTTGACGCAGGCCCGCGTCACCCGATGTGCGAACCACGCGGGCTGCCAGGACTACGTGGCCGAGGGCATTGGCCGGCATGGGTGTCCCGAGGAGGTCGAAGTCATCGGAAAGCCACTGCGCCGCCGCGTCGATATCGCCTCGCTGCCAGGCGAAGTGCGCGAGCATGAACACACCCTCGCGCCGCGGTGAGGGACCGATGCTGAGCCATTCCCGAGCCGTGCCCGCGAGCAACTGTTGCCATGGTTCGTCGTCGGTGTGGGCGGCGACCGCTCCCATGGTCACCGAGCCCACCTGGGCCGCCGTCGCGTCGGTGGCGGCGCGCTGCTCGACGGGCAACGATTCGACCAGAGCACGGGCAGCGCCCAGTCGCCCCCCAGCAAATTCACCGACCGCGCGTACCTGGGTGAAGATGGCGAAAGCCTCGTCGTGGTGGTGCTCGCGGGCAGCGTCGATCATGAAATCCAGTAGGGCCGTTGCCGGTTCGACGTTACCGAGACCGAACATCAGATTGCAGACGTGGTAACCGGCGAGCACGCCGACCTCGGTGGCATCGATGCGGCTCTGCAGACGTTCGACCCGTTGTGCGCAGGCCAGCCCGCGGCCTTCGGCGTAGTCGACGTAGGCCAGGACCACATCGGCCAAGGTCAATGTGGGCTGGTCGTCGATTGCGATCCCGGCCTGCCGAGCCGCTTCGGCCGTGAGGCGGGCTTCACTGACTTGGCCGTCGAACATGAGGTTGTGCGCGAGGAAGCCCAGCAGGCGGGCCCGGGTCTGCGGCGCCAGGCCCGAAAGTTCCAGGGCGCGGCGATTCTCGGGCAGACGCAGGCGGACGTAGCCGTCATTGGCCATCGTCAGACTCTGCAGGATGGTTGCCTCCACTTCGACGGGCAGTCCCGTCGATGACATCGCGGCAGATCCCAGGTGTTGTGCCTCTTCGTTGCGTGCCGCACGGACGAGTCGTCGCACCGTTTCGGCCACCACTGCGGGGCGCTGGGCGTCTTCGGGTCGGATGAGGTCCAGTGCCCGCAATCCGAGGTCTGCTGCTCCCGATGGGTCCGATTGCGTCAGCGAATCCGCGGCTTTCCGTAGCGTGCTGACGGCGCCGGTGTCGCCCATGTCGGCGCTGCGCGCGAGCTGAAAGGCGACATGTGCCGGTTCAGCACCCAGGCCGAGCAGGACATCGACCGACTGCCGTTCCATGGAACGTCGCACATCCTCCGGGATCGACCGGCGCGCCGCCTGGCGCAGGAGATCGTGCTGGAACGTCAACGAGTCGCCGTCTTCAGCCAGCAGGTCGGCCTGGATGGCTTCGGTGACGGTCGCATACAACTGCATGGACGTCGTCTTCAACATCGTGGCCAGTGCCGCCCCGGAGAACGTGGCCGGAAGGATCGACGCCATCTCGACCATGCGACGAGTCGGCTCCTGCAGCCGACTCAGGCGCTGCGCCATGGACTCCGCCAGCCGTTGCGGCGGATCGTCTCCGACCACTGTGGCGCCCGATTCCGACATGCGGATGCGCTTCTCGTCGCTCAACCCCCGCAGCACTTCTAACAACAGAAACGGGCTGCCGTGAGCCTTCTCGGTGACCTGCAGCAGCGCCTCGTCGACCGAGGTACCCACGACGTCGGCGGTCATATCGGCGATCGCCGTGGACCCTAGGCCGTTAAGCCGGATCCGGTATTCGTGCAGGTCGGGATCAGACGTCATCGCATCAAGGGCATCCCGCACGGCCGGCCGTGCTTCGGCCGGGCGGGCAGCCAAAGCCCACATGACGGGCGTGCGGGACAAACCGGTGACCATGCCCCGAAGGGCTTGCAGCGTACCGGCGTCCGCCCACTGAAGATCATCAATGGCGATCAGTAAAGGCCGGCGCAGCGCCGCCGCGGAGATCGCGGCCTGCATGTCCTGGATGACCCAGAAGCCGAGGTTGGCGTCGGCTCCGATCGCCCTGAAGTTTTCGAAGTCGCCGATCGGTGGATCGGCGTTGACGATCGCCGTCAGCAGCGGCCCGAAGGCCACCGATTGCTGATCCTCCGACGCTGCGCCCGCTAAAATCTGTGCGCCTGTCACCTCGGCGCGAGTCGATACCTCCTTGAGTAATCGCGACTTCCCGATGCCAGGGGGCCCTTCGATGAGGACCACGCAACCGTGGCCGCGCCGCAGTCCCGCGATCGCAGCGTCGATCGTTGCCAGCTGCTCAGCTCTGCCCCGCAGTGGTGTCGCTTCCGTACGACGACGCCGCTCCGGGTTCAGGACGGTGTCGGGCCGCGTAGTCACAGGGTCGGTCCCTTGAGTCACAATGCGTCTCGCCCTTCAACGCTGACGTGATGACGCACCGCGCACTGATGGCCTCACAGTCGTCCCCGTCCGTCGCTGGACGCCTGAGCCGACCTTCGGCACCGGGTCGCCGTCGGCGATGACCGAGCCGAGCCGGCGGGCTTGGGCAGCGCGCTGCATCTTTACCTGGCGAGGTTCGCACGTCACCCCCGCCGACTGCCATCGCATGGCATGTGATCTTTAGGCGACCCCGTGATCAGGAGACGCTGGCGGCGGCGGTTTCGATGACCGCGGCGACATCCCGGGGGTGCGAGATGAGCGTGAGGTGCGAGCCGCCCTGGAACGTGGTGACATGGGAGTGCGCGCGCTGGGCCATGAATTCTTTTGAGGCGGGCGTGATGATGCGGTCACCGGTGCTGATGAAGGACCAGGAGGGCAACGTCTTCCAGGCCGCCGCCGTGTTGGGGGTCTTCAGTGCGACGGTGGACGTCGCGCGTTGAATCGACCACAACTGGGTCGCCTGCTCGGTGGGGAGGTCGCTGGCGAAGTCGCGCAGGAAGACGTCCTTTTTCAACAGAAGGTCGAGCGCTCCGTTTGGCGCATCGGGATAGCTTGCGGTGTCGTAGAGCTGGTCATCGGGAAGTGTGACGACCGCTGAAGTGTCTCCGTTGAGGGTACTAGCGGATTCTCCGATCTCCGGGGCGTAGGCGTCGACGTACACCAGTGCCTTGACATTCGGGCTGCTTGCCGCTGCCTCGCTGATGACGGCGCCGCCATAGGAGTGCCCGACCAGGACTACCGGGCCAGCGATCGTTTGCAGGAACGCCGCCACGGCGCCGGCATCGGTGACCAGGTTGCGCAGCGGGTTGGCGATCGCCCGCGCGGTGTATCCGTGCTTTTCGAGTTCGATGATCTCGCCGTTCCAACTCGACGTGTCGGCCCACGCGCCGTGGACCAACACCACGGTGACCTGTCCGGGTGGAAGGGCATGCGAGGCCGGGGAACTCAGCCCGGCGGCAAAGATTGTGGTCGCCAGTACGGTCAGTATGCGGCGTCGGAAGTAGGCCATGATTTTCCTGCTTTCTAAGTGACCGAAGGTGAGGCGGCGGCGGCGTTGGCGCCGACCATGTTCGCGGGGTTGACGATCCGATCGAAGTCCGCGCCGCTGATATCGCCGGAGTCCAACGCGGCTTCACGCAGAGTGGACCCGGTCCGTTGAGCTTGGTGAGCGATCGCTGACGCCTTGTCGTAACCGATGACGGGGGACAGGGCAGTCACCAGCATCAGCGATCGGCTGACGTCGGCGGCGATCTGATCGGTGTCGAGTTCGATTCCCTCGATGCAGAATTCGCCCAATTTGTTGCTGGCATCGCCGAGGATACGAGCGGAGTGCAGGAAGTTGTTGATGATGATGGGTCGCATCGCATTGAGTTCGAAATTGCCCTGTGAGCCGGCGATTCCGACGGCGACGTCCTCGCCCAACACCTGGATGCAGACCATCACCATGGCTTCGCATTGGGTGGGGTTGACCTTGCCGGGCATGATGGAGCTTCCGGGTTCGTTAGCCGGGAGCCGTAGTTCGCCGATGCCGGCGCGGGGTCCGGAGGCCAGCCAACGTATGTCGTTGGCGATCTTCATCAGCGCGACGGCCACGCCGCGCAGGGTGGCGTTGGCGGCGACGATCCCGTCCAGTCCGCCCTGGACTTCGAACTTGTTCGGCGCGGTGACGAACTCGTGGCCGGTGAGTGCAGCGATCTGCGCGGCGATGTCGGGCCCGAATCCAGACGGCGCGTTCAGTCCGGTGCCAACGGCGGTGCCGCCGGCGGCCAGTCGCAGCAGTTCGGCTACCGCGCCCCGGACCCGCGCGGCGGCCGTCTGAAGTTGCGCTGCCCATCCTGACCATTCCTGCCCGACGGTCAAGGGCACGGCGTCTTGCAGGTGGGTGCGGCCGATCTTGACGACGTCGGCCCAACGATGCGCCCTCGCGTCGATGGCGGCGTGCAGCGCGTCGAGCGCGGGCAGCAGCCGGTCCTGAATCTCCAGGACCGCCGCGATGTTCATCGCGGTCGGGAAGGTGTCGTTGGAGGATTGCCCCATGTTGACATCGTCGTTCGGGTGCACGGGGGACTTGGATCCCAGTGTCCCGCCGAGGAGTTGGATCGCGCGGTTACTGATGACCTCGTTGACGTTCATGTTCGACTGAGTGCCCGAGCCGGTCTGCCAGACGTAGAGCGGGAAATGCTCGTCGAGGTGCCCGGCGATGATCTCGTCGCATACCCGGCTGATCAGCGCGGCCTTCCAGCTGGGCAGCCTCCCAGCGGTCGCATTGACGGCGGCAGCGGCCTTCTTGACGTAGCCGTAGGCGTGGTACACCTCTTTCGGCATGCGGTCGTTGCCGATATCGAAGTGCTGCAGGGAACGTTGGGTCTGGGCTCCCCAGTACCGGTCGGCCGGGACATCGATGCTGCCCATCGAGTCGGACTCGGCTCGGGTTCCGCTGTCCGACAACCCGATCGGCAGGTCCAGGACGGCCGGGACGCCCTGGGACCCGTCGGAAGCACTCACGATCGGGTCAGCCGGTATTGCGGCGTCCACATCGAGTCGTGGATCACCGCGGCGACGTCGGCGTGGGTTCGGGTGGCGACGCCCTCGGAGTGCGCCGAGTCGTAGACGGCTGCGGCGACGATCGCCGAGAGGGCGCGTAGGTTCTTCACATCGGGTAGCAGCGCGGCCCCGGGTGCCCGGACGTCGGTTTGGTCGCCGATGGCGCGTGCGGCTGCGACCAGCATGGACTTGGTGACCCGCTTCGCGCCTGCGACGATGACCCCGAGGCCCAGCCCCGGGAACACCATGAAGTTGTTAGCCTGCCCGAATTGGTAGGTGGTGCCGTCGTATTCGACTGAGCCGACTGGGATCCCGGCGGCGACGAGAGCAGTGCCTTTCGACCAGGCCAGCACGTCGGCGGGCATGGCCTCGATCTTGGAGGTCGGGTTGGAGATGGGCAGCACGACCGGTCGTGCGGTGGCGGCGGACATCGCCTCGATGACCTCGCGGGTGAAGGCGCCGTGCACGGTGGAGGTGCCCAGTAGCACGGTCGGGGAGGCCAGCTTGATGGTGTCGAGGAGGTTGACGGTGTCGGTGGGGCCGGCACCGATCGCCGAACGGCTCTTGGCATAGGGTCGCTGGAAGTCCCGCAGGTCGTTCATGTCGTCGAACAGCAGCCCTTGCTTGTCGATGAGCCAGATGCCCGCGGTCGCCTGCTCCGCGCTGGCGCCGTCGGCGATCATCGCGTCGCGGAGTTGGTCGGCGATGCCGACTCCGGCGGTGCCGGATCCGAAGACCACCATAATCTGGTCGCGCAGCGCGATGTTGGTGATCTTGACCGCGGATTAGATCGCGGCCATCACCACCGCGCCCGTGCCTTGGACATCGTCGTTGAACACGCAGTGATCCGGCGAATACGTGGTGAGGATGGCACGGGCGTGTTCGGGTCCGAAGTCTTCGAAGTGGATCATCGCGCGCGGAAACAGGCGGTGGGCGGTGTCGATGTAGTGCCTGATGAAGTCGTCGTACTCGGTGCCGCCGCGTCGCGGGTGCCGGTTACCCAGGTAGAACGGGTCATTCAGGAGCGTTTCGTTGTTCGTGCCGACATCGAGGGAGACAGCGATGCAACGGGACGGGTCGATGCCGGCGCCGGCGGTGTAGATGGCCAGTTTGCCGACGGCGATCTGGATGCCGCCGACGCCCCAGTCGCCGATACCCAGGATCGCTTCTGCGTCGCTGCAGACGATCAGATCGACGTCGTCGGCACCCAATCCCAGTGTGGCCAAAGATGCTTCGATGTCAGCGGTCCGGTCGATCGACAGATAGATGCCATGTTGGCCGCGGTATTCGTCGGAGTACTGCTCGATGGCATCGCCCACGGTCGGGTCGTAGACCACCGGCAGCAGCTCGGTGAGATGCTCGGTGAGCACCTTGTAGTAGAGGACTTCGTTGCGGTTGTGCATCTGTTCGAGTAGCAAGTTGCGGGCGAGATCGTTGGGAAGCTGTTGCAGCTGGGTCCACAGCCGCTGGGCCTGCTCCTCGAGGGTCAGCACGGCTGAGGGCAGGCGGCCGGTGAGTCCGAGGGTGTGGCGCTCCTCCTCGGTGAAGGCGGTGCCCTGGTTGATGATCGGTGTGGACAACGCCGCCGGGATGTGCGGCGTGACGGAGTGCGACATTGGTGGTCCTTTCCTGAGGTGGCCGGGCGCGGAGGTGGGCGGTGAGCCCGTGTCGGGGATGAGTCAGATGATGTTGAGGCAGTCCAGGAATGCGGCGGCCACCGGTTCGTCGCCGCTGATCGTGCAATAGGGGCGCCACGGTTTTCGCGTGGTGCCCCACGCGATGAAGGACAGGGCGGTGCTGCGGATCCGCGTGGATCCGTCGTCGCCGGGGCTCAAGGTCAGACGGGTTCCGGATCCCCGGGCCGGATGCACGGTGACGGTCGTGGCGCCTGGTCCGGTGAGCTCGAGGCTCAGGGGAACGGTGACGGTGTTGTCGAGTTCTGGTCCTTGCATCTGCGGTAGTCCGGCGAGCATGAATCCGATTGCCGGAGAGACCTGTTGGTCAGTGGGCGGCGGCAGGGTGAACGGCAGCGGCCCGTCGGGGGCGAGCATGTCGTAGCGCAGATGGCATAACACGTTGAATGCCATGGTGTTGGCCAGCAGATGCCGTGGGTAAACGCCGAGGCCGGGTACGGTGACGGGTCCGGCTGATCGGGTCGAGGCCTGGTCGGCCTCCAAGAGGTCCAGTTGCCGGGGCGTGTAGGTGCGCCACTCGTCGATCACCTCGGCATGGCTCAGACTTCTGCGTTGGTCGACCCGCAGGTCGTGATAGCGCTCGCGAACCGTCGGCAGGCCAGGTTCGGGCGGGGGAGGATCGACGGCCTCGTGGGCCAGCGCGCCCAGGTGGGCCAGCACGTCGATGACACGCCACCCTGCGCAGGCCGACGGTGAATCCCATTGGCTGTCGTGGATGTGGGGGATGAGCTCGTCGAGTTGTGCGGCGCTCAGCCGCGCGGATGCGACCCCGGCCTCGGTCACGGGGCGACCTGAGATTCCAGTCGCGGCACGCGATAGGTGGCGGCTACGTCTGCGCGTCCCTGCCCGTCAGCCACCGCGAGATCCAGTCGTTTGCGGACCGTTTCGGCGATGCCGAGATGAAGGCCGGCGGCGCGGGCGGCATCGGTGATCAGGCCCGCGTCCTTGGCCGCGGCTTCCAACGGAAATGATGGCCGGTCGAGGTCATCATCAATCATCCTGGGGCCCTTGGTTTCCACGTACCTGCTGTCCAGTCCGCTGCCGTGAATGACATCGATGACGAGGGCGGGATCGACGCCGAGGGCAGCTGCGAGGGTGAGGGACTCGGCGAGCCCCTCGACGGTGGTCAGCACCCAGGCGTTGTAGGCAAGTTTCAGCGCGCTGGGCTGACCGATACCGTCGAGCCAGACCGTGCGATTGCCCACGGCATCGAAAATGGGCGCCACTCGCGGGCGGGCCGCCGGGTCCGACGCCGCGGCAAGCAAGGTCAGCGTGCCTGCGACGGCCGGCTCTTTGGTGCCCAACAGTGGCGCTTCCACGAAGACCAGATCCAGTTCGGCGGCCTGCTTGGCGAGCCGGTGGCTGCCCTCAGGGGACACTGTGCACGTCTGGATCCAGACCGTGCCGCCGGCGAGGCCGGCACGCGCATCGCTGATCACCGAGGCAACGACCGCCTCGTTCGATAAGGCGGTCAGCACGACGTTGGCGCCGCGGCACGCGTCGGCTGCCGAGTCGGCCACTAGCGCACCGTCTTTGGCCAGCGGGGCCGCGGCGGCGCGAGCACGGTTCCACGCCCGCAGCGCGATCCCCGCCGCGCCGATGTTGGCCGCCATCGCCGCGCCCATGGTGCCGGTTCCCAGCACTGCGACCACTGGAATCGGCGTGGTGCGTGCCCCGTCATTGTTCGTGGTCACATCTGATCTCCTTGCTCTGAGTCCATGTCCTGACTTGCTTCGCTATTCGCGTACGGCCTTAGGCGGGCGCGTCGGGTCCGATCCACACGGTCTTTGCGTTCATGAACTCCTTCATGCCAAGGTCGGACAGTTCGCGTCCGTAGCCGCTGCGCTTTACCCCGCCGAACGGGATCTCCGGGTAGCTGGTGGTGTGTCCGTTGATGAAAGCCATCCCGGACTCAACGTCGCGGATGAACATCTGACGTTCGGCTTCGTCTTCGCTCCAGAGGTTGGAGCCCAGACCATAGGGGTGCCCGTTGGCCAACTCGAGTGCCTGCTGCAGCGACGTGACCCGAAAGACCTGTGCCACCGGGCCGAAGACCTCTTCGTGGTACATGTTCATATCCGGGGTGATGTCGGTGAGGACAGTGGGGGGATAGAACCAGCCCGCCCCCTCGGGGCGCTTGCCGCCGACGAGAGCCTTGGCGCCCTTGCCCAGTGCATCGTCGACGTAGGCTGCCACGTCGCCTCGGCCGGATTCTGTGGCCAGCGGGCCCACGTCGGTGGACTCGTCCATCGGGTCACCCACCACCAGTGCCCCCATCTTGGCGGCGAAGGACGCCACGAACGCGTCGTAGATGTCGGCATGGACGAAAAAGCGTTTGCCGTTGATGCAGGATTGGCCGTTGTTGAGAGTGCGGGCCAGCACCGCGACGTCGGTCGCGCGCTCCAGGTTCGTCGACGGCATGACGATGAAAGGATCTGAGCCGCCGAGTTCGAGTACCACCCTTTTGATCTCGCTGCCGGCGATGGTGCCCACGGACTTGCCCGCGGGCTCACTGCCGGTCAGGGTGGCCGCCTTTACCCGCTCGTCGCGCAGCACCTGCTCGACGCGACCCGAGGAGATCAGCAGTGTCTGGAACACGTCGTCGGGAAAGCCGGCGTCGCGGAAGAGCTGTTCCATGTACAACGCGGTCTGGGGCACGTTGGAGGCGTGCTTGAGCAGCCCGACGTTGCCTGCGGTCAGGGCGGGGGCGGCGAATCTCATCGCCTGCCACAGCGGGAGGTTCCATGGCATCACCGCGAGTACCGGGCCGATCGGCTGATAGGTGACGTAGGTTTTCTTCGCACCGACACGGGATGCGTCAGCCGGGAGATCCTTGAGGTAGGCGGGACCTTCGGCGGCGTAGAACCGCAGTCCGTGAACGGATTTGGCGACCTCCTCCTGGGCGGCGCGATAGGTCTTGCCCATCTCGGTGGTGATCAGCTCGCTGACGGAGTCGGCTTCTTTTTCCAGGTGGTCAGCGGCCCGGCCGAGCCACTCGGCCCGCTGGTCGACGGTAGTCAGGCGGTAGGACTCGGCGGCGGTTGCGGCACGCGCCAACTTGTCTTCGAGCTGGTCGGCGGTCAGTTCGTCGAAGCTCTTAAGTACCTCGCCGGTGACAGGGCTGGTCGTTCGAATTGCCATGGTGATCGTTTCCTTTCGGGTGGGCCTGGTGACGCTTTGCGGACATCGGTGGGTGCAGTGTTCGTCTCAGCGAGCGGGTGATTCGTTCAACGGAGCTGGCATGTGCGGCGCCGCAGTGCAATCTCTATGCCGGCTGTGGTCGTGCTCTTCGTGTCGGTCATGCGGCTCTCCCTGCTGCTGGCTTCGCCCCCCGAGCGTGTCAAGCCTGAGGTGGGGGCGAAATAGCACGGCATGCGGTATTTAAGACCGGCAGCACGCGGTGGGCAGTCGCCGCGGATCGGACACGGCGGGGCGAAGGCGGATAGTGCCGGCGCGGTGCATTAAAAATGGCATGCCGCGCGATGGCGCCCCCGGATGCACAGCCTCCACGATGGGCTCACCAACGACTATTAGGGCATCTGCACAGGTCGGACGGTGCAACGCCATCGGCCAGTGAGTCGCTCGCACACGAGGAACGGCAGGGTATTTCATGAGTTTGCGAGGAAGCTTTCTTGGTGGGCCGCTCGGGTTCGGCGCGGCCCCGTTAGGCAACATGTTCCGCGACATTCCCGATGACGAAGCTGTCGCCACAGTGGAAGCCGCGTGGCAGGCCGGCACCCGATTCTTCGACACCGCGCCGTTCTACGGCGCCGGGCTCTCGGAGATTCGGCTGGGCAACGCGTTGAAAGATCACCCGCGCGAGGAATATGTACTCAGCACCAAGGTCGGCCGTCTCATTCTTGACGAGAAAGAGACAGGCAGAACGGGTTTCGGTGACAAAGACGGCCTGTTCGAGTTCGGTCTGAAGAACAAGATCGTCTACGACTACACCGCCGAAGGCGCGCTTAAGTCCATCGAAGCGAGTCTGCGGCGGCTTGGGGTCGATCGTCTCGACTTCGTGTGGATTCACGACCTCGCCCAAGATTTCCACGGCGACGGCTGGCTGGCACAGTTCGAAATCGCCCGCACCGGAGCGTTCCGCGCCCTGAACAAGCTGCGCGATGAGGGTGTCATCAAGGGGTGGGGGCTGGGTGTCAACCGCACCGAGCCGATCGAACTGCTCCTCGGCTTGTCCGAACCCACTGCCGACGGGAGCCTGCTCGCCGGCCGGTACACCCTGCTCGATCATGAGCACGCTCTCCAACGGGTCATGCCCGCAGCGCAGAAGCAGGGTGTCGGCATTGTCATCGGTGGCCCGTACAGCTCGGGTGTGCTCGTCGGTGGACCGAACTTCGAGTACAAGCGAGCCCCTGCGGAGATCGGGCCGAAAGTCAAGGCGCTCAGCGTGTTGGCCGATCAGCACGGCATCCCACTCAAGGCGGCGGCGCTGCAGTTCTGCCTGGCCCATCCGGCGGCGGTGGCCGTCATTCCGGGCGCAAGCAAGCCTTCTCGGGTGAAGGAGGACCACGCTGCGCTCGGAACGGTCATCCCCGCGGACTTCTGGCGCGATCTGCGTGCGCAGGGCTTGGTGTCACGTTCAGCACCGTTGCCGATCGACCACTAGCTCCACAGATCTGAGAGGTTCGGGTGCCGATAGTTTCGGACATTGACCCGGGCAGACGCAGCGAAATGCTAAAGATCGCACACCACGTGATGGCATCTCCGGCCGTCGTACGGCAAAACTTCACAGACAACCCTCGCGGCCAAAGCGGGCGAGGCCGGCTGGCCGCAACACGGCGTCTAGCTGCGAAGCAGGAGGAAATCTCATGGCAGAGACGAAGATCACCGTCATCTACGATAATCCCACCGACCCCGAGGCATTCGAATCCGCCTATCCGGCCGAGCAATTAGATGCAGCGCGGAGCATCCCGGGTCACCTCCGCTTCGAGGCGTCGAAGGTCTGGCCGAAGGAAGATGGCAGCCCGACGCCGGCATACCGTGCGCTTGATCTTTACTATCCGGATTATGCGGCCGCTAGCGCGGCGGTGGCCACACCGCAGGCGGCAGCGTTCTTCGAGGCCATGCAGCGTCTGTCCACGGGCGGTGTTCGCGTGCTCTTCTCCGACATCGAGATTTCCCAACACTGAAGGTCCGCTGCCGCGTTCCCCCCGATTTAGCAGGGGCCCGAACCTCGCCTCTCGTCCTGTGTGGGGTGAGGCAGGACCGGCTGGAAGTTTGGTCATCTCGGGCAGCTCTGTGCCCGCTCACAGGAAACGAGTGTCATGACGCGCCTCATCCGTCAACTGCTCCGACCCTACCGATGGAGTCTGGCCATCATCTTCACTGCGACAGTGGTGCAGACGCTGATGAGTCTGGCCGCGCCATGGCCGTTGAAAATCATCCTCGACAACGTCGTCGGCAGCCGTCCCGTCCCGCAGTGGATCTCCTGGCTGCTGCCCATGCTCGGCGGCGACAGCAAGCTGCACATCGCCGCGGCGGCGGGCATTGCGACCGCGGTGATTGCGGCGGTCACCGGCGTCGCGTTCTACATCGCCACCTACTTCACCGAAAGCCTCGGGCAGAATGTCGCGAACGATCTGCGGGTGCGGTTATTTCACCGTCTGCAGCTGTTTTCGCTCGGCTTTTACGACCAGAACCGGGTCGGCACGATCCTCAGCACGATCATGACCGACGTTCAGACGATCCAGAGTTTTGCGTCGGTCTCCACGCTGAACCTGATCACCGACAGCTTCACCATCGTCGGGATGGTCGTCGTGATGTTCATGCTGCGCTGGGATTTCGCGCTCGTCGCACTGACCGTCACGCCGTTGTTGGCGATCTTCGTGTTCCGGGTCAACCGGTTGATCAAAGACGCGACCCGTGAAGTGCGTAAGCGGCAATCGAATATGTTGGCCACCCTGCAACAGAGCCTCGAAGGAATCGAGGTGGTGCAAGCGTTCGACGCCCAAGACCTTGAGGAACAGCATCTCGTCCAAGCCAGCCAGGACACCGTCATGGCATGGCTCAAGGCCAGGCGGGTGTCCTCGCTGCTGTCCCCGGTTGTCAGTTTTGCCGTCGCGTTGTGTACGGGTGTCGTGCTGTGGCGGGGGTCGGCACTCATCCTGGGCGGCGTCATGACAGCGGGTACGCTGACCGTCTTCCTGGCCTACCTCACCAAGTTCTTCCAGCCCGTGCGTGAGATCGCGGTGATGACAAACTCTTTCGCGAAGGTGTCGGTCGGATTCGAACGGGTCCGGGCGATCCTCGACGCCGACTTCGTCGTGCCGGAGCGCCCCGACGCGATCGACCCGCCACCGTTTCGCGGTGACATCGACTTTGAGAATGTGGCTTTCGGATATGACGCCGACGTGCCGGTGCTGCGCAACGTGAGCTTCACCATCCCGGCCGGGCAGCTGGTGGGCATCGTCGGCCCCACCGGCAGCGGCAAGTCCACGGTCGTCAGCCTCGTTCCTCGGTTCCGCGACCCGAACGGCGGGCACATCAGGATCGACGGCGTGAACATCTGCGAGTACAAACTGCATCCGCTGCGCAGGCAGATCGGCTTCGTGCTGCAGGACACCGTCCTGTTCCGGGGCACCGTCCGCGAGAACATCGCCTTCGGCCGTCCCGACGCCAGCGAAGAGGAGATCATCGCCGCGGCCAAACTCGCCAACGCCGACGAATTCATCACCCGGATGCCCCAGGGCTATGACAGTCCGGTAGGCGAGCGAGGCCTGACACTTTCAGGCGGTCAGCGCCAACGCATTGGGATCGCGCGTGCCTTCATCCGCGACAGCCCGATCCTGATCCTGGACGAACCGACGGCATCACTGGACGCCGAGTCCGAGGAACTGGTGATCGAAGGCCTGGAACGGCTGATGAAGGGCCGCACCGTCATCATCATCGCCCATCGGTTGAGCACCCTCAAAGACGCCGACCGGATCATCGTCATCAACGAAGGCACGGTCGCCGAAGACGGCACCCACGCCGATCTTTTGGCACTCGACGGCATCTACGCCCACTTACACCGCATCCAATATTCCGAGCGGAAGTAGACACGGGCATGCGGCCCAAGTGCTTCACCTGGACTGCCGGGTCAGTCAGAAGACTCGTCACCGCAAGTCCGCGGACAGGAACTGCCGTCCTGCTCCAGCCCTGAGCCATAAAGACCGCATGACGTGCTATGGAACACGAGTGTCGTTGCGTGACAGCATGAATAGAGCGACCGATGGACTCGCCACTGAGACCAGCTCGCCTTCCACCCATCACGTGTCACGAAGGACCCCGATGAATCTGCACCGTCGCATTGCTGGCCTAGCCATACCGCTCTGCGCGGTTGGCGTGTTGCTCACCGCGTGCGGGGGAAAACCGCAATCCCCAACGACTTCCACCACCACCGCCACCACAACAACCGCGCCCAGCAGCGTAGTGCCGTCGCCCACCGAGAAGGACCTGAGTCCCAACGGCGGCAATCTCTTCACCCCCGGCGTGAAAGCTCCACCGGCGCCGACGGAACCACCTGGTGTGCACCGCCACCACGACTCCTGACACTGACGATCGAAGACCCTACAAACATGGATATTTGGAGCAGCAATGAGCACACCTCGACTCCACATCAGGGCCGCCGCCGCAGGTTCGGTCGCATTCATCGCGATCGGCATTCTTGGCACGGGCTGCGGTAAGACCGGCTCCGGTCAGCAGCCCTCGACGACGACTTCCGTCCCGACGAGTTCGACGGCGACAAGCAGCTCGCCGTCGCCGACTGAGAAGGATCTCAATCCCAGTGGTGGAAACCTTTTCACCCCGGCGGTGCATCCCCCATCCGCAGGTGTAGTCACCCCCGGTGAACATCCCGGGATCAACGGCGTGCCTTAATCGCGGCCGGACAGCGTGTTGCCGCTCGATCCTGCGATGCCGGCCAGGGCGGCCGATTTTCGCGGTCTGGCGCGCGCGTCGCTCACTCTTATCGTCTCGGGTGTCGCGGAGTCGGAAAGATACTGACACTCAACACATCACATGAATACGGCGCGCAGGTCCTGCCGCCTCCGTCCTTCGCACACACACGACGAACAGATTGCGCTCGAGGCAGCAATTAGCCGTTGAGTAAGCGGGCGGCCGCCTCTCGCGCAACTCGCAGCCCTCGCTCAGGCGGCGGCCACGCCGCGTGGTTGTCGTGTTCTATCGGCCAACGTGCAGGGATATCGGCGCCGACCGGCTCAGGCGAGACCAGCTACACGCGGACGATGCCCTTCGTCTGTCCGTCAATCGTCTCGGCGCGGGCAAGACCGTCAAACGCTATGACAACTCTCTCAGCGGTGCTGCGAGCACTGGCCGGATTGGCGCCGGTAATGAGCCGGCCAGCAGTGATGGAGTAATCGTCGAAGGGGTGCATAGGCGAGCTGTAATCGGCGCCCACCTTGGTTACCGCCTCCACGACAGGCGCGACGTGATCGGCTGTCAGCTTGTCGAGGACCTTCAGCACGACCTCTCCCTCGATCGTGAAGCCGGTTACCGTGGTGCCTTCGATGATCGATCGTCCGGTTTCGGCATCGATGACGCCGGGCAGGATCACTGGTCCGTGGCACACCGCCGCGACGATTCCCCCTCGCACCCAGACATTAGCGGCCGAAGCCTGTAAGTGTTTCGCTGTCGGGTAGTCGTAGAGAGCGGCGTGGCCTGCCGAGCCGAAGAACACGCCGTATTCCTCGCTGTTCACCTCGGACGCCTTCTTCAGCTGCGAGTTCAGCTTGATGTTGAAGGGGTGCTTCGGATTGTCGAACACAACTCTGTCGTCGCCCGCCAGAAACTGTTCGGTCAGTGAGAGGTCGTCCAATCCGTAAGTGCCGGTCTCGGTTGCCAGGTCCACGTCAAATCCTGCCGCCGTGAACACTTCGTACGGATGCAGCGCCTCGGTGAAGAAGAGACCGGTTTTCGTGCCGTCGGGATAGATGACGCCGTGATAGCTGCTGATGGCGATCAGCGCTTTACGGGGAATGATCGTCGACATGGTGAGCTCCTTGATGTTCGTAGTCGTTCCGTCTACTGCTAGACCGCGGTAGGACTTTCCATGACGCAGACGGAAATCGCGGGTGGTCCCTCTGCTTCGGCAGTATGTATTGACCTGTCCGGGAGGAGCCGTTCTCAGGTTCGCATTCGGCGTTCCCGCCAGTCCATAGCACGCAATGCGGTCTTTAATCGTCAGCGGATCGCCTGGTGGTGGCGGAGGAGCCTCGTGGGACGGATCGTCTCGGGTGCCCGGGTGGTCCTGCAGTCTCGACGCAGACTGTGTCACGGCTTAAATATGGCATCGCGCGCGATGGTGAGGCTGCCATGCGACTTGGCAGGCTAAGGGAGGCACCGAGCGCAGGAGGGAACCAATCCGAGTATCCAGTTATCACCAACTGTCTGCTGCGTCCGGCGCGATTGCGGTGTGCGTTCTGCTCGGCGGCTGCGTCGGCGGACCTGAGTTGGCTCAGGGCTCCACTCCTTCGGCTGCGTCGATCGGGCTGCAATTCGTGACTGCGTCACCTCCGATGACATCGGCGCCGGATTACACACCGTTGCTTTTGTCGGGCGAAGAAATTGGGGGAGCCGGTGACCCGTACACCGGGCCGCCGCCCATTCGCGATCCGAATGGTGTTGCGGGTGCAGAGGTGCTGCTGACTAACAGCGAGCAGACCGAGGCAGTCGGCATCACGGTGGTCGTGCTGCCAGCCGTCGCCGCGGCCGCAGCCGGACTGCCCTCGGCCCAAGCCAATCTCTCCACCGTCGTGACGACATCACCCCCGCGATCGGTACCCGTCGGGGATGGCGGCGCTCTCTTCACCGGCGCGTCACGCGATGGTTTAAAAGCAGCGACGGCCCTGGTTTTCAGGGAAGATCGCGCGATCGTGAGAATCGACTTCTACAGCCTGCCCGATCAACCGACGTCCATCGACCGCGTCGTCGAGGTCGGGAAAGAGCAGGCGATCGCCGTGCGGGTGGGATTGTCCCGCTAGCCTCAACCGCTTCGGAGTGCATGACGCTCGCTGTTCGACGTCCGCTGTGCTCGTGGTACTCGATTCGGCAAAGGCGGCATAACTGCCCCGCAGGCTCTTTCACCCGACCGCCATTTCGCGATAACGAAGATTTTCCACGCAGCGACTGCGCCTCGGGGGCGCCGTCACTGAGAACCGCAGGATTAGAGGCCTAGCTGCTGACCGCCGGAATCCCGCTAAGGCTGGCGCTGCCCAATGTCCTGGGCGCTGATCCGCCAGCCGACGAAATCGGCGGCGTCTCGTCCTCGTGGACATTGCCGACACCAATTCAGGTCGGGGCAGCTCTCAATAAGGCAACGGAACGCGGGCCGTAGCGCAACGCATTCGCTGTAGGAACGGATTTTGGAACAAAACTCCGCGAAACCGCCCCGATATCGCCCGGATGCGGAGCTAACGTTCGGGACACCTCTGGCATTCTGACCTGCAGTTCCAAGACCGAGCGCACATTCGAAAGTCCTTGGGACGCAGCTGATAACCCAGAGGTCGAGGGTTCCAATCGCTTTGCAGGTGATCGCGGTAGAGGTTTGATCCACCTCTGATTAGCGGGTGAGGTTAGTTCGCGCGGAGGCCTGCACGATGCCTGACCTTTCTTTCAGGGTATGAAATCCACGGTTGACGAGGCCGGGCGCACGAGACGCCAAGGCGCCGGTGCATTGCTGGGTGAGAAGGAGCGAGCGTGGATAAACAGCACCGACTCGGGTGAGATGCTTAAAGGCGTGCAGGAATCTGGTAACCAGTACCAGGTCGATGCCGCCGCCGGTTCCCAGCAATTCGACCTGTTGTCTGATCCGCACCGGTTGGAAATGTCGCTGGTCCTCCACACCGCGCCCTGGCATCTCCTGGCTGACCGCCCTCGCCATCTTGCGCTTCGCAGGCATCGAAGAATGCTAGTCGCAAACCTGTCTGGCTGAACGCCACGGCCAACAACCAGGGTCTGTGGGCCAACGTCGCTAACCTCTTGACTGCTGATTCCTAAGGCACACAACGCCTTCGACAGCGACACCTCGCAAGTCGTCTCGTTCGCTTCGAGAAAGTCAGTGTGGTAGCCGGGAATAACCTGCGACGCGCCGATGCATGACCCGCCGTTAGTATCCGCATATCAGCACCACCGTACGGTTCTAGGATCCGCCATCAAGATGAGAAAAACCCGTCCGCCAGCATGATGAGAATTCTGTGAACCTGCAGCTAGAGGACTCGGCTTCCGCCACCAACTTTGAGAACCGACAAATAGGTCCTTTGAGTGCCACCCGCCTCCCGCCCGAAATACAGGTGCAGCGGGGCATCGTCGATGTGTACCGTGCCAGGCGATGACGATCACGAAACCATGACCGGGAAATCATGACTGCCACGACCGTCCGGATGGATCTGACCGCCGAAGTCCCCGACGGGCACCGTGCCGATCTCGACCGCAGCGTCGACTGGCGCCGCCTGCGTGCGCCGGGCGCGGCCGTTGCGCTGGTAGCCATGGCGATAGCCGCCGTCCTGCAGTCGTTGTCGACAGTTGTCCTGGGCCGGCTCGCCGCCACCCCCACCTGGACCATGATCGCGGCTCTCGCTGCGTGTGCGTTGGGGTACGCCCTGCTCAACACGGCGGGCAGTACGGTCTGGGGAGTCGTCGCAGACCGAGCCGAAGGCAGACTGCGGGGAGATCTGCTCGCGGCGGCGTTGAACCAGCCGCTCGAACGATTGTCGGAACAGGCCGTCGGCGAGGTTCTCGACCGCGTCGACGACGACACCCACGAGGTCGGTGCGCTGGTCCGCTCGCAGCTATGGGACGCGATGCGGACCGTCGTCTCCGTTCTGCCGATGTGGATAGTCGCCGGCCTGACGTGGTGGCCTGCGTGGATCATCTTTCCGATAATCGGGCCGCTGGCCATCGGGATCGTCCGAGGACCGCTGCGTCAGCTGAGTGAGCGCAAGGTGCTCGAGGAAGCGGCGTGGACCGAGCACGCCGCGGCCATGGAGGAGGGCATTGCCGCGCGAGATGACTTGCGGACCAGCCTCGGTCAGGCCTACGTACTTCGGCGGGTTGCCGAATTGTCGGGCGTCGTGCAGCGACGCCTTCTGTCCGTGGTCGCCGTCGAGTCGCGGATCACCCTGCGCGCGGGCGGATTACTGCACGCGTTTTTGGCTGCTGTGGTGGTCGCGGGGGTCGCGTTGGTCGCGGTCGGCGACCTCGACATCGCGCAGTTGGTCACCCTCTTTTTCGTCAGCGCCACCCTGGTCGGCGAGGTTGCTCTGCTCGCGCGGCAGTTTCCCGAGTTGCAGGCCGGCATGGGCGCCGTGATCCGGCTTCGGCAACTGGCTGCGAGCCCGTCGGAACCCATTGGTGGGCAGCAATTTCCGGTCGGGTCGGCGGACATCGAGTTTCATGACCTGCACTTTGCGTACACCGAGGGGGTCTTCGCCCTCGACCGGATCACGCTGCACGTCAAGGCAGGCACCACGTGCGCATTCGTCGGCCGGACCGGCTCGGGCAAGTCGACGCTGGCCTCGTTGGTGTCCCGAGCCGTCGATCCTGAGCCTGGCTCGTTGACCATCGGTGGGGTCGACGTTCTCGAGCTCGACCTGCAGCAGCTACGGGCATCGGTCGGGGTGGTCACTCAGCGCACCGAGATCCTGGCCGGAACGCTGGCTGAGAACGTCGCGCTGTTCGCCGACGTACCGAGGGACCGAGTCCGGGGGGCGATCGCCGAACTCGATCTGACGGACTGGGTCGAAAGCCTCCCCGATGGTCTTGACACCCTCCTCGGGCCAGGAGGAACCACCTTGTCGGCGGGGGAGGAGCAACTCGTCGCCTTCGCGCGGTTGCTGGTCCGCGCTGTGCATGTCGTCGTACTCGACGAGGCGACCGCACGCATGGATCCGCTGACCGAGACCCGGGTGATCCGGGCCGCGGATCGGCTTTTGGCTAATCGCACTGGAATCCTTATCGCGCACCGTCTTTCGACTGTCATGCGTGCTGACCAGGTGGCCGTACTCGAGGGTGGCCGCCTGATCGACCACGGCCCACGACGTGAGCTCGAGTCCCGACCCGGCCCGTTTCGACGACTTCTGGACGCGGCCGGTGCCGATGACGACCCACCCGCTACAGAAGAGGGCTCGGTGATCGGCGGTGCCCGACGTCCTGGTGCGGCACTCGAGTCGACCGATGTCGACGGTGGTCCGAGCCTGGCCCGCGGCATCCTCCACATGGTTCGCACCTACCCGACCTGGGGCCTGCTGGGCGCTTCGCTGTTCGCGCTCACCGGTTTACTTGGATCGACCGGCGCGATCAGTGGTTTCGTCTGGGGACACGTGGTCGAGGACCTTCAACAGGGGCAGACACCGGTGCTACTCACCGCTGCCTCCGTACTCTGCATCCTGGCCGAGCCATTCGTGTTGGTGCTGGCGATTCGTCGGTTTGTGCCGTGGTGGTCAGCGTGTTCGCTCCGGATCCGGATGACGGTGCTCGACAGGCAGACCCGGCAACACCGACTGGCCCGGACGCCTCCGGGTGAGGTGGTATCGCGAGTCCTTGACGCCGACCGCTTCCTGCACTACGCCGACCTGTGCAACGACGTCGTCGCCGGACTGGTCATCGTGGTGATCGCCTCCTTGCTCGGCGGCACTGCGATCGCCGGTGCCATCTTGTTGGCGGTTATGGTCACCGCGGCGGTGGCTTCGGTGGCGGGTCGCCCGATCGCCGGACGATCGGCGACGGCAGCGTCGGCCACCCGCGCCGACTTCGGCCGCGCGCTAGTCTCGGCATTGGAGTGTGTGCGCACCGTCAAACTCTCCGCGGCGACGCAACACCTACACGCCCATCTCGATCGCGTCGACGCCGGTCGCGTCGGCGCCGCCGTCCGCGAGCACCGCGTGCAGACGGTCCTTCTGGGGGTCCCGGTTCTCATGGTGGAGCTGGGCGTTGTCGCGGTTTGGGGCCTCTACCTCCTCGGAGCGTGGAATCTGGCGACGGCGCTGCTGGTTTCCGGGGCAGTCGGCGGATTCGGCTATTTCGGCAGCGTCGCGGGCGGAGTGGTCACTCAGGCACCCGGAACGCGCGCGTGGCAACTGGCCACCAGTCGTTTCGCGGGCGGCGCGGACCTGATGGACATTCCCCCGGGGATCGACCTCATCGCCGGAGCCGCGCCCCGTCCGATGGCGCCACAGCGAATTCCGTTGCACCGTCTTGAGCTTCGCAACGTGACAGCTGTGCACGACGACGGTACCCGCGGAGTCACCGGCGTCGATCTCACCGTTGACGCGGGCGAACTCGTTCTCCTACTGGGCCAGGTGGGGTCGGGAAAATCGAGTCTGTTGTCGACGTTGTGCGGGTTGGTGGGGCATACCGGGGAGATCTACTGGAACGGCGTCCTCATCACCGATGCGCAGACGTTCCTGCGGCCCAGCCAGATCGCCCACGTCGCACAGGTGCCTCGGGTGTTGTCGGGGACGTTCGCCGACAATGTGCTCCTCGACCACGATCGGGAGATCGAGCGCGCCGTGGCCGATGCGTGTCTCGCCCCGGACATCGCGGCAGCAGGGGGTCTCGACGCGATCGTCGGCCACCGCGGTGTCCGGCTGTCCGGTGGTCAGGTTCAGCGACTGGCGCTCGCCAGGGCGCTGGCGGTGGAACCGGAACTGCTTCTCGCCGATGACATCTCAAGTGCGGTCGACGCGGCCACCGAGGTGCAGCTGTGGGCCGGTCTGCGGGCGCGGGGCATGACGGTGCTCGGTGCCACCGCCAAGCGGGCTGCGCTGGCTCAGGCTGATCGCGTGGTCGTGCTCGTCGACGGGCAGGTCGCCGAGGTGGGGCGGTGGACGGTACTAGCGCCGAGGTGGAATCATCTTGCTGCGTGATCGGCCCGAACATGCACTATCCGAGATGAACTCGCTGCCTCCGACAATCGGCGCGGCTCGTGGCCTACGCTGCCGGGATGGTTGATTTCGCGCCGTCCCTACCGCCCGAGCTGGCGAACGTTCCGTCCGCTGACGGACCGCTGCCACCCTTGGCGGATCTTGCCGGCCGACCCTATGCGCTACCCGTCGATATTCTCGGCGAGCTCCACGGGCCGATTTTCTACGCCAACTACAGCGGTTTCCGAAAGCTGTACGCGTGCTCGCTGGAGTTGGTCGATGAGTTGTGCGACGAAAGTCGCTTCGCCAAGAACCTGACGGAGTCACTGGCACAGGTCCGTCCGCTGGCCGGCGACGGGCTGTTCACCGCCTATCACGGTGAGCCGACTTGGCAAAAAGCCCACGATGTCCTGATGCCTGGCTTCAGCTATGCCGGACTGCGCAACTATCACGCCGCCATGCTCGACATCGGCAACCAGCTTGTCGACCGCTGGGATGCCAGCGCCGGGCAGCGGCCAGTGGACGCGTCTACCGACCTGCAGAAGCTCGCGATGGATACCGTCGCGCTTGCCGGTTTCGGGGCGCGGTTCAACTCGTATGGTTACGACGGCCTGGCCCCCATCCCGCGGAGCTTCACGGCAGCCTTCGGCGAACTCGGAAAGCAGCCGACGACAACCGACTTCGACAACGAGCTGGCTTACCTACACGGCGCTTTCGACGCGATGATCGAAGAGCACAGCACAGGTCTGGCCCACGACCTCGACGACCTGCTCTACGTCATGCTCGGCCGGGATTCCGGCGGCGAACCGGTGCTGAGCCGGGAGAACGTTCGCAACCAGATCATGACCTTCCTGATTGCCGGCCAGCTGACCACGTCGGAACTGATGCCCAATGCTCTCTACAACCTGATGCATCACCCGGCGGTGCTGTCGCGCGTCGAGTCCGAGGTGGACGCGGTGTTCGGTCCCGACGACGACTACCTGCCGACCTACGACGACATCGGCAAGCTCACGTACCTGCGGCAGGTGATCAACGAAACGCTGCGACTGTGCCCACCGGTGCTCGGCTTCGACCGAATGGCGTGCGCAGACACCACCATCGGCGGCACGTATCCGATCAAGAAGGGCGAAGCCGTCACCGTCCTCGTCGGCGCACTTCATCGGCAACCCGAATGGGGTGACAACGTCGAACTCTTCGATCCTGACCGGTTCGACACGGCCAGTATCGCCGCCAGATCCGGCGGATTGTTCAAACCCTTCGGAACCGGTGCGCGATCCTGCATCGGTCGGCAGTTCGCCCTGCATGAGGCCACCATGGCGATCGCGCGGCTGGTTCATCGGTATCGCTTGATCGACTCACAACACTATGTACTGCAGTTCGATAGCCAGCGCAGCCGTCGCCCGGTGGGTTTCCACCTCGACCTGATCCGCCGGACCCCTGACGACCGGCACCATGCCGCGCCTCAGGAAACCGCGGCCGTGCCGTCGAATCCACTGCGCACAGCCACCCGCGTCAAAGCCGGTACCACGTTGGCCGTGCTGCACGGCTCGAACCTCGGAACCTGCCGGGCGCTGGCCAAGCAACTCGCCGAGGAGGCGACCGACCTGGGGTGCACCGCTACGGTGGCACCGCTCGACGACTTCGCCCGCGGCCTACCGGAAGCCGATGCGGTGGTCATCGTCGCGTCCTCCTACAACGGACAGCCCACCGATGACGCGCGTGAGTTTCTCGCCTGGCTGCTCAGTCCAGCCGCGACGCTGGACGTGGCCCCGTACTTCGCGGTGCTGGGTGTCGGGGACCGCAATTGGGCCGACACCTACCAGGCGGTGCCCAAACGCATCGACGAACGACTGACCGAACTCGGAGCCCGACCGCTGGTCGCTCGCGCGTCGGCCGACACTTCGGGAGATCTCAACGGTACGGTAGAGGAGTTCTCGACTTCGTTGTGGGCGGCCGTATCTGAGCATTTCGGTGATCCCGACGCCGCAGCGGTCACCGCTACCGATGAGCCGCTCTACGATCTGCATCCCATCGTCGGCCCGGTGACCGCGGCGATCGATGCCCGGTTCGCGGTGACACCGATGACCGTCCTGGACAACACCGCACTGGTCGGCGACGACACCACCTTCGGACAGGCCAAACGCTTTGTGCGCGTGACCCTTCCGCCGGGGATCGAGTACCAGACGGGTGACCATCTGACGGTGCTCGCGGATAACCCGCCCGACCTCGTCACAACGGTGCTCGAACTTCTCGGAATCGACGGCGAACTGCGGTTGTCCGTCAATCCGCGGCGCACCTCGCGTCGGCTGATCGCGCTCGACCGGGAGGTGAGCGTGCGTGAACTGCTCACCCATTTCGTGGAGTTGCGAAAGCCGGCCACCCGCAGCCAATTACGCCGTCTCGCGGCGTCCAATCCGTGTCAACCCGAGCGTGAGCAGCTCGAAAAACTCGCCGCGGCCTCGGAGCCCTGTTCCCTCAGCCCCCTGGAGTGTCTGCTGGAGTTCCGCGCGTGCGCGCTGACGGGGGCGGAGCTGCTTGAGCTACTGGAGCCCATGACGCCGCGCCATTACTCCATTGCGTCGTCCTCGCGGCTCGTACCGGGCATCGCGGCACTTGTCGTGAGCGTGCTCGACGCTCCGGCCCGGTCCGGGCATGGGTTGTTCCAGGGGGTGGCGTCCAACCATCTGGCAGGCGTCGCCCCTGGTGCCCAGATTCGGGCGCGGGTCGACTCGGCTCGGCAGGCCTTCCGGGCAGGTGCCGATCCGGCCAAGAACGTGATCCTGGTCAGCGCGGGCACCGGTGTCGCTCCGTTCCGCGGGTTCCTCGGTGACCGGCTGGCCGCGAAACAGGACGGCAAGCCGTACTCACCTGCATTGTGTTTCTTCGGCATTCGGGATCCGGACGTGGACTACATCTTCCGAGACCAGTTCGAAGCCGCCGAAGAAGAAGGGATCGTCCGGATGCGCCCCGCCTTCTCGCGCGCACCGCAGGGCGGGGTGCGATATGTCCAGGACCGCATTGCTGCTGACGCCGACGAAGTGTGGAGTCTTCTCGGCGACCCGGCAAAGGACACTCACGTCTACGTGTGTGGCGATGGGGCCAAGATGGCCCCTGCCGTGCGGCAGGCTTTCATCGATATCTACCGCGCGCGCACCGGAGATGACGAGAGCGCGGCCCGCGACTGGCTGATCGGTCTGGTCGAGTCCGACCATTACGTGGAGGATGTGTGGGCCGGATAGGGGCGGCCGTCAGAGGATCGCGCCCGGATTCAGGATCCCAGCCGGGTCCAGCGCATTCTTGATCCGCCGGTTGAGCTCCATCGCCTCCGGGCCCAGATAGCCCGGCAGCCACGGCTTCTTCAACCGGCCGACCCCATGCTCGCCGGTGATGGTGCCGCCGAGCCCGACGGCGAGATCCATGATGTCGCCGAACGCCTTCTGGGCCCGTTCGGTCTCCGCGGCGTCGGCGGGGTTGTAGACGATCAGCGGATGGGTGTTGCCGTCGCCGGCGTGAGCGATCACCGAGATCATCAGCCCGGTGTCGGCGGCCATTTTCTCGATGCCGGCGACCAGATCGGCAAGCGCCGACAGTGGAACCCCGACATCTTCCAGCAGCAATGACCCTTTGGCTTCGACGGCGGGGATAGCGAAGCGCCGGGCCGCGACGAACGCCTCACCCTCGTCCGGATCGGCAGTCGAAAACACTTCGGTGGCACCGCTTTCGGTGAACACCGTGGCCATGAACTCGGCATCTTCGGCGCCGTTGGCGCCACGTTCGTCGGAGGCGGCCACCATCATCGCCGCCGCCCCCCGGTCCAGACCCATCTTGAGTTTGTCCTCGACGGCGTTGATGGCGACGGAGTCCATGAACTCCAGCATCGCGGGCCGGATCTTCGCGGTGATCGCCAGGACTGCGTCGGCGGCCGAGCGCACCGAGTCGAACGAGGCCACCACCGTGCACGGCGTGTGCTGCGGCGGCAACAGTCGCAAAGTCACCTCGGTGACCACGCCGAGAGTGCCCTCGCTACCGACGAACAACTTCGTCAAGCTCAGTCCCGCAACGTCTTTCAGCCGTGGGCCGCCGAGCCGCACGGCGGTGCCGTCGGCCAGCACCACCTGCAGGCCCAGGACGTAGTCGGTGGTGACGCCGTATTTCACGCAGCACAGCCCGCCGGCGTTGGTGGCGATGTTGCCGCCGATGCTGCAGATCTCGAATGATGACGGGTCCGGGGGATACCAGAGCCCGTGCTCAGCGACGGCCTTCTTCACCTCGGAGTTGAGCAATCCGGGCTGAGCCACGGCGGTACGGGTCACCGGGTCGACGGTGATATCGAGCATCTTCTCCGTCGAGAGCACGATGCCGCCGTCGACGGCGGTCGCACCGCCGGACAGCCCGGTACCCTGACCGCGCGGCACCACCGGCACGCCGTTCGCGCTGGCCCAGCGCAGCACCGTCTGGACTTCTTCGGTCCGGCGCGGCCGGACCACGGCCAGTGGGGTGCCTGCGTCGGGGTCGAACGCCCGGTCTTGGCGGTAGGACGCCAAGATGTCGGGGTCGGTCACGACGGTGCCGTCCGGGAGCTCCGCGGTCAGTGCCGCCAGGTTGGTGATCTGAGCCACGTCTCGATCCTACGAGTCGGGTGTCACCGGCTGATCCAACTCGCGCAGCGACGACAGTCCCAGGGCTGCCAATCCCAGCACCAACATCGGCAGTGCCAGCGCCAGAAACGTCACTTTGAGGCCGAAGGTGTCGGCCAGCGGTCCGGCGAGCACCAGGCCGAGTGGGCCGGCGGCGTAGGCGAGCGACCCCATCACGCCGACCACCCGGCCCCGCAGATGCTGCGGGGCGCGGGTCTGCATGACGTAGTTGTAGATCGGCGCGATGGGCCCGTAGACGAACCCCACCACCGCGCACAGCGCCAGGATCAATGGCAGCGGCGGCAGGAATGCGATCACCGTCATGGCCACGCCCAACGTCAGCAGGGCCACCAGCATGACCGTGCGCCGCTTGGTGTATCGCGACAGCACGGCGTAACCCAGCGCGCCCACCAACCCGCCGAGGGACAGGGCCATCAACACCCAGCCCAGATGCGCGGGTTCGTTGCGGTCGGTGAAGTACTTCGGGAACAGCACGCTCTCCATCGGCATATAGAGCCCGGTTGCGGCTAGATCGACGAAGGCCAGTGTCCGCAGCACCTTGTTGCGCCAGACGAAGCTCAGGCCCTCGATGATCCCGGACCAGACGCTCTCGGGCCGGGTCGCCCGGTCGGGCTTGCCCGCACCTTCCAGCTGGAACACCCGCAGAGCGGAGATCGCGATGATCGACAACACGAAGGTCGCCGCCGTCACCCACATCGTGGTGATCCCGCCCAACGTGGCGATCAGCAGACCGCCGATGCCGGGCCCGACGATGTAGGCCAGGTTGAAGATCGCCTCGTAGACGCTGTTGGCGTGGTCCAGGCTCCAGCCGGCGCGGGTGGCGGCCTCGGGCAGCATCGATTCCCGCGCCGTCAGCCCGGCGGGGTCGAACAGGGAACCGAACGCCGCCAGGGTGGCCAGCACCACGACGTTGACCGCCTCGACGCCGAAGGCCAGCGCGATGAGCGGCACCGCTGCCACCGACAGCGCAGACAGTCCGTCGGCGATCATCGAGATGCGCCTGCGGCCGATGAAATCGACCGCGGTGCCCGCGATCAGCGTCGACGCCAGCAGCGGCAGGGTGCCCGCCATCGCAACGATCGAGGCGTCCACCGCCGACCCGTTGTGCTGCAGCACCAGCCAGGGGAACGCGACCATCGAGATGCCGTTGCCCGCCCCCGCCATCAACGCGGCGAACAGGATCAGAAGTAGGGGACCGCGCTTGCTCTTGGACATGGGATATCGCCGCAAAATCTAGCAGTGCACGATGGGCTGATGTTGCCTCATCCTCGGACCGGCCAGGCGTTCCCGTCGCCAGTCCCGCCCGGCACCGGCTGGCCTGGTGATCCAGCCACCGCGGCGACGCCGGTGGCCGGTGATGCGGCGGCGGTCGCCCGACTCGCCGGCGGTGCCGGCAGTGTGGCCGAGCTCGACGCCGAAGTCACCGTCTGCCGCGCCTGCCCCCGGCTGGTGACGTGGCGCGAGGAGGTCGCCGAGGTCAAGCGGCGGTCGTTCATCGACCAGCCGTACTGGGGTCGGCCGGTGCCCAGTTGGGGTGCGCTGAAACCACGGCTGCTGATCGTCGGGTTGGCGCCCGCCGCCAACGGGGCGAACCGGACCGGGCGGATGTTCACCGGTGACCGCTCCGGTGATCAGCTGTTCGCCGCGCTGTATCGCTGTGGTCTGGTGTCGCAGGCGACCAGTGTCGACGCCGCAGATGGATTGCGGGCCAATAAGATTCGGATAGCCGCACCGGTGCACTGTGCGCCGCCCGACAACAAGCCGACACCGGCCGAGCGGTCGACGTGCTCGCCGTGGCTGGCTGCCGAATGGTCGCTGATCCGGCCGCACGTTCGAGTGGTGGTCGCACTCGGTGGGTTCGCCTGGCAGGTGGCGCTGGCCATGCTCGCCGATGAACTCGTCCCAGGACCGAAACCGAAGTTCGGGCACGGTGTTGTCGCGGAGCTCGCGTCGGGTCTGCAGCTCCTCGGCTGTTATCACCCCAGCCAGCAGAACATGTTCACCGGCCGGCTTACCCCCGCCATGCTCGACGACGTCTTCACCGATGCCCGTCGCCGCGCCCGCATGTGAGTGATTTCGGCGTGTTCGTAACCGCTGAGCGACTATGCGCACGCCGAAACCACCGGGAACGAACCAGACGCGGGAGCTGTTAGGACAAGTTATGCGGCTATCTGTCCTTGACCTCGTTCCCGTCCGCACCGACCAGACCTCCGCGCACGCGCTCGCTGCCACCGTGCGACTCGCGCAGACCGCTGATCGGCTCGGCTACACCCGCTACTGGGTGGCCGAGCACCACAACATGCCCGCTGTCGCGGCCACCAGCCCGCCGGTGGTGCTGGCCTACCTCGCCGCCCAGACGACGCAGATCCGCCTCGGCTCCGGCGGGGTGATGCTGCCCAACCACGCCCCGCTGGCGGTCGCCGAGCAGTTCGCTCTGCTGGAAGCCGCCGCCCCGGGCCGCATCGACCTGGGCCTGGGCCGCGCGCCCGGCTCGGATCCGGTGGTGTCGATGGTGCTGCGCGGATCAAGAGGCCGCGACGCGCAAGCTGAGCGGGCGGACATCGACAAGTTCCCGCAGTACCTCGACGAGGTCGCGGCGATGATGAGCGCCACCGGCGTCCGCGTCGAACTGCCCGCCCACTTGGGGCGGCCCGACTACATCCTCAAAGCCACCCCGGCAGCGGCCGGCGAACCCCGGGTCTGGCTGCTCGGCTCGTCGATGTACTCCGCGCACCTCGCGGCGGCCAAGGGGCTGCCGTACGTGTTCGCCCATCACTTCGCCGGGCAGGGCACCGAAGAAGCGCTCGAGATCTATCGCACGGAGTTCCGTCCCAGCGATCTGGCCGCCGAGCCCGTCACCTTCATGACGGTCAACGCGTCGGTCGCCCCTACCCGCGACGAGGCCGAGGCCCTACTGTTGGCGAACCTGCAGATGATGGCGGCGTTGCGGACGGGTAAACCGCTGCACGCCCTGGACCTGGTGGAGGATGCTCAGGCGACCGGTCTGACCGCGCAGGAGCAGGCCATTGTCGAATCGGGTTTTGGCAAATCCATTGTCGGCGCCCCTGCTGAAGCGGCCGACCAGGTCCGCGCCATCGCCACGCGTTACGACGTCGATGAAGTGATGATCAACCCGGTGGGCTCGGCCTACCGCGGAACCGATCCCGCGACGGCACCCGCCCGCGAGCAGACGCTGGAACTGCTGTCCAAAGAGCTGTTCTAGCGGGGTCTTTTGGCGCCGCTCCTCAGCGCGGCTTCAGCACGATCACGGCGATCGGCCGGTCGGTGCGCTCCTGATAGGAGTCGTAGCGGTTGGAGTTGTTCTTGTTGGTGATCGCCCACAGTCGCGCGTAGTCGGCATCGTCGGGCAGGACAATCTGTGCGGTCACCGCGATCCGGGTCGGCCCGACGTTGATCTCGACGTCCGGGTGCGCCTTGAGGTTGTGGTACCAACCGGGGTAGCGCTTGGCGCCGGCATTGGATGCGACGATCAGGTAGTTGCCCGCGTCTTGGGCGTAGGTCAGCGTGTTTGTCCGCGCCTTACCGGTTTTCGCTCCAATGCTGTGCAGCAACAGATTTGGCGGAGCGAACGGAATTCGGTGCCCGATCCAGCCGCCGCTGCGCTGGTAGATGGCGTCGTGCACGCTCAGCAGCTTGAACGCGACTTTGCGCAGTGCACTCATTCTTTCGCCGCGTCGAGTTCGGCCAGCGCGTCGCGCAGGATCCGGCCGGTGGCCTCCCGGTCGGGGTCCCGCCGGACGACGAGGCCCTTGGCGAACGACAGTTTGTCACCGTCTTGGCGGGGTGCCACATGGAGGTGAATGTGGAACACGCTCTGAAAGGCCGCTTTTCCGTCGTTGATGACGATGTTGTTGCCGTCCGCCTTGAGCTCTGAGCTCCTGGCCGCCTGGGCGATGCGCTGGCCGATGGTCACTATGCCAGCCAGGGTTTCCGGCGGGGTGTCGGTCAGGTCGACGGTGTGCAGCTTCGGCAACACCAGCGTGTGACCCCGGACGATCGGTCGGATGTCGAGTATCGCGAGGTAGTCGTCGTCCTCGTAGACGCGGACGGCAGGGGCCTCACCCGCGATCACGGCGCAGAAGATGCAAGACATGCCGCCACCGTAGCCGGTCGCCCCGACGGAGCCTCAGGTCACGTTGTCCTGTGCCCAGTCGTCGAGGCGTCGATCCCGTTCGGCGGCGTCGACGTCCTCCACCCGGGTCATCACCGCCCAGCGCTGGCCGAAGGGATCGACGATCGACGCGAACCGGTCACCGGTCACGAAGGTCTGCACCGCTTCCCGGATCACCGCACCCGCTGCGGCGGCCCGCCCGACCACGCCGTCGACGTCGGAGCAGTACAGCACCATCGAGTGGGTCACCGAGTCCGATGTGGGTGGCGCTGCGAGCTGATAAGACGGGTTCGGGTCGGACAGTTGGAGCCGGCCGTTCCCAAAGTCCAATTCGGCGTGTGTGATCGAGCCGCCCGGACCCGCCATCTTTTCCAGCAGTTCGGCTCCGAACACCGAGGTGTAGAAATCGATGGCGGCTGCGGCGCCCTCGACGACGAGAAACGGGGTCAGGCTGGTGTAGCCGTCCGGAATAGGTTTGACGTTCATGTCGACCGAGTTTCGTAGGGTTTGACCCGTGGAGGCTTGGAAAAACGCGCCAGAACGCGGTGTTGTCGGCAGGCCCGCATCGGCGGCGGTGTTCGACCTGGATCGCTGGCCGCCCTCGCCGCGCTGCGCCGAGTTCGTCGAGCACTTCTGGTCCGTGCGTTGGGATCTGCGTGATCGACAGCCGTTCGACAGCGCCGTGATCACCTTCCCGTGCATGCACCTCACACACGAGTGGGGCAGCGAGCAGACGCGCCATGGCCATCCCTTGCCGAACACTTTGATTCACGGCGTGGTCGAGCGCGTCTTTCACACCACACTGAACGGGTCGGGCGCCGTCGTGGGCGCCAGGTTCCGGCCGGGCGGATTCACCGCGCGCTTCGGTCGTTCCGCAGCGGACTACACCGGGCGGGTCGCGGCCTTGGACAACACATTGTTCGCTGCACCAGTGCGTCTCACCGAAGACAGTCAGCGCAGCGCCGCCCGGATCGATGACGCCATCGCCTCGCACCGCGCCGAGCCCGACGCAACCTACGGTCGTCTGAGGAGCCTGCTGGACGTGATCCGGGACGACAACGAGCTGCACCGGGTCGGGCAGGTGATGGAACGCTCGCCGTGGAGTTCCCGCACCACCCAACGGGTGTTCCGGCACTACGTCGGGGTCCCGGTGAAATGGGTGCTGTGCCGCTACCGGCTGCAGCAGGCGGCGCTGGACATCGAGACCGAGCCGACGGCCGATCTCGCCGACCTGGCCGTCCGGCTCGGCTGGTACGACCAGGCCCACTTTGCCAACGACTTCCGTTCGATGCTCGGCTGCACTCCGGGCGAATACGCGACGAGGCACGGGACCTAGCCCGATACGCTGCCGCAATGGACTCGATCGAATTGGCGTTCGCCGGGGCCGCCGAACACGCCCGCATGCTCCGCGTCGGCGAGGTGACCGCCCCCGCGCTCACCGACCTGTATCTGGAGCGCATCGCCCGCCTCGATCCCGAGCTGCGCGCCTATCGCGTCGTGCTCGCCGACTCGGCGCGAGCCGCGGCCGAGGAAGCGCAGCACCGCCTCGACGACGGTGAGCGGCTGCCGCTGCTGGGGGTGCCGATCGCGATCAAGGACGACGTCGACGTGGCCGGCCAGACCACTACCTACGGCAGCAGCGCCCACGGTCCGGCAGTGAGCAAGGACGCCGAGGTGGTGCGACTGCTGCGCGAGGCGGGCGCGGTGATCCTCGGCAAGACCGCAGTGCCGGAGATGATGATCTGGCCATTCACCGAATCCGTCAGCTTCGGGGCCACCCACAACCCGTGGGATGTCTCGCGAACGCCGGGCGGTAGCAGCGGCGGCAGCGGCGCTGCGGTCGCGGCGGGGCTGGCGTCACTGGCGCTGGGTTCCGACGGCGCGGGTTCGATACGGATTCCGGCGACGTGGTGTGGCTTGTTCGGGATCAAACCCCAGCGCGGCCGGGTGCCGTTGGCGCCGCACGACGACGCCTGGTGCGGCATGTCCGTCAACGGGCCGCTGACGCACACCGTGGAGGACGCCGCGCTGTTCCTGGACGTCACCGCCGACAAGTCGATGCCAGGTCCCGACGGTGGTTTCGTCGGCGCGGTGTCGCGGCCACCGAACCGGCTGCGAATCGCGTTGAGTACCAAGGTCCCTCCGCTGCTGACCGCATATCGCGATGCCGAGCAGCGGGCGGCGGTGCACCAGGCCGGCGCGGTTCTGCGCGAACTCGGCCACGAGGTCGTCGTGCGGGATTTCGACTATCCGGTGAAGGCGGTGTACGGCCATGTGCTGCCGCGCTACTTCCGCGGTATTTACGACGATGTCCGGGCGCTGCCGCATCCCGAGCGCCTCGATTCCCGCACGCGAGGGATGGCCCGGATCGGAAGTATGTTCTCCGACAAGCGAATTGCGCGGATCCGCGAGGCCGAGTCCGAGATCGCCGCCCGGGTGGGGGCCATTTTCGGCGACGTCGACGTGGTGATCACGCCCGGTGCGGCGACCGGCCCGTCGCGGATCGGCGCCTACCGCAAACGCGGCGCCGTCTCGACCCTGTCGCTGGTCGCTGCGCGGGTTCCCTACCAGGCGCTGTTCAATGCGACTGGCCAACCGGCAGCGGTCGTCCCGTGGGGGCTGGACCGCAACGGGTTGCCGCTGTCGATCCAGCTCGTCGGGCGGCCGTACGACGAGGCGACGCTGCTGTCGCTGTGTGGAGAGATCGAAGCCGACCATCCGTGGGCCGATCGTCGCCCGTCGGTGTCGTGACAACCGCATTGATTGAGTATTGACGTGTGATTTCCTTGCCGGATGCGTGACGTCACCGCTGGATCAACGAGAATGACGACCATGGGACTCTTCGGCAGTTCGAACAACGCCAGCGGTGACGATGAGGGCCTGCGCCGGCGCGTCGAGGAATTGGAGCGGCGGGTCGCGGCGCTGGAGTGGGGCGCCCGCAATGCGGGTCAGTCCGGTGTAGTGCCGGTTGCCCAGTCGCCGCAGTCGGGTGTGAGCGCCGAGGTACGGCAGCTCGCGCTGCAGGGCCAGCGTATTCAGGCGATCAAGGTGCTGCGCGACCAGACGGGGATGGGGCTGCGTGAGGCCAAGGACATCGTCGACCGGCTTTAGGTGACTACCCGCCACGCTGCCAGCTTCGCGGCAAAGGCCATGGTGTGCGCGGGGCTGGTGGACGGGAGTCGATACATCAACGGCCCGACCTCGCCAGCCAGGCGCCGGTAGTTCGCTTCTGCTGCCGCCCCATTGAAGTACACCCGTTCGATCGATGGCCAGGCGGCAAAGAACG
Organism: Mycolicibacterium komossense; assembly: GCF_025822605.1. GTDB lineage: Bacteria > Actinomycetota > Actinomycetes > Mycobacteriales > Mycobacteriaceae > Mycobacterium > Mycobacterium komossense. The sequence goes on along the minus strand of NZ_JACKTY010000047.1, from coordinate 81,060 downwards.
AGCCGAAGTCGTTGGCCACCATACTGTCTCGTTCAACCGCCGAATCCAGGCTGCCGATCCGGCGGCAGGAGGCAAGGACATCCCACACCGCGATGCCTGAGCGCACCAGGGCAGCGCACCGATCGGCGTAAGCCGCATCGGGGGAGAAGCTGAACAGCTCGCCGGTGATACGCCAGAACGCATTACGCGGATTGCCGTAGTACTGCTGCCCTGCCAGCGATAGCACACTCGGCATATTGCCCAGGATCACCACCGCGGGGCTGCCACCGACGATCGGTGGCAGCCCCGTCAGCATGGGCGAGTCGGACATCAACTCACATGATGCACCTCTTGCAATCCATAGACGGGCGTCGGGATGCCCTCATGGCGGGCCTTGAGCTGAAGCGCCAAATACAGCGAGTAGTGCCGTGACTGATGCAGGTTGCCGCCGTGGAACCACAGGTTCTCCTGCTGGGTGGGCTTCCACATGTTGCGTTGTTCGCCCTCCCACGGCCCCGGGTCCTTGGCGGTCTCCGAGCCCAGACCCCAGACCTTGCCCACCTTGTCGGCGACGTCCTGGCCGATCAGGTCCGCGGCCCAGCCGTTCATCGAGCCGTACCCGGTGGCGTAGACGACCACATCGGCAGGCAGTTCGGTGCCGTCGGCCAGCACGACGGCATCTTCCGTCAGATGCGAGACCTGACCGTGGGCCAGTTTGATGGTCCCGTCGGCCACCAGGTCGCAGGCGCCGACGTCGATGTAGTAGCCGGACCCACGCCGCAGGTACTTCATGAACAGCCCGGAATCGTCGTCGCCGAAATCCAATTCGAATCCGGCGTCGGTGAGCCGCTGATAGAAGTCCTTGTCCCGCTCGCGGATCGCGTCGTAGATCGGGATCTGGAACTCGTGCATGATCCGGTACGGCAACGAGGCGAACGTCAGATCGGCCTTCTCCGTCGTCATCCCCGCGGCGACCGCGCGCTCGGAGTACAGATCGCCGAGCCCGAGGTCCATCAGTGAGTCCGATTTCACGATGTGCGTCGAGGACCGCTGGATCATCGTCGTCTCGACACCGTTCTCCACCAGCGCCTTGCAGATGTCGTGCGCGGAGTTGTTGGAGCCGATGACCACGGCGCGTTTGCCGGTGTAGCGGTCCGGGCCTGGATGCTGGCTGGAGTGATGCTGTTCGCCGGCGAAGATGTCCTGCCCCGGCAAGGTGGGCACGCTGGGCTTGCCGGACATGCCGGTCGCCAGGACCAGCTGCGTCGGGTGCAGGGTCAGCCGCTCACCGTCGCGGTCGAGTTCGACCGTCCACTGTTTGGCCTCCGCGTCGAACGACGCGGACAGACAGGTGGTCTTCGACCAGTACGGCACCTCCATCACCCGGGTGTAGAACTCCAGCCAGTCGCCGATCTTGTCCTTAGGTGCGAACACCGGCCAGTTCTGCGGGAACGGCAGGTACGGCAGGTGGTCGTACCAGACCGGGTCGTGCAGGCACAGCGACTTGTAGCGTTTGCGCCACTGGTCCCCGGGCCGCTCGTAGCGGTCGACGACGATCGCCGGCACGCCGAGCTGCCGCAGCCGGGCGCCGAGGGCGATTCCGCCTTGCCCGCCACCGATGACCAGCGCATACGGTTGTGTCGTGTAGCCCAGTGCGGCGTCCTCGGCAGCGCGCTTCTCAGCCCAGGACCGCCGATCGGGGTCGCTGCCGTGCACCGCGCCCAGTACCCGGGTCGCACCCTTGCGCTCCTCGTGGCCCTTGAGCTCCTGCAGGGCGGACAACAGCGTCCAGGCGTGGTCTCCGTCCGGGCTGCTCTTGAGTCGCAGGTGCCCGGTCCCGCGGCCGGTCGCCGTCTCGAACTCGATGAATGCCGAGGTCACGCCCCCGTCTTCGGTGGGCGTCTCGCGGGTCCGGAAGCCTGATGGGTCGGTGTCGCCCAGCCGGGCCGACAGCATGTCGGCAACGCCGTCGCGGCCTTCGACCGTCTTGATATTCCAGGTGAAGGACACCAGGTCCCGCCAGAAGCAGTCAGTGGCGAACTTCGCGACGACGCGGTCGATATCCCGGACGGCCAGCGCTGCCTCGAAATCGGCCAGCCAGGCGTCCACCCGTTCCTGCGGGGTGACATCCGGGTCGGTAGCCGTGGTGGGTTCCAAAGTTTGGGTCATGTGCCCCAGGTCACACCCTCGCGACGGGTAGCCGCAAGAGTTGCACGCGGTTGCAACTCTTCTTCGCGACCGCAACCCCCTGCAACTCTTTCGCGGTGTGGTCGCGGTCACATAGACATGGCGCCATGAGAGCAGCTGTCTACTACGGACCGAACAAAGTCGAGATCGCCGACGTGCCCGAACCCAGCCCTGGGCCCGGCACCGTCAAGGTGAAGGTGGGATACAACGGGATCTGCGGCACCGACCTGCACGAGTACTACGCCGGCCCGATTTTCTTCCCCACCGAACCTCACCCGTTGACCCACGCGCAGGTGCCGCTGGTGATGGGCCACGAGTTCTCCGGCGTGATCACCGATATCGGTTCTCGCGTGACCGGCTGGTCGGAAGGTGACCGGGTTGCCATCGAGCCGATCTACAAATGCGGACATTGTCCAGCCTGCAAAGCAGGCAATTACAACATCTGCGCGCAGATCGGTTTTCACGGCCTGATGTCCGACGGCGGGATGGCGGAATACACCGTCGTCCCCGCCGACATGCTGCACAAACTGCCCGACAATGTCTCCATGCAACTCGGCGCCTTGGTCGAGCCGATGTCGGTGGCGTACCACGCCGCCACCCTCGGGGAGACCAAGCCAGGTGACACCGCCATGGTCTTCGGCGCCGGGCCGATCGGGATCGGACTCTGGTTTGCGTTGCGTGGCAAGGGGATCGACGACGCCTTTGTGGTCGAGCCGTCAGCCACCCGGCGCGCGTCGATCGAAGCCCTCGGTGCTCGCACCCTGGACCCGGCCGCACTTGATGTGCCTGCGTTCATCGCCGATCACACCGAGGGCCGCGGCGCCGACGCCGTTTTCGACGCCGCCGGCGTAACGCCTGCCGTCGAGACCGCACTGGCGTGCGTCGGGGCGCGCCGGCCGATGGTCAGCGTCGCCATCTATGAAAAGCCCTTGACCACACCACTTCTGAATCTGGTGATGAACGAGTCCCGAATCCAGGGATCGCTGTGCTACACCTCGGCGGACTTCCAGGCGGTCATCGCGCTGATGGCTCAGGACGCCTACGACACCACCGGCTGGGTGGAGTCGATCGCCATCGACGACGTCATCGACGAGGGATTCGAAGCTCTCCATGCCGGCGCGAAGATGAAAGTTCTCGTCGACCCGACGATCTGAGAGGAGATCAATCATGACAACGACCCAAAATGGAACCCTCGCCGGAAAAGTCGCCCTTGTCACCGGAGGAGGCCGGGGGATCGGCCGCGGGATAGCGTTGCGGTTGGCCCGCGACGGCGCCGATATCGCATTGGTCGACGTGCAGCCCGACGGTATCAACGAAGTCGCCGACGAGATCGCAGAAATGGGCTCGAAATCAACCACATTCGTCGCCGATGTCGGCGACCGTGAGCAGGTGTTCGCGGCGGTCGACCACGCCGCGTCCGCCCTGGGCGGCTTCGACATCATGGTCAACAACGCCGGTATCGCGTTGGTCGGTCCGATCGCCGACGTGACCGCCGGGGAGATCGCGAAGATCTGGGCGATCAACGTCAACGGCGTGCTGTGGGGAATCCAGGCCGCCGTCGCGAAATTCAAGGAACTGGGAAACAGAGACGGCGGCAAGATCAGCCGGGTTATCAATGCCTCATCCATTGCCGGCCACGACGGATTCGCGATGCTCGGCGTCTACAGCGCCACCAAATTCGCGGTGCGCGCGCTGACTCAGGCTGCCGCCAAGGAGCATGCCGCCGACGGCATCACGGTCAACGCATACTGCCCCGGCGTGGTCGGCACGGATATGTGGGTGGAGATCGACAAGCGCTTCGCCGAGCTCACCGGCGCGGCCGAAGGCGAGACGTACGAAAAGTTCGTCGGCGGGATTGCTCTTGGCCGGGCGGAGACACCCGACGATGTGGCCGGTTTCGTGTCCTACCTGGCCGGTCCGGACGCCGACTACATGACCGGCCAAGCCGGGCTGATCGACGGCGGGCTGGTCTTCCGCTGATGGGCCGCGCTGACCTGGCCAGGTGGCCAGTAGCGCCGATGTGTGACGGGGAGCACAATCGACTGTGATGCCCAGCCTTTCCTCCAGCCTGTCCACGCCTGAACCGTCGGTGGCTGTCGGCGAAGATCCGCGCAGTTTCGCGCGGCTCATGTCGGCTGTCTACGACGCGACGATGGCAGGCAACCGGGCTCCGGCGCGGCCCCGTTCGGTGATCGGCGACTCCTGGCAGCGGATGCTGGCCAAGGGCGTCGACCCGGACGGGCAGCGGCCGCCGGTCGTCGAGTCCGGCGCGATCGACATGCTCCGCCGGTCGTCGGGCCTGATGTCGGTGCTCGACGATGTCTCCCGAAGTCTGGAATCCCTTGTCGCCGAAGGGGACAACATCCTCGTCGTGGCCGACGCGCAGGGCCGGGTGCTCTGGCGGTCCGGCTCGCCCACGGTGCTGGCCAACGCCGACCGGCTCGGCTTCGTCGAAGGCGCGAACTGGGGTGAGGGCACCGTCGGCACCAACGCCATCGGCACCGCGCTGGTGTCGAACCGGGCCGTCCAAGTGTTCTCCGCCGAACACTTCATGCGCAGCCACCACGCCTGGACCTGCGCGGGCGCGCCCATCAAAGACCCACGCACCGGGCAGGTCATCGGTGTGGTCGACGTCTCCGGCCCGGCGGCTACCGTGCACCCGACCACCATCGCGTTGGTCGACGTCGTGGCCCGCCTGGCCGAATCGCACCTGCGGGAACAACACGACCGTGTCCTGAACCGGCTCCGCACGGTGGCCGCGCCCATCCTGGCGCGGATCGGAAAACCGGCGTTGGCCGTCGACCAGGATGGGTGGGTCGCCGCCGTCGATTCGTTGCCCCTGCACAATCGCCTGCTGCTGCCCGAACAGATCGCGCCCGGCCGGGCGTGGATCCCCCCGCTCGGGATGTGCGAGGTGGAGCTGCTGCCGGGCGGCTGGCTGGTCCGGCTGGCTGACGAGGATGAGTTGCGTGACGCGCCGGTATCGCAGGTGACGCTCGATCTGCGCCGGCCCGGCGGACCCGCCCTGGAAATGGTGGGGCAGTTCGGCTGCTGGCGGCACGGCATCACTCTGCGGCACGCCGAGATCCTGCTCGTTCTCGCGATGTTTCCGGAGGGCCGGTCAGCCCCGGAGCTGGCAGGTGACCTCTACGGCGACCGTTCCCGGGTCGTCACCGTCCGCGCCGAGATGTCGCGACTGCGTAAACAGTTCGCCGGTCTGGTGCAAGGCCGGCCCTACCGGTTCCCGGAATCTGCCGCTGTGCAGGTGTGCTACCCCGACGATCTGACTGGGCTGCTGCCGTCGTCGACCGCACCGGCGGTTCGTGCCGCCCGCGTGCTGCGTTCGGAACCGAGGTAACTTGACCCGGTGGCGGCCGATTTCGACATAGAGGCTTCGGGACTTCTCGACGGGCTTGACGGTGACGCTCGCGCCGAGCGGGCGGAACTGATTCCGTGGCTGATGGAGCGCGGAATCACCGTCGAGCAGATCCAGAATGCGTTTTCGCCGATGCTGTTGGCGTCGCGCCGGATCATCGGAGACGACGGATCGTATGTGTCCACCCGAGAGCTCAGTGAGAAGACCGGACTCGACCTCGAGCTGACGGAGCGAATTCTGCGCGCCGCCGGCCTGCCCAGGGTGGACGACCCGGACGCGGCGGTACATCTGCGGGCCGACGGCGAAGTGGCCACCTATATCCAGAAGTTCATCGACCTCGGGCTGGATGCTGAACAGTGCGTGCAGGTCACCCGGGTGCTCGGTGAAGGCTTGGCGAGCGCGGCCGAAGTCATGCGCTACACCGCGCTGGGTGCGGTGTTGCGTCCTGGCGCGACCGAAGTGGAGATCGCCGAAGAGTCCGAGGCGCTGGTCGGCCAGGTCGCACCGTTGCTCGGGCCGATGATCCTCGACATGCTGATGCTGCAGCTTCGGCACTCATTGGACACCGAGGCCGTCAATGCCTCCGAACGCGCGGCCGGCGCACCGATGCCCGGGGCGCGCCAGGTCGCGGTCGCCTTCGCCGATCTCGTCGACTTCACCCGCCTCGGTGAAGCAGTGGAACCCGAAGAGCTGGAACGGCTCTCGCACCGGTTGGCCGATATCGCCAGGGATGTGGCCGTGCCGCCGGTGCGCTTCGTCAAGGCTATCGGCGACGCGGTCATGCTGGTCAGCCCCGATCCGAAGCTGCTGCTGGCGGCGATGCTCGACCTGGTCGATGCCGCGGACGCCGACGACGCCGTGCCGATGCTGCGGGTTGGTATCGCGTTGGGGGAGGCGGTGAGTCGGGCCGGTGACTGGTTCGGCAGTCCGGTCAACACCGCGAGCCGCGTGACCGGGGCCGCTCGCCCAGGTTCGGTGCTGGTCGCCGAGTCCGCCCGCGCTGTGATCGGTGACGACGGCTTCGCGTGGTCGTTCGCCGGTGCCCGCAAGCTCAAAGGTATCAAGGGAGAGACGAAGCTATTCCGCGCGCGCCGCGTCGACTAGGCGCTGAATTCCTTTGCTAAAGAGCGTTTGTCGATCTTCTCGCCGGCGAGCGTCGGCAGTGCCTCGGCCCGAATCTCCCAGCGGGTGGGTACCGCAAAATACGACAGCACACCGGTGACGTGTGCCGACAGCTCCGCGGCCGTTGGCGGCTCGGAGTCGGCGCTGTGTACGACGACCGCCACTAACTCCTCACCGAGGTCGGGGTGCGGAAGCCCCAGCGCGGCCACCTCGACGACACGCGGGTGTGTGGCTATCGCGGCTTCGACCTGCGGGCAGGCGATGTTTTCGCCACCACGGATCACGACGTCCTTGCTGCGCCCGTCGATAAAGAGGTAGCCGTCGTCGCTGAGGTGGCCTAGATCGCCGGTGCGCAACCACCCGTCGGCGTCGACGTTCTGATCGGTGTCAGCGCCGACGTAGCCGTTCATCACGGTCGGCGAGCGCGCCAGCACTTCGCCGATGCCATCGGAATCACCGGGCGCTATCCGGATTTCGACGACGGGATAGGGCCGACCCACCGTTCCAGGGTGCAGGGTCAGGTCGCGGGCGTCGGCGACGGTCAGGAAGCCGCCGGCCTCGGTCATGCCCCAGGTGTTGCTCAATCCGCGTTCGCGCAACTTCGGCAGTCTCGCCCGGATACGGTCAAGCAGAGCGGTGGTGACCGGAGCGCCCCCGAGTGGCCAGGACTTCAGGCTCGACAGATCATACTTGTCGAAGTCGGGGTGTTCGAGAACGCGAATCGCCATGGTGGGCACCGCACCCCAGATCTGGATACCTTCGCCCTCGATCAGCCCCATGATCTGCCCGGCATCGAAACGACCTTCGGTCATGACGATCTTCCCGCCGGTCAGGAAGTGGGTCAGCAGGCTTGAGAGCCCACCGATATGGAACATCGGGGTGGTGGCCAGGCTGACGACCTGCCGGGAATTTGCGTCGAGGAGATGCGGTAGCCGGCCAGAGCGCGCCAGGATGTTGTGCTGATTGGTGATCACCGAACGGCGAGACAACTCAACCGCTTTCGGCATTCCTGAACTACCGGAGGTGAACAGGATCAGGGCCGTGGCATCGGCGTCGGTCGATGCCGAGGACGATGGTGGCTCGCCGCCGGACTCGAACGAGGTGCGCAGGTCGTCCAGCGCACTGCGGGGCACGTCGATCGGCAATGCCGTGTCGGTCAGCACGTGCCGCGGCGCGAGAAGTTCCAGCGCGTGCTCGATTTCGGCCGGGCTCCACCAGCGATTGGCCAATACCGGTACAGCGCCGCTCAGCCATAGTGCCCACAGCGCGACGACCCACTCCGGGCTGTTGTAGCCGAATACCATGACGCGGTCGCCGGTTCCGATCCCAAGGTCCCTGAGCTGGATGCCGGCGGCATGGGCGGCCGCCCGAAACTCGGCGAAGCTGATCCGGCGCTCGCCGTGGACCAAGAACGTCCGCTCGGTCCACACCGTGGTGCCCGCCAGCAGTTCCGCGAACGTCGACGGCCCCTGGTCGTAGAGCAATCCGTCATGCCCGGCATAGGTACCCGGGCGGACGTCGCCGCCCCAGATCGGCAGATCCGTCATTGGCCGGCCACCAGTTGAATTCCCTCAGAGGGCGCGACGATGACGAACCCCTGGCCGTGGAACGCCACCTGCAGGGCCTCGCCGGATCCGCGGCCGATCAGGGCGCCGGCTTTGAAACTCGTCTTCAGCTGCGTCTGCAGATTCGCCGACCAGGCGACCACCGCATTGGTATCGGCGAAGGTGGGGGATTCGCCCGCGTCGAGGACAACCGGCGGGCCGTCAGTGGTCAGGGCTACCCAACCGCTGCCGCGCAGCGTCGTGTTGAACAGGCCGCCCGTCGCGATGCTGCCGCCCTTCACACGCTCGATGTTCCAGTCCAGACCTGACGAGAACGCCAGTACATTTTTACCGCTGATCGACAGCCCTGAGTTCGACAGTTGCAACAGGTGCACGTCGTAGGCGCGTTCGGCGAGGAAGACATCGCCCTGCCCCGAGCAGCGCATCAGCGGCAGCCCCTCGCCGGTCAGTGCCTTCTTGATGAACTTGGAGGCGCCGCCGCCCTCGAAAGCGAAGTCGACGTTGCCCTGGTAGGCGACCATCGCGCCCTGCCGCGCCATGAACGGCTCGCCCAACCGCACCCGCAGCAGCTTCGAATTCTGGTTCGCGACCGGCTTGGTTTCCTTTTCGCTGAAGCGCCCGTCCACCAGATCTCCGGTGATACCGGCGAACCCGCCGGCTGCAGCGCTGGCCTGCGGCGCCGCGCTCTGCCGCGGAACGTAAGCCGTCGCCCGCGTCGCTGACGGCGCCTGCGAATCCTGAACCGCCGCCGGGGTTTCCGCGGCGCGGGCGCTACCGAGCGGGGCCCGGCTCATCTGGCCCTGGTGAGACACCTGATCGGTCCAGCTCTGGCCGTCCCACCACCGGTACTCGTAGCGGCCTTCGGGATCAGGCTGCCAACTACCAGGCCCGGTTCCAGTCACATTCACTCCTTGCTCCGCCCCTGTATCGCAAGGGACCGTCGTTGGTCATCGCCGATCATGCCTGGAGGACGCATTCTGGTCACATGGCGGGCAGAGAAATCGACCGCGGGCGAGCGCAGAGCGCTCCAAGCATAGGTTTTCGCCGGGGGTGAACGCCGCCCTAGCAGCGTTGTAACGGTGTAATCATGTAATCATGAGATATCAACACCATCATGGACACGGCAAGCGTGAGGCTGCTCCGGACGCCGGTGACACCGCCGAGTGGTTCGCCGGACGACTTCCGCAATCCTGGTTCGACGGCGACCCGACTGTTGTCGTCGACCGCGAAGAGATCACCGTCATCGGGCGGCTGCCCGCACCGGCCACCGAGGGGACCGAAGCTAGAGTCGCCGGGCGCGTCTCCCGCTTCCGCGAAGAGACCCGTTCCGAGCGGATGCACATCGCTGACGAGGCGCAGGACAAGTTCGGCCGCAAGGTCTCCTGGGGTGTGACGGTCGGATCTGAAAAGGGCGATGAGCAGATCCTGTTCACCCACATCGCCGTCCCGGTCATGACGCGCCTCAAACAGCCCGAACGGCAGGTGCTCGACACCCTGGTCGACGCCGGTGTGGCCCGGTCCCGCTCGGACGCGCTGGCGTGGTCGGTCAAACTCGTCGGTGAGCACGCCGAGGAATGGCTGGCGAAGCTGCGCGAGGCGATGTCCGAGGTCGACGAACTCAAGACCCAGGGCCCGCAGTTGTAGGGATTTCGGCGTGCTCATCGCCGCTGAGCGGTCGTGAGCACGCCGAAATCCCAACTAGGCCTGCGTCATCGACCAGTACTCGCCGCGCCGGGCCAGTAGCTCGGCGTGGGTGCCCTGCTCGACGATCCGGCCCGCCTCCATCACCAGGATCAGATCGGCGTCGCGAATCGTGGAGAGCCGGTGGGCGATGATGAAACATGTTCGGTCGCGGCGCAACTCGCCCATCGCCTGCTGGATCAACAGCTCGGTCCTGGTGTCCACCGAACTGGTCGCCTCGTCGAGGATGAGCAGCTGCGGTCTCGCCAGGAACGCCCGCGCGATCGTGATCAACTGTTTTTCGCCGGCGCTGATGTTGCCGCCGTCGTCGCTGACCCGGGTCTCGTAGCCATCGGGCAGCGTGTGCACGAACCGGTCGACGTAGGCCGCCCTGGCCGCCTCGATCACCTCGTCGTCGGTCGCGTCGGGCCGGCCGTAGGCGATGTTCTCGCGAATCGTCCCGGCGAACAACCAGGTGTCCTGCAACACCATTCCGATCCGCGACCGCAGCGAATGTCGGCTCACCGTGGCGGTATCCACGCCGTCGACGAGGATGCGGCCGGAGTCGACGTCGTAGAACCGCATCAGCAGATTGACCAGCGTGGTTTTGCCCACCCCGGTTGGCCCGACGATCGCGGTCGTGCTGCCGGGCGACGCCACCAGCGACAGATCCGCGATGACCGGGGTGTCCTCGCGGTAGGCGAAGCTGACGTGCTCGAACTCCACCCGTGGCGCGTGGCCGACCGCCGGGAGCACCGCGTCGCGGTCGGGTGACTGCTCGGGTTCGTCAAGGAAGTCGAATACCCGCTCGGCACTGGCCACCCCGGACTGCAGCGTGTTGTACATGGCGGCGACCTGGGTCAGCGGTTGGTTGAACTGCCGCACGTACTGGATGAATGCCTGGATGCTGCCGAGGGTGATCTGTCCGGTAGCCACCTGCAGGCCGCCGACGACCGCGACCGCGACATAGCTCAGATTGCCGATGAACGTCGTTGCGGGCGAGACCAATCCGGAGAAGAACTGCGCGCCGAAACTGGCGTGGAACACGTCCTCGTTGAACTCGCTGAACTGTTCGCGGGCACCGGCCCGATGCCCGAACGTCTTGACGACGGTGAACCCGCTGTAGGTCTCCTCGATGTGCGCGTTGAGCCGTCCGGTGTTGCGCCACTGCGCGACGAACATCTTCTGGGAGCGTTTGGTGATCGTTCTGGTCGCCCACAGTGATAGCGGCACCGTGAAGACCGTGATCAAGGTCAGCAGCGGCGAGATCGTGAGCATCATCACCAGCACTGCCAACACCGTCAGCACCGAGGTCAGTAGCTGGCTGATGGTGACCGACACCGACGTCTGGATGTTGTCGATATCGTTGGTGACCCGGCTGAGCAGCTCGCCGCGCTGCCGAGTGTCGAAGTGCGACAACGGGAGTCGGTGAACTTTGGCTTCGACATCGGATCGCAGCGCCACCATCGTCCGCTGCACGGTGACGTTGAGCAGCCGGGCCTGCATCCACACCAGCAGAGCGGCCACCAGATACAGACCGAGGGCGAGCAGCAGCGTCCGCCCCACCGCGCCGAAGTCGACGCCCTGGCCGGGGACGACGTTCATTCCGGAGAGCAAATCGGCGAAGGTGGTGTCGCCGCGCGCCCTGGCCGCCGAGATCGCCTGTTCTTTCGTCAGGCCTGCGGGCAGCTGGCGACCGATGACACCGTTGAACAACAGGTCGGTGGCGTGTCCGAGGATCCGCGGGCCGATCACACCGATCGCGATCCCGAAGACCGACAGGACAATGACGGCCGCGGCCATCCCGCGCTGCGGTATCAGGCGCTTGACGAGCCGCAGCGCCGAACCCGTGAAGTCTCGCGACTTCTCCGCCGGTGCCTGCTGCATGCGCAGCGCGCCACGCATCGGACCGCTCATTGTTGATCCTGATCCACTGGCCCGACCCCGGCGCTCACGCCACTGGATTGCGAATCCGCGAACTCGATGTACGTCGGGCAATCCACCAGCAGACTCTCGTGCGTTCCTGCTCCGACCACACGGCCGTCATCGATGACGATCACCTGCTCTGCAGTCACCACGGTCGAAATGCGCTGCGAGACAATGATTACGGTCGAATCGGCGGACACTTCCCGCAACCGCTGACGCACCAGGGCGTCGGTGTGCACGTCCAGGGCGGAGAACGCGTCGTCGAAAAGGTAGAGCTGCGGCCGGCGGATCACCGCGCGGGCGATGGCCAACCGCTGACGCTGGCCGCCGGAGAAGTTGATCCCGCCTTGGGCGACGCGCATCTCAAGACCGTCCGGATGGGCGGCGACGAAGCCGTCGGCGCAGGCCACCCGTAACGCCTCCCACATCTGGGCGTGCGTCGCGTCGACGTTGCCGTACCGCAGATTCCCGGCGACCGTCCCGGAGAACAGGTATCCCCGCTGCGGTACCAGGCCGACCGAGGACCACAGCCGTTCGGTGTGATAGTCGCGGACGTCGATGTCGTCGAGGAACACTGCGCCAGAGGTCACGTCGTACAGCCGGCAGATCAGCGACACCAACGTCGATTTCCCTGACCCCGTGCTGCCCACCACCGCGGTGGTGGTGCCCGGTCGTGCGATGAACGAAATATCCTGCAGCACCGGGCGATCAGCCCCGGGATAGCTGAAACTCGCAGCGGCCAGCCGAACCTCGCCCACCGTGCCCCCGACCGGTTCCTTGGCGTACACGGGATTGCTGACCGCCGCTGTCGTCGACAACACCTCGGTGATCCGCTCGGCGCACACCGAGGCACGCGGCAGCATCGCCAGGAAGACCGTCGACATCAGCACAGCCATCAGGATCTGCATGAAGTAGGCGAGGAACGCGATCAACGAGCCGACCTGCATCTGCCCGGAGTCGATGCGCATGCCCCCGAACCAGATCAGCGCGACGCTCGACAGGTTGATGGTCAACGTGGTGACCGGCAGCATCAACGCCTGCCAGCGCCCGGCGGCCAGGGCCGTATCGGCCAGTGCCTGATTGGCGACGCCGAACCGGTCCCGTTCGAACGGCTCGCGGGCGAACGCTCGGATCACCCTGATGCCCGAAAGCTGTTCGCGCATAACCCGGTTGATACCGTCGATGAGCCGCTGCATGGTGCGGAAGATCGGCAGCATGTGCCGGATGATCCAGTAGTTGCCCAAGGCCAGCACCGGCACGCTGACCAGCAGCAGCCAAGACAGTCCGGCGTCCTGGTGGATGGCCATGATGACGCCGCCGATACACATGATCGGAGCGGTGACCAGCACGGTGAACGTCATCTGGACGAGCACCTGGATCTGCTGGACGTCGTTGGTGGTGCGGGTCAGCAGTGTGGGGGCCCCGAAGCGGGCGGTCTCATGCTCGGAGAAGGTGGTGACATGGTGGAACATCGCCGCGCGGACATCGCGGCCAAAGCTCATGCCGGCCCGCGACCCGAAGTACACCGCGCCGATGGCGCAGACGACCTGCAGTGCCGTCACCGCGAGCATCATGGCGCCGAGGTGGATGATCCGGTTCGTGTTGCCCTGCGCAACGCCGTCGTCGATGATCGCGGCGTTGATGGTGGGCAGATAGAGCGAGGCCAGGGTGCTGATCAGCTGTAGCGCCATCACCACCGCGACCAGCCGCCGGTACGGCCGCACGTACTGTCGCAGCAGTGCCAGGAGCATGTGGCTACTGTCGCATACAAACCTAGGCACCGGTGCGACGGTCGGTGCCCCCGGGACTCGCTGGTGACAGGCGAAAAGACCTGGTCAATAGGCGTGTCGGTGGTTCGCCGCCGGTGCTGCCGCTACAGTGCAGTGTGAAGCAGCATCGGGAATAAGGAGTGCGCGAACCTGTGAAACGCAACGTAGCGGCGCTGGCCGTCGCAGTCGTAGCGGCGGTCCCCCTCTTCGCCAGCTGTTCCAGTGACAACCCCAACCAACCCCAGCCGGGACCGTCGGCACCCGCACCCGCCGCGGAGGCCCAGCACGGCCCGACCTTTCCGGAGTGCGGCGGGATCTCGGATCAGACGGTCGGACAGCTGACCCAGGTCACCGGATTGGTCAACACGGCCAAGAACTCCGTCGGCTGCCAGTGGCTGGCCGGCGGCGGCATTATCGGACCGCACTTCTCGTTCACGTGGTTCCGGGGCAGCCCAATCGGTCGGGAACGCAAGACCGAGGAGCTGTCGCGCACCCGGGTCGACAACATCAACATCGACGGCCATGACGGTTTCGTCGCCGTCGGCAGTGATCCGATGGCCGGTGACAACCTGTGTGAGATCGGTATCCAGTTCCAGGACGATTTCATCGAGTGGTCGGTGAGCTTCGCGTCCCAGCCCTATCCCGATCCGTGTGATGTGGCCAAGCAATTGGCCAGCCAGTCGATTGCGAACGCCAAATGATCAACCAACGTGTCCTCATCGGCGCTGCCGTCGTCGTCTCCGCGCTGAGCCTGGTGACCGGTTGTGCCCACTCGGTCGATGGCAGGGCAGTCAAGGCGGGCGCCGGTCCGCGCAACAACGACTCGCAGCAGAGCTATCCGAACCTGCTCAAGGAGTGCGATGTCCTGACCACGGACATTCTCGCCAAGACCGTCGGCGCCGACCCCGCAGATATCCAGAGCACCTTCGTCGGTGCGGTGTGCCGCTGGCAGGCGGCCAACCCGGCCGGGCTGGTCGATATCACCCGGTTCTGGTTCGAACAGGGCAGTCTCGACAACGAACGCAAGGTCGCGCAGGCGCTGAACTACAAGATCGAAGACAAGCGGATCGCCGGCGTCGACTCGATCATCATGCACACCAGCGATCCGAACGGCGCCTGCGGTGTGGCCAGCGACGCCGCCGGTGTCGTCGGCTGGTGGGTCAACCCGCAGGCTCCCGGTATCGACGCGTGTGGCCAGGCCACCAAGCTGATGGAGCTCACGCTCGCGACGAACAGCTAGCTCTACCTCGGCACGTGGAAATCGACCAGTGCGGCATTGCCGAGCTGGACTGACCGCCACGTGCCGCTGACACGTAGCACGGCCAGAGCCGAGGTGGGGTACTTCGCCGAAATACCCTCCAGCGCGTCGACGTCGGACCGTGTGGTGTCGGCCAGTCCGAGAGCCAGCTGCGACATTGTCGGTTCGTGACCGATCACCAGCAGGGTGCGCACATCGAAGCCGAACGTATCCTCAGCGCCGTTGATCTCGTCGATGACGGCGCCTGGCGTCGCGTCGTAGATGCGATCGACGAAGCGCACCTCGGCATTCAGCCCGGTCCGGGCCAGCGTTTCGCGGGTCCTGGTCGCCGTCGAACACAGCACGGCCTGCACCCGGGGATCGATCAGGGGATCGGATCGAAGCCAGTCGCCGGCCAGGCCCGCCTCACGTTGTCCGCGCGGGGCCAGTGGCCGCTCGTGGTCGGCCACCCCGTCGGGGTAATCCGACTTGGCGTGGCGCAGCAGGATCAGCGTGCGTGGTTCGTCGCTCACCTGCACCACCGTAAGCCAATCGAGCACATGCCGGTGCACGTCCCCGGACTTGTCGGCGCCCGGTTCTACACTCGCGGTGCCCATTCAGACAAGGCACGGGGCCGAGATCCAAGCGAACTAGAAAGGCGGTACCGGAATGCGATTCGTACACACCGCCGACTGGCAACTCGGGATGACCCGCCACTTTCTCGAGGGTGAGGCTCAACCCAGGTACTCCGCGGCCCGCCGCGATGCGGTGGCCGGTCTCGGCGAACTTGCCAGTGAGGTCGGCGCGGAGTTCGTCGTCGTTTCCGGCGACGTGTTCGAGGACAACCAGCTTGCGCCACGGGTGATCAGCCAGTCACTGGAAGCCATGCGCGCCATCGGTATTCCGGTCTATCTGCTGCCGGGCAATCACGATCCGCTGGATGCCGCGTCGGTGTACACCAGCGCGTTGTTCGCCGCCGAATGCCCGGATAACGTCACCGTGCTCGACCGTGCCGGCATCCATGAGGTGCGCCCCGGTGTGCAGATCGTCGCCGCGCCGTGGCGATCCAAGCGACCGACCACCGATCTGGTCGCCGACGTCCTGGCCGATGTGCCCGCCGACGGCGTCACCCGCATCCTGGTGGCGCACGGCGGCGTCGACATCCTCGACCCCGACCCCAGCCGGCCGTCGCTGATCCGGCTGGCTGCGGTCCGCGCTGCGATCGACAGCGGCGCCATCCACTATGTGGCGTTGGGCGACAAGCACTCCCGCACCGAGGTCGGCGACACCGGCCGGGTCTGGTACTCGGGGTCGCCGGAGGTGACCAACTACGACGATATCGAGGCCGATCCCGGACATGTCCTGGTCGTCGACCTCGACGAGGCCCACCCGGAGCGGACGGTGTCCGTGCGGGCGCGTCATATCGGACGGTGGCGGTTCGCGACGTTGCGCAGGCAGGTCGACGACAGCCGCGATATCGCTGACCTCGACCTCAATCTGGACTTGCTGCCGGATAAGGACCGCACCGTGGTGCGGCTGGCCCTGACCGGCACCCTGACGGTGACCGATCGCGCTGCGCTGGATGCCTGTCTGGACAAGTACGCCAGGCTGTTTGCCTGGGTCGGGTTGTGGGAGCGCCATTCCGAGCTGGCGGTCGTGCCCGCCGACGGTGAGTTCGCCGATCTCGGTATCGGTGGGTTCGCGGCGTCGGCGGTCGAAGAATTGGTGGCCACGGCCCGCTCCGGGGACGGGGAGAGCGCCCAGGACGCGCAGGGTGCGCTCGCCCTGTTGCTGCGGTTGACCGCGGCTGGAAGTGGGGCGGCATGAGGCTGCACCGACTGGTCCTGACGAACTACCGCGGAGTCACCCACCGCGATATCGAATTTCCCGATCACGGTGTCACGGTGGTGTCCGGACACAACGAGATCGGCAAGTCCTCGATGATCGAGGCGCTCGATCTTCTGCTGGAATCGAAGGATCGCTCGACGAAGAAAGACGTCAAGCAGGTCAAGCCCACCCATGCCGACGTGGGCGCCGAGGTGACCGCCGAGATCAGCACCGGCCCCTACCGTTTCGTCTATCGCAAGCGTTTTCACAAGAAGTGCGAAACCGAACTGACGGTGCTGGCGCCGCACCGTGAGCAATTGACCGGAGACGAGGCGCACGACCGGGTGCGTTCGATGCTGGCCGATACCGTCGACACCGGGCTCTGGCAGGCCCAGCGGGTGTTGCAGTCGACGTCGACGTCTGCTGTTCCGTTGGCCGGGTGTGACGCCTTGTCCCGCGCACTCGACATCGCCGCCGGTGACGCTGCGGCCCTGGCAGGGTTGTCCGGCTCCGAACCGGTCCTGATCGAACGGATCGACGCCGAGTTCGGCCGCTACTTCACGCCGACGGGCCGACCGACCGGGCAGTGGGCCGCCGCCATCGACAGCCTCAAGGCGGCCGAAGCGGACGTGGCGCAGTGCACGGCCGCTGTCGCCGAAGTCGACGACCGGATCCGGCGGCACGCGATGGCCACCGACGAACTCGCGGAACTCGATGCGCAGCGCGACAGCGTCGCCGAGCGTCACACGCTGGCAGTCGCCGCGGCCGAATCCGTTGCCGCCCTGACTGATCGGCTCCAGGCCGCCAGAACCGAGGCCGGTGCCGCCGAGGCTACCAGCGCGGCCGCCACCGCAGCTCTGCAGGAACGTCACCGACTGCGCATCGATGTCGACGCCAGGGCCGCAGTGGTTACCTCGGCCGGGGTCGCCGCTCGCGAGGCGGCAGAGGCCGAGGGCGCCGGCCGAGCGGTCGTCACCGCCGCCGACGCAGCACTGGCCGAGGCCGTCGAGGCGCTACGCGCAGCCGAGGATCGTCTCGACGCGGCCCGGCACGTCGTCACCGAACTGTCCGAGCGCGAAGAGTTCGACCGGCTCTGCGCCCGACTGGCCCGCATCGACGCCGCTCAACGTGATCTTGACCAGGTCACCGGCGAGCAGGCGGCAATCACCCTGACGGACAAGGGCTTCCGTGCCATCGAGGTGGCGGCCAGCGCGGTTGACGTGGCGGCCGCCCAGGTGGCGGCGACCTCGACCATCGTGGAGGTCACCGCCGAGACTGAACTTGAGCTGCTGGTCGACGACCGCCCGGTAGTTCTGTCAGAGGGGCAGGTGCACTGTCTGACCGTCGCGGAGGCGACCGCGTTGCGTCTGCCCGGCGTCCTGTCAGCGCGAGTGGCGCCCAGCGTCACCGCCGCCGACAGTCACGCGAAACTCGATGCAGCACAGCAACATCTGCAGGATCTGCTGGTGGCCGGAGGTGTCGCAAGTGCTGCCGATGCCCGGCTGGTCGACGAGCGTCGCCGAGAGCTCACGGCGCGCCGCGACCAGTTGAGTGCGACGTTGGCCGGTATTCGCGGCGATGACGATATCGCCGGGCTGCGGTCGCGGCTCGAGGTGCTTTCGGCCGGCCGGACGGCGGAGCCGGGGTTGTGGGATGAGGTGGACAGCGCCGGCGCCCGCGCGGCCCTGGAGGTGTCCCTCGCCGAGCGTAAGCGGGTGGCCGCGCACTGCGAGACACAGCGCAAGGTGGCGGCCGCAGCGGCCGTACAACTCGTCGAACGCGGCACCCGCGCCACGGTTCTCCGTGAGAAAGCTGCGGCTGCGGCCGATGAGCTGACCGCCATCACGCAGCGGCTGGTCGATGCCAGGGCGATCGCCGGCGACGACGATCTGGCGCTGAGGGCCCAAGCCGCTGCCGACGCCGCGCGGCTGATGGGTGACCGGGTCGTCGCGCTGTCGGCATCGTTGGAGCAGGCGACGCCCGACGTGGTGGCGGCCGAACTCGACGCTGCCCGCACTGCCGCGCAGACGCTCGGCCGCAGGCATGACGAGGTATCGAGGGTCCTGCGGGACGTGACCGTCGAGCTGACGCTGTTCGGCGCCGAAGGACGCACCGGAAAACTCGATGCCGCGCAGATCAGACGTGAACACGCTGCCGCCGCATACGCCAGGACTCGTAGTCGGGCGCAGGCCGCGCACCTGCTGCGCTCGGTGATGGCGCGCCACCGCGACAACACCCGGCTGCGCTACGTAGACCCCTTCCGCACCGAGATCGAGCGGCTCGGGCGGGCGGTGTTCGGGCCCACCTTCGAGGTCGAGGTGGACAGCGCGCTGCAGATCCGCAGTCGCACGCTCGACGGCCGGACCGTGCCCTACGAGTCGCTGTCCGGCGGGGCGAAGGAACAACTCGGGCTGGTGACCCGGCTGGCGGTGTCCGCCCTGGTGGCCAAGGAGGACACCGTGCCGGTGGTGATCGACGACGCACTCGGCTTCACCGATCCAGACCGGCTGGTCAAGATGGGTGCCGTCTTCGACCTGGTGGGCAGCGACGGCCAGGTGATCGTGCTGACGTGTACCCCCGAGCGCTACAACGGTGTCCACGGCGCACACCGCATCGAACTGAGCGGGTAGCCCTCGAGTGGCGTGCGGGGTCTCACCGGCGATGACCGCTGCTAAGACCCCTCCCATCACGCTGTGTTTGACACCTGCGCGCGGTGCGGTGCGGTGAACGTCGCCGGCGACAAGCCCAGGTGATCCCGCAGAGTGGTCCCGGTGTACTCGGTGCGGAACAGGCCACGCCGCTGGAGCTCCGGCACCACTGCATCGACGAAATCGTTGAAGGTGCCCGGCGTGGACGCCGACGACACCATGAAGCCGTCGGCCTCCTGTGCCAGGAACGATTCTTCGATCTGATCCGCCACCTGCCTTGCGGTGCCGACGAACTGGGGCAGCAGCACGCCTTGGGCGTACCACTTGCCGACATCGCGAAGTGTCAGGTTGTCGCGGTTGGCGACTCGGCGCACCGTATCGAACAGGCCCTGCGTACCGCTTACCTGCACCTCCTCGACGGGTGCGTCGAGGTCGTAACCGGAGAAATCGTGATCGGTGTGCACGCTGAGGGTGATCAACCCGGAGATCGGGTCGGCCAGCTCGTTGTGGAACGCCTGCTTCTCCCGCGCGATCGATTCGGTCTCGCCGATGAAGGGAATGAACGCCGGGAAGATCAACACCTGATCCGGGTTGCGCCCGTAGTTCACGGCACGTGACTTGATGTCGTCGTAGTAGGCGCGGCGACCCTCGGGTGTCGGCTCGATCTCGAAGATCGCCTCCGCCCAGCGCGCCGCGAAATCCCGGCCCGTCTCCGATGATCCGGCCTGGATCAGGACCGGCCTGCCCTGCGGGGAATGGGGCACGTTGAGCGGTCCCTTCGACCGGAAGTACTCCCCGTCATGGTTGATGTGACGGATCCGGGTCGGATCGGCGAACACGCCGCTTTCCTTGTCCAGCACAAGGGCGTCGGGTTCCCAGCTGGACCACAGTTCCAGTGCGGTGCGGACGAATTCGTCGGCCCGCTCGTAGCGGAACTCGTGCGCCAGGTGGTCGTCGTGCCCGAAGTTCTGCGCTTCCCCCTGGGTCAGCGAGGTGACGATGTTCCAGGCCACCCTGCCCTTGGTGATGTGATCCAGGCTGGAGAAGATCCTGGCCAGTTCGTAGGGGTGAAAGAAGGTGGCGGACTTGGTGATCGCCACCCCAAGGTGGATGGTGACCGCGGCGATGCTGGCCGCGACGATCGATGGGTCCAGCGTCGCGGTGGCCTGCGTACCGCGGCGCAGCGGTTCGGCGATCCCGTCGCCGTACCGGACCGGTGCGGCAAGAAGGTCGGCGAAGAACAGGAAGTCGAACTTGCCCCGCTCGAGGATGCGGCCGATCCGGTGGTAGTACTCCGGGGTGAGGAACGCCGGGTCGCTGGCGGGGTGCCGCCACGCGGCGTGGGAGTGGGTTACCTGGGAGGCGATCTGGAAACCACCGAGATGCAGTTGCCGAGTCATGGTGTCCTTTCTGCGATTTCGGCGTGCTCAGTAGCGCTCAGCGGTTACGGGCACGCCGAAATCACAGGGTCAGAAGTAGGCGTTGGCGGGCAGGGGAGTGTCGTGCAGCAGGTTGTCGCCGATCGCCCGCGCCTTGTACGCGACGGGGTTGTGCAGCGTGATGGTGCGGATGTTGCGCCAGTGCCGGTCAAGGTTGCGTTGGCGGCTCGACGCGCTGGCACCGCCGAGCTCGAGCAGCCGGGTCGCGGCTTCCGGCGCGACTGCGTCGAGGTGCACCTTGACCTTGGACACCTTCAGCTGAGCCTGTTCCGCCAGCCGGGCATCGGGCACACCGTCGCGTTCGGAGTCCGTCGCGGCACCGATCGCCTCGGCCGCATCGAGGACCGCCGCCCTGGCGACGTACGCGGTGCTGGCGAGCTCGCCGAGCAGTTTCTGATAGAGCGGATCGTCGACCGGGCTCTCGGTCAGGGCGTGGCTGAAGCTGCGGGTCCGGGACCGCAGCAGCGCGACGCCGTCATCGACCACCGACTCCAGCACGCCGGCGACCACCGCGTGGATATAGAGCTGCAGCGACGCGTACTGCACCGTCGGGGACGGCTGGGCGTCGTAGGGAGAGTCGGCGAGCACCTCGTCCGCCGACACCTCGACGTTCGTGAACACCGTGGTGCCGGTCCCGGTGCGACGCTGGCCGAAACCGTCCCAGTCGTCGATGATGCGCACACCTTCTCGATCAGCCGGGATCAGCACCGATGCCACCGAATCGTGGTCGGTGGTCGTGGCGACGGTGAGGTAATCGGAGAACAGCGTGCCGGTGCTGTAGAACTTCTCACCGTCGAGCCGGTGGCCCCCGCCTTCGGCGGGCAGCAGGCGGGTGTTGAAGACCAGACTGCCGACCGCCAGGGCGCCCTTCTCGCTGAACGCGTTGGCGAACAGGTTGCCCGCCGCGACCGCGTTCAGCCACCGCTGTGAGACCGCGTCGGCCGGATTGGCTTTGAGTGCCCGCAGACGCTCCTCGGTGAACCAGAAATGCGTCCGGAAGATATGCGCCACTATGGGATCCGCACGGGCGACGTCGATGACGGCCGAAAAGAGCTGTCGCACTGAGTATCCTGGGCCGCCGAACTCGGCAGGCAACCGCAACGTGCCGAAGCCGGCGCGTTTGAGTGCTCCGACCTGTTCGAAAGGGTTCTCGTCGTTGAGGTCTCGGTCTCGAGCGCCCGCGGCGATTTCGGTGAGCAGCGAATCGAAGGCTTCAGTGCCGGGTAGCCGTAGCTCGATGGCAGATGTTTGGGTCATTGATTCGTTCTACCGACGACGCTACAACGGGGCACGGCTTTGGATCACGCCGAACCTAAGACTCGGTCACCAGGCACAATGGGGGTGATGACTCTCAATGCCAGGCGCAGGCGCGTGCACGACAAGCTCGCCGCCCTACCCGGTGTGCGATCGGTCCGCAGGCCGGTGGCGCCGGACAGCGACGAGCGGTTTGACCTGTTCTATGTGCGCTCCGGCCCGCAGTCGGAACATCCGCTGGTGATTATCCCCGGCGGCCCCGGCGTGGCGTCAATACAGCTCTACAAGGGTTTCCGGCGCCGCGCCGCGGCTCGGGGCCTCGACGTCATCATGATGGAGCACCGTGGGGTTGGCATGTCCCGCCACGATGATTCCGGGGCTGACCTGCCGCCGGAGTCGATGACCGTTGGCCAGGTCGTCGACGACGTCGCTGCCGTGCTCGATGACGCCGGCGTCGCCACGGCGATCCCCTACGGCACGTCGTACGGCACCTATATCGCGGCCGGGCTGGGCGTGCGCCACCGCGATCGGGTGCACGCGATGGTGCTGGACTCGCCCGTGCTGTCGGCCTCTGATATCGAGGCGGTCCGGGCGGCGGTCCGCGGTGTGCTGTTGGACGGAGCCGATTCCGACACCTCGGATCTGGCTGCCAAGGTGCGCCGGCTCGTCGACGACGGAGTGATGACACCGGCGGCGGGCCAGATCGCCACCGTCATCTACGGGTTCGGTGGTGCCGAGTTGTTGGACCGGCAGCTCGATCTGTTACTCAGCGGACGCACTCTGCTCTGGCGGGCCATCGACCAGATCGGCAAGCTCACTTTGCGAAAGGCGCCGTACCGCAACGAGGTCGATCTGGTCGGCCGGATCGCTTTCCGGGAGTTGGATTACGTGGGCGAACCTGACGGCCTGCCGCTCGACCCGTCCGAGGTGCTGCAGGAGATGGCTCAGCAAATCGCCGGGCCGACACCGGCTTTCGAGGCTGAGCCGTATGACCTGGTCGCCGAGATGCCGCGCTTCGACTGGTCGACCGCGGTGATCTCCGGGGGCCGAGATCTGACCACCCCGCCTGCGGTGGCTGAGCGGGTTGCGTCGTTGATTCCCGATGCTGCCCTGGTGCGGTTGCCGACGGCCGGGCACAGCGCGCTGGACACCCGCGAGCGCGCGGCGATGGAGATCGCGAAAGCGGTGACCCAGGGCGAGACTGCCGAGCTACCTGCTCGCGGTGACGAACTCGACGCGCTGCCCGGTAACCCCGCCGTGCGGCTGCTGGTGTCGGCGGTCGCGGCGGCCGCTGCCATCGAGGGGGCGGTGCCGAAGAGCCTGGCCGACCTGCCGGGGTTGCCGGGCCGCTCTGCACCGACGGCCTGATCGGGTGGGCTACTTCATGAACCCGACTTCATGAACCCGACCTTCGCATAGTCGATGTCGCCGAGGCCGGCCGGTCCGAAGTTGGCCAAGGCGCTGCGGACCGCCATGTTGCCCGGCGACTGGAACAGCGGCAGACTGAAC
Organism: Mycolicibacterium komossense; assembly: GCF_025822605.1. Taxonomy (GTDB): domain Bacteria; phylum Actinomycetota; class Actinomycetes; order Mycobacteriales; family Mycobacteriaceae; genus Mycobacterium; species Mycobacterium komossense. The sequence continues at coordinate 57,542 of NZ_JACKTY010000047.1, read as the reverse complement.
CCCTCGGCCCAGATCAGCTTGTCGACCTCGTTGGCCAGCGTGCGCGCCTTATCGGGATCGAGCTCGTTGAGGGTTTGCTCGACTTTCGCGTCGATCTCCGGGCTGCTGATCTTGCCGAAGTTGCTCTCGGCGCCGGTGACATAGGTCTGCGTCAGATTGCCGAGGGCGAAAGCGTCTCCGCCCCAGCCGAACTGGGCGATATCGAAGTTGCCGACGATAATCCAGTTGGTGAAGAAGCCGTCACCGGGCTTGGGGTCGATCTGCATGTTGACCCCGATCTGGGCCAGGCTGTTCTGCGCGATCTGGGCGATCTGCTTGGTGCTCTCCGCGTCGTAGAGCACGTCACGGACAATCAGTTGCTTACCGTCCTTCTCGCGGAACTGCCCGTTCATCTTCCAGCCCAGCGCGTCGAGTTCCGCTTTGGCCTTTTCCGGGTCGTAGGCAACCACTGCGCTGTTGTCCTGGTAGCCCTTCTGCCCGGCGACGTAGACGTGGTTGTTCAGCGGCGCGGGGGTGTCGACCAGGCCGCGCTGGGTCACGTCGGCGATGGCTTGGCGGTCGATGCCCTTGGCGACGGCCAAGCGCAGCGCCTTGTCGGCCAGGATCGAACCGGGGGCGCCGTTGAAGGTGAAGTGGTACCAGCTCGGTGACGGCGCGCGCCGGATGGAGATCCCCGCCGTGTTCCTGGCGGTGGTCAGGTCGGCCAGCGAACCCAGTCCGGCGGCGTCGATCGTGTTGTTCTGCAGGGCGGGTATCAGGGCGGCATCATCGAGCACCAGATAGGTGACCGAATCCAGCAGCGGTGGCGTACCCCACCATTTCGGGTTGCGAGTCAACGTGATCCGTTGCGCGGTCCGGTCGACATTACTGACCATGAACGGACTCGCGGACGGGCCGGGCGTTGTCAGCCAGCCCTTGTTGAAGACGTCCGGGTTCTCGGTCATCTTCTTCGGTAACAGCATTCCGTTGCCCGCGAACATGCCTTTCCAGTCGGCATAGGGCTTGGCGAATGTCATGACGGCCTGACGGTCGTCGACGCCGCGGATCACCGAGGCGACCCGCTCGCTGCCGGATGCACTGGCGATCAGGTACCGCGGGTCCTTACCGTTGGTGGCGCTGGTTTCGGAGGCGATGTCCTCCCAGGTGATCGGCGTGCCGTCCGTCCAGACCGCCTTGGGGTTGATGGTGTAGGTCACCACCTGCGGGTTCTCGCTGGTCAGCTCGATATTGGTGAAGTAGTCGGTGTTGACCGTGGTGCTGCCGTCGGGTGCGACGCGGAACGCCCGCGGCATCGTCCAACGCATGATCGCGCCGGTGGAGGCGTCGTTACCGTCGACGTTGAGGACATTGAAGTTGGCCGGCAGCGACGGCAGCGACAGCCGCAGCGTGCCGCCCTGGCGCAGTGCCGCGACATCCTGCGGGTTGATATCGCTGGTGCTGCCGAGCTCTGCGTTTCCGCCCGCCGGCGGAGGCTGACTGGGGCCGGCTGAGCAGCCAGACAGGATCAGTGCGGCGGTAAAGACCAGCGCAGCGCAGCGGCTGAGCGTCGTGGAAAGCGACATGCGCATCGACCCTACCGGGGGGTTGGCTGCGGTACTGCGGCGAGCAACGTCTTGGTGTACTCGTGTTGTGGGTGGCTGAACACGGCGTCCGCCTCACCCTGTTCGACGATGACGCCTTTGTGCATCACAGCCACCCGGTGCGCGAGGTGTTTGACCACCGAGAGGTCATGAGAGACGAACAGATACGACAGGCCGAAGCGCTGTTGCAGATCCAGCAGCAGATTGAGGATGCCGGCCTGAATCGACACGTCCAGAGCGGACACCGGCTCGTCGAGAGCCAGGATCTTCGGCTGTAGCGCCAGCGCCCGCGCGATCCCGATCCGCTGTTTCTGGCCGCCGGAGAACTCGGCCGGATAGCGGCTGGCATCGCTGTGGCGCAGCCCGACGATGTCGAGCAGCTCGGCCACCCTCGATTGGCTGGCGGCCTTGTCGAAGCCGTTGGCGTGCAACGGCTCTGCCAGCACTTCCGACACCGGTAGGCGTGGATCCAGGGATGCCACCGGATCCTGGAAGACCACCTGGAGATCGCGCCGCAGCGCCCGCCGGGCAGCGCTGTCCAGACCCGCGACGTCGTTGCCGAGCACCTCGATCGAGCCGGACTGGGGAGCGTTCAACTCCAGGATCTGGTGCAGCGTGGTCGATTTCCCCGACCCCGATTCCCCGACGATGCCCAGGGTGCGGCCCCTGGGCAGTTCGAAGGTGATGCCGTCGACCGCGCGGACCTCGCCGATGGTGCGGCGGAACACCACTCCCTTGGTCAGCCGGTAGGTCTTGACGAGGTCACGTACCCGAAGGACCACATCACCCGACGGCTGCGCCTCAGCGGAGGCAGGGGCCGCAGGGACGCCGAAGATCTCGTCGGCACTGCGCCCGGTGACCTCGTCGGTACGGATGCAGGCCGCGTTGTGCGGTCCGGCCGTCGCATCGCCGACCGGCAGCAGGTCCGGTTCCGTCGTGCGGCATTCGTCGACGACGAGTGGGCAGCGTGGGGCGAACGGGCAGCCGGGGTCGAGGCCGGCCAGCGAGGGCGGAGCACCCGGGATCGGGACCAGTCGCTGCCCCTGGCGGGCGTCGAGTCGGGGGACCGAGCCCAGCAGGCCGACGGTGTAGGGCATCCGGCGGTCCCGGTACAGGGCGCCGACCGAGGCCTCTTCGACCGCACGCCCGGCGTACATGACCATGGCGCGGTCGGCGAATTCGGCGACCACACCGAGATCGTGGGTGATGATCAGCACGCCCGCGCCGGTGACATCCCGCGCCGTCTTGAGGACGTCGAGGATCTGGGCCTGGACGGTGACGTCGAGGGCGGTGGTCGGCTCGTCGCAGATCAACAGGTCCGGGTTGTTCGCGATCGCGATCGCGATCACCACCCGCTGGCGTTCACCGCCGGACAGTTCGTGCGGGAACGCCTTCGCGCGCCGTTCGGGCTGGCGGATCCCGACCAGTTCGAGCAGCTCGATCGCCCGCCGTTGAGCCGCGGCCCGATCAGATCGAGGCTGGTGGACGGTGATCGCCTCGGCGATCTGGTCACCGACGGTGTACACCGGGGTCAGCGCCGACATCGGGTCCTGGAACACCGTGCCGATCGCCTTGCCCCGCACCTGTGACATCGGCCCGTCGTCCATCCCGATCAGTTCGTCACCGCGCAGTCGCACTGAGCCGGACACTTCGGCATAGTCGGGCAGCAGGCCGATCAGTGCCATCGCGGTGGCGGACTTACCCGAACCGGATTCGCCCACGACGGCGACCACTTCACCGGGGTCGACGTGGAAGCTCAGGCCGCGCACGGCGGTTACCGGCGCGTTATCGGTGGGGAAGGTGACGGCGAGGTCGGTGACCTCGAGCAGCGCGCTCACCGCTTGCGCTTCCGACGACGGAGGTTACCTGCGCCGGGGTCGACTGCATCGCGCAGGCCGTCGCCGATCAGGTTGGCGCACATGATGATCAGCACCAGCACACCGGCGGGGAAAAGAAACACCCACGGAAACGTCGTCGCCGATCTGGTGCCGTCAGCGATCAGGGTGCCCAGAGATACGTCAGGCGGCTGAATGCCGAAACCCAGGAAACTCAGCCCGGTTTCGGCCAAGATGGCCACGCCGACGTTGAGCGCGGTGTCGATGATCAGGATGGACGCCACGTTCGGCAGGATGTGCCGGACGATGATCCGCCAGTTCGACACCCCCATATATCTTGCGGCCTGGACGAATTCGCGTTCGCGGAGGCTGATCGTCATCCCGCGCACCATCCGCGAACTGATCATCCAGCCGAATACCGAGAGCAGCACGATCAGCGCCACCACGCCGCCGCCCTGGTGGATCCGAGGCGTCACGATCGCGATCAGGATAAAACTCGGAACCACCAGGAGCAGGTCGACGAACCACATCAATGTCCGATCCCGCCAGCCGCCGAAATAGCCCGCCACCGAGCCCACCGCGGCCGCGATGGCCGTCGAGATCACCGCCACGCAGACGCCGATCAGCATCGACTTCTGCATTCCGCGCAGCGTCTGGGCGAGCAGGTCCTGGCCCAGTGCGTTGGTGCCGAACCAGTGGCTGCTGGTTGGCGGTTGTTGCAGCGAATAGAAATCGAGGTCGGTGTAGGACCACGGCAGCAGCGGGGGTAACGCGTAACAGCCCACGAACATCAGCGCGAGCAGGACCAGAGCCACCGCGGCGGGCCGGTTGCGCAGGAACCGGCGCCACACCAGGGTGCGGCGCGACGCGAACAGGGGGGGATCGACCCCGGCCTTGGCCGATGTCGACGATTCGCTGGTCACCGGTTCGCTCATGACACCCGCACTCGCGGATCCAGCGCCGCATAGACCACGTCGGAGAGCAACCCGGACAACAGGATGACCCCGCCCGCGAACACCGTGATGGCCGCGATGATGTTGGTGTCTTGGGTACTGATGCCCTGGATCAGCCATTCACCCATGCCGTGCCAGCCGAAGATCTTCTCGACGAAGACGGCGCCGACGACGAGACCGCCGACGCTGTAGGCGAACAGCGTGGCCATCGGGATCAGTGCGGTGCGCAGACCGTGTTTGAACAACGCCTGACGTCGGGTCAGCCCCTTGGCGCGGGCGGTCCGGATGAAGTCCTGCCCGAGCACGTCGAGCATCGCGTTGCGCTGATAGCGGCTATACCCGGCGATCGAGCCGAGCGACAGCGCCAAGGTCGGCAGCAGAAGATGCATCAGTCGGTCCGCGATCTGGTTCCACAGCCCGACGACGTCGGGTGACGTCTCGCCGGTGTAGGACAGTTGGATCCCGAAGTTGGAGTTCACCTGCACCGCGATCAGGGACAGCAGGTTCGCGATCACGAAGGTGGGGGTCGCCAGTACCAGCAGCGACGCCGCGGTGACCACCCGGTCCGAGAGCCGGTACTGCCGCACGGCGCTCCAAGCGCCCACCAGTACGCCGATCACCGTGCCGAACAACGACCCGAGGATCACCAGTCGCAGGCTGACGCCGATCCGGCGGCCGAGTTCTTCCCCGACGGGGTGTCCGGTCACCGTCGTGCCGAAGTTCCCCTGCGCCGCGTTGGCTGCCCAGTGCAGGTAACGCAGTGGAATCGGCTTGTCGAGGTCGAGTTCGGCGGCCTTGGCGGCGATGACCGCCGACGGCGGTCGCGGGTTGCGCTGTTCGAGACTGTCGAGGGGCTTGAATGCCAGCGAGGTGAGGCAGAACGTCAGAAACGACGCCAGCACCAAGAGCACCACGTAGTTGAGCAGACGACGGGCGAGGAACCGCGTCATCCGCGAGTGCTCCGACCATGCCGCATGCGCACAGGGTAAGAGATGTGCCCTGCGGGAGACCTGAGGGCCATGCCCCGGCGCGCCGCTACGGGGCGCCGAGGGGACGCGAATTCACAGAGCCATGGCCGGATGTCTTCAGGTTTCCCCAAGCTTGACACGATTCACTTCCCCGCAGGGGGGTGTTTGCTGTATGCAAGCGCGGTGATTTCCCCTGGGTGAGAGCGTGAGTGACTGAGGGAGATTCCAGGGTGGGAGACGGCAGGCGCAGGACAACCAAGTTGCTGGCCGCGGTCATCGGCGGCGGCAGCCTGGTGACGATGGGGATCGTCACCGCGATGGTCGGCAGTCAGCCGGCCGCTGGCACGTCGATTGTGTCCGGGCCGATGACCCGCGGTGTGACGGTGACCGAGGTGGCTGCCACCACGACGTTGCCGGGCAGCGTATTGCCCACGGCGAAGGCTGCACCTGAGGTGAAGGCCAAGGCCTACAAGTAACCGACTCCCGGCCGCGCGGGGCGGCTGTGTTTTCGCTGAACGTTTCGTGTCTGTTCGCTTTGGTTAACCAGGGCCGCGAAGGGGTGCAACGACGCTCCCCTGAAACAGCCCGAAGCAGACCGGAACGGAGTGGTCAGACGTGAACAACAACAACAACAGCCCGGCCCGGGTAAAGCTCTTCGCCGCCGCGATCGGCGGTGCCGCAGTTGTGGCGTTGGGCGCGCTGGGAGTGGCGGTCAACTCCGAGACCAGCAATTCGGTGGTGTCGGACCCGGCGACGCCGGTGGTGCCGTTCCCCACTTCGGAGTCCCCGGCCTCGGAGGCGCCCGAAGCGCCGGTCGCCAGCACCGCGGTGACGACTTCCGTGACGACGCCGCCATCGACCCCGGCGACGCCGAAAGCGTCCCCGTCGATCACGACGACACCGACGTCGGCCGAACCGGGCTGATAGCGGCACCGGCGTGACTTGCAAGGCCTCGGGGATCGACGCCCCGGGGCCTTGTCAGTCTTGCCGTCATTGCGATCTAGCTGAGTTAAGCCCTGGGCTCGCGCGCTGGCGTTGTTAGCGTCGAACGATGACCGTCACCGACGAATACCTGGCCAACAACGCGGAGTACGCCCGCACCTTCAGCGGTCCGCTGCCGCTGCCGCCCAGTAAGCACGTGGCAGTTGTGGCCTGTATGGACGCCCGGCTCGACGTGTACCGCATCCTCGGTCTCGGCGGCGGTGAGGCTCACGTCATCCGCAATGCCGGGGGAGTGGTCACCGACGACGAGATCCGCTCGCTGGCGATCAGTCAGCGGTTGCTCGGTACCAAGGAGATCATCCTCATTCATCACACCGACTGCGGGATGCTCACTTTCACCGACGACGCTTTCAAAGGCGATATCCAATCCGAGACCGGCATCAAGCCCGGATGGGCGGCGGAGGCGTTCGCCGACATCGACGAGGACGTCCGGCAGTCGTTGCGGCGGATCGACGCCAGCCCGTTCGTAACCAAACACGAATCGCTGCGCGGATTCGTCTTCGACGTCGCGACCGGCCTGCTCAGCGAGGTGACGCGCTAGGCCTGATCGCGGCATCGATGAGCTGTTCAGCCGCTGCGCGGGCAACGTGTGCGGTCGACGGGTCGCGGTCCATGCGGGCACCGAGGCCGGCGCCGTCGTAGATGAGTTGCAGCTGACGGCCCAGGACCACGGGGTCGGCGGCGCCCGCCTCCTCCGCGAGTCGGGTCAGCAGCCCGCGGATATCGGCGCGGTACTCGTCGGCGGCTTTTTCTACGAGTCCGCCGCCGGGCGCCTCGGCACTTGCGGTGGCGAATGCGCAGCCGCGAAAACCGGGTTGGGCGAACAGTTCTCCCTGTGCGTCGAAGACCGCGAGCAGCCGCGCCCGCGGATCGGTCTCGCCCTCGACCGCGGCGAGTAGCCGGTCGGTGGTTCCGGCATGCCGGGCTTCGAGGTAGGCCCGCACCAAGGCCTCTTTACTGCCGAAGGTGTTGTACAAGGAGGCCTTGGCTACTCCGGCCTCTTCGATGACCCGGTCGATACCGACCGTCTGAACGCCCTCGCGGTAGAACAGATCGTTGGCAGCGTCGAGCAGCCGTTCCCTGGCCGGCTTGGTCTTCATCGTTCCTCCTCGACGGGCTCGAGTAGCAGGACAGGGATGTCGCGGCCGGCTGCCTTGGCGCGGTATTCGGGGAAATGGGGCCAGTCGCGTTCGGCGACGAGCCACCACCGCGACTTCTCCTCGCCGAACACCTCCCGGGCCCGCACCCGGCGCACGATGGCGCCGTCTTGTAGCGAAATCACTGGATGGGCTTTGACATTGGCGTACCACGCCGGGTCGTGCTGCGCTCCGGCGTTCGACGCGACGGCGACGTAGACGTCGCCGTCCTTGATCCGCATGACGGGGTTCTTCCTGACATTCCCGGTCTTGGCTCCGGTGGTGGTCAAGATGACGACCGGACGGCCCTCGAGCGTGCCGCCTTGGCGTCCGTCGGTGGCCTCGTACAGCGTGACCTGGTCTCGCACTCGTTTGCTCGGGCTGGGTTGGCAGGAGTCGGGCATGTCCGTCACACCGCCGTCCGACCGCCGTCGACGGGGATGACGGCGCCGGTGATGTAGCTCGCCTTATCCGAGGCGAGAAATGCGACGACGCCCGAGACCTCCTCGGGTTGCGCGGCCCGGCTGAGCAGGGTGGTGGCCCCCAGGTTCTCGATGAGGTCCCGGTCGGCGCCGGTGTAGACCGGCCCGGGTGCCACGGTGTTGACCCGAACGCCGGACGGGCTGAACTCGGCAGCCCACGCCCGCGACATCGCCGTCAGTGCGGCCTTGGTCGCGCCGTATGCGGCACCTCCGGCCAGACCGATTCGCCCGGCCATGCTGTCCACGCTGATGATGCTGCCGTGCCCGCGTGCTGCCATTCCCGGTGCGAGCGCTGCCACGAGTTGGTACGCGGCCCGCACGTTGCTGTCGAAAAGCTCGGCGAAGGTGTCTGCCGGGAGTTCCGCAGAGGGCCCGAACCAGGAAAACCCACCATTGTTCACCAGCACCTCGACGTCGCCGGCCTGCTCCGCCAGCTCGGTGACGGCGGCCGCATCCGCCAGATCTGCGGCGATGAAGCGGGCCTGTCCTCCGCTGGTCTCGATCTCGGCAACCGTCGCAGCGCCGCGTTCGGAGTCCCGGCCGTGCACGATGACGGTGAAACCTGCGTTGGCCAAGTCGAGCGCCACCGCCCGCCCGATTCCTGACGTGGCACCGGTGACCAGCGCAACGGGGCCGGAAGAAGAGTTGTGCGGCATGATCGCTCCCTTGGATTTGAGTAGACCTGTCTGTCTAGTCCGGAGAGTATGACAATGAGACCGATCTGTCTATTCCGGCCGTTCGCGAGAAAACGTTGACAGCGTCGCCGACGACTGGTTTCATTCTCGGCTAAGAAAGTAAATATGGTCAGATCTACCAACTTTACGAGGAATTCATGACCACCACGCACGCGTCGGCCCAACCGGCCGCGGGGCAATACGAACTGAGTCATCTGCGCTCGCTGGAGGCGGAGGCCATCCACATCATTCGCGAGGTGGCGGCCGAATTCGAGAAGCCCGTACTGCTGTTCTCCGGCGGCAAGGACTCCATCGTGATGCTGCACCTGGCCATCAAGGCGTTCCTGCCGGGCCGGCTGCCGTTCCCGGTGATGCACGTCGACACCGGGCACAACTTCGACGAGGTGATCGCCACCCGCGATCGCCTGGTCGCCGAGCATGGGGTGCGTCTTGTCGTCGCCAGCGTCGAGGATGACATTGCGGCCGGGCGAGTAGTGGACAACGGACCGTCTCGGAACCCGTTGCAGACGGTGACGCTGCTGCGCGGCATCCGCGAGAACAAGTTCGACGCGGCCTTCGGCGGGGCGCGACGCGACGAGGAGAAGGCCCGCGCCAAGGAGCGGGTGTTCAGCTTCCGAGACGAGTTCGGTCAGTGGGACCCCAAGGCGCAGCGCCCAGAGCTGTGGAACATCTACAACGGCCGCCATCACAAGGGTGAACACATCCGGGTGTTTCCCCTGTCGAACTGGACCGAGTACGACATCTGGGCCTACATCGGCGCCGAGAACATCACCCTGCCCGGCATCTACTACGCGCATCGCCGCCCGGTGTTCCAGCGCGACGGGATGCTGCTGGCCGTGCACGAATACCTGCAGCCTGCCGTCGACGAGGAGGTCTTCGAAACCTCGGTGCGGTTCCGCACCGTCGGCGACGTCACCTGTACCGGCTGCGTCGAATCCACGGCCGCGACCGTCGACGAGGTGATCGCCGAGACCGCGGTGTCACGACTGACCGAGCGCGGCGCGACTCGCGCCGACGACCGGATTTCCGAAGCCGGGATGGAAGACCGCAAGCGGGAGGGCTACTTCTGATGGCAACACTGTTGAGGCTCGCCACCGCGGGCTCCGTCGACGACGGCAAGTCCACGCTCATCGGGCGGTTGCTCTATGACTCGAAAGCCGTCATGGAGGACCAACTGGCCGCCGTCGAGCGCACCTCGCGCGAGCGCGGCAACGACTTCACCGACCTGGCTCTGGTGACCGACGGCCTGCGCTCCGAGCGCGAACAGGGCATCACCATCGACGTTGCTTATCGCTATTTCGCAACCTCCAAGCGCAAGTTCATCATCGCCGATACCCCGGGGCACCTGCAGTACACCCGCAACATGGTGACCGGGACGTCTACGGCGCAGCTGGCGATCGTGCTGGTCGACGCTCGGCACGGCCTGCTGGAACAGTCGCGCAGGCATGCGTTCCTGGCATCGCTGCTCGGCATCCAGCACATCGTGCTGGCCGTCAACAAGATGGACCTGATCGACTGGGATCAACAGCGCTTCGAAGCCATCCGCGACGAATTCCACGCTTTCGCAGCACGTTTGGACATTCACGACGTCACGACGATCCCGATGTCGGCACTGCAAGGCGACAACGTGGTGACCAAATCGGCCAACACCCCCTGGTATGAGGGGCCTGCTCTGCTGTCGCACCTCGAAGAGGTGTACATCGCCGGTGACCGCAACCTGATCGACGTCCGCTTTCCCGTGCAGTACGTCATTCGGCCACAAACGCGCGACCACGCCGACCACCGCAGTTACGCGGGCACCGTGGCCAGCGGGGTGATGCGCCCCGGCGACGACATCGTCGTGCTGCCGGCCGGCAAGACCAGTCGCATCACCACCATCGACGGCCCCAACGGTCCGGTCGACGAGGCGTTCCCGCCGATGGCGGTTTCGGTGAGTCTGGCCGACGATATCGACATCTCCCGCGGCGACATGATCGCGCGGGCGAACAATCAGCCCGACGTGACACAGGATTTCGACGCCACCGTGTGCTGGATGGCCGATGAGACAGCGCTGGAGCCGGGGCGCGACTACATCATCAAACACACCACGAAGACCACCAGGGCCAGGGTGACGTCGCTGGACTACCGTCTCGACGTCAATACCCTGCACCGCGACAAGAGTGCAACAGCGTTGAAGCTCAACGAACTTGGACGCATCACATTGCGCACTCAGCAGCCGCTGCTGCTCGACGAGTACTCGCGCAACGCCGCCACCGGATCGTTCATCCTGATCGACCCGGATACCAACGGCACGGTCGCGGCGGGCATGGTGCGCGACACGGCGCCGGCCGCCAACCGTACCGCGAGCCCCAACACGGTGCGCCACCAGTCGCTGGTTACCGCGCAGGACCGGCTCTCCCGCGGCTGCACGCTGTGGTTCACCGGACTGTCCGGTTCCGGCAAGTCCTCGGTCGCGGTGCTAGTCGAGCAGAAATTGCTCGAAAGTGGCCGTCCCGCCTACATTCTCGACGGGGACAACCTGCGGCACGGACTCAACTCTGACCTCGGTTTCTCCATGGACGACCGCGCCGAGAACCTGCGCCGGCTCGCTCACGTGGCCACATTGCTGGCCGATTCCGGGCAGATCGTGCTGGTGCCGGCCATCAGCCCACTCGCCGAACACCGCGAGTTGGCCCGCAAGGTGCATACCGACCAGGGCTTCGGCTTCTTCGAGGTCTTCATGGATACCCCGCTGTCCGATTGTGAGGCACGTGATCCCAAAGGGCTCTACGCCAAAGCCCGCGCAGGCGAGATCACCCACTTCACTGGTATCGACAGCCCCTACCAGCGGCCGAAGAATCCGGATCTGCGCCTCACCCCGGAGTGGACCCCCGATGAGCTGGCGCAACAGGTCATCGACCTGTTGGATAGTCAGTCGTGACGGACCATGAACTCGCAGCACGGTTGGCCACCGAGGCCGGCGCGCTGCTGCTGAACGTGCGCGTCGAGCTGGCAGAGGCGAGTGCCGACGATCGAAAAGCGGCGGGGGACAAGCGTTCCCACGAATTCCTGATGGCCGCGCTTGGCGCTGCCCGCCCCGGCGACGCGGTGCTGTCCGAGGAGGGCACCGACGACCCGGTCCGGTTGCGCAGCGAGCGGGTCTGGATCGTCGACCCGCTCGACGGCACGCGGGAGTTCTCCGAGCTGGGCCGCGACGACTGGGCCGTACATGTGGCGTTGTGGCAGGGCGGTGAGCTGGTTGCGGGCGCAGTGGCGCTGCCGGCGCAGGGGATGACGCTGGCGACCCCGACGGTCGCTCACCCACCGGCTTTCGACGGCGCGCCGCGGGTGGTGGTGTCCCGCACCCGTCCGCCCGCGGTGGCGCTGCAGGTGCGCGATGCGCTCGATGGCACATTGGTCGAAATGGGCTCGGCGGGAGCCAAGGTGGCTGCTGTCGTGCAGGGCCGCGCCGATGTGTACGTCCATGCAGGCGGTCAGTACGAGTGGGATTCGGCGGCACCGGTGGCGGTGGCGCGGGCGGCCGGCCTGTTCACCTCACGTATCGACGGCACCCCGCTGATCTACAACCAGACCGACCCCAAACTGCCTGATCTGGTCGTGTGCCGGCCCGAACTGGCGGAGGCGGTGCTGGCGGTCACGCGAGGCAATTAGGTCGCCGAGTCGACCGATCCGGTCGAGGTACGAGACCGGTGAGGAGCAAGGCAATTAGGTCGCCGAGTCGACCGATCCGGTCGAGGTACGAGACCGGTGAGGAGCGAGGCAATTAGGTCGCCGAGTCGACCGATCCGGTCGAGGTACGAGACCGGTGAGGAGCAAGGCAATTAGAGTGACCCCATGTCTGAGACATTGCGCGCCCTGTCCGGTCTGCCCCTGGAGCCGGTGAGCCTGGCCGATTCGACCCTGATCCTCATCGACTGCCAGAACACCTACACCGAGGGTGTGATGGAACTCGACGGCGTGCAGGCTGCGCTCGACGAGGCGGCGACGCTACTGGAGCGCGCCAGGACCGCAGGCATCCCGGTCATCCACATCCAGCATTCCGACGGACCCGGATCGCTCTACGACATCGACGGTCACACCGGTGCCATCGAGGCACGGGTAGCGCCGCGCGCCGACGAACCGGTGGTGGTCAAGTCTTACCCGAATTCGTTCGTGCAGACCGACCTCGAGGACAAGCTCAAGGCGATCGGTGCCACCAACCTGGTGCTGGCGGGGTTCATGACCCACATGTGCGTGAACTCCACCGCTCGTGGCGCATTCAACCTCGGGTATGCGCCCACCGTGGTGGCGTCAGCCACCGCGACGCGTGCGCTGCCTGGCGTCAGCGGCGCGGAGGTCCCAGCAGCTGCCTTGCAGTCCGCCAGCCTGGCCGCGCTGTCGGATCTGTTCGCCGTCGTCGTGCCGGGCCCCGGGACAATCCCGGACTGAGACGGCGAGGCGGTACGGTCGGTCGTCATGGGCGGTGAACTCGCACGGCGTTCGATGCTGACTCTGGCTGGTGCCGCCGCGGCCGCCCTGAGCGGTTGCGGGAGTCCACCGGAGCAGATGCGGCAGGCGTCCACGACACCGCTGGCGCCACCGCCGGCGGCGGATACCGATGTGCTGATGTTCATCCGCCACGCTGAGGACGCCCTCTCCAAAGGTGCACCGTACGGGGTGGCCGAGAGCGGCGAGCGCGATACTCGATCGCTGATCGTGCGCGGCTGGATGCGTGCCGGTGCCCTTGTCGAATTGTTCGACCCGCGCGGACCGGATGGGGAACAGATCGCGACTCGACCGGGAATCCTGCGGCCGACAACAATTTTCGCCCATAATCCCGGCGATGCCGACAGCAAGCGCTCCTTCGAGACGGCGAGCCCGCTGGCGGCCTCGCTCAAGCTGCCGGTCGATATCCGGTACACGATGAAACAGACTGCACAGCTGTCCGCGACGCTGAAGGGTATGCACGGGCCGGTACTGGTCGCCTGGCGGCACGAACAGATCGCGACGATCATCGCCGGCCTGGGTGTGGTCACGCCACCCCCACCGGCGTCGTGGCCGGAGAACCGCTACGACATGGTGTTCGTACTGACCCGCAACGGCGACGGCTGGACGTTCAGGCAGGTTCCGCAGATGCTGCTCGCCGGTGACCTGCTCACTCCGATCGGCTAGCCGGCGTCAGTTGCCCAGCCGGATCTGGACTCCGTTTCGTTGCAGTTGTTCGAAGGTGTAACTGAATTCGCCGCGATGGCTCACCGAGACGACATAGCGGTCCTGTCCCTCGGTGATGGGAAAAGTGAACGAGAAGGTGCAGGTGACGTCGGTGCCGCGGCCGTTGCCGAGGGTGGTGGTGGTCAGCACCTCGCCTTTGCCGTTCTTGACTATCAGTTGCGTGTCGCGGCCGATATCCGAATAACCGTCGACGCCTTGGCAGGATGTGCTGTCCGACGAGATCGAGTGGACGTAGGTGTCCGACTTCGTGTCGGTGAGAACGAAAATTCCTGACACCGTGGTGGTTTCGAGAATATGAAAGCCGTCGGAGTACTGCGGGCACAGAGCATCGACCGCGATCTTGTCCGCTGGCAGCCCCTGCTGCGGGCCCCCGTCGTCGAGCTGGCGGCAGACCTGCCTACCGTGCGCGAGCGCGTTTGCGTCGGAATTGAACTGGTCGGTCAAACCGGAGTCGTGAAGTGACGACAGGTAGTGCTCGTCCGGCGTGGGCGCCGTCCGGTGCCCCGGCAGCTGCAGTGCCCACACCATCGCCGTCACGATGACGATGACGACGGTCGCGACACCGGTGCCGAGCCAGGCCGAGCGGACGCTGTTGCGATCCGGTGACGGCACGTCGATGTACCCGGGCAGCATCCGGCCGCCGACCGGGTCGGTGGTCTTGGCTCTGCCGCTGCGCACTCGGCTGGTTGGGTGGCCGGTGATGTAGTAGCGGCCCTCGTGGCGTGCGGTGGGGTCCGGGCGCCAGCCGGTGGAGGTGAAGGTGTCACGCAGATTTCCGCATCGCGAGCAGACGCCGGTGTCCCCGACGTCGGAACCGCAGTGCGGGCATGTCATCGGCGTTGGCCCCCTGGTTCGAAGCGCATCGCATCCATTGTGGACCCTGTCTACCGGAATTCTCTCGGTGATCGCCAGACAACATCCGCGCTCCGCACCCCGCCGGACGACGCTCGTGTTTCGTCATCGACCGACGCACAATCGCTGCGTGCCGGCCCGAAAGGAGTTACACGATAAGGAGTTTGGCGTGTCTGACCCCGGCGGCGGATGCGCCGTCGCCCTGAGTGAGAGTTATTCGGTACGGAACAGGACCACTGCGATCAGGCATGCCGCACCGGTCATGACGGCGGCGTCGGCGATGTTGAAGACCGGCAGTCGGCCGACCGACAGGAAATCCACCACGTGTCCCCGCAGCGGTCCGGGGGCCCGGAAGACCCGGTCGACCAGATTCCCGCCGGCGCCCCCGAGCACCAGCCCGAAGCCGAGCGCCTGCCACGGCGAGGTCAGCCGCCGCCCCATCCAGGCGATGGCGATGGCGATGCCGGACACGATGAGGGTCAGGGCGGCGGTGTAGCCGGCCGCCACCGATAGCGCCGCACCGGCGTTGCGGGTGAGCGCGCAGGTAACCGCGTCTCCGAGCAGCGGCATCGGATGGCCCGGTGTCAGCAGCCCGACGGCTAGGACCTTGGTTCCCACGTCGAGCAGAAAGACCGCGGTGGCGACCCTTGCGAGCGTCCGGACTCGCGAAGGACGTACCGCACCGGCACTCGCTCGCGCGAACGTGCCCAGTTGCTCGGTCGTCATCGCTGCATGGTCGGTCATCGACGTGACCACCAAGGACCGATTCAGTTGACCGGCAGATGAATTTCGCCGATCACACGTCACGGAACCTGATCAAGCGCGTGTCGGCCGCACCGACTGGTGGGCGACCGTCGCCGCCGGTCGTCGCGTGGTGGGTCCTGGCCGCACCTCCGGGAAGCGCCGGTGCAGACCGTCGATGAGGCGGTGGGCCTCGTAAAGATCCCGACGCAGTTCCGCGGCCCGGCGCTGGTCGTGGGCGGTACCGCGGGACCGCAGATTTCGGCTGTTGCGCTCGGCGGCCAGCAGCTTGTCGGAGATCTCAGAGACCTGCTCGTGCAGTGCGGCAAGCAACAAGAACGCCTGGGCCACCGCCGGATCGTCGCGCATATCCGCATCGTCTCACCGCGCCCGAACGGGCGCGCACGGAGGGTGTCGCCGAACCAATGGCAGAATTCGGTTGATGCGGATGTCGGCCAAGGCGGAGTACGCGGTGCGGGCCATGGTCCAACTCGCGACCGTCAACGACGGCGCGCTGGTCAAAACCGAGGATCTGGCGAACGCGCAGGGTATCCCGCCGCAGTTTCTCGTCGACATCCTCTCGGATCTGCGCACCGATCGGCTCGTCCGCAGCCATCGCGGCCGCGACGGCGGATACGAACTCGGCCGTCCGGCGACCGACATCAGTATCGCCGACGTGCTCCGATGTATCGACGGACCATTGGCCAGCGTCCGTGACATCGGGCTCGGCGATCTGCCGTACTCGGGACCTACCGCAGCGCTGACCGACGTCTGGCGGGCATTACGGGCCAGCATGCGTTCGGTGCTGGAAGGCACCAGCCTGGCCGATGTTGCCACCGGAGCATTGCCGGGACACGTCGCCTCGCTCGCCGATGATTACCGCGGGCAGGAAACCGATCGCGGACACCGAACCGTTGGCTGATTCTTAGCCAAAAATGTTGCAAGTCAATCGTTTTCGATCTTCGGCTCGGCTTCAGGTTGCTCACCTTTGCCCCATTTCGGGTTGCCGTCGTCATCGAGCCATTCGCCGATAGCGGTGCCTGACACCGTCCCGTGTGAACCCGGGAGGGCCACAGTCGGGCGATCTTCGTACGCCTTGGCCATTTCTTTCGCCGATTCCTTGGCTGATTCGGAAGGTTCCATGCGTCACGGCTGCCCGAAAGTGGGATGGGTAAAACAGTCGCAGGTCCGGGCTGGCGGTGAAGGTGCTCGGCCCGACCCCGCCGATGCAGTACCGTGCCGGGTTTATGGCCCCCACAACGCCAGACGCAAACCCGGCCGCACTCCCGGACGCAGGCACGGCAACGCCGTCCCCCCGTGCGGTGCTGGGCAACCTGGGACCCAACTGGTTCGCATCGGTGATGGGCACCGGCATCGTCGCGAACGCGGCAGCCAGTCTGCCCGTGCATGTCCCCGGACAACGGGTCTTCGCGCAGGTTGTCTGGGTGATAGCGGCGCTGCTCCTGGTCGCCCTCGTGGTGACCGTGGGGGCGCACTGGATCCGGCACCCGACGGTGGCGCGTACGCACGCGCGCAACCCGCAGATGGCGCACTTCTACGGCGCTGCGCCGATGGCTCTGCTCACCGTCGGCGCGGGAGCGGTTCTGGTGGGCCGGGACCTGATCGGTGAACGCCTTGCGGTCGACCTGGACTGGATTCTGTGGTCGGCAGGCACACTAGGCGGCCTGTTCACCGCGTTGACCATCCCGTATCTGATGTTCACCCAGTACAGCGTCGAACCGGATGCGGCGTTCGGCGGGTGGCTGATGCCGGTGGTGCCACCCATGGTGTCGGCGGCGACGGGTGCACTGCTCATCCCGCACATGGTGCCGGGCACCGGTCGGGAGACCATGCTCTACGGGTGTTACGCGATGTTCGGGCTCTCCCTGGTCGCCTCACTGATCATCATCACGCTGATCTGGAGTCGCCTGGCCTATTACGGCACGTCCGGTACGGCCCGGGTGCCGACGCTGTGGATCGTGCTCGGCCCGCTGGGGCAATCCATCACGGCGGCAGGGCTTCTCGGGACGGCCGCCGCGCATGCGGTGGCGCCCGAGATAGCCAGCGGGATGAACGTCTTCGCCATCCTGTTCGGCGTTCCGGTCTGGGGATTCGCCGTGCTGTGGATCGGCCTGGCGACATCGCTGACGGTCCGTACCTTGCGTCGGGGAATGCCGTTCGCGCTGACCTGGTGGAGCTTGACCTTCCCCGTCGGCACGTTTGTGACCGGCACCAGCCAGCTGGCCCTGCACACCGGCCTGCCGGCGTTCAAGATCGCTGCGGCCGTCGCATACATCGGGCTGCTCGGCACCTGGCTACTGGTGGCGGTGCGAACTGCGCGGGGCAGCTTCCGGGGCAGCCTGTTTGCGGCCCCGCCACCCGCGGGGCCGGTAAAAGCCAAAAAAGACGCGGCGATGTGACTACTTCCGCGCGGTGAGCTCCAACGCGATGTTGTCAGGATCGCGGAATTCCAGAATGTAGGCGATCCCGATGTCCTTGACGGGCTCGTGTGGAATACCCAGAGCATCGAGATGTGCTGCTGCCGAATCTAATTCGCCCTTGTTGTCCACCGCGAACGCCAGATGGTCCAGGCCCACCCGATCTTCATCGAAACGGTCGTCACCTACCGGCCGAAGACCGATCAGGCAGTGGCCGAGGTTGTAGATGCACCCACCGAACAGGAAGCCCAGCTTTTCGCGGGTGGCGTCGTCGGCGTCATCAGGGACAGCCATCGCGATCGGCCAGCCGAACACGTCGTCGTAGAACTTCCTGGACCGTTCGAAATCGGTAACGGTGAGCCGGACATGCGATACGGCGGACGTGTTGATTGACATGCCGCCCATCGTGCCAGCGCCCGATTCGAGACATCCGGGCGGCTTCGCGTGCCAGAATCGCCGTCGTGCAGATTGGGATGACGTTGCCGGTGATGGAACCGGACCTGGATGCGGCGGTGCTGAAGAACTGGGCCAGGGTTGTGGACGACGGCCCCTTCTCGTCGCTGTGCTGGGGGGAGCGGATCGCGTTCGACAACCCCGACAGTCTGACGCTGCTCGGCGCCATGGCGGCCTGGACCGATCGCGTCCAGTTGGTGACCACCGTCATCGTGCCCCAGCTGCATGACCCGGTGATGTGCGCCAAGGCGCTGGCCACGGGCGACATGCTCTCCGGCGGGCGGCTGACCGTCGGAATCGGTGTCGGCGGCAGGCATGAGGACTACCACGCCGTCGGTGCGGATCCGAGAACGCAGACGATGCGCGTGATGGCAGAGCGGGTGGACATCATGAAGCGAGTCTGGGCGGGGGAGAAGATCACCGAATCGGTCCTGCCGGTCGGGCCCGCGCCGGTCCGCAAGGGCGGCCCAGGGCTGCTGGTCGGCACCATCGGCCCCAAAACAGTGCGCAGCGCCGCGGGATGGGCCGACGGGTTGGCCGGCACCACGCTGGATCTCGACCTCGCCGCGCAGGGCGCGCTGTTCGACGTCGCGCGGGAAGCGTGGGCGGCCGTCGGGAAGCCGGCGCCCCACCTGGGAACCTCCTTCTGGTTCGCGATCGGCGAGGGTGATGCACCGCGGGCGCAGGTGCACCATCACTTGCGTCGCTACATGAACTGGATCCCGGCGGAGTTCGTCGACGCGATGGCGGCGACGACGGGTTGGGCCGGTCCCGAGGATGAGTTGGCCGCGACCCTGCGGGCGTTCGAGGCGATCGGCACCGACGAGATCCACCTGATCCCCACCAGCTCCGATATCGACCAGCTCCGAAGGGTCGCCGATGTGGTGAGCGACTTCTGATGGCATTCGGTGATTACCAGTACGAGATCTACTTCGGCGGTCTGACCGGGGTGCTGCCCACGATGCCGATGACCTATGCCGAGTTGGAGGCGCGGGCGGAACAGGTGCTGCCACCATCGGTTTGGTCATACGTCGCGGGCGGCGCCGGCGACGAACGCACCCAGGATGTCAATGTCGAGGCATTCTCGCGGTGGGGCCTGCTGCCGCGAATGCTGGTGGGCGCCAACGAACGTGACCTTTCGGTCGAACTGTGGGGCCGGCGGTGGCCGGCGCCCATCTTCATGGCGCCGATCGGGGTGATTGCCTTGTGCGGTCAGGATGGGCACGGAGATCTGTCCACCGCCAAAGCCGCCGCGCGCACTGGTGTGCCGATGTGTGCGTCGACCCTGACCGAGGACCCGCTGGAGGATGTGGCCGCCGAGTTCGGTTCCACCCCAGGCTTTTTCCAGCTCTACACGCCCACCGATCGCGATCTTGCCGCAAGCTTCGTGCATCGCGCCGAGGCGGCGGGATACGCGGGCATCGTCGTCACCCTTGACACGTGGATCCCCGGTTGGCGGCCGCGCGACCTCGCAACGGCGAACTTTCCCCAGCTGCGAGGTAAGTGCCTGGCCAACTACACCAGTGACCCCAATTTCACCTCCAAGGTGGATGCGGACGTGACCGCTGATCCCAGGGCGGCAGTGCCGCACTGGGCCGGCATCTTCGGCAATCCGCTGAAGTGGGAAGACCTGAGGTGGTTGCGGTCGCTGACGGAGCTCCCGCTGATCCTCAAAGGCATCTGCCACCCCGATGATGTAAGGCGAGCAAAGGATTACGGAATCGACGGTATCTACTGCTCGAATCACGGTGGGCGCCAGGCCAACGGGGGGCTGCCCGCCATCGACTGTCTGCCCGGCGTTGTCGAAGCCGCCGGCGACATGCCCGTCCTGTTCGATTCGGGAGTGCGCTCCGGCGCCGATGTGATCAAGGCGCTCGCTCTGGGCGCCAGTGCTGTCGGGATCGGTCGGCCGTACGCGTACGGCCTGGCATTGGGTGGGGTCGGCGGCATCGTGCACGTGCTCCGCTCGATCCTGGCCGAAGCGGATCTAATCATGGCTGTCGACGGGTATCCCACGCTGGGGGACCTGACGCCCGACGCGTTGCGGCGGATATCGTGATACCAATGAGCCGCTTCGTCGCGATGGTGGTTGCCGCGCTGTTGGTCCTGGTGGGCTGCTCCTCCGGCGAGAGCTCCAGCAGTTCGTCCGCCAGTACATCGGTGGCCCCCAGCGTCGTCCACTCGACCCTGATCGATCTCCAGCTGCCGCTGGGGACAAAAATTTCCAGTCACGCCGACGGAGTGGAGATCTGGAAGACGCCGGGAAGCCAGGCCGACACCATCGCAGCGATCAAGCCCAAATTGCCGATCGGCAAGGAGCTCAAGGGATTTCCGTGGTGCTCGGAGACAACCGATGCCAAGACGGGCGCGGTGCAATGGCGGTGGGGTGGACCGGCAGGGGAGATCGATCTCATTCTGCTCACCAACGGTGAGCTGACCATCGAGCAGACAACAACGCCGGCCACCGGGTGCAGCTAGCCCGTTCATGCGAAAGTGAATCCATGTCGCAGCCCTCGACGAAGATTTCCCGACTCGACGAAAAGCAGAGCGCCTCGCGTGACGCGCTGAACGCGCTTCTCGACAGCACTCCGCTGGTCACCATCGCTCTCGTGCTTGACGGCCACCCGGTGGCCTTCCCGACGGGGTTCGCCCGGATCGGCGACGACATCGTCATCCACGGTTCCACCGGATCGCCGTGGCTGCGAGCGGTTGCTGCGGGCGCGCCGGTTGCCCTGTCGATGACCACGCTTGACGGAGTCGTGGTGGCGCGCAGCGCCTTTGAATCTTCGTTTCACTACCGAAGCGCGACGCTATTCGGCACGTTCGAGCAGATCGGTGCTGACGACAAAGAGCGATACCTGGAGATGCTGACCGATACCTTCATTCCCGGTCGCGTTGCCGAACTGCGGGCCAGCTCGCGCAAGGAGCTCGCGGCGACCGTCGCGATGCGCATGACGATCGGCGCGGACAACTGGTCAGTCAAGCTCAGCGACGGCTGGCCTGAGGATCCGGATGCGGATATCGCTGCCGGCACGTGGGGCGGTGTCGTACCGCTGACCACGGTCTACGGTGAGCCGCGCCGCGCACCCGACTGTGACCCGGCCATCCCGACACCCGGGTCGGTGCTCGGCCTGTCGGGCCCACTGGCCAATCGCTACAGCCCGTAGTTATCCCCAGTTGGATATCTATCCACACTCAAGGATCTCGGTGTAAAAATCGAACAGGTGTTCCCATAGCTTTGAGGCATGGATCCGGTAGCCGAAGCGCGTGTGATGGCCGCGTTAGAGGCTGTGGACGCTGCGTATTCGGTGTTGGCCGATACGTGCACTGACGGGGTGGGTCCGGCGTTCCGGATGGCGGTGGCGGTGCGGTTGGAGGCGGCCGCTCGGCATCATATGGGTTTGTCTTACCGGGTGGCGGGCGAGATCTGCGATCCCCCCGATGGTCCCGCGAAGCGTGGGGTGAAGGCCCGGTTGGCGCGGGAGTTGCGCGTCAATCGCTCGGAGGTGGATCGGCGGGCGAAACTGGCTGCCCGGGTCCGGGGACGTCGGGTCGGGTTGGGTTCGGACGCATTGCCCCCGGAGCTGCCGCGGTTGGCGAAGGCGCTACGCGAGGGTCTTGTTGGGGAGGCGCACATCGTTGAGGTGTGCAAGGCGCTGGATGCGTTGCCGCGGTGGGTGTCGCCAGTGCAGAAGTCGTGGGCGGAAAAGAAACTCGTCCGGCACGCCACTAAGCAGGATCCGGCATTTGTGGCGGTGGTGGGCAAGGCGCTCGATGCGATGCTCAACCCGGACGGGGTGTTCGATGACCGTGACCGCCAGGCCCGGCGTGCGGTCACGATGGGGCGGCAGGGGCCGGATGGAATGTCGAAGATTTCGGGGTATCTGACCCCGGAGGCGCGGGCATATTTCGAGGCGATCTCCGCGGCGGTGCGGCCGGGGTATCACGTGCCCGATACCGAGCAGACCGCTGTTGACGCGACGACCGATATCCGTACGCCGGGGCAGCGGCGTCACGATGCGTTGGTGTGGGGGATGCGCACCGCCCTTGAATCGGGAAATCTGGGCGCGCATCGGGGAATTGCGGTGATGGTGATTGCCCGCACGACGGTGCAGGATTTGGAGCAGGCCGCCCGAGCGGTGGCTGACCAATCGGTGCCGATGCCGCCGCCCGCCACGACTGGTGGCGGGTCGTGGTTGCCGATGCGGGAGCTGATTGCGATGGCCGCGCAAGGGGCGATGCCGTATCTGGCGGTGTTCGACGGGCATAGTGAGCGTCCGTTGTATTTGGCGCGGGGGCAGCGGTTGGCCACGGCCGATCATCGCATCATCTGTTATGCCCGTGATCGCGGGTGCACTCGCCCGGGATGTACGGTGCCCGGCTATGGGTGCGAGGTCCACCACGCCCCGGCCTGGGTTCCCGACGGTCCCGGTGATGCCGACAAATTGTTCTTCGCGTGCGGCCCCGACAACCGTGCCGAGGCGGTTGGCGACTATGAGACGACCGTCACCGCCGAGGGCCGTCTCGGCTGGTCCGATGGCACCGGCCCACCTGAAGTTAACCGAATCCACCACCCCGAAGAGCTTCTCGCGGAGGACGATCCATGACCGCGGATAGCGCTGCGCGCTTACAGTTGCTGGCAAATGGTAGGGGGAGTCATGGAGTGGATGACGATCGGCGGCTACGCACTCCTCGTCTTCATTGCGATCTCGGTGGTGTACATCGTCGTCGTGTTCATGCGCCGACTCAAGGCCAACGGGCTGCCTGAACCGCCAGGCTATGCAGCGCCGTATCTATCGGTGCTTGAAGGCCCGAGGGCGATTGTGGAACCGCCGGCATGGGTCTCGCAGCAGCTTTCAGAAGAACCCGACGAACCGTGCCGAGAGGCTTAATCGATCTTGCGCTACCAGTGGCCGGCGTAGACCACCATCGAGGCGACCAGAGTGACAATCACCCACAGCAACCAGCGTCTGGTCGATCCATGCGCCCGGCGGCGGTGATCCCGGGAGAGTGTTGTGCAGGGGCCGAGTCGAGTTTCGTGGTCGGTGGCAGAAACCTGACTGTGAAAGCCGAGTCTCTATCGAGGTCGAGCAGAATGCTGTCGAGCGGCCAAATTTCTGACCACGGCGGCCAGTTCGGAGCACCCGACGACAACGGTCTTGCAGCTGGCCCGGTAGGTATGGCCTTCGATGGTCCGTACTAACAGCGAGACGGCTTCAGCGATCCCGGGGATGGTCAATCCCTCGGCTACCAGCAGTGCGATCTCGTGCTCTCGTTTATGCAGGTCAAACGTGGTGCCCCCGGCAGGATTCGAACCTGCGGCCTTCCGCTCCGGAGGCGGACGCTCTATCCCCTGAGCTACGGGGGCGCAGTGTCTGGACAGTGCCAAGACAACCTGAGCCAATGGGCTTGGACAGACTAACGCATCGCGCGGTGTGCTCGGTGACAGTAATGGATTCGAGGCCTGACCACCTCAGACCATAGGATGGACGCTCGTGACACCCGCCGACCTGGCTGAGCTGCTCAAGATCACCGCTGCCGCGGTGCTGGCCGACCATGATCTCGACGCTGCCGCGCTCCCGCAGACCGTGACCGTCGAGCGCCCGCGTAACCCTGAACACGGTGACTACGCCACCAACCTGGCACTTCAGCTGGGCAAAAAGGTCGGCGCCAACCCGCGTGAATTGGCCGGCTGGCTCGCCGACGCTCTGACCAAGGCCGACGGCATCGCCGCGGCGGACGTCGCGGGCCCCGGCTTCGTCAACCTGCGGATCGAGGCGTCGGCGCAGGGTCTGATCGTCGACAACGTCATCTCCGCGGGCCGGACCTACGGGAATTCCGCCGACCTGGCGGGCCAGAAAATCAATCTGGAATTCGTCTCGGCCAACCCGACCGGCCCGATTCACATCGGTGGCACCCGTTGGGCCGCCGTCGGCGACGCACTGGGCCGCCTGCTGTCGACGCAGGGTGCGGGTGTGGTCCGGGAGTACTACTTCAACGACCACGGCGCCCAGATCGACCGGTTCGCGCGCTCGCTTGTCGCCGCAGCCAAGGGGCAGCCGGCACCGGAAGACGGTTACGCGGGCGGCTACATCGTCGATATCGCCGAGCAGGTGCTCAAACTGGCCCCCGATGCGATGAGCCTGCCCGATGACCAGCAGCAGGAGACCTTCCGGTCGATCGGCGTGGACCTGATGTTCACGCACATCAAAGAGTCGCTGCACGAGTTCGGCACCGATTTCGACGTCTACACCCACGAAGATTCGATGCACACCAGCGGCCGCGTCGATCAGGCCATCGCGAAGTTGCGCGAAACCGGCAACATCTACGAGAAGGACGGCGCAACCTGGTTGCGCACCACCGAGTTCGGCGACGACAAGGACCGCGTCGTCATCAAGAGCGACGGGCAGCCCGCCTACATCGCCGGCGACCTGGCCTATTACCTGGACAAGCGTCAGCGCGGATTCGACCTGTGCATCTACATGCTCGGGGCCGATCACCACGGCTACATCGCCCGCCTGAAGGCCGCCGCGGCCGCTCTCGGCGACGATCCCGACACTGTCGAGGTTTTGATCGGGCAGATGGTGAACCTGGTCCGCGACGGCCAGCCGATGAAGATGAGCAAGCGGGCCGGCACCGTCATCACGCTCGACGACCTGGTCGAGGCGATCGGAGTGGACGCCGCCCGGTATGTGCTGATCCGCTCGTCGGTGGACAGCCCGATCGATATCGACCTGGCGCTGTGGTCGTCGGCGTCCAGCGAAAACCCGGTCTACTACGTGCAATACGCGCACGCCCGGCTCTCGGCACTGGCACGCAGCGCGGCCGAACTCGGTATCACAGCGAGCACGGAACACCTCGGGCTGCTTACCCACGACAAAGAGGGCGCGCTGATCCGCAGTGTCGGCGAGTTCTCGCGGATCTTGAAATCCGCTGCCTCCCTTCGGGAACCGCACCGCGTCTGCCGCTACCTGGAGGACCTGGCCGGCGACTACCACCGGTTCTACGACGCGTGCCGGGTGCTACCTCAGGGCGACGAGGAGCCAGGAGATCTGCACGCCGCCCGGCTCGCCCTGTGTCAGGCCACCCGGCAGGTCATCGCCAACGGCCTGGGCATCCTGGGCGTGAGCGCACCGGAGCGCATGTGAACGCCCACCCCGCCGGTCCCCGGCACGCCGAAGGCGCTCATCCATCCGGTACCCCGCAGCGGCCGCAGACCAGTGAAGTCCTGGCGCTGGCCCCTAATGTATGGCCGCGCAACACTGTTCGTGGAGACGACGGCGTTGTCTCGATCGCGGGTGTCACGGTCACCGAGCTGGCCGCCGAGTACGGCACCCCGCTGTTCGTCATCGACGAAGACGACTTCCGCTTCCACTGCCGCGAGATCAGCGAGGCCTTCGGCGGCGGCGAGCACGTCCGGTACGCCGCCAAGGCGTTCCTGTGCAGCGAGGTGGCCCGGTGGATCGACGACGAGGGCCTGTCGCTGGATGTCTGCAGCGGCGGTGAACTCGCGGTCGCCCTGCATGCCAACTTCCCGCCTGAGCGCATTGCGCTGCACGGCAACAATAAATCGATCGACGAACTGACGATGGCCGTCAAATTCGGCGTCGGGCACGTCGTGCTCGATTCGATGACCGAGATCGACCGGCTCGACGCCATCGCCGGTGCCGCCGGCATCGTGCAGGACGTCCTGATCCGGGTCACCGTCGGCGTCGAAGCCCACACCCACGAGTTCATCTCGACCGCGCACGAGGACCAGAAATTCGGGCTGTCGCTGGCCAGCGGTGCGGCCATGGATGCCGTACGCAAGGTGTTCGCCACCGACAACCTGCGACTGGTCGGTCTGCACAGCCATATCGGTTCGCAGATCTTCGACGTCGCCGGCTTCGAGCTCGCCGCGCACCGGGTGATCGGCCTGCTGCGTGAGGTGGTCTCGGAGTTCGGCGTCGAGAAGACCGCGCAGATCTCGACCGTCGACCTGGGTGGCGGTCTAGGCATTTCGTATGTGCCACAGGATGATCCGCCGCCGGTACAGGAACTCGCCGCGAAGCTGGGCGCCATCGTGCGCAACGAGTCCGCGGCGGTCGGCCTGCCCGCCCCGCGACTGGTTGTCGAGCCGGGCCGGGCGATCGCCGGCCCCGGCACGATCACCCTCTACGAGGTCGGCACCGTCAAGGATGTCGCAGTCAGCCCGACCGCACACCGCCGTTATGTCAGCGTCGACGGCGGTATGAGTGACAACATCCGCACTTCGCTCTACGGCGCGGAGTACGACGTACGACTGGTGTCCCGGGTCAGTGAAGCCGATCCGACCCTGGCTCGCATCGTCGGAAAGCACTGCGAGAGCGGCGATATCGTCGTCCGCGACGCCTGGGTCAACGACGACATCAAACCCGATGACCTGTTGGGAGTGGCTGCGACCGGCGCCTACTGCTATTCGATGTCGAGCCGGTACAACCTGCTCGGCCGCCCCGCCGTGGTGGCGGTGCGCGACGGGCATGCCCGCCTCGTGTTGCGCCGGGAGACGGTCGAGGATCTGTTGAGTCTGGAAGTGAGGTGAACCGTGTCTGGTGTTGAGAAGCCGGTCGGGGTAGCAGTATTGGGTTTGGGCAACGTCGGAACCGAGGTCGTCCGGATCATCGAGGACAGCGCCGAAGATCTGGCCGCACGGATCGGTGCACCCCTGGTGTTGCGCGGTATCGGTGTACGCCGGGTCGCCGACGACCGCGGAGTGCCGGTGGGCCTGCTGACCGATGACATCGAGGAGTTGGTGTCCCGCGAGGACGTCGACATCGTGGTCGAGGTGATGGGTCCGATCGAGCCGTCGCGCAAGGCGATCCTGTCGGCGCTCGAACACGGCAAGTCGGTGGTCACCGCCAACAAGGCGCTGCTGGCCCAGTCGACCGGCGAATTGGCGCAGGCCGCCGAACATGCGCATGTGGACTTGTATTTCGAGGCCGCGGTGGCCGGCGCCATTCCGGTCATCCGCCCGCTGACCCAGTCGCTGGCCGGTGACACCGTGCTGCGGGTGGCCGGCATCGTCAACGGCACCACCAACTACATCCTCTCCGCGATGGACAGCACGGGCGCCGACTATGCCGACGCTCTGGCCGACGCCGGCGCTCTCGGCTACGCCGAAGCCGACCCGACCGCCGATGTCGAGGGGTACGACGCCGCGGCGAAGGCGGCGATCCTGGCGTCCATCGCATTCCACACACGGGTGACCGCAGACGACGTCTACCGCGAGGGCATCACCAAGGTCAGCTCCGACGACTTCGAATCCGCCCGGGCCCTTGGCTGCACGATCAAGCTGCTCTCGATCTGCGAGCGCATCACCACCGACGAAGGTCAGCAACGAGTTTCGGCTCGGGTGTATCCCGCGCTGGTTCCCTTGACCCACCCGCTGGCGACCGTCAACGGCGCCTTCAACGCGGTCGTGGTCGAAGCCGAGGCTGCCGGGCGGCTGATGTTCTACGGTCAGGGCGCCGGTGGCGCGCCGACCGCGTCGGCAGTGATGGGGGATCTGGTGATGGCCGCGCGTAACCGCGTGCAGGGTGGCCGCGGCCCGCGCGAGTCCAAGTACGCCGAGCTGCCGATCGCCCCGATGGGATTCATCCCGACGCGCTACTACGTCAGCATGCACGTGGCCGACCGGCCCGGTGTACTCGCTTCGGTGGCAGCTGAATTCGGCAAACGTGAGGTCAGCATCGCCGAGGTCCGCCAGGGCGGTGTCGTCGACGAAGGCGGCCAGCGTGTCGGTGCGCGGATCGTCGTCGTCACTCATCAGGCTACCGACGCCGCGCTCTCGGATACCGTTGCGGCCCTTGATGATCTGGATGTGGTGCAGAGCGTGACCAGCGTGCTGCGACTGGAGGGAACCAGCGAATGAGTGCCGTGAGCTCGAAGACTGCTGTGCACAAGCCCTGGCCCGGTCTGATCGCCGCCTACCGGGACCGACTTCCGGTTGGCGACGACTGGACGCCCATCACGTTGCTCGAGGGCGGCACACCACTGATCCACGCCGCGCGGTTATCCGAAAGGATCGGCTGCACAGTCCATTTGAAGGTCGAGGGGCTCAACCCCACCGGGTCGTTCAAGGACCGCGGTATGACGATGGCAGTCACCGACGCGCTGGCCCGCGGCCAGCAAGCCGTGTTGTGCGCCTCCACCGGCAACACCTCGGCCTCGGCGGCGGCCTACGCGGCGAAGGCCGGGATCACCTGTGCGGTACTCATCCCGCAGGGCAAGATCGCGATGGGCAAGCTCGCCCAGGCAGTCATGCACGGTGCGAAGATCCTGCAGATCGACGGCAACTTCGACGATTGCCTGGAACTCGCCAGGAAACTGACGGCCGATTTCCCGACGATTGCCCTGGTCAACTCCGTCAACCCGGTTCGTATCGAGGGCCAGAAGACGGCGGCGTTCGAGATCGTCGACGCCCTGGGCTACGCGCCCGACGTGCACTCGCTGCCGGTCGGCAACGCCGGCAACATCACCGCGTACTGGAAGGGCTACAGCGAGTACCACCGCGACGGTCTCTGCGAGACGCTGCCGCGGATGCTCGGCACGCAGGCTGCCGGCGCGGCTCCGCTGGTCTCCGGTGAACCGGTGGCGAATCCGGAAACCATCGCCACCGCGATCCGGATCGGCTCGCCCGCTTCCTGGGGCCCGGCCGTCGCCGCCCAGCAGCAGTCCGGCGGTCGTTTTGTCGCCGCCACGGATGACGAGATCCTGGCCGCCTACCACCTGGTCGCCGCCAGCGAAGGCGTTTTTGTCGAGCCCGCATCGGCGGCCAGCATCGCCGGCCTGCTCAAGTCGATCGACGACGGCTGGGTGCAGCGCGGCTCGACGGTGGTGTGCACTGTGACGGGTAACGGGCTCAAGGACCCCGACACCGCCCTCAAGAACATGCCGACGGTGGTTCCCGTGCCGGTCGACCCCGTTGCGGTGGTCGAGCAGCTGGGTCTCGTCTGAAGAGGTGGGGCTGTCGGTGAACGAGTTACTGCCCGCCGGGCTGACGGCCACTGCGGTCGTGGCAGCGTCGAGCGCCAACCTGGGGCCTGGCTTCGACAGCCTCGGCCTCGCATTGAGCCTGTACGACGAAATCGTTGTCGAGACAACTGAATCCGGTCTGCTGATCGAGGTCGAGGGCGAAGGGTTCGGTCAGGTGCCGCTGGGCCCCGACCACCTTGTGGTGCGCGCCATCGAACGTGGGCTGGAGGTCGCCGGTCTGCGCGCGCCCGGCCTGGTGGTGCGTTGCCGCAACGCCATTCCGCATTCCCGCGGTCTGGGCTCGTCGGCGGCGGCCGTGGTCGGTGGCCTGGCAGCGGCCAACGGGCTTGTGGCGCAATCGAATTCCGAGCCCATCAGTGAGCTCGACCTGGTTCAGCTGTCGTCGGAGTTCGAGGGTCATCCCGACAACGCCGCCGCTGCCGTGCTCGGTGGCGCGGTGGTGTCGTGGATCGATACCAACACGCACCCGCCCGTCTACTCGGCGGCGAAGGTGCGGCTGCATCCCGACATCCACCTGTTCGCGGCGGTTCCGGAGGTCAAGTCCTCGACCGCGGAGACCAGGGTGCTGCTGCCCGACCTGGTCAGCCACCAGGACGCGCGCTTCAACCTCAGTCGGGCCGCCTTGCTGGTGCTGGCCCTGACCGAGCGGCCGGATCTGCTCATGGCCGCGACCGAAGACGCCCTTCATCAGCGCCAGCGCGGACCGGCGATGCCCGCGTCGGCGGAATACCTCCAGCTGCTTCGGCGTTGCGGATTGGCAGCGGTGCTTTCAGGGGCGGGACCATCGGTTCTTGCGCTGGGAACCGCGCCCGATCTGCCCGCCGAGGTAATCGAATACGGCACCGCGCATGGGTTCACCGTCAACAAGATCGCCGTCGGTGATGGCGTTCGCTGGAGTTCCGGGGTCGCGACCAGGGCTTGAAAAGCTCAGACCGGACTCGCTGGGAGTGAGACCATTCTTGCTTCCGGCCAGGATGCGGGTTATTCTCGGATCCGTCCCGGCAATCGCAGCGTCTCCTGCGCCGACACTAGGACGACCACTCATTCTTTTGCGCTTCTCGTGGATTGACGGTCCGCCGTACAGCCGCGAATCCCGGCGATCACCGTTGCAGAGCCGACGGCGACACTTCGCGTTCAGCGATTTGCTGAGCGCACAGACCCCTCGCTTCACATATGCGGGGGAACGAAAGGAAATCCGTGACTGATACGGACCTCATCACGGCTGGCGACAGTGCCGAACAGACGGCACTGCTGAACCCCGTGACCTCGGGTGCTCCGGCATCCGCCGCCGGCAGCTCACTGGCCACCATGGTGCTTCCCGAGCTGCGTGCGCTGGCCGGCAAGGTTGGCGTCAAAGGCACGTCGGGGATGCGCAAGAGCGATCTCATCGCCGCCATCCGCGAGCGCCAGTCCGCCGGTGGCGCAGATGCCAAGGCCCCGGAGTCGAAGGCTTCCGCAGCCAAGGCGCCGGACGCAACGGCCCCGACCACAAAGTCCAATGGGGAGACCAAAGTCAATGGTGGCGGGCGTGGCGGCAATGCCACCGACGCCGCACCGGCCGAAGATACCGCACCGGCCACCCCGAGCGTGACCACTGAGACCGAGGCTCCGGCGCAGGCCGCCGAGAGCTCGGCCGAACCGGCCGAAGCTCCTCGCCGGCGGGAACGCCGTGGGGCTTCACGTAACGCGGGTGCACCGCCGGCCGAATCCGGCAACCAGGGCAACCAGGGCAACCAGGGCAACCAGGGCAACCAGCCCAACCAAGGCAACCAGGGCAGTCAGCCCAAGCAGGACGAGCGCGGTCAGAACGAGGGCGCCACCAAGCAGGACCGTGAGCAGAACTCCGGTGACCAGCAGGGCGGCAACCAGCAGAACAACCGCGGCAATAACAGCAACAACAACAACAGCGGCGGCGGGAACAACAACCGCAACAACAACGCCAACAACAGCCAGAACCAGAACAACCAGAACAACAACAACCAGAACGACGATGACGACGACGGTCGTGGCGGCCGCCGTGGTCGCCGGTTCCGTGATCGTCGGCGTCGCGGCGAGCGGGGCGGCCCCGAGGGCAGCACCGGTGGCGGCAACGACCGCGACACCGAGCTGCGCGAGGACGACGTCGTCCAGCCGGTAGCTGGCATCCTCGACGTGCTGGACAACTACGCGTTCGTCCGCACCTCCGGCTACCTGGCCGGACCCAATGACGTGTACGTCTCGATGAACATGGTGCGTAAGAACGGCCTGCGCCGCGGTGACGCTGTGACCGGTGCCGTCCGCGTGCCCAAGGACGGCGACACGTCGAACCAGCGACAGAAGTTCAATCCGCTGGTGCGCCTGGACACCGTCAACGGTGGGCCGGTCGAAGAGGCGAGGAACCGCCCTGATTTCACCAAGCTGACCCCGCTCTACCCGAATCAGCGGCTGCGCCTGGAGACCACTCCCGATCGCCTGACCACCAGGGTCATCGACCTGATCATGCCGATTGGTAAAGGCCAGCGGGCCCTGATCGTGTCTCCACCCAAGGCCGGTAAGACCACGATCATGCAGGACATCGCGAACGCGATCACCCGCAACAACCCCGAGTGCCATCTGATGGTCGTGCTCGTCGACGAGCGTCCTGAAGAGGTCACCGACATGCAGCGATCGGTCAAGGGCGAGGTCATCGCCTCGACCTTCGATCGGCCGCCGTCAGATCACACCCAGGCCGCCGAACTGGCCATCGAGCGGGCCAAGCGCCTGGTCGAGCAGGGCAAGGACGTTGTGGTGCTGCTGGATTCGATCACCCGACTCGGCCGTGCCTACAACAATGCGTCGCCCGCGTCGGGGCGCATCCTCTCCGGTGGTGTCGACTCCACCGCGCTGTACCCGCCGAAGCGGTTCCTCGGCGCGGCCCGCAATATCGAGCACGGTGGCTCGCTGACGATCATCGCCACAGCGATGGTCGAGACCGGATCCACCGGTGACACCGTCATCTTCGAGGAGTTCAAGGGCACCGGTAACGCCGAGCTCAAGCTGGACCGCAAGATCGCCGAGCGCCGGGTGTTCCCCGCCGTCGACGTGAACCCGTCCGGCACCCGTAAGGACGAGCTGTTGCTGTCCACCGATGAGTTCGCGGTGGTGCACAAGCTGCGCCGGGTGCTCTCCGGTCTGGACTCGCATCAGGCCATCGATCTGCTGATGAGCCAGCTGCGTAAGACCAAGACCAACTATGAATTCCTGGTGCAGGTCTCGAAGACCACCCCGGGGAATATGGACAACGACTAACCCTGCGAGCAGACACAAAGGTCCCCCATTTCCCGCGAAATGGGGGACCTTTGTGTCTGCTCGGCCAGGTCAGGGCACCAGCACCACTCGGGAGCCGGCAGGCTCCGGCGCGGTCCACAGCTGCTCCACCTCCGATAGCGGATGCGCCCGGGCGTCGACGTGCAGCGTGCCGGCCGCGACCATGGCGAACAGCGACGGCAAGATCTCAGTCGCGACCCGCGCCTGCTCGTCTACCGGAATGCTCCCGATACCGAATCCGCACAGTTCGATGCCTGCGCTGCGCACTACGCCGCCGGGCAGGCTGATGGTCTGGCCCGCCATCGAGCCCACCTCGACGTAGCGGGTGGCGTGAAAGCCGGTCCCGAGGTGATTGTTGCCCAGTGCGGCGAGCACCTGTTCGGCCGGTTCACCCCACAGGTAGTCGATGACGACGTCGAACGGTTGGGCGGCGTGTTCAGCGGCGACGCGCCCGGTGAGATCCTCGCTGCCCAGCGTGATGACGTCGTCGGCGCCGACGGTACGTAGCCAGGCCAGGCGCTCGGCGTTGCGGCCGGCCACCACGACGTTTCCGGCACCGAACTGCGTTTTCGCCAGCTGAACGGCAACTGCGCCGGTGACACCGGTCGCACCGAGGACCAGCACGCGTTGACCTGGCTGGATGCGCCCGGCGTACTCCAGGGACAACCACGCCGAGATGCCGGGGTTCGGCACGGCGGCACCCACGACGGGGTCGACACCCGCGGGTAGTTCGATCGCCCGGCTCGGGTCGATCAGGGCACGCTCGGCCATCATCCCGAAGGGGGCGAGGGCTCCGGTGTACACCAGTCGGCCGTCGGACAGCCGGGCCACACCGTCGACACCGGCGACCATCGGTAGCGCCAGTGATGCGCTCCCGTAGTGGTGGCCGGAGATCAGTCCCCGGTCGAGGTTCTTGACGGACGCGGCTTCGACGGTCGCAACCACCGCGCCGTCATCCGGTTGCGGGTCGGCGAAGTCGGCGTAGATCGGTACCCGGCCCAGTGCGTTCACGACGGCGGCTTTCATGTCTGCTCCTCACAGTGTGTTTCACAAGAAATAGTTTCTGTAGAAACCATAGGCTGGAACGCGCGTCGTGGCAAGATTGTTTCCATGAAAACCAAGTCGGAGGCTGTAGGCGTCATCAGTCAGCTGCTCGGCGCCCTATCCGACAAGTTCGACACCGACGATGACGCGGAGCGCGATTATCTGGCCGAGCATTGCCCCGGCCATCTCAAGAGTGCGGCCAGGGAGATTCCCACGCTGGCAATGCACCTGCTGGACCGGATCGGCGACGAGCCGGTCAACATCGTCGGACTGGCAGCCCAGTCCGGCCAGCTCAAGGGCACCGTGTCCAAGCACGTCCAGCGCCTGGTGGACGCCGGTCTGGTGGAACGCAACCCGGTTCCCGGCAACCGCAAGGAGATTCGCCTGAGTCTCACCGCTGACGGCCGGACGGTGGCGCGGGTGCACCGACAGATGCATGACGAAAAGGACGAGGGTCTGACGGAGTTCCTCTCGCGCTACAGCGCAGCCGAACTTGCCACGGTCACCAAGGTGCTCACCGACCTGTTGGCGACGCAGCGCCGCGGCGTCCGTCTGATCGGCGGTGCCGATCAGTGATCGGGTTCAGCCCTGGATGAGTCCAGGCATCACGTACTGCTTCAAGTAGCGCACCACTGCGGTGGTGTCATCCGGGTCGAGGGTGTTGCCGGGCACGGTGGCCACGCTGAGCAGGCTGCGCGCCACCCACTCCGACGCCTCTGTCATGTCGTGAACCTTGATCTCGCCGCGTTCCTGCGCCGCCAGAAGATACGGCTGCCAGAAGGCGCCGAGGTCGGGCACCAGTCCCTGCACGCCGGCGCCGGCACACGCCGCGAATTCTTCGGGCTCGTCGCGGCGCAGCTTCATGATGATGGCGCCGGGGGAGTCGTAGGCGGTCCTGCCCAGCTTCACGCCGGCCGCAATCTGTTCAGCCAGGCCGTTGACCTCGGCGAGCATCGCGTGGGACTCACCCCAGTAGGCGTCGTTGAGCCGGACGATCGCCGCACCGAGAAGTGCTGCCTTGTCGGGGAAGTGGCGGTACAACCAGCCGCGCGAAACCCCGGCGACCTCGGCGACCTCGGAGACCGTCGTGGCCCGAATGCCCTTGGTGCGCAGGCACACCTCGGCGGCGTCGATCAGTCGCTCGCGGACAGACTTGTTAGCCGTGTCGGGCGTCCCGGTGCGGGATTGGGTGTCTGGGCCAGCGGTCACCGTGGTGTTTCCGTTTCCATCTTTCGTGTTTTGGCTGTCACTGTTCGGTCGGGTCGGAGAACATCTTCGCAGAATGCCGGCCGCATCAGGGGGTCGATGAGTACGTAGGTTGGTAGACAGATCTAATATTTTGTTCACTCCGGGTGGATCGGCAGACGAGGCGGGTGCGATCAGTGGCGGAAACAATCCAGCAACTGTTACGGGAACGGTCGACGGACACCGGTCCTGCGGTGCGATTCGGTGACCGGCAGTGGACCTGGCGCGAACATCTGGCCGAAGCCACCACTGAGGCCGCCGCGCTCCTGCAGCTCGTCGACCCGCAGCGGCCGGTGCACATCGGCGTGTTGTTGGGCAACACGCCGGACATGCTGACCGCCATGGCCGCGGCCGGGCTGGGCGGATACGTGCTCTGCGGGATCAACAACACCCGCAGGGGCGCCGCTCTCGCGCGTGACATCCTGCACGCGGACTGTCAGATCCTGCTCACCGACGCGGCCCACCGCCACCTGGTCGCCGACCTCGACCTGCCCGGTGTGCGCGTCATCGACGTCTCGTCGCCGGAGTGGGTGGAGCTGCTCGCGCAGGCCGGTCACCTCCTACCGCACCGAGAAGTCGGGCCAACCGACACCTTCATGATGATCTTCACCTCCGGCACCAGTGGAGATCCCAAGGCGGTCCAGGTTGCGCACCTGACGGTGCTGTTCGCGGGTCTCGCGCTGGTCCAGCGATTCGCCATCACCGCCGACGACGTCTGCTACCTCTCGATGCCGCTGTTCCACTCGAACGCGTTGCTGGCCGGCTGGGCTGTCGCCGTCGGCGCGGGGGCGGCGATGGCGCCGGCGTCGTTCTCCGCCACCGGGCTCGTCGGGGACCTGCGCCGCTACGGCGCGACATACATGAACTACGTCGGGAAGCCACTGGCCTACGTACTGGCCACCCCGGAACACCCCGAGGATGCCGACAACCCGCTTCGGGTGGCGTTCGGCAATGAGGCCAGCGACCGCGATATCACCGAATTCGGCCGGCGCTTCGGTTGTGCGGTGTGGGACGGTTTCGGCTCGACGGAGGGGGCGGTCATCGTCACCAGGGAGGACAACTGCCCCCTGGGTTCGGTCGGGAAGGGCTTCCCCGGTGTCGCCATCTACGACCCCGAGACCGTCGCGGAATGTCCGACGGCCGAATTCGACGCCGCCGGGGCACTCGTCAACGCAGACAAGGCCATCGGTGAATTGGTCAACACCACCGGTGCCGGGCTGTTCCAGGGTTACTACAAAGACAAGTCCGCGACCGACGATCGGCTGCGCAACGGAATGTACTGGTCCGGCGATCTGGCCTACCGCGACTCGGATGGCTGGATCTACCTCGCCGGTCGCACTGCGGACTGGATGCGCGTCGATGGCGAGAACATGACCTCGGCTCCCATCGAACGGATCCTGCTGCGGCACGACGCGATCAACAGGGTCGCCGTCTATCCGGTGCCGGATGAGACCGTCGGGGACCAGATCATGGCTGCCCTCGTGCTACGCGACGGTGCCGAGCTGACGCCGGGCGACTTCGGTGAGTTTCTGGCCGCCCAGTCCGACCTCTCGCCGAAGGCCTGGCCGCGTCATGTCTGGATTACCGACGACCTGCCGTCGACCGCGACCAACAAGGTGGTCAAGCGTGAACTGATCGCCGCGGGAGCCAGCCCGGCCGGCGGTCTGCGGTGGACGCGCCAGGGTCGCGCGCAGGTCTATACGTCGCAGGAATAGCCCACCTGGCAGACGTGTTTAGGAAGATGGCGGCTGACCTGGCATAATGGACCGCCGACCACCTCAGGTTCCGGTTCACGCCCAAATATCCAGGTCAGGAGTGGGCGACCCGGCGGCCGACGATCGAAGAGGACACCATGAAAACCGGTATTCATCCTGCCTACAACGAGACCACCGTGGTCTGCGGTTGCGGCAGCACATTCACCACTCGCAGCACCAAGGAAAACGGCCAGATCACGGTCGAGGTGTGCTCGCAGTGCCACCCGTTCTACACCGGCAAGCAGAAGATCCTCGATAGCGGCGGCCGCGTTGCGCGCTTCGAGAAGCGTTACGGAAAGCGCAAGACCGCCGATTCGGCGGCCGACAAGTAGTTGCACTGCCGGCGCCCGATCCTGTCGCGATTCGCGCAGGCCGGGCGCCGGTTTTGTGTTCAGCTGTTGGTAGGGCGAGTCGGTAGTCGATGAGCCGAGGAGGGATGTCATGACGCAGAGCGCGACAGCGATCGATGCGCTCCTCGTCGAGCATGCTGACCTCGAACGTCAGCTGTCCGACCCGGAACTGCACTCCGACGCGTCCAACGCGCGCAAGGTCGCGCGCCGGTTCGCCCAGTTGGGGCCCATCATCGCGGCCTACCGCAGACTCGAAGCCGCCCGCGGCGATCTCGACGCTGCCCGCGAGCTGGCCGACGAAGACGACTCGTTCGCCGCCGAAGTGGCCGAGCTGGAGCCCCGGGTTGCCGAACTCGACAACCTGCTGACCGACATGCTGGCCCCCCGCGATCCGCATGATCCCGACGACGTCGTCCTTGAGGTCAAGTCCGGCGAGGGCGGTGAAGAATCCGCCCTCTTCGCGGCCGACCTGGCCCGCATGTACATCCGGTACGCAGAACGCCACGGCTGGAAGGTCTCCGTGCTCGACGAGACGTTCTCCGACCTGGGCGGCTACAAGGAAGCCACGCTGTCCATCACCAGAAAGGGCGATACGGCCGACGGTGTCTGGTCCCGACTGAAATTCGAGGGCGGCGTACACCGCGTGCAGCGGGTGCCGGTCACCGAATCGCAGGGCCGCGTGCATACCTCCGCGGCCGGCGTCTTGGTCTACCCGGAGCCTGAAGACGTCGAGGCCGTGCAGATCGACGAGTCCGACCTACGGATCGACGTGTACCGCAGCTCGGGGAAGGGCGGTCAAGGTGTCAATACCACCGACTCGGCGGTCCGCATCACCCACCTTCCCACCGGGATCGTCGTGACCTGTCAGAACGAGCGCTCCCAGCTGCAGAACAAGGCCCGCGCGATGATCGTGCTGGCGGCGCGGCTGCAGGCACTGGCCGAAGAGCAGGCCTCGGCCGATGCCTCCGCTGATCGGGCCAGCCAGATCCGCACCGTCGACCGCAGTGAGCGGATCCGCACCTACAACTTCCCGGAGAACCGCCTGACCGATCATCGGATCGGCTTCAAGGCGCACAACCTCGACCAGATTCTCGACGGCGATATGGATGCGCTGCTCGACGCGCTGGGTGCAGCAGATAAGCAAACCCGGCTTCAGCAGGCGTGATGGCGGCACAGGCGGTGCGTGAAGCCTTGAGGAATGCGATCGCCGAGGCGACGGCAACACTGGCCGATGCCGGGATCGACTCCGCAAGAATCGATGCCGAGGAGCTCGCTGCTCACCTGCTCGGCGTCGAACGCGGTCTGTTGGCGTTCATCGACACCCCCGGCGAGGAGTTCTTCGCCCGCTACCGGGAGCTCGTCGACGCCCGGTCGCGCCGCGTCCCGCTGCAGCACCTGACCGGGACGGCGCCGTTCGGACCGCTGATGCTGCACGTCGGCCCGGGCGTTTTCATCCCGCGCCCGGAGACCGAGTCGCTGCTCGAGTGGGCCTTCAAAGCGGTTGCTCGACAACAACTTCCAGCTAAGCCACTGGTGGTGGACCTGTGCACGGGATCAGGCGCGCTGGCGGTGTCGCTGGCCAGAAACTGGCCCGATGCGACGGTGCTGGCCATCGACGATTCCGCAGCTGCGCTGAGCTACGCCCGACGCAACGCCCACGTCTATGCGAAGGGCAGCGGCCTGCGATTCGTCGAAGCCGATGTCACGGCGCCAGCTCTGTTGCCCGAGCTCGACGGTCGCGTCGACCTCATCGTCGCCAACCCGCCCTATATTCCCGCCGGCGCGCAGCTGGATCCGGAAGTCGCCGATCATGATCCGCACCACGCCCTGTTCGGCGGTCCCGACGGTATGGCGGTCGTCACCGCGATCGTCGGGCTGGCGGCCCGCTGGTTGCGGCCCGGCGGGCGCATCGCAGTCGAACACGACGACACGACGTCGTCTCAGACTGTCGAATTGTTTTCCGCAACAGGGCTTTTCGAGAACATTGAACCACGACACGATCTGGCGGGCCGGCCACGGTTCGTCACTGCCACGAGGAGCGCCGATGAGCCAGGTGTTTGACTGCGGTGATCCGCAACAGCGCAGCGTCGGTATCTCCTCGGCGATCAGCGCGGCCAAGGGTGGCCAGCTGGTGGTGCTGCCGACCGACACGGTCTACGGTCTGGGCGCCGACGCGTTCGACAGCTCCGCCGTCGCCGCACTGCTGGCCGCCAAGGGGCGCGGCCGGGATATGCCGGTGCCGGTACTGGTCGGCTCTTGGCACACCATCGACGGGCTGGTCTATACCGTTCCGCAGGGTGCCCGCGAGCTGATCCGCGCCTTCTGGCCCGGTGCGCTGAGCCTGGTGGTCCACCAGGCACCGTCGCTGCAGTGGGATCTCGGCGACGCCAACGGAACCGTGATGCTGCGGATGCCGCTGCATCCGGTCGCGATCGAAATCCTGCGGGAAGTCGGGCCGATGGCCGTGTCCAGCGCCAACATCTCCGGTCGACCCGCGGCGGTCACCGCCGAGGACGCCCGCCATCAACTCGGCGATCTCGTGCAGGTCTACCTCGACGGCGGCCCGGCCGCCAAGCAGGCTGCCTCGACGATCGTCGACCTGACCGGTCCGGCGCCGAAGATCCTGCGGACCGGCCCCGTCTCGGCTGAGCAGATCGGCTCGGTACTCGGTATCGAGCCCGGTGCACTGGTCAACTGACCACCCGTCAAGTCCGCCTCAGTCACAGATTGGTCCAGTACGGTGCATCCAGTGTTGAGCGGAAGCCACAGCCTGGCCGGCGGCCTGCTCGCATTGTCCGATCGCGGCGCCGGGGTACCTCTGCGTGAGCTGGCACTGGTCGGCCTGACCGCGGCGATCATCACTTACTTCGCCACCGGCTCGGTGCGGGTGTTCGCCACCAAGGTCGGCGCGCTCGCCTACCCCCGCGACCGCGACGTGCACGTGCAGCCGACCCCGCGGATGGGCGGGCTGGCGATATACCTCGGCATCGCCGCCGCAGTGTTCCTGGCTTCGCAGCTGCCGGCACTGACCAGGGGCTTCATCTACTCCACCGGGTTGCCCGCCGTTGTCGTCGCCGGCGGTCTGATCATGGCGATCGGCCTGATCGATGACCGCTGGGGGCTGGATGCCCTGACGAAATTCGCCGGTCAGATCACCGCCGCGAGCGTGCTGGTCACCATGGGTGTGGCGTGGAGCGTGCTCTACATCCCATTCGGTGGCGTCGGCACGATCGTGCTGGACCAGGTGTCCTCGATCCTGCTCACGCTGGCGCTGACCGTGTCGATCGTCAACGCGATGAATTTCGTCGACGGACTCGACGGCCTCGCCGCGGGCCTCGGACTCATCACCGCGCTGGCGATCTGCGTGTTCTCCGTCGGGTTGTTGCGTGATCACGGCGGTGACGTGCTGTTCTACCCGCCCGCCATCATCTCGGTGGTGCTTGCCGGCGCCTGCCTGGGATTCCTGCCGCACAACTTCCATCGGGCGAAGATCTTCATGGGGGATTCGGGGTCCATGTTGATCGGCCTGATGCTGGCGGCTGCATCGACGACGGCGGCTGGCCCCATCTCGCAGAACGCCTACGGCGCCCGCGATGTCTTCGCACTGCTGTCGCCGTTCCTGTTGGTTGTCGCAGTGCTCTTCGTGCCTGCACTCGATATGTTGCTGGCGATCGTTCGCCGCACCCGCGCCGGGCGCAGCCCGTTCAGCCCGGACAAGATGCATCTGCACCACCGACTGCTCCAAATCGGCCACTCGCATCGACGGGTGGTGCTACTGATCTACCTATGGGTTGGCATCGTCGCGTTCGGCGCCGCGAGCACGATCTTCGTCGATCCCCGATACACCGGAGCAGTCATGCTGGCGGCCATCGTGGTGGCCGGGATCGTGACGGTGATACCCCTGCTGAGGCGGGGTGGCGGACGCTTTGATGAACCGGAAGACGGCGTTTACGACAGTAAGTAGTAGGTGCCCGTTTAGGGCCTCCTACCATGTGGTACGTTACACGCAGAACCCGAAAACCTCGCGGGTTGCCGGCCCCCCGGGGCGATCG
This sequence comes from Mycolicibacterium komossense, assembly GCF_025822605.1. Taxonomy (GTDB): domain Bacteria; phylum Actinomycetota; class Actinomycetes; order Mycobacteriales; family Mycobacteriaceae; genus Mycobacterium; species Mycobacterium komossense. The sequence continues at coordinate 16,453 of NZ_JACKTY010000047.1, read as the reverse complement.
GTTTCACCGTCGATCGGCACGGATAAACGACCGACAAAGGGAGCAACCCCTTGGGTGATTCCAGCATGCTTTTCGTACTCCGTTACGGTAGGGCGGACGCGCACAGGAACATTTCAGTTCTACGACGTATCGCGAGGGCACATCTCGCGACCGCAAGATTGAGGTGAGGCAGTGACGACACCAGCGCAGGACGCGCCGTTGGTGTTTCCTTCCGTAGCTTTCCGGCCAATCCGGCTGTTCGCAATCTGTGCAGTCATCACCGCTATCGCGACCGGAGCGGCCGCACTGCTCGGCCATGTGATGTTCGGTGTCTTCTTCGGCGTCGGGCTCGGGCTCGGGCTGCTCAACGCACTTCTGGTGCGACGGGCTGTCGACTCGATCACCGCCGGGGACCATCCGCTCAAGAAGAAGATGGCGCTGAACTCGGCCACCAGATTGCTGGTCATCACCGCCGTCGGCCTCGCCATCGCGTTCATCTTCCGGCCGATGGGTCTCGGCGTCCTCTTCGGACTGGCGCTGTTCCAGGTTCTCCTGGTCTTGACGACATCGCTGCCGGTCCTGAAGAAGCTGCGCGAGGGCGCAGACGAAGAACCGGCGGGCCAGCCCACCACACCAGAACAACAAGCAACTGCATCCAACGACGGATTAGCACCGAAGGATTGATTCGCCCATGAGTGAACGAATCGTCGCGGAGGCGGCGATCGAGGTCGGCCACCACATTCAGCAGCAGTGGTTCGGCATGACCGTAAACGTGGATACGGTCATCGCGACCGCGATCACGGCCGTGATAGTCCTCGGCTTGGCTTTCTTCCTGCGCGCCAAGGTCACCTCGACCGGCGTGCCCGGCGGGGTCCAGTTGTTCTTCGAGGCCATCACCGTCCAGCTGCGGGGACAGGTCGAGAGTGCGATCGGCATGAAAGTGGCGCCGTTCGTGCTGCCGCTGGCTGTCGCGTTGTTCGTCTTCATCCTGATCGCCAACTGGCTGTCGGTGTTGCCGGTGATGTACACCAACTCCGACGGCAAGACCGCAGAGCTGCTGAAGCCACCCGCAAGCGATATCAACTTCGTGCTGGCGCTCGCACTGTTCGTGTTCATCGCCTATCACACGGCGGGCATCTGGCGGCGCGGCATCATCGGTCATCCGATCAAGCTGGCCAAGGGGCACGTGGCCTTCCTGGCGCCGATCAACCTGGTCGAGGAGATCGCCAAGCCGATCTCGTTGTCCCTGCGACTTTTCGGCAACATCTTCGCCGGCGGCATCATGCTCTCGTTGATCGCGCTCTTCCCGGCGTACATCATGTGGGCGCCCAACGCGATCTGGAAAGCTTTCGATCTGTTCGTCGGCCTTATCCAGGCGTTCATCTTCGCCCTGTTGACCATCCTCTACTTCGGACAGTCAATGGAGCTCGATCACGCCGACGACGAGCACGCAAACCACTAGAACCGACAAGTACCACCCAGAAGCCCTGGTAGAACCCCTACCAGTTATCAAGGAGGACAAGGAATGGATCCCACAATCGCTGCTGGCGCGCTCATCGGCGGTGGTCTGATCATGGCGGGCGGCGCCATCGGAGCCGGTATCGGTGACGGTATTGCCGGTAACGCTCTGATCTCCGGTATCGCCCGTCAGCCGGAGGCGCAGGGTCGCCTGTTCACCCCGTTCTTCATCACGGTCGGTCTGGTCGAGGCCGCGTACTTCATCAACCTGGCATTCATGGCACTGTTCGTGTTCGCCACCCCGGTCGGCTAATTCAGCGATATGGGTGACTTCGGCACAACCGTCCTGGCGGACGGCATCAACCTCCTCGCGTCGGAAGAGGGTGGGGGACAGAGCAATTTCCTCGTTCCCAACGGCACTTTCTTCGTCGTGCTCATCATCTTCCTGATCGTGCTCGGCGTGATCGGTAAGTGGGTTGTGCCACCGGTCAGCAAGGTGTTGGCCGAACGGGAAGCCATGCTGGCCAAGACGGCAGCGGACAACAAGAAGTCGGCCGAACAGGTTGCCGCCGCACAGGCCGACTACGACGAGGCGATGGCGGGCGCGCGCGGTGAGGCATCAGCCCTCCGCGACGAGGCTCGCACCGAGGGCCGCAAGGTCGTCGACGAGTCACGCGCCGAGGCCAGCGGAGAGGTTGCTGCGACATTGCGTAGCGCAGATGCGGAACTGGCCCAGCAGGGTCAGGCCACCGCGACAGAGCTGCAGTCATCGGTGGACAATCTGTCGGCGACGCTGGCCGGCCGGATCCTTGGCGTCGACGTTGCCGGGAGCCGCTGATGTCAACTTTCATCGGACAGCTCATCGGATTCCTGGTCATCATCTGGCTGGTGTGGCGCTATGTGGCGCCGCCCGTCAAGAAGATGATGAACAACCAGCAGGAAGCGGTGCGTGCCGCGCTCGAAGAGAGTGCGTCAGCGGCCAAGAAGCTCGCCGACGCCGACGCGATGCACGCCAAAGCGCTTGAGGACGCCAAGAACGAGGCGGCCCGGGTGACCGGCGAAGCGAAAACAGACTCCGAACGCATTGTCGAACAGCTCCGCGAACAAGCGGGACAGGATGCTGATCGCATCAAAGCGCAAGGCGTCCAACAGGTTCACTTGCTCCGCCAGCAGACCATCCGTGAGCTGCGGCAGAACCTGGGACTCGAATCCGTGCAGCGCGCCGAGGAACTGGTGCGTGCGCACATCTCCGACCCGGCCGCTCAATCTGCCACGGTCGATCGCTTCCTCGACGAGTTGGAAGCCATGGCTGATTCGGGGGCGGCCAGCACTGCCGGTTTCGAGGCAGGCGTTTCGGTCAACCTCCGCGCCGCCAGCCGTGATGCGCTTGCTGCTGTCGTGAAGAAATTCGACGAGGTGGCTGCCGGCCTTGATGCGGGTGCGCTCTCGATCCTCGCCGAAGACCTGACGGCTGTAGCCAAGCTGCTGATCGCTGAGACCGCGCTCAACAAGCACCTGGCGGAGCCGAAAGATGATGCGGCGCCTGCTGTCCGGCTGCTGGAGCGACTGCTGGACGGGAAAGTCGGTGCACCTGCACTGAACGTCCTCAAGACAGCCGTGTCGCAGCGCTGGTCGACGGAGTCCAACCTGGTCGATGCCATCGAACACGCAGGCCGCTTGGCACTGCTTGTGCGTGCCGACGGCGAGAACCAAAGCGAAGAGGTCGAAGACCAGCTCTTCAGGTTCGGTCGGATCCTCGACACCGAGCCGCGACTGATCACGCTGCTGAGCGACTACACGACACCGGCCGAAGGCAGGCTCGCGCTGCTGGCCAAGGTGCTTGAGGGCGGCGGTGACGCCGTGAACAAGACAGCGGCAGCGCTGTTGGCCCAGACCGTCGAACTGCTGCGCGGCGAACGTGCCGACGAGGCAATCGTCGATCTGGCCGAACTCGCAGTCTCCCGGCGCGGTGAGGTCGTGGCGCACGTCGATGCGGCGGCTGAACTGTCCGACGCTCAGCAATCGCGGCTGTCCGATGTACTCAGCCGTATTTACGGACATCCGGTGTCGATCCAGCAGAACATCGATCCGGAACTGCTTGGCGGGCTGGTGATCGCCGTTGGTGACGAGGTCATCGACGGAGCCGTCTCCTCCCGGCTGACCGCGGCCAAGTCCGGCTTGCCGGACTGACCCGGAACCGAAACTCGAGACTCAAGAAAACACAAAGGCAGGAAGACGAAAAGCCATGGCAGAGTTGACAATCTCGGCTGCTGATATCGAAGGCGCGATCGAGGATTACGTCTCCTCGTTCGCCGCCGACTCCGAGCGTGAAGAGATCGGCACCGTCATCGACGCAGGCGACGGTATCGCCCACGTCGAAGGCCTGCCGTCGGTCATGACGCAGGAACTGCTCGAGTTCCCCGGGGGCGTCCTCGGTGTTGCGCTGAACCTCGATGAGCACAGCGTCGGCGCCGTGATCCTCGGTGATTTCGAGAAGATCGAAGAGGGCCAGCAGGTCAAACGGACCGGCGAGGTGCTTTCGGTACCGGTCGGCGACAACTTCCTCGGCCGCGTCGTCAACCCGCTCGGTCAGCCGATCGACGGCCAGGGCGACATCGAACCCGAGACCCGTCGCGCGCTGGAACTGCAGGCGCCGTCGGTGGTTCAGCGCCAGGGTGTGTCCGAGCCGCTGCAGACCGGCATCAAGGCCATCGACTCGCAGACCCCGATCGGTCGCGGACAGCGCCAGCTGATCATCGGCGACCGCAAGACCGGCAAGACCGCCGTCTGCGTCGACACGATCCTCAACCAGCGGCAGGCCTGGGAGACCGGTGACCCGAAGCAGCAGGTGCGCTGCGTCTACGTCGCGATCGGCCAGAAGGGCACCACGATCGCCTCCGTCAAGCGTGCGCTCGAAGAGGGCGGCGCGATGGAGTACACCACCATCGTCGCGGCTCCCGCATCCGACGCTGCCGGCTTCAAATGGCTTGCGCCCTACACCGGTTCGGCCATCGGTCAGCACTGGATGTACGACGGCAAGCATGTGCTGATCGTGTTCGACGATCTGTCCAAGCAGGCCGACGCCTACCGCGCCATCTCGCTGCTGCTGCGCCGCCCGCCGGGCCGCGAAGCCTTCCCGGGTGACGTCTTCTACCTGCACTCCCGCCTGCTGGAGCGTTGCGCCAAGCTGTCCGACGAACTGGGCGGCGGCTCGATGACCGGGCTGCCGATCATCGAGACAAAGGCCAACGACATCTCGGCGTTCATCCCGACCAACGTCATCTCGATCACCGACGGCCAGTGCTTCCTTGAGTCCGACCTGTTCAACCAGGGCGTACGACCGGCCATCAACGTCGGTGTCTCGGTGTCCCGCGTCGGTGGTGCCGCCCAGATCAAGGCCATGAAAGAGGTGGCAGGTTCGCTTCGGCTCGACCTGTCGCAGTACCGCGAGCTGGAGGCATTCGCAGCATTCGCTTCTGACCTGGACGCAACGTCGAAGGCTCAGCTCGAGCGCGGCGCCCGCCTCGTCGAGCTGCTCAAGCAGCCGCAGTACAGCCCGATGTCGGTCGAGAACCAGGTGGTTGCCATCTTCCTCGGCACCCAGGGTCACCTCGATTCCGTGCCGGTGGAGGATGTCGGCCGGTTCGAGACCGAACTCCTCGAGCACATCCAGGCCAGCCACGACGAGATCCTCACTGAGATCCGTGAGACCAAGAAGCTCTCCGATGACACCAGCGACAAGCTGGTCGAGGTCATCAACGACTTCAAGAAGGGCTTCTCGGCGACGGACGGCAGTTCGGTGACAGTCAACGAGTCCGGCGCGGAGGCGCTGGATCCCGATGACGTCGCCAAAGAATCGGTGAAGGTCCGTAAACCGGCTCCGAAAAAGAAATAGACGAGATAACCGAGTTAGCAGACTGACGCCGAAAAAGGACTAGGGGACGGAATTCCATGGCTGCCACACTGCGGGAGCTACGCGGGCGCATCCGCTCCGCCGGGTCGATCAAGAAGATCACCAAGGCCCAGGAGCTGATCGCCACCTCGCGTATTTCCAAGGCACAGGCCAGGGTCGAGGCCGCACGGCCATACGCGGACGAGATCACCACGATGCTCACCAACCTCGCGAGTGCGAGCGCCTTGGATCACCCTCTGCTCGTTGAGCGGGAGAATCCCAAGCGCGCCGCGGTATTGGTGGTGTCGTCGGACCGAGGTCTGTGTGGTGGTTACAACGCCAACGTCCTGCGGCAGGCCGAGGAGCTCTTCGCATTGCTCCGCGAAGAGGGCAAGACCCCGGTGGTCTACGCGGTTGGACGGAAAGCACTGGGCTACTACCGCTTCCGGCAGCGCCAGGTGACCGAATCGTGGACGGGCTTCTCCGAGCAGCCGACCTACGAGCAGGCGCAGGAAATCGCCGACGAACTGGTGAAGGTCTTTCTGTCCGGCGCCGACGACGACGGTGACGATCCGGGTGAGGACGGGATCCTCGGCGTAGACGAGATCCACGTGGTGTTCACCGAGTTCAAGTCGATGCTGACGCAGACCGCCGAAGCGCGTCGGGTTGCCCCGATGGTCGTGGAGTACGTGGAGGAAGAGGAGTCCGGCCCGCACACGCTGTTCTCCTTCGAGCCCGATGCCACAACGCTTTTCGAGGCGTTGCTGCCCCGCTACATCGCCACCCGCGTGTACGCGGCCCTTCTTGAGGCAGCGGCGTCGGAGTCCGCGTCGCGCCGGCGCGCCATGAAGGCGGCCAGCGATAACGCCGACGATCTGATCAAGGCACTCACCCTTGAGGCCAACCGGGAACGTCAGGCCCAGATCACCCAGGAAATCAGCGAGATCGTCGGTGGCGCCAACGCGCTGGCCGACGCCAAGTAAGCCTTACGAGGAAGCGAAAGAGGATATGACTGCCACCGCCGAAAAGACCGCCACCGGGCGCGTCGTTCGCATCACCGGCCCCGTCGTGGACGTCGAGTTCCCGCGGGGTTCGGTTCCCGAACTGTTCAACGCCCTGCACGCGGACATCGCCTACAAGGAGATGGCCAAGACGCTGACGCTGGAGGTGGCACAGCACCTCGGGGAGAGCATGGTGCGCACCATCTCCATGCAGCCGACCGACGGCCTGGTCCGTGGCGTCGAGGTCACCGACACGGGTGCCTCGATCTCGGTTCCCGTTGGCGATGGCGTCAAGGGTCATGTGTTCAACGCACTCGGTGACTGCCTCGACGATCCCGGCTACGGCAAGGACTTCGAGAAGTGGTCGATCCACCGGAAGCCGCCGCCATTCGCCGAGCTGGAACCGCGCACCGAGATGCTGGAGACCGGCCTCAAGGTCGTCGACCTCCTGACCCCGTACGTGCGTGGCGGAAAGATCGCCCTGTTCGGTGGTGCCGGCGTCGGCAAGACGGTGCTCATCCAGGAGATGATCAACCGCATCGCCCGGAACTTCGGTGGCACCTCGGTATTCGCCGGCGTCGGTGAGCGCACCCGTGAGGGCAACGACCTCTGGGTGGAGCTCGAAGACGCCAACGTGCTCAAGGACACCGCATTGGTGTTCGGCCAGATGGACGAGCCGCCGGGCACGCGTATGCGCGTCGCCCTGTCCGCGCTGACGATGGCGGAGTACTTCCGTGACGAGCAGCAGCAGGACGTGCTTCTGTTCATCGACAACATCTTCCGGTTCACCCAGGCCGGTTCCGAGGTGTCGACCCTGCTGGGCCGTATGCCTTCGGCCGTGGGTTACCAGCCGACGCTGGCCGATGAGATGGGTGAGCTCCAGGAGCGGATCACCTCGACCCGTGGTCGGTCGATCACCTCGATGCAGGCCGTTTACGTGCCCGCCGACGACTACACCGACCCGGCCCCCGCCACCACGTTCGCCCACCTCGACGCCACCACGGAGCTTTCCCGTGCGGTGTTCTCCAAGGGCATCTTCCCCGCGGTGGATCCGCTGGCCTCGAGCTCGACGATTCTGCACCCCAGCGTCGTCGGCGATGAGCACTACCGCGTTGCTCAAGAAGTCATCCGAATCCTGCAGCGCTACAAGGATCTTCAGGACATCATCGCCATCCTCGGTATCGACGAACTCTCCGAGGAGGACAAGCAGCTGGTGTACCGAGCGCGTCGTATCGAGCGCTTCCTGAGCCAGAACATGATGGCGGCCGAGCAGTTCACCGGCCAGCCAGGTTCGACGGTGCCGCTCAAGGAGACCGTCGAAGCGTTCGACAAGCTGACCAAGGGCGATTTCGACCACCTCCCGGAGCAGGCCTTCTTCCTGATCGGCGGCCTGGACGACCTGGCCAAGAAGGCCGAAAGCCTCGGCGCGAAGCTGTGATGATCGCTAGTCGTAGCGGCTCGAAAGGTGGTGTGTGATGGCCGAAACTGAATTGGATGTCGACATCGTCGCCGTCGAGCGCAAGATTTGGTCGGGTAAGGCCACCTTCGTCTTCACCCGCACCACTTCGGGTGAGATCGGCATCCTGCCGCGGCACATCCCATTGGTGGCGCAGCTGGTCGATGACGCCATGGTCCGGGTGGAACGCGAAGGCGAAGATGATCTGCGTGTCGCCGTCGACGGCGGATTCCTGTCTGTGACCGAAGAAGGCGTGATCATCCTCGCTGAATCGGCCGAATTCGAGTCCGAGATCAACGCCGACGCGGCGAAGGCCGATGCGGAATCCGACGATCCCGCGACGGCCGCCAAGGGTCGCGCGCGGTTGCGCGCGCTGGGCCAGATCGACTGATAGACCAACCAGGAAGCCGGCCATGAGCGCGCCCATGTTTCTCATGGCCGTGCTGGTGAGCGTGCTGTTCCTGTTGGTCCTGGCGCTGACCTATCGGTTGTGGAAGCTGCGCCAAGGGGGAACCGCGGCGATATTGCGTGACCTTCCTGCGGTCGGAGGCCATGGCTGGCGTCATGGTGTCATTCGGTACCGCGGTGGTGAAGCCGTCTTTTACCGGCTGTCGAGCGTTCGTTGGTGGCCGGATCGGCGGCTGAGCCGTCGGGGTATTGAGATCGTCTCCCGACGGGCACCGCGCGGCGACGAGTTCGACATCATGACCCATGAGATCACGGTGCTGGAGCTGCGTGACACCGATCCGGATCGACGCCTCGGTTACGAGATGGCACTCGATCGTGGCGCGCTGACTGCGTTCCTATCCTGGCTGGAGTCCAGGCCCTCGCCGCGCGCGCGTCGCAGGAACATCTAGCTAGGTTTCGCTTCGGTAGCGCCGCCGCCACCGGGCTGCCATAGGACGTCGCCGTCTGGGTTCGCCACGCGCGACAGAATGAACAGCAGATCCGAGAGCCGGTTCAGGTACTTGGCTGGAAGCACACTGACGGAATCGCCATGGACGTCGAGAGCACTCCATGCCGACCTCTCGGCTCGCCGTGCTGCTGTGCGGGCGACGTGCAGTAACGCCGAAAGTGCTGTGCCGCCAGGAAGAATGAACGACTTCAGTGGGGTCAGCGGTTCGTTGTACGCGTCGCACCAACCTTCGAGGCGGTCGATGTAGCCCTGCGTGATTCGCAGCGGCGGATACTCCGGGTTCTCGACCACTGGCGTCGACAGGTCGGCGCCCGCGTCGAACAGATCGTTCTGGATCTGCCGCAACACTGAGGCGAGTGTCTCGTCGGGCGACCCGAGTGCGATGGCAGCGCCGAGGGCGGCGTTGGTCTCGTCGCAATCGGCGTACGCAATCAGTCGGGGGTCGTTCTTGGACACTCGGGAGAAGTCGCTCAGTCCGGTGGAGCCGTCGTCTCCGGTTCGGGTGTAAATGCGGGTCAGATGGACAGCCATGGTGAAAACCGTACCGGGACGACGACGGTTGTGGCTGACGCAGACCTGGGTGCTCACTACACTTGCCGCGTGAGCGAGCGATTCGTGGTGACCGGAGGCAACCGGTTAGCGGGCGAAGTTGCCGTCGGGGGAGCCAAGAACAGCGTGCTCAAGTTGATGGCGGCCAGTCTTCTGGCCGAGGGCACCACGACGATCACCAACTGTCCGGACATCCTCGATGTGCCCCTGATGGCGGAGGTCCTGCGAGGACTGGGCGCCAACGTCGAACTTGAGGGCGATATCGTCCGGATCACGTCGCCTGACGAGCTGAAATACGATGCCGACTTCGCAGCGGTGCGCCAGTTCCGCGCTTCGGTGTGCGTGCTGGGCCCGTTGGTCGGCCGGTGTAAGCGAGCGAAAGTCGCGCTCCCGGGCGGTGACGCCATCGGCTCGCGTCCATTGGATATGCACCAGGCCGGCCTGCGACAACTCGGCGCAAGATGCAATATCGAGCACGGGTGCGTGGTGGCCGAGGCTGACACGTTGCGCGGCGCCGAGATTCAACTGGAATTCCCGTCGGTAGGGGCGACCGAGAACATCCTGATGGCTGCGGTGCTCGCCGAGGGCGTGACGATCATCCACAATGCAGCCCGCGAGCCCGACGTCGTCGACCTGTGCACGATGCTCGGTCAGATGGGCGCGGAGATCTCGGGAGCCGGCTCGTCGACGTTGACGATCAACGGCGTACCCCGGCTGTACCCCACGGAGCACCGGGTGATCGGTGACCGGATCGTTGCCGCGACATGGGGGATTGCCGCGGCTATGACGTGCGGCGATATCTCGGTAACCGGCGTCGACCCCGCGCACCTGCAATTGGTGTTGCACAAGTTGCACGACGTCGGCGCCACGGTGACGCAGAGCGACGACGGATTCCGCGTGGTGCAGTACGAGCGGCCCAAAGCGGTCAATGTTGCGACGTTGCCGTTCCCCGGATTCCCGACGGATCTGCAACCGATGGCGATCGGGTTGGCCTCGATCTCCGATGGAACGTCGATGATCACCGAGAACGTGTTCGAGGCTCGCTTCCGGTTTGTCGAGGAGATGATCCGCCTCGGAGCCGACGCGCGGACCGACGGACACCACGCGGTGATCCGCGGAATCCCGCAATTGTCGAGCGCACCGGTGTGGTCGTCGGACATTCGGGCCGGCGCGGGCCTGGTTCTTGCCGGCCTCGTTGCGGACGGAGACACCGAGGTCCACGACGTTTTTCACATCGATCGGGGCTATCCGCTCTTCGTCGAGAACCTGGCGAGTTTGGGCGCAGAGATAGTTAGGGTCTAAGCTCTTCCAAGAAGTCCGAAACCGGGCCGGTGAGACTAGACCAACTGGCCCAGATCGGGACTTGACCCAAGACCAGCGGATGTACTAAGCTGGCGGGGTTGCCTCAAATCAGACCGAGAACAGCCTGAGAGATTAGGCCGGAAGCGGATTTGACTTGAGGGAAACGAAAGAATTAGGCTGGTAGGGTTGCTCCGAAACGGGTGACAAAGCCTAAAAGAAGTCTGTTGTTTGAGAACTCAATAGTGTGTTTGGTGGTTTTTGTTTGTTGTTTTTGGCCACTTGTGTAGGGGGACTCCCCGTCTTCCTTTGATCGCAGGTGGGTGTTGTTTGAGAACTCAATAGTGTGTTTGGTGGTTTTTGTTTGTTGTTTTTGGCCACTTGTGTAGGGGGACTCCCCGTCTTCCTTTGATCGCAGGTGGTTGTTTTGTTTTTGATGCCAGTTTTTGGTGTCTTTTTGTTGGTTTCAGATTTTTCTGATTCGAATTCGCCTGTGTTTTGGCATGGGTTGTTTTTGTTTGGAGAGTTTGATTCTGGCTCAGGACGAACGCTGGCGGCGTGCTTAACACATGCAAGTCGAACGGTAAGGCCTTTCGGGGTACACGAGTGGCGAACGGGTGAGTAACACGTGGGTGATCTGCCCTGCACTTCGGGATAAGCTTGGGAAACTGGGTCTAATACCGGATATGACCATGGACTTCACGGTTTGTGGTGGAAAGCTTTTGCGGTGTGGGATGGGCCCGCGGCCTATCAGCTTGTTGGTGGGGTAATGGCCTACCAAGGCGACGACGGGTAGCCGGCCTGAGAGGGTGACCGGCCACACTGGGACTGAGATACGGCCCAGACTCCTACGGGAGGCAGCAGTGGGGAATATTGCACAATGGGCGCAAGCCTGATGCAGCGACGCCGCGTGAGGGATGACGGCCTTCGGGTTGTAAACCTCTTTCAGTAGGGACGAAGCGCAAGTGACGGTACCTATAGAAGAAGGACCGGCCAACTACGTGCCAGCAGCCGCGGTAATACGTAGGGTCCGAGCGTTGTCCGGAATTACTGGGCGTAAAGAGCTCGTAGGTGGTTTGTCGCGTTGTTCGTGAAAACTCACAGCTCAACTGTGGGCGTGCGGGCGATACGGGCAGACTGGAGTACTGCAGGGGAGACTGGAATTCCTGGTGTAGCGGTGGAATGCGCAGATATCAGGAGGAACACCGGTGGCGAAGGCGGGTCTCTGGGCAGTAACTGACGCTGAGGAGCGAAAGCGTGGGGAGCGAACAGGATTAGATACCCTGGTAGTCCACGCCGTAAACGGTGGGTACTAGGTGTGGGTTTCCTTCCTTGGGATCCGTGCCGTAGCTAACGCATTAAGTACCCCGCCTGGGGAGTACGGCCGCAAGGCTAAAACTCAAAGAAATTGACGGGGGCCCGCACAAGCGGCGGAGCATGTGGATTAATTCGATGCAACGCGAAGAACCTTACCTGGGTTTGACATGCACAGGACGTGCCTAGAGATAGGTATTCCCTTGTGGCCTGTGTGCAGGTGGTGCATGGCTGTCGTCAGCTCGTGTCGTGAGATGTTGGGTTAAGTCCCGCAACGAGCGCAACCCTTGTCTCATGTTGCCAGCACGTAATGGTGGGGACTCGTGAGAGACTGCCGGGGTCAACTCGGAGGAAGGTGGGGATGACGTCAAGTCATCATGCCCCTTATGTCCAGGGCTTCACACATGCTACAATGGCCGGTACAAAGGGCTGCGATGCCGTGAGGTGGAGCGAATCCTTTAAAGCCGGTCTCAGTTCGGATCGGGGTCTGCAACTCGACCCCGTGAAGTCGGAGTCGCTAGTAATCGCAGATCAGCAACGCTGCGGTGAATACGTTCCCGGGCCTTGTACACACCGCCCGTCACGTCATGAAAGTCGGTAACACCCGAAGCCGGTGGCCTAACCCGTAAGGGAGGGAGCCGTCGAAGGTGGGATCGGCGATTGGGACGAAGTCGTAACAAGGTAGCCGTACCGGAAGGTGCGGCTGGATCACCTCCTTTCTAAGGAGCACCACGAGACTTGAGCCCGCCCACGCCTGTGGGAGTTCGGTGACTTGAGCGATTCGTTGGATGGGCTGTTATCTGTAGTGGATGCGGTTCTGGTGCGCGACAAGCATTGTCGGCTCTTCGGGGTCGCTGCCAAACACACTATTGGGCTTTGAGGCAACAGGCCCGTGTTCACTTCGTCCCTTCGGGGAAACCGGTGAAGGCGCATCTCCGCGTGAGCGGTTTGGTGAATGAGTTTGTTTCCGCTCCACTTGGTGGTGGGGTGTGGTGTTTGATTTGTGGATAGTGGTTGCGAGCATCTAGCGCGCAGGAGTGGTTCATTCCCTTGTGGGGGTGGGCTGTTTGAGCGTGTTATCGATGTGCAATTTTTACTCATTTTTGGTTTTTTGTGTTGTAAGTGTTTAAGGGCGCATGGTGGATGCCTTGGCATTGAGAGCCGATGAAGGACGTAGGAGGCTGCGATAAGCCTCGGGGAGCTGTCAACCGAGCGTTGATCCGAGGATGTCCGAATGGGGAAACCCAGCACGAGTGATGTCGTGTTACCCGTACCTGAATACATAGGGTGCGGGGGGGAACGCGGGGAAGTGAAACATCTCAGTACCCGTAGGAAGAGAAAACAATTGTGATTCCGTGAGTAGTGGCGAGCGAAAGCGGAGGATGGCTAAACCGTATCCATGTGATACCCGGCAGGGGTTGTGGGTGTGGTGTTGTGGGGTTCGTCTTCTCAGATCTGCCGGTCTGGGCAACAGTGATAAAAGTTGGTGTTAGTCGAAGTGGCCTGGGATGGTCTGCCGTAGCGGGTGAGAGCCCCGTAGACGAAAACATATGACTCTGTTGTGACGGTGTCCCCGAGTAGCAGCGGGCCCGTGGAATCTGCTGTGAATCTGCCGGGACCACCCGGTAAGCCTGAATACTTCTCAATGACCGATAGCGGATTAGTACCGTGAGGGAATGGTGAAAAGTACCCCGGGAGGGGAGTGAAATAGTACCTGAAACCGTGCGCTTACAATCCGTCAGAGCCCTCGACTTGTCGTGGGGTGATGGCGTGCCTTTTGAAGAATGAGCCTGCGAGTCAGGGACATGTCGCGAGGTTAACCCGTGTGGGGTAGCCGTAGCGAAAGCGAGTCTGAATAGGGCGTATCCCCGTTAGGGGTGTAGTGGCGTGTTCTGGACCCGAAGCGGAGTGATCTACCCATGGCCAGGGTGAAGCAGCAGTAAGATGTTGTGGAGGCCCGAACCCACTTAGGTTGAAGACTGAGGGGATGAGTTGTGGGTAGGGGTGAAAGGCCAATCAAACTCCGTGATAGCTGGTTCTCCCCGAAATGCATTTAGGTGCAGCGTTGCATGTTTCTTACCGGAGGTAGAGCTACTGGATGGCTGATGGGCCTCACAAGGTTACTGACGTCAGCCAAACTCCGAATGCCGGTAAGTGAAAGTGTGGCAGTGAGACGGCGGGGGATAAGCTCCGTGCGTCGAGAGGGAAACAGCCCAGATCGCCGGCTAAGGCCCCTAAGCGTGTGCTAAGTGGAAAAGGATGTGCAGTCGCGAAGACAACCAGGAGGTTGGCTTAGAAGCAGCCACCCTTGAAAGAGTGCGTAATAGCTCACTGGTCAAGTGATTGTGCGCCGATAATGTAGCGGGGCTCAAGCACACCGCCGAAGCCGCGGCAATGATCCTTCGGGATTGTTGGGTAGGGGAGCGTCCTGCATCCAGTGAAGCAGCGGAGTGATCCAGTTGTGGAGGGTGTGGGAGTGAGAATGCAGGCATGAGTAGCGATAAGGCAAGTGAGAACCTTGCCCGCCGAAAGACCAAGGGTTCCTGGGCCAGGCCAGTCCGCCCAGGGTGAGTCGGGACCTAAGGCGAGGCCGACAGGCGTAGTCGATGGACAACGGGTTGATATTCCCGTACCCGTGTGTGCGCGTCCCTGATGAATCAGAGGTACTAAACGCCCAAAGCCATGTTCACCGGCGACCTTCGGGTTTATGGGTTCATGGGGCTGCGCGTGACCTTCTCTGGTAGTAGTCAAGCGATGGGGTGACGCAGGAAGGTAGCCGTACCAGTCAGTGGTAATACTGGGGTAAGCCTGTAGGGAGAGATCTAGGTAAATCCGGGTCTCATATATCCTGAGAGGTGATGCATAACCGAATGAGGTGAATTCGGTGATCCTATGCTGCCAAGAAAAGCCTCTAGCGAGCACACACACGGCCCGTACCNCAAACCAACACAGGTGGTCAGGTAGAGAATACCAAGGCGTACGAGTGAACTATGGTTAAGGAACTCGGCAAAATACCTCCGTAACTTCGGGAGAAGGAGGACCCCCATATCGTCATGGCACTTGCTGCCGGCAGCGGGAGGGGGTGGCACAAACCAGTGAGAAGCGACTGTTTACTAAAAACACAGGTCCGTGCGAAGTCGCAAGACGATGTATACGGACTGACGCCTGCCCGGTGCTGGAAGGTTAAGAGGACCGGTTAACCCTTCGGGGTGAAGCTGAGAATTTAAGCCCCAGTAAACGGCGGTGGTAACTATAACCATCCTAAGGTAGCGAAATTCCTTGTCGGGTAAGTTCCGACCTGCACGAATGGCGTAACGACTTCTCAACTGTCTCAACCATAGACTCGGCGAAATTGCACTACGAGTAAAGATGCTCGTTACGCGCGGCAGGACGAAAAGACCCCGGGACCTTCACTACAACTTGGTATTGATGTTCGATTCGGTTTGTGTAGGATAGGTGGGAGACTGTGAAACCTCAACGCTAGTTGGGGTGGAGTCGTTGTTGAAATACCACTCTGATCGTATTGGACCTCTAACTTCGAACCGTATATCCGGTTCAGGGACAGTGCCTGGTGGGTAGTTTAACTGGGGCGGTTGCCTCCTAAAATGTAACGGAGGCGCCCAAAGGTTCCCTCAACCTGGACGGCAATCAGGTGTTGAGTGCAAGTGCACAAGGGAGCTTGACTGTGAGACGTACATGTCGAGCAGGGACGAAAGTCGGGACTAGTGATCCGGCACCCCCGAGTGGAAGGGGTGTCGCTCAACGGATAAAAGGTACCCCGGGGATAACAGGCTGATCTTCCCCAAGAGTCCATATCGACGGGATGGTTTGGCACCTCGATGTCGGCTCGTCGCATCCTGGGGCTGGAGCAGGTCCCAAGGGTTGGGCTGTTCGCCCATTAAAGCGGCACGCGAGCTGGGTTTAGAACGTCGTGAGACAGTTCGGTCTCTATCCGCCGCGCGCGTCAGAAGCTTGAGGAAATCTGTCCCTAGTACGAGAGGACCGGGACGGACGAACCTCTGGTCCACCAGTTGTCCCACCAGGGGCACGGCTGGATAGCTACGTTCGGACAGGATAACCGCTGAAAGCATCTAAGCGGGAAACCCCTTCCAAGACCAGGCTTCTCACCCTTTTAGAGGGATAAGGCCCCCCGCAGACCACGGGATTGATAGACCAGACCTAGAAACCTCGTAAGAGGCGCAGGGAACTGGCACTAACCGGCCGAAAACTTACAACAACCCCAACCGGTGACAAAACACCAAACACAGGGTGAGTAAACAACGCACATCTGCAACGCAACCACACACCACAGCGATAACACCGCACCCCACCACCAAAAACACTTCAATTCTAGAGGTGCCCACGGTGACACGGGCCGGCCGCCACACACCACTGGCGCCACCGGACACCCCACCACTACAATTGAACAGAGTTACGGCGGCCATAGCGACAGGGAAACGCCCGGACCCATCCCGAACCCGGAAGCTAAGCCTGTCAGCGCCGATGATACTTCCCCTCCGGGTGGAAAAGTAGGACACCGCCGAACACACACAGAAACACCCCCCACACCGTGGGGGGTGTTTCTATTT
>NZ_JACKTY010000046.1 GCF_025822605.1 Mycolicibacterium komossense | reverse complement strand
CACTCGTCGGCGGCCGAAGGTGCCCCTGGCCCGCGGCTGGCGCCCGCCCCGGCGCCGGTGGCCTCGCCGGCACCCACTCCTCCGCAGCCGGCACCGCCCCGGGCGGAGACCCCACCCGCGCCGCGGCACCGCAGCGATGCGGAGGTCCAGGAGGCCCTGAACACCGAAGCGGCCGAGTCTGCCGACGAGTCCGACGGCAAGCCCGGCGGCACCCCCGCAGCGGAATTGCTGGCGCGGCTGCAAGCCGGGGCGGCCAGGACCGGCGGGCGGCGGCGCCGCGAGGACTGAGGCGTCGGCCGCTTGAGCTACAGTTTGGTCCGACCGTCCGGTACCCGATCTGAGCGGACCGGAACGAATCGATGACGTCAGCGAGGTCGTCTGCGTGGGGACTCCCGGTGGAATCCGTCCTGCCCGGTTGAAGGTGGGAATCATCTCGGCGGGCCGGGTGGGCACGGCGCTCGGCGTCGCACTCGAACGTGCCGAGCACGTCGTGGTCGCCTGCAGCGCCATCTCGACCGAATCGCGGACCCGCGCCGAGCGCCGGCTGCCCGATACGCCGGTGCTGCCTGTCCACGAGGTCGCCGACCATTCCGAGCTGCTGCTGCTCGCCGTTCCCGACGCCGAACTGGCGTCGCTGGTCACCGGGCTGGCGGCGACATCGTCGGTGAAACCGGGAACGATCGTCGCGCACACCTCCGGGGCCAACGGCGTCGCAGTGCTCGCTCCGCTGGCCGAGCAGGGCTGCATTCCGCTGGCGATCCATCCCGCGATGACTTTCACCGGTGGTGACGAAGACATCGTCCGGCTGGCCGACACCTGCTTCGGGGTCACCGCGGCCGACGAGATCGGGTACGCGATAGCGCAGTCGTTGGTCCTGGAAATCGGCGGCGAGCCCGTCGGGGTCCGCGAACGGGACCGGACGCTGTATCACGCGGCACTGGCCCACGCGAGCAACCACATCGTCACCGTGGTGGCCGACGCATTGGAGGCACTGCGTGCGGCGCTGGCCGGCCAGGAACTGCTGGGGCAGGAATTGGTGGGAGACAACCCCGGCGGTATCGCCGAACGCGTCATCGCCCCGCTGGCCCGGGCGGCACTGGAAAACACCCTGCGCCGCGGGCAAGGCGCACTCACCGGCCCGGTGGCCCGCGGCGATGCCGTGGCCGTCGCCGGCCACCTCGCCGCGCTCGGCGACCTCGATCCAGAACTCGCCGAGGCATATCGGGCCGTCGCACTGCGCACCGCGCAGCGATCGCACGCGCCGGCATCCGTCTTCGAGGTGCTGGCGCGGTGAAGCCGATGTCATCGAAGTTTCAGGCCGGCCAGCTCAACGTGTACCCGTCACCGGCCGCCGTCGCCGAGGTCACCAGGGCACTGCGGCACACCGGCCGACGGGTGATGCTGGTGCCGACAATGGGCGCCCTGCACGACGGGCATCTCGCGCTGGTCCGGGCGGCCAACCGCGTGCCCGGATCCGTTGTGGTGGTGTCGATCTTCGTCAACCCTCTGCAGTTCGGGCCGACCGAGGACCTCGACGCCTACCCGCGCACTCTCGACGCCGATCTCGAACTGCTGCGCAGCGAAAACGTCGAGATCGCGTTCACGCCGACTGCCGCGGCGATGTATCCGGACGGACCGCGCACGTCGGTGCATCCTGGAGTATTGGGGGCCGACCTCGAAGGATCTTCGCGGCCAACACATTTCGCGGGCATGTTGACCGTGGTTATGAAACTCCTGCAGATCGTGCGTCCGGACCGCGCGTTCTTCGGGGAGAAGGACTACCAGCAGCTGGTCCTGATCCGGCAGATGGTTGCCGACCTCAATATCGACACGGGCATCGTCGGGGTGCCGATCGAACGGGAATCCGACGGGCTGGCCATGTCGTCGCGCAATCGCTACCTCGATGCCGAGCAGCGTGAACAGGCCATCGCCTTGTCGGCGGCCCTACTGGCCGGCAAGTACGCCGCTGCCCAGGGGCCCGAAGCGGCGGTCAGTGCCGCGCGGGCAGTGCTAGAGGAGGTTCCGGCGATCGAAGTTGATTACCTGGAGGCTCGCGGTCCTGGGTTGGAACCGTCACCGGCGGCGGGGCCGGGGCGGCTGCTCGTCGCCGTGCGGCTGGGTACCACCCGACTGCTGGACAACATCGCCGTCGACCTCGGTGGGGGCAACCCGAGGCTGGCCGGGCATCCCGAAATGCCTTGGAGGAACTGATAAATGCTCCTCGCCATTGACGTCCGAAACACGCACACCGTCGTCGGGCTGATCTCCGGCTCGGGGGAGCACGCGAAAGTCGTGCAGCAGTGGCGGATTCGCACCGAACCCGAAGTCACCGCAGACGAACTCGCGCTGACCATCGACGGTTTGATCGGTGATGACTCCGAACGGCTGACCGGGGCGGTCGGCCTGTCCACCGTTCCCTCGGTGCTGCACGAGGTCAGAGTGATGCTCGACCAATACTGGCCGTCGGTCCCGCACGTATTGATCGAGCCTGGTGTCCGCACCGGGATCCCACTTCTGGTGGACAATCCGAAAGAGGTCGGCGCCGATCGTATTGTCAACTGCCTGGCTGCCTTTCACCGTTACGGCACCGCAGCCATCGTGGTGGACTTCGGATCGTCGATCTGTGTCGACGTGGTGTCGGCCAAAGGCGAGTTCCTCGGTGGGGCCATCGCGCCGGGCATCCAGGTGTCCTCGGACGCCGCGGCGGCGCGCTCGGCAGCACTGCGGCGCGTCGAGCTCACCAGGCCCAGATCGGTGATCGGCAAGAACACCGTCGAGTGTATGCAGGCGGGAGCGGTATTCGGCTTCGCCGGGCTGGTCGACGGCATCGTCCGGCGGATCCGGGAAGACGTCGACGGATTCGCCGGCGACGATATCGTGGTGGTTGCCACCGGGCACACCGCACCGCTGCTGCTCCCCGATCTGCGCACGCCTGCACAGTACGACCGGCATCTGACCCTCAACGGGCTGCGGCTCGTCTTCGAGCGCAACCGTGACGGCCAGCGCGGAAAGCTCAAACCCGCGCGCTGACTAGAAGAGCGTCCGGCGACCGATGCAGAGCGAGAGACGAGGTATGGGGAGGAGCTGGACGATCAGAAGAACGTCCGGACCATCTCGACCACCCTGTCGTCGGCGTCGAGGACCGGGATCATCTGCCACTTGTCGAAGACGGTGCATGGATGGGAGATGCCGAACTCCAGCCAGGAACCCACCTCGGCCCGGTCGGCATCGCCTGCGTCCAGTTGCAGAAACGCGTGCTGGTCATTGAGTTTGGTCACGAAGCTGTTCGGAAGTGCCCGCGGTATCGGCAGATCCTCGTCGAAGGACACGTCGCGGCGGCCCAGCGTGAGCAGTGCGAGGTCGGGTTCGGGTCGGGAACACACCTGCGCCCACACGCTGAGCGCGGGGAGCAGAGTGGGCGGCTGTACCCCGGCCCGGGTCAGGGGTGACGTCCGCCGGTACAGGCCCTCGTCGTGGGTCAGATACGCCCCGCTGCGCAGCACGGTGCGCACGGCCAGGCCCGCGGGCCATCCAGTTGCCAGCATGTCGGTGACCAGGTCGAAGTGGGTGCTGCCGCCGGCTGTGACCAGCACCTCAGCGGTGTCGAACAGGCCCGCCAGTCGTCGCACCGTCGACCGCATCCGTTCGAGGTAGTCGCGCACCACGTCCCGAGCCGCTGGCGTGACGTCGTGGCCCAATGCCGCTTCATAGCCGGCCACCCCGACCAGGCGCAACTGCGGTGAGGCGGCCGCGGCGGCCGCGACTTCGTCGATGTCGTCGTCGGTGCGACAGCCAGTGCGGGCGCCGGCCGCGCCGACCTCGACGCAGACATCGACCCGGCGGGTCGCGCCGGCGGCGGCCAGCTCGGCCGTCATGAGCTGCACCCCGCGCACCGAGTCCACCCAGCACGTCAGGTCGAAATCCGGGTTTCCATCCAGTTCTCTTGCCAGCCAACGCAATCCGTCGGAGTCTACGAGCTGGTTGGCGAGTATCACCGTGCTGATCCCAAAGGCGCGGAAGGTTCGCACCTGGCTGATGGTGGCGGCGGTGATGGCACATGCGCCCGCCCCGAGCTGTTTCGCACACAACTGGGGTGACATGTGTGTCTTACCGTGCGGGGCCAGATAAACCCCGCGCTCGGAACACCACCGCGCCATCGTGTCCAGGTTGTGGGCCAGCGGGTCGGCCCGTAGCACGCACACCGGACCCAGCGGTCCCGCTTCGAGCAGACGCGGTTTCGCGGCACAGATCTGGGCCGGCGTCTGCCCGCTCCACTCGACCGGTAGCCCTTTGAAACGCCAATCGAGAGGTTCGTCGGCAAGCGTCGAGAGGGCAGTTGCGCTGATGGTCGCGGTCACGGGATCAATTTAGGCCCGCACAGTCCACTAAGCTGGCACGTCGTGAGCTCTGCGGATACTTCGAATTCGACGAACGCGTCTGCCTCCGAGTCTTTCTCCGAGGCCGACCTCCCCGAACAGTTCCGTATTCGGCAGGCCAAGCGGGAACGACTTCTGGCGCAGGGGCGTGATCCGTACCCCGTCGAGGTGCACCGCACCCACACGCTGGCCGAGATCCGCGCCGGCTATCCCGACCTTGCCGCGGACACCACCACCGGCGACATTGTCGGCGTCGCGGGTCGGGTGGTCTTCGCGCGCAACTCGGGCAAATTGTGTTTCGCCACCCTGCAGGACGGTGACGGCACCCAATTGCAGGCCATGATCAGCCTCGCCGGTGTCGGGCAGGAGTCCCTCGACGAATGGAAGGCCGATGTCGACCTCGGCGACATCGTCTTCGTGCACGGCGAGGTGATCAGTTCTCGCCGCGGAGAGCTCTCGGTGCTGGCGGATTCGTGGCAGATGGCGTCGAAGGCGCTGCGGCCGTTGCCGGTGGCGCACAAGGAGATGAACGAAGAATCCCGGGTGCGTCAGCGTTATGTCGATCTCATCGTGCGGCCGGAGGCCAGGATCGTCGCGCGCCAGCGCATCGCCGTCGTGCGGGCGGTGCGTTCGGCGTTGGAACGACGCGGCTTTCTGGAAGTCGAGACGCCGATGCTGCAGGTTCAGGCCGGCGGTGCGGCCGCACGGCCCTTCGTCACCCACTCGAATGCTCTCGACTCCGACCTGTATCTACGGATTGCGCCGGAACTGTTCCTGAAGCGTTGTGTCGTCGGCGGCCTGGACAAGGTGTTCGAGTTGAATCGAAACTTCCGAAACGAAGGTGCGGATTCCACACATTCACCGGAATTCTCGATGCTTGAGACTTACCAGGCATACGGAACCTATGACGATTCAGCCGTTGTCACGCGTGAACTAATTCAAGAAGTCGCAGATGAGGCGATCGGCACCAGACAAGTGCCACTGCCTGATGGCGAGATCTATGACCTGGACGGTGAATGGCCGTCGATACAAATGTATCCTTCTTTGTCGGATGCTCTCGGTGAAGAGATCACCCCGGAAACACCGGCCGATTATCTGTGGAGTGTTGCGGGTCGGCTGGATCTTGAGCTACCGAAAGATCGTGGATACGGTCACGGCAAGCTGGTCGAAGAGCTGTGGGAGCACACCGTCGGCGACACGCTGTGGTCTCCGGCTTTTGTGAAGGATTTCCCTGTCGAGACAACGCCATTGACGCGTCAACATCGCAGTATCGACGGCGTTACCGAGAAATGGGACCTTTACGTGCGAGGATTTGAACTCGCCACCGGATACTCGGAGTTGATCGACCCGGTTATCCAGCGGGACCGGTTTGCGGCGCAGGCCAGAGCGGCTGCCGCAGGTGATGACGAGGCCATGGTGTTGGATGAGGACTTTCTCGCCGCCATGGAGTATGCGATGCCACCGACGACCGGAACGGGAATGGGTATCGATCGCTTGTTGATGTGCCTGACGGGGTTGTCAATTAGGGAGACAGTTTTGTTCCCGATTGTGCGGCGACACGTCAACTGAACTGCTGCGCTTGCCCGCGTTGTTGAGCGGGGAAGATTCTTATGGCACATTAGATAGTGGGGGGCCGGTCGTCAAACAGACGATTACCCACATGTGTGCAGAGATGAAGGATCAGTGAGCTAATGGCTAAGAAAGTTACCGTCACGTTGGTCGATGATTTCGACGGTGAGGGTGCTGCTGACGAAACAGTGGAATTTGGCCTCGACGGTGTCACCTATGAGATCGACCTTTCGAACAAGAATGCCGGAAAGCTCCGTGCCGACCTCAAGCAGTGGATCGAGTCAGGTCGCCGTGTCGGCGGTCGTCGTCGCGGCCGTGCGCCGGGATCGGGCCGGGGCCGTGCCGCAATCGATCGCGAGCAGAGCGCTGCTATCCGCGACTGGGCCCGTCGCAATGGACATAATGTGTCGACCCGCGGCCGCATTCCTGCCGACGTCATCGACGCGTTCCACGCCGCCACGTAATTCTCGTTCGCACACCTGCGCCCTGAGTCGGGTTTTCGGGGCGTTTCGCTAGCGGCGAAGCGGCCACTTGGCGAAGCGGGAAACGAATCGGCATTTCCCGACGTTGCTCTGGTGCGTCTACCTGGTTTGCCCATCGGTTGGTACCCCAAGGTAGGACACCCCGGGCGAGCGCCCATTAGAGTGGACGGCAGGTGCTGTGCACTTCTCGTGTGCGGGAGCCCGCGCTATACGCGCCATGTATATGAGAGCAGGTAACCACGGATGTTCGAGAGATTTACCGACCGTGCCCGCAGGGTCGTCGTCCTGGCTCAAGAAGAGGCCCGGATGCTCAACCACAACTACATCGGGACCGAGCACATCCTGCTGGGCCTCATTCACGAAGGTGAAGGCGTAGCCGCCAAATCCCTCGAGTCTTTGGGCATCTCGCTGGAAGGCGTGCGCAGCCAGGTTGAGGAGATCATCGGCCAGGGCCAGCAGGCGCCCTCGGGTCATATCCCCTTCACCCCGCGCGCCAAGAAGGTGCTTGAGCTCTCGCTGCGTGAGGCATTGCAGCTCGGCCACAACTACATCGGCACCGAGCACATTCTGCTCGGCCTGATTCGTGAAGGCGAAGGTGTCGCCGCCCAGGTGCTCGTCAAACTGGGCGCCGAACTGACCCGGGTCCGCCAGCAGGTGATTCAGCTGCTGTCCGGATATCAGGGCAAGGAGACGGCCGAAGCCGGTACCGGGGGACGTGGTGGCGAGGCGGGCAACCCGTCCACGTCGCTGGTCCTGGACCAGTTCGGTCGCAACCTGACCGCCGCCGCGATGGAAGGCAAGCTCGATCCCGTCATCGGCCGCGAGAAGGAAATCGAGCGGGTGATGCAGGTGCTGAGCCGGCGCACCAAGAACAACCCGGTGCTGATCGGTGAGCCCGGCGTCGGCAAGACCGCCGTCGTGGAGGGCCTGGCCCAGGCGATCGTCCACGGAGACGTGCCGGAGACGCTGAAGGACAAGCAGCTCTACACGCTTGACCTCGGCTCGCTGGTGGCCGGCAGCCGTTACCGCGGTGATTTCGAGGAGCGCCTCAAGAAGGTGCTCAAGGAGATCAACACCCGTGGCGACATCATCCTGTTCATCGACGAGCTGCACACGCTCGTCGGGGCCGGTGCTGCCGAAGGTGCCATCGACGCGGCCTCGATCCTCAAGCCCAAGCTGGCCCGTGGTGAACTGCAGACAATCGGCGCGACCACCCTCGACGAGTACCGCAAGTACATCGAGAAGGACGCCGCCCTGGAACGCCGCTTCCAGCCGGTGCAGGTTGGCGAGCCGTCGGTCGAGCACACCATCGAGATCCTCAAGGGCTTGCGCGATCGGTACGAGGCACACCACCGGGTGTCGATCACCGACTCCGCCGTGGTGGCCGCAGCCACCCTGGCCGACCGGTACATCAACGACCGGTTCCTGCCGGACAAGGCGATCGACCTGATCGATGAGGCCGGCGCCCGGATGCGTATCCGCCGGATGACCGCTCCGCCGGACCTGCGTGAATTCGACGAGAAGATCGCCGACGCGCGCCGGGAAAAGGAATCCGCGATCGACGCGCAGGATTTCGAGAAGGCCGCCAACCTGCGCGACCGCGAGAAGACGCTGGTTGCTCAGCGTGCCGAACGCGAAAAGCAGTGGCGCTCAGGTGATTTGGATGTCGTGGCCGAGGTCGACGACGAGCAGATCGCCGAGGTGCTCGGCAACTGGACCGGTATCCCGGTGTTCAAGCTGACCGAGGAGGAGACCACTCGGCTGCTGCGCATGGAAGATGAGCTGCACAAGCGGATCATCGGCCAGGTGGATGCCGTTCGTGCCGTCTCGAAGGCCATCCGCCGCACCCGGGCCGGTCTGAAGGACCCCAAGCGTCCGTCGGGCTCGTTCATCTTCGCCGGTCCGTCCGGTGTCGGTAAGACCGAGCTGTCCAAGGCGCTGGCCAACTTCCTGTTCGGCGACGACGATGCACTCATCCAGATCGACATGGGCGAGTTCCACGACCGCTTCACCGCATCGCGGCTCTTCGGTGCCCCTCCGGGCTACGTCGGCTACGAAGAGGGTGGGCAGCTGACCGAGAAGGTCCGGCGGAAGCCGTTCTCGGTGGTGTTGTTCGACGAGATCGAGAAGGCGCACCAGGAGATCTACAACACCCTGTTGCAGGTCCTCGAAGACGGCCGCCTGACCGACGGCCAGGGACGCACGGTCGACTTCAAGAACACCGTGCTGATCTTCACGTCCAACCTCGGCACCTCGGATATCTCCAAGGCGGTTGGTCTCGGCTTCACCCAGGGTGGCGGCGAGAACAACTACGAGCGGATGAAGCAGAAGGTCAACGACGAGCTGAAGAAACACTTCCGCCCGGAGTTCCTCAACCGCATCGACGACATCATCGTCTTCCACCAGTTGACCAAGGACGAGATCATCCAGATGGTCGATCTCATGATCGGCCGGGTCGGAAACCAGCTCCGCGCCAAGGACATGACCATGGAGCTGACCGATCAGGCCAAGTCTCTGCTGGCCAAGCGCGGGTTCGACCCGGTGCTGGGGGCGCGCCCGCTGCGACGCACCATTCAGCGTGAGATCGAAGACGCGTTGAGCGAGAAGATCCTGTTCGACGAGATCGGTCCCGGCCAGGTCGTCACGGTCGATGTCGACAACTGGGACGGCGAGGGCGCGGGCGAGGACGCGGTCTTCACGTTCGTCGGCGCGCCCAAGGCGGAGAAGGTCGACGAGGCAGAGCTCGCCAAGGCTGTCACCACTGGCACTGGCGCGGCTGCTTCGGAGTAGACACCAGATCGAAGGACGGGCGGTTACCCTCATCGGGTAACTGCCCGTTTTTCGTCTCCGAGGAGTGACGACCCATGCTGGTAGTGACCACCAACGACCTTCCCGGCTGGGAGATCCAGCGGGTGTGTGGCGAGGTATTCGGGCTGACTGTCCGGTCCCGCAACGCGTTCTCGCAGATGGGGGCCGGCTTCAAATCGATGTTCGGCGGCGAGTTGCAGGGGATGACGAAAAATCTGGCCGAAAGCCGCAACGAAGCCATGGGCCGACTCATGGAGGAGGCCCGCAACCGGGGTGGTAACGCCATCGTCGGAATGCGGTTTGACACCACCGAGCTGGGCGACGTCTGGACCGAGATCTGCGCCTATGGCACCGCCGTCCAAGCGGTGCCCGTCAGTGATGGGGCGAAGTACACCGCATCGCAGTTGGGTTATGGCGGCGGGGGCTAGACAGGCCGCTTATGCTTCACAGGTACCTGACGGTTTATGAATCTGGTGAAAATCCGGAACGGCCGCGCCACTGTCACAGTCAGACCAGACGCCGTCACCTCTCGAATCGGGACGCGAACTCCCCGAAAGGATAGAAATGACCACACCTGGCGCTAGCCGGAGCAAGGCTCTCCCGCTCGATCTCTCCGCCACCAAGGCTGCTGTCTGGCTGTCGCTGACCGCCGTTCTCGCGCTGATGGTGCTGTACTTCGTCGGTGTCGACCAGGGCGCCACCTCGGTCTTCGGCGACAACATGTACATCCATGAGTTCGTGCACGACGCTCGCCACCTCCTCGGCTTCCCCTGCCACTGACGCAGGGAAACCCCACACACAATGGAAAAGCAGATAATCGGGCGCGGCCTCCTGGCCGGCGCCCTTGCTGGAGTGCTCGCGTTCGTGTTCTCGACGATCTTCCTCGAGCCGGTCATCGGCCGGGCGATCGAGTTCGAAGACGGCACGGCGGCCGCTCATGAAGCCATGGAGACGGCTGCGGGTAGCGGCGGCCATAGCCACGAGGGTGGTGAACTGTTCACCCGCGGCGTCCAGTCGACCGCCGGGATGGGCTTCGGCGTGCTGGCGTTCAGTGTCGCGCTGGCCGCACTGTTCGCCGTGGTGTTCTGCGTGGCCTACGGGCGCATCGGCAACATCTCGGCCCGGGCCCTGTCGGTGCTGATCGCGGGCGGCATGCTGATCTCGCTGTGGATCGTGCCTGCGCTCAAGTACCCGCCGAATCCGCCGGCGAGCAGTGATGACGCCACCATCTTCCAGCGATCGCTGCTGTATCTGCTGATGGTGGGATTGTCGGCGGTCCTGATGGTGGCCGCGGTGTATCTGGGCCGTCAGCTGGCCCCGAAGCTGGGGGCGTGGAACGCGACGCTGGTCGGCGGCGCGGCATATCTGGTCGCCGTGTCTGTCGTGATGCTGCTGCTGCCCACCATCAGCGAGACCCCGGGCCCGATGACCAATGACGCAGGGGTGATCGTGTTCCCCGGCTTCCCGGCGATCGACATGTACGAATTCCGGCTCTACTCCCTGGGCACTCAGGTGATCATCTGGACCACCATCGGGCTGGTGTCCGCGGCGCTGTTCTCACGTCTCCTTGACGGCAAGCGGCAAGAGACCATTTCAGTGTGAGTGAGGTCGTCCGGCTGACATTCGTCTCCCACGCAATGACGGATGCGATGGCAGCCGGGCGATTTCCCACCGACGAGCCGCTCAATGCGATCGGGCAGCGTCAGGCCGATGCGTCCATCGACCTCGGTCTCGTCGACCAGGCGATGTGCGGCCCGGAAAAGCGGGCCCGGCAGACCGCCGAGCTCCTCGGACTCTCGGCGCGGGTCGATCAGGGATTGGCCGACCTGGACTGCGGCCGCTGGCGAGGTGATGTGCTCGGCGGAGTGAAACCCGATGACCTCGCAGTCTGGCTGACCGACGTCAAACGCGCCCCGCACGGCGGCGAGTCGATCGTCGACGTCGTTGCCCGCGTGCGCGGGTGGATGGAGACCATGACGGCCAACCGGGCCCGATTGGTGGCCGTCACGCATCCGGCGGTTATTCGAGCGGCAATTCTGATCGCGCTCGATGCACCGCCAAAGTCGTTCTGGCGCATCGATATTGCCCCGGTCAGTCGAATCGTCCTGCATTTTCGCGGACATGCCTGGACACTGCGCAACACCTAGTGAGCCGGCGGGGCCTGGCCAACGGGGATCAGGGCGAACATCTGCTTGATGATCGTCATCAGCCAACCCGCAGTCCCGGGACCGTGGAAGCGCGGCCAGTTCATCTGCAGGCTCAGTACCCAGGGCTGACCGGTCCTGTCGACCGCATACCAGCTGAAAGTCAGGTCGCCGGGCAAGTTGCCTGCCTTCGCGCCGATATAAGGCCACAGCTGACGGTCGAGATCGATACCGGAGATCGCCGACATGATCTCCTTGATCGGCGCCGCTGGGCCGACCGCGGCCGTCTGCAATGCGGCGTGCACCCGGCAGATGTCCTCTGCGCTGCCGTACCACTCAATGCCGTAGGCGGAGCCGGGATCGCGGGTGTGCAATGGATCCGGCTCGTAGGGGCGAGAACTGGCGTCTTTGAGCAGCGCCGCGCGACCTGCCGCATTCGCATGCTGCCACTGGTCTCGCAGGTCCGGTTTGCCCCAGCCAATCGAGAACAGCTCGTGCATCGTCGGGAACGGCGTCATGCTGGCGGGATCGTGATGCCCGGCGTCGGCGAGCGCGCGTTCGACGGCGTGGATTCCGACCCGCTCGATCAGCATGTCGGTGGCCATGTTGTCGCTGTTGGAGATCATCTTCTGGGCGGCGGTCCGCACCGATACCTGAGTGCCGGGCGGCAGCTTGTCGAAGCCCGACGAGCCGACAGCCTTGCCCTCGGCAGTGATGGTCAGCTGGTCGTCCCATGACAACCTGCCCGCGGTGATCTCTTCGCCCACGGCGTAGAGCACGTAGGTCTTGAAGATGGACGCCAGCGGCAGCGATTCGGTGGTGTTGGTTCCCGCGAACTGGTCACACTTGCCGTCGTTGACCCGCGAGACCCGGTACGAGTACTTCGCGCCGGTTTTCGACAACACCGCGTCGACATCCGCCCAGGATTTGATCTGCGGCGTCTGGGTGGTGACCTTGAATCGGTCCACCAGCAAGCTGTCGTCGGTGTGCAATTCGATGTCCTGGCGGGCACCGTAGGACGACACGATGTGCAAAGTTGCTGCGCCCGCTCCGATTTCGACGCCGGCGATCGTATAGGGACGGTCGTACCACATGCCGTCCATGGTGGTGCCGACCGAATCGACGAGATCTGGCGCGGTCAACGTCTTGATTCCGACCGGACCGATCGGCCAGTCGGAGTTCAACATGTCCATCACCTGCTGGGCCCGGACTCCCGGCGGGGTGTTGGTGTTGATGTGCACTCCGGCGTCACCGGCATTGGCCGACGGAGTGCCCGAAGACCCGCAGCCGCCGACCAGGGTGACGACGAGCGCAGCCGTGCAGACCAACGCTGCTGCTCGACGCAGCCCCCGCCGGGTTGTCAAGCGTTCAGGCGTTTGCGCTTGACCCGGCAACGTCCAACACAACCTCGAACTCGAGCAGCGATGCGCCGGTGGCGACCGGATTCTTCTGCTCACCCTTGTGCGCCTCGATGGCAGGGCCCGACGCCCACGCCTGGAACGCCTCTTCGGTCTCCCACTGCGTCACCACGAAATAGCGGGTCTCGCCCTTGATCGGGCGGAGCAGCTGGAACCCGAGGAAACCAGGCTGGTTGTCGACGGCGTGGGCGCGATGAGCGAACCGCTTCTCCAGCTCCGGCCCGGCATCGGCGGGTACCTCGATTGCGTTGATTTTCACCACGGACATGGCGTTAGGCTACCGCGCCCCACTTCGGCTCCGGCGAGCCACGCAAGATGGCGTACATGATCAGCGACACGCTCACCTACCGCGGCGGGCGGGGGAACCCGATTGTGTTGACGCACGGATTGATGGGCCGCGGCACGACGTGGTCCCGGCAGCTGCCGTGGCTGACCCGACTGGGCGCGGTGTACACCTACGACGCCCCCTGGCACCGCGGCCGGTATGTCACCGACCCCCACGCGATCAGCACCGAGAGGTTCGTCGCGGATCTGGCGGATGCGTTGGCGCCCTTCGGCAGGCCGGTTCCGGTGATCGGGCATTCGATGGGCAGTCTGCATGCCTGGTGCTTGGCGGCGGAGCGACCCGACCTGGTCGCGGGTGTGGTCATCGAAGACATGGCCCCGGACTACCGCGGCCGGACCACCGGCGCGTGGGAACCGTGGCTGCACGCCCTGCCGGTGGAGTTCGAGACCGCCGATGCCGTGATCGACGAGTTCGGTCCCGTCGCCGGAAGATACTTCGTCGAGGCGTTCGACCGGACCGCCACCGGCTGGCGGCTGCACGGCCGCGTCGAGCGGTGGATCGAGATCGCCGCCGAGTGGGGTACCCGAGATTTTTGGGATCAGTGGCACGCGGTGCAGGTGCCCGCGCTGTTGATCGAGGCGGAGAACTCGGTCACCCCGCCGGGACAGATGCTGGAGATGAAAGTGACCGGTCGCCTGGCGAACTATCTGCAGGTGCCAGGCGCCGGCCATCTTGTCCACGATGAGGCGCCGCAGGAATATCGGGAGGCTGTGACGTCGTTCCTAGCGACTGTCGCTCCTTACGCCTGACGTCGGCCACGACGGCTGTTGTTCGAAGCGCGTGCGGATGGCGTCGAGTTCGTGATCAAGTCGGCGGCCATCGGCGTCTCCTTCTTCGACGAGCCGGGCCACGTCGCGGTTGGTGTAGCGCATCTGGTCCAGATGCCCGCGCAGGAAGTGACTGCCACGTGAACGGGCGGCAAGTACGGCTACCAGCGCAAACGGGGCGAGTAACACGACGATCAGGAGCAGAAGGCTCAACGGTGCATTCATGGCAGTAATACTTCGAC
The DNA here is from genome assembly GCF_025822605.1 of Mycolicibacterium komossense. GTDB lineage: Bacteria > Actinomycetota > Actinomycetes > Mycobacteriales > Mycobacteriaceae > Mycobacterium > Mycobacterium komossense. The sequence goes on along the minus strand of NZ_JACKTY010000046.1, from coordinate 88,124 downwards.
AACTAAGATACCGCCAACAGTGGCAGCACTGTCGCGGTTCGGTAAAATACTGCCATGCTTAAGACCGTCTCGGTGCTGGTGCTCGACGGTCTTGCGCCATTCGAATTCGGCGTGATCTGCGAGGTCTTCGGCATCGACCGCTCCGCGGACGGCGTACCGAACTTCGATTTCAAGGTGTGCGGCCCAGAAGCGGGTAGGCCGGTGCGGATGTCCATCGGCGCCAGCCTCACGCCCGATCACGACTTCAGCGCGTTGGTCGGCGCCGACCTGGTGGCGGTGCCCGCGATCAGCGGCCCCTACCCGGAGGAAGCCCTCGATGCACTGCGGGCCGCCGCCGAGTCCGGATCGATCGTCCTCACGGTCTGCTCCGGCGCCTTCGTTGCCGGTGCCGCCGGATTACTCGAGGGCCGGCCATGTACGACGCACTGGATGCATGCCGATGAACTCGCGCGGCTGTATCCCACGGCGAACGTCGACCGAAACGTGTTGTTCGTCGACGACGGCAACCTGATCACCAGCGCCGGCACGGCAGCCGGTATCGACGCCTGCCTGCACCTGGTTCGTCGCGAACTCGGTAGTGCCGCAACCAATATCATCGCCCGCAGGATGGTCGTGCCACCTCAGCGTGACGGTGGTCAGCGTCAGTACATCGACCAGCCCATTCCGGTCCGATGCTCGGAAGGCTTTGCGCCACAACTGGATTGGATTCTGGCGAACCTCGACAAGCCGCATACCGTCGCAACGCTGGCTGAGCGCGCGCACATGTCCGCCCGGACGTTCGCCCGTCGATTCGTCGACGAGACCGGCACCACACCCATGCAGTGGGTGACCGACCAGCGAGTGCTCTACGCGCGACGACTGCTGGAGGAGACCGATCTGGATATCGACCGGATTGCTGATCGGGCCGGATTCGGCACTGCGACGTTGTTGCGCCACCACTTCCGCCGCATCATCGGGGTGGCGCCGTCGGACTACCGCCGCAGCTTCGCCTGCGATGCGGTGGCCGAGCCCGCTTAACCCCTTGTGATTTCGGCGTGTTCGTCGCCGGTCAGCGGTTGGTTCCACGCCGAAGTCACCCGTCGCCTTCGCCGGCCAGCGCAAACCGACCGTCCGCCGTCTGCTCGACGAGTCCGTCGACCAGTAGCGAATCCAGTGCCCGGTCGCGCTGTGCGGTATCGGTCAGCCACACGATATCCAATTGCGCACGCGTGACCGGCTTTTGGCTACCGCGAAGCACATCGAGCAGTCGGCCGCGGACCTGGCGATCGGTACCGGCGTAGGCCTGTCCGCGTTTGGGTGGTGTGGTGGCCGGGGGATAGCCGGCCGCGCGCCAGGCACAGTGGCTCAACGGGCACAGCCCGCACTTCGGCGATCGTGCCGCGCAGACGATCGCGCCCAATTCCATCAGCGCCGCCGAGAAGCGCGGGGCCGTCGAATCATCGGGCAGCAGCACCGCCACGGCGGCCAGGTCTCTGGTGGTCGACGGCGGCCCGGCGTCGGCCAGTCCGTCCACCGCCCGGGCCACCACCCGCCGCACATTGGTGTCGACCACCGGAACCGACTGCTGATAGGCGAAACATGCGATCGCTCTGGCCGTATAACTGCCGACGCCGGGCAGCGTCAGCAGCGCCTCGACATCGTCGGGCACCACGTCGCCGTAGTCGTCGGCGATCACCCGAGCACATTCGTGCAACCGCTTGGCCCGTCGCGGATAGCCCAGCTTGCCCCAGGCGCGCAGCACATCAGCAGCACTGGCCGCAGCGGTCGCAGACGGTGTCGGCCAGCGCGCCACCCACTCCAGCCAGATCGGCAGCACCCGCGCCACCGGCGTCTGCTGCAGCATGTACTCGCTGACCAGGATCTTCCACGCGCCGGCCTCGGGATGGCGCCAGGGCAGGTCGCGATGTTCGCGGTCGTACCAGTCGAGCAATTCCGCGGCTCGGATACTCATCGCGTCTCCGTCGCAGCGGGAGGGCACAATGTGCAGCATGCCGAATACAAGTCCTGTGACCGCCTGGAAGGCACTCAAGGAGGGTAACGAGCGCTTCGTCGCGGGCCACCCACAGCACCCCAGCCAGAGCATCGAGTATCGGGCCAGCCTGGCTGCCGAGCAGAGGCCCACGGCGGTCGTGTTCGGCTGCGCCGACAGCCGGGTCGCGGCAGAGATCATCTTTGACCAGGGCCTCGGCGATATGTTCGTGGTCCGCACGGCAGGGCACGTCATCGACTCGGCAGTGCTCGGGTCGTTGGAGTACGCCGTGACTGTGCTCAACGTGCCGCTGATCGTCGTGCTCGGCCATGACAGCTGCGGCGCGGTGAAGGCCACCCTGGACACGCTCGACGGCGGCCAGGTCCCGAGCGGGTATGTCCGCGATGTCGTCGAGCGGGTCACGCCGTCGATATTGCTGGGCCGCCGCGATGGTCTGACCAGGGTCGACGAGTTCGAACATCGACACGTCGTCGAGACCGGTTCCCAGATCATGGCCCGCTCGACGGCCATCGCCGAGCGCGTCAACGCCGGCTCGCTCGGCATTGTCGGGCTGACGTACCACCTGGCCGACGGCCGGGTGAATCTACGCAATCACCTCGGCGATATCGGCGAATAGCACAGCAAACTCACATCACCCGGGTCGCGACACGCCGAGCGGGGTCGGACATCTCTCGGTGACCTGGCCTTACCGTGAGATCGTGCTGGATTTGGAACCGCAGGGCCCGCTCCCGACGCAGATCTACTGGCGGCGCCGTGGGCTCGCTATCGGCGTTGCGGTTATCGTCATCGCGCTGGTAGCCGCCATCGTGTTCATGGTCCTTCGGGGCAGCTCCAGCACTGATCCCAAGCCGGTCGCCGACAACAAGCCGAATACCGCGCAGGGCCCGCTGGCGCCGACTCCGACTCCCGAGGTCAAGACGCCCGTCGTGCCGCCCGCACAGGACGTTCCGCCGCCGACGCCCACCGCGACCGCCGCTGTCGTCCCGCCACCGGTCCTCAAAGCGGGCGATGACTGCCCGGACTCCACGCTGGCCGTCAAGGGTATGACCAGCCAGCCGCAGTACACGATCGGCGATCAGCCCAAGTTCACGATGGTGGTCACCAACATCGGTCTGGTCGCCTGCCAGCGCGACGTGGGCGCCGCAGTGCTCGCGGCCTACGTGTACTCACTGGACAACAAGCGGCTCTGGTCGAACCTGGACTGCGCACCGTCCAACGAGACCCTGGTCAAGACGTTCAATCCGGGGGAGCAGGTCACCACCGAGGTGACCTGGACGGGTATGGGGTCCGAGGCCCAGTGCCCGCTGCCGCGGCAGCCGATCGGGCCGGGCACCTACAACCTGGTCGTGCAGCTGGGCAATCTGCGATCGGCGACCGTGCCATTCATCCTGGCTGACGCCGGCGCGCCGCCGCCTGCCGATGCCCCCGCACCGGAAGCGCCGCCAGCGCCTGCTGCGGATGCCCCGCCTGCGGACGCGCCCGCGCCTGCGCCCGCGGGCTAGGCCAGCCGGTCGGCGATGGTCGATTCAGCCAACTGAGACAAACCCTCGCGAACGTGGCGCGCCCACATGGCGCCGATGCCCTCCACGTTCTGCAGATCGCTCGCGCTGGCGGCCAGTAGTCCCTGCAGTGAGCCGAAGGTCCGCACCAGCAGGTCGACATGCGCGAACTGCAGCCGCGGGATGGCGGCCATCGCGCGATATCCGCGAGAGCTCAGCGCGGAATCCTGCGCCTCCACGGTGGACGGATAGCCGAACACCTGGGCCAGTGCGGTGAAGTCCAGCAGGTCTGCGTCGGAGAGCGCGTCCAGGGCATCCAGCGTGCCCGCCACCTGCCCCTTGGACGGCGCATCGGGGCTGGCGTGGTAGTCGCGGACGATCAGTTCACGGGAGGTGTCGTTGCCGCCAAGGAGCTCTTCGAGCTGGAGCCGCAATTGCCGGCCATCGGTGCCCAGTTCGACGGCGTCGGAGTCGATCTCCAGACCGATTCGGCGGACCATTTCGAGCCGTTGCACCACGGTCATCACATCGCGCAGCGTGACGAAATCTTCGATCTCCGCGGTGGACAGCTGCCTGCTGACCTCGTCGAGTCGGGACTTGTAGCGTTCCAGCGTCGCGATCGCCTGGTTGGCGCGGGACAAGATGGTGGCCGAATCGGCGACGACGTGCCGTTCGCCTGCGACGTACACCGTCACGATGCTCATCGAGTGGCTGACCGAGATCACCGGATAGCCGGTCTGGATAGCTGTGCGTTCTGCCGAGCGGTGCCGGGTGCCGGATTCGTCGGTGGGGATGGAGGGGTCGGGGACGAGCTGCACATTGGCGCGCACGATGCGGCTGCCGTCGGTGGAGAGCACCACCGCGCCGTCCATCTTGGACAGTTCTCGCAACCGGGTGGGCGCGTATCGGACGTCGAGCGCGAAACCGCCGTCGCAGATGGTCTCGACGCTGTCGTCATAGCCGAGCACGATCAGGGCGCCGGTGCGGCCACGCAGGATTCGCTCCAGTCCGTCGCGCAGGGCGGTGCCGGGAGCCAGTCGGCCGACGGTCTCACGCAACGTGGGGCGCGGCGATACCGCGCCGATGGACCTGATGCCGGGCGTCACAGCAGACCATTGTCCTCTGTGGCGTCCTGATGGGAACCACCGTCTACCAGTTTCAGCTCGGGTCGCTTCGCCGGCCGCACTTCGGGTGGTTTGCTGGCGGGCTGCACTGCGATGCGCAACAGCGCTTTGAGGGCGTCGCCGATTGTGCTCACTTCGAGGGTCTTTAGGCCCTTGGGGGCGTTGGCGCCCGGCGGGACCATGGCCGTGGTGAAACCCAGCCGCGCCGCCTCGGCGAGCCGGCGGTCCAGGCCGGTCACCCGACGTAGATCACCGGCCAGCCCGACCTCCCCGATGACGACGGTAGAGGTCGGTAGGCACAGGTCGGCGAACGCCGACGCGATGGCGATTGCCACGGCGAGATCCGATGACGGGTCGGTCAGGCGCATGCCACCGACGGTCGACAGATATATGTCGCGCTGCCCGATCGCCAGCCCCGCTCTGGTCTCCAGCACCGCAGCGGTCATCGCCGCCCGCGACTGGTCGAGACCGCTGACCGCCCGTCGGGGCGACGGCGCGGTCTGCATCCCGACCAGTGCCTGGATCTCGCCGATCAACGGTCGCTTGCCGTCCATCGTCACCGTCACCGCGGTGCCGGGCACCGGTTCGGGACGCTGATCCAGGAACAGTCCCGACGGATCGGCGACACACTCAATCCCGTTGTCGTGCACCATGAAACAGCCGACCTCATCGGCGGACCCGAATCGGTTCTTCACGCCGCGGACCATCCTCAGCGCGGTGTGCCGGTCGCCTTCGAAATGCAGCACGACGTCGACGAGATGCTCCAGTGAGCGCGGCCCGGCGATGGCGCCGTCCTTGGTGACGTGACCGACCAGGATGATCGCCACCCCAGGTCCACCCGCCGCCTTGGCCAGCCCGGTCAGTGCCGTGGTGACGGCACGCACCTGGGTGACTCCGCCGGTGACACCGTCGTTGTCGGTGGTCGACAGGGTCTGAACCGAGTCGACCACGACCAGGCTCGGTTTCACCGCGTCGATGTGTGCGAGCACGGTATCCAGGTCAGATTCGGCGGCGAGGTAGACATCGTCGTGGCTGCAGCCGGTCCGCTCGGCGCGCATCCTGATCTGGCCGGCGGATTCTTCGCCGGAGACGTACAAGGCGCGCCGGCCCGAGGAGGCCCAGCGGTGCACGACCTCAAGCAGCAGGGTCGACTTGCCGACCCCGGGCTCGCCGGCCAGCAGCACCACCGCGCCGGGTACGACGCCCCCGCCCAGTACCCGATCGAGTTCGCTGACGCCGGTCGGCAGATGACGGGTGTTGTGGGGGTCGATGGCGCTGATCGGCACCGCCGCCGACGTCGGCGCGACCTGGCGCCTGGCGTTACCACCCATCGACGTCAGCACTGCGACTTCGTCGACAGTGCCCCAGGTGCCGCATTCTGGGCAGCGTCCGACCCACTTGGCCATCACGTGCTGGCACTCCGAGCAGCGGTACTGCGAACGCGGTTTTGCCACGTCGTGACGGTATCGGGCGGGTCCGACAGTTCCGGGTCGGACGCGCCGCGCCGCTAGTGCGCTTCGGTCGCGGCGCCCTGGCGGGGCGCGTTGCCGGCCGAGATCGGCACGGAGAGCGTGGTTTCACCGGCCTTGGCGAAGGTGAATGTGAAGCTGTACGTCAGGCCGTTGCGAATCGGCCTCGACAGCTCGACGCTGGCATCCGCGGCCGCAGCACCCTCGACCGAACTGAGCGCGGTGACACCGTCGGGGCTACCGACGACCAGGACGCCGCTGGGCGGTATCTCGCCGCTGCCGGTGAGAGTGACGGCGCCGACGTCGGAGGTGATCCCGACGAGTTTGTCGCCCGAGTCGGGGGAGAGGTTGGAGGCGATGAACATCAGGTCGACGTCCTGGCCGGGCTCCAGCGCGTCACCCTTTTCGACAGCCTGGATGTGGACATTGCGCAGGGTGATGTTCTTGACCGTGCCCACCGTGCCGTTGACGGCAGGCTCCTGGGTTGCGGTCTGCGAGATCTGGCCTGCGCCGCAGCCCGCGAGAGCGGTGGCGACCAGCAGGGCGCCGACGGCCACTCCGGCACGGGTGACGGAGGCCCGGCGGGTATCAAAAGGGATCACTGAAAGCCTCCTGTTTACGGCCGTCACGGTCCGACCTGTGGACAGTGGTGCTGAGCCTAGTACGGAGCGTAGTAGTGGGTGTCCACAGGCGGTAGCGGAGGGGCCGGGGAGCACTGAACTAGCCGCTCAACCTGCACGGATTCGCCACCCTGTCAACCCCCAGTCTTCACTCGTTGTGCCCCTGACCTGCACCGTTGTTCCGCGCCTGTCGCGGCATCGTGCTAGTATGGAGTAGCGAAAGGGGCTCCAAACTGATGATTTTCAAGGTCGGAGACACCGTTGTCTATCCACACCACGGTGCTGCATTGATCGAGGCGATCGAAACCCGAACCATCAAGGGCGTTGCGAAAGAATATCTCGTCTTGAAGGTGGCTCAGGGAGATCTCACCGTTCGAGTTCCCGCTGAGAATGCCGAGTACGTCGGCGTGCGTGATGTGGTCGGGCAGGAAGGCTTGGACAAGGTCTTCCAGGTGCTGCGAGCCCCGCATACAGAAGAGCCGACCAACTGGTCCCGTCGCTACAAGGCGAACCTCGAGAAGTTGGCTTCCGGCGACGTGAACAAAGTTGCCGAGGTCGTCCGCGATCTGTGGCGTCGTGACCAGGAGCGTGGGCTCTCGGCAGGCGAGAAGCGCATGCTGGCCAAAGCCCGGCAGATCCTCGTCGGCGAGCTGGCTCTCGCGGAGAACACCGATGACGCCAAGGCTGCCATCATTCTCGACGAGGTCCTGGCCGCCGCGTCCTGACGGCGAATGTAGATGGGGCGCGTTGTCGCCATCGTCCCGGCCGCGGGGTCGGGTGAGCGGTTAGCTGCCGGAGTTCCGAAGGCGTTCGTCGATCTTGCCGGTCTGACACTGGTTGAGCGAGCGATAGAAGGTTTGCGGCAGTCAGGCGTCGTGGATTCGGTCATTGTTGCCGTGCCGCCAGACCGCACCGACGAAGCCAAGTTGATCCTCGGCTCGACGGCCACTGTCGTCGCCGGCGGTCTTGATCGCACTGAATCTGTCCGATTGTCGTTGGCTGCGGCCGGCGATCCAGAATTTGTGCTCGTACACGATGCTGCTCGTCCGCTGACTCCGCCATCCCTGATCGTCCGAGTTGTTGAGTCCCTGCGATCCGGGCACACCGCCGTTGTCCCCGCTCTGCCGTTGGTGGACACCGTCAAGGCCGTAGATGCCAACGGGGTCGTCCTCGGTACGCCGGAGCGCGCCGGGCTGCGGGCGGTCCAGACGCCGCAGGGTTTCGACACGGCCACCCTGCTGCGTGCCTACGAGCGCAGCGGTGGGGCGCCGGTCACCGACGATGCGTCGATGGTGGAGAGCATCGGCGGCCAGGTGCAGATCGTGGCCGGTGATCCGCTGGCGTTCAAGATCACCACGCCGCTCGATCTACTGCTGGCCGAAGCGCTGGTGAATCGGTGACGGAGCTGCCGCGGGTGGGGCTGGGCACCGATGTCCACCCCATCGAATCAGGTCGGCCCTGTCACCTGCTGGGTCTGCTGTTCGAGGGTTCCGATGGCTGCGCCGGACATTCCGACGGTGACGTTGCCGCGCACGCATTGTGCGACGCGCTGTTATCGGCGGCCGGGCTCGGCGATATCGGTGGGATCTTCGGTGTAGACGATCCGCGTTGGGCCGGGGTGACCGGTGCCGACATGCTGCGCCACGTCCGCGGTCTGCTCGACGAGCAGGGTTTCCGGATCGGTAACGCGACGGTGCAGGTCATTGCGAATCGGCCGAAGATCGGGCCGCGGCGCGCCGAGGCCCAGAACGTTCTTTCCGACGTGCTCGGCGCCCCCGTCTCAGTCTCGGCGACCACCACCGACGGTCTCGGGCTGACCGGGCGCGGTGAGGGTCTGGCGGCGATTGCCACCGCCCTTATCGTCGCCGATGGAAATGCCGCCCGTTTGGGCCGGTAAGCTGGCACGTCGTGACCGATCGCGGGACCCGTCTTGAGGGTCTGAAACTCCACGACACCATGTCTGGTGCCGTGCGCGACTTCGTTCCGGTTCGCCCGGGACATGCCTCCATCTACCTGTGCGGGGCCACTGTGCAGGGCTTGCCGCATATCGGTCACGTCCGCAGCGGGGTGGCATTCGACGTGCTGCGACGCTGGTTGACGGCCAAAGGCTACGACGTGGCCTTCGTCCGCAACGTCACCGATATCGATGACAAGATCCTGATCAAGGCTGCCGCGGCGGGTCGGCCGTGGTGGGAGTGGGCTGCCACCCACGAGCGGGCGTTCTCCGCTGCGTATGACGCACTCGGTGTGTTGCCGCCGTCGGCCGAGCCGCGCGCCACCGGGCACATCACGCAGATCGTCGAGCTGATCGAGCGTCTCATCGACACCGGGCATGCCTACACCGGCGCCGGTGACGTTTATTTCAACGTGCTCAGCTATCCGAACTACGGCGCGCTGTCCGGTCACCGGATCGACGATGTGCACCAGGGTGAGGGCGCGGCCACCGGTAAGCGGGACCAGCGTGACTTCACCTTGTGGAAAGGTGCCAAACCCGGTGAGCCGTCCTGGCCCACGCCATGGGGGCGCGGCCGGCCCGGTTGGCATTCGGAATGCGTCGCGATGGCCCACGAGTACCTCGGCGATACTTTCGATATCCACTGCGGCGGAATGGATTTGATCTTTCCGCACCATGAGAACGAGATCGCGCAGGCCTGCGCGGCCGGCGACGGCTTCGCCCAGTACTGGCTGCACAACGGCTGGGTCACCATGGGCGGCGAGAAGATGAGCAAGTCGCTGGGCAACGTCTTGTCGATACCTGCCGTGCTGCAACGGGTTCGGCCGGCGGAACTGCGCTACTACCTGGGTAGCGCCCACTACCGGTCGATGCTGGAGTTCTCGGAAAATGCCCTGCAGGACGCGGTCAAGGCCTACACCGGTATCGAGGATTTTCTGCATCGGGTCCGCACCAGGGTCGGCGCAGTCGTGCCCGGACAGTGGAGTGAGAAGTTCGCCGCGGCCCTCGACGACGACCTGGCGGTGCCCATGGCCCTGGCCGAGGTGCACAGTGCCCGTGCCGACGGCAACCGCGCTCTGGACGCCGGTGATCATGAGGGCGCGCTGCTGGCCGCCACCTCGATCCGGGCGATGATGGGCATTCTCGGCTGCGACCCGCTCGACGAGCGCTGGGAATCCCGCGACGAGACATCTGCGGCGCTGGCCGCCGTCGATGTGCTGGTGCACTGGGCACTGGAAGGGCGCGCGCAGGCGCGCGAGGAGCGTGACTGGGCGCAGGCCGACCAGATCCGGGATCGGCTCAAAGAGGCCGGCATCGACGTCACTGACACTGCCGACGGACCCCAATGGGAACTCATCGACTTCGAAAAAAAAGAGGGTTCCAAGTAGATGGCCGGTAATTCACAACGCCGCGGAGCAGTGCGCAAAGAAGGCACCAAGAAGGGCCAGGTCGTCGGGTCGGGCGGAGTCCGGCGCCGAGCCCTCGAAGGGCGCGGCGCCACCCCGCCCGCGCACGAGCGGCCCCACCACCCGGCCGCCAAGCGCGCCAAGGCGGCCGCCCGGTCCAACCAGGGCCGGCCCCGCAACAAGAAGACCGACGACACCGAGATCGTGTTGGGCCGCAACCCGGTGCTGGAATGCCTGCGCGCCGGCGTGCCCGCGACGGCGCTCTACGTGGCGCTTGGCACCGAGTCCGATGAGCGCCTGACCGAATCTGTCACGCGCGCAGCCGATTCCGGTATCGCCATTCTCGAAGTTCCGCGCACCGACCTCGACCGGATGAGCACCAACGGTCTGCATCAGGGCATCGCGCTGCAGGTTCCGCCGTACAACTACGCCCATCCCGAGGACCTGCTCCGCTCCGCAACCAAGAACGTCGAGCCCGCGCTGTTGGTCGCGCTGGACAACATCTCCGATCCGCGCAACCTCGGGGCGATCGTGCGGTCGGTCGCCGCGTTCGCCGGCGACGGGGTGTTGATCCCGCAACGCCGGTCCGCGTCGGTCACCGCCGTGGCCTGGCGCACCAGCGCCGGTGCGGCCGCGCGGGTTCCGGTGGCCCGTGCCACCAACCTGACCCGGACGCTCAAGGAGTGGCGCGACGCCGGGCTGCTGGTGGTTGGGCTCGACGCGGGTGGCGACACCACACTCGACGACCTCGATGCGGCCGGCCCGATGGTGTTGGTCGTCGGCTCGGAGGGCAAGGGCCTGTCCAGGCTCGTGCGGCAGAACTGCGATGCCATCGTGTCGATTCCGATGTCCGGGCCCACCGAATCGCTGAACGCCTCGGTCGCAGCCGGTGTGGTGCTGGCAGAGATCGCCCGCCAGCGGCGAGGCTGATCTCAGAGGGCTGCGGTGAATTCCGTGATCGCGGCGGCGACCTGATCCGGAACCTCCAGCGGCGACAGATGCCCGGTGCCGGCCAACACGGTCATCGTGGCCTGCGGGATCAGCGACAGTACATGCGCCCGGAGCAGTGCGGGCGGTTCTACCTTGTCGTGCTCGCCGGCCACGATCAGGGTCGGCACCCCGATGGCGCCGACGCCGGCTGACACGTCCTGAGCGAGACCCGTTGTGGGCCAGCTGTATTTGGCCTCGTCCCCGGCGCTGAGACTGTCTTCGACGATCTGGCGCCGCACGTCAGCCGGCAGTGCGATCTCGGTCAACATGTGGTCGACGCTCTGCTGCACCGCCTGCTCGTCGTCGTAGGCGCGGGAGGTCAGTTCCTGAAGCTGGGCGGTCATTGCAGCGGGGGCGGCGGGCGCGGGTGCGACGAGGACGAGCCCGACCAGCCCGCGGGGTCGTCGCGCGGCGACCATTTGCGCGACCTTGCCGCCCATCGAGTGGCCGACCAAGACAACCCGGTCGTAGCCGAGTCCGGCCAGGACGTGCTCGGCGTCGGCGGCCAACTGGGCCAAGCCATAGGGACCCGGTGCTCCGGCGGAGCCGCCCCAGCCGCGTTGGTCGTACGCCAGCACGGCGGTCGTGGCAGGCAGACGGTCGATGACGGGTTGCCATGTCCGCTTCGACCCGCCCCAGTAGTGCAGAAACACCAGGGCGGGTTGGTCCCCGGACCGCGCGACGGCCGACAGGTCAGCGCCGGCGACGGAAAGCGTGGTGGTGGCGAACGCTGGCATGCGCGCTACGTTAGACCCCGACCAGGCGAACCCCGGCCCACAACGCCAGCACCGCGAGAACCAGCGAGGTGGGCACCGTGAGCAGCCCAAGCCAGGTGAAGGTCCCCACCTTCGGTGGGACGTCCTGGGCGGTGAGTACCCGGCGCCAGAGCAGGTTGGCCAGCGATCCGACGTAGGTCAGGTTCGGCCCGATGTTCACCCCGATCAATACTGCCAGCACCGCAGCGGGTCCGCCTGTCGCCACCAACGGCAGCATCACCAGTACCGCGGGCAGATTGTTGACCAGGTTGGCCAGGACTGCGGCCACCGCGGCAATGCCGAGCAGGGCGGGCAACGTAGAACCGCCGGGGATCAGGTGGCTCATCCCCGTGGTCAGGCCGTTGTTCATCACCGACTGGACGACGACGCCGAGGGCCAGCACAAAGATCAGGAACGGCACGTTCAACGATCGGGCAATACCGCCCGGCGTACTGCGGCGCTGGGCCAGGCTGCGGGCACCCAGGACAAGTGCCCCGCCCAGGGCTGCCCACACCGGTTCGACGCCGAGAAACGACGTCGCCGCGAATCCGGCCAGTGTCAATGCCAGCACCACCAGCACGAACTTGGGCAGGTGCGGTGGGTCGACGGTGTCGGTGCTGTCGGTGGGTTCCAGATCGCGGGCGAAGAAGCGCCGGAAGACGACGTACTCGGCGGCGATCGCGACCAGCCACGGCGCCAGCATCAGCACGGTGAACCGAGTGAACGACAAGCCGGCGGCGCTGAAGGCCAGCAGGTTGGTCAGGTTCGACACCGGCAGCAGCAGGGATGCGGTGTTCGACAGGTGTGCGGTCGCGTAGGCGTGCGGCCGCACCGGGACCCGCAGCGTGCGCACCGTAGCCAACACCACCGGGGTCAGGAGCACCACCGTCGCATCGAGGGACAGCACCGCGGTGATGACGGCCGCCACTACGAAGACCTGCCGCAGTAGGGCATCCGGCCGACCGGAGCTGGACCGGGCCATCACGGCCCCGAGCGCATCGAACAGGCCCTCGTCGTCGCAGAGTTTGGCCAGCACCAGGACGGCGGCCAGGAAGGCGACGACGGGTAGCAGCTGCAGGGCCTCGGCGGTGGCATCGTGGACCGAGATCGCCCCGACTGCAACGAGAATGGCGGCGGCAGGGACCGCGACCACCGCCTCTGGCCACCCGTTCGGGCGGGCGATGGCGAAGACGAGGGCGGCGGCCAGCAGTGCCAGCGACAGGATCAATGCGAATGTCAAGCCCAGGGGTCCTCGCGTCGCCACACGGTCGGCAGCTGTAACGCCACCCCGTCTTCCTCGGCCAGTCCACTCAGCACCTGTAGCGAGGCATCGAGGTCGTCAGTGGCAAAAGGTAATGCCCGCAATGGTTCTGACAGGGGTCGGAAGAAATCGTCCCAGTGGATCCCGACGGCGGCGGAGGCACCTACGGCACGCACCGTCTCGGTCCAGTACTCCACCAGATAGCGCCGCGGTTGCAATCCCAACTGGCCCAGGCCCAGATAGACCACGTCGACGTGGTGGCCCACCAGCGCGCCGGGTACGTAGCCGGCGCTGCCCTGCACCAACAGCGTTCGATCCGTCGGGCGATGGTGGATGATCACCGACCAGGCTTCACCGCAGCGGTACGCCGAGAGTTTCGCGGGGGTGACGACGGGTTCGGTGATGACGCCGGGGAACCGGTCGGGTGGGCAGTGGTGTGATTCGACGAGCGTGACGTCGTAGGCACCGACGGCGATCGGCGTTCCAGACACGGCGATCACGATGCGGTCCTCGGGCAGCCCGCCGCCGCGCGCGATGTTCGCCGTCGAGGCACCGCCGATCAGCTGTGCGCCGGTCCGCTCGGCGACCAGTGCGGAATCCAGCGCGTGGTCGAAGTGGGTGTGGACCGGGATGACTGCGTCGAGCCGCTGCACCCCGGCTCGGGTCAGGCAGCCGTCGACCCGGGCGGTGGACGGCGCCAGCTTGCGTAGGGCGACCGCGGGCAGGCTCGGTCGGGAGAAGAACCCGTCGGTCATCAGCGCCGAGGTGCCGTCGTCGATGAGCAACGTGGCCACCCCGAGCCAGGTGACCGAGAGCGGCGCGTCGGGCGCGGCGGGCGCCACGGTGAATCGGTCGCGATGCGCGGCGAGATCGGGCCGTCCAAGTTTGAGTCGCATCAGACGAATGCCCGCAATGTGACGCCGCCGGCCGCCAACCGGTCGCGGACGGCCTCCGCGATCTGTACTGCGCCGGGCGAATCGCCGTGCACGCAGATGGATTGGGCGCGTACGGCGATAGTCGACCCGTCGCTGGCGAGCACCGTTCCGGAGGTCACCATGGTGACCACCCGGTCGGCAATCTGCTGGGGATCGTGGAGGACGGCACCGGGCTCGGCCCGGGATACCAGCTGGCCGTCGGGTTGGTAGGCGCGGTCGGCGAACGCCTCGGTGACCGCGCGCAGACCGAGCTCTCGCGCCTCGGCGAGGAACATTGATCCGGGCAGCCCGAGGACCGGTAGGCCGGGGTCGACGGCATGCACCGCCCGGGCCACCGCGGCAGCCTGCGACTGGTGGCCGACGATCGTGTTGTAGAGGGCGCCATGGGGTTTGACGTAGCTGACCGTCGAGCCGGCGGCCGTGGCCAGCGCCTGTAATGCGCCGATCTGGTAGATGATGTCGGCGGTCAGATCCTCGGCTGTGATGTCGATGAACCGCCGGCCGAAGCCGGCCAGGTCCCGGTAGCTGACCTGCGCGCCGATGGAAACTCCGCGCTCTGCGGCGGTCCGGCAGACCCGCAGCAGTCCGGCAGGGTCGCCGGCGTGGAAACCGCAGGCGATGTTGGCGCTGGTGACGATGGCCAGCATCGCGTCATCGTCGCCGAGTCGCCACACCCCGAAGCCCTCGCCGAGGTCGGCGTTGAGGTCGACAGTCGGCACGGAACCAACCCTAATCCGTGTGCCGGTGGCCCCGGTGACGAACCCATAATGGAAACGATTATCATTACCGACGTGATTGTCAGCATCCCCTCCACGCGCCTCTTCGCAGCCGTCGCCGTCGCCGTCGTCCTCCCGCTGGCAACAGCCTGTTCGGGGGGCGGCGGTGAGAAATCCGGTGCCACCACGTCGGCAATCGGTGCCGACGCGCCGGCGTGCCCCGCCCAGCCGGTCAAGGTGACCGTCAGCGTCGACCAGTGGGGCCAGATCGCGGCCCAGCTCGGCGGTCAGTGCGCCACGGTCACCACGGTGCTCGCCAACTCCTCGGTGGACCCGCACGATTACGAACCGTCCCCTGCCGATGCCGCCGAATTCACCGGCGCCCAGCTGGTGGTGCTCAACGGTGACCACTACGACGAATGGGCCGCGAAGCTCGCGGCGACCTCCGCGCCGGCCGCCCCCGTCATCACCGCCGCGGCGCTATCTGCGCCACCGGTCGACGGCGCCGCACCCAACCCCCACGTCTGGTACAGCCCGACGACGATCGACGCCCTCGCGGATGCGGTGACCAAGGAACTGAGCACCCTGGCGCCCGGCGCCGGCGACTACTTCGCCGAGCGCCGCGCGGCGTTCACCTCGTCGATGCAGCCGTACACGACGCTGATTGCCGATATCAGAAAAGCCGCATCGGCCAAGACCTACGCCGCCACCGAGCCGGTGTTCGACCTGATGGCCCAAGCGCTGGGCCTGACGGACAAGACGCCTACCGGATATCAGACAGCGTCGGCGAACGAGAGCGACCCGGCGCCCGCCGACCTCTCGGCGTTCCGCGAGCTACTGGCCGACAAGGGTGTTGACGTGCTGATCTTCAACACCCAAACCGAAGGCTCGGTGCCCGACGACATCCGTGCTGCCGCCGAAAAGGCGGGCGTACCGGTCGTCAACGTCACCGAAACGGTGGCGCCGGGAGCAGTTTCGTTCGAGGCTTGGCAGGTGGACCAACTCACTGCACTGGCCAAGGCACTCGGTGTCAACACCTAACTCGACCGCTCAGCGCGATCCCGCGCTCGCCTTCAGCGATGTCAGCGTCGTCCGCGGCGGCCGGCTGATCTGGTCGGAGGGCACCTTCGAGGTGCCCGCCGGCGGGATCACCGCCGTCATCGGTTCGAACGGCTCCGGTAAGACCACCCTGCTCCAGGTCATTCTCGGCCTCATCAGGGTCGCCTCCGGTGAAGTGTTGGTGCTCGGCAAGCCGCCCGGGGAGGCGACCGACTCGATCGGGTACGTCCCCCAGAACTATGCGGCTGCCGCGGGGAACGCGGTGCGGTCCTGCGATGCGGTGCTGCTGGGTCTGACCGGCAAGCGGTGGGGGTTCGCGCGCGCCTCCGCAGACGAACGCCACCGGGTCGAGGAGATTCTGGCCGCCGTGGGCGCGACGCCGTTCGCGCACCGTCGGCTCTCCCAGCTCTCCGGCGGGCAGCGCCAGCGCGTCGCCATCGCCGAGGCACTCGTCGGGCGGCCCAAACTCCTGATCCTCGACGAGCCGCTGACCGCGCTGGACCTGCGCAACCAGCGGGAGATCGTCAGGCTGTTGGCCAGGATCAGGGATGAGTTCGGCGTCACGATCCTGGTGGTCGCCCACGACCTGAATCCGCTTCTGGGCGTGCTGGACAGCGCCATCTACCTGCTGGACGGCCACGCGCATTTCGACGTGATGGACGAGGTGGTCGACGAGGGGCTGCTGAGCCATCTCTACGGTACGTCGATCCAGGTGGTACACACCCCGCAAGGCGACCTCTACATGCGGAGCATCTGATGCGCACAACCGTGATAGCACTTGGCTACCAGGACAATTGGTGGCAGATCCTGACTTCGGCGTTCATGCGCAACGCGCTCGTCGGTGGCACCCTGGTGGCCCTGGCCGCCGGACTGATCGGCTACTTCATCGTGGTCCGCAATACCGCCTTCGCCGCACATGCGTTGGCGCATATCGGTTTTCCGGGTGCGACAGGCGCTGTGCTGGTCGGTGTGCCGGTTTCGGTCGGGCTCGGGGTGTTCTGCATCGGTGGCGCCCTGGTGATCGGGGCCCTCGGGAAACGTGCCGACGACCGCGAAGTCGCGACGGGCACCGTGTTGGCTGCGGCCACCGGGCTCGGTTTGTTCTTCAGTTCGCTGGCCACCAGAAGCAGCAGCACCGTGACGAACGTGTTGTTCGGCAATCTGCTCGCCGTCTCGCACGAACAGCTGATCATCTTCGCCGTGCTGGTGGCGGTGCTCGCCGTGGTCATCGCCTCCATCTACCGGCCCCTGCTGTTCGCCTCCGTCAACGCCGAGGTCGCCGAGGCCAGGGGCGTTCCGGTGCGCGCCCTGTCGGTGGTCTTCATGGTGTTGTTGGGCCTGGCAGTGACGATGGCGGTCCAGGCGGTCGGCACCCTGTTGCTGTTCGCTCTGGTGGTCACGCCGGCAGCAACGGCCATCATGCTGACCGCCCGGCCGGGCGCGGCGATGGCGGTGTCGACGGCATTGTCGATCGTCGGCGTGTGGGCGGGCCTGGCGATCTCGGCGATGTTCAACATGCCGCCGAGCTTTCCCATCGTGACGATCGTGTGCGTCATCTGGCTGGGAGTGTGGCTGGTGGTGAACGGAGCCGGCCCGCGTTACGACGAGCGCCGAGGGGCGAGGGGCGCAGGAGTAGCGCGATCAGGCGCCGCTTCGAAGGCGCCACCTGCGGCCCACGGCGCGGCTGCCTCGGGATCTGTGCGACCGATGAACTAGCGTCACAGAGCATGTCCAGGAGTCCCGTTCCCCGGCGACGCGCGACCCTGGCTTCGTTGGCGGCCGAACTCAAGGTTTCCCGCACCACCATCTCGAACGCCTACAACCGCCCGGACCAGCTCTCCGCCGATCTTCGGGAGCGGGTGTTCGCCACCGCAAAACGGCTCGGGTACGCGGGTCCCGATCCGGTCGCGCGCTCGCTGCGCACCCGCAAGGCCGGTGCGGTCGGCCTGGTCATCACCGAGCCGCTGACGTATTCGTTCAGTGACCCGGCCGCGCTGAACTTCGTGGCGGGCCTCGCCGAATCCTGCGAAGACGTGGGGCAGGGCCTGTTGCTGGTGGCCGTCGGGCCCAGTCGGACGCTCGAAGAGGGTGCCGGCGCCGTGCTCTCCGCCGGGGTGGACGGATTCGTCGTCTACGCGGCCTCCGATGACGATCCCTACCTGCAGGTGGTCCTGGAACGCCGGCTGCCGGCCGTCCTGGTCGATCACCCCACCGATGTGCCGGGGGCATCGCGGGTGGGTATCGACGATCGCGGTGCCATGCGTGAGCTCGCCGACTACGTGATAGGCCTCGGTCATCGCGAGATCGGGTTGTTGGCGATGCGGTTGGGTAGCGAACGCGGAGTGGGCGAGCCCGGCGCCGCCTTGGTCACGCCGGACCGCTTGAGTGGCACCCACTTTCAGGTACAGGCCGAGCGGATCGCCGGGGTGCGCGACGCGATGACGGCGGCCGGACTGGATCCGGGCGAACTGACCATCGTGGAGAGCGCCGAGCACGAGGCGACCTCCGGCGGCACCGCCGCCGAGCTGGCACTGGCGACCAACCCGCGGATCACCGCGCTGATGTGCACCGCCGACGTGCTGGCGATTTCGGCGATGGACTATTTGCGGGCCCGCGGGATCTACGTTCCTGGGCAGATGACCGTGACGGGCTTCGACGGTATCCCGGAGGCACTCAAACGCGGGCTGTCCACCGTCGCGCAACCGAGTTTCGAGAAGGGCAGACTGGCGGGCGACCTGCTACACAACCCGCCGCGTTCGGGACTGCCCGTCGTCGATGTGCTGCCCACCGAGGTGATCCGCGGCCGCACGGCCGGGCCGCCGGGCTAGGCCACGACTAAGCCCGCTGCGCCAGTAGGAATTCCAGGGCTGCCGCGACATCCGCGGGCGCGTCGACCCGGTATCGGGCGGCCGTGGCTCCCTCGCCGACCTTGACCCCGACATCGCCGACACGCATCCGGCGGAAAGCCTTCTCGTCGGTCACGTCGTCGCCGAAGAACACCACCGCCGACGCGTCGTCCCGGTCCCGGAGGATGTCGATCGCCTCGCCTTTGTCGGTCGAGATCACCGCGAACTCCAGGACCGCCTTGCCTGCGGTCGCGTGGGCGTCCCAGCTCTCGGCGGCCGTGCGGGCCTGCGCCAGGGCCGCCTCGGCGTCGTCGGGCGCAGCGTTGCGGACGTGCAGTGCGACGCTGGCCGGCTTTGTTTCGACGGTGACGCCCGGGCGCCCGGCGGCGATCGCCTCCAGCTCCTCGGTAATCCGTCCGAGCAGCTGGGTGTCGATGTCGTGGGCAAACCCGGTGTCGAATTCGGCGCCGTGACTGCCGACCAGATGCACCGGCGCGGACATTCCCGACAGCACCACCAGGTCACGCAGCGCGCGCCCGGAGATCAGTGCGGCGGTGGTTTCGGGCAGCGCGGCAAGGGCGCGAAGGGCCGTCGCCGCGGCGGGCAATGGCCGGGCATCACCGGGATGGTTGACGATCGGCGCCAGCGTGCCGTCAAAGTCGGACGTAACCAGCAGCCGGGGCGCCCGCGCGACGGAGCGCAGGGCCTCTTCGAGGTCAGAGGGGAGCGCGCTCACCGCTCAGATCTTAGGGTCCTCTGAATCGCCGATCAGTAGCCGGACGGCCAGATCCAGGCGTTTACTGACGTCGGTGGCCGAGGCGCGCCGGGTCAGCCAGGCCAGCAGGTTGGACAGCCACACATCGGAGATGACGCGCGCGATGTGGTACTGGTCCTCGGTCGGTTCGCCGTCGGACATCGCCCTGGCGAACATGCTGTCGATGATCTTCTCGACGTGATCAACCTCACCTGCGGCGGAGGCGTCGGCGAAGACGTAGGCGCGCGTCATGGCCTCGGTGAGCAGCGGGTTGCGCTGCATCGCCCGGTTCAGCTTGCTCACCATGAAGTTCAGCCGCTGATACGCCGTTCCGCCGGCGACGACAGTGCGGTCGGTCTTGGCGTCGATGCGTTCGAACTCGCGGCCGAGTGCCGATACCAGCAGGTGCACCTTCGACGGGAAATAGCGGTACAGCGTCCCGACGGCGACATCGGCGCGGTCAGCCACCGCACGCATCTGAACTGCCTCGTAGCCGCCCTTGGAGGCGATCGCCATGGTGGCGTCGAGGATCCGCTTGCGGCGTTCGCGCTGCGCTTCGGAGCCGAGTTCCGATTCGGAGAGGACGGCCACGGTCAGTACCTCACGCGGCTGTGAACTTGTTCCCTGAGTCGACCTGGCACCGGTCCGGGAGTGTGCTGGCGTCGACATTCGGAAGACAGCCCCTTCTTTCTACGTATCGGTCCAAAACGATACGCATGCCGGACCAGAATTGCCCACCTCCGCGATGCCCGAGGGGTGCGTGATCCCCGGGTGAGAGTCATCACTGTCCTGCTGCGATGGCGTTCGACTTGACGTTCGATCGCTGGCACTATTAGAACACGTTCTAGTGGGTCGTACTGGTCTTCAACGCATCGAATACAACGCATCGAACAAGGAGTCCCGTGGTGTCTGGGATGTCAGCTACTGCTACCGATGAACAGTTTGCCGCGCGCGAAATGGTGCGGGACTGGGCCGCCGGCTCGGGGGCGATCACCGCGATCCGTGATGTCGAGCAGGGCAAGCCTGAGGCCTGGCGCCCGGTTTTCGCCGGCCTGGCCGAACTGGGATTGTTCGGGGTCGCGGTGGCAGAAGAGGCGGGCGGCGCAGGCGCCACCATCGGCGATTTGTGCGCGATGCTCGACGAGGCGGCCCGCGCCCTGGTGCCGGGGCCGGTGGTGTCGTCCGCTTTGGCGACGCTGCTGCTCGACGATATGAACGGTACTGACGGCATCGATGAGCTGCTGGAATCGTTGGTGGCCGGCGAGCGGACCGCCGGTCTCGCACTGGCCGCCCAGCTGCGCTTCGATGCCGAGAGCAACCAGGTCAGCGGGACCGCCGAGCATGTCGTGGGCGCCGACAGCGCAGGCGTGCTGCTGCTACCCACCGAGCATGCTTGGCTGTTGGTCGACGCGACCGCGACAGGCGTGGAGATCGAACAGCTGAGCCCCGCCGACTTCTCGCGGCCGCTGGCCCGCGTCGTCCTGACGTCGGCACCGGCGACTCCACTGGCGCGCACCCCGCAGCGCGTCCGCGATTTGGCGGCCACCCTGTTCGCCGCCGAGGCGGCGGGAGTTGCCCGCTGGGCGCTGGACACTGCGGTCGCTTACGCAAAGGTGCGCGAGCAGTTCGGCAAACCGATCGGCAGCTTCCAGGCCATCAAGCACATCTGCGCGGAGATGCTGGTCCGGGCCGAACAGGCCGCGGTGACCTCGGCGGATGCGGCCCGCGCGGCGTCGGACAGTGACCATGATCAGCTGGCGGTATCCGCCGCGGTGGCCGCGGCCAGTTGTATCGAGGCCGCCATCGCCAACGCCAAGGACTGTATCCAGGTCCTCGGTGGCATCGGATTCACCTGGGAGCATGACGCGCACCTGTATCTGCGGCGCGCCTACGGCATCAGTCAGCTGCTCGGCGGCCGCCAGGCCTGGCTGCGGCGGATCGCCGCACTGACCACCGGCGGCTTGCGTCGTCACCTCGGTATCGACCTGAGCGAGGTCGCGGATCAACGCTCCGGCATCGCCGCTGACGTGGCGGCTATCGCCGAACTGCCCGACGATCAGCGCCAGGCGGCGCTGGCCACGGCCGGGCTGCAGGCTCCGCACTGGCCCGCCCCTTACGGCCGGGCTGCGGCACCGGCCGAGCAGCTGCTCATCGACCAGGAGCTCGCTGCCGCCGGTGTCGACCGGCCGGATCTGGTGATCGGCTGGTGGGCCGCCCCGACCATCCTTGAGCACGGCACCCCAGAGCAGATCGAGCGGTTCATGCCCGGCACGCTGTCCGGGGACATCTATTGGTGCCAGCTGTTCAGTGAGCCCGGCGCCGGTTCGGATCTGGCCGCGCTGCGGACGAAAGCCGTGCGCACCGAAGGCGGTTGGCTGCTGACCGGGCAGAAGGTGTGGACGTCGAACGCCCAGCGGGCCCAGTTCGGAGTCTGCCTCGCCCGCACGAATCCCGATGTGCCCAAACATAAAGGCATCACGTACTTCATCGTCGACATGTCGGCGCCGGGCATCCTGATCCGCCCGCTGCGGGAGATCACCGGCGAGGCGCTGTTCAACGAGGTGTTCCTCGACGACGTCTTCGTGCCGGACGATCTGGTGGTCGGACAGGTCGACGGGGGCTGGGCCTTGGCTCGAACCACCCTGGCCAACGAGCGCGTCATGATGGGCGGCGGGGGCAAGCTCGACAAGGGCATGGAGGACCTGATCAGCGAGGTCGACGGCCTCGAGCTGGACGCGGCCGAACTGGACCGGTTGGGGGCGTTGATCGTCGCTGCCCAGATCGGCTCGCTACTGGACCACCGGATCGCCGAAATGGCGGTCGGTGGTCGTGATCCCGGGGCGCAGTCCAGTGTGCGCAAGCTCGTTGGCGTGCGTTACCGCCAGGCGCTGGCCGAACGGATGATGGAGTTGGCCGAAGGCGGCGGGATCGTCGATTCCGCTGAGCTGCGGTACTTCCTGAACACCCGGTGCCTGACGATCGCCGGCGGAACCGAGCAGATCCTGCTGACGTTGGCCGCCGAGCGGCTATTGGGACTGCCGCGGTAGAGCTGATCGCTCGCTCCTCAACCGCCTCGTTCCTCGACGGTATCGGTCGACTCGCTAGCCGAAGCGTGTCTGGCTGCAGGTGCTCGGGGAGGTGATGTTGTGCCCGCCGTAGACCACCTGGATCTGTGAGCAGACGATGTAGTCGGCGTCGGTCTTGGGCTGGCCGGTGGCCAGGTCTGTGGGCCAGGTGTTGCCGACGAGCCGGTATTTCTCGACCGGGCCGCCACCGAAGTAAATCGTGGTGAGCTCAACGGGCCCGATGGATTTGAACATCCTGGTGTTGGGCGCGTTGAAATCGGTATTGAGATAGTTGTTGCGGTCCGATGACCGAATCGTCGTGGTCTGCCGCGCCCACAGATCGTCGGGGAACCCGGTCGGGCCATCCGGCGTCATCAGATTGGCTGCGGCCGTGAAGTAGCACTGTGTATCGGCCAGTACGCAATTGGCGGTGGTGTGCACCTCCAGGTTCGTGCCGTCGCCCATTGGGAATGAGGAGCTCCTGGAGGCCGACGCCGCGGAGCCGACAGCCGGCTGCGCCAGCGCGGCGAGGGACAGCGCGCAGGCGGCGATGCAGAGGAGGCGCTGCTTCTGCTTCATCGTGGAAAAGGTAGCGCCGCTGTCATTCGTCATAGGTCACTTCCACCGAATCGGATTTCGGTAGTGCCTGGCACCCGAGGATCAGTCCCTCGTCGAGGTCGGACTGCTCGAGCACGTCATTGATCTCCATGGCGACGTCGCCGCTCTTCTTTAACACCGCACACGCGCCGCAATGGCCTTCGCGGCATGAGAACGGCGCATCCAGTCCCTTGTCCAGCAGTACGTCGAGCAGCTTGGCGTTACGCGGCCAGCTCAGCTCGTGGGTTTCTCCGTCGAGGGTGACGACCGCGGTGGCCGGGGGTTCGTCGCCGGCGTCGTCGGAAAGGGTGACGGCGGCGAACGGATCGGAGTCCAGTGACCGGAACACCTCGACGTGCACCTGCTTCTCTGGCACATTCAGCGAGTCCAACGCCTCCTGGGCGGCCCGCATGAACGGCCCGGGTCCGCAGATGAACGCCTGCCGGGAGGTGTGCCCGGCCATCAGCCGCGCCAGCGCCGCCGAGCTGGGCAGACCCTGGACCGACTCCAGCCAGTGCACGACGGAGAACCGGTCGGGATACTGCGCGACGAGCTCACGCAGCGCGGCGGCGAAGATGACGGAACCCTCGTCGCGGTTGGCGTACAGCAGCGTCACTTGGCCGCTGCCCTGCGACAGCGCCGATTTGCAGATCGCCATCATCGGCGTGATCCCGCTACCGGCCGCGATCAGCAGGAAATCGTCGTCGAGCGTCCTGGGCACGAAGGTGCCCGACGGAGCCAGGACGTGAATGCGCATGCCTGGGTGGGCGTTGTCGCACAGCCAGTTGGACGCGTAGCCGTCGACGGTGCGCTTGACGGTGACCGTCAGAGCGTCGTCGCTGTGGGGCGAGCTGCACAGGGAGTAGCAGCGCGCCACCGAGCCGGTTCGCTCGCTGGGGATCCGCAGGGTCAGGAACTGGCCGGGCGCGTAGCGCAAACGCTCGGCGGGAATATGTGGGGCGTCCGGCCCGTCGGGGACACCGAAGACCAGGGAGCGCGCGTCAGCGGTCTCGGTGATGACCTCGGCGATCTGCAGCTCGAGCACATGCGTGCCGAGCGGTTCGTCCGTCACGGCGCTACCGTCCCTTCTCGCTGATTTGCACATAACTAGAACAGGTTATAGAAATGCGCCTCCGCAGGTCCAGCAACCGCAGGCGTACGCTGCTCGACACAAATCGTAACGTGTTCTAGTCTTGCTCTAACCCGCTAAGATTCCGCATCCCGTTGGAGGCAGTGCAAGTGACGACCATTCAACAACGTGACGCGCAGTCGGTCCTATCCGGTATCGATGATCTGCTCCCGCAACTGCGCGAGCGGGCTCAGACCACCGAGGACTTGCGCCGCCTTCCGGATGAAACCGTTCAGCAACTCGACGAGGTCGGCTTCTTCAAGCTGCTGCAGCCCGAGCAGTGGGGCGGCCTCCAGTGCGATCCGACGGTCTTTTACGAAGCGGTTCGCCGACTCGGTAGTGCGTGTGGCTCCACCGGTTGGGTCAGCTCGATCATCGGGGTGCACAACTGGCACCTTGCGCTGTTCGATCAACAGGCCCAGGACGAGGTCTGGGGTGACGATGCCGGCGTTCGCATCTCGTCCTCGTACGCCCCGATGGGCGCGGGTGTTGTCGTCGACGGTGGCTACCTTGTCAGCGGCGCATGGCAGTGGTCGTCCGGCTGCGACCACGCCACCTGGGCCTTCCTCGGTGGACCGGTTATCAAGGACGGCAAGCCAGTTGACTTCGGTAGTTTCCTGATCCCGCGTAGCGAATACCGCATCGACGATGTCTGGCACGTGGTCGGACTGAAGGGCACCGGCAGTAATACGGTGGTGGTCAAGGATGTGTTCGTGCCGCGCCACCGGTTCCTGTCCTACAAGGCGATGAATGACCGCACCGCGGGTGGACTGGCCAACAACACCGCGCCGGTGTACAAGATGCCTTGGGGCACCATGCATCCCACCACCATCACCGCGCCGATCATGGGCATGGCCTACGGTGCCTACGACGCACACGTCGAACATCAGGGCAAGCGGATCCGCGCCGCGTTCGCCGGCGAGAAGTCGAAGGACGACCCGTTCGCCAAGGTCCGGATCGCCGAGGCCGCCAGCGATATCGACGCGGGCTGGCGTCAGTTAATCGGCAATGTGGGCGACGAGTATGCCCTTCTCAAGGCGGACAACGAAATTCCGTTCGAACTGCGGGCACGGGCCCGCCGCGATCAGGTGCGTGCCACCGCGCGGGCGATCGCTTCGATCGATCTGCTGTTCGAGGCATCCGGCGCAACCGCTCTGGAAACCGACAAGCCCGTGCAACGGTTCTGGCGCGACGCGCATGCCGGCCGGGTGCATGCCGCGAACGAACCCGAGCGCGCATACCTGATTTTCGGCAACGAAGCGTTCGGGTTGCCGGCGCAGGACACGATGGTCTAGTCGGGACGCTGATGACATCCTTCATCGAAGAAGCTGCGTCGCAGACCGAGGTCACCTTCGAGTCGACTTCGCGCTACGCGCAGGTTCGCGACGATATGAGGCTGCACTACCACGAGGCCGGCGTGGGTAATTCGCAGACGATCGTGCTGTTGCACGGGGGTGGGCCCGGTGCGTCCAGCTGGTCGAACTTCGGCCGCAATATTCCGGTGCTGGCCAAGCAGTTTCACGTGATCGCGGTGGACCAGCCCGGCTACGGATTCTCGGACAAGCACACCGAACACGAGCAGTACAACCGCTACAGCTCGACGGCGGTGCTGAACTTGTTCGACCACTTGGGAATTCAGAGACCAGCGCTGATCGGCAACTCCCTCGGCGGCGGCACCGCGGTTCGGCTGGCACTCGACCATCCCGACCGCGCCGGGCGGCTGGTGCTGATGGGTCCCGGCGGTCTGAGCGTGAACCTGTTTGCCCCCGACCCCACCGAGGGTGTCAAACTGCTCGGTAAGTTCGCCGCCGAGCCGACGCGGGAGAACATCGAGAAGTTCCTGCGGATCATGGTTTTCGACCAGAAGATGATCACCCCGGAACTCGTCGACGAGCGGTTTGCGATCGCCAGCACGCCGGAGTCGTTGGCCGCCACCCGGGCGATGGGCAAGTCTTTCGCGGGAGCCGACTTCGAGCTCGGCATGATGTGGCGCGAGGTGTACAAGCTGCGCCAGCGGGTGCTGTTGATCTGGGGACGTGAGGACCGCGTCAACCCCCTCGACGGTGCGCTGGTGGCGCTCAAGCAGATCCCGAAGGTGCAGTTGCATGTTTTCGGGCAGTGCGGGCATTGGGCGCAGCTGGAAAAATTTGACGAGTTCAACAAGCTGACCACGGACTTCTTGCAGGGAGGCTAAGTCATGAGCATTCGGTCACTGGGGTATCTGCGCATTCAGGCCACCGATATCGCCGCGTGGCGTGAATACGGTCTGAAGGTGCTCGGCATGGTCGAGGGGTCCGGGCCGACAGAGGGGGCACTCTATCTGCGGATGGACGAATTCCCGGCCCGGCTGGTGATCGTTCCCGGCGAGCACGACCGGTTGATGGAATCCGGCTGGGAAACCGCCAATGCCGCTGGGCTGCAGGAGATTCGCGACCGGCTGGACGTCGAGGGAACGCCCTATAAGGAGGCGACCGCCGCTGAACTCGCCGACCGCCGCGTCGACGAGATGATCGTCTTCCAGGACCCGTCGGGTAATACCCTGGAGGTGTTTCACGGCGTCGCTTTGGAACACCGCAGGCTGGTCAGCCCGTACGGTCATAAGTTCGTCACCGAGGAACAGGGCCTGGGTCACGTAGTGCTGTCCACCCGCGACGACGCCGAGGCTCTGCATTTCTACCGGGATGTCCTCGGCTTCATACTTCGCGACTCCATGCGGATGCCGCCGCAGATGGTCGGCCGTCCCGCCGATGGGGCTCCGGCCTGGCTGCGTTTCTTCGGGGTGAACCCGCGCCACCACAGCCTGGCGTTCCTGCCGATGCCGACACCGAGCGGGATCGTGCACCTGATGATCGAGGTCGAGAACAGCGACGACGTCGGTCTCTGCCTGGACCGCGCGCTGCGCCGCAAGGTGCCGATGTCGGCCAGTCTGGGCCGGCACGTCAACGACAAGATGCTGTCGTTCTACATGAAGACGCCGGGCGGATTCGATATCGAATTCGGTTGTGAAGGACTGGAAGTCGATGACCAGGACTGGGTGGCCCGGGAAAGCACCGCGGTCAGCCTGTGGGGCCATGACTTCACGGTCGGTCTCCGCGGTTGACGGCGTGAGCGATCAGTGACGGGCGCAGACCTGGACCCGCGCACATTCCGGCATGTGCTCGGTCAATTCTGTACCGGCATCACCATCATCACGACCGTGTATGACGGCGCGCCCGTCGGGTTCGCCTGTCAGTCCTTCGCTGCACTGTCGCTCGACCCACCGCTTGTATTGTTTTGCCCGACAAAGCTTTCCCGGTCGTGGCAGGCCATCGAAGCCAGCGGCCATTTCTGCGTGAACGTGCTGACCGAGAAGCAGAAGCACATCTCGGCGCGGTTCGGCTCGAAGGAACCCGACAAGTTCGGCGGCGTCGACTGGCGCCCGTCGAAGAAACTCGGCTCGCCGATCATCGAGGGCTCGCTGGCGCATATCGAATGCACGGTGGCCTCAGTACATGACGGCGGCGACCATTTCGTCGTCTTCGGCGCGGTCCAGTCGTTGTCCGAGGTGCCGGAGGTCAAGCCGCGTCCGCTGCTGTTCTATCGCGGTGAGTACACCGGTATCGAACCCGACAAGAACTCGCCCGCCCAGTGGCGCGACGACCTCGAGGCGTTCCTTACCGCGACGACACCGGATACCTGGCTCTAGCGCTCAGATACAGCCATTGATACAGGGATCCACCGGGCGTGCTGAATCCTGGTTCGGCATCGGCGGCTGGTCCTTGGTCAGGTCGACGTCGTGGTCCAGGTCAAGCGCGCCAGGGACGAATGCGCAGATGATCCCCAGTGTGCAGGGCGGCATCTGGTCGTCCGCGCTGGCCGGGGCGGCCAGCCACAACGACGCTGCGGCCACCCCGCAGACGGCCAGCAGACGCTTCCCGGTGATCGACACCCACCGGACCTTACCCGCCGGCGATGTGTTGGGAAACGAAGTCGACGATCCGGGCGGCCACCTGTTGATGCACGGTCTCGTTGAGCAGGTCGTGCCTGGCGCCGGGAAACTCGGTCAGCTCGAGGTTGTCCACCTTCGCGACCCAGGCCCGCACGCCGTCGATCGGGATCACCGGGTCATCGGTGCCGTGGATCGCCAAAGTCGGGGTGGTCAGGCCAGGTAGGTCCGTGGCGAACCGGGAGAATGCGTTGTCCAGTTCCTCGACGAGACGTGCCCAGCCCGTCTCGGCATCGGTGAACGCCAGTGGGTCGTTGATGATCGCGTCGAGGTAGAACGGGTCGGCGGACAGTGATTCGGGGGTCAGCTCCAGCGATTCGTCCCTCAATGCGGGGTTGGGGGACAGCGGTGCTGCCGAGATCACTGCCGCGCGGTAGCGACCAGCCTGATCGAGCAGGCGCCAGGCGGCGGCCGTCGCCCCGAACGAATGCCCCGCCAACACCAGCGGCAGCCCGGGCTGTTCCCGTTCGGCGATCTTGGTCAGCTCCTCTGCCAGCTGCGAGCTGACTTCGGTGGACCCGAAATCGCCGCGGGAGCCGGGAGACTGGCCGTGCCCCAGTTCGTCGACTGCCCACAGGTCGATACCCGCGGCGTTCAGGGTGAACCCCAGCCGGTGATACATGCCGCTGTGTTCACCGAAGCCGTGCAGGAAGATGATGGCCGCCCGGGGCTGCGCTGCCGCCCAGTGCCGATAGTAGAAGGAGCCGTGCTCGGAGTCGAAGAAAGGCATGGGCACATGGCAACAGGCCGACCGCCGCCTCGCAATACTTTGAGTCAGCCTGCTTGTGATGTCGGCGTGAATCCGACCGCTCAGCGGTTACGGGCACGCCGAAATCGCTTAACCCGCGGAAATCCACCCGCCGATACGGGCCACCGCCTCGTCGATATCCGACGTCGGGCCGGCGAAGGACAACCGGACAAATGAGTCGCCCCGCACGGTGTCGAAGTCGATACCGGGTGCGATGGCAACTCCGGTGTCGGCCAGCAGTTTCGAGCAGAAGGACATCGAGTCGTCGGTGAAGTCCGAGACGTCGGCGTACACGTAGAACGCGCCGTCTGTCGGCGCCAGCCGCTCGATGCCGATTTGGCGTAACCCGTCGAGCAGGTGTGCCCGGTTGGCGCCGTAATGCCCCAGCTTGCTGTCTGCCTCGGCGATCGACTCGGGAGTGAACGCGGCGACGGCCGCCACCTGCGACAGCACGGGTGGGCAGATGGTGAAGTTCCCGGTCAGCCGGTCCACCGCTCGCTGCAGTGACTTCGGCACCAACAGCCAGCCCAGTCGCCAACCGGTCATCGCGTAGTACTTCGAGAAGCTGTTCACCACTACGGCGTCCCGGGACGTGGTCCACGCGCAACTTGTCTGCGGCGCGCCGGGATACACCAGGCCGTGGTAGACCTCGTCGCTGATCAGCCGGGTACCGGTCTGCTCGCACCACGCCGCGATGGCGGCGAGTTCCTCGGGCGGGATCACGGTGCCGGTCGGGTTGGCTGGGCTGGCGACGACCACACCGTCCAACTCGAGACCGGCCAGCATCTGCGCGGTCGGCTGGAAGCGGGTTTCCGGCCCGCACTCGATATCGACGACCTCACAACCCAGCGCGGTCAGGATATTGCGGTAGCAGGGATAACCTGGGCTGCTCACGGCAACCCGGTCACCGACGTCGAAACACGCGAGGAAGGTCAGCAGGAATCCACCCGACGATCCCGTCGTCACCACCACATCGTTCGGGTCGACGGTCAGGCCGTGCAGAGCGGAGTACGACGCGGCGATAGCCTCGCGCAGTTCGGGGATGCCGAGGGCGACGGTATAGCCCAACGGGCCGCCGGCGAGCGCGGCAGTGGCCGCGGCCAGGACCGCCTCGGGCGCCCCGGTACTGGGCTGGCCGGCCGACAGGTTGATCAGGTCACCGTGGCTGCGCTGCCGTTCGGCTGCGGCCAACCAGACATCCATCACATAGAACGGCGGGATACCCGCCCGCAGCGCGGTCTTCACCTGGTCAGGTTACGTGTGCGCCGCGGCGCTGGCGAAGACTTCCGTCTCCAAGGTGCGGAGCGCCTCGGCCGGGGTGACCAGCAGATGCGAACTACCGTGGGCCCGTTTGAAGTACAGCTGGATATCGTGTTCTGCCGTGATGGCGATACCGCCGTGTAGCTGGATGGCCTCGCCGACGACATCGCGGAATGCCTCGGTTGCCATCACGTGCGCCAGCGCGGCTGATGTCGCGGACGGGTCGGCGATGGCTTCGTCGACGACAGCCCCCGCGGTCTGCACCTTCACATACAGGTCGGCCATCCGATGCTTGAGCGCCTGGAAGCTGCCGATCGGACGACCGAACTGGACCCGCTCCTTGGTGTATTCGACTGTCAGTTCCAAGGCCCGGGTGGCGGCGCCGATCTGTTCGGCGGCCAGCAGCAGCAACGCGATATCGGCCAGGCCGGGGTCGGTGCCGAGAGCGACGGTGTCGGTGGCCTGCACCTTCGCCAGCCGCCGGGTGGGGTCCATCGTCGACAGGGCGTCCGTATCGAAACTGGTCCAGCGCTGCAGTTCCCCGTCGTTGGCAGCGACGACGATCTCGGCGGTGTCGCCGTTGAGCACATAGTCGGGGTCGAAGACGACGGCGCCGATCACCGCGCCGGCAGCGAGCTGTTCCAGTGCATCAGCGTCTGGGTCTTCTGACGCCAGCAGTGCCAGCTCGGCCAGGGTGGTACCCAACAGCGGCGTCGGGACCAGGTTGCGTCCCAGCTCGGCCATCACCGCGGCCGCGTCCGCCAGCTCGCCGCCGGCCCCGCCGTGTTCCTCCGGTACGACGAGCGCGGCGACCCCGACCTGTTCGCACAGCATGGTCCACAGCGCTTCGTCGTACCCGCGCGCGGAATCCATCGCAGCGCGAACTGCCTCCGGCCCAGCATGTTTGGCGACCAGGTCCCGGACGGTCTGAGTCAGCAGCGTGCGTTCCTCGCTCATGTGAATGCCTCCAGTACACGTCGGCGGTGGGTGGTGGGATCGCCCCAGGCCGAGCGCAGCGCCTGCACCCGCAACAGCAGCAGCGAGAGGTCGTGCTCCTGGGTGAAACCGATGGCGCCGTGGGTCTGCAATCCGGAGCGGGCCGCCAGTAACCCGGCCTCGGCGGCCGCGACTTTGGCGGCGCTGACATCGCGGGCGGTGTCCGACGACCCGGAACCCAGCGAGAGCGCCGCGCCGTACACCAGTGGTCGGGCCAACTCCACGGCGATGTGGACGTCGGCCAGCTTGTGTTTGATCGCCTGGTAGGAACCGATCACCCGGCCGAATTGTGTTCGCTGCTTGGCATATTCGACGGACTTGTCCAGCAGCGCCTGGCCCGCTCCCACCAGTTGAGCGGCCGTTGCCAGCACGCCGAACTCGACGGCCCGGTCCACATCGGCATCCCACGGATCGCCAGTTGCGGTGACGTCGAACAATCGACGACTCGGGTCCACCGAGGCATGGCTGTCCGCCGCGGCCGCGGCACTGGCCCGGCCGTCGGCGGTGGCCAGGATCAGACCGGCGAAGTCGGCGTTGACCGCGCGCGGTTGCAGGGGAGGTGCGGCGACGGTGGCAATGAGTTCACCGGAGACGAGCTCTCCACTGCGCTCATCTGCAGTGAGCAGAATCGGTGCAACAGCTACGGATTCAGTGATGGGACCCGGTACGCCCCAATACCCGAGGCGCTCGCAGGCCACTACCAGATCCGTCGGGTGAGCACCGATGCCGTCGTAGTCCTCGGGCACCATCAGCGCGGTGACGCCGAGATCGGCGAGGGTGGACCAGATCTTGCGGCCGGGATCGGTGTTGCCGTCGGACCAGGCGCGTACTGCGGCGGGCACGTCGGCCGCGCCCAGGGCCGCATCGATGCTGGCGGCGAAGTCGCGCTGCTGGTCGTCCAGATCGAATTTCACTTCGCCCCCTTCGCTTCCCGTGGCAGGCCAAGAAGCCGCTCGGCGATGATGTTTCTTTGAATCTCGTTGGTACCGGCATAGATCGGGCCACCGAGGGCGAACAGATAGCCTTCGGTCCACGAGTCGGCCAGCTCGCCGTCGGCGCCGCGCAGGTCCAGCGCGGTCTGATGTAACGCGACGTCCAGGTCGGACCAGAACACTTTGGTGATGGACGATTCCGCTCCGAGCTCACCGCCCGCGGCGAGCCGGGTGACGGTGCCGAAGGTGTGCAACCGGTAGGCCTGCGCCTTGATCCAGGCGTCCGCGACGCGGTCGATGAAGGCGGGATCTTTCTCTGCCTGCCACAGCTGCACCAGGCGCTCGGCCGGTGCCAGGAAACGGGCCGGGCTGCGCAGTGACATCCCGCGCTCGTTGCTCGATGTGCTCATCGCCGAGCGCCAGCCGTCGTTGGCCTCGCCGATGATGTCGTCGTCGGGAACGAATACATCGTCGAGGAAGATTTCACCGAACCCGGTATCGCCACCCAATTGGGCGATCGGCCGAACCGTGATGCCGTCGGCTTTGAGGTCGAACATGAAGTAGGTCAGCCCGTGGTGGCGTTGCGCCTCGGGGTCGGAGCGGAACAGACCGAACGCCCGGTCGCCGAACGGTGCCCGCGAACTCCAGATCTTCTGCCCGTTCAGCTTCCAGCCGCCGTCGGTCTTCGTTGCCGTCGAGCGCAGCGACGCCAGGTCGCTACCCGACTCGGGCTCTGACCATGCCTGCGCCCAGATCTCTTCTCCGCTGGCCATTTTCGGCAGCACGCGGTCGAGCTGTTCCTTGGTGCCGTGCGAGAACAGCGTCGGGGCCAGCATCGAGGTGCCATTGGCGCTGGCCCGGCCGGGCGCGCCGGCACGGAAGTACTCTTCCTCGTACACGATCCACTCCAGCAGGGTCGCGTCGCGGCCGCCGTACTCCTTGGGCCAGGCGATCACCGACAGTCCGGCGTCGAACAGCACCTTGTCCCAGCGTCGGTGCTGTTCGAAACCCTCGGCGGTGTCATAGGACTCGGTCGGGAAGTGCGCCTTGTTCGCGGCCAGGAAATCGCGGACTTCCGTCCGGAATTCGTCCGCAGAGTCACCAAAGTCGAGGTCCATCAGGCCCTTTCCCGTAGCAGTGGTTTGACGACCTTGCCGCCGGGGTTGCGAGGCAACACCTCGACGAACCGCACCGATCGTGGTGCCTTGAAATTGGCCAGATGCTCACGCGTGTAGGCGATCACAGACTGCTCGTCGAGTTCCGCGCCGGGTCTACGCACGATGAACGCCCGGCCGACCTCACCGAGACGGTCGTCGGGCACGCCGATGACGGCGGCGTCGGCGACGCCGTCGAGACGGGCGAGCACCTGCTCGATTTCGGCGGGATAGACGTTGAAGCCGCCGCAGATGTACATGTCCTTGAGGCGGTCGGTGATCCGCAGATTGCCCGCCGCGTCCACACCGCCGACGTCGCCGGTATGCAACCATCCCTCGCTGTCGATGGCCGCTTCCGTGGCGGCCGGGTCGTCGAGGTAGCCGAGCATCACGTTGGGTCCGCGCAGCAGCACCTCGCCGGTGCTTGGCTCCTCACCGTTCGTCGCTGCCCCATCGATGCGCAGTTCGAAATCCGCGATCGGGCGCCCGCAGGTGGTGGCCACGGTGACCGCGTTGTCGTCGGACCGGCACATCGTGCCGAAACCACTTGCCTCGGTGAGCCCGTAGGCGGTGAGCACGATGTCGATGTCGAGTTCGGACTGCATCCGTTCGATCAGCACCACGGGCACGGTGGCAGCTCCGGTCACCGCGAACCTCAACGAAGACAGGTCGTAGTCGCCGCGGCGCGGATGGTCGAGCAGTGTCTGGTAGATCGTCGGCGGTCCGGGCAGCACGGTGGCCCGATGGTCCTGGACTGCGCGCATGGCGCGTTCGGGATCGAAGGTCAGCATCGGGATCAAGGTCGCGCCGGTTTGCAGGCAGACCAGGATGCCGGCCTTGTAGCCGAAGTTGTGGAAGAACGGGTTGATGCACAGATAGCGATCGGCGCTGGTGACCTCGCCGCAGGCGGCCCATGCCGCCGGTGCCGACAGCGACTGACGGTGTGCGCACAGCACGCCCTTGCTGCGCCCGGTGGTACCGGAGGTGAAGAGGATGTCGGAGACGTCATCGGGAGCGACAGCCGCCGCGCGGGCGTCGGCGGCGTCCAGGTCGACCCCGCGCGCCACGAACTCGTCCCAGTTGCCGTCATCGCTGTCCAGCGGCACCCGGACGATATGGCGCAACGCAGGCAAGGCCGCGCGGTCCAGATCGGCGACGCGGTCGGCGCCGAGGAACTCACCCATCGCGATCAGCAACGGCGCCTCGGTGCGGGCGAGAATGTCGCCGGCCTCGCTGGCGGTGTATCGGGTGTTGAGGGGGACCACCACAGCGCCGGCGTAATGCGTGGCGAGGCAGGCGACCACCCAGTGCCAGGTGTTCGGTGACCAGATCGCAACCCGGTCGCCGACGCCGACACCGAGGTCGATCATCGCTGCCGCGGCCTGACGGACCTCGGCCCGCAACCCGGCATAGGTGAGGGTTTTCTCGGCTGTGACCAGCGCATGGTGATCGGGAAGCTCGCGTGCGATGCGGTCCAGCACGGCGGGCGTGGTCTGCTGACCGCTCGTCATCGATAGTCCCCTAACAAAGCAAGTGCTTGGTAGGTTAGCCTACAGGTTATGGAAGAGGTCCAGAAGTTCCGGGCCGAGGTCCGCGAGTGGCTGGCCGACAATCTTGTCGGCGAATTCGCGGGACTGAAGGGCCTTGGCGGCCCCGGCCGCGAGGATGAGGCGTTCGAGGAACGGCTGGCGTGGAACCGCCATCTCGCCAAGGCGGGCCTGACCTGCCTGGGCTGGCCGGTCGAGCACGGCGGTCGCGGTCTATCGGTTGCCCACCGGGTGGCCTTCTACGAGGAGTACGCCCTCGCCGACGCCCCGGACAAGGTGAACCACTTCGGCGAGGAGTTGCTCGGGCCGACGCTGATCGCCTACGGAACCCCTGAGCAGCAGCAGCGGTTCCTACCACACATCCTTGACGTGACCGAGCTGTGGTGCCAAGGCTATTCGGAACCCGGAGCGGGGAGTGACCTCGCGAATGTCTCCACCACGGCGGTGCTCGACGGTGGGGGTGAGCAGTGGCTCATCAATGGCCAGAAGGTATGGACGTCGATGGCACACCTGTCGCAGTGGTGCTTCGTGGTCGCCCGGACCGAGAAGGGGTCCAAGCGGCACGCCGGTCTGTCCTATCTGCTGGTGCCGCTGGATCAACCCGGCGTCGAGATTCGCCCGATCGTCCAGCTGACCGGGACTGCGGATTTCAACGAGGTCTTTTTCGACGACGCCCGTACCGATGCCGATTTGGTGGTCGGTGCGCCCGGTGACGGTTGGCGTGTCGCGATGGGTACGTTGACCTTCGAGCGTGGCGTGTCCACGTTGGGCCAGCAGATCCGTTATGCGCGTGAGCTTTCCGGCTTGGTCAAGGTGGCCGAGGGCAACGGCGCAGCCGATGATCCGCTGATCAGGGAACGCCTCACCAGATCCTGGATGGGGCTGCGGGCGATGCGCTCCTATGCGCTGGCCACGATGGACGTGGAACGTCCCGGGCAGGACAACATTTCGAAACTGTTGTGGGCGAACTGGCATCGCGACCTCGGCGAGTTGGCCATGGACATCAGAGGTAAAGCTGGGCTGGTGGCCTCCGGCGGTGAGTTTGACGAGTGGCAACACCTGTTCCTGTTCTCCCGCGCCGACACCATCTACGGCGGTTCCAACGAGGTCCAGCGCAACATCATCGCCGAGCGGGTGCTCGGCCTCCCGAGGGAAGTCAAGGGCTAATGAGTCTCGCCGAGGTACCGAAAGAGATTGACGGACACGGACTTCTGATCGGCAAGGTGGTCCTCGTTACCGCGGCTGCGGGGACCGGGATCGGGTCGTCCGCCGCCAGGCGCGCCCTGGCCGAAGGAGCCGACGTGGTGGTCTCCGACTTCCATGAGCGGCGGTTGGGGGAGACGCGCGACGAGCTCGCCGGGCTCGGGCTGGGTCGCGTCGATGCGGTGGTCTGCGATGTGACGTCGACTCCCGCTGTCGACGCACTGATCGCCGCCGCCGCCGAGAAGATGGGCCGGATCGACGTACTGATCAACAATGCGGGCCTCGGGGGCCAGACTCCCGTCATCGACATGACCGACGACGAGTGGGATCGCGTGTTGAACGTGACGTTGACGTCGGTGATGCGGGCCACCCGGGCCGCGCTGCGCTATTTCCGCGATGCCGGCCACGGCGGCGTCATCGTCAACAATGCCAGCGTGCTGGGCTGGCGCGCGCAGCATTCGCAATCTCACTACGCGGCGGCCAAAGCCGGTGTGATGGCGTTGACCCGTTGCAGCGCAATCGAAGCCGTCGAGTATGGCGTGCGGATCAACGCCGTGTCTCCGAGTATTGCCCGACACAAATTCCTGGAGAAGACATCGTCGGCCGACCTGCTCGATCGGTTGGCGTCCGACGAAGCCTTCGGCCGCGCGGCCGAACCCTGGGAGGTGGCGGCCACGATGGCATTCCTGGCCAGCGACTACTCCAGCTACTTGACCGGCGAAGTGATTTCGGTGTCCAGCCAGCGGGCCTGATCGTCAGGTGATCATCGCGGTAGCCAAGCAAGCGCTTGGTTGATACCCTTCAGTGATGGACAAGGAAGCGCCGACCCGTCGCGACGAGCTGCTCGGGCTCGCCGCGACGATGTTCGCCGAGCGCGGCCTGCGTGCGACGACGGTGCGGGACATCGCCGATTCCGCGGGCATTCTGTCCGGCAGCCTGTATCACCACTTCTCCTCGAAAGAGGAGATGGTCGACGAGGTGCTGCGCGGCTTCTTGGATTGGCTCTTCGAGTCCTATCAGCGGATCATCGACACCGAGCCCAATCCGATGGAGCGGCTCAAGGGTCTGTTCATGGCCTCGTTCGACGCGATCGAGAACCACCACGCCCAGGTCGTGATCTATCAGGACGAGGCCAAACGCCTGTCGTCGCAGCCGCGGTTCGCCTATGTCGATGAACGCAACAAAGAGCAGCGCAAGATGTGGCTCGATGTCCTCAATCAGGGCATCCAGGAGGGTTATTTCCGGCCCGATATCGACGTCGACCTGGTGTACCGGTTCATCCGCGACACCACCTGGGTGTCCGTGCGCTGGTATCAGCCAGGCGGGCCATTGACGGCCGTCGAGGTGGGGCGCCAGTACCTGTCCATCGTTCTCGGCGGAATCACCACAAGCAGAAGGAGTGAGGACTGAGATGACCTCAACGTCGCAAGCGTATGTCGTCGAAGCTGTGCGCACGGCAGTCGGAAAGCGCAACGGAGGGCTGGCCGGTGTGCATCCGGTCGATTTGGGCGCGGCGATCTGGCGCGGACTGTTCGAGCGCACTGACGTCGATCCCGGTGCGGTGGACGATGTCATCGCCGGCTGTGTCGACGCCATCGGCGGTCAGGCCGGCAATATCGCCCGGCTGTCCTGGTTGGCCGCCGGGTTCCCCGAAGAAGTGCCAGGGGTCACGGTGGACAGGCAGTGCGGCTCCAGTCAGCAAGCCATTTCCTTTGGGGCACAGGCGATCATGTCCGGCACGGCTGATCTGATCGTGGCCGGCGGCATTCAGAACATGAGTCAGATCCCGATCTCCTCGGCGATGATCGTCGGGGAGCAGTTCGGCTTCACCTCGCCCACCAACGAGTCGAAGAGCTGGCTGCATCGCTACGGCGATCAGGAGATCTCGCAGTTCCGCGGCTCGGAAATGATCGCCGAGAAATGGGGTCTCTCCCGTGAGGAGATGGAGCGGTACTCGCTGACCAGCCATGAGCGGGCATTCGCCGCGATCCGGGGCGGGCACTTCGACAACGAAATCCTCCCGGTGGATGGCTTCGCGATCGACGAGGGGCCGCGCGAATCGTCACTGGAGAAGATGGCCGGCCTCAAGACGCTCGTCGAGGGTGGTCGGTTGACCGCAGCGATGGCCAGCCAGATCTCTGACGGTGCAAGTGCGGTGCTCTTGGCATCCGAGCAGGCGGTAAAGGACCACAACCTCACGCCGCGTGCCCGCATCCACCACATCAGTGCCCGCGGTGCCGATCCGGTGCTGATGCTGACGGGGCCGATCCCGGCAACGCGTTATGCGTTACAGAAGACCGGCCTTTCGATCGACGATATCGACACCGTCGAAATCAACGAGGCGTTCGCGCCAGTGGTGATGGCCTGGCTCAAGGAGATCAAGGCCGATCCCGAGAAGGTGAATCCCAGCGGCGGCGGGATCGCGCTCGGACATCCGCTCGGTGCGACCGGCGCAAAGCTGTTCACCACGATGCTCAACACTCTGGAGCGCACCGGCGGTCGCTACGGTCTGCAGACCATGTGCGAGGGTGGCGGTACCGCCAACGTGACGATCATCGAACGCCTCTGACCTCAGACCAGGCCCACCCCGGCCAGCGCCAATAGCCAGCTGGCGAAGCTGCCGACCAGGAAGTACTCCGTCACCTCGTCGATCCCCGACCCGCTGCTGTCGGTACCGTCGCGGCGCTGGGCGTTCAGTTCGGGAAACCGGATGATGCCCTTGGCGGCGATCACCGCGGTCGCCGCCGCCAACTGTCCGGCCAGTCCCAGGCAGAGGATGAGTAACCGCTCCATCGGGCCGAGCAGTCGCCCACCCTTGAGCCGGTCCGATGGCTGCGGCTCGCCGGCGGGCCGGACGGCGCCGACCGAGCCAAGGATCAACCGCACCAACTGATTCCCGGTGACGAGCTGGACCAGTACGACCCCTACCACCAGAACCGCGTGAGTGGGATCGATGCTGTTCAACCCGACCCAGGGCAGCCACCGACCGACCAATCCGGCGGCAGGCGATGCCCAGCCCGACAAAATGCCCAGGATGACGATCGCCGCGCCGAACACCAACAGGGGTGCGGTCGGGCGGGTGCCGTCGCGCTCGGTGCGCGCGCAGAGCACCACCCAGCCGACGACGGCGGCCGCGCTGACCACGACCAGCACGAGGTCGCCGAAATGCCACAGTCCGGCCACCAGCGCGCAGCCGAGTGCGGCCACCGGTCCGCAGATCAGCGTCGGCCACCACCTGTCGGTCACGCGTCGGCAGATATCGGCGATCCCTACCGCAACGAAGAAGACGGCAATGGCACTCATTCGACGCGCCGAAGTTCTTGTGACGCAGCCATAATCAGGTCGAGCCCGGCACGGCCGGCGCGCTGCGACACCGCTGATGCGCTGATGCCCTCCGCCACGGCCAACTCCCTTTTCGTCCGGCCCGCCCGCAACCCCGACAGGATCCGTTGCGACCGTTCGTCGAGCGATCCAAGCAGATGGTCCCGACACATCAGCGCCGCGTTGACGGCGTTCGCATCGGGACCGGTGGACTCGTCCGTGCGGAACGCGGTCCGGACCAGGGCCAGACCGGGTTGGGTCTGCGCGGCCGCGGTCCACTCGATGGCCTCACGGGCCGCCCACCACCCTGGGCCGTCCTGGATCCCGGTGGCCTCGTCGAGCACCGTGACGGCACCCCACCCGATACCGAACCGGATATCGACGTCCGGGGCCAGCGCAAGACGGATCGACAGCGCGGCGTCGATGGCATCGCCGACGGTGCGATACGCGCCTTGGAATTCGTCGCCCACCGTCAGCGCCGGCGGATCGATCGCCCGGCCGGCAGCCTCGGCCAGGGCGGCGGTGATCGCCCGGTGCAATCCGGCTCGGTCGGGTGCCGACCGTGAGCCGACGACGTCACCGATGACGGCAGCGTAGAGCCGGGACTGTCCTGGTGAAGAGCTTACCTTCACATCCGTCATATGAAGACTATAGCTTCATTCTGTTCGAATGAAGTAAATAACTTCACCTAGGCGGCGCGAGTGGCAAATCTACGACGTTTCCCGGCTCGAATCCGTCGTGAGATTCACAGTCCCGTCAGTCGACCACCAGGGCCGACGCCGCCTGTAGGTGCTTGATGGCGTCGCCGACGATGGTGTCGATCAGCTCAGCGCAGGAGGGCAGATCGTCGACGATGCCGGCCACTTGACCGGAGGCCAGCACACCGGCTTCGGTGTTGCCCTCGACCAGACCTGCCTTCAACAGCATCGGGGTATTGGCGGCCATCACGATCTGCGACCAGGTCAGCTCTTTGCCGTGGCGCATGGCCAGACCGTCGGAGATCATCGACCGCCAGCTCATCCCCGACATCTTCTTGAACTTCGCCGCGTTGCCGATCGCGGCGCTGAATCCCCGCACGCGGGAGCCGCTTTCCAGCTTTTCGACCAGTCCGGTCCGCAATACGCGGTGCGGCATGCCGTCGACACGCGTCGATACCACTGTGCCGCCTAGCGTGGAGTCGAGATACTGCTGCTTGACCGAATCGGGCACCGTCGAATCGGACGTCAACAGGAATCGGGTGCCCATGGCGACGCCGGCTGCGCCGTACGACAGTGCCGCGGCCAGGCCGCGGCCGTCGAAGAAGCCGCCTGCTGCGATCACGGGAATGCTGTTGTCCTTCAACGCATCCAGCACCGACGGCAGCAGCAAAGTGGTGGCGACCGGTCCGGTGTGTCCGCCACCCTCGCCGCCCTGGACGATGACGGCATCGGCACCCCAGCCGGCGACCTTGCGCGCGTGTTTGGCCGCACCGACTGACGGAATAACCACCAGGCCCGCATCTTTGAGCCGAGCGATCAGGTCGGGCTTCGGTGCCAGCGCAAAGGAGGCGACTTTGACGCCTTCGCGGATCAGCAGGTCGACACGCTCGCCGGCGTCGCCGGCGTCGGCCCGCATGTTGATCCCGAACGGCTTGTCGGTGCTCGCCTTGACCTTCCCGACGGCGACGGCCAGCTCAGCCAGCGTCATGGTCGCCGAGGCCAGGATGCCCAGCCCGCCGGCATTGGAGGTGGCCGCAACCAGGCGGGCGCCGGCCACCCAGCCCATCCCGGTCTGCACGACGGGATGGGCGATACCGAGCAGCTCGGTCAGGGGGGTGCGCAGTGTACTCATCGGACTTCTTTGTCCCGCAGTGACTTCGGGTCGAGTTTGGCCAACAGCTCGAGCTCGTCAGCGGTGGGCAGTCGGGTGGTTTCCGCTTCGTCGAGTCCATGCACCTCGAACGACGTGGCCTCGCGGACGGCGTCCGGCTCCACGCCGGGATGCAGTGACAGCGCGCGCATCTGATGCTCCGGGCCGGAGAAGTCGAACACCCCGAGATTGGAGACCACGCGGAAGACGTTGACGAACCGGTACGCCGGATTGTCGGGGTCGACCTTGTCCCAACCGATACCGGAGACGATGTCGACGGTATCGGTGAACACCCTGGGGGAGTGGTTGCCCACCCAGTAACTGGTGGCGTGGTTGATGGTGTTGCCGGGCGCCCCTCGGACACCGAACATCTGCCGGGTCGGGTGCTGCAGTGGCCCGAATGCCGACAGGTTCTGATTGCCGTACCGGTCGATCTGGTTGGCGCCCATGACCACATGGCGCCGGCCCCAGGCCAGGGTCTCGAAGACCCGGCCGAACGGCATCCAGCCTTCGATGGCCGCGGGTGCGCCGATCGCCGGTGTATCGGCGATCAGCGATGCCTCACCGTCGGAGAGCAGGATGTCGGGCGAAAATGTCAGGCGCGCGAGCCTGGCGCCGATCGACACGACCGTCGTCATCGGACTGACCATGATCTCGCCTGCATCGCGGAACAATTCGGCGCAGGCGATGACGCACACCTCGGCACGGGTCACTTCATTCACTGTTTCTTCTCCTGCGCCTCGGCGAACGCCCGCACCGCCTGCTGGTAGTCGGCTTCGCTGCCCGACAGGTAGGTCGAGACGAACTGTTGCCAGGTCTCGTCGCTGCCAGCTGCTTCGGCGTAATGCCGTTGGAACTTCTCGTCGCGGCCGTAATCGGGTGCGGCCGTGGTGAAGTGCGAACCCAGGGGCGCCTCCACGACGGAGTCCACCATCATCCGGTTGATCAGCAGCGCCTGCGGGGGCACCGACTTCACCAGTTCCTCAGTGGGAACCAGCTTCTCGACCGACAGGAAGCGGCGCTGCGCGGACATCAAGAACAGGTCGTCGAAATACGGATCGATCCCGGTGTAAGCCGCATTACCCTGGGCATCACCGAGATTCATGTGCACGAAGGCGGCATCCAGCGTCAGGGCCGGCATGGCGACCAGCTCTTCGTATTTCTCGGAGGCTGAGCCGTCCTCGGTAGGATACGGCGACTTGACGGTCTTGAGCTCGTCGCCCCAGAACGCCCGTACGTCGCTGCCCAGTCCAGCCCGGATCGGCAGGAACGGTAACCGTTGAGCGGCCGCCTGCAGGCCGCAACGCAGCATCCCCTCGTCCATTTCGCGTGCTTCGATGGCCCCACTGGTGCGGGCCTTGGCGAACCAGGGATCGTAGAACGGGGGCGAGTCCAGGGACACGAAGCCGTAGTAGACGCGCTTGACCTTGCCCGCCGAGCACAGCAGTCCGAGGTCGGGCCCGCCGTAGGTGACCACGGTCAGATCGGTGACGTCCGT
Organism: Mycolicibacterium komossense; assembly: GCF_025822605.1. GTDB lineage: Bacteria > Actinomycetota > Actinomycetes > Mycobacteriales > Mycobacteriaceae > Mycobacterium > Mycobacterium komossense. Next base: position 45,463 of record NZ_JACKTY010000046.1, on the reverse strand, counting down.
GCGCAGTAACGCGCGAACGAATGCCATCGGTTTACGTCGTGATCCCCAGCCGCCCAGTCCGACGGTCATGCCACTGCGCAGTGCGGCCACCGCCTCGTCGAGGGTCGTTCTCTTGTCTTTCACTTCTTCCCCTGTCGCTTCGCTCCTGCCCGCCGAATCATTTCTTTCCTTTAGCCGTTCCCGCGAACGCATCACGGTGTTCATCGGAGACGCCGGCCAGATTGAGTTCGAACGTAAACCCTTGTTCCATGCGGTAACTGGAGTTCACTCGCTGAACGTCGATCAGGTTGAGTGCTTCCTTGGCGGCCCGGATCACCCGGGTGTCCTTGATGGCGATATCACGGGCCACCCGCAATGCGGCTTCATCGAGATCGGCGCGCGGCACCACCTCGTGCACCGAGCCGAAGTGATGCAGCGTGGCCGCGTCGACGGTGGCGGCAGTGAAGAACAGTCGCCGCATCATGTGCTGCGGTACCAGCCGGGACAGGTGGGTGGCGGCACCGAGCGCACCGCGCTCGACCTCGGGCAGCCCGAAGATGGCGTCTTCGGAGGCGACGATGACGTCGGCGTTGCCGACGAGACCGATACCGCCGCCGACACAGAAGCCGTTGACAGCGGCCACCACCGGTACTTCGCATTCGTATACGGCCCGGAAGGCGTGGAAGCAGCCGCGATTGGCGTCGATGAGTGCGCCGAAGCCTTCGGTGTTCTGCATTTCCTTGATGTCGACACCGGCATTGAAACCGCGGCCCTCCGACCGCAGGATCACCACGTGCGTGGAGCGGTCGCGGCCGGCCGCGGTGATGGCGTCGCCGAGTTCGAACCAGCCCGCTGACGGGATGGCGTTGACGGGCGGATAGTCGACGGTCACCGAGACGATGCCCGGTTCGACTGTGGTGGACGTGATCGTCATGGAGATTCCTGGGTCGCTTCGGGGGGTCTAGTACCTGAGCAAGCACTTGCTTGGTACGCTAGCACAGTGACCGAGACGGTTGAGGGCGTTCCGTTCAATCTCGGACTCGCCGGACGGGTGGTGCTGGTAACCGGCGGAGTCCGAGGTGTGGGCGCCGGTATCAGCGCCGTCTTCGCAGGGCAGGGCGCGACGGTGGTGACTTGTGCCCGACGCCCGGTCGAGGGGCTGCCGTATGAGTTCCACTCCTGCGACGTCCGCGACGACGACTCCGTGGCCGCGTTGATCGCCGCCGTCGTGGCCACGCACGGCCGTCTCGATATCGTCGTCAACAACGCGGGGGGATCGCCCTATGTGTTGGCCGCCGACGCGTCGGCGAAATTCAGCACCAAGATTATCGAGCTGAACCTGCTTGGCCCGCTTTTTGTTTCGCAACACGCGAATGAGCAGATGCAAACCCAGCCGGGCGGCGGCACGATCGTCAACATCGCCAGTGTCAGCGGCCGCCGGCCGACCCCGGGGACCGCGGCCTACGGAGCGGCCAAGGCCGGAATCGAAAGCCTCACCACCACGCTGGCTGTCGAATGGGCGCCGAAGGTGCGAGTCAATTCCGTGGTGGTGGGCATGGTCGAGACCGAGCAGTCCGAACTGTTCTACGGCGACGCGGAATCGATTGCCGCGATCTCGGCCAACGTGCCTCTGGGCCGGCTCGCGAAGCCTGCCGATGTGGGCTGGGCGGCGGCCTTCCTGGCCTCCGATGCGGCGTCCTATATCAGCGGCGCGTCACTGGAAGTACATGGTGGCGGCGAACCGCCGCACTATCTCGCGACCACCAGCGCTATCAAATAATCAGGGAGACAACAGATATGGGTGTGGTTGACGGCCGGGTCGTAATCGTCACTGGTGCCGGAGGCGGAATCGGGCGCGCACACGCGCTGGCATTCGCCGCCGAAGGCGCCCGTGTGGTGGTCAACGATATCGGTGTGGGTCTGGACGGTTCACCGGCCGGCGGCGGCAGTGCCGCCCAGAACGTGGTGGACGAGATCGTCGCTGCCGGTGGAGAAGCCGTGACCAGCGGGGCGAATGTCGCGGACTGGGAGCAGGCAGCCGGCCTGATCCAGACCGCCGTCGATACCTTCGGCGGCCTCGATGTTCTGGTCAACAACGCCGGCATCGTCCGCGACCGGATGTTCGCCAACACCAGCGAGGACGAGTTCGACGCCGTCATCGCTGTCCACCTCAAAGGCCATTTCGCCACCATGCGCCATGCCGCGGCGTACTGGCGCGCACAGTCGAAGGCGGGCGACGCTGTCGATGCCCGCATCATCAACACCAGTTCCGGTGCCGGGTTACAGGGCAGCGTCGGGCAGGCCAATTACAGTGCGGCGAAAGCCGGTATCGCCGCGCTGACCCTGGTGGCTTCGGCGGAGATGGGGCGCTATGGCGTCACCGTCAATGCGATTGCGCCGTCCGCGCGCACCCGGATGACCGAGACCGTCTTCGCCGACATGATGTCCACCCAGGGCGCCGAGTTCGACGCGATGGCCCCCGAGAACATCTCGCCGTTGGTGGTCTGGCTGGGCAGCGTCGCCTCCCGTGATGTCACCGGCCGGATGTTCGAGGTCGAGGGCGGGATCATCCGGGTCGCCGAGGGGTGGGCGCACGGCGAGGAGATCGACAAGGGGGCCCGCTGGGATCCCGCCGAACTCAGCACCGTCATCCCCGAATTGCTGGCCAAGTCGCGTCCGCCGGTGCCGGTCTTCGGCACCTGAAAGACCACAAAGTCGGCCCCGCCTCATCATGAGGCGGGGCCGACTTCGTATGCACTGTCAGGCAGCGGCTTTCGCTGATCTGGCGCCGGTGCCCTTCTTGCCAGACGGGGCGGGCTTGGTTGCTGATCCCGTGTTACCGTCGTCGGCGGCGGAGGCCTTGTCGCCGGTACTGGCGGCTGCCTTGAGCGTGGATATCGGCGTCGACTTGTTGCCATCGCTGAGGTCGGTTGCGCCGGTGGACTTCGTCCCCGAAACCTTGGGCTCCACCGCGGTCTGGGCGCTGGTCGTGGTCGGCGAGCCGAGCTGAACCGACTTCGTCGCGGCCGGGGGTGCGGTGTTGGCCTGTCCCAGCCCGCCCAGGGCGGCGGCGATGTCCTGCACGCTCTTGACGACGAATGTGCCTGTCGCAGCGACGACATCGGAGACACCCTGCTGGACTCCGGCGACGATGCCGGGGCCGTCGAGGTTCAGGATCGGCAGCCGCAGGTTGTAGAGCGCGGTCTGCGGAGCGACGATCAGATCTCGGAAGTTCACGAACAGCTGCGTCGGCAGTGTCGCCGGTCCGACCGCGGTGCCTGCCCAACTCTTCAGGGTCCAGCCGCCCTGACCATTGCTGTCGACCACGACGACGTCGGTGTTGTTCAGCGGGTGCGTCAGGGCGAGCGTGATATCAGGGTTGTCGACGTTCATCAGCGTCCAGAACATGATTGTCGCGCCGTGGTCGAACACCAACGGGGTTTCGCTGCCGGAATCCTGGATCTGAGCCAGCGCGCCATTGACCCGTGCCTCGAACTCGTTACCGTCCTCGCCGCCCGGGATCCGAGCGAAGCGCAGTCCGAGCGTCCACATGATGGGGGCCAAGATGTAGCCGATCCGTCCGATGCCGCTCGTTTGTGACGAGCCCTCGAAGAAACCGGCGTTGATCTCCTGCAGCCCGTTGAGAACGACGACGTTGTCGCTGAAGACGGGATGGTACGGATCCGTCGAGATCGTGACGGCGTTCTGATTGCCGCCGTGATACTTGTCGGCCGCGAACGGTGTTGCCGTCTGCTGCGTCCGGATCATGGTGGAGGCGAACACCGCATCGTAATCGGCGGGATCAAGTGTGCCGGCAACGGTATTGGCCTGCTCCCACCCCGCGGTGGTGAGCGGCGGTCCTGGCGTCTTGGTGTCGATGTACCCGGAGGCGTTGCCTTCCGACTCGCCGTGCCGGACCCACGTGATCGTCATGGCATCGGCCGGGAGTGCGATTCCGACGAGAAGGGCTAGCGCCGCGATGACAGCCGTGGCCACACCGAGGACCCTCCGGGTGATCGATTCCTGCATCAAATACTCCATCTGTAAGGGCATAGGCATGACCTCACAAACTACGCACAGCTGTGTGGCCGCGATCACACTAACACTTACGCTACGGATGGTAGCGGAATTGCGATTTTATTGGCGCGCAGGTGGGTAAAAAGCTAGATCCACGGCCCGGGAGGCCGTGGATCTTAGGTGTTCGGCTGACGGGTTCGCCCTACGGATCGCAGATGACGATGGGGATTTTGCGGTCCGTGTACGACCGGTAGTTCACGAAATCCGGATACATCTCGTCCAGCTTGGGCCAGTATTCGTCGCGCTCGGCATCGGTGGCATCGCGCGCGGTCAGACTGAAGGTCCCGGCCTTGGTCTGGAATGTCATCGCAGGATTTGCCTGCAGATTCAGGTACCACATCGGATTGGTGGCGCGGCCACCCTGCGACGCGACGAGGATGATGCGCTGGCCTTCTTGCAGGAACAGTAGCGGGCTATCCCGTGGCTCACCGGACTTGCGGCCCGTGGTGGTCAGGATGCCGACCTCGGAGCCTTTGAGGAACTTGTTCCCGAACTTGCCGTTGGTCTTCTTGAAGATGAAGGTCTGCGCCTTCGACATCCACTTGATCGCGGTCCCGACCTTCGCCGAGTTCAGGCTTTCGATCTGTTTGGGCTTGAGTGGGCGGGACGGGTTGGGCAATGGAGTGATCCTCTTTCTTTCGACTGCGAAGTCAGTCGGCTACGAAGTCAGGAACGGCCGGATGGTGGCCCGGATGTGGTGGATCTGCGCCGTGCCGGATACCGAGTCGGCCGGGATGAGGAACACCTCGTCGATGTGCGCACCGACTCGGCGGCCGGCCAGCGACGGTTTGGTCGTCAGGTCGAAACTGGCCCGCACCTCGTCGCCGACAACGGTGAACTCCGGGGCTGTCGCGGACTTGATGACGCGGTACTGCGGACCGCCATTGAGGCTGCGGCGCAGGTGTTCTCCCGAGAAGCCGGTCTTGAGGCCGACCTCGATGCGGACACAGTCCGCAGCGAACGGCACCCCGTCAGCCTGGTGGCTCACCAAGGCGTCGATATAAGACTGTGCGGCCGCGATGCGGTCCGCTTGGGTAACCCCCACTAAATGCGCTCGATGATGGTGCCGGTGGAAAGCGCGCCGCCCGCGCACATCGTGATCAACGCTGTGGACTTGTCGGTGCGCTCCAGCTCGTGCAGGGCGGTGGTGATGAGCCGGGCGCCGGTGCTGCCCACTGGATGTCCCAGGGCGATCGCCCCGCCGTTGACGTTGACCTTGTCCATATCCGGGTTGTGCACCCGAGCCCAGGACAGCACGACCGATGCGAAGGCCTCGTTGATCTCGACCACGTCGATGTCGCCCATCTTCATCCCGGCCTTCTCCAGCACCTTGGCGGTGGACTGCACCGGGCCGTCGAGGTGGTAATAGGCCTCGGAGCCGACGTTGGCCTGGCTGACGATGCGGGCCCGTGGTTTGAGGCCGAGTGCCTTGGCTTTGTCTTCGTCCATCCATAGCACCGCTGCCGCGCCGTCGGAGATCTGCGATGACGTGCCCGCGGTGTGGATACCGCCTTCCATCACCGGCTTCAGCTGGGCCAGGCCTTCCAGCGTGGTGTCACGCAGCCCCTGGTCGCGAGTCACGGGCGCGAGATCGGCTGTCGGGCGCTTGTTCTCGTCGAGGACCGGCGCGACGATCGGTGAGATCTCCCGGTCGAAGCGGCCTTCGGCCCAGGCCACCTTGGCCTTCTGCTGGGAAGCGAAGCCGAAGGCGTCGATCTCCTCACGGGTGATGCCGCGCCGTTTGGCGATGCGTTCGGCGGCGGTGAACTGGTCGGGCATGTCGATATCCCATGACTTCGCACGAATGATCGACCGGTCCGGTCCCGCATTGGCGCCCAGCCCGACGCGGCTCATCGCCTCGATGCCGCACGCGACGCCGATATCAATGGCGCCGACGGAGATCAGGCCGGCGATGAGGTGGTTGGCCTGTTGGGCGCTGCCGCACTGGCAGTCGACCGTGGTGGCGCCGACGTGTTCTGGCAAGCCCGCCGTCAGCCAGCTCACCCGGGTGATGTTGTTGGACTGTTCGCCGTATTGGGTGACGCAGCCGCCGATGAGTTGTTCGACGTCACCGGCGTCGATGCCGGCCTTTTCCACCACCGCCTTCTGAACGGCTCCGAGGAGTTCGGTTGCATGCAGGCCGGAGAGCCAGCCGTTGCGCTTCCCGATCGGGCTGCGGGTGGCTTCGACGATGACAGGGTTACCCATTCCGCCAGGCTAGAACACGTTCCATTACTCTGACAAGCGAGGATGTAGCCACGCCTTTGATCTGCGATGTAGCCGTGTTTTACTGGAACTAGAACACGTTGCAATTGAGGAGAGCCCACCGTGACTTCCCACATCATCCCGGCAGAATTCGACTTCCTGGACCCTGACGTCAATCTTGCCGCATTGCCCGTGGCCGAATTGGCCGAGCTCCGCACGTCCGAACCGATCCACTGGGTGGACATACCCGGCGGCGCAGGCGGATTCGAGGACCACGGCTACTGGCTGGTGACCAAGCATGCCGACGTCAAGGAAGTGTCCCGCCGCAGCGACGTCTTCTCCAGCTGGCAGAACGGGGCCATCCCGACCTGGCCGAAAGAGATGAAGCGGGACATGGTCGAGATGCAGCGCAGCGTCATGCTCAACATGGACGCGCCTCATCACACCCGGCTGCGCAAAATCATCTCCCGCGGGTTCACACCGCGGGCCATCGGTCGGCTGGAAGAAGAACTCGCGCAGCGCGCCCAGAACATCGCCAAGGCCGCGGCAGCCGAGGGCAGCGGCGACTTCGTCGAGCAGGTTTCTTGTGAGCTGCCGTTGCAGGCCATCGCGGGCCTGCTCGGCGTGCCGCAGGAGGACAGGGACAAACTGTTCCGCTGGTCCAACGAGATGACCGGCGGTGAGGATCCGGAGTACGCCGACGTCGATCCGGCGCAGTCCTCGATGGAACTGATCATGTACGCGATGGCGATGGCCGACGAGCGCGGTAAGAACCCCACCGAAGACATCGTCACGACGTTGATCCAAGCCGATATCGAAGGCGAGAAGCTCTCCGATGACGAGTTCGGCTTCTTCGTGATCATGTTGGCGGTGGCCGGCAACGAGACCACCCGTAACTCGATCACCCACGGCATGATCGCGATGGCGGACAACCCGGATCAATGGGAGCTCTTCAAGAAGGAGCGCCCCAGTACCGCCGCCGACGAGATCGTGCGCTGGGCCACCCCCGTCAGCGCCTTCCAGCGCACCGCCCTCGAGGACACGGAACTGGCTGGCGTGCAGATCAAGAAGGGCCAGCGGCTGGTCATGTCGTACCGCTCGGCGAACTTCGACGAGGACGTGTTCGAGGATGCGACTTCTTTCAACATCCTGCGGGATCCGAACCCGCACGTCGGGTTCGGCGGCACCGGAGCGCATTACTGCATCGGTGCCAACCTGGCCCGGATGACGATCAACCTGATCTTCAACGCGGTCGCCGACCACATGCCGGATCTGCGTCCCATCGGTGAGCCCGAGCGGCTACGGTCGGGATGGCTCAACGGCATCAAGCATTGGCAGGTGGACTACACCGGCGCCTCCGCTGGTTAGTGGTTCGCTGACCGTTTTTTGTTCAATCTCCATAGAATCAAGGAGGATTCGGGTGGACTTCAGTCCGGACGAAGGGCAGCAGGCGGTCGCCGACGTGGTGACGTCGGCCCTCGGGCGAGACAACAGTTGGGCCGCGCTGGTCGACGGCGGCGTCATCGCGTTCGGCGTACCGGAACGGCTCGGCGGCGACGGGCTCGGACTCCCCGAGATCGCGACGGCACTGACCGAGATCGGTCGCCACGGCACCCAGGGGCCTGCGCTCGCGACGCTCGGACTCGGGCTGGTGCCCCTGCTCGACCTTGCTTCTGATGAACAGCAGGACCGCTTTCTGGCTGAGGTGGCCAAGGGCGGTGTGCTCTCTGCGGCCTTGAACGAGCCCGGTTCCTCCCTGCCTGAGCGACCAGCAACGGTCTACGGCGAGGGCAAGCTCACGGGCACCAAGATCGGCGTTCCGTTTGCAGAGCAATCGGATTGGCTGGTGGTGACCACCGACAGCGGGGTCGTCGTCGTGTCCCCTGCGGCCGACGGCGTGAGCCTGGTGAGGACCCCTACTGCCAACCACTCCGACGAGTACGTCGTGACCTTTGACGAAGTCGCGGTGCCGGACACCGATGTCCTGGCCGATGCCGCCGTGCACCGCGTCAACCAACTCGTGTTGGCGACGACGGGCGCGTTCGCCGCCGGCTTGGTGGCGGGGGCACTGCGCCTGACGGCGGATTACGTCGGCACTCGCGAGCAGTTCGGAAGGCCGCTGTCGACCTTCCAGACCGTGGCCGCGCAACTCGCCGAGGTCTACATCGCCTCCCGCACCATCTCGTTGGCATCGACGTCGGTGATCTGGCGGCTGGCCGAAGGACGCGACGCCGATGACGATCTCGACGTCCTGGGCTATTGGCTGACCTCGCAGGCACCGCCGGTGATGCAGACGTGTCACCACTTGCACGGCGGCATGGGGATGGATATCACCTACCCGATGGACCGCTACTACTCCGCAGTCAAAGACCTCACGCGGCTGCTGGGCGGCCCGGCCTATCGGCTCGAACTGGTGGGAGCGCAATGTACATCGAACTGACCCCCGAGCAGCGTCAGCTGCAAGCCGAACTGCGGCAGTACTTCTCGAACCTCATCACGCCTGAAGAGGCCGCGGCGATGGAGTCCGACCGCCACAACGAGGCGTACCGGGCGATCATCAAGCGGATGGGCACCGACGGCAAGCTCGGTGTCGGCTGGCCGAAAGAATTCGGCGGTCTGGGTTTCGGGCCGATCGAACAGCAGATCTTCGTCAACGAGGCGGCCCGGGCCGACGTTCCGCTACCTGCGGTCACGCTGCAGACAGTCGGGCCAACGCTGCAGAAGTACGGCAGTGACGTGCAGAAGAAGAAGTTCCTGCCGGGCATTCTCGCCGGGGACGTGCACTTCGCCATCGGTTACTCCGAACCCGAGGCCGGCACCGACCTGGCCTCACTGCGGACCACTGCGGTACGCCACGGTGACGAGTACATCGTCAACGGACAGAAGATGTGGACCACCGGTGGCCATGACGCCGACTACCTGTGGCTGGCAGTTCGCACCGATCCGGAAGCCGTAAAGCACAAAGGCATTTCGATCCTGATCGTCGACACCAAGGATCCTGGCTACTCGTGGACGCCGGTCATCCTCAGCGACGGCGCGCATCACACCAACGCTACCTACTTCAACGACGTTCGAGTGCCCGCCGACATGCTGGTCGGTGAGGAGAACGCCGGCTGGCGTCTGATCACCACCCAGCTCAACCACGAGCGCGTGATGCTCGGTCCGGCGGGCAAGGTGGCGGTCATCTACGACAGGGTGCATGCGTGGGCGTCGAAGCCGGGCGGCAACGGCGTCACTCCCATCGACCATGACGATGTCCGACGGCTGCTCGGTGAAATCAAAGCGATCTGGCGGATCAATGAGCTGCTGAACTGGCAGGTCGCCGCAGGTGGTGAGACCATCGAGGTCGCTGATGCCGCTGCGACGAAAGTCTTTGGTACCGAACGTATTCAGAAGGTCGGCCGGCTGGCTGAGGAAATCGTCGGTAAGTACGGCAATCCCGCCGAGCCCGAGACCGGTGAACTACTGGAGTGGCTCGACAGCCAGGCCAAGCGCAACCTCGTCATCACCTTCGGTGGAGGTGTCAACGAGGTGATGCGCGAGATGATCGCCGCAGCTGGTCTCAAGGTACCGAGGGTTCCACGATGAGCGTTGTAGACGACATCAAGGCCGCAGCCGAGAAGGTCAAAGCCGAAGGCAAGAGCAAGCCACGCGGCGGTCGTCATCCGGTCAACCAGCCGATGGTGGACCACTGGACCGACGCCATCGGCGACAAGAACCCGATCTATTCCGACGAGGCGGCGGCGAAGGCGGCTGGTCATCCGGGCGTCGTAGCACCGCCGGCGATGATCCAGGTCTGGACGATGATGGGCCTCGGTGGTGTCCGGCCCGATGACGATCCGCTGGGCAAGATCCTCGAATTGTTCGACGACGCAGGCTATATCGGTGTGGTTGCCACCAACTGCGAGCAGACCTACCACCGCTACCTGCGTCCCGGCGAAGAGGTCAGCGTGGCCGCCGAATTGACCGATGTGGTCGGTCCGAAGCGCACCGCGCTCGGTGAAGCGTTCTTCATCACGCAGACCATCACCTGGTCGGTGGGCGACGAAGATGTCGCCGAAATGATGTGGCGCATCATGAAGTTCATCCCATCCGAGAAAGAGGGAGAAGACAAGGACGGGGCCAAAGAGTCGGCAGTTTCCACGGTGCCCGATGACCTCGACGCGGATTCCGCCATGCGCCCCGCGTCGTCGAAGGACACCAAGTTCTTCTGGGACGGCGTCAACGCACACGAACTGCGCATCCAGAAGCGCGCAGACGGCTCACTGCAGCACCCGCCTGTCCCGGCTTTGTGGTTGGACAAAGAGCAGGAGACCGATTACGTCGTTGCCAGCGGCAATGGCACGGTGTTCAGCTTCGTCGTGCACCACGCACCGAAGGTGCCCGGTCGTACCCTGCCGTTCGTGATCGCACTCGTCGAACTCGAGGAGGGGGTGCGGATGCTCGGCGAGCTGCGCAACACGGACCCCTCGACCGTAGAGATCGGAATGCCGGTGCGCGCCACGTACATCGACTTCCCGGCCAACGATGTCGGGCCGGCCTGGACCAACTACGCCTGGGAGCCTGCGAAATGACCGCGCCCACAATTGAAGTCGGTACCAAGCTGCCCGAACTCGAGCTCTACGGCGACCCGACATTCATCGTCTCCACCGCGATCGCGACCCGCGACTACCAGGATGTGCACCACGACCGGGACAAGGCGCAGGTCAAGGGGTCTAAGGACATCTTCGTCAACATCCTCACCGATACCGGTCTGGTGCAACGGTTTATCACCGACTGGGCCGGACCCAGCGCCGTCATCAAGAAGATCGGCCTGCGGCTCGGGGTGCCCTGGTATGCCTATGACACGGTGACGTTCCGCGGTGAGGTCACCGCGGTCGAGGATGGGCTGATCACGTTGAAAATCATCGGCAGCAACAGTCTTGGCGATCACGTCATCGCCACTGCGGTGCTCACGATCGGAGACAACGCCTGATGGGCGAGCTTTCGGGCAAGGCCGCGATCGTCGGTATCGGTGCCACCGACTTCTCGAAGAATTCCGGCCGCAGCGAGTTGCGGTTGGCCGCCGAGGCGGTGCTCAACGCCCTCGACGACGCGGGGCTGACCCCCGCCGACGTCGACGGTATGACGACGTTCACCATGGACTCCAACACCGAGGTGGCCGTCGCACGGGCCACCGGCATCGGAGAGCTCAAATTCTTCTCCAAGATCCACCACGGCGGCGGTGCGGCCTGTGCCACCGTCCAGCAGGCGGCGATCGCGGTGGCCACCGGTGTCGCGGATTGTGTTGTGGCATATCGCGCTTTCAACGAACGCTCCGGCATGCGATTTGGCCAGGTACAGATGCGGCTGGTCGAGAACGCGGATTCCACCGGGGTGGACAACTCGTTCTCCTACCCCCACGGGCTCTCGACGCCCGCTGCCCAGGTGGCGATGATCGCCAAGCGGTACATGCATCTCTCAGGTGCGACGAGCAGAGATTTCGGCGCGATCTCGGTCGCCGACCGCAAGCACGCCGCGAACAATCCGAAGGCGTACTTCTACGAGAAGCCGATCACCATTGAGGAGCACCAGAATTCGCGGTGGATCGCCGAACCACTGCGCCTGCTGGACTGCTGCCAGGAGACCGACGGTGGCGTGGCGCTGGTCATCACCTCACCGGAGCGGGCCAAGGATCTCAAACACCGGCCCGCGATCATCGAGGCGGCGGCGCAGGGATCGAGCCCCGATCAGTATTCGATGGTCAGCTACTACCGACCCGAGCTGGACGGCCTGCCCGAGATGGGTCTGGTCGGTAGGCAGATGTGGGCGCAGTCCGGACTCAAGCCGACTGATATCCAGACCGCCATCCTCTATGACCACTTCACTCCTTTCACGTTGATTCAGTTGGAGGAGTTGGGCTTCTGCGGGTGGGGTGAGGCCAAGGACTTCATCGCCGACGGTGCGATCGAGATCGGTGGGCGGCTGCCCATCAACACCCACGGCGGCCAGCTCGGCGAGGCGTACATCCACGGGATGAACGGCATCGCCGAAGGAGTCCGACAGCTGCGCGGAACGTCGGTTAACCCTGTGCCCGACGTCGAGCATGTGCTCGTCACGGCGGGCACCGGCGTGCCGACATCGGGTCTGATCCTGGGCTGACGTCGGAACCGTCCGGATTTGCTCGATCCGCGTCGGCGAGTGCCATTTCCTCGCTGCTGTCCGCTGTAGTTAGTTGCTGGCAAATTTTGGGTTGATGTTTCTAACCGTCCCGGCGAGGGTGTGCTGGTGCCGTATGAGATCCTCCTGGGCGCGCCAATCTTGAATTGGCGACAACGGGCCAGTTCAAGACGTTGATGGATACAAATATCACCGTTGTGTAAGGATCCCAGCGAGGCTGACGGCCGGAATCGGGAGTATCAGTGTGACGGATGGGGCAGTTTTGGCAACTAATTGACACCAGCGCTGGGAGTTTGCTGTAAATGCATGCCCATTCGTAGATTCGATGTGACAATGCAACAAGCACGTCGATCAAGCCGAGTCGGACGCCCCGGGAGTGATCAGTATGCAGAGAGGAACGTCCCCTTGCGTGCCGGTGTCGCGTGGCGATCGTCGACATCAGTTAGATACGTGGCGACTCCGAAGCCCCGGCTTGAATGGACTGCCCGCCGCACAGCGTGCTCTACCGGAAGCGGTGCCAGCGAGTCCGTCTGCGTCAGCGACGGGTACCAGGCCGATGTCGATAGCGGGTGCGCGGGAGCTCTCACCAGACGCGCGAATTCTCATCGTCGACGATTGCACACTGTTTCGGGAGAACCTGGTCGCTGCCGTCGAATCGAAATGGGCGGTCACTCTGCGGGTCGCCTGGGATATGCAGTCGCTAACGAGCGTGCTGGAAGAGGCGACTCCAAGCGTCGTGCTGTTCAACATGGCGACCAGCCACAGCACCGCGCTGCTGCGTAGGGCGATGCAGATCAGTCCTGACGTTCGGGTGATCGTGCTGGGCGTTGCGGAGGATGATGAATCGCAGATAGTGGCCTGCGCAGAGGCTGGTGTTGCTGGATACCACACCCGCAATGAGTCTCTCGAAGATCTGTTGGCTCTGATTCGCAAGGTTGCTGTCGGCGAGTCGTTGTGTTCAGCGCGCGTCTCCGCGATCTTGTTGCGCCGACTGTCTGCGCTCGCTGCCCAGAGGCAACCCGCGGCCCAGAGCCTCGCCCTGACAGACCGGGAGATCCAGATCCTCCAGATGCTGGAGATGGGCCTGTCCAATCGTGAGATCGCCGATCAGCTCTATATCGCGATTCACACCGTAAAGAACCATGTTCACAGCGTGCTGGCCAAGCTCGGAGTCAGTAACCGCGCCGAAGCCGCCTCCCGCTTTCGGGCAGTTGGGATCAGCGAGATCCAATCCGAGAACTAGATCTAGGACCCCGGAGAAGTTCATTCCAACGGTCCATGTACGGGGCGCCAGACGTGCCTGATAGTGGACTAATGCGCGGAGTGTTAGCACACAGTATCGGCCTTGATGAACTGATCTCGGTCCGAGGCCTCGAATCATCTTGTAGTGCAAAGGATTCGGAACTTCAACAACCTCGTGCACGCTCGAGGGATGGCGTTGATCGTCGGGTATTGGCAGCAGGAGCCGGGCTGGTGGATCCGAATCCTCTCTGCGGCCGCCGAGCACTGCATCACCAGTCATCACCCCGGGCGTCCATGGCCGTGCGATGACACCGTCCTCGGAGGGGAGCGCGAATTTCGTTGCCCATGACGTAATTACGGACGCATGGCGGGCACGTCCGGCACCGGCGCGCCGTGGCGGCCTCGACCTCGGCGCGCGTACACCGCCGCGTGAGTTACATCTGGCCAGCGCTGTCGAACCCGAGTCGCGGCTGCCATCCGCAGCAATCTTGATCGCCGATGACTCGACCCTGCACCGCGAAGGTCTTGTCGCAATGTTCACCGCCAGAGGCGCTTCGATGCTCTCCGCTGTGTGGGATCTGAGGTCCCTGCGTGCATCGCTGAGCGAGCTCACACCCGATATCGTGCTGGTGAGTCTGACCGCCCGCGATGCCGAAGCGCTGGTCACCGTGGCACGGCAGGGCTGGCCCCGCGCGAAGGTGATTGTCATCGACGTATCCGAAGACGACGAAGCGGGAATCGTCGGATGCGCCGAGGCTGGAGTCGCGGGCTATCACTTGAGGTCAGAGTCGGTCGATGATCTCCTCGATCTCATGGCAAGGATACTCAACGACGAGTCCTATTGTTCGCCAGGGGTTTCTGCAGTGCTCATCAAGCGACTCTCTACATTGGCCGCGCATCGGAAGCCTGAACCGAAGGAACTGGTTCTCACAGCGCGCGAGGTTCAGGTCCTGCAGATGCTGGAGATTGGATTTTCCAACCGAGACATTGCTGACCGCTTGTGTATCGCGCTTCATACAGTGAAGAATCACGTACACAGCGTGCTGAACAAGCTCGGCGTCAGCACCAGGGCACAGGCGGCGGCGTATTCGAGGTCACTCCGACTCGACGTCGGTGGACTAGGCACGCTGTCGCCATAAATGACTCCAATGGTCCATGTACGACTGCCCGAAGCCGGGTGAATAGTGATCCGGTGCAATATGAAACACAAAGGGGCTTCGGTCAGGGAACTGCCGTCGACCTACACTGCAGTCAATTCTCTTCTGAGACAACACGACCGCTAGGGCGCGCTGGTGGGAACGATGGCTGCCGGCGCTCTGAGGTGCGGTCGGGAAGTCAACGGCGGGGAGCGCGTAGTCCCGTGTCGCCTGATCCTTCGATGTGGACCCGCACGTGGGTGAACTCGCACGGCTCCGGTCGACTCGCATCGAACGGCGAACGAAGGGCGCTGTGAGCACAGTTACCTCGGCGCTTTCGAGAGGAGCTGTGACGACTGTGCCAACCACACGAGCAACTGTTGAAGTGTGTGACCAGAAGATTCCTGAACAGGCCGTCGCTACTGGTCGGCGGTCGACCGTCGATGGCCATTGAGAACGGTCCCGGCTTCGTGTCGATCAGATCGGGAGCAGGGGGGAGCGCGGATCCCGGCACCGTTCCCGACAGCCGAGTCATCTTGATTGTCGACGACTGCATGCTCTATCGCCAGACTCTGGCCGCCGCCTTCGCGGTGGAGAAAAGATACCGCCCCGTCGTGGCATGGGATCTGTCCTCGTTGGTGCTGGCCCTGGAAAGCGCCAAACCGGTCGTCACCCTGGTGAATATGGCAAGTCGGGGCGGGCACCTGTTGTTGCGGGTGGCGTCTGAACTGAATCCGGACGGAGAGGTCATCGCACTGGGTGCCGCTGAGGATGATGAAGCCGGAATTGTCGCCTGCGCCGAGGGGGGCGCAGCGGGATATCACATGAAGACGGATTCGCTTGACCAGCTGTTTGAATTGATCGACACCGTGGAAGCCGGACGGTCAGGTTGCCCACCGCGGGTGGCGGCTATCTTGCTGCGCCAGGTTTCAGCCTTGGCTGCCCAGTCGAAACCCGCTGAGGCGGAGCCAATTATCACAGCGCGGGAGGCCCAGATCCTGCGGATGCTGGAACTGGGTCTGTCCAATCGTGATATCGCGGCCCATCTCAGCATCGCCGTTCACACGGTAAAGAATCACGTCCACAGCCTGTTGACCAAGCTCGGAGTCAGCACCCGAACCGAGGCCGCGGCACTCTCCCGGGCGATTCGGACAGGCCGTGGGACCACCACAAGATCTAGACCGCGGTCTAATCAAAATTAGATCTGATTGACCATGGACGGCGCCGATCCCGCCGCAGATAGTAAACGGGTGATCTCACTGTTAGCTCAGGACCATCCCGCGGACTATCTGGCGAATGTGCCTACATGCCGATCAGTCGGGCGCTTCCTGGCGGCACGGCGGGTCTGCTGATGTGCGGGATCATTGCGTGCCGCACCCACGCGCCGGCCGTCGACTATCTGCTTGTCGCACTCCGCAGGCTGGAGTACCGGGGCTACGACTCGGTCGGGGTGGCCGTGAAAACCACTGGTGGCCAGGTAGTTCGGATCCGGACGGTAGAACGTATCGATGCGCTGGACCGCGCGATCCGCGGCGGCACCGGATATGAGCTCGACCGTGTCGGCATCGGCCACACGCGGTGGGCGACACACGGGCCGGCGACAGAGGCGAACGCACACCCGCACACCGACTGCACTGGCCGGATTAGTCTGGTGCACAACGGAATTATCGAGAACGCGCACGAACTCAGGCAGGCGCTGTCGATCTCGGGTCACCACTTCGCTACCGGTGTCGACAGTGAGGTCCTGTGTCACCTGATCGAAGATTGTCTGACCATCTCAGGTGACTTACTCTGCGCGGTGCAGGCCGCTCTGGCTTCGATCGAAGGGTCCTGGGCCATAGCGGTTTTGGAGGAGCGCACGGGTCGGGTGGTAGTAGCCGCAAACGGCTCACCGCTACTCGTCGCGCGCACTGAGCACGGCGATTTCGCTGCCAGCGACATCGCCGCCATCGCCGAGTGGACTGATGACTTTACGGTCCTCGGGGACGGCGACGTCATCGAGCTGTCGGTGAGCAGTGCCGGCCAGTCGGCCGGTAAGAACGGGCGCAAACCTGTTGTTCGGCAGTGTATCTGGCGTAACGGCGAGGATGGCCTCAACGGACATGCCGACTTCATGGCCAAAGAGATCGATGAGCAGCCCACCGCGGTGTCGCGGGTTCTCGACGAGTTAGGTCCAAATATCGCCAACGGGCGACTCTGGCACAGCCTAGGGCTGGCGCCGTTCAACAGACTGCAGGTGATCGGTTGCGGCACGTCACTGAATGCAGGGCAGGTGATCTGCAATCTGTTGCGGCGGGTGGGAGGAGTGCCGGCCAGCTTCAGCGTTGCCAGCGAGTCCGCTGGGGAGATCGTGGAGCCCGGTGCCCTGTGCCTTGCGATCAGTCAGTCCGGCGAAACCTCGGATGTCCTGAATGCGATCGTCTCCAGGCGAGCGGTCGATCCGGCGATGTTGGCTCTTACCAATAACCCGCACTCTACGTTGGCCCGGCGCGCAGATGCGGTCGTGAACTGCTTGGCAGGGCCAGAAATCGGTGTGGCGGCGACGAAGACGTTCGTGTGTCAGGTTGTAGCCGGCGTCGCAGTGATGGTCTCGGCACTGGCTGCCAATGGCTGCCTCGGCAGGTCCGCGGCAAATCGGTTGGTCGATGACCTTCGGCGGATACCGGCTCAGCTTTCGTCGGCGGGAACTGTGGCCAAGTGCTTGGTACCCCCGATCGCCGAGGAGCTGGCGGACGCCCCGGGGTTCATCTTCATCGCCAGGGGCACCGGGATACCGTATGCGGCCGAGGGCGCGCTGAAGTTGAAGGAACTCAGCTACCGATGGGCCGAGCACTATCCGGCGGGTGAGCTCAAGCACGGCCCGTTGGCGTTGATCAGTTCAGGCACCCCGGTGGTGGTCGTCGACAACGCAGACTCCAAGCTGGCCAACAACATCGCTGAAGTTCAGGCGCGCGGGGGTCGCATCATCAGCGTCGGTTCCCTCGGGAGCACCGTCCCCGTGACAGGTGAGCTGTCCGCTCCCTGGGGTCCGATAGAGACCATTGTGCCGCTGCAGATACTGGCCCGGAATCTGGCTCTCTTCTTGGGCTTCGATGTTGACAAGCCAAGGAATTTGGCCAAATCCGTGACGGTGGAGTGACTCGATGGCGTAGTGGCGGACAGTCCGGAGCCGGACAGGGCACCCAGGGTGTCGTTTCATGACAATCAGCGTTCAAAAGCAACCAGTTGGGGGAAAACAGTGCGTGCTTTGGTAACCGGCGCGGCCGGCTTCATAGGATCCAACTTGGTGGATCGGCTTCTGGCTGACGGTCACTGGGTAGTCGGGCTCGACAATCTCAGTACGGGTGTCGAGGCCAATCTGGCGCGGGCCGAGCGCATCAACGAGTTCTACCCAGGACAGTTCAGGCTGGTTCGGGGCGATATCACTGCGCCAGAACTGACTGGCATAGTGGCAGGCAACAATCCGGACATCATCTTCCACCTCGCGGCTCAAGTCGATGTCCGAACATCGGTCTCCAACCCTCAATTCGATGCTGCCAAAAACATTTTGGGGACAATCAATCTGTGTGAGGCGGCCCGGCTCGCTGGGGTACGGCGGATCGTGTACGCCGCGTCGGGTGGGTCCCGTTACGGTGCGCCGGCCTATCTGCCCGTCGGTGAAGAAGTGCTGCCGGCTCCCTTGTCACCGTACGGTGTATCCAAGCTGGCCGGTGAGATGTACTTGGGTGCCTATGCGTGGATGTATGGGATGGCGCCAATCTGCCTGGCTTTGGCAAACGTCTACGGCCCCAGGCAGAATCCGTACGGCGAGGCAGGCGTGATCACCATCTTCGGTAAGGCCATGATCAACGGCGGGCCGACCATCATCTATGGCGACGGCACCGCCGCGCGCGACTACGTCTTTGTTGGCGATGTCGTGGACGCTTTCGCCCAGGCCGGTCAAGCACCTGCGGATGTCACGGGCACCTTCAACATCGGTACCGGGCAGCAGACCACCGTCGCTGAGATTCACCGTGTCGTCTCTGAGCTTCTTGGTCGAACGTCACAACCACGACACAGCGCGGCCAGGACAGGCGAGGTGCGGGCCATCGCGTTGCACGCCGCCAAGGCCGAGAGTGAGCTCGGCTGGAAACCCGGTGTCGACCTCGTCGACGGGGTCCGGCAGACGATCCAGTGGTTGCGTGCCGTCCTCGACCCACAGCCAGGCCCGCCCGCGCAGCTCCCTGCTGCTGACAGCGAACAGATCGGAGTCTAGGCATGACCACTCAGTCAGCCGAAGATGGGCATCAAAATGGGTCCATTTCAACGGCATTCGTGAGATCGGCCGTTCACGTACCTCCTGTCACACCGACACCGGTGGTGCGCAAAAGGCAGAGCAAGCGTGCGCACCCAACCCTGGTTTCGCCGAATCCGACAGTCAGCCTGGTGATCCCGGTCCGAAACGAGGCTCGCAATATTGCCTGGGTACTTGAGCAGATCGCCGACGATGTGGACGAGATCATCCTCGTCGACGGCGACTCGACCGATGCAACGCTGATAACTGCCCGTCGGTATCGACCCGACGTCAAGGTGGTGCCACAGGAGGGGGTCGGGAAAGGGTCCGCCCTCCGGACCGGATTCCTGGCCGCCACCGGCGACATCATCGTGATGATGGACGCCGACGGCAGCATGGCACCCCAGGAAATTCGCCATTACCTGCATTTCCTCAACAACGGCTACGACTTCGTCAAGGGGTCGCGCTTCACCGGTGGCGGAGGCTCACTGGACATCACCCGGTTTCGACGGTTGGGTAACCGGTTTCTGCTGGCTGTCTTCAACAGCCTCTACGAGGCTGACCTGACGGACCTGTGCTACGGATTCTGCGCGTTCCATCGCCGCTATCTCAACCTCCTGGATCTCACCGCGACCGGGTTCGAGATCGAGGCTGAAATGACCGTGCGCGCAATGAAGGCTGGCCTTCGTGTTGCCGAGGTGCCGAGTCTGGAGATGCCGCGGCGGTCAGGCAAGTCGAACCTGCGTGCCATCCGCGATGGTGTCCGCGTTCTGCAGACAGTCCTGGACGGCAACGATGACGGGCTTGCAGGAAATCTCGCGCGGGCGCTGGCAGGCGGCTCCGGTGCCCGGGGACCCGCCGCACCAAAGCCGCCTCTCGGGTCGGTACGCCGATGATGGGCTCGTCGCCGAGTCCGTCAGCCGGGCGAAGGTTGACCGCATCTGTGGTCATCTGCGCCTACACACTCGACCGGTGGGACGACACACTGGCCGCGGTGGAATCGGTCCGCGGCCAGACGGTCCCACCTGAGCGCATCCTCGTTGTCGTCGACTACAACCGCGAACTCTTCGATCGCTTGCGCAGTGCCCTGCCGACGGTGACGGTCGTCGAGAACCGGCACCAGAAAGGGCTCTCGGGTGGTAAGGACACGGGTGTCGAGCTGACCACCAGCGATGTAGTGGCCTTCTTGGACGACGACGCGGTCGCCCACCCTGATTGGTTGGGGAGCCTGCTCGCTGCCTACGTCGATGAGCAGATTGCCGGAGTCGGGGGAACCACCCTTCCGCGGTGGGCATCGGATCGGCCGCGGTGGTTCCCGGAAGAGTTCGACTGGGTGCTGGGCTGTACCTTCACCGGCCGAGATCCTGGCCAGGTCCGAAACCTTCTAGGCGGCAACGCTTCCTTTCGCCGTGAGGTCTTTTCGGTAGCTGGTGGGTTTCCGAGTCACATCGGCCGGACTTCCGCACAGCGGCGTCCGCTGGGCTGCGAAGAGACCGAGTTCTGTATTCGAGTGAACCAGCATCGTCCCGAGTGGAAATACGTCTTCGAGCCGAGCGCAGTGATCTGGCACCGCGTCGGTACCGAACGGGAGCGGTTCACCTACTTCCGATCTCGATGCTTCGCCGAGGGATGGTCGAAAGCCGCCGTGACGCGCAGTGTCGGTGTTGCGGAGGGACTCTCGACTGAGCTTCGCTACACCACCCGGACGCTGACACGCGGTGTCATCCGGGGGATCGGTGAGACGCTTCGAGGAGATCGGTCCGGGGTCGAACGGTCTTATGCCATCTCTGTCGGATTACTGGCTGCCGCGACGGGCTACGCGCGCGGCGGCATCGCCGCCCGCCGTCAGCAAGCGATAACGGTGCGCAGTGACGGCCTCGGTCCGCAGATGCCAGTTCCCTGCGGTCCCCGAGTAGATAGCGGAATCTCGTGATTCGCACAGGCGAACAACCACTTCGAGTCGCGATGGTGTCAGCCCTCGCACTACCGGAAATGGGAGGAATCGAGACTCACGTCCACGAGGTTTCGAAGCGCCTCGCCGGTGCCGGCGTTCACGTGACCGTCCTGACGGCCGATCGCGCCGGCCAATTGCCGGCCGCGGAGCAGTTCCCCGGCTACCAGGTGCGAAGGTGGCGCACCTATCCCGGATCTCGGGACTACTGCCTGGCCCCTGGACTGCTGCGGCACTTGATATCCGAGCCCTACGACGTCGTGCACGTTCAAGGGATCAGGACATTGCTCGCGCCCACAGCTCTTGCGGCCGCCAGGCGGGCGAAGGTCCCATCAGTCCTGACCTTGCACACCGGAGGAAACCGGTCGGCTCTACGACAGTCGTTGCGACCGTTGCAGTTTCGGATCTGCCTACCTATGCTGCGGCATGCGGCGGCGGTCGTCGCCGTGTGTGAATACGAGCGTCACAACTTTGCCTCGCTTCTCGGTGTCGGCGACGATGCCATCCGACTCATTCGCAACGGCTCTGACCCGCTGCCGATTGATCCGTTTGCGGAGAAGGAGATCGGCAGTCCGCTGCTGGTATCGGTAGGTCGACTCGAACGCTTCAAAGGCCACCACCGAATACTCGGCGCGATGCCCAACATCCTGGCACAGGCGCCCGGTGCGCGCCTGGTACTCGTCGGCGACGGGCCCTACGAGAAGGCGCTCCACGCCATGGCAGAACGGCTCGGCGTGGCCGATCGGGTGTCCATCTGCTCGTTCGGTCCTGAGCGGCGGGGCTCGCTGGGCCGGCTCGTCGCCGATGCGGATCTGTTCTGCCTTCTCAGCGAGAGTGAGGCCCATCCGATCGCCGTCATGGAAGCGGTCGGCGCGGGGACGACCGCGCTTGTCGCGGACACGACGGGACTGTCCGAACTGGGGCGGGCCGGTCTCGTCAACACGATCGCGCTCAAGTCTTCAGCCGAGGAGATTGCCACTGCCGCTCTCGATCTCGCGGCTGCACCGCGGATTGCGCCACCCCATCTGCTGAGCTGGGACGAATGCGCTGAGCAACTGCACCAGCTCTATCGCGAGATTGCGACATGAAAGTTCTTCTGCTCGCCCAATTCCTACCGCCGATCATCGGCGGCGTGGAACGGCATGTGTGGACCCTGGCGAAGGCACTCGCAGCCAGGTCGCATGAGGTAACACTGCTCGGGTTGTGCACGGGCGACGAACAACCGGGCGAGAGCCATTCGGACGGCGTGCGCATTGTCCGGGTCCGTACCGCCGCCTCTCACCTGCCGTTCCTGTACAGCGATCCACGGCGCCCGCATTCGTTGCCGGTGCCGGATCCACTGGTGAGCCGCGCGATCCGTCACGAACTGTCGGCTACCCGTTTCGATGTCATACATGCCCACAACTGGATCGTGAACAGTGCCCTGGGGCCCGCCCGGCGGGCGGGTGTCCCGGTTGTCGTGACACTCCACGACTACAGCCATTTCTGCGCGACGGCCCGATTGATGGAGAAGGGCGAGCAGCGGTGCCACGGCCCGTCCGCGGCGCGCTGTCTGGCTTGCGCAGCATCACATTTCGACCCGATCAAAGGCCCGATCGTCGTCGCCGCCAACACCTGGTCGGCCAGGCAGAGACGCCGTCGGGTTGCACGCGTCGTGGCTGTCAGCGCCGCGGTGGCGAGCGCCGTGGACGGACATGACAAGCCAGTCTGGCTCAGAGGCGCGGGCCTCGACGCGGAAGTCATCCCGAATTTCATCCCGGACGAGATCGTTGTCGACGACATTGTGCCGGCACGTCCCGATGCGCCGCTGCTTTTCGCCGGCGATCTCACTCCGGACAAAGGGGTCCCGATCCTGTTGGAGGCGTACCGGTTGCTCGACAATCCGCCGCCATTACTCCTGGCAGGCCGTCCGACGCCTGAAGTGGCGCGGATGGTTCCAGACGGTGTGCAACTCCTGGGCACTGTCCCGCATCATCAGGCGCTTGAGCTGTTCCGGTCCGCGCGCGCCGTGATCGTCCCATCCGTGTGGTCTGATCCCTGCCCGACCGTTGTGCTCGAGGCGATGGCGGCGGGTCGCCCCGTCGTTGCCGCAGCCTCCGGAGGGATCCGCGACATGGTCGTCGACGGTGTTACCGGACTCCTGGTGCCGCCTGGTGACATCCCGGCGCTCGCGCACGCGATAAACGCGATACTGAGTAATTCTCAGACAGCCAAGGCATTCGGAGTCGCCGGCCGTAATCGGGTGCGGGAATTCACCGTCAGTGCGGTCGTCGATCGAATAGAGCGGATGTACGCAGGCGCTATTGCAGAAGTCAGTCCGGAGGTGGCGGCTCGTGCTGGCTAGACTTCGGGCCCGGCCCAGCGGACTGTTGGGGGTGTTCGGCTCGCTGGTGGGGTCACACGCCAGCGGGGCCGTAGCGGGCCTCGTCTTCTGGATGGTTGCCGCACGCACATTGTCTCCCGAACAAGTCGGGCTCGGAGCTGCGCTTGTGGCGGCCATGACTCTGCTGTCGATGTTGGGGTTGCTCGGTGTCGGCACACTGCTGCTCGAGCGCTTCAAATCGGTGGAGGTAGTCGATCGGTGGCCGCTGTTCAGCACCGGATTGGCCATCGCCGCAACGGGTGGTGCGTTTGTCGCGGCGGCGTGGCTGGTGGTGTCCGGGTTCGCACATCTCGATGGCGTCCTGGGGGGACTGTCTTTGCGCACCTTGCTGTTACTGGTCGTGGCGACGGTAATCGCGTCGACGTGCGCAGCCTTCGATCAGGCGGTGATCGGGATGGGCGCGAGCGGTGTCCAGCTGCGCCGCAATCTGATCGCGTCCTTCGTTCGCATCGGGTTCCTCTGTGGCGCCTTGGCTTTCGGCTTCAGAAGCGGGGAGGTCATTCTCGTTTCCTGGATGGTCGGACTGGGCGTCTCGCTGCTCGTCAGCCGGCTACGGAGCCATGTGCTGCCACGCTCCGGCGTAACGAACCGGGAACGATGGCTCTTGGTTCGCGACTGCTGGGCCGCGGCCGTCGGCCACCACGGCCTCACCTTGGCCATGGTGTCGGGCAGCCTGCTGCTCCCCGTAGTGGTCGCGTTGACGATGTCGGCGGAAGAGACGGCGTATTTCTCACAGGCCCGACTGGTGGCCGATACGGCACTTGCCGTTCCCTATTTCTTGACGATCGCCCTCTTTGCGACAGTCGACGATCTTGGCAAGTTCGGCCGAAAGGCACGTAGCACCATCATCCTCGGGATGGTGCTAGCCCTGGGCCTTATCGGCGGTGCCGCGGTCGTCGGTCAGCCTCTGCTGGGGTTGTTCGGGCCGGTATATGCGCAGCAATCGTTTCCGCTGTTGTTGCTGCTACTGGCCGCCGGTCCGATTCTGGTGATCAAGGACCATTTTGCCGTGCTGCGCCGGCTCCAAGGCAGGCGGATGGCCGGTGCGGTGACGATGGCACTGTGGACCGCAGCAGAGTTGATCGGTGCGATCGCGGGCAGCGTGTTGGACAGCCCGGCGGCGTTGTGCGTCGGGTGGCTGACGATGTCAGCGGGATGTGCGCTGATCGCGCTCCCGGCGTTGCTCAGAGGTATGCGTGAAACGACGACGACGGCAACGCAATCTGACCATAACGCCGCAGTCCAGGCGGACCGGGCGCTGGCGGCATTTTGGAATGCCTACGTCGACGCCGGCCGTGGCGGGATTCGCTATGTCCTGCGCAACCCGATAGATGTCCTGTGTGCAGTCCTCGACCTGCAGGATCTTCCGGTCCTGCGCACCGCTCGTCCGTCCGTTCGGGCCGGCGGGCGTGCAGTGCGGGAGGTCCTGAAGATCGCCGGGCCGTTGGCGACGCCGGCCCGGTGGTGGGGAACGGCGGCATTGGCCATACCGGACGACGCATCCACGTACACCTCAGGTGCACATGCGCAGACGTTGCGGCGCAAGATCCGTGCCGCCGAGCGAAGCGGAATCTCCTGCCGCCTGGTGCGCGCAGCTGAGCGCGAGGACTTGTTGGCGTTGGCGACGTTCGCCCAACAGACCCATCGCGACGAGCGGTACCGGGTGCCGACGCCGCACAATGACGACCTGCTGCTGCACGACCTCTGGATGGTGGCCGAGGACTGCGCAGGGAAATCGCTTCTGCTGGCGGTGATCCCGATCGACGGCGAGCTCGCCACACTGCGCTACTTCCGCACTCTCGGAACTGGTGACGCTCACTCGCTGAGCCGATACCTGGCCACGCAGGCCCTCGTCTCGGAACTCTCCAAGCGGGGAGTGCACTGGCTGCTGGACACCTCACCGCCGGGTGCGCAGACAAACGGAGTGCGGCACTTCCAACGTATGGTCAACTTCCGCTACGTGCGGATTCGATGCACATCACGTAGCCATCGCGCAGCGGAGCCGGCGTTCTCGCCCGGGTTCACCTCCGCCCCTATCAATCTCGATAGACCCAGACCGTTGGAGTCTGAGCGGGACGGTGTCGCCGATCTGCCCTTGACCGTGACTCTCCACGTCGTCGGCCCCTCGATCGATGCCGGTCTCAGATGACGTGCGTGGTGGCCGACGACGCGTCGTTCGGCACGGACACCATCGGTGCGTCACGAATGCAAGGAGGGACGGGCCAGGCCGTCTGGGTGTTGCTCGCCGTCCAGGCAATCGCCGTGATTCTGCAGGTGATCTCGGTGAGCTTCGCCTGGCACGGTGCAAGCGCATTCGGAAACGTGTTGTCCTGTTTCGGGTTAGGGCTCACCTTCGCAAGTGCGGTGTGGGCACTGACCCACACGCGGCTGGACCGGTCTCTGCGAAATGCCGCGGTCGTATGCCTCGGGATCACGACGGCCCTGCAATGGCGGATGAATGATCCCCTTCTGTTCAGGGGCTATGACGAACAGCTGCACATGCGGACGCTGAACGATATCGAGTCCTCGCACGGCCTGTTTCAGCCCCATCCGATTCTGGCAGTCAGCTCGCGGTACCCGGCGCTGGAATCTCTCACGGCGCTCTTTCATGAATTCGGCCTGCCAACGATGGCCGCGGCGACGGCCGTCGTGCTCCTGGCACGGCTGGCATTGGTCCTGGCGCTCTGTGCCGCCGTCGAACATGTCACCGGGAGTCCCCGGGCAGGAGGACTGGCCGTTGCGGCGTACTCCGTTTCGCCCCAATTCGTCTTTTTCAACTCCCAGTTCTCTTATCAGACACTGTCTTTGCCGCTGGCATTGGCCGCGGTGGCCTTCATCGCCCGCGCTCGCTGGGCACAGAACCCGGTTCCACTGTTTTGTGGTGCCACCATCTGTCTGCTCGCCGTCGCAGTGACCCATCACCTGACCAGCTGGCTCACTGCGACATTCCTGGTGATCTGGACTCTCGCCGAGCGCCACTCTCGGTCACGCCGCCGCGTATTCTGCGGGGCGGTGGTGGCTTTGCTTGCCGGCGTAATCTGGGCGGCGATCCAGTGGTCACTACTTCGCGATTACTTCGGACCGATGATCGACGACGTGACCTCGCAGCTCCACGGCGCAGGTAATCGGGAGTTGTTCACGGAGACGAGCAGGGAGGTGAAGCCCCTGTGGCAGCGGGGCCTGCTCGTGTACTACGCCATTGCTGTTACCTCTGCGGTGGCATGGCTGATCTTCATTCGTATCCGGCCAATTCTCCCTTATCTACGCGGCACTTTGGCTGCGAGGCGCAGCGGACGTAAACGGTCTGCCTGCCCAGAACTCCCGGCGACACTCGGAGGCAGGCATGGTGGTGCCGATGACGCGGAGTGGGACACTCTCCGCTGGGGCCCGCCAACATTGCTCCTGATCATGGTGACGGCAATTCCGGTGCTGTTCGCCGCCCGGGTGATGCCCAGTCTCGGCGAGATCGGTGATCGCGCCAGTTCATTTCTGTTTCTGCCGTTCAGTTTGCTCATTGCGGCGGCCGGAGTGAACTACCGATCGGGACGGCACACCCATGCAGAGCGGCTGACCTCGACGAAGAAAGACCTGCGTGCGCGTTGTGCCACGCCCGTTCGGCTGTTCGCCGTGGCGCTCGCCACGGCAGTCTTCCTCGGCGGCTACCTGTTGGGTAGTGGGTCCGACTGGGCACGGCTACCCGGTGGATATCTCCCCGGCGCCGATGGGCGATCGATTGACGCTGAAGCGCTCGCGGCGACGCGCTGGGCACACGATCGGCTGCCACCTGGAAGTCGTATCGGCTCCGACCGAGTCACTTCGACACTGCTGGCCAGCGGGGCCGGCCTGTGGCCGATCATCAAGGACGTGGGGCCGGCGCTGTACCGGGAGGAATCCTGGGGTCAGGCGCAGACGGATACCGTGCGTGACCTGCGCCTGCGCTACCTCTATGTCGATCGGCGAATCGCCGACCAACCACCTTATGTCAGTGGATATTTCGATGAGAGATCACCGCCGCTGGCGATCACTCGAGCCGCATTGGCGAAGTTCGACAGCGTGCCAGGAATTCACGAAGTCTACCGGCATGGACCGGTTTCCATCTACGACTTGAGCGAGCTCGGAATCGCGGAGCAACGGAACGGGTGGGTTGGTGGACAGACTCCGACGATCGGCAGCCCAGCGCAGGTGCTACTCGGACTATTGCTGGGCGGCGTGCTCGCGCTTCTCCGGCCCTCCGAAATCGGATGCAACAGTATGAGATTCGTGAGATCG
The DNA here is from genome assembly GCF_025822605.1 of Mycolicibacterium komossense. Classification (GTDB taxonomy): domain Bacteria; phylum Actinomycetota; class Actinomycetes; order Mycobacteriales; family Mycobacteriaceae; genus Mycobacterium; species Mycobacterium komossense. The sequence goes on along the minus strand of NZ_JACKTY010000046.1, from coordinate 17,789 downwards.
ATATACAAGGCTGCAGGAGCATCATTGACCTATGTGTGCGCGCTGGCAGCGCTGTGCATCGCGTCGATCCTGATGCTTCTGGCCGGGATCTGGGTAGGACCGATGTTCTTTATCTCGGCGGCGGTGGTCATGTTGATGGCGAATCCGCGATGGGCCGGGTACCTCCTGAAGAGTGGCCTTGCGCGATTTCGCTGGACGCGGTTCGTTGCCACCGCGACGGTCACCCTGGCTGTCGGGACCGCGATCGGCTTTTCAGCACACGAGGCGGCAATGGCCCATCAACTCAGTTCCGCGGCAGACACGCAGTGTCGGATCGGGGCGTGCGATGCCTTCCGATAACGAAACCCCGCCCGTAGGTGGCCTCATTGTGCCGATCTCCCACAGCCAAGATGTGAGGCGTCGAGTGACGAGCCGGTCTGCCCTGATCCTCATGTACCACGATGTGGCGGAGTGCCCGCCCCCGGCGACCCGCCGGCTTTCTGTGACACCGCGAGCAATCGAGGGGCAGCTGGCCTTCCTCGCCAGGGAAGGCTTCACCGGGATGACCTTTGCGCAACTGGGCGAGGCATTTCGGACCGGCGTGGAGCTACCGGAACGTCCAGTGGTCCTCACCTTCGACGACGGATACGCCGGTGTAGCCAAGGATGCATGGCCACTTCTTCGGAACTACGGTTTGCCTGCAACGGTTTTCGTCACGACGGGTTGGATCTCCGATGCCGGCCGGGACGCCTCGGGTACGCCGCTAGGGGAGATGCTGAACTGGACCCAGATTCGCACGATGGCCGCCGCGGGCATCGAGATCGGAGCCCACAGTCACAGCCACCCCGAATTGGATCAGCTCGATAACGCCGCACTGTGCGGCGAGCTTCGGCACAGCCGCGCGATGCTCGAGGACGGGATCGGCGCCGCGGTCCAAGCACTTGCCTATCCCTACGGATACTCGAGCGCGCGGGTACGACTCGCCACAAGGGCGGCTGGCTACTCCTGCGCAGCAGTAGTCGGCAATGTTCGGGCAACCCATTCAGATGACCTCTTCATGCTGCCGCGTTTGACCATCAGTCGCGCGACCGATCAGGCTGCGTTCGAGGCGATCGTCGCAGGTCCCGATGGCCGGATGTTGCGACGAGAACGTGCGCTGACGGCGGCCTGGGCACCCGTGCGCCGTGCCCGTAGGGCCGCGAAGTGGGTGCTCAATCATGGGTGAGGATGGAAAGGCGACCCGCCGCAGTCTGCGCGCCCGCGTTTTATGTGTCATCACTGCAGCTCATTTCGCTGTAGGGGCGATATTCCCCACCGGTTGCGCATCGGCGTCTACCGCGGTTTTCGATGATTTCAACGGGCCTGCCGGGGCCGCCCCGAATCCGGGGTGGTGGAGCAACGTCACCGGGGGTGACTGGGATTCCGGCATCGAAACCTACCGGGCCGCCGATGCTGTCCTCGACGGTCAGGGCAACCTCGCCATTCGTGCCGTCGAGACCGAACACGGCTTCGAATCGGGACGGGTTCAGACGAAGAACAAACTGAGCCTGGGGTACGGGAAGATCACTGCACGTATCAAGATGCCGTCGGGACAGGGCCTTTGGCCGGCGTTCTGGCTGGTCGGAGCGGACGAGGACACGACGCCCTGGCCGAACTCCGGCGAAATAGACGTGATCGAACTCGTGAGCAATGCCAACACATATCACTCGACCATCCATGGCCCGAACAACGGCAACTCGGGCACCTATCAGGTTGCCTTCAGTGGCCCCATACCCGACTTGTCGACCGCCTTTCACGAGTACTGGGTGAAACATGTGCCCGACGCCATCACTATCGGCATCGATGATATGACGATTGGCACCTTCACGCCGGATTCCCTTCCGGCAGAGGCTCGGTGGATTTTCAACCGACCGATGTACGCCATCTTGAACCTGGCGGTCGGGGGCGACTGGGCCGGCCCACCCGACAACTCGACCCCACTGCCGGCGACCATGCTGGTCGACTGGTTTCGCTGGGAGCCGATGTGAAGACAATCCCCGAAACCGATGACGTGGTAATGGACTTCGCTGCCGCGGCTCGCAACTGGCCAGATCGTCCGGCTGTGATGCACGGCGACATCGTGATCACCTACCGCCAGCTGGCGAATCGCGTCCGGCTCACCGCATCCCGCTATCGAGCTCGGGGCTTCGGCGGATCGCCACGCCTGATCGGTGCATTGGTCACTCACACGCCGGCGGTGGTGGAACACCTTCTCGGGATACTGCAAGCCGGAGCCGCCTACTGTCCTATCGACGCCGCCTTTCCGGACGCGAGGAAGCAGGACCTGACAGCTGTACTGGCCCTGGACCGGCTGTACGCGGTGGCCCCAGGTCTCTGTGCGCCTACGAACGTACGAATCGAGACACTCGACGGGGACAACCCACTAGCGGACGACGGCATCTGGGAAAGTACTTGCCAACCAACGGATGCGGCATACGTTCTCTGCACTTCCGGGTCGACCGGCAACCCGAAGCCGGTGGCGGTCTCGCGACTCGCCCTGACTGTCACTGTGCGCGCACTGCGGGAGCTGTTTGCGCTCACTCCGGAGGATCGAGTGCTCCAATTCGCCTCGCTCGGTTGGGACACTTGCCTCGAGGAGATGCTTCCCGCACTGACCGCAGGGGCCACAATGGTTTTCGACGATGTGGCGCACTGCGGGTCGCTGCCGCTGTTTGTCCGCATGCTGGCGGAGCGAAAGATCACCGTGCTCGACCTGCCAACCGCATTCTGGCACGAATTGGTGCTGTTCCTGGACGAGGAGCAGATGGCCCTGCCGGACTGTGTGCGACTTGTGGTTATCGGGGGTGAGCGGATCGATCCGACTCGATTGGGGCAGTGGAGAGATCTCGTTACCGGGCACGCCAGGCTGCTGAACACGTACGGGTGCACCGAAACAACGATGGTGACTCACGCGGTGCAGCTGACCGGTCCCGATACCGAGCCAGAGTTTGAGTCCCGCACCTCCGAGATTTCACTGGGGCGTCCATTACCCCACGTACGTGATCACGTCACCGCTGAGGGTGAACTGTGGATCTCTGGGCCTGCGCTGGCTACCGGCTACCTCGGGCTCCCCGAGCTCACTGCCAGAGGATTCCCCTTCGTCGATGACGGCTCGGGACCGGTCCGCTGGTTCCGGACCGGCGATATCGTCAGCCGGGGCCAGAATCAGTTGCTGTACTCCCGCGGACGCACCGATGAGCAGGTGAAAGTCGCTGGTGTGCGTGTGCATCCGGCCGAAGTAGAGGCGCAGCTCAATTCTCACCCCGCGGTCTCGGGCGCTGTCGTAGTCGGCGAAAGACGACTCGGGCGGACCGTGCTGGTGGCGTACGTGGCGCTGTCCGGCATCGTCAGTACGGCCGATCTCAAGGAGTATGTCCGGAGCCGTCTACCGATTCAATTCGTCCCTGCCAGAGTCCAATTCGTATCTCGTCTGGCCTACACGGCCAGCGGGAAACTTGACCGGACGGGAACCCGTCGCGCCGCTGCAGAACACGACAACAAAGGAGCAGACCGATGAGCCCCGACCATATGGTCCACATTTTCCGAAGGATACTTGACACAGACGAGGTGGAACCGAACTCCGATTTCTTCGACCTCGGCGGCGACTCGCTACTGGCCACGCGGGTCCTCAGCGCAATCGCGCGCGATTTCGGCATCGAGTTGATGTACGACGACTTCCTCGAAAAGCCCTCTCCTGAGGGACTGTTCGATAGAGTCGCGGGTGCGAAGTTATGACCGGCACCGGTATGCGCGTTGTTGTCGTCGGCGCCGGGCTGGCCGGTTTGACCGCCGCGGTCGATCTTATGGCGGCGGGCGCGGAGGTCAAGGTGCTCGAAGCCCGGGATCGGGTCGGCGGCCGAATGCATGGTGTTCCGATATCGACGAGCGTCATGGCGGACGCGGGCGCCGCCTATCTGGGGGCGCGGCACACCGAGCTACTCGCGATGATCGAAGAGTACGGGCTGGATTTGGTCGCTACCGACATGGTCGGGGGCAGCACTTTCCTGGTGTCCGATCAGCGCAGGACCAGCGCGAGCCGGCTACCCCCACTGGACGTGGTTGCGCTCGGCGATCTGTTCGACCGGCTCGAAGGGTTGGTCACTCAGGTACGGCCCGATGCTCCGTGGCAGAGCCAGGACGCGAGCCGTCTCGACCGGCTGACGGTCGCGCGGTGGCTGGAGGACGAGGTCGAGCATCCGGACGCGCGTATTTTCTGCCCCCTGTTCCTCGGCGAGATGATGGCCGCCGACCCCGCAGAGATTTCCGTTCTGCACATGGCCTTCTACCTACGCTCTGGCGGCGGGATCCGGTACCTCAATGCTTTCGAGGGCGGCGCTCAGCAATGGCGGATCGACGGTGGTGCACACCTGCTCTGTCTGGCCCTGGCGGACCGGCTCGGGGATCGGGTGCAGTTGGGCGTTCGGGTCTGCGCGATCAAGCAGGACGTCGACGAGGTTGTGGTGCAGTGTGTTTCGCCCGGCGATGGCGTCAGCTCAGAGTATCGAGCCGACCAGGTCGTCGCTGCCATACCGCCGTTGCTGGCGCAAGGCATCGATTTCCGACCCGGACTGCGGGTGCCGCGGGCCACGGGGGCCACGGGCCGAGGGTGCGCGATCAAGGTGCATCTGAGTTATCCGGCTCCGATCTGGCGTGCGCAGGGGTTGTCCGGGTGGTCGGTGAGCGACCAGGGGCCCTTGCTCTCCACGGTCGATGATTCCCCGCCGGACGAATCGGCAGGAATTCTGACCGGATTCGTCACCGGCGCAGCAGCATCGGCGTTCAGTGTGTTATCGCCGAACGAGCAGCGCGTCGCAGCTATATCCCAAATCAGTCGGCTCTTTCCGACCCTGCCGCCGCCGACCGGATACTCGGTCACCGACTGGCTGGCTGACGAATACAGCCGAGGGTGTTACGCCGCATTGTTCGGCCCCGGTGACTGGTTGCGTCTGGGGCCGACACTGACCGAACCGCATGGTCGGGTCCACTGGGCAGGCACCGAAACCAGCCTGGAGTTCTTCGGGTTGATGGAGGGCGCGATCAGATCAGGCCGACGGGTAGCCAGTGAATTGATCCGCGGCGCCGAACTGGTCGCCGATACCAGAAAGGTTATGACGCATGACATTAGTCGATGAGCTCGCCGAGTCTGCCACTTCCGGCTTTACCGCCGTCACCGAGCAGCCGTATCGCTATGTACGCACGACGTTGTCCGAACCGGATTGGCGGCGATATCCCGGCTGGGCGACGGTGACCGAATCGGAGTGGCGAGATCCCCAATGGCAGCGGGCACACTCGGTCAAGAACGTCGGTCAGCTGCGGGCGGTGGTAGGGGAGCTGCTCGAAGAGCGGTTCTACGCCGACCTGACCGCAGATCAACAGCAGCGGGCCACCATGTCGATGCTGCTGCCGCCGCAGATGCTGAACACTATTGCGCCGCATCACGAACCGAATCGGCACGGGCTCGCCGATGCCTTCTATGCCGATCCGATCCGCCGATACATGCTGCCCGTACTCAGTGACCGTGAACAGGAATGGTGTTCGCATCCGTTTGCTGAGCGAGATTCGCTGCACGAGAGCGACATGTGGGTGGTGGAGGGACTGACCCATCGGTATCCGACCAAGGTGCTCGCCGAACTGCTGTCGACCTGCCCCCAGTATTGCGGGCACTGCACTCGGATGGATCTCGTCGGAAATTCCACACCGACGGTCAACAAGGCCAGGCTGGCACTGCAGCCCGCCGAGCGGCAGGAGCGAATGTTGGACTACCTGCGTACCAACCCCACGGTGCGTGATGTCGTGGTGTCCGGCGGTGATGTGGCCAACGTTCCCTGGCGACGATTGGAATCGTTTCTCCTGCGACTGCTGGAAATCGACTCCATCCGTGATATCCGGTTGGCGACCAAAGCCCTGGCCGCCCTGCCGCAACACTGGCTGCAGCCAGACGTGATCGACGGAGTGAGCCGTGTCGCGCAGACCGCATCCAGCCGTGGGGTCAACCTGGCGCTGCACACCCACATCAACCACGTGCAGTCGGTGACGCCCATGGTCGCGGCCGCCACGAGGGCCCTGCTGGACGCAGGGCTACATGACATTCGCAACCAGGGGGTGTTGATGCGCGGGGTGAACGCTACCGCCGACGACCTGCTCGATCTGTGCTTCGCGCTACAGGGTGAAGCGAGTATCCTGCCGTACTACTTCTACATGTGCGACATGATCCCGTCCGCCGAGCATTGGCGGATCGCGCTGTGGGAGGCCCAGGAGTTGCAATTGGCCATCATGGGCTATCTGCCCGGCTTCGCGACGCCACGACTGGTGTGCGATGTTCCCTACGTAGGCAAGCGATGGGTCCATCAGGTCGCGCGCTATGACCGGACTCGCGGCATCTCATACTGGAGTAAGAACTACCGAACAGGTTTGGAGGCAACAGATGTCGATGCGCTGAGCCGCGTCTACCCCTTCTACGACCCGATCGATAGTCTACCGGCGGCAGGTCAGGCGTGGTGGCGAGCGAATTGCCGCGGTCCGGGCGGCACACGTTCGGTTGCGCCGGAAGGGCTCGTGAGGTGACCGTCGAGTTGGCTCCCATCACCGGCGCGGATGTCGGCGCTGTGGCGGACTTCCTGCGCACCAATCTGAATGACAGCGTGCCTTGGGAGATGGCATGTTCCACGGTGCCGTGGAGGGGAGAGGCGCCGAACCACGGCTTCATGCTGCGCGACGGGCAGCGCGTCGTCGGGACTTTGTTGGCGCTCTACTCCGAGCGGCTGATCGCCGGACGGGTGGAGCGGTTCTGCAATCTGGGATCGTGGTGTGTGCTACCGGCGTACCGGTCCAGGAGCATATCGTTGCTCTCAGCCCTGCTGGCGCAGAGCGACTTTCACTTCACGGTATTATCGCCCGACCGTGGCTCGCAGGAAATCTTGCCCTGGCTGAAGTTTCACTTCCTTGATACGTCGGCGGCGCTGATCCCCAACATGCCGTGGCCCAGCGTACCGCGCCGGACCAGGATCAGCGCGAAGCCGGAGGTTATCGAGAGAACGCTGACCGGGTCGGAGTTGAAGATCTATCTTGATCACGTCGGATCCCTTGCGGCGCAACATCTCGTACTGATTCGCCGTGGGGAGCACTGCTTTGTGATGTACCGGGAGTTCAAGTACCGGGATGTGCCGGTATTTGCGGTAGTGCTCCACGTCAGCAACCCCGGCCTGTTCCGGCTAGCCCTGCCCCAGTTGGGCCGGCACCTGCTGGTTCGGCACCGATTGGTGGCCACCATGGCTGAGCTGCGGATCATCGAGCACCGGCCTCGCCTGTCCTTCAGGCTCGACGACTGGCCCAAGCTGCTCCGCAGCGCCAGTTTGGAACCCGAGCAGATCGACTATCTCTACAGCGAGCTCGAGTGCGTGCCCTGGAGTCGCGGCAGTTTTCCGGGGAGGAGGTCGAAGGTCGTCGGTGCGCAAGGCGGCCCGCGGCACGCGGCCAAACCCAGCCGTCGATTCGACGATGAGAAAAAGGCCGCGTCGCTATGACCGCGTTTGCCATTGCCATTGCCATTGCCATTGCCATTGCCATTGCAGTGCCTCTCGCTTTGCTGCTTGTCAACGTCCTTCTTTTCAGGGCTCTCAAATCTGGCATTCCACAACGTAGCCTGGCGAATCCTGTTGTTACGCAGGATAACGAAGTCCGCACTCGGGACTAATACGATGGCTCGAACAGTGATGCGAGAGCAACGTCGCCCCCGGAGGGTGACTCAATTACTCACGCCCACAAGGGCAGGTGCATGCACGCTGTTCGTCGCAGTCCTCATTGCTCATGTGCTGATGGTCATCGCTGTCGGGAACCGTGGCTGGGATGACGGTTCCATCACCGCCGCGTTCGCCAGAACCTTCGCTGATACGGGCAAGATTTCGCTGACGCCGTTCAGCGAGGTCGTCGAGGGCTTTTCCAGCCTCTTCTGGTTTGCTCTCCTGGCAGCGACCGACAGCCTGGTGCCACTCGATTTCGACGGCATGATCGCCGCCAGCCAACTCTGGTCCGCTGTTTTCAGTGCAGTGGGTGCAGTTATCTTGTTTCGACTGTTACGCGTGGTATTGAGGCGTGCTGCAATGGCTTTGAGTTTCGTCGTCTTTGTCTCCGCAGCCTTCCTCAGCGAGACAGCCAACGGGATGGAGATGACGGTGCTGTCGGCGCTTGCGCTGTCGATGGTCTGGGTGATCGGGCGGCGGCAGCTTCATCCCGTCGCGTTGATCTCATTGGGCGCGGTGGCGCCCTGGGTCCGATTCGAGGCGGGGGCCTATCTCCTTGTCGCGGCTGGAACGTTCGCCATGCTGAGTCGTGACTATCGCCGCGCGGGCGCAATCGCAGGCGGTGCCCTGTCGTCATTGATCGTCATCACCGCAGTGCGGTTGAGCGTGTTCGGCTCAGCCGTGCCGAACACGATGCTCGCCAAGAGGTGGGCCCCATATCCCAAGGGCGGCTCAATCGGTGAGCAATTACTGGGGTCCAAATACGTCGTCGAAGAACTGATCTTCGTCATGGCCCCCGCTGTGATCCTGGCCGTGGTCGCGCTCGCGGGTACTCGCCTTCCGCACCGGCGCATGTGGTGGGCGCTGTTCATCGCACGGTGTCGGCAACCTGCCGTCGGATTCATCCTTGGCTACGTCGTTGCGGTGGCCGGTTTCAATCTGGCCATCGGTCCGAACTGGGGCTATCTCGGGCGGATGGAGCAGTCAGTCCTACCGTTGATGGTGGTTCTTGTGGTCTATGGACTACCCGTGGCCATGCCGGCACTCGAAGTACCGTGGCGCCTGGCGACTGCAATCGCGGCTTTGCTTGTTCTCACCGTTGCAGGTTTGGGGCTGCAGGGGCTTGCTCTACGTTGGCATCCCGAACGCTTCGATCACGTGACGCCGGCGGCTATCCGAGCGACAGGGCAGGCGGTTGACGAATTACGGGTGCGACTTGGCCTGCCCACAGTCACCGTGTTGATGCCTGATGTGGGCGGCTCCGGCCTCTGCTGCAGACAGTTGGCGATTCTGGACCTCGGCTTGCTGACCAACAGCGAACTCGCACACAACGGCTATTCGTCGTTGGAACAAGTGATCGAGACCAGGGCACCGGATGTCATCCAGACACACAGCGTGTGGTCTACCGCGTCCGGTATCTACGCCCTCGGCTATTTTCGTGAGAACTACACGGCCGTCGTCGTGAATCGGTCTTGGCTCTACCTGCGCAACGATCACCTTGCCGCTCTCATCGGGGATTGTCACCCGATCCTGGCGAAGACGGGCGACTTCATGTACGGCGCGGACGCCATCGATGAGCAGTACGCCCGGGCCCTCGGCAGGAGATTCGTCTGTCAGCTGGAATAATCACGTCACACCACAACGGACACGACCACACCCAGATGATCCGAGCCGGGAATCGTGACCGTACGGAGCGAGGTGGCGGTGCAGTTACGGGTCAGCACATGATCGATGGCCACGAAGGGCGGTGGCGGCCAATCGGCCGGGAATGTGGGCTTGATGCCGGCGCCGGATTGTTCGGCCGCATCCCGATAGCCGCTACCTAGCAGAGCGCGAAATGTGCGCATGTCACTGGTGCTGTTGAGATCTCCCGCAGCGATCACGGCGCCGCCGGACGCCGCCGCGGCCGTCTCATCCAAGGTGGCCGGCAATCGGGTGATGTCACGACGCCAGTCGTCGATAGGTTGGGGCCACGGGCCCGGCAGATGCATGACGAGCACGGTCGGGTCGATTGCTCTGTCGCCGAGCCGTATTCGCCCGCTGACGAGTGCCATGGTGTATCCGCCGATGCGCTTGTTGTCATACGTCGGGAACCTGCTCCACAAGCCGCCGCCCGACGCGCCGGGTCGCGGATCGAGCCAGCGGTACCGGAACGTCGCGTCCAGTCCGGCGTCATTCAGCCGGGCGACCTCTCGGGGGGTTAGTTCTTGGACTGCGAGGATATCCGCTTGCGCGTCAGCCGATTTCACGAATTGCCCCGCGTCGGCCAGCCCCAACCGAAGATTCGCCGTCATCACTCGAATCGTTATGCCGTCTGGTTGTGCGGTATCCGATGACAGGTAAAGGGGAAGCTCGACCGCGAGCATGGCCGCGGTCGACGCGACGGCAATCGTGACAAGCCACCAGCGCCCGGCGAGCAGCAACACGATCGCGGCCACCGGTGCGCCGACCATGAGGTACGGCGACAACGCGGCCGAGAGTAGGACCAAGTGGTTGGTGACCGGAAGGTACCGCGAAGCCAGTGCCCAGCATGCAATGGCGAGTGCGACGAGGCCGATTGCCGTCTTGGGCACCTCAAAAGCCTAGACCCCTACTACCCTCGTACCGGACGCACCGGAGCGGAACGGGGGAGTTGCCAGTCGTGATTGTCAGTCGTACCGGGGTACGTCTGTGAGCGTGCCACCCTCGGATCCCGCTGCCGATGATTGGCTGGAAAACGCCGACACGGAGCCGATGCCCCACCTGCTCTCGTACCCAGGAGTTTGGGGCAAGGTGGCTGCCGCCACCCCCCGGCCGCCGGAGCAACCGGCGCCCCGACAGGAGCCGCCACAGGAGCCGCCGGTATCGGGTGTCCCTTTCACTTTCCCCACCGGTGCGCGTCGGTCAGGGCGGAACCGACAGGCGGTCATCTCAGCCGTCGCCGCGGTGCTTGCGATTCTGTTCGTCGGTGTGGTGGTGTGGTCCGTTGGGTCCAGGGGCGACGACCAGGCGTCGAACGGTGACGGCACAACCACGGCTACACCCGCGCGGGACTCCGCCGCGGAAGCCCGGCTGATGGCCATGCTGCCCAAGGGCTATCCGGCCGACTCGTGCACGCCGGTCGATCCGCCGAAAGGTGCCGTGGCCCAGGTGGAATGCGGCGGTAACACCGACGCCGGCGGACCGCCCAAGGCGGCATATATCCTGGCGGCAGACCCGACCGCGCTGAAGTCCATGTTCGACAGGGTGGTCAGCTCGACGACCATGGTGAACTGCCCCGGCAACCTTCAGTCGCCCGGGCCGTGGCGACGCAATGCCACCCCACAGCAGGTCAGCGGCACCCTGTTCTGTGGGTTGCAGCAGGGGCATGCGACGGTGGCGTGGACCGACGATGCCAAGCTGCTGCTGGCGGCCGTCAGCTCAGATCCGCCGGACCCCAACCTCGATCAGCTCTACGCCTGGTGGTCGATGCATTCCTGACCGGAAGGTCAGGCGCCCGGTACGGGGAGGACGGTGGTGGTGGGCGTCGCCGCAGGACCGCCGGTGACCGGTGTGCCGGTGCTGCCTGTCGCGGCCGGTGCCACGGCCGGGGCGCCTTCGACGGCGGGAGTGCCTGCGCTGCCGGGTACCGCCGCGGGAGCGGGTGTGGCCGGGCTGCCTTCGACGACGGGTGTTCCGGTGCTGCCGGGCACCGCGGCCGGCGCCGGAGTGGTGGGGCTGCCTTCCACGATCGGTGTTCCGGTGCTGCCCGCGGGCAGCGGGGTGCCTGAGCTGCCCGCCGGCGCCGGAGTGGCGGGCACGCCCGCGACGGCAGCAGCTGCCGGGGTACCGGGGGCAGGGGTCGCCGCGGCTGGTGCGGCGGTGCCTGGGTTGCTCGTGGCAGGAGTCCATCCCCGGCTGGAGCCCGGGGGCGGGCTAGTGGGAGCTGGTTGCACCCATACCGCCAGGTCAGCACCGCCGGCGTTGTAGACGACGCTGTCGGGGGCATCACCGGTGACGTCGAAGTACACCTTGCCGGTGGTCTGCTCGCCCTGGGCCAAGGTCGCCGGGTTGACGCCCTGTGGGGTGGCGACGCCGAACAGCACGCGGTAGGTCTCACCGCTGCGGGCGCGGGCGTTCAGGTTCGACACGATCGGTGTCACGGAGCCCGCGATGGCCTGGTCGTTGGCGGTTGCTTCCCACAGTGCGCCCTGCACGGGGTAGGGGATGGTGTCCGAACTTGGCCTCAGATTGGCCACGGTCCAGCCTTGCACGATGTTTCCGTCGACCAGCTTCGCCTGCGAGCCGAGGTTCGTGACGTCGGGATCTGCGGAGGCAATCGGTGCGCTGATGATGCCGATGGCTCCGACGGCCAGAGCCGAGGCTGCGAGTGCGGTGATCTTCACGGTTGTGTGCTCCTGGGTCGTCCGTTTAGACGACATCCCCCCGGTTAGCGGGGACGCCGCCGCAAACGAAACTATCAGCTCGGTATGACGGGATGGGCAAAGACGCCAAACGTTATGCGGGCGTCAGTTCCAGATCGGATAGCACGATGGCACCGTCGCGGGACGGGGCGGTGACGGTGCCCGTGTAGCCGCTGTCGCTCTTCCACGCACTGACACGCAGCGTCTCGCCCGGGAAGACGACGCCGGCGAACCGGGCCCCGTAGGAGGCGAGTCGGGTGGCATCACCGCCGAGTGCCGCGTCCACCAGTGCCTTGCAGGCCATGCCGTAGGTGCACAGTCCATGCAGGATCGGCTTCGGAAAGCCTGCGGCGGAGGCGAATTCGGGATCGGAATGCAGCGGGTTGCGATCACCGCACAGCCGGTAGAGCAGGGCCTGCTGCGGCAGCGTAGGAACGTCGAACTCGAGGTCGGGGGCCCGATCGGGGACGGATGACGTGCTCGACGGCCCTCGATCGCCACCGAAACCACCCTCGCCGCGGGCGAAGATCGAACGCTTCTGCGTCCACAGCAGGGTGCCGTCTGGCGCGGTCACCGTGGTCTCGGACCAGATGACGGCGGCCTTGCCTTTGTCCCAGATCTCGGTGAACCGGGTGACTGCGGTGCCGGTGCCGGACGGTGGAATCGGGCCGGGCACGGTGATCGCCTCGCTGGCGTGCAGCACCTTGGACAGCTCGATGTCTATACCGGGGAACTGCACGGTCGGTGCCTCGGTCATGTGGAAGCTTTGCGCGACATTGCCGAAGGTCGGCAGCACCTGCGGGGTGTTGTCGGTCAGGTAGCGCAGCTCGCGCAGGCTCAGCGGATCCGCGCCCGCACCGAGGCCCAGGTGATAGAGCTGGATATCCGAGCTGGTCCAGCTGAACTCCGTCGGCTCCAGTTCGGCACCCAGTGCGACATCGAGATCGATTGGCATAGGTCAGGCTCGTCCCTCTTGTGATCCGGCGATGTGCAGCGCGGCAAGGTAGCCGAAGGCCATCGCGGGCCCGATCGTACCGCCGGGCCCCGGGTAGGTGTGTCCCATCACCGGGGAGCTGACGTTGCCCGCGGCGTACAGGCCTTCGATGATCGAGCCGTCATCGCGCAGCGCGCGCCCGTGCACGTCGGTGCGCACGCCGCCCTTGGTGCCGAGGTCGCCCGGCACCATCTTGGCCGCGTAGTAGGGCGCGTGGCTCACCTCGCCCAGGTTCGGGTTGGGCTTGTTGGTCGGGTCGCCGTAGTACCGGTCGTAGGCGCTCTCGCCGCGGTGGAAATCCTCGTCCCGCCCGGTGCGAGCGAAGCCGTTGAACCGGGCCACGGTCTCGGCGAGCTCCGCCGCGGGCAAAGAGGTCAGCTCGGCCAACTCGTCGAGGGAGTTGGCCTTGACCACCACGCCCGACTCCAGCCATTTCTTCGGAATGCGCTGTCCGGGTTGGAGTCCCGCGAAGATGTAGCGGTCGCGGTACTGCTGGTCGAAGATCAGCCAGGCCGGCACGTTCTCACCGGGGCCGGGCCCCTGGCCGTATTTGCCGCCGTACATCCAGTGGCAGGCCTCGACGTATGGCATCGATTCGTTCATGAACCGCTTGCCGGACATGTTGACGATGATCGACCCGGGAGAGTTGCGCTCTGACAGGGCGAACCATGGCGCGCCGACCAGCGGCACCGTCGGTCCCCACCAGGCATCCTCCATCAATTCCAGTGCGGCGCCCAGCTTTTCGGCCGCCACGATGCCGTCTCCGGTGTTGGCCGCGGCGCCGACGGTCCATTCGGTGGTGATCGGAGCACGTTGGTACTTGACCCGCATCTGTTCGTTGTGCTCGAACCCGCCGCTGCCCAGGATGACTGCGCGCCGGGCCTTGATCAGCCGGGGCTCAGCCGATTCCGGCCCGGTGCTGTCGCGGACGTACACTCCGCGGACTACACCGTTTTCGACATAGAGGTCGGTCAGTGCGGTGTTGAGCAGCACCGGCACGCCGGCGTCGCGTAGGCCGATGCGCAGCGGACCGATCAGGGCTCGGCCCATTCCGACAAGAGCCTTGCCGGTGGCTTTACCCCACATCGTGCGGGCACCGATCTTCAGGCTGCGCAGCACGCCCTTGCGGTGCCGCTTGAGCATGTTGAGCCGCACATAATCCTGCTGCATGACAACCACATTGAGTGGCACCTTGCCGTACGGCGGCTCCAGCCCGGCCATGTCCTCGCCGAGCTTCTTGGCGTTGAACGGCCGCGGTTCGATCGACCGGCCGCCGGCCCGGCCGCCAGGCGCCTCCGGGTAGTAGTCGGAGTAGTTCGGCACCCAGCACATCTTCAGCGGCGAGTGCGCCAACACGAAGGACAGCATCTCCGGCGCCCGCTTGAGGTAGGTGTCGATCCGTTCCCGCTCGACGACGTCGCCGACGATCCCGTGCAGGTATTGCGCGGCTGCTTCAGGCGTGTCCTTGACCCCGTCACGCTTGAGGATCTCGTTGTTCGGGATCCACACGCCGCCACCGGACCGCGCAGTGGAACCGCCGTAGTGTGCGGCCTTCTCAACGACTACTGTGGATAGTCCCTGGTGAGCGGCAGTAAGAGCAGCGACCATGCCGGCGCCCCCGCTGCCAACCACCACGACATCGAACTCCTGCTCCGTCATGTAGAACACGTTATAGAATTGCCCGGCCTGGGAACAACTGCCCCGGTCGAAGAAACGAGGGGACTTCACAAAAATGCTCGCTTCCCAGACGCGCGCAGAACTCGCCGCCAGCCTTGTTGAGGCGGAGCGGAGCCGGGTGCCGTTGGATCCGTTGACTGCGGGTTATCCGGGTATTGATGTGGTGGATGCGTATGAGATTCAGTTGGCCGCCAGCCTTGTTGAGGCGGAGCGGAGCCGGGTGCCGTTGGATCCGTTGACTGCGGGTTATCCGGGTATTGATGTGGTGGATGCGTATGAGATTCAGTTGATCAATATCCGTGCGCGGGTTGCTGGGGGTGCTCGGGTGGTGGGGCACAAGGTGGGCCTGTCGAGCGAGGCCATGCAGAAGATGATGGGTGTTGAGGAGCCTGATTACGGCCACCTGCTGGCCGATATGGAGGTGTTCGAGGACAAGCCGGTGCTGGCGGGCATGTTTCTGTACCCGCGGGTGGAGGTGGAGGTTGGCTTCATCCTGGCCGACGATTTGCCGGGTGCCGGTTGCACCGAGGACGACGTGTTGGCGGCGACGGCAGCGTTCGCCCCGTCGATCGAGCTCATCGACACCCGCATCAAGGACTGGAAGATCAAACTGTGCGACACCATCGCCGATAATGCCTCGTCAGCGGGATGGGTGCTCGGCGAGGAACGGGTGTCCCCGAAGGACATCGACATCCAGAACATCGACGCTGTGTTGACCCGCAACGGAGAGGTCGTGGCGGAAGGCCGCAGTGACGCGGTGCTGGGAAATCCGGTCACCGCAGTGGCGTGGCTGGCGCGCAAAGTGGACAGTTTCGGAGTGCGATTAAAGGCCGGTGACGTGGTGTTACCGGGGTCGTGTACCCGGGCGATCGATGCTCGTGCTGGTGATGATTTCGTCGCCGACTTCGCTGGGCTGGGTTCGGTCCGGCTGTCATTCGAATAAGGGAGATGACAGATGCCGAAAAAGGCTTCGGTGGCCATTGTCGGGTCGGGCAATATCAGTACTGATTTGTTGTACAAGCTGCTGCGTTCGGACTGGCTTGAGCCGCGCTGGATGATCGGGATTGACCCGCAGAGCGAAGGCCTGGCGCGGGCCCGCAAGCTCGGTCTGGAAACCAGCCACGAGGGGGTGGGCTGGCTGCTCGGCTTGGGCGAGAAGCCCGACATGGTGTTCGAGGCGACCAGTGCCTATGTGCACCGGGACGCGGCGCCGAGGTACGCCGAGGCGGGTATCCGGGCGATCGATTTGACGCCGGCGGCGGTGGGGCCGGGGGTGATTCCGCCGGCGAATCTGCGTGAGCATCTGGATGCGCCGAACGTCAACATGGTCACCTGCGGCGGTCAGGCCACCATTCCGATGGTCTACGCGGTGTCGAGGGTGGTCGAGGTTCCTTACGCCGAGATCGTGGCATCGGTGTCCAGTGCCTCGGCGGGGCCGGGGACGCGCGCGAACATCGACGAGTTCACCAAGACCACCAGCGCGGGCGTACGCACCATCGGGGGGGCTCAGCGGGGTAAGGCGATCATCATCCTCAACCCGGCTGATCCGCCGATGATCATGCGCGACACCATCTTCTGCGCCATTCCTGAGGACGCCGACCAGGACGCCATCACACAGTCCATCAAGGACGTGGCGGCCGAGGTCCAGACCTACGTGCCCGGCTACCGGTTGCTCAACGAACCGCAGTTCGATCCGCCGTCGCTGCACTCGGGCGGGCAGGCCGTGGTGACGGTGTTCGTCGAGGTCGAGGGGGCGGGCGACTACCTGCCGCCCTACGCGGGAAATCTGGACATCATGACCGCGGCGGCCACCAAGGTCGGCGAGGAGATCGCCAAGGAGTCACTCGCAGTCGCAGGAGGTGCGCAAGCATGAGCGCAGAGGTGTGGTTCGACCCGAGCTGGGATGTCCGGATGACCGATACGTCTTTGCGGGACGGGTCTCATCACAAGCGTCATCAGTTCACCACCGACGAGGTGCAGTCCATCGTGGCTGCGTTGGATGCGGCGGGGGTGCCGGTCATCGAGGTCACTCACGGTGACGGCCTGGGTGGGTCGTCGTTTAATTACGGGTTTTCCAAGACCCCGGAGCAGGAGTTGATCAAGTTGGCCGCGCAGACGGCCACGAATTCGAAGATCGCGTTTTTGATGTTGCCGGGTTTGGGGACTAAGGACGACATCAAGGAAGCGCAGCACAATGGTGGTTCGATTTGTCGGATCGCGACGCATTGCACTGAGGCGGATGTGTCGATCCAGCATTTCGGGTTGGCTCGTGAGCTGGGGTTGGAGACCGTGGGGTTTTTGATGATGGCGCATACGATTCCGCCGGAGAAGCTCGCCGCGCAGGCCCGGATCATGGCTGATGCGGGCTGTCAGTGTGTGTATGTGGTGGATTCGGCCGGCGCCCTGGTGTTGGAAGGGGTGGCCGATCGGGTGGCGGCGCTGGTCGCGGAGCTGGGTGCGGATGCGCAGGTGGGTTTTCATGGGCATGAGAACCTCGGTCTGGGGGTCGCGAACTCGGTGGAGGCGGTGCGGGCGGGGGCTAAGCAGATCGATGGCAGTACCCGGCGGTTTGGTGCGGGTGCGGGGAATGCGCCGGTCGAGGCGATGATCGGGGTGTTCGACAAGATCGGGGTGAAGACCGGGATCGATTTCTTCGAGATCGCTGATGCTGCTGAGGATGTGGTGCGCCCGGCGATGCCCGCGGAGTGTCTGCTGGATCGTAACGCGTTGGTGATGGGCTATTCGGGGGTGTATTCCAGTTTCCTCAAACACGCCATCCGCCAAGCTGAGCGTTATGACGTGCCCGCGCACAAGCTGCTGCACCGGGCCGGGCAACGCAAACTCATCGGCGGCCAGGAAGACCAACTCATCGACATCGCCCTGGAAATCAAACGCGAACAACAAGCCGCCACCACCTCCTAACCGAGCCTGAAACCCACCACGCATTTCCTGCCAAACACACCGCCAAACTCACAGTGG
>NZ_JACKTY010000045.1 GCF_025822605.1 Mycolicibacterium komossense | reverse complement strand
CGGCGACCTGCTCGACCTACTCAACACAAAAATCCGAGCCGTACCGGGAGTGATATCCACCGAAACCTTGGTTTACCTGAAACTTGTTAAGCAACAATACGACTGGGGTACCAGGTAGCGAAACATGGCGTTGGTAGTCCGTGCGTAGCGCTGCGGCGGCAGGCTAAAGACTCCGACACATTTTCGTCACCGATTTGCCGCTCCGACAGGCGTAACGTCGGACTCAGGTCGGCTATCAACGATCGGAGTTGGCCATGGTCACACTGAGTTCCAGAGCCCGGCTTGTCGTGCTGGCTGGACTTGTCACTACTGCGTCCACCGTGGCGCTTGGTCCCGCAGCGGGCGCCGCACCACCGCCGGCCGTGGTGGCGTCGGGATCTGGATCTGGATCGTCTTGTGTGCCTGGAGTGATTCCGCTGAATCCGTACGTCGTCAACTGCAATCTACCCGCGCGGGGGAATCGCGTTGTTGGCGCGGCACCGGACGCCGGGGCAATAATCGCCTGCAGAAACCAGCCGGTGTGTCTTTCCTACTACGTGAACTATCCCGACGCCCTGGTCGTCCCCGGTTACCGCCCGTGAACTCAGCCACCGCGCTGAACTGACACTGTCGTCAACGACCCCAGCGGGTCGCTCCGCGATCTGCGGTGTCAGCAGCAGCGTTCGGTAGAGCCATCGAAACCTGTTGGCTGTCAGTGTGATCGAGCTCAGACGCCTCGACGGCGGCGCCTTGGGGTGCCTGCCTCAATCGATTACTGAGCCCACCAGATGGCCGATCGCGTAGGTGATCGCCAACGCCAGGACACCCCCGATGACATTGCGGAGTACGGCGCGGCCCTTGGGCGCTGCGCCCAATCCGGCCGACACCACCCCGGTGATCACCAGTGCCAACAGCACCGCCACGACGGTGACCGGAACTCTCCACGCCGTCGGAGGCACGAGGATTGCGATCAACGGCAACAGGGCACCGACGGTGAACGACAACGCCGAGGACAGCGCCGCCTGCCAGGGGTTGGTCAACTCTTCAGGATCGATGCCCAGCTCGACGTCGACGTGTGCAGCGAATGCATCGTGATCGGTCAACTCCTCGGCCACCGAACGGGCGGTGGCCACCGACAGACCCTTTGCTTCATACAATGCGGCAAGCTCGTCGAATTCGGCCGCCGGATCGTCGCTCAGCTCACGACGTTCCTTGTCCAACAGCGCCTTTTCGGTGTCCCGCTGGGTACTCACGGAGATGTACTCCCCCAACGCCATTGACACCGCTCCCGCGACTAGGCCAGCGACGCCCGCGGTGAGAATCGGCCCGCGTTCCACACTGGCGGCTGCCACCCCGACAACGATGCCGGCCGTGGAAACGATTCCATCGTTTGCGCCGAGCACGCCGGCACGCAGCCAGTTCAGCTTCGATGACACCGAGCCGACGTGGGGTTCGGCCGGATGAGACGGATTGGACACGGCCGAAAGGATATACACCGAATTCCGACGCGGCTAGCAATCGAAGGCTTACCAAACCGCCGGCGGAGTTCAGATCTCACCCACCTCCCGGGCACATCAACCCACCGACACACTCCCTCATTACGGGGGCAAGATCGCGGCGAACTTCTCGGCTATGCCCCATGGCACGTCAGCGGCACTGCTCCCAATGAATGGCGCGCGACCACAATCTATCCCGTGTTGCAACGACAGTCCCTGCGCTTCTGGTGGCTGATTCTGCCGTGGCCAGCCTGCGTTCGCCGACGTCACGCGTTGTTTTGCCGACCCTTCGCTCGCCTGAACCATCTCCGGCGCGCCGCTGCAGCCTCGCCGCCTGAATTCGAGTGGCCGGCGCACCACTGAGCAGCCGGCACGCCACGCCTAACGGCATCGACGTGCATCCCACAGCCCGACCAGGTGGTTTTCTCACAAACACGGCATTTCACAGCGCGACACATTGTCGGTCCTTAAGTTCGATGTGAATCGGGGTTCAGTCCAAGCTCACGAACAGCCACTCCGGCGCCACAGGCAACACTTCTGTCGGACCACCCCCTCCCGTTGACAGGGTCGCTGCAGTCACACAGCCCGGCGGCGATCACCGTAAATCCATGACAGTCCAACGCATTTAATGCGGCGCCAGCTGAGTGCAGCCCGATCCGCGTCGTACCGAGATGGCAGGTCGCCCATCTTCTCTTTATACCATACCCCCTATGGTATCTACCTGGTCCGCAAATGACCCCTCCGACTTGGCAGTCAATACCCCCATGGGTATGTTGAGTCAGAGATGACATCCCCTCGTCCGATGGGATCTGTCAGTACATCTGAGATAGGGCACAACGATGAAAATGCGGTCGCCATTCGGTTGGCTACAACAGTTCTGGGTGGTCGTGGTGGTCGTGATAGCCCTCCTACTCGGTGCGGCTGTGGTGGGCCGTCTACGCACCTTCTTCGACTCCGACCTGCCGTTCGTGGCGGGATCGGAGCACCTAGACGCCATCGCGCCGATCAACACCAAGCAGGTGACCTACGAAATTGTCGGGCCGCAAACGACCGCGGGACGGGTGAGCTACCTCGATGCCAAAGGCAAGACGCAGGAGGCGGGTTTCACGAACCTGCCCTGGTCGGTGACGATAGCCACCACCGATCCCGGGATCTTGGCCAACGTGGTCGCCCAAGGCGATAGCGGATCTCTCGGTTGCCGGATCCTTGTCAACGACAAGGTGGTAGCCGAGCAGCATGCAGAGGGCCGTGCCGCCCAAGCCTTCTGTCTGGACAAATCCGCATGAGTGCCAACGCCACGCATTCGTTCGTCCCCCGCTCGATCCGGATGGCCGCAGTCCCGATCATCGTGATCTGGGTCGCGATCACCGCTGGCCTGAATCTGCTACTCCCGCAGGTCGAATCGGTCAGCAAACACAACGCGGTGTCGATGTCACCACAGGACGCACCGTCTGTCATCGCCGCCAAGAAGATGGGCGCGAAGTTCCAGGAGTCCACCTCCGACAGCATCGCGATGGTGGTGCTCACGAGCGACCAACCGCTCGGCGACGCTGCGCACCGGTATTACGACACACTGATCAGTAATTTCCAACGCGACGCCAAACATGTCGAGCATGTCCAGAATTTCTGGGGCGACCTGATCACCGCCGCGGGGGTGCAGAGCAGTGATGGTAAGGCCGCCTACGTCCAACTCAACCTGGCCGGCGATCAGGGCAGCACCCTGGGGAACGAGTCAGTGGAAGCGGTGCGTGGAATCGTCGACCGCACAACGCCACCGGCTGACCTGCACGTCTACGTCACCGGTCCCGCACCCCTGACCACGGACTCACTCGAGACCGGCGACAAGAGCATGGTCCAGATGACCGTGGTCACCATGGTGGTCATCACGATCATGCTGCTGTTGGTGTACCGGTCGCTCAGCACAGTGCTGCTCATCTTGGCCGTCGTCGGCATCGAGATGGGGTCGGCACGCGGTGCGGTCGCCTTGCTCGGCCACTTCCGCATCATCGACTTCTCGACGTTCTCAGTTCCGTTGCTGACCGCCCTGGCGATCGCCGCCGGAACTGACTACGCGATCTTTCTCGTCGGCCGATACCAGGAGGCTCGGCAGAACGGAGAAGACACTGAATCCGCCTACTACAGCGCATTTCACGGCGTCGCCCATGTGATCCTGGGCTCGGGGCTCACCATCGCCGGTGCCATGTTGTGTCTTCGATTGACGCGGCTGGCCTATTTCAAGTCACTGGCCTTTCCGTCGGCGATCGCCTTGATCATGGTCGTCGCGGCGTCACTGACCGTCGCCCCGGCCATTGTCGTGGTGGCCAGCCGGTTCGGCCTGCTGGACCCGAAGCGCAAGTTGAAAACCAAGGGGTGGCGACGGATCGGTACGGCGACCGTCCGCTGGCCGAAACCGATCCTCGCCGTGACCACTGCCGTCATCATTCTCGGCATCCTTGCCACGATCGGCTATAAAACCAGCTATAACGATCGCCACTACCTACCCGACGACGTCCCGTCGAACATCGGATACGCCGCAGCCGAAAAGCATTTCAGTGCAGCACGCCTCAACCCCGACATCCTGATGGTCGAATCCGATCATGATATGCGTAATCCCACCGACATGATCGTGCTCGACCGGATTGCCAAGTCGCTTTTCCGAATCCGTGGTATCGCCACGGTGCAGAGCATCACCCGGCCGCTCGGCTCGCCGATCGCGCACAGTTCCATCCCCTATCAAGTCAGCATGCAATCGGTACCCATCACCCAGAACCTGCAGTTCCTGAAACTGCGGGTGGGCGATATCGGCACGATGTCTAACCGATTGGGCGCGATGATCACGTCCATGGACCAGATGTACAACCTGATGCAGCAGTTGTCCGACGCCACTCACCGCACTGTCGACACCACTCACCGCGGGGTCGACGACGCCAACACACTCAAAGCGTCACTCGATGCGATACGCGATCATCTGGCCGACTTCGATGACGAGGTTCGTCCGATTCGCAACTACTTCTATTGGGAACCAAACTGTTTAAACACTCCCGCCTGCTCGGGTGTCCGGTCGGCGTTCGACGCCATCGATGGTGTCAATGGACTCAGTGACACCATGTCCACCCTGCTCAAGGACATGACCGAGCTGACAAGCGGTATGGACACCATCGACGCGCTGACTCCGCAGCTGGTCGCGCAGTTCCCGCCGATCATCGCGACGGCGACCACTATGCAACAGACACTGCAGACCATCCACACCAGCTTCAGCGGGCTCATCGACCAAATGCAGCAGATGACCGATACCGCCACCGCGATGGGTGAGTCCTTCGACGCATCCAAAGCCGACGACTACTTTTATCTGCCGCCAGAAGTGTTCGCCAACCCCGACTTCCAAAAGGGACTCAAGCTGTTCCTATCCCCAGACGGCAAGGCAGCGCGGCTGATCATCATCCACGATGTTGATCCAGCTACCGAGCAGGGCATTTCGACGGTGGACGACGAACTCGTGGCCGCACACGAGGCGGTCAAGGGTACCTCCCTTGCCAAGGCCGACATGAGCCTGGCAGGCACAGCCGCAACGTACCGAGATATCCAGTCGGGTGCAAAATACGACACCATGATCGCCGCGTTCGCTGCGCTCACACTCATCTTCGTGGTCATGCTGATCATCACCCGGGCGCTCGTCGCGTCGCTGGTGATCGTCGGCACCATCGTGATGTCGCTCGGCGCCGCATTCGGCGTGTCGGTGCTGGTATGGGAACGAGTTGTGGGTATCGAGCTGAACTGGATTGTGCTCGCCTTCGCGGTGATCATCCTGATGGCTGTCGGCAGTGACTACAACCTGCTGCTCGTATCCCGCTTCAGGGAGGAGATCGGCGCCGGCATCAACACCGGGATCATCCGGTCCATGGGCAGCACCGGCAGCGTCGTGACCGCCGCCGGCCTTGTGTTCGCCTTCACCATGGGGTCCATGGTCTCTGGTGCCCTGCTCAACGTCGGACAGGGCGGGGTGACCATCGGCATCGGCCTACTGCTGGACACCTTGATCGTGCGCACACTGATGACACCGTCCATCGCAGCTCTGCTCGGACCTTGGTTCTGGTGGCCGCTAAAGGTCCGCTCGCGGCCCGCCTACCGGCCGCGCAACGAGGTCGCCGCGGTAGCCCCTGCGTCACCGGACACGCCCGTCGTGCCCATGGAATCCGAGTGAAAGGTAGGTCGTGATGGACGTGGAAGAAGTCGATCCGGCAGGAGCGAAGGCGCTTATGGAACGATCCGGTGCCCTCCTGCTCGACATTCGCGAAGATGACGAGTGGGCGGCCTGGCATGCTCCCGGCGCCGTGCATGTAAGACTTCGCGACCTCGAAGCGCACACCCTCGACGCGGCCATGCCGGTTGTCGCGGTGTGCCGGTCGGGCAACCGATCAGGTGTGGCGGCAACGAAACTCGCGACATCGGAGGTTACGGTCTACAACGTGGTCGACGGGACGGCAGCATGGCAGGAGACCGGGCAACCCGCGCTTCGCAATGATGGCACGGCCGGCACCGTCACCTGATCGCGAAAGCTGCCACCGCCCCTTCCTTCTCGCCGCTGTCCGGGCATCCTGACGATAATCACTGGGATCTGACGACCGGCCCGCCAATCAACGAGCACTTGGCAACCGATGACTACGAACGCGAGCAGGTTATGAACGAAAAGACCATTTAGACAATAAGAATCGTCCTGCCGGCGACAAATGCCGACACCTTGTGAGGGATGAGGTTCTAGCCGATGAAGACGGTGTCGATGAGGACATAGACCGCCGCTGCGAAGACGAGGTAAGCGAACCAGTGTTGCAGCCGTCGAGTGTCGAGTTTGGTGCCGAGGTGACCGGCAATCAGCGAACCGAGGACGGCGGTGCCGACGAAAGCGGTCGTGACCGACCAGTCGATGCTGCCCGCACTGAGGTGTGAGATGACCCCGGCGGCCGAATTGGCGACGATGATGACCAACGATGTCCCGATTGCGATCGGCATCTCCACGCCGAGCATCAGCACCAGGGCTGGAATGATCAGGAAGCCGCCACCGACGCCGAAGAGTCCAGTGAGCAGACCGACGAGAAACCCTGCGGGGATGGACCTCGGGGCGCATCGGCGCCAGTTGATGCCGGAGTCGCCGACTTTGCATGCGGTGCCGGTGTCTTTGTTGTCCTGCAGCATTCGGATTCCGGCCACCACCATGACCACGGCGAAGCCGATCAGGAGGACCGGCTGCGGCAGGTGTTTGCCGATGGCAGTGCCGACAAAGGTGGCGGGAATGCCGGCGAGCGCGAAAATAGCGGCCAGCCGCCACTGGACCTGTCGAACACGAATCTTGGGCAGTGCGCCCACCGCCGATGCAGTACCGACCACGATCAGCGACATCGGAATGGCCTGCTGGATGCCCAGACCCAGCACGTAGACCAGCGCAGGAACAGCAAGGATGGACCCGCCACCGCCGAGGAGTCCCAGAAGTACTCCGATGACGGCGCCGAGGGCAAGCGCGATTACGGTGGTCATCAGTGTCCACTCCCCCGAATATCCCGCATATCAGGGGCTACGCTCACTGCTCGCGCGCGGTCTGCGACAGTGCTTCGATAGCAGCGCGTAACTTGGTTGACGCCTCGTCAGCGACCTCACGCAGGCCCGGCTGGTCGGCCACCTGAACCATGATCTCCGGATCAATTGCGTCGATGATCACCGCGCCGTCGTCATTCGGGTCCGACCGTACGACGACGTTGCACGGCAACAACAACCCTAGGTGCCGATCGACATTGACCGCTCGATGAGCAAGGGGCGGATTGCATGCCCCGAGAATGACGTAACTCTCCATGTCTTCACCAAGTTTGGCCTTTAGCGTGGTTTGCATGTCGATCTCGGTGAGAACTCCGAATCCCTGATCAGACAGGGCTTTTCGCGTCCGCTCAATTGCTACTTCAAATGGTGCGCGCAGTGTGACAGATATTGCCAGTGACATGTTCATTTCCCTTCTCGGGGTGCTGGATGCTGCACGCATATGCAACGTTGCGCAGCGGGCACCGACTGCATCACGTCATCGAGGTGCTCGCCGCAGCCGGCCCAGCCGGTCCTGTGGCAATTCGGACATTCTGCGGGGTAGCACATGGGATCTCCTTGACTGGTTCGGATTCGGATTCGGTCAAGCGCTCGCGGCAGCGAGCTTGGCGCGTACGTCTGCCATGTTGAGCTCGTTGACCCTGGTGATGAGATCTTCGAGGGCTGCACCGGGCATCGCGCCCGGCTGACGGTAGATGAGTATGCCGTCTCGGAAGGCCATGATCGTCGGGATCGAACTGATCTTCAGAGTGGCGGCCAGTTGCTGCTCGGCTTCGGTGTCAACCTTCGCGTGCACGACCTCCGGACGCGACTGAGCCGAACGGTCGAAGATCGGGGCGAACGCCCGGCACGGGCCGCACCACGATGCCCAAAAGTCGACCAGCACGATGGAGTTGTCGGCGATAGTCTTCTCGAAGTCGTCAGCGGATAGATTCTTGATGGCCATGATGATGTCCTTTTGTTGTGCCGCAATTAAATTGCTAGACGAGTCCCTTGAGCATGAGATTCCAGTACATGAGGGGGAGCCCGTATTTCTTGAGGTACCAGTACGACCGGTGCGGCGTCGTCGGGTCGAGCACTGGGAACGACGACTCCAGGTTGAAGTCGTAGTCGAACTCCGCCAGCAGCACCGCGTGCGATGAAGTGACGATCGGGCACGACGAGTAGCCGTCATACGATGCGCGCAGTGGCTGGCACTTCAGGAACGAATCGACGTTGTCGACGACGACGGGAGCCTGTTTCCGAATGGCGGCTCCGGTCTTCGAGTTCGGCGATGAGCCCGCGTCGCCGAGGCTGAACACATTCGGGTAGCGCACCTGTTGCAGGGTGCGCTTGTCGATGTCGACGTAGCCGTATGCATCGCCGGTCGATAGCGGGCTGGCCTTGATCCAGTCCGGTGCGGATTGCCTCGGCACGACGTGCAACATGTCGTACGGCAGCATCGCGCCGGTCCCACCCGCGGCAACGCTGGTGACGCTCACTTTGCGCGATGCTGCGTCCACGGCGGTCACCTCGGAGTTGGCGTGCAACGTGATGCCGTAGTCGGCGATGACCGCATCCAGGCTGTCGGCAATCGCTGGAATGCCGAAGGGCCGTGCCCCCGGCATCACCAGATGGATGTCGATCTCGGAGAGCACTCCCTGCGATCGCCAGTAGTCAGCGGCCAGATAGGCGATCTTCTGCGGAGCTCCCGCGCACTTGATCGCGCCGGAGGGAACAGTGAAAACTGCTGTGCCCGAACGCAGGTTGCGAATGAGGTCCCATGTCCGCGGCGCGAGATCGAACCGGTAGTTCGATGACACCCCGTCGTGGCCCAGCGCCTCCACGAGCCCCTCGGTACTAGCCCAGTCGAGTTGGATTCCCGGGCACACGACCAGCACGTCGTACTCGTAGGCCGCGCCGTCGGCGCAGGTCACCGTGTTGTGCTCGGGATCAAAGCCGTTGGCGGCGTTCTTGATCCAGTTGACTCCCTTGGGCATCACCGAGGATTCGGTGCGCTCGGTCGTCGAGGCCTCTGCCTGCCCACCACCGACAAGAGTCCACAGTGGCTGGTAGTAGTGCACGCTCGACGGCTCGATGACCGCAACGTCGGTGTAGCCCTTGCGTAGCATGCGGGCCGCGACGGTGATGCCGGCGGTTCCGCCACCGATGATAAGAATCTGATGCTTCGCTGTGCTGGTCACGGTATGTTCAGGCGTTCTGGTGTGCGTCGGCCCAGGCGCCGTAGCCGCCCAGGATGTCGCTGACGTCGGTGAAACCCTTCTGGCGCAACAAGCTCGCCGCGACCGACGATCGGTAACCGCCCGCGCAGTACACGACAGTCGGCACAGTGGCATCGAGCTCACCTAGCCGCGCGGGCAATTGGCCCACTGGGATCGGGATCGCGCGCGGGATGGTGCCGGCCTCGACTTTGCCCGGATTGCGGACATCGACGATCTGAAGGTTCTGGATGCGCGAGGCGCGTTCGTCGAAGGCCGTGGCCGTCAACCGCGACGCCACTGCGACGTCGTCGCGGTGATCGAGCATCTCCTGGTAGGGCTCGGGCAGGTAACCGATCACCCGGTCGAATCCAATCCGGGCCAGCCGGTTCTTACCTTCGAGCTGATAGCCGGGCTCGGTGAAAAGCACGATGTCGACATCGGACGGGAGCACCGAACCGGCGAACTCGGCGTAGCGGCCTTCGAGTCCGATGTTGATCGCGTGCCGCAGGTGGCCCTGGGCGAATTCCTCGGGAGTGCGTCCGTCGACGAGGACGGCGCCGTTGTCGATGGCGGCCTGGACTTGGTCATAGGTCATCGCGGCCGGCGTCTTGCTCTCGTCGAGCAGTCCGCGGTCCTTGCGGTTGAGGATCGCGTCATAGACGAAGTAACCGGGCGCCGGCGGCTGCCCCTCGGTGACGAGGTTCATGAACGTCCCTTTGTCGGGGGCCCGCAGCGCGTAATTCGTCGCTTTCTGCTCACCGATGGTCGACCACAGGTCGGTCGAGAGGTTCTTGCCGCACGCCGATCCTGCGCCGTGCGCGGGATACACCCGGGTCGCGTCGGGCAACGTCATCAGTTTGTCGTGCAGCGAGTCATAAAGCATGTCGGCGAGTTCCTCGCGGGTAAAACCGATCGAGGCCAGCAGGTCCGGGCGACCCACATCGCCGATGAACAA
The DNA here is from genome assembly GCF_025822605.1 of Mycolicibacterium komossense. Lineage (GTDB taxonomy): Bacteria > Actinomycetota > Actinomycetes > Mycobacteriales > Mycobacteriaceae > Mycobacterium > Mycobacterium komossense. The sequence continues at coordinate 72,028 of NZ_JACKTY010000045.1, read as the reverse complement.
GGCGTCGCCGGTCAGCACGCCGAAGGGAACCTCGTCGTTGGCGTGCTCGTAGATCACGATGCTCATCGATTCCGGGGTATGTCCCGGCGTGTGGCGGAACTCCAATGTCACATCTCCGAGCGAATATCGCTCACCGTCGGCCACCCCCATCGATTCGAACTCGGTCTCGGCGACGCTGGAGTAGGCGATCTTCGCACCGGTAGCCTTGGCAAGTTCGAGGTGCCCGGAGAGGAAGTCCGCATGGAAGTGCGTCTCGATGACCAGTTCGATGGTCAGACCGCATTCCTTGGCATCGGCGACATACTCCGCGACATCGCGCTGCGGATCGACAACGACAGCGCGACCGGTCGTTTCATCACCGACCAGATAGGACGCGTGGGACAGGCAGTCCAGGTAGTACTGCTGGAAGATCATCGCTGACTTCTCTCTCTCGGCGCCTTGGGTAATGCCATTCTGACATATACCCCCATAGGTATGTATAGTACCCCCTGGGGTATATTTATTCCGGTCGCTCTAAATACCCTGCGGGGTATATGTGTCATGCCCTGACAGACTCCCGTTGGTACCAATCTCCCAAGAACTCTGTTCACCGCCGGCTCCACACGACGGACAACGGCGGAACTCGAGACCGCTTGGTCTGCCGCACTGGTCAACGCTCCGCGGCCACCGAGGACGTCGGCGTGACGTCGCGCTCAGTTCACCGGGCATATACCCCGGTGGGTACAGTGTTAACACTGCTACACAGACGGACGGAAGGGGATCCCGATGGTTGGAGACGAAGACAGCGTCGCCGCGGTTCTGAATCGACTACGGCGCGCCCAAGGACAACTGGCCGGGGTGATCTCGATGATCGAACAAGGCCGCGACTGTAAAGATGTCGTCACCCAACTCGCCGCGGTGTCCAGGGCACTGGACAGAGCCGGATTCAAGATCGTCGCCACCGGTATGCGGGAATGTCTCACCGGCGAGAGTTCCGATGGCAAAGAACCCTTGACCGAAGCCGAGTTGGAGAAGCTGTTCATGGCACTGGCCTGACAGGTCACCCCGCAGCTGGGATCGACAGCGTGAAAGTGGCCCCGCCGCCAGGGGTGTGCGCGACGCTGATCTCACCGCGGTGCGCGTGGGCGATCTCCCGAACGAGCGCCAGCCCGATGCCGTAACGCCGGGCACCGCCGGTCACGGTGTGCGCATGTCCGTGCGAGAACCGGTTGAACAAGGTGGCCATCGCGTCGGATGCTATCCCGACTCCGTCGTCCTGCACATCGATCACCGCACGGTCGCCCTGGCGCCGGACTCGTAGCGTGATCGTGCCGCCAGGGTGTTGGTGGACAAGTGCGTTATCGACAAGTGACGCGGTCGCGCGCCGCAGTGCCGAGGCCGATCCCAGGACGACGCAGCCGCTCCCCTCGGTGTGGTCTTCCACAACCAACCTCACTCCTGCCGATTCGGCATGCTGCGCCATCGTGTCGTGCACTGTGTCTGCCAGCTGTGACAGGTCGACGCGATCGCGGGGAGTGCCGTCCACCGTCATCGACGCCGAGGCCAGCAGGTCTTCGATCACCGCACCAAGAGCGCGGGTATCAGAAGCAAGGGCCTCGATCTCCGCTTTGGCGGCATGGGCGTCCCCGTCGTCGAAACGACGGCCGAGCATCTGAACCCGGGTGTGTAGGACAGTCAACGGCGCGCGAAGTTCGTGTGAGGCATCGGCGACGAATCTGCGCTGTAAGGCCAATGCCTCCGTCAATGGACGGATTGACCGCCTGGTGAGCAGAATGACCACCGCTACCGATGCCGCGATCCCCGCGAGCTCGGCGATCACCAACGACAGCAGCAGACGACTGCGGCCGGCTTCGTACGGACGCAGGTCAAGTAGCACGACCACCCTGCCTTCGGGCTTGTCGGCAACCAACCCGCGGTAGCGAGCACCCCCAATTACGTTGTCGAACAACCCTGTTGGCCGTCGCAGCAACTCCGCGGTGGGTAGGTCATCGGAGCTGGCTTCAACCTTGCCGGCACGGTCGCGCAGCACCAGCATGGTTCCGGGTGGAGGATCGGTGGCATCGTCGGCGGTCGACGCGACAGAGTTCAGTTCCGAAACGATCTGCTGGTTCTGGACGTGGGTGTCGACGAAGAACACCGCCGCTCCCACAATCAGCAACACCAGTGTCAGGGCGAGCGATGCCTGCAGCGCCGCGACCCGACCGGCGCGCCGGATCATCGCGAGGTCGCCGTCCGGCATCATCCGGGCCCGAGCCGATAGCCGGTACCGTGCACCGTTAGCACGACTCCTCTGCCGAGCTTGCGACGCAGATAGTGCACATAGGTATCGACGGCGCCGGTGGTGTCCGCACCTTCGAAGGCGATCTCCAGCAGTTGACCGCGGGTGAAGATCCTCTTGGGTGCGCTCATCAACGCCGCGAGCAGTGCCATCTCCCGCTCGGAGAGTTCGACCTCATGGTCGCCGGCCGCGCCCCGGCTGACCGTGCGGGTTATCCGGTCCAGGCACAATCCCCCGGCGCACAGCGTCGAACCGCCGGCTGGGCGTCTGACGAGAGCACGCACCCTGGCCAGCAACTCAGGTATCTCGAACGGCTTGACCAAATAGTCCTGCGCCCCGGAGTCGAGCCCTTCGACTCGGTCGGCAACTGAGCCCCGCGCGGTGAGCAGCAGCGCGGGAGTGGAAACGCCGCGGGACCGGAGCACGGCGACGAGGTCGGAACCGTCCATCACCGGAAGCCCCCGATCAATGATCATCGCGTCGTAAGTCCCGGTGAGAGCACTGTGCAGACCCTGTTGCCCGTCACCGGCGACGTCGGCCAGGTAGCCCTCGTCGGTAAACAGATCGGTGAGCATTGCGCTCAATGCACGGTCGTCTTCGACGATCAGCAACACCGGTGCTGATCGTCTCTCCGTCATTCAAAGAGCCTGCCATGCCAGTTCTGGGAAGGCTCAAAGAAACCGATGTCAGCATTCGGCACATGAACTCACCTCGATCGGGCTTCCGCCGGGCCGCCGCGGCGTCGTGGGCATTGGCCGGTATCGGTGTAGCCGGCGTCGCGGGCGCGTCATCCCTGGCTTATGCGGACACCCTCAAGCCTGCGCCGGAGGTTCCGATCGCGGTTGTGCCCGCGGACGTCGCGCCGCCTGCCGCCGCGGATCTGCCGCCGGTTCCCGCCGTGGCCACCCCAACCGTGGATCCGCCACCGGCACCTGTTCCGGTCACGACGGAGGCACCACCGCCCCCGCCGATCACCACCGAGGCGCCGGTCGAGCAGTACACGCCCAAGCAGACCTATGTGCAGGCTCCGGCCCCTGTCACGCACCAGACACAAGCACCAGCGCCCACCAAGGCGACAACCTCTTCGACCTCCTCGACGACCACGCGGCACGTCAACGTCCCGTCGACGGTGAATTCTCCGAACTACTCACCGCATGTCACGATCTCGCACGGCTCATGACCGTCTCGCACGAACGGCCCACCGAGCGCATGGCCGACACCGCAGAAGTTCATTGGCAGCGCTGGACGATGGACATGCAGATCATCGTCACCGAGCCTGATGCCATCGGCGCAGCCCGCCGGTGTGTCGATACCGAGCTCGACGCCGTCGAAGCTGCCGTGTCACGCTTTCGGCCGGACTCCGAAATCAACACCCTGGCAAGCTCATCCGGCCGGCCGACACAGGTCAGCGAGTTGCTCGCGGAGATGCTGTCTGCCGCGCTGCTGGCAGCGCGGCAGACCGACGGCGACGTCGACCCCACCATCGGTGCGGCCGTGATCGCACTCGGTTACGACCGCGATGTCACCGCGCTGGACTCGTCGGTTCCGCTGGCAACGACGGTCAGCCGACTGGCGACCTGGTCGATGGTCAGCTTCGACAACCGGACCGTGACGCTGCCGCCCGGCGTCGTGCTCGATCTCGGCGCCACGGCCAAGGCGCTGGCCGCGGATCGCTGCGCGGCGCGGGTCCACGCTGCCACCGGAGCCGGCGTGCTGATCAACCTCGGCGGCGACATCGCCACCGCCGGATCGGCACCCGCGGGCGGCTGGCAGGTGCTGGTCCAGGACGGCGACGACGAGCCGGCGTCGTTGGTAGTGCTGTCCTCCGGGGCAGCCATGGCGACATCGAGCACAGTGCGCCGCAGCTGGTGCCGGGGCGGGCAGCTGCTGCATCACGTCCTGGATCCACGGACCGGTCAGTCGGCAGATCCTGTGTGGCGAACGGTGACCGTCGCGGCGGCGAGTTGTTTCGCCGCCAATACCGTCAGCACGGCTGCGATCATCCGCGGCTGGCGGGCACTGAATTGGATTCGTGCACAAGGCATTGCCGCCCGCCTGGTGGACAGTGACCGGATTGTGCACACCATCGGCGGCTGGCCGAACGACGACACCTGCAGGGCACGATGACCAGCGAAGCGCTGTGGGCGCTGGGTCGCGGCACCGGGATCACCGCACTCGGCTTCCTCACCATCTCGCTGGCGTTGGGTATCGCCACCCGCTCCGGCCGTCCGTTGCTGGTGCTGCCGAGGTTCGCGGTGGCGGACGTCCACCGATTCGCGGCGCTGGCCGGGACGTTGCTGGTGGCGCTGCACCTCGCCCTGCTCTTCGCCGACCCCTACGCCCAGCTGCGGCTCGTCGACTTCGTCGTACCGTTCGTCGGGACATACCGACCGCTGTGGCAGGGCCTGGGGACGCTGGCCTTCGACCTGCTCCTCGTCGTGATCGTCACCAGCCTGCTCCGGCACCGTCTGGGACTGCGCGTCTTCCGCGTCGTGCACTGGGCCGCGTACGCACTCTGGCCGATCGCCCTGGCACACGGACTCGGCAACGGAACCGATTCGGGGCGCGTCTGGTTCGTGGTGTACGCCGGCTGCTGCGTGTTGACAGTGGCCGCAGTGCTTGCCTGGCGGCTGCATTCCAACTACACCGAATACGCCGGCGCACGAATCGCTGGGCGCTCATGACCGCCCAGCGCCTGCTCACCGGGCCCGGACCCCGCCTGCACGATCACCTGCAACGGTACGGCGAGCTACCCGCGCCGACCGCCACAGCGCTGGCCGATTGTCTGACCGAAGCGGGGCTGACCGGTCGCGGCGGCGCCGGCTTTCCCACCGGCCGCAAGATCGCCTCTGTCACAGGTCGTAAACCGGTGGTCATCGGCAATGGCGCCGAAGGAGAACCACTGAGTTCGAAGGATGCCACCCTGCTCGCACGGGCACCACACCTCGTACTCGACGGGTTGAGTGTGGCAGCAACGGCGGTTGCCGCGGACTCAGTGGTGATCTACGTTCCTCAGCGCGCGATGGCGGCCGTTGAGATCGCCCTCGCCGAGCGGGTTGCGGCGAAGACGGATCGGCACCGCATCACCGCGGTCGACGCTCCCGACCGGTTCGTCGCGGGGGAAGAATCGGCGGTCGTCAGGCGAATCGAGGGTGGCCCTGCGTCCCCCCGCGACCGGACGGTGCTGACCACCACATCGGGGGTTCGGGGGCGGCCGACTCTGCTCAACAATGTGGAGACTCTCGCCCACATCGGCCTCATCGCCCGCTACGGTCCGGCCTGGTTTCGCTCTGTCGGTGACGGCGCAGAGCCGGGCACCATGTTGGTCACCCTGTCGGGCGCAGGGACGCGGCCCGGGGTGGCCGAGGTACCCACCGGATCGCGGCTGACCGACGTCCTGACGATCGCCGGACATACCGACCTCCGCACGGTGCGAGCAGTCCTGCTCGGTGGGTATCACGGCAGCTGGATACCTTCCCGCGCAGTGGGCGCACGGCTGTCGCGCGCTGGACTCGCAGCGCTCGGAGCGACTCCGGGCGCAGGCGTCATCCACGTCCTCGGAAGCGGCGAGTGCGGGCTTGAGCGCACTGCCGAAATCGCGTCCTACCTGGCCGACCAGAGTGCGCGTCAGTGCGGCCCGTGCCTCAACGGACTGCCCCGCCTCGCGCAGCTCCTCGATCAACTCGCATACGGACGGGTCGACGACCTCCTCATCGAAGAGATCCGGCGAACCATCGGCCTGGTGGACGGCCGCGGCTCATGTCGCCATCCGGACGGGACGGCACGCCTGGTGCGAACTGCGCTCTCCGTATTCGAAAGCGACATCGCCCAGCACCGCCACGGACGCTGCGCTGCGCTGCTGTCCAACGCTCGGCGCGAAGTGCAGGGATCACGGTGACGGGATCAGCTTCGCGGTTGCACATCGACTGGACTCGTTGCGACGGCCGCGGACTCTGCACCGAACTGCTCCCACGCCTGCTAGACCGCGACGACTGGGGATATCCCCTGGCTCGCGACGGTTCACGTGAACCTTCGGTGCCCGCGCGCACGCTCGCCGACGCACGCCGCGCCGTCGCCCGGTGCCCGCGACTCGCGCTGTCCCTGACCAGTGGGATCCGATAGCCGGCGATGAGGCCGGCTCGATTGTTCGATCAACGAAAGATATTGAGGAATAACGCATGTCGACGATCAACGGGCTACCGGCTCACATCCTGCTGGTGCACTTCATCGTGGTACTGGCACCACTGACCGCTACTCTCGCGATTGTCTGCGCCCTGTGGGACGCAGCGCGTAAGCGCCTGATCTGGTTGGTACTCGCACTGGCGGTCATCACCCTCATCCTCACTCCGCTGACCACCGACGCCGGCGAGTGGCTGGAGAAGCGCGAGGACAGGTCTCCGGTGCTACATGCCCACACACACCTCGGCGACACGATGCTGTACTTCGCCATCGCCTTGGTGGCCGCGGCAGCGCTCCTGGCGTTCATCCATGTACGTGAGACGCGCGACAAGTCGGTGAAACCCGTTGCGCACTGGGTGATTGCGGCTCTGGTGATCATCGTGAGCCTCGCGACCACAGTGCAGGTCTACCGGATCGGCGATTCCGGTGCGAAAGCATCATGGGGAGACCTTGCAGCCGCCAACCCGTGACTCCGGCACAGCGGTCAGCGAACCACCAACACCGAGCAGAAGGCGTGCGAAACAATGGGATGACGGCGCGGCCCGATGATGGCCGCCACCTGATGGGCGTCGCGGCTGTTGATGATGGCGAGCTGGACGGATTCGTCGGTGTTTTCGGCGAGGAATCGTTTCACTGTCGCGCGGGTGGTGACCGGATAGATGCGCTGGCCCGGGTTTTGATCCGCCCAGACCTGGACCCGGCGATCGAGTTCGTCATAGGGGGTATCGCCGAAATCTTCCGACCAGACTCCGACTGCCAGGATCGGCGCATGGCGTAGCGCTGCCTCGGAGAGAGCAAAGGCAACCACCTTGTCGTCGGCGGCGGAATCGTCGACCGCGACGACGATGAAGTCAGTGGGCGACGGCGGAGACCTGCGGGGTGCTCGGATGATCGCCACCGGACACAGAGCTTGTTCGGCAAGATCGGTGGCCGTCGAACCCAGGAACCGACTACTGAAAGCACTGATACCGGTTGAACCCACACACACCATCGCGGCCGTACGTGACTCCTCGACCAGCACGGCAGACGGATTTCCGTAGAGGATCTCGGTCTCGATCTTGACGGGCTGGTCAGTCTCGGTGGCGGCAGCGGAGGCGGCGCGTAGTGCTTCCGAAGCGTGGCGCCGGTACTCGAGTACGGAACCGTCGGTCCCCAGCAGGCCACCGTCGGTGGGAACCGTGCAGACCAGCCGCAAGGGGACGTTGCGCTGGATGGCTTCGACGGTAGCCCAGCGGGCCGCGTTGATCGCCGCTTCTGATCCGTCGATGCCGACGACGACGGGATCTGGCGGCGAGTCGATCATCGGTGAATCGGTCATCGTTGTACCTCCAGTTGGATTGGCGCGATCACCTACGGCTGGTGTCAGCGCACCGAAACCGGCTCCCCCGTCACTGATTCGACGTCACCCGCCGTGGCGACGAATAGCTGCCTGGTCAGATGAGTAAGGGCGCGGGCGACCGCCAATTCTTCACCGACCCGCGCCGGGTAGTGATCGTCCGGGTCGAGGTCTGCCTCGCCCTTTCCGACCAATTCGACGTCACGCCAACCCATGCGGGCGGTCGCCTTGGCGTGATCGTCATGCATGTCGACCCTGATCTTCACGTTGTACTTGGATTTGTCGTGATCCTTGTGGCTCATCGCGCCTTCCTTCACTTGATTGCCGATGCACTGTCGACTGTGCGCGGATCCGTCGAGAGATGCCAGGGTCATTGGTCCCCGATAGGAAAGGTGGTGGGCAGAGTCGCATACGGAGCATCGTTTGGGTGACCAACGACGATGGACGAGGGACTTTTGGCTCTGACGGGACTCGGGTGCTCTGGCTAATCTCGTGGTGAAGAGACATGGTCGGCGAGGGAGGCAAAGATGCGCGACACCCGCCCGCCATCGCCGGCGGTAATCGTCGGTATCGACGGATCCCGCAGTGGGACAACTGCCGCGCTGTGGGCAGTGGGTGAAGCAGTTGAGCGTGACCTGCCGTTGAGGCTCGTCTACGCGATCGACCCCCCGGAGGAGCCGGCGACACACGAGGGTAGAGCCCGGGCACTGGCGGTCGCGGAGACGGCCGTCCGAATGGCGCTCGTGGCCGTGGAATCCACCGCCAAACCGGTGAAGATCGAAGTCGAGATCTTGCAGGGCCGACCGAAGGACGTGCTGTTGGAAGCTGCCCGTGGGGCAGCGCTCATCTGTGCCGGGGCCACCGGTTTCAAAACCCTGACCGCGGGCGGACAGGTAGGGTCCACTGCAGCAGCATTGGCCACGTGGGCCCACTGCCCGGTCGCCATCATCCGGAGCTACGACCCATCGCCAAGAACGCCTCGAGCAATCATCGCCGAGGTCGACCCGTCAGCGGATAGCGATATCGTCCTGCATCGAGCGATCGATGAGGCGATCCTGCGCAAAGCACCGCTCATCGTTGTCGCCGCATGGCGCTCCACGGTGACCAGCAACCACGACGTGAGCGCTGTCGCTGAGCAGAACCGTCTGCTGGCGGTCGAGCTGAACCGGCGCTTGGCCGAGACGACACGCAGGCACGCCGGACTGGTGGTTCAGTCGGCCGTCGTTCACGGTCATCTCCTCGAATATCTTTCCTGCCAGGCCCGATCAGCACAGCTCCTCGTGGTCGGTCGGCGACGCACTCACGGTGTCGCGGAGATTATCGGGGCCGCCGGCTTCGCAGCACTCCACGAGATCGACTGCTCGGTGCTGGTCTGCGACTCCGCGAACTCATTGTGACCTCGTCAAGCGGAGGCCTCCCTTATCGTGGCCTGAGGCGGAGCATCGGCACGTTCGTCCTCACTAGTGCGGAGACCCAACTATGGTGACCGTTTTTCTCGTCGACGACCATGAGGTCGTCCGCCGCGGGCTGATCGATCTGCTCAGCGCCGACCCGGACCTTGACGTGATCGGCGAAGCGGGAACCGTGGCGCACGCGATGGCCCAGATTCCTGCCCTACGGCCCGACGTCGCGGTACTGGATGTGCGGCTCCCGGACGGCAATGGCATCGAGCTGTGCCGCGACCTGCTGTCGAAGTTGCCAGGCCTGCACTGTCTGATGCTGACGTCGTTCACCTCCGATGAGGCAATGCTGGACGCGATCCTCGCCGGCGCAAGTGGATACGTCATCAAAGACATCAAAGGCATGGCGCTTGCCGAAGCGATCAAGGAGGTCGGCGCTGGACGCTCCCTGCTCGACAACCGCGCGGCCGCGGCTCTGATGTCCAAGCTGCGCAACGCCACCGAACGATCGGATCCGCTGGCGGGCGTGACCGACCAGGAGCGGATCCTGCTCGATCTGCTCAGCGAAGGATTGACCAATAAACAGATAGCCGATCGAATGTTCCTGGCGGAGAAGACCGTCAAGAACTACGTGTCGCGGCTTCTGGCCAAGCTCGGCATGCAGCGGCGCACTCAGGCTGCGGTGTTCGCAACGAAGCTCCACGGCCCCACCGCCGTGCGTCCGGACTGATAGACGTAACAGCTAGTGACTGGTGCGGCCGCCACCGTCGCCGACCAGGGCATCGAGTTCTCGGTCCCATTGGGAAAAACGGGTGTGTCGGAGGTTTCGGCGCAGGCCGTAGACAGCGATGGCCAGGATCGCGGTAAACGACATCCAGGTGAAGGCGGCCCAGCCAATCGCGTCGGCCACCGCCTGACGAGGATCGATCGGATTCTTTGCGTAGTTTCCGCTGTCGTCGGTCCAGATCACCAGCCGATCACCGACGTGGACCATCTCCGGGGCAGGGATGTTGCCAACATGGATTGCACCTGCTGCCGCCCACCGCGCCTGCACGCTGAAGGTCTGGGTATAGATCTGCGCGTGCAATTCCGCGTTCTCCAGTGCCGTCGCGGTCACCCGGTGCCGGCTCAGCGCCTGCTGCGCGTACGCGGTTGACCTGCTCTCCTTCACCGACGTCCCGAACCCCGCCGCCACCGGAATGGCCACTATGACCGCCACCACTGCCAGAGCGATGATCAGTGCCTCCAATCGATCACTGTTCCGTACCAAAGCATTTCGCCCGAACAGCCGCGCCAGCCAACTGCGACCCCAGTCAAGGGTGAAGAACTCCATCACACCACTCCTCAAAAAGCAGCCCCGCAAACGGGTGCGGTATTAGCTCATCCCTCATGCTTGCCTACTGAGGTCTCGACAGCCGAGGGCCGAAAGACACCAAGGCAGAAAGGCTGAAGTCATCAAGACACTCGGCGGCGAAGTCCGGTGACGTTCGCGGACCGACGAGGGACCAACGACCCCAGCCCGCAGCACTGGACCCGACGTAGCGTCCCGGCGAGACAGCTCGTAACGACCTGCCGGGGAAGGGAAACCGCCATGAACTCAACCCAATCGGAAGCACCTATTGTGGTCGGGATCGATGGCTCACAAGCCGCCATCAATGCTGCCGTATGGGCCGCGGACTTTGCGGTGGACCGAGGTGTTCCGCTGCGGCTGGTGCACGTCGTCACCGTCGATGAGGAGGACACTGATCTGGACGAGGATCCCAGCGACTTGGCGGCCGACTGGCCCGAGACCGAATTCGGGAGAACCGCCCTGCGCGTCGCCTCCGCCGCTGTGCATGCCACCGGCAAGCTGATCGCGGTCGACACCGAAATCCTCTGGGGCGAAACCGATGCGATGTTACTCACCGAATCAGCCTCGGCGACGATGGTCTGCGTCGGCTCGGTCGGCGTCACACCCTTCTGCGAGCGAACCCTCGGATCGACTGCCACCACTGTGGCCCAGCAGGCGCACTGCCCCGTCGCTGTCATCCGACTGGACAATGATCTACCGACCTTGGAGTCAGAATGGATCGTCACAGTCGTCGATAGCAGCCGCGCCGGCAACACGGTGGCCACGTGGGCGCTGGAGGCCGCCTGTCTGCTCCGGGCACCTGTGCTTGCCCTTGGCGTCGCGCCGTCCGAACCATGTGGAATCGACGGATATGAGCTCGAGCGGCGAGTCGCGTCGTGGCGAAAGCAGTACCCGCACCTGCACATCTATCCGGTGGCATGTGACGATGACGTGGCCGGGTTCCTCCGCGATCATGACGAGCTCGCCGCCCAACTGGCGGTGATCGGCGATACCCATGTCAAACGAGCGGCCCAGATCGTAGGGCCGTACCGGCAAAGCCGCGACACCCACAATTGGTGTTCAGTTCTTGTCGTCCGCTGAATGCGCGCAGTCAGGTGAAGCGGGCACCGTCCAGGCGAACCACGATCTCATCGAGCGGAAGTCGCGGGGTTGACGGCAGCGGCTCCGCGTTGATGGGAGCCCAGCCGACTCGTAGCAGCATCTGTGGAAACTCCCTGTCCTCGAATGCATCTGCACGGATGACTGCCCGCGCCTTAGGAACCTCCAGCGGCTCGGTCACGGGGCAGCTCGCCAAACCCAGGCCGGTGGCACTCAGCAATACCAGACTGGTGGCCTCCCCCACGCGTAACCGGGCGAGGTCGTCATCTTGAGCACTGCCGAGTGCTAGCAGGACACTGTGGTCGTCGGCGGCCGGTGCTTCTGCAGGTTGTGCAAATGCGGTGCCGGCGAAAATCCGACCCGGAATCGGTGAATGCGGTCCGGAATCCGGCACGTTGAACGCCGGGACGCCGGTCGCGGTGGCATATCGACCGCTCCATCGGGTCAGTTCGTCAAGGTAGCCGGCGTCGCCGATATGCTGCCACACCGCCTGAGCCAGAGCAGCACGCAGATCCACTGAGGGCTCGACGTGCCGCATCGCTACGCCCATCCGCGCTGCCCTGACTCCCATGATCGAGATGTCGCCATGCGCCACGGGCCAGGAGCTGAAGATACGCCGATCGGTACGCCTCCGCGGAATCGCAGCCGCCAGGGTGATATCGACCTCATCCGCCGCGTGCGGATAGACCTCAATGGCGGCGAGGTGAAGCGGTTCGTCAGGATTCGGGAGCCGCCGGATCTTGCTTCGCCACCCCAGCGCCGCCAATGCAACGACGCAATGGTTCAGCGCTGCACCGCAGCTGACCAACACGTCGCGACCGTCGGGGTCGGTGTACATGAGTCGCCGGGCGGGATCTGCATACAGGTGCAGGCTGTCGGTGCCGACCCGCCACTGCCACGGCTGGATGTTGTGCACTGACGGCGCCCGGATGGCCAGACCCAGCGCGGTGCGCAGAGTCACGGCATCTGGCAGGTGTGCGTTCATCACAAGTCAACCTTCTGTATCTCGCAGTTCACTCGACAATGCCCCATCAGCGTGGTGCTGAGCGAGAGCCAGAAGTCACTTCGCCAAGGGCAGTCTGCTCCACACTCCGCCCGACGGGCAGTGGCCGGAATCGCTATGCACGCGAGGGACTTTGTGCCTACGGATCGGTGACGAACGCTCGATGCCGAAATCGGGTGGACCGCCGTAGCCTGGCGAAGGCGGCGTTACCGCAGCCATTCAGTGCCCGCGTCGACCAGACCACGGATATCGGAGCCACCATGAATCAACGTCTCTCCGCTCTTGACGCCGGATTCCTCGAGGCCGAAGATGCCGATCAGCATGCCAGCCTGGCGATCGGTGCGGTCGCAGTGATCGAAGGTCCGCCACCTGCTTCAGCGGCATTCCTGTCGACGATTGCTCAACGGACCCAGAGTATTCCACGGTGGACACAGGTGCTGAAGTGTCAGCCGTGGGATCTCACCGCTCCCGAATGGGTTGACGACGACCGATTTGATATTCACCGCCACGCCCGTCGTGTTGCAGTAACAGCGCCGGGTGACGATGCTGCATTGTTCCGGTTGGTGGCCGAGCTGATGGAGCGTCGTCTCGACCGCGCCAGACCACTGTGGGAATGCTGGCTCATCGATGGGCTCAGCGGCGACCGTTGGGCACTGCTTCTGAAGATCCATCACAGCATGGCCGACGGAATGGCTGCCGGCGCGATGCTGGCAGCACTGTGTGACGGTAACGCTACCAACACGGAATTCCCCGATGGCGCAGACGATGGTCGAGATGTCGATCGTCGGCACCTCGACCGCGGCGCGCTGAATTGGCTCAGTGGCGTGTGGAATACGTCGTTCGACACCGTCCGAACGGTGCGGCGGGCGGCCCTGGGCGCCACCGAGATCGCCGCTGGGATCCTCTCCACAGCAGCGCAGGAGTTCACGGGTCCGCTCACCGACCTGCGCCGGTTCAGCGCAGCCACCGTGTCACTGGCCGATGTCAAGTCGATCTGCCACCGATTCGATGTCACGATCAATGACGTTGCACTGGCTGCAATCACCGATAGTTTCCGCGAAGCGATGCTGCGCCGCGATCGTCCGATCCGGCGTGACTCACTCCGGACGCTGGTACCGGTCTCGGTACGAGCTCCCGAGGACGTGCACACACCGGATAACAGGGTGTCGGTGATGCTTCCTCTTCTCCCTGTCGAACAAACCGACCCGCTACAGCGATTGCGCTGTGTGCATCGTCGGTTGACGACGTCGAAGCTGAGCGGGCAGTCCCAGGCCGGCAGCGCCGCGATACTCGCGACGAACCTGATTCCTTTCCCGTTGACGGCATGGCTGATTCGGCTGCTGGCCAAGTTGCCGCAAAGAGGTGTCGTCACGGTGGCCACCAATGTGCCGGGACCCAGACACCAGGTGATGGTCATGGGGCGCCCGGTCCTCTCGCTGCTGCCTATCCCACCGATCGCGATTCACCTGCGCCTGGGCATCGCCATCACCAGCTACGGAGATCAACTCACCTTCGGGGTCATCGGTGATTTCGATGGCTCGGTGGGTGCCGACGAGATCGCCCGCGGGATCGAGGACGGTATCGATCACCTGGTCACGATTACGCGTGCCTGCAAAGAATCCCGGCGAGTGCGGGGTCGGCTACTGCTGCTGTCATCCTGATCGCAGTGTTGGTGCGGGACCTTCACGCTGGTCGACCCCGATGGATGCAACGCGGGTCAGACGACGCGGTCAGACTCGGCGCCGGTGTCGCCGAAGCCGATGTGCGGGGTTTAGGTGGCGAGACAGCACATTTCCTGCGCATCTGCCAGCGATTCCACGAAGGGGCCGCTGGTGTCGATGAGATGGGCTTCTGCCCACGTGTGGTGCTCATCGGCCATGGCCGCGGCGATCTCCGGGGTGGCGTCGGAGGTGCCGGAAAGGCGTTGCGCGATGCGCGCCACCGCGACATCCAGCGGCACCGCGCATGCTAATTCCACTGTCGGACAGCTCTCTTCGCGCGCGAGTTCCCTGGCTTTGACACGCTGCCGGGAGTCGCGCCACGTCCCGTCCAAGACCACCGATTGTCCTCCGGCGAGCAGTGGACGGGCTCTGCGCAGCATCGCCGCATAGACAGCGTCGATCTTGTCGTTGCGATAGAGACCGGTGTTGTACTCGCCGGGCGCACCGTCGATTTCGCCTGCCTCTTGCATCTCACGGCGAACGTCGTCACTGGAGATCACCTGCGCGGACAAGTATTCCCCCAGGCCCCGCGCCAGGGTGGTCTTGCCGCTGCCGGGACCTCCACCCACCAGAATCAGCCGAATGGTTCCCGCGCGAAGGTGTTTGCGCGCCAATTCGAGGTGCCGACGCGCATCCGTTGCAGCCTCGGCATCACCCTGAACTGTCCTGATGCAGTCGACCTTGGCGCGCACGACGGCGCGGTAGGCGATGAAGAAGTGGGCTAAGGCTGGTGGCGCCGGGTCACCGACCAGTCGTCGATACTCCTCGATGAGGAACTCGCCGAGATCAGGGCGCCCAAGGAACTCCAGATCCATTGCTAGGAAGCAGGCGTCGTCCAGGCTGTCGACGTAGCGCAGGCGATCATCGAACTCCAGGCAGTCCAGCAGGACGGGTCCATCTGGAAGACAGAAGATATCGTCGGCAATCAGGTCGCCGTGTCCGTCGATGATTCGCCGCTCGGCAATGCGGCGTTCGAACAGCACCGCCCGAGCCTTGATGAACTGCAGTGCCAAGCGCTGTGTCTCGGAGACCGCCGCGGCGTCCAAGACGCCGGCGACGTGCTGGCGCAGCACGTCGAGGTTCTCCTGCCAGCGCTGCCTGGTCGCCGGGATTCTGGCGCACATGTCGATCTGACGAGATCGGGTCGCCTCCGCATGGAAGCGGGCAAGCCTCTCGGCGATCGCCGAGAGGTGCTGTTGCACGGCTTCACCGCGCCGCACCATCGACGCCAGTCGGATCTCATCTGGGTAGCGCCGCATCACGACCACAGGTTCCGACTCGCCACCGACCAGACCGGTGAGATGTGCGACGCCCAGATAACTACCGGCGGCCAGCCTGTTGTTGAGCCGGACTTCACGCTCACAGGCCTCTTCCCGGGCCTGGACCGAACGAAAGTCGAGGAAATCGGTCACGACGGATTTCTTCGCTTTGTAGGCCCGATTGCCGATCAAAACTACTATGCCGGTGTGGGTTTCGCAGATTTCGGGAGCCGCCAAGACCCCGCACTCAGCGGCGTCAGGCGGCGCGCCCGCCACCGGTGCTGAGTTCATGTGCTGATCGTTGCCTGCGCAGGCGCCTCACAGCTAGCGTCCTGAGGCCCTTCACGGGCGCCAGAGGTCCTGCACCATCTGGGCCCAAAGACCCTGGTGATGAATTCCAGACGGACCTGATAGTGGAGAGCACACAAGGAGGAGCTATGACGTCCAGAACAGTGGTGTCACACGATGTTGTCGCCGAAGCAGTGCACCGCGCGTGCCGGGCGCCGTCGATTCACAACAGCCAGCCGTGGCGATTCGTCGACGACGCGGACTCACTGCAGCTCTTCCTCGATCGCGACCGTCTGGTCGACACTGATTCGTCCGGCCGGCAAGCACTCCTCAGTTGCGGTGCGGTCCTCGACCACCTCACCGTGGCCATGGCCGCGACCGGTTGGGCGTCGCACGTCGACTACTACCCCAACCCGAACGACCACACCCACCTGGCGTCGGTCGATTTCTCGCCGATGTCGTTCGTCACCGACGCCCACCGCCTGCGGGCCGAGGCGATCATGGCGCGCCGCACCGATCGGCTGCCTTTCGAAGCACCGTCCGGCTGGGATGCTGTCGAAGTGCTCCTGCGCCACGGCGTCGGCGACGACCTCGCGCAGCTGGATGTCCTGCCGGTCAACGCTCGTCCACGGTTGGCGGAAGCATCGCAGCTGACGGAGTCGTTGAGACTCTACGACTCCTCCTATCACTCCGAATTATCTTGGTGGACAGGACCGTTCGGTTCCTCTGACGGCATACCGCAGAGCTCGCTGATCTCCGCAGCCGAAAGCGACCGGGTCGATATCGGCCGCAACTTTCCCGTGACCCATCATCGCGAAAGACGATCACAGGTAGCAGAAGACACCTCCAAGGTCTTGGTGCTGTCAGCACTGGACGACACCCGCCGCGACATCCTCGCGTGTGGCCAAGCGCTATCGATGACCCTGCTGGAAGCGACGATGGCGGGGCTTGCGACGTGTCCCCTGACTCATATGACCGAGCTCGAGGCCAGCTGCGACATCCTGCGCGAGCTGACCGGACGCGCCCTGCCCCAGGTGGTGATCAGGGTCGGCGTCGTCCCGGCGACCGACACCGCTCCGCCGCCCACACCTCGGCGACCGCTCGATGAGGTGCTCACCTGGCGACCGGCGCACTCCAGGCGGTGAGCTGTCGGGCGAAGCCGCCCGACAGGC
This sequence comes from Mycolicibacterium komossense, assembly GCF_025822605.1. GTDB lineage: Bacteria > Actinomycetota > Actinomycetes > Mycobacteriales > Mycobacteriaceae > Mycobacterium > Mycobacterium komossense. The sequence continues at coordinate 54,943 of NZ_JACKTY010000045.1, read as the reverse complement.
GATATTCCCTGGTCACTGGCGATAACGGGCAGTTCGGGCCTAGACTCACCTGGTCTCCACGAACGGAGGCGAAGGGTCGGGAGCGTGGATAGCGACGAGCGTGATGCAGCGTTTGCCGCGCTGGTGAGCAGCATGCCCGAGCAACTCGATGAGTTGCTCCACGCCCGCGACCAGATGGGGCGACTGCTTCGGGTTATCGTCGGGCTTGCGTCAGATTTGGACCTCGATGCCACCCTTCGACGCATCGTGACCGCGGCGATCGAACTGACCGGCGCACGATACGGCGCGTTGGGCGTGCTGGGTCCCGACGGTGCACTGGCCTCGTTTCTGCATTCTGGCATCGATAAGGCCACCGCGGATCGAATCGGTCACCTCCCGGTGGGAAAGGGTGTCCTCGGGGTGCTGCTCGACAACCCCGAGCCGTTGCGCCTCGACGACCTGGCGGCGCACCCGGCCGCCGTCGGTTTTCCAGAACACCACCCGCCCATGCGCACCTTCCTGGGGGTGCCGATCACGATCCGCCACAATCTTTTCGGCAGCCTGTATCTCAGCGAGCCGAAGACACGGTCGACGTTCAGCGAATCCGACGAGAATGTTGCCCGGGCGTTGGCGTCCGCTGCGGCTGTCGCCATCGACAACGCCCGACTGTTCGACCGGATGCGCGCAACGGCCAAGTGGATGGAGGCGAGCCGGGCCATCACCACCGCGTTGGTGTCTGAGCACCACCGGGGAGCCAATCCGATGCAGATGATCGCCGAACGCGTTCGTGAACTGACCGACGCGGATCAGGCCATCGTCTTGGTCCCCACCGATACCGAGCTGCCCGCCGACGAGGTCCAGACATTGGTGATCTCCACCGCAGTGGGACCGCTGGCCGACCGGCTGCTGGGGCAGGAGGTGCCAGTGGAGGGCTCCACGACCGGCGGGGTGTTCCGCTCCGGCGTGCCGCTGATCACCGAATCGTTCCAGCACCCGATTCAGTCGTTCAGCGACGTCGGCCGGCGGCATGCGATCGTGATCCCGCTGCGCGCCCGACAATCGGTTCTGGGCGTGCTCGCCGTCGCCAGGAACGAGAGCGATTCACCGTTCGACCCCAGCCATCTGGAAATGATGAGCGACTTCGCCGATCATGCGGCGGTTGCCCTCACGTTGACCGAAAGTCAGGAACAGACAAGAGAGCTGTCGCTGATCGCCGACCGGGAGCGTATCGCGCACGATCTGCACGACCACGTCATCCAGCGGCTCTTCGCCGCCGGGATGGACCTGCAAGGCACAATTGCCCGATCCCGGTCCGTCGAGATCAACCACCGTCTCAACCGCACTGTCGATGACCTCCAGGCCACCATCGAGGAGATCAGGACGACGATCTTCAGTTTGCAGTCCCGGACGGAGGCGGCGGGCGGGTTTCGCCGACAGGTTCAGAACGGGATCGCCGAGCTCACCGATGACCGCGATATCAAGACGACGGTACGGATGTCGGGTCCCTTGACCGTCGTCAGCGACGAACTCGCCGAGCACGCCACCGCCGTCGTCATCGAGGCGGTCAGCAACGCCGTTCGGCATTCCGGCGCCGAACATCTCACGGTGGAGATCGATGTCGCCGACGAACTCACCATCGATATCACCGACGACGGCTGCGGAATCGACCCGGCCAACCAACGTCGCAGCGGACTGGCCAACTTCGAGCATCGCGCCCACTTGGTCGGTGGTAGCTGCGACATCAGCGGCGTAGCCGGCGGGGGCACGCATGTCCGGTGGGTCGCGACGTTGGCCATCCGCTGACGAAGACGGCGCTCCATCGGAACGGAAGACTGCGTCGCCCACGCCGGCGGCGAACTACCGTGCCCGAACCACCGTGTACGCACTGTTCTCCGATTCCGCATTCGGATCATCCCGGAACACCATCACCGAGCAATCAGTGTGTCCGAGAAGCGAACGTGCTTGTGGCCCAATCAGTTCTGTGATCAGCTCCGGATTGTTCCTTCCGACGATCACCAGTTGGTCGATGTCGACGGTCTGTGCGAGCAGGTAGGTCAAATTCGGGGAGAGCCGTTCTGCGCTGACCCGGACATCGGTGGCGTTGCGGTCAGAGTTATCGAGAAGTCGGTCGAGCTCGGCACGAAAATCGGTGCCGCCAGCCCGGAGTCCCAAGTCCTGTGTCTGCCACGAGGTCAGCACCAATAGGGGCGATTGGCGGCGCCGCGCCTCGTCCAGGGCTGTTCTCAGCACCCCCTGGGATACCGGCGACTCGTCGAGCACCGCCAGCACCCATTTGTCGCTGGGGATGTGGCCGCGCCGCACGATGGCGACAGGACCGAATGCCGCCTCGGCGATGGTGGCTCCCGTGGCACCGTCGCCATTGGGAGCCGAGTTTCGCATCCCGGTGGCTCCCAGACACACCAGCGGTGCATCCCGCGAGGCCTCGACCAGCATTTCGACGGGATCACCACGGACGATCGCGGAACGGACCTGAACCGGCCGCCCGGTCGCCTCGACGGCGACCCGCGCCTCGTGCAAGGCCAGGCGTGCCCGACGGTAGTCAGCCTCCAGGTGGTCGGTCTCAGCTGCGTCGATCACATAGACCAGCCGCAGGGAGGTATCGCGGTCGAGGGCCTCATCGATAGCCCAGATTGCCGCAGCGATAGCCTCTTTGGAGCCATCGACACCGACGATGATGGGCCTGGCCCGCTTTGTGTGCGGCATGAGAATGTCCAATCCTTGGTGATGCGTCGGGCATCACGGGCGGTTACTGCCGCGCGGCGGTGGTATTGGGGGAAACGCCCTGCACCGAGTGTGCTTCGTCGGACGCGGCGGGCGTCGGGCACACGATGACCGGGACCGAGGAGTGATGCAGCAGGCTCAAACCGGTCGACCCCAATATGGCGCTGGCAAGGCTACCGCGTCCACGGTTGCCGACCACGACGAACTGCGCGCCGTCGGCATGATCCAGGATCACCCTGCTGGCGTTGCCAGTCCCTACCGCGCAGCGCACGTCGACCCGAGGCCAGTGCCCGGCGACCGGTGCGACCGCGGACGACAGGCGCTGCAGCGCTTCATGTTCGAGTTCCTCATAGTCGACGAGGATGGGAATGTTGATATCGCCCGGCGCGCGGCGCGGTGACAGCGCGTGCACGACGATGAGGGGTACGCCCAGCTGATCCGCCAGCCCGAGCGCAGTCATCAGGCAGGCGTGCGGCTCGCGCGTTTCATCGATACCCACGACGATGGGGGCCGGGTTCGGCGCCGACGCGTCGCCACGCCAAGCCACCACCGGGCAATGGGAGTGCCTGGCCACCGTGACGGTGGTGGATCCGACGACCAGCGCACCCAGCGGTGACACGTCTGCGCACGCCAGGACCACCAGGCGAGCCTGCCGACTCAGCTCGGTCAACAGGTCTTCGATGGGCCGTTGGCTCAGTGTGCGGACGATCGACAGCTCAGGAAAGTCGGCGCGCACTGCGTCGGCGGTGCGGTCGAGCACTTCATGCCCCAGCTCGCGCGGCGCCGATCCGGCATCTTCCCGCTCCGGTGTGATGATCGTCATCAAGGCCTGGTCGACGGAGCTCATGACATGCACGAGATGCAAGGTGTCGCCGGAGCGCGCGGCGACCGCTGCGGCCCACCGCGCGGCGGCCACAGTGTGATTGCTGCCGTCCACACCGACCACGATCGATCCTGTGTCGCCCATTGCTGTGTCCTTCTTCAGTGTTTGAGATCCGCCACGCATTCAAAGTCGTTGTCCATGTGGTTATTTCATGATCGTGCCTGCGTCACCCAGTAGGTTTCTACGGCCGGACGGCCCTGGTGTCCGGCCGAAAGTCCCTTATCGCGGCGTGGGGTCTTTGGACCCCGAGATCGGGGGCCGATGGCCGCATCGGCGAGAGGGCGACACCCCATATCGTCGAACCGACCACCATCGCAGTGGCACAGCCCGCCGGATTCGGAGCAGACGATGACACCGATTCGTCGGGTGAGCCCAGTGCGCATGATCCTCTGGCAGGAGTCCGAGCGTGGTGAACACCGGCATGCCTGACGTGTCAGCGCAGCCTACGCTGCGTGAACCGGCCGCCGATCTCTACCGGGTACTGGCTGTGGTCGCCGTGGTGCTCGGCCACTGGCTGCTGGCCGCGGTGACCTTCCGTGACGGCCGGTTCGGCTATGACGACGTGCTGGTAGCGATGCCATGGACGCAGTGGTTGACCTGGGCGTTCCAGGTGGTACCGGTCTTCTTTGTGGTAGGCGGGTATGCGAACGCGGCGTCGTGGACACACTGGCGCGACAGTATCGGCGCCGCGCCACAGGACTGGCTTCGGCACCGCGTGACCGGGATTCTCGGGCCGACCACCGCGTACGTGGCGACGATACTGACTGCCCTCGCCGTCGCGGGTTGGATCGGCATTGACACAACGGCGTTGGCGATGCCGATGTGGGTGCTGGCGCTGCATCTGTGGTTCATCCCGGTCTACCTGGCAGCAGTTTCGCTGACTCCTGTCGCGGTGGCAGCCCAGCAGCGATGGGGGCTGAAAGTACCAGCTGCCATGGCGGTCACGGTGACGTTGGTCGACGCGATCAGCATTGGCGGGCATGTCGCGGCATTGGGTTGGGTGAACTATGCGGTGTGCTGGGGCGCCATCTATCAGCTCGGCGTCGCCTGGCGGCGCGGGCAGTTACGCGGGCATCGTCCCCTACTGCTCGCCGGGTCGGCAGGTTTGGTGCTGGCGACGATCATCGGGGCCGGGCTGTACCCGGTCGCCATGATCGGTGTACCGGGTCAGCCGATACAGAACACCTCGCCTCCCACGGTCGCGTTGCTCGCCTTCGCCGGTGTCCAGGCCGGGCTGCTCCTTGCGCTGGCACCCGCGGTCTCGCGCGTTCTGCGACGGGGTCGGTGGCAACGCTTGGTGGCTGTGGCCAACATCAACGTGCTGGCGTTGTATCTGTGGCATATGGTGCCCGTCGTCCTCGTAGCGCTGGCCGGATACTGCGGTGGGCTACTGCCTCAACCTGATCTCGGTTCGGCCTCCTGGTGGTGGTGGCGGCTGGCCTGGGTGGCCATCCTGACGGCCGTGACCGCCGCCGAGCTGGGTGTGTTGTGGGCCGCGAGGTCGGCGTTCGCTCGACCCACTCCCACCCTTGACGTGCACCTTCGGCCGCGGTGGGTGATGCCACTGCTCGTCACCGGGACAGCACTGGCGGCCGGTGCCCTGTGGCGCTTCGCCGGCCACGGTTTCGCTCCGAGCGGCCATGTGCCCTTCGGGAGCCTTCTGGCCTACATCGCAGGCATAGCGCTGCTCAGCATTCACCCGATGAGCGGCGCCCCCGCCACAGAGATGGGCACCCGGTCGATACCACCGCTTCCTATTGAAAGGCCGCTGTTATGACCCAGCTCGACCACGGCGACGATCGCTTGACGTCCATTCCGGCAACGATGAACGCGTGGGTGGTGCGCACACCCGGCCCCATCGACACCAGCCCGCTGAGCTACGTGCGCAGGCCGGTGCCGCAACCTGCCCCGGCGGAACTGTTGCTCAGGGTCCGCACCTGCGGGGTGTGTCGCACCGATCTGCATGTCAGTGAGGGTGATCTTCCGGTGCACCACCCGCGGGTCACGCCGGGCCACGAGATCGTCGCGACTGTCGTCGGCCTGGGGGCCGGCGTGTCCGGTTACGCAATCGGAGACCGCGTCGGCGTCGCCTGGCTGCGCCACACCTGCGGGACGTGCCGCTATTGTGTGCGCGGCGCGGAGAACCTCTGTCCGCAATCTCGCTATACCGGATGGGACAGCGACGGCGGATACGCCGAATACACGACGGCACCAGCTGCTTTCGCCTATCACCTGCCGGACAACTACGATGACGTCGCGGTCGCGCCGCTGTTGTGCGCGGGCATCATCGGCTACCGCGCACTACAGCGTGCCCAGCTCCCCCAGGGCGGGCGGCTCGGCATCTACGGCTTCGGCGGCAGCGCGCATCTGACAGCCCAGATCGCCCTTGCGCAGGGCGCAACCGTGCACGTCATGACCCGGGGTGAGCAAGCCCAACAGCTGGCCCTGGAACTCGGTGCCGCATCAGCTACGGACGCCTACGGCACGCCACCAGAACCACTGGACAGTGCAATCCTATTCGCGCCGGTCGGCGACCTGGTCCCGGTCGTCATGCGCGCGCTGGATCGCGGCGGAATTCTGTCGATCGCCGGCATCCACCTCAGTGACGTACCCGTCCTCAACTACCAGCTCGACCTGTTCTACGAACGCGAAATCCGTAGCGTGACAGCCAATACCCGCGCCGACGGCGAGGCGTTCCTGAGGTTCGCCGCTGAGCACACACTCAAGGTCACCACCCACCGGTACCCCCTGGCAAGCGGGCAACAGGCACTGAACGATCTGGAAGCGGGTCGTTTCGACGGGGCGGCGGTCCTGTGCAACGACGCCCTATGAGCGCGCCGCTCCCGGCGCTCTGCGCCGGTGTGGCATGAACTCCAGTGTCAGCAGAACGAACAGGGCCGGCAGCAGGTGCCGCGGCGACAGCAGGACGTACCGCCGCTGAGACAGCGAATGGTATTTGTCCAGGTACCGGTACAGCGATTCCAACCGAATGAGTCGGTCACCCAGGTGGATCAACACGTAGAACAGGTGCTGCACACCGGTGCGTCGCCGGTCATCGAAGATCTCCGGGAAGGCCGCGAACGCCAGCGATAGCCGCCGCGCCCCGTGTGCTTTGGACCATTCGATCATGTCGACGCTGAGTCGCTCATCGATGCCGTTCGGTGCACCCGGTCGCCGCCACGGCACATCGAGTGACACATCGCTGCCACCGCCGGCCAGCACGTACCGTTGAGCGGACTGCACGACACCGAGTCGATCCCGCCCGATCATCAGCAACACGCCGGGATATCGGCCTTCCAGGGCACCGTCGAGGATCATCGAGAAACCGCGCTCGGTGCGCACCCCAGAGTGCGACGAATCCATCACCTCGGTCAGCTCCGCCACCGTGGTGGAGTCGAGGTCCTGCTCAGCGATGACTTCGGTGGTGACGCCGGCGTTGCGGGTTCGGTGCACCGCTTGTCGGAGATTGCGGAATGTCCGCCCCGCCATGTCGAAGCGCCTTACGTCGATGACGACGTCACGCCCGAATGGTATGGCCCGCAGGTGTTCTGCGATACCCGCTTGCTCAGTCCACAGCGGAAGCCGGCGTTGGCTACACCCCAGGACAATAATGCGCCATCCGCGGTTCTGGCACATCCCGGCGAAATCGTTGACCAGTCGGCGGAACTGAGCAGCATCGCCGATCGGATCACCACTGACCACTGCGAAGCCGATACGGGTCCGGTACGCGAGCATCGACTTACCGTCGGCGCTGAAGTAGCTGCTCTTATGTGACTGCATCGCAAACGGCGCCAGCGGGTCACCGTGCGTGGCGCTGACCAGCGCCCCGATCCGGGGCAACATCTCAGGCTCTGGCACAGCAGTGGTCGGCCACATCAGAACCAGGCCGCTGGCGGCGATGACGCTATCGCCTAACGCATTCAACGACAACAGGTGTGCGGTGATACCGACGACGAGCACAGCGCCGGCCGCGGCCGCGTGGGCAGCGGTGACCGGCCGGCCGAGGAAGATGCCTCGGGCGATGAAGACGACGGCGACCAAGATGGCCATCGACCAAGCCAACCGACTCCCTGATTGCCAGTCAGGGCGAACCTCATCGCGCTCCGTGAGCATGACCAGCCACGCGAACAGTGCCACTGCCGCCAGTGCTCCACCACGTCGTGTGGTGTGCGAGTCAGCCTCCATCACACGCCTTTTGATACGCGCGGCCGGCGCGCGCACCGTCAGCGCGCGCATGCCGCGACTACCGAGCCGGTCTCGGCATTGTGCACGACAGGAGCGTCCAAGTCAGCACCGCTGAGGTTCCCTCCGGCACTCGGGGCCGTCCCGTTCACAAAGGTCACTGCTACAGCGGGGGCGATGTCGGCCAGGAACGCGACCACATCGGTATGCACCGTGACGCAATGCACCGGGACATCGGTGTGGTCATGCCATCGCTCGGCGACGGACTGGTCAACAGGACTCGCGGCGCGGTGCGGAACCGCCGGGGACCCGACCACCACGGTCAACAACGGCAAATGCCGAAGCCGAGCTTCTTCGAACGCGTCCTGCAGCATCAGATCGTCTGTACGGGAACCGTTGACGAGCACGGCGACACAGCCTCTGGACCTGTCCACTCGTAGATCTGGAGCACCGATGACCGCCACCGGGCACAGCGCCGACCGAGCCAATGCGGTCGACGTCGAGGGCCGGTGATCGTCATCCTCACCATCCGGGTCAGCCGACCCGATACAGATCATCGCCGCGTGTCGCGACTCTTGCGCCAGCACCGTGTCGATACCGCCACGGCGGATGTCGGTGTCGATCTCGACCTGACAGCTCAGTGCTCTGACGGCCGCACGTGCCGCCCGCAGCGCCAACCCGGCGTACTCGATCTCCAACCGAACGGCTTCAGAACCCGGTTCGATGATGTAGACCAGCCGCAGTGGCGCGTCCCGGCTGATCGCCTCGTCCACCGCCCAGCAGGCGGCCCGCATGGCGGCGTCTGAGCCGTCCATGCCGACGACGATGGGAGTCATCGAGTCGTGGAAAGACATATGCGCTGGCTCCAGTCGTCTGGTCCGTTGCCGGATGTAGCTGAGGCTATCGGGGGAGATCGTCTCGGCGGGCGGGCCGAAAGTCCCCGTGTTGGCCGTAAAGGGCCTTGGCAACGACTCACCCTGCGTGACTGAATCTTGCCGCTCTGCGGTGGATCCGGTGTTCACGGCCGCGGGTCCGGCGCGACAATTCCTGCAGCGCCGGGGCGTCGCTGTAAAACACCTTCTTGGTCAGCTCCACCAGCACCAGGTAGGCCACCGTCATCAGCGCCAAAGCGACGAAGAACAGCCACGGCAACGTCGTGAAACCCAATACGGGTCCGATCGACGACAGCGTCAGACCCACACCGACGATGACTACCGCGATTGCTGCAGCCGCGAGGATGCCGCCTGGCCGGCTGCGATAGAACGGGATTCGGCGGGTGCGGATCGCGAAGATGATCAACGTCTGGGTGGCCAGGGATTCGACGAACCAGCCGGTGCGGAACTCAACCGGGCCGGCGTGCAGAACACCGAGCATCAGCCCGAAGGTCAGAAAGTCGAACAGCGAACTGATCGGCCCGAACGTCAGCATGAAGCGCCGGATGAAGGCGATGTTCCAGTGCGCGGGGGCGTGGAGTTGTTCGGCGTCCACGCGGTCGGTCGGGATCGCCAGCTGCGAGCTGTCATACAACAGGTTGTTGAGCAAGATCTGGCTCGGCAGCATCGGCAGGAACGCCAACACCGCCGAGGCTGCCGCAGCAGAGAACATGTTGCCGAAATTGCTGGAGGTACCCATCAGGACGTATTTGATGGTGTTGGCGAAGATCCTCCGACCCTCGGCGACTCCGGTGGCCAGCACGCCGAGGTCTTTCTCCAACAACACCACGTCGGCTGCGTCTTTCGCGACATCCACGGCGGTGTCCACTGAGATCCCCACATCGGCCGCGTGCAAGGCGAGCGCATCGTTGACGCCGTCCCCGAGAAACGCCACTGACCGTCCGCGTCGGCGGGCCGACACGATCAGCCGCGCTTTCTGCTCCGGTGATATCCGGGCGAAAATGGTGCACTTCTGCACCGTGTCATCGAGGGCGGCGTCGTCAAGTGCCTCCAAATCGGCGCCGGTGATCGTGCCTTTGGAGTCCAAACCCAGTTCCTTGCATACCTTTTCAGCGACCTGAGCATTGTCCCCGGTTGCGATCTTCACTTCGATCCCCAGCGCGGCGAGCTGGCGCAGTGAGTCCCGGGCGGCGGCTTTCGGCTCATCGGCGAAGACCAGGAAGCCTTCGAGTGTCAGCCCGGTCTCGTCGCCGGCAGTGAGGGCCGACAAGCCGGGGGCGGCCTTGCTGGCGACGGCCACCACCCGCCGACCCTCGGCGAAGAGCGCCGAAAGGGTCGCGTGCGCGACCGCGGTCACCGCGACGCAGTGCTCCATCACCTGCTCGGGAGCGCCTTTGACAATAAGGAGCCGTTGGTCGCCGTCGCCGACGAGGACCGAGGACGCGCGGCGCTCATGATCGAAGGGCAGCACCGCCACCAGCGGTAGGTCAGGCAACGCGAGTTCATGACTGCGCGAGGTCTCCCACAATGCGGCGTCCAGAGCGTTGGTCGCTCCCCCACCCGCTGCTGGGTCGACCGCGGTGGCCAACAGCCCCAGCACGAGGATGTGATCGCCTGCCTGTCCGGCAGGATCGACCGCTTCGACGAGGGTGATGTGCCCGTCGGTCAAGGTGCCCGTCTTGTCGGTGATGAGCACGTCGATGTCACCCAGGTCTTCAATACATACCAGCCGTTTGACGAGAACCTTCTGCTTGGCCAACCGACCGGCACCGGTGGCCAGGCTGGTACTGACCACGGCAGGCAGTAGCTGCGGGGTGATGCCGACGGCGATGGCCAACGCGAACAGGACCGACTCGATGACCGGGCGATCCAACATCAGGTTGGTGACCAGAATCATCGCCGTCAAGATCATTGCCACCCACAGCAGCAGGAACGAGAAGCGGCGCAGTCCGACCTGAAACGCGGTCTCCGGTTGCCGGGTTCCCAGGCCGGCCGCGATCTGGCCGAATTGTGCGGCGGCGCCGGTGGCATAGACGATCCCGCAGCCTTCGCCGGCGCTGACGATTGTGCCCATGAAGGCCAGATTGGCCGAATCAGCCAGCGCATTGCCGGGTGTGAGGGCTTCGGACCATTTCTCGGCAGCAGCCGATTCTCCGGTGAGGATGCTCTCGTCGCATTCCAACCCTGAGACAGTGGTCAGGCGCAGATCGGCGGGCACCACCTCGCCCAGTGCGAGCCGGACCATGTCGCCAGGCACCAGAGTGGCCACGTCGACATCGGCAAACTGCCCGTCGCGACGGGCCACGGCGGTGTGCCGCAGACTCGAATGCAGTTGAGCGGCAGTACGTTCGGCGCGATACTCGTTGGCGAATCCCAGTCCTACGCTAGCCACCAGGATCAATCCGATGATGACGGCCTGGGTACTGTCGCCCAGGAAGAACGACACCACCGCGGTGACGGCCAGCAACAACAGCAGGGCACTGCGCAGCTGGCGCCCGAGGACTGCCCATGCACTGACCCGGTGAGTGCGAACAGCGTTGGGCCCGTGCGTCGCCAGCCGCGCTGTCGCCTCCGCGCTGGACAGCCCCGATGCCGTAACGTCCAGACGAGCAAGCACCTCGTCCACTGACGCCGCCGCCACCCAGTGCGCCGTCAGTACCTCACCCTCGATCCCGGCATGATCGGGCGCGGTCTCGGACAGGGAAACCATTTCTGTGGTTGGCCTGCCGCTAGGACGTACGGGCGACGATGACAGGAATCCGGACCGTTTGCGCCACGGCGGAACTGACTGATCCGAGCAACATGCCGGCAAACCCGCCGCGCCCGTGGCTACCGACCACGATGAGTTGCGCGCGCTTCGACCTTGCCACGAGGTGCTCGGCAGCATTATCGGCTACCACCACGCGATGCACACTGACATCGGGATACCGCTCCTGCCAGCCCGCGAGCCGCTCGGCAAGGACTTCATATCCGCGCTGCTCTACCAACGGCCAGTCGATACCGGGATGGTCGCCACCGCCCCAGTCGCTGCAGGCGTGGATCGCCACCACCTGCACACCACGGCGCGAGGCTTCATCGAAGGCGATCGCAGTCGCCGACTCCGAGGCCGGCGAACCATCGATACCGACGACGACCGAGGCGAAGTCAGGATCGGGAATGAGCGGATCATCGTCGTGGACGACCACCACCGGGCAATGCCCGTGATGAATTAGCCCGGCACTGACCGAGCCCAGCAACTGATGCAACCGGCCACGTCCACGGCATCCGACGACGACCATCTGCGCCTCCTTGGACAGGTCAGCCAGCGCGGCGACCGCCGGACCGGCCACCATGTCGGACTTGATGTGAATCGGCCGTTCCGCAGCAGCCTCGGCCAGCGCGACCGCGTTCCGAACAATGATGCGGCCTTCTTCTCGGGGCCATTCCATGAACGCGGCCGGCAACGGCAGGTCCGGCCAGGTCATCACAACCGGGGATGGCAGCACATGGATCAGAGTCAGCGGCACATTGTGCATCGCCGCTTCATGCGCTGCCCACTGCACGGCATCCGCTGCGGCCGACGAGCCGTCAATTCCGACGATGATCCCGTGATGCATTGTCGCACTGACCATTTCTTACTCCTTCGACAGGGGCGAGCGGCGCCTGACACCTCGATCGACCGCCATGCCTGCGCGCCTCATGATTGATGCTAGGCAGCGCGGCGTGATCCCGTCGTGGGCCGTTGGTCCCCTGTACGGCAGTCATTGGGCACCGATCACCGTCATGTGTCATGCCGGCACGCATCCCTCGATCCGTCGGGCGTCGGAGGTAGAGCTCGGCCCAGAGGCCCCAGACACGGGGTCGAAAGGCCCTAGCCCAGGACCGTTTCCAGGTTCACCGTGGGGAGGATGAGCCAGACGCCGAGAGACCGCGACGCGTCCGCAACGGAACCGCCTGCCGAGTCGCCCGGGCAGGCCCCGCGCAGCCAGCAGAAGGCCCACGCCCTGGGTCTGACCTCGGCGACCGGCCTGGTTATCGGTAGCGTCGTCGGTACCGGCGTGTTCACCATGCCGGCGGTGATGGCCGGCGCGGGCACGATGAGTATCGTCGTGCTCGCGGTAGTGGCTGTCGGCGCCATGGTGCTGGCCCTGCTGTTCGGACAGCTCACCAAGCGGCTCCCCCATAGCGACGGTGGCCTTTACGCCTACGCGCGATACGAATTCGGAGATTTCGCCGGATACCTCGTCGGCTGGAGTTACTGGATCTCCGCGTGGGCCGGTAACGCGGCGATCGTGGCGTCCTGGGTGTTCTACGTCGACGCCATGCTCGATCTGCACGATCCCAGCGGACTGGTAAATTGGGGGATCGCCCTGACCGGGCTGTGGGTCCCGGCCATCGTGAATCTTGTTGGCGTACAACAGATGGCGTGGTTCCAGAACATCACGGTGGTGATGAAATTCCTGCCGCTGCTGTTCATCGGTGCGTTCGGTTGGATTTTTGTCAACAACGCGAATTTCGGGGCATTCAACGCCACCGGCGGAAGCCTGTACAGCGGAATTGGGATCGCCGCTGGGGTGGCACTGTTCTCGTTCATCGGTGTCGAGGCCGCGGCGATCACCGCGAAACGAGTTCGCAACCCCCGGGTGAATGTCGGACGAGCCTCACTGATCGGCACCTGCGCAAGTGCGGTGCTCTATGTGCTGGTGACCGCGGCAGTGATGGGCCTGGTACCGCACGGCACCCTGGTGAACACCGGGTCGCCATTCGTCGATGCCTTCCAGGTCATGTTTCCCGGCACCGCTTGGGCTGGCAGGTTTATCGCGGTCGTTGCGGTGATCTCCGGTATCGGTGCGCTGAACGGGTGGACGTTGATCGTCACCGAAAGCTCACGGGCCATGGCCCAGGATGGATTGTTTCCGCGGCCGTTCGCCTGGGCCGATCGCAACGGCACCGCATGGTTCGGCATCGTGGTTGGAGCTCTGCTGCCGTCGTTACTGATGCTGTGGCGCTACCTCTCGGGACCAGGCCTGACGGTCTTCACCTACCTGGTGAACCTCACCGTCATGACGGTGGCCATCGCGTATTTCTTCTCGGCGCTGGCTCAGCTCACGTATCTGGTCTCACACCGCAGACGGGTGGAGGGCCGCCGGCTGGCGCGCGACATCGTCGTCGCCGCAACCGGTGTCGTGTTCTCGATGTGGCTGACCTTCGCCTCCGGATACCAAGTCGTGTACCAGGGTCTAGTGGTCATTCTCGCCGGCATGGTCGGGTACGCGCTGCTCAACGCGCGTAGACAACGGCTAGGTGAGTCCGCCGAACCTGCCGGGAGTTCCCCAGCGGAGCCGGACGCCGACCCTACCGTGGCCGATCGGTCCATACCGGCGAAAGAAGTAGCATGACGCGCTCCACGACCAACGCACATTCCGCGGCCCACACCAGAGGGAGTACAGCATGACCGAGGATGCAACGGCCACAACAGTTGTCGTGGCGGTGGACGGTTCGCAAGCAGCCACCAATGCCCTTCGATGGGCGATCGGTGAGGCGGCCGGCCGGCAAGCCGCACTGCGCATCGTCTATGCCGCCGGCGACGACGACCTGCCTGCCGGCGATATCCGCCGTGCGTTCGACGCCGCCGAACGGTCGCTGCGGTTCGCAACCGACGTGGTGACAGAAGTCGGCAAGTCGGTCGCTGTCGAGACAGAGATCCTGTGGGGACCTGTCAGTGCCGTCCTGATCCACGAATCTCGCACCGCCACACTGCTGTGCGTCGGAGCGGTAGGAGCCGACGGTCACCCCGGCGAGGTAATGGGAACCACGGCGGCCGCACTGGCCGAGAACGCGTACTGCCCTGTCTCGATCATTCGCGGTCCCCGCGTCGGACCAGCCGGCGGCGTCGACTGGATTGTTGTCGCCGTCAACGACCGCCCCGATAACGACGCTGTCATCGAATGCACGCTCAATGAGGCGCGGCTTCGCCATGCACCGGTTCTCGCTGTCGGTGTCGGGGCAGAAGACCTGGGCGAGACCACCTACCAGGAGCTCGACCGGCGGATCGAGAAATGGAAACTCCGCAACCCCGACATCCGGATTCACGGCGTCGCCTGCATGGGAAGTGTCGGTCAGTATCTGCAAAGCCATGCCACTGAGTCGGTGCAACTGGCCGTACTGGGCGGAAACGACGTCGACCAGATCGCCTATTTGGTCTGGCCACACAATCAATCTGCGGCTCCTCGCGGCGAGCGCTCCATTCTCATCGTGCCCCACCCCGTCACAGTCGGGGCAGAGTCCGCGGTCTGACCAGTCCTGCTACGCCGGTGCCATGGGGAGAGCTCAGACACGAATGTGGATAGCGGTCGCGCTGGCGGCGTCGGCGGGGACTGTACCTCTACCGCAGGAAGTTGCGGCCCTGGATCTACACGTGGGGCGCCTCCGACAGCGAAGCGGCGGACCTTTTTCCGGGCGACAAGCTCGTCGTCGCCGAGGCCCGGCGCACTACCCGGGCGCTGACGATCAGGGCGACCCCGGCGACGGCGGGACGCGGCCGCTCATCCGTCGCAGTGGTGGCGCGGTCGGTCATGCCACGTTCGACATTCCGCATTTCATCATGGAGCAGAAGATGATGCGGGGAATACGCAATCGGGCACAGTGACGTCCTCAGGACTGTCGTGCGACGATCACCGGGACGCGAGCAGCGTGGACGACGGCCGTGCTCACCGATCCGAGCAGCATCCCGGCAAAGCCACCGCGCCCGTGGCTGCCGACCACCACGAGCTGCGCAGCCTGAGATTGGTCGAGGAGGTGGCGGGCCGGGTGGTCGAACACGATATGCGGGTGCACAGTGACGTCGGGATAACGCTCATTCCAGTCGGCCAGACGCTCGGCCAACGTCTCGCGCGCGGTGCCGATGACGGCTGACCGGTTCGTTCCAGGGAAACCCGACATGTCCTCGTCGCTCCACGCGTGCAGTGCAATGAGATCCACGCCCCGAAAGGAGGCCTCCTCGAAGGCGATCGCCGTGGCCAGTTCCGAGGCCGGAGAACCATCGATGCCGACCAGCACTGGTGCGTGAGTCGCGGGTGCCGTAGTCGCGGGTTCGGTGTGAATAACCGCGACGGGACAATGTCCATGGTGAACGACCGCCGTACTGACGGATCCGGCAATGCCGCGCTGAAGAGCATCCAGGCCGCGGCATCCGACCACGATCATCAATGCGTCCTTGCTCAGATCTATCAACGTCTGCGCTGCCGATCCACTGATCACCTCACTGATGACTCTCACTCTCGGCTCGGCGGCGTGCACCATGTCCTCGGCATCATTGACCACAGCCTGGGCACGTTGGATTTGCCAGTCGAAGATCTCCTGGGGAATCGGTGCCACCGCCCACCCCATAGCTGCCGCGCTCACCGGCAGCGCGCTGCGAACGTTGACGATGACGAGCGGAACCTTGCGCATCGCCGCCTCGCGAGCTGCCCATCGCACGGCTTCGATCGATGACGCGGATCCGTCGACACCGACCATGATCTCTGTTGGGGTTACCGGCGTGGTCATTTCGCTCCCTTCTTGACCGTCAGTCGGTTGGACGACCTGATCGGTGTAATGGCCACGCTAGGCCGTCCGCGGGCTACCGACGCGGGGCATTAGTCCCTGTGACAACGGGCATTGGACCCCAGTCAGAGGCCGCCGCGCAGGTCGCCTACCGATGCCACCGAACACAGTGACTTTCGACCGTATCCGCCATCTCTTTAGCTTTGTTCGCGGACACCCGAGGTCTTGCTGACGGTCACCCTCAGCGACATGTCCACCTGATCGGCCGCTCATTCTGAATGGTTCGCGGGGGTGCCGGGTCAAACACTTCGACGTCGACCCGTGCGATCGTTCCATCGAACCGGAATGGACGGCGATCGAAGTAGTCAGGTGAAACAGGTGAGCCGAGATCAACGCCCACCCCGAAGGTTTCGCTGGCGGAGAAGGCGGCCGGCACCGTCCTGGCCACTACCACTGCGCCCACCTGGGCACCGTCGACTGCGAGGGTCACGGTGGCGGGTGCGGTCGGCTGGGGTGAGGCGAATCGGGTATCGACGGTAATGACGTGCGCACCGGGAGCGATCTCCACGGTGCTGCGTGCCTGGAATCGGTCGATGATGAGCATGTTGTATTCGTAAACCAGGATTCCGTGGTCCATGAATAACGTCAGACCACCGGAGAATCCGCCCAGCGAATTCCGGCATCCCCGTGCAGGATCCGTCGAATCGCCATTTCGAGTACGGTGAGGCAACTCTTCCTCGGGATGGATGCGCAGCCACAACCCAGCGCCGATAGCAGCCGAGGTGATCGAATCCCATGTCGTCGATCACGATGAAAAGCACATTGGGCGCGCCGGGTTTGGCGCGGATCGGCGCCGGCCACGCCGGTATCGATTCGGCAGGGGTCCGCCCGATGACGCCGGTGAACGGGGTGCCCAGCCGATACTCGTTCAATGCCATGTGCTTCCCGTCGGTGTGTGTTCAGAGGCAGCGCTTCAGCTGCTGGCGCCTGCCCCTTCCTGAAGCTTGGCCATCACCTGGGCGAGGCTGAAGCTCGCGGACTTCTGACGCTGCGGGAATTCGGCGAACGTGCCCAGCATCTGACCGACGTACGCCTGGGCCGGGACGAGGAGAAAAGCGTGGGACAGGAGCCAGTCGTAGTAGGTGTTCGACGTGATGTCGGCCCGCTCATAAGGGTCGGTGCGCAGGTTGAAGATCTTCGGTACCCGGAGCTCGGTGTACGGCTCGGCCCAAATACGCATCGTGCCCTCGCAGCGTTGCTCGAGAAAGACGATCTTCCAGTTGTCGAACCGCAAGGCGGTCAGATCGCCGTCGTCGGAGACGTAGAAGAAATGCTTGCGCGGACTCTCGCCGATCTCTCCGGTGAGATATGCCAGCTGGTTGTACCCGTCGAGGTGCACCTTATAAGTGATGCCGCCCAGATCGGTTCCTGTGCTGAGCTTTTCCGCGATGTCGGGTACGCCCGCTGCTGCCAGCAGAGTGACGAACCAGTCATTGTGACTGACGATCCCGGTCAACACGGTGTGTGCAGACACATGCCCGGGCCACCGCACCAACGCGGGAACCCGATACGCACCTTCCCAATTGGAATTCTTCTCGCTGCGGAACGGCGTCATGCCGGCATCAGGCCAGCTGTTCATGTGTGGGCCGTTGTCGGTGGAATACATCACGATCGTGTCGTCGGCGATCCCGAGCTCGTCGAGAGTGTCCAGAAGGCTGCCCACGAGGTCGTCGTGGTCCATCATCGTGTCGTGGTACTCAGACTGCCATCGGCCCGAACGACCCACGCTCTGGGGCTTGGGGTGGGTGCGGAAATGCATGTGGGTGGAGTTGAACCATACGAAGAACGGCGTCTCGGTATCGTGCTGGCGGGTGATGAAATCGATGGCGGCGTCGCGGAATTCCTCGTCGACGGTTTCCATCCGCTTTTTGGTCAGCGGGCCGGTGTCCTCGATGCGCTGAGTTCCGTCACCGTTGGCCCACGTGTGTAGTACTCCCCTGGGCCCGAACTTCTTGCGGAACTCCGGGTCCTTCGGGTAGTCGGCTTCTTCGGGTTCCTCTTCGGCGTTGAGGTGGTACAGGTTGCCGAAGAACTCATCGAAACCATGCTGCGTCGGCAGGAACTCGTCACGATCACCGAGGTGGTTCTTACCGAATTGGCCGGTCGCGTAGCCCTGCGCCTTGAGCGCGGTGGCGATGGTCGGATCGCCGTCCTGGAGACCGAGCGTGGCGCCGGGCAGTCCCACCTTGGTCAGCCCCGTGCGGTAAGGGTTCTGGCCGGTGATGAATGCGGCCCGGCCCGCGGTGCAGCTCTGCTCCCCGTAATAGTCGGTGAACAGTGCACCTTCTTCGGCCAGGCGGTCGATGTTGGGCGTGCGGTACCCCATCAGGCCATTGCTGTAGCAGCTCAGATTGCTCTGGCCGATGTCGTCGCCCCAGATGATAAGGATGTTCGGCATGTCCGCCATTGGGTGCCCTTCGTTGTACAACCGGGACACTTGCCACGGTCTGCATCCACACTTCGCACTCCCGGCATCCTTGGATAGGGCCATTTGACCCCAAGCCGATGGCCGTGCCGTGCGCCACCTGACCTCGGCCGCGGACGGTCACGCTATCCAACTTGGCTTGTTCAGTCCTGCCGGTAGTCGATCACCACGCGACCGTCGATTTCGCCGCGCTGCATCCGGTCGAATACCTCGTTGACATCGTCGAGCCGGGCGGCGGCGACGGTGGGGTGTATCAACCCGCGGGCGTAAAAGTCCAGCGCCTCGGCCATATCTTCCCTGGTGCCGACGATCGACCCTCGGATGGTGAGGCCCTTGAGCACGATATCGAAAATGGGTGCCGGAAAGTCGCCGGGCGGCAACCCGATCAACACGATGGTGCCGCCTCGGCGGGCCAGTCCGATCGCCTGCCCGAAGGCCTCCGGATGAACCGCTGTCACCAGCACCCCATGTGCCCCACCGGTAGCATTCTGTACTTCGGCAACCACATCGGCCGTCCGGGCGTTGACGGTCACTTCGGCGCCCAGATTCGCGGCCAGGGCCAACTTCGAGTCGTCGACGTCAACGGCCACCACCCGCAGCCCCATCGCGCGCGCGTACTGCACCGCGATGTGGCCGAGTCCTCCGATGCCGGAGATCGCCACCCATTGGCCCGGACGAGCGTCGGTAACTTTCAGACCCTTGTAGACCGTGACGCCGGCGCACAGGATAGGAGCCACTTCCAACGGGTCGGCGCCCACCGGGATGCGGGTGGCGTAGGCGGCATTGACGATCATGAAGCTGCCGAAGCTACCGTTGACGCTGTAGCCACCGTTCTGTTGGCTCTCGCACAACGTTTCCCGTCCGGTGCGGCAGTATTCGCAGCGACCGCATGCTGACCACAACCACGCATTGCCGACCTGGTCCCCGACCTTCAGGTCGGTCACACCGCCGCCGACAGCAACGACAATGCCACATCCCTCATGGCCCGGGATGAACGGCGGCGTCGGCTTGACCGGCCAATCACCCTGAGCTGCATGAAGATCGGTATGGCAGACACCAGACGTTTCCAGTTTCACCAAAGCCTCACCGATGCCGGGGACCGGCAGCTCCACCTCTGATATTGCCAGCGGCGCGCCGAACTCGGTGACCACTGCCGCACGCATGGTGCTATCGGCGCTCGAGTAGTTGGGGGCGCGGGAGTCCATCGTCTGTGTCATTGCTCGTCCAAATTCTATGGGGGATTATGGATTTGATGCTTCTGCCGCATAGTCACGAGATGCGGGTGATCTCATTGGCAGGTTACCTGTGTGTGGTTTGCAAATGACGCTAAGCCGCGGCATACAGCCCAGTCATGGGTCGTTGGTCCCTTCCCTGCAGCCATAGGGCACCACTGGCGAGCGCGTCCGCGGTAAGAAGCCCAACACCCGTGTGCCGGCCGAGTTCGTTCCACAGGCGCCGCCACCGGTGGGGCCGAAATGCTCTGTCGGCCGACCGCGCACCAGCGCAGTATAAGAACGTTCCATCGTCAGCAAGTCCGGCCCGCGGACCGCAAGACGCATCGACCCCAAGGGAGCCCAGCATGATCGACTACGAACTTGACAAAGAGCATTCAGTCTTACTCCTACAGCCGAAATCTCCACTCCAAGAAGAGGATTTCGTCACGCTCGCACGGACGGTGGATCCGTACATCGAGGCAACCGGCGGACTGGCCGGCCTCATCATCGACGCGCCGACCTTCCCGGGCTGGGACAGTTTCGGCGCGATGGTCACCCACTTCCGCTTTGTTCGCGAGCACCAAAAGCACGTCAAGAGAATCGGAGTTGTCACCGACTCCCATCTCGGCGATCTCGCCGAGCATTTGACATCACACTTCGTGTCAGCCCAGGTCAAGCATTTCCCGGCTGGGCAGGTGCAAGCGGCAAGAGATTGGATCGGTTCGAATCCGACCGAGTCCGCAGGCGCAGCATCAACTGACTAAATCGCCAAACACCTTTTTTACCTTCGCGATCGTATCGTTGCCGCCTTGAACCTCGATGGAGTCGATGCCCATGGCTTTCACCGGATAGTCGTTGCCCTGCGCGTCTAGGCGGTCACCGAAGAAGATCATGTCGCGCTTGGCCAGATGGAGTGCCGCCAGGAGCTTTCTCGCCCCGTAGGCCTTATCGATTCCGTGGCGTGTGATATCGATCGAGGTCGAGCCGCCACTTTTGACCTCCAGATCTGGGAGTCTCGCCGCCGCGAACTCACGCAGCGCTTCCTTCTTTGAATTATCTTGATCCCATGACGATTTCGCTTCAGCGGGAGCATTCTGGCCAAGCGCAGAATAGGTGACTTGACTGCCACGATCCTCAAGTGCGGGACCCCAAGTTGCGGCTGTGTCGAAGCCGAACTTCTCAGCACCGTTCTGAAGGACTGCCAGCGCTCGATCCTTCTCGTCAGGAGAGAGCTTCTCGAAGTACACCTCCGTCCAGCCACCCTCTTTCCATCGCAAATAACGCGTCCCACACGTGGGCATCAGGTGCAGGCGTCCGCGATTACAGGTGTTGCCGAGATGTTGAAGCACCTGCACGTCAAGCTGCTCGAATCGGCCGCCGGTAATAATGCAGACATCGATGGTCGAAAGCAGTGCGCAGAGCATGTGGGCGATACCCGGTGAGATCTCACTCTTCGACGCCGCCAGCGTCCCGTCTAGATCGAACATTGCCAGACGGTAGGGTCTCATCGCTCTCCCAGCCTCCCCGGCGCACTCGTCATAGCGTCGACCGCGTTGGTGCAGCCCCGAAGATGCGTGGGATGCGCCGCCTCGGGACTGGGCTCAGTACAGCACCGAGATACGGTCGTGGACGGCGCTCACGTGCGGCGATGCCCATGCCGCACGTTCAGCTTCGCGCTTCTCCGCCCAGGAGGCCACAGTTCCGGTGAGGGTGACCTCGTTGCCCGAAACGACGACTGTGATCGTGTCCGCGTCGAGCTGGGCATTACGGTTGATCGCGTTTCGGATGCGCTGCTCGGCATCCGGTACCGATGCCCGCGGGGTCAAGGTAACGAGGTTGTTCACGTAGTGCACACCTTTGAGGTGCTGGATGGCACGCTGAGCGGCCCGGCGTTGGAAATCCCACGTCACCGCGCCCGTCAGGGTGATGTCATGGCCCTCGACCTCGGCCTTGACGGTGTCGGGCACGTTACTCATCCATCTCAGCGCGTGTTCAACCTCTTTGGCGATATCGGTCTCGGTGACCGATGTGCTCCAATTCGAATGCACGCTCACGTTGTCGACGATGGCCGTGACGCCGCGGACCCGCAGAGCGGCACGCTTGGCGGCGAGCCGTGCAGGGTAACTGCTGACTTCACCGGACAGCGCGACAACTCCATCATCGACGGCCACTCCGATCCCGGCGGCATCCACTTCAGGGGTCCAGTCGAGTTCGTCTTGGACCGCCGTCTGGATGTCCTGATCACTTCGGTTGCCAGTGGAAACGCTCATGTTTGTCATCCTTTCGCGAGCCTGCCTGTGGGCACACTCCTCTCTGATCGTCGTTCATGGTGTCGGTGCCGCATAGTGCCATTGGTCCTATATGTGGGCGCAGGCGTGCCAGATCTGGGACCGACGTGAGCTGACCCGGCGCGCTGTTTGGCGAAACACACCGTGCACAAGGCGAATTCGCGCTCTGTGCGGTACAGCGGCTGGACGAATCCACCGTGTCCATGTGAGCCGACCACCAGAATGTCCTGTTCGCCAACGATTTCAAGCAGCGGGTGGTCATCGATTCAGGATGCGCTCTCTGACGGACCGCTTACGGGACGATTTAGGCGTAGGGTTGCGGAGGCTGAGACATTCAGCGCGTGCGACATGAGTCGGCCGTCCGCCGCTGACTTCGCAGGGCTTGGGCTCTGAGCCGTACATCATCCACCGGGATCGACTGTTGGCCGGATCAACGATGAACTGTTCTTCGCTCTTAGCCACGTTCCACCTCCTCCCGAAAAGAAAAGCAGCAGAACCTCATACTTGGTCCGCGCAATTCGCCATGACGGAGCCGACCGAGTCGGTCAGGCGGTTACCTGTTGCGCGCATGGGACAGGCATCGTGGTCAGCGAGCTCGCCGCTCTGATGGACCAGTCGTGATCACGCACCCGGCCTATACGGTCGAACCCTGGTGCCTGCGCGAGACGCGCCTCGACCTCGACGTGATCGCGCAAAGCGAATCCCTGTTCGCCCTGTCCAACGGTCACCTTGGCTGGCGGGGAAATCTTGACGAGGGCGAACCGCATGGGCTCCCAGGGTCCTACCTGAACGGCGTCTACGAATCGCACCCGTTCCCGTACGCCGAACCCGGTTATGGGTATCCGGAAGCGGGTCAATCCGTCATCAACGTCACCAATGGCAAAGTGATCCGTCTCCTGGTCGACGATCAGCCGTTCGACGTGCGCTACGGGCAACTCACTGCTCATGAGCGAGTACTGGACTTCCACGACGGCCTATTGCGCCGGAAGGTCCAGTGGATATCCCCCGGCGGCAAGGATATTCGGGTGCATACCCGCCGGCTGGTCTCGCTGTCTCAGCGGTCGATCGGCGCCATCTGTTACGAGGTGGAAGCACTCGACCAGTCGGTGCGGTTGGTAATGCAGTCCGAACTCGTCGCCAACGAAACACTGCCGCGGCGCGGAATCGGTGACCCTAGGGACTCGGCTGCGCTCGTGGCACCGCTGATGACCGAGGAGCACACCAGCGGTGGTACTCGGGTTTCTTTGCTGCACCACACTGCAATCAGTGGGCTGCGGCTCGGGGTCGCCATGGACCACCTCATCGACGGCCCAGCGTCGGCTCAGGTTTCCTGTGCGAGCATGCCCGATCTGGGTCGGGTGACCGTCTCGGCGACGCTGCAACCAGGGCAGCGGCTGAGGGTCGTCAAGTTCGTGGCGCACGGCTGGTCGGCGGTTCGCTCGCAACCAGCTGTCCGCGATCAGGTCGCTGCCGCGCTGGCCGGGGCGATGACGTCGGGCTGGGACGGGCTGATTGCCGAACAGCGGAGCTATCTCGATGACTTCTGGGGCGGCGCGGACGTCGAGATCGACGGGGACCCGGCGGTGCAGCAGGCGGTGCGTTTCGCCTTGTTTCATCTTCTGCAGGCTGGCGCCAAGGCCGAAGGACGCGCGATTGCATCGAAGGGACTGACGGGCCCGGGCTATGACGGGCACGCGTTCTGGGACACCGAAACATTCGTCCTGCCGGTGCTCACCTACACCGCACCGAAAGCCGCCGCCGATGCGCTGCGCTGGCGTCACTCGATCCTGCCCGCCGCGCGTGCCCGGGCCGTCCAGCTTGGGCTACGGGGGGCGGTGTTTCCATGGCGCACGATCGCCGGGGCGGAGTGCTCGGGCTACTGGCCGGCGGGAGCCGCCGCGTTTCACGTCGGCGCAGACATTGCCGATGCCGTCGTCCGCTACATCGACATCACCGGCGATGAGTGCTTCGCGCAGGAGGTGGGTCTGGAACTGCTGGCGGATACGGCGCGGCTGTGGTGCGCACTGGGCCACTACGACCCGCACAGACGATTCCGCATCGACGGCGTCACCGGCCCCGACGAATACTCTGCCGTGGCCGACAACAACGTCTACACAAACCTGATGGCCCAACACAATCTGGTCTCCGCCGCTGATGCCGCCGCGCAGTACCCGGACCAGGCTCGTAGCCTGGGTATCGACCCCTCAGAGGGCCAGCGGTGGCGCGACGCGGCGGCCGCGATGGTCATTCCCTACGACGACGCGCTCGGCGTTCACTCCCAGGATGAGGGTTTCACCAGCCACGAACTCTGGCACTTCGACCAGACCGGTGCAGACCAGTACCCGCTGCTGATGCACTTCCCCTACTTCGACCTGTACCGCAAACAAGTCGTCAAGCAGGCTGATCTTGTCCTGGCGATGCAGTTGCGTGGAGCGGCGTTCACCGCCGAGGAGAAGATCCGCAATTTCGCCTATTACGAGGCCCTCACCGTCCGGGATTCCTCGTTGTCTGCGTGCACTCAGGCGGTCCTGGCTGCCGAGACCGGCCATCTCGATCTGGCCTATGACTACCTCACCGAGGCGGCCCTGATGGACCTCGACAATCTCGAGCACAACACCCGCGACGGCCTGCACACAGCGTCACTGGCCGGGACCTGGATCGCCCTGGTGCAAGGGCTCGCCGGACTTCGTGAGAGCAACGGCAACGTCATCTTCAGTCCGCAACTTCCCCTCGGCATCATCCGATTGGCTTTCACGATCCGCGTGCAGGGCAGAAGACTGCATGTCGAGATCTCCCCCGGTGCCACGCAGTACCGCCTCCGCGACGGGGCGCCGCTAACGTCGCTGCACGACGGGCGGCCGATCACGGTGACCACGGGGGTAGCGGTTAGTGAGCCCAACCGCGAGCTGCCTCAACGCACCGCCCCCACCCAGCCCGCCGGGCGAGTGCCGCGCCGACACCGCCGCGACTGAGGGAGTTGTGGCCCGCGCCAGCCATAACATCGCCAGCGCTACCGCTAGCCCAGCGGGCGCGGCGACCGGAGCAGTCCCCGGCGATACCCCGACGAGCAGCAACAGAGCGAAGGCGACCGCTGTCGACAGCAGTACCAGCCTCGGCGTCGTCCACTGCGCAGTCACGCGGAACCGGGTCGACAGCAGCATGCCAAGGACCAGGGCGACCGCGTGGCCGGTCGCCACGAACTCGGCTCCCGACGCGACGACCACAACTGCGACCGTCAGCCATCCGCTGACCCAGGCGGCGCGCCATCGTGCCGGGATAGCCGCCGTCAGCGTGCCCAGTACGGCGATCGCGCCGTAGCTCAGTCCGACGTCGCTGGCGCCCGCGACGGACCGCGGCAGCCAGCCGAATTCGATTGACCCGGCCAGCCCGGCCGCGACGATCAGCGTGGCCCCGACGTGACCGAGCGCGAATGCCTGCAGCAGTCGCCGGCTGCACCACAGCAGCTCCGCCAGCGCCAATAGACACACCAGACCCGGCAGCAGCAGGTAGGTCTGTCCTTCGGAGGTGACGAAAGCGCTCCCGAGCAGCGTGTCGAGATGGCCATGTCCGAGGTTGTGCAGATTCGTACTCAGCAGGTCCACCGCACGTTGCTGCACCTGGGGACCCAGCGCGGTCAACACGGTGGCGACGGTGAAGAGCGCCGTCGCGTAGGCCGTGGTGACTCGCAGCGGCAGCAAGCTGGACACAAGTCGGGACACCATATCGATCCAGCTTACCGAGGCTGCGGGATCAGGAAGTGGTGGATGTTTTCCGCGACCGATCGGTTTCCGGGGATGAACGAGGGCCGCCCACACGGTCTCGGACCGTCGAACTAGGGGCTCGATGTGACCAGTCCGGCTGCCTGGGCAGCCAGGGCCGGCGTACACATGATGTCGTAACGCTCCGCAGCCAGAGTCGAGACCGAGGCGAAGTTGCGGCGGCCGTGCGTCACCCACTGTCCGACAAACCCGAAGATCGCCCCCCACACGGCGCCGATGAGCAGACCTGCAAGTAGAACGGCCACCCACCCGGCACCGGCAACGAACATCCCGAACAGCAGCCCGATGAACAAGCCGAACCAGGCACCGCCGGCTGCACCCCTGAGTGCCGCACGTCCGTTTGTCAGCCGACCGGTGATGGCCTCGACTGTGCTCACTCCGTGGCCCACGATGCGTAGATTCTCCACAGGGAAACCCGCATCGGACAAGCGGTCGACAGTGCGCTGCGCCCCCTCGTAATCGCGGTAGCTGACGATGACCCGAAGGTCGGCGCTGGCCGCGGCCTGGGCGGTCGGATCGTCGAAGTGGTGGTCGTGATGAACGTTCATTGTTGCTCCTAGGTTTTAGGCGGTGGGTTCGGGCTCAGGAAGTTCGGCTGCCGCCCCGCGCGAAATCCCGTTCCAGCAGGGATGTCTCGATCAAGGGCATACCAACCACGACGGTGTTCATACCCGCCTCCCCACCGGACTGCCGAATCGGCATCGTCGCGCTCCGCAACGAAATCCTATGCAGCACATCAATATAAGGAATAACGGACCGCATCCCTGGATGACGCTCACCGATCACCCGGCCCACCAGTGACTGCGGAAGCAGATTGAGTGGAGCTGTATCGAACGGGGAAACTCTGAGGAACAGTCATGGCGATCCTGATGTGCAGATGATCACCGGCATGTGAGGCCTTGGAGCAAACGCTCCGGAGTTCGGCGGCGGACAGCCGAACTCATCCCAAACCAGCTGAAATTCTCAGCTCCCGTGATGCTACACCGCCGAGGTCCGGCGACGGGATGTCACGCGATTTCAGAGCACCTTGCCAGGCTCGGCGTTACTGCCGATGCGCGGAGCACCAAGGGACGAAGCCATGCCGACTGAGACTCTCACCAGAGGAACTAAAAGAACGTGAGAAACAACCCCGGATCGTCGGAAATCGCTCTGCTGGAGGACTTCCCGATCGACTTGTGATACTTCCTCGGGTTGCAGGAAGTGTCATCGGCAGCCGCAACGCCTTCGGCGCCGTCACCGGCGCGGTCCTCAAGAGCCAGGACCGCAGCGAAGAGATTCCGCAGAACACAGCGGCACGGCGTAGATTCATAGAGCTGGGAATGTCAGTCAGGTTCGGGAAGAGGTCGGCCGTCCGCCGCCGACGCCGCGAGAGTCGGCTCCGCACCGAAATCTTGGCATGTGAGCGCACGGGACCCCAGTGACCCCAAAATCCCTCCCCGCCGACGACAGACTCGAGCGGTCGGCACGAACGGCGACCGCCGCACCGTCACCAGCCGACACCGAACTCCCCGGTCTGACGACCGCCGAGGCGCATCGGCGACTGACCGAGGTCGGCCCCAACTCGTTGCCCGACACCACGGTGCACCCCGTCACTCGCGCGCTGAGGAAGTTCTGGGCGCCGGTCCCATGGATGCTCGAGGCCGCCATCGTGCTCGAACTGGTGCTCGGCAACACCACCGGGGCAGCGGTGATTGCCGGCCTCCTGCTCTTCAATGCTGGCATCGGTCTCTACCAAGAGGGGAAGGCTCAAGCGACGCTGGCTGCGCTGAAATCCCGCCTTGCACTGAACGCATCGGTCTGCCGCGACGAGAACTGGACCATCATCGCGTCCGCCGACGTGGTGCCCGGCGACCTGGTCAAGTTATCGCTGGGGGCGGTCGTGCCCGCCGACGTCGACATCCTCACCGGATCCCTGCTGCTGGATGAGTCATCGCTGACCGGAGAATCAGAACCCGTCGAACGCGGTGCCGGCACCCACACCTTCGCGGGCGCCCTCGTGCAGCGCGGCACGGCCGACGCCCGGGTCACCGACACGGGGCCGCGCACCAAGTTCGGCAACTCCGCGGAACTGGTCCGCACGGCACACGTCGAAAGCTCGCAGCAGAAGGTCGTTCTCCGCGTGGTACGCAACATCGCCCTGTTCAACGGTGTGGTGACCGTTGCGCTAGTGGCCTACGCGATCACCCTCGGATGGACTTTCGGCATGACCGCACCGTTGGTCCTCACTGCGATCCTGGCAGCCATCCCCGTTGCGTTGCCCGCCACCTTCACCCTCGCCGCAGCGCTGGGAGCCCGCTTGCTCGCCAAAGTCGGGGTGCTCCCCACCCGACTCTCCGCCATCGACGAGGCCGCGTCGGTCGACGTCCTGTGCGTCGACAAGACGGGCACGCTCACCAAGAATCAGCTGTCGGTCGACACCGTGGCGCCCATGGCGGGTTACGACGAGTCTCATGTGATCACCTGTGCCGTACTGGCCAGCGACCAGGGCGGTCAAGATCCGGTGGACGCCGCCATCCGCACGCGAAGTGAACGACACCGGATGGCCCGGCCGCCCACGTTGCAGCGGTTCACTCCGTTCGACCCCGCCAACCGAATCTCCGAAGCATTGGTCACCACCGACGACGGCAGGCAGGTTCGGATCGTCAAGGGCGCCTTCGACACCGTCATCGCATTGTGCACGCCCTCGAACCCGGCAGCGGCGGCCCTTGGCACGTTGGAGGACCGGGGCCTGCGGGTTCTCGCAGTCGCCGAGGGGCCGACCGAAGCTCGACTGACCGTGATCGGCCTCGTCGCCCTCAGCGATCCCCCTCGGGCGGACTCCGCGGCGTTGATTTCCGAGCTCGCCGGCATGGGAGTGCGGATGGTGATGGTGACCGGCGATGCCGCGGCAACGGCAGGCAACGTCGCCCGCGCCGTCGGTCTTGACGGGAACGTGTGCCCACCTGGGCCGCTGCCCGCGAACGTGCGGCCCGAGCAATTCGCCGTCTTCGCAGGCGTCTTCCCGGAAGGCAAGTACGACCTCGTCAAGGGATTTCAGAAATCCGGTCACACCGTAGGCATGTGCGGCGACGGCGCCAACGACGCACCGGCGTTGCGGCAGGCCCAGATGGGCGTTGCGGTCTCCACGGCCACCGATGTGGCCAAGTCCGCCGCCGGGATCGTGCTCACCACGGCTGGGCTGGGAGGCATCGTCGCCGCGGTGACGGCAGGACGGCTCACCTACCAACGCGTCCTGACCTACACGCTCAATTCCCTGACCAAGAAGGTCACCAACGTCCTGTTCCTCGCCCTCGGCCTCGTCATCACCGGCCATGCGATTCTGACTCCGATGCTCATGGTCATCATCATGATCACCGGTGACTTCCTCGGGATGTCGGTCACCACCGACAACGTGCGGCCATCGGCCGCACCCAGCGTGTGGAAGATCGGCGATCTGACCAAGGCCGGAGTCGTCATGGGCTCGTGCATGCTGGCGTTCTGCACCGGCTCCCTGCTGATCGGCAAGTACTGCTTCGGGCTGGGCATCGGCCAGCTCCAGACACTGTCCGCGGTCACGCTCATCTTCGGCGGAGAGGCGATCTACTACTGCGTGCGGGAACGCCGACACCTGTGGAAGTCACGACCCAGCCGGTGGATGATCGTCGCGACGGTGGCCGATCTGGTCATCATCTCCCTACTTGCCGTGGGCGGCATCGAGATGCAGGCGCTGCCCGCGGCTGTCGTTGCCGGCTCCTTCGCCGCGGCGGCGCTGTTCGGCTTCCTCGTCGATTTCGTCAAGGTGCCCACCTTTCGGCGTCTGGAGATCTTCTAGGCAGCCTCGAACGGCCACGACGTCGACCTCGACCGACGAATTGCGCTGATGCACAGGCTTGTTGACGGGATGACAGCCGACCATCTGGACGCCATCGATTGATCTGCGCCGACGCGCAACTGTCGCTGTCCGGGACGTCGTGGTGCCGCTGACCGGGATACTGCATTGCTCCGGCGAGTCCCACCACGGAGAGTCGAAACCGCCGAATCAAGGAGGGACATGCCCAACGACACGATCACCGACGAGCGAGTGCCACTGCTGACACCGCTGGCACCGGAGATGCGGCGCGTGCTGGGTCACTTCTGCACCGGCATCGCCGTGATCACCGCACACGACGGTACCCGGCCGATCGGTTTCACCTGCCAGTCGGTTACGTCGGTCTCCCTGGACCCCCCTTACGTGTCCTTCTGCCCGGCCAATACCTCGACCAGCTGGCCGGCAATTCGTGAAGTCGGCGCGGTGAGCCTCAACATCCTTGCCGACACCCAGCGCGAAGTGTGCAGCCAATTCGCCTCCAGCGGCGGCGACAAGTTCGACGGCGTGCGTTGGCATCAGGGTGCAAACGGAGCGCCAGTACTACACGGGACGCTGGCCTCGATCGAGGCTGAGGTGGAGTTCACGCATCCCGCCGGTGACCACACGATCGTGGTCGCTCGGGTAACCGGGTTGTGGGCGCATTGCGAGCGCAGACCACTCTTGTTTTTCCGGGGCAGTTACAGCGCTCTAGGCGGATTGTCGGATGTCTGAGAAAGAGACAGACAAACCTCCGCCGAGAACCATTGTTGTTCAATGTCCTACGCAAATGGCTGCCGCTGATAGGCTCCGCGGGTACACTGCGGGAGCGGCTGGGAATTTCAGCTGACCCGGATGACCTCGGCTGTCAGCCGCCGAGATCGAGAATTTTCTTCACCGCACTCCGGGTGTGGGCCGCTAACCCTATGCAGGTCGGGATTCCCTTGCGACGGTTCATCGATCAGCCGCGATCACGTACATTCGGGGCAGGTGTGTGGTGACACGTCCACGCGCGCGGTCACACTAGGGAATCCGACATGACACGGGTAACCAGCGACGAGCTCGAATATGTGTCCGCGACGCTATGCGCCAAAAACCCAGGAGTCGATCAACACGATATCGCAAGACTTGTGTACGACGTCTACGAGGAACTGGCATCACAGGCCCGCTGCACCACCCACCTGATTCCCTTGACTCTCAATGTTTCCCGCCGCCGCTTAGCCGACGCGTACGGTCAAGGAGTCGGTGCCAGGGCCGCCATGTGGCGAGCGGCGATAAAGCTGAACAACAGGGAGGCGCCAATAGGGTTGCCGCCGCCGGGGTAGGTGGTGCCGCTGACGGCGGCCATCGTGTTACCCGCTGCATAGAGTCCCGTGATGGGGGATCCGTCGGGACGCAACGCCCGCGCGTGCGTGTCAGTCCGCACGCCACCTTTGGTGCCCAGGTCGGAGACGCCGAACGCCGCGGCCCGGTACGGCGGGATGTCGATGGGGATCAACGGCGATTCGCCTCCGAAGAACGCGCGGTCGTAGGCTTCGTCGCCGCGCCCGAAGTCCTCGTCCGTGCCGCTTGCCGCCAACTTGTTGAAGCGTTCGATGGTGGCTTCGAGATTGTCGGCAGGGACTCCGATGGCGGCCGCGAGTTCGGCGATGGTGTCGGCGGAATGCCACAACCCCGTCTCCCGGTATTCGGATTCGGCGACCATGGACACGTTGGTGGCTTGCACTGGAGGGATGGCGCCGTCGCGGCTGTCGTAAACCATCCAGAAGGGCAATTGGGTTTCACCAGAATCGATTTGAGCGAGTACGGCGCGCCCTAGTCGATCGTAGGGTGCGGATTCGTTGACGAATCGCCTACCGTCCTGGTTGACGAAGATACCTCCGGTGAACCAGAGCGCGAACGCTGAGCGACCGTCTGGATGTGTCAGCCCTGGTGACCACCACGCTTGATCCATGAGATCGGTGTCGGCTCCTGCCGCGATGGCGGCGTGATGAGCTGCTCCGGTGTTCCCCGGGGCGCCCATGGTGTCCGTCGCACTCCCAGGCACACCATACTCGCTGCGCATAGCGGCGTTGTGCTCGAATCCGCCGGCCGCCAGCAGAACTCCGCGTCGGGCGCCTACCCGCACCGCGCCGTCGGTGCGCTGAATCACGGCACCCACGATCCGGTCGTTATCGGTGATCAGTTCCTGCAGTGGGGCGTCGCGCCAGCATTGGGCGTTGGGGAACTTGTTCAGGGCTGCGAGGAAACGCCCCACCAGGGCGCGCCCGCCTGAGAGCTCATCAGGAGCGGGTACCCCGTGTCGCTCCGTGTCGAGTGGGCCTCGAACCAGTCCGGCGTAAGCTCCCAATTCACTGTCGGGCAAGGGAACCGGGACGATATGGCGGTATCCGTCGTTGCGCGCTCCCGGGACAGAGCCGTAGTAGTCCGGCCAGGGAAGCACCGCGAAC
This sequence comes from Mycolicibacterium komossense, assembly GCF_025822605.1. Classification (GTDB taxonomy): domain Bacteria; phylum Actinomycetota; class Actinomycetes; order Mycobacteriales; family Mycobacteriaceae; genus Mycobacterium; species Mycobacterium komossense. The sequence continues at coordinate 22,701 of NZ_JACKTY010000045.1, read as the reverse complement.
TCGAAGTGAGAATCGGCCTCGAGATACTCGATGAGCTCGGCTCCGGTGCGCACGTAAGTGTCCTGCAGGTCACGGGGTGTGCGGTCACCGACGACTGCGTGGAAGTACTGCACGGCATCGGCCATTGTGTCGTCGGTGCCGGAACGGATGAGCACCGGGTTGCACGGATACCAGGTCCCGCCGCCGCCGGAATACGCCGTCGTACTTACCGCGCAATTGTCGTCGGGCCGGCACTCATGCCGGGGTATCGCTCGATCGCTCGCAATGGTGCACATGGTGCGTCGGCGGCAACCGCCCGGTCGACATCGATTGATCTAGCGGGAGGCGGCGCAAAGGCGTAGCGTTCCCAGTGCTGAGCCCTTCAGCCAGTCCGGATCGAGTTCGGCCGTCCGCCGCCGAATTCGAGGAGCTACCGCTCGAGCCGCACACGCCGACATCCTCCGGGGTACGAGCGCCTGATATCAGCCTAGCCATCACACAGAATTTTCCAGCTTCTGGTGGCCATCTGTTGATGAAACATATTGCTGGATAGCACTTCTGAGTGCGCTCTCGGACAACGGACGCGGTCCGGGCACTGGGCGGCACCGGACTAACCTGGGAGCAGAGTCATGAAAACCATCACGTGGGTGTCGAAATCCGTACGGGTTATGGGTGTGGTCACCATGGCCACCGCGACCGTCGCAGCCTGCAGCTCCAGTACCACCCAATCCTCGACCTCGACTGCACCCGCATCCACGGTAGCCGCCGGTCCGCCGATCAGCGTGCCGCTCACCAGCCAGCCGTCCGGCACAGTGTCACTGAGCTGGGACCCCCAGACCAAGAGCATCACCGCCAAGCTGCAGATGTCCGGATTCACCCCGGGCAGCAGTCATGCGATGCACATCCATCAAGGCAGCTGCGAAGCTCAGGGGAACGTCTTGGTGCCGTTTCCTGACGTCACCGCCGACAACGTCGGAGCGATCGACACCACCGTCAGCAGCTCGCAGCCCTCCGCGTCCGGGCTTGCCGCCGGTACGCTACTCAACATCCATCTGGCTCCGGCCGACCAACTCGGCAGCCCGGATTCGCTTGGATACACGCCCATTTCCTGTGCCGACATCACCCCTGCCGCCTCGACAAACTTGACTATGGCGCCACTGCCAGCACCTGGCCAGCACCCACAGGGGTCGGCGACATTGGCCTACGATCCGGCGAAGAAAACACTGTCCGTGGCCGCTACCGCGAGCGGTCTCGTCCCGGGCAGCGGCCATGCGATACATATCCATCTCGGCTCATGCGACTCTCAGGGCGCCGTCAAGTACCCACTCCCCGATCTGGTGGCCTCGCCCGACGGTAACGCCCAGGCGAACACCGTCATCCAGAACGTCGATCAGGCTCCACCGGCATCGGGTTGGTACATCAACGTCCACCTCGGATCGGCCGACCAGATCGAACAAAACGGGCAGCCAACCCTCTACTTCCAGCCCATCATCTGCGGCAACGTCGGCAAGTAGACGGGCGCTTCACCAGGCGTGGTGCACCGGCTGAAGCACTCCTCGACGAGCCGTCAGAGCTGACTTCGGAACGACTCCAACTCCTCGTGACGTTCAGAAGTGGTTTCGGGGTAGACCATCTTGAGTCCGTCGAGGGTATCTAGCACGATCTGAGAGACGATGAGGCGGGCGTTGTCCTTGTCATCGGCCGGCACGATGTACCAGGGCGCCTGCTCGGTGCTGGTTGCTTGCAGGCACTCGCCGTACACCTGCTGGTAGGTGTCCCAGAAGGACCGTTCGTGGATGTCGGCGAGACTGAACTTCCAGTTCTTTTCCGGCGCGTCGATTCGGGCACGGAACCGTTGGGCCTGTTCATCTTTCGACAGGTGCAGAAAGATCTTGACGATCTGGGTTCCGTTGCGGTGCAGGTGGGTCTCGAGGTCGCGGATCGACTGATAGCGCTGCTTCCAGAGGCTCTTCTGATCGATCAACTGATCGGGCAACCCGTGTCCGCGCAGAATGTCGGGGTGGACGCGGGCGATGAGGACGTCCTCGTAGTAGGAGCGGTTGAAGATGCCGATCCGTCCGCGTTCGGGCAGGTTGCAGGTGGTGCGCCAGAGGAAGTCGTGTTCGAGGTCCTGATCGGTGGGTTGTTTGAAGCTGAATACCTGGCAGCCTTGGGGATTCACACCCGACATCACGTGGCGGATCGCGCCGTCTTTGCCGGCGGCATCCATGCCTTGAAAGATCACCAGCAGCGCCCACTGATCGGAGGCGTAGTGCAGTTGCTGCAGCGCGGCGAGTTTCTCGACGTGTTTCTTCAGCTGTTTCTTATAGTTCTTGTGCGACTCGTAGAGGGCTGTCACCGCAGTCGGCACGTCGGCAAGATCAACGCGGAGACGGGATGCCACCCGAAAACCTGTCGCGTCGATCGTCATAGTGGCGGTCACGACGACGTCGGCTGATTATCGCCGTCATGGAAAACGTGATCCGTGGGGGCGCTGGGCCTGTGTAGAAGATCGCGGGCTGGTGCGGAGACCACCATGACCGGGACTCGCGCCGCAGATGTCGTCATCGGGTGGAGTTCCAAGTCCAGTTGCGGATTTCGGGGAGGTCCTGGCCGTGGACATTGATGTAAGCGGTGTGCTCGACAAGCTTGTCGGCCATCGTCTGTCTGAGATAGTCACCCGTCGCGCCGAGCTGTGGTAACCGGTCGATGACGTCCATGACGAGATGGAAGCGATCGAGTTTGTTCTGTACGCGCATGTCAAAGGGTGTGGTGATGGTGCCTTCTTCGTTGTAACCGCGGACGTGCAAATTCCGGTTGGTACGCCGGTAGGCGAGCCGATGGATCAGAGTCGGGTAGCCATGGAACGCGAAGATGATGTGCTTGTCGGTGGTGAACAGGGCGTCGTAGTCGCCGTCACTCAACCCGTGCGGGTGCTCGCTGGCGGACTGCAGTTTCATCAGGTCCACCACGTTGACCACGCGAATCTTCAACTCCGGCAAGTGGTTCCGCAGAATCGACACCGCCGCCAGCACCTCCAGAGTTGGGGTGTCCCCGCAGCAGGCCAGCACCACGTCGGGTTCGACGCCGCGGTCGTTGCCGGCCCACTCCCAGATACCGATGCCCTCGGTGCAGTGCACCTGGGCTTCGTCGATATCGAGCCATTGGGGCATCGGGTGTTTGCCCGCGACGATGACGTTGACGTAGTGCCGGCTGCGCAGGCAGTGATCAGCCACCGACAGCAGGCAATTGGCGTCCGGCGGCAGATAGACCCGGACGACATCGGCTTTTTTGTTGACGACATGGTCGAGGAAGCCGGGGTCTTGGTGGGTGAACCCGTTGTGGTCCTGCTGCCACACATGGGACGCGAGCAAGTAATTCAATGACGCGATGTCACGACGCCACGGCAGCTGCCCGGTGACCTTGAGCCATTTGGCATGCTGGTTGAACATCGAGTCGACGATGTGGATGAACGCTTCATAGCAGTTGAACAGCCCATGCCGCCCGGTGAGAAGATACCCTTCCAGCCAGCCTTCGCTCTGATGCTCGCTGAGCATCGAATCCAGCACGCGCCCTTGGGTTGCCAGGTCCTCGTCGGTATCGACGGTGCGGGCCTCCCACTGCCTGTCGGTGACCTCGAAGACCGCGCCGAGCATGTTCGACAGGGTTTCATCAGGCCCGAAGAGCCGGAAGTTGTGGGCAACGTCGTTGGCGGTGATGACATCACGCAGGAAGTCGCCCAGCACGCGGGTGTCTTCGCTCTCCACCGCGCCGGGCGAGGCCACCGCCACAGCGTAGGTGCGGTAATCGGGCATCGCCAGGTCGCGCACCACTCCGCTGTTGGTGTGCGGGTTGGCACCCATCCGCCGCTGTCCGCGGGGAGCGAGTGCGGCCAGCTCGGGCAGCAGGCGACCGGTGTGATCGAAGAGCTCGCTGGGTTTGTAGCTGCGCATCCAGTCATCGAGCTGTCCGACGTGTCCGGGATGGGCCTCGTCGACCAGCAGCGGCACCTGATGCGCGCGGAATGTTCCTTCGATCTTCACGCCGTCCACGAACTTCGGCCCGGTCCAGCCCTTCGGTGACCGGAGCACGATCATCGGCCACCGCGGTCGGGTGCTATCGCCCAGACTGCGGGCGTTGCGCTGGATGGTGTGAATGGTGTCGATCGTCTCGTCGAGGACGGTGGCCATCAACTCGTGCATAGCCTCGGGATCGTCGCCTTCGACGTAGCGCGGTTCCCAGCCGCAGCCGCGCAGGAACTGGTCGAGTTCCTCCGGTTCGATGCGGGCCAGGATGGTGGGGTTACTGATCTTGTACCCGTTGAGATGCAGGATCGGCAGCACCGCCCCATCCCCGATGGGATCGAGGAACTTGGTCGACTGCCAGGCGGTGGCCAGCGGACCGGTCTCGGCTTCACCGTCGCCGATGACGCAGGCGACAACCAGGTCCGGGTTGTCGAACGCGGCACCGAAGGCGTGACTCAGCGAGTAGCCGAGTTCCCCGCCTTCGTGGATCGATCCCGGCGTCGTCGGCGCGACGTGGCTGGAAATGCCTCCGGGGAAAGAGAATTGGGTGAACAGCTTCGTCATCCCGGCCTCATCCTGACTGACGTCGGGATAGATCTCGGAGTAGGAGCCTTCAAGGTAGGTGTTGGCGACCAGCGCCGGCCCGCCGTGACCGGGGCCGGCGATGTAGAACATGTCCAGGTCGTACTTCGTGATGGCGCGGTTGAGGTGTACGTAGATGAAGTTCTGCCCCGGCGTCGTCCCCCAGTGCCCGACGACAAGCGGCTTGACATCCGAGAGTTCCAGCGGCCGCTTCAGCAGCGGGTTGTCGTAGAGATAGATCTGGCCCACCGACAGGTAATTCGCTGCCCGCCAGTATGCGTCCATCCGATGCAGCAGTTCGGGTTCCAGTGTGCGGGTGTCGGGTAACAGCGGTGCGGCGATCGTCATGGGGTGTCCTCGTGTTCGGTCTTGGGCACGCTGGTGTCGATGACGTTCGGCGCCGGTGGGTGCCGTAGCGCGGAGTCCGTCAGCAGTCGGATGAGCTGACACTCGTCCAACGCGGTCCAGGCGCCGCGGGTGACGCGCCACCGATCAGGATCGTCTTCGAGCCCGAGAGCAGTCGTTGCGCTCGCCCCGCTCCGACCCGCTGCGGTGGGCGGCGTTGTCACCGAGGTTTCTCGCGCGTCGCGGAACATCAGCCAGTAGCCCCAGCCGATCAACGACAGGAAGACCAGGCCGACGATCATCACCGAATCCCCGGGCCAGCGGATCCGTTGGCTATCGCCACCGGTTCCGGGATCGGTGACTGCAGCTGTGGGTCGACTGCCGCGGCGCCCTCACGGGCCAGAAACGATCCGAGCTCGGCGATCGTCGACATCAACGGCGCAGGGAACACCACAGTCGTGTTCTTGTCCACCCCGAGCTCAACCAACGTCTGCAAATTGCGCAACTGCAACGCCAACGGATGAGCCATCATCGTGTCGGACGCATCACCCAACGCCGCCGCCGCCATCGACTCACCCTCGGCAGCAATGATCTTCGCCCGCTTCTCCCGCTCCGCCTCAGCTTGGCGGGCCATCGCCCGCTTCATCGTGTCGGGCAACTGAATGTCCTTGAGTTCCACCAAAGTAACCTGCACGCCCCACTCGATCGTCGTCACATCCAGAATCGCCCGGATATCAAGATTGATCTTGTCGGTCTCCGACAACGTCTCATCCAATGTGTGCTGACCGACCACCTTGCGCAACGTGGTCTGCGCGATCTGATCAATCGCCGAATAGACGTTCTCGATCGCCACCACCGACTTCACCGCGTCGACCACCTTGAAATAAGCCACCGCCGACACATCGACACTGACATTGTCGCGGGTGATGATCCCCTGAGACTGAATCGGCATCGTCACAATCCGCAACGAAATCCTATGCAGCACATCAACATAAGGGATAATGAACCGCAACCCAGGATGACGCTCACCGATCACCCGACCCAACCGGAACAACACGCCATCCTCGTACTGCTTAACCACCCGAACCGACATCGCGGCCAGCAGCAGTACAACGACGACGAGAACGACGACCGCGATAACGAGCGCGCTCATCGCCGGGGACCCGTCGGCGCGCCGTGCCCACCAGTGACTGCGGAAGCAGATCGAGTGGAGCTGTATCGAACGGGGAAACTCTGAGGAACAGTCATGGCGATCCTGAGGTGCAGATGATCACCGGCATGTGGGGCCTTGGAGCAAACGCTCCGGAGTTCCGCGGCGGACAGCCGAACTCATCCCAAACCAGCTGAAATTCTCAGCACCTGCAACGTTACACCGGATTGCGACCTACGCACACGCTCCCAATCCCAGACAAACAGGCTGCGCAGCGGTCGTCGGGAGCCCTTCGCGGCGGTACCCTGAGGCTAGCTATCCACCTCGCAGCCGTGGGCTGCATGGATATGCCAGGTCCTTCGTGGACCAAATGAGCGCAGGTGGCATAGGAATGACGGAGTTCACCGACAGCATCCCCGCCGGGTCGCTGACCCCAGAACGGGCCAGCGCCGACGCCGCCGACCTGAAGGCCGCCATGGGGGAATTGGCCGGTCTAGTGTCCGGGAGTCGCGGGCTCCCCGAGTTGTTGGCCGAAGTCGCAGCCTTCGCCGTGCATGCGATCCCCGGCGCCGAAGGCGCGGGGGTGACCCTGCTGCAGGTTGACCGGGCGGACAACACGATCGAAGCGCTCGCGGCGAGCGCGCCCTTTGTCGCCGAAATCGACGAAATTCAGTACGTCACGCTGAACGAAGGTCCGTGCATCACGGCAGCGTTGGAACGCCGGACCGTACGTTCCGGGTCGCTGGGTGGCGAGAAGATGTGGCCGCGGTTCGGCCCGCGGGTGGGCAGATTGGGCGTGCACAGCGCGCTGTCGCTGCCGCTGCTACTACCGGGGCAGGTAGTCGGCGCGATCAACGTCTATGCCCATGACAAAGACGTCTTCGACGAGCACGCCGCTGAACTCGGGGAACTGTTCGCCAAACCGGCAGCGGTCGCAGTGCACAACGCCCAAATTCTCGCCAAGGCAAAAGCCCTGGCTGCCCAGTTGCAGACCGCGCTGTCCACCCGCCCGGTAATCGATCAAGCGATCGGGCTGCTTCGCGGACGCACTGGGCGCAGCGCCGAGGAGGCGTTCGCCCAACTGCGGGCGATCAGCCAGGCTGAGCATCGCAAACTGGGCGACGTGGCGCAACGCATTGTCGACGAGGCGGTCCGCCGCGCGCGCGCCCGGCACAACCCGACCTGAACCGCTTTATCCCGGCCGGGTTGCGGTTGTGGGGCACCGCACGCGTAGATTTGGCAGCGGAGGCACAGCTCGGGACCGGTCCTGACCGATAGCCCGCACCCTCCACCGTCTGCGGCGACTCGCCTCGTTCGGCTTCGGCACGCGTGATCGGCGCTCGGGAGCGCCCAGCGGAGCACTCAACTCGTGAAGATCACCGCGGCGATGGCCGCCAGTCTGAACATCCTCACCGCAGCATTAGATGACCCCGGCGCCGACATCACCCACAGCCTGGATCAGTTGACACTCGAGGCCACCGCCGCCATCCCGACCTACCTTGGTTTGAGTATGCTTGTCCCGCAAAGCAATCCGCCCTTCACGATCAGCACCCTGGCCGCCGGTGTGGTCGACGGTGACATCCGCACGTCACTGCGGGTGCGGCTGCCCATCGCCGGGGCCGGCGACGGTCTTTCAGTGGCCGTCATCTTCTACGCCGGGGCGCCGGGTGCGTTTGTCGATCTCGCAGCGGATCTGACCTGGCTCACCGGGCGACCGCCGGCGGACTTCACCCTCGATCAGCATCTCGGTATCACCTCCTGGCCCGACACCACCCCCAAACTGCAGGCCGTCTCAGAGATCAACCAGGCCATCGGGGTCCTCATCGGACGCGGTTACAGTCCGCAACAAGCCAGCTGGGAACTCGACGCCCAGGCCATGAATAACCGGACCGACCGACACAGCGTGGCCCGGCTCATCCTCGACAAGATCACCTCCGACGGCGACGGCCACTTCGACATGTACTGAATAGACCCCTGGGGTGTAGCGTCAACGATGTTGAGAAACTCAACTGGTCCGGGATGAGAGTGGCTGTCCGCTGCCGCCTCTCGCAGAGCAAGAGCTCGCACCGAACACGCCGGTGACCCTCACCTCCCCCTGTGTCCCCAGAGGCAATTCAATGCCCAGCGGATGGCCACTAGGCAGCGGCCTCACTCCCGAACGGACAGCCGGTGAAAACTGCAAACGTACCGACAATCATGAGAGAGCTTGACGCAATTTGCGATTCAGCCAACGGCCTCGTAGTACAGGACGACGGGCACGGAGCCTCGGTTCGCCGTGAGGCGTCCGCGCTGCGTCTCACTGAGCTGCTCTTCGAGATTCAGGACCGGGTAGACCAGATCGCGACGAGCCGTGATCGCCTCAACGGACTCATCGACGCGATGCTGGTTGTCACCTCGGGGCTCGACCTCGACGCGACCCTGCGCGCCATCGTGCACACGGCCATCAAGTTGGTGGACGCCGGATACGGGGCGCTGGGAGTCCGGGGCGACGGGCATCAGCTCACCGAGTTCATCTACGAGGGCATCGATGAAGACGCGCGCGCTCTGATCGGGCCCTTGCCGGAAGGCCACGGTGTACTCGGGGCGCTCGTCGACGATCCGTCCCCGATCCGGCTGAACAATATCTCCCAACACCCCGCATCGGTCGGGTTCCCACCCAACCATCCGCCCATGCGCAGCTTCCTCGGCATGCCGGTCCTGATCCGCGACGAAGTGTACGGAACCATCTATCTCACTGAGAAAGTCAACGGGCAACCCTTCAGCGAGGATGACGAGACACTGGTGCGGGCACTCGCCTCGGCCGCAGGCATCGCCATCGAGAACGCTCGACTCTACGAACTGTCGCAGACGAGTCGGACCTGGATCGAAGCGACCCGCGACATCGGCACCGAACTGCTCTCCGGGTCCGATCCTGCCACCGTGTACCGCGTGATCGCCGAAGAAGCGATGAAGCTGACGGGGGCGGAGACCATCCTGATTGCCATGCCGTTCGACGGTTACCTGCCCACCGCGGAGGCAGTCGAACTACTCATCGTCGGAGTCGCTGGCGCAGAGGATGACTCGACAAGAGCTCAGCGCATCCGGATCCCGGATACTACGATCGGACAGGCATTCACCACTCGCACCCCGCGCCGCCTTGACAAGATGGACACCTCGATCGACGGTGTGGACAACGCCGGCCCGGCGCTCATCCTTCCGCTATGCACCACCGACACTGCCGCCGGTGTCGTGATTGCACTGCGACGTAAGGGTTCCCGACCGTTTGGTGAAGCCCAACTCGAGATGATGGCGGCCTTCACCGACCAGGCGGCCCTGGCGTGGCAGCTGGCCAGCTCCCAACGGCGGATGCGCGAACTCGACATTCTCAGCGATCGCGACCGGATCGCCCGAGATCTACACGATCACGTGATCCAGCGGCTCTTTGCCGTCGGGCTGGCGCTGCAAGGGACGATCCCGCGGGCGCGAACTCAAGAAGTGCAGCACCGACTATCGGATAGCATCGACGATCTTCACAGTGTCATCCAGGAGATCCGGGCCGCGATATTCGATTTGCACGGCGGAGCGACAGGTAGTACGCGGCTCCGGCAACGTCTCGACGAGGTGGTCGCGCAGTTCGCCAGCCCCGACATCCGCACCACGGTCCAAATCGTGGGCCCGCTGTCGGTCATCGAGCCCCCGCTCGCCGACCACGCCGAAGCCGTCCTGCGCGAAGCGGTGAGCAATGCTGTACGCCATTCCGGCGCAAGCACACTGAAAGTCACGGTCACCGTCGATGACGAACTGTGCATCGAGGTCGTAGACAACGGACACGGCCTCACCGGAGACATCACCGGTAGCGGCCTGCGCAATCTGGGTGACCGTGCGCAGCAAGCCGCCGGTGAATTCACGCTTGCCGATGCTGAGGACGGCGGCAGCGTGCTGCGTTGGTCGGCCCCGCTGTTATGACTGCAGCAATGCCCGTCGAGGGCTGCGAGAGCTTCACCGTTGCCGAACGCTGGTTCGACGGGGTCGTCGTGATCGAAGCCGCAGGAAGTGTGGACATGCTGACCGCGCCTTGGTTGACTGTGGCGATCACGGGGGCAGCACAGGCACCGCACGGGATCATCGTCGATCTGTCTGCGGTGGAATTCTTGGCCCTTGCCGGCACGAGGGTGCTGCTAACCGCGCGAGCCGGAATTGTTCCACCGACCCGGTTTGGCGTCGTCGCGAAAGCTCCCGCGATCGGCAGGCTGTTCACGCTGCTGGGTATCGGCGACGTCATCGACCTGTATCCCACTGTCGAGGACGCCCTGACGGCAATGAACTGCACAGCCACACGACGGTCATTCGATGTGAGGTCTTTAGCCCTGCCAATAGTCGCTGATCGGCCCTAGCGGCTCCAGCTTCTCGGCGACATGATCGGAGGTAACGACCGGGACGGAAGAGCACGATGAACCTCGCCACGAAATTGCTCAGCCCCCTGCTGATGAGCGCGGTAGCGCTGAGCATCGCACCCATTGCCCAAGCAAGCAACGGAGATGGCTTCGCACCCAACGAGGTTGCCTATCTGGACGATCTCACTACCCAAGGCATGGGTCCCGCGGTCAGTGCGCAGGGCCTCGTCGCCGAGGGCTGGACGATCTGTCATGCGTTGGCGGCGGACATGTCGCCCGTCGCCGCAGCCGACAAAGTGTTCGCCGGTTCCGCCACCGCCAGCACCAACGGCATCACTCGAGCTCAGGCCCAGGGCGTGGTGACCACCGCGATCGACAACTTGTGCCCGCAGACCCCGTAAAATGTCCGGAAATTCCTGGACCGTTGCGGACGCACCCGAGGGGTGTAGCGTCGACAACGTTGGGAAGCTCAACAAGTCCGGAATGAGGACGGCTGTCCGCCGCCGCCTCTCACAGAGCAGTCGCTCGTGCCGAACACGTCGGTGAGCACCGCACCCCGGGAATCACCATGAAGACCCCAGACCCACACCGGGAGACGAAAACGGCTCCGGTGCAATACTTTCCGATCGCCAGCGTAATGTGCCTCATCCGGCACGACCATCCGGATCACCCACGGCATCCACCGGCGGCGGGGATGCCGCCTGAGGATCGGACCCAATGACGACCGACACGCCGAAGACCGCACCACCGCCCGCTGTGGACGCCACCGGACCGGATGCCGGATTCAAGTCGATGCCATTAGTCAAGGCGCAGAAGGATCTTGGCTACTCACCGGATGGGCTGAGTACGGCCGAGGCGGCGAAGCGGTTGGCCCGCTACGGGCCGAACGAGATCGCTGAACACAAAACCAACCCTGTGCTGAAGTTCCTCGGCTATTTCTGGGGTCCGATCCCGTGGATGATCGAGATCGCCGTCATTCTTTCGGGGGCGGTCGGGCACTGGCCGGACTTCTTCATCATCCTGCTGCTGCTGGTCGCCAACGGTGTGGTCGGTTATACCGAGGAACGGCAGGCGGGCAACGCCATCGAGGCGCTCAAAGCCAAGCTGGCGATCAACGCGCGCGTCGTCCGCGACGGCGCATGGGTCAGTGCACCGGCGCGCGAATTGGTGCCTGGTGACGTCATCCGGTTGCGGCTGGGCGATATCGTTCCCGCCGATGCGCGACTGCTGGATGGCGATGAGATCGAGGTCGATCAGTCGGCGTTGACCGGTGAGTCGCTGCCCGCCACCTGCGCCACCGGTGACGCGGTGTTCTCCGGGTCAATCATCCGGCAGGGTGAGATCGGCGCCCTGGTGTATGCCACCGGCACCGGCACCTACTTCGGCAAGACTGCCGAATTGGTCCAGGACGCACACACGGTCAGCCATTTCCAGCGCGCCGTGCTCAAGATCGGCAACTACCTGATCATCCTCGCGGTCGCACTGGTGTCGCTCATCGTCGTGGCGGCGATCCTGCGCGGCGACCCGGTCCTGACCACCCTGCAGTTCGCCCTGGTGCTGACCGTCGCGGCCATCCCGGTGGCCATGCCGACAGTGCTGTCGGTGACGATGGCCGTCGGGGCACGACTACTCGCCAAGAAACAGGCCATCGTCAGCCGGCTGGTGGCCATCGAGGAACTCGCCGGCGTGGATGTACTGTGCGCGGACAAAACGGGCACCTTGACGCAGAACTCCCTCACGCTGGGCACCCCGTTCGCCGTGGACGGCGTCGCCCCGGCGACGGTGATCCTCGACGGCGCCCTGGCTTCCCGCGCCGACAACGACGACCCGATCGACCGGGCGGTGCTCGGCGGACTCGACGACGCCACAGCCTTGAAGCCATACATCGTCACCCATTTCAAACCCTTCGACCCCGTGCACAAGCGCACCGAGGCTGCCGTCACCGCCGCCGACGGGGCGACGTTCCGGGTCACCAAGGGCGCCCCGCAGGTCATCCTGGCGCTGGCCGCGAATTCCGCACAGATTTCCTCGGCCGTCGATGAGGCCGTCAACGACTTCGCCGCGCGAGGCTTCCGGTCATTGGGCGTGGCCCGCGCCGACGGCGACACTGGCGACGGCGGCTGGCAGTTCGCCGGTGTGCTGCCGCTGTTCGACCCACCGCGTGATGATGCGGCCGCGACTATCGCCACCGCACATGCGATGGGCGTCACCGTCAAGATGGTCACCGGTGATGCGTTGGCCATCGCCAAGGAGACCGCCGCCAAGATCGGTCTGGGTACCCACATCCTCGACGCCGCGGGCTTGGGCGACACCACGAAGAGCGAGTCGGCGGCGGTAGCCGAATCGATAGAGACCGCTGACGGTTTCGCCCAGGTGTTCCCCGAGCACAAGTACCACATCATCGACGTTCTGCAGCAGCGCGGCCACATCGTCGGCATGACCGGCGACGGCGTCAACGACGCCCCTGCCCTGAAGAAGGCCGATTGCGGCATCGCCGTGTCCGGGGCCACCGACGCTGCCCGGGCGGCCGCCGATATCGTGCTGCTGACCCCGGGGCTGTCGGTGATCATCGAAGCGATCAAGCAGAGCCGCAAGATCTTCCAGCGGATGAACAGCTATGCGATGTACCGCATCGCCGAAACGCTGCGGGTCCTGCTCTTCATGACGGTCGCCATTTTGGTGTTCAACTTCTACCCGCTGACCGCGATCATGATCGTGATGCTCGCCCTGCTGAACGACGGCGCGATCCTGTCCATCGCCTATGACAACGTGCACTACCGCAACGAGCCCGAAGCCTGGGACATGCGGCAGGTGCTCGGCATCGCCACCGTGCTGGGCGTGATCGGGCCGATCGCAGCGTTCGGCCTGTTCTACCTGGGCGATCGCGTGTTCGACCTCGGTCATCCCCGCGTACAAACCCTGATGTACCTAATGCTTTCCGTCGCAGGCCATCTCACCATCTTCTTGACCCGCACCCGGGGCCCGTTCTGGTCTATTCGGCCCGCCCGCATCCTGTTGCTCGCAGTCCTCGGCACCCAGACCGTCGCCACCCTGATCGCCGTCTACGGGCTGTTCATGGCCCCACTCGGCTGGAAGTGGGCCGCGTTTGTCTGGGGATACGCGCTGGTGTGGGCGCTGCTCAGCGACCGCATCAAACTCCTCGCCTACCGCATCCTGGACCCGGCGAAGAAGGCCAAGCCGACCTCTGCTCCGGTAGATGATCTGACACCTGCGGATGCATAACACGAAACACCCTGTGGAACAACAACGAAAGGCACGACCAGTGAATGTGCACGTGAGTAGTCACCATCGCCAGACGATCGAGAAACTCTTCCATCATCCGGCGGGTGGAAATATCGAATGGCGCGAAGTTCTCTCTCTGCTCGCAGACCTCGGGACCGTCACCGAAGGCCACAACGGGAAGTTCACCGTGACATTGGGGCCCGAAACAGAGGTTATCGAAGCTCCGAGAGGCAAAGACATCGACGAGCAGACGACCGTCGATCTGCGTCGGATGCTCAGACAGGCCGGCTGCGCGCCGGATGGCGGAGAGCCGACCGCGGACACACGTACGCGCGACCACGGCGACGGACAATGGGGCAACCCAGCCAGATCTCTCTGACGACGCGCCTGCAACACACCACCACGAACTCGAGGCCGAGTATGTCCCACATCATGGTCGATACAGACGTCGTGACGGCAGCGGTGCGCCTGGCTTGCCGGGCGCCGTCGGTGCACAACAGTCAGCCCTGGCGGTGGGTCGCAGGCAGCGCCGGACTCAACCTGTTCGCCGATCCGAAACGATGGGTGCACGCCACCGACCGCTCGGGGCGGGAAGCGTTGATCAGCTGCGGAGCGGTGCTCGACCATTTGCGTGTCGCGATGCAGGCCGCCGGGTGGACCATCAACGTGGAGCGGTTTCCCAACCCCAACAACCTGGACCATGTGGCGGCGATCGATTTCACGCCCTTGAGCTTCGTCACCGATGCACACCGCGCTCGCGCGGGCGCGATCGCGCAACGCAGAACCGACCGGCTCCCGTTCGCCGCCCCAACGGACTGGGAACTGTTCGAGCCGATGGTTCGCAGCACATTCTCCGACAATGACGCCCACCTGGACGTGGTAGCCGACGAAGTCCGCCACACGTTGGCCGAGGCATCCCGGCTCAGTGAGTCTCTACGGCTGTACGACTCGTCCTACCATGCCGAGCTGGATTGGTGGACTGCGCCTTTTCACACCACCGAAGGCATTCCCTGCAATTCGCTGGTATCCGCCGCCGAGAGTGAACGCGTCGATGTGGCGCGCTCCTTTCCCGTCGGCAGCGACACTCAGCGACGGCCTGACATCACAGCAGACCGCTCGACGATTCTGGTGCTCTCCACCGATGACGACACCGGCGGCGATGCCGTGCGCTGCGGCGAGGTGCTGTCGACCGTGCTGTTGGAATGCACGATGGCCGGCCTGGCCACGTGCACGCTGACCAACGTGACGGAATCTCAAGCCGGCCGCGATGCCATCGCCAGCCTGATCGGCCGGAAGTCTTTTCCGCAGCTGTTGATTCGGGTCGGTCTGGCACCGACGGCGGAACCCGAGCAGCCACTGACCCCGCGACGTCCACTGAGTGACGTGTTCGTAGCGGCCAGGTAGTCCCAGATGGTCGCAGCACATCTACATCAATCGTGAATTGCATTGTCAAGCCAGGAATCCACCGACCTCCAGCGCCGCGGATGGCTCGCCACCGGCGGCGGTGAACATGGCCAGAGCCCGCACCAAGCCTTGGCGTTCACGAGGCGGCATGTTGTGAACCACCTCGGCAATTCGGCGGCGCCGGTGTCCGGTGACCGCAGCCACCACGTCCAGCCCACGTGACGTCAGCTCGACGACCAGTTCTCGCCGAGAATCGGGGTGGGGCTGGCGGTCGATCAGGCCGGCGGCAACCAGGCGGTCGGCCATCCTGCCCGTCGTGGAGGGAGCGACGTCGAGCAGCCCGGCGAGGGTGGCCAGGTTCACCGGTCCGCGGGTCGACAAGATCACGAGCGTCCGGAACTGCGGGATCGTCAGCGTCTCATCGACATTGGCGATCGATTGGGCAGAGATCGCGACCAACAGCCGGGATGCGGTCAGCAGAGCGTCGGTGATGGCATCCACCGAGTCGTCGGCGGCTGGCTCGTTCTGGCCGGGCATAGCGTCCTCTCCGCAAAAAAACTTGTCCCACACACCAATGCTCACTGCAACTATTGCATACTGCAATGATGACCGATCGCACCAACTCCTCCGCAGGGAGCCGGATCTTGGCGGCTCGGCGCGCAGCCTGGGGACGGTGGCTGCGAGGAAGCCCCTCGGCATTGGTGCCGCTGGCGGTTGCCGTCGGTGCGGTCACCGGGCTCGGCGCGGTCGGATTCCGTTGGCTCATAACGGCATTCACCCGAATGTTCACCGGCTACGCCGACTACTCGGGGCTCGGCCGGGTCGCCAGCACACACTGGCCGTGGTTGGGCTTTTGGTTTCTGTTACTCGCCCCCGTTGTCGCGGGCGCGGTATACGGACCCCTGGTCCATCGGTTCGCGCCGGAGGCACGCGGGCATGGTGTGCCCGAAGTGATGTACGCAGTCAGTCATCGGGGCGGCCGGATCGCCCCGCAGGTCAGCCTGGTCAAGGCCCTGGCGTCGGCGTTGTGTATCGGCGGGGGCGGGTCGGTCGGCCGGGAGGGGCCGATCGTGCAGATCGGCTCGGCGGCCGGGTCAACAGTTGCCCAGCTGCTACGCCTGGACACCCCGCGGGTGCGGTTGCTGGTCGCCTGCGGCGCAGCAGCCGGGATTTCGGCAACCTTCAATGCGCCGCTGGCCGGACCGTTCTTCGCCTTAGAGCTGATCCTGCGGAGTTTCACGGCGGAGTCCTTCGGCGCGGTGGTGCTGGCCAGCGTCACCGCCGATGTCGTCGGGCGGACCATGCTCGGCGACCATCCCTTCCTCACCCTGCCCATCTTCGCCGCCCGCGGCCCGGTTGAGTACCTGCTCTACATCGCGCTCGGAGTTGCCGTCGGCGTCGTCGGAGTGATCTTCTCGAAAGTCCTCTACCTGGTCGAGGACGCCTGCGACTGGGTGTGGCGAGGTCCGGAATGGGCCCGCCCAGCGGTCGGCGGCATCCTGCTCGGCGGCCTGCTTATCGCCCTGCCGCAGATGTACGGGGTCGGATATCCGGTTCTGGAGAACGCGGTCGAGGGCAAATACGTGATCGGGATGTTGCTGCTCCTGATGGTCGGCAAGATGCTGGCGACCAGCCTGACCATCGGCATCGGCGGTTCGGGCGGAGTGTTCGCCCCAACGTTGTTCATCGGCGCGATGGCCGGAACGGCGTTCGGCTTGGTCGCCCACGATCTGTTCCCCGGAGTGACCGAATCAGCCGGTGCCTACGGACTCATCGGGATGGGCGCGGCACTCGGCGGGGCCACCGGCGCTCCCATCACCGCGGTGATCATCCTGTTCGAACTCACCGGCGAATACTCGATCATCCTGCCGTTGATGGCCGCAGTGGTGATGGCCGCCGGTACCGGACATCTGTTGTCAAAGAACACGATCTATACCGCCAAGCTGTGGCGCCGCGGTGTCGACCTCGATGCCGCACCATCAGAACACCGAGACTTCACCGCCGCCGACATCGCCATCCCGGCACCCGAACCGCTGAGCGATCAGGCCTCGCTGGCCGCCGCCGCCGCGGCGCTGGCGACATCCCCGTTCGGCATGCTGCCGGTGATCGGGGCCGACGGACGCTATACCGGGTGCGTCTCAGCGCAGGACGTCGCCGAAGCGCTCAGGGACACCGACCCGCCACCCGATCTCAGGACGCTGGTCGGCCTGCCCGCCGCTGTCGTTGCAGATGCCGCGGCTGACGAGATACTCGCCAAGCTCGGCGGCCGCGGCGGCACCGGACTACCGGTACTCAACTCCGGACACACGGAGCTGATCGGCTGGATCACCTATGAATCGGTGCTGGCCAAGCTCCGTCCCGCCACTCCAGCTGCATCCGAGCAGGATCCGTGACCATACGATGCCACTGCTGATCCGGCTGCGCCGCAGCGAGCGTCACAGCCCTACGCTGCCCTGCATGATTCCCCCGTCGACGACCACCGTTGTCGCGGTGATGTAGCGCGCCTGACCTGAGGCAAGAAAGACCACGACGTCGGCGATATCGGCGGGCTGCGCCATCCGTTGCAGCGGGATCGCCGCCTGCAAGGCTTTCATCTTCTCGGGGTCGTCTTCTGTCGAGGCGTTGATCGGCGTAGCGACGGCGCCGGGGGCGATGTTCACCACTCGGATGTCATGACGCCCCAGTTCGACCGCTGCGGTTCGCGCCAACATCCTGACCCCACCCTTGGATACGCAGTAGGCGATATTGCCGGGCATCGGCCAATCCTCGTGCACCGACGAGATGTTCAGCACCAGACCGCCCCCGCCCTGACTGATGAACTGCTTGGCCGCGATCTGGGTCCCGAAGAATGCACTTTTCAGGTTGACCGCCACCACCTTGTCGAAATCAGCTTCCGTGGTGTCGAGTAACGAAGTGCGAGTTTCGATTCCGGCGTTGTTGATGAGGACATCGAGCCGTCCGTAGGTGTCGACCGCCTTGCCGATCATGGAGTGCAGGTCGGCCGGTCGGGATACATCCGCCTTGACACCGAACGCGTGACCGCCTGCCGTCTCGACCTTCGCGATCAACGCGTTGGTCTCATCCGGATGCGCGACGAAGTCGACCACGACATTGGCGCCTTCCGCCGCAGCCGCGAGGACGATGGCCTCGCCGATGCCGCTGTTTCCGCCGGTGACGACAACTGTTTTGTTCTGCAGCAACATGATGCACTCCTGACGGTGAAAGTCGCTTCGCGACATAGCCGTTTCCCCGGTGCCGACCGTCCTCAAACCAAGCGCTTGCAGCCAGGATCACGTCACTTCGACCGTTTACCCCCAGCCCTTTCACAGCAAGATCCCATTCCGGCAAGGGATCTCATTGCCGGTGGCATGATCTGGGGATGGCCCGGATCGAGGACTACGCCCTACTCGGTGATCTACAGACCGCGGCGCTGGTGAGCACCACCGGGTCGATCGATTGGCTCTGCTTTCCCCGGTTCGACTCCCCCGCCTGCTTCGCCGCACTGCTGGATACCCCGGATGCCGGACATTGGTCGCTGGCCCCAACCTCCGGACACACTTGCACCAGCCGACGCTACGTCGACGACACCCTCGTGCTCGAAAGCGAATGGGCAACCCCCGACGGAACGGTTCGGGTGATCGATTTCATGCCTCCCCGCGGACACTCCCCGGATGTGGTGCGCATCGTCGAAGGCGTCAACGGCACCGTCCCGATGCGCTCTGATCTGAAACTACGGTTTGAATACGGCCGGGTCGTCCCATGGGTCCGCCACCACGGCGATCGAGTCGAAGCTCTGGCCGGTCCCAACCGGGTCCGGTTGCGCACCCCGGCGCCCACCAAGGGACACGAGATGAGCACAGTGTCGGAGTTCACGGTGCGCGCGGGAGACCGGGTGCCCTTCGTGCTCACCTGGAGCCAGAGTCATCAACCGTCGCCCAAGCCCGTTGATGCCGAACACGCCCTGCGCGACACGCTCGCATTTTGGACTGACTGGTCGAGACACGGCAATCCGGTGCGCGGACCGTACCGGAATGCCATCAAGCGGTCGCTGATCATATTGAAAGCCTTGACCTACGAGCCCACCGGCGGGATCGTCGCAGCCGCCACCACGTCGCTGCCCGAACAGATCGGCGGCAGCCGCAACTGGGACTACCGTTATTGCTGGTTGCGGGACTCCACGTACACGCTGCAGGCACTGATCTCCGCCGGATACCTCACCGAAGCGAAGGCCTGGCGCGAATGGCTGCTGCGTGCCGTCGCCGGCCAGCCCGACGATCTGAAGATCATGTACGCGCTCGACGGGACTCGCTATATTCCCGAATCCGAGCTGCCCTGGCTAGCCGGTTACGAGTCCTCCCAACCAGTGCGTACCGGCAACGCCGCCTCGGACCAACTACAACTCGACGTGTGGGGCGAGACCCTGGACGGATTGGCGCTGGCCCGCAACGCCGGGATCGCTCGTCGAGATGACGCCTGGGATCTGCAGGTCGCGTTGATGAATCATCTCGAAGGAGTCTGGGACCAACCCGACAACGGACTGTGGGAGATGCGAGGAGCGCGAAGGCATTTCACCCATTCCAAGGTTCTGGCATGGGTCGGCGCCAATCGCATGGCCGCTGCGGTGCGTACTCATCCCGAGTTGTCCGGCCCGGCCGATCGGTGGGAGGCCCTGGCCGACACCATCCACGCCGACGTGCTCGCTCACGGTTACGACGCCGATCGGAACACCTTCACGCAGTCCTACGACGCCCCCGGCCTCGACGCGGCTCTGCTCATGATCCCCCGCGTCGGATTCCTGCCGCCGAAGGATTCCCGGGTACTGGGCACCATCGCCGCTATTCAGAATGAGCTCACCGAAGGTGGACTTGTCAAGCGCTACAACACATCCGACTCCGATGACGGGTTGTCCGGAGGCGAAGGGCTGTTTCTGGCATGCTCCTTCTGGCTCGTCGACGCCCTGCACCTGGCTGGGCACCAAGCCGAGGCCACCGCGTTGTTCGAACGGCTACTGACGCTACGCAACGACGTCGGGCTGCTCAGCGAAGAATGGGACCCAGGCGCCGGACGCCAACTCGGTAATACTCCGCAAGCGTTCAGCCACTTCCCGCTGGTCACGAGTGCCCTGCAACTGCATGCCGGACGAGGACACCACAGCAACCATCCGATCGCCGCATCAGAAGCACCCCCCGCCTGAGCGAAAGACGAGGCAGCGTCCTCAGTGCCCCTTCGCTTGGAGCACCTCTGTGCTGCTCGGGCGGCTTGCTCGAGGGTCTCGTTCTGGGCCTTGAGTTCAGCGATTTGTTTCTGGCGGCAACATTTTGGCTGCGAGGCCGACAGCGACGGCTGGTATTGCGACGGCCGAGTGAGGGTGGGAATGTTGTTTAATGACGGGCATGCCTGACGACAGCAAGGTAGTCACTGTCAGCGGAGAGATCGCCGCCCCCGCCGAGATGATCTTCGAGCTCATCGCCGATCCGGCGCGTCAGCCGGAGTGGGACGGTAACGACAACCTCGCGCAGGCGCCTGCGGGCCAACGCGTGAACGGCGTCGGCGACGTGTTCATCATGACGCTGACCTACGGTGCCGTTCGGCATAACCACGTGGTCGAGTTCAGCGAGGGCCGGCTGATCGCCTGGCGGCCGTCGGAACCGGACGCAGCCCCGCCCGGTCATCTTTGGCGATGGGAACTCGATCCGCTGGACACTGGACGCACCCGGGTCATTCACACCTACGACTGGTCCGTACTGACCGACCCCGAGCGGATACAGCGGGCCCGAAGCACCACACCGGACCGGTTGCGGGCCTCACTGGACCGACTCAAGGAGTTAGCCGAGCGATCGTAAACCTCCGCGTCGACAGTGTGAGCGTTGTTGCATTTAGAACTGCTGTTGCACTTCATGTTTCGGCTCTGCTCGTCGATCCCTGAGTGCAACCTGGATATCGCAGGCCACGCGGCAGACGCCGGCTGGCCAATCGACCGATTCATTTCATTGACACTCGTCATTGACGCTCGTCAGTGACTGGGCTACCGTCATTCAGGTGAAGCCGCGAAGCGCCGTATCAGACGAGAAGGCAGTGGGAGGTATCCGACAAGCTCGCATGCTGGAAACCCGGGCCCGCCTCTTTGACGCCGCGTTGGCCGAGATTGGCCGGTCCGGACTGGCCAGTGCCGATGTCACCGCCATCGCCAGCGCAGTAGGGGTGGCCCGAGGCACTTTCTACTTTCATTTTCCGACCAAGGAACACGTTCTGATCGAGTTGGAGCGCAATGAAGAAGCCAGGATCGTCGCTGAACTCGACCTTGCCCAGACCGACACCGATGACTTGGTGGCGGTGCTGTCGCTGCTGGTGCGCCGCGTAGTCGCAGCCGAACGCCAGCTCGGCCCCGTGGTCTTCCGCGAAATGCTGGGGCTGCACTTTTCGGCGAACCGCCCGATTGAGGACGACGTATCAGAACATCCGCTCGCCGAGTTCGTGATCGGTGCGATCACCGCTGCCCGAGAAGCAGGTCGAGTCTCATCGCAAGCTGATGCCGCCGAAATGGGAGTGTTCTTCTTGACCGGACTCTTCGCTCTACTCGCTACAGGCGCTCACGCCACAGCGGCGGATGCCGTTGTGGCTCGGTATGTCACAACCATGGTCAAAGGAATGGAGACACGATGAACGACAACAGAATTGGTGGATACCGAGATTTCCTCAAGAGACGCGACGGGGAAGCCGATCTGCTCAACCGCCGACTGACGAACCGTGAAGAGTTCTTCAGCGGCCTGGAGCTGAACCCGGTCAGGTCACAACGCCCTGCCGATCGAGCTACCTTCCTGCGGAACCTTCGCCGCCGGAAACCCGAGCCCGGCTTGGACAAGAAGATGCTGTTCCTCTTGGCTACCGCCAAACTCAATCAGGCCGAACGATTCGGCGTCGGATTGGGCGAAACCTACGGTCTCAACAGTGATGAGGACCTTCCGCCCGAGCGCGTGTACCTCGAACTGGAAGAGCACTATCACACCCGACTGCTGGCCTGTGTGTTAGACGTCTTCGACCTGACATTCCAAGTCGTGCCACCACCATTCGTGATGCGTCAGTTCGTAAAGACCGGGGTCTTCCTCCCTGAACGACTTGGGATTCTCTTCGTCGGAGCCGCCGAGATGGCTGGTTGCGTGATGTTCGACGAGCTGCGCAGGGTCGGCATTGAACTATTCGCCGAAGAGCCTGACGTCTGCGAGCGCGTGAGTCTGCTCTACAGCGACATTCTCACCGACGAGGTGGGACACGTCGGTTATTGCGCGTCTCGATGCACACCGGCCGAGCGGGCAGTGATGCGTCGAATATACCCATACATAACAAGGCTTTTCGCTCGCCAGACCGCGGAACTCAGCCTTCTGATCGACCGTGACGCACTCCGCGCCCGGTTGGCCCGACCGTTCGACGTCGACGAGCTCACTGCCGGACTGACCAACGAGACGTACCTGGTCACTCACCCATAGCGCCGCTCTGATCCCGGCCACTGTGAGTTTGGCGGTGTGTTTGGCAGGAAATGCGTGGTGGGTTTCAGGCTCGGTTAGGAGGTGGTGGCGGCTTGTTGTTCGCGTTTGATTTCCAG
>NZ_JACKTY010000044.1 GCF_025822605.1 Mycolicibacterium komossense | reverse complement strand
TGGACGCGGCGGGCCACCACGATCGGCGAGTTGGGCTCGACGGTGAATCGCCCGACCGAGGAGACGATGGCCTCGTCGTCGAACTGCTGTGTGACGTCGTGTACGAGCAGGACGACCTTGCTCGCGGCGACCAGTGCGTCGTGGCGGTCGGCCATGGCCGTGGCGCCGGTGTGCGACTGTTCGCCGAGTACCTCGATGTCCAACTTCTGGGTGTACCACGAGTAGTCCACCGCCCCGAGCGTGATGCCTTCGCGTTCGAGGATGCGGCCCTGCTCGATGTGGATCTCCGCGTATCCGGCGACCTCGGGTCGCGGGTCACTACCGCGGTAGCCGATGGCCGTCAGGGCTTCGGCCACCGAGACGCCGGAAAGGTCGCGCACGTCGAGCATCTCGTCTTCGGACATGAGTCCGGCGAACACCGATGAGCCCATGATCGACGGCGCGAACCGGCCGCCCTCCTCGTTGAACCAGTTGACGACACCGAGGTTGTACTGG
>NZ_JACKTY010000043.1 GCF_025822605.1 Mycolicibacterium komossense | reverse complement strand
CCCGACAGGTTGAAGTTGCCGTTGGCGCCGTATACGGCCAGTGAGATCAGCAGGGTCACCGAGACCACGACAATCAGCGACGTGCGCACCGCGTTACCGACCGCCACCCCGACACCCGACGGACCGCCGGTCGCGAAATACCCGTAATAGGTATGGATCAACAAGATCGCCAACGCCATCAGAACGGCCTGCAAAAACGACCACAACAAGTCGATCGGGTTCAAGAACGTATTGAAGTAATGCTCGTAGAGCCCACCGGACTGCCCCAACAACACCACCGTGGTGAACTGGCTGGCCAGAAACGACAGGATCACCGCGATCGAATACAACGGGGTAATCGCGATCATGCCGGCCACGATCCGGGTCGACACCAGGTATTCGACCGGGCGGATACCCATCGATTCCAACGCGTCGATCTCCTCGTTGATCCGCATCGCCCCCAACTGCGCGGTCACCCCCGCACCAAAAGTGGCCGCCAACCCAATCCCCGCCACGATCGGCGCCGAAATCCGCACATTGATGAACGCCGCCAAAAACCCCGTCAAGGCCTCGATACCAATATTGCCCAGCGAGCTATACCCCTGAATCGCCAGCACACCACCGGTGGCCAGAGTCAAAAAACCCACGATCACCACAGTCCCGCCGATCATCGCCAGCGTGCCCGCCCCCATCGAAATCTCAGCGATCAACCGGATCACCTCACGCCGATAATGCGTAGCCGCAAACGGCGTCGCCGCCAACGCCTTGCCGTAGAACACCACATGATCACCAATGACGCCCAACGCCGACACCGGCTTATCGACCCCCCGGGCCAACCGCGGGTACGCAGCCCGGAACGTCACGAGTCGCTCCTCATTTGGCCGTCATCTGGATACCAATGGCCGTGACCACCACATTGACGACGAACAACGCCATAAACGCATACACCACCGTTTCGTTGACCGCGTTACCCACCGCCTTCGCCCCACCACCNCTAATCGTCAACCCCCGATAACAGGCGACCAGACCCGCAATCAGACCGAACAACGCAGCCTTGACACACGAGATGATCAACTCCGGCACCCCAGTCAACAAAGTGATCCCCGCAGCAAAAGCACCCGGATTCACATCCTGGACAAACACCGAAAACAGATACCCCCCCAAGATCCCGATAATGCAGACCAAACTGTTAAGCAGCAACGCCACCAACCCCGACGCCAACATCCGCGGCGTCACCAACCGCTGCACCGGGTTGATACCCAACACCTCCATCGCGTCGATCTCCTCGCGAATGGTCCGCGACCCCAGATCAGCGCACATCGCCGTCGCACCAGCTCCAGCAACGATAAGCACCGTCACCAACGGACCGACCTGGGTCACCGCCCCGAACGCCGCACCAGCACCAGACAAATCAGCCGCACCCAGTTCACGCAGCAGAATATTCAACGTAAAGCTGATCAACACCGTGAACGGAATCGCCACCAACAACGTCGGAGCCAACGACACCCGAGCAACAAACCACGACTGATCCAGAAACTCCCGCCACTGAAACGGCCGCACAAAGATGAACTTCACCGCATCCGCCGACATCGAAAACAGGCCACCAATCGCCGACATCGGACGACTGATCCAGAAACTCCCGCCACTGAAACGGCCGCACAAAGATGAACTTCACCGCATCCGCCGACATCGAAAACAGGCCACCAATCGCCGACATCGGGGCGTCGATGCGTCCGCGAATCATCGCCGCTCCTCTCTTGTCGGGGGCGTCCGGGTGCGGACGGCTGTGTCTCGACGCGCAAGAGTGGCAGCACAGTGAGCTACGGCACACGGGGCCGTCCCACCTACCGGGACATCGTCTCGAGGTAGTCGCTCAGTTCGGGCGCATCGACCCGGTGACTGGGATGGCTCCACCTGCGTACGGCGGTCTGTGGAAGCCTGACGATCACCCGAGCCGATTAGACGGAGGATCAATGTCTGACGTGTCCGAACTGACCACCCTGGACAGCACCGCCGGCGACCTGCGGGAGGTCGTCACATCGTCAGGAACGTTGCGCTATTACGACGTCGGGGACGGAGCACCGCTGCTGTTCCTGCACGGCTCCGGCCCCGGGGTGACCGGTTGGCGCAATTTCCGCGGGATCCTGCCGGCATTCGCCACGAAATTCCGGTGCCTGATTCTGGAGTTTCCCGGTTTCGGCGTCAGCGACGACTTCGGCGGGCACCCGATGGTCACTGCGCAAGGTGTGGTGGCACCGTTCCTCGACGCACTCGGAGTGCAACGGGTCGACATCGTCGGCAACTCGATGGGTGGCGGAGTGGGCATCAACACCGCCATTCACCATCCCGACCGTGTCGGGCGCCTGGTGACGATCGGTGGCATCGGTACCAACATCTTCAGTCCCGGCCCTAGCGAGGGCATCCGGCTCCTGCAGGAATTCACCGAGGACCCCACCCGGCAGCGGCTGGTCGGCTGGCTGAACTCCATGGTGTTCGATCAGGCGATCGTCACCGACGAGCTGATCGAGGAACGGTGGGCGCTGGCCACCGACCCGGAGACGCTTGCGGCGGCGCGACGCATGTACGGCAGGGTGGCGTTCGCGGCGATGATGGAAATGATGAGGACAGCCGACGTGCCGATGCCGTGGGCGCAGATGCACAAGGTGGCGGCCCCGACCCTACTGACGTGGGGACGCGATGATCGAGTGAGTCCACTGGATATGGCCCTGATCCCGATGCGCACGATCCCGAACGCGGAACTGCATGTGTTCCCCAATTGCGGGCACTGGGCGATGATCGAAGCCAAGGCGGCGTTCGAAAGTGCAGTCTTGGCCTTCCTGACCCGCGCCTAAGCCGAGTGGCTAGCCAGAATTCGCCGGTGGCGGGCGAACCGGTACCCGTAACGCGGTAGCCCCAAGATCGGCACCCGGACGGGCCAGTGGTCGGCCCGCAAGTAGGCGTCTGACCCGCCGTCGACGAAAACTACGCTGCCGCAGAGGAAGTCCGCGGCGTCCGAGAGCATGAAGACCATCCAGTCCGCAAGGTGCCCGGCGTCCCCGTACCCGCCGACCGGCACGGGGAAAGAACGGATGGCCTTCGCTTCCCGCGGGGTGGCGAGCTGCCGTTGCAGCAACGGTGTCAGGATTGCGCCCGGGGCAAGCGCATTGAGCCGGATCCCGGCCCCAGCCCAGTCCGGTGTCACGGCCTGTCGGCGCACCCAGCGGGAAACCGCGATCTTCGAAGCCGCATAGGCCATCGCGGGGGCGCCGCTGCGGAAGATCTTCACTGAAGCGGCCGCCCTATCCGGCTCCCCCGCCAGCAGCGCCCGAATAGCCCGCTTTGGCACCATCGGCACGGTGGTCGTCGAGTTACTCGATACCACCACCACTTTGGCGCGACCGGCGGCGGCAAGCGCCGGCCGCCAGGCTGTCAGCAAGTCGACCACCCCGGAGTAGTTGACCTCCAAGATGCGTCTCGGGCTGTCGGGGCCAGGGGCGGGACCGACGCCGGCAGCGAGCACCGCGCCGTCAAGCCGTCCTTTGGCCGCGACCAGGACCGCCTCGGCGGCGCTTTGCCGCCCCTGTCCGGTCGACAGATCGGCGCACACCTCGGCCTCGTGCCGGTCCAGCCCGATCACGGTGTGCCCGGCGGCGCACAACTTGTCCGCGGCCTGTCGTCCCATTCCGGACGCTGACCCGGTGACTGCGTAGGTGCCCATGTCGTTTTCTCTCCTCTGCTACCAGTCTTGCCACGGAATGATCGTGCGAAGCGGCGAGCTGAAGACCAGCTCGGCGGCCGCCACGGAAGACTCGTCGAGTAGCCGCGTGACTTCGTCGGTCTTCTCGTATACCCGAGCGGTGGTGGTGATGGGATCGTCGTCGAGATACAGGATCCGCACGCGCAGGCCACCGCGATGCTCCGCTGCCTCCACCGAGCGCAGTCCCAGACCGTTGTCCTGATGGTGGTCCAGCGCGAACGTCCAGGCGCCGGCCACGCCGGGCACCTCCAACAGCGCCGGGATCAACGCTCGATCTTCCCATTGGTGGTGGCCGTGAGTGCCGCCGCCCAGCGGATCGGCGAATCTGGTTACCGTAACCTGTATCCCGCGGTTAGGCCGGTACGGGATGACTCCGGCCGAGACCAGCGACGAGTTGGCCGCGTAGCCCTTCACCGGCCGGAAGAACGCCAGCAGGGTGCGTCGAACGCCCGGGATCATCGGACCGCGACCCCATTGGAACGAGTCCGCCCCCAATTGCTCCCACTCGCGGACCGAAGCGCCGGCTGGTTCCCGGAACCAGTACATGGCCACGTAGTCGGTGTCGGACTGTTCGGGCTCCGATACCGATGCCGCGCGGCACTCCGCGGTGCGTGCCCAACGGTCACCCCACGCAACTCCCGGCAGTGCCAGATTCTCCGGACGATGATCGAGTTGATGCCATTCGTTATAACGTCGGTGGTCCTTCGCACTTGGGTTATCCAGTGCCACAAAGGAGAAGAACACCAATCGGGAGTCCGTCACCATTACTGGGCCCCCGAAATCGATCGACCGGCAACGCCCGCTGTCAATAGCGTGTGCGCTCCGGGGTTCCCGTTGAGCAGACGGCTGGTACGGACGGCGATTCGCCACTTCCCGTCGCGGCGGTGCAGCACAAAATGGTTTGCGGTGGCGCGCCATACACCGTAATCACGGGGCGCGCTGCGCCAGGCTTCGCCATCCACCCTGTCCGGTGAGTCGTGGCGGCTACGCAGCAGTACCAGGGATTCGCATACTGCCACCGCGGAGTCGCCGGTCACGGTGACCACGGTAGGGCCAAGGAAGTGGCAGCAGCCGGCGGCCACCAACTCGCGATGCGACGGCGAGCTGACCATGGCGTGTACGTCAGCACTGGAGTTCATCCGCCAACCCTCGACGTCATAGCTGCCATCGGCATCCCACAGCGCCGCCACACCATCGGCATCGGCGGAATCGACGAGCGGTCCGTAGGAAGCGATGAGCCGACCGATATCGCGTTCGTCCTCGAGTTGTCGCAGCCGAGCCTCCAGCGCGGTGAGGTCGATGGTCATAAGTGCCTCTCAGTTGATGGTGTCGGCCATGTCTTTCAGGAGGCGGAGTTGAGCACAATAGTGCTCGGCCGAACGCGCAGCGACGGTGCAGCTGATCACCGTCGCACCGGCAGCATTCAGTTCCAGCAGCCGCTGACGGGCCCCGCCTGGATTCCCTTGCGGGTCGAGCGGCTGTCCACTACCGAGGACCACTTCGAACCCGGGCGGGATCTCGATTTCGGTGAGCAGCTGCTCGATCTGGGCTGAGCCGAGTCCGAATGGCATCCAGCCTTCGGCGAGTCGAACCGCGCGGCGCAGCGACTGAATAGATCGGCCGCCCACCCAGATCGGGACCCGCGGCTGCACAGCGTGCGGCACAACCGTCATGTCCGAGAAGGAGTAGAACGGTCCGTCGTAGGCTGGCGACTCGGTCGACAGTGCCGCCCGGAGTCCGCGCAGTGCGTCGTCGGCGCGAGCACCGCGGCGGTCGAACGGTGCCCCGAGAAGCTCGAACTCCTCGACGAGAGAACCAATTCCGACACCCAGCACCAGCCTTCCGGCACTCACCCGGTCCAGTGTTCCGTACTGCTTGGCGATCTCCAGCGGGTGGTGATAGCCGAGTACAAGCACCGCGGTAGCCAGCCGGATGCGCGTCGTGCGCGCGGCAAGGAACCCGAGGGTCGCCAGCGGATCCCAATACACGGCGCCGCGGGTGTCGGCCTCGGCGCTGGGGATTGCGACATGTTCGGAGCACGTCAGGAACTCGAACCCGAACTGGTCTGCAGCTTGCGCGATCCGGGCCAGGTCCTCGACCGACGCGCTGCGTTCCCACTCCGAGGCGACGCCAGGAACCTGCACCACCACCGGGCTCGACAAGCCGATTCGCATGCTATTCAGGCAGATTCACGAGGGTGCGGCATCGGGCATTGTCGACCACGGCGCGAGAACCGTACGCTGGGCCGCAAAGGTCGACCGCGCTGATCAGCGCGACCTTGCCCGCCAGCCGTCCGGCAGTCATGTCTTCTGGGTCAATCCGGCGTCGACGACAAGTTGAGTGCCGGTGATGTAGCGCGCCGCATCGGAAGCCAGGAACACCACCGCATTCGCGACGTCCGCCGGCTCCACCCATGGCACCGGCAGCAGGTTGCGCGCGGCGAGTACCTGCGCGGCGTCCTCGGCGGTCGGGCTGGTCAGGTCGGGGCATAACCGTTTGAAGGTCGCCTCATTGAGCAGGGTCGCGGTGCCGACGGCGCCGGGGTGCACGGTGTTCACCCGGATCCGTTTCGGACCAAGCTCGTTGGCGAGAGTCCGCGCGAGGCCGACCACTGCGTGCTTGCTCGCGGTGTAGTGCGCAGTGTTGACGGTGCCGCGTAAACCGTTGGTGGAGCTGATGATAATAATCGAACCGCCGTCGGGTCCGAGGTGTGGCACCGCGGCCTTGACGGTGTGCCAGACTCCGGTGAGGTTGATATCGAGGGTGTGCTGCCAGGTCTGGTCGGTCAGCTCCCATGCCGGTGCGCCGGCGGTGTGGACGCCGGCATTGGCGACGATGAAGTCGAGGCGACCCAACGCTGCGACACCGGCGTCGACTGCGGCGGTGAGTGCACCCAGATCCCGCACGTCGGCGAGCCCGGCCACGCACCCCCGGCCCCGGTCACGCACACGAGCGGCGGTGTCGTCCAGGTCGTCTGCAACAGCGGGGACGTCCAAGGCGATCACGTCGGCGCCCTCGTCGGCGAACCGCTCACAATGCGCGCGTCCGGTCCCCCGGGCCGCCCCGGTGACCACCACCACCTTGTTCAGCAATCCCGACATCACGACGCCTTGATCACCGTAAATCCTTTGTATCCGGCGTCAGCGACCTCCGCACAGATGTCGTTGTAGACGGCGAACCCTCCGATGAACAGCATGAAGACCCGTGCCTTGCCGGGCACGTTGGCGCCCATGTACCAGGAGTTGGCCTGGGTGAACAGGGTGGACTCGGCGCGCTGGGCGCATTCGGCGATCCAGTTGTCGACTGCTTCCGGAGTGGCTTCAATGGCGTCGTAATCGTGTTCGTCGAGATAGTCCATGGCGGCGGCGATCCAGTTCACGTGCGCTTCGGCATGGAGCACCATGTTGGCCAACACCGCGGGCGCCCCGGGCCCGGAGATCAGAAACAGGTTGGGGAATCCGTCCACACCAAGCCCGAGATAGGTCCGGGGGCCGTGCTCCCAGTCCTCACGCAGCTGCTGTCCGCCGCGGCCGACGATGTCGATCTTGGCCAGCGTCCCCGTCATCGCGTCGAATCCCGTTGCCAGCACGATGATGTCGAGGACGTAGTGCGCACCGCTGGTATTGATCCCGGTCGGATCAACCGACTCGATTGGAGTTTCGCGAACGCTGACCAGCTTTACGTTGGGCCGGTTGAACGTCTGAAAATAGTTGGTGTCGGTGCAGATTCGCTTGGTCCCGATCGGATGGTCGGATGGGATCAGCATCTCGGCCACCTCGGGATCATCGATGACGGCGCGGATCTTCTCCTCGTAGAAGGCGCGGGCCTCCTCGTTGGCAGCCGGATCGATCATCTGATCGGGGAAGGTCTTGGAGAACAGCACACCGCCGAGCTGCCAACGCTTCTCGAACTGAGCGCGGCGCTCCTCGGGTGAAACCTCCATGGTCATCTTCGGGTGCGCGATATGCGGCGAACCACCACCGCTGCGCCAAGACAGGCGACGGCGCTCGGCGTAATTGGCCTTGATCTCCGCGAGCTCGTCGGCGCTCAGCGGCTTGTTTCCCGCGGGGACACTGTAGTTCGGAGTGCGCTGGAACACGTAGAGCTG
This sequence comes from Mycolicibacterium komossense, assembly GCF_025822605.1. Classification (GTDB taxonomy): domain Bacteria; phylum Actinomycetota; class Actinomycetes; order Mycobacteriales; family Mycobacteriaceae; genus Mycobacterium; species Mycobacterium komossense. The sequence continues at coordinate 77,665 of NZ_JACKTY010000043.1, read as the reverse complement.
CGTGGCCTGCTCGGCGATGATCGGAATGGACTGGATACCCGAGGAGCCGGTACCGATCACACCCACGCGCTTACCGGTGAAATCGACGGGGGTATGGGGCCAGTGTGCGGTGTGGTAAATCTGCCCGGCGAAGCTGTCCAGCCCGGCGAAGCGCGGTGTCATCGCAGCCGACAGTGGACCGGTGGCCATCAGACAGAACCGGGCGCTGACGACTTCGCCGGTGTCGGTGGTGACCGTCCAACGCAGCGTGGTCTCGTCCAGTACGGCCGAGACCACCCTGGTGTTGAAGGTGACGTCGCGCCGCAGGTCGAGTTTGTCGGCAACCCAATTGAGATAGTTCAGGATCTCGGGCTGGGTGGCGTACTTCTCGGTCCAGTTCCACTGCTGCTCAAGCTCGGTGGAGAATGAGTAGCTGTAGTCGACGCTTTCGACGTCGCAGCGCGCCCCCGGGTACCGATTGTGGTACCAGGTTCCGCCGACATCTGGGGCAGCCTCGAACACCCGTACGGATCGCCCCTGGGAACGCAATTTGTGGAGGGCGTACAGGCCGGCAAAGCCTGCCCCGACAACCACCGCGTCCAGTTCCGGTTCGACATGATGGTCGGCCGCAATATTCACATCGGTCACGGTAGGTGGACACCTGACGGCCGCCCGTGCCGTCTCCCAGTGACTGGACGCCGGGGGTGAAGCATCCCGGCCACTGGGCAGGGGTCACCGGCTCGCGACGCCTCCCGACAACACTATGGGCCATGTCAGAAGTCGAACGCCTCGACTCCACCACCGATGCCGCGGCGACGGTGGACCTGGACGGAGCCCAGCATCGGCTGGCGTGGCCCCGGGACCAGACGTTGGTGGACGTCATGCTGGACGCGGGAATTCACGTGCCACATTCCTGCCGCGAAGGCCACTGTGGTTCGTGCGTCGCGACCGTCATATCCGGGCGGGTGGAGATGGCGCAGTGCGACATTCTCGAACCCGACGACTTGGCCGATGGCCTCATTCTGGGGTGCCAGGCTCGGCCGGTCAGTGACGATGTCCACATCGAGTTCTGATACGCCTGGGCACGCGGCAGCTATCCCCGAATTCGGTCCGCTGTGTGGGATCAGCTCCGGTGACCCGCATGACTGCGGTACACCATCACTACAGCCCCCACACGTTAGGACATCCACATGAGCGAGCGGGTACTCGACAGAATCAACGAGATTGCCGACCAACTACGCGAACAGGCCTGGGAAGCAGAGAAACTGGGACAGCTGCCCGACGCCACCGTCAAGCAGATGAAGGCGATCGGCAACATCCGGCTGCTGCAACCCAAGAAGCACGGCGGCTTGGAGGTCCATCCTCGGGAGTTCGCCGAAACGGTCATGGCGACCGCCGCGCTGGACCCGGCTGCCGGCTGGATCAACGGTGTGGTCGGTGTACATCCCTACCAGCTGGCCTACGCCGACCCGCGGGTCGCTCAGGAAGTGTGGGGTGACGATGTCGATACCTGGGTCGCCTCCCCCTATGCGCCTCAGGGCGTGGCGCGGCCCGTCGACGGCGGGTACATCTTCAACGGCCGGTGGCAGTTCAGCTCCGGCACTGACGCGTGCGACTGGATCTTCCTCGGTGCCATGGTCGGCGACGCCGACGGCAAGCCGCTGATGCCACCGCAGATGCTGCACATGATCCTGCCACGCAAGGACTACGAGATCGTGCCGGACTCGTGGAATGTGGTGGGCCTGCGCGGCACCGGCTCCAAGGACGTCATCGTGAAGGACGCCTTCGTGCCGACCTACCGGACCATGGACGCAATGAAGGTGATGGACGGCACGGCTCAGCGCGAAGCCGGGATGACCGAGACCCTCTACCTGATGCCGTGGTCGACGATGTTCCCGCTGGGCATTTCGTCCGCCGTGATCGGCATCGCCGAAGGCGCGCTGGGCGCACACCTGGACTATCAGCGGGAGCGGGTCAACTCCAGCGGCGTCGCCATCAAAGACGATCCGTACGTCATGTACGCGATCGGCGAGGCCGCCGCGGACATCAACGCCGCCCGCCAGGAGCTTCTGGCCAACGCCGACCGGATCTATGACATGGTCGATGCGGGTAAGGAAGTGTCCTTCGAGGACCGTGCTGCAGGCCGGCGCACCCAGGTGCGCGCCGTACACCGCGCGGTGTCCGCGGTCGACGAGATCTTTGCGCGGTCCGGTGGCAACGCCATGCGCATGGACAAGCCGTTGCAACGGTATTGGCGCGATGTCCATACCGGTCAGGCGCACGCGATCCACGTGCCCGGGACCGTCTATCACGCGTCGGCACTCAGCTCGTTCGGCGTCGACCCACAGGGTCCGCTGCGCGCCATGATCTGACACTTTCCGCGACCGCAATCGACAGTTAGGCAATCCATGGGTCTCATCAAGAGTCTGGGCTATGTGAAGGTGCAGACCGCCGACATCGAGCGGTGGCGCCGGTTCGCATTCGACGTGTTGGGTTTCGCTGAAGGCAGCGGCTCCGAGGAGTCCGCTCTGTATCTGCGGATGGACGAGCGGGCGGCCCGCATCATCGTGGTACCCGCCGACACCGACCGCGTCGTCACGGTCGGCTGGGAGGTCCGCGACCACGCCGCCCTGGAAGCCGTGAAGTCCGCTTTGGACGCTGCGGGAGTCCCGTTCAAACAGCTGACGCAGGCCGACGCCGATTCCCGGCGGATCGAGGAGGGCATTGCGTTCGACGATCCGGCCGGCAACGCGCTGGAGGTTTTCCACGGCGCGGTGCTCGATCACTCCCCCGTGGTGACGCCGTTCGGTGCCCGATTCGTCACCGGCGACCAAGGGCTGGGACACGTGGTCCTGCCCGCGATGGACGTTCCCGGACTCTTCGAGTTCTACACCGAGGTCCTCGGTTTCGTGTCACGTGGCGCGTTCCGGGTGCCGACGCCGCCCGAGTTCGGCCCCGTGCGAGTGCGCTTCCTTGGGACCAACGAACGCCACCACAGCCTGGCGATCTGCCCCGCCATGACCGTCCGCGATCCCGGTCTGATCCATCTGATGGTGGAAGTCGACAGCCTCGATGCCGTCGGGCAGGCGTTGGACCGTGTCAACTCCGACGGGTTCCAGCTGTCGTCGACACTGGGCCGCCACACCAACGACAAAATGGTCTCGTTCTACGTGAGGGCACCTGGAGACTGGGACATCGAGTTCGGCACCGAAGGCATGCGGGTCAACGAAAACCATTACACGGCTGAGGAAATCACCGCCGACAGTTACTGGGGCCACGCTTGGGTGAGCGACCTGCCTGCCGCGATGCGGCCGTGACGCCGCAACCCGACGTCGTACCTGTTCCCGCCGCGTCGATCACCTCCTGGGATCACGAGGCCGATGTTGTAATCGCCGGCTACGGTGTGGCCGGTGCCGCCGCGGCCGTCGAAGCGACCCGCGCCGGCGCTGACGTTCTCGTCCTGGAACGCACCGGCTCGTGGGGCGGTGCCGCCGCCATGGCGGGCGGCTTCATCTACCTCGGAGGCGGCACTCCGCTTCAAAAGGCCTGTGGTTTCGAGGATTCCGTCGACAACATGGCGGCGTTCCTCAACGCGGCGATGGGCCCGGGCGCCGACGAGAGGCGGATCGCCGACTACTGCGCGGGCAGCGTCGAGCACTTCGACTGGCTGGTCGGCTGCGATGTGCCCTTCAAGGCCGAGTTTTTCGGTGAACCCGGCTGGGAACCGATGGGCGATCAGGGCCTGATGTACAGCGGCGGTGAGAACTCCTATCCGTTCAACACCATCGCCACCCCGGCGCCCCGCGGCCACGTACCGCAGATGTCGAACAAGAAGCAGGGCGAATCCAGCGCCGGGTACATGTTGATGAAGCCATTGGTGGAAACCGCCACCGCGGCCGGCGCACGCGCCATCTACGACATTCGGGTTCAGAACCTCATCGTCGAGTCCGACGGTCGGGTCGCCGGGATCCGGGCACGGCAGTACGGCACCGAGCTCACCATCCGGGCACGACGCGGTGTGGTGCTCGCGACGGGCAGCTTCGCCTACAACGAGGCCATGGTGGCGCAATACGCACCGCGGATCGCCGGGCGTCCTGCCGCCTCGATAGAGCAGCACGACGGCCAGGCCATCCGGATGGCACAAGCCCTTGGCGCCGACCTCGCCCACATGGACGCCACCGAGGTCGCCATCTTCATCGACCCCCAGCAACTGGTGCGGGGCATCCTGGTCAACGGCCGCGGCCAGCGCTTCGTCGCCGAGGACACCTACCCGGGACGAGTCGGACAGCTGACGTTGTATCACCAGGACAACACGGCGTACCTCATCATCGACGGCGACGCCCAAGAGGCAGCGATGGCATCGCTTTCGCCGCAGTTGATGATGCGCCCGCCCACCTGGGTGTGCGAGTCGGTGGCCGACCTCGAAACCGAGATCGGGCTGGCGCCGGGCTGCCTGCAGGCCACCGTCGCCGCCTATAACGTCGCCGCCGAGCGCGGGGAGGACCCACTGCTGCACAAGAAGGCGCAATGGCTGCGGCCCATCGGCTCCCCGGTCGGTGCGGTCGATCTGCGCGAGAGCACCGGCGGGTTCACCCTTGGCGGGCTCCAGACCACCTTGGACGGTGAGGTGCTGCACGTCAGCGGCGCACCGATCCCCGGTTTGTACGCTGCAGGCCGATCGACGGCGGGCCTGGCCGCCTGGGGTTACGCCAGTGGTGTCTCCCTCGGTGACGGCAGCTTCTACGGCCGTCGGGCCGGTAGGCAGGCGGCCAAGGGCTGACCGTTTTTCGACCACAGCATTTCGTCGTCCGACACCGCGGGGTGTGTCGGACGACGATTTTTGTGCCCATGTGCTTGCGGACACTCGATGTATGGTACAAAAACGCATATAACTATTTGTCATATGTATCTCGCATCACAGTCCCTGGAGGACCCATGACGTCACTGTCGCAGCCAGTCGAAGCCACCACTCCCAGCGCCGTCATCGACCGGATCTCCCTGGTGCTCGACGCTTTCGAGGGGCCGGGCCGCCTGACCTTGGCCCAGGTGGTGCGTCGCACGGGCCTGCCGCGTTCCTCGGCTCACCGCATGCTTGATCGGCTGGTGCAGTTGCGGTGGTTGCGCCGCAGTGGCCGTGACTATGAACTCGGCATGCGTCTGGTCGAACTCGGTTCGCTGGCCGTACATCAGGACCGCCTGCATAAGGCTGCAGCTCCGCTGCTGCTCGAGTTGCACCGCACCACCGGGCTGGTCGTTCACCTCGCCGTTCTCGACGGCACCGATGTGGTGTACCTCGACAAGGTCGGTGACCGGATGGCCGCGGCAATCCCGACTCGAGTGGGCGGCCGCCAACCGGCGCATTGCGCGGCGGTCGGCAAGGTGATCCTCGCCTACGGCGGAGACCACCACACCACTGACCTGGCTGCCCGCAAGACCCGCTTCTCAATCACCTCGGCCGCCCAGTTGGCGACGGAACTGGCCAAGGTTCGCGCCCACGGCGTCGCATTTGACCGCGAAGAATCACTGACCGGCTTCGGATGTGTCGCCGCTCCGATCGGCGGCCCCGGCGAAGTAGTGGCTGCGGTCTCGGTGTGCGGTCCAATGAACCGGATGAAGTTCGACCAGCGGTTGGCCGCTCCCGTCCGGATGACCGCGATGGGAATCTGGCGCGATATCGAGGATGGCCCGCAACGGGTGGTACCGACGCTGCAGCAGGCGCGCACAATGCGGCCCGTTCCGGCGGCGCAGTACGCGTGAGCCTCGACCCTCAGATCGCGAGCATGATCGGTGCTTTGGACGGCGGTTTCCCGCCAGTACACACCATGTCCGGGGCTCAGGCCCGGGCGGCGATCCGGTCCCGGTTCGCGCCGAGCACCGACCCGGAGCCGCTCGCAGCGGTCACCGATACCTCAATTCCCGGACCAGGCGGAGACATCGTGGTCCGGATCTACCGCCCGTCCAGCGATGCCGCTGTGCTGCCGGTCGTGGTGTACGCCCACGGCGGCGGGTTCGTGTTCTGCGATCTGGACACCCACGATGGTCTGTGCCGCAATCTGGCAAATCGCATTGGTGCTGTCGTTGTTTCGGTTGACTATCGATTGGCCCCGGAGAACCCGTGGCCTGCCGGCGCTGAGGATCTTTATGCGGCTACACAGTGGGTCGCCGACAATGGGGACGCACTGGGCGTCGACACGGACCGGATCGTGGTGGGCGGTGACAGCGCCGGGGGCAACCTGGCCGCCGTCACCGCGCTGATGGCGCGCGATCGCAGCGGCCCGCAGTTGATCGGGCAGCTGCTGGTGTATCCGGTGATCGCGGCCGATTTCGACACCGAGTCCTACCGATTGTTCGGCCAGGGCTACTACAACCCGAAACCGGCGCTGCAGTGGTACTGGGATCAGTACGTGCCCGCCGCTACCGACCGGCACAACCCGTACGCCTCACCGCTGACTGCCGACCTGCATGGGCTACCGCCGGCGGTGGTCGTCCTCGCCGGGCACGATCCGCTGCGTGACGAATGCGCCGCCTATGCCGACGCGCTTGCGACAGCCGACGTGGCGGTGACCCGGCTGTCCTATCAGGGCGGCGTGCACGGATTCTTCACGATGCCCATGCTGGATCTAGCCCAGCAAGCCCGCGCTGACGTCAGCGGTGCAGTGGCACAACTGTTTTCGGTTCACCCGGCACCTCAAGCGCCGTAACCGGGCCGTAGCGCTGCTCGGGATCGAGCACGCAGTGGGTGCGTCCGAACACCGTGACCATGCATTTGTTGTTGTGCGTACACCGACTGCGTACGCCAGGGTCTGACTTCATCGCGTTGACCAGGCCGGGTTCCCGCAACAGCGCCCGGCCCATCGCCATGAAATCAAAACCTTCGGCAGCGGCCGTATCCAGGTGATCGCGGTTGGTGATACCGCCGAGCAGTATCAGTTTCGTGTTGTGAACTGCCGGCACGAATTGACGCGCCGCCGCCAGCATGTACAGATCCTCATAGGGGTAGGTACCCATCGCCCACTTCCCCATCACCCGAAGCGGCAGTCGCATCGCCGGCGGCATCACCTTCGCAAACTCCTTGACCGGAACGTCGCCGCGGAACAGATACATCGGCTTGAACACCGAAGAACCCTGCGTCAATTCAAGTGCGTCGAGGGTCGCGTCGGCATCCAGAAGCGCTGCAGTGCGCAATGATTCATCAATCCAGATGCTGCCCGGCAAGCCGTCGTCCATATCCAACTTGGCAATCACCGCGATCCGGTCCCCCACCACATCGCGGACTCGCTGCGCGATTTCGCGGACAAATCGGGATCGGTTGTCGATATCACCGCCGTAATCGTCCTTGCGGCGGTTGATCAGCGGACTCAGAAATGAGCTCGGCAGATACAGATGTCCGAAATGCAGCTCGACCGCGTCGAAACCGGCGTCGATCGCGATCTGCGCGGCGTCGCCGAATTGATCGATCACCGCGGCGATCTCGCTCCGGGTGATCTCGCGGCAATACGCCATGGACGCAGGATTGATGAACTTGCTCGGCGCCATCGGGGTGACACCGGTGAGCCTCTTGTGGGCGACCACCCCGGCATGACCCAGCTGGGCCGAGATCGCTGCTCCCGAAGCGTGCACCGCGTCCGTCAATCGTCGCAATCCCGGCAGCGCTGACGCGCTCATCACGATCTGTCCCGGGGCGCTGGCCGCCTCCGGCGAGACACAGCAGTACGCGACGGTGGTCAAACCGACTCCGCCGCGCGCAAATCCGACGTGGAAGTCGATCAAGTCGTCGGTCACCAGGCCCTGCGGTGAGCGGCCCTCCGATGTCGCGGCCTTGATCACCCGGTTGCGTAGTGTCACCGGCCCCAGTTGCACTGGACTGAACGGATCCAACGCAGCAACTGTCATGCTCCCACCGTGCGGCAGGGCTTCGGCCTGGTCAATGCAGCCTTCCCGGTGGGCGGGACCGCGGCCACCATCGACGGAGGTGGGTTCCTACGCTCGCCGTATGTCCGGCGAGGTGTATGTCATCGACCACGTGGTCACCCGGCCCGGCTGTGCCAAGGACTTCGTGAAGACCTATCTCGCCGAGTACGCACCGGGTGCCCGCGAGCGCGGGATGACCCTGTGCAATGTCCTTGTCAGCCCGCCAGTCTGGTTCGACGATCAGCCCAACACCGTCACCATCACCTGGTCCCTACCCAGCCCCCAGGCCTGGTGGGAGATGACATGGCAGGGCCGACCGGACCCCTCCCTCGGCCCCTGGTGGAACGGGATTGCGGCGCTGGTCGAGCAACGCAACCGCAGCGTGGCCGCCGCAGCCAGTGACGTCGACGAATTGTGCGATGTTTAACGTCATCCGGCTCATTCATACGGCGCACCGCGACCGCCTGCTCGATGCGGTGCGTGATGCCACCGCAGAGGTGCCCCACGCCCTGGTCGAACCTACGTTGCCGGGCAGCCGCAATGGCGGGGATATTCTGGTAAATCTGGCCTTCGATGACGAAAGTCATTGGGAGACTGTTGAACCAGTGTTTGCTTCGGCAATCGACGACGATGCGGTGACCCGCGTCGACGGAGCCACCTACGGCGGTGTGCCGGTGGTCTCGGAGCGCGCTCCCGGATCGGTGTATCGAGCGTTGCTGCTGAGAGTTTGGCCCAGCACCGACGAGGCAACGGTGTCCCGATTCGAGGACGACCTGCGCCTGCTGACTCGTTACGTCTCCACCATCACCGAATGGCAGCTCAGCCGTGTCGATTCAGCCGTCGGCGCCAGCGCCTGGACGCACGTGTTCACCCAGCGGTTCACCGATGTCGACGGGTTGATGGGGCCGTACCTCATGCATCCAATCCACTGGGCGTACGTCGACCGCTGGTTCGATCCTGAATGCCCCGACTACGTCGTCCGGGACCGGGTATGTCACAGCTTCTGCGACTACCCCACTGCGCGGCGGTAAGGCGGTCAGGACCGGAAGTCACACATCGAAACCCATCAACTTCCGAATCGCGATCCTGTTGTTCTCGACGATCTTGTCGCGAGGGAAGCCCGACTGCTCCTCAGCGCGGGGAAAGTTCCCGGCCGCGATCCACACCGGGCCGTCGGCCAGGTGCTCAAGTCCCTCGCGCGCAACATCATCGGGCTCGGCAGCTCTCATCCCGGGCAGGTCGAAGTTCAAGCCTTCTCGCTCCATCGCGGGCGTACGGGTGAGCCCCAGCACGAGTTCCACCACGTGCACCCCGAACGGCTTGAGTTCAAGCCAGACTCCTTCGGCGAAGACGCGACCGAACGCCTTGACGGCGGAATAAACGCTCATGTGCTCGGAACCGACGAAACCGGCCAGGGAGCCCACCAGGATCATGCCTCCGCGTCCGCGCTCCTTCATTTTCGCGCCGAAGTGTTGCACGAACTCCATTTGCGAGTTGACGTTCAGACCGATCACCCGGCGGAATCCGTCAAGGTCTCCCGTCACGAATTCATGCCCGTAGCTGTTGGCTCCGGCATTGAAGACGAGCAGCCCGACCTCAATGTCATCGGTGGCTGCGGTGACCTGATCGAGAGCGTCCGAACCCAACAGATCAAGTGCCAGGGTGCGGACCTCGACACCATTGGCGCGCGCCGCAACGGCCGTTTCCTCAAGGGGCCCCGGCTTGCGGGCGATCAGCACGAGGTTGATACCAAGATTGCTCAGTTCGATGGCGAAGCTGGCGCCCACCCCCTCTGAACCTCCGGCGATAACGGCCCACGGCCCGTAGTACGACGCATCAATCACGGTGTCACTCCTCGGGAATCAGGCGGGTGCGGTCTACACCGACGCAATCAACGTAGGCGATTCTGGGAACGCCACGAGCTGGCCTGCCCGATGAGCGGAACCGTAAAAACGGGCGTGCGAACGGCAAAGCCAGCGCTACGCACGGCAGGTGGTCTCACGTCGCGGAAAGGTCGACCCTGGCCGGCAGTGCCCCGACGATCATCTCGAAACCGACGCGCAACGCCGATTCCAACTGGTCGAAGTCGCCACTACGCACCCAGTAGACGTAGGCGTGACGAGAGACCTGGATCGCCAACTGGGCCGGCAGCGTGCGGGCGAACGGATCTGCGCCGAGATCGAACCGCGCACCGAGGAACTCCGAGATGGGGTCAGCAAGGTCCTCACCCCAGTCCAGCCAGCGCAGCCGGTACTGGGGATCGGCGAGCATCAATGCCATGAAGCGGCGGCCCATCTCCACTTCTCCGCGCTTGGCGAGCTCACTACCAAAGGCCTCGATAAGGGTGTCGACCGCATTGCTGGTGGCTGGGGATTGTTGCAGCACTTGGACACTGAGCACACCAAACTGACGGAACAGCGGCATCACGACATCCTCTTTGGCCGGGAAATGGCGATGGAATGTTCGCGGAGCGATGCCTACGGTCTCGCAGATCCGCTCGACCGTCGCCGCCGTGGAACCGTCGGCGAGAAAGAGATCACGTGCCGCGACAGCGATAGTCATGCGGAGGTCTTCGGCCCGTCGCTCGGTCAACGTCGGCCTGCCCGGCGCACTCACATGCTCCTCCTCGTCAGTTGATGGTCCACCCAGTGAGACACGGCGTTTCCTCGACTACGGTATGTAACTACAGTCACACCTGTCAGATTCTGACATATAGCCAGATTATGACTTCGCGCGGGGTGCCTCCGCAGCGAAGTCAGCCGACCGCCACTCAGAGGAGGGCCGCTATGTCCACCGAGACCACCGAGACCGAGACCGCCGATTTGAACTATGACGACTACACCCACGATTTCATGGGCAAGGTCGGCAACATCGCGGACTTCTCCCGTGACTTCCTGGTCGGACAGGCCCGCGTCTTCGAAGACGTCTTGAACTTCATGCCCTACGCGCATGTCGCCACCTACTCCAAGTTCGTCGGCATCAACGCGGCCATGGATGTCGCCGCCGAGGTGTCGAGAGCCGGTATGCGTCAGGTGATGCCGATGGGGCGATTCATCGCGCCTCCCGGGTGGGACTGGAAAAATGCCCAGTACCAAGCGATCCCGTTCGACGTGCAGACCGAGGATCTGACCAAGCCGGCCCTGATTCGGCTGATCCAGACCTACTGGGATCAATACCTGAAGGGCCACAACTACTTCATCGACCAGTGGACGAAGATCATTCCAGAAGAAGACGTTTGGCTCGGCTTGCCCGGCATGTATGAACTCATCATCGACTATCAGTACCCGAAGCTGGCTAAGGTGCTCAAGATCGAGCCCGAGCATGTCGTGGACTACCTGAAGCTGGCCGTGCTGAGTATCGACGGCACCCTCGGTTACGGCGGCGAGTACATCGTGATCAACGAAGACCACGTGGTACTCAACATGCGCCGCTGTGAGGTTCTGCAGAAGTACACCGACGAGGGCCTCTACCCACCGAAGCGCGCATGGATGAACTGCACCTTCGAGCAGCGGATTTCGGCGCCGTTCTTCCCGACCTGCAAGCTGGACATCAACTTGCCGCCGTCCGACTTCACGTTCGCGGAGAACGAGCCCTTCTGTGTCTGGACGTATACCAAGGGCGAGCAGAACCACAAGGCCGCCGCGGAAGCGCCCAACCCACGCGAAAGTGCGATGAAGCGGATTCCCCTTATGCCGGTGTGAGCAGCTCACGTGATGGCTCAATGACCGGACTTGCCCAGACATCGTGTGAGATCAGGGTCTAGGCCTGTGGCGCACCGGATGACGACGTCGAAGTCTTCGTCATCCGGTGCGCTCATCCATAGGCCGTTGATCGCCTTAAAGTACAAACGCCCTCGCCGAAGGCCGAGGCGCGCTCGGCGGACACCGAGCGACCTACAGACCCGCGGGCAAGATGTTGGGATTGGTCGTCGCCGGCGGCTCCAGCGGCGGCAGCACATCGCGACCGTCGAGCGTATGGACCGCGAGCCGCTGCGACCACGGATAGTGCAGGCTGAAGGCGACCAGACCGGTCCGCTGGGCGGCGGGCAGATGGCACATCGCCAGGACAGTTTCGGCCAGATACTCCACCGGCTCGGTCGGGAAAGTATCCGGAATCAGTTGCGAGGCACCGGGAGTGCGGATAGCAGAGGACGGACCGACGCAATTCACCGCGATATTGGCATCGAGCACCTCGGCGGCCACCCCCTGGGTGAACCGGTGCAGCGCCGCCTTCGCCGAGGCGTAGATGACGTCCCCAGCGGTCTTGTTGTAGTCGCGGTACGGGCGTACCGGCGCCACGCCAGTGACGGATCCGATGTTCACGATCCACCCGGCACCCTGTTTGGCCATGTGCGGGATAGCCGACCGCGTCAACACGAACGGCGTGCGCAGGTAGTGCTCGAGAGTGCGGTCGAATGTCTCGTCACTCATCTGGTCGATCACCGAATAGTCGGCGAAACCGGCGTTGTTGACCAAGATGTCGATCCGCCCCGTGCGGTCGAGTACCTCGTCGACGAGGTTCTCCCGCTGCGCGGCGTCCTCGAGGTCGGCGGCGACCCCGATCGCGGTGCCGCCCGCCTGTTCGATCAGGGCGACGGTCTCGCCGATGGTACCGGGCAACGCTGTGCTGGCGCCGCCACGGATCGAGGGCGACGGCGCGTGGGAGCGCGCGCTGACCACAACCGTCGCGCCTTCGGCGGCCAGTCGCTGGGCGATCGCCCGCCCAATTCCGCGACTGCTGCCCGTGACCAATGCCGTTCTACCGGTGAGCTTTTGTGTCATCGCAGCAGGAAGTCCTCTTCGGCGGGGGCGCGATGCTCGCGCCAGATGTCGACCAGACGAAATGGGGTGGCGACCACGACGCGGCCGGAATCGGAACGGTAGTACGTGTGCGCATTGGGCGTGTGACACCACACCGTGCGACTCATCGCCTCGTCGACCGCGGCCACGTACTCCTGGTAGGCCTGTTCGGTGACTTCCATCGTGGTCGCCCCGCGCAGGGCCATGAGCTGTAGACACTCGATGATGTAATGCGCCAGCACTTCCATCGAGAAGTTGGCTCCCGCACCGTGTCCCGGACTGTAGTTGGGCGCCGAGGTGATGAACAGGTTGGGGAACCCCGGTACCGTTCCGCCGCGATACGCACTGGGGCTGTCGCCCCATTCCTCGGCTAGCTTCTTGCCGTCGCGGCCGCGGATATCCACTGTTGACAGGAAGTCGAGGTGATAGCCGGTGGCGTAGATGATGACGTCCAGATCGATCTGCCGACCGTCCTGCGTGACGATGCCATTGGCGTTCACCTCGGCCGGCTCGCTGGCTTCGACATCGACGTGCGGGCGCGTCAATGCCGCGTAATACCCACCCGGATCGCGGATGATCCGCTTGCCGTACGGCGCGAAATCCGGCGTCACCTTCTTGGCCAATTCCGTTCCGGCGCCGAAGGTACGGTCGATGTACTCCAAGCACATCTGCAGCAGAACGTCGTTGGCGGGTGAGATCGACAGATGAGACTTGGACCATTCCGGGTCCTGCAGGATGATCGGATAGTTGTTGTCGGCGGTACCCCAGTAGGACTTGAGCCGGTGCCATTTCGAGTAGTAAGGCAGCCGCCGGCCCAGGTAGCGCCGGTGTTCGGGAACGTCGTCGGTGAGACGTTTGCGTGGTGCCACCCAATGTGGCTGGCGCTGGAACACCGTCAGGTGCTCGACCTGCTCGACGCTGGCGTCGACGATCTGCACGGCAGTGCACCCGGCCCCGATGACAGCGACCCGCTTACCGGTGAGGTCCAGATCGGGATCCCACAGAGCAGAGTGAACACTGATGCCCTCGAACGTATCCCGTCCCGGCAGCTCCGGCCAGCGTGGCCGATTGAGATATCCGGCCGCGGTGATTACGACACGGGCATAGCTGACATCACGAGTACCGACGCCGTCGACGGAATGAATCTGCCACTGCTTACGGTCCTCATCCCACCACAGCGCCTCGACCTCGGTGTTGAACCGGGTGTGTTCACGGAGACGGTGCTTGTCGGCCAGCGCGACCAGATAGGCCTGGTACTCCGCGCCCTGCGGATAGTAATTCGTCCACTCAGGATTCACCTCGCGCGACAGCGAGTAGTACGCCGAGGGCGTATCCACGCCAATGCCGGGGTATTTGGTGGTCAGCCAGGTCCCCCCCACCTCGTCGTTGCGGTCGAAGATCTCGTACGCAACCCCGGCTTCGGCGGCCGACAGCGCGGCATTGATGCCCGCGATCCCAGCCCCGATGATCGCCACGTTCATCGTGTCGGGGATCGCGACGGTGCGCTCAAGTGTTGGCGTCGACGGTGCAAAGCCGCCCTGTTCCAGCAGAAGTGGCACCTGCTCGTCGTCGACCTCCGATCCGAGCGCCACAGGAAGCAGCCTGGCGAACATGTCGAGATCGACTGCGTCAGTGCGGTGCGGCGCCTCCAACGCCGCGATCACCGCATCCGCCAACTCTGCCGCCGTATCGGGGTCGGTGACACCAGTGCGCTCCGGTGGATCGGGAACGTGGGAGATCTTCGGGCCAAACCGGTCAATCACCGACGAATCGCCCGTGAGCTGTGCCAGCACCGCCACCAGAACACCTTGGTCGGCCTGCAGCAGGTTGGCCCTCAGTTCCTCGATATCGGTCGTGGCAGTCAACGCGGCATCAGCCGGTGAAGCGGTGGTCATGAGAGCCAGTATCGGAGCGCACCGATCGCCCGGGCAGCGCATTGTCTACTCAGTGGGAGACGGCCCGACCACGCGCGCCGACACGCCTACTCTTCGGCAGATGCAACGCGATCGATGCGCCGGGATGGACGCGCCGCGATGAGCACAGATCTGGATGCCCTGATCGCGCGGGCCCGCAGCCACAGCCTCGGCGATGTGCCGCGCCGGTCCGCCCGCCGACAGCCGGACAAGATCGCCATCATCGACGGCGATGTCGTGCTGACCTTCGCCGAATTCGATCAGCTGGTGGACCGAGCCGCAGCGGCGTTGCACGACAACGGGTTCCGGCCTGGGGATCGGATTGGCCTGCTGGCACACAACTGCTGGCAGTACGCAGTCCTGGCGTTCGCGACTGCACGCGCAGCGGTGGTCTTGGTCCCCATCAACTTCATGCTCACCGCGCAGGAGATCGCTTACATCCTGGGCCACAGCAAGGTCAGCGGTCTCATCGTCGAATCCGATCTCACGCTGGTGGCCGAGCAGGCGATGCGCCTCGACGGCGCGGTCACGACGAAGGCCACGTTGGTGTCGGCTGGGTCTACCGCCGCCGCGGGTTGGGACGATTTCGCCCAGTGGTTGACCACCAGCACCGAAGCGCCGTGCCCGGAGATCGACGACGATCAACTACTGCGGTTGATGTACACCAGCGGCACAGAATCGCGGCCCAAAGCAGTGATGCACACCAGTCGGAGCCTGATGTGGCAATACGTCAGCACCATCGTCGCCGGCGCGATGTCCGGCGACGACGTCGAGATCCACTCGCTGCCGCTCTATCACTGTGCACAGCTGGACAACTTCCTGGCCACCGATATCTATCTCGGCGCCACCAGCATTATCGTGGCGCGGCCGGATCCTGAGATGGTGCTGCGCGCGATCGAGCGCCATGGCGTCACCAACTACTTCGCCCCGCCGACCGTCTGGATCAGTCTGCTGCGCTGCCCCATCTTCGACGAGGTCGACCTGTCCAGTTTGCGCAAGGGGTACTACGGCGCTTCGGCGATGCCGACGGAGATCCTCGGCGAGATCCGCGACCGACTGCCTGAACTGCGATTGTGGAATTTCTACGGCCAGACCGAGCTGGCCCCCCTGGCGTCCGCACTGGGACCAGACGAACAGGACGCCCACGCCGGAGCGGCCGGCCGCCCGGTACTCAACGTCGAGACGACCATCCTCGACGACACCAACAGCCCCGTCCCGGTCGGCACGATCGGCGAGATCGCGCACCGCAGCCCACATCTGATGCTGGGCTATCTCGACGATCCCGCCAAGACTGCCGAGGCGTTCGCCGGCGGCTGGTTTCATTCCGGGGATCTCGGTTTCTACGACGAGCACGGTCTGCTGCACGTCGTGGACCGCAAGAAGGACATGATCAAAACCGGCGGAGAAAACGTCGCCAGCCGCGAAGTCGAGGAAGTGCTGTATCGGCACACCGGAGTGCAAGAGGTCGCGGTGTTCGGACTGGCTCACCCGGTGTGGGTGGAAGCCGTCGTCGCCGCCGTGGTGCCGCGCAACGGGATCACGCTGACCGAGAACGATATCCTCACCCACTGCCGTAAACACCTGGCCGGCTTCAAAACCCCAAAACAGGTTTTCTTTGTTGACGCCCTTCCGAAGAATCCCAGCGGCAAGCTCCTCAAACGGACGCTACGGGAGCGCTTCAGCCTCGAATTCACCAGCCACTGAAGGGATTACAGTTCGTGTACAAAGGACGCATCGCGCGGTTCGACGCCCCTGGCTTACCATTCGAGATCGAGACGGTCAGCCTGCCGGAGGTGGCGCCCGGCCAGATCCTGATTCGGGTGAGCCGGACCAACATCTGCGGTTCCGACGTTCACGCCTGGCACGGCACGTTCGCCACCCGGGGCCTAGGGGGTCAACTACCCACTGTGCTGGGCCACGAAATGGTGGGCGCCGTCGAGGCTCTCGGAGACGGGGTGCACACGGACTCCAACGGTGCGCCGCTCAGCATCGGCACCCGGGTGGTGTTCCCCTACTTCTTCTGCTGTCACACTTGCCGCAACTGCCTGGCCGGACGGCGCAACGCATGCCTGAACCTCAAGATGGCGATGCTGGGCCGAGCTGACGAGCCGCCCTACTTCGTGGGTGGCTACGGCGATTACTTCTTGCTACCCGCCGGCGCGGTGGTCTACACCGTGCCTGACTCGGTGTCCGATGACGTCGCCGCCGGCGCCAACTGCGCACTGTCCCAAGTCATGTACGGTCTCGAACGCGTCGATCAGCAGCTCGGTGAGCACGTCGTGGTGCAAGGCGCTGGCGCGCTGGGCTTGTATGCGGTGGCGGTCGCCAAAGCGCGGGGTGCGGCCCGGGTCATCGCGATCGACGGGGTACCCGAACGCCTGGAACTGGCGACCGCTTTCGGCGCCGACGCAGTCATCGACATCAACGAAGCATCGACCCCCAAAGAGCGCATCAAGGCGGTGCGCACGCTCACCGACGGCCGGGGCGCCGACGTCGTGGTAGAGGTGGTCGGCCACCCGTCTGCTATCGAGGAGGGGCTGCAGATGCTCGGCCAATTCGGCCGCTATGTCGAGATCGGCAACATCAATGTCGGCAAGACCTTCGAGTTCGACCCCTCCCGGTTCGTGTTCAGCAACAAGACCATGGTCGGTGTCTCGCTCTACGACCCCGAGGTACTGTCCCGAGCGCTGACCTTCTTGGAGCAGTACCAGGACACACTTCCCTTCGATCGTCTTGCCGCAGCCTGCTATTCGCTCGACGACATCAACGACGCATTCGCTGCCGCCGAGGGCAAGCGAGACGTGCGCGCCAGCATTGTGCCCTGAACGCCGACATTCCCGGAGAGACACCACATGCACAACTACACCCGCACCACGCTTTTCATCGACGGACAGTGGGTAACACCGCACGGTAGTGGCGCCATCGATGTGATCGACCCGTCCACCGAGCAGCCGATCGGGTCAGTACCCAACGGCTCGGCTGCCGATGTCGACGCCGCGGTGGCTGCTGCGCGACACGCTTTTGATCCGCTGATCAGCGTCGCCGAGCGCCGTGCGCGATTGTCTTCGGTACTCGCCGCCATGGAAAAGCGGCTGCCCGATATCGCGGAAACCATCACTCGCGAAATGGGTGCGCCGATCCGCATCTCGCAGACCGTGCAGACCCAGGTTCCGCTCGCGGTGGCCCACGGCTTCGCGGACGCGCTTGACACCTTCGAATTCGAAGAGCGCATAGGTAATTCGCTGGTGCTGCGCGAGCCCTACGGCGTTGTCGCGGCAATCACGCCATGGAATTACCCGCTGTACCAGGTGGTCGCCAAAGTGATACCGGCTATCGCGGCTGGTTGCACCGTGGTGCTCAAGCCGAGCAACGAGGCACCATTGTCGGTGTTCGAGTTCGTCGAGGCGCTACAGGACGCCGGGCTGCCCCCGGGCGTGGTGAATTTGGTATCCGGGCCCGGCCGGATCATCGGTGAACGGCTGGCGCAACACCCCGACGTCGACTTCGTGTCGTTCACGGGCTCGACCGGTGTCGGCAGCCGCGTCGGCGAGCTGGCCGGCCAAACCGTGAAAAAGGTGGCACTGGAACTGGGCGGCAAGTCGGCCAACGTCATCCTCGATGGCGCCGACCTGGCCACCGCCGTCAAGGTCGGTGTCGGAAGTGCGTTCCTCAACGGTGGCCAGACCTGCATGGCGTCCACCAGGATGCTGGTGCCGCAGTCGCGGTACCGCGAGGCTCTGGAGCTGGTCGAGGCCGCCGCGGCAAAGTACACCGTCGGTGACCCGTGGGATCCGGCCACCCGCATCGGACCATCGGCCTCTAAGTCGCAGTTCGAGACGGTGCGCGGCTTCATCGAGCGGGCCCAGCGAGACGGCTCGCGGCTGCTCACCGGCGGCGCCGAGCAGGTCCGCGACGTCGGCTACTACGTGGCTCCGACGGTATTCGCCGATGTCGACCCCGATTCCGAACTGGGACAGGAGGAGGTGTTCGGGCCCGTGCTGGCGGTCATTCCGTTCAGCGACGCCGAGGACGCACTGCGGATCGCCAACGGCACCCCCTACGGACTGGCCGGTGCGGTCTGGGCCGCCGACGACGACACCGCCATCGATTTCGCGCGGCGCGTGCAGACGGGTCAACTCGACATCAACGGCGGCAAGTACAACCCGGCCGCACCCTTCGGCGGCTACAAGAAGTCCGGCATCGGCCGCGAACTCGGCCGAATCGGCTTCGAAGAGTTCCTGCAGATCAAATCGCTGCAGCTGCGGTCATGACCACACCACTGACGATCGAAACATCTGGGGCCATCCAGGTCTGGACCATCAATCTGCCCGCGGTCGGCAACGCGATCACCGACAACGGCTTCATCGCAGCCCTGGAAAACGCGGTCGACATCGTCAACTCCGACACCGCGGTTCGCGCACTCATCCTCACCGGTGCGGGCAAGATCTTTTCCGCCGGCGGCAACGTCAAGGAGATGGCCGACCGAGAGGGCATGTTCGGGCTGGACCCGATCGACCAGCGGTACGCGTACGTCGACGGAATTCAGCGCATCCCGAGGGCGCTGGCCCGCCTAGAAGTTCCGCTCATCGCAGCGGTCAACGGACCGGCCGTCGGCGCCGGATGCGATCTCGCGATGATGTGCGATTTGCGTGTCGCGTCCGAGCGTGCGTCCTTCGCCGAGAGCTTCGTACAGATCGGCCTTGTCCCCGGCGATGGGGGTACCTGGTTCCTGCAGCGCGCCATCGGCTACGAGCGCGCCGCGGAGATGACGCTGACCGGTGATCGAATCGATGCCACGACCGCACTGGAATGGGGCCTGGTCACCCGGGTCGTCCCGCACGACGAATTGCTCTCGGCCGCAATTGATCTCGCGGAGCGCATCGCCAAGAACCCACCCCACGCGCTGCGGATGGCCAAGCGCCTGCTGCAAGAGTCGCGCACCGGACTGCTCGAGTCAACGCTCGGTATGGCCGCCGCCATGCAACCGCTGGCACACCGCGACGCCGAACATGAACGACGTATCGAGAAGTGGCGGACCCGATCATGACACTGCCCCGACTGGTACCACCGGCCACCATCGACCCGTCGAGCACCGACGCCCTACGCGCCGAAGTGCGCGCATTCCTCGCCGAGCAGCTCGCCGCCGGCGCGTTCACCCCGTCGGTAGACGCCTGGCTGTCCGGCTGGGACGAGACCTTCACCGCCGCAATGGCGCGACGCGGCTGGTTGGGCATGACAGTTCCTCCCGAATACGACGGACACGGTAGGACATCCGTCGAACGGTTCGTCGTCGCCGAGGAAATGCTCGCCGCCGGAGCACCGGTGGCGGCCCACTGGATCGCCGACCGGCAGATCGTGCCGTCACTGCTGAAATACGGTACTGCGCAGCAGAAGTCGGAGTTCCTGCCGAAGATCGTCCGCGGTGAGTGCTTCTTCGCCATCGGGATGAGCGAACCGGACTCCGGCTCCGACTTGGCCAGTGTGCGCACGCGCGCCACGCAGGTCGACGGGGGGTGGTTGCTCTCCGGTACGAAAGTGTGGACATCCGGCGCCCACCGCGCGCATGCATTCATCGTGTTGGCCCGGACCGCACCGGCCGATCCGGCGCATCGTCACGCTGGTCTGAGCCAGTTCATCGTCAGACTCGACGCGCCCGGCGTCGATATCCGACCGATCATCTCGATGAACGGCGCCCACCACTTCAACGAGGTCATTCTCGACGACGTGTTCGTGCCCGACGCCATGGTGTTCGGTCAGATCGGTGCGGGTTGGCAACAGGTGACCTCGGAACTGGCCTTCGAACGCAGCGGCCCCGAGCGGTTCCTGTCCACTTTCATGCTGCTCGCAGCCACTGCCGAACACATGGCCACCAACCCCACAGCACGCGACAGCGACCTCGGCCGCCTGGTAGCGCGGGTCGCGGGCCTGCATCAGATGTCCAGCGCGGTGGCCGGTGCGCTGCAGCGCCATGACCCCGCTGATGTACCTGCGGCCGTGGTCAAAGTTCTTGGCACCAGCACCGAGGGCGACATCGCGGACTACGCGGACTTGTGCGCCGGCGGCACCGGCGCACATCCCGCACTCCTCGAGCTGATCTCGGTCGCGGTGGATCAGCGCCCGGGTTTCACGCTGCGCGGCGGGACCAACGAAGTGTTGCGCGGCGTGATCGCGCGCGGATTGGGGATGCGATGAGCACCACCGAACTCACCGGGGTTGGTGTCGACCCCGCCGTCGTCGACATGATGAATTCGGTCTTCGCCGACTACCGCGACACC
The DNA here is from genome assembly GCF_025822605.1 of Mycolicibacterium komossense. GTDB lineage: Bacteria > Actinomycetota > Actinomycetes > Mycobacteriales > Mycobacteriaceae > Mycobacterium > Mycobacterium komossense. The sequence goes on along the minus strand of NZ_JACKTY010000043.1, from coordinate 56,788 downwards.
CATCTGCCGGCCGCGCGCGCACAGCGAGACCCCGCGCTGTGGCAAGCGCTCCACGAACTCGGCTTGGCGCGCCTGACCGGTGCGGAATCCGCCGGCGGCAGCGGGGCCGGTTGGTATGAGGCGGCCGAGCTGATCTCCGCCGCGGTCCGGCACGGCGTCCGGCTTCCGTTGGCCGAGCACGATCTGATGGCGTGCTGGCTGCTGGACGCCAACGGGACGCCCAGCGGTAGCGCGGTACGGACGGTGGCTCTGCTCGATGACCACGGTGTCGCGACGTTGGTGCCCTGGGCGGCTGGCGCCGATCGGATCGTCGTCGTCTGGCCCGATGCAGATCAGTACTGGATGACCGATGCCGACCCCGGCGATCTACAGATCACACCGGGCGCCAACATGATCGGCGAACCGCGTGACACGGTACGCGCCGACCTGCGCAGGCTCCGCGGTGGGCCCGTATCAGCCGAAGCGCTGGCGCAGCTGCGGTGCAAATCCGCATTGGTTCGCGCCATTCAGGTCTGCGCCGCACTGGATCAGATTCTGGCGATGTCTGTCGAGCACACCACCTCCCGCATCCAGTTCGGCCGCCCGCTGTCGAAGTTCCAGACGGTGCAGAACCTGATCTCCGATATCGCCGCCGAGGCCGCGCTGGCCCGGTCGGCGACCGAGGCCGCGCTCTCGGCCGCCGTCACCAGCGACTGGTCCAGCACCAACCTCGATTTCCTTGTCGCGGTGGCCCGTTCATGCGCGGGCCACGCCACGTCGGTAGTGGTGCGCAACGGGCATCAGGTGCACGGCGCCATGGGCACCACTCGCGAACACCGGCTGCACGAATTCACCCGAGCCGCGCTGGCTTGGCGCGGCGAGTTCGGTTCGGTTCGGCACTGGGACGAGGTCGTAACAGACGCGGCACTACAGGCAGGTTCGGCGAGACTGTGGAACATGATCACCGGCTGACAGTGGTCCACTGATCGGGCATCACTGGTGTTTCCGGCGACACAGTCGAGAAGACTGCCTGCCATGAGCAACGAGATCACGCTGTCCGAGGTCCAGGAATTCATCGCCGGCTTCTGGTACCACTACGATCAGGGCCACTTCGACGAGCTGGGCGCTCGTATCGGCGACGAGATGGAGTACCTGAGCCGGTCGGACTCCGGTAACTGCGCTTTCGAGCATCTACTCGCAGCCGAATTACACGGTGGCGCCGAAACTCTCGAATGGCTCATCGCGCACCGCAACGAAAACCCCTATCCGCTGCGCCATCACGCCACCAACTTGTTCCGTACGGGTACCGGCACTGGACCTGATGGCGAAGTCACCACGGTGCGCTTCTACCTGTACGTCAATCAGGTCACCAACTCGGTGCCCTTCGCTGTCTCCAGCGGTATCGTCGACGCCGGTATCCGGCGCGGTGCAACCGGGTTGGTGTTGACCTCACTGAGAGTCGTTCTAGACGCCGAGGATTCGATCCCGTTCGCCGAGCACAGCGCGAAAGCCGCTGCTACCGCCCCGGCAGGCTCGTAACCCGATGTCGGCCAGAGACCTCTACTCCGGCGGCGTCGCCGTCATCACCGGTGCCGGCGCGGGCATCGGCGCCGGGTTGGCTCGCCACGCCAGTTCGCTCGGGATGACCGTGGTGCTCGCCGATATCGATGCCGGCGCCGCGGACGCGCTGGCCGGCGAACTTAACGCCGCCGGTGGTCACGCGGTGCCGGCCGTCTGCGACGTGCGCGACCCGGACTCCGTGGCCGCGCTGGCCGAGCGCGTCTACGCCGACGTCGGTCCGGTACGGCTGCTGGTCAACAACGCCGGCGTCGAACAGTTCGGGTACCTGTGGGATACCCCGGTCGCCAACTGGAATCGGGTGGTCGACGTCAACGTCAGTGGGGTCTTCCATGGAATTCGCGCGTTCCTACCCAAGATGATCGAGGCGGGCCACCCTTCGTGGGTGTGGAACCTGTCCTCGATCGGTGGCGTCGCCGTCGTCCCCCTGCAGGCGCCCTACATCATGAGCAAACATGCCGTGCTCGCGCTGACCGAATGCCTTGCACTGGAGGTTGCCCACGCCGGTCATGACCACATCCACGTCCAGGCCGTGTTGCCGGGCGCGGTCGTGTCCAATATCTTCGAATCCGCCGGCGGCGTCGACGGGGACGGCAGCGATGTCGAGGCCGCCGAATCCCAGCGTCTGGCGATGCTCGACATCAAGGCGGAGGCGATGGATCCCGTCACCGCTGCGCAGGTGGTGTTCGACCAGGCTGCCGAAGGCCGCTTCTATCTACTCACCCAGCCCGACTACGTCGGGGCGGCGATGACCGAGCGCGCCAATGTCCTTGCCAGTCAACGGGCGCCGATACTGCGGACGGCGCGCCGATTCGATCCAGCGACGCAATGACCAGGACCCGACCCCCACTGGACCCCGACGCCGCCGCCCGAGTTGCGGCATTCGGAGTCGTGCCGCCGATGCGCCAGCGGGGCTTGGCCGCCGTCCGGGACGGTCTCGAGTCGGCTCCCCTGCCCGACACCATGCCTCCGATGGAGGCCATCGAAGATCGCATGGCGCCCGGCCCGTCAGGTCCGATCCCCCTGCGCATCTACCGACCCACCACTGACGCCAGTTCCGCTGTCGTGCTGTATTTCCACGGCGGCGGAATGGTGTTGGGCTCCAACCACTCCTTCGAACCACTGGCCAGGATGTTGGCCGCGGCCAGCGCCGCGACCGTGGTGTCGGTCGATTACCGGCTGGCACCGGAAAATCCCCCGCCGGCGCAGTTCGACGATGCCTACACCGCTACGACGTGGGTGGCCGATAATGCCGAGACGCTCGGCGTCGATGCCACTCGGCTCGCGGTGGCCGGTGACAGCGCGGGTGGATCGTTGGCAGCCGCGGTGGCCCTGGCGGCCCGCGACCACGGCGGGCCCAGGATCTGTGCCCAGGTGCTGATGTATCCAGGCCTGGACCGCGACATGGCCGCTCCGTCGATCACCGCACTGCCCGACGCACCGATGCTCTCGCTCGACGACATCAACTACATGCACAACCTGGCCGATACCGGGGCAGGAGCACCGCACGACGAATACCGGGTACCCGCCTATGCTGCCGATCTATCCGGGCTGCCCGCGGCGATCATCGCCACCGCCGAATCCGATCCGATCCGGGATTGGGGCGAACGGTACGCAGCCCGGCTCTGCGAAGCCGGGGTGCAGACCACTTTGACCCGCTATCCCGGTGTCTACCACGGGTTTTTGATGCGCGCCGACGCGACGGCCCGCGGCCGGCTGGCGATCGCCGAGATCGGCGCGCTGCTCCGGGCGAAATTCGCCCACCCCTTGCCGTTTTGACCCAGCTGATGTCCCGGTCACCGGACCGCGCAGCTTCCCGACGCTGAGATTCACCACACAATCGACCCACTAACGAACGACCAGAGGAGACTCCATGCTCACCGATGAACGGCGGATGGCGCTGTCCGACGTCCTGCGACCCGCCTCACCGCCCGTCGAGGTCAGCGACGTCTACACCGATGACCAGCGGGAGCGGCTCCTTGACGTCGTCCGCACGCAGGGTCCGTGGAACCTGATCATCGCCCAGCACTTCGCCTCTGCCGACGAGTTGATGGCCACCATGAGTGGCGCGTTCCCCGAGGGCTTCACCCCGTCGCTGGACATGTTCCTCACCCCGACTTTCCGCGGCTACCTCGCCAACTACGGCGCCGTGCTGTACCCCGAATTGCACGACGTGTTCTACAACGAGGCGTTCCTCAGTCAGGCGAAGTCCTACTGGAATGCCGAGTACGCCAAACCAGAGTTGATGCTGTTCAACATCAACGGCCCTTGCGCAAACCGCGATCCCGGGCATCTGGACTCGCCGAGCTTCCGCGGCGTGCGCCACGAGAACGCACCCACCTGGCTGTGCAGCGTGATGGGTAAGTCGGGTCTGTTCACCGACTATCTGATCAAGATGGCCCAGGTGATCACCTGGTTCTCCCATGACGAAAACAGTGGCTTCACCTACTGGCCCGAGGGGCCACTGCGGGCGCCGGGTCGCCTGCTCCCCCCGGTATACAACCGTGGCGTGGTGGTCCAGAACGAGATGATGATGCACCGCGGGGAGGCCAACGGCCCACTGGAACAACAGATGCCGGCCGGCCTGGCGTTCGACACCGTCTTCACAGGTGATCCACAGGACCGAGATCACTGGCTGCTCAAGAACGATGACAAGGTGATCGCCCGGCACCACACCGACGAGCTGCGCTTCCTGGTGCACTGGTCGGCTGAGGTGTTCGCAGACCTCGACGAGCTGAAGAAGAACATGGACGGGTCTGACGACCTCACCATCGACAAGGCGATCGACATGCTGGTCGACAACCTCGCCAAGACCGGTATCAAACTCGACATCCCGAGTGCCCCTCTGCACGATCCCGAGTTCATCGGTGCGCTCAACGCCGCCTACGATCCCGGCGCTCCGGCTGTGTACCCGGACGAGGCACCGCTGAGCGCTTTTCAGTTGGCCTGACCCGGAAGAGACGGAAACCATGCAGCGATTCACCGATCGAAAAGTCATCGTGACCGGCGCCGGCTCAGGGATCGGCGCAGCTACGGTGGCGCGCCTGCTCGACGAGGATGCCACCGTTGTGGCGTACGACGTGTCCGAGGCAGGACTGGCCGCCACTACCGCCGCCGCCGACGAGGCGGGCAACGGAAAGCGGCTCACCACAGCGGTTCTCGACATATCGTCCGAGGGCGCGGTGGCCGCGGCCGTCGACGCAGCGGTGACTGATCTCGGTGGTCTCGACGTTCTGGTGAACGCCGCCGCGATCCAGCGCTGCGCCCATACTCACGAGCACACGCTGGCCGACTGGAACGACACGCTGGCGGTGAACCTGACCGGGACGTTTCTGATGACCCGCCAGGCACTCCCGTCGCTGCTGGAGTCCGGTCACGGCGTGGTGGTGAACTTCACCTCTACCGCCGCGTCGTTTGCGCATCCTTACATGGCGGCCTACGCCGCCAGCAAGGGCGGCGTCTTGGCGTTCACTCACGCCTTGGCACTCGAGTACTCCAAGCAGGGGTTGCGCGCGGTCAACATCCAGCCCGGTGGTGTGGCAACAGCTTTGGCGATGTCGACCCTGGACAAGATGCCCGAAGGCTATGACATCGGGCTCTGGGCCAAACAGACCCCATTGATCGGTGGCCGGGACAACGAGATCCTGGGCGATCCCGGTGCGGTCGCCGCGGTGATCGCCATGGTTGCCTCCGACGACGGCCGGTTCATCACCGGTACCGAAATCCGTGTCGACGGGGGCGCACACGCCTAATGCCCGAGGCCACACGTGACAGGAACTCAGGCATCCAAACACTGCTCGACGAACGCGATATCCACCGCGCGCTCGCCCGGTTCGCACGAATCGCCGATACCAAGAGGTTTGATTCGTTGACGGAGGTGTTTGCCGATGACGTCCAGTTCGACTATGGCTCAGGACAAGTCGAGCAGGGCCTCGCCGCACTGCGAGCGCTGATGAGCCACCATCTGGATCATTGCGGTGGAACTCAGCATCTGATCGGTAGCATCTTCGTGGACGTCGATGGCGACCGCGCGGTGAGTCACGCTTACGTTCAGGCGCGGCATCAGCGCGTCGGCGACTTCGTCGGGCCCGTGTTCGATTCGAATGGCGAGTACACCGACCAGTGGGAGCGGCGCGCCGAGGGATGGCGCATCGTGCGACGAGACGCCTCCTGGGCGATGAATACCGGCGACCCAACAATTCTCAGCGCAAACGGCGAGCTCGGCTGAACCCCGAGGCATACCCCATCTGAAGGACTCCATCATGGACTTCGCCGAGCGGGTCTTCGTCGTGACGGGCGGCGGCAACGGGATCGGACGCCAGGTGGTGCTCGAACTGGCGCGTCGAGGCGCTCGGGTAGCCGCAGTCGACCTCGACGAGCAGGGCCTGATCGAAACTGAGCGTCTTTCGCGGACAGCGAGGGGCGCCGTGTCGACGCACACCGTCAACGTCACCGACCCGATCGCAGTCGCAACCCTGCCGGCCGCAGTCACCGACGCGCACGGACAGATCGACGGTGTGGTGAACATCGCCGGCATCATTCACCGATTCGTGCCCGTCACCGCACTGTCCGACGACGAGATCGACCGCATCATCGATGTGAATTTCTGGGGAACGGTGACAATGTGCCGGACATTCCTGCCGATCCTGCTGCAGCGCCCGGAGGCCAATCTGACCAACATGTCGAGCTTGGCCGCGTTGGTCCCCTTCGCCGGTCAGACCCTCTACGGTGCCAGCAAGGGTGCGGTCAAGCAATTCAGCGAAGGTCTCTACGCCGAGCTTCTCGACACCGATATCCATGTCGTCACCATCTTTCCGGGCAACGTCAGTACCGATCTGACGGGGAACTCCGGGGTGCAGAAGCTCGACACCGGCACCCGCAAGGTGCGTTCCACGACACCCGAGGTGGCAGCGAAGAGCATCGTCGATGGCATCGCCAAGGACGCTTTCCGCGTGTTGGTCGGTACCGATGCTCGTCTGCTCAACGCTCTGACGCGCATCTCGGCGAGACTCACCACGCGATTCATTGCCAAGCAGATGAAGTCGGTCCTCTAGCTCGCTGGGGGGACTCGGCTACGACTTAGGGTGGATGAAGACCCCTTCGGCCTGCACCGTGACGCCCTGCTCATCGCTGATCTCCCCGGCGGCAAAGGTTTTGACTCCCTCGACCCGCACCACGCGCGCCTGCGCCCGTAGCGGGCCCAATGGTGTTCCCCGCACGTACCGAAGAGTGAGGGTTCCGGTGTAAGCGGGCCGGCCGGGCTGATGGGCAGTAGCGCCTAGCACATGGTCGAGCACCATGGCGCTGATCCCGCCGTGCACGTGCCCGGCTGGACCTTCGAAGGCCGCCCCGAGTTCGAACTCCGTCCACACCTGCCCGTCTGGCTCGTGATGTATGACCAGAGGTGGCGCGACGGGATTGCGGATACCGATGACGACGTTGCCCCACGCGCTGCCCTGACCATCGGAAATCGTCCGCAAGCCGAACGCGCCGGGCATCAGCGCCCTGCTGAGCTCATGCGCAGCGGTGTCGATGAGTGCTCGAGCCTTGAGCACAGTGGCGGCGTCAACCTCGGTGCGGATGGTGACATCGATGAGCTCGCGGACCGAGCTGGCCAATGGCTCGTATACGGCAGCGAGCGCGGGCAGCTCAGTCATCGGTCTCCGTCGTCGGTGTCGTCGGTGGTGGCAGGCTGACCGATAACCACGACGGTCCGCAACATGTTCTCCCGGCCAGCGGTCAGCACACCTTCCCCGGGGTTACACATTGTTAGTCTTTCGACATGGCAGACGAGGATCCCGCAGCAAAGGCGACGCTGGCCGCGACCAGCTGGGCCATCCTGGCCATTCTGTCACCCGAGAGGGAACTTTCCGGGTACGACGTGAAGAAGGTGACCGAGTGGAGCATCCGGTACTTCTACTGGAGCCCTCAATTCAGTCAGATCTACGCTGAGCTCAAGAAGCTCGAGAAGCTCGGGCTGGTCACCTCGCGGATGGATCACGACAACGGTGCCCGCAATCGCCGCCTCTACAAGATCACCGCGGCAGGACTCGAAGCGGTGACCAGGTGGGCCAACGACACTCCGGCCGAGCCGCCCATGCTCAAACACAGTGTGTTGTTGCGAGTGGCGTTCGGAAACCTCGCCGGCCCAGAGAAGCTCAAGGATCTGCTGCAAGAGCACGTCGAATTCGCCGAAGACATGCTGCGGCAGGCGACACATGACGCCCAGGTCGCCGAAACAGTGGATGCGTGGGCCTACTCGCGGCTGGCACTGCAATGGGCGTCGCGTTACTACGCCAGCGAGCGTGAGCTTGCCTTGCAGATGATGAAGGACCTCGACGAGGCTGAGGAGGCATTCGGCCGTTCGGGAGGCCCCGGCAGCGCCCCCGCTCCGCGGTACTGGGACGAGATCGGAGAGAAGGTCAACGTGGAGGGCAAGCAGGCTTAGCGAGCTGCGGCCGCGTCCCGGGCTGCGATATAGCCGAAGACCAGGCCCTGGGCGATCGTTGCCCCAGCGCCCGGGTAGGTGGCACCGAACACGTTGGCGGCAGCATTGCCCAGTGCGTAAAGACCCTCGATCGCCGTGCCGTCTTCGCGCAGCACCCGAGCGCGGTCGTCGGCCCGCAGGCCACCGCACGTCCCCAGATCGCTCAACACCATCTTGACCGCGTAGAACGGGCCCTGGGTCAGCGGCCGCAGATTCGGGTTCGGAGTCACCGTCGGGTCGCCGTAGTAGCGGTCATAGGCGCTTTGCCCGCGACGGAAGTCGGGATCGTCACCAGCGTAGGCCCCGTCGTTGAATCGGGAGATGGTGTCCAAGAACCGTTCTCGCGGCACCCCGATCTGGCTGGCAAGGTCACCCATGTCTTCGGACTTGTGGGCGATACCGGCGTCGTACCAGGCCTGCGGGATCGGCATTCGCGGAAAGAGTTCCGCGGCAAACACATAACCGTTGCGGTACTGCTGATCGAAGATGATCCACATGGATTCAACTGGACGCCCGGCGCGCTCCCTGGCCAGGACACTCTGGCCGAAGGACATGTAGTCAGCCGACTCGTTGGTGAAACGCTCCCCGTCTTGGTCGACGATGAGCGAGCCGGGTAGCGATCGCTCGGCCAGCATGACTGCCGGCGACCCCCCCGGAAGCGGGGAGACCGCGGGAAACCACCAGGACTGCTCCATCAGATCGATGGCGGCGCCGACTTCCTGGCCGATCCGGATCGCGTCGCCGGTGTTGGTCTCCGCGCCCAGGCTGGCATGCGGCTGCAACGCCTCGGACTGGAACTTCCATCGCATATCCATGCTGTGGTCGAATCCACCGGCGGCCAGCACAACGCCGCGTCGAGCGGTAATGGTGTAGTCCTTACCGTCCTGTTCCACCACCGCGCCGGTGACCTTGCCGGCCTCGGTGATCAACTGGGTCAGAGTCGTGTCCGTCCAGACAGGTATCCCGGCCTTGAGAACACCCGAGAACAGCCCGGCCGCCAGAGCCTGCCCACCCGCGACGTAATGCCGGCCGAGCAGCAGCCCTCCTACGCCCTGCGCCAGCCGCTTCGCGACCAAGGGCAGCCCCTTCCTCGGCACCCGCGCCATCAGGTTGAGCCAGCGGTAGTCGGCACCGGTGGTCGGCATGGGAACAGACACCTTCATGACTCCCTCACGGAGCCGAGAGCGGTATTCGCCGAGTATCGAGGTGTCCAACGGGCGGCATTCACAGGTACGACCCGCGGCCGAACCCCCTGGCGCTTCGGGGTGGTAGTCCGAGTAGTCCTTGGCCCAGAACAGGCGTATCGGCGTGGTGCGCCGCAACATCTCCACAGCTGGAGTCAGGTTGGCGAGGAACGCGGCACCTCTCGAAGCCGACGTGCTCTCTCCCACAACAGACTTGAGATAGGTGCCGGCGCGTTCGGCGGTGTCACCGGCACCGGCCTCGGCCAGCACCGGGCTGGCGGGCAACCACACTGCACCACCTGATCGCGCGGTGGATCCGCCGATGACGGACGACTTCTCCACGATCAGCACGGACAAACCGCTTTCGTGGGCCGCGAGGGCCGCTGCCATACCGCTGCCCGATCCGACGACCAGCAGGTCAACGGTGGTGTCGCCCACGGGCAGTCCGGAAGGGATCGTCGAAGAATGCGGAGTCGTCACGAGCGAAACCTAGGTCAGTCCGTTCACCCAGTGACATCGCTGTCCTGATGAGCGGAACACCGCCTGCAATCAACGCAGGATTCGCGATTGAATCACTTGCACTACCGACCCCCAGCCAAGCACAAGGACGGTCCAAGATGACCCCCGAAAGCCAGCGTGACGACGTTCGACTGATCGAGGCCGACGCGGCGCCGACCCGGTTCGCACGAGGATGGCACTGCCTCGGATTGACAAAGGCCTTCGGCGACGGAAAACCTCACCAGGTCAACGCTTTCGGCGAGAAGCTGGTGGTGTTCCGCGGCGCCGACGGCGTGATCAACGTCCTCGACAGCTACTGCAGGCACATGGGCGGAGACCTGTCCGGCGGCCAGGTGAAAGGCAACGAGATCGCCTGCCCGTTCCACGACTGGCGCTGGGGCGGCGACGGCCGATGCAAGAACGTGCCGTACAGCCGCAGAGTCCCTCGCCTGGCCAGGACGGCCACGTGGACCACCCTGGAGCAGGACGGAATGCTATTTGTCTGGAACGATCCCGAACGCAAAGCGCCTCCGGCCGATGTCACCATCCCCCGTATCGAAGGGGCAACGAGCGACAACTGGACCGATTGGCATTGGTACACCACGGTCGTCAACACGAACTGTCGCGAAGTCATCGACAACGTCGTCGATATGGCCCACTTCTTCTATATTCACGGTTCGCTGCCCACCCATTTCAAGAACATCTTCGAAGGGCATGTAGCGACTCAGTACATGAAGAGCGGCAGTCGCCCCGACCTGCACGGCACGGAAGGTGCCAAAATGCTTGGCACGACGTCGTTGGCGTCGTATCACGGACCGTCGTTCATGATCGATGATCTGATCTACCACTACGAGGCCAGCGATCAGCGCACGGTCTTGATCAACTGCCACTACCCCATCGACGCGAATTCCTTTGTGCTGCAGTATGGCATCGTCGTGGAGAAGTCCGAATTCCTACCCGAAGAACTCGCCATCCAAACCGCCGTCGCGCTCGGTGACTTCGTCAAGATGGGCTTCGAACAGGATGTCGCCATCTGGCGCAGCAAGGCGCGTATCGACAACCCTCTGCTCGTCGAAGAAGATGGCCCGGTGTATCAGCTGCGACGCTGGTACGAACAGTTCTACGTTGACGCCGCCGACGTGACACCGGATATGGTCGACCGCTTCGAATTTGAACTCGACACGACCCGCCCCAGTGAGGCGTGGATGAAGGAGATCGAGGACAACATCGCCGCCAAGGCCGCGGTGTCGGAAGCAGCGGGATGACGCTGCGCCCCGACAACCGTCTTGACGATGCGCCGATGACGACGGTGCAGTGCCAACGTTGCGCGGCGGGCGTCCAGGTCCGCAAGAGCAGCTGGAGTCAGACCAGCGTGCAGTGGGACGCCGTGGCGTCGGCGGGGTGTGTCGAGCGCAAAGACGCCGAGCGGCTGGCTCCCTACGGAGGTGGCGGGCTTTTCCTGGCGTGTTCGGCACTCAGTGCGTCCATCGTCCGCGCCGCCCGCCGCGGTGAAGTGAAGATTGTCGACGAACAGCTCTCAGCGACATAGGCCGGATGCATCCGTGGTTTTGACTCCCGTTCAGCAACAGCGCCGCGCGAGCATTGTGATCGCGGCCCTGGATCTGGCGGCCGGCGGCTACGACGCCGTTCACATCCGCACGGTGGCAGGACGAGCTGAGGTCGCGGCAAGCACGGTTTACCAATACTTTTCGTCGAAAGACGACCTACTGCTGTCATGCTTGCACTACTGGCTCACCGCCTACACATTCGTCGCTCCACCGATTCCAGGTGGCGGCACTGCGGTCCCCTATCAACGACTGCTTCCCCTGATCACAGATGTCACCGAGGGTCTGTGTGCGATGCCTCGCCTCGCCGAAGCGCTTGTGCGGGCATATCTCTACGCAGATGGAGCCGCCGCGGAGAACGCAGCCCTCGTCCGGCAAGCGCTCAGCCAGATGTTCACGGACGCGATCGAGGCCAAGCCGCAGACCCTGCGCGACGAGCAGGTCGGTGAGTTGCTCACCGACGTCTGGACCGCGAACATCATTGCCTTCGTCCAGAATCGCGTCTCGGTGGACGGCCTGTTACGCCGGCTGGAATGCGCAGTCGCAACAATCAGCCTCAGCGAGCACCGACTTGTGCCTGCGGCTCTCAGCCGTTGACAACGCAGCGATACTCCCCTACCTATTCGGGCGGCAGGCAGGCACGATGCCAGGCCAAGGGATTCAATTCCCGGTAAGGATCATCGCGGCGGAGTTGCAGGAGTTCGTGGAGAATCTTCTCAAGTGATTCCTGCGTCCGCTGCTTCACGGCGCTGACCCAGTTCTCGTCGGAGACGCCTGCGGGCGGGGCAGTGTCGATCGGAGCGCCCAAACGGAGATACATGCGCTGCGGCAGGGGAATCAGCGTAGGGCCGATTCCGTGCATCAGGGGCATCGCCATGTCCGAGCGGCCGGACATCTTCTCGCTGAAGCTCTGGCTCAGCCGCCCCCACCAACCGCCTCGGGTCACCAGGTTGCGGTAGACGTCATCACCGCCGACGAGACCAACAGGCACGATCGGATACTCGTTCTCGGCGGCAACCCGGGCGAATCCGGCGCGGCCTTGCCAACACAGGGTATGCTCCTCGCCTTTGAATTTGGGAATCTCGCAACCACCGCCGGGAAACACCAAGATCGGTTCGCCGTGACGCATCAGTTCGCGAGCCGGCTCCGGTGCCCCGACCACGGCGCCCGCAGCTGCCAGCAGATCGCCGACGGGGCCGCCGATGCGGGCGATGGCCCGGTCCGTCAGCGGCCGCACCCGGGTGCCGATCTCCCGCCGAACGAAATACGGGATCAGCAGCGCCTCGGTACCAGCCTGGGTGTGGTTGCCCACCAACAGGACCCGCCCATTACCTGGCAGGTTGCCCAGCCCGTCGACGTAAGGGCGGTAATGTTCGCCGGCGCGCTCATTGCTGCCTCCCGGACTCTCGGGCCTTGATTGTTCGCCGTGCCGCTGCGGTCGAGGCAGCCAGGCGTGTCATCGCAATTGGTCCCTGAGCGACAGTGCAGGCGGGACGTCGCTTTCCGGGTCTTGATCAGGTTCACTGCGACCCGCCATGGTGGTGTAGTCCTCTTGGACCGTCTGGCCATTCTGGTTGCTGATGCGGCTTCGCAGCGTGAGAACATCCGCCCCGAAGGCCTGCCGAAGTGAGTCGATACGGATATGGCAGTAGAGCCTGTCGCCGGCCTTGATCGGCAGGAGGATCTTCAGACCCTGTTCGGCCTGAATGAGCTTCTCCTCCAAGATCGGGATATTCGCGTGGGCAAAGAACGCCATCTGAGCCCGGAGGCCAAAGATGGAAATGAAGGTCAGGGGCGCCAGAATCGCGTCATACCCCAGTGCGCGGGCAGCATCCTCGTCTGTGTAGGCGGCGTCCTCGTTCTTCACTGCAGCGGCATACTGGCGGACTTCTTCGCGCCCGACCACATAGTGATCCGGGTAGAGGTACGTCATGCCGACGATATCCGGGGACAGGGCCATGGTTTCCCAATTTAGCGGTTCTCCCGAGGCGAACATCGGCAGGTTCAGTTGCACTGCATCGGTAGCGTTGCTGGAATGGAACACCCAGCCGACGCCAGCATGCTGACCGGCGTCTCGGAAACGGCACTTCTGACACTCAACGGCAGGGCCCATCAGGCGCGTCATCCGCAGGCGATCATCGCCGACCCGATGGCGATTCGGCTCGCCGATGGGATCGAATTCGATTTCGACAAGTTCGGCCGCAAAGGCCAGGAGATGGCCTTGCGCTCGCTGGCCTTCGACAAAGTCACCATCGACTATCTGGGCGCACATCCAGCCGCCACTGTCGTCGCATTGGCCGAAGGCCTGCAAACCAGCTTCTGGAGACTCGACGCTGCTATCCCCGACGCTCAGTTTCGCTGGTTGACAGTGGACTTCGCTCCCGTCATCAAGCTGCGAGACCAATTGCTGCCCACATCCCCGAGGATTACCAACCTCGCGCAATCCGCACTGGACTACAGCTGGATGGACAAAGTCAATACTGACGACGGTGTTTTCATCACCGCCGAAGGCCTGCTGATGTACCTGCAACCCGAGGAGTCGATGGGATTGATCACCGAGTGCGCCAAGCGATTCCCCGGCGGACAGATGGTGTTCGACCTACCGCCCGTGTTGGTCAAGAAACTGGCCCCCAAGGGCATGCGAGCATCCCGTCGCTATCGGGTTCCACCGATGCCGTTCAGCCTGTCGGCGGCTCAACTGGCAGACCTGGCGAACAGCGTGCCCGGCATTCGGGCTGTGCATGACCTGCCGATGCCGAAAGGCCGCGGCTGGGCGTTCCACACGCTCTTTCCCGCGTTTTGGCAACTGCGTCTGACCAAGCAGTATCGCGGCGCATACACGTTGCTCGAGTTCGGCTGACTCGCTACCTGATGACCATGCGCTACCTGGTCGCCGCTGCGTTCTTGTGCCGTACGACCACGCAGATGGTCAGTGCGGCACGTGTTCTGGTGCATTCCGAGGACGCCGCCGAGTTCACGGATCTGGCGGCTCTGGTTAGGCGAGCGCTCCGCAACGAGTACGTCACTCCCGCTGGACGATTGGCCGGCGAGGCGGCAAGGCGTACGCGCTGGCGATTGCCTTCGACCTCCTCGATCCCGACCAGCGTCGTACCGCGGGCCGACGACTATCGCAGATCGTTGCCCGGTCCGGGTACCGCATCTCCACCGGCTTCGCCGGCACCCCGTTCGTCGCGGATGCGCTCCCTAGCACCGGCCACCTCGACGAGGCCTACCTTTTGCTCATGGAGCGTCACTGCCGGCGAGCACAGCTGCTCCTATCAGCTGGCTCAGCAGTACGGGGCCCGTCCGGAATTTGACTTCGCCACACACCTGCCCGGAATCCCCATCGACGCAACGGCGCCGGAAGCCGCGGCAATGTCACTGTCCACCGTCCTCGAATACATCCCCGGCGCGACATAGCAGCTCTCCGACGATCTCCATGCGGCCCTGGCCGCGTCCGCGGAAGGATCACACCCATGACCATCGATATCTCCCAGCTCACCCTCGAGCAGAAGGCATCCTTGCTTTCCGGCAAGGACTTCTGGAGCACCAAGAGCATCGACGAGGCCGGCATCCCGGCGATCGTGCTCACCGACGGACCGCACGGTGTGCGCCGCCAGGCCGAGGACGACGACCACCTCGGCATCAATACGAGCCTGCCGTCCACCTGCTTCCCCCCCGCTGTGGCCGTCGGCAGCAGCTGGGACCGCGACCTTGCGGCCCGCGTCGGCGCCGCCGTCGGCCGAGAGGCTCGCGCGTTCGGCGTCTCGGTGATCCTGGGCCCCGGCGTGAACATTAAACGCAGCCCGTTGTGCGGTCGCAACTTCGAGTACTACTCCGAGGACCCTTACCTCTCCGGAGTGCTGGGGGCCGCGCACGTGACCGGCCTGCAAGGCACCGGTGTCGGCGCATCGATCAAGCACTTCGCCGCCAACAACCAAGAGACCGAACGTATGCGCATCAGCGCCGACATCGATGAGCGCACCCTGCGCGAGATCTATCTACCGGCCTTCGAACGCGTGGTCACCGAGGCGAGGCCGGCCACGGTGATGTGCTCGTACAACAAGATCAACGACGTTTACGCCTCCCACAACCGGTGGCTTCTCACCGACGTCCTGCGCACGGATTGGGGCTTCGAGGGCGCCGTCGTCTCGGACTGGGGAGCGGTGAGCGATCGGGTGGCCGGGGTGGCGGCCGGAATGGACCTGGAGATGCCCGGCAGCGGTGGCGCCACCGACCGCCAGATCGTCGACGCCGTACGTGCAGGAAAGCTCGACGAGCAGCTCGTCGAGCAGGCAGTCGAGCGCGTGCTGGCGCTCACGAGGCTTCCGCACGACGCGACAGGCGAATTCGATACCGACGACCACCACGCACTGGCGCGCGAGGTCGCTGCCGACTCGATCGTCCTCCTCAAGAACGACGACGAGGTACTGCCCCTGCGGGAAAACACCTCGGTCGCCGTCATCGGCGCCTTCGCTGCGCAACCCCGCTTCCAGGGCGGCGGTAGCTCGCACCTCAACCCGACCCGCGTCGACGCCGCACTCGATGCCATCAGAGACCAGGCCCAGGCGCTCGGGGTGACGGTGGAGTACTGCGAGGGTTTCACCATCGCGGTCTCCGATCGCGGCGAACGCCTGCGGGACGAGGCCGTGCAGGCGAGCGGCCGCGCCGACATCGCGGTGGTCTTCGCCGGTCTCGGCGACCGACAGGAATCCGAGGGCTTCGACCGCGACACCCTGGCTCTGCCGGATGACCAGATCCAACTCATCCGCGCCGTCGCGGCCACCGCGGCGCGGACCGTCGTCGTGCTCTCCAACGGCGGCGTGGTGTCACTCGAGGGTTGGCACGACGGCGTGGATGCGATCGTCGAAGGCTGGCTACTCGGACAGGCCGGTGGATCGGCGCTCGCCGACGTGCTGTTCGGCCACGTCAATCCGTCGGGCCACCTGGCCGAGACGATTCCCCTTCGACTGCAGGACAATCCGAGCTGGCTCAACTTCCCCGGCGAGCAGGGCCACGTCCGCTACGGCGAAGGCGTGTTCGTCGGCTACCGCTACTACACATCGGCGAACACTCCGGTGCGCTACCCCTTCGGGCACGGCCTGAGCTACACGACCTTCTCCACCGACGCGCTGGTGCCACGAGCCACCGGCGATACGACGGCCGACGTCGAGGTCACCGTGACCAACACCGGTAACCGAACCGGCAAGCACGTCGTGCAACTGTATGTCGCCAGCGCGGCTACGACTGTCCGACGACCGGTCCGAGAGCTGCGTGCCTTCACCAAGGTCGAGCTGCGGCCAGGCCAGAGCACGACTGTGCACTTCACGTTGAACCGCCGCTCTTTTGCTCACTGGGACAACGACTTCGGCGGCTGGGTAGTGCCGGGCGGCACCTACTCGATCCAGGTCGGCGCGAACGCTTCCGAAGTGCTGCTCGACGAGCCAATCACCCTGACTGGTGACGCGATCCCGCACCGGCTGACACTGAACTCGACCGTCGGCGACTGGTTCGGTCACCCCGTCGTCGGGCCGCTGCTCACGCAGGGAATGTCCGCCGCCATGACCGACGCACAAGTCCTTCAGGCTCAAGATAATCCGGATCTGATGAAGATGGTGGAGTCGATGCCGATGCGACAGTTCATCACCTTCACCCAGGGCGCGATCCCGGTCGAGACCCTCGAGCAGCTGATGGCGCTCAGTACCGAGACGGACTCCTGAACGAGCTCCGTCGTCCAGGACATTTCGTCCGAGTACCGCTGCGCCGGCAATCACGTCGCCCTGAACTGCCCCGACGACGCCGGCTACCAAGCGCAGAGCGAGGCATCCGGGACTCCTCGACTCCGGTCCCTCCGACCTGCACCCCTACCACGACGGTTACAGTTTCGAGATGTCTCCTCAGGCGGTGAATCGTGTCTAGCGGCCCGTTGGAAGGGGTGCGCGTCGTCGACCTAACGGCAGTGGTGATGGGGCCGTACTGCACCCAAATCATGGCCGACATGGGCGCCGACGTCGTCAAGGTCGAACCGCCTGCCGGAGACAATGCCCGCTACGTTTCGGTCGGACCAGCTCCCGGCATGAGCGGTGTTTTTGTCAACGTGAACCGCGGAAAGCGCAGCGCGGTAATCGATCTCACCACAGACGAGGGAAAGGCCACGCTTCGGGGGCTGATCGCCAAGGCGGATGTCTTCATTCATTCGATGCGCTCCAGGGCGATCGCCAAATTGGGCTTCACCTACGACGATGTGGCGGCCATCAATCCGGCCATCATCTACACCAATTGCTATGGCTACAGCCGGCGCGGACCAGAAGCTGACCGTCCCGCCTACGACGACACCATTCAAGCTGAATCTGGACTCGCGGCCGTGCAAAAGCTTCTCACCGGGGAGACGACCTACGTCGGAACGATCGTGGCGGACAAGGTCGCAGGCCTCACAGCGCTCTACGCCACGATGATGGCGCTGTTCCACCGCGAGCGGACCGGCGAGGGCCAGGAGGTGGAGGTCAGCATGTTCGAGACGATGGCGTCGTTCATGCTCGTCGAGCACGCCAACGGCAGGATGTTCTCGCCACCGCCCGGACCCGCCGTCTACCCACGGACGGTGGCACCGAACCGCAAGCCGTATCCGACCAAGGACGGCCACGTCGCGGTGCTGATCTACAACGACAAACACTGGAAGGCGTTCATCGGCGCCGTCCAACCCGCCTGGAACAGCGAAGAGTACGCGACGCTCGAACAACGGTCCGCCCAGATCGACGTCGTGTACGGCCTGATTGCCCAGACGCTGCTGGAACGCACCACCGCCGAATGGCTGGCGCTGTTCGGCGAGCTGGAAATTCCCGTGGCACCGATCCAGACGCCCGACGACCTGTTCGACGACCCGCACCTCAACGCCATCGGCCTCTTCGAGACGGTGGATACCGAGCACGGACCGGTGCGCTTTCCCGGGGTGCCGACCTGGTTTTCGCGAACCCCGGGCCGAGTGGCCGGACCCGCTCCAGAGCTGGGCGCCCACACGGCCGACGTTCTCGCCGAAGTTGGCGCCCTGAGCGAGCCGCAATTCGACGCTGTCGATGGCCGTGTCGATGGTGGGCCGCAGGTGGGCCTTCCATAAGTCTGGCACTGACTCATCGCCGACTCCCCCAGGGTCCGGCGCGTGCCCTACTGCCTGGCGTCAGCAGCCGTATCCAGCTCGATCTGGGCCAGAAACTGATTCCGCTCAGCTTGCCGGCGGTAGCCGGCGGTGTCAGCGACGCAAACCGGGCACCAGTGCCCGCCCCGCAGGATAAGCCTTGGGCTACCGGTGAATTCGTGACCGTCTGCGCATTTCCAGGACAGCACAGTGGCGATGTCACCGTCGACGACGTCGGTCGAGAGCAACTCACCGCCGCGGAAATCAGCCACCCCGGCGTAGTCGGCCTTCCTCCATCCACCAGGCGCTTTGGTCTCGTCATAGCCGTGGTCGACGCGCGTGGGTGAGCGGTCGGGCCGAGGCGGCCAGAAGGTGCTCCAATCGCCGATCTCCTCCCACTCCTGACGGGAACCGAAGTATGCGGCGATCTTCTCATCGTCGCCGTCCCGGATGAACGCGATGGTGCCGCGCGGTTTGAGCGTCAGCGGCTTGAGGATCAGGTTCTTGACCAACCACGGGGGGATCCGGCCCGCGATCTTCATCGTGGGTTTGGCGGCGACTGCACGTTGCAGGGTCGCCTCGAAGGTATCGGTGCGGAACGGGACAAGCTTCTCCAAGTCATCGGAGTCGGTGTACCACTGACCGTGAAAATTCTTGGTGGCAAACCAGTTCCGGTCATACCATTTGCGCACATCACGCAAACCGAAGGCCGCGGTCATACGCGTCTGCAACTCCCAGTTGGTCAGTCGCCAGCCGTCCCCGCCGCCGATATTGTAGATATCGCCCCACAGCTGCTCGGGGACATCGTCCTCACACAGGTTGGCCACCAGCCGGGCCGAGTCCTCGGCTGACACCCACTCCATCACTCCGCCGAACGGCGAATGCGTCATGATCGGATCCCTAATCTCCAGCATCCCTGGATGAAAGATGCCCGTCTGGCGCAACCAGACCCATTTCGGCAGGCCCGAGTCGACAAGTTCCTTCTCCGCGATGATCTTGCTCTGGCCGTATCCGTCGAAACGCGCCGGCCGCAGTGGATCCCCGATGCGACCCCAATGGTGCGGCGGGTTGCGGTCCCCCGTCTCGGCGATGGTTCCCACCCCGATGACGCCGATTTGCTCCGGGTTGGGCTGTGCCTGCACCGCGGCCACGATGTTGCGCATGCTTCCGACGTTCACCCGAAGCGCCAACTGCGGATTGTCGTCTCCGAGGGGTGACACGACACCGCCCAGATGCACGACGAAATCCGCGCCGGCCACGCAGGCCCGGACTGCTGCGTAGTCGGTGAGATCTCCGAATCGCACATCCAGGTTCTTCATGTCCTCATAGCGGCCGATCACCTCGCGGTCCGCCGGTGTGGGGAGCACCAGAGCGATCACGTCGAATCGGTCGGCCCGTTTGGCGAACTCAGCAAGAGCGAAACGCCCCCAATTGCCTGTCGCACCAGTCAGAAACACCCGCTTGCGTTGTCCGGACATGTCATCCTCCAATCAGATAGATAGGTTCGAGCTTGTGGCGAGCGGTCGCCGTCGTCGATTCGGAGTTTTTGTCGACCACTTACCAGAGGGTTCCGCGGTCGACCAGCAGCGCCGCACCGGTGATGGATCGGGCGGAGTCAGAGGCCAGGTAGGCCAGCGCGTCGGCGATGTCGGTCGGCTCGATGACTCCGGACAGCACCGGGTTGAGTCGGGTGAACACCATCGGGTCGACGCCGGGTGGCACCATCGCCGCGGCCGCGTCGGGGTTCGGTAGCGGGCCCACACCACCGGGACAGACGCAATTGACTCGGATGTGTTGCGGCGCAAGTTCAACTGCCATCGACTTCATGAAGTGCAGCAACGCCGCCTTCGATGCGCAGTACGCCGACATGTACGGCTGGCCCTGAAGCCCGGAGATCGACGCGACGCTGACCACGTTGCCTGCGCTCTGCACGAGGTGCGGCAGCGCCGCCTGTGTCACCAACATCGGTCCGGTCACGTTGACGGCCATGATGGCGTTCCACCGGTCGAGCGTCATCTCCGCCAGTGGGGCCATACCCCCTATACCGGCGACGTTCACCACCACGTCGAGCCCGCCGAGTGCTCCGACGGTGTGGTCAATCGCTGCCCGCACGGACGCGGGATCGGTGACATCGCAGCGGATCAGGCCAGCGCCCTCAGTTATGTCCACTCCCACGACCGCGGCGCCCAGCGTCTGGAACAGCTCGACGGTCGCGGCGCCGATGCCCGATGCCGCACCGGTTACGAAAACCCGCTTACCGTCGAGTTGCTCGATCGTCACCAGGTGACCTTTCTGGCGATGCTGATCGCTTGTTGAACGTCCTGCGCCAGCAGTACGCCGCGTTCCTGCGCGCCGCGTGCCTGCATTTCGAAGGCGCGGTGGTAGTTGGCGGGCTCGCCATACAGCCCGGTGAGCTGATCAGCGGTAAATGGGTAAGTGCGGCCCGCGTCACCCAGGCACTCACCGCGCCAGTCGTAGCGGGCGATCGGCACATCAACCCACGGGCTGCGCAGACCACCGAGAGCATTGCCGTGCTCGTCGACCTCCTCACTCGCAGCTGGTGGCTGCCCAGTCCGCACCAGCCGCGCAAAGCTGGGCGCCGGATGTTGCTCTGCTGCCCAGCGATTCACTGCGACCAACGCTGCGCCTGCGATGTACTCCAGCGGAAAGGTGTTGGTGTAGTCGGCAGGACAGATCGGGGACTCCACGCCGAGATCGCGTTTGGTGGCCGCTGCCACCCGGACCATATACGCACCGGTGGTGTGTGCGCTGCCCGCCGGCTCCCAGAATCGCAGGTAGGGACCTTCCGGCTGATCGACTGCTTGGACGGCGGCGGTCATGGTGTTGAGCACGATGGTCGGCACGTTGATATCGGTGCGCAAGCACAGGCCGGCCGGCGACTGCACGTCACCGGAGAGCCCGACACCGGATTCAGCCACATCCTGCAGAAGAAAGCCATCGAAGACGCTGTCCCGGTGGTGAATTCCGTTGATGTAGTGCTGCAGCCGATCCGCCGCGATGGTGTTGCCGACCGCAACGACCCGGTGCACCTCGAGCCCGGGCAGCGGATCGACCGCGCCGTCGCGCTCGGGCCCTACCGCGCGGCCGATCTGGGAGAGCACGTCATAGCACAAGTCGGAGCTCGGAAAACGCAGCCGTGCATACCGATCCGCATCCCATTCGATCATCGCGGGTCCCGGCCGAAGTTTCATGCCCTGGTACTCGACCTCTTGGCCACCGGTCGCATCGACGCTTTCATGGTGCAGGGACGCACCCACCCAGGCGAAGCCTTCGCGCATCAGGGTCTCGGCGTTCCACCGGAAGTTGGTATCCCGCTCGGTACCGAAGTACTCCTGCATGAACTCGACGACGACGGTTCCGTTGAATCGCTCGGCACTCGGGCGGCGGACCAGGATGCGGGTGGTGAAGTCGGCCCCATCAGTGGCAACGACGTTCCAATGCCCGTCGACCCCAAGCGTCGTACCCGGCGCCGGGGCGAAGGTGGCCGCGCGACCGGAGACGAAGTATTCGGCCTCGCAATAGCCGTACTCGTCGAGATCCACGATCGACGACGAGTACGGCCGTCCCCGACCGCCGGTCACCGGTCCGCGGATCGAGAGCCGGCCCACGCCGGCATCTCCGTCGCGGCCCTTGCGTTGCGCGAAACTCGTTGGCACGGCGGCTCCCCAGGTCGATACCGAGCTTGATTAGCCACGTGGCTACCTGCTCACCTCTGCCAATGTAGCCATGTGGCTACAAATCGGCAACGTCGCACCTCCCGGCCGTCTGGATTGCCGGCGTTGACGTTTACCGGCCGATCCGCGCGGGCCGCTAGGGTAGCCGCATGGCTACGAAACGCGCCAAGCCGGCGACCCCGCCGAAGCCGACCGGTCCTTCGGTCGTTCCCGCGATACTCACCGCAGCGGCCGAGCTTTTCGCTGATCAGGGACCCAGCCAGACATCGCTGCGGCAAGTGGCCGCACGGGCGGGAGTGAACTACGGGTTGGTGTTTCGCCATTTCGGCACCAAGGAGCAACTCGTCGGCGCTGTTCTCGATGACCTCGGCCGCAGGGTTGCCGATCTGATCGGCAGACATATCACTGGCCCAGAGTTCGATGCCGCCGTCGACATCCATTCCCGCGTCATGGCGCGTGCAACGCTCGATGGCTACCCGACTGACACATTGCAGACATCACATCCGGGAATCGCTGTCCTGATCGACGAACTCAAAGAGCAGCACGAAACGGACCTCGACGCACGACTGGCAGCTGCGCATTCGGTTGCCCTGCAACTGAGCTGGCGACTCTTCGAGCCCTACCTACGTTCAGCCACCGGACTCGGCGAACTCCCATCGAGCGAGCTGAACGCGGCGATCGACCAAGCCGCGGCGGTGCTCGGGGCCGCCGGCACAAGCACGGCTACCGAGGTGCCATCCGGATAGCACCGTCCAAGCGAATGGTCTCGCCGTTGAGCATCGCGTTGCTCACGATGTGCACTGTCAACGGGCGGCGAGGGTGCGGCTGATGACCAACCGCTGAATCTGGTTGGTGCCTTCGAAGATCTGCGTGATCTTCGCTTCTCGCATATAGCGTTCGACCCGGAAGTCGCGGGTGTAGCCGTATCCGCCCAGCACCTGCACGGCGTCGGTGGTGACCTTCATAGCAGCGTCGGTGGCGATCAGTTTGGCCACCGAGGCCTGCCGCGAGTAAGACAGCCCGGCGTCTCGTCGACGTGCCGCATCCAGATACATTGCGCGGGCAGAGTCGACGGCGGCGGCCATATCGGCAAGCAGGAATCCCAACCCTTGGTGGTCGATGATCTTGCGCCCGAATGTGCTGCGCTCATGCGCGTAGGAAACGGCTTCGTCGAGAGCGGCCTGAGCCAGCCCGACTGCCACCGCAGCGATACCGAGACGCCCGGAATCGAGTGCGCTGAAAGCGATCTGCAGCCCCTGGCCGTCGACGCCGATGCGGCGATCGGAGGCGACGAACGCGTCGTCATAGTGGGCCGAGGTGGTGGGCACCGCGTGCAGTCCCATCTTGTCCTCGGGTTTACCGAAGCTCAATCCCGGAGTGTCTCCGGCTACCAGGAAGCATGTGATGCCCTTGCTGCCTTCGTTGGTACGGGCGAACAGGGAGTAGAAGTCGGCGATGCCGCCGTGGGTGATCCATGCTTTGGCGCCACTGATTCGATAGCCACCCTCGGCGGGCACGGCCTTGCAGGAAAGCGCCGCGGCATCGGATCCGGCTTGCGGCTCGGACAGAGAATAGGCACCGATCATGTTGCCGCCCAGCATCTCCGGCAACCACTTCTGCTTCTGCTGTTCGGTACCGAACGCCAGCAGTGGATGACAGGACAGGCTGTGGACACTGACCGCGACCGCGATGGCCGCCCAGCGCGCCGCAATCTCCTCCAGCATCTGAAGGTAGACCTCGTACGGTTGCCCGGCGCCACCCCATTCCTCGGGGAACGGCACGCTCAGCAGCCCGGCTTCGCCGAGGGTGGCGAACACTCCCGCCGGATAGGTCTCACTCTTCTCGTGGCGGTCGACAATCGGCTCCAGGACCTTGTCGGCGACCGCGCGGGTGAGCTCGATGAGCTCGCGGGATTCCTCGGTCGGCAGTAGACGCTCGACGGCCATGTGAACCTCACTCAAGCTGGAAATGATACTGAAGTACGCCGGACAGTACTGTCATCGCGGCAGTACTGCAAGCAGCCGGCCAGTACTATGTGGCAATGCAGCGCGGGGAACGCCAGGTCGAGTTCGCCACCCGCCGGCGTACCCAACTCTTCGACGAGCTGGTCACACTCTTTCTGGCCCAGGGCTTTGCGCGCTTCACCCTCGATGACATCGCCGCTGAGCTGCACTGTTCGAAGTCCACGCTCTACACGCTCGCCAAGAGCAAGGACCAACTTGTCCGCGCCGCCACCATCCACTTCTTCCGGGTGGCGACCGAGCACGTCGATTCACAGATTGTCGGCCACCAGGACGCCCGCGCTCGGATCACGACGTATCTCACTGCAGTGGGCTCCGCACTGGAGCGAGCATCGGACACCTTCATGGCCGACTTGGCGGACTTTGCGCCCGCTCGAGAGGTGTATGAGATGAACACGCGGCTGGCGGCGGCCCGGGTTCAGGAGTTGATCCACGAGGGCGTGGTCGACGGCACCTTCCGCGACGTCCACGCCGCATTCGCCGCAGACCTGGTGACCACCATGATGGTTCGCATCCAACAGCGTGGGGTGCGCGCCAGCAGTGGCCTCGAAGACGCCGACGCCTACCGGGAACTGGCCACGATTCTGACCAACGGGATCAGCTCGTAAACTCCGTCAGTCACTCGACAGCCGCGCTGCAGAACGGTCCCACGTCGACATCACGATGAGGCTTTTCGTTCCGGACACCAGACCCGTGCTCCGGATCGCGTTGACCACGGTCTGCAGGTGCTCGACATTGCGAACCTTGAAGCGCAGCAATGCATCTGGATCGCCGGAGATGGTGAAGAACTGTTGCACCTCGGGAACCTGCCGCGCGATCTCCTCGATCTCACGGGTGTCGACGCTACCCACCAATCTGATCTCGGTGAATGCCTCGATGCCACCCGCTGCCACCTCGTCGATGACCGCCACATACCCCTTGATGACGCCAGTGGACTCCAATCGCGCGATCCGGCGGGCTACCGGGGCATTGGTCAGGCCGACCTGCCGAGCTATATCGCTCACCGCCGCACGCGCGTCGGTCCGCAGAATATCCAGAATCTGCTGATCAATCTCGTCCACAGTCGTCCCCTCGATCACATTCAGCCGTCTCGAGCAGGATATTGCACTCCGGGTTGGGTTGTTACGCCATGATTCTGCGCGCTGAGCCGGTTTGACGCTTAGTGATTGCGCTTCGATAGGACCCATGGCACTTTCGACGATGTGGAAGAAGAGCCGCTGAGATGTCAGTGACCGAGCTAGCCGGACCCGCAGCCATATGGAGCGTGCTCGGAGCCGACGGCACCATCGCCACAACCGATCTCGGTGTCGAACACGCCGCGTTGGACCTGCGCCGAGCGCTCCGCGACATGACCCTCGCACGGCGAATCGACACTGAAGCGATCGCATTGCAACGCCAAGGCGAGCTCGGACTCTGGCCGTCGATGCTCGGACAAGAAGGCGCCCAAGTGGGGGCGGGCCTATCGCTGCGGCCGCGTGACGTCGTCTTCCCCACCTACCGCGAACACGCCGTGGCATGGTGTTTCGGCGTCGATCCGGTACAGCTGCTCGGCCTGTTCCGTGGCACCACGATGGGCGGGTGGAACCCCGCCGAACGGAACTTTCAGCTCTACACGCTGGTGATCGGGGCGCAGACACTGCACGCTGTGGGCTACGCCATGGGTGTCGTGCGCGACGGCGACGTCGGTACCGGCGACGCGCAGCGGGATCGCGCGGTCCTGGTTTTCCTCGGCGACGGGGCACTGAGCGAGGGCGAGTCCAACGAAGCGTTTGTGTGGGCCGCCGCGCAGAACCTGCCCGTGGTCTTCTTCTGCCAGAACAACCAGTGGGCCATCTCCGCGCCTTTCTCCGTGCAAAGCCGGGTGCCCGCCGCGCAACGGGCGGCCGGCTTCGGGTTCCCCGGAGTCCGGGTCGACGGCAACGACGTCATCGCTTGTCACGCCGCCACCCAACGCGCGCTGGCCGCTGCACGGGCCGGCAACGGGCCGACTCTTATCGAGGCGGTGACCTACCGTCGAAATCCCCACACCACCTCCGATGACGATCTGCGCTACCGGAGCGCCAGCGACAACGACCACTGGAGCGCACTGGACCCGATCGCCAGGCTCCGTCGATACTTCGCCGCCCAGGGTGGACTGGGTGAAGAGTTCGAAGCCACCCTGGCAGCCGACGAGCAGCAACTCGCGCAGCGGCTGCGCACCGGGTGCCGCGAACTGCCGATGCCCCAAGCCGACTCACCGTTCCTCACCACCCTCGAGCACATGCCTCCCGAACTGGCCCGTCAGCGCGAGCAGCACCTCGCCTTCGTCAACGCCGGTACCGAGGCACACCCGTGACCGCAACACTCGCGACCACCACTGCCGAGACCACGACACCCGAGACCACGACGTCGCGAAAGGCACTCGCGCACGCACTCAACGACGCACTGCGCCACGAGCTCGACACCGATCCGAAAGTTCTCCTGGTAGGTGAAGACATCGGCCCGCTCGGCGGAGTCTTCCGCGTCACCGACGGCCTGGCCAAAGACTTCGGCGAAGACCGGGTGGTGACCTCCCCGCTGGGCGAAGCCGGCATCGTGGGCAGTGCCATCGGCCTGGCCCTGGCCGGCTACCGCACCATCGTGGAAATCCAGTTCGACGGGTTCGTCTTTCCGGCCATGAACCAGATCGTCACGCAGCTCGCCAAATACCGGCATCGCTCCGAGGGAAACATCAGCCTGCCGGTCGTCATCCGCATACCCGTAGGTGGCGGCATCGGAGCCATCGAGCACCACAGCGAATCACCCGAGGCCTATTTCGCCCACACGCCCGGATTGAGAGTGCTGTGCCCGTCCACCCCGCAAGAGGGATATACCCTCCTGCGGGCGGCCGTGCGGTGCAGCGACCCGGTGGTCTTCCTCGAACCCAAGAAAATCTACTGGGGCAAGGGCGAAGTCGACTTCGACGCTCCCACAGCCGATCTGAATACGGCACGCACCGTCCGCCGCGGCGACGCACTCACCATCGCAACCTACGGGGCACTGGTCTCCACCGCTGTCAAGGCCGCTGACGAGATGGCCCGCGACGGCCACGAGGTCGAGATCGTCGACCTGCGAACGCTGTCCCCGCTCGATCACGGCACCGTCGTGGAGTCGGTGCGCCGCACCGGCAGGCTCGTGATCACCCACGAGGCTTCACAATCCGGCGGTATCGGAGGAGAACTGGCCACACGCGTCCAGCGTGAGGCGTTCTACGACCTCGAAGCACCAGTTCTGCGAGTCACCGGGTACGACACCCCCTATCCGGCAAGCCGGCTCGAAGCGGACTGGCTACCCAATCTCGACCGGCTGCTCGATGCCTGCGACGCCAGCCTCTCTTACTGATCACCGTCCGCCGAACTTCCCGCCCAGGAGAACACCCGTGACGACGCAAACCGTCCAGCAGTTCCTGCTGCCCGACGTCGGTGAGGGCCTCACCGAAGCCGAAATCGTCACCTGGCGTGTCGCCGCGGGTGACACGGTGGAGGTCAATCAGATCATCGTCGAGATCGAGACCGCCAAATCACTGGTCGAACTGCCCTCCCCATACTCCGGCACTGTCGTCGAACTCTGTTCGCAGCAGGGCGAAACCGTCGCTGTCGGCGCGCCGATCATCGCCATCGCCACCGGTCACGATGCCAGTGCTCGCAGTGAGAATGCCACGGCGCCGGCAGCCGAATCCGATACCGATGAGCCCAAGCTGCTCGTCGGCTACGGCGCCCGCGAGGAAGACACGCCGCGCCGACGCCGGCGCGACCACGTCGGGACAGCACGTCCTCGCGCAAAGCCGCCGGTGCGCAAACTCGCCGAGGTGCTCGGGGTTGATCTTGCCACCGTGCCGCCCAGCGGCGACGACGGCGTGGTCCTGCGCACCGATGTGCTCGCCGCCGCACAGACCCGTGAGGCCTCCCCCGCACCGGCAGTGGAGCCACCGGCCTCGGACATGGCCAAACCCGCTGTCGGTGAAACACGCATTCCCATCAAAGGCGTTCGCAAGCACACCGCGGCGGCGATGGTCGCATCGGCGTTCACCGCACCGCATGTCACCGAGTTCGTCACCGTCGACATGACAGCGACTCTGGAGTTGCGTGACCGGGTTCTTGCGCGCCGCGAGTTCCGCAAGACCAAAGCGACACCCCTGACGTTCGTAGCTCGCGCCTACCTCCATGCGCTTCGCCGCACCCCGATGGCCAACGCCCGCTGGGATGAAAAAGCACAAGAGATCGTCCTTCCCGCCCAGGTCAATCTCGGCATTGCGGCGGCCACACCTCGCGGGCTGGTGGTGCCCAATATCAAGGCCGCAGACCGACTGAGCCTGCGTGAACTCGCCGACGCCATCAACCAGCTCGCCCAGACCGCCCGAGCCGGCCACACCGCACCCGAAGCGATGGCGGGCGGCACCACCACCATCAGCAATGTCGGCGTGTTCGGAGTCGACACTGGGACACCGATCCTCAATCCCGGTGAGACCGCGATCCTGGCGGTGGGAGCCATGCGGCGGACCCCGTGGGTCGTCGGCACCGGAGGAGACGAGCGCATCGAGCCGAGATCTGTTCTACAACTTGCGCTCTCCTTCGATCACCGGGTGCTGGACGGCCAGGAGGGTTCACAGTTGCTGGCCGATACGGCGGCCATCCTGACCGATCCGACGGAAGCTTTCCTGTGAGCGCTGCAGCCGAGGCGCCGCAGCACTTCGATGTCGTTGTGGTCGGCGCAGGTCCCGGTGGCTATGTCGCCGCGATCCGCGCCGCCCAACTCGGTAAGCGGGTGGCCATCGTCGAAGAACGGTACTGGGGCGGAGTCTGCCTCAACGTCGGCTGCATCCCGTCGAAAGCACTGTTGCGGAATGCCGAGCTCGCCGACATCTGGCGCCGGCAGGCCGACCACTTCGGTATAAGGGGACAATCGCATTTCGACTATGCACGCGCCCACGAACGCAGCCGCGAAGTAGCCGACGGACGCGCCGAGGGCATCCACTACCTCATGCGGAAGAACAAGATCACCGAGATTTCCGGGCGCGCACGTTTCACCTCGGCGTCCACGCTGGAAGTCACCGCACCCGACCGTAGCGCCAGCATCATCGGGTTCACCGACGCGATCGTGGCTACCGGTTCCCGCCCCCGGCTACCCGAGGGCGTCACCACCTCGGCCAACGTGGTCACCTACCAGGAGATGATCCTCGACCCCACAATGCCCGCATCTCTGGTGATCGTCGGCGGCGGCCCCATCGGCATGGAATTCGCTTACATTGCCGCCAACTTCGGCGCCGCGGTGACGATCCTGGAGTATTGCGACCGCGTCCTTCCCCTCGAAGACGCCGACGTCTCGAAGGAGATATCCCGGGCATACCAACGCCTGGGCGTGACAGTCCACACCGACGCACGCGTCGACAAGGCCGACGACCAAGGTGAGCACGTCGCAGTCACCTGGACCACGGGCGGAACATCCCACACCGTGGAGGCTGCGCGCGTACTTGTCGCCACCGGCTTCGCCCCCAACAGCACCGACCTGGGTTTGGAGGCGGCAGAGGTCGACACCGATAGTCGGGGCGCCATCGCGATCGACGAGCGCATGCGCACCACCAATTCGCACGTGTACGCCATCGGCGACGCCACCATGAAGCTCCAACTTGCGCACGTCGCCGAGGCGATGGGCGTCATTGCCGCCGAAACCATCGCAGGGACAACAACAATGCCGATCGGCGACTACCGCATGGTGCCGCGCGCAACCTTCAGCCGGCCACAGGTCGCCAGCTTCGGGCTGACCGAGGAACAGGCGCGCGCCGAGCACGAAACCGTCCGCGTTTCCAGGTTCCCTTTCACCGCGAACGGTAAGGCGCACGGTCTCGGTGAGCCTGTCGGCTTCGTCAAACTGCTCGCAGACGAGCACGGCACTCTACTCGGCGGCCACCTCATCGGCCCCGACGTCGCCGAATTACTACCCGAACTGACACTGGCGCAGAAGTGGGAACTCGGCTCTTTCGAACTATCCCGCAACATCCACGTGCATCCGACCCTCGGCGAAGCGCTCCAAGAAGCCATTCACGGCCTCGAAGGCCACCTGATCAACTTCTGACAAGCCGATAGCGACTCCACGGGATGCCGAAATGCTCGGCACCGTCGCGCATCGCTTGCACCCCAGCCAGTTTGGCCACGGCTGGCCCAACCATCAGGACGGTCAGAATTGCCGTCAACGTCTAGAACGCGTAGATCGTCGAGCTCTCCGTTTCAGGCGGCTGAAGTGGGTTCGGCGAACGCGTCGATATCGGGTAAGTCGCGTTGGCACATCTCACGCGCTTCCTCCGCAGGCACGCCGAACAACCGCAGCACATCTTCGGTGAGCTTGTCTGCGGCCTGGGCGTCGTCGCGTTCGGGTTGCTCACGCAGCAATGTGCCCAGTCCCATGATCGCTCCACCCGCGACCGCCAAGGCCAGTTCCGGATCATCGACGTGGAAGCGCCCCGCAGCGACCGCAGCGTGGATGTCACGCAACGCCCGCGGGGCCAGCCCACGCTTGGCGGTGACCAGATTCAACCTATTGCTGAGGAGGATCAGCGCCTCCTGTGGACGCCGGCGAAACAGACGACCTGTCAGACGAAAGCTGCACGCAAATGCCTCGGCGGGATCGTCTATCGATGCGGTGAGCGCATCCATCAGCGCACCATGGGCATCGAGTGCCTCGAAGACAGCCGCGTCGAACAGTTGCTCCTTGGTGTCGAAATGGTTGTAGAACGACCCCATTCCGACATCTGCTGCCTGCGTGATCTCCAAGACGGGCACGTTGAGCTTGCCTGCGGCGATGAAACCCTGTGCGGCCCTGATCAACGCGGCGCGAGTGCGCTGCTTGCGGCGTTCCAGGCGAGTGACGGGCTCGCCGGGTTGATCGGTCACAGCCACCTCCGTTATCGCTGACGGCTCTAAAAATAGCAGGTTCAGTCACTACTGACGATTTCATCAAAATAGCTTGACTGTCGCCCGGCCAGTATGTGACGATTTCGTCAGTCGAGGAGTGATACTTCATGAGCGAGACAATCGGCGCCCACAGCGGGCTGCACAGCGAGCACGGCGGACATCGCGGCGAGCATCCGGGACGGTCGAGCAATCCGGTGATCAAGGTGCAGGACCTGGCCTGGTTGATGTTCCAGAAGCCGGACCTGGTGCGTGCCGAGGCGTTTGCGCAGGCCTTCGGCTTCAGCACGGTTCTGCGCAACGACACAGAGTTGCACCTGCGGGGAACGGACCCTGGCACGCCCTGCGTGCTCATTCGCCGCGGACCCGACACCAGGTTCCGCGGTATGGCGTTCACGGCGCACGATGACGGCGATCTGCAGCGACTCGCGTCAGCTACCGGCGGCACCATCGTGTCACTGCCTGAATCGATCGGCGGACGCAGCGTCAACCTCGTTGACCCCAGCGGCTTTCCGGTCGAGGTGGTCACGGGCACCTATGACCTGCCGGCTCTTTCGCCGCAGATGGCCCACACCTTCAACTTCGGCCACGACCTACGCCGCGTCAACGCCACCCAACGCCCACCCCGGGCACCGGCACAGGTCCAGCGGCTCGGCCATGTCGTGTTGCAGAGCACCAAGTACCTCAAAGCGCTTAACTGGTACCTCGACACTCTCGGGCTGATCGTCAGCGACTTTCAGTTCTTCCCCGGCCAGCGCGCTCGTGGACCGGCCATGAGCTTCATTCGCTGCGACCGCGGCGCCACCCCCGCCGACCACCACACACTCGCGATGGCGCTGGGTCCGTCGAACCGCTATGTCCACTCGGCGTACCAGGTGTGCGACCTAGACGCACTGGCCGCCGGTGGCGCGTACCTCGCCGGCCTCGGCTACTCCCGGTCATGGGGTATCGGCCGCCATATCCAGGGCAGCCAGCTTTTCGACTACTGGCGTGACCCCGACGGCTTCCTCGTCGAACACTTCGCAGACGGCGACATGTTCGACAGCACAATGGAACCTGGCTGGTCGCCGTTCTCCGCATCCGGCCTGGCCCAATGGGGACCGCCCGTTACCAAGGACTTCCTCGGGACCAGCCCCCGGTTGATTCGCCATGAAGCGCGGTCGATGCTCAGCGCGCTTCGCCACGACAACGAGTTCGACATCGCCCGCCTCATCGGCCTACTGAAAGTTGCCAATTCATGACCCTCGCCGTCTTGCGCACCGACAATGCCTGGTGGGTCCAAACACCCACCGGCGCAGCCCAAATCGCCACCACTGCAACCACCACGGCTGAGCTGTTGGCTGATCGTGCTGCCATCGATGCAGCCGCCCACAACAGTGAGACGGTTCCCACCGCGGGACTTGAGCTGTTGTCACCGGTCACCCGGCCGTGCCGGGTGGTGGCGCAGATGACGAACTACGCCTCCCATGTCAAGGACTCCGGGATGGATCCCGCGACCATCCCGTTGACTTTCTTCCGCAAGTCCTCCAGCTCGATCACCGGCCCCTTCCAGGACATCGTCAAACCCGACCATGTCCGTTTCCTCGACTACGAAGTCGAGATCGGCCTGGTGGTGGGGACCGAAATCCCGGTCGGCACAATCATTTCCGAATCGAACTGGACCGATTTCATCGCCGGTGTGGTAATCACCAACGACGTCTCCGCCCGCGATATCCAATTGCCACAGACCCAGTTCTACGAGGCCAAGTCCTACCCGACGTTCACTCCGGTCGGGCCCGCCCTGGTGCTGCTCTCCGCCGAGGAGTTCCAGCGCTTCGGCGACCTTCGACTCACGCTGCGTGTCAATGGCGAGCTGCGCCAGGACATGCTCGTTGACGGTGACATGATCTACCCGCCGGTACAGGCATTGCAGTCTCTGGCCCGGTTTCAAGATCTCAGCCCGGGTGACCTGATCATGACCGGCACGCCGGCAGGCACCGCGCTGGTTGCCCCACCCAAGCCGATCGAGATCATCGGTTCGCTGCTGCCGCCTGCGCTGAAATGGAAGGCCTTCTTCAAGCGGCAAGCCGGCAACCCCAAATACCTCAAGAACGGCGACGTCATCGAAGCGAGCGTCGCCACCGACGACGGTGAACTCGACTTGGCCACCCAGCACAACACGGTCCGATTCGGATGACCGACGTCGATGCGCTGTGGCCGCGCTACCGCGGCCCCGACGATCTCAGCGCCATCGAGGCGCTACCCCTGTCCGACCGGGGACTACCCAGTACGACCTATGCACTGCTCACCCGCGCCGCCGAGCTCTGGCCCGACCAGCCGGCACTCTCGGTCCTACCCGACGGGCAACGGTGGCAGCACCCGGCAGTGCACACCTTTTCTGACCTGCTGGCCGACGTTCACCGAACTGCCAACCTGTTGCGCAGCCTAGGTGTGGGCCGGACCTCGGCGGTCGCACTGATCTCGCCGAACTGCGATGAGCTGATCACCGCAACCCTGGCGGCTCAACTCGTCGGCATCGCCGCCCCGATCAACGGTGCCCTCTCCGCCGGACACGTTGCCGAACTCGTCGGCCGGTCCGGGGCCCGAGTACTGATCAGCGGGTCGCCCGACCTCGATCCAGCCGGCTGGACCATCGCCCAGCATCTGGTTGCCATCGGCGCCGTCGACACCGTGCTGATACTGCAGGCGACCGGCACCGTGGCTGCCGCCCCGGCACCGGAACTGGCCGGTGCTGCCGTGCACAACCTCACCGAACTGGCTCGAACCTATGACGGCACCGCTTTCACCGGCGAGCCGCCCGCGGCCACTGATCTCGCCGCGCTGTTCCACACCGGCGGAACCACCGGCACGCCGAAACTTGCCGCCCATACGCACAGAAACGAGGTGACCGACGCCTGGATGATCGCGTCCAACACCGAATTGGGCTCGGACTCGGTGGTTTTCGCGGCCCTACCGCTGTTTCACGTCAACGCTCTGGTCGTCACCACGTTGGCACCGCTACTGCGGGGCCAGCACGTCGTATGGGCGGGGCCGCTTGGCTACCGCGACCCCGGGCTCTACGGCGCTTTCTGGAAGATCGTCGAACACTACGGGGTTTCGGCGATGAGCGCCGTACCCACGGTGTACGCCGTGCTCGCACAATGTCCGATCGACGCCGACATCTCAAGCATGCGAGTCGCATTGGTCGGCGCCTCAGCACTGCCCGCAGCCGTACGCAAGGACTTCGAGTCCCATACCGGGATCACCCTGGTCGAGGGATATGGCCTGACGGAGGCGACGTGCGCCAGCGCGCGCAGCTTCCCGGACCACCCACGCCCAGGGTCAGTCGGCCAACGGATGCCCTACCAGCAAATCAAGACCGTGCGCATCGACGACACCGGTCGCTGGCACGATCTGCCCCGCCACACCGTGGGCAACCTCGCCATCAGTGGACCCACGGTATTCCCAGGCTATGTAACCGAACGGACCACCGACCGGTTCGTTCTCGACGGCTTGGGGGTGCTCGTCGACGGTTGGCTCGACACCGGTGACCTCGCCTGGATCGACGACGACGGCTTCGTTCATCTCACCGGGCGTGCCAAAGATCTCATTATCCGTGGCGGCCACAACATCGATCCGACCGTCATCGAGGACGCGCTGCTCGCTCACCCCGGCGTCACCGCCGCCGCGGCCGTCGGTCGGCCCGATATCCACGCCGGCGAAGTCCCCGTCGCCTACGTGACCCTGCGCCCTGGTGCCGGCTGCACAGGTGAAGAGCTGCACGCCTGGGTGGCCGACAAGGTCAGCGAGCGCGCCTCCGCGCCCAAATCCGTCACCGTGGTCGACACACTCCCGGTCACCGCCATCGGAAAGCCTTACAAGCTGCCGTTGCGCGCCGACGCCACCCGTAACGCCGTCGTCGAGGCGCTGTCCGGGCTGTCCGGAGTCGAGGCCGTCGATGCCGGCACCGAGGGCGGCTCCACCGTCGTGACCGTCACGGTCAATGAGCGGGCCGACCGGGAGGCGGTCGAATCGACTCTGAGCCGCTATCCACTGACATACCGCGTCCAATGCCCCCGATGACCACTGCGGCATCGGCGCGATGAACACACCGGAAGCCGCAGTTCGGCAGGTGCCGGTGGTGATCGTCGGCGCCGGCCCGACCGGTGTCACCGCAGCCACTCTGTTGGCCCAGTACGGCGTCGACTGCCTGGTCCTGGACCGCTGGGACGGCGTGTACCCGCAACCGCGGGCTGTCCACATGGATGACGAAGTCTGCCGAATTGTGGCGCGGCTGGGCGTATCCGACGAATTCGAGGCCATCTCGCGACCGGCGCTGGGGCTGCGGTTGCTCGATCGGGAGCGTCGCGTGCTCGCCCAGTTCGGGCGTGATCCGGCGGCGAGCAAACACGGCTTCCCCCAGGCCAACATGTTCGACCAACCGGAGTTCGAGGCGGTGCTGCGCGCCAATCTCGCCCGGTACCCGCGGGTCGAGGTGCGCGGCAAGTCCGACGTCAGCGCGGTCACGTCCGTCGGCCCCGACGCGGTCCTCGTCACTTTCACCGACCGGGACACCGCAGCGGAACACAGCGTCCTCGCCACCTACGTGCTGGGCTGCGACGGCGCCAACAGCGTGGTGCGCACCGCCATCGGCTCGACCATGAAGGATCTGAAGTTCGAGCAACGCTGGATGGTCGCCGACGTCGTCACCACCACTGACCTGAACCAGTGGGACGGCGTGCACCAGGTGTGCGACCCCAGCCGTGCCGCGACGTATATGCGCATCGGCCCCAGCCGCTATCGGTGGGAATTTCAGTTGTTGCCCGGCGAACAGGCCAGCGCATACGCCACAGTGCCGGCGTTGCGCACCTTGATCGACCCCTGGGTAGGGGGCGCGAGTGATGCCGACCTGGAACTAGTCCGCCTCGCCGAGTACACCTTTCGCGCGCAGCTGGCCGATCGGTGGCGCAATCGGCGGATCTTCCTACTTGGCGACGCCGCCCACCTCACCCCGCCATTCATCGGTCAAGGCATGGGTGCTGGGTTGCGCGATGCGATGAACCTGTCGTGGAAGCTGGCCGCCGTGCTCGCCGGTGAGCTACCCGGCGACATCCTGGACAGCTACGAACAGGAACGAAAACCGCACACTCGCGCCATGATTGGCATGGCGTTGGCAGTGGGGTGGGCGATGACCGCCGGCGGCGGCACCGGCGACATCGTTCGCCGCGTGCTGGCGCCTCGGCTTCGCCTCATTCCGGGTATGCGCAACCGGCTGGTCAACAGCAGCACTCCGGCACTGCGGAGATCGACGATGGTGTCGGCGTCACGGCGGCCATGGCGACTTGAGGGAACGCTGTGCCCCAACCCAGCGCTGCCCGACGGCCGACGCGTTGACGCCGCGCTCGGCCAGTGCTTTGCCGTTATCACCACCAAACCCCTTAGCGTCGAACAACTTCGGGAGGTGCGGAGCAAAGGTGCTGCCGTCGTTGTCGCCGAGCCCCGGACGGCGCTCGCCCGCTGGCTGCGGCGAGGCGGTGTCCGCGGCGCCATCGTCCGGCCCGACCGCACCGTCATGCACGCAGGGCGAAATATCGCCGCGCTCTGCCACCGGGTGCCGTCGATGCGGATGGCCGACCTATGAGACAGGACCGAAATGAGTAAGTTCCAGTTCCGATCGGGTGTGCCCGTGTACCAGCCCGACATCTACTCCACTGACGCCATCCTCGACCCCTACCCGCATTACCACCAGCTACGCGAGCTGGGCGAGGTCGTGTGGTTGCCCCGTCACCGGGTATACGCGCTGCCCCGTTACGCCCAATGTAAGTCAGCGCTGCGCGACGATACGACCTTCATCTCGGGAAACGGCGTCGCCATCAGTCCGATCACCAACCGCCTCTCCCACGGCACGACCCTCAACAGTGACGGTGACATCCACGACGCGCGCCGAAAACTGTTGGCGCATCGCCTACTTCCGCGCGCACTTCGCTCCATCAGCGACACCGTCGACGAACTGGCGGCCAAGGTCGTCGACGACGCAGTCACCAGAGGACAGATCGACGCGGTCACCGACGTCGCATCGGCGTTGCCGTTGGCCGTCGTCCCGGATCTCGTCGGGTGGCCGACCCACCAACGTGAGCACCTCCTCGACTGGGCAGGTGCCACGTTCGACATTCTGGGCCCGCTCAACCGCCAGGCCGTCACAGCAATACCCGCCACCGTCCAGATGCTGCGATTCACTCGTCGGGTTGTCAAACAGCGCAACGTCATCGACGGCAGTATGGCCCACGAGCTACTGCTTGCCGCCGACGAAGGCAAGCTGGGCCACGGTGAACTTCCGGCACTGATGGTCGACTACATCGCACCGTCGCTCGACACCACCATCGGTGCGATCTCCAATGCGCTCTACCTCTTCGGCACCCATCCCGAGCAGTGGGAAATCCTCAGAGCCGATCCCCGACTGATCACCAACGCTGTCAACGAGGTGCTGCGTTTCGAATCCCCGTTACGGGCGTTCGCGCGAGAGACGCGATGCGCCACGCATATCGGCGACACAGCACTTTCCGCCGGATCCCGAGTTCTGGTGATGTACGGGTCCGCCAACCGCGATGAGCGCGAGTGGGAACGTCCGGAGCTCTTCGATATTCGCCGCGATTCCGGCCGCCATCTCGGCTTTGGCCACGGCACTCACGCCTGCGCCGGTCAGGGACTAGCCCGGATGGAGACCTCGGCAATGCTGCGCACACTCCTCGAGCGTGTCGAACGCATCGATCTGCTGAGCCCACCCACCTGGGCCGTGAACAACATCATCCGTCGCCCAGAAGCGCTGCCCATCAGGCTCATTCCCGCCTAGGAGGATGTCGGGAAGATCGTCCTCAGGACGGTCTGCACGCCGATGCCCACTATCGAGCGCAGCGCTCCGGCCGAATTCGACCTGCGAGTGGCCTAACGAGTAGTCCATTCTCCTCCGTTGACGGCGATGGCTTGACCGGTGATCTGACGCGCACCGGGCGATGCAAGAAACCGGACGGTCGCCGCGATATCAGCGGGAGTCCCGGGCCGCTTGGTCATCGCCGCATCGACCAGGGAATCCTTGCGGTCGTCGGTGAGTTTGTCCCGGAAGAATTCCGTGTTGGCCACATAGCCTGCGGAGACGACATTGGCGGTGATGCCGCGATCGCCGATCTGCCGAGCCAGGTCGACGTTCCAGGATGCAACGGCCGCCTTCGCCGCCCCATAGGAACCGGCCCCCTTGTCTGCTGCGATGGAGCCTATGGTGATCACGGCTGAGCCCCTTGGCATTTGCGGCAGCAGCGCGGTCGTCATGAGCACCGCGGTCATCAAGTTGCTTTCCACATTCTGACGCCATGCCTCGGCGAGTTCACCCAGGTCACGTGGCTCATTCCTCTCGAAATCGGTATTTCCGCCCGCGTTGTTGACCAACACGTCGATGGCACCGATCTGCTTCGCCGCGGTTGCCACCTGTCCGGGATTTGTTCCGTCCAGAGGGATAGCGCGGACCGATCCCTTCATCTCCTGCGCCGCCCGCTGCAGAATGTCCTCACGACGGCCCGTGATGATGACATCGCAACCCTCTTGGGCAAATTGGGCGGCGACCTCCCGGCCAATCCCCGTGCCGCCACCGGTCACCACTACAGAGCGCATACGTCTACCTCCTGCTATCTTCAAGCCTATCGTTTAGGCCTAAACAAGACTATCAGGAGGGCGAATGGACGCAACGTCAAGCGATCCCATTGATGCGATCGCCACCGCGTGGAAGCGCGAATTGCCCAATATTCCAGTAGATTCCATCGGAATCGTGACCCGGATATGGCACATCGCCAAGCTCCTCGGCGACGATCGGACGCGCCTGCTACGCGAGCATCACGCCGATACGGCCACCCTTGACCTGTTGTCTACGCTGCGCCGTCAAGGAGAGCCCTACCGCATGACCACCCGCGATCTAGCCGCAGCCTCACTGATCACCGCTGGGGCTATCACGCAACGCGTGGATCGAGCCGAGGCCCAAGGCCTGGTAACACGCGCCACCCGCCGAAACGCGCGCACCGTCGACATCGAACTCACCCCGCTCGGGCGGACGACAGTCGATAACCTGGTCGCCGCTGTACTCACTCGTGAAAGCGAACTGCTCGCGGGCCTGCCACAGCATCAGCAAGATCAACTCGAAAGCACACTGAGACCGCTCCTCGACCACCTCTCAACAGTTCTGGAGGCCGGGCGGCGCCCCAGTCACGTCGGACACCCTCACGCGCCGAATAAGTAGGCCCCAGCGCCGAACGGGGACCGCTATTTTGCGCGTACTGCCGCTGGATCTTCTGACGGAAGCATGAGAACTGAGGACATGGCGCCATCGACGGTGAGCGTTGTTCCAGACACGTACGAGGCTTCCGGTGAGATCAGGAACGCGATCGCCGCTGCGATCTCGTCTGTTTCCCCCAGGCGGTTGAGGGGCGCGTGGCGTTCCAGGCGACGGCGGGCGGCGTCGGGGTCGCTGGCCGATTCGAAGGAGGCTTGGAGCGCCGGTGTTGAGATCGCCCCGGGCGCGACGGCGACTGCTCGGATTCCTTGCGGCCCATAGGTAACCGCGATATTGCGAATGAGGGCCTCAATAGCAGCTTTGGTCATTTCGTAGACGCCGGAGCCGGCCGCGGCGTGTCGGCCGTGCACCGACGAGGTGACCAGGATTACGCCAGGTGACCGGTTTGATTCCCAGGTGCGCAGTGCTTCTATTGCGCCCCATAGCATTCCCAGTTGGTTGATGTCGACGAGACGGCGGACGTCAGTTTCGCAGATTGTGGCTAGGTCGTGGTTGGCGGCGATGCCGGCCACCCCGATCCACGCACCCAGCGGGGCCATCTGTCCAGCGGCCGCACACGCCTTCGCGTGGGTATCTCGTTGCGCGACATCACCATCCACTGCCACCGCGCGCCGACCGGTGGACGTTAGCTCGGCGACGAGTTCAGCCAACGCGGTCTCGTTGGTATCCACACAGGCCAATGCCCAACCTTCTGCAGCCAACCGGCGGGCGGTTGCCAGCCCGATTCCCGACGCAGCACCGGTGACGACGGCGCTGCGCCGCGCGTTATCCATTGCGGCGTGCTCCTCGGTTGCTCGTCACATCCAGGAGGGTGGCGAGGTAGTGGTCGAAATTGGCTTTGAGTCGCTCAGTCGGCGCCAGGATCGCCAATGCGAAGTCAGTTCCGTCGTGATCGAGGCACGCAGCAACACAGGTCAGTCCCGAAGAGAATTCCTCGTCGTCCATGGCCCAGCCCGTGTCACGCGCGCGCTGCAGTGCTTCTTCAAGCTTGGCGCGTCTCGTAATGGTGTGTTCGGTGAACTTCTTCAGAAGTATGTCTTGGAGCACGCGCTTGCGCTTGTCCTCGTCAGCTCGCGCAAGCAGAATCTTGCCCGCGGCCCTGGCGTGCAGTGCGCCGCGCTGTCCGACCTGGATATCAGCTACGCGGATCGTGTGGTCGCCGGCCTCCTGCGCGACGAGCTCGACATCGTCCCCTGACCACGCGGACAGTGAACACGTCTCACCGGTCGCATCTTTGAGCCGCCGCAGGCGGCGAAGGACTGCATCGGGCGGAGAGAACTGCCGCTTATATCCGTCGATAAGTGCGGGAATGGCTCGGCCTAGCCGGTACCGCTGGCTCGAATTCTGCTCCACATATCCGGTTTGGCGCAGAGTGTGCAGCAGATGGTAGGCGGTCTGAGTAGACACCCCGACGCGGCGACTGAGCTCGGCAGCGGTCAGCTCGCCATCACTGTTGGCGACCTCCGACAGCACTGAAAGCCCTCGTGCCAACGATTGAATCCGGTATTCGCCCTCAGCCACGGCTACCCTTTCCGCCACATCATTTTGCGCGAACACTAACAGTGTGATGGCAGCGCTCGTTTCACACCGATCGACGATGCGATGCCGAGCATCGTTATTTGATGTCTTGCATCATAGTACTACGCATCGCTAGGCTTTGGAACAGTTCGGGCGCACGCACAACGCCTCAACGCCTCAACGGCGAGGCTGATCGCGGAGGATGGTGGTCACCTCGAAGTCACACAGGCCGTCACGTAGTCATCGGTGAGCGTCCTTGCGGCCTTGGCAATCTCAGAGACGGTGAAAGCGAGTGATGATGACTTTCGATCTAGGCAGCGGAACTGTGTTGGTCACAGGCGGCGCGAGCGGAATCGGCTTGGCCACTGTCGAACTGCTGCTCGACGGCGGCGCCGACCGCTGCGCGATCATCGACCTGAATCCCGACCCACAGATAATTGCTCAACTCACCGAGCGGTTCGGAGATGCGCGTGTGGTGGCACTGGCCTGCAACGTCTCTGATCAGGATGAAGTCCACTCCACAGTGGCCAGTGTGGCCGAGACGGGTGAGATCGCCGGCCTCGTGAACTGCGCCGGGACCCTGCTCGCCAAACCCAGCTTGGAGCTGACGTTGTCGGATTTGCACCGACTGTTCGATGTCCACGTGGCAGGTTCGCTTTTCACCGCGCAAGCCGCGGCTCGGTCGTGGATCGCTTCCTCCACACCGGGAGTGATCGTCAACGTCAGTTCGGTGGCATCGACGTTCGGCTGGCCGGGCCGCCTGCCCTACCCGATTGCCAAAGCCGGCATCGAAGCGTTGACCCGAACCCTGGCCGTGGAATGGGCTCGATGGGGAATTCGCGTCAACGCGGTCGCTCCCGGCTCCGTGGATTCACCCCTGATGGCCGAGGGGAGACGCCCCGCCGGAGTGAAGCCGCTCGCTGAGGTGGCCGATCGTCACGCATTGGGCCGCGTCGCCAGCGCGTCGGAGATCGCGGCCGTCATCGCCTTTCTTCTTTCCACCCAATCATCGTTCGTGACAGGCACAGTCGTGCCCGTCGACGGTGGCTTCAACATCACCAAGGATTCAGCAAAGGAGTTGGCACAGTGAAACGAGTCGAAGCCAAAGCACCGTGGGTCGCGGAATGGGCATACTCACGCGCGACCAGGATCGGCCCGCTGATCGAGGTCGGTGGCACCACCGCCGGCAAACCAGACGGCACCATCGAAGGCGTAGGTGACCTGTACGCGCAAACCGCATATGCGCTGTCGGTGATCCTGGCTGCAGTAGAGGAACTCGGCGGCACCAAAGCAGATATCCTGCGCACACGGGTCTTTGTCCGCAACATCGCCGACTGGCGTGAAGCCGGCCGGGCCCACGCCGAA
Source organism: Mycolicibacterium komossense (assembly GCF_025822605.1). Classification (GTDB taxonomy): domain Bacteria; phylum Actinomycetota; class Actinomycetes; order Mycobacteriales; family Mycobacteriaceae; genus Mycobacterium; species Mycobacterium komossense. The sequence goes on along the minus strand of NZ_JACKTY010000043.1, from coordinate 14,529 downwards.
TTGTTCGGCGAACAGCTTCCCACCAGTTCGTGTGTCGGTGGCCTCGAGTTCCTTCACCCGGACCTGCTTGTCGAGGTCGAAGCCACCGCCTACGTCCAGGACCGCTAGCACGTGACCGGCGACCAGCCGCACCGCGAGTACGCACCGCCGGGCCAAGCCCAGGACGGCGGAATCCTCGACTTCCGGGTGACCGGTACACGCGTAGACGAGCTGCGCTTCACGATGGATCCGCCCCTTCGGCTGGCGGGCCGATCGGTTCCGACGCGTGACTACGTCGTCGTTCAAGTGACCGTCGAGTCCGGGGTCACGGGCACCGCCTATGTTCTGACCCGGGGCCAGCCGATCCGTGTCGCGGCAGAAGCCTTGGCGCAAGACATCATCGGAGCTCGTCTTGGCTCTCTGTTCACCTCCGATCTGCGCGGCCGAGGCACATCGGCTGCCGCCCGAGCACAGGCCGTCGTCGACAACTGCGCGTGGGATCTGGTCGGGTTGCTCCGCGAAATCCCGACCTGGCAGGTGCTCGGTGACCTGCCCCGGGTTCAGCCCGCACTTCTGGTGGCCGGCTACCGCCGCCACGGTGAAAGCAGCGATGACATGGCCCGCCGACTCATCGCATGGCGAGATCAGGGCTTTGGATCTGTGAAGATCGCAGCGAACCTCGACGATGACGAGACAACCAAGGTTCTTGCCGCGATCCGCGATCTGGTATCCATCGACGAGTTCGAGATCGTGCTCGATCTGGGCTTTGCCGGACGCGACGTGGCCAGGATTGTCGACGCGGCCCGCCAGTGGGCTCAGTACGGTGTGACCTGGCTAGAGGACCCGCTACCGGCCGCCGCGGCGGTCGACACAGCCGCGATACGGACGTCGTCAGGCTTACCGATCGCCGCGGGCGATGAGGCCTCACCCGACGAGCTCGCAGCGCTGCTGCAGACCTCAGCAGTAGATGTCCTGCGCGCCGACACGACGACCGTGGGCGGGCTCAGTGGGCTCACCGAGATCCTCGCGGTCTCCAAAGTGCCAGTCTCACTGCATATCTACCCAGAGATTCACCGGCACGCGGCAGTGACCATGACCGGACACAGTCCCGTCGAGACATTTGCACCCGGCGACGATTTCGATTTCGTCGATCGGTTCATCGGCTACCAAGAGCCCCCCATCGTCGATGGGCGGTTCGCAGCTCCGAGCACTCCGGGGTTGGGGCTGGCTTATCGTCCGGACGCAGTGTCTTCCAACATCATTCATTCGACCATCTGCACCGCGACATAGACAGGATCACACTGCGTGTACGACGTACTGGGGGAAGGCTTCAGCTTCACCGAGGCACCCCGCTGGCATGACGGCGCTCTCTGGTTCTCAGACTTCTTCAAGCACACCGTCTACCGTTGGGATGGATCGGTATTTCACCCTGTGTGCCATGTCCCGGGCCGGCCCTCCGGTCTCGGGTTCTCCCCCGCTGGCGAGCTGATGGTCGTGTCGATGGTCGACCGCAAGCTCCTGCGCCTGCATGACGGGTCCCTTGAAGTGCTGGCCGAACTGTCCGAGCACTGCCCTGGCCTGGCCAACGACATGTGGGTGGACGCGGTTGGGCGCGCGTACATCGGCAACGACGGCCTGACCCGGCCACTGCAGTCCACCGTTCTGCTGCGGCGCGATCCTGATGGCAGCGTGGTCGTCGCCGCCGACGATCTGGTGGTACCCAATGGCATCATCATCACCCCCGACGGCACTGAGTTGTTTGTGGCCGAATCGTTCGCCGGGCGGGTCAGCGCCTACGAGGTCCGCAAGGACGGCTCGTTGACCAACCGGCGATCATGGGTCAACTTAGCCCCGCCCCGGCCGTTCACATCGCTGGCAGAAGCACGCCAGCACAGCCTGTTGATCCCAGACGGGATCACCCTCGATGCGCACCGCAACCTCTGGATAGCCGATGCCGCAGGATCGGGAGTGTGGTGCTTCGCTGAGGGCGGCAGGGTTGTCGATCATCTCGACACCGGGCCTTACACCGCGTATTCGGCAGTTCTGGGCGGATCCGACGGTAAGACGCTATTCGTCACCGCCGGCCCCCCACTCGACGACATCAAAGAGGATGGCACCGAACAAGCCGTCATCCTCGCCGCCCAGGTCAACGTACCCGCCGCGCATTTCTAGGATCCGGATCCAGCGGGCGCCTCGCGAAGCGGTGCGTGGCGCCACACTCGGGCCGTCCTGGCGACTCGATAATCGAAACCGCTGCGCTCGGCTCCTTCGAAGAGGAGACCGGCGCAGGTCCTTTGATCTTTCGAGAACCGACGTCGCGCTTGCGGCGTCGGCAGCGCACCCAACTCGGCTCAGCTCAGCTCAGCTCCGAGAGCCGACGCCGGTGTTCAGCTGCCTCTGGTGGTACTCGTGCGCTGCATGGACCAGCCACGGGAACACCGGGTCGAGATCGATGTGCCACTCGGGATGCCATTGCACGCCCAGGACAGGAAGGCCGGGGCGTTCGATCGACTCGATGGATCCATCGCTGGTTCGTCCGGCGGGGACTACGCCAGGGCCGCATTCTTTGACGGCCTGGTGGTGGAGCGAATTCGTGCGGGTTTCTGGACCGTAGATCGATTCGGCCAGCGAACCGGTGGTGAAACGGACGATGTGATTGGCGTGGCCTGAGGTTGGCGGCGCTTCTTCGGCCGCGTGGATGATCGCGTCGATGGGTACATCTTCGACCAGTGTTCCCCCCAGGGCGACGTTGAGGACCTGGTTTCCTCTGCAGATACCGAGGACGGGCAGTCCTCGGTCCACAGCCGCACGGACGAGGGCGATTTCGTAGATATCGCGTTCGCGGTCATGGACATTGGCGTCGCGGCGGGGGTCGGATTCCTCGGTGACGACGCTGGGGTCCCCACCCCACAAATCGGGGTGAACGTCTTGCCCGCCGGTGATCAGCAGTCCATCGAGACGATCGATGACTCCTGAATCGGCTGACTCGAATGGGAGCAAGACCGGGATCCCGCCGGCTTGATGGACGCGGCGCCCGTTGTCTGACCAGTAGACATCGAGGTGCAGATCGCTGAAACGCGGGTGGTAACTGGCAACGGCGCCTGCCGCGAGCCTGCGGCCGGTGATTCCGACGAGCGGCTTCATTATTGCACTCCTGTTCGGTCTAAATTCGTTGCAGCCCTGCAAGTCTGATGTGTAGCGGGGCGGCTAGGGCGAGGCATGATGCGGTCGAATGTGAAGCTCACGCGGAACGAAACAGGAATCCAGCGTTGCTGCATCTCTATTCTCAACTCGCGCAAGGAGCCTCGTTAAGTGACTTCCAGGTACCGTGCCAGCTCCCAATCGGGGACGGATCGGTCGCGAAGGGCTTCATAGGCGGTGGCCTCCGAGACGCGGGACGCCGCGTAGTGATCCACGAAATCGCTTCCGTACCATTGCCGCCCCAGTGTCGAACCGTGCAGTGCCGCCGCCGCGTCCCGCAGCGTCGCCGGAAAAAGCTGAGCGCGGGTGTCGGCGTAGGCGGCGCCGGCAGATGGTTCCGGCGGTTCGATGCGGTTGGCGATGCCGTGCAGTCCGCCATCGAGGCTGGCTGCAATCGACAGGTAGGGATGGAAATCGGCACCGCCACGGCGGTGCTCCAGCCGTGTCGATGACCGGGAATCGGTGATCACCCGCAGGCATGCCGCCCGGTTGTCGATGCCCCAGCTGATGTTGGTGGGCGCGAAGAACTTCGGGTCCAGGCGGCGGTAGGAGTTGACGAACGGGCACTGAAAGACCGACAATTCGGCCGCGGTGGCGACTACGCCGCCGACATAGTGGCGGAACGTCTCCGACATGCCGGTGCTGACGCCGTCGTCGGGGCAGAACGCATTGCGGCCTTCGCGCAGCAGGCTCTGGTGGAGGTGCGCACCGACGCCTTCCTGCTGCATATCGGGTTTGGCGACGAAGCTGGCCAGCATCCCATTGCGGCGCGCCACGTCTTTGCAGATCTGTTTAAAGCGTGCAGCGTTGTCCGCTGCCTGGAGCGGCGGGACCGGCGACAGGGCTGCTTCGAGCATCCCGTATCCGAGTTCGGTTGAGAAGGACTCTATTTCGATACCCAAGGTGGCCACAGCCGCGTCGAGATCTTCAATGAACTTGGCATGGTCTGGCCAACGGTGCACGCTCAACGTCTGCCTCGTGTGCCCGACCGGCACCAGACGCGTGGGGCACTGTTCGCGCAGAGCGATGTGGGCGGCGTCATCGAGTTGGTAGAGGTAGAACTCCAGCTCGACGCCGATCAGTGCATCAAATCCCGCCTTCGCGAGGCGGTGACAGGTGCGCCGCAGCGCCGATCGCCCATCGAATTCGACCGGCTCTCCGGTCTTTGTCCGCACATCGCAGATAACCACAGCGACAGCGTCTTCGTGAGGTGCACGACGTAGCGTGGACCAATCCGGGATAGCGAAGAAATCCGGGTAGCCGTGGTCGGCGCTGGCGATCGGGACATCGTAGGCGCCCTCATCGACGCTGAGAGCGTAGAAGAACTCCGGTAGCCCGATACCTCCGCTGGACAGAGCCTTTTCGATGTTGACGTATTTTCCGCGCAAGCGCCCGTCGGTATCGATGAATTCAACCCGCACCCGCCGGGTGTTCCATTGTTCGAGCTTCGCCGCGGCTTCGTCGACCGAAGGCTCGCATTTCACTGAGGCGGTTCCATTCTGACTGAAGGCGAACGTAGTACTGGTGTCAGTGGACATGGGGAACTTCTTTCCTATCGTAGCTGGCCATGACAGAAATGCCGGCGGGGTCGGCTGACGTACAGGCGAGGGCCATCAACCGGTGATGCGGCGACGCGCTCGTCGCGTTATGACGCATGGGGACGGTTCAGCGTGGGGTCTGGCGCGGTCGTAAGCGCCTGGTTGTCAGTGAGTTCGGGGCGTCGGCTTGCAATGACCCAGCCGAGGACGGCGACGACGACGTAGATCAGTGGCGACCAGGTGACCACGGCTGAGGTGGATCCGGTGAGTCCGGCGAAATTGCTCAGCACGATGACCAGGAAGACGACGAGCGCGATCGCTGCGACCAGTGGTGAAAGTCCAGTCGTCCAGTACCGGTGATCATGGGCACGCCGAAAGTACATGAAAATAGCGATGGCACACATGATTTCAAGGGCGAAGATGGCGACCGACCCCAGCACCCCGAGGATGGCGGCGACCTGAAGATACGGATCGAACTGGGCGAGCCGGCACAGGATGAGAATGGCCGAAAGCAGGACCGCCAGGGTCAATCCGGCGTTGGCCGGCGAGCCGTGCTTGGGGTGGACGCGGGCGAGGCGTCGGGCCGGCATCAAGGCGCGTGCCATGTTGAGGGTGTATTGCGCGGTGGTGTTGAACACGACGATCAGCGTGGCAAACAGGCTGGTCAACAAGACCACCTCGAAGACGAGACCCATCCAGGACCCGAGGTTGGCGCTGGCCACCATCGGCACGAGTTGGCCTGAATCCGATCCCTGAGCGATGGTGATGGCTTTGTCGACACCCAGGCCGGCCAGGACGACCCACGCGCCGACGGCAAAGACGGTGAACAAGATGATGACGCCGATCATGGTGGCGCGGCCGATGGTCTTCTCCGGATTGCGGACGTGGTTGGTGAACACCGCGGTCACTTCGAACCCGACGAAACACAGAAAAGCCAACGCGAGGGCGAACCCGGGCGATCCGCTGAAGATATGCACCGGGGAGAAGCTCTCCAGAGGAAAGGCGCCGGGCCCGCGACGCAGGAACACAGCGATGGCCAGCGCCCCGAGGATGACGAATTCGACGGTGAGGAAGCATGCCGTGATCAGGGCGCTTTCCTTGACACCGAAGAACATCAGCACGGCGGCGATAGCGATGAAGACGACGGCCCATAGTGCCCAGTCGAGGTCGAGATGGAAGTGCGTGCGGAAGAACGTGCTGGCGAAGTACGACAGCAGTGCGGCGACAAACACCGTGATCACAGCGTAGGCGGTGGTGGCGACGAAGCCTGCGGCTGTGCCGGCCCGGGCGCCCAATCCGGCACGGATGAACCCGAAGAATCCCCCGGCGGCCGGAAGTGCCTGGGCGATCGCGGCGTAGCCGAACGCGAAAATGACCAGAACCACGCCGATCAAGACGAATGCGCCGGGTGTTCCGACGCCGTTTCCGACGCCCAGCATGAGCGGGACAGTGCCCACCACCACTCCGACCGGAGAGGCCATGGCTACAACCATGAGGGCCAGAGTCATGGTGCCCATCAGCTTGCGGGGCGGGGCTGTGTCTTGTGTTTGAGAGTCGGTGAACATTGGCGTTCCTCACCTGGTAGCGGCCACCACGAACGATATCCCGGCGGTGTGAGCACGCACACTATCACTGCCTCACGATTCGATGGAATACATAAAATAGCGATACATAGTCGCGGCCGGTTCCCCCATCCCGCTTCGCCATCCGCGCCAGCCTACGGTTTTCTATATATCGCTATTTTACGTGTTACATCTCATGCTGATGTAGTGCTATGGTGCCTATCTACCAGCGATTTGTGAGCTGCGCCTACGCAGTCACGTAAGGATGGGAAGCCCTCGAAATGCCTACTGAAGCTCAGGTAGCCGTCCTGCGAGCCGGCACCTCCGATCTCGTGATCGAGACGGTCGATCTACCCGAACCGGGCCCTGGGCAGATCCTCGTGCGCAATCTGGGGGCGGGGGTCTGCCACAGCCAACTGCACGAGATCCACGCCGCGCGCCAGCAGACCTTCTTGCTCGGACACGAGGCGTGCGGCATCGTCGAGGCTGTCGGTCCCGGCGTCACCGCCGTCGCCCCGGCAGACCGTGTGTCGGTGTCCTGGGTGCCGCGCCCAGGTGAGGGCACCCCTTGGCGCGCCGGAATCACCCTGCGCAATGGCGAGTACGCCAGCACCGACGAGATGGTGTTCACCTGGGCCACACACAGTCTGATCGACCAGCGCTATGTGGTCGTCATCCCTGACGCCGTGGCCAGCGACGCCGCTGCCGTGTTGGGGTGCGCCGTCTTGACCGGCGCTTCGGCCGTCGCCCGTACCGCCCGCGTCCGGGCAGGCACCAGTGTGGTCGTGTGGGGTGCCGGCGGGGTCGGACTCTCGGCGATCGCCGCGGCCCGCCGCGCGCACGCGGCACTCATCGTCGCGGTCGACGTCTCAGCAGACAAACTCGAACTCGCGCGGGCATTCGGCGCCACCCACACCGTCGATGCGTCGTCTGCTGAGCCCCTTCACTCATTGCGGGAGATTACTGCCCAACCCGACGGTTCGACCGGCGCGGACTACGTATTCGACTGCGTGGCGACACAATCCACCCTCGATACCGCGTTGTCGACAGTGCGTCGCGGTGTTCTCGGCCGTTCGCGCGGCGGGCAGCTGGTGATCGTCGGGGTCCCCGCGCCCGGTGTCGGTGTCTCCGCTCGCGACCTACTCATCGGGCAGAAGACCGCGACCGCCAGCCTCGGTGTCCCGGACGACATCGCCACGGTCATCCCAGAACTTGCGCGCTGGTGCGCCGACGGCGACATCGACCTGAACGCTCTGGTGACCGATCGCTACGACCTGCCCGAGATCAACCGCGCCATCGACGATCTCGCCCACGGCCGCGTCCGGGGCCGCGCCATTTTGACCTTTACCTAGCCACCTGCTGACCACAGCGTCGTCGCCTCAACGAACCAGGAGTTCACGTGAGCACCCCGCACTTCACCCCCGCTGCCGCCTACCGTCAGATGGCCACCATCCGCCGGTTCGAGGAACAGATCCTCGACCTGGGTCGCGACGGCGTCATCGCCGGCTCGATTCACCTGTGCCTGGGCCAAGAAGCCATCCCCGTCGGAACGCTGGCTGCCCTGCGCGACCAGGACCGCGTGCTCTCGACCTACCGCGGGCATGGCTGGGCGCTGGCCTGCGGCACCGACCCCGAAGCACTCATGGCCGAAATCGCCCAGCGCGGCACCGGCGTCAACGGCGGCCGTGCCGGCTCGCCCCTGCTCAGCGACCCCGACAATGGCTTCCTCGGCGAAAACTCCATCGTCGGCGCCGGTGTCCCCATCGCCGGCGGCGTCGCACTGGCCGCCCAGTACCTGGGTACTAACCGGGTGGTGGTCACCTCCGTCGGCGACGGCGCCATGAACCAGGGCGCCACCACCGAAGGAATGATCTTCGCCGCGTCACGCAACCTGCCCGTCATCTTCCTGTGCGAGAACAACGGCTGGGCCGAGATGACAGCCATCTCGGGTATCAACCGTGTCGCCGATCTCGCCGAACGCTCCCAAGGCCTGGGCATCGAAAGCCACGTCGTCGACGGCAACGACCCGTTTGCCGTTCGCGATGCCGTGGCCGACGCTGCCGAGAAATGTCGAGCCGGTAACGGACCGGTGCTGTTGGAATGCAAGACCGCGCGGCTATCTGGGCACTACAACAAGGACATTCAGCACTACCGCTCGCAAGAGGATGCCGACGCCGCCCGATCCGCAGACCCGCTGCCGCGACTGATTCTGCGCGCCCTCGCCGACGGCACGCTGACGGAGGACCAGATCGACGATATCGACGAGCAGGTGTACACCCTGATCGATGAGATCGCCGCACGGGTGCGCACCGCACCCGACCCCGCCGTCGCCGATGTGTACACCCACGTCATAGCCCCCGACCTCAGCAGTGACTACAGACCGACCAGTCCTGTCGAACCTGCCAAGGACCTGACCTATCTGCGCGCGATCAACCTCGCGCTGCGCACCGAAATGGACAATCGTCCTGAGGTCGCCATCTGGGGAGAAGACGTCGGATTCGCCGGTGGCATCTTCGGCGTCACCCGCGGCCTGCACAAAGACTATGGCGATCGCCGAATCTTCGACACCCCCATCGCGGAGGCCGGGATTCTCGGCGCAGCCGTCGGTGCAGCGATCGAGGGCCTGCGGCCTGTCGTCGAAATCATGTGGGCCGACTTCCTTTTCGTCGCACTCGATCAGATAATCAATCAGGCGGCCAACGTCCGCTACGTGAGCCGATCCCGGCTTAGCGCGCCCCTGGTGGTCCGTATGCAACAAGGCGTCACACCCGGCTCCTGCGCTCAACACTCACAGAGCATCGAAGCCATCCTCGCCCACATCCCGGGCATCAAAGTCGGCCTGCCAGCCACCGCCCAAGACGCCTACGCAATGACCCGCGCCGCCGTCGCCGACCCCGATCCGACCATACTCATCGAACATCGCAGCCTCTACCAAGAAGCTGGCCCCGTCACCGTCGGCGGCCTGGTCGAGCTCGCCGCCGGAGCGCGCATCCACCGCAATGGAGCCGACGTGGCGATCATCACCTGGGGGTCCATGGTCCACGAAGCCCTCACCGCAGCAGATCTTCTGGCGCACAACGATATCCGTGCATCCGTTCTCGATCTGCGCTGGCTGCGCCCCCTCGATGAAGCGGCCATCGCCGAGGTGGTTCGCGCCGCCGGCGGACGCGTCGTGGTCGCTCACGAGGCCAATCTCACCGCCGGGTTCGGCGCCGAAATCGCCGCCCACATCACCGAACGGCACTTCGACCTCCTATCCGCTCCGGTCACCCGGGTCGGACTCAACGACCTGCGCATGCCCTCAGCACCCGTGCTGCAGGCCGCTGTCTTGCCCCGCGCCGCCGACATCGTCGCCGCCGCAAACAAACTGGCAGAACCAAGCCTCATCTAGCCCAAACACCGTCCGGCCCGCGCGGCGAATGTGCATACCCATCGCAGTTACCGCGTCACCCGTCCACGCCGCCACTGCCGGCCCTCGCTGGGCCCACCGATCACGAGGAACACACTCATGCCGTTTGTAGTGACCTTGCCCGACCTCGGCGAAAGCGTCAGCGAAGCCACCATCAGTCGATGGCTGTGCTTTCCCGGCGACCAGGTGCAGGAGGGAGACCCACTGCTCGAAGTGTCCACCGACAAAGTGGACACCGAAGTCAGCGCTCCCGCATCAGGGCGACTGAGCGAAGTGCTGGCCGAGGAAGGCCAGGTGCTGCTCATCGGGGCGAAGGTGGCTGTCATCGACCAAAGCGTCGCCGCGCCCGAGGCTACCACTCCCATACCGCCAGCTTCAGCTCCTGAAGTGACGCACACGATAGCCGAACCTGATGGCGGACAATCCAATAACGGCACCGTCGACAGGCCCTACGTCACCCCCCTCGTCCGCCGACTGGCGAGCGAGCACGGTGTTGACCTCTCCGGCATCCAAGGCAGCGGCATCGGCAACCGCATCCGCAAGGCCGACATCCTGGCCGCAGCGGCGGCATCCCAACCGGCTCGCGACCGCGCCCCGCAAATACAACCGGGCGACCCTCTGACGGCCACGAATCTCTACCTCAGCACCCTGGTCAGCCTGCGTATCCGCGAGCGGGGGTTGGACACTGAACACCTGCGCGGGACAGGCCACCGCGGCCGTATTCGACTGGTGGACCTACCCACCACTGCACTCTCGGCGCCCGGCCGAACGCCACGAGCGGACCGCACCGAAAAGCTCACCCGTTTGCGCACCGTCATCGCCACCCGAATGGTGGAATCTCTGCGCACATCAGCACAATTGACCACCGTCATCGAAGCCGACGTCACCGCCATCAACGAGTTGCGAAAGCAATACGGATCGGCGTTCTTGGACGCTCATGGAATTAAACTCTCCTTCACCCAGTTCTTCTTGCGCGCAGCCATCGACACCCTCGCAGAATTCCCTGCGCTCAACGCCTCTATCGCGGCCGACGGCGAAACCGTCACCTATCACGGCTCCATCCATCTCAACGTCGCCGTGGACACCGACCGCGGCTTGTTGGCACCGGTGATCCGGGACGCGAGCACGCTCAATATTGCTCAGATCGGCGCTGCAACAGTGTCTCTGGCTGATCGCGCACGGACAGGCAAGCTCAGTCCCGACGACCAAGCCGCAGGCACCTTCACCGTCACAAACACCGGATCCAGGGGAGCCCTCTTCGATACCCCCATCATCAATCAACCCCAGGTCGCCATCCTCGGCACCGGTGCAGTCGTGGCGCGGGCCACGGTAGGCACCAACGAGGATGGCACTCAAACCATCGAAATTCGCGACATGGCGTACTTCGCCCTCACCTACGACCACCGACTCATCGACGGAGCCGACGCAGCACGATTTCTCACCACGTTGAAGCGCAGACTCGAACGGGCTGAGTTTGGTGACGAAGTCGCACAAACACTGACCGTGGACAGTCCAGTACCCAGCACTTGTTAACGGCGTTGTCGGGATCCTGTTGCCGCTGCGGAGGTTTCAGATGTGTGCGGCACGGCCCCGCAGCTCAGATCGACAGGACAATGGGTAGCTGCTGGCTGTACCGGCCGGGCCAACAACAGCGAACTCCATCAACGTCGCTCCGTCCCCGTGGTGACAGCCGCCGGCGCGGTGGCGGCCAAAGCGCCGCCGGTCAACGACCGCCGGGTTGACCCCGATACCGTTGAGCGGCAGTGGTTTTGTTCGGCGATCTTGCCGCCGTGGGCACGCAAGTCTCCGCAGATGACCGAGGTACCCCCCTTGCTGTACCTGCATAGGTTGTCGACCAGCGATTTCGGACCTGCGTTTCAGCAGTTCCTGGGCTCGGGTGCCGGTCTGTCGGCGATGACGATCACCCAGCCCACGGCGCAGTGGCACGACGAGGCCAAGTCCTACAGACGCAAGCGATTAGCTTGCGGGCCATCCGAGTGCATTGAATACGGCGATAGGGTTGAGGTAATCGCGCCAGTACACGACCTCCCGGTCGCGCAGGGTGATCACCGAAATGAAGCGGTTGGCGTAGGGGCGGTTTCCATCGACGGTATGGCCTTCGGAGGCATATTCGAGGACGGCGACACCCTTGGCCGGGTCGTGGTAGACGGCCAGATCGAAGCAGCGGTCGAGTTGGATCGCGGTCCCGTACGGGCGGTAGAGCTCGGCGAGAGCCTGTCGACCCTCGATACGTGACGGATATCCGGGCACGGTGATCACGTACTCGGTGACCACGTCCTCGGCCATCAGGTCGAAGAAATGCCCCGGATCGACAAGACCCTGCAATCCTTGCTCAATGATTCCGAAGAACGGGTCGAGAGCGGCGAAGTCTTGCAGGTTCGCAATAGAAGTTGTCATCGTTTACATTCCTTACTTTGGTTGGGGTGGAACTACTTCCACGCGAGTGCGGCCCGTGCCGCGAAGTCGGTAAAGCTGAGCGGTGGCCGTCCGGTGACGGTCAGCACGTCGTCGTTGGGCACGACGATCGCGCCGTTGCTGGGCATCAGGAAGGTCTCGCTGAAGTTCTGCATGAACCACCCCGGCCGGATGGTCGAGTGAGTCAGCGCCGAGCAGGACAGCAGGTCGAGTTCGACGGCGCGGAGCGCGAACTCGGCTGGGGCGTGTTGCATGCCGTAGGCGCTGAGATAAGTCACGTGGCCGATCCCGGCACGCTCGGCCTGGTCGAGGAAGTCGGAGACGATCCCCGCGTAGTCCATCCGCATGACCGGTGCGACCAGCTAGACAGCTCTGACTGCGTCCAGTGCCGGGGCGTAGGTCGTGGGGTCGTCCCAGTCGAATCGGACGTACTGCCATGCCGCGAAGCGGTTCGGACACTTGTCCCCTGGCGTGACAGTCTGGCCGCCACCCGTGAGCCGGTCTTACCGGTGGCTCCGAGCACCAACACCGGACGTTCGTTGATGTTGTTCATGACTCCATACTCATGGCGTCGGATGAGTGTTTCAATGATCTTGACACTCATTCATTTGTGCAAGACGCTCATTGCGTGGATCTACTCCAAGAGCATCTCGTGCGTGCCCGGGCTTCGGGCGGCGTCTTCGCGCGATCCGTCGCGGCGCCCCCGTGGGGATTGCGGTTACCGGGTGCGATCCAGTTGGCCGTCCACGCTGTCGTCCAAGGTGCCGCGTGGCTCTGGGTCGACGGGATGGGCAGCCCGGTCGAGCTGCGACCAGGCGACCTGGCTCTGGTGCGTGGTGGCCCGGATCATTTCATCGCCCACCAGCCGGGTGCGCCGTGCGTGCTACACGAAGACTTTCGTTCGCTGCGAGAGTCCGCTGAAATCGGCTCATCGGATCGCGTCTCGGTGTTTGTGTGCGGCGCCTATCGCTTCACCGGCGACATCGGGCAGGGCTTGGTCGATGCCCTTCCACCGGTGCTGTCACTGCCCGCAAGCATCGATGAGCCCATCCACGCTGTGGTCGCGCTGCTGTCTCGGGAGATGCTGCACGAGCAGCCAGGAAGGCAGACGGTGCTCGACAGGCTGCTCGACGTGCTGGTCGTATTCGGGCTTCGAGCCGGACTGGGCCGCAGCCCAAACCCACCGGCGTGGTTCCGCGCGGCATCAGATCCCCGTCTGGCACCGGTGCTGCACGCCATCCACGGCGAGCCCGAAAGAACTTGGACTGTCGATGAACTCGCCAAGCTCGCTCATATGTCTCGCGCCACCTTTGCCCGCACCTTCCAGCAAGTACTCGGACAAACACCGATGAAGTACCTCACCGACTGGCGCATGACGCTAGCTCGCGACCTGCTACTCACCTCCGACGCAACCCTGGAACAGATCGCCTCCCACGTGGGCTACGGCTCTGTGTATGCGTTCGCCACCGCGTTCCACCGCCACCACGGCCAGCCACCCCGACGCTGGCAACTCGCCGCATCCGCCCACCGCTGACCTCAACGCATCACCTACCAAGTTGCGGCACGGTCCCACCGGTTGTGTCGCGGATGGACGGATGACAACAATCCACGCCCCCACCACGCTCATCCACAACTCTTGACAATCGCTCCAACCGTTGGAGCAACCGCGCCAGTAACCCGACGGCGTCGGCTAGTTTGCTAGGCGGAAATAAGGTTCAACCGTGCCGCTGAGCTTGACGACCATCGGATTTCCGCGGCGATCCTTGGCGGTAGGGACTTCCACCCGCACCCAACCCTCGGCCACGTTGTATTCGTGCACATTGGTTTTCTCGACGCCATTGAAGCGAATACCCACGTCGCGGCGGAGCGCCTCTTCGCTATAGAAGGCGCTCCGCGGATCGATGGAGAGGTGATTCGGTGGAACGTCTGTGTTCTGATCCTGAGACATGACGGCTTTCGTTAAACGCTGCGTAGGTTCTTGGACTTGATTCTCTAAGAACCTACGCGACCCTGTAGTCGCGGGTTCCGCGTGTGTCTAGGAGGGCCGGGCCTATGAGGTGCTCCTCTCTGCCCGCTTTTCAGCCTCGATCAACCGGTCAAGCTCACCGATGCACCAAACGAATCCAAGATTCGAATCCGGGTTGACCCGGCCGGTGCAGATGCCGACCACGCGGTGGCGTGATCGCACCTGATCCCCCGGGATCTTCGGCGAAGTGCCGGCTCTGCAGGAATGAGGGTGCTCCGGAGTGTCCGCTTCGGGTCCGGGCATCTACGACGAACAGCGGGTGCTCGTCACCCTTGTAGGGGACTGCCCCCAGTTTGGTTGACTCCTGACCTGTGAGGATTCGTCCTTGCTGGAAGGATCAATCTCGTGCCGAAACCGTTTCCTGCCGAGTTCCGAGCC
>NZ_JACKTY010000042.1 GCF_025822605.1 Mycolicibacterium komossense | reverse complement strand
CTGTCAGCGCCGATGATACTTCCCCTCCGGGTGGAAAAGTAGGACACCGCCGAACACACACAGAAACACCCCCCACACCGTGGGGGGTGTTTCTATTTTAATTGGCTCCGAATTCCAAATGAAATGCCGAATTGTGGGCCAATGCAATGTGCCCGTATCCTGTGATAAGGATTCGGGGCGAAAGGTACCAGTGGTAGACGACAGGCCTGGAAACGGGGCAGGAAACAGAGGCGGCGGCGACCGCCGGCCCCCACGCACGGGCCGCGACAACAGCCCTCATCGCGGAAGCCCCGGCGCAAGATCGGGTGGGCAGCCGCCCCGCTCAGGCTCGGACCGGCCTCGTCGGCCGCAGTCGTCGAGCTCCCGCGACTCCGAACAGGGTGACCGTCAGGCGGGGCCGCCCATTCCACCGGAGATCGAGGCCAATCAATTGGCCCCGGATGTGCGGCGAGAGCTGAGCACACTGGATCGCACTACCGCCGATGTGATCGCTCGGCATCTGGTTGCCGCTGGCGAATTGATCGACGATGACCCTGAGGCGGCGCTCGCTCACGCGAAGGCGGCGCGAACCCGTTCCGGGCGGATCGCCGCTGTGCGCGAAGCGGTCGGTATCGCGGCTTACCGCTGCGGCGACTGGGCCCAGGCGCTGGCCGAATTGCGGGCCGCGCGGCGAATGGGCAGTAAATCAGCACTGCTGGCGCTCATTGCGGATTGCGAGCGCGGTGTCGGCCGGCCGGAGCGGGCCATCGAATTGGCTCGTACTCCCGAGGCCGAGGCCCTCACCGGTGACGACGCTGACGAACTGCGCATCGTCGTTGCTGGTGCCCGCGCGGATATGGGCCAGTCGGAACAGGCGCTTGCAGTGCTGACGTCGCCGCCGCTTGACCCGAAGCGCGTCGGCTCGACAGCGGCCAGGCTGTTCTATGCGCACGCCGAGGCACTGCTTGCGTTGGGGCGGAGCCAGGAAGCGCTGCAGTGGTTCCTCAATGCGGCCCGCGCCGATGTCGAGGGCGTCACCGATGCCGAAGAACGCCTCGGTGAACTTGCCTGATATGACATCCTTTGTGCAGCAATTTGATTGCCTGCTGCTCGATCTGGACGGCACGGTCTTCCGTGGACATGAACCCACCGAAGGCGCCGTCGACTCGCTGTCCGATCTGCCGATCAGGGCGCTGTTCGTCACCAACAATGCGTCCCGTAGCGCGGACGAGGTGGCGGCTCATCTACGTGGGCTTGGTTTCACGGCCGATGGCGCGGATATCGTCACCAGTGCCCAGAGTGGTGCCCATCTGCTCGCTGACCAACTCCCCCCGGGTTCCCGGGTGCTGGTCATCGGCACCGAGTCCCTGGCCAACGAAATCAGCACGGTCGGCCTTGAACCCGTCCGGAGTTTCGACGATCAACCGGCGGCCGTCGTGCAAGGCCATTCCCCCGAGACGGGTTGGGCCAACCTTGCCGAAGCGGTGTTGGCCATCAGGGCCGGTGCCAAGTGGGTGGCGACCAACGTCGACAGAACGTTGCCGTCTGAGCGCGGCCTGCTGCCCGGTAACGGGTCGATGGTGGCCGCGGTCCGCGCCGCAACCGACACCGCGCCGCAGGTTGCCGGTAAGCCGTCGCCGACACTGATGGCAGATGCGTTGTCCCGCGGCGATTTTCATACCCCGTTGGTGGTGGGCGACCGGATGGATACCGACATCGCCGGGGCCATTGCCGCTGAGCTGCCGAGCCTGATGGTGCTCACCGGCGTCAGCTCGGCCCGTGACGTGGTCCACGCGATCCCGTCCGAGCGGCCGACATTCCTCGCCCACGATCTGCGAGCACTGCATGGGGACGTGGGCGCGACAGCTGTTTCGGCGCATCCGGCGTGGCGTATCGAAATCGACGGCGACGCGATCACGGTCTGGTCCACCGGCGAAGATCCCGGCGCCGACGGATTGTCCGTCGTGCGAGCCACCGCCAGAGCACTGTGGGACGCTGACGTCGAACCCGCATCCGCCCGCGTGGTCGCCGGCGACGACACTGCCAGGGCGGCGCTCGAGCGATGGTCGCTGGTCAGCGATGCCGAAGCCTGATCAGCTAGCCTGAGTGGCGCCATGACTACCGATCCCGAACAGATCCGCGTGCACGTCGACAGCCTGCTCGCCGCGCTTCCTGACACCTCCGTCGACGGAGCCGGCCTGAACGGGATGGACATCGACGAGGTCGCCCGTCGTCTCGAGGAGGCGCACGACGTGCTGGTCGAGGCGCTGGAATCGGTGGAAAAGGGCTGATAACACCGTGACACGGCGGGCGCGGGTTGACGCCGAGCTGGTCCGGCGTGGGCTGGCACGGTCTCGTCAGCAGGCCGCGGAACTCATCAGTGCGGGCCGAGTCAGCATCGACGGCATGCCGGCCTCCAAACCGGCCACTTCCATCGCCATCACCGCGGCGCTGAAGGTTCAAGACGATGGTGAGCGGTCCTGGGTGTCGCGGGGGGCCCACAAATTGATCGGTGCCCTGGACACCTTCGGCATCGACGTGACGGGTCGGCGCTGTCTGGACGCCGGGGCATCCACCGGCGGCTTCACCGAAGTCCTGTTGGACCGGGGGGCACGGGAAGTGGTGGCGGTCGACGTCGGCTACGGGCAGCTCGCTTGGTCGCTGCGGTCGGATGAGCGCGTGGTCGTCATCGAGCGCACGAACGTGCGGGACCTCACCCCGGACTCCATCGGCGGCCCCGTCGACGTCATCGTGGCTGACCTGTCTTTCATCTCGCTGGCGACGGTTCTACCGGCACTGACCGCGTGCGCGTCACCGGACGCCGATATCGTTCCTATGGTGAAACCGCAGTTTGAGGTAGGTAGGGGCCAGGTCGGCTCGGGCGGTGTGGTGCACGAGCCCGAGCTGCGGGTTGCCGCTGTGCTGGCAGTGGCCGGCCGGGCCGCCGAACTGAAATGGCAGACCGCCGGGGTTACCGCCAGCCCGCTGCCCGGTCCGTCGGGCAATGTCGAATACTTCCTGTGGTTGCAGGCCCAGACCGGCCATGCACTGCAGGGCGATCTGCTGGACGCCGCTGTGCGCCGAGCCGTGACCGAGGGCCCACAGTGAGCGGCGAGCGCACCATCTTGCTCGTCGTGCACACGGGCCGCGAGGAAGCCACCGAGGTGGCCCGTCGGGTCGAGAAAGTGTTGAGCGACAACGGTGTTTCGCTACGGGTGCTGTCCGCCGAGGCTGTTGACCGAGGATCGCTGCACCTCGCGCCCGACGATATGCGCGCCCTCGGTGTCGAAATCGATGTCGTCGACGCCGACGAAAACGCCGCGCAGGGATGCGAGCTCGTCATCGTGCTCGGCGGTGACGGCACCTTCCTGCGTGCGGCGGAACTGGCCCGCAACGCGGGTATCCCGGTGCTCGGCGTCAATCTCGGGCGCATCGGATTCCTGGCGGAGGCTGAAGCCGACGGTATCGATTCGGTCCTCGACCACGTCATCAAGGGCAATTATCGCGTCGAGACCCGCATGACTCTTGACGTCGTGGTGCGCACCCACGATGGTGAAGTCATCGATCGCGGTTGGGCATTGAACGAGGCCAGCCTGGAGAAAGGACCGCGACTCGGTGTGCTCGGAGTAGTGCTCGAGATCGACGGCCGACCGGTATCGGAGTTCGGCTGTGACGGAGTCCTGGTTTCGACTCCGACGGGATCCACCGCGTACGCGTTTTCCTCCGGTGGGCCGGTGGTCTGGCCCGATCTGGAAGCGATTCTTGTGGTGCCGAACAATGCGCACGCCCTGTTCGCCCGACCGATGGTCACGAACCCCAGCGCGACCATCGCCATCGAGATCGAACCCAATGGTCATAACGCCCTGGTGTTCTGCGACGGCCGTCGCGAGATGGTGGTACCCGCCGGCGGCCGGGTCGAGGTGACCCGCTGCGGCACGCCGGTGAAATGGGTGAGACTCGACAGCGCCCCGTTCACCGACCGGCTGGTGCGCAAATTCCGGCTGCCCGTCACCGGCTGGCGCGGGCAGTAGCGGTGCTCTCAGAGATCCGAATCGAGTCCCTGGGCGCGATCAGCTCGGCAAACGCCGAGTTCGACCGCGGGCTGACGGTACTTACCGGCGAGACCGGTACCGGAAAGACGATGGTCGTCACCGGTCTGCATCTGTTGGGCGGCGCGCGTGCCGACGCCAACCGGGTACGTTCGGGAGCGGAGCGCGCCGTCGTCGAAGGTCGTTTCACCACAGGCGAACTCGGCGATGTCGCGGCGATCGACGAGATCCTGGACTCCTCTGGCGCCGACCGGGACGACGACGGCAGCGTCATCGCACTCCGATCGGTCAGTAAGGACGGGCCGTCCCGGGCCTACCTCGGCGGACGCAGCGTGCCGGCGAAACTGTTGAGCACATTCACCAACCATCTGCTGACGTTGCACGGCCAGAACGATCAACTGCGCTTGATGCGGCCCGACGAGCAGCGGGCCGCGCTGGATCGGTTCGCGTCGGTGGAGGACAAGCTCAAGCGGTACCGGACCGTGCGCGAGGACTGGCAGAGCGCCCGTCGGGACCTGATCGACCGGACCAACCGCGCCAGGGAGCTCGCGCAGGAAGCGGACCGGCTCAAATTCGCGTTGGACGAGATCGACACCATCGACCCAAGCCCCGGCGAAGACGACGCGCTGGTCGCCGATATCCGCCGGCTCTCCGAACTCGATGCACTGCGCGAAGCGGCATCCACCGCGCGAAGCGCGCTGTCCGGGGCGCTCGACGACGCCGACGGCGGCACCGAGGCGTCGTCGGCGTCCGATGCCATCGGGCAGGCGAAGGCGGCGCTAGAGGGGACTGACGATGCCGCGCTGCTGGCCCTGGGGCGCCAACTCACCGACGCGCTGACGCTCGTCGATGACGTGTCCCGCGAGATCGGCGGTTTCCTCGACGATCTGCCCAGCGACGCCAGCACGCTGGAAACCAAACTGGCCCGTCAGGGCGAGCTGCGATCGTTGACCCGGAAGTACGCCGCCGATGTCAGCGGTGTGTTGCAGTGGGCAGCCGAGTCCCGGGAGCGGCTGGCGCAGCTCGACGTGTCCGAGGAGGCGCTGGGCGGGCTGGCCCGTCGCGTCGACGAACTCGGCGCCCGTCTCGGCGCGGCCGCCGCGGAGTTGACCAAGGCCAGGACCAAGGCGGCGAAATCGTTGGCGAAGGCGGTGACCGCGGAGCTGGCGGGTCTGGCGATGGCCGATGCCGAGTTCACCATCACGGTGAGCACGATGGTCGCCCAGACCGACGATTCGGCACCGCTCACGCTGTCCTCGGGTGAGCAGGCCCACGCCGGCAGTCACGGTGTCGACCAGGTTGAGTTCGGCTTCACCGCCCACCGTGGGGTCACGGTGCTGCCGCTGACGAAAAGCGCCTCCGGAGGCGAACTGTCGCGCGTGATGCTGGCCCTCGAAGTGGTGTTGGCGGCTTCGGTTCAGGGCACGACGATGGTGTTCGACGAGGTCGACGCCGGGGTCGGTGGCCGTGCGGCGGTGCAGATCGGGCGCCGGCTGGCCCGGCTGGCCCGCACCCATCAGGTCATCGTCGTCACCCACCTGCCGCAGGTCGCGGCGTACGCCGACACCCATCTGGTGGTCGACGCGCTCGGTCGCAGCGGGGCCAGCGGGGTGCGCAAGCTCGACGATGACAGCCGCGTCGCGGAACTCGCCCGGATGCTGGCCGGGCTGGGCGAGTCCGATACCGGTCGGGCGCATGCCAGGGAACTGCTGGATGCCGCGCAGGAAGAGCGCGTTTCGCAGTAAGGCCTCAAATTGTGTTGCAGATGTGACTAATGAGGCTCCTGTTACGGCGCGCCTCCGCGGTGTGCTAGGGATTCACAGACAGAATCGGCGCCATGAGGATGGCAACGCTTCTCTCCCGTAACAGCAGCTCTCGGCCCGGTGTCACAGGCACCGCCCGCGTCGATCGCGATATCGACCGGCTTCTGCGCAGAGTGGAGCCCGGGGACATCGTCGTTCTCGACATCCTCGATCTCGACCGTGTCACCGCGGACGCCCTGGTCGATGCCAATATCGCCGGGGTAGTCAACGCCGCACCGTCGATCTCGGGGCGCTACCCCAACCTCGGGCCCGAGGTGCTGGTGGCCAACGGCGTGACCCTGATCGACGAGGCCGGACCCGAGATCTTCAAGAAGCTCAAGGAAGGCGCGAAGCTGCGCCTGCACAACGGCGGGGTCTACGCCGGCGACCGCCGCCTGGCACTGGGCACCGAGCGCAGCGAGCACGAGATCACCGAGATGATGCATGACGCCAAGAGCGGTCTGGTGTCGCACCTGGAGGCCTTCGCCGGCAACACCATCGAGTTCATCCGCAGCGAGAGCCCGCTGCTGATCGACGGGATTGGCATCCCCGATGTCGACGTCGACCTTTACAAGCGCCACGTTGTGGTGGTGGCCGAAGGGCCGGCCGCCGAGACGGATCTCAAAGCGCTCAAACCGTTCATCAAGGAGTACCAGCCGGTCCTGATCGGCGTCGGCACCGGCGCCGACACCCTGCGTAAGGGCGGCTACCGGCCGCAGCTGATCGTCGGGGACCCGGAGAAGATGTCGGCCGAAGTGCTCAAGTGCGGCGCCCAGGTGGTGCTGCCGGCCGACGCCGACGGCCACGCCCCCGGCCTGGAACGCATCCAGGACCTCGGGGTCGGTGCGATGACGTTCCCGGCGGCAGGTTCGGCGGCCGACCTCGCGCTGCTGCTGGCCGATCACCATGGCGCATCGCTGATCGTTACGGTCGGGCATGCCGCGAACATCGAGGAATTCTTCGATCGCTCGCGCGCGCAGAGCACCCCCTCGACCTTTCTCACCCGGCTGAAGGTGGGGGAGAAGGTGGTCGACGCCAAGGCAGTCGCCACGCTCTACCGCAGCCGGATCTCCGGCGGCTCGATCGCTCTGCTGGTGATCGCCATGCTCATCGCAATCATCGTGGCGCTCTGGGTATCTCGCACCGATACCGTCGTCATCGACTGGATAGTCCAGTACTGGAACCGCTTCACCCTGCTGGTCCAGGGCTGGGTCACCTAACCCGCCTTGGTGACCGAATTTTGCGATGATCGGGAGATGACACTGTGATATCCCTTCGCCAGCATGCCATTTCGCTGACCGCGGTATTTCTCGCGCTCGCGATCGGCGTCGTACTGGGGTCAGGTCTACTGTCCGACACCCTGTTGTCGGGGCTGCGTGACGAGAAGCGCGATCTGCAGAATCAGATCAACTCGTTGACCGACGACAAGAACGGTCTCAACGAAAAGCTCAGTGCGGCCAACGACTTCGACACCCAGATCTCTGGGCGCGTGGTCCGTGGCGTGCTCACCGACAAGTCGGTGGTGTTGTTCCGGACCCCGGACGCCAGTGACGACGACGTCGCTGCCGTCACCAGGATCGTAGGACAGGCCGGCGGCACCATCACCGGCACTCTGGGGCTGACCCAGGAGTTCGTCGACGCCAACTCGGCGGAGAAGCTGCGCTCGGTGGTCAACTCTTCGATCGTGCCGGCGGGCACCCAGTTGAGCACCACGCAGGTCGATCAGGGATCGCAGGCCGGCGATCTGCTGGGTATCGCCCTGCTGGCCAACCGCGATCCGGCGATCCCGTCGGTTGACGAAACCCAACGGCAGACGGTCCTTGCTGCGCTACGCGACACCGGCTTCCTGTCCTACGACAAGGACAACCTGGCACCGGCGAACACCGCGATCATCGTCACCGGCGGCGGCCTGGGTGACGGTGCTGGCAATCAGGGCGCCACGGTGGCCCGTTTTGCGGCGGGCCTGGCACCGCACGGTTCGGGAACCCTCGTCGGAGGCCGCGATGGGTCCGCCACCGGTACCGCTGCGGTCGCGGTCATCCGCTCCGATGCCGGCCTGTCGTCGGCCGTCACCACTGTGGACGACGTCGGCGCGGAGTCCGGTCGAATCACCGCCGCGCTCGGTCTGCAGGAACTGATCAACGGCGGACGCCCCGGGCAGTACGGCGTCGGTCAGGGTGCGACGGCGGTCACGGTCGCGCAGTAGCGTCGGCGCGGCAGCGACTTCTTGTCGGTGTCGGTGTTAGGGTGAATTTCCGTGGGTCAGCAGGCCCCGAGCTCGTTTCCAAGCCTGGAAAATAAGTCCTGCTCCTGTGCCACGGAGGTTGCTCTTGTCCGGTCGATCGAATCCGTTACGGAAGCATCCGCAGACTGCGACGAAACATATATTTGTCAGCGGCGGCGTTGTTTCCTCGCTCGGTAAGGGATTGACCGCCAGCAGTCTGGGGCAATTGCTCACCGCACGCGGTCTCGCCGTGACGATGCAGAAACTCGACCCGTACCTGAACGTGGATCCCGGGACGATGAACCCGTTCCAGCACGGTGAGGTCTTCGTCACCGAGGACGGCGCCGAAACCGACCTCGACGTCGGGCATTACGAACGCTTCCTGGACCGCAACCTGTCGGGCTCGGCCAACGTGACCACCGGCCAGGTGTACTCCACGGTCATCGCCAAAGAGCGCCGCGGTGAATACCTCGGAGACACCGTGCAGGTCATCCCGCACATCACCGACGAGATCAAGAGCCGGATCCTGGCGATGTCGACACCGGACGCCAACGGCACCCGACCCGATGTCGTCATCACCGAGATCGGTGGGACCGTCGGCGATATCGAGTCGTTGCCGTTCCTCGAGGCCGCGCGCCAGGTCCGCCACGAGGTGGGCCGGGAGAACTGTTTCTTCCTGCACGTGTCGCTGGTGCCCTATCTCAAGCCCTCGGGTGAGTTGAAGACCAAGCCGACGCAGCACTCGGTGGCGGCGTTGCGGAGCATCGGTATTAGCCCCGATGCGTTGATCCTGCGTTGTGACCGCGACGTGCCCGAACCGATGAAGAACAAGATCGCCCTGATGTGTGACGTCGATATCGACGGGGTGATCTCCACGCCGGACGCGCCGTCGATCTACGACATTCCCAAGGTGCTGCACCGCGAAGAACTCGACGCGTATGTGGTGCGCCGGCTCAACCTGCCGTTCCGCGACGTCGACTGGACGCAATGGAACGACCTGCTGAGCCGCGTGCACGAGCCGCAGGAGACAGTGCGAATCGCACTGGTGGGCAAGTACATCGACCTGTCCGACGCCTACCTGTCGGTGGCCGAGGCGTTGCGGGCCGGCGGGTTCAAGCACCGCACCAAGGTCGAGATGCGGTGGGTGGCCTCCGATGACTGCGAAACAGAGCTGCGCGCGGCGGCCTTGCTCGGCGACGTGCACGGCGTGCTGATCCCCGGCGGGTTCGGTATCCGCGGCATCGAGGGCAAGATCGGCGCCATCCGCTACGCCCGCAACCGCGGCTTGCCCCTACTGGGCCTGTGTCTGGGGCTGCAGTGCATCGTCATAGAGGCGGCGCGCTCGGTGGGGCTGACCGAGGCGAGTTCGGCGGAATTCGATCCCGACACCCCCGACCCCGTGATCTCGACGATGGCCGATCAGGAGAGCATCGTCGCCGGTGAGGCGGACCTCGGTGGGACCATGCGTCTCGGTGCCTACCCAGCTGTGCTGGAAGCGAATTCCCTTGTGGCCCAAGCCTATGGCGCGACCGATGTCTCTGAGCGGCACCGGCACCGCTACGAGGTCAACAACGACTACCGGGCCAAGATCGCCGAGAGTGGGCTGAAGCTCTCTGGCACCTCACCGGACGGCCACCTGGTGGAGTTCGTCGAATATCCCGCCGATGTCCACCCGTTTCTGGTCGGTACCCAGGCCCATCCCGAACTCAAGAGCCGGCCGACCCGGCCGCACCCCCTGTTCGCCGCTTTCATCGGTGCAGCCATCGAGTACAAGGCGGGGGAGCGGCTGCCGTTGGAAACAAGCACAGAAACCAACACGAAAACAAGCGCAGAGACAAGTGCGGCCACGTCCAACGGCGCCGAACACGAGCCCGGGCAGCAGATCCAAGAGCCCGCAGCCCGTGGCTGACCACGTTTTCGAGACGGTCGAGAGCCAGACGGTCTACACCGGCAAGATCTTCGCGCTGCGCGCCGACGAAGTGCTGATGCCCGGCGGTCGGACCGCGCGCCGTGAGGTTGTTGAACACTTCGGCGCGGTGGCGATCGTCGCCCTGGACGACGACGGCAATGTCGTGCTGGTCTACCAGTACCGGCATCCGCTGGGTCGGCGGTTGTGGGAGCTGCCCGCCGGACTGCTCGACATCGACGGTGAGGCACCGCATCTGACTGCGGCCAGGGAACTCGAGGAGGAAGTCGGGTTGTCTGCCCAGCATTGGCGGGTACTCGCCGATCTGGACTCCACTCCGGGCTTCAGCGACGAGAGCGTGCGGGTCTACCTGGCGACCGGGCTGACCGATATCGGCCGCCCCGAGTCGCACGACGAGGAAGCAGACATGACGACGCGTCGATTCCCGCTGGCCGACGCGGTCCAGATGGTGTTCGCCGGTGAGATCGTCAATGCGCTTGCGGTGGCGGGCATTCTGGCCGCCTACGCGGTGTCGCAGGGGGTCGGTGAGACCCGTCCGGTGGATGCGCCGTGGGTGGACAAGCCGACCCGGTTCGCGGCCCGCCTCCGAGCCGAACGGTGACCACATTTCGCCCGGCACTCGACGGGCAGCTGCAGGGGTACCTCGACCACCTGACGATCGAACGCGGCGTGGCGGCCAACACTTTGAGCTCGTATCGGCGCGATCTGCGACGCTACTCCGAGTACCTGACGCTGCGGGGGGTGGATGACCTGACCAAGGTCACCGAGACCGATGTCAGCGAATTCCTGGTGGCCCTGCGCCGTGGCGATCCCGATACCGGGGCCACTCCGCTCTCGGCAGTGTCGGCCGCGCGGGCGGTGATCGCTGTGCGTGGCTTACACCGGTTCGCCGCGGCGGAAGGAATCACCACGGTCGACGTGGCCAGTGCGGTCAAGCCACCCACGCCCAGCCGGCGGCTGCCCAAGAGCTTGACCCTGGACGAAGTGTTGGCGCTGCTCGAAGCCGCCGGCGGCGACAGCCCGACCGACGGGCCGCTGACGCTGCGCAACCGAGCGCTGCTCGAGCTGTTGTATTCGACGGGTGCCCGGATCTCCGAGGCCGTCGGGTTGGACGTCGACGACATCGACACCGAAGCACGGTCGGTGCTGTTGCGCGGAAAGGGCGGCAAGCAGCGACTGGTGCCGATCGGCCGCCCCGCGGTCTCGGCGCTGGAGGCGTATTTCGTGCGCGGCCGACCCGAGCTGGCCCGGCGCGGCCGCGGCACCCCAGCGATCTTTCTCAATGCACGCGGCGGTCAGTTGTCACGCCAGAGCGCCTGGCAGGTGCTGCATGATGCCGCCCAGCAGGCGGGCATCACCCGTGATGTCTCGCCGCATACATTGCGGCACTCGTTTGCGACGCACCTGCTCGACGGCGGGGCGGACGTCCGCGTCGTGCAGGAGTTACTCGGGCACGCATCGGTGACGACGACGCAGATCTACACCCTGGTCACGGTGACGGCGCTGCGCGAGGTGTGGGCCGGCGCGCACCCTCGTGCGCGCTAGGTGAGTAGCAGCTCCGACTCCAGCACCAGGTCCGGCACCAGCGTCTGATACTCGGCGTGGGTCTTGTGCTCGACGGTCTGCCACCTGCCACCCTGCTGCTCGCGCATGTAGGCCCGGTATTTCGGCGCGCCCGGCAATCCGACGTTATCGGCGACGACGATCGACCCCGGGTGAAGCCAGCCGCGGTCCAGAATGCTCAGCAGATCGCTGAGGTAGGCGTCCTTGTCATGATCGAGAAAAATGAAGTCCAGGCCGCCAGGTGCCAGCTCGTAGAGGTCGGCCAGCTCGTCGAGCGTCGCGCCGCCATCGCCAAGGGTGCCCACCACGCAGGTGACGCGGTCATCGACCCCGGCATGGGCCCAGATCCGGCGCGCGTTGTCGGCGTTGGCCGGCGCGAGTTCGACGGAGACGACGCGGGCGTCGGGGGCGGCTCTGGCGATGCGTAGCGCGCTATACCCGCAGTATGTGCCCAGTTCCAGGGCCAGCGTGGGGGCTGCCCGGCGGACCGCTGCGTCGAGCAGCGCGCCCTTCTCGTCGCCGACGTTGATCAGGAACGACTCTTCGTAGGCGAACCTGTCGATGGTCGCCAGAACGTCGTCGACGTCTCCCGGGCGAGCGTTCTCCAGGACGTATTCGACGGCGGCGGCCTCCCGGCCGTCGCCGATCTGACCGGTTCTGGTGATGTTGCGGGCACCCAGGGCCAGACGTAGGAACGACCACCGAAGGAACGGGACACGTCGACGCAGACTCATGAGTTCCAGCCTAGGTCGGTCTGCGTTGGCGCAAGTCGCCTGCGGGTCTGGCCCTCCTGTCCTGCTCAGCACGTTAAACTTCGCGGAATGTTCGCCGTGGGGGTCATCGACGCAGAAAGACGGCTGACGTGACCGATGAGGCAGACGAGAACGTTCAGGTCGGGCTGACCGGCCGTCCTCCTCGGCGCATCCCCGAACCCAAGCCGCTGGACCGGCACGGGCCCGCCAAGGTCATCGCGATGTGCAACCAGAAGGGCGGCGTCGGCAAGACGACGTCCACGATCAACCTGGGTGCCGCGCTGGCCGAATACGGGCGACGGGTGCTGCTGGTCGACCTGGATCCGCAGGGCGCGTTGTCGGCCGGGTTGGGCGTCCCGCACTACGAGCTCGAGCAGACCGTGCACAACCTGCTGGTCGAGCCTCGGGTGTCGATAGACCAGGTGCTGATCAAAACCCGGGTCAACGGGCTCGACCTGGTGCCCAGCAATATCGACCTGTCCGCCGCGGAGATTCAGCTGGTCAACGAAGTCGGTCGAGAGCAGTCGCTCAACCGTGCGCTGTATCCGGTGCTGGACCGTTACGACTACGTCCTGATCGACTGCCAGCCCTCGCTGGGGCTGCTGACTGTCAACGGGTTGGCCTGCGCGGACGGCGTCATCATTCCGACCGAGTGCGAGTACTTCTCTCTGCGCGGCCTGGCGTTGCTCACTGACACCGTCGACAAGGTCCGCGACCGGCTCAACCCGCGGCTGTCCATCAGCGGCATCCTGATCACCCGGTTCGACACCCGCACGGTGAATGCCCGCG
This sequence comes from Mycolicibacterium komossense, assembly GCF_025822605.1. GTDB lineage: Bacteria > Actinomycetota > Actinomycetes > Mycobacteriales > Mycobacteriaceae > Mycobacterium > Mycobacterium komossense. The sequence continues at coordinate 18,718 of NZ_JACKTY010000042.1, read as the reverse complement.
AAGTGATGGCCCGCGTCCTGGAACGCTTCGGTGACCTGGTGTTCGACACCGTCATCACCCGTACCGTCCGCTTCCCTGAAACCAGCGTCGCCGGCGAACCCATCACCACCTGGGCACCGAAATCCGGTGGCGCACAGGCTTACCGCTCGCTGGCCCGTGAGGTCATCGACCGCTTCGGCACGTGAGCGGGCCGGAATCGCCGGCGGACGCTGAGGTCGACGGGGCTGCGCAGGCAGGCTTCCAGGTTCGGCTGAGCAATTTCGAGGGCCCGTTCGACCTGCTGCTGCAACTGATCTTCGCGCACCGACTCGATGTCACCGAGGTCGCGCTGCATACGGTGACCGACGACTTCATCGCCTACACCAAGGACATCGGCCGGCAACTCGAGCTGGAGGAGACCACCACGTTCCTCGTGGTCGCTGCCACCCTGCTCGACCTCAAAGCGGCCCGCCTGCTGCCGGCCGGCGTGGTCGAGGACGACGAGGACCTGGCACTGCTGGAAGTGCGGGACCTGTTGTTCGCCCGGTTGCTGCAATATCGAGCGTTCAAGCATGTCGCGCAGATGTTCGCCGAGCTGGAAGCGGCCGCGCTGCGCAGCTATCCGCGCGCAGCGTCGCTGGAGGATCGGTTCACCGAGCTGCTGCCCGAGGTGATGCTCGGTGTCGGTGTTGACGAGTTCGCTCAGATTGCCGCCGCGGCGTTCACCCCGCGGCCGGTGCCGACGGTGGGCGTCGAGCACCTGCACAACCCGGTGGTATCGGTGGCTGAACTGGCCGTCCAGGTCCTTGAGCTCCTGGAAGGCCGCGGTGCCGGGCAGTGGGCGTCGTTCTCGGAGATCGTCGCGAACTGCTCCAGTTCCTATGAGATCGTGGGGCGCTTTCTTGCGCTATTAGAGCTGTACCGGGCCAGGGCGGTAGCATTCGACCAATCAGAGCCGCTTGGTGTGCTCCAGGTTTCGTGGACCGGAGACAGTCCGGACAACGAACAACTGGAAGAAGCAGAGTCGGTGGAAGTGCGAAATCAACCATGACCGATCAGATCCCCGGCATCGATGACGGTGTCGATCTGGGTGTCGAGGTCCAGGAGCTCGACTACGACGAACTGGGCCGGGTGCTCGAGGCGCTGCTATTGGTGGTCGATACTCCTGTACCCGCTGATGCCCTGGCGACGGCAATTGACCAGCCGGTCTACCGGATCACGGCGAAGCTTGCGCTGATGGCACAGGAGCTCAGCGAGCGCGGCAGCGGCATCGATTTACGGGAAGCCGGCGGCGGCTGGCGGATGTACACCAGGGCCCAGTTCGCGCCGTATGTCGAACGTCTGCTGCTCGACGGGTCACGCTCCAAGCTGACCCGCGCAGCGTTGGAGACCCTGGCGGTGGTCGCCTATCGGCAGCCGGTCACCCGGGCCCGCGTCAGCGCGGTGCGTGGGGTGAACGTCGACGCGGTCATCCGCACTCTGCTGGCCCGCGGGCTGCTCACCGAGTCCGGCACCGATCCCGACACCGGCGCGGTGATGTTCGCCACCACGGAACTGTTCTTGGAACGGCTCGGGTTGTCGTCGTTGGCCGATCTACCCGATATCGCGCCGCTGCTGCCCGATGTCGACTCGATCGACGATTTGTCTGAAACCTTGGATACGGAGCCACGTTTCATGAAGCTCAATACTGGTCCCGCCGCAGCGGTTGGCCAGCCCTCCTTCGATGTAGACCAGGATTGATATGACGGACCCAAATTCCGAAGGCGTCCGCCTGCAGAAAGTGTTGTCACAGGCCGGAATTGCATCGCGACGCGTTGCCGAGAAGATGATCCTCGACGGCCGGGTGGAGGTCGACGGCCAGATTGTCGTCGAGCTCGGCAGGCGCGTCGATCCGGAGAACTCGGAGATCCGCGTCGACGGCGCGAAGGTCCGTTTCGACGACACGCTGGTGTATTTGGCGCTGAACAAACCGCTGGGCATGCTCTCGACGATGTCCGACGAGAAGGGCCGACCATGTATCGGGGATCTGGTCGAGCACCGAGTTCGCGGCAATAAGAAGCTGTTTCACGTCGGACGCCTCGATGCCGATACCGAAGGTCTGATCCTGCTGACCAACGACGGTGAGTTGGCGCACCGGTTGATGCATCCGTCCTACGAGGTACCCAAGACGTATCAGGCCACCGTGCTCGGACATGTGCCCCGTGGGCTCGGCAAGAAGCTCAGGGACGGCATCGAACTCGAAGACGGCATCGTGCATGTCGACGACTTCGCGATGATCGACACCATCCCGGGGCGCACCTTGGTGCGGGTCACCCTGCACGAGGGCCGCAACCGGATCGTCCGTCGACTGTTCGCCCAGGTGGGCTTTCCGGTGGAAGCGTTGGTACGCACCGATATCGGTGAAGTGTCGTTGGGGGATCAGCGGCCGGGCAGCCTGCGTGGGTTGACGAAGAAGGAGATCGGCGACTTGTACAAGGCGGTGGGCATGTGACGGTTGTCGCGATCGACGGGCCGGCGGGCACCGGTAAATCATCGGTATCCCGCGGCCTGGCCCGTGCCATGTCGGCGCGTTACCTAGATACCGGTGCGATGTACCGGATCGTCACGCTGGCGGTGCTGCGCGCCGGGATCGACCTCGGCGACGCCAGGGCCATCGCTGACCTCGATGCGGCGGTGACGGTGGGGCACGATCCCGATGAGGACCGGGCTTTCCTTGCCGGTGAGGACGTTTCGGCGGAGATCCGGGGTGACGCGGTCACCAAGGCGGTGTCGGCGGTGTCGGCGGTCCCCGCGATTCGCACCCGGCTGGTCGACATGCAACGCGAATTGGCTTCCGGTGGAAGCGATGTGGTGGTCGAGGGGCGCGACATCGGGACGGTCGTGTTGCCGCATGCCGATGTGAAGATCTTCCTCACCGCGTCGGCCGAGACCCGCGCCAAGCGGCGCAATGACCAGAACGTGGCAGCCGGATTGCCCGGCGATTTCGAGGCGGTGCTCGCCGATGTGCGGCGCCGCGACCACTTGGATTCCACCCGGGCGGTATCCCCGCTGCGGGCGGCTGATGATGCGCTGGTGGTCGACACCAGCGAGATGACCGAGGCAGAAGTGATTCACCACCTGCTGGACCTGGTCCAGCAACGCAGTGGGGCCGTGCGATGACTGACAGCACTGATGGCACCTGGGAAGACGAAAGTGAGTGGGAGGTAGGCGATCCCGACTCCGTTGACGACGACGAGAAGTTCAGCGGACCGCCACCGGTGGTCGCCGTCGTAGGTCGGCCCAATGTGGGCAAGTCGACGTTGGTGAACCGGATCCTGGGCCGTCGCGAAGCGGTGGTGCAGGACCTGCCCGGCGTCACCCGAGACCGGGTGTCCTACGACGCGTTGTGGACCGGGCGCCGGTTCATGGTGCAGGACACCGGTGGTTGGGAACCCGACGCCAAGGGTCTGCAGGGCCTGGTCGCCGAGCAGGCATCGGTGGCGATGCGGACGGCCGACGCGATCATCCTGGTGGTCGACGCCATCGTCGGTGCGACAGCTGCCGATGAGGCCGCCGCCAAGGTATTGCAGCGCTCGGGTAAACCAGTGTTCTTGGCAGCCAACAAAGTTGACGGTGAGCGTGGTGAGGCTGACGCCGCCGCCCTGTGGTCTCTCGGGCTTGGTGAGCCGTATCCCATCAGCGCCATCCACGGCCGCGGGGTGGCCGATCTGCTGGACCGGGTGATCGAGGATCTGCCGACGTTGTCGGAGGTGACCGGCGGCGGTACCGGCGGGCCGCGACGCGTCGCTCTGGTCGGTAAACCGAACGTCGGCAAGAGCTCGCTGCTGAACCGGCTGGCTGACGAAGAGCGCTCAGTGGTGCATGACGTGGCTGGCACCACCGTCGACCCGGTGGACTCACTGATCGAATTGGACGGCAAGGTTTGGCGTTTCGTCGATACCGCGGGGTTGCGCCGCAAGGTCGGCCAGGCCAGTGGGCACGAGTTCTATGCCTCGGTTCGCACCCATGGCGCGATCGATGCCGCCGAAGTGGTGCTGGTGCTGATCGATGCGTCCGTGCCGTTGACCGAACAGGATCAACGGGTGTTCTCGATTGTGATCGAGGCCGGCCGTGCGCTGGTGATGGTGTTCAACAAGTGGGATCTGGTCGACGAGGATCGGCGCTACGAGTTGGAACGTGAGATCGATCGGGAACTGGCGCAGCTTCAATGGGCGTCGCGGGTGAACATCTCGGCGAAGACTGGTCGTGCGGTGCAGAAACTGGTGCCCGCACTCGAGGGTGCGCTGGCTTCGTGGGACAAGCGGATCACGACGGGACAGCTCAACAACTTCCTCAAAGAGGTCGTCGCGGCGACACCGCCGCCGGTGCGGGGCGGCAAGCAGCCGCGCATCCTGTTCGCCACGCAGGCGACCAACCGGCCGCCGACCTTCGTGCTGTTCACCACCGGCTTCCTGGAAGCCGGGTATCGACGGTTCCTGGAACGGCGCCTGCGTGAGACATTCGGCTTCGAGGGCAGCCCGATCCGAATCAACGTCCGGGTGCGAGAGAAGCGCGGCGCTCCGCGCCGGTGATTTCGGCGTGCTCCCGACCGCTCAGCGGTGACGAGCACGCCCGAGCCGCACGGGTAGGGTGCCCCGGGTGTCTGTTGCGCACATGATCCTGATCGCGCTGGCCGGTGTGGGCGCCGGCGCCATCAATGCGGTCGTCGGCTCTGGAACTCTGATCACCTTCCCGACGCTGGTCGCGCTCGGCTATCCGCCGGTGGTCTCCACGATGTCCAACGCGGTCGGTCTGGTGGCCGGTGGCGTTTCCGGCACCTGGGGCTATCGGGCGGAGCTGCGCGGTCAGTGGAATCGGCTGCGCTGGCAGATTCCGGCGTCGCTGGTCGGTGCGGGTGTCGGGGCGTGGCTGCTGCTGCACCTGCCCGAGAAGGTGTTCACGCAGATCGTGCCGGTGTTGTTGATCCTGGCGCTGATTCTGGTGTTGATCGGCCCCCGTATCCAGACCTGGGCACGCAAGCGCGCCGACGACGCGGGTCGCTCGGCTGAGCATGTGACGCCCGGACGGATGGCCGCGTTGGTGTTCGGCACGTTCGCGGTCGGCATTTATGGCGGTTATTTCACCGCGGCGCAGGGGATCCTGCTGATCGGGATGATGGGCGCGATGCTGCCCGAATCCATGCAGCGGATGAACGCGGCCAAGAATCTGCTGTCGCTGGTGGTCAACGTGGTGGCCGCCGCCGCCTACACGCTGGTGGCGTTCGACCGGATCAGCTGGGCCGCAGCGGGTCTGATCGCCATCGGCTCGCTGATCGGGGGCTGGCTCGGTGCCCGGTACGGTCGCCGGCTCTCGCCGGGTGCGCTGCGGGCGATCATCGTGGTAGTGGGACTGATCGGGTTGTACCGGCTGGTGACGATCTAGAACTGGTCGCGGGCCGCTTCCTGTTCCAGGACGGCATCGAGATCCTTGAGGCGGTGCATCGATGACACCGCCCGTTGCGTCCGGTTGTTCTTCGCCAGTAGATCTTCGTTGCGATGCACGAACGTCCAGTACCCGGCAGCGAAGGGGCAGGCGTCATCCCCGAGCCGCTTCTTCGGGTCGTATGCGCAGTCGCCGCAGTGATCACTCATCTTGTTGATGTATGCGCCGCCGGATGCGTAGGGTTTGGTGGCGAGCTTGCCGCCGTCGGCGTGCTGGCTCATCCCGATCACGTTGGTGGGCATCACCCACCGGAAGCCGTCGACGTAGACGGCGGCGAACCATTCCGTCAGCTCTGCGGGGTCATAGCCACGGTGCAATGCGAAGTTTCCGAGCACCATCAACCGCTGGATGTGGTGGGTCCAGCCGCGATCGCGCACTCCCTGCAGGGCTGACCGTAGGCATTCTGCGTCCACCGCATCGGCGTCGAGATCCGCCCACCAATCGGGCAACTGCCTGTGTGCATTCAATGAGTTGTTGTGTTCGTAGTCGCAACCGAAGTGCCAGTACAGATGCCACATGTATTCGCGCCAACCGAGGATCTGGCGGATGAACCCCTCGACGGCAGGCAGCGGGGCGCGGCCCTCTCGGTAGGTCTTTTCCGCGGCGTGTACGGCCTCCAGGGGATGCAGCACACCAAGATTCAACGGAACCGACAGCAGTGAGTGGGCCATCGACCAGTCGGCGCCCATGATCGCGTCCTCGTATCTGCCGAAGTCGGCGAGGCGGTGCTCCAGAAAGCGGGTGAGCGCGCGCTGGGCTTCGGTGTGAGTGACGGCGAACAGGCGCGGTCCGTCGTTGCCGACGGTGTCGATGCCCATCCGATCAAGGTCCGCGCGGACCCTCGCGTCGATATCGTCCTCGCACGGTTGGTACGGCTTTGGCGTACCAAGAGTCTTCTGCTTCTTCGGTGGCGATTCGCGGTTCTCGGAGTCATAGTTCCATCTGCCGCCGACCGGTTCGGAGCCGTCCATCAGCACGTCGAAGCGGCGACGTTGGTCGCGGTAGAAGTCCTCCATCCGGAACTTGGTGCGCTGCCCGGCCCAGGCGGCGAAATCGGACTTGGACAGCGCGAAGGTCGGTGTCGGCAGAATGTCGGCGACGAGGCCTGTCTTACGCAGCTTCTGCACGAATTCTTCGGCAGCGTGGGACGTCGGTTCGTGGACCAGGACTGGGCGGCCGTAGCGTTCGAGGGCGTCGGTGTAGGTGTCCGCGGCCATCAGGGTGGCGCGGTCGCCGAGGTCTGCGTCGGCGTGCCGCAGGGCCGACAGGACAAGGTGAAGTTTCTGGCGGTGGTAGCGGCGGCGGCGCAGCGCTGACGTCGCTTCGATCAGGAGAACCTCGCGGTGGGCGTGCTCGCCGCCGTGGACGGCCGGACCGAGTTGGTCGGCGAACAGCCACAGGGGAGTGTCATCGGTCGCTTCGGTAGTCACCCCGGGGTGTTACCCGCATCTTGTCTCGCCGACGCGCAGTCGGCGCTTGTCTTTTTGGGGCGTCATCAAGTGATGACGGCCCGACGCGCAGTTAGGCGGTTGGGATCTGAGGGCCCTGCTGTTGTAGGCTTTCGACCTGCTGCCGGTGTTGTTTACCGGCACGCGGGCTGTGGCGCAGCTTGGTAGCGCACTTGACTGGGGGTCAAGTGGTCGCAGGTTCAAATCCTGTCAGCCCGACAAAAAGACCAGCCTTGAGCTGGTCTTTCTTGTTCTCGGTGGATCGCACGAACGTTCGACGAACCGGAAATTGTCACAGATTGTCACAGGCGGCGGAAAGTTGTCACCGCACGCATGTGCGAAGAGATCAGACTTCGGCGGGAGCCGACCGCACAGCAAAGCCACGCGCCGCTCAGAGGGGTGTATCCATATCGATGATCCCTCCGAACCTGAGATCGTCCAATGCGCGCACGATCTCGCTTGATGGAATGCCCCGATAGAACGACGGAGCGAACGCTTTGGCCTTCAGTTCTGCTACCTCGTCCGCAAGATGGCCCAGCTGCTGTTCGGATGAGAGGGGCGGCGGGTCGTCTCCCGACGCTCCCGCACGTAGGCAGGGCGCACTGTCTTCGACGACGAGCCCAATGACACGTCCGTCCTGGGCGACAATAGGGCCACCGCTGTTACCCGGCCGTGCAATAGCTGAGTACAAAAATATCTTCTGCCGATCGGGGATGGTTTCGGCGGCTGGGTTTACCACTTCACCTCTCTGCACCGTGATTGCCATATCTGCCGTCATCGGTACCCGGGGATATCCGAACACGTAGACCTCGTCGGCCCAATCAGGATCACGAAACCCGATACCAGGAACACGGGGAATGAGCTTTCCTTCAGGCAAATCGAATTTGATGACAGCGACATCGAGCGTCGGATGGGGAACGGCAACGACAGACCCTGCCACACTCTCCACATCGCCCTGGTTGCGTGATGGATGAACGGAGAGCGCACCGCCGGCGCCTACAAGCGCAGTAACAACATGTTTGTTCGTGATTACGTGTTGGTGATCGATGACGAGCCCTGTGCCCCAGGAGTCGACCGGATTGCCATCTCGGTCATTGCCGGCCAGCTGTACCGTCACAGCGTTGTAGCTGGGGATTATCAGCTCTGCACCAAATATCAAAGAGAGCCAAAGATTCCCTCCCAGTTGTCCCTTCGAAGCACCGCCTTGGGCGATGTAACGCTGTCCCATGATTGGAAGCCGCGAGTCCCAACCGAACGGTAGTAAGAGCCCTACGCGTTCCATCGCACTGACGATTTGGTGGACGTTGATGACCTGGCCTGCTCCGGGTAGGCCGAGGGTCGAAAGATATCTGGAGAAGTCGGCGACTGACCAAGGTTCGAGCGCTGTGGTGTTCGCTGGGCTGCCGTCGGGAGCGGCCGGTGGATTGGGCTTGCCAATTGCAGACGCAATCTCGGGGTCTTGAATCAGCCCGAAAAACTGATGGGCGCACATAGCGACATTCACCCGCCATCCTGCTGATCCAGGCTTCAAGTCAGCTGCTGTTGGCCCGCGAGCAGTTGACGACAGCGACGGCTCCGGCCCTTGCATATCCACCATGGGGATCGACGCTATGCCCATCGATGAGGGGACGAGAGTCGCGACATGCTGTCAGTGTTTCGCTTCAGGCGTTGAGGGTCGCGCCGTGCACCCGTTGCTGAGGGCATCAGCGCTCAGCGGTCGTTGATCGCGTGGCAAAACTTCGAGCGGCGAGTTCCAGAGCGTCGGCCTGGGCGTGCACGTACGTGCGCATGGTGAACGAGATGTCGGCGTGGCCGAGCCATGCGGCGACCAGTGCGATGGGTACACCCTGCAGGTGCATGAGGGTGGCACAGGTATGCCGGGCGTCGTGTAGACGGATCTGCGGCACGTCGAGGTTCTTGATGGCCGACTGCCACATGGTCGACATCGTCGACGGGTGATACGGCTCGCCAGCCTCATTGCAGACGACGTACCCCATGGCGGCATATGCCTCGCCCAACGCCAGTCGCTCGGCTGTTTGGCGTGCTTTTGCGGCGACGAGTTCAGCCAGTAGAGCGTCGGGGAGTGGAAGGAGCCGGCCGGCCGAGGCCGTCTTCGGCTCGTCCTGATCGAGCGCCCGGCCGCCGACGTCCACCCGCGTCTTCTCGATCCGGACTGTGCGCTTGCCGAGGTCGACATCAGCCCAGCGCAATCCGGCGATCTCCCCGCGCCGCAGTCCGGCGAGGGCGAGGTGCCAAGCATGTCGGTTGCGGTCGGCCGCGATGCCGTGCAGGACCTTCTGAACCTGCTCGACGGTGAACGTCTCGAACGTCCGAGCCTTCCCTGGTACCCGGTCGACCAAGGCCGCGACATTCCTCGTCAATCGGCCCTCCGCGACCAGCTGCCCGAGCACCTGGGAGAACGCTCCGACCATGTAGTTGCACGATCGCGCGCTCCACGGCTTGCGCGGCTTCCCGTTGGGACGCATGAGAGTTCCAGCACGCAGTTGGACAATCAAGTCGTCCAGATGCCGGCGGGTGACATCCTGGACGGCGAGGTCGCCCAACTCGCTCCGGATCGGTTGGAGGACATACTCATAGCCCGCGGCGGTTGTCGGCCGGATCTTGTGTCGAGACTGCTGCCAGTCTGCACATGCCTGTTCGACGGTCAGGGTCGATGGCTGTACGTAGGCCCCGGTATTGACCTGCCCCTGAATCTCGGCCAGCGCAGCGCGGGCTTCCTTCTCGGTGTTGTAGCGGCGGCGCAGCTGCTTGCGCCGGCCGTCGACGATTCCGGTGTCGACGGTCAGCTGGTAGCGCACCACCGGCTTGCTTCCCGCGCGTCGAGCGAGTTCAACGCGGCGGATTTGGGGTGGTAGTTGGCGACGCTCAGTCATGAGCGGAGCTAGGAGGCGGCTTCGGTATGCGCGGCAATGAACCGGTGAATTTCAGCCGAGGTCACGCGGCGCGAGCCGCCGATCTGCACCCAGGCCAGCTCGCCGCCGACAAACAGGCGGTAGAGCGATGACCGGGAGATGCGGAGCGCCTTGGCGGCCTCACTGATGGTGAGCAACAGCCTCCCGTTGATGGGCCTGCCGGCATACGGGTTGTTCTCGATACGTCCTGATGGTTGTGGATTTGTCATGAGATCCCCTGGTGTGGAGTGGTATTACACAACTGTAAGCCCACTCATCGAGTGGTTCCCCCGCTGTTTTCGCGGCGGAGAACGCATAACGCTTGCCGTTAATAACGTAGAGCGTTATCATGGGTTGGTGATCCGATCGTTTCGGAACAAGAATGCCGAGGCGATCTGGAATCGCCGCCACGTCAAGAAACTCAGTCCCGAACTCAGCAGGCTCGCCTACAACAAACTCGTCCTCATCAATGCCGCTGAGAGCATCAATGACCTTCGGGTGCCGCCTGGGAATCGGCTGGAAAAGCTGACCGGCGACCGGGCAGGGCAGTACAGCGTCCGCGTCAACGACCAATGGCGCATCTGCTTCACCTGGAGCGCCAGTGGGGCAGGCAATGTCGAGCTGGTCGACTATCACTAGGAAGGACACTCCGATGCCAGACTTCGCCCCCACCCACCCTGGCGAGATCCTCTTGACCGAGTTTCTCGAACCGATGGGCATCTCGCAGTACCGGATCGCCAAGGTGATCGATGTCCCGCCGCGACGCATCAACGAGATCGTGCACGGCAAGCGCGGAATCAGCGCCGACACCGCCCTGCGACTCTCCCGCGCCCTAGGGTTGAGCGAGATGTTCTTCATCAACATGCAGGCTCATTACGACGCCGAGATTGCGCGCGACCACATCGCGGCCGAACTCGACTCCATCGAACGCATCGCCTGACGCTGCTATCAAAGCCCTTCGCTATCCCATCAACACCCCGCCGGCCCTCCTCTCCCAGCCGAGTCCGTCTCTTCACGTCTCACCTCGTATGCTCTAAACACTCAGTGCTCCAGCACTTCTCACTGCATCTCCACTTTCAAACCACACCCACAAATCCTCTTGGCACATTTGCACAAGGTGCGAGAATGGTTGTGGCGCAGTCGGCGTCAACGTCCGGGTCTGTGGATGGATCGGCGAATGTTGACAATCTCGAAGCTCAAGCGGTGGTCGATCAGCTATTACATCGACACCGCTGATACGGCTGCGCGTGCCGGCCGGGATGCCCGCGCGGATGGTGGAGGATTGGGCGAGTACTACTCCGAACACGACACCCGCACCCCGGTCTGGATATGCGCCGGTGATGCCCGTACGGCGGCGAAACTGCTCGGTCTCAGTGATCTTCAGCGTGCCGGCGGGGAAGCCGAGCCGGCGCTGGTGGCGCACTGGCTCGATGACGGGATCGCCCCGAACGGTGCGATGGGGCGCACCTTCGGAACCCGGGGCGTGCATGGTTTTGATTTGACGTTCTCCGCACCCAAGAGTGTGTCGCTGCTGCGGGTGCTGCGCGGCGATGACGTAGTGCAGAAGGGGATCGCCGACGCGCACACCACCGCGATCAGCGAGGCGATGGAGTATTTGGCTCAGCATGCCGGCTACTCGCGTGTTCACAATCCGGTGACGGGGGAGAAGGACCTGGTGCGGTTGCCCGGGGTTGTGGGGATTGCCTATCAGCACGAGACGAGCCGGTGTGGGGATCCGCATCTGCATACTCATGTGGTCGTCCCGAATCGCCAGGCTCGCGCTGATGGTCGGTTGGTGTCGTTGGATGGGACGTCGTTGTTTCATGAGGCGAAGGCGGCGGGGGTGATCTATCAGGCCACGTTGCGTCGGGAGTTGCAGCGCTCGTTGGGGTTCGAGTGGGAGCAGGTCGACCCGGGGACAGGGATGGCGGAGCTGGCGGGGATGTCGCGGGAGACGATCACCGCGTGGTCGCGGCGCTCCAGTCAGTTGCGGGAATGGGCGGCCGGGCACCTGGAGCAAGGGGAGGACGGCACCTGGTCGGCGGCGCAGCTGGGTACCGCGCAAAAAGCGACCCGCCCGTCCAAGCCGGAGGAGTTGGCGTGGTCGACGTTGGTGGCGCAGTGGCGCGCGGATCCGCGCGGGATGGACATTGACCGCGCGCAGTTTCTCGCCGCGCGGGCTGCGCGGCGCGCACATGCGCGGTCCGCGTTTGACCGCGCGCGGGTACTGGCGGCCGCGGAAACGATCGACAAAGCGGTGTTCACCCGGGCCGACTTGATCGAGGTTTTGGGGGCGCAGGTGCCGGTGGATTCGGAGCTCTCACCTCGGGAAATGCTCGAACGCGCAGTGGACGCGGTCAGTGTGCGCTTGACCGCGCCGCGCGCGGCGCACCAGCGCGAAGGCCATGAACGCTTCACCCTCGACGCCATCTTGGCCGAGGAGGCCGCGGTCATGGATCTGGTGGATGCGCGCAATGAGCGCGCGCAGTTGTGGCTGCCCGCGCGGGACACCGCGGGCCTGTCGGCGGATCAGCGCGCCGCCGTGACGGCGATTGCGCGCTCGCCGTGGTTGGTACAGCCGTTGACCGCGCCCGCAGGTGCGGGCAAGACCACCTGCCTGCGCACCCTGGCAGCAGCCGCGCACGGCGTCGCGCGGGGAACAGCGATCGTCCTCGCTCCGACCGGCAAGGCCGTCGATGTCGCTTTGCGTGAAGGGGCGGGGGATCAGGGCTACACCGTCGCTAAGGCCCTCCAAATGCTCGACAAGAACGAGCTGGAGTTGGATCGGTTCAGTCTGGTGATCGTCGATGAGGCCGCCATGGTCGGCACCAGCGACCTACGACGCCTTCTCACTGTCACCACCCAGGCGGGCGCAAAAACCATCCTGGTCGGCGATCCGCATCAGTTGGCGCCGGTGAAAGCCCGGGGCGGGATGTTCGCCCAACTCTGCGAGGACTTGCCCTGGACCCAGACACTCTCCGAGGTGTGGCGGATGCACGACGCGGATGAACGAGAGGCTTCCCTTGCGCTGCGGGATGGCGATCAGAAGTCCGTGAGTCGCGCGGTCGAGTGGTATCGCCGCCATGACCGGTTGTGTTGCGGGGATGAGGTCACCATGGCCGCTGACGCGGTTACCGCGTACAAGAAGGACATCGCCGCCGGCAAGGATGCGCTCCTTCTGTGCGACACCAAGGAAATGGCCGATGCCCTCAATCGACGGTTGCATCACGAGTCAGTGGCCGCGGGCGCGGCGACGGTGGCCGGGGCGCGGGGACATCAACTTGCGGTGGGTGATCTCATCCTGACAAGACAAAATGATGCGTCGATCCCGCTGCGATACCGCGACAATCAGTCGGTGGAGCCCGGGCCGGTCCGCAACGGGCAACGCTGGCAAGTGGAAAAGGTGCACACCGGCCACCAACAGGTTCTCGCGCGCCGCCTCGACGACAACGCCTACACGATCTTCCCCACGGACTACACCCGCACACATATCACCTACGGCTACGCGCTCACCGTGCACTCCGCGCAGGGTGTCACCGCCGACACCACCCACGCCGTCCTGGGCGAGACCTCCAGCCGGGCCTTGCTGTATGTGGCGATGACGCGCGGGCGACAAGCCAACTCCGCTCACATCTTTCGGCACATGCCCGAGGGACAAGAACACGGTCGCCATGAGCCCGAGGTCACGCAGGTTTCCGAATGTGGCACTGCGCTGCAAGCCGCTGACCTGCTGCGAGCCATCCTTGCCAACGATCAGCCGAACGTCACGGCCCACACGTACACAGCCCAGGCCTCACAGGCGGCGGTACCTGCCGGCCTCCGCTCGATCCGAGCGCAGCACGCCGAGGCGGTGGGCCGTCGCGTCGCGGGCTACCGTGCGTGGCTAACAGATCAAGCGGCGAGGTCGATCGATGCAGACCGCGTCCGCGAACGCAGCGCTAGCAGGAGCCGAGAGCTCAGCTCAGACTATGGAATCGAACGGGTTTGACGATCTCGCCCTACATGGTCTTCGAGCATCCAACTGTCATGCAGTTGGCCGCAGCGATCGACTTGGCCGCCGAGAATCGGCAGCCGGTTGTCGATGACATCCAGTTGGAAGCGATGAGCGTGTCCGGATTGTCGGCCCCGCAGCTATCCGCTCTCCAGTCATCGTGGGGGCAGCCGACGTAACCCCGGCGGGGCAGCAACAGCACCGTGTCGTCAACCTGCCGTCGGCGATCACTCCCTTGGGTCATCGCCGTCTGCTTCCGAACTACGTTGCAGTAGTGGCCAATTCAGTCCTTGTTCTTCGTGCTGAGATATGGGGCGACGGTTGCGGCGAACGCTGCCAGCATGCCTAGGGGAGCTAGTAACGGTAGCCATGTGACGTCCAGTTCGGGCATAGAAACGAAAACGCCGACCACGCCGAAGCTCACGGCGAACAGCAGCGCTACCGCGCGGGCGTGTAGTGAGCTGGCGGGGGCAAGTAGGGCGACAAGGTAGCCAGTGGCCGCGAGCCCAGAGAGAACGGTGCACATCGGCGATGGAAGGTCTAGCACGATGCCAGCTGCCGTGAGTGCGACGGCGGCGACCGCGGCCGCGGTGTATCGCGTGCCGACGAAGACACAGACGAGGGCCAGCGCCGTCAGAGTGAGGCCGTATACGCGGGGATGTAGGAGGGATGTGGCGATCATGGCGACGCCGAAAGTGACGGATAGCGCTCGGGAGCGCAACGACGCGGGCGTCAAGTGGGCATCCGGGCTGAACGGCGGTTAGGTATGAGCTGCATCGCTTCGTCGAGCGTTCTGCCTTCTTGCCACGGGACGACCTCGATACCCACCGTCCGAAGGTCCCGGTACAAGAAGGAGCGTTCCAGCAACCATATGCGATCGGAAAGTGGGTCGGTACCCTCGGCTGTGGGCGATCCTCTCAGCACATCGACGACCACTACCGCGTGACCGTGTTTATGGAGGTCTACGAGCGCAGCTGCAAAGTGGGCATTGAGCAGCGTCGAGAAGGCGACGATGATCGCCCCCGGTGGTACTGCCGGGCGGGGTGCCAGAGAACTGACCGATGTTGGACTCCGATCCCGGCGCCGAGTACTGCATCGAGCACTCGATAAAACTGGCGCTGGCCGATATCGGCTGCCAGCCAGCGGGTGTGGCGATCTCCGAGGGCGATGATTCCGGCGCGATCACCTCGCCTCAGAGCCGTTTGCACGACCTGCATAGATCCGCGCACCGTGCGTTCAGTCCCGTCGGTCGCGGGTCCCGGCGGCTGGGGGTAGGTATCGATGACGACCACGACGTCCGCGGACTGCTCGGTCAAACGCTGGGTGATGTGCAGGGCCTGGCGCCGCGCACTGACTGCCCAATTCACCGCGCGCATGGGGTCACCGGGCATATAGGCCCGGATATCGGCGTATTCGACGCCGGAGCCCACTCGCCGCCCTACGTGCGCGCCGAGCCGGTCCGGCAACTCAGTACGGGGTATGGCCGTGGACCGGGCGGGCGCGATCGGGAATATGTACAGCTCGATCGCATCGAGACTGCCGGTTCCCGATAGCAGACCTCCTCGCGCGGAAGCCGTTACGCGGGCCGTAACGGGATAGCGGCCCCATCTCTGCGCCGCGCACAGCATCGTGATCCCGTGTTGAGTGTGGTCGATGACCTCCGTGGTCATTCCAGGTGGCACTGACGCATCGAGCTGAACGCTCGCATCCGTTGAGTCGGTATCGGCCCAGATAGTGACCTGGATCTTTTCGTTTTCGAAGAAGCCGGCCGATTCCGCTTGTACGCCTATCCGGATGTTCGGGGTCCGGGGCTGTAGGCCAAGCGAGCACAACAACCCGAGCATCGGCATGGCGAACACGACGAGTTCCCAGCGGTGAGACGCCAAGCCCAGCCCGACCATGATGGCGGAGCAGGTCGCGAGCACTACCGTGAGAGTGGATGCGCTCCAAGCTAAATCAACGTCGTGGTACCGAACATCGCCGCTCTCGGATGTCACTTCACCGGCTGCTTTGCGTGGATGTTCTTCGCACGAGTTCGTCAACAATGTGGGACGGGCGCACCTGCCGGACCCACATCTCCGGCCTCAGAGTGATCCGATGTGCCAGCGCAGCCACTGCGAGGGCTTGGACGTCCTCGATCATCGCGTGATCGCGCCCCTTTAGCAGGGCTCTTGCACGTGCCAGTTGCACGAGATCCAGTTCGCCGCGCGGACTCGCGCCGACTGCCACCTGGGGATGTGCGCGAGTCGCCGCTGCCAGAGATACGACGTATCTCAGCACTTCATCATGGACGCCGATCCGCTCAACCGATTTGCGCATCTGCACAAGTTCTTCGGCGGTCACCACCGCGTTGACGGTGCCGGACGCCGTCCCACGATCGAGGCGCCGCCGCAGCATAGCCAGTTCGTCTTCCGCGGACAGATACTTGAGTTCGAGACAAATTGCGAAGCGGTCGAGCTGTGCCTCGGGCAGCGGATACGTGCCTTCGTACTCAATCGGGTTGTCGGTCGCCAGCACGATGAAGGGGTCCGCGAGCCTATGAGTTCGGCCATCGATGCTGACCTGGCTCTCGGCCATGGCTTCCAACAGAGCCGCCTGCGTTTTCGGTGGTGTGCGGTTGATCTCGTCCGCCAGCAGCAGATGAGTGAAAATGGGGCCCGGCCGAAACTCGAAACGTCCAGACTTCATGTCGTAGATGGTGGATCCGAGTAAGTCCGCCGGCAGCAGGTCGGGTGTGAACTGCACGCGCTTGAACTCCAAACCAAACACTGCTGCGAAAGATCGGGCGATCAGGGTCTTCCCAAGGCCGGGAAGATCCTCGATGAGTACGTGCCCCTGCGCCAGCACTGCGGTGAGGATGAGGGTAAGTGCGGAACGCTTACCCACTACGACCCGCCCTAATTCATCGAGAATTGCGGTGCATCGTTCGGCGGTTGTCGTGGTGGCAGCATTCATACTTGCTCCAGGCATCGGAGAATGTCTTCCAGCGTTCTGCGGCCTGGACCGCGGCGGAGCGACCCGCTGCCTCGGGCCACATTGTCGGGATCAACCCATTGCCATAGTTCTGCGCCGAACACCATGGTGCCCGTTGCCTGAAACGCCGCAGGATCAGTAGTACGTCGCTGATTGACCTTTGTGGCCGTTTCAAAATGGCGGGCAACGACCGGACGCACCCGCTTGTCCCAGTCCGATCGCGAACCGTCGGCCCACCCGATCAGCGCTTGAGTCCGAAAGGTCCACCGCTGCAGAAGCTCTCTCGCCTCATCGTCCTCAGGCTGTTCTGTCGGTAGGTGCTTCGCAGCACGCAACTGGCTGCACATGCCGAGCATGAGCAGGCCGACCACGATCCCGGCAAGCGCATGCACATCGCCGCGGTTTGGCAAGCACAGCGCTATGAACTCAGCCAGAGGCACTAAGCAGATACCTGTGATGACCAGAGTTCGCATCCGTGGCCCCTGCGTGCGCTGCAGGTGGATGGCTTCGCCGCTGCCGTCTGCCTGGAGCATGGCCCGGTTCCACTCGCCGAAGTACGCCGTGTACCGGCGAACGGACACAAAAAATGCGAGGCACAGGATAAGGACTGCCGTGGTGAGCAGAACTGGCACTGCGACCATACCCGCCAATCGGTCGCCTCTCGCATCCGGGAGGTATCCGTGAATCGAGATCCCTGAAGCAGCGACCAGTGCCAAGATGACAGCAGTGCGCACCCGCGAATCCACGTTGTGGTGATCACTCATTCGACAACCGGCGCAGCCCTCGCAGTGAGTCGAGTCCGGGCGCGGTACAGCGAGTTTCCTGCGGCAAAATGACTTTCACCCCCTGGCCTCCGGCAAGGACTGTCTGGCATCCAACTTAGATGGGGGTGTGATCGCGGTCAACGATGTTGAAACGTTTGATCGTCATGGTCAGTTCTGTCTCACCGCCGGGTAGTTGGGACTGCCGTGATATCACCGCCGGCATATTGAGGCGACCGCCAGTGCCCGTCCTTTCGGGCCTAGTCGCCAAATCACGACTTTTCCTCGTTAGCCATTTCGACCGGGGCGAATCACCATGACGCCGGCGCGGGTAAGACCCCCGCCCGAACTGCGGGATTATCAGATTCAAAGGTTGACACAACCGTCACAACAAAGATCTGCATCGTCCGGCCTCAGGAGCACCTTTGCATCCGGCACCTGCAACGACTGAGGCGGGCACTTCTTCTAGCAGCATTGTCCCCCAGTGGAACTCGGGTACCGGTAGATGCGATCTGGGCCATAAGCACCTCTCAACGCACCTGACTCGTGAACTTCCAGCTTTGGCTGATAGGCCGAATGAACGTCCCGGGTTTGATGCTGGCTTCATGTTTGAGACATCGCCGGCTGGGACGTCCGGAGTTGAGCGGAGTAGGCGGTCTCGTATTCCTCGGGTGGGATGTAGTCGAGCAGGCTGTGCAGGCGCCGGTTGTTGAACCAGTCGACCCATTCCATCGTGGCGTATTCGACGTCATCGACGGTGCGCAGCGGGCCGCTGAGGAACGGACTGCCGCGACATGGCGCGGAAACTTCGGATGCCCCGGCGATCTCACCTTCCGGCGGACCGCCCGATCCGCTGCCTGCTGTCGACGAACCACCAAACACCTCCGCAATCACGGGGTGTTGCGACGACCAGTTGAATCCGCCCGCCGCCGAGGCGGATCAGAGCGGCGCGGTTGGGGAAGATACCGACCACGTCGGTGCGGCGGCGGATCTCCTTGTTGAGGCGTTCCTGGGGGTTGTTGGGTGCGTTGACCACGGGTGGACGGCTTGCCGGAAGGGCCGATTGGGGGGTCGGGACTGCCCCGAGTTCAGTTGACTCGCGGGGTGTGAATTTCAGGCCGCGGTTGCGACTGGTGTGTGGAGCAGTTCGAACTCTATCGGGGTGAGTCGCCC
>NZ_JACKTY010000041.1 GCF_025822605.1 Mycolicibacterium komossense | reverse complement strand
ATCGCCTGGCGGGCGAATCCCAGTTGCATGGGATCGGTGACCGCGACTATCTGCATCACCCCGGCGTCGACGAGTCGTTGGACCCGCTGGCGCACCGCTGCCTCGGACAGGCCGACAGCCTTACCGATCCCCGCATACGATTGGCGGCCGTCATGCTGGAGCATTTCGATGATCGCCTGGGTGGTGGTGTCCTCGCCGGCCGCGGTGTCGGAGTTGTCGGCTGCCGTAGTCCTGGAGGCGGCGACACGAAGACGAGTTCGGTGTGGCCCGCTGCGCATCTTCGCATCATGCACTGAATTCGTCGCTGTGTGCAATCGTGACAACGAGAACACTTGTGAATTCCGCTGGTGACGAGCGAATTCGTTTTGGTCGATCTCGGCGCGGCTCCGCGCGATTTCCGGTCGCAGACGAGTTCACGCTACGGGCGCACTGTCTCCGTCGTGTGCCACAGTGACTCGATGAGATTCGCGCGGAACTGCCAGCCCCCCGCTGCGAATTGGTCGTCGACGCGCGATATCGCGAACGCCGTCGAGGTCCGGCAGTCCTCGCCTCGTCGCCATTTCCGGCGTCGTGCAACTCCGGCGAGTCACGAAGTGACGCTGCGCGCGACGACTGCATTCGGAACATCGGTGACCCACAGGACTTCGGCGGCCTCGTCTGAAACATTCTGGACGAGGTGGGGGACGGAACTGAAGTACTCCAGCGAGTCGTTGCGGTACATGTCGTACACATCGGGGCCGACTGTGACGCGGACCGTTCCGCGCAGCACGATCAGGAATTCCTGGGCGTGGTCGTGGGACAGGGGTGAGATACCGGTGGCACCACCGGGCTCCAACGTGCCCTGGTATATCTCCGTGGAGCTGCGAGGTGCCTGGCTCACCACGTGTTTGACGCAGCCCAGGTCGGCCGAATACAGCGGCCGGTCGATTGCCCGGACCACGCCGCGGGTGTATTTGATCTCGCCGTCGACGAGATCGGCAAGTGAGACACCCAGCGCCGCGGCGATCCGTCGCGTCGTGTTGATGGTTGCATTGGACAGGCCGCGCTCGAGCTGGCTCAGGAAGCTCGGGCTGACGCCCGCCCCCGCCGCCAGGAAACGCATGCTCATGCCGCGCAGACGCCGATACGCAGCCACGCGCTCGCCGAGGGTGTTCGCATGCTCGTCGTGCGACTCCACCGCCGTGGTCTTGGGCATCGCTGTAGCTGCTTCCGGGGGTGTTCGAATAGTCGCGGGCGTGCGCCGCTTCACTATTCGGTCTACTTAACGATCTGTACAGTATCACTCACCATGGTGTTAAGTGGTGAGTGGACGGGCGACAACGAGGAGATTCATGAACCACACCCGGTACTCCCAGCGAGGAGCGGCGGCGTGACGGCCAACGGCGGTGTCTCGTTTTGGTGGCAGCAGGTGGGCGTTCCACGCCCGAGGCCTGCTCTGGGCTCGTCGCTCGATGTCGATGTCGCGATCGTGGGGGCCGGCTATACGGGGTTGTGGAGCGCTTACTACCTCAAGAAAGCGCAACCCGATCTTCGAATCGCGGTATTAGAGGCACGTTTTGCCGGGTTCGGCGCATCCGGACGCAACGGCGGCTGGCTGACCAACTCCATCACCGGTGGAGCCGCCCACCTCGCCCGCGCGCACGGCCGTGCGGCCGCCACCGCGCAACAGCGTGCGCTCAACGCCACCGTCGACGAGGTCATCGCGGTAGCGGCGTCGGAAGGCATCGATGCCGATATCCATAAGGGCGGTGAGTTGAACGTCGCCTATACCCCGGCACAGCACGCCCGCTTGCTGGCCGATGCCCAAGCCGCCAAGAAGTGGCCGGGTACCGACGTCGAACTCCTGTCAGGCACCGACAGTGCTGAGCGGATCAATGTGGCGGGCACCCTCGGGGGACTGTGGCATCCCCATTGCGCCCGGATTCATCCGGTCAAGCTGGTCCGTGGTCTCGCCGACGTTGTCGAGCGGTTGGGCGTCACTATTTACGAGAACACCCCGGTGCTCGGGATCTCCCGGGGGCGTGTCGATACCGTGTTCGGGCCAGTGCGTGCCCAGCGCATATTGCGGGCCACTGAAGGCTTCACGGCCAATCTTCGCGGTGAGCACCGCACCTGGCTGCCGATGAATTCTTCGATGATCGTCACCGAACCGCTGCCCCAGGACGTCTGGGATTCGATCGGATGGCAGGGACGCGAGACGCTGGGTGACTACGCCCACGTCTACATGTATGCCCAGCGCACTGCCGACGACAGGATCGCGTTCGGTGGCCGGGGCGTGCCCTATCGCTACGGGTCGGCTGTCGACTCCGATGGCAGTACCCAGACGCAGGCCATCGCTGGTCTCGCTGCGCTGCTCCGACGCTTCTTCCCCGCTGCGTGTTCGGCCAAGATCGACCATGCCTGGTCGGGAGTGCTCGGTGTGCCCAGGGACTGGTCGGCGATGGTCGACTACGACCGCACGACCGGATTGGGGTACGCCGGTGGCTACGTCGGCACAGGTGTGACCGCCACGAACCTGGCCGGTCGCACACTGTGCGATCTGGTCCTGGCCCGCGATACCGAACTGACGCATCTGCCATGGGTGGGGCACCGCTCGCGCAAGTGGGAAATCGAACCGTTGCGCTTCATCGCCGTGCACGGGCTCTATGCCGCCTACCGAGCTGCCGATCGCGCCGAACAGCGCGGCCGGACGACCAGTTCGCCGCTGGCCCGCGTCGCCGATGCGGTCTCCGGCCGCTGAAGAGCCCCACACAAACCACCGTGTCCCTGCAGAGGGGATTGCTCTGGCGGATGGGCTGGTAGTCGGCGTCACGGCGGGGCTGGGGCACTGATGAAGCGGAGATGGCGCATCGGTGACGGTTCGGCGGCCCGCACGGCGTTTCGTCGCACGGGCAGGGCCGGCGCACGATATGAATCTACGGTGAGCAACCACCACGTGAACCTGACGCCGCAGGAAAACTCGTTGATCGACGAGACCCACCCCGAGGTGCTGGCGCGACTGGACGCGAAGTCCTTGAAGGAATTGCAGACTCGGCTCAGGGCGGCGCGCGAAAAGAACTTCAGCCTGTTGCGGCGCCAGGGCGCGGCCCGAGTGGAGACCGAAGGGTCCCGCGGCGCCGCCCAGCCCGCCAACGAGAAGCGAGGCGAAAAAGTGGAGATCTTCGACGAGGCGCTGGCCCGGGTGGGACAGCGTCTGGATGAGATCGGTCAAGCCGAGTAGCCGTGTGCCCGGCCCATCCCGGCGCGAACTGAAACGGGTCCGCTCACCCGTGAAGCGATCGATACTGCCCGCTGTCCTGACTTCGATGGCGATCGCCGGGTGCGGGACGACATCGGCTGCGCCGGTGGCGCTGCCACCGGTTGATGGTGTGCCCGACTATCAGCTCGGTGCGGCGTACCCGCCCCCGGCGCAGGTGACAGTAGTGGCACGCGACCGGACGGCGCAGGCACCCGCCGCAGGCAGGTATGGGATCTGCTACGTCAACGGCTTCCAGACCCAGCCGGGTGAGCTCGGGACCTGGCCGCAATCGGCGCTGCTGCGCAAATCCGACGGATCGCTGGTGTACGACCCGGACTGGCCAGATGAAGTACTACTCGACACTCGGACGCCCGAGCAGCGTGCGACGATCGTCGGGACCGTCAGTGACTGGATCAAAGAGTGCGTCGGAAGCGGTTACAACGCAGTCGAATTCGATAATATCGACAGCTACAACCGGACTGGCGGCGTCCTGAATCGCGACGACGCGGTCGCACTGGCGCGTGATCTTGTAGCGGTTGCGCACGCCGCAGGGCTGGCGGCGGCTCAGAAGAATGCGGCTGAGGATTCGTCGACTCTACGGACGGCCGGCTTCGACTTCGCCGTGGCCGAGGAGTGCGCGGCCTACGGCGAATGCTCCGGCTATACCGGCGTTTACGGCAACCACGTCGTGGACATCGAGTACACCGACAATCTGCCCCGGCCGTTCGCGACGATGTGCGCTGATCCTGCCACGCCGAGATCTGTGGTGCTGCGGGATCGTGACCTGGTGGCGCCGACCGCGCCGGGCTACCACTTCCAGACGTGTCCCTGATCCCGGCCTGAAAGTCGATGGGACAGAAAGCGGATGGGACAGACCTATCTGCGGGAGATCAGCGGCCGTCGGCGAGCATCAGCACGGGCTGATCGCGTTACGTCAGCCGTAGGTGAACGAAAACGCTTGCAGCCCTTTGCTGAGGCGAACTTCGAGATGTCGGCGGCCCACCTGGTCCGCCCCGATGAGCTGGTGCGATGTCGGCGGGCCGCTGATCGGAATGGCTCTGGTCTTGCCGTCTGCCTCAACCGTCACAGTGCCTTGGCCCCCGACCACCAGATACACGTTCTTGGCGTTGAAGTTCAGCTCGATGCTCGACATGTCGCCGGCGGCCAGGGCGCCCTGATAGTCCAGCGTGAAAGGTCCGCGCAGGGCAAACGTGTCGTCGGCGAGGGTGGCTGGGTAGTCGAAGGTCGCAGTGCCCGCGTCGTAGGTTCCACCGCCGCCGTAGTTGACCACTTTGCCCACCGAGAAGTACGTCTCAGGGGTGAGCCCGGCTGGTGGGGTGGCGTCCGCGAAATCGCTGGGTGGGGGAAGGGACGCGCCCGGGTCGGCGTCGTGGAGAAGCTGCCGGATCAGGTTCTCGGTGACGTTGTAGTCGCCTTCGCCGAACTTGATGTGTCGGACCGTGCCGCTCGCGTCGATCAGGTATTCCGCCGGCCAATAACGATTTCGGTAATTCGTCCACGTCGACAGTTTGTTGTCGAGTGCCACCGGATAGGTGATGCCCAGGTCGGCGGCCCCGCTGACGACGTTGCCGGGAACCTTCTCGAACGCGTATTCCGGGCTGTGCACGCCGATGACTTCCAGGCCCGCGTTCTTGTACTTGGAATACCAGTCGGTGACGTGGGGGATGGCGCGCTGGCAGTTGATACACGAGTAGGCCCAGAAATCGATCAGGACAACCTTGCCGCGCAGGCTCTTGAGGTCCAACGGGGCGTTCCCCGGGGTGTTGAACCATCCGGTGATACCAGTGACATCTGGTGCCGGGCCGCAATTTTCGAGTTGCGCGGCGCCGTTGGTGCAGTTCGACAACTGCCTGTTCTGGTCGTTGACCAACCCGCCCAGATCGAGCTTGTCGGCTATCGGGCCAGAGCCGCCCACCCGGTCCTGCAGCGCGCTCGTGTAGTCAGGGACCATGCGCTGCAGCGCGGCGGGGACGTTCAGTGCGATCGCCATGGCGAAGGCCAGCATCACGATCCCGCCGACCACCCGGATCTGGCGCTGACGCCGACGAAAGGCGCCGACCCGTTCGGAAATGCGCTGCCCGGCAAGGGCGAAGGCCAGCAGCGGTATTGCGGTGCCGATCGCGAAGGACATCGTCAACACGACGGTATTGATGCCGATGGAACCGGTTGCCCCGGCCAATACGATCGCCGCCAGCACCGGACCTGCGCAGGGTACGAACAGCAGACCCAGGGCAAGTCCCAAGCCGAACCCGCTGCGGCCCTGACTGACGTTCCACTGCGGAATCCGCGCGAACGGCCGCTCCAGCATGTCCTCGAACTGCGGGAAGATGAGACCCAGGCCGATCACGGTCAGGGCGGCAATGCCAAGCCAGCGGATCGCGTCCTGCGGAAGATGCAGCAGTGACAACAGCGCCGATCCGGCGAGAGTGACGACACTGAAGCTCAGGACCAGGCCGCCGATCACCCGGTAGGGGCGCAGCGTCTCGGCCAGCGAACGTTTGGTACGAATCGCGGTGGCAACGCTGCCCTGGTGCTCTTCAGTTTCCTGCAGCGGGCTCTGATCGTGGCGGCCACTGTCCGCGCCGGAGAAGAAGATGACTGGGATGACCGGCAGGATGCACGGCGAGATACCGGTGATCAACCCGCCGAGAAAGCCGATCAGGGCCAACATGTACATGGTGCCTATTCGTAGCGGTGTCGGCCACAGATGGGAGCAAAGTCTCAATGGCCGTGACAACTCCGGTCAGGCGGTGGAAGTCGAGCCAGGTCCTCTGAGAGCAGGCCGCGCCGGTAGGCCAGCTCGTGCTACCACTGGTAGGGCAGAAACTTGCCGTTGAGTGTCACCACGACCCGATCGCCCTGAGGGGCCTCCTGCTTAGCGAAGTCCACCGAGAAGTTGATCGCGCTCATGATGCCGTCACCGAATTCCTCGTGGATGAGTTCCTTGAGGGCCTGCCCGTATACGTCAATTGCCTCGTGGAAACGATAGACGGTGGGGTCGGTAGCCAGGCCTGCATCGGCGATACGATACGGCTGGCGCTGGAGTGCGGAGACGACCTCGTCGTCCAGGCTCAGTATCTCGCCGACCCTCACAGCGTTTACCTTGGGCACCGGATGCTTGCCTAACAGCGCGGCGACTGTCCATACCACCGGTCTGTCGATCTGCTCGGCCAGTTCCCGCCAGGTCAGCCCCTTCGCAAGACGCGTCTCGTTGAGGATCTGGCCGGCATCGATCTTGTCAATTATGTTGTGGGACATGAAATATCACCCTTCATGACTTCGCCGTATAGGACCGAGTTCCGGTACCGGTCAATGCGCCCCCGTCGACGATCAGAACTCATCGCGCTGCGGTGTTCAACCGGAAGTAGCTTTCCGGGATCTCTCGGGTACCTGCAGCGTAGCTGGCTTGCGCCGACAGCGACGACCCCGAGATGTGCGGTGTCATGCCCTGATTGGGCATGGTCCGCCACGGGTGGTCGGCAGGCACGGGCTGCGGGTACCAGGCGTCGCCCGCCGTACCCGGCGAGCCGGCCGGTGGGACCGGCTAGCGTCGACGACCAGGTTATGGCTGGCGCCGCAGCACAGTGGCGACCGTGCCTCGTGTCAGGGGTGCCAGTTCGATATCGCCGGGCGCCGCCAGATCGACCCACGCGATCTCCTCGATCTCCGCCGCGGCGTGCGGTGTCGCTTCCAAACTGACCATGAACAAGTCGGCCTCGACGAGGTGCCCGGGTTCATTTGCCGCTTCCGCGACATGACGCCCGAGCGGTCGTAATGCCGATGTTTCGACGACAACACCAAGTTCTTCAGCGATCTCCCGTTGCAACGCCTCGATCGGGGGTTCGCCCGGCATGATCTTGCCGCCCGGTTGCATGAACGCAGTGGTACCCCGCTTCCGCACCAGAAGCGCACGGCCATCCACATTGGTGATCACCGCGGCGACGATACGGATAACCGGCCGGGAGTCCATGTCTGCCACGGGCATTGAGTGTAGCGGTGCCGCGTCGGAGTTTTCAGCACTCGACGACGCTGACTGCCAGGCCGCCGAGTGAGGTCTCCTTGTACTTGTCGTGCATGTCCGCCCCGACGCGGCGCATGGTCTCCACGGCGGTGTCGAAGGACACCAGGTGAGGCTGGTTTCCCTCCTGGAGAGTGAGGGTCGCGGCTTGCACCGCCGTGACCGCCGCGATGGCGTTACGTTCGATGCAAGGGACCTGCACGAGGCCGCCGACCGGATCGCAGGTCAGGCCCAGATGGTGCTCGAGCCCCATTTCAGCCGCTTTGCCGACCTGACGGACGGAACCGCCGAGCGCCGCACACAGGGCGCCGGCCGCCATGGCGCAGGCCGATCCCACTTCTCCTTGACAGCCGACCTGGGCGCCGGAGATCGATGCATTGCTCTTGATGATGGCCCCGAGCGCCGTGGCAGTGAGGAGCATCGTGACCACGCCGTCGATGTGGGACCCAGGGAACGAGCGGACATAGTGGGCAATGACGGCCGGCATGATTCCCGCCGCTCCATTCGTGGGTGCCGTCACAACCCGGTTACCCAGTGCGTTCTCTTCGTTGACTGCCATGGCGTCGAGTTGAATCCTGGCGACTTCACCGGCGAAGCCGGTGACCTCGTCGAGCCGCTCAGCCAGCTGAGGTGCCCGACGGCGCACCCGCAGGCCGCCGGGCAGTATCTCCGGACCTGACTGCCGTCCCAGCGCCATGCAGTTTTCCATCGCCGCCCAGATCGTCAGCGCCGCGTGTTTCGAGTCGACGTCGGCCGCTTCCTCGTTGGCGGCGACCAGTTCGGCGACCGTCAGGCCGTGCTCCGAGCAGGCCGACTGCAGCTCGCTGAATGACTGAAAAATGAAGGGCAACAGTGGAATAGGGTCCTGTTGTCCCTGCTCGCCGGCCCGCTCGACGAAGCCGCCGCCGACAGAGAGGTAGGTGCGCTCCAGCAGTGCGGACCGGCTCCGCGAAAAGGCGACGAAGTCAACAGCGTTGGGGTGCTGCGGATGTCGATCGAAGGGTCGGAACTCCACACTGTCGAGTGTGACGGGCCGGCCGCCGATGGTGATGCGGCCGTCTGACCTGGCCTGGTCCCACGCGCCGCGAACCGCGGCTGGGTCACAAGTGGAGGGGTCATGTCCCTGGAGGCCGGCGATGATCGCCCCTGGCGTGCCGTGGCCCTCTCCCGTTGCGGCCAGTGAGCCTCGCAACACGACGCCGAGCCGGTGTGTGCGGTCCAGTGCACCGATCGACGCGAGTTCGCCGACGAAGGTTGCCGCGGCCAGCATCGGACCCACCGTATGGGAGCTGGACGGACCGATCCCGATTTTGAAGAGGTCGTTGATCCGCACATCTGACGACGTCAGCATGACGTGCCACCCTTCTCGTGAAGCAGATACATACCGAACGAGAACAAGTAAACAGCACATTACGTACGTCGGGGAAGGGTGGTTGTGTCTGCGCTTCCGGGGAATGCACAGGTATATGAGGGCAATTCGGTCAGATTTCCGATTTGTTACACCCATCGAAAGTTCGTGTTGCATACTGCTACCAACGTTGCCGCACAGATGTATGTTTTCGGAACAAGCGAAGAGGCCGCGCCAGTGGCTCGTCATGATCGGAGCGCCAAGTTGTCATCTACCAATGCGTCCTTCATCGAGGACTTAACGATCCAACCCGTTCCCGAGAATCGTCGAAAGGGAACCGCGCGGAATCTGTTCCCCGTGTGGTTCGGGGTGAACATCATGCCGCTCACCTTGGTGACCGGGGTGCTGGGGACCACCGTCTACGGCCTTCCGCCGGTGTGGGCGGTGGTGGCCATCCTGATCGGCAATCTCCTTGGTGCGGTGCTAATGGCGCTGCACTCGGTGCAAGGCTCGAAACTCGGTGTGCCACAGATGATCCAGGCTCGGGCTCAGTTCGGGATGTACGGTGCGCTGCTGGTGCTCGGGGTGGTCATCCTGGTCTACTTCGGCTTTCTGGCATCCATCTTGGTGCTCGCACGTGACACCCTGGCCATCCTCATACCCTCCTTCGGAGGCACCTTCGGTCTAGTGGTGTGCGCAGTCCTGACGTTGGCCGCAGTCGTCGTGGGCTACGACTTCATCCATCGAGCAAACCGAATACTGTTGGGCCTCTTCGGTATTGCTGTTCTCCTCCTGGCGGTTTTTCTGATCATCCACGCCAGTGGCGGCACCGCCGGCTCGGCTGACCTGCATTTCAACGGTATCGGCTTCATGGGGATGATCTCGGCGGCTGCGGTGTGGCAGATCGCCTACGCGCCCTATGTTTCAGACTATTCCCGTTACTTGCCGTCGGGTACCTCGTCGCGGCCGGCGTTCTGGTACACCTACCTCGGCTGTGTTGCCGGCGCGATTCCGATGATGGTGCTGGGCGCACTGCTGGTGGTGGTTGCCGGCGGCGACGGGTCGGTCGCGGACATGGTCAGCCTGCTGCCGGGACCGGCCAAGGTCTTCGTTCTGATCATGCTGTTCCTGGGTGCGATCGACGCCGCGGTGATCAATCTGTACGGCCCGTCGCTGACGGTCTTGACCATGATCCAGACTTTCAAACCGACCTGGGTGCCACGGGCCTTGGCGCGCAATGTCATCGCCGTCCTCGTCGCGATCGTGACGACCGTCGTCGCCGCCGGGTTCGCCTCGGACTTCCTGAACTCGTACCTGGGTTTCATCACGTTCCTGATGACCCTGCTCATCCCGTGGAGCATCATCAACCTCGTCGACTACTACATCATCAAAAAGGGCGTCTACGACCCAGCAGCCTTTATCGACAGCTCGCGGGGTTACGGCAACGTCAACATTCCCGCCGTCGCGACCTACATCGTCACCTTCCTGATCGAATTGCCTTTCGCCAGTAGCCCCTTCTACGTCGGCACGGTGGCGGCTTGGCTCGACGGGGTGGACCTGACTTGGCTTGTCGGCTCCGTGGTCAGCTTCGTGCTGTACCTCGGTCTGATGCGCCTGACGGCCTCGCGGCGCGTGAATCGCGAGGCCGCCCCCGCGGCGACGGCGTCGGTCTGACCGCCGCCTGCACTGTCCCGATATCTACTTCACCGAAGGAAGGAAGCCTCCACATGTCCACTACCGATCTCGCTACCGCGGTCGGAGACGGTACCGATCGCCAGCGTCTGATGAACAGCACCTGGACGCACCACATCAAAACGCCGTTCTCGCAGGGATGGCGGGTGGGCAACCTGGTTTTCACCGGCGGTCAGTTGTCATCCGACGAGCACGGCAACGTCGTCGGGGTGGGGGATATCGAGATCCAGACCCGAAATGTCTTCCAGTCGCTGACCAGCGTGCTGGCGGAGGCGGGGGCGACGTGGGACGACGTGGTCAAGGTCAACACGTACTACTGCTTCGACGGTTCCGGTGACGAGGTCAGGGCCAACTGGGAAGCGATGACCCGGGTGCGCATGGAGTTCCTGCCCGACGAAGGTCCCGCGGGTACCGGCGTGCGGGTCGCCGGACTTATGTACGACGGCTTCCTCATCGAGGCCGAAGCAATTGCCGTCCTACGCGGCTGAAATTTCCAACCCTCTCGGAAAGGCATATGGCATGACAACGCTGTCCTACCCAGAAGCGGCGTCGTTTGATCCCAAGCGACTTCGCATCGACAAGGTCACCGATCAGTTGGACGCAGCCGGCGGACACCTGATGACCGGAGCGCAATACAAAGCCTCGCTGCGCGACGGTCGACGGATCATCTCCTCACAGGGCGAGGAGATCGACGACGTCACCACGCATCCGGACCTGCGAGCGGTCAACACCCTCGCGGGTATCCAAGACGCTCAGTTCGAACCTGCCCATCAGGACACCCTGACCTACGTCGCCGACGACGGCGGGCGCCGTGCAATCGGGTGGCAGATCCCGACCACCCGCGAGCACCTTTTCGCCAAACGTGAGGCGACGCGGTTCATCACCCAGCGCACGATGGGGATGTACGGACGTCCCAACGACTACGGGCCGATGATGGCACTGGGATTCCTGTCCACGATCGACCGGATCGAAAAGGAAAGCCCCGAATTCGCCGAGAACATCCGCAATTTCGTCAAGCTGTCCGGTGACTACAACCTGCTGAGCACCGATCTGATCGCCGATCCTCAGTCTGATCGCAACGTTCCGCGAAATGAGCGTCCCTCGCAGCTGCGCATTGTCGAGGACCGGCCCGACGGCATCGTCATCACCGGCGCCAAGGTGGCCGGCAGCATCGGATCGCTGGCGCACTTCTTCACGCTGTCAACCACTCTGGGCGAAGGTGTCGGACCCGAAGCTGCCATCTGGGCGGCCATCCCGATGAACACTCCGGGCCTGTCGTTGGTGTTGCGGGAACCGACAGCGCGGATGAACACCCCGCGCAACGATCATCCGCTCGACCACGCCGGCGAGGAACTCGACCAGACGATCCTGTTCGACAACGTCTTCCTGCCGCGCGAGTACGTCTTCAGCAAGTACAACCTCGGGTTGTTGGACCTCTACTACGAAAGCTGTGTCTACTCGCTGTGGTCGATCATGACCAGGCTTGCCTTCCGCGCCGAGATGTTCACCGGTGTGGCCCAGGTGATCACCGAGATCCTCGGTACCAACAAGATCCCCGGGGTACAGGCTGCGGTTGCGGATATCACCCTCTATGCCCAGACGCTCAAGGCGTACTCGTTGGCGACTATTTCCGAGTCCGTCGAATGGAACGGGGTGCACGTCCCCAATCCGGAACTCACCACGGCCGGACGGCTCTACTCGATCGAGAACTATCCGCGGATCACCTATCAGATCCGCGACCTCTGTGGTCAGGCGCTCATCGCGCGCTGGCCTGAAAAGGTTTGGGACCACCCGGAGTTCGGGCCTCGCATGGAGGCGTTCTTCCCCGGCACGGGGGTGTCCGCCAGAGAGAAGAACACCTTCTTCAACTTCGTCTGGGACCTGGTGGCCGGTGCGCACGCAGGCCGGGTCGGCCTGTTCGAGAACGTCAACGCCACCCCACCGGCGTTCGTCCGCCATCTGGTTTATACGAAGACCGACCGCAGCGAGGCCGCTCGCCGGGTGCGTGATTACGTGGGGATCGCCTGATGTCTACCGCGGTCGACACCGCAGCCCGGACTGCACCTCGGTTGCGGGCCAGCGCCAGGTCGCAAGTCGCGCCGATCTCGGCGTCGGAGTTCACGCAGTCGATGAGAATGCTGGCGAGCGGAGTGGTGATCGTGACTTCGCATGTGGAGGGCCAGCCATGGGGGGTGACGTTGAGTTCGCTGTCGTCCTTCTCGGCCGACCCCGCTCGAATCGCCTTTTCGGTGGGAAGGTCAACGGCAACAGCACAATCCATCGCGCAGACTGGCGAGTTCGGTGTCGCCATCCTGTCGTCGGCCTCAGCAGAGCTGGCGGCCCGGCAGGCAGCAGCGGGACAGCCCAAGTTTCTGGCTGCGGAGGCAGTGCAGGGGAGCGGCCCTGTGCTCGGAGTTCCCGCGATAGCGGGGGCCCTGTACAACCTGGAGTGCAAGTCGGTCGTCGAGGTTGAGGTTCTCGATCACGTGCTGGTGGTGGCCGACGTCTTGTCCGCCAGCAACAGTGCTCTCGACGAGTCGGGACTGGTGTTCTGCAATCGGCTTTTCGGTTCGTTCTTCCGTCACGAAGGAGACAGGTCATGACCATTCCCGCAACTGATCCACGTCCGCAAGTACCGACCCTGGGAGCTCATCTTCTCGACGGCCGCAGGACGATTGTCGATCTGACGCGACCGATCTACGAAGGTATGCCGATGTGGTTCGGCCACCAGGAGACCAAGATCGTGGTCCACCAGACTCACGACGAGTTCAAGGAGAAGTACGGGACCAGAGACGGTTTCCACGCTCGTGATCTGTTGATCAGCGAACACGCCGGCACCCACACCGACGCCACCTTCGAGTACGACCCCGACGGCAAGACGCTCGACGCCATTCCCCTGACGTACTACTACGGCTCGGCGGTGTGCATCGACCTGTCGCACGTCTCCTTCCAGTCGCCCGATCCAGACCGCAAGGGCTACGCAGGTGTCGCGGATGTGCAGGTGGCGGAGGAAAAACTTGCCAAGTCCGGGGAGGAGATCCGCCCCGGCGACATCGTCCTCGCGTGGTTCGACTACGGCGACCGATGGTTCCCCGAGCCCAAGTACATCGATGAGAATCCCGGATTCGACTGGGAGGGAGCCGAATACCTGGCGGCCAAGGGGGTGGTCAACATCGGCAGCGATTGCAACGCGATCGACAACAGCCTCGACAACAGCTTCCCTGGCCACATGGTGTGCAAGAAGTACGGCATCGTGAACACCGAGCACCTGGCGAACCTGGGCGAGGTGGTCAACAAGCGTTTCGAGTTCTTCGGTCTGCCACTGCACATCTTGGGTGGTACGGGCTCGCCGATCCGGGCCATCGCGGTTCTGGACTAGCGGTTCTGGATTAGCGGTTCTGGGTTGAGGCGATACGCCCCCGGCATTCGCTCAGAATGTCGGCGGCGTATTCACCCAGACCACTCTGGCCAGTACCTCACCATGATTGCGATAAATATGCGGACGCGTGCTCGCGAAGTTCATCGAGTCTCCGGTATCGAGACGAAAGATCTCGGTGGCGTCCAGCACCACCTCGATCGCCCCCTCGATGACCGTCAGGAACTCTTCACCTTCGTGGACCATGGGATGACCACTCCCGCATCCTGGCGTAACCGTGACCATCTGGGATTGCAGGACAGTGGGGGACAGGTAGAGGTTCTCGATGATGACTCCGGTCGTGTCCACAATGCGCTCGCGCTGGTCGCGTCGGACGACGATCTCGTCGCGCTGGTGGTCGACACCAAGCAGTTCGTTGGTCGTTATCCCGATCGCATGGGCGACCTGAGAGAGTCGGCCGATGTTCGGGCTGCTGTTGCCACGTTCGAAGGCACTCAGCGCCGATGGACTCATCCCGATGCGGCCGGCCAGGTCGCGCAAGCTCAGGCCAGCCCGTTGCCGCAGCAGCTTCGTCCGCGCGCCAACGTCAGGAAGTCCGGTGCCGGCGTCGGGAACTTCAGCGTCGCCATCTTCGGACGCGCCCAGCGTCGCCCGCACACCGGCGAGTGTCATTTCACCGCTATTGACAAGGCGCCGAACACGTTCCAGGTGCTTGAGGTCGCGCATGGAATATCGGCGTTGCCCCGAGTCGGTGCGGGTGGGTGTGATGAGTCCCTCGTCCTCCCACATCCGGATGCGCGCGGCCGAAACTCCGAGCATTTGCGCTATGTGGCCGATCTTGAGGATCGGCGCCGATGACGCAGACTCGAGTTCACTCTTTCCCGCGAGGACTGACATTGGAGGACTCCCCACCTTGTACATCACATCGGAGCTGGTAAACCATGTTGCCTGACGACATTGACCATATCGTGATCGCGGTACCAAATCTTGCAGCAGCAAAAGAGAGTTTTCGCACAGTTCTGGGCCTGACAGCAATCGGTGGCGGCAGACATGACGGTGTCGGGACGGAAAACCTGATCATCCCGCTGCAGGGCAGTTACCTCGAACTCGTTACCGTCGTCGACCGGGATCTGGCGGAGCAGAACCCGTTCGGTCGCCTGGTCTCGTACGCCTTGAGGCATCAGTTGATCCTCGCGGGCTGGGCTGTTGAGATCGGTGGCAGGAACACGTCGGGGCTGACGCATCAGCGGCTTACTCGCGCAGGAGTTGCCGTCGACCTTTACGGTGTCGAGGAGATCATCGGCGCGAGCGACCGCCCGTTCGGGCTGGTCCGGTCGCCCGATCAAGTGCTGCCAGGCGCTGGTGCCGTAGACGCCGCCGCGCTGCTCGAAATCCGCGTCGTGCGGCCCGACGAACCAGAACCGCTGGAGCTCAACAGTTTCGATGCGGTCCTCGGCCGCGACGGGCACCGGCCGGGCGGGCATCTGAGCGCAGTCGCGCTGACGCGGGCGGACGGTTCCGTGCTCGTCATCGACCAGCGGACCTGGGAACTGGTGTCGCGATGAACAGCATTGTCACCACCCGACGCGAGCTACACGAGCATCCCGAGGTGGGGCTGCACCTGCCGTGGACGCAGCGCTACCTACTCGACCGGTTGCAAGCTGCGGGCATCGAGTGCCGCCGTGGCACGGAGTTGAGCTCCGTCATCGCCATCGTCCGCGGTCATGCTGCACCTCCGGATCGTCCCCGCGTCGCTGTCCTGGTCCGGTCGGATATGGATGCGCTTCCCCTGGTCGAGGAAACGGGTCTGCCGTGGGCCGCGACCAACGGCGCGATGCACGCCTGCGGCCACGACTGTCACATGGCGATCGTGCTGCACGCAGCCCTGGAGGTGCAACGTCGTCGGCGCGAGCTCACCGGTGACGCGATCTTCTTCTTCCAGCCCGGCGAAGAGGGACACGGGGGAGCGCAGCTCGCGCTTGCCGAAGGGCTGCTGGACGTCGTGGATGTCCGCCCAGTAGCGGTCCTTGGCCTCCACGTCCTGGCTCACCATCTCGCGCGCGGGCGGGTCGTCAGCCGGGAAGGTGCCGTCCTTGCCGGGTCGACATTGGTCGACGTGGTGTTCACGGGGCGGGGCGGACATGGATCGGCGCCACACCTGACTCGCGATCCGATCACCGCCGCGGCCGCGTTCGTCACCGCCTGCTCGACCATGATGACGATGCGGGTGGCGCCACAGGAGCACGCGGTTCTGACGTTCGGATCGGTGCACTCGGGCGCGGCCCGGAACGTGATTCCAGACAGTGCGGAGCTCGGCGGCGTCATCCGGGGCTTCTCTGAGGAAAGCATCGACCGCGTCGAGGAACTGCTGCGCTCGACCGCTGCCGGGGTGGCGATGAGTTACGGCGTCACCGCGACAGTCACCGCCCGCAAGGACACCGTTCCGACGCTCACCGCCGGCGACGAACTGGCCAGGTTCGAAGAGATTCGCGGTGGCGAAGTGGAAATCCTCGACGAGCCACTCGCGATCGCGGAAGACTTCTCCTGGGTGCTGCGTGAAGTGCCGGGGGTGTTCCTACTGATCGGGGCGACGACTGCGGACGACCCCGCATCCAGCCCGTCCAATCACTCCGCCCGGGCTACCTTCGATGACCGGGTGCTGCAACCGTCTGCCGATCTGGTGGTGGATTGGGTCTACGGCCGGCTTCGGTCGGCGACGGCTGTAACGAGTTGATTTCCACCATGCTAAAGCTTGCCGACTGCGAAGCTGAATATGCCGCACAGCTGTAGGATTTCAGTACTAAATCTTGGTGCGACGGGCGCCCCGCCACCGGATTGGAGTGGGAAACGTCTCGTTGCGGCTGACATCCAGAAAGGTCTTATGTGAAGATTCAGGTCGATCGGAACAAGTGCACAGGGATCGGCATCTGTGAGGCGCTATGCCCGGACACTTTCGAAGTCGACGATCACGGCAAGCTGCAGCTGATCAGCGGCGATACCATCCCCAAAGACCTTCTGGCCGAGGTTGATTCGGCGATCAGCGGCTGTCCCACCGGTGCGTTGAGCAAGCAGGCCTGCTGATTGGGATGGGCAACACCGGCGACGAGATTTATCTGCCCCACGATCGGCCCTGGAGGAGTTGGGGCGACGCTCGAATTGGGCGAAACCGCCACTGGTTTTGACGCGGATCGAGAAGTGTTGTGTACCAATGCGTGTGAATACCCGATCTCGGCTGCGATCGTACGCGACAGTTCCGCGTTCCCGGACTGACCGGCACGGCAACCGAATTCAGTTCGCCGCGGTCACCGTCGAGTAGCGCCCGGTACCCGACGCCCAGCCGCCACAACAACAAGAAAGTCCGGCAATGACCACTACTCCGCACACATCTCTGAAAGTCGTCACCGATCTGGTGTCCGAGGTGACACTTGCCGAACTGGAAGACGACCCCAATCCGATCTATCGCCGCCTGCGTGTGGAGTCCCCGATCGCCTACCTGCCGGACACACATTTGGTCCTGTTGACCACCTGGGCGCTATGCGATGCGGCCGGTCGAGACAACGACCATCTACATGGACCGGTCGAGCCGTTCAAGACCGCGTATGGCAGCCCCAATATTCTCAGCCTGGAGGGACCGGGCCATGCCGAACTGCGCAACGCCCTGAACCCGCCCTTGCGCAACAAGTCCGTGTTGAGCCGCCGTGATGACCTCTTCAGGGCGGTCGCCCGCCGGCGCGTCGAGGAGATCCGTGACCGCGGCTGCGCCGATCTCGCGACCGAATTGCTGGAGCCGATCAGTCTTGAGGTCGTCGGCGTCATGCTCGGTCTCGACGACCTTGACATGGACACCCGCAAGCGCTGGTTCAACGCGCTCGGTGCCTATCTGGTGAATCGCGGGCGCGACACCGGTGTTGCCGATCGCGGTGAGGTCGTCAAACTGGAGGTCCGGAGTTACCTCGAAGCACGGATCGCGTCGATGCCGGACGAAAGCGACGGCACAGTCCTGTGGCATCTCTTCCACACCGGATGTGAACCGGGACAAGTCCGTTCGATCGACGCCGTCATCGGCACTGTTGCAGTACTCATCGTCGGAGGCTTTCAGGAGCCGGGTCATGGGATTGCCGCGACGTTGCTCGGCGTCCTGCCCAACGAGGACTATCGCGATCGCCTGGTGGTCGACACTGTCAGGTGGGGGCCGATCGCGTTCGAAGAAGCCATGCGGTGGTTACCGCCGTTCAGCGTCGTCGAACGCGATGTCCTTGAGGACATGGTTCTCGACGGTGTCTTGATCCCGGCGGGCATGAGCGTCGGTCTGGTGGTGGGTGCAGCCAACCGAGACCCCGAAAGATGGAGCAATCCCGACGAATTCGATCTCGATCGACCCCAACGGAATCACATGGCGTTCGGCTACGGTCGGCATACCTGCGTCGGACACTTCACCGCTCGCGCGCTGTCGCAGGTCGTTCTGGAAGAGGTGTTCCAGGGTCTACCCGGACTCCGCCTCGACCCTGACCAGAAGCCTTGGGTACACGGCTGGCGGACCCGGGGACCGAAATCGCTTCCTGTGCTTTGGGATGCGCCGTAGACCGGCTATCACGTGATGCCGAAGTCCTTGATCTTGCGGTAGATCGTGGCGCGTGACATCCCCAGGGCATCAGCGGCATCGGCCTTGCTGCCGTCATTTTCAGACAGGCTGCGCACGATCGCGTCGCGTTCCATTGCCTCCAGGCGGGTGAGTTTGCGGCGGATCAGCGAACGGCACCCGTCGGGAAGCTTGTCGACGCCGATCACTCCCAACCGTTGACGGGTGACGGTCTCGGCCAGAACGCTACGCAACTGTGCGACGTTGCCCGGCCACGGTAGCTTGCTCAGCTGACGCATGGCCTCGCTGTCCATCCGAGCATCCCCGCGCGTTAACTCGTGCAACAGTGTGGGCACGAGGTCTTCGAGGTCGTCGATTCGATGGCGTAACGCGGGCACTGTGACGGTGTGGGTGAAGAACGGAAGCACCAGCATGTCCACCAATGGCGAGTTGCGCTCGGTGCTGGTCGTGGCGGCGACCCAGCCGCGCCCGGCGCGGCTCTGCATGACGGCGGCCAGCGGTTCCAGCGTGGCGTCGTCGAGTTCGTCCACATTGGCGACGATGACGGCGAAGTCGGTCTGATCGGTTGCCGCTTCGAATGCGGATACGAAATCGTCTGCACTGTCGAATGATTCGGCTCGGAGAATGGTGGCAT
This sequence comes from Mycolicibacterium komossense, assembly GCF_025822605.1. Lineage (GTDB taxonomy): Bacteria > Actinomycetota > Actinomycetes > Mycobacteriales > Mycobacteriaceae > Mycobacterium > Mycobacterium komossense. The sequence goes on along the minus strand of NZ_JACKTY010000041.1, from coordinate 142,170 downwards.
TGCGTTCCGGGGTGACGAAGTGTGCGACCGACTTGCCCAGTCGGGTCCGTCCCGAACCCCGTTCGCCCTCGATCACGACCCATTCCCTGTCGCGGTAGCACCGTTCCACCTGATGACAGCTGCGCCGAAACGAGCTGCTGCGCCCGGCCAATCCCGGAATGGACTGGCGTCCGCGCACCGGAGCGCTCTCCGGAATGTGCAGTGACACGTGGAACACCACGCTGTCGCTGCGGACACGAACTGCGATCCGTACGGCGGTCGATATCTTCACCGAAGCACCGCTGGGCAAGGTGGTGACCGTGGTCGTGGTGAACGACGTCCGCGTCATTTCGGCGGCCTGATCGAGCAGCACCGTCTGATCGGCGGCGTCGAGGGCTTGCCGGAGATAGGGATTCATCAGGACGACATCTCCACCGATGGCGAGGACTCCTGCGGGATAGCGACGGCTCTGTTTGAGATAGGCGTCGAGCAGAGCGGTTTCGGTTTCGTTGTTCATCGCGCTGATGCGGTCCTCGATCTGGCTGCCTGCGCTCTTGGCGAGGACGAACAACAGCGGGTCGGCGTGCTGCGCCCAACAGGTCAGGTCGATGACGCCGACGATGCGCCGGGTGATGGGGTCGCGGATAGGTGACCCCGCGCAGGCCAGACTGCCCAGCGTTCCCACGTAGTGCTCGCTGCCCTGGATGAATGCCGGCTTTCCTGTCTCCAGTGCGGTGCCGATGCCGTTGGTGCCCGCGAACTCCTCGGCGTAGCTGTAACCCTTGGCCAGCCGGACGTCGTCGAGCACGCGCTCGAACTTGGCGTCGGCTGCGATCCGGTCCAGTACCAGGCCGTCGGCCGAGGTGAGTACCACGCTGACGGCTTGTTCGGAGAGATCGTCGGCGATGCGCCGAAGTACCGGTGCGGCCGCGTGAGCCAGCGGTGTGTCGGTGTCCGGGTCACGCAGGTAGGGCAGTTCGACGCGGTCGGGGTGTACCTGCAGATCTCGCGACCGGCGCCACGAACTGAGCACGTTTGGCCGCACCGCGTCGGCGGTCGTCGCGCCAGCGGCAAGAAATTGCTCCCGCGCGCGTCTGGCGCCGACAGCTTGGTCGTCATCTGTGACCACGGTGGCTGTACCTCGGTCCCGAAAGTGCTGCAGCCTGCAGTTTAGGCGCGGGCGGAGCTTATGGCGTCTCAATTTGAGAATCGCGGGCGCTGCAAACACGACGATTATTCGAGTGTGATTCCTGTCTCAAAGTGAGACCCATATGAGCCAGCTCACAGTGTTGTATCGGTGACGCATCGTCCCCAGCCCGGTGGATGACTGCCCATCTATCAGGAGGCTCACGTTGAGCAGACAAAGCCTGACCAAGGCACACGCGAAGATCAGTGAACTGACGTGGGAACCGACGTTCGCGACTCCGGCAACCCGCTTCGGTACCGACTACACCTTCGAGAAGGCGCCCAAGAAGGATCCGCTCAAGCAGATCATGCGGTCGTACTTCTCGATGGAGGAGGAGAAGGACAACCGCGTCTACGGCGCCATGGACGGCGCCATCCGCGGCAACATGTTCCGTCAGGTCCAGCAGCGTTGGCTGGAGTGGCAGAAGTTGTTCCTGTCGATCATCCCGTTTCCGGAGATCTCGGCAGCACGGGCGATGCCGATGGCCATCGACGCAGTGCCGAACCCCGAGATTCACAACGGTCTTGCCGTGCAGATGATCGACGAGGTGCGGCATTCGACGATCCAGATGAATCTCAAGAAGCTCTATATGAACAACTACATCGACCCGGCCGGCTTCGACATGACCGAGAAAGCGTTCGCGAACAACTACGCGGGCACCATCGGCAGGCAGTTCGGTGAGGGCTTCATCACCGGGGACGCGATCACCGCGGCAAACATCTACCTCACCGTCGTCGCCGAAACCGCCTTCACGAACACGCTTTTCGTGGCGATGCCCGACGAGGCGGCGGCCAACGGCGACTACCTGCTGCCGACGGTGTTCCACTCGGTGCAGTCCGACGAATCGCGTCACATCTCCAACGGCTACTCGATCCTGTTGATGGCTCTGGCCGACGAACGCAACCGGCCGTTGCTGGAGCGCGACCTGCGCTACGCCTGGTGGAACAACCACTGCGTCGTGGATGCTGCGATCGGCACGTTCATCGAGTACGGCACCAAGGACCGGCGCAAGGACCGCGAGAGTTACGCCGAGATGTGGCGGCGCTGGATCTACGACGACTACTACCGCAGTTACCTTCTGCCGCTGGAGAAATACGGCCTCACGATTCCGCACGACCTCGTCGAGGAGGCGTGGAAGCGCATCACCGAGAAGGGCTACGTGCACGAGGTCGCCCGGTTCTTCGCCACCGGCTGGCCGGTCAACTACTGGCGCATCGACACCATGACCGATACCGACTTCGAATGGTTCGAGCACAAGTATCCCGGCTGGTACTCGAAGTACGGCAAGTGGTGGGAGGCCTACAACCGGCTGGCGTACCCGGGCCGCAACAAGCCCATCGCCTTCGAGGAGGTCGGTTACCAGTACCCGCACCGCTGTTGGACATGCATGGTGCCTGCGCTGATCCGTGAGGACATGATCGTCGACAAGGTCGACGGACAGTGGCGCACCTACTGTTCGGAGACCTGCCACTGGACCGACGCGACCGCCTTCCGCAGCGAGTATGAGGGCAGACCCACTCCGAACATGGGGCGGCTCACCGGATTCCGGGAGTGGGAGACGCTGCACCACGGCAAGGATCTCGCCGATATCGTCAGCGACCTGGGTTATGTCCGCGACGACGGCAAGACCTTGGTGGGGCAACCACACTTGAATCTGGATCCGAGCAAGATGTGGACGCTCGACGACGTGCGGGGCAATACCTTCAACAGCCCAAATGTGCTGCTGAATCAGATGACCGACGCGGAGCGCGACGCACATATCGCCGCCTACCGCGCGGGTTAGTTGTGATTTCGGCGTGTTCGTGACCGCTCACAGGTCGCGAACACGCCGAAATCACCAGACTTAGGAGGCCTCCGCCATGGCGGATTCACACAAAATCAGCTTCGAGCCGGTCAATCTGGAAATGGACGTCCACGAGGACGAGAACATCCTCGACGCGGCATTCCGCCACGGCATCCACCTCATGCACGGCTGCCGTGAAGGGCGCTGCTCGGCGTGCAAGTCCTACGTGCTCGACGGCGAGATCCAGATGGAGAACTACTCGACCTTCGCCTGCAACGACGCCGAGGTCGACGAGGGTTTTGTTCTGCTCTGCCGGTCACATGCGTTCAGCGACTGCACGATCGAGCTACTGAACTTCGACGAGGACGAACTCCTCGGCGGGGTACCCATCCAGGATGTCCGCACCCGGGTGGTGGCCGTCGATCCCATGACCAGAGACATTGTCTCGCTTCGTCTCACGCCGATCGAGCCCGAGAAGTTCGAGTTCAAACCGGGTCAGTACGCAGATCTGCACATCCCGGGAACCGAGGAGCACCGGTCGTTCTCGATGGCCACCACGCAATCGAACACCGACGAGGTCGAGTTCTTGATCAAGAAGTATCCGGGAGGCAAATTCTCTGCCCTGCTCGACGGCCGGCTCGCTGTGGGCGACGAACTCTCGCTCACCGGCCCGTACGGGTCTTTCACCCTCAAAGAGGGGCACGTGCTCCCGGTGGTGTGCATCGGCGGCGGAGCCGGAATGGCGCCGATCCTATCGTTGCTGCGGCACATGAACCAGAGCGAGAACACCAGGCCGGTGCGGTTCTACTACGGCGCGCGCACCGCGGATGATCTGTTCTACCTCGACGAAATCCAGCAATTGGGAAAGGGATTGACCGACTTCCGGTTCGTGGCGTGCCTGTCGGAATCGGCCGACGGCTCGGTGCCCGGGTCGGTCACCGTCGAGCAGGGCATGGTCACCGACGTGGTGGCCCGTCACGAAGCCGCCATCGGCAAGACCGAGGTCTACCTCTGCGGACCGCCGCCCATGGTCGACGCCGCGCTGGCGCTCCTCGACAGCAGTTCGGTGCCCAAAGACCAGATTTTCTACGACAGCTTCACCAGCCCGCTTTTCAGTTAGCCCCGTTCGACCAGACGAGAGGAATCACATGTCCGCCCCCGAAAAGCCCAAGGAACGAAGTTTCCCGAAGATCGAATTCACTGATTCCGAAGCCGGCGCCTTGGAGTTTCCGAGCTCCAAGAGTCGCAGTTACTCCTACTTCACGCCGGCCAAACTGCGGGCCACGATGTACGAGGATGTCACCGTCGACGTGCAGCCCGACCCGGCCCGGCACCTGTCGCAGGGTTGGGTGTATGGCTTCGGGGACGGTCCGGGCGGTTACCCGCAGGATTGGACGGCGGCCAGATCAGCCAATTGGCATGCCTTTCTTGACCCCAACGAGGAGTGGAACCAGACGATCTTCCGGAACAACTCCGCCGTGGTCCGCCAGGTGGAGCTGTGTCTGAAGAATGCCAAGCGTGCCCACGCCTACGATGGCTGGAACGCGTCCTGGCTGACGTTCCTGGAACGCAACGTCGGTGCCTGGATGCATGCCGAGAACGGTTTGGCACTGCACGTGTTCACCTCGATTCAGAGGTCCGGTCCGACCAACATGATCAACACGGCCGTGGCGGTGAACGCCGCACACAAGATGCGCTTCGCGCAGGATCTTGCGTTGTTCAATCTGGACCTGGCAGAAGCTACTGACTCCTTCGATGGCGCTGCCCACCGGACGGCCTGGCAGGAGGCTCCGGAGTGGCAGCCCACCCGCGAAGTCGTCGAACAGTTGACGGCCGTGGGGGACTGGTGCCAACTGCTGTTCGCCACCAACATCGTATTCGAGCAGCTCGTCGGGTCACTGTTCCGCAGTGAACTGGTGATGCAGATCGCTGCGCGTAACGGCGACTACATCACCCCGACGATCGTCGGCACCGGTGAGTACGACTACGACCGGGACCTGAACTACACCCGCAACCTGTTCCGGTTGCTGACTCGCGATCCTGAATTCGGCGAGACCAACAAGGTGCTGTTCGGACAATGGCTCGCCCTGTGGGTGCCGCGATGCCTGTCCGCTGCTCATGCGCTGCAACCGATCTGGTCGGCGCCCGCAGACAAGCCCGTCACGTTCGCGTCGAGCCTCGATGCTGCAAAAGCGAAGTTCCGTTCGGTTCTCGACACCATCGAGCTCGATATCCCCGAGGAGTTGGACAAGTGAGCATGCAATTCGGATCGGCCACCGAGTTCTCCAATATGTGCGGCGTCACCCTGATGAACACCCCCATCGGACGGGTGGTAGCCGAAGTCATGGGCGCCAAGGAGGGGGTGAAGCTCACCGAGTATCCGTCGATGATCCGGGTCGACGGTGTGCGCTTGCTCGACTTCGATTATGACGAGCTCTCCGAGGCGCTCGGTCAGGACTTCGACGGCTCGATCTTCGAAGAGATCAGCTCGACGCACTACGGCCGGATGGTTCATCTCGACGACAAGACGATCCTGTTCGCCAGCCCGGAGGACGCCGCCGAGTACATCGGCTTCGATCTCACGGCCCAGTAGGGAGAAGACACATGAAAGCTCTTGTCTTCCAGGGCAGTGGGTCGATGGCGTGGACGGAGGTACCTGCGCCTCGGTTGACAGAGCCGACTGATGTCCTGGTCCGGGTCGACACGACCACCATCTGCGGTACCGATCTACATATTCTCAAAGGCGACGTTCCCGCCGTCACGCCGGGACGGGTGCTCGGCCACGAAGCGGTGGGCACGATCACCGAAATCGGCTCGGCGGTAACATCACTCGCTGTCGGTGATCGGGTACTCGTACCGGCGATCACCTCGTGCGGCAAATGCGGACCGTGCAAGATCGCCATGCCTTCGCATTGCGCCTCCGTGGGTGGGGTCGGGTGGATCTTCGGACACCTCATCGACGGCACTCAGGCCGAGTACGTGCGGGTGCCGTACGCGGAGACCAGCGTGCACGTTCTGCCGGAAGCAGTGTCGAACGAACAAGCGATCTTCCTCGCCGACATCCTGCCCACCGGGTTCGAGATCGGTGTGCAGAACGGTCGGGTCAAACCCGGTGACACAGTGGTGGTCGTCGGCGCCGGACCCGTCGGGTTGGCTGCGATCCGTACTGCCAGCCTCTACGGCGCGGCCACCGTCATAGCCGTCGACCTCTCCGAAACCAGATTGAAACGATCGATCGGGTTCGGGGCGGACCAGACGATAAACAGTGGCCGGCAGGAAGTCCGCGAACGGGTCATGGAGATCACGAACGGACTGGGAGCCGACGTCGCGATCGAGGCGGTCGGGATCCCAGCAACCTTCGAATTGTGCACCCGGCTGGTCCGACCCGGAGGGCACCTTGCCAACGTTGGTGTGCACGGTGAGCCCGTCACTTTGCACCTGGAAGACCTCTGGATCTCCAACATCACGGTGACGACCGGACTGGTCAACGGCACCAGCGTCGCCATGCTGATCGACCTGGTGGGAGGAGGAAAGATCGACGCAACACCGTTCGGCACCCACACATTCGGCCTCGACCAGATGATCGACGCGTACGACGTATTTGCCCACGCCGACACCTACGACGCCTTGAAGGTGGTGATCTCCCGATGAGTACTGCGGTGCTCTCTGCCGAAGTCGAGTTGCGCAATGCATCCCGGCGCACCGCGCACAAAGCCGCGATGCAGCGGGCGATCGAGTCGGTCCTCGAGCAGTCGCCGATGGACGTCGATCAGATCAGGCGACTCACCCTGCGGGATCTGCCCGAGGGAGAGGTGAAAGTCGCCCTGCTACGGCACAGATTCGCCATCGGACTGAGTAATTGTCCGAACAGCCGCGTGCTGGTCGACGATATCCAGTCCTGAGCCCCACCAACAGCCCAACGAAGGGAATTCCGGCCATGGCCAAAGAATTACGGTTCAACTCAGATGCCCGCGCGCGGCTCGAACAGGGTGTCAACGCACTCGCCGATGCCGTCAAGGTGACGCTCGGGCCCAAGGGGCGCAACGCCATCCTGGAGAAGCTCACCGGGCCGCCCACCATCACCAACGACGGTGTCACGATCGCCAGGGAGATCCAACTGCGCGACCCCTTCGCCAACATGGGTGCCCAGCTGGTGAAGGAGGTGGCGATGAAGACCAACGGCATCGTCGGTGACGGCACCACCACAGCGACGGTGCTGGCTCAGGCCATGGTGCGGGAAGGGTTGCGATCGGTCGAAGCCGGCGCCAACCCGATGCGGGTCCGCCGTGGTATCGAACGCGCTGTGCCCGTCGTCGTCGAAGCTCTGCGCGACAACACCGTTGAGGTTGGCGGAAAAGACCTGCACCGGATTGCCACCTTGGCGGCCAGCGATGACGAGGCGATCGGGGACGTCATCTCCCAAGCTGTCGAACACGTTGGTCTGTCAGGTGTGGTCACCACCGATGAGAGTGATGCTCCGGGGCTGTCGGTCGCCATCGTCGACGGTATCGAATTCGACCACGGGTACACGTCCGGCTACATGGTCACCGATCACGAACGCATGGAAGCGGTGCTCGATCAGCCACTGATCCTGTTGACGAACAAGAAGATCAGCCAGGTCCAGGAGATCATGCCGACCATCGAGGTGGCCAAGCGCGCGGACCGCCCGCTGGTGGTGATCGCCGAAGACGTCGATGGTCCGGCACTGCAGCTACTGGTCGGCGGCAACATGCATCGGACCATGCGATCGCTGGTGGTCCGCGCGCCCGGCTTCGGGCATCGGCGAGTCGCCGAACTGGAAGACCTCGCGGTGGCTCTCGGCGGCCATGTCATCGCCAAGGACACCGGTATCGAACTCGGCGAGATCACTAAAGAACACCTCGGTTCGTGTGATCGGCTCACCGCTACCGAGAATGACACCACCATCGTCGGCCCCCACGGGCAGCAGAGCCTTGTCGATGCCCGCGTCAGCCAGCTCGAAGCGCAACGCGAGCGGGCCAAGCTCGATGCCGACCAGGACATGCTCGACGTGCGGATCGCGCGGCTGACGGGACGTGTCGCCGTCATCCGGGTCGGCGGAGCGACCAGCGTCGAACTCAAAGAGCGCATGCTGCGCGTGGAGGACGCACTCGCTGCGACCAGGGCAGCGCTGGAAGCCGGCATCGTGTCCGGGGGCGGAACCGCCTTGGCGCAGGCGCACCGCGCGCTGAGCATGCTCGAACTCGTGGGCGACGAGGCGATCGGTCGCGATGTCGTGCGCCGGGCATTGGCCGAGCCGCTGCGCTGGATCGCGATCAACGCCGGTTACGAGGGCGACGACGTGGTCGACGTCGTCGTCGATCTCCCACTCGGGCACGGATTCAACGCGCTCACCGGGGAATACGGCGATATGTTCGACGAAGGAATCATCGATCCGTTCAAGGTGACCCGGGCCGCGCTGGAAAGCGCCGCCTCTATCGCCGCCCTGCTGATCACTACGGAAACCGCTGTGGTGGAGGAGATCGTCGGGCAACCAGGCGCCATCATGGCCCCAGGATTCGGTGACCTGGCTGAGGGGATGATTCGACCGTCGAACATCTACTGACGCACCGGCCGTGCGGGTCGCGCCACACAGCCGCAGCCTTTCCACCCGAACACAGGAGATTGGCTGAGAATCTCGACGCAATCTGGGTAACCGCACTAAGGGGCCGGAGTAGTCCGGACTGCACCCGCTCAAGTCCTTGGCGGTTCTGACCCATGAGCTGCCAAGGGCGCTGCGGTCTCCGCCGCTTGCCGCACGTATCAGTTGCTGCGGGTATCGATGACCTGTTGAGCAATGTCGACCAGCTTCGTGTTCTGCTCCTGGCTGAGATGGCGCAACATCCCGAAAGCGGAAACATCGTCGGTCCCGAACCGCTCCATGATGATTCCCTTCGCCTGACCGATCCGGTCACGGGATAGCAGCGCCGCCTTCAACTGCTGTTCCTGTTGGGTCGCGATGATCGCCGAGGCCGCGTGTGCTGCCAGAATGCTGCCGATCGATTCGGCGTCGGCATCCCAAGTGGTCGGTCGGAACCCGAAACAGTTGAGCGCGCCGGCTGTCCGGTCGCCGGTATACAGCTTGAACGACAAACCGCTCAGAACACCGAGCTTCTGCACGGCAGGGGAGTATTGCGGCCAGCGCTGCTCAATCCGGAAGTCGTCAGTACGAACGATGGTGTCCGCAAGCGCGGCCTGTACGCAGGGTCCTTCTTCGAAGGTCATCTGCAGGACGTCGAGGTCACGCGGCAGGTCAGAAGTGCCGGCCAGTGATTCGAACCCACCCCGCGGCTTGATCAACAGAATCCCTGATGTGTCGACGCCGGGAATCAACTCCACCGCGGCCGAGGTGACTTCGGTGAGGATCGTGTCGAGCGTGCGGTCTTGCGCCATCGTGCGGGCCATCTCCGCCATTCGGATGGCCAGCTCATGCGGGGATACGTCCGTCATCTGGCCAGCATTCCCGGCTCGCCGGGCGCACCAAACGTGTTACGCGACCAGCGTAGAAAAGTGCCGGCTCAGAGCCTGTTGGGGCTATGCCAGATCTAGGCCGCCACCGCAGAGACCGGTATGGACACGGTGCCCTGGCAGGCGCCGGTGCTGATGGTGGTCTGGAATGTCCCGGTCAATGATCCGTCGGGTTGCGGGATGTAGTTGGTCAGCGAGTAGGCCTGGTCATAGGTGATCGTCCCGTCGGGGAGCGCGCAGTCCCATTTCCACCCCTCGGATCGGGTCCACTGCGATCCGGTCCAGTCGAACGCCACTGACTGGGCCACATTGTCTTTGGGCGTCGGGCCGTCGACGACGGCCGCGACGCACTTGCCGGAGGAGCAGTCGGTCTTGAATGTGTAGGTCGCGGTGTAAGGCGTTTCCTGCTGCGTGGCAGCGATACTGGTGCCCGATTTTTGGTCGACGTGAAATGTCACCTTGTACATGCCGTCCCAGTACGCCGTGTCATCGGCGGAGGCGAACGGAGCGATGAGCAACGGCCCACTCGCCAACACCGCGATGGCGATCAACGGGCCTTGCGTCGTGAATCCGGCCATGCCGACATGGTAGATGTGAGCTGGTGGCAACGGCATTACGCCCGGTTCGCTTCCGTCGGCACGCGTGGTGGGTGCCGGTCACCCTGAATCGGCCGCCACCACGGCAGCGGAGAGGGCAGGCAGCGCGCTCGGGTCGCGCAGCAGACCCCGGACCAGCATGACGGCGAGTTCGTCGGCGACGTGCTCGCGCGAATACTCCCGGTGCCGGAACGGATTGGTGCCCCCCAGGGCGTGGGCGGCCGATTTCCGGAACCGACGCTGTGCACCCTCCTCGGCGGCACAGATGCTCAGCGCGGTGAACTCCGCATCGCAGTCCACGAACTCGCCGCAGGCGATGCCATCACTGACCAGAGTGCTCACGTGCTTGTGCAGGGCGGCGGTATCGGCCCAGAACTCGACGAACACATCGGGTTGCTGCTCGGCCAGCACTTCGACCTCGCAGATGTCGACCGGCGACGAACACAGCTCGCGAATGTCGAGACGCAGCAGTCGCAGTAGCCGAACGGCAGGCGAACCGCCCTCGCGCACAAGCTGTTCGGCGAAGTCCAGCGACACCCGGTTCACGGCCAGCAGGCCGAGCAGGATGTCTTCCTTCTGCCGGAACCAGTAATACAGCGACGACTGGCCCAGCCCGCACACCCGGGCGATCTCGGTCATGGTCGTGTTGAGGTACCCATGCTCACGGAACAACCCCGCGGCGACGACCAGGATGTAATCTCGTCGGCTGGAGACGCCGTCGGCATCCGCACCCAGCATCGGTCTCATCGAGTCATCGCTCATGGCTCACCCACACTGTTCCGGCGCTTCGCCAGGCCAAATCGATGATGTATCGGTTTGCCCTCGTGTCTGTGTCTATTGATAGCACGGGCTACCGGAAGCGGTGTTTTCGATATTTCATCGATACGGGCATTTATCGCGGACGAAACACGACGCCCATACGGTCGTGCCGGTGTGCAGACCCGGAAGGCTAGCGCGGCACATAACCGACAGCCGGGTCGACGATGTTGTGCAGCGGCTCGCCGCTCCGCCAGCGCCGGAGGTTGTCGGTGAAGGCGGCCATCATGTCGATCTCGAACCCGACGTAGTCGCCTGACATGTGCGGTGAGACCAACACGTTCGGCATCGACCACAGTGGGGATGTGGCCGCCAGCGGCTCGACCTCGAACACGTCCAGCGCTGCACCGGCGATGGTGCCTGCGCGCAGGGCGTCGATCAGATCGGACTCGACGACGGTCGGTCCGCGGCCGACGTTGACGACGAACCCTTGCGGCCCGAGGGCGGCGAGCACCGCAGCCCCGACCAAGGCCGTGGTCGCGGGGGTCAACGGCACTGCCAGCACCAGCAGCTCGACCTCGGCCGCGACGGCGACCAGGTCGGTTGACCTGCGGATACTGCCGAATTGCGGATCATCGCCCGGCGCCCTGCCGACCAGGGTGACCTCGACGTCGAGACGGGCCAGGCGCTCGGCGATCGCCCGGCCGATCGAGCCGGTGCCCACCACGGCGGCCCGGGTTCCGGCCAGGCGCCCGGTGGTCCGGTACTGCCAACGGCCTTGGCGCTGCAGTGCCCAGGTGTCGTTCAGCCCCTTCACGTGGGCCAGTACCGCGGCGAGCACCCACTCCGCGATCGCCGTGTCGAACACGCCTCGGGAGTTGGTCAGCGTCACCTCGGGTCGATCGGCGAGTTCAGGGCAGATCAGTCGGTTCACCCCGACCGAGGCGCCCTGCACCCAGCGCAGCTGGTCGGTGCGGCGCAACAGTGCGCCGAGGTCGGCGAACCGGTGGTCCCAGACGTACAGCACCGAGGCACCGGCCAACTGGTCGTCGCTGGGCGCCGAATTGATCTCGACCACGTCGATATCGTCCGGTAGCAGGTTCAGCGGGGGTGGCGGAAGCTCCGGTTCGAGCTCGGTGAGAATCAGCACACGCGTACGGCCGGACACAATTTCGAGACTATATCGAATATCGTTCAAAAGCCCTGCCAGGAAAGGCAAATATGTCACTTCCCGATGAATTTCTCGGCGCCTGGCGCCGCGTCGGCCTGATCATCGACGGGGTGCGGCGCGTCGACTACTCCGACGTGTTGTGGCTGCAGTCGTCCGACTGGTTCGCCGATATCCGCACCCACATCCAACCTGGGACCGGCCCATCGGCCGACGATCCGCACATCGAATTCGCCGGTGAACTCAGCTTCGCCGGCACGACAGATCTGCTCGACGGTGAACTCCGCTGGAATCACGCTCTCGACTCGCGCGGCCATGACGCCCCGCCCGATCAGAGTCCGGTCTGGTGGCAGGACAAGCTGCTTGTCGAGAGCGCGACGTTCCAGTGGCAAGGCCGAGTGGTCCCGTTCGTCGAGGAGTGGGGTTACCTGGGACGGGATGGGCTGCACGGAGTCGGGCGCGACGGCTACATCCGCGTTGAGGCGGCCGGCCTTGCCGTCGAAGTCAGCGCTGGCGCAGGCGAATTCAGCGCAGTGAAGTACCAGAGCCGCAGCGGCGTCTGGGTGGAGACGGGCCGGGTGATCGGCAGTGTCTGAGGCTGTAGGCGTGGTCGGGCCTGAAGCACGTCGACATGCAAACTCGGTCCGTTAACTCGTCAAGCGGTGCGGCGTCGCCTCAGGAAGGGATCGGTCAGCGACGGCGGCTGGTAACCCTGGTCGCTGCGTGAAATCGCCGTCCCCGGCGGCACGATCTCGTCGATCTTGTCGAGGATGTCACTCGACAGCACGACTTCGGTTGCGCCGAGCTGTGATTCGAGGTGCGCCAGGGTGCGCGGCCCGATGATGGGGGCGGTGACCGCCGGATGCTGCATGACGAACGCGAGCGCCAGATGGATCAGCGGCAGACCGGCGTCGTCGGCCAAGCGCCAGAGGGCGTCTGCGGCATCGAGTTTGCGCTGATTCTCCGGCGTGGCCATGTCGTAGCGGCCGGGGATACGGGTGCGGCGCCGGGACTCGGGTAGTTCCCTGTCCTTGCGGTAGCCGCCGGAGAGCCAGCCGCCCGCCAACGGGCTCCAGGGCAGCACGCCCATCCCGTATTCCTGCGCGACTGGCAGGACGTCGGCCTCGATGCCGCGGACCAGTAGCGAGTAGGGCGGCTGTTCGGTGACGAAGCGGCCGAGCCCACGCTTCTCGCTGACCCACTGCGCGTGCACGATCTGATGCGCGGGGAACGTCGACGAACCAAAGGCCCTGATCTTGCCCTGCTGTTGGAGTTCGGTGAGCGCGCCGAGGGTCTCCTCGATATCGGTGTCGGGATCGGGCCGATGGATCTGATACAGATCGATCCAGTCGGTGTTCAGTCGGCGCAGGCTGTCCTCGACCTCGCGGACGATCCAACGCCGGGAATTGCCGCGCTTGTTCGGATCACCCCGGGTGCCCGCAGGGGCGTCGACCAGTACACCCATCTGGATGTTGACCTTCGTGGCGAGTACGACGTCGTCGCGCTTGCCGCCGGCCAGGGCCTTACCGACGATGATTTCCGATTCGCCTTGGGAGTAGACGTCGGCGGTGTCGATGAAATTGATGCCGGCATCCAGGGCGGCGTGGATGGTGGTGATCGACGTGTCGTGGTCGGGTTCACCCCAACCGCCGAACATCATTGCGCCCAGGCACAGCGGGCTGACCTGGATTCCGGTTCGTCCGAGCCTGCGGTATTCCACGAAATCGACCCTACGCGGGTGGTCACCTACGGCGGCCAGTTGTGAACGAACGGTGACATCTGGCGGCTGAGAGCCCGATGGTGTGTGGTTTGACGAATTGTGGGTATATGGGCTGCGCTCCGGCGCGTTCAGACGGCGCTGGTGAAGATGGCGACGATTCGCTACCGAGCGAGCCGCGTGATTGACGGTCGGACAGGAGTGTCCAAGTAATGCGGACGGTCGACGGCGCCACGGACCAGGTGGTCGTGGTGGGCGCCGGGTTGGCTGGGTTGTCTGCAGCGCTGCATCTTGCGGGCCGCGGCCGACAGGTCACGGTGGTGGAGCGTGATCCGCACGCCGGAGGACGGGTCGGACGGCTCGACACTCGCGGCTACCGCATCGACACCGGCCCGACGGTCCTGACGATGCCCGACATCATCGATGACACGTTCGCCGCGGTGGGCGAGACCACGGCTCAACGCCTCGATCTTCAGCGGGTGGACCCGTCGTATCACGCGTCGTTCGCTGACGGCAGCAGCATCGAGGTCTACCGCGACGCGGCTGCAATGTCCACGGCTGTACGAGAATTCGCCGGGCCGGCAGCCGCGGAGGGCTACCTGCGGCTGCGCGACTGGCTGACCCAGCTCTACCAGGCAGAGTTCAACGGGTTCATCGGCGCCAATTTCGATTCGCCGCTGTCCCTGCTCACTCCGGAACTGGCGAAGCTGACCGCCCTGGGCGGATTCCGCCGGTGGGATCACGTCGTCAAACGCTTCGTCGGCGATGAACGACTGCGCCGCATCTTCACGTTCCAGGCGCTCTACGCCGGTGTCCCGCCGCAGGACGCGCTGGCGGTGTACGCGGTCATCGCCTACATGGACACCATCGCGGGCGTCTATTTCCCCCGGGGCGGGATGCGGGCGCTGCCGGACGCGCTCGCGGCTGCTGCCACCGACGCCGGCGTGGAGTTCCGATTCTCGTCGGAGGTGACGAGGCTCGAACGCAGCGGGGACCGGATCACGGCAGTGCACACCGACCGCGACGAGCGCATCGAGTGTGATGCCATTGTCATGACCACCGAACTGCCGCAGACTTATTCGCTGTTGGGTCGGACTCCCAGACGGCCGCTCCGGCTGCGGCTGGCGCCATCGGCTGTGGTCGTACACGTGGGCTGCGCCGCTGTCGCACCGACCGTGGGGCATCACAACATCCTCTTCGGTGAGGCCTGGGCGGAGACCTTCGACGACATCATCGACGGCGGGCGGCTGATGCGTGATCCGTCGCTGTTGGTGACCAGGCCCACCGCAGGTGACCCGTCGCTGGCCCCACCCGGTCGCGACCTGCTCTACGTGCTGGCGCCGGCGCCCAATCTTGTCCGCGATCCCATCGACTGGTCCGCCGAAGGTGCGGCGTACGCAGATCGGATGATCGGCAAAGTCCGCGAGCGGTTGTTGCCGGATCTCACCGGCGCCGAGATTCTGCACGTCGTCACACCGGCTGACTGGGCCCGACAGGGGATGGCTGGCGGCACCCCGTTCGCGCTGGCGCACACCTTCGCTCAGACCGGGCCGTTCCGGCCGGCGAACACTGTGCGCGGCATCGGTAACGCTGTGTTGGCCGGCTCGTCCACCGTGCCGGGAGTCGGGGTGCCCACGACGATGCTTTCGGGGCGATTGGCCGCGGACCGCATCACCGGCAATCCCGACGGGCGTCCTGTCCGCACCCACATCCTCGGAACCGGAACGGGACGGTCATGATGCGTTCTGAACTCGATGCTGCCGGCATTCACGACCCGCGGCTGCGCGCGGCCTATGAACGGTGCCGCGAACTCAACGCCCGGCACGGCCGCACGTTCTACCTGGCGACCCGCCTGCTCGCACCGTCTCAGCGGCCCGCCGTGCACGCGCTGTACGGGTTCGCCCGGCTGGCCGACGACATCCTCGATGACTTCGATCCGGAACTGACCCCGGCACTGCGGGCCGAGCGGCTGCAGTGTCTGGCCGCGCAGTTCTTCGACGGCGGTGACCACAGCGACGATCCGGTCCTGTCGGCGGTGATCGACACCTCCCGCACCTACGGGATCCGCGCCGAATTGTTCGCCGCCTTCCTGGACTCCATGCGGATGGATCTGACCGTCACGGACTACGCGGACCGCGTTGCCCTGGACCGCTACGTTCATGGCTCAGCGGAGGTCATCGGCTTGCAACTTCTCCCGATCCTGGGCACCGTCGGTACCGAAGAGCGCGCCGCACCGTATGCCGCGGCGTTAGGAAAGGCCTTCCAGCTGACCAACTTCCTGCGCGATGTCGACGAGGATCTCAGCCGCGGCCGGATCTATCTGCCTGCCGACGAGCTGGCCGCCCACGGAGTGGACCGCGAACTGCTGATGTGGTGCCATCATCACCGTCGCACCGAGCCGCGGGTACGAAACGCGCTGGCCGCCCAGCACGATCGCACCCGGCAGGTCTACCGCTTCGCCCAAGCCGGGGTGCCCCGCCTCGCCCCCCGGTCCCGGCCCTGTGTGGCAACAGCATTGACGCTGTATTCGGAGATTCTCGACCGGATCGAGGACAGCGACTACGCGGTGTTCTGTCATCGCGCCACGGTCGGAACAGCCCGTCGGCTGCAAGTCGCCAGCGCTGGGCTGGTGCACGCCTGGTGGGCGCGAACCACCAGAACAGGCGAGCCGGTCACGGGGGCGGCGTGAGTGAGCACTGGCAGTATCTGCTGGTGCTGGGAGCCTGCCTGGTGATCACCGCGCCCCTGGAGTTCTTCGGCGCCGGCGTGTACCGGCAGCCGTGGCGGGCCATCCGCGCGGTGGCTCCGGTCGCCCTGGTCTTCATAGTCTGGGATGCGATCGCGATTGCCGCCCATATCTGGACCTATAACCCCCAATTCGTCATCGGCATCGACCTTCTCGGGCGCATCCCGCTCGAGGAACTGCTGTTCTTCGTGGTCATTCCGCTGTGCGGGTTGCTGACCTACAACGCGGTGAACGCCATGCTGGGCCGGCTACGGAGGCTACGGGTACCGGCGGATCATCATGCGGGGCAACGGTGAGTGCGCTTGGATACACGCTGCCCGCGGCGGTCGCTGTCGTGGGTGTCGTCGGCCTCGAGTTCGCGGTGCTGCGCACCGGGCTGTTCCAGAAACTGGGGTACTGGCTGACAATGGTGATCGTGCTCGGTTTTCAGATTCCGGTCGACGGCTGGCTGACCAAACTCAGTGCACCGATCGTCCGCTACGACGAACAGCACACCATCGGGCTGCGTTTCCCCTTCGACATTCCCGTCGAGGACTTCCTGTTCGGGTTCGCGATGGTTACCGCGGTCTTGCTGCTGTGGGAACGCCGACGGGGCCCAAAGGCGAAAAGCGAATGAGGAGAGATCCCGCGGCACCCAGAGATCGGCGCCGGGTTACCCACCCTGGTGCGGTCGGCTCGAGCTCGCCGGCGGACCGCCGCCAAGCGGTGGTGGTCGGGGCGGGCATCGCCGGCCTGGCCGCGGCCACCGGGCTGGCCGAACGAGGCGTCAGCGTCGACGTCCTGGAGCGCGAGTCTTATCTGGGCGGGCGCGTCGGGGGCTGGAGCGATCACCTCGACGATGGCACGACGGTCGCGATGAATCGCGGCTTCCACGCCTTCTTTCGCCAGTACTACAACCTGCGGAACCTGTTGCGCCGTAGTGATTCCGAACTGAGTGGGCTCGTTCCTGTCGAGGACTACCCGCTGATCGACGGCGCAGGCCGCCGTGACACCTTCCGCGGCCTGCCGCTGAGCCCACCGTGGAATGCGCTGGCCTTCGCCCTGCGAAGTCCGACTTTCCGGTTGCGTGATCTGGTCCGCATCAACGCGCGTGCGGCTGCCCCGCTGGGGGCGGTATCGGTTCCTGATATCTACCACCGGCTGGATCATCTGGATGCCGAGAAGTTCCTCCAGGACATCAACTTCCCCGAAGCGGCGCAGCACCTGGCGTTCGAGGTGTTTTCCCGCAGCTTCTTCGCCGAACCGTCGCAGCTGTCCGCCGCCGAGCTGGCCGCGATGTTCCACATCTACTTCCTGGGCTCCAGCGAGGGCCTGATCTTCGACGTCGCCGCGGCCAATTTCGACACCGCACTGTGGGAACCGTTGCGCAACTATCTGATTGGTCAGGGCGTGACATTTCGTACCGGACGGACGGTGACAGCGATCGATACCGAAGGTCAGCGTGCCTTCCGCGTCTACGACGACTCCGGTGCCGCGTGCGATGCCGACGGGGTGGTGCTGGCCACCGATGTCGGCGGGCTGCGCGCAGTCGTCGGCGCCTCACCGGCCCTGGGCGATGCGGCCTGGCGTGATCAGATCGCCGCTTTGCGGCCCGCGCCGCCGTTCACCGTGCTGCGGCTCTGGCTGGACCGGCCGGTGCGCCCCGACCGGCCCGCCTTCCTGGGCACCGGCGGACGCAAACCCCTCGATAACATCAGTGTTCTCGAACGGTATGAGCAGCAGGCCGCTGAATGGGCACGCGCACAACGCGGCTCGGTAGTCGAATTGCATGCCTACGCCGTGCCGGAAGTGACGCCGGACGCGGAGGTGCGCACCCGTTTGCTGGCCCGGTTGTACGAGCTGTATCCCGAGACCGCGAGTGCGACCATCCTCGGCGAACGGATACTGCGCCGCGCCGACTGCCCCCGGTTCGCGCCCGGCGAGCATGCTCGCAGGCCCGAGGTGAGCACGCCGAACGACGGGCTGGTGCTGGCCGGTGACGGGATTCGGATCGACCTCCCGGTCGCGCTGATGGAACGCGCCGCGACCACCGGTTTGTCGGCGGCCAATCACCTCCTGGCATGCTGGGGATTGCCCGGCCACGATCTTCAGACCGTCCCGGTGCGGGGTCGCTCGGGAGTGTTACGCCGGTTGGCGCAGGCAGGAGAACGTCGATGAGGATCACCACCGCGGTTGCGCAGCGATGGCCGAAGGGCGCACCGTTGCAGTATCTTTCGCCGATCCGGTGGGATCGGCAACGTCCCACTTACCAGGACGCACAGCCGGGGATCATCGATGCTGCGCTGCGGCGCTCGCAAGCCAGACCCAGCGGGAATTGGTACGTGCTGGGCTCCAGTGACAGCGTCCGCGCCGATCGGCCCTTCGGCACGTCGGTCGCCGGGGTGGAACTCGTCGCGTGGCGTGACGCCGATCAGCGGCTGCGCGTCGGGCCGGGCGCCTGCCCGCATCTGGGTGCCGCCCTGTGCACCGGCCGGATGGACGCCGGCACGCTGATCTGTCCATGGCATGGCCTGCGGCTCTCCGGTGAGCGAGAGTTCGGTTGGCGGCCATTGCCCAGTCATGACGACGGAGTGCTGGCGTGGGTGCGACTGGACAGCGTCGGCGGCGAAGACCCCACCGACGCGCCAGTGCTGCCGGGCCGGCCCACCGGCCATCAGATCGCTGCGGTGACCCGGCTCAGTGGGGCGTGCGAGCCCCAGGACATCATCGCCAACCGACTCGATCCCTGGCATGGCGGCTGGTTTCATCCGTACTCCTTCGCCCACCTCGACGTGCTCAGCTCACCACCGGTGGACGGCGAACCGCCGGCGGAGGAGGACCGCTTCGTGGTCGCAGTGACCTTCCACCTCGGTCGGCTGGGGGTTCCGGTGATCGCCGAGTTCACCACCCCCGAACCCCGCACCATCGTGATGCGGGTCGTCGAGGGCGAAGGTGTCGGTAGTGTGGTCGAAACACACGCCACACCAACGGGTTACGGGCCAGACGGCAAGCCGCGCACCGACGTGCTGGAAGTCGTCATCGCGCACTCGGACCGTCCCGGCTTTGCCCGCGCACTGCGGGGGAGTGGTCTCATCAAACCGGTCATGCGTCATGCCGCGGCCCGGCTGTGGCGAGACGACCTCGTCTACGCCGAACGTCGTTATCATCTGCGCACCGGCGGCGCGGGGTAGGCGAAGGCGTCGCGGTCCGGGGCCAATCCGGTGGCAGCAAGGCCGACGAAGAAAGCGGTCAGGTGTCCGACCTCGGTGAAAGTCGGTCGCAGCGCCACATTGCCGGCCAGCGCGCCCACCGCCGCCGCTTGGCAGCGGAATCGCCACGGCCGGCGGAGATACCCCGACAGTGTGCCGGCCAGACCGAGCACGAAGTAGCTGACACCCACATCGCGCGCGTCCACGAGCCGCCTCGGTGCTTTGCCGCGGCGGATCGAGACGCCGAGATAACTCTGGCCCACGTAGGTGCCAATGGTATGCGCCGCGAAACCAACGAGAAGCCAACGCCACCAATGCAACCGACGCTCCGCGGGAGCGACGATAGTCGCGAACACGGGTACATACGGCCACCATCGGCGGTCATCGAGCCAGAGCAGGCTCGTCACCAGAACCCTGGACGGTTCGTTGCGTAGGCGGCGCAGGTTGGTCGAATGGTTGTGTTGGAGCCGCCGCGACTCGCGTCGGCCGGCCGAACGCTGCTGGCGGGTGGTGACAAATAGAACGATCAACCAGGCGACGGTAAGTGGGGCTCCGGTGGGCTTCACGCTCGCTTTTTACCCCGCTGACCAGGTGTCAAACGTCGTCAACCCCGGTTGGACGGTTACCGACGGCGACGAACTCGGCTGGCGCACCGATGGCGCTGAGGGCACCCGGCGCTCCTGCGGGCTGGTCAGGTCGTCTTCATCGATCCCATGTAGTACGTCTCGTGCCCGGACGGGTAGCCACCGCCTTCGGTCGCGATGTGCACATGGTCGTAGTGGTTGGCGGTCTCGTTGCCGTAGTCCGCAGTCCAACTCGGAGCGCCTATGCCGGGATAAAAGCCCTGGCGCCAGATCACATGCAACACACCCCAGCGCTTGGCGTTGGCCAGCGCCAGGCCGGCAATCTGGTTACCCAGGTCAATGCCCTCCTGGGTGTGGTAATTCGGGATCATCACGTCGATCGCCAGCCCGTTGGGATGCCACTTCAACGCGTCCTGCCGGAAGCCGCCGATCGTCTTGATCTCCGGGAACATCACGCTCATGACGCGGGCCACCCAGATGGTCTTGACCTGCAATCCGCCTTCGGGCGCGACACCCGGCGGCAGTTCGAACTGGAAGTTCTGACCGGCAACGGGTGTGCTCGCGGCCATCAGTTCAGCCGCCGCGGGGGCAGGTGCTTCCGGGACGCCTGTCGGGGCCGGAAGCTGAGCCGCCTGACTTACCGCCGCGCTCTTGACGTAAGGATGCGACTCGGTGTTCTGCACGTATATCATGCCGCCGGCAAGGGCGAGCGAGGCCGCGACGGCCACCCAGCGGCCCTGTCCGCCAGCTAACACCCCTCTGCTCACGAAGAGCACCTTAGTGTCGTGGTTGGCCTACCGGGGTGATCTTCGCAAACCCGGTGTGGCTCGGTTGGTGCCGGCGATGCCATTCGGCCAACCGGTCCGGGGCCCACCAGTTCCGCTTGCCGAGCAAATGCATGAAGGCCGGCACCAACAGCATCCGGACCAGCGTCGCGTCCATCACCACCGCCAGCGTCAAGCCCAGCCCGAACATGCGCATGATCGATACCTGCGACGCCATCAGCGCCGAGAACGAGATCGCCATCAGGAGTGCCGCCGCGGTGACGATCCGGCCGGTACTGGCCAGTCCCATCGCGATGGCGTCGTCATTGTCGGCTGAACTCTCGCGGCGCGAGGCCAGCCAGAATTCGCGGATACGCGCGATCAGGAAGACCTCGTAGTCCATCGACAGGCCGAACGCCACGCAGAACAACAGGACCGGCACCTGCGCCACCAGCGATCCCGTTGCGACGGTGCCCAGTGCGTCCAGCGCGCCGTCCTGGAAGATCCAGACCAATGCGCCGAAGGTGGCGGTCAGCGACAGCGTGTTGAGCAGGATCGCCTTGACAGGCAGCACCAGACTGCCGGTCAGACCGAACAACAGCACGAAGGAAATGGCGCCGATCAGCATCAATACCCAGGGCAAGCGGGTGCTGATGGCGGTCGCGTTGTCCTGGGTGACCTGGGCCAGACCGCCGACCAGATAGGGCTTGCCGCCGGGGCCGACGACGGAGTGCATCCAGTCCAGCGGGCTCGGGACATCGTCGCTGATGATCGGCGCGGTGTTCGTCACGGTCAGGAACGCCCCGCCGCCGGCTATCCCGGCCGGGGCCGATGGCGGCCCCACCAGACTGCCTGCGACGTAGGTACCGGTGGGCGCCGAAACCGAGGCGACATAGGGGGTGAGAGAGAAATCGCGCGCGAAGCGGGCGACCTCCGCGGTCCCCACACCGGATACGTCGGGCACCACGACGGTCATTGCGGTGCCCGGGTTGTAACCGAAGTCGGTGCGCAGCCGATCACCGAGCTGGCGCGCGGAAGCCGAGCTGGGCAACATCCGCTCGTCGGGGAATCCCCACCGCACGTGGGTGAAGGGGGCGCCGAGGATCAACAGCAGCACCGTGACGGCAACGGCGACGGCGGCTGCGCGCCGAATGGCGAAACGCGCCGTGCGGTACCAGAAGCCGTCCTCCAACCGTTGCGGCGGCGGCCGGCGTACCAGCCGGCGTACCAGCGGGCGCAGGTCCAACGCGTCGAGGTGGTCGCCCAGCACCACGATCGCGGCGGGGCCGATCACCAGTGCCGCCAGCGCGGTCAACGCCACCACAGCAACACCCGCGAAGGCGAAGGATCTCAGAAAGTACATCGGGAACAGGGCGAGCGCCAACATCGACAGGCCCACCGTCAAGGCCGAGAACAGCACGGTCCGACCGGCTGTGGCCATCGTCGTGCAGAGCGCCTCATCGATCTCGCATCCGCGGGCGCGCTCCTCCCGGAACCGGCTGACGATCAGCAGGGTGTAGTCCACCGCCAGGGCGAGTCCCATCGCGATGGTCAGGTTGAGCGCGAACGTCGACACCTCGGTCACCACGGCGAACAGCCGCAACACCGCCATCGAGCCGACGATCGCGCAGATGCCGACTGTCAGCGGGAGCGCGGCGGCCAGTAGACCTCCGAACACCCCGACCAGCACCAGGAAGGTGAACGGGATCGCGATCAACTCCATCATCACCAGGTCCCGCTCGGACTGGGCGTTGATCTCCACATAGGTCATCGCGGGACCACCCGCGGTCACCGTCGCGCCACTTCGTTGTCCGGTGAAGCGCTGCGCGAGATCCTTGGCGTGCCGCTGGGCCTGGCTGCCACCGCCGTTGATGCCGACCAACACCAGGCCGGTGCCCCCATCTTTGCTGATCAGGCCGGCTGCGGCGGCCGGTGGCGCCGTCCACGCCGAGGTCACGTCGGCCACGAACGGGTAGGCGCGCACGTGGTCGACGATGTCCAGTCCGGCGGCGCGGCCCGCCGGACTCCGTGCGCCACCTGGGCTGTCGACGGCGAACACCAGCTGCAGATCGCCTTGGCCGAACTTGGCCGACATCAGGTCGGCGACCTGGGAGGATTCGGCCGACGGATCGCGAAATCCGGCGGCGGACAGGGATTTCGTCACCTGCACGCCGAACACTCCCGCACCGATGACGAGAAGTGCCGCCACGGCGAGGACGGTTCGAGGTGCCGCAAGGGCCAACCGGGCGATGAAGTGCAGTGCGCGATTCCTTTCGTGCTGATGCCACTCTGCGACATCGGTTGGCGGTTTGTGGGCGATATCGCCACGGGTCATGCAATGGTCAGAAGTCCATCCGGATCGGCATCCGCACCGAATACCGCGATGGTGGAAGAACGGAGGATCAGAGGATGACGTCCGGTGCTGCCCTGCGAGTCGTCGTATTCGGCGCTGACACGGTCCTCGGCCGGGGTGTCGCCGCGCACCTGATCAGCCGTGGGCACGATCTCGTCGGGGTCGGTCGGTGTCGTCCCGAAAGTTGGTCTGGTGCAGTCGGATTCGTTAGCAACGACGTAGCATGCGGAGGTCTGGGATTCCTATTTGCCGGTGCAGATGTGGTGGCGGTGTGCGGATCGGGGTCGATCAGTGCCGATGACCTGGCCCGTGCGCTCACGGTGTCGCCGGTGCGCGTCGTCGCAGTCGCCTCGCCGGAGGCGGACCTGGCGCGGTCAGCAGGTGCCGACCTGATCACCGTGCGAGCGGCGGTGGCGGTGGGTCGCGATGCCGATGACGCACTGGTGGCGCTGTTCACCACACCGCTGGTACCCGCCGCGCGGACGACTGTTGACCGTCCGTTGCGCGTGGTCCACCCGCACGATCTGCGCCGGGTCTTTGTACGCGCCGTCATCGACGGCGCGGGTCGAACCGGCACCTACGACATCGCAGCCAAGGGCCACACCACGATTCGCGCGATGGCCGCCGCTATCGGCCGGCGCGCTGTCGCAGTGCCATTTCCGAGAACGGCCACTGCGGCGCTGTTCGGCGATCGACTCGCAGAGCGCGCCGTACCATTGCCCGCTGACTGGAACGTCGAGCCGTGCTGGACGGCCGCCGACTGCGTCGAGGACTTCGTGTTGGCCTGCCGCGGCCGCGTCACGATGAACGGGAAGACCGTCGCGTTGCCGTGGCGGTTGCCGCGAGTTCGAGAGATACCCGCGGCAGACAGCCCCGCCGCCGATGGGGTGGTGCCTGTCGCGGCCGGGATAGCCGGCGCCAACGGTGAATTCGACACCCCTATCGATCCCCGTTTCCCGGCGTTCGTCGCGACGAATCTCTCCGAGGCGCTGCCCGGTCCCTTCTCGCCGTGCTCGGCGTCGGTGACCGTGATGGGCACCAGAGCGGCGGGCGTGGTCATTTCCCGGCGGCTCCGTCCCGGCGGCGCGGTACAAAGTGAGATGTCCCGACGGGCCACCGGGGTGTTCGGGCATCGGCTTTACGCCGGCCTGACGTCCGGCCATTTCATGGCGCAGACCGTCCCGTTCGTGGACCCCGATGTGATCGTCGCCGGATTCTTCGGCGATACCGCTGCGCAACTACCGCTGGTGGGGCCCGAAGGTCCGCTCGTCGAGCGCCGGGATCTTCTCGCGGGCCTGCGGGGAATCGCGACGTTCGCCAACAACCTGGTGTCGCTGTCAGGCGGAGGCTGCTGGGACACCCGTGATTTCAGCGCCGATGTGGCGCGGCTCGAGGAGCTGGCAGCGGAGGTCGATGGCACTGACGACGACCGGCTGCGTGCGCTCATCCTCCTCGGCCGGGACCACGTGGTGCAGGGATGGGTGCTGGCGGCGGCGTCGCTGCTGATCTGCACCGCATACGGAGTCATCCTGCGGCTGCTGTGCGGGCGCGAGGTCGTGCCCACCGCGGGCAGCGACGTAACCAGTGCGCAGTCGCTCGGTGCGGTTCACCGGCTCGCCGCGCTCGCCGGGTCGGAGCCGCACATTGCCCGCCTACTCGGCGAATCCACCATCGATGACCTGCCCTCCCGTTCCCCGGCCTTCTACGCCGCGCTGACCCGGGAGTTGGGAGCCATCGGCCACCGGGGACCCGGTGAGGTCGAGATGGATTGCCTGACTTTCGCCGATGACCCTGAGTTGTTACTCCGGACGGTGGCCAAGGCTGCGACCGTCTCGCCGCGTGCACTCCCGCCGAAGGCACGCGTGCCGCTGGTCGCGCGGCCGATCGCCGCCGTGTCCGCTGCCCAACTGCGCGCCCGCGAGGTGCGCCGCGACCGAATGGTCAGAGCGATCTGGGTACTGCGAAAGTTGTTGCGAGAGTACGGCCGCCGGCGATACAAGGCCGGAGAGTTCGGCCAACCGGATGATGTCTTCTACCTCACCGTCGACGAGTTGGGAGCACCGCCGCCCGACGTTGCGGCCACGGTGGCACGCCGTCGCGCGCAACGCGAGGCATTGCGGGGACTGCCCCCGCCCGCGGCGTTCAGCGGCACCTGGGTTCCGGTGGTCAGCACGGACTGCCGGTTGACGGCGGGAGACACGTTGTGGGGCATGGGCGTCAGCGCCGGCCGAGCGCGCGGCCGCGTTCGGGTCATCGGGCCGGGAGCCATCGACGAACTCCAGCCCGGGGAGATCCTGGTCGCGAAGGTGACGGATATCGGTTACACCCCGGCCTTCGCCTATGTGGCCGCCGTGGTGACCGAGCTGGGTGGTCCGATCTCACATGCCGCGATCGTGGCCCGCGAATACGGCCTGCCGTGCGTGGTCAATGTCAGCGGTGCCGCCGATCGGCTGCGCACCGGCGCTGTGATCGAAGTCGATGGCGTCGACGGACGCATCACGGTATTGAGTGTGTGAGAGGTGACAGTGACCCGCGCCCTGGTGATCATCCCGACCTACAACGAGATCGACAATCTCGCCTCCATCGTGGCCAGGGTGCGCGCCGCGCGCCCGGATGTCGACCTGCTCGTCGTCGACGACGACAGCCCCGACGGCACCGGTGACCTCGCCGACGACCTGTCGCGTGCCGCTCCGGAGCGTGTGCACGTCTTGCACCGGGCGGGCAAGGACGGTTTGGGTGCGGCCTATCTGGCGGGGTTCGCCTGGGGGTTGGAGCGGCAGTACCCGGTGCTCGTCGAGATGGACGCCGACGGCAGCCACGCGCCCGAAGAGCAACATCGACTCCTCGATGCCATCGATGCAGGCGCCGACGTCGTGATCGGCTCGCGGTATGTCGAGGGCGGAGAGATCAGAAACTGGCCATGGCGGCGGCTGGCGTTGTCGACCACCGCCAACGCCTACTCCCGACTGGTCCTCGGTGTCGGTGTCCACGACGCGACCGCGGGGTTTCGCGCGTACCGACGCGCCGTGCTGGCGAAGATCGACCTCTCGACCGTCGAGTCGCAGGGCTACTGCTTCCAAATCGATCTCACCTGGCGTGCCGCTGACAACGGGTTCACGATCGTCGAAGTCCCGATCACATTCACCGAACGTGAGCGTGGCGCATCGAAAATGAGTTACTCCGATATCAGCGAAGCCCTCGTCAAGCTGGCGCGCTGGGGGATTCGCGGGCGTCCGCGTCCGCGGTAAACACCTCGATCGGGCGGATCGCCTTGAGCATGACGACCGGGATGTGCCGCGTCGTCGATGTCTGATAGCCGAGGTAGGGCGGGAACAGATGTGTCATGTATGACCACACCTGATGCCGCTCCTCGTACTCTGGCTCACGCCAGGTGGCCTCGAACGCCTGCGTGGCGATCTGCACGTCGATCGTCTCGCTGTCGCGGATGTTCAGGTACCACTGCGGGTGGGTGTCGGCGCCGCCCTTGGACGCGACGATCACGATCTCCCCGCCGACGATGCCGTAGATCAAGGGCTTGATGTGGACCTGGCCGGACTTGCGGCCGACGCACCTGATCAGGCAGTGGGTCGTCACCGCATGGCCACCGACCGAGCTGATGTCCACGATGTGGCCCCGGGTGCCACCCGAGCTGAGGTAGATCTGCAGGTGCTCTTTGGCCCAATTGCCTCGGACTGAGCTGATCTGTTCGGCATCTGCGTCTGACATCGGTCTTTCCTACCAGTTCGGGGCGCGTGCTACGCCTTGCGGGCGATCAGATAGGCCTGCGGAGTGGATTCCCCGTCGCCGTCGGATTGCCGCACCGTGTGGGCACACATGCGGAACCCGGCCTTCACCAGAAGCGCTTCGACCAGGTCGGCCTGGCGGCGCCGGTAGGTCACGTGCACGTCGTGGCCGAAGGCGCTGGTGAGGACCAACGGTTCGGAACCCACCTGGAATGCCAACAGCACCACACCGCCGGGCGCCAGCACACGATGGAACTCGGCGAGAACACCCGGCAGAAGCTCGTCCGGAATGTGGATGATCGAATACCAGGCGCACACCCCACCGAGGCTGCCGTCCGCGATGTGCAGATCCGTCATCGATCCGACCTGGAACTCCAGGCCGGGATTCAGTCGCCGTGCTTGCGCGATCATGTTGGCAGACAGATCAATTCCGAAGGCGTCGATGCCCAGGCGGGCGAACCGCCCGGTTGTCGCGCCGGTGCCGCATCCCACATCGGCGACGCGGATGTTCGGCGTCCTCACGACGAGGCCGGCGAACGCATCCAGCATCGCCAGATCGACCGGCTTGTCGTCGAGATGGTGATGGAACCGGTCGGCATACGCGGCGGCGGTGCGGTCATATCCGTCTCGCGTCGAGCTCAGAAAGTCCCAGTGATCCATGACCGGCATTCTGCTCTACCGCGGCGGTCGGCAGCCAGGAATTCAGCAACCCACGCACAATTATTCGGGCACCCTGAATGTTTTTGGACAGTCCCCAAAGTTATTGTGGCCATAGGTAATTCGATGATACTGAGTTGCGTGTCCCAGGAGGCTGTGCGTAAAGTTCATGCCAGCGAAGGGGAGTAGCCCCCAATCGGACAATCGACATACTGGCCACCGACGAGAGTCGGATGGCCCGGTTGTGCGGACCGGTTCACCAGCCGGTGGGCGAGACCTTCGGCCGTACAACCATTGTGGTTGCTGGCCGGAGGCGTTTCCAGGCCTCCTGCAGCAGCCAACGACCAGGGAGTGTTGGGTGCTTTCCGCCTTACTGCTGAGCTTCGCCGTCATCTTTATCGCCGAAATGGGCGACAAGACCCAGCTCGTGGCGATGATGTTCGCGCTGCGCTACCGCTGGTGGGTGGTGCTTCTCGCAATCACGGCCGCCACCACCGCGGTGCATGTGCTCTCGGTGGCGATCGGTCATTACCTCGGTGCTGCCCTGCCGACCCATCTGCTCGGGATCCTCGCCGGCGCCATGTTCGTCTTCTTCGGGCTGTGGACGCTGCGTGGCGACTCGCTTTCTGACGAGGAAGCCAGCCGTACAGAGAAGGCCACCGCGCCCGCCTTCTTCGTCGTGTTCTCCGCGTTCCTACTCGCCGAACTCGGCGACAAGACCATGCTGGCGACCATCACCCTCGCCGCCGACCATGACTGGGTGGGCGTGTGGATCGGATCCACCATCGGCATGGTGGTTGCCGACGGGTTGGCCATCGTGGTCGGAGCGGTGGCGGGCAAACACCTGCCGGAGCGGCTGATCCAGATCATCGCCGCCGCCCTGTTCCTGCTCTTCGGCGCTTACATGCTGCTGGAGAGCTTCTTCCCGGCCGTACCGATCATCGTCATCGCGGCCATCGCACTCGCGATCGTCGCGGCCTTCGCCGCGATCCTGCGCGCCCTGCCCGAGCGGTTGCGCCCGGCGGTGCTGCGGTCAGGGCCGACTCCGGCTGCGGTCGGTGCGGAGTCGATGGATGCGATCCCCGCCGAGGCGCCCCGACACACCGAGCCGGACCGGTAAACCTGACAATCAGAGCCTGTCGTCACCGGCTCTGTGCAGGTCGTGCAGCATCTCGCGGAACCGGTCGAGTTGGCCGTCGAGATTGGTCAGATCGCTACCGCCCAGGGTCACGGCGCGAAAGACCAGGCCATCAAGGGCGGAGAAGATGATGTCGACGGTGTGGATGTCGTGGGGCAGGCCCATCCGCTGCAGTGATGCCTGCGTCACCGCACGGTAGTTCTCGTAGTAGCGGTCGATGTGCGGACGCAGTTCGGGGCGACGGCGGGACTCGAGGACCAATTCGAATTGGAACACCTGCTCGTCGAGTGTCGAGCGCACCGATTCGCCCAGAGTGGCGACGTAATCGTCGATGCGCCCGCTCTCGGGGGGCTGCGAGGACCCGGCGAGGCTGACCTGGATGCACTTCTCCAGTGCCGCCTCGAGCAACTCGTCGAGGTTGGCGAAGTGGTGCTGCACCGTGCCGTGGGTGACCCCGGCCTCGGTGGCGACGGCGCGGTAGGTCAGACCGCGGACACCCTGGGCGGCGACGACACGGATGGTCGCGTCGATCAGCGCGTCGCGTCCGCGGCCATAACCCGGACGTTCGGCGTCTGAGTGCACCACTGGTCTCCAGCCCCCTCCCAGCGTCCGCGTTAACTTGCTCTGAACATAGGCGATGGTTCTGGAAACATGACAAACGTAAGGCCGAAACTTTACAGACGTAATGTTGGCCGCGTTCGTCATAATGCGCCTTGCAGAAAGATACTTCCTTGTCTGACACCGCAATTGACTTTCTCTACCTGTCCGAGCCCGACATGATCGCCGCAGGCGTCACCGATATGGCCGCCTGCGTCGACGCGATGGAGGAGACGTTCAAGCTCCTGCACAGCGGTGACTACCGGATGGCCGGGCCCAACCAGGACTCGCATGGCGCCCTGATCAATTTTCCCAACGAGTCGCCGTTTTCGGCGATGCCGAAGAACACTGCCGACCGGCGGTTCATGGCCATGCCCGCCTATCTCGGTGGGGATTTCGGCACCACGGGTGTGAAGTGGTATGGCTCGAACCTGGACAACCAGGAAAAGGGTTTGCCCCGTTCGATTCTCACGTTCATGCTCAACGACACCGATACCGGTGCGCCGCTGGCGCTGATGTCGGCGAACCTGCTTTCGGCCTACCGGACGGGCGCCGTGCCCGGAGTGGGTGCACGCTATCTGGCGCAACCGGATTCGTCCACGGTCGGCATCGTCGGGCCCGGTGTGATCGGCCGCAGTTCGCTGGCGGCGTTCGTGACCGCCTGCCCGAAGATCGACACGGTGAAGTTCAAGGGTCGCGATCGCGCAAGCATCGAGACGTTCACCGCCTGGGTGGCGCAGGAATGCCCGCAGATCACCAGTGTCACCGAGGTCGACACTATCGAGGAAGCCGTCCGTGACAGCGATATCGTCACGTTCTGCACCACCGGTGCCGGCGGTAACCCCGCGACGTATCCGACGCTGCACCGCGAGTGGGTTAAACCCGGTGCCTACGTGAGCATGCCGTCGATCTGCAATATCGACGAGGGGCTCGAAGCGCCCGACGTCCGCAAGGTCGCCGACAACACCCGGATGTACGAAGCCTGGGCGGCCGAACACGCCTATCCGACCCACAACCACGTGTCACTGCTGGGCAGCAAGTTCGTCGACATGATCCACGACGGCCGGATGGCCAAGGAGGACCTGATCGATCTCGGGGCGGTCGTCTCCGGAACAGCGCAGGGCCGCCGCGGCCAGGACGAGATCATCCTGCTCTCGATCGGCGGGATGCCCGTCGAAGACGTCGCCTGGGGAACCATCCTGTACCGCAACGCCGTTGCCAACGGCATCGGTACCACCCTCAACCTCTGGGAAAGGCCGGCGCTGGCATGACTGCCCTCAAAAAAGATGTAGTTGTCGTCGGCCTCGGCTCCATGGGCTCAATGGCGTTGTGGCAGTTGGCCAAACGCGGAGTCGACGTGCTCGGTATCGAGCAGTTCGGCCGGGTGCACACCAACGGTGCCTACGCCGGTGAATCACGGCTGTTCCGCGTCGCCGCCAAGGAAGGGCAGGTGTTCACCCCGGCATTGCTGCGTTCCCGGGAACTGTGGCAGGAACTCGGCGCGGCCTATGGGCAGGACATCCTGCTGCCGGTCGGTGCCCTGCATCTGGCGCCGGAGGACCATCCCGATTTGCAGTCGACGCTGCGCTCGATCAAGCAGTTCGATCTACCGCACGAGATCCTCGACCCGGCGCAGATGCGCAAACGCTACCCGCAGTTCTACGTCGAGGCCGGGGACGTCGGTGTGCTGGACACCCTCGGTGGGGCAATGCGCTCGGAGTTGGGCGTCTTTGCGGCCACCGACCAGGCTGTCGCCCATGGTGCCGAAGTCCGCTACGAGACAGTGGTATCGGCGATCGAACCGGGCAACGACGGAGTGCGAATCGTGACTGCCGACGGCGACGTGCTGGCGCAGCGGGTCGTGGTAGGTGCAGGTCCGTTCACTACCCGCCTGTTGCCGGAACTGGCCGACCTGGTGAAGGTGGTCACCTACAACCTCATCTGGTTCATGCCGCGTCACATCGACATGTTCACCCCGGATCGGTTCCCCGGCTTCATGCGTGACCTGCACGGTGTGCACGCGTTCGGCATCCCGACCCTGGACGGGTACAGCGTCAAGGCGGTGCCGAACATGGACCACCCGATGGTCGACGACTGGGACGACAAGAGCACCACCCTGACCCGCGACCAGTTGGTCTGGGCCGGCGAGCAGATCCAGAAGATGGTGCCTGACCTCATTCCCGCTGCGTCGCGGTGGTCGGTGCACGGGGAATCGTTCACGGCTAACAAGATGCCGATCATCGACACCATCGCCGACGGGGCGATCGTGGTCGCCACCGCGCTCAGTGGTAACGGGTACAAGTTCGCACCGGTGTGGGGGGAGATGCTCGCCGACCTCGTGACGACCGGTCAGGCGAAGTTCGCCGAGCAGGCCTTTACCGTCGACGGGCACCGATAGCGGGCTCAGCCGAAGTAGAGTTCCTGGCCGGTCGGGTAGCCGCCGCCGTCGGTGGCGATATGCACGTGGGTGTAATGGTTGGCGTTGTCGTCGCCCAAGTCGGACATCAGGTGCGCAGATCCGTCGCGCGGGTAGTAGACCTGCCGCCAGATGACGTGGTTGAGCCCGAACCGGTCGGCGTTGGCCAGGGCATAGCGCGCGATGAGATCCCCGAGCGCTTTGCCTTCGGACGAGTTGTAGTCGGGGATCATCACGTCGATCGCCAGGCCGGTGGGATGCCACTTCAGGTAGTCGGGCCGAACCCCGCCGATCTCGTGGATCTCGGGGAACACCGCGCTGACAGCACGGGCCGCGAGAATCGTCTTGACCTGTAGGCCCCGCTCCGAGGCGACGCCGACGGATAAGGCCCGACGCTGCGCGCGGCTGGCGGCCTCGGTGTGGACCAGCGACGACGCGAAGGCGTGGCGCGCCGCGGAGTCGGCCGGATTCAGCGGGGCGGCCATCACGATCTCCGGGCAGCACACGGTGGTGATCGGCTTGACCGGAGCGACAGTGGTCGCACCGGCAGTCAGGAATGCGGTGGCGGGGACGACGAGCACAGCCAGGGCGGTCGCCGTGCGGTGCCGAGGCCGGGGTCTGGCTAACCGATGCCGTCCCACCCCGGGCATGTTACCGGCTGATTATCAAATGTCTGGCAATCTTCGTCGCCGACGACATCGGCCGCAGGCGACACACCAGCTGCGCTCACACGGGTCTGTCGGGCCCGTTGGGTAGGGTCGTCGCGTGACTCCGAGCCCGACCGTGAAATCCGTAAATGCCCGTCTCGCTGGGGAACTCGCTGTGGACGAGGCCCGGGTGGCCGCCGCCGTGCGGTTGCTCGACGAGGGCTCCACCGTGCCATTCATCGCCCGCTACCGTAAGGAAGTCACGGGCAGCCTCGACGACGGTCAGCTGCGCATGCTGGAGGAACGGCTGGGTTACCTGCGTGAACTCGACCAGCGGCGTGAGGCGGTGTTGGCGTCCATCGAGGAGCAGGGCAAACTCACCGACGAGCTGCGGACCGCGCTGCTGACCGCCGACACCAAGTCGCGGGTCGAGGACATCTACCTGCCGTACAAGCCCAAGCGGCGGACCAAGGCACAGATAGCTCGGGAAGCCGGCCTGGAGCCACTGGCAGACCGGCTGCTGGCCGACCCGACGCTCGTGCCCGAGGCGGCCGCCGGCGACTTCCTCAACGAAGAGGTGGCGGACGCAGCGGCTGCGCTCGACGGAGCCCGGCACATCATCATCGAGCGCGCGGGTGAAGACGCCGAGCTGGTCGGCGCCGTGCGGGCCAAGTTCTGGTCCGAAGGCGCCGTTCGCACCGCCCCGATATCCGACGAGGTGGCCAAGAGCCCGGCCGGGCAGAAATTCCGCGACTACTTCGACTTCTCCGAGCCGCTGGAGACCATGCCGTCGCATCGCGTGCTTGCGGTGATGCGCGGTGAGAAAGAGCAGATCCTGGCCCTGACGATGGACGGCGGCGAGGACGAGCCCTATCAGGCGATGGTCGCGCAGACCCTCGGCATCAACCTCGGTGCCAAGGCTCCGGCCACCGCGTGGCTGGCGACCACGGTGCGGTTGGCCTGGCGCGTGCGGCTGATGAGTACTGCGTCCGTCGACGCCAGGGTCCGGCTGCGCCAGCGCGCCGAACTCGATGCCGTTGCGGTGTTCGCCAGGAACCTCAAAGACCTGCTGCTGGCCGCGCCCGCCGGCACCAGGACCACCCTTGGTCTGGACCCCGGGTTCCGGACCGGGGTGAAGGTCGCCGTCGTCGACGACACGGGCAAGGTCGTCGACACCTGTGCAATCTTCCCGCATCAGCCCCAGCAGAAATGGAATGAGGCCAAGGCGACGCTCGGAGCGCTCGTCGCGCGCCACGGCGTGCAGCTGATCGCCATCGGCAACGGCACTGCGTCCCGGGAGACCGATGCGTTGGCCGCAGAGCTGATCAGCGATATCAAGGCCGCCGGCGCGGACGCTCCGGTGAAGGCGATGGTCAGCGAAGCCGGCGCCTCGGTCTATTCGGCCTCGGAGTATGCCGCCCACGAGTTGCCCGACCTCGACGTGACGCTGCGTGGGGCCGTCTCGATCGCGCGGCGCCTGCAGGACCCACTGGCCGAACTGGTCAAGATCGAACCGAAGTCGATCGGCGTCGGTCAGTACCAGCACGATGTGACGCCGGGGACGCTGGCGCGGAGCCTCAACGCCGTCGTCGAAGATGCCGTGAACGCGGTCGGTGTCGACCTGAACACGGCGTCGGTGCCGCTGCTGGCGCGGGTGTCCGGGGTCACCGATTCGCTGGCCGAGGCCATCGTGGCGCACCGCGAATCGACGGGCCCGTTCCGCAACCGCCAGGCCCTGCTCAAGGTGCCCCGGCTCGGCCCGAAAGCGTTCGAACAATGTGCGGGGTTCCTGCGGATCAACGGCGGCGAAGACCCGCTGGACTCGTCGGGGGTGCACCCCGAGGCATATCCGGTGGTCCGCAAGATCCTGGACCGCTCGGGGGTGACGCTCGCCGAGCTGATCGGCAATGAGCGGTCGCTGCGGTCACTGCGCCCGGCCGAATTCGCGGACGACCGGTTCGGCATCCCGACGATCACCGACATCCTCGCCGAACTGGAGAAGCCCGGGCGTGATCCACGGCCCGCGTTCACCACGGCCACGTTCGCGGCCGGGGTGGAGAAGGTCGGCGATCTGAAACCGGGCATGGTGCTCGAAGGTGTCGTCACCAACGTCGCCGCGTTCGGGGCGTTCGTCGACGTCGGAGTGCATCAGGACGGGTTGGTGCACGTCTCGGCGATGGCCGATCATTTCGTCTCCGACCCGCACACGGTCGTCAAGTCGGGCCAGGTGGTACGCGTCAAGGTCATCGATGTCGATGTGGACCGGCAGCGGATCGGACTGAGTCTGCGGCTCAAGGACGAGGCCAAGGGTGGCGGCCCGGCCAAGCGCCCGGCCGGCGGACCGGACCAGGGTAAGCGGCCAAACCCCAACCGCGGCAAGCCTGCCGGGCAGAACAAGCCCGCGCGGGCGTCCACACCGCCCAGCGGGTCGATGGCCGAGGCGCTGCGCAACGCCGGGTTCGGCAAGTGATCCTGGCAATCGGGTAGTCCTACTCATCCGTTCTACGTCGCGGCTGGGCAAGCTGCTGGCATGACGCTAATCAAGGCTCACCCCACCACGGGCAATACGCCTGCTGCTGCGGCCCGTGACCGGGCCATTGACGTCGCCCGCCTCGGTGCCCTGTTGGTGGTGATGTTCGGGCACTGCGCGCTGCTGCTGGCCACCATCGACGCCTCGGGTGTGCGGATAGGCAATCTGCTGGGCGAGATACCCGCGATCCAACCGCTGACGTGGATCGTGCAGGTCATGCCGTTGTTCTTCCTGGCCGGCGGCGCCGCCGGGGCGTACGGCTGGCGCGGCGGGACATCTTGGGGGACTTGGCTTTTCACGCGCGCGCAGCGGCTGTGCCGCCCGGTGTTCTGGTATTTGGCGGCCTGGACGGTTGGGCTGGTCGTCGTGCGGTTGCTGCTGGGTGCGGAGTCTGCGGATCGGCTCGGCGGTGAATGCGTGGCGCTGCTGTGGTTCCTGGGTGTGTATCTGGTGGTGCTCGCGTTCGTACCGGCGCTGACTCGGCTGCAGTCCGGGCGCGGGGTCGCCATCGTGCTGGCAGTGCTGCTGGCGGCGGCCGCCGCGGTCGATCAGATCCGCCTCGCCGTCGGCTCGCCGGAGGCGGGTGGCGTCAACTTCGTCATCGTCTGGCTGATCCCCGTGATGATCGGGGTGGCCTACGCCCGTGGGCTCATCACGCCGCACACGGCCCTTGCCGTGGCCGCGGTCGCGTTCGCCGCGCAGCTAGCGCTGGTGCTCACTGGCGTGTACGACGTTTCTCTGGTCGTCACCGGGGTGGAGCGGATCTCCAATACCGCACCGCCGACGCTGCTGCTGGCGCTGCACTGCACGTGGATGTCCGGTGTGTTCGTCGCGGTGGCCGGGTTGATCCGGCGGTGGGCCGAGCGGCCGGCGGTCTGGCGTGTGGTGGCGGTCGGCAATGGGGGAGCGATGACGCTGTACCTCTGGCACATTCCGGCGATCGCGGTGGCCGCATTCTCACTACATGCACTCGGCTTGGACGCCTACGACGTGCATGCACCCGGCTTCTGGGCTGTACTGGCCTTGCGTGCAGTGGTGTTCGCGATCGTGATGGCTGCGGCGTTCCGGCTGCTCTCGCCGCTCGAACATCGGCCGCTGCCGTGGTGGGACGCGCCGACCCGCGGTAGCGGCGCCCGGTCGGCGCTGGCTGGTGCGCTGATCTGCGTCGCCGGCGTGGCGGTGTTACTGCTCGCCAAGTTCGGGCTCAGCAGTCTCGAAGGTTGGTCGGCCTTGGGCTGCTTCCTGGCCGCCCTAGGTGCTGCCCGTAAGGTGTTGTCCCGCTTAGTAATTCATAGATAGTCGAACGACGTGCTGCCGGTTCCTGCGAAGTCGATGTAGATCGGCCCCTGCTGGAACGGGTAGTAGCCGGTGTTCATCTGGCTGTCCGCCGAGACGATGGACGGCGTGTACGGGGACGTCGTCGTGTAGGTGTACAGCAGCGTCGCGCCGTCGGCGGTGTACACCGCGACTTTGGTGCCGACCGGCAGCGAGCCCGACGATTGGCCGGCCACCGAGGACGGCATCGTTCCGTACACGCCACCGGAATCGATGATCGCGGCAACAGGTGTCAGCGCTCCGTTGTTGATCTGCACCACCAGATCGGTGTTCGGGGCATTGGGCACCGATACCCGGACCGGTAGCGGATTGGGACCGAGAACCAGGTATCCCATCGACTCGTTCAGCAGCAGTCCCTCGCCCAGCAGGCCCGGCAGTGATGTCGCCACGATGCTCGGGCCGGGACCGATCGCGTTCGGACCGACTCCCAGCACACCGACCACGCCGGCGCTCTGGAAATAGTTCGCGAACGCCTGTGCGTCGGCCGCGTCGACAATGTCCACGCTGGTGGGTGCGGTGACGACGCCGTAGCCGAAGTCGACCGTCGTCGTATAAGTGCTGTAGTCATAGCTCAGCCCGCCGCTGTAGCCGCTGGAACCCGTCGCGGTGGCGGTACCGAGGGACTGTTTGGTCCCGACGTAGCTGGGGTTGATGACCAGACCTTCGGATCCGGAGTCGATGAGCACCGGCACGCTGGGACCACCGTTGACCGAGATGTACACCACCGGTTCGGTGGTGGCGATTGTGGTGATCGGGATGACGGCGTACACCCTGCCGTTCTGCGCCGCGGCGGATACCAGCGACAACGCCTGAGTGGCGGCGTCCGAGGCGCCGAGCGCGCCCACCAGTGGGATCAGCAGCGACGCCCCGCTCATCTGTGCCTGCGCCACCGACGGCTGCAGCTCGTTGACGACCAGACCGAGGAGGGCGATCTCATGCACGATCGGCGTACCGACCGTGTTGGCCACCTGCGCCTGGGCGGCGGCGTTGCCGTTCTGCCAGGACGTCAGCGACGTCTTGGCGTCGTTGACGACGGCTTGGGCGACGACGGCGGCCACGCCTGCGAATGGGTTGACGCTCGCTGCGCTCGCCAGTGCGGTCTGGGCGGCCGAGAGCTGCTGCACAGCGAGGGTGACGGTGTTTGTGCTGGTCGTGGTCGTGGTCGTGGTCGTGGTCGTGGTCGTGCTTGTGGCGGCTTGGGTGGTGACGACTGCCGCGGTGACAGTGGTGGACGACGCTGCGGCTGTTGCGCGGGCAGCCACGATGGTCCCGGTGGTGACTTTGGCGGTGTTCGGGGGCGCCGACGTCGTCGACTTCTTGGCCGAAGTAGTCCTGGGGCCAGAGGTGTGAGCCACCGTCTTACTGGTGGCGTGTGTGCTGCTCTCGGAGGTGTCCGCGTGCGCCGTCGCGGCACCGCACAGACAGACACCGGCGGCCACAGCTGACCCCGCGAAGACCGACCCGACCCAGAAACGCATTTCCGACACGCGAAAAGACTAGACAGTGGGGTCTTTGCGTAGGGGCTGGACACGCAATCTGGTCGGCGTAGGTTACCCGGATGACCCGCATTGCTGCCGTGCTCGCGGTGGCGGGCATGGTCGTTTTCGGGCCGTCATCACCCGTTGATGCCGCACCGGATACCTCGGGTGACTTCGCGGGCCTGGTCGATATCGGTGGCCGGTCGCTGTATCTGGAGTGTCACGGCCAGGGCGGACCGACGGTCATCCTCGAATCGGGCCTCGATAGCCGCGGCGACGTCTGGAGTCGGGACAACGAACAACCCGCCGGCGAGCGGACGATGGTCCAGCCCGGCGTCGCTGCTTTCACCCGCGTCTGCGCGTACGACCGCCCCGGCACAATCGGCGAGGTCAATCCTTCGCTCGATCCCGACGGGCCTGAGTTCTACCCGAGCCGCAGTGACCCGGTACCGCAGCCACGCACGACGCAGGACCTGGTCGCCGATCTACACGCCCTGCTGGCTGCGGCCGGGATTCCCGGCCCCTATGTGCTCGCCGCGCATTCGGCCGGCGGACTGGTCGCGCGACTCTACGCCAGCAACTACCCAGACGATGTGGTCGGGATGGTGCTGGTGGACTCGACCAACGAGAATGTCTGGCGCGACTTCCGGCAGAACCTGACACCGGCGCAGTACGCGAGATTCGAGGCGTCCAATCTCGACCATTCCGAACTGGAGGCGGCATACCCGGAGGCCGAGGAATTATTCACGGCACCGCTGCCTGATTCGCCCAGCGTCGTTCAGGTCCGCGAGGCGCGGGCTGCGGCGCCATTGCGACCGATGCCGTTAGTCGTTCTGGCCCATGGCATTCCGTTCTCGGCACCGTTTCCCGGCTGGCCCACCGCCAAGATGGAAGCCATCATGCGCGACGCGCAGAAGGATCTCACCACTGTGGTTCCCAATGCTCACCTTGTCGTGGCCACCGAGAGCGGACACAACATCCATCAGGACCAGCCGCAGTTGGTCATCGACGCGATCGCGCAAGTGGTTGCGGCCGTGCGGCAGCGCTAGGACACGATTCGATAACCGTCGGCCGACACGGGTTCGGCTTCCCGCGATTTGATCTGGGGGAGCGGACAGTTGGGTCATGCCGGTAGAGGAAACAGACTGGGACGTCCGCGTGTCACGCGAGATCGAATCGCGGCACGGTTACCAACTACGCACGGCCTTCGAAGAAATCCTGGCCAAGCGCCTTCCCGCCGACAAGCGCCTACGTCGCGTCGTCGGCTGGTCGGCCAACGGCGGCTGCCTGTACCGACAAGGGCGGGGCGACCGTCAGTTCGCCGTCTCCTACGAAGTAGAGATGGCCGTTTAGCAACCGTTGTGCCTCAACCGACCTTCGCGGTGATCGCTCCCAGCACCGCACGGGTCGATTCCGGGCCGCCGACGGTGATCCGCATCGCGCCGTCGGGATAGCAGCGGACGCGCGGCAGAACGCCGGGTAAATTGTCCGGCCAGTGCGCCACACCATTGGGCAGGTACACGAAGTTGGCATGCCCGTCGGTGGTGTAGAGGCCCATCGACCGCAGCCGGCGCGTCAATATGCGGCGCTCGTCTACTATTCGCCGGACACGTTGACCCAGTTGCACTGTCGCACCATAGGAAGCGGCGACGGCGAACGAACTCATCGAGCTGATTCCGAACGGCAGCTGCATCGACCACAGCGGGTCGACGAGCTCCGGTGAGCCGAACCCGTAGCCGATCCGCAAGCCCGCCAAGCCGTAGGCTTTCGAGAACGTCCGTAACACCACGACATTGGGGAATCGCCGGACCAGCGCCACCGCGTCGAGACGGAACTGGGGCGCCACGAATTCGATATAGGCCTCGTCCAGCAACACCACGGCTTCCGGCGGCACCCGCAGCAGGAAACGGTCTATATCATCCGCGGATTCGACTGTGCCCGTCGGATTATGCGGCCGGCACACCACGACCACCTTGGCGTCGACCGAAGCATCGGCGATTGCTCTCAGGTCGTGATGACCGTGTTCGTCCAGTGCCACCGTCACCTGCTGCAGCCGTGCCATCCGCGCCATGATCGGGAACCCGTCGAACGTAGGCTCACTCAACACGATTCGATCGCCCGGGCTGGTCACCGTGTGCAGGATTTGTAGCACCACACCGGTCGACCCCGCGCCGGGGATCACCTGGTTATCGTCGACGCCGATCTGTCGGGCGATCACCTTACGGAGCCGTTCGGGGAGGAACTCCGGGTACCGATTGGCGGCACTGATGGATTCGACAAGCGCGGATCGCACCGCGGGCAGCGGCGGCAGGGGATTTTCGTTGAGCGCCAGCGCCAACGGGTCGAGGCCGCTGGGCAGAGAGGCGTCGACGCCGGCAGCGTCCGGCGCGGCGCGGCGGAAGTCCCTGATCATTTTCGGCCACCCCATCGAACGGCGGCCGCACCGGCGAAGTCGCCGGCGTGCGCGAAGGCGGCCATCATCACCACATCGCCGGTCTGTAGCTGGCCATCGGATATCGCGCGGTCGAGGTTGACGGGGATGCCGGCGGCGAACAGATTCCCGCACTCGTCGAAGGTGTCGCGGTGACGTTCCTTGGGCAATTCGAGGGCATCGCGCCAGTTTCGTAGAAACACCCGGTTCGGCTGGTTGGTGACGAGGAGATCGATTGTGCTGGGGGACAGTCCGGTTCGCTCACAAACCAACAGCGCCATTTCCGGCACCTGGCGGTTGCCGCGAGCCAGCACCTTGGTGATCTTGGATTCGGTGAATCCGATGAAACCCTCGCCGGGGCCCGGCTGCCACCACTTGCGGAACGGCTCGATGGACAGCGTCATGTCGCCGGCGAACTCCGGGTACGTCCGGCACTGGACGTCGAGGATGGGGGAGGAATCCGACAATGTCACCAGTCCGACTGCCGCGCCGTCACCGGGTACGGCGGCCTGTGCCTTACGTCGCACACCTTCCTGGTCGAAGATCTGCCCGGCCGCGTTCTGTGCGATCGCGATCAGCGCGGAACTGCCCTCTCCGGACAGCAGTTGCTGACGGGCCAGCTTCAGCCCCAACAGGAAAGCGGCGCAACCACCGTTGTGCAGATCGATCACGGTGCCCGGCCGCATGTCCAGTCGGCGGGCCATCTCGCCGCCACCGCCGTAGAAGGGCATGTCCGGCATCTGGGTATGGGTGATCAGCACGTCGACACCGGTCAGCGCGTCGTGACCGTGCCGCTCGATCAGCCCGGTGGCGGCGCGCTCGATCATGTCGACCGCGGTCTCATCGGGCGCCACGTGATGCCGGAACTGTGGGGCGCGGAACATCAGGTTGTCGCGGAGCTCGTCGGACCCGGCGAAGGCTGCGTAATAGTCGGTGCCGATCGGCTCGCCAGGAAGGTAGGTCGAGACATCGACCAGGCTGACCGTCTGCGTGCTCATCGGATTCCCATCCAACTCGGCGTCACGGGCAGTCCGTGACGATGGCGGTATTCGGCAATTGCCTTGAGATTCTCCAGTTCCAGCTGATGCCCCGCGCCGAACATGTCCCAGAAGTCGCCGACCCACACCGGACGCTTCGACGGTGCGGTCTCTGGATAAGGGTTGTCGTCGTAGAACGGGTGGTGGCAGTTCGTCCACAACACCACCGAGCCGGGCTTGTCGAGGACGAGTTGCGCGTCGACCACCCGCATCAGGTAAACCATCCACAGGTGCTTGCCCTGATCCCAGGCGCAGTGGTAGTCGACGGTACGGGCGACCGGGTTCGCCTCGGTGCGGGTATAGATCTCGGTCTGGTCGCCGAGTCGGTCGTAGGCCCGCCAGAGTCCTGGCTCATCTGTCGGCGTGAAACCCCGCAAGCTGTACGTCCACTCTTCGAGACTTCTTGTGTCGGAAAGGTATTCGAAGAGCTCATCGGGAGGGCAGTCGATGTAGGCGTTGACGGTGATGTACTCGCCGAAGACCTTGTCGTGCGGATAGACCGACCGCATCATCTCCATGATGATGGGGGTGGCGACTTGCCGGGGCGACGTCTCGATCCGGATCACCCCGTCGATCGGTTCGACTATGTCCTCAAGTGCGGGCAGTGACATGGTTATGTGTCTCCTTCAAAAATGCGGCGAACGGCGGGATTTCGTCGGCTGAACATTCGATGCTGACCACCGAAGGTCCATCCGCAGCGAGCGCGCGGCGCAGCGCGCCCGGCAGATCCGTTGCGACGTCGACGTCGACTGTGAGGAGTCCGGGAAACATCGCCGACAGACCGGCACCGAGGCGGCTGGCCGTGAATCGGTTGTAGCTGTAAAGGTCGTCATAGAAAAGCTTTTCGCGGGCGACGCACATGGCGTGAGCGTTGTTGTTGAACAGCACGAAGGTGACGGGCAGCCCATATTGCACCGCTGTGTGCACCTCCATGCCGTGCATGAAGAATGCGCCGTCGCCGGCAATTACCACCGTCCGTCGTCCACGCGCGAAGGCCATGCCGATGCCTGCGCCGAAGCTGTACCCCATGCCGCCCATGCCCAGCGCCACCACGAATCGGCCGTCGTGGCGCACCGGCAGATGGTGTACGGCGGCGGCGCCGGTATTGCCCGCGTCGACGATGATGTCCGTGCCGTCGGGCAACGCGCTGTCGAGGGCCGCGATTGCCGATCGGTAGTCGATTCCCGGGCCGTGAAACGGCGGCGTCGTCAGCGCGGCGCGCGGTGTGCTGTCGACCGAACGGGGTGCCGCCGGGCTTCCTTGGCTCGACAATGCGCGGGACAGTTCGGCCAACGAGATACGAAGGTCGTCAGAGTGCACGTGCGCGCATGGCACGAAGGGCTGCGCCGAGCCGACAGATACGGTTCGAACCGATCCCAGGGCGGCCTCCAGGCCCGACCGCGCGGTGAGCGAAAGCCGGGTCCCGACCAGGAGGCACACCGCGCTCTGCGTGACTGCCACCGCCACTCCAGGATGTCCCATCACGCCCGTCACTCCCAGAGCCGCAGTGCTGACGTCTTTTGCTTCGGGTACGGTCGCCACCCGCGCCTGGAGCAGGGCGCGGAGTTCCTCCAGTTCGGCGCGGGCGTTGTCGAGCGCGACCTGCTCGCCGGCGATGATCGTGACCCGCTCGCGGACGAGACTCAGGCTGCGCGCGAGGAAGTGGATGTCGTCGGGCTCTGCGCCCTTCGGTGTGGTGCTGAGCGCCGACACGCCAACGGGGTCGAGCAGACTCTGTTGACTGTTCTTGG
Source organism: Mycolicibacterium komossense (assembly GCF_025822605.1). Classification (GTDB taxonomy): domain Bacteria; phylum Actinomycetota; class Actinomycetes; order Mycobacteriales; family Mycobacteriaceae; genus Mycobacterium; species Mycobacterium komossense. The sequence goes on along the minus strand of NZ_JACKTY010000041.1, from coordinate 99,104 downwards.
GGAGCAGCAGGACCGCGGGCCCGCCGGTCAGTGCAGCGGACACCGCCGCGGGCAGGGCTGTCACGATGTCGGCGGGCTCGGTGATGCGCTGGCAGAACACCGACACGGCGGAGAACAGCTTCTGCGCGTCGAGTGATCCGTTGCGGCCGCTGGTGTCCTGGAAACTGCCGCCGCCGTCCATGGTGCTCGGCGGCTGGCCCACCAGGGCCAGGACCGGGATCCGGCTGGCGAGCGATTCACCCAGTCCGGGAACGAGATTCAGCGACCCCCCGCCCGACGTGGCAACCACCACGCCGAACCCCGCGGCAATGCCGGCTCGACTGTAACCATCGGCCATCGTGGCGGCAGAGAACTCGTGCTTGGCCAGTACCGCGGTGACCCCTGGATTGAAGTACGCGGCGTCGTAGAGATCTTCTATGTTCGCGCCGTCGACTCCGAAGATATGTCCCACGCCGGCGCACTCAAGGTAGTCGACGATGTAATCCACCACCCGGTACGGCTTCGCCATCAGTCGTTGTCTATCTTGGCGCCCGCCGGGGACAGCACATACCAGTTCGCCCCGAAACTGGTTTCGCCTTGACCGGCGGTGGTGCCGGGGCCTTTGTCGTCGTCGTAGTAGTACAGCGGGTGTCCGTTGTAGGTGACCTGCGCGGTGCCGTCGGGTCGGGGGCTGCTCGAAATCAACGCCGAATTCAAACCGGCTCCAACAGTTGCCGGACCCGTTGAGGTCACCGGCGGCCATTCCTGGGCGCAGGTCCCGGTGCACGTCGAGGTGACGCCTTTGTCGGCGACGAACAGATACACGGCGCGGCCATGGCTGTCGGTGAGGATCGTGCCCAGCGGAGTTTGCGCAGTAGCGATGCCCGCCGGACCCGAGGGCGCCGCGGCCTCGGTGACGGTATCCGCCGCCGGCTTCTGATCACCGCCGGGGCTGCTCGGTGAGCCGCACGCGCTGGCGAGCAGCGCCCCGAATGCACACACAACGAGCTGCAGATGTCGAGTCATGGCCGGTGTCCTCGCGATCGATGAGTGGAGCATCAATGACACGGTGTGGCTGTGCCAAAGGTTCAGTGGCCCGGGTGCTTTGCCGTAGAGACGTGTTGGCGATGAGGGTGAGCGGTCGCATTCTTGGTGACGCTGAGCGCGGTCTTCTGGGCTTTCGGCGATACGGCGTGCTCTGTGGTCGGCACCGATTGATCCGAGGCGGCGCGGACGCTGGTCACCGCGGTATCGACTGCCCGTGCGATGACGGTGCCCGCATCGTGGACCACCGTCGTCGCGACCGCCACGCCGGCGCCGACGGCCTTCACCGGGTCGCCGGTCAGGGCGAGCGTCCTGGCGACGGCGTCGGGCACCTGAAACGCGCCGAGCAGCACGTCGTTGAGGGCGGGGAAGATGACTGCGGCGCCCACGTTGATCGCCCCGATCACGGCGACCTGCAGAACACCGTGCGCCATGACGGTCGGCGTCGGATTCGGTGCGACGGGCAGGTTGAGAGCGGTAAACGTGTCGTCGCGGGCTGTCTCCAGGGCCGTGACCACTCCTGGGAGTCCGCCGGCTGCGGCCGGGACGACGTTGAGCAACCCGACGACGCCGACCTCGAACGCGTTCAGTGCCCGCGGTGCCACCTCCATGCCGTCCTTGAAGATGACACCTGCGGCGGCGGCCTCCGCGGGCCCGGTCACCGACGCCGCGGTGACGCCGACGGCCTTCAGCAGGTCACCGGACTGCAGTGCGACGAGGAACGTTGCGGGTGTCTGCAGCGCTACGCCAGTGACGGTGACAGCGCCCTGGACAGCTGAGGTGCAGATCAGCGAGCAGTACAGGAGCTGATTGCCCAAAAAGCTCGTGATGAGCCCGCCGGGTGGAGTCGCCGCGGTGAGTTGGATGTCATGGGACTGCAGTGGAGGTGCGCTTGCCGGGGGTGACGCGGCCAACGTGGCGACCACCAAGCCGGTCGCGGCGATGACGGTGGACGAGCGGGCGAGTGCACGCATGGTGCCTCCTTGGTCGGCGTGTGCTTGTCAAGACACGTGGCGCCGCCGCAGGAGGTTCAATTCCCCTCTCTGAGCGGCAATCTGCGACCTTCCTGTGAGTTCGAGGTGTAACCCAGATGCCTATTGATAGTCGGAGTGCACGATGTAGGCGAACGGACATTTCACGTGAACAGGCGGACTGATCTTGTGGTGGTGGACCGTGACCCCGACGCCCCGCGCGTGCTGAAGGCGGTGCCCAGCGAGCGGTATACGGATTGGAATGCGGTCTACCAGGACAACGTGACCTGGGTGTACCGCACGATCTTCGCGCGCGTCGGCAATCAGGCCGACGCCGAGGACCTGACGGCCGAAGTGTTCCTGGCCGCGCTGAAGCCGTTGAAGATCACCGCATCGATGGCAGAGGTTCGCGCGTATCTGCGGGCCACGGCGCGGACCGTGCTCGCGGCGCACTGGCGCCAGACCTTGGGGCGTGAGATCACCACGATCGACGAGCTCGACGTGGCCGCCCCCGATACCGAAGAGGCGATCAGCACCGCGCCCGAGCGAGTCGGGGAGGTGCTGGAGATGCTGCCCGACAACTATCGCCGGATCCTGGAACTGCGCTTCCTGCATGGCCGTTCGATCAAAGATTCGGCGACGTCGATGAGGATCAGCGTCGCGAACGCCAAAGTGTTACAGCATCGGGCTTTACGCTTGGCGGCACAGGTCACGAAGGAGGGCGAGCGATGAACGCGCGAGGAATGCGGCGCTACATTGACGACCTCGTGGCAGGTCGCCGCCCGAAGTCGTTCGAGCCGGACGACTTTGAGGCCGATCAGATCCGCGCGGCCATCGGTCTGCAGGCCGCCCGCCCGGGTGCTGACGCGCCACGTCCGGAGTTCTTAGCCGATCTGCAGAGCCGGATCGCAGCACAGATGGGGGAGTCCGACCCGGTGCCCGATGCCGAAGTCCGGAAGCTGCCCTCGGCCACCCGCCGTCAGGTCATGGTCGGTACCTCCGCGGCTGCAGCGGCTGCGGTCGCCGCGGTGGCCGTCGACCGGCTGGTCATTCGCAACGACGAGGCGCCGGCCACGGCCGGCGGCGAGCTGACTCCGAACGACGGCAGCTGGCAGGTCGTCGGCAAGAGCGACGAGGTCGTCGATGACGGGACGATGCATTCGTTCGAGGTGGGTTCGGTAATCGGCTTTGTCCGTCGCGTCGACGGCAAGCCGGAGGCGGTATCCGGAGTGTGCACGCACCAGGGCTGCAAGCTGTGGTTCGACAAGCCCGATGACCGGCTGCGCTGCCCCTGCCACTCGACATCGTTCTCGCCGGAGGGACAGGTGCTGACGCATCAGTTGTCGATTTCGCCTGCGCCACTGCCGAAGTTGGAGGTTCGCGAAGCCGACGGGGTGATCCAGGTGTTCGCCCCGGCGGAGCCGACCGAACCGGCCTGACGGTGTAACCCTCCGCCCTATCTCTTGGTGAGCGGTCCACAGCTCTGGACCCGCAGACCACATCAAAGGGGTGCACCGTGTTTCGAATACTCATGCTCACAACACTTTCGGCGGCGCTGGTTCTGGCGGGTTGTTCAACCACCACCGCCGCGACCGCACCGCCGTCGCTGACGCTGGTCACCCAATCCGGTGCCACACCCGGTATGCAGGGCATGTCGTCGATGACCGGGATGCCGGAGATGACGGCGCCGTCCGGTGCGGCAGCCGATGCTCCTGCGCCAGCGGGCCCAAATGCGTTGAACATCAACAACTTTGCGTTCGCCCCGGCAACGTTGACCATTCCGGTCGGCACAACGGTCACCTGGACCAACAAGGATGAGGAACCGCACACGGTGGTCAGCAACGACGGGACGACGTTCCACTCGCCTGGAATGGGCATCAACGGCACCTTTACGTTCACCTTCACGAATGCGGGCACATTCGACTATGTGTGCTCGATCCATCCGTTCATGCACGGCTCTGTGGTGGTGACCAAATGAGCGAGCAGCAGGATCCGCAGGGCATGACGCGGCGTCAGCTGATGAGGCATTCAGCCTGGTTCGGAGCCGCCGTTGTGCTGACGGTGGCCGGCGGCGAGGTGATCTCCCACGTCGCGGGCTCGGCCGGTTCGGCGGATGCCGCGGGAGCTGCCCGTCCGACGCTGCGGTTCGCCCAAATCAGTGACAGCCATATCGGTTTCACCGGAACCGCCAACACGAATGTCACTGAGACGTTCACCGACGCGATCGGCCAGATCAACAAACTGGGGTACACCCCAGACTTCGTCATCCACACCGGCGACCTGACTCATCTGGCCACCGCCGAGCAGTTCGATCAGGTCAAGCAGATGATGACCGGCCTCAACACGCCGCACATCTTCACTGTTCCGGGGGAGCACGACACCATCGACTTCGGTTCGTATCAGAGGGCTTTCGGTGCGGGCACCCTCGGTGACGGGTGGTACAGCTTCGACACCGCGGGGGTGCATGTCATTGCGTTGGTGAACACGTTGAATCTCAAGAAGCTCGGCCATCTCGGCGCCGATCAGCTGGAGTTCATCAAGAAAGATGTCGCCAGCCTGTCCAGTGACACTCCGATTGTCGTGTTCAGTCACATCCCGCTGTTCGCGATGTATCCGGACTGGGGTTGGGGGACCGACGACGCCATCCAGGCGCTGAGCTATCTGCGGCGGTTCTCATCGGTGACGTGTCTGAACGGGCATGTGCACCAGCTGTTTACCAAGACCGAAGGCAACGTCACGTTCCACAGTGGAACGACCACGGCCTATCCGCTGCCCAAGCCGGGGGATGGCCCCGCGCCGAAGCCGCTGACCCTGCCGGCCGGAAAACTGCACGACGCGCTGGGTATCCGCGAAATCAGCTACACCAAGGGCACCGACGCCCTGGCGTTGAAAGAGCAGGTGCTGACATGAGAAATGAGAAGAAGATGAAGTTCCGATCGTCACTACGCATTGCTGCCGGCGTCGCCGTTGCCGCCGGGCTCGCATTGGGGGTAGCACCCGTGGCTGCCGCGGCGGCAGCGATGCCGTCGGGCGGGGCCGATCCCTACGTGCCTGCAGGCACCAACCCGATGGTCCCGTATGGGGCTGACGCCGCACAGATATACGGCGCCAACCCCTTCGGCGGAAACGGACCCGACCCCGCGCAGATCTACGGCGGCGGTCTCAGCCCCAGCCCGTTCGTAGCTACGGGACCGGACCCGTCCACACCCGTCGGCACCAACCCCTTCGTTCCGTTCGGGCCCAACCCCTTTGTGCCGTTCGGGACGCAGTCACAGTAAGGGGGCACCGTCATGTAGTAGATGATCTGTACTCCCGTCACCGAAACTGGTTATCGCTTTGCCCGTCTACTCAGCGAATCGCACATTCGGTCAGTAGACGGGCATTCTGATTGGTCGGCGTACGGTTGAGCGGCTACCGCCACGGGTATCAGATGCCGACAACGGACGAGGAGTTCGCCAGTGCAACCGACGGCCACCGATGCGCCATCCACTCGCCTGTCGCACGCTCCACAGAAACTTCGACTTGCTGTCGTGATCGCAGCCCTCGGTGTCGTCTTCGGCGATATCGGGACCAGTCCGATCTACACGATCCAGACTGTTTTCGACCCCACGGACCCGCATCCCGTCCCCATCAGCACCGACAATGTGTACGGCATTGTGTCGCTGATCTTTTGGTCAGTGATGATCATCGTCACGCTGACCTACGTCACTCTGATCATGCGCGCCGACAACGACGGTGAGGGCGGCATCATGGCGCTCATCACGATGTTGCGGCGATGGAATGTGGCTCGTGGCCGCAAGTCGGCGACGATACTGGCGGCGCTGGGTCTGTTCGGTGCCTCCCTGTTCTTCGGTGACAGCATGATCACCCCGGCGATCTCGGTGTTGTCCGCGGTCGAGGGCCTCAAGACCGTCGAGCCGAGCCTGGAGAAATGGATAATCCCGATCACGGCGGTGATCATCGTGGTGCTGTTCGCCGTCCAGCGCCAGGGCACCGCCGCTGTCGGGCGTTTCTTCGGGCCGGTCATGATCCTGTGGTTCACTGCCATCGGAGCCTGCGGGATCACCGGCATCGTCGGGCATCCGGAAATCCTCAAGGCGCTCTCGCCGACGTACGCGTTGTCGTTCATGTTCGGGCACTTCCACATCGCTTTCTTCGCGCTCGCCGCCGTCGTGCTCGCGGTCACCGGCGCCGAAGCCCTGTACGCCGACATGGGACACTTCAGCAGAAGGCCGATCCTGCTGGGCTGGCTATTCCTTGTGCTGCCGGCCTGCGTCCTCAGTTACTTCGGCCAGGGCGCACTGGTGCTGGGCGACGAAAGCAAAGTCAGCGCGCCGTTTTTCCTACTCACTCCCGAGTGGGCGCGCCTGCCGATGGTGTTGCTGGCCACCGCTGCGACCGTCATCGCGTCCCAAGCGGTGATCACCGGCGCGTTCTCGGTAGCGTCACAGGCCGTTCAGCTTGGCTACCTGCCGAGGCTGCGGGTGGTGCATACCTCGGCGAAGGCCTACGGCCAGATATACGTGCCGTCGATGAACGGCATTCTGATGGTCGGCGTCCTGGTGCTGGTCTTCTCATTCAAGAGTTCGGCCGCACTGGCCTATGCGTTCGGCATGGCCGTGACCGGAACGATCACCATCTCCACCATTCTCTTCCTCTACATCGCACGTACCCGATGGCACACCCCGCTGTGGGTGGTGCTGATCGGCGGCGGCGCGCTCGTCGTCGTCGACCTGCTGTTTCTGGCGGCGAATCTCACCAAGCTGGTGCACGGGGCCTGGCTTCCGCTGCTGATCGCCTTGGTCGCATTCACGATCATGCGGACCTGGGAACGGGGACGCATCATCACCACCAAGGCTCGCGAAGAAGCCGAAGGATCACTTCGCGAGTTCATCGACCAAATCGCCGACTGCCAGCCACCATTGGCTCGAGTTCGGGGTACCGCTGTCTTTCTCAACCGCGGCAAGGAAACTGCGCCGCTGGCGATGCGAGCGAATGTCGAGCACAACCACGTGCGCCATGAGCACGTGATCATCCTGTCCATCGTCACAGTCCCGGTGCCGCGGGTTCCGGACGCCGAGCGGCTTGACGTCGACGCCCTCGGTTTTGAGGAAGACGGCATCATTCACGTCACCGCGCACATCGGCTACATGGAAGCACCGGACGTCGCTGCCATCCTTCGACTGCTCGATGCGGAGCAGACCGAAGGCCAGATCGCCGTCGACGAGGCGTCGTACTTCCTGTCGAAGCTGGAACTGGCCCGGGGCAAGGAGAAAACCATGCCGGGTTGGCGCAAACGTCTGTTCATCGCCACCTCGAAGTTCAGCGCCGATGCCAGCGTGTACTTCGGCCTGCCGCAGGAGCGCACCGTGATCATGGGCGAGCGGATCGAAGTCTAGGCAGTCATGACAGCTCTGACTCGCCGCTCCGCACTGCACGCCGGGTTGACGGCGTTGACTGCCGTGGCGGCGGGATCCGCCCTCCCGCGGGCGCAGGCCGCACCGGCCAGCCCCGACCCGCATCACCAACTGGCCGCCGTCGAGCAGAAGCTCCGCGGCCGGCTCGGGGTGTATGCAGTCGATACGGCGTCCGGCGCCTCGGTGGGGTATCGCGCCGACGAACGCTTCCTGTTGTGCTCGACGGGCAAGGCGCTGACGGTCGCTGCGATCCTTCAGCGGTCCGAGGCGGACCCGGGTCTGCTGGATCTTGTGATCGCCTACGGGCCGGCGGATGTTCTGGCGTATGCACCGGTGACCTCGCTGCACGTGGACCAGGGCATGACGGTCGCCGCGCTGTGCGACGCCGCGATCACCGTCAGCGACAACACCGCCGCCAACCTGTTGGTTGCGCTGCTGGGTGGGCCTGCGGCGGTGACTGCCTTTGCGCGATCTCTGGGCGACAACGTCACCCGGATCGACCGGATCGAACCCGACCTGAACGTCGCCGCTCCCGGCGACCTGCGCGATACGTCGACGCCGGCGCAGATGGCCAACAATCTGCGGACGTTGGCTCTCGGCGACGCCCTGGCCCCCGGCCCACGCGACACGCTCGTCGGCTTGCTCAAAGCTAACACCACCGGCGACAACACGATTCGAGCCGGAGTGCCGCACGGCTGGGTGGTCGGTGACAAGACCGGCTCGGGTGCGCAGGGGGAGAGTAACGACATCGCCGTCGTGTGGCCGCCGGATCGCGCACCACTGGTCATCGCCGTCTACACCGCGCCTGCCGATCCGCATCCAGCGACCGAACAGTCGCACGCGATCATCGCGCAGGCTGCTGGTATTGCGGCGACGGCGCTGGTGCCGGGGATGCTCTGAGAGGCAGCCCTCAGGCTGACGAGTCAGAGGGCACCTTCGGCCACGGCGCCGGCACCGGCCGGGGACGCACCATCTGCGGCCACCAGAACCACTTGCCGAATATCGCGGCGATGGCCGGCGTCATGAACGCGCGGACCACCAGGGTGTCGAACAACAGGCCAAGGCCGATCGTCGTGCCCACCTGCGCGACCACCGTCAGTTCACTGACCGCCATGGACATCATCGTGAACGCGAACACCAAACCTGCTGCGGTGACGACAGATCCGGTACCGCCCATAGCGCGGATAATGCCGGTGTTGATGCCGGCCGGGATCTCCTCTTTGAGCCGGGCAATCAACAGCAGGTTGTAGTCGGCACCGACCGCCAACAGGATGATGACCGCCATCGCCATCACCATGAAGTGCAGCTCGATGCCCAGGATGTGTTGCCACAGCAGGACCGACAGACCAAACGACGCACCGAGGGAAAGCACCACTGTGCCCACGATCGTCGCCGCGGCGATGAGGCTGCGGGTGATCAGCAACATGATGATGAAGATCAGGATCAGTGCCGAGATCCCGGCGATCAGCAGGTCGTAGTTGTTGCCCTCCTGCATGTCCTTGAACACCGACGCAGTGCCGCCGATGTAGATCTTCGAGCCCGCCAACGGCGTGCCCTTCATCGCCTCTTTCGCGGCCTGTTTGATGGCGTCGATGCGTTCGATTCCGGCCGCGCTCAACGGGTCACCGTCGTGGGAGATGATGAATCGCACCGCGTGGCCGTCGGGGGAGATGAAGCTCTTCATGCCGCGCTTGAAGTCGGAGTTGTTGAAGATTTCGGGCGGCAGGTAGAACGAATCGTCGTTCTTGGCGTCGTTGAACGCCTTGCCCATGGCCTCGGAGTTCTCGGACATCGCCGCGCCGCGGTCCAGCTGCCCCTTCTGAGTCGCGTACATCTTGAGCATCGACTCTTTGGAGTTCTTCATCGTCTGGTTCATCTGCGGCATCAGCTCCAGCAGCTGCGGCATCAGTGCGTCGAGCTTCTGCAACTGCGGGACGAGCAGCTGGATGTCGTCAGTGGTGGTGTCGATACCGTCGAGGGTGTCGAAGGTCGAGCGGATCGACCAGCACATCGGGATGTCGAAGCAGTGCGGCTCCCAGTAGAGGTAGTTGCGCAGCGGCCGGATAAAGTCGTCGAAATCGGCGATGTGGTCCCGTAATTGGGCGATGTCGACGGCCATGTTCTGGGTGCTGGTCACCATCTCATGGGTGACCGCACTCATCTCGGTCATGATTTCCGTCATGCGGTCGGTGGTGTCGATCGACTTCTGCATCTCGTCGGCCTGCACGAGCATGTTGTCGATCATGTTCTCGTTGTAGCGCAGGTTCATCTTCTGGTTCATGTTGCCCATGCTCATCTGGGCGGGAATGGTGCTGAACGCCAGCGGTTTACCGTCCGGGCGGGTGATGGCCTGCACGCTGCCGATGCCGGGGACCGCGAAGACGGCCTTGGCGATCTTGTTAATCACCAGGAAGTCCGCCGAGTTGCGCAGATCGTGGTCGGTCTCGATGAGCAGCAGTTCCGGGTTCATCTTCGACGACGAGAAGTGCCGTTCGGCCGCGGCGAAGCCCTCGTTGGCGGGCAGATCCTGCGGCAGGTAGTTGCGGTCGTTGTAGTTGGGCTGGTAGCCGGGCAGGGTGATCAGCCCGACCAGCGAGATGGCGACCGTCGCGATCAGCACCGGCACCGGCCAGCGGACGATCAACGCACCGAGCCGTCGCCACCCACGAATGCGCATGGCGCGCTTGGGTTCCAACAGGCCGAACCGGCTCGCGACGGTGATGACCGCCGGCCCCAATGTCAGCGACACCAGCACCGCCACCGTCATGCCGCAGGCCAGCGGGATGCCCAGGGTGGTGAAGTACGGCAGATTGGTGAAGTGCAGGCAGAACGTCGCGCCCGCGATCGTCATACCCGAGGCCAGCACCACATGCGCGGTGCCGTGGAACATCGTGTAGTACGCCTGTTCTCGGTCCTCGCCGACGGCCCGGGCCTCCTGATATCGGCCGATCAGGAAGATCGCGTAATCCGTCGATGCGGCGATGGCGAGCGTCACCAGCAGGTTGGTCGCGAATGTCGAGAGCCCGATGACGTCGTGGTAGCCGAGGAAGGCGACAATCCCGCGCGACGCCGACAGCGTCAGCACCACCATCGCCAACTGGATCAGCACCGTGACGATCGAGCGGTACACCAGCAGCAGCATGACGATGATGACGCCGAAGGTGGCGTACTCGATCATCTTGACGCTGCGGTCACCGGCGATCTGCTGATCAGCAGCCAGCGCCGACCCGCCGGTGACGAACACCTTGAGCCCGGGTGGGGGAGTCAGGCCCTTGACGATGTCCTGCGCGGCCTTCACCGAATCGTTGGCCAGCGCCTCGCCCTGGTTACCGGCGAGATAGACCTGGACGTAGGCGGCGCGGCCGTCGGGGCTCTGCGCACCCTGACTCGTCAGCGGGTCGCCCCAGAAGTCCTGCACGTGCTCGACGTGAGTCTTGTCCGCCTCCAGCTTGGCGATCATCTGGTTGTAGAACTCGTGGTCGGCGTCGCCGAGGGGGTGATCGCTTTCCAGCACGATCATCGCGGAGCTGTCGGATTTGTACTCGTCGAAGACCACCCCGACGCGTTTCATCGCGATCACCGACGGCGCGGTTTCGGGGCTCATCGACACCGAGCGCTCCTGGCCGACGACTTCGAGCTGCGGGACCGCGACGTTGGACAGTGCGACGATCGCTATCCAGCCGATGATGATGGGGATCGCCAGCCGGCGGATCCACATCGCCAGACCGCCGTGCTTGGAGTGCAGCTTCGGCGGGGGCTCGGTGGTGGGAGCGGTCACCGACGCGACCTTCGCGCTGCCGAAGGTGCCATGTCAACGCGCCAACTGAGCACTTCGGCGAAGCTCCCTACTACCGTCACGGGTCAAATATGTCCGACCCTTGATACCAGATTAGGTTCGCTAAGTGTGCGATCCATCGCACGAGAATACGACGGTTGGTCTACAACACAACTCGTCGTTGGAACTCGCCGGCCAGATAGCGCTCGCGCGCGGCGCCGCGGGCCAACTTTCCGCTGGTCGTGCGGGGGATGGTGCCGGCGGCCACCAGAAGCACATCGGCAATGGGCAACGCGTGGAAGCGCGAGACCGCGGCGCGCACAGCTGAGGCGACGCCGGCCTGGGCGTCACGGCTGGCGCCGGCCGCGCGTTCGGCGATGACGATCAGCTTTTCGCCGTTGTCGCCGGGGGCGGCGTCCGGCAGCTCGTCGGCGCGGACGGAAAACGCGGTGACGTACCCGGACCGCACGGCGGGCGACGCGGCCGAGACCGTCGCCTCGATGTCCTGGGGGTAGTGGTTGCGGCCGTCGAGAATGATGAGGTCTTTGCTTCGGCCGGTGATGTAGAGCTCGTCGTCGACGTAGACCCCGAGATCGCCGGTACGCAGCCAGAGCGCATTGTGGGGGGCGCCGTCGGCGTGGCTGTGATCGAGGCGGGTCTGCAGCTTGTTCTTGAAGACGACTTCAGTCTCTTGTTCGCGGCCCCAGTAGCCGGAGCCGATGTTGTCGCCGTGCAGCCAGATCTCACCGATCTGGCCGTCGGCGAGTTCGGCGCCGTCGGTGGCGTCGGCGATGACGGCCCACTGATTGATGATGGCCTGGCCGCAGGACACCTGCGGAACCGCGCAGTCGGCGGTGGGGTCGACCAGCAGGGCCCGGTTCTGCGCGAGCTCGTCGCGGTCGAGGTAAATCGCCGACGGCGCGGCGTCGATGGCGATGGTCGCGACCGACAGGGTGGCCTCGGCCATGCCATAGGACGGTTTGATGGCCGTGGCGGGGAAGCCGTACGGCGCGAACGCTTTCGTGAATCGTTCGATGGCGCCGAGGGTGACCGGTTCGGAACCGTTGAGCAGACCCGCGACATTACTGAGGTCGAGGCTCTCGCCCTGGGGCGGTAGGCCACGCTCCGCGGCCAGGTCGAACGCGAAGTTCGGGGCGGCGGCGAACGTGCGGCCGTACACCGATTCATTGGCGAGTTGGCGGATCCAGCGGTAGGGCCGGCGCACGAACGCCAGCGGCGACATCAGCGTGATCTGACCGCCGCACAGCGCCGGGATCATGACCATCATCAGGCCCATGTCGTGATAGAGCGGCAGCCAGCTGACGCTGCGCACGTCGTGGTCCAGGCCGCCGGCGATGACCATCTGCAACACATTCGTACAGACCGCGCGGTGGCTGATCTCGACGCCGGCCGGGGTCCGGGTCGAACCCGACGTGTACTGCAAATACGCGATCTCATCGGTGTGCGCGGCGTGCGGCGTGAAGGTGGCACCGACCGAGTCGGGAACGGCGTCGACGGCGATCACCCGGGCGCGCTCGACGGGCTTGAGTGCCCGCTGGATCTTGCGGACCTCTTCGGCGGCCGGAGTGGTGGTGAGGATGACGGTTGGCTGCGCGTCGGTCACGACAGCCTCGAGGCGTTCGATGTGCCCAGCCATTTCCGGGGCGAATAGCGGGACGGCGATGGTGCCCGCTTCGATGGCGGCGAAAAAGCCGACCACGTAGTCCAAGCCCTGTGGCGCGAGGACCGCGACGCGGTCACCAGGGGTCGTGACCTGCTGCAATCGGCCAGCGACGGCCCGCACCCGGGCGCCGAGCTCGGTCCAGCTCAAGGTGATGGCGACGCCGTCGCGGTCGTGGGTGTAATCCAGAAAGCGGTAGGCCGGGGTGTCGCCGAAGGTGGCCGCGTTGCGGTTGAGATATTTGGTGAGCGTGGCGTCATCGGGCAGCGCGATATCACCGGCTTCATCGAGGTACTCGCTGACCGCGATGGCGGTGGCACTGCTGGTGGCTATCAAGGCTTCCCGACCCATCCCGTCCACGCTAGTAGACGGTCTAAGGATATCGGGGATGCCGGCGGTGTGGTGATGGGCACTCTGTGGCACCGGTGTAATTTACGTCACTGTCAGATTGGGTCAATGCTTCGAGCGGCCACGAGGCTGAGTGCCCTATAGGAGGCAACCCGCATTTTCGCATCTTCGCATCATGATGTGCTGATGCTAGAATTGGTTGTGCGCACCACCATTGATTTACCCGACGACCTGCATAAACAGGCGCAAGCGATAGCCCGTGACACGCACCGGACCATGAGTCAGATAGTGGCTGATCTGATGCGTCGCGGATTGAACACCGCCAGTGCACGCCCTACATCTACCGACCCACGCACTGGTTTACCCGTGGTCAGTGTGGGGCGAGTGGTCACTTCCGAAGACGTCCGGTCCCTGGAAGACGAGGAATGAACGCATTGCTCGACAGCAATGTCCTCATCGCACTGGTTGTCGCTGAGCATGTACATCACGACCACGCCGCGGCGTGGCTGTCCGATTTCGACGGAGGTTTCGCGACCTGTCCGATCACTCAGGGCAGCCTGGTTCGATTCTTGCTGAGATCGGGTCAATCCTCGGCGACTGCTCAGGCGGTGGTCGGCGGTATCGAAGAATCCGCACGTCACGAATTCTGGTCCGACGAAATATCTTTCGCCGATGTGCAGCTCGCCGGAGTAATTGGGCATCGGCAGGTCACTGACGCGTATCTTGCTCAGCTTGCACGCAGTCGTGGCGGACATTTGGCGACGTTCGACGGTGGGCTGGCGCACCTACATGGTGATGTGGCTGTTCTCATCCCAGATCTGACACCATGACCGCACCGGGGTCGGTTTGAGCACGAACGCCTCGGAGCCGAGCCAGGTTCGAACCAAAATATCGGGTGGCTGAGTTACCCGGCTCAAGGTAATTCACATACCCACCAACTGAATTCGTCCCCAGTGCTGAGTGGGCGGTGCTTAACCACTCGGTCGCCTCAGGCGCCGGAGCCTCCGTGTACCACTGCAGGCAGGCGGCCTGCCGCCGCCACGGAAACGCTGAATCGCCGACGGCCACATCCTGCACCGCGCCGTCCAATGACTCCACCACGGCAGTCGCCGACCCGGCCGCCGAGGGCCAGGCCGACATCGCTGCGACAATCGCCTCCGCAGCGTCTGAAGTCATCTCGCCAACGATGTCCGATCCCGCCGTGAATGCCCGTGGCCGCACCGCGTCCGTTCCGCCGGCGAAGTAGTTGACGAACGCCATGTGGTCCAGCATCTGACCCGAATTACTCAGCGGAGCAACACCTATCGCGGCAGTCAGATCGCGAGCCAAAGATGGTCCAGAGCCCGGGGAAGTCGCCAGGATGACGCTGCACCGCCAATCCGAACCGACCGTCACATTGACCATGCTCCACACCGACCGCTCGGCACCAAGAAGCCAGTGATGCCAGCCGTGAATTACCTGCGCAGTCGCGGCCTGAGGGAAGGTCAGCGTGACCACATCGCGATCGCCTGTCTCGAACGTGCGGAGTGTAAACGAGGTTGCCACGCCGATATTCGCGCCACCGCCGCGCAGCGCCCAGAACAAGTCCGGCTCACTGTCGGCCGACACAGTCACCAGGTTGCCAGAGGGCAGCACCACTGACACCGATGCCAGCGCGTCACACGTCAACCCATGCCGTCGCGCCTCGGAGCCCAAACCGCCGCCCAGCGTCAGACCGGCAACCCCGACTGAAGGACAACTCCCGGTCGGAATCGACCGGCTATAGGGGGCAAGCGCAGTCTGTACCGACATCAGATTCGCGGCAGCCGGCACCGTCGCCAACCCGGACGCTGGATCGTAGGCAACGCCACCGGGCAGCCGCCGCAGATCTAGTACCAGAGCCCCGTCGGCGGCCGACGCACCGACATACGAATGTCCCCCGCTGCGGGCAGTCACCTTCACGCCACTGGACGAAGCAAAAGTCAGAGCCTTCTGCACATCCGACATCGAGCGCACCGCAACGACGGCCGCCGGGGTCGACGAGGCAAAGCGGGTGTTGAAAAGCCCCTTCGCCGAGGCGAAATCACTACTGGATGGTTGGACGACGCCGCCGTCCAGCGACGAACTCAGTGACGCCCAGTCAGGTGCCGCGTTGACCGGTGACGGGGGAGTCGACGATGTGGTCGCCCGGCACGAACTCAAGAGCAAGGCCGCCGAACCCAGCGCACCACGAACGAAGGTCTGTCGGGAGAGCTCGCTCGCCACGGCTCATTTCACCACTTCCGCGGCGTCCAGTGCCGCCAGCAGCGCCGTAACCGCCAGCCGCCGGTCCTGCGCGTTGCCCGCGATCACCAGGACGACGTCGTCGAGGTCGATGATCGGCACGAACGACAGCTCCGCGCCGCCGTGGGCCTGCGCAACGGACAAGCTCGTGATGGCCATTCCGCGCCCGGCGGTGACGAAAGCCAGCATCTCCTCGACGGTCGTCGCGGGCGGCCCGACGGTGTGCGGCTCACGTCGGCTGGGCCGCGGGTTGACAATCCAGAAGTCGCGGTCGGATGCCGCGTCGATGATCGGCTCGGCGTCGAGTTCGGCCAGCTCGAGGCGGTCGCGGCCGGCGAGGGGATGGTCGCGGCTGAACACCGCCACCCGGCTCACCCGGCGCAGGGTGACCACGCGCAGCTGCGGATCGGTGAAATTCTCCGGCACCTGCAGAAAGCACAGGTCGAGTGACCCGTTGCGCAGCGCATCGAGCTCTGCACCCCACGGCACATGCCGCAGACTCAGCGCCACCGCGAGCCGGTCGCACGTCGCCAGCAGGCGACTGGTCACGTCCCGCGGCGTGCTGCTGCCGAACCCGATGGCCAGCGGTGCCTCTCGCGCCACATTGCGCGTCGACTGCAACGCCCGCTCGATTCGTTGCAGAATGTCCGTCGCGGCGGGCAACAACACCTGCCCCGCCTCGGTCAGTGCCACCGAACGGGTCGAACCGCGAGGCCCACGATCGACCAGCGTGGTGCCGACGACCCTCTCCAGCCGCTCGATGCCCTGGCTCAGCGTCGGCTGGGCGACGTGCAATACCCGCGCAGCGTCGGTGAAGCTGCGCGCCTCGGCCAACCCGACGAAATAGCGCAGCAGCCGAAGATCTAGATCGGACACACCTAGCCCCTCCGAACGCCGCCAGCTGGCCTGATTGGTCAGGCCTATGAGCGCTGATTAAACGCCTATTCGCCAGTGCTCGCGCACTGAACTTAAGCTGCCGTTACCGCACAGGTTACGAAGAGGTCCTGCGCCAGACTCCTAATCTGCGGAGGACCTATGCGATCCCTGCGCGACTTGCCCAAAGCTCACCTGCACGCCCATCTCGACGGCTCCTATCCGCTGGCCGCGGTCCAGGAGTTGGCCCAACGCCGCCGCACACCCTTCGACCGTCCCGATCAGTTTCCCGACGTGTGGTCCTTCTTCGACGCCTACGGCACCGTGCCGGCATTGGTCGAAAGCCGCGAAGACCTCGCCGGGCTATGCCGCGCCCTGGTCCACCAGGAGGCCGCGCAGGGTGTCGTCTATCTGGAACCGGCGATCGAACCGCAGCTCTACTCGACACTGGGCACCCTCACCGACGTCACCGACACCATCCTGAAGGCCTTCGCCGAAGCGGCCGACGACACCGGCATCGAAGTCGGGGCTACCCTGACCGTCAACACCGATTCGGACGAGGAGATCGCTGTCGAACTCGCCTCCGTCGCAGCCACTTTCGCCGGAGCTGGGGTGACCGCCTTGGGCACAGCGGGTTTCGTCGAGCCCGCCGGGCTGCATCGGTACACCGGGGCTGCCGACAAAGCCCGCGCGGCAGGGTTGCCGATCGTCAGCCACGCCGGCCAGACCGGCGGCCCCGACAGCGTCGCCGAAGCCCTTGATGTGGTTGGCGCCAGCCGTCTTTCGCATGGCTTCCGCTCCGTCGAGAGCTCGGAGCTGGTGGACCGCCTGGCGGCCGAGCGGATCTGCTGTGACATCTGCCCGGTCTCCAACGTCGCGCTCGGAGTGGTGGCCGACCTTGGCGTCCACCCGGCGCCGGCCCTGCTGGCCGCGGGCGTTCCGGTGACGCTCAACGCCGACGACCAGCTCTGGTTCGGCGTCAGCATCACCGGACAATACGAGATAGGCAGGCAAACCTGGGGTCTCGACGATCACACCTTGGCCGGATTCGCCCGCTCCGGAACGTCCGCCCAAGGCATGAGCACCAGCACCAGAAACCAGATGACCACCGCCATCGCCGCGTGGCTACAGGAGGAACCGCGATGAAGTCGATCATCTTGTCCGCGTTCGAGATCAACGGGGTGAACCTCACCAGCCAGGGACTGTGGGCGCACCCCGAGAACCAGACCTACCGCTACAAAGACCTGAACTACTGGGTCAGCCTCGCCCAGCTACTCGACCGCGGCGGCTTCGACCTGCTGTTCCTGGCCGACTCCTACGGCTATCCGAGGCTGAACGGCGCCACACCCGACGTGGCTTTCGAACAGGCGGTGGAGATCCCCAAGAACGATCCGATGCTGCTGGTCCCGGCAATGGCCAGCCACACCAGCAACCTGTCATTCGCGATCACCACCTCGACGACCTTCGAGCATCCCTACGCCAACGCCCGTCGGCTGGCCACCCTGGACCACCTCACCGGAGGCCGGCTCGCTTGGAACGTGGTGACCACCAGCAGCGCTGTGGTCTGCGAGCTGTTCGGGCGGGCACCGGTTCCGCACGACGAGCGCTACGCCATGGCGCAGGATTTCCTGGATGTCACCTACCAGCTGCTCGAATCATCCTGGGAGGACGGCGCCGTGGTGGCCGACAAGGCGTCCCGGTTGTATGCCGACGCTTCACGGGTCCACCCGATCCAGCATGACGGTCCGTACTTCTCGGTGTCGGGATACTTCAACTGCGAGCCGTCGCCGCAGCGGACCCCGGTAATCCTGCAAGCCGGGGCGTCCAGCGCGGGCCGCACGTTCGCGGCCGCCAACGCCGAAATGTCGTTCCTTCAGGGCAAGGATGCGGCGATGCTTCGCACCCAGGTCCAGGGCCTGCGCGACGCCGCCGTCGCAGCAGGTCGCAAATCCAATGCTGTCAAAGGCATTTCAGGTTTATCTGTGGTGACCGGCTCCTCTCGGGCGCACGCGCAGGAGCGGCTGGAGGAGTACCTGTCCTGGGTCGACGCCGACGCCGCCCGGACCTACTACGCCAGCATGACCGGCATCGACCTCGCCAGCCTCGACCCGAACGCGTCGTTCGCCACCGTGCAGACCGAGGGGGGCCGCACCCAGGTGGACCGCTACCGCGAGAACACCGTCCGCGAGGCCACCGCCGACTTCCTGCGCCGCGGCATGCGGGAGCTGATTGTCGTCGGCACGCCCGACGAGGTCGCCGACGAGATTGTCGAACTGGTGGACTACACCGGCCTCGACGGGTTCAACTTCACCCCGTTCGTCTCGCCGGGCTCGTACGTCGACTTCATCGACCACGTTGTGCCGCAACTGCGCCGACGCGGCCTGCTGCCGGCCGAACCCCGGCGTGGCACCCTGCGGGAGCGGATCTTCGGGGACGGCCCGCACCTCGGCAACGACCATCAGGCCGCGCGAGTACGTCACGCGGTGACGTCCCGATGAGTTTCCCTCGCTCAGTGTCGAGCATCCACCACCCGAGCGGAGGACAATCATGAGTATCACCGAATCGCCCGGCCCGGCCACGCGCGGCAAGACACTTGCCGTCGAGACCAACGGCATCAACCCGATCGCCGAACACGAGCGCAAAGGCAAACCGCGAGATCTCTTCTGGCCGTGGTTCGCCGCCAACGTGTCGGTACTGTCGGTTAGCTACGGCTCGTTCGTACTGGCGTTCGGCATGTCGGTCTGGCAGGCGCTCGCCGTGGTCCTGGTCGGCGTGATCGCGTCGAACCTACTGTGCGGATACATCGCAACCGCTGGCCGGCGCGGCTCGGCCCCGACAATGACATTGAGCCGCAGTGCTTTCGGAGTCCGCGGCAACCGGCTGCCGTCACTGCTGTCCTGGATGCTGACGGTCGGGTGGGAAACCAGCCTGGTGGTGGTGGCCGTGCTGGCCACCTCGACGATCTTCGAACGGCTCGGCTGGACCGGCGGGGTGGTGGTGAAAGTCGTTGCGCTGCTGGTGGTGGTGACGATGATCGTCGCAGGCGGCATGCTCGGCTTCGACGTCATCATGAGGCTGCAGCGCTGGCTGACGGTGCTCACCGCCGTCCTGACCGCGCTCTACATCGCGTTCACTATCAACCAGGTCGACTGGCACGCTCTGGCTGCGCTACCGCCAGGTGGCACACCGATCGTCATCGGCGCCATCTTGTTCGTGATGACCGGGTTCGGACTGGGCTGGGTCAACGCGGCCGCGGACTATTCGCGCTACCTGCCCCGCACCGCGTCCTCCAAGGGGATCGTGGGCTGGACCACCTTGGGCTGCTCGCTCCCACCCGCGGTGCTGCTCATTTATGGCGTGTTGTTGGCTGGTTCGTCGAGCACGCTGAACGAGGCGATCGCCAGCGACCCCGTCGGGGCCCTGACCACGATCCTGCCCACCTGGTTCCTCATCCCGTTCGCGGTGGTGACGGTGGTCGGTCTGGTGGCCGGCGCGATCATGGACATCTACTCATCAGGTCTGGCTCTGCTGAACGTGGGCCTGAAGACGTCGCGGGTGACGGCGGTCGGGGTCGACGCGCTCATCATGCTGCTCGGAGCGATCGCGGTGGTCTTCTTCTCGCCTAACTTCATCGGCCCGTTCCAGGGCTTCCTGATCACCCTCGGCGTGCCGATCACCGCCTGGTGTGGCATCTTCATCGCCGACCTGGCGTTGCGCCGCGGACCTTACGCCGAACGGGATCTGTTCGATCCGCGCGGCCGCTACGGCGACATCCGGTGGATGCCGATCGCGCTGATCGCCATCGCCACCGTCATCGGTTGGGGTCTGGTCACCAACTCGATGGCGCCGTGGCTGGCGTGGCAGGGCTATCTGCTGGGGCCGCTGGGCCTGGGTGGCAAAGATGGCGCTTGGGCGTTCTCGAATCTCGGCGTGATCGTCGCCCTCGTCATCGGGCTCGGCGGCTACCTGCTGCTGGGCCGTAGAACCGTCCGGGCGCAGGAAAGTCTGCCTGTCGGAGCGGAATTCGAGATGTCCAACACCGAAGCCCAACAGGTCGGGCTGACTGAGTGACCGACGTCGACGTCATCGTGGTGGGCGCCGGCTTGGCCGGCCTCACCGCGGCGCACGCCCTGGTCGACCTCGGGGCGACGGTGCAGGTCCTGGAAGCCGCGGACCGGGTCGGCGGGCGGACGAGGGGTGGATTCACCGCCGACGGGCAGTGGCTGGAACTCGGCGGGCAGTGGGTTTCGGACGAGCACACGGCGCTGCGCGCCCTGGTGGACCGATTCGGATTGCAGCTGGTGGACGCGGCCACCTCGGGACGGGTGGTGCATGTGCACGACGGTCGGGTGGTGGAGGCGCAGGCACTCGCCCAGAATCACATCGAATTAGATTCCGCGACAGCTCAGTTCACGGCGCTGGTCGAGGCCGTCGACATGGAACAGCCGTGGCGCACTCCAGACGCCGCGGTGTTGGACGAGCAGACCTTCGCCGGCTGGATTCGGACTGTTGTGCCGGATGCCGCGGCGCGGGCCCAGTTCACCGCAGCCTGTGCGGCGCTGTTCGTCCCCGACCCCACTGAGGTGTCGCTCCTGCATGCGGCGTTCTACTTCCGTTCGACGGGCCTGATCGGCGCATTGCGCGGTATCGACCGCCAAGCCCAGGAGTGGCGCATCGACGGCGGCCCGTCGGCGCTGTGCGACCGGATGGCAGCCGGCCTCGGCGACGTGGTCCGCCTGAACGCGCCGGTGCACAAACTTGCCCACAACGACGGTGTGCTAGCAGTCACCGACGACGGATCCCGCTACACCGCCCGGCACGCCATCGTCACGACTGCACCGCCGATGGCAGCGCGGATCCGGTATGACCCGATTCTGCCCAGTGACCGCGACCAGTTGAGCCAACGACTGCATTCCATTGCGGTGGTCAAGATCTACCTGGTCTACGCCCGGCCGTTCTGGCGGGATGCCGGACTGAGCGGGGAGGCGGTCATCGAGGGCGGGCCCATCCCAGTGGTCATGGACAACACCCCACCTGGCTATGCGGGTGGCGTGCTCGTCGGCTTCATCGAGGGCGCCGACTCGCTGAAGTGGGGTCTACGCAGTGCCGCGGAACGGCAGCAAGTCTTTGTGGAGACCGCGATGACGGTGTTCGGGGAGCAGGCCGCGAACCCGGTCGAATACCTCGAATACGACTGGAGCATGAACGAATTCACCCGCGGCTGCTACAGCGGGCACTTCCCACCGGGAGCGTGGACGTCCTACGGGTCGGCGCTGACGGCTCCGGTCGGGGCCATCCACTGGGCCGGCACCGAAACCGCGCGCGAGTGGACCGGCTACATGGAGGGAGCTGTTCGGTCGGGGGAGCGGGCGGCACGCGACGTCATGGCATCGTCTTACTGAAGCGACGGTGCAGCTGCTGCCTGGATATGCCGAGCAGGCTGCCGATCTCGCCCCACGAGTAACCGACCTCCCGGGCATCGCACACGGCTTGTTCGTACCGCGCCCGTGCACGATCGAGATCATCGCGGGCGAGATGGAGTTCACGCCTACGCGGTTTGTGAAGAGTTCGATGACCACGGGATCGGGAACTTCCGGTCCGAGAGACTCGCGAGATTCCAGCTCACGCTCGAACTCTTCCATCGAACGTCGGACCAGTCCGGGAGCTCAGCCATGGGACGAATTATGCGACGGATGGGTGACGCGCCGGGGACGATCACCCCCAGTCAAGCTCCCCGATGGTGATCGTGGTCCACGCACCCACGTGGATGCGATCGCCAACCGACAACCTCACCTCATGATTCACCTGCAGCAGTTCGTCGCTGCCGTTGAGGCTGGTTCCGTTGGTCGAGCCGAGGTCGGCGACGGTCAAGCCGGAATCGCGGATCCTCAGCTCGGCGTGTCGAGTCGAGACGCCCCGATCGACCGGAGGGATGCCGAGGTCGATCCGTGGGGCGATTTGCTGTCTGCGATTGCGTCGACCGACCAGGGTAACGCTGTCTTGCAACGTGATTCGGCGCGGCTCGAAGGACCGCGGAAACTCGACCCGGCCGTTACCGCTACGGGCGGCGGCACGGCGATAGAACTCCGGGTCGGCGTCGACGATCGCGATCCAGCGGGAGGGCTCACCGGTAGGAAGCGCTGAGTCGTGTCCGCACGATTCGCAGAATCGCAACGGCATGCGTGCATCGCAGGACGGGCAGCTCCGCGGCGATGCGCCCGAATCATCCGCTGGTTCAGCAGAGTTCATGGCATGCGGATCGGCGTCACCACGACGGTGATGTTGTCCTGACCGCCAGCGGTGACGGCGTAGTCGGTGAGCGCACGCGCCGTCGCGGCCGGATCGGCAGCATCGACGAACGGCACCAGATCGGCGGCGTCGGGCAGATAATTCCACAGCCCATCGGTACAGAGCAGCAGCACGCCGGCGCCGGTCATGGTGAACGTCGAGACGCTCGACTCGGCCCACGGTTGTGCGTCATTGTCGGCCCCGAGCCAGCGGGTCAGGGTGTGTGCGCCTCGCTGCACGGCCGCCGAGTCTTCGGGCAGGCCTGCGGCGATCAACTCCCGCGCCAGCGAATCGTCCAGCGTCAGCTGCCGGGGGGCCTCGGATGACTCCGGGAACCAGAACGCTCGGCTGTCACCGACATTGCCGACGACGATCTCCACTGCGCCATCAGCATTCGGCACCACGGCCGCGGCGGTGTAGGTGCACGAGGGCGCCATTTCCAGCCGCCCGCTCGTTCCCAGCATGGCTGCGGCCCGCGCGGCCGCGGTGAGTCCGGCGAACACCGCATCATCGGCCTCGCCGGAGGCCAGGGTGGTGAGCATGGCGTCCACACCGGCTTTCGACGCGGCAACGGCCGCCAGGTGAGCATCGGTGGAGCTGGAGACACCGTCACACACCGCGATGGCGATCCCGGGCCGGCCGGAACCGGTCGTCACGGTGCCCGCCGCGGCCGCGTCTTCGTTGCGGTGGTGTGCCAGGCCGCGGTCGGTGATCAGCGCGATCTCTCCAACCTGTGCCTCATCGCGATCGGGCAGGGGGTCGGCACTTTCAGGCGCGGACCGCGGGATCGCGGCGTGGTCCGTCATACCCGGGCCCTCAGGCGGATCATGGTTACGTTTGCCATCAACGCGATACGGTTTCATACATCGGCGCTCCCGCGCGTGATTCCCGCGCCAAGAACGCGGCGTGGGATTCTGGGCGCACGCGCGACGACTTGAATCTAGGCTGCGAGGCATGTCGATCGACCGCGCCGCGCTTGTCGCGGGCAGTATCCGTCTGGCCTCCGGCATCCAGTTCCTGATCGACCCCGTCCGGGCGAACCGGGTGTGGGGCGGCTCGGAGGAGCCCAAGGGCACCCACCGCCTGCTGCTGTACTCGATGGGTTACCGCGACGCGTTGATCGGTGGGCTGCTGGCCAGTGCGGCCCTGCGCGGTAAAAACACTCGTGGCTGGTTTCTGGCCTCCGGCGGTGCCGACGCAGCCGATCTGATGGGCGGTTTGAGCGCGCATAACGAGCTCAAACGCTCGGAGCAGCTCATCGGTCTCGGCGGCGCGGCCATCGGGATCGGCGTCGGACTGTGGGGCGCAACCCGGCGGGGCCCGTCAAAAGAAGCCGCGACGCTTCGCCCAGAGCAGTAGGACCACCGCCAGCAACACCATCAGCACGACGGCGATCCAGATCGCCGCCCACTGCGTGTGGTCGTTGGCGATCAGGTTCATCCCGAGGACCGAGGACACCGCGGTGACCGGGGCGGTGACGGCGGCGATCATCGCCAGCCGTTCGGCCGCGACGGTCATCTTGGTGGTGGTCCGCGCCTGGTAGAACTCGATGGCGCCCTGCAGGTAGCCCTTCTGGGTGTCGGCCATCACCGACAGGCGGTGGAAGCGGTCGACGATGTCCTCCAGCAATGCCTGGCGGTCTCCCTCGCCGAAGGCGGCGATGGTCACCATCCGGCCGCATACCTCGCGGTTCAACGCGGCCATCGTGCTGATTGTCAGCAGCCCGTGCCGGACCCAGAACAGCTCGTCCAGAAAGGTCTCGGCGTTGCCGATGGGCCCTCGGGAAACTTCCTGCTCAAGCTGCCAGACCTCCTTGGTCAGGTCGGAGACATAGCCGCGCATGCGGGCCGCCGTCGCCTTGAGCATCGCATGGGAGAGTTCAAAACCGTTGGTGGGCCGAAACTTTCCCGTAGTGAGCCGTTTCAGGACGGTCTCCACCTCGATCATCGCCGCGGACCGGTCGACAGCGGGGTTGATCGGACCGTGCACGGTCACCAGATAGCGCTCGCCGATGAACTGGTCCAACTCGATGTAGTGCACATGTCCGCGCTCGCCGGGATGGGGCGCGAACTGAACCAGGAACAAGTGGTCGTCGTAACGGTGCACCTTCGGCACGTGATTGCGCTTCGACGCGTCATGGATCGCGAGTGAATGAAACCCGAACTCCGTGGTCAGAATCTCCTCGACCTCGTCGTCCCACACCGGAATGTCGACCCAGACCAGGCCGTCCGGGCGGGTCAGCAGGTCGGTTAGTTCGCTTTCGTCACGCAACTCGACTCCTTCGGGAGTGAGGAAACGGACGTCCAATTCAGCCTCCTGGCTTGGTAATCGCCGTGCACTGTACAACTGTTGGCTGTGGGAGGTGGTACTAGGTTGAACCGGTGAGCCCGTGGATCGCCGTCACCGAACGAACCGTCACCGAGCGGGTGTCTGCCTCACCTGCCGATGTCCGCGCGTTCTACCTCGACCTAGACAACATCAAGGCGGTCCATCCGTTGGTGGTGGCCGTGGAAACCGTCGCGCGCTCCGAGACGCCGCAGGGGTACGTGCAGACCTACCGCGTCCGCGACCGCATTCCGCTCGGTCCGCTGACGCTGCCGATCAGCTATGAGGCGACGTTGACCGTGCCCGTCGTCGGCGACGTGGTTGCCGATTCGCGGCAGTTTCCGCAGGTACGGCTACACACCGTGGTGTCGTTCGAACCGGTCGGCGCCGGCACGGAAGTCGCCGAGCGGATGCGGATCAGTGCGCCGCGGCCATTGTTCGGCACCACGGTGCGCCAGGCGGTGGCGGCACACCGCACGATGCTGGCGGGGATCCGCGACCGGTTCAGCTGAGGGGTCAGCCGCGGTCTTTGATTCCTGTCGCGTGCCGAAGCTGCGCCAGGAACTGGTCCGCGTCGTCGCTGCGCACCACGTAGTGCGCGACCGCGACCCGTACGGCCGTCGCGGCGGCCACGGCACCCTTTGCGCCGGGCAGCAGCTTTTCCAGCCGCTCCCGCATGACCGGAATGACCGACGGCATCTGGCCGATCACGTGGCCCGGCTCGATGTCGATCATCCGCACACCGGAGTAGCTCTGCTGGTAGCTGACGATGAATCTCAGTGCGGCATCCAGCTTTTCGGTGCCGCGCAGGCCGGCGGTGACCTTATTGATCCCGCTGTCGAACATATAACTCTCCCAGAGGCCGAACGCGTCGAGCAATTCCTCCTTGGACGCGAACCAGCGATACAGCGTCGGGCGGGAGACTCCGGCCTGCAGCGCCACCTCCGACAGGCTGAGCTTCGTCATCCCGTTTCGGCCCAGCACCTCCGCGGTAGCCGCCAGGATGCGTCCGCGGGTGGAGCTGTCGATCTCGGAATCAGACTGGTGCACGCCGGCGTCCTCCGTTTTCTTCCCTGGTCCCAGCACGGGCTGTGACAGCTTTACAGACTTGCCGATAAGTGTCATTTGCTTCGCGAAATGGGAAATGGCGTGCGCGAAGGCATGGGTGGAATCGGAGGCTCGCAGGCATCTGGGATAATCTGGCCAAGGTTTAATCAGTTGTCCTTGCCGGGTTCAAAATGCAGCCCTTGCGAGATCGACGCATGTGGCTGGCCGGCCCGGTGACATGCACAGAGTGAGGTGAATCTTGACTGAACAGCCTGGCCTCGCCAACGACGCCAACGGTTCTGCTGCCTGTGCGATCGGTGAAGAGTGGTTCGGTCGTGTCGTAGTGCTGGCCGTCTCCGGAGTTGTCGACATGTTGACCGCTCCGGCCCTCGAGGATGCCATCACCACGGCACTGGGCAAGTCGCCTGCCGCGTTGGTGATCAATCTCAGCGATGTGGAGTTCCTCGCGTCCGCAGGGATGGGTGTGCTCGTTGCCGCCCATGACCAAGCCGCCCCCGAGGTGGGGTTCGCGGTTGTCGCGGACGGGCCGGTGACAAGTCGGCCGCTCAAACTGGTCGGAATCGCCGACATCGTCAGCCTGCATCCGACTCTGGATGCCGCGTTATCAGAACTGGGTGCATAAAGCTCACCGCTGGCGGGTAACCCCCACTTTGCCATGACGAACTCCCCGCGCCCCTCAGCAATCCGATTTGATCGCCTTCTCGACGCCGAGCCGGGCGACGTGGCCCGGGTGCGTGAAGAGTTGGGGCGCTGGCTGCTGCAGAAGTTTGAGCTCGATTCGATGCGGCTCAACGACATGGTGCTCGCCGTTTACGAGGCACTGGCCAACGCTGCCGAGTTCGCCTACTTGACCGCACCCACCCCCGGCTGTGTAAACCTGCGGGCCGAACACGATGCTGCCAGTTCCGCATTGACGCTGATCGTGGCCGATGAAGGTCGGTGGCGAGAGGTCGATCCGACCCAGCGCTGCCGGTACCGCGGTCGTGGCCTGCCCCTGATCAAGGGACTGGCCGACGTCGCCACCGTCGAGAGCTCGCCCCGTGGTACCACCGTGCGAATGGTCTTCCACGATGTCGAGCCAGTCGCGTCGCGCAACGGCGCCACAGTGGCCAACTACTGACGACACAGTTCTGCACTCAAACCACAAAACCGCCGGCACAGTGTGCCGGCGGTTTGGGTGTCGGTGCCTGCGTGCGCCTCTCGGCAAGTGGTCGCTCGTGGCGACTGAGGTTGGTACCCGGGGCATGCTAGACACCGACAAGCCAATTTAACCACGACCGGTGGCGCTCTATTCCTTTGAAAGGCGTGCGATATGCCCGATGTCACGTTCGACGCTGCACCGGGGACGCTGCCCGGCTATCAGACCGAGCCGACGGGTCCGGGTCCGTGGCCCGGGGTCGTCGTAATCCACGACGCGTTCGGCCTCACTGGCGATCTGAAGCGCATCTGTGATCGGCTGGCCAACGCGGGCTATCTAACCCTGGCGCCGGCGCTGTTCCGACGCGGGAACCGGGTCGCGTGCGTCGTCGCCACCCTGCGCGCGATGGCCACCGGCTCCGGAGCGGCGATCGACGATATCGTCGCCGCCCGCGACCACCTGGCGGCCGACCCCCGCTGCACCGGCAAGATCGGCATCGTCGGGTTCTGCATGGGCGGCGGTTTCGCACTGCAGATGGCACCGCGCGGAGTGTTCGACGCAGCGGCACCCAATTACGGCAACCTCCCCAAGAACCTCGATGCGCTGCGCGACGCGTGCCCGACAGTCGCGAGCTACGGCGCCAAAGACCGCACCCTGCCCGGTGCGGCCGCCAAGCTGGAGAAAGTCTTCACCGAGGGCAACGTCGCGCATGATGTGAAGGAGTATCCCGAGGTCGGGCACTCGTTCATGAACGACTTCGGTACTCCGGCGCCGCTGCAATTCGTCGTCGGCGCAGCCGGTTTCCTGTATTCGGAGCCGGAAGCCGAAGATGCCTGGCAGCGCATCGAAGCCTTCTTCGGCGAGCACCTGAATTAGCTAGCGCAGTGCCGCCTGCACTGCTTCGACACCGACACCGGCCGCCAGTTCATGGTGGTGATCGGTGACCTCGGCCCCACCTGCCCGCAGGATCTCGGCAACCGCGGCGACGTCGGCCGAACGGTAGCCGGCCGAGCGCGAACCGACCACCCACCACGACAGCGCCGCGTCCAGCCCGCGATCCGGATCGGCGCCCAGTTCGACCAACGCCGCGACCGTGGCGGGCAGGACCCGCCTCGCGGCGGTCTCGATCGGCTGGGCGCCGCTGTGGGTGGCCGCATCCACTGCGGCGCCGGCGGCGACCAGCATGCGGATCAGCGCCGGATCGTCGTCGTCCTCGCCGGCCACATGCAACGGCGTGGACCCGTCGGAATCCTGCAGCGTCGGATCGACCCCGCGGTTCAGCGCATGCTGCAGCGCCTCGGTCCGTCCGCGCCGGACGATCTCATGCAGGATCGTCGTGAAAGTTTCACCGCGAGCACTTAATTCGATCCGGCGGCCGGGATCGGCACCCGCGTTGATGAACGTCACCGCAGTGGCCGTGGACAGCGAGCGCACGGCGTACCACAACGGCGACGCACCACAGCGATCCAGCGGGTCCGGGTTCATCCCCGCCGCGAGTAGTGCGGCCAGCGAGGTGCTGCCCAGACGCGCCCGGTCGAACAGATCCTGGACCGCGGGAGTAAGCGGCTCCGTCCACTGCGGAGGCGTGATCTCCAGTGCATCGAGCACCCGCAGCACGCCGTCCCGCTTGTCGCCGAGGTCATACCAGGGCCATGGCCCGGAGCCGCGGGCGAGGAAATCGTCGACGCCGACCCGGGATTCCGAGGAGAAGCTGCGGCCGTCGTCCTCGTAGCTGGTCAGGAAGACCAGCGCATCCCGATCGCGCGACACCACCACGCTCGACCAGCCGTCCTGATACCTCGCGAGCTCGGCCACCCCTTCATCATCGCGTCGCCGAGCGGCAATCGTCGTCAACTGGACACCGTGTCCGCCGCGGCCGTACCGGCCGACCTCGGATGACCCCCGTGGCAGTATCTCCACACCAACTGCAACGGTGAGGGAGAGACGTGACGGAACGCCTACTGGCAGGTCGCGGGGCTGTGGTGGTCGGCGGCAGCCGTGGTGTCGGGCGCGCGGTCGCGACGCTGCTGGCCGAACTCGGCGCGGCAGTGGTGGTCAACGGGCGCGACGACGCCGCGGTCGGCGACACGGTCTCGGCGATCGCCGCGGCCGGGCACCGCAGTATCGGCTTCGCCGGCTCACCCACCGACGACGCGACGGCAGCCGCCCTGATCGGTGCGTGCGTGGCGGCTTACGACCGGGTCGACATCCTGGTCAACTGCGCCGGGATTCCCGAGCCGCCGCGGTCGTCGATCCTGTCGATCACCAGTGCCGAGTTCCAGGAGCTGCTCGACAGTCATCTCGGGACCGCTTTCCACGCCTGCCGGGCGGCGGCACCGCTGATGGTGCGGCAGGGTTCGGGGTCCATCATCAACACCAGCTCGTTCGCGTTCCTCGGCGATTACGGCGGCACCGGCTATCCCGCCGGCAAAGGTGCGGTCAACGGGCTCACCATGGCGATCGCCGCGGAGCTGCGTGAGCACCATGTCCGCGCCAACGTCGTCTGCCCCGGCGCGAAAACCCGGCTCTCGACGGGACCCGACTACGAGGAACAGATCAACGAGCTCAACCGCCGCGGCCTGCTCGACGACGTCTCGACCCAGGGTGCGCTCGATGCCGCGCCACCGGAGTACGTCGCGCCGCTGTACGCGTTCCTGGCCAGTGATCTGGCCGCCCACGTGACGGGTCAAATCCTGATTGGCGCAGGCGGTTTCGTCGGACGCTTCGACAAGCCGACACCGGCGTTCCTCGGCTACCGCGACCACAACGACGCGCCGCCATGGACCCTGTCCGAGCTGCGGGCGATGATTACCCGACGGGAACCGGGGTCACCGTGACGGTGCCTGCGCCAGGGGTCGGACGGTTCGGATCGGCGGCCGCACCGGAGGTCGGGATCGAGCCACCTGGCGGCACCAACGAATGGGTATTGGGGGCGCCGGGCTTTTCCTGGCCGGGAGCCAGTGTGCAGTCCAGCATCAACGACTGCTTGGCGCTGGGGCCGATCGACTTCTGCTGGGAGACTATGCACTGTGACTGCGGCAGGTCGCTGCCGACGGAGCCGCCGAAGACCGCCGAATAGCCCTGCGAATGCAGAATCGCGACGGCCTTTCCGTACGTCTCACCGGTCACGTCTGGAGCGGACGCGCTGGCCTGGCCTGCACCGACCACGGCCATCGCGACCGCAGCGGCACCGCCACCGACCATAAGAGCGAGCTTCTTCAACGCAAGACCTCCGTATGTTTCTGCGGTGTGAAGATATCCCACATGTGACACCTGTGAAACTCCTGACCTATCGCCGCGGCCTTCCAAAACGTTTCACATCACACCCGAATTCACAGGTCACGGCTTTTCAGGGACGGCCGGTCACGGCGCGGTACCGTGCAAAACCTCGTCAGCGCACCGTAGCCTGCTGTGCCCGGTCTGCTGCATACAGATTCGCACCGGTGACTCGGTCTCCATGGGCGGCGGGGCCAACGGCGACGACGTGACCACCGGGTTGGCGAGCTGGCCGGGAGTCAGAGACCACAGATAGCGGTTGGTGTACTGCAGATTCGCGCAGTAGGCGGTCGCCCCGTCAGCGGTGACGCCAGTGCCGCCGGGTTCCGAGCAGTCGGCACCGATATTCGCGCTCGTGGTCGTTGCAGCG
Organism: Mycolicibacterium komossense; assembly: GCF_025822605.1. Taxonomy (GTDB): domain Bacteria; phylum Actinomycetota; class Actinomycetes; order Mycobacteriales; family Mycobacteriaceae; genus Mycobacterium; species Mycobacterium komossense. The sequence goes on along the minus strand of NZ_JACKTY010000041.1, from coordinate 68,289 downwards.
GTGGTCGTTGGTGTCGGGGAGACCGTCTCGGTCACCGTGTCGGTGGTCGCCGTGGAGGTGACCGGAGGCGGCGGGGCGGGCGCGGTGGTGGCGGTCGTCGAGCCGGTAGGAGTGGTCGAGGTGGTCGATCTCGAAGTCGTCGCAGTGCCGGACTCCCTGTCACCGGCGAACTGGCCGATCGCGAACGCCACCACCGCGACCAGCAGGATCGCCAGTACCACCGGCGCCACGATCATGGGCCGCAACCAGTGCCGGGTTTTCGGTTCGCCGCCGTTGTGGGCGGCCCGGTGAGCGTGAGTGGGGTGGGTGACCGGTGCCAGCCGGGTCTCGTCGATCGCGCCGGGGGGCTCGGCGCCGGCGGGCGCCCCCACCTGATGGCTCAGGGCGCGGGCGAAGTCGGCGCAGCGGGCGAAGCGATCCGCCGGATCCTTCGACAGTGCCTTGGTCAGCGCAGGGTCGAGATGGCTGAGTTCAGGGCGGTGCCTGCCCAGCTTCGGTGGCTGGGCATTGAGGTGCTGGCTGATCACCACCGCGGGATTGGAATGGGCGAACGGCGGTGAGCCCGTCAACAGATGAAAGGCGGTGGCGGCCAACGCGTACTGGTCGGCCCGGCCGTCCAGCGGAGCGCCCATCAGCTGTTCGGGCGCCGCATACGACACCGTGCCGACCGTCATATTGGTCGCAGTCAAACCGCTGGTGTCATCATCGCGGCGGGCAATGCCGAAGTCCGCCAACAGGATTCGCCGCTCGTTGGAATCCGGGTTGGCGATCAGGATATTGGCCGGCTTGACGTCGCGGTGCAGCAGATGGCGGTCGTGGGCGTAATCCAGCGCATCGGCGACGGCGTTGACGATGGTCATCACATCTGCCGGTGGGAGGCCGCCGGGATGGTCGCGCATCAGCTCGGCGGCGTCGGTGCCGTCGACGTAGTCCATCGAGATCCACAGCTGACCCTCGTATTCGCCGCGATCGTGCACGCCGACGATGTGCGGGTTCCACAAGCCGGCCGCCATATCCGCCTCGCGTTCGAAGCGAACCCGGAATTCCTCGTCCGTCGTCACCGACACCGGCAGCACTTTCAGTGCGTCCTGACGGGGCAGGCGCGGGTGCGCGGCCAGGTAGACCTCGCCCATTCCTCCTGCACCCAGGAGCCGGATGATGGTGTAACCGGCGAAAGTGGCACCTTCGGCCAGCGGCATGACGGGAATCCTACAAGCGCACGCCTCATCTCAACGCGATCCGATCGGCGCACCCGATCACCCGACGGGCACGGCCAGGCGGCGATCCGTTGCGGCCCGCAGCGCGGGGATGCCTTCGGCGGGCACTCCAAGCACCCGCATACAGGCGTCTGCAATATGTCCGGGCAGCGCCGAGCGCTGACGGTCGGGGTGGGCCGCGCGGATGTTCACCAGCGACTCCACCAATCGGAACGGCAGGTCTGCCGCCTCCTCGCCAACCGGGTAAGCGGTGGGCTGCGCGGCGACCGTCGCGCGGCTGAGGTCCAGATAGTGCAGCCGCAGCCGTTCGCGCTCGGCCCAGAATTCGGCCAACCGGGCTTCTCTGAGCTCCGGCATCAGATAGAGGGCCCCGAGATTCCAGCGACCGTTGAGCAGCTGAGCACCGTCGAATGACGCCAGAGCGTGCAGTTTCTCGGCAGGGGTCAGCGGCGGTTCGGTAGCTGCCAGCTGCTCGACGAACTCCAGCGTGGGCGTCACCGTCTGATGCAACAACGCCGAGAGGATGTCATCTTTGGTCTTGAAGTAGTGGTACAGCGACGCCTGCCGGACTCCGACCGCTTCGGCGATGCACCTGGTTGAGGTGCTCGTGTAGCCGCGGGTGGTGAACAGCTCGGCGGCTGCGTCCAGGATTTCGTCGCGGGCGCTGATGCCCGGTCGCCGCCGGGTCGTCAGCCGCGGCCGGCCGGCCCGAGTCGTCGCCACCCTCACATCGTGGCGCAGATGCGGCAAGAAAAGGAGCCTCCCGAGTTTCTGTCACATGACAGAAACACGGGAGACACATCGGTTACGACAACGCAGTGTTTGGTTACGCCAGCGACACCCACCGCGGCTGTCGAATGTGAAAACTGTCAAACGACAGGCTGATGGCTCGTTGTCGCGCCCTCCTCACCTGTCCTTCGAACAAGTCGGGAGTAGTGGATGGGAACAGCGGTCTCCGAAATCGACCCGCAACGATCCTCAACCACGCGGGCCGGGGAACCGGTGGCGAGCGTGGGCGATCTCCATGTGACGTTCCAGCGCAACGGTAAGGACGTACACGCACTCCGAGGGGTGTCGCTGTCCATCGCCAAGGGCGAGATCCTCGGGCTGGTCGGCGAGTCCGGCTCCGGCAAGAGCGTTCTCGGCTTCAGCATGCTCGGGCTGCTCCCCAAAAAGACCGATATCCGCGGCTCTGTCCGCGTTGCCGGTTCCGACATGGTCAAAGGGGAGCCCAAGGCTCTGCGCAAGGTTCGACGCCTCGATCTGGGGGCCATCTTCCAAGACCCGATGACCTCACTGAACCCGACGATGCGGATCGGCAAGCAGGTCGCCGAGGCGGCGGGCAGCGAGGAGGCTGCACTGCGCCTGCTCACCGCTGTCGGAATCCCCGAACCCAAACGCCGGCTGCGCGCTTACCCGCACGAACTGTCCGGCGGCTTGCGGCAGCGGGTGATGATCGCCATCGCCATTGCCGGCGATCCGGAACTGATCATCGCCGACGAACCCACCACCGCACTCGATGTCACCGTGCAGGCCCAGGTGCTGCGGCTGCTGGCCAAGCTGCGCGACGAAATCGGCTGCAGCATCGTGCTGATCACCCACGACCTCGGGGTGGCGGCCCAGATCTCGGATCGCATCGTCGTGCTGTATGCGGGGCGCATCGCCGAAATCGGCCCGACCGCAGCGGTTCTCAACACTGCCGCGCACCCCTACACAATCGGCCTGCTACGGTCGCGGCTGACGTTGGAAACCTCACGTGATCATCGGTTGGCCGCCCTGGCCGGCGTGGTGCCGAGCCCGATCTCGCCGCTGCCCGGCTGCGCCTTCGAGCCGCGCTGTCTGCTGTCCACCCCGGACTGCACGACGTCCCCGCCGGATCCGATCTCGATCGGGCCCGGCCGCGTCAGCGCCTGCATCCTGCCCGCCGACGAGGTGGCAGCCGATCTGGGTTCGCGTTCGACGAATACCGTCGAGCAGTTCCCGTCGACGACGGTGCACGAAAAGGGGGAAAGGCCCGCCGTTTCCGTCAGCGAGGTCACCAAGACGTTCAACGTTGGTCGCGGCGGTAAACTCCATGCGCTGCGCGGTGTTTCGCTGCAAGTCGCGCAGGGGGAGTCGGTCGCCCTGGTCGGTGAGAGCGGCTCGGGCAAGTCCACTCTGCTACGCGTCATCGCCGCGCTGGAAACGGCCACAACGGGTTCGGTCGCGCTCGCCGGTGAGGTCGGGCCACAGATGGTGTTCCAGGATGCCGGCGCCTCCCTGACTCCGTGGCTCTCGGTCGGCGAGCTGATCACCGAGCGGCTGCGGCGCACCACGATGTCGCGCAGCCAGCGCAGCGACGCCGTCGCCGAGGTGCTGCAGCGGGTCGGTCTTCCACTGGACATCACCAAGTCCCGCGCCGGGCAGCTCTCCGGCGGTCAGCGCCAGCGGGTTTCGCTGGCGCGGGCCACTGTGGTGCCCCCGACGGTCCTGCTGTGCGACGAGCCCACCAGCGCGCTGGACGTCTCGCTGGCGGCGTCGGTGCTGAACCTGATCGGGGATCTGCGCCGCACCCTGGACATGTCGGTCGTGTTCGTCACCCATGACCTGTCAGTGGCTCGCGTGGTGGCCGACCGGGTGGCCGTCATGTACCTGGGCCGCATCGTGGAAATCGGGCCCGCCGATGACGTCATCGCCCGCCCGACCCACCCCTACACGCAGGCGCTGGTCGACTCGATCCCCGACCTCGGCCGTGAATCCCGGGTGCTGGCGGGCGAACCCGCCAGCCCGCTGTCGCCACCGCCAGGCTGTGCCTTCAACCCACGGTGCCCGATCGCGGTGGACACCTGCGCCGACAGTCAATTGAACGTCCGCCTGGAAGGTGTGCCAGGAAACCGCCACCAGGTGGCCTGTATTGAACGGAAGGCGAGCTGATGGCCATCGCACTCCCTGCACCGAGTCTGCTGCAGAGCCGTCAGCGTCGACTGCTGGCGCTACCGAAATCGCGTGCCAATATCCTTAACTGGTCCGGTTTCTCGCTGTTGATCATCGTCACCCTGATCGCGGTTGCGGTGCCTATCCTGTCGCCGCACGACCCACTGATCCCGGCGGGCATGCCACTGCAGGCCCCCGGAAAGAACGGGTTTCTGCTCGGCACCGACAGCATCGGCCGCGATATCTTCAGCCGGGTGCTGTACGGCATTCGCTCCAGCTGGTTCGCCGCCCTGGTCGTCGTCGCGGTCGGTGTGCTGATCGGTGGCATCGTCGGTCTGATCGCGGGCGCGACCGGCGGCTGGGTCGACGGTCTGCTGATGCGCATCACCGACGGATTCCTGTCCCTTCCCGCCCCCGTGCTGGCCATCGCCGTGGTGGCCGCCCTCGGGCCCGGCTTTCTGCACACCCTGATCGCGGTATCCATCGTGTGGTGGCCGTTCTACGCCAGGCTCGTGCGCGGCGAGGTGGCCCGACTGGCGGCCCGGCCCCATATCGAGGCGGCCAAGCTGGCCGGGGTCGGCAAGCTGCGACTGATCGCGCGCCACCTGCTCCCTGGTGCGGTGCCCAACACCCTGGTCGCAGCCAGCCTGGACATCGGCACGCTGATCCTGACCCTGGCGGCGCTGTCCTTCCTCGGGCTCGGCCAGTCCGCGCCCGCCCCCGAGCTCGGTGCGGACGCCGCCAGGAATCTGAGTTATTTCCTGCAGCAGTGGTGGATTCCGGTGATGCCCGGCCTGGGCGTGCTGGTGCTGGCGCTGGTCGGCAACATCGCGGGCGACAGCCTGCGCAACCTGATGAAGACGAGCTGAGAGGCAGACATGAAAAGATTCGTTGCTTCCCGGCTCGGAGCCCTGGTCGTCATTCTCATCGCGCTGACCGCGGTGATGTTTCTCCTGCAACATATTTCGCCTTTGGACCCGGTCAAGGCGCAGATGGGCGCTCAGGCGTCACAGCAGGCCGTCGCGGAACGGCGGCAGGCGCTGGGTCTCAACGACCCGATCCTGACGCAGTTCTGGCACTATCTGACCGCCGCGGTGCAGGGCAACCTCGGGACCTCGTATCGCACCCGGCACTCGGTGGCATCGGATCTGGGCGACTTCTTCCCGGCGACACTCGAATTGGCGATCTACGGCATCATCGTCGCCCTACTGCTGGCTGTCCTGCTGGCGTTCAGCACGACGCTGAAGTGGCGGGGTTCGGCGGCGCTGCGCGCGGTGCTGTTCACCGGGGCGTCCGCGCCGATGTTCCTGCTCGGCATTCTCGGGTTGATCATCTTCTATCAGAAGCTCGGCTGGGTACCGGCCAACGGACGGGTCAGTGTGCCCAACCCGCCAACCGGGCCCACCGGGATGCTCACGGTGGACGGCCTGATCCACGGCCGGCTCGACGTCGTCGGTTCGGCATTTCACCATCTGATCCTGCCGGCCCTGGTGATCGCACTGGGTCCCGCGGTGGCGATCGGCCGGGTGCTTCGCTCGAGCCTGCTCACCGACGCTGACAGCGACTACGCGAGAACCGCACGCGCCAAGGGCCTTTCGGAGGGCAACATCATGGCTCGGCACGTGCTGCGCAACTGTATCGGGGCGTCGCTGTCGATGACCGGCTTGCAGGTCGGATTGATGTTCTCCGGTGTACTGGTGGTCGAGCAGGTATTCGGCTGGCCCGGGATCGGCCAGTACATCGCCCAGAGCATCCCGGTCGCGGATTTTCCGGCGATCGCCGGTGTGACCCTGTTGCTCGGTGCGCTCTATGTGTTCATCAACACCGTCGTCGACCTACTGCAGGCGGCAGCCGACCCGCGGATAGCCGCGACCTGAGTTTCCCTGTTCCCAAACAAGTCTCGAACAACAAAGAAGGAGGCCCGGTGCCGGCGCAACCCTTGATCGTGGGTAACCCCGTGCTCGTCGTCGTTGACATGCAGGAAGGCGGGGCACTGCCCGTCGAAGAGATGGGCATCCCGGTGATGCCGGGTCACGCCGAGCGGGTGAAGAAAGCCGAGAAGCTGGTCGCGGCGGCCCGTGCCGCCGCGATCCCGGTGATCTACTTCCAGGAGGTGCATCGGCCCAGCGGGGTGGACTTCGGCCGTGAACTCGACGGCACCGAGGGTGTGCACTGCGTCGAAGGTCAGCCCGGCACCGCGCTGGAGCCGACGCTGCTGCCTGGACCCGACGAGTTCCACATCGTCAAACGACGCTATTCCGGTTTCATCGGAACGGAATTCGAGATCATCCTGCGCGGACTGAAAGCGTCGACCCTGATTCTGATCGGTGGGCTGACCGACGTCTGCGTGCACTACACCTTCGCCGACGCCCACCAGCGTGACTTCTACGTGCGCGTGGTCACCGATTGCGTCGGCGGCTCTTCGCAGGCGCGCCACGACGCCTCGCTGAACGCGATGGAGTACCTGCAGACCGGTGCCAACCGGACCACTGACGAGATCCTCGCCGCGTTCGCCGATCTGATCCCAACGTCCCAGCCCGTCCTCGAAGGAGCCGCACGATGAGCACGTCACCCCGCAGAAGAGGTTTCGCGCTGCTCGCCGCGGCCGCCGCCACCGCCTTGACACTCGCCGGTTGCGGCGGTTCGGATTCCGGCGGCGGCACCCCCAACGCGGCACCTACCGACAAGGTGCTGCACCTGTCGTTCCTGCAGGACCCGGGCCAGCCGCCAGACCCCGACATCTTCTACGCCGGACAGGGCCTGCTGCTGACCACCAACCTCTACGAAGGTCTGCTGCAGTACAAGGGCGGCACCAACAAGCCGGAGCTCGAGCCGCTGCTGGCCACCGCGTGGACCAAGTCACCGGACAACAAGGTCTTCACCTTCAAGTTGCGGGACGGCGTGAAATTCCATGACGGAACGCCATTCACGTCGGACGCGGTGAAGGCGTCCTTCGACCGCCGCCTCGCGGTCAACCAGGGTCCGGCCTACATGGTGCAGGGCATCGACTCGATCACCACACAGGGTCCGCTGGACGTGACCGTCACCCTCAAGGAGCCCAACTCGGCGTTCCTGGACTACATCGCCGCCCCGTACGGACCGCGCATGCTCAGCCCCGAGGGGTTGAAGAAGAATGCCGGCACCGACAACGCCGAGAACTACTTGACGACACACGATCTGGGTACCGGACCGTACACCCTGACCGATGCCCAGGTGGGTTCGCACTACGGCATGGCCGCGTTCCCCGACTACTGGGGTGACAAGCCGTACTTCCAGACCATCGACCTGCCGGTGATCACCGACGCGTCCGCCCAGCAGCTGCAGTTCAACAACGGCCAGATCGCGGCGATCCTGCACGACCTGCCATCCTCGGCGGTGGAGTCCTACCTCAACGACAGCAAGTACTCGCACTACTCGCTGCCGACGATGATGTCGAACTTCCTCTACGTCAACCCGCACAAGGGACTGTTCACCGACCAGACCAACCGGACGGCGGTCTTGCAGGCGATCGACGTCGACGCTCTGGTGAAGCAGACATTCTTCGGGCGCGGCAAGGTCGCCGAGCAGGCGTATCCGCCCAACATGCTGGACCCCCAGTACGCCAAGCAGGACATCCCGCATGACCCGTCGAAGCTGACCGCGCTGGCGGCAACGTTGCCGCCCGATCAGAAGAACATCACCGTCGGCTACGACTCGAGTGCGCCGGACAGCCAGTTGATCGCCAACCTGATCCAGACGCAGCTCGCCTCGGCCGGTCTCACCGCCAAGGTACAGAGCTATCCGACGTCGGAGATCTTCGGCTGGGTCGGCACCGACGCCTCCAGCGCTCCCGAGCTCTACACGGGAACCGGCTGGCCGGATGCGCCGTCGCCATACACCTGGGGCCACATCTCCTGGGATCCGGGCGCCGGCCTGAACTACATGGGTTGCACGGCACCGCCGATCACCACCGCGCTGGCCGAAGCACTGGTCACCGGTGCGCCGGAATCCTTCTCGACCGCCGGAGAAGAGGCGGTCAAGACAGGCTGCTGGTACAACCTCGCCGACGTCGACGACTTCGTGGTGGCCCAACCGTGGCTCAAGGGTGTCGAAGACGCGCACGTGGTGACCAACCCGAACTCGCTGCGACTGTTCAAGTTGTCGGCCTGACCATGAACCTGATGCAGTCTGACGGCAAGGTCCGGCGGATCATCCTGCTCACCCTTGGGTGGGAGGAACTGCCGAAATCGGTATCCGTTTATGGTGCGGCCCCCGAGCTCCGGATGCGTGAACCGGTGCCCGGGGTGCTGCTCCAGACCGACGGTGGCTGGGTGTTGCTCGACACCGGATTCAACACCGCGCTGGTGCGAGATCCGGCCCTGGCCCGGCGGTTCTACCCGACGGTGGAGTACCGGCCGGTGCTGCCGGGCCCGGGGGAGCCGATCGAGGAATCACTTCACGAGATCGGGGTGGACATCGACGATATCCACGCCGTCGCGCTCAGCCATCTGCACCACGACCACGCCGGCGGCCTGAAGTTGTTCGCCGGCAAGGTGCCGGTGCACGCCCAACGCCGCGAACTCGAATACGGGTTGGCGAATCATCCCGAGCCCGAACGCCATGCGATTGCGCGGATCGATTTCGACGATCCCAACATCGACTGGCAACTGGCCGAGGGGGAGGCCGAGATCGCGCCAGGGATCACCGCGATCCCGACCTACGGGCACACCGTCGGGCATCAGAGCTTCATGGTGGAACTCGACGAATCGGTGGGCGGTGGCGGCTTCGTCTTCGCGTTCGACGCCGCCGACCTGACCGAGAACATCGAGCAGGAGCTGGCGATCGGCGGTTTCATCGACGTCGACCCGCACGAGACCGTCGAGCCGATCCGCAAGCTCAAGCGGCTCGCCGCCGAGAAGGGGTATCAGCTGATACCGGGTCACGATCCGCATGTGTGGCCGGAGATGACGAAACATTTCCACGACAGGTTTGGCCCCGTGCCACCGAAGGCGGACCACCATTGACGGTGGATGATCCCGCTCTGGACACCGTGATCCGCGCCGAACGCGCGGTGATCGGCGGCGAGATACGTTCGGCGGCAATAGGAATCTTGCGCGGCCTCATCAGACTGGTGGGCCGGGTGGACGGACAGTACCGGGCGGCGAGCGAAGTTGTGTTGCCGTCGACGGCGGTACTGATGCCGGGGCTGGTGGACAGTCACGTGCATATCGACGAGCCGGGCACCGACTGGGAAGGCTTCGCCACGGCCACCGCCGCGGCGGCGGCCGCCGGTATCACGACGCTGGTGGACATGCCGCTCGATTCCGATCCGGTAACCACGAGTGCCGCTGCGTTGGCCGCCAAAAGGGCGGCGGCACAGGGCAACTGCCAAGTTACCGTCGGCTACTGGGGCGGTGTGGTGCCCGACAACATCGACAACCTCGAAGAGCTGGCGCTGGCCGGTGTGCTCGGATTCAAATGCTTCCTCGCCGACTCGGGCAATCCGAACTTCCCACCGCTGCGGCCCGCGGAGTTCTATCGCGCGATGAGTCGGATCGCCGCGCTGGGATCGGTTCTGCTGGTGCATGCCGAAAGTGACCACACGCTTGCCCAGAGCCCGGCCGCCCGGGGGTGCTCGTACTCGTCGTTTCTGCGGTCACGCCCCGACGCGGCCGAGGTAGACGCCGTGTCGCTGGTGCTCGACGCAGCCCGGGCGACCGGGGCCAGGGCGCATATCGTGCACGTGTCCAGCGCCCAAGTGCTGCCGCTAATCGCTGCGGCCAAACGCGCTGGGGTGGCCGTGACGGCCGAAACCTGTCCGCACTACTTGACATTTGCCGCCGACGATATCCCGGCGGGTGCCACCGAATTCGCCGTCTGCCCGCCGATCCGGCGGGGGGACAATCGTCAACAGCTCTGGACCGCGCTGTCGGATGGCGTGCTCGATATGGTCGTGTCCGACCATTCCCCGTGCGCGCCGGAAGCCAAGGGCGACGGTGACTTCGGCCGTGTCTTCGGCGGGATCAGCTCGCTGCAGCTCGGCCCGCGGGTCGTGTGGACCAGGGCCAGGATGCGGGGGTTCACCCTCGTCGACGTGTGCCGCTGGATGGCCGAGGCGCCCGCTGCGCTGGCCGGCCTGACCGACCGGGGCCGCATTGCCGTCGGGACCCGAGCGGATTTCTGTGTGTTCGATCCCGACGCCGAAAGCGTGGCGCACGCCGATGCGCTGCACCATCGGCACGCCATCACCCCCTACGACGGAACCACTCTGCGCGGCGCGGTACTGGCCACCTGGCTCGGTGGCCGGCGTGTCCGCGCCGGGACCTCCGAATCCGCCGAATTATGGCCACTTTCGAGCCTACTGGGATTGGATTCATGACCGGACACCACGATTGCATCGACTTGGCCAGCCGAGGCCTCGGTGGCAGTGTGGTCGCGGCCAGTGACGAGTCGTTCGGGATCAAAGAGCGACTCATCGACCCGAGTGAGCCGACCTTCGTACCGGGCACCTACGACCTTCGCGGTGAGGTGGTCGACGGCTGGGAAACCCGCCGGCATGCCGGCCTCGCCGGTGACTGGGCCGTCATCCGGCTCGGAGTGCCGGGCCGGGTCCGTGCCGTCGACGTGGACACCCGTTTCTTCACCGGCAACCATCCCACCGGCTACCGCCTCGACGGTGCCGTGCTCGCGCCGTCAGACGATCCGCTGGTGCCGGGAATCCGCTGGTTTCCCCTGGTCGAGCTGACCAGCCTGAAACCCGACTCGCGCAACATCATCGGCGTATCGGAGACCCGACGGATCACACATATCCGGTTGCGGCTGGAATCCGACGGGGGCGTAGCGCGGTTGCGGGCATTCGGTGAGGCGGTGCCCGACCCGCGGCTGTGGGCCGGTGTCACGATGGAGGTCTCGGGTGCCGAGAACGGCGGCCGGGTGGTGTGGTCCAGCGACACCTTCTACTCCGATGCCCGCGCGCTGATCGCCCCCGACCGGCCCCGCAACATGGGCGACGGGTGGGAGACCCGTCGCAGGCGCGATATCGGTCCGGATACCCACGATGCCGTCACCATCGCCCTGGCGGTCCCGTGCGATCTGCAGCGTATCGAAGTCGACACCTCGTGCTATGTGTTCAACGCGTCCCGCGAGGTGTCCGTACTGGGTAGTCGCGACCGGCCGGACGGCGGATCCGCCTGGTGGTCAGTACCATTCGACGTCCCGGTGCTTGCGCGCACCGCGTTGAGCGCCGACACCCGCCGCGTGTTCGTGGTGGACAGCCAGGAGAACTCCGGTGTCACCGCGCTGCGGGTCCAGGCCCACCCCGATGGTGGTCTCGCGCGGTTCCGTGCGCTGGGGCGGCCCACCGCCGCGGGCTTCGCCGAACTGCAATCGCGGTGGGATGCCGCGCTGTGAGGAACGTGATGGGCGTCGTCGGCCATCGCCTGGAAATCAACGAAATCGAAGGAAGAGTGAAATTGTGAGTGAGGCAACGTCGTTCACCTCGGTGCCGATCGTCGACATCACAGATCTGAGTTCACCGGACCTGGCCGACCGGCATCGAGTGGCCGCCGAAGTCGGCAAGGCCGCCCGCGAAGTGGGTTTCTTCTACATTCGCGGAGCAGCCATCGACGAGGCGCTGTTCACCGACCTGCTGGCCGCGACCAGAGAGTTCTTCGCGTTGCCGATCGACGAGAAGATGCGGTCCTACATCGGGTTCTCACGTTGTCATCGCGGCTACGTGCCCTATGGAGAAGAAGGCCTCAACGGTGACAGACCGGATCTGAAGGAGGCCTTCGACACCGCGCTGGACCTGCCCGCCGATGATCCGGACTACCTGGCCGGCAATCCCATGCTCGGCCCCAACGCGTGGCCCGATATTCCCGGCTTCGCCGAGCGGGTGACGGCGTACTACAACGCCATCATCGCGGTCGGTAACCAACTGCTGTGGGCATTCGCGGTGGCGCTGGGTGAGGATCCGGATACCTTCGTCAAGCACGCCACCAAGACTCCGAGCCAGCTCCGCCTGGTGCACTATCCGTATAACCCGGATGCCGTCGACGCCCTGGGCATCGGCGCACACACCGACTACGAGTGTTTCACCTTGCTGAAACCGACCGCACCGGGCCTGGAAGTGATGAACGGAGCGGGCGAGTGGGTCGACGTCCCGCCAGTGCCCGGCACCTTCGTCGTCAACATCGGCGACATGCTGGAACTGTGGACCAACGGTGCGTTCGTCGCGACGTCGCACCGGGTTCGCAAGGTCAAGGAAGAGCGGTTCTCGTTTCCGCTGTTCTTCAATGTCGACTATGACACCGAGGTGAAACCGTTGCCGCAGTTCGCTTCCGGCGACGGACGGGACCGGCCGCCGTTGCGCGCGGGGGAGCACCTGTTTGCGCAGACGGTGCAGACGTTCGCGTACCTGCGGGACCGGTTGGCCAGGGGCGAGCTGGAATTGCCCGACGGTTCGGTGGAGACCAACTCCTTCGGTCAGCAGGCGTTGCACGCGGGTAAGTAACGTGGGGGCCTGCCGCTCGGCGGTGGCTCGGCGCTCGGGGTGTCGATCGGGATAAAGCGGCGACGTTGTAGGCTGCCGTCGGCGAGGAGGGGCGAGCGGTGGAGCTTGAGCACGCGGTGCACGCTCGTCGATCGATCCGGTTGTTCCACGCAGATCGTGCGGTGCCGCGCGCCGACGTCGTTGCGGCGCTGGAGTTGGCCCGGCTGGCGCCCTCGAACTCGAACTCTCAACCTTGGCATCTGGTGTTCGCCTCTGGCGCCGCTCGTGGCCGTCTCGTCTCTGCGCTGCTGGCCGAGGCGCGGGTCCGTGAGCCGGAAAACACCCCGCTGCCGACTGAATTCGACAGCAGCAGATACGCACTCGGCGAGCAGCTCTACGGCAGCCTGGGAATCGCGCGCGAGGACGCCCTCGGCCGTCGGCGGGCCGTCGAGTTCAACTGGCGCTTCTACAACGCGCCGCTGGCGGGCATCGTCTGTATGGACCGCCGGTTGCATCACGTCGACAGCCTCGGTGTCGGCATGTTCCTGCAAACATTCCTGCTGGGCCTCTCGGCTCGCGGACTGGGGAGCTGCGTACAGGTGCTGATCGCCGGTTTCCCGCATGTCGTGCGCGAGGTCCTGGCTATCCCGGACAGCTACGAGATCCTGTGCGGGGTGGCGATCGGTTATGCCGTCGAGGACTTTCCGGCCAACAATCTCGACGTCGCGCGTAAGCCGGCCGACGAGTGCGCCATCTTCGTTGACCAGTAGTGCGCTGCCGGGGCCGAGGTTTTGTCGGCGCCCGAGATAGTATAGAACGTATGTTCGAAGTGTCGGGAGGCGGTGTTGATAGATCGTCTCGGCGAGTTGGAGAGGCTCAAGGCTGCCGCGGCAGCGGAGCAGGCTCGGGTGACGGCGGCGTTCGTCGCGGCGCGGCGGGCGCGCGAGGAGGCGGCCGGGATCCCCGAAGCCAAGCGCGGGCGGGGGGTGTGCAGTGAGGTTGCGTTGGCGCGGCGAGCCAGTCCGTATCGGGGAAACCGGCATGTCGGGTTCGCCCACGCCCTGGTCTACGAGATGCCACACACCCTGGCGGCGCTGGAGTCCGGGATGCTCACCGAGTGGCGGGCCACCCTGATCGTGCGCGAGTCGGCGTGTCTGGCTCTCGAGGATCGGCGTGCCTCGGATGCCGAACTGGGTGGCGATCCGTCGACAGTGGTGGGGTGGGGTGATACCCGGATTGCCGCGGAGGCCAAGAGATCGCCTACCGTTTGGACCCGCACGCGGTCGTCGACCGCGCCCGCAAAGCCGGGACCGAGCGGTATGTGACGATCCGACCCGCCCCGGACGCCATGACGTATGTGACGGCCCTGCTGCCGGTGGCCCAAGGGGTGTCGGTGTACGCAGCGCTCAAGCGGGAGGCGGACGTCACCTGTGATGGCCGCTCGCGAAACCAGGTGATGGCCGACACGATGGTCGAGCGGCTGACCGGGCGTAGCGCCGCGTCGGCGACGCCGGTCGCGGTGCACCTCGTGATCTCCGATGACACCCTGACTGGCGGCCACACGCCGGCGATTGTCGACGGGTATGGCCCGATTCCGGCGGGCATCGCCCGTGATCTGGTCACAGCCGCGCTTGACGACGACGCCTCCCGGGCCACGCTGCGCAAGCTGTATGCCACGCCGGCGACGGGCACCCTGGTGGCGATGGAATCACGGTCGCGGATCTTCCCGAAAGCCCTGGCGCGCTTCATCGGCATCCGAGACCACCGGTGTCGAACTCCCTACTCCGACACCCCGATCCGGCATACCGACCACGCCGCACCCGCCGAACGGCACGGCCCGACCAGTGCAGCCAACGGCGAAGGGCTGTGCGAAGCATGTAACTACGCCAAACAAGCTGCCGGCTGGACAGTGCATACCTGTATCGACGAAAGTGGCACGCACACAGCGCAAGTCACCACACCGACCGGGGCGAGCTATCAGTCGACGGCACCGCCGCAGCCGAAGCCGATGGTCATCACCATCAGCGAAGTCGAAGCCGCCACCGGACTTCGGCTGGCCAGGCACGTCACCGTCGCCGCCTAGACCTCCGGGGTGGTGATCACGCGCATCGCCTCGCTCAGAGTGGCGGCGCGTGGGTCGGCGAAGACGTCCTCGAGCGAGAGCGGCTTGCCGTCCGGACCCGTCAACGGCACACGCCAGTTCGGATACTCGTCGGTGGTGCCAGGCTGATTCTGCGTCCGCCGATCACCCACGGCGTCAGCCAACGCGACGGCCAGCAGCCGGGACGGAGTTCGTCCGAGATAGCGGTACAGCGCCAGGATGATCTGCTCGGTGCTGGCGGCCTCGCTGCCGGGCGGCAGCAGTCCGACCCGACGCAGCTCGGCCAGCCACTGCGCCTGCTCCTCCTGGTCCTCGGCCATCTCCTCGTCCACCGGTCGGGTCAACAGGCCGAGCGCATCGCGCAGCCGAACGTGTTCGCCGGCAAGGTATCCGGCGGTCGGCGGCAGATCATGGGTGGTGACGGACGACAGGCAGTACTCGCGCCACTTGGCCGCATCCATCGGAACCCCGGACGGGTGCTCGGCGTCGCGTTCTAGCTCGAACCACAGAATCGAGGTACCGAGGATCCCGCGGGTCCGCAGGTAATCACGGACCCACGGCTCGACGGTGCCCAGGTCCTCGCCGACGATCACGGCGCCGGCCCGGTGTGCTTCCAGGGCGACGATGCCGATCATCGCCTCGTGGTCGTACTGCACATAGGTGCCCTCGGTTGGCAACGCGCCCTTGGGAATCCACCACAACCGGAACAACCCGATGATGTGGTCGATCCGCACCCCGCCGGCATGGCGCAGCACCGCCTGGATGAGGGTGCGAAACGGAAGGTACTCGTGCACCTCGAGTTGATCGGGACGCCACGGCGGCTGCGACCAGTCCTGCCCGAGCTGGTTGAACTCGTCCGGCGGGGCGCCCGCGGTGACGCCGAGCGCCAGTACATCCTGCAATGCCCACGCGTCGGCGCCGTTGGGATGCACGCCGACCGCCAGGTCGTGCATGATGCCCAGCGACATGCCGGCCCGGACTGCCGCAGACTGGGCAGCGGCCAGCTGTTCGTCGAGCAGCCACTGTAGCCACCGATGGAAATCGACTGCGGAGGCGCGTCTTTCGACGAATTGGGCGACCCCGTCGCCGGTCGGGTGTTGCAGGTCGGCCGGCCACTGGTGCCAATCGCTGCCATAGCGTTCCGCCAGCGCGCACCACGTCGCGAAGTTGTCGAGAGCGGCTCCTTCGCGCGCTCGGTAGGCCGCATAGGCCAGTTCGCGTCCCGCGGATCGCTCCACTCGATGAACCATTCGCAGGGCCCTGCGCTTGGCCGCCCAGGCTGCGTCCCGGTCGATCGAGTCGAGTTTGCGGGCGTGCTTGCGGACGTCGTCGCGCAGCGCACCTATGCGGCTTCGCCCTCTCAGATCGGCGTATTCGGGGATGGCCTCGACCCGCAGATACAGGGGATTGACGAAGCGGCGCGAGGTCGGCAGATACGGCGACGGCTCCATGGGTTTCGTCGGTGCCGCGGCATGCAACGGGTTGACCAGTACATAACCGGCTCCGTGTGTGGCTGCCGACCACACCGCGAGGTCGGTGAGATCGGTCAGGTCACCGACGCCCCACGATCGCTTCGAGCGGACGCTGTAGAGCTGGGTCGCCATTCCCCAGGTCCGGCGGTTGCCCATGTTGGCCGGTAAGCCCAGCCACGCGGGGGTCACGATCAACGCGGTACTGGTCTCCAGGGCGCCGCTGCGCAGATGGATGCGGTGATAGCCCACGGGCAGATCGGCGGGCAGCGCGAAGGTTGCCTCGCCGACCAGTCGGCCATCCAAATCGTAAGGGGGAGTGAAGTTGTCGAGCTGACGGACGCCGGAGCGCACTGTTCCGTCCTCGAGTCGCACCCAGATGTGGGCGGCGTCGCCGTGGGTGACGTGCACCCAGAACGAGGTGTCCGTCCCCGCCCGGCCCACGATCGTCGAAGGCAGCGCCTTGGCCCAGTGCCGGCGGTCGTGCTCCACCAGGGCCGTCGCCCGCTCGTCCGCGGTTCCGGCTGCGATACCGAGCGCGCCGAGCACCGCGGTCAGCGTGTGCTCGGGCACCGGCACGCTGCGTCCGGTCCAGTCGTAGTACTCGGTGGACACGCCACAGCGGTGCGCGAGTTCGGCCAGGGTCTGATCCAGGTCGGTCATGGTGGCAATCTTGCTTTGTTTGGCGCCGTTACGTCGCGTGACATCAGGTCCGCCCAGGTGCGGCGGGTCCGGCCAACCCCATCGACGGTCGTCGTCTCCCTTACTGTGACGCGGTGCCGTCCACCAGCGATCGCCGAGCCCGGATGGCGGTCGGGGCCCTCTTCCTGACGAACGGCGCGATGTTCGCCAACATGCTGCCACGGTATCCGGAGATCAAAACCGACCTGAGCATGTCGAACACGGGCTTCGGGTTGGCGGTCGCGGCCTTTTCCGCGGGCGCACTGCTGTCCGGATTGACCGCGGGAGTGTTGATCCGGCGATTCGGTTCGGCATCGGTCGCGGTGGCCAGCACCGTGTTCATCGCGGCTTTCGTCGTCGCTGCGGCGGTGGCGCCGACCCCCATCGTCTTCGGCGGGGCGCTGTTCGTGGCCGGTGCGGCCGACGCGATCACCGACGTCGCGCAGAATGCGCATGGTCTGCGGGTCCAGTACCGGTACGGCCGGTCGATCCTCAACTCGCTGCATGCACTGTGGTCGATCGGTGCGGTGCTCGGAGGTCTGATGGGTGCGGCGGCCATCGCACTGCATATCTCCCGAACCCTCCAGCTCACGGCATCCGGTCTGCTGTTCTCCGCCATCTGCCTGGCCAGCTATCGCTTTCTGCTCCATGGTCCCGACCACGACGAACCCCACGTGCCGCGACCCCACTCCGATGGCCGGACGCCGGCACTGCTGACCGCCTATGCACTGGTGGCGGCCCTGGCGATCTTCTCCATCGCGGGCTCGGCCGTCGAGGACGCCGGAAATTCCTGGGCCACCATCTATCTGCGGGACAGCCTCGGAGCGCCGGCCGCGATCGCCGCGTTCGGCTACATCGCGATGGTCAGCTTCATGTTCGTCGGGCGATTGGCGGGCGATCGCCTGGTGGACCGATTCGGTGTGCGGATCGTCGCCGCGGCGGGCGGGGTGCTGATCACCGTTGGGATGGGCGCGGCCTTGGCATTCCCGACGACGGCGGGCACCGTCTGCGGCTTCGCCGCTGCCGGACTCGGCGTGGCCACCGTCGCACCCGCGGCGTTCCACGCCGCGGACAACGTGCCCGGACTGCGCCCCGGTACGGGACTGACGGTGGTGACGTGGCTGATGCGGGTGGGCTTCCTGCTGGCGGCGCCGCTCGTGGGAGCCGTCGCCGACGCGACGAGCCTGCGGGTCGGCCTACTTATCGTGCCGGTATCCGGGGTGCTCATCGTCCTATTCGCGATGGTGCTCAGCGGGCGCCGGCGCGCACTCAGTGCACGGAACCGACGAGTTCGATGGTCAGCACCCCAGCGATGATGAACCCGATTCCGAGGCCCATCAACCACGTCAGGGGTTCGGCGAACAGGTATTTCCCCAGGACCGCGACCAGCGCCACGCCGCAGGCCGACCACACGCCGTAGGCGATACCGACCGGCATGCCCAGCGACAGCGACGTCGACAACAGTGCGAACGACACGAGGTAGCCGAGGACGACCGGGATCAGCCAGATCTTCTTGCGGAAGCCGTCGGAGGCCCGTAGTGACAGAGTGGCGGCCACCTCGACAACGATCGCACCCGCCAGCAGCAACCACATCATGACGCGGGGTGTTCGGGGTGGGCAGTGGCCGCGCGCTGTGAACCGAACTCGACGAGCAGCACGCCGATGATGATCAGCCCGATACCCAACACGATCGGGAGCGTGAACGGGTCACCGAAGATGACCGCTGCCAGCACCGCGGTCAGCGCCGTCCCGCAGGCACCCCAGATGCCATAGGCGATCCCGATCGGCATGCCTGCCCGCATCACCAGCGTGAGGAACACGAACGACAGCAGGTACCCGACGACCACCAGAACGAGCCAGGCCGGGTGATCCTGAAACGCGCGAAGAGACAGGATTCCCGTCACCTCGGTCAGGATCGCTCCGGCCAGTAGCCCCCACTTCCGCACGACCACTCCTTCGCTCGGCGGTCAGACTATCCGGTGGCGTCTAGGCTCCTCATTCAGGCGCTCCGTTCCCGGGCTGCCCTATGCGATATCGGAGGCATGTATGTCCAAGGGGCACAGAGCGACCAAGGTTGCGGGATTCGTTGCGGCCCGGTTATTTTCGCACGACGAGGTATTCAGTGAGCCGTGCCCGGTGCCTGCCGAACCCGGCGTTTTCGGCTGGTGGGCCCGCACGCTGCCCGCGGCGTTGGATGACGAGGTCACCGCGGGATGTCAGCGACGGGACGGGTTGACGCTGCTCTACGTCGGCATCGCCCCTACTCCGCCGCCGGCCAACGGCAAGCGGCCGATCAGTCAGGATCTGCGCAAGCGCATCAAGTACCACTTCGGCGGTAGCGGTGCGAGTGCCGAGGGTTCGACCCTACGTAAATCGCTTGGCGTGCTTCTCAAAGACGAGCTCGACATCCACCTGCGCCGTATCGGCTCGGGTGAGCGACAGACCTTCGCCGGCGGGGAGGCGGTGCTCACCCGCTGGATGGCGGAGAACACGCAGGTGTCCTGGGTGCTGCACCCCGAGCCGTGGCTGTTCGAGGACACCTTGATCCACAGCCTCGATTTACCGCTGAACATTCAGGGCAACGACCACAACCCATTCCTGCCCGAGTTGAAGCGACTTCGCCGCGAAGCGGCCGTCAGCGCCACCAAGCAACGGGTACTCAAGGAGTGGTAGCCCGCGCCACCATCGGCGTGAGGATCTCCTCGGCGAATCGTCGTAACTCGGCGTCATCACCGAAATCGGGATCGGTCGGCGGCGCCGAAATATAGGTCAGGATCAGCCGGGCGCAGACATCGGCTACCCACCGAACCTGTTGGCTCGGTTGATTTCCTGCCCCCGCTATCTGCGTGGCGACGAATGCCGAGCCGGCCTCCAGCAGCATCGCGGTGTCGTCGGCGGACAACGACGAGCCCGTCTGCCCGGCGCGGCGCAGCATCGGGTGGATGCGGGAGAATCTGACCGCGGCGATGAACGCCTCCGTCACTCTCGCGCGTGGATCGGTCGCGGCGGCGATGCCATCGGCAACGGCAGCCAGGAATCGGTCGGTTTCGCGCTGCACCAGCGCTGCGACCAGGTCGTCGCGGCGTGGGTATCGCCGATAGGCCGTCATCCGGGACACGCCGGCGCGACGCACGACGTCCTCGACGGTGATTCGGGCCAGTCCGACGTGCGCCGCCTCCAGTACCGCCGCGTCCAGCAGCCGCCCCGTGGCGCGGTCCGCCGACTTCGCTGTCTCGGTGCCGCTCGTTGCGGCGGTCACCAGCGCCATCAGGTTGGAGATTGTGGTCATGGTCACCTCCCGGCGATACGAATGTGACACTATTCGCATTATTTCTACCATTTTTCGGCATGCGCTGCGCTGCCGATGGGTAACGTTGATATGTGACGACAGACGCCCACTCGAACATCACCATCGACCACCCCGTCGTGGAGACCGCCTCCGGTCCCGTCCGCGGCGTCGACGACGGCCAGGTCACGGTGTGGCGCGGAATCCGCTACGCCGCCCCGCCGGTCGGAGACCTACGCTGGCGCGCTCCCGTCGCGCCCGAATCGTGGACCGAGATCGTCGACGCCGTCGACTTCGGGCCCATCAGCCCTCAGCCCAAGAGTCCCATCCCGCTCGGCGCCGGCACGCGCACCGACGAGGACTGCCTCTTCCTGAACGTGTGGGCGCCGTCGGTGGACGAGGCCGCGAAAAAAGGGGCGGCGAAACCGGTCATGGTCTGGGTGCACGGCGGCGCCTACATCTTCGGCGCCGGCAGCCAACCGCTGTACGACGGCCGCGCCCTGGCCACCCGAGGCGACCTCATCGTGGTCACCCTGAACTACCGGATGGGCGCTTTCGGCTTCCTCGACCTCAGCGGGATCGAATCCGACGGCCAGCGGTTCGACACCAACCTGGGCCTGCGCGACATCTTGTTCGCCCTGCACTGGGTCCGCGACAACATCGCGGCCTTCGGCGGTGACCCCGACCAGGTCACACTGTTCGGCGAATCGGCGGGCGGCGGCATCATCACCACACTGCTCACCGCGCCGGCCGCGGCAGGCCTGTTCGCCCGGGCTATCGTGCAGAGTTCGCCGGCGACCTCGGTCTACGACAGTGCCCGGGCGCAGACCGTGGCCGAGCTGGTGCTGGAACGACTCGGAGTCGGTGCTGCCGAGGCCAGATCCGTTCCGGTGCAAGCACTTGTCGACGCATCGATGCACGTCTTCGACCATGTCCCCACCAGCACGCCCGGCACGCTGGCGTTTGCGCCCACGGTCGACGGCGACCTGGTTCCCGACTACCCGGTCAAGCTCGCCCGCGAGGGCAAATCGCACCCCGTGCCGTTGATCATCGGCACCAACAAGGATGAAGCCGCACTGTTCCGGTGGATGAAATCGCCGCTGATGCCGATCGCCCCCAAGACCATCCGCGCGATGTTCGAGGAGATCGCCGCCGAGCAGCCCGGGCTGCAGCTGCCGTCGGAAGCCGAGATCGGGTCGGCCTACTCGGGCATCCGAACCAGGGCACTCGGATTGCACGTCGCGCGCGACGTGGGCTTCCGGATGCCCACCGTGTGGCTGGCCGAAGGGCATTCGGAAGTCGCCCCTGTGTATCTGTACCGGTTCGACTGGACCACTCCGATGTTGCGGCTGCTTCGACTCGGAGCCGCCCACGCCACCGAATTGCCCTATGTATGGGGAAATCTCGTGATGGGAGCCAAGGACATCACCTTCAAACTGGGCGGCCTCAAGCCGGGCACCGCGGTCAGTGAGCGGATGCAGGACCGCTGGATCGCCTTTGCGAAGGGGGAGTCCCCCTGGGCTGCGTACACCACCGACCAGCGCGCGACGCTGGTGATCGACAAAGACGACCGGGTGGTCGACGATCTCGACGACGGAATCCGCGCCGCTTGGGGTAGTGAGATCCTGAGCTTCCGTTAGGGGCCAGTACCCCACGATTAAGCTGGTCGGCCGGAGGTGTTTCTCGTGTTCGACTTTCTGTCGGTGTTGCCGGCGCAGATGCGGGATCCGGTGTTGTTCGCCGTGCCGTTCTTCCTCTTACTGCTGATTCTGGAGTGGACGGCTGCACGCAGGCTCGAAGATCTTGAGCCTGCCAGCTACCAGCGTCGTGACGCGTGGGCCAGCATCTCGATGGGCCTGGTCTCGGTGGCGACCACCGCAGGCTGGAAGTTCCTGGCGCTGCTCGGGTACGCGGCCCTCTACGCCTACGTCGCGCCTTGGCATCTGTCCGCCACGCGGTGGTACACGTGGGTGATCGCGATCGTCGGGGTCGACCTGCTGTTCTACCTCTATCACCGCCTTGCCCACCGCGTCCGGCTGATCTGGGCGACGCACCAGGCGCACCACTCCAGCCAGTACTTCAACTTCGCTACCGCGCTACGGCAGAAATGGAACAACAGCGGCGAGATTCTGATGTGGATTCCGTTGCCGTTGTTGGGCATTCCGCCATGGATGGTGTTCCTGGCATTCTCGATCAACCTGATCTACCAGTTCTGGGTGCACACCGAGCGCATCGACAAGCTTTGGGCACCAGTCGAATTCGTGTTCAACACGCCGTCGCACCACCGGGTGCACCACGGCATGGACCCGGAGTACCTGGACAAGAACTACGGTGGCATCTTCATCGTCTGGGACCGGGTGTTCGGCTCCTATCAGGACGAGCTGTTCCGGCCGCACTACGGGTTGACGAAACAGGTGGGAACGTTCAACATCTGGACGCTGCAAACCCACGAATACGTCGCCATCGCCCGCGACGTGCGGACCGCGAGCCGGCTGCGTGACCGGCTCGGCTTCATCTTCGGACCGCCCGGCTGGGCACCACGGCAGGCGGAGCCCGCGAGTCGGCCGGCGTCCACGTACTCTCGTTAGCTGTGGAAACAGTCTTCGACCGGCACGTCGATCCCGACCTCATCGAACGGTCTTTGGCGAATACCGCCTTCGGTTCGATGTGGTTGGACATTCCACGCCCCGAGTACCCGCGGCTGTCCGCGCCGGTGCGGTGCGATCTGTTGGTGGTGGGCGCGGGATACGCGGGGTTGTGGGCCGCCCTGCATGCCGCGCAGCGCAACCCCGGCTCGCGGATCACCCTGATCGACGCCGAACGCGTCGGCTGGGCCGCTTCCGGCCGCAACGGCGGTTTCGTCGAAGCCAGCCTCACCCACGGGGAATCGAACGGGCAGGCCCGCTGGCCCGGCGAGCTCGCCGAACTGGACGCCCTCGGGCTGGCCAACCTCGACGGCATGCAAGCCGATATCGAACGTCTCGGGCTCGACGCGGAGTGGGAGCGCACCGGCATGCTGGCGGTTGCGACCGAACCGCATCAGGTGTCATGGCTCGCCGAAGCCGCCGATTCGGGGGAGGGCCGCTTCCTCGACTCGGCGCAGGTGCGCGCCGAGGTCGACTCACCGACCTACCTCGGCGGGCTGTTCAGCCCGGACACCTGCGCGATCGTGCACCCGGCGAAGCTGGCACTGGAACTCGCTCGCGCGTGCCGCGACGCGGGCGTCGACATCTACGAACACACCAAAGCCACCGAGATCTCTGCCGGCGCGGTGACCATCCACGTCAGCACCCCCGGCGGCGGAATCACCGCCGACCGGGTTGTGCTAGCCACCAACGTCTTCCCGAGCCTGCTCAAACGCAACAGCCTGTACACGGTGCCGGTCTACGACTATGTGCTGGCCACCGACCCGCTGACCGAGGACCAGCTCGGCCGCATCGGCTGGCGCGCACGCCAGGGGGTCGGTGACTCCGCCAACCAGTTCCACTACTACCGGCTCTCGACGGACAACCGGATCGTCTGGGGCGGCTACGACGCGGTCTACCACTTCGGCCGCAAGGTCAACCCGGCCTACGAGGACCGCCCGGCCACCTACCGTCGCCTCGCCGCGCACTTTTTCCTGACCTTCCCCCAGCTGCGAGACGTGCGGTTCAGCCACCGCTGGGCCGGCGCTATCGACACCAACACCCGTTTCTGCGCGCACTGGGGTAAGGCCCACGACGGCCGGGTCGTCTACGTCAACGGTTTCACCGGGCTGGGAGTCGGCGCGACCCGCTTCGCTGCCGACGTCTGTCTAGACCTGCTCGACGGCAAGCCGACCCAGCGGACACAGCTGGAGATGGTGCGCAAGAAGCCGTTGCCATTTCCGCCAGAGCCGTTGGCCAGCATAGGAATCCAGGCCACCAGATGGTCGCTGGATCGCTCCGATCACACCGCCGGGCGGCGCAATGTGCTGCTGAAAACCCTGGATAGGCTCGGGCTCGGTTTCGACTCGTGACGTTCGTCGGAAAGCCACCTACGCACCCGTGCGCTGAGTAGGCTCGATGATGCTCGTGCCCATCCAAGCGACGTCTTGATCCGCAGGGTAGAGGCGCCCGATGAGAAGAGGTCGACGTGTCAGACACGCTCACCGAAGGACAGAAACTCGTCAAGGGAGGATCCCTGGTGTCCAGCAACGGGGCCTACACCCTGACGCTGCAGGACGACGGCAACCTGGTGCTCGCCGCGCGCGGTCAGGCGGTCTGGGCGACCTCGACGAATGGACAAGACGTCCAGCGTGCCGAGGTGCAGCAGGACGGCAACTTCGTCCTGTACACCGCCGACAAGCCGGTATGGCATACCGACACCAAAGGCAAGACGAACGTGAAGTTGGTGCTCCAGGACGATCGCAACCTCGTGTTGTACGCGGCAGACGGTCCCGCGTGGTCTTCGAAGACCGAGACCGACGGCCCGCCGCCGCCGGAACCGGCCGCTGCGGCACCTGAGGCGGCTCCCGAAGAAGAGGCGGCCCCGGCTGCGGCCGAAGCACCGGCCGCACCGGAACCGGAGGCCCCACCTCCGCCGCCGCCCGCGCCGCGCACCTACACCGTGGCCTCCGGCGACACGCTGTGGGCGATCTCCGAGCGGTTCTACGGCGACGGCAGCAAGTACCAACGGATCGCTGACGCCAGTGGGGTGGCGAACCCGGACCTGATTCAGCCCGGTCAGGTGTTGACGATTCCCGACTGATCGTGCAGTGAACAGCGGCCCGGTCGAGACGACCGGGCCGTTTTTTTGTCAGGTCGGCCGTCACCGCGTAGGGCGCGCGATGAGTGGGTAATGGCTTATAACTGAGTTTGGTAACGATCCGGGCACGACACGCCGATAACTCAATTACACCGTTACTGCGGCTGGATCACGATCCGGCCACCACTGATCGGAGCTGTCGATGCGCCGTCCGTTCCTGCGGGTTGTCACTGCGACCCTCGCGGTTGTCACCTCGATGCTGGCCATCTCGGGACCCGTACTCGCTGCTCCGGCCGGCGCCGATCCCGGCGTCGTGGTCTCACCGGGCATGGAAATCCTGCAGGACAGCAACATCTGCACCCTGGGTTATGTGGACCCGACGCTGCGGGTCGCCTTCACGGCGGGCCATTGCCGCGGCGGGGGACCGGTTACCGACACCCACGGCAACGTCATCGGCAACATGGCGGTTTTCCGGGACAACACCCCCGACGGCGCCACTGTGACCACCGATCAGGTGATCGCCGACTATGAGGCCATCGTGCTGGCCGATAACGTCTCGGTGAACAACATCCTGCCCGGCGGCCAGCCGCTGGAATCGCAACAGGGACGCGTCGCGCAACTCGGCGAACCGATCTGCCACTTCGGAATCGTGACGGGTGAGAGCTGCGGCACCGTCGAACGGGTCAACAACGGCTGGTTCACGATGACCAATGGTGTGGTCAGTCAGAAGGGTGATTCCGGCGGGCCCGTGTACGTCAAGGACGGCAACCGGGCGGTCGTCGTCGGCTTGTTCAACTGCACCTGGGGGACCTTCCCGGCGGCAGTGTCCTGGCAGGCCACCGGTGACCAGATCCGCGAGGACGTCAACACCGGCAGCAGCGACGTCGTGAGCAATGTGGCCGTCAACTACAAGGCGCAATTGCTCGGAGCCCACTGACGCGCAGTCCTAACGGGCCAGGGCAAAAACCGGGATCGACGGCGCCGCCAGGGCGATTTCCTCGGGAGTTGAGCTCGGGGTTAGGCCGCCCACGTGGCCCTTGACCTCCCAGAACCACCGATCCAGGTATTTCTTCAGCAGCGGGGCCTTACGGTCGTCGGGCACCTCGGTGATAGCGACGCGACGGGCCCGCCGGCGCGGGCCGATCTCGACTTCACCCGCCGCCCTGGCATTTCTGGCCCACTGGGTGTTGCCGCGTGGTGACACCAGGTAGTCCACTCCGTCGATAGTCATCAGGTTGATGACAACGCCACGCATCTGGCCGCTCGTGCGGCCCCGGACCCGCAGGGCGCGGCTGCCCATGATGCTCACCCCGGCTTCGGCCAGCCGGCGGATGACAGCGTTTCCTGCCTTGGCGATCAGATTCGGCTCGTCGTAACGCGCGGTCATGACAACTCCTTCGGTGGATTCGAGTCCGTTGGTGGATTCGAAGCAATGAGAGCGGTGCTCTCTATTTCTACGATGACACGATCGCCGATGGAATGCAAGAGCAGTGCTCTCTTTTATGCGACACTGGCCCGATGGGTAAACGGCAGGATTCCCGAGACCGGGTGGAGGCGCAGATCGTCGAGCTGGGCCGCAGGCAACTGGTCACCGAAGGGGCTGCCGGGCTGTCGTTGCGCGCCATCGCCCGTGACCTTGGCATGGTGTCCTCGGCGGTCTACCGCTACGTCGCCAGCCGGGATGACCTGCTCACTCTGTTGTTGATCGACGCCTACTCGGACCTCGCGGACGCCGTCGACGCTGCCCGCGACGAGGCGGACAGCTGGCGCGACGAGGTCATTGCCATGGCGGGGGCGGCCCGCCGGTGGGCGGTGCGACAACCGGCGAGTTGGGCGCTGCTCTACGGCAGCCCGGTACCCGGTTACCGGGCCCCGGCCGAGCGCACCGTCGGCCCCGGCACCCGGGTGGTCGGCGCGTTATTCGGCGCGATTGCGCGCGGTATCTCGGCCGGCGCTATCCCCATCTCCGATTCGCCTGTATCCCAGCCTCTTTCGGGCGACTTCGACAAGCTGCGCGACGAGTTCGCCTTCACCGGCGACGACCATACCGTCGCGAAAGGCTTCGCCCTGTGGGCTGGTCTCGTCGGTGCGATCAGCCTGGAGGTGTTCGGGCAGTACGGGGCCGACACGCTGACCGAACCCGGCGCCGTGTTCGACCTGCAGATCGAGCTGCTGCTCGCCATGATGCAGAACTAGAACCTGTTTCAATTCGCTGCCTGGCTGGGCTATTCTGCGAAGCGATGAGTCCGCCTGTCCAGACTGCTGTCCAGATCGCCTGGGTGACGCCCAGTCTCGACGCCACCGAGGCTGCGCTGACCGGGCTGTTGGGCGTCAAGAAATGGGTCAGGATGCCCGAGGTGCACTTCGCTCCCGATACCTGCACCTATCGCGGCAGGCCCGCGGATTTCGTCGCCAGCATCTCGCTGGCCTACCTGGGTGATCTGCAGCTGGAACTGATCGAACCCGTCCGCGGAGAGAGCGTCTACAGCGAGTTCCTGAGCGCACAGGGCGCCGGGGGACTGCACCACATCTGCACCGAGGCGCCCGACGTGGCCGGATTCGATGCGGCGCTGGCCGACGCGACTGCGCGTGGCGCCGACATCGTCGGCCAGGGCGTGATGCCGGGCGGCATGCGGTTCGCGTATGTATCGAGCCCGGACGCCGCCGTGCCGTATCTGGAGATCGCCCACATCCCCGACGACATCAAATCCTTCTTCGCCTACATCAAGCAGGAGCAGCAATGAGCACCGAGATCCCGACCACCACCCGTGCGGCCGACGTGCCTTCGTGGTCCGAGGAGGTTGACGTCCTGGTCGTCGGCTTCGGCATCGCCGGCGGCTGTGCAGCCGTCACTGCCGCAGCGGCGGGCGCGAAAGTACTGGTCCTCGAACGCGCGGCGGCGGCGGGTGGAACCTCGGCGATGGCCGGCGGCCATTTCTATCTCGGCGGCGGCACCGCGGTGCAAGAGGCGACCGGCCATTCCGACACCGCCGAAGAGATGTACAAGTACCTGGTATCGCAGTCCCGCGAACCCGAGCACGACAAGATCCGCGCCTACTGCGACGGCAGCGTCGAACACTTCAACTGGCTTGAGGATCTGGGCTTCCAGTTCGAGCGCAGCTACTACCCCGGCAAGGTCGTCGTCCCGCCGGGCACCGAGGGGCTGTCCTACACCGGCAACGAAAAGGTGTGGCCGTTCATCGACCAGGCCAAGCCGGCTCCGCGCGGGCATTCGGTGCCGGTGCCCGGCGAATTGGGTGGCGCGTCGATGGTCATCGACCTGCTGCTCAAACGGGCCGCCGATCTCGGTATCGAGTTCCGCTACGAGACCGGTGCGACCAACCTCGTCGTCGACGACGCCGGAACCGTCGTCGGCGTGAGGTGGAAGCACTTCACCGACACCGGTGCGATCAAGGCCAAAGCGGTGGTCATCGCCGCCGGCGGCTTCGCGATGAACCCGGAGATGGTCGCCGAACACACGCCGGCACTGGGCGTGGAGCGCAAGAGCAGCCACGGCCTGGTGGCGCCCTACATCCTGGGCAATCCCCACGACGACGGCCTGGCGATCCGGCTCGGTGTTTCCGCGGGCGGTGTCGCCAAGAACCTGGACCAGTTGTTCATCACCGCCGCCGCCTACCCGCCGGAAATCCTGCTCACCGGCGTCATCGTGAACAAGGACGGCAAGAGATTCGTCGCCGAGGACTCCTACCACTCGCGGACCTCGGCGTTCGTGCTGGAGCAGCCCGAGCAGGCCGCGTATCTGATTGTCGACGAGGCGCATCTGCAGATGCCCGAAATGCCGTTGATCAAGTTCATCGATGGCTACGAGACCGTCGCGGAAGCCGAAGCGGCACTGGGCATTCCGGAAGGCAACCTGGCGCAGACGCTGGATCGCTACAACGCGAATGCCGCCGAGGGCGTCGACCCCGACTTTCACAAGCAGCCGGATTACCTCGCTCCTCAGGACAACGGACCGTGGGCGGCCTTCGACCTGTCCCTCGGGGTGGCGATGTACTCCGGTTTCACGATGGGCGGGCTGGCTGTCTCCCTCGACGGTGAGGTGCTCCGCGGGGACGGCAGCGCCATCCCGGGCCTGTACGCGGCCGGGGCCTGCGCGTCGAACATCGCCCAGGACGGCAAGGGCTACGCGAGTGGGACCCAGTTGGGCGAGGGTTCGTTCTTCGGCCGGCGCGCGGGAATGCACGCCGCCCGACGTACTAACTGAGGCGCCACTGACCGCCGCCGAGGAGCTCGAGCTGGCGGTTGTGGTGTTGCTCGACGGTGCTGCGGTGACTGACGCTGACCACGACGCACTCCGGCAGCTCCGTGCGCAGTAGCCGGTACAGCGCGAATTCCTGGCCTTCGTCGAGCGCCGAGGTGGCCTCGTCGAGGAACACTGCCTTGGGCCTGACCAGCAGCAGCCGGGCGAATGCAATGCGCTGTTGCTCACCAGGGGACAGCACCTTGGCCCAGTCCTTCACGTCGTCCAGGCGGCCCTCCAGGTGTTCAAGGGCGACCTTGCTCAGCGCGGTCTTCAGCGCGGTGTCGTCGCGGCTGCCCGACGCCAGTGGATAGGACACCACAGCCCGCAGATCACCCAGGGGAACATAGGGAACCTGCGACAGGAACATGGTCTCGTTCGCCGGGCCGGGGCACCGCAGCGTGCCGGAGGCGAACGGCCACAACTGCGCCAGGCTGCGCAGCAGCGTCGTCTTGCCGGCGCCGGAACGGCCGGTGATCACCAGCGCATCCCCGGGGTCGAGCCGCACGTCGAGCGGATCGACCAGCTGCACGCCGGCCGGTGTTCGCACCTCCACGTTATCGAATTCCACTGTGCCGTCACGGCTTTCGATCGTGGTCACGGTAGGCAGATCACACGCCTCCTCGTTGGACGTCATCAGCCCGTCGAGGCGGTCGATGGTCGCCCGGTAGCTGGCGAACGAGTCGTACACAGTGCGGAAGAACGACAACGAATCATGTACCTGACCAAAGGCGCTCGAAGACTGTGTCACGTCGCCATACGAGATCTGGCCGGCGAACAGGCGCGGCGCCTGGATGATCAAGGGGAGCGGATTGATGATCTGGCTCAACGTCTGGTTCCAGCCGTAGAAGGCCAGGGTCCGGCGGACAAACGCCCGGTAGTTCGTGATGATCTCGGCGAACCGGGTGGCCAGCATGCCGCGCTCGGCTTTTTCGCCTCGGTAGAAACCCACCGCTTCGGCGGCGTCGCGCAACCGGACCAGTGCGTACCGGAACGCGGCGTTGGTCAACTCGTTGCGGAAACTGAGCCGGATCAACGGGCGGCCGATCCAGAACGCGATCACGGTCGCGAAGACCACATAGAGCAGGACGCACCAGAACAGCGCCTTGGGGAGCGTGACGCCGAACAGCGTCAACGGCCCGGACAGGTTCCACAGGATCGGGGCGAAGGCCACCGCCGACACGACGGAGTTCACCGCCCCGAACAGCAGCGTGTTCGATGTCCCGACGGTCGGGGTGTTGGTATCCGGCCCGGTACCGGTGGTGAAGATGTCGATGTCCTGCTGGATGCGCTGGTCGGGGTTGTCGATGATGTCGTCGACGAACCGCCCCTTGTAGTAGGCCAGGTCGTCGAGCCAGTCGCCGGTGAGCCGGTCGGTCAGCCAGATGCGCCAGCGGATGATGAAGCGCTGCATCAGATAGATGTCGAGCAGCGACCGCGCGATGTAGAAGGTGGCCAGCGCCGCGAAGGTCAAGATCGCCACCCAGAAGCCGCGGATGCCGGAATCCCGGACGGCGTCGTTCCCTGCCCCCGCCCCGGCGATCGCGGTCTGCAGCGACGAGCCCTGATCGTTGTAGAAATAGCTGACCAGGACGTTGGTCCGGACCGAGAGCATCACCGACAGCAGCAGCAGCGCCAGCAATCCCCATACCGGAATGCTCTGACGGCCAACGAAATACGGCCCGGTGATGCGCCAGTACTTACGGCCCCAGCCAGTGAACCTGGCCAACAGGACCAGAATGATCAGGACGCAGACCGCGGCGATCGCCCAGGCCTTGAGCACCCACCACAACGAGGCGACGATCTCGTTGCTCCAGTCCAGCGACGGCTTGTACAACTCCACCCGGGGAAGCTACACCCACGCGGCCCGAGCCCTAGACCGACACGTTGGCCAGGCTCCACTCACCGTCGCCGAGGAGGGTCAGTTCCTTGTTGTGGTGCTGGTCGACGGTGCGGCGATGGCTGACGCTGACGAGGATGGTGTTCGGCAGCTCGGTGCGCACGAGCTGATACACCAGCATCTCCAGGCCTTCGTCGAGCGCTGACGTCGACTCGTCGAGGAAGACCGCCTTCGGTTTGGTGATCAGGATGCGGGCGAATGCGATGCGCTGCTGCTCGCCGGGGGAGAGCACCTTGGCCCAGTCCTCGACCTCATCGAGGCGGTCGACGAGGTGCGGTAGTGCCACCTTGCCCAGCACCGCGCGGATCTCGTCATCCTCGACGGTGCCCTCTTCGCACGGGTAGGACACGACGGCGCGCAGGTCGCCCAGCGGCACATACGGCATCTGCGACAGGAACAGCGTCTCGTTGGGCCCGCAGGGACGGGTCAGGGTGCCCGAGGTAAACGGCCACAGTTCAGCCAGGCTGCGCAACAGTGTGGTCTTGCCGCTGCCGGACCGACCCTTGACCACCAGGGTGTCACCGATCTCCAGCCGCATGTCCAGTGGTTTGACCAGCTGCTTGCCGTCGGGGGTGCGGACTTCGACTTCGGAGAGCTCGACGGTGCCGTCGACACAGGCTGCGGTGGTCACCGTGGGCAGCGCCCGGCCCTCCTCGTTGGCGATGACGAGACCGTGCAGACGGATGATGGAGGCGCGGTACCCGGCGAATTGGTCATAGGCGTTACGGAAGAAGGACAGCCCACCCTGGATATTGCTGAAGGCCGACGACGACTGGCTCATGGCGCCGAGGGTGATCTCACCGGCGAAGAACCGCGGGAACTGCAGCACATACGGCAGCGGGACGATGATCTGCGACAGCGACAGGTTCCAGCCGTAGAACCCCATCATCCGGTTGATCAGCCGTCGGTAGTTGTCGACGACAAAAGAGAACCGCCGACGCAATCCTGTCCGTTCGGCGATCTCACCGCGGTAGAAGGCCACCGCCTCGGAGGCGTCGCGTAACCGGACCAGGGCGTACCGGAAGGCAGCGTTGAATTTCTCGTTGTTGAAGGTGAACCAGATGATCGGCCGACCGATCCAGAACGCGATGATCGACGCCAGCACCACGTAACCGAGGCCGATCCAGAACATCGCCTTGGGCAGGGTGAAGCCGAACAGTGTCAGCGGACCGGACAGATTCCACAGGATCGCCGTGAAGGAGACCATCGAGGCGACCGCGGACACAGCGCCGAACAGCAGCGTGGCACCTGAGGTGTTGTTGGGCGTATTCGGCAGTGGCCCGACCCCGGCGGTGAAGATATCGACGTCGTACTGGATGCGCTGGTCCGGATTGTCGATCGTGTCGTCGATGAAACGGGAGCGGTAGTACGCCTTCCCGTCGAGCCAGTCGCCGGTGAGTCGGTCAGTCAGCCAGGCTCGCCACCTGAGAATGAAGCGCTGCATCAGGAACAGGTCGATCATGGTGTGGGCGACATAGATACTCGCCAACACGGCGAAGACGACCATGGACAGCCAGAAGCCGTGCTTACCGGACTCCTTGACCGCCGCGTCGCCGTTGCCGAGACCCGCGGCGATCACCTGGAAGCTGGTCATCATGTCGTTGCCGTAATAGCTCATCAGGACGTCGATCCGGACCCCGATGATGACCGAGAGCAACAGGGCCCCAAGCCACACCCACACCTTGATGCTGGCGCGGCCGGTGAAGTAGGCGCTGGTGATGCGCCAGAACTGACTGCCCCACACGGTGAACCGGGCAAGCAGAAACAGGATGATCATCGTGGCTACCGCCGCGATCGCCCAGCCCTTGGCGATCCAGATCAGAGAAGGCAGAAGTTCATGCCCCCAGTCCAGAGTGGGGGTGAACTTGTTGTCGTCCATGCGGGCAAGGTACCCCGAAATAGTTTGACCTTGTGTTCCGGAGGTCTTACGTCGCTATGACCGCGTAGCCGTCACGGCACGGCCAAACTGCCCAGTCGCCACTGGCCATCACCGGTGAGTTCCAGGTGGCGGCCGTGGAACTGATGCACCGTGCTCCGATGACTCACGCTGACCACAATTGTGTCCGGCAGCTCGGTGCGGATGAGCTCATAGAGCATCAGCTCCAGACCCTCGTCCATCGCCGACGTCGACTCGTCGAGAAACAGCGTCCTGGGCCTGGTCAACAGAATCCGCGCGAAGCCGATTCGCTGCTGCTCGCCGACCGAGAGCATCTTGGCCCAGTCCCGGACCTCGCCGAGGCGGATCACCAGGTGTGTGAGCGCCACCTTCGCCAGCGCCCGCTGGATGTCGCGGTCGGTGACGGCGCCGGAAGTCGCCGGATCCAATGGGTAGGACGCCACGGCCCGCAGGTCGCCCAGCGGTAGGTAGGGCAGCTGCGGGACGAACATCGCCTGGCTGCGGCCGCCCGGCAGCCGGATGTCACCCGATGCGTACGGCCATAGACCGGCCAAGCTCTGCAGCAGGACGGTCTTACCGATCCCGGACGGTCCGCTGACCAGCAGTGACTCACCGGCGCCAAGATGAAAGTCGAGATCGCGAATCAGCGTCCGGCCACCGGGGGTGTGGACGTCGACGCGGTCGACCGTCAGGGTGTCGTCGAGGGACTCGCTGCTCACCACCTGGCCGAAAGCGCGCGCGCGGATGTTCTCGTCGACCAGGCCGTCCAACCTGATGATCGCCGCACGATAGCTGGCGAACTGGTCGTAGGCATTGCGGAAAAACGACAGCGAATCGTGGATGGCGCTGAACGCCGTCGAAGACTGCCAGACACCGCCGAAGGAGATCCGCTGGGCGAACAGCCCTTGCGCCTGCACGATCCAGGGCAGCGGATTGATGGCCTGACTCACCGACAGATTCCAAGTGGTGAACACCATCATGCGGTTGAGCCAGCGGCGGTAGTTGACCATCACCGAATCCAGGCGCCCGGTCAGCAGCCGGCGTTCGGAGTGCTCGCCGCGGTACATACCGACGGCAGCACCGGCCTCCCGTAGCCGCACCAGCGCATACCGGAACCCGGCATTGCGCAGCTCGTTGAGGTAACTCAGCCGGATCAGCGGCCGGCCGATGACGAACGCGACGACCGTGGCCACCGCCACGTAGACGATGACGATCCAGAACAGCGCGTGTGCCACGGTGACGCCACCGACCGTCAGGGGCTCGGACAGCCGCCACAGGATCGCGCCGAACGAGAACACCGACAACACAGCCTCGACGGCGCCGAACAGCAGGGTGTGACCGGAGTTGAAGGCCGGGTTGTTCGGTTCGCCGCCCACGCCCGTGGTGAAGATGTCGATGTCCTGCTGGATGCGCTGGTCCGGATTGTCGATCGGCTGGCCGGAAAACTGTGACCGAAAGTAAGCAAAGTCACCGAGCCAGCCGTCGATGAGGTTGGCGCTCAACCAGATTCGCCACCGCATGATGAACCGCTGGGTGAGGTACATGTCGAGCAGCAGGCGCACGACGAAGCAGCCGGCCAGCACGGCGAACACCAGCAACGTCGACCAGAATCCGGCGACGCCGCTGGCCCGCTGCACGTCGGCGTCCGCCCCGTTTGCGGAGAACGCGACCTGCAACGCCGTGAACAGGTCATTGGTGTAGTAGCTCAGCAACACGCTGATGCGTACCGAGACGATGGCCGACACCAGCAACACCGCGAGCAATGCCCACACCGGCAGGCTGGGGCGGCCCCGAAAATAGTCCCCGGTGATCCGCCAGAACTGACGGCCCCATCCGGTGGTCCGCGTCAGCAATACGAGGACGACAAGCAGGCACGACGCGGTGACGACGAATGTCTCCAGCACCCACACCGTCGAGTCGAACCACTCGTGGCTCCAGTCGATCGCCGGTGCGAACGTCGCGGTGCCCATCCGCTAGGCGAACTTCAGGCGCAGATGTGTCATCAGGGCAGCGGTGAGACCGACAGGACCGGCTCCGGCGACGGGGACCTCGGTGTCAGACACCGGGTGATTATTGCAACGCTGCGCGCCGCGTACCGTAAACGTGTGGCTAAGCCTTCTACCACCCAGACCTCGGGTAAGACCAAGCAGACCGCCGGCGCGAAAACTGGCCGCCTCAGTGGTCGCTTCTGGAAGCTCCTCGGTGCCAGCACCGACAAAGACCAGACGCGATCGATGACCGAAGTGCGGGACTCTGCAGCATTCGACGAGAAGGCCGCCGAACTCGACGACGACCAGCTCCGTAAAGCCGCACAGCTGCTCAACCTCGAGGACTTGGCGCAGGCCACCGACATCCCGCAGTTCCTCGCGATCGCCCGCGAAGCCGCCGAGAGAGCAACGGGTCTGCGTCCTTTCGATGTGCAGCTGCAAGGCGCGCTGCGGATGCTTGCCGGCGACATCGTCGAGATGGCCACCGGTGAGGGCAAGACCCTGGCTGGTGCGATCGCCGCCGCGGGCTACGCCATCGGCGGCCGCAGCGTGCATGTCATTTCGGTCAACGACTACCTGGCCCGCCGCGACGCCGAGTGGATGGGCCCGCTGCTGGAAGCAATGGGGCTGACCGTCGGCTGGATCACCGCGGATTCCACCGCCGACGAGCGGCGCGCCGCCTACCAGTGCGACGTGACATACGCATCGGTCAACGAGATCGGGTTCGACGTGCTGCGCGACCAATTGGTCACCGACGCCGCCGACCTGGTTTCCCCGAACCCGGTGGTGGCACTGATCGACGAGGCCGACTCGGTGCTGGTCGACGAGGCGCTGGTGCCGCTGGTGCTCGCCGGGACCACCCACCGCGAGACGCCGCGGCTGGAGATCGTGGCCCTGGTCGGCACCATGACCCCCGACGTGGACTACTCCGTCGACCCCGACCGGCGCAATGTGCACCTGACCGAGGAAGGTGCCCAGAAGGTCGAGGCCGCCTTCGGCGGTATCGACCTGTACTCCGAGGAGCACGTCGGGACCACGCTGACGGAGATCAACGTCGCCCTGCACGCCCACGAGCTGCTGGTCCGCGACGTGCACTACATCGTGCGCGACGGCGCCGTGCACCTGATCAACGCCTCGCGTGGCCGGATCGCCGCGCTGCAGCGCTGGCCCGACGGGTTGCAGGCCGCAGTCGAGGCCAAGGAAGGCATCGAGACCACCGAGACCGGTGAAGTGCTCGACACCATCACCGTGCAGGCGCTGATCAACCGCTATCCGACGGTCTGCGGGATGACCGGCACCGCGCTGGCCGCCGGCGAACAGCTACGCCAGTTCTACAAACTGGGCGTCTCACCCATCCCGCCGAACACGCCGAACATTCGCGAGGACGAGACCGACCGCGTCTACATCACCGCGGCCGCCAAGATCGAAGCGGTGATCGAGCACATCACCGAGATCCACGCCACCGGCCGCCCGGTGCTCGTCGGCACCCACGACGTCGCCGAATCCGAGGAACTGCACGACCGGCTGCTGCGCCGGGGGGTCCCCGCGGTAGTTCTCAACGCCAAGAACGACGCCGAGGAAGCCGCCGTCATCGCCGAGGCCGGCGCGCTCAACGCCGTCACGGTGTCCACCCAGATGGCCGGCCGCGGTACCGATATCCGGCTCGGCGGATCCTCGGAAGACACCCATGACGAGGTCGTCGAACTCGGCGGCCTGCACGTGGTCGGCACCGGCCGGCACAACACCGAACGCCTGGACAACCAGCTGCGTGGCCGCGCCGGCCGCCAGGGCGACCCCGGCTCGTCGATCTTCTTCGCCAGCTGGGAGGACGAGGTCGTCATCGGATACCTCGACGCCGAGAAACTTCCGACCGAGACCGATGACGACGACGGCCGGATCTCCAGCCCGAAGGCCGCCACCCTGCTCGACCACGCCCAGCGCATCGCCGAGGGCAAGATGCTGGAAGTGCACGCCAACACCTGGCGCTACAACCAGCTCGTCGCCCAGCAGCGCGCCATCATCGTGGAACGCCGCAACACCTTGCTGTCCACCACGGCCGCGCGCGACGAACTCAAAGACCTCGCGCCGGACCGCTACGCGGAGCTGGCCGAGCCGGACGGCCCGCTCTCCGAGGAGCAGCTCGAGCGGATCTGCCGGCTGATCATGCTGTATCACCTCGACCGAGGCTGGGCCGATCACCAGGCCTACCTGGCGGATATCCGCGAGAGCATTCACCTTCGGGCTCTCGGGCGGCAGAACCCGCTCGACGAATTTCACCGGATGGCGGTCGACGCGTTCGCCTCGCTGGCCGCCGACGCCATCGAAGCGGGCCAGCAGACGTTCGAGACGGCGGACCTGGTCGACGGCGAGGTCGGCTTGGATCTTTCCAAGCTGGCGCGGCCCACCTCGACGTGGACCTATGTGGTGCACGACAACCCGCTGCAGGACGACACGCTGTCTGCGCTGAGCCTGCCCGGGGTGTTCCGCTAGAACCGAGATAGGTTTACCCGCATGAACGCGCCTGCGGGGGCTGGCAGTAGCGACCGGGTGCTGACCGTGCCGAACGTGCTCAGCGTGCTGCGGCTGATCCTGATCGGTGTCTTCGTCTACCTGCTGCTCGGTACGCACGCCTACGGTTGGGCCGTCGCGATCCTGATGATCTGCGGCGCCTCGGACTGGCTCGACGGCAAGCTGGCCCGGCTGCTCGACCAGTATTCGCGCGTCGGCGAGCTCCTCGACCCGGCCGTCGACCGCCTCTTCATGGTGATCGTCCCGATCTCGTTCGCTATCGCCGGGATCGTGCCCTGGTGGATCATCGTGGTGCTGATCGTTCGCGACGGCCTGCTGGCCGCCATGTTGCCGGTACTGCGCAGCCGGGGACTGTCGGCGCTGCCCGTCACCTACCTCGGCAAGGCGGCGACGTTCGCGTTGATGTCGGCGTTCCCGCTGATCTTGCTCGGCCAGTGGGAGGCGCTGTGGAGCCGCGTGATCGGCGCCTGCGGCTGGGCGTTCCTGATCTGGGGTATCGGCATGTACCTGTGGGCATTCGTGCTCTACGTCATCCAGCTCGTCCTGGTCGTGCGGCAGATGCCCAAGATTCCGAAGGCGAGATGACGTGTCCGATCAGGACCGCTCGCTCGGCGGTTACGACCCCGAAGCCGGGCTGAGTCCCCGGCAGGCCGCCGCCGTCCACAAACTGCCGGTGCCGTCGCTGCTGCGTTCACTACTGTCCGAACACCTCGACCCCGGCTATGCCGCCGCGGCCGCCGCCAAGGCTGCCGCCCCGCCGGGCAACGGCAACCGGTTGCGCGCGGCGGGGTGGCTCTGGCAGGCCTTCGCGGCGCTGCTGATCGCGGCCGTGTTTGCTGCCGCCGTCGCGCAGGCCAGATCCGTCGCGCCCGGTGTCAGCGCGGCCCAGCACGTCCTGGCCGGCAGCGTGCGGTCGGCCGAGGGCGCCACCGACGACCTGAACCGCCGCCGCGACGACCTGGCCGGCCAGGTCGACGACATCCAGCGCCGCCAGCTGCGCGACGGCGCCGAAGGCAGGCAACTGCTCGGCGCTCTGGACGCCCTCACCCTGGCGGGCGCGACCACCGCGGTGATCGGGCCCGGCCTGACGGTGACGGTCGCCGACCCCAACGTCGGCGTCGATCTGTCGGACGTGTCCAAACAGCGGGTGCCCGGCAGCAGACAGGTGATCCTCGACCGCGACCTGCAGCTGGTGGTGAACTCGTTGTGGGCCTGCGGTGCCGAGGCGGTCTCGGTCGGCGGTATCCGAATCGGGCCGAACGTGACCATCCGGCAGGCGGGCGGCGCGATCCTCGTCGACAATCACCCGATCAGCAGTCCGTACTCCATCGTCGCGATCGGTCCGCCGAACTCGATGCGGGAAGACTTCGAGCACAGCTCCGGGCTGGTTCGCATGCGGCTGCTGGAGACCTCCTACGGTGTCGGAGTCAACGTGAGTGCCGGCGACGGCCTCACAGTGCCGGCAGGCGCCGCGCGAGATATCAAGTTCGCCAAGCGGATCGGCCCCTAAACATGATCGGAGCCCGATGATCGGAATTGCCGCTCTCGTCGTCGGCATTGTGCTGGGTCTGGTGTTTCACCCCAGCGTGCCCGAAGCCATTCAGCCCTACCTTCCGATTGCCGTCGTGGCCGCCCTCGACGCCGTCTTCGGTGGTCTGCGCGCCTACCTGGAACACATCTTCGACGCCAAGGTGTTCGTGGTGTCGTTCGTCTTCAACGTCCTGGTGGCCGCGCTGATCGTCTACGTCGGAGACCAGCTCGGTGTCGGCACCCAGTTGTCCACCGCGATCATCGTCGTCCTCGGAATCCGCATCTTCGGCAACGCCGCCGCCCTGCGGCGCCGGCTGTTCGGAGCATGAGACCGCCCAGATGAGCCACGAGATTCCCGCGAAGCCGCGACGCACCCGCTCCCAGCTGACCTTCGGGGCGCTGGCGGCGTTGCTGTGCCTGGTGCTGGGAGTCGCGATCGCCACCCAGGTCAGACAGACCGAATCCGGCGATGCGCTGGACACGGCGCGCCCGGCCGATCTGTTGGTGCTGCTGGATTCGCTGCAACAGCGGGAGGCCGCCCTGAACACCGAAGTGGCCGAACTGCAGCGCACCCTGGCGTCGCTGCAGGCCGCCGGCAGCTCCGATCAGGCGGCGATCGACAACGCCAGGTCGCGGCTGGCCGCGCTGTCGATTCTGATCGGCACGGTCGGAGCCACCGGTCCCGGTGTGATCATCACCATCAACGACCCGGCGGGCGGGGTGGCACCAGAGACGATGCTCGACGTCATCAACGAACTACGCGCCGCGGGTGCCGAAGCGATGGAGATCGCGGCGGCCAACCAGGCGGTGCGGGTGGGTGTCGACACTTGGGTCATCGGCCGCCCCGGCGCCCTCGCCATCGACAACCTCATTTTGGCTCCACCGTATTCTGTTCTGGCGATTGGCGATCCGCCGACACTGGCCGCCGCGATGAACATCCCCGGCGGCGCCGTCGACAGCGTGGAACGGGTCGGCGGCACAATGACTGTCCAGCAGACTGATCACCTCGACATCACCACCTTGCGGCAACCGAAACCGCGCCAATACGCTCAGCCCGTCAAGTGAGCAGCAGTACCGCCCCACCCCCGCAAGACCCAATCCCGGCCCAGCCGCATCACGAGGGAGAACAGTGACCGAGATCCCATCCGATCTGCACTACACCGTCGAACACGAATGGATTCGCCGTACCGGCGAGGACACCGTCCGCGTCGGCATCACCGACTTCGCGCAATCGGCTCTCGGCGATGTCGTCTTCGTGCAGCTGCCGGACGCCGACAGCGACGTGACCTCGGGGGAGGCCTTCGGCGAGGTGGAATCCACCAAATCGGTCTCTGACCTCTACGCGCCGGTTTCAGCGAAAGTGGTTGCGGTCAACGGTGATCTGGAAGGCAGCCCGGACCTGGTGAACTCCGATCCGTACGGCGCCGGGTGGTTGCTGGAACTGCAGGCCGACCCGGCCGCACTCGACAGCGCTCTGGAGGGACTCCTCGATCCTGAGGCGTACCGGGCCACACTGACCGAATGAATGTTGTTAGGGTGCCTGCCAGCCGTCTTTCCTACCGTGCTGGGCACAATGACGCTCACCGCACGGTAACGTCGAGTGCGCGACGGGTAGGGCGACACGGTTCCACCGGCGATATCGCCACAAGCAGCCTGTGAGGAGCAGCGAGTGACGGACAAGGACTTTAACTCGGGGTCGGAGACGTCTGAGGAAGTCACCGTGGAAACGACATCTGTCTTCCGCGCGGACTTCCTGAACGAATTGGACGCCCCGGCCACCGCTGGCGGTGAAGGCTCGGTCTCCGGGGTAGAAGGACTCCCCGTGGGATCGGCGCTTCTCGTCGTGAAACGAGGGCCCAACGCGGGATCCCGGTTCCTGTTGGATCAGGCCACCACGTCGGCTGGTCGGCACCCCGATAGCGACATCTTCCTCGACGACGTGACGGTCAGTCGGCGCCATGCCGAGTTCCGGTTGGAGGGGGGCGAATTCCAGGTCGTCGACGTCGGCAGCCTCAACGGCACCTACGTCAACCGGGAGCCCGTCGACTCGGCGGTGCTGGCCAACGGCGACGAGGTGCAGATCGGGAAATTCCGTCTGGTTTTCCTGACCGGACCGAAGACCGACGACGATGGGGGACCGGGCAACTAGTGACCGCACCCGATACTCCCGCACTCGCCGGGATGTCGATCGGAGCTGTGCTCGACCTGCTACGACCCGATTTCCCGGATGTCACCATCTCCAAGATTCGTTTCTTGGAGGCCGAGGGTCTGGTCACGCCACAGCGCTCCGGTTCGGGGTATCGGAGATTCACTGCCTACGACTGTGCGCGGCTGCGGTTCATCCTGACCGCTCAGCGCGATCAGTACCTACCGCTGAAGGTCATCAAAGCGCAGCTCGACGCCCAACCCGACGGCGAGCTGCCCCAGTTCGGTACCACCTACGGTGTCCCGAAGTTGGTTCCCGACACGGACAGTGCCCACGCTTCGGGTGCGGTGGTGGCGCCGGCGCGGGTCCGGCTACGCCGCGAAGACGTGCTCGAGCAGTCCGGTGTCCCCCAACCGGAAGCAGAAGCGCTGCTGAGCGGGATGATCAAGGCCGGCGTCATCAGTTCGGGTCCCGGTGGCTTTTTCGACGAGCACTCCGTGGTGATCCTGCAGTGCGCCCGCGCACTGGCCGAATACGGCGTCGAACCACGCCATCTACGGGCGTTCCGGTCGGCGGCCGACCGGCAGTCGGACCTGATCGCCCAGATCGCCGGCCCGCTGGTTCGGGCCGACAAGACGGGCGCCCGTGACCGTGCCGACGACCTGGCGCGTGAAGTCGCGGCCCTGGCCATCACCTTGCACACGTCGCTGGTGAAGTCGGCCGTGCGGGACATGTTGCGTCCCTAGCCGGGGAGGACCTCGGCAGCGGAACCCGGGCAGGGCTAGACTCCGTTGCACGGGTTGGTGTTCGGCGCGAACATGTCGAGGGGATGTTCGCATCCGCACCACCGGCCCTTTCCAGCAGCGCGGTGGTGCGGAGGGCAGACACAGATGGGTGAAGTTCGTGTGGTCGGCATTCGCATCGAGCAGCCTCAGAATCAACCAGTACTACTGCTTCGGGAGTCCGACGGCGATCGCTACCTGCCGATCTGGATCGGGCAGTCCGAGGCATCGGCGATCGCCCTCGAGCAGCAGGGCCACGAACCGGCTCGACCGCTCACTCACGACCTGATTCGTGATCTGATTGCCGCCCTTGGGCATTCGCTCAAGGAAGTCCGGATCGTCGATCTGCAGGAAGGCACGTTCTATGCCGACCTGGTGTTCGACCGGGATATCAAGGTTTCCGCACGGCCGTCCGATTCCGTGGCCGTGGCATTGCGCGTCGGCGTGCCCATCTATGTGGAAGAGGCCGTGCTGGCCGAGGCGGGCCTGCTGATCCCCGACGAGAACGACGAGGAAGCCACCGGCGCCGTCCGCGAGGACGAGGTCGAGAAGTTCAAGGAATTTCTCGACAGCGTGTCCCCGGACGATTTCAAGGCGACCTAGAACTCACCGTTATCGCGGAACATCACGGATACGTCTCAACTGGTAGTCAGCGTTCGACACGCCCGGGTGTTTACGGTGACGAGCCGTCGAAGCGGCCATACTTGGCGGACGAAGACGGGGCTCAGGTTTGCATCAGGAGCCCCTCAGGAAGCGTATGCTCGGGACACTCGGGCAGGCATGGCGGCTGTGTGACGGTCGCCGTGACCAGACCGATCGGCGAGAGGATTCAGGGTGGGTGACCAGCCACGTCAAGAACAGCTCGAACTTGACGCAACAGGTGACGAAGGTTCCCTGGGAAGTTCACACTCGGAGGCGGCCGTGACGGAGCCCGTGCAGGGCGGACTGTTC
Organism: Mycolicibacterium komossense; assembly: GCF_025822605.1. Classification (GTDB taxonomy): domain Bacteria; phylum Actinomycetota; class Actinomycetes; order Mycobacteriales; family Mycobacteriaceae; genus Mycobacterium; species Mycobacterium komossense. The sequence goes on along the minus strand of NZ_JACKTY010000041.1, from coordinate 25,443 downwards.
CCCGATGATTCCGTTCCCGACGAACTGGTCGGTTACCGCGGGCCGAGCGCCTGCCAGATCGCCGGTATCACCTACCGTCAGCTCGATTACTGGGCGCGCACCTCGCTGGTCGTGCCGTCCATCCGCGGCGCCGCCGGCTCAGGCAGCCAGCGGCTGTACTCCTTCAAGGACATCCTCGTCCTCAAGATCGTCAAGCGACTCCTCGACACGGGGATCTCGCTGCACAACATCCGCGTCGCGGTCGATCACCTCCGGCACCGCGGTGTTTCGGACCTCGCGAACATCACGCTCTTCTCGGATGGCACCACCGTCTACGAGTGCACGTCTGCCGAAGAGGTCGTCGACCTCCTGCAGGGCGGTCAGGGCGTCTTCGGCATCGCCGTCAGCGGCGCCATGCGTGAGCTGACCGGAACGATCGCGGACTTCCCGGGTGAGCGGGCCGACGGCGGCGAGTCGATCGCCACTCCGGAAGACGAACTGGCCTCCCGCCGCAAGCACCGCGACCGCAAGATCGGTTAACCGCCAGAAGCTATGCTGTAGGGGTATCGCCCTACCGCGGGAGAGTTCCGTGACCGCCAGTCACGGACGCCGAAGGAGCAACACCTCTCCGTCAACCTCTCAGGCCCCCGGACCGCGCCAGGCCACGATGCCTCTGGAAAGCGGTGGCTCGGATTTTTCAACGCCGGGTCCACCCGCCCATGGGGAAAGGCAGCTCCGACAACTAGCCGTCGGATCGCCGAATCTCTCAGGCGCCCGGTTCTTCGGGTGGACGACAGAGGGAGAGGAACGAGACGTTCCGCCCCCGCCGTGCCGAGGAGTCCTCAAGTGCCTGAAGCTCGTAGTGCCGCTGTTTCCACTTTCGCTGACCGCCACATCGGTCCCGACTCGGATGACGTCGCCACGATGCTCGACGTCATCGGTGTCGCGTCACTTGACGAACTGGCCGCCAAGGCGCTTCCCGCAGGCATCCTCGACGCCGTCGACGCCGACGGTATCGCCCCAGGTCTGGACGAGCTGCTGCCGGCCGCCACCGAACACGAGGCGCTGGCCGAGCTACGAGCGATGGCTGATACCAACACCATTGCGGTATCGATGATCGGGCAGGGCTACTACGACACCCTTACGCCGCCGGTGATCCTGCGCAATGTGCTGGAGAACCCGGCCTGGTACACCGCCTACACGCCGTATCAGCCCGAGATCAGCCAGGGCAGGCTCGAGGCGCTGCTGAACTTCCAGACGATGATCGCCGACCTGACCGGCCTGGATATCGCCAACGCGTCGATGCTCGACGAGGGTACCGCGGCCGCCGAGGCGATGACGCTGATGCACCGCGCAGTGCGCGGCCCGGCGAACCGGCTGGCGGTGGATGCCGACGTGTTCGCCCAGACGGCGGCCGTCCTGGCCACTCGCGCCGAGCCGCTCGGTATCGAGATCGTCACTGCGGACCTGCGGGACGGACTGCCCGAAGGCGATTTCTTCGGCGTCATCACCCAGCTGCCCGGCGCCAGCGGACGGGTCACCGACTGGTCGGCGCTGATCGAGCAGGCGCACGAGCGCGGTGCGCTGGTGGCCGTCGGTGCGGATCTGCTGGCATTGACGGTGATCACCCCGCCGGGGGAGATCGGCGCCGACGTCGCCTTCGGGACCGCCCAACGGTTCGGTGTGCCAATGGGATTCGGCGGACCGCACGCCGGCTACCTGGCTGTGCACAGCAAGCAGGCGCGGCAGTTGCCGGGCCGTCTCGTCGGAGTCTCGGTCGACAGCGACGGCTCGCCCGCCTACCGGCTCTCGCTGCAGACCCGTGAACAGCACATCCGTCGCGACAAGGCGACCAGCAATATCTGCACCGCGCAGGTGCTGCTGGCGGTGATGGCCGCGATGTACGCGAGTTACCATGGCGCGCAAGGGCTTACCGCGATCGCCCGCCGGGTGCACAGCCAGGCTGAGGAGATCGCTGCGGCACTCGGCGATGCGCTGGTCCACGACACGTACTTCGACACCGTGCTCGCCCGGGTGCCCGGCCGCGCCGCCGAGGTGATCGCCGCGGCCAAAGCCAAGGGCATCAACCTGTGGCGTGTGGACGACGACCACGTCTCGGTGGCCTGTGACGAGGCCACCACCGACGCGCATGTCGCGGCCGTGCTGGACGCCTTCGGGGTGAGAGCTGCTGAGCCGGTCAGCTCCGAACGCTGCGACATCGCGACACGGCGCTCCGCCTTCCTGACCCACCCCGCCTTCACCACATATCGCACCGAAACAGCGATGATGAGGTATCTGCGGATGCTGTCCGACAAGGACTTGGCCCTCGATCGCACGATGATCCCGTTGGGTTCGTGCACGATGAAGCTCAACGCGGTCGCCGAGATGGAATCGGTGACGTGGCCGGAGTTCTCCCGTCAACATCCGTTCGCGCCCGCCGCGGACACCCCGGGGCTACGCAAGCTGATCGCCGATGTCGAGGGCTGGCTGGTCGGGCTCACCGGCTACGACGCAGTCTCGTTGCAGCCCAATGCCGGATCCCAGGGTGAGTACGCGGGGCTGCTGGCGATCGCCGACTACCACGCCGCGCGCGGCGAATCCCATCGCGACGTCTGTCTGATCCCGTCCAGTGCGCACGGCACCAACGCGGCGTCGGCGGCCCTGGCGGGTATGCGGGTGGTCGTGGTGGGCTGCCGTGAAAATGGCGACGTCGATCTGGACGACCTGCGCGCCAAGGTGTCCGAGCACGCGGAGAAGTTGTCGGCGTTGATGATCACCTACCCGTCGACGCACGGGGTGTACGAGCACGACATCGCCGATATCTGTGCGGCCGTCCACGATGCGGGCGGCCAGGTCTACGTCGACGGTGCCAACCTCAACGCGCTGGTGGGACTTGCGCGGCCCGGCAAGTTCGGCGGCGACGTCAGCCACCTGAATCTGCACAAGACATTCTGCATCCCGCACGGAGGCGGGGGCCCCGGTGTCGGCCCGGTCGCGGTGCGGTCACACCTGGCGCCGTTCCTGCCGGGGCATCCGCTCGCCGCCGAACTGCCGCACGGGCATCCGGTGTCGTCGGCGCCCTACGGGTCGGCCTCGATTCTGCCGATCACCTGGGCCTATATCCGGATGATGGGTGCCGCCGGCCTGCGAGCCGCCACATTGACGGCCATCGCGTCGGCCAACTACATCGCCCGACGCCTCGACGAGTACTACCCGGTGCTGTACACCGGCGAGAACGGCATGGTCGCCCACGAGTGCATCCTCGATCTGCGAGGGATCACCAAGGACACCGGTGTCACTGTCGACGACGTCGCGAAACGGCTGGCGGACTACGGTTTCCACGCACCGACGATGAGTTTCCCGGTGGCGGGCACATTGATGGTCGAGCCGACCGAGAGCGAGAGCATCACCGAGGTCGACGCGTTCTGCGACGCGATGATCGCGATCAAGTCCGAGATCGACAAGGTCGGTTCAGGGCAGTGGCCGGTGGACGACAACCCGCTGCGCGGCGCCCCGCACACCGCGGAGTGCCTGCTGGTCGACGACTGGAACCATCCTTACACCCGCGAGGAAGCGGCCTACCCGCTGGGCAAGGCGTTCCGGCCCAAGGTCTGGCCGTCGGTGCGCCGGATCGACGGTGCCTACGGTGACCGCAACCTGATGTGCTCGTGCCCGCCAGTGGAGGCCTTCGCCTGACGACCGATGCGCGGCGAGGGACGAGCCGGGCTGAGGAGTCAGGCAATCAGAGCCGCGCCTGACGACCGATGCGCGGCGAGGGACGAGCCGGGCTGAGGAGTCAGGCAATCAGAGCCGCGCCTGACGACCGATGCGCGATGGGGGGCTAGCTCAACATAGAGTTGACGGCGGCCACCAGCTCGGGCGAGTCCGAGGCCGGCACGTTCTGGTAGGTGCCGCCGCTGATCTGCGCGACCGACTCCCAGGTGGACCGGTCCGGATCGTTGCCGACGTTGATCACGTCCACGGCGACGGGCCGGGCCGGGTCGGCGCTCCGGCGGATCAGATCCTGAAGGCCCGTCGCGTCGAGTGATTGGTCGGTGTGGGGCCCCGAGGTGATCACCAGCACCGAGTTGTTCTGTCCCTGGCGGAAATTCGTCAGGGCTTCGGCGTAGACGTTGCGCAGCGTCGTGAACGACACCGCGCCACCGGTGGAGGTCAGCCCCTGCAATGTCGATGTCAGTACCTGGCTGCGGGGCTTGCCGTCGATGTCGTCCCCGAGCGGTCCCAGTGCCACCTGGGTGGTGCTCGAGCTGCCGTCGAACGTGGTCAGCCCGATCGCCGCATTCGTCGGCAGGACCGCGATCCTGGCGTCCAACGCCGTCGCGATGGGCCCCATGTTCAGCGAGCGGTCCAGCATGATCGTCGTCGCGGGACCGGTCGCCGGGGTGGACAGGGCGTTGGCGAGCGCGGCCCGGGTGGTGTCGTCGCCAACCGACAGCGTCGCACCCAGGGGAGCGAAGCTGGTCACATCACTGGCCGGGGGCGCGCCCCCGCCCTCGGTGCGGAAGCCGGCCTTGGCCAGTGTGGCGAGCTGCTCCGGTTTACGCAGGAACCGCTCGAATTCGCTTGCCGCGCTGACCTGCTCCTCGCCCAGCCAGTCACCGCCGAACAACACGGCGGGGAAATCTGCGACGGCGACCGGCCCGGGCGGAAGCCAGGAGGAAAGGACACTCTTCGCGTTGGGAACGGTGGCGGCCCGGCTGAATAGCTGCTGTTCGGTGGTCACGACTGCGTGCACCGGAGCCGTCGCGGGATCGTCTGCCTGCAGCAGTGCGTTCATCGCATCGTCGGTGGAGTTGGTCGCCAGCTTCGGTTGCCCGGCAACGAGTTGGCTGACGGCGGTGGAGCCGGCCGCCGGAGGTGCACCGGCGGGTGCCGACGCGGCGGCGACCGCCTCGGCCGCGAGGTAGGCGGCATCGCTGTCACCGGTCATCGGCAAGGCCAGCCGCAGGTCACCCCAGCCGGGCAGGTTCAGCCCGTCCAGACCGGTCGGATTGTTCTGCAGGCCCGGCAGAGTTGACCAGTTCTGTGCATCCAGAGCGGTTTTCAGTTCCGGTCGAATGGCCAGCAGCACCGGCGAGGTGACCAGGGACTTGCTGGCGCTGATCGTCTTGGCATCGACGGCGGTCTGTAGTCGCGCCACCGATACCGAGCTGCCCGGTATCCACAGGGCCGGCTTCTCGCCGAGGTCTGCGGGCCAGGTACCGATCAGGCCGCCGACGACGGCATCGGAGTCGGCCGCCTTGACCTCGATGGTCAGGCATTTGTCGCCGACCGGCTTCGCCGATTCGTTGAAGGTCTTGGCCGACTGGCCGATCAGCTCGGCAATCGACGGATCGGCGAGAACGGCGACATTGGATTTGCCATCGAGGCAGGTGGCCGCAGCCTGCCTGGACCGGTCGGTGAGGGCGTCACCGAAGAAGCGCCACAGGATCACCGCGGCCACCACCACGACGACGGTGACCAGCGCGGCGATCACGCCCATGCTGACACCGCGACGGCCCTGAACCACGGTGCGGTGGCTGCCCGTCCATTCGCCGGTGTTGACATGCCCGCCGGAGGCCTGCGGCGACGGCCCCTGGGCGGGGATTACCGCGGTGCGGTCATCGAAGGCGTCGGTGTAGTCGCGCGTGTAGTCGTCGGTGTACTTACGGCTTTCGGACGGTGGATCGTCGACGTCGTAACCGCCCGCGGCGTGGTGCTCCGCGCCCTCGCGATCGTCGGCGTAGTCATCGCCATCCTCGTAGTCACTGTCGTACTCATCGGCGTAATCACCGTCGTACTCGCCGGATGTGTAGCCGTCGGTGCCATCGCCGGGATGGTCGGCGCGCTCGTCGCCACTGTCGTCAGGCCCGGGAATGCTGTGTCTACCCACGCCTCGTTCACTCCTAGACTTTTCTCGCCGACCCGATCCGTCGCGCCGTCATCGCTTATGACCCCGCGCCGAGTGTAGTCAGTCCGCGAGGCTCGCCTTGAACTCGCGGCGCCGCCGATGCAGGATCGGTTCCGTGTAACCGTTGGGCTGTGCGGCACCGGAGAGGATCAACTCCTCCGCAGCAGCGAACGCGATGCTCGCATCGAAATTCGGCGCCATCGGCCGATATGCGGGGTCGCCCTCGTTCTGCCGATCGACAACCGGGGCCATCCGTTCCAGGCTCGCCCGGACATCCTCGGCCGTGATCACGCCGTGCCGCAACCAGTTTGCCAGCAGCTGGCTCGAGATTCGCAGTGTGGCACGGTCTTCCATCAACGCGATGTCGTGGATGTCTGGCACCTTGGAGCAGCCGACGCCGGCGTCGATCCAGCGCACCACATAGCCCAGGATGGACTGACAGTTGTTGTCCACCTCCTGATGGATCTCCTCCGACGACCACTTCAGCGAGGAGTCGGCCAGCGGGATCGTCAGCAACTCGTCGATGGTGGTGCGGGTCTGGCCCTCGAGCTCCTTCTGCACCGCGAACACATCGACCTCGTGATAGTGCAGTGCGTGCAGCGTGGCGGCCGTCGGGGACGGCACCCACGCCGTGGTGGCGCCGGCCCTCGGCTGACTGATCTTCTGCTCGATCATGTCGGCCATCAGGTCGGGCATCGCCCACATGCCCTTGCCGATCTGGGCCCTGCCGGACAAACCGGCCGCCAGCCCGACGTCGACGTTCGCATCCTCGTAGGCCTTGATCCACGGCTGGGACTTCATCGTGCCTTTGCGGACCATCGGCCCGGCCTCCATCGAGGTGTGAATCTCGTCGCCCGTGCGGTCCAGGAAGCCCGTGTTGATGAACACCACGCGATCGGCGGCCGCCTTGATGGAGGCCTTGAGGTTGAGCGTCGTCCGGCGCTCTTCGTCCATGATGCCGACCTTGAGGGTGGCCTGCGGCAGCCCGAGGACATCCTCGACGCGGCTGAACAGCTCGCAGGTGAAGGCCACTTCGTCGGGGCCGTGCATCTTGGGCTTGACGATGTAAACCGAGCCGGTGCGGCTGTTCTTGAATGGACCGTTGGCTCCATCGTTCTCGGAGTCGTCTCTGAGCCCGTGGATGGCGATCAGGCCGGTGAACAGAGCGTCCTGAATGCCTTCGGGGATTTCGTTTCCTTCGGCATCGACGATGGCGTCATTCGTCATCAGGTGCCCGACGTTGCGGACGAACAGCAGGCTGCGGCCGGGCAGCGTCAGTTCGCCGCCGTCAGGGGTGATGTAGGTGCGGTCGGCGTTGAGCACTCGGGTGAAGGTCTTACCGCCCTTGCTGACCTCTTCGCTCAGATCGCCGCGGTTGAGGCCGAGCCAGTTTCGGTAGCCGAGCACCTTGTCCTCGGCGTCGACCGCGGCCACGGAGTCCTCGAAGTCCATGATCGTCGTGACGGCCGATTCCAGGACGACGTCTTTGACGCCGGCCTGATCGGTCGAACCGACGATGGAGTCGGGGTCGATGAGGATTTCGATGTGCAGGCCGTGATTGACCAACAAGATCGAGGTGAGCGCGGTCGGCTCACCCAGGTAACCGGCGAACTGCTCCGGTGTGGCCAGCCCGGCGGACAGCCCGTCACCGAGTGTGATCAGCAGTTGACCGTCATCGACGGTGAATCCGGTGGCCTCGGTCCAGGAACCTGACGTCAACGGCGTCGTGTCGTCGAGGAACTTGCGCGCATAGGCGATCACCTTGTCGCCGCGCACCCGGTTGTACCTGTCGCCCTTTTCGGCGCCGTCGGTCTCGGGGATGACGTCGGTGCCGTAAAGCGCGTCATACAGCGAACCCCAGCGGGCGTTCGACGCGTTCAGCGCGAACCGGGCATTGAGCACCGGCACCACGAGCTGCGGTCCCGCCGTCGAGGTGATCTCCGGGTCCACCCCCGCGGTGGTGATGGTGAAATCCTCGGGTTCTGGCTGCAGATAACCGATTTCGGTGAGGAAGGCCTTATACGCCTCCGGGTCGTGGGGCTCGATGGCCCGCAACCGGTGGTACTTGTCGAGCTGGGCCTGCAGGTCGTCGCGGCGGGCCAGTAGTTCCTGGTTCTGCGGAGTCAGGTCGGTGACCACCTTGTCGACGCCCGCCCAGAAGCTGTCCGGGTCGATCCCGGTCCCGGGTAGCGCCTCGTTGGTCACGAAGTCGTGCAGCACCTTGGCGACTCTGAGGTTGCCCACGGTCACACGATCAGTCATTTGTCCTCCTCACCGGCAATCCATCCATCGTACCCGCCGGTAATGGGCCTCCCCGTCACGCGGCGGCGCGCAGCAGCAGGTCACACCGGCGCTGTAGCGCAGCTCGCAGTGGCGCCGCGCGTTGCGCCAGCTCGCTCTGGCAACGCACATACTCGGCCCGACCCGACGGCTCTTCGACACGGATCGGGCTGTAGCCGTAAGCGCTGAGGTCATACGGGCTGGCCCGCATATCGAGTTCGCGAGCGTCGGCGGCCAGTTCCAGACAGTCCAGCACCAGGTCGGTATCGAGCAGCGGACCCAGCTTGTAAGACCACTTGTACAGATCCATCGAAGCGTGCAAACAACCCGGTTGTTCCCGGTCGACCTGCGTCTCGCGGGTCAGCGGGATGCTGTTTCGGGGGGCGGCATCGGCGGTGAAGAACCGGAACGCGTCGTAGTGGGTGCACCGCAGCGGTGACGCGGTCTCTACCACCCGGTCGGTGCCGGCCTGACCGAGCCGCAACGGGACGTGGGAGTGGCGGACCTGGTCGCTGCGATACACCATCGCCCATTCGTGCAAACCGAAACAGTTCAGCTGTGCCGTCCTGGCCGCAGTGGCGGCAAGCAGTCGGGCGACGAATTCCACGGCCTCGCGTCGGTCGCGCAGATACTCCGGGCCGACCGTCGCCCCGTGGGGCACCGCGATGTATCCGGCCCGACCGAGGTAATCCTGTGCCTGGTCGCCGGACAGGGTGATGCCGTAACCGGGGTTCCACCGCAGCAGCTGCCGCGGCCGCAGGCTGTAGTACGAGAACAGGAAGTCCCAGACCGGATGGGGCTCGCCGATCGCTGCGCGCCGGCGGTGCGGGGCGACGAAACGCTCGGCTCGCTGGCGGTGCGCCTCGGCGCGGGTCAGCCAGTCGCTCTCCGTCAGGCATGGACCGGCGAACGTCACGTCAGACACGGTGCGTGCCGTCGCGCACAGTGCCGACCAGATCCTCCACCAGATCTTCCAGCGCGGCCATCGCGACCACGGGCCCGTCGCTGCCTGCCGGATCGGCCGAGGGGCTGGTCACCAGGGCGAGGTGGCTGTTGCTGCGTCGCAGCCGGGACAGGGCGTCGGGCAGCGGCAGGGTCGCGGTCAGCCGGGGTAGCGGTCGCACGATGGACAGGTCGATGACCGCGTCCGGATCGTCGCCGAGGGCGAGCACGTCCTTGATGTGCAGATAGCCGATGAACGTGCCGTCGGCGTCGGCCACCGGGAAGCGGGAGTACCCGGTATCGGCGAGCGCCTGCTCGACCGCGCGCACCGTCGGACCACTGCCGGGCGCGGCCACCGGGACGGCGCGGATATCGCCGAGCGGCACGGCAACGTCGGCGACGACCCGATTTCGGATCTGCAGAGCCCGGGTCAGCCGGGTGTGCTCCTCGGGATCGAGCAGACCCTCAGACACCGATTCGGCGATCATCTCCGACAACTCGACGGTGGACACCGTGATGTCGAGTTCGTCGACCGGCTCGACGCGGACGGCACGCAGGGTGATGTTGGCGCACCAGTTGTAGAACGCGATCAGCGGCCGGACCGCCCGGATGTAGAGCAGGTACGGCGGGATCAGCAGCATCGCCGCGGCTTCGGGACCCGCGATGGCGATGTTCTTGGGCACCATCTCGCCGAGCAGCACGTGCAGGATCACCACGAGCAGCAGCGCCACCACGAACGACACGGTGTGTAGCAGCGCATCGGGGATCCCGACCAGATCGAAGGGCTTCTCCAGAAGGTGCGCGACGGCGGGTTCACCGACGCGGCCCAGCAGGATCGAGCAGATGGTGATGCCCAGCTGAGCACCGGCCAACATCAGCGAGAGTTGTTCACCGGCCCGGATGACGGTGACGGCGCTCTTCTTGCCCTGCTCGGCCAGCGCTTCGAGCCGGTCACGACGCGCCGAGATCAACGCGAATTCCGAGCAGACGAAGAATGCATTGGCGGCCAGCAACAGCACCGTCAGCAGGACGCCGAAGATATCCGATCCCATCAGCGCCCCTTCTTCGCGTGGTCGCTACCGCCGTCGGACGGATTCTGGTGTTCCGAGCGCCTGCCGATGTAGTTCAGTTCCAGCAGATCGATGCGGCGGCCGTCCATGGCCACCACAGTGGCCAGCCAGCGCACCGGATCGTCGACGGAACCGTCGGGGTCGAAGGCGGTCAGCTCGACGGTCTCGCCGGCGTCGGGGATATGGCCGAGCTCCTGCAGGATCAGGCCGCCGATGGTGTCGTATTCGCCTTCTGACGCGCGGTAACCGGTGGCGGCGGCCACCTCGTCGATCCGCAACAGACCCGATACCTGCCAGCCGTTACCGGCGATCATCACGTCGGGGGTCTCGTCGTCGTGTTCGTCGCGGACGTCGCCGACGATCTCCTCGATCAGGTCCTCCACGGTGACCATGCCCGCCGTGCCGCCGTATTCGTCGACCACCAGGGCGGTCTGCAGGCCGTTGGCTCTGATCTGCGTCATCACGGCATCACCGTCGAGTGTCGAGGGCACCACTGCGACCGGCTGCGCCACCGAGGACAGCAGGGTGTTCTTCCGGTCGGCCGGCGCGATCTCGAAGACCTGTTTCACATGGACTATGCCGATGGTCTCGTCGAGGTCGCCCTCGACGATTGGGAAGCGGGAGAAGCCGCTCTCAGTGGCGGCGGCTACGAGATCGGCGACGGTTTCGTCGGCCTGGAGCACGACGATCTTCGAGCGCGGGGTCATCAGCTCCTCGGCGGTGAGTTCGCCGAATCGCAGCGACCGGTCTATCAGGGTGGCGGTCACCGCGTCCAGCGAGCCGTGCCGGGCCGAGTTGCGAACCAGCGACACCAGTTCCTGCGGTGAGCGCGCCGAGCGCAGCTCCTCAGCGGGTTCGATGCCGATGCGGCGCAGGATCCAGTTGGCGGTGCCGTTGGTGGCGATGATGGCCGGTTTCATCAGCATCGAGAACACCAGCTGAGGTCCGGCGACGGCGCGAGCAGTCGGAACGGGGCGGGCGACCGCGAGGTTTTTCGGGACCAGCTCACCGAAGATCATCGACACCGATGTGGCGATCAGCAGCGCCAAAGCCAGGGCGATACCGCTGGCCGCGCCGACCGGGAGGCCTAACGCATGCAGTCCGGGCTCGATCAGTCGGGCAACGACGGGTTCGGCCAGATAACCGGTGGCCAGCGTGGTGATGGAGATGCCGAGCTGGGCGCCGGAGAGCTGGAACGACAGGGTGCGGTGGGCACGCTGGACGAACAGGTCGTTGCGATCACCGGACTTCGCATTGGCATCGACAGTGCTGCGTTCCAGCGCGGTCAACGCGAACTCGGCGGCGACGAACAGCGCCGTTCCCAAGGTCAGCACTACAAATGCAAGCAGGCTGAGCAGCGTGAGCCAGACGCTCATGATGCCTTTGAAGTGGGGGAGCCGGGCCACGAGCCCGGCTGCCTACTAGATGGCTCGGCGTCGGGCGCTTCAGTACCGGCGGGTGCCGCCGGCGGGCCGTCGACAGGCCCATGCGCCCCGCCCGTCACGGACCCGTTGGTGGCGTCCTGGCGTGCCTGCGGCACGTGGTTCCCTTCGTTCGGTCGTCGATGCGGACTTCATGTTACGGGAGTCTGCCGGGGACCGTGCCGAGCTCCACGTGGACTACTACGCCGGGCTGGCCGGGCTGGCCCCGGTTGGCCGGGTTCCAACAGGCCCGTACCCGCGGCGTGACGGCCACGGGGGAAGCGCTCAGGAGCACGCTCGCGTTGGCGCCCTTGCCGCCGTTACCGTTGGCACTGAGCACTGAGCCGGGGGCGCCGGCCGCGCCGGATGCGGTGGCGTCACCGCCGCGGCCGCCGGATCCAGCGGCGCTGCCGGTGGTGGTGCCGTTGGTGGAGCGGGTGCCGACGGTCACCACACCGGTGCCGCCGTTACCTCCTGCGCCGCCGATTGCAGTCGCGTCGCCGCCGTCGACACCGTCGGGGGAACCTGCGCTGCCCGTTGCTCCCTCTTCTCCGGTGGCGTCCGCCGATTCGCCCTCTCCGCCATTTGCCTCGTTATTGCACAGTCCCAAACAGGCAACAATGCCGCCCTGCCCGCCGGCGCCACCCTGCGCACTGGCCGCGGAGCCGGTTGCAGAGGATCGGCCGCCGGCGCCTCCGAGCGCGAGGTTCTGGCAGAGCCCGATGCAGTACGCCGCACCACCGGCTCCGCCGTTCACCCCGGCGAGGCCGTTCGCCACGTTGTTACACAGGCCCACGCAGATTTCTGTCGACGTGCTGGGGATGCCGAAACTGATGGCGAGGAACCCGAGGGTGAATCCGTTTGGCACAATCGACGGTGAAGAAGCCTGCGCCAGAAGAGCATTCGGCACCATGATGGTCGAGGTATCAGTAGTCGCACTGATGGAAGCGGCAGCGCCGCGGGTATCGCTGACGGCAGCCAGGGCGGTCGGTGTGACCGTCGCAGGGGTCAAGGTATCGGCGCCTACCGGAGTCCTGACCGATGCGACGCGCGGACTCGGTTTCGACTTCTTTGCCGGCGCTGCGCTGGTTGGCAAATCGGAGACTGCCTTTTCGGCTTTCACGCCGGAAGTTGAGGCGGACCCCGCACTTTTCCGTTGGGGCGGTTTTGCCGTCGATCCGGACTGATCAGAATGTACCGAGGTGCCTGCCCCGCCTGTGCCTGCGTTAGAGGAGTCTGAACTCGACGGCGCTGCAGTGGGCAACCGCTGCGAACGTTGTCGCAATCGCGCCTCCAACCCCCAACGAGATTGCCAATGCTCCGACGCGTCCGACGTACGACGACCCACCCATGAAGTCTCCCCAGTCCAGCGCCGTGCCGAATCAGAGCAAACAATCACGGCGAGAAACCGACGCTAAACCGGGGGCCGACCGTATGTAAGCAATTTTGCCTAACGCGTCAGCAAATTCATTTCAATTCATTATCGGTGAATTTGAATTCATTTTCCAACGGGCAGGAATTGCTCTTAATACGCAATTACCAGCCGGTCGGCAGTGGATGCCCCTCGGCGAAGCCTGCGGCGGACTGCACACCGAGGATCACCTTCTCGTAGAGCTCGGCAATGGTCGACGCACCCACATAGGTGCACGTGCTGCGCACCCCGGAGGTGATGTGGTCGAGCAGGTCCTCAACACCACCGCGCGCCGGGTCCAGGCTCATCCGCGATGTCGAGATGCCCTCCTCGAAGAGGGCTTTGCGTGCCCGGTCGAATTGACTGTCCGCCGCGGTGCGAGCGGCTACGGCCCGTTTGGAGGCCATCCCGTAGCTCTCCTTGTAGAGGTGGCCGTCGCGGTCACGCATCAGGTCGCCCGGCGACTCGTATGTCCCCGCGAACCAGGATCCGATCATCACGTTCGAGGCACCCGCGGCTAGGGCCAGCGCCACGTCGCGGGGGTGGCGCACCCCGCCATCGGCCCACACATGACCGCCGAGTTCCCTTGCCGCCGAGGAACATTCAAGCACCGCGGAGAACTGCGGCCGCCCAACGCCGGTCATCATCCTGGTGGTGCACATGGCGCCGGGACCCACGCCGACCTTGACGATCGAAGCGCCGGCGTTGATCAGGTCGCGGGTGCCCTCGGCAGCGACCACATTGCCCGCTGCCAGCGGCAGACCCAGATCCAGTGACGCCACCACCTTGAGGGCATCGAGCATCTTCATCTGATGTCCGTGGGCAGTGTCGATCACCAGCACGTCGACGCCGGCCTCGGTGAGCGCCTGCGCCTTGGCGCCGACGTCACCGTTGATCCCGACGGCCGCGGCGATCCGCAGCCGGCCATGGGAATCGACCGCCGGCGTGTAGATCCCGGCTCGGATGGCCCCGGTCCGGGTCAGCACCCCCGCGAGTGTGCCGTCGGGTTCGGTCAGGACGGCGACGTCTGGGTTCTTTGGGGATGAGTGCTGCAGCAGGTCGAAGACCGTGCGCGGGTCGGTGCCCACCGGGGCAGTGACGAAGTCGTTGATCGCGATATCACGCACCCTGGCGAACCGGTCCACCCCGGCACACCCCGCCTCGGTGACCAGGCCGACCGGGCGCCCCTCGAAAACCACCACGGCGGCACCGTGGGCCCGTTTGTGGATCAGAGCGGTGGCGTCGGACACCGAGTCGTCCGGGGCCAGGGTGACCGGGGTGTCGGCAACCAGATCCCGGCTTTTGACGAACTCCACCGTCTGCTGGACGGCCTCGATGGGAAGATCCTGCGGTAATACGACGATCCCGCCCCGACGGGCGATGGTCTCGGCCATCCGTCGCCCGGCGACCGCGGTCATATTGGCGACCACCACGGGAATCGTGGTGCCGGTGCCGTCGGCTGTCGAGAGGTCGACGTCGAACCGCGAGGCCACGTCGCTGCGGCTGGGAACGATGAAGACGTCGTCGTAGGTCAGGTCGTAGGGCGGCTGCTGGCCCGGCAGGAACTTCACGGTCGTCCAGACTAAACCGGGTGCTCGCTGCGGTCGCCGCTCCACAGCGTGTGGAACTTCTTGTCGTGGTCGGCGTCGATGCGCCCGTAGGTGTGGGCGCCGAAGAAATCGCGTAGGCCCTGGGTCAGCGCTGCGGGCAGCCGCTCGGTGCGCAGTGCGTCGTAGTAGGACAGTGCCGAGGCGAAGCCTGGGATCGGGATACCGAGTTCGGTGGCGGTGACCACGACGCGGCGCCAGCTGTCGATACCGGCCTCGACGGCGTCTCGGAAGTACGGCGCGGCGATCAGGGTGGCCAGCTCCGGATCCTGGTCGTAGGCCTCCTTGATGCGGTTGAGGAACTTGGCTCGGATGATGCAGCCGCCACGCCAGATGGTGGCCATATCGCCGAGCGTGATGTCCCAGTCGTATTCGGCGCTGCCGGCTTGAATCTGGTTGAAGCCCTGGGCGTAGGCGATGATCTTCGACGCGTAGAGCGCCTTGCTGACATCGTCGATGAATTGCGTTGCGTTGGCTGGCTTGGTGCCGAGCTCACCCGAGGCGAGCCCGGTCGTCGCCTTGCGCTGCGGGACCGAGCCCGACAGGGCGCGGGCGAAGACGGCCTCCGCGATACCGGTGACCGGAACCCCGAGATCGAGCGCCGACTTCACCGTCCAGCGGCCGGTGCCCTTCTGCTCGGCTTCGTCGAGGATGACGTCGACCAGCGGCTTGCCGGTCTTGGCGTCCGTCTGCTTGAGCACCTCTGCGGTGATCTCGATCAGGTAGCTGTCCAGGTCGCCCTTGTTCCATTCGGCGAAGATGTCGGCGATCTCTGGGGCGGTTTTACCGAGTCCGTCGCGCAGCAGCTGGTACGCCTCGCCGATGAGCTGCATATCGGAGTACTCGATGCCGTTGTGCACCATCTTGACGAAGTGTCCTGCGCCGTCGGGGCCGATGTGGGTGCAGCACGGGACGCCGTCGACGTGGGCGGAGATGTCCTCCAGTAGCGGCCCCAGGGATTTGTAGGACTCGGCGGGGCCGCCGGGCATGATCGACGGACCGTTGAGCGCGCCCTCTTCACCGCCGGAGATGCCCGCGCCGACGAAGTGGAGGCCGCGTTCGCGGATGGCCTTCTCACGCCGGATGGTGTCGGTGTAGAGGGAGTTGCCGCCATCGATGATGATGTCGCCTTCCTCCATCGCGTCGGCAAGTTCGTTGATCACGGCGTCGGTGGGATCGCCGGCCTTGACCATGATGATGACGCGGCGCGGCTTTTCCAGGGCGGCGAGAAATTCCGGGATCGTCTCGCTGCGGACGAACGTGCCCTCCGAGCCGTGATCCTTGAGCAGCGCGTCGGTCTTGGCGACCGAGCGGTTGTGCAGCGCGACGGTGTAGCCGTGGTGCGCGAAGTTGCGCGCGAGATTCGAGCCCATCACGGCGAGGCCGGTGACCCCGATCTGTGCGGTGCCGTCAGTGGAGGTCGAGTCCGGGGCAGTCATGTAGAGCCTTTCGGTTTAGTTGTGGCACAACAGTATTCGAAGAAGCTAGGTACTGAACAGCCGGTGCAGTTCGGTCAGCCACGGCACCGCGACCGCGATGGTGGGCACCACCAGAACGGCGACTGCACACAGGTAGGCACCCGTCGCGAACGCGGCACTGTTGGGTCGCCCCGCGAGTCTTTGGACCCGCAGCACCGTGGTGGGGCCGCCTGCGGCCAGTGCACCCGAGGGCGCCCGGGCTGCGGCGCAGGCGACCAGGGCGCGGGCCAGGGGAGTGGGACCGGCGGTGCGCACAGCGGCGTCGTCGGCGAGGAGTTCGATCAGCAGCCGGACCGCGTCGAGTGCGCTGGCGCTGCGGACGTAGCGCGGGAACGCCGCGTGCACCGCGGTGAAGGCTTCGAGGACGAGATCGTGGCGGGCTCGCAGATGGGCCCGCTCGTGGGTCAGGATGGCCATAACTTCGGCGTCGGCGAGGGTGGTCAGCGTGCCCTC
Organism: Mycolicibacterium komossense; assembly: GCF_025822605.1. Classification (GTDB taxonomy): domain Bacteria; phylum Actinomycetota; class Actinomycetes; order Mycobacteriales; family Mycobacteriaceae; genus Mycobacterium; species Mycobacterium komossense. The sequence continues at coordinate 8,891 of NZ_JACKTY010000041.1, read as the reverse complement.
GCTGACCACGACGCGGCTGTGCACTCCTGGCAGGCAGTAGGCCAGCGGCTGCTCGACATCGAGGATGCGCAACTCGCTGGCCCTGGTACAGGCCTGCGCTGCGGCGGAAGCGTGTTCGACGCCGAGCAGATCGACCAGCATCCGGTGACGGGCCCGACGCCGCCGGGTCGCGATCGCCACCTGGACGATGGCGACCACCAGTCGTGCACCGATCAGCAGGGTCAACGCGAAGACACCGACGTACGCCAGCCACAGTGGCAGGCCCAATTTGGCGATCTCGCGGACGACGGTCGACGTCGGATGTCCATCGGGCCCGGGTGCGAACAGCCTGCTGGCGATCGCGAGACCGGCACTGAACGCGGACAGCACCGCGGCGACGGCGATCGCCTGCCACAGGACCAACGCGGCCCGTGGTGCCCGCAACGGCCACGCCGCCCGCGCCAACATTGCCGGCACCGGGCCGACAAGAAGTAGCGCGAGAATGGAGAAGGCCAGCGCGGACACGCTGCCAGTCTTCCTCAGTCGGGTGTCGCGCCGCCAGCTGACGGCGTAATGCCGTGCTTGGTTTCCAGTTCGATCAGCGCGCGTCGCAGCGCATCGGCTTCGTCGGCACCGACCCGTTCCACGAAGTGGACCAGTGCAGCGCGCCGGATTCCGGTGTCGGATGCCTGGTCAAGCGCGTCCACCATGAGTCCGGCGACCAGCTCGTCGCGACCGTGAGTGGGTGCGTACCGATGCGCGCGATCGTCGCGGTGTTGGACCACCAGATGCTTTTTCGCTAACCGCTGAAGGACGGTCATCACTGTCGTGTACGCGAGGTCTCGGTGCGTGGACAGCGCCTCATGCACCTGGCGGACAGTCTGAGGCTCGGGTGCGGACCACAGGTGGTCCATCACCGCCTGCTCCAGTTCCCCAAGACGAGCAAGTTTCGCCATGATCCGTTCATCTCCCGAGCGTCGCCGCAAGACTACCCGGTTTACTACCGAGCGTCGTATCTAAGTGTGCCAATCAACCGCGGCACTCCCGCCGCGATTCCCGTGACCCGATGAATGTGCATCCATCCGGCCGTTTCCTACCTCTGTCTGTGAATGCGGTCACAGACCTCGACCGTCGAACTCTAAACTCATATGGTTAGGCTTACCTAAGCATATGAGGAGGTGCCATGACGGTCGTCGTCGAAGATCCGCTGATCGCGGGAATGGCGATACAGCGGATCCTGCCGCTACACGAATCCAGTCGACGGCTGCGGACGCTGTATCCGGAGTGTCCGAGGGTCTACGGCGTGGCGATCATGGCCGACGTATCGCGGCGGCGTTGGTGGCCGCTGCACTCCGCCGTGACGGGCGACCGCCTGCGGGAGATGTTCGACGCCGCCGCGCGGGAGATGGACAGCAAGACCGCGGCAGCCCAGCAGCTGGCAGCCACGGTGGCGCATGCGGTGATCGGCCGCGTCGTCGCGCTGGTGGTCTTGGAAGGCCGCGCCTGGGATACGGGCCTGGAGAACCTCTGGGTGCACGTCGACTCCGACGGTGCCATCGACTGGTTGGGGGTGGTCGATCCGACTCTTCGAGTGCTGCCCGACGACCCCTGCCTGGGCGGTGGCGGCGCCGCGGAAGGGGTGGTGGGGCTGCCCAGCGAGGCGGCGTTGGCCACCTGGATCGCCCATCGATGCCACCGGTCGTTAGAGCCGCTGTTCGCCACCTTGCACGACGCGAGCGGCGGCGCGGTCAGCATCGCGTCCATGTGGCACACGGTCGGGACGGCGATCGTCGTCGCGGCCACCCAGGTACCGATGTTGGCCGGCTCCAGCGAGATCGTGGGGATGCGCCGTGGCCAGGCTGTGCTCGACGCCCTTGTCAGGTTCGGCCTGCCGGTGCGCGGCCAGCGCGTCATGGCGGCACGCGGTCGTCATTCCTTGCGGCTCAATCGAACCGAAGGGCTTGCCAAATTAGGGCAGCCTTGCCTATGCTAAACGGGTCGAGACGAACGGACCGTGCCGGAGTCCTGAGGGCTGCAGAGACCCCCGGTCCACTCGAAAGGGCGAGCCCCGCGCTGACTGCGCGGGGCTCGCTCGTCTTTGGGAGTAAACAGCGGGTGGTAGACACATCTCCATGCCAGCTACACCGTCCGGACTCCCGTTGGACTTTTCCGCGCCCTTCGACAACGAACTGGGTCTCGTCTTTACCGAGATCACTCCCGACGGCGCCTCGGCGCGACTGGATGTCAAACCCACACTGTTGCAACCGATGGGGATCGTGCACGGCGGCGTCTGGTGCTCGATGGTGGAGAGCATGGCCAGTACGGCGGCCTACGTGTGGCTGGCCGCGAACGGCGGCGGCAACGTGGTCGGGGTGAACAACTCGACGGACTTCCTGCGGGCTATCGGCGAGGGCACTGTCTACGGCTCGTGCGAACCGATCCACCGGGGTCGTCGTCAGCAGCTGTGGATCGTCACCATCAAGGACGACAAGGACCGGCTGATCGCCCGGGGCCAGGTGCGGCTGCAGAACTTGGAAGCCACTGACTGACGCGCTGCCGACCAGGAGTCGGCGTGGCAGGATCGCTGTTCATGCGCCTCTCCCCGCATGAACAGGACCGGCTCCTGATCTCGTACGCGGCAGAACTTGCCCGCCGACGGCAGGCCCGTGGGCTGCGTCTGAACCATCCCGAAGCCGTTGCGGTCATCACCGATCACCTACTCGAGGGCGCGCGGGACGGTCGCACGGTGGCGGAGTTGATGATCAGCGGTCGAGGGGTGCTGACCCGCGCCGAGGTGATGGACGGAGTTCCCGAGATGCTCTACGACGTCCAGGTCGAGGCGACGTTCCCCGACGGCACCAAGCTGGTCACCGTCCATCACCCGATCGCCTAGTCGGAGGCCAGATGATCCCCGGCGAAATCCTTTTCGGGCAAGGCGATATCGAGATCAACCCTGGCGCTGTCCGGATCGAGATGGACATCGTCAACACCGGTGACCGGCCCGTACAGGTCGGCAGTCACGTGCACCTGCCGCAGGCGAATGCGGCGCTGTCGTTCGATCGGGAAGCCGCCCACGGCCACCGGTTCGATATCCCGGCTGGCACCGCTGTCCGCTTCGAACCCGGTGTGCCGCAACGGGTCACGCTGGTTCCGCTGGCCGGGACGCGCGAGGTGTACGGGTTGTCTCTCACCCCGCCGGGAAAGTTGGATACCTGATGAGCGAGTTGTCTCGGTCCCGCTACGCCGCGCTCTTCGGCCCGACGACGGGTGACCGGATCCGGCTGGCCGATACCGATCTGCTGATCGAGATCACCGAGGACCGCAGTGGGGGACCCGGTCTCGCCGGCGACGAGGCCGTGTTCGGCGGAGGCAAGGTGTTGCGCGAGTCGATGGGACAGTCCAGGGCCACTCGCGCCGACGGCGCGCCCGATACCGTGATCACCGGCGCGGTGGTCATCGACTATTGGGGAATCGTCAAGGCCGACATCGGCATTCGCGACGGTCGGATTGTCGCCATCGGCAAGGCCGGCAACCCCGACATCATGTCCGGTGTGCACCCCGACCTCGTCGTCGGGCCGTCGACCGAGATCATCGCGGGCAACGGACGCATCCTCACCGCCGGTGCCATCGACTGCCACGTCCACCTGATCTGTCCGCAGATCATGGAAGAGGCGCTCGGCGGCGGCATCACCACGATCGTCGCCGGCGGCACCGGGCCTGCCGAAGGCAGCAAGGCCACGACGGTCACGCCGGGTTCATGGCACCTCGCGCGGATGCTGGAGGCCCTCGACACCTGGCCGCTGAACGTGGCGCTGCTGGGCAAGGGCAACACCGTCAGCTCTGAGGCCATGTGGGAGCAATTGCGCGCCGGTGCAGCGGGTTTCAAGCTGCACGAGGACTGGGGCACGACGCCCGCCGCGATCGACGCGTGCCTGACCGTCGCCGAGGCGGCCGGGGTGCAGGTGAACCTGCACTCGGACACCCTCAACGAAGCCGGTTTCGTCGAGGACACCCTGGCCGCGATCAACGGTCGAGGTATCCACGCCTATCACACCGAAGGTGCCGGCGGCGGCCACGCACCCGACATCATCACCGTGGTCTCGCATGCCAACGTGCTGCCCAGTTCGACCAATCCGACCCGGCCGCACACCGTGAACACCCTCGATGAACATCTCGACATGTTGATGGTGTGTCACCACCTCAACCCGAGCGTTCCCGAGGATCTGGCGTTCGCCGAGAGCAGGATTCGGCCGTCGACCATCGCGGCCGAGGATCTGCTGCATGATATCGGGGCGATCTCGATGATCGGCAGCGACGCCCAGGCCATGGGGCGCATCGGTGAAGTGGTACTGCGCACCTGGCAGACCGCGCACGTGATGAAGAAGCGGCGCGGAGCGCTGGAGGGCGATTGGGGAGCCGACAACAATCGGGTGCGCCGCTATGTCGCGAAGTACACGATCTGCCCGGCTGTCGCGCACGGAATCGATCATGAGGTCGGTTCCGTTGAGGTCGGCAAGCTTGCCGACCTGGTGCTGTGGGAGCCCGCGTTCTTCGGTGTCCGCCCGCACGCCGTGATCAAGGGCGGCATGATCGCGTGGGCTGCGATGGGCGATGCCAACGCATCGATCCCCACCCCACAGCCGGTGCTACCGCGCCCCATGTTCGGTGCGTCACCCGCGGCGGCCGCCGCCACTTCCGTGCATTTCGTTGCGCCGCAGGCTATCGAGGACGGTCTGGCCGACCGGCTCGACATTCGCCGTCGATTGGCCGCCGTCAAGGATGTCCGGAAAGTCGGCAAGGCTCAGATGCCGCTCAACGACGCCCTGCCCGCCATCGAAGTCGACCCCGATACTTTCACCGTGCGCATCGACGGCGAGGTGTGGCAGGAACAACCCGCCATCGAATTGCCCATGGCACAGCGGTATTTCCTCTTCTAGCCGTCCCTGTTCCGATGACCACGATGCAGACCGGACTCGCCACGCTGCTCACTCTCGCCGATTCCCGGCTGCCCACCGGTGGGCACGTCCACTCGGGTGGCGTGGAGGAGGCGATCACCAGCGGCCGCGTCGTCGATGTCCCGACTCTCGAGGCGTTCCTGCGCCGCCGGATCCGCACCAGCGGACTCGTCGCGGCGTCGATTGCCGCTGCCGTGCACACCGGTGTCCTCGGTGTCGACGCGGCACAGGACGAGACCGATGCCCGCACACCGTCACCCGCCGCCCGGCAGGCGTCCCGCAGTCAGGGCCGTGGACTGCTGCGGTTGGCCAAACGGGTGTGGCCTGCCGAAGACTGGTCCCGCCTCGGCCAGACGCCGCATCTGCCGGTGGTGGCCGGAATCGTCGGTCGGGCCGGCGATATCTCACCGGAGCACACCGCACTGTCGATCGTCTACACCACCATGACCGGATCGGCGACGGCCGCCCAACGCCTGCTGGCACTGGACCCGGCCGACGTCGCTGCATTGACGTTCACCCTGTCGCGGCTGTGTGAAACGACCGCGGCTCACGCGATGGACGGGCCGGCTGATCTGTCCGACCCACTGCTCGACGTGCTGGCTCAACACCATGCTGCCCGCGACCGACCGTTGTTCGTCTCCTGAGTTTCGCCTCTGAAAGGTCAACCATGCCACCACATTTCATCGATGGACAGCCGCACGGCCACGCCGACCGCCCCCGGCGGGTGCGTCAGCCCGGTGAGCCGCTGCGGATTGGGATCGGCGGCCCCGTCGGGTCGGGTAAGACCGCGCTCGTCGCCGCGCTGTCGCGCACCCTGCGTGACGAATTGTCATTGGCCGTGCTGACGAACGATATCTACACCACCGAGGATGCGGACTTCCTGCGCCGCAATGCCGTGCTGCCCGACGACCGGATCGCGGCGGTGCAGACCGGTGGCTGCCCGCACACCGCCATCCGCGACGACATCACGGCCAACCTGGACGCCATCGACGACCTGATCGCCACGCACTCTGGGCCCGACCGACTGGACCTGATCCTGGTGGAATCCGGCGGCGACAATCTGACCGCGACATTCTCCTCCGGACTGGTCGACGCGCAGATCTTTGTCATCGACGTCGCCGGCGGCGACAAGGTGCCCCGCAAGGGCGGCCCCGGGGTGACCTTCTCGGATCTGTTGGTGATCAACAAGACCGACCTTGCCCCGATGGTCGGGGCCGATCTCGACGTCATGCGCCGTGACGCCGGGGCGGTCCGCAACGACCGACCGTTCGTCCTGATCAGCCTCACCGAGGACCCAACCGCGGCAGCGGTGCTCGCCTGGGTCCGTGATCAACTGGCCGCCACGCCCGTGCGCCCCTGATGGACTCCGACGTTCTCGTCATCGCGAGACCGGATCGACTGCCGCGCATCGAATGTCGCGGCGGTATCGCTGCCCGCGCCACGTTGGCCGAGACCGTACACCTGATCTCCGCGGCTGCGACTCCGCTGGGCGGTGACACGATCAGCATCCGGGTGATCGTCGAAGCGGGTGCCAGGCTCTCGCTACGCAGTGCGGCCGCGACCATCGCGCTGCCCAGTGTGGAAACGCCGCAGTCCCAGGCTCGATTCGATCTGGAGGTGGCAGGCGATCTCGATATCGATATGGAGCCGACGATCGTCGCCGCCGGCGCCACCCACCACTCGACGGTCGTCACCACCATCGACGGGGCGGGCACGCTGCGGCTGCGTGAACGCGTACAGATCGGACGTTCCGACGAGCGCAGCGGCTTCTGGAGCGGGACGGTGCGGGCCGATGCCAAGGGACGACCATTGTTGCGGCACCGGGTCGAACTCGGAGCAGGCGCGGTCGCCGACGACGTACTGTCCTCACCCCGCGCCGGTATCAGCGAATTGCGCTATCCGACTGAGGAAATCGAGGCACCTCCGGGCGCAGTCCTGCTGGACCTGGCCGCCGGGGGAGTGCTAATGACCTGGCAGGGCGACCGATTGATCGCCCTGCCCAGCTAGGGGTTAGCTGGCCGCCTTTTCCGTCTCCTGCGCAGACGCCGCGATCTCTTCCAACTGTTCGAGTCGGGTTCGCGCGTAGGCCTGCTGTTCGGTGATGGTGAGCTGCCCACGGTCGCGGCCGAGGAACGTCACCGCCCACGACAGCAGGGTGGCGACCTTCGTCCGGAAACCCACCAGATAGATCAGGTGCAGACCGAGCCAGGCGAGCCACGCGATGAAGCCGCCGAACTCCAGCTTGCCGACCTGCGCGACGGCGTTGTACTTCGACACCGTTGCCATCGAGCCCTTGTCGAAGTACTTGAACGGCTCACGGGGTTTCGGCATGTTGCCGTGCGCCCGCGCTGCGACCTCGTTCTGAATGATCTTCGCAACATATTTGCCACCCTGGATGGCGCCCTGGGCCATCCCGGGGACACCGGGCACGAAGGCCATATCCCCGACGACAAAAACGTTGGGATGACCGGGGATGGACAGGTCCGGGTTCACTTTCACCCGGCCGGCCCGGTCGACCTCGGTCTCGGATTGCGCGGCCAGGTCATGCCCGAGCGGGCTGGCCTGCACACCCGCTGACCAAACCTTGCATGCCGACTCGATGCGCCGGATGCTGCCGTCCTTGTCCTTGACGGTGATGCCGTTGCGGTCGACGTCGGTGACCATGGCGTTCAGCTGGATCTCGACACCCATCTTCTCCAGCCGGGCCTTGGCCTTCAGCCCGAGCTTCTCGCCCATCGGCGGCAACACCGCGGGCGCGGCGTCGAGCAGGATGACGTGCGCCTCGGTGGGGTCGATGTGCCGGAAGCTGCCCTTGAGAGTCTGGTCTGCCAGCTCCTGGATTTGGCCGGCCATCTCGACACCGGTCGGGCCGGCGCCGACGACCACGAACGTCAGCAGCTTCTTGCGGCGCTCTGGGTCGCTGGACCGCTCGGCCTGCTCGAAGGCGCCGAGGATGCGGCCCCGCAGCTCCAGCGCGTCGTCGATGGATTTCATCCCGGGGGCGAACTCGGCGAAGTGGTCATTGCCGAAGTACGACTGTCCAGCGCCTGCGGCGATGATCAAGCTGTCGTACGGGGTGCGGTAGGTGTGCCCGAGCAGAACCGAGTCGACGGTCTGATTCGTCAGGTCGACGTGCGTGACCTCACCGAGGAGTACCTGAGCGTTCTCCTGCTTGCGCAGGATCAGGCGCGTAGGGGGCGCGATCTCGCCCTCGGAGATGATGCCTGTCGCCACCTGGTACAGCAGCGGCTGGAAAAGGTGATGGGTGGTCTTCGCGATCAGCTTGATGTCCACGTCGGTGCGCTTGAGGGTCTTGGCGGCGTTCAAACCGCCGAAACCCGAACCGATGATGACGACCTTATGCCGATCCGTTGCCGTAGCTCCGGGGTGGCTCATTGCTGCTCCTCGCGAACGAAAACCTACTCAGTACAACGAATAGATTAGTCGGCCCGCATCCCAGCAGCGCGGTGAGATGACCCACCGCACCGTTTGTTCACCATCCCAGCCGCTGCCGCGGACGCGAACTCACCCGGCAAGCATCGGTTTGACCTTCTCGGCGACCGCGGTGACCAGGCCCGGGTGGTAGCCGTCGAGGTTGGTGATCGGGCTGAGGATGACGCCGCTGATGCCCACGTCGAGCACCTTGGCCTTGATCTGATCGGCGATTTGTTCGGGGCCACCGACGATGGCCTGCTGGCGGAAGTCCTCCGGGATCATGTCCGCTGTCACGTTCTCGTCGATGACTGCCAGCACGAGCACGCTGGTCTCCAAGGTCGCCGGATCCCGGTCGATCTTCTCGCATGCTTCCTTGACCACGGCCAGTTTGCGGGGCAGTTCGTCCAGCCCGGCGATGATATTCAGATGGTCGAAGTGCTTGGCTGCCAACGGGATTGTCTTCTTCTCGCCGCTGCCGCCGATCATCAGCGGGATGTGGTCGCGGAAGCGGGGCTCGGCCAT
>NZ_JACKTY010000040.1 GCF_025822605.1 Mycolicibacterium komossense | reverse complement strand
ACCACACCGAAGTGCACCACCGAATGGCTACCCCCACCCCACCTCGACACCGGCCAACACACCACCAACGCCTACCACCACCCCGACCGACTCCTCAGTCAGAGCAACCATGGGGCCCAAGAAAAGAACGACGACCCCTGACGTTCGACGTGGCCGCCATCTCCCGGAGGTATCCACCCGAAGCCGAGCCGCCCGATACGGCGCGGTCCGGCTGTCGCGTGCCGCGGCCACCTCGGCCGATGTCGCGTCCGACGTGAAGAATCACCGACCGCATAACATTTGTTACGGCGATACAGCATCAGGAACATGTTGCAGTTTCTGGACCTCGCTGGACAACTGCGGACGAGTCCGGTGGGTCAGTGGCAAATCCACGCGACAACGCGTAGGCCGCGACAACGCTCGGTGGGCGACGGTGGGCAGCGTGGCTCAGTCATCGCCAAGCGATCGATCAGCAGTTGCGTCGATGAGCCATCCGCTATCTAACGTGTCGTCATTACATCGCTTCAAGCAGGCAAATCCGCGCTAGTGAGGCACGGTAGCACGGATCATATGAAGTGGTCAGCCCGATTCTGCTGTGATAGTCCGCGGAGACTTCCGGGTCGATCGGATCTGTTCCCTGCGCTCGGAGTCGCGTCGATACCACCGGACAGCTATTTCCCCGCCAGGGAATCGACCGAGGCGATGCTGCTACGAGAGAAATGGAACAAGTTCTATAAATTCATCAGTATTCAGGTGATTCACAGGTAGTGTCACGCCCGTCAATATCGACGGTCATCAAATCTAGGAGACTGCGTGCAACTCACGGTTCGCCCCTACGTCACGGCAGGAATCGCGCTGGTCGGTGCCAGCGTCATCGCTGTTACCCCCATCACCCCCCTGCCCGAAACCCAGGCGGCCCGCACTATGGCCTCCAGTTCCGCGGTGCAGCTCTCGGCGATGGCGAATCCCATCCAACCGTGGGCGAACCTCGTCCAGAACACGATCGGAAACGCGGGGGAGCTCGGCACCGCGTGGCTGTCCGACCCCGCGCCGGCGCTGCGGCAGATTCTCAGTAACCAATTCGGGTACGCCGAGCTGTACGCAAACTCCATGGTGGGATTCGTCAAGGGGATGGCGGAGTGGGCCACCGGGGACGGATACGGGTCTCTGCCGAACGGGTTGAGAGAGGCTGCCGACGAGCTCAAAACGGGCAATATCGAAGGCGCGGTCCAAGCGCTCAACACGTCTTTCATCATGATGTTCCTGGGTGGCCCCATCAGCTTGATGGGTCTATTGGAAATCCCGGTCAGCATTTCGAAGAACATCACCGCGGCACTCGAGGCGGTCAACACGCAGGTGATGTACCTCGGTCTGGGCTTCCTGCAGAACACTCTGGGCGTCACCACCCAGATCGGTGACAGCGCCCAGGCGATCTTCGACGCGATCCGTGTCGGCGACCTCGTGGGGGCCGTGAGCGAGGCCATCGGCACACCGGCCAATGTCCTCAACGCCCTGATCAACGGTTACGACAATGGCTTCAGCACAATGCCGGGGCTCATCACCTCCGGCGCCGATGGCAGCGTCCCCGGCCTGCTCACCACGCTGTTCGTGGGTCTACCGCAGGCGATTGCGGCAGCGATCGCACCTCCGGCGCCGGCCTCGCGGGCGCCGCTGGCCGAGGTTGCCTCGCTGCCCGCCCCGGCCGCGACGCTGGTCTCTTTGGAGACCTCGTCGCCCACGGTCGTCGAGGCGACCGTGGACACGCCCGCCACGGTGACCGGCCCCGAGGTCGCGCCGGAACCCAGCACACCCGCTGGGCCCGAGGCGCCGGCGGACACGACGGCACCGGCCGAGGGTAATACCACTAGCACTGACGCTGGTGTCGACACGAAGGGGACCGACACCACTGTCACGCCAGTCGACACCAAGGACGGCAACAAGGTGCTGCCCGGGGCCAGGGCCGGGGCCAACAACAGGTCCGGCGATCAGACCCAAGCCGGTCTCAAGGCCCGCGGCGATCAGGTCGGGACCGCGGCCAAGAACTTCGGCGGCGGGATCAAGAAGACCGTCGGCGGTAACCGCAGTGCCTCCGGCTCCCACTCGAGCAGCAGCACCGGCAGCGACACCGGCGGCGGCAACGAGTAACCACACCGGCTGAACTCGTGGGCCCCTCCTTCGATCAGAAGGAGGGGCCCCGATTCCCCCGAAGGCCAAAGCTGTTGGTCCCCTCGGAGCGCGCTACACCAAGGCGGCGACCGTGTCGAAGTACACGCCCTTGGCTGCCAGTGTGGTGGCCGGGTTGGATGACGACAACTGGCACAGATTGCTCTGGTTGATACCGATGGTCACACCTGACCCCAAATCGAACTGCCGCGGTCGACCGACGCGGCTGAGACGTCGTACCTACCGCTGCGGATCCCGCTCGGTGCCGCGGCTGTCAAGATCCTCGTCGCCCGACGCGACGCGCCTGGCGACATCCTGTTCATCCTGGGGCAGAGCCCGGCGACCACTGCGCGGGACTGCGTCGAAGCTGACCTCGACGTGCTGAAAACCCTTGGCGCGCTCGGCTTTAGCCTTGCCGGCGTAGGTGCGCCGGTCGGCGGGGGTCAGTTCGACGTCGTCGGTGAACGGGGTCAGCAGCGCCCGTGGATGCAGCCGGTCGACGCGCACCACATTGACCTCGGCGCACATCACCAGGCTCACCGAGATGAGGAACAGGAACGCCAACAATCCCAGCACCAGGGCGAACACGCTGTTGGTGTTGCTTGCCGAGCCGACGATATGAGCCACATAGCCGGCGCCGAACCACTGCAGTAACTGCCAGATGACGGCCGCGCCGATCGCCCCCGGCAGAACTTCGGCCCAGGTCACGTCGCGCGCCGTCGTGACCCGGAAGGCGACGAGACAGATCACCGCGTTGGTGAGCACTGCGGCGATGACGACCCCGACGGTGCTGACCGGACCCAGGATGTGGGTGGCGCGCCCCAGCGCCGACAGCACCGTCGAGGCCACTGCGGCCGAACCGAGGACGATGAGCAGTACCAGGCTGCGCACCCGCGAGCGGATCGGGTCAGGCCGGAGGTTCCGCGGTACCGCCCAGACGGTGTCCATCGCGTTCTGCACGGCCACCCCGACGCCGAGGCCACCGTAGAGGGCGCCCGCGATGCCGACGACGACGCCGGTTACCCCGCCGCTGAGCTTGTTCGGCTGCTGCAATTGGTCGCCGATGACGGGGAGCTGACTCAGCGCGGAGTGCACCACCTGGTGCTGGAGCTCGGGATGGCCGACCAGCACGACACCCAGAATGGTCGTGCCCAGCAGGAGCAGCGGAAACAGGGAGACGAAGGCGTAGTACGTGATCAGTGCGGCCAGGTAGCCGCCCTGATCGTCAACGTACTTATAGATGACCGCAATGACGAAGCCGACCGCTCGGCTTCGTTGTTGCAGACGATCAAGCCATCTCACCACTGGGTGTTGATACCCATTTGGCCGCTCGGCAATCGCCTGACGTGGCCAAATGTGGCCGATCACCCAACCTGCAGGACAGCCTTACCGGCGACCGTGCGACCAAGCAATGCCTCCGCGGCGGCCGACACGTTGTCCCACGAATCGCGCAGTCCGATCTGCGGGTCGAGCTCGCCGTCGGCCAGCAGGGTGAGCAGGTACTCCAGGTCGGCGCGGAACGGTGTGCGAACAGTGAAGGGCTCCAAGCGCTTTCGGTTGCCGGTCCGGCGTTCCCGTTCGAAGTCGATGGTGGTCGGTTCGTTGGAGGCCATCCCGATCGACTGCACCGAACCGCCGTCGCCGACCAGGCTGAAGGCCTCAGTGAGCAGCTTTCCACCGACATTGTCGAGGACACCGAACACGGGCTCGGTCAGACCGGCGAGTCCGACCACGACGTCGTCGGCGCCGAGTTCGCTCAGGCCGTCGCCGCGGGCCGGGCTGCCGACTGCGGCGATCACATGCGCCCCGGCGCGGGCGGCCAGCTGTACCGCGAACCGGCCGACGCCGCCCGAGGCCCCGGTGATCAGCACCCTGCGGCCCACCACGGGGCCAAGGGCACGCAACGCCTGCAGCGCGGTCACGCCGGCCACCGGCAGCGCCGCGGCTTCCTCGACGTCGACCCATTGAGGCAGCTCAGCGAGGTTTTCAGTGTGTACAGCTCGGCGCTGCGCCCAGCCGCCCTGCCCGTTGAAACTGACGACGCGAGCGCCCACCGGCGGCCCGGAGCCGTCCGCCGCCGCCTGCGTCACCACACCCGCGGCATCCCAGCCGGGCACCTCGCCCGGCTTGCGCATCTGGTCGATGAAATGGATCTCGCCGAAGTTCAGCGCGATGGCTTCGACATCGACAAGGGCCTCGGATCTGCCGACGGTCGGCTCCTCGACCTCGTCGAGTCGCAGATTCGCCCGGGCACGGGGGTCGTAGACGACGGCTCGCATCTTGGCGCCAACTCGGGCGGATCGGCGGCTATTCCCGATTTGCCGGCCGAATACGGACGTAACGGGAATTTCTTGTCGGTGGGCCGCCTTGGGCCTGGTGTGCGCAGCAGAAGCGGGATGCCGGTCCTGATGGTCGTGCACGCGCACCCCGACGACGAGTCCAGCCAGACCGGCGGCACATTGGCCCGCTATGCGGCCGAGGGTTATCGCACCGTCCTGGTCACGTGCACCGACGGTCGCCACGGGGATGCCATCGGACTGGATCCCGCCCTGGTGCCGGCGCGGCGGTCAGGGGAGCTGGACCTGGCGGCCGAGGCGCTGGGCGTCGGCGATGTGGTGAAACTCGGCTACCCGGACTCCGGGCTGCCCGGCGATGCCGCCGATGTGGCGGCGGATTCGTTCAGCCGACGCCCGATGGCGCCGATGGTGCAGCAGTTGGTTCGGCTGATTCGGATGTTCGCCCCCGACGTCCTGGTCACCTACCCGCCCAACGGCCTGTCCGGACATCCCGATCACATCCGTACCCACGACATCGTGATCGCCGCGCACGGCAACATCGCGGCCAACGCCGAGCCGGGCCGGGCGCCGAAGCTCTACTACATCGCAATATCAGCGACGAGTATGCGCACCATGCAGACCCGCGCTCGCGCGGTGTTCGGCGGCGAGGCGTGGCTGCCTCCGGATGAGATGGCCGTCGACGATGCGGTGATCTCCGCGAGGATCGATGTCACGCCGTTCTGGGCCGACAAACTGCGTGCGCTGGGAGCGCATGCCAGCCAGCCCGACGCGCAGGCGCTGCTGCAGATGTTCGCGGCGGCAGACGATTCGAGCGCTCCCGTCGAGCGGGTCGAGGAATACGTCCGGGTCTATCCGGCTCCCGCCGCGTCGGACGTCCTGGAAGTCACGTTGTTCGATCCGTCGTCCTGACGCTGACGGTTGACTGCGGTGGTAGGAACGATGGAGTACTTACCCGTCTCATCTACCCATCTCAATTACCCATCGCTTACCCACCGATAGGCCAGCAGATCCGAGGGATGCCATGTCAACTCATCAGGCTGTACACGTCCAGGGGCCCGGCGAGGCGCTGACCCTGGTCGATGTCGACACGACCTCTCCTGCGCGTGACCATGTCCGGCTGGCCGTCGACGCTGCCGGTGTGTGCGGCACCGACCACGCGTTCGTCAACGGTCAGTTCCCAGGTATCACGTGGCCGCTGACCCCCGGGCACGAGATCGCCGGAACCATCGCCGAACTCGGCGACGGCGTGGACAATTTCGCTGTCGGCGACCGGGTTGCCGTCGGCTGGTTCGGCGGACACTGCAACGAGTGCGTGCCGTGTCTGCAGGGTGACTTCATCCACTGTCGGAAGCTGCAGATCCCGAGCTTGCACTACCCCGGTGGGTACGCGGAGTCTGTCACCGTGCCGGCCAACGCGCTGGCCCGGATACCCGACGAGCTGTCGTTCGCCGAAGCCGCGCCGATGGCCTGCGCCGGGGTGACCGTGTTCCATGCGCTGCGGCAGTCCCGCGCCAAGCCGGGTGACCGGGTGGCCGTCCTCGGCGTCGGCGGTCTCGGGCATCTGGGTGTGCAGTTCGCCCGCGCGATGGGCTTCGAGACCGTCGCCATCGCCCGCGGATCGGATAAAGCCAAGGACGCCAAGGACTTCGGCGCCCACCACTACATCGACTCCACTGCCGGCGACGTCGGCGAAGCGCTGCAGGCCCTCGGCGGTGTCATCGTCGTGCTGGCCACCGCCGCGAGTTCGAAGGCGATGGGCGACACCGTTGCAGGACTGCTACCGCGCGGAGAACTCATCACCATCGGTGTCACCGCGGACCCGCTCCCGATCAGCCCCCTGCAGTTGATCACTGACGGCTTGACCGTCACCGGCCATCCATCCGGCACCGCCCGCGACGTCGAGGAGACGATGAAGTTCGCCGTGCAGTCGGGGGTACGGGCCCGGATCCAGGAGTTGCCGCTGGCCCAGGCCGCCGAGGCCTACGCCGCGATGGACGAAGGCCGGGCGCGATTCCGGATGGTGCTGACCGTCTGACTCTCGTTGCCCGTCAGTCTCGGCGGTCGAGTGCGCGCAGACCGATCGTGAAGGCCGCTTGGTCGTTGTGGTTCAACGGGTCTCGACCGGTGAGCTCGTGAATTCGGGTCAACCGGTGCCGCACGGTGTTGGTATGTAGATACAACTCCCGGGCGGTGTCGCCCAGTGACCCGTTGAGGGTCAGGAACGCGCGCAGCGTGCGGATGTGCTGGGTGCCGCGCAACCGGTCCATCTCGGCCAGTGGGTCGATCAGCTGCTGCTTGAAGGGCGCGAGCTGGACGAGGGGGAGTTGCTCGAGAAGGCTCTCCAGGGTGCTCAACTGGTCGGGGCCGACGCGGCGACCGCGGCGCTGCGCGAGATCCAGCGCGATGCGCGCCTGACCGATGGCTGCGCCGATCTCCTTGAGCGGCACGGGCGCCGAGTGCCCGGCCGGCAGAGCCAGGTCGTCGGCCGTCTCCAGGGACTCCGCGGTCAGCATCAAGCACAGGTCCGGGGCGTCGCCGACCAGCGCGCCGGGGATCGCCATCGACAACAAGGCGCCGGCGCCGGCCGGCCATGCCGAACACGTCAGCTCCGCTGCGGTGAAGCCGGGCCACGAAAGTAATTGGCTCAGCGCATCGGGCAGCAGCATCCGGCGCTCGACCAGCGACAGCAGCTGACCTACCCGCTCACGGGCCAGAGCGGTCTCGACGTCGAGTTGGAGCTGGGTCGCTCGCACGAATCGGGCGATGACGTCGAGCAGCGCCGGTTCCGGGTGGTCGCCGCGACCGACCCAGCCCAGGCTGCCCAGCCCTGGCACCTCGACGACGACCACCGGCGACCCGCTCTCCCCTTCGTCCACGGTGTCGGCCGGGTCGAGCAGGAAGTAGCAGTCCAGGAGCTGACCGGCGGTGTCCAGCAGCTCGCGTGTCGAGGCGTGACGGCGCAGGGCCGAGAGCAGCTCGGGCACCAGCGCCGTGGTGGCCCGGGCGGTGGCGATCTCGGCGCCGAGCTCGTATTCGGCGACGAAGCGGCTCACCCTGCTGAACGGCACGCTCGGTGAGGCGATCAGCACCGGCAGCCCGTGATAGCGGCATCGGGTCAGCAGTGCGGCCGGCACGGTGTCGTGGCCGTCGCCGATGCCGAAGCACACTCCCGACGCGCCCGCCCCGGCCAAGGCATCGGCGAATGTCTGGCAGTCCTGCGGTGTCTGCAGGCTCAGGCCCACCGTGCAGACCAACTCCCCGCCGTGCAGATAGCGCGCCGGATCCCGCATCTCGGTGGTGTGCGCCCAGCTGATCGCCCGATCGAGGTCCTGGGGTGGACCGTCGGGGACGACGAGCCCGACACCCGGTGCGCTGAGCAGGTCGCGCAGCGTCGGGGTGCCTGCCACGGGCGCAGTCATTGGACGAGCGTAACGCCGCCGTCACATCGACAGGGGTCGGCGTTGTGCGATCCTCCAATGCGTGGCACCGCGGAGGTGCGTTCTCTGCGTCTTCGGCCCAACGACTGGCGCCCGCGCTGACCGCGGTTGATAGTTCCTGCCAACCAGTGTCGAGTAGTGGGAGCAGGACATGTCGTCATCCATCGCCCCGGCGGAGCAGCCGCAGGTGCTCCGCAGAGAGTTCTCGTTGTGGTCCGCCTTCGCCTTCGCCTTCGCGTTCATCTCGCCGATCGTCGCGCTGTACGGCATCTTCGGACTTGCGCTCTCGGCGGCCGGCCCGAGCTTCTGGTGGGGCTTCCTGCTGGTGTTCGCCGGGCAGTTCCTCGTGGCGCTGGTGTTCGCCTCTCTGGTGTCGCGCTGGCCGTTGGAAGGGTCGATCTACCAGTGGTCACGCCGACTCCTCGGCACGACGTACGGCTGGTTCGCCGGCTGGGTCTACATGTGGACACTCGTGATCGCGATGGCCACCGTGGCCATCGGGGCGGCGGGTTTCATCGCGAACATCGCCGGCGTGACGGAGCCCTCGGGCGGAACTCTCGCGGTGATCGCGCTGGTGATCCTGCTGGCCGGCACCGCGGTCAACCTGGTCGGGCGTCGCGCGCTGAAGATCTTCATGGTCGGCAGCATCATCGCCGAGGTCATCGGCTCGATCGGGTTGGGCACCTGGCTTCTGCTGTTCCACCGACACAACTCGCTGTCGGTGCTGTTTCAGGGCGGTGGCCCGGACGTGGACAGCTGGACCTACCTCAGCGGCCCGTTCCTGATGGCCGTCGCGTTCATCGGCTGGTCCTTCGTCGGCTTCGAGAGCGCCGGTTCCATCGCTGAGGAGGTACACGAACCGCGCCGCGACCTGCCGAAGGCGGTGCTGTTCTCGCTGGTGTTCATCGCGGTGGTGGTGGCCTACTCCAGCCTGGCGATCATCCTGGCCATCCCGGATCTCGGCGCGGTGGCCGACGGCACGGTGACCGACCCGGTGTACGACACGTTGACCACCGCACTCGGTGCCGGGGTGGCCAAGCCCGTCGAGGTGCTGTTCGTGATCGGCTTCCTGGCCAGCTTTCTTGCCCTGCAGACCTCGGCATCACGGGTGATCTGGGCCTACGCCCGCGACGGCGCCCTGCCTGCTGCCGGCGCACTGGGTCGCCTGCGCGGCCAGGCCCGTATCCCGGTGACGGCGATTCTGGTCACCACGGCGATCGGTGCCGGCCTGTTCCTGTTGAGCATCGTCGCCAGCGACGTCTACACCCTGATGGTGAACTTCACCGCGGGCGGCTTCTACCTGGCATTCCTGTTCCCTCTGCTCGGCTTCCTGGTGGTACTGGTGCGTGGCGCCTGGACCCCAGCGAGGTTCTCGCTGGGCCGCGCGGCGCTGCCGATCGCTTTTGTCGCGGCGGTCTGGGCGCTGTTGCAATTCATCAATATCGCTTGGCCACGTGCGGCTTTCGATCAGCGCTACCTCGACTGGTCGGTGTGGATCGGGGTGGTGGTACTCGGAGTTATCGGCGCCGTCCTGCTGGCCCGCGTCCGGTCTCGGATTGTGGGCGCGTCGGTCATCGACGAGGTCGAAGCCACCGACGAACAGGCCGATGAGCGGACGGTCCGGCCGTGAGCGAGTCGGCGGTGGCGCTGGTCACCGGGGGTGCGAGCGGTATCGGCGCCGCCGTCGTCGAGGCACTGACCCGGCGCGGCTTCACCGTCGGCTGTCTCGATCTCAGCGGATCGGCTCCCGGTGCTGACTACGCTGTTGCCGTTGATGTTTCGGATCCGGACGCCGTCGCCGGCGCGGTCGCGCAGATCCGTGCGGCGCTCGGTCCCATCGGGGCAGTCGTCACCTCGGCGGGCTACTACGAAATGGCACCTGTCGCCGAGATCAGCGCAGACGCCTGGCGGCGGATGCTGCGCGTTCATCTCGGGGGGCTGGTGAACGTGGCCCGCGCGACACTGCCGGACTTGATCGAGCGGCGCGGAGCACTCGTGGCGGTGGCCAGTGAACTGGCCGTCGGCGGTGGTGACGGCGACGTGCACTACGCCGCGGCCAAGGGTGCGATCCTCGGTTTCGTCCGCAGCCTGGCTGCTGAGGTGGCCGGCCGGGGCGTGCGAATCAACTGCGTGGCCCCCGGCCCAACCGATACCCCATTGCTGGCACTTGATTCACCCTGGCGGGCAAGCGATTACCTGATGACTCTGCCGCTGCGGCGGTTGGCCACCCCGCCTGAGGTGGCCCGCTGCGTCGAATACCTGGTCTGCGATGCGACATTCAGCGTCGGTGACGTCGTCAATGTCAACTCCGGAGCGGTCATATGAGCACTGATCTACATGGCCGAGTCGCCCTGGTGACCGGCGCGGCCCAGGGGATGGGCGCCGCGCATGCCCGACGCCTGGCGGCCGCGGGAGCGACGGTGGCAGTCAACGATATTCGAGATAGCGCCGAGCTCACCGCGCTCGCCGACGAGATCGGCGGGCTGACCGCGGCCGGGGACGTCTGCGACCCGGGCGAATGCGTCCGCATCGCCGCGGACGTGACACGCGCTGCCGGGAGTCTCGACATCCTGGTGGCCAACCACGCGTATATGACGATGGCGCCGCTGCTCGACCACGACGACGCCGATTGGTGGAAGGTTGTCGACACCAACCTCGGTGGCACGTTCTTCCTGGTGCAGGCGGCGCTTCCGTACATGCGCGACAGGGGCGCCGGGCGCATCGTGGTGATCGCCAGCGAGTGGGGCATCACCGGGTGGCCGGAGGCGACTGCCTATGCGGCCGCCAAATCGGGACTGATCTCGTTGGTCAAGACATTGGGGCGCGAGCTGGCCGCCGAACACATCATCGTCAATGCGGTGGCACCCGGAGTCACCGACACCCCGCAGCTGCAGGTGGACGCCGAGGCTGCCAACGTCGACCTCGACGCGATCCACCGCTATTATGCGTCGTCGATCCCGTTGGGCCGCATCGGTTTTCCGGAAGAGATTTCAGCCGCAGTCGAACTACTCACCGATTTCGCCGTGGAAGCGATCGTCGGACAGGTGATTTCGTGCAACGGCGGCTCGACGCGGTCGAGAGCATGACAAGAGAGACGGATATGGGCCAGGACAAGTACAGCCATCCCTACGTTGAGACGGCCACCGGAGTGCTGGGTCAAGTCGACGCGCAGGCCATACCGCGGTACGCGGGGATCGGAACCTTCGCGCGGCTGCCACAGCGCCACGAGGTCGACGACTACGACATCGCCGTCGTGGGGGTGCCTTTCGACAGCGGAGTGACCTACCGCCCCGGCGCCCGGTTCGGACCGGCCGCGATCCGCCAGGCCTCACGCCTGCTCAAGCCCTATCACCCTGCACTGGACGTCACTCCGTTCGCCACGGCACAGGTGGTCGACGCCGGCGATATCGCCGCGAACCCGTTCAACATCGACGCCGCGGTCGACGAGATCCGCGTCGGCATCCGTGGACTCCTGAGCAGGCCCGGACACAAGGTGGTGCTGCTCGGTGGTGATCACACCATCGCGCTGCCGGCCTTGCAGGCGGTCAACGAAGTGCACGGACCGGTCGCCCTGGTGCATTTCGACGCGCACCTCGACACCTGGGACACCTACTTCGGGGCACCCTGCACCCACGGCACACCGTTTCGTCGTGCCTCCGAACAGGGTCTGCTGGTCAAAGACCACTCCGCGCACGTCGGTATTCGCGGTTCGCTCTACGACCGGGCCGACCTGTTGGAGGACGCCGAGCTCGGCTTCACCGCGGTGCACTGCCGCGATATCGACCGCATCGGTATCGACGGGGTGATCGAACAGGTGCTGGCCCGGGTGGGCCAGTATCCGGTGTACGTGTCCATCGACATCGACGTGCTCGACCCGGCGTTCGCGCCCGGTACCGGCACCCCTGAGATCGGCGGGATGACTAGCCGTGAGCTGGTGGCGGTGCTGCGGGCGATGCGCAGCCTCAACATCGTCGGCGCCGACGTGGTCGAGGTCGCACCGGCCTACGACCAGGCC
Source organism: Mycolicibacterium komossense (assembly GCF_025822605.1). Lineage (GTDB taxonomy): Bacteria > Actinomycetota > Actinomycetes > Mycobacteriales > Mycobacteriaceae > Mycobacterium > Mycobacterium komossense. The sequence continues at coordinate 150,188 of NZ_JACKTY010000040.1, read as the reverse complement.
GAAGTCACCGCCGTCGCCGGCGCCAACCTCGCCTACGAGCTCATCTCGCTTATGGTCGGCTGATGAGTGAAATTCGTTGGCCAGAAGGCAAAGCCGCCGCGGCGGCGTTCACCTTCGACGTGGATGCCGAGTCGGCCGTGCTGTGGGGAGGCCCGGGCACCCTGGAATCGGTCGGGGCCCGGATGAGCGTGATGAGCCATCAGGCGTACGGCCCGCTGGTCGGCATTCCACGCATCCTGGACCTGTTGGAGCGGCATCAGATTGCCTCGACCTTCTTCGTTCCCGGCCATACCGCAGACCGCTACCCCGAGGCGATCCGCAGCATCGTGGCGGCCGGGCACGAGATCGCCCACCACGGCTACCTGCACGAGCAGCCCACCGCGTTGACCCTTGAGCAGGAGATCGACGTGTTGGACCGGGGACTGGCGGCGTTGGCCGACGTCGCCGGAGTACGGCCGTCGGGCTACCGGGCACCGATGTGGGATCTGTCGTGGCGTACCCCGGCGCTGCTGGCCGAGCGCGGGTTCCTCTACGACTCGAGTCTGATGGACTCCGATCATCCCTACGAACTGGCGATCGCCCCCGGCGCGGACCGATCGTTGGTCGAGATCCCGATCCAATGGGCACTCGACGACTGGGAGCAGTACTGCTACCTGCCCGACATCTCCGGCAGTGGACTGATCGAAAGCCCGCGTAAGGCGCGCGAACTGTGGCAGCTGGAATTCGACGGCCTGCGCCGTGTCGGCGGCTGCTGGGTGTTGACCAATCACCCGTTCCTGACGGGGCGCCCATCCCGCGCCGCCGAACTCGACGACCTGATGCGATACGTCCTCGACCATGACGACGTGTGGGTGACGAATCTGGCTGCCATCGCCGAACACGTTCGGACACTGGAGCTTTCGCCACGGTCCATCACCCCGCCCGACGTACCGCGCTGAGCTATACCGGGGGCCGGGTGAGCCCACCCCTGGGGTGCTCCTGGGGTCAGTCCTTGGGTTGCTTCAGATCACCGGCGAGGTCACGGAAGTCCCACACCAGGTCACCGACCTCGGTGCGGAGTTGGCCGACCGCCGTCAGCACGATGCCGGCGATGCGGCCGGCGTGCACCGCGGTCGCCTGAACCGCCTCGTGCGCCACATCGATACCGCGCTCCAGTGGGCTTGTCATGTCAACCTCCAGTCGTGCTGTCCGTGCCCAGGCTAGTCCGCGCCGCCGCGGGACGCGCGGAGCTCACTGTTCGTCGGCGGTGGCCCGGCGCTCCCGGTAGGCCGCGACGTGTTGCCGATTACCGCAGTTGCCGGTGTCGCAGAACATTCGGGACCTGTTGCGGGACATGTCGAACAGCACCGCATCGCAGTCCGGTGCGTTGCACACCTTGAGCCGGCGCAGTTCCCCGGCGCGGATCAGATCGGCCAGTGCCATCGCTATCTCGGCACCGAGCCGTTGTGCCACCGGGTCGTGGATCGAGGCCAGATGCAGATGCCATTCGGGCATCTCGGGATGACGGGTCAGCCACGGGGCCGCCCGGGTGTCACTGAGCAGCGCGTTGACCTGACCGACCGCGCGGGCCTCGTCGTCAGCCACCGTCCAGACCCGGCCCAGCCGCTGGCGGAGTTGATGCACCGCAGCAAGTTCGGCGGCGTCGTTGTCACGTCGGCCCGTCGTGCCGTAGTCGTCGAGGAATCGGTTCAACGCCTCACCGGTGGCGAGTTGGTCGCCGTCGACGCGGTCACTGTTGACGAGGTCGACGGCGGAGCGCAGGGTGACTTCGGTGTCGTGGCTGAAGATCATCGACGGTACCTCCCTTTCGCTCGACGCTAGTCATGACCAAACTCGGAGTTTACTCCTTACATGAGCTGGCGCAGGCTGCTGAGTCCTAGGCAGGCGTCCCGTCGGCGACCCGGGGTGTCTTGTCCGCCGACGCGGTGTCCAGCACCAGGTCGGCCACTCGGGAACGGTGTTGTTCGGCGCTGCCGAGAAGTGCCGCGTCGGTGGTCGCCCGCTTGAAGTACAGGTGCGCCTGGTGTTCCCAGGTGAACCCGATGCCACCGAGGGTCTGGATGGTGTCGGTGGCGACCTTCGCGAACGCCGCCGAACAGATGGCCTGCGCGATGCTCGCGGCTAGGGCCGGCTCGTCCGAAGCGTCAGTGAGTGCCCAAGCCGCATGGTAGGCCGTCGATCTCGCGTGCTCGATGTCGACGAGCAGATCCGCCAACCGGTGCTTGACCGCTTGGAATGAGCCGATCGGCCTGCCGAACTGCAGCCGTGACTTCGCGTATTCGACGGCGAGATCCAGCAGATGCTGGGCCGCGCCGACCTGCTCGGCGGCCAGCAACACCGAACCGACCTGCAGCGCGTGCTCGATGACGCGCACAGCCTCGTCGGTGTCGGCCACCACCCGGGCCGGAGCGTCGGTGAACGTGATGGTGGCCTGCGGCCGGGTCTGATCCATCGTGACCAGCGTCGTGCGGTCCACGCCGGGACCCGCGGCGTCGGCGGTGTAGAGCGCCACGCCGTCGGGGCCGGCCGCGGCGACCAGGAGATCGTCGGCGACGCTGCCGTCGACCACCCGCGCGACGGTGCCGGTCAGGGTGACCTGGTCACCGGCTCCGTTGGCGCGCACCGTCACCAGAGCGGGGTCGAACCCACCGGCCCGGTCGCCGACGGCGAATGCGGCAGTGCGACGGCCTTCCACCAACTCGGCGAGCAGCTCGTCGCGGGCCGGTCCCGCCGACGCCGCGACCAGGGCGGGGATCGCCAGATAGACGGTGCCGAACAGTGGACCGCAGGCCAGCGCCGCACCCAGTTCTTCGACGGCGACGGCCTGGTCGACCAGCGAACCGCCGACGCCGCCGTCGGCCTCGGGTACGGACATCCCGAGCACCCCCAGCTCGGCGCCGAGCCGGGACCAGACCGAGGGATCGAACGGCGGATCGGATTCCATCAGCCGTCGGACGGTCTGCTCGTCGAAGTTGGCGGCACTGAACTTACGGACCGCCGCTCGCAATTGAGCCTGCTCTTCGGTAAACGTGAATTCAGCCACGAGGGATCTCCTTCCACGGCATGCCCGCGTCGGCGCGCAAATCGCCGGGCAGGCCGAGGATGCGCTCGCCGAGGATGTTGCGCATCACGTCTGAGGTGCCGCCTTCGATGGTGTTCGCGCGACTGCGCAGGAAACGTTGTTGGATCGGACCTCGCCAGTCGGTGTCGGCTCCCTCTTCCTGGTCGTCCTCGCTCCTACCCGTGCCGTAGCCGTGGTACAGAACTCCTTCTGGCCCAAGGAAATCGATGCAGAACTGGTAGATGTGCTGGTTGAGCTCGGCGCCGACCATCTTGCCGATCGAGCCCTCCGGGCCAGGACCGCCGACTCCTGCCGAGGCTCTGGACCGCTCGGAGGTGAGCCGTTGCGCTTCGGCCCGCAACCACAGCTGGGTCAGGCGGTCGCGCAGTACCGGGGTCTGCTGCTCGGGCCGCGATGCCCACAGCGAGACGGCTTCGGCGATCGTCCCCGCACCGCGCCTGCTGCCGCTGCCGCCGAGGGCGCTGCGTTCGTTCATCAGCGTCGTCATCGCGACGCCCCAGCCGTTGCCGACCGCGCCGAGTCGGTGCGCATCGGGGATGCGGGCGTCGGTGAAGTACACCTCGTTGAATTCGGCCTGACCGGTCAGCTGTCGCAGCGGTCGAGTCTCCACGCCCGGCCCGCGCATGTCGATGACGAAGTATGTCAGGCCTTTGTGTTTGGGCACATCGGGATTGGACCTGGCGAGCAGCAGGCCCCAGCGGGCGCGGTGCGCCAGGCTGGTCCAGACCTTCTGCCCGTTGATCACCCACTCGTCTCCGTCAGGCACCGCAGAGGTGGCCAGGCCGGCCAGGTCCGAACCCGCACCTGGTTCGGAGAACAGCTGGCACCAGATGTCCTCGGTGCTGGCCAGTGGGCGCAGCCAGGATTTCTTGACGTCATCGCTCTGCGCGTGTTCACGGATCGTCGGCGCCGCCATGCCGTAACCCATCGGGTTCAGCCCGAGTGGAACGGGACTACCCGCGCCCTGCAGGATCCGGTCTGCGACGGCCTGTAGTCCGCGGGATACGCCGAGCCCGCCGAGGCCTTCGGGAAAGTGCACCCAGGACAGTCCGGCGTCGTAGCAGGCGCCGAGGAATTCCTGGATGGGGACCGATTTGGGGTCATGGTCTGCGACGACCTCTCGCGCGAGTTCCGCGACCCGGTCTGCATCAGCACCGTTGCTCATCCAGCCACGATAGAAGTCGACACCTGTCAACTGATACTGGGGTCCTGAACAAACTAGAACATGTTACATTTTTGCCAATCGGGCCAGGAGGAGACGATGAGTAAGTCGAAGTCGTTGTGGCTGGTCACAGCCGCATATGTGGTGGCTATCGGGGTCGGCGCCGGGTGGCTTTACGCCGGCCCGTCGACCGGGTGGCTCTTGCTGGACACCTTCCTCGCCGACATCCTGGCCACCCTGGTCATCTTTGTCTTCAGCCGGATCTATCGGAACTCCAGCTTCTACGACGCGTACTGGAGTGTGATCCCGCCGCTGCTGCTCATCTACTGGTGGAGCGTCAGCGCCCCGGCCATCGATCAGCTGCGCTGCTGGCTGGTCGCGATCGTGGTGGTGCTGTGGGCGATCCGCCTGACCGCGAACTGGATTTACGGATTCCCGGGCCTGCACCACGAAGACTGGCGTTATCCGATGTTCAAGGAACGCGCGGGCCGGTGGGAATTCTTCGCCGATCTGGGGGCTATCCACCTCATCCCGACCATCCAGGTGTTCATCGGCATGATCCCGGTGTACGTGGCGGTGACCCGACCCGAGAGTGGCGTCACCTGGCTGATGTGGCTGGCCTTCGTCATCGGATTGGCGGCGGTCGCACTGGAACTCGTCGCCGACACCCAGATGCACCGGTTCGTCCGGGACCGTCAGCCCGGTGCGGCGATGGACCGCGGCCTGTGGGGCTGGTCGCGGCACCCGAACTATTTCGGCGAGTTCAGCTTCTGGTTGGCGCTGGCCCTGTTCGGTATCGCGGCCGCGCCGTCGGATTGGTGGTGGCTGATCATCGGGGCGGTGTTGATCCTGGCGATGTTCCTTGGGGCCAGCATCCCGATGATGGAGGAGCGCAGCGTGGAGCGCAGACCGCAGTACCGGGACGTCATCGACCGGGTTCCGCGCTTCGTACCACGGCCCCCGCGAAAGGCAGTGCGATGAGCCGTAAACGGGTGGTGATCGCCGGCCTTGGCGACAGCGGTGTCCTCACCGCGATCCGATTGGCGAAACACGCCGATGTCGTCGGCATTTCGGCGAAGCCCGGGCTGGTCAGCGGGCAGGAACTCGGGGAGCGGCTGGCCCGGCCGGGTACGTGGGCGCGCGAACACTGGGTCCCGTTCGACAGGTTCCGCGGGCTGGACCGGGTGCGCGCGGTCCATGGCACCCTCACCGGTGTCGATCTCGATGCGCGAAAAGTGTTCGTGGGCAACAACGACGGCTCGACGCAGACCGAGGACTACGATGCGCTGATCATCTCGACCGGCGTCACCAACGGCTTCTGGCGGCAACCGACGTTCCAGTCGGCCGCGCAGATCAGCGCCGACTTGCGCAGCGCCCATGAGCGGCTGGCGGCCGCCGAGTCGATCATTGTGGTGGGTGGCGGTGCCGCGGCCGTTTCCAGCGCGGCCAACCTGGCGACCACGTGGCCGGGTAAGCGCGTCGATCTGTACTTTCCCGGTGACCGCGCACTGGTCACGCATCACCCCAGAATCTGGGGCCGGGTGCAACGCCGATTGACCGAAGCCGGTGTGGTGCTGCATCCGGGACACCGCGCGATCGTGCCCGACGGGTTCGCCTTCGATGAGATCATCGGCGAGCCGGTGCAGTGGAGCACCGGTCAGCCCGCGGCGTCGGCGGACGCGGTGCTCTGGGCGGTCGGACGCGTCCGGCCCAACACGGCCTGGCTGCCCGACGACGTGCTCGATGCCGACGGCTTTGTCCGCGTCACCCCGGAACTGCGGGTGCCCGGCTATCCACGGGTGTTCGCTGTCGGCGACGTGGCCTCCACCGATCCGTTACGGACGTCCGCGCGTAACCAGGGGGATCGCCTGGTGGCCCGCAATGTTTTGGCCGACTTCTCGGCGAAACCACTGCGCGCGTACCGGGCCCCCACCCTGCGCTGGGGTTCGGTGCTCGGCACCCAACCCAGTGGTCTTGAGGTGTTCGCCCCGACTGGTCACGCGTTCCGGTTCCCGGCCTGGTCGATCGATCGGGTGCTACTGCCGTGGATCGTGCACTGGGGTATCTACCGCGGTATCCGCGACAATTCGGTCCCCGCGGCGCTACTCGAGCAGCGCCCGTAGCCGATCCGGGGACAGCCCGCCGGGAGCCCGCCGATCCCTGGCGAATTCGGCGACCAGTCGTTGCATCAGATCGTTGACCGGGGTCGGCACGCCGTGCAGCCGGCCGAGCAGTGCGATCTCGCCGTTGAGGTAGTCGGCCTCGACCGACCCGGCGCCGCGGGCCAGGCTCTGCCAGGTCGACCCGCCGACCCGCCCGACGCCTTCGATGGTCTGCATGTCCATCCGGTCGCCCTGCAGTACGCGCCGCTCATCGTCGCTGTTGTAGGCGATCTGCGCGGCCGCCAGCACGCGTTCGGCCTCCAACCGGCAGGCCCTCCGCACGGCCGCGCTGACCTCGGCGGCGGCGGGATCCCGCTTGTCGAGCACGGCGTCCACTGCGTTGCCGAGGTTCATCAGCAATTTGCCGTACTTCCAGCGCATCACGTCGGCGATGACGGGCGCGTCGAACATGCTGCGGCGCAATGCGGCGCCGATCTCGGTCACCACCGGGTCGACACCGTACGGGTAGCGCCCCAGTGTCAGGATGCCGCTGCGCGGGGCCGTATGGGAGATGACCACGCCTGGCTCCAGATGCGTGGCAGGCAGCCACACGCACAGCCCGTACACGGTCCGGAAAAGTCGCTGCGCGACGCGTTCGTTCTCCACACCGTTCTGGGCACAGACGACGGGAAGCCGGTCACCGGCCTCGCCCCCGCCGGCGACCGGGGCAGCGGCCCACTGCGTCAGCGCGGCGATGGTGTCCTGCGATTTCACCGTCAGGATCAGCACGTCGTCCGGTCGCAGCTCGCCGGCCTCGGTCGGGCCGGACACGGCCGGGATCGCCTGCGTGAGAGTGCCGTTCGGCGTGATCAGCCGCAGCCCGTTCGATGTCAACGCGGCCAGATGCTCGCCCCGGGCGACCAGCAGTACGTCGTGACCGCTCTGGGCCAGCCGCGCGCCGATCGTGCCGCCGACCGCACCGGCGCCGATGATGAGGTAGCGCATCTACAGTTTCAGCACTTTCTCGGCATTGCCATGCCCGATGGCGTGGCGCTGATCGTCCGTCAGGTCGGCCTGCTCGAGGAAATCCGAGACGTTGTCGCGCACGACGTACGGGAAATCCTCGGAGTGGATGATCCGCTCGGCGCCGATCTCGGCGACCAGGTAGTTGAGCTGGTTCTGGTTGTACATCCCCGACGGCGTCGCCCAGACCTGCTCGCGGTAGTAGGCGCTGGGTGTGCGATCCAGCTCCAGTGAAGCCCAGCCTAAGACCTCGTCGATCCGGTCGAGCCAGCCCGCGATCAGTTCACCCCAGTGGCCGCTGAGCAGTTTCAGATTCGGATGCCGATCCAGCGCCCCGGACAGGATGAGCCGCAGGATATGGATGCCCGCTTCGGCATGCCACCCGAACGCCGGTCCAGCGAACAGGAAATGTGCTGCGGCCGGCCACTTTCCGGAGTAGTACGGCAGCGACACCGCGCTCTCGGGCATCCCGGGGTGGACGTAGATGGGCAGGTCGACGCGTTCGGCGGCGGCCAGCACCGGTTCGAACCGTTCGTGGTCGAGGAACAGGCCGCCGCAGTTGCCCGCCGTGAGGGCGCCGACGAAGCCGAGCTCGTCGACGCAGCGCTTCAGTTCGTCTGCCGCCGCCACCGGGTCGTACAGCGGCAGGGTGGCGAATCCGCGAAACCTGGTGGGGTGCTCCGAAATCTGCTGTGCAAGTGAGTCATTGACTTTCTTGCACAGCTCGACCGCTTCGGCATGGTTGAGATTGCCCGGGCTGTTCGCCCCGTGGGACACCACCTGGATGTCGATGCCGACCTCGTCCATGTGGGCCAACCGCTTGCCGCCGAGACGTTCGGCGCTGTCCTGGTCCGGCATGAAGCTCTGCAGGAAGCCGCCGTAACCGTCGTCAGGAACGACAGGTCCCGGGCCGGCGAGCTCGAGCACGCGAGCCACCGCACCGGGATGGTGGAAGTGTTCTTCGACAGTGATGATCCGCATGTCTCCTTCCTACGCGAGGAAACTGGGAGCGCGCGAAGGATGCGAATGATGCAGTGGGTGTCGATGCCCGTCGATTCGAGCGAGGTGCCCGACTGATCAGTTGCTCACGCGAACGGCGATGTAGCCGATCGGAATTCCCGTGCGGGTGGCGATGCATTCGCGAGCCGCTGCACCGACCGTGGTCCGGCGCATGGCGTACGTCGTGGCGTCGATCTCAGGGATCCGGATCAACCACCGGCCGTCTTCGCGGCTGATTTCGATGTCGTAGCTCTGGCCGATGGTCAGCCGGGGAACGAAGGGGCGGATGGTCCGCTTGCGACGGTCACCGAATGACGATGCGGGTACCCGGCGGCAGATGGTCTGGCTTGGCATGTTGTGTCCTAGATTTTTTCCGACGCTCGACGTCGAACCGCGGGCAAGATTACTTGCCAGTACGGCGGAAAGCTAATCGCGTGACGTCGCGATAAACAGCCGCTGAACAGGGTGCTTGTCAGATTCGGCGGTCGCCTCCGGCACGGTTGCGGCAATCGCCTGCCGGCTGGGTGCAAAGCCTGTCAGTATCGACGTTATCCAATTACGCTACGCAGTGAAGCGAAAGGGGCCGTGATGGCCGTGACGGGGCAATTGACGCAGACCCGGGAATCGGTTGTGCAACGGGCGCGGGATATGCGCGACCTGGTGCGCGCTGAGGCTGCCGAATCTGAGCGGCAGCGCTCGTTGTCGACGCCGATCGTGGACGAGATGTGGTCGAACGGGTTGATGACGGCCTGCAACCCTGCCATTGCCGGCGGGGCCGACCCGTCGTTCGCCGAGATGATCGAAGCGTGGCTCGAAATGGCTTGGCAGGACGGTTCATTCGGCTGGACCGGCATCGCCAACTTGCCGTCGTCGTTCGCCGCGGCCAGTTATCTGCCCGACGAGGGTTTTGCCGAGGTGTTCACCGACAACGGAAACCACGTGACGATGGGTGGACAGTTCGCCCCGAACGGTCAGGGCGTGGTGGTCGACGGGGGCTACCGGCTGACCGGCGCCTGGAATTTCGGTTCCGGAACAGGGCACGCGCAGTACATCGCCGCCGGGTTCATCCCGCTGGACAACGGTGAGATGCGCTGGATCAGCGAGGGCATCCCCGAGCTGATGGTGGCGATCATGCCAAGAGCCGAGGTCACTTTCACCGACGGTTGGCATGTGCAGGGCCTGAAGGGGACCGGCTCCTTCGACTACAACGTCGCCGACGTCTTCGTCCCCGCCTACCGTACGTTCCGCCTGTTCAGCCGGGAGCCGCTGCGCGGCACCTCACCGGCCGGCCGGATGGGCATGATGCCCGTGACCGCAGCCGGGCACGCGGCCTGGGCGCTCGGGGTCGCCAAGAGCATGCTCGACGACGTCGAAGAGCTGGCCGCCACCAAATACCGGATGTCGGACGTGGGGGATTCGCTGGCCAGCCGCCCCACCTTCCAGCGGTCGCTGGCCCATCATGTCGCCGCCTGGCGGGCGGCCCGGCTGTTGGTGCTCGATGCCTTCAGCACGGCCGAGGCTGCCGTCGCCGAGGGGGACGAGCTGACACCGGCGATGCGTGCCGATATGCGGGTGGCCGCGGTATACGCCACCGACGTGGCTCGGGAGTGCGCGCAGTGGGCGCATCTGGCCGCGGGCACCACCGCGATCCGGGAGGGCAGTCGATTCGAGCGCGCCTTCCGCGACATCTTCACCGGCACCCAGCACGCCTTCATCAGTGAGAAGGTCGCCATCGACTCTGCCCAGGTGTGGCTCGGCATCGTCGAGGATCAGTTCGCGCTCTGAGGGGTGTGCAATGGCCGATCGCGGTCGGGCACGCTCACCGGGCGTCGCTCTCTTGTGTGGGGGTGTCGCCGTCCACGGTCACCGCAGCCAGAACGGCATCGACGGTGTGGGTTGCAAGGGCGGCGTCGACTGGTTCTCTCAGCCAGGCCCGGATGCCACTTCGAGCGTTCTTGTACGGAGAGGCTGTGTTGAACTGGATCATCCGTCCGGCGGTGTACTTCTCGTACCAGTTGGCGCCACACAGTTCAGTCGCCGTAGAACTTCTGCGCGAGATCGCCGAGTTGATTCCATCGAAACCCCGGAGCCGGGAACTCGGGCTCTTCACCCCTAGCGCGCTGTTCGAACCACGATAAGACCAGCTCATTCCATCCCACCAAGTAGGCAACGAGATCCGCGGGACTCATCGTCGTGCCTGACTTGTGCCCCGGCAAGGAAGCCTCACGAGCACATGCCGCGGGCACTCGTTCAAGGTCGCGGACAAGCTTGGCGTCGGTGTGCTCGATCACGGTGAGGAGTTCTGGCTTGCTGACCGGGGCGGACGAGGTCGTTTGGGCGAAGCTCCTTCGGATGGATTCGCGTGACGGGAATCGGCCGCGGTGGTGCTCTAGCCGGTCTTGGGCAGGTTCAGATCGGGCATGCAGACCTGGGCAAGGTCTTCCAGCGGGACTTTCAACACGGACGCGAGTGCGGCGACGGTCGTGAAGGCAGGGGTGGCCAGGCGTCCGGTCTCGATCTTGCGCAGGGTCTCGGGCGAAATCGACGCGGCCTGCGCCACTTCGGCCGGCTTGCGGTCGCCACGTGCCTGCCGCAGATAGGCACCGAGTCGCTTGCCGGCCGCGAGCTGCTGCGGCGTCAGGGGGGATCGCACCATGGCGCAAGGATACTCATGCTCGGTATGAAAATACCGAGGCGTGCTCTAGTCTGGTATTTCTATACCGGATTGTTGACAAGAAAGTTCAAGGTGAGCGCGTGTTGGAGTTGAAGACGCCACAGGAGATCGAGGCGATGGCCACCACCGGGGCTTTCATCGCGGATTTGCTCGATGACCTGCACGCGCGGGCCCAGGTCGGGGTGAATCTGCTCGATCTCGAACACCGTGCCCGGCAGTTGATCAAGGAGCGCGGGGCGCAGTCCTGCTACTGGGACTATGCGCCGTCGTTCGGCCGCGGGCCGTTCCGCAACGTCATCTGCCTGTCCGTCAATGATGCGGTGCTGCACGGACTCCCGCATGACTACGTCCTGCGCGATGGAGACCTGCTGAGCATGGACATCGCGGTGTCGATCGACGGCTGGGTGGCCGACTCGGCGCGCAGCCTGGTAGTCGGCTCGCCGCGAGCTGAGGATCTGCGACTGATCGAAGCCACCGAACGCGCACTCGCCGCCGGCATCGACGCCGCGCGCTCCGGCCGGCGGCTCGGCGACATTTCGGCGGCCATCGGCGCGATCGCCGCCGAGTACGGCTACCCGGTGAACACCGAATTCGGCGGGCACGGTCTCGGCCGGACGATGCACGAGGATCCGCACGTGTCCAACAAAGGGCGGGCCGGTCGGGGCCTCAAACTGCGGCCCGGTCTGACGCTGGCACTCGAGCCGTGGTTCGCCCGCAGCACCGACCGGATCGTCTACGACCCGGACGGCTGGACCATCCGCTCGGCCGACGGGTCGCGGACCGCCCATAGCGAACACACGATCGCCATCACCGACGGTGAACCGCGCGTCTTGACCCGCCGCGCCGCCTGAAGCATCCACAGCCGCTCTCCAGCCTCGGTGTGTACCACCGAAAAGGAAGGAGGACTGATGACCGATTTGTTTGACGTTGAGCAGACCCAAGAGAGCACCCACAGCCGGCGAATGGCGGCTTACCAGCGAGCCGGAGTCGGCCTGATCTACGGCGATGACGGTCACTGGATTGCCGACCATCTCGACGACGAAGAGAAGGTGCACGCCGAAGCCAAGGCTGACGCTGCGTGGGCGCTGACCCACCGGCACTGCGCACGATCGGGACATACGGTGGACGCCCCGCCGGGATGCTTCGTCCGCTACCGCTGCCCCGACTGTGGGCAGCAGGTCAGTCTGCACCCCACCGGCAAGGTGTCAGCACACGCCGTCCGCATCGCGGGTTGACCGGAACAGCGAGCGGGGCTGGGGCGAAAAGCGGCTCTAGCGGTGTTCAGGCGTAGAGCTCCTCGAACTTCTTGATCGACCGCTCGATATCACCCTTCACCGCACGCGCCGCGGCAATTCCGACCGGGCCGAACAGCGGCCGGCCACCCAGGTCGATCTTGACGGTGAATTCGCAGCCCTCCGAGGAGGGTGCGACCGTCATCTTCAGCGCGTACCTGGTGCCGCCGACCCCCTCGCCGGTGATCCCGACCAGCTTCGGGGGGTCGAACTCCTTGACCGTCCACGTCACGCGGTTGCGCAGGCCTTTGGCCCCGGCCACACCGACCACCTTCGTGCCGACCGACAACTCCTCGGGCACCTCACCGCGCCAACCTTGGTGCATCTCCAGCCAGTCGCCGAGCGACGACAGGTCCGACACGTGCTCCCACGCCTCGTCCGGGCTGATCGTCAGGGTGCGGGACAGCTCGAGTTTGGCCATCCCTGCATGTTAATCAGCCGAATGGCAGCTACTTCGGCGACTGCACGGCCAGGGCGTCGGTGTCCTCGGACGGGGTTTCCGGCTCCGCCTTCGGCTTGAGGTGGCTGAAGTGGTGGTCGCCGCGCGGGTAGACCACCAGCGGCCACCAGAACCACCGGCCGAGCAGGGTGGCGATGGACGGCATCAGCAGCGACCGCACGATCAGCGTATCGACCAACAGGCCGATTGCGATCGTGGAGCCCATCTGGGCCAGCACGGTCAGCTGGCTGAACATCATCGCCGCCATGGTCGCGGCGAACACCAGACCCGCGGACGTCACGACACCGCCGGTGCCGGCCATCGACCGGATGATGCCGGTCTTGAGTCCGGCGTGGATCTCGTCCTTGAACCGCGACACCAGCAGCAGGTTGTAGTCAGACCCGACCGCCAACAGGATGATCACCGACATCAACATGACCAGCCAGTGCACCTGGATGCCGAAGAGGTCCTGCCACAACAGCACTGAGATACCGAATGACGCCGCGATCGAGCTTCCGGCCGTCAACACGATGGTCAACGCCGCCACTGCGCTGCGGGTGAGGATCAGCATGATCACGAAGATCAACGTCAACGCCGACACCACGGCAATCAACAGGTCGTACTTGGCGCCGTCCGCCATGTCCTTGTAGGTGGCGGCCACGCCGCCGAGGTAGATCTTGGCGTTCGACAACGACGACATCTTCAAGGCCTCTTGCGCGGCCTGCCGTTCGTTGTCGACCCGGGCGATACCCTCCGTCGTCGCCGGGTCGGTCTCGTGAGTGATGAACATGCGCGCCGACTTGCCATCCGGCGACATGAACATCTTGACGCCGCGCAAGAAGTCGGGGTTCGTGAACGCCTCCGGCGGCAGATAGAACAGGTCGTCGTTCTTGGCGTTGTCGAACGCGGTGCCCATCGCCAGCGCGGTGTCGTTGGACGCCTGCATCTGGTCGAGCAACGCCTTCTGGTTGTTGTAGGACGCCAGCGACAGGTCCCTGCTGGCCTTCATCGACGCGATGGTCTGCGGCAGGAGTGCGGTCAACTTCGGGGCGAGATCCGCCAGCTGATCGGTGTTGCCCTGCACCCCTTCGGTCTGATCGGTCACCTCGTCGATGCCGTCGAGCGAATCGAAAAGAGACTTCGCCGCGTTGCACAGGGGGATGTCGAAACAGTGCGGTTCCCAGTAGAAGTAGTTACGCAGAGGCCGGAACTGATCATCGAAGTCCGCGATGTGGTCGCGCAGCTGTTTGGTCGTGTCGAGCAGGGCCTGTGACTTGGCCGCCGAGTCCTGCGTGAGCTTCGTTTGTTCGAGGGAGAGTTGGTACTGCTTTTCCAGGATGTCGATCGAGACATTCGTCGCGTCGACCATCCTCTTGGTGTCTTCGAGCTGAGCGCGCTGGAAGGGCAGATTCATATTGGTGGTCTGGCCCGAGATGCTCGTCTGGAACGGAATTGAGCTGTGCTGAATCGGGATTCCGAGCGGCCTGGTGATGTTCTGCACCATCGCGATGCCCTGGGTGTGCATGACGTTGCGGGCCACCGCGTTGAGCACCAGCATGTCGGCCGGATTGCGCATGTCGTGGTCGGCCTCGACCATCAGGATGTCGGGGTTCATCCGGGCTTGGCTGAAATGCCGGTCAGCGGCAGCGAATCCGACGTTCACCGGGGCGTCGTCGGGCAGATAGTAACGGTCGTTGTAGGCCGGCTTGTACCCGGGAATGGCCACGACGCCGATCAGCACGACGAACAGGCTCGCCACGAAAATCGGTGCGGGCCAACGTACTACCGCGGTGCCGACCTTCCGCCAGAATCTGCTCTGGGGTGGTCGCTTGGACTCGTACATCCCGACGCGGCTGCCGAGGTACAGCACGGCCGGTCCGAGCGTGACCGCGATCGCCACCACCACGACCATGCCGATCGCGACCGGAGCGCCCATGGTGCTGAAGTACGGCAGTCGCGCGAAGCTGAGGCAGTATGTCGCCCCGGCGATGGTCAGGCCCGACCCCACGATGACGGGGGCGACGGACTTGAAGGTGGCGTAGTAGGAATCGTCTTTGTCCAACCCCATACCGCGGTCTTCGCGGTAGCGGCCGAAGATGAAGATGCCGTAGTCGGTGGCGGCGGCGATCGCCAGCATCGTCAGGATGTTGCCGGCGAACGTCGTCAGGCCGAACACGTTGTTGATGGCCAGCACGGAGATGACTCCACGCGCGGTCAGCAGCGCGAGGAACGTCAAGAACAACTGGACCAGCGTGGTTCTGATCGAGCGGTAGACGACCAGCAGCATCACCGCGATCGCGACGAGCGTGATCAACGTGATCTCAGCCAGGCTCGCGTTGCCGATGACGTGCAGATCGTCGGTCAGCGCGGCCGGGCCCGCGACGTACGCCTGAACGCCCGGCGGGGCCTTGGTGGCCTCGATCGCTTTACGAGCCGCGTCGACGCCTTCGTTGGCCAGGGTTTGGCCCTGTTCGCCGGCCAGGTTGATCATCACGTACGACGCCTTGCCGTCGGCGCTCTGCGCGCCTGCCGCGGTCAGCGTGTCGCCCCAGAAGTCCTGGATGTGCTGGAAGTGTTCGGGATCCTGCTGGAGCTTGCGGATGATCTCGTTGTAGTAGTCGTGGGCGTCGGGGCCCAGCGGTTTGTCGCCCTCGATGACGATCATGATCGTGCTGTTGGAGTTGAACTCCTTGAAGTTCGCGCCCATCAGCTTCATCGCCTGCATCGACGGCGCATCCTCCGGCGCCATCGGCGCAGAGTGCAGCTCACCGACCACTTCCAGCTGGGGTGCGGCCACGTTCACGATGACCGCGATGGCCACCCAGAACAAGATGATCGGCACCGCCAGGATGCGAAGCAGGTGGGGGAAGACGGGGCGCTTCTGCCGAGCGGGGCTCGCGGCCGTCTCGGTGTCGGGGGGCGTGGCGTGGGTCATGCGGACTTCACCAGGCAGTAGGTCTGGGCGTTGATGCCATCGGCTGATTGCTCCTCACGTACGGCGCCGTTCACGGTCACCTTGCAGTGGATCTGATCGCCATCGGTTTGAGCCATCAGGCTGGCGCTGACCGTCGGCAATGTCGTCGACAAGGTGACAGACCAGGGCAGCGGAACGGTGACGTAGTGGACGTTGGCGTCCGGATCGAAATAACTGATCTGAGCGGTGGATCCCGGTGACCCGTCCACGTCGTACACCAGGATCTTCGGATTGAACTGGACAATCTCGATGCCCTTGCCGGCGTTGGGGTTGAGGTCCTCGGACGCGAACATCTTGTGCAGCCGGGACACCACCAGGCCCGAGATGGCCAGGACCACGATGAGGACCAGCGGGATCCACACCTTTTTCAACCCGCGACCCACGTGAATTCTTTTCATTCTCATTCTTCCCGGCCGGCTGCGGCCAGCGAACCGTCGGCGTTTTCAACAAGCCGATCCAAAATCGGAAATGCGACCTGGGACGAAAGCCACAATGTGTGCGCGTCTTCCGGACTCAGTGTCGACATCAACTCCGCCAGGCGTTCTCGACGAAGTCGCTTTCTGTCGTCGAGTAACGCCTGGCCGCGAGGGGTGATCCCGATGAGGCAGGCGCGCCCATCGTCGGGATCAGCGAACCTGGCAACCAGATCCTGGCGCTCGAGGCGCTGGATCAACTGGGTCATGGACGGCTGGCTGACACCTTCTTTCGCGGCCAGAGCCGTGAGCCGGATGGGACCTTCCCGGTTGACCCGGTTCATCGCGAAAGCGGCCGATGCGCCCAGGTCCGTTCGGTCGGTCAAGAACCGTGCGGTGAGGTCGAGTGCCTGGTCAAGCAGGTCGCCGACGCAGTCGCTGGCGCCACTGGCGAGGACGGACTTTTCCACGACGTATCTATATCACAGAGGCTATGTAGTGGCGATCCGAGCGGTGTCCCAAAGCAACTCACAGCGACCTCACAGGCGGGGCATTTTTGGTTGACCACGAGCCGTCCGGTGGTGGCACAAGTCAAACATCCTCTGTAGCAATGCTATTCGATCATCTAACAAGTCGGATCCCGCCAGATGGCCGTTATTCGGCCGCGGGGTCGATGCTGCCACCCGCAGGAGTCTCTATATTCATCTCGTTATGTAGTCCGTAGATGGGCATTTCCGTCACACCGTTCTGGCAGTATCGAACACATGTTCGACGATTCGTTTCCGGAGCCTGCGGAGCTGTTCGCGGTCTCTGATGCTGCGCTGGTCGAGGCGATCGCGGGCTGGGCGCGCGCCTCCGCGGCTGCGGATGCGCGGCGGTTGGCGGCGATCGACGAGTTGGTCCGACGCCGCTGCGGAGATCCCGACGACGAGCGCAATCTGTGGGCGTGCGACCCGACGGACTCCGCGGCTGCTGAGGTCGCCGTCGCCTTGAACATCGGGCACGGCCGGGCGATCACACAGCTCAAACTCGCGGGCCTGCTCCGAGGGCGGCTGCCGGCGATCAACGCCCTGTTCCTGGCCGGGTCGATCCCGTTGACGATGGTCAGCACCCTGATGTGGCGCACCCTGCTCGTCGACGAAGACGTGTTAGATCTGCTCGACGCCGCCCTTGCTGAGGACGTCATCGGTTGGGGTCCACTCTCGGGCAAGAAGCTCGAACAGGCCATCGACCTGCTCATCGAACGGCACGATCCACACGCGGTGCGCCGACTGCAGCAGGCCGCCCGCAGACGTGATGTCGTCATCGGTGACCGCGACGATGACACCGGCACCGCTGCGATCTATGGCCGGCTGCTGGCCACCGACGCCACTGCGCTGAAGAAACGGCTGAACCTGATGGCACACAGTGTGTGCGGAGACGATCCCCGCACGATGGGGCAACGCCGCGCTGACGCGCTGGGCGCCTTAGCGTTCGGCTCCGATCACCTGGACTGCCTCTGCGGCGTCGTGGAATGCCCGGCCAACCCCGACGACGGCCGCGCCTCGAACGTGCACATCCACATCGTCGCCGACCCCTCGGCGCTGACCGCCGCACCCGAGCCCCGTATTCACGGCGAATACCCCGGTCACACCCCCGCACCCGAATTCGGACCCGATCCGGTTCCCACGCCTGAACCTGCGCCGGCGTTCACTGCGGAGGCGCGCCGCCCGGCCGCCAAGCCCATCCCGGTGTCTGCGCCGCTTCCCTTGCCCAAACATGCGGTCGCATCAGATCTTGACCTCCCTGCCGCCCGCGCCCGCGCCACCCCGGCACCGAAGCCGGCCCGGCCATGCCGCCCCGGTGCCGGAGTCATCCTGGGCGGGCCGATCGTGCCCGCCGCGCTATTGGCCGAACTGATCCGCAACGGAGCACAGGTAACGGTCGTCCGCGAGCCCGGAGTCGATCCCGAACCCCGCTATACGCCTTCGGCGCGACTGGCCGAGTTCGTCCGTATGCGCGATATGACCTGTCGGTTCCCCGGCTGCGACCTCCCCGCCGACCGCGCCGACATCGACCACACCGTGCCCTGGCCCTATGGGGCCACCCACCCCGGCGATGTTAAGTGCTACTGCCGAAAACACCACAACCTCAAAACTTGGTGGACCGGTGACTGGGCCGACCACCAATCCCCCGACGGTACCGTCACCGTCACCAGTCCCACCGGCACGACCTACACCACTAAACCCGTTAGCTCCCTGCTGTTTCCGGGCTGGAACACTGCCACCACCGCATCGCCACCACGCGGCGCACCACCCACACGACCGCCCGGCTGCGGCGCGCCGAGGACAAAACGAAAACGCACCCGAGCCCAAGGCCACGCGTACCGCATCGGAGCCGAACGCGCACTCAACGCCGCCCTGATCGCGGCCGCAGCGCCCGGCGACCCACCGCCATTCTCGCCGATAGCCATTTAGGTCAATAGTGTTGCCTAGTGGGGGATCTCGCGGGCGATGGTGTCCAGTAGCTCGGGGTAGCGCTTCGCTTCGCGATGACCGCCGGGCTTGCCGCTGCTGACCACTCCAGCGGCGAGACCGCGTTCCGGATCGGCCCAGACGGCGATGTCGACGAGGCCGGTGTGGCCGAAGGCTGCCGGCTCGCCGCGGCCGAAGGGGCCAAATCGCTTCGACCCCAGCATGTATCCGGTACCCCAGCGCATCGGCATCAGCCCGGTTGCGATATCGGGTCGCAGACGTCGAACCGGCCGCGTCGCCGCGTAGAGGGTCTCGGGCTTCATGACTCGCACACCGTCGAGTTCGCCGCCGCGGCGCAGCATTTCGGCGAACCGCGATAGCTCGTCGGCCGTCGACACCGTGCTGGAGGACGGTACGACGCTGGTGAGGAACTGCGGGGTGTTGGTGAACGGGATGATCTGCTGGGTGGTGCCGCCGACGGCCAGCTTGAACGCGGCAGCGATCGGCGCGGGCAGAGGCTTACCGGTGGCATGGCTGGGGGCCACGAGCGGAACATCTTGTGGTGCAACACCGTAATTCGTCCAACGGAATCCGAGTGGGTCCAGGATCTCCTCGGCCAGCACGTCGCGGATGTTCTTGCCCGTCGCAGCGGAGACGATCTCGCGGGTCAACGGGCCCCAGGTCAGTGCGTGGTACATGTGCACAAGTCCCGGCGGGTAGACGGTGCGCAGATTGCCCAGCATCTCGCGGGCATAGTCGCTGTCG
Organism: Mycolicibacterium komossense; assembly: GCF_025822605.1. Classification (GTDB taxonomy): domain Bacteria; phylum Actinomycetota; class Actinomycetes; order Mycobacteriales; family Mycobacteriaceae; genus Mycobacterium; species Mycobacterium komossense. The sequence continues at coordinate 130,810 of NZ_JACKTY010000040.1, read as the reverse complement.
TTCATGCGCCGAAGGTCGGGCTTCGGGCCGAGCGCGAAGGGCACGCCGGCGCTATGGGTCATCACATGGCGGATGGTGGTGCGGTCCTTGCCGTGGCTGGTGTAGCTGGGCAGGTAGTCGCACACGCGGTCGTCCAGGGAGAACACCCCACGCTCGACCAAGAGGTGGACCAGTGTCGTCGTCATCGCCTTGGCCGCGGAGTACACGCAGAACGGTGTCTCGGGAGTGACCGGGATCTTCTCGGCATCGGGCGGATCGTCGGGCCCATTGCCCCAGCCGTGGCCGATGGCCCGGTTCAGCACCACCCGCCCGTGGTGGCGCAGACACACCTGGATCGCAGGGTGCATGCCCGCCTGATACCAGTACCGCGTCGCCTGCCAGATCCGCTCGATGGCATTCGGGTCGATCCCGGAGTGATCTTCTGCGCCGACCGACGTCACGGCGTCCAGGTCGGCGGGGACTCGGATTCTGCCGTCGCTGTTGAGTTCGGCCACGCCCTCCACGCTACGGGCTCAGCTAGCCCGCGTAGCCGGCGCCGGGCGGGTCGGCGGGTCTCGGGATGGGTAGCCCCTCGTCCGGGGGCCAGTCGTGGCCCGCGAAACCGGGAGTGCCCTGCAGAAGCTTGATGCTCGACATCCACGCGGCATGGTCGGACTCGTTGTGGTGCGGCCCGAGCGGTTCGAGCCGGAACCATTGGGTGCGCAGTTCACACGGGACCACGAAGCCGTCAGGAACCAGCATCCACGCAGCATAGGGTCGGTTGCGTCACCTCGCGCTGGGAGAATGTATGTGGACTTATGTCATCGTCGGCATAGTGGCCTTGCTCGGTGTCGGTCTGGTCCTCAGCCAGCTGTTCCGGCTCAAGGACTGGCTCAGGAATTCGCCTCCGCTGCCGCCGCCGGTGGAACCGCCGGATGACGCAGACTCGTGAGGGTGGCGGCCACCGCGTCCGCTACGGCTGTGCGGGCCGGCCCCAGGTAGTGGCGTGGATCAGACACCGCAGCGTCGGCCGTGAGGTAGCCGCGCACCTGGCCGGTGAACGCGACGTTGAGCAGGGTGCCCACGTTGATCTTGGTGATCCCGGCACGGACTGCGGTACGGAGGTCTTCGTCGGTCACGCCCGAGGAACCGTGCAACACCAGCGGCACCGGGACCACTGCGCGTAAGCGCTCGATCAGGTCGAAATCCACAGTGGCGGTGCGGGTCGACATGGCATGCGAGCTACCGACGGCCACCGCCAGCGCATCCACTCCGGTGGCTGCGACGAACTCCGCCGCGGCACCGGGGTCGGTCCGCACACCAGGGGCGTGGGCACCGTCCTTGCCGCCGACCTCGCCGAGTTCGGCTTCCAGGAACAATCCGTGTGCGTGTGCCCACTGCGCGGCCGCACGGGTCGCGGCCAGATTGCCGGCGTACTCGAGCAGCGAGGCGTCGAACATCACCGAGCTCACGCCCGCGCCTGGCGCGGCATGAAGGAGTGCGACGTCTTCGACGTGGTCGAAATGCACCGACACCGGCGTCGACGCTTGCGCGGCCACCGCCAGCGTCGCGGCGCTGATGGGCCCCGGACGTCCGCCGTGGAACTTCACGGCGTTCTCACTGATCTGCATGATCACCGGGCTTCCCGCCGCCTCCGCGCCGGCAGCGATCGCCTCGGCATGCTCGAGGGTGATGACGTTGAAAGCGACGATGCCGGAGCCGGCCTGGTAGGCGGCCGTGACCAGCTCGCCGGTCCGCGCTATCGGCACGCGCCGACCAGACTTTCGTGCGGCGCACAGGCTTGCGCGTATATCCGCAGGACGCCTGCGATCCGGTCGATGACCAGCGCTCTTGGGTCGGCGGTGATCAACCCGGTGCGCACCCGCTCATACTGCTCAGGCAGATAGGCGCTCAGCATCGGCTCCGGAATGCCTTGCGCACTTAGGTTTTTCAACAGAACGCTGACGGCGTCGTCGATCTCGCGATCGGCCCAGTAATAGCGCACCCGGTCGCTGTAGCTGTACCGCCGGGCGATGGCACGATCCTGTAGCGAGCCGGGGTAATAGCGCTCCCAATGCTCCGGGGACGCGAGCATCCGCCGTTCCACCACCGCGGATAGATTCGAACACTCAAGTGGTGCAACAATTTCCGATTCGATGGCGGCCAGCGCGAACAACGCCTCCCGCATCGCGAAGGTCAAGCCGGGACCAACTTTGAGGACCCGCCAGCCGTCGGCGACCAGCGTCGCCAGCGCGGCCGGGTTCTGGTAGTCGGTGGAATGGGCTTCGAAAGTCATCGTCGGTTCGTCGTCGAGCGCGGTGCGCAGGTCCTCGGTTCCCTCGCGGTGGTAGTCGACCACCCGCCAGTGGTCGAATTCGACGCCGGGCTGCACCACCAGCGCCATCACTTGAGGCCACACGTGGTCCAAACCGGCGCGGCCGAACGCCTTCCGATGCGCATCCAGCGTCACCCGCGCATGCTCGGCGGTGGTGGCGGCGAGTTCGTCGATGTGGTGCGCCGCGCCGCCCGGGGTGGGCACCTCCGTCCCGATGACATAGCGCAGTCGGCCGGTCAGGCCGACTCGGGCCGCCTCCGCCTCCGCGACGGCGAGCATCCGGGTGGCGCGAGCCGCGACCAGGTCATCGGTCAGCGGCCCCTCGTCGTCGGCGCAGGGGTAGCTGCAATCCAGGTGCAGCTTGGTATAGCCGGCGGCGACGTAGCTGCGCACCAGTTCGTCGACGTGGCCCATCGCCACCTCGGCGGGCAGTTCGCGCCACCGGTTCGGGCCGAGGTGATCCCCGCCGAGAACAATCCGCTCGACGGGAAACCCGACACGATGCGCAATCTGCTCGACCAGGTTGCGAAAGTCCGCCGGGCGCATGCCTGTATAGCCGCCGAACTGGTCCACCTGGTTGGAAGTGGCCTCGATCAGGACCGCGTGTTCACCGTCTTTGGCCTGTTCAAGGGCTGCCTCGATGACTAGTGGGTGCGCCGAGCACACCGAGGTGACGCCACCGGGATGCGGCCCGCCGCCTCGGTGGACGACGATGTCCAGGGGATGTGTCATGCCACCAACCTCACATAACTCGATGCGCGTATCTGTTCATATAGACGTGAATGAGCACCTAGACTGCTCGTGTGAAAGCAGAGCGCCTTGGCGAGATTCTCGACCGCGTGGTCGAGAGCGGAAGTGTCGACGTTCCCCGGCTGGCCCAGGAGTTCGGGGTCTCGGGCGCGACGATCCGCCGAGATCTTCAGGCTCTGCACGAGCAGGGCCTGATTCGCCGGACGCACGGCGGCGCGCTGCCCAACCCGGGCGGTATGGAGATGCCGATCCGCTACAAGGCGTCGCGACAGCTGCGGCAGAAACGGGCCATCGGCCTGGCCGCGGCCGCGCTGATCTCCGACGGCGAGGTGGTCGGCCTGACCGGCGGGACGACCGCCACCGAGGTGGCCCGCGCGCTGGCCGATCGGCGCGACCTCACGATCGTCACCAACGCGCTCAATATCGCCGCTGAACTGGTCTCGCGGCCCAACATTCGCCTGGTGGTCGTGGGCGGAAACGCCAGGCACGCCTCGTACGAGCTCGTCGGGCCCGCTGCCGAACAGATGATCGCGCAGTACCACCTCAACGTGGCATTCGTCGGTACCGACGGCTTCACGGTGAGCGCGGGCTGCACCACCCACGACGAGATGGAGGCGCATACCGACCTGGCCTTCATCCGGCAGGCGGCCCGCACCGTCGTCGTCGCCGACAGCAGCAAGATCGGGAAGGTGACCTTCGCCCGCATCTGCGGACCTGAGCTGGTCGACACCCTGGTCACCGACTCGGGTATCGAGCCTGAGTTCCAGGCGGCGGCCGAGGCCGCCGGTGTCGAGGTCATCGCTGCAGCACCGCGATAGCGTCATGTGAGTGAAATCCGTTCGCGCGAACGCTGAGCCGAGCCGGTCTCGGCGTCGAAGAGGTAGGTCCGGTCCGCTCGCAACTTGAGGCCGACGGTGCTACCCGCGGGCAGCATGGTGTCCGGCGATGCCTGGGCGATGACCCGGGCCGGCGCCGCCCCGGCGGTGTCGACGAGTGCGTTGACCAAAACGTGGCTGCCCAGCGGCTCGCAGAAATCGATCTTCGCGGGCACGGTGCTCTCCACTGATAGCGGTTGTACCTCAACGTGTTCGGGCCGAACACCCACGATGACTGGGCCGTCGGGCTCGGCGACGACGGCGATATCGGCTCCGGCGATGTGCAGCGTGCCGTTGCGGATGGTGCCGGACATCATGCTCATCGGCGGGCTGCCCATGAACGACGCCACGAAGGTGTTGGCCGGCCGGTTGTAGATCTCGTCGGTTGTTCCGATCTGCTGCACTTCACCTTTCGACATCACACAGAGCCGATCCCCGAGCGTCATCGCCTCGACCTGGTCATGGGTGACGTAGATGGAGGTGACGGGCATCTCGCGGTGCAGTCGCCGCAGATCGCCGCGGACCTGTGTGCGTAGCTTGGCGTCGAGATTGGACAGTGGTTCGTCGAGCAGGAACGCCTGCGGCTTACGCACCAACGCGCGCCCCATCGCGACGCGCTGGCGCTGGCCGCCGGAGAGCTGACCGGGTTTGCGTTTCAGCAGATCGGTGATCTCCAGCAGGGCTGCGGTGTCGCGGACACGCTGCTCGATCTCGCGCTTCGGCGTCTTACGCTGACGCAGCCCGTAGGCCAGGTTCGCGTACACCGTCATATGCGGATAGAGCGCGTAGTTCTGGAAGACCATGGCGATGTCCCGCTGCCCAGGTCCCAGCCGATTCACGGTAGTTCCGGCGATTTTGATCTCTCCCGAGGTCGGCTTGTCCAAACCGGCCAGGAGCCGCAGTGCGGTGCTCTTACCGCAGCCCGACGGCCCGACCAGAATCAGGAATTCGCCGTCGGCCACCGTCAGATTGAGGTTCTTGAGCGCCGCCGTGTCCTCACCCGGGTAGCGACGGGTGACATCACAGAACTCCACTTGCGCCATCTGTCAGCCCTTCAGGCCTGTGCTGGCCACTGATTGAACGAAATACTTTTGCGCGCCGATGAATACCAGCAGCATCGGCAGCAGGCTCATCACGTTGGCCGCCATCAGCAGCGGCCACTTCACGAAATGCGCGCCTTGGAAGTAGGTGAGCCCCAACGGAATCGTCATCTGATCGTGCGAGGTGATGACGATCAACGGCCACAGGAAGTCATTCCAGGACGTCAGGACTGTCAGTGCCGCCAGCGTCGACAGCGCGGGCAGCGACAGCGGCAACACGATCTTGAACAGCACGCCGATCCGGGAGGTACCGTCCACCCTGGCAGCTTCCTCCAATTCCACGGGGACAGTGAGGAAGAACTGCCGAAGGAAGAAGATGCCGAAGGCCGTCGCCAGGTTGGGCAGCATCAGCGCGCCGATGTGGTCGATGCCGAGCCCTGCCCAGACGTTTTCGCCGAACCATTTCACGATCAGGAACACCGGAATCATGGTTACCTGGAACGGCACCATCAGAGTGGCCATCAATGTCACGAAAAGCGCTCCGCGGCCGAGGAATCTGATCCGGGCGAACGCGTAACCGGCCAGGCTGCAGATGATCAGATTGCTGATCAGCACCACCAGTGTGACGACCGCGCTGTTGATGAAGAAGTGCCCGAACGGCGCCTCGGCCCATGCCTCGGAGTAGTTGTCGAATTTCGGGTGTTCGGGGAACAGAATCGGGGGAAAGTGGTTCGCCTCGCCCTGGGTCTCCAGCGACGTGATGAGCATCCACAGCAGTGGAACGATCAGAAGGAACGCGATGGGGACGAGTACGAGATGCCAGGCGGAGAAGGGAAGCCTGAAGGGCGGCCGGAACTGTCGACGGCCGCGCGGCGACTGTGCTTGCGGCTCGGTCATCTCGGCATCAGGGAGCTCGGTGGTGGTCATGAGTAGTGCACATATCGGCGGGCGACCCGGAACTGGACCGCGGTGACGATCAGAATGACGACGAACAGCGCATAGGCCATCGCCGCCGCATAGCCGGCGTCGAAATGGATGAAGGCTCGATCCCACAGGTAGTAGACGATCACCGTCGTGGCGCGCAGTGGACCGCCACGGGTGGTGACATAGACCTCGTCGAACAGCTGCAGTGCGTTGATCGTCAGCCAGACCAGCAGGAAGAGATTCGCCGGCCCGAGTAGCGGCACCGTGATGGTGCGAAACCGGGTGAACGCGCTGGCGCCGTCGATCGCGGCTGCCTCATGGAGCTCGGCTGGAACGCCTTGCAGCGCAGCCAGATAGACGATCACCGAGAAGCCCGTCCAGCCCCAGATCGTCATTGCCACGATCACGAACAGGGCCTGTGACGGCGAGGCCAGGAACGGCTGCGACGGGATGCCCACCGAGTTGAGTGCGGCGTTCACCAGGCCGTAATCCCGATCGGTCAGCCAGAGGAAGATGATGCCCTGAGAGATTGTCGACACGGCCATCGTGATGTACGCCGCGGTCCGGTACACCGAGATGAAGCGCACTGAGCGGTTCATCGCCGCGGCAACCAACAACCCGACGATCATGGTGCCTGGCACGAAGAGCGCCGTATAAATGATGGTGTTCTTGATCGACTGGGTGAACACGGGATCGTCGGCGAGCTTCCGGTAGTTGTCCAGCCCGACCCATGGCGTCTCCGGGGTGAGCAGATCGGAATGCTGGAACGACAGCTGTAGCGACATCAGCACCGGAAGCAGCCCGAAGACACCGATGAGGATTACCGCCGGACTGGCCAGCACCCACCCCGTCACGCTCTCCGAGTCGCCGAAGCGGCGGAGGAACGATGGCTGGGTTGGCATAGTGTGCTCTACTTTCCGGCCAGCGCGTCGTCGGTGGCCTGCGCTGCTTTGCCCAAGGCGTCCGCTGGCTGCGCCTCACCGAGCATGACGGACATGATCGCCTGACCCAGGGCTTCGGAGATGTCCGGGTACTGCTCGACGGTGGGCCTGACGGTTTTCACGTTGGACAGATTCTCGACGAAAGTGGCGCTGCCGGGCAGTTTCTGGTTGAGCTGGTCGAGCACCGACTTGTCCTGGCCGACCGAGAGGCGGGTGGGCAGGTCGCCGGTGGCCAACGAGAAGGACTTGACCTGCTCAGGCGCGGTCAGCCATTTCACGAAGTCGATGGCCGCTTGCTTTTTCTTGTCGCCGTTGTCGAACACCACCCAGTTGTCGGGCCCGGAGATCGTCTGGTGCGCGCCGCTCGAGCCGGCGAAGGTGGGCATGATCTGCACGCCGTACTCGATATCCGACAGCGACGCCAGGTCCCACGGCCCGGTGACCAGCATGCCGATCTTGCCGCTGTTCATCAGCTTGGGGCCGTTCTCGTTCGTGGTGTCGAGGTACAGCGACTTGTCGTTGACCGCCATCTGCTGCAGCACGGTCAGCGCCTTGATGCCTGCTTCAGAATTGAACGCCGCCTTGGTGTTGTCGGAGTTGAGGATGCTCCCGCCGGCCTCCCACAGCATCGGCAGGTAATGCCAGACGGTGTCCTCGCTGCCGTCGGCGGGAATCAGCCAGCCGTACTGGCCCTTTGATGCATCGGTCAGCTTGGCAGCGGCGGAGCGGAAGTCGTCCCAGGTCCAGGTTGGCGTCGGCGGTTCGATGCCGGCGTCGGCGAACAGCTTCTTGTTGTAGACGATCGCCAGGTTGTCGACCAGGGCGGGCACGCCGACGATCTTGTCGCCCACGGTGGCCGCGGTCCGCTCGGACTGATAGAAGTCGTCCCATTTCCAGTCGGGGTCGGATACTTCCTTGGCCATGTCGACCACCTGCGGGATCTTGGCGATGTTCGGCGACCACGAGCCGAACATGTAGGCCACGTCCGGTGCGCTGTTCCCGCGGACAGCGGTCAGCACCTTCTGTAATACCTGATCGTTGCTGGAGTACAGCTCCGAGACCTCGACGTCGGTGTGCTCCTTGTTGTACTGCGCGATCAAGGCCTTGAAGGCGTCACCCTCGGTGTCCTGGTAGCCGTGCCACACCACGATCTTGGTGGGCCCGCTGGACTCGGAGGAGCTACCTCCTCCACCGCACGCGGCGAGGATGAAGGCGAGAACTGCTACCGCTGCGGTCCACAGACGTGTGTGAGTCACTGTTGGTACTCCTCTACTGAACGGTCCGAGCCGGATGGAGCGTTACGCATATGTTCACAGTATTTACATAAACGAGCAACAGATAGTGCGCATTCGCGCAATCAGCGGGCGAGTACGACCGAGCGCGTCAGGCCGCGGGGCTGGTCGGGGTCGAGTCCGCGGGCATCGGCCACCGCGACGGCGCAGCGCTGAGCCTGGACGAGTTGCGCAAGGGGATCGATATCGCTGGTGACGACCGTCGCGCCGGTGGCCTGCACCTGCGCGACCAGCCCGGGAGGCGGCGTGCCGAACATCCAGACCAGGCTGTTCGGCCCCGCCACCGCGATCGGGCCGTGGCGGTAATCCATTGCCGGATAGGACTCGCTCCACGCCTGCGCGGCCTCGCGCATCTTCAGCGCCGCCTCGTAGGCGAGGCCGATCGACCAGCTCGTCCCGAGGTACACGAAGTGCTCGAAGGCAGTGGGTTCGACCGGCAGTTCGTCGGTAACCGCGCGCTCACCCTCGGCCACCACCCGGGTCAGGTCCTCGCCCAGGCCGTGTCGCAGCAGTGCCAGAGAGGTGGTGGGGAAACGTGTTTGTACGACGCTGGCCTCGTCGGCGAAATCGATGAGGACCTCGTGATCGACCAATGCCGACAACGGACCGCCGCCGACCGCAGTCAAGACGACCTTTGTCTCTGCGTCGATCTGGGGGAGGGCATCGACGATCTCGGTGGTGGTACCGGATCGGGTCAGCGCGATCACGGTGTCGTAGCGGCGGGTGAGCGGCACTTCGGAGCCGTAGGCCCAGTCGGTCTCGCCGTAGCCGGCCTGCTCACGCAGGGCGGCATAGGCCATCGCGACGAACGCCGATGTGCCGCAGCCGATCACCAGCATCCGCCGGCCGTGGGCGGACAGTTCCGCCGGGACTGGGTTGCTGGCTACCTGCTGCCAAAGCGCTGGCTGGGACTGGATCTCGATGGTTGTCGCCGACATGCGACTCATTATGCGCATAAGTGCGCATAATGAGCAAGAGTACGCAAGTAAAAACGCGTACTTGGTCGCCTTAGAGCTGGGCCGGGGCCCGTAACGCCTCCGGGAGGAGGTTTCCGTGCGCGATGGTCAGGTCGGCGCAGAGCTGCCAGATCTCGTCGAGCGTCAGGGTCGCCGCCGTATTGGGGTCGACCATTGCCGCAGCCGGTACCAGGCGGGGATCGCCGTCGACGGCGGCCCGCACAGCGAGGTCGACCGGTCCCAGGAATGACCGGTTGAGCGCGGCGCACTGCGGCGGCAGATCGCCGAACTTGATCGGATGGGCGCCGAGGGTGTCCACGAGCGTCGGCACTTCCACGGCCACTCCGTCGGGCAGATTGGTGATCAGGCCGTCGTTGACCACGTTGGCCGAGATCACCCGGGCGGTATCGGTTTCCATCGAGTGGATCACCTGAGGTGCGTACTCGGTGGAGCTGGCGTCGATGGCGAGGGTGTCGGAGTGTGTGAGCTCGGCGCGAACCCGCGCATACTCCGCCAGGTTCTCCTCGCTGATCCCGACATACTCCCCGACGTTGAGCCGCAGTCGCTCGACCTCCCCGGGGTGGCGCAGGTACCACGGCACGTACTCGCTGGAGTGCTCGCTGGTCTCGGTCGGGTAGAAGCCGATGCGCCGGTACATATCCACGCGGACGCGCCGACGTAGCTCCGGATCGGCGGCGATGCGCTCGTCCAGCAGTGGATACAGGTTCTGACCGGCGCGTTCCCACCGAAGTACCCAGGCCTGGTGGTTGACCCCCGCTGACCAGTAGACGACCTCCTCGAAGGGGACCCCGATCAACTCGCACAACCCGACCATCGTCCAGTGCACGGAATGGCACAGGCCCAGCACCTTGAGCTGCGGGGCAACGTGGTGCAGGTAACTGATGTTCATCGCCATCGGGTTGGTGTAGTTGAGCAGCCACGCGTCAGGACACACCTGGCTCATGTCCGCGGCGATCCCGGCCAGTACCGGGAAGGTTCGCAGACCGCGGAAGATGCCGCCGATGCCGATCGTGTCCCCGATGGTCTGGTGCAGCCCGAAGCGCTCGGGGATCTCGAAGTCCCGCACGGTGGCGTCGTGCATACCGACCTGGATCGTGTTGATCACGTAATCGGCACCGTCGAGCGCCCGCCGGCGATCGGTCGCGGTGATGATTTCGGGGCGGGCCCCCGCGGCCCTGGCAGTGGCGTGAGCGATCGCCTCGGCCGTTTCCAGCCGTTCGGCGTCGATATCGTGCAGAACCACCCGGACCGACGCCAACTCGGGGAAGGAGAAAATGTCCCCGAGGAGTTCGCGGGTGAACACGGCACTGCCGGCTCCGATGATGACGATTGTGGGTTTCATCGTTGAAGTATTGCGCATTTTGCGCAGATCGCTCAATAGTGTGCAAATATGAGCAGCATGGGGCCGCCGGACGTGTTGGTGATCGGGGATGCCAACCCGGATCTGTTGCTGACCGGCGATGTGGTCCCGCGGTTCGGTCAGGTCGAGAAGCTGGTGGACTCCGCCGACCTGGTGCTGGGCGGATCGGCGGCCATCGCCGCCTGTGGCCTGGCCCGTCTCGGCGTGCCGACCGCCCTGGCCGCAGTAGTGGGCGATGACCTGTTCGGGGAGTTCGTTCGCGCGGAACTGACGATGGCGGGCGTCGACACCCGCTGGCTCAGAACCGATCCGGGGGCGGCGACCGCGCTGAGTGTCGTGCTCTCGGCCGGGGACCGGGCGATCCTGACGTTGCCCGGCGCGTTGGCCGGCACCGGAGCCGACATCGTCGATACCGATCTGTTGAGTCGGGTCCGTCACGTGCACAGCGCGTCGATGTTCCTGCTGCCGCTGCTGGCGCCGCACCTACCCGAGATCTTCACCGCCGCGCGCTCCGGCGGTGCCACCACCTCGCTGGACACCAATTGGGATCCAGCCGGATTGTGGCTGGGCGCGTTGGAGTTGGTCGAGCACTCCGACGTCGTATTCCCCAATGCCGCAGAGCTTCTCGAGATGACTCACGCTGCGGACCTCGACGCTGCCGCCGCGACTATCCTCGCCCTTGGCTGTCGCGTCGCACTCAAGGACGGGGCCAGCGGCGGCGTGCTGTGGGACGGACAGACGGTGAGCCGGGTGGCTGCTCCGTCGATCGACGTCGTCGACACCACCGGTGCCGGCGACTCTTTCGATGCCGGTTTCATCAGCGGCATGATCGAAGGTCTTTCTGGCCCAACATGTCTCGAACGGGCCGTGCGGTGCGGAAGCCTGTCCACCCGATCGGTGGGCGGGATAGCAGCACAGGCCAGACGCGCAGACCTGGGTTGAGTCGCGCTAGCCGCGAGCTTCGTGACGCCGGGTGTCCATCACGAAACACGCCATGCTGCCAGCGAAACTGATGACCGCGATGAACCCGCCGAAGGCGGCGAATGCCACCTGCCCCAATGACAGTGCGGCCAGGCTGATCGCCAGGGCAATGACGGCCAAGACGCTGAGGAAGAGGCCGAAGCCGCTGGCGGCTTCGCCGCTGGACGAGGTGGTGGCAGGGGCAGCTGCGGGAGCCGTGGTGACCATGCACCGCTTAATACCCAGGCCATTCCCGACTCAAACGGTGTGCTGCGGCATCATCATGAGATGGCCACCAAGACCGTCCTGTGCTTTGGCGATTCCCTCACGTGGGGCTGGATTCCGACCGACGCGGGTTCGCCCACCCAGCGATATCCGCGCAGTATCCGGTGGACCGGCGTGTTGGCCGACGACCTCGGCGACGACTACCTGGTCATCGAGGAGGGGCTCAGTGCTCGCACCACCAACGTCGACGATCCCACGGATCCGCGCCTCAACGGTGCCGACTACCTACCAGCGGCGTTGGCGAGTCACCTGCCGCTTGACCTGGCGATCCTGATGCTCGGCACCAACGACACCAAGGCGTACTTCGGACGCACTCCTTTCGACATCGCCACCGGGATGTCGATCCTGGCCGTTCAGGTGCTCACGGCCGCCGGTGGGATCGGCACCACGTATCCGGCGCCGAAGCTGTTGGTGGTGGCGCCGCCGCCACTGGGGGAGATGCCCGACCCCTGGTTTCAGCTGCTGTTCGAGGGCGGCCACGAGAAGTCCGCGGCGCTGGCTGACACATACCGGGCAATGACGGCATTCTTCAAGGTGCCGTTCTTCGACGCAGGCTCGGTGATCAGTACCGACGGTGCCGACGGCATCCACTTCTCCGAGCAGAACAACCGTGACCTCGGGGCGGCACTGGCCGGTCAGGTTCGTCGGCTACTGGCCTGACCCCGGTCGGATCCGACGGGGCAGTCCGAGGGAAGTCGTCGCTGTTCTGGGAGGATCGGCCTGTGCCGACCAAGAGGGACTACACCGCACCTGAATTCGATCGTTCGGCGTTGGTGCTCATCGACGTACAGAATGATTTCGTCGACGGAGCATCCCCGGTGGAGGGGACAGCCGAGCGCATCGACACCATGGCCCAGCTAGCCGCCATCTTCCGTGCAGCCGGCCGGCCGATCGTCCACATCGTGCGGCTCTACCTGCCAGGGGGAAGTGATGTCGACCTGCCCCGACGCGCAGCTATTGAGGCCGGGGGCCGGGTTGCTGCCCCAAACACCCACGGGGCCAACATCCCCGAACCCCTCCTTCCGAACGCAGAGGGTGATCTGGACTTCGAACTGCTGCTCGCCGGGAGTCCCCAGCACCTCGGGGCGGACGAGGTTGTCATGTTCAAGCCACGCTGGTCGGCGTTCTACCGCACCAAACTCGACGACCACCTACGGGAGAGGGGGGTCACCACGATCATTCTTGCCGGGTGCAACCTCCCCAACTGCCCACGCGCCACGCTGTTCGACGCCTCTGAGCGGGACTACCGAGCCGTTCTCGTCACCGATGCCACCTCACAGGTGACAGCACAACGATTAAGCGATCTCCAGCTGATCGGTATCCACCTAGCCACGACGTCCGAGGTTCGAGACGGGTTCGAGGGCAGTGGCAGTGTGACGCTCACACCGTCGGGGAACCCGGGTATCCGAGACAAGAGCTGATCGAGGCCTGGTCAAAGCAGGTTCTGGCTGCTGTCACATCCGGCCTGGGAGCCGTCTCGTGGATGAGTGCCTTGCGGTGACGTCTCGCAAGGGGCGTTGCTCAAAAATGGTCGATTGTTGCTAAAACTTCTCTTAACAGGTTATTAGTCGTGACTCGCAAGTACCTTAAGTTAGCCGATTAGCGTCAGTGCCAGGTTGAGCTGACAGCGACGTGCCAGCCACTTCAGCTGCACAATCGAAACGAGGGTACCTATGAGCGTTATCGCTACCACCTCAGCTTCAGGCGCCAAATTCCGGTACGGCAACCCCGTATTCGATTGCAACGGCGCCCAATTGCGGGCACAGTGCCGTCAGCTGGCGACGGTGGTCACCCTCACCGGCCGCGTCGACTCGGCGAACATCGACGCCGTCAGTCAGCAGGCCCGCCGGTTCATTCTCGCGGAGAAGCCGTTCGTCCTCGATATGAGCGGCGTGAATTCCTGTGGCGCACTGGCCATTCCATTCTTGCGCACGGTTGACGAGCAGTGCCGGGTGGCCGGCGTGGAATGGGCACTGATCCCTAGCGCAGCGCTGACCCGACGTTTACGTGACGACGAGTTCGTCACCACGCCGTCGGTGCCGGACGCCATGGAGCACTTCGCCGATGAACTGCACACCCGGCGTAGGTTGTTGCCGCTGTTGGCCAAGACGGCCTAAACGGGTCAGCGAGTTCTCAGTCGTCGCCGGTCGGGATGGTCGCGGTGAGCGTGGTGCCGCCACCGGTCGGGCTGGCGATCCGTAACCGACCCGAGAGCGCTTCTACCCGATCCTTCAACCCGATCAGGCCGGAGCCGCCACCGGACACGGCGCCACCGACCCCGTCATCGCTGACCGCCAGGTGCAGCTCGCATTCGCGGATCGCGACCCGCACCGACACCTCGGTGGCCTCGGCATATTTGGCCGCGTTCGTCAGCGCTTCCGCCACCACGTAGTAGGCGGCCACCTCGATGGATTCCGCCAGCCGCCGGTCGATGTCGAGGTCGAGCCGCACCGGGACGGACGACCGCCGGGCGAGCGTCTTGATCGCCGGGGCCAGCCCACCCTTGGACAGAATTGCCGGGTGCAGGCCCCGCGAGAGCGTCTGCAGGTCGGTGTACAGGCCGCCGAGCCCGTCGACGGCGTGCGTCAGTCCCTCGCTCAATGTGTCGAGTTCAGGTGGCACCGACGACTGCAGCGTGCGCAGTTCGAGACCGAGCGAGACGATCCGCTGCTGTGCGCCGTCATGAAGGTCGCGTTCGAACCGGCGACGGGCCTGATCGGAGGCGGCGACGATCCGGGCCCGTGACGCCGTGAGCTCGCTGCGGGTCTCGGCGTTCGCAATGGCGGTGGCCACCAGATCCGCGAAATCGCCGACCCGGGTCTCGGTGTCGGGAGGCATCGCGTTCGGGAGGGCTGAACCGATCAGCAGCGCACCCCTGACCTGACCGTCGACGATGACGGGGGCGCCGACCCCCGACCGCAGCCCGAGCGGCTGCAGGCGTCCGGCGATCTGACCGTCGACGTCGCCGTAGTCGTCGATACGGGCGGGTTTGGCGGTCCGGTATATCCGCGTCGAGAGGCTGTCGCCCGCGAGCGGAAACGGCTCGCCGACAGGAAAATGCTGCACCCCTTCGCGACTCTCGTGGGCAGCCAACACCGTGCAGTGGTCGTCGGGCTGGTAGCTCACCAGCGTGACGTGCTCCGCGCCAAGGCCGTCGGCCAGTTCTGCGACGGCGGCCGGGTACACCACTTTCGTGTCGGCGCCCCTGGCTACCAGCGTGGCCACCCGGCGCAACGCGGTCTGCTGTCTGGCCAGCGCACTGACCTGGGCGTGGCTGACCTCCACTTCGCGTTGGGCGGCGCGAAGTTTCTGTTCGCGCTCACACGCCGCGGCCAACAGCGCCTCCAGTGCGGGGATCATCCGGTGCAGCCGCCGGGCGGTTGATCTATCCACATCGGTGGGGATCAACAGCGTTCCGATCGGGGCGTCGCCGTCGTGCAACGCGATGGCCGAGGTGCCCGGCTCCGCGGGAACCTCACCGAGCCGCAGGGCGGCGACCGACAGGTTCAGTACGTGTGCCATCCGTCGGCCGGCATCCTCGAGCGCACGCGGCAGGTCACCGGCGCGCAGCATCACCCGCGCCAGGGTGGCCGCCAGATCCGCTTCGCGGCGGCGCTGTTCGGCCTCCTCGGCGCGCAGTCGCGCCTGGCCGGCCAGAAGATTGGCCAGCAGTGCGACGGGTAGGAAGACGAACAGTGCCGGGGCCAGGCTGTCACTGCCCTCAAGATGGATATAGACGTACACGGCGGCGCTGGCGATCGAGGTGGCGACGGCCAACCCGAAACCCCAGCCGGCCGAGATGACCAGCACACCCAACAAGAAGATGGCGCCGAACGCATTGTCGGGGGCGACGCGCTTGAGCTGGTGGACGATCACGACTTCGGCGGCGATGAACGAGATCGCCACGACGATGCCCCACCCGACCGGCCGGGCGGTCGGCCGCAACAACAGCGCCAGAAATCGGTTGGACAGTTCGGGCACGCGCTGATGGTAGAGCGATCGGGGGCTTCGGGGCACGGGCGCACGTCCAATCGGGGGAAAGTTCCGGCTAGCGGTAATGCCAAGGGCCTGGCCGCTCTGCCAAGCTCGAAGAGTGTTCAGTTCCGAGGTGTTCCGATGCGCTGCCTGATCGTCGATGACAGCGCCGCGTTCCGCGACGCCGCGAGCACCATGCTCGAGCGCGCGGGGATCTCGGTGGTCGGAATGGCCTGCAACACCGCGGAGGCGTTGGACTGCGTTCGCGATCTGCGGCCCGATGTGACCCTGGTGGATATCGACCTCGGCGCTGAAAGCGGTTTCGATGTCGCGGAGGAACTCCACCTGGCCGGCACGCCCGCTCCACCGGTCATCCTCATCTCGACCCACGATGAAGACGATCTGGTCGACATGATCTCGGCCAGTTCCGCGTTGGGCTTCCTGCCCAAATTCGCGCTGTCGCCTGACGCGATCCGCGCTCTGGTCAGCGGCTCTCGAGGTACATGATCACCGCTCGGACGCGTCGGTGATCGTCGCCGGCCTCCGGGAGATTGAGTTTCGTCAGGATGCTGCGGACATGCTTCTCGACGGTGCCTTCGGTGACCCAGATGCGTTTGCCGATACCCGCGTTGGACAGGCCTTCCGCCATCAGCGTGAGGACCTCGCTCTCGCGGGTGCTCAGCGCCGCCAGCGGATCGTCGCGCCTGCGGGCCGAGACCAGTTCCTGGACCAGCGCTGGATCGACCACCGATGCACCACCTGCGATCCGCGTCAGGGTGTCGACGAAATCCGTGACGTCGGTGACCCGATTCTTCAGGAGATAACCGATGGACCGGCCGCCGGCCAGCAGTTCCATCGCGTGATCGACGTCGATATGGCTCGACAGCACCAGGATGGCGATATCGGGCAGTTCCTGCCTGATCACCTTGGCGGCGTCGAGGCCTTCGGTGCTGTGATCCGGTGGCATCCGGATATCGACCACCACCATTTGCGGGGTCAGTTCACGGGCGAGGGCGAGCAGCTCGGTGGCATCCCCGGCCTGCCCGACGACCTCGAAACCGGATCGCCCGAGCAGGCTTGCCAGGCCTTCCCGAAGCAGGACGTCGTCGTCGGCGATCACCACCCGGACCGGGTCAGTCATTGCGGAGACGCTACCTGAATGCCCGGGTGTACTGCGGTGGGTGCTGCAGTGTCGCGCCGAGGTGGTCGGCGGCCTGCCGGAACCACGACGGGTTGCGAAGCAGTTCCCTGGCCAGGAACACCGCGTCGGCCTGTTCGCCGACGATGATGTCCTCGGCCTGGTCGGGTTCGGTGATCATCCCGACCGCAGCGGTCGGGATCTCGGCCTCCTTGCGGACCCGCGCCGCGAACGGGACCTGGTAACCGGGTCCGACCGGAATCTTCGCGTCGGGCGCGGAACCGCCGGTCGAGACGTCCATCAAGTCGACTCCGAGTGTTTTCAGGCGCACCGCCAGTTCCACCGTGTCGTCGACGGTCCAGCCGGGTCGGGCATCGTCGGTGTCACCGCCGAGCCAGTCGGTGGCCGAGACACGGAAGAACAGCGGCAGCTCCGCCGGCCAGCTCCGGCGCACGGCGGTGACGACGTCGAGGGCGAACCGGAATCGGTTCTCCTGCGAGCCGCCGTAGGCATCCGTGCGGGTGTTGGAGTGCGGCGAGAGGAACTGGTGGATGAGATATCCATGCGCACCGTGTAATTCGAGCACCTTGAAGCCGGCTGCCGCAGCCAGCCGGGCCGACTCGGCGAAGGATTCGACGATGGCCGCGATTTCGGTGGCGCTCAGCTCGACCGGGCTGGGTAACCGGCCGAACGGCACCGCGCTGGCTCCGACGGTCGCCCAGCGGTCGCCCGCTTCCGCCCACGGCCGGCCCGTCGAGCCCTTGCGGCCAGCGTGCACGAGCTGGATGCCCGGCACCGACCCCTGGCCGGCGATGAATTCGGTGATCCGGCGAAAAGCGTTTGCCTGCTGGTCATTCCATAGTCCCAGATCGTAGACACTGCTGCGGCCGACCGGGTCGACGGCGGTGGCCTCGGTCATCACCAGGGCAGCGCCGGCGACCGCCCGCGAACCCAGGTGCTGCACGTGCCAGTCGGTGGGCGACCCGGCGTCGTCGCCATCGGGTACCGCCGCGAACTGCATCATCGGTGACATCCACGCGCGATGGGCGAAGGTGACCTCACGCAGGGTCAACGGAGTGAACAGGTGTGCCATCGCTAGCTTTCCTTCCCGAGGTAAGCGCGAGCTGCAGCGATCAGCGCATCCCGGCCAGGACCATGTTCGACGGCGAAGCGGGCGGGTTCCGTCTCGGCCATGTCGAACGGGTAATCGCTGCCGCAGACCACCTTTCCTGTGCCCGCCACCTCGCAGAGCAGCTTGAGCTGATCCGACCCGTGGGTGACGGTGTCGAAATACAGTTCGGCGAATATTTCCTGCGGTGGCCGGGTGGTGGCACGCCGGACATCCTTGCGCATGGTCCAGCCGTGGGTCCAGCGCCCCAGAAGTCCTGGCGCACAACCGCCACCGTGTACGAAGCAGATCCGCAGACCTGGCAGGGAATCCTTGATACCGCTCAGTATCAGCGAGGCGATGGCCGTCGTCGACTCGACCGGGTTGCCGATGAGATTGGTCAGGTAGTACTGCGACCATTCCGGGCGGGGGAGTTGCATCGGGTGCACCAGTACCGCCAGGTCGAGCCGTGCGGCCTCGGTGAGGACATGGCGTAACGCCGGTCCGTCGAGGGTCTGCCCGTTGGCCAGCGGTGGTATCGCCACGCCGGCGATCCCCTCGGTCCCGGCCAGCGCCGTCATCTGCGCGGTGACCGATGCCTGGTCGGACAGAGTGACCATCCCCAGCCCGAGCAGCGCGCCGTCGGCGCCGGCCACCACCGTGCTCAGGGCGCTATTGAACTCCGCGACATACGAGTCGGCCTCGGTGCCGGACTCCAGCGGAAATGCGAACGGCGGCGCCGAGAGGACCCGGACCCCGACGTCGGCGCGGCGCATGTCGTCGAGGATCGCCGGCACATCGCTCATCGAACTGGTGGTGATCGACAGCGGGATATCCCCCAGGTAGAGCTCGCCGTCGCGGTCGTGCATGACGCCGTGCGGTCCCGTGCCGGGAAGATCGAACAGCTCCCGAGGTAACCAGTGCGCGTGCACGTCGATCACGCCGGGATTGAGGTTTTCGGTGATCACGAAGCTCGGTTCCCGTCGATCGGCAGGGGGGAGTTCGGGCTGTCGAGGTGCTCCACCGTGGTGAAGACGAGCTCGTTGTCTCCGATGTTCTCGATATCGTGCAGCAGGTATTCGCCTGGCCCGAAATGGAAGTGGCGGGTCTCGCCGGCCTGATAGGACACCTCACGCACGGTACCGTCATGCGTGTGCTGACGGCTGCTGCCGGCGTTGATCGCGGTCCAGAAGTAATCGAGTACATGGCGGTGGGCGTGCCAGCGTTCGCCGGGAGCCAACCGGATCTCCCAGACCCTGACCCGGGAATTCTCGCTGAGCAGCCGGGAGCCGACCTCGCCGTCGTGGGCGTGCTCGGCGAACTCCGTCTTGAGCCACTCCGGCCAGGTCTCGAAATCGGAGGCGACCAGTTCACCTGCGAGTGGAAGATCGGTCAGAAAGCTGTTGTCGGTCATGATGTTTCCTTTCGGTGCGGAGAGGTTGACTAGTGGCCTGGCCCGTACAGGCCGAACCGGAGGTCGGGATCACCCGGTGTCCAGGTGTTGGTGAACTGGGACCGCTCGCCCATCGCGACGACGCGCCGCAGCAGCGAATCGCTCAGTTGCAACTGCGCCGGTTCCCATTTGGTCAGGGCGGCCGCGATATCCCCGCCGGCCTCCTGCAGTGCGGCGGCCAGCGCCCAGCCGTCGGCGGCGGCCTTGGCCGTCCCCGCCGCCGCGTGCGGCCGGGCGGCGCAGGCGGCGTCACCGATCAACGCGACGC
The DNA here is from genome assembly GCF_025822605.1 of Mycolicibacterium komossense. Taxonomy (GTDB): domain Bacteria; phylum Actinomycetota; class Actinomycetes; order Mycobacteriales; family Mycobacteriaceae; genus Mycobacterium; species Mycobacterium komossense. The sequence goes on along the minus strand of NZ_JACKTY010000040.1, from coordinate 111,150 downwards.
GGCCCACCGCCATCTTCGAGGATCGGACATCGGCCAGCACCTGTAGATAGGGCTTTTCGGTCGCGGTGACCACCTCGGCCACCGCAGGAGCGAGCAACTCGGCCGCGGCGGCCTTCATCTCGGCCACATAGCGATCCTGGACCTGTCCGGGGTGCACGGACACCGCACCGGGAAAGCCGCGCTTGTCGATGAGCATCTCGGTGAGCTCCGGCCCGGCGGGCACATTGCGGTACCAGACGTAGTTCATCAGCCGGTCCTGCAGCTCGAGGCCGGTTTCACCGGGGATCGGGTACATGGTGATGTGGGAGTTCGGGATGACGTCGTAGGTGATTGCATCGTGCAGGATGTCCTGGGTGGCCGGATCGAGATCGCGCAGCGGGAACGTGCCGCGCCAGCCGATGTAGCCGGCGTACCGCAGACCGGCGTCGGCGTCGAACCGTTCTCGGACCACCGACGTCACACCGTCGGCGAATACCACCAGGTCGGCGGATTCCGTTCGGCCGCTGACGAACCGGACCGTGGCGCGGTCGGCGTCCTGGCTGAAACCGCAGGCGTATTCGCCGTAGTGGTAGTGCTCGGTCCCGAAATCGGCCAACAGTGCGCGATAGAACGTGCCCCACGAGGTGTAGGTCCAGGTGCATTCCTCGCGGTAGACCAGATCACCGGACCGGTCGAGGTACTGGACGTACTTGGTGGAGGTGCTGAGGTCGGCGAGGTCCTGGGTGCTGCGCTCGCTGAACCAACGGACGGTATCGGGTTGCAGGACGATCCCGCTGCCCCGGCCGTCGAGTGCGTTCGGTGTGCGTTCGTAGACGTCGACGGTGAATCCGAGCTCGCGCAACAACAGTGCCGCGGTCAGGCCGCCGATGGAACCGCCGACGACGATCGCGCTGGCGTGGGAGTAGTCGCTCATGAGGGGCTCTTCTCGATGGTGGGGTCGGACGGAAGTGGTTCACCGCGGGTCTCTTTGGCGAAGGCCAGCCCGACGGCGGCGATCAGGCCGAGCGCCGCGATCGACGCGGTGGCCAGGCCGAGGTTGCCGTCGAACCACGAGGTGGCGATTGCGGCGGCGGCCAGCGGCCCCATCGCGGTCACGTAGCGGCCGACGCTGTTGCAGACCGCCAGCGCGGTGGCCCGGACGCTGGGCGGAAACAGTTCCGGGGCGTAGATGAACGTCCCCGACAGCGCGCCGAACAACCCGAAGCCAAGGAACGGCATGGCGATCAGGAATTCGGCATAGCCACGATCGAACGGGAAGGTCCAGGCGATCGCGGCGGCGGACACCGCGAAGCTCAGCAGGAAGGACTTGCGCCGGCCGATCGCGTCGGCCAGGAAGCCCCACGAGGCATACCCGATGATGCCGCCCGCGTTGAACAGCATCGCGGCCATCGCCACCCGGTGATCGGCGACGGCGTGGGGGAGTTGTTCGCCTGCGGTGATCTGGCGCAGGATCTGGGGGTACCAGGTGGTGACGCTCCAGAAGGCGATCAGCGCGCCGGTGGCCAGTGCGGTGCAGACCAACATCGGGCGAAGCAGTGGTGGTTCGATCAGCCGCCGCAGGACGAAGCGATCTTGAGAGCCACTGGTGCCCAATCGTTTCCGCTCCCGGCGTGCCTCCATGTGGGCGCCGATCTCGGGTGGCTCGGGGACGTAGCGGCGGATGAACCAGACCAGCAGCGCGGGCAGGCCGGCCAGCGCCAGCATGATGCGCCAGCCGTGGCTGCCGAGCAGGGCGTACACCGCGGCCGCGGCGAAGAAACCGGCGGCGTAACCCGACATCATGATCCCGCCCGCCCTGGCCCGGAACCGGTTGCGCCAGGTTTCGGCGATCAACGCCGCGCCGACGGGCGCTTCGACACCGGAGCCGAGGCCGGCGATGAACCGCAGAATGCCCAGCTGCCACCACGTGTCGGCGAAGGCTGCGAGTGCGCTGAACACCGCGTAGGTCAGGATGCCGACGGAGAGCACTCTGGTGCGGCCGAAATAGTCGGCGAGTACGCCGAACAGGATTCCGCCGGTAGCCCAGCCGATCAGGAACAGCGCGACCGTCAGGCCGCCGTAGAAGCCGATCGTCGCGGGCTCGGCCTGTATGCCGCTGTTGGGCAGCAGTTCACCCATCGCGGGTCCGAGGACCAGGGTGTAGAGGCTGCCGGCGAAGCCGTCGAGCCCCCAGCCCAGGGTGGTGCCGGCCAGGACGAGCCACTGGACCCGGCTGATCTCGCCGCGCCAGCCGGTGCGGCCCCCGGTGACCGGTGTTCTGAGTGTCATGCGAAATCCCTTTCTGGACAACTGGGTCAGTTCAGTCGGCCTTGGCCCGCGCCGCCGTACCAGTCGACGGGTTCGGCGGCCGTGCGCACGACGATGGTCTTGATCCACGAGAAGTCGTCGAAGGACTCGGTACCGGCGTCTTTACCGATCCCGGATTCCTTCACCCCGCCCCACGGCAGCGACGGCTCGAGCCGGTGGTGGTCGTTGATCCAGACCATCCCGGCGACGATGCGGGACGCCACCCGGTGCGCCCGGCCGACATCGGTGGTCCAGACGCCGGCGCCGAGGCCGTACCGGTTGTCGTTGGCCATCCGCACGGCGTCGTGTTCATCGTCAAACGGGATGACGACTGCGACCGGGCCGAAGATCTCCTGCAGCGCAACGGTCATTTGCATATCGGCATCGGCGAGGACGGTCGGCTCGAGAAAGAAGCCGTCCTGCAACGTATCCGGGAGTTCGGGAATCCCGCCGCCGGCGGCCAGTCGCGCGCCTTCGGCGACTCCGGTCTCGATGAGATCGCGTACTTTGTCGCGCTGGCGGGCGCTGATCAAAGGGCCCATCTGGGTGTCGGGCCGGGTTGGGTCACCGACCCGGATTGCGGTGGCGCGAACGGTGAGCGCGGCGACGAAGGCGTCGTAGATCCCGCGCTGCACCAGGAAGCGGGACCCGGCCACACAGGATTGGCCTGCGGCGACGAATGCAGCGAAGGCGGCGCCCTCGGCGGCGGCGGTGGGGTCGACATCGTCGAAGACGACGACCGGAGTCTTACCGCCGAGTTCGGCTGTCACCCTGGCGAATCGGGCCGCAGTGGCCAGCGCGGCGGCGCGGCCGGCCTCGGTGCCGCCGGTCAGGGTGATCTTGGCGATGTCCGGGTGCTGGGTGAGTCGGATCCCGGCGTCGCGGCCGCCGGTGACCACGTGGACGACACCGTCGGGCAGGCCGGCTTCGGTCATGATGTCGAGCAGTGCGAGCGTGGTCAGCGGAGTCATCTCGGAGGGCTTGACGACGACGGTGTTGCCGTTGGCCAGTGCCGCGGACAGGCTGCGCGCGAGGATCAGCAGCGGATGGTTGAACGGCGTGATGATGCCGCACACGCCCAGCGGCAACCGCTGCTGGTACGTCAAGTAGGGGCCGTCGCCGGGCAGGACCGCCTGGCGCTGGGCGGCCAGCAGGCCGGCGTTGTAGCGGAACCACTCGGGCACCCGGGACAGCTGGGCGCGGGTTTCGGTGATCGGCCTGCCGTTGTTGAGCGCTTCGAGCGTGTACAGCTTTTCCGACGCTCCTTCGATGGCGTCTGCGATCCGCAGCAGCAGCCGCGCCCGCTCGCTGCGGACCATCGCCGGCCAGGGGCCACTTTCGAAGGCGGTGAGTGCGCCGGCCACGGCGGCGTCGACGGCATCGGCACCCAGTTCGGGAACGACGGCGATTTCCGCACCGGTGGCGGGGTTGATGATGCTCCGGGTTTCGGTGGGTGCGTGCAGTTCGGCACCGTTGGCGACCTGTGTCATAGCTATGAGTGTCGTCACACCCACAGCGACGTTCAATGTCTGAACAACCACTGTTATCCCATAACCATGTATCTGCTGACATGTGGCGTGGAAGAGTGAGTAGGTGACCTCAGTGGATACCGGCCGGCAGCCGGGTGCGGAGCTGCTGACATGGCTGACTGCGCTGCGTGCCCTCAGCGCCGCGGCCACCTCGGAGAACGACCTGCAACAGGTACTCGACCTGGTGGCCGATACCGCCAGGACACTGCTGGGATTCGATTTCTGCGGGGTGCTGACCCCCGATGCGGCCGGCGAGAGCCTGGTGATCACGGGTTGGAGCGGGCTGTCCGCCCTGTACGTAGACCGGGTGAACACCGACCGGCCAGTCCGTCTGGACAGCGGGTCGCCGTCGAGCCAGGCGTTCCACAGCGGCAAGCCGGTCGCCTTCCGTGACATCACCGCCGAGCCCGAGTTCACCCCATGGGGTGGTGTCGCGCGCGAGCAGGGGTACCGCGCGATCGTCTGCGTGCCACTGGTCGCCGGCGACGAGATCCTGGGCACGCTCAACGGCTACTACTCGCCGGTGCACACGTTCACCGGTTATGAGATCGAACGGTTGACCCTGCTGGCGAACCACGCGGCCATCGCCCTGACATCGGCGCACCGGCTCGACCAACTCCGCCAGCTCAACGAGTCGCTGCGCGAACAGCGGGACGCGTTGACGCGGTCCGAGCAGATTCACGAACGTCTACTCGGGGTGACGCTCCGTTCGGGCGGTCTCGACGGTATCGCGGCGGTCTTGGCCGAGCTGATCGGCAGGCCCGTCCTCATCGACGATTCCCGCAACGTTGTTCTCGCCAAGGCCGGCAATGACGGCGAACTGCCCGATGCGGCGTGGCGGGCGGCGGCGAACATCGCCGCGCCGCAGTCCTCGGCGCCGGTCCCGGTGGGCAGCGCCGCCGACCCCACCCGGCGGTTCAGCGTGGCGATCGCCAAGCTCAGCGATGATGTCGCCGCTCGAATCTGGTTCCCCGCCAGGGATACTGACCTCGATCCGGTGGCGGTGCGGGCCGTCGAGCATGCATCCATCGTGATATCGCTGGAATTGCTCCGGATCGGGACCGCCGTCGAAGTCGAGCATCGGTTACGCGGTGAACTGTTGGCCGATCTGCTCGGTAGCGGCGCGGTGATCTCCGAACAAGTACTGCAGCGCGCGCACCGCCTCGGACACGATCTGAGCCGACCGCACGTCGCGATCGTCGGGGCGCTGAGCGTGTCCGGCGAACCGGCCGAGACCCGGCTCTACCAACGGTCGCTGTCCCTGGTCGGTGACCTGGTGGCGCCCTACCAGCCGCGCCCGCTGGCCGCGATGCACCGCGGCAATATCGTCACGCTGTGGCCGATCACCGACGAGTCGCACGAATCAGGTTCTGCCGCAGCCGATCTGGTGCAACGCGCGATCGGCGCGGTGTCCAGGACGGTCGATGCCACGGTGGCCGTTTCGGCGCAGGCGGCGGATACGGCGACCTCCTACGGTGAGGTGTACCGGACCGCGAAGGGCGCGCTCGACATCGCCGTGCGGGCCGGTCGCACGAATACCGTTGTGGAGCTGGGTGATCTGGGGGTGCTCGGGCTGCTGTTGCAACTCGAGGACCCGGCCCAACTGGTGGCCTTCGCCCGGCGCACCCTCGGTCCGGTGCTCGACTACGACGACCTGCATCACACCGACCTCGTGCAGACCTTACGGACCTACTTCGCGTCGCGGCACGACCGGAATCGGGCGGCGGGCAGGCTGCACATCCACCCGAACACCGTCACGCAACGGTTGCGCCGCATCGAACAACTCTGCTCCGCAGATCTGGCCGATCCCGCGGTGACGCTGCAGTTCAGCGCGGCCCTGACGGTGCAGGATGTCGCTTCGCTGAACTAGGCCAATCGAGCTCCGGTGTTCAGCCGAACATTCACGACGCAGATGTATGTCTCGGCGAACATTGTGGTTGCGTCCCCGGCGGCGCAAGGTGATCCGCATCAGTGACAGCGATCACAACTGCGATGAAAGCGGGAGCGGCCTCGTGCGTTTCAGGCAACCAAATTACCTGTTCAAGGCGGTGATGTCGGTGGTGACACTGGTCGCCCTCATCGCCGGTACGACAGGGTGCAGCGCCGGGCTTGGTGGCCCCGCCTCGTCCCGGGCCGCCAGGGACGGGGTCATCCGGTTCACCTTCGCGCCCGACCCGATCTGGGACTTCATGAACGACGAAGGCATCGTCGAGGACTTCGAACGCGACACGGGGATCACCATCGAGACGTCCGCCACCTGGGACGAATTCGGGCTTTTCGCCGGCGGGCACGCCGACATCATCTCCACGGCATCGTTCGAGGTGCCCGGTCTGGAGGAGCAGACCGAACGGGAGACGGTCATCATCGGCCGCTACAACACCGAGCGCAGCCGGATCATGGTCCGGGCCGGTGACCCGGCGACCTCGGCCGCCGACCTCAAGGGCAAGAAGCTCGGGGTCTTCACGACCGTCTCCGGAACGCTGGTCTGGAGCGCACTGGTCAAGCAGATGCACGAGATGGATCTCACCGGCGGCGACGTCGACCTGGTGGTGGCCGATATTCAGAATCTGTCCGGGCTGTTGGCGCGCGGCGAGATCGATGCCTGCATCTGCTACCCGGACCTGTCGGTGAACGAACTGCGTCAGGGCAGCGTCCGACCGCTCTACGACGGTAAATCCTCGGCCGACCTGTTCGCTGAGTACAACGCACCGGGCCATGACGGTCCGATGGGCAATGTCTTTGTGGCTCGCAAGGATTGGGCCGAGACTCACCCGCGTGAGGTGTCGGCGTTCCTCGACCTGTGGGATCGCGGCCTGGCCGAGTGGCAGGCTCACCGCGACGAGATCATCGAGCGTTACCCGCAACACTTCGCCGTCGCCACCGACGAGGACGTCGCTTTCATCAAGTCCTATATCGACGAGCACGACTGGGTGGTCGACGAAGTGCGTTTCGACCGGAAGTGGGCCGACGACGAGGCCTCCATCTTCGACCTGATGCGGCAGACCCACGTCATCGGCGACGGCGTGGCCGACCCACGATTCCTGCCCACCGAGAGGACCAACTGATGAGTACGGGCACGCTGCCCTCCGAAGTTGCTGCACCGCAGCCTGTTCCGTCGCCGAAGCGGCGTAACGAACATGCGGTCCGGCGGGTGGTCTCGCTGGCCGCACTGACAGCGGCCGTGCTGGCGTGGGCCGCGGCCGCCGCCATCGTCGACGACAACATCGTGCCCCGACCGCTGGAGGTCTTCACCCGGGTCGTCGACATCGTCATGACCGGGGAGGCGGTCGGTAACTTTGCCACCACCCTGGCCAAGATCGGAGCCGGTTTCGCCATCGCGGTGCTCGCCGGGCTGCCGTTCGGATTCTTGATGGGCCGAAGCGATTTCATGAATTCGTACCTTTCGCTGCCCATGTTCGTCCTCGGCAACGTGCCCGGCCTCACCTACGCCGTCTTCGCGCTGGTGATCTTCGGGGTCGGTCCAGCCGGACCGATTGTGGTCTCGGCGCTGGTCGCGGTTCCGTTCATCGCGATCAACGTGGCCGAAGGAGTGCGATCGGTCGACGGCGGCCTGCTGCGGATGTGCACGGCCTTCGAACGGACGCCGCGCGACGTGTTGCGCCACGTGTATCTCCCCGCGGTGAGCGCGTTCGTCCTGGTCGGTGTCCGGTACGGATTCGCGATGGCCTGGAAGGTCGAGGCGCTGACCGAGGTGTTCGGCGCGCAGAACGGCGTCGGCTTCATGATCCGCAAGGCCTATCAGGAGTTCCAGGTCGACGACATGCTCGCGTGGACCTTGCTCTTCGTGGTCGTGATGATCCTGATCGAGCGCGGGTTGGTCTCCCTTGAACACCGTCTCTTCGCGTGGAGAAAGGAACTGGTATGACAATCATCGCTACCCGCCGTCGGAGCACGGCCATGCTCACCTCCGGCGTGGCCTGGTCGACATCGGTGGTGACGATGCTGGCGCTGTGGCAACTCGCCGTGGTGTTCGGGCACCGGGTGCCCTCGCTGGCCGACACCTTCGGCCGGCTGGGATCGGAGAGTGCGAACGGCGAACTCCTGCCCAACCTGGCTGTCAGCATGAACCGGTTCGTGCTCGGCCTGGTGGCCGCGCTGGTGGTCGGTGCGGTCCTCGGGGTGGCGATGGGCCTGTCCCACGTGGCGGACTACGCGCTGACCGACCTGACGATGGCGGGCCTGGCGATCCCGGCCGTCATCTGGGCGTTGTTGACCACCATGTGGTTTGGCTTCGGCTGGCTCACTCCGGTGACAACGGTGTTCCTGTCCGGTGTGCCGTTCGTCATCGTCAACATCGCGAAGGCGGTCCGCGCGATTCCAGCGGAAACCATCCTGATGGCCCGCGCCTTCGGCGTCGGTCGGCTCGGGGTGCTGAGACAGATCATCGCCCCCGCGGTGGCCGGCTCGACGATCGCCGCGGTGCGGTTCGCGATCATGAGTGCCTGGAACGGGCTACTGCTGGCCGAATGGTTCGGCTCCACCTCCGGAGTCGGCTGGCGGGCACGGTACTGGTATGACGCCAACCAACTCGACGGCTTCCTCGCCTGGGTACTGCTGTTCATCGCGTTCCTGATCATCGTCAACCAGGCGCTCGGCCTGCTGGAGAAGCACGTAACCCGTTGGCGTCAAGCCTGATCCCTGCGCCGAACCCCATCTACTGAAAGGATTCCACCATGGCCTCCATTGTCATCGACGGACTCGTCAAGACCTATCACGACGCCCGGGGTAACCAGACTCGGGTGCTCGACGGGATCGACCTCACCATCGAAGGTGAGCAGTTCGTGTCCATCGTCGGCCCATCGGGCAGCGGCAAAAGCACACTGCTCAACATCGTCGCGGGTATCGAACCGCATTCCGGCGGCTCCGTTGCACTTCGCGGCGATGACCCGGCCGGACCAAAAGCGCACGTGGGTTATGTGTTTCAGGATCCCCGGCTGTTGCCGTGGCGCACCGTGATGCAGAATCTCGGGTTTGTCCAGCGCGAGCGCAGCGGCTGGGAGGCACGGGCCAGGCACTACCTGGATCTGGTCGGGCTGGCGCATGTCGGGGACCGGTACCCGTCGCAGCTCTCCGGTGGACAGCAGCAGCGGATCGGCATCGCGCGTGCCTTCGCCGTCGAACCCGACGTACTGCTGATGGACGAGCCCTTCAGCCACCTCGACGCCATGACGTCACGCAACCTGCGCGAGCATCTGGAGCGGATCTGGCTGGAGTCCCGCCGCACCGTGATGTTCGTGACACACGATGTCACCGAGGCTGTCCAGCTGTCCGACCGGATCGTGGTGCTGGCCCCTGGCGGGCGCATCCACGAAACCATCGAGGTGGACCTGCCCCGGCCGCGGCGCGCATCCGACCCCGATGTCGCGCTGATGCAGGCGGAGGTGCTGGCCCGCTTCGAAACCCTGGAAGCGGCGGCAGCGTGACCAAAGCACTGGTGATCGGCGGTTCGGTGGGCGGTCTCGCGGCCGCCCACGAACTCCGGACCATCGGCGCCGACGTCGCGGTCTACGAGCGCTCCGTCGACCGCACCCAACCGCGCGGCGCGGGGATCGTCATGCAGCCCGAGGTCGAGGAACTCCTCGCCCGCCTGGGTATCTCGGTCCCATCGGTCAGCGTCGAACTGCAGGAGCGGCAACAACTGCACCACGACGGCAGGACCACCCGCTATCGGGCCCCGCAGTGGATGACCGCATGGGACACGCTGTTTCACGCGTTTCGCACGCCGCTGTCCGACGCCTGCTATCGGCTCGACAGCTCGCTGCAGCAGGTGGTGGTCGACAGCGACCACGTGACCGCCACGTTCGCGGATGGTTCCAGCGCACGCGGTGACTTCCTGGTGGGTGCGGACGGCGTGGGGTCCACCACCAGGACACTGTTGGGCATCCCGGGGTACATCACCTACAGCGGTTACGTCGCATTCCGTGGACTCGAGCCCGAATCGGGGCTGCCTGACGAGCTCCGCGAGCTGCTGGCCGAGCGGTTCACCCTCTTCGGTGTGCCGGGGATGCAGATGCTCTGCTATCTCGTTCCCGGTGCGGACGGCCAACTCGACCGGGGCGCCCGTCGGGTGAACTGGGTCTGGTACGTCAATACCCCTGCCAGCGCCGTCGCGACGTTGCTGACCGGTACGTCGGGGCGACAGTTCGAGAACTTCCTGCCGCCCGGTGAGCTCACGGCGGAGAACAGTTCTGCTCTGGTTGACTTGGCGCGGGAGGCGTTGCCTCCCCAATTCGGGGCCCTGGTACAGCATTCGACGGTGTTCCTGCAGCCGGTCTTCGACCGCGCACCGGCGGCGATGGTCGCCGGCCGGGCCGCCCTGATCGGGGATGCGGCAGGCACCGTCCGGCCCCATACCGCGTCGGGGACTTCGAAAGCACTCGGGGACGCCGCCGCCCTGGCACACGCGTTGGCGCGTTGGTCGCCGGGCGACGACCTCCCGGTGCGACTGCTGGAGCACTTCGAGCACCAGCGGCTGAGCCACCTGATCGGGGTGGCCCGTTCGGGGGTCAGGATGGCGGCCCAGTCCCGGCTCGGTAACACCGGACCGGACTTCCTCACCCGGCTGGCACTTCCGGCTGGCAGGTCGTAGTGCTGGCAGGTAGTAGTGCTGGCAGGTAGTGGTGCTGGCGGTCAGCAGTGTCGACACCGGGTCTCGGCATGGACGAAGGTGGTGCGATGACGTCGATGACGCAACGCGCCGATGCGGTCGGCAAGCCGGTCAACCGCGTCGAGGGCGTGGACAAGGTGACCGGGCGCGCGGTCTACACCGCCGACGTGGACCTGCCGGGCCTGTCCTATGCCGCGCTGGTGCAGTCGGAGATCCCGCACGGACGCGTCACCCGGGAATCGCTGATCGCCGGTACCGAAGCCGCTGCCGCCGCACCCGGAGTGCTGACGGTGCTGACCCCACTGAACTGCCCACCGCTGCAGCCCCCACCGCGGTCACTGACCTATGACCTGCCAGTGGAACGCCGGCCACCGCTGTCGGATCTCACCGTCCAGCACGTCGGGCAGCATATGGCGCTGGTGGTGGCCGACACGATGGAGAACGCCGCGTTCGCGGCCACCCTGTTCGAGCTGACGTATGAGCCTGCGGCGCCACAGCTTTCGGCCGGGGACGTGCTGTCCCAACCGGTCCCGCCCGACGAGAAGGACGGCCAGATCCGCCACGGTGCCTACCGGCCGGATCACTTCGTCAAGCTCGAGGAAGAGAAACTGCAGGACCACCGCGGCGGCGGCGACGTGCCTGCGGGTGCGTTCTCCGTGTCCGCGCGTTACACCACAGCGGTCAACGCGCACTACCCGATCGAACTGTCCGCGGCGATCTGCCGGTGGGACGGCGACGTTCTGACCGTGCACGACACCACCCGCTGGATCACCGGTGAGCGCACGGCATTGGCTGCCTACCTGGACATCCCGGAAACCGACATCCGAATCCTGGCACCCCTCGTGGGCGGAGCGTTCGGCTCCAAGAGCTTCCTCTGGATGCACGTGGCGCTCTGCGCGGTGGCCGCCAGGCAGGTGCGTCGCCCGGTCAAACTGGTCCTCACCCGCGACCAGATGTTCTCCTCGACCGGGCACCGGCCCCGCACCGAGCAGCAGCTGAGTCTGGTGGCCGATGAAAAGGCGCGCATCGAGAGCACGGAGCAGCACACGCTGACCGAGACCTCCACGGTCGCCCATTTCTGTGAACCCACGGGACTGTCGGCCCGCTTCCTGTACGAGTCGCCACGACTGGTGGTCTCCCACACTGTCGCCAGGATCAATGCGCCGACACCGTGTTTCATGCGCGGTCCCGGTGAGGCGCCGGGTCTGTTCGCCCTCGAAGTCGCGATGGACGAACTGGCCTACGCGGCGGGCATCGATCCGCTGGAGCTCCGGCTGCGCAACGACACCGACCGCGACCAGGCCAGTGGCCGGGCCTGGTCGGGTAAGCATCTGCGTGAGTGCTATCTGCAGGGTGCCGAACGCTTCGGCTGGGCCGAGCGACCGATGGCGCCACGGTCACTGACCCGCGACGGGGTCCGGATCGGATGGGGGATGGCGACGGCCACCTATCCCGGCCGCCGGATGGCCGCCGGGTGCCGCGTCGGCACCGACACCTCCGGACCGGTTCGGTTCGCCTCCGCGACTCACGAGGTCGGCAACGGAGTGCGCACCGTGATGACCCAGGTGGCTGCCGATGCGGCCGGTCTGGTGCTCGACCAGGTCGACTTCGCCTCGGGTGACTCGTATTTCCCGGACGCGCCGTACAGCGGCGCCTCACAGACCACGGCCACGGTCGGCTCTGCGGTGTTCGCCGCGGCTGTCCAGTGGCGGTCCCGGCTTCTCGAACTCGTCGTAAGGGATCCGGAATCGGTATTCGGGCAATGCGATTCATCGTCCTTGACGGTGCGCGACGGGATCGTCGCCCGCATCGACGGCACAGGTCCGGCGATGGCCGTCGCCGACTGGTTGGCGCGCCGAAAGCCGCAGGACCTGGAGACGCTGAACTTCACCGCCACCAGCGGCGGCGCCGACGAAGACGGGCCGGTGTCCCAGTCGTTCGGCGCGCACTTCTGTGAGGTCGAGGTCGATGAGGAGATCGGGCGGGCCAGCGTGTCGCGGTGGGTGGCGGTGCTGGACTGCGGGCGGGTCCTGAACCCGAAGCTGGCCCGCAATCAGGTGATGGGCGGTATCACTTTCGGTCTCGGCATGGCGCTGCTCGAACAGGTGCCCTACGATTCGCACACTGCCCAGCTGATCGGCGAGTACTACCTGCCGACTCACGCCGATCGGCCGGAATTCGAGATCAGCTTCGTCGATGTGCCGGATTTCGAACTCGACCCGATCGGCGTCCGCGGCATCGGCGAGATCGGCACGTGCGGGGTGCCTGCGGCCATTGCCAATGCGATCTTCCACGCGACCGGGAAGCGGTTGCGGGACCTACCGATCACGCTGGAGAGCCTGATGAAGCCGTTCGACGACAGTCCCGCGTCTGGAGGTCCCCGATGAGTGAGCACGTGATCGCCTTGACTATCAACGGAATGCCGCAGACGGTGGCGATCGACGTCCGATCGACGCTGCTGGATCTGCTCCGGGAGCGGCTGCACCTGACCGGCACCAAGAAGGGCTGCGATCACGGGTTGTGCGGCGCCTGCACGGTCACCGTCGACGACGAACGCGTGGTCAGCTGCCTGACCCTGGCGGTCTCGATCGACGGCAGTGCCGTCGAGACGATCGAGGGGATCGGTGGTCCTGAGGGACTGGACCCGCTGCAGAAGGCGTTCGTCGAGCACGACGGATTCCAGTGCGGCTATTGCACGTCCGGGCAGATCTCGTCGGCACACGCGATGCTGCGCGAGCACGCCCGCGGCGACCTGTCCGCCGTCTCGTTCGATGGGCCACGCCCTGACACCTGTGCCGGCCGGATCATGTTGACCAACAACGAGATCCGTGAGCGGATGGCAGGCAATATCTGCCGCTGCGGTGCCTATGCCAATATCGTCGACGCCATCAGCGCCGTGGCGGGGGAGCAGCGCGCATGAAGACCTTCGCATTCGAGCACGCCACCTCGGTGGAAGGTGCCATCGCCAGCGTCGTCGCCACCGGTGGCAAGTACTACGCCGGCGGAACCAACTTGTTGGACCTGATGAAAGGTGGCGTCGAGGCGCCGCCGGCGCTCGTCGATGTCCGACGCCTCGACCTGCGGAACGTGGCTGCGACGGAGTCCGGCGGGGTCCACATCGAATCCGGTGTCACCAACAGCGCCATCGCCAACCATCCACTGATCCGGTCGCAGTACCCGGTGCTCTCGCAGGCCATTCTGTCCGGCGCGACAACGCAACTGCGCAATATGGCCACCGCGGGCGGCAACCTCTTGCAACGCACCCGCTGTCCCTATTTCATGGAAGCCGCCTTCGCGCAGTGCAACAAACGAATACCCGGATCGGGCTGTGCCGCCACCGACAGCTTCAATCGCGAGCACGCCATTTTTGGAGCGAGCGATGCGTGCGTGGCGATCCATCCCTCCGATATGGCTGTCGCACTGGCGATTCTGGATGCCGGCGTGCATGTCCACGGACCCGAGGGCCGCCGCACCGTCCCCATCGCGGACTTCTTCCGGCTCCCCGGCGAGGAACCGCAGCGGGACAACACCCTGCGCACTGCGGAACTCATCACCGGTATCGAACTGCCACCGTCGCCGTTCGCCGAGCACTCCTGGTATCTCAAGGTCCGTGACCGGCACAGCTATGCGTTCGCCCTGGTGTCGGTGGCGGCCGGGCTGGAGATCGAGGAAGGCCGGATCCGAGCCGCTGCCATCGGGCTGGGCGGCGTGGCGGCCAAGCCGTGGCGGGTGGCCGAAGCCGAACACAGTCTGATCGGGCAGGTTCCGTCGCTCGACGCGTTCCGGGCGGCCGCCCGGCTGGTGATGGCGGGCGCGCAACCGCTGAGCCAGAACGCTTTCAAGGTCGATCTCGGACTGCACAGCGTGGTGCGTGCGCTGACGAAGGCGGCCGGGAGCGCCGGGCGCGTCGCTGGCTAGGGTGAGAATGCCGATACGGTGAAGACGTCGCCACCACAACAGCGTCGCCTCAAAACCCACCGTCATCGGGGAGACACATCCCGGCTGTTTGAGCAGCCCGTCGGGTCCTGTCAGCGGCAGTCCTTGTTCTTGGGCCAGCCGGACCAACTCGACCGCGGCCTTCTGCTCGGCGGACTGCTCGGCCTTCTTCTTGGTCGCATCATCCAGCGTCGTCGCCACGGCGACCTTTCTCGCCGAGCGTCGCTCACCGTGTCAGCCCGGAAACACCGTTGAATTCACAGTCCCCCGATCCACGGATCGTGGCTAAGCGGCGGTGCCGTCCGCGTTACTGCCAGGTTCAGATACTTTGGCGCGGTGAGGTTTCGGTGAGGACGTAGCTGTATCGGAGCCTGCTGGCAGGTTCGAAGCAGGAGTAGCCGACTTGATGCCTGACGGGGTTGTCGTTTTCGGCGCGGGAAGTCTCGGGGTCGGTCGGGTCGACTTCGGTTGCGCGACGGTCGGGAGTGTGAACGTGGGCTTCTTCGGCGCGGTCGTGACAGCCTCGGTGGTTTCGATTCCGGTGGCGGGTTCTGTGGGCACGAGTTCCGATGCGGCCGCTGGACTGTGGACGGTCATGCTGTCGGGCGACGTTGAGGGTGCCGCGGTCGCCGGCTCCGTTGCATTGGCTGGAGTCGCTGCGGAGCCCTGAACCTGCGTCGTGGCAAGCGTGAACGTCATGGCAGTTGATTCGGTTCGCGTCGTGAGAATGGACGGTGTCGGGGAGGTCTGCGGCGCGATTGCCTCAGCAATGATGTTGCGCAGACGCAGGAGAGCGCCGATCGGGCCGGAGTCGACCGGGCCGGTACCGGGGCTGAGCAGTCCTGCGGTGCCGTTGAAGCCGTTGAGCAGGGCACCGGTCAACTTGCCGGGTACGTCGAGGATATGGAGGACGGTGTCGGCTACGTTGCCGGCTCTGATCGAGTCGAAGATGTCCTGCAACGCGCTGCCGGCGGCGGAGAGCACAGCGTAGGGGGCATTGAGCAAGGAGAGGCTCAGGGCTGCGGTGGTGCCGATATCGGTAAGAGCCCGAGCCGCTTTGGCCAGGTTGTCGAAGGAGTTAGCGAGCAGCGGCACGGCCTCGCTCAGCAGCGGGAAGACTGCACCGAGCAGCGGGGCTGTGAATGCGTACCACAGGCTCTGTACACCATCGGAGATCTGACCATTTCGGAATTGTTCGATCGCCGTCCGAAGGAGGGCGGGCGCGCCGTCCGGGTTGTCGGGCGACAATTGTTCGGCCAGTCCCTGTGCGGCCGTCTGCAGTGCTGCGCCTAGCGCGGTTGCTGTGTCTACCTGGTTAGCGATGATCTGCGACAGAATTGGTGCTGGGTTGTTCCACACCATGGCGCCCAGTCCCACTGAATTCTCGATTGCCTGCTGAACCGTCTCAGCCCAGGTGGCAATTGGATTGACCGACGCCGCAAGCCCTACCGCAGCGTGGCTGAACGCCGGGCTGTGCAAATCGGGCACCGGCGGCGCCACCGGGGTCACTGCGATGACGGCCGCGCCGATCAGCGCAACACCGGCAGTAGCGTACGGACGGATCACGGTGTGCATTGCTTCCCCCTCGAAGTCGCTTTCCCGCAGCGAAGTTACGCGAACTTACTCGCGCGTAAGGTGGATTTCGAGAAATTATCCTCGGCGTCAACTCAAACGCGCCCACGGGGAGTTCGCGGACCTGCGGATGGACGGCATTGGCGTGTCCCCCATGATTGAGACCAGCTGATCTGTGCCCGTGTTGTTGGTCCACGGTTGCGCGAGCCGAGGGCACAGTGATCATTCGGAGGTCACATGTTCGGTGATGATCGACGCCCGGCCACGCCGCGGACACCGGGGCGGGCGACCGCCAGCATTTGACGAAACCCGCTACAAGTAAGCCAATCTCGTCGAACGATCCTTCGCGCTTGTCAAACAATGGCGCGGCCTGGACACCCCCTACGACAAACTCGCCGTCGTCTACCGCGCCGCCGTTGTCCTCGGCACATGCTGGACACGCCATTGAGGAGACACGCCAGCTAGCCGGTAATGCGTTGTGTGGTCAGCACTGCCGACATCGGAGGTCGTCTCGGCCAGGGTTGAGAGATGACGAGCAGACTCGGCCCGATGGGCACAACCGGGATGCACGGGCCGACTGACCGCGGCGTGGGCACTGTGCGGGCGGTGTTGGCGGTGCCGAACTATCGACGGTTCGTCGCCGGTCAATCCGTCAGCCTGGTCGGCTCGTGGACCGAGACGATCGCCCTGGCGCTGCTCGTGCTCGACATGACCCACTCGTCCGTCACGCTGGGACTGGTGATGGCCACCCGGTACCTGCCGGTGCTGATCTGCACTTCGTACGCCGGGGTGCTCGTCGACCGCAACGACAAGCGCCACCTGCTGTTCCTCACCTCCGGCGTCCTCGGTGCGACCACGCTCGCGGTCGGTCTCACGGTCCTCACGCACACCATCGCGCTGTGGCAGATCTTCGTCGCCGCCGCGGTTTTCGGCCTGATGACCTGCCTGGACAACCCGGCCCGGATGGCGTTCGTCCCGGAACTCGTCGGGCCCGAACTGCTGCGCCCCGCGATCACCACCAACAGCATCCTGGCCAATGTGGGACGCACTCTTGGTCCTGCAGTCGCTGCGTTCCTGGCGCATTCCTACGGTCTCGGTTGGTGTTTCGTGTTCAACGCCGCCAGCTTCGCGTTGGTGATCATCGCTCTGCTCGCACTGCACACCAGCGCGCTGCAACCGACCCGCGTTGTCGCACGGGCGCGCGGGCAGCTGCGGCAGGGGCTGGCCGTCGCGCGCACCGACCGTGAGCTGGCCGGCCCCCTGGTGATGATGGCCTTCGTCGGGACCCTGGCCTACGAATTCGAAACCAGCCTACCGGTTTTCGCCGAACAGACCCTGAGTGCCGGTGTCGACGGCTACAGCTGGCTGACCACCGCGTTCGGGATCGGATCGGTCGCCATGGGACTGATCCTGCTGCGCTGGCCGGTGACCGGACTGCGGCGGATGGTGTTCGTCGCCATCGCCTACGCGGTGGCCATGGCGCTGCTGACCGTCAGCCCCACAGTGCACGTGGGCGTGCTCACGGCGGTGGTGGTGGGTGCGGCCTCCATCGCGTTCCTCACCACCGGCAACAGCACCATCCAGCTGTCCGCGCCGCCGCAGCTGCGGGGTCGGGTCACTGCCCTGTGGACCACGTTGTTCGTCGGTTCCACCCCGATCGGAGCCGTGCTGATCGGGGTCATCGCGCACCACTTCGGTGGCCGGGCGGCGCTCGGCTCCGGCGTCGCCGGCTGCGTGCTGGCCGCGGGCGCCGGGCTGGTGATTCTCCTGACCACTCGACCGCGCAGCGAGGCAATCAGCCCGTCAGAGCGGGACCTCAGAACGAAACGAAGTTCTCCCGGTTCAACACGCGCCAGGCAGTGCGGCACGCATCGACGGTCTTGCGGGTCCAACGCGTCTGCGCGGCCTTCATTCTGCGCCTGGCCACGCTCGCCGACATGTGGTCGATGAAGTCGAAATCCGAGATGACGTACCCGTCTTTGGCTCGGTGCCACATCCCGGCCAGGCACAGCTCGAGCGCCACGATCGTCGTGACCGGACCCGGCGCAATGGCGTCAAGGTCCTCATCTGAGATGAATGCCGGAAATGCCGTTTGTACGGTGTGGTGTACCACCCGGACGTGAATCTCCAAAGCGACTGCCGAAACGGCCGGGCCGGCGGTGCGCCCGCGCAACGTCTCGACCTCGATATATACCGACTTCTCGCGCATGTTCCGACTTTAGCGGTAACAGGAGCGTAATACAGAATTTACGTAGCGGAATTGCGTGAAAACGGTACAACGCCTGGGCCAATTCGGGCGCCGGGCTCTGCGCTAAGTTGAGCGAGTGCCCAGCGCGACGAGGAGGCCCTGATGGTGTTGCACCGCGACGCGGCATCACTGGTCGGTCGGGAGGCGGTGGTGCTCGGTGTCAACACGTTGCTCGGTGTCAACACGTAAGGAGACAAGGGACTGTCATGGCGCATATCGAACCGCTGACGACCAAGCAGTGGCCACCGGAGATGCGAGACGCGTTGGCAGCGATGGTGCCGCCCCAGCCACGCCATCCGCGACTTCACCGGGAGGGAAGACCCAAGGGCGCCAACATCCTTGGCACACTTGCGCACCATCCGGCGCTCGCCCGCGCATTCCTGACGTTCAACGGCCATCTCCTGCTGGCGACCACACTGACAGAACGCCAGCGCGAGCTCCTGGTGATGCGCGTGGCCGCGGTGTCCAAGTCGAGTTACGAATGGGCTCAGCACCTGTTCCTGGCCCGCGACGTCGGTCTCAGCGACGACGAGATCGCCTGGATCGGCTGGGGTGCCGACGGCCCGTTGTGGGATGCGCTCGATGCCGCGCTCCTGCGGGCAGTGGACGAACTGGTCGGCGACGGCGCAATCGCCCCACCCACACTGGAGGTGCTCAGGGAGAACCTCGACACCCAACAGATCCTGGATGTGATCTACACCGTCGGGTGCTATCAGAACCTGGCGTGGATGTTGCGCTCGTTCGATATCGACCTCGACGACGACATCCGGGAACTGCTGGCGGCTAGAGGCGGGTCAACACGAACGGATAGTTGATCACGCCGCCCGGGGCGCCGCCGCAACCGATGTCGGATGCCGAGGCGGCGTTGCCGGCCAGGGTGTTCGGGTCCCAGGTGAAGACATCGTGGGTGGGGATGTTCTGCCCGTAGTAGCCGCCGCAGATCAGGCCTTCGCCGATGTCGACGGCCAGCACCCACTGCCCGTCGAACAGGTGTGCTTCGCCCGTGTAGGACACATTGCCCGCGATCGGCCGGTGGATAGCCGTGATCAATTCGCAGTCCGGCGCGGGATTGGCGCAGGAGCTCACGACCCAGATATAGGTGTGGTAGTCGGTGCCCCGCTGAATCTGCAGATCGAAGTTGCCGTATCCCGATGCCGCGCTGGCCGCCGGTGCACATGCCACCGCCACCCCGAGCGCAAAACTCAGTGCGCCCGCCTTCACCAACGCGCTCACGGTGCCCCCTGGTCATTCGATGACAGATAGATGGGCTGAATATAGGACTTCGGGCCATCCGGAGGCGGGGAATCCCCATTTGTGTTGCCTGGGCCACATATCGCGCGGGTCGATACGGTAGTAAGTACCGGAGAACTTACGGTAGTTGCAAGCAAAGGACCGCTCGACGATGCGCTTCGTCTTCACGTATCCGATCATCGCCCATCCGAGCAATCGCGAACTGGTCCGCGGCAGCAGTGTCACCCAGGTCGCGGTCGCCGCGGAGGCCGCCGGATTCGGCGGCCTGGGATTCACCGATCACCCCGCTCCCACGCAGCGCTGGCTCGACGCCGGCGGCCATGACAGCCTGGACCCCTTTGTTGCGATGGGCTTCGCAGCCGCGTCCACGTCATCGATCCGCTTGATCCCCAATGTGGTCGTACTGCCCTATCGCAACCCGTTCGTCGTCGCGAAGGCCGGTGCGACGCTGGATCTGATGTCGGAGGGCCGCTTCACCCTGGCCGTCGGGCTGGGCTACCTCAGGAAGGAGTTTGCCGCGCTCGGTGTCGATTTCGATGGCAGGGCGGCGCTTTTCGATGAAGCCCTGCAGGTGATCAGGGCGGTCTGGACCGGTGACGACCTGTCCTTCGCGGGGCAGAACTTCACCGCCAAAGGCATCACCGCCCACCCCCGACCGGTCAGCCTGCCGCACCCGCCGATCTGGATCGGCGGCAATACCGCAGCGGCCCGCCAGCGGGTCGTGACCCACGGTGACGGCTGGGCGCCGTTCGCCGCCCCGCCGGGCCTGGCCGCCACCGCCGGTACCGCGACGATGGACAGCATCGAGCACCTGGCGGCCGGCGCGGACGACCTTCGGCGGCGTCTCGATGCCGCCGGGCGGGACTCGTCGGCGATCGATATCAGCTTCAGCACATTCACCGGCGGCAGTCCCGGTACCCCCGATTTCAACGCCGACGCCTACCTGGCCGGTCTGGACGATCTCGCCAAGGTCGGCGTCACGTGGGTGCAGGTATCCATGCCGGGCGACAGCCTTGGGGACCTGCTCGAGACCATCGACGGTTTCGGCCGGCAGATCATCGCGGAGGTGTGAGGAGATGATCGAGCCCTACCCGATCGCGATCGACGATGCCCAGCTGGTCGACCTCAGACACCGGCTGGAATCCGCCCGCTGGCCCGCTGAAATCACCGGTGCCGGATGGGATTACGGAACCGACCAGGATTTCCTGCGATCGGTGGTGCAGCGCTGGGTGGGCGGCTACGACTGGCGGATCACCGAGGCGGAACTCAACGAGCTGGGTTCGATGCGCACCGAGGCCGCCGGGCAGCAGGTCCACCTGCTGCATGCCCGTTCCGCCGCGGCCGACGCCATCCCGCTGGTGCTGACCCACGGGTGGCCCGGCTCGATCGTCGAGTTCCTCGATGTAATACCTCTGCTGCGGAAGAACTTCCACGTGGTCGCGGTATCGATGCCGGGATACGGGTTCTCCGGTCCGACCTCGGAGCGGGGCATCGATTCGGCACGGGTGGCCGCCGCGGTCGCCGACGTGATGGCTCAACTCGGCTACGAGCGCTACGTTGCGCAGGGCGGCGATTGGGGCGGCATCGTGACCCGGCACCTCGGCGAACATTACGCACCGAATGTGGCTGCCATCCACTGCAATATGTTGTTCGCCATGCTCGCCCATGATGACCCCGATGTGATGACGGGAGTCTCGGAGGCGGAACTGGCCGCGATCGTCGCCTCGGCGGAGCGGATCACCGACGGCACTGCATACATGGAACAGCAGTCGACGCGGCCGCATTCACTCGGGTTCGGTCTCGACGACTCCCCGCTGGGGCTGGCCGCCTGGATCCTGGAGAAGTTCCACGCCTGGACCGACACCCGCGACGGCATGCCGATCAGCATTGACCGACTGATCGATAATCTGATGCTGTACTGGCTGACCGGCACGGGCACCTCCGCCGCCCGGCTCTACTACGAGTCGGCTCGTGCCGGCACCGGAGCGCTCAGTGACTGGCACGGATATGTCAGTGTCCCTACGGGATTCGCGAAGTACCCGTATGAGCTGCTGCAAACGCCGAAGGCCTGGGCGCAGAAGCGTTACAACCTGGTGCACTACTGCGAGCAGGACCGTGGCGGCCACTTCGCCGCCTTCGAGCAGCCGGAACTGTTCGCCGCCGACCTGGCCGCCTTCGCAGGCACTCTGCGTGAGCGGGGAGTCTTCTGAGCGGCTAGCCGTGATCGGGCCTGAGTCCCACCGCGTGCCGGAGCTGAGCGAGGAACTGGTCGTCGTCGTCGCTGCGCACGATGTAGTGCGATACCGCGACCCGGATCGCGGTCGCCGCCTTGACCGCGCCGTTGGGTCCGGGAAGGAGCTTCTGCAACCGGGCGCGCATCAATGGGATCACGTGGGCGAGTTGCATGATCACCACACCCGGCTCGACATCCACCAGCCGGACACCCGAATAGGACTGTTGGTATTCGACGATGAACCGCAACGCGGCATCGAGTCGCTCGGTGCCCCGTAGACCCGCCGTCGCAGCGCTGACCCCCGAGTCGAACATATCGCGCTCGTAGCGGCTGAACGCGTCGAGAAGTTCTTCCTTGGAGGCGAACCAGCGATACAGCGTCGGCCGGGAGACCCCGGCCTGCAGCGCGACCTCGGACAGGCTCAGCTTCGTCTGACCGTTACGGGCCAGCACTTCGGCCGTGGCGGCCAGAATGCGACGCCGTGTCGATGTGTCATCGACTGTGGACAACCCGTCACGCTCGCTGTCACGAGAGAGGGGCGATGGTTCGTTCACGTTCACGACCTCACGAAGTTCTGCAGTGTCCAGACAAATGGTAGAGCTCCGGCCGAACTCGGTCCGTTCGCCGCGGGCGACGAGTACGGTCGGATGTGAATCCGTCGCCGCGGACGCAGCCGAAGTGCTGCATGACGCCCAGGTGGAGATCATCGGGCAGGACCGGCCCGAGACCGACCGGGAACGAATACGGCAGGACGTAAGCCATTGTTCTGCTGCGGGTTTGCGCATGCTGGACCAGAGCGTGTCGGAGTTTCGACGGCTGGAGTGCCCCAGCGGTCCGCCGGAAGCGAACACAAAGAACTTGGGGCACAGGGCGATTGTCAACTGCCAGGCGACGGTCTTCGCCCGAGTCGGGCTCTCCGGTGCCGACCAGGCCCTCCGGGGCGATATCCGAGGATGCTGATTGCGTCGGTCAGCTCCGACAGTCGCAGTCGGCTGCGCCGGCAGGCGCTTCCGGCAGCTCGGCGAGCACGTCCACCCGAGTCTCGTCGAATGTCAGCAACCCTGCGATGGGTGAACTCTCGGGTAGTGGATTCTGGTAGCTCCAGGCGGCGTCTTCGATCACAGTGCTGCCGATCGTCACCGCCAAGTACGTCGCACTGCCCTTGTAATTGCAGTAGCTGGTGGTCTCGGTTCGGCGGAGGAGAGCGGTGCGTACCAGCGCCGGGGCGACGTAGAGGCGCGGCGGCAGTGAGGTCTCGAAAACGATCGTCGTGTCGGTTGTGTCGACGAGAACGGCGCCGTCGACAGCCACCCGTAGGCCTCGCCGGGTGGGGCGGCAGTCGACGCGGTGGTACGGGTTCGGCGGGTAGTGCACGAGTGCACGCCCCTCCTCCAGCCAGGTGTCGACGGCCTCCCACGGCACAGTGACGTATCCGGGCGCGGCGGCGACGGGTTCGGCCGGTAGCGCACCGACCTCACCGGCGGGAAATGCGAAGCGCAGCGGTTCGCCCTTTCGATGCACCAACAGCGCGTTCTCTGTGTCGATCACGGCGTGGCCGTCGAGCAGGGCCTGTACTCGTCGGTGGTGTGGTTCGACGAAGACCACATCTGCGGGGATCGGCGGCGAGAACCAGCCGGCCGGGTCGTCGCTGAGCGGACCGCGTCCGAACATGAGCGTCATTGTGGGAACTCAGCTTTCGCGTAGCTGTACCACCACACGTTGCACAAGGTGGTGGAGATGTCGCGCTGTCCGAGGGCTAGGGCCGACGATGTGCGGCAGTCTGATTCGTACTTTACATATCGATCGTGAAGTGTCACGCTCGGACTCCAGCATCGGGCGGGAGGGTCCTGACCCTGCAATTGTCTGACGCATCTGTTTTGCACGAGCCGAATGGGTTGCGTCCGGGCGGTATGCAGGTGCACGCAGGTCGGCCGTTGAGGTATCAGCTGACTGTCGTGGGATCGACCGTCACCGATGCGGTGACCTCGGTCGGCGGCTGGCTGTTCGACCGAGGTATGGCTGGCTGGGAGGTCAACGTCCTGCTCGCCGAATGCGCCGAGGTACGCCCACTGGAGATCCTGGGCGCGCAGTGCTTCGAACTCGACGCTGCGCTCGGATCGCTGAGGAAGAGTCCGCAGGCGCACGCGCCGGCCGTGGCCAACGAGGTCTTCGACAACGACGATCGGGTCCGCCAGGCCGTGCTCCTGGCGATGCGCAGAGGGGTAGCCGAGGTCAGTTTCTGGGGACCGGGTACGCCGGCCGGAGTGGATCGGACGGTCACCACGGTCGAGTATCCGCTGACCTCTGCGGCGAAGGTGTTCAAGTCCCATGCGCTCTGCGCCGCCGCCGCAGGGGAGATGGCCGGTCCGACAGAGACTTTCTTCCGGGGTCCGGGAAGCGGTAGTCAGTTGCGGCGAAGTATCACCGCCGCCACGGCCGTCGCCACGACGGCCAGGACAATGATCGTCACGGCGACCCCTGACCAGCCGTAGCCGTCGAACGCGACGCCCCCGAACCAGCCGAACACGCTGGAACCGCCGTAGTAGAACAGGTTGTAGAGCGAGGAGGCCTGCGCTTTGCCCTCACTGGCCTGGCTACCCGCCCAACCCGATGCGATCGCGTGTGCGCCGAAGAACCCGGCCGTCGCGATCACCAGGCCAACCAGGACGACGACGGCATTCGAGCTCATCGTGATGGCGACGCCGAAGATCATGATCGTGATCGAGGTCAGCAGAACCGGTTTGCGGCCGAACCGGGTGGCCTCCGCGCCGGCGCGCGACGAGGACCAAGTTCCGGCCAGGTAGGCCAGAAAGACCAGGCTGACCACTGTCTGCGGCAGGTGGAACGGCGCGGCCGTCAGCCGGAAGCCGAGGAAGTTGTACATGGCGACGAAGCCGCCCATCAGTAGGAATGCCTGCGCGTAGATCGCCAACTGGCGCGGTGACCGCAGGTTGACGACCAGCGGCCGGAACACCCCGCGGACGCTGCGACCCCTGGTAGGGGCGAAACCCTGCGGGGTCGGGGCCAGTTTGACGAAGCCCACCGCGGCGATACCGCACAGGACCGCGACGGTGAAGACACCGGCGCGCCAGTCCACGATCTCGGCGATTGGTCCAGCCACCAGTCGGCCGAGCAGACCGCCGATGGTGGTGCCGCCGACGTAGGTGCCCGCCGCCCGGGCGGCGTGCTTGGCCTCGACTTCTTCGGTCAGATAGGCGACTGCGATGGCGGGTACTCCGGCCAGGGCGAAGCCCTCCAGCGCGCGTCCGATCAGCAGCAGCTCGTAGCCGGGCAGGAACGGTACCAACAGGCCGAGGGACGTGGCCACGGTGACCGAGATCGAAATCGCGCGCACCCGTCCGATGCGGTCGGCGACCATCGACCATGGGAGCACGCCGAGCGCCAAGCCGACGGTCGCTGCGGACACCATCAACGCTGCGTCGGCGGCGCCGATCCCGAGGCTTGCGGAGATCTGGGGGAGCACCGCCTGCGGCGAGTACAGCTGAGCGAAGGTGGCGACACCTGCACAGAACAACGCTGCGAGCAGACGACGGTATTGGACTGACCCCCGCGGATGGCCGGCCCAGGTGGACGTGGCCCCGGCCGGGGATGCGATGGACATGCACTCGACGCTAGGTAGCGATGGGTGATGTGTCCAATGCATCGCTGTGGACATCTTCATACGCCATACGCATGAGAGCTGGTCGGCCGGATCAGGAGCTGGTCGCTGTGACGAAGCTCCGGAACCGTTCTGCCGCGGGCGGCAGGGGGCGCTCGCGAATCCAGGCGATCCCGACGCTCCGTTTGGCGCCGGAATGCGACAGGGGGATGTAGACGCACATCGGTTCGCCGCGATCCGGCTGGGGCACTGGCACCACCGCGACGCCGAACCCGGCGGCCACCAGACCCTCCATCGTCGGGATCTCCATGGCTTCGAACACGATCTGGGGCTCGATACCGGCATCCGACCACAGTTCGTCGGTGAGCTGTCGCAGACCGAAGCCGTCACCCAGTGCGATGAACGGTTCGTCGGCGGTCTCGGCGAGGCGCAGTGTGGCCCTGGACGCGAATCGGTGCCCACGCGGTACCGCCAGGCACAGGCGTTCGACGTGGAGCTGGTGCCAGGCGAATGCCGGGCTCTCGGGTTCGGGAGAGAGGATCGCCAGGTCTGCCCGACCGCTGAGGAGTTGCTCCAAGAGTTCGTACGAGGCGCCCTGGTGAAGATCGAACTCGACGTTCGGTGCATCAATCCGGAACTGCCGCAAGAGTTCTGGCACCAGCCAACTCGCAAGGGAATGCAGGAATGTGAGTCGGACCGTGCCGCTGTCGGGGTCCCGCAGCGCGGCGATCCGTTCAGCGGCCGAGTCCATCTCGGCGACACTGCGGCGGGCATGCTCCAGCATGATCTGACCGTAGGCATTGAGGCGTAGCCGGCGGTTGATGCGATCGAACAGCGGGGCGCCGGTCTGTCGCTCGAGTCGGCCCAGTGCGCGGGACAACGTGGGCTGGGTGACCTTCAGTTGCGCGGCGGCATCGGTGACGTGCTCGGTCTCGGCGAGGACGACGAACCAGCGCAGTTCATCGAGATCCACGAGGTCGATGATACGGAGAGCGTATCGAAGGACGACCTATGACGCGGTTCGCGCATGACTCCAGGGCTAGCGGTGGTCACCGTGGTTCGTCGTCGAACCGGTCCCAGGTGTTCTTCTCGGCGAGCACCGTGGGCATCGAGCACACGACGGTGCAGGCCATATTGCCCCCGGCCCGCCGGGCGTCGGCCATCGCTTCCTCGGCGAAGACGACCAGTTCGTCCATCAACTCATGCGGCGGGCAGTCCGCCAGGCCGCGCATCGGCGTGGCCACCACGCCGATGCTGGCGGTCAGCCGTGGCGGGGTCGTGGCGATGGCGCCGCGGACCCGTTCCACGAGCGGGCTGGCATCGGTGGTGGCGAAGGTGTCCGCGATCAGGAATTCCGCTTCACCGACATGCGCGACGATGGCGTTGCTTCTGGTGGTCTCCCGTAGGGTCTGGGCGACCGCCACCTCGGCCCGGTCACCGGAAACCTTGCCGTCGGTACCGGTCAACAGGGTGAAGTTGTCGAGGCTGACCAACACGATCACCAGGTAGCGGTCATCGATCCGGGCCCTGGCCGCCACGAACTCACCCGTCGTGCGATAGAAGGCCTCGCGGTTCAACAGGCCGGTCAGCGGGTCGATCTCGGTGTTGAGGACGTCGATGTCGAGAAGGTGTACGACGGCCTGGCAGCCGAATGGCACCGCGAGATTAGCCACGGCGACGAGCGCCAACGCGCAGGCGGCCCAGACCGCGTCGTTCTGCTCGGCCACCCGCACCGCCAGGAAAACGGCGGTCGCGGCCGTCACGATGAGGTTGAACGCCAGGAAGCGGGCGGTGTGGAAAAACGCGATGAAGCCGGCCAACGCGGCGAACGTCGTGGTGCCAAGCAGTCCGGCGACCGGATTCGACTGGGCCAGGCAGGAAACGGCGATGCAGACACTGGTGGTCACCGCGTAGGCACCGGACCAACCGCGGGTGGGCCACTTGTTCCGCATCCACACCAGCGCTTTGAGCGTGCAGCAGACCGCGACACCGATCACGAGTGACTGGGCGAGTATTCCGTCCGGGCCGTTCGGGCTCCACAACATGGCCAAACTAATGGCGCCAATTCCGAGTGTGTAGAGCGCTACTGCACGGCAGGTGAAAACCTGCGCGCCGCGGGCCGCGAGGAATGCGGTGATCCAATAGAAATGGCCAGGCTGCTGCCACCAGTCACGCAGAGCCTTTGCCATATTTTCCTCCCGAGTAGGCATGTGATCTGCGGTATTGCTCCAGCGCGACACCCAGGAGCCCCCCAATGGGCGAAACGATACCAACCGTTGCGTATATCGGTAGGCGGCGAAGCTGAGAGAATCTCGTGATCTTGCCGTGAATTGGTCGGCACCGATTTCGGATGCAAATTCGCCCGCCTGACGATGGGAAAGTCGTCTTCTTTCGACGCGTCGCGCTCGTTCTTTGCCCGGAGGGGATTTGGCTACGCCCAGCGGGTCGCGCGCGACGATGCGGTAGCCCAGGTAGTCGTCCATGGACATCAGCGCATCGCCACGACATGTGCAGGGGAGCCGAGCTGCACCTGGCGGTGGTAGATCCCGGTGACGTCGATGAATTTCAGAGTTGGGCGATCGGTGGTGCCCGATGAGACTCGTTGGTGCATAAAGGATGTCGCCCACCTCGACCCTGTCGAGGCGGGTATCGACGGCTGTATCGGTCGGGCGATCGCACACCCGCCGGCGTTCTCCCGCGATTCGGTAATTGCTTGGCCGGTATATCTTTTCGTGTTTTCCGGCGATAGCGGCCGTGCTCGGCGACCGGCCTGTCGGGCTCAGCGCGACGTAATGATCTTCGTCAACCCGGCGTGGGGCTCCGCAGCACTGTCCTTGCCCGATAGCCAGCGTACCGGCAGCCTCGGCACTAGAGTCGCCGACGTGGGACTGCCCGAAACCGATATCCGTCTGGCTGGACTTCCCGCAGAGGCGAACCGATTTGTCGGTCGTTCGCGCGAACTGAAACTACTCACGAAGCTGCTGACTCGCGTCCGACTGGTCACGCTGACCGGCGTCGGTGGGACGGGCAAGACGCGACTCGCGCTCCAAGTTGCCCGCCGACTACGCGGTGAGTTCCCCGATGGAATCACCTACATCGGGCTGGGCGATTTGCAGGATGGCGAGCTGGTCGGCCAACTGGTGGCCGATGCCCTCGGTCTCCGTGGTGCGGTCCGCCGCTGGACAGCGGAGGCACTTGCCGAGCATCTGGGGGATTCCCGAGGACTGCTCGTCTTCGACAATTGCGAACAGGTGGTCGGCGCCTGCGCCGAACTCATCGACGTGCTACTGAGCTCCTGCCCGGCGCTGACCGTGTTGGCGACAAGCCGAGAACCCTTTGCGGTGGCCGGCGAGAGTACATTTCCCGTGCTGCCCATGGAGGTACCCGGCTCGGACTGTCCGCTGGATGCGTTCGCGCAATTCGATGCCGTCGGCCTGTTTGTCGAGCGCGCCCAGGCAGTAGTGCCGTCCTTTGAACTACGTGAACAGAACTACGAGTCGGTAGCCGAACTCTGCCGCATGCTAGACGGGTTGCCGCTTGCGCTCGAACTGGCCGCGGTGCGCCTGCGTGCACTGTCGCTGCAGCAGATAGCCGAGCTGGTGGCGGCCCGGCCGGAACTCCTCGACGTCGGGCGCCGGGGTGGCCCGGCACGCCAGCGGACGCTGAGCGCGTCGATGGGGTGGAGTTATGACCTGTGTTCGGCGCCCGAGCAGCTCCTGTGGACTCGGATGTCGGTATTTTCCGGCGGAGTGGAGCTACAGGCCGCTGAAGGCATCTGCTCTGACGAGCAGCTGTCGCCGGCCGAGGTGCTGCCGTTGTTGACGTCGTTGGTGGACAAATCGATATTGATTCGAGAAGAGCGTGGCGGCCGAGTCCGGTATCGGCTGCTGCAGATCGTTCGTCAGTTCGGACTGGCTGTGCTCGGCGCCGACGCTGACGAGGTGGGCCGGTGGCGGCGACGGCACCGTGACTGGTATCTCGACCTCGTCGACCGGACGCTGTCCGACTGGCGCCCCGCAGGGCAAGCGGACCGGCTCGGCATGCTCAAGGACGATGTCGCGAATCTCCGTGCAGCGCTGGAGTTTTGCCTGGACAATCCTGGTGAGTCGGCGGCTGGACTGCGCATGGCCAGCTCGTTGTACCACTACTGGTTGTTGACCGGACTCCTCGGCGAGGGCGCCTACTGGATCGATCGGATGTTGGCGGTGTCGGCAGAGTCTGGACCCGAACGCATCCGCGGACTGTATGCGGCGGCCAGCCTGTCGGCATTGCGCGGCGACGTGACGTCGGCCGACCGAATGCTGGACGAGGCGTCGTCGCTGTGCGATCTACTCGGCGACGATGCGGGACGCGCGTACACGATGCAGGGCCGTGGCTTGATGGCGTTGGTCGTCGATGACACCGAGCAGGCATCGAAGCTGCTGGCGGATGCGATGAGGCAATTCGAGTCGGTTGACGACAACGCGGCGGCGGCGTTCACGACCGTGCTGTACGGCATCGTGTCGATGTTGCGGGGGGAGTCCGATCAGGTCGCCGCCGCTCACCAGCGATGTCAGGCGATGACGGTTCCGTACGGTGAGTCGTGGATCTGGTCGTTCTCGCTGTGGGTTTCGGGAATGGACGCCTGGAATCGCGGGGATTTGACCGATGCGATCGAATTGCTCAATACCGCGTTGCGGTTGAAACGACCGTTGGATGATCACCTCGGAATCGCGGAATGCCTTGAGGGAATCGCCTGGGTCACCGCGACGAGTGGCGAACTGCGTCGGGCGGCGGTCTTGCAGGGCGCTGCCGACAGCCTGTGGCACGGCATGGGGATGTCCGCCGGGACGGTGCCGGGTTTCCATCGCCACCGTGAGGAGAGCGTCAAGCTCGCACAGCGGATGGGGAAGCGCCCGTTTGAGGCCGCGTGCCGCGAGGGTCGGACGATGTCATTGGACGAGTCGATTGCCTTCGCGCTGAGAGAATCCGCGCCGAGCGGTTGTGCGGGGGATGCCGCCAAACCGACCAAGCGGGAGCGGGAAATCGCCCAACTGGTCGCACTCGGTCGCAGTAACCAGGATATTGCCGATGAGCTGGTCCTGTCCCGTCGGACCGTTGAAGCCCATGTGCAGCATCTTCTCGCCAAGCTCGGGTTCAGTTCACGCAGCCAAGTCGCGGCGTGGATCGCCTACCAGAACGCCGCCGCCGTGGACCGCCAACCGCCCCACGCGGATGAACCGAAAGACGTGCTGGTCTGAACAGGCCCGGCGGCACGCGTTCGTTCGCGAAATAGATTGTCCGGCGAGTACATCTGCGATCGACGACGCCGGCGCAGCGATCCGGTGTGTGTCAACGCGGTGGGGCTGACATCGGCCGCGATGACGCGAGCCCCATCCTCGCCGGGCCGGGTATCGAGCGCACGGCCGATTCTGGCCCGGGTAGCCGGACAATCCTGAGCGTGGCTGTCGGGCAGTTGACGACCAACCCGTCAGCGCTGCAGAGACCGCCGCTGGCAGCGTCGACAGTACCTATCTACGTGCAAAGTCGGCGGATCCTACGGATGTGTGGCCAGAGCGGGAGCCGCATTCTGTAGTGAATCCCCCACACGGATAGCGAACAGCGGAGGTCACAAGCGTTGGCTACCTTGCGATTCGCACTGAACCGCGTTCCGAGCGGGGCTGGGGCACTGTGCAAGCCTGCGCGTGCCGTCGGCGGCTTCGTTGCGATGTGCCTGGACACCTTCCTGCTGATGTTCAGGTCGCCGTTCGCCTGGCGGGAGTTCCTGCTGCAGAGCTGGTTCGTGGCGCGGGTGTCGATCGTGCCGACGATCATGCTGGCGGTTCCGTTCACGGTGCTGACCGTGTTCGTCCTCAACATCCTGCTGATCGAGTTCGGCGCCGCCGACTACTCGGGTACCGGCGCCGCGTTGGGTGCCATCACCCAGATCGGACCCATCGTCACCGTGCTCGTCGTCGCCGGCGCGGGTGCGACGGCGATGTGCGCCGACCTCGGTGCCAGGACGATTCGGGAGGAACTGGACGCGTTGCGGGTGCTGGGGATCAATCCGATTCAGACCCTCGTCGTCCCACGCGTACTGGCTGCGACACTTGTTGCGCTGCTGCTCAATTCGACTGTGTCGGTGATCGGTCTGTCCGGTGGCTTCGTGTTCTCGGTATACGTGCAGCACGTTACACCCGGAGCTTTCGCCGCAGGGATGACGATCCTCACGGGGCCCGTCGAGGTCATCGTTGCGCTGTGCAAGGCCGCGCTGTTCGGACTGGCCGCCAGCCTCATCGCCTGTTACAAGGGCATCTCCGTGGGCGGGGGACCTGCCGGTGTCGGAAACGCGGTCAACGAAACCGTCGTGCTGTCGTTCATGGCGCTGTTCTTCATCAATGTCGTCGCGACCGCCGTCGGCGTGCAGGCTGCCCAATGACCAGTACCGGTGCGAGCCGGGGTTGGTCCCTGCTGCGGCGCTTCCGGAGCACACTGCACGACGGATGGGAAGGCGTCGGATGGCAGATGGCGTTCTATGCCAGAACCATCGGCGAGATCCGAAACGCGTTCGCACATTACAAACTCGAGATCGTTCGCCTCATCGCGCAGATGAGTCTGGGCACGGGTGCGCTGGCCGTCATCGGCGGAACGGTCGTCATCATCGCGTTTCTCACCTTGTCGGCCGGGGCGATCATCGCGGTCCAGGGCTACAACTCACTGGCGGGAATCGGAGTCGAAGCCCTGACCGGCTTCATCTCGGCCTACGCCAACGTCCGCATCATCGCCCCCGTTGTCGCGGGGATCGGCCTGGCCGCGACCATCGGTGCGGGCGCGACGGCCCAGCTGGGCGCCATGCGGATCAGTGAGGAGATCGATGCCCTCGAGGTGATGGGCATCCGGTCGATCGCCTACCTGGCATCCACCCGGGTGATCGCCGGCGTCATCGTCGTCATCCCCCTGTACTGCATAGCGGTGTTGGCATCGTTCTTCGCTGCCCGCACCGGAACGACCTTCGGATACGGCCAGTCCACCGGCGTGTACGACCACTACTTCACCACCTTCCTGCACTCCACCGACATTCTCTGGTCGCTTCTCCAGTCGGTCGTCGTCGGGATCGTCGTCATGCTGGTCCACACCTACTACGGATTCACCGCCAGCGGCGGTCCGGCAGGCGTGGGTGAGGCGGTCGGACGGGCGGTGCGCACATCACTGATCGCCACGGCATTCGTCTCTGTCGTCATCACCCTGTCGGTGTACGGCCAGTCCGGCAACTTCGACCTGGCCGGGTGATGCCCGTGTTCGACGATCGAGAAGTCATGCGTATCAAGCCGGCCTGGTGGACGGTGATTCTCCTGGTGCTGGTCGTGGCGTTGGTCTTGATGACTGTCGTGCTGTTCACCGGTGCACTCCGCACCTTTGTGCCCGTCACACTGACATCGGACCGGTCCGGACTTGTCTTGGAGTCGGGTGGCAAGGTCAAGATGCGCGGCGTTCAGGTGGGGCGCGTCGCCTCGGTCTCCGGTACCGGCCGCAATGTCACCATCCGGCTGGACCTTTCGTCTGACGCGGTTGCGGACATCCCGGCCAACGTGGGCGCACAGATCAAAGCCACCACCGCTTTCGGCGCCAAGTATGTCGACTTGATCTACCCGGATGATCCCAGCCCGCAACGTCTCTCGGCCGGCACCGTGCTCACGTCGCGAAATGTGAGCACCGAGGTCAACACTGTGTTCGAGAACCTCCACAACCTCATCGCCAAACTCGACCCGACGAAGCTCAACGCCACGTTGACTGCACTCGCCGATGCAGTCCGGGGCCAGGGCGAGCGCATCGGAGTGGCCACCACCGACGCCAACCAGGTCCTGCTGGCGATCAATCCGAGAATGGACACCGTCGCCACCGACTGGCGGGCACTAGGCGGCTTCAGCGATGCCTACAGCGCTGTGGCACAGGACATCATGAAGATTCTCGACTCCGCCAGTACCACCGGTTCGACGATCACGAGACATGCCGATTCGCTGAATGCATTGTTGCTCAGCAGTATCGGGTTCTCGCGCAGCGGCACCGAGCTGCTCGGTGCCAATACCGACGGCCTGACGCACCTCTCCGACGCCCTGGTGCCGACTACCGGTCTGTTGCTGAAATACGGCCCCGAGATCACCTGCACGCTGCAGGGAGCAGTGTGGTTCCTCAAGAACGGGGGGTACGCCGGGGCCGGCGGCAATGGCAGATCCATCATCCTCGACGCTGCGTTGCTGCCCGGAGACGACGCCTACCGATATCCCGACAACCTGCCGATCGTTGCGGCCAGGGGCGGTCCGGGCGGCCAGCCGGGGTGCGGATCGCTGCCTGACCCGAGTAAGAGCTTCCCGGTTCGACAGATCGTGACCGACACCGGGTGGGGGACCGGTGTGGACATCCGGCCCAATCCCGGTATCGGGCATCCGTGGTTGGTCAACTGGCTGCCGATCACCAAGGGCAATCCGGAGCCACCGCGGGTTCATGGCGGCGGTCCCCCCGCCGTCGGGCCGATCCCGTATCCGGGCGCGCCGCCCTATGGAGCGTCGACATTCGGCCCGGACGGGACACCGCCTCCGCCCTGATCGCCGTTCGCCCGCAACCCCACCGACGAGGAGCAGCCGTGAGAAACAACCTGTCAGGCGCCGTGTGGCGTTTCGCAGTGTTCGTAGCGGTGTGTCTGGTTGGCACGTTCGCGATCTTCGCGATCTTCGCCCAACTCCGCTTCCAGCAGGAGAACGTCTACCGGGCCGAGTTCAGCAATGTCACCGGACTCAAGACGGGTGACTTCGTCCGGATCGCCGGCGTGGAAGTCGGCAAGGTCAAACACATCTCCATCCGTCCCGACACCATCGTCACCGTCGAGTTCGGTGCAGAAGAGTCCGTCGTGCTCACCCAGGGGTCGAGGGCGCTGATCCGGTGGGACAACCCACTCGGCGACCGGTATCTGGAGCTGAGGGCGGGTGCCGGCGCGCTGCAGAGAATCGAACCCGGGCACACCATTCCGCTGGCCAATACCGAACCGTCGGTGGATCTCGACGCGCTCATCGGTGGCTTCCGCCCGTTGTTCCGGGCGCTGGACCCAGAACAGGTCAATGCTCTTACGGGGAAACTGATTCAGGTCTTTCAGGGCCAGGGATCCACCATCGGCTCCTTTCTCGCGCAGACCGCCCAGTTGACCGGAACACTGGCCGATCGGGATGACCTGATCGGCCAGGTGATCCACAACCTGAACGTGGTACTCGGGTCGCTCGCCGACCAGAACAGGCAGTTCGACAAGGCGTGGACTTCGGTGTCGGACCTCGTCAAAGGTCTGTCCGCGCATCAGAACGACATCACCGCGGGCATCGCGTACACCGATGCCGCCGCATCATCCGTCGCCGAACTGATGCGCCAGGCCCGCCCACCGGTCAAGACCGTCGTCGACCAGACCGATCGGGTCGCAACACTGGGCATGGCCGACCGGGACTATCTCGACCATCTCTTGGACACCCTGCCAGACGCTTACCGGGGGCTCGCCCGTCAGGGACTCTACGGCGACTTCTTCAGCTTCTACCTGTGCGACCTGTTTCTGAAGGTCAATGGCAAAGGCGGCCAGCCGGTGTATGTGAAGATCGCCGGGCAGGCCACCGGGAGGTGCGCGCCGAAGTGAAGCTGTTCTCTGAGCGCAACCCCGCCGTCGTCGGGGTGGTCGGTACCGCGGTGGCCGTCGCACTACTCATCGGCGCGCTGCAATACAAGAAGCTGCCTTTCTTCGACGACGACCGCACCTACTCGGCGTATTTCAGCGAGACCGGTGGGATCTCGACCGGCGCTCCGGTCTCGGTGTCCGGATTCAAGGTCGGCCAGGTCACCGATGTCGAGCTCGACCGCGACCGGGTGATCGTCACGTTCCAAGTCGACAAGAGTATGCCGCTGGGCGACCGCACGGAGGCTGCCATCACAGTGCGAACGCTGCTGGGATCCAAGGTGATGGAGCTCTCTCCGCGCGGATCAGGTCAGCTGAGCGCGCCGATTCCGTTGGATCGGACCCGTCCGCCGTATCAGCTTCCCGACGCCCTCGGTGATTTGGCCACTGTCATCGACGGGCTCAACACTGAGAAGCTATCGAATTCGCTTGGCACGCTTGCAGATACCTTCAAGAACACGCCGGCCGACCTGCAGTCCGCAGTAGCCGGTGTCGCGCGCTTCTCCGACACGCTGGGCAGGCGCGACGAACAGTTGCGGAGTCTGCTGAGCAATGCGGAGAAGGCGACGACCGTTCTGGCGCAACGTAGTGGTGACGTCGCGAGCTTGATCCAGAGCACCAACTCGCTGCTGGTCACTCTGCAGACCCAGAGCGGTGCACTGGACACGATCGCCGGGCACCTGTCTGCGCTGTCGACTCAGCTATCCGGATTCGTCGACGACAATCGCGGCACTCTGCGACCGGCCCTGGACAAACTGAACGGGGTGCTCGCGATCGTTGACAAGTACAAGGAAAACGCGCAGAAATCGATCAAGATGCTCAATTCCTATGCGATGTCGTTCGGTGAGGCACTCTCATCAGGTCCGTTCTTCAAAGCGTATCTGGCGAATCTCCTACCCGGCCAGTTCGTCCAGCCCTTCATCGACGCCGCCTTCTCCGATCTGGGGCTTGACCCCAATGTGCTTCTGCCATCCCAACTCGGCGATCCTCAGGTAGGTCAGCGGGCCACTCCGGCGCTGCCCGTTCCGTTCCCACGAACGGGTCAGGGTGGTGAATCGAATCTGTCGGTCCCCGAGGCGATTACGGGAAGACCAGGTGACGCGCGTTACCCCTACCGCGAGCCCGTGCCTGCTCCGCAGCCAGGGGGACCGCCGCCAGGGCCGCCGGCTGTCATCGGTCCGGCTCCCACCCCGGAGCCCGTCACTGCAGACCCCGCACCCAGTGAGGCGGGGCAGTGATCAACCGCCGAACGCTGAGGTCGGGCTGCGCGGCAGCGCTGGCCCTGCTCTTGATCGCCGGTATCGCGTTAGTGGTGCGCACCGACAGCGTCGGGAACCGCACCGACCTCACTGCGTATTTCGACAACAGCATCGGCATCTTCCCGGGCGACGATATCCGCATCCTGGGTGTTCCGGTCGGCAGGATTGACGCCATCGAGCCCCAGCCCGAGCGTGTCAAGGTCACCTTCTGGGTCAGCAAGAAATACCAGGTACCTGCCGAGGTGCACGCGGCGATTCTGTCGCCGTCGCTGGTCAGCGCCAGGGCGATACAGCTGACGCCCGCCTATACCGGCGGACCGCAGCTGCCATCGGGTGGTGTGATCCCACAGAATCGGACCGTCGTGCCGGTGGAGTGGGACGACTTCCGGGAACAGTTACAGAAGCTGACCGAGACAATGCAGCCCACCGAGCCGGGTGGGGTCAGCCCGCTCGGCGCCTTCGTCGATACCGCAGCCGACAACCTACGGGGGCAGGGCGGCAACATCCGTGACGCGATCATCAAGATGTCACAAGCCTTTTCGGCGCTCGGCGACCACAGCCGCGATATCTTCGGCACGGTCGCGAACCTCTCGACGCTGGTGTCCGCGCTCGAGGCCAGTACCGACGTCATGCGTGCGCTCAACGGGAATCTCGACTCCGTGAGCCTGCTTTTCGCCAATGCGCCCAACGAGGTCGGTCGGGCCGTCAGCGATCTCAACACGGCCGTGACCGACGTCAGCGGCTTCCTGGCCGATAACACCGAGACGATGGGTGCCACCTCGGACAAGCTCGCGTCGATCGCGACCGCCCTGGGCCAGAGCAAGGATGACATCGAGCAGTTGCTGCACATCGCCCCCACCACATTTCAGAACTTCGTCAACGTCTACCAGCCTGCGCAGAACGCGCTCACCGGCGCACTCGCTCTGAACAACTTCGCCAATCCGGTGTCGTGGTTGTGTGGCGCAGTCCAGGCCGCGTCGCGGCTGAACGCGCAACAGTCGGCCAAACTGTGTGCGCAATACCTGGCCCCGATCGTGAAGAACCGTCAGTTCAACTTCCCGCCGGTGGGTCTCAACCCTTTTGTCGGTGCGCAGGCGCGGCCGAACGAGGTCACCTACAGCGAGGACTGGTTGCGGCCGGACCCGCCGCCGGCGAGCCCGGCGCCGGTCGAGCTCGCACCTGCACCTGCACCCGAACCCGCACCCCAGCCCACCGCCACCGACCCCGGCCAGGGGCTGAGCGGAATGATGGTGCCAACGGCAGGTGGGTCATGACGACGAGGTCGATGCGGCTCATCGCCCCGGTGGTCGTGCCCGTAGCCGTCGCGACAATCGCCCTGCTGCCCGGTTGTGCCCGTTGGCAAGGTGCCAACTCGTTGCCGCTGCCCGGTAGCGAGGGCAATGGGCCGGGGTCATTCGAGGTCGAGGCGCAGATGCCGGACGTCACCAACATCCAACAGAACCAGCGGGTTCGCGTCGGAGACGTCACCGTCGGCCATATCACCAGAATCGAACGGCAGGGCTGGAATGCGCTGGTGACCATGCGGATCAACGGAGATGTCGACCTGCCCGGGAACGCGACGGCCGAGGTCGGCCAAACCAGCCTGCTCGGCACCTTGCACATCGAACTGGCGCCGCCGACCACCGAACCGCCGGTCGGCCGTTTACGCGATGGTTCCCTGATCCCGCTGTCCCGTTCGAGCAGCTACCCGACCACCGAGCAGACGCTGGGGGCACTGTCACTGTTGCTCAACGGCGGCGGCATCGGGCAGCTCCAAGACATCACCGAGGCATTCGCCACCGCGTTCGCCGGCCGAGAACAGGATTTGCGCAGTTTCATCTCCCAACTCGACATCTTCATGGGCAAACTCAACGCCCAGACCGACGACATCATCAGCGCGAACACCAGTCTGAACAGCCTCGTCGGGCAGATCGCCGACCAGAAACCCGTGCTCGACAACGCTTTACGCACGATCCCGGATGCACTCGCGGTGCTGAGTCGCCAGCGGGACAACCTGACCGAGGCCCTGGACAAGTTGGGCAAGTTCAGTGCATTGGCCGCCCAGGCGACCAACCAGACGCGAGACACACTGGTGGCCAACCTGCGCAATCTCGGCCCGGTGCTGAAGGCGTTGGCCGACGCCGGCCCGGACATGACGCGGTCACTGAGTCTGCTCTCGACATTCCCATGGCCCAAAGAGACGTTGCTGAACTGGATGCGGGGTGACTACAGCAACCTCACCGCCATCTTCGATCTGACTCTCAGCCGTCTCGATTCATCGATCTTCACCGGTACCCGCTGGGAGGGCAAACTCACCGAGCTCGAGATGCAGTGGGGTCGCACCATCGGGCAGATGCCCAGCCCGTACACCGCCGGCAACCCGCTGGTGGCGCCCTACCACTTCGACCAGGGACCGTAGATGCGCCTGAGCAGACGAATCAGGTTGCAGCTGATCATCTTCACGGTCGTCAGCGTGGCCGCCGGGGCGATCATGATCTTCGGCTACGTCAAACTGCCCGTAATGCTCTTCGGTGTCGGCCGGTACACGGTGACACTCGATCTGCCGACCTCGGGCGGACTGTACGCAAGCGGCAACGTCACCTACCGCGGGGTCGAGGTGGGTCGGGTGCAGAAGGTGAAGCTCTCTCCCACCGGTGTGGTGGCCACCCTTTCGCTGACGTCAGATATCGATATACCGTCCGACGTCAAGGCTGAGGTGCACAGTATGTCGGCGGTCGGCGAACAATACGTCGAACTGCTTCCGCGCGGCGAACATTCGGCGCCGTTGAAGGACGGCGACGTCATCGCGGCGGTAGACACCTCAGTGCCACCGGATATCAATTCGCTGCTGGACGCGGCCAACACCGGTCTGGAAGCCATCCCGAACGACCAGCTGAGCACACTCGTCAACGAGAGCTACACCGCTGTCGGAGGACTGGGCCCGGACCTGGCGCGCCTGGTGAAGGGATCGACCGCGCTCGCGATCGACGCCCGCGAGAATCTGGACTCGTTGACCACCCTCATCGATGGGGCCGGGCCCGTGCTGAACAGCCAGACCGACAGCGCCCGCTCGATAAAGGCGTGGGCCGGTCAGGTCGCCACCATCTCGACACAGCTGAAGACGAACGACGCGGCGGTGGCCGGTATCTTGCAGAACGGCGGAGTCGCCGCCGACCGAGCCCGTGAACTGATCGACAGGATCAGCCCCACTCTTCCCATCATCCTGGCCAACCTCTCCGGCGTCGCGGACGTGGCAGTCACCTACAACGCCAGCGTCGAACAACTGTTGGTACTGGTACCGCAAGGCGTGGCGATCGAGGGCGCGCTGGCAGTCCCCAACGCCCATACCCGACAAGATGTGCGCGGCCTGTACCTGAGCTTCAACCTCAATCTCAATCTGCCGGCGCCCTGCGTCACGGGCTACCTGCCCACCCAACAACAGCGCACTCCCGATCAGGTCGACTACCCAGAACGGCAACCCGGTGACATGTATTGCCGCGTCCCCCAGGATTCGATGATCGGGGTCCGCGGAGTCCGTAACACCCCGTGCCCGACCAAGCCCGGCAAGCGTGCGCCTACCGCGAAGATGTGTGAGAGCGACGAACAGTACGTTCCGCTGAACAACGGCGATATCTGGAAGGGTGACCCCAACGCCACGCTGTCCGGGCAGGATCTGCCGCAGCCGCGCAACCCGACCGCGGACGCCGCGCAAGCTCTGCCGGCCCCGGAGGCGCAGCCGCCGCCCGCGATTGCGGC
The DNA here is from genome assembly GCF_025822605.1 of Mycolicibacterium komossense. GTDB lineage: Bacteria > Actinomycetota > Actinomycetes > Mycobacteriales > Mycobacteriaceae > Mycobacterium > Mycobacterium komossense. The sequence goes on along the minus strand of NZ_JACKTY010000040.1, from coordinate 71,148 downwards.
GGCACAGTACGACCCGGCCACCGGCACCTACGTCGGGCCGGACGGCAAGACGTACAGCCAGGCCAACCTTGCCCAGGACGCGCCGAAGAACCCGACTTGGCAATCGATGCTGGTGCCGCCGGGTGGGCAATGAAAACGCGCTCTCGCTCCGCCGACATAGCGCATCTACGTAACGAATGCGCGGGTGCTACGGATGTGCGGCAGCACCGATGGGCGAGATTCTTGGCAGAACTCAAACGGAATCAACAATGAAAAGCACTGGCGTGGAGGTACATATGGCACATCCGGCTGAGGACAACGATGCTGCGGACATCGTTCGAGATTTGGTTCTGGGCGGCGTCGCCGACCCCTTCCCGCTCTACGAACAGCTGCGCGAGATGGGTTCCGGGGTGCATTGGTCGGATGTGCTCGGTGGTTGGATAGTGTGCCGCTACGACGACGTCCGATCCATGGTGTCCCGGCACGACGCCTTCTCCAACGCAACGTTTTTCGACGGCGCTCCCGGGCTGCACGATCCGCAGGATCCAGAACACCGTCGGTTCATCTCGATGAGTTCGCCCCAACTCATCTTCCAGGATCCCCCCGTGCACACCAGAATTCGCTCGATCTTTCGGAGCGCGTTCACCAAACAGTCGATAAACAAGTGGCGATCTGCGATGGAAGATGCCGCCGACGAGGTGCTCGACAGGTTTCGGCCCGGGCAGGAGGTGGATGTGATGCCCCACCTCGCGGCCGATATCCCCGTCGCGGTGATCGCTTCGATCCTCGGGGTACCGAAGGACAAGTGGGTTCAGTTGCGGGAGTGGTCCGAGGCATTCGGGCGGACATTCGACCCGGGCGTGCACGGGCAGCTTCGTGATCAGTCGATCCGCAGGTCCCTGGAGATGATGGATTATCTGGGCGATCTGGTGACTCAACGGAGAGCCGACCCTCAGGACGATCTGATCACGCTGATCGCCACCACGAAGACGGATGTCGGCGAAACGCTGACTCACACCGAGGCGGTGTCGCAGGTGACCCTTCTGTTGGCGGCCGGCAACGACACCACCACCTCGTTGATCGGTAGCGCCGTCACAATCCTCATCGATGAGCCCGAGGTCAAACATCAACTGCAGGAGGATCCGTCGCTCATTCCCGTGGCGATCGAGGAAATGCTGCGGTTCGACCCGCCGTTCCACCTGAACTTCCGTAAGGCCGTCCACGACACGGAGTACGGCGGGCAGCAGATCAAAAGCGGTCAGATGTGCTTTCAGGTGATCGCCGCGGCGAATCGCGACCCGCGGGTGTTCGCCAATCCTGGCGTCTTCAACGTCACTCGCGACACGTCAAGGCATCTGGCCTTCAGCCATGGCATCCACTTCTGTGTCGGTGCGCCGCTGGCTCGCATGGAGGGTGCAGTGGTCCTGCGGAAGATCCTCGAGCGTTTCCCGGACTTTACCGCCGGAAGCGAGCCCCCGGTCCGCCGCACCAACAATGTCCTGGCGCGGGGTTGGCACAGCCGCCCCGTGAAGTTATGAGGAGGCAACGGTTATGCAGGTGATTGTTCGCTCCGAACATTGCATGGCAAGCGGCAGCTGCCGACGGGCGGCACCCGAGGTGTTCGGCAGCACACCCGAGGGGTGGGTCACGCTGTTGGAGGAGCGGCCTCGGCCCGACATCAGGACCGCGGTGGTCCGAGCGGCTGAATCCTGTCCGGTCGCGGCGATCGACGTCATCGATGACGCCGATCAGTGATGTCGACGTCGATCCGAGAACTGTTGGCGGACAGCATCAATGAATATCCGTTTTCCTAGAAGAGGTTCATGTTGAGTACTGGAAGCACCGGTGACGGTGCGCGGTTGGGGGTTCTGCTGGGCAGCGCCACACCGCCGGAGGAGATTGCGTCGCTGGCGCACTGGGTGGAGTCGTCCGGATTCGGTGAGCTGTGGATTCCCGAGGACTACTTCTTCCACGGTGGGATTGCCGCGTCGGCCATCGCGCTGGGTGCCACCGAACGGATCCGGGTCGGCATCGCGGTGGTTTCGTCGGTGGTTCGTCACCCGGCGCTGCTGAGTATGGAAGTCGCGACGCTGGCTCGGGCGTATCCCGGGCGCTTCGCTCCCGGTATCGGGCACGGAGTGCCGGCCTGGACGGCGCAGATGGGACTGACCAAGCGTTCACCGATGAGCGCCTTGCGCGAGACCCTGACCGGAGTGCGGGACCTACTCGCGGGGAAGACCGTCACGAACGACGGTGCCGTCTACACGTTCTCGGAGGTGGCCCTCACCCATCCACCGGCAGACACGGTGCCGCTCTACACCGGTGTGCTCGGTGACAAGGGGATCGCGCTCACCGGTGAGTTGGCCGACGGCCTTGTGGTCAGCGTCCTGGCCACCCCGGAGTATGTCGCCGCCACCCGGGCCAAGCTTGACGAAGCAGCGGCGGCGGCCGGCCGCAGCGCGAATCCCGAACTCGTTGTGCTGTGTGCGATCAACGTCGCACGGGATCCCGCGCTGGCTCGTCAGACCCGCGACCAGATCAAGCCGGCGTTGGCCTTCTATCTCGCGGCGGCGGGACCGAACCCGCTACTCAACGCAATTGGCGGCAACGAGCCGCTCGCCGAGATGCTCTCCCGCGGTGGCGCGGACGTGGTGCTCGCCGAGATGCCTGACCATTGGGTGGACGCGCTGTCGGCCACCGGCACGCCGGAGCAAGCCGCAGTGTCGCTGCAGCGTCTCTTCGACGCCGGCGCCGACAAGGTGGTGGTGGTGCCCCTGGTGGAGTCCAACGGTCAGGAGTCCTTGGACTCGATCGCCTCAGTGTTGCCCAGTTTCAACTCTATTGACGGGAGCCGACATGACTGACTCGGACAGTGCCGCGGTGCTTGCGGTGCACAACGGATGGTTGGCCGCCAATGTGGACCTGATCGCAGAGTCCATGCTCGGTTTCTTCCCAGCAGGTGATGGGTACCTGCAGTTCAACCTCAACGGGTCGACCTACCGTGGCGCGCAGGACAAGGCCCGGCTGTGGCGCAACCTGAAGGCGGTGGGAGCCAACATCATCAGTATCCGTGACATGGATGAGCCGAATGTAGAGATCTTCGGCGATGTCGCGCTGCTCACCTCGGTAGGGGAGTGCGAGCTCGTCATTCCCAATTCGACAGGCGCACTGGAGCGATCCGGCGTGCGGTTCCGCAACACCGAGTTCTACCGCCGCGACGACGGTACCGGTGCACCGGACTGGCGGATCTGGCATATGCACGTCAGCGAGGCAGCCGCCGAAGGCGCACTGAAGTACGTCACCGAATGACCGCCACGTTCGGCTCCCGGGACGTGACCGGGCCGGGCGGTCTGCTTGCCGTCAGCTGCTACGGGGAGCCGTCCGCGCGCGCTACGACGGTGCTCGTCCATCCCATCAACACCGGTGCTGTGGTATGGCATCCCGTGCTGCCCTTACTGGCCCAACCGGCTGTCGCACTGGATCTCCGCGGACACGGTCGGTCCGGCCCGCAGGGGCCCTTCACCGTCGAGGACGGTTACGTTCCGGACGTACTCGCGGTGCTCGACGAACTCGATTGCGAGGCAGTCCATCTCGTCGGAGGCTCGCTCGGCGGTGCGATCGCCCTGGCGTTGGCGTCGCTTCACCCGGACCGGGTTCTGAGCGTGACCACGTTCGGCTCGACGCTCGGCACCGGCGTGGCGGCAGCGGCGATAGAGTCGATGATCGCCGAGCTGGAAGCCGCCGGAGCCGACCGGTACTTCGCCGAGCTGGTACCCAAAGTCGTTGGGCCGCAGTATCAGGACGAGGCGCGGCTGTTGGATACCGTCCGGGCGGCGGGTGGTCGCCCAGAGTCCGTGGTCGCCGCGATACTGCGGGCCGCCTTCGCTGCGGATATTCGGCACCTGGTCGGCCAGGTGCGCGCACCGGTACTAGCTGTGGGCGGTACGGCTGACCCGACCTGTCCGCCTTCGATGACCGAGGAGATCGCCACCGCCACCGGCGGCGTACCCGTCATTCTCGACGGCGTCGGTCATCTGCCGATGGTGGAGGTTCCCCAGGTGGTGGCCGACTTGATCAACCAGCACAGCAACGCAGGGACAGGTGCACCGTGACGTACTCGATCGTGGCCCGGGACCCGGTGACCGGGGAACTGGGCATCGGCTCGCAGTCGCATTTCTTCGGGGTGGGACGGTTGGTCGGTTGGGGTGAGACTGGCGTCGGGGCGGTCGCCACCCAGGCATTCGTCAATGTCGACTACGGTCCACAGGCCGTCGCCGTCATGAAAGCCGGTGGCTCGGCCCAGGATGCCGTCGACAACGTCACCGCATCCGATCCCCTCAGCGCCTACCGCCAACTGGGGGTGGTCGATGCGGCGGGCAGAGCCGTGTCCTTCACCGGAGCGCGGTGCGCCCCTGCGGCGGGCGGACTGGTCGGTGACGGTGTCGCGGTGCAAGGCAATATGTTGGCCAGCACGCACGTGTGCCGCGACATGTTGGCTGCTTATCGCAGCGCCACCGGGTCGCTGGCGGATCGGCTCGTGGCCGCCATGGCGGCAGCCGAAAAGGCCGGCGGCGACATCCGGGGGTCGCAGTCCGCGGTGCTCACAGTGTTCGGCGCGGACCGGTCGGACACCCCATGGAAGCATGTCGTCGTCGATATCCGGGTGGACGATCATCCGGACCCGGTGGGAGAGCTCACCCGGCTACTACCGCGGCAACGCGCCTTCGACGTGATCGGCGAGGTCATCTTCGCTGCGGACCTGATGATCGGCCCGTACCGGAACGTGCCCCCGGAAGTGCTGCGCGACAAGCTGACCCGCCTCGCTGAGGCGGCGGAGGTGCTCGGTGACGAGAACCGCGAAGCGCAGTTCTGGCGCGCGCTGCTGTTGGCGCGCAGCGGGGACCGCGACGGGGCACGGTCCGCGTTCGCCGAACTGTTCGCCCATCGCCCGGCGCTGCGGGAGTTCCTCACCGGGATCGCGCCGCTCGGATTCCTTGACGACGTGACGGAGTACCTGTGAGTGCTGTCGGGGCGGCGGCATCGGCCGTGGATATGCGGCGCTGCGCCGAATTGGCCGCCGCGATGGTGCGCTGTGATACGCGAAACCCGCCAGGAGACGAGACCGCGATCATTTCGCTCCTGTCCGATGCCCTGACGGGACTCGGCGCGCAGGTCGAGGTTTTCGAAGCGGCACCGGGTCGCCTTTCGGTGCTGGCGATGGTGGCCGGAGCCAGTGAGCCGGGCGCCGAGCGCCGACTGACATTGTTGATCAACGGCCACATCGACGTCGTACCGGTGGTCGAAAGCGAGTGGATGACACCGCCGTTCGACGGTGTCATCCGGGACGGGCGGCTCTACGGGCGCGGGGCCTGCGATATGAAGGGCGGGATCGCAGCAGCCATCGAGGGCCTGCGCGCTTGTGCCGACGCGGGTGTGGCGATCCCGTGTGACGTCGTGTTCCATCTGGTGGCCGATGAGGAGACCGGCGGACAGTGGGGCACCGAAGCCCTTCTCAAGGCCGGCCGGATAGCGGCGGATGCGGCCGTGGTCCCAGAGCCCAGCGAGCTTCACGTCTGTGTGGCCGAACGCGGAGTGCTGATGGCCGAGATCACCGTGACCGGGCGCGCGGCCCATGGCAGCGACCCCGGGGTGGGCCGGTCCGCGGTTGCCGATGCGGCCCGATTGGTAGGGATACTGCATCAGGCCGAGTTCGGCGATCCGCCGCACCCGTTGCTTGGCACCCCGACGTGCAACGTCGGGGTGATCGACGGCGGCACGGCACCCAATATCGTCGCCAGCTCGTGTGTGCTGCGGGTGGACCGGCGCGTCCTCCCCGGGGCCACCGAGGAGCAGGCGCTGGCCGGCTTGATCAGGCTGATGGATGGTGCTGCGCCAGATATCGAGCGGACGGTGGACGTCCTTGCCTTCGCAGCCGGTTCGGAACTGGCTGTCGACCATCCGTTCGTCGGCCTGGTGCGGGCCGCCGCAGAGAACCAACCTCCGGTGCGCGGCCTGTACCTGGGTACTGATGCCCGATTCCTCCGTAACGAACTGGGAATTCCCACTGTCGTCTATGGTCCCGGGTCGATGACTGTTGCCCACAGCAGCGATGAGTACGTCACCCTTGCTGACCTCGCGGCGGCCGCACGCACTTTCGCCAGGCTCTTCAGCTGTTTCGGAGACGAACGGGCAACGGCTGAGGCGGCGCGCGAGTTCGCGCGAGGAGCCCGATGAAATCCAGGTGCCCCGATGGGCTTGCGGTGGGATACCCGACCGGGTCCTTCGCGGGCGACGCCGTCGGTGAGTAAGTGGACGAGGTATTCCAGAATTGGCGTTACAGTTGATGAGTGCCGGCGCCCGAAGAACAGCCGCCGCGGCCCAGACTCACCTCACGGGGCGCGGCCACTCGTGCTCGGATCGTCGGTGCCGCTGCCGAGCTGATGCATGTGCAGGGCGTTGCGGCGACCACCATCGACGACGTGCTGGCGGCCAGTGCGACCAGCAAATCGCAGTTCTACCAACACTTTGACGATAAGACCGAACTGGTCTACGAGGTGATCACGGTGCGCGCCGATGAGATCCTGGACTGGCAGCGGTTGCGGCTGGAGAAGGTCGACTCATTCCGTGGGCTCTATCAGTGGCGCGACGCGATGGTGCAGCGCTGCGTGCTGCGGCGCGGACTGTGGGGTTGCGAGTTGGGCTCGCTGGCCGCTGAGCTGTCCGATACCGATGACCGGGCCAGAGCCTCGCTCAACGAACACTTCGAGCAGTGGCGCCAGATGCTGGCCGAGGCCCTCGAGCGGATGCGTGACGGCGGTGTGCTGAGCGCCGAGATCAATGCATCGGCGCTGGCCACGGGTCTGCTCGCCGCCGTCGAGGGCGGCTATCTCTTGTCGCAGACCGCGCATGATCCGCGCCCGATGCAGACGGCACTGAACATGGCAATCGACCACATCGGATCATTCCGAGTGGCCGAATCGGTGGCCTGAGCGAGCGCGGTCCCCAGCTGTCTGGACCTGTCGGGCCAGACAGCCGGGACGTCGCGTTAGTGGTCGCCGGGGATGGCGGTCGCCGGCGTCGGCGCCTTCACTGTCGGGGTGAACTTGTTGCCGCCGTTGGGGTCGAGCCCCTTCTCGGTCGGGGTGGCCGACGGCGCGGTGGTGGTAGTGGTGGTAGTCGTTGAGGTAGAAGGGCTTTCACTGCTGTTGCTACCGCACGCTGCGGTCAGCGTGCCCAGTCCGACAATGGCAATTGCCCCGGCGGCAGCCGCCAGGCGACGTGACTTCATGGTGTGTCCTCTTCGATCGCGCGGTTGACGGGATTTCGTGCCAGAGATAAACTGAACTATATAGTCCAACTCCAACCTTCGTCAACGTCGAGAGCGCTGACGGAGCTGGGTGGGGTAAAACCTGCTAGTCCATCTGATTGGCCCCTCTGAAATGGGCGATCGGGAATGTGAGGCCCCAGAACCGTCGAGTGTGCGTCCAGGTCCTCCTGTCGCGGAAGGCTTGCCTGGGCGCACACTCGGCCTGGACTCAGGTCAGCTGGTCGGCAAGCCTGTCACGCAGTTCCCGCTTCAGAATCTTGCCGTAGCTGTTCTTCGGCAGTTCGTCGACGAATTCGTACCGTTTGGGCCGTTTGAATCGGGCGATCCGCTGCAGCAGGTGGGCGTCGAGGTCGGCGGGCTCGACCTGGCCGACGACGAATGCGACCACCACCTCACCCCAGTCGGCATCGGGAGCGCCAACCACGCAGGCCTCAAGCACGGCCGGATGCTCGAGCAGCACCTCCTCGACCTCCCGCGGATAGATGTTGCTGCCGCCACTGATCACCACGTCCTTGGAGCGGTCTCGCAGGGTCAGGTAACCGCGGGTGTCGAAACAACCCATATCGCCGGTGCGTAGCCAGCCGTCGTGCAGGGTGGCGGCCGTGGCATCGGGGTTGTTCCAGTAACCGGCCATCACCACATCGCCGCGGCAGACGATCTCGCCGATCTCGCCGATTTCCGCCAGGGTTCCGTCGGGCCGCCGCACGGCGACGTCCACGCCGGAGCGTGCGTATCCGACCGAACCCAGGACGACGTCGTCGGCGCCGAGGTGATCGGCCTGCCGCAGTCCGGTGATCGTCATCGGTGCCTCACCCTGGCCGTAGAGCTGGGTGAAGATCGGACCGAATGCCGCGAGTGCTCTTTTCAGGCTGTCGACGTACATCGGACCGCCGCCGTAGACGATCGTGCGGAGCTGCCGGGGCCGCGGCCGGCCGGTCTGGACGAGACGCTGGACCATCGTGGGTGCCAGGAATGTGGCGCACCCCGGGTGGTGGTCGCAGAGGTCGAGAAACTCCTCGGGCTCGAAAGCGCCGGACTCCGGAACGACCTGTCTGGCTCCCCGCAACACGTAGGGGGCGATGTACAGACCGGAGCCGTGTGACATCGGTGCCCCGTGGACCAGGCTGCAGTTCTGGTCGGCCGCATCGAAATCGGCCAGGTGCGCCACCGTCATCGCGATCAGATTGCGATGCGAGAGCATCGCACCTTTCGAGCGGCCGGTGGTGCCGCTGGTGTAGAACAACCACGCCAGTGCCGCGGGATCGGTGTCGGGTGGGTCCGAAGGCGCTGTGGTGAAACGATTTTGGTAACTCGCACCGGTGACCACCTCCACCGGCATCTCGGTGGCCGGTGCGAGCGCGGCCCCGATCTTGGCTGAGGTGAAGACCAGCGCCGCGCCGGCATCGTCGAGAATCTGGAGCATCTCCCGGACGTGGAGTTTGAAGTTGACCGGCACGACGACGCACTCGGCGGCCCAGATTGCGAACATCAGCTCCACGATCTCCGGCCGGTTCTCGCTGGCGATCGCGATCCGCGCGCCCGCGGGGACGGACTGCCGGATCGATGCGGCGAGCCGCAGCGCCCGCTCCCGCAGTTCGCTCCAGGTGCAGACCTGGCGCCGGCCGTGGAATACCGCGCCGCGGTCACCGAACCGGGCGGCAGCCTGGTCGAGCAGCGTGAAGAGGTTCACTGCTGACCTTCCCGAGCTCGCCACTCCGAGGTCAAGGCGAAATCCGACAGGAACTTGGTGGAACTCCAGCCGCCGTCGACCACGATGGTCTGCCCGTTGATGAAACTTCCCCCTGGCGAGCACAGGAACGCCACGGTACTGGCGATATCGTCGACCGAGCCCAGCCGCTGATGCGGTGTCATCTCGGTGTTGACCTTGCGGAACCGTTCGTCGTCCAGTCGCTGGACCACCATCGGCGTCAGCGTGACGCCGGGAGCGACTGCGTTGCAACGGATTCCCTGCGCGCCGTACTGGCAGGCGATATGTGTGGTCAGGGCTGTCAACCCGCCTTTGGCTGCCGAGTAGGCCCCGCCGCGCAGGCCGCCGACGACAGCGAAAGTCGACGTCACGTTGATGATCGCCGACCCCGGCGGCATATGCGGCAGCACGTCGCGGGCCAGCCGGAACGGCGCCCGCAGCATCAGCGACAGAAAGTAGTCCAGGGTGTCGTCATCGGTCTCGTGCAGCGGCTTGGGACTGCCGACGCCGGCGTTGTTGACCAGAAAATCGATGTGCCCCCAACGTTCGACGGCCGCCGAGACGATCCGTTGCGGCGCGTCGTCTTCGGTGAGATCGACAGCGACGGTTGCGATGCGGTCCGCATCGCCGACCGCCCGCTCGAGATCGGCCAACCGCTCAGCGTCGCGGCCGGCCCCGACGACCGCCATGCCCAGCTCGGCGAGCTTGGTGGCGCAGCCGAAGCCGATACCGCTGCTCGCCCCCGTCACAACGGCCACCTGCATGCTCAGCCACCCACCTTGGTCGAGTTCTCGGACAGCACCGCGCGGATCTGATGCTTGAGCACCTTGCCCGCATCGTTTTTCGGTAGTGCATCCCAGATCGCCACTTGTTCAGGAACTTTGAAGGTTGCGACGCCATGAGCCATCAGCAGGTCGTGTAGCTCGGTCAGCCCGGGGCCGGAGGTGGACGGCGCGGGCACGATGACCGCGCACGCTCGCTCGCCGGTGCGCGCGTCGGGCAGGCCGACGATCGCGATCTCCACGATATCGGGATGCCCGAGAAGGATGTCCTCGACTTCCTTGGGCGAGATGTTTTCGCCGTTGCGGATGATGATGTCCTTGGCCCGTCCGGTGACCACCAGGTAGTCGTCGTCGACCCACTGCGCCAGGTCGCCGGTGCGGAAATAGCCGTCGGCGTCGAAGGCGGCAGAGCCGTCCTCGGGGTGCAGGTAACCGCGCAGCATCTGAGGTCCGCGCGCGCAGATCTCCCCGGAGGCCGACAATCGGATGTCGGCGATGCCCGGCTTGCCGTCGGTGTCGGCGGCATGGTCGGCGTCGTCGACCGTCGTGCAGCCCACGGTCGTGACCGGGACCTCGGTCGAGCCATAGACCCGGGTGACCACGGCCTTCTCGAAATATGCTGTTGCCCTGCGGATCAGCGTCGGAGCGACCGAGGCGCCACCGCAGACGAACACCTTGAGATCCGGCAGCCGGGTGCCGGCACCGGAGGCGGCCGTGAGCAGCTGGTCGAGGAAGGGGGTGGCACCGGCTATGTGGGTGCAGCACTCATCGACCATCAAGTCGACGGCGTCTGCGGCGTCCCAACGTTCCATCAGCACGGCGGTGGTGCCCAGCAGCAGCGGGCACTCGAACGCGTAGATCGAGCCCCCGATATGGGCGATGGGGGAGGGGACCAGGAACCTGTCGCCGCGCTCCACCAGCCAATGGTCACGGATCTGGCAGATCAGCGCATGGATGGAATTGTGACTGTGCAGAACACCTTTCGGTTTCCCGGTGGTGCCCGAGGTGTACATGATCATCCGGACGTCGTCGGGGTGCAGGGCGGGCAGCGCGTACGCCGGGCCGTCGAACAACGACTCGTAGGGGGTGTGGCGATCGGTGCCGCCACGCACGACGACCACCTCGGGTGGAGAAGTCGACGAGGCTGTCACCCTGGCGAGCATCGCCCCGTAGTCGTGGCCGCGGAAAATGCCGGGCGCGAAGATCATCCGGCTGTCGGCGTCGCCGAGGATGAACCGCAACTCGTGATCGCGTAGCGACGGCAGGATCGGATTCACTGCCATCCCCGCGAGGGTGGCACCCAGATAGATGACCGCTGCCTCGTGCCAGTTCGGCAGCATGAACGACACCACGCTGCCCGGTGCCATCCGCTGTGACAGGGCGTGAGCCAGGCCGGTCGCTCGGGCCTCTAACGTGCTGCAGTCGAGCCGGTGGTCACCGTCGACGAGGACTTCACGCAGCGGCGTCTCACGGGCGGCGTCGCGCAACGAATCGGCCAGGGTCGATGTCACCCACAGTCCGCGGGTGTAGGGATCGGTCACTGCTCGTCCCTCACCCGCCGCAACGTCATCGAGTGGCGGAAGCGGGAGGCGGGGTGGGTGTTGATGGTGACCTGCGCAATATCGCCGTCGGAGGTTTTGTAGGTGCGGTGCACCTCCACGGCGGGCGAACCGGCCGGCACCTGAAGGCGTTCGGCGAGTTCCTGGGTGACCAGTACGGCACCGATCTCCTGATAGACCTCGACGACGCTGATCCCGAACAAGTCTTCGATCAGGGGGAAGATCGGACCGCTGTGCCGCTGGAGCATGCGCCCGACCGCGGCGTAGGCGCGGTTGATGTAGTACTCGGTCCAGCAATGGGTGTATTCGGCACCGACGGCCTGGCGGAAACCGAGGACGGTCAGCCATTCCTGCCCCTCGGGAAGTCCGGTGCGCGAGGCGAGTTCCGCGTCGAGAGTGACCATCCGGGTGGCTTCGATATCGAGCCCGGCACCGCTGGCGAAGGCCAGTAGGTCGTTGATCGTCATGTTGTCCTGCGCATACGAGCTCACGGTGACGCGCGGTACCACCATCGTGCCGGCCCGCGGGCGGGAGGACACCAGGTTGTCCTCCCGGAGACGCCGCAGTGCCTCCCGCACCGTGTATCGGCTGACCTCGAAACGCTCACACAGTTCGTGTTCGGTGGGCAGCTGGGAACCCACCGGATACACCCCGTCCACGATCTCCTTGCGTAGGGTGCGGGCTACCTGAAGATAGCGGTGATCGGCTGGGGTGACGGTCATCTCGATCGGCTCCGGCGCAGCGCGAGCACGCTGCCCTCTCCGTCGGCCGACACATACAGCGTGCCGTCCGGGCCTGCGGCGATCCCGGCGAACGGGCCCTGCGGCCCGGAGAACGGCGGCATGCCGTTGAGGGGCTTGGGGTGCACTCCGGGCGGCGGCCCGATGGGCAGGCCCGCCGCGATCGTCGTGCGGGTACCGGTGGCCAGGTCAATCGCGAGCACCGCCTGTTCGCCCGCGTCCACGACGAACAGCTCGTCATCGGCGGCGAGCAGACCCTGGGGCCGTTGCAGACCGTCGACGACGGCCTCGACGCTGCCACCCGAAACCCGTACCACCCGACCGGATTCCGCGACCAGGACGGAGCCGTCTGCTGTCACGGTGATACCGACCGGCTCGTCCAGCCCCGATGCCAGCACCTCCACCCCGCCGGAGCCCTTGGCGTCGACCGCCACCACCCGCCCGGAGCCCTGTTCGACCGCCACTACCGCGCCCGGCAACAGCCCCACGCCATAAAGCTGTTCGAAACCGTCTGCCAGGTAGTCGCATTCGTGGGTCGCCGGGCGGTAGCGCGCGATCTGCCCGCCCGAGGTGGTGACCGTGAACTCGCCGGGCCCCGAGGCGACCAATCCACGCAGGAACCCCGGATACCCTGGGGAGAAGAGCATTCCCACCGTCTGCATGGATCCGTCGGGCAGTAGCACGTAGAAGTACGTCCCGTCGGCGACGTAGACGCGGCCGTCGGCGCCGACGGCGAGATCCAGCGGCCAGTTCAGGGCGCCGGGCAGCGTGGTTCTGGTGGTGCCGTCGCCGAGGATCTCGGTGATCTCGCCGGTGAAGTTCGACGCGAACAGCCTGCCGTCGGCGATGGTGCAGTTGTCAAGGCCGGGAGTCAGCTGGGCGAGCACGGTCTGCCCACCGGTGCGCGGGTCGATGCGCAGGACCTGGCCGCTGGCCACCTGAGTCGACACTATGCAGCCGTCGGCGTCGAACTTGACCGAGTCGGGCACGCCGAGCCCGGTCGCTATCACTTCTGGGCGAAGGTCCCGCTGCCCGTCCGGGTCGATGCGCCAGATCTCGTTGGCCCCCATCACGGGGAAGTACAGCAGCCCGTCGGGTCCGACCTCCATGGCGTTGGGCGACGGCACGTTCTCCAGGAGCACGCGCGGTGCACCACCGGTCAGGTCGAACTCCATCAGGCGGCCGCCCTCGCGGCACTCACCGATGAACAGCCGCCCGCGGTGGAAGGTGATGCCGTTCGCCGAGGGGATGTCGTCGCGCAGCACGCGGGTGGTGCCGTCGGTGTCGCGCACGCTGACCCGGCCATCCATCACCTCGGTGGCGAACAGATTGCCCTGGGCGTCGAATGCGACGTCGTCGGGCGCGATGATCTCGCCGCCCTTGGCGCTGACGGTTTCCAGCTCCCCGGTGGCCAGGTTGAGCGCGCTGATCTGGCTCCCGGTCACCTGCGCGATGTAGATCCGGCCGTCCGGGCCGGTCCGCAGACCGTTGGCGCCGAACAGTCGGCTCGGCGGGACGAGGCGGTCGAGGCGCCACCCTGGCGCGAGCGTCGGCGACAGCGGGGCAGCGTAACGAGTCTTCGGTCCGCCGGTCACGCGTCGGACGATATCAACTCGAAGTAGTCCAGACAATAGACAGGGCAGCGGCCGTTAGAACCCTTGACGGGTCTATCGCCGCTGCGGAATAGTGTTCTTCAATTGGTAGAACAGCGTATGTTGTCCGGACAAATAGAAAGTGAGACGTGGCTGTGCTGGAAGGCCTGCTCGACTTGTCCGGTCGCGTCGTCGTGGTGTCCGGCGCGGGAGGCGGGGGGATCGGTACGACGATCACCGCGCTGGCAGCCGAAGCCGGTGCCACCGTGATCGCAGTCAGCCGCTCGCAGGACAATCTCGACGAGCATGTGGGCCCGCTCGCGCGGCGCGGTCTGCCGGTGGTGCCGGTTGCGGCCGACGCCCGCACCGATGACGGCATCGCGACGATCATGGACCGGGCCCGGGAGGCCGAGGGAGAGCTCTACGGGCTGGTGAACGTGGCTGGCGGGGCGGCACCGGCCACGTGGATGCCCGCCACCAGAGTGTCGCGGTCCGACTGGCGCGATCTGTTCACCGCGAATCTCGAAACGACGTTTTTCACCAGTCAGGCCGTCGCGGCCGAGATCAGGGCGCAGGGAAACCCGGGGTCGATCGTGTCGATCTCATCGATCAGCGGGATGAACACCGCACCGTTCCACATTGCCTATGGCGCAGCCAAAGCCGCAGTGGTCGCGATGACCCGCACGATGGCTCTCGAGCTGGCCACCGACGGCATCCGGGTCAACGCGATCGCGCCCGGCGTGACGGAGACCGCTGCGTCGGCCACCTACGTCGACCCCGACCCCGACCGGGACCGCGCGGCGATCGCGATGGGCCGCCGCGGGCGCCCCGAGGAGCAGGCGGGCGCCGTTCTCTTTCTGCTCTCGGACCTGTCGAGCTATATCACCGGGCAGACGCTGCTGGTCGACGGCGGCATGAACCTCAAGTGGAGCCACCTGGCTCCCGACCACACGTCTCTGTTCTTGAAAGACGAGACCTTCCGCGCGGAGATCAGGAGGACCTGATGACAGACACGACGGACATCAAAGACGCGAAAGACGATGTGGTCGCCGAGGCGGTCGAGGAACTTTCGGCACCGACGACGATTCCGGTACAGGCCTACATCTCAGAGGCATATGCCCGCGCCGAGCGAGACAAGTTGTGGCGCAAGGTCTGGCAGCAGGTCGGCCGCGTCGAAGAGATCCCCGAGGTCGGCAGCTACCTGACCTACGACATCCTCGACGACTCGATCATCGTGGTCCGCACCGGGACCGGCCCGGCGGCGGACAACTTCACTGCCCACCACAACGTCTGCATGCACCGCGGCCGGCGCCTGGTCGACGTTCCGCCGGGGGCCAAGAACGCCTGCGATCGCACGCGAAAGTCGTTCGTGTGCGGATTCCACGGCTGGACCTACGGTCTGGACGGCGCGTGCACGCATATCCGCGAGCAGGACGACTGGCAGGGCGCACTGACCCCGGCGAACACGCACCTGGCGCATGTCAACGTCGACACCTGGGGCGGCTGGCTGTTCATCAACATGGATACCGACCCGGAACCCCTGGCCGACTACCTTTTTCCGGCCGCGAAGATCCTCGATCCGTTCGGCTTGGAGAACATGCGCTTCAAATGGCGCAAGTGGCTGAACTTCGACTGCAACTGGAAGGTCGCGCTGGAGGCCTTCAACGAGACTTACCACGTGTTCACCACGCACCCGGAGTTCAACAAGTTCGGTGAGTTCAAGGGCTGGGCCAAGGCGCAGGGCAGGCACAGCAATATCGGCTACGACGCACCAAAAGGCTTGGACGAGACGAAATCCAAGATCCGGCTGGGTTCCGGAGATCCCCGTATCTCGACAGCGGAGATGCAGGTGTACACCATGGAGGAGACCAACGCCACCACCACGGCGACCCTGGTGAATGCCGCCAAGCGCCTCGTCGAGGAGCTACCCGAGGGCACCCCGGCCGACAAGGTCCTCGAGCACTGGCTGACCTCGGCCCGCAACGACGATGCGGCGCGTGGCGTCATCTGGCCCACCATTCCCGCGGACATCCTCGGTCAAAGTGGTACCGCGTGGCAGATCTTCCCGAACTTCCAGATCGGTCAGGGGCTGACCAGTGCGCTGTGCTACAGCGCCCGCCCCGACCCCAGCTACCACCCGGACAAGTGCATCTTCGAGGTCGCGGTGTTCGAGTTGTACCCGAAAGGCGAAGAGCCGCAGACGGAATGGGTGTACACCCCGGTCGGCGACCCCAACTGGCTCTCGGTGCTGCCGCAGGACTTCTCCAATATGGCCGCAGTCCAGCAGGGCATGAAATCCCTCGGCTTCCCCGGCACCAAGCCCAACCCGTATCGCGAACGCAGCACCGTCAACCTGCACTACCAGCTGTCCAAATACATGGGCACCGGCGAACCCCACGATCTGACGTGATTTCGGCGTGCTCAGTTGCGCTCAGCGCGACTGAGCACGCCGAAATCGGAAAGGAATAGCTGTGAAAGTTAATCTAGGGACCGGGGCGCAGAACTCGCACGACTGGGATCGCGTGCTGGCCGGCAACTTCAGCAGTCCACCGGAGACCCCCGACTGGCAGTGCGTCGAAGGTGCCCTCGCCCTCGGCGACCTCGCCGAGCCGCTGGGTTTCGACGGGATCTGGTTCCCCGAGCACTGCGGCACCCCGTATGGCATGACGCCCAACCCGATCCAGGCGCTGACCTACTTCGCCGGTCGCACCGAACGGGTCGGCCTCGGCACGTTCGTCGCCGTCGCGCCCTGGTGGAATCCGGTCCGACTGGCGCACCAGATCGCCTATCTCGATATCCTTTCCAAGGGGCGCTACAACACCATCGGCATCGGCCGGGGCGTGTCGAAGTCCGAATTCGACGCCGTCGGCGTGCCGCGGGAGGAAAGCCGCGAGCGGTTCAACGAGTGTCTGGACGTCCTCGAACTCGCGTTCAGCGGTGAGCGGTTCTCCTACGACGGCGAGATCTTCTCGTTCCCGGAGATGTCGCTGCGCCCCGAGCCGTACAGCACGGACCTGTTCTCCCGGATCTACAGCTCCTCCTCGACGGCCGAGTCGCTGGAGATCCTGTCGCGGCGCGGCATGGTCCCGCTGTTCGTCGGCAACAAGCCGATCTGGGATGCCGGCGCCGAGGTACAGAAGGTGAACACCTTCCGCAAGGAGGAGGGCTTCGAGCCCTGCCAGCCCAAAAACGTGATGTTCATGTACTGCACAGACGGATCGGTACCGGAAGAAGATCTAGCGGCGCAGACCGACGAATGGATCTGGACCGCCAACCGGGACGTCAACGTGCACTACGGCTTCGCCGATGCGTCGAACTTCAAGGGCATCAAGGGGTATGAGGCCTACGCCGACCGCGAAGCCACGGCGACCGCGATCCTCGCCGAGGGTGTACAGGGCAAGCAGCCCGAACCCGGCACCAAGAAGCTCCCCGGCTATCACGCCTCGAATCTGCTGATCGGTACGCCGGACACCATTTTCGAGAAGCTCAAGGCAGCCCAGGAGGCCTGCTCATTTTCCGAGGTGACCATCGTCCCGCAGTTCGGCACCATGTCCTATGCCGACGGCATCGAGAGCGTGAAGCTCTTCGCCCGAGAGGTCCTGCCCGCGGTGCACGCGATGGCCGCCCCCCTGCACGAGGCCGCACTGCCCGCGGAGGCGCTGGCATGACCTGCGGCCCCACCGATACCCCGACCGATGTCGACATTCCGACGCTGCGCGAGAAGTACCGCATCGAGCGCGAGAAGCGGCTACGCAAGGAAGGCTCCCGGCAGTACGTCGAGACTGAGCACGAATTCGCCGGCTTCGCCGAAATCGATCCACACACAGCGTATGTCGAACGGGACCCGCTCGACACCGATATCGACGTGGCTGTTCTCGGCGGCGGGTTCGCCGGCCTGCTGTGCGGGGCGGCGCTGAAGAAGGCCGGCGTCGAGGATGTGCACATCATCGAACAGGGCGGCGACTTCGGTGGCGTCTGGTACTGGAACCGCTACCCGGGCATCCAGTGTGATAACGAATCATATTGCTATATACCGCTACTCGAAGAGCTGAGCTTCATCCCGAGTAAGAAGTTCGCGGACGGGGCCGAGATCTACCAGCATTGCCGCAATATCGGCAAGCACTTCGGCCTCTACGACGGCGCCGTCTTCTCCACCCAGGTGCGCGAGCTGAACTGGGACGACGACATCGCGCGCTGGCGGATCAGCACCAATCGCGGCGACGATATCCGGGCTCGCTTCGTGGTGTTGGGATCGGGTTCGTTCAACCGGCCGAAACTGCCGGGGATCCCGGGCATCAAAGACTTCGGCGGCCACCTCTTCCACTCCTCGCGTTGGGATTACGACTACACCGGAGGCGATGCGACCGGCGGATTGGACAAGCTGGCCGACAAGAAAGTTGCGCTGATCGGCACGGGCGCCACGGGCGTTCAGCTGGTGCCCTTCCTCGGCCGGGATGCCCAGCACCTGTACGTCTTTCAGCGCACCCCGTCGACCGTCGACGAGCGCAACAACACCCCCACCGACCCTAGCTGGGTCAAGACGCTGCGGCCCGGCTGGCAGAAGGAGCGGCAACGCAACTTTCATGCCTGGACCTTCGAGGGCATGGCCCTGGGCCAGCCGGACTACGTCTGCGACTTCTGGACCGAACTCGGCCGCAACACTGCCGCGCGCGTCCTCGCGCTGGAGGACCCCGCCTCCATGACCCCCGAGCAGTTCATGGGTCTGCGTGAGGAGGAGGACTACAAACTGATGGAACGGCTGCGCCGCCGCATCGACGGCCTGGTCGACGACCCCGAGACCGCCGAGGCGCTCAAGCCGTTCTACCGATTCCTCTGTAAGCGGCCGTGTTCCAATGACGACTATCTTTCGACGTTCAACCGGCCGAACGTCACCCTGGTCGACGTCTCCGACGCCAAGGGTGTGGAGAAGATCACCGTCAATGGCATCGTCGCAGGCGGCACGGAGTACGAGGTCGACTGCATCATCTTCGCCAGTGGTTTCGAGATCACCACCGAGATCAGCCGGCGGTACGCCATCGACGCGATCACCGGCCGGGACGGGTTGTCGCTGTACGACCACTGGGCCGAGGGCTACAAGACGCTGCACGGCCTGACCAGTCGCGGCTTTCCCAACCAGTTCTTCACCGGGTTCACCCAGGTGGGCATCTCGGCGAATATCGCCGCGAATTACGAACTGCAGGGCGAACATATCGCCTACGTCATCGCCGAAGCACTCAAGCGCGGGGCCACCACGGTGGAGCCGACGCAGGATGCGCAGGACGCCTGGTGCGCGACGAT
Source organism: Mycolicibacterium komossense (assembly GCF_025822605.1). Taxonomy (GTDB): domain Bacteria; phylum Actinomycetota; class Actinomycetes; order Mycobacteriales; family Mycobacteriaceae; genus Mycobacterium; species Mycobacterium komossense. The sequence continues at coordinate 52,163 of NZ_JACKTY010000040.1, read as the reverse complement.
CAGGGAGAATCTGATCGACAACTCGGCGTTCGACTCCGAGTGCACACCGGGCTACTACAACAACGAAGGAGGCGGCAGCGGCGCCGAAAGCGAAGGTATTCGATCACATCTCGGTGAGCCCTACGGCCCAGGCTTCTACGCCTTCGGCGATCTGTTGGCGGGCTGGCGTGATCAGGGTGATCTGGACGGACTGGAACTCGGCACGTGAAATTCACCGACCGCGTCGCGGTGATCACCGGCGCGGGACGCGGACTCGGCCGCGCCTACGCCCTGTTGCTGGCGTCCCGCGGCGCCAGGGTGGTCGTCAACGATCCCGGTGCCAGCCTGACCGGAGACGGCTCTGACGTGAGCCCCGCCCATCAGGTGGTCGACGAGATCGCGGCGGCGGGCGGCCAGGCCGTCGCCAACACGGACTCGGTGACGACACCGGGCGGCGGGCAGGCCATCGTCGATACCGCGCTCGACGCATTCGGCCGCATCGACATCCTGATCCACAACGCGGGTAACGTCCGGCGCGGATCGCTGGCGGCGATGAGCTACGACGATTTCGACGCCGTCCTGGACGTCCACCTGCGTGGTGCGTTCCACGTGGTGCGGCCCGCGTTCCCGTTGATGTGCGAAAACGGCTACGGCCGAGTGGTATTGACATCGTCGATCGGCGGCCTCTACGGCAACCACGAGGTGGCCAACTATGCCGTCGCGAAGGCCGGGCTGATCGGGCTGTCCAACGTGGTGGCGCTCGAGGGCGCCGAACACGGCGTCAGATGCAACGTTATCGTCCCGAGCGCAGTCACCAGAATGGCTGACGGCATCGACATCTCGGCCTATCCGCCGATGGACCCGCAACTGGTGGCACCCGTGGTCGGGTGGCTGGCCCACGAATCGTGCTCGATCACCGGCGAGATGCTGATCGCGATCGCCGGGCGGGTGGCACGGGCGGTGATCGCGGAAACACCCGGTGTCTACCGGCCGTCCTGGTCGATCGAGGAGGTGGCCGAACAGATGGCCGCCGTACGTGATACCGCCACCCCGATCATCTTCCCGGTAGTGCCAAGCGGGCACGGCGATCACATCCGGTACAGCTTCGCGATGGCCGCCAGAGAGGTTTCGCATGGATAGCCGCGCCAACGCCGCAGGCCCGCTGCGCGGCGTGCGAGTCATCGACCTCACCGCGATGGTGATGGGACCGTATTGCACCCAGATCATGGCCGATATGGGCGCCGACGTGATCAAGGTCGAGACGCCGGCGGGCGACAACACCCGCTACATCTCGGTCGGTCCCGCGCCGGGAATGAGCGGCGTCTTCCAGAATGTCAACCGCGGAAAACGCGGTGTGGTGCTGGATCTACGGACTGAGGACGGCGCGGCGGCCCTGCGCGCGCTCATCGAGACCGCCGACGTGTTCATCCACTCCATGCGGTCCAAGGCCGTGGTCAAACTCGGCTTCGGCTATGACGACGTCGCAGCCATCAACCCCGGGATCGTCTACACCAACTGCTACGGCTACGGCCGCCGCGGACCCGAAGCGGACCGGCCCGCCTACGACGACACCATCCAGGCCGAATGCGGATTGCCGGCTGTGCAGAAGCAACTCACCGGGGAGGCCAACTACGTCGGCACCATCATGGCCGACAAGGTTGGCGGGCTGACCGCGCTGTACGCCACCATGATGGCGCTGTTCCACCGGGAACGGGCCGGGGAGGGCCAAGAGGTCGAGGTCAGCATGTTCGAGACCATGGCGTCGTTCATGCTCGTCGAACACGCCAACGGTGCCATGTTCGACCCGCCGCTCGGTCCGGCGATCTATCCGCGGACGGTGGCGCCGAACCGGCGGCCGTACGAGACCAGTGACGGATATGTCGCGGTGCTGATCTATAACGACAAGCACTGGAACGCCTTCGTGAACGCCGTCCGACCGCCGTGGGCGGGGGAGTTGTACGCCACCCTGGAGCGCCGCGCCCGCCACATCGACACGGTCTACGGGTTGGTGGCGCAGACCCTCAAGGAGCGGACCACTGCAGAATGGCTGGCGCTGTTCGGTGAACTGCAGATCCCTGCCGCCGCGCTGAACACGCCCGACGACCTCTTCGACAACGAACACCTCAACGCGGTCGGGCTGTTCGAGACGGTACAGACACGGTATGGCCCGGTGCGCTTTCCCGGTGTGCCGAACTGGTTTTCGCGAACCCCGGGACACGTCGCCGGACCGGCCCCCGAGCTGGGTGCCGACACCGCTGCCGTGCTCGACGAACTAGGGCAGGCCGGCGGGGTCGAGCCCGTCGTGGGCTCGGGATAGAGGATCACGGTGGATTTCGATATGGGCGATGGGGCTGCGGAGCTGCGCCGCGAACTACGCGATCTGGTGCACGCCCACGTGCCCGCTGACTATCTGGGCGCCTTCACCGATGACCCTGCGGATCTCGAAGTGGCCCAACAGTTCTGCCGACTACTCGCCGACAAAGGGCTGCTGTGCCTGTCCTGGCCCGCGGAGTTCGGCGGCGGCGGTGCGTCAGCCTGGGAGCAGACAGTGGTTCGCGAGGAGATGTGGGCACACCACGAGCCGCGCGGCGCGCAGTACATGGGTGTCAACTGGGTCGGCCCGACCATCATGCGCCACGGCACCGAGGGCCAGCAGCGGCAGCACCTACCACCGATCGGACGTGGTGAGGTCATCTGGTGCCAGGGCTTCTCGGAACCGGAGGCGGGTTCGGATCTGGCGTCGCTGCGTACGACGGCGCGCCGCGACGGAGACGGCTGGCTGGTCAGCGGCCAGAAGATCTGGACGTCGTACGCCACCATGGCCCAGTGGTGCTTTCTGCTGGCACGGACGAGCAGAGGTGAGAAGAAACAACAGGGCCTGACCATCTTCCTGGTGCCGATGTCGGATCCGGCGATCACGGTGCGGCCGATCGACTGCATGATGGGCCCGCACCATCTCAACGAAGTCTTCTTCGACGATCTGCGGGTCACTGACGCCGATGTCCTCGGCACCATCGGCGACGGCTGGTCGATCGTGCAGGACGTGCTGGCCTTCGAACGGGTGGGGATCGCACGGTACGCACGATGTGAACGACTGCTGCAGGCCGCCCCGAAGGCACTCGGTGAGGGGTGGGAGCTGTTGCCGGCGGAACTGCGCGCCCGCTGGTCTCGAATGCTGCTGCACTGCCGCCGCGCCCGGCTGCTCGCCTACCGGCTGGTATCGCTGCAAAGCTCGGGCCGGGTGGCCCCCGGCGACGCGGCAAGCTACCGGATCGCCGTGACCAAACTCGATCAGGACAGCGCCGAGGTACTGATGGAAATCCTCGCCGAGATCCCCTCTGAGCACGCCGGGACCGCCGTCGCGCAGTGGTTCCGTGGCGAGGTGCAGGACCATTGGAAGTACTCGCAGGCCTCCACTGTTTCCTCGGGAAGCATTGAGATGCAACGTATTCTGCTATCACGCGCGCTGCTGGCGGCATCGTGAAACTCGACCTGAGTGACGAGGCGACCGACTACGGCCGCGAGGCGCTGCGGGCATTCGAAGCGGCCGGCGGCGACAGCCTGATCCAGCGGGCGCAGGCCCGGCCCGAGACCAGGGCGGCGCTCGTCGGGCCGGCGCTCGCCGGCCTCGGTGCCTGGGACCTCGACCCTCGCACCGACAACGACGCACTGGAAGCCGCCGCGGCGCTGTGCCGTAGCTCCGGGTACTGGGCGTTGCCCTATCCGGTGGCCGAGCGGCTGGCTCGTCCCGCCGGCCTCGACGTAGATGGGTTGATCGTCGTCGCCGATAACGCGCCGTCCGCTCCGCTCTACGGTCTTGAATTTCGCTGGGCTGCAGTGACACTCGCTGGTGTGCGCAGTTCAGTCACCGGGTTGGGAACGCAGAGAGCCGGTTTCGTCAGCTCGGTGGAGCTGACTCCGCTCGACGACGCAGGAACCGGCGACATCGCCCTCGGGTTGGTGCTGCCGTGCTGGACGCTGCTCGGGATGCTCGACCGGGCAATGCACCTCACAATCAACCACATCCGGCTGCGCCAACAGTTCGGCCAGCCGCTGTCGGGATTTCAGGGTGTTCAGTTCCAGCTGACCGACGCCGAGGTGGAGCGCAGCGGACTGGAAATGCTGGCCAAATATTCGTTGTGGAGCATCGGGACCGACCGGCCGGAGGCGGTCGAGGATGCGCTTGCGCTGCGGCTGGCCGCGATCGAAGCCGCCGAGATCGTCTTCCGCGTCTGCCATCAACTGCACGGTGCGGTCGGCTTCTGCGACGAGACCGCGCTGTCGTGGCTGTCGCGGTACAGCCAGCCGTTGCGGCGGCTGCCGTTCGGCTTGTCTGCCACCAAGGACCGATTGACCGAGCGTGCCGGACGGCGGGGCCTGACCGGCCTGTTCAGCGATGTGGGAGTGATGGCGTGACCGCCACGGATCTCGGCGAGTTCCGGGCCCAGGTACGGGACTGGTGCCGGGCGCATACCCCGGCAGACTGGCGCCGGACGCAGAGCGGAGTCAGCGGCGAGGAGTTCGTCGCGTTCCAAAAATCGTGGTTCGCCGAACTGAACGCGGCGGGTTACGCAGTGCCGCACTGGCCGAGTGAATGGGGCGGCGGCATGTCCGTCGATGAACAGGTCGTGCTGTATCAGGAACTGGCCGCCCATGACGCGCCCCGCTTGGTGTTGGCGTTCGTCGGCATCCACCACGCGGCCTCGACGCTGTTGGTGGCCGGTACCGACGAGCAACGCCGACGGCATCTGCCGGCCATCCGCGACGGTGAGATCTGGGTGCAGGGTTTTTCCGAGCCGGAGGCCGGATCCGACCTCGCCGCACTGCGGACCACTGCGCGTCGGGATGGCGACCGGTTCATCGTCAACGGCCAGAAGCTGTGGGCCAGTGGCGGAATGCACGCAGACTGGTGTCTGCTCCTGGCCCGCACCGACCCGGCGGCCCCGAAACGCAAAGGTATTTCCTACTTCTTGATGGATATGAGCGTACCTGGTGTCGACGTCCGGCCGATCCGCAACGCGGTCGGGGATTCGCACTTCTGCGAGATCTTCCTCAATGACGTGGAAATACCGGCGGCGAACCTGGTCGGCGCCGAGAACGCCGGCTGGCAGGTCGCGCAGGCCACCTTGGGCGCCGAGCGTGGTATGACGATGCTGGAACTGGCTGAGCGTCTCGGTAACGCGGGCTTCCGGTGGCTGGTCGAAACCTGTCGCCCGATCGACGATGCCGCGGTGGCGGACCGACTGGCGCAGTTCGAGATCGAGATCGCCGGCCTGCGTGGGTTGTGCCGTGAGCTCGTCGAGCACAGCCACACAGGCACGGCCGGCCCGGCGGATGCGTCGATCGTCAAACTCTGCTACAGCGAATTACTGCAACGCCTGACCGATTTCGGTGCCGAGGTGGGTGGGTTGGCCGCCCACACGGTTCTGACCAAGCCGATGTCGAGCGGCTGGGAGTCCGGTGCGTGGGTGTTGGATTTCATCGGATCCTGGGAGTGGACCATCCCCGGCGGGGCGAGCGAAATTCAGCGGACCATCATTGCCGAGCGCGGACTCGGGATGCCACGAGAGCCGATCCCCGTCTGATGGCGGGCGAATCCTCGGAGTTCGGCGAACTCCACGACGAACTCCGGGCGGTGGCAGTCGATCTGCTCGCCAAGGGGGACGCCGGCTCGCACGTCGCCTGGCCAGTCCTGGCTCAGCTGGGCTGGACCGGACTGGAGGTGCCCGACACCCTCGGTGGTGCGGGTGCGACGTTCGCCGAAGTGGCCGTCATCCTGGAACAGTTGGGACGCGCCGCGGCCAGCACCTCCTATGTCGGTGGTGCGGTGCTCGGGGTGAGCGCGCTGAACCTGCTGCAGCCCACTGTGTTCCGCGACGAACTGCTTGAGCAGGTGGCCGTCGGCACGGCCCGGTTGGCGGTGGTGGTCGATCCGGGTTTCGAGATCACCACCTCCGCAGGCGGGCTGAAGCTGTCCGGACGGGCGGAGTTCGTGCCGGACGCCGGCGAGGCCGAGCGCCTGTTACTGCTCGCGGGGGACCCCTCGGGAATACCGGTGATCGTCGCCGCCGATGTCGCGGAGCTCGATGTCACGGCCCAGCCGGTGCTCGACGACACCCGCAGCTTTGCCGCGGTGGCCGCGGCGGACGTGTCGGTCACCGAATCGTCGGTGTGGGCGTTCGAGGGGGATGCCCACACCGCGGTTGGTGCGTTGACGGACCGGGCGGCACTGGCGATCGCCTGCGACAGCCTCGGCTTGAGCGAGGCGATGCTGGCCGCAACCGTGTCGTATACCGCTGTGCGGCAACAGTTCGGCCGGCCGATCGGCTCATTCCAGGCCGTCAAGCACGCGTGTGCGGCCATGATGGTGCAGATCGCGATGTCGCGGCAACTGGTCGGCGCCGCGGTGGACGCCGTGACCGACGGCCGGCCCGATGCCGGGACCGCGGTGTCGATGGCGAAGTCCTACGCGTGCAGCGCTGCCGTCGAGGTGGTCGGCAAGGCGATGCAATTGCACGGCGGCATCGGGTACACCTGGGAAAGCGGTGTGCACGTCTACCTCAAACGTGCAGCACTGAACCGCGCGTTGTTCGGCTCACCCGCCGCACACCGCAGACGACTTGCCCAGCGCTATCGCTGAATTCCGGTGCGAACGGTCAGAAGAGGTCCTTGTGCGGCACGTCGGTCACCAGACCACCGTCCATCACGAACTCGCTGCCGGTGGCATAGGAGGACTCGTCACTGATCAGGAAGACCACGAACGTCGACACCTCGGGGGACTGCCCCGGGCGGCCGAGAGGAGTGGTCACCATGTCCTCGGGGAAGTGCTTGGTCATCGGGGTCCGGATGAAACCGGGGTGGATCGAGTTGACCCGGATGTTGAACTTGCCCAACTCGATTGCCGCCGACTTGGACAGACCGCGCACGGCCCACTTCGACGCCACGTACGGGTGCACCATCGGGGCGCCGCGCAGGCCTTCGATCGAGGACACGTTGATGATCGACCCGTTGCCCGCAGCCTTCATCGAGTCGACGGTCGCCTGCATGCCCAGAAAGGTGCCGGTGAGGTTGACGTCGATGACCTGTTGCCATTTGGCCATGTCGAACTTGCCGATCTTGCCCAGCGCGACGATGCCTGCGTTGTTGACCAGCCCAGTCAGGCTGCCGAACTCGCTGTTGGCCAGGGCCACCGCGGCATCCCACTGATCAGCCTGCGTGACGTCGAGGTGGACATATCGCGCGGAATCGCCGATCTCGTCGGCCAGCGCCTGCCCCTTGTCATCGAGAATGTCGCCGATCACGACCTTGGCGCCCTCGGCGACGAGCATCTGTGCATGCGAGGCGCCCATCCCCTGTGCACCGCCGCTGATCAGTACGACTTTTCCGTCCACGCGTCCCATGACGGGTCAGGCTACCGCAAGCCGAAATCCGAACTAGAACTTGTTCCAATTTTGCGGCGGGACACGCATACTTCGTTCCATGGCCATCCGTGTTGCGTTAATCGGTCCCGGTAACTGCGGCAGCCTTGCGCTGGCGCAACTCATCGAGGACCCCCGGTTCGAGCTGACAGCGGTCGGCGTGTCGGCCGAGGCCAAGGTCGGCACGGATGCCGGTGAGCTTGCCGGGATGGACGTCGCCACCGGAATCATCGCCACCAAGGGCGTCGACGCCGCGCTGGACACCGCGCCGGACTGCCTGGTCTACACCGCCGACGGCGACACCCGGATGCCCGAGGCGATGGCCGAAGTCATGCGCGCACTCGCCGCCGGGATCAACGTCGTCGGATCGGCGCCTGGGGTGTTGCAGTACCCCTGGGGAGTAATCCCGGACAAATACATCGATCGCGTCGAAGATGCGGCGCGGCAGGGTAATTCGACCATCTTCATCACCGGTGTCGATCCCGGGTTCGGTACCGACCTACTTCCGCTGGCGATCGCCAGCACCTGCCAGCGCATCGAGCAGGTGCGCACCATGGAGATCGCCGACTACGCCACCTATGACGGTGCCACGGTGATGTTCGACGTGATGGGCTTCGGCAACGCGATCGGCGACTTTCCGATCCTGTTCCAGCCCGGCGTGCTGAGCATCGCCTGGGGTACCGCAATCCGTCAGCTCGCCGCAGGCCTGGGCATCGAGGTCGACGAGATCAGGGACTCGGTCGAACAAGAGCCGGCGCCGGAGGACTTCGACGTCGCCGTCGGGCGGATCGCGAAAGGCACCGTCGCGGCCTTGCGCTTCCAGATCGAAGGGCTGGTCGACGGGCATCCGGCCATCGTCGTCGAGCACGTCACGCGTCTGCGTGCGGACCTGCGGCCAGACTGGGCGCAGCCCGCTCACCCGGGCGGCTCGTACCGGGTCGAGATCACCGGCGAACCGTCGTATTTCGTCGATATCGTCCCGACCAGCAAAAACGGCGGCGCCCCCTATGCGGCGATCCTGGCCGCGGCCGGTCGCATCGTGAACGCGATCCCGGCGGTGCTCGAAGCACCCGCGGGTATCAGCACGACGCTGAGCCTGCCGTTCGTCACCGGCGCCGGCACCTACCGCACCCCGGATAGGGCCCTACCCTGACGCGGATCAGCGTGCGGACGCAGAGGGCATTTCGCTACCGACGATCCTGACGGTGCGCGAGACCGCGGGCCGGCCGCTGGTGGCCGGGGTGCCCGCGCACGCGGTCTCTTGACGGCCGCCGATCCTGGTGCGCTCGGAGGCCGTCATCCCGCCCCAGATACCGTGCGGCTCAGGGGTGCGCAGGGCGTGCTCGCGGCACTGCTGTAGAACGGGGCACTGTCGGCAGATCGACTTGGCGATGTTCTCCTGCCTGCGCCGATCCGCGCGGCCGTTGTCGTCAGGGAAGAAGATCTCGGGCGATTCGCCGCGACACTTTCCCTGCAGCTGCCAGTTCCAGGCCTCTTCGGTGGCGGCGGGCAGGCGTGAGCACTGCGTCCGGCCGAACGTTGCCAGGTACCTACTCTTAGCGGTCATACCCCGACCTCCTGTCAAGTGTCCCGTGGGTAACACTGGACACAGCTGTCACAGGGCTTGTCGCCGGTCGGTTCGCCGGTGTTACTGCGCCTCGTAAACATCGGTTATCACGCCTCGTAAACGTCGTCCCCAGTACACCGGAGCCGGATATCCTGACGGCGCCGTCGGTCGGTCAGGGAAAGGGTCCTCATGTCGAATCACTTCACCGGGCTGAACCTGGGTCCGCCGCTGGGCGATCAGCGCCTGGACCTGTGCGACCTTTACGCCTTCCAGTCGCCGAGCGATCCGGGCCGGACGGTGCTGATCCTCAACGCCAACCCCACCGCGGGGCCGTTGCATCCCGATGCGATCTACCGACTGGCCGTCGACAACGACGGGGACCTCCTCAACGACATCGCGTTCAGCTACGTGTTCTCCACTCCCGTCGACGGCCGGCAGACCGTTGATGTGTACCTGGCGACCGGTGAGCAGGCCCGCGACGTCGAAGCCGTCGGCGACAAGGTTTTCGAAGGCGTCGAGGTGTCGTTCGGCCCGGAGCCGAATATCGCCACCTCCGGTGACCTGACCTTCTTCGCCGGCGCTCGCAGCGACGCCTTCTTCTTCGATTTCGACGGTGTGAAGAACCTGTTCGACACCTCCGGCGGCCGCAATTTCACCGCGCTGACCTTGCCGGGTGAATCTCCTTGGACGGGAACGGATTCCAATACCGAGGCCAACGTGTTCTCGACCGTCATCGAAGTGCCGACCAGCCTCCTCGGGGCGCACCCGGACATCCGGATCTGGGGTCGGTGCAGCCTGCACCACGACGGTGAACTCGAACACGTCGACCGGGCCGGACACCCGTCGGTCAGCAGCTTTTTCAACACCGACGAGACGAAGCTGGAGTACAACGCCAGCGAGCCCGTCAACGACAAGCAGCGCTGGACTGCCCAGTTCGTACACCTGATGGGCCACACCGGTGGTTACACCGACGAAGAAGCCGAAGCTGCCATCGACCACGAGGGCACCCTGCCCGACATGCTGCGCTTCAACCCCTCCGAGCCGGCCAAGTATCCGAACGGGCGGGTGTTCACCGACGACGTCATCGACTATCGCCTGGCATTTCTGTCGAAGGGCGATATCCCGCCCAGTGGACTTTCACCGCATACCGACACGTTGACCGGGTTTCCATACCTGGGTCCGCCGCACTCGAGTCCGTAACGGCGTCAGCGCAACGGCACCTGCTGCTCCGACGGCAGATTCTCGTTACTCGCCGCCCAGGACGCCAGCAGCTTCAGGCCGTCGGATGTCGGTGTTCCCGCAGCAGCGGTATAGATGTTGAGCTGCAGGCCGGGCTCGGAGGGGACCTCCATGGCCTCGAAGTCGAGATCGAGCTGGCCGACGACAGGGTGGCACAACCGCTTGCGGCCCGAGCGGTGGAACCGGACGTCCTGCGATGCCCATCGTTGCCGGAAAAGCTCACTGCGCGTCGACAATTCGCCGATCAACGCGATCAGCTCCTCATCATGCGGATTGCGTCCCGCTTCGAGGCGCAACATGGCTGCGGCGTCGCGGGTGATCTGGTCGTAGTCGACGAAGAACCGCTCGGCGGCCTCGGGGTTCAGGTAGACGAAACGTGTCGTGTTGGCAGGGCGGCGCGGGTCGGCCAGGACGGGCGAATAGAGCGCCCGGGCGAGTCGATTCATCGCGAGCACGTCGTGGCGACCGTTGCGGATCCACGCCGGCGCTTCGGTGACGGCATCGAGGACCTGCTGCAGGACCGGCCGAATGGTCGTCGACGGCCGGCGCCGGCGCCGGCTGCTGCCGGTCCCCGCCGCCCTGGCCAAGGCATAGAGGTGCTCCCGTTCAGCTTCGTCGAGTTGCAGCGCTGACGCCACGGCCTCGAGAACACCGTCGGAGGCACCCCCGAGGCTGCCCCGCTCCATGCGGACGTAGTAGTCGACCGAGACGCCGGCGAGCAGTGCCACTTCCTCGCGCCGCAGACCTTTCACCCGGCGGTTGCCGCCGTAGGCGGGAAGCCCGGCCTGCTCCGGATTGATCCGGGCGCGCCGCGAGCTGAGGAATTCGCGAATCTCGCCACGCGAGTCCATCGTGCCCATACCCGTCCACGGTAGAGGCGCCGGCCGCGATGTGGGAGGGACTGCGGGTACCTGGTACGGCAGGCACCCCCGCGTCGGCGTGATCGGGCCTAGCGTGGAGCACATGAGCATCCCCGCCTAAGCCCTCAAGCCCTCAAGCCCTCAAGCCTTGAAGCCTTGACCAACGGCGCCGAGATGCCCGTGCTCGGCTTCGGCGTCATCCAGACGCCGCCCGAGGAGACGATCGACACGGACCCCTACCCACAGTCGAGAAGCTGATTGCCGAAGGCATCGAAATCATTTAATCCTGAGGAGGATTCATGCACACACGCACTCTCGGTCAAGGCCTGCAGGTTTCTGCGATCGGCCTTGGCTGCATGGGAATGTCCATGGGTTACGGCCCGAATCCCGGTGACCGCGACGATATGATCGGCGTGATCCGCCACAGCGTCGACGAGGCCGGGATCACGTTCTTCGACACCGCCGAGGTCTACGGTCCCTACGTCAACGAGGAACTGGTCGGCGAAGCACTCGAACCGGTGCGCGACCAGGTGGTGATCGCCACCAAGTTCGGCTGGAACATCGTCGAGGGCAAGATGGCCGGCACCAATTCGCGGCCGGAGCAGATCAAGCGGGTGGCGGACGCGTCGTTGAAGCGATTGCGCACCGACGTGATCGACCTGTTCTACCAGCACCGCGTCGACCCCGACGTCCCGATCGAAGATGTCGCCGGCACCGTCGCAGAGCTGGTAGCCCAGGGCAAGGTCCGGTATTTCGGGTTGTCCGAGGCCGGGGCAGACACCATTCGGCGGGCCCACGCGGTCTTCCCGGTGACCGCCGTGCAGAGCGAGTACTCCCTGTGGACCCGCGACCCCGAACCCGAGGTCCTGCCCGCCTGCGCTGAGCTCGGCATCGGGTTCGTGCCCTTCAGCCCGCTCGGAAAAGGGTTCCTGACCGGAACCGTCGCGGCGTCCACGGAGTTCGGTGCCGGCGACATCCGGACGACGCTGCCGCGGTTCACCGCCGAAAACATCGGCGCGAACCAGGCTTTGGTGAACCAGGTGCGGACCCTCGCCGACGCCAAGGGCGCCACCCCTGGTCAGGTCGCGCTGGCGTGGTTGCTCGCGAAGGCACCGTGGATCGTGTCGATCCCGGGGACCCGCAGGCGCGACCGGGTCGACGAGAACGCCGGCGCAACGGCAGTGGCACTGTCAGCGGACGAGGTCGCCGATCTCGATGCGCTGGCCTCCCGCGTCGGGGTGCAGGGCGACCGTTACACCCCGGCCATGATGGCGATGGTCGGACTGTGACGTCAGCTCACTCGTCTGGCCCGGCTGTCATCGCCCAGCGGATGCCGCCGACGAGAGTGCCGCCGGCCAGGCGGATTCCGGTCGCCTCGGTGAGCGGGAGATAAGGCAGCCGCAAGGGCAGCCGTGCCCATGCGGGCAGCATCGACACCGCAGTGGCGGAAACCAGCGCGTAGGGCGCGCGGGCCAGCACGGGAAGTGGCGGGGTCAGAAGCAGGAATCGTGCCGCGTCGCGAGCGGCGGCAGTGCCGCGCAGTTCAGGTCGGTAGGCGGAAATACGTTCCCGTAGTTCCCTTTCCGTGCGCGGGGGAGCTGGGACGCCGAGCGCTTCCGCGACTACGGCGGTATCTGCCACGTAATCGTCGCGGCCCTGCTGGTCGAGATGGCCTGAGCCGTAGCGTTGATACGCCAGGAGAAAGCTGTCCACTTCGGCGATGTGCACCCATTCCAGCAGATGTGGGTCGGACGCCGCATACGCCCGGCCGTCAGGTGCGACGCCGCGCACTCGGTTGTGGATACCGCGCACCTTGTCGACGGCCCGCGCAGCCTCCAGGGCCGGGCCGTAGGTGGTGATGGCAAGGAACGTGCTGGTGCGCTGCAGGCGGCCCCACGGGTCGCCCCGGTAGTCCGAATGCTCGGCCACGCCGGCCATCGCCAGCGGGTGCAGTGACTGGAACAGCAGTGCGCGCAGACCCCCGACGAACATCGACGCATCGCCGTGCACCTGCCGGATCGGCCGATCCTCGGCGAACCAGCGCTCTCCCGGGGCGCCGTGGATGCGAGCCCGATTCGCGGGGCCGTCCGGGCCCGCCACCAGCCCGAACAGGCCACGCCCCAGGGCCGTCCTGATGGCGGTCAGCTCGCGGGACAACGGTGGAGCAAGGGCCATGGCCCCAACCTACGCCGCCGACTACATATGCGTTCCGCCGTCGACGCGCACCTCGGTTCCGGTGACGAAGTAGGCGTCGGGGGAGCCGAGCATGGCCACGACGGCGGCCACCGCGTCGGGTTTGGCGAACATCGCACCGTCGGGCTGCGGCAGCACCGGCATGATCTTGCCGAACAGCGTGTAGTCGGCGTCCTCGGGCAGGCCAGGACCGACGCTCTGCTTGGATTCGCCGGTGCCGTCGGTCATGCCCGACGAAATCGACCCTGGCTGAACGGAATTGAAGCGGATGCCGTCCTTGCTGAACTCCAGCGCGAGGGCGTGTGTCATGGCCTGGATGCCGCCCTTGGACGCGGCGTAGGCCGACATGTAGGGGTGGGAGAACGCCGCCGAGGTGGAGCTGAAATTGACCACCGCGGGCCCGACCCCGGTGCGCAGCGCCGGCAGCGCCTCGCGGGTCACCAGGAACGTACCGATCAGGTTGATCCGCAGCACCTGTTCAAAATCGGCCAGAGTGGTGTCCAGGAAGTGTGACGAGCGCAGGATCCCGGCAACGTTGACCAGGGTGTCCAGCCCGCCGAGGCTCGCGATGGCGGACGCGACCCCGTCGCGTACCGACTGCTCGCCGCCGACGTCCATCACGACGGTGCTCAAGCGGTCACCGTGAGCCTGCGCCTTGCTGACGGTGTCGGCCAATCCCGACTCGCTGATGTCGGCGGCGACCACCCGGCCGCCTTCGTCGAGGATGCGCAGGACGGTGGCCTGGCCGATGCCCGACCCGCCGCCGGTGATCAGGACCCGGCGGTCGGTGTAGCGCTGCGCGGGCATCAGGCTACCGGCTCGCTGGTCTGAAGACTCTCGGCCGCAACGGCTTTCGCCCAGCGGTAATCCGCCTTCCCGGCGGGGGAGCGCACCACGGTGTCGGTGTGGATGAATGCCTTCGGGATCTTGTAGCGGGCGATGGTGCGCGTGCACACCTCGACGAGTTCGTCGTCGGCAGCCGAGGTGCCCTCGGCGAACTGCACGATCGCCACCACCTCGCTGCCCCAGCGTTCGGAGGGCCGGCCGACCACGACGACGTCGTACACGTTCGGGTGCGCGGCCACCGCGCGTTCGACTTCTTCGGCGAACACTTTCTCGCCACCGGAGTTGATGGTGACCGAATCTCGTCCGAGCAGTTCGACGCGGCCGTCGTCGAGGATGACGGCTTTGTCGCCGGGCACCGACCAGCGCACACCGTCGATGGTGGGGAAGGTGCGGGCGGTCTTGGCTTCGTCGCCGAGGTATCCCAACGGGATGAGGTCGCGCCGCGCCAGCCAGCCCTCGCCGTCGCCCGGATCGAGGACGCGGCTGTAGTCGGTGGCGATGACGGTGGTGTCACCCTGTGGGGTGAACGTCGCGGTCCGGGAGTCGGCGCCGGCGGCGGCCATCGTCGTCATCTGCATGCCGGACTCCGAGGATCCGACGGCGTCGAGCAACATGATGTGCGGCAGCGCGGCCAGGATGCGTTGCCGCACAGTCGGAGACAGCGGCGCTCCGCCGTTGCTGAAGGTGACCAACCCGGACAGGTCGTAGTCGCCTCTCTCGATCTCGTCGAGTAGCGGTCTGGCGATCGCATCACCGACCACCGGGATGCTCAGCACGCGCTCCCGTTCGGCCAGCCGCAGCGCGGCATCGGGGCGCAGGCGGTCGACGTCGTCGGGAATGACCAGCCGGCCACCCATGGTGACGGCGTGGAACGCCGCCCACTGCGCCGCCCCGTGCATGAACGGCGGAATCATCAACATGGACATCGCCCCGGCGGCCTGCTGCGCCTGCACACCGATCGCGTCGTACGAGCTGTGCGGGGTATCGCTGCCGAAGGGCTTGCCGCCCATCGCCGAGATGAAGATGTCGTGCTGGCGCCACAGCACCCCTTTGGGCATGCCGGTGGTCCCGCCCGTGTAGAGCAGGTACAGATCGTCGCCGCTGGGAGTGGGCAGACCGGTCGCCGGAGCCGGCGTCGTGGTGATCGACTCGTAATCGACCGCGCCCGGCAGCAGCGCGGTGCCGGACTCTTTGTCTGATTGGTCGGCGACCTGGATCAGCACCCGCAGGTGCGGCAGCTTGTCGCGGATGGCGGCGACCCGGGGCGCGAACTCCGCGTTGTAGATCAGCGCCTTCGCCTTGGAATCGTTGAGCAGGTAGAGGAGCTCTTCTTCGACATAGCGGTAGCTGACGTTGAAGGGGGCGACCCGGGCGCGGTAGCTGCCGATCATCGCTTCGAGGTACTCGTTGCCGTTGCGCAGGTACAGGCCCAGATGGTCCTGGCCCGACTCATGCCCGGCCAACTCGGTCCGTTCGGTGTGACAGCCCAGGCCCGCTGCCGCCAGATAGTGCGCGACCCCGTCGATGCGGGCATCGACCTGCGCGTAGCTCAGTCGTTTGTCGCGCCAGATCAGGAACGGTTGGTCCGGGATGGCGTTGGCGACGGTCGAAAAGACGGTCGACAGATTGAAGCTGACGGTCATTGCGCTCCTGGATTCCGGGGTTCGTCGCAGGCTAGCCGAATCCCTATCCCAAATCTAGAACGCGTTCTAGTTTGGCGTCCAGCGCTGCTTCGCAGCAGCGGCAGTGTCTCCCCGTCGGCCTGGCGGGCTACTCCTTCTTCTCGTCCTTCTTCTCGCGCCACGCCCGCTCGAACGGCAGCCGCCACGCGTTCGGGGCGATCAGCTGGTGGATGGCATTGGGGCCCCAGGTGCCTGTCGGGTAGACCTTCACCGGGGGTGGATCGTCCAGCAGTTGCGCGGACCGCTCCCATAGCGACTCGATGCCTTCAGCGGTGGTGAACAGGGTGTGGTCACCGCGCATCGCGTCGAGGATCAATCGCTCGTACGCCTCGAGCACATCGCCTTGGGAGTCGGTCTCCTGGGTGGAGAACTGCATCGAGAGCTTGTCGAGCTTCATGCCGGGCCCCGGCCGCTTGCCGTAGAACGACAGCGAGACCTTCGAACTGTCGGCCAGGTCGAAGGTGAGGTGGTCGGGGCCTTGTGACCCGACGCCGGAGCCGGCGGGGAACATCGTGCGCGGCGCCTCCTTGAAGGCGATCGAGATGATGCGCAGCCCTTCGGCCATCCGCTTGCCGGTGCGCAGGTAGATCGGCACACCCGCCCAGCGCCAGTTGTCGATGCCGACCTTCATTGCGATGAACGTCTCGGTATCGGAATCCTTTGCGACGCCCGCCTCTTCGCGATAGCCGGCGTACTGCCCGCGGACCACGTGGTCGCACTGGATCGGCAGCATGGAGCGGAAGACCTTGTTCTTCTCTTCGCTGATCGCGCGCGGTTCCAGCGCCGTCGGCGGCTCCATCACCACGAACGCCATCACCTGGAGCAGGTGGGTGACCACCATGTCCTTGAACGCACCGGTGCTCTCGTAGAAATTCGCCCGCTGGTCAAGGCCGAGGGTCTCGGGGATATCGATCTGGATGTGGTCGATGAAGTTGCGGTTCCAGATCGGCTCGAACAGCCCGTTCGCGAAGCGGAAGGCCAGGATGTTCTGGGCGGCTTCCTTGCCGAGGAAGTGGTCGATGCGGAAGATCTGCCGCTCGCGGAAGGTCTCGTGCACGAAATCGTTGAGCTCGATCGCGCTGGCGAGGTCGGTGCCGAACGGTTTCTCCATCACCACCCTGGACCGCTCGACGAGATCGGCCTCCTTGAGCATGGTGATGACGGCCTTCGCGGCTTTCGGGGGCACCGACAAGTAGTGCAATCGCCGGGCTTTCGGGCCCAGTTCGGCCTCGGCTTCGGCCACTGCCGCCGCCAGCGCCTCCGGACCTTCGCCCTGCGGCACGTAAGTGATCCGGCTGGCGAACGCGGCCCATTGCTCGTCGGTCAGCTTGTGCGTGCCGAAGGAGTCGACGGCCTGCTTGGTGAGCGCGCGGAACTCGTCGTCAGTGAAATTCTCCAGCGACGTGCCGACCACCCTGATCGCCGGCGCCAGCGCGGACTGGACCAGGTAGGCCATTCCGGGCAGTAGCTTGCGCTTGGCAAGGTCACCGGTAGCGCCGAACAGCACGATGACGTGCGGCTCGAGGCTCTCCTCATCGCGTCTGGAGGGCCGGGCGCCCGGTGCTGGGTAAGCGATCGTCTGTGCTGGGTCGGTGGACACGTCCTGAGATGTTTCCACTGTGCTCGCACCTGTGCACGGCAGATGGTCTGTCTGTCACCCAGTCGAGCGGCCCCGTTTACACAAATCAGCCCGGCGTGGTTCCGGATAGGTAATGGCTGGCCGAGGATTCCTTTCAGGCATTGCCCACCGTTGACGATCGCGCACCCTTCTGAGAACCTCATGTTGCAACTATGAGAGCGGAATTCTCATTCCGGAGACCCGCGTCAAGCGTCAGGAGAGTCATGGCCAAGGGTTACGTCGTCGTCACCGAAGACATCAAGGATCCCCAGGGCATGCAGGCCTACATGGCCGAGGTTGCGAAGTCGGTCACCCCCGGCATCAAAATTCTGGCCATCGACCCCGGCGCCGAGTTCGCCGAAGGCGACGGCAAGGGGCAGGTGGTGCTGATGGAGTTCGAGTCTCTGGAAGCCGCCAAGGCCTGGTACTTCTCCGAGGACTACCAAAAGGCCGTCCCGCTGCGGCAGGCCGCCGCCGACTGTCAGCTGATGATCTTCAGCGGCTTCTGAACGCTGATTGCGTCACTCCGGCACCCCGCGTGCTCGGCGCACGCCGAGGCGCTAGGTATTCCGGCCGCCGTTGACGCCGACGATCTGGCCGGTGATGTAACCGGCCTCCTCGGAGATCAGGAACGCACACGTCGCCGCGATGTCCTCGGGCTTGCCGATGCGCCGCACCGGCGTTGCGGCGATGGTCTTCTCGATATCGCCGAGGTTGCCGCGCTCTTCGGCTTTGCGCAGCATCGGGGTGTCGATGAAGCCCGGCGGCACCGCGTTGACCGTGATGCCCTTCGGCCCGTACTCCAGGGCCAGGGATTTGGTCAGCCCGTTGACGGCGGACTTCGCCGAGACGTAGTGCGTCATGAACGGCGTGCCCGAGTGCGTACTCGACGACGAGATGTTGACGATGCGACCCCAGCCCGCGTCGATCATGTCCGGCAGCACCGCCTGGATGACGTGGAAGACGCCGTGCAGATTGACGTTGACCACCTTCTGCCATTCCTCGAACGAGATCTTGAGGAAGGGGGTGAAACCGTCCAGCCCGGCAGCATTGACCAGAATCGCAACCGGGCCGAGCTCCTCGTGGATGCTTTTCAGTGCCGTGTCGATCTGTGCGCGGTCGGTGACGTCCACGGCGTAGGAGTGCGGGATGTCGCCGGGATTCAGGTCGAAGACGGCGACGCGATAGCCGTCCTTGCTCAGTCGTTCGGCAACGGCTTTCCCGATACCTGACGCGCCTCCGGTCACCACGGCGACCTTCTCGGCAGCGCTGGACTTCGACATGAAACACTTCCTTCCCTCAGGGCGGACTGGCCCGTTACGACTCTTCGGATGCGGTGGTGCGACTACTGCGAGGCGCGCGCAACCCCAGTGCGCGCCTGCCGGTTTCGACGAGATAGCGGTGGAGATCGGCTCGCTCGATTCCGGCGAAGTTCGGTCCGGATGCGCCCGAGATGCCGGCCAGCACCACGGCGGCCTTGACCATGCCGGCCGGTCCGCCCTCGACATCGGCGAGCAGTGCCATCTGCCGGTCGATCAGTTCGTCCCAGACCCGGCGTGAGCGCAGCATCTCGGAGACCGCCGGGTCGGCGGCGAGGACCGCCACCACCCGGTTCTCGACTGCCAGCGCGGCGAAGCCGGTGAGCATGTGATCGGCGCGGGCATGGACACCGCGGAGTTCCTCGGCTTCGCCGATGATCACCCGCAGCCGCTCCAGGATCGGCTCGACCACCGCGTCGAGAAGCTGCTCGCGAGTCCGAAAGTGGTGGTAAATAGCGGCTTTCGTGAATCCCAGCTCGTCGGCGATCATCTGCAACGACGTTCCCGCAAAGCTGTGGCGGGTGAACAGGTCGACGGCGACATCGATGAGACGCTGCCGCGTGTCGGTCACGCCGTCGGTCGCCAGTGCTGCAGCGGTAGCCATCCCGTCCTCCTCGTTATCACTTGTCGATCGTATAGTAGCGGACTAGCCGATCGTAAAGTCTTATGCTTTACGATCGGCTAGCCTCAAGCGAGTGAACGAGGAGTGCCCGGCCCAACGACACCGGCCCAACGACGTGGAAGTGAATGACGATGAGCGAACTTGAGCAGCTTGATTTCTTCACCGACCAGACCCTGGTCGCCGACCCGTACCCCTATATGGAGGCCATGCGGTCGGGCTGCCCGGTGCGGCGCGAACCCCACAAGAACGTCATGATGGTGACCGGTTACGAGGAGGCCCTCGCAGTTTTCGGCGATTCGGAGAACTTCTCGTCCTGCTCGGCGGTCACCGGTCCGTTCCCCGGATTTCCGGTGCCGCTCGAAGGCCGCTCCGACGACGAGGTCTCCGAACTCATCGACAAGCACCGCAGCGAGCTGCCGTTCAGCGATCAGGTCACGGTGATGGATCCGCCGACGCACACCGCGCACCGGGCGTTGCTGATGGGGCTCATCACCCCCAAGCGACTCAAGCTGAACGAAGAGTTCATGTGGAACCACGCCGACCGCTATCTGGATCCGTATCTGGCCGCCGGCGGCGGTGACTACATCCGCGGGTTCGCCGCTCCGTTCACCCTCGCGGTGATCGCCGACCTGCTCGGGGTGCCCGAAGAGGATCGTGCCGAGTTCGCCACCCGGATGGACCATCGCCAGGGCGGCGTCGGCGCCACCGGTTCGGCCTCGATGACGCACAGCCCGCTGGAGTACCTGTACGCGAAGTTCTCCGGTTACATCGAGGATCGCCGGCGCGAGCCGCGCGCCGACGCACTCACCGAGATGGCTGCGGCCACCTTCCCCGACGGCTCGACGCCTGAGGTGATGGACGTCGTACGGATCGCGGCCAACCTCTACACCGCCGGCCAGGAGACCACCGTCCGACTGCTCAGCGGTGCCCTGCTGATGCTCGCCGAGCGACCGGACCTGCAACAACTGCTGCGTAGCGAGCCGGACCGGGTGTCGAATTTCGTCGAAGAGATGTTGCGGCTGGAGAGCCCGGTCAAGGGTGACTTCCGGTTGGCGCGGCGATCGATCACCATCGGCGGGGTGGACATCCCGGCGGGCACCACGGTGATGGTGATGAACGGTGCGGCCAACCGCGATCCGCGCCAGTTCGAGGATCCGGACACGTTCGACGTCGCGCGCTCAAATGCCCGCCGCCACATCGCTTTCGGCCGCGGTGTGCACACCTGCCCCGGCGCGCCGCTGGCCCGCGCCGAAGCCAGGGTCAGCATCGAACGGCTGCTCGCCCGGACCAGTGAGATCACCATCTCCGAGGAGCACCACGGCCCCGCCGACGCGCGCCGGTTCAGCTATGTGCCGACCTTCATCCTGCGCGGCCTCACCGAACTGAACCTGGACGTCATCCCGGTGGACGGCCGGGCTTGATGAAAGTCGTCATCGACGACGATCGCTGCGGCGGGCACGGGGTGTGCGTCGGCGTCTGCCCGGAGGTCTTCACCCTGACCGACGACGGCTACGCAGAGGCGATCACCGACGAGATCCCCACGGATTTCGAGGGCGCGGTCCGGGAGGCGATCGGGGCCTGCCCGGAACACGCGATCAAAGAAACCTGAGCCCGATTGCGCGGCTCCGCCTCATCGCACTGTTCTCGCTCCGCATCGGTCGCAGCGCTGATCAGGCCTGGACGATGATCGGGTCGCCGATGCTGACGGTGTTGTAGTACCAGGCGGCGTTGTCGTTGCTGAGGTTGATACAGCCGTGGCTGACGTTCGAGTTGCCCTGTGAGGCCACCGACCATGGGGCCGCGTGGACGTAGACGCCACCCCAGGTGACCCGGACCGCGTCGTACACGGTGAGCTTGTAGCCCTCCGGGTCGCTGAGCGGGATGCCGATGGTGCGGGAGTCCATGACGACCGGGGACTGCTTCTCCAGCGCGGTGAAGGATCCGATCGGGGTGGGGTGCGCGGGTTTGCCCATCGACGCCGGCATATCCCTGGCGACCACACCGTCGATGCTGACGGTGAAGGTGTGGGCCGACAGGTCGGCGACACCGACCACCGCGGCGTTGGTGCCGAAGCTCATCGGAATTCCGCCCGCGAGCATTTTGATCTCCGAGTGCGCCGGCCAGAACGTGTCCGGGGTGAACTGGACGCTGGTCGGGCTGGTCCACGCGAAGCGCCCGGTGACGTCCTTCGGCGAGACGAAATGGATCGACTGTTCGGCGGCGGCGCGGTCGGCGACGGGTCCGGCAAAGGTCACGGTCACCGGCATGCCGACACCGACACGTTCGCCCGCGGACGGGCTCACCGCGGCCACCCCGGGAAGCGGGGTCGGGACGGCCGCCTGGCCGGTACCGGTCGTCAGCCCGGTGGTCAAAGCCAGGGCGATGGTGCTGGCCCCCAACACGACGAGGGCAGATCGTAGAGCTCGCGGTGCCTTGATCATCCTCGGAACCATCCCTTCAAAGACAAAACTGGCAAACCAAACCCGACCACCGAATCCTAGTGGGCACCGTTCGTTTGCACAGCTAACAGCCCGTTGCTACCAGAAGAGTCGCAGGTTGCGGCGGTTCCGTTACAGGCCTTGGCCGGTAAGCCAGGTATCGATGTGTTCGGCGACCGCCGCCCAACCCGGTTCCAGCATCATGTTGTGGCCCATCGCGGGGAAGAACTCGGCCACGGTCCGGTACGCCCGTGCCGTCGCCCGTACTTCCCGCATGCTGAAGAACCCGTCCAGCTCGGCGCCGAGAACCAGCATGGGCGCGCTTACCCGCCTCGGCTGGGCCAAGTCGCCGAACGTCAGGTCGCGGTAGAGCACCCGGGTGCTCTCGTCCTGCAGCCGGCCGACGTAGCGGTCGACGAGCTCGTCGGGAGTGCCAGGGCTGTAGAACAACGCCCGGGCGATCTGCGGGGTACCGAAGAATTCCAGCGGCTTGTCCAGCGACCTGGTTCGCGCGGAGTGCCGCGGGTGCGTCCGGATGATGCGGGCGACGGCGGGCACCAGGCCGCGCGGCGGGGCGGAAGCGACCAGGACTCCGGCGGGGGCGACATGCGCGGCAAGGTACTTCTGCACGACGAATCCGCCCATCGAGTGGCCGATCACCACCGGCGGTGTCGGCAGGCCCTGGGCTACGGCGTGCACGTCGTCGACGTAGTCGGCAACCGTGCACCGGCTCAACGGTGTCGGCGACGGGCTGTTTGCGTGGCCCCGCAGGTTCAGGGCCACCGCGCGGTACCCGCGATCGGCGAAGAAATCGAGGAAGTGTTCGTCCCAGCACCAGGCACTGTGAAAGGCGCCATGGACGAACAACAGCGGCGTCCGATGCCGATCGCCGGCCTCGCCCTTGTCGACTACTTCCAGCGTCTGGTTCACCCGACTCATCTCACGCCGTGCAGGACAGGCCGTTTCGGTGCCCGGCCGTCGCCCGCGGAGCGCCCGCGCAGGTGCCGCCAGATCCACGGCGCCAGCATGTTTCGCGTCCACTGCAGCTGAGCGAACGCGCGGGCCCCTGGGCCCGGCGCTGCACCGGCGCCGGCGGCCTGCGCCCAGTCGTGGCTGCTGCCGGGCAGTCCGAGAGCCTCGGCGGCAGCTGCCGCGAACAGGATGTGGCCTTTGGTCGATGCATGCATCCGGTCGGTGCTCCAGGTGTCGCGCTCGATCATCGACGGTGCGGTGTAGAGGTCCACCAGGTGGAACCCGTATTGCGTTGCGGCGCTGCGGATAGCGGTGTTGATGCGGATGATTCTCGCCGCCAGCAGCCGGCCCACCGGCAGCGTCTTGGCCACATTCGGAAACGTCGTGGTCACCACCGCGGCGCCGGAGGCGGCGAGTCGTTCGTGCAAGACGTCCAGTTGAAGCAGGGCGCGTTCGAAGGAGCGCCCGGGCAGAGTCGCGTCGTTCATGCCGACGCAGACTGTGATCAGATCGGCTTCCATCGACAATGCCTGTGGCAGTTGGTGGTTGAGCACATCACCGACACGGCGGCCGCGGACGGCGAGGTTCGCGTACAGCAGTCCCGGGTAAAGCTCGTCGAGCCGGATGGCGAGCCGGTCCGCGAATCCCACCAGGGTGGAATCGGCGCCGTCCCAGAGCCCCTCGGTCTGGCTGTCGCCGATCGCGACGTAGCGGGAGAAAGCCATGAGCGGGACTTTAGCGGGCCGGGTCACAACCAGTCGCGGCGGCGGAAGCTGACGTAGAGGACGACCACGATGACCACCATCAACGCGCTGCTGACGACGAAACCCCAGGTCGCACCGAAACCCGGATAGGGCACATTCTGGCCGTAGAACCCGGTGATCGCCGTCGGGACGGCGATGATGGCCGCCCACCCCGTCAGCTTCTTCATTACGGTGTTGAGCCGTGCGTCCTGCAGCGACAGGTTGGTCTCGAACACGGTGGTCACCATGTCGCGCACCGATTCGGTCCACTCCGAGACGCGCAGCACGTGGTCATAGAGATCCACGTAGAGCGGGTCTAGTTCGGGGGCCTTGTTGGAGTCGAGCCGGTGATGCTGGATGGCGTTGACCACCTCACGCATCGGCAGGACCACGCGTCGCAGGGCGACCAGATCTTTGCGCAGGGTGAAGGTGCGGCGCTGGATGCCGGCTTTCTGTGAGGGCGGGTCGAACAGCTCGTCCTCGATCGCCTCGATGGAGTCGTCGAGAATCTGGATGGCGTCGAAATGCCCGTCGACCACGACGTCGAGCAGCCCGTGTACCAGCGCACCCACGCCGTACTGCTGCCCGCCGAGCTCATCCCAGCGCTGCGACACCTGGTCGATGTCCCAGTCCGGCCGCAATCGGACGGTGACCAGGCCGTGCGGCAGGACGAACGCCGAGATGCGGTGTTTGGTCAGCGTGGACTGAGCGTCGCCCGCCGCGTCCGCGTTCACCACGTCGACGGCGTACACGGTGAAGAATGTGTGGCTGCCGTAGACCGTCGCCTTCACGCGCTCCGACGGTGCGACGGCATCCTCGACAGCCCAGATGTTGAGGCCGAGTTCGCCGGCCAGCGCCGAGAGTGCGTCATGGTCCGGGTCGTACATGTCGACCCAGAACAGCGCGCCATCCTCGAGGAGATAGTCGGAGATGCGGTCGAAGTCGAAATCGTCCTGCGGCTGGCCGGCGCGCCATACGCGGCCTCGGATACTGCATCCCGTCGGGGCCATTGCGCCATCAGATCACACGCTTCCGACTCACTCGCTCAGGCCGGTCGCCATGGCCCTTTCCATTTCGGAGGCGACCGCCTCGGCGCCCACCGCAGCCTCCCCGCGCAGCCCCTCGACGACACCGCGACGATCTGCCGCTGACCGGTTCTGGCTGAGCTTCGCCTTGCCCTCGACACGTGTCACCGTGATCTCCAGGCCGACGATGCCGCGCAGCTGGCCCTGGATGAAGGCCTCCGGCGCGTCGGTGACCTGCCAGGGCAGCTCGCGTGGGCCTTCGTGTGTGATGGTCAGCCGATCCACCGCCTGGTGTAGCCAGTCCGCGTCGTGGTGGACGCGCACCGTGCCCGTCAGGTGCACCGCGGTGTAGTTCCAGGTCGGCACCACCCGGCCGTGCTCGTATTTCGCGGCGTACCACGACGGGCTGATGTAGGCCTGCGGCCCAGCGCAGATCAGCAACGCCGGGCTGCCGTCGGCGACGGTGCCCCATTGCGGATTGGCGCGGGCGATATGCGCGATCACGGTGTCGCGTTCCCAGATGATGGGAAGCAGTGTCGCGGTGGGGAAGCCGTCATCGTCGACCGTGACGAACTGCGCCGACCCGATAGCGGAGACCATCGCCCGGATGGCGGTCTCTTCCTCGACGCTGTTGAAGGCGGGCGTGTACATGCCAAACAGGCTAGCCGCGCGGTCCCCCCGACCACGACGACCAACGGGTCACCTCGATGGCGATCACCGGGCCGTCGAGCGGAACTGATTGGTACTGCGGGTACTTGGCCCGCAACATACTGGTTCCGACCTCCACGGCAGTGCCGTCGCGATGCACGCGGGCGATACCGTCGGCTCGGACCCACCACAGTCGGCTCCAGTCCGGCCCGTAGTGGTCCACGAGCACACTCACCCGGGGGTTCTGCTCGATATTGGCCAGCCGGCGTAGCCGGTGCGTCGATTTCGGCTTCCCGTCGACGGCGGTGTAGAGCGTGTCGCCGAATACCGCGAACACGATCGGCACCAGATGTGGGACCCCGTCGGGGGTAGCCGTGGCGAGTCTGGCCACGGGTGCATCCGCGAACCTGCCCTGCATCTGTCGGCTGAGCATCATGTTCGTGCGAGTTCGACCAATTGGACTGTGGCGGAACGCAAATCGCCGATCGAGTGGATCGGCTCTGGATAGCCGACGCGGGTGTAGGCGATACCGCGTTCGGTGTTGACTTTGAGGTCGAGCCCGTAGCGGTCGGCACCGGTGCAGACCGCCGACACCGTGTCGGGGAAACCGCCGAGTGCGCGGGCCATCAACGCCAGTGAATCGGCGTGGTCGGCATTGAGGTGGTCGATCGCGCCGGCGGCCTGCGGCTGGACCGGATCGGGGGCGGCCGCCGAATACGCTTCGGCCGTCGCGGAATCCATGCGGCCATAGCCGCCGACCCAGCGCACTCGCTGCACGCGCAGCACCCACAGCGCGAAGTCGCTGTAGTCCACGTAGTACTTGGCGGCGGGGACCGCGGCGATGTGGGCGGCCCTGGCGGCGGCCAGCTCGTCGCCTGCGGGATGTTCGACCACCCCGGCCAGGGTGATGCGGCCGTTCGCCAAGGGGTCGGAGTCGGTGGCGGGCGCGACGATCGCGATGCTGGCGCGCGGGTCGCCGGCGAGGTTGCGGCCGTGCTCGGCCATCTGCGAGACACACAGCACCGGCGCGCCGTCGAGTAGTCCGTAGGTGATGAAGGACGCCCAGGGATCGCCGTCGCCGGTGAGGCTGGCCAGCGTCGCGGTGTTGGTCGACGCGGCGATGGTGCGCGCCTCTTCGGCTGCCGACGGCCGGACCGGGTTGGCCACCTGGGTCAGTGGTGGGGGAACCGACGGGGCGTCACCGGGGTCGCCGTGATCGCGTGCTGCCACTCGCCGGACACTACCCCGTGATTTCGGTGTGCTCATTAGCGGTGACCGGCGATTGGCACGCCGAAATCCCTACCCGTGGTCGGCCAGCGCCTGCTGGGCGGCGTTGTAGCCGGGGATGAAGGTGATTCCCGGTCCGCCGTGGCAGCCCGCGCTCGCCAGGTACAGGCCGTCGATCGGCAGCGGCTGGTCGATGTACCCCGTGGGGCCGGGCCGGTTGGGTCCGATCTGGTCGGAGTGCAGCAGACCATGACAGTAGTCACCGCCGGGAGCGCCGAACATGGTGCCCATGTGCTTGGGTGTGAACGTCGTATGCCGGGAGATCAGGCTTTCGAAGTTCGGCGCCAGCCGGGTGATCTTGTCGATAACCCGTTGACCCATCTCGGTTTTCATCTCGCCGTAGCTCGACTCGGATTGCTCGATGGGGAACCACAGCGAAAACGCCGACGCGGCATGCTTGCCTGCCGGTGCCAGGCCCGGATCGTTCACCGAGGGAATCTGTAGGGCGATGGCCGGGTCGGCGGGCACGATCCCGCGCCGACAGTCCTCCCACTGCTGCTGTAGCTCCTCCGGCGTACTGAAAATGCCGATGTTCGACTGCATGGCGGGATCGTTGAGAATCTCATACGGCGCCGCGAATTCCGGTACACCGTCCAGCGCGAAGTGCATCTGCAGGTAACTCCCGCGGTGGTCGATCCTGGTGAAGCGTTCGCGCACCTGCGCAGGCAGCGCCGCGGCGTCCACCAGACCGTTGACGGTGAGGTCGGGCGCCAGGCTGGAGACGACGATCGGCGCGCTGAGCGTTGTGCCGTCGTCCAGGCGGACTCCGGTGACCCGGCCGTCGGCGACCGTGATCGCGCCGACCTTGCTGCGCAGTCGCAGTTCGCCGCCGCTCGTGGTGAACAGCTCAAGGAGGTGCGTGGTGAGCGCGCCGATACCGCCGCGCAGTTTCTTCACCAGGACCGTGTTCTCGTCGGGAACCGCGAACCCGTACGCCAGGGCGGCCGCGGTGCCCGGCGTCGCAGGACCGCGGTACGTGGTGTTGACGGCCAGCAGTGAGAGCATTCCCCGCAGCGCACCGTGCTTCTCGCGATCGGGCAGGTACCGGTCCAGGACGTCGGTGACCGATCCGAACAGCAGGTCGGTGATCGTCGACCGCTCGAACTCGTTGGTTGCGCAGGCATACATCTCGTCCAGAGTCTTGGGCGGCCGGCCGGCTTCGAAGCGGCCCAGTGCCCGCGTCGGTGCCTGGCACCAGGCCATCAGCCCCGCCATCCCGGTGACCGCCTCGGCACCGTGCACGTCGTTGAGGTGGGTCAGCAGTTTCATCGGATCGGTGTAGTAGATGACGGGTTCGTCGCCGACGCCGCGCAGGGATACCGACATGACGTCGAGGTCGACGGTCGGCAGGGTGTCGAGTCCGAGCTCACGGCTCACCACCGCCGACGTGGGGACTTGCACCGAGCCCGCGATCTCGAAGTGGTAGCCGGCGTCGCCGTCCTTGAACAGCTCCACTGTCGACGCCATCCCGCCGGCGTAGAGCTTGGCGTCGAGGCAGACCGTCCGCAGACCGGCCTTCTGCATCATGGCTGCTGCGGTCAGGCCGTTGTGTCCGGCACCGATCACGATGGCGTCGAAGCTGCTGACCGGACCGGCGTTGGAACCTGAATGTGACATAGTCGCCCTTTCGGCGCAGCCGCAATGTTTTGTCAATTATGACAAAACATTGGAGTCTGCCGGACCGGTTTCGAGACCGGATTCCAGAGACGCCAGGGCGGCGCGGCACAACCGCGCAAGTTCGGCCAGTGACCGGTCTGCGCTGAGCATCCAGACTTCCATCGCGCCGAAGACCGCCGCGGCGATGCAGCGTGCGGTGACTTTGACTCCCAGGCGGTGGTCCACCGAACCGAGCCCGGCCGAAGCGGGGGTGTTCTCGCCAGTGATGCGGGCCTCGACGGCAGCCGCGAAATCAGCCTCTACCTGCCGGATATGCCGGACGATCCGCTCCGGATCGAGCTCGCTGGAACGCAGGGTGGCAATTTTCGCGACGGCGCTGACGTCATACGGAAACGCGAAGATGGCTGCCTGAACCGACGCGATCAGGGGCTCACCGGCGGGGCGGGCCTCCAGCGCGGTCCGGAACCAGTGCAGGCCGGCGTCGTAGTCCGCGAACAACAGATCGTGCTTGGAGGTGAAATGCCGGTAGAAGGTCCGCAGCGACACGCCCGCGTCGGCGGCGATCTGTTCAGCCGACGTGTCCTCGACGCCCTGTGCCAGGAACCGCACCAGTGCGGCCTGCCGGAGCGCCTCCCTGGTGCGCTCACTGCGGGCTGTTTGCGCAGCTCGAGCCATTCGGTACACGGTACTGCCACCCCTGTGCGCATGCGCAGAACGTCATGATTGACAAAACCTGCACGTCGGGGAGTCGTGGGTGTCGCGGTACTTACCAGCTTCCGCACGGGTGTTCCACTACCGTGTCCTCCGTGTCGCAATGTAGGGTCACCCTTCAGGGGAGCTCTACGTGCTGAGAAATATGCGCTTGAACATGGCGTCCGCTGGGTATAGCCCAGCGGATACTAAGTCGCGACGGCGTGGGCGTCGCAATCACAGATTGGCTGGAATGCATGAAACTGGTTGACAAGTTGCGAGGCAAGTGGGCCCGCCGACTCGGAGTTGCCGCGGTGGCATCGCTCGCCCTGCCCGGACTGATCGGCCTCACCGGCCAAGCAGCGACCGCGGGAGCCTTCTCCCGTCCCGGTCTGCCCGTCGAATACCTGATGGTCCCTTCGCCCTCGATGGGCCACGACATCAAGGTCCAGTTCCAGAGCGGCGGCGACGGCTCACCGGCCGTCTACCTGCTCGACGGCCTGCGCGCGCAGGACGACTTCAACGGCTGGGACATCAACACCCAGGCGTTCGAGTGGTACTACCAGTCCGGCCTGTCGATCGTCATGCCGGTCGGCGGCCAGTCCAGCTTCTACGCCGACTGGTACTCACCGGCCTGCGGTAAAGCCGGCTGCCAGACCTACAAGTGGGAGACGTTCCTGACGTCCGAGCTCCCCAACTGGCTCGCCGCCAACCGCAACGTCAAGTCCACGGGCAGCGCCGCGGTCGGTCTGTCGATGGCCGGCTCGGCCTCGCTGATCCTGTCGGTGTACCACCCGGAGCAGTTCACCTACGCGGCGTCGCTGTCCGGCTTCCTGAACCCCTCCGAGGGCTCGTGGCCGTTCCTGATCAATATCTCGATGGGCGACGCGGGCGGCTTCAAGGCCAACGACATGTGGGGTCCGACGGAAGACCCGAACAGCGGGTGGAAGCGCAACGACCCGATGGTGCAGATCCCGACCATCGTCGCCAACGGCACCCGCATCTGGATCTACTGCGGTAACGGCCAGCCCAACGAGCTCGGCGGCGGCGACCTGCCCGCCACCTTCCTCGAAGGCCTGACCATCCGCACCAACGAGACCTTCCGCGACAACTACATCGCCGCGGGCGGCAAGAACGGCGTCTTCAACTTCCCGGACAACGGCACGCACAACTGGGCCTACTGGGGCCAGCAACTGCAGCAGATGAAGCCCGATCTGATCGCTCACCTGCTCTGATCGGTGTGACCACCACGAAATCCCCCAACCTGAGTTGGGGGATTTCGTGCTTTCCGGCCTGTTGACTGGCCACAGCGGATAGCTTCACCCCGGCGCGTCGCCGTTATTTGGCCGCCCGGCCACCTGCTCGTCACGCCCGCGTCGTCTGCCCACCGGAAGGTTCGGCCCATGAACAGAGCTATCGCGGCAACCACCAGCTTGCTCCTCGTCGCCGCACTCGCCGCCTGTGCGCCGCCGGCCAAGGACAACTCGGGTGCGGACACCTCATCCGGTGTCAAAGCCGGACAGGCGACCTCGGCGGCTGACTTCGGCGGGATGGACGGTCTCGTCGCGGCCGCCAAGAAGGAGGGGCAGCTCAACGTCATCGCCCTGCCGCCGGACTGGGCCAACTACGGGGCCGTCATCAAGGCGTTCGGGGACAAGTACGGCATCAAGGTGACCTCTGCGCAGC
This sequence comes from Mycolicibacterium komossense, assembly GCF_025822605.1. Taxonomy (GTDB): domain Bacteria; phylum Actinomycetota; class Actinomycetes; order Mycobacteriales; family Mycobacteriaceae; genus Mycobacterium; species Mycobacterium komossense. The sequence continues at coordinate 21,714 of NZ_JACKTY010000040.1, read as the reverse complement.
CCGAGGCGTCCAGTCAGGACGAAATCAACGCTGCCACCCAGCAGAAGGGCAAGAGCACCGCGCCCGACGTCTTCGACCTCGGTCAGTCCGTTGCGCTGGCCAACGCCGCAAAGTTCGCGCCCTACAAGGTGGCGACGTTCGACGACGTGCCGGCCAAGATGAAGGACGCAACAGGCGCCTGGGTCAACGACTACGGCGGCTACATGTCCATTGGCTTCGATTCCGCGAAGGTGCCGCCCGTCACCGATGTCGACGATCTGCTCAAACCCGAATACCGGGGCAAGGTCGCGCTCAACGGTGACCCGACGCAGGCCGGTGCGGCGTTCTCGGGCGTCGTGATGATGGCGCTGACCCAGGGCGGCTCGGCCGACAACATCGCCCCCGGTGTCGACTTCTTCGCCAAGCTCAAGCAGGCGGGCAACTTCGTGCCCGTCGATCCGACCCCGGCGACCATCGAATCAGGTCAGACGCCGGTCGTCATCGACTGGAACTACCTCAACGCGGGGGCGACGAAGAAGGTCCCCACCTGGCAGGTTCTCGTGCCGGAGAACGCCGCCGTCGCCGGGTACTACAGCCAGGCCATCAATTCCGACGCTCCGCATCCCGCGGCGGCCCGGCTCTGGCAGGAGTTCCTGTTCAGCGACGAAGGCCAGAACCTCTATGCCGCCGGCGGTGTGCGCCCGGTGCGGGCGGACGCGATGATCCAGTCGGGCAGTATCGATGCGGCCGCGGCGCGCGAACTGCCCGCCATCGACGGGCCGACCACGATCCTGACCCAGGCCCAGAGCGACACCGCCGCCAAGTATCTGGCCGATAATTGGGCCAAGGCGATCGGCTGATCTCGGCAGGAGGTTCCGGATTGAGTAAGCGACTGCGTGACGGTCTGCCGCTGCTCCCGTTTCTGGTGTTCGTTGTCGTATTCCTGATCATCCCGACCGTGACGGTGCTCGTGAGCGCGTTCTATCTGGACGGGACCTTCTCGTTCGAGCGGATCGGTGCGCTGTTCTCGGACACCGCACTGACCGCGCTGTGGCGCAGCGTGCTGCTCTCGGGTATCACCGCTATTCTCGGTGCGTTCCTCGGCGCCGTGCTCGCCTGGTTGATCGTGAATCGCCCGCCATCGTCGGTGTTTCGCCGGGCGGCCCTGTCGCTGTGTAGCGTTCTTGCCCAATTCGGCGGTGTGGCATTGGCTTTCGCATTCCTGGCGACGATCGGCCTCAACGGTGTGCTGACGCTGTGGGTTCAGGAGCACTTCGGCTGGAATCTGGCAGGCAACGGCTGGCTGTACGGGCTGCCTGGGCTCGTACTTGTCTACACCTACTTCCAGATCCCGTTGATGGTGATCGTGTTCCTGCCCGCCCTCGAGGGCCTGCGCGAGCGGTGGCGGGAGGCGGCGGTCAGCCTCGGTGCATCGACCTGGCAGTACTGGCGTCAGGTGGCCTTCCCGCTGCTGACGCCGGCGTTCCTCGGTTCGGTGCTGCTGTTGTTCGCCAATGGCTTTGCGGCGTACGCGACCGCCGCGGCGCTGGTCAGTCAGGGCAGTCCGATTCTGCCGCTGTTGATCCGGTCGGCGCTGACCAGCGAGGTGGTGCTCGGGCAGGCCGGTTTCGCGTATGCGCTGGCGTGCGAGATGATCGTCGTCGTCGCGATCGTGATGGTGTCCTACAACATCCTGGTCCGGCGTACCTCGCGGTGGTTGCAGTGAAGCAAAACACGCTCGGCGGCAAGGTCTTCCGCGGCGCACTGCTGGGATTGTTCGGAGTGTTCTTTCTCTTTCCGCTGTACGCAATGGCCGATTTCAGCACCCGCGATCTACTGCGCGGCGGGCGCACCCTGCAGCCGTGGCTCAACCTCATTGAGGACGACGCGCTGTATCAGTCCATCCTGATCTCGTTGGGGCTGGCCGCTTTCACCGTGCTGGCGATGCTGGCGATCCTGGTGCCGACGCTGATCTGGGTGCGGTTGCGCGCGCCGTGGGCCAAGGGGCTGATCGAATTCCTCTGCCTGCTACCGCTGACCATCCCCGCCCTGGTCATCGTCGTGGGGTTGCGCAACGTGTATCTGTGGGTGACCTATCTGCTGGGTGAATCGGCGTTGACCCTGACGTTCGTCTACGTCGTCATCGTCCTGCCGTTCGCGTACCGGGCGCTCGACGGCGCACTGTCTTCGATTGACCTGCAGACACTTTCGGAAGCGGCCCGATCACTGGGCGCGGGCTGGGCGAGCACCATCCTTCGGGTCATCGTGCCGAACATCTGGTCGGGCATCTTGTCGGCGTCCTTCATCTCCATCGCCGTCGTCCTCGGCGAGTACACGATCGCCTCCCTCAGCGGGTTCGAGACCCTCCAGGTGCAGATCGTCCTGATCGGCAAGAGTGACGGGCCCACCTCGGTGGCGGCATCCTTGGCAGTGCTGCTCTTCGGCTTCGTGCTGCTGCTGGCGCTGTCGCTGCTGACACGGCGGGGCCGCCGAGGCGCCACCGACTCCGATCCGATCGCACCCGCCACCCCGTCTGGAGTATCGACATGACCGCACCCACCCGCACCGGGGTGGCCGTCGCCCTGACCGACCTCACCCGCGTGTACGGGACGGTGAAAGCACTCGACGGCCTCACTCTCGATCTCGAGCCGGGTGAACTGGTAGCCCTGCTCGGCCCGTCGGGCTGCGGTAAGACCACCGCGCTGCGCATCCTGGCCGGGCTGGATGACCCGACGTCGGGCACCGTCGCGGTCGGGGGCCGCGATATCACCAGGGTGCCCGCCAACAAACGCGATATGGGCATGGTTTTCCAGGCGTACAGCCTGTTCCCGCATCTGACCGTGCTCGACAACGTCGCCTTCGGACTGAAGTTGCGCGGAACGGCCAAGGCGCAGCGCACCGCGCGGGCCGCGGACATGCTGGAGCTGGTCGGGCTCACTGAACACAAGCAGAAGTACGCCAACCAGCTGTCCGGCGGTCAGCAGCAGCGCGTGGCGCTGGCGCGCGCCCTGGCCATCGAACCGCAGGTGCTGCTGCTCGACGAGCCACTGTCGGCACTGGACGCGAAGGTCCGGGTCGCACTGCGTGACGAAATCCGGCGGGTTCAGCTGGAAGTCGGCACCACCACGCTTTTCGTCACCCATGACCAGGAGGAGGCGCTTGCCGTCGCCGACCGGGTGGGGGTGATGAGCCAGGGCCGACTCGAGCAGATCGCAGCGCCGGCAGACTTGTACGGCAATCCCGCGACCCCGTTCGTCGCGGAGTTCGTCGGTCTGAGCAACAAGGTGCCCGCCGACGTCGCCGACGGCTCGGCTCGGGTGTTCGGCGTTTCGGTTCCCGTCCTGTCGGGCTCGATCGCGAGGGGAGCGGGCCTGGCCATGGTCCGGCCGGAATCCGTGACGATCACCGCGGATGCCGGCGGCACCGCGACGGTTGCCGCGGTGGCCTTCCTCGGTCCGGTCTCCACGGTCACCGCGACGCTGGCCGACGGCACGCTGGTCTCCGCGCAGATGGCGAGCGCGCGAGCCACCGCGTTCAGTCCGGGTGCGCAGGTCGCTGTCGGTATCGATCCGACCCCGGTACTGGTGTTGGCGCGCGGCTAGGTTGGGGACCCACGTCTTCGGGTACGGGACCAAGGACTGATCGGGCCGAACTGACCAGTCCTGCTGAAGATCGGGAGAAGATGACGTGACCTTGCCGTTCATCGAGTGGCTGCCGAAGCAGAGGTGGTACGCGGGCCGGAGCAAGAAGCTGATATCGGCCCGACCCGCTGTCGACGTGACATTGCACGAGGACATTGACCTGATCCTGGTCGACACGACATACGCCGACGGTTCGTCCGAGCGGTACCAGGTGCTCGTGAAGTGGACGTCGGAACCGGTTACCGATGGCAATCCGATTGCGGCAATCGGCGAGGACGCCGGCCGGTTCGGCTACGACGCCCTGCACGATCCGTCGGCTGCGCGGCACCTGATGGCGCTCTTCGATTCGTCGGCGACGCGCGGGCAGGTGGTCTTCACCAAGGAGCCCGGGGTCCAGTTGCCCGTCGACGCCTCGCCGCGGGTGTCCGGCGCCGAACAGAGCAACACCAGCGTCATCTTCGGGCAGGCCGCGATGTTCAAGGCGTTCCGGCGAATCAGCGCCGGGATCAACCCCGACATCGAATTGAACCGGGTCCTCGGCCGGGCCGGCAACCCCAATGTTGCGCGCCTGATGGGCTCCTACTCCACCACCTGGGACGGGCGGCCATGTCCGCTGGGCATGATGGCCGCCTTCGCGCCGAACTCCGCCGAAGGCTGGGATATGGCCACTGCCAGCGCGCGCGAGCTGTATTCGGAGGGCGACAGCGACTTCTGCGGGGAGTCCTATCGGCTCGGTCAAGCCGTCGCGTCGGTACACGCCGTCCTGGCTGACCAGCTGGGTTCGACCGCTGGGGAGTTTCCGGTGGACAGTGCGCTGGCCCGGCTCGCGGTCGCCGCCGCCTCCGCGCCGGATCTGGCGCCGTTGGTTCCTGCGATCGAGGCCCGGTTCAACGCCCTCGCGGGCGAGCCGACGACGGTGCAGCGCGTCCACGGCGACCTGCATCTGGGCCAGGTGTTGCGGACGTCCGAGACGTGGCTGCTCATCGACTTCGAAGGCGAGCCGGGGACGCCGCTGGAGGACCGGCGCCGGCCGGACTCGACGCTGCGCGACGTCGCCGGGATGCTCAGATCGTATGAGTACGCGGCGTATCAGCCGTTGATCGGGCAGGGCTCAGGGAAGAACGAAGAGCCGGACGATAAACAGCTGGCCGCCGCCGGCGAATGGATCGACCGCAATACGACGGCGTTCTGTGACGGTTACGCGGCGGCCTCAGGTCGCGATCCGCGCGCTGCGCACGTCCTGCTGGTGGCCTACGAGCTCGACAAGGCGGTCTACGAGGCGGGGTACGAAGCTCGGCACCGTCCTGCCTGGCTTCCCATTCCGCTGCGCTCGATCGCCCGACTGCTCAGTTGAGGCCGGTCCGCGTGTCCTGACCTGTGCGCCTCGCCGGCAGTACCGACCTGCCCATCACGCTGGAACAGTTCTGGAGCAGTTGCTGTGAGGCGATGCCTATGATCGCCACATGCACGCCTCGGTGACAGTCCACATGGCCGCGACCGCCGACGTTATCTGGAACCTCGTCGCCGACATCCGAAACACCGGCCGGTTCTCGCCGGAGACGTTCGAAGCCGAATGGCTGGACGGCGCCACCGGCCCGGCACTGGGCGCCACCTTCCGGGGCCACGTCAAGCGCAACGAGATCGGGCCGGTCTACTGGACCACCTGCCGGGTCACCGCGTGTGACCCAGGCCGCGAGTTCGGCTTCGAGGTGATCCTCGGTGGCAAGCCGGTCAACAATTGGCATTACGCCTTCGTGCCCGCGGGTGACGGAACCGATGTCACCGAGTCATTCCGGATGACGGAAGGGCTGATGACGACCATCTTCGGGCTCTTCGGCGGCCAGCTGCGCACCCGTCGCAATGTCCGGGATATGACTAAGACTCTGAAGCGGATCAAGGCTGTGGTCGAAGCGGCCTGATCTCCCCGGACTGGCTCAGCGGGCGTTCGCCTGCTGTAGTGGGTGCGTGTTGGACGCGGACAGGCCCGAGGGCGACGCCAATGGGGCCACCGGCCCGACCGTGACCCAACACGCCCCGGTCAGTCACCGGATGCCTCGAACGGGTCCGTCGTGGGCGTTGCGGGCGGGCAGAGTGCTGATCGGGTTGGCGTCGGCGGTGGCGGTGGCGGTGACTGGGACGACGTGGTGGACCACTCGCGATGTACTCGGCGGTTTCACCGTCTCCGATGCACTGCCCGTCAACGCCGAGCGCTCCGGCGGCGGTGCCATGAACATCCTGCTCATCGGGTTGGACTCGAGGAAGGATCAAGAGGGTAACGAGCTGCCGCAGGAGATCCTCGACCAGTTGCATGCCGGCGATTCGGACTCGGGCGGCTACAACACCAACACTCTCATCCTGGTGCACATCAGCGCCGACAACGCCGTCAGCGCGTTCTCGATTCCGCGCGATGACTGGGTCAGCTTCAACCGGGTCCCCGGCTACCACCACATCAAGATCAAAGAGGCCTACGGGCTCACCAAGTTCTTCACCGAACAGAAGCTCGCCGATGAGGGCGAAGCCGATCAGGCCGTGCTGGAGAAGCAGGGCAGGGAAGCGGGCCGGGCGGCGACGCTCAGTGCGGTGCGCAACCTGGTCGGCGTGCCGATCGACGCGTTCGCCGAAGTCAACTTGGCGGGCTTCTACGATCTGGCGAAAGCGCTCGGTGGTGTCGAGGTGTGCCTCAATCATCCTGTGCAGGACAGTTATTCGGGTGTTGACCTGCCCGCTGGCCGACAGTGGCTCAACGCGTCGCAAGCGTTGGCCTTCGTCCGGCAACGACATGGGCTGGACAACGGCGACCTCGATCGCACGCACCGCCAGCAGGCTTTCCTGGTTTCGGTGGTGCACCAGCTGCAGGATGCGGGCACGTTCTCCGACCTGACCAAGTTGAACAACTTGATGGACATCGCCCGCAAGGACATCGTGTTCTCGGCGGGCTGGGATGTGGACCAGTTCAAACGGCTGGGTGCGCTGGCCGATGGCGAGGCTCAGTTCCAGACGCTGCCGGTGGTCCGCTATGACGTCGTCAACGGGGGCGACGTGAACATCGTCGATCCTGAGCAGATCAAGGCCCAGGTCCGCGCGGCCTTCTCCGACGGCTCTGACGGCGAGGAGACCTCCAGCGCAGCGAGTCGGCCGTCGAGCATGGTCGAAGTGGTCAACGCCGGCCAGGGCGCTGGGGTGGCATCCAAGATTTCCCGCGGACTCGCCAGCCACGGCTACTCGATGATGGAGGTGCGCGACGCGACATCAGAGGAGGCGACGACAACGGCCATCGAGTACGGCTCGGGATCGGAGTCCGAGGCCGAAGACATCAGCACCCTGCTCGACAACATTCCCGCCGATCCCAATTCGGCACTGCCGGCCGGGCAGATCCGCGTGGTGCTGGGTACCGGCTTCACCATGCCCACCGATCTCGAGGTGAGCGCGACGACCATGTCGGAAGTGCCCGACGACATCGGCTATGCCACCCCGACCACCACCACGACCTCGAAGACGTCAGCGACGACCACGAGCGCGACGCCGGACAACGGTCCGCCGGTGGACGGCGGCGGCATCCCCTGCGTCAACTGAGACGGTTGAACCGGTCCCTGAGTTGCGGGTCGTCCTCCCACCACAACCGCGACGTGGCCGCCTCCGGCTGGGGATCGGCGCGGGCCGACTCTTCGTCGTCGAGGGCCGCGTCGACCTCGACGGACCGGGCCCGCTCGTCGACCGACAGCCCGTGCATCAGCATGATCAGGAATGGCACCCCCAGCACGTCGCCGAGGATCCACAGCACGCCGGCGCCGATCGTCTGGTCGAGGCGCTGGCTGGGTCCCCAGGTGCGCTGCAGCCCGTCGTAGTAGCCGACGGCGATCACCGGTCCGAGCCACAGGACCAGCCCCAGCAGGCCGTCCCCGATCGTTTCGACGATGCTGATGACCACAGAGATCAACTGCGAGTACCGCCTCGGCACGGGATCGGTCTGCAGGCGGGCATAGAAGTAGCCGAAACCGATCAGGACGAGCGCCGCGTTGGTGGCCGCCCCGACTGGCGCGCTTTCCAGTGCGGTGCGATACCACGGCGTGAGGTAGAGCAGCCACGGCGTTCCGAGCATCGCGATGGACGTCGAAACCGGGTGCGCCACCACGCGGGCCGCGGGCCCGGCGAGGACGGCATCGAGGCGGGCGCGCCCCTGGGCGGTCAGCACGTCTCGCAGCAGGGTCAGCGGCCGGCCCATCGCGAGGAAGAACGGAACCAGGAACAACAGCGTCAGCACTTGTAGGGCTCGGACCCAGAACAGCACGCCCGCGTAGACGCCGATCATGCTCATCGTCGCCAGGGCCCACAGGCTGCACCCGATCCCGAAGCACCACAGCGGAGCGGCGGCGACAGTGACCCCGCGCCGGCGTTGGACCCGCGTTCCCCAGAGGTAGAAACCGCCGATCAACAGAATTGCTACGGCCGATGACACGTCGAGGCGCCACGAACTCAGCGCGGTGGCCAGCGTCAGCGGCGTTGTCGCCGGATGCATGGCGCCAGTATGGAGCCGTGCTGCCGCCATCCCTGCCGCGCGCAGGCGATGCACAGCAGGTTGGCACCTGATGGACGCCCTTTTCCCAGCTCCACTTTCTAGTTTCGAGGAAATGACCTGCGACGGAGTGGCCCTGTGACCTTGCCCTTACTGGGGCCGATGACACTGTCGAATTTCGCGCACGCCTGGTTCTTCCTTTTCGCCTTGGCGGCGGTCGGTGTCGCAGCGCTCTACGTCGTGGTGCAGCGCCGGCGCCGCCACCGCGCATTGCGGTTCGCGAACATGGACCTGTTGGTCTCGGTCGCGCCCACGCGCCACGGCCGGTGGCGGCATCTGCCCGCGATCCTGATCGTCTGCGCGCTGTTGGTCCTGACGGTGGCGATGGCGGGCCCGACCCGCGATATCCGCATCCCACGCAACCGCGCGGTGGTCATGCTCGTCATCGATGTGTCCGAGTCCATGCGGGCCACCGATGTGGCGCCGACTCGACTACTGGCGGCAGAGGCGGCGGGGAAGAAGTTCGTCGACGAATTGACGCCGGGTATCAATCTGGGGCTGATCGCCTATGGCGGCACCGCGACTGTGCTGGTGTCGCCGACGACGAACCGCGCGCTGATGAAGGCGGCGATCGACAAACTCCAGCCCGAGGATCGGACCGCCACCGGCGAGGCGATCTTCACCGCCCTGCAGGCGATCGCGACCGTCGGCGCGATGATGGGCGGTGGGGATCAGCCTCCGCCGGCGCGGATCGTGCTGGAATCCGACGGCAAGGAGACGGTGCCGACGAATCCCGACGATCCCAAGGGGGCGTTCACCGCGGCTCGCACTGCCAAGGGGCAGGGTGTGCCGATCTCGACGATCTCCTTCGGCACGGCCAGCGGCACGGTCGAGATCGAGAATGTGGCACAGCCGGTGCCGGTCGACGACGAGGACCTCAAACAGGTAGCCGATCTGTCCGGCGGAGAAGCGTTCCGCGCGTCCAGCCTGGACCAGCTCAACAGCGTCTACTCCACACTGCAGGAGCAGATCGGCTACGAGACCATCCCGGGTGAGGCGACCGCGGGATGGCTGCGCATCGGTGTCGTCCTGGTCGCACTTGCCGCGTTCGCGGGGCTGCTGATCAACCGCCGGTTGCCGGGGTAGCTAGGACAGCGTCTGCGTGCAGTAGGTCCGGGCGGGCGCGGGGTAGGGCCAGGCGAAATGGCCGCTCTCGGTCGGGCACGCACCCTGGTCTCGGACGTCGAGCCGCTGGGTGACCTGAACCAGTACGCCGGCAGCGGAGCCCTTCGGGGCTGCAGCGCAATCGGCGCGTTTGACCACGCCGACCGGCATCTCGAGTTGGTAGCAGTGGTCGGCGACCAGGTTGGGCACCAGGCACAGTGTCGCGGTGGGGGCGTCGGCGGCCGAGGCGGGGAACTGCTGGTATTCGGCGCTGGGGCAGGAGCCGGACGCGGTGGTGGTGGCGCCGATCGTATAGCTCGGGTCGACCGCACACGATGCCCGGGCGGCCCGCACCACGTTCGGTGCCGCTGACGGCACCACCACGCAGTCACCGACCGTGAAGGCCTGGGCGGTGCGCTCTTCGAACGACATCCGGGCGCGGTTGATGCCGGTGACGGCGACGATTGCGACGACGACAGCGACAACCGTCAGGGCAATGATCAGCCAGCGGCGCCGGGCGGGTGGCCGGCTGGGAGATGGTGCGAAAGTGGCCATTGTTACCAGATTGTCGACTACCTGCGGCGTGTCTGCAGCGTAATTCGACCCCCGGATGATAATGCGGCTGGGATTACACGGCTGTCATTTCGTCCGAAAACACTCTCAGCGGGGCGGACGGGAAAACCCTGGACCCACGACGTGACAGATGTCACACTTTTCCCTGGAGAGGTCAACGATGACTGTGACTGTCGGCAGGACGGGTATCGCACCGCGGGAGAACGGCGCACCGCCGCCGCGCGTGCCGATCTCGGATGTCCACCTGGAGTCGCTGGAGTTCTGGGATCAGAGCGAGGACATGCGCGACGGGTGCTTCGCCGCGCTGCGCCGCGAGGCACCCGTCTCGTTCTGGGCCACCCCGGAATTCCCGGGCTTCGAGGCCGGGGCGGGACACTGGGCGCTGACCACTCATGAGGACGTGCACTTCGCCAGCCGGCACCCGCAGATCTTCAGTTCGGAGCCCACCAGCACATCGCTGATGGATGTCGCGCCCGAGATCGCCGAGTTCCTCGGTTCGATGATCTCGATCGACGACCCGAGGCACCTGCGCCTGCGCACCATCGTTAACCGCGCCTTCACGCCGAAGGTGCTGGCCCGAATCGAGTCGAGTGTTCGCGACCAGGCGCGCGGGCTGGTCAACGCGATGATCGCCGCCCATCCCGACGGCCAGTGCGACTTCGTCGCGGAATTGGCAGCGCCGCTGCCGCTGGCGATCATCTGCGACATGATGGGCATCCCGGAGGAAGACCGCGCGAAGGTCTTTCACTGGACCACCGTGTTGTTGGGTGTCGGTGACGACGAGGTGTCCGTTCAGCACGACGAACTCGTGGCGGTGACAACAGATCTCGCCACATACGGACTCCAGCTCGCCGAGAGCCGGCGGGAGACCCCAGGCGACGACCTCACCACCGCGCTGGTGCACGCCGAGGTCGACGGCGAACGGTTGAGCTCAAGTGAGATCGCCTCGTTCTTCATCCTGCTGACCGCGGCAGGTAACGAGACGACGCGCAACGCCATCAGCCACGGCATGGTTGCGTTGACTCACTTCCCTGACGAGCGCCAGAGGTGGTGGGCGGATTTCGACGGCATCGCCCCTACCGCGGTCGAGGAAATCGTGCGTTGGGCGTCGCCGCTGAACTTCATGCGCCGGACGCTGAGCGAGGATGTCGAGCTGCGCGGCACGAAGATGAGAGCCGGGGACAAGGTTTCGTTGTGGTACTGCTCGGCCAACCGCGACGAGGAGAAATTCGACAACCCGTGGCGCTTCGACGTCACTCGTAGCCCCAATCCGCAGTTCGGCTACGGCGGTGGTGGTGCCCACTTCTGCCTCGGCGCGAACCTGGCCCGGCGCGAGATCCGGCTTGCCTTCGAGGAACTGCATCGCCACATACCGGATCTGGTGGCCACCGACGAGCCGGCCATCCTGCGGTCGGCGTTCATCCACGGCATCAAGCGGCTACCCGTCGCGTGGACTCCACCGTCCGGAGTCCGCCTGCCGCACGTCTGATCCGATCAGTGGCCGTTGTTGTTGCGGCCCCCGTTGTTGTTGAAGCCGCCACCGTTGTTGAAGCCGCCACCGTTGTCGCCATAGTTCTGCCGGGTGGGCGTTGCCGTGACCGTCTGGGTGACGGTGCTGGTGCTCGTACTGGTCTCGGTGCTCGGCGCCGCCGTGGTGACCGGCGTGTCGGTGGTCACCGGGGCGTCGGTGGCCGTCGGGGTGTCGGTGGCCGTCACGGTCTGCGGCGCCTGCGGTGCTTCGGTGATGATGGTCTGCCCGTTACCGCCACCGCCGCCACCGCCACCGCCACCGCTGTGATGGGTGCTGGTGGGGGCGGCGCTGCTGGTCGCCACCGTCGAACTGGTCGGACTTGAGGTCGCCGCCGTCGGTGACGTCGCCGGAGAGGACAGCTTCACGACGGCAAAGGCTAACGCGCCCAGCACAATAACGGCCAGGGCGCCGAAACCCAGCAGGACCGGCGCGCTGCGGTACCACGGTTGGGGCGGGGGGCCCTGCGGGGCGCCGTAGTTCGCCCCACGGGTTTGCTCGGAATAGAAACGGTCGTCTTCGGGTGGCTCGTACCGGGACACGGGCAGACGATATCGGCCGGGCCTGTCAGGCGGCCGTCAGCTTTCGCAAGCATTGCTGTCTGTCTCGTCGGACCCTGACCCTAGGGTGGTCACCGATGGCATTTCACGTCCACCGCGCCGAGCGCACCGACCTGCTGGCCGACGGCCTCGCCGCGTTGCTCGCGACCCCGCTGGCCGACCCTTTCGCCGAGGAACTCGTCCTGGTGCCTGCCCGGGGTGTCGAACGCTGGCTGAGTCAACGGCTGTCTCATGTCCTGGGCCGGGGAGCCACCGGCGGGGCCGACGGAGTGTGCGCGGGTGTGGCGTTCCGTTCGCCAGGGTCGTTGATCGCCGAGCTGACCATGTCCCGCGGGACGGATGGGGCGGAAGATCCGTGGTCTCCTGACGCTCTGGTGTGGCCGGTGCTCGACGTCGTCGACGACAGCTTGGACGAGCCGTGGTGTACGACATTGGCTGCGCACCTTGGTCATTTCGACACCGGTGAGGAAGCGGTGCTGCGGCAGGGGAGGCGGTTCGCCACTGCCCGCCGCATCGCCGGGCTGTTCGCTTCCTACGCTGTCCAGCGCCCGCAGCTGCTGGCCGATTGGAGCGCCGGCGCCGCCACCGACGGGGCGGGCGGCGACCTGGATCCGGACTTGGGCTGGCAACCACACCTGTGGCGGGCGGTCAGCACGCGGTTGGCCGTGGACACTCCGGCCGAGCGCCACGCCAAGACCGTCGACCGGCTGCTGGCCGGACCGACGGACCTGCCGGCCCGGCTGTCACTGTTCGGCCACACCCGGCTGTCGAGCACCGACATCGGTCTGCTGGAGGCGTTGTCCGCCCACCACGATCTGCACGTCTGGCTTCCGCATTCCAGCGACCGGTTGTGGCGCTGCCTGCCGGGGCAGGCCGGGCCGATCCCGCGCGCCGAGGACGGCGACCGCCAGCACGTCGGACATCCGCTGCTCGCGACCCTCGGCCGCGACCTTCGCGAACTGCGACGCAGCCTGCCGACCTCGGGTGTGCTCGACGAATATGTCGGCGGTGCACCCGCCCGGCCCGACAGCCTGCTGGGCTGGCTGCAAACCGATATCGGCGCCGACACCGTGCGGCCGGCCGGCCGCCGGCTGGTTCCGGATGACCGGTCCGTACAGGTGCACAGTGGCCACGGGCCGGTGCGCCAGATCGACGTCCTCCGCGAGGTGCTGCTCGGTCTGCTCGCCGACGACCCGTCACTGGAACCCCGCGACATCCTGGTGATGTGCCCCGATATCGAGACCTACGCGCCGTTGATCGTCGCCGGGTTCGGGCTCGGTGATGTGGTGGGCGAACAGCATCCGGCGCACCGGCTGCGGGTGCGTCTGGCCGATCGCTCACTGGTGCAGACCAACCCGCTGCTCGGGGTGGCGGCTCAGGTACTCGCCCTCGCGGACGGCAGAGCCACCGCGAGCCAGGTGCTGAACCTCGCTGAAGCCGCACCGGTCCGGGCCAGGTTCGGCTTCACCGACGACGATCTCGAAGCCCTCACCGGCTGGGTGCGTGACGCGGGCATCCGCTGGGGGATCGACAATGCCCACCGTGCGCGCTATCAGCTCGACACTTATGTCCAGAACACCTGGCGCTTCGGGCTGGACCGGGTGTTGTCGGGCGTTGCGATGTCCGACGATGCCCAGGCCTGGCTTGATGCCACGCTGCCTCTCGACGATGTGGGCAGCAACAAGGTGGAACTCGCCGGCCGCGTGGCCGAATACGTCGACCGGCTGACCGCGGTGATCGATGCGCTGTCGGGCACCCGGCCGCTGCGCGACTGGATCGACACCCTGCGCGACGGCGTCGGTCTGCTGACCCGCGCCGACGGCCCCGACGGCTGGCAGACCGCACAGCTGTACCGTGAGTTCGCCGATACCATCGAACGAGCCGGTGCACACGGGGATATGCCGATGCGGCTCAACGATATTCGAGCTCTGCTGAATCGCCAGCTGGCCGGGCGCCCGACCCGGGCCAACTTCCGGACCGGGACCCTGACGGTCTGCACGATGGTGCCGATGCGGTCCATCCCGCACCGGGTGGTGTGTCTGGTCGGTCTCGACGACGGCGTGTTCCCACGCCTCGATGCGGTCGACGGCGACGACGTGCTGGCCCGGCGGCCGATGACCGGCGAACGCGATATCCGTTCCGAGGACCGCCAATTGCTGTTGGACGCGGTGATGTCGGCGACCGACAAGCTGGTGATCACCTACACCGGCGCCGACGAATACAGCGGACACCGCAGGCCGCCGGCGGTACCGCTGGCGGAATTGCTCGACGCGCTGGACCAGACTACGGAGGCGCCAGTGCGGCCGGAAATCCTCGTCGAACACCCGTTGCAGCCCTTCGATATTCGCAATGTGACCCCGGGGGCGCTCGGGGTGCCTGCACCGTTCACCTTCGATCCGACGGTCCTCACCGCGGCCAGGGCCGCGGCGGGGGAGCTGCGCGAACCGCAAGCCTTTCCGCAGGGCCCGCTGCTGGTGCGGCCGGCCGGCGATATCGCGCTCGCCGATCTCATCGCCTTCGTCAAGAACCCGGTCCGGCACTTCTTCCGTATGGTCGATATGGCGCTGCCGCGCGATGTCGAGGGGATCGACGATGCGATGCCCATCGAGCTCGACGGGTTGGCGCGCTGGCAGGTGGGCGAGCAGATGCTCGGTGATCTGCGCCGCGGGAAGGACCGGCGCTGGGTGCTCGACGCCGAATGGCGCCGCGGCACAATGCCGCCCGGTCAGCTCGGCTGGCGCCAGGCCAAGGCGATCCGGGATGGCGCCGAGGAACTCGCCAACGCAGAGGCACCGTATCGCGACTCCGCACCCCGTGCGGTCGACATCGATATCGACCTTGGCGGTGACCGCCGGCTGACGGGGACCGTGACACCGGTCTACGGCGACCGGGTGGTGTCGGTGACCTTTTCCCGGCTCGACGGCAGGCACCTACTCGACCCGTGGGTAAGGCTGCTCGCCCTGGCCGTCACCGAACCTGGTCTCGACTGGTCGGCGGTCTGCATCGGCCGCGACGGTGACGAACCCGCGTTGACCAGGACGTTGGGCCTGCCCACCGGGGGTGCTGCCGTCGTATTGCGGGATCTGATCGCACTGTATGACGCGGGATGCGCCGAGCCGATTCCGTTGCCGGTCAAGACGTCCTACACCTGGGCGAGCACCCGGCTGCGGGGCCGCGACCCCGAGGTACCCGCGCGTCGCACCTGGACAAGCAAATACGGTGGCGATAACAGCGAACCGGCGCATGTCCGGGTGTGGGGCGGGCCACCGGCGCCGTTCGAGGCACTCCTGATCCCGCCGCGCGCGGGCGAAGAGGTGGCGGGTGAGGACACCAGACTGGGGGCGTTCGCGGCCCGGTTGTGGTTGCCGTTGCTGCGTGCCGAGAAGCGGGCACGCTGATGGACCGATTCAATCTGCTCGGGCCGCTGCCTGCACCGGGGTCGACAACGGTGCTGGAGGCCAGCGCCGGTACCGGTAAGACGTTCGTGCTGGCGGGGCTGGTCACCCGCTATCTCGCCGACGGCGCGGCGACGCTCGACGACATGCTGCTCATCACCTTCAGCCGCGCCGCCACGGCCGAATTGCGCGAGCGGGTGCGCCATCAGATCGTCGAGGCGGTCGCCGCTTTTGGGGTTGGCAGTCCGCCCGAGGGCAATGAGCTGATCGACTATCTGCTCTCCGGCACCGACGCCGACCGGGCGGCCCGGCACACCCGGTTGCGTGATGCGCTCGCCGAGTTCGACGCCGCCACGATCACCACCACCCACGAGTTCTGCCAGCTGGTGCTGAAATCGCTTGGTGTGGCCGGAGATAGCGATGCCGGGGTGACCCTGGTGGAGGATCTCGGCGATCTGGTGCGTGAAATCGTCGACGACGTCTATCTGCGCCGGTTCGGCGGCCGGCCGGAGGTGCCGGTGTTCGATCGGGCCGCAGCGCTGGCGCTGGCCAACGCGGTGGTCGACAAGGCCGGGACTGAGTTGCGGCCCATCGACCCGCCGACCGGCACGATGGCTGCGGAGCGGATCGGGTTCGCGCGGGATGTGCTGGCGGAGATGGATATCCGAAAAAGACGTCTCGGCATCCTGCACTTCGACGACCTGCTGTCTCGGCTCGCCGAGGCCCTGGAACCGGAGGATTCGCCGGCGCGCGTCCGGATGCGCAGCCGCTGGAGCATCGTGATGATCGACGAATTCCAGGACACCGACCCGGTCCAGTGGCAGGTGGTTGACCGGGCGTTTCGCGGGCACTCGACCCTCATCCTGATCGGCGACCCCAAGCAGGCCATCTATGCGTTTCGTGGCGGCGACATCGACGCCTACCTCGATGCCGCGCGTACCGCTGGCACCCGCTTCACCCTGGGGACGAACTGGCGCAGCGACAGTGCCCTGGTGCACAGCCTGCACAGCGTGCTGGGGGGAGCTGCGCTGGGTGATCCAGCCATCGTCGTGCACGACGTGGACGCCGCCCACCAGGGTCACCGGCTGGCCGGCGCACCTCGCAACGTGCCGTTTCGGCTGCGGGTGGTCGACCGGGCGATGATGGGTTACCAACGTACCCAGAGTATTCCGATCGACGAGGTCCGCGCCCACATAGCCCGCGACCTGGCTGCCGATATCGCCGGCACGCTGGCGGCGGACGTCACGTTCGGCGACAGAGCCCTCGGTGCCGGAGATATCGCCGTCATCGTCGAGAGTCATGCCGATGCGCGCCGATGTTACGACGCACTGGTCGCGGTGGGTGTGCCCGCGGTGTACACCGGTGACTCGAATATCTTCTCCTCGGCGGCGGCCGCCGAATGGCTCTGTCTGCTCGACGGTTTCGACCAAACCCATCGCAGCACTCTGGTGCGGGCCGTAGCCACCACGGCATTCTTCGGATACACTGTCGAAGAGGTTGTTCGACAAGGTGACTCGCTGACCGACGCTGTGGCCGACACACTGCGGCAGTGGGCGGATTACGCGCGGGAGCGAGGGGTTGCCGCCGTCTTCGAAGTTGCCAACGTCGCCGGGATGAGTCGGCGGATACTCGCCGACCGCGGCGGTCAGCGATTGATGACCGATCTCGCGCACATCGGTCAGCTCCTGCAGGAGGTTGCGCACCGGGAGCGCCTCGGGGTGCCCGCGTTGCGGGACTGGCTGCGCGAGCGTTGCATCGAGCAGCGGCGAGCGGAGCGCAACCGGCGCCTGGACAGTGACGCGGCCGGTGTGCAAGTGATGACGGTATGGGCGAGCAAGGGACTGCAATATCCGATTGTCTACCTGCCCTTCAATTTCAACCGGTACGTCGGTGGCAGCGAAGTGATCTCCTACCACGACGCCCGGGGCCGGCGCTGCCTGCACATCGGCGGCCAGACGGCGGTCGACTTCGACGACGCCGCCAGGGCTGGGCGTACCGAAGATGCCAGGGAACGACTCCGGCTGGCCTATGTCGCGTTGACCCGGGCCCAGTCGCAGGTTGTCGCGTGGTGGGCGCCGACCAAGGATGAGATCAACGGTGGACTGTCGCGATTGTTACGGGGCCGGGCCAGAGGTGATGCCGATGTCCTCGACGAATGTCGCAGGGGGATAACCGATGCCGATGCTCTTGCCTGTTTCGAAGCCTGGTCCGCCGAGGGTGGACCGGTGATCGAGCGGGCCGTCACCGGCGAAGTGCCCGAGGTACCCGCGGTGTCCCCGCCGACCGGGCTGGCGGTGCGCCACTTCCATCGCGGTATCGACACGCGGTGGCGCCGCACGTCGTACTCGGGGCTGATCCGGGCTGCCGGGTCGACCGGTTCCGCCGTTATCGAGGCGGCATCGCCCGGCGTAACCAGCGAACCGGAAACCGCGGGTAAGGACGACGAAGTAGAGGATGTTCCGGTCCCCGCCGCGCCCGATTCGCCGGGCGCACAGGTGGAGTCACCGATGAGCAACCTTCCCGGCGGCACCGATTTCGGGTCGTTGGTCCACGCAGTGCTCGAGACGGCCGATCCCGCGGCGGCGGATCTGACCGCCGAGCTGGCCGAGCAGATCCGCCGGCACGCCGGTTGGTGGTCGGTGGCGGCCGATCCCGATGAGCTCGCGGCGGCGCTGCTGGCCGTGCACGACACCCCGCTGGGACCGTTGGCACCCGGTCTGACGTTGCGCGATATCGCCCAGCGTGATCGACTGCGCGAACTGGATTTCGAAATCCCATTGGCTGGTGGCGATCTGGCGGATCAGTCGGCGACAGAGACCACCCTGGCCGATGTCGGTGAGCTGCTGCGGAGGCACCTGCCTGCTGATGACCCCCTGGCTGGGTATGCCGACCGGCTGGTCGGCCCGGTCCTCGGGAGTCAGTCTCTGCGTGGCTATCTGACCGGCTCGATCGACGTGGTGCTGCGCATCCCGGACGGGACTGCCCATCGCTATGTCGTCGTCGACTACAAGACGAACCGACTCGGCGAGCCGGGTCGCCCGCTCAGTGCCGCCGACTACGGTCCGCCGCAGCTGGCCCAGGCGATGCTGCACTCCGACTATCCGTTGCAGGCGTTGTTGTATTGCGTTGTGCTGCATAGATTCCTGCGCTGGCGCCAACCCGGTTACCGGCCGGCGGTCCACCTCGGCGGCGTGCAGTACCTGTTTTTGCGGGGCATGTGCGGGCCGGCGACGCCGTTGACCGACGGGCACCCGGCCGGAGTGTTCAGCTGGCAGCCGCCGGCGGCCCTGGTCACCGCGCTGTCCGATCTGCTCGACGAAGGGGTCCGGTGACCAGTGTCGAGGTGACGGATCCGCAGGACTGGCGGCGGGTGCGCGGAGCGACGGGTCTGCTGCGCACCTTCAACGAAGCCGGAGTGCTGGAAGCGGCCGATGTGCATGTCGCGACCCGCCTGGCGGCGCTGACCGCTGAGGCGGACGAGCGGGTGCTGCTGGCCACTGCGCTGGCGGTGCGTGCACTGCGCGCCGGGTCGGTTTGCGTCGACCTGATGACCGTCGCGCAGGAGATCGGTCTCGAGCTGCCGTGGCCGGACCCCGCGCAATGGTTGGCAGTGGTTCGGGCCAGCCCCCTACTGGGGACCCCGCCAGCGTTGCGGCTGTACGCCGATCGGCTGCTCTATCTCGACCGGTACTACCGGGAGGAGGAGCAGGTCTGCGCAGACCTGTTGGCAGTGGGCGGCGTCGACGTGCCGGTGGACCCGGATGCCCTGGCCGCCGGCCTGGACCGGGTGTTCCCCGCGCCGAGGTTCACCGAGCAACGCGCGGCGGCACAGATTGCGTTGTCGCAGTGGACGACTGTGCTGACCGGCGGCCCCGGCACCGGAAAGACCACCACGGTTGCGGGTCTGTTGGCTCTGCTTGCCGAACAGGCCGCGCTGGCCGGGCGCACCCGGCCCCGGATTGCCCTGGCTGCGCCGACTGGGAAGGCGTCGGCCCGGCTACAGCAGGCCGTACAGTCCGAGATCGACAACCTCGGGGCGGCCGACCAGGCTCGGCTGTCGGGTCTGCAGGCCGTGACGTTGCACCGGTTGCTCGGGTCCCGACCCGATACGTCGGCGCGATTCAGGCACCACCGCGCTAACCGGTTGCCCTACGACGTCATCGTCGTGGACGAGACCTCGATGGTGCCGCTGACGATGATGGCCCGGCTGCTGGAAGCCGTACGCCCGGCGACGCGGCTGATCCTGGTCGGTGATCCTGATCAGCTGGCCTCGGTGGAGGCGGGCGCAGTACTGGCCGACCTGGTCGAGGGTCTCGGCACGCGCAACGATATTCGCGTCGCGGCGTTGACCACTTCGCACCGGTTCGGCGAGTCGATCGGTCGGCTCGCCGAGGCTATCCGGCGCGGCGAGGGTGACATGGTGCTCGATCTGTTGCGCGCCGGCGGTGAGCACATCGAGTACGTCGAGGACGACAACCCGGCCGAGCGGTTACGGCAGGTCCTCGTCCCGCACGCCCTGGCCGTCCGGTCGGCGGCCACCGCCGGGGACACCGCCGGTGCACTGGCTGCGCTCGACGAGCACCGCCTGCTGTGTGCGCACCGTGAAGGCCCGTGGGGTGTCCGGCATTGGAACCGTCAGGTGGAACGCTGGCTGACCGAGGAGACCGGCGAAGGGTTGTGGACGCAATGGTATGTCGGCAGGCCGATCCTGGTCACTGCCAACGACTATGGCCTGCGGCTGTATAACGGCGACACCGGTGTGACGGTGCTGTCCGACGGTGCGTTGCGGGTGGCGATCTCCGCGGCGGCCGGACCGTTGGATTTCGCGACCAGCCGTCTCGCGGACGTCGAGACCATGCATGCGATGACGATCCACAAGAGCCAGGGCAGTCAGGCCACCGAGGTCACTGTGCTTCTGCCGCCGCAGGATTCGCGGTTGCTGTCACGAGAATTGTTCTATACCGCCGTCACCCGGGCCAAGACGAAGATCCGGGTGGTCGGCACCGAGGCCGAGGTCCGCGCCGCCCTTGACCGCCGGGTGGTTCGGGCCACCGGTCTGCGGCTGCGACTGGCCGAGACACTGTGATCAGTTCGGCGCGTCGTCGTCTGTCTCGGGGTGGAGGAGTTCCTCGGGGTGGTGGTGTTTGTTGATGCGGCCGTGGCCGGTGTCGAGGTGTGGTGGTGGGATCCATTCGGTGCGGCCGTCTTTGCGTTTGCGGGTGCGCCAGCCGCCGGGTGTGACGAGGCGGTTGTGGGGGCCGCAGGCCAGGGTGAGGTCGTTGATGTTGGTGTGGCCGTCATCGGCCCAGTCGCATTCGACGAGGCGGTTGTGGGGGCCGCAGGCCAGGGTGAGGTCGTTGATGTTGGTGTGGCCGTCATCGGCCCAGTCGCATTCGGCGTGGTGGACTTCGGTGAGAAACCCGGGGACGGTGCAGCCGGGGAATGTGCAGCCGCGGTCTTTGGCGTGCAGGACGATCCGTTGATCGGCCGAGGCGATCCGCTTGCTGCGACCCAGGTCCAGTACGCGGCCCATCGCCGTCAGTGCATCATGCTGGCGCTGCGCCGGGGTGCGGCGATCAGTCTGAACCTGTTCCTGGCTGGGTCGGCCTTTGACACAGGGCGACTCGTCGTCCGGGTTGCACATGCCCGGCGCGGCCCATTTCGAGGACACCGCCTCCACCGTGGCCCGCAACTCCCGGGGTGATCTGCCCGGAGATGGTGGACATCGCATCCGGGCCCTGCCGGCCGATGGTGACCCCGCGTTTACGGGCCGTGGCCCGCAACTCCCGGGGTGATCTGCCCGGAGATGGTGGACATCGCATCCGGGCCCTGCCGGCCGATGGTGACCCCGCGTTTACGGGCCCGGTCCGCATCGGAGAACTCCCCATCGGGATTGACCAGCGCAGCAATCAACGCTGCTGCTTTACGCAACTCCTCAGGCCCGAACTCGGCGGCCACCTCAGCCAACTCGGCTTCGGCTTTCTCCCGGATCGGCGTATCCACCCACACCGGCAGATCCGTGAAGAATCCCCGAATGATCGCACTATGCTCGCCACCGATAACCCCGGCAGCTTGGCCGGCCGCGACGTGCGGCATCCGCGGCGCCAACAGCTCACCAGTCAACGACCTACGCTCACCCAACTCCTCGGCATCCCTGAGCCGCCGCTTGGCGTCTNTGGGGCTGATGCGTAGTGCGGTGGTCAACACATCGCTGAAATTCTTCGCACCCAACTCTTTCGCCGACCCGTCGCGCACCATTGTCCCGATCAAGCGGTGTTCGATCACCGGCTGACACCGCGTCAGCGTGTCCAACCGCACCAACACCTGCACCACGTCAGGACCGGTCAACTCGTCCCACGAC
>NZ_JACKTY010000039.1 GCF_025822605.1 Mycolicibacterium komossense | reverse complement strand
CCACGCACATGAACATCACGATCGCGTTGTGCCGCAACAACACTCCAGCCGCACCAATCGTGAACAACAACACCGACAAATACAGATAACTCACCGGGCAACCTCGTCTCTGGAGGCGGCATCCGGCAGAGCATCACCGGATATGAGCAGTGTCAGTTCCACTCCCCTGCGCTGCAGTGTCCGGCTGACCGAGAGATGGCATTCCGAACCGTCGGGCAACAGGCCGGCGATGTCGACTGCGTTATGCCGCGCGTACACCCCGGGTGCCGGCATCGGGGTGGCGTGCCCGCCGGGACCGAATCGGTCCTCGGAGAGCTCGCGTTGATCCTTGCGCCGTTCCGTCCGCTCCCGATGCGTCAAGACCATCGCACCGAGCGCGGCCGTGATCAACAAGGCACTCGTCAGCTCGAAGGCCCACAGGTATCTGGTGAAGATCAGACCGGCCAGGCCGCGCACGTTGTCCCCGTCGTGCGGGTCGTCCCGGCCGCTCACACCGGCGACGGACACATTCCCGATGGCCGCGATGAGAAGGACGCCGAAGGCCAGTCCGGCCGCGGCCACGATAACCCGTTGTCCGCGCAGGGTTTCCACCAGAGACTCCGATGAGTCGACGCCGACGAACATCAGCACGAACAGGAACAGCATCATCACCGCACCGGTGTAGACCACCACCTGCACCACCCCGAGGAATACCGCCCCCTGCACGGTATAGATGACTGCCAGCACGATCATCGTGCCGGCCAGGAACAGCGCCGAATACACCGCTTTGCGGGCCGCCACCACACCGATGGCACCAGTCACGGCGAGGACCGCCAGCACCCAGAACACCACCGTCTCCGTGAGTGATGTCATCGCCGGACACCGTTCGTCACAGTGCCGCGGTAGTAGTCCTGGTCGGTCGCTCCGTCGACCATCGCATGCGGCGGGGCCTGCGCACCGGCTGGCAACGGTGCCAGCAACTTGTCCTTGCCGTAGATCAGGTCCGAGCGGTTGTCATCGGCCAGCTCGAACACGGTGGTCATGGTCAGCGCGCGGGTGGGGCAGGCCTCGACGCACAGCCCGCAGCCGATACAGCGCAGATAGTTGATCTGATAGACCCGGCCGTAGCGCTCACCGGGCGAAAAACGTTCTTCCTCAGTGTTATCGGCGCCCTCGACGAAGATCGAGTCGGCCGGACAGGCCCAGGCGCACAACTCGCAGCCGACGCACTTCTCCAACCCGTCCGCGTACCGGTTGAGCTGATGCCGGCCGTGATACCGCCTGGCGACCGGGGATTCCTGCTCGGGATACTCCTCGGTGATCGGCTTGGTGAACATGGTCCGCAGGGTGACCCCGAACCCGGTGGAGGTGCCGTGCAGCTTAGACATCGTGGCTCCCGAAGGTCAGCAGTGCGCCGTTGCGGACCGGCACCCCGTTGCGGGTGGGCACGGCGGGTTCGGCGATGATCGGCTCTGGCAGAGGTCGTTGGCCGGGCAATGGCGGAACGGGAAAGCCGCCGTTGATCGAGTCCGCGCTCGCCGGGCGCCCACCGCTCGGACGTTTTCTCTTCGACTGCAGCAGTTTCCACCCGAGGAGGGCCGCGACGCCCCCGATCGCGGCGCTCGCCAACGAGATCACCACTGCCCGGGCACCGCTTTCGGAGGGCTCGATGGTCCGGGTCACGGCAACAACCATGATCCAGACCAGCGATACCGGGATGAGCATCTTCCAGCCGATCGCCATGAACTGGTCGTACCGCAGCCGGGGCAGCGTGGCGCGCAACCAGATGAACGCGAACAGGAACACCCAGACCGGGATGAGCATCTTCCAGCCGATCGCCATGAACTGGTCGTACCGCAGCCGGGGCAGCGTGGCGCGCAACCAGATGAACGCGAACAGGAACACCCAGACCTTGGCGGTGAACCACAGCAGTGGCCACCAGCCCGTATTGGCGCCGCCCCACAACGAGATCGGCCACGGCGCATGCCANCCGCCGAGGAACANCGTNGTCGCCAACGCGGAGACCGTGGTCATGTTGACGTATTCGGCGAGCATGAACATCGCGAANTTCAGCGACGAATATTCGGTGTGAAAGCCGCCCACCAGTTCACCCTCGGCCTCGGGCAGATCGAACGGCGCCCGGTTGGTTTCGCCGACCATCGAGGTGACATAGACCAAAAACGACGGCAGCAGCAGGAACACATACCAGGTGTGGGTCTGGGCGGCGACGATGCCGGAGGTCGACATGGTACCCGCGTAGAGGAATACCGCGGCGAAGGACAGCGCCATCGCGATCTCGTAGGACACCACCTGCGCACTCGACCGCAGACCACCCAACAGCGGATACGTCGAGCCAGAGGCCCAGCCGGCCAACACGATTCCGTACACCCCGACCGAGGTGACCGCCACCTGCGCACTCGACCGCAGACCACCCAACAGCGGATACGTCGAGCCAGAGGCCCAGCCGGCCAACACGATTCCGTACACCCCGACCGAGGTGACCGCCAAGACGTAGAGCACGGCGACCGCCAGGTCGGTGAGTTGTAGCGGGGTGCGGTGGTTGAACACCGATACGGCGGGACCCATCGGGATCACCGCGAAGGCCAGGAAAGCGGGCACCACCGCGATCACCGGCGCCATCAGGTAAACGGGTTTGTCCACCCCGGCAGGAACGAGCCCTTCCTTGAGAGCGAGTTTCACACCGTCGGCCAGCGATTGCAGGACTCCGTTCGGTCCGACCCGGTTGGGCCCGAAGCGCATCTGCATACGGCCCAACACTTTGCGCTCCACCAGGATCGCGACCAGCACGGTCAGCAGCAGGAAGACGAAGACGCACAGGGCCTTGGCCAGGATCAGCCACCAGGGGTCGTGGCCGAAGAGCCTCGGATCCGGATAGGTCATGAGATGCCTCCCCGCTCGATGCGGACCTTCCCACCCGCCGTGGTCGCGAGCTGTGCGTACACGGCGCTGCCCGGCGAGTTCATCGGTAGCCAGACCACGCGGTCGGGCATTTCGGTAATCGCCAATGGCAAGGTGATCGACCCGTGCTCGGTACTGACGGTGACCAGATCACCGGCGGCGGCGCCGATCTCGTCCGCAGTGTTGGCCGAGCATCGGACCACCGGGGGGCGCGCCGTGCCGGCCAGGTGGGTTTCCCCGTCCTGTAACCGTCCGGCGTCCAGCAACATCCGCCAGCTAGCCAGCACCGCCTCGCCGGGTCCGGGAGCCGGCAGGGAAGCGGCAGCCAACGTGGGGGACTGGGGTATGTCACCACGTCGCCAGCCGAGCCTGGCCAGTTCTTCACCGGCCGCCGCGGCGGTACGGAAACCCAGGTCGACACCGACCTCGTCGGCCAGCGTCTGCAGTATGCGCAGGTCGGGGGTGGCGTTGCTCGGCAGCGCCGCGAGGAACGGCCGCAGCCGGCCCTCCCAGTTGAGAAAGGAGCCGGCCTTCTCGACGACGGGTGCGGCGGGAAATACTACGTCGGCGAGCTGGGTCACCGCGCTTTCCCGCAGTTCGAGGCTGACGACGAACGAGGTGGCCTCGATGGCGGCGAGCGCAGCCGCGGGGTCGGGCAGATCCTGCGGGTCGACCCCGCCGATGACCAGGGCACGCAACTCACCGACGGCGGCCGCGGCCAGGATGCCTGTGGTGTCGCGGCCGGGTTCGACCGGCAGCGGGGTGGTATTCCACGCGGCCGCAACCTGGTCACGCGCCTGCTCGTCGGTGACCAGGCGCCCGCCGGGCAGCAGATTCGGCAGGCATCCGGCCACCATGGCTCCGGGCTCACCGGCGCGCCGAGGAATCCACGCCAGCGTGGCGCCGGTGGCTGCGGCCAGTCGCGCGGCGGCCGGCAGCGCGCCCGGGCTGATCGCCAGCCGTTCGCCGACCAGGATGATTGCACCGGGCTGCGTCAGCAGCTGCTCGTCGGCCAATTCGTCCAGTGCCGAGGCTTCCCCGCCGGGGGCGGTCATGAGCAGCCGGCCCCCCATCTTGGTCAATCCGCGGGTGGCGAACGGGGCGATCGAGAGAACCTGGACACCGTTGCGCCGGGCGGCCTTGCGCAGCCGCAGAAAGACGATGGGAGATTCCTCTTCGGGGTCGAACCCGGCCAGCACCACCGCCGGAGCGTTCTCGAGGTCGGCGTACGTCACCGCCATCGGGCGGCCCGCGATGTGCTCGGCGAGGAAGTGGGCCTCCTCAGCCGAATGCGCGCGGGCTCGCATGTCGATATCGTTGGTGCCCAGCACAATCCGCGCGAACTTGCTGTAGGCGTAGGCGTCTTCGACGGTCACCCGGCCGCCGACGAGCACGCCCGCTCGACCCGCCGCCGCGGCCAGTCCGTCAGCGGCAATGCCGAGCGCTTCCGACCACGACGCCGACCTCAGCGTGCCGTCTTCGTCGCGGACGAGCGGCGTGGTGATCCGGTCGCCGACCTGTGCGTAGGTGAAGGCCCACCGGCCCTTGTCGCAGTTCCACTCTTCGTTGACCGCTGGATCGTCACCGGCGAGCCGGCGCAACACGGTGCCGCGGCGGTGATCGGTGCGCTGCGCGCACCCGGATGCGCAGTGCTCGCATACGCTGGGGCTCGACACCAGGTCGAAGGGCCGGGCGCGGAACCGGTAGGACGTACCTGTCAACGCGCCGACGGGGCAGATCTGAACGGTGTTACCGGAGAAGTACGAGTCGAAGGGCTCGCCGGTGGCGATGCCGACCTGTTGCAGCGCTCCGCGCTCCAGTAGTTCGATGAACGGGTCGCCGGCGATCTGATCGGAGAACCGGGTGCAGCGCGCACACAGCACGCAGCGCTCGCGATCCAGCAGCACCTGTGACGACAAATTGATCGGTTTCGGGAACGTCCGTTTGATGTCCTCGAACCTGGTTTCCACCCGGCCGTTGGACATCGCCTGGTTCTGTAGCGGACACTCGCCGCCCTTGTCACAGACCGGGCAGTCCAGCGGGTGGTTGATCAGCAGCAGTTCCATCACGCCGTGTTGCGCCTTGTCGGCCGAGGCCGAGGTGTGCTGGGTGCGGACCACCATGTCCGGTGTGCAGGTGATGGTGCACGATGCCATCGGCTTGCGCTGACCCTCCACCTCGACCAGGCACTGCCGGCAGGCACCGACCGGTTCGAGCAAGGGATGGTCGCAGAACCGCGGGATCTGCACACCGATCAACTCGGCAGCCCGAATCACTAACGTGCCCTTGGGAACACTGAGCTGGTGATCGTCGATGGTCAGGCTCACCATATCGACGGCGACCTGGCTCGTGTTCTTATCTTCCGCGGTTGTCACGCCACCCCACTTTCTTCGCCGAGCAGACGCAAAACGCCCTCGACACGCCAACGGATGGGGGGCGTATGCGTCTGCTCGCGAGAGAAACGTGACATCAGACCCCCACCCCCTGAGGTGCGGCGAGCATTGAGGCGTGCGGGTCGAACGGGCAGCCCCCAGAAAGATGCGCGACGTACTCGTCGCGAAAGAACTTGATCGAGGAGATGATGGGAGAGGCCGCGCCATCGCCCAACGCGCAGAACGACTTCCCGAAGATGGTGTCGGCGATGTCGAGGAGCTTGTCGATATCGGCCTCGGTGGCGCGACCGGTCTCCAGTCGCTCGTAGATCTGGGCCAGCCAGTAGGTGCCTTCCCGACACGGCGTGCACTTGCCGCAGGACTCGTGGGCGTAGAACTGCGTCCAGCGCTGCACGGCCCGGACCACGCAAGTGGTCTCGTCGAAGATCTGCAGCGCCTTGGTGCCCAGCATCGAGCCGACCGATGCCATGCCTTCGTAATCCAGTGGCACATCGAGGTGTTCGGTGGTCAGCAGTGGGGTGGACGACCCGCCGGGGGTCCAGAACTTCAGCTCGTGACCGGCCCGCACCCCGCCTGCATAGTCGAGGAGTTCGCGCAGGGTGATGCCCAGCGGTGCCTCGTACTGGCCCGGTGTCGTGACGTGGCCGGACAGCGAATAGAGCGTGAAGCCAGGTGACTTCTCCGAGCCCATCGATTTGAACCAGTCGACCCCGTTGACCAGGATCGGCGGTACCGACGAGATCGACTCGACGTTGTTGACCACCGTCGGGCAGGCATAGAGGCCCGCGACGGCCGGAAAAGGCGGGCGTAACCGGGGTTGGCCGCGACGGCCTTCCAGCGAATCCAGCAGTGCCGTCTCCTCGCCGCAGATATAGGCACCCGCACCCGCGTGCACGATCAACTCCAGATCGAATCCCGAGCCCTGGATGTCGGTGCCCAGATAACCCGCCTCGTAGGCCTCGGCGACGGCGGCCTGCAGGCGTCTCAGCACCGGCACCACCTCACCGCGGACGTAGATGAAGGCATGATGCGCCCGAATGGCATAGGCCGCGATGATCGCGCCCTCGACCAGGAAGTGTGGCGCGGTCATCATCAGCGGCATGTCTTTGCAGGTGCCGGGTTCGGACTCGTCTGCGTTGATCACCAGATAATGCGGCTTGGCACCCGCTCCGGACTGGTCCTGTGGGATGAACGACCACTTGGTGCCGGTCGGAAAGCCCGCGCCACCACGCCCCCGCAGGCCCGAATCCTTCACCAGCGCAATGACATCGTCGGGTGGCATGCTCAGCGCCATGGCCAGGGCTTGGTATCCGTCATGTCGGAGGTAGGTGTCCAGCGACCACGGCTCGTCGGCATCCCAGAACCGGCTCAGGACGGGGGTCAGCGGTGTCTGGTGCGGCATTCAGTTCCCCGAGTCCGTCGCGGAGGGATCGGTTTCCTCGGTACCTGGCTCGGCCGGCACCGTCGCCGACGGACCCGGTGCGGGTTCGTTCTTCGCGGATTCGACCGCTTCGGCCTCGGCGTCCCCGGGTGCAGGGTCTGTCGAGTCGGGCGCCGCCGGAACCGGCGGCGCCGACATCTCGAGCTCGTGCGCGATCCGCAACCCGGCAAGCGTCGCGGCGCCGGCGCCGCCAGGTCCGGGCCGGGCCGGGCCGCCGAGCCCGGCCAGCGTGCGGGCGGTCTCGATGAACGTGCACAGCGGTGCACCGCGGGTGGGAACGACCTCAGTACCCGCCTGCAGCGAATCGACGAGAGCGCAGGCGGTGGCGGGGGTTTGGTTGTCGAAGAACTCCCAATTGACCATCACGACGGGCGCGTAATCGCACGCCGCATTGCATTCGACATGCTCGAGGGTGACCGCGCCGTCTGCGGTGGTCTGCCCGGGCTGAATGCCCAGATGGTCTTCCAGCGACTTCAGGATGGCGTCGCCGCCCATGATCGCGCACAACGTGTTGGTGCAGACGCCGACCAAATACGTGCCGGTGGGGGTGCGCCGGTACATCGAATAGAAGGTGGCCACTGCGGTCACTTCGGCATCGGTCAGCCCGAGTTGTGTTGCGCAGAAACCGATGCCGGCCGCGGTCAGATAACCGTCCTCGGCCTGGACGAGATGCAGCAGGGGGAGCAGCGCGGATCGGGGATGCGGGTAACGGGCGATGATCTGCTCGGCATCGACGGCAAGGCGGGCCTCGACATCGGCCGGATAGGACCTTGGCCCGTTGATCGGTGGACCCGCCTCGTCGGGTCGCGGCCCCAGCACCAAGTCCACACTCATCGCTCTCCGTTCTTCGCGCAGGCGCTCATCACCGGTCCACACCACCCATGACTGGGTCGATACTCGCGACAGCTGAGATGACGTCGGCGACCATGCCGCCCTCGCACATCGCGGCCACCGCCTGCAGATTGGTGAACGACGGGTCGCGGTAGTGCACCCGGTAGGGCCGGGTGCCCCCGTCGGAGACCATGTGCACGCCCAGTTCGCCGCGCGGCGATTCGACGGCGACATAGACCTGTCCGGCGGGGACGCGGAAGCCCTCGGTCACCAGTTTGAAATGATGGATCAGCCCCTCCATCGAGCTACCCATGATTTTGGCGATGTGCTCTTGGGAGTTGCCCAGCCCGTCTGGCCCGAGCTTCAGATCCCCAGGCCACGCCAGTTTCTTGTCGTCGATCATCACCGGACCCGGTTCCAACCTGTCCACGCACTGGCCGATGATCTTGAGCGATTCCATCATCTCGTTGACCCGAATCACATAGCGGCCGTAGCAGTCAGAGCCGGTTGCGGTCATTACGTCGAAGTCGTAGGTTTCGTAGCCGCAATACGGTGCGGACTTGCGAAGATCGTGCGGCAAGCCGGTGGAGCGCAGTACCGGGCCGGTGATCCCCAGTGCCATGCAGCCGGTCAGATCGAGATAGCCGATGTCGACGGTGCGGGCCTTCCAGATGGAGTTGTCCCGCAACAGCTCTTCGAGTTCGTGCAGTCGCCCGGGCAGGATTCTCAGCAGGTCACGTACCCGGCTGGCACCGTCGTCGGGCAGATCGGCGGCCAGGCCGCCGGGCCGGATGTACGCGTGGTTCATCCGCAGCCCGGTGATCGCCTCGAACACCGTCAGAATCAGTTCGCGTTCCCGGAATCCGAAGAACATCGCCGACATCGCACCCAGTTCCATACCGCCGGTGGCGAGCGCGACGAGATGGCTGGAGATGCGGTTGAGTTCCATCATCATCACCCGGATGGTGCTGGCTCGGGCTGGGATGTCGTCGGTGATGCCGAGCAGCTTCTCGACGCCGAGGCAGTAGGCGGTCTCGTTGAAGAACGGCGACAGGTAATCCATGCGGGTGACGAATGTGACGCCTTGGGTCCAGTTGCGGTATTCGAGGTTTTTCTCGATCCCGGTGTGCAGATAACCGATACCGCAGCGGGCTTCGGTGACCGTCTCGCCCTCGATCTCCAGGATCAGCCGCAGCACGCCGTGTGTGGAGGGATGCTGGGGGCCCATGTTGACGACGATGCGTTCACCGGACGCCGCGCCGGCCTGTGCGGCCTCGACGATCTGATCCCAGTCGGAACCGCCGAGGGTGATTACGTTTTCCGCGATATCGGTCATCGGTACGCCCTGCGTTCGTCCGGGGGCGGGATCTGCGCGCCGTGGTATTCCACCGGCACGCCACCTAGCGGGTAGTCCTTGCGTTGGGGATGTCCGACCCAGTCGTCAGGCATTTCTATCCGGGTCAGGCCAGGATGCCCGTCGAAGATGATCCCGAAGAAGTCATAGGTCTCGCGTTCGTGCCAATCGGTGGTCGGATACACCGAAAACAGAGACGGCACATGGGGATCGGTATCCGGACAGGTGACCTCGATTTGGATACGCCGATTGTGGGTGATCGACATCAGCGGGTACACCGCGTGCAACTCGCGGCCGGAGTCGTCGGGATAGTGAACTCCCGATACGCCGCAACACAATTCGAACCGCAATGCGTCGTCATCCCGAAGAGCCTGAGCGACGGCGGGCAGGTGAACGCGGCGCACCTCGATGGTCAGCTGATCCCGGTGCACGACAATGCGCTCGACAGCGGCGGTGAAACCTTCTTCGCCCAGCACACCCGTGAGCTGGTCGACGACTTCGTCAAAATAGCCGCCGTAGGGTCGCGACGTGCTGCCGGGCAGGTTGATCTCGCGGACCAGCCGCCCGTAACCCGAAGTATCGCCGGTGCCCTGGATGCCGAACATCCCTCGGTGCACACCGATCGTTTCGCCCTCGTCGGATGAGCTCACCGCAGCAGGCCCCTCAACTCCAGGGTGGTCGGGGCCGCCAGCGCGGCCTTCTCGGCGGCCGCCACCACCTCGTCCCGGTGCACACCCAACGGCATCTGCTGGATCTTCTCGTGCAGCATCAGGATCGCGTTCAGGAGCATTTCCGGCCGGGGTGGGCAGCCAGGCAGGTAGATGTCCACCGGCACCACATGGTCGACTCCCTGGACGATCGCATAGTTGTTGAACATTCCGCCCGAGGACGCGCAGACACCCATCGCCAGCACCCATTTCGGTTCTGCCATCTGGTCATAGACCTGGCGCAGGACCGGTGCCATCTTCTGTGAGACCCGGCCGGCCACGATCATCAGATCGGCCTGCCGTGGGGTCGCCGAGAACCGCTCCATCCCGAAGCGGGCGATATCGAATCTCGGCCCGGCCGTGGCCATCATCTCGATCGCACAGCAGGCCAAGCCGAACGTCGCCGGCCACAACGAACCCTTACGGACGAAACCGGCCACCTTTTCCACCGTCGACAGCAAGATCCCGCCGGGCAGCTGCTCTTCTAGTCCCAATCCAATCCACCTCGCCGCCAGACGTAGGCATAGGCGACGAAGACCGTCGCCATGAACAAACCCATTTCGACCAGGGCGAATGTCCCGAGCGAGTCGAACGTCACCGCCCACGGATAGAGAAAGACGATCTCGATATCGAAGACGATGAACAACATCGCCGTCAGATAGAACTTGATCGGGAACCGGCCCATCCCGACCGGCTGTACTGCGGGTTCGATACCGCATTCGTAGGCTTCCAATTTGGCCCGGTTGTACCGGCGCGGACCGATCACCAACGCGATCCCCACTGATCCGATCGCGAACGCGGCGGCGATTGCTCCGAGCACCAGGATGGGTAGATAGAGATTCATGGCATGCCGTCGTTCATAAGGAGCGGCTCCCTCGCTTGGGCTGTCGATGTGAGCTACGACACAGCCTAGCGATCTTGTACGGCTACCCGGCGCGTTTTCGTTAGGATCGGATCAACATCCAGGTGGGCCCGCGTGCCGGCCGAAGTTGTAAGGCGCGCTGTGCTTTTCGAGCTGCCGCCGGCTCTCGATCCACAGCGGTTTTTTGTTGCTGTGTGGCTATGCCGGTGCGCGCAACAGGCCCACGACAGCCTCACCGAGTCGGATTGGGTCGATCGGATGGGGAACCGCCGCCTCCGCCCGGGACCAGTTGGCCAGCCACGCATCGTCGGCGCGCCCGATGAGCACCAGGATCGGCGGGCAGTCGATGATTTCGTCCTTGAGTTGTTTGGCGATACCCATCCCGCCAGCCGGGGTGGCTTCGCCGTCGAGGATGGCCAGGTCGATACCGCCGGCGTCCATCTGCGCGATGACGACCGGCGCAGTGGCCACCTCGAGGTAGCTCAATTCTGGTAGCTCGGGATGGATCCGCTTTCCCAGTGCCAGCATCACCTGTTCGCGGATACCGGCGTTATCGCTGTACACGAGGACACGCACGGGCCCCTGGGACAACGGACGGGTAGCGGGCACGTGGCTGATCCTAGGACCACTTCCGTTCCGGCCACAGACTTTTCATGAAGGGCTTTTCACGAACACCAAATCCGCCTTCACGGCGACGGTCCGCGTGACCATGCCGGCCAGATTTCCCGTCACATCCCACTGCGTCCTGTCGATGGTGGTCTTCGCCGAGATCCGCACGGTGTTGGCGTCGATGACTCCGATGCCGGCAGGCAGCCCAAGCGGTTTCGTGACGGTCTTCACGGTGAGGGTGGCCCGGAAGTCGGCGGTGTCACTACTGGTCGGGTGGAGCGCGGTGACGACGACGCTGATATCGGGGAAGCGGTCGGCGTCGAAGAAATCGGACGAGCGCAGGTGGTCATCACGTTTGCCGATACCGGTGGCCAGCGACGCGGCGCGGATGTCGAGCCTGCCGAAGACGGCGGCCTGACGGGTGATCTGGCCGTCACCGCTGATCTCGGTGAACTTTCCTTTCACCGGCAGCAGACCCCAGAACGACCGGCTGGTGAACGCGACCGTTGACCGCTCGGGGTCCAGGTTCCACACTCCCGCCGTGCTTGGATCGCCGAGCAGACTGTCCAGGCTGGTCATCGCAACCTCCGTCAGTTGATCAGGTTGTTCTCGCCCGACTTGATCACGATGCAAGCCCGCAACGTAATGGTGCCACCATTGGTTCCAGCCACGGGCGTAATCGCGGCGGTCACTGTGCTCGGCATCTGGTCTGCTCCCCGCCTACTCTTGCTCATACCCTGGATGGGCGGCGGCTAGGCGGAAGCTGACCAACGCCCGCAGGCATGCGGTCAGGTCGTCACCGGCGGTATCCATGGCACCGCGGCGGATGGCGGCGGCCAGCTCGGACTCATCGCCGACGCCGAGCCTGTCCAGCGCGGCGACGACGTCCGACGGGGCCGGCGCCAGCAGCTCACGCTCGACCATCCGCAGTGCGTTGGCGGCGACGCGAGCGTGAAAGTTGACCTGACCGGTCACCGCATTGCGCACGTCGTTGTCGAGGAAATCTGCGACCGCGGCGATCAGCTCGGCAGCGGTCGGCCGTCCGTGCAGGCCGGTCACGACGCGTCCTCCAGCAGAGTGAGCAGATCCCATTCGGTTTCGCAGACCCGACGCCCGATAGTGGCCAGCTCCACCGACGGGGTCTGGCCGGACAGGTGGCGCTGCGCCTGATAGCGGCAGATGACCCCCCAGCGCAGCGTGGACAGGATCAACCACCAGCGAAGACCGGCGCGGTCGACGGCGGCGCCACCGGCCTGTTCGTAGGCTGTCAGCAGCTCCTCGACACTGCCGAGGCCACCTGCGCCGCGGTCCTTGGGGGCGCCGAATCGCCAGGCCCTGATGCAGAACCAGGCCAGGTCCTCGCAGGCTTCTCCGCTGTGCACCAGCTCCCAGTCCAGGACGGCGGCGAGCTGGGGGACCGGCCCTTCGAGGTTGATGATCAGGTTGCCCATCCGAAAATCCCCGTGCACGAGGGTGGGCGTCGTCGGCGCCGTGCGATTCTTTTCCAGCCAGCGAAACGCCCACTCGAATGTCGCTGTGGTATCACCCATCTCGTCGAGTTGTCCCCGCCACAGCGCCAGCTGATCACCGGTATCGAATTCTGCGCCGGCCGGCTCGGCGCGGTGGATCGCGGCCAGCGCCGCTGCGCACTGTCGCAGCAGCTCGGTCCGGCCGGCGTCGTCGAGGTTACGTTCGATCTTTCTGACGATCGTCTCGCCACCGATCTCGTTGCAGATCAGAAACGGGTTGCCCAGTGCAGCAACAGAATCGGACGCGATCAGGATCTCGGGCACCGGTGCGCCCCTGGCCGCCGCCAGCTGTTGGGCGCGGGCTTCCAGTTCCATACCGGCATGCACCTCGTCGGGCGGGCCGGTCCGCAGGATGAGCGGTCGCGATCCGGTGTCTGTCTCCGCGGTGAATGCCCAGGTGATGCGACTGGCCCCGCCGGTCAGCGCGCGCAGATCGACGATCGTCGTATCGCCGAGGACGGGCTTGAGCACGTCGTGCAGGCGATCGCCGAGTACTTCGATATCGGTGATCATTTCTGCGATGCCCGCCGGCCGAACTTGAACATGCGCTGCGCCACCCGGCGGATCTGGATCTCCTCCGCGCCCTCGGTGATCCGATAGCGGCGGTGATGCCGGTAGATATGCTCGAACGGTTCGTGCCTGCTGTACCCGATACCGCCGTGGACCTGCATGGCCCGGTCGGCGGCTTCGCAGACGAGCCGGTTCGCCCGGTAGTTGGCCATCGACACCGTGTCGGAGACCTCCATATGGTGATCGCGATCGAGGTGCCATGCCGCGTAGTACACCAGCAGACGCACCATCTGTGCCTCGGTCTGCAACTCGACCAGTGGCCACTGGACGGCCTGGTTCACCGACAGCGGCTTACCGAACACCACCCGCTCCGAAGCGTATTCCGCGGCCCGGTCGATGCAGTACTGCGCGGCCCCCAGGCTGCTGGCAGCTTGACGAATCCTGTTCTCGTGCAGGAACGTCTGCCCGACTTCCAAGCCGTGATCGACCTCACCGAGCACAGCATCCGACGGTATCCGCACATCGCGCAGTTCCACCTCGCCGTGGTCGCTGGGCATGTTGAACGTCCACCAGTAGTACGGCACTGCGAACCCTGGCGTATCGGTGGGTACCAGGAACGCAGTGATGCCGGTCGCCTGCCCCGGCTCGCCGGACGTCCGGGCGAACACCAGGTCGTGGGTGGCGCGGTGCACGCCGGTATTCCAGCGCTTGGCGCCGTTGATCACCCAGCCGTCGCCGTCGGCCACCGCCGTGGTCTCCAGCCAGGTGGCGTCCGAGCCGTGGCCGGGCTCGGTCAACCCGAACGCCATCGAACGCTCCCCGGTCAGCAAAAGCGCCTCGCCCCAGTCTTGCTTCTGCGCTTCGGTGCCGAACCGGTCCATCATGATCACCTGCGGAAAGTTGCCGACGATCGAGGATTCGTCCTGAAGGTCATTGTGCAAGCCCGAGCCCCTTGTGCGCCAGGTGCTCCCGGATGACAGCCATGTCGAGGTTGCTACCGTCGCGGCCGCCGAACCGCGACGGTAGCCCGTACCGGAGCCACCCGGCTTTGTCGGCCCGCCTGCGCATCTCGTCGAGGAGGTCCTCCCACGCTCGCGCCGGGATGCCGCCGTTGTCCAGGTCTGTCCTGGCGAACTCGCGGCGCCGATCGAAATACTGCATATTCTCGCGTTCCAGCGGCTTGATCTCGGCCTCGATGAAGGCATCCATTTCGGCGAGCAGTCCGGGAAGATGTTCCGGAAGGGTGAAATCCACAGTGATGTTTCCCTTGTCAGATCAGTAAATGGCCTAGTGCCCGTAGAGCGTTCTCTTCCAGATCGTGGCGAGGGTGCGGACCGCGTCCTCGTCTGTGGTGTGCACACCGAGCGCCGCGGCGTCGGCCCGCAGATATACCGTCGTGAACTGCTCGAACAGTAGCGCGATGGCCAGCGCGATGTGTTCGGGGTCCAGGGCGTCTTCCTGTCCGGCACCTCCGTAGCCCTGCTCGGCGGCCTGCAGCACGGACGCTCGCACGATGTTCATGCCGAACCGGCGGAATTCGTTCTGTACCGCTGCGAACCGCGGCTGCGTGGCCCCCAGCTGGGCGACGGCGACCATGATCCCGACGTTCTGTTTGAAGATGTTCCAGTAGCCGGTTACGACAGAGGTGAAATATTCTGTGTCATCGGGTGATTCGGGAAGTCGCACGACGATCCCGGAAAGAAAGTTATGCAGGAACGACTCCGCCAGATCAGCCAGCAGATCTTCTTTGTCATCGAAGTACCGATAGAACACAGCGGGAGATTTGCCGGCCGCGGCGGTGATATCAGCCAAGGTGGTGCCGTGAAAGCCGCGTTCGGCGAACAGCTTACGGGCGGCCCCTTCGAGGGACTCCCTGGTCTGTCTGCCTTTGCTGGTTCGGTCCCGGACCCGCTGCGTCACGGCTCAACTGTCCTGAATGCGGTCGCCGGCCCGCAGCAGTGCGCCGGGCAACTCATGGCCGATGATTCGCTGGGCCAGCCCGGCGGCGGCGATCGCGGCCGACAGATCGACGTCGACGGCGACATCGCTGTCGCGCAACAGGTACACCAGGTCTTCGGTGGCGATGTTTCCGCTGGCGCCGGGCGCGAACGGGCAACCGCCGAGACCGCCGATCGATGCGTCGAGCCGCCTCACCCCGGCACTGACCGCCGCGTAGGCGCTGGCCAGCCCGGCGCCTCGGGTGTTGTGGAAATGGGCACCGAGGGGTGTGTCGCCGACCAGCGGGCGGAGCGCCTCGATCAGCGACGTCACCCGTCGCGGTGTCGCGGTGCCGATGGTATCGGCGATGGCGAGCCGGTCGACGCCCGCGGCCTGTGCCGCGGCGATCACGCCGAGTACCCGCTGCACGGGGGTCGGCCCGTCAAAGGGGCAGTCCCAGGCGGTGGCGACGATGACCTCTACGCTGACGCCGTTGTCGTGGGCGATCGCAACGATCTCGCCGATCTGGGCGGTCGCATCGGCCGTACCGCGTCCGACGTTGGCGCGGCTGTGCGCGTCCGCGGCCGACACCACGTACTCGATCGATCCGAGGCCCGACGCGATGGCCCGTTTGGCGCCGTTCGGGCTGGCGACAAGCGCCGAGAACTCGATCCCGGCCGAGTTCCGCACGCGTGTCAGTTCTTCGGCGAACTCCGGTGCGTCGGCGAGGGCGGGCACCTTCGATGGTGAGACGAACGCGGTGGCTTCGACTTCCCGGACACCGGTGGCGATGATCGCCTCCAGCAGTTCTACCTTGGCGGACAACGGGATCGGTGCCTCGATCTGCAAGCCGTCGCGCAGTGCCACCTCGCGGATGGTCACGTGGGTCGGGAGGGCGTTCACAGCACCCCCTCGGTGCGCAGTTGGTCGAGTTCGGCGGCGCTCCGCCCGAGTAGACCCGAGTAGACATCGTCGTTGTGCTGGCCGGGCCGGCTCGACCCGGCGTAGCGGATGGTGCCGGGTGTCTCGGAGAGCACCGGTATCACCCCTGGGCCTTTCACGTTGCGTTCGACCCGCTCGTCCCAGTGGTCGGCGATCATGCCGCGAGCCAGCAGCTGCGGGTCGGTCACCACCTCGGCAACGGTGTTGATGGGCCCGCTGATCACCCCGGCCGCCGACAGGGTGGCGATGATATCGGCCGGCTCACGCTGTACCGCCCAGTCGGCGATGATCTTGTCGATCTCATCCTGGTTGCGGCCCCGCGCAACATGATTGACGAACCTGTCATCGGAGGCGAGTTCGGGTTGATCCATCGCCGCGCACAGTCGACGGAACACCGTGTCCTGGTTGGCCGCGATCACCACCCAGCTGCCGTCGGCGGTCGGGTAGATGTTCGACGGGGCGATGCCTTCGAGTCGGGTTCCCGACGGTCCACGGATGACGCCGCCGACGTCGTAGTCCGGGATGGTCGATTCCTGCACTGCCAGACAGGCTTCGGTCAGTGCGGTATCCACGATCTGGCCATCCCCGGTAACAGTGCGCCGATACAGCGCGGCCAGTGCACCCTGCACGGCGAACATGCCCGCCAGACTGTCTCCCAGCGATAAGGCCAGCCGCGGGGGAGGCCCGCCGGGAAAACCATTCATATGCCGCAGCCCGCTGGCCGCCTCGGCCACCGACGCATACCCGGCCTTGTGAGCTTCCGGCCCGGTCTGTCCGTAACCCGAGACCCGTACCAGGATGATGCCCCGATTGCGTTCGCGCAGCACGTCGTAACCCAGGTCCCACTTCTCCAGAGTGCCGGGGCGGAAGTTCTCCACGATGATGTCGGACTTCTCCACCAGGTCCAGAAAAAGGGCACGGCCGGCCTCCATTCGCAGGTTCAGCGTGGCCGCCTTCTTGTTGCGGGCGTGCACCGTCCAGAAGAAGTGATGTCCGTCGAGCTCGGCTTGGCCCCACGTGCGTAGCGGGTCCGGCGCCCCCGGTGGTTCGATCTTGATGACCTCGGCGCCCATGTCGCCCAGCAGTCGGCCGGCGAACGGCCCCGAGATCAGGGTGCCGACCTCGATCACCCTGATGCCATCCAACGGCCCCGTCGTCATAGCGAGAACCCGTGTCGGTGGAGCCAATCGGTGCACACCCCGACTGCGTGGCGCAGCGTGTCGCGCTGGTCCTGACCCGAGTAGTAGTGGTTGGCGCCGGGAATTTCCTGCATCTCCTTGTCGGGGTGACCGATGGCGTCGAACAGCCTACGGGTGTGGCTCGGGGTGCAGGCGTCGTCGGCGAGGTTACCGATGACCAGCGCGGGCACCGCGATATCGGGTCCGCACTCCACGGCATCGCCGCGGGCGTCGTCATAGCTCCACTGGGACAGCCAACTGCGTAGCGTGCAGAAGCGCGCCAAGCCGACGGGAGAGTTGTTCACCACCTCGGGGTCGCCCAGGTAGCAGGTACCCGGGGCGCGGTCGTTCGGATCGACTGTCGGATCGAGCCATCGGGGGTCGGCCATGGTGCCGTGCACGACGAACCCGAACTCGTCCTGCGGGCGTCCCGCCGCCTTCAGCTCGGCAAGTTTGTCCTTGACCCAGGCCGTGATTCGGCGGTTACGGGCGATCTGCGCCTCGCGGTACCTGGTCAGGAATTTCTCGGTGTAGGGCGGTTGATTCGGGTTGTCCGGGTCGTAGAGGTCGAGCTCCGGATCTCGGTTCGACGGATCGGACTCGTCGAGGATCGAGGCGTCCAGCCATTCAGTCATCGTGCCGTGGCGGCTGATGTGCGCGGCCAGCAACATGATTCCGTCGGCCGGTATCAGGCCCAACTTGGTGAGGTCGGGCCCGTCCCCGGACGGGCTGGACGTCACCGTCGGGCGCTGGGCCTGCTGCTGATAGAACACCGACAGCGACCCGCCGCCACTCCAGCCGGCCAGCACCACCTTCTCGTAGCCGAGCCGGTTCTTCGCGTCCTTGATGCATTCGCCGAGATCTTCGACGACCTTCTCCATCAGCAGCGCCGAGTCGGTACCGCGGAATCGACTGTTGCAGTAAATGACGTGGTGGCCGGCGCGGGCCAACGCGTTGATCATCGGCAGGTACGCGCCGCCACCGATCGGATGCATGAATACCAGCACGGTGTCGGACGGCTTACTCTTCGGTCTGAGCAGATAGCTCTCCAGCACGACGAGTTCGGCGATGCCGCCGTAGACATCGCGCACGCTCGAGGTGTTCTGGTAGGCAACGAGATACGGGATGCGGTCGTACTCGAACTTGATCGGTGCCTGTGTTGGCGCGCTCATCAGTGTTGTCCCAGATCGTTGGCGAGAATCTCTTCCGACGGGGTGAGCCGTCGTCTGGTGTCGATGGCGATCACCGACCAGTCGACGTGCGAATACTCGTCGAACTTGCGGCGGGCCCGTTCCCGCGCCTTCTCGGGGGCGCCGTGGTGAACCCCTTGCGGGGCATGGGAAACCAGCCCGGGTGGCATGGCAATGCCGTAGAGGGTGCCGCCGTGGAAGAACGCGATCTCGTCGAAGTCCACGTTGCGGTGATACCACGGTGTGCGTTCGGTCCCAGGCACGCTCTCGGCGGGTCTGGGCAGGAAGTTCATGATGTACACGCCGGTTGCCTGCATGAACAGATGCACGGTCGGAGGTAGGTGCACGCTGTCGGACGTGATGACGGTGTAGTCGTCGATATTGAAGGTGAACGGGAAGTTGTCGCCGCGCCAGCCCTCCACATCGAGCGGGTTGTGTTGGTAGAAAAGCGAAGTCGTCCCGACTCCATCGATCGGCGCGTGTACCAATCGGACCTCGTACTCGTCCCGTCCGTCATCGTCGATGGGGGCGGGCTCGGGGATGGTCGCCTGCGCGGGGTCGAAGGGGAAGTGCCTGCCGAGCTGCCCGGGCGGCGGGACGCGGAACTCCTCGGTGGCCTGGATCATCAGGAGGGTGGTCGCCCCGGCGTTCGCCGCCGGGATCTGGCGCCAGGTGCAGGCCTTCGGGAGATAGATCCAGTCGCCCTCGCGGTAGTCCAGTGGACCGAATTCGGTTTCCAGCCGGCCGGATCCTTTGTGCACGAATGACAGGACGTCGCCGTCGACATAGCGGACGAAAAACGGCATCTCCTCGGTGCGCCGGGACAGCAGCACCAGGCAATCGGCGTTGGAGAACATCAACAGTGGGCCACCGCGTGCATCGGTGGCATCGCTGGGCTTGAGCTCGGAACTCAGCACATCGGTGGGGCGAAGGGGACCGACCGATCGATACGCCGTCGGGTCGTGACGCCGGTACATGTGCGCGGTGCGGCCGGTGAACCCGCCGCGGCCCAATTCGTCGTCTTTGAGGCCGTTCAGGTCAGCGTGCAGCCGCCGCGGTGTGTTGCCTTTGCGCAGGTGGACGAAGGATTCCATCGTTGGCTCCCGGTCTTGTCGTGCGTCCGATGCGAAAAACTGAAGATGACATTACTTTTATTTTCGATCATCGACAAGACTGGATCAGTGGCCTGCGGGTGGTTCCACGAACTGCGCGCGCGAGGGTCCAGGCGCGAATGGTGCCCCGAAGTACTGCGTCTCGTGCACCACCTGCTCGCCTTCGAATTCCATGACGCTCACCACGTAGAACGGCGTCTCGTCATAGGTGAGGACGAGTTCACTGATCCATAGTTCCCCACCGCCGAGCATCCGTCGCAGAACGAATCGTTTGTCGTTGGGCTGGGCGGTGCGGGAGGCCTGGATGTTGTGCCGGCCCCGGATACGCTCGCCCGATTGCGGGTAGTCCAGGACAGCGTCATCACGGTAGATATCATGTTCGGCCGCAAAATCATTGGCGTCCGAGGCCGCCCAGTGCCGCTGTAACGCGGCCCGGATCTGGTCATCGTGTGTCACGATGCACCGTCTAAATCGACCCGCACCGTCAGGAGGTTGGTGCCGAAGGTCCGCACGCCGACGCTGTTGAACTGTGGCAGTTCCCGCAGCCGTGCTTGCGCATCGTCGTCGGGCACCAGGTGGGCGGTGCCGGCGTGCCACTTACCGCGTAACCGCACCCGTACGTGTGGGTCGGCATTGATATTGCGAACGTACTGCGACCGTTCGCCGAACTCGGAGACAAACCAGAATTGGTTGCCGACGAGCTTGCCCCCGAGCGGGGTCCGGCGCGGCTCGCCGGACTTGCGGCCGGTGGTCTCGAGCAGGGTCTGGAACGGGTTGCGTCGCATCAGCGGATTGGCGATCCGCTTCTGGAAGAAGTTCGTGATGGTTTCGGATGTGGTGGGCATACCGACCAGTTCACACCATCGCCACCAGGTTCAGGCTAGAAACCGCCGGCTACCCGAACCACCGCCCGCCCGGAGTATTTGCCGGCGCGGACCGCGTCGATCACCTCGACGACGTCCTTGGCGTCGACGTCGTTGGCGATCTCATCGAGATGTCTGGGCGCCAGCGACGAGCCGAGCTGCGTCCACAGTTCGCGACGCGGGCCGATGGGCATCAACACCGAGTCCATCCCGAGCAGCGCCACGCCGCGCAGGATGAACGGCATCACGGTGGTATGCAATGCCGGGCCGCCGGTCAGACCGCTGGCCGCCACCGCGCCGCCGTACTCGATCGTGCTCAGGACGTCGGCCAGCGTCGCGCCGCCCACACAGTCGACGGCACCGGCCCAGCGGGTCTTGCCGAGCGGCCGGGGTTTTGCGTCGGGATCAGCGGGCAGCCGGCCGATCACCTCGGCCGCTCCGAGCGCTTTGAGATGATCCGCGGCCTCGGGCTTACCCGTCGACGCGACCACCTGGTAGCCGGCCGCAGCCAGCAGGTCGATGCTGACCGAGCCCACTCCGCCGGTGGCACCTGTCACGACGATCGGTCCGTCGCCGGGTTCGATCCCGCGTTCGACCAGCGCCTGCACACTCATGGCGGCGGTGAACCCGGCTGTTCCGATCGCGGCGCCGTCCCGGGGGCTGATGGAACCGAGCGCCACCACGTAATCGGCCGGGAGCCGGGTGTATTCGGCATAGCCGCCGTCGCGGCCGGTGCCGATGTCGTAGCCGTGCGCCAGCACCAGATCGCCGACGGCGAACTCGTCGGACTGCGATTCGACCACTTCACCGGTGATATCGATCCCCGGCACGATCGGGTAATTGCGCACCACACCGCCGCGCGGCGTGACTGCCAGCGCATCCTTGTAGTTGACGCTGGAATAGAGCACCCGGATTGTCACATCGCCGGGCGGCAGATCCGCAGGTCGGCGTGTTTCGACTGCCAGCGTGATCGCATCCGTGCTCGTGTCGCCGTCCTGCCGTGCCACCAATGCCTGAAAAGAGTCCATCCGACGACGCTAGCCTCGAAGCATGCAGCCCTTTGCTCTTGGTCGTCTTTCGGTCAATCGCGTCGGGTTCGGAGCCATGCAACTGCCGGGTCCCGGCGTCTTCGGGCCGCCCAAGGACCGCGACCAGGCGATCGCCGTGCTGCGGCGGGCGGTCGAGCTCGGCGTCGACCACATCGACACCGCGCAGTATTACGGCCCGATCGTTGCCAACGAACTGATCAGGGAAGCGTTGTATCCGTATCCAGAGAACCTGGCGCTGGTCAGCAAGGTGGGCGGCCGACGAGACGACACCGGGGCGTGGCTGCCCGTCGCGGATCCTGCGGACCTGCGCAAGGACATCGAAGCGAACCTGCGCACCCTCGGCGTCGAACAGCTGGCGGCGGTCAACCTGCGGCTGATGGACAGTGACGAACCCGATGAGCTGTTCGATCGGCAACTGGATGTGATGATCAGGGCTCGCGAGGAGGGCTTGATCGGGGGGATCGGGTTGAGCAGTATCGATCTGACTCATCTACAACACGCGATGGCCCGCACCGAAATCGTCTGTGTGCAGAATCCGTACAATCTCGCCGACCGGGCATCGCAATCGGTGCTCGACGAATGCACCGAGCACGAGATCGCCTTCGTCCCCTTCTTTCCGCTGGGATCGGCTTTCGCCCAAGACAACCCAGTGTTGGGCAACGCGATCGTGCGGCGGGTGGCGGCGGACTTGGGACGCACCCCGGCACAGATCGCCCTGGCCTGGACACTAAGCGTGGCGCCGAATGTGCTCCTGATACCGGGCACGTCCTCGGTATCGCACTTGCAGGAGAACCTCGCCGTGGCCGATATCGATCTCGGTAAGCAGACCCGATCGGAGCTAACGGCTGTCTGCGTCTGACACCGTCGAGGCGGAGGTGATCGGGTTTGCCTATGCGGGGGTGTTCGGACGGACCTCGCACGGAACTCCGTTGACCACCTGGGTGTTACTCGGAACATCGATCAGCCCAGCGGGATTGAGCAGATTCGAGTTCACCCCGGGATGAGAATTGGCGATATCGAGGCTGGTGCCGTCGCGGCCGTGCCCCCAGCCGTGGGGCAGTGACGCCACCCCGGGTTTCATCTCGTCGGACACCTCGGTGAGCACCGATACCGATCCTTCTGTCGTCGAGACGTCGGCCATTTCGCCATCGACCAGCCCCAGCCGGGCGGCATCGTCGGGATGCACCAGCAGCGTGCAGCGCTCCTTGCCCCGCATCAGGGCCGGCACGTTATGAAGCCACGAGTTGTTCGACCGCAGATGCCTGCGGCTGGTCAGCACGAGATCCTCGGCGGCCCGGTCGATTCGGGCCAGCAGCCGGGGAATGTCGGCGGTCAGCATCGGGTGCACCAGCTCGATCTTCCCCGAGGGCGTGGTCACCGTCTCATCGAGTCGGCCGCCCTCGAGTTCGGCCAACCGCAGTCCGTTCTGATGTGTTCGTACCGTGTCCAGGGTGAGGCCGCCGCGACGCCGGCCCAGGTCGTCACCCCACGGACCGAGCCTGATGCCCAGATCAGCCAACCGTTCGGGGCCGCGCCCGCGAAGCGCGGCGATCACCTGAGCCGGATCGCGACCGGTCAAGG
This sequence comes from Mycolicibacterium komossense, assembly GCF_025822605.1. Taxonomy (GTDB): domain Bacteria; phylum Actinomycetota; class Actinomycetes; order Mycobacteriales; family Mycobacteriaceae; genus Mycobacterium; species Mycobacterium komossense. The sequence continues at coordinate 104,211 of NZ_JACKTY010000039.1, read as the reverse complement.
GAGTACCGGACGTGCTGCAGATGCTGGCGACCAGCCCGCTCGTGTAGAGGTCGTCCAGACCTGCGGTGTCCACCTCCGGTACTGGGATACCCACCACCGCGCCGGCCAGCCGCAGCAGTATCTCCCACTCGGCGGGCCGGTCTGCGGTGGGTGCGAAGACCGGTTCCGACCATTTGACACATGATGCAAGTGAATACATCCAGTACAGGTCATCGAAATGTGGACGTTCCAGCGGTGAGAGGCCGGGCAGAATGACATGCGCGTGTCTGGTGGTTTCGTTGAGCCAATTATCCACCGCGATCATCGCGTCCAGCCCGGCCAGCGCGGCGTCCAGCCGGCCCGCCGCCGGTGCGGAGATCACCGGGTTGCCCGCGACGGTGACAAGTGCGCGGATCTGACCGTCGCCCGGGGTGTCGATCTCCTCGGCCAGACAGCTGACGGGGAACTGGCCGAGCACCTCGTGCGCGCCACGCACGCGGCTGCGGTAGCGTCCGTATTCCCAGCCCTCGCCGGTCTGGTCGGGTGGTTTCATGAACATCGGTGACCACACCGCGGCCTTGGCGAAAACCGCACCACCGCGGCGATCGATGGCCCCGAGAGCGGCATTGAGGACGAAGACCAGCCAGGTGGCCAAAGTGCCGAATTCCTGTGTGCAGGTGCCAATTCGGCTATAGAGCACAGGGTTTTCCGCGCTCGCCAACTCCGACGCCAGTCGCCGGATCTCGACGGCCGGAATACCGCTGGGGCCAGCCACCCGCTCGGGGGAGAAGGGCTCAGCCATCGCGATCACCTCGTCGAGGCCGAGGATTCGCCCGGCCAGGTGGGTCGGGCGGCGAACTCCACCGATCTCGGCGAGGGTGTTCAGGATCGCGAACAACACCAGGGCGTCGGTACCGGGTTGGATGGGCACCCACTCGCTGGCCCGTTGCGCGGTCAGGGTGCGCCGCGGATCGACGACGACAACCTTGCCGCCACGGTGCCGGATCGCAGCCAGCTTGCCCATCACATCCGGCGCCGAGAGCATCGATCCCTGGGATGCAGAAGGGTTGGCGCCCAGGATGATCAGATGGTCGGTTCGGTCGAGATCGGGAATGGGCGCGTTCCACATGCCCCCGAACAACAGAGTGCCGACCACGTTGAGCGGCCACTGGTCCACGGTGCCCGGCGAATAGTAGGCCGGCATGCCGGCCGCCCCGGCAAAGCCGACCAAGGCGCCGATATAGCTCTCGAGCGCCAGGTTGTGCGCCACCGGGTTCCCCACGTACACCGTGAAAGCCTTGGCGCCGAACCGGTCGATGACCGGACGCAGGACCTTCTCGGTCTCGGCGAAGGCGTCATCCCAGCCGACCGGTACGTGTCCGCCGGATGCGTCGCGCACCAACGGAATTCGCAACCGATTCGGATCGTCGTGCAGATGGCCAAGCGAGGTCCCTTTGGGGCACAGATGGCCCTGCGACCAGACATCGTCGGGGTTGCCCCGGATGCTGGTCACCGTGTCGCCGTGGGTTTCGACGCGCAGTCCGCACATCGCTTCACACAGCGGGCAGGTCGCCCGGTGACTGGTCATCAGCCGGCCGGGTCCGGTTCGTAGCGCAGCAGGGTGACGTCGTGCTCGGGATAGTCGAAGAAGACCGGCCGCACGCGCATCCCGATCGTCAGATCGGCCGGGTCGACGTTCACCATCTCGGTGCTGAACCGCGGTCCCTCGTCCCACTGCACGACGGCCAGCAGCTGCGGTACGTCGGCGGCGAAGTGGGGTGACACCGGCTTCATCGCGATGGTGAAGGTGTACAGAGTCCCGGTACCGGAGATCTCCCGCCACTCCAGGTCGTCGGCCAGCGTGCGCGGGGCCAGAATCCTGGGATAGAAGACGTACCGGCCCAGCGACGGTGAATACTGGATACGGATGGTGTGCTGCGCCAAGGCATCCCAGAACGGGGCGCTGACCGGTGTCTTGACCGGCATGGGCTTTTCGAACTCTGCAGTGGTCATTTCGTCCTCAATCGCCCTGGAGGATCAATGTGGTCTGTTCGCTCAGGATTCCTCCGTTGCCGGAGACGAACGCCCGGTGGGCATCTGCCACCTGTGCCGCACCCGCACGGCCCATCAACTGCCGGGTGGCGTCGCAGACGTGGTGCATACCACCGGCGTTCCCGGCCTGACCGTAACCCAGTTGTCCGCCGGCGGTATTCAACGGGAAATCGCCGCGAAAGGTCAGGTCGTGCGATGCGACGAACTCCATCCCCTTGCCCTTCTCGCAGAACCCGGCGTCTTCCAGACTCAGCAGCACGGTGATGGTGTAGCAGTCGTAGATCGAGGCGATATCGATATCGGCCCGGGTGATACCGGCCATCGCGAATGCGCCGTCAGCCGCCTTGGTGATCGGCGTCGCCAGCAGGTCTTCGGCGTACGTCGGCGTCTTGTACGGCACGTGCTCGCCGAACCCGGTGACCCAGACCGGTCGGTTGCGCGACTTGCGAGCCAGGTCGGCATTGGCGACCACCACGGACGCGCCCCCGAAACAAGGCATCACGATCTCGAGGCGGTGCAGCGGATCGGCGATCATCGGGCTGGCCAGGACGTCCTCGATCGTGATCGGCGTATCGTGCCAGACCGCACCCTCGGTGTGGTTGGCGTTAACCCGTTGATCCACAGCGATTTTCGCCATCGCCCGCTCGTCGTAGCCGTAGGTGGCGCCGTACCGTCGGGCGACCTGACCGTACGGACCGTTCTGGCCGAGATTGCCGTAGGGAATCTCGAACTCGGCTTGTGGTGAGCCGTACTGATTACTGGATGCGCCGAAATACAACGCGTCGCCGTAGGCCTTCGGCTTCTTGTCCGAGGACGGCGTCATGTACTGAGCCGGGATGGTGCACAGCACGGCATTGCAGATGCCGAGTTCGACCGCCGCGGCCGCCCGCCACACCATCGCCGCTGCGGTCGCGCCCCCGAGGTCGACGAACTCTGCGAAATTGGCCGGGATACCCAGATATTCGGCGATCGTGGAGGGGACGAAGATCTCCGACTCCATCAGCGGGCTGCATACGATTCCGTCGACCTCGGTCGCCGAGATCCCCGCATCGGCCAGCGCCGCAGCGCTGAGGGTGGCCCATTGCTCCAGAGTGAACGTCAACGGCTCGGCCGGGGTCCGGGTGGGCGGGAGTTCGGTGAATCCGACGATGGCTGCTTCGCCGCGAAGTCCCATGTATCCGCCTCCTGGAAAACCGTGTTTTCCGTAACGTATCACGTACGGTGCTGACGATGGCCAGGTCGACGACTCCCGCTGACGCGATCTACGCGCGTGCGCTGACCCTGCTCGACGAGGAGGGGATCGCCGGGATCAACGCGCGACGGCTTGCCGCCGAGCTGCATTGCTCGACCAAAACGCTGTACCAGCAGGTCGGGAACCAGGATCAGCTGATTCGCGAACTCGTGGCCCGCCACTTCGCCGCGCTGCGGCTGGAGTTCGTCGAGGCCGACACCTGGCAGGAGAGCGCAGTGCGGTGGTGCCATTCCGTCCGCGCCGCCCTGCTGGCGCATCCGCACTTGTCGGCATTGATGACGTTCGACGACCGCGAGCCGATCGCGGCCTATGTGGATCGACTACTGCACGTGCTACTGCGGGCCGGGGTCCCAGCCGAGCTGGCCCGCAACTGCTGCCGGGTACTCGTGCACACGACGATCAGCCTGGCGGGAGCGGAGATCGCGGCGGGCGGTGAGTCGCCGGATGTGTTCGTCGAGGTATTCGACAACACGATCCGATGGGTGGTGTTGGGCGTTTCGGCCGAAGCTACTTGAGCTCGGCCGACGACAGGCCGAGCAGCCGGCGAGCGACCACCAGCTGCTGGATCTGCTGTGTGCCCTCGAAGATGTCGAGGATCTTCGAGTCGCGACTCCACTTCTCCAGCAGCGTCTGCTCGGAATAGCCTGTCGTGCCGGCCATCTCGACTGCTTTGAGGGTGATATCGCTGGCCACCCGCGCCGCCTTGGCCTTGCCCATCGACGCTTCCTTGGAGTTCGGGATGTTGTTGTCGGCTTGCCACGCCGAGCGTACGGTCAGCAGGTAACCCGCCTCCCAATCGGCCTCCATGCGGAGGAACTCGGCTGCGGGTGCGCTCTGCGCGTGGGACGGCTTGTCGTAGGAGATCTCGATACCCGCGTCGGTGAGGATGGCGCGGAGCTCCTCCAGTGCGGCACGGGCGATGCCGACAGCCATCGCGGCGACGACCGGCCGGGTGTTGTCGAAGGTCTCCATCACCCCGGCAAAACCCTTCTCCACCTGGATCTCTGGGCTGCCGAGCAGGTTCTCTTTCGGGATGCGCACGTTGTCGAACCGGATGACCGCGGTATCGGAGGCCTTGATGCCCAGCTTGTGTTCGAGCCGTTCCACGGTGACGCCGGGGTGTTCGCGCGGCACCACGAACGATTTGATCGCTGCTCGGCCCAGGGACTTGTCCAATGTGGCCCAGACCACGATATGGGTGGCGCGCGAGCCGGCGGTGACGAAGATCTTCTCGCCGTTGATCACGTACTCGTCACCGTCGAGCTTCGCGGTGGTCGCCACGGCGGCCGAGTCGGAACCGAAGCTCGGCTCGGTGATGGCCATCGCCGCCCACACCTTGCCCAGGCGTTCCAGTTGTTCGTCGGTCGCCACGCCGGAGATGGCCGCATTACCGAGGCCCTGGTAGGGCACCGACAGCATCAGCGCGACGTCGCCCCAGCTGATCTCGGTCACATTCACCACCGCGGACATGTTGCCGCCGTTGATGTTTGCCTTCTCGCCACCGGAGTCTGCACTGTCGCGGAAGGCCTCAGCGCCCGCGAACGAGATGGTCTTCGCCTCCGACATGCCCTCGAACAGCGTGGCCAGCGTGTCGAGTTCGACAGGGTAGGCGTGTTCCTTGAGGTCGTACTTGCGCGAGATGGGCCGCAGCATCTCGGCGGCGCCCTGATGCGCCTTTTCGATGACAGCCTGCAGTTTCTTCGGCATTTCCAGATTGATTGTCATCAGAGCACCACCACTCCCTCGGCGATACCGATGGCCCGCAGATCGCGATACCACCGCTCGACCGGATGTTCCTTGGTAAATCCATGGCCGCCGAGCAGTTGGACGCCGTCCAGACCGATCTGCATGCCCTTGTCGGTGCCGAGCCGCTTCGCCAGGGCGGCCTCCCTGGCGAACGGCAGGCCCTGTTCGGCGCGGGCGGCTCCGCGCCAGGTGATCAGGCGCAGACCGTCTAGTTCGATGGCGATGTTGGCGCACATGAACGCTACCGACTGGCGTCGGGCGACCGGCTCGCCGAACGCCTCGCGTTCCTTGACGTAGGGGATGACGTAATCGAGCACCGCGTGGGAGGTGCCGACGGCCAGCGCCGCCCAGCCCAGCCGAGACAACGCGATCGCCTCGGAGTAGTTCTGGGCGTAATCGGCCTCGCTCGCCCCGTCCTCGCCGAGTCGTGCAGACACGGGCACGGTGACCTTGTCGAGTTCGATCCGGCCGAGGGCGGCGGCCCGGATTCCCATGCTGGGATCGGGCTTGACCGTCACACCGGCGGAGGAGGCCTCCACGATGAACATGGCCGGCTTGCCGTTGAGTTGTGCTGCGATGATGAACAATTCGGCATCCGCCGCGGCAGGCACCAGCGACTTGACGCCGTCGAGCCGATACCCGCTCGGAGTGCGCACCGCGGTGGTCTTCAATGCGGTGGGATCGAAGAGCGCATGGGGTTCGGCGATCGCCAGGCAGGCCTGCGGCACATTCTCGCCGGCGAATTCCTTCAGGTAGGTGGCCTGCTGATCGGCGCTTCCCCAGTGGGTCAATGCGGAGGCGACGCCGCCGGGGGCGAGGATCGGCAACGCCAGCCCCATGTCGCCGTAGGCCAGGGCTTCGGCGACCAGCGCATTGGTGACTGTGCTGCGGTGCTCGGCGATACCGTCGAAATCCTCGGGCACGTTGATCGCGGTGACGCCGAGTTCGGCTGCCTTGGCGATCAGGCCGGCCGGATAGGTCGCTGCGTCGTCCGCGTCATGTGCGGCGGGGCGCAGGATCTCTTCGGCGAACTCTTGGACGGTCTCCAGGATCATCTTCTGGTCGTCGTCCGGGGTGAGGTCGAAATAGTCTGCGCCACTTGACTTCAGCCGGGTCGGAGCCTTACCGCTCAAGGCCTGGACCCGCTTGAACTGGCGGCTGGTCGCGGCGGCCACCGAGAACCCGTTCTTCACGCCGTAGCGCAGTCCTCGGTGTAGCGGGTCGCGCAGGTTGTAGCGGTCCAGGAATTCTTGGCCGACAAGCGGAGTGAGCAAGGCGATTCCGATATCGACGGAAGTGCGCTTGTGCTTCTGCAGTCCGACGGCGCTTTCGCGGGTGTTGGTCATGTCAGCAGCCTCAATGTAGGGGAGCAGTCTCTTCGTACCTTACTCCAGAGTAAGGTACGAAGATACTGTTGAACAGCTCACACCTAGGCGAGCCGGCTCAACACCTGGTCATGCACCAGTCCGTTGGTGGCGAGTGCGCTCCCGCCATGCGGTCCCGGCCGGCCGTCGACGCTGGTGAACGTGCCGCCGGCCTCACGCACCAGCAGGTCCAGGGGAGCCAGATCCCACAGCTTCACCTCCGGCTCGGCGACGATGTCGACGGCGCCTTCGGCCAGCAGGCAGTAGGACCAGAAGTCGCCATAGGCTCGTACGCGCCACACCTCGCCGATGAGCGCGATGAACTTCTCGCGCCGGTCCTCCCAGCCCGTCAGGTCGGAGAACGAGAGGCTCGCCGACGCGATATCGGCCACCCCGGATACCGAAAGCCGTCGCGCGGGGCCTCCATCGAAGGACCCCCACGCGCCTTCGCCCTGTCCGGCCCACCATCGACGACTCAGTGCGGGCGCGCTGACCACACCGACCACGGGCACCCCGTCCTGCAGCAGCGCGATCAACGTGCACCACACCGGGACTCCGCGGACGAAATTCTTGGTGCCGTCGATCGGATCGAGAACCCATTGGCGGCCTCGGAAAGACGGTGTCCCGCCGAACTCTTCGCCGAAGATCTCGTCGTCGGGCCGCAACCGCGCGAGCGTGTCGCGTAAGTGGATCTCCGTCGAGCTGTCGGCATCGGTGACCGGGGTCAGGTCCGGTTTGGTGTCGATCCGCAGATCCAGCGCTCCGAAACGGTCCATGGTCAGGGCGTCCGCGCGTGCGGCGAGGTCAAGGGCCAATGCCAGATCGTCTTGGATGGCTGTCTGCGCGACATTGTTCATGGCAGCAGTCCTACCATGGGTCCGGTGTGGGAATTCGCGATGTTGCTGCTGCTGGTCGGTGCATTGGTGTTGTTGATCGGACCGCGCTTCATGCGCCGCGGTCCTCGGCAAGGATCCGCCGCTGCGCCCGGCACATTGCTGGTCACCGGTGTCAGCCCACGCCCCGACGCCGAGGGCCAACAGTTCGTCACCATCTCCGGAGTCATCACCGGGCCGACCCTCACCGAGCATGTGGTCTATCAGCGCATGGCTGTGGACGTCGACCAGTGGCCGACCATCGGCGCGCTGATCCCCGTGGTCTATTCGCCTAAGAATCCCGACCGGTGGGACTTCGCACCGCCTGAGCCGCAGACGTATTAAAGGAGCCCCATGCCAGTGCCACTTCCCGACGGCCTGATCGACCTGCTGCGCAAGCCCAGCCCGTGCTTCGTCGCGACGTTGATGCCCAACGGATCGCCGCAGCTGACTCAGACGTGGGTCACCACCGACGGCGAGAACGTCGTGATCAACATCGTCGACGGACATCAGAAGGCCAAGAACTTCGCCCGCGACCCCAGGGTCGCGGTCAACGTCGTCGATCCCGACAACGTCTTCCGTTTCTACGCGATCCGCGGCCGGGTGGTCTCCATGAGCACCGAGGGCGGTCTGGACAGCATCAACGAAATCTCGCAGAAGTACCTCGGCATCGATTATCCGAATTTCACCGGCCAGCCGGAGACCCGCGTCATCGTCACGATCCAAGCCGACTCGGTGACGCCGCCGGCGCGCGACTGAGATTGACCCGGTGCACGCCTGTTCGCTCGTTCTGAGCTCAGCCGTGTCCGATCCGCAGTAGGTCCGCCACACTCGTCAGCTTGACCCGGGGCCGACCGTGTGGCTCGCCGGTGGTCCGCTCGTGCGCATCGATGAGTGCCCAGTGGTCATCGGTGATCAGCAGTGGCTGCCGCGACAGCAGCCACTCGACCAGGTTCTGTGCGTACTCCGACTCGCGGTCGGCCAGGTTCGCGCCGGCCAGGTCGATCAGCAGGGTCTCCACGGTGGCCTGCGAGTCCTTTTTGTTGCTGCCGATGACGCCTGACGGGCCGCGTTTGATCCAGCCGACGACGTACTCGTTCTCGCGGTCGGCGACGCGGCCGTCGGTATGCGGAATGGTGCCGGAGCCATCGTCGAACGGCAGGCCCGGCGTCGGCACCCCGCGATAGCCGACCGCCCGGACCACCAACTGCGCCGGCAGTTCCTCGCGAATGCCGGTGTCCTTGGCGACGACCCGGCCGTTGTCACTGACCAGTTCGTTGCTGCCCAACACAATCGACTCGACCTTGCCGTCGCCCTTGATCTCGATCGGTGACGTGCGGAACCGGAAGACGATCCGTCGATTGCCGGGTGTGGTTTCCCGTCCGGAATAGCCCCGCAGCACCTTGAAGTTCTGCCGGACGCCTTTGGGGACCGCATCCAGGTCGGCGTCGGTGATATCGGCGAAGTCGGTGGGGTCGATGATCACGTCGACATTCGCCATGCCGTCCAGGTCCCCGAGTTCGCGCAACTCCAGCGTCGTGAAGGTGGCCTGAAGCGGCCCGCGACGTCCGATCACGACGACCTCGTCGACTCTGCGGCGGTGCAGCGACTCCAATGCGTGATCGGCGATATCGGTGGCGGCCAGGGCTTTCGGGTCGGTCACCAGAATCCTGGCCACGTCGAGCGCCACATTGCCGTTGCCGACGACGATCGCGCGGCCACCGGACAGGTCCGGGTCGATCCCTTCGAAATGCGGATGCGCGTTGTACCAGCCGACGAAGTCGACCGCGGCAACGCTGCCGGGAAGATCTTCGCCGGGGATGCTCAGCGGGCGATCCGATTGCGCCCCAACGGCATACACGACGGCGTCGTACCGGTCGGCGAGTTCGGCGGTCTGCACATGTTCGCCGACGGTGATGTTGCCGAAGAACCGGAACCGAGGGTCGAGAGAGGTCTTCTCGAACTGACTGCTGATCGACTTGATCTTCGGGTGATCAGGGGCAACCCCGGACCGCACCAGCCCCCACGGCGTCGGCAACATCTCCAGCATGTCGACGCGCACATCGCGCACGGCATCTGGGGCGTCTGCGGCTTTCAGCAGTGATGCGGCGGCGAAGTATCCGGAGGGTCCTGAGCCGACGATCGCCACGTAGTAAGGGCGCATCTGGGACATGAAGGGAGCACTTTCTGTCGATGCCGGAACGCGCGCAAGGGGCTGTCGCGGAAGCATTCCGGCATTACAAGGGCAGGGAGAGGCTGACCGCGTAGAAGACCAACGCCTCGCTGGCCGGTCTTCGGGCTGGACCGGCGAGGCTGGCTGATTGGCGTACTACACATATCGGTTACCTGTGTGATGTTAGGGCCGCTCTGCACTACTCGCCGGTAAATGCCCTGCGTAGCAGCTGCCGATGACTACAACCGAAGCGGCCGACGGTAACGTGAACAGCCGTGGACCCCGACCTTCAGGCAGATCTCGACGCACTTGACACCACTTTGACGACGGTGGAGCGGGTGCTCGATATCGACGGTCTGCGGGGGAAGATCGAGAAGCTCGAACACGAAGCCTCCGACCCGTCGCTGTGGGATGACCAGGCGAACGCGCAGAAGGTCACCAGCGAGCTGTCCCACGCCCAGAGCGAGCTGCGCCGAGTCGAGGGTCTGCGTCAGCGGCTCGACGATCTTCCGGTGCTCTACGAGCTGGCCGTCGAGGAGGGCGACCAGGAAGTCGCCGAGGCCGATGCCGAGCGGTTGGCGCTGCGCGACGAGATCGAGACCCTCGAAGTGCGGACGCTGCTCTCCGGTGAATATGACGAACGCGAGGCCGTCGTCACCATCCGGTCGGGAGCCGGCGGGGTCGATGCTGCCGACTGGGCCGAGATGCTGATGCGGATGTACATCCGTTGGGCCGAGAAGCACGATTACAAGGTCGAGGTCTTCGACACCTCCTACGCCGAGGAGGCGGGTATCAAGAGCGCCACCTTCGCGGTGCATGCGCCTTACGCCTACGGCACGCTCTCGGTGGAGCAGGGCACCCACCGGCTGGTCCGGATCAGTCCGTTCGACAACCAGAGCCGGCGTCAGACGTCGTTCGCCGATGTCGAGGTCCTGCCCGTGGTGGACACTGCCGATCACATCGAGATCCCCGAGGGCGACGTGCGCGTCGACGTCTACCGCTCCAGTGGGCCCGGCGGCCAGTCGGTCAACACCACCGACTCCGCGGTGCGGCTCACCCACATTCCCACCGGTATCGTGGTGACCTGCCAGAACGAGAAGTCGCAGTTGCAGAACAAGGTCTCGGCAATGCGCGTTCTGCAGGCAAAGTTGTTGGAACGGAAGCGTTTAGAAGAGCGGGCGGAAATGGACGCGCTCAAGGGCGACGGCGGCAGCTCCTGGGGTAACCAGATGCGTTCCTACGTTCTGCACCCCTACCAAATGGTGAAGGACCTGCGCACCGAGTTCGAGGTCGGGAATCCGTCGGCGGTACTGGACGGGGACATCGACGGATTCCTCGAGGCGGGAATCCGCTGGCGCAACCGACGTGATGACGACGAATAACACCTCCCTGGCGTTTTCGGTGACGTCGCGCTGGCATGACTTCTGGCGCGGAGGCATCGGGGAGTGGATTCTCACCCACGGCCTCAGGATCGTCCTGCTCATCATCTTCGCCGTGCTGGCCGCGCGGTTCATCAGCTGGGCCGCCCAGAAGATCACCCGGCGTATCGACGCCGACTTCCAGGAAAGCGATCAGCTGGTTCGCACCGAGAGTGCCAAGCACCGCCAAGCTGTCGCCTCGGTCATCTCGTGGGTGTCGATCGCAGTGTTGTTCGTGGTCGTCGGGATGGATATCACCAAAGAGTTGGAGATTCCGGTCGGATCCCTGGTGGCCCCGGCCGCGGTGCTGGGCGCCGCGCTGGGCTTCGGTGCGCAGCGGGTCGTTCAGGACCTGCTGTCGGGGTTCTTCGTCATCACCGAGAAGCAGTACGGCTTCGGTGACCTGGTGGCGCTGACCGTGGCCGGCATCGCCGCACCGGCGGAGGGCACCGTCGAAGACGTCACCCTTCGCGTCACCAAGCTGCGGTCCAGCGACGGGGAGGTGTTCACGATCCCCAACGGCCAGATCGTCAAGACGATGAACCTGTCGAAGGACTGGGCTCGCGCGGTCATCGACATCCCGGTGCCGACCAGCGCTGACCTCACCATGGTCAACGACGTGCTGCAAGGGGTCAGTGAGACCGCCATGAAGGACAGCAGTCTGCGCGAGTTGCTGCTGGACGCTCCGCAGCTGATGGGCGTCGAGAGTATCGAGCTCGACACCGTGAACCTGCGGATGGTGGCGCGCACGCTGCCCGGTAAACAGTTCGAGGTCGGCCGACGGCTTCGGGTGCTGGTGATCGCCGGGCTGATCAGGGCTGGTGTCGTCACCTCGACCGACACGGCTCCTGTGGTCAACACCATTGCGAGCACGGCGACGGTGAGCAAGCCTGCCGAACCCAAGCCGATGGACGACCCCACATGACGTTCTGGAATTGGGTGACGCGCAAACGCACGGACCGCGGGTGGCCGGGTTACATCATCAACGGCCGGATCCGCACCTCGACAGCTGCGCTGATCGTCGCGTTCATCGTCATCGCGTGGCTCCAGAACACCTACCAGCCGGCGCCCGAGCCGGCCCAGGTGCCCGCGAGCCAGGTGGTGCCGCCGGGTTTCGTGCCCGATCCCGATTTCACGTGGGTGCCACGCACGCAGGTCGAGCAGGCGCCGCGGACCGTGTATCGCACCGTCACTCCGACGCCGACCACCGAGACGACGCCGACCGAGATAACGGAGACCACCAGCCCGGCCGAGCCGACGCCGACCACGCCGACGTCACCGGGCCTGGCACCGACCACAGTCGTCGATCCCGACGGTGCTGGGCCGCTTCCGCCGACGACGATCACCGGTGCGCCGACCCCTGGCGCCCAGACAGGTCCGTCCCCGGCGCCGTCGAGCGTGCCGAACCGGTCGGGCACTCCGATCCCGGCACCTGGGATCCCTGGCCTCCCCGGGCTGGCGCCGACGACTGCTCCGACGACACAGCCGCCACCCCTGTTCCCCTAGCGTGCCGAGGGCAGTGGCGCTCCACCGCTACACTGGCGTGCCGTGATGATCACCCTCGACAACGTGACCAAGCAGTACAAACAGTCGGCACGTCCAGCGCTCGACAATGTGAGCGTCAAGATCGACAAGGGTGAGTTCGTCTTTCTCATCGGCCCGTCGGGCTCTGGCAAATCCACCTTCATGCGCCTGCTGCTGGCCGAAGAGCATCCGTCCTCCGGTGATGTCCGGGTTTCCAAGTTCCATGTCAACAAGCTCTCCGGGCGGCATATCCCGAGCCTGCGTCAGGTGCTGGGCTGTGTGTTCCAGGACTTCCGGCTGCTGCAGCAGAAGAACGTGTTCGAGAACGTCGCGTTCGCATTGGAGGTGATCGGTAAACGGGCCGACACCATCAACCGGGTGGTTCCCGATGTCCTGGAAATGGTCGGCCTGTCCGGGAAGGCCAACCGGCTGCCCGGCGAACTGTCCGGCGGTGAACAGCAGCGCGTCGCGATCGCCCGGGCGTTCGTAAACCGGCCGCTGGTGCTGCTGGCCGACGAGCCGACGGGAAACCTGGACCCCGACACGAGCAAAGACATCATGGATCTGCTGGAGCGGATCAACCGGACCGGAACCACGGTCCTGATGGCCACCCATGACCATCACATCGTCGACTCGATGCGCCAGCGCGTGGTCGAACTGTCGCTGGGCCGCCTGGTCCGCGACGAGCAGCGCGGCGTCTACGGAATGGATCGATAAGTGCGTTTTGGCTTCCTGCTCAACGAGGTCGTCACCGGCCTCCGTCGCAACGTCACCATGACGGTCGCGATGATCTTGACGACCGCGATTTCCATCGGATTGTTCGGTGGTGGCCTGCTTGTCGTACGGCTGGCCGACCACTCCCGCAACATCTATCTGGACCGCGTCGAGACCCAGGTGTTCCTCACCAACGACGTGTCGGCCAACGATCTGACGTGCGATTCGGACCCCTGTAAGGCGCTGCGCGCTCAGATCGAGGGCCGCGACGACGTGAAGTCGGTGCGGTTCCTGAACCGCGACGACGCGTACAACGACGCGATCAAGAAGTTCCCGCAGTACAAAGATGTCGCGGGCAAGGATTCGTTCCCGGCGTCGTTCATCGTCAAGCTGGACAATCCCGAGCAGCACAAGGATTTCGATCAGGCGATGACCGGGCAGCCCGGCGTGCTCAACGTGCTCAACCAGAAGGATCTCATCGATCGGTTGTTCGCGGTCCTGGACGGACTGTCCGCCGCCGCGTTCGCGGTGGCGCTGGTCCAGGCTGTCGGCGCGGTCCTGTTGATCGCCAACATGGTTCAGGTGGCGGCCTACACCAGACGCACCGAGATCGGCATCATGCGACTGGTCGGCGCCAGCCGCTGGTACACGCAGCTGCCGTTCCTATTGGAGGCGGTGGTCGCGGCAACGGCGGGCGTCATCATCGCGATCGTGGGATTGATCGTGGTGCGCGCGTTGTTCCTAGAGAAGGCGCTCAACCAGTTCTATCAAGCCAATCTCGTCGCGCGGATCGACTACGCCGACATCCTCTACATTTCGCCCATCCTGTTCGGTGTGGGCGTGGCGATGGCGGGTGTGACGTCTTACGTGACGCTGCGCCTGTACGTGCGAAGGTAAGTGATGGCCAAGGCCAAACAGGGGGCCGTCAAGAAGCCGGATCCCACCAAGAAGCAGATCGTGGCGAGCAACCGGAAGGCTCGGCACAACTACACCATCCTCGACGTCTACGAGGCCGGGGTGGCGCTGGTCGGTACCGAGGTGAAGAGCCTGCGTGAGGGCCAGGCGTCGATGGCTGACGCGTTCGCGACGGTCGACGACGGCGAGATCTGGCTGCGCAACCTGCACATCCCGGAGTATCACCACGGCACCTGGACCAACCACGCGGTGCGGCGCAACCGCAAGCTGCTCCTGCATCGCAGAGAGATCGACAACCTGATCGGCAAGCTGCAGGACGGCAACCTGACGCTGGTGCCGCTGTCGCTGTACTTCATCGAGGGCAAGGTCAAGGTCGAGCTGGCGCTGGCCCGCGGTAAGCAGGCACACGACAAACGGCAGGATATGGCCAAGCGCGACGCCGACCGCGAGATCATCCGCGAACTGGGTCGGCGGAACAAGGGCATATCCTGATCGCTGCGGCGCTCGCCCTGTTGTCCGCGTTCGGCTACGGGATCAGCGATTTCGTCGGCGGTATCGCGTCACGGCGGGTGCCGGCGCTGCGAGTCGTACTGGTGTCCTACCCGGTGGCGATGGTGTTGCTCGGGATACTGGCGGTCATCGTCGGTGGCGACATCACGGGCCCGGCGATCTTCTGGGGCGCGGTGTGCGGTGTAAGCCAGGCGTTCGGGGTGTGGTGGTTCTACGCGGCACTGGCGTCGGGGCCCATCTCGGTGGTGTCGCCGCTGACTGCGATCCTGGTGGCCGCCGTGCCCGTCGGCGTCGGTATCGCGATGGGGGAGCGGCCCACGTTGGTGGCCGACATCGGCATCGGGATCGCGCTCTTGGCGGTGTATCTGGTCAGCCGCGATGCCGACGACGACGATGTCTCGCCGCATCGGTTCACCAAGAAGGTGGCCGTGCTGACGGTCGTCTCCGGGCTGGCCTTCGGGCTGAACTTCGTCCTCATCCACCAGGCGCCGGCCGAGGCAAACCTGTGGCCGCTGTTGTTCGCAAGAATCTCGGCGAGCCTGCTGATCGTCATCATCGCGCTGGCCAGCCGGAACCTGCGCCTGCCGACGGGACTTCCGTTGAAGTTGGCGCTGGCGGCGGGCGTCATCGACACGATCTCGAATGTGGCGATGCTGCTGGCCCTGCATGCGTCGTTGTTGTCGCTGGGCAGTGTGCTGATCTCGTTGTACCCGGCTGCCACGGTGGGACTGGCGATGGTGGTGCTCAAGGAGCGGGTGACCCGCTGGCAGGCTGTCGGCATGGTGTTGGCGCTCGCCGCGGTCGCGATGATCGCGGTCGGCTGAGTTCTCAGGTCACGTGGTGCTGCGCGCGTTAGCATCACTGCCATGACCTGCCCGTCCCGTCCTGTCGCCGTGCTCGACAAATTCGATGTTCTCTCAGGCCTTTTCGAGTCCTGGGCAGCCATCGACCGTCTGGTGGCGGGTCTGTCGGAGCCACGGTGGCAGGCGCCGACATCGCTGCCGGGGTGGTGCGTGTACGACGTCGTCGCCCACATCATCGGTACCGAATCGATGCTCGGTGGCGCGCCGACCCCCGGCAGCGATGTCGATGTCGCGACGCTGGGGCACGTCCGCAACGGCGTCGCCGAGATGAACGAGTGCTGGGTGCGACATCTGCGCGGCGGCACCGGCGCCGATCTCTTGACGCGGTTTCGGGCGGTAACGGGTGAGCGACGCTCGATGTTGGAGGCGATGAGTGAGGCGGACTGGAACGCACCGGCCATGACACCCGCCGGGCAGGCGACCTACGGGCGGTTCATGCGAATCCGGGTGTTCGACTGCTGGATGCACGAGCAAGACATCCGCGAGGCGATCCTGCGGCCGTCCAGCGATGAGGAGCTGTCCGGCCCCGAGCCTCGGTTGGTCCTCGACGAGATGGCGGCCACCATGGGCTTCGTCGTCGGCAAGCTGGGCAAGGCACCCGCCGGCTCCCGGGTCGCGATCGAGTTGACCGGGCCGATGGCGCGCACCATCTGTATCGCCGTCGACGGCCGGGCCGCCGTGGTCGACGATTTCGGTGCCGCCCAGCCGACGGTGACGATCCGAACCGACGGACTGCAGTTCACCCGGATCTGCGGCGGTCGGCCGCTGACCGCCGCCCGCTCGTCGGCCATCGACATCGAGGGCGACACCGAGGTGGGGGATCGCATCGTCGAACATCTCAATTACGTCATGTGATCGGGTCGGGATGAAATAATCGCTGGACCGTGTTGCAGTCCCAGGTATGATGGGATGTCTTGCTGGAATTCAGCAGGGGTGCGAGGGGCTGATCGGTTTCGACTTCGCGCATCGAATCAAGGGAAGCGTGCCGGTGCAGGCAAATGACCACCGTAAGCGTCGTTGCAACCAATTAAGCGCCGATTCCAATCAGCGCGACTACGCCCTCGCTGCCTAAGCGACTGCGTGTCTGTCAGACCGGGAGCGCCCTCGGCCCGGACCCTGGCATCAGCTAGAGGGACAAACCTGTACGTCCGGTCGCGGGACATATGGGGACATCAAACAGCGACTGGGATCGTCATCACGGCTTGTTCGCGAGACCGAGAGATCCAAGTAGAGACATAGCGAACTGCGCACGGAGAAGTCTTGAGGGAATGCCGTAGGACCCGGGTTCAATTCCCGGCAGCTCCACCGATAACTGCAGGTCAGATGGTTAAAACGGCCCCGAGAACGCCTTGTCAAGAGATTGTCAAGGTTCTCGGGGTTGTTGCTGTGTGGTGATACCTTCCCGATATGGCCAGCATTCGTAGGCGTCCTCGCACAGACGGCACGTACACATACGCCGTTTTATTCACTGTTGACGCCCGCCAAACGTCCGTCCCATTCACCGACGAATCGGAGGCGGAAAAGTTCCGCGTCCTCGTGAACGCCGTCGGTGGCAAACGAGCGATGGAAGCATCCGGCATCGGGGAGACTCATAAATCCGTCAAGGCGGGTCCGACCCTGGCGGAGTATCTGGCGCGGCACATCGCGGGTCTGTCGGGTGTCGAGCGCAAGACGATCACCGAGTATCAGCGGTACCTCCAAAACGACATCGCCCCGGTGCTCGGTGCGATCCCGCTGGCGAAGCTGACGCGTGAAGACGTCGCCGGGTGGGTCAACGCGATGCATGAGGCGGGGGCGGCGGGCGGCACAATTCAGAACAAATCGGGGTTCCTCTCCGGCGCTCTCAACCGTGCCGTGGAGACCAACCAGCTCTCAGCGAACCCGTGTCTAGGTGTCCGGTTACCGCGCACCGAAGAACGCGAGATGTGCTTTCTGGAACCCGACGAGTACCAGATCCTCAAGTCGTATTTCAGCGACCGATACAAGCCGCTCGTGGAATTCCTGGTGTCGTCGGGGTGCCGCGCGAGTGAGGCGCTGGCGCTCCGGCCGTCCGACGTGGACCGCGCCGCTGGCACCGTACGGATTACACGGGCGTGGAAGAAAGACGGCCCCCGCTACTACCTCGGCCCGCCGAAGACCAAGAAGAGCGTCCGCACGATCAACGTTCCGAAGGCGGTTCTAGATCAACTCGACTACTCCCACGAATGGCTTTTCGTCGGCTCCAATGGAGGGCCGATTCGGCTGTACAGCTGGCGCTCCAACGTGTGGGTGAAGACGCGGGCGAAGGCGATGGCCTGCGACGAGAACAACCCGGCTAAGCCGGTCCTAGAGAAGTCGCCCCGCATCCACGATTTACGGCATACGTGTGCGTCGTGGATGATCAACGCCGGCGTGCCGCTCCCTGTGATCCAGGCGCATCTGGGACACGAGTCAATTGCGACAACCGTCGATCACTACGGCCACCTTGACCGCAAGAGTGCCGCCGCAGCTGCCGACGCTATCGCCGCTGCACTCAGTGCATAGCCGGGAGCACGTCAACTAGAACAAGGACTTCTTCCACAACCAGGACGAGGACGCGCTCGCCATCTTCGTCAACCTCGACGGTAAGGACTGCTCCCCGAACTTCTCCACGCAAGTAGGCCGACCACGAGATGCAAGTGGAGCCGACGGCTCGAACCTAAAGTCCGACGCCCAGATCGGTTTCCTCCCAGGCTGGGGCTCTTCCACGGCCCGGGCCGGCCGGTCTACCTGCGTGAAGACCGCCACGACCTCTGGCGCCGCCAACGAATCCCGACAAGCACATTTGCTTGCTGGAGCTGGTGGGGAAGTCCAAACATGAACGACGTCTACCACTTGTCCAGCTCGTCCGACGCGGCATCTCACCGGGTGGAACTGGGCTCGCAACTGGTCTGCGGAGCGTGTTTCGTCGTCGTCTGCGCCCAAAACTGTCGACTGCGTTTGCGATGGTTCCGACATGACAAACACCGCGAAAACCCGGGAGCCACTGGCTCACCCGATCAAAGACCTTGTCCCACCGTTCCCTTCCGTCGACTGGCTGAGTCGCCGCCTCAACGCCGGCGTCATCCCCGGTACCAAGTTGGGCCGGACTTGGGTGATGACCGACGACGATGTCCGCGCTGCACTGGACACCTTCAAGAACACCAAGAGCTCCGCAGCGACCACGAGCTCTATCACACCGGCGTCCGCCCGCAGGCGGTTGGCTGAGGAATTGTGAGAAGCAGGAAAGGCCAATCGATGGAGAACAACGGAAGAGATAAGGATCTTCGTGTCCAGCTTCGATAAATTTGCATATCTGAAAAAGCTGGGTGGCTACGCAACTGGAAGCGATGATCGCGCCGGTGCTGATATATCAGCCAACGAATTCCGGGTCTTAGTGACGCTGCTGAACTACGCAAACGGCAGTGACGGTGCCAGTGCATACCCTGGTGTCGACAAGCTGGCGGCGAACTGCCGCGTCTCGGCGACCACCGTGAAGCGCTGCCTCAATCGACTCATGGAAGCCGGTTACATATGGAAAGTGAAGACCGGTGGTCGAGCTGGCGACGGCCGTTGCTGGGCGACGGAGTATGCATTTCATACCTCCCCGCCTATAAGTCAAGCCTACGGTGTGCACGCCCGATCTCAGCAGCCCGAGCTGAACGTCTCAGGGGGTCAGACCGACGATGTCAATAGCTCAAATCAAAGGGTCAAAGGGTCGATCCTGACGCCTCAGCAGCTCAGCCCGGTCGCCTCAGAGGCTCACAGCTATGACCCTCCACCAGAGCACTTACCACCAAATCAAATAACACCAAGGGAAGAATCACCGGACCACGAACCAACAGGGCATTCTGCACCAGGCGCCAGGCCCGAGGAAGGCACCTACGTCTGCGTCACATGCGGAACCCGCGGAAAAACGGTCAGGTATGGGCACCCGCCTACCTGCTCCAGTAAATGTCTCAGCATGTATATCGAAAAGTGCAACGGCCTGAAGAACTCGGCGGGAAAAAACGCATAGAGGTAAAAGCTCAACGATCGCAATTTCGCAGCCATAACGTTCCGGGTCTATGGAGTTGGTAAACATTGACCACCGATCTCAGAAAGACGTTGTGTCCTAATTGAGTGGGTGACCGTCTTGGCGAAACTCTACTATCGACTCTAGCGCGAACTAGCCGCCGCATTGAATTCCCCGCCCATGTCGACTGGGTCGACGCCGCTCGCGCGAGATATACCTCAGCTTTGAAACTACCCCTTACGACAGTTGCTCGCGGCTTCAGGCGTCCTGTGATTCACCGTGCATCCGCCGTGTCGGTAGATCGCCTTGCCGCCGGGCGCCGTATCGGCCCGTACAGCATGGTAGGCGGCAAGTTCAGCTCTGCGCTGAGAATTCCTGCGTAACACTGACATTCCGATAACTATCAGGAAGACGATCCAGGGCAACTCAAAGACCACTCCGACAGCTGTCCGGGCCGGTGATGGGTTGGCGGCACCGGCAGCGACCGCGATATACGTTCCCAAGAACCAAGGCCAGGCAAGCGCAAGAACCGCAATCAGAAATACAAAGAATCCGCCGTCGCCGGACGACGATCTTCGACGCCGGCCACCCCATGACGTTCCCGCTGATAACGGTCCGATGCCGACACCGATGCCCCTGGTTGAAATGCCGCCACGAAATCCGAACGCTCCACCGCCGATGCCAATTCTCATCGTGATCCCACCCCGCTGGTCAAAGCACGTGCACCATCTCGTGCATACCGCCGGCAGCATATACGGCGATGCATGGCTTACCGGAGGGGATTCGTGAACGTCGATCAACGATCGATTTGTTGAGGTTTGCTGGCTAGGTATCACATCCTTGAGGACGGAAGTAGTCGCTCTTTTCGGCAGGCCGGCTGGGCCAATCGCCCGAGCGGCTTTCCTTCCACCTTGATCGGTTCGCTACGTATCTGAGTGCACCTGCCGTAGGTCGGGGCTGCGAAGGTCGTTCAGCCTTCCTAATTCCTGGCGCCTCATAGGGGAGAAGTACTCCCGAGGCGTGACTGCTTACTTTCGAGTGGGCTGGCGAAACCCTGTGAGATTGCTGTCGCGGTCAGATAGCATCTGAATCTCGTGATCGGGGGTGCTCTAGATGCGCTTGATAGGTCGCCAGTCTGCCCTTGTGGCCAGTGTCGTCGTCGCCATCGGGCTGACTTCTGCAGCCCCAGCCAAAGCCGAGGTATTCATCACCTGCCCATCGGGGCGAGATGGCGTTGCAACGGTGGTCACCTCGTGCGCATTCGCCGATAATGTGCGGTATGCCTGGCTCAATCAGGATGGTCAGGTCATCACTGCATACTCGCCGGTCACGAGCATGTTTTACACCATGTACTGCGACGCCGGTTATACCGCCCATATGGACAGCGGCATCGTCGTTGACGCTACGCGCTGCGAGGGCGGCAACGACGCTGTCGTGGTGATCTGGTGACTCGCAAAATGCACTGATAGTCGGATGCTGGTTGTGTAAACCGGCTGCACACTGGCTCTCCGGCAAGTGTGGAGTTCTTGAAGTGCACTTGTGGTGTTTTCATCAACGCGCGATGATTCGCTACTTTGCCTTTGCTTTTTCTTCCAAGAGCTCGACCAAATCTGCCGGATAGTCGGCGATGATCTTGGCGGTCTTCAGAGGAGAGCTGTCATTTTCGCCACGGTTCGGATCAGCACCGTGGTCGAGGAGTAGTCGAATCATCGAACCGTCCGGTGAGTTCCGGTGGCGCTTCCTCACGGCAAGCCACAGCGGAGTGTTACCGAATACGTTGATGGGGTCAATGTCAACGCCCGCATCTAGTAGCGCCTTGGCGAACTCGATGTTTCCTTTGTCGGCTGCGATGTGTAGCGGTGTCATATCTTCAGGGCCTGGCGCGTTGATGTCATTGCCAGCGGCCAGTTCCACGCTGAACGCTGATACGTCGTTCTTCATAATTGCGGTGTGGATCGGTTTCAAAGGGTCGATCTTCGGGGGTCTGCCGCTGCGCGCCATGAGTGACTGCCTCTTAGATTCTATTTGGGGTCGTGGGGTCAACGGTAACGAGTCGGCCCAGGAAGGCTGAATGGACTGCATCGCCCATGTCCTCGACGTCGTGGCGCAGTAGTGGCCGCTGCGCGGCGTCGATATATATCGCGTGCTCGATGAGGAACCCTTCCTCGCCGCCCTCGTTACGGCCTACGTACGTGCTGTACTGGGCCCATACCCGTCGACCGCTGGTCGTGAAATAGCCGCTGCTACGGACCGCCGCCGCGGAAGAGTCTGCAGCGATAGTCAGCGAGATGGAGTTGACGTTGTCGGCGTCGAGGTCGCGAAGTGTGCGGTCTGCGCTCTCAGTCAGGACGTTTTCGGGCAGTGTTCCATTGAAGCCGAAAAGACTCAGCGTTTCGCAACCCTCCCACCCGCCCTCGGGCTTGTGCCCGCTGAGGACGACCCGTCCCAAAGGAACTGCGTCAGTTCCGATCTGAGCGAGCTGCCAGCCTGGTGGGACATCCAGAGATTGAAGCCATTCAGGCAGGTTTTGGGCGGGCACCGCGCTCAGGTTGGCCACGTGATTCCGCACTTCGTCGACGACGGACGATACCGACATCAGCCGACTACGGTCAGGCTGGGCGGCCGCAGGTTCCCGAGCCGGCCGCTGCACTTCACCCTGGATCGGTGATGGCACGTATTTCGCTGCTGCGGCGGGGCTTTCGGGTGTCATCATCCTCCTCCGGTTATCGCTTGCCACGGATTTTCTAGGAAGGTCAGCACTCCTATGATGACACCTCCAACGGTGATTGCGCCGCCTTGCGCTACCTGCTCAGGAGTCACGTTGATTACCGGGCCATTCGACGGAGGCGAGTACGAACCTGTTCCTGCTGAGGTCGCCGAACCACCGGCAGGTTGTCCTGCCTTCACCCGCTCAGGAGTCCAGTCCGGATTGCTCTCGTAGGGGCTCTTGTCCTCGTTGGCGTGACCGCTGTTCTCTGCAGGTGTCTCCAGCCGGTACTTTTCCCTATTGTTCATGAAGTCATTGAGCTCTTCTTGTGTCCATCCCTCTTCCTCGGCTTGTCTAAGTACGCGCCAGTTTTCGTCGCCGTACTCATGACCAAGGTGCGATGCACCCTTTTCTGGCACCGTCATCGAGTTTGGTGGGCCTTCAGGGCCTGTGCCCACAACCCTGCCAGTGTCCCTATCAACCCAGATGAGGTCGCCGTTGGCGTTGCGCCGGGCTGGGATGACCGCGTCACTGACATCCGACAAAATGTCGCCGTCGGTGTTCCGCAACGCATCCCGATACACACCGAGTCGGGTTTTGACTCGGACATAGGGCCGGTGCAGGCTGGCCATGTAGGCGGTGGCCTGGTTTTCGGCGGCCTCAGACGCTTGGTCGGCCGTCATCCCGCTCAGCGCACTCTGATGGAGCTGATCTGTCAGTTGTTGCGCCAGTCGGGCCCGCTCTGTGGGGCTGAGATCTTGTCCTTCAAGGATGTTGTCGACCGTTGCTTTGATGTCAGCATCCGACATGGGCTTGTCCCCCGGGCCGGCGATCCCATCCGGTGTCGGCGGGATGGGCATATCTCCGTCCGCCATGTTGATGGCCGCGGCTAGCTCGGCATCTACCGCGTTGGCGTCTGCGATCAGAGTGTCGAGTCGTGCCTGCAACCCGGGAATTGCTTCCTGCATTTCCCGTCGCCCATGCGTCGAATGAGGAGTTGGCACAATGCGGTTCGTCGCCGGATCGATCTCCAAGCCGTGTAACTCGGCGTCTGCCTGCAACGTTTTGAGGTCCTGCTGCACCCTCTCGATGTCGTTGGCGGCGAGGTTAGCGGCTGCGGCGACCGCCTGCGCTTCACGCCCGTGTGCATCAAGGTCCTGGCGTGTCTTGGCTATCGCGTGTTGCGCAGCCTTGGCGGCTTCGCCATCCCAAGAATTGAATACTTGAAGGGTGCTGAGCTCGCGGGACACGTCGTTTGTCACTTCCGCACGAGTCTGTCCTGCGTGAAACACCTCGCGTACGGATTCGGCGCTCCACCGCTCGATATCAGCGATGGTCATGGTCATGTTTGGTGCGTGATGCTGTCGGCCGCAGCGCCCAGTCGGCCTAATGCTTGGGCGTTCTTCTCCTCCATGGCCGCGAATGATGCCGCGGAAGTATGTAGTCCTTCGGCATGGTCTGCCACTCTGGCAAGCAATACCTTCGACTTGGGTTGCCAATCTGCCAACTTCGCAGCTAGGGCTATCGCCGATGTGCCCTGCCAGCCTGCCTGTGCTGATTCCATTCGGTTATCTGAAGCGAGATGGCCTGCAGCCAAGTCTTCACCTTGACCGGTGACGTGGATGGCAGACCCGACCATGTCCTCGTGGTTTACACGTAACGTCACCTTGACCCCCTGATGTGGTGCGGACCCGATGCTTCATGGATACCAACACGAGGAGTCGGCCGCTAGTCACCCCATGCATGCTGTGGAAAGCCAGGCTTCCCTTTCATCCGACGGGTACTCCAGGAAGCCGGTAGACATCGCGCGGCCGTCCGGCACAAATTTTTCAAAACGTGTTTCGGCGCAAAGAAGCCTGGCAAGCGGTCGTTACGAGGTCCGGCTAGTGATCGGACCTACCCCCTTAGGGTGTCGCGCTCCGATAAGGTCGCTGCACATGTCGATAGACGAAACCGAACCGACGCCGTCCTACGCGACGCTGCCGGGGGGCATCTCAATCAGCGATGTATCTGAGGCCATTGCTCACTCCGGTTATCCGTTGCAGGCCGACGTTGCACATGTGATCAAGCAGGCTGTAGACCGCTCCTACAATGTCACTCTCAATCTGCAAGAAGAATGGACTTACGTAGACGGTGAGTCTGATCAGGTTCGCTCGCTCGACACCTATGCGGCGATGAATTTCGTGCGGCGTTTCGACAACCTAGATCGGGTCGAATTGCAAGACGGCGATGACCCCCCAAGCGGGCACAGCCACTGGATGTACGGCTGCGGCCTCGATCTGCTTGTCGAGTGCAAGCAGAGTGAGATGCCCTATGTGTTTTTCATACGTGACGAGAGCCCGTCGGAGACGCATGATTTCCCGGAATTCGTTGGTATCCCATCAACTAGCGTCATCCTGCATCACAAGGAGCCGGAAACCGAAGCGCTATCGGACTTCGCTTTCCATATGAGCGTTCACGACATCATCGGCGTGTCGGACTTCGAGTTCTTCAAAGGGCCAGGGAAGTACGCGGGCTCAATATCGAATGTCGTACGGAGGGGAAAGAAGGTAGAACTCACCGGCGAGGAGGCGTACAGATCGCTCATGCTCCCTCTGCGGAAAGCTGCCCAGCATCTCAAGGGAATCCATGAACCGGAGGACGCCTTCTCAGAAGACTGGTTCTACCGTATTCACATTGTTGTGTGCGTGGCAGTGCTGCGAGCGCCAATGTTTGCTAGTCGCCGGCAAGACGACGAGCACAGATTGGAACCCATTCCATGGGTACGCGCATGGAGACTCGAGCCAAGAACATCGGAGTTCCGGCGCGACGAGTGCCGCTACATGGATGTCGTCCATGAATCATTCCTCCCGAAGTATCTCGAGATGATGCTTCGCGACTTTGTTGCACTAGCGACGCGCTTGGAAGATGCCGAAGACGTGCTTTTTGAGGGTCGTGGTGTTGACGAGTTACCGCTCCCGGAAGACACAGATGATAGCGAGGAGGGGGCCGACGAACGCCCGCCCGCAGAGCATATTAGGGCGTTGACTGCTGCTGAGAAGGCAAAGCTCGACGCTGAGCAGAGTTGAGGAGGTCGAGGAGGCCCAAGCCGACTTGCCTTCCCAGTGGGGAAAGAAAGGCGTAACCATAGTTCTGGGGGCCGCTGAGGTGCTTCGGAATCGTGCTCTCAGAACTAAAGTTTCGGACACCATCGGTTGAGTACCATTGCAGCATAGGAAAGTCCATGTCACCCTGTCTCAGAAGTTGCCTCGAAAATGAGGTCGCACAATTTGTGCTTTGGCGACTTTTGCGACAAATCTGCAATGACCTCCGCAGCCGCCCCGACCGTCGCCGACGAACAACTCGGCTAATGCGCGAGTGAGCACTGAGAACCAGTTTTTGTACCAACAGCTAGATGCGCTTACCGCAGTTGGCGTGGACGCGGACCGCGTGTACAGCGACAAGTTGTCGGGGGCGTCGGCATAGGCACAGCGCCCCGGTCTTGACGCGCTGCTGAATTTTGCCCGCGAGGGTGACGCAATCGCTGTGGTCGGTTTCGACCGTTTGGGTCATGACGACCATCCGCGAGATGCAAGAGCGGAGGATCGTGCTGCGGTCCTTGCGAGAGGGGATCGACACCTCGAACGCTGCGGGCCGCATGGTGGCCGGTGTTGTGGCCACTTCGCTGAGCTGGAACTCGAATTGGGAAAAGAGAGACGCCACCGCATCACGGGAGGCGCGGCGGGCGCGGGGGCAGTCCATTGGCCGGCTGCTAGCGCTAGATCCTGCCAAGATCGCGTTGGCTCAGCGCATAAACGGTAGCGGCGAGTCTGCAAACTCGATCGCGACGACGCTGGCTGTGTGCCGCGCAACGATCTACCGGGCACTCGCATAATCTAGCTACGTCGCCCAAGACGCCCGCTAGGCCCGCGATTTCAGGCATGCCGCGCCAACTGCAAGCCAATGAAGGGTGCGGCAGTATTCGCGTACGCTGCCTTTATGGCTATCAAACTGCCGCTTCACAGCGTCGCAGAGGACGAGCGCGAGACCGTTGATGCAGCCTTAATCAGTGCTAAGTCCGCGATGAAGCCCGCCGACTATATCTACGGCGAGGAACTGGAAAGCTGGATCACGGTAGTAGAGGTTTTTGACGACGACTCGTCCTTCACCTTTACGGCGACCAATGGCAACGTCGTCGTGGCCAAAGGAACGTCAGTCATTCGGCGAAAGCGGGCAGCCCTGCTGCGCGAGCGGGCCACAAGCACGCGTGTCGTCACCGAGAAACGTGAACCGGAT
The DNA here is from genome assembly GCF_025822605.1 of Mycolicibacterium komossense. Lineage (GTDB taxonomy): Bacteria > Actinomycetota > Actinomycetes > Mycobacteriales > Mycobacteriaceae > Mycobacterium > Mycobacterium komossense. Next base: position 77,835 of record NZ_JACKTY010000039.1, on the reverse strand, counting down.
CGGCACCCTCGCGGGGCAACTCAAGGGTTCCCTCGCCAAGACGAATACCCTGCTAGGCCAGATAGTTCCACCTAGGTGCTCGGCGTCGGTTGAGGCGACCGAATGACTGTGTGCCTCACAGTCCGACCCACTGGGGGGTGCCCCTGCCAGGGGCTCCGGGCTTTGCCTCACACGGCCAGCGCCTCTTCTCTCTCCGATGATGCGCCCAGCGAATCGCTAACATCGATTTAATTATGGTGGGTAAAGGCGGACCGCGCCCGTGATTGATATGAAATGATAATGCCGCTGCTCGCATTTGGTCATCGCAATTATGTCGACCGGTGGCAAGCGCACTTCCCATAATTCTCGTTCTCGCAGATAAACAACGTCTTCTCGATTCTCGTACACTACAAGAACATCTAAGTCGTTTGGTTCATCAGACCGCAGCATGGAGCCAAACGCCCAGATTTCGACACGGTTCAATTCAGAGGCAAGTTTGCAAAGTCTATTAAGTATTGGCCATCGCGACGTCAATTCCATGGCTTGCGAATATCTGAGATGAAATCGTCGATCTTAAAGAGTGGTATGCAAACCTGTTTCGAACTTTTGACGACGCGCTCTCCAAAGCCTTGTGCGCTAGGATTTGTGACGACCAATGCGTCCGGTGTCAGTTCCGGATATTCGTCAATCACCGCTCCAAACTGCTCGTCGGTCATTTCGTATCTATCAACCGTCACAATAGAAAGTGGCCGCAGGCCGACATTCCGTGTGAGTAACCACGCACGGTGGCCGACTCGATCAACTGATGTGACGACTCGGGTCGCCGCGAGTCGTCTTCGTATATATTTTTCTTCGGGATGGACGTACTGGGAAATGTTATCGAAGTCCTGCAAGGCACGGCCAAAGCCACCGAAGGTGTCGACGGAGAGGCCCAGTTCGGCTGAGCGTGAGTACACGTCGGGTGAGACGCTCCTGCGGGTAACGATCACCATCTGCGCTTCGGGGAGTTCCTCTAATGCAGCTTCTAGATCTTCCACCGAAAACGGAGTGCCTGCGCCTTGCTCAACGCAGTAGGCGTATGCGTCTGGGTAGCCCGAACGCTCGACCTTGACCCCATGTGCGCCGATTGCCTCTACGTTACTTATCTTCGACTTTCCGCTGAAGTCATCTTGCTCACGGAGCTGCGTAACGATCCAATCTCTGATGGTCAACTTTTATCCTCAAAAATCGATGCCATCGCCAGAGGGAATCGAACTGATCCTGGCATCCAGTCCCCCTTTAGGTGCCGGTCTTGTAACTGTTGAATGTGGAGGGTGAAAATATGTACAGTGTCGCTCTCATCAGTCGTCAAAAGCCGTCGGTTAGCCGCCAAGAGTCTTAACAACTTTTTACTATTAGGGAGGAGCGTCGCTTTGACCTGCTTACGCCACTGATCGGCACGGTCGTCATCAAATACGTCGATCTTTGGTCCATACTGGTTGAAAATTTCCTTGTTTGCGCTGAGTAATGGTTCGATGGCAGATCTTGCTTTGCTGCGCGATGTGAAGACCGGCGTGCCGTGCGCGATAGCTCTCGCCTCTTGACTGAGTAGCTTCCAGCCGTGGATAACGGGCGGTGGATACTCGCCGGGAGTTTTGTCAATCACGACATGGCAGGTGGGACACAGAAGAAGGATGTTCTCTGGCAGGGCGCGTTCCGCATCGGTAAGAGCACGTCCGTCTTCTGCTCGTGGGCCGTCATCGCTCGCGGGGATGATGTGGGCCAATTCGCCGACGTGTTTTCGTTTAACGAAGCTGAGTAGGTCCACTCGGCATTCCGGATTCTGACAGTGACCGCCCGACTCCGACCATAATCGATCCCTTACCCACGTTGCGAGATGCAGGCGTTTGTTCTTCTTGGGAGTTGCTGCCACACCTAATACTTGCAAAAAGTTGAGGTGGAGGGCTCAAATCCCTCAACGTCGACTTCGGTGACCTAGCGCACGCGCGGCGACAGACATCCTTTGTGACCTCGGTTGTGCTCCTCCGAGAACGACACCGACATCCGCGAACTTGGCAATGCCGTGTGCCATAACCTTCGAGCGGCATATGACCCTGCTGCGACCATCCAGAGCATCTCAACGAGGGGACTAGACGACGTTCAAGGGTGGTTTGATCGTCGGGGTCAGCCGCGCCGTGTAGTGCCTAGACCCTGCACCACTCTCAACGCCTGTGTGCCATCAGTCCGCAACTGGTCCGCAGTAGGACAAGCAATCGCCTCGCTTAGCGAACGAAACCAACCCTCTGACCTGCGCCTCCTCAGCACACCCAACTCAACAAACAATCGCAAACGCCCAGGAAGCAATTCGCGCTCTACTCAGACGCTGTTGACGAGCGGATTTCCAATGACGCCGGGACGATAGTCCGCATGGAATAGGAGCGCAAGTCGGGGCCCGGCGTTCGACGTGCGTTTGACAGCCGCTTTTGATGCAATAGTGCTGTGGCACTTGATGCTCCACTGAACGAGCGACAGATCGAGGTTCTCCGCTGGATACGCGACGGGTGTCCCGATGGGCGGTGGACTGACTTCACCTTTAAGACGACGGCGACAGCTCTCGCGTCTCGCCGTCTGGTCACAATCTCCAAGCGCGGCGGCGTATGGAGTGCTGGAATTCTTGGTGCAGGCGAGCACTATTTGGCTAATAGCGACTATCCAGCCGGCCACTGGGCCAAGCGCCACGCCAGACCAACGGTCGACCTGGACATGCGGCAACCGGCTGTTGCACACCGGCCGATCATGCCGCCGGCTGGAGAGATAGCGCAGCGGCCGAAGCGGCAACCTCCATGTGACGAGCAGACTCCGACACGCAAGCTCGTCAAGGACATTGTCAATGCCGGCGGGATGCTGGAGATCGATACGACCGACGACAACACCAGCTACAAAAGTTTGGTCGGCATCATCAACCGACGCCGGATGGCGCCGGATGGCCAAGAAGTAATCCTGGTTCAGGCCCGCTATGACCGGATCGTCTTGCGCCTGTCGTCGGTGTCGGACTGGGTGACGGACCCGCCGTCGCAGACGGTGGCGGCTGAGCGGATCGGCCGCTGGCACCCAGCTGTTGCCACTTTGCGGTCAGACAAACGGCTTGATTCACTCGAAAAGCATCTGCGCGGCAGAGCATTTCGGTTGCTGCATGCCCTCGCGCAAGAAGCCGAGGCCCGGGGTCACACGGTCCGTCTGCCGAAGCGAAGCCACCACGGCTCCGTCGAGGATCCGAGCAAGCTTGGTGGCGACCTGATCTTCAAGGTCGAAGGCATCGAATGCTCGGTAAATATTTGGCAGCCGAAGGACCGGTTACCGCATACGCCGACGCAGGAAGAGATCGAGCGCGAGAAAAAGTACGGGTGGGGTCCGTCGAGATACGACTACGTGCCGGCTGATCGGCTGAGCATGTTGATCAACACCAACAGTCGCTTCTCTTCAAAGATCACTTGGCCGGAAACCAAAACGCTGGCCCTGCACTCCCGACTTCCTGACGCGATCATGTCATTTGAGCGTTGGGCCGTGATTGACGCCGAAGGCAATGAGGCCGAACGGCGTGCCGAGACGGAGCGTCGTGTGCGCCGGGAACGCGAGGACGAACTGGCTCGCCAGGCTTATGTCCAACACGCGTTTGGTGAACAACTCGTCGCTGACCTCGCTGACTGGGACTTGTCACTGAAGCTCCGTCGGTATTTGGCGGCGATGGCTGGACGAGTCGAAGACATTTCGGACGACGGTGAGCGCGAGGCCGCGACGATGTGGCTGAATTGGTGCAGGGCTTACGCGGCGAAGCGGAATCCGCTGGAGAAGCCGATCTGTCAGCCGAAGGTCAAGGCACCGGGCTATTCTGAAATCCAGGAGTTTCGAAACCGCCTGGGGTTTCAGTCCAGCCTGTGGTGATCGTCGAGAGCCCGCGCGAGGCCAACTGTCGGCGTCGCTGAACTCGTATGAGTGTGCGGTAGTCCTGGTCTTTTCAGACCTTCGGCCACAGCTCCCACCGGTTCGCCCGCCCTCGGCGGACCTCTGCGTCGGGGAATTGGGTCTGTAATTCCTGAAGACGCTTGGTGATCTCGGCGATCGGCAGACCTGAAGGGATCTTCGCCAGTGGTTGGGGCTTTGGAGCCGGTGGCGCTGGCAGGGGCGGATTCTCGCGGATGGTTGTTTCGAAGATCTTCCGCGCACGTCGTAAACGAGCGCCCCATCCAGGCCATGCGGGGCATGGGCGCTGAAATGGTAGCGCCCCCCAGCCATGCTCCGCGAGCGGCGTGGGGCACTCGCTGCACATGTCATCTGCCGTGAGCGGCGGGACCGCGAGGAGTTCGTCGAGCCGACGGCGCTTCACATCAGCCGGCATGCGGTCCTTCCGTTTGCCGGGGGCAACGGGTTTGGGTATCTCGCGCCGGAGTCGTCGAACTTCCTGCTCTCTGCTGCAGATGTAGCGCAGCAGCATGTAGTCGCGACATTCCGTTGGCAGCCAGCCATTTTGGTTGACGATTGATTCGGGATCTCCTACAACGGTCGCCAAACGGTCGATTTCCAGCCGCCGGCGTTCGATGGACTGGACAAGCTCAGCGACTAGTTCCTCGCCTCGCTTGGGAACGATCTTGGGAAATAGTGGACCGTCTTGGTATTTGGCCAGCTCTGAAATTTCGTGCTCCAGCTTTGATTGATTCTCGATGAGCGCCAGTCGAGCCGTCCACCGGTCCTCGTCGTACTGAGCTTTCCTCGCTTCACGCTCCCGTGATTCTTCTGTGCAAGCTCGCTCTCGGGCCTTGTCCTGGCGCGCCCAGCGGAGTTCAATCTGCCACGGCGTGAGCATGCGGTGGCCGGGTTCAGCTCGCCGCCACTGATCCATTACGTCGATGGCGCGCTCGAACTCGGCTTTCCGGTCGTCGCGCACCCATGGGTTCCAGCGACTGTCGCAGTTGATCTCTTTGAAAATGCCTCGGGCAGCTATGAACTCTTCTGCAGTGGACGTGGCAGCGCGCTGAGGCTTCCACAGCATGCCGTCGTGCTCGATGACGTTGTCGCTGGGTGTCTTCGCGGTTGTTACGGGCATGATTACTCCCTTGGTCACGTGTATCGAGCAGGCGGCGGTCGCTGCGTTGGTCCAGTAGCGGCGTTGGCAACGGGTCGATGAAATCCTCGGTGCCAGTCGAGCTTGCACGCTCAGCGGTCGCGGCCCGGTTCGAGGCTTGATGACTGACGTGCATCGCCACTCTCGTGCCGGTCAGCTCACATCACGAGCCAGCGAGGCAATCGCACCATCCACGACCTGCACGGCAATTCCTGGTGCTCGCGGCTTCGGCGACTACGGGCACGTTTCTGTGTCGATGCGGACCACCCCAAAGTCCACTTTCATACTCTCCGTGAACTTTCCGCCAGGCGGGGGAGCCGAGGTGCAGACCTGCCAATTGCGGTCGCTGATCTGGGCGCGACCTTTCCCGGTGAGATCTGTTGAGCTGCTGTACCAGACCGCGTCGGCAGTCAGGGACTGGATGGCGTCCTGTGCACCCTGCAGGTCCATTCCAATCAAATTTGGCATCGTCCAAGTACTCGCCGCTGCGGGCCCGGCCGCAGCTATCCCGACCCCACCAGCCACAGCCCCGACTGCAAGCACCGCGGTGATTTTCCTGATCATCGTTCTCCCCCTTGGCTCGGAAAGGGACGATAAAGGACACAACACGACTTCGCAGCTAATTCCCAGGAATGCGGTTGCCGACCCGTGCCGGTGAATCGGCTACCTACTAGCCCCATGGTTGCTTGAACGCGGAGCATTGGACGAATACGCACTTCGAGACCTGTGTTAGTCGACCTGGTAACCGAATGATGTGGCCAATGGCGGAGGCCTCCTGTAGTTAGGCTGTATCAGCCCATGGCACCCTAGGCTGCATCATCCCCAGTCTGTCGCGCTCCTGCGACTCAACTAGACGTTGCCCTGAGACCACGAGGCCACCAAGCCATCTAGCGTGGAGGAGGAGACGACGCCGAGTGCGGGTTATCGAGCTTGACTCGGTTTCGTTGCACAGGTGGCGATCTCACCGCTGAATGCGGTCTTCGCTATAAGCTCTGACGGGACTTGTGGGCATACTTGCGTAAGCGCCAGTTACAGCCTAATGTTTTGCCAGCAGGGGCCAGGGTCGGCCGTTAGCCACTTTCAGGGGGAATCGTGATTCGTGGATTCGTAGTCGCTGCGTTGATTGGGGCCGCTGCGGTCACTGCGGTGGGCGCCGCACCGTCAGCGCTGGCTGAGCGTCCATACAAGAACTGCACCGAAGCGCATCAGGACGGCCGGTATGACATTCCGCAGGGCGACGACGCCTACTGGAGTGGTGGCGACCGCGATGGCGACGGTTATGCCTGCGAGTCGTAGCCGCCAGTCGGTGGGGTCGATGACGGCGGCCGCGGCGGCCTTTTTTCTGACCGACTGAACTTCCTTCCGGTCGCTGGACTTGCTTTCTAAGGCTTCCATTCTGGTGACGATGTCTTCGTTGTGGGCTTCGCGGCGTAACGGTAATCCGCCACCCTAGTTGGCGTAATTCTCGAATCTGCCGGCCATAGTGCTGCCCGTCTTTGTTGCGCTCAAATCGAGGGTTACGTTAGTGACCTGTTCGATGGAGGTGGCCTAAATCGCGAATGCCAACACTTCTCCGGCGCCTCCGCGCGGCCATCGTCGTCGCGGTACTACTCAGCTGTTCCGTCCTCTTGCCGGCATCTGCGGCAGCCGATCCTGTCGTGACGACCGCGGTGGTGTTGAAGATCGTCGACGGCGACACCATCGATATTCGTGACGACGTCCGGGGACGGCTACGGGTCCGCCTGCTCGGAATCGACACTCCCGAGACAAAGAAGCCCGGCTACACGGTGGGGTGCTGGGGGCCCGAGGCGACCGACTTCGCGGTCCAGACCATGCTTGGGCAACGGGTCGCTCTGGTCCCCGACCCCACTCAGGACAGGACAGACCGATACGGACGCACGTTGGCCTATCTTGTGCGGGGTGACGGCTGGGATTTCTCGGTCGAGGCCGCACGTGCGGGTGCGGCCCGTTCGTATGTCTACCGCGGCCATCCAGTCGCGCGATTCGCTGCCATCGAAGCAGCGCAAGGAGAGGCCCAGGACGCAGGCCGTGGACTGTGGGGACCACCGTGCTTTGGTGAGACCGCTTCCGTCCCACGATGAGTCGCGAATCACGAATGTCGCCAACTCCTATAGATGGCGACTTGCTGTGCTGCAACATCTTGGCATGTTCGATAGCGCGGTCGGCCGCCGTAGTGGAATACGACAGGACGCCGAAAAGGTAGGGCGGCCCTGCGATCTTCGACTCGCAGGTTCCGCCTGAGGGCGGGTGTGAGCTGACAACCGCTCAGCACGGGATGATGAACCCAGGATCGGTTGTCGTGTCTAGCCATTTCCCGTAGGCGTTTCCGCCGACAGCATTCACTGCAGCGCACACCTCACGCTCCGTCCGTCCGCCGAGATTGAAGACGGCGTAGATCGGATTTCCCTCATCTGTCGCCTTGCGCAGCGATGGACACGCTCGATCGGTGCGTAGGTAGAACGCGCCGGGGTGAGCATCTAGCAGACGTTGCACGCCAGCGGCATACAGCCCCGGGGTAGTCACGGAGCCCAAAATCACGATCCCTTGGCCGTTGCAGCGCGGGGAACTGATCGGTGTCCGTAGGCCTAGGTCGCCGGTTGGTGGCGGCGGTGCCGAAGATGGCGGCGGAGACGACTTCGGGGGAGTGCTGCTCGCGGGCAGCGACTTTGAAGTCGATATAGGCACGGACGACATCGTCGACGCCAGCCCCGATGACGGCGGCACGGGACTGGCGGGTGGAATTTCGGTTGGCGGGGCGGACTGCGGCTGGCCCAAACGTGCGCCGATGAAAGCAACCAGGCCGACGGCGAGCAGGGCGGCAATTCCACCGGCGATTAGGGCGGCGCGCCGCGCTGTCGAGGTGGCACGCGGGCTAGATGGCGTCGACGGCGCACTCGCGTCGGTCCGCTGCGGCGACTCGGCGGCTCGTGCTGCTAGTTGCGTGTCAGCGGTCGGACTGACCGTGCCTTCCTCGCGTGTGGCGAGAGCGGCGGCGAATTCACGGCAGGTGTCGAATCGTTGGAATGGTTCTTTCGCCATCGCCCTGGCCAGTACGGCGTCGATCGACCCTAGGTCAGCGATACGGCTTCGCAGCCGCGGGGGTGGCGACGACAGGTGGTTGCCGATCACGACAGCCGGATTCGAGTTGGCGAACGGCGGTTGGCCGGTCAGGAGGTGAAATGCGGTGCAGGCCAACGCGTATTGATCTGCCCGGCCGTCCAGTGTGGTTCCCATGAGTTGTTCTGGTGCTGCGTAGGCTACTGATCCGACCGTCATGTTGGTCGCGGTCAGGCCGCTGGTCTCGTTGGTCGCTCGGGCAATCCCGAAGTCGGCCAATAGGATTCTGCGATCACCGTAGCGCGGGTCGGTGATGAGGATGTTCGCCGGCTTCACGTCGCGGTGCAGTAGATAGCGTTCGTGGGCGTAGTCCAGTGCTTCAGCGACTGCGGCGACGATTTCGAACACGTCTTTGGTTGGCATTCCGTGCGGGTACCGATCGCGCATGAGTTGAGCAGCGTCGGTGCCCTCGACGAAGTCCATCGTGATCCACAGCTGCCCGTCGTGTTCCCCCCGATCGTGGACCGCGACGACGTGGGGGTGCCAGAGAGCGGCGGCGATGTCAGCCTCGCGTGCGAACCGCTGACGGTATTCGCTATCGGCGCTGACTCCGGACGGCAGGATCTTGAGTGCTTCGCGTCGGGGTAACCGCGGGTGCTGCACAAGGTAGACCTCGCCCATCCCCCCGGTACCCAGTAAGCGAAGGATGCGATATTCAGCGAATACCGCACCATCAGCGATGGGCATGCGCGCATCGTACCGAGCGCATCGTCATGGGCTTGCGGAATGCTGACGTTGCCTCAACCGGTGAAATTGTCTCGGGGGCAAGCGAGTGCTTCCCCGCCAGGGTTGCGAAAGCCTCACTGGCACGGTGACGGCACCCGTATCGTCGCTGCCATGGACGCGTCCGAGCACAAAAGGAGCGGCGACAGTCCGGATGCCGTGACGCGCCGCCGGTTAATTCAGCTCGCCGGCGGCGCGGCCCTGGCCGCCACCGCTAGCGCGTGCGCACAACGACTTCCCCCGAAATCTCCGCCGGCCCCGACGGCGTCGGTTCTCGCTGTCAGCGCCGAACCCGCCCAGCCGCCGCTGGCACCTGCACCGGTGGTCACTCCGGCCCCAGTCACTGCTGACCTCCTGTGCCGGGACGCCTGGCGTGCTCAGCCGGCGCGCCCCGGCGGGGTAAAGCACACCATCAACCGAATGACGTTGCATCACACCGCAGTCGTCCTCGGCGATAACAGACTTGCCCCAGCGCGACTTCGCCAGCACCAGCACTATCACCAAGACCAGCTGGGCTGGATCGACATCGCCTACCACGTCAGCGTTGACCGCAACGGGAACATCTACGAGCTACGGGATCCGACGCTGGTCGGTGACACCGCGACAACCTACAACCCGACCGGCCACTTCCTGGTCCTCTGCGAAGGCGACTTCGACCAAGAGGATGTCACCGACGAGCAACTTCAAGGTGCCGCTGTGGCGTTCGCCTGGGCCACGCAGAACTTTCAGATCAGCACCGACACGCTGGGCGGCCACCGGAATTTTGCGGACACCGCATGCCCGGGTGCGAACCTCTACGCCCATGTCACCTCGGGAGACCTACGACAACGTATCGAGGATCTGCTGGAGGCAGGCCCGGTGAATCTGCAGAAGATTTGCGGGCCAGAGGCCAGTGATGTCGTCTCAAGAATTGAGGAAGGTGGCTAGCTGATTCTCCCGCTGGCCCAGAGACCCACCCGATCATGGCCGGTCACCATTAGCCCGATTACCAAGCGATTCACTGCGAAGCGGCTTGCGAGAAGGGCTTGGCAGGGCCGCGGTCATCGCGCACGAATAAGGCCGAGCTTTCATCAGTGATACGCGTGCAGAGGGCTTAGTTGACTCGCTGCCACAGTGTGCAGGCCTGCGAGTGGAACATTTGATCGGTCGGGCTGATGACGACCGTCTGCACGTCACCGGCGGCGACGCCACTAGCGATGACTTCGTCGGCGGCGCCGGTGAATCCCGAGAGGCGTTGCCAAGTGCAGGGGGAGCCGCCGGAGGGGGCCGGCGTCGACCGGTATGTCCCGGGGCTGATGTCGGTCCAGACGGTGAAGGTGCCGTCGCCGAATTCGCTGGGCGGCGGTGGTGGGCCGGGTAGAACCTGGCCGGGCTGCGCGTCGCCGGCGGGCGGGGCAACGAGTATCTCGTTGTGGGCCGAGTGCGCTTCGGGATCGGTGATCCATTGACCTGGACCGGGGACGGGCGAGGGCGGTGTCGTAGCCGCCGTGATCTGTATGGGCTGATCTATGACGATGCGCATGACGGCCATACCGATCAGAAGACCCAGCGCGACTGCGAGCGCGATGGTGGGTAATGCACGGCGAGGCGTGTGCCTGCGCGTTCTCGTCTTAAGCTCGAGCACGCCTTCTTCCCCCTCACGGCGTTCTGCACCCTAGTTGCGATTCGCAGCGTAGCTCTGTGTTCCGACATCTGTCGGGGGTCCGGAGAATCGTGCTTCGTGAGTGCGGTCCAATGGCACTGGAGTGGCCGTCCCCTCCGGTGAGTGTCGGTATCATCCCGCCATGCCGTTGACCACTGGGACCGTCTTTGCCGGCTTCACGGTGCTCGGGTTACTGGGGTCGGGCGGAATGGGCGAGGTCTACCTCGTCAGGCACCCGCGGTTGACGCGCAACGATGCCCTGAAGGTGCTGCCGCGGGGCCTCGGCGATGACACCGATTATCGCCGCCGGTTCGATCGTGAAGCCGACGCTGTGGCCGCGCTGTGGCATCCCCATATCGTCGGAGTCCACGATCGCGGGGAGTGTGACGGCCAACTCTGGATCTCGATGGATTACGTCGAGGGCACTGATGCCGGAAGGCTTCTGCGCGAACACTTTCCCACGGGAATGCCGAGGGACGAAGCGCTGACGATCGTGGCGGCGATTGCCGATGCTCTGGACTACGCGCACGGTCGGGGACTGCTGCATCGCGACGTCAAACCCGCCAATATCCTTCTCACGGACCCAGCAAATGGGACGCGGCGGGTGCTCCTCGCAGATTTCGGGATCGCACGCAGGCTCGATGACGTCAGTGGTCTGACGGCGACCAACATGACCGTGGGTACGGTTAGTTACGCAGCCCCAGAGCAGTTGGTGGACGGGACGGTCGATCACCGCGCCGACCAATATGCGTTGGCGGCGACGGCTTTTCATCTGCTGACCGGTAACGCGCCGTACGCCCATTCCAATCCGGCGGTGGTGATCAGCCGTCGGCTCAGCGGCCCAGTTCCGCGACTGTCAGATGCCCGCCCTGACCTGTCCGCCCTCGACGCGGCGATGGGGCGTGCAATGGCCGAACATCCAGGCGACCGGTTCGAGAATTGCCAGGAGTTCGTGACTGCGCTGCGCAACGATTCGGCGCGGCAGCGCCACGTCACCGCGGCGGTGGCACCTACCATGCAGGCGCCCGTGCGGACGGCGCCGCCCCAAGCCTACGAAACTGAGCCCCGATCGGGCGTTCGCCCGCTGGTGTGGGCTCTGGCCGGGCTCGGTGCACTTCTCGCAGTCGCTGCCGTGTTGGTCGGCGTGCTGTTGTCGCGCAACGGGCCCAAGGCTGAGCCGCCACTGCGGGTGCCCTCGTCGGCCAGTCAGACCAGCTCGCCCCTTCCGGCGCCGCCAGTCACAGTGACCGTGCCATCGGCGGTGACGGCACTGCCGCCGATCACGTCTGCGCCGCCGATGGTGCTCGACGATGCCGATATCCACGGGTTCGTGACCTTCAACGGGGCGGCACGCTGCGCGGATGCTGACCTTGCCGAATTTATTCTGCGCACTCCGGAGTCGGCGCTGGTTATTTGCCAGAGTTCTTCTGGCGGTGCGTATTACCGAGGTTATCGGATTTCCGACGGAGCCACGTTGGAGCTGAATACGGTGCAGCCGAGTAGCGATGGATTCGTCGCCATCAACTCCTCTGACGGGACGCGCTACGAGGTAAGCAGGTCCGGACTGCAGATCGTGCAGAACGGCGAGGTGGTGGCCGACGAGTCGGCGGTCGAGTCGGCGTCATGACATCCTGCGTCGAGGGTTCACTCGCCTCGGCATCGCCTACCTGACAAGCCTAGCGCGGCCGATCAACCTCGTAGCGGCCGTTGTCATCGGAGACTAAAACGGCGACTTGCCTTTTAACACCGTTGACCGTTACCGCGCAGTTGAAGAATGTTCCCTTGGTTGCGCTCGGGTTGCGGCCGTCGTTGCAGCTGACCTCTGTCACGGCGTTCGCGCCGTAGCCGCTGGCGGGGTCAGCCAGGATTTGTTGGACTCCTACTTGGACTTTCGTGACATTGAGCTGGGTGCCGCCGAGCACGCCGAGCTGGGACACGCCACTGAGCAGCACCACCGCCTCGACGAGGACGACAATCACGCCCACACCGATGAGTGAACGCCGGATGAGCCCTCTGCGCTGCCGCCACTTACCAGGGGGAGTCGATACATGTTGTGGTGCAGCGATATTCCTGGTGGGCGCGGGGATGTGCGCCGACGGCGGCTGCCGCTGTGGCTGCTGCAGATACCACGGAGTTGCGGCCGGCGAGGGCATAGGCGACCCGTCGCTAGGTGGCCGGTTCTGCGGCACAGGCCGGGGCGGGGGCGCTTGCCGAGGTGGTTTGGGGTCCAAGGGTGGTCGAGGATTCCGACGTGTCTCGGCGGGAGAATCCGGGCGGGGGTGGTGATGAAAGTCTTGGGTCTTGTCCCATTCACCGCGGGGAGGGCCGGTCATGGGAACCGCTGGTAGCACTGCTCGTCGTCACCCATGAGCCCAGACCTGAAGGCAAAGATCCGAGTAAACCCCGCGGGCACTGTGGTGCCGTTGGTGTCACTAGCGACAATCGGTTTTACTAGGAGACCAGAGACAGCCTCGTCAAGATCTCCGGCGGCAAGGACCATTGCTCTGCCTGAGGGAAGTGACACGTTCTGCGCCATGTTTCGCTGCGCGACGCCGGTGAGGCATGCGGTACGCAGCGCCGCTGCGTCGCCGGTTAGCGACAGACTCCGTTCATGCTGCATGGCGAGCATGTATCGCGATGTCACAATGGAGAAAGCAGTGTCGTCTCCGCGCAGGATGGTTGAGTTCGATTTTTCGTCGCTATAGGCGCCGATCTGCTGCAGCGCTGCGAGGTCCACATTGATGGTGTTGGTGCTGGGGCAGTAGGACGCCGGTGGACTCGGCTTGGCATCAGGGCAAGCCGGTGTGCCGCCGACGGTTAGGGCTGGCGCGCTTTTTGGGTGGAAGATCTGCCCTAATAACTCCATCAAGGTAGCCAAGCTGTCGTCGTCGATGGGCGTCTCACCTGGCGTCGCGCTCGCATAGTCGTATTGCAAGGATTGCGGCAATCCCTTTTGGCGCATCGCTATCTCGTGAGTATCGATGGCAGAGCATGTGGCCGCCCCCGCATCGAAGCCCTCTTGGAAAGCACCGATGCGGTCCAGTGCCGAGCCGTGCCCCTGGTAGGTACCTTCGTATTGGTCGGGTGCATCGCGTCCGTACAGTGCACCGGCAAGCACACGGTCGAGTCCATCGGTGGTGTTCAAGGTGAATCGAGTGGAACGTCCGTCCGCTACCCACCGCAGGTACACCCCGGCGAAACAGTCGGCTTGTTGCTCCCTGACGAGTCCTGGCGTCGATTCATCAACGAGCCCAGCCCTATGCTGAACGGCGTGGCCGAACTCGTGCGCGAGTATCCCTACAGCGGCGATATCACTGTAGAACTGCCGGGCCCCCGGTATCAGTGATCCACGGTCCCAGGCCAGGGAGTCGTTGATAGAGCAGTAATGAGCATTCGGGGAGCCGTAAGTGTCCTGTCCGCAAAAGATCGGGGACAATCGAGCATTTGTGGAGTCGTAGGAAATGAGCGTTTCGACCGGTACGAAGGGTCGCCCTCCGAATGATGACGGGAAGCTCTTTGTCCAGAATTCTTCAATATCGTTGGCTGCCAGTAGCGCCAGTCGATCGTCGTCACCGTTGTTCGTGCCCTCGACCTCACCAACCGGCCGGGGCGCGTTGTAGCGGACGCCGTTCGGACCGCCGACTGCAGGTAGTCCACTCACGCGATCGGGATCATAAAGCATGGAGGCGGCGTGCCCGTCGATCACCGTCGGGCTGCAGCTCGCGGTAAGTGCCGCGCACACTAAGGCGAACAGCGGCAACGGCCAACTACGCCAAGAGCGTTGCAGCACAGAGAATCTCATCCGCGGCGAAAACGATCATCTCCGGGCCGGAAATTAGTCGGTCCGGGACCATTGTAGGGCGATGGCGCTCCGCCGTACGGAGGTGCAGGAGGGTAGGGCTGCTGTGCCAGGATGCTCGCTACTGCGCTCGCGGCCTGGAGGAATGCGGCGACCAGGACGAGGATCAGTCCGACGCCTGCTTCGAGTAAGTTCTCCAGACCGATCAACAGGAACAGCAGCGACGCGAATCCCGAAACAGCCAGTCCCGCAACGACGGATTCGTTGCGAGCTTGGCCGGGCAACAGACCGAACGCAGCGATGGCGGCCGACGCAAGTAGCAGCGCTAGGCCTGCGACACCGACACCACCGGCGGCATTGTCGAAGAAGGTGACCGACGTGCCGCCCGACGGCTGACCCTCGGGGTTGACCTTCGCGTAGGGCGCAAACCCGAGGAAGAAGCTCACCACCCCAAGGACGACGACTCCCACGTGGGCGTAGAACGGCAATCCACGCCCAGCAGGAGCTCGCACACCGGGGGGCGTGCCCTGCCAGTGCGCGCCCGGCTGCCCGCCATATTGGTCGGGACTAGGTGGATAGCTCATGGAACCCCCTCCCGGTAGAACCGCGTCGGCCGAGCTCGTGGCAATTCCAGGCCAGGCTGACTCACCTCGGCACGTTAGCTGAAAGTGCGGATACACGGTGGTTAACCGATCGTTTCGCCGATGGCTGTCGTGGAAAGCGATGCGGCTCCGCGATAGGTGACATTGCTCAAATCGCGGGCATACGCGCGCGCATCGTGGTGCGGGGACGGATACTGCGTGTCGTATGTGAGGAGGGGGACGTGGTGGAAGCGCAGTCGCGCACCGGTTCGATGTTCGGCAAGTACAAGCTCACCGCCTTGATCGGACGAGGTGGCATGGGAGAGGTGTACGAGGCGTACGACACCAGCAAGAACCGCTCCGTTGCGTTAAAAATCCTGCCTGAACAGCTGTCGCACGATGAGCAGTTCCGGGCGCGGTTCCAGCGCGAGTCCCACGCCGCCGCCGGCCTGCAGGAGCCGCACATCATCCCGATCCACGACTGGGGCGAGATAGACGGCAATCTGTTCATCGATATGCGCCTGGTTCAAGGTCAGGATCTGCACGAGGCGCTCAAGAGCGGACCGCTTGAGCCCGCACGCGCGGTGGCCATCGTCGCGCAGGTCGGCGTCGCGCTCGACGCCGCCCATGCCCAAGGGCTGATCCACCGGGATATCAAGCCGCAGAACATCTTGGTGACACCGGCCGATTTCGCGTATCTCGTGGACTTCGGGATCGCCGAGACTGTTGGCGAGACGCGCCTGACGGTGGCCGGGAGCGCGATCGGCTCGTTCTGCTACATGGCGCCGGAACGATTCGAGGACCTGCCGGCGACGCCGGCGGTTGACGTGTATTCGTTGGCTGGCGTGCTTTACGAGGCGTTGACGGGGGACACGCCGTTCGGTGTCAGCAGCATGGAGAAGCTGATCGCTGCTCATGTGTCCGCACCGCCGCCACGTCCCAGCGCGGTTAATCATCGGGTGCCGCCGAGTTTCGATGACGTCATCGCCCGAGGCATGGCCAAGGAGCCCGACGACCGATACGGCAGTGCCGGAGCGCTGGGCCGCGCCGCTGAGCGCGCCCTACGTTCCGGGGCCCAGGCGCCCAGCACAGGCCCGATGGCGGTAACCCAGGAGGCGGTGCTGACTGCGCCGCCGTCCGGGCCGCACCCAGTCTGGCAGGGCGATCGGAGCTGGCAAGCAACGCAACAGATCTCCCACCAATCGAGCCGACCGTGGCTGATACCTGTCGTCATCGCCGTGGCAGCGGCTCTGCTGCTGGGTGGGATCGGAGTGGTGATCGGATTACTTGCCCAACAGAAGTCTGCGCCGCCCACGAGTACCGGTCCGGCGGGTGTCTCTACCGTGGCGTTGCCGGCCCCGACCAACCGCACCGAGCCACCGTCGCCACCGCCCGCTCCGGTGCCGCAGTCTGCGGTGCGACCGCCCTTGGTGCTGGGACGTGACAGCAGCGAGAGCCACGAGTCATGTGACGACGGTTTTTCGCTGCGCAATGCCGCCGGGTTCGGCAGCCATGCGGGTCGCGGCACAGCGGAGACGTCCTGCTTCTTTGCCGGCAGTGTGCTGAGCTCGTACTGGAACCAGTACGGGGGCGCCAGCCGCGATGCGCGGACGGTGTCAGCGCCCGGCAAGGTGGACTGCAGGTCGGTTGGCGGCGCGCAGTGTGACGGTCCGAATTTCGTGATGCAGTGCGCGGCTTACGGTTCGGACGGGTGGATCACGTGCACGGGCGGTAGGAACGCGAAGGTCTACTTGTACTGAGTCGCGCGGCTCGACGTCTCAGGGGCACTGCGCAGCGGGCAGCGCCGATCGGTGCGCGTCGAGCAAGCGGGCGATCGCGGTGAGGGCCTGAATGCCGTCAGCGAAGGACCCGGAGGTGGGTTCGGCAGCGATCGCGGCGACAGTCAAGCCGTTTGGTGTTGGGATAATCCCCATTTGCCGCACGAGGTAGCTACCCGACTGGGAAGGACCCCATCCGCCTTTGAACTGAGCATCGGAGACAACACCGAGGCCCCACTTTTGATCGTCTTCTATCTGTCCCATCAACGCGAGAACCGGGGCGTTGCGGTCGTCGCAGGCCGCGGCGGCGAGGAACCGGCTCTGATCGGTCAGTGTCCAGTCGCTCTGACCGAAGGCGCTGAACTCCGGTCGCACTTTTTCGGATTGGACGGTGGTCGGGTCACGGTATTCCTGAAGGACCTGTTCTACCGCGGCGGCAGCTGCGGTCGGATCGCCGAGAGTTCTCCAGATCTGTTCTGCAGCTGCGTTGTCGGACTGTGTGATCGCGGCCCGCATAGCGTCGGTGACCTGCGATGGGTCTTGCTCGGTGCGCATCTCCGCGATGACCAACGGCACTTTGATCGTGGACCAAGCGGGCCCAGTTGGCCAGTCTCCGAACATGGTCGGGTTTGACTGCTCAGGACCGACCGGGCGCAGGACAAGTCCCACTTTCGCGTTCAACGTGGTCTGTAGGCGCGCGAAGTCTGTTGCGAGCTCACCGTTGTCAGGGGTCGCCAGCGGCGGAGGTAGCGGCGCATCTGGTGTCGCGGAGTAGGTTTCCCCATGACGTGGCGGGGCGGGCGTAGGTGTCGCTACTCGGCGACCGAGCGCCACTCCACCGGCGATGACTACTCCGACCGCGAGGGCGACGACTCCGACGATTGTGATAATCCAGGTGATCCGTCGCGAAGGCTCCGCCGACCGGGGTTTGTTATGCCGAGACCCTCGGTCTCCCGCGGCTTCTCTGCGGAGTCGGGCACACATAGCGGTGAGGTCACCGTCCGTTCCAAACGTGGACACCCTGGCGAAGAACCCGCTAGGGCGTCGCGCTGCCGGCGAACAAGTAAAGGGCTATGAGGTGCCGTTAAGCGTTGCGGGTCGGCTCACCCTAACTCGGGGTGGCCTTCTGCTGGAGGTACGCCACGATCCCCTGGGTGACGTTCGCAGCGTATCGAGCACGCCCGTCGGCGCTTTCCATTTCCGCGGCGTCATCGATATTACGCATATTGCCGAGTTCAATGAGCACGGCGGGATATTCGGCGAGGTTCAGACCGGCGAGATCGGCGCGACCGTAGAGCCCACCGGACCCGATGTAGGTCGATTCCGGCAGTCCCGCGGCGGCTAACGCATCGCGCATGGTGTTCGCCAGCTGCATGGCGGGACCGGACTGAGCCTTGTTGAGTGGCGGCGCGGAATAGTTGACGTGGAAACCGCGCCCTGAGGCGGGCCCACCGTCGGCATGAATGCTGACGATGGCGTCGGGTTGCATCGCATTCGCGGCGGACGCGCGTGCGTCGATACAGGGACCGGGCCCAGTGTCATTGTCGCGGGAAAGCTGAGTCCGCACTCCCATCTGCTCCAGTCCGGCCCGGACCTGTTGTACAACATCCCAATTGAAGGTGTGCTCTGGAAATCCGCTGTTGGTGCTGGTGCCCGTCGTTTCGCAGTCCTTCATGCCGCCGCGGCCGTTGGGGACCTGCTGGCTGATCGACGCATCATTCGTGCCGCTGTGGCCCGGATCGAGGAATACAGTCATCCCGGCGATGCTCGGTGTATCGGCGGATGCGGGGAAAGCCGTGCTCGACAGTGCGACGGCGGTCGAGACGGCCGCGGCCAGAATGCGTCGGACCTGCGCCCGCTTGCCTGTCCGATATCGCATGACGAAAGGCTAGCAACCTGATGCCAATCGTCAGCTGACCCGGCGGGAAAAGACCCGCTTGCAGCGGCCTAGACCCGGATGCCGCCCTCTTGAGATGCCCGGAAAGCCATCACCCAGCAATGGCTTGGAGCAGCGCTGTACGAATTCGCTCCCAGTCTTGGGCCGAGTCCGATCCTTTGAGCAACTCGACGGTCAGAATAGGGATGCCGCGATCGCGTCCGGTGTATGAACCCAGCGATCCGGGAGTCGGCGCGAACTCACTGGACGCTTCCACCGGAAGGTGTGCGATGTCCGCAAAGCGCTCGGCAACTTCCTGCGCCGGCCCGTCGAAGTTCACAAATTCTTTGCCGGCCCAAGAATGCATCACCAGAATGAGATTGGGCTGTACGCGGTCGATCGTGGCGCTGAGGGCCTGCGACTCGGGCTGACTCAACGGTGTTCCTCCGTTGCTTTGGTCGAAGTTGTTGGCGGGGAAGTTTCGATTGATGTCGACGCCGTTCGCGTTATCGCGCGTCCGTGCAGCCCTCCCGTCAGGATTCACGTCCTCTAAGATTGTCAGCGTCACCGCATCGGCCAAGTTGGCATCTAGGAACGCCTTCGGCAGTTCATCTGTGGTGTAGGCGCCTTCAGTTTCGTCACCATGAATCCCGCCAACGAACAGAACCTTTCGAGGGCCCTTTCCCAGTGTCTTCATCCGGATCGGGCGTTGCTGGACAGACAAGCCCACAACCTCCCACTCGCTGGCAGCCGGCGCAGCCGGCAACAGCGGAGGCGCTGACGTCGTCGCGATTACCGTCGCGGCCGGTTCGCTTCTGGCCGAGGGCGGGCCGGCGGTGACTGTGGACGGTTCCTCGCCGCAGCCGCACGTTAGTCCCGCAGTCAACAGCGTCCAACCGACGAGCACAGCCCAGCGAGGAATCACTTGCGTCGGACCTACCCTCAGCACGCTGGAATTCCAGATCCTCTGACATCTAGGTAGACCGAGCTAACGTATGCGCCGTTGTACAGGCGGTACCAGGTATAGCTCGATCCTTGCCCCTGGTTCGATCGGAAATCGCCGATGGTCTGGCAGACGACCGTGACGGGCATGTTGTCTAGGAGGTCATCGGGAACGAGGCGCTCAGACTCGTTGAACGGTGCGGCGCGCTGCTTAACACCGCAGGTTCCGCCTTCGTCGCAGGTGCCAATCACAAGCGCGCCCCAGTAGGTGGGCCTAGGCAGTCCCATCGAGGAGGTAGGACTGCTCGCAACGGTGGACGGTGGACGTGTCGCCGTGCTGGTCGGGGTTCGAGCTGCCGTCAGAGTCGGTTGCACGGTCATCGCGCCAGGCTGCTGGGTGGCGGTGAAGACCGAAGGTCCAGCGGGCGGACCTGCTCTTGTGGTATTCCAGAGGGTAAGGCCAGCGGCAGCGGCGAGAAGCACAGCAGCCGTGGCGATTACACCCATTCGCATCCGACTGCTGCCGCGAGGTGTTGAACTTCGGTCGACCACTTGCAGGTCTGCGGTGGGCAACGGCGCGGAACGCCACGCTTGGCCGTCCCAGTACAACGTGCCAAGCGTTCCGCTCGGATCCTGGTACCAACCTGGCGACAATGGCGTTGTCGCCTGACTCTTATCTTGTGGTTCGGAGTCTCTAGTGATTGACGGTCGCTTCTGGGTGTCGGCCGCGGCCGGTCGCTCGGCGAGTTGTGTTGGTGTTGAATTAGTTTGAGGTGCGGATGCGGATAATGCGCTGGCGAATTGACTGCAGCTGTCGTAGCGGTCTTCGGGGCGTTTTGACAGCCCCCGCGCGAGAACGTCATCATAGGCAGCCAGGTCGGGCCGAGTCGCAGATAGCGGAGCAGGAACTGCGTTGAGGTGACGACTGATCACCACCGCGGGGTTCGGGTCTCGAAACGGTGGCGTCCCACTGAGCAAGTGGTAAGTCGTTGCGGCAAGGGAGTACTGGTCGGCCCTGCTGTCAAGGTTGTCACCCAGGAGTTGTTCGGGAGCGGCGTAGTCGACGGTTCCGACCGTCATATTCGTCTCGGTTAACCCGCTCTCATCTTCGAATACCCGGGCGATGCCGAAGTCGGTCAAGAACGTTCGATGCTCCGCGTCATTGTCTGCATTCGAGAGCATGATGTTGGCAGGCTTGACATCCCGATGCAGCAACCCCCGCTTGTGGGCATAGTCCAACGCGGATGCCACTGCGCGGATGATCGTGATCACAAGGTCGTGGGGCATGCCCGCCGGGTAGCGGTGACTCAGGAGCCCTCCGGCATCCTCGCCGTCGACATAATCCATCGAAATCCACAACTGGTCGTCAACTTCGCCACGATCGAGGACGCCGACTATGTGTGGATGTCGGAGAGTGCAGGCGAGATCGGCCTCGCGAAGGAACCTGGTGCGAAAGCTATTGTCCGCTGACACTCCACTGGATAACAGCTTTAGCGCGTCACGGCGAGGCAACCGGGGATGCTGGGCGAGATAAACCTCTCCCATACCGCCAGCCCCCAGTTTTCCAACAATCCGATAGCCGGCAAACGTTTGACCAACCCCCAGTGGCATCGCTGGATCCTACCTGTCGGTTCTTGCACTCCCACAGATCTACGAGAGTTATTAATCGGTTCGCTGCATGCAAAACGCTCGAAGTTTCAGCTATCCCACGGCAGAACCGGCGGGGCCAACCGGTTGTTCGCCGCGCGACTTTCGACGTAGGTAGACGGTAACGGGAGCGACTACGGCCGATGACTCGTGAGATAAATCGACCCGAAATTTGTGCGGGGGTGCTAAACACTTCCTGGAGTGGAGGGCAGATGCAGACGGGCCGTCCTGACTGCGATCTGTGCAACGAATACGGGGGCAAAGGTGCACATCTCGCGTGTTGAGATCGAGAATTTTCGTAACTTCGAGCAGCTGCGGCTGGATCAATTTCCTTCGCCAGCAGTGATCGTCGGCGAGAACGGCGTTGGTAAGTCGAACCTCCTAGAGGCCATGCGGCTAGTTCTGGATCCTTCACTTCCGGACACGCGCAGGATGCTTCGCGCCGAGGACGTATGGGAGGGTCACCCGCAAGGATTGAGCGGCGGCGCGGAGGTCAAAATCGTGATCGAACTCCAAGGGTTCGATAACGACGAAGCGGCCAAGGCGGTGCTGGGAGCCTGCGTTGTGGCGAGCAACCCGTACACAGCACGACTTACCTACCGATTCTTTGCGCGGAAGGCCCTCGACGGGGCGGATGGCTCAGGCAAGCAGGGCAGCGGCAAGCCGACACAGCCGCTGACTCCGCAGGACTATGACTTCGTCGTCTTCGGGGGCCTTGCGGAAGACGAAGACATTCGCTCCATCAGGCGTGACATCGCGATGCGTATGTTACCGGCGTTGCGAGACGCAGAAGGCGACTTGCAATCGTGGCGCCGCAACCCGCTCAGAGATCTCCTTGAGAGTCTCCCAATCGAGCCTGAAAAGCTAACGGCGACAGCAAACGCCATCGCAGTGGCGGTCAATGAGCTTACAAAGGACAAGAATGTTGATGCCCTGCAGACTCATCTGTCCAACCGATTGGGCGACATGCTGGGCCCTCGGTTCTCGGTGGACCCCACGCTCGGCTTCGCATCGACACGTGCCGATGAATTGTTGCGAGCTGTGCGGCTCTTCGTCGACAAAGAACGGTCACGCAGCGTGTCCGACAGCAGCCTTGGCAGTGCAAACGTCATCTACCTCGGCCTACTGCTGGAAGTGCTTACTCGGCAACGGGCCGCAGACCAATTCGTCGCGACCCTAGTAGCTGTCGAAGAACCAGAAGCCCACCTCCACGTCGGTTTGCAACGGCGACTGTTCCACTACCTGCTTCGCAGCGAGTCATCGCTCATACTGACAACTCATAGCCCGCACGTAGCTGCTGTCACGCCCATTGCTTCCTTTGTCGTTCTCCGTCGCGACAGCAGGGGCGCCGCGACCGTTGGAGCGACAACCTCCCATCTCCCCATCACAAAGACCGAAGCGGAAGATCTCGAGAGGTACATCGACGTCAGTCGTGCAGAAATCCTGTTCGCGGCTGGAGTCATTGTCGTCGAAGGCTTGGCGGAGCTTTACGTGCTTCCTGCGATAGCCTCTGCAGCCGGTTTTGATCTGGACAGTCACGGTGTGGTCGTCGCGAGCGCCCACGGCACCGATTTCCGACCCTACCGTGCACTTCTTGGGCAGCAGGGAATCAAGACACCACACGCGATTGTCACCGACGGCGATACGGATCCTGATAAGCGTGGACGAACCAGCGCGGGCATTAAGCGTGGGGCGGCACTTCTAATCGCGACGCAGAAAGAAAACATACAAAAGCGCATCAACGAACTTCCTGCTTTGGGCGATGACGACTTCGAGGACAAGACGAAGTCAATAGTCCACGAGTTAGAACGCGCCGAAATCTATGTGGGTTGGCAGACGCTGGAAGCTGACCTCTGCACGCTCTTTGGAGATGAAATCAAGGCGGCATTCGGAGAGCTGTCGTCGTCGACGGCCGAGCGCAACGACGTTAACGCTGGCGTCGACAACCAATCTGAAAACTCGGTAGACGTCGCGATCCGCGATGCGATGTTGTCCCGCATCACCTCTCTTGGTAAGGGAAGGTTTGCCCAACGCCTCGCTGCCCACATCTCGAAGGTTGATCTTCGGGCTCGGGTGGCTGCGCACGCGACTGGCGACCCGGCGATGGATCTGCCGGTCGGTGTCTACGACAGCTTCTCCTCCGGCTATATCTTCAAAGCGCTAAGTGCGATTTCAGAATTGGTACGAGGAGAACCCCTTCTACAACAATCTATTACGATCCCTTCGGAGTGACCGAATGATCCGGGTAAGTGATCACCTTGCGGCTGAACTATCCGACCTCAACACTGAACAGCTGGCTGCAGTTCTGCACGATGGCGATGCTGTTTTGAGCGCTGGACCCGGCAGCGGAAAGACGCGCACACTAGTCGCCCGTGCGGCCTACCTGCTAGAGGCGGATTTGTCCATCTTCCGGGGTCTTGCGTGCCTCACTTACACGAATGCAGCGGCGGATGAAATCGTACGACGTGTCTCTGCGATTGGCGCTCATGCTGGCCGCCGCCTGGCCTGTTCCACAGTTCACGCGTTCTGCAGAAACGAAATCTTAATCGCATACAGCGGTCTGACCGGATCTCAACCGCCGTCGGCAGGATCTGTCATGGGCGAAAGTGGACAGCGAAAGCTTCTGCAATGGTGCTTCGATGAGCTAGGCATCGCTGACCTTGATCCGAAATATAGGACTGCGACAAGCAACAGAATTCGTCGCGCGATCGCCTGCAAGGAAGACCTCGCGACGTTCGACCAACGCGAAGTGGCCGCGGCTCATCTCTATGAAGCGGAACTGGTAAACCGCGATAAGACGGACTTCGAAGCGATGGTTGTTGAAGCGTTGCGGATCGTTACTACCTTTCCGGCGGTCCGCGACTTACTCAGCGCGAAGTTCCCGCATCTGTTGGTGGATGAGTATCAGGACATGGGCGGCGTCCTTCATCAGCTGGTCGTCACGCTCCACGATATAGCCGGCATCTCAGTTTTCGCGGTCGGCGACGGGGATCAATCTGTGTTCGGCTTTTCCGGCGCGGACCCTCGCTACTTAAATGAGCTGCGCGAGCGTGAAGATTTCACTGACTTTCCACTGACGACGAATTACCGATCCGGCCAGGACATCATCGCTGCTGCGGAGGCAGCGTTAGGTATCGCACGTGGGAGAAAGGCCCGCGAAGGCGCACCTCCCGGCAACCTTGAAATCACTGGAGTGGAAGGGGGACTCGACGAGCATGCCAACGCCGCTGTCGAGATCGTTGCAGGCGCAATCAATGCCGGTGTTAAGTACGAACGAGTAGCGATCCTCTACCCAGCGCGTGGCCAGGTGCTCGATCGACTGCTCGCCGCGCTAGACGCCAGCAAAATTCCCTTCCTGCATGAACGCGACACACGACTACCGCCCGGCTCGGTGTCGAATTTCGTACAGCACTGTGCAAGCCGCACCATTGCCAACATGCGGATCCGTGAATCGCAAGCGGAAGTCGTGGCTGAGCTAACGCGGTCGACGCATGCCCCTAGAACGATGGATCTTGCCTACAGGCTAGAGCGGCTTCGCCGCGACTCTGAAATGTCGCCACCATCAACGCGATTGACGCTGGCGCGAACGCTGCAAGCTACCCTGGACCCGCCCGACGTGGGCTACGACCCAGAAGGGTCGGCAACCGACTGGCTCGACCGCCTGGTGACTAACCTTGAACTCGACGTCATAGCTTCGCGGCACCCGGACGAAGACAACTCCGCCGCTATCGATACGTTGTGCCGCGTCGTTGAGGAAGACGAGTTGTGTCTCATTGACATCGCGCGTTTCGCGGTAGTTGCGGGGAAGGTTGTTCTCACGACTTATCACAGTGCGAAGGGTCGAGAATTCCATACGGTCGTCCTGCCGGGTCTGCTGAAGGGCATCGTCCCGATGCAAGTGAAGAGCGCCGGTGGGTGGAGGCATCCGAGTCCCAAGGAGATGGAAGAACCTCGGCGTTCCCTCTACGTAGCGATCACTAGAGCCGAGCACGACGTTCAACTGATCGTCGGCCCCGGCTACTTCACTCCCTATGGCCGCTGGATTTCCGACGGTCCATCGCCTTTCGTAATCGATATGGCAGCCACCCTTCAGAAGAACACGGGTTGATCACCCTGTAGTTCAACTCGACAGATTGGGGAGTTCAGCGTCGGATTTGTGGACTCGGTGTCCGGGGGAAATCGCCGCGTCGGATAACCGATCGTGATCGCAACGAGAAGCGTCCACTGTTTCAATGCTGCAGTGCCTGAGTTGGCTTTGAGGAAAGCTGGATCGCCGAACCCGGCTGCCACCCGACCAGAGGTGGCTGCCTTCGTGGCCCTCCCGTCTGTCCGTGGC
Organism: Mycolicibacterium komossense; assembly: GCF_025822605.1. Classification (GTDB taxonomy): domain Bacteria; phylum Actinomycetota; class Actinomycetes; order Mycobacteriales; family Mycobacteriaceae; genus Mycobacterium; species Mycobacterium komossense. The sequence continues at coordinate 52,296 of NZ_JACKTY010000039.1, read as the reverse complement.
AACGAAACAGTTTGACAATGTCAAGACGGGCGGCACGTTTTCCTGCGATTCCGTCCGTTTTCGCCCGGATTCGTCAAACTAAAACCGCAGGTCAGTGCGTTCTCGTCGGGTTCAATTCCCGGCAGCTCCACCAGAGAAAAGCGGGTCAGGACGAAAGTCCTGACCCGCTTTTTTGTTTGCACTACCACCGCGGCTGTGAATGATCGCGGATCAGCCCCGCAAGCCGTCTCGGCTCGATGAACATCTACATGTGCCAGGCGTTGTCGAGCTCTATGCTGGGTGTGCGCGCGTGCATCGCGCTCATCGCCTCCGGTGTGGACACCTGATCCTGGGCGGCAGCGACGATCGTCGGGGCAGGAGATCGACGAGGTCTCCGTCGAACAATCGAATGTCGCGATTGCCCTCAGAGCAAGAGACCATGCTGCGCGGTCGGCCTCGACGAGCATCCTTCTGACCTGGCGTACGACGGGGCCGTCGGCAGCCAGTTCAGCGGGGCTGAACCACAGCGTCAGCCTCGACACCAATTCGGGTGCCCGGATGGCTAATTCGAGCGCGACCTGCCCGCCGTAGGAGTGGAGTGACCCACCACGTGCCACAGTGGTTCGGCCTCGATACCTAGCGTCGGCTCCTCGACGTCGAACGTGGTCGGGTAGAGGTATATCCATCGAGAAGGGGCCAGTGCTCTGTCCGAGACTGCGGGACCGAGGGGACACCATGCAGCAGTGGATAATTCGCTACTGCAGAAAGGTGCGGAGCAGTTCGGCTGTGGCCCCGACATGGTCCTGCATTACCTGTCGGGCGCGGTTTGGGTCACCGGCGCAGATGGCAGCAACGATCTGAGCGTGTTGCTCATGGGAGTGCTCCAACGCAGGACCCATGAACGGTACGACCTGCAACAGATTCTCGTTCAGAATCAACTGAACGTTGGCTATTGCGTCCACGAGCGCGCGGCAATCGCTCAGTTCGGCGATGTAACCGTGCAATTCCGCGTCTGCGACACGGAAGTTCGGTCCCCTTGTGGTGGCTTCAGCCAGACGCAATTCGAGAGCTTTGCGTTGAGCTGCGCTCAATCCGCGCTCAGCCGCCAGCGCGGCGGCGCCGGGCTCGAGCACCGAACGAAAACGAAGCGAGTCGAGCAGGCGGTCGCGCATCTGGTCGCTCAGCCGTCGATGGCTGCCGTCCTGAGTTGTCCTGTCCCAGATGACGGTGCTTCCACCAGATCGTCCCCGCTGGGTTCGCACGTAGCCCGCCTGCTGCAAGGCTCTGATCACTGCCCGAAGAGTTGTCCGGCTGATTTGTAGTTCCTCACTCAGTTCGCGCTCGGGAGGTAGCCGCATGCCTGCCTGTAGGTCACCATTGCGTATCCGCGAAACTACTTGGCCAAGAGCCTCTTCGAATGGGTTGCGCCCACTTTCGTCGCCTTGCTGCGCAAGGTCACCAACTGCGGCCGCGGGTTTCGGCATGAGTCACCCTTCGTCGTGTGCAGAGAGCATATCGCCGCCATCGATTTGTACCAACCATTTGCGGTATCGTCGCTCACATCCTAACATTTGGTGTGACCAAATCGACGGAAATTCGGACGCGCTTACCTCTGGCGAGGGGCCACCGACTCGAGAGGAGCGCGACATGCGTGCACCGATGACTATTGAGGATCTACGGCGGCGCGCGGCTGACGACACCATCGACACAGTCGTCGTTGCCATGCCCGATATACACGGCCGCCTGGTCGGCAAGCGACTCGATGTGAAGCACTTTCTCGATGACGTCCTAGGGCCTGGTGTGAACGCCTGCTCTTATCTGATCACCCGCGACATCGATATGGAGATCGTCGACGGCTTCGAGATCGCGGGCTGGGACTCTGGTTTGGGTGACTTCACCCTGATGCCGGACCTTGGCACGCTTCGGCCGGTGCCGTGGATGCCGGGAACCGCGATGGTGATTGCCGACGCTCGATGGGAAGATGCGCGTCCCGTCGTTCAGTCTCCGCGGGAGATACTCCGTCAGCAGCTAGCTCGCCTCGCGGAGCGTGGCTGGACAGCGCTCGTCGCAACCGAACTCGAGTTCCTCCTGTTCGATGACGATTACCGGCTCGCTCACGAGAAGCACTACCACGACCTCAGGCGGTCCACCTACTACAACATCGACTACACGATCTCGGGTACATCGAGCGCGGAGCCGCTCATGCGTCAGATCCGTCGTGGGATGCGTGACGCCGGTATGGAAGTGGAGGCGCTTAAGGGGGAGTGCAACGTGGGGCAGTTCGAGCTGGGTTTCAAGTACTCCGATGCCCTGACCACCTGCGACAACCACGTCATCTATAAAGATGGCGCGAAGGAAATCGCCACTGCCAACGATGTTTCGTTGACTTTCATGGCGAAGTTCGATGACGGACCGGGCAACTCATGTCACGTGCACCTCTCGCTCATTGATGAGGCGGGGGAACCCGTCTTTGCCGGCCGCGACGGCACCGGGTTTTCGAAGACTTTCGAACAGTTCCTGGCGGGGCAGCTTGCAACGGCACGCGAGTTCGGTGTCGCGGTTGCCCCGAATATCAATTCTTACAAGCGGTTTCGGGACGGGTCGTTTGCGCCGACAGCACTCAGTTGGGGACGAGACAATCGCACGTGCGCCGTGAGAGTGCTTGGAGAGAGCCGAAGTCTGCGATTGGAAAACCGCACGCCTGGGGCCGATGTGAATCCGTATCTGGCGGTGGCCGCAATCATCGCCGGCGGCCTGCACGGCATCGAGCAGAAACTCGAACTGAAATCCGCAGAAACAGGAAACGCTTACGAGAGCTCCGCCGAACGGATGCCAACCTCGCTCGCGGAGGCCGCCGCTCTATGGCAGAACAGTGAGATCGCAGCAAAAGCCTTTGGAGCCGACGTGGTCCATCACTATGCGAATGCTGCTTTTCAGCAGGTCGCGGCCCACGAGTCGGCTGTCACCGACTGGGACCGTGCACGTGGTTTCGAACGAAGTTGATCCAGGACGGACAATATGAACTCAATGAGGAGATTGATGTGAAAGCAGCAGTGCTGCGCGATGACTCGGACACTCTGAGCATCGAGGCCATCGAAGTCGACCACGTCGGACGGCACGAAATCCTGATCGAGACTGCTGCTGCCGGCCTCTGCCACAGCGATCTGTATCACCTGCGGGGAGTCTTTGACATTCCCCGGCCCACGGTGCTCGGCCACGAATCGGCCGGTGTGGTGCTGGAGGTTGGCGCCGGGGTAGAGATGTTCGCACCGGGTGACCACGTCATCACATGCCTGACGGCGTCGTGCGGGGTGTGTGAACGGTGCCTCAGCGGGCGGAGTTATCTCTGCAGCGGTTCGCACAGTGTCCGGGGGCACGGTGCTTCGCCGAGGCTTAAGCAAGGTGCCGACGAGGTGCATCAGTTCCTGAATGTGTCGAGTTTCGCCGAACAGCTCTTGGTGCACGAGTCTGCCGTGGTCCGCATCGACCAGGATATGCCGCTGGACCTGGCCGCCCTCATCGGGTGCGGGGTCACCACCGGACTGGGTGCCGTCCTCAACCGAGGGCAAGTCCGGCCAGGGCAGACGGTCGCAGTGATCGGTTGCGGTGGTATCGGTTTGAGCGCCATCCAGGGAGCGCGGTTGTCAGGGGCTTCTCGGATCATCGCGGTCGACCTCAACGCTGACAAGCTCACGACGGCATCATCTCTGGGGGCGACCGATGTCTTGGACGCCCATTGTGACGACGTGGCCGCCGCCATCCGTGACATGACGGGCGGTGGAGTGGACCAGTGCTTTGAGGCAGTCGGATCGCCGACAACAGCCGCGGCGGCTTTGGAGGCGCTTGACGTCGGAGGAACAGCAACCATCATCGGTCTGATGCCGGCAGGCAAGACGTTCCCCGTCCAAGGCCGCCTGCTGCTCGACGACCGGCGCCTGCAGGGCTCTTACATGGGCTCGGAAAACTTTCGCCTGGCGATGCCGAAGTACGTCGAAATGTACCTCGACGGAAAGCTTCTCCTGGAAGAGATGGTCAGCTCCCGGATAGGCCTTGATGGGGTTAACGATGCGTTCGCATCGATGGAGCAGGGGCGCGCGTTACGCGATCTGGTCGTGTTCTGATCCTTCGGAGGTGTGCGGTGCCCAAAGGCGCCGCACACCTCCGGAGTCGTTGCCGTGGTTGGGTTCAAGTGTGTGCGTAAGTCTCGATGTCGGAGTTGAATTCGGTCACTTGTTCCGCCGTCAGAGTCGGTCGAGTCACTCCCACTACATCCATAGAGTCCTGTGTTCGGCTGAAGCAGCGCGAGCCGCAGACGACGCTGCGTTCAAATGTGGTCTGGCCGCCGCTCGTGCGACGTGCGCGACTTCGGCCGGGGGGTGTAGTGCGCGGTGGATCGAACCAGCGTCGAGATACCTATGTGTGCTTCGTCCACATAACGCCGCCACAACTCGCCGCGGGCTTCTGCGTCCGGCGGACCGATCGGAAGAACGCAGTCGAATCGGCCATGGCGTAGAAACGCGGAGTCCAACTCACGCACCGAGTTGGTGGCCCAAACCAAGAGCCGTCCCGGCCGATCGCGGAACTGGACGAGACGCTTCAACAGTTCGTTCACGACCGCGGTCGTAGCGGGAGCGCCCCGCCCAGCGGCGAGGCCGCCCTCACCCATGGGCAGGTGCGCCGGGAACAGTTCGACGAACGGCCAGCCGAGCCGGCTCGCAATCGCGCGTACGAATGTCGTCTTACCGGTTCCTGGCGGAACGAAAATACGATCGCCTGTGGAGGCGTGACTCCGTGTTCCGCAGCCTGCTCCGGCAACGAGTGTGGAATCACGATCCGACGGTCGATCAACACTCCTCACCGAGTTGGCAACTGCAGACGCGGCGCGCACCCATCGGTCCACAAGGCCGATAGGTGCGCGTCTGCGGCGCCAGGGCGTCTTACATCGCGAGGGAATCGCTTTCGTCGAGTGAGCCGGCATCGTGCCGAGGCGCCACCCGGGTACTCATCACAAACCCGACGACGAAGAACACGAGTGGTACCAGTCCCATCAATACCGCGAGAAGCACGGTGCCGCCGACGATCACGGGCAGATTGACGATGATGAGAATCATGCTGGCTGAAAGAGCGATGACAGCAAGGCCACCGACAACCGTGGTCGTTGTCATCCCTTTCTTTCGTGCGAAGAAGACTGTGACGGCAAGTGCCGTCAACAGCCACAGAGCTGCCAGGCCCGTAATGCCCACGCCACCCATGGGGCCGAAGATCTCCAACAGCGGGTCGAGATGCAGTATGGCGAACAGACCGATGATCACAACGGAAAGAGCAGACACGACCAGCGATGCACGCGATGGCGCCCGATGCCGTTCGTGAGCAGTGCCCCATGAGGCAGGATAGATTCCCTGTTCCGCCAACACGAATTTGTATCGTGCCGAGATGTTATGGAAGGACAACGCGGCGGCGAACAGACTGACAACCAGCAGCACCTGGGTGATGTCCTTGCCGACCATGCCAAGGAACACGCCTGCGGTGTTCACAGTGAAGTTGTCGGGGTCTTCGGTGGCGATTGCGACCGCATCCGAGCCCCCGTTGCCCTCGATCAGGGCCCAGCTGGAAATGGCGTAGAAGACGGCGATGATGCCGACCGCCCAGTATGTTGCCCGACGTATGGTGCGTTGTGGATCTTTGGCTTCGTCGCGAAAGATGGCCGTTGCCTCGACACCGACAAAGCCGAAAAGGGAGAACAGGACTGCAACGCCGAATCCTTCGCCGATTCCGGCAGGTGTGAAGGAGTCGAAGGTGATTCCGTGAGTTCCGCCGCGGACAAAGATGACCGCGTCGAGGATGACCACAACGGCGATTTCAGAGACGAGGAAGACTCCCAACACCTTGGCGCTGAGTTCGATGTGGCGATATCCGAGAAATCCGCAGGCGCCCATCACCACAAATGACATCACCCACCATGGGAGTGACGGACCACCGAAATCGCTCACCAGAGTGGATAGCACCGCTCCGATGAAGCCATAGACCGCAAGCATCGTCGACATGTATGCCGCGTACGCAACCAAGGCAGAAGCGACGCCTGCTCGGCGGCCAAGCCCCCTCTCGATGTAGGCGTAGAACGCGCCAGCTTTGTTGACATAGTGCGTCATCGCCACGAAGCCTGCAGCGAAAAGCCCGAAGACCCCGCCGGCCACCAGGAAGCCGACGGGCGCACCGACGCCTTGCCCGAGAGCGATCATCAGGGGAACGTTCCCCGCCAAAGTCGTCAGGGGAGCGGCCGCGGCGACGACCATCAAGACGATTGCGGCAACGCCGAGATTTCCATGGAGACGGGCATTTTCGGGCGGATCGAACTGGTCGCGGATTAAGTCAGACATGATGGGCTACTCCTGGTGGCAGTGTGATCCGACGAGGATCTCGGATCAGTGTGGTAGGTCACAAGGAAGCCCCATACCGACATATTGTCGGAACGTGGTGCTCCTGCGGTCAGTGTGTCGGTCATCTCGCCACCCGACTGTTGGTCGCTGCTCATCGCTTGTCGCACAGAGACGTGACCATCACGGCGACGTGTAGCGACGTCCGAATGGCGGGATCCTCGAGCTGAACTCCGAGGACCGACTCGATCTTGGCGAGCCGCTCGTAGAGCACCGGTCGCGAGAGAAGAAGACGTTTCGCTGCGGCGGATTTGGGGCCGGGCGTTTCGAGAAAGCCTTCTAGACAGGAGAGCAAGGACGTCCCTCGCTCGTTGTCATAGGCGAGCAAAGGGCCGAGCTCACGGCGGGCGAACAGGCGCAGCCGTTCATCGTCCCGCAAGAGGTTTAGCAATCCGCGCAAGTGGACATCGGCGAGTGTGATCCACGGGCGTTGATCGTCAGGGTCCGTCGCGGCCATGATGCTCTTGGCGTCGATGAGGGTCTGGTAGGTAAGTTCCAGTCGGTCCACGACTTCGCCCCGAGCGACGTTGATGACAAGCGACTTTCGTACTTCTCGGGTCAATCCGGACAGGATCGCATCAGGGGAGAGGCTCTGGGGGCAACTGATGAGGGCAATCACGTGATCGGTCTCCAACCCCGCCAGCATCGAGAGATTCAACGTGCGGGCGACTTTCGCCAGGGTTGCGGCAACATCCGTCAGCGCCCAGTTCCTACCCGATTCGCCAACTATGTCCTGCCGCACCGCTATCGCAAAGAACTTGCGTCCGCGGACTGGAAAGTTGGCCGCTTCGCAACGCAGTTCCAGCTCAGGAGTGATCCTGAGTGCACGCAGATCTGCGATCAACGATGAATGGGTATTGCGTTCCACGCTGTCCCGGGCGCGGGCCCGCATCTGATGCAGTGACAGGGCAGCGGCCCCGCGCTCGATCAAGACATACTCGCGCCGGGTAGGCGGAACGTCGGCGATCATCACCAACCGGCCCCAGTCGTCACCCCGGGATCCCACCGTGGTCGTCAGCCATCCAGTCGGCCGGTCGTACCCGGTACGGCCGACGACACCTACGCCGCGCGACCGACGTGACCAATCGGGAAGGACGTCTTTGGGCTGTCGTCCCGCAAGGTGGTATCCGATGACCTGGCGGCTGGATGACTCCAGGACAATCGGCAATCCGGCGATCTGCGCGATCGCCGCCAAGATATCTTCAGGTCCCGCTGCATCCACATCAAGACGAGTGAAGGTTTCGTGGATGTGCTCGCTGGCTTGCAGGTCTGCGATTTGCGTAGCCAGGATCTGGGCGCCGACTTCCTCAACGACGCCGGCGAATCGGACGATTTTGTGAAGCGCCACCAGAACGAGGTCAGCAGCTTGGCAGGCGTTCACGAGTGAATGTGGCACTTGGGTCCAGCGTCGACCGAGTTCGACGACGAGACCGGCGGCACCGATGGCGGCCAGGGATTGGACGTAGTCGTGCATCGCGCCGACATCCTCGGACAACACGATGCCGGTGATCAGGACCAACTCGCCGCCGCGCAGAAGATGCGCGATGTCGGCAACCTCCGCTGGGTGGAGCCAGCGTACGACACGGTCGAGTTTGTCCGTGCCCGTGAGGATCTCTGGATCGGCAGATGCCAGCAACGGGGTAGCGAGCACCTGTCGGACGGTGATCGACACATTGCCTCCTCAATCTTCGGTGCGTGCGGTCGGCCATCACACGTCCACTATTTGTACACACCATTGCGCTCCAGTGGGGGGCTATTCTAGTATTTGGTGTGACCAATTATGGCGACGTCGATCGCTCTCCGGGCACGGACCCCTCTCTCCCACGGCAACTGCTGGTCGGAGTTTCAATGCCCCTCGAACGGGCTGCATGGAGAGTCTGGGCCGGCGAGGTTTACCTACTGAACCGGGCGTACGCCGACCATCTCCGTCGCGCACGACTCGTCCCGATCTTCTTACCTGTGGGGGAGACCGGTCGCGAAGCTGCACGGATGATCGATGGACTCGACGGCCTTGTGATCTCGGGTGGTGCTGACGTTCTTCCCGATTGGTACCGGCGTGAGCCCCATCCGGCGGCGGGCCCGTTCGACAGCAATCGGGATGTCTTCGAGTTTTCCCTCATCCGGGAAGCTGCGGACCATCGGATTCCGATCTTCGGGATCTGCCGCGGAATGCAGATGCTGAACGTCGCACTCGGCGGGAACTTGACCCAGCATCTTCCGGACGTGGTAGGCACCGATGTGCACAATCCGGTCGCAGGCGAGTTCGCCACGCACAGAGTCACTCTCGATCCTGGCAGTCGACTCGGCGGCGCCCTCGGGCCCGCGGCGGATGTGTCTACCTATCACCACCAAGCCGTCGACACAGTGGCACCGCAGCTTCGTCCGGTGGCATGGGCCGAGGACGGCACGATCGAGGCTGTGGAAGATCGGGAAGGACTCCTCCTGGCTGTGCAGTGGCACCCCGAGATCTCCATGTCCAACTCAGTTTTTGATCACTTTGCAGCGATGTGCCGCAGCGCGGCCCTCGCTACGCCGTAGCTATCACCCCCCAAACTTTCCGAGTACCGACGCAGCCAAGGACCTGACGATGACTACTGCCAAAATTGTTACCGCGAACTTTGAGCCTCTGCAAAATGCCAGGCAACAAAGGGATTTCATCGATGATGTCTGGAAGATCCCCTTCGCGACGTCTGCCACGATCGACGACCCCAACACGGGCGATGTGCGTCAATACCAGGTCGAGACCCCAGCTGCTTCGATTGATCATGCGATTGCGGTCGCGGCGAAACTGCATGCCGAGGGCGTCTGGGCCGAGTCGACGCTGGATCGGCGAAGCGCATTGCTCGACGCATTTGCTGCCGGGCTCGCAGCCCGTGCCGACGATATCGCGTACGAGGATGCCCTCGCCTCGGGCAACCCGATCGGGTTCGCACGAGTGATGGCATCGTCGTTGGCGCCACGTGTACGGGGGGCGCGAGAGCAGCTCGAAGTAATCGGAGATTCCGGTCGTCTGGAAGCCGGAGACAGGACAGTTCTGCAGTTGCGGCGAGCTGTCGGTCCTGCGGCGATCCTGGCACCGTGGAACGCCCCCACTTTTGTCGCGGTGGCGAAGACCGCCAGCGCCTTGGCGGCAGGTTGCCCGGTTATTCTGAAGCCATCGGAGTGGGCGCCAGGCGGCTGCCAGATCGTTGCCGAGATACTGGTTGACGCTGTTCGCGAAAGTGGTTTACCACCAGCGGTATTCCAGTTCGTGCACGGAGGAGTCAAGGCAGGCTCCCATCTCACCGCCGATGCGCGCATCCGAGCCATCTCATTCACAGGCGGCATCAGCGGTGGACGCGCAATCGCAGCCGCCGCAGCTCCGCACTTCACCGCCGTCCAACTGGAACTGGGCGGCCACAATCCGGTCATAGTTCACCGCGATGCCGATATCGGCAAGACTGCGACTGCGCTCGCCGAGGGTATGACCAAACTCAACGGCACCTGGTGCGAAGGTCCTGGGAAGATCCTGGTGCCCGACGAGTTGCACGACGATCTGGTCGACGCCCTCGCGACCGCCCTGAAATCGATTCAGATCGGGCATTGCCTGAACGAGGCTTCCGGGCTTGGCCCGCAGGCATATGCCCTGCAGCGTTCCCGTCTGACTGGACAGATCGACGGTTTGGTCGGTGCCGGGGGCGAAGCAATAGCTGCAGGATCGATTCCCGATTTCGGCGGATGGTTCATCGCACCGACGCTCGTGGTCGGCCTACCAGCGGAAAAATCTCAGGAGGAACTGTTCGGCCCAGTGGTGACAATGCACAAATTCGGTTCCACTACGGATGCACTGGCGGCCGCGCACGGACCTCAGACCGGGTTGGCCGCCTATGTATTCGGGACGGATGTGGATGCCGCACTACAGACCGCGAGCAAGATCATCGCAGGCGAAGTGAAGGTCAATGGGTGCAAACTTGACGACCTCGCCCCTGACGCCGAGCAATCATTCTGGAACAATGCTGGAATCGGTGGGCACGGTCCCACCGATATGGTGCGATTCTTTCAAGGCCGGCGCGTCGTCGGCGTCGACGACCCCGAGTTGCTCATATAGGGGGCGCTGGCGCTCGGAAGATACTGCGGTTCAGCGACTCCCATCGCATGGCCTTCCGACGAAGTGTTGGGCTACTCACCAGGGAACCGACACTGTGACGGTTCACATCGCGGCGGTTGACCGAAATAGTTGAGGCAGAAAGTGCTTCGGCTTTCCAGGATCACACCAGCGAGGATCACATGGGCAGTACACAATTCGAGCAAGTCGAACGTGGAACCGAATCAGCCGCCGACCGAACGCTCCGCCTGGACCGCCGACATGTATTCCACTCATGGTCAGCCCAGGCACAGCTGAATCCGATGGTGATCACCCGTGCCCGTGGGTCGTTCATCTGGGATGGAGCCGGCAACCGGTACCTGGATTTCGGCAGCCAGCTGGTCAACATGAACATCGGCCACCAGCACCCGCGAGTTGTCGCTGCCATCCAGGCCCAGGCCGAGCACATGTGCATGATCGCCCCCCAGCATGCCAACGACGCACGCAGTGAAGCGGCTCGTCTCATAGCAGAGCGGACCCCCGGTGACCTGGACCGAATCTTCTTCACCAACGGCGGAGCCGACGCCAACGAGCATGCGGTTCGGATGGCGCGCTTGATCACTGGCCGCTACAAGGTCATGTCCACCTATCGGTCGTATCACGGTGGCACCACCACCGCAGTCAACATGACCGGCGACCCTCGCCGCTGGCCCAACGATCACGCAAACACAGGCACGCTGCACTTCTGGGGGCCGTTCCTCTATCGGTCGGCTTTTCACTCCCGGACAGTGCAGGAGGAATGCGAACGCGCACTCGATCATCTCGAGCGGACCATTCTCTTCGAAGGACCGGACACCGTTGCAGCGATCATTCTGGAGTCGATCCCGGGCACTGCCGGGGTGATGGTGCCGCCTGTGGGCTACATGCGTGGGGTACGCGACCTCTGCGATCGCTTCGGGATCAAGCTCATCGCCGATGAAGTGATGTGTGGCTTCGGGCGGGCTGGGGCCTGGTTCGCCATCGCTGACATGGGCGTCGAGCCCGATCTGATCACATTCGCCAAGGGCGTCAATTCAGGTTACGTACCACTGGGTGGTGTCGCGATCAGCGACGAGATCGCCGACTTCTTTGCCGACCGGACGTACCCCGGCGGTCTGACCTATTCGGGTCATCCGTTGGCCACAGCGGCTGCGGTCGCAACGATCAACGTCATGGAGCGGGAAGGCATGGTGGCCAACGCGGCCCGGATCGGACGCGAGATCATCGAACCCAGACTCGCCGAGATGGTCGACCGTCATCCGAGCCTTGCCGAGGTCCGGGGAACCGGAGCGATGTGGGCCCTCGAGCTGGTCTCGAACCCGAAGACTCGCGAGCCGCTCGCTCCCTACGGCGGCACCAGCGCGGCGATGGCCGAAATGGTCTCATTTTTGAAATCACATGGGCTCCTTCCCTTTGTCAACTATCACCGCATGCATATCAAGCCACCACTGAACATCGCCGATGAAGATCTGGTCGAAGGACTCCGGCTGACAGACATGGCGCTGTCGATTGCCGATTCCTATGTGTCGATCTGATGGGGCGCCCACCCGGAAAGCAGACAATATGTCCACTCTCACCTATCTCGACGCGTCGCCTCGTCCGGATCCGCTCGGCGACGCACAAGCGCAGTTATCGGCAGCGGTAGGTATTCTCGGGTACGACGACGGGCTTGCAGGCATGTTGGCGGCACCTCGCCGGCAGTTGACAGTCAGCATCCCGCTTCGCCGTGATGATGGATCAGTCGAGGTCCTGACAGGACATCGAGTCCAGCACAATCTCTCTCGCGGACCGGCCAAAGGTGGTTTGCGTTTCAGCCCCGACGTGACGCTCGACGAAGTTCGTGCGTTGGCGATGTGGATGACGTGGAAGTGCGCGCTTCTCGACGTCCCCTACGGCGGGGCGAAAGGCGGCGTGCGGATCGACCCAGATCGCTATTCACACGGCGAACTCGAGCGGGTCACGCGTCGATATACCACCGAGATCAGTCCGTTCATCGGCCCCGAACGTGACATACCCGCGCCGGATGTCGGGACGGATGAACAGACGATGGCGTGGGTTATGGACACCTACTCGCATCAAAGTGGCCACACCGTCCTCGGTGTCGCAACGGGCAAGCCACTCGCGCTCGGAGGGTCGTTGGGGCGTGCAACGGCGACATCGCGAGGGGTGGTCCATGTGGCGCTGGCCGCACTTCTGGACGTGGGTATCGAGCCGGCCGAAGCGGCCGCTGCAGTCGAAGGATTCGGCAAAGTCGGGCGGTATACCGCAAGGTTCCTGGCCGAAGCGGGAGTGCGCGTTCTCGGAGTCAGTGATGCGCACGGCGCGGTGGCAGCTGCTGGAGGACTGGACATCAGCGCACTGGAGTTGCACGTCGATGCACATGGCACCGTGGCCGGGTTCCCCGGTGGCGAGGCGATCGCGCGTACAGACGTTCTGGAGCTCGAGGTAGATCTCCTGGTACCGGCCGCAGTAGAGGGAACGATCAACGCGCAGAATGCCAATCGAATTCATGCCATGGTGATCGTCGAAGGTGCCAACGGCCCGACCTCCGAACAAGCGGATGACATCCTGCGTAGTCGCGGCGTGGTCGTAGTACCGGACATTCTGGCCAATGCAGGCGGAGTCATCGTGTCCTATTTCGAATGGGTGCAAGCAAATCAGGCCTACTGGTGGAGCGCCGACGATGTGGAGAGCAGGCTGAAAGAGCGAATGCTGCAGGCATGGAACGGGGTTCAACAAAAGGCGCGCAGTCACGGCGTCTCTTTGCGCACGGCCGCCACGGTGATGGCGGTCGAGCGCGTCGCCAACGCCCACCTGCTCCGGGGACTCTATCCGTGAATCATGCGAACGAAGCACGCGGAAAATCCATCGATCATCCGAAATTCGAAAGTGAGGTCTGATGACCACTGCAACAAAGGCTTCCGAGGGTCTGAGCCTTCCAACCGCCAAAGACTATTCGATGTTCGTCGACGGTCGGTGGGTGACCTCGGAGAGCGGCCGGTGGACCGAGGTGACCACCCCCATCGTCCGCGGTCGCGTCATCGGTCGGACGCCGGAGGCCTCTGCCGTCGATGTGGATTCCGCGGTGCAAGCCGCACGCCGCGCCTTTCCCGGCTGGCGCGCACTGCACTTCTCTGATCGCCAGCGTGCCTTGGCCAGAATCGCGGACTCGGTGGAGGCGCGAAGTGGTGAGTTCGCACGGCTGACGGCGCTGGACACCGGAAACGCCATCCGCACCCAGGCGCGGCCCGAGGTGGCGGCGACAATCAACCTCTTTCGCTATTTTGCCGGCGTCGCCGGCGAAGTGAAGGGGACGGTTCTTCCCGCAGGGGACAATCAACTGCAGTACACACGTCAAGAGCCATTGGGCGTGGTCGGGTGCATCCTGCCCTGGAACTCGCCGCTTATGATCGCGGGGTTCAAGTTCCCGGCTGCGCTGGCGGCAGGAAATACGTTGGTGGTCAAAGCCGCAGAAGCCGCCCCACTGAGCCTGCTCCTGCTGGCCGAGGTCTGCGCCGAACATCTTCCTCCCGGTGTGTTCAACGTCGTCACCGGCCGCGGATCCGTGGCCGGTGAGGCGCTCACTACCCACCCCTGCGTCGACAAAGTGTCGTTCACAGGTTCTACCGAAGTGGGCCGGCACGTCGCGAAGGTCGCCGGGGATCGGCTGGCGCACGTGTCACTCGAACTCGGCGGGAAGAACCCTTCCATCGTCTTTCCCGATGCCGCACGCGACGATGACCTCATCGAGAACCTGCTCATCTCCTCCCGTGTGCACCGGCAAGGACAGAGTTGTACCGCCGGCTCACGATTGTTTCTCCACACGTCGATTTACGACGATGTGCTTTCCCGGCTAACCGATGAGTTGGCCCGTCAGGTGGTGGGTAATCCGCTCGACGAAACCACCGATATCGGCGCGATCATCAACGCGGAGCAGTTCCAATCGGTGAACAGCTATATCCAGGAAGGGCTTTCCGACGACAACATCAAGGTTGCGCTCGATGGGACAGCCGTAGATCTGAGTTCGGACGGGTACTACTTGGCGCCGACAGTATTCATCGGATCCGACAACACGTGGCGCCTGGCCCGCGAGGAGATCTTCGGACCCGTTCTGGTCGCTATCCCATGGTCTGATCGTGATGAAGTCGTCGCTATGGCGAACGATTCGCACTATGGCCTGGCCGCGTACATTTGGACGCACCATCTCGACGATGCCCTGGCGACGGCCCATGCCCTGGAAACTGGTTGGATCCAAGTCAATCAAGGCGGAGGTCAGGTCGTCGGGCAGTCCTATGGCGGCTACAAGCAGAGCGGGCTTGGGCGAGAGGTGTCTCTGGAAGGCATGATCGCTGGTTTTACCCAAACCAAGCAGATCAACGTTCGCATCGCGGTGTAGAGCTACGACCCGTACTTCCGAGAGGCAGAATTGATGTCAGCTGGACCGCTCGATGGAATTGTCGTGCTGGATCTTTCCCGTGCACTGGCAGGACCCATCGCCGCGATGGCGATGGGCGACATGGGTGCTCGCGTGATCAAGGTCGAGACACCCAGTGGCGGTGATGATTCACGGAGTTGGGGACCTCCCTTTGTCGGCACCGAAGAGGATCGTCACTCGACCTACTTCATGTCCGCCAACCGCAACAAGGAATCCGTGGTGGCGGACTTGAAGTCCGATCACGGGCAGGAGACGCTCACCAAATTGATTCGCCGCGCTGATGTCTTGATCGAGAATTTCAGACCGGGCGGATTTGCCAGACTCGGCTTCACGCCGGAAGTCCTCGAGCAGATCAATCCGCGTCTGATCACGCTGTCGGTGACCGGGTTCGGCCACGACGGGCCCGAAGGCGCGCGGCCAGGCTACGACCAGATCGCCCAGGGTGAGGCAGGGCTGATGTCGGTAACCGGCTCGCCTGAATCTGGTCCGACGCGCATCGGAGTGCCGATCGCTGATGTCCTTGCCGGCATCCACGGCGCCCTTGGCATCGCATCGGCGCTCATAGCTCGCCAGGCAACCGGCCATGGGGCGGTGGTTCGAACGTCTCTTCTCGCAGCGAGCATCAGCGCGCACGTCTTCCACGGCACCAAATGGACGGTGGGCAAGGAGGTTTCCGAACCTACCGGCAACCATCACCCGCAAATCGCACCCTATGGAAGCTTCCGAACCAGGGACGGATGGGTTCAGCTGGCGGTAGGCACGGAGGCGATCTGGAAGTGCTTCGCAGTGGCCATGGGCATTGATGCCGATGACCCTCGATTCGCGACAAATCACTTGCGCGTATCGAACCGGGATGTCTTGGTGTCCCGTATCGAGGAGGCGCTCGCCGCATCCGAACGGAGCAGCCTCGTTGAGCAACTGACCGAAGCCGGTGTGCCTGCGGGTGCTATTCGCACTCTCGACGAGGTCTACGAATGGGATCAGACGCTCAGCCAAGGCCTCGTGATCGATGTCGATCATGCGGCACTAGGTCCGATCCAGCTGCCAGGTCCGGCGATCCGCATCGAAACTGCCACGGGTGCCAGCATTCTGCGGAATACGCACGACGCACCACCTGTGCTCGGGGAGGATACCGAGACAATCCAGTTGTGGCTTGAAGAGACCGCAACCGAATTCGGCGAGCAGCGGACCGCGTAACTCTACTCAGATCGGCTCCATCAGATCGTCGGCCAGCAGCATCCGGGGTTGCTGAGTGAAGGCCCACCCACTTGCCGGCGGGGGTCAGAACGAACACCGTGTCATAGCGGCTCTCCGGCCAGGTCGCCGCAACTCTGCCATTTGGTTCTTCGTGTATCTACTGTTCACCGGAAGGATGAGCGCAGCCGCCAGCGGTGACGCGGTCTCGAACCACCGCTTACTGTCGCCGTCGCCAGGGTTGCGAGCGAAAATCATTGTCGGACTGCATACCCGGTGCGGGTGGGCAGTTGAGTGTTCTGCGCATCGCGAGGTCGAACAGCCCGACCAGGGCGCCGGCGCCGCATCCAGCCGCGCAGATCAGCGACGGTTGTCCAGGTTTCCAGCCTTCCTCGTCTGGATCGTGGGGATTGCGTGAGGTCCACTCGCCGAACGTCGCGATCTCCGCATCCGCTTTTTTGTTTCCCGTCCACGCCTACCATCCGCCGACCCAGCCCTCGAAGATCGCCTCGGGTTCGTCCTCGGGTCGTTGGGAACGCCCGACGAGGAAATCGAAGTCGCAGCCCTGGTGGGCCTGCAACACGTGGTCGACGTACATGGCGGTGTAGCCGCGCACATGCCGCGTCGCTGCGGGCGCCAGCTCGGCTCGGCGCGCCGCCAATTCGTCATCGGAGACGAGCATGTCGAGCTTTCCCGCATGGGCGTCGAGTGCGATGACGTCACCGTCGCGCACCAGGCCCAGCGGCCCTCCCGCCGCGGATTCCGGGCTGACGTGCAGCACGCAGGTGCCGTACGCGGTTCCGCTCATCCGGGCATCGGAGATGCGGACCATGTCGGTGACACCCTGTTTGAGGAGCTTGCTGGGGATGGGGAGTTGACCCCACTCCGGCATGCCAGGGGCACCGCGCGGCCCGGTCGAGCGCAGAATCAGGACGGAATCGGGGCTTACGTCCAGATCCGGGTCGTCGAACCGGCGCATCAGATCCTGCATGTTCTCGAACACGACGGCAGGGCCCTGATGTACCAGTAGCTCGGGACTTGCCGCGCTGCACTTGATCACCGCACCGTCGGGTGCCAGGTTGCCGCGCACCACCGCCAGGCCCTGCGGCGGCTGGAACGGCTCACCCAACGAGGCGATGACGGACGTGTCGGAGGATGCAGTCGTCGGCAGATTGTCGGCGACGGTCTTACCGGTGACGGTCAGGGCGTCGGTGTGTAGCAGCGTCTCCACCGACTTCATCACCGCCGGGATTCCACCGGCGTGGAAGACCTGCTCGACGAGGTGCTCACCCGCCGGGCGCACGTTGACCATCAGCGGTGTGCGGGCCGAGAGCTCGTGAAAGCGGTCCAGCGACAATGGAACTCCGACCCGTCCGGCGATCGCCAGCAGATGCACGATCGCATTGGTCGACCCGCCGACGGCCAGCATCAGCGTGATGGCGTTGTCAAAGGCCTCCGCGGTCATGATCTGCGACGGCCGGAGTCGCTCGAGTGCCAGCCCGACGGCCCGCGCACCGCATTCCTCCGCGACCTGCATTCGGCGTGAGTCCATGGCGGGGATGGCGGCACTCCCGGGTAGCGTCATGCCGAGACCTTCGACGAGCGTGGCCATTGTCGAGGCGGTGCCCATCTCGGGACAGTGGCCCCGCGACGGTCCGGCCGCGGCCTCCAGTTCCTCGTAGCCGGCCATCGACATGCGGCCGGCCCTGACGTCGTCGATGTATTCCCAGAGGTCGGTTCCCACCCCGAGCTGCTTACCCCGGAACACCGCCGGAGAGGCAGGTCCTCCCGTCAGTGCAATGGCGGGGACGTCGGCGCTGGCCGCACCCATCAGCTGTGCGGGGACCGTCTTGTCGCAACCGCCGAGCAGCACGACGGCGTCGAAGGGATAAGCCCGGATGGATTCCTCGACGTCCATCGCCATGAGGTTGCGGAACAGCATGGTGGTCGGCTTCATCAGCTGTTCGCCGAGTGACATGGTGGGGAATTCGAGTGGGAAACCTCCTGCCGCAAGCACTCCGCGGCGCACCGAATCGGCCAAGCCGCGAAAGTGCATGTTGCAGTTGACGACTTCGGACCACGAATTGCAGATGCCGATGATCGGTTTACCCTCGAAGGCCATCCGGGAGAACCCGGAAGCCCGCATTGCCGAGCGGTGGACGAATCCGGGAACATCTTGTCCGGCGAACCATTTTGCGCTCCGTAAGCGCCCTGGTGTGGTCGTCATGGCTAGCGGACGCGTGCGGCGTAGGCGGTGATCTTGCGCAGCGCGGGTTGGCGCGCGGCCTGGTACCCCACCCAGCGTCCCGGCCTGGTCGACATCAGGGTGCCGACCAGCCGTTGTTGCCACGGGGCCTTGCGGGTACCGCCTCGCGGGGTGGGGCTGCGCGCCGGGGCGGTGACACCCGCGGCGTCGTCGAGGGCGACCTTGGCTGCGTTGTGGCCGTTGGCGCCCATCACTCCACCGCCGGGGTGGGTACCGGAACCGCACAGGTAGTAATTTCCCACCGGGGTGCGGTAATTCGACAACTCCGGGATGGGACGCGCACCGAACAGCTGGTCCAGCATCATGCTGCCGTGGAAGATGTTGCCGTCGGTGATCAGGTACTCGTCGTTGAGATCGTCGGGCGTGATGATCGCGCGGTCGAGGATGTGCTCGCGAAGGTTGGGCGCGTAGGTGAAGAGATCTTCAAGCACGAGGTCGGCCCACTTCTCCTTCTCCGCCGCCCAGGTGGTTCCGGTCAACTCGGACGGGAGCTGCTGGATACCGAGGGTCATCGTGTGCAGGCCCGCCGGGGCCAACGAGTCGTCGGTGACCGACTGCGTGACGGCCTCGATGACGAACGTGCTCGGGAAGGTCCCGCGGCGCTGTGCCTCGTAGGCCTCCTCGAATGCCTCCCGGCTCGGTCCCAGCAGCTGATGGCCGTGGTGTTGCGGGCCCTCGGTGGCGTCGGGAAACGGAAGATATTGTGGCAGTTCGTCGATCAGCAGGTGGATCCTGGCCATCGATCCGCGGGTGTCGATGGCCTTGACGTCGCGGACCAGTGTGGCCGGTAGTACGCCGGGCTCGATCAGCTGCAGCAGGGACCGCTTGGGGTCGGCGTTGGAGAAGACCTGTCCGGCCGTGATGACGGTGCCGTCGGCGAGGCGTACTCCGGTGGCCGTGCCGCGCTCGACGACCACGGTGTCGACCGGGGTCGAGGTCCGGATCTCGGCGCCGTAGTGACGGGCGCCGGCGGCCAGCGCCTCGCTGATCGCACCCATCCCGCCGCGGGCCATGCCGAACTGTCCGAAGTTGCCGTTGAACTCACCCCAGGAGTGGTGGCCGTAGGTGTAGGCCGTTCCCGGTGACGACGGTCCGCCGAAGATCGACACCATCCCGAAGAACGTCAGCATGCTCTTGAGCCGCTCGTCGTCGAAGTACCTGTCGAGCAGGTCGCGCACCGACAGCAGGGTGAACTCGTTGAACAGCGTCTGCTCACCGGCCGCCTCGAAGGCGGCAAGCACCTCGGAGCGCTCCGGCGGGGAGGTCAGCAAATAGGGGGTGACGAGCCCGGCGAAGCGCTGCAACCGGACCCCGAAGTCGAGGAAGGCCTGGGCGTCCTTCTTGTTGATCTTCTCCAGTTCGCGCAGCGTCCGGTCGGTCTCCTTCCACATGGTGAACGAAGTGCCGTCGCGAAACAGGCTGAAGGACAGAGCATCACCCTGGTACAGCTCGAGGCCGAACCTGGCGAGCTCAAGTTCGGCGATGATCTCCGGGCGCAGCAGCCCCGCGATGAACGCGCAGGAGGACCATTTGCTACCGGGGATCAGCTCCTCGGTGACGCAGGCTCCGCCGACCACGTGGCGCGCTTCGAGGACCAGCACGCGCTTTCCGGCGCGCGCCAGATAGTTGGCGGTCACCAGGCCGTTGTGGCCGGCGCCGATGATGACGGCGTCGTAATCTGGTGTATCGGGCATGTCAATTCTCCTGTGGCAGCGGTGATTTGCGGGTCAGCAGCGTCGAAACGCTGTCCGGCTCGACGAGTTCATCGAACCTCTCGACCACGGGTTTGAGCTCCGGCGCGGAGTCACGGACCCGTTCCCATTCCGGCCACGACGAGACCGTCATGATCTCGACGACGTGGGTTTCGGTGGGTTCGGAATCGGTGGGTTCTGCCAGGAAGACGTCGAATTCGAGTACGACGTCGAAGGACAGGCACGTCGGCCGGTCCAGTTCGGCCGAGAACTTCTCGAACTCCTCGGCGTCGACCCCCGGACGTAGCCGGAAGGTGTTGACGGCACTCACCGCCATGTCAGGCGATCTCACGGTTGATCATGACGTGCTTGATCTCGGTGTACTCCTCGAGGGCATAGACCGACATGTCCTTGCCGTTGCCGGACTGCTTGAAGCCGCCGTGCGGCATCTCGGGGGTGACCGGCAGATGGTCGTTGATCCACACGGTGCCGAACTGGAGATCACTCGAGGCGGACATGGCCCGCGAGATGTCGTTGGTGAACACCGATGCGGCGAGGCCGTATTCGGTGTCGTTTGCCCAGGCGATGACGTCGTCGCGGTCGGTGAACCTTGTCACCGAGGTGACCGGTCCGAACACCTCGGTGCTGACGATCTCGTCTCCTTGGCGGGCGCCGACGACCACGGTGGGGGCGGTGTAGAAGCCGGTGCCGGGGTTGTCGCCCTGGATCAGCTCGGTGTGGCCGGTGGCCTTGGCCCGCTGGACGAAACCCTCGACCCGGTCGCGGTGCGCCGCGGTGATGACCGGTCCCATCGTGGTGTTGTCGTCCGCGGTGTCACCCAGATCGAGTTCCTTGACTGCCTTTTCGAGACCGGCTACCAACTCGTCGTGCACAGACTCGTGAACATAGAGCCGCGACGCGGCCATACAGTCCTGCCCGGAGTTGCAGAATGCGCCCTCGATGATCTTGCCGACGGCCAGCGCGACGTCGGCGTCGGGGTACACCAGCACAGGCGCCTTGCCGCCGAGTTCGAGATGCAGCCTCTTGAGGTTGGAGTCGGCGGAGGCGCGCATCAGAGCCCGGCCGGTGTCCACCGATCCGGTCAGCGACGACATCCGCACCCGGGGGTGGGCGACCAGGCGCGCGCCGACATCCTCACCGTCACCGGTCACGACGTTGAACACCCCGGCAGGAAACAGGTCCTGTGCGAGTTCGGCGAGCCGCAGGACCGAGAAGGGTGTGTGCTCAGAAGGCTTGAGCACCAGTGTGTTTCCGGTGAGTAGGGCGGGGGAGATCTTCCAGATCGCCATCAGCAGCGGATAGTTCCATGGCGCGACGGACCCGACGACGCCGAGCGGATCGCGCCGGATGATGCTGGTCTTTCCGCGGACGAACTCGCTGGCTGCGCGGCCTTCCATCGTGCGGGCGGCACCCGCGAAGAACCGGAGGTGATCGGGGATCATCTCCATCTCTTCCAGCGCCAGGCTGATTGGTTTGCCGACATTGCGAGACTCGATCTCGGCGAGCGTGCGCTGGTCGGCCTCGATCCGGTCGGCGAGGGTCAGGAAGGCCCGGGCCCGTTCGCCCACTGGCGTTCTGGCCCAGTCGGGGAAGGCGGCATCGGCCGCTGCCACTGCGCGATCGACGTCGGCGACGCCGCCGTGCGCGATCTCGGCGAAGGTTTCGCCGGTAGTGGGTGCAGGTACCTGATCGACGGCGCCGTCTGCAGCGTCGGTCCAGTTGCCGTCGATGAACATCTTGCTCTGGTAGGTCATGATCACTCCTTGGTCGGTGGTGTTCGGTGCTTGCCGGTCTGTGCTCCGTCGGCTGCCATGGTCAGAAGGTGGCGAACCTCCTTCTTTGAAATCGGTTGCTGTGCAATGGACATGCGCACCATCAGGCCCTCGACGACGACGTCGATGAGCCGGGCCGTGGCGCGGTCGAAGTGCTCGGTCAGGGCGTCCTCGGCGCGCTCGATCCACCGTTGCGTCAGGCGCCGGGTTTCGGGCTTGCGCACCGCATCGCCGTACAACTCGTAGGTCACGGCCAGCTCATTGGGGTGAGCGGCCAGGTCGTCGGTGATTGCCGCGGCAATGCATTCGATGATGTCGTCCGCGTCGTGGCAGGACGCCAGTCGCGCTTCGAAGCGGCTGGCCAGGTTGTCGACGTGGGTTTCGAACGCCTGGTAGACGATGTCGTCGAGGGTGGCGAAGTGGTAGGTGATCGAGCCCAACGGCACATCAGCGGCAGTGCCGATCGCGCGGTGCGTGATGCCCGCGATGCCGTCTCGGGCCAGCACCTCCAGCGCCGAGGTCACGATGCGCTCCTTTCTCTCGGGGTCGTGTCGACGTGCCCGTCGCGGTGTGGATGCCATGGGCCCTCCGTTGTTAAGAACGTTTGTACGCATCGATGCGGACAAATGTACGTAACGGTGGACGCCACTGCGCGCCGAATCGTGGAAAGAGGCGGTCGCTACTGAGCTTCGGGGGCGGGTTCGTCCAGCTCGCGCTCGTTGAGCGCCTGCCCTACGAGTGCGTACCTCGCCGGCGCGAAGATGCGCAGGTAGCCGCCATAGAGGAGACCTGCCAGTAGGGCGAGGAAAACCAGCGACAGCATGAACGTCGCCATCACGCCCTGGACACCGAGCAGAATATCGAGGCTGTTCAAGGTCAGGACGAAGAACGCGCCGAGTCCGAGGATCGCGAGGATCGGGGCGATCACTGTGTTCCAGGGGCGTTTGTCGACGTCCGACTTGCGGAAGAACGCGAAGATCGCGATGCCTGCGATGAGCTGCGACAGGATGACGCCGATCGTGCCGATCCCCGTCGCCCAGGTGAACAGAGTGGCGAACGGGTCCTGGCCGAAGACAGCGAACAGGGCGATGACGATGCCCACGGTCACACTCTGCACGATGCCCGAGACCCACGGCGTCTGGCGGCGCGGCAACGTCCAGCCCAGCGGTTTCCACACCAGTCCCTGCCTGCCGAGCGAGAACTGGTACCGCGAGACGTTGTTGTGGAAGGTGACGATGGCGGCGAAGGTCGCCGACACGATCAGCGTCTGGAAGACCACCGAGATGTTGTGGCCGATGATGGCATCGCTCGCCGCGAAGATGAAGTTTCCTCCGGTTTCGTTGGCCATCCCGACCACCTTGTCGATGCCCAGCGCATTGATGATGAGCCAGCCGGATACGGCGTACAGAACGCCCATGAACGCGATGGACAGATACGTCGCGCGCGGGATGGTGCGGGCCGGATCGCGCGCTTCCTCACCGTAGATCGCCGATCCCTCGAAACCGATGAAGGATGCATGAGCGAACATCAATGCGACGCCCAACGCCCCGCCGAGGACGACGCTCGGCTCGAAGGGCTCGAAGGAAAACTGCGATACCGGCACTGATTTACCCGACAGGCTGAACGCACTGAGGATGGTGATCATGGTGACTTCCAGTGTCATGAAGACCCCGAGCACCTTCGCCCCGGAGTGGACGCCCTGCACGCCCAGACCCAGGCACAGCACCAGAGCGCCGAATGCGTAGGCCCACCAAGGGATGTCGATACCCAGGGCCGGGTTGAGCAGCTCGGAGGCGTAGTACCCGAAACCACCGTAGAGCCCGGCCTGGATCGCGTTGTAGGCGAAGATCGCGAGGAACGCCGACCCCAGTCCTGGGATGCGTCCGAGGCCGAGCGTCACGTAGGCGTAGAACGCGCCCGCATTGGTGACGTGCCGACTCATCGCGACATACCCGACCGCGAAGATCATCAGGACCACCGCGGCGATGACGAACGCCCCTGGCATGCCCACACCGTTGCCCGCTCCGATGATGATGGGGAACAGCGCCACGACGACGGTGAGAGGGGATGCCGCGGCGATGATGTAGAAGAAGATGCTCGGCACGCCGAGGCTGTTCTCTCTGAGTCCGTGATTGCGCCGCCCGGCAGGCGGTGAGGTGCCGGGCGGAGACGACGACGGCGTCGCAGTGGGCCGTCGCGGTGGCAAGGATGCGGTGACGTTCTCCATGGTCGTTCATCTCTCGTGTTTTGGCGTGTCGATGATGCGTGCTGATCAACTCCCGGTTCTGCTCCGCAGCAGGGTCCGCGAACCGGGCGGGGGAGCGGTCTCTCACCTCCTCATGTCGAGGGCGAGATCGATGAGCAGATCTTCCTGGCCGCCGACCATCGACCTGCGGCCGGCTTCGACGAGCAGATCGCGCGTCTCGATGCCGACTTCAGCGGCAATACGCTCGGCGTGCAACAGAAAGCTGGAGTACACACCGGCGAAGCCCAAGGTCAGCGTCTCGCGGTCGACGCGGACGGGTCGTCGCTGCAATGGCCGGACGATGTCGTCGGCGGCGTCCATCAGCGCGTAGAGATCACAGCCGTGGTGCCAGCCGTTGAGTTCGGCGACGGCGACGAAGGCCTCCAGCGGGCAGTTGCCTGCCCCTGCGCCAAGACCGGTCAGTGATGCGTCCACCCGGTGTGCGCCTTCCTCGACCGCGGTGAGTGAATTCGCCACTCCCAGCGCCAGATTGTGATGTGCGTGCACGCCGATCGTCGTCGTCGACGCCAGGACGCTGCGGTAGGCACGGACGCGATCGCGAATCCCGGTCATGGTGAGGCGGCCACCGGAGTCGGTGACGTAGACGCACCCGGCACCGGCGTCCTCCATCATCTTCGCTTGCGCCGCAAGTTCATCCGGCTGCGCGAGGTGCGACATCATCAGGAATCCGGCGACGTCGAGGCCGAGAGTGCGGGCGGTGCCGATGTGCTGACCAGCGATGTCGGCCTCGGTGCAGTGGGTGGCCACCCGCACGGAGGTCACTCCGAGGTCGGCGGCGGCGCGCAGGTCGTCCAGGGTGCCGATGCCCGGAATGAGAAGTGTGGTCAGCCTGGCATTCTGGACGACGTCGGCTGCGGCGGCGATCCATTCGGCGTCGTCGTGGGACCCGGCTCCGTAGGTCAGGCTGCCGCCGGCCAATCCATCGCCGTGAGCCACCTCGATGGCCGATACACCCGCCTGGTCGAGTGCGCTCGCGATCCGCCTGACCTCGGTCACGGAGAGCGAATGCCCCACGGCGTGCATACCGTCGCGCAGTGTCACGTCCTGGACGTACACGTCGGTAGTCATCGTGCCGGCTCCTGGGTGACGCCGACCTCGGCCACGCGAACTGCGGCGGCCGTCATGATGTCGAGGTTTCCTGCATACGCGGGAAGGTAGTCGGCGGCGCCCTGCACTTCGAGGAATACCGTCACCTGAAGCAGTTCGGCGAACTCGCCTGCGGGGCCGGCCAGCCGCCGACGTCGATCTCCCATCGGGACCGGAGAGGTTCGGATCTCCTGCGCCAGGCGGTACCCCGGTACGTAGTGCGCCACCTCGGCGACCATCGCGGTGACCGCCGACGCGATCTTCGCCTCGTCGGTCGCCGACACCAGCGCGGCGACGGTGTCGCGCATCAGCATCGGCGGTTCGGCCGGGTTGAGGACGATGATCGCCTTGCCCCGCACGGCACCGCCCACGGACTCGATAGCGCGGGCAGTCGTGGTGGTGAACTCGTCGATGTTGGCACGCGTTCCCGGACCTGCCGATCGCGACGAGATGGACGCGACGATCTCGGCGTAGTGCACCTCGGTCAGGCCGGCGAGCGCCGCGACCACCGGAATGGTGGCCTGCCCGCCGCACGTCACCATGTTGAGGTTCCGGTACCCGCTGAGCCGGGACATGTTGACCGCGGGCACGACGTAGGGACCGATCGCGGCAGGAGTCAGGTCGATGACCCGCTTTCCGGCCCGCGCCAGTTTGGCATCGTTCACGCGGTGCGCGCCGGCGCTGGTGGCGTCGAACACCACGGCTACGTCGTCGAAGACGGCGAGGTCCAGCAGTCCGTCCACGCCGTCGGCCGTGACCGCCACGTCGAGAGCGGCAGCTCGCGCGAGACCGTCACTCGCGGAGTCGATTCCGGCCATTGCTGCGATATCAAGCACCTCGGAACGGCGAATTTTCATCATCAGATCGGTGCCGATATTGCCTGACCCGATGATCGCCGAAAGGTGGCGTTGTCCCACTTTTTCCTCCGTTCCGAGGTGCCGATGTCGTGTTGTCAGTTCGCGAGCGCTTGCGCAGCAGTACGCGGAACCGGCGATACTGCGACGTCTGAGGCATTGGTCTGCACGAGCTCGTTGAGAATCGCGGCGTGGCGGACCTTGTGGCGGACGAGCTCCTCGTGGAACTCGGGTCTGACCCAGCCGTTGTACATGACGGCCTCCGACTCGCCGGGCTCGATCTTGAAGTACACCGGTCCCGCGACGCGGGCGATATCGCCGGCCTCCCATAGCCGATTCATCCCGCCGAACGACTCGAAGGTCTCGGCCCAGACGTCGAGCGGGATGTCGACCGAGTGTCGGATGGCGGCGAGCATCGGGCGGGAGAGATCGCCAACGGGATTGACGCTGTCGGCGCCGAGGTCCTGCAGGATCCGGATGGAGGCGGGGTTGGCGTGGCCGGCGTAGACCGAGATCTTGAATTTCGCATCAGCAGGGATGTGGCCGGCGTCGCGCGCCTTGTTGAGGATGTCGAGAACGCCCTCATCCCACACCAGAACGCCGCGGATACCGGTCGAGAAGATCCTGAGGTAATCGTCGAGCAGGTAGCGGATGTTGTCGAGGCCGCGCACGCGTCGCCCACCGGCCTGGCCTTCGGTGCTCAGCGCCTGACGTCCGAGATCCCACCCGGTCCGCGGTCCGGGAACGGCGACGAGGTCGATGGAGTTCTCCGCTGCCAGAGCGGCGACATCACTGAGTTCCTTCGTGGTGAGCAGCGTGGTGCCGCCACCGAATGCGATGACGCGGTGAATGAACACGCCCTGCTTGTCGGCCTCGTCCAGCATGGCCTCCAAGGTCGAAAGCCGTTCTACGCCAGAGATTTCCAGACGGTACTTCCCGCCGTCGTCGAATGCCTTGACCGACGGCGTGAGGGCGTAGTCGTCGGCCGTCTGAAGGTTTTGCGAGGCCAGGATGCTGGCTCCGTCGACCTTGGAGTTACGGCTGTCGGCTGCGGTAGGCATTGCGTCTCCTTCGAGGAACGGATAGCGCGAAATCCGTATTTCACTGAGTGATATCTAACTGCGCTAGATGAAATCTATGTGGTGTGCACCACTCTGTCAACCGGAAAGCGACGAGCCGATCCAGCCGCGGACGGCGTGACACTGGGTACTGGTAACCTTCACTGAGTGAAAACAGCCGCCGTATCAGAGAAATCCGCCAGCCTGATCGGAGTCGAGCGCACGGCCAGGATCCTGACCGCCGTGGCGGAGTCCGAGGTCGGCAATCTCACCGAGATCGCCAGGCGCACAGAGCTAAACGAGGCGACCGTGCTGCGCTACCTGAACAGCCTGTCCGCGCTTGGATACGTCGAACGGTTCAACGCAAACCAGTACCGACTGGGCTGGGAGATCTTCAGGCTCGGGCAGCGCGCCTTCTCGAATCAGGTTCCTTCCGAGGCGGTGCTGCCCACCATGACGCGGTTGATGAATGAGTTCAACGAAACGGTGAACTTTGCCGTGCACAAGGACCACAGCGTCGTCATCCTCGAAGTCGTCGAGGGTAAACGCGCGGTCACGAAAGTCAGCGACGTCGGACAGACCGATCCCTGGCACGCCTCCGCATTAGGCAAGGCCATGCTGGCCACGATGCCGGACAGCGTGTGGCGTGACATCGTCGCCTCAGCCGGACTCCCGGAGTTGACCACCCACACCATCACGTCGATGAAGAAGATGGCGGTGGAGATCAAGGAGATTCGCGAACTGGGCTTCGCTGTCGATCGGGAAGAGGCCGCAGAGGAACTCACCTGCGTGGCGGCTGCCGTACCCTCTTCGAACGGAGGGCCATCTCGTTACGCGCTGAGCATCAGCTTCCTGACCCACAGGTTGGACCCGGAGAACCTGGAACGCGCGGGTGCCCAGGTTATCGCAGGCGCCCGTGAGATCGCGGCCAAGCTCCCCTGAGCCGTCCGCTCGGCCGGTTCGACACTGGCTCAGACGAGGGGTTGCGACGTCGTCGGTCCCTAGCGATGGACTTGGTTGGGTGCCCACGTGGTCGGGGCGGGAGGCTGGTGGTATTGCCGCAGGCTGGGGGTCGTCGTGGGAGCGGCGCTCGTTGAGGTCGCGGCGCTTGTCGAGGGACCCGCGGGTGCCGACGGGGTCACAGCTACTGGCGGGGCCACGGTTGCCGACGGAGCGACGGTTGCCGACGGGGCCAATGTTATCGGTGGGGCGACGGTTGCTGATGGGGCGACAGCGGGCGAGGGGGCCGTGGTTGCGGAGGCGACGACGGGCGGAGGAGCCGCGCTCGGTGCCGGGGGCGCGATGGGCAGGGCCGGGGCGTCTGCGGCCTCCGTAGGCTTTACCGGGGCCGGCGTGTAATCAGGGCCGCCGCCCGGCTTGTGTAGAACCGTCAGCACCACGATGACTGCCACGACTGCCGTCAGCGCCGTCATCACCACCCCGCGAACGGATGCGTGCCGTATCAGCCAGTGGTCCTCGATCCCTCGCACAGCGCCGAAGGTTACCGCATTCTCGACGCGCTCAACGGTTTCACGTTCGCATCCGTGTCCTCGATCAGATGAGTCTGTTGGCCCAGCCGTCGTCGTTGTGCGCCAACAGTTGCAATTCGCGCTCCCAGGCTCTTGTGCGCGATCGATCCAGCCATCTGCGCAAACCTGCCGCCACGAGGGCGGCAGCCGCCACCGCGCTGAGCCACACGGCCCAGGCCCGGCTCGTCATGCTGGACCTGACCTCGTCGGCCGTCGTCGGCGGGTGAACGATCTTTCCTGAACCGTCGAGCCAAACCGTAAGAGGTGCACCGGCTTTGAGGAACACCGGGCCGGGAACCAGCTCGGTGCGCAGTTGTGTCCCTTCCTTCCACTGCGCTCGGACCGGCGCCGGCTTGGCGAAGCGCGCGGAAGGTGCGGAGCTATCGTTGAGGGCCACTGCCGTCACCGGATGCCAGTCTCGCTGCTGCGCGGAGATCGTCTGCATGCGGGCTTCTGAAATATCGTCACCGATCCGATTGACGAAGGGGATGGCGATCAGGCTGAGTCCGATGATGAGAACGATCGAGATCGCTTCGAGTCGATCGGTCCTACGGATGAGCGGGTTGGTTCCGAGTGCATGCATCACCCAGCGGACGCGACTCACCAACTGTGTGTGACCCATCAGCTGGCGCCGGTACCGAGGCATGTTACGAACATGTTTCCATGGTGGCAGTTGGACCGCCGCGAATGCCAGCTACCGGGTCGCATCGCGACAGACATCACATCCGCAGCGGTCCGCCGTCGTCAATCGATCGTGAACGCGGTTGGGCGGCTGCGGGATTCAGGTGCGCTGGGAGCTGGGGCAAACACCTTGATCTGAGAGCGAATTTGATTCTCGCAGAGCAAAACTCGATCCGGCTAGTCGTTGGCCGCGTGGACTCACTGCGTTGGCGTGCGCCAACGCAGTGAGTTCCCTGTGAGCATCCACAGTGCGGAGAGGAGCGGCGCGGGCCGTCGACGATAAGCGGCACCTGCGTGGCGACAGCGCACTGATCCACTCGCCTCCTCGGCGAAGCCCGATCACCTCGCCTGGGTGTGCGGTGTCAGGGCAGCAGGCTGCTTAGCGGTGCCGGCTTGGCGCCGGTGAGGTGCTCAACCGCTGGCGTGACTGCGCTCAAATAGCCTTCGCGGATCGAGGCGCCGAACGAGGTCAGTAGTTGGGCGACGCCCCGTGGCAGTCCTGCTGTAACGAGGCCGGATTCGTAGGTGGTGTCGTCGACGTCGACGACCTCCACTGCGGGTCCCGCGAGGCGGGCGAGGTCGTGGGCGGAGAGCGCTTCGGGGCCGGTGACGTCGTAGGCCGTGTCGTCGGCGGCGAGCCCTGTCAACGCGCCGACGGCGGCGGCTGCGCAGTCGTCGCGGGTGACGTAGGCGGCGCGTCCGTCACCTACGTTGGTCACGAACTTGCCCGACGCGGCAGCGTGTTCGATAGTGGGCAACTGAATATCGGCATAAAGGTTGTTACGCAACGAAATCCACTTCATTCCGCTGGCGCGCAGGGCGTCCTCGGTGGCGCGATGATCGGGTACTACCAGCGCTGGGTTCACGTCGACCGGTTCGGGTACCGACGTGTAGACAACGAGTTCGACACCGGCCGCCGCGGCGGCCGCGATAGCTGCGAGATGGCCGGCCACCCGGTCGCCGACGCTGTCGGTCGACACCAGCAGCAGCCGGTCGACGTCGGCGAAGGCGTCAGCGAGCGTGGCGGGCTCGGTGAAATCGATCCGACGGATGCGGGCACCGCGGGCGGCGAACTCTGATAGCGAGTCCACCGAGCGACTGGTGAGGACCACCTCGGCGGGATCGACGGCGTCGAGCAGGCGGGCGGCGACCCGCCTGCCCAACAGGCCCGACGCACCTGTGACTCCGATCGACATCTGCCACTCCTCTTCGTATTCGCAATCACAATGATTGCGGTTTCGTGAACTGTAGTCGCGTCGGTTGCGGTATGCCAGGCTGATGGGGTGGCCACTCCGACGAACACCCAGTTCGCGGTGGCTGTGCACGTGCTGACCTATCTGGCCGGTGTCGGGGGCGCTGTCCTCGTCAGCTCAGAGGAGCTGTCGCGGAGCGTCGATGCCAACCCGGTCCACGTTCGGCGCGTCCTGACACCTCTGCGGCGCAGTGGGATGGTGACGTCACAACCAGGTGCCCGAGGAGGCTGGATGCTGACCCGTCCGGCCGATTCGATCACGCTCGCCGAGGTGTGGTGCCTCGTTCAGGCGGGCGATCCTGTCTTGGGCTTGCACGGCCCGAACCCATCCTGTCCGGTCGGTATCGATGTGCAGCGCGCGTTGGTGGTCATCGAACGACAGGTCGCCGACGCGGTCGAGACGCGTCTGGGCACGATCACGATCGCCGACGTGCTCAGCGATGCCGCCAAGTCTGCTGTCGACTCGCAGGCGGCCCCGCACGGCAACTGAGTCGCGATAGCCGCAGCGAACCGCCGGGACAGACGGTGGCGTGGAGAAATCACGTCAAGCCGTGCACGGCGAAGTACGCGGTGGCGCGCGCTGCGGTCAGATCGGGATCCGGGAACAAGCCGATCGCGTCGCCGGCACGGATAAGTTCCGCCAGATGTTCTAGGCAGCGGCCGGTTTCGAAGCCGCCGATCATCCGAAAATGACTCTGCTTTCCGTTGAGATATGCGAGCCAGGCCACTCCGACTTTGTAGTACTGCGTCGGTGGAGCGAACACGATTCGGCTCAGCGCCTCGGTGGGGCCGAGGATATCGCGGAAGCCCTGCTCATCCCCGAGGTCGAGCCGAGCGAACGCCGCCGACGCGTAGGGCGCGATGGCTGCGAATGCGCCCAGCAGCGCGTCGCTCGATCGGGTGCCGTCGCCGGCGATCAGGTCAACGTAGTTGAAGTCGTCGCCAGTGAAGATGCGGGCTGGCTCCGGCAGGCGGATGCGCAGTGCGATCTCGAGTTCTGGATCGAGCAGTGACACCTTGATGCCGCGGACGGCGGGCAGGTGTTCGGTGATGATCTGTACGACGGTGTCCATCGCTGCGTGCGGCTCGGTGAAGCCCCAGTATCCGGTGAGTGCGGGGTCGAACATCGAACCGAGCCAGTGCAACACGACCGGCCGGGACGCCGAGTCGAGGACGTCGCTGTAGACGGCGAGGTAGTCGTCGGGTCCGGTTGCGGCGCGCGCGAGGTCGCGGCTGGCCATGAGCACGACGTTGCCGCCGGCGGATTCGATGGCGTCGATCTGTTCGATGTAGGCGTCGCGGATCTCCTCAATGCTCGGCCGCGGATTGTCGAGCTGGTCGGTGCCGACCCCTACGACGACCTGACCGCCGACCGACCGCGCCTCATCGAGCGTGCGCAGGGCCAGCTTCTTGGCTGCAGCCCAGTCCAGCCCCATACCGCGCTGGGCGGTGTCCATCGATTCGGCCACGCCCAGTCCAAGCGACCAGAGATCATGCCGCAACTGCGCGGTGGCGTCCCAGTCGATGGCGTCGCCAAGATCGGCCGTGCAGGCGCGCACTGGGTCGGCGACGACGTGGGCAGCGGCGTACACCGCCCGGCTGGCCGGGGGTGTGGAGCGAACGTCGAGTTGGGCCGGCTCGTTGAGTAGTAACCGGGTGCAGGTGTGATCAGGTGAGGGGAGAAGTAGTGCAGCCATTGAGCGTTCGCTTTCAGCGTGCGTCGAGTCCACCGTCGGCCAGGATCGTCTGGCCGGTGATGAAGCTGGCGGAGTCACTGACCAAAAAGGACAGCAGAGCGGCGATCTCTTCTGGCTCGCCGGCACGCCCCAGCAGATTGGCGCGGACCTCTTTGCGGACTTCGTCTGACCAGGTCTCTGCCATATCGGTGAGGACGAAGCCGGGGGCGACGGAATTGACGGTGATGGTCGGTGCCAGGGCCTTGGCGAACGACACGGTGACGTTCTCCAGCGCGGCTTTGGCTGCCGAGTAACCGGTCACCTCGGGGCTGGCCAGGTTGTCGCGTCCACGGATGGAGGAAACCGTCACGATGCGTCCTCCGCCGTTGGTCAGCATCAGCGGGGCCACCGCGCGGATGAAGTTCACCGGTGCGAGCACGTTGGCGCGGTATTCGTCGAGCCAGGCGTCGGTGTTGCCGGTCATGGCGTCGGTGGCCTGAACGGCTCCCAATGTGCAGATCAAGGCGTCGGGGACGTACCCGC
Source organism: Mycolicibacterium komossense (assembly GCF_025822605.1). Lineage (GTDB taxonomy): Bacteria > Actinomycetota > Actinomycetes > Mycobacteriales > Mycobacteriaceae > Mycobacterium > Mycobacterium komossense. The sequence goes on along the minus strand of NZ_JACKTY010000039.1, from coordinate 19,457 downwards.
GATTCTTGACCTCGTCGACCATCGCGATGACCGCGTCGGCATCTTGACCGTCGCAGTTGAAGGCCGGTGCGCCGAGATCGGCCGAAAGTTTCTTCAGGGCTCCGGATTCGGTCCGGCCGTGCAGGATGACCTGCGAGCCGGCGGCCGCTTCGAGGCGGGCGGCGGCCGCACCGATACCGCGCGACGAGCCGGCAATCAACACGGTTCTGGTCATGAGTGGCTTCTCCTGAAGGTAGTAGTGGGTATGGTCTCGCCGGCCTCGGCGAGATAGGCGCCGGCCAGCGAGTCCAGCAATCCTGCGACGGCAGGCGCAGAGTGGTGCGCCAGAGCTTGTTTGAGGATGGATTGGGCAATCGGTGTGGTGTGCAGCAGGTCATCGACGAGCTGCTGCACACCGCTTTCGGCGGTGAGGGCGATGACGTCGACGATCCCGAGTCGCAGCGCGTCCTGAGCTGAGAACGTGCGGCCGGTCAACGCCAGCATCCGGGCAGCAGCCGGCCCGGCGATCCCGAGCACTCGGCTGACCCCGGACCAGCCCGGTGTTGTGCCCAGGGTGGCTTCCGGCAGCCCCAGGCCGATCTGCGGTGCTGCCACCCGGAAGTCGCAGTGCAAGGCCAGCTCCAAACCGCCGCCGAAGGCGCTGCCGTGCAGCGCCGCGACGGTGGTTTGCGGTAGGTCCGCCAGCGCGCCGAAGACTCGCTGACCCAGCCGGGTCCATCGGCCCCGGATGGTTTCGCTTGCGAGTCCGGCGAATTCGGCGGTATCGGCTCCGGCGCAGAAGACGCTGCCTTCAGCTTGGACGACAACCACCCGGACCTCGGCGCTGTCGGCGACGGTCGCGAGGCGGTCGTCGAGCTCGGTGAGCATGTGTGTGTTGAGCGCGTTTCGCTTGTGTGGCCGGTCCAGCACGATCCGGGCCAACGGGCCGTCCGTCTCGAGACGGACGCGCCCGCTGGTGTCGTCGGTCATCGTGGTGGGGAGGTGTTGCGCTGCAGGCTGGTCCACCGTCGCTCGGTGAGCAGGTCGATGTTGGCCCGCCCGCCAAGGTCATCGCCCAGTCCAGAAGCGGCGGTTCCGCCGAACGGCACGTGTGATTCATGCATGGCGGAGCCGTCGTTGACGTGGACCATGCCGGAGCGCACCCGGTCGGCCACCGCCCAGGCATTGTCGAGGTCGCGGCCGAATACCGCTGTCGACAACCCGAACCGGGTGCCGTTGACGATCTCCAGTGCTTGCTCGACGGTGTCGACGACGGTGATCGGTGCGATGGGAGCAAACACCTCCTCGTCGTGGAGTGCCATACCCGGCGCGACGTCTGTGACGACGGTAGGGCGCAGGAAGACTCCGTCTGCGGTGCCCCCTTCGACCACACGTGCTCCCATTTCCACACTGTGGGAGACCATTTCAAGTGCGCGGTCGGCCTGACGCGTCGACAGCATCGGTCCGAGGTCGACGTCGCTGACGAACGGATCCCCGACGGTCAGTGCGCGGGCGTGTTCGACGAGTCTTGCGATGTAAGCCTCGGCGACATCGGCCAGCACGATATGGCGACCGGTCGCGATGCACACCTGGCCCTGATGGCCGAATGACGACGTGGCACCGCACTGGGCCGCCAGGTCGAGGTCGGCGTCGGACAACACGATGCTGGCGTTGTTACCGCCCAGTTCCAGGGCAACCCGTTTGAGCAGTGGAGCCGCGGCCACGTTGATAAGGATGCCGGTCGGCTCGGATCCGGTGAAGTGGATCATCTGGACATCGGGGTGGTTCACCAGGGCGGGGCCCGCCTCGGCGCCGGGCAGCACCTGCACTACTCCGGCCGGTAGCCCCGCCTGGGCGAGGATCTCGGCGATCATCAGTCCGCCGACGAACGGTGTCTCGGGTGCCGGTTTCAGCGCGACGGCGTTACCGAGGGCGATGGCCGGTGCCAGAACCCGTAAAGCGATGTGCAGGGGGGCGTTCCACGCGGTGATGAGGCCGACGACACCGACCGGCACTCTTTCCACCAGGTTGACGCGGCCACGCTGGCCGGAGGGGATCACCTCCCCCAGGGGAGTGGTGGCCAGTTCGGCGGCCTGATAGAACTCGATGACGCTGGCGCCGATTTCGCCGAGAGCTTTCGGCCCGGTGGCGCCACCCTCGCGGACGAGCACATCGCGAAATCGTGGGGTCGCCGCGTCCAGCAGGGCGCCGGCGCGGCGCAGGATCGCGGCCCGCTCGGTGGCCGGGGTGGCATGCCAGTCACGTTGGGCGGCAACCGCTCCGGCGACGGCGCGGTCGACTTCGGCGATGGTGGCCGATGCGGTGGTACCGATCACCTCGCCGGTGGCCTTATCTGTCACCGGAAGAGGTTCGCCGTCGGAGGTGATGAACTGGCCGTCGACGAAGATAGCGCCCGGCCTGAATGAATCGGTCGGTGTGCCAGGTGCTGCGGTAGTGGTGGTCACGTCGCCTCCTTCGGAGGGGATTGGTCAGGCGTGGATGTCGATGAGGGACCAGTCGGCGCGTGCTGCCGCTCGGCCCAGCATCAGGGCGTGGATCTCGCTTGTGCCGTCGATGATCTGGGTGATCTTCGCGTCGCGCATCAACCGTTGCACCGGATAGTGCAGATGTACCCCGTAACCGCCGTGGAGTTGGACCGCCTCGGTGGTATGGCGCATTGCTGCATCGGAGGCGAACATCTTGGCCGCCGAGATCAGGTGCGCGTCACCGCCGCCGCCGGCCGCGAAACTCTCCACCCCGGACCGCAACAGGCCGCGCGCCGCCAGGTAGTCGGCGTGCATATGGCCCAGCTTCTCCTGCACGATCTGCAGATCTCCCAGGGTCTTGCCGAACGCTTCCCGGTCACGGACGTACGTGCTGGTTTCTCGCAGTGCCGCCCTGATGAAGCCTACGCCGTAGCAGCCGGCGTCGAGGCGGGCCAGATTGAGCCCTTCGAGCATGCCGCGGAAGCCGTCGACGTGCAGACGGGCCGTCGAGGGCAGCCTGGCACCGTCGAAATGCACGTTGGCCATGGGCATTCCACGGAAGCCTGACATCGGCTCGTCCTTGCCCACCGTCACTCCCTCGTGGTCCAGCGGTACCACGAACGCTGCGGTGGGGGCATCCCGGTCCGCCGATTCGAGCTTGGCCAGCACGATGCAGAAGTGCGCTGCGGGGGACTGAGTGATCCACGCTTTCTCACCGGTGATGCTGACGGTGTCCGCATCGATCGTGGTGGCGACCGTCCGGCCGGCACGAATATCGGTACCGGAGTGGGGTTCGCTGAGGGCGAAGGCGCCGCGGATCGTGCCGTCCATCAGCCCTGGCAGCCACCGGTCCCTGATCTCACTCGGCGCGTAAGCGGCCAGCAGATACCCGTGCAGTCGGGCAATCGAGATGCCGAGCGCGACAGCGCCGGAATACGAGGCGATCAGTTCGGTGGTCTCGTGGGCCAGGGCGAACATCGCCGGGTCGATCTTGCCGTCTTCGGAGAAGATCAGTCCTTGGAGTCCGAGGGCCGCGGCTTCGGCGAGCAGGTCAGGGAAGAACTCGCCCGTAAGGTCGATTTCCTGAGCTCGTGGTGCGACCCGGCTCTGACAGAAATCATTGACGACCGCCAGGAACTCCCGTGCGTCGGCGTCGAGTTCGTCGTGCGCGCTCACGGGGTATCCACTCCGTTGTCTGCCCATTCGTAGCGGATGACACCGCGCAGGTTCTTCCCGGACAGCAGGTCGTCGTAGGCGTCGTTGATCTGCTCCAGGCGGTACTCGTTGGTTACGAGATCATCGAGATTGAGTTGTCCACTGTCCCAAAGCTTCAGCATGGCCGGGATGTCGTTGCGTGGGTTGCACCCTCCGTTGAGTGAACCGGTCAACGTTTTCTGCCAGAGCACGAAGTCCGAAGGGTTGATCGGGATGTCGGGCTGATCGTGACGGGTAAGCCCGACCACCGTCGCCTGACCGCCTTTGCGGAGGGCCCTGACGGCCTGGCCGATTGTCTCCGGTGTTGCGACCGCCTCGAAGGACCGGTCCACGCCGACCCCCCAGGTGAGCTGGTTGGCGAATTCGACCGGGTCTGTGATATTCGGATTGACGGTGTGAGTGGCGCCGAAGATCTTGGCCTGCTCCAGTTTCCAGTCATTGATGTCGCAAGCGATGATGCGCTTCGCCCCCGCCAGCTTGGCGCCTTGGACGATGTTCATCCCGATGCCGCCGACACCGAAGACCATCACGTCGTCGCCTGGGCGGACACCACCGCGGTAGATCGCCGTGCCGACCCCGGTGGTGACGCCGCACGCCACCAGGCAGGCCCGTTCGAGACGGTAGTGCGGGTCCACTTTGACCACCGATTGACCCGGTACCACCGTCCACTCGCTGAACGTCGAGACCAGGCAGAACTGCCCGAGCTCGGTGCCCTCGTCGTCGCGGAACCGGTAGGTGCCGTCGATCTGCGGGCCAAGGACGGTGTAGGCGCCCAGGTCGCACAGGTTGGTCTGCCCGCCGGTGCACCAGCGGCACGTCCCGCAGGACGGTAGATAGGACATGACGACGTGGTCACCGGGCTGCACATGGGTGACATTGGCGCCGACCGTCTCGACGACGCCGGCCCCTTCGTGGCCGAAAATCATTGGCAGTGCTGCGATCTGGTCACCGGTCACGTTGTGCATATCAGAGTGGCAGATGCCGGACGCGGCCAGGTGGACCAGTACTTCATTGGGTCCGGGCTCGTCGAGTTCGACCTCCTTGACCTCGAAGCGGGTGTGAAGACCGTAGATAACGGCTGCCCTGGTGCGCATATCAGTGCTCCTTCTTGATCGAACCGTCGGCATTGGCGATCGGCGGTGGGGGTGGGGTGCCCGGCGTGCGGTGTTCGGCGAACAGTGACGCCGACATCGACCGAATCTCGTCGGCGCGTTTGGGTTCGAAATCCATCAGGGCGATGATCTGGTCCGCGGTCCAGCCGGGAGCGACCTCGACCAGGACTGGGCCCTCGTCGCCGAGAACGAATACCGCACGCTCGGTGACATAGACGACCTCCTGGCCGCGTTGGCGGGCCAGCTGCGCATTGAACGTGACCTGGCGAACCTGCTGGATGAACTTGTGGTGTCTGCCCTCGGTGGTCACCCGTAGGCGTCCTTCGGACAGGTCGGTCCGCAACCCACCTGCCGTCAGTGAGCCGCAGAACACCACCTTCTTGGCGGCCTGGGAAATGTTGATGAAACCGCCTGCCCCGAAAATGCGCCCGTCGACCAGCGAGGAGTTGACGTTGCCGTCGCGGTCGACTTCGGCGAAGCCGAGGCAGGTGACGTCGAGCCCACCGCCGTCGTAGAAGTCGAACTGTGCGGAGTGGTCGATGACGGCTTCGGGGTTCCAGGAAACCCCGAAGATGACGCCGCGCTCCGGGACGCCGCCGATCATGCCCTGTTCGACGGTGAGAGTGATGTCCTTGAGCCGGCCTTCTTCCAGGGCCGCGGTGGCCACCCCGTCGGCCATGCCGACGCCGAGGTTGACCACCGATGCGGGTTCGATTTCATCGAGGGCGCGCCGCGCGACGACTTTGCGTTCACTGAGTGCCATTGCTGGTGAACGCCCGAATGGTACGTAGACCTCTCCAGAAAAGGCAGGGTTGTAATCGTTGATGGCAGTCTGCCGTTGATTCTCGTCGAGGACGACGATGTCGATCAAATGGCCCGGTACTACAACGCTTTTCGCGTTGAGGGTATGCGCGCCTGCGATCCGCTTGACTTGAGCGATGACCAGGCCACCGCTGTTTCTGGCGGCAGTCGCGGCCGCCAGGACGCCAAGTTTGGCGGTTTCGTGTTCGAGGGTGAGGTTGCCGTTCTCGTCTGCGGTGGTACCGCGGATGAAGGCGACGTCGAAGGACGGGCTGGGATAGAAAAGGTACTCCTCGCCGTGCAGAGAGAGCACCTCGACAAGGTCGGCGGTGGTCGCGGTATTGAGCTTGCCGCCACCTTGGCGGGGGTCGCAGAAGGTGCCGAGTCCGACTTTGGTGATCAGTCCGGGGCGTTTGGCGCCACTTTCGCGCAGTAGCTGTGCCAGCACTCCCTGCGGGAGGTTGTAGGCCTCGATATCGCCGTCGTGCGCCATTTTCGACAATCCGGGGGTCATCGCCCAGTGCCCGGCGACGGCGCTGCGGATCAGTCCCGGCAGGGCCAGGACATCCATGCCCGAGCCGTTGCGGTCACCGATGCCGCTGCAGAAATACACCGACAGTTCCGACGGTGCGGCGGTGTGGCGGTATCGCTCGGCCAACGCGGCGAGTAACGCGGTCGGTTCGATCACGCCGCCGCCGGAAGCTTCCACCAGGAGGCAGCCGCGATCGGGGATACGGTCGACGGCCTCACGGGCAGAAAGAAATTCGGGTGCGATCAGCTTGCTGAGTCTCATGGCATTACTCCTCCGCCGTTGACGTTGATTGTCTGCCCGGTGACAAAGCTCGTTTCCTGGCCGGCGAGCCAGGAGACGGCAGTCGCGACTTCGTCGGCGGTGCCGAAGCGGTGCATGACAAGTTGACGGGTTTTCGTTTCGCTCCACTCGGGGGTGGCGTGCGCGGCGGTCATCGGAGTTTCGATGGGCCCTGGTGCGACACAGTTGACCCGCACGTCGGGGCCCAACTCGCGGGCCAGCGCCCTGGTGAGCCCGCCGACGCCGGCCTTGGAGGCACTGTAGGCGGCGCAGTTCAGACCGCCGGTGTAACCGAGCTGGCTGCCGATCGTGACCACCGCGCCGCGGGTCTTGCGGAGTTCGTCGGCCGCCGCGGTGACGGCCAGGAACGTTCCGGTCAGGTTGACCGCCAAAGTCTGGTTCCAGGTGGCCAGGTCAAGTTCGGGCAGGAATTTCTGTTCCATCACCCCGGCGAGGGTGACCAGGACATCGACGCGACCGTGCCGGCTCACTGCAGTATCGACCAGGTGTCGCATGTCGGCTTCGGACGTGACGTCTGCCGGCACCGGCATCGCCCGTTCGAGTGAGTGGTTTGAGGTGATCTCGCTGCCGGGACGATGTCCCAGGATCAGACTGAAACCGTCCCTGCCCAGACGTTGGGCCACGGCTTGTCCGAGGCCCCCTTCGGCTCCGGTGAGTACCGCGACGCGGTCAGTCATCGCCGGCTCCACCCTGGAATGCCAGCTTCATCACGGACTCTTCGTTCGCCTCGCCGCGGCCGAGCTCGCCGACGGTCCGTCCGCCGCGCATGACCACGATGCGGTCCGCGGCGCCGAGCAGTTCAGGCAGCACCGACGACACCATGATGATCGCCATGCCTTCGTCGGCGAGACCGCGGATGAGCCGGTGCACTTCGGCTTTGGCGCCGACGTCGATGCCGCGGGTCGGTTCGTCGAGAAGCAGGACGCGGGGCTTGGTGGCCAGGACCTTGGCGAGCGCGACTTTCTGCTGGTTGCCGCCCGACAGCGCACCGACCGGTAATGAAGGGCTCGCCGCTTTGATCCGCAGCTCCTTGAAGAAGTGCTCGACGATGCGCTTTCCGCGCCGCGGACGTAGCCATGGCCCGGTGCTCATGTCGTTGAGGCTGGCCAATTCGATGTTGGAGCTGATCGACATCCCCAGATGCAGGCCCTGGTTCTTCCGGTCCTCGGGTACCAGGGCGATTCCGGCCCCAAGCGCGGAGTGCGGGTGCGCCGGCCTGTGCGGACGTCCGTCGTAACTCATGGCGCCCGCGGTGACTCGAGCCGCTCCGAAGATCGCCGCCAGCAGCTCGGTTCGGCCGCTGCCGACCAGTCCGCCGATGCCGAGGATTTCACCGGGGCTGACGTGCAGCGAGGCGGAGACCACTCCGGGGGCACTGATGTTCTCGACGCGCAGGATCGGCGCCTGCGTAGCGGCTGTCGCCGTGTTGTGGCCGTGATAAAGGGCGTCGATGTCGCGGCCGATCATCTGTTTGATCAACGACTCTTCGGTGAATTCCGCAGCGGGCGCGGTGATGATGTGGATGCCGTCACGCAGGACCGTGATGGTGTCGGCATATTCGAGTACTTCGGGCAGATCGTGGCTGATCAGCACCACCGCGGTCCCCGCGTCGCGCAGATCCCGCAGCAGGGATAGCAGTCTGAGTGAATCATCGTGCGGCAGTGATGAAGTCGGTTCGTCGAAGAAGACCACGCGCGCGTTGAGCGAGAGAATCCTGGCGATTTCGACGAGCTGTTGCTCGGCGATGGACAGGTCGCTGGCCGGTCGGCGGGGATCGATGTCGAGCCCGACGCGGGTCAGGTGGGTTCTGGCCTGCTCGATCAGCGCTCGCCGGTCGAGGAATCCCCAGCGCGATGGTTCCGCGTTGACCAGGACGTTGTCTGCCACCGAGACCGATCCGATCACAGACAGTTCCTGGTGCACGATCGCGATACCCAGGCTCGCGGCCTGCGACGGGTTGCGGGGGTGCACCTGTTCGCCGTCGAGCAGGATGGTCCCGCTGTCCGCTGACTCGAACCCGGACAGGATTTTCGACAGCGTGGACTTACCGGCTCCGTTCTCGCCGACCAGTGCGTGAATCTTGCCGGGCTCCAACGTGAGTGACACATCGCTGAGTGCCGCGACGCCGGCGTAGTGCTTGGAAACACTGTTGGCTTCGAGAATTGCGGCTCGAGGCGGTGCGGCGGCGAGGGTCATTCGCCCGGCTCCCCGCGGGTGGCCCGGTCGAGCACGACCGCGGCGACGACGACAGCGCCGGTGACGATCTGCTGCCAGTAGAACGGCACATTCATCAGCGTCAGGCCGTTGCCCAGTACCGCGATCACCAGGGCTCCGAGGAAGGTGCCGGCCAGCCGGCCTCGTCCCCCGAAGAGGCTGGTGCCGCCGACCACCACGGCAGCGATCACGTCGAGCTCGAAACCGACACTGCCTGCCGGTTGGCCCGAGGACAGTTTGGCGGTCAGGATGAGGGATGCGACCCCAGCGCATAACCCGGCAAAGGTGAACGCGAACAACAGGACTCGTGAGACCCGGATCCCGGACAGCCGTGCGGCATGCCGGTTTCCGCCGACCGCGTAGATACGCCGGCCGATCTTCAGTCGGTGCAGGATCACATAGCCCACCGCGAAGGTGGCTGCCATGATGATGACCGGGATGGGTACCGGACCGATCTTGCCGAGCCCGATCTGGGTGAAGGAGGTGTTCTTGATCGAGATCGGATAGCTGTTGGTGATGAGCAGGGCGATGCCACGCAGCGCCGTCAACGTGGCCAGTGTCGCGATGAATGCCGGCACTTTGGCCATGGTGACCAGCAAGCCGTTGAGCAGCCCGCACCCGGTGCCGACCACCAGGCTGATGATGACCGCGACGACTGCGGACATACCAGCCCCGAGAGTGGCGTGCTGGAGGTAGAGCGCAGCGACGCTACCGGTGAGGGCGACCACCGAACCGACTGAGAGATCGATACCCGCCACCAAGATGACCACGGTGGCCCCGACGGCGGCCACTGCCGTGATCGACACTTGTTGCAGGACGTTGGTGAGGTTACCCGCGGTGGTGAATTGCGGTGCCTGGACGGCGAAGAACGCTGCCAAGAGAACCAGCGCGACGACCGGCCCGAGTTGGGCGAGCTGCTTCACCTTGCGGTTGTGCAGAATTCCTACCCTGGCCGCCGGCGCAACGGATCCCGTCTGCGGCGGCCTGGCCGATGTTGTGGTCATGGCTACTCCTAAGACCGTTGCGCCGTGGCTGGGACGGTGCAGTGGATGGGTGGGACAGATCAGAACGCGGGTTCGGCGCTACCTGCGTCGATCGTCTCTTTGGTCACGAGATCCTCAGGCAGGACTTTGAACTCGGGCACCGGCTCGCCCCGCAGATACTTGACGGCCTCGTCGACAACGATGCCCGCGGTGGGCTTGTGGATCACTGTCGCGAGCGCCTGCCCGTTCTTGATGGCGGTGAACATGTCTGTCTCACCGTCCATCCCGACGACATCGACGCCTGTGCGACCCGCCGACTGCAGCGCGGACAAGCCACCGAGAGCTGCCTCGTCGTTGGCGCCGACCACCAGATCGACGTTGGGATTGGCGGACAGCATGTTCTGCGCGGCCTTCTCCGAATCTCCCCGTCGGTAGTTGCCGGGTTGGTTAGCGACGATGTTGAAGGTGCAGGCGCGCAGCAGCGGCAGGGCGAACGCGTTGACGCGGGCATCACTGGAGGCGTCACCGGGGATGCCGGAGATGATCGCGACGTTCACGTCCGAGCGGCCTTTGTAGTGGTCGACCACCCACTCGCCGAGCATCTTGCCCTCGTTGGCGTAAGGGGCGAGCACCTGGGATGCCGGCTTGACGCCGAGCATCCCCTTCTGGGTGAAGAAGTAGGGGATTTTCGCGGTCTCGGCTTGCGACAACACCGCGCCGAGCCCTTCGGTGTTGGCCGGCATCATCATCAACGCGTCGGTGCCCTGCGCGATCGCGGTCTGAAGGTCGTTGAACTGTTGATTGACATCGTCATTGGCGCTGACGACGTTGATCTTCACGCCGTTGCGCGCAGCGGCTTCCTCGGCGAGTTGTTTTTGCTTGACTAGGAACGGGTGGCTCAGGCCTTCGATCGAAAAGGTCAGTGTGATGGGATCTCCCGCGCCTTTCGGGTCGGGGTTGGTGTTGGTTCCCTTGTCGGACTGCTCGGCGGCGATACCGTAGAGGTTGTTCGCCAGTGTCTGTTGAGCCTTGGCGATGGCGTCGTGGTTCTTGGTGCAGCCGCCGTCGTCGACGCTGATATCGGTCGCCGAAGCTGCCGTCGGGTCGGCATTGTTGTCGACGCTGCTGCTGCAGGCGGACATCGCCAGCGCGGTGGCGGCGCAGACCAGGGTCGGCAGGGCTTTGCGGATAGGGCTCATCGCTTCTCTCCTTTGGGGAACGCGACGACGGCGGTTCCGGTGATCAATTTCGTCTGGGTGTTGTCGTCGACGACGGTGGTGGTGAAGGTGGCCCGGCGGGTCACCGTGTCGAGCTGCGTGCAGGTGGCGCTGGCGGTGACGGTGGTCCCGACGAATGCCGGGCCCACCAGGTCGAGCTGGTAGCTCGTCGACACCCCGCCCGGTGCAACGAGTTTGGTCAGTGCGGTCTGGATGAAGCTGCCGACGAGCAGCCCATGCGCAACGGGTCTGGCGAACCGTGTTTTTCCGGCGTAGGCCTCGTCTTCGTGGATGGGGTTGTGGTCGCCGCTCATCGCGGCGTAAGCGGTGACCATCTCGGTATCGATCAGCGCGCCGTGGGACGCGGTGGACCCGATCCGCATGTCGTCGATGGTGCGCATGGTCGGCATGTTCATTGCGCGGCTCGATCTGTGCTCTGGGCACCGGGATCGCTCCTGCGCAGCAGTTCAGCGCTGATCGCCTTGGCGGTGGCGGTGACCAGCTCGGCCAATCGGCCGCGCAAGTCCTCTTCGGTGACCCGGAAGATCGGGCCGCCGACACATACCGAGGCGACGACGTTCCCGGCCGCGTCCAGAACGGGGGCTGCCACCGAGCGGACGCCGAGCTCGCGTTCCTCGAGGTTCAGCGCATAGCCGTCCCGTCGAACCTCGTACATAGTTTCGTGCAGCTCGACCGCCGAGGTGATGGTGGATGGCGTGAAGCGGGGGAGCTCCAGCTGGTCGATGATCCGCTCACCGACGCCGGGCGGGAGGAAGGCCAAGATGACCTTTCCCTGGCTGGTGGCATGCAGCGGAATCTGTTGGCCTCGTTCGCCATACATCTGCACCGAGTGGGATGCCGTCATCACGACCAGATAGGTCAACTGCAATCCCTCGCGAACCGCGAGAAACACTGTTTCCGACGCGTCGTCGCGCAGTTTGGCCAGCAGCGGCTGGCCTATGTCGTTGAGGGTGGCGTGGTCGACGCCGTCGCCGGCGAGGACTCGAAGCTGTGGTCCGGGCACGTACTTGCCGGATTCGTTCTGCACGGTGAAGCCACGATCACACAGGACCTTCAGCAGCCGATGAGCCGTCGGCGCGGTCACGTCGACCTTGCGGGCGATTTCGCCGGCGGTCGATCCGCGCGGGTTGACGGATACCTCGGTGAGGATGTCCAAGACCCGGTACGCGCTCTGCGCTCCTGGGATCTCCATAATGTGGGCTCCGCCTCCATAATGTGGATGTGTGACTCAGACCATAGAGTGGTCGGCGGGGCACGTCAACACCCCCGGAGTCCTCCCGCAGTCTCGGGCGCGGCCCCTGGATCGTCGCGGAATTTGCTGAAGTGTTGTGCCAGCCGCGCTTACCGCGCAGAAGAGGCGGCGTGGATCTGCCTATTTGTGCTGATCTCCGCGCACGGTGAACTATCCTGCCGGGCAAGAAGTTTCAGGCGTTCGCCGTAGGTACGGCGGCTCAGGTGTGCAGGATGGCTACGCTTAGCCGAATGCTGCCGCGGTCATTGCCCGGGCGGCCTCGCGTAGCGCAGTGGGATTCCCTGCCTCCGCGACGGTGGTGATATGCAGCGCACGACGTTCCTCGTCGGTCACGTCGCAGCGCCCGACCAGCGCCCATACCGGTGTGGCGTGTCGCAGTGCCCGCTCGGTGACACCGGAGATGACTTTGCCGTGTGCGGTCTGAGCGTCCAACCGACCTTCTCCGGTGATGACTGCGTCTGCGCCACTGAGTATTTCGTCAAACTTTACGAGGTCCAGGACGTGATCTATTCCGGAGACGAGACGCGCGTCATGGACTGCCCACAACGCTCCTGATAAACCTCCGGCCGCGCCCGATCGCGGTATCGACCGGGGATCGCGGGGGAGTTGCTGGGCGAACTCGGTGAGTAAGCGTTCCAGGCGCGCCACGGTGTTCGGGTCCGCGCCCTTCTGCGGCCCGAAAATCGGCGCGGCGTCGGTGTAGAGAGTGGACACGTCGCAGAGAACGGTCAGCTTGGCGCTGCCCAATCCACCGCCGTCGGCGATCGCCTCGATCGCCCCCCGGCCCCCGTCCGTGCTTGCGCTACCACCCACCCCGACCCAGATCTCCGATGCGCCGGCGGCTGCTGCCGCCGAGATCAAGACGCCGGTCCCGTAGGTTGTGGCAGCCTCGGCGTTGGCCGGTGTCGGCGAGCTCATGTGTAGCCCGGTAGCGGTCGCAGTCTCAACCACGGCGATCGTTCCGTCGTGGGAGAGAAGTATCGATCCGTCCATCGGCTGACCCAGCGGTCCGGTGGTGGGGACCGTGATGAGCTTGGCGGACAAAGCGTTACGAAGCGCCTGTCCGGTACCCTCGCCGCCGTCCGCGAGGGCCACGACCACCGGGCTGGCCCCGGCGCCCCGTACCCCCGCGGCAACAGCCTCAGCCACCTCATCGGCAGACATCGTGCCCTTGAACGAGTCCGGAGCGACGACGATGGTCGCTGGGTCGGTCATTTCTGGGCCGCCTTTCCGGATTGGAACTCCACAGGGCTCAACACCCGGGCAGCCTCACATGTCGGCTGTGAACGTGTCAACGTGTGACTTCTCGCGGGTAGGCCCGGGTGGTGACCTCGAGGAGAGCGCGATCGAGATTGCTCAGCGCCCGGATGGCGCCGCGCACGGGTCCCGGTGGGATATCCGAGGATCCGGTCACGTCCAGGATCATCGTCTCCGTTGTCTTTTCCGGCGGATCGCCATCCACCCCTGCGACGATGTCCTTCACCGCGGTGATGGTGCCGCAGACGTGAGCGGCGGCATCGCGCAGTGCGGCCGCAGTGGCGTCCGGGGGAGCGGCGTCAGCCCCCGCCCTCGCGGCGTTGACGCCTGCGCGCGCCAGCGCGTGTGCCGACCGGTTGCTCACCTGGAGCCCGCGCAGCAGCCGTCGCACACCGCGGCGGCTGCGCACTGCCGGTCCCATCTGCAAGGGTTTGCCCGCAGTGACAACGTCCTGCAGGGCGTTGTCGAGCCGCCTCGTCTCGGCGACGAGATCGGTTTCGCCCCCCGGCGCGACTACGGATTCGATGCCGGCGTTGATCAGGTCGATCATCTCGTCGAGGTAGTCGTTCACCTTCTCGACGAAGGTGTCGCGGGTCCCCGTCGAGAAAATGAAATACGCCGACGCGATGCCGACGATGCCACCGGCTGCGGTCTCCGCGATGCGCAGCTCCAGAACCTTCACGCTGAAGTCGCCGAGCAATCCGTACAGCATCGCCAGCAATACGGTCACGAAGAAGGTCAGCCAGGCGTAGGCGACGGTGACCAGATAGAACGCGCAGAACACACAGACCACCAACAGGACGATCTGCACCGGCTGGTTGTTTCCGACCACCGTGGCCAGAGCCACGCCCGCCACCACCCCGGCGACGGTGCCGACGATGCGGTGCCCGGCGCGGGTCAGGATCTCACCGCGCGTCGAGACGCCCGTGAAGACGAGGAAGGCCGTCAGCACTGCCCAGTACCAACGATCCGGTGAGATCAGTTCACCCAGCAGGGTGGCAGCGCTGGTGGCGACCGCCACCTGGATGGCGGCTTTGGTACTGGGGTTCAGTCCGGAGTCCTCGGCCTCCGGCGTGGTCTTCGCTTCCGGCTCGGCGGCCTGGTCGGTGTCAGCGTCGGCGACGCCCAACGCGTTGGTGGTGATGTGGTGAATGGCCAGGTTCGCCTGCACGACGCGATAGGCGACCACCGTCGCAATACCTTCCGCGACAGCCAGATCCGCACGGTCAGCAGCAGCGGCCGCCCTCTTCCGCGCAGCACGCAGATCGTCTTCTGGCGGACGGTTCTGCAAGCAGATTCGCACCGAGGCGACTGCGTCGTCGAGTCCGCTGGGCCACGTGGCACCCGGTTCGATCGACCACAGCAGACTGGCCAGTTGTTCCATCGATATCTGCGCGTCGAAGACCCGCATTGCCAGGTCCTCGCTGGTGATGCTCAGCGATTGCGCGGCGTCGTGACGATCGAGCCAATCGTCGATCATCAGTGCCGTTTCGCCCAGACGATCCAGCCTCCGTCGCAATACCGTCAGATCGTGATCGTTGCGATTGGTCACGACCTCGAGCACCGAACTCGACGCGGAGCGAAGTGCGCGGACCAGTCTGCGCACCTCAACCCGCGGCCGATCAGGAAAGACCAGCGTCCGCACGAGCAGTGAAGCGCTCAGCCCGACGACGATGGCGACGGACAGGATCGGGATCTGGTGGGGCGCGGCCCGCAGGAACAGCGCGAAGAAATAGGAGATGAAGGCGACCATCCCCAGCGCATTGCCCCGGGGTCCGAACCGCCGGACCCAGACGGCCCCGAAGAGCACCGCGATGAAGCCGACGTCGGCGACCTTGCCGAACTGGGACAGCACTGAGGCCAGCGACACCGCGCCCACTGCGGGGAAGAACAACAGCACAGTGGTGACGACCCGGCTGCGCTGCTGGCGGTCCTTCACCGCCGCCGACGACTGCATGGCGACGATCGTCCCGAGCATGGCTACTGTGACGGGCTGGTCGGCAACGCGGATGAACGTGAGCAGCGCGACCATCGCGAGAACCAGCGCCAGCGTCGTTGCCGCGGCGTTGCGCAGGCGCAACCGGCCTGGGTCGGCGTCGATGAGGAACCGGGTTGCTGCCTCGGTCATCGCCGACAGTTGCATGCGTCGATTGTGCGTTACCGAGCTTTGATTGATAGTCATGCGCAACGGCTAGTATCCCGCACCATGTCGGCCTACCCCTGAACTGTCACTGAACCGAGTCGCGAGATCGACGTCATCCACGAAACAGATGTGCTGGTCGTCGGTTCGGGACCGGGTGGGCTGGCTGCAGCGTTGGCCGCCGCGCGGGCCGGTGTCAACGTGGCCCTGGTCGAACGGTTCGGCTGCTTCGGCGGCAACATCACCACGGTCGGCGTCGAGGGCTTCGCATGGTATCGCCGCGAGCAGACGATCGAAGCCGGCGGCATCGGCTGGGAATTGGAGTAGCGCGCCAAGGAGATGGGCGCGGCAGTGCCCGAAAGTCAGTCGCTGTCCTACGAGCTGGACTCCGAGGGTTTCAAGCTGGTTGCCGACCGTCTGGTCGAGAAGGCGGGCATCCACGCGATGCTGCACCGGCAGTTCGTTGCCCCGCTGATGGACGGTGACATCGTCATCGGGCCTAGTTGACGGCCTTGGCCCAGTTGGTGTCGAGGTACTCCGCGATGCTCTTGCTCTGCGCGTCGGTCGGGACCACCGGTGTGCCCTGGACCGCGGGCAGCGCGCCCAGCGCCGTCTTGTCGATGGTGTCGGCCGTGGTCATGGCGTCGGCGCGGACCGGACGGGCGAGGCCCTTCAGATAGAGGTTCTGGCCCTCGTCGCTGAAAAGGAACTCCTGCCACAACCGGGCCGCGGCGGGGTGGCGACCGTCTTTGTTGATCGCCTGGAAGTAGTAGGCGCCGACGAGCGCGTTCGACGGTACGAACACCTTCCAGGTCGGGATCTTCTTTGTCTCAGCCGAATTCAGGTAATCCCAGTCGATGACGACGGGCGTCTGGCCGGATTCGATGGTCGCCGGCGTCGGGTCGACCGGCACGAACTTAGCTGCGGTGTGCAGCCGTCCGAAGAAGTCCACGCCGGCCGCGATATCGTCGACAGATCCGCCGTTGGCGATTGCGGCCATCAGCACCCCGTTGGCGGCGGCGCTGGCCGTGGTGGGATCACCATTGAGGGTGTTCGCCAACGCGATCGCCTGGCCCAGATCGAAGACGTCGGGCGCGGTGCTCTTGCCCTTCTGCTGCTTGGCGGCGTTGATCTCGTCCTGGCTGTTGGCGTCCGGCTGAGCGGAGGTCACCTTGATGCCGTACTTACTGGAGAAGGTATCAATGACCTCTTTGTAGTTCGCCCAATCAGGCGGCAACGCAATGACATTCAGCGCCCCCTCGGCTTTGCCGGCCGTGACCAGGCTGTCCATTCCGCCGAAGTCCTGGGCGGAGATGGCTTCGCCGGCATTCACTCCGGACTCGGTCTTGGCGCCGGAGTCCTTCTTCTCGGGGGGTGCGCACGCGACCGAACCGCTGACGACGAGGGCGGACGCTGCGGCGGCTGCGAAGAGCCGTGATGTGGTCATTGCCGAACCTTCGCGGTGAATGGATCGTGGGCGGTGTCACTATCGGCGAGGTTGGACACGGCAAAGGTGCGGCGTGCCGGACTGTGTCGCCGGCCTGGCAGTTTGACACACCCTCTAATCTAGATAGATAGGCTAAGTAGAATTAGTGGGCGCCGAAGGGAATTCCTATGGTCAGGACTGACGACGACACGTGGGATATCAATGAGAGTGTGGGGGCAACCGCACTGGGTGTCGCCGGCGGACGGGCCGCGGAGACCAACAGTGCCGACCCGCTGATCAGCGACCCCTACGCTCAGCTCTTCCTGGAAGCCGCCGGAGACGGTATCTGGAAAATCTATCTCGATGGTGAGCTGGCGGCGGAATTGGCCGACCTCGACACTCAGTTCGGCGAGCGTATGCAGGCGATGATCGGGTACACGGCGTCTCGGACGAAGTTCTTTGACGAGTTCTTTCTCGATGCCGCGGCTGCCGGTATCGAGCAGGTAGTAATCCTGGCGGCCGGCTTGGACTCGCGGGCGTGGCGGCTGCAGTGGCCCGAGGGCAGAGTCGTGTTCGAGATCGACCAGCCGAAGGTGCTGGCCTTCAAGATTCAAACCTTGGAAGCGCACGAGGTCGCCTCCATTGCCAAGCAGGTGTGCGTCGGCATCGATCTGCGCCAGGACTGGCCGAAAGCCCTAGTGGATGCCGGCTTCGACATCTCGGCCCCCACCGCTTGGTCGGCGGAGGGATTGTTGCCGTACCTCACCAGTGCCGCCCAGGATCTGCTGTTCGAGCGCATTCGGTCCCTCAGTGCCCAGGGTAGTCGGGTCGCGGTCGAAGCCTTCACCAACGAGTTCTTCGGCGCCGAGAGCTTCGCCCGCCGAGCGGAGCAGATGGAGCGCTACCGCGAGGCTGCAAAAAAGTTGGGGGGCAAGGATATCGGCGAGTCCGGGAACTTGCTGTACGAGGAGGAGAGGGTCGAGGTCGTGGACTGGTTGCGAGCGCACGGCTGGGACGTCACGACCGCCACGGGCGCCGAAGATCTGATGGCGGGCAACAACCGGGCTGTGCCGAGCAGCCTGGATGGGGCGGTACCGGAAAGCGTGTTCGTCGAAGCCCGCTTGCCATAGCTTCGCCGACCGGTGGGCAGCGTGGTGGAAACCGGTGAGCATCGGTGCGCTCAGAAAGCTGCGATGGCCCTCGCCGCGACGCGCTCACCGAAGTGGTCCGGAACATGGTCCACCGGGGGAGCCGATCTGTTATCGAGATCCTCTGTGCGTGACCGCTGCGCGACATAGACTTTGCGAATGCAACCTCTGGCGCTCGCAGGGCAGGTCTTGAGTGCCATTGCTGCCCGCGTCACGGGCGCGGATGCGTCGCACCCCGCCGCCGGCGATGGTTATCGGGGGTGGATCCTGACCCTTACCTCGCTACTGGTGGTCTTCGCAGTCGGCAGCGCAGCGTCCCGAATGGCGCGCCAGCTGGACCGGACGCTCCCATCTGAGCTGACGTTGTTGCTGAATGGATCGGCTGCGTTCTACCGCCGCTGGCCCGAACACCGCCAGGCCGGTGCACCTGTCGGCGAGTTGATGGCCGAGGCCACTCGCTGTCAACGGATCATCGAGTTGTTGGAGCAGCGGGAGGCCGCCGGCATCGTCGGTGGCCCCGCGGCACGCGGGCCTATCGACGGCCTGAATGCGTGGATCGCGTTGTTGCACAAGCAAATTAACGCTCGAGATGTAGCGCCGGCGGGGCCGGCGTACGTTTAGCAGCTTTCGGCGCGGTTGACGTGTTCGCGGACCGGCTCAGGAAAGCGGTCGCGGTCCGGTCGGAAGATGTCATGCGGTGAATCCTGGAATTCGGCCAGGTGTGCCAGCGGGCCCACCTCGGCCTCCCCAGCCGCCACAAGGTGAACGGCCGGGTATTACCCGATCGACGACGGTGCCGACGCTCCCACACAGCGCGGGGAAGTCGTACCCGCTCAGCGGCGCAGCGCTTCGCCCACGCCCGCGAAATTCCATCACCACGACCCGGGGACCGAAGAGGGGTATCTCCTGGGTGTAGTCCTCGGCGATATCCGTCATGCCGGGGACGAAGACGATCGGAGAATCGCGGTCGTCGCCGCCCGAGTCGAGCTAGTGCGGGCGAGCGTCGCCGTTATTCGGTGCGACACCAATGGATCATTGACATCGATAACGGATAACGCAAAATTCGAAATCACTTGTGTCACTGTTGTTTCAGGTGTCGCAGCGTCGGCGGTGTTGTCGGTGGGGCGGGCTAGTTTCGGGGTATGAGTTCTGGTCGGGAGGCAGTGCTGGAGGCGCTGGCGGGGGTGGAGGGTGCGGTGGAGGTGTTGGCTGGGGTGTCGTGGGACGGGTTGGCTGGGCCTGAGGTGGTGCGGGTGTTGGTGCGGTTGGAGATGCTGTCGCGGTGTCAGCCGGTGGTCGTGCACCGCTTGATCGGGACGTTGGTGCGCGACGGGTCGGCGAAAGAGTTGGGTGCGAAGAATTTCAGCGATGTGT
>NZ_JACKTY010000038.1 GCF_025822605.1 Mycolicibacterium komossense | reverse complement strand
GGTAACGCGGTGCGCACGTCGCTGATTGTCGTGGTCTCGGTGACCCTGCTGATCTCACTGGCCGTATACGGCGCCAACGGCAACTTCAACCTGTCGGGATAAGGAGGGACACAGTGGCATTTCGGCAGCAGTCAGGTCGCCGTTACGCAGCACCGCTCGCCGGCCTGGCGACCATTGTCGCCATCGGCCTGATCATCGCGCTGGCCATCGGCCTGTTCCGCAGCTCGTTCACCAAGACCGTTGCGGTGACGGTTCTTTCGCCGCGTGCCGGCCTGGTGATGAACCCGGACGCCAAGGTCAAGATGCGCGGAGTTCAGGTTGGCAAGGTGCAGTCGATCGAAGTGCTGCCCGACGGCCAAGCCGCGTTGCACCTGGCGATGGATCCGTCGCAGCTGCATCTGATCCCGGCCAACGTGGGTGTGGATATCACGTCCTCCACGGTGTTCGGGGCCAAGTTCGTCCAGCTGGAGGCGCCGAAAGATCCTGCACCGCAGTCCATTCAGCCGGGTCAGGTCCTATCGGGACAGCATGTGCTGGTGGAGACCAACACGGTGTTCCAGCAGTTGACGACGTTGTTGGGCAGGATCGATCCGACAAAGCTCAACGAGACGTTGGGCGCGCTGTCGGAGGGGCTCAGCGGGCGCGGCGAGCAACTGGGAAAGACCTTCACCGATCTGGACGAATTGCTGGCCACGATCGAGCCGAGCCTGCCCAACATGACTCGTGACATCGAAGCGGTGCCGCCGGTTGTCAACGCCTATGCCGATGCCGCCCCCGACCTGATCAAGACTGCGCAGAACGCCTCCACGTTCAGCGACACGATCGTCGACCAACAGCAGAACCTCGACACCTTGCTGATCAGTGCGGTCGGGTTGGCCGACACCGGCAATCAGGTAGTCGGCGACAACCGGCAGGCGTTGACCGACGTGTTGCAGCTGCTGACACCGACGACCGATCTGCTCTACGAATACCGGCATGCATTGAACTGCACCCTGCTGGGTATGGCGCCGGTGGCCAAGTCACCGCCATTGCCCGATCCGGGCATCCTCGTCTCGGTGAGCTTCACCCTCGGTGTGGAGCGGTACCGGTACCCGGGCAACCTGCCCAAGGTGGCAGCCACCGGCGGGCCGCATTGCGAGGACGTCGGTCTGCCGGTCGTCGGGTTCAACGAACATGCGCCGTTCGTGGTCGCCGACGTCGGCGCCAACCCGGCGCAATACGGCAACCAGGGCATCCTGCTCAACTCGGAGGGCCTGAAGAACTTCCTGTTCGGTCCGCTCGACGGGCCGCCCAGGAACACCTCACAGGTAGGACAACCCGGATGACCGGCTCCCGGGGCACGATCATCAAGTTCGCCTCGTTTGGCGTGATCATGGTGGTCCTGACATCGTTCCTGTTCTTCATCTTCGGCCAGTACCGGACGGGGTCGACGAACGACTATTCGGCAGTGCTGGCCGATGCGTCTCGGCTGGCGCCGGGTGACACCGTCCGGGTGGCCGGTATCCGGGTCGGTACCGTCGACGACGTCGCGCTGCGGCCGGACAAGACGGTCGAGGTCAAGTTCGACGCCGATCGCACCATCGTGTTGACGACGGGCACCAAAGCCGTGGTGCGGTACCTGAACCTGGTCGGGGACCGCTACCTCGAACTCGTCGACGGGCCAGGCTCCACGCGGGTGCTGCCGGCCGGGGCGCAGATCCCGATCGACCGGACCGCCGGTGCGCTCGATCTCGACCTCCTGCTGGGCGGACTCCGGCCGGTGATCCAGGGCCTCAACCCCCAGGACGTCAACTCGCTGTCGTCGTCGTTGTTGCAGATTCTGCAGGGCCAGGGCGGCACGCTGGACTCGCTGTTCTCCAACACCTCGTCGTTCACCAGCTCACTGGCCGACAACAACCAGGTGATCGAGCAGTTGATCGACAACCTGAACACGGTGATCGGCACGCTCGACCGGCAGGGCACCCAGTTCAAAGGCGCTGTCGACCAGTTGGAGAAACTGGTGACCGGCCTTGCGCAGGAACGTGATCCGATCGGTGCCGCGATCAGCTCGCTGAACAACGGAACGGCGTCGCTGGCATCGCTGCTGACCCAGGCCAGGCCGCCGCTGTCGAATACCGTCGACGAACTGAACCGGTTGGCGCCGCTGCTGGACAACGACAAGGTCTTGATCGACACTGCGATCCAGAAGGCGCCGGAGAACTACCGCAAACTGATCCGGCTCGGTGCCTACGGCAGCTTCGTCAACTACTACATCTGTGGCCTGTCGTTGCGGTTGACCGACCTTCAGGGCCGCACCGCGGTCTTCCCCTGGATCAAACAGACGACGGGGAGGTGCTCGGAGTAATGCTCAAATACCGTGGATCGCAACTGATTCGGTCCGGCATCATCGGCGGCGTTCTGATCATCCTGGTGATCGCCGTCGGCCTGCAGCCGGCCAGGTTGCTGCAGTGGGCGACATCGGTTCGCCACCAGGCGTTGTTCACCGAGGCAGGCGGTATCTCCGTCGGCAATGACGTGACGCTCTCCGGAATCAAGGTCGGCACGATATCGGATATCAAGCTCGTCAACGGCGATGCGCTGATCTCGTTCACCACCGACGGCAAGTACGAACTGGGCTCGCAGACCACTGCGCATATCCGCACCGGCTCCCTGCTGGGTGAGCGGGTGCTGACGCTGGAGTCGGCGGGCAGCGGCACGCTGCGCCAGTCCGACGTGATCCCGACGTCGCGGACCTCGTCGCCTTACTCGCTGACCGAAGCGGTCAGCGACCTGACCGCCAACGCCCAGGGGACCGATACCGCCGCACTCAACCAGTCGTTGGATACCCTGGCGGCGACGATGGATCAGATTGCGCCGCAACTGGGTCCGACCTTCGACGGGCTGAGTCGGCTCTCCAAGAGTCTGAACAGTCGCAACGACACTCTGGCTGATCTGTTCAAGACCGCAGGAGATGTGACCGGCATCCTTTCGGAGCGCAGCCAGCAGGTCAACACGCTGATCCTGAACGCCAACGATCTGCTCGGCGTGCTCAGCGACCGCAGGCAGGCGATCGTCAATCTGCTCGCGAACACCTCGGCGGTGGCGCAGCAGCTGACCAAGCTGGTGGCCGAGAACGAGAAAGAGCTGGCGCCCACCCTGGAGCGGCTGACGTCGGTCAACCGGATGCTGGAGAAGAACGCCGACAACATCGGCAAGACTCTCAAGGGTTTCACGAAGGTCGCGATCACCAACGGTGAGACCGTCAACAACGGCTTTTACTACACGGCCTACGTTCCCAACCTGCAGCCGGCGCAGTTGCTGCAGCCCTTCTTGGATTACGCATTCGGCTTCCGTCGCGGCGTCAACGCTGGACAGCCACCCGACAATGCCGGCCCGCGTGCCGAATTGCCGCTGCCCTACAACGGCATTCCCGGAGGTTCTCGATAATGCGCAAGAGACGCCCCGCCGTGCTGGCGGTTCTGCTGGCGGTGGTATTGGTCGCCGGAGTGGCCTTTGTGGTGCGGCAGGTGTACTTCGGGCCGAACCGGATCACCGCGTATTTCACCTCGGCAACTGGCGTCTATCCCGGTGACGAGGTCCGGGTGTCCGGCGTGAAGGTCGGCACCATCAAGTCGATCGAGCCAGACGGCACCCAGGCCAGGCTGACTCTCGATATCGATCGCGACGTTCCGATCCCCGTGGACGCCAAGGCGGTGATCGTCGCGCAGAATCTGGTGGCGGCCCGTTATGTGCAACTTGCGCCCGCCTACCGGACCAGTGGTCCCACGATGGAAGACGGCGCGGTCATCAACATCGACCACACCGCCGTCCCGGTCGAGTGGGATCAGGTCAAGGAACAGCTGATGCGCCTGGCGACCGATCTCGGCCCCAAGGCCAACGGGTCGACGACCTCGATCGGCAAGTTCATCGACAGCACGGCCAACGCGCTGGACAACGGCAACGCCGAGAAGTTGCGGTCGACGCTGACCGAGCTCTCCGGCGTCGGTCGCATTCTCGCCGACGGCAGCGGCAACATCGTCGACATCATCAAGAACCTGCAGACGTTCGTCACCGCTCTCAAGGACAGCAGCACCCAGATCGTGTCGTTTCAAAACAGACTCGCGTCGCTGTCAAGTGTGTTGGACGACAACCGGTCTGATCTCGACTCTGCGCTGAAAGATCTATCCGTCGCGATCGGCGAGGTCCAGCGCTTCATCGCGGGCAGCCGCGACGCTACCGCGGACCAGATCCAGAGCCTGGCCAACGTCACCAAGAACCTGGTCGATCACCGGATGGATCTGGAGGATCTGCTCCACGTCGCGCCGAATGCGTTCGCGAACAGTTACAACATCTACAACCCGGACACCGGTGACGACATCGGGTCCTTCGCGCTCGCCGATTTCCAGAATCCCGTTCAGTTCATCTGCGGTGCCATCGGCGCCGTCGAGAACACCACCGCACCCGAGACGGCGAAGCTGTGTGCGCAGTACCTCGGCCCGGCCGCGCGGCTGCTGAACTTCAACTTCCTGCCGGTCAACCTCAATCCCTATCTGATGCCGGCGCCCAGCCCGGAGCGGCTCATCTACACCGATCCGGCACTGGCCCCCGGCGGCGCGGGGCCGCCGCCGAGTCCGCCCGAGATTCCGCCGTCGGTATCGGCCTACACCGGAATCGGTGACGTGCCCCCGCCGCCAGGAATGGGTCCGCCGGGAGTGCCGCCTCCGCCGTCACGCCTGCCGTTCTATCCGTCGCCGGCGCTGTACCCGGGCGCGCCGGTGCCCGCCGGTCCGCCCCCGGGGCCGGCTGCTGGGCCCGGCATCAACGACATCCTGTTACCCGCCGAAGCTCCACCGCCGCCTGCAGATCCGCAGGCTGGGGCGCCGCTGCCTGCAGAAGGGACACCGCCAGCATGACCGCTCGGAGTCGGATGCGGGCACCGCTGGTGCTCGGCAGTTGTGTAGCCGTCCTGGTGTCGGGGTGTTCGTTCTCCGGCTTGAACACCCTGCCGCTGCCCGGAGCGGTTGGACGCGGGTCGGATGCGCAGACCTATCACGTAGAGATCGCGAATGTTGCTCAGCTGGAATCGAATTCGCCGGTGATGATCTCGGATGTGGTGGTGGGTAGCGTCGGCAAGATGACGGTCGACCAATGGCACGCCGACGTCGAGGTACTGCTCAAACCGGATGTGGTGGTGCCCGCCAACGCGGTGGCCAGTGTCGGGCAGACCAGCCTGCTGGGATCGATGCACCTCGCCCTCAACCCACCGATCGGGCAGGCTGCCGAGGGTCGATTGCAGCCCGGTGCCACCATCCCGCTGAGCGACTCGTCGACCTACCCGACCACCGAGCAGACGCTGTCTTCGCTGGCCGCTGTGGTCAACGGCGGCGGTCTCGGGCAGATCAGCGACATCATCCACAACTTCAGCACCGCGCTGAACGGTCGCGAACCGCAGGTTCGTGATCTGCTCACCCGGCTCGATACGTTCGTCGGCACCTTGAATGCCCAGCGCGACAACATCAATGCCACCATTACCGGGCTGAATCGGTTAGCCGCCACGTTCGCCGGTGACAAGGATGTCATCGCGACCGCGCTGAAAAAGGTACCGCCGGCTCTGGCCGTACTGGTCAAGGAGCAACCGCGGATCACCACTGCGCTGGAGAAACTCGGCACCTTCAGCGACACCGCGACGCGCCTGGTCAACGACACCCAGGGCGACCTGGTGAAGAACCTGCAGAATCTCGGGCCCACGATCAAGGAACTCGCAGATATCGGCCCGGATCTGGATTTCCTTCTCGCATATGCCTTTACGTTCCCGTACACCCAGTCTTTCGTCGATCGCGCCGTCCACGGCGACTACCTGAACCTGTTCGCGGTGATCGACGCGACCATTCCGCGCCTCAAACGCGGTCTGTTCCTCGGTACCCGCTGGGGCGAGAACAATGCGGCGCTGGTACCTGCGCCGGGCGACCCCTGGTATCAGACTTATACCTACGATCCGCTCAGTGTCGGGGTGGCGCCGCCGCCCGCGGCCGGGTCGCCCGGCGCTCCGGTGGACGAATCGCCGTTGCCGATGGCGATGCCCCCGGCACCCCCTGACGTGGGTCCGATCCTGCCGGTCGTGCCGCGGGAGACGATGCTCGGTCAGACACCGGCCCCGCCGGTCACGAACACGGGTATCTTCGCGGGTCCCTACAACGGGAATTCCGCTCCGCAGGCACCGCCAGCTGATGCGCCACCAGTGAACGGGGGGAACTAGATGCTGACCCGGTTCGTCAAGATTCAGTTGACCCTGTTCACGATTGCGGCGGTGGTGGGCATGGCCATCATGGCCTTTGTGTACCTCCAGGCACCCACCTTGCTGGGCATCGGTCGCTACACCGTGAAGGTGCAGTTGCCCAACAGCGGTGGTCTCTATCAGTTCAGCAACGTGACGTATCGCGGCGTACAGATGGGCAAAGTGACCGATGTCGCGCTGACCGACAACGGTGCCGAGGCGACGATGGAGCTCAACACGTCACCGAAGATCCCCGCTGATCTGATTGCCGCCGTCCGCAGTATTTCCGCGGTCGGCGAGCAGTACGTCGACCTGCAGCCGCGCACCAATTCCGGGCCCTACCTGCAGGACGGGGCGGTTATCCCAGTCGCCGACACCTCGGTGCCGCAGCAGGTCGGACCCGTGCTCGACCAGACGAGCAAGCTGCTCGACAGCATCCCGGGGGACAAACTCACCCAGTTGCTGGACGAAGCACACACGGCCTTCGGCGGTTCCGGCTTCGATCTCGGTTCGCTATTGGACTCCGGAGCCAAGATCGCCGCTGACAGCAATGCCGCGGCCGATAAGACCCGAGCGCTGATCGACGACTCAGGTCCGCTGCTGGACTCTCAGGTGCAGACCACCGATGCCATCCGGACCTGGGCCCGCAGCCTGGCCGGCGTTACCGAGCAGTTCAACAACGACGACTCGCAATTCCGCAACATCCTGGCCACCGGGCCCGGCGCGGCCCAAGAGGCGACGAAACTGCTCGACCAGATCAAGCCGACATTGCCGGTGCTGTTGGCCAACCTGACCTCCATCGGTCAGGTCGGCGTGACGTATCACGCTGGGCTGGAACAACTTCTGGTGCTCCTACCGCCGTGGGTGGCTGCGCTGCAGACCTACGGGGTCTCGAAGGGCAACTCGGGTGGTATGCCGCTGGGCGAGTTCGCGATCGAAATGGGTGACACGTCGCCGTGTACCGTCGGGTTCCTGCCGCCGTCGCAGTGGCGTTCGCCGGCCGATATGACCACCATCGACACTCCGGACGGACTGTACTGCAAGCTCCCGCAGGATTCCCCGATCGCGGTCCGCGGTACCCGCAACTACCCGTGTCAGAACAAGCCGGGGAAACGGGCCCCGACCGCTGAAATCTGCAACAGCGACCAGCCTTTCGTACCGCTGGCAATGCGTCAGCATGCACTCGGTCCGCAGCCGATTGATCCCAACCTGATCGCCCAGGGGATTCCGCCGGACGATCGGATCGATCCGAGCGCGAACATCTACGGTCCGCTGGAAGGCACGCCGTTACCGCCGGGGGTGGGGGAGCCGGGGGCGCCCGCGGATTCGCCGCCGCCAGGTGCGCCAGTACCCGGACTGTCCGTGCCGATGGGCGCACCGCCTGCCGACGCGCCACCACCGGCTGACACCCCGCAGCCGGGATCGCTGCCCGGCCCGCCGCCGGGCCCCGACGGCTCGGTACCGCAAGCTGCTCCTAGCGCTTTCGGTGGCAACGGATCTGGCGGCCCGTCGGTGGCTATCGCCACCTACAACCCGAAGACCGGTCAGTACGCCGCACCTGGCGGGCAGGTGTTCACCCAGTCGGATCTGGGCACACAGGGGCCACCGAAGACGTGGAAGGACATGCTGCCGATCTAACCGGCACCCGCGATCTGGGTGCCCCGGCGACCTACCCGTCAAGCTATGCGGGTGAAAACCGAACTAGCTGGTCCCGCAAGGTGTTTGCGAGCGATCGTCTCAGGCGGCGACCATCTTGAACGGCATGCTGATGACGAGCTGCTTGTTGATCCCGCACGAGCCGCTGGCCGATTTGGTGACGTCTTCACCGAGAAAGGTGCTGGACCCGGACGGGACAGCCTGCCCGGTCTCCGGGTCACCGGCGAAGAAGCGGTACATCTGCAGACCGTCGGCGGTGGTGCCGTCCGGGCACGGCTCCCAGCCTGGGATGGACCGTTTGACATACCAGAGACCGGCTTTGGCGTAGATGGGCGCGGTCCAACCCTGATCGCTTTTGACCGTCCCGACGCAATCAGTGGGGTTGGCGCACGTCGTGGAGATGGTCCAGGTGCTGCGGACACTGACTTCGTTGCGGAACTGTTCGTTGGTCTTGGACCAATCTCCGTTCGAGGTGGCGATGTAGGTGCCGTTGATTCCCCAGTCGCCTTCGGACGCAGTGGCGGCGGCCGGAACCCCGACCGCGGCACAGAGGGCCGCTGCTGCGATTGTCGCGCCGGCCTGCGCAGCGAATGCGCCCATCGATAGCTCCTCAGCCGCATCGCGTTTCAGCGCAGCGGCGCTCTTGGTAGTGGCATTCTCAAACCGGAGAATAACACTATCGAGCATCCTGGTTCACCGATTGGCGCTGATCCCGTCGTCCGTCAGTTGGAGACGAAGTCGACTGCGGACATCTTGAGTTGGCCGCCATCGCGGTTCAGCGTGACAGCCAGGCGCCAGTCTGCTGGTGGCCGGGCTTCCTTGGCATCGCCGGCAGCCTCGGACCGTGCCGCGACCAGGACGACCCCGGAATCGGCGTTCATCGACTCCACCGCACTGGACTGCACCGTCACCTTGATCGCTACCTTGGACTGCTCCAGGGTATCGGTGAGATCGTCAGCGCTGGACTGCAAGTCGTCCTTGAACTTGCCTGTCGAGCTGTCGAGCAAGCGTTGAACATCTTCCTTGGCGTGTGCGGAGTCGACCGTCATCAGATTCACCACGCCTTGACGCGCCGCCGCCGAGAACTCCGCGGTTCTCGCCTCGCGCTGTACGACGGTGTGATGGTGCCAGAGCAGGTAGCCGCTGGCGCCGGCACCGGCACACGTGAGCAGAACGGCGACGCTGGCCGCGAGAACCTTCGCGGCACCGCCTCCGTGACGCCGGGGTGGTTCGACTGGCTGCGTGTCGAGCAGTGGGTCGACCGGTGGGTCGGTCGGCGGTTCCTCGACGCGCTGTTCGGCAGGCGGCGCCACCGCCGCTTCCCGGCGGAGTTTGATCGCGCGGGCTCTGGCGGCCGCTGCCCGGCTCTCGGCCTCCGCGGCTGCCGCCTCGGCTTCGGCCTCTTCGGCAGCGGCGAGCAACTGTGCGACGGTGCCGTCGCCCGGCGGTGTCGACGGAGCATTCGGCGCCATGGTGACCTCCCGTTACGTCTCTTTCGCTCCCGCACAGCAAGTTCGAAGTAAAGTTCTCCAACGCGAGAATTTGCTTTCCGAGTATGCCAGAGTGGTGCCGTGCGATTGATCCTGGCAGCTGTCGCTGCGCTTCTGACAGCCGGGGGGCTGGCGGTGTCGGTGCCGCAGGCCGCCGCCGAGCCGGCTCCGGCCGCGTGTGACAACCCGTTCTGCACTCCAGGCATCACGCCGGGAGTCACTCTGGGGGCACCCTGCGCGAACACCTCGTACTACGTCTACGGCACCACGTCATGGGGTCGGCTGGTGTTCTGCGGGTCGCCCCGCCGTTATGAACCCCGGTACTTTCGGGCGATGCCCATGCTCGGTGTCAGGGACTTGAACTCGAACTGCTCAGGTTTGGACAATTCGATGGCGCAGGCGCCCGACGGCCTGTTCCTGATGTGCGTGGCATCCAACGGCGAAAGCACCTGGCAGCGCGGCGACGCTTGACCTCTGCTCTACCTCACCAGTTGCGGATCGAGCAGAGCGCGCCCCTGGGGCCGTCGTTCTTCGACACCACGACACCGTCGACCTCGAGGGTGCACTGCACGCCGGGGGTATCCGAGGACCATCCGCTGGTGGCAGACACCATGGCCCAGTTGTTGGGATCGGCTAGCGCCACATTGAGGACCCACGGCTGATTCGGGCCGATATCGGCTTCGATCTTCGGGCTGTAGAGGTAAGGGTTGTGGCTGTATTCGCCCCAGTTGGGCGGATCAACGTCGCGGTAGTAGATGTCGACGTTGTACGGCGTAGACGATGTGACGGTGTACTTGACCTGATGCAGGGCGTCGTCCGCGAACGCCGGGCTCATTGCCAGCGGGATCGTCGCGGTGAACCCGGCCGCAGCCAGCGCGCAGGCTGAAAGGAGACGGGCCGGGACCGTGGTTGGGCGCGTCAAAGCGCTCCCTGACGGAAACATCATTTTCGTATATTAGAACGAAGGTTTTGCGCGGGGAGTTGAATGGTCCACACGCTTAGTCGATGTGGTGAATCCGGCCATCGGTGGGGCGATGTCGCGCCGCGCCACCTTGGTGGACGACGTGTCCTTACCTGCCGCCGGCTCAGGGCTCGCCGGATCATCCCGCGGCCAGCGCGAGATTGGCATTCTCGCGTTTGGAGAATAACATCTCCAGCAGAGGTGGAGGTGTGTCGATCCATGGGTAAATCCCTGCGGAGCATTCCGGTTGAGCTGACCCAACGCTACGAGCAGGAGGGGTGGTGGACGCCGGATACGCTGGGCGACCTGGTGGCACGAGGATTGGCTGCCGCGCCTGACGCGGAGTTCCGGGTGCACTCGGCGGTGCGGCCGTACGCCGGCACTTATGCCGAGGTCGAACTGACGGCGCGCCGTCTGGCGGCGGGGCTGCGGCAGCGCGGTGTCGGTCCGGGCGACGTCGTCGCGTTTCAGCTGCCGAATTGGCGAGAAGCTGCCGCGACCTTCTGGGCCACAGCGCTTCTCGGCGCGGTGGTGGTGCCGATTGTGCACTTCTACGGACGAAAAGAACTGGGCCACATCATTTCTGATGCCAAGCCGACGGTGTTCATCACCGCCGTACAGTTCGGCCGGATGGCCTACGAGCCTGACGTGTCGGCGCACGTGCCTATCGTCGGGTTGGTGGGTGGCGCAGATCCGGCGGCGGTCGGCGACAGCTTCGAGGACCTGCTGGCTGACGAGCCGCTGACCGGCGTAGTGGCCGCCGACCCGGCCGGGCCTGCGTTGATCGCCTACACATCCGGTACCACCAGTAGACCAAAAGGTGTGGTGCACAGCCATTATGGGCTCGTCCACGAAACCCATCAATTGGTCGCGCAGAACCCGCGTGACAGCGGGAAGCAGCTCACCGCGACACCGGTCGGGCACTTCATCGGCATGGTCGGGGGGCTGCTGATGCCCGTCATGGGCGGGAACCCGATCAACCTCGCCGATGTATGGGATCCGGGCCTAGCGCTGGCGTTGATGAGAAGAGACGGGCTGGCAGTCGGCGGGGGTCCACCGTACTTCGTCACCAGCCTGCTGGATCACCCTGATTTCACTACCGAACACCTGGCCGGCGTGCGGGTGGTCGGGCTGGGCGGCTCGTCCGTGCCCATCGCGGTGACCCAGCGCTTGGCGAAACTCGGGATCACCGCGTTCCGCTCCTACGGCAGCACCGAGCATCCCTCGATCACCGGCTCTCGCTATGACGAACCCGAAAGTAAACGCCTCTACACCGACGGCAAGCCCCTCTCCGGGGTGGAGGTGTGCCTGGCCGACGACGGTGAGATCCTGTCCCGCGGCCCTGACCTGTGCCTGGGATACACCGATGAGGCGTTGACGGCCAAGGCCTTCGACCAGGACGGCTGGTACCACACCGGTGACGTCGGCATCCTCGACGAGGACGGTTACTTGACGATCACCGACCGTAAGTCCGAC
Source organism: Mycolicibacterium komossense (assembly GCF_025822605.1). GTDB lineage: Bacteria > Actinomycetota > Actinomycetes > Mycobacteriales > Mycobacteriaceae > Mycobacterium > Mycobacterium komossense. Next base: position 72,604 of record NZ_JACKTY010000038.1, on the reverse strand, counting down.
ATCATCATCCGCGGTGGTGAGAACATCAGCGCCCTCGAGGTCGAAGAGGCGCTGCTGGCGATGCCGGGGGTCGCCGAGGCGGTGGTGGTCGCCGCCGCCGACGCGCGATTCGGCGAACACGCCGCCGCCGTACTGCGGATGCATCCGGGCCACGACCTGCCTCGCCTCGACGAGGTGCGGGCCCATTTCGAATCGAGCGGGATGGCCAGGCAGAAGTGGCCGGAGGAACTGCAGAAGGTCGACGACTTCCCGCGTACCGCGAGCGGGAAGGTGCAGAAGTTCAAGGTGCGCAGGGATATTTCGTGCGCACTATGACCGGCGAAAGGATACCCGTGACCGAGGTAAGCACGGCCTTCTACGAACTGACCCAGGCCAAAGCGAGGTATTGCTACCTGCTTGACACCAGGGACTGGGCCGGGTTCGGCGCCCTGATGACCGCTGACGTCGAACTTGACGTCAGCGAGGGCACCGGCGTGCCGGTCATCTCCGGCCGTGACGATGCCGTCGAGATGATCCGATCGTCCTTGACCAACGCCAAGAGTGCGCACCAGGTGCACACGCCGTTGATCGAGCTCGACGGCGATGAGGCACAGGTTATCTGGGCGATGCAGGACCGGGTGGTGTGGGAGAACGGCCCCGCGCTGACGGGGTACGGGCACTACCACGAGCGGTGGGTGCGCGATGGCGGGCGATGGCGGATCGCGTCGTTGCGGCTCACCCGGTTGATCATGGAGTTCCAGCAGCCCCAGTCATGACGGCGCGGGCAAAGCTGGTCATCGGGGCACGCGGATTCGTCGTTCGCATGTCGTGCGCTGGTCCGTCGAGCAGCGTTAGGTAGCCGACTCCCCGACGGCGGCATGGTGTCCGGCGCGGAAGCCGAAAACCATTGCCGGCCCCAGGGTTCCACCGGCACCGCCGTAGGCCCGTCCGGTCGGGCCCGCCATGGCGTTACCCGCCGCATAGAGCCCGGGAATCGCGTCGCCCGAGACGTGCAGGACGCGGCCGTCGCGGTCGGTGCGCGGTCCGCCCTTGGTACCCATCGCCCCGACCGCCACCGGCACGGCGTAATAGGGAGCGGTGTCCAACGGACCGAGGGTCTTGCCCGCGGTGGTGGTGGCCTGCGGGTCGCCCCAGTAGCCGTCGTAAGCGCTTGCGCCGCGGCCGAAGTCGGGATCATGCCCGTCTGCCACCGAGTGGTTCCAGGCGTCCAGTGTCCTGGCCAGCCCCGCGGCATCGATCCCGGTCTTCTCCTGCAGTTCGTCCATATCGCGAGACTTGCAGAACCAGTCCGGCACCGGCTCGCCCGGCTCGACGCCGAGGAATCCGTAGCGCTTGAGGTGCTGGTCGTCGAAGACGATCCAGGCCGGATCGTTGACGTAGCCGTTGCGGGGATCGAGATAGTGGAACGCCCCGGCCATCGAGTTGTAGTCGCAGGCCTCGTTGACGAATCGCTTGCCGGCGCGGTTGACGATGATGCTGCGGGGCCGGGTGCGCTCGAGTCGCACACTGCGGCTTCGTTGTTCGCCTTCGATGGTGTCGCCGGGGATTTGGACGACGGGCACCCACCAGGCCTCGCCCATGTTGCCGAGGTCCGCCCCGAGGGCCATCGCCATTCGCAGCGCGTCGCCGGTGTTGTTCGGAGGGGACACTGGGCCGTGCATCGGGCCGCGGAGAAAAGTTCCGACCAGTATGGGGTCCCATTCGAAGCCGCCGTTGGCCAGCACGACGCCGCGACGGGCGCGGACGTTGATTGTCATCCCGTCCACCTCGATCCGCACCCCGACGACGGCGCCGTCATCGGCGATGAGTTCGACAGCGCGGGCGCTCGTCCTCGGTGTCACCCCGGCGTCCAATAGGCCTTTGAGTAGACCGGCGATCAGGGCAGTGCCCGCAACGACCGTGTTTTCTGCCGCGCCCGGGCCACTAGCTATCGCGTCGGCGTGCAGCCGGGCCCTGGTCTCGGCGTCGATGCCGACATTGCTGAAATCCGGTGGGAACGAGGTGATCCGGTCGCGCCAGTGGGCCAGTCGAGTCAGGTTGTAGGGTGCCGGCCCGAGAGAGCGTCCACCGCCGGGCTTTCCGCCGGGCAGTTCGGGTTTGTAGTCCGGGAACCCGGTGGCGATCTCCAGTTGCACATCGCTGTGCGCCTCGACGAAATCGATGAGCGCAGGGCCGGTCCGCACGAAGGTCTCGACCAGGTCTTCGTCCATCATCCCGAAGGACTGCGCGCGTAGGTATTCCAGGGCGTCCGCTTCGGATAGGTCCGGTGCCCGGTGGTGGGCCGGAATCCAGATCACGCCGCCGGAGACCGCCGTCGTACCGCCGACCGTCGCGGACTTCTCGTAGACCGCGACCTCGGCACCGCCGGCCGCCGCGGACAGGGCGGCAGTCAGTCCGGCACCACCGGTGCCCAGCACGACGACATCGGTTTCCTGGTCCCACGTCACAGCATCAGTCGGAGTGGACACGGCAATCCCTTCTCAGGCGAGGATGGCGGACAGCTGCTCGGCCGTCGCGATGACAGCATCCCGGCCGCGCTCGACGACGTCCTCGCGGTGGGAGATGAGGTTGATACAGGTCGGTGGCGACGGGGGGAGTCGGTGGACGGGCACCGCCAGCCCGAAGGTGTTGGGCTCGATCTCACCATGGGTGACCACCCATCCGCGTTCGCGGGTCAGGGTGACCAGGTCTCGCTCGCCGGGGCGCGGCGGCATGCTCGCCAGCAACGCGATACCGGCTGCGCCACGGTCGAGTTGGTAACGGCTGCCTTCGTGGAACGACAGTTGGTAGGCGACGTGGGTGGGCACGATGACGGCGACGGCCACCTGCTGATCACCTTCGGCGACGAGTAGCGACACCGTGGTGCCGAGTTCGTCGGCCAGGGCCCGTAGCCGCGGCAGGCACAGCTGACGTACGCCGTTGTCGAAGGACGCCCCGAGTACCGCGAGGCCGGCGGCCGACCGATACCGGCCGTCCTCGGCCTTGGTGACGAAGCGGAACTGGGCCAGCGTGCTGAGCAGTCGGTAGGCGATCGTCCGGTGGACGCCGATGTGGTCGGCGACCTGTTGCACGGTCAGGCCCGACGGTGCGGCCGCGACGGCTTGCAGCGCGGTCAGGCCCCTGGCCAGGGTCTGCGAACCGGGTGCCGCACTGACCTGGCCGGCCGAGGGGGTTCCCTTGACAGACGTCACGATGAGAGTGATGCTCTATAGATAGTGCACATTGATGTGCGATTTTAGCACACACTGCTCGCAAGAAAAGAGAATGACGTATTCGCAGGCAGAGAGGCCTATAGTGGCGGAGTTCGAGAGCATCTGGAGCGATCTGCAGGGCGTTTCGTTCTCGCAGGGCTACCTGGATGTGGGGGGTGTCCGCACCCGCTATCTCCATGCCGGTGACACGGAGAAGCCCGTGCTCGTGCTGCTGCACGGCTCCGGCGGCCACGCCGAGGCGTACATCCGCAACCTGGAGTCGCACGCGGAACACTTCTCCACCTGGTCGATCGACATGCTCGGGCACGGCTACACCGACAAGCCGGACCACCTGTTGGAGATCGACCACTACCTGAGCCACCTGCTGGCCTTCTTCGACACCATCGGGGTCGACCGTGTCTACCTGTCCGGAGAGTCGCTGGGAGGCTGGGTGGCCTCGGCCGCGGCGGCCCGTCATCCCGACCGCATCGAACGCCTGGTGCTCAACACCGCAGGGGGCTCCCAGGCCGATCCGGTGGTGATGAAGCGCATCATCACCCTGTCGATGGCGGCAGTCGAGGACCCCACCTGGGAAACCGTGCAGGCGCGCATCAAATGGCTGATGGCCGACAAGTCCAAGGACTACGACGACATCGTCGCCAGCAGGCAACGCATCTACCGTCAGCCCGGTTTCGTGGCGGCGATGCGCGACATCATGGCCTTGCAGGACCCGGAGATACGGGCCCGAAACCTGATGTCGCCCAGCGACTATGGCAGCATCGCCGCGCCGACGTTGGTGCTCTGGACCAGTGACGACCCGACCGCCGATGTCAGCGAGGGTCGTCGCATCTCTGAGATGATTCCCGGCGCCCGCTTCGAGGTGATGTCGGGCTGCGGGCACTGGCCCCAGTACGAGGATCCCAAGACGTTCAACCGGTTGCACCTCGATTTCCTATTGGGGCGCTGACGTGGCAGCTACGGACGTAGATGTCGTCATCATCGGAGCCGGTCCGGTCGGCCTGACTTTGGCCAATGTGCTTGGGCTGCAGGGCGTCCGGACGCTGATCGCCGAGGAGCGCGAGACGCTCATCGACTACCCGCGCGGTGTCGGCCTCGACGACGAATCGCTGCGCACGTTCCAGTCGATCGGCGTGGTCGACCGGGTGCTGCCGCATACGGTGCCCAACCAGATCCTGCGGTTCTTCGACGGCAACCGCCGGTTGCTCGCCGAGATGGCTCCGCCCGACGCCCGCTTCGGCTGGCCCAAACGCAACGGGTTCGTCCAGCCACTCGTCGATGCCGAATTGCTCTCCGGGCTGACACGATTCGACCATGTCGAGGTTCGGTGGGGGCACTCCATGGTCTCCTGCGCCGACGGGCCCGACGGTGTTACGGTCCAGCTGAGCGGCCAGGCTGAGCCGGTCTCAGCGCGCTACGTGATCGGATGCGACGGCGGGCGCAGTGCCACCCGCAGGCTGATGGGGGTGACCTTCGACGGGACGACCTCGGCCACCCGATGGTTGGTGATCGATCTGGCCAACGATCCGCTGGGCCATCCCAACAGTGAGGTCGGTGCCGATCCGGTGCGGCCCTACGCGTCGATCTCGATCGCGCACGGCATCCGGCGCTTCGAGTTCATGATCCATGCCGATGAATCCGACGAGCTGGCCCAGGAGCCCGAATTCGCCCAGAAGCTCCTGGCCGGCTTCGTCCCGCATCCCGACCGGGTCGACGTGATCCGGCGGCGGGTCTACACGCACCATTCCCGGATCGCCAGTTCCTTCCGGGTCGGCCGTTTCCTGCTGGCCGGGGATGCAGCCCATTTGATGCCGGTCTGGCAGGGGCAGGGGTACAACAGCGGGATCCGCGATGCGGCCAATCTGGGCTGGAAACTCGCCGCGGTCGTCAACGGTCAGGCGGCCGATGGTCTGCTCGATTCCTACGACGTCGAACGGCGCAAGCACGCCAGAGCGATGATCGACCTGTCCACCATGGTCGGCCGGGTGATCTCGCCGACCAATCGTCACGTCGCCGCACTGCGGGACCGGGTCATCCGGGCGGCGTCGGTGGTTCCGACACTGAAGCGCTACATCCTGGAGATGCGGTTCAAACCGATGCCGCGTTACTCCGAGGGAGCCGTCGTGCACGCCGTGACGCCACCCCCTCCCACCTCGCCGGTCGGCACCCTTTTCATCCAGCCGAGGGTGGACACCCGCGAGCAGCAGGACGTCCTTCTCGATGATGTCCTGGGCGCGTGGTTCGCCGTGCTGTGCTGGAACAACGATCCCCGCGCACTGCTCGGCGCCGAAGCATTCGAGAAGTGGAAATCGTTGGGGGCCCGGTTCATTGCGGTGCGACCGCTGACCCAGCTGCACTGGAACGCTGACGGCAGCTCGGGCACCCAGGACGTCATCGTGGTGGGTGACCGCACCGGCGCGCTGAAAGCCTGGTTCGACGGCCACAGCGAATCGGTGTTGTTCCTGCGTCCGGATCGTTGCACCGCCGGTGCGTGCATCGCCCAGCGTGCACCGGAGCTGAGCGCCGCCATTTTCCGAGCGTTGACGCTGACGCCGGAAGGGGGTGAACCCCGTGGCGCAACTCGCCCTGTGCTGTATGTCGCACAGCCCGCTTCTGAACCTTCCAGGACCGTCGGCTGAGCTCCTGGAAGATATTTCGGGCGCTCTGGCCGCGGCCCGCGCCTTCGCGCGCGACTTCGATCCCGAACTGGTGGTCATCTTCGCGCCTGACCACTACAACGGATTCTTCTACCGGGCGATGCCACCGTTCTGTATCGGCACCGCCGCGCAGGGCGTGGGTGACTACGGCACCCACTCCGGACCGCTCGATGTACCCAACGACATCGCAACAGCCTGTGCGGCAGCAGTTCTGGAAGCCGGCGTCGACGTCTCGATCTCGGCCAGCATGGACGTCGACCACGGCACGACGCAACCGTTGCAGACCCTCTTCGGCGATGCCGTCGCGCGCCCGGTCATCCCGATCTTCATCAACTCCGTCGCCACCCCGCTGGGACCGCTGCGGCGGGTGCGAGCGCTGGGCACCTCCGTCGGTGACTACCTGGCGACGCTCGACAAACGCGTGCTGGTGCTCGGCTCAGGTGGGCTGTCTCACGACCCGCCGGTCCCGACCCTGGCGACGGCACCGCCTGCCGCGCTGGATCGAATCGTCCACGGCGCTCCCATGAGTTCACAACAGCGAGAGGCGCGACAAACCGCAGTGATGGATGCAGCCCACAATTTCGCCCACGGGGAGAGTCCCTTGCAACCCTTGAACCCCGACTGGGATCAGGCCTTTCTCGAACTGCTCGACACTGGGCGGCTTTCCGATGTCGACGGCTGGTCCAACGACTGGATCGAGCGCGAAGCCGGTCACTCGGCGCACGAGATCCGCACCTGGGTGGCGGCTTTCGCCGCGCTGTCCGCGTCAGGACCGTACAAGACAGGCAGCCGGTACTACCGGCCGGCGCCGGAGCTGATCGCGGGCTTCGCCGTCCGGACGGCGGTCCCGCTGTGACCTCTGCATCGGCGAACTCTGCCGGAGACGATTTCGACAAGACTGTCGACGTGCTGGTCATCGGTTCCGGCGGCGGCGGCATGACCGCGGCGCTGACTGCCCAGGCCAAAGGGCTGGACACGCTCGTCGTCGAGAAGTCCCCGCAGTTCGGCGGTTCGACGGCCCTGTCGGGTGGCGGCATCTGGGTGCCCGGTGCCCCGTCGCAGAAACGTGCGGGCTATTCACCCGACGCCGACGGCGTCGTCGACTACCTCACCCAGATCACCGGCGGCCTCGTGAGCGCGGCCCGGCTGCGGCAGTACGTCGAACAGGCGCCGGAGATGATGGACTTCCTGGAGAAGCGCAGCCCCTGGCTCGAATTCGTCTGGAAGCCCGGGTATGCCGACTACTACCCGGAACTGCCCGGTGGGTCCGAGCTTGGCAGCACCATCAACGTGCCCGCGATCGACCTGCGCAAGCTCGGCGACGAGGAAAAGCACCTGCTGACGCCGCTGGCGCTGGCCCCGAAGGGAATCTGGTTCGGCCCCAAGGATCTTCGGCTCTTCTACCAGGTTCGGCAATCCTGGCGCGGTAAGGGTGTGCTGCTCAAGTTGCTGTGGCGAATGTTCCGGGCCAGGGTATTCGGCGACCGGATGGCCGCGATCGGTCAGTCACTGTCGGCCCGGCTGCGACTGGCGATGAAGGAACACGGCATCCCGCTGTGGCTGAATTCGCCGATGACGGAGCTGATCACCGGCGTGGACGGCACCGTCACCGGCGCGGTGGTCGAGCATGAGGGCCGCGCGGTACGGATCGGTGCCAGAGGTGGCGTCATCCTGGCCAGCGGCGGCTTCGACCACGATATGGCCTGGCGCCGCGAACATCTGCCGGTGCTGGACAAGGACTGGAGCTTCGGCAATCCCGCCAACATGGGCGACGGCATCCGGGCGGGGGAGAAGGTCGGCGCGGCCACCGATCTGCTCGACGAGGCCTGGTGGTTCCCGGCCATGTGCTGGCCCGACGGCCGGCTGCAGTTCATGCTCAACGAACGGATGATGCCGTCTCAGTTCGTCGTCAACGGCGACGGGAAGCGGTTCATCAACGAGGCCGCGCCCTACATGGATTTCGCGCACGCGATGATCGCCGGGCAGGAGACGGGGACGGCGCACATCCCGTGCTGGCTGATCACCGACCACCGATCGTTCAATCGGTATGTCGTCGGTGGGCATCTGCCCATCCCGAAGATCCCGCTGGCCCCGGTGCCGACGGGCCGCAAACTCCCCGCGGCGTGGCTGGAATCCGGGGTGGTTCAGGACGCTGCTTCGCTCGACGAGCTGGCCGGCAAGATCGGGGTTCCGGCCGCCACGCTGCGCGAAACAGCCGAACGTTTCAACGATCTGGCGAGTAAGGGTCACGACGACGATTTCAACCGCGGTGACAGCGCCTACGACAACTACTACGGCGACCCGACGCTGCCCAATCCGAATCTGTATCCGCTGAGCGGGCCGCCGTACTACGCGTTCCAGATCATCCTCGGCGACCTCGGCACCTCCGGTGGTCTGCGCACCGACGAATTCGCTCACGTGCTGCGTGCGGACGACACCGTCATCGGCGGGCTCTACGCCGTCGGTAATGCCTCGGCGGCCGTGATGGGTCGCAGTTATGCAGGCGCGGGGGCCACCATCGGACCGGCCATGACCTTCGGCTACATCGCCGCCAATGACATTGCACTAGTTCTCAAATAGGAGACCACCATGAAGATTTCGCTGTTCTACGAATTCCCCCTGCCGCGGCCGTGGTCGGAGGACGACGAACACCAGCTGTTCCAGCACGGTCTCGACGAGGTCGAGCTGGCCGACAAAGCCGGCTTCTCCACCGTCTGGCTGACCGAGCATCACTTCCTCGAGGAGTATTGCCACTCGACCGCGCCGGAGATGTTCCTGGCCGCGGCGAGCCAGCGCACCAAGGATATTCGGCTCGGCTTCGGCGTCATGCACCTGCCACCGCCGATCAACCACCCCGCTCGCATCGCCGAGCGGGTCGCCACGCTGGACCACCTGTCCAACGGCCGGGTGGAGTTCGGCACCGGTGAGGGTTCCTCGGTGGCCGAACTCGGTGGCTTCGACATCGACCCGGCGGACAAGCGCACCATGTGGGAGGAGGCGCTCGAGGTGTCCATCCGTTGTATGACGGAGGCGCCGTTCACCGGGTTCAAGGGCGAACACGTCGAGATGCCGGCCCGCAACGTCATCCCTAAGCCGCTGCAGAATCCGCACCCACCGGTATGGGTGGCCTGCACCCGGCCGTCGTCGGTCCAGATGGCGGCCCAGAAGGCCATTGGCGCACTGAGTTTCGCCTACACCGGGCCAGAGGCACTCAAGACGCGCGTCGACGGCTATTACCAGGAATTCGAGGAACAGGGCACGCCGGTCACCCCGGCGATCAACCCGAACATCCTCGCGATCGGTGGCGACCTGTCGATGATGGTCGCGAAGTCCGACGAGGAGGCCCTCAAGCGACTCGGGGTCGGCGGCGGCTTCTTCTCGTTCGGCATCATGCACTATTACGTCAACGGCATGCACACCCCCGGTCGCACCGGTGTGTGGGAGCTGTACGAGAAGGCGGTCAAGGAGGATCCGACACTGGCCTACGGCCCCGGCCGCGGCGCGATCGGCTCACCCGACACGGTGCGCGAATTCCTGCGCGGATACGAGGCCAGCGGGGTCGACGAGATCATCCTGCTGCTGAACCCACGCAGCCACGAGGGCACGATGGAGTCCATCGAGCTGATGGGCAAGGAGATTCTGCCCGAGTTCATCGAGCGCGACGCCAAGGCCGTCAAGCACAAGGCGAAGCGGCTCGAGCCGGTGATCGAGAAGGTCGAAGCCCGTCGTCAACCGTCCAATGCGCCGATGTTCGACGAGACCCTCGCCTTCGGTGGTCTGCCCACCGGTCGGGGTGGCAAGTTCACCTCCAGCGAGATCCCCGAGGCGATGGCCGAGATCAACGAAGGCCGAGTGCAGGCCGCGCAGCGAGAAAAGGACGAGAAGGCCGCGCGAAAAGACTCAGCCGCGGCGGGCTGACCGCCGCATGGGCACGACGATGGGACAGGTCGACCAGATGTGGCGGTACGACGGTAAACGGGTCGTCGTCACCGGCTGCGCGTCCGGCATCGGAGCACACGTCGCCCGACAGCTCGCCGAACTCGGCGCGCGGGTCACCGGACTCGATGTCCGCCCACCCGCGGTGCCGGTCGACGAGTTCATCAACATCGATCTCGCCGACGCGGAGTCGATCGACCATGCCGTCGCGTCGATCGGTGGACCGATCGACGCGCTGTTCAACGTCGCGGGTGTGTCGTCGGGGATCGGCAAGCCACTGCTCGTCGTCACGATCAACTTCCTCGGCATGCGGTACTTCACCGAGTCGCTCATTCCGAAGATGGCGCCCGGGTCGTCGGTGTCCTGCGTGTCATCGTTGGCGGCGTCGGGCTACCGGGAGAACGCGGCAGCGACCGCCGGTCTCCTGCGGACGCGCACGATGGCCGACGGTATCGATTGGTGCACTGCGCATCCCGAGGCGCTGGCCGACGGGGGCTACCGGTTGTCCAAAGAAGCGATCATCCTCTACGGCATGACCAGTGTCGAGGACTTGGGCGCGCGCGGCATCCGGATCAACAGCACCGCCCCCGGGGTGACCGAGACCCCCATCCTGGATCAACTGCGTTCGGCGTACGGGCAGGACTATCTGGATTCGTTCTCGACGCCGTTGGGCCGCGTCGCGGGCCCGGACGAACAGGCGGCGGTGCTGGTGTTCCTCGGCAGTGCGGCCGCGAGCTACCTCACAGGTCAGGTCATCTGGGTTGACGGCGGCACCGTCGGGAGCCGGATCGGCTCGGAGATCGCACAAGCAGAAGCAATACAGGGGAGATGACCGTGACCGCAAGCGTGGAACTGGCCGGGATGACCGACTTTCGGCGGCTGGCCGACGATGTCAGGAACTGGGGGCGCTGGGGTGACGCCGACGAACTGGGCACCCTGAACTTCATCACTGACGACAAGGTGGCCCAGGCGGCCGCTCTGGTCAAGCACGGCAGGGTCTTTCCGCTCGGCGTCGACTTCGGGTCGTCGGGTCCGCAGGGGGCGTTTCAGTACCGGCCGAACCCGATGCATGTCATGACCGTCGACGGCGGCGATGCCAGAACCCTGGTGGAGTACGGACCGAGGTGGTTCAAAAACACTGTTGCCCAACAGCTGTCCGGGTACTTCGTCGACAACCAGTTCCGGTTCAACGACGACATGATCATCATGCCGCTGCAGGCCGCCACCCAGTGGGACGCGTTGTCGCACGTTTATTACGAGGACAAGCTCTACAACGGGTTTCCGGCCGACTCGGTGACCAGCCTTGGCGCCTACCACTGCGGTATCGACAAGGTCGACGTCAAGGGCATCACCTCGCGCGGGGTCCTGCTCGACTTGGTCCGGCACCGTCGTGCCGAGGTCTTCCTCGAGCACGGCAACCCGATCACCCCGGCTGAGCTGGAAGCCGTCGCCAAGGCGCAGGGTGTCACCGTCGGCCGCGGCGATATCGTGCTCGTCCGAACAGGTTGGTGGGAAAGGTTTCTCGGCAATCACGACGGCACCGAGCCCTATTCGGGCCTGGACTGGCGGTGTGCGGCGTGGCTGCACGACCACGACATCGCGGCGATTGCAGCGGACAATTTGATGGTCGAGGACCCGGTGTCCGGCGTCGACGGCACCATCTTGCCGCTCCATCAACTCTGCCTGCGCGATATGGGCTTGATGCTGGGGGAGTACTGGGACCTGTCGGCCCTGGCCGCCGACTGCGCGGCCGACGGGGTGTACGAGTTCCAGCTCATCGCGCCGCCGCTGCGGGTGACCGGCGCGGTCGGTTCCCCGGTCAATCCCATTGCGATCAAATGACATGAGCCGGCCCATGGAGATACACCACCGGACCATCGTGGTCGACGGTCTGGTAACCAGTTATCTGGAGGCGGGGCAGGAGGCTTCCCGAGACACCATAGTTCTGTTGCACGGCGGTGAGTTCGGGGCGAGTGCCGAAATCGGTTGGGAAAAAACCATTCCCGCGCTGGCACGGTACTACCGTGTGCTGGCTCCGGACATGCTCGGCTATGGCGGGTCCGCCAAGGTGCTCGACTTCGTCGACGGCCGCGGCATGCGCATCAGGCATATCGCGCGGTTCTGCGAGGCCGTCGCGATCGAGTCCGCGTTTTTCGTGGGTAACTCCATGGGGGCCATCAACCTGCTCGTCGATGCGACATCCTTTGATCCGATGCTGCCCGTCCGGGCGTTGGTGGCGATCTGCGGCGGCGGTGAGATCCAGAACAACCGGCACATGACGGCGCTCTACGATTACGACGCGACGTTGCCCGCGATGCGACTGATCGTCGAAGGGCTGTTTCTCGATCCGGGCTATCCGGCCGACGATGACTACGTTGCCCGGCGCCATGATTCGGCTACCCGCCCCGGAGCGTGGGAGGCCATCGCGGCCGCCCGGTTCCGCAGGCCCGGTGCCAGCCCGTCCCCGGCGGCGTCGAGCAGGCGGGTGTACGACCGGATCACTGTGCCGACACTGGTCGTCGAGGGTGGCGGCGACAAGCTGCTGCCCGCTGGGTGGGCCGCGGAGATCGCCGGCCAGATCCCGGGGGCGCGGTCCGCCGTCATCGACGATGCCGGGCACTGTCCGCAGATCGAACGCCCGCAGCCCGTCAACGAGCTGCTGTTGTCGTTCTTCGCGGATCAGCCTGCCCGCTCAGTTTAAGAAGATTGACTTAGATGATGTCCGCGAGTTGACTCCTCGGCGGCACGCAACGGAAGGTGGATCTGGCGTCATGGCAGCAGAACTCGCGCGCGACCTGGCAGGAAAGGTAGCCGTCATCACCGGCGGATCATCGGGCATCGGCAAGGGGATGGCGGAGAAGTTCGCCGCTGAAGGCGCCGCGGTGGTCATCGCGGACATCGTGGATGACCGGGGTGAGGCGGTGGCCGCAGAACTCAACGATCAGGGCGGCACAGCCCTGTTCGTCCACACCGACGTCGCCGAACCCGCGCAGATCGGGCGGTTAGTCGCTGCGACCGTCGACACGTTCGGCGGGTTGGACATCATGGTGAACAACGCCGGCATCTCGGGCACCATGCACCGGAAGTTCCTTGAGGACGATCTCGCCGACTTCCACAAGGTGCTGTCGGTCAATCTGCTGGGGGTGATGGCGGGCACCAGAGATGCGGGGCGCCATATGTCCACGCACGGCGGCGGTTCCATCATCAACCTCACCTCGATCGGCGGGATCCAGGCCGGCGGCGGCGTGCAGACCTATCGGGCGTCCAAGGCTGCCGTCATCCAATTCACCAAATCCGCGGCGATCGAACTTGCGTACTACGGGATTCGCGTGAATGCTATTGCGCCCGGCAATATTCCGACGCCACTACTCAAGTCGTCGGCATCGGACGAGAATCGGGCCGCGGTGGAGGAATTCGAGGCCGGCATCCGTCAGACCATGCGTGACGATCGGCCGCTGAAACGCGAAGGCACCGCTGAGGATGTGGCCGAGGCGGCGCTGTACTTCGCCAGCGACAAGTCCCGGTATGTGACCGGAACGGTGCTGCCGATCGACGGTGGCACCGTCGCAGGCAAGGTCATTCGCAGTTCCGGCAAGCCAATTCCGGCGAATTGAGCGAAATCAATCACTTGACTTAAGTAGGGGATGTTGCTTGACTTGGCCGGTGCCTGAAGCCGTCAGCCGGGTCGCCCGCACCGAGCGTGCGGCCGGCACCCGAGATGCGATTCTGACCGCAGCGGAGCGCTTGTTCGCCGAACATGGCGTAGTCGCCATTTCGAACCGGCAGGTCAGCGAGGCTGCCGGCCAAGGAAACAACGCCGCGGTCGGCTACCACTTCGGCACGAAGGCGGACCTGATCCGTGCCATCGTCCGCAAGCACAACGAACAGGTTGAGCGGCTGTGCCAGCGGTTGGTCGATGTGGCGGGGGACTCCGACGACGTCAGGGTCTGGGTGGAATGCCTGGTCCTCCCGTTCGCGCAGCACCTGACAGCTCTCGGCAGCCCCACCTGGTACGCCAGGTTCAGCGCTCAGCTGATGCCCGATCCCGCGCACCGCGACATCTCGTCGGAGGAATCACTGGCGTCGTCGTCGGTGCTGCGGATCGTCGAAGGGCTCAACAGGAGCCTGCCCGGTATGCCTCCCGAGGTCCACGTGGAGCGCAACGCGATGGCCCGCCAACTCATCGTGCACATGTTCGCCGAACGGGAACGAGCGTTGGCTGCGGGTGAGCCCACGACCCATGGAGACTGGGATGCCATGGCCGCCAGTCTGATCGACGCCATCACCGGGCTGATGCGCGCACCGGTCACCGCGTCACGCAAAGGTGCGAGACGTCGATGAAAGTGATTGCCGAGCAGGACAAGTGCGTATCAGCGGGGAACTGCGTCGCGCATGCGCCGCAGGTTTTCGAGCAGGACGAGGACGACGGCAGCGTCATCCTCCTCGATGCACATCCGCCGGAGGATCTTGCCGAACCTGTCCGGGAAGCCGCCGCGGCATGTCCGGCGATGGCGATCCGGCTCGAGACCTAGCCAAGGAGCATCATGACTGACACCTTGTCCGAAACCGCGACCGAGATACCCGAGTACCCGATGGAGCGCGCTTCGACGTGCCCGTTCTCGCCGCCGCAGCAGATGCTCGAACTCGGTGCGGATAACGGCCTTTTCCGCGTGCGGATCTGGAACGGCAGCACACCCTGGCTGATCACCGGCCACGAGGAGGCGCGCGCATTGTTCGCCGACAGCAGGGTCAGTGTCGACGACCGCAAAGAGGGCTTTCCGCACTGGAACGAGCACATGCTCTCGACGGTCGACAAGCGTCCGCGTTCTGTCTTCACCGCCGACGCCGAGGAGCACACCCGGTTTCGCCGGATGCTCTCCCGGCCCTTCACTTTCAAGCGAGTCGAAGGTCTTCGGCCGGCTATTCAGCAGGTGACCGACCGATGCATCGACGAGATCCTGGCCGGTGGGCAACCTGCCGACATCATCACCGAACTGGCGCTCCCGGTGCCGACCGAGGTGATCAGTGAGATGCTCGGGGTGCCGTATGAAGACCACGAGTTCTTCCAGCATCACGCCAACGTGGGACTGGCCCGTTACGCCTCGGCCGAGGACGGCCAAAAGGGCGCGATGAGCCTGCACAAGTACCTCATCGACCTGGTCACCAAGAAGATGGAGAATCCGGCGGAGGATGCGATCTCCGATCTCGCGGAACGCGTCACCGCAGGGGAGATCAGTGTCAAGGAGGCCGCTCAGCTGGGCACGGGTTTACTGATCGCGGGGCACGAGACCACCGCCAACATGATCGGCATCGGCGTGCTGGCCCTGTTGGAGAATCCCGATCAGGCTGCGCTGCTTCGGGATACCGACGATCCGAAGGTGATCGCCAACGCCGTCGAGGAATTGATGCGTTATCTGTCCATCATCCAGAACGGGCAGCGCCGTGTCGCGACCGGCGATATCGAGATTTCTGGCCAGACGATTCGCGCCGGTGAGGGAATCATCATCGATCTGGCACCGGCCAACTGGGACGCCACGTCCTTCCCGGAGCCGGACCGTCTGGACCTGACGCGGGAGAACGCCGGCCAGGAAGTCGGTTTCGGCTACGGCAGACACCAGTGCGTGGGGCAGCAGTTGGCCCGTGCCGAGATGCAGATCGTCTTCCCCACGCTGCTGCGTCGCATCCCGACGATGAAGCTGGCCATCCCGTTCGAGGACGTGCCGTTCAAGCACGACCGGCTGGCCTTCGGTGTCTACAGCCTGCCCGTCACCTGGTGATCAGAGTCCCGCACTGAGCATGGCCGCGACAGCGTTGCGCGGTACCGAAACCTGGGTGTCGCCGTAGGCCGGGTGCAGCTGGTTCTTGTCGAAGAAGAAAATGATCGCATCGTCGGTGATGGCGAAGTTCTGGTAGTTGACCGGGTCGAGCCCCACCCTCGGATCGATCGTGATCGGCTGTCCCGCTTGGTGTGTCATCTCGTCCTGGACGATCGGCAGGATCGTGTCCAGGGGTTGGCTGCCGGGCCGGAACAGGGCATCGAAGGTGATCGGTGCCTTGGCCGCGTTGTTGTAGCTGAACGCCTTGTAGTACGTCTGCGGGTACGGGCCGCCCTCGTTCTGGTACACCTTCAGTACGGTGGTCTGCGTGCCCGTCTTGGGCGTGCCGGAGGTGTAAGCCGTGGTGGTGACATCCAGTTCCTGCATCGGCTTGGGGTCGTCGAGGCCGCCGAGTGAGGTGTTGTCGTTGAAATCCTTCTGGACGGTCGTCAGGTAATCAACGATGGCCTGCTCCTGCGGATCGTTCGCGGGAAACACCATGTCGATGTTGACCGACGGACCCGATGCGGCGACCTGGCAGTTGCCGCGGTTATCGTGGAAGTTGCACAGGCCGGCGGGATCATTGAGTGGCCCGGCCGCCGCGGTGCCCGCCAACCCGACCGCCGCCGCACCCACTGCCGCTGCCGCAACGGCGGTACTGACTATGGTTTTCATCTGACCGTTTCCCCCTTGGATGACCATTGCGCCGTCAAAGATAGTAGCGGTACGCAAGGATTCGCAGGCGAATCACAGCAAGCGCCGGAGCGACTCAGGGAATCGGTCGTTCACCCGATGTCGATGATCACCTTGCCCAGCGCTTTTCGATCGGCGACATGGCGTAACGCCAGCGCTGCATCGCTCAGTGGGAAGCGGGCGCCGATATGCGGGCTGACCGCGCCGGAGGCCAACATGCCCTGCAGTTCTTGCAGATCGCGAGCGGCCTCTTGTGGGTGGTCGCCCATGAAGGTGCGGATTTCCATACCTTCCACGTTAATTCCTTTGAGTAGAACAAGATTCAGCGGAATCGACGGAATGCTGCCCGCGGCATAGCCGAGTGTGATGAACTTGCCGCCGCGGCCAAGTGCGCGCAGCGCCGGTTCGGAATAGGGGCCGCCGACGGGATCGAGCACCACATCGGCTCCGGTGCCGGTGATCTCGCGGATGCGGTCGCGCAACCTCTCGCGGTGATAGTCGACAGTGGCGGTCGCACCTCGGCGCAGGCACAATTCGAGTTTCTCCGGGGTGGACGCCGCCGCGATCACCCGCGCATTCATCCCGACGGCGAGGTCGACTGCGGCCAGACCGACTCCGCCGGCGGCGCCCAGCACGACCACCCAGTCGTCGGGTTCGATCTGGGCGACTGACCGCAGACAGTGATAGGCGGTCCGATAGCTGACGCCGAATGCGGCCGCGTGCGCATAATCGACTCCGTCGGGGATGGGCGTCACCGCCGCGGCGGCGAGGCGGACCTGCTCGGCGAAGGCTCCGACCATCGTCGATCCCGCGACCCGGTCGCCGACCCGTCGAGCGACACCGTCCCCCGTGGCAAGTACCTCGCCGGCGAACTCGCTGCCGGGAGCAAACGGGGGTGGCACCTTGACCTGGTAGTCACCCGACATCAACAGCACGTCGGGAAAATTCACGGCGGCGGCGTGCACTCGGACCACCAGCTCGCCCGGTCCTGGATCGAGGTCTGGAAGTTCCTCAAGTACCAGGCTTTCCGGCGGGCCATACTTGCGGCACAGCATGGCCTTCATCGATCGCCGTCCTCTCGTGGCACGCCGAGTCCGCCGAGGCAGAACCGCAGCAGGTGGTCGATATCGCCGGCACTGGGCGCTTCCGCGGACCCGACGTAGCGGCGCATGGCGGCGGCGGTGATCTGGAAGACGGCGTCGGCGTCGCGCAGCGGCTCGGGCCCACCGAGTGCGGCGACCGGTTTGACCAGCAGATCACGCATCGGCGCCATGATGGCGTCCACGGGCCCGGTCTGGTCGGCGGTCGACATCTGCCCCACTGCAGCCCGGCTCATGCTGATCAGTTCTGGATCCGCCACTTGCGCCAGCGCGCCCTCGATCCACCGGACGATCTTCTCTTGAGGCCGGGATTCCTTGGCCATCTGGTGTTCGAGATAGGACACGATGATGGCGACGCCGCGTTCCATGACGGCGAGCAGTAGGTCGTCCTTACCCGCGAAGTATTTGTAGAACGCCTTCTTCGACACACCGGCCTCGGCGACAATGGCGTCCACGCGGGGTGCTTGCGGCGTGACCCGCTCCAGCACGCAGATGGCCGCGGACAGGATCCGCTCCACTTCCTCACTGGCTTCCCGTTGACGGTCGTCGAGCGCGCGGTCGACGGCAGCCGAGACCCGATTGCTCACCGTCACAACGGAAGAGCCGGCACGCGGTCGATCAGGTCACCGTACTTGGCCTTGACCGCGGCAACCCGATTGTCCAGGAATTCGTCGGGCCAGTCCGGGTCCCCGGCCACGTAATTCTTCAACAACAGGCGAGCCAGATTCACTTTGTGGGCTTCACTGGGCCCGTCGGCCATGCCGAGGACCAGGCCGCCGAGCAGCATATTGGCCAGCGGCAGTTGCTCACTGACGCCGATGGCACCGTGCACCTGGATGGCTCGGCGCGCGATGTTCTCCAACACCTTGCTGGCCAGGATCTTGCAGGCGCCGATCTCGGCGCGCGCGGCAGGTTCGCCCTGGGTGTCGATGAGCCAGGCGGCATGAAGTACGGCCAGCCGGAACGGCATCAACTCCGTGTACGAGTCGGCGATGTACGCCTGCACCAACTGCTTGTCGGCCAGTGAACTTCCCTGGGTGAAGCGGCTTTTGGACCGGCGCGCCATCATGTCGACGGCGTGCTGCGCCAGGCCGATGGTGCGCATCGCGTGATGGATCCTGCCACCGGCCAGCCGGGATTGTGCCACGGCAAAACCCTGCCCCGGTTCGCCGAGTATCGCGTCGGCCGGCACCCGCATGTTGTCGTACCGGATCAGCGAATGGCCGGGATCGTAGGACGGCGCGCCGAACAGCTGGTGGGTCGCCTCGATGGTCATCCCCGGCGTGCCGGCCGGCACCAGGAACGTCGACGCGCCCTTGTGCACGGGTACATCAGGATCGGTGATCGCGACGACGATGAAGAACGATGCGACGGATGCGTTGGAGGAGAAGTACTTCCGGCCGGTAACGAGCCAGTCCGCATCTTCTCCTGACCCATCGCGAACGGCGCGAGTGGTGAACACCCTTGGGTCGGAGCCGCCCTGCGGCTCGGTCATGGAGAAACAGGAGAAGATCTCACCCGACAGCAGCCCCGTCAGATACCGGTCCTTCTGCTCCTGGGTGCCGAACCGGGCGAGGATCTCGGCGTTACCGGTGTCCGGCGCCTGGGTGCCGAAGATGATCGGTGCCCACGAACTGCGGCCGAGGATCTCGTTGATCAGCGTCAGCTTGACCGCGCCGAATCCCTGGCCGCCGAGCTCGGGTCCCAGGTGGGGCGCCCACAATCCCTGCTCGCGGACCTGCTGTTTGAGCGGGTCGACGAATGTGCGCCGCTCGTCGTCGAGCGGCAGGAATGCGCAGCTGGGGAAAAGCGTGTCGAGTGGTTCGACTTCGTCGCGCACAAAGGTGCGAATCCAGTCCAGCTTCGCTTCGAACTCGGGCTCGGTCGAGAAATCCCAGGCCATGCCACATCTCCTAAGGTATGCCGCCGTCGGATCGAAGAATCGACCCCGTGGTGAAACTTGATGCATCGGACATCAGAAACAGTGCGGCGCCGACGATTTCGGCCGGCTTCCCGGCTCGCTTCAGCGCGTGCTGCGGGAACGGCTCCGGATCGTCTTCGTCGAGGTTCCACGCCTTGCTGATATCGGTGAGGTAGGGCCCCGGCATCAGCGTGTTGACCCGCACAGTGGGACCGAATGCCAGCGCCAACGCCTCGGTCATGGCGTTGAGTCCCGCCTTCGATGCGGCGTACGGGATGAACCAGGGGGAGGGCCGCACCGAGCCGTGGGTGCTGACGTTGATGATCGCACCGCGACCTGCGGCCACCATCCGCTCGCCGATCAGTGCGCTGAGCCGGAACGGGCCCTTCAGATTCAGGTTCATGACGGCGTCGAACAGCTTTTCGGTGACGTCGGTCAGCTTGTCGTAGGTCGGGGACATACCGGCGTTGTTGACCAGCACGTCGACTCTGCCGAACCGGGTGTAGACGGCGTCGACCAGACCGTCGAGTTGATCCCACCGGCCGACGTGAACTCCGTACGGCATGGCCGAACGGCCAGTGGCCGCTTCGATTTCGTTGGCCGTCTCGACGCAGCTGTCGAATGTGCGGCTGGCGATGACGACATCGGCTCCGCACCGTGCTGCGGCGAACGCCATTTCCCGGCCGAGGCCCCGGCTGCCCCCGGTGATGAGGACGACCCGGTCGGTCAAATCGAAGAGCTGATCGGCATACCCCATCTCAGCCCCTATCCGGTAGTGAGCGGGCGAGGTCCGCCGCAGTGGTGATCAGTCCGGGGATCATCGCCCCCATGGCCTGGGCGACCTCGGCGTCGACCTTGCCCGGATGTGTCACCGAGGCCGCGTAGGTCTTCTCCAGCACGATGCCGAGTTTGAAATTCGCCAGGACGAGGTAGTAGTCGATGTTCTCGGTGGACAGGCCGCTGATCTTCTCGTAGTGCTCGAGTAGTTCACTGCGACTGGGCATTCCGCTCATGTCGAGGTAGAAGCCGTCGGAGCTGGGCTCTTCACCGTCGTAGCCGAGCAGGCACCAGCCCAGATCGAGCAGTGGATCCCCGATGGTGGTCATCTCCCAGTCCACGATCGCCGCCAGATCGGCCGGGCTGCCATGCGCGAACATGACATTGGCGAACTGGTAGTCGCCGTGCATGATGCCGGGTGTGTAGTGAATAGGACGGTTGCGGCGCAACCAGTCGGCCGCGACATCGAGCCCGGGAAGTTCGCGTACCTGATATGCCGCGAGGAAATTCAACCACCGGTCGACCTGACGCTCGTGGAAACCGTCGGGCCGACCGAAACCCTCCAGGCCCTGGGCCCGCCAGTCGACCCGGCCGAGCAGGGCCGCGCCGGTGACGAGTTCGAACGCCAAGTCGCGCCGGGCGCCCAGGTCGGTGTCGAACGGCGCCTGCCAGCCGCCGCCCATCGGGCTCCAGCCGTCGATCTCGGCCATCACATAGAACGGCTTGCCGAGAACGGCACCCGAGTCGTCGGCCGCGACAAGTTCGGCATGCGGCACGTCGGTGCCTTTGAGTCCACGCACCAAGCGAATCTCGCGGAGTAATCCGTCGAGACGCGCAGTGTCCGCCCTGGGGCCGGGCATCCGCAGCACCATCCGGTGTTGACCGCGCTGGACCAGGTACAGCGTGTTCTGTGAACCGCCGGTCAGTAGTTCAAGGACGGGTAACTCTCCATGGCCGGGTGCATGGTGCGTATCGAGCCAGTGGCCCAGCGCCGTGGCGTCGATCTTGCCGGCCTTGCGCTCGAACACCTCGGTTGCCTCAGTCATGTTCAAACCCCTTAGTCTCGAAACGGAGAATAGCATTCCCCATTCGGGGTACCACGGGTCTCTGGGTCCGCGGCCACGTGACGAGTGGGGTCCTCAGTCGTTAGCGATGCGGTAGCTGATTCTCGCTAAAGGAGAATTGTATTACCGCAGTGTGAAGCCGACAGTGCGGTATTTGCAACACAGAACTCGCTATTAGATACGGCAATAGGCTGATAACGTCATTACCCATGGGCGAGTATGGCGCTTACACCTCCCCTGCGGAGCTTGCCCAGTCCGGGTCGGCCCAGGTGGGTCCTATCGCACCAGTCGCGCCCGGTCGGGATCCAGGTCCTGCCCAATCGAGACGGCCCGGTTGCCGCGCCTGTCGCAGATTCGAACGGAGAGCCGAAGATGGCACCACATTTCAGCACCGCGCCATCCAACACTGCTCGGTCCAACACCGCCGTGATCTACCCGCCAGGGGGATACGGCGCACCTAAGGACCGCCACGGCCACGCCGGCGAAGACGTGGGTCTGCCTGTCGGCACCGTGGTGTTTTCGGCCGACAATCACATCTCGGTGGCGGACGACATCTTCTACGAACGCTTTCCGGATGACCTCAAAGGCTCCGCACCGCGCATTTGGTACGAAGATGGCGCATACATGGTCGGGATGAAGGGCAAGTCCTGGACCGGCGGTGACTTCGGCCGGGTGCTGATGCAGTACGACGATCTGGCCGGGGCGGCCTCCAACAACATCGAGGCCCGCATCCGCGAGCTCGCCGAGGACGGTATCGAAAAAGAGTTGGCCTTCCCCAACGCCGTGCTGGCGCTGTTCCACTACCCGGACAAGGCGCTGCGGGAGCGGGTCTTCCGCATCTACAACGAGTACATGGCCGAACTCCAGGAGAGCTCCCACGGCCACTTCTACGGTGTCGGCCTGATCAACTGGTGGGACCCGAAAGGCACGCGCAGCACGCTGGCCGAGCTGAAATCCCTTGGGCTCAAAACCTTCCTCCTGCCGTTGAATCCGGGCAGGGACGACGAAGGCACTATCTACGACTACGGCGCCACCACGATGGACGCCGTGTGGGACGAGATCGAGGAGGCCGGCATTCCGGTCACCCACCACATCGGTGAGACGCCACCGAAGACGCCGTGTGAGCACAACAGCGTGGTGGTGGGCATGATGGTCAACGTCGATTCGTTCCGCGAGCAGTTCGCCAAGTATGTGTTCTCCGGCATCTTGGATCGGCACCCGCAGCTGCAGATCGGTTGGTTCGAGGGCGGGATCGCCTGGGTGCCAACGGCTCTGCAGGACGCCGAGCACCTGCTGGCGTCCTATCAGCACATGTTCAACCACGAGTTGCACCATCCCGTGCGTCACTACTGGGACAATCACATGTCGGCGTCGTTCATGGTCGACCCACTAGGGCTGAAGCTGATCGACGATATCGGCGTGGACAAAGTGATGTGGTCCTCGGACTATCCCCACAACGAGAGCACGTTCGGCTATTCGGAGAAGTCCCTGGCATCGGTGGTAGAGATGGTCGGTCCGGAAGCGGCAGCGAAGATCGTCAGCACCAACATCCAGAAGTTCCTGGGGATCTGATGACCACCTTTGCCACGTCGAGCGGACGCACGCAGCTCGGCATCCCCGACCTGCCAGACCGTGGTCGGATGTACCGCGAATGCGGTGCGCGGCTTCGGGAATCCATGAATGACAAGGGTATCGACGCGCTGGTGCTGTTGGGCAACGGCAACGTCGTCTACGCGACGGGTGCCAGTTGGCCCCTGCTCGATGCCGGCTTATCGCATGTCGAACGCCCCGTGGCCATCGTACTGGCCGGCGATGAGCACCCGCATCTGTTCATGCCGTTCCGGGAAGGTAGTGCCTTCGAGTCCGAGGTTCCAACCGACCACGTCCACGGTCCGCTGTACCTCGAATTCGACGAGGGCGTCGAGCATTTCGCCCGGGTGCTGGCCACTCTGGTGCCCTCTCGGGCGACGATCGCGGTCGATGAGCTGACCGGCGCGATGCGGCGGGCGGCGGGTCGCCTATTCCCTGCCGGGCCGCCCTCGGACGCCGCATCGGTGATCGGCCCGGCCAAGCTGGTGAAGACCGTCGACCAGATCGCCGCGGTCCGAAAGGCTTGTCGCATCACCGAAGAGGCGGTCGCCGACGTTTACCGATCGCTCGCTCCCGGTGTTCGCCAGATGGACCTGTCGGCGCAGTTCGTCCGCCGCGCGTTCGAACTCGGCGCCACGACCAACATGATCGAAGCCATCTGGCAGGTGATGCCCACGACGCGGGACAGCGGCGCCGTGTGGACCACCACCGGCGACCTGGCGTTGCCGCTGTTGCCCACGGAGAAGGAGTTGGCCGAGGGCGACGTGCTGTGGACCGATATCAGCATCACCTATGAGGGCTACTGCTCCGACTGGGGACGCACCTGGGTGGTGGGGCGCGAACCTACCGACCGGCAGCAGGCCCAGTTCGCACAATGGCGCCACATTCTCGACGCAGTGCTGGCTGTGACGAAAGCCGGCGCCACCTCAGGTGACCTCGCCCGTGCGGCGATCGCGGCCAACGGAGGGGCGAAGCCCTGGCTGCCGCACTTCTACCTCGGTCACGGCATCGGCACCAATGCCGCCGAAATGCCGATGATCGGAACAGATCTCGGCCAGGAGTTCGACGACAACTTTGTGTTCCCGGCAGGTATGTTGCTTGTGCTCGAGCCCGTCGTCTGGGAGGACGGCACCGGCGGATACCGCGGCGAGGAGATCGTGGTCATCACCGAGGGCGGGTATCGATCGATCACCGACTTTTCCTACGCGCCCTATGGGCAGGAACTGATAGGCCTTCACAGATGAGCGACGAGATCGTTCCTGACGACCTGGCCCTTCGTACCGGACGACGAGCACGGGTTCTCGCTCAACTCGAGGCCGACGACCTCGACATCCTCGTCCTCGGTAGGCAGGCCAATGTCCGTTATGTCACCGGCGCGCCACAACTCTGGGTTGCGGGCACCCGGCCGTTTGCGCCGATCTGTGTACTGGTCCGCGCCACCGGCGAGATTCACCTCAACAGCAGCTGGGACGAGGGCATCCCCGAGGAGATCGGCCATGATCACCTTTACGGCCTGGCCTGGAACCCGATGACGCTGATCGAGGTGCTCAAACACATTGACGGAGCCGCTGACGCCAAACGCGTGGGTACCGACGCGATGTCGCCGTCATTCGCGCAGTTGTTGCCGATGGCATTCCCCAACGCCGAGTTCGTCGATGCTGAGACTGCGATGAAGGCGGCACGCCGAATCAAGACCGCGGACGAGCTCCGGGTGCTGCGCGGAGCGCTCACGGTTGCCGAGCGCGGGCTCGCCGCCGCGGTTTCCGAGCTCGCGGCAGGAACCACCGAACAGGCTTTGAACGGCGTGCTCATGGAGGCGATGGCAGCCGGCGGTTTCAGCACCTCGGCCACCCAGGATGGAGTGTGGATCACCTCACCTGAGCATTCGTGGCGGGTCGGACGTCGCGACGGCCGGATCGCCGAGGGCGATCTGGTGGCTCTCGCCGCCGGTGCGCTGGCCGACGGCTACGTGGGCGAGGTCGGTCGGACCTGGCCGGTCGGCGAGGTCAAGGCTGCCTCAGAAGTACGGGCGCTGTACCGGCGTTCACATGATCTGTGGGAGCGGCTTCTCGACGCGTGCCGCCCGGGCGCATCCGCCGGTGACCTGTTGAGCGCTTACGAAACCGCCGGCGAAGCGCTGCCGCCGATACCTGTAGCCCACGGTCTCGGGCTGGGCTTCGATCCGCCGGTGATCTCGCCCGATCTGCCCACGACCTCTGCTGCGGAGCGGTTGGACCCCGGCACAGTCCTGGCCGTCACTTCGTATGTGTGGGAGCAGGGGGTCGGCGCGATATTCAGCCGCGACGCCGTCCTGATCAACGATGACGGTCCGGAAGTACTGACATCCAGCCCGTCCTTCTCGGATGCGGCAGCCAGTGTCTAAGAAGCGGCCTGAGCCGGAGGAGATCATCCTCTACGAGAAAGACCCCAAGACCAAGATCGCGACCGTCACATTCAATCGACCCGAGTATCTCAATGCGCCGACATCGCTCGCGCGCCTTCGGTACGCCGATGTGGTGCGCAGTGCCTCGGTCGACAACGACGTCAAGGTCGTGGTGATCCGCGGGGTCGGGGACAACCTGGGTAGCGGCGCCGACCTCCCCGAGTTCATGGAAGGCAATGAGAATCCCGAAAGGCGGCTGGCAGAACTGAAATTGGATGGCACCGACACCGCGTATCCTCCGCAGGGCACCTTCCGCAACGGCGCGACGATCAGCGCCTGGTATGCCAACGTGCAAGCCGGTAACCGGCCGCTGCAGGAACTGAAGAAGATCAGCATCGTCGAGGCCAAAGGCTATTGCTACGGCTGGCACTTCTATCAGTGCGCCGACGCCGATCTGGTTATCTCCTCCGATGACGCCCTGTTCGGGCATCCGTCGTTCCGGTACTACGGCTGGGGCCCGCGGATGTGGACCTGGGTGCAGATGATGGGCCTGCGCAAGTTCCAGGAGATGGTCTTCACCGGCAGGCCTTTCACAGCCGAGGACATGGAGAAGTGCAACTTCCTCAACAAGGTCGTCTCTCGCGATGAACTCGAAGGCGAGGTATACAAGTACGCGCTGGCGTGTGCGCGAAATCGACCCGTCGACACGGTCTTCATGCAGAAGATGTTCTTCGAGATCTACAAACAGCACCAGGGCGAATATCTGGGCAGCCTGCTCAGCGCGTTCTTCGAGTCGATGGGTAGCGGCGTGCAAAACGACGGCGCGGACGATCTCGACATGCACGAGGCGATCGGCAGCGGTCTCGCCGGGGCGGTCAATGACAATGACAGCAAGTTCCCGCCGGATTTCAGGCTGAGCAAGAAGAACCGCAAAAAGAAGGATTGAACGTGTCCGGCCCGTTGTCCGGCTACTCCGTGGTGGACCTGTCCACCGGGATCGCCGGCGGATATTGCACCAAGCTCCTCGCCGACGGTGGCGCACATATCACCAAAGTCGAACCACCGGAGGGTGATTCGCTACGCATGTGGTCAGCGTCCGGCGCCGAGGTGGACGCCGAGGCGGGCGGAGCCCTGTTCAGTTTCCTGGCGTGCTCCAAACACAGTGTGGTGGCCGACCCGGGTGCTGAGGCTGACGCAGTCATGCTCGAGGGCCTGCTGGCCGGTGCTGATGCGGTGGTGTGGTCGCCTGGTTCGCGGGTCGCCGAGCTCGGGTCGATGGCACCCGCGGAAATCCTGCGCCGACATCCGCACCTGATCGTCACCGCGATCACCCCGTTTGGTCTGGAGGGTCCGTGGCGAGACCGCCCGGCCACCGAGTTCACCCTGCAGGCCTGGTCGGGCGGGATGACGGGAATCGGGCGTGGCGCCCAGGACCGGGCGCCGGTCTTCGTCGGCGGGCAGGTCGGGGACTGGGTTGCCGGTGCCCATGCCAGCGTGGCCACCCTGGCGTCCAGGGCCGCCCGGCTGGGCACGGGAGTCGGGGAGCTCGTCGATCTCTCGATGCTGGAATCCCAAATCCTCTGTCTCACATATTATCCCGTTACCTACTTCGAAATGCTCGGCAGACCGTGGCGCACCGAGCGTAAACCCACCGTGCCAGGGGTGGCGACCGCCGCCGACGGGCTGGTGGCGGTGGGCTGCGGGACCGCCCAGCAATGGCACGACCTGTGCGCGATGTCCGGCCACCAGGAGTGGATCGACGAAGACAGCACACTGACCATCACCGAACAGGCGAATCTGCACGCGGCGGAGCTCTACGACTGGCTCAAGGGCGAGAAGGTCGAGGATATCCGCGACCTGGCATCGGCATTCCGGATCCCCAACGCGCCGGTGGGAAACGGCGAGAATGTCACCGCTATGGATCATTTCGTGGAGCGCGGCTCGTTCGTGACCAATCCCCGCGACGGATTCACCCAGCCCGCGCACCCGTACCGCATCTCGCCCGCGATGCTGCAGCCGCCGCGGGGGGCGCCGCGACTCGGTGAGCACACCGAGACCTATCGCAGTGCGGCAGTACCGGTGCGCCCCGCGCCGACCCCCGCGGGTGCGCCAGATCGATCGCCGTTCAGCGGGTTACGGGTACTCGATATGACCACCTTCTGGGCTGGTCCGTCCTGCACGCATGCACTGGCGCTCCTCGGGGCGGAGCTGATCCACCTGGAGTCCACGCCCCGCCCCGACGGCACCCGGTTGATCGCCGGTATCCCGGCCTCGGTCGAGCAGTGGTGGGAGCGGTCGCCGATCTTCTCCGGGCTCAACACCAACAAGAAGAGCCTGACGCTGGATTTCCAGACCGAGCAGGGCCGCGACCTGCTGCTTCGGGTGATCGCCACCTGCGATGTGATCGTCGAGAACTACACGCCGCGGGTGATGGACCACATCGGGCTGGACTTCGACACCGTGCAGGCGCTGCGGCCCGGCGCGATCATGGTCCGGATGCCCGGTTTCGGTCTCGACGGGCCGTGGCGGGACAACCCGGCGTTCGCGTACATCATCGAGGACGCGTCTGGGCTGAGCTGGTTGACGGGCTACCCGGACCGCAACCCGTATGAGCCGTACTCCGTCGGTGACCCCAACGCGGGTGTGCACGCACTCAACGCGTTGCTCCTGGCACTGGAACACCGGCGTCGCACGGGGGAGGGGGTGCTGGTCGAAGCCGCCATGGTGGACGCCGCGCTCAATATCGCTGCCGAGCAGGTCATCGAATACTCCTCCTACGGGGCGCTTTTGGAACGTGACGGCAACCGCGGTCCGGCCGCGGCACCGCAGAACCTCTACCGCTCCATCGATATCGACGAATTCGGTCGCGCCGACTCTTGGGTGGCCGTGGCGGTGAGCACCGACGCCCAGTGGGTGTTGTTGCGGGAGGCGATCGGTGCTCCCGACTGGGCGATGGACCCCGCGCTTCTCACCGCCGGCGGCCGTCGGGCGGGCCACGACCTGATCGACCAACATCTGTCGGCGTGGTGTGGGCAGCGCAGCAGCGATGAGATCGTCGACCGTCTCTGGGGCGCCGGGGTACCCGCCGCCAAGGTGATGCAACCGCATCGGCAGAGCGAGATACCGCAGCTGGCGTTCCGCGAATTCTTCGAAGAGGTGGGTCATCCCGTCAACAGGGCGGCGTTGCACAGCACAGTGCCGATGCGGATGTCACACGGACCCGCGCGGTATCACACCTCACCGGCTCCGCTGCTGGGCGAGCACAACCACGAACTGCTCACCGAGCTGGGTCTCAGCGAAGGCGAGATCGCCGCGTTGGAGGCCGACGGTGTGATCGGCCGGGTACCGGGAGCGCGCGGGGCCAAAAAGGTATCAGGCTGAAGTCTGCGCGCAGTTAGCGTGCGTCATCGTCACCCGCGGGCTTCTCGCGGCGCAGGAGCTCTTCGGGGTGGTGGTGTTTGTTGATGCGGCCGTGGCCGGTGTCGAGGTGTGGTGGTGGGATCCATTCAGTGCGGCCGTCTTTGCGTTTCCGGGTGCGCCAGCCGCCGGGTGTGACGAGGCGGTTGTGGGGGCCGCAGGCGAAGGTGAGGTCGTTGATGTTGGTCACTCCGTTCTGGGCCCAGTCGCATTCGGCGTGGTGGACTTCGGTGAGAAACCCGGGGACGGTGCAGCCGCGGTCTTTGGCGTGCAGGACGATCCGTTGATCGGCCGAGGTGATCCGCTTGCTGCGACCCAGGTCCAGTACGCGGCCCATGTGGTCGAAGATCACCAGGTAATGAAACGCGTGGGAGGCCAGTCGGACGGCGTCGGTCATCGGCATCCGGGTGCCACTCGAGGTGACGGCGAGTCCGGCCCCGGGTTCGCGTTCTGTGAGGGTGGTGGACACCACGATGGTGACGGGCAGGCCGTGATGGCTACCCAGTTCTCCTGAGCACAGGGTGTTGCGGCCCATCGCCGTCAGTGCATCATGCTGGCGCTGGGCGGGGGTGCGGCGATCACCTTTGACCTGCGCCTCACTCGCTTTTCCCTTCACGCACGGGGCGTCGTCGTCCGGGTTGCACATGCCCGGTGCGGCCGATTTCGAGGACACCGCCTCCACCGTGGCCCGCAACTCCGGGGTGATCTGCCCGGAGATGGTGGACATCGCATCCGGGCCCTGCCGGCCGATGGTGACCCCGCGTTTACGGCCCCGGTCGGCATCGGAGAACTCCCCATCGGGATTGACCAGCGCAGCAATCAACGCTGCTGCTTTACGCAACTCTTCGGGCCCGAACTCGGCGGCCACCCCAGCCAACTCGGCGTCGGCTTTCTCCCGGGTCGGCGTATCCACCCACACCGGCAGATCNCTTTACGCAACTCTTCGGGCCCGAACTCGGCGGCCACCCCAGCCAACTCGGCGTCGGCTTTCTCCCGGGTCGGCGTATCCACCCACACCGGCAGATCCGTGAGGAATCCCCGAATGATCGCACTATGCTCGCCACCGATAACCCCGGCAGCTTGGCCGGCCGCGACGTGCGGCATCCGCGGCGCCAACGGCTGTCCAGTCAACGACGTGCGTTCGCCAAGTTCTTCGGCGTCCCTGAGCCGCCGCTTGGCGTCTTTGGGGCTGATGCGTAGTGCGGTGGTCAACACATCGCTGAAATTCTTGGTGCCCAGCTCTTTCGCCGACCCGTCGCGCATCAACGTCCCGATCAGGCGGTGCTCGATCACCGGCTGACGCCGCGACAGCGCCTCCAACCGCACCAACACCCGCACCACGTCAGGACCGGTCAACTCGTCCCACGACACCCCAGCCAACACCTCCACCGCACCCTCCAGCCCCGCCAGCGCGTCCAGCACTGCCTCCCGACCAGAACTCACACCCCGAAACTAGCCCGCCCCACCGACAGAACCTGATCACCTGAAACTGAAGTGACACAAGAGGTTCCGCCGTTTGCATTGGGCATCGGACGATCACGTTGCCGGCGATCCCGTGTGGCGGGGCCGGCCGGGGCACATCGCTGCGGCTACTTCAGGCAACTGCCGCCGTCGACCGGAAGCTGTACACCGGTGATGTATCGGGCCTCGTCGGAGGCCAGGAACAGCACTGCGTTGGCGATATCCTCGGGCTCGACCCAGCCGATCGGCAGCGTGTGCATGAACTCGCCCACGACCTTGATGTCGTCAGGGCCGGGGTTCTCCAGGTCGGGGCGGAACAGCTTCATGGTTCCGTCGTTCATGAACAGCGGCGTGTTCACGTTGGTCGGATGCACCGAGTTGACCCGGATGTTCTGAGGACCCAGCTCGACGGCAAAGGTCTTCATCAGGCCGACGACACCGTGTTTGGCAGCGACGTAATGGCCGCAATGGGGGTAGGCCTTGATGCCGCCGACCGAGCTCGTCAGGATGATCGAACCGCCATTGCCGGCGGCAATAAGATGGGGGACAGCGGCTTTCACCGTCTTCCAGACACCGGCAAGGTTGATGTCGATCATCTCGGTCCAGTCCCGCTCGCTGGTCTTGTCCAGCGTCTGGCCGCCATTGCCGATACCGGCGTTGGCCACGATGATGTCGAGCTTGCCGAACTCCTCGACGCCGGCGTCGACGGCCGCCTTGAGCGCGTCGTAGTCACGGACATCGACCTCGGCGGTGAAGATACGGGCCCCGGTGTTCTTCACCAGACCGGCCGTCTCGGCCAGATCCTCCGGCGTGGACGCTGCGATCAGATCGACCGTGTCGAGCTTCTTGCACACGTCGACCGCGATGATGTCGGCGCCCTCCTGTGCAAGGCGCACTGCATGGGCGCGGCCCTGGCCGCGCGCCGCGCCGGTGATGAAAGCGACCTTGCCCTCTACGCGTCCAGTCATGGCATCCTCAATTCTGTTGGGGTATAGGAGGTTCAGGGAACAAAGGCCGGAAGACAGTCCCAGCCGCGGATCGTCGACGTCGAGGACAGGACCGCGTTGGGTAGATCCACCGTCCATTCCGGGAAGCGCTTGAGGATTTCTTCGAGTGCCACCCTGCCTTCGAGGCGGGCCAGGGATGCTCCGAGACAGTGATGCGCGCCGACACTGAAGCCCAGGTGCGCCCGCGGCTCGCGATTGATGTCGAATTCGTCGCCGTCGGGCGCGAACTGGCGGTGATCACGATTGCCTGCACCGATCAACATCATCATCACGGCGCCCTGTGGCACGGTCCGGCCGTAGTACTCGACGTCGCGGGTCACGTAGCGCGCCACGTGCGGGGCAGGCGGTTCGAAGCGGACGAGTTCCTCCACGGCCCTGGGGATCAGCTCCGGATCATCGACGAGTTGACGACGCTGATCGGGATGTTCGGCGAGAACCTTTCCAGCCCAACCGATCAGCCGGGTGGTGGTGTCATTGCCCGCCCCGGCCACCACATTGAGGTAGATCAGCAATTCGTCGCGGGTCAACCGGCGCGTCGCGCCCGTCTCATCGACGAACTCGACGTTGAGCAGCTCGGTCATGATGTCATCGGAGGGGTGGTCGACGCGCCAGTCGATGTAGTCGGCGAAGATCTCGCCGCTGACCAGACCTTCTTCGGCTGCCTTCATCGGCTGGCCGGCCTCGGTTTTCATCTGTTCGGTGACGTAGTCGCGCACCGCCTGCTGGTCTCCCTCGGGGATCCCGATCAGGGCGCTGATCGTCTTCATCGGCATGAGGGCACCCAGATCGGTGACGAAGTCGAACTTTCCGCTGCCGACCACGGGGTCGAGACTGTCTGCGCAGTACTGCCGGATCTTCTCCTCGAGCACGGCGATCTTGCGCGGTGTGAACATGCGGGCCAGCAGCTTGCGATGGATATCGTGGATCGGCGGATCCTCGAAGATCAGCACGCCCGACGGAATCGGGAAGTCGGCCCGGATAAGTTCGAGGATGGCGCCCTTCGCCGAGCTGTAGAGCCCGTGGTCGACGATGCCGCGCTTGACGTCCTCGTAGCGGCTCAGCGCGAAGAAGTCGCGCTGTTGATTGTAGTAGAGCGGTGCCTCCTCGCGCAGCCGGCGAAACGTCGGGTACGGGTCGGCGTTGATCGTGACGTCATACGGATCGAAATAGACGTCGCTGGTGGCATCGACTGTCATGGTCTTGTCCTCTTCACGCTCATGACCTTGCGAGTCCCGGAATACCTGCATCTCCAAGAAAATCAGACAGTGTCACGAAATATGTTGTGTGTCAACGATCTAACCTTCTGAGGTGAGCGATAATCGCACACGCTCGGAGCGTGCTCCCGCTTTGCTGCGCGATGATCGTCGACTGCCGGGGGTCAGCGGTGCGACCGGGGTGGGCGGCCTTCCTCGTCGGGCTCACGCGACCGGAGTGAACGTGATGTGCAGTTCGGTGAGCCCGCGCAGGATGAACGTCGGCTCGTAGGTGAAGGCACGCGCTTCGGCCGGACCGTGTTTATCGTCGTCGATCCTGATGTCGGCCATTCGATCGAGCATGCGCTGGACGGTGACCTTGCCTTCGACGCGCGCCAGTGGACCGCCGGGGCAGGAGTGCACACCGCGGCCGAACGCAAGGTGCTCCCGGACATTGGGGCGATCGATCTGGATCTCGTGTGGATTTTCGAAATGCCTTGGATCACGGTTCATTCCACCCGGACACACCATGACGACGCTGCCCGCCGGGATATCGACCTCCCCGAGGGTAGTGTCTTTCTTGGCCAGCCGGAACGCACTCTTGACCGGGCTCTCCATCCGCAGGATTTCCTCGATGAACGCCGGGATGCGGGCGGGTTCGTCGCGAAGCCGTTGCTGGATGTCGGGGTGCTCGGCCAGCACCCGTACCGCAGAGGTCAGCATCTTGGTGGTGGTGTGCTGGCCTGCCGCGAACAGGAAGGTGGCAGATCGAACCACCTCGGACACCTCCGGCGTCGAGCCATCGGGGTACTTGCCCTGGGCCAGCGCGGTCAGTACGTCGCCGCGCGGTTCGTGCCTGCGCTCGGTGATATAGGTGCTGAACTTGTCGTCGAGCCAGGCGAGTGGATTGTGTGCCAGCAGCTCGCCCTCCAGTGAGCCGACGCGGCTGCCTTCATGATTGGAAGCCAACACCAGCCGGAACTTCTCGTGGTCCTCTTCGGGAACGCCGAGCAGGTCGGCAATCACCAGCATCGAGAACGGGTTGGCGTATGCGCCCAGGAACTCGCATTCATCTCTGGCCAGGAACTCCTCGAGCTGCTGATCGGCCAGGCGCCACATGAACTCTTCGTTGTGCTTGAGCCGACTCGGTGTCAGCAGCCGGTTCAGCAGCGAGCGCGCCCTGGCGTGCTGGGGTGGGTCCATCGTGACCATGTGCTCGCTCATGATCATGCTGTCGCGATGTTCTTCGAGCTGCTCGCTGATATCGGAGCCCTCCGGTGTGAAGGGCAGCGGCGGGAACGGGCCGCCGACCGCGATCGCCGAGGAGTAGATGTCGTTGTTCTTGAAGACGATGCTGGCTTCTTCGTAGCCGGTCACCGCCACCACGTCGTACATCGAGGTCTTCAGAACCGGGCACTTAGACCGCAGATGGTCGTAATACGGATAGGGGTCACCGACCAGGGACTGGTCGGTGAAGAAGTCAACGCTGTCGTAATCGGGCAAAAGAGTCTCCTGAAGGGGCTGACACATGCTGAGCACTTGCTTAGCATGTGTTCGAGCGCAGGGTCAAGGAAATGGGGGCGGCGATAACATGTCGGTTCACCATCAGGGGCTCGGACCGGGGAAACGGAGTGAACACCATGACGGCACCTCGTCGGCTCGGCGCGCCTGACGCGAAGAACCGCACGGTCCTGCTCGATGCCGCGGAACAACTCATGCGAGACGAGGGCTATGCGGCGGTCACGTCGCGGCGGGTGGCCGAGCAGGCCGGCCTCAAGCCGCAGCTCGTGCATTACTACTTCCGGACGATGGACGATCTGTTCCTGGAGATGTTCCGGCGGGGCGCTGAAGCCATGCTGCAGCACCACCAGAGGGCACTGAAGGCGCGCCAGCCGTTGTGGGCGCTGTGGGAGCTCACAACCGACGCAGCCGGTACCGCCATGACGATGGAGTTCGTCGCGCTGTCCAACCATCGCAAGGCGCTGCGCACCGAGATCGCCCGTTACGCCGAGATGTTCCGCGTCGAGCAGATCAAAACGCTGACCAGTGCGATTGAACGCTACGATGTCGACTTCGACGAATTCCCGCCCACCGTGCTGATGGTGCTGATGACCGGTGCCACCCAGGTGCTGGTCCAGGAACAGATGCTCGGCATGACCACCGGCCACGAGGAGACCGCGCAGTTCGCGGAGAAGTGGCTGACCATTCTCGAGGGTGAGCGGCTGCCCGACGACGACTGGCGGGCGCGCTAGCGGTTAACCGGCGACCAGTATCGGGCCGGCTGCGCCGATCCGCGGTCAACCCGTCGTTTGGGCGCTCTCACTTTGCAGGGCAACCGATGCCGAGCCGGCGGGCGACTGGATTCCGATTCCACGGCCTTGCACGGTGACGGCGAGCCGTGTGCGGTCACCGCGGAACAGATCCCGAGAGAATTCGCACGGAGTTCCGTGCTGGTCGTAGGTGATGCGGGTGATCAACAGCAGTGCCGACTTCGCCTTGATGCCGAGTAGTGCGGCTTCGTCCGCAGTTGCGTTGACCGCCTCGATTCGCTCTTCGGCCTGGGAAGTGACCAAGCCGTAACGTTTTTCGAGGATCTCGTAGATCGATCCGCTGAGCTGTTGCTCCAGGAGCCCAGGAAAGGCATCGGCGGGAAACTGTGCGAGCTCCAGCGAGATGGGTGACCCGTCGGCGAGGCGGACCCGCTGGATTTCGACGACGAAGTTGTTGGCCCCGAGCCGCAGAGCTTTCTGTGAGGTGCGGTCCGGCGCGGTGATCTTGGTGGACAGCACCCGAGTCCCGGCCACGTAACCCTGGTTGACCAGGAACGCGGGCACGCCGACGACGTCGGACAGGCTGCGCTGAACCTGAACCTGGCTGATGAAGATACCCCCGGATCGACCGATCACGCGGTGCACCAGGCCGGCCTCTTCCAACGCCGCGAGCACCTGACGCAGACTGGAGCGACTGGTGTCGTAACGCTCGGCTAGATCGCGTTCGCTACCCAGCTTCGCTCCGGGCATGCCGGCATTGATGTCGGCGACGATTCTGCGTCGCAATTCCTCACTTGGCGTCGGCACACCCCTCCTGCCCCACGCGATTTGGTACGCCCAATTCTAGGAGAGATTACAGCTCGCTGAGCGCCTGGTGGGATTCGGGCAGGATCTGCCCCCCGTCGACCACCAACGACTGACCGGTGATGTAGGCCGCCTCGTCGGTGGCGAAGAACAGTGCAGCGTTCCCGATGTCGGCGACGCTACCGAGGCAACCGGCAGGCACGGCGGCCGCCATTTGGTCCATGTAGTCCTGGCCCATTTCGACCAAACCCTCGGTCATGATGTTGCCGGGCAGAACCGCGTTCATGGTGATCTTCTTCGGCGCCAGCTCGATCGCTGCCGTCCGGAGGAATCCGAGCTGGGCTGCTTTGCTGGCCCCGTAGTGCGACCACCCGGGGTAGCCGGTGATCGGACCGGTGATCGAGGACGTGAGGATCACTCGACCGTGGCCGCTGGCGGTCAGGGCCGCCAGTGCGGCCTGCACGATGAACACCGTGCCCTTGAAGTTCACTGCCAGCACGTTCTCGATATCGGCCGGTGTGAGGTCCTCGAGTCTGCCGGACGGGAAGATACCGGCGTTGGCGCACACGATATCCAGACCGCCGTGCCGCTCGACGGCAGTCTCGACCACCCGCCGGCAATCCGCTGGATCGGTTACATCCGCGCGCAGGCCGCTCACCTGTGCAGGGTGATCGGCGAGGTCGGCCACGGTGGTATCGATGTCGTCCTGATTGCGGGCGGTCACCAGGACGTTGACGCCGGCGGCAGCGAAGACCTCGGCGATCCCGCGGCCGATGCCCTTGCTGCCTCCGGTGACGATAGCGGTGCGGCCCTGAAGTGAGGTGAACATAGTTGCGTCCTTAGGTGATCAGGCTGGTCAGTACAAGCGCAGGCCGTTGGAAGTGAGATAGCGCTCGGCGATCGCGCAGCTGCCTTCGGCATAGGTGATCGCCTTGGTGCGGGATTCCTTGGAGTGACTGTGCGTCCCCATCCATGCCAGCAGAAGCAGTCGGCGGAGCAGCACGAACGATGCCAGCATACTTTCGTCGGCAGCGTCCATCGGGCAGACGCTGCGGTAGCCGCTGACCCAGGAGTCTTGCCACTCGGGCAGCGCCGGATCGTGCTCGATGAACGATACTGCGGTGCCGAAATCGTAGAAGAACCAGCCGAATCCGCAGTCGTCGAAGTCGATGACGGTGATGGCCGAGCCGTCGGTGAGCAAATTGGCCAATCGGAGGTCGGCGTGCACGAGCCCGAACCGGTCCGGCCCGGATCCGTACTCGTCCAGTCGATGCTTGAGCAGTTGCGCGGCGCGGTCGAGCAGAGTCCGCTCGCGCTCACCGATACCTTCCGCGTCCTGCCAACGGCCCCAGCGGGGCTGGCCGCCGAGGCTGTGCTCCCAGTCCCAGGAGAATCGCCCGAACCCCGGCGGCCTTGTCCAGCTCTGCGAATGCTGGTGCAGGGCAGCGGTTATCTGGCCGAGCGTGTGGAAGTCCTGGCCGGTGACCGACTCCTCGTCGGGTTCAGTTCCGGCCACCATCTCGAAATGCACGATGTGGCGCGGGCTTCCGTCCACGTCGACGGTGACCACCCGGCGTCCGTCACGGGCCGGGAGCACAGTCGGAACCGTGATGTCACTGTCGGCCCGGAGCGCGTCGAGCCAGGCGAGTTCGGATTCGATCTCGTGTTCGCGGTGATAGTTCTGGCGGTGCACCCGCAGGATGGTGCGGGTGCCGGTCTCGGAATCCGTGACTGCATACGTGGCGTTCTCGGACAGGTTGAGCAGGCTCAGCCCGGAATCCGTGGGCAGGTCGTACTCCGAGAGCGCCCGTTCCGCGATGGTGATGTCGTCATCGATCGTGTTGTCGGACAACCTTGTATCAGGCAACCCTTTATCAGGCTCGGCCATCAATGATCGCGCCCTACTATCCCGGCCAGCACCTCGGTGATGCGGTCCCGTGCCCTGGTCACGTCGTCGATGGTGCCCGCAATGTAGAGCCGGCCTGCTGCACCGATCATCTGGACATCGACCACCGTCAGGCCGGGCGCCACGCGTTCTGCTTCGTTGGCGGCCACCGCGGCGAACAGTGCCGGCGTCATCTCGTAGACGAGCAACGCCTGCCCCGGCAGGATCATCGACGCCTGTCGGTTGCGGTTGAGGATGACCGCGTGCTGATCGGTGATGTCCTCGATGATGTCGTGGTACAGCACCCGCGGCCGCAACTGGCCTGTTGCTTCGTTGCCGGTGCCCGCGAGGATGGCGTTTCCAGCCCGCCGGACGTCGGCCAGGTTACTGGAATGGATCTCCAGTACACCGAATTGCCGCTCTACGTAGAGGATTCCGGGCTGGATACCGGGCACCTCGCGCAGTGCCAGGTCAATGACCCGCTCGATCGCCAAGGCGGGGGATACTTCGACGATCAATGCGTGATCGCCGGCGTAAGGCGGATAGCCGCGGGCCCGGGTGGGGGTACCGAGATAGGCGGCGAACTGCTGTTGCAGATCCTCCACCAGGAGGTACACCCGGATGTCGGTACGCGTCTCCGTACTCACGTGGGCGTCGGTTGAAGTCATGGCAGCCGAAATTACTTGTCGGACACCGAGAAGTGAGCACCGAGTTCGCTGTGCGGGCGGGGGATGACGTGGACGCTGACCAGTTCACCGACCTGTGAGGCGGACTCGGCTCCGGCTTCGGTCGCGGCCTTGACTGCGCCGACCTCGCCGGTGACGATGACGGCGACCAGACCGTCGCCGACCTGCTGGCGGTCGGTGATCGTCACATTGGCCGCCTTCACCATCGCGTCCGCAGCCGCGAGCGCGGCGACGAAGCCCTTGGTCTCGATCATTCCGATTGCGTTGCTGGACATCGTTTTTCTCCTTGTTTATCTCGGTGCTGTTGCTGCTGTTACCAGTGAGTGTGGAGCTATCCGCTGACGTCGGGGTCGATGGATCCGATGATGAGCGCGTCGACCGGCGGCGGGGTGCCGACGAACCAGTTCGCCGCCACTGAGCCCTGCGCTATGAGCACGCGTTCGCCCAGACCGCTGCCAAGCACGTCGAAGGCGATGAGGCGGGATCCGGAAGTTCCGTCGACCTCCACCTCCAGTAGGGCACCGGCGGGCAACCCGTCGATGCGGCGGGTCGACCAGACGTG
Source organism: Mycolicibacterium komossense (assembly GCF_025822605.1). GTDB lineage: Bacteria > Actinomycetota > Actinomycetes > Mycobacteriales > Mycobacteriaceae > Mycobacterium > Mycobacterium komossense. Next base: position 34,173 of record NZ_JACKTY010000038.1, on the reverse strand, counting down.
GCCGGTGACGGTCGCTGAGATCATGTGCGCTCTTTCTCGATCGTGATTCCCAGTGCCCGGGCTTTCTCCCGGGCCAACGGCGTGAGCACGGCTCTGCGGCCGAGGACGAGAACCCCGCCGGCTGCCGCCAGATCGGCGACCTGGCGCTCGGTTACCGCGCCGCTGTCGAACCGATGGGTCGTAGGGGCGCCCGAGCGTCCCTGTTCCACCAACCGGAAGGTCAGTCGGCCGGCACGAAGATCGGCGCGGTTCTTGGGGTTCTCGAACAGCTGCAGAAGAGTGCGGACGAAGCCCTGCAAGTCGCGGTCGTTGGCGATCCGGACCGTGTCGGTGCGGCTCTTCTCGCCGGCAGCCAGCGGGCCGGTGGGGATGGCTCCGATCGCTTCGGCCACCGGAGTCTGAGAGACCGCAGGCTGGGGTTTCGGTGGTGCCGCGGGCAGCGCGGATTTTAGGTCGGGCAGAGCGTCGCGCAACACTTCCCGTACCAGCAACCGCAGTTGCCCGCGGTCGATCGGCAGCGGGCCGGTCACGATGAGCTCCTGGCCAAGGCGTCCTCGGCGGCAGTGGCCGCCTGCCGGACGTCGGCCTCGGTCCCGGACAGGTATACCCGACCGGTGGCACCCATCATCCGGAAGTCGACAACCTTGATGTCGGCGGCCTTCTCAGCCTCGTTGGTCGCGAGGATCGCATACGACGCCGGCTGGACTTCCAAGACGTACAGCGACTCACCGGCCAGCACCATGGAACCGATCTTGTTGCGGTTGACCAGGAATGCGTGCTGCTTGTCGATGCTGGAGATGATGCGGGAGGCCAGGATGGTGGGCCGGACAGCCGAGCTTCGGTCGCCGCCCAGCTCTTCCAGTGCAGCATCGGCGGCTGCCTTGACCGAGCCCGTTTCCCCGTGGAACTCCAGGTAACCGAACTGGCGCTCGACCACCAGGACACCGGCCTGGACCTCGGCGTGTTTGAGCGCGACATCGGTGATGCCTTCGATGTCGAGTCCCGGTGCCACCTCGATGATCTGGGCGGCGACATCGGCGCGCGGGAGCACACCGCGGGTCCAGGTGCCCAGGTAGGACATCGTCTGCGGCTGAAGCCGGTCGATGAAGATAAAGGAACGTAGTTCAGCCACGACTCACCTCTTGATCAATTGTGCGAGCTCTTCGACGACAAGCGCGCGCAGTTCGGCGCGCAACGCGTCGACATCCGGTCCCAACGTGCGGCCGGCGCCGACGGGGGGAATGCGCTGCGGTAGCGGCCCGTTTGCGGGGTCATTGGACGCGCGGGGGTATTCGGGTACCGGGGCGGCGGGCGTGTGCCACGGTGAGATGCCCGCGAAGCTCGGCATCACCACGGCGGGGTCGCTGTTGTAGGCGATCCGAGCCCAATCCAGCAGGTGGTGCGGCTGGAGGTTCTCGCCGATCGAGCTGCGGCCGACGAACCCGGTGCCGATGGTCATCGACGGAGCCAGGTTGGTCTCCAAACCGGAGCTTCCCGTGCTGTTGCCGACGTTGACCGAAACTCGAAGCACCGGAACCTGGGCAGCGAAATCGGTTATCACCGAGGGGTTCTCGCTGTGGATAGCGGCCGAGTGCCCGGCGCCGGCGATGCGGACGACGGCGCGTGCCGCGCGGATGCCCCTGGCCGTGTCGGCGACCGTGGTCATGCCGAGCACCGGTGACAGCTTTTCGTGGGCCAACATCTCTTCGGCGATCACGTGGTCGAAAGGCGCGACCAGCACCCGCGTCTTGGGAGTCACTCGAATCCCGGCCTGACCGGCGATCCAGGCGGCGTCCCGGCCGACGACATCGGTGTTGAGGTGCCCGTCGGTGAACATGAACGCGCTCAGTCGCCGGGTCGCGTCGGCGTCGAGGATGTGTGCCCCTTGGCGGGTCATCGCCGCGCACAGTGCCGCCGCGATGGACTCCTCGGCGATCAGCACCGATTCGTTGGTGCACAACAACGAGTTGTCGAAGGCCTTGCTGTCGACGATGCGCCGCGCTGCGGCCGCGATATCGGCAGTCGAGTCGACGAGTACCGGCACGTTGCCCGGGCCGACGCCGAGCGCCGGATTGCCTGATGAATAGGCCGCCCGCACCACGCCGGTACCGCCGGTGGCCACGACCACGTCGGTGCGCTCGTCGGCCATCAGCGCTTCCACCAGCGGGATGGCCGGCTCGTCGATCACCTGCACGATGCCGTCCGGTGCGCCGGCGGCGACCGCGACCTCGGCCAGCATCCGCGCGGCCTGGGCCGAGCAGATCTTGGCACGCGGGTGCGGAGCGACCACCACCGCATTGCGGGTCATCAGCGCGAGGATCACCTTGAAGTACACCGTGGACACCGGGTTGGTGGTGGGTGTCAAGGCCAAGACCACGCCGGCCGGGCGCGGTATCTCCACGATCCTGCGGGCGGTGTCGACCCGCGGCGAGATGAAATCCTCGCCGCGGTAGTAATCGAGGATCCCGCGGGAGCACGCCCGGTTCTTGATGAGCTTGTCGGCCGCGACACCCATGCCGGTCTCGGCGACGGCCTCGCCGGCGAAGCGTTCGGACTCGGCGTAGGCAGCGTCGGCCACTGCGGTGACGATGGCGGATACCGCGGCGGCGTCGTAGTCGGCGTAGGCGCGGGCTGCCCAGCGCGCGCGCTCGAGCAGATGGCCGGCGTGAGGAATGGTTGTCATGATCGCCTCCGGTCTCCTGCGACGGTTCGGGCGCGGCCGATCGCGACCTCGAGCCGGTCCAGCACGTCTTCGCACAGGTCGCGGCCGAGCAGGATGCCCGGTTTGAACTGCAGCACTCGGGGATCCAACGTCGAGAAGATTGCCCACACCCCGTTTTCGTAGAGTTCGCGCATCACATACTTGGCGCCCTCTGGGTGGTTGAACTCCAGCCCGAACACCACGCCGTTCTGTCGGATGCCGACGAACCAGTCGGGGTAGTCGCTCTGGATACGGCGCATGCCGGCGCCGAAAAGGTCGGAGATGTAGTGCACCATTGACCGGACCTCGGGTCGGGTGGAGATCTCCAGCGTCTTCAGCGCGGCCACACAGCCGAGTTCGGCACCGCCGAATGTCGAGATGTGACCGAATCCGTCCTGGTTCAGCCACTGGGCGGCCCGGTCGGAGAGCAAGGCTGCGGTGATGGGGTACATGCCGCCGGAAAGTCCCTTACCGCTGACGATAATGTCCGGCTCGATACCGTGTTTGGTGATCGCCCAGAGTTCACCGGTGCGCATCAAACCGGTCTGCACTTCATCGGCGATGTACAGGGCGCCGTAGCGGACGGTCAGTTCCTTGACTGCTTCCAGATATCCCATGGGGGGCAGCGGGAAGCCGTACGTTGCCGGGATCGTCTCCATGATCACCGCGGCAACGTCGTTGCCGGACAGGGCTTTTTCCATCGCGGCGATGTCACCGAAGAGCACCTGACTGAATTCGTCAGGACGGTCGGAGAGGAACAACTTGGCAAATCGGTCGTCTCCGGTGGCCACCGCCAATCCGGTATGGCCGTGGTACGCCTTCACAACCGAGATGATCTTGCGGCGCTGGGTTGCGTGGCGCGCGCTCTTGAGCGCGATGTCGATGGCTTCGCCGCCGCCGGAGCCGAATGCGACCTTCGTGATCGACGCCGGAGCTGTCTCGACGAGCCGTTGTGCCAGCGCGGTACGTGCCACCGAGGGAAAGTGGTGGTTACCGATGTCGAAATGCGCCATGCCTTCCGTAAGTGCTTGCATCACTTCGGGATTGCGATGGCCCAGGTTGTAGGTGCCCCCGTTGAGATGCATGTCGATCAGGCGTCGCCCCGACATATCCCATAGGAAGTAGCCTTCGCGGCGGTCGATCACCAGATCGACGCCTTCATCGGACCAGAACTGTGTCTTGTCCGGATTCCAGAACGTCTTCGCCCGTTCCAAGACATCTGCCTTGGAATCGAACGAGAACGTGCCGTAGTCGTACATTCGGCCCCTCTGCTCGGATTCGCCGCACCGTGACTCGCCCAACCTAAATGGATGGACCATTTATGTCAACGGTCTGAAATGGGTATTGCCAAACTCGATGAGCGATGCCAATATACGAACCGGTCGAAGTGTGGTCCAGGCCACAGCGGTCTCCTCTGACAGTCAGGAAGGTTCGTCCGTAGATGACAGAACAAGCGGTATCACGCGAGGAAAATGCAGGTGGGGGTGTTCAGCACCTGAAGCGCAACGCCGTCGGTACCGTCGGCGTGATCTTCATGGCGGTCGCAACAGCGGCGCCCATCACGGCAATGGTCGGCAACGTTCCGATCGCCGTTGGCTTCGGAAACGGTTCACATGCGCCGGCGGGGTACATCGTTGCAACGGTCGTACTCGGGCTGTTCGCCATCGGCTACGCCACCATGGCCAAGCACATCACCACCACCGGTGCCTTCTATGGCTATATCTCGCACGGCCTCGGCCGGATCGTCGGGATGGCCAGCGGTCTGTTGATCACGATGGCCTATGTCGTCTTCGAGGCATCACTGATCGGTATCTTCTCGTTCTTCTTCCAGAACCTGTTGAAGACCCAGTTCGACGTCAGCATCCACTGGATCGTGCCGGCACTGCTGATGCTGGTACTCAACACGATCCTGACGTACTTCGACGTGAACTTGACCGCCAAGGTGCTCGGAGTCTTCCTGGTGACCGAGATCGCCATGCTGTCGTTGGGCGCCCTGGCCGTGCTGATCCACGGCGGCGGACCGCACGGCTTCGCGGTCGGCGAGATCATCAACCCCGTCGGCGCATTCCAGCCGGCAGCCATTGCGGGGGCGAGCGCGGGTCTCGGCCTGTTCTTCGCCTTCTGGTCCTGGGTGGGCTTCGAGTCCACCGCGATGTACGGCGAAGAGTCGCGCGAACCCAAAAAGATCATCCCGCGGGCCACGATGCTCAGCGTCCTGGGTGTCGGCATCTTCTACGTGTTCGTCTCCTGGATGGCGATCGCCGGAACCGGCCCGCAGGAGGCCATCGCACTCGCGCAGGACCCGAACACCGCCTCGGAGATCTTCTTCGGTCCGGTGCGGAGCTACTACGGCGAGTGGGCGATCACGATGTTCAACTTCCTGCTGGTCACCGGATCCTTCGCCTGCGGGATGGCGTTCCACAACTGCGCCTCGCGCTACCTGTATGCGCTCGGCCGCGAGGGTTTGTCGACCGGGCTCCAGAAGACCATCGGCGCAACGCATCCCAAGCACGGCTCGCCTCACATCGCCTCCTTTGTGCAGAGCGGGATCACTTTGGTGATCATTCTGGCGTTCCTGGCCGCGGGTATGGATCCCTACGTGCACATGTACACGCTGCTGGCCATTCTCGGAACCATGGCGATCCTGATCGTGCAGGCGTTGTGCGCGTTCTCGGTGATCAGCTATTTCCACTTCCACAAGAACCATCCGGTCAGCAAGCACTGGTTCAAGACCTTCGTGGCTCCGTTGCTCGGCGGCCTGGGCATGCTCTACGTGGTTTACCTGCTCTGGGAGCACAAAGATGCTGCCGCGGGTACCGCATCTGGCACCCTACTGTTCAAGCTCACGCCGTGGATCGTGGTGGGACTGTTCGTGTTCGGTGCGGCAATGGCCACCTACTTTAAGTTCAAAGACACCCGGCGCTACGACATGATCGGTCGGATTGTCTACGAGGACAACGTAGTACGGGACTAGATCCATCCATCGCCGCCGAGTGGTGAGAGGATAGCAGCCGGCGGTCCGGAGATTTCCGGATCGCCGGCTCCAGTACTGAGGAGGGCCGATGGGCGCTATCGATAAGGGCGAAGACACCTACGAGCGAGATCTCGACCTGGGTCGGATGCGGGTTCTCGATGCCAAACCGGTGAACCTGGACGGCTTCAGCGTCATCAACCCGGAGCTCGGGCTGGTTGCGATGCGCAGCCCCCACGATCCTGAGCCTTCGCTGGTGATTCGGGATACCCCCGACGGGAAGCAGGTCGTCGAGCTCGACGGCAAACCGGCTGCGGACTTCGATGTGATCGATGAGTTCATCGCGCTGTACGGCCTGGATCTCGAGTGTGCTCAAGAGGCCATGGCGCTCGATGATGCGACGCTGGCCAGGATGGCTGTCGACGTCAACGTGCCACGGGCGGAAGTGGTGCGTCTGATCGGGGGGACTACGCCTGCCAAGCTGGCGCGCGTCGTGGCGCTACTGACTCCCGTCGAGATGCAGATGGCGATGAGCAGACTGCGCGCCAGGAAGACGCCGAGCAACCAGGCGCACGTCACCAATCAGCTCGATGATCCGCTGTTGATCGCCGCCGACGCAGCCAGCGCGGTCGCCTACGGCTTCCGGGAAGTCGAGACGACCGTACCGGTGCTGGGTGACGCGCCGTCCAATGCTGTGGCGCTGTTGATCGGCAGCCAAGTCGGAGTTCCCGGAGCGATGGCCCAATGCTCTATCGAGGAGGCGATGGAGCTGCGTCTCGGGCTCCGCGGGCTGACCAGCTATGCCGAGACGATCTCGATCTACGGCACCGAACAAGTCTTCATCGACGGGGATGACACCCCGTTCTCGAAGGCGATCCTCACCTCTGCCTACGCCTCGCGCGGACTGAAGATGCGGGTGACCAGTGGGGGTGGCGCCGAGGTGCTGATGGGCGCGGCCGAGCAGTGCTCCATCCTCTATCTGGAATCCCGGTGTGTCTCGCTCGCACGAGCTCTGGGGTCACAGGGGGTCCAGAACGGCGGCATCGACGGTGTCGGCGTGGTGGCGTCGGTACCGGAAGGGATGAAGGAGCTGCTCGCCGAGAACTTGATGGTGATGATGCGCGACCTCGAATCCTGCGCGGGCAATGACAATCTGATCTCCGAGTCCGATATCCGCCGCAGCGCACACACCCTGCCCGTGCTGCTGGCGGGCGCAGACTTCGTCTTCTCGGGCTTCGGATCGATACCGCGCTACGACAATGCCTTCGCCTTGTCGAACTTCAATTCCGATGACATGGACGATTTCCTTGTGTTGCAACGGGACTGGGGGGTCGACGGCGGCCTGCGCACGATCACCGCCGAGCATCAGGCGATGGTGCGCAGACGCGCGGCGACGGCCGTCCAGGCGGTGTACCGTGATCTCGGTCTTGCGGACTTCGGCGACGACCGGGTGGACGCAGCAGTGGTGGCCAACGGATCGCGTGACCTTCCCCCCGGCGACCCGAAGGCGGTTGCGGAGGCGGCCACCGCCATCGAGGCCAAGCAGCTCACCGTGTTCGATGTGATCGCATCGCTGAAGCGAACCGGGTTCGATGAGGAAGCCGACGCCATCATGCGGTTGACCCGTGAGCGGCTGCGCGGTGATCAGCTGCAGACCTCGGCGATCTTCGACGAGAACATGCAGGTGCTGTCCAAACTCACGGATCCGAACGACTACGCGGGGCCCGGCAGTGGCTATGCGTTGACCGCTGGCCGACGTGCAGAGATCGACGGCATTCGGCAGGAACGGACCACCGCGGAGCTGACCGCTGATCAAGCCGAGCATCGAGAGCACATCGTCCTCACCGATGTCGAGCCCGCCAGGCAGGGCAGTGACCCAAGGGAAGTGTGCATCGGGCTCTCCCCGGCATTCGGCCGCACGGTCTGGCTGAGCCTGTCCGGACTCACCGTGGGTGAAGTGCTGCGCCAACTCTCGGCTGGCCTGGAGGAGGAAGGATGTCTGCCGAGACTGGTGCGTGTTCGCTCGACCATCGACGTCGGGCTGATCGGATTGACCGCGGCCAGGCTGTCCGGGTCTGGGATCGGAATTGGCTTGCAAGGCAAGGGAACCGCCCTCATTCACCGACGGGATCTCGCTCCGCTGGCCAACCTTGAGCTGTTCAGCGTCGCCCCGTTGTTGACGGCAAAGAACTACCGTGAGCTGGGCAAGAACGCGGCACGGCATGCAAAGGGAATGGCTCCCGTCCCGATTCTCACCGGCGGCACCGACGAATCGATATCCGCGCGTTATCACGCCAGGGCGGTCGCCCTCGTTGCGCTCGAGCGTGACTGTTGCGAACCTGGTCAGGCACCGATGACGGTGGAGGTGACACGGCGATGAACGACGAAAAGTTCACCGTCCAGGCTGCGGTCGACGGCAAACTTCAGCTGTCGGATCTTCGGATGGACCCTGCGACGCTGGCTCATCAGGCCGATGTCGCCGAGGCCGGCGGTAATCCGCAGCTTGCCGAGAACTTCCGGCGTGCAGCAGAACTGACCAGCATCGACGACGAAGAGGTGATGAATCTCTACGAGGCGTTGCGGCCACACCGTTCCTCGGCCGAACAGCTGGAGGCACTGCGGGTGTCACTGGAAGCGCGCGGCGCGTTGCGGTGCGCAGAGTTGGTGAGTCAGGCGGCCGCCGTCTACGCCAGGCGAGGCCTGTTGCGGTGACGGTTGTCGCGGGTATCGACATCGGCAACCACACCACTGAGATCGTCCTTGCTCGCATCGTGGGCGGGCGTACGGCGGAACCCGTCGAACCGATCGCCCAGGGCCAGGCCCCGACGCGTGGTCGTAAGGGCTCCACGGAATCGTTGGAAGGTGCAGCCGCGCTGCTGCAGAAGATAGAAGTCGACGCGGGTGCGACGGCGGACCGACTGTTGCTGTCCGCTCTTCGTCCGGTGGATACGGCGACGGCGCCACTCCCACCGCCGTCGTCGCCGCGATCGCCGGTGCGAAGTTTGCGCAGACCCGATGCCAGCACACCGGCCGGAACGGGCTCCGGTGTCGGTAGGCACGTCCCGTTGAGTTCCCTTGACGGCAACGTCTTCGACGGTCCGGCAATCGTTTCCGTCGATTCCGGCACCGATTTCGAAGTGGCGGCGTGCGAGATCAACGCGGCCGCCGGCCGCGGTTGGGACGTCGTCGGGGTGATCGCGGCCGAGGACGACGCGGTGCTGATCCGCAACCGGATATCCATTGACGTGCCGGTTGTCGACGAGGTCGACCTCGACGGTCTTGCGACGGGGGCGCTGGTCGCGGTCGAGGTTGTCGCCGAGGGCCGCGCCTACCGCGCGATGGCGGACCCGATTGCGCTCTGCGTCGCCATGGAACTCGGACACGAGCAGATTCGGCACGTAGCCGAATTCACCCGCGAACTGGCGGATTCCCCGGCGATCGCGGTGGCCCGCCGGACCGGACACCCCGATCCGCCCGCCGTCGACGACGACTACGTCGATTGCCTGGTCGACGGGCAGCTGCTGCGGTACTCGCCCGCACAGGCACATAGCCTCCTACGCGTCGAACCGCCGGGCAACGTCGTGGCCGTCCGGCTGCGTTCGGTTCCCACGGCCAAGCAGGGCATCTCAGTGGATGACGCGTTCTTCACCGACCTGTCCTCGATCGACAACGGTGCGTGGCTGCGCCGCGGCGTGGCCGACACCCGCGGGACTGTCGTCGCGCTGCTGGCTGCCGAGCTTGCCGCCGACGCGGCCGCGACTCTGCAGGTGCTGACCGGACGGCCCACGCAGACACTTGCCACTGAACCGGAGGCTGCAGCGGTCGGCGCGCGTACGACGCCGGGATTGCCTCCGGACGCCGTGGTGTGCGATATCGGTGGGGGCACAATCGATCTGATCGGCCCGCACCACACGGTGATAGCGGCCGGTGCGGGCGAGGCGATCACGACGGCGGTGGCGCAGATCCTGGGTATCCCACGGGCCCTCGCGGAACGGGTGAAACGGTCACCGGCGCTGCGGGTCGAAGGACCTCACGTCGCGCATGAGGAGGACGGCCGCCGGCTATTCCTGGACAGTCCTGCCTCGGCTGACGCGATCGGCCGGTTGTGCACGCGCGGCGGGGCCGGGCTGGTGCCGTTTTCCTACAAGCTGGCCGCTGAGGAATGGCGCAGCCTGCGGTTGGCGATCAAACAGGAAACGGTTGCGGCGAACATCACCCGGTGTATGCGGGCCTTCGATGAGTCGCCCTCGGCGCTGGTCCTGGCCGGCGGGGGTGCGCTCGATGACGAGCTGTTACGCACCGTGGGCGAGTCGCTGCGTTCGATCCCCGTCGCAGTGGGCCGGGCGAATATCGATGGCGTGCACGGTCCGCGGTTCGCGGTGGCCTCCGGTCTGGTCCACCTCTACGCCGCCGGACGCGATTAGGTGCGTGCCCGGTTGATCACCCGGTCTGCCGCAGCCCAGTGCTCGTCGTCGACCCAGAGGTGAGCGAACGCGCCGACGGCCTCAGTGGGTGTGGCGCCCTTGATGACTCGTTTGATCGACGTGGCGGGCCGGTTCGTCAGTGACTGTGCGATCGCCCGCCAGCCGTCGTCGAAGGAGGCGCGGGGCAGCACCTGGTCCACGAGCCCGACCCGTTCGGCCGCGGCCGCGTCCAGGACCGTGCCGGCGCCGGCGAGCAGCAGCGCCCGACCCGGTCCGACCAGCGCGGCCAGCCGCTCGGCCCCGCCCCACGCCGGCATGATCGCCAGCGACACCTGGTTGAAGCCGATCTTGATGTCATCGGCCGCGACGCGGATATCGGCGGCCACCGCGACCTCGGCGCCACCGCCGAGCGCATGCCCGTTGAGCGCGGCGATCACCGGTGCCGGAAAATCGGCGATCTGATCGCAGATCGTCCGCATCCGGTTCGCCATCGCCGAGGCCTCGTCGAGAGTGCGGAGCGTGGCCAGTTCCTTGAGGTCGCCCCCGGAGACGAACGCCCGGTTACCGCCGCCGCGAATCACCAGAGCCAGGGCGCCGTCGGCCCGCTGTAGGGCGTTGTCCAGTTGGTCCATCGTCTCCGGCGCGATGGCATTGCGAGCCGCGGGCCGATCGATGGTGATGACGGCCAGGCCGGCAACACCGCCGCTGTCCAGTTCCAGGTCCACCACGATGCGTTCTCCCAGTTGAATATTGACATTCTCGAAAAGTGAGAATAGCACCGCGACTACCGCTGACTGCCTCGTGATCCGAGCTTGACGGAGTGCCCGGCACATGCGTGACCGTCCCGCCGATCTGCGGGCGGTATCCGGCGCAGGGTCCGTGGGCCGATGACCCCTGGTCGGCGGTCAACCGCACAGTCGGGGGCATTGCCACCGCTGCAATGTGAGAATATGATTCTCTGTAACTGCAAAGGAGAATTCCATGGGTCAACTGTCGCACCGGGTCGACATTCCTTTTCCGCTCTTCGATGCGGATAATCACCTTTACGAGCCGCCGGAGGCGCTGACGAAGTTCCTGCCCAAGGAGTACAAGGACGTCGTCCAGTACGTGGAGATCAACGGCCGCACCAAGATCGCGTTGAAGGGCCAGATCAGCAACTACATTCCCAACCCGACCTTCTCGGTGGTCGCCAAGCCGGGCGCGTGGGAGGAGTACTTCAAGTTCGGCAATCCCGACGGCAAGAGCAAGCGTGAACTGTTCGGCGAACCGATGCGGGCCATTCCGGCGTTCTTCGAGCCCGCTCCGCGCCTGGAGAAGATGACCGAGCTGGGTATCGACCGCTCACTGATGTTTCCGACGCTGGCCAGCCTGATCGAGGAGCGGTTATCCGACGACCCGCTCGCCATCCACGTCATCGTTCACGCACTGAACGAATGGCTGCACGAGGTCTGGGGCTTCAACTACCAGAACCGCATCTTCACCACGCCGGTGATCACGTTGCCCATCGTCGAAAAGGCGATCGAGGAACTCGAGTGGGCGGTCAAGCGCGGTGCCCGCGCCATCCTGATCCGGCCGGCTCCGGTCCCCGGTTTCCGCGGTCCGCGGTCGTTCGCGCTGCCCGAGTTCGACCCGTTCTGGCAGAAATGCGTCGAGTACGACATCTTCGTGGGGATGCACTCCAGCGACAGCGGTTACTCGCGCTACACCTCCGAGTGGGACGGTGCCGCGCAGGAAATGCTGCCGTTCCAGACCAACGCGATGTCGATCCTCAACGAGTGGCGGCCCATCCAGGATGCGGTGGCCTCATGGGTTATCCACGGCGCGCTGTTCCGGTTCCCGACGCTCAAGGTCGGGATCGTTGAGGCGGGATCGAAATGGATGTTCCCACTGCTGGATTCGATGACCGAGGTGTACAAGAAGGCACCCGAGGCCTTCCTTGGCAACCCGATGGAAGAGATCAAGAACCGGATCTACGTCAGCCCGTTCTATGAGGAGGGCATCGACGACCTGATCAACCTGATCGGCGTCGACCAGGTGTTGTACGGTTCGGACTGGCCGCACCCCGAGGGCTTGGCCGAGCCGACCCACTACGTGACCGCGCTCGAGCACCTCGCGCTGGAGGATCAGGCAAAGATCATGGGCGGGAACCTGAGTCGCCTCGTCACGGTGTGACGACGACAGAAGTCTGGCGGACCATCCCTGAGATGGTCTTGAGCGTCGGCGACCGCTTCGGTGCTTCCGAAGCGGTCGTCGACGGTTCACTGCGTATCACGTTCACTGATCTTGTTCACCGAATACGCTGCGCTGCAGGTGCATTCGCGGAAATTGGGGTCAACACAGGCGACCGGGTGGCGATCTGGGCGCCCAACTCTCATGCGTGGATGGTCGCGGCGTTTGGGCTGATGACAGCTGGCGGTGTGCTCGTCCCGGTCAACACCCGCTACCGGGCCGAAGAAGCCGCCGATATCATCACGCGCAGCGGAGCCAAGGCGGTGCTGATCGAAAAGGGTTTCCTCGGCTTGGATTACGCCGCACCCTCCGATGTGCCCGTGATCGATCTGAAGTCCGACTTCCTGGCCAGCGGGTCACCGTTGGAGCGGGCGGTCGATGGCTCGGACGTCGCCGACATCGTCTACACCTCAGGAACCACAGGGCGCCCCAAGGGCGTCATGATGACCCACCGACAGACCCTGCGGCTCTACACAGAGTGGTGCAACTTGGCCGACCTCCGCCAAGGTGACCGGTACCTGATCGTCAATCCCTTCTTCCATACCTTCGGCTGGAAGGCCGGGTGCATCGCGGCAATGATCCGCGGTGCCACGGTGCTGCCGGTACCAGTTTTCGACATCGGCCGGGTGGTCGAGCTGATCGAGCGCGAGAATGTCACCATGCTTCCCGGACCGCCAACCCTGTACCACTCGCTGCTGGAAGTGCCGGACAAGAGCCGGCTGTCGTCCTTGCGCGCCGCCGTCACCGGATCCGCCGATATCCCCGTCGAACTCATCCGCCGCGTTCGCAGTGAACTGCCGTTCCGGTCGATCATGACCGGCTACGGGCTGACCGAGGGCGGGACGGTAACCGCATCGCGGCCCGGCGACTCCTTCGAGGACATCGCCACCACTGTCGGGCAGGCCTGCGACGGGATGGAACTTCACGTCGCCGACGACGGCGAACTTCTGGTCCGCGGCTACAACGTGATGAAGGGCTACCTCGACGACTCGGTCGCCACCGACGAAGCCATCGATCCGGACGGTTGGCTGCACACCGGTGACCTCGCCACCATCGACGGCGATGGCCGGGTGCGGATCGTCGGTCGCAAGAAGGACATGTTCATCGTCGGCGGGTTCAACGCCTACCCCGCCGAGATCGAAGGCTTCCTGCTGGAACATCCGGCCGTCGCCCAGGCCGCCGTGATCGGGGTGCCCGACGATCGGCTCGGCCAGGTGGGGAAGGCGTTCGTGGTGCCGAAGGATGCCGCCGACACCGGTATCGCAGAAGCGGACCTGGAGGCGGAATTGATCACGTGGAGCAGGCAGCGCATGGCCGGCTTCAAGGTGCCCCGCTCGATGGTGTTCCTGCCAGCACTTCCCCTGAACGCAACCGGCAAGGTGATGAAAGACCAATTGCAGTGAACGTCTCCGACGTTTACCGGCACTCCTTGGTCATCGCGTTCGACTATCGGATCCCCGACCCGTCGCGGGTCGGTCCGCTGCTGGCGAGGCGCACGAAGGCCCTCGCCGATATGGGTGCACATCACGTCCTGGTTTATCGGTCGACTCACGAACACGGTCGCGTGCTGGTGATGACGGGTGTGCGCAGCCGGGAACCCATCGAGAACTTGATGCGCTCAGGCGTATTGATGGGGTGGTTCGATTCCGTTGGCGTCGAAGATATTCCGGCGGTCTTCGCCGGCGAGATCATCGAGCGGTTCGATCTGACCCGACCCGGCGAAGTACCGCTGGCTCCGGGGGTCGTCGTGGCCGGGATCGTCTCGGTCGACGATGTGGCGATCCTGACCGCACAGCTACGGGTCGCGGCCGACCGGTTCACATCGTTCGGGATCAGGAAGCTGTGGGTGTTCCAGGCACTGGATGACCCACAGGAGGTGCTGATCCTGCAGGACGTCGTGGATGAGGCCAGCGCCCGCCGATGGATGGCCCATCCGGATGCGGCCACCGAGTGGATGTCTCACGCCGGCGTCGGCGTCTACCCGCCGTTGTTCATCGGCGAATTCGACCGCATGGTGCGGATCGACGGGGCGGACTGAGGCCACGCCCCGATGTAGGTGTACCTGTGCGGACCATCCTGGAAAGAGCACGCCGTTCTGAGCGCTAGACCGGGTCGAATGATGAAATCAGCCACGAATTGTCGACTTTGGTCATGGTGACCAATACGCTGCTCGAGGTTGCCGACGGCTCCTGACGGTCCGCGCTCATCGTGATCTGGTTGACGAACAGCAACACCTTGGCCGACCCGGGCTGCATCTCCGAGACTGCGCCGCGGGGGATGGTGGCCGTGGTCTTGACCGATTTCTGCTTGGCGGCGGCACGGACCACCTGATCGGTGAAGTTGGTGTAATAGCTCAGGAAGTCGCCGGTCAGATGGGTCTTGGCGGCATCGAGGTCTTTGTCCAGCGTCTCCGGGGCGTACGACAACAAGGCGATAGTGCCGTCTTTGGCGGCCTGCAGTGCAACGCTCTGCGCCGCGGGTCCGGTCTGCTGGTCCACCCGGTACTGGAAGAAGTACAACCAGGTGCTCAACCCGATGGACACGACGAGCAGCAGGGCGAGCACCGCGACGCTGATCCGCGACCACAGTCGTCCGGACTGCTTCGGTTCTGCCGGCTCCGTCAGATCGCCGTCGGTGGCCTCGGCCGGGAACTCCACCGCGTCTTCGGAATCCGAGGTCTCGGTCTCGGTTGCCTCCGCCTCGGTTGCCTCCGTGGCGCCGGACTCGACATCGGCGGCTTCCGTGCTCTCGTCCGGGGTGTCCGACCCGGCGGTGGCAGCGTCAGCGTCGGTGGGATCGTCGTTGCGCGATCTCTGATCAGTGGTCACGGGACGAACTCAACTCTCGACATCTTGATCTGGTCGTTTACTTTGTTGACGGTCACGCTGAGCCGCCAGTTCCGGGGAGTCGGTTGGCCGCTGGCGGTGTTGGCCACTTGGGATACGGCCGCCACCAGCACAACGGCGGAGTCCTTGGTCATGGATTCGACGGCGACGGCGCTGACGCTGGCGGTGGTGACCACCTTGGATTCCTTCATCACCGACAGGAAGTCGCCGGCGCTCTTCTGGAAATCGTCGTGGAACTGGCCGGTGGTGCTGTCGATCACCCGTTGCAGGTCAGTCTGCGCGCTGTTGAAATTCAGCGACATCAGGTTCACCACGTCCTGACGTGCGCCGGTTTCGAATTGGGACTTCAGGTCGCTCAGCGCCGTCGCATCGTGGTGTTGCTTGATGAAGTAACCGGTGGCGAACAGCGACCCGCAGAGCACGAGGATCGCCACGGTGACGGCCACTGCGGGCCACCACCAGACGAGCTTGAATCGCCGTTGCTCTGCCGGATCGTCGAGATCGTCGTCCGATAGATCGTCCTCAGACGCCTCGCCGTCCGATGCTTCGTTGGTGTCGTCCTCGTCCTCGGCGTCTGGCACCGGCTCGGTCTCAGCGGGCGGCACCAGGTCGGCTTTCCTGGCCTCTTCCTCCTGGGCCTCCCGGCGCAGGCGCGCCGCCTTGGCGCGGGCTCTGGCAGCTGTTGCCGCGGCCTCGGCTTCGGCAGCCTCGTCCTCGGCCTGCGCTGCCGCCAACTCGGCGTCGTCGGCGCCCGCCCGAGTTCCGTTTGTCGGTTGTGCCGTCATCGGCTGACCGACGCGTATGCCGAATCACGGTGGACGGCGCGGCAGATCTGGCCAACGGTAGGTCGCGCGGTAAGTGTGCACACCTCGGATTGCACGCTTACCTCCTCATCCATCCGCTGCGGTCGGGCGAGAATGACGTTACTCGCCGAATCTGGAAGCAGCCCATGCCGGTCCCGGTTTACACGATTGAGAACACTATTCATCTGCGGAAATGCCATTTCCATTTTTGTTTTTCGCGCATTCGTCCACCGCGTTGGCCGGCAACCGCGGACGACCACGGTATGCGCACTTGAGCCATGACAATGACCTCACCGACGGTGAATGTCAAGGAAGCGAAGCCGGGTCGGATCGAGGTTGAGCCACTAGCGTTGTCCGCATGTCGTTCTCGCTCAGCGACGCTGCGCTGGACGCACTGTTGGAACAACTTCCACTGCTTGCCGGGCAGCCGCGGCAGGTCGAGGACCTCGCCGGCGGCCTGACGAATCGCAACGTGAAGATCACCACCGCCGCCGGTGTGTACGTCGCCCGCTGTGCGGATCCGGCCAATCTGCTGGGCATCGATCGGGACCAGGAGCACTACAACACCAGGGCCGCCGCGGCGGCCGGCGTCGGCGCGCCGGTCTACGACTACCGCCCGGACCTGGGCATCCTGCTGCTCGGCTACCTCGACGGCGCCACGCTGTCCAACGCCGACTTCGCCCGGCCCGGCGTGATCGCCAAGGCGGCCCAGGCGTGCCGCGCACTGCATGCCGGCCCGCGGTTCCGAGGGGACTTCGACATGTTCGCCCAGCAGCCGGCCTACCTGAAGGTGCTGCAGGACAACGGCTTCCGCATTCCGGATGGGTACATGGACTTCGCCGACCAGTTCGATGCGATTCGGCGGGTGCTGGCGGCCACCGAAGTGCCGACCGTGCCGTGCAACAACGACCTGCTGGCCGCGAACTTCGTCGAGGACGGCGACAAAGTCTGGCTGATCGACTACGAGTACTCGGGGAACAACGACCCGTGCTTCGAACTGGGCAACATCTGGCGCGAATGCCGGCTTTCGATCGCCGGGCTCGAGGAACTGGTCAGCACCTACTACGGCCGGCCGCTACGGCATAAGATTGCCAGGGCCCGGCTGCAGGGCACTGTCTCCCAGTACGGCTGGACTCTGTGGGGATGTATCCAGAACGGTTCCAGCTCATTGGAATTCGACTTCTGGGAGTGGGTGATGGAGCGTTACGACAATGCCGTGGCCGAGTTCAGCCGGCCCGACTTCGGCCGATTACTCGACGAAGTGTCCGCCGATGACTGACCCCACTGATCCCACTGATCCCACTGAGAAGGAGCTGACCGTTGCCCTCCGGACCCCTGCCTGACCGGGCACATATCGTCGTCATCGGCGGCGGTGTCATCGGCACCAGCGTCGCCTACCACCTGACGAAGCTCGGGTACACCGATATCGTGCTGCTCGAACAGGGCCAGCTGTCGTCGGGGACCACCTGGCACGCCGCGGGGCTGGTCGGGCAGCTGCGGGCCTCGGAGAGTGGGACGCGCCTGGTGCAGTACTCCACTGAGCTGTATGCCGAGTTGGAGGCCGAGACCGGGCTGTCCGCCGGTTACAAGCAATGCGGCGGCGTGACGGTGGCACGGTCCGAGGACCGGATGGTGCAGCTGCGCCGGACCGCCGCCAACGCTGCCGCCTACGACCTCGAATGTGAGCTGCTCACCCCTGACGAGGCATTCGCCCGCTACCCGGTGATGCGCGTCGACGATCTCGTGGGCGCAATCTGGCTTCCCGCCGACGGCAAGGCCAACCCGACCGATCTGACGGCCGCGCTGGCCAAGGGTGCTCGGCAACGCGGGGCACGTATCGTCGAGCACACCCGCGTGATCGACATCCTGGTCGCGGGCGGGCGGGTGACCGGCGTCCGCACTGATGCCGGGGATATCGAAGCGGAGATCGTGGTCAACTGCGCAGGCCAGTGGGCGCTGCAGATCGGGCTGATGGCCGGCGTCAACGTGCCGCTGCACTCCGCGGAGCACTTCTACGTGGTCAGCGAGACCATCGCCGGGGTCCACCCCGATATGCCGATCCTGCGAGATCCCGACGGCTACACCTATTTCAAGGAGGAGGTCGGCGGGCTGGTCATCGGTGGCTTCGAACCCGAGGCCAAACCTTGGGTGTCGCCGCGGGAGATTCCCTACCCGTTCGAATTCCAGCTGCTGGACGAGGATTGGGACCATTTCCAGATCCTGATGGACAACGCGATGCTCCGGATTCCCGCACTCGAGGACACCGGGATCAAGAAGTTCTACAACGGCCCGGAGAGCTTCACCCCGGACAACCAGTTCATCCTCGGCGAAGCCCCCGGCCTGACGAACTTCTTCGTGGCCGCGGGCTTCAACTCGGTGGGTATCGCATCAGCCGGCGGCGCGGGCCGGGCGCTGGCGGAGTGGATTGTCAACGGTTCTCCGACCAGCGATCTGACCAGCGTCGACATCCGCCGGTTCGCGCCGTTCAACGGCAACGTCAGCTGGCTGCACGACCGGGTTGCCGAGATCCTCGGGTTGCATTATGAAATCCCCTGGCCCAACCGGGAGATGACGACTGCCCGGCCGTTCCGCCGCTCACCCGTGCACCACCTGCTCGTCGCCGCGAACGCCAACTTCGGTAGCCGGATGGGCTGGGAACGGGCGAACTTCTTCGCCCCACCAGACTGTGCGCCGGTGATCGAATACACGTGGGGCAAGCCGAACTGGCTGCCCTGGTCGGCCGCGGAACAGGCCAGCACCCGCACCGGCGTCACCGTCTTCGACCAGACATCCTTCTCGAAGTACCTGCTCGTCGGCGCCGACGCCGAGGCGGCCCTGCAATGGCTGTGCACGGCCGATGTCGCGGTGGAGGTGGGCACCACCGTGTACACCGGGATGCTCAACGCGCGCGGCACCTACGAGTCGGATGTCACGATCACCCGGACTGCGCCCGACGAGTTCCTGATCGTCAGCAGTGCGGCCACCACCGAACGCGACAAGGACCACATCCGCACCCACCTGCCGACGGGTGCGCGGGCCACGCTCGTCGACGTCACCTCGTCACTGGCCGTGTTCGGTGTGATGGGCCCCCGGTCGCGTGACCTGCTGAGCGCGCTGTCCGACGCCGACCTGTCCGATGCGGCGTTCCCGTTCGGCACCAGCAGGCAGATTTCACTCGGCTATGCGACCGTGCGGGCGACCAGGATCACCTATGTAGGCGAATTGGGTTGGGAGATTTATGTTCCCACCGAGTTCGCGGTCGGGGTGTACGAAGACCTGATGGCGGCGGGAGCCGAATTCGAGGTGACCCGTGGCGGCTACTACGCCATCGAATCGCTGCGGCTGGAGAAGGGCTACCGCGCATTCGGCCGCGAGCTGACGCCCAACGACAACCCCGTCGAGGCGGGACTGTTGTTCGCCTGCAAGCTGAAAACCGATATCGACTTCCTCGGTCGCGAAGCCGTCGAGAAGGCGAAGGCGGCCGGACCTCAGCGCAGGCTGGTCAGCTTCTCGGTCGACAACTCCGAAGCGATGCTCTGGGGCGGCGAGCTGGTGCTGCGCGACGATGGTTCAGCTGGCCCTGTCGCCGCCGGGCAGGTCAGCTCGGCGGCCTGGGGTGAGACGACGGGATCGTGTGTAGGTCTGGCATATCTGCGGGCAGCGGATGCCGCACCGGTCACCGCAGACTGGATCAAGGCCGGCCGGTACGAGGTCAACGTCGGGGGACAGCGGTATCCGATCACGGTGTCGCTCAAGGCGATCTACGATCCGGCCAACTCGCGGATCCGCTGAGACGAACCGCTCCAGGAAACCGGCTGAGCGCCGTGCTGCGTCGAGAGTCCAGTTGATGCACCCGTTCGTGCGTCTGGCGTGTCGTAAGTGGACTTTCGCTCACACGAAAGTGGACTTGAGTCACGCTCGCAATACGGAAGCGTGTCTCAAGTCCACAGTCGTGCAACGTTTTTAAACTACGTGCCCGTCCGCGACGGTCAGCGCAGCGTCGAGAATGCCCAATCCCTCGGCCACTTCGGCGTCGGTGATGTTGCAGGCCGGCACCGCATGGATCCGATTGAAGTTCGCGAACGGCAGCAGGCCGCCGGACTTGCATGCGGCGATGACGGCGTTCATGGCAGGGCTGCTGCCCCCGTACGGTGCCAGCGGCTCACGGGTCTGCGGGTTGGCAACCAGCTCGATCGCCTGGAAGACACCCAGACCCCGAGTCTCGCCGACCGACGGGTGCTTGGCGGCCAGCTCGCGCAGCCCGGGACCGAGCACGTCCTCACCGATGCGCTTGGCATTGGCGACCATGCCTTCGTCCTCCATCACGTTGATGGTGGCGACCGCGGCCGCGCAGGCCAGCGGATGACCCGAATAGGTCAGACCGCCCGGGTAGGCACGGTCGGCGAAGGTCGAGTAGATCGCGTCGTTGATCGCGACACCGCCGAGCGGCACATACCCGGAAGTGACGCCCTTGGCGAAGGTGATCAGATCGGGCACGACGTCAAAGTTCTGAATGGCGAACCATTCTCCGGTCCGGCCGAAGCCGGCCATCACCTCGTCGGCGATGAACACGATGCCGTATTTGTTGCAGATCTCCCGCACGCCGGCCATGTATCCGGGCGGCGGCACCATGATGCCCGCGGTGCCGGGAACCGACTCGAGGACAATCGCCGCAAACGACGACGGGCCCTCGTGTTTGATCAGGCGCTCCAGGTACTCCAGGGCGCGTTCGGTTTCCTGCTGCTCGTTTTCCGAGTAGAAGGACGACCGGTACAGGAACGGGCCATTGAAGTGCACGACGCCGCTGCTGGCGTAGTCGTTCGGGTAGCGCCGCGGGTCACCGGTGAGGTTGATCGCGGTGTCGGTTCCGCCGTGGTACGAGCGGTAGCGGGAGAGCACTTTGTAGCGGCCGGTGTGCAGGCGGGCCATCCGGATAGCGTGCTCGATGGCATCGGCGCCGCCGTTGGTGAAGAACACCCGGTTCAGGTCGCCGGGGGTGCGCTCGGCGATCAGCCGCGCTGCCTCCGAGCGGGCCGCGTTGACATGCTGGGGCGCGATCGTACACAGCTTGGCAGCCTGGTCGGCAATGGCTGCAACAACTTTCGGGTGCTGATGGCCGATGTTGGTGAACACCAGTTGTCCGGAGAAATCGAGCAGTTTGTTACCGTCACCGTCCCAGACGTACTGCCCGTCGGCGGCGATGATCGTCATCGGTTTGATCTGCGCCTGCGCCGACCACGAGTGGAAGACGTGCTTGCGGTCGAGTTCGTAGGCGTGGGCGCCCTCGGCGATGGCGCTGTCGAGATCCTGGCCGCTCGGCAGGAGATGGGATGTCGTGCTACTTGTCATCAGTCAATACTCTCAGTTGTTCTGGGGGAAGCCGAGATTGATACCGCCGTGGCTGGGGTCGAGCCAGCGGGTGGTGACAACCTTGCCGCGGGTGAAGAAGTGCACACCTTCCGTTCCGTGCGCGTGGGTATCGCCGAACAGCGAGCTCTTCCAGCCGCCGAAGCTGTAGTACGCGGTCGGCACCGGGATGGGCACGTTGATGCCGACCATACCGACCTCGACCTCGTTCTGGAACCTACGGGCGGCGCCGCCGTCGTTGGTGAAGATCGCGGTGCCGTTGCCGTACGGGTTGGAGTTGATCAGGTTCAGGGCCTCGTCGTAGGAATCCACCCGGACGACCGACAGCACCGGACCGAAGATCTCGTCGGTGTACACGCTCATGTCGGTGGTGACGTTGTCGATCAGCGTCGGGCCGAGCCAGAAGCCGTCTGCCTCGCCGTCGACCGTGGCTCCGCGGCCGTCGACCACGATGGTCGCGCCGTCGGCTTCGCCTGCGTCGATGTAGGAGGCGACCTTGTCCCGGTGGGCCTTGGTCACCAGCGGGCCCATGTCGGCGTCGCGGGTGCCGTCGCCGGTCTTCAATGACGTTGCGCGCGAGGCGATCTTGGCGACCAGCTCGTCGGCGATCGGCCCGACTGCGACCAGGGCCGAGATGGCCATGCACCGTTCGCCGGCCGAGCCGAAGCCGGCGTTGACCATGGCATCGGCGGCCAGGTCCAGATCGGCGTCGGGGAGGACGATCGCGTGGTTCTTGGCGCCGCCGAGGGCCTGGACGCGCTTGCCGTGCCGGGTGCCGGTCTCGTAGACGTACTGCGCGATGGGCGTGGAGCCGACGAAGCTGATGGCCCTGATCTTCGGGTTCGTCAGCAGTTCGTCGACAGAGACTTTGTCGCCCTGAAGCACGTTGAACACACCCGCGGGCAGCCCGGCCTCGGCCCACAGTTCGGCGATCCACAGCGCGGCCGACGGGTCCTTCTCCGACGGTTTGAGCACGACGGTGTTGCCGGCGGCGATGGCGATCGGGAAGAACCACATCGGCACCATGGCCGGGAAGTTGAACGGGGAGATGATGCCCACCGGACCGAGCGGCTGCCGGATGGATGCGACGTCGACGTTGGTCGAGGCGTTCTCGGTCATCCCGCCTTTGAGCAGGTGAGCGATACCGCAGGCGAATTCGACGACTTCCTGGCCCCGGCTGACCTCGCCGAGTGCGTCGGAGACGACCTTGCCGTGCTCACTGGTGATGATCTCGGCCAGTTCACTCTTGCGGGCGTTCAGCAGCTCGCGGAACGCGAACAGCACTGCGGTGCGCTTGGCCAGCGAGGTGTCCCGCCATGCCGGGAAGGCTGCCGCGGCCGCGTCGATCACCGTGCGGGCGTCCTCGACGTCGGCCAGGGCCACGTCGCCGGTGATCTGTCCGGTGGCGGGGTTGGTCACAGGTGCGGTGCGGTCTCCGGTTCCGGCGAACTTCTTGCCGTCGGCCCAGTGGCCGATGCTGCGAACACGGGTGCTGGCTGAAGTGCCGAGAGTCGATGTCATGGCTCTGATCCTCGACGGTCCGACCGTCCACCAGGGCCGACGAAACGTAATCAAAATCGATCAAACACTTACACTGCGTAAATGCAGCCGACAGTCCGGGAGATCCTCGAGTTGCCGGTGGTGACTGCCGGCGCACCCGAAGTGGTGCTCGGCGGTGCGCCGAACAGAGATGCGCTGGACCAGCCGGTCCGCTGGGTTCACGTCAGCGACCTGGCTGACCTGTCGAATCTGCTCGAAGGCGGTGAACTGGTCCTCACCACCGGCCAAGCGCTGTCCGACCCTGCACACCGGGCCGAGTACCTGCCGCGGCTGGCGGCCGCGGGTGCGGTCGCTGTCGTCGTGGAACTCGGGCTGCACGTCGATGCGGTACCGGCCGACGTCCTCGACGCCGGCAGAGGTCTCGGTCTCGCGGTGATCGTCCTGCACCGACCGGTGCGCTTCGTCGAGGTGACCGAGCAGGTGCACCGCAGGATCGTCGCGGAGCAGTATGCCGAGGTCGACTACACCCGGCGCGTGCACGAAGTGTTCACCAGCTTGAGCATGAGCCGAGCCTCGCTCGACGAGATCGTGGCGTCCGCCGCCGATATCCTCGCCACCCCGATCGTGTTGGAGGATCTCAACCGTCAGGTGCTGGCGTTCGCCGGTCACGGCGTGCCGACCGCGGAGCTGCTGGCGGATTGGGATCGGCGGTCGCGGCTGACTCCGGAGTTGGGTGCCGGGTCATGGGCGGCCACCCCGGTTGGTCCCTACCGCCAGGAATGGGGCCGGCTGGTGGCGCCGAATGTGCCGGGGCCCGGCGAACGGTCGGTATCCACCACCTTGGAACGCGCCGCGCAGGCATTGGTCTTGCACCGCATGATCGAGCAGGACCGCACGTCGCTGGAACTGCGCGCACAGGGCGGCCTCGTCGAGGATCTGCGCAGGGGCCGAATCCACGACGAGGCCGACGCGACCAGCCGGGCGTA
The DNA here is from genome assembly GCF_025822605.1 of Mycolicibacterium komossense. Lineage (GTDB taxonomy): Bacteria > Actinomycetota > Actinomycetes > Mycobacteriales > Mycobacteriaceae > Mycobacterium > Mycobacterium komossense. The sequence continues at coordinate 10,346 of NZ_JACKTY010000038.1, read as the reverse complement.
CGCACTCGGACTGCGTCCGGCCCTGACCTATGTGCCGGCAAGTCTGCGTTGGGCCGAGGGCAGTGGGGTCGATCAGGTGATCGTTCAACAGCGCCGGGCTAGAACGCTCGATGCCGTGGTCCACGCGATCCGTTCGACCGGTCACACCGTACTGGCCGCCGGGTCCGAGAGCGGTCAGATCGATCTCCTGCTGGCACCGCAACGGACGACCGCGGGCGCCGGTCTGTCCACCGCGATACTCGGGGAGGTCTGCGGGTCGATCCGGCGGGCCGTCGTCCGCATCGAGGGCATCGCGTCCTGCGTCATCGGAATCGGGCCGGAGTCGAGCCGGCTGCTCGACGCCGCCGGCGGGCTGGCGGAGGCCGCGCACGTCGCCGAGGTCGCGATGGCGATGCCGACCCATGTCGGCGACGGGACGGGCGACAAGTCGTTCTATCGCGCTGCCGATGTGCGCCTGCGGGGGATGGTTGGACTGATCAGGTCCGACCCGCGGGTACAGGCGTTCGCCGAAACCGAGCTGCGGGGACTACTGGAATACCGGGCCAAGCACGGCGGACCCGGGGTGCAGGCCTACGAACTGCTGCGCAGCTTCCTTGACGTCGGCGGCAACAAAACCGAGCTCGCCAAGCGCACGCACCTGTCCCGCCCGACGCTGTACGCGCGCCTCGCCGCATTGCAACGGCTGCTCGGTGTCGACCTCGACGACGCGGAATCGCGGACGTCACTGCATGTGGCGATGCTCATTCTGGAGAGTCGGCAGCGGGCCGGCGATATCTACCGGTAGCGCACTGCGCGGCTATGCCCGAGGGCTACGCATACGCTCAGCAACGGGCGAATGGCGGTGCTGTCCCCGAGACTGTGCTGGGATTGGCAGATGTCCGAGGGGCCAGAAGATCAACCACCACCAGCGATCACCGCACGGGGAATCAGGATGCACGGGCCATGGGGGCCGGTCTACGGCCCGATCGATCTGGACATCACCGGCGGTGGAGTCACCGCTTTGGTGTGTCCCGCCGGTTCCGGCCGAACTGCGCTACTGCTGACGCTCGCCGGGCGGATGCGGCCCGCCTCAGGTGAATTGACGGTCTTCGGGCATACCCGGGCCAAAGACATCTTCGCGGCGTCAGCGCTGGCCGGCATCGACGAACTCGACACAGTGGCGGAATCGGTGACGGTGCGCGACTTGATCACCGAGCAGCTGCGCTGGGACGCACAGTGGTATCGACTGATCCGGCGCGCCGACGAGGAAGATCTCGCACGGGTCTGTGGCCCCGTTTTCGGTGAGCTGCCGCTGCCCCCGTTGACTGAGTATTTCGAGGAGCTCAGCGAACTGGATCGGCTGCTGCTGCGGATCGCGCTGGCCAACACGTTGCGCCCACCACTGTTGGTGGTCGGGCACCTGGACTTCGTGACCAGCGACCGCAACCGCGACCTGCTCATCGGACGGCTCCTCGAGCTCGGCCGTCAACAGACCGTGATCACCGCGACCGTGAACACGATCACCGGCCACGACGTCCGGCACCTACCCGTCGAGAACACCTCTCGCGCCGAGATGGCCGAGGCCGCTGAAAACTCCACTGAAGCCACGAAAGACAGGGCGTAGCCGTGCTGGCCGGAATGTCGTTGGGTACCGATCTCAAGAAGTACTCCCGCGGTGTGCTGCCGCGTATCGCGCTGGTGACCATCATCTTGATGCCGCTGCTCTACGGCGCGATGTATCTCTGGGCGTTCTGGAATCCCTTCGCCGAAGTCAACAAGGTGCCCGTCGCGCTGGTCAACGAGGACACCGGAGCCGTCGCCGACGGCAAGCCACTGCGGGCCGGCGATCAGGTGGCCGCCGCCTTGCTGACGTCGGGCCAGCTGGATCTGCACCAGGTCTCGGCCGCGGAGGCGGCGGACGGCGTGGCGAGCGGCAAGTACTACTTCTCCATCACCCTTCCCGCGGAGTTCAGCGCCGACATCGCGTCCCCCGCCGGGGGGCAACCCAAGCAGGCGCCGCTGCGGTTCACCTTCAACGACGCCAACAACTATCTCGGCTCGATCATCGGGCAGAACGCGGCGCGGGAGGTGATCAGCCAGGTCAACGCGCGCGTCGGGGAGCAGACGATCGGAACCGTACTGACCGGGTTGACCGACGCCGGTTCCGGTTTGGTCAAGGCGGCCGACGGGGCCGACCAGCTCGCCACCGGTCTGACCACTGCCAACAACGGTGCCCACCAGCTCGCCACCGGGGCGAACACGTTGGCCACCAGCATGGCTGTGGCGCGCGACGGCTCCGCGAAGCTGACGGCGGGGACGCGGGAGTTGTCGGCCTCGGTCAACAAGGCGACCGATCCGCTGCTGCACGTATTGGACCGCGTCGGCGATCTGCATCTGGACCCTGACGAGGTCGGTAAGGCGGCTGAACGGCTCAGCGGCGCGGTGCGATCGACGACGGACCGCGTCGCGGCGCTGAACATCAACCAGGCTCAGGCGGCAGCCATCGTCGACCAGGCCGTGAACTTGTTGCGCGCCAACCCCGACCCGAGTGTGCGGGACCTGGGGGATTTCCTCGGTGGCGCGCAGAACCTGCTGAACGCGCAGGGAATCAACCCCACCACCGACGAGGGGTTGACGCGGCTGCGCGACAGCGCCGCGTCGCTCCAGGCCGAACTGGGTGATCCCAACAGTCAGCTGCGGACCTTCATGACATCCGCGCTCAACGGCGGGTTGCGCGCCGACGTCGTCAAACTGCGCGACGGCGTCAACCAACTCGACTCGGGTGCGCAACGACTGTCCTCGGGGCTGGTGCAGTTGACCGACGGAAGTCGGCAATTGGCGGGTGGGGCAACCACACTCGCCGATGGCACCCAACAGCTGCAGGGCGGCGCGCAGGAGCTGGCAGGCAAACTCCGGCAGGGTTCCACCCAGGTGCCGTCGTGGACGCCCGAGCAGCGCACCCAGGTCGCCCGCACGGTCGCCGCGCCCGTCGCGCTGGAGATGGTGTCCCACAACCAGGCCGCGACATTCGGCACCGGTTTCGCGCCGTTCTTCCTTCCCTTGGCCCTGTTCATCGGCGCGCTCATCATCTGGATGCTGTTGACGCCGTTGCAGTCCCGGCCCATCATCAACGGCCTTGGCGCCTTGAGGGTGGTGCTGGCGTCGTACTGGCCGGCACTCCTGGTCGCCGTCTGCCAGGTGGTGGTGATGTATGCGGTCGTGCACTTCGGGGTCGGGCTGCACGCCAAGTATCCGGTGGCGACGGTGGCGTTCCTGCTGTTGGTCGCGGGCTGCTTCCTGGCGCTGATCCAGGCGTTCAACGCGGTGTTCGGGGTGGCCGTTGGCCGGGTGGCGACGCTGGCATTCCTGATGTTCCAGCTGGTGTCCGCCGGCGGTATCTATCCGGTGGAGACGACCGCGAAACCGTTCCAGATCATTCATCCGTTTGATCCGATGACGTACGCGGTCAACGGTTTACGTCAGCTCACGGTCGGTGGGATCGATTCGCGGCTGTGGATCTCGATCGCGGTTCTGACTGGTGTGCTCGCCGCATCGCTGGCCGCGAGCTCCTGGGCCGCAAGACGAAATCGGCAGTACACCATGGAACGCCTGCACCCGCCGATCGAGGTCTAGCGGGCGCCCAGCAGTGCCTGCGGCCCGCGGTTCATCAGTTGGCGGGCCACGATGATCCGCTGGATCTCGCTGGCGCCTTCCCAAATGCGCTCCACCCGCAGTTCCCGGAACATCCGCTCGGCGACGTTCTCCCGCATGTAGCCGCGCCCGCCGAACACCTGCACCGCGCGGTCAGCGACCCGGCCGGCCATCTCCGAACAGTACAGTTTCGCCATTGAGGCCTGACCGTGCAGCGCCTTGCGGTCGAGGCCGGCGTCGATTGATCGGGCGACCTCGTAGAGCATGGACCGGGCGGCGAACAGTTCGGTGGCGCTGTCGGCCAACATGCCTGCCACCAACTGGTACTCGCCCAGTGGCTTGCCGTCGATGATCCGGTCGCGGGCGAATGTCGTCATCTCGTCCAGAAGTCGCTGTGCCGCGCCGACACAGCGGGCGGCCACCATCACCCTTTCGAAGCGGAACCAGTCCTGGGAGAACGTCATCCCCTCACCCTCGGCGCCCACCAGATGTGACGCAGGCACTCGGACATCGGTGAAGGAGACGATGGGGTGCTCGTCGGCAATGTTGTGCGAATACTTGGGTGTCCGTACCACTTCCACACCCGGCCACGGCAGGTCGACGACCAGCAACACATGATCGCCGGCGTGGGGGCCGTTGTCGAGCACGGCTTGCACGAAGCAGTACTCGGCAAGATTGAACGAGGTGACGTGCCATTTGATGCCGTTGACGACGTACTCGTCACCGTCTCGGGTGGCGCTGGCTTCGAGGCCGGAGACGTCGGAGCCGGCGAACTCCTCGGTGATCGCGTACGCCTCGTGCTTCTCGCCGCGTACCGCGGGCAGCAGCCAGCGATCACGCTGGTATTCGGTGGCGACCTCGACCCACCACTGCGGGGGAGTGTGGGCCACCCAGGCCAGCCCGTTGGTGACGGTGCCGACCTGCTCCTGCACCAGAACTTGTTGCAGGGCAGTACATCCCCGACCACCGACAGAGGTGGGCATATTGGTGGCGAAGAGCCCCAGCTCGATTGCGCGGGCCTGGTGTTCGGCTGTCAGTTCGGTCGGCAACGCCCCATCGGCGAGTTCGGCTTCGACCTCGTAGGGCATCAGCGACTGCGCGAACTCGCGCGCCGTGTCGCGGATCCGCAGATCCTCGTCCGACAGACCGTACATCCGGCTGCACCCGCTCTCTCGAAGTCGTCCCGACCACTTGACTGAGCGTTCAGTCTATGTCAGCGTTTCGTACTATGACCAGCTCCCAAATCGCTGATGTCGTCGTGGTGGGTGGTGGAACGGTCGGTGGGTGGACGGCCGTGTTACTCGCCGAAGGAGGGCTCAAGCGGGTTGTACTGCTGGATGCGCAGACCCTCGGTGAAGGGGCCAGTAGCCGCGCCGCGGGCATGGTCCGCGCTCAGGGCGGCACCGAAACCGCGATCCGGCTGGGGATGCGCGCACAGGAGTTCTACCGTGCCAGCGGCGACCGGTTCCCGCTGGACTGCGGATTCCGGGCCCAGGGATATCTGATGCCCTGCTTCAGCCAGGCCGAGGTGGATCAGGCGCACGTCCGGATCGCGTTGCAGAAGAAGATCGGGCTCGATGTCGAATGGTTGTCCGCCGCCGACGTCGACGACCGCGATACCGGGATGGCGCCCGGAGTGACCATGGGAGCTTCCAGCGCCGATGGTGACGGGTACATCGACGCACCGCGCAATGTGCTCGCCTACACAGCGGCGCTTACCGCAGTGGGTGTCGATGTTCGCGAACGCTGCGCATTCACCGGTCTGCGGACCGCAGGCGGGCGGGTGGTCGGTGTCGATACGTCTGCGGGCCCGATCGACACCGACCATGTCGTGCTCACGGGCGGACCGCAACTCGGTGACGTCGGTGCACTGGCCGGTGGTCGGATTCATGCCGGTGGTACCCGCCACCAGGTGGTGGTGACGGCGCCGGTGCCGTCGGTCGACGTCAACGCCCTGCCGATGGTCTTTGACGTGGTCTCGGGAATCTATTGGCGGCCAGGAGAATTCGGCGGCCTGCTGTGGGGGATGAGCAATCCCGACGAAGCACCAGGTGCCGCAGGGGAATTCGACTGGATCTACTACCAGAAGGCGCTGAGCCGCATGGAAGTGCTCTATCCGGCGGTCAAGGGCCTCGGTCTGCGCCGGACCTGGGCCGCGACCATCGACTACACCCCCGACCACCTGCCCATCCTCGGCCCGCTGCTGACCGACGACGGGCCGGTCGCGGGCTCCGTGGTCGCCAGCGCGGCCGGGCACGGGATGATGTGGGGCCCGGCGGTCGCCCAGGTGGCTGCCGACCTGACCACCACCGGTGGCTGTGACTGGCTCGACCTGACCGACCTCGGCCTTGACCGGTTCGACGCGCAGGGCCGCAGCCGGGTGGCACCAGAACCGATCTCGCTTCCGTTCCCGGAAAGCGTTGGACAGTAAAGTGTTTCCTAACAGAAAGCCGGTTCTTCAATGACTTCCCAAGCAGTGATCACCCCGATTCTCGCCGGCGCCGTCGATGCCGAGCTCGAAGACTGGGGCCCGTTGGAGGAGGCCACCGGCGCACCGATGGCCACCCACGGATTCGAGGTGTGGGTCGACGGCACGTCGTCGGCAGGCATCTGGCAGTGTGCGCCCGGTCCGTCGCACTGGACGCTGGAGACCAACGAGGTCATCTATCTCGTGGCGGGCCGAATGACGGTGACGCCCGACGGGGGAGAGCCTGCCGAGATCGGTGTCGGCGATGTCGCGGTGTTCCCGCTCGGATGGACCGGAAGCTGGGATATCCACGAAACGGTCCGCAAGGTCTACTCGATCTTCTGACTCGACGGTCGCGCCCGACGGCGACTCGACAGTTAGGTTATCCAATGCTAACTTCATGGCAACTAACGCCGGGGAAAGACGCAAAGGAGACGCGGGACAGCTGCGCGCAGCCTCCGCGAGACACGATATGGCCATCGCTACCGCCGCCGCCGTGGCCCGCTTCGTCGGCGCCCTCCCACTGGGTCGGGTGACTCGATGACCGCGCCGGTCTGGTTCGCTGTACCGCCCGAAGTGCATTCGGCCCTGCTCAGTAGCGGTTCTGGCCCGGGCTCACTCGTGGCGGCCGCTGCTGCGTGGAGTTCATTGAGCGCCGAATATGCCAGTGCGGTAACCGAACTCACCGCACTCCTGGGATCCGCGCAGGCAGCCTGGCAGGGCCCAAGCGCCGAGCAGTATGTCGCGGCGCACGCTCCGTACCTGGCGTGGTTGATGCAGGCAAGTGTCGACAGCGCAGGTGTGGCGGCGGCCCAGGAGACTGCCGCGGCGTCCTATGCCGGCGCCCTGGCCGCGATGCCGACACTGGCTGAACTGGCGGCCAACCACGCCACACACGGTGTGTTGCTCGGCACGAATTTCTTTGGGATCAACACCATCCCGATCGCGCTCAACGAGGCCGACTACGTCCGGATGTGGATTCAGGCGGCCACGGTGATGACCACCTATCAGGCCATCGCCGGTGGGGCATTGGCGGCAGCGCCGCGGCTCACCCCGGCCCCCGTCGTGCTCATCCCCGGCGTCGGCGAGGCGGGCACGGCAAGGGCCACAGCCACTGCCGCCGCTGTCCCCGCCGAGGGCCCCTTCACTGACCCGATCGAGGAATGGCTGTCCTGGTCCGCGCACTTCACGAGCATGTACCGAGTGCTCAGAAGTTTGATCCAGAACCCGATCGGTACGCTATTCCAGATCGTCGTCGATTTCGCGACGAACCCGGCGGCGGCGGCCGTCACCTGGCTACCGTTGTTCTACGTTTTTGCCTACGCGGCGACGTTCGCCCTGATCGGCACCCCGATCTACGCGGCGATCCTGGCTCCGACGGCGGGGCTGGCGGCGATCCCGATCGTCCTTGGCATCGTCGGGCTGACCCAGATGGCCGAGGCCCAGGCTGCCGGTCTGGACCCGGAAATCGTTCCCGCCGAAGAGGCGAGAACCTGGCCGATCGCGAGCATCGCGCCCACCGCAGTCAGTCCCGGCGTGGCGGCGCCCGCGCCGGCTCCTGCACCAGCGCCGGCGCCCGCCGCGCCAAGTCCGGCTCCGATGCCCACGACCGGCGCTGAAAGCTTCGGCTACGCGGTTCGCGGCGACTATCCACCCGGCTTCGGCCCGACGCTGCGCACCGGGTCGGTCGCCGTCGCACCCGATTCGGCCGCCGCGGCGGCGACGGCGGCAGCGGTGGCCGCCAGTCGCGCGCAGGCCAAGGCTCGCCGCCGGCGCGTCGCCAACGCGAAAGACCGCGGATACCGCGACGAGTTCATGACGATGGACAACGACGCCCCCGGCCCGCCCCGCGATGACGAACCGGTGAGGATCAGCGCATCGCCAAGTGGTGCTGGCAGCTCCGGATTCGCCGGGGTGACAACCACATCCGCGGCACCTGCCGCCGGACTGACCACCCTGGCCGCCGATTCATTCGGCAACGGCCCGACCGTGCCGATGATGCCCGGCACCTGGGGAGCGCACGACACCGACTCCAGGGCCGGCGAGAAGTAGGCCTACCGCTGTCTCACTGCGGTGCAGTAATGGGTGAGCACGCGCACGTGGGGGGAGATGGCCGTGAGGTCACGGTGTCCGACGTCAGAAAAGATCTCGAGCAGATAGCGTTCGTCGCCGTCGTCGAGACCGACGGCCAGGACCGCCCGATAGCCGTGCTCGACGAGCAGGGCAACCTCGGCCGGATCAGATCCCTTCAGGTCGATCGCGGCGAGAAAAGCACAACCCTCACCCAGCGCCTTGGCGGTCGCCGGGTAGTCACTCAGGAGATAGGAGGTCGAGGGGTCGATGGTCTTGGCGACCCGCAACCCCGACTCCGGGTCACGCTTGCTGTCGACGCCCCGCACGGTTTGTATTGCCGTGCCGCCGTCGGTGAGCACGGAAATCGTCCAAGCGGCCGCGTTGATCGCTCGATGAGTCTCCGCTGCAACGATTTCCAACGCCGCGATAGTGGTCAGATGGTGCCGTTGGTCGAGGAGGCTGACGATACGGGGCACGAGCCGGTCGGCATTGCGGAGGGTGTCGTCCGAGGCGGATCGCCGTCGGTCGTCACTGGTCGCCGTGTACAGTTCGGCGCTGGTCGATCGAAACCAGCCGCGCCCGAGCCGTTTGGCCTCCAACAGGGCCGAGTCTGCGGCCGCGACCAGATCCTGTCCGCAGCGCACGTCGCCGCGCATATCGGCTGCGCCCCAGCTCAATGTGATCGGTGCCAGCCCCGGCGTGATGAGTCGTCGACTGACCTGCTGGGCAAAGTGCTCGGCGTCGGCGAGTATCGATTCGCGTAGTACGACGCAGAACTCGTCGCCACCAAGGCGTACGACGATCGAGCCGGGACTGGCGGCGGCAGTCTCATCCAGAGTGCGGGCCACGCGAGTCAGTAAGGCGTCGCCGGCAGGGTGGCCGTCCGTGTCGTTGATCTGTTTGAAACTGTCCAGATCGCACAGCAGCAGAACGGGGTGCGCTGTATCCCAATCGATTCCGGCGAAAAACTGGTCGAGGGCGCGGCGATTGGCCAGCCCGGTCAGGGGATCTTGGTAGGCATAGCGCCAGACGGTGCTGAACAGTTCGGAACGGCTGATCGCCACGGCCGCGTGCGCGGCGACTGCTTGGAGTAACTGCACATCGTCCGAACCGAACCGCCGCCCGCCGCCACCGCTGGCCCAAATTTCGCCCCAAATCGCCCCGTCCGACATGACGGGGACAGCGACCTCGCTTTCCCGGCCGAGTTGGCGCAGGGCCGCTGCGCAGGCGGGGTCCACGTCCGGGTCGTCGATCGCGTTGGTGTAGGGCCGGCCATGGTGAAGTAGCCCCTGGATATGGATGTCGTCGGAGACCAGGTACACCTCGCTGTCAGGCCACCGCGCATCCCCGGGCAGGAGATCGCCCGCATTGATCAGTGTTCGCAGCACTTGGTGCTCGAGGTCCCACCGGCTGATCGAAACCGATGCGGCGCCGAGGAGGGCCCGCGATTGTTCGGCGATGACTTCCAGGACTTCGTCGAAGTAATCGGCAGCCAAGACTGCCCGGGAGATGTGCAGGAGTGCCTGCAGAACCGGCAGATCGCCCTCGGCTGCCGCATGTGTCGATGGTGCGTCGGCGCCAGCTTTGACGTGCTGTGATCGACTCACCGTCCAGTCAGACACAGCCCCCACCCGAGTTTTTGCGAGACGAAACAGCACCCGGTGTCGAATGTACCGAAAGTCGGCGTCGACACGCCGAAGAGCCAGCGGGTGCGGGCACTCGGCCGTCGCGAGGCCGGAGCGATTGATCGCGATCCCCCTCACTCGCAACCCGCTCGTGCGGTCATTTATCCGATGTCCAGAGGCAGATCGGAAGGTGGCGGGACAATTCGGCGCACTCTTTTGCGCGGGTGCGCGCATAGTGGTCGATGTTCTTGCCATAGACAAACTAATTAGATAACTTAACTCAGCTCAACACGCTGAATGCGGGGAAGTGGCGTCGAAGAGTGCACCTAAAGGTGCACTCTTCTGAGTCCTCGGTCGTTCCCGCCCAGGCTTGTCGTGGCTCCACCTCGGGCCACTGGCATCGAAAGGTGAATGAACGAATGGCGTCTCGGCGATGAAACTCCTCAAGAGGGCCTGGATTCCGGTGCTGATTGTCGTGGTGGTGCTGATCGGGGCTTTCACCGTGATGCGGATCAAGACGTTTTTCGGGGCGCCGGATCCGGCGAGTCAGT
>NZ_JACKTY010000037.1 GCF_025822605.1 Mycolicibacterium komossense | reverse complement strand
ACGGGTCGCTCATACCCAGCGCCAGTGGGATCATCGGCAGAACCGAGGTGGGGTCATCGAAAATCGACACCTTGCCGGCGAACGCGGGATCCCACAAGATNTTCCAGTCGTTCGGACGTCCCTGATCATCNAGGTATTTCGCCATCTCCGGAGTGTTCGGGATGCTGCCGGGAATCCAGGCCAGCGGCTGATCACCCCAGTTGTACAGCACCCCGTACTGGGTACCGCCGGAGGAAGCCACCGATTTCCAGTCGAACCCGAGTTGGGGCATGCTGGTGAGCTTGCTGGCATCGATCGGCTCCAACAGGCCAGCTTTGGCGTAGTTGTCGAACCAGCCCGAAGTCACCAACGCCAGATCGAACTGATTCGGGTTCGCCTTGATCTTGGCGAACATCTCATCGGCCGAACCGACATTGACCGCATTGACCTTGATCCCGGTCTCCTTGGTGAACCCAGATCGAACTGATTCGGGTTCGCCTTGATCTTGGCGAACATCTCATCGGCCGAACCGACATTGACCGCATTGACCTTGATCCCGGTCTCCTTGGTGAACCCATCCAGCCACTCCGGCTCGTGATAGCCCTGCCAGGTAAGTACATTCAGCGTCTTGGGGTCGCCGGTCGAACCGGAACCGCTACAAGCGGCGACCCCCATACACGCCAGCATCACTAAGGCGCAGAGAGCAATCAACCTTTGGATTCGACCGAAGACAGCGTGGAGTCTCTGGTTCATTCTCTATCTCCTGAAATTCTCGGGCGGAAGGGATGTATAGGTGTTCGGAATTCCGATCACTACGGACAGCGTGATTGAGTGTCCGTGAGCGCAATGCTCACTTCACGCCAGCAGCGTCATGACGCATAGCTGGAGATGAACTCGATGCAGGTACACCATGAAGGGTGGGTCGATAGCATGTTCAGTTGTCGGGCCCACGTTAATCGAGATTGATCGGTATTCCGCACGTTTTTGTAAATCTTTTGTAATATCGTTCGGAACAGCCATTGCCGGCTTCTGCCGACACACTCGAAGGGACGATGTCATGGGACAACTCGACGGCCAGGTCGCATTCATTACCGGGCTCGCACGTGGGCAAGGCCGTTCGCATGCCATCGCACTCGCCGGCGAAGGTGCCGACATCATCGGACTGGACCTGTGCGGCGATATCGATTCCACCACCTATCCAGGAACCACATCAGCCGACCTCGTCGAGACCAAACGACTGATCGAAAAGACCGGACGCCGGGCAGTGCTGTCCCAGGCCGATGTTCGCGACTACGACCAGGTTGAGGCTGCCTTTAACCATGGACTGGAACAACTTGGGCGCGTCGACATCATCATCCCGAACGCCGGCATCTGCGCTGGCGGAAAGACCTGGGATATCACTCCCCCCGCGTGGCGTGAAATGATTGACATCAACCTGACCGGCTCATGGCATGCCGTCAAAGCTGCAGTGCCCACACTGATCTCGCAGAATTCGGGCGGATCAGTGGTCTTCATCGGATCGACTGAAGCCCTCAAAGGTGCCGAGAACATGGCGTCTTATGCCGCTTCCAAACACGCCATCACCGGCTTGATGACATGCCTGGCTCGCGAGGTCGGTCGGTACAATATCCGGGTCAACTCGGTCAACCCAACCTGCGTGGACACCAACATGATTCAGAACGAGTATGTGTGGGGACTCTTCCAGCCGGATAACCCCAAACCCACCCGGGAGTCCGTCGAAGACGCCTTTACCGCCACCCACATCCTGCCTGTGCCGTGGATGGAGCCCATCGACGTCAGCCGCGCCATCCTCTATCTGGTCGGGGAATCCGGTCGCTACATCACTGCGTCCACGCTGACAGTTGACGCCGGATTCATCGTAAAATCCTAACCCGGATCGAATACATTCTCGGACAGGACAACTCGTGAGCATCTTCGAGCGTCGCCACATCGGCGACACCCCGCTAAAGACCACTTGCATCGGATACGGATCCGCCCCATTGGGCAACCGGTTTCGTACCCTCGACGAAGAAACCTGTCTACGTTTAGTCGACGATGCCTGGGACCACGGCGTCCGATTTTTCGACACCGCTCCCATGTATGGCCACGGCCTAGCGGAGAATCGACTGGGGACTGCGCTTCGGCGCCGCTCACGCGACGAATATCTGCTCGCCACCAAGGTCGGTCGGCTGCTTCGACCGGTTCGAACCACTTCACCCGACGCCATGTGGACTGACGTCCCACCGATGGGCATCATCTACGACTACAGCTACGACGGCACGATGCGGTCAGTCGAAGACAGCTTGCAACGGATGCTCACCGATCGCATCGATATCGTCTTCATCCACGACTGTGACCGCTACGGCCACGGCGACGAGCAGCCCGCGGTGTTCGAGCAAGCAATCTCAGGCGCTGCTCGGGCTCTCTTCGACCTCCGTGACCAAGGGGTGATCGGCGCCGTCGGCATGGGCGTCAACGAGGCCGACGTCTGCGCGGCCGCCGCCAGACGCGCCGAGTTCGACGTCTTTCTGCTTGCCGGCCGCTACACGCTACTCGAGCACGGTCCACTCGACGATCTGATGCCTCTGTGCCTCGATAAGGGCATCTCACTAGTCCTCGGAGGCGTTTTCAACAGCGGTATCCTGGCAACCGGTGCCACCGCTGCGGCAAAACACAACTACCAACCCGCCGCAGCAGCGATCCTGAACAAGGTCCAGGCGATTGAGACAGTCTGCTCCCGTTATGACGTCCCGCTCGCCGCGGCAGCGCTGCAGTTTTCACTCGCCCACCCGGCGGTCGCCAGTGTTGTGGTCGGCGCATCCCGCCTGAGCCAACAGCGCGAGAACTTCGACGCAGCGATGACGCCTGTCCCACCCGAGGTCTGGAGTGAACTCCGTGAGAATCGCCTGATCAGAGCTGATGCGCCGACTCCCTGACTCTTGAATGGGAGCCCAAACATCGACTGCTGCAATTCCCGGTGCAACGTGGCCTGATAGGTCACCCCGTCGACCTCGGCCTGGTAGGACAGAGGCGTCCCCGTCGACCTCGTGCCAGTAGGCGCTCGCCGACACCCTGGTAGCCGCACTAGGACGTCGGGATTCGGCCCTACGCAATCGAAGTGGTCCCAGCACTCGAGATCGCTCTTCCCGCGTCCGAGGCCGCACCAGAACAGCCAGACCGAGCAGCCATCACTGCCGGTATCACAGGCCCACCGGACTCAATAGACGCTCGTCGTTCACCCGCCAATGACTTCACTGAACGAAGCAGCGAACGCGTCGGCTCTCGTCGGGCTACTTGACGAAAAGCCAGGCAGCCAGCCCAAGCCCAGCGATCGCGACCACGATCCTCAAGGCGGTGGGCGGAATGACCTTGACGACGGGAGGCCCGCACCAGCCACCGGCAAAGGCGCCCATAGCCATCGCGAGTGCGGCGATCCAGTTCACCGGCCCGAAGAACGCGAATCCGACGGCGGCAACCGCATTGGCTATTCCGGTCAGCACACTTTTGACGATGCTTGCGCGCCAGATGGTGTCCGACGTGGCGACAAGCATCAGCGCCAGGAACATGACACCGGCTCCCGCACCGAAGTATCCCCCGTAAATGGCGATCAGAAAGATCCCGAGAGGGTAGAGCCGGGGGAACTCGCGGGTGCCCGCCAAGGCACGCAGTCTGGGTTGCGCGAACAGCGCCAGGGACGCTGCGGTGATCAGAAACGGCACGGTGCGCTCAAAGGACTCTGCGGGCGCGAGCAGCAGAAGGGCTGCGCCGGCGAGTCCACCTGCCGCGGCGCACGATCCGTACTTGAGCAGGTTTCGCCGATCCGTGACCAGTACCGAGAAGGACTTCGTGGTCGAGCCCACACCGACGGCAACCATCGCGACAGTATTGGTGACGTTCGCCGAGACCGGCGCGAGTCCCGCCGCAAGCAGAGCAGGGTAAGAAACAACCGAGGCAAGGCCGGTGACGAAGCCGATCAACCCGGTGAAAAACCCCGCTACCACGATGAGCCCGAAGACAAGTGGTGTCACGGGTCAAAGAGTCCTGTCTGGTGTTCACGACCAACGGGGCTGCGGGAGCTGGTGCGCCCAGCAGCGTATCCGTTGTCTACCGGCACCGCTCGGCGCCGGACGGCGCCAGCAGCCGAACGCCTGCGTCGCGACGCTCTCTGACATGAGCATTGAATGTACCGATCGGTACGTGTACTGTCGAAAATGTACCGTCCGGTACACGAATACTTGGGAAAGGCTGTGAACACCATGAGCTCATTACAGGTGGCGGTCGTCGGTGCGGGTATCGGTGGGCTGGCCACCGCGAGCGCATTGAGTCGCAGGGGTGTCGCGGTCCAGGTCTACGAGCAAGCACGCCAACTCGGGGAGGTCGGCGCCGGCGTGGCGCTGGGCAGCAACAGTCTCCGCCTGCTGAATCGCCTCGGGCTCGAAGGCCCACTGCGGGAGTACGGTCCGCGCTGGACCCAGTGGAGCTTCAACGCCGCCGATGGGCGCGTTCTGACCAATCAGAAGATGGACGGCAGGGTGCTGGGAATGTACCGACCCGACCTCATTGCCATGCTCGCCGATAGCCTCCCGACGGGCACCGTATCCACGGGTCGCCGGTCTGTCGGATTCCATCAAGACGGCGAGCGCGCCGTCGTGGAGTTCGCCGACGGTGGACACGCAGAAGCTGATCTGGTGGTGGCGGCCGACGGTATCCATTCGGTGCTTCAGTCACACGTAGTCGAACCCACAGCCCCCGTGTTCTCCGGGAGCATCGCCTACCGCGGCACTATTGCGGCCGAACGGGTTCCGGAGTACCCCGGGACGGTCTCGAATATGTGGATGGGTGACGGCAAGCATTTCCTGGTGTTCACCCTGCGCGGCGGAGCGCTCATCAACTTCGTGGGCTTCGTCCCCAGTGATGCCGAGATGCGCGAATCATGGTCAGCACCAGGCGATCCCGCTACCCTAGCCGCGGAGTTCGCCGATTGGGATCCGATGGTGCGCAAGATCATCAGCCACGTGGACACCACCTTCCGCTGGGGACTCTACGACCGCGAACCCCTGCCCCGGTGGAGCAACGGAAACCTCACCCTGCTCGGCGATGCAGCGCATTCGATGCTGCCGCATATGGGTCAAGGCGCCAACCAGTCGATCGAAGACGCCGTCGCACTGGCCATGATGCTCGAAGGCGTCGACGCGGCCGGCATCCCCGAGGCGCTCCAGCGATACGAGTCCCTTCGCCGCGGCCGGGCCAGCCGGGTCCAACGCAACTCGCGCGAAGGCGGTCTCGTCTACGACGGTGGTGACACCCCGCAGCGGCAGCAGAAGTTAGAGAGCACAGTCGCAAACCTGCTGTGGTCCTTGGACTATGACGTCGAAGCGGAGGCTCAACGCGTCCTGGCGCCAGCCACCCGCTGACCACGCCTCCACAGGTAGCGCCCACCGGTGACCTCAGCCACCGTCGGGCTCACCGGCACGCTACATCGATATCTCGGCGAGTTTCTGCTCGTATACGTCTGCGGGCGTCGCCTCGGTCATCGCTGTGAGGATCAACCGGGCTGGATCACATGGCCCGATCACCCCGGTGGGCAACCTCTTTCACCGCCGCCTTCGATAGGCCCACGCTGCCGGCCTTCGCTGCCGACTAGTTGGCCTGCCCGACAAAGCCGACCTGGCCCGAGATCTACGACATAGTGACGATCGATCCGCCGCCAGACTCCCTCACGACGCCGGCGGCGCGGTGGGTGCCGCTCCAGCAGCCGCGTAGGTGAACCATGATGACATCGTCGAACGGCTGCTCGGTCAGTTTGCGCGTTTTGGCATCCCGGCGTACAGGCTCAGTCCGCACGTTCCCACGACCAGGTCAGTAGCGGCCCCGGCGCACAGGCTTTGCCTTGCAAACAGATGCCCTGATTTGGCGTCGACTTAAGTGGTCCCGGCTGGGATCGAACCAGCGACCTTCCGCGTGTGAAGCGGACGCTCTTCCACTGAGCCACGGGACCGGTGGAACGAGGAGGAAGACTAGCACGCGCCGACCTTTCGTCCTGAATCCCCTGGCAATTGAGGCAGCGAGCCGACGTCTCCAGCGATACCCTCCCGCGGTGAACGGCCACCGGCTCACCGCATTCACGGCCAGGTGCGCTGCGCCCACCCCTGCCCACCGCAGTGCCCGCCAGCGGGCTTCGACGTCACCCGCGCTTCGGCCGCGGCGTTCACCTTGCCGCCGGCGCACCCCACCGTCGTCCGTACGGGTCAGACTGAGCCGGGGCAGGGTCTCGGCCGCTGCCCTGCGGCCGGTCCAAGCGATCCGCGGCGCTGCAGTGCCCCACCCTGACATCGGTCGTGACCTGCCTGGACGTCACCACTCAGCGAGGCTTTTCGTCGTCTCGCGATAGGTGCCAATTGTTCTGGCGTCGACTGCGATCTGCCTTCTCGGCGCCGCGCGGCCACCAGGGATTTGTGTAGCCGCGCTCCGTTGGACTATCGTCGTTTTTCGCAACGGGCGACGATCTCGCCCGTAGCACGCGGATGTAGCGCAGTTGGTAGCGCACAACCTTGCCAAGGTTGGGGTCGCGGGTTCGAATCCCGTCATCCGCTCGAAGGTGCGATAGGCATCAACCCCAGTGGTGGAGTGGCCGAGTGGTGAGGCAACGGCCTGCAAAGCCGTGCACACGGGTTCGATTCCCGTCTCCACCTCCACGATTTACCCGGCGCGATTAGCTCAGCGGGAGAGCGCTTCCCTGACACGGAAGAGGTCACTGGTTCAATCCCAGTATCGCGCACCAGAATTATTGCAGCGCCGGCCCGGTAATACCGGGCCTCCGCTGTCTCTGCACAACATCCGAGCATGCCGAGCGATATGGACTCCGTCGCGAACAAGCGCGCCGAGCGACGTGTAGCAGCGCCTGAGATTTAGCGACGCGGACACAGACTTCCACGGTGGTCACGATGTCAGACTTTCGCCGGCATTCACTGTAGTGGCAAACGAAACACTAGGTCGCTCAAGGGTTTCGCCGATTCGCACACAGCTAATCGCCAGGAGGCGCCAGTACTGTGCCCCCGTGCGGGGGAAGACGAGCCACCGGCTCTATCGGCATCTATCTGTTCGCGGCCTGGTGATGACGGCTCTCAGCGCAGTCGTCGCCGTCATCGCCGGCACGGTGATTCTTCACCCACCGGGCGGCACAACCGCCTATCAGCCGAGTTCATCTGAGGCGACGTCCACCGAAGACACCCCGGTGCTTGCTCCCCCGACCATGGCCGCGCCCCCGCCGATGGTCATCCCGCCGGCGACCACCACTGCTGCACCGGTTGCCGCGCCGCCAGCGACGACGGTTCATCGAACCATCGCGGTCCCTGCCTCGATCGCTGCCCCGTCGACGAGCACCGAGCCGTCACCGAAGAGCACGTCGTCGACACACGCGGCCCTGCACCCAGACAGGCCCCCCTACAAGCCCGGCCAGGTACACGGCTAAGACGGCCCGCTTGCAGCACACGAAATGGCCCGCAGGCGGCCGTCTGAGCGCCGGAGCCACCTGCAGGACTAACGCGTCGCCGGAGTTGGGTCCCGAAACTGTTGTGCGCCTCTTACCCTTGGCGTCATGCCCGAATACTTCGAGCCGACCGGTCAGAATTGCGATGCCTGCGGCAAGCCGATCACCACGCGCGTTCTGAGTGTCATCGCCTACCACGGCCAGGTGCCCGATCAGCGGTCCGGACCGGCGTGCTGGACCATCGACTGCGAGGGCCAGCGTCGCCGCGAAGACCTATCGGGCCTGGTCTCCTCCTAACGTCCGGGACGCCTCCATGCGCCCGCCGACGCCTAATCTGATCCGATGGGAACCACAGAAATAGCTATCGCCGACGCAGCGGTAGATCAACGGATCGCTTTCGCCGAGGGCGGCCCCGTCGGATCGGGCGCATTCCTCGTCCGGGAGATAACGCCGCTCGACGCCGACACCGTTGCCGTCGTACTGCAGTCGGTGGACGGCGGGGCCGACGTGGAAGCGACGCTGCCCGCCGACCTGACGGTCGAACTCGTCTCCGAGTAGACAGCGGTTGCCCTGAGATCGGCTCTCGCTACGAACCGGTATTCGCCGGGGAGAGCCGACCGATGAGCAGATAACCCCACATATGCATCGCCTCGGCGTGGTGTTCGGCATCCTCGGCGTTACCCACCAGATCCACAAGAGCCCTAGCGAGCGCGCCCAGTCCTAGTCCGGTTTCGTGGACGGCATTCGCCAAGTCGTCGAACGCGTCCCGTTCCGAACACCCGCGCAGACCCATCAAGACTCCGATGGCCATATCGATGACGCGCCGCGAGCTGAGTTCGTCACGCCTGCGCTGCTCACTTTTCCGTCGCACCCTCAACCACCACGCCTCCTCGACCGACACTTCGTTCATTCGGGTTCTCTCCAGAATGAATCAGCATGCAGCCCAGAGCTGGCGTGTGCACCAGCTCTGACACGTGTGTCGCAGACTTGGTGCCCTATTTCACCGGCGGTTACCCAGCTGAGGCCTGAATAGATACCGCAGGTTCACGTCGACTTGGGGCGACTAGGCGTAGATGTCGATCCCCGGCTCAGGATCGCGCATGGTTTTCTGCAGAGCCACAACGGCCCCGACCTCGACGACTCCGATCAGGAGCAAGGGCCACATCAAGCCCGCGAGCACCGCAACCGCAAACGGATGCGGCGCTGGAGTCCGGTGGTCACGCAGAAACCACCGTCCCTCGGCGTAAGCCCCGATGGTTGTCACCAAGCCCGATCAGATAGATCGTCACAAATATGGTGATCACGATCGTCTTCTCCACATCGTCGGCCCCGCCCCGCTCTGGGCCTTCCCGTGATGTGCGCGCGCTAAACCGCGCTACCTGCCGTATCGCTGATCGACCAGATCAGGCAGCAAGCGAGGCGTGAACGGCCCGATGGACCTCAACCTTGTACAGAGCGGCAGACACCCCGAAATGCAGCGCTCCGACCAGCAATAACGGCCAGAACAATCCGGCGACCAGCAGCGCAGACGGATCGGATCCAGACGGCTGATCCGCCCCCTTGGCCCAGGCTGGAGTGGTGTAGGCGCACGCGATCGGCACCGCCATGACACCGAACAGGTAGAGCATCGAAACCAAGAACATCGGGGTCCCCTCCCGAGTCAGCGGCTAATGCTGCCATTGTTACCCGGCAACATCGTCCACCAAACAAAACAATCGAAAAATTTTCACGAACACCTGCGACAGGATGTGGACATGACCGACCGCATCGAACTTCAGCGCACCATCGCCGCCACCGCCGCCGACGTTTTCGCGGTTCTGTGCGATCCGCAGGGCCACGTCGCGATCGATTCCTCCGGAATGTTGCAGGACGCTGACGGGGCACCCGTGACCGCAGTCGGGGATTCCTTCGTCGTGCATATGGATCGCGAAGCGCTGAACGATTTTCCGGATTTGGGCCGCTACGACGTCACGGTTCAGATCACCGAATTCGAGCCCGACGCGCTGATCGCGTGGACGATCCTCGGACAGATCCGGCCACAGATCGGGCACGTATACGGCTACCGGCTGGAACCGGCCACCGACGGCGAGAGCACGGTGGTCACCTCGTTCTACGACTGGTCGAACATCGACCAGAAGTGGCGCGACGCGGGGATCTTCCCCGTGATCTCCGAGATGGCCATCAGGGCCACGCTGGCCATTCTGGATCGCACTGTTCGGCGCGGCTATCCCAAGCACGCCTAGATGCCCGCGAACGAGAGTGGCGCCGGGATGGCTGAAGTCGATCACTGACAATCTCACCGACCGACCTCACAAACGCGGCGCCGCCCACGTCTACATGATGTGAAGGTGCGTCCGTTCGAAGATGTCGTGACCGAGCACGGAAGAACCGTGCTGCGGGTCTGCCGTGCCGTCGTCGGGCCCGACGATGCCGAGGAGGCCTGGTCGGAGACCTTCCTGTCCGCGCTGCGCGCCTATCCCGACCTGCCTGCCGACGCCAATGTCGAGGCCTGGCTGGTGACGATCGCGCACCGACGCGCCCTTGACGTCGGCCGTGCGCGCTCCCGTCGCGCCGCCCCGACCGACACACTGCCCGAGCGGCCCGCCACCCACGCCGATCCGGCGGACCGCGACCCCGACCTGTGGCCAGCGCTCGCGCGACTCCCCCACAAACAGCGCCTTGCCGTGGCGTATCACCACATCGCCGGCCTGCCCTTCGCCGATATCGCCACGCTGCTCGGCAACTCACCCGACGCCGCCCGCCGTGCCGCCGCCGACGGCATCAAAAACCTGCGCGCGCTCTACACGAAGGACCAAACGCCATGAACACCAACATGTTCGCCAACCCCGATGAATCGGCGATCTTGGATCGCCTGCACACCCAACTGCAGTTCGCCGCCGCCGCCGAGGGACTACTCGATATCGCCTACCGGACGGTGGACACCCCGATCGGGGCCCTGCTACTGGCCCGCACAGATCAGGGTCTGATCCGCGTCGCATTCGCCGTCGAGGGCCATGACGCGGTGCTGGCCATGCTGGCCGACACCGTCAGCCCCCGCATTCTGCGGGCGCCGGCGCGGCTGGATGACACCGCCCGCCAACTCGACGAGTACTTCACCCATCAGCGCACCCGATTCGATATCGCGGTGGATCTCCGCCTGGCACAAGGCTTTCGACGGTCCGTGATCGAACATCTGCGCGTTATCGGTTACGGGCAGCGTGAAACCTACGCCGAGGTCGCCGCCGCGGTCGGCAGCCCCAAGGCAGTCCGGGCCGTCGGCACCGCGTGTGCCCGCAACCCGCTGCCCGTCGTGATTCCCTGCCACCGGGTGGTCCGCTCCGACGGCTCCCCCGGGCAGTACGCCGGCGGCGCCGCCACCAAACTCACGCTGCTCGACTTCGAAGGTGCAGCCTGACAGTCGAGAGTATTTTCGGGGAGATGAAGCTCAACGACTCCGCGCGTGACCTCATCGGATCCGGTGCCGACGGCACCCTGGTCACCCTCAACCCCGACGGCAGCCCACAGGTCAGCGTGGTGTGGTTTGCGCTGCAGTCGACGCCCGACGGCGACGAACTGGTCACCGCTCATCTCAAAGAGCACAAGAAGGTTCGCAACGTCCGCCAGGATCCGCGGGTCTCGGTGACCATCGTCGCCGCGCCCAAGCCTGGCGTCCTCACCGACTATCTGTCGATTACCGGGACAGCCCGCATCGTCGAGGGCGGCGCCCCCGAGTTGCTCACCGAATTGGCCGCGGTGATGCTCGGTCCCGACTCCGGCTTCCCGCCGGAGGGCTCGCCTGCTGGTTACCTGACCCGCATCACGATCGATAAGGTCGGCGGCTCGGGTCCCTGGACCTCCTGAGCAACGAGCTCCTTCTATCCCGGTCACCGGTCTCGTTGCGCCAACCCGCCCGCGGGTCATAGGCGGTGTGCCATCATGCGTCACATGCGCCGCTGGTTTGCGACCCTGATCGGAGCCCTCTCGATTGCCGCCTTTGTGGTGACTCCGGCTCCCACAGCGTCGGCGGAAGCCGCGATCGGCCGGCTCGGCGACACCCTGCGCGTCGACTACGGCGGCATCATCGCCGACGTCACCGTGCATGACGTGTTGCCCACCGACCCGCCTCCGGGCTACGCACCCACCGGCTCCCCACGCTGGCGCAACGAAGGTGGTCCCTGGCGCGCATCGGTGACCGTCCACGCGGTGCAAGTCCCGACTCCGTACGCGATGGCGGTGGCCTTCAGCTTCGACGGGGTAACCCCGTACGCCGACGCCTACGCACCCAAGAACAACGATGCTCCCGATGCGCTGCAGGCCGCGCTCCTCAACGTGCCGAACGGAGCCACCGTCGACGGCGCCGTCTACTGGCAGGTTTACCGCGCAGGCGTCACCAATGTCGTTCTCCTGGAACCGCATTCAGGCACGCATCTGGCGCAGTGGAACATCTGGGAACCCGGCACCCCGCTACCCTGAGTCCGCTGATGGTCATCGAGGTCACCGCAGCCGAACACGCTGATCTTCCCGAACTCGCAGACGTCGCCGCCCTCACCTTCCCGCTGGCATGTCCGGCCGCGGCCCGGCCCGAGGACATCGCGGCATTCATCGCGACCACCCTGTCGGCGGCGCGGTTTGCCGAGTACCTTGCGGACCCCACACGCGCGGTGCTGATCGCCCGAAACGAGAGCCGAATCCTGGGCTACGCCATGACCGTCGACGGCGTTCCCGACGACCCCGACGTCCAGGCGGCGGTGACGCTGCGGCCCGCAGTCGAACTGTCGAAGATGTACGTCGTGCCCGACAGCCACGGCGGCGCAGTGTCGGCGGCGCTGATGCGCGCCGCACTGGTCCACGCAACGGCAGCGGGTGCGGTCGGTGTGTGGCTGGGTGTCAACCAGCAGAACCGGCGCGCCCAGCGGTTCTACGGCAAACACGGATTCGCGGTCAGTGGCACCAAGACGTTCCGCCTTGGTGCCGGCATCGAGCAGGATTTCGTGATGCTGCGGCCGCTGCTCGACGCCGAACAGACCTAGCAGCTCGCCCTGCCCCGGTGTGTCGGGGGCAGTAAGCGTCTACTCGGGGGGACTACGCCTGGATTCCCGCCGCCGTCAGCGCGAGCAGTCGCGACGTGGCCCGCAGATACTTCTTCCGATAACCGCCGGCGAGCATCTCCTCGCTGAAGATCGTGTCCAGCTTGGCGCCCGAAGCGACGATCGGGATGCCCGCGTCGTAGAGGCGGTCGGTCAGCGACACCAGCCGCAGCGCCACACTCTGGTCATCGATCTGGTGCACGTCGGTCACAAAGACTTCGGTCACCCCTTCGATGAGTGCCTGATAGCGCGAGGGGTGCATCGTCGCCAGGTGAGCGCACAGCGCGTCGAACTCATCGAGGGTGGCGCCGGGGACCGCCGCGGCCAGTTCGGTGACCTGCTCGTCGGTGAGCGGCTCGGGCGCTGGCGGCAGGCCGCGGTGGCGGTAGTCAGGCCCCTCGATCCGCACCGTCGTGAAAATCTTTGCCAGCGTGTTGATTTCACGCAGGAAATCCTGCGCGGCGAACCGGCCTTCGCCGAGCTGCTCGGGCAGGGTGTTCGACGTCGCCGCAATCGACACGCCGCGCTCCACCAGCTGCGACAACATCCGGGACACCAGCGTGGTGTTGCCCGGGTCGTCGAGCTCGAACTCGTCGATGCACACCACCACATACTCCGAGAGCAGGTCGATACACTCGACGAACCCGAAGACGCCGGCCAGCTGCGTCAGCTCACCGAAGGTCGCGAACGCCGCGGGACCAGACGCCACCCCGTCGCCGGAGCCGGCCAACGTGTAGTAGATCGACGCCAGCAGGTGGGTCTTGCCGACACCGAACCCGCCGTCGAGGTACAGCCCCACCCCTGGCAGCACCTCGCGCTTACCGAACAGCTTCTTCTTCCCGGCGCGACGTTCGACGGCCTGTGCACAGAACGTCCGGCAGGACTCGACCGCGGCGGCCTGGCTCGGCTCGTTCGGGTCGGGACGGTACGTCGCGAAGCTGACGTCAGTGAACGTCGGCGGGGGGTTGAGTTGAGCGATCAGCCGCTCTGGAGACACCGTGGGCTTGCGATCGGTCAGATGGGCGACCGCGCCGCCACCGGGCGCGGAGGTGGGGGCGTCCATGCACGCACTGTAGCGACGTGCTGCAATCGTTCTTATGGCCGAACCCACCGCTGGGACACAGCTCACACTCCTGGGGACAGCCGACACCGTCGACGAATCCCGTCTCCCCGAGCTCTACGAGTATCCGGCCGACATCTCCCGCTGCTGCGTGCGCGCCAACTTCATCAGCACGCTCGACGGCAGCGCCAGCGTCGACGGCAAGTCCGGCGGGCTGGGCGGTCCCGGTGACCGGGCCCTGTTCCGGTTGATGCGTGAGCTGGCCGACGTCATCGTCGTCGGCGCGGGCACCGTGCGGGCCGAGAACTATGCGGGTGCACAACTCAGCGTCACGCAGCGGCAGAACCGGCAGGCCCGCGGGCAAGCCGAGATCCCGCCGATCGCGATCGTCACCCAATCCGGGCATCTCGACCGCGACACCAAGGTCTTCACCCAGACCGAGGTACCGCCGCTGGTGTTGACCTGTACCGCCGCCGCCGCCGACACCCGCGACCGACTGCACGGCCTCGCCGAGGTCATCGACTGCTCCGGCCCCGACCCGGCCAGCCTCGACACCGCCACGATGCTCGAGCTGCTGGCAGCGCGCAAGCTCACCCGCGTCCTGACCGAAGGCGGCCCCAGCCTGCTGGGCACCTTCATCGAGAACGACCTGATCGACGAGCTGTGCCTGACGATCGCGCCGGTGATCGTCGGAGGCGACGGCGGCCGGATCGCCAAGGCGACCAGCGCGATCACCACCAAACTCCGTCGGGCGCATCTGCTCGCCGACGACAGTGGATATCTGTACAGCCGTTACGTTGCCCACTAGCCCGACTTCTCCGCATCGCTCGTCGAGCGGCCGGGGCGAATGACTCGCCAAATGGCTGTCGGGACCTGGCGTCGGCTATCGCTACTGTGGGCTGCATGAGTCGCCGGGCCCAGTTCGCCACCATCCTGCTGTCGGTCAGCGCGCTGCTGGCCGGCTGCGCCCCCGGCCTGGCCGCCAACCCGCAATTCGCCGTCGACAACGGACACAGCGGCGGTGGCCCGAGCACGTCGGCTCCCCCGCCGAACGGCCCGCCACCGATCGCCGCGCCCGCCGACGGCCACGACCTGTCGTGGCGGGACTGCACATCACGGGTCTTCAGTGACGCCGCGCTGCCCGCCCCGCCCGGCATCACGATGGAGTGCGCGACGTACGACGCCGACCTCGATCCCATCAACGGGGCCACCGGAACGGTGACCATCGGTGTCGTGCGGGCCCGCTCGGTACAGACGCCTCCCGACGCCGGTCCCCTGGTACTGACCACCGGATCCGACCTCCCCACCTCGGTACAGCTGCCGGTGTGGCTGACCCGGTCCGGTGCCGACATCCTCAAATCACATCCGATCGTCGCCGTCGACCGGCGCGGGATGGGGATGTCCAGCGCAGTGGACTGCCGAGACGCCTTCGACCGCCAGGAGATGCGCGACCAGGCCCAATTCGAGTCCGGTGACGACCCGGTCGCCAATCTGGGTGCCGTCACCATGACCGCGACCACCAACTGCACCGACACCATCGCCCCCGGCGACTCGGCCTACGACAACGCCCACTCCGCCGAGGACATCGAGAAACTGCGCAGCATCTGGGATGTTCCGGCGCTGGCGCTCATCGGTATCGGCAACGGCAGCCAGGTCGCCATGTCCTACGCCGGTTCACATCCCGACAAAGTGGCCAGGCTGATCCTCGACTCACCGGTAGCCCTGGGAGTCAGCGCCGAGGCCGCCGCCGAACAGCAGGTCAAGGGCCAGCAGGCCGCGCTGGACGCGTTCGCCACCCAATGTGCGGCGACGAACTGCCCACTGGGCCCCGATCCCAAGGGCGCCGTCGACGCGCTGCTGGCGGCCGCCCGCAGCGGTAACGGCCCCGGCGGGCAGTCAGTGGCCGCACTGGTCAACGCGATCGTCACCGCCCTCGGCTACCCCGACGGTGACCGGGCGACGAACACCGCTCGCCTGGCGAGCGCCCTGGCGGCCGCCCGCAACGGTGACGACAACCTGCTCAACAACCTCATCGACCAGGCCGACGCGATGCAGCAGACCGACGGTCAGTTCATCAACCGGTGCAGCGATTCGCTGAATCGCCCGACCCCCGACCGGGTCCGCGAGCTCGTGGTGGCCTGGGGCAAGCTGTACCCGCAATTCGGTACCGTCGCCGCGCTGAACCTGGTCAAATGCCTGAACTGGCCCAGCGGCACCGCACCGGACGCACCGAAGAACCTCAAGGTCGGCGTCCTGGTGCTCGGCGTTCAGAACGATCCGATCGTGGGCTCCGAGGGCGTCGCCGCCACCGCAGCCATCATCATCAACGCCGGTTCCAACAGCAAACGGGTGATGTGGCAGGGCATCGGCCACGGCGCCAGCATCTACACCGGGTGCTCCATGCCGCCGCTGCTCGGCTACCTCGACAGCGGTAAAACCCCGGACACCGACACGTACTGCCCCGCCTGAAACACCTGTCAAGGCTATCGGTGTACGGTGCTGCCGTGGCGGCTGCTGATTCCGGTTCCTCTGGCCTGCACTGGTCCGTGCTGCGCCTCTTCGCACCCCGAACCAGTGCGCCCAGCACTGCGACGATCCTGCGCTCCGCGCTGTGGCCGCTGGCCATCATGTCGGTGATCCACCGCAGCTACATCCTGTCGACCAACGGCTACATCACCGATGACTTCGGCCCGGTCTACCGCGCGGTGATCAACTTCAAAATGGGCTGGGACATCTACAACGAGCACTTCGACTACGTCGATCCGCACTACCTGTACCCGCCCGGCGGCACCCTGCTGATGGCCCCGTTCGGCTATCTGCCGGTGTTCGCGTCGCACAACTGGTTCGTGGCCTTCAACACCATCGCCATGATCCTCGCTGCGTGCCTGCTGGTGAAGCTCTTCGGGTTCCCGCTGTCCTCGGTGGCTCTGCCCGCCCTGCTGGCCGCGATGTTCATCACCGAATCAGTGACCAACACGCTGGTTTTCACCAATATCAACGGCTGCATCCTGCTGATGGAAGTGGTGTTCTTCCGCTGGCTGCTGGACGGTGAGACCAAACATCAGTGGTGGGCGGGCGCCGCAATCGGCCTGACCCTGGTGGTCAAGCCGGTGCTCGCGCCACTACTGGTGATCCCGCTACTGAACCGGCAGTGGCGACCTCTGGTCACCGCCGTGGCGGTGCCGCTCGTCTTCAACGTGGTGGCCTGGCCCCTGGTCTCCGATCCGATGAACTTCGTCACCCGCACCGTGCCCTACATCCTGGGTGTACGGGACTACTTCAACAGCTCGATCCAGGGCAACGGTGTCTATTACGGCCTGCCGACATGGCTGATCATCGTGCTGCGCCTCGGATTCGCGCTGCTGGCCATCGCGACTCTGTGGCTGCTGTACCGCTACTACCGCGTCCGCGATCCGTTCTTCTGGATGCTGACATCTTCGGGTGTGCTGCTGACCGCATCCTGGCTGGTGCTGTCGCTGGCCCAGGGCTACTACTCGATGATGCTGTTCCCGTTCCTGATGACCGTGGTGCTACGCAATTCGGTGCTCCGGAACTGGCCGGCCTGGCTGGCCGTATACGGCTTCCTGACAGCCGATCGCTGGCTGCTGTGGCGCTGGCCGTCATTCGGGCGGTACCTCGAGTACCTGAAAGTCACCTACGGCTGGTCGCTGCTGCTGATCGTGGCGTTCGTGGTGCTGTACTTCCGCTATCTCGACGCCAAGGCCGACGGGCGCCTCGACGACGGTATCGATCCGCCGTGGATGACTCCGCAGGAGCCGCGCGCTAGCGTAGGAGCATGACTTCCGAAACGTCAGGGATACCCAGCCCGAAGGTAACGCTGACCGACGACCAGTGGCGCGAGAAGCTCACCCCCGCTGAGTTCGCTGTGCTGCGTCAGGCCGGTACCGAGCCGGCAGGGGTCGGCGAGTACACCGACACCAAGACCGAAGGTGTCTACGACTGCCGGGCGTGTGGGGCCGAATTGTTCCGCAGCTCAGAGAAGTTCAGTTCGCACTGCGGATGGCCGTCGTTTTTCGACCCGTCGCATTCCGATGCGGTGATCCTGCGCCCCGACGACTCGCACGGCATGCGCCGCGTCGAGGTGCTGTGCGCCAACTGCCACAGCCACCTCGGCCACGTCTTCACCGGTGAGGGATATCCCACCCCGACCGACCAGCGCTACTGCATCAATTCCATCTCACTGAAGCTGGTCCCGGCCGAGTAAATACGGAAGAGCTGGGCTCACGGAAGAGCGGAGACC
The DNA here is from genome assembly GCF_025822605.1 of Mycolicibacterium komossense. Taxonomy (GTDB): domain Bacteria; phylum Actinomycetota; class Actinomycetes; order Mycobacteriales; family Mycobacteriaceae; genus Mycobacterium; species Mycobacterium komossense. Next base: position 101,607 of record NZ_JACKTY010000037.1, on the reverse strand, counting down.
AGCTGCTCGACGCCGACCCGCGGGCCGGTGAAGAACGGGATCTCCTCACGCACATGGCGCCGCGCGTCGGTGTAGCGCAGCTTCCACATCAGCTCGACGATGCGGCCGAGATCCGGTCCCTCGAACGCCAGGATCCACTCGTAGTCGCCGAGCGCGAACGCCGGCACCGTGTTGGCGCGGACATCGGGGTATTCGCGGCCCGCCATGCCGTGTTCGACGAGCATCTTGCGGCGCTCGTCATCGGGCAGCAGGTACCACTCCAGCGAACGGACGAACGGGTAGACACAGATGTAGTCGCCGGGCTCCTCACCTGCGATGAACGCCGGTACATGGCTCTTGTTGAACTCGGCGGGCCGGTGCAGGGCGACCGTGCTCCACACCGGATCGCTGACCCGGCCCAGCGACGTCCGACGGAAATCGCGGTATGTCGCCTGCAGATCCTCGACCCGCTCGGCGTGGGTCCACATCATGAAATCAGCGTCGGCGCGGAAACCGGCGACGTCGTAGAGGCCGCGCACCGTGACGCCGCCCTCTTCCTGCTGCTTGAGGAAAGTCGCGATGTCGTCGATGACGGCAGTGCGATCCTCACCCAACGCCTCGGGCTGTACCGAAAACACCGAGATCATCATGTATCTGGTCATTGAGTTGAGCGCGTCATAGTCGAGCTTGGCCATACCTCTATCGTGCCATCCCGTCCGCACCCAGCATCCGCGCCACCTCCGCAGCCGCCCGACCCGCCACGCCCACGCAGGCCGGCACCCCGATCCCGTCGAGATAGTTACCGGCGACGGCAAGCGTCGGCGGCAACCCGGCGCGCAGTTCCGCGACCAGCTCGGCATGCCCGGGCCCGTACTGCGGCATGGCATCGAGCCAGCGGTGCACCCCCACATCCAGTGGCTCGACGTCGACGCCGAAGACCGTGGACAGGTCACGGACCGACCACGCGAGCAACTCCTCGTCGGAGGTGTCGCGGGCGATCCGGTCACCGAAACGGCCGAAGGACAGCCGCAGCAACTCCGCATTGCCGCCGCGGCCCCACTTGCGCGTCGAGAGTGTGATTGCCTTGGCGTTCAAGCGTTCTCCGCTGGCAACCAGCACACCGGAACGCGACGGCAGCGGTGTCCCACCCGGGACGGCCAACGCCACGACCGCCGACGACGCGGTGGTGATGCGGCTCGCCGCGGCCGCGGTACGGGGAGCGATCGAGCCCACCAACCGAGCCAGCCGGGGGGCCGGCAGCGCCAGGATCACCGCGTCGGCGCGCCAGTGCGCACCTTCGTCGTCACGCAGCGCCCAGCCGTTGCTGTCGTGGGCGAGGTGCTCGATCCCGGTGCCGACCCACCGGATACCGCTCTGCACCACCAGCTCCCGGATCAGCACCTCGTAGCCGCCGTCGATGGCACCGAAGACCGGGGCCCCCGACGAAGGGGGCAAGGCGGCCCGCACCGCGTCGGTCAGGCTGGTGGCGCCCTGGTCGAGTGCCACGGCCACCGTCGGAACAGCTGAACGCAGGCCGATGGTCGCAGCGGACCCGGCGTACACCCCGGACAGCATCGGATCGACCGAACGCGCGACGACCTGGGCACCGAACCGGTCATCGACCAGCTGGGCCACCGCCGGGTCGGACCCGCGCAGCCACTGCAGCGGGCGCGATGGTTCGACAGCCATCCGGCTCAGGGTCTGGTCATCGACCAGCCCGGCCATCGACGCCGCCGAGCTGGGGATCCCATTGACGGTCTCCGCCGGCAGCGCGTGCAGGCGGCTCTGGCTGTACAGCAGCGGCCGCACGCCAGTAGTACCGACCTGCCGGCCGGCCAGGCCCAGTTCACGCAGCAGCGCGGGCACCTCGGGCCTGCGCACGACGAACGCTTCGGCCCCGAGATCCATCGGCTGGCCGGCGATCCGTTCGGTACGCAGAATCCCGCCGAGCCGGTCGGCCGGGTCGAACAGGGTGATCACTGCATCGTCGCCGACGATGCTGCGTAACCGGTAGGCGGCAACCAGACCCGAGATACCGCCCCCCACAATGGAGTAGGTGGGGTTGCCGTCGGATTTCACAACGAATGCACCAATGCCACCAAGTCAGTGAGCAGACCGGGATCGGTAGCGGGCAGCACACCGTGGCCGAGATTGAAGATATGTCCGGCCGCACCCGCGTCGACCGCGCGACGACCATCCTCGACAACCGAACGGGCGCTGCGCTCGGCAACCGCCCACTCCGTCAACAGCACCACCGGATCGAGATTGCCCTGCAACGCCCGCCCCGCGGGCACGCGGCCGGCCGCGTCGGTCAGCGAGGTACGCCAATCCACCCCGACCACCGCGGGAGCGTGGTCACCGAGCGCCTCGGACATCGCGCCGAGCAGCTCGGCGGTGCCGACGCCGAAGTGCGTCATCGGCACACCGGCGCCGGCCAGCGTGGCGAACACCCGGGTGGAATGCGGCAGCACGAAGGTGCGGTAATCGGCCAGCGACAGGGTGCCCGCCCAGGAATCGAACACCTGGACGGCATCCACGCCGGCGGCGAGCTGCACCTGCAGGAAGCCGATGGTGATATCGGTCAGCGCCGTCATCAGCGCGTGCCAGATCGCGGGTTCACCGAGCATCATCGCCTTGGTGCGCTCGTGGTGCTTGCTGGGGCCACCTTCGACGAGATAGGACGCCAGCGTGAACGGGGCGCCCGCGAATCCGATCAACGGTACGTCGCCGAGCGCGGACACCAGCAGACTGATCGCCTCCGCGACTGGCGAAACATGCTGCGGATCAAGGGGTTTGATCGCAGCCACGTCGGCGGCGGTACGAATCGGATGGGCGATGACCGGCCCTACGTCGGGCACGATGTCCACGTCGATCCCCGCCCCGCGCAGCGGCACGACGATATCGGAGAACAGGATGGCAGCATCGACGTGATGTCGGCGGATCGGCTGCAGGGTGATCTCGCAGATCAGCTCGGCGTCGAAGCAGGCCTGCATCATGGTGTTCTTGGCACGCAGGGCCCGGTACTCCGGAAGCGACCGGCCTGCCTGTCGCATGAACCAAACCGGGGTGTGGACGGGTTTGCGGCCGGCTGCGGCGGCGAGGTAGGCAGAATCGGACAGCTCGCGACGGGTATTCATCGCATCCAATGCTGCCATGCCGACACAAGCGGCGCGCCTGCACTAGTAGCTGCACCGTTAGGGCTACCGTCACAAATTGTGACGTCTGCCGAACCGGCTGAATTCCGCGCCGCGGTAGCTGCGATGAATGCTGCCACCGTACGCGCGGAGATCGAGGTCGGCCCGATCCGCCCGCCACAGCGGCTCGCGCCCTTCAGCTACGCCGTCGGCGCCGAGGTCAAGCACGCCGACCCCACCGTCGTGCCCGAACAATCCGACGGGGACGCCTTCGGCCGGTTGATCCTGCTACACGATCCCGACGGTTCCGACGCGTGGGACGGCACCATGCGATTGGTGGCCTACATCCAGGCTGATCTGGATTCCACCGAGGCCATCGATCCGTTGCTCCCCGAGGTGGCCTGGAGCTGGCTCATCGAGGCACTGGAATCACGCTCGGAGCATGTCACCGCGCTCGGCGGCACCGTCACGGCAACGACATCGGTTCGCTACGGCGATATTTCCGGGCCGCCGCGGGCGCATCAGCTCGAACTGCGCGCGTCCTGGACTGCGACGACACCGGATCTGGGGACCCACGTGCAGGCCTTTTGTGAAGTACTCGAACACGCCGCTGGTCTACCGCCGGTCGGGGTCACCAACCTCGGTACGCGGTCGCGCGCCTGAGATGTCGGAAGTCGGCCCTGAATCCGAACCAGAGCTCGAGCCAGCCGAGCCTGAGCCCATCCCCCTGACGGCGCCCGCCGACGGGGTGCCCGAGGTGTCGGTCACCGCATACGAGATTGCCCAGGCCGCGGAGTTTCTGGGTGGCGGTAGCGGCGCCTTCGCGGTGGACGCCGAACGCGCGTCGGGTTTCCGGTACTCCAACCGCGCCTATCTGATCCAGATCCGCCGGGCCGGCGCGGGCACGGTCCTGATCGATCCCGTGGGCGACGGCGGTGACCCGGTGACGGTGCTACGGCCGATCGCCGACGTACTGGACCAGGACGAGTGGATTCTGCATGCCGCCGACCAGGATCTTCCCTGCCTCGCCGAGGTCGGCATGCGGCCGCCCGCGCTTTATGACACCGAGTTGGCCGGGCGCCTGGCCGGGTTCGACCGGGTGAACCTGGCCGCGATGGTGCAACGCCTACTCGGCCTCGGTCTGGCCAAGGGCCACGGCGCGGCCGACTGGTCTAAGCGTCCGCTGCCCGACGCATGGCTGAACTACGCGGCGCTGGACGTCGAAGTGCTGGTCGAACTACGCGATGCGGTCGCGGCGGAGCTGGAGCGGCAGGGCAAAACCGAGTGGGCGGCCCAGGAATTCGAGCACCTGCGAACCTACGAAGCCCAGCCGACCCGTCGCGACCGGTGGCGACGCACCTCAGGCATCCACAAGGTGCGCAACCGTAAGACGCTGGCCGCGGTTCGCGAACTGTGGACGGTGCGTGACCTCATCGCCCGCCGTCGCGATATCGCCCCGGGCCGCATCCTGCCCGACTCAGCGATCATCGACGCCGCGCAGGCCGATCCCACCACCGTCGAGGCCCTGACCAAACTGCCGATCTTCGGAGGCAGTAAACAACGCCGCAGTGCGCAGGTGTGGCTGGATGCCCTCGCCGCAGCCAGGATCACCCCGGATCCGCCAGAGGTCTCCGAACCGCAAACAGGTCCGCCGCCGGCGGTGCGCTGGAGTAAGCGCAAACCCGAGGCCGCGGCGCGCCTGGAGGCTGCGCGTACCGCGCTGTCTGCGTTGTCCGCGTCGGTCACGGTGCCGACAGAGAACCTGCTCTCCCCCGAACTCGTGCGACGCCTGTGCTGGGACTGGACGCCCACCGAGAACCCGGCCGCAGCGATAGCGGCGTTCCTGAGCGACGCCGGGGCCCGGCAGTGGCAGCGCGACCTCACCGTGCCAGTGCTGGCCAAGGCGCTGGCCGAGGAGCCGACCGAGCCCTAATGCGGGCGCGACGTGCAGGCCGGGCTCACACCGTCACAACGTGGATACCGGCCTGCGCGAAGGGAGCCAGCTGCTCGGCGGAAACCGAGGAGTCAGTCACCAGGGTGACCCCGGACGGCAGCGGCGCCCAGGCATGGAAAAGACGCTCACCCAGCTTCGCGGCGTGGGCCAGGACATAGACGTCGCCGGCCCGCTCCATCATCAATTCCTTGAGCCGGGTCTGCCCGAGCTCGGCTTCGCAGATTCCACGGTCGGCGGTGACCGAGTCCGCACCCAGGAATGCCCGATCGAAGGAGAGCCGAGCCAGATTCGCCTCCGCGAGAGGTCCGACGAACCCCTGGCTGAGGTGTCGCAGTGTGCCACCGAGACATTCGACACGCACCTGGTCGGCGTCGGCGAGCGCAGCCAGTGCCGTCAGCCCGGCGGTCACGACGGTCAGCGACTCGAGCTCGCGGAGGAACTCCGCCATCGCCCCGACCGTGGTGCCGGCGTCGAGCAAAATAGTCTCACCCGACTTCACTTGGCTAGCAGCCCATTTCGCGATCAGACGTTTGACTTCGTAGTCCTCGACGGCCCGCTGCCGCAGTGAGGATTCGGGATGCGGTTGCACGGCGATCGCACCGCCGTAGGTCCGGGCGAGTAAGCCTTCGGCAGTGAGTTGCGCGAGATCTCGGCGGATGGTCGATGCGGTCACACCGAACTGGTCGGAAAGGTCGTCAACCCCTGCCAGCCCAGTGGTCTTTGCGAGGCGGACGATTTCCGCTCGCCTGACCTGCGATTCCCGGACCGCCATGCCCCTCCCTAGTTCAGCCGGCTAGTTCACGACAGCAGTGCTCGTCGCCAGTTCCGCCGCCTGTCTCAGAGCCTCGACCATGCTACCGGGCTCGGCAATTCCCTTGCCCGCAATGTCGAATGCCGTTCCGTGGTCGACCGACGTGCGGATGACCGGCAGGCCGACGGTGATGTTGACCCCGGCCTCGATGCCCAGCACTTTCACCGGACCATGCCCCTGGTCGTGGTACATCGCCACGATGAGGTCGTAGTCACCGCGGCCGGCGAGGAAGAACGCGGTGTCGGCGGGCAACGGTCCGTGGACGTCGATACCGTCGGCGCGCAGCACCTCAAGCGCGGGCACGATCTTCTGATCCTCCTCGCCGTAGCCGAACAGACCGTTCTCACCGGCGTGCGGGTTGATTCCGCACACACCGATCTTCGGGTGCGCGTTGCCCGAGCGGACCAGCGCATCGTTGCCACGCCGGATGGTGCGCTCGACGAGTCCTGGCTCGATCTTGGCGACCGCGTCGAGCAATCCGATGTGCGTCGTGACGTGGATGACCTTGAGTTTGGGCGTCGACAGCATCATCGACACCTCCTCGATTCCGGTCAGGTGCGCGAGCAGTTCGGTGTGTCCCGGGAAGATATGGCCGGCGGCATGTAGTGCTTCTTTGTTCAGTGGCGCGGTGCAGATCGCCTGAACCTGACCGTTGACAGCGAGTTCGCTTGCCACCCTGATGTATTCGTAGGCTGCGTGACCGGCAACGGCGGACAGCTCGCCCCAGGCCAGATCTTCGGGCAGCAGGTTGAGGTCGATCACGTTGATGCGCCCGGGAACGAACACCGCATCCGAAATATGCTCGACCGATCCGATTTCCGGTGCCAACCCCAGGACCCCGGCCGCGCGGCGCAGCCGGGCCGCATCACCGATGACCACGGGACGACACCACGAGGCGACCTGAGGGTCGAGCAGCGCGGGAACGATCACCTCGGGTCCGATTCCGGCACCGTCTCCCATCGTGAGAGCGACGTACGGAAGGTTCTCTGACATGGGTTGTGCCTCACTGTGGCGGGATCGGAGTTGGCTCGGTTGAAGGTGGCGCAGGATTGTCGTAAGCGATTCGCGACCGCCGAAGCTGCCCGGTCGGGTCACGACGCGACTACCGGCGGGAGTAACGGACATGATTGCGCCCGTGTGGATTTCGTGGATGGGCTCGAGTGCGTGGACGCCGAGACGGTCTAGAACGGCACGGGCGGTCTCGCCGCCGGTGAGGACCAGATCGGTCGCGTCGTCGACCAGGCCGACAGCGGTGTCGGCGAGCGCGGCGACCAGACGATGCGCGTCGGCGGGGCGAACCGGCCCGGTGATCGCGAGCGCGATGGATTCCGTTGGAACCTCCACGGCCGCTGTCCCGTCGAGAAGGTCGTCGCTATCCAAGGAGTGAATCGGGATGCCCGCCGCGGCGAGTGCCGCCAACTGGTGATGTGCAGCGGAATCGGCTGTGCCGACTACGAATACCGCCCGGCTTCCGGTCGGCACTCCGCTCTGCCGGGAGCCCACTGGCAACGATCGGGCGACCGCGGCGGTCAATGCCCCGGTCCCCACCAGGATGGCGTCCGGCTCCGCTTCTGCCACAACGGCATCGAGGTCGGCGTCGGACGTCACATCACAGATGCGGATATCGCGCACGTCGCCGATCACCTCGGCAAGATGTCGGGGTGCAGACAGTGTCTCCGCGTGCCACAGGTTCGTCTCGTGCAACGGAACACCCCCGACGAATGGAGCACCACCCACGATCGTGCGATTCAGCACCGGATTGCCGGCCGCCAGCACGATCGGGCGTCCGGTGTGCGTCAACGACTCCAGTGTGGTCGCGATGTTCCCCCGGAGCAGGGAGTCGATCTTGACAAGGACGCGCTGAGATCCAGCGATGTGAAACGCGCCGAGCACGGCTCGAGTTCGCGCCCGGGTGCCGACCGAATCCCGGCGGTTGTGCAGGTCGATCACCGTCACGTCGGCCGATGTGGGCACTGGAGTGAGCTGGACCTGCAGTGACACCCCCCTGCCGAGGAAGCCCGCAGCGGCCTCGGCTGCCCCGGAGAGGTCGTCCGCGAAGATCAGAATGGGTTCCACGGGGACCTCCTCTCCCTCGAACCGGTGCAGGATTTGTGCGTGTTCCGCGCAATCGAAGTTACGGTACTTGCGCGAATCGCGCAATAGTGTCATTGTGAGCTGAGTTACAAGCCTAGGCGCGATAGGGGGTGGCCTCACCGCACTGCGCCTTACGGATACACACGACCGCGCTGGAAGAACAACGCTCGAAGAACGACCGATGAAGGACGCAGCTTGAGGGACGACGCGTGAAGGACACTGACATGAGCACACCTCGTCTGCGGGCGCCCGCATTGTCGCGACGCTCGTTCATCCAGTTCAGCGCCCTGGCCGGGGGCGCAGTTCTGCTCGGTTCCACCGCAGCGTGTGCCGGCCCAACCGGTAAGCCGTCGGCGGACACGCTGGTTCTCGCACTGAACCGGTCGCTGGTGAGTCTCGACAACAAGCTCAACCAGTTCGACGCCGCCGTCACACCCCAGCGCGGGGTCCGTCAGGGCCTCACCCGCATCGGCGACGACCTCAAGCCGCAACTGGTCCTGGCCGACCGCTTCGAACCCACCTCGGACACCGAATGGACCGTCCGGCTGCGGGACGGGGTCCGCTACTCCGACGGCAGCCCGGTCAGGATCGACGACCTGCGGGTGGCGATGGAGATGTATCAGCAAGTCAGCGGATCCTTTGTGGCCCCGCAGTTCCCGGAATGGCCCCAGGTCATTCCGCTTGATGACCGCACATTCGTACTGCGCACCAGTGCGCCGCTGCCGGTGCTACCTTCGCTGATGTCGAACATCCTGATCACCCCGGCCGCGGCGAACCAACCAAGCGAGCTGTACTCGGGTATCGGATCGGGCCCGTTCGTCGTCACCGAATCATCACGTGGCACAGGCGATTACCGACTCACCGCGAACAGCAAGTACTGGGGAAATCCACCAGGTGTGCAGCAGGTGCAGGTCCGGTTCATCCCCGAAGAGGCGGCGCGGGTCGTCGCGTTGCGATCCGGCGAGGTCGACGTGATCGACTCGATCAGCCCGAACTCGGCTGAGCAACTGTCAGATTTGCCTGGTGTACAGATCGAAACCGTGCCCAGCACACGAATCAATCAGCTGTTCTTCAACTTCCGGAAACCACCGGGACACCCGCTCGCCAATCCCCGAGTCCGCGAGGCACTTACCTACGCGGTCGACGGCGAGGCCCTCGCGCGCGACGTACTCATCGGTTCAGCGACCTCGGCTACCGGACCTGCGCCGTTCACTCTCGACGGATTCGCCAAAACCGGCAACTATCAGTTCGACCCGCGCCGCGCCCGCCAAATGCTCGACGCCGAAGGTGTCAAGGATCTCGAGCTCACCTTCATCTGGGAGACAGGCGAATTCACCAATGACGTCTCCGTCATGGAATCCGTGGTGCAGATGATGAAGGACATCGGAGTCCGCGCCCGGCTCCAGCAGTTCGAGCCGGGCGGAGACATCTCGTCATGGCGCCAGGGTAAGACGGGCGACTGGGATGTGCTCGGCAACGGCTACGGCAACCAGACCGGACTCGCGCTGACCACCATCCAGGGCATGTACGCGGGCACCGCCGAGAAAGAGAAGACCCGCGACACCTACCACGGCTACATCTTCCCCGCCATCACCGCCAAGATCGAAGCAGCGTCGGCCGAGCCCGATCCCGCGCGACGGACCGCACTGCTCGACGAAGCACAGGTGGACATCTGGAACACCTGGCCGTGCCTGTGGAGCTTCGTCCCGAATGCGATGCTGGCCAAACGAACTCGGGTTCTCAACGTCGAACTGACGCCCATCAATTCATACAACCTCGGCAACGTCCGACTGGAGGCCTGAGCCATGACCCTCGTCGACAGCCGCCCCGACACCCGGCCCTCCCCCTCCTCGAGCACAAGCAAGCGGCGGGTCAACCCGACCGCCGTCTACGTCGTGAAGCGACTTGCGCAAAGCGTGTTGACCATCTTCCTGACGCTCACCACGGTTTTCGTGCTCATCCGTCTGGCACCCGGCGATCCGGCCTACGCACTGGCCGGTCCACTGGCCAGTACCGAGGACCTCGCCAAGATCCGGGTGAGTATGGGGCTGGACAAGTCCGTGGTAGCGCAGTACTTCATCTATCTCGGGGATCTGCTGCACCTTGACCTCGGTACGTCGTACTCCTTCCAGGCACCCGCTTTAGATGTGGTCCTCGAACGTCTGCCCTACACGATCACTCTGGCACTGTCCGCCATCATCCTGACGATCCTGCTCGCTATCCCGTTGGGAGTGTGGATGGCCCGCCACGCCGACACCCGTCGCGAGCTTGCCGCGAACGTGCTGTCCATCGGCGGCCAGTCGATGCCAGAGTTCTGGAGCGGGCTCATGCTCGTCACGATCTTCGCCGTCCTGCTCCCGATCCTCCCGGCTGCCGGCTTCACGACCTGGTCGGCACTGATCCTCCCGACGGTCACCATCGCGATCCTGCAGATCGCCCTGATCTCTCGCCTGGTACGCCGAGAGATGGTGGCGGCCATGGCCTCTCCCTATGCGACGGTCGCCCGCTCGCGCGGGGTCACGGAACGCGCGCTGACGTGGCGGTACGCCATGCGCAACTCGTCGGTACCGGTGCTGACCGCGCTCGGCACCCGATTCGCCGGCATGCTCAACGGAGTGGTCGTGGTCGAGGTGGTCTTCGCTTGGCCCGGCGTCGGTTCGCTGGTCGTCCGGGCACTGGAGACCCGCGACTACCCACTGATACAGGCCACCGTTCTGGTGACTGCCGCACTGACGATCTTGGTACAGCTGATCGTCGACCTGTGTTACCCGCTTCTGGACCCGCGCGTCCGCCTCGGAAAGGGCAGCAGCTGATGGCCTTCACCAATGATCTTGCGGGGACTCCGCGAAGCACGACGGTCATCGAGCCGCCCGCGCAACCCCGGCCGAGCGCCGTCACCGCGAAGATCCTCGCGGGGGCGGGCGCCAGCCGCCGCTCCCGGGACAGCCAGATCAAGATCGGCGTGGGCGCGTTCTGCACGCTGCTCGTCCTGCTCCCGGTCGCGCTGGCACAGGTACTCCCGCTCGACGACCCGAATGCGACAGACCTGGCCAACCGACGGCTCCCACCCTTGACGGCGGGACACCTGTTCGGCACCGACCAGCTGGGCCGCGACCTGCTGTCACGCATCCTGCACGGCGGCCAGGTGTCACTGATGATCGGCATCCTCGCCGTCATCGTCTCCGGCATCATCGGGGTCGTCCTGGGTAGCGCCGCAGGCTACTACGGGAAGTGGGTCGACGTTGTCGTCTCCCGGTTCCTCGAAGCGCAACTGTCATTGCCGTTGTTGATGATGCTGCTGCTCGTCGTCGCGCTGTTCGGCCCGTCCATTCCCGTCATCACCTTCGTCATCGCCATCGCGCAGTGGCCCGAAATCGCCCGCCTGACACGCTCACTCGTGCTCGTCGAACGCGAAAAGCCGTACGTCGCCGCAGCGCGCGTGCTCGGGCTGCGCAACCTTGCAATCCTGGTCCGACACGTCGTCCCGAACGTGATCAAGCAGATCTCGCTCGTCGTACTGCTCCTTCTGGCGCAGGCGGTGCTGCTGGAATCGGCGCTGAGCTACCTCGGTGCCGGGCCGCAGCGCCCGTTCGCGACGTGGGGTCGCATCATCGCCGACGGCCAGGACTACATCACCACGTCGTGGTGGATCATCACCCTCACCGGTTTGATGATCGTGGTCCTGGTGGTCGGGGTGAACCTGTTGGGTGACGGTCTGCGCGACCGGCCGGCGGGTTCAGGTGCCCGAGCAGTCATTGGCAAGCTCTTCGGCCGGAAGGACAAGTGAGATGACCGAACCCGTGCTGAGTGAGGCACTCTTACGTGTCGACGATCTGCAGATCGAGTTGGTGACGGACACCGGCGTAGTGCGTGCCGTCGACGGGGTCACGTTCGAGATTCACGCCGGCGAAACCGTCACGATCATCGGCGAATCCGGCTCCGGCAAGTCCACAACGGCCATGGGCATTCTCGGTCTGCTCCCGGAGGATGTTGCGGTGCAGTCGGGGCGCGTGCGCTTCAAAGGCACCGACATCCTCGGTGACCACAAAGCGCTTCGCAAGGTCCGCGGTCAGCACATCGCGCTGGTGCCGCAGGATCCGATGACCGCGTTGTCCCCGGTGCACACCATCGGCACTCAACTACGGGAAGCTGTGGCGCACAGCGGGGTTCGCGGCAAGGCCAACCAGGTGCAGCGGTGCATAGAACTTCTCGAGCAGGTCCGCATCCCCCGGCCACAGACGCAACTGACGAAGTACCCACACCAGCTGTCCGGCGGCATGATGCAAAGGGTGCTGATCGCCGGCGCTCTTGCCGCGAGCCCGGAACTTATCGTCGCAGACGAACCGACCAGCGCCCTCGATGTCACCGTGCAGGCCAGCATCCTCGATCTGCTCCTGGAACTGCAGGAGTCGACCGGCATCGGGATGCTGCTCATCACCCACGATCTCGGCGTAGCCAGGTTGATGTCGGATCGCATCCTGGTAATCAAACAGGGCCGGTTCGTCGAAGGCGGTGACGCCGACGCGATGGTCAGTCGCCCGCAGAACCCCTATACCAAAAAGCTTCTCGACGCGGTCCCGCAATTGGGCCCCTGGGAGAACGCACCCCAGGAGGTGCTCGCATGACGCCTGAAACCCCCCTGTTGGAGGTATCGGACCTCGTCGTCGAATACGGCACCGGAGACGCGACGTTCCGCGCCGTCGACGGCGTCAGCTTCACCGTCGGCAAGGGTGAAACGCTGGCGATTGTAGGCGAATCCGGCTGCGGCAAGTCAACCATCGCGAAGTCGATCGTCCGTCTGCTGACACCGACATCGGGAAAGATCGCGGTCGACGGCGTCGACATCTCGCAGCTCTCGGAGAAAGCGCTGCGCCCGTTCCGCTCCCGAGTGCAGATGGTGTTCCAGGATCCGTACGGCTCCCTCGATCCGCACCTGTCTGCCGTCGACATCGTGGCTGAGCCCATGCGCCTCAAAGGTGTTCGCAGCAAGGACGAGCGGGCCAAGCGCGCGGCCGAGCTGATCGACCGGGTACAACTACCGCCGACGTCGCTGCACCGTCGACCCGCCGAGTTCTCGGGCGGACAACGCCAGCGCATCGGTATCGCGCGAGCCCTGGCCTCAGAGCCTGAGATCCTGGTGTGCGACGAAGCGACCAGCGCCCTGGACGTGTCGGTGCAGGCGCAGGTGCTCGACCTACTGCGGACAATCCAGAACGATACCGGGATCACCTACGTGTTTATTTCGCACAATCTTGGTGTGGTGCGGGAGATCTCGGATTCGGTGGTCGTGATGCGCAACGGTAGGCTGGTCGAAACAGGGCCGACGGCGGAGATACTCGCCAACCCCGAGGATCCGTACACCCGAATGTTGCGTGCGGCCGCGCTCGACCCCACCACGATGACGGGCATCAAGCCTCGACACCTGGTTCAGAACCTGCAAGGAGCGTCGGTATGACATTCGGACCGGATTCTTCCGACATGGTGCTGGGCACCATGACCTTCGGCGACACCGTGGACATCGACGGCGCTGGTGCGCTTCTCGACTTGGCCCTCGACGCCGGCATCACCCACATCGACACTGCCAACGGATATTCTGCGGGCGAATCGGAACGCATCTTGTCGAAGCTGCTCGCCGGCAGGCGTGACTCGGTGACCATCGCGACGAAGGCCGGCATGTACCTCGGCGATGTGGACGGTCACTCGCCGTTGTCACCGAAAGGATTGCGGCTCAGCGTCGAAGCTTCGCTGACTCGTCTCGGGACCGAGTATGTCGACTTGTTCTACCTGCACCAACCGGACCGCGCGGCATCGCTCGAGGACACGCTGTCGACAGTCGCCGATCTGATCTCCGAAGGCAAGATCCGAGCCCTGGGCGTCTCCAACTTTGCCGCATGGCAGATCGGTGAGGTGGTGCGGGTCGCCGGTGCGGTCGGCGCACCGCGGCCCGTCGTGGCACAGCAGCTGTACAACCTGCTGGCCCGGCGCATCGAGGACGAGTACGTCGAATATGCCGGCGTCACCGGCTTGACCACGATGGTCTACAACCCACTCGGCGGCGGGCTGCTCACCGGCAGGCATTCATTCACCGAAGAGCCCGGCGAAGGTCGGTTCGGCGACTCTCGGTTGGCGACGATGTATCGCGAAAGATACTGGAACACCCAGATTTTCGAGGCGATCGCTGCGTTGTCCTCGATCGCCGGCGACGCGGGCCTGCCCCTGACCGAGCTCGCGCTGCGCTGGTTGCGGTCCAAGCCCGTAGCCGGACCGATCTTGCTCGGCGGCTCGAAAACGTCTCACCTGCAATCGAATATCGAGGCGTTGAGTCGCGGACCGCTGTCCGATGACCTGGTCACGGCGTGCGACGAGGTCGGCGCGGCTTTGCGTGGCCCCATGCCTGCCTACAACAGATAGGAATTGTCGTCTCATGTCTGCAACTGACTTCGCCGCTCGCCTGCGCAACCGCGAACGCATCGTCGGGTATTGGTCGGTCATCGACTCCCCCGTCTCGACCGAATGGCTAGCCCACGTCGGCTGGGACTACATCGCGCTCGACCTTCAGCACGGATTGATCGGCTACGACGGGATGCTGCGCGGGCTGCAGGCGATCGACTCAGCGGCGGGACCCGCCGGCGTCGTGCGGGTGGAAGCCAACGACCCCACGTACATCGGAAAGGCGTTGGACGCCGGAGCACGGATGGTGATCGTCCCGCTCGTCGATTCCGCCGAGGATGCCACGCGGGCGGTGTCGGCGACACGGTACCCGCCGATCGGTGTCCGCTCCTATGGGCCGATGCGTTCCCAGCTGCGCGTCGGACCGGTACCCGCCGACGCCAATCGCGATACCGCGGTGGTGGCGATGATCGAAACATCCGACGGTTTGGCGAACGTCGAGGCCATCTGCGGTGTGGCCGGACTCGACGGAGTGTATGTCGGCCCATCGGACCTGCGGCTCGCGGTGGGCGGTTCCTCGACCACCGATGTCAGTGTCGACGATGCTTTCGAGGCCGCGTTGGTACGGATTCAGAAAGCGGCCGCCGACGCCGGAATTGCGGCGGGAATTCACACCGCTGCCGGCGACGCCGCCGCTCGACGGTTGGCGCAGGGATACACCTTCGCCACCGTGTCCTCAGACTTGGTTCACCTCAAGACCGCCTCCGCCCAGCACCTCACGATGGCGTTAGGCGGCTAGCGGCATAATCCAGCCCGGCGGGGCAATCGGACCTAGCGCGGCCGGCGGTCCGACCGCTCATCGAACTGACCCTCAGCCGGCTCGGTCACCGAACTACCAAGAGCGGCAATCCAACCCGTGATCTGGCGGGCCACATTCGCATCCGTCAGGCCGACCGTAGCCAGCACCTCGTTACGGGAAGCATGATCTTGGAATTGCTGGGGCACACCGATATCGCGGCACGGCACGTCGATCTCGCCGCGCCGCAGCGTTGCCGACACCGATGATCCGACGCCACCGTTGACGCCGTTGTCCTCCAGCGTCACCACAAGCTTGTGTGTCTTGGCCAGGTCTTTGATGACCGCGGGAACTGGGAGCACCCAGCGCGGGTCGACGACCGTCACACCGATACCCTGATCGCGCAGCCGCGAAGCGACCGCCAATGCCATCGCGGCAAACGACCCGATGGCGATCAGCAGCACGTCTGCGGTCAATTCATCCTCGGGCAGAGCCAGGATATCGACGCCGGAGCGTCGTTCGACCGCCGGAATGTTCGGTCCCACATCGCCTTTGGGGAAGCGCAGTGCGGTCGGCCCGTCGCTGACGGCGATCGCCTCACGCAGTTCCTCACGCAGAGTGGCTGCATCACGCGGCGCAGCGACCTGCATACCGGGCACGATGTTCAGCATCGACATGTCCCACATGCCGTTGTGGCTCGCGCCGTCCGAACCCGTGATACCGGCCCGGTCGAGCACCATCGTGATCGGCAGCTTGTGCAACGCGACGTCCATCATCACCTGGTCGAAGGCGCGGTTGAGGAACGTCGAATAAATCGCGACCACCGGATGCAGGCCGCCCATCGCGAGCCCCGCCGCCGACGTCATCGCGTGCTGTTCGGCGATCCCGACGTCGAAGAGCCGGTCCGGGAACCGCTTCCCGAAGGCGCTCAACCCGGTCGGGCCGGGCATGGCCGCGGTGATGGCGACGATGTCGCGGCGCTTGGCCGCGAGCTTGATGAGTTCCTCGGAGAACGTCGCGGTCCACCCGGGTGCCGCCACGGAGGTGGCCTGCCCGGTGAGCGGGTCGATCACCCCGGTGGAGTGCATCTGCTCGGCTTCATCAGCCTCGGCGGGGCCGTACCCCATGCCCTTGCGGGTCACGACATGCACGATCACGGGAGCGTTGAATCCGCGCGCGCTGCGCAGCGCCGCTTCGACGGCATGCTCGTCGTGTCCGTCGATCGGCCCGACGTACTTCAATCCCAGATCGGTGAACATCACCTGCGGAGCCAGCGCGTCTTTGAGGCCCGCCTTCACGCTGTGCATGCACTGGTAGCAGAGCTCACCGATGAGCGGCATACCGCGGACCGCGCCGCGGCCCTTCTCCAGCAACCGCTCGTAGCCCGGCTGCAGGCGCAGAGTGGCCAGGTGGTCGGCAAAACCGCCGATCGTCGGCGCATAGCTGCGGCCATTGTCGTTGACGACGATCACCACCGGGCGCCGCGCCGCGGCGATATTGTTCAGCGCTTCCCAGCACATTCCACCGGTGAGCGCTCCGTCGCCGACAACGGCCACCACATGCCGGTTGCGATGTCCGGTCAGTTCAAATGCTTTGGCCAGCCCGTCGGCGTAGGACAGCGCTGAGGACGCGTGGCTGGATTCGACCCAGTCGTGCTCGCTCTCAGCCCGCGACGGGTACCCCGACAGTCCACCCTGTTTGCGCAGCGTATCGAAGTCCTGGCTGCGACCCGTGAGCATCTTGTGCACGTAGGCCTGATGGCCCGTATCGAAGATGATCGGGTCATGCGGCGAGTCGAACACGCGATGCAGCGCCAGGGTGAGCTCGACAACACCCAGGTTCGGGCCGAGATGCCCGCCCGTAGCAGCCACCTTGTGAATCAGGAAGTCACGAATTTCGTGAGCCAGATCACTTAGCTGTAGCTGAGACAGGTGCTGCAGATCTGCGGGGCCGCGGATCTGTTCAAGCATCTGGTCAGTCTACGCACGGATACCTGATTCAGTCCGTACGAGGCTGATAGATGTCGGGCACACCGTCGTGATCGGTGTCGACGGTTTCCGCCTCCTGGATTCGGCGGTAGACCGCGTTGCGGCTCCTCAACACCACTGCAGCGAGTAGACCTGCGATTACTGACCCCAACAGGACACCGATCTTGACGTCCGCGGTGTCCGGCGTGCCGTAACCGAAGGCCAGCTCTCCGATGAGTAACGACACGGTAAAACCTATTCCGGCCAAGATCGACACGCCGAGAACGTCGCGCCAGGCCAGGTCGTCGTCGAGGCTGGCGTGGGTGAAGCGAGCCAGCAGGTATGTGGTGAGCCAGATCCCCAGGGGTTTGCCGACCACCAGGCCGGCGATCACGCCCAGCGTCACCGGATGGCTTAGTGCGTGGCCAAGACCACCGAAACCGCCGACCGTCACCCCGGCGGCGAAGAAGGCGAACACCGGGACGGCGAACCCCGCGGAGACCGGTCGCAGTAGATGCTCCGTGCGCTCGGCGGCGCCGTGGCGACCCAGCACCGGGATCGTGAAGCCGAGCAACACCCCGGCCACGGTGGCGTGGATACCGCTGGCGTGCACCAGCGCCCACGTGGCGATCGCCAACGGCAGCAGAATCCACCATTGGCGCACACCACGCTGCACCGACAGCGCAAACAGCCCGCCGGGGACCAACGCCAGCGCCAGCGGTCCCGGCGCCAGGTGGTCGGTGTAGAAGATCGCGATGACGGTGATCGCGAGCAGATCATCGACGACAGCCAGCGTCAGCAGGAACGTGCGCAGCGCACTTGGCAGGTGCGTAGAAAGAACTGCGAGCACGGCGACCGCGAACGCGATGTCGGTGGCCGTCGGCACCGCCCAGCCGGCCAGAGTGCCCGGCGAGCCCAATCCCAGGTTGACACCCACATAGAGAGCCGCGGGCACCAGCATGCCGCCGACCGCCGCCAGAATCGGCAGGGCGGCGCGCGCCGGGCTGCGCAGATCGCCGGCGACGAACTCGCGTTTGAGTTCCACACCGACCACGAAGAAAAAGATCGCCAGTAAGCCGTCTGCTGCCCACGCCGCCAGCGGCAGGTCCAGGTGCAGGCTCGCCGGCCCGACCGTCAGCTCCGACAGGTGGTGATACGCGGCTGACCACGGCGAGTTCGCCCAGACCAGCGCGACCGCACCGGCCACGAGCAGCAGGACACCACCGATGGTCTCCTTGCGGAGGATCTCGGCGAACCGGCTGGCCTCCGACCACGAGCCACGGGTGAACAGTCGCGTGGCCACCGATCAGCCTTTGGTCAGCAGCGCAAAGCACTCGACGTGATGGGTCAGCGGGAACGCATCGAACACCCGCAGCTGCTCGACGGTGTACCCGTGTCCGCGGTACAGCCCGATATCGCGGGCGAATGCCGCTGCCTCGCAACCGATGTGGATCACCCGTGGCACACCTGCGGCGGCAATCCGATCGATCACCTCACGCCCCGCTCCGGCCCGCGGCGGGTCCAGCAGCGCCACGTCCGCGCTGTCGCCCAACGCGCTGTCCTGTCCGGCGGGGGCCGACAAAGCGCGGCGCACCGACTCGGTCACCAGGCGTACCTGCGGCATATCGGCGAGCGCGGCCCGGCCCGCCCTGGTGGCGTCGCGCGAGGTGTCCACGCTGATGACGCGGCCGCTGTCCCCCACCGCGGCACCGAGCGTCGCTGCGAACACCCCGGCGCCACCGTAGAGGTCCCAGGCCGTCATACCGTCTGCAAGTCCCGCCCAGCCGGCCACCAACTCGCCGTAGGTCGAGGCCGCGTCACGGTGGGCCTGCCAGAACGCGGTGACCGGCAGAGACCATTCCCGGCCGGCCACTCGCTGGATACCGTGATATTCGCCTTCGACCACCCGGGTGCGGCGGTGCTGGCCCCCGCACACCACGTGCCGGACACCGTCGTCGTCGAGCACCACGTGCACCTGATCACCGGTGCGCAGCCGATCGGCGGGCAGCTCGTCGAGCATGCCGTCGGGCAGCTGGCCGCAGCGCAGGTCGGTGACCAGTTCGGCGCTGTGATAGCGGTGAAAACCGGGCCGGCCGTCGGCGCCTACCTCGAGGCGAACCCGGGTGCGCCAGCCGATCGCGGTGTCAGTGCCGACCGCTTCAGCCCGGCCGTCCCACTGGAAGCCGCCGAGGCGTTCGAGCTGGTTGGCGACCACCTGCCCCTTGATGGTGCGCAGCGCGGCCGGTTCGACGAACGCCTGATCACAGCAACCGGCGCCGTCGACACCGGCGATCGGGCACAGCGGGTCGATGCGGTCGGCTGACGGTTGCAGAACCTCGACGACGTCGGCGTGCCAGTAGGACCCACGCTGATCGGTGACACGGACCCGGACCTTCTCGCCGGGCAGCGAATAGCGGACAAAGACGACGCGACCGTCATGGCGCGCGATACAGCTGCCGCCGTTGGCGGCCGCCCCAGTCTCCAGGGTGAGTTCGGTACAGGTGTCGGTACTCAATCGACGAAGCCCCTTCTGGCGTCACCGGGAGCGGACTGCGCTTCCAGTGTTTTGAGTCGTTCCGACGAATTTAGCTGCCAGGGAACGGAAGTCACCATCACACCGGGCATGAAAAGCAGACGGCCTTTGAGTCGCAGCGCGCTCTGGTTGTGCAGGATCTGCTCCCACCAGTGCCCGACGACGTATTCCGGGATGAACACCGTCACCACGGTCCGCGGCGATTCCTTGCTGATCCGTTTGACGTAATCGAGGACCGGGCGGGTGATCTCACGGTAGGGCGACGCAATCACCTTCAGCGGCACGGTGATGTCGCTGTCCTGCCATTTGTGCACCAGCTCGCGGGTCTCCGCATCGTCCACGCTGACCGTGATCGCCTCCAGTACATCGGGCCGGGTGGCCCGGGCATAGGCCAGTGCCCGCAGCGTCGGCAGGTGCAATTTGGACACCAACACGACCGCGTGGTTGCGGCTGGGCAGCACCACTTCGCCCTCTTCGGCTTCCTGCTCGGCCAATTCGCGCGCCACCGTGTCGTAGTGCTTGTGGATCAACTTCATGATGACGAACAGCGCCGTCATCGCCACGATCGCGATCCAGGCGCCGGCCAAGAACTTCGTCACCAGCACAACCAGCAGCACCGCGCCCGTCATCAGGAAGCCGATGGTGTTGACCACCCGGGAGCGCATCATCTTGCGACGTACCGCCGAATCGGTTTCGGTGCGAAGCAACCGGGTCCAGTGCTTGACCATACCGATCTGGCTCAGCGTGAACGAAACGAACACCCCGACGATGTAGAGCTGGATCAACGCGGTCACCTCGGCGTTGAACGCGACGATGAACGCGACGGCCGCCAGGGCCAGGAACAGAATGCCGTTGGAGAACGCCAGCCGGTCACCGCGGGTGTGCAGCTGACGGGGCAGATAGCGGTCCTGGGCCAGGATCGACCCCAGCACCGGGAAACCGTTGAACGCGGTGTTTGCAGCCAGGACCAAGATGAGGGCCGTGACGATGGTGATGACCAGGAACCCGATGTGGAAACTGCCGAACACCGCCTGCGCGAGCTGGGCGACCAGCGTCTTCTGCTGGTAGCCAGCGGGCGCGCCGACCAGCTGGGTGGCCGGATCGTCGACGATCTGCACGCCGACCTTCTCCGCCAGCACGATGATGCCCATCAGCAGGGCGACGGCAATCCCGCCCAGCATCAGCAGCGTCGTTGCCGCGTTGCGCGACTTCGGTTTCCGGAAGGCGGGCACACCATTGCTGATGGCCTCCACACCGGTCAGTGCCGCGCAGCCCGACGAGAACGAACGTGCGACCAGGAATACCAGCGCGAACCCCAGCACCTGGCCGTGTTCGGCGTGCATCTCGAAACCGGCGGACTCGGCCTTGATCGGGTCACCGAGGATGTAGATCCGGAACAGACCCCAGCCCAGCATGATCAGCATGCCGAAGATGAACGCATAGGTAGGGATGGCGAAGGCGGTTCCCGACTCCCGGATACCGCGCAGGTTCATCGACATCAGGATCAGGATCGCCAGGACCGCGAACAGCACCTTGTGCTCGGCGACGAACGGTACTGCCGAGCCGATGTTCGACATCGCCGAAGCCATCGAAACAGCAACGGTCAGAACGTAATCCACCAGTAGTGCGCTGGCCACCGTCAGACCTGCCGTCGGGCCCAGGTTGGTGGTGACCACCTCATAGTCACCTCCACCGGACGGATAGGCGTGCACGTTCTGCCGGTAGCTGGCCACCACCACGAGCATCACCGCGGCCACGGCCAGGCCGATCCACGGTGTCATCGAGTAGGCACTCAGCCCGGCCACCGAGAGCACCAGGAAGATTTCCTCAGGGGCGTAGGCCACCGACGACATGGCGTCGGAGGCGAACACCGGCAGCGCGATCCGCTTGGGCAGCAAGGTGTGCCCCATGCTGTCGCTACGGAACGGGCGACCCAGAACGAGCCGGCGCGCGGCGGTCGAAAGCTTGGACACGAGGACCAAGAGTATGCCTAAGCACGTCGGGCTGTAGCGTTCCACGTACGGTCGAGTCACGGCCGGGTAAGACGGCCGTCTGACGCGCAAATGCAGCCGAGAGGACTTCAGGTGCGGGTAGTGGTTATGGGGTGCGGCCGAGTAGGGGCCTCGCTGGCCGACGGGCTGGCCAGGATCGGTCACGAAGTGGCTGTCATCGACCGCGATATCGCGGCGTTTCAGCGCCTGTCCCCCGAATTCACCGGTGAACGTGTGCTGGGGATGGGATTCGATCGAGAGGTGCTGCTGCGGGCCGGGATCGAAGGGGCCGGCGCCTTCGCGGCGGTGTCCTCCGGTGACAACTCGAACATCATCTCGGCACGGGTCGCGCGAGAGACCTTCGGCGTGCAGCGTGTGGTGGCGCGTATTTACGACGCCAAGCGCGCCGCGGTCTACGAACGCCTGGGCATCCCGACGGTGGCCACGGTGCCGTGGACCACCGATCGCCTGCTCAACGCGCTGACCCGGGATGCCGAAACCGCCCGCTGGCGCGACCCTACCGGCACGGTCGCGGTCGCCGAAGTGGAATTGCACGAGGAGTGGGTCGGGCGCCGGGTTACCGATCTGGAGGCGGCTACGGGTGCCCGGGTGGCGTTCCTGATCCGCTTCGGCACGGGCGTGTTACCCGAGCCCAAGACCGTGATCCAGGCCAGCGACCAGGTGTATATCGCGGCCGTGTCCGGGCATGCCGCCGAGGCGATGGCGATCGCCGCCCTGCCTCCCGGCGAGGACGACGAAGTGAAGGACAAACACTGATGTCGATCGACGACGAGGAGCGGCGCAGATGAAGGTCGCCATCGCCGGGGCGGGCGCGGTCGGCCGTTCGATCGCCCGCGAGCTCGTCGAGAACGGGCACAACGTCACGCTGATCGAGCGCAACGCCGAGCACATCGACGTCGACGCCATCCCCGCCGCGCACTGGCGTCTCGGCGACGCCTGCGAGTTGAGCCTGCTGGAGTCGGTGCAGCTGGAGGAGTCCGATGTGGTCATCGCCGCGACCGGCGACGACAAGGCCAATGTGGTGCTCTCCCTGCTGGCCAAGACCGAGTTCGCGGTATCGCGGGTGGTGGCCCGCGTCAACGATCCCCGCAACGAATGGCTTTTCGACGACGCGTGGGGTGTCGACGTCGCGGTCTCGACTCCTCGGATGCTGGCCTCGCTCGTCGAGGAGGCCGTCGCCGTCGGAGACCTGGTGCGGCTCATGGCCTTCCGCACTGGTCAGGCGAACCTGGTCGAGATGACATTGCCCGCGGACACCTCGTGGGGCGGCAAAGCGGTGCGCAAGCTGGAACTCCCCCGCGACGCCGCATTGGTGACGATCCTGCGGGGGAATCGGGTGATTGTGCCCGCACCCGACGAGCCGCTGGAAGGTGGCGACGAGCTGGTGTTGGTTGTCTCCCCCGAGGTCGAGGGCGAATTGCGCGCGCTGCTGCTCCCGCCGTCGACCTAAGCGGGTCGTGGCTGTCGGAGCACTGCTATCGGAGCACGACCGCCTGAACACGACGTCGGCGATCAGCCTGCCGTCGCTCTCCTGAGTCGTCGACGCTAGTCGCTGCGTTGCGCGGAGTCGCTGTCGGCGACGACCCCCGGCTGGTCGCCATCTCCGACCTCGACACCGTCAACAGATTCGTGTTCTTCGCCACTGGCAGCGCGTACCGACTTCTGGGCGGACTTGATCGCCAGGTAGGTGGCAAGTGCGGCGACAGCGGTCAGCGGCCAGCCCATGGCGATACGGGCGAACCCGAGCCAGCCGGTCTGGTTGGCGTCATAGAGCCGGTGCTGCACAACGAAACGGGCCGCGAACACCAATACCCAGGTGACGGTGGCGATATCGAATGCGACAACGGCGCGGCGGACCGAGCGCCATTCGCGGCCGTGGCCGTTGACCGAACTCCAGACATAGCCGACGATCGGCCGCCGGATGAGCACCGAAATGCCGAACACGGCAGCCCACGCCAGCGACATCCAGATACCAAGCAGGAAATATCCTTTGGCCTCGCCCATCACGTAGGCGATCAGGGCGCAGAAGCCCACTCCGATAAAGCCCGATATCGCGGGCTGGAGCGAGTCGTGCCGGAAAAGACGCCAGAACAGGACGAGTGCGGCCACCCCGAGCGCCGACAGTACGGCGGCGGGGAGACCGAAAGCAGAGGAAATCGGAACGAAGGCTACGACAGGCAACGATGAGTAGACCAGGCCACTCACGCCGCCCATCTGGTCCAGCATCGCCTGGGCGCCGGTGCGGTTCTCAGACACGGGCGACTACATCACCGCTGAATCTCGTAATGCGGGTTATATATCGCTTTGGTGCCGTTCTCCAACTTGCCCATCCGGCCGTGCACCCGCAGGGTGCGGCCCGAGTCGATACCGGGGATGCGGCGCTGTCCGAGCCACACGAGGGTGACGGTATCGGTGCCGTCGAACAATTCGGCCTTGACCCCGCCCGCGCAGCCCTTGGCGTTGGCTTCGACACTGCGCAGTGTCCCGACCATCGTGACTTCCTGCCCCCGCTGACAGTCGATGGCGCGCTGGGCGCCGGTGCTGGCGGCTTCACCCGTCAGCTCATCGACGTCGCGCTGCTCAGGGTCTTCCGTCAAGCGGCGGGTAAGCCGGCGCAGATAACCTTCGGCCGTAGCCATCGCACTCCTGACACCTCAATGGGTCCGCACTAGCCGCGAATCACAATGACAACGTCACCGTAGACCCCTTGGTTCCTGAATGCCACGCCGCCCGCGCCGT
The DNA here is from genome assembly GCF_025822605.1 of Mycolicibacterium komossense. GTDB lineage: Bacteria > Actinomycetota > Actinomycetes > Mycobacteriales > Mycobacteriaceae > Mycobacterium > Mycobacterium komossense. The sequence goes on along the minus strand of NZ_JACKTY010000037.1, from coordinate 77,198 downwards.
TAAACCTAGGATTCCTGCGGCACCAGGCACGATCAGTGCATGGGCATTGACCTTCGTGGCGTCACCACGGTTCTGCTGCCGGGCACCGGCTCCGACGACGACTACGTTTACCGTGCGTTCGCTCCGGCGTTACACCAGGTAGGCGCCCTGCCGGTGGCTCACCGGCCCCAACCGGCACGGCTGATCGAGGGGTATCTGGCAGCGCTGGACGAGGCGGCAGCCGACGGCCCGATCGCCGTCGGCGGGATTTCGCTGGGCGCGGCGGTCGCCACGGCGTGGGCAATCGCACACCCCGGTCATGCCGTGGCCGTGCTGGCGGCGTTACCCCCGTGGACGGGGGCTCCGGATACCGCTCCCGCCGCGGTGGCGGCCCGGCACTCCGCCGACGAACTCCGTCGCGACGGGGTGGTGGCCGCGACGGCCAGGATGCGTGATTCCAGCCCCCCGTGGCTCGCCGACGAACTGACGCGATCATGGGTGGGTCAATGGCCGGAACTGCCGGATGCCATGGAGGCCGCCGCCCATTACGTCGCGCCGACCAGCGCCCAACTGGAGACGCTGACCGCGCCGATGGGGGTGGCCTCGGCATCCGATGACCCGATCCACCCCGTGGAAGTAGGTCTCGAGTGGGTGGCCGCGGCGCCGTACGCATCGCTGCGCACGATCACGCTGGCAGACCTCGGTACCGACCCATCAACTCTCGGCGAAGCCTGCCTGGCGGCCCTGAGCGATATCTAGCGCCGTCGGAGCTAGCCGCCGGTGATGGTGCGTAACTGCTGCATCGCCTCACCCTGCGTACTGCGGCGCGCAGTCGGCTCAGGCACGGCGGGCGGGGCTTCCTGCTCCTGGGGCAGCTGATGTCCGGCCTGCTCCGCGGCGGCCCGCAACTGGGCGGCCATCGGCTCGGGCAACTGCACCGGCAGCGGGGTGCGCACCGGCAGCGGCGTATCGCCACGGCGAACCACCGTGTCCGCCAATGCACTTCGAGCCTGCACCGTCAGAGCGTCCACCGTTTCGATGGCGCCGTTGACGACGCAGCGGATCATCCACCGGTAGCCATCCACCCCAATGAAGCGAACCGCCCCGGCGGCCGTGCCGACCACCTCTCGCCCCCACGGACCCGTCTCGATCGAGACCGACGCCGAATCCTTGCGCAGCGAGTCCGCCAACTCGGTGGCCACTTCGCGCCACAGGCCCGCGGTTTTGGGCGCCGCGTACGCAGCGATCGAGAAGCGGCCGTGCGGCGTGACGACCCACACCGCACTGGGCACGCCAGTCTGGCTCAGTTCGACCTGGACCTGACCGCCCTCCGGCATCGGTATCAGCACCGACCCGAGATCGAGGCGGCCGACGGCCGCCTCCTCGGGATCATCGAAATCCTCTACCTCGAAGGGACCTTCGAGGTCGTCCTCCAGACCGGGGGCCGGTTCCGCCGGCGCCGTCCGCTCCGCCGCGCGCGAGGTCTCCACTGCGGGCGCGCCCTTCGCCGGCTCGCCGCTGCTGTCACCACTTTGCTTGCGTTTTCCAAATGCCATCACAGACTCGCATGTCCTCCCGAGGAACCGTGGCCACCTTCGCCACGGACGGTGTCCCCTAACCCAGCCTCCTCGAACGACGAGACTTCGACAAGCTCCGGTAGCTCGACACGCTGCACCAGCAGCTGCGCAATCCGGTCACCGCGATGAATCACGATCGGTTCGGTCGGGTCGAGGTTGATCAGTGAAACCTTGATCTCGCCGCGGTAGCCCGCGTCGACAGTGCCGGGGCTGTTGACGATGGAAAGTCCAACGCGGGCAGCCAATCCTGAACGTGGATGCACCAGGCCGACCATTCCCTCCGGAATCGCGACCGCAATGCCGGTCGGCACCAGAGCGCGCTGTCCGGGCGACAGGACGATGTCCTGTGCGCTGTACAGGTCGACCCCCGCGTCGCCGTGGTGCGCGCGAGCGGGTAGCGGGAGCTCGGGGTCCAGACGTACGACCGCAAGAGGGGTGGACACGAGGCCACAGACTACCCTTGGCCGCGTGTCGAGTTCGCGTGTGACCTCGCAGGCGGTGCGATACCGCGAGCGACTCTGGGTGCCCTGGTGGTGGTGGCCGCTGGGATTCATCCTGGCCGGCCTGATCGCGCTGGAAGTCAACCAGGCCGCCGCCGCCGTGCCCAACTGGATTCCGTTCGCTGCGCTGTTCGGCGTGGCTTCCGGCGCACTGTTGTGGCTAGGGCGCTCGGAGGTCCGGGTGGTTGCCGCAGACGGGATGATCGAGCTGTGGGCCGGCGGCGCACACCTGCCGGTGTCGGTCATCGCCCGCTCTGCCGAGGTTCCCCGGTCAGCCAAGTCGGCCGCCCTCGGACGACAACTCGACCCGGCCGCCTACGTGGTGCATCGAGCCTGGGTGGGCCCGATGGTGCTCGTCGTGCTCGATGATCCCGATGATCCGACCCCGTACTGGTTGGTGAGCTGCCGACACCCTGACCGGGTGTTGTCCGCACTGCGCAGCTGAGCGCGCCGACGGGTCGCTCAGGCCCCGCAGTCGGTGCAGATCATCACACCGTTGTTCTCGGTGGCGAGGCGGCTGCGGTGGTGCACCAGAAAGCAGCTCGAGCAGGTGAACTCGTCGGCCTGTTTCGGGATCACCCGCACAGACAGTTCCTCGCCGGATAGGTCGGCGCCGGGCAGCTCGAAGTTCTCCGCAGAATCGGATTCGTCGACGTCCACAACGGCCGACTGCGCTTCGTTCCGGCGTGCCTTGAGCTCCTCTAACGAATCCTCAGAAACGTCATCGGTCTCGGAGCGCCGTGGGGCGTCATAGTCGGTAGCCATCGTCCTCGTCCCCTCGTAATCGTTGCAGCAAGGCTTTGTACCAGTGCCGAACGCCTGCGCCAAACTATTCGTGCCCATAACAGCCCTAGTTTGGTTGTGATTTACATCACAAAGGGGTGCTATCCGGGGGATACGGGCAGAGATCCCTTCCGACGCCACGCCTAGAGTGCAGGCGTGGTTGCGAACATCACCGAAGGTACGGCCTTCGACAAGCGCGGATTGCCGTTTCGGCGCCGCAATATCTGGCCCGGCGTCATCGCAGCCGCCGTGCTCCTGGTGGCGACCGCGTTGGTGTGGGGATTCGCCCTGACTCGGCCACCGGACGTCCGGGAGGCCGCGGTGTGCAATCCTCCCCCGCAGCCGACCGACCCGAACGCCCCAAAACTCGGCGATCCGGTGTCGCGGACCGAAATGTCCGATGTCGCGCCAGCCAAGCTCACCGACACGAAGATCTCGGTGTTCAACGCCAGCGGCCAGGGCGGCCAAGCCGCCGAGGTGTCGGGCGCCCTACGTGATCTCGGATTTGCCCAGCCGGTGGCCGCCAACGATCCGATCTACGCGACGACCCGGCTGACCTGTCAGGGACAGATCCGCTTCGGCCCCAAGGGGCAGGCGGCGGCAGCCGCACTCTGGCTGGTGGCGCCATGCACGGAGCTCTACCGCGACAACCGCGACAACGACTCCGTCGATCTGGCTGTCGGCACCGATTTCACGACGCTGACGCACAGCGACGATATCGACGCCGTGCTGGCCGGCCTCAAGCCCGACGCCACCGTGCAGGCCGACCCCGCCCTGATCAAGAAGATCCACGCCACCGCCTGCTGAGGCCGACTCCCCTACTCCGGCAGCGGCGCCAGTCCACCGAACCGGCCCAACGTCTCGCGGAACTCGTCGGCGACGCCGGGGGCGGCCGCGGCAAGGAGGTCCTTGGTGTCCTGCGGAAGACGCACCCACGCGCCCGCCTCGGCCGCGACCAGAGCACCGGCCGCCCAGTCCCACACCTTGGTCCCGTGTTCGTAATAGGCGTCGAGGCGGCCCGCGGCGACCATGCACAGATCCAGCGCCGCCGAGCCGACCCTGCGCACGTCGCGAACCAGCGGCATGAGTTGGGCAAGTAATGCCGCCTGCGTCGCGCGCCTGGCCGGCGAGTAGCCAAATCCGGTGCCCAGCAACGTCATCGAGAGCGTAAGGACCGCGGTGCAGTGTAACTGCCGCCGTCCCGCAGGGCCCTCGACGTGCGCCCCCAGACCCAGACCGGCCGAGTAGACCTCGCCTGCGACGACGTCGGCGACTGCCCCGGCAACCGTGATGCCGTCGACTTGCGCGGCCACTGACACGGCATACGCCGGAATCCCGTAGACGAAGTTCACCGTCCCGTCAATCGGATCGAGCACCCATGTGACGACGCCCGCCTGGGCATCCCCGCTCGGGCCGCCGCCTTCCTCTCCGACCACGAGATCGCTGGGGCGCAGCGTCGCAATGCGCTGTCGCAGCAGACGTTCGGTCTCGGTGTCAACGACCGTGACCGGATCGGTCGGCGTGCTCTTGGAGGACACAGCAGACACCGCGGTCGCAGCCGCCTGCCCGGATTCCGCCGCCGCACCGAACACCTCGGCGCGCCGCGTGCGGACGAATGCCGCTGCCTCCGAGGCAAGTTGCTCGGCGATCGTGCGCAGGTCGGCGGCGGAGCTGGCGGGGCGGCTGGCGGGATTCGTCACCCACCTATCGCAACACATATCCGGGTCGCAACACATGTCCGAGACCTCGTGACACACTCACCAACTGTCCGTCCACCCACTAGTGTGTGGGGCGCGCCGCCAGCCAGCCTCGTTGAGGAGTCTTCATGACCGCGACAGATTCATCCGCCTCAGATTCGGGCGCCCAGCGCCGCGGATTCGGAATCGACGTCGGCGGAAGCGGCGTCAAGGGCGGCATCGTCGACCTCGACACCGGTTTGCTGATCGGAGAACGATTCAAGCTAGCCACCCCGCAACCGGCTACGCCGGAAGCCGTTGCCAAGACCATCGCCGCGGTCGTCCACGAATTCGGCTGGACCGGCCGGCTCGGCGTCACCTACCCAGGTGTGGTGACCGACGGTGTCGTGCGGACCGCGGCAAATGTCGACAAGGCCTGGATCGGGGCAAACGCCAGTGAGGTCTTCAGCGGGGCGCTCGACGGACAGCCGGTCACGGTGCTCAACGACGCCGACGCCGCCGGACTGGCCGAGGAGCGCTTTGGTGCAGGAAAGGACAACAGCGGCCTGATCGTGCTGCTCACCTTCGGCACCGGCATCGGATCTGCGGTGATCAACAACGGCGTCCTGCTGCCCAACACCGAGTTCGGCCACCTCGAGGTCGGCGGGATGGAGGCCGAGCACCGGGCCGCATCCTCGGTCAAGGAAAAGAACGACTGGAGCTACAAGCGCTGGGCCCCTGAGGTGACCAAGGTGCTGGAAGCGGTCGAGAACGCGATCTGGCCCGACCTGTTCATCGCAGGTGGCGGCATCAGCCGCAAAGCCGACAAGTGGATTCCGCTGCTGAAGAACCGCACGCCTGTCGTTGCCGCCGCGCTGTTGAACACGGCAGGAATCGTGGGTGCGGCAATGGCCGCCGAAGCCGACAACGAGCAATAGGAGCACACTGAAACGCGGGTGAATCAGCGCGCTCGGCGCAGTAGACCCCATTACTGTCGTTACAATGGTCAGGGCGGCCGCCTCAACGGATAGCGGCGAAGCTCCAAGCCAGAGACTCACGCCGATATTCCCAATAGCCGACACTTTCGGTGGTGCATGCACCTGCCCACTGAAAGGCAGCAAGACCGAAAGGGTGTACGTGGCAGCGACTAAGGCAAGCCCGGTAACTGATGAAGCGGTGAACCACACCGTGACCATGACGGCCCCGGCCCCCGCCAAGAAGGCGCCCGCGAAGCGAGCTACCAAGACCGCCACCGGAGACACCAAGGCCCCCGCCAAGCGGGCCGCCAAAGCAACCAAAACCGCCGGTCCGCGCGCCAAGAAGGCCACTTCGGGCGATGAGACCGATCTGGCCGGTGGCGACGACATCGATCTCGACGACGACCTCGAGGCCGAGCCCGACGTTATCGAAGAGGACGCCGATCTGGAGGTCGACGATGTCGTCCTCGACGAAGACGGTGAGGAGTCGGGCACCGCAGTCAAGGACGTGAAGACACCGGCTGTTGTGGAGCCCACTCCCGCCACCGACGAGGAAGACGTTCCCGAGCCGTCCGAAAAGGACAAGGCATCCGGTGACTTCGTCTGGGACGAAGAGGAATCCGAGGCGCTTCGGCAGGCCCGCAAAGACGCCGAGCTCACCGCGTCGGCCGACTCCGTGCGCGCCTACCTCAAGCAGATCGGCAAGGTCGCGCTGCTCAACGCCGAGGAAGAGGTCGAGCTCGCCAAACGGATCGAAGCCGGGCTGTACTGCACCCAGCTGATGTCGGAGCTGGTCGAGAAAGGCGAGAAACTCCCCGCCGCGCAGCGTCGCGATTACCAGTGGATCTGCCGCGACGGCGACCGGGCGAAGAACCACCTGCTGGAAGCCAACCTCCGGCTCGTCGTGTCGCTGGCCAAGCGCTACACCGGCCGCGGCATGGCGTTCCTGGACCTGATCCAGGAAGGCAACCTCGGTCTGATCCGCGCAGTCGAGAAGTTCGACTACACCAAGGGCTACAAGTTCTCGACGTATGCCACCTGGTGGATCCGTCAGGCGATCACCCGCGCGATGGCCGACCAGGCTCGCACCATCCGCATCCCGGTGCACATGGTCGAGGTCATCAACAAACTCGGCCGTATCCAGCGCGAGCTGCTGCAGGACCTGGGTCGCGAACCCACGCCCGAAGAGCTGGCCAAGGAAATGGACATCACGCCGGAGAAGGTGCTGGAGATCCAGCAGTACGCGCGTGAGCCGATCTCGCTGGACCAGACCATCGGCGACGAGGGCGACAGCCAGCTGGGCGATTTCATCGAGGACAGCGAAGCTGTGGTGGCCGTGGACGCCGTGTCGTTCACGTTGCTGCAGGATCAGCTGCAGTCGGTCCTGGAAACGCTCTCCGAGCGCGAAGCCGGCGTGGTCCGGTTGCGCTTCGGTCTGACCGACGGCCAGCCGCGCACGCTGGACGAGATCGGTCAGGTCTACGGGGTCACCCGCGAGCGCATCCGCCAGATCGAGTCGAAGACGATGTCGAAGCTGCGGCACCCCAGTCGTTCCCAGGTGCTGCGCGACTACCTGGACTAGCCGCTAGCGGCGCGGGCGCATTTTGTAACTGGCCGGCCACGACTCCCGGGAGTCGTCGCCGGTCAGTGGCAAGCCCGCAGCACCGAGCTTGACGTCATAGGCCTCCATATCGGGACCGACCTCGCGTTCGGCCCGCTCCCTGGCCAGGTAGTACAGCTGGTCGATCTCGAGCTCTTTGAACGCGACAAATGTGGTGCGCCGCACGGTGTGCGGGCTCGTCGCTTCGGCAATCATCCGCTCCATGAGCAGGCGCGAACCGATCGCAGCGCACCCGAATAGCGCGAACGGAACCACCCAGTAGCAGACGTACGACAGCGGGGCCCTGGCGTCCAGGAGCGTGTCAGGTGTGCTGTTGAGGCCCTGCACGATCGGCGGAATCGCCGACGACATCGTCATCGCTGCGAACGCACCGACCCAGACCCAGGTGATCTGGGCGGTGATCGTGGCGAACAACTCGCTCTTGATGACGTCGGGGGCTTGCTCGGCTTCGGCGATCTCACGGATGAACGGCTTGCCGACCAGCACTCCGATCACGGCGACCAGCAACATCCCGGCCGTGCTCAGTGGTTGGATCCAGCGCTCCACGAACTGCTGACTCAGCGCGAATGTCAGTGCAGTCAGCATCAGAAACGTTGTAATGGAACCGATTTCGAGTGTCATTCCCGGTTTGCGGTTGGTTCTGCCGACGACGAACGACAACACGGCGATCGCCAGCGCCACCAGCACCGCGACAGTGGACGCAACGTTGCCGACCAGTACCCAGTAGACGATCCACGGCGCGAAGCCGGCGAGAATTCCCACGGTGGCCGAGTATAAGGGCTGCCTTTACACTCAGGGCCCGTTGTGTCACTTCTGCGGAATCCGCACACCTGGATTACCCGGCAGACAACGAGCAATAAGGCATTGTGGGCGGCGTGAATGTCGACGCATTGCTTGAGACGATTCCACCACTGGCGGTCTACGTCATCGTCGGAGCCGTCATCGGGCTGGAAAGCCTCGGCATACCGCTGCCCGGCGAGATCGCTTTGGTCAGCGCGGCGCTGTTGGCGTCGCGCCACACACTGGACATCAATCCGGTCGCCGTCGGTGCGGCCGCCGCGATCGGCGCCATTGTCGGTGACACCATCGGGTACTCGATCGGACGCCGCTTCGGCATGTCACTGTTCGAGCGACTCGGTCGCCGGTTCCCCAAGCATTTCGGACCGGGCCATGTCGCCCTGGCCAAGCAGCTGTTCACGCGCTGGGGTGTCTGGGCGGTGTTCTTCGGCCGTTTCATCGCGTTACTACGGATCTTTGCCGGACCGTTGGCCGGCGCGCTGAAGATGCCATATGCGCGGTTCCTCGCCGCGAACGCGACAGGCGCGCTCTGCTGGGCCGGCGGCACCACCGCGGTGGTCTATTTCCTCGGGCTGGCCGCCGAACGCTGGCTGTCTCGGTTCTCCTGGATCGCGCTCATCGTGGCGGTGCTCGTCGGTATCGGGGCGACACTATTGCTGCGGGAACGAACCGGCCGGCTGATCGCCGACCTAGAGGACGAACACGATTGGGATACGTTGCGACGGGACTGATCGACACCACACGAGCAGAACAGAATTGACCAACGAGGAGACCTCGCGTGACACAACGGCAGAACATCTCCTCAGGGGTGGAATTCGAGTCGACAGTCGGCTACTCCCGGGCCGTCCGCATCGGGCCGGTGATCGCGGTGGCGGGCACCACCGGCGCCGGCCACGGTATCGCCGACCAAGCCCGAGACGCCCTGCGACGTATCGAGATCGCGCTGCGCGCGGCGGGCGCCGAACTGACCGATGTCGTTCGGACCCGAATCTTTGTCACCGATATCGCCCAGTGGCGCGAGGTCGGGGCGGTGCATGCAGAGGTCTTCGGGGACATCCGTCCGGTCACCACGATGGTCGAAGTCCAGGCGCTCATCTCTGCCGAGCTGCTGGTGGAGATCGAGGCCGACGCCTACCTCAAGGACTGAGTGGTTCCGAGTGCCGGGAAGGCTCCATCCGGACCCGGCCGGTACGACGTGATACTTGTCACAGCCTCGACGGGCAGAGGCCCATACAGGTGCGGGAACAGCATGGCCTCGGGATCCGTTGGCACTCCGGGTTCCCAGCGAATCGGCGATGTGAGCAGGCCAGGATTGAGGTACAGCAGTACCAGATCGTCCCGGCCGGCAAAGAGCCGGTTGGCCGGGAGGTGAACCTGCTGAAGGGTCGAAAGATGAACGAAGCCAACTTCGACAAGCGAGTCCGGACGCAGCTCACCTCGTACCGAAGCGGCTTCCCACTCGTCGGAAGCGCATAGATGAACCAGTTCGGGGGTGCCGGCATCCATACGATCAGCCTGCCTCACCCGCAACGCGACCGGGCGTGAGACACGACACACCGGTAAACAGGCTGGGAACAAGGCCGGAACCGTAAACGTCTGAGAAAGTAATACCTACGCGAGAAGGAGGAGCCATGAATGCAACTCTGACCACACCCGAGCTCACCAAGGCCGATCGGTGCGACCGTTGCGGCGCTGCCGCTCGCGTCCGGGCCAAGTTGCCCTCTGGAGCTGAGCTTCTGTTCTGCCAGCACCATGCCAATGAGCACGAAGCGCGACTCATCGAGTTGGCCGCCGTGCTGGAGGCAAGCGCGACCGATCTTTAGCCACGCCTGGCCGCCTTCGGGCGGCCAGGTTGGGCATGACGGCCTCTCGTCAGGGATGCTGTTCTGGTCATGACCGACCAGAACGAAGCCGCTCCGATCCGACCGTCCCGTCACCACATCTGGCAGATAGCCAAACGCACTCTGTCCAAAGCGTGGGACGACTCAATCTTCGCCGAATCCGCGCAAGCCGGGTTCTGGTCGGTGTTATCGCTACCGCCACTACTTTTGGGAATGCTGGGCAGTCTCGCCTACATCGCCCCCTTGTTCGGCCCGGCGACACTGCAGACCATCGAGGAACGGCTGATCAGCACTTCTAGCCATTTCTTCTCGAAGAACGTCGTCAGCGAGATCATCGAACCGACCATCACCGATATCGTGCAGGGCGCCCGCGGGGAAGTGGTGTCCATCGGCTTCGTCATCTCGTTGTGGGCGGGGTCATCCGCTATCTCGGCGTTTGTCGACTCAGTAGTCGAGGCCCACGATCAGACGCCGCTGCGACATCCGGTGCGGCAACGGTTCTTTGCACTGTTCCTATACGTCGTCGTGCTGATGTTCGTCATCGTCGCGGCGCCGTTCGTTGCACTGGGCCCGCAGAAGATCGCGGAGTTCATCCCGGACAGCTGGGACCAGGTCCTGCAGTTCGGCTACTACCCGGTGCTGGCGATCAGCCTGATCTTCGCGGTCACCGTGCTCTACCGGGTGTCATTGCCCAGCCCATTACCGACCCATCGCCTCGTCATCGGCGCGGTGTTGGCGACGACGGTCTTCCTGGTCGCCACCTTCGGGCTGCGGGTCTATCTGAGCTACATCACCCAAACTGGCTATACCTACGGCGCGCTCGCCACACCGATCGCACTGTTGTTGTTCGCGTTCTTCCTGGGCTTCGCCATCATGATCGGGGCCGAATTGAATGCCGCGATCCAGGAGGAATGGCCGGCCCCGGTAACCCACGCACACCGACTGCGGGTGCGACTCAAGGAAAAGGCCCAGGAGAAACTGGCCGAAAAGGACCTGAGCCGCAATCGGAACGCTGCGGTGGCGGATCCCCCTGAGGATCCGCTGCGCGTCAGTCCTTCTTGAGGTTTTTATAGATCCGCTGGCAGTCCGGGCAGACCGGCGATCCCGGCTTGGCGGCCTTCGTCACAGGAAACACCTCGCCACACAGCGCCACGACATGCGTACCCATCACCGCGCTTTCGGCGATCTTGTCTTTCTTCACGTAGTGGAAGAACTTGGGCCTGTCGCTATCGGTCTCGTCGTCGACGCGTTCGTCAGTGTCGGTCCGCTCGATGGTCTGGGTGTCCATGGGTGACATTCTGCCGAAAGAATTACGGTCCGTGAACCGGCGCGGCACAGTCGGTGCGGCTGTGAAACAGTAGAGGTATGAAACACAGCTCAGAGCTGGGTTTCGACGACGACGGTCGGCCAGTGCTGATCACCGCTGCCGCTCCCGCTTACGAAGTCCAGCACAAGCAACGCGTGCGCAAGTACCTGACCATCATGTCGTTTCGGTTGCCCGCCCTGATACTGGCCGCACTGGCCTACAGCCTCTGGCACAACGGCCTGATTTCGTTGGCGATCATCGCCGCATCGATACCCCTGCCGTGGATCGCGGTGCTGATCGCCAACGATCGGCCGCCACGCAAAGCCGAGGAAGCACGGCGGTTCGAGGACAACCGCAAGCGCACTCCCCTGTTTCCGACCGCCGAGCGACCGGCGCTGGAACAAGGCTTACCGCAACCCGACTCGGCCGGCGAGTGGCCGGATGGTTCCCGATGAGAAAGTTCTAGTTCTATTCTCAGTACATTCTCAGGGCGTCGCCGCATTTCTGCAGTTCAGAGGGTGTGAATCCGCGGAGTTGTGGGAACTCTTTCCTCCAGTAAGGCGTTGAACCTCATGACAGTTCGAGCCAGTAGGAGGCCGATATGGCAAATGCCGCCGCAAGGATTGACGGGGACCTGGACGCCCAGAGCCCAGCCGCAGATCTTGTCCGGGTATATCTCAACGGAATCGGCAAGACGGCGCTTCTCAATGCCGCAGACGAAGTAGAACTCGCCAAGCGAATCGAGGCCGGGTTGTACGCCCAGCATCTGCTTGCGACGCGTAAGCGCCTCGGCGACAACCGCAAGCGCGAGCTCGCGCAGGTGGTCCGCGACGGCCAGGCCGCCCGCAGCCATCTGCTCGAAGCGAACCTTCGGCTTGTCGTCTCGTTGGCCAAGCGCTACACGGGTCGCGGGATGCCACTGCTGGACCTCATCCAGGAAGGAAACCTGGGCCTGATCCGCGCGATGGAGAAGTTCGACTACACCAAGGGCTTCAAGTTCTCGACATATGCGACCTGGTGGATCCGTCAGGCGATCACGCGTGGCATGGCTGATCAGAGCCGCACGATTCGTCTGCCTGTGCACTTGGTCGAACAGGTCAACAAGCTGGCCCGGATCAAGCGCGAGATGCATCAGAGCCTCGGCCGCGACGCCACCGACGAAGAGTTGGCAGAAGAGTCGGGCATCCCTGCCGAGAAGATCGCCGATCTACTCTCCCACAGCCGTGACCCGGTAAGCCTGGACATGCCGGTGGGCAGCGATGAAGAAGCCCCGTTGGGCGATTTCATCGAGGATGCCGAGGCGCTGTCCGCGGAGAACGCAGTGATCGCCGAACTGCTGCACACCGATATCCGTAGCGTGCTGTCCACTCTCGATGAGCGTGAGCATCAGGTGATCCGCTTGCGATTCGGCCTCGACGACGGTCAGCCCCGCACCCTAGACCAGATCGGCAAGCTCTTCGGCCTGTCCCGCGAGCGGGTACGCCAGATCGAACGCGAAGTGATGGCCAAGCTCCGGCATGGCGACCGCGCTGAGCGGTTGCGCTCGTACGCCAGCTGACCCCTCCGGAAAACAGTATGCCCGCCGTGCCCCCCGGCGGGCATACTGCTGTTCGGGCCATATTGCGCCGCTCCTCCCCATCGCTCGTGCCTCGCTCTGCATCGGTCGCCGCGCGGCCGGGTTAGAGAACCATTCACCCAGCTAGCCCAGTAGACTCATCGGCAACGGAGGTGCCAAATGAATGACCTGGTCGATACCACAGAGATGTACCTGCGGACGATCTACGACCTCGAGGAAGAGGGCGTAATTCCGCTGCGTGCACGTATCGCCGAGCGGCTTGAACAGAGTGGTCCCACCGTCAGCCAGACGGTGTCGCGGATGGAACGCGACGGACTGCTGCACGTGGCCGGTGATCGACACCTCGAGCTGACCGATAAGGGCCGCACACTCGCCATTGCCGTGATGCGCAAGCACCGGCTGGCCGAGCGACTTCTCGTCGACGTCATCGGGCTGCCGTGGGAAGAAGTTCACGCCGAGGCGTGCAAGTGGGAGCACGTCATGAGCGAGGACGTCGAGCGTCGGCTCGTCGCCGTGCTCGACAACCCCACGGTCTCGCCCTTCGGCAACCCGATACCCGGCCTTTCCGAGCTCGGCTTCGGTACTACCAGCGGACTCGAGGAGACGGGTCTTGTTCGACTGACTGAACTTCCGGCCGGGTCGCCCGTCGCCGTGGTGGTCCGCCAGCTGACCGAGCACGTCCAGGGCGATACCGCGCTGATCGGTCGTCTGAAGGACGCCGGCGTGGTGCCCAACGCGAGGGTGACCGTCGAGATGAGCCCGCTGGGCGGGGTCATCATCGTCATCCCCGGTCACGAGAACGTCGAGCTGCCGCATGAGATGGCGCACGCCGTCAAGGTCGAGAAGGTCTAGTCGAGTCGAACTATCCTGCTACACCGCACGCTGGTCGAACGACTGCCGTGGCGGAAGTTGGACCCCGAGTTCTGCCGCGCGCCGGTACCCGGTGCGGGCAAGTTCGCGGATCTGTTCCGGACGCATCGCCGAATGCAGGGCGTCGTCGAGCATGCGTGCCATTCGGTGTTTCGGTGCGCAACGCAGCGCTTCCTCCAGCGACACCCCGGCCAGTGGGCCGTCGCCGCGGGCATACGCGCTGAACGCCAGCAGGACGAGCGGCTCGACCCTCCAGGGCGCTGGCAATCTGCGCGCCAGCGTCGCCCACAACGATTCCGCGGCGCCGGCGCTCTCCCCGACCGCCACGGCGTACATGGTGTCTCGCACCTGAGCATCGGCCAGCGCGCTGCCCAGAGCAACGATCTCGGCCTCAGCCAGTAGGGCGCCGCCGGCCACCCGCTTCACGGCGGCCAGGGCCGCCTCTACGTCGCGGCGCGCGGCACCGGCGGAGTCCTCCCAGCGGCGTCTCTCGTCGTCTCCCTGCCGGGCAGCGATCGCGTCCGTCAGCGCCGACGGGGCCGCCGTGTGGTCGGCGGCGATGACCGCCTGGAGGTCGGAGCGGGTGGCGTAGAGCCGGCGTCCGTCCAAGACCGCGGCCGCCGCCAGCGGGGAAGCCTTCGGATCGTCGACCGCGCCGCGCGATCCGCAGCCGTCGACGCAGTGCCACGTACCACCGAGGCCGATGTGATCGACGACGTGCGCAGCCCACAGTTCGATGCCGCTGCCGCTGAGCGCCTCGATCAGGGCATCGCACAACGCTCGATGCTCCTCATTGCACATCGGGCAGGCGGCGCCCTTGTCATCGACGATCACCGCGACGACCGCGTCGGGTTGCTCGGCATCGATCACCTCGATCAACTCGTGCAGGCCCTCCACCAAGGTGGGAGAAAGGTCGACGCGCAGCACCGCGCCCAGTCCTCCACTTTCGATCGACACCAGGACCAGAGACTGCTCCGGTGTGAAGCCCAAAACGGCGGGTATTGCGGCGATCAGGGCGCCGGGACGGTTGGTACTGAATTCGCGATAGTGACGTGTCATGCCCGAACGGTGACAATCGGTACCGTCACGGGGAACCGCTGCAGCGGGCCATCAGCGGCAGCTGTGGATGAAGCGCCGACTGTGCATCGCCCTCGGAGGATGCCTTGTTCACGTGGTCGTGACCTCGTCAACATGCGATGTTCCCGGAACCGGCGTAGACACCTATCTCATGGGTTCGGTAGAGGAGTATGACCTCGTCGTCATCGGTTCGGGGCCGGGTGGTCAGAAGGCCGCCATCGCGGCCGCCAAGCTCGGCAAATCGGTGGCGGTGATCGAACGGGGCCGAATGCTCGGCGGCGTCTGCGTCAACACCGGAACCATCCCTTCGAAGACACTGCGCGAGGCCGTCGTCTACCTGACCGGGATGAGCCAGCGGGAGCTGTACGGCGCAAGTTACCGCGTCAAGGAGAAGATCACCCCCGCCGACCTACTCGCCCGCACCCAGCACGTGATCGGTAAGGAAGTCGACGTCGTGCGCTCGCAGCTGATGCGCAACCGGGTCGAGCTCTATGTCGGACATGCCCGCTTCGTCGACGAGCACACGATCGCCATCGAAGAGCCGGGCCGATCCGAAACCGTCACGGTCAGCGGCAGGTTCATTGTCATCGCGACCGGAACCAAACCTGCCCGGCCGGCAGGGATCGAGTTCGACGAGAACCGGGTACTGGACTCCGACGGGATATTGGACCTCAAGAACATCCCCTCCTCGATGGTCGTCGTCGGCGCCGGTGTCATCGGTATCGAATACGCCTCGATGTTCGCCGCACTGGGCACCAAGGTGACCGTCGTCGAGAAACGCGACACCATGCTCGACTTCTGCGATCCGGAGATCGTCGAGGCGCTGCGGTTCCATCTGCGAGACCTCGCGGTCACTTTCCGGTTCGGCGAGGAAGTCACCGCCGTCGACATCGGCGCCGCCGGCACGGTCACCACCTTGGCCAGTGGGAAGCAGATCCCCGCCGAGACCGTGATGTACTCCGCGGGCCGTCAGGGCCAGACCGATCACCTCGACCTGGCCAATGCCGGACTTGAGGCCGACAGCCGCGGCCGGATCTTCGTCGACGACCAATACCAGACCAAGGTCGACCACATCTACGCGGTCGGCGATGTCATCGGCTTTCCCGCCCTCGCCGCGACGTCGATGGACCAGGGGCGCCTCGCCGCCTATCACGCCTTCGGCGAGCCCTGTAAAGGCATGACGGAGCTGCAGCCCATCGGCATCTACTCGATTCCCGAGGTGTCCTATGTCGGCGCCACCGAGGTCGAGCTGACCAAGGATTCCGTCCCGTATGAGGTCGGGGTGTCTCGGTACCGGGAACTCGCGCGCGGTCAGATCGCCGGCGACTCCTACGGCATGCTCAAGCTGCTGGTCTCCACCGATGATCTGAAGATCCTCGGGGTCCATATTTTCGGCACCGCCGCCACGGAACTGGTGCACATCGGTCAGGCTGTGATGGGCTGCGGGGGCACCATCGAGTACCTCGTCGACGCCGTGATCAACTACCCGACGTTCTCGGAGGCCTACAAGGTCGCCGCGCTCGACGTGATGAACAAGTTGCGCGCACTGAGCCAGTTCCGGGTCTAGCCGGCTGTCCGGTCAGCAGTCCGAATCGAACGTGTTCGGCGCCGCGTCACCGGGGCCGCCGGCCTCCGCCCGCGCCAGCAGTTTGGCGGTGTCGGCGTCGAAAGGCGCCGAGTACGAGATGTTTTCGTCGCATCCGCCGCCGTCGAGACCACCGATCACACCCGTGGCCGTCGCCCCGTTGATCCACGGCGCACCACTGGTGCCGTCCACCAACCCCCCGCATTTCAGCCTCGGGTAGCCCTGCGGCGACTGTTCGGTATCGGCCTGGCAGGTCAACGGCCCACCACCGTCACCGAGCGGATAGCCAGTGATGGTCACCGGGGTGCCCGCCGAGGGCGCGGTGCCCAGCTTCAGCGCCGAGCCCGTCTGCGCCTCGATCGACCCGCCCCCGTCGCGGCTGACCCGAACGATTGCGTAATCGGCGAGTGGGTCCTGGGTGGCGACCCAGCGTGGATCCAGGTAGACCGTGTCGACCTTCCAGACGTCGTCGGCGGCCGCCTCGTTCACGAACGCAGGCACGAAAGTGGCGGGAACCCCATCGGCGAGGCAGTGCGCGGCGGTCAGTACCAGGTCACCGGTCGAAGACTGCAAGACCGACCCCGTACAGGTGTGCTGGGATCCGGCGCCGAGGAACAGCGCGCCGACCCGCGGATCGGGGCCAATCTCAGCTGCTTTGACCGCGACCAGGCCCGTCGCGTCGCTCCGCGTATCCAGCGGAATCTTGGCGACTGTGGGCGCCGAAGCACTGTGACCGGCGCAACCGGCCAACAGTACAACGGCCGCAGGGGTGGCCAGCCAGATGCGCATGAAGGTCGATCATGCCGGATGAGGCTGCACGCCGCTGTGATGGAATGTCAGCTCCCAGACAGCGCGTTGGCAGGAAAGACAAGAGGTCGGGCGGGTCCGCCACGGGGCCCGCGACGATCTGAGGGACACTAGAGGTCACGGCAGATGAACCGTCAGACGGATATGTCACGTGCCGTGGCGAGGAGGCGACACCAGATGGCCAGCCAGACAGGCCCAGAACCAGCTCCGACGCCGGACCCCCATCCGCGGTACCAGCCAGAACAGACCGGCATGTACGAGCTCGAGTTTCCGGCGCCGCAGCTGTCGTCGGAAGACGGCCGCGGCCCGGTGATGCTGCACGCACTGGAAGGTTTTTCCGACGCCGGCCACGCCATCAAGTTGGCCGCCGATCATCTCAAGGACGCGCTCGACACGGAACTGGTGGCGTCGTTCGCCATCGACGAGCTGCTCGACTACCGGTCCAGGCGGCCGTTGATGACGTTCAAGACCGATCACTTCACACACTATGACGACCCCGAACTTTCGCTGTTCGCGCTGCACGACACGGTCGGGACGCCGTTTCTGCTGCTCGCAGGGATGGAACCGGACCTCAAATGGGAACGCTTCATCACCGCGGTGCGGCTGCTGGCCGAGCGTCTCGGTGTCCGGCAGACGATCGGTCTCGGCTCCATTCCGATGGCCGTGCCGCACACCCGGCCGGTGACCTTGACCGCCCACGCCAACAACCGCGATCTGATCGACGATCACACGCCCTGGGTGGGCGAAGTGCAGGTGCCGGGCAGCGTGTCGAACCTCCTGGAGTACCGGATGGCCCAGCACGGGCACGAGGTCGTCGGGTTCACCGTGCACGTGCCGCACTACCTGGCCCAGACGGACTATCCGGCCGCGGCGCACGCGTTGCTCGAACAGGTCGCCAAAATCAGCTCACTCGATTTGCCGATGACGGCGCTGACCGAGGCGGCCGCGGATGTCCACACCAAGATCGACGAACAGGTAGCGGCCAGTCCAGAGGTCGCTCAGGTGGTGACCGCGCTGGAGCGACAGTACGATGCATTCGTTGCCGCACAGGAAAACCGTTCGTTGCTGGCCCATGACGAGGAACTCCCCAGCGGCGACGAGCTCGGTGCGGAATTCGAACGCTTCCTCGCCCAGCAGGCAGACGAAAAGTTCAAGGATCCGTTCCGCGACGACAACGGCAACATCTGACGCCGGCTGGCCCGACAACGAGGTTGGACGATATGACATCGGTACTGCAGGTGATCAGCTGATGGTCCGGAAGCCGAATCTGCAACCAGTGCGGGAGCTGACCCCAGCACTGGAGTTTCGGACTATCCATGGCTACCGGCGCGCGTTCCGGATCGCCGGGTCCGGCCCAGTCCTGTTGCTGATTCACGGCATTGGCGACAACTCCACCACGTGGAGCACAGTCCACTCGAAACTCGCGCAGCGATTCACGGTGATCGCGCCCGATCTGCTGGGTCACGGCCAGTCCGATAAGCCGCGGGCCGACTACTCCGTCGCTGCCTACGCCAACGGTATGCGGGACCTGATGAGCGTCCTCGATATCGAGCGAGCCACGGTGGTCGGCCATTCACTCGGCGGCGGCGTGGCGATGCAATTCGCCTACCAGTTCCCCCAGTTGGTGGAGCGTCTCATTCTGGTCGGTGCCGGCGGGGTCACCAAGGATGTCAACATCGCCTTGCGCGTCGCGTCACTGCCGATGGGCGGTGAAGCGCTCGCGCTGCTGCGGCTGCCGTTTGTGCTGCCGACGTTGCAGGTCGCCGGTCAGGTGGCGGGTGCGATGCTCGGCCGGACCGCGGTCGGGCGGGACCTACCCGATGTGCTGAGGATTCTGCGGGACCTGCCGGAGCCGACCGCGTCGTCGGCCTTCACGCGCACGTTGCGCGCGGTGGTGGACTGGCGCGGCCAAGTGGTGACGATGCTCGATCGATGTTATTTGACCGAATCTGTTCCCGTGCAACTCATCTGGGGACGCCAGGACGTCGTTATCCCCGTCGAACACGCCCATATGGCGCATGCCGCCATGCCAGGATCCCAGCTGGAAATCTTCGAACATTCCGGCCATTTCCCGTTCCACGACGACCCGGACCGGTTCGTCGAGTTGGTCCAGCGCTTCATCGACTCGACCCAGCCCGCACCGTACGACCAAACCGCGCTTCGACAGCTGCTGCGTGACGGCATCGACGAGCGCGACCTGTCCGGCTCTGTCGACACCAAGGTCGCAGTCCTCGACGCGATGGGCTCTGACGAACGTAGTGCCACCTAGGCCGTCACCTCGAGGTGGCACCCACCTCAGATCACGCGCAGTACAGTCGAATCATGGCTATCGAGGTGACAGTTCTTCGAGTTTTCACCGACGCAGAGGGCAATTTCGGTAACCCGCTCGGGGTCGTCGACGCCAGCACTGTACCGCCGGCGGATCGCCAGCGCCTGGCGACCGAATTAGGTTACAGCGAAACCATTTTCGTCGATCTTCCGAACGAAGGTTCGTCGACGGCGCACGCCCGAATATTCACCCCGACAGCAGAGCTTCCGTTCGCCGGGCATCCGACGGTCGGGGCCTCGTGGTGGCTGCAATCACTGGGCACACCGGTCAAGACCTTGCAGGTACCTGCGGGCATCGTCCAGATCGACTACGACGCCGACCTGACCGCGGTCAACGCCCGCGCCGACTGGGCTCCCGAGTTCGCCATTCACGATCTGGACTCCGTCGAGGAGCTCGCGGCGGCGAATCCAGAGGACTATTCCGACGATATCCAGCACTACCTCTGGACTTGGACGGATAAACCGTCCGGCGCAGTGCGGTCCCGGGCGTTCGCCATGAACCTCGGAATCCGCGAGGACGAAGCGACCGGCGCGGCGGCCGTCCGGATCACCGACTACCTCAGCAGCGATCTGTCCATCACCCAGGGTGCGGGCTCGAAGATCGAAACCCGATGGAGTCCGGAGGGCTGGGTGCGAGTGGCCGGCCGGGTAGTCAATGACGGAGTGCGACAGGTCGATTAAGCACCGCCTAGTGGGCTGCGATCAGCTGGGGGTGATCACAGCGCGGTGCTCGCGGAGGGCCTGAATCTCACGTTCGAAGTCTTCGGCTGAGGAAAACGAGCGGTAGACAGACGCGAACCGCAGATAGGCGACCTCGTCGAGTTCGCGCAGCGGGCCGAGAATAGCCAGACCGACTTCATTACTGGGCACTTCAGGCGAGCCGCCCGCCCGCACACTGTCTTCTACTTGTTGGGCCAGCAAGTTCAACGCATCGTCATCCACCTGCCGGCCCTGACATGCGCGGCGCACCCCGCTGATCACCTTTTCCCGACTGAACGGCTCGGTGACGCCGCTACGCTTTACTACTGCCAATACGGCGGTCTCGACAGTGGTGAACCGGCGCCCGCACTCCGGACACGAGCGGCGGCGCCGAATCGCCTGCCCTTCGTCCGCTTCCCGGGAGTCGACGACCCTGGAATCGGGATGACGGCAGAAAGGACAGTGCATGACCGCTCCTTCGCCGTGCCGACGGTGGGAAAACTCCGACTCAGAGCCTACCTGCGCGAGCATCGGCGCAGCCACCGCAGCCCCCAGCCTCAGCCGACCGGCGCGATCAACGTCTGTCCGGCGTCGACGGCGACCGAGTCGAGCTTGTTGAGCTCACGGATCCGCTCCATCACCGGGCCCGTCGGCGCGTCGGGCGCCACCCGGGCGGCGACCTGCTGCAACGTCTCCCCCGTCTGTACCTGCACCACCGCCAGCTTGTCCGGCACCGGGGCGGCAGCACCCTGGATCGCCGCACCGAACTGCGCGACTGCACCGAGCCAGATGGTGATCAGAGCGGCCAACAGCGCCAGCGCGACGGTGGTGAACGGCGTGATGGGCCGCGTGCGATGCGGCGCGCGCGACATCAACACACCTGTTCCCCGATAGCGCACCGGCGCGCCGGCCGCTCGCCCCGGTCCCGGGCGACGCCGAGGATCTGCCCCACGGGGCCGGCGGCGCACGGGCCGCACCGGCGCCGTCGGCGCGCTCGGCCGAGCGTTCACCCAGGTATCCATCTCTGCCATTACCGTCCGCATCGCCGTTCCTTTCGACCGTTTGCTGGTAGCCATGTTCGCTCCTGTGTTCGAAATTTACTCGCTCATGTGTTCGAGAAAAAGGGTCCGTCCGAACATGTGATCGATTCGTAGCCGAACACTAAATCCACCCTCCGACAAAAATGGGCAGGAGAACGTCCGCCGCAAGCGCCACACCCGCCCCAGCGAGATTCGCGGCCCACCGGGCGCGACACGCGTCGAACACATGTTTGATTCTGGAGGGCTCGGCGACTAGATTCGCCTGCATGGGCGACACCAAGGACACCTCGACGAGTACCGACAATGCCGTTAGTGGTCCCCGTGACACCACACTCACGGAGCGGCAGCGCACGATTCTGGACGTCATCCGGTCTTCGGTGACCACCCGCGGTTATCCGCCGAGCATCCGCGAGATCGGCGATGCAGTCGGCCTGACGTCGACGTCGTCAGTGGCGCATCAGCTGCGCACGCTGGAACGCAAAGGTTTCCTCCGCCGGGACCCGAATCGGCCACGGGCCGTCGATGTCCGAGGAGCCGACGATGCCACGCCGACCGTCGTGACCGACGTCGCGGGTTCCGATGCCCTACCCGAGCCGACCTATGTACCGGTGCTGGGCCGGATCGCCGCCGGTGGCCCGATTCTGGCAGAGCAGGCCGTCGAGGACGTCTTCCCGCTGCCCCGCGAGCTCGTCGGCGAAGGGTCTCTGTTCCTACTCAAGGTCGTCGGTGAATCGATGATCGACGCCGCAATCTGCGACGGCGACTGGGTGGTGGTACGTCAGCAGAACGTTGCCGAGAATGGCGATATCGTCGCTGCGATGATCGAAGGCGAAGCCACGGTGAAGACCTTCAAACGTACGGGCGGCCAGGTGTGGCTGATGCCGCACAACCCGATCTTCGACCCCATCCCGGGCAACGACGCGGCCATCCTCGGCAAGGTCGTCACCGTCATCCGCAAGGTCTGATCGAGCGGGCGCCACCGCTCAATCAGACCTGGTGAATCCGTTCGCCTGGGCCAATTGCTCAGTGGCGAACCAAATTTCAGCCACCGTATCGTCGTAGCCGGCAGTGCCCGGTGTGTGGTATTTCCCCGTGCGCATGCTGCCCTTGATCGGATAACCCTCCGGCGCCTCGTCCGGATCGTCTAGGGGAAGGTGGATGGCCGGCGGCGCCACCATCTCCTCGTCGATATCAGGCTCCATTACCTGCGCGCTGCTGTCCGAGCCGTCCCACTCTGGTTCTTCCCGCTCGGGTGGCGGCGCCGCGCCGTAAACGGGTGCGAACAACGACTGCGGCCCGGGCAGATACGACTCTTCGTCGGGTGCGGTCCACACCGACCTGCCTGGATCGGGATTCAGGGCGGCATGGCGCCCCGACTGCGAGCCCTCGACGTCCTGGATGCGAGTCGGCGCAGTATCGACACTGTCGGGATCTTCGTCGGCGTCCAGCGCGTCGTCCACCGCATCGGACTCGTGCACGCCGTGGGGCGTGAACATCCCGATGGCCGAGGTCTGATCGCTGTCGATGGTGGGGGCCGGGTCGCCCCAACGCCGCTCCGGCGCTTCGGCCACGTCCTGATCCGGCCATCCGGCGCCCGAGGAGACATAGGCGTTTTCGGCATCCGGATCGACGAAACGAGCCCGGCCTTCGACGTCGTCGACCTCGGGGGACGCCCAATGCTCCTGATCGTCCGTGACATGGTCGTCAACTTCGTCGTCGTAGTCCGCTTCGGCACGAGTGGAACGTCGTCGAACCAACATCACGGCAAAGGCGGCAAGTGATGCCAGCAGCAGCACACCCAGCGGCACGATCCACCACAACCACCAGGTGTGGTAGCGGAATTTGTTGTCGCTCTTGGCCTCCGGCGCCGATGCCGCCGAGGTATCCGGCGCGGCGCTCTGCGGCGGTACCTGCAGGCCCACCAATTGGTCGGCCAACTCCTTGGGATCGGTGCTGAACGTGTTCTTCTTGCTGTCGAAGGAGACCTGTCCGCCGCTGAACTTCTGGGTGGTGACGTCACCGTCGGTGTTCTGCTCGGCGACCGGGACACCGATTGCGCCCGCCGCCCCGCCCAACTTGTCCCAGGCCGCCTTCATCGCCCCGCGAACGGGGACTGCGCCGTGATCAGCGGTCCAGAAGATGACCGGACCACCAACGCCGGCGAAGGCACTGACCCGGCTGCCCGGCACGCCGCCGTCCGCTTCGCTTGCGCTCGGGAAGCCGAGTTCACCGGTCGGGCCGCCCAAAGATTCGTACTCGGCCAGGATCGCGCCGCTGACGACGTGGGCGCCGGTGGCGGGTGAGAAGAACACCTTTCCGCCGGCGAAGTCCTGTTCGGCGCCATCGCCGATGACCTTCTGATCGCCCTGTTTGAGGCCGAGGGGGCCCGCGGCACTCCCGGCGGCACGCCACGCAGTGTTGATGGCCGACGCCGGGTCGGTCGGAATGTTCAGGTCGGCGAGTTGCCCGGCCAGATCAGGCGGGTCCGAGGTGAACTGCTTCGTGTCCATGTCGTAGGACAGCTGCCCGCCGGTGAACGTCTGCGAGACGACTGCGCCGTTATAGGTCTCGTCGGCGGTCGGAACACCGAGGACGCCCGCCGAGCCGCCGAGCTTGTCCCAGGCCGCGTTGATCGGGCCGCGGACCACCCAGGCACCGCTCTCGGGGGTCCAGAAGATGACCGGGTTGTCGCCGGCGCTGAACGTGGTGTTGCGACTGTCCGGGCTGACCTTCCCCGGGCCTTCGTCGATGTTGGGGAAGCCCAGATCGCTGTCGGCCGGTCCGCCGAGCTCACGGTATTTGTCGAGGATCGCCCCGAACATCGCCCTGGCTCCGGTGGCCGGGGTGAAGTACACCGCACCGCCGGCGAAGTTCTGCCCGAACCCGGCGCCGACGGGGTACACGCCACCGTCTTTCGGGCCGAGCTGCGATGTATCGCCTCCGGCCGCGGTCCAGGCAGCGTTGATAGCGTCGTCTGCATCGCTCTGCGGATCGGCGTTCGCGATGGGTGACATCAGCGTCACCAGGGCCGTCGCAGCCACCAGGCCCAACGTCAGCCGGACCGGTTTGGTCCAAGCTGGTTTGGTCCAACCGAAAGCCCATCGGAATGGATTTCGTTGCGTCGTCATGCACACACTCCCCGCGGTTTCCGGCGTTGTGCCCGCAAACTGGCGCGCCCGTCATCTTTACGGCAGAAATCAACGCTTATAGCCCATTTCGCCGTCATTTCGGAGACAATACCGACCCGAAACCGAAATGACGTGCAGCCGCGACGACACGCGCGCCGGTTTGATCACCGCGGACTGCCGGGCAGCCCGGGAGGCGACCCGAGTCTCAGACCCCGAGCGAACGGCCGACGATCTCCTTCATGATCTCCGTCGTGCCACCGTAAATGGTCTGCACCCGCGCATCCAGATATGCCCGCGCAACGGGATATTCGCGCATGTACCCGTACCCGCCATGCAACTGCAGACACCGGTCGACCAGGCGCACCTGCGCTTCGGTGGTCCACCACTTGGCCATCGCGGCCTGTTCGGCAGAGAGCTTTTCGTCGAGGTGCAGCCGGATGAATTCGTCGACCATGATGCGTACCGCAGTGGCCTCGGTGGCGAGCTCGGCCAGGAGGAAACGGCTGTTCTGCTGGCTGCCGATCGGCCTGCCGAATGCCTTGCGTTCCTTGGTGTATTGCAAGGTCTGCTCGAGCACCGTCTCCATCGCCGTCGCCGCCATCACGGCGATGTTGAGGCGTTCCTGCGGCAGATTCTGCATCAGGTAGATGAAGCCGAGTCCCTCTTCGCCAAGCAGGTTTTCGGCAGGAACCACGACATCGGTGAACGACAGTTCCGCGGTGTCCTGGGCGTCGAGGCCGATCTTGTCCAGATGCCGACCGCGTTCGAATCCCGCCATGCCGCGCTCGACGACGAGCAGCGAGAAACCCTGCGCGCCCTTGTCGGGGTCGGTCTGCGCGACGACGATCACCAAATCGGCGTTGATGCCGTTGGTGATGAAGGTCTTGGAGCCGTTGAGGATGTAGTGGTCACCCTGCTTGACGGCGCGGGTTTTGATGCCCTGCAGATCGCTGCCGGTGCCCGGCTCGGTCATCGCGATCGCGGTGATGATCTCGCCGGTGCAGAATTTCGGCAGCCAACGTTGCTTCTGCTCTTCGGTGGTCAGCTTCAGCAGGTACGGCGCGATGATGTCGTTGTGCAGACCGAAGCCAAGGCCGCTGTAGCGCCCGGCGGTGGTCTCCTCCGTGAGGATGACGTTATACCGGTAGTCCGGGTTGCCTCCACCACCGTATTCCTCGGGGACCTGCGTGCCGAGGAAGCCCTGCTTACCGGCCTCGATCCACACTGAGCGGTCGACGATCTTGTCTTTTTCCCACTGCTCGTGGAACGGCGCCACGTGGCGGTCCAGGAATGCGCGGTAGGACTCGCGGAAAAGATCGTGCTCGGGCTCGAACAGGGTGCGCTCGAATTTGACGACTCCCACTGGGAGACCTCCTTCAGGTATGGGGACTGTGGATAGGCAGCGGTCTCGGGATCAGGTGGCGCACAGGCGCACGGTCTTACCTTCGAAGATATATCAACCGGCTGGTTGGTTGGGTGCGGGGTGCGCTGCCGCTCTCCGTAGACTTGCTCGATGAGCCCAGCACCGGCAAGCCTCACGCACTGGGGCGCATTCCGTGCGCGCATCGAGTCCGGCGACATCGCCGAGATCACGCCGCTAGAGGGCGACACCGACCCATCCCCGCTGCTCGGCAACCTGCCAGGCTCGGTGCGCCATCGGTCCAGGGTCGCCGGCCCAGCGGTGCGCCGGGGCTGGCTCGACAACGGGCCGGGGCCTACCGATCGCCGCGGCGCCGACGAGTTCGTGGCCGTCTCCTGGGACGAACTGACCGAGCTGCTCGCGACCGAGCTGCGCCGGGTCATCGATACCCACGGCAACGAGGCCATCTACGGCGGGTCCTACGGCTGGGCCAGCGCGGGCCGGTTTCATCACGCCCAGAGCCAGGTGCACCGGTTCCTGAAACTGCTCGGCGGCTATACGTCTTCCCGCCATTCCTACAGCCTCGGAGCAACCGGGGTGATCATGCCGCGGGTGGTCGGTACCCACGACGATCTGTTTAAGCGATCCACGAACTGGAATGTCATCGCCGCACACACCGACCTGCTGGTCTGTTTCGGCGGCGTCGGCCTTAAGAACACCGGCGTGAATCACGGTGGTACAACGGCACATCCGGCGCGCGATGCGCTGGCGAGATTCCGTGACCGCGGCGGCCAGATCGTGTCCTTCAGTCCCCTGCGCGACGATGTCGAGGGTAACTGCCAGTGGTTGGCTCCGGTGCCCGGCACCGACGTCGCGATCATGCTGGCACTGGCCTACGTACTGGCCACCGAAGATTTGGCCGACCGCGCCTTCCTGCAGACCTATTGCACCGGCTACGACCGCTTCGAACGCTATCTGCTCGGAACCGACGACGGCGAGCCGAAATCGCCGGAGTGGGCTACTGATATCTGCCGACTGCCCGCCCAGACATTGCGCGAGCTGGCCCGGCAGATGGCGGCCGGCCGCACCATCGTGACCGTCAGCTGGTCGCTGCAGCGGGTGCGCCACGGTGAGCAGGCGCCGTGGATGGGGCTCACGCTGGCCGCGATGCTCGGCCAGATCGGGCTACCCGGTGGCGGTTTCGGCCACGGCTACGGCTCGATGAACGAGCCGGGCCTGTCACCGATCACGTGTCGACTACCGGTCTTCCCGCAGGGGGCGAATCCGGTGACGACCTTCATCCCGGTGGCCGCGGTCAGCGACATGTTGCTACATCCCGGCGAGTCCTACGATTTCAACGGCCAGACGTTGCGATTCCCCGACATCCGGTGTGTGTACTGGGCCGGCGGCAATCCCTTCCACCACCACCAGAATCTGCCGCGGCTACGGCGGGCGCTGGCCCGCGTCGACACCGTCGTCGTACACGACCCGTACTGGACGGCGATGGCCCACCACGCCGATATCGTCGTCCCGTCGACGACGGCGTTCGAACGTGACGACTTCTCCGGGTCACGCAACGATCCGCTGCTGGTCGCGATGCCCGCGCTGACCGCGCCCTACGCCGAATCCCGCAACGACTACGAGACGTTCGCCGCGCTGGCCTACCGGCTCGGCTTCGGCGAGACATTCACCGAGGGCCGTACCGATCGCGAATGGCTGTCCGCGATGTACGAAAAGTGGTCGGCCGAATTGGATTTAATCGTCCCGACGTTCGACGAGTTCTGGGCGGCAGGTCAGATCCGACTGCCCGTCGAAGACGGCCTGACACTGCTGGCCGACTACCGGGCCGATCCGCAGGCCCACCGCCTGACCACGCCCAGCGGGCGCATCGAGATCTTCTCCGCCGATATCGACGGTTTCGGCTATGCCGACTGTGCCGGCCATCCCCGCTGGTATGAGCCGACCGAGTGGCTCGGCGGCGACCGCGCCCAGCGGTTCCCCCTGCACTTGGTCGCCAACCAGCCCAAAACCCGGCTGCATGGCCAACTCGACGGCGGTGCCACTAGTCAGAACTCGAAAGTCCAAGGGCGAGAACCGATTCGAATGCATCCTGTTGATGCGTCCGCACGCGGTCTGATCGACGGCGATCTGGTGCGGGTGTTCAACGACCGCGGCTCATGCCTGGCCGGCCTGGTGCTCGACGAGGGGCTACGCACCGAGGTGGTGCAATTGTCCACCGGCGCCTGGTACGACCCGGAAGATCCAGCCGATCCCGATGCAATGTGCGTACACGGCAATCCGAATGTGCTGACCGACGACATCGGCACGTCCTCGCTGGCCCGCGGCTGCACGGGCGCCCACGTACTGGTCGAGGTGGAGAAGTTCAGCGCCCCCGCGCCGCCTATCCGCGCACACGAACCTCCACCATTCGCGACGAGGTGACGTCGTCGCGAAAACCGCCGTGGTTTAACGCTTCTTGTTGATCGCGATCTCGGTGGCCGAACTCTGATCGGTCTTGGCGTGCTTGGCCGCACGCTTGTCCTTGAGCGACTTGCCGGACTTCTTGGTCATCGCTTGGCGAGGAGACTTGTCGGACATCCGGACCCCTTGAGTTGGGGGCCTGATTGGTCCCGATCGACTCACCATACGCCTGAGCGTGATGGTTCGGTCGGACAGAAGTGGTCGGGGTCCAGCGCAAATAGGGCTACCCTGAAGGCGTGCGGCCCGAGAGGCTGCGCAGCCAGACAATGAAACAACGGTGCTTCGATGACGAACATGCTCGGGGCGCCCCATGCCTCTTCTTAAACTCGGCGTCATCTCGCGGACTCGCAAAGAGAACGAGCATCGACTGCCTATCCACCCCCTTCATCTTGACCGCCTCGACGCCGACCTGCAGGACAGCATCTACCTAGAGGACGGCTACGGCGACCACTTCGGGGTACCGGACGCTGACCTGGCCTCCTCGGTCGCGGGAATAGTCCCCCGGGACCAGCTGATCGCCGAATGCGATGTCATTCTGCTCGCCAAACCCGAGCCGGCTGACCTGGCCGAACTGCGCACCGATCAGGTTCTGTGGGGCTGGCCGCACTGTGTGCAGAACCGGAAGCTGGCGCAGCAGGCCATCGACCGGCACCAGACCCTGATCGCGTTCGAGGCGATGAATCACTGGCGTGCCGACGGCTCGTTCAAACTGCACGTTTTTCACAAGAACAACGAGATGGCCGGCTACTGTTCGGTGCTGCACGCGCTGGAGCTCATCGGCTCGACGGGCACCTACGGCCGACGACTGCGCGCCGCGGTGATCGGCTTCGGCGCGACCGCCCGGGGTGCGGTCACTGCGCTGAACGCGCATGGCATCCATGACATCGACATCCTGACCAACCGCGACGTGTCTGCGGTCGCCTCGCCGATCCACTCGGCCCGAATAGTCCATTTCATGACTGATCTGCCCGGCAGCCCGGCGGTCACCGACGACGGCGAGGTTCCGCTGGCGGATTTCCTCGCCGAGCACGACATCGTGGTGAACTGCGCGCTGCAGGACACCGATGCGCCACTGATGTTCCTGTTCGACGACGACCTGGCGGCGTTCCGGCCGGGCAGCCTGATCATCGACGTGTCCTGCGACGAGGCAATGGGTTTCAGCTGGGCCAAGCCCACGTCGTTCGACGCACCGGTGTTCACCGTCGGCGACAACATCACCTACTACGCCGTGGACCACAGCCCGTCGTACCTCTGGAACTCGGCCACCTGGGAGATCAGCGAGGCGCTGATCCCCTTCCTGCGCCCGGTACTCAGCGGCCGTGAAAGCTGGAACCGGGACCAGACGATCCGGCGTGCCATCGAGATCCGCGACGGCGTCGTGCTCAATCCGAACGTCCTGACGTTCCAACACCGGTCACCGAACTATCCCCACGCGATCGGGCTCACCGAAGAACCTCTGCTGGAAACCACCAACCGAATAGGAATCCCAACATGACTGCCACCATCGCCCGTTTGTCCCCGTACGAGAACCGGCTCAAGCTCGTCGAGAATGTGCTGATCGAGCACTCCTCGATCGACGCCGAAACAGCAAGCAGCGCAGCAGTACACATCCTGCACGCGCTGGACTCGATCCCCGAGAAGGTCCGCTAGCTAGTCCCGCCGGATCCAGCTAGTCCGTCACGAAGTCCCGCAGGCTGGCCGCCAGGCCTGCGGGCACATGACCCTTGATCCGGGTGCCGCCGTCGGTGTGCTCAGTCGCATCGACGCGCCCCTCGGTGTGCACCTTGGCTACCAGATCTCCACGGCCGTAGGGAATCGTCACGTCCACCCTGATGTCGGTCGGTTCGACGAGCTGACTCATCTTCTCCCGTAGCCGGTCCAGGCCTTCGCCGGTGTGGGCGGAGACAAACACCGCATCCGGTAGCGCCCGGCGCAGTTTCG
Source organism: Mycolicibacterium komossense (assembly GCF_025822605.1). Classification (GTDB taxonomy): domain Bacteria; phylum Actinomycetota; class Actinomycetes; order Mycobacteriales; family Mycobacteriaceae; genus Mycobacterium; species Mycobacterium komossense. The sequence continues at coordinate 47,248 of NZ_JACKTY010000037.1, read as the reverse complement.
CCAGTGCCAGATCATCTGCTGCGTCGATCTTGTTGACCACCAACAGTTCCACGGGCGGTGTGGCGTTGTGGTCGGCGATCACCTCGTCGACCACTTGGCGCACCGCGCTGATTTGCGCCAGCGGGTTGACGTCGGAGCCATCGACGACGTGGACCAGCAGATCGGCGCCGGTCACCTCCTCCAGCGTCGACTGGAACGCCTCAACCAGCTGGGTCGGCAGATGCCGGACGAAGCCGACGGTGTCGGTCAGCACGAACTGTCGGCCGTCATCGAATTCGCCACGGCGCGTGGTCGGTTCGAGGGTGGCGAACAGCGCATCCTGGACCAGCACTCCGGCTCCCGTCAGCGCGTTGAGCAGACTCGACTTACCGGCATTGGTGTAGCCGACGATCGCAACCGACGGCACAGCGCTACGGACCCGGCCGCTGCGCTGGGTGTCGCGGATCTTCTTCATTTCCTTGATCTCGCGTCGCAGCTTGGACATCCGCTCACGAATCCGGCGGCGGTCCGTCTCGATCTTGGTCTCACCGGGGCCACGGGTACCCACGCCGCCACCGCTACCACCGGCGCCACCACCCTGGCGCGACATCGACTCACCCCAACCGCGCAGGCGCGGCAGCATGTATTCCATCTGGGCAAAAGCGACCTGCGCCTTGCCTTCTCGACTGGTGGCGTGCTGGGCGAAGATGTCGAGGATCAGCGCGGTCCGGTCGATGACCTTGACCTTGACGGCCTTCTCCAGTGCGTTGAGCTGCGCCGGAGACAACTCGCCGTCGCAGATGACGGTGTCGGCGCCGGTGGCGATGACCACTTGGCGCAGTTCGGCGGCCTTTCCTGACCCGATATAGGTCGACGGATCGGGTTTGTCGCGACGCTGCATCAGCGCTTCGAGAACCTCGGATCCGGCGGTCTCGGCGAGTGCGGCCAGCTCGGCCATGCTGGCCTCGGCGTCGGCGGCGGTGCCATCGGTCCAGACCCCGACCAGCACGACGCGTTCCAGCCGCAGCTGGCGGTATTCGACCTCGGAGACGTCAGTGAGCTCGGTCGACAGGCCGTGGACGCGACGTAGTGCCGAGCGGTCGTCGAGGGCGAGCTCACCGGCGGTCGGGGCAGAGGAAGGGTGTTCGGGATAAGTCATGGGCGGTCTCCGATGGTGTCACGCGTGCAGGCCGGCCCGCATCCGATTATCAAGCCTGTCGACTCCACCAGTCGTCGGACAGTTCTCCGTGAGCGACGAGTTCGGCCGGTCCGCGCAAGTAGCTGGTGGCATCTGTGACGGTGACGGTGACCTGCCCGCCGGGGATGCGCACCGCCAGTGCGCCGGTGTCGCTGCCGAGGTGCCGCAGAGCGGCTACGGCCGCGGCCACCGTGCCGGTCCCGCAGGATCGGGTCTCCCCCACCCCACGCTCGTGTACCCGCATGGTGACAACACCTTCGACGGGAGCGGTGAGCACCTCGATGTTGACGCCGTCGGGAAACTGCGAGGGATCGAAGTGCACGGGCGCGGCCACATCGAGCGAGGCGAGGTCGTCGACGGTCAGTGCGGCGTCCACGCAGGCCAGGTGGGGGTTACCGACATCGACACCCAACCCGGTGAATGTCCGGCCGCCGACAGTGGCGGTACCGATGCCGAGTTGGTTGGCCTTGCCCATGTCGACGGTGACGTCGGCCCGTACATCGTCGAAGCTGTGCAGGGTCACCGGTCGTGGGCCGGCGAGCGACCCGACGACGAATTCGCTGCGGTTCTCCAACCCGCTGGCCCGCAGGTAGTGGGCGAACACCCGGACACCGTTACCGCACATCTGGGCTATCGACCCGTCGGCATTGCGGTAATCCATGTACCAATCGTCGGCAGAGACGCCTTCAGGCAGGTCGCCGGCGAGACGCTCGAAAACGCCCGCGGCCTGCGCGGCACCCGCCGTGGTCACCCTCAGCACACCGTCCGCGCCCAGTCCGCGGCGCCGGTCGCACAGCGCCGCCACCGCGGCCGGAGCCAGGCTCAGGCGGGCGGACAGGTCGGGCAGCAGCACGAAGTCGTTCTGCGTGCCGTGCCCTTTGGCGAAATTCACCTGTTCAGGATACGTGCCGCCAGATGCCGAGGGCTTCGTCCGCAAGTTCGCGGGCACTCAGGGCGGCGGCGTCGAGCCAGCGGATCCGGTGATCGCGGCGAAACCACGACCGCTGGCGACGGACGTAGCGGCGGGTGCCGGTGAACGTCAGGGTGTGGGCTTCGGCCAGCAGCTCGTCGGTTCCGCCCGCGTCGAGTGCCGTGATCACCTGCGCGTAGCCCAGAGCGCGCGCGGCAGTGACACCGTCACGCAGCCCGATGTCGAGCAGCCCCAGCACCTCCTCGACCAGACCGGTATCGAACATCGCATCGGTCCGCCGGGTCAGGCGTTCATCGAGAAGTTCGGTGTCCCAATCCAATCCGATGATGGCAGTGTCCCAACGCGGAGCGCCGATGGTCGGCGCCGAGGCCGCGAACGGCTGCCCGGTCAGCTCGACCACCTCCAGCGCGCGGACGATGCGCCGCCCGTCGGTCGGCAGGATCGTCGCGGCGGCGGCGGGGTCGCGCCGGGCGAGTTCGGCGTGCAGGGCCGCGACACCCACCTGCGCCAGGCGTTCCTCCCACGCGGCGCGGACCTCCGGGTCGGTCGCCGGGAACGCCCAGTTGTCCAGCAGTGACTGGATGTAGAGCATCGAACCGCCGACGATGACAGGCACCACCGCGCGCGCGGCGATCGCCTCGATATCGGCGGCGGCACCCTGCTGGTAGTTCGCGACTGTCGCGGTCTCGGCGATGTCGAGGACGTCGAGTTGGTGATGCGGGATCCCGCGCCGCTCGTCGGGGGAAAGCTTGGCGGTGCCGATATCCATTCCGCGGTAGAGCTGCATCGCATCGGCGTTCACGATTTCGCCGCCCACCCGCTCGGCGATATCGAGGGCCAGCGCGGATTTACCGGTGCCGGTGGGGCCGACGACCGCGATCGGTCGCACGATCACGGCAGCCAGACGCCGGCGAAGTATCCGACACCGTACGGCGCTCCCCGGTAGAACTCCGCGGCGCTGGGCGGGGCCGTTGCAGTCAGCCCGGCCAGCACACCGAACGCTGCCCGGCCCACGACGGCCGCGGGCAGCGCGGTGAGGGCCGAGACGTCGCCCCGCCCGAGCGCGTTGTCGAGATCGTCCTGCACCGCGACGTTCGCCGGTTCGTAGCCGCCGGGCGCCGACGGGGTCAAGGTGTGGCAGCCGTCGGCGACGATGAGAACGCCGACCGGCTCGAGGCCGGCGTCGAGTTCGGCGCGCAACGCCCGGCCGGCCTCGGTGGCGGCAGGATCGCCGGCCGCGTAGCACCGCACTTGCGCGACGGCCCCCGGCTGGACCTGCCCCCGCACCCAGCCGGTGATCAGCGCGCACAGCGGCAGCTGTGTCGCTTCTCGCGACCGCGGTGACAGCGCAACCGGCACGTCGACCCCGAAACCCGCGAAAGTGCCTGCCGCGTCCGGCCCGACCCGCACACCCGGGGCGCCGACTCCCACCGCGAGCCAGCGCTGGGGCAGGCTCGCCGCCGCCCGCAGTACCGCCGCGCGCAGATCGGCGACCTCGGCGGCGGCACCCGCGAGTTCAGGAACCAGCACGGGTGCCGACGGGATGATCGCGACGGCCGTCAACACGAGAGGTAACGCTAATGCCCGGGCGGATCCTGGTGCGAAGCAGCCGCTGAAGAGCTGGCGACGGCCTCACCGCGGGCCAGGGCCACGGTGGAGACCACCATCACCACGACGGCCACCGCCAGGGTGAACCATCCCGCTTCACCGGGGCGCAGGGTCTCCCCGAGCACGACGACACCGAGCACGGACCCGACGATGGGCTCGGTGATCGTCATGGTGGGCAGTGAGGCCGTCAGCGCACCGGCCCGGAACGACGACTGTTGCCACGCCGTGCCTGCGACGCCCACGGCCGCCCACGCGTAGAGCTCGGGGGCGCGAATCAGGTGCCACAGGCCGTGGTCGAGCAGATCTACGACGCCTTTGGTGAGGACCGCGAACAGTCCCCACAGTGTTCCCGAGACCACGGCCAGCAGGACCGCGCTGATCGGTCGTCCCGACAGCATGCCCGCGGCCACGACACAGAGGACCATCAGCGGGCCCAGCACGGCGATGACCAGCGTCCAGGTCTCAAGGGAGGCGCGGGAGTGACCTTCGGTCGGGTTACCGACGATGACGATCACGGCGACCGCGGCGGCGAGCAGGGCCGCCCACGTCCACTCCCAGCGCGTCACCGTGCGGTGCGACAGCCGGGCGCTGATCGGCAGGGCGAACAGCAGCGATGTGACGAGCAGGGCCTGAACCAGCAGCACCGAACCGAAGCCGAGCGCGGCGGCCTGCAGTGTGAAGCCGATTGCCGCAATCGCGCTGCCCAGCCACCAGCTGGTGTCCTTGAGTAGGCGCAGGAACAGCTCGAGATGCCCGACCTTGTCCTCGGTGACCTCGTGAGCTGACCGCTGATGCATGACGTCGCCGATGGCGATGAACAGTGCTGCACCCAGTGCGAGCAGCGCGGCGATATCCGCCTTAGCCATCCAACTCCTCAGTCATTTAGGCCAGTAGACGCAACTGACAGCGATTCCGCAACGCAAACGTGGCCGCGCGTCGCGCCGCGACCTGCTTCAATACCTGCAGAACAGTTTAGAAACGTCCTGCGAACAGCTACCGGAACGTCTCCGATAGCGTGGACGGCCAACAGGCGCCGCGTTGCGCGGCAGTGCGCGGACCGCCGCGCGGAGGGTTAGGTACGGGGTAACTGATGACTACAGACGATACGACGCAGCCAACGACTGCAGGGACGACCCCTGGACCCGTTCCAGGGCAAGCTCCTTCTCCAAGGCCGGGCCCCACGCCGGGTCCGAGACCGGGCCCCCGCCCCGCCGCCGCGAAACCCACCGCGCCGGTCGCCGCCGCCCCCAGCAGTGATCCGCACCGCTTCGGGCGGGTGGACGACGACGGCACCGTGTGGTTGATCAGCTCCGCGGGTGAGCGGACCATCGGTTCGTGGCAGGCCGGCGACAACGAAGCCGCTTTCACGCATTTCGGCCGCCGCTACGACGATCTGTCCACCGAGGTCGCGCTGATGGAGCACCGGCTGGAGTCCGGTACCGGTGACGCCCGCAAGATCAAAGCTGCGGCCGCAACGCTGGCCGAGTCGCTACCGACGGCCACCGTGCTCGGCGATGTGGACGCATTGGCGGCCCGTCTGACCGCAATCAGCGAGCATGCCGACGCTGCCGCGACGGCCGAACGCGCCAAGCGTGACGAACAACGCGCCGCCCAGACCGCCCGTAAAGAAGCGCTGGCGGTCGAAGCCGAGGATCTGGCCGCCAATGCCACGCAGTGGAAGGCTGCCGGCGATCGGCTGCGCGACATCCTCGACGAGTGGAAAACCATCACCGGGCTCGACCGTAAGACCGATGACGCGTTGTGGAAGCGGTATTCGGCGGCCAGGGAGACGTTCAACCGGCGGCGTGGCTCACATTTCGCGGAGATGGACCGGGAACGGGCGGGCGCACGGCAGGCCAAGGAAGCGCTGTGTGTGCGCGCCGAGGCACTGTCCGGTTCCACCGACTGGGGCCCCACCAGCGCCACGTTCCGCGACCTGCTGACCGAATGGAAGGCCGCGGGGCGCACCGCCAAGGAGGTCGACGACGCACTGTGGCAACGGTTCAAGGCCGCGCAGGACACGTTCTTCGCCGCCAGGAACGCGATCACCGCAGAGCGCGACAATGAGTTCAAGGCCAATGCCGCTGCGAAGGAAAAGCTGCTGGCCGAGGCCGAGAAGATCAACGCGACCGACCTCGACGCCGCCCGCGCGGCGCTGCGGTCGATCACCGACAAGTGGGACGCGATCGGCAAGGTGCCGAAGGAACGGACCGCTGATCTGGAGCGCCGGCTGCGGGCGGTCGAGAAGAAGGTGCGCGACGCGGTCGATGCCGAGCGGGTTGACCCCGAGGCACAGGCCAGGGCCGAGCAGTTCCGCGCCCGCGCAGAGCAGTACGAAAAGCAGGCCGCGAAGGCCGCCGCCGCGGGTAAGACCAAAGACGCCGAAGCGGCACAGGCCAACGCTCAGCAGTGGCGGGAGTGGGCCGATGCGGCGGCCAGCGCACTGAGCAAGAGGCGCTGAGAGCTAACTGCGGGGGGCGCCGGAGTCTGGCTTCGGCGGCGTTTTTCCGGGTTTGGCCGGCTTCCCCAGGCGGTCGAGCAGGCTCGTGGACTGGTCGACGGCCGCGGCCCGGCGGCGCTGTTCCTCGGCAGCCAACTGCACCGCGGTCCGCGTCCACACCACGCGCGCCCAATGGAACGCCAGCAGGATGACCGTGATCCACGCCAGGATCAGGCCGTAGCCCGGACCGGGGTGCGTGATACCTGGTCCCATGGCGTGGCCGATGGTGGCGGTCTGCCGCGACCAGACTGCGAGCAGCCCGGTGAAGCTGGCCAGTGTCGTACCGGCCAACGCAATCCACGCCAGCGCCCAACGCCGGGTCAGCAGCGCGAGCATCGAGAATCCGACACCGAAAACGAGCGTGAGCCAGCAAAACACCCGCGACGGCAACGCGATACCGACGCCGATCGCGGCATTGTCCCCCATCACCACGTCGACGCCCCTGGCCGCACCGGTGTGCGGCAGGATGAACGACACCAGCAGCACGAAAACCAGCACGGCGACCACCACAGCCCTAGGCCCCGGATCGATTTCGCCCGCCACCCGGCGCTCGGCCGCTTCGAGATCGGCTTTGAAGTTCTCGAAACCCTCGGGCGGCTGCGCAGCTGGTTCGGTCATCGTGAGCACCCGCCGACCGGCGCTGGGGTGGGCAGTGCGGCCATGCCGAGCGCCGGCATGCCAAGACCGATGGTGCGGGGTTTCTGTCCGGTCTCGTGGGCATCACCCGCACGCGTGCGTCGGTGTGTCAGCACTGCTCCGTCGGCGATCAGATGGTGCGGCGCCGCGCCGGTGACGACGGTGGTCACCACGTCGCCCGGGCGTACCAGCTGGGTACCGGGCACGAAGTGCACCAGCCGGCCGTCGCGGGCGCGGCCGCTCATCCGGGCGGTCTGTGTGTCCTTACGTCCTTCGCCTGCGGCGACGAGCAGTTCCACCGTGTTTCCGATCTGCGCCTTGTTCTCAGCCCAGGAGATCTCCTCCTGTAGCGCGATCAGCCGCATATAGCGCTCCTGCACAACGTCTTTCGGGAGTTGATCGGGGTATTCTGCGGCCGGGGTCCCTGGTCGCTTCGAGTACTGGAAGGTGAAGGCGCTGGCGAATCGGGCCTGGCGCACCACATCGAGGGTGGCCGCGAAATCTTCCTCGGTCTCACCCGGGAAGCCGACGATGATGTCGGTGGTGACCGCCGCGTCGGGCATCGCGGCCCGCACCCGGTCGATGATGCCGAGATAACGATCGGCGCGATAAGACCGGCGCATCGCCTTGAGCATGCGATCGGAGCCTGACTGCAACGGCATGTGCAGTGCCGGACAGACATTCGCGGTTTCGGCCATCGCCTCGATCACGTCGTCGGTGAACTCGGCCGGATGCGGCGAGGTGAACCGGACCCGCTCGAGGCCGTCGATTTTTCCGCAGGCCCGCAACAGCGACGCAAAAGCGTCTCTGTCGCGCCGACGGCCTCCAGCGGGATCGGCGAACGACACTCCGTAGGCGTTGACGTTCTGCCCCAGCAGGGTCACTTCGAGGACACCCTGCTCGACGAGTGAGTTGACCTCGGCCAGGATGTCCCCTGGGCTGCGGTCGACCTCCTTGCCACGCAACGCGGGCACGATGCAGAACGTGCAGGTGTTGTTGCAGCCCACCGAGATGGAAACCCATGCCGCATAGGCGGAGTCGCGGGCAGCGGGAAGCGCGGACGGGAATTCGACAAGGGATTCCGCGATTTCGACCTGGGCCACCTGATTGTGCCGGGCCCGCTCCAGCAAAGCCGGCAGGGACCCGATGTTGTGCGTGCCGAACACCACGTCCACCCAGGGCGCGCGGCTCAGGACTGATTCCCGGTCCTTCTGGGCCAGGCACCCACCGACCGCGATCTGCATATCGGGATTGGCCTGTTTCCGCGGAACCAGGTGGCTGATGTTGCCGTACAGCTTGTTGTCAGCATTCTCCCGGACAGCGCACGTGTTGAACACGACCACGTCGGCGTCGGATCCGTCGGCGGCCTTGCGATATCCCGCCGCCTCCAGCAGGCCGGCCAACCGCTCCGAATCGTGGACGTTCATCTGGCAGCCGTAGGTACGCACCTCGTAGGTGCGGGCATGCAGCACCGGGCCAGCCGGGTCGGCCACCCCCGTCATCTCAGCCTGCGGCACCGTCGACGTCACGCGCACCATGGTACGGACGGCGCAGGCAGCACCCAAAACTCCGCAGATCGATCATGATTGCCCACTTACCGGCGGACTGTGAGTTTCCTGGGTAGGGTCGGAGGCCATGAACCCCGGTGCAGATACGCCGATGATCGCAATCCGGGACGTCAACAAGCATTTCGGCAGCCTTCATGTGCTCAAGGACATCAACCTGGAGGTGGCCCGCGGCCAGGTTGTCGTCGTCCTCGGTCCATCCGGTTCGGGCAAATCGACACTGTGCCGCACCATCAACCGCCTCGAGACCATCGATTCGGGTCATATCGCCATCGACGGTGAAGAGTTGCCCGCCGAGGGACGCAAACTGGCCCAATTGCGTTCCGATGTGGGCATGGTCTTCCAATCGTTCAATCTGTTCGCGCACAAGACAATCCTGGAGAACGTGACGCTGGCACCGGTGAAGGTGCGCGGGGTGTCCAAGGACGAGGCGCGCGAGCGGGCGATGGCGCTGCTGGACCGGGTCGGTATCGCCAATCAGGCCGACAAATACCCGGCCCAGCTCTCCGGCGGCCAGCAGCAGCGGGTGGCGATCGCCCGCTCACTGGCAATGGAACCGAAGGTGATGCTCTTCGACGAACCCACCAGCGCGCTGGATCCCGAGATGATCAACGAAGTTCTCGCGGTCATGACCGGATTGGCCGAAGAGGGGATGACGATGCTGGTGGTCACCCACGAGATGGGATTCGCGCGCAGGGCCGCGAACCGCGTGGTGTTCATGGCCGACGGCGCCATCGTCGAAGACACCACCCCGGCCGACTTCTTCGACAACCCCAAGAGCGAACGCGCCAAAGACTTCCTCGGCAAGATCCTCAACCACTAACGCCTCTGGCGGGAAGGAAACACCACAGTGTCGTTTCTGAAGAGAAGTAGATCCCGGAGATTCCGGGTGGCCGCGGCGGTCGCGCTCGCCGTCGCCCTCCCGCTGTCAGCGACTGCCTGCGGCGGTGGCAGCAGCAGCTCCGGCGACACCATCGTCATCGGCACCAAGTTCGACCAGCCCGGCCTCGGACTGAAGAATCCCGACGGCACGATGAGCGGTTTCGACGTCGACGTCGCGACCTATGTCGCCAAGGAACTGGGGTACGCCCCCGACAAGATCGAATGGAAGGAATCGCCGTCGGCGCAGCGCGAGACGCTGATCCAGAACGATCAGGTCAAGTTCATCGCCGCCACGTATTCGATCACCGATGCCCGCAAGGAGAAGGTCAGCTTCGCCGGGCCGTACCTGGTCACCGGGCAGAGTCTGCTGGTCAAGGCCGATAACACCGACATCACCGGCGCGGATTCGCTGCAGAACAACAAGAAGCTGTGCTCGGTGTCGGGCTCGACGCCCGCTCAGCGCATCAAGGACAAGTACCCCGGCGTGCAGTTGCAGCAGTACGACACCTACTCGGCCTGCATCGAGGCGTTGAAGAACGGTGCGATCGACGCCGTCACCACCGATGAGGTCATCCTGGCCGGCTACGCCGCCCAGAGCCCGGGGACGTTCAAGATCGTCGGCGAGCCGTTCTCGACGGAGAACTACGGCATCGGCTTGAAGAAGGGCGACACCGAGTTCTGCACCAAGGTCACCGACGCGCTCAAGAAGATGGAGACCGACGGCGCATGGAAGGCCGCGTGGGACAAGAACCTCGGTCCCGCCGGCCTGCCCGCACCCACTCCGCCGACGCTCGACCCCTGCTAAGCGGACACCCGGTAGCTGTCTGTGGAGATCTTCACCAAGTACCAGGACGAGATTTTTGCGGCGTTCTGGATCACCATCAAACTGACGGTCTGCTCGGGTATCGGCGCGCTCATCCTCGGCACGGTGCTGGCCGGATTCCGGCTGGCACCGGTGCCGATGCTGAACTGGATCGGCAGCACCTACGTCAACATCCTGCGCAACACCCCGTTGACGCTGATCATCCTGTTCTGTTCGTTCGGGTTGTCCCAGACCCTGGGCATCACCCTGGTCGACGCGAACTCGCTGACCTCCATCGACGACAGTAATTTTCGGCTGGCGGTGCTCGGCCTGACGGTCTACACCGCGTCGTTCGTCTGCGAGACCATCCGCTCCGGTGTCAACACCGTGCCGCTCGGCCAAGCCGAAGCGGCCCGGTCGCTCGGTTTCACGTTCGGCCAGAACCTGCGAATCATCTTGCTGCCACAAGCTTTTCGCGCAGTGGTCATCCCGCTGGGCTCGGTGCTGATCGCGTTGACCAAGAACACCACAATCGCCTCGGCTATCGGCGTCGCCGAGGCGGCGCTGTTGATGAAGAAGATGATCGAGAACGAGGCCGCGCTGTTGCTGATCGGTGGCATCTTCGCGGCCGGGTTCGTCATCCTGACCCTGCCGCTGGGGCTGGTGTTCGGATGGCTGGGCAAGCGGCTGGCCGTGGCCAGATGAGCACCGCATCCGTGCTCTTCGACGCGCCGGGACCCCGGGCGCGGGTCCGCAACCGGGTGGTCTCGGCGATCACCCTCGTCTTCCTGGCTCTCGTCCTGTGGGTGATCTACGGCAAGCTGTCGGCCAAGGGCCAGCTGACCTCGGCGAAATGGGAGCCGTTCCTCACCGGCAACCTGTGGAAGACGTACGTACTTCCTGGCATCCAGGGCACTCTGACCGCGGCGGCCATCTCGATCGTGCTGGCGATGATCCTCGGCTTCGCCCTCGGTGTCGGACGGTTGTCGCACAACGGGCCGATCCGCTGGTTCTGCTCGGTGTTCGTCGAGTTCTTCCGCGCCGTTCCGGTACTGATCATGATGATCTTCGCATTCGCCCTGTACGCGCTGTACGACGTCTTCCCGTCCAAGCAGCTGGCGCTGGCCGGTGTGGTGACGGGACTGACGTTGTACAACGGCGCGGTGATCGCCGAGATCGTCCGAGCCGGGGTCACGTCATTGCCGCGCGGCCAGGCCGAAGCGGCTTCCGCGCTCGGGTTGCGGTGGGGTCAGACGATGCGCGCGATCCTGCTGCCACAAGCGATCACCTCGATGCTGCCGGTGCTGATCTCACAGCTCGTGGTGGTCCTCAAGGACACCGCGATCGGATATCAGATCACGTTCGTGGAAATGGTCCGCCAGGGCACCCAGGTCGGCTCGGCCTACGGCAACTACGTGCCGGCGTTGATCGTCATCGCGATCCTGATGATCAGCGTCAACTTCGCGCTGTCCGCGGCAGCCGTCAGGGTGGAGAAACGCCTTCGCCGGTCCAGCCGCGCGCCACGTCCGCTGGATGCGCAGGCCATCGAGCAGGAGGGTGCGCCCGGCGCCCGGGTGCAGCAGGCCGACTGAGCCTCTAGGTTGTCGCAGTGGCCCATCCCCTGAAAGTCCTTGTCCCCGACGACCTCGGCGTCAAAGCACTCAGCAGCACACCGGGTATCGAGGCGATCCGGTACGTGCCCGGTGACCCGTTTCCCCCGGAACACCTGGATGCGACGGTCGTCGTCGTCGACTATGACCACGCCAAGGAGACGGGGGCCAGGTTCGCCGAGTTGCCCGGGCTACGGCTGCTGCAGACCCTCAACGCCGGCTTCGATCAGTGGCTCCCCCACCTGCCGGCCGGCGTGCTGCTGTCCAACGGCCGTGGCGCCCACGGCGGTTCCTCGGCCGAATGGGTGGTCGCCGCGCTGCTCGCCATCTACCGGGATCTGCCGTTTTTCGCGCAGCGCCAAGCCGACGGCGTCTGGGACCCCCGTGAAACCGAAACGCTCCTCGGAAAGCGGATCGTCGTTCTCGGGGCAGGCGACCTGGCCGTCAACCTGGCCGCACGGCTCGCGCCGTTCGAAGCCGAGGTCACCCTGGCGGGCCGGACAGCCAGACCAGGCGTAGTGGCGCTGACCGAGGTGGACACACTCCTGCCCGAGGCGGACGCGGTGGTCGCCCTGCTACCGAACACCGAGACGACCCGACACATCGTCGACGCCGACTTCCTTGCCCGTCTGCGCGACGGCGCGATCGTCGTCAACGCGGGCCGGGGCGCGCTGGTCGACACCGATGCTCTGCTTGCCGAACTCGTCGCCGGCAGGCTGCGTGCCGCACTCGACGTCACCGACCCAGAGCCTTTGCCTGCCGGCCATCCGCTCTGGTCGGCGCCCGGCCTGTTGCTGACACCGCACATCGCCGGCGACACCTCCGGGGCGTGGCGACGGGCGTACGCGGTGGCGCTGCACCAGATCGAGACTTTCGCCGACGGCGGCACACCACCGAACCTGGTCGCCGGCCCTGGCGCCTGACAGCTCCCGGACACGCCGGACGTTAGGTTAACGGCTATGAAACACCGCACCGCTGAGCAGGTCGGCGCCGAACGCGGCCGGGTCGACAGCTTCGGGCGGCTCGACCAGGGACTGCGGCACGCCAGCGACTGGTACCTCTGGGGGCCGTATCTGAGCGAGCGGCAGTGGGGCACCGTGCGGGAGGACTACAGCGCCGACGGTGACGCCTGGAACTATCTGCCGCATGACCATGCCCGCTCCGTGGCCTACCGGTGGGGCGAGGACGGCCTGGCCGGGTTCTGCGATATCGAGCAACGGCTGTGCCTGGCGCTGGCACTGTGGAACGGCAACGACCCGATCCTCAAAGAGCGGGCGTTCGGGGTGAACAGCTACGAAGGCAACCATGGCGAAGACGTCAAGGAGTATTGGTGGTATCTCGACGCGCTACCCAGCCACGCTTCCAACAGATGGCGTTACCACTATCCGCAAAAGAGCTATCCATATCAGAAACTGTTGCAGGAGAACCAGAGTCGCGGTAAGGACCAACCGGAGTACGAACTGCTGGACACCGGAGTCTTCGATGACGACCGGTACTGGGTCGTCGACGTCGACTACGCCAAGGCCGATCCCACCGACATCCTGATGACGGTCACCGTGACCAACGCCGGCCCCGATACCGCCACCCTGCATGTGCTGCCCACCCTGTGGTACCGCAATACGTGGTCTTGGGGTGAACCGACTGATGCGCCGACCATTTCGGGGACTCCCGAGGGCGCCGTCACCACCACCCATCCGTTCCTCGGTGATCTCGAATTGCTGTGCGGCCCAGCGCCCGACGGGGACCAGCCGCAGCTGCTGTTCTGCGACAACGTCACCAACGTCGCTCGCCTCTACAACCAGGATCCGCTCTCCCGCTATCCCGCCGACGGCATCAACGACCATGTCGTCACCGGCGCCGCGACAGTGAACCCGGCCATGACCGGCTCCAAATGTGCCATGTGGTATCAGCTTTCGGTCAAGTCAGGACAGTCCGTCGAACTACGATTACGCCTACGACCCGCCGGTGTGACGCAGGCAGGTGCGCTCGGTGACGACTTCACCGATATCTCGGCCGAACGCAAGGCCGATGCCGACGAGTTCTACGCCGAGCTCACGCCGCCGGCGGCATCGGCTGACGAAGCCGCGGTGATGCGGCAGGCGTTCGCCGGCATGTTGTGGAGCAAGCAGCTCTATTACTACGACGTCGCGCGATGGCTCGATGGCGACCCCGGCCAGCCCGCCCCACCGCCACAGCGGCAGTTCATCCGCAATGACCGGTGGCGCAACTTCCAGGCGTTCGATGTGATGTCCATGCCGGACACCTGGGAGTACCCGTGGTTCGCCGCGTGGGATCTGGCGTTCCAGTGTGTGGCCCTGGCCCATGTCGACCCCGCGTTCGCGAAATATCAACTGTCCCTGCTGTGCCGGGAGTGGTTTCAGCATCCCAACGGGGCGTTGCCGTCCTACGAGTGGAATTTCAGCGACCTGAACCCGCCGGTCCAGGCGTGGGCAGCCCTGGAGGTCTTCGCGATCGACAACGGCCGCGACATGGACTTTCTCAGCCGGATCTTCGACAAGCTTTTGGTCAACTTCACGTGGTGGATCAACCGCGAGGACGCCGACGGCTCCAATCTCTTCGAAGGTGGCTTCCTGGGGCTGGACAACATCGGCCCGCTGAACCGATCGGAGCTGCCGTTCGAGGGGATTCTGGAGCAGTCCGATGCGACGGGCTGGATGGCCACCTATGCGTTGGCGATGGCTCAGATCGCGGCGATCCTGCATGGCACCGGGTATCGGCCCGCGCTGGATCTGGTGCAGAAGTTCGTCGAACACTTCGCCCTGATCGCCGACGCGCTGGACACCGTCGGGGTGTGGGACGAAGCCGACGGCATGTTCTACGACCGGATCGTGCTGCCCGACGGCACGGTCATACCGGTGCGCGTGCATTCGATGGTGGCGATGATCCCGCTGCTGGCCACCGCAGTCATCGACGAGGACGTCCTGGAACAGTCGCTGGCGGTCGGCAAGCGTTTCGCCGACTACCTGCGCCGGCGCGGGCTTGCCGATACCGAAAAGACGGACACCGAAGTGCTGCGGTTGCAGGACGGCCAACAGCGCCTTCTACTCGGCGTGATCGGGATGGACCGGGTCCGCCGGATGATGAGCACCCTGTTCGACCCAGCGGAATTCCTCTCACCGCATGGCCTGCGCTCGTTATCGGCCTATCACCGCGAACACCCGTACGTGCTGAACGTGAACGGCCTGCAGGCCGGCATCGACTACGAGCCGGCCGAGTCGACCACCGGCATGTTCGGCGGAAACTCGAATTGGCGTGGGCCGGTGTGGTTTCCGTTGAACTTCCTGGTGGCCTCAGCCCTGGAGCGCTTCTATCATTTCTGCGGTCAGGAGCTCGTCATCGAGTATCCGACCGGTTCGGGTAACGAGGTCACCCTCGACGTCGTCGCCGATGACCTCCGAGGCCGACTGGTGTCACTGTTCTTGGTCGGTGCAGACGGCAACCGGCCGTGTTTCGGCGCCTCACAGCGGATGCAGACCGATCCGCGGTGGCGGGACAATCTGTTGTTCCACGAGTACTTCAACGGTGACAACGGCACCGGCCTGGGCGCCAGTCACCAGACCGGCTGGACCGGACTGGTGGCCGATGTGATCCGGCGCAGACACGGCGCCGTTCCGCCGATGTCCGAGGTGTTCTCCGAAGTGATGGCAAGCCGCCGCAACAGGTCCGACTAGGCCAGCTCCGCGATCCGCTGAAGCTGGGCCACCGTCGGCGGTTGATAGAACGAGAGCACCGCATGCGCACAGCCGGCCGCCTCGAACTCGGGCAACCGGGCCAGCTGCTCGTCGATCTGACCCTCCTGAGTGGGATACAGGAACAGCTGGACGGAGCGGCGAATCTGCGCCGGGTCACGGCCGGCGTCCCGGCAGGCAGTGTCGAGCCGCGCGCTGGTCTCGGCCCACACTTGTACATCGCCGATGCTGGTCGCGTTCCACTCGTCGGCGTGGCGGGCGATCACGCGCAGCATCCGTGGCTTGTCGCCACCGATCACGATCGGCGGATGCGGACGCTGCACCGGTTTGGGCTCGCACAACGCTTCGGTCAGCGTGTAGAACTGACCCGTAAACGTCACCGACTCCTCGGTCCACAGCCGACGGATCACGGTCAACGCCTCATCGAGCATGGCGACACGTGTGCCCGCGCTGGGGAATTCGATACCGTAGCCGCGGTGCTCACGCTCGTGCCACCCTGCCCCGATACCGAAATCCAGCCGACCCCCGCTGATGTGGTCCACCGTGACGGCCATCTTCGCCAATACGGCGGGATGGCGATAGGTCACGCCGGATACCAGGCAGCTGATCCGCGCCCGACGCACCACTGATCCCATCGCGGCCAACGTCGTCCAGCCTTCGAAGGTGGGCGTGGCTGGCTCGCCCAGCCCGTAGAAGTGGTCATAGTTGGCGACCGAATGGAAACCCAGCTCGTCAGTGTTGCGCCAGAATTCCTCCAGCACCGGGTAGTCGAAGGTGGGCGCCAGCTTGGCGGAGAGCAGCATGCGCCCATTCTGCAACAGAAACTGCTAGACCCTCCGGCGGTCCCGCTCCGCTGCCAATTCGGTGCGAACGACGTCGAACGCCATGCTCTGGTTGTAGCCGCGGCGGGCCAGCATCGCCACCAGTCGCCGCATGATCTTGTCATCATCGTCACCGGTCAGCGCCTCGCGCCGCAGCTTGCCCTGCACCAGCTGCTCGGCTCGCTCCCGCTCGGCTCCGGCGTCGATACTCTCCAGGGTCGCGGTGATCACGTCACCGTCGACACCCTTGTTTCGCAGCTCAACAGCCAACGCGCGCTTACCTTTTCCTGCGTTGACATGTCGGGCCCGCACCCATTGCTCAGCGAAGTCCACGTCGTCGATCAGGCCGACATCGGCCAACCGGTCGAGCACCCGGGCACTGACGTCATCGGGGTATCCCCGCTTCTCCAGCTGCCCCGCCAGCTCGGCCCTGGAGCGGGCTCGCGCGGTGAGCAGGCGCAGGCATACTGCCCGCGCCTGCTCCTCGCGCGATGGCTCAGAAGTCGGCTGGGGCTGGGAGAACGCCATTGGTCGCGTCATCGGTCACCACTGCACCAATACCGAGCTTTTCCTTGATCTTCTTCTCGATCTCGTTGGCAACTTCGGGGTTTTCCATCATGAAGTTGCGGGCGTTCTCCTTGCCTTGACCAAGCTGCTCACCTTCATAGGTGAACCAGGAGCCGGACTTGCGGATGAAGCCGTGCTCGACACCCATGTCGATCAGCGAGCCCTCCCTGGAGATGCCCTTGCCGTAGAGGATGTCGAATTCGGCCTGCTTGAACGGGGGCGCCATCTTGTTCTTGACGACCTTGCAGCGAGTGCGGTTACCCACCGCGTCGGTGCCGTCCTTGAGCGTCTCGATGCGGCGCACATCCAGGCGGACGGAGGCGTAGAACTTCAAAGCCTTTCCACCCGTTGTTGTTTCGGGCGAGCCGAACATGACGCCGATCTTCTCGCGCAGCTGGTTGATGAAGATCGCGGTAGTGCCCGAGTTGTTCAGCGCACCGGTGATCTTGCGCAGCGCCTGGCTCATCAGGCGAGCCTGCAGGCCGACGTGGCTGTCGCCCATCTCGCCCTCGATCTCCGCGCGTGGCACGAGTGCGGCCACCGAGTCGATAACCAGGATGTCCAGCGCGCCGGACCGGATCAGCATGTCAGCAATCTCGAGTGCCTGCTCACCGGTGTCGGGCTGACTGACCAGCAGCGAATCAGTGTCGACACCGAGCTTCTTGGCGTAATCGGGATCGAGTGCATGCTCGGCGTCGATGAACGCCGCGATACCGCCGGCAGCCTGCGCATTGGCCACCGCGTGCAATGCGACAGTGGTCTTACCGGAGGATTCCGGGCCGTAGATCTCGATGATGCGGCCACGAGGCAGTCCGCCGATGCCCAGCGCCACATCCAGAGCGATGGATCCCGTCGGGATGACCGAGATCGGTTGGCGTATCTCGTCGCCGAGGCGCATGACCGAGCCCTTGCCGTGACTCTTCTCAATCTGCGCGAGGGCAAGCTGGAGAGCTTTCTCGCGATCAGGGGCTTGCGCCATGGTGGTGCCTCTCCGGTAGTCGTGTTCGGTGACCGGTGTTCCAGTCGGTTGGTCCAGAGGTTAGGACTGCCCACCGACAAAAGTCGCCGCGTCGAACGCTCACCACAATAACGAACAGATGTTCGAAGACAAGGACCGACACGCCGCGGGGTCAGACGACCCGAAAAGTCACCACTGATCGCGGGGTACGTCGAAATCTGCGCACAGTGCGCGCCACACATCGCGCGGTTCCGCGCCATCCTCGATGGCCTGCGCCGCGGTGCGGCCACCCATGCTGGTCAACACGTGGTCGACAAGCAACGAAGCCCCCCGCACCGCGCCGAACTGCCCGTCGACGAGCTCACGGAATTCAGTCAGCCGCACGCCACCCAATTTACCCAGCCTCCATCAGTGCCTCATGGCACACCCGTACCGGATCGGTGACACCGCCGGTTTCCGACAGCGACGCCCCAGCCCGCCGGGCCGCCTCCCGGTAGCCGGGCACCGACAACACCTCACGCACCGCGGTCACCAGAGCCTCAGCCGTCAGAGGCCGGATGAGTCGTGCACTACCTTGGCGCACAACGCGATTGGCCATTTCCCATTGATCGCCCCCACCGGGAACCACCACCAGTGGCACACCCGCCAACAGAGTTTTGGCGACAATTCCGTGCCCGCTGCCGCAGACCATCACGTCAGCCTGGGACAGCAGTTCGTCCTGCCGGCCCAGGCCGGCGACCGCCCAAGGCGGCAGGGACAGGTGCTCGCCACCGAGGCGAGACACTGCCACGCGCGCGCCCTCGGGCAGCACCTCCCCCGGCGTCAGACACTGCACCGCCAGCTCGGCAAGTCCCGTCGTCCCCGTCGTCGCCGTGGATGGCGCCACCGCGATCACCGGGCCATCACCGGGCGGTATCTGCAGCACCGCCTCGGTCGGCTCGAAATGCAGTGGCCCCACCACGACGGCCTCGCGGGGCCAGTCCGGGCGCGGGACCTCGAGGGCGGGCAGCGTGGCGATCAGCCGTCGCACCGGCCCTGGATCGACGGCAGGCAGGCCGATCCCCACCCTGGCCGCCGAACGTTGCTGCAGTCCCTTGCGCCATGACCGGGCCGTCAGCGACCGCATCACAGTGTCCCGCAGCCGCCCGCCGATGCCGGTACCCGGCGCAAGCCCACTGCCCAACGGCGGAAGGCCCTTCGACGGCCGGTAGAGCGGGTGGGGATTGAGCTCGACCCACGGGATGCCGAGCAGCTCCGCGGCCATCCCCCCGCAGGCGGTGATGACATCGGAGACCACCAGATCGGGCGCCAGTTCGCGCAGCACGGGGACGTTGCGCACCGCCATCCGGGCTGCGCGCTGATGGATCTTGGCTCCGGAATCAGCGTCATCGTCGGCCGCGGTGGGGTCCAGGCCGAGCAGTTCGACCGCGTCGATGCCCGCCGCCGCAGCGGTGTCGAGCCATTCCATGCCGGTGAACAAGGTCGGAACGTCCCCGGAGCCCAAGAATCGCAGGCACAGCGCGATCGCGGGAAATGCATGCCCAGGATCAGGGCCGGCGACCACGGCAACACGCATCGCCATACCCTGTCACAGCTGGTGCGAACTAGGCTGGTGGCCATGACGGAGCAGACCGATGTGAGTACGGATGCCAATACCGCGACCGTGGAGAAGTTCCTCGGGGCGCTGCGCGACAAGGACCTCGATACCGCCGGCGCACTGTTGGCCGAAGATCTGGTCTACCAGAATGTCGGATTCCCGACGATCCGCGGTTCTCGGCGCGCGATGAAGCTGTTCGCCGGTATGCAGCGGCCCAGCGTCGGGTTCGACGTCAAGATCCACCGGGCTGCCGCAGAAGGTGATTCCGTGCTCACCGAACGGACCGACGCGCTGATCTTCGGGCCGCTGCGGCTCAACTTCTGGGTGTGCGGCATCTTCGAGGTTCACGAGGGCCGAATCACGTTGTGGCGCGACTACTTCGACAACTTCGACTTCATCAAGGCACTGGTGCGCGGGGTGGCGGCGATCGCCGTTCCGTCGTTGCAGCGGAAGTTCTGATGACGGGTCCAGTCGCGGCAGCCGGCCGCACCAAGCCGAGTCTGTGGCAGCTGATCGGCTACTGCTATTTCAGCCGCCGCCTGCCGGACTCGATGCTCGACTGGGTCCGCAACGACCTGGCCGGCCCGGGTGCGACGCGGCGGGTGATGATCCGGGTCTTCATCCCGGCGTTCGTGATCCTGTCGCCGTTCTGGCTGATCCCGACGACGCTGTACGTTCACCTGTCGATGACGGTGCCGATCCTGATTCCGTTTGTGTACTTCTCGCACGCGCTCAACAAGATCTGGCGCCGCCACATGCTGCGGCTACACGGGCTCGACCCGGCTCTGGTCGACGAAATCTCACGCCAGAAGAACGCCCATATCCATCAGGCATACATCGACAAGTACGGCCCGCGGGACGGCCCGGCCTCCAGCAGCGATATCTGAGCGCCCTCAAGCCCTACGTAGCTCGCCCAGTTCGTCGAAGGCCTGCGCCCAGCCGAGCAGCCGATCGGTCGCGCCGGTCAGCTCATCGCGGTAACGCTGCTGCGACATGGGCGAAACCGGCATCGATCCGCCCGTCGCCGCGGATACCAGATGTGCTGCGGCAGTGACCATTTCGTTGTACTGTCGGACGCCGTTGCCCAGCTGTGCGGTGAATGCGTTGATGCTGGGCACCAGGTAGGCCTGCGAGTGCGGGGTGGCGCGGACTGCGCGTTCGATCGATACCACCTCGGCGGCCGTGGCGGCCATGGTCGACGAACTCCGGTTGGCCGCGAGCGTCAGCTCGCGAATCTCCTCAGCCGGTAGCAGTTTGGTGCGTTCCATCACGCCCAGTAACGAGAAGAATCCTCGTTCCGAAGCACCGAGGGCCGACATCGCCGGGCGCGCAGCCGAACCCGGCGGCGGCAGCCTGCGGGCAATGCCCGGGCGTTGCGCCGGCAGCGGGGTGGCCCGCAGCCACCGGTAGCGCAGCAACAGCAGGGTCGCGGGGAAGGCAGCACCGGCGGCAATGAGTCCGGTGATCAGCAGGCCCCATACCGGGACACTCCAGGTTGCCAGCAGCCCGGTGACGAACACCCAGAACAACGACGAGAAGCCGAAGAACAACCCCAGCCGCAGCGCCCATTTGCGCTTACGCAGCTGCCGCGCCCGCGGGTCGGCGACCGCGCTGAGCTTGTGGGCCACTACCTCGGCGGCTTCGCTGGCGGAGTCGATCCCGCGTTGGACCAACCCATGCCACTGCCGAGCCGCCATCTTCGTCGCCAAAGGGACCTTCTTCCGGATTACTGGCCGAGCGGGTTCTCGGGAGTGGCCTCGGCAGCTACAGCGGGGGTGGCCGGAGTGGCCGTCGGCGCGCCGCCTGCAGGAAGTGCGTCGCCACGCATCGACGCTTTGATCTGCTCGAGACGGGAATGGCCGGCCATCTGCACACTGGCCTGCTGGACCTCCAGCATGCGGCCCTGCACCGAGTTCTGCGCGAGCTCCGCTTCGCCCATCGCGTTGGCGTAGCGCCGCTCGATCTTGTCGCGAACCTCGTCGAGGGTGGGCGTGTTACCCGGAGCGGCGAGATCGCTCATCGACCGCAGCGACGCGCTGACCTGCTCTTGCATCTTGGCCTGCTCCAGCTGGCTGAGCAGTTTGGTGCGCTCGGCGATCTTCGTCTGCAGCATCATCGCGTTCTGCTCGACAGCCTTCTTGGCCTGAGCGGCGGCCTGCAACGATTGATCGTGCAGACCTTTGAGGTCCTCGACACTCTGCTCGGCGGTGACCAGTTGCGCCGCGAACGCCTCGGCGGCGTTGTTGTATTCGGTGGCCTTGGCGGCATCCCCGGTGGCGGCCGCCTGATCTGCCAGTGTCAGCGCCTGCCGGACGTTGGCCTGCAGCTTCTCGATATCGGCAAGCTGACGGTTGAGCCGCATCTCCAGCTGGCGCTGGTTACCGATCACCTGGGCGGCCTGCTGGGTCAGCGCCTGGTGGGTGCGTTGCGCTTCCTCGATGGCTTGCTGAATCTGGATCTTCGGGTCAGCGTGCTCGTCGATCTTCGAGTTGAACAGCGCCGTCAGGTAGCGCCATGCCTTCACGAACGGATTGGCCATGGATTCATTCCGCCTTAAGTTGTCGAACTCTGCCTGGCATGTACATGTTCGTAGCCCAATTTATCGGGTCCGCACAGATCGCCACACCCCCGGCAGAAATTGATCGCCGAGGGACTTACGCAACCGCCATCGTGACCGTCGACGGGATGACGACCTTCGTCGCAGCGTCGATATTGGTCGCGCCGGTGCCGGCCAAGGTCACCTTCTCCTGGCGCGCCATCCGCTCGCCGGCGTCAGTCAACACCCGCGACAACGGGATCTCCAACGCCGAGCAGATGGCGCTGAGCAGCTCGCTCGAGGCTTCTTTGCGACCGCGCTCGACCTCGGAGAGATAACCCAGGCTGACCCGCGCCGAATCGGAAACCTCCCGCAGAGTGCGGGCCTGGGACGTCCGGGCACGGCGCAGCACGTCGCCGATGACCTCACGCAGCAATGCCGCCATCGTGCTCTCCTTTGTCCTGGGGTAAAGCGCAGTATTCCCTAGATAAACGTCACCGACGGGCGGGATGGTTCCCAGTCGGCGAACTGATTCAGTTCGCGGCCACCAGTGCGCGCAGCCGAACGATTGCCTCCTGCACCGCCGCGCGCCGGATGTCCCAGCGTGAGCCGCTCAGATGCAGCTCAACCACCTCGGCGATCTTGCTCTCCGGCGGACCCGCCACACCGAGGAAGACCGTGCCGACGGGGTGCCCGCCATGGGGTTCCGGCCCTGCCGCACCAGTGAGGCCGACGCCCCAGCTGGCCTTGCAACGTTGCTGCGCGCCGACCGCCAGCGCCCGCGCTGTCGGTGCGGCTATCGGACCGACAGCGGCCAGCAGGTCGGGCGCAACACCGGCAAGCGTGATCTTGGTGGCCTCGGTGTAAGTCACCAGTCCACCGAGCAACACCGCGCTGGCACCCGGTACCCCGGCCAACGTCGCCGCCAGCAGTCCCGCGGTCAACGACTCAGCCGTCGCCACGGTCTGCCGACGCACCGTCAGCTCGGCGACCAGGCTGCGCGCCTCGTCACTGACCAGCGGGTCGTCCACGCGAATCCCTCACCGCCGAGACGACGTATTCGGCGCCGGTGAACACCGTCAACACGATGGCCAGTGCCATCACCACCCACGCGACGGTCAGCCAGATACCGGCCAGCGGCAGGATGAACAGGCCGATGGCCACGGCTTGGACCAGGGTTTTGAGCTTGCCACCGCGGCTGGCGGCGATGACGCCGTTGCGCAGTACCGCGAAGCGCAGCACAGTGACACCGAGTTCGCGGACCAGGATCAGCACAGTGACCCACCAGGGCAGGTCGCCGAGCATGGACAGGCCGATCAGGGCCGCACCGATCAGCATCTTGTCGGCGATCGGGTCCGCGAGCTTCCCGAACTCGGTGACCATGCCGTAGTTGCGGGCCAGCTGGCCGTCGAACCGATCCGTGATGACCGCGACGGCGAAGACGGCGAAAGCAGTGACGCGGCTGGCAGTTTCGTGCCCGTCGCCGGCGAACAGGGCGAGCAGGAACACAGGGACCAGGATCAATCGCAACGCGGTCAGCGCGTTGGCCAGGTTGTAGACGGAGACGGGGGGAACCGCGGGTGGAGTCGTCCCCGGTGTTTCTGAGGATCCCGTCACCGCAACAGAATATCGGTTGGCACTGGACGGCCTCACAGCCGATACTGTGCAGCCGTGACTACGGGCGTAGGTGAACAGGTCGAACAGCCGGTGGTGCGGCGCGCACGCACGTCCGATGTGCCGGCGATCAAGCGTCTGGTCGACACCTACGCCGGCAAGATCCTCTTGGAAAAGAACCTGGTCACGCTGTATGAGGCGGTCCAGGAATTCTGGGTCGCCGACTATCGCGGCGAGATCATCGGCTGCGGGGCGCTGCACGTGCTGTGGGCCGATCTAGGCGAAGTGCGCACTGTCGCGGTAGACCCGAAGGTCAAAGGGCACGGGGTGGGGCATGCGATTGTCGCCAAGCTGCTCGACGTCGCCCGCGAGCTGGAGCTTCAGCGCCTGTTCGTGTTGACCTTCGAGACGGAGTTCTTCGGCAGACACGGGTTCACCGAGATCGACGGCACCCCGGTGACCGCCGAGGTCTACGAGGAGATGTGCCGCTCGTATGACATCGGTGTCGCCGAGTTCCTCGACTTGTCGTACGTGAAGCCCAACATCCTGGGAAATTCCCGAATGCTGCGCATCCTGTGACGATCTGAAGTCGACTGAGCGCTCACGCGCGACATGTGAGCTAGAACTAGGACCTCAGCGCTCACTCAACGGCGTTGTGCATGAGTGTGCACCCGCAGCCACTCGAACTGGCAGCGTTCCCGGGCGTGAAGCGGGTCTTCCGAGGCAGTGAAGCGCTGGCGGCAGGGCAGGTAAACCGATATCAACTCGGCCGGAAGTTTCAGCGCGTATTTCCCGACGTCTACGCACCGGTCGGACCGCTCAGTTTGCAAGACCGTACCGTCGCCGCCTGGTTGTGGTCTGGTCGCCTTGCGATCGTTACCGGTCAGGCTGCTGCGGCGCTGCACGGCTCGCGATGGGTTGATCCAGATGTCCCGGTCGAACTGAACTTCGGAAACAACCGGAGTCCGCGCGGGATCATCACGCGCCGCGAATCGCTGCCGGCCGGCGAGATCGGCCGCCGAGGTGGGCTGCCGGTGACCACGGTGGCCAGGACCGCATTCGACCTGTCGCGCCGCGGACCCCGACGCCGCGCGATCGCTGACGTCGATGCGTTGGCCAACGCGACCCGCTTATCCACCGGCGAGGTATTCGCGATAGCTGGACGTCATCCGCACCTTCGGGGATTGCGGCACGTGGCGGACCGACTGGACAGCGTCGACGGCGGGGCTCAGTCGCCGCGGGAGACCTATCTTCGGTTGGACCTGATCGGCGCCGGCTTCCCTCCGCCCCACACACAGATTGCGGTCGCGCGGCCAGAGGGCCGGTGGTACTACCTGGATATGGGGTGGCCCGACCTCATGCTCGCCGTCGAGTACGACGGCGAGCAGCATCGGACCGACCGGGCACGCTATTACGGCGATGTCGTCCGGCTGGAATACCTGGCCTCAAGGGGATGGATTGTCATCCGAGTCCTCGCCGATCACCGACGCGCTGACATCATCGGCCGCGTACACCGCGCCTGGGAATCCCGACTTGGCTGTGCCGCAGGTTGAGTGAGCGCTCAGGCTCCACACCGACGCGAAATGTGCGACCTGAGCGCTCACTCAACGGCTAGAAATCGGGCTCCCCGTCGCCGCCGTTGGCCCCTGAGGCATCTGAGCCGCCACGGATCAGCATCAACGTCCCGGCCAGCTCGTCGGGTTTGACCAGCACCTCGCGCGCCTTCGATCCCTCCGAGGGGCCGACGATCTGACGGGTCTCCATCAGGTCCATCAGCCGACCCGCTTTGGCGAACCCGACCCGCAGCTTGCGCTGCAGCATGGAGGTCGACCCGAACTGCGACGACACCACCAATTCGACGGCCTGCAGGAAGACATCCATATCGTCGCCGATATCGGGGTCGACGTCGGTGCGCTCGCCACCTGGCTTCGCCGCGGTCACACCCTCGAAGTACTCCGGCTCAGCCTGTGCCTTGGTGGCCTCGACTACCGCCTGGATCTCCTCGTCGGAGATGTAGGCGCCCTGCAACCGGATCGGCTTGTTGGCGCCCATCGGCAGAAACAGGCCGTCGCCCATGCCGATCAGCTTCTCAGCGCCCGCCTGGTCGAGGATGACGCGGCTGTCGGTCAGCGACGAGGTCGCGAACGCCAAACGCGACGGCACGTTGGTCTTGATCAGGCCCGTCACCACGTCGACGGATGGGCGCTGCGTTGCCAACACCAGGTGGATGCCGGCGGCGCGGGCCTTTTGGGTGATGCGCACGATCGCGTCCTCGACGTCGCGCGGTGCCGTCATCATCAGGTCGGCGAGCTCGTCGACGATCGCCAGAATGTAGGGGTACGGCTTGTAGACGCGCTCGCTGCCCAACGGCGCGGTGATCTCACCGGAGCGCACCTTCTCGTTGAACACATCGATGTGGCGCACGCGATTGGCCTGCATGTCCTGGTAGCGCTGTTCCATCTCCTCGACCAACCACGCCAGCGCGGCCGCGGCCTTCTTGGGCTGCGTGACGATCGGGGTGATGAGGTGCGGAATGCCCTCGTAGGGTGTGAGTTCCACCATCTTGGGATCGATCAGGATCATCCTGACCTCATCCGGGGTGGCGCGCGCCAGGATCGACACCAGCATCGAGTTGACGAAGCTGGACTTGCCGGAACCGGTCGAACCGGCGACCAGCAGGTGGGGCATCTTGGCCAGGTTCGCCGAGATGAAGTCGCCCTCAATGTCTTTGCCTAGTCCGATGACCAGCGGGTGATGGTCGCGGCGGGTGCTCGGCGCGGTCAGCACATCCGACAGGCGAACCATCTCGCGATCGGTGTTGGGTACCTCGATACCGACGGCGGACTTGCCGGGGATCGGAGCGAGCATCCGAACACTCTCGGTTGCCACCGCGTAGGCGATGTTCTTTTGCAGCGCAGTGATTTTCTCGACCTTGACGCCGGGTCCGAGCTCCACCTCATAGCGGGTGACGGTCGGGCCGCGGGTGCAGCCGGTTACGACCGCATCGACTTTGAACTGCTGCAGTACCGACTGGATGGTTTCGACCATCTTGTCGTTTGCCGCACTGCGCAGCTTGGGCGGATCGCCGGCGACGAGCAGTTCCAACGACGGCAGAACGTACGGTCCTTCGACGACGCGGTCGAGTGAAAGGGTGTCCTCCTTCGGTGCTGCCGGTTTGGCTACCGGGACCGCATCGGCTTTCGGGATGCGACGCTTGGGTTTCCGCTCCGCGGCCGGCTCCGGGATCGTTGGCGCGTCATGGAGCTGCAGATCTTCGTCGAGCGGGTAGTTCTGCTGCGGTGTGCCACCGGGCCAGACCGGCGGCTCGTCATCGCCATAGGAAATCGGGTCGTCGTAGTAACCGTCGGAGAAGTCGTCGCCCGCCGCAATGTCGGGGGATTCGTCGTCGTAATCGTAATCGTCGTAATCATCGTCGGATTCGCGGCGCAGCATTCCGGTGCTGAACATCGTCCGCAACGTTTCCGGCACCTCGCGGATGGTCGTCCCGGTCAGGAGCAGCACGCCGAACAACGCCGCGATGAACAACAGTGGGGCGGCGATCCATACGCTGAGACCGTCAGCCAGCGGGCCGCCGATCGCGAATCCGACGAAGCCGGCCGCGTGCTGTCGACCGACCGGCGACTCCGGCGACCCGCTGCACATATGCCACAACCCGAGTGCGGGCAGCGCGATCATCGCGGTACCCAGGATCAGCCTCGGCCGGCTCTCCGGATTGGGTTCGGTCCGCATCAACGTCACCGCGATCACCGCGATCAGGATGGGTAGCAAAACGACACCGGCGCCGACAAAGCTGCGTAGCGCCCCGTCGATCCATTCTCCGACCGGACGAGCCGCGTCGAACCAGGAACTCGCAGCGATGACCACCCCGACCCCGAGTAGCGCCAGCGCTATACCGTCGCGACGGTGGCCGGGATCGATATCGTGCGCGCGCCCGACCGACCGGGCTGTCTTACCCGCTCCCCTGGCCAACATCAGCCAACTGGCGCGTGAAGCGCGGCCGACGGCAACGCCCGCAGACGCGATCGGCGATCCGGTGCGCCGCGGGGCGGCCTTCGCGGGCTTTTTCCGGGGCGCGGCAGGGCGCTTCGCGGGTGTCCGGGCCTTTGAGCTGCCCGAACGTGCTCCTGAGCGCGCGGCGGTCTTACTTGCCATGGGGGTAAGACTAGTCGCAACAGTCACAGTTTCACCATTAGCCACACTGGTCACAGTTCGGTTGCGATACATCGTTCTGAGGGCGCATCGACGAGGAGCAGTACCTCACTTGATCTGGCATTAGGCAGTGGCCCGCTCGCGTCACAGGATGCTCGGTAATGTGATCCACGCCGCACCCGACTCAGCGAAGCGTCCGAAGGAGCTCTCCCCATGCCCGTAGTTGTCGTCGCCACCATGAAGGCCAAGCCGGAGTCCGTCGAGGCCGTGCGTGAGGCGTGTAAGCGGGCGATCGAAGCCGTCCATGACGAGCCGGGCTGCCAGTTGTACACACTGCACCAGGCCGACGGCACATTCGTGTTCGTCGAGCAGTGGGCTGACGCCGACGCACTGAAGACCCACAGCACCGCACCCGCAGTCACCGCCATGTTCGGCGAGATCGGCCCCCTGCTCGACGGAGCACCGGATATCAAGATGCTGCAACCGGTTCCGGCCGGCGATCCCGCCAAGGGTCAACTCGTCCACTGAGATGGGATCACTGACGGGAAAAGTCGCCTTCATCACCGGTGCCGCCCGCGGGCAGGGCCGCGCGCACGCCGTCAAATTGGCCTCCGAAGGCGCCGACATCATCGCGGTGGACCTGTGCGACCAAATCGCCTCCGTGCCCTACCCGATGGCAACGCCCGACGATCTCGCCGCAACGGTGAAACTGGTCGAGGACACCGGTGCACGAATCGTCGCGAACCAGGCCGACGTTCGGGATCGCGCGGCGCTCAAGACCGCACTGAAACAGGGTGTCGACGAATTCGGCCGTCTCGACATCATCATCGCCAACGCCGGCATCGCCCCGATGGCGGGTGAGGACGCGTGGCAGGACGTGATCGACGTCAACCTCACCGGCGTCTATCACACCGTCGACGTGGGAATGCGTCCGATGATCAAGGCCGGCAATGGTGGAGCCATCGTGTTGACAAGCTCGGTCGCCGGACTAGTGGGTTTGGCCGCACCCCAGGCCGGTTCCATCGGTTATGCCGCCGCCAAACACGGCCTGGTCGGATTGATGCGGGTCTATGCCAATCTGCTCGGATCGCTGAACATTCGAGTGAACTCCATCCATCCGGGCGGGGTCCGGACACCGATGGTGGAGAACGAGTTCACCCGTACATGGCTGGAGGCCATGGCCAACAACGAAGGCGGCGCCAGTTCCATCCAGATGGAGACCGTCGAAGCCGAGGACATCGCCAACACGGTGGCCTGGCTGGTCTCCGATGCGGGCCGCCATATTTCCGGCGTCACGCTGCCGATCGACGACGGATACGTCAACAGGCGCTGACCCCGGACCCGGTGAAGCCGGCGTTCACAAGGGCCAACTCTCCGAGGCGGCCGCGTACCGCAGCGGGACGGCCGCGGGCAGTGGCCGACGCTCGCCGGTGGAGATCGCATCGAGAAAGAGCGCGACGTAGCGACGCCAGCCGTCACTGCCAGGATCCATCGTCCACAACACGCTGTTGAGCATTATGACGATCCGGGTCAGGTCGTCGGCCACCAGATCAGCACGCAGAAGTCCGGCCCGTTGGGCCCGCCCGGTCAACTCGGCCAAGGCAGCTTCCAGATTCGCGGAGACGTCGGCCAACGCATCGAACCGCCGGGCCGCTGCGAGCAGATTATGCTCGCTGACGCCGAACGATGTTGCTGTCTCGATCAATTCGGAGAGCGCTTGCAGCGGGTCGCTCGTGGACAACGATTGCGCGATCGCGGGGGCGAACCCCTCGGCAATCCGCTGATCCAGGACAGCCCGCACCAAGCCCGCCCTGCTGGGAAATCTGCGGTAAAGCGTTCGCTCCCCCACTCCGGCACGGCGAGCGATGGCATCGAGGGGCGCATCGGGACCGAGCTCGCTGTACACCTCGTAGGCAGCGCGCAGGATGCGGTCGGCATTGCGAGCGGCATCAGTGCGCAGTTGCCGACCTTGCCCGTTTTCCACGACGCCAGCCTAACTGACAGTTGACTGCCAGTTCATCCGAACTTACGCTCAGAGAAGTGACAGTCGACTGTCGATTAGCTCACGAGCGTCATCTTGAGGAGCGCCCATGACCCACCCCACTCCGATTGCGGCCCTACCGATCATCCCCGCTCCGCGCGCCGCGGGCTGCCCACTGGCACCCCCCGCCGAATTCGCGGTGTGGCGAGAATCCGACGGCCTGCAGCAGGCACTGTGGC
This sequence comes from Mycolicibacterium komossense, assembly GCF_025822605.1. Classification (GTDB taxonomy): domain Bacteria; phylum Actinomycetota; class Actinomycetes; order Mycobacteriales; family Mycobacteriaceae; genus Mycobacterium; species Mycobacterium komossense. The sequence continues at coordinate 17,344 of NZ_JACKTY010000037.1, read as the reverse complement.
AGGGCAAAAAAGTATGGATGATCAGCCGCTACGCCGATATCAGGGATGCCCTGGTCGACCCGCGCCTGTCCGCGAACACCATGGCCTACAGCGTCGAAACGACCGCCGACCAGAGCAGCCCGTCGATCTTCCCGCGTCTCGACGATCCCGAGCACAATCGCCTGCGCCGAATGATGGCGAGGGACTTCACCTTCCGGCGCGCAGAAACGATGAGACCGCAGATCCAGGAGCTGGTCGATCGATTTCTCGACGACATGATCGCCGCGGGACCGCCTGCCGACCTGGTGCGCTCGTTCGCGCTGCCGGTGCCCTCGCTGGTGATCTGCCTGCTACTGGGCGTGCCGTACCAGGACCACGACTTCTTCCAGCGCGCGAGCAGCACCAGTCTCGATTCGAGTGCCACCGAGCAGCAGAAGGCGGAGTCCAGCCTGGCGCTGTTCACGTATATGACCGAACTGGTGGCGCGCAAAGAGCGCGAACCCGGGGACGACATGATGAGCAGGTTGATCACCGACTACGTCGCCACCGGTCAGCTGAGCCGGGAGACCGCCGCAATGAACGGGGTGATCATGCTCGCCGCCGGGCATGAGACGACGGCGAACATGATCTCACTGGGCACCCTTGCGCTGCTTGATCATCCGGACGAGTTCGACCGACTGCGCAACACCGATGACCCGACGGTTGTCGCCGCGGTGGTCGAGGAGTTGATGCGATATCTGACGATCGTGCACAGCCTGATCGACCGGGTGGCCACCGAAGACCTGACCATCGGTGGCCAGCTGATCCGGGCCGGCGAGACAGTGCTGATGAACCTGCCGGCCGGGAACTATGACGGGGCATTCGTCGAGCGGCCCGAGTTGTTCGACAGCACTCGCGGTACCCGCGGGCATCTCGGCTTCGGCTTCGGCGTGCACCAATGCCTGGGGGCGAACCTCGCCCGCGTCGAAATGCAGGTCACTTTAACCACTTTGGCGCGCCGACTGCCCGGGCTGCGATTGGCGGTTCCGGCCCAGCAGCTGAGCTTCCTGAACAACAAAGAGATTTACGGCGTCACGGAGCTGCCGGTCACCTGGTAATCGTCAGTCGACTTCGATCACGGTCGGGACGATCATCGGCTGGCGACGATATGCCTCACCGACCCACTTGCCGACGGCCCGGCGGGCAGCCTGCGCGATCCGTGCGACATCGGTAACCCGTTCGGCCGCAAGCTTTTCCAGGTCGGCCCCGACCCGCTGGGCGGCGGGTTCCAGAGCTTTCGGATCCTCCGAGAAGCCGCGGGAATGCAACAGCGGCGGAGCAGCCAGCTTCCCGGTACCGCGATGCACCACCACGGTGACGGCAATGAAGCCCGACGACAGCACGAGGCGCTCGCCCAGGGTGGCGTCACCGACATCGCCCGTCACCAGACCGTCGACGAACATCTTGCCCACCGGCACGGCTCCGGCGATCGACACCTTACCGCCAACCAGGTCGACGCTGACCCCGTTCTCTGCCAGCGCGATGTTCTCCGCCGGCACACCGGATTGCACCGCCAACGCGGCGTTTGCACGCAGATGCCGCCAGGTCCCGTGCACAGGCATCACGTTGCGCGGGCGAACCCCGTTATAGAGAAACAGTAATTCCCCGGCATAGGCGTGGCCGGAGACGTGGATGCGAACCTGCTGATTGGTGACGACGCGGGCGCCGATCTTGGCCAGCGCGTCGATGACACCGAAGATCGCCTCTTCGTTCCCCGGAATCTGCGACGAGGACAGGATGATCAGGTCGCCGTCGGTCAGCGTGATACTGCGGTGCTCACCGCGCGACATCCGCGACAGCGCGGCCATCGGCTCCCCCTGGGTACCGGTGGTGACCAGGGTGACGCGGTCGGCGGGCAGCAGTTCAGCGGCACCGATATCGATCACGTCGTCATCGGCGACGGTGAGAAAGCCGAGTTCCTTGGCGATCCCCATGTTGCGCACCATCGAACGCCCGACGAAGGACACCTTGCGACCCAATGCGACCGACGCATCGATGATCTGTTGCACGCGAGCGACATTCGAGGCGAAGCAGGCCACGATGACGCGCCCCTCGGCCGAACGGATCAGCCGATGCAGATTAGGGCCGATCTCGCTCTCGGACGGGCCCACTCCGGGGATCTCGGCGTTGGTGGAATCGCACATGAACAGATCCACACCAGCATCACCGAGCCGCGACATCCCAGGCAGGTCGGTCGGTCGGCCATCGAGGGGCAGCTGGTCGAGCTTGACGTCGCCGGTGTGCAGGATGGTCTGACCACCCGCGTAGACGGCGATCGCCACCGCATCCGGAATCGAGTGGTTGACGGCGAAGTATTCGCAATCGAAGACGCCGTGATTGCTGCTCTGGCCTTCGGCGATTTCCACGAACTTCGGCTTGATCCGGTGCTCGCGGCATTTGGCCTCGACGAGCGCCAGCGTGAACTTGGACCCGACAACCGGGATGTCGGAACGCAGCTTGAGTAGGTGCGGGATCGCCCCGATGTGGTCCTCATGGGCGTGGGTGAGAACTAGCGCCTCGATGTCGTCGAGCCGGTCCTCGACATGACGCAGGTCCGGCAGGATCAAGTCGACACCGGGTTCGTCGTGCCCCGGGAACAGCACCCCGCAGTCGATGATCAGCAGTCGACCAAGATGCTCGAAAACGGTCATATTGCGGCCGATTTCGCTGATGCCGCCTAATGCGGTCACCCGGATCCCGCCGGGAGCCAGCGGCCCCGGCGGGACGAGCTCGATGCTCACCGGAGCACCGCGGCTGCCCGCAAATCCGCGGCCAGCGCGTCGGCCTGAGCCTCGGTCGCGGGTAGCTGGGGAAGCCGCGGATCACCGACGTCGATGCCCTGCAACCGCAACCCCGCTTTCGCCAGGGTTACCCCACCGAGGCGGGTCTGCGCCTCATTGAGGGGCGCAAGGGCGCCGTTGATCTTCCGCGCCGTCGCCAGATCACCGGAGTCGAATGCCGACAACATATCTCGCAGTGCGCCGGCGGCGAGATGCCCCCAGACGCTGATGAATCCGATCGCACCCATCGCCAGCCAGGGCAGATTCAGCGCGTCATCGCCCGAGTAGTAGACCATTCCGGTCTCGGCGATGATCCGCCCGCCGCCGTGCAGGTCGCCCTTCGCGTCTTTGATGCCGACGATGTTGGGATGCTCGGCCAGGGACCGGATGGTGTCGAACTCGATAGGCACCACTGAGCGCGGCGGGATGTCGTAGAGCACCACCGGCAGGTCGGTAGCGTCAGCGACGGTGGTGAAATGGGCGAGCAGGCCGGCCTGGGATGGCCGCGAGTAGTAGGGCGTCACCACCAGCAGGCCGTGTGCGCCTTCGGCGGCGGCGGCCTTCGCCAAGTGAACGCTGTGCGCAGTGTCGTAGGTGCCCGCACCGGCGATGACGCGGGCGCGGTCGCCGACGGCATCCAAAACGGCGGCGAGCAGTTCGCGCTTCTCATCATCGGTGGTGGTCGGCGATTCGCCGGTGGTGCCCGACACCACAAGGCCGTCGCAGCCGGAGTCGACGAGATGGTTGGCCACCTTCTTCGCCATGGCTGTATCCAGCGAGCCGTCCGGGTGGAACGGCGTGACCATGGCCGTCAAGACGGTGCCCAGGCGTGCTGGGGCGTCGAATCCGCTGGTACTCACGCGCCCAAGGTTACCGCGCGAGTCCAAGCGCTTAAGCCTCGGTCGCTGTCTCTATTGCACCCGCAAGCCCTCGCCTCGTTCCTCGGCTCAGGCTTCGGTCGCCAGTGGACTGGTCGCCACTTCACTACCGTCGGCCATCGTGTTGATCTCGAAATCGGCGAATACCGCGGGCGCCACGCCTGTCAGTTCCCGCAGGCAGGCGATCGCGAGTCGGCGGATTTCCACGTCGGCGTGTTCGCTGGCGCGCATCGCGATGAAATGCCGCCAGGCCCGATAGTTGCCGGTGACCACGATGCGTGTCTCGGTCGCGTTGGGCAGCACAGCCCGCGCTGCCTGCCGCGCCTGCTTACGGCGCAGCGTCGCATTCGGCACATCGGCCAACTTCGCTTCGAGCTTGGTCAGCAGTTCGAAGTACGCCGAGCGACTGGCGTCGGCGGCGGCCAGGAAGAGTTCCTGCAGCTCAGAGTCGTCCTCGAAGCCGGGTGGCAACACCACTTCGGCGTCGTCGGCGGGCACGTAACGCTGCGACAGCTGCGAATAGGAAAAGTGCCGGTGACGGATCAGCTCGTGCGTGCAGGACCGGGAGATTCCCGTGATGTAGAAGGACACCGACGCGTGCTCGAGCACGGAGAAATGTCCGACGTCAATGATGTGGTCGATGTAGCCGGCATTGGTGGCGGTGCGCGGATTGGGCTTGGACCAGCTCTGATAGCAGGCGCGACCGGCGAACTCGACCAGCGCCTCCCCGCCGTCGCCGTCCGTGCTCCACGGCACATCAGGCGGTGCCAGGAACTCGGTCCTGGCGATCAGTTGCACGCGCAGCGGCGCCGTCTCGGCCACTCGTGGAGCCTAACGTGACCGGCCGCATCAGCACGTCGCGGCGTTGGGCGGCACAGCTGAACTGATCAGAGTCACCATCGGTGCCAGAATCTCGCCTGCGGGGGCAGGAGACTGTTCGATTGACGATCGGGTGGGACGCTGACCGTGGGCATGTCACTGGCGGATCTGGACAAATGGGACGCCGACGCTATCCACGCGGTGTTCTCAGCAGTTACTGACCACTCCGAGTTGAACGATTTCAGCATGGCCTGGAGCGCTGAACCAGGCATCGATCTGACCGAAGGGCCCGCGGTACCGGTACGGGCGCATATGGAGTCCTACCTGCTGGCCTGGGTGACAGGCGACGACCGGTACCTGTATCCCGGTTTCGCCAAGGCAGTCGATCCCAACCAACCGTTCACCACGCCAGCAGGCCAGGACTCGCTGTGACCGGAGACAGATTCCCCGATAGCTGGGTGGTTCGGCACCTAGCGCAACCACGTCCTCCAAATCACCCCGACGAATGATGGAGTGGTGGCTATCGCGTGCACCTACAACTACAGTTCGGCAATTCGGACCGATGAGGTGAATTACCGAGCATTCGCAACGGGCCTGAGTCGCCTCGGGCCACGCATCGACTTTCTCCGTAGATCCTGACGCCCTCGCACAGTGCGCTACCAAGGTCACCGGCCACGGTGACGATCTGGAGACCAGCCACGCCAGGGCGAACACGAGGATCTCCTCTGCGGTGGCGGGCTGGACAGGTGAATCTGCAGGTGCCCTCAATGACCTTGTCACACAATGGAACTCACAATCGCCCCGGTTCGTCTCGAACATCGGCGACCATGCCCAGGGAATGCACGCAAGTGTGCGGGCCTTCAGCGCGCACGATGCTCAGCGCGCGTGTTCGCGCGCTGAATCGCCTCGACGATCACCTCGAAGTCGATCGCCCCGTGAGCACGGGACAGCGCGTCGGCGTCGTCACCACGGCCGTCGGCGATCGCGTCGACCAGAGCGGAATGGTCGCCCAGGGCGCGCAGCTCCCTGCTGCGCATCGTCGACGGATCTCCCCACAGATGAGCCGGCGCACCGATGCTGACCGTCGACTTGAGGTCGAGCAGCACCTGCTTGAGCACGTCGTTGTGGGCGGCGTCCATGATCGCGAGGTGGAACTGGCTGTCCGCCTGTTGTGCAGCCAGGCCCGTCGCCGCGGTGCGGTAATCCTCGAACCGCGCACGCAGCAGTCGCACATCAGCTTCGGTCCGGCACTCCGCCGCGGCGCGGGCCACCGACCCCTGTAACCGGCAGATCGCGTCGCACCGGTCCCGTAGTTCGCCCATCTGCGTACCCAGCGTGCGAACGACCGCCCCTGTCGAGGATGCCGACCATTGGTCTACGACGTAGGAGCCCCCGCCCCGCCCGCGGCGGGTCTCCAGGAGTCCTTGCTCGACGAGCCGGGCCAACGCCGCCCGAACCGTCATCCGACCGACCCCTAGCGACTGCGCCAGCTCTCGTTCCACGGGTAGTCGGGTGCCGGGCAGGTACTCGCCGATGGCGATTGCGGTGATCAACCGGTCGGCTATCTCGTCGACCCGCGTCGGTGAGTCGAGTTGTCGGGCGAGTAAACCCGCCGGCACCGGCAACCCGGCCGGCGAGCCGATGTGAGCCATCGCGGTCCCTCCCGTCGTCACAGTCATGTTAAATCGCGTTAAATGGTCTTGCTGCGAGACCTTTTATGGTCCCATGCTGATCGGGTGCAGCAACAAACCCGCCTCGTGCCGTTCCGTGGAAACAACACCTGGGTCCAGATCACGACCCCCGATTCTCCCCGCGCCGGCGCTCTGCCGCTCTTTGTCCTGCACGGCGGGCCCGGGATGGCACACGACTACGTCCGTAACATCGCCGCTCTGGCCAACGAGACCGGCAGGCAGGTCATCCACTACGACCAGATCGGCTGCGGTCGCAGTACCCACCTGCCCGAGGCCCCCGTCGACTTCTGGGTGCCATCGCTGTTCGTCGATGAATTCCACACTGTCCGCGAGGCTCTGGGCATCGAGCAGTACCACCTGCTGGGCCAGTCCTGGGGTGGGATGCTCGGCGCCGAAATCGCCGTGCGGCAACCCGCCGGGCTGGCATCGCTGGAAATTTGCAACTCCCCCGCCTCGATGGCGCTGTGGATGGCCGCCGCCGCCGAGCTGCGTGCTCAGCTTCCCGTGGAAAGCCGGGCCGCGCTCGACCGGCACGAGACCAACGACACCCTCGACGACCCCGAGTATGCGGCGGCCACCGAGGTGTTCTACCGCCGCCACGTGTGCCGCGTCGAGCCGATGCCGCAGGATTTCGTCGACTCCGAAAAGCAAATGCTGGCAGACCCGACGGTGTACTACACGATGAACGGTCCCACCGAGTTTCACGTCGTCGGCACGCTGCAAAGCTGGAGCGTCATCGACCGGTTGCAGCAGATCACGGCGCCCACTCTGGTGGTCGCCGGAGAGTTCGACGAAGCCACCCCGGCGACCTGGGCGCCTTTCATCGAACAGATCCCGGCCGCACACAGCCACGTGTTTCCCGGCGCCAGCCACTGCACCCACCTCGAGCAGCCCGAGGAGTTCCGCGCCGTCATCGCGGAATTCCTGGCGGCGCACGAATAGCCCACCCCGAGAGGACATCTGAGATGGCATCACCCGAGTCGACCGCTGCCGGCGGCCAACCGACACTCGAATCATTCGGCTACGAACAGGAACTCAACCGTTCCGTCTCGACACTGGACCTGCTCGTCTACGGGCTGGTGTTCATGGTGCCGATCGCGCCGTGGGCGATCTTCGGCACCGTCTACAACAGCGCGTCGGGCATGGTCCCGCTGGTGTACGTCATCGGGCTGGTGGCGATGGTGTTCACGGCGTTGGCCTATTCGCAGATGGCGAAGTCTTTTCCGCTGGCCGGGTCGGTGTTCTCCTATGTCGGTCGCGGAATCCACCCCGCCGCAGGATTTTTCGCGGGCTGGGCGATACTGCTGGATTACCTGCTGGTCCCGACGTTGCTCTATGTGTTCGCCGCCGAATCCATGATCGGACTCTTCCCGGGCACCCCGCGCTGGTTGTGGGCCATCATCTTCGTGATCGTCAACACGATCATCAACCTCCTCGGCGTCGGCACGCTGAAGATCGCCAACCGCGTCTTCCTGGCGGTCGAACTGCTTTTCGTGGTGATCTTTGTCGTCATCGCCGTCCGGGCCATCAGCGGCGCGAGCCTGCCCAATGTCGGCTGGAGCACGACGCCGATCTGGAACCCAGAACTGGTCAGTGCCCCGCTGATCGCCTCGGCCCTGTCGATTGCCGTGCTGAGTTTCCTCGGCTTCGACGGGATCTCCACTCTCGCCGAGGAATCCACCGGTAAACGCAATCCGGCGGGCCGGGCGATGATCATCGCGCTGTTCGTAGTGGCCTTTCTGTTCGTGACGCAGACCTGGCTGGCCAGTCTGCTCGCTGGCGGCCGCGAATCGTTCAGCGACGACGAAGCGGGCAATGCGTTCTTCACCCTGGTGCAGGCAGCATCGAACACCGGGTGGATGAACGCGTTCTTCGCGGTCAACGTCCTCGCTGTCGGATTCGCCAATGCGATGGCCGCCCAGGCCGCCACCAGCCGGTTGCTGTTCTCGATGAGCCGCGACCGCCAGCTGCCGGCCTTCCTGTCGAAGATCAGTCCCAGAAAGGTGCCACAGGCGGCCCTGCTGACCGTCAGCGCACTGAGCATCGTGCTGGTCTTGTTCTTCGTCGGTCAGATCGGGCTGATCTCGTCACTGGTCAACTTCGGCGCACTGTTCGGTTTCTGCCTGCTGCACGTCTCCGTGATCTGGTACTACCTGGTGAAGCAGAAGTCCAAGAACTACCTGCTGCACCTGGTGGTTCCGACCCTCGGCTTCGTGATCATCGGCTACGTACTGTTCAACGCCGACCCCGCGGCCAAAATCGGCGGGCTGGTGTGGCTGGTCCTCGGCGCGATTGTGTTCGGCGTCAATGTGTTTCGTGGCCGGGGCGTACCGGAACTGAGCGAGGAGAAGAGCCAGGCGTGAGCAGTGCTACCGCAGCGCCCGCGCCAACTCCTTGACCAGGTCGCCACGGTCACCCACGGTGACCTCGGCCAGGTCCAGCCAGGACGCCATGCTGCGTAGTTCGGTGGCCATCGCCTCCGCCACGCGACGTCGGTCCACCCCCTCCTCGGTGAACGCACCCACCGCGTGGAGGGCTGTTGATCCGTCTGAGCGCGCCCGCTCGGCTTTGATGTCCACCCGGCCGACCAACTTGCCGTCCAGCAGGAAGGGCCACACGTAGTAGCCGAACTGCCGCTTGGGTTCGGGCGTGTAAATCTCGATGCGGTAATGGAAACCGAAGACGCGCTCCATCCGGGCGCGGAAGAAAATCAGCGGGTCGAAGGGGCACAGCAGCGCCGTCCCGCGGTCGGACCGCGGCACCGTCTGCCCGACCCGCAGATAGCCCGGTGCAGCCCAACCGTCGACCTCGACTGCCTCGAGCTCACCGTCGGCGATCAGCTTGGCGATGGCCGGTTTGGTCTGCCCTGCCCCGAGTCGGAAGTAGTCACGGATGTCGGCCTCGGTGCCCACGCCGAGCGCGGTCGCCGCGCGCAACGTCAACTCGCGGATCGCCTCGTCGTCATCGATCTCGCGGGACAGCACCTCAGGCGGGAGCACCCGCTCGCTCAAGTCGTAGTGCCTGGCGAAGCCGACCCGAGTGGCGGTGGTCAGTACACCGGCGGCGAACAGCGCCTCGGCCACCCATTTGGTGTCGCTGCGGTCCCACCATGGACCTTTCCGCCCACGCTGTTCGGTAGCCAGGTGCGCCTCGATCTGCCCGGCGGTGCTCGGCCCCAGCTCCGTCACCGCGGCCACGACGTCGTCGAGGAGGCGCGGGTTGTTCTTGACTATTTCGGTCCCCCACCGACCGCCTTGGTATTCGCGCATCCGCCAGCGCAGCAGCGGCCAATCCTCGACCGCCATCAGCGCGGCTTCGTGGGCCCAGTACTCGACCAGCAGGCGAGGCGATTTGGGGCTGTGACTCCATGCGGCACGCTCCAGTACCGCACGGTCATAAGGCCCGAGTCGGCTGAACACGGGCGCGTAATGTGCGCGCACTGCGACGGACACCGAATCGAGCTGCAACACCTGGATCCGCGAGATCAATCGCCGCAGATGCGACCGGCCGACGACACCTTTCGGCTTGGCCTCGGCGAAACCCTGGGCCGCGACGGCTACGCGACGCGCCTGGTCCGCGGTGAGCTTCACCGACGTGTGTAGCTGTAGAACCGGTAGCGCAGCCCACCGGTGCTGTCCTGCCAGCCACCCTCCGTGCCCGCCCACGCCTCGTCGAGCACCGGCGCCAGGGCGTCGTCGTCCTCCCTACGCAGGTCGATATCGATCTCGGTGACCTCACATCGGGTGGCCAGCGGCAGTGCCATCGCGTAGATCTGCGAACCGCCGATCACCCACGCGTCGTCGAGCGGAGCGTCGTGCAGCGAATGGACCACTTCTGCGCCGTCAGCCATGTAATCAGCTTGCCGGGTCACTACGACATTTCTGCGGCCCGGCAGTGGCCGGAACTTCGCCGGCAGCGACTCCCAGGTCAGCCGGCCCATGATCACGGTGTGCCCCATGGTGAAGTCCTTGAACCGCGCCATGTCCTCGGGGAGGCGCCAGGGAATAGTGTTGTCGCGGCCGATCACACCAGAGGAGGACTGGGCCCAAATCAAACTGAGCGTCATACCGCGACAGGTGCTTTGATGCCGGGGTGCGGGTCGTAGTTCTTGATCTCGATGTCCTCGTAGGCGTAGTCGAAGATCGAATCGCGATGCGCGAGAACAAGTTCCGGATATGGGCGGGGATCGCGGCTGAGCTGAAGGTTCACCTGCTCGACGTGGTTGTCGTAGACATGGCAGTCACCGCCGGTCCAGACGAACTCCCCCACAGCGAGACCGGCCTGCGCAGCCATCATGTGCGTCAGCAACGCGTAGCTGGCGATGTTGAAGGGAACACCGAGGAACAGGTCGGCGCTGCGCTGATACAGCTGACAGCTCAGCCGGCCGTCGGCGACGTAGAACTGGAAGAACGCGTGACACGGCGGCAACGCCATCTGCGGAATCTCCCCGACGTTCCACGCCGAGACGATGTTGCGACGCGAATCCGGGTCTGACTTGAGCAGCTCCAAGGCAGCGCTGATCTGGTCGATGTGCTCACCCGACGGGGTCGGCCACGACCGCCACTGCACGCCGTAAACCGGACCCAGATCGCCTGTCTCACTGGCCCATTCATCCCAGATGGTGACACCGTGGTCCTGCAGCCAGCGGACGTTGGAGTCGCCGCGCAGGAACCACAGCAGCTCGTACACGACCGACTTCAGGTGCACCTTTTTGGTGGTGATCAGGGGAAAGCCGGCTGCCAGGTCGTAACGCAGCTGGTGGCCGAAGAGGCTACGGGTACCGGTCCCGGTGCGATCAGATTTCGGGGTACCGGAGTCGAGCACCAGGCGTAACAAGTCCTCGTAGGGAGTGTCGATCGGCACGCCGTCAGTTTACGTGCACCGGCGAGGAGTAGAACGGATGCCATGCCGAGCATCACCGACACCGTGACCACGCCCGACGGCACCTGTTCCGTAACGTTAGCGACCCCGGAAGGCTCGGGCCCCTGGCCGGGGGTTGTCATGTACCCCGACGCCGGCGGGCCGCGCCCAGCGTTCACCGCGATGGCCCAGAAGTTGGCCGACGACGGTTTCGCCGTCCTGGTACCGGATATCTACTACCGCAATGCACCGTGGACGCCGTTCGACCTGAACACCGCGTTCAGTGATCCGGAGGAACGCAAGCGGGTCATGTCATTCATGGGCAGCGTCACCCCCGACAAGATGACCAGCGACGCGGAGGCTTTCTTCGACTACCTGGCCGCGCGGCCCGAGGTCAGTGGCGAGAAGTTCGGGACGACGGGGTACTGCATGGGCGGGCGGACCTCGCTGGTCGTCGCAGGCCGGGTCCCGGATCGCGTCGCCGCAGCCATGTCGTTCCACGGTGGGGGCCTGGCGTCCGACGACCCCGGCAGCCCGCACCTGCTGGCGGACAAGATCCAGGCCGCCGTCTACGTGGCCGGCGCGGAAAACGACGCATCGTTCACCGCGGAGGCGGCCGAGACCCTGGACAAGGCGCTGACGGCCGCCGGCGTCGAGCACACGATCGTCTTCTATCCCGCGGCCCACGGGTTCGCGGTGACCGACCACAAAGCGGTATACGACGAGGCTGCGGCCGCGCGGCACTGGAACGCGATGAACGATTTCTTCGGGGCGCACCTCACCTGAGAACATAGGCGCATGTATGACCAGGCCAGCGCCGCCGAACCTGACCACACCGAAGCCGGGACGCGAATCGACCCGGTTCTCGCCCGTAGCTGGCTGCTGGTCAACGGTGCGCAGGAAGATCGTTTCGCCGCCGCGGTGCGTTCGCGCGCCGACATCGTCGTCCTCGACATCGAGGATGCCGTCGCACCCAAGGACAAGGTCACTGCCCGCGACAACGTGACGCGCTGGCTGGGTGCGGGCAACAGCGATTGGGTGCGGATCAACGGATTCGGCACCCCCTGGTGGGCCGATGATCTCGATGCGCTGGCCGGTTCCACCGTCGGCGGAGTGATGCTGGCGATGGCCGAATCGGTCGACCACATCACCGAGACCGCCAAACGTCTGCCTGGCGTGCCCATCGTGGCGCTCGTCGAGACAGCCCGAGGGCTCGAGCGCATCACCGAGATCGCCGCGGCCAAGGGCACCTTCCGGCTCGCCTTCGGAATCGGCGACTTCCGTCGCGATACCGGGTTCGGCGACAACCCGGCCACGCTGGCCTACGCACGGTCGCGGTTCACGATCGCAGCCAAGGCCGCGCATCTGCCGAGCGCGATCGACGGGCCGACCATCGGGTCCAGCGCGCTGAAGCTCATCGAGGCGTCGGCGGTCTCCGTCGAATTCGGGATGACCGGCAAGATCTGCCTTTCCCCGGATCAGTGCTCCGCGGTCAACGAAGGACTGTCCCCGTCGCAGGACGAAATCACTTGGGCCAGAGAATTTTTCGCCGAATACGAGCGCGACGGCGGAGAGATCCGCAACGGCTCGGACCTACCGCGTATCGCCCGCGCCAACAAGATCCTCGATCTCGCGCGTGCCTACGGCATCGAAAAGTCGGAGTTCGAAGACGATCCGGTGCACGTGGCCGCCCCGTCCGACACCTACCACTACTGACTCTTGTCCGGGCGCAGCATCGTGCGGATTGCCCGGAAGATGCCGCGACCGGCGTAGACGCCCGCGACGATCGACAGCAAGATCATCGCCACGAACATCAGTTCCCAGTTGGACCTGCTGTGGCTGACGTTCCACCAGACGATGGTGAACAGCACCGCGCAGACGAAAACGACGATATCGCGCCAGTTGCCGCGGTAGGACTGCGCAACCTCCAGCAGCGATCGATTCTTGTCGACGGAGGCGACGATATCGTCGATGCGCAGGTCGATCACCCGCTGCAGTTCGGCTCGCCGTTCAACCTGCTCCGGCGGGATGCGCTCCAACAGATCCATATCCTGCTTGATCAACCCCCGGATATCGGGGCCGCGCAGATTGCCGGCGACCAGACCCAGCAGCGCGCCTCCGGCCAGCGGCGCGGCGCCAAGGGCGAATTCAGCGACTCCGGCCATAACGTGTCCCCTCTACGTGTCCACAAGCACCGGTATGACCGTAGCGTGTCCACGGTGCCATACCAGACATCCCCGGGGTTCCGTGCGCAGTGCAGACAACGCCGAGCATCGGGAGGCGCGGGCCGGCGACGTGATCTGGTGATATCAGGATCCCTTGCGGCAGAGGCGATACCGATACCGATACCGAAACAGCAACAGGCCGGAACGGTGGTCCGGATATCGTCTCGTACATGTCCCGATTAGACGATCGAGATGACGGCTCGATCCTGGTGATCGGTGCCGGCGTCGTCGGTGCCTCGATCGCGTACCACCTGGCACGCGCCGGGCTCCGAGTCACGGTGTTGGAGCGGCACTGCGCAGCCGGTGGCGTGACCGGCAATTCTCTCGCCTGGGTCGGCCTTGCAAAGAGTTCGGCCGAGGCCTACTCCGATCCATTTCGACGGGGCGCTGCCGAAGAGTTTGGCCGTCTCCAGCGTGATCTCGCTATGCCTTTCGGTATGCGCCGCGGCGGCGCGATCACGTGGGAGAAGACGGATGCGGCGACGCGGGAGTTCTACAACGCCCATCGCTTACTGGGCCATCCGCTCGAGCTCCTGAGCGCGGAGGAGGTCCTTGCTCGTGAACCGAGACTACGGAAGATCCCGACGATCGCCGCGTATGCGTCGGACGACGCCGGAGTTGATCCGGCCGCCTTCGTTATGGCACTCCTTCGACGTGCCCAGGAGCACGGCGCCGTGGTGCATTCCGGGCACTCTGTGCTCTCGCTGCTCACCGAGGGGACGCGAGTGTCCGGTGTGGCGACTCCTTATGGACCGGTCTATGGATCGACCACAGTGCTCGCCGCAGGTGCCGCGATCCCCGAGCTCGCAGCGTCAGCCGGGCTCGTGGCCGAGATCGAATCCTCACCGTGCTGCCTGATCCGTTGCTCGACGCCGCATCCGCTGGTGAATGGGATCCTCTCCACCCCAGATCTTGAGCTCCGGCAACTGGACGACACGACGCTGATCGCGGCCGAGGACGTCCCGCTCGGATTCGGGGGCGACGCTCGAGAACTTGCCGAGCCCACCCTGAATGCGATCCGACAACAGCTCTCCGGTGGTGAGCGGGTCGAACTGATCAGCGCGGTAGTGGCCGGCCGTCCCGTCCCGCGCGGTGGGCGCCCTCTTCTGGGCAAGCCAGAGGGCGTGTCGGGGCTCTATCTGGCCGCCGCGCACCCTGCGATCATTCTGGCCGGAGCGGTTGGGGCGCGCGTGGCCCGCGACCTCGCCTGAGCCCGAGGGCCGCCGTTCGGGGAACACCTCAGCGATCAGACAACGCCTCGGGGAAACAGAACCCAGGTCGCGATGTGCAGAAAGTCATCGCAGCTGATCCCGCGACTCAACCCATCAGCTGCGCGGCCAGCGTCGCGCCGAGGTTCCAGCAGGACTCCAGGTCGGCCTTACCGGGCTTGCCTGAGACCACCACGTGATCGGCAGCTCGGACCCAGCCCAGCCCCGTGGTGATAGAGGTGACGCCACGCTCAGCGCCTTCGGCGCCCTCATTGCCGTGAATATAGAGACCGAAGGGCCGACCACGGGTGGTGTCGAGCAGCTGGTAGTAACTCTGGTCGAAGGCGTGCTTCAAGGCACCGCTCATGTAACCAAGATTGGCCGGCGTACCGAGCAGGTAACCGTCGGCCTGCAGCATCTCGACGGACGACACAGTGAGCGCCGGGCGGCGCAGCACTTCCACGCCCTCGATCTCCGGGTCGGTGGCACCGGCGAGCACCGCCTCGAACATCTCATGGGTCGCTGGGGACGGCGTGTGGTGAATGATCAGCAGAGTTCTCACCGGCCCTCCTGCAGTGCGACGGCCTTTCGCATGGTTTCGCGCGCTCGGCTGCGGTCACCGGCATAGTCGTAGGCGCGGGCGAGCCGGTACCAGCGCACCCAGTTGTCTGGATCGTTGTCGAGTTCGGTGCGCACCGTGTCGAACAGCGCATCGGCGGCTTGCCGCTCGATACGACCGGACGCCCGCCTCGGCAGTGCGCTGACATCGAGGTCCATCCCTTGCTCAGCGGCCAACCGGGCCAGGCGCTGGTGAGCGAAGCCTGCGCGCAACGTCGCCACCATCGCCCACAATCCGATGAACGGCAGGATGAGCACGGCAATACCGAGCCCGACCGCGGCACCCTTGCCCGAGGAGATCATCACCACCGCGGCACGACCCAGCAGAACGAAGTAGCCGAGCATGGCCGCACACATGAGGCCGATCAGCAGTTGGACACGAACCGCTTTCATCAGAACCGTCGCCTCTTCGCGCACGCGCTCATCAGAAGTCGAGCAGAGGCTCGATACCCACTGTCAGCCCCGGCCGCTCGGCCACCTTGCGCACCCCGAGCAGCACACCGGGCACGAACGACGTCCGGTCCAGACTGTCGTGGCGGATCGTCAAGGTCTCCCCCTCGGTACCGAACAGGATTTCCTGGTGCGCGATCAGGCCGGCCAACCGCACCGAGTGCACGCGCACCCCGTCGACATCGGCACCGCGGGCGCCTTCAATACCCGTGCTGGTGGCATCGGGGCTGGGCGGCAAGCCTTTTCGAGCCTCCGCGATCAGCCTTGCCGTGCGCGCGGCGGTGCCCGAAGGGGCGTCGGCCTTGTGCGGATGGTGCAGTTCGATGACCTCGACGGACTCGAAGAAGCGAGCCGCCTGCTTGGCGAACTGCATCGACAGCACCGCGCCGATGGCGAAGTTCGGCGCGATCAGCACTGCCACGTCCGGCTTCGCCGCCAACCACTCCCGCACTTGCGCCAGCCGCTCGTCGGTGAATCCAGTGGTGCCGACGACGGCATGAATCCCGTTGTCGATCAAGAACTTCAAGTTGTCCATCACGACGCTCGGGTGGGTGAAGTCGATCACGACCTCAGTGCCGCTGCTCGTCAGCTCGGTGAGCGCATCGCCGGCATCCACCTCCGCGGACAGGGTGAGATCGTCGGCGGCCTGCACCGCTGCGACCATCGTCTGACCGACCTTGCCTTTGGCTCCAAGAACTGCGACTCGCATGCAAGTAGCGTAGCCGCGGCGGGTACACCGACAGAGAAGGCGTCACACTGACCGTTCATGTGGCGACCCGGCCGCCTGCGGCCGCCGCATAGGCGATCCGCCTTGTGAGTTCCTGAGCGGAGTCAAGAGTCGGCAGTGGGGGTTTCTGGTCATCGTTGGCCGAGGTGGGTTGGGCTGGATCCATGGTGGGTGGCACTTCGTGGCGTGGGTGGGCTATCGGGGCGAAGCCCTGAAGTGACTGAAGAAACGCTGGCCGGATTCCAACCTAGGATGCGGGGATGGCCGCATCTGGTGTGCTCGTCATCCTTTCTGGGCTTCCTGGGGTCGGAAAGACCACAGTTGCTCGCAGGGTGAGTGGTGTCGTTGGCGGGGTGCATCTTCGGATCGACACGATCGAGTCCGCGATGGTTGATTCGGGAATTGTTGCTGCGGCGGGCGGTTGGGACAGCGCCCCAGATGCGGGCTACCGGGTCGCGTACGGGCTCGCGGCTGACCTGTTGCGAGCCGGGCATATTGTCATCGCCGATAGCGTGAACCCGCTGCAGATCACTCGGCGCGCTTGGATGGATGTAGCGACCGGCGCTAGAGCGTTACCTCTGAACGTCGAAGTCGTTTGCCGCGACGTCGAGTGTCACCGTGGCAGAGTTGAGGCGCGAACGTCGGACTTGGAAGGGCTGATCGTTCCGACGTGGAGACAGGTCCAGGACCGGGAGTATGAACCGTGGGAGGCGCCAGTCCTGCGGGTGGACACCGCTTCGGGGACCGAGAAGGCGGCCGACGAAATTGTGGCCGCAATCCGCGCACGGTTCACCTCTGACCCCTAACGCCGGTGTTCGCGGTGCCGGTGTCTTTTGGATGACGCGACCCAGGGGTAGGGGCTGCGCACGTCACTCTCCGGAGATCAGGACTCGCCGTCGGGTAGGTGCGTCAGGTTCGAAGCTGGCGGTGACTGGCCGGTGGATTGAAGCGCTTGGCTCACTCAATCTAAATGTCGGTGGTTCGACCTAGTGTTCGAGTAGGGCGTCGATCGTGGTGACCAGGCATGAGGATCCGGTGTTCGCCGCCCTCAATGCTGTCGACGCGGCCGT
>NZ_JACKTY010000036.1 GCF_025822605.1 Mycolicibacterium komossense | reverse complement strand
GCTGGTGCCCGACCTGGAACCGGTGTCCGCTGATCACCGCTTCGATCCGATCGGCGCCCTCACGCTGGGGATCGGGCTGGTGATGCTGTTGCTGCCGATCTCCAAGGGCGGCATGTGGGGCTGGGGCAGCGGCACCACGCTGGGGCTGTTCACCGGTGCGGCAGTGGTTTTCGGCGTGTTCACCTGGTGGCAGTACCGGGTGCCCGCACCGATCGTCGACATGCGCACCACCCTGAAACGGCCGGTGCTGCTGACGAACCTGGCGTCCATCGCAGTGGGTTTCGGCATGTTCGCGTTGTCGCTCGTCGGCCCGCAACTGCTGGAGATGCCCCG
>NZ_JACKTY010000035.1 GCF_025822605.1 Mycolicibacterium komossense | reverse complement strand
CAGATCGAACTGATTCGGGTTCGCCTTGATCTTGGCGAACATCTCATCGGCCGAACCGACATTGACCGCATTGACCTTGATCCCGGTCTCCTTGGTGAACGCATCCAGCCAGGCTGGGTCGTGGTACGTCTCCCAGGTGAGCACGTTGAGGGCTTTCGGGTCGCTGCTGCTTGATCCGCCGCAGGCGGCGACCATGGTGGCCACGAAAGCGGTGATCAGCAGCAGTACGGCCGTCCGCAACCGCCTGGGTTGGGATTGGGGTAAATGGAGCATGTGGGTCTCCTGGCTGGTTGTTCTTCTGGGACTGAGGGGTTCACTGACTGTCACGAGGCGCCGATGCCCACAAGTTGTTTCTCCCGCCGCCGTGCGGTGGTGAGCAGCAGGACGAGCGCGCCGCCGATCAGTAGCAGGCTGAAGCCGCCGATGAGGGTGAACACCGCGTTGACCTCAGGGGTGAATCCAAATCGCAGCAGGCCCCAGACATACACCGGCAACGTCGGCTGCGTCCCGGAAAGGAAGAAGGAGACCGCGATCTCATCCATCGACAGCGTGAATCCGAGCAGACTGGCCGCCAGTAGTGACACCCGTACCCCAGGCAGGGTCACGTGCCAGAACGTCTTGATCCGTCCCGCTCCGAGATCCATCGACGCGTGCTCGATGGAGGGGTCCATGGTCTTGAGACGCTGTTGCAGAACGAACATCACCAGCGGTGTGATGAAGGCGGCATGGCCGATAACCAAGGTCATGAAGCCGGTCTCGACCTGGGCAAGGTTGAAGACGACCAGAAGCGAGATGCCCAGCACCATCCCCGGGGCGACCAACGGGATGGCGAGAACTGCGTCGAGGACCCGCTTGCCGCTGAACTGCACCCGTTGGGCGATCAGCGAGAACGTAAGGCCGGCAATGGCGCTGATCAGCACGGCCATCAACGCCAC
Organism: Mycolicibacterium komossense; assembly: GCF_025822605.1. Classification (GTDB taxonomy): domain Bacteria; phylum Actinomycetota; class Actinomycetes; order Mycobacteriales; family Mycobacteriaceae; genus Mycobacterium; species Mycobacterium komossense. Next base: position 74,026 of record NZ_JACKTY010000035.1, on the reverse strand, counting down.
TCGCAAGCTGAAAAGCAGAGCGGTGATCATCGCCTGGTCGGCGAACAGGTCGCTGTACCACTGTGTGGTGAACCCCTGCATCGGCCACGTCTGTACATTGCTGGCGTTGAAGGAAAACAGCGCGGTGGTGATCAGCGGCGCGTAGAGGAAGCCGAACACCAGGAGCAGGAACAGCACTCCGATGATGAGACCGGTCGGCACCGTGCGCCGCCGCTTGGGCGGTCGCGGGCGCCGAGCGGTGGCGGCGCTGATAGGGGCGTCGGTTAGCGTCGGCGTGCTAGTCATAGCGGGCCTCCGTGCGGGTGAACAGGGACATCACGGCGAGTACCAGAAGTCCGGACAGGATGACCACCACACCGATGGCTGATCCCAGCGGCCAGTTGTTGGCGATCCCAAACTGCTGCAAGACGATTGAGCCGAGCATCGTTCCGGACAAGCCGCCGACCATCGCAGGGGTGACGTAGTCGCCGAAGGTCAGGACGAAGGCGATCGCGAATCCGACCGCCGCCCCGCCCCGCGACAGTGGCCACAGCACGGTCCAGAAGGTGGTCCAAGCCGAGGCGCCGCAGTCGCCGGCTGCTTCGGTGATGTGCGGCGGGATGCGTTCCAACGAGACGAAAACGCTGAGGAACACGTACGGGATGGCCACGTAGGTCAGGGTGAGGATGACCGAGAGTTGCGAATAGAGGATATTTTTCGGCACCAGGTCGCCGAAAGCGCCGACCAGGATGCCGTGCTCGCCAAGGATGATCTTCCAGGCGAAGATCCGCATCAGGTAACTGATGAGCAGGGGGACCAGCACGAGGATGGCGACGATTAGTTTGAACTTGCCGAAGTAGCGCACCACGATCACGGCGGCGATGTAGGCGACGACGGTAGCGATCAGCGATGCACTCACCGCGGTCACCATGGTGCGCCAGAACAGGGTGCGGTAGACCTCCGAGTCGAGCAGCGCCTGATAGTTCTCCAGTGTCGGTGTCTGGGTTACCGTTCCGAAGTCGTTCTTCCACAGGCTGTTCAGGAAGAGTGTCACGTTCGGCAGGACAACGAGCGCCAGCGCCCAGAGGAAGGCCGGCGAGGCTTGCAGGTACGACGCGGCTTCGTCGACGATGCGACGACGCCTGCGAGGTGCGGTCGTTGCCGGCGTGGGTGTTTCTTCGAAGTCGACGGTGGCGGTCATGGTGTGCCTTCCTCGAGGACGACGGGCGCGCTCAGCGACCAGCCGACATGAATCGAGTCACCCGGCCTTGGTCCCTGGTCTGCGGGCCTGACTCCGCTGATCCGGGACACGATCGTCTGCCCGGCCACGGCGATGGAGACTTCCTTCTCGTGGCCGAAGAACACCACGTCCTGAACGACGCCGGTGTAGAGGTTGGGCTGACCGAACGCAGCGTCGCCCAGGAGCACGCACTCGTGTCGAAGACTGACAGTCGGGGCTTCTGGCCGCACCGGATTGTGGGTCTGCATCTGCAGGTCCCCGACGGTGACGTGTTGAGTTCCGGTGCGGCGCCCCGACAACAGATTCGTCTTACCGATAAAGCCGGCCACGAAAGGTGTTTTCGGCCGGTTGTAGATGTCGGTGGGGGAGCCGATCTGCTCGACGACCCCCTTGTTCATCACGGCGATCCGGTCGCTCATGGCCAGCGCCTCGCCCTGGTCGTGGGTGACGTAGATGAAGGTGATGCCGACGTCACGCTGCAGGTTCTTCAGCACCGTCAGCATGTGTTCGCGGAGCTTGAGATCCAAAGCACCCAAGGGTTCGTCGAGCAGCAGCACGCGCGGCTGGGCGACGAGGGCGCGGGCGAGGGCGATGCGCTGGCGCTGGCCGCCGGAGAGTTGATGGGGCAGCCGGGTAGCGGCCGCACTCATGCTGACGCGTTCGAGTGCCTCGGCCACCCGGGTCTTTATCTCGCTTTTGGCCACCTTCTGCATCTTCAGCGGATAGGCGACGTTGTCGGCGATCTTCATATGTGGGAACAATGCGTAGTTCTGGAACACGGTGTTCACCGGTCGGCGATACGGCGCGACGTCGGTCACGTCCTTGCCGGCGATGTGGACCTCACCGAGTGAGGGCTCCTCGAAGCCGGCGATCATGCGGAGCGAAGTCGTCTTGCCGCAGCCACTGGGGCCCAGGAGGGCGAAGAACTCGCCCTCCTGGATTTCCAGGTTGATCGAATCCACGACGCATATGTCGCCGTAGAACTTTGAGGTGTTGCGCAACTCGACGACCGGCCCGCGCAGCGCGCCGTTGACCGCAGTGGACGGCGCGGATTTCTGCTTCCAGCTGATGGTCATGATCTGTTCTCCTGGAGGGACGGTGCTGACCGCATCATCAGTGCGCGGTCGTCGAACGTTGGCGTACGGGAGTTGTCAGGCCTTCTGCACGTACTTGCGGTTGCGGATGTCGACCTTGACCTTTTTGAGCTCTTCGACCGCGGCGGCGAGGTGACTGGAGAAGCGCTCGAAGATCTGCTCACCCTTCTCGGCGGTGGCGCGCAGGGGATTGCCGATCACACCGTGTGGTGCCATCTCCTGGTGCTCCATCGGGAAGTAGAAGTACTCGTAGCCCTGGAACTCGACGTCCGGGCTGGCATCGACCTTCTTGAACGACGAGGGCAGCCAGTCGGGGGCCTGGGCCCTGGTATCGAGTGCGCGTTCCATCTTCACGTTATCGGCCTTGTAGGCCATCATGATTGAGGTTTCCTGTTCGCTGGCGTGCCAGCCGGCGGTCTCCTCTTTGGAATTCTCCATCAAGTCCTCGATGATGCCGAGGTAGCGCTCGCCATAGGGCTTGAACATTCCCAGCAGCGCACCGGTTTCGTAACGCAGCTGGCGGAAGACCTCGTCGGTCGCTTTGGTATTGGAGGTGTGCCCGTTGACGAAGATGATCCGGTTGAACCCGTGGTGGATCAGCGAGCGAGCGGTGTCGTGGATGACGGCTCGCAGCGTCTCGCCACGGAAAGTCAGTGTGCCCTGGCCGGTTTCGGGCTCCCGCAGGTGATGGGGGCTGTACCCGGTCCAGATCGGTGGCCCGTACAACACGCCGGCCTTCTCGGCGGCGCGCTTGGAGACCTCCATGGCGTTGTAGATATCGGTGCCGATCGGCAGGTGGTAGCCGTGCATCTCGACCGCGCCCATGGGCACCAGGATGGTGTCCTCGGTCGAGAGGTAGCTTTGGATATCGGGTGGTGCCAGGTCGGTGAGCAGCCGGGAGTGCAGTTCGGACATCGGGATTGCCTTTCGCTTACGGGTGTGGTGGAAACGGGCTCCGGCCCGGATTCCCGGGCCGGAGCACCGCTCATAGTTGTGGCTTGACGAGGATCTTGCCGTTGCTGCGAGCCTTGGTTTCATCGATCGCATCCACGAGACCGGCAAGGGGGAAACGGCGGGTGATGGCTTGCTCCATGCTGATTCGGCCCGCTGCCATCAGGTTGATGACGTTGGGGAAGTTCCACGAGCCGGAGTGCCCGACGGTGCCGTAGACCGAGCCGGCCTTGAGCATGTAGCGGATCAGGCTCAGTGTTGCGGGTTGGGGGTCCATGCCGGCGATGACGACCTTGCCGCCGACGCCGAGGGTGTCCTCGATCGGTCCCATGACAGCCTTGGAGTTGCCGCTGGCTTCGACGATCATGGCCGCACCGGTTCCCTTGGTGGCCGCTGCGACGATATCGCCGGGGTCCTCGGTGGTGGGGTCGATCAGTGTGGTGGCACCCAGCTTGCCCGCCAGTTCGCGCCGACCAGGCAGCGGGTCGATGGCGAAGACCTGGGATGCGCCGGCAGCCACTGCCAATGCCACGGAAGCCAGCCCGATGGGACCCCCGCCGAAGACGACTACCGAGCCGCCCGGCTTGAAACCGCCTGCGCGGGTGAACATTCCCTCATAGGCGACGCTGGTGGGCTCGGTGAGGGCGCCGACCTCGAGCGCTACCTCTTCGTCACCGTAGCGCTCGAGTACGCCGTCGAGCGACCAGGCGAACCTGGAGTCCACTTTGACGTACTGCGCGAAACCGCCGTCCAGGGTGAAGCCGAGATCCTCGATGTAGCCGCACTGGTTCCAGTAGCCGCCGCGGCATTCGCGACATTTGCCGCACCACTGGATCTCCTCGACGGCAACCAGGCCGCCGACCTCGAACTGGTGGACATCCTTGCCCTTGGCGACGATCTTGCCGGCAAATTCATGGCCCGTGATGACGGGCGTCTTGAGGTGATAGGGCAGCAGCAGATAGCCCTCATCGTCGGTCTCGAACATGTGCACATCGGAACCGCACAACCCGCACGCACCGACTTCGAGCACGATTTCGGTAGGACCCGGGTCGCCGGGGTCGGGGACGGAACGAACCTCGACAGTGGGATTGCGGTAGGCCTCGTTGGCGATGGCGGCCCACTGCCGGGCATTATCTGCCTCGGAAATCCGCGCCCCGGGGCGCGGGCTCCACTCGGCTTCGAGAACAACTGCTTTCATCGTTTTCTCCGTCTCCTGATTCCGGCTTGGTTAAGGTGGCGCTGAGTTCGGGGTGCGCCAGTGGTGGGGCTCAACACGGACGCCGTCAAGCGAACGCGGGGGGTTGTGCGTGCTGGCGCTCCAGCAGGGCGATGAGTGTGTCCAGGACGTGGTCGATGAACGCGTCGTCGTTGATGTGATGGTCGAGCAGCGTCAGCTCGACGTGATCGGCCAGGTTGTTTCGGAGGGCTTCGACGAACGACTGATCGGCGGCCGGATTCCAGAACGCCTTGCCTGGGGTATCAGGCACCGAGAACCCGCCAAGCGGCACGATCACCGCGGTCGGTCCCGTCGCGCTATTCGCTTTGCGCGCGAAAATGCCTCCCAGGTTTGTCATCTCGTCGGAGTTCAAGCGAACCAACGTCAGTTCCGGGTTGTGCCCGAAGTAGGTGCGATCAGGGAACTCGGCCTTCGCCTGTTCCGGTGGGCCACAGGTGATGAAGTCGATGCAGCCTGGCACGAGTACCTGGGGTAGGCCGGCCGCACCGGCGGCCTCCATCCGGTCGGGCCCCGAATTCATCAGGCCGCCGACGAGGTTCGCCCCGAGTTCAGTGGTGGTGTAGTCCAGGACCGCGTCGACATTGCCGCACCGCACCGCGTCCTCAAGGGCCCGGCCCCCGGTGCCGTTGGCATGGAAAGCCACAAACTGGATACCCTTGCGCTCCAGAGCTTCTCGTGCTCGCATCAATGCCGGAGTGGTGTTTCCATTCATTGACACAGCGACCGTGGGCCGCTGCTGCCGGGCGGCACCGGGTTCGACGGCGGCATAAGCGCGCGCAGCCCCGACGATGTAGCCGGCGGCGGAGCGGTAGATCGGCGCGGTGACCGTGTTCACCCCGATGATGTCGGCCACCGAATGCAGAACTGCGACATCGCGGATGCCCACATACGTGTCGAATGTCCGACTGCCGGATGCCAGTGGTGAGACGATCAGCTTCGGGAATCCGAGCGGCAACTCCTGCAGTCCGGGTCCGGCGATATGGGTACCCGCGCCGCCCATGCAGATCGCGCCGTCAATCTCACCGGCATCGAGCATCTCCTGTAGGAGCACCCGCACCCCGCGACGCAGCACCGAAACGGCTTCGCCGCGGGGTAGCGCGCTGACAGCGGCGCAGGTGGTTTCCGCGGCGCCGGCTACTGCGTCCTGATCGATGAACCGCCGGCCGGCCAGGACGGCGGGTGCGGGACGTTCGGCGTACCGAGCGGAAGTATCCAACAGGATCGGCGTTCCGTCGAGTTCCTCGATCACGTCCGCCAATGCACCCAGTTCGTCGGACTTGGTGTCGAAGGTGCCTATCACGAGCACGTTCGGGAGTGCGTCTCGCTGAGACGCGGCGGGTGTGATGGAGCTCATGCACGATGACGCTAGACCGGTTTTCCGATCAAATCAAGCTTAAAAACATTATTTTGATCGGAGAACCGAGCGCATAGCGGAAGTGAACTGCAGGGATTCCAATAGTCGATGGCCATACCGAACGAGGAACTATGGGTGGGAGCTGGCCGGCTGATCGGGTTGTTGGTAGCTGACTGCGGCCGCATCGCCGGTTGACAAGGAACGCTTCGGCGACCGCATGGGCTCAATGTAGCGGCGCTTCGCACGGCTCGCCTGTTGTTTGACCGTTCTGAAACATGATTTCGCTCGGTTTCCCGAACGGTGTGTGGTTCACTGTGTCGGCAGTACAACTGAATACGCCGTCGACTCATAGCGGGAGAACCTCCGATCTGGGGGCGCCGTAGGAGCAAGTCCTCCCCGGGAATCTCTCAGGCCCAGCACCGCAATGACGAGGCAACTCTGGAGAAAGTGCCCCTTCGGCACTTACCGAAGGTGAAGAGCGTGCCCGCGCGGTGCGCAAATCTCTCAGGTGCAAGGACAGAGCGGGGAGGGTCCATCAAGGAAGCTCGGAATCCGAGACAAACCTGGAGATCCTTTGCCCCGCAATGAAATACCTGTTTTTACTTTCCCCGAACGCCATATCGGGCCAGATGATCGCGAGCGGCTGCAGATGCTGCAGCGCGTGGGTTTCGACTCGCTGGGCGCGCTGATCGACGCTGCCGTGCCTCCGGTGATCCGGACGCACGCGTTGCTTTCCCTTCCCGATGCGCGTTCGGAATCAGATGCTCTGGCCGAACTCCGCCGGATGGCGGAGAGCAATCATCAGCACGTTCAGATGATCGGGCTCGGCTATTACGACACCATCACCCCGCCGGTCCTGCGCCGCAACATGCTGGAATCTCCGGCTTGGTACACGTCCTACACCCCGTACCAGCCCGAGATCTCGCAGGGCCGCCTTGAGGCGTTACTGACCTTTCAGACCGTGGTCGCCGACCTCACCGGCCTGCCAGTGGCCGGCGCATCGCTGCTTGACGAGGCGACCGCAGTCGTCGAAGCGATCCTGCTGATGCGCCGTGCGTCTAAGGGGCAGCGCGCAGACGCCGTCGTCCTGGATACCGAATGCCTACCGCAGACCGTCGCCGTCGTGACCGGCCGCGCCGCCGCCATGGGCATCGAAGTGATCTATGCAGACATCTGCGCCGGTCTGCCCGATCGTGACTATTTCGGTGTCGTCATCCAGAACCCCGGCGCCAGCGGTGTTGTCCGCGATATCCGAGCGGCCTGCGCGGCGGCGCAGGCGCGCGGCGCGCTCGTAACAGTCGCGACCGATCTATTGGCCGCCACCCTGTTCGCGCCGCCGGGTGACCTAGGGGCCGATGTTGCGGTCGGATCGGCACAACGCTTCGGTGTGCCATTGTTCTTCGGCGGACCACACGCCGGTTTCATCGCGGTGCGAGAGGGTCTGGAGCGGCTGCTGCCAGGGCGGTTGGTCGGGGTATCCCGTGACCGCGACGGGGCGGCGGCATACCGGCTTGCCCTGCAGACCCGCGAACAGCACATCCGCCGGGATAAGGCGACGAGCAATGTCTGCACCGCGCAGGCTCTACTGGCGAATGTTGCTGCAATGTATGCCGTTTACCACGGACCCGACGGTCTGGCCGCGATCGCGACCCGGGTGCATGGCCACGCCGCAGCGATCGCCGCCGGTCTGGCGGCGACGGGTATCGGCATCGTGCATGCCGACTACTTCGACACCATCGTCGCGCGTGTCGGTCACAGTGCGAAGAAGGTAGTAGCTCGCGCTGCCGCGGACGGCATCAATCTGCGTCGCGTCGACGCAGCGCACGTCGGGATCTCCTGTGACGAGACCACCACGGCAGACATCGTCGCCCGGGTGTTGCGCGCGTTCGGCGCCCAACCGGCTCCCTCCTCGCCGGCGCCGATCCCCGCACGACTGGCGCGAACGTCGACGTTCTTGCTGCACAAAACCTTTCATCAATACCACTCGGAAACGTCGATGTTGCGGTACTTGCGCGCGCTGTCCGATAAGGACCTGGCGTTGGACCGGACGATGATCCCGCTGGGCTCGTGCACGATGAAGCTCAACGCGGCTGTCGAGATGGAACCCATCAGCTGGCCCGGATTCGCCGGTATCCACCCTTTCGCCCCGCCCGAGCAGACCCGCGGCTACCGCGAACTCATCACCGACCTGCAGAACTGGTTGGCCGAGATCACCGGTTACGACCATGTTTCCCTGCAACCCAACGCAGGTTCGCAAGGCGAGCTGGCAGGACTGCTGGCCATCCGCGGTTACCACGCATCGCGGGGTGAACCGCAGCGCGATATCTGCCTGATTCCGCAGTCCGCCCACGGCACCAACGCTGCGTCCGCGGTGCTGGCGGGGATGCGGGTCGTCGTCGTCGCCACAGCTCCCAGCGGGAGTATCGATATCGGTGATCTGACCGCCAATCTCACCGCGCACGCCGGTCGCGTAGCCGCCATCATGGTCACCTACCCCTCCACCCACGGCGTCTATGAGACCGATGTCCGGCAGATCTGCGACAAGGTCCATCGGGCCGGCGGCCAGGTCTATATCGATGGAGCAAATCTCAACGCGCTGGTCGGACTGGCTCGACCGGGTGATTTCGGCGGCGACGTCTCTCACCTGAATCTGCACAAGACGTTCTGCATTCCACACGGGGGCGGGGGACCGGGTGTCGGCCCGGTCGCGGTGCGCGCTCATCTGGCACCGTTCCTGCCCGGAGATCCGCTAGACGGTGCAGCGAAGTCCCCTCCGGTGTCGGCCGCCAACCATGGCTCGGCGGGTATCTTGCCGATCACTTGGGCGTATATCGCCCTGATGGGCCCCGATGGCCTGCGTGCCGCAACTGAGAACGCGGTACTCTCAGCGAATTACCTGGCCCGCCAGCTTGATCCGTACTACCCGGTGCTCTACACCGGGCCGGGCGGGCTGGTGGCCCACGAATGTATCCTCGATTTGCGTGCCATTACCAGGGCGACTGGTGTCACCGCTGAGGATGTTGCCAAACGGCTCATCGACTACGGTTTTCACGCCCCGACGTTGTCCTTCCCGGTGAACGGCACACTGATGGTCGAGCCGACCGAGTCGGAAAATCTCGCCGAACTGGACCGCTTCGTCGACGCGATGATCGCCATTAGCGCTGAGATCGACCAAATCAGTTCAGGGCGTTACGAACTGGAGCGCAGCCCGTTGCGGCAAGCGCCGCACACCGCCGAGCAGGTCTGCGCCGACCAGTGGGAGCTGCCGTACAGCAGGCGTACTGCCGCCTACCCCTCTGGCGCCCAGGGGGACAAGTACTGGCCACCTGTTCGTCGCATCGACGGAGTCTACGGTGACCGCAACCTGGCGTGCTCGTGCCCGGCCCCCGAGGATTTCGCTGCCGACATCCCACCGAACAGAGATGAGGTCCTGGTATGACCAACGAGACACCCCTACTCACCGAACACCGACTTCTCAACGCAACATTCACCGATTTCGCCGGGTGGCAGATGCCGCTGAAATATCGAAGTGAGCTCGCCGAGCACCACGCGGTGCGCACGGCGGCCGGGCTATTCGATCTGTCGCATATGGGTGAGATCTGGGTATGTGGGCCGGACGCTGCTGCACTGCTCGATTACGCACTGGTCGGGGAACTCTCCGCGGTCAAGGTCGGACGTGCGAAATATTCGCTGCTGTGCAACGAGGATGGTGGCGTGCTCGACGACCTCGTCGTCTACCGGCTCGCCGACGTCAGCTTCCTGGTCGTGGCCAACGCGTCCAACGCCGCGATCGTATTCGCCGAATTAAGCTCTCGTGCAGTTGGGTTCGATGTGGACATCGCCGACGAATCGGCCGAAACGGCCCTCCTCGCTGTGCAAGGTCCCGAGGCAGCGGCGATCCTGACGGCGCTGATGGATGAAACAGGCCCGGCTGTCCTCGCGGAGTTGAAATACTACGCCAGCACGCCGGCCCGAGTTGCCGGCACCGACGTGCTACTCGCCAGAACGGGGTACACCGGTGAAGACGGTTTCGAGCTCTACATGCCCAACTCGGAGGCGCCCCAGCTGTGGCGCAGCCTGGCAAAGGCCACCGAAGAGTGCGGCGGGATCCCGGCTGGGTTGGCCGCGCGCGATACGTTGCGCCTAGAGGCAGGGATGGCCCTGTATGGCCACGAACTGACCGTGGCGACCAACCCCTACGACGCCGGCCTCGGCAGGCTCATCAGACTCAACAAGGAATTCGTCGGAGCCGAAGCACTGCAACGGAAATCAGGGGTGCCCGCATCTCGGCGGCTCGTCGGGCTGGTGGGTACGGGACGACGCGCCGCCCGCGCGGGTTATCGCATCCGCAACGCCGGTACCGATGTCGGTGAAGTGACCTCCGGTGCGCTGTCCCCGACACTGGGCTGCCCGATTGCGCTGGGTTTCGTCGATGCCGTACTTGGCGAACCCGGCACCGTCCTGAACGTGGACATCCGCGGTAACACCGCCGAGTTCACGGTTACCGCCCTGCCCTTTTACGTCCGCCCCGAAAGGAATCAGATATGACCGCCGAGCTGCCCACCGACCGCCTGTACACCGAGGACCATGAGTGGGTTTTGGTGACGTCCGCGGGTGACCTCGATACCGACCGGCCGGTCCGGATCGGTATCACCCGCCTGGCCGCCGAGAATCTCGGAGAATTAGTCTATCTAGACCTTCCCGAGGTCGGAGCCAGCGTCACTGTCGGGGAAGCCTGCGGTGAAGTCGAATCCACCAAAACGGTCTCCGAATTGTTCCCGCCGGTCAGCGGGAGAGTCGCCGAAATCAACCAGACCGCCGTGGATGACCCCGCCATCGTCTCCGCCGATCCCTACGGGAGGGGCTGGCTGTTCACCGTCGCCCCGACCACGCCCGGTGAGCTGCTCTCTGCCGCCGATTACGCCGAGAAGAACGGAATCAACGGATGAGCGTCTTAGACGAACCGCTAGCCACGTTCGACCCCGCTGTTGCCACGCTGCTGCACGACGAATTGATACGTCAGAAGACGGGTTTGGAGATGATCGCCTCGGAGAACTACGCGCCGCTGGCGGTGATGCAGGCCCAAGGCTCGGTGTTGACCAATAAATACGCCGAAGGGTATCCGGGCCGCCGCTACTACGGTGGCTGCGAATTCATCGACGGTGTGGAGCAACTCGCCATCGACCGGGTCAAGGCGCTCTTTGGTGCCGAATTCGCAAATGTACAACCGCATTCCGGCGCCAGCGCCAACGCGGCGGTTATGCACGCACTGCTTACCCCCGGTGACACCATCCTGGGTCTGCTGCTCGCCCACGGTGGACACCTCACCCACGGCATGCGCATCAACTTCTCGGGCAAGCTCTATAACGTCGCCGCTTACGAGGTCTCGAAGCATGACTACCTCATCGATATGGATGCCGTCGCCGAAGCTGCCCGCGAACACCGGCCCAAGCTCATCATCGCCGGCTGGTCGGCCTATCCGCGGCAGCTGGATTTCACCCGATTCCGGGAGATCGCCGACGAGGTCGATGCCCTGCTGATGGTCGATATGGCGCACTTCGCCGGTCTGGTCGCCGCGGGTCTGCATCCGTCGCCGGTCCCGCATGCGCATGTCACCACCTCGACTACCCATAAAACCCTTGGCGGACCTCGCGGCGGGATCATTCTGACCGATGACGCTGCGGTGGCGAAGAAGATCAACTCGGCGGTGTTTCCTGGTCAGCAGGGCGGACCGCTGGAGCACGTGATCGCTGCCAAAGCCACGGCATTCAAGATGGCCGCCGAGCCGGAATTCGTGGTCCGACAAAGACGGTGCCTCGATGGAGCCCGAATCCTGGCTGAGCGGCTCGGCTGTAGTGACGTGACCGATGCCGGTATTACCGTCCTGACCGGGGGCACCGACGTCCACCTCGTGCTTGTCGACCTCCGCCACGCCGATATCGACGGGCAGCAAGCCGAGGACCGCCTGGCCGCTGTTGACATCACCGTTAACCGCAACGCCGTACCTTTCGATCCGCGACCCCCGATGGTGACCTCGGGGCTACGCATCGGAACCGCCGCGCTGGCGTCCCGCGGGTTCAATCTGGCCGATTTCGGTCACGTTGCCGATCTGATCGCTCAAGCCCTGACCGCGCCCGACGCGGCCGCGCTAGACGGTATCCGCCTCCAGGTCCGGGCCCTTGCCAGCCGATACCCCCTCTACCCAGGGCTGTGAACCACCTTGACTGTCAGCGTATTTGACCTCTTCTCCATCGGAATTGGGCCTTCGAGCTCACACACTGTCGGGCCGATGCGGGCCGCCGCGAGCTTCGCCGCCGAACTGTACCGGCTCGGACTGGTTCACTACGTCGATGAACTTGCGATCACCATCTACGGGTCACTGGCGGCCACGGGCGATGGGCACGGAACCTTCACCGCCATCATGCTCGGGCTGGAAGGGCTGGATCCCGCGACAGTCGAGGTATCGGAGATCGACGCCGTGCTGACCCGCCAGCGCAGGACCGGACGGGTCCGGCTGGCGGGGCAGCTCTCGATCGCGCTGTCTGTCGAAGATCTCACCCGGCGGCCGACTGAGACGCTCGAATACCACCCCAATGCAATGGAATTCACTGCGGTGGGCGATGATAGCGACCTGCTGAAACGCACGTACTACTCGGTGGGCGGTGGCTTCGTCGTAAGCGACGGCGATGACCTGGGGGCAGCGGCCATCGAAGGTTCTTCGCCCTACAGCTTTTCCACCGCCGCCAATCTGCTGACGCTGGCCAACTGCCATCAGATGAAGATCTCCGAACTTCAGGGTGCGCACGAGAAGTCGCTTCATCCTGACGCTGATATCGCCAAGGATTTGTTGCATATCCGCGACGCCATGCACCAGTGCGCGGCCAGCGGCATGGGCCGGACCGGTATGCTTCCCGGCGTTTTGCAGGTCCGGCGCCGCGCACACCAATGGCATCAGCGCCTCTCGAAGGAAGATCCTGACAAGAAGCCCGAATTCGCCGAGGACTGGGTCAACCTCATCGCCTTGGCGGTCAACGAGGAGAACGCTTCCGGTGGGCGGGTGGTCACTGCTCCGACCAACGGAGCGGCCGGGATCATCCCTGCCGTGCTGCACTACGCCGAGCACTACACAGCCGCAGGTCGAGCTGATCCCGACGGCGTGGCCGTGCGATTTCTACTCACTGCCGGGGCGATCGGTTCACTCTACAAACAGCAGGCATCCATCTCCGGAGCTGAGGTGGGCTGCCAGGGAGAGGTCGGATCTGCCGCCTCGATGGCCGCCGGCGCATTGGCCGAAATCCTCGGTGGCACAACACTGCAAGTGGAGAATGCGGCCGAGATCGCCATGGAGCATTGCTTGGGACTGACCTGCGACCCGATCGGTGGGCTGGTCCAGATTCCCTGTATCGAGCGCAATGCCATTTCGGCGAACAAGGCCATCACCGCGGCGAAGATGGCGTTGCGTGGCGATGGTTGCCACCGGGTTAGCCTCGATCAGGTGATCGCCACCATGCGCACCACCGGGCGCGATATGAGTTCGAAGTACAAAGAGACCGCCCTGGGCGGGCTCGCGATCAACGTCGGCGTGAATCTCGTCGAATGCTGATGGACAGGCCGGAACAGGGCTCCTCCCGCGGATATGCCTACGGCTTAGGTGCTTACACCATCTGGGGGCTGTTCCCGGCGTTCTTCGGTCTACTCAGCTTCGCCCAACCCCTGGAGATTTTGGCGCACCGCGCGGCCTGGACCCTGGTGTTGATGGTGGCAGTACTCGCGGTCGGGCGCCAACTGGGCTCACTGCGCGGATTGCCCACCCGGACCTGGGGGCTTGCCGCAGTGGCCGCGGCGCTGATCTCCACCAACTGGGGTATCTACATCTACGCCGCGCTGTCGGGACATGTCGGCGAGGCTGCGCTGGGGTATTTCATCAATCCGCTGGTCAGCGTTGCCATCGGAGTACTCGTTTTCCGTGAGCGCCTTGCCAAGATTCAGGCCCTCGCGATCGGTATCGCGGTGATAGCGGTGGTCGTCGTCACGGTCGCCTACGGGCGGCCGCCGTTGATCGCATTGGGTCTGGCGGCCACATTCGCGCTCTACGGTGTGATCAAGAGAGTCGTCCCGATTCCGCCGCGTACCAGTCTGACCGCCGAGGCGATCGTCTTGACACCGTTCGCCGTGGCCTATCTGGTTGTGTTGACCGCGACGGGTCAGGCGCACCTCGCTGGGGGTGCCGCTCAGCTGCTTCTGCTGGCAGCGTGCGGGCCGATCACGGCGGTGCCACTGCTGTTGTTCGGCGCTGCCGCTCAGCGCTTACCCGTCGTCATCATTGGCCTGCTCCAGTACGTGACGCCGATTCTGCAAATGGCATGGGCCGTTCTGATCAGTCACGAACACCTTTCTGGGACAACGTGGCTCGGCTTCGCGCTTATCTGGTCTGCGCTGGTCGTCTTCACCACGGATTCGCTACGCCGGATACGGCGCCGTTCCACGATCCGCCCTATCAGTGCCTAGAAGACGTTCGGCGGTGCCGGGCTGAGTCTGGCCGCCGTGGGGCAACCAGCTGATCGCGAACGTCGACAGTTCGTGGTCGATCGGACTGATCGTCGTGGTCATCGCCGCGCTTTCTGTTCGTTCGGTGTACCGATCGCGATCGTTGATTATCCAACGATATTAGTCAGCAATGATCGTTCTGGCGATCGATTTCCGCTATATTCCCCTTTAATGATCTGTGTGCAAAGCATGAGCTGGAGGCTCCGATGACGGTAGTAGTTCCCCCCGGGCGACCGTTGTTGCGCTTGGAGGTTCGCAACTCGGCGACTCCGTTGGAACGCAAGCCGGCCTGGATGAAGGCTCGGGTGCAGACCGGTCCCGAGTTCCGTCGCATCGATGGTGCTGTCCAGGGCAACGGTTTACGTACCGTATGCCGAGAAGCCGGGTGTCCCAACATCTTCGAATGTTGGGAGAACGGCGAGGCCACCTTCCTGATCGGGGGAGAGCAATGTACCCGGCGGTGTGATTTCTGCCAGATCGACACAGGTAAGCCGGGCCCTCTGGACACCGACGAACCCCGACGGGTGGCCGAATCCGTGGCGGCCATGGGTCTTCGGTACGCCACGGTCACCGGCGTCGCTCGTGACGACCTGCCCGACGGCGGAGCGTGGCTCTACGCCGAGGCGGTCCGGCAGATACATGCTCTACCCACGGCGCCGGGTGTGGAACTACTCATCCCAGATTTCAACGGTAGTGATCAGCATCTCGCCCAGATCTTCGCATCCCGCCCAGAAGTCCTGGCGCACAATGTCGAAACCGTTCCGCGGATATTTCGCCGCGTCCGCCCTGGATTTCGCTACGAACGGTCTCTGCAGGTGCTGACCAAGGCGCGCGAGGCGGGGTTGATCACTAAATCGAATCTCATCCTTGGCCTCGGCGAATATCCCGACGAAGTGACCGGCGCCCTCTACGATCTGCACGAAGCAGGATGCCAGCTTCTCACCATCACGCAGTACCTGAGGCCTTCACCGCGACACCACCCCGTGGTGCGATGGGCCAAGCCCGATGAGTTCGTCGCGCACGCCGACAAAGCTCGCCAGATCGGGTTCCTCGGGGTACTGTCTGGCCCGCTCGTGCGCTCCTCCTACCAGGCCGGTCGGCTCCACGCCCAGGCGCAAGCTCAGAAGAAGGATGAATGATGACCGAAACCGAACGGCCGGCACTGCGTATCGGCACCGTCTTCCGGCCTCAATATGCACCCGAGACGCTCGCGGCGGCGGCGCGGGCAGCGGACGACGCAGGCGTCGACGAAATGTGGCTGTGGGAAGACTGTTTCGCGTCCGGCGGAATATCGGCGGCTGGGATCGCGCTGGCCAACAGCACCACAATGGCCGTCGGTGTCGGTGTGCTACCAGCGCCCATGCGCAATGTCGCACTGACTGCGATGGAGATCGCCACTCTGGAGCGCAGCTTCCCGGGCCGGGTGCGCATCGGAGTCGGTCACGGCGTCCAGGATTGGATGGCGCAGATCGGCGCCAAAGTCGCATCGCCCATGACCTATCTGCGCGAGTACCTCACCTGCCTTACGGCATTACTGCGAGGCGAAACAGTCACCTATGCAGGCAAATACATCTCGTTGGTCGACGTGTGTCTGGAATGGCCGCCGAACCCGAACACCGAACTCCTTGCGGCTGCGGGCGGTCCGAAAACGCTACAACTGAGCGGGGAACTGGCGAGTGGAACCATTCTCTCCAGCGGTACCACGCCGACCGGGGTTCGGGAAGCATTGGCGCACATCACTTCCGGTCGGCAGAAGCGTTCCGACGCTGCGCCGCATTCGATTGTCGTCTACATCCTGTGCACCACGGGTCCCGATGCTGACGCCGAGGCCGTTGCCGAGGTGCAGCACTGGAATTTCGACTCGACTCAGGACGTCACCGCCCACGGGTCCGCCAACGAGATCGCGGTTGCCGCCCGCCGCTGGATCGACGCCGGTGTCGACACCATCGTCCTGCAGCCCACCGCCGATGCCGATATCGAATCCTTCGTCAGGTTCATCGGTACGGAAGTGCGACCGCTACTGACCCGATGAAGACCGGTTGTCAGGCGGGGGTGACGGCGGCCTTGACCATCAACTGCGCTGCAGCGTCGACTCTCGCCCGGTCGCCACTGATGAGTAGGTCTTGGCACAGCCCCCGAAGGCCGGACACCACCAGCGTCGCCCGCATCGCCGCATCCTTGGCCGCGAAACCTGCGTCGCGGAAGGCGTTCGTGATCGGAGTCAGCATCAAATCGGTTGCGGTCGTGGCGAACTCGCCGTAGTTCTCCGGGTCCGTCGTTGCCAGACTCAGCACCTGCAGCAGGAGCCTGACGCTGCGGCGCTGCGCGCCTCTGGTCAGTGCGTGCCACAGTTTCATGGAAGCGATTTCGAGGTCCTGAGGACTGTCGACGTCTCCGAAGATGTCGCCCGCTTTGGGGCGACTGGCGTTCATCGCCTGCTCCAGCAGGCTCTGTCGATCGCCGAAGTAGTAGAGCAGCATGCGTTTGCTCGTACCCAGCGCCTCTGCCATCGGCGCGAGCGACAGATCGTTGACGCCGTGCTCTTCGAGGTAGCCGACCACCGCCGCCAACAGTTCCTCACGTTTGCGGGGGTCCGGTGTCCTGGCCACGCCTCGACCGTACCGATGGGTACATTTATAGTCAATACTGTGCTGATCGGTACATGAATAGCCTGAGCGGCGCGTCGCGGCTAGTGAGCACCCGTGGCGACGGGTGCGGTATCGACGGCGAGGTAGGGGGTGATGTTGCGCATCGCGCGGGTGACGTACTCGTCCTTCTCGCCGACCGGCGCGACGTAGTGCAACGCTTCTTCGGCGGCGTCGATGCCTACGAGGCGGGCGATGATCCACGCCGCCAGGTAGTGCGAGGCCAGACACCCGCCCGCTGTCGCGACGTTGCCTTTGGCGAACAGGGGCTGGTTGAGGACGTCGACGCCGGCTGCCTTCACCCACGGCTTGGTTGTCAAGTCAGTGCAGGCCGGCACACCGTCGAGGAGACCGAGCTTGGCCAACACCAACGTTCCGGAGCACTGTCCGGCCAGGAGTTGGCGTGACGGGTCGAATTGCATCTGTGCCATCAGTGCACCGTCGGCGACGACTTCGCGGGTCTGCATACCGCTGCCCACGATGACGGCCTCGGCCGCGCTTGCCTCGGCCAAGGTGGCCATGGACTCGATGACCACGCCGTTCATCGACCGCACCCGCGGAGCCGGGCAGGCGATCGACACCCGCCAATCCGACTTCTTCACGCGGTTGAGGACGCCGAGCGCGATGAGGGAGTCCAGTTCGTTGTAGCCCTCGAAGGTCAGGATGGCGATGTGCATGTCGTTGCGCCCTTTCACGGTTCGTCTGCAGCAACAGTAGAAGCGCACATCCAGAACGATCAAATAATTGTCATGCATACAATGCCGGTGTGCCCGCCCCCCGATACAAGCGCGTCGTGGACACCATGGCTGCCGACATCCGCTCGGGACGTCTGGCCTCTGGCACGCGCTTACCGACCCACCGCCAGCTCGCCGCCACAGAAGGGCTTGCCCTGGTGACCGCCTCCCGGGTCTACGCCGAACTCGAGGGCATGGGCCTGGTCAGCGGCGAGCCCGGCCGGGGCACCTTCGTCCGGGAGACCGCCCTGCCACCGGGCCAGGGCATCGACCAGCAGGCAGTCGCCGCGGACATGGTGGACCTGACCTTCAACTATCCCGCAGTGCCCGGTCAGGCTGATCTGCTCCGCCATGCGCTGCGCCAGCTCGCCTCCGCCGGTGACCTCGAGTCGCTGCTGCGCTATCAGCCGCACGGCGGGCGACCCCACGAACGCTCTGTCGTGGCGCGTCACCTGCGCCGGCGTGGCCTGACAGTCGGCGCCGATCAGGTACTCATCGTCAACGGAGCCCAACACGGGCTCGCCGTCACGGTGATGGCGACACTGCAGCCCGGGGACGTCGTCGCGGTCGATTCGTTGACCTATCCCGGATTCAAGGTGCTGGCCGACACACTCCACCTGGAGTTGGCGCCACTGCCTGCCGCCGGTGCGGCCACCGATCTTGACGCCCTGGCGCAGCTGTGTTCGACGCGGCGGGTCCGGGCGATCTATACGATGCCCACGTTGCACAACCCGATGGGATGGGTCAGTACGACACACCATCGGCAGCAACTGGTGGCGATTGCGCGACGGTATGGGCTGCTGATCATGGAAGACGCCGCGTATGCCTTCCTCGTCGACGAGCCGCCCCCGCCGCTCGCGGCACTTGCCCCAGAGGCGACCATCTACGTCTCGGGCCTGTCCAAGAGCGTGAGCACCGGGCTCCGCATCGGATTCGTCTCCGCGCCAGCCTCATTGGTGTCATCGATCGAGCGTGTGATTCGTGCCACCACTTGGAACACCCCGGCAGTGATGACGGCGATCGCCTGCCAATGGCTTCAGGACGGGACCGTCGCCCGGCTGGAAACTCACAAGCGCGACGATGCGTGGCTTCGACAAACCCTAGCGCGCGATGTCCTGAGCGAGTTGAAGCCGGTCGGTCACCGATCGTCGTACTTCCTGTGGCTGCCTCTACCCGAGGACGTCCGGGCCGACCTGGTGGCCACCGCCCTGGCCGCGAAACACGTATCCGTCTCCACCGCAGAGCCTTTCGCGACATCGTCCCACGTACCACACGCGATCCGGTTGGCGCTGGGCTCGACCGATCCCGACACCCTGCGCCAGGCGCTCCTCGAAGTCAAACGCGTCATCGACGCCCGCACCCACTTGTGACGATTGTCTACTGGGGCCGGGCTGGATGCGAGCCGTCGAGCGCGGCGGCTCAGGCCGTCACTTCGCGCAGTTGTGTGTTACGGGCGTCGAGATCTGCTTGGGTGAGCGGGACCAAGAGGTCGCCGCCCGGGGTCGCACTCGTTTGCGCGTGGGATACGTAGGGTCGGTGATCGGCCTCGTAGTCCTGGAATGCCGCAGCGATGTCGTCCGGGTGTTTCAGTAGCGCGTCGGCGAGCGCCGAGGTTCCGAGGATGGCCGCCGCCGTGCCGCGGCCGGACAACGGGGACGCGCAGTGAGCGGCATCGCCGACCAGCACGATTCGACCGTGATGCCAACTGGGCATGTGGATTTGGCTGATCGAGTCGAAGTACAGCTCCCCATCTTTGCGTACGGAGTCCAGGATTTCCGGAACGCGCCATTCGCTGTGGCCGGCGTACTCCTTGAGCAGGATCTGTTTTTGGGCGTCGAGATCGCGGTAGTCGTAGTCGAGCCAAGGGGAGCGAAAGTTCATAATGCCCAGGGTGGTGGTGCGGTAGCTGACGATGCCGATCATGTGGCCTGGCCAGTTCAGGATGCCCTGCTCGCCGACCGACTCCGGGGGCAAAGTGGTCAGAGCGACGTAGAGGCCGAGATGTTGCAGGTAGCTGCTTTCGGGTCCGAAGACCAGGCGCCGGGTCAGTGAGTGCAGACCGTCTGCGCCGACGACGATGTCGAACCGGTCTTGGCGGCCCGAAGTGAAGGTGACGTCGACACCATCGCCCTGGTCGACAAGTTCCTTGATCGACTCGTCGAAGATCAGGGTGGTCGACGGGGGCATCGCATTTCGGAGAATGAGGGCGAGGTCTTCGCGCGGGATTTCGATGTCATCCATGGAGTCGTTGGCAACGCCGACGCCGAGAGGAAGCTTGGCGATCACCGTTCCGGTGTCATCGATGAATCGGGTTTGCTCGGTCATTGATACCCGATGTTGCTTTATCTGGTCCAAAATACCCATCGCGCTGGTGATTTCGAGAGATCGGCCGCGGATGTCGATGGGGGAACCGTTGGTGCGCAGATGATGTGCGCGTTCGATGACGGTGACATCGTGACCGGTGGCACCGAGGCTGATGCCGGCGCTGAGCCCGGCCATGCCGGCTCCGGAGACAAGGATGCGCACGCTGGTGTCCTTTCACTTCAACGACAGACCGGCAGCGCCCCTTCGGGAGGCGCGGCTTGGCTTTAAGATACATTTCGTCTCCAAGAAGCTAATCCGACATGTTAGGAAACGCAATGTCTCCTATTTCGGCGGCGCCGCAGCGGCGGCGGGGTCGCGCGCTGCAGGACGCGCTGCTGGAGGCGACATGGACCGAGATCGGTGAGCACGGTTATGACGACCTGACGTTCGACGCGGTGGCGGCGCGGGCGCAGACGAGTCGGGCCGTGCTGTATCGACGCTGGCCGAGTAAGCAGGACTTGGTGCTAGCGGCGGTGATTCACGCGGTAAGCCAGGATTCGAAGACGGCACCCGACACCGGCAGCCTCCGCGGGGATGTGATCGGCCTGCTGCGGGCCGCCAACGGGAGCCGGGTCAGGTTGGCGACGCAGTTGTTCACTCGACTCGGCGCCTTCTATGAGGAGTCGGGCACGAACCTGGCCGACTTGAGTGCGTTCGTGCTCGGCGGACGTGGCGGCTTTCTCGACGATGTCATCCAGCGGGCGATCGATCGCGGCGAGATCATGGCCGAACATGTCACCGACCGCATCGCCCGGTTACCGGTGGATCTGTTTCGGTACGAAATCATGTTCACCTTGCAGCCCGTGCCGGACCGCACCATCGAAGAGATCGTGGACGAGGTCTTCTTGCCGCTGATCAAACCGAATGAGCCCGGTGTGTCCGACGATGGTTCATCCGGTCCGCGATCGAGTTCTTCTCCGTAGTTCGTCGGCCTGGCGCAGAACCAGGTTCGCAGGGTGAGACCGGATCAGCCAGTCAGCCAGCAACTTTCGCTGCCAGTCAACTCATATCTTCGGCTGCGCCGGCGCTCTCACAGGCTGCCCAGATCATCAGGCACATCGACGGCGTGCTCCCGCAGCACCTCCAGCGGAACCACCTGCAGCGCCTTTGCGTGGGTCGCGGCCAGCACCACCGGCGCCGCGCTGCCGTCCCGATGTGCGCGTAGCCAATTCACCGCGGTCACACACCAGCGGTCGCCAGGTTTCAGCCCAGGGAAGCGGTACTCCGGCATCGGAGTGGACAGATCGTTGCCAATCGAACGCTGATGCTCCAGAAATTCGCTGGTCACGAAGGTGCAGATGGTGTGCAGCCCGACATCCTCGGGACCGGTCGAGCAGCAGCCGTCGCGGTAGAAACCGGTCATCGGATCAGTACTGCACGGTTCCAACGGTCCACCCAGCACGTTGAGGTCAGCCATAGGCACAGTATCCCTGCCGGACCGGGCGCCACACGGCGAAACACTTCCACCGTGACAATGTTCGGTGCCGATGTAACGGTTACTGTCGGTCCATGACCGGACTCGACATCGGTGTCTACGTTCCGCAGATGGGATTCACGTACCAAGAAGTGCTGCATCGCGCTCAGCGCTGCGATGCACTGGGTATCCGGTCGCTGTGGCTCTATGACCACCTCTACGGGCCCGGAATGCCCGGTGTGCCCTCGCTCGAAGCGTGGACGGTGGCGAGCGCACTGCTCGGCGCCACCGAACGGCTGCGGGTCGGACACCTGGTGTTGTGCAATCAGTTTCGGCACCCCGCCGTGCTGGCCAAGATGGCGACCACCCTCGATCAAATCTCCGGTGGGCGGCTCGAACTCGGCCTCGGCAGTGGTTCCATCGAGGAGGAACACGCCAAGGCCGGCCTGTCCTGGAGCTCCTTCGCCGAGCGGTCCGCCCGGCTGGCCGAGACGTTGGAGATCCTGCGGCAGGCATTCGCCGACAACGTCATCGACTTCGCGGGACAGCACTACACCGTCCGTGACATGCCCATCCTTCCCGGACCGGTGCAGCGGCCGGGACCACCGATCACCGTCGGCGGGGTCGGCGAGAAATACACCCTGCCTCTGGTCGCCAGTCACGCAGACGTCTGGAATGTCCCGACCTATGCGCTCGGGGAGCTGGCGCACAAGGCCGGGCTGCTGCACAGGCTGTGTGCGGATGTCGGGCGCGACCCGGCCTCGATCGTGTTGTCGGTCGAAGCGGTGCTGGCGCTGGCGCCCGACGATGCGTCGCTTCCGAAGGTGCGTGAGGTCGCCCAGCGGCGCTTCGGCGGAGCGGGATTCGGTCTGCACGACAGCGGTCTCGTCGGAACTCCGCCGATGATCGTCGAAAAACTCCGAGCGCTGCAGCACTTGGGCTTTGAGCGGGTAATTCTGTTCACCCATGACCGGGGGAGCGACGAGACGTTGGAATTGCTGGCCGCCGAGGTCATTCCGGAGGTGGCTTAGCTCTTCACGCGGTCCGCCGCCGCGGTTGCTCCGACAACCTGGGAGTGCGCCTGTGCCGGGCGGAGCTCGAAGATCCGGCGGTGGACAGCCGATGTCGGGTGGGTGCACACAGGCCCATGCCCAGCAAGGTCGCCAGGGCGAACTCGACCATCGCGGCCAGATCCGTCTCGGCAGGCAGCTCACCGCGATGCATCGCCGCGGTGACCAGATCGCCCAGATGCTGCCGCAGAGCTGCGGTGGCCGTCGAGCCCACCGCCTGCAGTTCAGCGCGACGCGCTGATTCCAGCACGGCAGTGATGAGGAAATCGGCCCGAGTCCGGTTCTCGGACTCGGCGGAGACCAGCTTCGTCGCGAAGGCATGCAGGGCGGCGAGAAACGCCTGCTCCTGTCCGCTGGACTGCTCGATGGTCTCGGCCAGCACCGTGGTCACCGCGTCATTCTCGAGGGTGCGGTACAGCGCGATCTTGTTGGCGAAGTGGTAGTTGACCGTGGGCCGGGACACCCGTGCGCGTGCGGCGATCTCCTTGAAAGTCGTCGACTCGTAACCCAGCGTGCAGAACGCATCGCGCGCGGCCCGAATGATGTGCTCCCGCGTCGCCTCGCTGCGGGGGCTGACAAGTTGTCGGGCACCGGCGGGTTCGGTCGGCGAGGTCCGCTGAGCGTTATCGACATCCACGGCGGGGATTCGTAGCCATGCTGCCGTCGGATCGGTGGAACACCGATATCAAGTGATACCTGCCGGTCAGGCCTCCTGGGCCAGGGTGAAGCCGAGCTCGGCCAGCGCACGGTAGCGATCGCGAAAAACGGCGCTGCCCGCCCGGGCGTCCGCGGCATTGCCGTCGAGCCCGCGCCGATAGACACCCGCGGTGATCGAGGCGAGCCGGAAGAGGGAGAACACCAAAAAGATGCCGAGTGAGCCGGGGATATCCCGGCCGAGGTGGCGGCAATAGCTGGCCACGAACGCCCGCTCGTCGGGGATCCCGGTGGATGACAGGTCTTCGCCCGCGAGTCCGGCGGTGCTGCCCGGGCCTTCGCTGAGGTGATAGGTCATACACGCATAGCCCAGGTCCGCCAGCGGCTGCCCGATGGTCGACAGCTCCCAGTCCAGGACAGCGACGATCCGCGGTTCCGTCGGATGAATCAGCACATTGCCCAGTCGATAGTCGCCGTGGGCGATGGTCGCCTCCTCGTCGGGCGGCAAATGCTCCGGCAGCCACTTCGCCAGCCAGTCCATCGCCGGCATCTCTTCGACGCTTGCCGCCTCCCACTGCCGGGTCCACAGGGCCACCTGCCGCGCCATGTAGTTCTCCGGTCTGCCGAAATCCGCCAGGCCCACCTCGCGCCAGTCGACACTGTGCAGGGCGCCCAGCACCCGCGCCAGATCCTCGTAGATGGCGGCCCGTTCGTCGGGCGTGCCGGAGCGCATCGCGCGATTGGGGAACACCCGCCCCGGCACGTGATCCATCACGAAGAACGGGGTACCGAGCACCGACTCGTCCTCACACAACAGGTGCACCGGCGGGACCGGGACATCGGTGTCGGCCAGCGCCGCGAGGATGCGGTACTCACGTTCGACGGCGTGGGCCCGCGGCAGCAGCACCCCGGGCGGCTTCTTTCGCAGCACGTACTCGCCGCTGTCGGCCCGCAGGTGATAGGTCGGGTTGCTCTGGCCGCCCTGGAATTGCCGTACCTGCAGCGGGCCGCTGAAACCGTCGAGCGTGGAGCGCAGGTAGCGCTCCAGTGCCTCCTCGTCGAGGCGGTGCGCGGGGAGAACCGGGATGAGCTCGGGCACTCCGGTATCCGACGGAGTGGACATCGCTAGGTCTGCAGCCCGACGGTGGTGCTCAGCCCACCGTCAAGCGGGATGACCGCGCCGGTGACGAAATTCGCCGCCCGCGATGCCAGGTAGACAGCGGCCGCTGCGGCATCCTCGGTGCGCCCGATCCGCTGCACCGGGGTGCTTGCCGCCAGCCGGTCACCGACGGCTTCCAGCGTGGCGGCCATCATCTTCGATGGAAACGGTCCTGGTGCAATGGCATTCACCAGGATGTCCGGGGCCAGCTGGTGCGCCAGATGCCGAGTCAGCTGATGCAGGGCGGCCTTGGAAGCCGAGTAGGAGAACGTACCCAGCCGCGGCACGATGATGCCGTCGATCGACCCGATGTTGATCACCCGGGCCGGATCGTCTTCGGTGGCGGCGGCAGTCAGCAGCGAGTGCGCGAGCTGGGTCAGGATGAACGGCGATTTCACGTTCAGCGTCAACACCTTGTCGAACGCGGCGCCGGGAAACGTTTCGAACGGTGCACCCCAGGTGGCACCGGCGTTGTTGACCAGAATGTGCAGGCGGTCCTCGCGGGCCGTGATCTCGTCGATCAGTCCGCGGCATCCGTCTTCGGTGCTGACATCGGCCGGGATTGCATGCACCTCACCGAATTGCGACAGTGTCTCCTGCGCGGTGCGGCAGGCGTCGGTTTTGCGCGATGAGATGTACACCCGCACCCCTGCCCGCAGGTAACCCTCGGCGATCATCAGGCCGATGCCGCTGGTCCCGCCGGTGATCAGGGCGGTCTTGCCTGCGACGGAGAAGAGTTCGGGAAACACAGTGGCACTCCTTGAGTCGGTTCCACTCGAACATAACCCGCCGGCATGTGGGCCGAAGCGGCGCCAACCACCTCCGGGGGCACAATCAGGTGTCTGCCCCGTGGGAGCCGTGACCTGAGAACACGGGACGGCGGGGTCGTTCAGGAAACTTCTTCCGGTGGGCTCCGCGACAGGTCGACGAGGTTGTTCCTGGAGTGCAAGTCGAAGGTGAGGGGTTGGACGGTCCCGTACACCCGGGCCTCACCGTCGTAGCGGATGACGCCGCTGACGGCCACGTGCATGGTCGCCGGATCAAGGCTGTAGGTCATTTCACCGATGTTCTCCCGGCCGATGATTCGGACTGTATTCCTGTCGATGCCGTGATTCTCCTCGGGCGGAGGTGCGCAGTTTCCGGTCGGGCAGCACCGGTATGACGGGCGTTCTCCGGTGTAGCAGGATTTTTGGAAACGTTCGACCGCGGCCAGTGCGGCGTCCCGTCCGGCGTCGTTGAGCGCGACGGCAGGCACGATGACCGGACGCTGTGCCGGATCGGTAAGTGCTTCCAGCAGAGCAGGTTTGACGTCCGCGGTGAGGTCCACGTACTGGTTGGTAGTCGAGACCTGCAGGATGCCGGGGAACACATCCACGGAGGTGGCGCCGACGGTGTGGACCCCGGACAGCGCGACGATCCGCAGATCCTTCGCGTCGGGATCGGTACCGATCCTCACTGGCACCGTGGCGGTGTCCAGTTTCCACTGTCCGTCGACCTTGCGTGCCTGCAGCGTGGTCTGGGAAAGGATGGTCCCGAACCTCGCTGACAGCAGCACGGGTTCGGCGCCGCCTGCGCCACCTGGTGCGTTGGCGACCGCGATGTCGGTGATCGGCAGGGTAGCCAGTTGTGCGCGCAGTATCTGGTCGGTGAGGAAACGGTTGTCGGAGGGTGGCTGGGCGGCCAGCGACACCGCGGTGGCGGCATCGCCGGCGGCCAGCGCCTCCAGATAATGCTGTCCTGCCAGCCGGGCCCCTTCGCGATCGGCGGCGAGTTGGCGCGCCGCCGCTGCGGTGTGCATCTCGCCCAAGACGATGACGGTTGCACCGCCGACCAGGGCCAGCACCGCGAGGACGATCAGAAGCGCTTTCTTGTGGCTCGGCCACTGCGTTCTCGGTGTGGCGGCCAGGCGTCCCTTGACCTCCCCGGAGGACGGCGAACCGTCAGTCGACGGTGCGGTAGACGGTGGCACCATCCCCCCAAATCACGACCAAACCCTTGCGGAGAATTTATCCCGCGTCCTGCGGGAACCGTTACAGCTGTGTTCAGTGGCCCGCAGACTAATGACTGCGCAGCGAGAACCCCGCGTCCAGTGGCCAGCTGGTGCCGGTGATGAACCTGGCGTCGTGCGATACCAACCAGGCGACCGCGGTGGCGATGTCCTCAGGCGCCAGCAGGGCGATCGGGAGCGCGTTCTGCTGGGTGCCAAGCCAGGGGTCGCCTGAAGCGGACAGGGCGATGGTGGTGTCGTTGATGATCATGTCTGTCGCCACGCCACTGGGATGAATGGTGTTCACCCGGATCGAATGTGGTGCCAGCTGGGCTGCCCAGCCTTGCATCAGCGCGACCAGCGCGCGCTTGGATGCGGCGTAGGCCTGGAGGCCGGGCCGGTCGGTATTGGAGGCTTTGATGCCAGCGGTCGAACTCGCGAGCACGATCGAACCACCGCGCCCGCCCGCGATCAGTGCCGGGATGGCGGCGTCCACGGTGTTCCACACGCCGATCAGGTTGACGTCGACGACGTCGCGAAACACCCGGGCTCGGTCCTCGGCATCGGTCAACCGGATGACGCCGGCATTGGCGATCACGATGTCGAGTCCGCCGAACTCGGCGACACCGTCGGCGACCACCGCTGCCACCGCGTCGGCATCACGGACATCGGCTTGCCGGGCGAGGATCCGACGGCCGAGGTCTTCGACGAGTTTCACCGTGGTGGCCAGGTCGTCGGGGGTCGAGCCCGGGTAATCGGTGGACTCGAATTCGGCGCAGATGTCCATCGCGACGATGTCGGCACCCTGACTCGCGAGTTTCAGCGCGTGCGCCCTGCCCATCCCGCGGGCGGCGCCGGTGATGAACGCGGTCCGTCCGTCGAGGGTCCCACCCTGGCTGTCCATCACGAGCCCTTCGGGAAGTTGACGTCCTTGGTGACGGGCTCCCATTCGTCGATCGAGGCAGACAGTGCGGCCATTTTCTCGCGGACCGCTTTGAGCACATCGCGCCCGAGCAGCAGACGCAGCGGCGGCTCGTCGAGGCCTGCGACCATCAGCACCGCATCGGCGACCTTGCGAGGATCACCGGGCAGGTGGTCGGCGAACTCCTTGATGAGAGTTTTTCGCGTGCCGACGCCCTCGTCGTAATCGCTGATCGGAGAGGCTGATTCCCACATAGACCGTTTGGCCCAGTCGGTGCGGAAAGCGCCGGGTTCGATGGCGGTCACCTTGATGCCCAGCGGTTTGACCTCCTGGGCAAGCGCCTCGGTGAGCGCTTCGAGCGCGAACTTCGTCGACGAGTAGTACGCATTGGGCGGATTGGCCACCAGTCCCGTCATCGACGAGATGTTGATGATGTGCCCGGAGCCGCGTTCGCGCATCGACGGCAGCACCGCCTTGATAGTGTCTACGACGCCGAAGTAGTTGGT
This sequence comes from Mycolicibacterium komossense, assembly GCF_025822605.1. GTDB lineage: Bacteria > Actinomycetota > Actinomycetes > Mycobacteriales > Mycobacteriaceae > Mycobacterium > Mycobacterium komossense. The sequence continues at coordinate 46,169 of NZ_JACKTY010000035.1, read as the reverse complement.
GTCGAACAACAATCGGACCTTGGCGTCCTCGCCTTCCTCGACTGCCGACAGGTATCCGTTGCCGGCATTGTTGACCAGCACGTCGATTCCGCCGAACGCGGCCTCCGCGGCGGCCACCGCGTCGGCGATCAAGTCCTTGTCGGTGACGTCAAGTGCGATGCCCAGCGCGCGATCACCGAACTCGTCGACCAGATCCTGTACGGACTCGACCCGGCGCGCAGTCGCCACCACATTGTGTCCAAATTCCAATGCGGCGCGGGCAATCTCGCGCCCGATACCCGTGGAGCATCCGGTGACCAACCAGCAGCCCATCTCAGATCGTCCCTTCCGGCAGGCGGCGCAGATACGCGGCACGGCGTTGTGTGAGTTCGATCTTTCGCTCCTGCGCGGTGACCCGGCGCAGCAACGGCACCTCTTTGTCGAGATCGTCGAGCTGGATCACGCGGCCCCGCGCGGCTAAGTCGTTTTTGGGCCCACGTTCGCACTCCACACCGCCGAATTCCGCCATCCGCAGAGTCAGGATGCCCTCACGCAGGCCGTCGGAGTCGATCCAGTTCGCCGTGCCCGGGTCCGTGGGGGAGATCACGTAGGTGTAGGTGCCGTCCTCGTTGGGCACCGACTGCGCCTTGTTGAGGCTCCCGGTGCGGTCGACGAGTTCCAGTGTGGTGCCCCAGATATTACTCAGGGGCACCGTGAAGTATTCGGCGCCACCGTCGCTGACATCCACCACGAACGCCTCACCGGGGGACAGGTCGAAACGGCCCATCACGTACACCTGGTTACGCATGGCGCCGACCTTGTCGGCCGACCAGGCGAGGTTGAAGGCATTGGCGGGCATCTTGTAGATGCCGTGACTGAGCTTGCCGGTGAAGTTGGCGAAGTGCGCCATCATTGCCGCGGTCGCTTCGGCTTGCTGGTCGACGGTGCGCGCGGATGTGCTTGGTGCGGAACCGATCCGCTCGACGGTGAAATGATTGGGATCATCGCGACCCCAGTCCAGCAGGACGTCGCGGATGTAGAACTCGTGGGCGTCCGGAGTGGACTGCACATGGTTGGGACGTCCACCCGCGGGATCAGAATCGACCGTGATGGTGAACGACCCGTCGGAGTCGACCTCCATCGTCCGGCCGTTGAGGACCGCGACGGTGCCCATACTGGCATCCCACAGGGTGAAGTAATTCTCGGTCATCCGGTGCTCGCCGACGCGGCCGCGGATCTCGTAGCGCTCATCACCTGAGATCGGTATAACCCGATACACACTATCGGGATTGTCTATGCCCCAACGTGATCCGGGGATATCGCGGCCGGCTACCGGGTGGGCCAGGCGGGTGATACAGGTGACTTTCGGGCGCAGCTTGTCCTGGTTGGACGACCACACCGCAGCCGAGAACATGACTTCGGCGAACGCGGCGTCGAACCGCTCACGCATCGCGTCGGAGGCCTTCGCCCGCCCCAACCAGGTCTCGGCCACGGTGCGGTAGGCAGCCTGCACGGTCGGGTGGCTGGTCAGCTCGAGGGCTGCCAGTTCCTGCTCGTGCTGTTCTTCGGTGGCGACCGGATTATCGGGCATTGACTTCCCCTCGAAATCGCTTGGTGTACTCGGCGAACCGCTCGTCGATCTGGGCGTCGCTCAGACCGTAGGTGTCGGGTCCATAGCGCGGGCGGCCGAGTTCCCGCGGCCGGTGGTCGAGCCAGAGGCGCATCGCCGTCTCCGCCTCCGCCGTCAGTAGCACCCCAGTCGCGTCGTAAACCCGCGACACCTGGCCGATGGGGTCGGCGACCGCGGCGGCGAATTCGATATCGGTGACGCGGGACTGCTCGTCGAACCAGATGTCTCTGGTCCGCATCGCACGGTCATTGGTCCAGCCCATCCGCTCGATCCATTCGGCGCCCACTCGATGCAGGTCGACGGTGTCGGTGTGCATGGCGTGCAGGGTGGCGTTCAGGCTCGCTCCTGATGCGATGGTGTCACGCGGGTCGCGGTGCATGTGCACGACGTGCAGATCGGGGAATTGAGCCCGCAGCGTATCGAGATAGCCAAGGTGCGCAGGCGATTTCAGTATCCAGCGCCCCGCAGTGATACCCCTTTGGCGCTTCTGCCATTGCAGGAACTGCAACATGCGGTACAGGTAAGCGTATGCCGGACCGAAGTCCTGGCGGTCGATCCAGTTCCGATAGGCGGGCAGGTGCGCACCGGCCTCGGGCACGTGCGACAGGAAGGCATCGGAGAGGAAGACTATTTCTTCTTCCGGTTCCCGGGCGTACATCGGATGGATGGCGAAGAGCTCGGGTGCGAGTTGCCGCGACTTCGCTTCGCGCGCTTCGCTGATCGCGATTCGCGGGTCGAGAATCGACCAGTCCTGGTCCAGCTGGGGTGCGGTCTCGACAACTTCCCAGCCGTATGCGCAGTGGAAACGCCGGTCCGCGGCAAGCAGGCGCTGCAGCAGGGTGGTGCCGCTGCGCATCATCCCGACCACCACGATCGGAGCAACGATCAACTCGTCGGTGATCTCGGGGTGCCGCCGGATCCACTCCTGGGCGCGCAAACGCATCCGCAGGCTGTGCACGATGCCAGAACGCAGGATGTACACCCCGATGTCGTTGAGGTCGGCGGCCGCGTAACTGTCCAGCAGTACCGCGAGGGGTTCCTCGAACGGCACCGGGCCCCAGTCCACCAGCTGTTCTTTGTCCTGCGCCGACTTCATCACCGCGGCGATGTCGAATGGAGCCCGATGCCTCGTCTCGGTCACCATTTGAGGTGATGACTCACGTCGCCGACCTGGTCGATGAACATGGTCCGGCTGTCGAACCACCACTGGCCGTCGACGCGGTGGAAGGTGTCCCGGTAGTGACCGGTGATGATCACCTGCAGCGGCAGCTCCGGGGTCGCCTGAGTGACGCAGTAGTAGGACCCGCTCTCGGCGGTGCCCGAAGTGTCGTTCACCCGGATCTGCACGTTGGTGGTCAGGTGTTTGGTCTTCGGGGTGCCGTCGTCGTAGAGCCGGGTGGCCATGTCATACATCTGTCTGACCCGGTCGGCGCCGTCGAACACCGTCTCGGGCGGGCCGTTCTCCACACCGCAGATGCGGCCGTGGGCGAACAGGGCGGCAACTCCGTCCAGATCGCCGGCGTCGATCAGTTCGGCGTAGCGGTAGATCAGGTTCTCGATCTCGCGGGCACTATCAGTCATCGGGCCCCATCACCGCCGGCTGAACTCAACATCCTCGCCATCTTGGTAGACATGACCGGATTTGTGTCTAGTTTTGCGCCAATGGGCAGCGACTGTTCAGTCGGGCACCTTCAGCGCCCGCCGCAGCACGGCGATAGCTTCGGCCGCTTCCCGCTTGCTGACGGCGGCGCCGACAGCCAGCATCGAACCGTGGAATGTGCCAGGAAACAGGTGCAATTCGACTGTGACACCGGCCGCGAGCAGCCCCTGTGCGTAGGCGATGTCCTCATCGCGCAGCGGATCGAACTGCATCGCGGAGATGTAGGCCGGTGGTAGGCCGGTCAGATCGGTGGCCCGGGACGGCGCGGCATACGGCGACACGTCCGCGGTCCCGCGGACGCCCTTGCCGAGATAGCTGTCCCAGCTGTTCTCCGCCGCCGGCAGGTTCCACAGTGGGGTGTCGACGTAGCTCTGCATGCTGGTGGTGGCCAGGCGGTCGTCGAGTTCCGGCACGCCCAGGTACTGAAACGCAATGGCCGGCCCACCACGGTCGCGGGCCAATAGTGCGAGTGCGGCGCACAATCCGCCACCGGCGCTGACGCCGTGGATCACGATGTTGGCGGGATCGATGCCCAGGCGTTCGGTGTTCTCCGCGACCCAGACCAGGCCGGCATAGCAATCCTCCAACGGTCCCGGGAACGGAGTCTCCGGCGCCAATCGATATTCGACGGAGACGACGACCACACCCAACTCGCGGGCCATTGCGATATTGGCAGCATCGTCCATGGCTGCGGATCCCACGGTGAACCCGCCCCCGTGGACGTCGTACACCGCACCGCGCGTCGTGCGGACGTCAGGGACGAAGATCCGCAATGGGACCGCGCCGGCCGGGCCGGGCGCTTCCTCATGGACCAGTTCGACGCCGGTGCGGTCGATGTCACCGATGAGGGAGCTGAACAGCTCATCGATCTGTCTGCGGGATTCCTCGACGGGAACCACCACTGACGTCCGCTTCGGCAACATATCGATGGTAGGCAGAAGTTCTGGGTCGAATGCGTAGGTCACCTCGAGGATCATGCCGCACCCCAGCGGCAGTGCGGCGAGGTTAGTCTCAGGCCGTGACGTCTCAGTGGTCGCCGACCCGACTCGGCAACTTGACCGGTAAGCGCATCGTCGTGACGGGCTCCACCAATGGAGTGGGCCTGGCCACCGCACGCGCCCTGGTGGACGCAGGAGCACATGTCATCCTGGCCGTGCGCAATACCGAGCTCGGTGCGCAGCGAGCCGCGGAGATCGGCGGCACGACCTCCGTGGTGAAACTCGATCTCGCCGATCAGTCCTCGGTGCGCAAGTTCCCGGATCTGCTCGACGGGGATATCGACATCCTGATCAACAACGCCGGTGCAGTAGTGCAGAAGCGTTCCGACACCGTCGACGGTTTCGAGATGATGTTGGGTACGAACTTCCTCGGGCCGTTCGCGCTGACGAACCTGCTGTTCCCGCGGGTGCGCTCGCAGATCATCAACGTGGGATCGGATGCACACAAATCGTCGAACCTGCGGATGGAGGACCCGCACCTGCGAGTGCAGAAATTCTCCTCGTTCCCGGCTTACGCACGGTCCAAGATGGCGGTGATGCTGTGGGGTCTCGAGCTCGACCGACGGCTACGGGCAGCGGATGCGCCGGTGACCACCTACCTGACACATCCGGGCTGGGTGGCCTCGAACCTGAGCAATGTCTCTGACACGCCGCTGATGTCGGTGTTCCACAAAGTCGTTCAGACGGCGGCCGGCGTGCTCGCCAACGATATCGACGCCGGCGCGGCCCCGACGCTGTACTGCATCTCCGAACCCATTCCGCCGGGCAGCTATGTGGGCATCGACGGCATTCGCGGTCTCAGGGGTGGGCCGGTGCTGGCCGGTCGCTCCGCCGCAGCGTGTGACTACGGCCTGGCCGCGGAACTGGTGCGGTTCGCCGAAAAGGAAACCGGTACAAGCATTCCGGTCTGATGTTCGCGCTCCTCCGCATCGACACGCGTTGTGCGTCGGTCGACCGGGCGCCTAAACCAGCACCGCGGCGGCGATCTCGGTATCGGTCACGATCGAGGACACCAGACCCGAACGCAGGATCGCCCTGGTGGCATTGATCTTGTCGTGGCCCGTCGCCACGGCGATGCGGGTCGGAATGGCCCGCAGGGTCTGCTCGTCGACTCCCATCCGGCGCTCGTCGAGACCCGGTATCCGGTTTCCTTCGCTGTCAAGCAGTAGTGCGCAGGTTTCGGCGGCGACCCCGGCGGACTGCAGTTGCGCGGCCTCCTCCGGGGTCAGCAACTCATAGACCTGCGAGGCGCCCGGCGTCCAGGCGCCCACCGAGACGATCGCGCAGGTGACTTTGCCCTGGCGGGCGACGGTCTCCTGGATCTGCATGGTGCTCGAAAGACTCTCGGCGGTCCGGGCATCAGAGACCACCAGCGGCGCATACAGCGGCCACGATTTGCCGCCACTGATCTCACTGATCCGGCGCACAAGATCAGCACCGTTGGTGGTGATCGTGCCGGCCATCCCGGTCAACTGGACGACATCGCAGATCGGCAACGTCGTCAGATGCCCCGCCACCCGGGCCAGGGTCCGGCCGCAGTCCACCCCGACCACGTCGTTGTCGCGCAGGATCGAGACGAGTAGCTCGGCCATCGCTTTTGCTACGGCGTCCACCCGGTCGGCGGGGCTGTCGGTGTCCGCTACAACGGCATAGGCGTGTTCGAGGTCGTAGTGGCGCTGCAGGGCGGTGGACAGTTCGACGTCTATCGAGCCGGGGTTGTGGATGGTGATCTCCACCATTCCGGAGGCCACCGCCTCGTCCAGCATTCGGGTGACCTTGAATCGGGAGATGCCGAATTCGTCGGCGATCTGAACGCGGGTGCGGCCTTCCAGGTAGTACCGCCGCGCCACCACCGCGCGCTGAAACAGCTCGTCCGGCCCCATCCCGTTTGCCCTCCTCGCGCTAGGGTCTGCTCATCTGAGCGGACGCCTTGACAGCTGAGCATACGCGACTGCATGATCTAGCTCACAACATTCTGAGCGGAGGAACTCACATATGAGCGCTGGCGACGACGACTTGACCGGCCTGGCCGGTGCTGTCCTCGCCCGCGAATCCCGTGCTGTTGCCGCTCTGACGGGGAAAGTCGAAGCGCAGATCGTCGCCGTCGCCCGCCAGATCCTCGGCATCAGCGGCAAGGTGGTGACCACAGGTTCCGGCACATCGGGGATCATGGCCGAGCGGCTGGCGCATCTGTTGTCGGTGTGCGGAACCCCGGCCGTCTATCTGCCTTCGATGGATGCGCTGCACGGCGGTATCGGCGCAATCACCGCGAGCGACATGGTGCTCGCCATCTCGAAGACGGGGCGCTCGACTGAGCTGACCACCCTGACCGACCGTCTCGTGCGCCGCGGCGTCGAGGTGGTCGCGCTCACCGAGAACGCTGAATCGCCGTTCGCCTCGGCCGCCACGACGGTGGTCGCACTGCCGCCGACCCTGGCCGACGCCGACCCCGGCGACATGATCGCCATGGCCAGCACATTGGCCGTCGGCGCCTGGGGCGACGCACTGGCTGTCGTGGCGATGGCATTGCGTGGACACACCCTTCACGATGTCGTCGACAGCCATCCCGCCGGGGGAGTCGGGGCGCGCGGCATCCGGCCGGGCGACGAATCGGCGCGAGTGGTGGCACCCGGAGCGTCGTCATGAGTACCGCAGCCGTACTCGGCGTGGACTCGTCCACCCAGTCGTGCAAGGTCGAGGTCCGCGAGCTGTCCACCGGTCGATTGCTCGGCCGCGGCTCGGCGCCGCATCCCCCCGCCTTCCCGCCGTGTAGCGAGCAGCAGCCGCGCGAATGGGTGAGCGCATTCGTTGCTGCCGCCCGCGCCGCGATGGCCGATTGCGAACAGCAGCTCGACGTGCGCGCGATCTCTGTCGCTGCGCAATGCCACGGGCTCGTCCTGCTCGACGAGCGCGGTGAGGTGCTGCGCGCCGCCAAACTCTGGAACGACACCACCGGCTCGCCCAACCTGGCCCGGCTCGTCGACCGAATCGGTGCGCGTCGCTGGGTGATGCGGATCGGGTCACTGCCCACCGCGGCGTTCACCATCGCCAAGCTTGCCTGGATCGCCGAACACGAGCCCGGGCTACTCGACCGGGTGGCGACCCTCCTGCTTCCGCACGACTACCTGACGTACTGGCTGACCGGAGAGCGGGTCACCGACCGATCCGACGCATCGGGTACCGGCTACTTCGATGCCGTTGCAGGACAATGGATCACGTCGTATCTCGACCTCGCCGCGGGCGACCGGGACTGGGCCGGGAAACTGCCCAACGTTCTCGGTCCCGCCGACGCCGCGGGCACGGTGCGCCCGGCGCCTGCAGCTGAACTGGGTCTCGGCGCCGACGTCCTGGTGGCCGCGGGCGGTGGCGACCAGCACGCCGCCTACCTCGGCCTTGGGCTCACCGACGGCGATCAGTACTTCAGCATCGGCACCTCGGGTGTCGTCGCGACGTCGTCGCGGGGTCCGGTCTTCGACACCACCGGTGCCGTCGACGGCGTCGCCGATATGACCGGCGGCTACCTGCCGCTGATGAGCACGCTCAACGCCGCCCGCGTCTCCGACCGCGCGGCAGTGCTGCTCGGTACCGACCTCGGCGGTCTGGCGGAGCTGGCGCTGGCTGCCGGTCCGACCCAGGGCCCGGTGCTGGTGCCGTTCTTCGACGGTGAGCGGACCCCCGACCGTCCCGATGCCAGGGGCGGCCTGCTCGACATCACCTCACAGACCACGAGAGAAGAGCTCGCCCGCGCCTTCGTCGAAGGCCCGCTGCTGTCACTGTTGTCCGGCCGTGACAGCCTGCGTGCCTGCGGTGTCGAACTCGGCGGTGCGGCAACGGCTGTCGGGGGCGGGGCACGTTCGCGTGCCACGCTGCAGCTGCTGGCCGACCTGCTCGATGACGAGGTGACGCTGCCCGACGTCGACGAAGCCACGGCCCGCGGCGCCTGTATTCAGGCCGCCGCTGTCGCCGCCAGGACCGACCGGGCCGGGCTGATCGATCTGGCCAAGCGGTGGCTGCCCGACGCCAGGGAGCGCGTCGCACCCCGCGCGCACGGCCGGGATCTGGCCGCCCTGCGCACCCGGTGGGCCTCGGTCGCCCAAGCGCCAATCCTCGACAACGCCGGTGCCCGATGACCGCACTTGCCCCGTGGCACAACGACTTTCCCGGATCACTCGCCGGTTCGGTGTATGCCGCACCGGGCTCCCGGGTGGTCGCCGCCCAGACTCTCGCCGAGGCCGGACTCGACGTCCATATCGATGTGATGGCTGCCTCGGAAGGGCTGCCTGCCGGGGTGAGTCTGGCTGAGCTGCAGATGATCTCGGCCGTCGTCGAGCGCACCCGGATCGGGGTGCACCTGATCGGCTCTCCGGACTTCGTCGACGCCGTGCTGCCGAAGATCCTGCCGCTGCGCCCTGGGGCGGTGTTTCTGCCCTGGCAGGCATTCACCGAGGAGCGCGCCGACGCGGTCCGGGCGGCGGACGGTGCGGCGTGGATCGCGGTCTGGCAGGAATGGGACGGCCACGGCACCCCGAGCTGGCCGGCTGCCCCCGATGGTGTGCTCGTCATGCTCATCCAGCCGGGCACCCGCGACAAATGCTCACTGGGCCAACTCAACGTCGTCGAAGCCTGCGCCGCTGAGCTTCCGGTGGCGGTCGACGGCGGGGTTACCGAAGCCGTTGCGCCACTGTGCTTGTCGGCTGGCGCGCAATTCCTGGTGGTCGGGCGGTCGCTGTTACTGGATGCCTCTGATTCTGATGCACCGCAACCACTGTCAACACAGAGAAGGACATCATGACCAGCACCGTTGATGACACCATGAGGGCCAGCGTGATGACCGGCGTCCGCCGCCTGGTGATCGAAGAACGGCCCGTCCCGACCCCCGGCCCGCACGAGGTGCTCGTGCAGGTCGCCGCCGTCGGCGTCTGCGGCTCCGACGTGCACTACTACCGCCATGGCCGGATCGGCGATTTCATCGTCAACGAGCCGATGATCCTCGGTCACGAACTGTCCGGCCGCATTGCCGCCGTCGGCGACGGCGTCGATCCCGGTCGGATCGGGCAGCGCGTGGCCGTCGAGCCGCAGCACCCCTGCCGCCGCTGCAAACAGTGCAAGGCCGGCCGATACAACCTGTGTCCGTTCATGGAGTTCTACGCGACGCCACCCATCGATGGCGCATTCTGCAAGTACGTCATCAGCGACGACGACTTCGCCCATCCAGTACCGGATTCGATGTCCGATGACGCCGCTGCACTACTCGAGCCGCTGTCGGTGGCGATCACCACCATGCGCAAGGCAGGCATCGTGCCGGGATCGTCGATCCTGATCGCCGGCGCCGGGCCGATCGGCGTCATCTGCGCGCAGGCCGCCCGTGCCTTCGGTGCCTCCCGAATCGTCGTCACCGACCTGGTCGAGTCCCGCCGTGAGAAGGCGCTGAAGTTCGGCGCCACCGAAGTGCTGGATCCCACAGTCGTCGATGTCACCGGGATTGAACCGGTCGACGCGTTCGTCGATGCCACTGGCGTGCCGGCGGCCGTCGTCAGCGGTATCAAGGCCGTCGGCCCCGCCGGCAAAGTGGTCCTGGTCGGCATGGGGAAGGATGAGTACCCGCTGCCCGTCAGCCACATCGCGAACCTCGAGATCACGGTCACCGGCGTGTTCCGGTATACCGACACCTGGCCTGCTGCAATCCATCTCGTACAGTCGGGTGCCGTCGACCTCGACGGGATGGTCACCGGCCGCTACGACCTGGAACACGTGGCCGATGCCCTCGACAGCGATACCGACCCTGCCAGCCTCAAGTCGATTGTGAATCCCTGATGACAAAACGTTCCCCGTTCGATCTCTCCGGCCGCACCGCCCTCGTCACCGGAGGTAACCAGGGCCTGGGCCGGGCCTTCACCTTCGGTCTCGCCGAAGCGGGTGCGACGGTTGCCATCGCCGGCCGCAGCGCCGAGCGCAACGAGAAGGTGGTCAGTGAGGCGGCGGCCGAAGGCCACCCGCTGCACGCCATCACCGCCGATATCACCTCATCGGCCGATGTCGCCAGGATGACCGCGGAAGCAATTGACGCGCTTGGGCATATCGACATCCTGGTCAACAATGCCGGTACCTGCTACCACGGCGAATCCTGGGTGGTCACCGACGAACAGTGGGACGACGTCTTCGACCTGAATGTCAAGGCGCTGTGGGCCTGCTCGCTCGCGGTCGGGGCACACATGCGTGAGCGCGGCTCGGGTTCGGTGGTCAACATCGGTTCGATGTCGGGCATCATCGTCAACCGCCCGCAGATGCAGCCCGCCTACAACGCTTCCAAAGCTGCCGTGCACCACCTCACGAAATCCCTTGCCGCCGAATGGGCTCCGCTCGGGATCCGGGTCAACGCGGTCGCGCCGGGATACTGCAAGACCGAGATGGCGCCCGTCGATCGCCCCGATCTGAAGCGCTACTGGATCGACGACGCCCCTCAGCAGCGGTACGCCATGCCCGAGGAGATCGCGCCCAGCGTGGTGTTCCTGGCCAGCGACGCTGCCTCCTTCATCACCGGTTCGGTGCTGGTCGCCGACGGGGGGTACACGGCATGGTGAGTCCCGTCCCGGTCGGCCCGCGGGAAGAGGGCATCAACCGCCGGGTAGTGGTCAACTCCATCGACGACGTCGTCATCGAGTCCGTGCCGGAGGCCGGCCCTGCTGCCGGTGAGGTGCGCATCCGCGGCACCGTCGTCGGCATCTGTGGTTCGGATACGCACGCTGCGTGCGGCCGCCACCCGTTCATCGACCTGCCGTACCGCCCCGGTCACGAGGTGATCGGCATTGTGGATGCGGTCGGCGACGGCGTCGACGAATCGTGGATCGGCACCCGCGTCGTGGTCGAGCCGAACCTGGCCTGCGGGCATTGCACCCAGTGCACAGCAGGCCGCTACAACATCTGCCGGGAACTGCTGGTGCTGGGCTGCCAGACCCCCGGCGGCCTGGCCGACAGCTTCACCGTGGCGGCGGACCGGGTGATCGCACTCAACCCCGAACTCGACGACGACCATGCCGTCCTCATCGAGCCGCTGGCCACCCCCATCCACGCCGTGCGCCGGGCCGCCGAGGCTGTCGGCGACCTGCGGGACCGTCCGGTCGTAGTGATCGGTGCCGGGCCCATCGGACTGTTCGTGCTATCGGCCCTGCGCCACGCGGGCGCCAAGGTGGTGGTGGCCGATCTGCTGGCTTCCAAGCGCGAGCGCGCCGAACGGCTTGGCGCGGCGGGAACTTTCGATCCGACCGCCGCCGATGCGGTGGAATCCGCACTGGCAGTGCTGGGCGGACCCGCGGCAGTGGTGATCGACTGCGTCTCCAGGGAGAGCTCGGTGGCCCAGGCCATCGACCTGGTCGACAAAGGTGGCGCCATCATGATCGTCGGTGTCGCGGCGGGCGCCACCCCCGTTCGGCTCGATCTGATCCAGGACCGTGAACTGGCCCTGATCGGCAACCTGATGTACGTCAGGGAGGACTACACCGCCGCGATCGACCTGCTCGCCTCCGGTGCCGTACCGATCGACGAATTCATCACGGCTCGGTTCGATTTCGAGCAATCCGCGGAAGCCTTCACCGCATCCGCGGATGCCGAGAACGTCAAAGTGGTGGTGAGTCTGTCATGAGCTCGGCGATCCTCGAATGCGCCGACATCACTAAGAGTTTCGGTGGCGTGCCCGTGCTCAAGGGCATCACGCTCGATCTCGAGCCCGGCACCGTGACCGCGCTGGCCGGCGAGAACGGTGCGGGCAAGTCGACTCTGATGAAGATTGTCAGCGGACAGTACAGCGCGGATTCCGGTGATGTCACAGTCAAGGGTAACCAGCTGACCCCGGGCAACCCGCGTGACGCCGTCAGGCACGGGGTGGCGATCGTGCCCCAGGAGCTGGCCTCGATCGAAGACATGACGGTCTACGAAAACCTCTTCGTGGGAAGGGAACTCAAGGTCGGTCCCTTCCTGAACCGGCGGGCGATGATCGACGAGGCCAGGGATGCCCTCGCCGTGTTCGGTCTCGACATCAATCCGAGCGCGCGCATGGGCAGTCTCCCGGTGGGCCTGCGCCAGATCGTCGAGATCGTCAAGGCCGCCCGCACCGGCGCCCAGGTCGTCATGCTCGACGAACCCACCTCGGCGATCTCCGAACGCGAGGTCGAAGGGTTGTACACGGTCGTGCGCAGGCTGCGCGACCACGGCGTCGCCATGGTCTACACCACCCATAAGATGGCCGAAATCCGTGCCATCGCAGACCGCGTCGTGGTGCTTCGCGACGGCGGCCTGATCCTCGACAAACCGCTGGCAGAGGTGTCCGACGAGGACATCGTCACCGCGATGATCGGGCGTGAGCTGGACGCCTTGTTCCCCGACCGCGTCGCGCCAAAGGCCGACCCGGTACTCGAAGTCCGGGACCTGCAGGTCGAAGGCGCCTCTGAGCCGGTGTCGTTCTCGGTCACCGCCGGGGAGATTGTCGGTCTGGCCGGCCTGGTCGGTGCCGGCCGGACCGAGCTGCTCGAAGCGATCTTCGGCGCCAAGCGCACCACGTCCGGCGATATCTTCGTCCGCGGCCGCAAGGTCAAACGCAACGCGCCAGCCGCAGCGATCACCGAGGGTATGGCGATGGTCCCCGAGGACCGGAAGATCTCCGGTGTCGTGCTGTCGATGAGCGTGCTGGACAACGGATCCCTGCCACGGCTGTCGTCGTTCAGCATCGCCGGTTGGCTCAAGGGCAAGGCGCGCACCAAAGCTGTCTCCGAGGTGATGGCGTCGGTCCGGTTACGCAGCAAGGGGATGGGCCAACTCGTCGGCACGCTCTCCGGCGGCAACCAGCAGAAGGTCGTCCTGGCCCGCTGGCTGACCGGCGATGTCAACGTGCTGCTGCTGGACGAACCGACCCGCGGCGTCGACGTCGGTGCCCGCAGTGAGATCTACCGCATCATCACCGAATTCGCTCAGGCGGGGATGGCGGTGGTGATGGCGTCCTCGGACATGCCCGAGATCATCGGGTTGTCGCACCGCGCCTTCGTCATGCGCGGCGGTGCGTTCGTCGGCGAACTCGACCGCGACGCGCTCGACCACCCGGCCGTCCAGGAGTCGGTCTTCCGGATGGCGACCGCGCTGGACGGCCCCATCCACGTCAACACCCCAGCTGAAAACACATCTCCGGAGGCAGGATCGTGACTACCCAAGTCGACACCGAAGGCACGCCCGAGGCGTCGGGTACCCCAGTGGTCACGTCGCCGATCACCGGTGAACCTGTCAAACTGTTCTCCCGCGAGTGGATCAGCGGTATCGCGCTGCGCTACTCGATGGTCATCATCATGCTGCTGGTGATCGCCTACTTCAGTTACCGCAGTGCGCGATTCGGCACCGTCGACAACCTGATCACGATCCTGGTCGCGGCAGCGCCGTTCGCGTTGATCGCCCTCGGCCAGACCTTGGTGGTACTGACCGGTGGTATCGACCTGTCGGTCGGCAGCGTCATCGCGGTATCCGCCATGGCCGGCGCGGCGACGGCGAAGGCCAACCCTGGGCAGGTTTGGATGACCGTCGGGGTGGCTATGGTCGTGGGTCTGGTGGTCGGATCCATCAACGGAATCCTGGTGTCCCGCATCAACGTTCCGCCGTTCATCGCGACATTGGGCACGTTGACAGCCGGCTCCGGTCTTGCCTACGTCATCGGCGGTGGCGCGCCGATAAACGGGCTACCCGCTGAATTCGGCTCCATCGCCAATACCAAGATCCTCGGTCTGACGATCCCGGTGCTCGTCATGATTCTCGGCATCATCGTGCTGGCGATCGTGATGCGGCGGACCACCTACGGCATGCGCGTCTACGCCGTCGGCGGCAACCGCAATGCGGCCGAGATCGCCGGTATCAACGCCAAGAACGTGCTGTTCAGTGTCTACGCCCTGTCCGGTCTGCTGGCCGGCATCTCCGGTGTGATGCTCGCCTCGCGCGTCATCTCCGGCCCGCCGAACCTCGGTCAGGGATATGAACTCGACGCCATCGCCGCGGTGGTGATCGGCGGCGCCAGCCTGATGGGTGGGCGCGGCACGATCTGGGGAACGGTGTTGGGCCTGTTCATCATCCAGACGCTGAACAACGGTCTGGACATCCTGGTGGTGCCCGCCTACTGGCAGGACGTCATCAAGGGTGTGCTCATAGTGGCGGCGGTCGCCGTCGACGTTTGGTCGACCCGACGAAGAACGTGATTCTCCGCAGTGAATCACATTGCGCCCTAGTTCTTTTAGCCTGTCAGAATCAACCACAACGAGAGTGAGAGATACTAAATGACCCAGAAGAAATGGCTGACTAAGTTCAGCGCCATCGCCACGGCGGGGTTGCTCGGGCTCGGGATGACCGCCTGCGGTGCAGGTGACACCGAGGCCAACAGCGACAAGACCCGCATCGGGGTCACGGTCTATGACATGAGCTCCTTCATCACCGCAGGCAAGGAGGGGATGGAGCAGTATGCCAAGGACAACAACATCGAACTCGTCTGGAACTCGGCCAACAACGACGTCTCCACGCAGGCCAGCCAGGTCGATTCCCTGATCAACCAGGGTGTCAAGGCCATCATCGTCGTTCCGGTACAGGCGGATTCGCTCGGCCCGCAGATCGCCTCGGCCAAAGCCAAGGGCATTCCGCTGCTGGCAGTCAACGCCGAGCTCAACAGCTCTGATCTGGCCGGCAACGTCCAGCCTGACGATGTCGCGGCCGGCGCCCAGGAGATGCAGATGATGGCCGACAGGCTCGGCGGTAAGGGCAACATCGTCATCCTGCAGGGACCGCTCGGTGGCTCCGGTGAGATCAACCGCGGCAAGGGAATTGACCAGGTGCTGGCCAAGTATCCCGATATCAAGGTGCTCGCCAAGGACACGGCCAACTGGAAGCGCGACGAAGCCGTGAACAAGACGAAGAACTGGATCTCCAGCTTCGGCCCGCAGATCAACGGCGTCGTCTCGCAGAACGACGATATGGGTCTCGGGGCACTGCAGGCCATGAAAGAGGCCGGCCGCAGCGATGTTCCGATCGTCGGCATCGACGGTATCGAGGACGGTCTGAACGCTGTCAAGAGCGGTGACTTCATCGGCACGTCGCTGCAGAACGGCACCGTCGAGCTGTCCGCCGGGCTGGCCGTCGCGAACGCGATCGTCAAGGGTGAGGACGTCAACAAGGAGCCGGTGTACGTCATGCCGGCGATCACCAAGGACAACGTCGACGTCGCGCTCCAGCACGTGGTCACCGATCGACAGAAGTTCCTGGACGGGCTGGGCAAGCTGACCGCGGACAACCTCAAGACCGGCGATATCGCCTACGAGGGCATCCCGGGCCAGAAACAGCCGTAGGTATTTTCCGGTTTCGGCGTGCTCCCGACCATCCACGGCCGGGAGCACGCCGAAATCGCGTTAGCGTGGCCTGGTGGAGTTCAACATAGCCAAGGTTTTCGCGGCCGTCGCCGCGGCGAATCCCGAACGTGACTGCATTGTGTTCGGCGACCGTCGCTTCACCTTCGCGCAGGTCGACGACCGGACCCGCAGACTGGCGCAGGCGTTGCATGCCTGGGGCCTGGGTGCGCGCCGGGAACGGTCGCAGCTCGCGGGGAGCGAGTCGGGGCAGAGCCATCTGGCGCTGTACATGACGAACTGCAACGAGTACGTCGAGGGAATGATCGGGGCCTATCAGGCCAGGGTCGCCCCGTTCAACGTGAACTACCGCTACGTCGCCGACGAATTGGTTTATCTGCTGGCCGATTCCGGCGCTGCGGCGGTGATGTACCACGCCCGGTTCGGGCCGACGCTCGCCGAGGCACTCACCGAGCTGCCCCCGATGCGACTCATCCACGTCGACGACGGCTCGGGCAACGATCCGCTGCCCGGTGCCGTGCGTTACGAGGAGTTGCTGGCCCAGCAGAGTGCCGCGGTCCTCGACATCGCGCTCTCACCCGATGACCTTTATGTGCTCTACACCGGGGGCACCACCGGAATGCCCAAGGGCGTGTTGTGGCGCCAAAACGATATCTATCTCAACGCGATGGGCGGACGGGCCTTCGGTACCGGGCAGGCCGTTGCGGGGATGGCAGAGGTTGTCGAGCGGACCCTGGCCGGCGGGCCGCCGTCGATGACCGTCGCTCCTCTGATGCACGGCGCCGCGCAGTGGTCGGCATTTACCACCGTGCTCGGCGGCCGGACCTTCGTCATCCCACCCGCGGCAGAGCGATTCGACCCGGCGCAGGCTTGGGCGACCGTCGCGCGCGAAAAGGTCGGCTCGATGTCGATTGTCGGCGACGCGTTCGCCCGACCGCTTGCCGACGCGCTGGTCGACGGTGGCCCCGATCTGGCCCGGGCGCTGTTGTCGTTCAACGCCCTCGTCAGTGGTGGAGCATTGTTCAGCAGCGGGGTGAAACAGCGCCTGTTGCAACTACTTCCGCATCTGACGATCCTGGACGCCGGCGGTTCCTCGGAGACAGGTTCACAGATGGGTGTGGCGTCCACTCGTGAAAACGCCGGAACCGGCCGGTTCACGCCGAATCCTGGCGCGGTGGTAGTCAGCGCCGACATGACGCGGCTACTGGTACCCGGTGATCCGGATATCGGCTGGCTGGCGCAACGGGGTCTGGTGCCGTTGGGTTACCTCGGTGACGCCGAGAAATCGGCGCGCACCTTTCCCGAGATCGACGGTGTGCGGCATTCGATTCCCGGTGACCGGGCGCGCTGGGATGCCGACGGCAGTATCGAGCTTCTCGGTCGGGACTCGGTCACCATCAACTCCGGCGGCGAGAAGATCTTCGCCGAAGAGGTGGAGGCGGCCATCGCGAACCATCCCGCTGTCTACGACGTGGTGGTGGTGGGACGGCCCAGCGTCCGATGGGGCAGTGAGGTGGTCGCGATCGTGCAACTCGCTCACGGCAAGTCGCCAGATTCCGTCGGTATCGTCGCCGAGGCCGCCCGCCACATCGCCCGCTACAAGCTGCCGAAGGAGGTGCTGTTCTGCGATCGGATACAGCGCTCACCGTCGGGCAAACCCGACTACCGCTGGGCGAAGGCGTACGCTGCGAAATAGCTGTGAGTGCCCGTCGTGGCCCAGGTGTCAGCTATCCCGTCGTTCACGCCCGCACCACAAAGTCTGACGCGGACGTGAATTATTTTGCGTAACAACCGGGTACACCCTGGTCGACAACGATGTTGACGAGAGGTACGTGCTGCGTGCCGCCGAGCATGAGTAAGCAGGAGACTTTGCCGAAACCCAGCCTTGATCTCGAGCCGCATTTCGACGATGTGCAGGCACATTACGACCTGTCCGACGACTTCTACCGGCTGTTTCTCGATCCGACCCAGACTTACAGCTGCGCCTATTTCATCCGCGATGACATGTCGTTGCACGAAGCGCAGATCGCCAAGATCGACTTGGCTCTGAGCAAGCTGGACCTCCGTCCCGGGATGACACTGCTCGACGTCGGCTGCGGCTGGGGCGCCACCCTGGCGCGGGCGGCCGAACAGTTCGACGTCAACGTCGTCGGGCTCACGCTGTCCAAGAATCAGGCCTCGCATGTGGAGCGACTATTCGCCGATTCCCCCGGTGACCGCTCCAAGCGCGTGTTGTTGCAAGGCTGGGAGCAATTCGACGAACCGGTCGACCGGATCGTGTCGATCGGCGCTTTCGAGCATTTCGGCCGCGATCGCTGGGACGACTTCTTCAAGTTCGCCTACTCCGTGCTTCCCGACGACGGAATCATGATGTTGCACACCATCGCCGTGTGCTCCGCAGAAGAGTTCAAGAACATCAAGGTGACGATGTCACTGCTCAAGTTCGTGAAATTCATCATGGATGAGATCTTCCCGGGCGGCCGGTTGCCGTCCGTGGTCAATGTCGAGGAGTGTGCCCAGAAGGCCGGGTTCGGGATCAGTCGGGTGCATTCGCTTCGGCCGCATTACGCGAAGACCCTCGACCTCTGGGCGGAGGCGTTGTCGGCACGCCGTGACGAGGCGATCGCGATCCAGTCCGAGGAGGTCTACGACCGGTACATGCGATACCTGACCGGCTGCGCAGATCTGTTCCGCGGCGGCAACACCGACGTCTGCCAGTTCACGCTGACCAAGTAGCGGCCATTCTGCGCTGTTCCTCCTCATCACTCGTGCCTCGCTCTGCATCGGTCACAGCCGGGTTGTTTTGCGCTGTTCCTCCTCATCACTCGTGCCTCGCTCTGCATCGGTCACAGCGCCCTCAAATAGCGGTTCGTGACGATCCGCTGAACCAACGCGGCGACTGGCGCACCCGCCTTGCTCCACCAGGTGTTCGGGCGGGAGAACGCGGATACCTCGGCGTACACGGACTCGCTGGCCGGGTCGTAGCGGACCCCGAAGAACTCCTCACCGGTCTCCGCGTGGCCCGGCAGGGTGCCGTAGGCGAAACCGCGCCGGTTCGGCTCATCGAGAACGTAGACCACGCGGCACGGCGCCCAGATCGGTCCGAGGCGACCCAGAACCAGCGTGCCGATCTCGGCGATCTCGGTGCTCGCCTGCACCCGCACACCCGCGCCGCGCAGCATGCCGTAGCGCATCACCGCGTCGGCGGCCTCTTCGAAACATGCACGGCCACTGCCGATCCGGGCCGCGACGCGGGTGTGGTGGTACCCCTGCGTTCGCCCGACGTCGTCAACCCCCAGGCTGTTCGTGGCACCCACTTCGGCATAGGTGAGCGGTAACCCCGCAAGGTCGCTCAGTTTCACCAGGTCAGCCTCCCGTTTCGGGCGTACGGTCTTGTTTGTGAGCACATCGTCCGTCGCACAAGCATCTGGAACATTCACTCTCGGCGGTGACCTCGCCGTCAACCGGCTCGGTTTCGGGGCCATGCGCATCACCGGTCCTGGAGTCTGGGGTCCGCCCGCCGACCGTGGCGAATGCATCCGCGTCCTGCGTCGCGCCGTCGAACTCGGCGTGAACTTCATCGACACCGCCGATTCCTACGGCCCGTTCGTCTCCGAGGAACTCATCCGCGAAGCGCTGCACCCCTATGCCGACGATCTGGTCATCGCGACCAAAGCCGGGTTGCTGCGGATCGGGCCCGATGTCTGGATCCCGCTGGGCAAGCCGGCGTATCTGCGGCAGGAGGTCGAGATGAGCCTGCGCCGACTCGGCGTCGAGACCATCGACCTGTTCCAGCTGCACCGGATCGACCCCGACTATCCGGTGGCCGATCAGGTCGGTGAGCTACACGCGCTGCAGCAGGAAGGCAAGATCCGCCATATCGGCCTCTCCGAGATCGACGTCGACCAACTCCGGGCTGCGCAGGAGGTGACCGCGATCGCCTCGGTGCAGAACATGTACAACCTGACCGTCCGGCAATCCGAGCCGCTGCTTGACGTCGTCACCGCCGAGGGGATCGGCTTCATCCCGTGGTTCCCGTTGGCTGCCGGCCCGCTGGCCGCAGCGGACGGCCCACTGCAGAAGATCGCCGCCGACCACCACGCCAGCCCGTCGCAGCTGGCGCTGGCCTGGCTGCTGAAACGCTCCCCGGTGATCCTGCCGATCCCTGGTACGTCGAAGGTGGCGCACCTGGAAGAGAATGTGGCCGCCGCCGAGATCACACTGTCCGACGACGAGTTCGAGACGCTGGCATCGGCCGGTTCTCCAGCGGATTCCTGAGCCGGGTGGGCGGTACCCCGGCGCTGCCCATACGGTGTCGGGGTGGGTAGCAGCGGGCTCGACGAACATATCGGCGGCGGGTTCAACCCTCCCCAACCCACGGCCAAGGGCGGACCCGACTATGGCCGGTTCATCGCCGCAGTCCGCGAGTTGCAGGACCATGCCCGAGCGGTCGACGCCCCTGACGAGGTGATCACCCAGGCGGCTGATCTGCTGGAGAAAGTGTCGGCGCTGCTGGCCCCGTTCGACGCCGACGAGTGGTCATCGCCGTCGGGCCGTCGCTACGACCTGCCCAACCGGGGCGGCATCCTCGGCGTGCCGATGCAGGTGGCCAAAAGCGACGACGGCCGCGTCCGGGGCACTGTCCGGTTCAGCCGTTACCACCTCGGCCGCAACGGCGCCGCCCACGGGGGCGCGATCGCCCTGCTGTTCGACTCGGTGCTCGGTCTGACGTCCGCACTACTCACCCAGGGCCCCTATCAACGCACCGCGTTTCTGCATGTCAACTACCGCAAAATCGTGCCGGTCGAGAAGACTCTGCACATCGACGCCGGAGTATCCCGGGTGGAAGGTCGCAAAATTTTCGTCGAGGTGACGCTATTCGACCCAGCCGACGGCAACGCCGTGCTCACCGAGGGTGAGGCCTTGTTCGTGCTGCTCAAGCCCGGGCAACCGTGAAAGAGCGGTTCAAGGCAGTCCCACGGAAATGGGGACGCTGGCGTCACGGGCTGCGCCATCGCCGCTTCGCCGACCTCGGCTACCGGGTGGCGGTGGGCGTCGTCGGCCTCCTGGTCCTCGCTGTCGGGATCGTGGCCATCCCGTACCCGGGGCCGGGCTGGGCCATCGTGTTCGTCGGTCTCGGCATTCTGGCCACCGAGTTCGAGTGGGCGCGCCGCCTGCTGGCCTACGTCCGGAAGCACTACGACGCGGTGATGGCGTGGTTCGGCCGCCAGGGCCGCTGGGTGCAGGCACTCGGGGTGGCGGTGACGGCCGCGGTGGTGGTAGCCACGCTGTGGGTGTTCGGGGCCCTCGGCTGGGTCGCCGCGCTGATCGGTGTCGACTGGCCGTGGTTGAAGAGTCCGCTGGCGGCTAGCGGGTCCTAGCCTGGGGTCTCGGGTAGGGGCACCGATAGCATGGTCGCGTTCGCGGTGTAATCAGACCGCGTCCAACACCGCGGACAGCGTGTATCCGCCGACACCGTATGGAGACCAACCGATGAGCGCCCCAGTGCAACCCGCCCCAGTAGCCCTTCTCCGGGTTCCTGGCGGGACGACGGCCGGCGCCGCGGTACGCGAGGCGGGACTGCCCAGCAGGGGTGAGGCCGACGCGGTTGTGGTGGTCGCCGACAGTGGCGGAGCGCTGCGTGACCTGTCCTGGGTGCCCGAGGTCGACGTCGACGTCACTCCGGTCGCCGCGAACACCGAAGCCGGCCGCAGCGTCATCCGGCACTCGGCCGCACACGTGCTGGCCCAAGCCGTCCAAGAGCTGTTCCCCGAAGCCAAGCTCGGCATCGGCCCGCCCATCACCGATGGCTTCTACTACGACTTCGCCGTACCCACGCCGTTCACCCCTGAGGACCTCGTGGCCCTCGAGAAGCGGATGAGCAAGATAGTCAAAGATGGGCAGCTGTTCTCCCGCCGGGTCTACGCATCCAAGGATGAGGCGCGCGCCGAACTCGCCGGTGAGCCTTTCAAGCTCGAACTCATCGACGACAAATCGGGTGACCCCGAGGTGATGGAAGTAGGCGGTGCCGAGCTCACCGCCTACGACAACCTCAATCCCCGTACCAGGGAACGCATTTGGGGCGACCTGTGCCGGGGTCCGCATATCCCGACCACCCGCTACATTCCCGCCTTCAAACTCACCCGCAGCTCGGCGGCGTACTGGCGGGGTGATCAAAAGAACGCCAGCCTGCAGCGCATCTACGGAACCGCATGGGAGTCGCAGGAAGCGCTCGACCGTCACCTCGAGCTGATCGAAGAGGCCCAGCGCCGCGACCACCGCAAGCTCGGCGTCGAGTTGGACCTGTTCAGCTTCCCCGACGAACTCGGCTCCGGGTTGCCCGTCTTCCACCCGAAGGGCGGAATCATCCGCCGCGAACTGGAGGATTACTCGCGGCGCAAACACGAGCAGGCCGGTTACCAGTTCGTCAACACCCCGCATATCACCAAGGAACACCTCTACGTAACCTCCGGTCACCTCGAGTGGTACGCCGACGGGATGTTCCCGCCGATGCACATCGACGCCGAATACGACGATGACGGCGTGCTGCGCAAGCCAGGGCAGAACTACTACCTCAAACCGATGAACTGCCCGATGCATCACCTGATCTACCGGGCGCGCGGGCGGTCCTACCGCGAACTTCCCTTGCGACTCTTCGAGTTCGGCTCGGTGTACCGCTACGAGAAGTCCGGCGTGATCCACGGGCTGACCCGGGTCCGGGGCATGACCCAGGACGACGCGCACATCTACACCACCCGCGAGCAGATGCGCGGTGAGCTGACCTCGCTGCTGCGGTTCGTGCTGGATCTGCTCGCCGACTACGGCCTCGACGACTACTACCTGGAGTTGTCCACCAGGGATCCCGAGAAGTCCGTCGGCTCCGACGACATGTGGGACGAGGCCACCGAGACACTGCGCGAAGTCGCCGAGGCATCCGGGCTCGACCTGGTTCCCGATCCGGGTGGCGCGGCGTTCTATGGCCCGAAGATCTCGGTGCAGGTCAAGGACGCGCTCGGGCGGACCTGGCAGATGTCGACCATCCAGCTCGACTTCAACATGCCCGACCGCTTCGAGTTGGAGTACACCGCTCCCGATGGCACCCGGCAACGTCCGGTGCTGATCCACCGGGCCCTGTTCGGCTCCATCGAACGGTTCTTCGGGGTGCTCACCGAGCATTACGCGGGGGCGTTCCCGGCATGGTTGGCACCGGTCCAGGTGGTCGGTATCCCGGTCGCGGACGCGTTCGTCCCGTATCTGGAAGATGTTGCCGCACAACTGAGATCACACGGGGTCCGGGTCGAGGTCGATGCCAGCGACGACCGGATGGCGAAGAAGATCGTCAACCAGACCAACCAGAAGGTGCCGTTCATGCTGCTTGCGGGGGAGCGTGACGTGGAAGCCGGGGCGGTGAGCTTCCGCTTCGGTGACCGCACGCAGATCAACGGGGTGCCGCGTGACGAGGCCGTCGCGATCATCGTGAAGTGGATCGCCGACCGCCAGAACGACGCACCCACCGCCGAGTTGATCAAGGCGGGCAGCGAGACGTGAGTGAGGAGCGGGCCTCCAGCGAGGCTAGCCCCGAAGACACCGCCCCGGACACGCTGATCGATCAGGGCGTCGGTGAACCCGACCATCTGCAGCGATTGTGGACGCCGCACCGGATGAGCTACATCGCCGAGTCGCCGACCCGCAAGGACTCCTCTGCGCCCGCGCAGCCGTTCACCGACATCCCGCTTCTGCCGGACGAAGACGGCCTGGTGGTCGCCCGTGGTGAACTGGTCTACGCCGTGCTCAACCTGTACCCGTACAACCCGGGGCATCTGATGGTCGTCCCGTACCGGCGGGTTTCCGAGCTGGAAGACCTGACCGATGCCGAGAGTGCCGAGCTGATGGCGTTCGCGCAGCAAGCGATTCGCGTGATGAAGGCCGTGTCCCGGCCCGACGGTTTCAATGTCGGCCTCAACCTCGGCAAGTCGGCCGGCGGATCGCTGGCCGAGCACCTGCACATGCACGTGGTGCCGAGGTGGGGCGGCGACGCCAATTTCATCACCATCATCGGCGACTCGAAGATCATCCCGCAGCTGCTGCGGGACACCCGCGCCCTGCTGGCGACCGAATGGGCGCGGCAACCGTGAGTGATTTCTACCTGATGACCCGGGCGGCCTACGCGAAGCTCAGCGGGCCGTTGGCCAAGGCTGCGCTGCGGGTGGGGTTCACGCCCGACAGCATCACGATCATCGGCACCGCGGGCACCGTCATCGCCGCGCTCACCCTGTTCCCGATGGGGCAGCTGTGGTGGGGAGCATTCACCGTCTTCATCTTCGTGCTCGCCGACATGCTCGACGGGGCGATGGCCCGCCAGAGCGGCGGGGGCACCGCCTTCGGGGCGGTGCTCGATGCGACCTGCGACCGGATCGGTGACGGCGCGGTGTTCTGCGGGCTGCTGTGGTGGGCCGCGTTCGGCATGCGCAGCACCTCGCTGGTGGTCGCCACCATGATCTGTCTGGTCACCTCGCAGGTCATCTCGTACATCAAGGCGCGCGCCGAGGCCAGCGGCCTGCGCGGTGACGGCGGGTTGATCGAACGCCCGGAACGGCTGGTCATCGTGCTGGCCGGCGCGGGCCTGTCCGGCGTGTGGTTCTTGCACATCCCCTGGCTGATTCACGTCGCGATGTGGGTGCTGGCGGCCGCCAGCCTGCTGACCTTGGCCCAGCGCCTGCACAGCGTGCGAGTATCACCAGGGGCGATGGACGCGCTACCGTCGGCCGCGCCGGTCGCCGAGGACACCACAGAGGGCGAATCCTGATGTCGGTCCCGTCGGGGGGAGGAACAGGGCTTTCTGCGGGCGTGGGTTCCGTGCAGAGCCGGCCGCCGTTGTCCGAACGGTTCAGTGACTGGGGCTATGCGGCAGGCTGGCAGTTGGTGCGTGCGCTGCCGGAGTTCGCCGCCCGCAACGCCTTCGAGGCCGGTGCGCTCTTCGCGGCCCGCGGTGGCGGCCCCGATCAGCTGCGCAAGAACCTGGCCCGGGTGGTTGGCGTCGCGCCCGCGCAGGTGCCGGATTCGTTGATCCGCGACTCGCTGGCCTCTTACGCCAGGTACTGGCGCGAGGCGTTTCGGCTGCCGTCGATGGACATGGCCAAGCTGGCCCCGCGGATCGAGCCGTGTCTGTGGAACCGTAACCACATCGACGACGCGCTGGCCGCGGGCCACGGTGCGATCCTGGCGTTGCCGCACAGCGGGAACTGGGATATGGCCGGAGTATGGGTCGTCCAGCATTACGGCCCGTTCACCACCGTCGCGGAACGGCTCAAACCTGAGTCGCTCTATCAGCGGTTCATCGACTACCGCGAGACATTGGGCTTCGAGATGCTGCCGCTGACCGGGGGAGAGCGCCCACCGTTCGAGGTGCTGGCCGAACGACTGCGCGACAACCGCATCATCTGCCTGATGGCCGAGCGCGACCTCACTCGCAAAGGTGTCGAGGTCGACTTCTTCGGCGAGCCGACGTTGATGCCGGCTGGTGCGGCGAAGCTGGCCATCGAAACCGGTGCCGCACTGTTGCCGGTGCACTGTTACAACACAGCCGACAGTTGGGTTTTCGACGTCTCGGGGCCGCGCGACACCGGCTCGGGCGATGTCGGCGTCATCACCCAGGCGCTTGCGGACAGCTTCGCCGCGGGCATCGCGGCACATCCCGCGGACTGGCACATGATGCAACCCCAGTGGCTCGCCGATCTGTCCGTGGAAAAGCAGGCCAGGTTGCGGGAAGTCGACCCGTAATGCGGATCGGCATGGTGTGCCCGTACTCCTTCGACGTACCAGGCGGGGTCCAGTCGCATGTGCTGCAACTCGCCGAGGTGATGCGGACCAGGGGGCACGATGTCAGTGTGCTGGCCCCCAGCTCACCCCATGTCGACCTGCCCGACTACGTGGTTTCCGGCGGCAAGGCCGTACCCATTCCCTACAACGGGTCGGTGGCTCGGCTGCGCTTCGGGCCCGCGACGCATCGCAAGGTCAAGAAGTGGCTCGCCGAGGGCGAGTTTGATGTACTGCACCTGCACGAGCCCAATGCGCCGAGCCTGTCGATGCTGGCCCTGATGATCGCCGAGGGGCCGATCGTCGCGACGTTCCACACCTCCACCACAAAGTCGTTGACGCTGAGCGTCTTTCAGGGCATCTTGCGGCCCTGGCACGAGAAGATCGTCGGTCGGATCGCGGTATCGGACCTGGCGCGGCGCTGGCAGATGGAAGCCCTGGGTTCCGACGCGGTCGAGATTCCCAACGGTGTGGACGTCGCGTCGATCGCCGGTGCTCCGTGCCTCGACGGCTATCCGCGGACGGGAAAGTCGGTGCTGTTCCTGGGCCGCTTCGACGAGCCCCGCAAAGGGATGGCGGTGCTACTGGGGGCACTCCCGCAGCTGGTAGCGCAGTATGCCGATATCGAGATCCTGATCGTCGGTCGCGGTGATCAAGACGAATTATCCAGCGCGGCAGGCGAACTGGCTGGGCATCTACGTTTCCTCGGTCAGGCCGACGATGCTGTCAAGGCATCCGCGCTGCGCAGTGCCGACGTGTACTGTGCACCCAACACCGGCGGCGAGAGCTTCGGCATCGTGCTGGTCGAGGCGATGGCCGCGGGCACTCCGGTGGTGGCCAGCGACCTGGACGCGTTCCGGCGCGTGCTGCTCGACGGCGCCGCCGGATCCTTGGTCCCGGTAGATGATTCGGCGGCGCTGGCGCAGGCGCTGATCGACGTGCTCGGCGACGACACCGTCGCCCGCCGCTTTATCGACACGGCCGCCCGTGCGGTGCAGCGCTACGACTGGTCGGTGGTGGCGCAGCAGATCATGCGGGTCTACGACACGGTCGCCGGTTCCGGGAGCAAGGTAACAGTGGCGGGCGGGACGGCGGGCAGGAGCGAAGCGACCCGGGGGAGAAGTTGATGGTGTGGCTCATCGCGGCGGCCATCGTCGCCGTCCTGTTCGTGGCAATGGTTGGCGTCTGGGCCTTTCAGACGGCCAACCGGCTCGACCGTCTGCACGTTCGCTACGACCTGTCCTGGCAGGCGCTCGACGGTGCGCTGGGCCGGCGCGCGGTGGTCGCCCGCGCTGTCGCGCTCGACGCGTACGGCGGGGTGCCGGAGGGCAGAGTGTTGACGGCGCTTGCCGACGCCGCCGAGCGCGCGCCCAGGGCCGGTCGGGAAAACGCCGAGAACGAATTGTCTGCGGCACTGTCGGCAGTGCAGGTGGCCAGGCTGCCTGCGGCGCTGGTCGGAGAACTGGCCGACGCCGAGGCGCGGGTGCTGCTGGGGCGGCGGTTCCATAACGACGCGGTCCGCGACACCCTGGCGTTGCGGGAACGGCCGGTGGTCCGCCTGCTCCGGCTCGGTGGGCGAGCGCCGCTGCCGACCTATTTCGAGATCGCTGAACGACCCTTCCAAGCCGACCTGGCCTCCCACGACCTGCCGACCGCGGACCTGCGGACCTCGGCCCGCCTGGTGCTCCTCGACGAGGACGACCGGGTGCTGCTGTTCTGTGGATCCGATCCGGCCATCACCGACGGCAGCGCCCGCAGATGGTGGTTCACCGTCGGCGGCCAGGCGCTCGACGGAGAGCGACTGGCCCAGGCGGCTGTGCGTGAACTCGCCGAGGAAACCGGTTTGGCCGTGCATCCCACCGACCTGATCGGGCCCATCTGGCGCCGTGACGCGGTGATCGACTTCAACGGCACGGTCATGCGCAGTCAGGAGTTCTTCTTCGTCTACCGGACCACGCACTTCGAACCGTCGGCGGCGGGGCGCACGGCCCTGGAGCAGCGCTACATCCACGGCCACCGGTGGTGTGACGCCGAGACCATCGCCGAGTTGGCCGCAGCGGGCGAGACCGTCTATCCATTGCAGCTCGGAGAGCTGTTGGGTTCGGCGGTCGACGTTGCTGAAACCAAGGCCGGCCTCCGCGAGGAGGCGCCGATCATCGGCACGCAACAGGAGCTCCTGGCCATTCGCTGAGTCGGTCACTGACCAGGGGAGAAATCAGCTTGCTGTGCACCACTAGACTGGCTCGGTACCAATACAAGGAGAGATAGCAGTGGATACCGCCGCGCATTCGAATGGATCGGCCGGTAGCGGTCAAACGGGGACCTCCCGGGTTAAACGGGGTATGGCGGAAATGCTCAAAGGTGGCGTCATCATGGACGTCGTCACCCCTGAGCAGGCCCGCATTGCCGAGGGAGCCGGTGCTGTCGCCGTGATGGCGCTCGAGCGGGTTCCTGCCGATATCCGGGCCCAGGGTGGGGTATCGCGGATGAGCGATCCCGACATGATCGAGGGCATCATCGCCGCGGTCACGATTCCGGTGATGGCCAAGGCCCGGATCGGGCATTTCGTGGAGGCCCAGATCCTGCAGAGCCTGGGTGTGGACTACGTCGACGAGTCCGAGGTGCTGACCCCGGCCGATTACACCCACCACATCGACAAGTGGAAGTTCACCGTGCCGTTCGTGTGCGGTGCCACCAACCTGGGTGAGGCGTTGCGCCGTATCACCGAGGGCGCGGCGATGATTCGCTCCAAGGGTGAGGCCGGCACGGGAGATGTGTCCAATGCGACCACCCATATGCGGTCCATCGGTGGCGAGTTGCGGCGGTTGTCCTCCTTGAGTGAGGACGAGCTGTATGTGGCGGCCAAGGAGTTGCAGGCCCCCTATGACCTCGTCGTGGAGGTGGCCCGCGCCGGTAAGTTGCCGGTGACGCTGTTCACCGCGGGTGGGATTGCGACCCCGGCGGATGCGGCGATGATGATGCAGCTCGGCGCCGAGGGCGTGTTCGTCGGGTCCGGGATTTTCAAGTCCGGTGATCCTGCGCAGCGGGCGGCGGCCATCGTCAAGGCCACCACGTTCTACGACGACCCCGATGTGTTGGCCAAGGTGTCACGCGGGCTGGGCGAGGCAATGGTCGGTATCAACGTGGAGGAGATTGCGGAGCCGCACCGACTCGCCCAACGCGGCTGGTAACCGGCGCCGATGGCGATCGAACAGATCCTCGATCTTGAACAGCTCGAGGTCAATATTTTTCGTGGCCGCGTACACGCCTCCGCACCCGGGCTGAACAACAGGACTTTCGGCGGCCTGGTCGCCGGGCAGTCGCTGGTATCGGCGGTGCGTACCGTCGGCGAGGAGTACATCGTGCATTCGCTGCACGGGTATTTCCTGCGACCCGGTGATCCCAAGGTACCCACGGTGTTTCTCGTCGAGCGACTGCGCGACGGGGGCTCGTTCGTCACCCGGCGGGTCAGCGCCGTGCAGCATGGCGAAACCATCTTCTCGATGTCGGCGTCGTTCCAGACCGACCAGGAAGGTATCCACCACCAGGATGCGATGCCGGTCGGGCCCGGTCCCGACGACCTGGAGGAGATCCGCGCGTTACGACTGTTCGAGGATGAGGGCTTCCGCCAGTTCGAAGAGTGGGACCTGAGGATCGTGCCCCGCGATCAGCTGGAGAAGACACCGGGCAAGGCGTCTCAGCAGCGGGTCTGGTTCCGCCACCGCGACCCGCTGCCCGACGATCCGGTTTTGCACATCTGCGCGCTGGCGTACATGAGCGACCTGACGCTGTTGGGCTCGGCGCAGGTGAACCATCCCGTCGAACGTGATCATCTGATGATTGCGTCGCTGGATCACGCGTTGTGGTTCATGCGGCCATTCCGGGCCGACGAATGGCTGCTGTATGACCAGTCGTCTCCTTCGGCGTGCGCCGGTCGCGCGCTGACCCAAGGCAAGATCTACACCCGCGAGGGGGAGATGGTCGCCGCGGTCATGCAGGAGGGTCTGACCCGGTATCAGCGCGGCTACCAGCCGCCCCCGGCATGAGTGCGTCGCATCGCGTGGGTGTCCTTGCCCTGCAAGGGGACACGCGCGAACATCTGGCCGCCTTGGAGGAGGCCGGCGCCCAAGCGCTGACGGTGCGCAGGCGTGCCGAGCTGGAGTCGATTGACGGCCTGGTCATTCCAGGCGGTGAATCGACCACCATGAGTCATCTACTCCGTGAGTTCGAGCTGCTCGGACCCCTGCGGGCCCGGCTGGCCGAGGGGATGCCCGCCTATGGCTCCTGCGCCGGCATGATCCTGCTGGCGACGGAGATCTTGGATGCCGGCGTCCCGGGGCGCGAGGCCGTGCCATTGGCGGGTATCGACATGACGGTGCGCCGCAACGCTTTTGGTCGTCAGGTGGATTCCTTCGAAGGCGATATCGACTTCACCGGACTGGATTCTTCAGTGCACGCCGTCTTCATCAGGGCGCCCTGGGTGGAGCGCGTGGCCGAGCACGTCGAGGTGTTGGCTCGCGCCGCCGGTCACCCCGTCGCAGTGCGTCAGGGCAAGGTGCTGGCGACGGCATTTCATCCGGAGATGACCGGCGACCGTCGCGTCCACAAGCTATTCGTCGACATGCTCTGAGTGATTTCGGCGTGTTCGTTCGCGCTGAGCGCGCCTGAACACGCCGAAATCACATGACGAGCGGCAGCAGTAGCCGCGAAGACGAGCGCACCGTATTGAGGCTGCTGGTGCCGACGCTGGCGTGCCGGAAATTCATGATGGCAGGCATTTCGGGGTCCTGGTCGTCGCTGGTGAGCACCAGCCGGATACGATCGCCGACCTCGAATCGACGTGCGTTGGCCACCAACGGAATCCGGTACTCGACATCCTCGCCGATGGGAACGGCCGTCGCGGTCCGGCAGGGCAGCACCGGCGCGCCCGGGGTGCTCGCGGCTTCGTCGACCTCGCGCAGCGACGCCCGCAGCCAGCCAGCCGTCACCTCGGCGGTGGCGCCGTCCGCCGCCACGCGCTGCAGCGTCGCCATCCAGGCGGTGTCGGCGGCGGTCGCCGACGCAACGAGTCGCAGCTCGATATCGCCGACCACATCGACAGTCTCGGTCAACGGTGCAGTGGTCCACGACAGCATGGCGGGCGGATCGATGGCGCTGGGCCTGGCGCGTGACAACCCGCCACCCAACACCATGTATTCGCGGGAGCCGGGCGTGCCCTCGTGGGCGGCCAGGGTGCCGTCGGCGCACAGTGCCCATTCGCTCAAAGATGTTCCGGCGGGAGGCCATTGGTCGGCGGTGCGCCATTGGTCGGTGCCCGGCAGGACATAGCGGATCGGCGGGCCGGCCATGACGCCGGTGTCGCGGCCCTTGAGCCAGTGGTCGAACCAGGCCAGGGCCTCGGTGTGCAGGCTCTCCCATGGCCAGGTCAGCCCGAACTGCCCCAGCATGGCGATCCGGACATTCGGGTTGTCCGCCAACGCTTTCCACGCCACGAATGTCGAGGGCAGATGCAGCGGGACGTTCTCCCAGTCGCAGCCGAGGTAGACCGGGATGTCGATTCGGTCGAGTAGCGGGGTGAGATCCCGGTCGTCCCACCACTGGTCGCGGGTGGGGTGTTTGACGGCGATGTCGAGCCACAGGTCATCCCACGGGTGCGGGTCGTGGGGGAGTTTGAGCATCTGGCGCAGGATCGTGAGCGACGCCTCCCCGTTCATAGTGGCGAACTTCCGGTGCAGCGGCGGGGTGTGCAACACCGTGCGGGCGAGGTCGACGGGCTGGCTGCGCCAGAAGCCGTCGCTGCGGTCC
The DNA here is from genome assembly GCF_025822605.1 of Mycolicibacterium komossense. Classification (GTDB taxonomy): domain Bacteria; phylum Actinomycetota; class Actinomycetes; order Mycobacteriales; family Mycobacteriaceae; genus Mycobacterium; species Mycobacterium komossense. Next base: position 14,903 of record NZ_JACKTY010000035.1, on the reverse strand, counting down.
GATGTGAGGCCTGCCATCGACAGGAACGGTGTGACAAAGGACGAACTCATCAGGCCGTGATGGGTGGCCGCGTCGTACAGGTCGGCGGTGACGGCCACCGGGAAGATCGCTTTCAGATGCGGCGGACGTTCGACAGCGGCTTCGAGTTGGGTCATGGCGAAGTAGCTGATGCCGATCATGCCGACGTTGCCGTCGCACCAGGGCTGGGCGGCGACCCATTCGACGAGGTCGTACATGTCGCGGCGTTCCTGGGCGTCGAAGAAGCCGAAGGTGCCTCCCGAACCGCCGGTGCCGCGGACGTTGGCGATCACATGGGCGTATCCGCGAGACACCCAGAAGGGGGTGTTGCCGGCCTCAATGAACCCCATCGGCGCACCGAGGTCCTGGATCTGCCGCGGATAGGGCGACGCGGCGATCAGTGCCGGGTACCGGCCGCCGGCGTCCGGCCGGTGGACGTCGGCCAGCAGGGTGACGCCGTCGCGCATGCCGATCTCGACGTTGTTGTCGTGCCGGCGGCGATGCGCGGGCTCGCTGAGGTTCGCGTACTCCCGACTCGTTGTCTGCGGACCGTTCAGTCGTCCTTCGCTCATCGGTTTCACGCTACGATGAAATTAGTTTCAACACAAGATGAGATTCACGGTCGGGTGAAATTTCTCTGGCGGCTTTTCGTCGAGGGTGACCTCGGGCGGTGGCTGAGTCCACGTAGACTCGACGGTCAGTCTTCGCAGTTGACCGAAAGTGAGTAGTACCTGCATGAGCGGCCATTCCAAGTGGGCGACCACCAAGCACCAGAAGGCCGTCAAGGACGCGCGCCGCGGCAAGGAGTTCGCGCGCCTCATCAAGAACATCGAGGTGGCCGCGCGTACCGGTGGCGGTGACCCCGCTGGCAACCCCACGCTCTATGACGCCATCCAAAAGGCCAAGAAGACGTCGGTACCCAACGACAACATCGAGCGGGCCCGAAAGCGTGGAGCCGGTGAGGAAGCCGGTGGCGCCGACTGGCAGACCATCATGTACGAGGGCTACGGCCCCAATGGTGTTGCGGTCCTCATCGAATGCCTGACCGACAACAAGAATCGCGCGGCGGGTGAGGTGCGCGTCGCGATGACGCGCAACGGCGGCAACATGGCCGACCCTGGTTCGGTGTCCTACCTGTTTCACCGCAAGGGCATCGTCCTGCTGGAGAAGAACAGCCTGACCGAGGACGACGTTCTGCTGGCTGTGCTCGACGCCGGTGCGGAGGAAGTCAATGACCTCGGCGATACCTTCGAGGTGATCTCGGAACCGACCGATTTGGTCGCCGTGCGCACCGCGTTGCAGGATGCCGGCATCGACTACGAATCGGCGGAGGCCAGTTTCCAGCCTTCGGTGAGCGTGCCGTTGGACGTCGAAGGTGCCCGCAAGGTATTCAAGCTGGTCGACGCCCTAGAGGACAGCGACGACGTACAGAACGTCTGGACCAACATCGACCTGGCTGAGGATGTGCTGGCGGCGCTCGACGAGGAGTGACGGTCAGCGGTGTCCGCCACCGCCGCCGGAGCCTTGGCCGCCGCCAGCGCCACCGGTGCCGCCACCTTGGTGGCCCCCGTTGAACAGCCCGCCCAGATCGATGGCGGGTCCGTAGAGGAACGGATATCCGTACTGCGGATAAAAGGTGGTTCCGCCCGTCGTCGGATTGAGCTGAACGTTGCCGGGCGTCTGGCAGATGGTGCTGTTCCCGCTCGGATTACTGCACTCCAGATGGTCTTCGGCGCCCGCAACGGGGGCAAGGACCATTGCTGCGGCCGCACCCGCTGCCAGGACTGACGCGATCAGGCGAAACTTCTTGGTCATGGACTCTCCTAAAAAGGGTGCAGCGCTGAGGAGTCGCCAATGCTTCCCAATCTTGGTGTGAGTTCGGTTCAGATGGTCAGAAATCCACCAATTGCTCGCGCTGTCCGCTCCGGCTGATCGAGGCACGCTGATCTCGGCTCTGGAGGGTGTCGTGCTCACCGCCGCCGGCGCGCTCGTGGGCGTCGAATGGCGGTGCGATTTACAGTGGGTGCGTGCCAGAATTTCGTGATGACGCCGGGGTCCGTTGGCGAGTGCGCAGGCGCTGGCTGCCCCTGCTGACCGTGCTGGATGCGGCGTCGAACGACTTCGGCGTCTTCAGCACGCTGGCGTTGTTGGTCGCGATCCCGATGCTGCTGGTGTGGCCGTTCTGGCTGCTGGCGAAGCTCTGCGGTGTGAAGTGGAAAGTGGTCACCGAACGCGACGGCACCGAAGTCGCCGTCGAGAAGGTCAAGGGCTATCGCGCCTCGAGGCGGCGTATCGACGAGATCGTGGCAGGCGTGCGCGCCAAGGGCCGAGCGGAGACCGGTGAGCCACAATCTGGTGCCATCGAGTTGACCTGATCCGGGTATGTCGTTACACCGCGGTGTCGGCGCCAGCCGCTAAGGTATCGAACAGCTGTTCGGGCCGTAGAGGGAGCTTCAGGTGCGCGTGATGGGAGTTGATCCCGGGTTGACGCGCTGCGGGCTGTCGGTCATCGAGAGCGGCCGCGGCCGCCAGGTGATCGCATTGGACGTTGACGTTGTTCGGACCCCGGCCGGTGATCCGCTGCAGCACCGCCTGCTGGCGATCAGTGACACCGTCGAATACTGGATGGACACCCACATCCCGGACGTCATCGCCATCGAGCGCGTGTTCGCCAACCAGAACGCGAACACGGCGATGGGTACCGCCCAGGCAGGCGGCGTGATCGCCCTCGCCGCGGCCAGGCGCGATATCGACGTGCATTTCCACACCCCCAGTGAGGTCAAGGCGGCGGTCACCGGCAACGGACGCGCGGATAAGGCGCAGGTGACCGAGATGGTGACAAGAATCCTTGCGTTGCAACAGAAGCCGACGCCAGCTGATGCTGCTGATGCGCTGGCGCTGGCCATCTGCCACTGCTGGCGCGCACCGATGATCGCCAGAATGGCTGCGGCGGAAGCGATGGCTGCCGAACAGCAGAAGAAGTTCCAGGCAACCCTGAAAGCGAAAGCGAAGGCGGCCCGATGATCGCCTCCGTTCGTGGCGAGGTAATCGATATTGCGCTTGATCACGCCGTCATCGAGGCGGCAGGGGTCGGCTACAAGGTGATGGCCACGCCGTCAACACTGGCAACGCTGCGCCGTGGGGCCGAGTCCCGGCTGATCACGGCGATGATCGTGCGCGAGGACTCCCAGACGCTGTACGGGTTCGACGAAGCCGACGCGCGGGACCTGTTCCTGACACTGCTCGGAGTCTCCGGGGTCGGGCCCAAGATCGCCTTGGCGACCTTGGCGGTCTATGACGGACCGACGTTGCGTCAGGTGTTGGTCGACGGCGACGTGGCCGCACTGACCCGGGTGCCGGGGATCGGTAAGCGCGGCGCCGAGCGCATAGTGCTCGAACTACGCGACAAGGTCGCCGCGGCGGGGACCGCGGCGGGTGCGACCGCCGGCACTGGCCATGGGATGCGCGGCCTGGTCGTGGAAGCCCTTGTCGGTCTTGGGTTTCCAGCCAAGCAGGCCGAAGACGCCACCGATTCGGTGCTGGCGCTCGATGATGCCGCGACCACCTCCAGCGCGCTGCGTTCGGCGCTGTCGCTGCTGGGGAAGACGAAGTGAGCCGATTCGAGCCCGATCTCGACGACGGTGAAGCCGGCGATGACAACCGGGAGGTCTCGCCGGCGCTGACGGTGGGCGAAGGCGATGTCGATGCCAGTCTTCGACCGAAGACACTCAAAGAATTCATCGGTCAGGCGCGGGTGCGGGAACAGTTGTCGCTGGTTCTGGAGGCCGCCAAGAATCGAGGCGGTACCCCGGACCACATCCTGCTGGCGGGCCCGCCTGGGCTGGGAAAGACATCCCTGGCGATGATCATCGCCGCCGAAATGGGCACCTCCTTGCGGGTCACGTCCGGGCCGGCCCTCCTCCGCGCGGGTGATCTGGCCGCGATGCTCTCCAACCTCGTCGAACACGATGTGCTGTTCATCGACGAGATTCACCGCATCGCCAGGCCCGCCGAGGAGATGCTGTACCTCGCGATGGAGGACTTCAGGGTCGACGTCGTCGTCGGCAAAGGTCCTGGAGCGACGTCGATCCCGCTTGAGGTCGCGCCGTTCACCCTGGTCGGTGCCACCACCCGCTCCGGTGCGCTGACCGGGCCGCTGCGGGATCGCTTCGGGTTCACCGCCCAGATGGACTTTTACGAGCCCGCTGATCTGGAACGCGTGCTGGCCCGGTCAGCGGGCATCCTCGGCATCGAGTTCGAATCCGATGCCGGCGCCGAGATCGCGCGACGGTCCCGCGGCACCCCGCGTATTGCGAACCGGCTGCTGCGCCGCGTCCGCGACTATGCCGAGGTCCGAGCCGACGGGATCATCACTCGCGCGGTCGCGAAGGCGGCGCTGGCGGTATACGACGTCGACGAACTCGGCCTGGACCGGCTCGACCGCGCTGTCCTGTCTGCCCTCACGCGGAGTTTCGGTGGGGGACCGGTTGGCGTGTCCACCCTGGCCGTTGCGGTCGGGGAGGAACCCACCACTGTGGAGGAGGTCTGCGAACCGTTTCTGGTGCGCGCCGGGATGGTTGCCAGAACGCCGCGCGGGCGGGTCGCGACGGCCCTGGCGTGGACGCATCTTGGCATGACCCCCCCGCCGCGTGCCGCCGGACTCGGTCAACACGGCTTGTTCGAGTAACACCTGACTTATGCTTCGCTGACTCGAGACCGAACCCGAGAGCGCAGGAATCTGATGATCATTGCCGCACTGATCTTCGCGGGGCTGGCTGCCGCCCTGCATGTGTACATCTTCGTGATGGAGTCGTTCACCTGGACCACGCCACGGACGCGCGCGACGTTCGGCACCACTGCCGAAGAGGCGGAAACCACCAAGCTATTGGCGTTCAACCAGGGGTTCTACAACCTGTTCCTGGCTATCGTCGCCGCGATCGGCATCGCTGCGCTTGCGACGGGTCACGTTGGCGTCGGTGCCGCGCTGGTCTTCGCCGGTGTCGGTTCGATGGCCGCCGCCGCGGCGGTGTTGCTGGCGTCGTCACCGGAAAAGGCCCGATCGGCGTTGATCCAGGGCACTTTTCCGGTGATCGCAGTGATCCTGCTGGTAATTGGACTGCTGTTTTAGAGCAGACCCAGCAGCTCCAGGTTGGTGATGTACTTGACGATGACCGGCGCCGTGATGTGCGGAATATCCTTGTCCGGGCCGATTTTCGCTTCCTGCACCGCGGCGCGGAACCGGTCGGTCGGGGCGATCGATCCGAGCATCGGATGTTCCGGCCGCTGGTAGTTGTGCAGCAGCGGCAGCAGAGAGGCCTGACGCTGCTTGTCCGGCAAGGCGCGCAGGGTGGTCTCGAACCGCTGCAACCAGCCGGCGTATTCGGGCACCCGGGTCAACGGGTAGCCGGCCTCGATGAGCCAGTCGACGAAGGTGTCCATGCTGATGCCGTCGTCGTAGGGGTTCATCACGTGATAGGTCTCGAAACCTTTCCGAACATTGGCGCCCAGTGTCGAGATGGCCTCGGCGATGAACTCCACCGGCAGGCCGTCATAGTGCGCCCGTTGCGGATTCCCGTCGGCGTCGAGTTCGTAGAACGACTTCGGGGCGACACCGGTGGCGACCAAGCTGAACATCATCCTGGTGAACATGTCGGGCAGGTTGAGCTGACCCGCATAGGTGGTGTCCGCCAAGATCATGTCGCAGCGGAACACCGACGCCGGCAACCCGAAGTGTTCGTTGGCTTCGCGTAGCAGCACCTCGCCGCCCCACTTGCTGTTGCCGTAACCGTTGGCGTAGCCGTCGTCGACCGTGCGGGTTGCGCTGACGACCCGGACGTCGGCGTCCTCGGTGTTGTCTGCGGGATTGATCCCTGCACCGACGGCGATCGTGGAGACGTAGACGAACGGCTTGATCTTCGTGGTCAGGGCGATGCGGATCAGTTCCGCAGTGCCGAGTACGTTGGGGCCGAACAGCTCGCTGTAGGGCAATACGTGGTTGACCAGCGCGGCCGGGTCGACGATCAGGTCGACAGTGTCGGCCAGCCGCTGCCAGGTTGCGTCGTCGAGGCCGAGGTTGGCTTCGCCCTTGTCGCCGGCAAGCACTTCGAGGTGCTCAGCGGCCAGTGTGTTGTAGTGCTCGAGCAGTGTCGGATCGCCGCTGTCGAACGTGGCATCCAACCGAGCCCGCGCTGCCTCGTCGGACTTGGCGCGGACCAAGCAGATCACCTTGCCGTCGACCATGTCCATCCGCTCCAGCCACTCCAGAGCCAGATACCGGCCGAGGAAGCCGGTCGCGCCGGTCAACAGGACGGTGCGCACCTCGGCCGGCGCCTCGGGCAATGACTTTGCCGCCGAAAGGATCTCGGCGTCAAGGAACTTGTCCAGCGTCAGGTCGGCGGCGTGCACCTCGGTGGCTTCCCTGCCATGCACCGCAGCGTAGGACGGCCGTTTGGCGCCGCCGCTACGTTCGGTTTCGATGTAGTCGGCGATGGCCTGCAGGTCCGAGGCCGGGCTGACGATCACACCGACCGGTACGTCGACATCGAAGATTTCGCGCAGCAGATTTCCAAAGGTCAAGGCGGACAACGAATCTCCACCCAGATCGGTGAACTGGGCATGCGGCTGCAGGTCGCCGGCCGCCGCGCCGAGCAGCGCGCCCGCGGCGCGGCTGACGGTGTCCAGGACAGAACCGCTGACACCGCTCTGGCGCAGGGCGCGCAACTCGTTGGCCTGCCCGTCGGCGAGATCGACGTAGAGCTGTTCCAGCTCTGCCCCGTAGCGCTCTTTCAGCTTGGGCCACGCCAGCTTGCGGATTCCCGTCAGCAGACCGTTCTCCATGCTGAAAGGTGTTGTCTCGATCAGTAAGTCGCGGGGAACTTCGTACGACTGCAGTCCAGAGGCGCGGGCGGCCTCCTTGAGGGAATCGCTGATCTGCGATTTCAGTGCGTCGGGCGCGTAGCTGTCCAGCGCCTCCTGGCTGGGGACCACGACCGCCAGCAGGTACGGGCGGGCGCTGTTGCCGTAGATGTAGATCTGGTGCACCAGCGGGCTGTCATTGAACGCCGCCTCCAGCTTGGAGACGGTGACGAACTCACCTTGGGACAGTTTGAGGACATTGTTGCGACGATCGACATAGACCAGGTGATCCGGTGCAGGCTCGGCCACGATGTCACCGGTGCGATAGAACCCGTCCTCGTCGAACATCTCTGCGGTGATCTCCGGCCGTTTGTAGTAGCCGGGGAACAGCTGCTCGGACTTCACCAGCAGCTCGCCGCGCGGATGCGGCTTGTCGGTGTGGAAATAGCCCAGCTCGGGGACGTCGACGAGCTTGTAGTCGATGACCGGTGGGCGCCGGACCTGGCCGTCGACGAAGACCGCGCCAGCCTCGGTGGACCCATAGCCCTCCATCAGGTGCATGTCGAGGAAGGTTTCGACCCAGGTCTTCAGCTCGGGCGAGATGGGCGCGGAACCGGTGACAGCGGTGACGAACCGGCCGCCGAGCAGGCGCTGGCGCAGATCGGCGAGCAATTGCGGGTCATCGTTCGCCACTCCGCGACGATCGGCCTCGCTCTGCGCCTCCTGGAACAGCATGTCCCAGATTCGCGGCACGAAATTGAGCTGCGTCGGGCGGGCGAGCGCGAGATCGTCGAGGAATGTCGACAGGTCGCTCTTGGCGGCGAAGTAGACGGTACCGCCGGCGGCCAGGGTGCCGTAGAGGATCCCACGGCCCATCACGTGGCTCATCGGCAGGAAACTCAGGCTGATACCGGGGAGGGCACCCTGGTTCTCGTCCCAGTGCGAATTCGCGTTGGCCCGCCACATGTTGGCGACCTTGGATTCGGGATAGATCGCACCCTTCGGGGCACCGGTGCTGCCCGAGGTGTAGATCAGCAGTGCGATCGCGTCGGCGTCGTCATTGGCACCGGCCGTCGCAGGTGTGTGCGAGATGGCGGCGCCGCGGGCCAGCACGTCGGCCAGGGTCTCGACCACCACGGCGCTGCCGTCCTTCGCGAGCTGGGCCTTGGCGTCGTCGAACGCCTCGCGCTGGTGATCGATCTCGGGATGGAAGTCGAAAACGACGAGCCGGGCCGGGGTGGCCGCGCCGCTGCGGATCAGTTCCACGGCGTCGTCAAGATAGTCGATGCTGGACGCGATGACGCTGGGCTCGGTCTCGGTGACGATCGGCTGCAGTTGGGCGACGGGAGCGCTGGTCTGCAGCGGTACCGACACTGCGCTCAGTTGTGTCAGAGCGGTGTCGATGGTGGTGTAGTCGACGCTGGTGAACCCGAGAATGGCAACTCGGTCGCCAGCGTGAATGGGGTCGTCGCGAAGCGCGTCTGCAAACTTGGCGACGCGTTGTCCGAGCTCCCCGTAGGTGATGGTCTCGAAGTGCGGCAGCAACTCGGCGGAGGTGCGACCCGTCAGCGGATCGTCGATGAAGCGGATCGCGCGCTGTCCCAGCGCCGGGCGTTCGGCATATCCGTCGAGTACGGCTTGCACAATCTGCGGCAGTGGAAGGCCTGGTTGATCGACGGCGGCATTGACCGCGTCACTCGGCCGGGCATCAGCGAACTGCTGGTCAGTGGCATATAGATCTTCGATGCGGCGCGCAAGCCGCTCTTCACGCGTATCAGTCGACATCACAAATCCCCTGCGCTAATCATTAGGTAGTAGTGGCGCAACTCCGCGCCCGACTGAAACTACGTTAGCAAATCTAAGTTTATTCCTTGGTATCGCCGCGCTGTCAATGCGCTGTGAAAGCTGCCATTGTGGCGGCGGTCACAGCAAACAGTCTGTTAGGCACGACGATCGCGCCTACAACGCCAGGAGAATGCCGGCACGAACTCGTCCATCCTGGGCTGGCTCAGTTAGGGCAGAAGTCTGCGTGGGTATGCACTGCGCAACGACGGGAGAATTCTCATGACAGGTTTCGAAACCGGACGGCGTGTCCGTGGGGGTGCGATGCAGATACCGCGGAGCCGCGGCGCGGCCAGCGGATTGTTGCTGATCGTATTGGGTGTCTGGGGGGCGTTGATCCCGTTCGTCGGGCCATACTTCGATTTCGCCTACTCCCCGGCGCAGCCCTGGGTATGGACCGAAGCAAGAGGGTGGCTCGAGGTGTTGCCCGCTCTCGTGGCGGTGGTTGGTGGGTTCCTGCTTCTGACGTCGCGGAACCGGGCGACCGCCATGCTGGGCGGCTGGCTCGGCGTCATCGCCGGGGCATGGTTCGTCATCGGTCGCGCCTCCGCCCAGGCGCTCACCATTGGTGACATCGGCGTGCCGTCGGCAACAACACCCGCCAAGACCGCGGTGCTCGAGCTGGCATTCTTCTCGGGTATCGGCGCGTTGATGATCTTTCTGGCCGCCGCGGCTGTCGGTCGGCTGTCGATCCGCAGCCTGCGCGACATCGGATACGCGCAGCGCTTCGCCGACACCGGTGCACAGCCGGTGGTCGTCGAGCCCGAACCGGTCCTCGACCACGAGGCCGAGGAGGTCCCGCGCCGCCAGCGGTCGCCACGGCATTGGGGCGATATCCTTCGCCGCAGACACACACCCATCGCGCACTGACCGTAGTGATTTCGGCGTGCTCGTCAGCGCTCAGCGCGACTGGGCACGCCGAAATCCCTTGTCGCTAGCCGGTGTACACCATCACGTGCTTGATGCGGGTGTAATCCTCGAGGCCGTACATCGACAAGTCCTTGCCATGGCCAGATGATTTGAAACCGCCGTGCGGCATCTCGGCAACCAACGGGATATGGGTGTTGATCCACACGCAGCCGAAGTCCAGCGCATTGGACATCCGGATCGCGGTCGAGACGTCCTTTGTCCACACCGACGACGCCAACGCGAACTCGACACCGTTGGCCATCGTGAGTGCCTCGACTTCGTCGGTGAAGCTCTGCACTGTGATCACCGGCCCGAAGATCTCGGTCTGAATCATCCTGTCGTCCTGCTTGAGGCCGCCGACGACGGTCGGTGCGACGTAAAAGCCGGTGTCGCCCCGGCGTTTCCCCCCGACGGCGACGTGCGCGTGGTCGGGGACATCCTCGAAGAAACCGAGCACCCGGTCCATCTGGTCGGCGTTGTTAACCGGGGGCACCCAGGCTTCCTCGTCGTCGACCGCCTTGCCGAAGGTGGTTACGGCGGCCTTTGCCTGCTCGGCCAGTGCCGCAGTCAGCTCGTCGACGATCGAGGCGTGTGCGAGCACCCGGGTGGCCGCCGTGCAGTCCTGGCCGGCGTTGAAATACCCTGCGGCGGCAATACCTTCAGCCGCGGCGGCGATATCGGCGTCACCGAAGACAACCACCGGCGCCTTGCCGCCGAGTTCCAGATGCGTGCGTTTGAGGTGCCCGCCGGCGCTGACCGCCACGGCGCGCCCGGCCGCCACCGACCCGGTGATCGAGACCATCTGCGGCGTCGGATGCGCGACGAGAGCGGCACCGGTCACCCGGTCACCGGTGATGACGTTGAGCACACCGGGCGGAAAGTGATTGGCCGCCAATTCGGCCAGCATCACCGTGGTCACCGGCGTGGTGTCACTGGGCTTGATCACCACGGTGTTGCCCGCGGCGACGGCGGGGCAGAACTTCCAGATCGCCATCATCATCGGGTAGTTCCACGGCGCGACCTGTCCGATGACGCCGACCGGTTCGCGGCGGATCCAGGACGTGTGACCCGCCAGGTACTCGCCGGCCGACTTACCCTCCAGGATGCGGGCGGCACCCGCGAAGAACCGGATCTGGTCGATCATCGGCGGAATCTCTTCGGCCCTGGTCACGTGGTTGGGCTTGCCGGTGTTGCGGCCCTCGGCGGCGACCAGTTGATCGGCCGCTTTCTCGACGTCGTCGGCGAATCCCAGCAGTGCCTTCTGCCGGTCGGCTGGTGTGGTGCGCTTCCAATCCGTGAATGCCCTGGCGGCTGCGGCATAGGCATTGTCGATGTCCTGCTCGTTCGACACCGGCGCGCTGCCGTAGTGCTCGCCGGTGGACGGATCCACCAGCGGCATCGTCCCGCCGGTCACCGAATCGACGAGCCGCCCGTCGATGAAATTCTGGACCGTGGTCACCGTCCCCCCCTGGACTAGAGGTCGGCCAGCAGCAGCGCCAGTACGTCGAGGCCTTCTTCCAACAACTCGTCACTGATCGTCAGTGGGGGCAGGAAGCGCAGGATGTTGCCGTAGGTGCCACAGGTCAGCACGATCACACCGGCAGCATGCGCGGCGGTGCTCAGCTCCTTGGCAAGTTCCGGGTTCGGTTCGTCGGTGCCAGATTTCACCAGCTCGACGGCGATCATCGCGCCACGTCCGCGAACGTCACCGATCCGTTCGTCCTCGGCCTGCAGACGGCCCAGGCGCGCCTTCATCAGTCGCTCGATTTCTCCGGCACGTTCCACCAGGCCATCGGCTTCGATCGTCTCCATCACCGCCAGCGCCGCGGCGCAGGCGATGGGGTTGCCACCATAGGTGCCGCCGAGGCCGCCGACGTGTGGGGCGTCCATGATCTCGGCCCGGCCGGTGACCGCCGACAGGGGGAGCCCGCCGGCGATGCCCTTGGCCGTGACGATGAGATCAGGCTCGATGCCCTCGTGCTCGCAGGCGAACATCGCTCCGGTGCGGGCGAATCCGGTCTGAACTTCGTCGGCGATGAACACCACGTCGTTCTGCCGACACCACTCGAGCAGGGCGGCGAGGAATCCCTCGGCAGGCACGATGAACCCGCCTTCACCTTGAATGGGTTCGATGATGATGGCGGCGAGGTTGCCCGCACCGATCTGCTTGTCGATGACGTTGATGGCGCGCTTGGCGGCCAGCTCGCCGTCGGTGCCCCACTCCTTGTCGATCAGTCCGTCCCGGTACGGGTAGGACAGCGGAGCGCGATAGATCTCCGGGGCGAACGGACCGAAACCACTCTTGTAGGGCATCGATTTCGCGGTCAGCGCCATCGTCAGGTTGGTGCGGCCGTGGTAGCCGTGGTCGAACGCGACGATCGCGGATTTCTTGGTATAGGACCGCGCGATCTTGATCGCATTCTCCACTGCTTCCGAGCCGGTGTTGAAGAGCGCGGAACGCTTTTCGCCGGATCCCGGGGTCAGTCGGTTGAGCTGCTCGCAGACCGAGACGTACCCGTCATACGGCGTGACCATGAAACAGGTGTGGGTGAATTCGGCCACCTGGTCCTGGACGGCGCTGACGACTCTGGGGGAGGAGTTGCCCACGGTCGTCACTGCGATTCCGGAGCCGAGGTCGATCAGCCGGTTGCCGTCGACATCCTCAACGATGCCGCCAGACGCCCGCTGGGCGAACACCGGCATGGTGGTGCCGATACCGCGGGACACTGCGGTGGTCTTGCGCTTGGTCAGCTCCAACGAGCGCGGGCCCGGGATCTCCGTGGCCAGCAGCCGGCTCTGTTCAAGGGTGGTCACGTATTGGCTCCTGTCGGCGTCAGCTCGATGGTCGACACCATGACTTGGGCATGACGAAAGTCAGCGGTCAGGGTCGACAGTTGAGCCTAGTCGGACGGGCAAGTTGCGCCAACGGGATCCCCCGTCGCTGACGAAAACCCCTACGGATTCCGAACTCGAGCACCCCATGTGGCTCCGTATTCAGCTGTGGTGGGCTAGCCCGACGCTCGGAAGGGGGCGCCGTCGACGCGATCGACGGTGGTGAACGCGTCGACAGTCGCTCGGCGCAACCGTCGGGGTTGCCTCACTGGATACCCCAGCGCGATCACCGCGGCCAACGCCAGCGGGTCCTGCGCCCCCAACAGTGTCTTGACGGCCGCTTCCTCGCGGGTCGCCATTGTGGTGATGACGCCGCCGAGGCCTTCCTCGCGACCGGCCAGCAGGACGTTCCAGGCGAAGGGGTAAATCGACGCGCCGCCCACCACCCCGTAGCGGCCGAGGTCGCGGTCGGTTGCCGCCAACAGGGACATGTCGGCGAACAGCGCCAGCACGACGGGCGCCCGGTCGAGGTGCTCGGCCATTCCCGGGTTGGCGGCAGACTCGGCCGCAATGCCGGGGAAGGCTGCCAGGGCGATCTTTTCGGCCTCAGGGTCGTTGGTCGGAGCCCAGGGGCGCAGTCCCGCCTTGGCCATCGCCAGGTAGTCATACCAGCCACGAAGGTAAAGGTCCCGAAGCTGAGCGCGCAGTCCTAGGTCGCGCACAACGACCACCCGCCAGGACTGGGCGTTACCGCCGCTCGGGGCGAATCGGGCGTTGTCGAGGACGCGATGCAGGACATCGTCGTCGACCTCTTCGTCGGTGAACTCGCGCACGGCTCCCGTGGTCCGCAACGCTTCGATCAGCTCCATCCGGCCATCCTCATCGCCCGCAGAAGGCGGGGCAACAGCGAAGCGCGGAGAGTCCAGCAGGCGGTACCGGTCGGAGCTGAGGGCCCGCAATGGCACACTGGTCACCTAGGAGGCGCCGTGACCTGCCGGTCCGGTAGCCGTGCCTCAGGAAATAGCGCGACTATCCCGATAAGCCACGAGACGGCTAGAGAGACAGAGTTCCCATGGATTTGGCCATCATGCTTCCCCTGCTGATTGCCTTCGGCGCCTTGATCTTCTTCAATTCTCGCCGGCAGAAGAAGGCCATGCAGAAGACGATCAACCTGCATGACTCCCTGCAGGTCGGCGACGCGGTGCACACCACGTCAGGTTTGAAAGCGACCATCGCCGGTATCACCGATGACTACGTCGACCTGGAGATTGCTCCCGGTGTCGTCACCACCTGGATGAAACTGGCCATTCGCGATCGCATCGAACCGGAAACGGCCGATGACGATCTTCTCGACGACGCGCCCGAGTCGTCACGGGCCACTGAAATCACCGAAAGCACCGGTGTAGCCCCGGCCGCTTCCGACCCGGACCGGCTGACCAAAGACTGATCGTCAGGATCAGCACGTACCCTTTGCGGTGCTGCACGGCTCCTGGCCGCTGCGAGCCCACCATGGCGCGGATGCGCAAGCAGGTCACGCCTGCCATGAACTCGGAGGAGACACAACAACGTGGCATCGTCTACGGCGCCGGTGCACCCGTACCGCTGGCTGACGCTGTTTCTGGTCCTGCTCATCGGCGCCTACCTGCTGGTGTTCCTGACCGGAGACAAGCAGGCCAAGCCAAAACTTGGCATTGACCTGCAGGGCGGTACTCGCGTCACACTGACAGCGCGTACACCCGACGGCTCGGCGCCCACCCGTGAGGCGTTGACGCAGGCGCAGCAGATCATCAGTTCCCGGGTCGACGGGCTCGGTGTATCGGGTTCCGAAGTCGTGATCGACGGCGACAACCTGGTCATCACCGTGCCCGGCAACGACAGCAGCGAGGCCCGCAACCTCGGCCAGACCGCGCGGCTGTACATCCGCCCGGTTGTCCACGCCGTGCCGGTCTCCCAGATTCAGGCGCCCACGGTCAACGGTGCGCCCGGTCAGGCGCCGCCGCCCGGACAAGCGCCGCCCGGCCTGCCGCCAGGTGCGGTGGGCCCCGGCGGTCAGGTGCCCCCCGGTGCCGGCGCGCCCGGTCAGCTGCCGCCCGGCGTGATCGCGGTTCCGCCAGGTGGGCAGGTTCCGCCTGGCGCGGTGCCGCTGCCAGTCCAGCCCGGATCCGTACCGGGTGCACCGCCCGCCGCCGAACAGCCGGCTCCGGGTGAGCAGTCGGCGCCGCCGGCGCAGCCGCGGCCGTATCCGTTGGCGCCAGGAGACCCCACGCCGCCGCCCGCCCCAGGCACCGAAGCACCCGCCTCGGGCACCGAGGCTCCGCCCGCGCCGGGCACCGAGGCTCCGCCCGCGCCGGGCGCCGAGGCTCCGCCAGCCGGTGCCCCCGCCCCGGGTGCGCCGCCACCAGCGGATCCCGCCGGGCCACCGGACCCGCGCAAGGATCTGGCGCAGC
>NZ_JACKTY010000034.1 GCF_025822605.1 Mycolicibacterium komossense | reverse complement strand
CGCTCCCTGCGCTCCGCCCTCCGTCCGCCGCCACGCATGCATGCACCCACGACCGGCGCCGGAACTAAGTCGCAGGCCACAGCGCTGGCATCACGACGAGGCGCAGCTGCCCTCGCTGCTCGCCGCATCGAGACGCCGCGAGCGGCAGGCCGGACCAATAGCCTGACCGTCGCTGACCTGCGATGTGAGAACTTTCTTTACTGGTATCGAGACACCTGCTCGATACAGCGGCGAAGGCGTACCGCCGCTAACAGGAAGAAGTGCAGGTCACGTTCAAGAGTTTGGAGTTCCACGTGGTCGGCGTGCCGCTTGTTGAAGCGTCGGTCGATGCGTCCTGATTGGAGCGCCACGGCGTTGATCCAGTTGGTTGCCTCGGTGCGAAGACGCTCGACAATGACGCCCTCTGATGGGGCATTGCGTTGACGTTCCGTTGCCCTCATTCTGTCCCTGCTGTGTGATCCATGGGGTGCGTTACACCGGGGAGGAAGTGGTGTCGGGGGCCGCTGGCCGCGTGCGGCAGAGCGATGAGGTGTGT
>NZ_JACKTY010000033.1:508-415236 GCF_025822605.1 Mycolicibacterium komossense | reverse complement strand
ACCGCCTTCACCGGCGCACCGGGCTTGGGGCCGGTCGAAGCCGGCGCGGCGGCAGCCGGCGCGGCACTGCTGGCAGCCGGGGCCGCCGGTGCGGGATTCGCTGCGGGGGCTGCCGGGGCGGCAGCGCCGTTACCTGCGGATCCATTGCCCCGTGAGGGGCCGGACGCGGCGGGCTTATTGCCGCCGAGTGCTTCACGCAACCGGCGCGCGACGGGCGCTTCGACGGTTGACGATGCTGATTTGACGAATTCGCCCTGTTCGCTCAACCGGGCGAGTACTTCCTTGCTGGTGACACCGAGTTCTTTAGCCAACTCGTGCACGCGGGCCTTGCCTGCCACTACAACTCCTGTCTAGGAGGCGACAGCAGTGGGCCGCGCCTCGGGTTTAGCTATGACGCATGGTCATCGAGACTTCACGGTGTGCTCATGTTCTTCGCTACCTGTTCTGTTGCCGGGTGGCCGAGCGCTTGCAAATGCTCTTCCACCGCGGAGGTGTCCGGTGAACCGGTGATTCGCAACGCTCGAGTGAGTGCTCGCCGCCGGATCGCTGTATGTAGACACTGTGGTTCGGGATGCAACCAAGCACCCCGCCCCGGAAGATTACCGGCAATGTCAACGATCACGGCATTTCCGCCGTTCCCGTCCGACACCGCCACCATACGAAGCAATTCGACGGCCAACTCTCGCTTCCGGCAGCCCACACAGGTGCGCACCGGTCCCTCGCGCTGGATCACGGTTCAGTCTACCGTCACGGATCGGTGGTTCTGAACCACCCGCCCAGCTAACGGTCTTGGCCGGCGCCCTGCGGCGCGGCGGGCCCGGACTCGTTCTCGGGTTCAGGCGCCGCATCACTGCGGATGTCGATGCGCCAGCCTGTCAGCCGGGCTGCCAGACGGGCATTCTGGCCCTCTTTGCCGATGGCCAGCGACAGCTGGAAGTCTGGCACCACCACCCGGGCGGCCCGCGCAGCCTGGTCGATGACCGTCACCGACACCACCTTGGCCGGCGACAGTGCGTTCGCGACGAACTGGGCTGGATCCTCGTCCCAGTCGATGATGTCGATCTTCTCGCCGGACAGCTCACTCATCACATTGCGCACCCGCTGGCCCATCGGACCGATGCAGGCGCCCTTCGCGTTGAGCCCAGCAACCTTGGATGCGACGGCGATCTTGGAGCGATGCCCAGCCTCGCGGGCGACCGCGACGATCTCCACCGACCCGTCGGCGATCTCGGGAACCTCGAGTGAGAACAGCTTGCGGACCAGCCCCGGGTGCGTGCGCGACAGCCTGATCTGGGGTTCGCGGGCACCGCGGGTGACACCGAGCACGAAGCACTTCAGCCGGTCGCCGTGTTCGTACTTCTCTCCGGGCACTTGCTCGGAGGTGGGGATCATCCCCTCGGAGGACTTGGTCTCGGTGCCTATCTGCAGCACCACGTCACCGCGGGCGTTGGCCCGGACATCACGTTGGATAACGCCGGTGACGATATCGCCCTCCCTGGCAGCGAACTCGCCGTAAACCTTCTCGTTCTCCGCGTCCCGGAAGCGCTGCAGCATCACCTGCCTGGCAGTGGTGGCGGCCACCCGGCCGAATCCCTCTGGGGTGTCATCCCATTCGCTGATCAATTGACCGTCGGCGTCGAGTTCGCGCGCCATCACCTTGACCTCGCCGCTCTTGCGGTCGATATCGATGGTGGCGTCGGCCTGGTGCCCCTCGGTATGACGGTAGGCCGTCATCAGCGCCGACTTGATGGTGTCGAGCAACTCTCCCGCCGGGATACCGCGATCGACCTCGATCGCGTGCAGCGCAGCCATATCGATATTCATGTTCCGGCCTCCGTTACAAGCTCTAACTCACGCTGGTTGGGCGGCGAAAATTCCACCTGCACAACCGCTTTGGTGATGTCGGCGAACGCCAACTCACGTACTCCCAATTGGTGCGGCTTGGGGCCGCGCACCACGAGACTCACTACCCCGTCTGCCATCCCGGCTATCCGGCCGATGATGGTGGAGCCGTCGGCCAGGTCGATGTCGACCAAGCGGGCGCGATTGCGCAGGAAGTGCTTCTCGGTGGTCAGCGGGCGCTCCACCCCTGGTGAACTGACCTCGAGCACATACTCGCTCTCCGCGACCTCCACGGTGTCCAGCAGATCCGAGGCAATCCTGGACAGCTCGGCGACGGCGTCCAGATCGAGAGGGGTATCACCGTCGGCAACGATCGTGATTCGCGGCGGCCGCATGGTCTCGGCAATGGTCACATCTTCGATTTCGTAACCTGCGCGCGCGAACTCTCCAGCGAGTAGCTCGATCACCTGCGACGGTGAGGGCAGTCCTCTGGACCGCTCGGTCACGGCGAGCTCCTCATCTTGAGTTGTCGGGTGATAATGGCGCCGCGGTGGACCGCGGACCAGCCATCAACGATACGCCAGGAAAATCGACCGCAATTGCAAACCAAGCGGGCCAGCGGGGCGGCGACCTCAGGACCGGATGGCAGGATGTGGCTGTGCACAGCGCTCCTCCCGTTGCCGATCGGGCATTCCGCCGGCGCGACGTGTTGGTCGGCGCGGCCGGAATTTTCGGCCTTGCACTGGTCGCGGGGACCGTCTCGGCCTGCGGTTCGGATGCTCCCCCGCCGGTGGACCCGCTGCAGTCTCAGGCGGAGCTCGCCGACTCAGACAGCGCGATGGCCCGCGCGGCGGCCACCGCTGCACCCCCGGCGCTGGTTCCGGCTCTCACTCAGGTGGCCTCGGAGCGGGCACAACACTCCCGCGCGCTGATGGAGGAAATCGCCAGGGCAGCGGGTCACCCGGCTCCGACCTCCTCGCAGACGTCGGAGACTTCCGGAGCCACCAGCGCGTCCCCCACCACCTCAGCCGTGGCGACTCCCCCTCCGTCGGTAACCGCGGTCATCGGCGCCCTCAAGCAGTCCGCATCCAGTGCGACCGCGTTGGCGACGACGTTGACCGGCTATCGCGCCGGCCTGCTCGGTTCGATCGCCGCCTCGTGCACGACATCGTTCACCGTCGGCCTGGACGTTCCGGAGCCGGCGCCGTGACCTCCGTCGAACCCGAACCTTCGCGCCCCTCGGCGGCCGACGCCGCGGCGCTCTACGACGCGCTGACCGCTGTGCACGCCGCCATCTACGGCTACGGGATCGTCTCGGCCCATTCCACGCCGGACGTGAACGACTTGGTGGCACAGGCGCTTTCGCAGCATCGCAGCCAACGAGAGACGTTGATCACCATGCTGTCCGCCCATTCGGTGGCGGCGCCGCTGGCCGCCGCGGGTTATCGACTGCCGATGGCGGTCGACGACCCGACGGCAGCGGCGAACCTCGCCGTGCAGATGGAGAACGACGCCGCGGTGGCGTGGCGGGCGGTGCTCGAACAGGCCAAGCCGGATGCCGGCGCCGACGACGACCGCGCGTACGCTGTCGCGGCGCTGACGCAGTGCGCCCTGCTGGCCGCCCGCTGGAAGCAGGTCCTCAAGGCCTGGCCCGTCACCCAGGCCTTCCCCGGCGGGTCCGACTAGAGCCGCGTGGCCCGCTAACCGACCGTAGCGGCGATATCGGTAGCCGCCGAGGAGATCGCCAGTTCGCGGGTCTCGCCGGTGAACCGGTTGCGCAGTTCGAGGACGCCGTCGGCCCAGCCGCGGCCGACGACCACGATCCACGGCACCCCGAGCAGTTCGGCGTCCTTGAACTTGATCCCCGGGGAAGCCTTCCTGTCGTCGAGCAGGACCTCCACTCCGAGCCGGTCCAGATCGGCGGCCAGCGCCTCGGCACCGGTGCGTGCATCGGCATCTTTGTTGGCGATGACCAGATGGACATCGAAGGGCGATACCGCCGCGGGCCAACGCAGACCGAGCTCGTCGTGCTGCTGCTCGGCGATCACCGCCACCAGTCGCGACACCCCGACGCCGTAGGAACCCATGGTCAGCCGCAGCGGCTTACCGTCTTCACCCAGCACGTCGACGGTGAACGCGTCGGTGTACTTCTTGCCGAGCTGGAAGATGTGCCCGATTTCGATACCCCTGGCCGATACCAACGGGCCCGCACCGTCGGGTGAGGGATCGCCGTCACGCACATCGGCGGCTTCGATCGTGCCGTCCGCAGTGAAGTCCCTGCCTGCGACCAAACCCACGACGTGCTTGTTGGGCTCGTCGGCACCGGTGATCCAGGCGGTGCCGTCCACGATTCTCGGGTCGACCAGGTATCGAACACCGTTGGCCAACAGTGCTTTCGGGCCCACGTAGCCCTTGACCAAGAACGGGTTCTTGGCGAAGTCGGCGTCATCGAGCAGGGCATACTCGGCGGGGTCAAGCGCAGCGCCGAGGCGCTTTTCGTCGACCTCACGGTCACCGGGCACCCCGACGGCCAGCAGTTCCCACTCGCCGCCGGGCGCACGGACCTTGAGCAGCACATTCTTCAGCGTGTCCGCGGCGGTGACCTCTCTGCCCTCGAACTGGGGAAGGCCGGCACTGTTGGCCCAGTCCACCAGAGTCGCGATGGTGGGCGCGTCCGGGGTGTCGTGCACGACGGCCTCGGGCCGACCTTCGGTGGGCAGCGTCTCCGGCACCCGGGTGATGACGGCCTCGACGTTGGCCGCATAACCCGATTCCAGGCATCGCACGAAGGTGTCCTCGCCGACCGGGCTCTCGGCGAGGAATTCCTCGGATGCACTGCCACCCATCGCCCCCGACACAGCCGAGACGATGACGTAGCGGATGTCGAGTCGG
The DNA here is from genome assembly GCF_025822605.1 of Mycolicibacterium komossense. Classification (GTDB taxonomy): domain Bacteria; phylum Actinomycetota; class Actinomycetes; order Mycobacteriales; family Mycobacteriaceae; genus Mycobacterium; species Mycobacterium komossense. Next base: position 410,502 of record NZ_JACKTY010000033.1, on the reverse strand, counting down.
CTGAAGATCTTCTGGTAGGCCTCACGGTGTGCGTGATAGGCCGTCTTGAGGCCGTCTTCGGCGGTGTCGAACGAGTACGAGTCCTTCATGATGAACTCGCGCCCGCGCAGGATGCCGGCCCGCGGCCGGGCCTCGTCGCGGTACTTGGTCTGGATCTGGAACAGGATCAGCGGGAAATCCTTGTACGAGCTGTACTCCCCCTTGACCGTCAGCGTGAAAAGCTCTTCGTGGGTTGGGCCCAGCAGGTAATCGTTGTCACGACGGTCCTTGAGTCGGAACAGACCCTCGCCGTATTCGGTCCAGCGGTTCGTCGTCTCGTACGGCGCCCGCGGCAGAAGTGCGGGGAACAGGATCTCCTGGCCGCCGATGGCCCTCATCTCCTCACGCACGATCGCCTCGATCTTGCGCAGCACCCGCAGCCCCAGCGGCAGCCAGCTGTACAGGCCAGGGCCGACAGGCCGGACATAGCCCGCCCTGATGAGCAGTTTGTGGCTGGGAACCTCGGCGTCTGCTGGGTCGTCACGAAGTGTTCGCAGGAAAAGTTCCGACATGCGGGTGATCACAGCGGGCCAGCCTACCCAGGACGGAAGTCAGTCCCTACCCTGCCAGGTGCAGATGCACGCCTCGTTGCCCTCGGGGTCGGCCAGCACCCAATACGCGGGCGCCGCGGAATCCTTGACCATGGTGCCGCCGGCGGCCAGGGCCGCCGCGATCCGGGCGGGGGCGCTGTCGTGCGGCACGTCGATGTCGAAGTGGATGCGGTTGCGCTGCGGGCGCGGGGCATCCATCTGCTGAAACCAGATCGTCGGTGACCGGTGTAACGGGTCGACCAGGGCACCACCCCCATCAGGCGAGTCGAGCGGCCCCGGTTCGTCTACGTAACCGGTGACGGCCTTCCAGAATGGCCGGATCGCGGCGATGTCGAGCGCGTCGATCGCGATCTCCAGCTCCTGCACGACGGCGTCGGTGCCCGGATTCGTCAGAAACCCTTGTCCGACAAGCGCTTCGGTGATCTGTCTGGCCAGCCTCAGATCACGGCCGGTAGTCGCGCCCGCCTGGGCATCCTGCAATCGCAGGACCGCCTGCCTGGACCTGACATCGATGTCGAGGTGCCGGTCGCCTTCGTTGCCCGCCGCGGTTGCAGCGATGGACGCAGCCGATGTCGCTGCGATCAGCGACGGCACCTGCACGTGGGTCTGGATCGCGCCGAGAATCAGCCGCCAGCCCAGCTCGGCAATGGCATCCGAGATCTCTTGGCGCGTGGGTTTGACGTCGTCCTGCATAGTCATTGCCCGCTCCTCCTCATCGGCCGCCGGGCGCTGTCAGAGCTCCCCGGCCTCGACGGCTTCCCTCGTGTGCTGCGCCCGAGCGATGTCGCGGGCGGAAAAGCCGATCCAGAACGCGCTGACGCCGACCAGAATTGCGATCGCGGCGACCCACAGTAGCGAATAGGTGTAGCCGTGGCCGAGCGCGTCGAGCTGTTTGTCGGTCATGTCCTTGACGGGACCCGTGGTGCCGCCCAGATACAGCGTCCGCGAGGTCTGCACCGCCTGGATGACCACCAGCACCAGTGGGCCGCCGAGGTTCTGCACCATCAGCGTGATCGCCGATACCGGTCCGATCTCCCGCGGACCCACCCCGGCGACGGCGCACAGCGGCAGGATCACCGAGATCACGCCGATCCCGAAGCCGCCGAGCACGATCGGCACCACCAGGTCAGGGAAGTACGGGATGCTGCGGTCCAGCGTCGAGCCGTACAACATCGCGGCGAGCACGAACAGGCCGCCACCGATGATCAACCAGCGCGGCGCCACCCGGGGCGCCAGACGCGCGGCCACCACGGTGCCCAGTCCCACGCCGATCGCGAACGGGATGAAGCAGATTCCGGCCCGCAACGCGGAGTAGCCCAGCACGTCCTGCACCAGCAGGCCGATCATCACGGTCACCGTCAGCAGCACACCGCCGCCGAGGAACAGCGAGATGAACGTCATCACCCGGTTGCGGTTGTCGAATACCTCGAACGGCACCAGGGGGTTCTCGGCGCTGCGCTCGACGATCAGGAAGGACAGGAAGAACACCGCCGCCGCCACGCCGGCGCCGATCACCCAGGGGTCCACCCAACCGCGCGGCGGGCCCTGCGTGAAGACCAGCACCGCGGCCGTGCATCCGAGGGTGGCCAGCAGGGCTCCGGTGATGTCGAGTTTGAGTCGCTCGTGCCTGGTCTCTGAGAGCCGCATGACCGCGACCGCGACGATGACGATGCCGATGGGCACGTTGATCAGGAACGCCAGCCGCCAGGAGATGACGGTCAGCGCACCGCCGAGGACGAGGCCGAGGACCGACCCGATGGCCTGCATGCCTGCCGACACCGCCATGGCCTGGTTGCGGGCATGCCCGACGGCGTAGGTGGTGGCGATCAGCGCCAACCCGGTAGGTGCTGCGACTGCGGCGCCGACGCCCTGGACGGCGCGCGCCGCGATCAGCGTGTACTCGTCATTGGCCAGCCCGCAGACCAGCGACGCGATGGTGAACACTCCGACACCGGAGATGAAGGCCCGTTTGTGGCCGATCGCGTCGCCGACTCGGCCGCCGAGCAGCAGCAGCCCGCCGAAAGCCAGCACGTAGGCCGTGATGACCCAGCTCTTGCCGGCGTCGGACAGATTGAGCTCGGCCTGCATCCGCGGCAGCGCGACGATGACGATCGTGCCGTCCAGCGTCGACATCAGCTGCATGCCGGTGATCGCAACGATGGCAATACCGACCACGCTGCTGGACAGACGCGTGACCGCACCCTCTCCGGCCGACATGAGAGATGACCCTACCGAGCGGTCAGAACACGGTCGAACCCGCTGCGGTCAGAGCGGTTAGAGCTCGCCCGCGTCGATGGCGTCCTTGACTTCTTGCGCGTGACCGACCTGCTCAGCGGTGTAGCCGATGAACAGCGCGACAGCACCGACCACCACCGCCACCGCGGCGACCCACAGCAGACCGTAGGTGTAGCCGGAATCCAGCGCGTGCATCTGCGCTTCGTTCATGTTCTTCACCGGTCCGGTGGTGCCGCCCAGGTACAGCGTCCGCGACGTGATGACAGCCTGGATGATCGCCAGCACGACGGGACCGCCCAGGTTCTGCAGCATCAACGCGATTGCCGACACGGGACCGATCTGGTCGAAGCCGACGCCGGCGATCGCCGAGACCATCAGCGGCACGACGATCATGCCGATACCGAGGCCACCGACCGTGATCGGGATGACGAGGTTCGGGAAGTACGGGATGCCGCCGTTGAGCGTGGAGCCGTACAGCATCGCGGCCAGCACCAGGACACCGCCGCCGATCACCAGGATCCGCGGTGGGAACCGGGAGACCAGGGCCGAAGACAGGCCGAGCCCGATCCCCAGAGCGATGACGAACGGGATGAAGCCGATACCGGCTTTGAGGGCGCTGTAACCCATGATGTCCTGCACGTACAGGCCGATGGTGACCGTGAGCGTGAACATGACGCCGCCGGCGAGAAACACGGCAGCGAAGGTCGCCAACCGGTTACGGTCGCGGAACAGGCTGAACGGTACGACGGGGTTCTCGGCGGATCGCTCGACGATGACGAATGCCAGGAACGCCACCGCCGCGATTGCTCCGGAGCCGAGAGTGATCGGGGTCAACCAGCCGTTCTCCGGCCCCTGCGAGAAGCCGAACACCGCGGCGGTACACCCGATGGTGGCCAGCAGGGCGCCCGCGGCGTCGAGCTTCATCCGCTCTTTGTTGGTTTCACGCAGCGTCTTGTGTGCCAGGTACAGCATCAGCAGCCCGATCGGGATGTTCACCAGGAACGCCAACCGCCACGAGACCTCGGTCAGGGCGCCGCCGACGACCAGGCCCATCACCGAGCCGACACCGGTCATCGCGGCGAACACCGCGGTGGCTGCGTTACGAGCCGGGCCCTTGGGGAATGTTGTCGCCACCAGCGCAAGGCCGGTCGGCGAGGCGATGGCCGCGCCGACACCCTGCAGCAGCCTGGCGATGACCAGCGTTGCTTCGTCCCAGGCCACGCCGCACAGCACGGACGCGATCGTGAACAGGGCGACGCCGACCATGAAGGTGCGCTTGCGGCCGATGGTGTCGCCGAGGCGCCCGCCGAGCAGCATCAGCCCGCCGAACGTGAGCACGTACGCGGTGATCACCCAGCTGCGGCCCGCATCGGAGAGGCTGAGCTCGTCCTGGATCTTGGGCAGCGCAACGATGGCGACCGTACTGTCCATGGTTGCCAGCAGCTGCATGCCGCCGATTGCGATAACCGCGGCGATGAAGCGCCGGGAAGGAAGCCATGCGGGAGAGGTTTTGCCGGACTGCCCGGGTGACCCCTCGAGGCGCGCAGGGAGCGCACGCTGCGGACTTGCCGCCGCACCGCCCGGCACCCCCCGCTCTGAGTCATTGAGAGCCGTCATAGCGGCCTACCCTACAGTAATATTAAGAGGTTTTTAAGTGCCGAAGGCGGCTGAGAGTCCCGCAACGGCCCCGATCACGATGATTGCCGGAGGTCGAATTCCCTCGGCGCGAATCGTCTCCGCGGCGTCCGCCAGCGTGGCGCGCACCACCCGCTGCGCGGCCGTCGTTCCCTGCTGAACCACCACAACCGGCGTATTCGCTGGTCGGCCCCCTGCACGCAGAACTTCGGCGAACAGCTCGATGCGTTCGACCGCCATCAGCAAGACGATGGTGCCGGACATCGCCGCCAGCGCATTCCAATTCACTAACGATTCGGGATGATTCGGCGCCAAGTGCCCGCTGACCACCACGAACTCGTGATTCACAGCACGGTGCGTGACAGGAACTCCGGCCATTTCCGGCACCGCTATGGCACTTGTCACACCCGGCACAACGGTGACCGGGATGCCGGCTTCGGCGCAGGCGAGGACTTCCTCATAACCGCGGGCGAACACGAACGGATCGCCGCCTTTGAGCCGCACCACGAAGGCGCCGGCCTTGGCCCGGTCGACGAGAACGTCGTTGATGGCTTCCTGAGCCATCGCGCGGCCGTAGGGGATCTTCGCGGCATCGATCACCTCGACGTGCGGGGGCAATTCGGCAAGCAGTTCCGGTGGGGCCAACCGGTCGGCGACGACGACGTCGGCACGCGCCAGCATCCGGCGGCCACGGACCGTGATCAGCTCAGGATCGCCTGGGCCACCGCCGACCAGCGCGACGGTCCCTTTCTGGGTGTCCGGGCTGTCCTCGGTCTCGGTGGCGATCAGCCCCTTCTGCATAGCCTCGTGGATCGCCGACCGGAACGCCGCGGAGCGACGGTGTTCGCCGCCGGCCAGTACGCCGACCGACAGGCCGGCGTAATCGAACGACGCCGGGGTGACGGCGGTGCCCTCGCGGGCAATATCGGCACGGACGCAGAAGATGCGCCGACGTTCCGCCTCGTCGATGATGGCGGCATTCACCTGTGGATCGTCGGTGGCCGCGATCGCGTACCAGGCGCCGTCCAGATCTCCGTCGCGGTAATCGCGCAGCGTCAGGGTGACGTTGGGGCTGTGATCTCCCATGGCTTCCACGGCGGGCGTGGCAGCCCTGGTGATGACGTGGATATCGGCGTCGTTGGCGATGAGCAGGCCGAGTCGCCGTTGCGCGACGGTTCCCCCACCGACGACGACGACCTTTTTACCGGCCAGTCGCACTCCGACGAGGTAGGCGTTCTCGGTCACTCGGCGAGCTTAGAGGTTTCGGCGTGCGTGACGAAGCGGCGTCCCCGTCAGGCGACGCTGCGCACCGCCTGGGTTAGATTGTCCGCCCGCAGTTCGTCCAGTCGCATGACCGGCGCGCCCAACTGACCGGCCAGTGTCGCGGCGAGACCCAGTTTCACGTAGGACGTTTCGCAGTCGACGACCACTGCGGCCGCACCTTCGGCGACCAGCAGGGCCGCCGCAGTCCGGCTGCGGCCCAACGGGTCAGGTCCACCGGTGGCCCGGCCATCGGTGAGCATCACGACCAGGCTGCGTCGTCCCCGATCGCGGACCTTCTCCCTGGCCACCATGTCGCGGGCAGCCAGAAGGCCTTGCGCCAGCGGCGTTTTGCCGCCGGTCTCGAACTGCGCAAGCCGGCGACCGGCGATATAGGCCGACGACGTCGGCGGCAGCAACAGCTGGGACTGGTCGCCGCGGAACGTGATCACGGCGACCTTGTCCCGACGCTGATAGGCGTCCCGCAGGAGCGACAGCGCAGCGCCGCTGACGGCGGACATCCGGTCCCGCGCCGCCATCGAGCCGGACGCATCGACCACGAAGATCACCAGGTTGCCTTCGCGGCCTTCCCGTACTGCGCGACGCAGATCGTCCGGTGCCGGCCGAACCGGCCCTGCGCCGGTCGAGCGGTTCGCGGCCGCCAGCAGGGTGGCGAACAGGTGCATACCGTCACCGGAGTCGTCCGGGCTGACCCCGACGACCGCACCAGATCGGTTGCGCGCTCGGGAGCGCCGTCCCGGCGCACCTTCGCCGACACCCGGCACGCTCAGCGCCCTGGTGCGGAACACCGGCGCCGGCGCACCGCTGGATTTTGACTTCGCCGGAGGCGCCGCACCGGTGACCGCCGAATCCTCTTTGCTCTCAAGCCGTTCCGATGAAGACGGCGATTCTCCCCCACCCGGCGGATCAGGTTCCGGATCGGGCTCGGGCTCTGACTCTGCTGACTCATTGGCCTGCGACAGCGCCTCGTCGAGTGCGCTCTGGTCGAGGCCGGGGTCGTCGAAGGGGTCGCGTCGGCGGCGGTGCGGCAGTGCCAGTTCCGCGGCCACCCGGATATCGTCCTCGGTCACGGTGTCGGCGCCACGCCAGGCCGCGTGCGCGACGGAGGTGCGCGCGACCACCAGATCCGCCCGCATGCCGTCGACGTCGAAGGCCGCACACAACGCCGCGATCCGGCGCAGCTCGCTGTCGGGTAGTACGACATCGGCCACGCGGGCGCGGGCCGCCGCGATCCGGCGGGCGGTATCGGCGTCCTCGGCGGCGTAGCCGGCGGCGAACCCAACCGGATCCGCTTCGTAGGCCAACCGCTGCCGAATGACCCGGGTCCGCACATCGACGTCGCGGGATGCGCGGACGTCGACAGTCAGACCGAACCGGTCCAACAGCTGGGGGCGCAACTCCCCCTCTTCGGGATTCATCGTGCCGATCAGCACGAAGCGGGCGTCATGCGAATGCGAGACGCCGTCGCGTTCGATGTGCACGCGGCCCATGGCGGCTGCGTCGAGCAGGATGTCGACGAGGTGATCGTGCAGCAGGTTGACTTCGTCGACGTAGAGCACGCCTCGGTGCGCACGCGACAGCAGGCCTGGCGAGAAGGCGTGCTCACCGTCGCGGAGCACCTTCTGCAGATCCAGCGAACCGATCACGCGGTCTTCGGTGGCACCGATGGGCAGTTCGACCAGGCGGCCGCCGTCACCGTCTTGGTCGACCGCGGCGAGGATGGTGGCCAAGGCGCGCACCGCCGTCGATTTGGCGGTGCCCTTTTCGCCGCGGATGAGCACCCCGCCGATCTCGGGCCGCACCGCACACAGCACCAGGGCCAGCCGCAGTTGGTCGTGTCCGACGATGGCGCTGAATGGATAGTGCGCGGCGGCGGGAGAGGTCATGTGTGGTCCTCCAGGCGGGCACCGGGGCGCAGCATCGGGACATGCGGTACGCCGTCTTCGAGGAATTCGTCACCGTCGCGGACGAATCCGTGCTGGCTGTACATCTCCTGCAGGTAGGTCTGAGCGTCGATCCGGCACGGGTAGTCGCCCACTTCGGCGATCGCCGCCTGCAGCAGCCGCGAGGTGTGGCCCTGGCCGCGCGAGGTCCGCTTGGTGCAGACCCGTCCGATCCGGAACACCTTCGAACCGCCGGTGTGCTCCTCCATGAGCCGCAGCGTGCAGATCACCTCACCGTCAGGTGCCTCCAGCCAGAAGTGTCGCGTCTCGGCCAGCAAATCGCGGCCGTCCAATTCCGGGTAGGGACACGCCTGTTCGACGACGAAGACCTCAACCCGCAGCTTCAACAGCTCATAGAGCATCCGGGCGTCGAGATCCTTGGCCCAGCTGCGTCGCAGCGCTACCGTCACACGACGCCCGCGGGTTCGGGGTCATCGGTCTCGGCGGCGGCCGCAGCGGCAGCGCCGTCGGGGCCCGCCTCCAGGGCGGCAGCACCGGCGTCGGTTGAGGATTGCAGCCCGAGCACCTTCGTGCCCCACGACCACACCTCGTCGAACAGCTTTGGCTCATTGGACAATTCGGTGCCCAGCGAAGGAATCATCTCCTTCAGGCTGGTCTGCCAGCCTTCGAACTTGTCGCCGAAGCAGCGCTGCATGACATCGAGCATCGCCGGCACCGCGGTGGACGCACCGGGCGACGCGCCGAGCAGGCCCGCGATGCTGCCGTCGGCCGCCGCGATCACCGTGGTGCCGAATTCCAGGGTGCCACCCTTACCCTTGGCAGGCTTGATGACCTGCACCCGCTGGCCGGCAACCGACAGGCTCCAGTCGGAATCGATTGCGCTGGGCGCAAAGTCGCGCAGTGCGTCAACCCGATCTGCTTCCGAGAGCCGCAACTGACCCAGCAGGTACTTCACCAGGCTCAGCTGGGTGAGACCCACACCGAGCATCGACGCCAGGTTGTTGGGCTTGACCGACAGCGGCAGATCGGTCACATGACCCTGCTTGAGGAACTTCGGCGACCAGCCCGCGAAGGGGCCGAACAGCAGCCACTCCTTGCCGTTGATGATCCTGGTATCCAGGTGCGGCGCGGACATCGGCGGTGCACCCAACGGCGGGAAGCCGTACACCTTGGCCTTGTGGCCTGCGGTCACCAACGGGTTCGAGGTGCGCAAGAATTGTCCGCCGACCGGGAAGCCACCGAAACCCTTGGCTTCGGCGATCCCGGCCTTCTGCAGCAGCGGCAGCGCATCGCCGCCGGCGCCGACGAAGACGAACCTCGAGGTGATGGTGCGGGTGTCACCGGTGCGCCGGTTGCGGACCTTGACCGTCCAGGTTCCGTCGGATTGGCGGGACAGGTTCTGTACCTCGTGGCCGAACAACGCGGTGGTGCCGGTGCGGACCCCGAATCCGATGAGCTGCTTGGACAGCGAACCGAAGTCGATGTCGGTGCCGTCCTGGGTCCAGTTCAGGGCGACCGGCTTGGCGAAAGTGCGCTTGGCCGCCATGAACGGCAGCCGCTTGGCGAACTCGGTGTCGTCGTCGATGAACTCGGTGGTGGCGAACAGCGGGTTGGACGCCAATGCGTCGCGCCGCTTGCGCAGGTACTCGACGCGGTCGGCACCCTCGACATAGCTGACGTGCGGGACCGGGTTCAGGAAGCTCCGCACATCGGTCAGCACACCTCTTTCGACGGCGTGCGCCCAGAACTGGCGTGAAACCTGGAACTGCTCGTTGACGTGGACGGCCTTGGTGATGTCGATCGTGCCGTCCGACTTCTCCGGGGTGTAGTTGAGTTCACAGAGCGCGGAGTGGCCTGTACCTGCGTTGTTCCAGGGATCGCTGCTCTCGGCGGCGGCACCGTCGAGGCGTTCGATCAACGTGATCGACCAGTTGGGTTCGACCAGTCGCAGCAGTGCGCCGAGGGTGGCGCTCATGATTCCTGCGCCGATCAGCACGACATCGGTCTTGGTGTTGCGGGGATTCGAGTCTGACACCGGTCCGTTTGTCCTTCGCGCTCGCCGTTGTACCAGTTACTAGGCTATCCCGTGAGGTCTGCCTCTAATCGAGGGAGTCGAGAGGCGTACGTCACCCTCGTATTCTCCCGCCGTTATGGTGAAGCAGTGACGGCATGGGAGACCGACGTCCTGCCCGGCTATCAGCAGACCACGATCGAGCTGGGCGCCGACCCCGATGGTGAGGGCGACCTAGTCGCCACGCTGGTGCGCCGGGGCGATTCCGGTCGTGCGGCGCGCGCAGTGCTAGCAGTGCACGGCTATACCGACTACTTCTTCAACACCGAGCTCGCCAATCGATTCACCGACCGCGGGATCGCCTTCTACGCACTGGACCTGCACAAATGCGGCCGCTCCTGGCGTGAGGGCCAGACTCCGCATTTCACCACCGACCTCAGCCGTTACGGCGCAGAGCTGGAGCGAGCGCTGACGGTCATCGCCGCGGAGACCGGCGAGGCACAGGTGTACATCTACGGGCATTCCGCGGGCGGGCTCATCGTCACGCTTTGGCTGGACCGGGTTCGCCAGCGCGGGCTGACGGCCGTCTTTCGGATCAGCGGCCTGATCTTGAACAGCCCGTTCTTCGATCTCCAGGGGCCGGCGATCCTGCGGGCTGCGCCCACCTCCGCGGCACTGCGCGCGCTGGCCCGCGTCCGCAAGATGACAGTCGTGCGCAAGCCGACGCCGGGCGGATACGGCACCACCCTGCACCGCGACTACGCCGGCGAGTTCGAATACGACCTGACGTGGAAGCCGCTCGGCGGGTTTCCGGTCACCTTCGGCTGGATCAACGCCGTCAGGCGGGGCCATGCGCGGTTGCACCGTGGGCTCGATGTCGGGGTGCCCAACCTGATCCTGCGCTCCGACCACAGCGTCGCCGAACCTCGTGGTTCGGCGGACCCGAACGCGATCGCGCACGGGGACGCGGTTCTCGACGTACACCAGATCGCCCGCTGGGCCGGCTGCGTCGGGAACCACACCACAGTCGCTCCGATCATCGACGCCAAACACGATGTCTTCCTGTCCGTATCGGAATCACGATCAGTCGCTTACCGCGAGCTCGATCGCTGGCTGGATCGACAGCTGGAGGCGCAAAAACACCAGCGCACAACACAATCCGAACAAGGGTGATACGTGGAACATTTTGATCTGACGATCATCGGCACCGGCTCGGGAAACAGCATCATCGACGAGCGCTACGACGACAAGAAGGTGGCGATCTGCGAGCAGAGCACCTTCGGCGGTACCTGCCTCAACGTCGGCTGCATCCCGACGAAGATGTTCGTCTACGCCGCCGAAGTCGCCCAGAACATCAGGGAGGCCGGCCGTTACGGTGTGGACGCTCATCTCGACGGCGTCCGCTGGAGCGATATCGTCTCTCGGGTTTTCGGTCGCATCGACCCGATCGCGATCGGCGGTGAGCAGTACCGGCGCTCCACGCCGAACGTCACCGTCTTCGACAGCCACACCCGCTTCGGTGCGACGCAACCCGACGGCAGATACCTGCTGAAAACCGAGGCCGGTGACGAGTTCACCTCCGACAAGGTGGTGATCGCGGCGGGCTCTCGAGCGATGGTGCCGGACGCAATCGCCCAGTGCGGCGTCGACTTTCACACCAGTGACACCATCATGCGGATCCCGGAGCTGCCGGAGCACCTGGTCATCGTCGGCGGAGGTTTCGTCGCGGCCGAGTTCGCGCACGTCTTCTCGGCTTTGGGCACGCGCGTCACGATCGTGATCCGGGGCGGCACGCTGCTGACCCACTGCGATGACACGATCTGCGAACGCTTCACCGACGTCGCTTCCAAGAAGTGGGAGATCCGCAGCCACCGCACCGTGGTCGGCGCTCATCGCGACGGTGCGCAAACCGTGGTCGAGCTCGACGACGGTTCGACGCTGTTCTGCGACACCGTGCTGGTCGCCACCGGCCGGGTGCCCAACGGCGACCTGCTCGACGCCCACCTCGCCGGGGTGGAGGTCACCGACGGCGGCCAGGTGGTCGTCGACGAATACCAACGCACCACGGCAAGAGGCATTTTCGCGCTCGGCGACGTGTCATCGGATTACCAGCTCAAGCACGTCGCCAATCACGAGGCCCGGGTGGTCCGTCACAATCTGCTCCAAGACTGGGACGATCCGAACCTGGTCGCCTCCGATCACCGGTTCGTCCCGTCGGCGGTGTTCACCGATCCCCAGATCGCCACGGTGGGTCTGACCGAAAACGAAGCCAGGGCAAAAGGATACAAGGTCAAGTCCAAGGTGCAGGACTTCGGCGACGTCGCCTACGGCTGGGCGATGGAGGACACCACCGGGATCGCCAAGATCATCGTCGACGACGACAGCGGCCTGATCCTGGGCGCCCATATCATGGGCCATCAGGCCTCGTCGCTGTTGCAGCCGCTGGTGCAGGCGATGACGTTCGGACTCGGCGGCCAGGAGATGGCCCGCGGGCAGTACTGGATCCACCCGGCGCTGCCCGAGGTGATCGAGAATGCACTGTTGGCGCTGTGTGGTGAACCGCCGTGGCCGCCGTCGCGCCGGCACTAGGAGACGATAGATCCGGCGCTGGCAGGTCGAGCGGGGTATCACCGGTGGGCCGCCTGAGGACTGGGAGGCGGCGCTTTCTTTCCGGCCGAGTTCGACTTTGACAGCCAGGACGCCGCGAGCGGCGCACTGTCGAGTTGCCGGCCGATGGTGGCTGGAACTACGAACGGGTCGGGGGTCCTCGCGGTCGCCTGTGAGGCTAGCGACGTTCGGAGTTATCTGCCCTGTCGTCCAGATGTTCATGCGATGTGTCGTGTGCTGCGCCTATCCAGTGGAGCAGGTCATGGACCGTATGGTCCTCGAGACGGTAGCTGACCAACCGGCCAACTCGCGTGGAGGTGACCCAACCCTGCTCACGTAGCACCCGAAGCGCCTGCGAGACAGCATTTTCCGAACGACCGAGCGCGGCGGCCAGGTCCCCGACGCAAATCCCGGGTGCCCGGTGCAGCCCCAGCAGGATTTCCAGACGGTTCGGGTCCGACAGCAGATCGAAACGCTGCGTCCACCCCCTGATGTCGACATCGGACAGCGCAGAGGAGGCCTTGTCGACCTTGCCCTCGTCCCCTTGACTGTCCATACCCAGAAATCTAGTGCAGCGGTGGCGCACCCACCGGCACGATCGGCGTCGGCGTTTCCGAGATGCTGGTTGCCGGCGCTTCCTGCCCCAGGGGCAACACGATGGGAGTCGGGGCCGTGGACGGCGAAGCAGCGGCCCCACCGCCGGAACCGCCGTCAGACCCCGAATCGGCGCCGGGCGGCCAGTCCACCGCGGTCGGAGGCCAGCTGTCACCGCCGCCGGAGTCCGACGAGCCACCCGGAGGCGGGCAGCCGGAACCGGCACCGAAATCACCGGCGACCGTGCAGTCCGCCCGGGCGAGGCCCGCTGGCAACAGCGCGAAGCACGCCGCCGCGACCAGCACCGACACCATCCACCGCCACGTCATAACGTCAGGATGTCGCCGTAGGTGTTGACGCTGTCGTCGGATTTGTCGGTGTCGATCTTGGCGGTGGTGAACATCCGGATGGACACCGGACCGCCGCACGCATCGACCTTGACGTGCGCGTCGTGGACCGAGATCTCGCCGGTACGGCCCTTCAAAGATTTGGTGCCGAGTCCCACGTTGGTGATGGTCCCGGGCAGGAGGTTCACCGAGACGTTTCCGTTGATCTCGGCGTACGGACCGGTGGTGTCGTTGGTGACGACATTGCCCAGCCCGAGCCCGATGCCGGCGTCGCCACCGCCGCTGATGCTGCCGCCCTCGCTGAGGTCGATCTGACAGCCCAGCTGCAATCCGAAGACCAGCAGCCCCGAATTCACCGGGATGGCGCCGTTGCCGTCGATGGTCGCGATCGCCTTACCGCTGACGAAGCCCTCCCTGGTGAACGCGGTCGCCGCCATATTGGGCACGGAGTTGATCGTCATACTGGTCAGCGCGGCGCTCAGGTGCCAGCCGTCATCGGTGTCAGCCGACTGGCTGACGTCGGCCACGGGGAGCGGATCAGCTCCTGCCGAACCGACTCCAATGGGCAGCAACGCCAAGACCAGGGCGCCAGCCTTGAGAAGGATGCCCACGCGCCGAATGCTATTGCCGGATGCTGGAAATTCCCTGCCAGTGGCTTCAGTCGAGGAACCCGTGCAGCAGTGCGGCCGAGCCTGCGACATGCGCACGCATCGCCGCGGCGGCGGCATCGCCGTCACCGGCCAGAATGGCCATCACAATCGCCTCGTGTTGTTCGTCGGAGTGGGCGATATTGCGCGACAACAGCGGGATCTGGTCCAACAGGCTGTTGAGCCGCATCCGGTTCTCGGCGACCAGCGGCACCAGTGACGGGCAGCCGGCCGCCTCGGCGATGGCCAGATGCAGCCGAGAATCGAGGCGGCGGTAGTCGTCGAGCTTGGCATCGCGCACATCGCCCAGCCTCGACCACAGTTCCTCCCGCTCGGCGGCGGCCAACGTCCGGGTGGCCGCCATCCGTGCCGCACCGACTTCGAGGATTTCCCGTAACCGCAGCGAGTCGTCGATGGTTTCTCGACTGACCCCCTCGGCACCGTGGGTGTGCGCCGGTAGCTCCTCGGCCAGGAACGTTCCGCCGTAGCGGCCGCGACGCGCCACCAGATAGCCCGCGTCGGCCAACGACCTGATGGCCTCGCGGACAGTGTCACGACTGACCCCGAGCCGGGTGGCGAGTTCGCGTTCGGGCGGCAGAGACTCCCCGGGCCGGATCACCCCGAGCCGGATCGTCTGCAGCAACCGCTCGACGGTGTCCTCGAAGGCGTTGCCGGGCCGCACCGGACGCAGCAGGGCCGAGCTGGCTTCCGCTGAAGAAACATCGTCCGGATCGGCCGACATCGAGACCCCTTACAGCGGTGTCACGTAGGCAGAGCTGATACCGCCGTCGACCAGGAACGTCGATCCGGTGATGAACGACGAATCGTCGCTGGCCAGGAAGGCGACGCTCGCCGCCAATTCTTCGGGGTGTGCGAACCGTCCCAGCGGGATGTGCACCAGTCGTCTGGCCGCCCGCTCCGGGTCCTTGGCAAACAGTTCCTGTAGCAGCGGAGTGTTGACCGGCCCGGGGCACAGCGCGTTGACCCGGATGCCCTGGCGCGCGAACTGCACACCCAATTCCCGCGACATCGCCAGCACCCCACCTTTGGAGGCGGTGTAGGAGATCTGGGATGTCGCCGACCCCATGACCGCGACGAACGACGCGGTGTTGATGATCGACCCCTTCTGGGCGGGCACCATGTGCCGAAGCGCCGCGCGGCAGCACAGGTAGACGGACTTGAGGTTGATGTCCTGCACCCGCTGCCACGCCGGCAGTTCGGTGTTTTCGATCAGGTCGTCATCCGGAGGCGAAATGCCCGCGTTGTTGAACGCGATGTCGACCTTGCCGTAACTCTGTGCCGCCGTGTCGAACAGGTTGTCAACGGCATCCTGGTCGGATACGTCGACGGGCACGAACAACCCCTCGAGCTCCTCGGCGACAGTCTTGCCGGTGGCGGGGTCAATGTCGCCGATGACGATGGTCGCGCCCTCGGCTCGCATCCGCTTGGCCGTTGCCAGCCCGATCCCGCTGGCGCCGCCGGTGATCACCGCGACCCTGCCTGCGAGCCGCTGCGTCAGATCTACCTTGTCCACCTAATTTCCTTCCGAGATTGCAAAGAACACGTTCTTGGTTTCCGTGAAATGCAGGGGTGCATCCGGACCGAGCTCGCGCCCGAGGCCCGATTGTTTGAACCCGCCGAACGGCGTGCTGTAACGCACCGAGGAATGCGAATTCACGCTGAGGTTGCCCGATTCCACGGCCCGCGAGACCCGAAGGGCACGCGAGAGGTTGTCGGTCCAGATGGAACCGGACAGACCGTACTCGCTGTCGTTGGCCAACGTGATCGCATCAGCTTCGTCATCGAACGGCAGCACCGTCACGACGGGTCCGAAGATCTCTTCGGTGACGGTGCGATCGGTGCGCGACGGGGTCAGGACGGTGGGCGGGAACCAGTAGCCGGGGCCCGACGGCGCCGAACCGCGGAACGCGACTGGCGCGTCGTCGGGCACGTAGGACGAGACGGAATCGAAATGTCCTTTGGATACCAACGGGCCCATTTCGGTCTCGCGCGCGCCCGGGTCGCCAACCACGACGCCCTTGACGGCGGGTTCGAACAGCTCCATGAACCTGTCATAGACGTTGCGCTGCACCAGGATCCGGCTGCGTGAACAGCAATCCTGGCCGGCGTTGTCGAACACTCCGTACGGAGCCGTCGCGGCAGCCTTCTCCAGATCGCAATCGTCGAAGATGATGTTGGCGCTCTTGCCGCCGAGCTCCAGGGTGACGCGCTTGATGTTGGCGGCGGCGCCGGCCATCACCTTGATACCGACCTCGGTTGACCCGGTGAAGACGATCTTGCGGATGTCGGGATGGGTGATGAAGCGCTCCCCCACCACCGATCCCTTACCGGGCAGCACCTGGAACAGGCCGTCGGGCAGGCCGGCTGCAAGCCCGAGTTCGGCCAGGCGCATCGTCGTCAGTGGGGTGATCTCGGCCGGCTTGACCAGCACGGCGTTGCCGGCGGCCAGCGCGGGCACAAAGCCCCACGACGCGATCGTCATAGGGAAGTTCCACGGGGCGATGACCCCGACGACGCCCATCGGCTCGTTGAATGTCACGTCCAAGCCACCGGCCACCGGAATCTGCT
Source organism: Mycolicibacterium komossense (assembly GCF_025822605.1). Lineage (GTDB taxonomy): Bacteria > Actinomycetota > Actinomycetes > Mycobacteriales > Mycobacteriaceae > Mycobacterium > Mycobacterium komossense. Next base: position 394,062 of record NZ_JACKTY010000033.1, on the reverse strand, counting down.
TGCCGGACAGGCGTTCCGGGCTGGCCGAATAGTACTGCAGCACGTCGCGGACGTGCCCGGCCTCCCATTCCGCGTTGCCGATCACATGCCCGGAGTTGGCGACCTCCAGCGCTGCGAGTTCGTCGATATGGGCGTCCACCTCGGCGGCGAACGCCCGCAGTCCGGCGGCGCGTTCGGCCGGAGTCAATGCGGCCCACGCCTTCTGCGCGCCACGGGCACGAACCACCGCGTCGTCGACTGCCGGCACGTCGAGTAGCTCGACGGTCCGCAGTGTTTCCTCGGTGGCGGGATTGATGAGGGTTGAAGTACTCAAGCGTGAACCTTTCCTGATGTGTACGCCGAGGCGGCCTGCACCACGGCCGCGAACAGTCGCAGATCGTCGAGTCTTTCCTCGGGATGCCACTGCACCGCGAGAACGAACTGGTCGCCGGATTTCTCTGAGATCTTCTCGATGGCTTCGACCACACCGTCGTGGTCCCAGGCGCTGGCGATCAGCCCCTGCCCCAACTCGGCGATGGCCTGGTGGTGATAGCACTGCGCATCGGTCGACTCACCGATCAGCGACGCCAGCCGCGTGCCGGGAACCGTCTGGATGGCCGACGTGTTGAACACGGCGTTGCCGGCCTGGTGCCAGCCGTGGCCCACGATATCGGGCAGGTGCTGATGCAGTGTGCCACCCAGTGCGACGTTGAGAATCTGTGCACCACGGCAGATTCCGAGGATCGGCAACCCACGCTGCAGCGCTTCCTTGACCAGGGCGAACTCCCAGGCGTCGCGATCGCGCGCCGGTTCGTCGGTGGTCGGCAGCGCCTCCTGGCCGTAGCTGGCCGGGTCGACGTCGCGCCCGCCGGTGAGCACCAACGCATCGACGCTGCCGAGCACCCTCGCTGCGATCTCGGCATCGACAGGCTGGGGCGGCAGCAGTAGCGGAATGCCGCCGGCCAGCGTCACACCTTCGAGGTAGATCGCCGGCAGAAAACTGGCACGTACGTTCCAGACCCCGGTTTGCGCGGGCTGAAGGTAAGTGGTGAGGCCCACAACGGGCCGCCCCTGGGGGGGGAAATCAGAGCCGCTCAAAACCGCGCATCCTCTCCCAATCGGTGACCGTCGAGTTGTAGGCCGCGAGCTCGACTCGCGCATTGTTGAGGTAGTGCGCGACGACCTCGTCGCCGAAAGCTTCGCGCGCAACACTCGACGCCGCGAACAGCTCGGCCGCTTCGCCGAGGGTGGTCGGAAGGCGATCGGCGCCGCTGACATATGCGTTACCGGTGCAGGGTTCGGGCAATTCGAGTTGCTGGTCGATGCCGTGCAGGCCGCCGGCGATCAGCGCGGCGACGGCCAGATACTGGTTGACGTCACCTCCCGGCGCGCGGCACTCCATTCGCATCCCGTGACCGTGCCCGACCACCCGCAGCGCACACGTCCGATTGTCCAGCCCCCACGCCACCGCGGTCGGGGCGAAGCTACCTTCGACAAAACGCTTGTAGGAGTTGATGTTCGGGGCGTAGAACAGCGTCAGCTCGCGCAGCGTCGCCACTTGGCCCGCCACAAAGTGCTGGAACATCTTCGACATACCGAATGGCTCGCCGGAGTCGGCGAACACCGCCGAGCCGTCGGTGCCGCGGAAAGAAATGTGGATATGGCAGCTGTTGCCCTCGCGCTCATCGTATTTCGCCATGAACGTCAGGCTCTTGCCGTGTTTGTCGGCGATCTCTTTGGCGCCGTTCTTGTAAATCGAATGGTTGTCGGCGGTGACCAGTGCGTCGGCGTAGCGGAACCCGATCTCCTGCTGGCCGAGATTGCACTCGCCCTTGACCCCCTCGCAGTACATGCCGGCGCCTTCCATGCCGACACGGATATCGCGCAGCAGGGGCTCCATCCTGGTCGACGCCAACATCGCGTAGTCGATGTTGTAGTCGGTGGCCGGGGTCAGATCGCGGTATCTCTTGGCCCACGCGTCGCGGTAGCCGGTGTCGAAGACCATGAACTCGAGTTCGGTGGCGGCGACAGCGCCCATTCCACGGTCGGCCAGTCGGTCCAACTGGGTGCGCAGGATGCTGCGCGGCGCGGGTACCACGGGCCGACCGTCGTCCCAGCCGAGATCGGCCGTCACCATCGCGGTACCGGGCAGCCACGGCAGCAGGCGCAGCGTGGAGAAGTCGGGCGTCATGACCATATCGCCATAACCGGCTTCCCAGCTGGACATGGCGTAGCCGTCGACGGTGTTCATATCGACGTCGACGGCGAGCAAATAGTTACAGCACTCGGCGCCGTGTGACGCGGTGTCCTCGACGAACAGCCTGGCCGAGATCCGCTTGCCCGTGAGCCGACCCTGCATATCGGTGAACGCCACGATGACGGTGTCGATGTCGCCGGTGGCGACCAGCTGTTCGAGCTCGGACAGAGATAACATCCCGCGATTCTTACTCGGTGTCATGCGCACTCCCTCGTGGACCGATAGACGAGAAGTCAACCATTGGATATCGCACGACGGCGTCTCCCCAGGACAGATTTACACAACCGTCACTCCAAAGGTAGGACACCAGACCAATAGCACTCTATTGTCCCTATGCAGTAGGCGGCCCGTCGGTGGGGGCACCGGTTTGGGCTTTGACGGCCTTGCAGGCCCTGAAAAGAAGGGAACTACCGTGCCCGAGGGTCACGAAATTCTGGATGACGACGAGGCACATCTCGCGTCGCTCGGTTATACGCAGGAGCTGCACCGCTCCTGGTCAGGCTTCTCCAACTTCGCCATCTCGTTCTCGATCATCTCGATCCTGGCCGGCTGCTTCACCTCGTTCGGGCTGGGCTGGAACAACGGCGGCCCGGCGGCGATCGCCTGGGGCTGGCCCATCATCTCGGCCTTCATCCTGGTCATCGGGCTCTGTATGTCCGAGTTGGTCTCGGCGTTCCCGACCTCCGGCGGAATCTATTGGTGGGCAGCCAAACTCGGCGGCCCGAAGGCCGGCTTCTACACCGGCTGGCTGAACCTGGTCGGCCTGATCGCCATCCTGGCCTCCGTCGCCTACGGCAGCGCCACGTTCCTGGACCTGACGCTGGGCACCTTCAGCGAAAGCTGGCTGGCCGGCTACAGCCTGACCCGCACCTTCATCTTGTTCCTGATCATCCTGGTGATCGTCGCGGTCATCAACATCTTCTCCTCGCATCTGCTGGCCGTGATCAACAACATCTCGGTGTGGTGGCACGTCGCCGGTGCGGCAGCGGTCATCGTGATCCTGTGGGCCATCCCCGCACAGCACGCCAGCTTCTCGACGGTGTTCGCGACCACGGTCAACAACACCGGCTTTTTCGGCGGTTCGACGTCGGGCCTGACCTTCCTGCTGTTCGTTCTCCCGATGTCGGCGATTCTGACGCAGTACACGATCACCGGCTACGACGCCTCGGCGCACCTGTCCGAGGAGACCAAGAGCGCGGCCGACGGCGCCGCCAAGGGCATCTGGCGCTCGATCTTCTACTCCGCGATCGGTGGCTGGATCCTGCTGCTGACCTTCCTGTTCGCCGTCCAGGACGTCGACGGGGTGACCGCAGGCGGCGGCGCGGTGGCCACGATCTTCACTCAGGCGATGGACTCGAAGTGGGTCGCCATCGTGCTGCTGATCTCGACCGCCGGTCAGCTGTTCTGCACCACCGCATGCCAGACCAGCGCGTCGCGCATGCTGTTCGCCTTCAGCCGCGACCGCGCGGTGCCCGGCCATCAACTGTGGTCGAAGCTCAGCGCCAAACGGGTGCCGGCCAACGCGGTCATCGTGACCGCGACGATCGCCGCGATCATCACGCTGCCGGCATTGGTCGAGGTCGACATCAACGGTGCCCCGGTGCCGGTCGCCTTCTTCGCGGTTGTCTCCATCGGCGTGGTGGGCCTCTACCTGTGCTTCGCGGTACCGATCTACTACCGCTGGAAGGCCGGCGACGCGTTCCCGGTCGGCAAGTGGAACCTGCGCGGTCATCACAAGTGGATGGCCCCGGTCGCACTGATCGAGATCATCGTGACGTCGATCATCGCGATGTTCCCGACGTCGATCAGCGGCGCACCCTGGGATCCCAGTTTCGAATGGAAGTACGTGAACTACACGCCGCTGCTGGTCGGCGCCGTGTTGATCCTGCTCTTCATCTACTGGCACGTGTCGGTGAAGAACTGGTTCACGGGCCCGATCAAGCAGGTGGACGCGTCGGGCGAATCACTGGAGGGCGTCTCCTAACTCCGCCGGCTACAGGTATCAGCTATAGGTATAGGCCCGCCGCAAGGCTGGGTCCCGCGCCCCTCGTGCCCTCCGGCCGAGGGGCGCGGTCTTTTCTGTCATCAGGACTGTGACGGGCATCTCTGAACCGGCCGAAGGGTTTGACCTCTCCGCCCACGGGTAATTAACGACGGCAAAAGTCCGAACTGTCGTCGAGGGTAGGGTCGAAAACGTGTGTGGAGCTACCGGCGAGGTACGCCTCGACGGCCGAATGCCCGACGTCACCGCGGTAGCGGCGATGGTTGACGTGATGGTCCCGCGCGGGCCCGACGGTGCCGGGGTGTGGTCGCAGGGCCGGGTGGCGCTGGGGCACCGGCGGCTCAAGATCATCGATCTGTCCGAAGCAGGCTCGCAGCCGATGATCGACGCCGAGCTCGGCCTTGCGGTCTGCTGGAACGGCTGCATCTACAACTACGAAGACCTCCGCTCCGAACTGATCACCCACGGGTACCGCTTCTTCTCCCACAGCGATACCGAGGTGCTGCTCAAGGCCTATCACCGCTGGGGTGACCGATTCGTCGATCGCCTCCACGGGATGTTCGCCTTCGCCATCGTCGAGCGCGACAGCGGCCGCGTGCTGCTCGGCCGCGACCGGCTCGGCATCAAACCGCTGTACCTGACCGAGGATGCGAACCGGGTCCGCTTCGCCTCGTCGCTGCCCGCGCTGCTCGCCGGCGGAGGCGTCGATACCCGCATCGACCCAATCGCCCTCAACCATTACCTCAGCTTCCATTCGGTCGTGCCGCCGCCGCAGACCATCCTGCGCGGGGTCAAGAAGGTGCCGCCGGGTTCACTCATCGCCTTCGAACCGGATGGCCGACGCACCGAGATCACCTACTGGGCGCCGGAGTTCACCCGGCACGACGAGCGCACCGACTGGACCGAGAGCGACTGGGAGGATGCGGTTCTCGACTCGCTTCGGCGCGCGGTCGAACGTCGCCTGGTGGCCGACGTGCCCGTCGGCTGCCTTCTTTCGGGCGGCGTCGACTCCAGCCTGATCGTCGGCCTGCTCGCCGAAGCCGGACAGAGCGACCTCAAAACCTTCTCCATCGGCTTCGAGTCGGTGGGCGGCGTCGCCGGTGACGAGTTCGTTTGGTCGGACATCGTCGCCAAGGAGTTCGGCACCGATCACCATCAGATCCGCATCGACACCGCCCGCATGCTGCCTGCGCTCGACGGCGCGATCGGGGCGATGAGCGAACCCATGGTCAGCCACGATTGCGTCGCCTTCTACCTGCTCAGTGAGGAAGTCGCCAGGCACGTCAAGGTGGTGCAGTCCGGGCAGGGCGCCGACGAGGTGTTCGCCGGTTACCACTGGTATCCCCCGATGGGTGAACCGGCGGCCGCGAGCCTCGACGGCTCGGTAGCGGCATATCGCTCGGCGTTCTTCGATCGCGACCAGTCCGGTGTCGGCGCGCTCACCGGTTACGGCGCCGCCGACGACCCGAGCGGCCGCTTCGTCACCGAGCATTTCGCCCGCGCCGGCGCCGAAACCGGGGTGGACCGGGCGTTACGCCTGGACACCACGGTGATGCTGGTGGACGACCCCGTCAAACGTGTCGACAACATGACGATGGCCTGGGGCCTGGAAGGTCGCGTGCCGTTCCTCGATCACGAACTGGTGGAACTGGCCGCCACCTGCCCACCCGGGCTGAAAACCGCCTACGACGGCAAGGGTGTCCTGAAACAGGCTGCGCGCAGGGTGATTCCGTCGTCCGTCATCGACCGCCCGAAGGGCTACTTCCCGGTGCCGGCCCTGACTCACCTCGAGGGCCCCTACCTCGAACTCGTCCGCGACGCGCTGTACGCACCCGCGGCCAAGGAACGCGGCCTGTTCCGGCCGCAAGCGGTCGAGCAGCTGCTGGACGATCCGAACGGACGCCTGACCCCGTTACGCGGTAACGAACTGTGGCAGATCGCGCTGCTGGAGTTGTGGCTGCAGCGGCACGGCATCACCGGGCCGGCCGCGTGAGCGAACCGACGGAGGCCATCACCCTCAGCCTGCATGACGCGTCGCCGCAGCACCTCGTCGATGCCATGGCCAACAACGTCGAACTCGAACTCGGTTGGGGCCGACTGATTTTCGGCCAGACCTTCGCCGACCCCGTAGAGCTGGCCGAAGCCCTGCGCCGGGAGGGACCGGGCCGCCGCGATATCTGCATCTACGCCCGCGAGTCGCATGTGCTGGTCGCCATGGCACCACACGAGTTGTTCATCGACCCCAGCCACACCTACCGGCTGCGATTCACCGATGACCAGCCGCAACCGGCCAAGGCGCCGGTCGGCTTCGAGGTCCGGACCCTCAACAGTGCCGGCGACGCCGACGCCATGAACCGCGTCTACGTCCGCTGCGGGATGGTTCCCGCGCCCAGCGACGTCATCTGGGACAACCACACCACCGCCGGCGCCGTCGACTATCTGGTCGCGACCCGCGTCGATGACGGCACCGTCATCGGCACCGTCACCGGCGTCGACCACGAACTGCTCTTCGCCGATCCCGAGCAGGGCTCCAGCCTTTGGACACTCGCCGTCGACCCGGCGGCCAACCTGCCCGGTGTCGGCGAAAGCCTCACCCGGACGCTCGGTGACATCTACCGCGAGCGCGGCCGTGCCTACCTGGATCTGTCTGTCGCGCATGACAATGCGGCAGCCATCGCGCTCTACGAGAAGCTCGGCTTCGCCCGTGTCCCGGTGCTCGCGGTCAAGCGCAAGAACGCCATCAACGAGTCGCTGTTCACCCCGGTCCCCGAGACGGTCGACGATCTCAACCCGTATTCGCGGATCATCGCCGACGAGGCCCTGCGCCGCGGCATCCGGGTCGAGGTGATCGACGCCGAGACGGGTGAGATGCGGCTGTCCAACGGCGGCCGCAGCGTCATCACCCGCGAGTCGCTGTCCGAATACACCTCGGCCGTGGCGATGAGTCGCTGCGACGACAAGCGCCTGACCCGCCGCATCGTCAGCGAGGCGGGTGTCGTGGTCCCGCGCGGCCGGTTGGCCACGTTCGACGAGGGCGACCACGAATTCCTGGCCGAGGTGGGCGATGTCGTGGTCAAACCCACCCGCGGCGAACAGGGGAAGGGCATCACCGTCGGGATATCTGGGCCCGACGAGCTCGACGCCGCACTGGCCCGGGCTCGCGAGCAACACCCCCAGGTGCTGATCGAACAGCGAGCCGCCGGTGAGGATCTGCGACTGGTCGTTATCGACGGCAAGGTGGTCGCTGCCGCGCTGCGCCTGCCCGCCGAAGTCATCGGCACCGGTAAGCACACCGTCCTGGAACTCATCGAAGCCCAGAGCCGGCGCCGCTCGGCAGCCACCGGTGGTGAGTCGGTCATCCCCCTCGACGAGGTCACCGAGGGCACCGTCAAGGACGGCGGCTGGTCCTACGACGACGTGCTTCCCGAAGGTGTCCGGCTGCGCGTGCGCCGGACCGCGAATCTGCACCAGGGTGGCACCATCCACGATGTCACCGCCGATGTGAACCCTGAGTTGTGCCGGGTGGCGGTCACCGCCGCCGAGGCCATCGGGATCCCGGTGACGGGGATCGACCTACTGGTACCGGACGTTGCCGGCGAGGAGTACGTATTCATCGAGGCCAACGAACGTCCCGGCCTGGCGAATCACGAACCGCAGCCGACCGCGGCGGCCTTCGTCGATTTCCTGTTCCCCGGCCAGCCCGGCCTGGCACCTGCCTGGACTCCCGCGCAGGCGCAGGACTAGCGCAGAGCTACCAGGTGCTGGTGCGCAGCACGATCTCGCTGGCCAGCTGCGCCGTCGATTCCGCAGCGTTGCGCCGGCCGAGCAGATCCACCAACCGGAAATCACCGTAGACATACCGCTGGCTTGCTTGAGCGACCGTCCGCGCCGCCGGACTGCTGACCAGCGCGGTGGTGTTCATCTCCACCGGCGGGCAGTGCTCATCACGAACGGCGCCGTTCTGGTCGGGCACCTTCGGGTGGCCGCGGTCGACCACCACCAGCCCGGTGAACCGGTCGAGTCGGGTGGCGGCCAGGTCCCAAGCCAGCTCGGCGCCCCCGCGGTCGCCCACCAGCACCGCCCAACGCACTCCCACCGCGTCGAGCACACCGATCACCGATTTAGCGGTCAACTTGCGATCGGGCGCGATCACCACCGTCCGCAGTGACGCGGTGTGGAGCCGCTGGCATACGGACTCATACGACGCGACCGCTTGTTGTGCGGCGCCGAGCAGAACCACGGCAGGCCCCTTCTCCGGACCGGTGACGTCAATCTGGATCGGGAACCCGTCGACAGTCATCAACGTCGAAGGCATTTGGCCACGCTACAGGCATTCCCTCTGATCTCGGGGCGTGTTCGCTCAGGACGATCGAATCCGGTCGGTCTGTTTGCGAACCGTATCCAGAAAGGTTTGCGGCAGTGCCCCTTTGACTGGGATCGTCGGATTCTCGGTGGGCAACGCGATGCCGAAGACTGCCATCGTGCCCACGTTGGCGAACGACATGAAAATGCTGTTGTCCTGCTTGCCGATCGTCATCGTCTGCTGGTAGACCAGCTCCCCGTCACCGGACGGAAGTTTGGTGGTGACGATCGGGATGCCGGGCGACATCGGATCGAAGTATGTCTTGAAGGTCTCGCACCGCGCGGCCGTCGCCGCCAGTTGGTCGAGGTCGAGATGCCAGGACAGCACGGTCATCAACATCCTGGCTCCGTCATAGCTGACGCTGTATTTGGCCGCGCTGCCCGGCCCGCGCTCCGCGGATCCGGCGATGACGTCGGTGAAACCGTTGGAGCACCCTTCGGGTTTGGACAACATCGCAGGCGGTCCGGCCGCTCCGTCGGGCACGCCGGGATCTTCGGTGATCCGGTCGTACTGCACACCGGCGGGGAAATCGGCCTGCGTCAGCAGCACCTTCTCGAGGCGGGCACCCGGCCAGGTGGGAGTCCCGGAGACGATCGTCGAACACCCGGACAGGCCGAGCACAGCAACGGCGGCCAAGGCGGCAAGGACGGTGCTCTTCACTGGTCCAGGCTACCGAGCAGACCCGTGGTCACCGTCGGCCTCGACGGCGCACCATTGTCGATCAGGCCCGAAATAGCCGCCATGTCCAGGTGCGCTGCGAGCAGATCCGCCATCGCGTCGAGCTGGGTGTCGCGCCGGCGCGGGACGTCGGTGTCGGGTGCGACGACGAAACCCGCCCGGCCCGCCGCGGCGGCGGCCGCGGTCAGCCAGTCGCGGCGGAATCCGTTGTTGTCGAGCAGCCCGTGCCAATGGGTGCCGAAGCTGCTGCCGCGCACCAGACCCACCCCAGACCAGTCGCTCTCGGCGCTGCGCCGGACCTGTCCGTGGTGGATCTCATAGCCCGACAGCGGGGTTTCCCAGTGGCACAGCGTCTTTGCCGGTGCGAATTCGATATCCGCGTCGAGCATGGCAAGCCCCGCGACGCGGGCCGGACCCGCCCCGTGCTCGACAGCGTCCTCGATCTGGCGGCACATCATCTGGAATCCCCCGCAGATCCCGAGGACGGGTTTGCCCGCCTCGGCATGCGCGACGATGCCGGCGTCCAGTCCGCGATCACGCAGCCAACCGAGATCAGACACGGTCGCTTTGGTGCCGGGGATAACGACGATGTCGACGTCGGAGAGTTCGGCGGCGTCCTCGACCCAGCGCACCAACACACCCGGCTCACAGGCCAGTGCCTCGATGTCGGTGGAGTTTGAGATCCTCGGCAGCCGTACGGCGGCGACCCGCAACCACTGTTCTCCGATCGGCGGCCGGGGCACGCCGACCACCCGGTTGGCCAACACCGACACGGAATCCTCGGTGTCGAGCCACAGTTCGTCGGCGTAGGGCACCACTCCGTAGGTGGGCCGGCCCGTCAACGCTTCCAACTGTTCCAGGCCCGGTGCCAGCAGTGCGGGGTCTCCGCGGAACTTGTTCACCACGAAGCCCGCAATGAGCGCCTGGTCAGCGGGTTCTAGCACTGCCACAGTCCCGAACAGATGCGCCAGCAGACCCCCGCGGTCGATGTCCCCGACGACGATCACCGGCAGATCCGCCGCGCGGGCCAGCCCCATATTGGCCAGATCGGTTGCACGCAGGTTGATTTCGGCAGGCGAACCCGCGCCCTCGCAGACGACCACGTCGAATTCGGCACGCAGCCCGGCTAATTCGTCAGCCACCACCGCCGACAGATGCGCCCGGTGCTGCATGTAATCGGCCGCCCGGACCGTTCCGGCAACCACACCCCGCACGACGAGCTGCGAGCTGCGGTCACTGCCCGGCTTCAGCAGAATCGGGTTGAACCGGACACTGGGCGCCAGGCCGGCCGCACGCGCCTGCATTGCCTGCGCGCGCCCGATCTCACCACCATCAGCGGTCACCATCGAGTTGTTGGACATGTTCTGCGCTTTGAACGGCGCCACCCGAATTCCCTTGCGCACCAGCAGTCGGCACAAGCCGGCCACCACCATCGATTTGCCGGCGTCCGAGGTGGTCCCGGCAACCAGCAATGCACCGCCGCTCACACCAGTGTGAGGATTTCCGCACCGCTGTCGGTCACGACCAGCGTGTGCTCGAACTGCGCGGTCCACTTACGGTCCTTGGTGACGACGGTCCAGCCGTCGTCCCAGATCTGATAGTCCAGCGAGCCCAGGTTGATCATCGGCTCGATGGTGAACGTCATCCCTGGCTCGATGATGGTGTCGACCGCGGGCTGGTCGTAATGCAACACGACCAGGCCGTTGTGGAACGTAGTGCCGATGCCGTGGCCGGTGAAGTCGCGAACCACGGTGTAGCCGAACCGGTTTGCGTACGCCTCGATGACGCGGCCGACCACCGACAGGGCCCGGCCAGGCTTGACCGCCTTGATCGCGCGCATCGTGGCCTCGTGTGTGCGCTCAACGAGCAGCCGGTGCTCCTCAGAGACGTCACCTGCCAGGAACGTCGCGTTGGTGTCGCCGTGCACGCCGTCGATATAGGCCGTCACGTCGATGTTGACGATGTCTCCGTCCTGCACCACGGTCGAGTCCGGGATGCCGTGGCAGATGACCTCGTTGAGCGACGTGCAGCACGACTTCGGGAAGCCCTTGTATCCCAGTGTCGACGGGTAGGCGCCGTGGTCGAGCATGTACTCGTGCGCGACGCGGTCCAGGTGATCCGTCGTCACGCCGGGTGCCACGGCTTTACCGGCCTCTGCGAGCGCACCCGCCGCGATCCGGCCGGCGACGCGCATCTTCTCGATTACCTCGGGTGTCTGCACCCACGGTTCGGAACCTTCGGCGACCGTCGGCTTCCACGCATATTCGGGGCGGGGAATGGACTTGGGAACCGGCAGCGTCGGCGACAGCTCACCGGCGCGCAGGGCGGTGCGAACAGACATGCAGCCAGCGTAACGGGAACGTCGAGTCGTCGACGCGGCCGAGTCGACGACTCGGCCCGGGCTACTTGCTAAACCTTTTTGAGCCAGGGCTTTCGCTGCCCGCGGATTTCCACCGACCCGCACACCACCTTGCCGGTCAGGATCACGTGCGGGGTGCCTTCGGCGGGCGCATTCTTGCGGTGGTCTCGAGCGCTGCCGACGATGACCTCGACATCGTCGATGGACGCACTGGCTCCCTCGGGCAGCCGCAGCTCCAGCCCGCCGACGCGAAGATCCAGTTCGATCACGACGATCGGACCGGCGAAGCGGGCCTTCGTGAGATCCAGCTCGACCGACCCCATTCGTCGGACCAGGGCCAGCCGGGTCGGCACGATCCATTCACCGTGCCGTTTGAGTGAGCCGAGCACGCCACGCAGTTCCACCCGGTCGGTGGCTGAGGTGACGATCGCGCCTGGCCCCGGCAGGTCGCCGACCAGCGTGTCGAGCTCGGAATGCAGTCGCGCCTGCGAGACCCGCGCCGAGCGCTCCTCGAACTCGCCGATATCGATCAGACCGAGCGCGACGGCGTTATGCAGCCGGCGCAGGGTTCCGTTGCGGTCGGCATCAGATACCCGCATCGCGGCGGTCTCATCGATTCCGGTCATGGCGCTTCTCAATTTACCGCCAGGCGCGCCAATCCAGCGCCGTCAGGCGAGGTACGCGTCGGGCATGCTGTCCATCATCTGCTTGGTCATCCGGACTGCATACTCGGAACTACCGCCCCCGACGATGAGCGCGGCGAACGCCATGTCGCCGCGATAGCCGGCGAACCAGGCGTGTGAACCACCCTCGAACTCGGCCTCACCGGTCTTTCCGTGCACGTCGCCCTCGCTGGCGATGTCCTTGGCGGTGCCGTTGGTGACCACCAGCCGCATCATCGACCGGAGCCCGTCGAGCATGTCGGGGCTGATCTGCGGGCGATCACCGGTGACACCGGTCGGCTTACCGATGATGAGCTCAGGTGTCGGCGTCTTTCCCGCTGCCACCGTCGCCGCCGCCAGCGCCATGCCGAACGGACTGACCAGGACCTTGCCCTGTCCGAAGCCGTCCTCGGTGCGTTCGGCGAGGTTCACGGTAGGCGGCACCGAACCGGAGATCGTGGAGATCCCGTCGATCTGGTAGTCCGGCCCGATTCCGTACTGGGAAGCCGCGACCGTCAGCGCGGTCGGCGGCATCCGGCTGGCCAGCTCGGCAAACGTGGTGTTGCACGAATTGGCGAACGCCTTGGACATCGGGACGGTGCCCAGGTCGAAGTTGTCGTAGTTCGGGATGGTCCGCTGACCGATGTCGATGGTGCCCGGGCAGGGCAGCAGGGTGTTGGGTGATGCCATCGCGCGATCGATCGCCGCGCCTGCGGTGATGATCTTGAACGTCGACCCCGGCGGGTAGAGACCGTTGGTGGCCACCGGTCCGTCGGCATCGGCGGCCGCGTTCTGCGCGACGGCCAGGATCTCGCCGGTCGATGGCTTGATGACCACCATCATCGCCTTGCGGCCCTGGCCGTTGACTGCCATCTGAGCGGCGTTTTGCACCGTGCGGTCCAACGTGATGGACACCGATGGCGCCGCGGACGGCGCGACCTCGTTGAGGATGTCGACCTCGGCGCCGTTCTGGTTGACGCTGAGCACCCGCCAGCCAGCCTCGCCGTCCAGATCGTTGATGACCGCCTTCTTGACCTCGTTGATGATGGCGGGCGCGAAATGGTCGTCGGTGGGCAGCAGATCGGCCTGTGGGGTGACGACGACGCCGGGCAGCTCACCGATGGCGGGTGCGACGCGGTCGTTGTCGTCCTTGCGCAACGTGATGAGGTTCAGGCGCCCGTTGGCCGAACTGGCCTCCTCCGCCAGCCGTTGCGGATCGAGGGTGTCGTCGAACGGCCGCAGTGCGTCGACCACGGCCCGCGCGGTCGGCATCAGGTTCTGACCGGCCCGCGCCGCGTCGAGTTCGTAGTGGTACAGATTGCCCGGTACCAGCACGTCGCTGCCGCCCACTTCGTTCACCGATGCCCGTCGCGGCGCGTCGGCCCGCAACACCAGGGTCTGATGTTCGCCGAGGCGTGGGTGCAATCCCGTTGCGCTCCAACGGACTTCCCAATGTCCTTCCTGGCGGATCATGTTCAGCGCACCGTCGTAGGTCCAGGTGCGGTTCTTGGGCAGATGCCAGGTGTACCGATAGGCGATCGTCCCGGTGTCCTCGGCGTAGCGCGACGAGAGGATCGTCGCGTCCAGATGAGTGGCCTGCAACCCGGCCCAGGACGCGTTGAGTGCGTTGCGGGCATCCTCGGGGCGGTCGGTCAGCAGCGAAGCCGCCGACGTGTCACCGACAGTGAGGGCGGCGAAGAATTGCTCGGCCGCGGGTCCGGGGCCGTCGGGCCTGGGGGTACATGCGGAGAGGCCGACGATCAGGCTCGCGGAGGCGAGCAGAGCCGTGGCCCGTGTGACTAGTGATGCTTTTGTGACCATTGAGGCTGATGTTAGAACTGCGCCTCTTGATAACGGTTTAGGCACACCGGGATTACTACGGGTTCAGTCGAGCAGGACCGTGGCGAACGTCCCCACCTGTGAAAAGCCCACCGCCGCATAGGCAGCGCGGGCGACGGTGTTGAAACTGTTCACGTACAGGCTGGCGATCCGCCCGCTCGCGACCACCGCGGCGGACAGCGTCGCGGTACCCGCCTCGCCCAGACCGTGGCCGCGGCGCTCGGGATGCACCCAGACGCCCTGGATCTGACCCGCCAACGGCGACTGCGAACCGACCTCGGCCTTGAACACCACTTCGCCGTGTTCGAAACGCGCCCATGCCCGGCCGGCGGCGATCAGACCCGCAACGCGACGCCGATACCCGCGACCGCCGTCCCCGACTCGGGGATCGATCCCGACCTCCCCGATGAACATATCGATCGCGGCTACCAAGTAGGCGTCGAGTTCATCCACTCGGACGCGTCGAACGGCAGGGTCGATCGGACACAGCGGCGCGCTACTCAGGGCCAGCAGCGGTTGGTTCTCGCGGACGTCACGGGCGGGACCCCAACCTGTCTCGAGTCGCTGCCACAGCGGGAGCACCAGATCAGCGCGGCCGACCAGCGACGAACACCGGCGGGCCGAACTCATCGCCTTGTCGGCGAAGGCATGCAGATCCGACGTCGTGCCGCGCAGCGGAATCAGGTTGGCCCCGGCGTAACACAGGGATTCCTCGGCACGCCGGCGCGTCCACAGTTCACCACCGATGGCGTTGGGATCGATCCCGTGATCGGCAACGCGGGCCGCGACCATGCAGGACCCCACCGGGTCAGCAGCGAGCACCCGACCGACCGCGGCGCCGTCACGCACCACAGACACCCGCCGCTCGTCGACAAGACGGAAAAGTGGTGGAGCCGACATGGGGAGATCTTTCTGCGTGCTCTACCAGGAGAGCAGCCGGTGTTACCGCATATCAGCTTACGGTCACGATGGGCGAACCGCTTGCACTTGCTTCCGACACGTCGTCCAGGCCCATCTCGCTGGCGATCTTCATCGCTTCTTCGATCAGCGTCTCGACGATCATGGCCTCGGGGACGGTCTTGATGACCTCGCCCTTGACGAAGATCTGACCCTTGCCGTTACCTGAGGCGACACCGAGATCGGCCTCACGAGCTTCACCGGGACCGTTGACCACACAGCCCATGACAGCCACCCGCAGTGGCACGTCCAGGCCGTCCAGGCCCGCGCTGACCGCATTGGCCAGCGTGTAGACGTCGACCTGCGCCCGGCCGCAGGACGGGCAGGAAACGATCTCCAGACCACGCGGCCGCAGGTTGAGCGATTCCAGGATCTGGGTACCGACCTTGATCTCCTCCGCCGGGGGCGCCGACAGCGACACGCGAATGGTGTCGCCGATGCCCTTGGCCAGCAGCGCGCCGAACGCGACAGCGGATTTGATGGTGCCCTGGAACGCCGGACCGGCCTCGGTCACGCCGAGGTGCAGCGGATAGTCGCACTTCTCGGCGAGCAGTTCGTAGGCGGCCACCATCACCACGGGATCGTTGTGCTTGACGCTGATCTTGATATCGCCGAACCCGTGCTCCTCGAACAGCGAGGCCTCCCACAGCGCCGATTCGACGAGCGCCTCCGGAGTGGCCTTGCCGTACTTCTGCATCATCCGGGCATCAAGGGACCCCGCGTTGACTCCGATGCGGATCGGGATACCCGCGGCACCGGCGGCCTTCGCGACCTCTTTGACCCGGCCGTCGAACTCCTTGATATTGCCCGGGTTCACCCGGACCGCGGCGCAGCCGGCGTCGATGGCCGCGAAGATGTACTTGGGCTGGAAATGGATATCGGCGATGACCGGGATGTTCGCCTTCTTGGCGATGATCGGCAACGCGTCGGCATCCTCCTGCCGGGGGCACGCCACCCGGACGATGTCGCAACCCGACGCCGTCAGCTCCGCGATCTGCTGCAGCGTCGCGTTGATGTCGTGGGTTTTGGTGGTGCACATGGACTGCACCGAGATAGGCGAATCACTGCCTACCCCAACGTCCCCCACCTTGAGCTGGCGCGTCTTGCGCCGAGGGGAAAGCGTGGGTGGCGGCGGTGCCGGCATACCCAGACCGATGGCTGCGCTCATGATGATCTCCTACTGGAAAAGTCTGATGGGGTTGACCAGATCGGCGGTCACCGTCAGCAGCATGTACCCGCCCACGACGATCAGGATCACGTACGTGGCGGGCATCAGCTTCATGTAGTTGACGGGTGCCGCGGCCACTTTGCCGCGGGCCAACCGGAACATGTTGCGGACCTTCTCGAAGAGCGCGATGGCGATGTGGCCGCCGTCGAAGGGCAGCAGCGGCACCAAGTTGATCGCACCGAGCACGAAGTTCAGCTGGGCGAGGAAGAACCAGAACGCCACCCACAAGCCGTGGTCGACGGTGTCGCCGCCGATGATGCTGGCCCCGACGACGCTGATCGGTGTGTTCGGGTCACGCTCGCCGCCGCCGATCGAGTGCAGCAACGCCGGGACCTTCGTCGGGATCGTGGCCAGTGACTTGCCGAGCTGAACGGCGAGATCCCCCGTGAACGCGAAGGTCGCGGGCACCGCGGACAGCGGGTTGTACTGCGTCGGGCCGAAATACGCCGCCGCGACGCCGATGGCGCCGACGTTGCTCGGCTCGGTCTCGTCCTTGCCGGTGAAACGCTGGGTCTGCTCGACGTCCACGATGCTCAGGAACGTGCTGGTCTTGCCGTCCTCGGTGCGCTCCACGACGAACTGGGTGGGGCCCGAGGCCTTGCGGACGGCGGCCACCATCTCTTCGAATGTCGCCACCGAGGTGTCACCGACCTTGGTGACGACATCGCCGGGCTTGAGTCCGGCCAAGGCGGCCGGGCCGGGGCCGGCGCAGTCGCCCATCTTGTCCTTCGCCACTTGTGCTTGCACACAACTGGTTTCGCCGACCATCGCGGTGGTCGGTTGATGCAGGTTGGGCAGCCCCCACAGGATGGCGATGCCGTAGATCAGCACCAGGCCGATGACGAAGTTCATGGCGGGGCCGGCGAACAGCACCGCGACGCGCTTCCACGTCTTCTGCCGGAACATCGCATACGGGCGATCCTCCGGCGCGATTTCGTCCACCGACGTCATCCCGGCGATATCGCAGAACCCGCCGGCCGGGATCGCCTTAAGGCCGTACTCGGTGGAACCAAGCCGGTTGGGGCGACGTGTCGACCACAACGTGGGCCCGAAGCCGACGAAGTACCGGCGCACCTTCATTCCGGTGGCGCGGGCCACCCACATATGGCCGCATTCGTGCAGGGCCACCGATACGAGGATGGCCAGGGCGAACAGCGCAATACCCACTGCGAACATCATCGGGCTGGCAGAACCTCCTGTGAAACGGCAACTCCGGCCCTGTCCCGGGCCCAGCGCTGCGCGTCAAGTACATCGTCCACGGTAGCCGGTTGCGCCGCCCACTGGTCGGCGGCGTGCAGCACGTCGGCGACGGTGCGGACGATTGCGGGAAAAGAGATACGCCCGGCCAGGAAAGCCTCGGCGGCTTCTTCGTTGGCCGCGTTGTAGACGGCGGTCATGCAACCGCCGGTGGATCCCGCATACCTGGCCAAGTCCACCGCAGGGAAGACCGAGTCGTCCAGCGGCTCGAATTCCCAGGTCGAGGCGGTGGTCCAATCGCAGGCTGCGGCGGCACCAGGAACTCGGGCAGGCCAGCCGAGGGCGAGCGCAATCGGCAGTTTCATATCGGGCGGGCTGGCCTGGGCGATGGTCGACCCGTCGGTGAAGGTGACCATCGAGTGAACAATCGACTGCGGGTGGACCACCACGTCGATCCGGTCGTACGGGATGCCGAACAGCAGGTGGGTTTCGATGAGCTCCAGGCCCTTGTTGACCAGCGATGCCGAATTCAGTGTGTTCATCGGCCCCATCGACCAGGTGGGATGGGCACCCGCCTGCTCAGGGGTGACGCTTTCCAGGGCATCGGCGGTCCAGCCGCGGAATGGTCCCCCCGACGCCGTCAGCACCAGCCGGGCCACTTCGTCGGCGCTGCCGCTGCGCAGGCACTGGGCCAGTGCGGAGTGTTCGGAGTCCACCGGGACGATCTGACCCGGTGCCGCCGCCTTGAGCACGAGCGGTCCGCCGGCGATCAGCGACTCCTTGTTGGCCAGGGCCAGGCGCGCGCCGCTGTCCAGCGCCGCCAGCGTGGGTTTCAAGCCCAACGCTCCGACCAGGGCGTTGAGCACGACATCGGCCTCGGTGTCCTGAACGATCCGGGTCGCGGCCTCCGGGCCGCGGTAGCGCACGCGGCCGACCCGATCGGCGCCGGCCGGGTCGGCGACTGCGACGTTGGCGACCCCGGTGTCGGCACACTGCCGGGCCAGCAACTCGGGGTTACCGCCACCAGCGGCCAAGCCGACGACCTCGAACCGGTCAGGGTTGGCCGCGATCACCTCGAGCGCCTGGGTGCCGATCGAACCGGTGCTGCCCAGGATCAGGACCTTCAGTCGCCGGTCGGCGTTCGGTACTGCCACCTGACCATTGTGCCGCGCCCATCGGTGCGCGAATGCCAGCAACGGCAAGTCGGCCGCAAAAATGACGCAAATGTGACGTGAGCCGGCCCCGGCCAGTCCGTATCGGTCCCGAGCGCGAATCCCAGGCGCAATGACCGCGGAAGACAAAGGAGTCACCCCAGCATGAAGCCTCTTCACACCAGAGTCGTGACGGCCGGCTTTGCCACCCTTGCCGTTCTCGGCATGGCCGCCTGCTCGAAAGAGGAAGCCGCCTCCACAGCGTCCTCTGCCACGTCAGCGGTCTCCTCCGCTGTCGAGAGCGCCACCTCGACGACCACCGCTGCCGCTGCCCCCGCGTCGGACCTGATCGGAACGGGATGCGCGGCATACGCCCAGCAGGTGCCGTCCGGACCCGGGTCGGTCGCCGGAATGGCCCAGGATCCGGTGACCGTCGCCGCGTCCAACAATCCGATGCTCAAGACGCTGACCCAGGCGCTGTCCGGTCAGCTCAATCCGAACGTCAACTTGGTTGACACCCTCAACAGCGGGCAGTTCACCGTGTTCGCGCCCACCGACGACGCATTCGCCAAGCTCGACCCCGCCACCGTGGAGAAGCTCAAGACGGACGCGCCGCTGTTGAAGAGCATCTTGACCTACCACGTGGTGCCCGGCCAGGCCAGCCCTGCTCAGGTGGTCGGCGAGCACAAGACCGTCCAGGGCGGCACCGTCTCGGTGACCGGCGCAGGCAATGACCTCAAGATCAACGATGCCGGGCTGGTCTGCGGCGGGGTGCACACGGCCAACGCCACCGTGTACATGATCGACACCGTGTTGATGCCGCCAGCCGCCTGACAACCGGCCACCAAGACCGACAGGGCAGCCCGGATCCCCCGACTCCGGGCTGCCCTGTCTTTTCCTCACCAGCGCTGTGGGACAACATATTTCGCGGCCCGTAGCAGCCAATCTCAGCAACAGCACTGCCACATCGCCGATTTGCCGATCTACACCGCAGAATTCGTTTTCCGACAACGGAAATCGGCACCGGAGTTGAATTACCGCGCCAAGAGTGTTTACCTGGAGACCGGTGGCACCGCCCATGAGCGCCGTGACCTGCAGCCAATCAAGGACTGCAAGCCTTTTCATTCACCTACGGCCGACGGTATTTCGCGGCTTCGCGAGCTCTCGGAATAACTGCCAATCCGAAACTCAATCAGCACCGAATAGTTATCTGAACGACCGGGACTACCACCGCGTCCCGTCCGCACAACGAAAGTCGATAATTCCCATGAAAACTCACACCCTTTCCAGAACCTTCACCGTCACCGGCCTCACCGGACTCGCCGCAGGAGCACTGCTGGCGGGCTCGATGACCGTCGCCAATGCCGCTCCCCCGGTCGCCGCGGAAAGCCTTGTCGGTCCGGCGTGTGCAAGCTACGCCGCCCAGGTACCGACCGGACCCGGCTCCGTCGCCGGCATGGCCATGGATCCGGTCGCGGTTGCCGCGTCGAACAATCCGATGCTGACCACGCTGACCTCCGCGATCTCCGGCAAGCTGAACCCCGACGTCAATCTCGTGGACACCCTGAACAGCGGTGACTACACCGTGTTCGCCCCGACCGACGCGGCATTCGCGAAGCTCGATCCCGCCACCGTCGACAAGCTCAAGACCGACGCGCCGCTGCTGACCAGCATCTTGACCTACCACGTGGTGCCCGGTCAGTTGAGCCCGTCGCAGGTCGTCGGCACACACAAGACCGTCGAGGGCCAGGACGTGACCGTCACCGGGATGGCCAACGACCTCAAGGTCGATAACTCCTCGGTGTCCTGCGGGGGCGTTCAGACCGCCAACGCGACCGTGTACATGGTCGACACCGTCCTGATGCCGCCGGCCGGTATGTGATCTCACGTCGACGGCGGGGCGGTTCCCACACCGTGGGGACCGCCCCGCCATCCGCTACCAGGTCCGCCCCCACCACCGACGCCCCCATCAGACACCAAAAAGGCGACCACATCGGCGATTTCGTGGGGCAGAGCCGGACGCCCGAGCGGGAGGCGACCCAGCGCTGCCATCACACCCTGCAACGCAGCCGGCCGTTCGATACCACCCCGATTCAGCGATCCGGTCGATCAGCCGTTCGACTGCCGAGGTCTGGATGAACCCGGGTGACCCGGTACTGACCCGGATTCCCTTGGGCACCAGTTCATTTGCCAAGCCCTTGCGGTAGGCGCGCAGTGCGGCCTTGGCCGCTGGATAGCCCGGCGTGCGTTCGGCGCCCAGTTTCGTTCTGCTCCAGGTGGATGTCGCCCTAACGCCGAGCTCAGGCAGAAATTGGCGCACGCTGCGACAATCCGCCGCGTGCGCGCAAGCCGTCAGATACCGTGTCGACCGGACAATCCAGGCACAATCGGGGGTAACGGTGGCGGCGAAGACGAATCGATCGGGCACACGAAGCGGGTCGTCGCGGGCGGAGCGCTTCGCCGTCCGGCGCTGGCTGCAGGTAGGCGCAGCCTCTGCCGGTATGGGTGCGGCGTTGGTGGGCTGGTCACTGATCGGACCCCAGACCGGGATAGCTGCCGCGGACAGTACCGGTCAATCGTCAACATCGGCGGGTCCGGCAACCCACAGCAGCCACGCCGGCCGCTCCGGCGCTGCATCACCGAAGAGTATCCAAAAGACGGCAGCCCCGGCTACCGCCCGACCCGCCTCGACCCTCCGCAGCCGCGCCGCCATAACTGAAACACCCACGGCAACAGCGACTCTCATCCGCACCAGGACATCGTCGGGGGCCAGCTCCGGTTCGACCGCGGCGTCCGGCAGAACCACTGTGTCATCGACAACTCCCACAGTCGACCCCGACGTCAGACGTCAAGCCGTCGCCAAGGAGATCGCCGACTTCATGTCGGCTGCGCAGACCACCATCGCCGGGCTACCCGTGGACAACGGAGTCAAGGAGTTCCTGAACAGCGGACTGGTGCTGGTCCGCAACACCTTCCTCAACCAAGCCCCCACCGTCAAGCCCGTGCAGGTGACCGGAAAGATCAGCGGCCTGATCGTCGGCACCATCGGGGCCGTCGACCCCGACGGTGACAGGATCGTCTACACGCTAACCAAAGCCCCCAAAACCGGTACCGTGCAGCTCAATCCGGACGGCACCTACACCTATACGCCCGGCGCAGGCTTCACCGGCGTCGACACCTTCACCGTCTCCGCCGCCGACCCCGGACTGCACATCAACGTCCTCGACCTCTTCCGCGCCCCGAGCACCGCGGCCACCTCCGTCATCAACCAGGGCGCCATCACATTCGACTTCCGGTACGGCGACGGCTCGGAATACTGGACCCCGGAGCGCCGGCAAGCGCTCAAAGATGCGGCCAACGATCTGGTGCAGTACTTCACCGTCACCACGCCGGTCACACTCAGCTACAACATCATCGGGTTGTACGGCACCGGCTTTGCCTCGGGCGGTAGTCCGACCATCAGTTCGGCAGCCGGCTTCTACCCCACGGTAGTGCAGAACAAACTGCTCACCGGTGTCGATTCCAACGGGGCGGCAGTAGACGGCACGATCGACGTCAACTGGGCCGAGGATTGGGCGATCGGAAACACCGTGGGTGAAGATCAGTACGACTTCACCTCGACGATGATGCACGAGATCTTGCATACCTTCGGCTTCGAAACCCTGATGGATCCACCCCCGGCGGACCAAGGCGACAACTGGCCACTGTTCGCTAAACTCATCGTGACTGCCGACGGTACAAAGGTTTTCAACACCAACGGCAGCTGGAATCCCAAGTACAACTCCCTTCTGACCGGGGGCGTCGGCAGCCTGTTCTTCGGCGGGGCCAACGCAACCGCCGCCTACGGCAAGCCGGTGCCGCTGTACACACCCAAGGTCTGGTCTGGAGGTAGCTCGGTCACCCACTTGGACGACGACACGTTCACCGGCGATCAGCAGAAGCTGATGAATGCCAATACAGGTACGGGTCCGGGTGTCCGGACGCTGAGCCCGATCGAGATCGGCATCCTCACCGACCTGGGCTACACAGTGGCCGCGCCGCAGTCGCTGGCACCGGCCGCAGTCCCGCCGTCCGTCACCGCAAGCCTGATCGCCGCCTGAGCTACCGCGGCGGAAAGTGCTCCACCCAGTGTCGGGCGATGTCGACTCGACGGGTGATCCACACCTTGTCGTGTGACTGCACGTGGTCCAGGAAGCGTTCCAGGGCGGCGACGCGGGCGGGGCGCCCGACCAGTCGGCAGTGCAGACCGACGGACAGCATCTTCGGCGCGCCCGCGGCGCCCTCGGCGTAGAGGACGTCGAATGCATCCCGCAGGTAGGTGAAAAACTCTGCCCCGCTGGGAAATCCGCTGGCCGACACGTACTTCATATCGTTGGTGTCCAGCGTGTAAGGCACCACCAAGTGGTCACGGCCGCCGACAACAGTCCAGTACGGCAGGTCGTCTGCGTAGGAGTCCGAGTCGTACAGGAAGCCGCCATGCTCCACCACCAGGGCGCGGGTGTGTGGTGAATCGCGGCCGGTGTACCAGCCCAACGGCGCCGACCCGGTCAATTGGGTCAGCATCTGCACCGCCTCGGCCATGTGCTCGCGTTCGATCTGCTCGTCGACCAGCTGGTAGCTCCACCAGCGCAACCCATGGCAGGCGATCTCGTCGCCGCGTTCGAGGAATGCGTGGACGGCCTCGGGGTTGCGGGCCAGCGCCAGCGCCACCCCGAAGATGGTCAGCGGCAGTTCGCGGCGGTCGAAGACCCGCAGTACCCGCCACAGCCCGGCTCGCGAACCGTACTCGTAGAGCGATTCCATACTCAGGTGACGGTTCGGATATGGCTGCGCACCAACGATTTCCGAGAGGAAGGTCTCCGAGGCCGGATCGCCGTGCAGGACGTTGTTCTCACCACCCTCTTCGTAGTTCAGGACGAATTGCACGGCGACGTTGGCTCCCCCGGGCCAGTTCGGATGCGGCGGGTTGGGCCCGTAGCCGATCATGTCCCGCGGGTAATCCCCTGCTGTGTGGCCGAGCGTCATGGCAGGCATTGTTTCAGTCGGCGCGGAACAGGGCAGCATGGAAGCCATGACTACGGTGCTGTGGTTTCGCCGCGATCTGCGTACTGCAGACCTCCCCGCCCTGATCGACGCTGCTTCGGCTGACGGCGAGGTGCTCGGCTGTTACGTGCTCGACCCACGGTTGAAAGCCTCCTCGGGGCCGCGACGGCTGCAGTTCCTCTACGACTCGCTGCGCGAACTACGCGACGCTCTCGACGGCAGACTGCTGGTCAGCCAAGGCAGGCCGGAGACCCGGATCCCGGCGATGGCGCGGGCCATCGAGGCCACGGCCGTGCACATCTCGGCCGATTTCTCCCCGTTCGGCCGCCGCCGCGACGAGGCGGTACGAGCGGCGTTGGGCGACATCCCGCTCAATGCCACGGGCTCGGCCTACTTGGTGTCCCCTGGCCGGCTGACCAAGGACGACGGCACCCCTTACAAAGTCTTCACCCCGTACTTCCGCCGCTGGCGCGATCACGGCTGGCGCTCACCCGCGAAATCGGGGCCGGCATCGGCACGATGGATCGACCCCGCCGACGCCGCGTCGGCAGGCGCGGGCAAGAACTGGGACATCCCCGACCCCGGCACCGAACTGAGCCTGCGCGCCGGCGAGGCGGCGGCACGGCAGCGCTGGTCGGACTACGTCGACGCCGACCTGGCCGGCTACGCCGACGACCGCGACCGACCCGACCTGGACACCACTAGTCGGATGTCGGCCTACCTGCATTTCGGCAACATCCACCCGCGCACGATGGCGACCGCCCTCACCGGCGGCGACGGCCCGCAGGCGTATCTGCGCGAGCTCGCGTTCCGCGATTTCTACGCCACCGTGCTCGCCGAATGGCCCCGTAGCGCGTGGCAGAACTGGAATGACAGCTTCGACGCCATCCGGGTCGACGACGACAATGACGCCCTACAGCGGTTCGACCTGTGGAAGGCGGGTAAGACCGGTTACCCCATCGTCGACGCGGGGATGCGCCAGTTGAGCGAGACCGGTTTCATGCACAACCGGGTCCGGATGATCACCGCCTCATTCCTGGTCAAGGATCTGCACCTGCCGTGGCAGTGGGGCGCGCGGTGGTTTCTGGAGCAGCTTGTCGACGGCGATATGGCCAGCAACCAGCACGGCTGGCAGTGGGCCGCGGGCTGCGGCACCGACGCCGCCCCGTACTTCCGGGTGTTCAATCCCGACACGCAGGCCAAGAAGTTCGACCCGGACGGCGACTATGTCCGGCGCTGGGTCACCGACCTCGGCACTCCCGAATACCCGGACCCGGTCGTCGATCACCGCAGCGAACGCGAAGAGGCGTTGCGGCGCTACGGCGAGATCGGCTGAGAGCCGTATGTCAGAATTGGCGTGCATTACCCGCAGATTTCAGTCCTACCGTGAGGAGTCGCCGTGGTCAGCACCGAGGTGGAGCGCTACGACGGCGTCGACCCCGCCGACGTCCCGTCGGCCAAGTGGGGCTGGAGCAAGATCAACTACCGCACCTGGCATATCACCGGGTTCTTCGGCATCGTCTTCCTGCTCTGCATGCTCCGCGGTAACCACGTCGGGCACGTCGAGGACGTTTTCCTGATCGTGTTCGCCATCCTGGCCGCCATCGTGCTGATCCGGGACATGTGGGGCCGCAAGCGCGGCTGGATCAGGCAGTAACCGAACCCGCTAGCCTTTCTCGGCAGCCAGCTGTCCGCACGCGGCGGCCAAATCGCGTGCACTCCAGCTACCTGCCTCCTTCGTCGGCAGCCAGCTGTCCGCACGCGGCGGCGATCTCCCGCCCGCGCGTATCCCGCACCGTGCACGACACACCCTTGGCCTTGACGCGCCGGACGAATTCCCGCTCCACGGGTTTGGGACTGGCGTCCCACTCGCTGCCCGGTGTCGGGTTCAGCGGGATCAGGTTGACGTGCACAAGGGCTCCGAACGCGCCATGGAGTTTCTTGCCCAGCAGGTCCGCCCGCCACGGCTGGTCGTTGACGTCGCGGATAAGGGCGTACTCCACGGACACCCGCCGACCGGTGGTGTCGGCGTAATACCTGGCGGCGTCGAGAACTTCGGCGATATCCCATCGGTTGTTGACCGGGACCAGGGTGTTACGCAGCTCGTCGTCGGGGGCGTGCAGCGACAGTGCCAACGTGACACCGAGTCGCTCGTCGGCCAGCTTGCGGATCGCCGGGGCCAGTCCGACCGTGGACACAGTCACCGATCGCGCCGAGATGCCGAAACCGTGCGGCGGCGGTTCGATGATCCGCCGGACTGCGGCCAGCACCCGGTTGTAGTTGGCCAGCGGTTCGCCCATGCCCATGAACACCACGTTCGACAGCCGGTCATCGAAATCGTCGCGCAGTGCCGCCGCCGTGGTGCGTACCTGTTCGACGATCTCGGCCGTCGACAGATTGCGGGTCAGCCCGCCCTGGCCGGTCGCACAGAACGGGCAGGCCATACCGCAGCCGGCCTGCGACGAGACGCAGACGGTGTTGCGCTGTGGGTAGCGCATCATCACCGATTCGAACGTCGTGCCGTCCATCGCACGCCACAATGTCTTTCGCGTCTCCCCCGCATCACACTGGATCTGATGGGCGACTGTGAGCAAAGGCGGGAACAGCGCGGCGGCGACCTGCTCACGCACCGCAGCGGGCAGATCGGTCATCAGGGCCGGGTCGGCGATCAGCCGACCGTAGTACTGGTTGGCCAGCTGTTTGGCACGGAACGCCGGCAACCCCAGCTCGATGACCGCGGCGGACCGGGCCACCTCGTCGAGGTCGGCGAGGTGCCGCGGCGGCAGGCCCCGTTTCGGGGCTTCGAAAACCAGCTCTTGTTTCATGCGGACACCTTTTCGGCCGACGTTTCGGCGTTGAGCACTTCGCGGACGGCAGCGTCGACGGTGGCCAGCACCTGATCGTCCACCCCGCTGCGACCGCGGACGAAAACCGACGCCCGGTTGGCGGCGGGTAGGCCTTCGGCCAGACATAACCCATCCGGTAGCCGCCCGATCATCGGCAGCAACGCAACACCGAGACCGGAACGCACGGCTGAGATCAGACCCGACAGATCCGAGCACTCGGTGACGATCCGGTAGTCCGTCCCGAGTTTGTCCAGCGCCGCGAATGTCGGCTCACGCAGAGTGCACGGCTCGGAGTAGATCACCACGGGCAGCGGCTCAGCTGCCGACAACGCCAACCCGCGCGATGAAATCCATTTCAGCGCAACCATTCCCGAAGCATGGGAGCGATCCCAGCCGGATCCGTCGATCATCACCGCCAGGTCGATGGCGCCGTGCTCGATGGCACCGGCCAGCGCGACATTTCGGTCGAGGCGGAACCTGATCCGCCACTCGGGCAACCGCTGGCCCAACGCATCGGTCAAGCCGGGCAGCATCACGTCGGCACCGTGCTCGGTGGCACCGACCAGCAGCATTTTCTCCTCGGCAGCCCCGAGATCGGCCAGCGCGCCGTCATGGACGGCCAGGATCTTCCTGGCGTGTACCACCACTCGGTGGCCGAGTTCGGTGAACACCATGCCGCGACCGGAGCGCTCGACGATCGGCGCGCCCACCACCGCCTCGATGCGTCGCACATGTTGACTGACAGCCGACTGGGTCAGATGCAGAACCGCGGCAGCACGGTGAAATCCACCACAGTCCGCGACCGCGACCACACTGCGCAGCGGGGAGATGTCCAGCACCTGACTCACGGCGCCAACATACTCTGATCAGCAGATGGGATCAATTTCCATGCTCATCGGGCCGCGGTGCGTGCCGATCGATCGTCTTTCGTGATCAATCGATCCGACGGTTAATCGTTGGACAGCACCAGCGCACGGACGTGAGCATGGACGTCATGCAGCTGACCCGGATGCCCCTGCGGACCGCCTCGGCAGTGACGTTCTTCTATGCGCTGGGCTATCCGATCGGCAATCTCGCGGTCGGTGCCATGACGCCGATGGCCGTCCTGGTGTTCCGTTTCTCGTTGGCGGGCTTGCTGCTCGGCGCCTGGGCCGCCATCAGTCGGGTGCCATGGCCCCGCGGTCGCAAGCTCGCGCATGTGGCCGTCACCGGGCTGCTGATGCAAGCTGTCCAGTTCTGCTGCCTGTACTTGGCCGTCCAGCGCGGGGCGCCCGCGGTGCTGTGCGCCGTCGTCATCGCGATGAATCCGGTCGCTACCGCCGTACTGGGCGCACTGTTTCTGCGAGAGCGGCTGGGGCCAGCCCGAATTCTCGCGCTGGGACTCGGCGTCGCTGCGGTGCTCGCGGCCTGCGCGAGCCGGCTGGTTCACGAACACGGCGTCGACCCGGTGTTCGTGCTGCTGCTCGTCGCGCTGCTCGGGCTCGCCGCCGGCGGGGTGTATCAGCAGCGCTTCTGCGCCGACGTCGACTTCCGGGCGTCGGTCGCGGTGCAGAACACCGTGGCGCTCATCCCCGCGGCCGTGCTCGCCACCCTCACGCCGTTCGCGATCCACGATCACCTCAAGGCCGGGCTGGCGGTGGCCGCCGTGGTGCTGCTCAACGCCGGTGTCGGGGTGTCGCTCTACGTGCGCGCCATCAACCGACACGGCGCGGCCGCTGTTGCGATGTTGTTCTGTCTGATCCCCGCCGTCGCGGGAGTGCTGTCCTGGCTGATGTTGGGTGAACATCCCGATATCGGCATCGGGGTCGGTCTGGTGCTGGGAGCGTTCGCCTGCTGGCTGAACGCGCGAGCCTCACGCCAGAAGCGTCAGGACGATCCAGGTCGCGACGGCCGAGGGCAGAACCGAGTCGAGACGGTCCATGATCCCGCCGTGGCCGGGTAGCAGCGTGCCCATGTCCTTGATCCCGAGATCGCGCTTGACCTGAGATTCGATCAGGTCGCCCAGCGTGCCGGTAACGACCAGCATCAGGCCCAGTGGAACCCCGACCCACGGTGGCTTGTCCAGCAGGAACGTCACCGCCAGCACAGCTGCAGTGGTGCCGGCGATCAACGACCCGGCAAACCCTTCCCAGGACTTCTTCGGGCTGATCGCCGGGACCATCGGGTGCTTGCCGAACAACACTCCGGCCGCATAGCCGCCGATATCGGAGAACACCACACCCAACATCAGGCACAGCACCCGCCAGCCGCCGTCGGTGGGATAGACCAGCAGCACCCCGAATGCGCCGAACAGTGGGATCCAGGCCGCCAGGAAGACCGTCGTCGACACATCGCGCAGATAGTTCACCGGCGCGTCTTTGAGACCACCGGACAGCAGCCGCCAGATCATGCAGACGACGACGGTTCCCCCGAACCCGCCCAGGGCGCCGGCTGTACCGAACGGCCAGGTCAGCCAGATCATCGCCTGCCCGCCCACCAGCAATGGCACGACCGGAATCGCGAAACCTGCGGTGCGTAGCCGGCGTACCACCTCGTGGGTGGCCACGGCGATCGCCAGTGCGACGACTGGGATCCACAGATGGGGCGCGAAGACCAGGATGGCGATCACGCCGAAGCCGAGGAATGCGCCGACCGCAATGGCCGCGGGCAGGTTACGGCCTGCGCGCGACGCCTTCTTCTCGGTGTCGGCCACGGGGGTGGGTCGCTTGATGGTCACGGAGGGCGATGGGTGGATTCGCCTTCTTCCTCAGACCTCGAGCAACTCGCCTTCCTTGTGTTTGACCAATTCATCGATCTGCGTCACGTACTGCGAGGTGGTCTTGTCGAGGTCTTTCTCCGCCCGGCCGACCTCGTCCTCGCCTGCTTCGCCGTCCTTCTTGATCCGGGACAGCTCTTCCATCGCCTTGCGACGGATGTTGCGGACCGTGATCTTGGCGTCCTCGCCCTTTCCCCTGGCTTGTTTGGCCAGTTCGCGGCGGCGCTCCTCGGTCAGCTGCGGAATGGAGATCCGGATGATGTTGCCGTCGTTGGACGGGTTGACCCCGAGGTCGGAGTTACGGATGGCGTTCTCGATGGGGCCGAGCTGAGACTGCTCGTAGGGCTTGATGACCACCATGCGCGCCTCGGGGACGTTGATGCTCGACAGCTGCGTGATCGGAGTCGCAGAGCCGTAGTAGTCGATGACGATGCGGGAGAACATGCCCGGGTTCGCCCTACCGGTGCGGATGGACGACAAATCGTCACGTGCCACCGACACGGCCTTTTCCATCTTCTCTTCGGCTTCGAAGAGAGCCTCGTCGATCACGGTGTTCTTCTCCCGTCGCTCTTTACTCGCTCTGACACCCCCGTCAGGTGGTGACCAGTGTTCCGATCTTCTCACCTGCGACGGCCCGCGCGATATTCCCGTCGGTCAACAGGTTGAACACCAGGATCGGCATGCCGTTGTCCATACACAAACTGAAGGCAGTCGCATCGGCGACCCGCAGCCCCCGTTCGAGGACCTCGCGGTGAGTGATCGCGGTGAGCAACTCGGCATCGGGATTGGTCTTCGGGTCGTCGGTGAACACCCCGTCGACAGCCTTGGCCATCAACACCACCTCGGCGCCGATCTCCAGCGCCCGCTGCGCGGCGGTGGTGTCGGTCGAGAAGTACGGCAGGCCCATGCCTGCCCCGAAGATCACCACGCGCCCCTTCTCCAGGTGCCGCCGGGCGCGCAGCGGGATGTACGGCTCGGCTACCTGACCCATGGTGATGGCGGTCTGCACCCGGGTCTGGATGCCCTCTTTCTCCAGAAAGTCTTGCAGCGCAAGACTGTTCATCACGGTGCCGAGCATGCCCATGTAATCCGAGCGGGTGCGTTCCATCCCGCGTTGCTGCAACTGGGCGCCGCGGAAGAAGTTACCCCCGCCGATCACCACGGCGATCTGCGCGCCACCACGCACCACCTCGGCGATTTGGCGGGCCACCAAGGCCACCACGTCCGGATCGAGGCCGACCTGCCCTCCCCCGAACATCTCACCCCCGAGTTTCAGTAATACCCGGGTGTACCCCGGCAAACTCGTCGCGGTCCGGATGCTGGTCGGCTCCGCCATCAGACTCCTCAGACTCCTCGATCACCAGGACGGCCGCTCTCATCCTGCCTCATGACCGACCTCGGGGCGAAAACGGGGATCAGGCGTCGCTCACGCCTTGCGTACCGGCGGCGGCGCCCACTGTCCGTCCAACACCGACTTGTGCGGCGCATAGAGTCGCATCGTCACGCCGAGAGGGCCCTGCGGCGCCGGCAACCAGTTCGACAGCCGCTCAGGGCCCGGGTTGCTGTGCTGCAGGTAGAGATCCAGCGAACCGTCCGCGTTGTAGATCAGCGGGTCGCGGTCACCGATCGCGAAGCGGTCTATCTCGTTGACGACCTGGAAGCCCTCGGAGTCGTACATCGTCACCGACCAGAATGCGGATGCCGGCGGAAGTTTGTCGGCATCGAAGTGGATGACGTAGTCGTGCTCACCGGTGGTCGGGTCGCCGTCGGCGTCGACGTTGAGTAGCGGGTAAACCGCGTCTTCTGGCGGGTTGGCGCCCAGACCGACCAATGTCACCACGGCACGCTCGAAGTAGGCGTTGCCGTAGACACCGATGTTGCTGGTCATCATCGTCCAGCCGTTGGCGCTGGTCCCCAGCGTAGGCAGCGACGACAGCATGGCGGCGAGGGCATCATCCTTTCCCGCCTCGATCTCGGCCTGCTGGTCGGCACTGAATCGCCCGGCGTCGAAGGGTTTACCCGCTTCGATCCCCAGTGGCGCGATCCGGGCCAGCTGGTCGAAGTCGGTCTGATGCGGCGGGTTGACCGCCAGCAGTTCGGCTGCGAAGCCCAAGAATTCGAGCGCGGCCATACCGTTGACGATTTTCACCGGTTCGGTCTTGATATCGCGATTCGGGTCGACGTGGTAGTCGGGCTCTGCGCCAAGAGGCGTGATGACGTAGCCGTCCTGGACCTCGTGCACAGCCGGATAGTCGGCGACGCCGTTGGTCTGGGTGCGCCCGATGATCCACACGTGCGGAGTCGGCGCCACGATGACGGGCAGACCCGCGGGCAGCGTTCCGTCGTAACCAGGCCCGACGATCACCCATTCGCCTGCCGCTGTACCGGTGGTGCGCTTGCCGGGGTTGGCAAAGACGTCGGTCCACATGTCGAGTAGCGGCAGCATGTAGTAGCGGTCGTCGGTGTCCGGCGCGGTGAGTTTCACCGGTCCCGCGGTCAGGTCGAGCCACGCGCTGGAATAGAGAGTGTCGAAGTTCGGCCGCACCACGGCCCGGAAGTCCGCGGCCGGGAAGGCACGCATATGCGAAAAGCGGTTCGGCGGACCGGAGCCCGGGGCGGTGCCGGCCGGCATGTTGGCCACCTGCAGCCGCGTGACCTCCATCGTCACCATCGGATAGAAGTAGAGATACGCCTCGTAACTGAGGGTGCGCAGATCGGTGGACAAGACAGCCATCCGGCCTCTTTCGGTGGGGCCCTGTTCGCTCAAGGCCAAGGCCCCGAAGGTTACCCGACGCAGCAAAAGGCGACGGCTTGTCGCCGCCGCCCCTTGCGCAGACGTGTCGAGCTGGGACCAGCTAGGACTCCCGCGCCCTGGTTGCCACCGGTAGACCGGCGTGATGCGCCGAGTGGCACGCCTTCGGCGGGGTCGGCGGGATGTCGAGTGCCGGGTTCCCGTCGAAGAATCCGATCGGTTTCAGATGGAATCCGGCGTAAGCGCACGGCATCACCGGCCAGTCCTCGGGCCGGACGATGTGATGGGCACCCAGCGTGTACCAGAGCACGACGTCGGTGTCCTCCAGCGGAGCGTCGTCGGCGATGAACTCCGGCAAGCCCTGAGCGTCCGCGGACTGGTACATGTAGTCGCCTGCGGCGAACTTCTCACCCGGCTCGTACTTGGTCACCCACAGGTTGTGCTGGACGAACTTCGCCCGGTCGTAGATGTATGAGCCTTCCTGCACCATCACCGGAACGATCTCGCGGGGCACCAGCTTGTAGGCCACCGGGCTGCCGAGCTCGTTCTTCTTGGACGGGTTGGTCACCTTCCAGTACCGGCCGGTGTTCCAATTCCAGTCCCTGGCTCCGACGGCCTCCGATCCGACCAGCGTGTCCTGGGTGATCCAGGCATTCTTGTGCGGGTTCCGCTCCGGGTCGGGCTCAGGAATCGAATCCACCTCGTACACACTGTTCTTCGCCCCGTCGACACTCATGTCGAGGCGGAAGTTGAAGAAGTGCTGGTGATTCGGGCCGTAGATGCCCGGCGCCACCAGCTTGCCCCAACGGGGCAGCTCTCCTTCCTCGACCGCACCCGTGGTGAGCACACCTGAGAGCTTCACCTCGACCTCGATCGAGGCGTCGTTGTAGAAGTACCAGAAGAACCCGTACTCGTAGTTGCCGACGGTGCAGATCATCGAGACGACCAACCGGCGCGAGCGCCGTACTTCCACCTCATCGGTACGGAAATCCGTGTGCTTCCAGGAGATTCCGTAGTCCTCCTCGTGCATGCAGATGGCATTGGGAATCACCACTGCATTACCGTTGGAGTCGTTGACCGTGCCGTCGAAGTAGTGGATCTCCCCCAAGCAGTCACACCCCAGGGTCAGCGGGTTCGCGGAGAACCCCATCCCCACTTCACCCATGTCGAACACGTTCTTGTTCCAGTGCGTCGGCGAGGTGTCACCGTAGGGCACCACCATCTCCGAGAGCGAGCCGCGGTAGAGGATCGGCCGGGTCTCTCCGCGGTCGGTGTAGCTCACCTCGTGGATGGTGACACCTTCACGCGGGTTGAAACCGATACGCAGCGACCACTTCTGCCACTGCACATTCCAACCGTCGACGGTGAAGCTCGGCCCGTCGGGCTGGGTGATCTCGATCGGTTTGACGCCATCCCGGAACTCGGTGAACGCCGGCCGGTTGTCCTCGTCGAACATGAACCGAGGGTCGTAGTTTCCACTTTTCGGCGGCAACGGCACCACACCGTGATCTTCGATCTCGATGACCTCCATCGCGTCGAGATCGAAGGTGACGATCAAGCCTTCCACCGGACGCGCATAGCCGTGCTCCGAACGCGCAGCCCGCATGAAGGTCAGCGGGCGGCAGATCAGTGCCGAGTTGTCGTAATGATCCTGCGCGCCGTAATAGCCGGCCGGCCACGGATCGACCATGGCGAGATCGAAATCGGTGACGCCGCGTTTGCGCATCGCCTCCTGCCATCTGGGGTCGGCACGGACCTTCTCCTCGACGCCGGTCATGTGCTCGACCAGATACGACGGAAACCGGCCGGGGACAGGCTGCCACGACTCGATGACACCGGCGACGATGTCGACTGTCGCTTCGTAGACCATCTTGGCGGCACCGTCGTACATCGTGGCGAACGCCTGCCGGGGCACCGGGATGGACGGGTCGAACGTGAGCGACGGCGTCTTCTCGGGCTCCGCCAGGTGAATCATCACGAACTTCATTGTCGGAGTGCCATATTCGGACTCCGTGATGATCCGTGCCGCCGACTCGATTTCCGAGCCGGACAGCGGATCAAGCGGATAGCGGATACCGTCACCAGTTCCCGAACTACTCAGAACAGTGCTGTCCAATGTCATCGGTTAGACCGCCTCTGTTTCGTTCTTCTTGGTGAGATCGAGCACGGCGAGGTGAGCCAATGCGTCTTCGCTGCTGGTCTTGTGCGCGGCACGGCGGCCGAACACGTAGACGGCCACACCGAGGGCGACGATGCCGATCGAGATGCCGCCGGTCCAGGTCATCCAGGTGCTGTCCGGGACATCCTTGATCCAGGATTTGGCGAACGAGTAGTACACGCCCCCGATAGTGCCGATCGTGCCGACGATGACAGTGACCCAGACTCCGACACTGCCGCCGGGAATCCGCCAGAACTGTTCGTTGGCATAACGATCCGCATACTTCTTGCGGGCGATGATGACCGGGAAGAGAAAGAACACGCCGGAAACCAGCCAGACGGTGGACAGCCCACCCTGGATGAAGATGGTGACATTGGCCATGCTGCTCTGCGAGTACAACCCCACCAGGATCAGCGACGAGAGCACACCCTGGATCAGTACGGCCGTCACCGGGTTACGGGTGCGCGGGTTGAGGTGGGTGAAAATCCGCGGCAGGTGCCGCTCGAGGCCGGAAACGAAGATCAGGCGCGAGTACGCGATCTGGTAGGCAACCAACGCCACGAAGATGATCCCGGCCAAGACGACGGCCGCGACTTCCATCACACCCTTGGGGGCGGCAACGCCCAGCATGCCGATGACACCGGTGACCGGATCGATCTGGTCACTGGGCAATGCGAGCATCGTTCCCACCGTGGTCATCAAGTAGATGACGACCAGCGCAGCTGAGCCCAAGATGACCATCTTCGGTCCACTCTTACGCACCGAGAGGAACTCCGCCCCCATGTTGTACGGAGTCTCCACACCGAGCAGGTACAGCAGCACGGTGCCGTAAAGGAAGCCGGCGCCGGCGAAGTCGGGCACCATCACGTCGCGCAGAGCGAACGGGGTAGCCGAACCGTTATTGACGGCGTAAACGAGGCCGGAAACGAAGATGACCGCCGTAAGCACGCCGTAGATGATGAAAACGGTGTTCATCACTCGCTGGTTGGCGGCGAGTTTCGCCAAGGCCAAACCGATCACAGCCCAGAGGATGACCAACTGCAAAATGATGCTGACGGTCAGACCGAGTTCGGCGTGGAAGGCCAGCAGCAGGAACTGGACCACCACCGCAGGTGACGAAGCGGCGTTGAGGATGACCGGTATCCAGGACAGGTAACCGCCGATGAAGCCCCAGGTCTCACCCATCGTGCGGGTCGCCCAGATGTACACGCCGCCCTGACCTGGCCACAGGTTGCCAAGTTCGGCGACAGCCATACCGGCCGGCACGAGGAAGGTGAGGATACCGAGGATCCACATCGGGATGGCGGTCCAGCCACCGGATGCGATGACCGATGAGCCGGTGATCCAACAGATGATGAACACATACGTGGCGACCAGCCCGAAGGTGGTCATCACTTTGGGGAGAATCTGTTCAGGGACAAGCTCAGTGGTGAGGAGCTTGTCGCGGTGCGCCGAGGCCGAAGTCTCGAGTTCTTGGGTCATACGTGTTTACTCCCAATCCCGTTGGATCAGTTGAATTTCCGGCTTGCTCAATTGATGATTTGTCCATCTTTCATCCGGACGACACGGCTCGCTTCGTCGGCCACCGTGGGATCATGGGTGCTGGCAACAACTGTGACGCCGAGCGTCGAACACAGGTCGCGCAACATGCGGACCACCGTCTCTCCAGTCCGGTGATCGAGATTGGCTGTCGGCTCATCGGCGAGAACGA
Source organism: Mycolicibacterium komossense (assembly GCF_025822605.1). Lineage (GTDB taxonomy): Bacteria > Actinomycetota > Actinomycetes > Mycobacteriales > Mycobacteriaceae > Mycobacterium > Mycobacterium komossense. Next base: position 358,125 of record NZ_JACKTY010000033.1, on the reverse strand, counting down.
GCGTCGGATTACTGATCAGCGAGCGCGCTATCGCGGTGCGCTGCTGCTCACCTCCCGACATCTTGGTCGGCTGGTGGTCCACCCGGTGGCTGAGTCCGACGAGGTCGAGAAGCTCCAAGGCGCGCTTGCGCAACGACTTCCGGTCGTAGGGTTCGAACATCAGTGGTAACTCGACGTTCTCGACCGCCGACAGGAACGGGATCAGGTTGTAGCTCTGGAAGATGAAGCCGACCGTCTCATGCCGCAGCGCCGCGAACTGGCTCTCGGTGAGCTTGCCGGTATCGCGGCCGGCGACGATGATCGACCCCTTCGTGGGTCGGTCGAGACCGCCGATCATGTTGAGAAGTGTCGACTTCCCGCTGCCGCTGGGACCCATCAGGCAGACGAACTCGCCGGGCAGCACCGTCAAATCCACCGAGATGAGAGCTTTGACCACCTCATCGCCGAGCTTGTGCAGCTTCCACACGTCACTGATCTCGATGACGGGCGTCTTCGACAGTTCCACCGGTGCCCCCACCGTCGGCTCTGCCGACGTGGTCGCCGTGGTGTCGTTTATCGCGGTCATGGTTTTCTAGCCTCCGCTGGATAGGGATCGGATGGGGGGACGCGACGCCGCGTTCCACGTGGGCACAATGCTGGTGGCGACCGCGGCCACGATGCTGACGCCGATCGCAATGAGAGAGCCAACCGCCAGTCCGCCGGAGGAGACCCCGGCGGGCGCAAATCCCGTTGCACCTAAGGCTATTCCGCTGATAACTGCCAGTACCGCACCTAGTACTGCGCCAAGGACAGCCGCTACGACCGGCTCCACGAGCAGAGCGGTTACCACCGGTTTGCGAGGAACACCGTTGGCGCCGAGCACACCGAGTTCACGAGTGCGATGCGCGACTGTGCGCGTGGTCGCGACCGCCACCTCCACAACGCCGACCAACAAGACGGTCACCGAGATCAGTATCACGGCTCGGTTGATCTCGTCGGCGTGGCCCAGCGTTGCGGATTGGGCCTGAATTCCCGCAGACATCCCGAAGACCAGAACGACGAGGAAGGCGCCGGTGGCGGTGGTCACCACGGGCAGGATCATCTCTTTGATGCGGCGGCGCGCCGACATGTAGCCATAGGACAGGCCGTAACGGATCATCAGCGGTCTCCCAGCAGATCTACGGGGCGCTGCTGTAGCAGCCGGTGAACAGGAACCAGCGCGCCGACGATCGCCATCGCAGGCACGAAAGCCAGGACCATGCCGCACGCCTGCAACCACGCCGCCGGGGTGGCAATACCCGGAATAACCAGTGCTACAGCAACTCCCGCACCTAACACGCCTAACACGTAGGACGCAACGAACACGATGAAGGATTCGACGAGGAAGAAGTACAGCACTTCATCGGCCAGCCCGATGCTCGACATGATGCCGAACTCCCGCTTTCGCTCCTGTACCGCGGCCAGAAATGACGACACCGCGATGACGAAACCGAGCACCAGACCGATCGTCGAGATCAGTCCGAGCGTGGAGCTGGTCACCTTGCCCGAGAACAATGCCGAGAACTTCTGGTCGAAGGTCAACGGCCCAGAGCCGCCGACGGTGTCATAGACCAGCCCTTGGCCACCGGCTTCCGGTTGGATCGAGGGGTCCGCGGTCGCCGGCAGGCCGACGGCTGTCCCGAAGATCTGGGCGATATCGCGGCGCTTCTCCTCTCCGGCCGGCGCATAGACGGTCCACCATCCCTTGTCACCGACCACGGACTGCGCCAGAGCCGATGACACCGTTGCCGATTGCCCGCTGCCGTCGACCGCGACGGTCACCCGCTGGCCGCCGATGCTGATGGCGTCGCCAGCGTTCACCAGGAGGCGTTCGGCCAGTGCAGAACCGAAAACAGCTTGGCCCGATGGTATTTCGTCGGTTCCGCGCAGCGATACCGGGTTGCCGTTGATCTCGGTCAACCCGGAGATCGTGCGGACACCGCGCCAGCCATCGGGAATCGCGATGTCCGGGGCAGCCCCGTCGGCGATAAGCGCTTGCGCCCCTTGATCGAAGTGCACGCCGGCCGCGGGGACGGCCCACAGCTGCGCCTCACCCAGGACGTCGGTCACCGAATCCGCGCCGGTGATAGCGAAACTCGACGATATCGTGCGCACGACGCAGACACAGGCGAGTGCGAGGGCGATGCCGAGCACGGACAGCACGAACCGTTCGGGGCGTCGCCGGATGTTGGCGAACGCGAACCGCACCAGACACATGAAGGTGTTCCCGGTACTGAGTTCGATCGCCGGCGGTCGCGGTGATGTCGCTGTAGTCGTTGAGGTCTCCATATCAAGTGCGATGTTCGGATCGAGTTGTTTCGCCGGTTGGCGCGTGCAGTGTCCGGCGCGTTAACTCGGCCGGATCCCGGTTACGTCGGTGTATCGCGGGCACAACGGATTTCGTTGCCGAATCCACTTGGTGCGGTGGCTTTGATCAGCGGCCACGGGTGGGCAGCTTCGCGTTCGTCGGCGCGAAGCGCCAGTCTGACCTCATTCCCAGATTTGGGCGGCGAATTCATTTCCTGTCGATGGACAGGCTGCGGAATCAGCGGTCGTGGCCCTGATGCGCCGGGCGGCGCCCGCGGCATCTCGGCGTCGACTCCGCGCCCTGGCCCGCCGTGGGCGCCATTACCTGGGCCGATGCGCGAAAGGTAGCCCACCATTTTCCTCCGCGTCGATTTAGCATCCCCCGTTGGCGGTGACCGACTTTTGCTCGGCTCCGTCCGGTTCTGACGAAGGGTGCAACACAGATCGTGAATACCGTCGACTCGTTGACGCAGGCCGGCTCCGGTACCGACGGGGCCCATCAGTGGCGTCGGCAGCTCAGTGCCTACCAGCGTGATCTCTGGATGATCACCGAGCTGTTCCCTGGACAGACCTGTTATGTCTCGGGGTTGCAGGCTCACCTCGTCGGTGATATCGATATCGACCTGCTGATCGAATGCTACGAGCGCGCGTGGCAACACCATGACGCGATGCGCGTACGGTTCGGCGTTTCCGACGGCGTGCCGTATCAAGAATGGGCGCAGCAGATGCCGCCGATCGACCATCGCGATCTGTCGGCACATCCCGATCCGGCCGCCGCGGCACAAGCGGTCATCCGCGCCGAGATGAACTCCCCCATCGACCTGCGCGACGGCCGTGTCCCGCTGCAGCTGATCTTGCTTCGCGAGAGCGCAGAAGCGTACTCGGTGCTGCTGCGCTCGCATCACGTCGCGACCGACGCCACCGGGCTGTTCACCCTCGCCGCCTACGTGCTGACCGACTACACCAGCGTGGTGGCCACCGGCGAACCTGCTGCATTGCCCGCGACCTCATTCCGTGACGCAGTGGACAGCGCCCATGAGTATCGGAATTCGCCGCAGTGGCGCGACGACCGTGACTTCCTGGTCGACCGGACTCGTACGGCGGCGGCGGCCCTGTTCGACCGGCCGGGGGTGACACTCGCGCCGGTACAGAGATACGTCTGCGAGCTGCCGCGCGAGTTCGCGAACCGGGTACGGTCCCTGGGCCTGCCGTTCTTTCCCTATCTGTGCACCATGGTCGGCACCTACCTGGGCGCGGTACTGCGTAGTGACGACGTCACGGTCGGCATCCCGCTGAACAACCGCACCACCCCCGCCGAGATGGGTCTGGTGGGTGGCCATCTGGCGAATACGCTGCCGCTGCGCATTGATCTGCGCACACACTCCGCTCTGCGCGACGTCGTCGCCGATGTCAAACAACGGGTGCAGAACACCAAGGCACGCCAGCGTTTTGCGCTCGGCGACCTGATGAGCGAGTTGCGTCGCGAAGGCCGTCCACCGGGACCGCTGTTCGATGTCACCGTCAACTACCTTCGGCTGCCCCAGGCCGGGGGGCTGTCGGACATCGTGGAGAGCGTCGAGGGCCTGCCCCAGGGATCTGATGTGCTCACCCTCGCGGTGCACATCCACGAGCTCGACCAGGACGGTCCGATGGAGCTGATCTTCGACTACGCCACCGATGTGTTCGACGAGGACTATCCCATCGAAGCGGTCGAGCGTCAGCTGAAGACGTTGCTCTACGCCGGGCTCGACGCGCTCGACGCGGATCCGACGACGCTGTCGATGCTCTCGGCGCAGGAGTACGACACGCTGACCGACCGCGCGTGCAGCACGGCAGTGCCCAGTGACGACACGTCCAGCGTCATCGACCGGATCATGGCGCAGGCAGCGGCCACGCCGGATGCGGTCGCCGTGCTGTCCGACGCCACACCACCGGTAACCTATGCCGAGCTCGCCACGCGCACCGCCGAACTCGGCGAGACATTGCGTGCCCGCGGCATCACCACCGGGGACCGTGTCGGAGTGATCGTCGAGCGCAGCCCCGAACTGGTGACTTCGGTGTTCGCGGCCCTGCATGCCGGTGCCGCGTACGTGCCGGTCGACCCACGCCATCCCGCCGAGCGCATCGGCTACGTCCTGAGCGACAGCGCCGCAGCCGTCGCGCTCGCCGACGAAGCGGTACCGCTGCCTGCCGACACGCCGGTCATCCATCCGGCGGCGCCGACCGGCGGACCGAGGTCCACAGAGCCAGTGCCATCAGGGCGTGACCTCGCCTACGTCATCTACACCTCCGGTTCGACGGGAAGACCCAAAGGGGTTGCAGTCGAACATCATTCCGTACTGAACCGGTTGGACTGGATGCAGCGCCGCTATCCGATCGGGCCGGGTGACGTCATCCTGCAGAAGACGTCGATCTCGTTTGACGTCTCGGTGTGGGAGCTGTTCTGGTGGGCGATGCAGGGCGCGGCCGTCGCGCTGTTGGCACCCGGCGACGAGAAGGATCCGCGGGCCATCCTGGAGGCCGTCGCGGCGTCACGAGTCACCGTCATGCATTTCGTCCCGTCGATGCTGACCCCGTTTCTCGACGCCCTCGAGGAGTCGGACCGTGCACTCGGGGATGCCGACAGTCTGCGGCTGGTGTTCTGCAGTGGTGAGGCGCTGCGCCCAAGCCAGGTGCTGCGCTTCAACCGCGCCTTCGCCCATCGTGCTGCCGCGGCGCCGCGTCTGGTCAACCTCTACGGGCCGACCGAGGCAACGGTCGATGTGTCGTGGTTCGACTGCCCGACCGACACCGACGAACCGCCGCGGCGCATCCCGATCGGCAGGCCGATCGACAACACTCGCCTCTATGTCCTCTCTCCCGCGGGCCAGCCGCAACCGGTCGGCATCGGTGGCGAATTGTGCATCGCCGGCGCCGGCGTCGCGCGCGGCTACCTGAACCGCGGCGATCTCGACACACAGTCCTTCGTCGACGACCCGTTCCACCCGGGGCAACGCATGTACCGGACCGGTGATCTGGCCCGGTGGCTGGCCGACGGTCAGCTCGAATATCTCGGGCGTATCGACCGTCAGGTCAAGATCCGCGGTAACCGCGTCGAGCCCGGCGAAGTCGAGCAGGCCATCTCCCGCATACCAGGAGTCACCGACGCCGTCGTCGTCGCTGAGCACACACCCAGCCGCGGAACCCATCTCGCGGCCTTCTACGTTGCCCCGGCTGGACCGGACACACCCGGCCTACGGGCTTCTCTCGCCCAGCTGGTTCCGGATTTCATGGTGCCCGCGCAGTTCTGGCACGTCGACGAGATCCCGGTGACCTCCAGCGGGAAGGCCGACCGGACCGCGTTGATGGCCTTGCGGCAGTACACACCACCCGCGGTGCACACCGCCCCACGCGATGATGTCGAAGCGGCCCTGGCGGCGGTGTGGCAGGAAGTCCTCGACGTCCCCTCGGTGTCGGTGCACGACAATTTCTACGACCTGGGGGGCGACTCCATCCTCACGCTGCGGGTCCGGGCGCTGGCCGAGCAGCGCGGGCTGACGTTAGACACCCGCGATATCGCCCGGTACCCGACGGTCGCCGAACTCGCCCAGCACACGTTCGGCGGCTCAGAGCCGGTGCCACCGGTCGAGCCGTTCCAACTCATCAGCGCCATCGATCGCACCCGACTGGCCGACGCGGAAGACGCCTACCCGCTGACCACGCTGCAGCTGGGCATGTTGTTCCACGCCACTGCACACGCGAATTCCTCCACGTATCACGATGTCTTCCGGTACCGACTGCACATGCCGTGGCACGAGACGAACTGGCGGATCGCACTGGGCCGGCTGATCGCGCGGCACCCCGCGTTGCGCACCTCGTTTCATCTGGCCGGGTTCAGCGAACCCCTGCAGGTGGTGCATCCGGGTATCGAGGCGCCGCTGTCCGTCGTGGACCTGCGTGCTGCCGAGTCAGCGGAAGCCGAAGCCGTTGTCCGCGAACATATCACCGACCGGAGGCACCGTGGCTACCAGCTCGACGAACCGGGCCTGCACCATCTCGGTGTTTTCCTGCTTCCCGACCGCCGGCGCGACACCGAGGACCTGGTGGACGTGGTATTCGCCTTCCACCACGCCATCCTCGACGGTTGGAGCGTATCGACCATCCTCGCTGAACTGCTCCAGGATTACCGACACCTGGACCGCCCGGCGATCAGCGCCGTTGCCGCCGCTGCGCTGCCGTCTTTCGCGGAGTACGTTCGCGCCGAACGTCTTTCCCGAAGTGACCCGAGCGATGCCACCTATTGGTCCGAACTCCTTGCCGGGGCACCGACGATCCGCATCCCGGGCTGGCGGCACTGCTCCGCCCGTACTGGCGGCGCGGCATCGCCCCCGAGCGCACGCCTGCGGCACACCGTGGCGATGCCGGCGCAGATGGGTGCAAACGCAAACCGGATCGCCGCCACCGAGCATGTCCCCGTCAAATCGGTCTACCTGGCCGCCCACCTGCTCACCGTCGGCCTGCTCTGCGACCAGACCGATGTAACCTCAGGCGTGGTGGCCCACGGCCGGCCGCAGCGCGCACATGCGGAGCGCACCGCCGGGCTGTTCCTCAATACGGTGCCGGTCCGGGTGGATACAGCTGAGATGACATGGCGCTCGGTGGTTCACGCGGCATTCGGCCAGGAACTGGCCTCCGCGCGCCATGCCCACTACCCGGTCGCCGACATCCAGCGCGATACCGACCTGGCGTTCGACGTGGCATTCAACTACGTGAACTTCCACCAGGCAGGTGCAGCGGTGCGCGCCCTCGGTATCGAATTGCTCGACGTAGAGGTCAATGAGGACACCAATTTTGCTCTGCTGGTGAATATTTCGCGCGATCCCCGCGACGGCACAGTGCAGATCCGGCTCGATGGCGACGCTGCCAGCTTCACCGGCGCGCAGCTCGAACACATCGGAGCCACCTACCTGAGCGTGCTGGAAAGGATCTGCACCGATCCGGCAGCAGCGGTCGACTTCCACGTCGCCGCCCCGGCGTTGCCGGATCCGGACGCCGCACGGGTGGCCAGTGTCGTCGAACTGTTCGTCGACCGGGCAGCGCGGCACCCGCAGGCCGTCGCTCTGGAATTCGGAACGCGGGCGGTCACCTATGGTGAACTCGAGTCGATGTCGGCACGGATCGCAGCCGGCTTGATCGAACGTGGTGTCGCCGCCGGCGACAGAGTGGCGCTGGCGGCCGGCCGCAGCCCGGAACAGATCGCGGCCGTCCTGGGTATCGCACGCAGCGGCGGCGCGTGTGTGCCACTGGACCCTGCGCAGCCGGTAGCCCGGCACCATGCGGTGCTCGAACAGGCCAACCCGGTGACGATGATCTCCGACGATTCTCTGGCCGAATTACTGCACACCGCAGAACAATCGGCGCTGCCCACAGTGCGGCTGGAGGACCCGGCCTACCTGCTGTTCACGTCGGGCTCGACCGGGCAACCGAAGGGTGTGGTGATGCCGCACCGCGCACTGGCCAACCTGGTCGGCTGGCAATTGTCGGTGCCGAGCGGACGGTGCGTCGATACGGGCCGGGCACCGGACACCTTGGCGTTCGCGCCGCTGACGTTCGACGTCTCGTTCCAGGAGATCTACTCGACACTGTGCGGTGGTGGCCGGCTGGTCCTGGTGTCCGAACAGGATCGCCGTGACCTGCCAGCCCTCCTGGACATCGTCGATGCCACCCGAACCGAGCGGGTCATCCTGCCGTACGTGGCGTTGCAGGCACTCGCCGAACTCACCGCCGCCCGCGAGTCGGTTCCTACGGCGTTGCAGATCATCATCTCCTCCGGCGAGCAACTGCGCGTGACCGACGCGATCCGTGCGCTGTGCCGCGCCGGGATCCTTTTGGAGAATCAATACGGGCCCACCGAAACTCACGTCGTCACGCACTTCACCATGACCGGGGATCCAGCGGCGTTCCCCGAGCTGCCGCCGATCGGTGAGCCGATCGCGGGCGTCAACGTCCTCGTGCTGGACACGCACGGGCGCCCTGTTCCCGACGGCGCGCCCGGCGAGATCTGGGTCGCCGGAGCTGCCCTTGCCGACGGCTATCTGGGTGACACCGAACTGACCGCCACGATGTTCAGCCGCCTGCCCGCATTCGGCGGTCACCGGTGCTACCGAACCGGCGATCTGGGACGTCGGCTGCCCGGCGGCGGGCTGGTCCTCGACGGCCGCCGCGGCAGCCAGGTCAAGGTGCGCGGACATCGCGTTGAGCCGATGGAGGCCGAACTGGCGCTGACCCGGCTCGCTGCCGACTATGACGCCGTTGCCGAAGTCGCCGTCATTCCCCGGTCCGTCGCCGGTAGATCCAGTGCTGCAACACAACTCGTCGCCTACCTGGTCGGCGGCGGTGACGATACGGTGCCGGCTCGGCTCGACCGCGCCATGCGCGATCGGCTGCCCGACTACCTGGTGCCCACCCGGTACGAGTGGATCGAGGCGCTGCCCCGCACCTCCAGCGGTAAGCGGGCCGACGCCGTCCTCGCGGCGCTGCCGCTGCCGCTGCGCGAGATCACCTACGTGGCGCCCCGCACCGAGGACGAACTGGTGATCGCCGGGCTGATGGCCGATGCGCTGGGGCTGCCACGCGTCGGGGTGCTGGACCAATTCACCTCGCTCGGTGGGGATTCGCTTTCGGCGGTCCGGCTGATCATCGGCATCGAGCAGCGCTACGGTATCGGCATTCCGATGTCGGCGTTCGGCGCCAACCCCACCGTGGCGGAGCTGGCCGAGCGGGTCCGCGACACCAACCCGACGACGTTCGACCCGCTGGTGGCGCTCAAGCCGACCGGAGACCGCCCGCCCTTATTCCTGGTGCACCCGATCGGCGGCACAGTGCTGTGTTACGGCGCCCTCGCCACCATGCTGCCTGCCGAGCAACCGCTGTACGTCCTGCAGGCGTCCGGTATCGAGCCGGGCACCGTCCCAGCCGATTCCCTGCCGCAGATGGCTGCCGACTATGTCGATGCCATCCGGCGGGTCCACCCCGAGGGGCCATATCACCTCGGCGGCTGGTCGCTGGGCGGGCTGGTCGCCTACGAGATGGCCCGCCAACTGGCCGAGCAGGGCGCCGAGATCGGGTCACTGACGCTACTGGACACCATGACCGTGCGCCCCGGTGCACGCGCCGAGCTGGCACCGGCCCGACTGCACTCGTATTTTCTGTGGGAGTTGTTGTACGCCAAGCTCGGCGCTGACACCCCGGTCGACCCGGTACCGGAGCACATCGCCGCCGATGACGCCGTCCTGGATCACATCCTCGCCGTCGCCATCGCACATGGCGTGCTTCCCGGCATCGGATCCAGGGAACTGGTGCGTCGCCTACTCAACGTCTTCCAGGCGTCGTGGCGGGCCGCCGCACTGTACGAGATGCCGCGCACCGACCTCGACGTAACGCTGCTCAAGGCCGTCGAACCATTGCCCGAGGTACTGCGCACGGCCCACGACGAGATCGGATCCGACTACGGTGACCCGACCAACGGGTGGGGCGCCGCCGTCGACGGGCGCCTCGACGTCGTCGACATCTCCGGTGACCACCTGACGATGATGAACCACCCGCATGTCGGCGCGCTGGCACTGCACCTCGCCGATCGTGTTGCGCTGCAACGCGTCAACCGCTAGGAGTGAGAATGAGTAACCTACGCACCCGCTCGGCCATCATCGTCGGGGCCGGCATCGGCGGCCTGACCGCCGCGACCGCACTACGGCAAGCGGGTGTCGACGTCACCCTGTGCGAAAAGGCCCCCCAACACCGCGCCGCCGGATTCGGCTTGGCCGTCCAGAGCAACGCGATGAATGCGCTGCGCACCCTGGACCTCGGTCTCGACGAGGCCCTTGTCCGCGCGGGTGGTCCCGTCACCACCTTCAGCTTCCGCCGCTCGGACGGCTCGGAATTACGCCGTATCGACGTCACGCCCGTCGACGCCACGCTCGGTGCGCCATCAGTGGTACTGGCTCGCAAAGATATTCACGAGATACTGCTGGCCTCGGCGGGCCCCGATCTCCGCGTCGTGACCGGAGCAGAGGCGATCCGGTTCACCGAGAGCGCCGACGGCGTCGCGCTGGACCTCGCCGACGGCCGTCGCCTGGAGGCTGATGTCCTGATCGGAGCCGACGGAATCAACTCGACGATCCGCGCCCAACTGCACGGTGCCGCCGACCCGCGCCCCGGCGGTTTCGTGTGCTGGCTGGCGCTGGCATCGTTTCGGCCGCCGTCACTGGCGGACGGAGAGTCGGTCCACTTCTGGGGCCGGGGCCTGCGCTTCGGCCTACACGACTGCGGCCACGGGATGGTCTACTGGTGGGCCGCCCAATCCTGCGCGCCCGCCCTGGCCGCGAACTGGCCGCACGGTAAAAGCGATCTGCTGCGTCGCTTTGCGGACTGGGGACCAGAGATCAGCGAGATCATCTCCGCCACAGACGAATCCGACATCATCGCCGTGCCCGCGCTGGACCGCCCCCCGTTGGCCGCGTGGGGTTCCGGACGGGTGACGCTGCTCGGCGACGCCGCCCACCCCATGCTGCCCAGCCTCGGCCAGGGCGCCAACTCCGCCATCGAAGACGCGGTGGTGCTGGCCCACGCACTCTCGACCCATGCCAACCCGCAGGCCGCGCTGCGCGCCTACGAGCAACAACGCGTGCCCCGGACCACCGAACTGGTCAACGGTTCGTGGTCGCTGGGCCGTATCGAACAAGGCACCAGCCGCACGGTGGCCGCGACCCGCGAGCGCCTGGTTCGGCACGCCCCCGACAGCAAGATCAGCGACTTCATCTCCAAGCCGATGACCTGGCCTGGATTCGGAGATATCGACGGCGCACTGCCGCGCCGCCTGTCGGCGTTGGAGAGCTGGCACTGGGCGGCCGACCGCATTGCGCCGCTGCATGTCTGTGCGCGGGTGAGCCTCGACGGGCGGATCGACACCGATGCCATCCAGGCCGCACTCAACGCCCTGGTACGCCAGCATCCGCAGCTGCGGGCCGGGATTCGCCGCGCCGGGACCGGTTGGGTGTTCGTCCCGACCGCAGCCAGGTCCATTCCACTTCGATTGGTGGACAGCGGATCCTGGCTCGACGAGATCGACCGCGAGCTCGACGACGGATTCGACGCCGACGGCCCTCTGCTGCGGGCCACCCTGATCAAGGTCGGCGCGGACTCGCACGAGCTGGTACTGACCTCGACCTATGCGGTCGCCGACGGGATCACCATGGTCACGCTATGCCGGCAGCTGCTGGCCTTGGCATACGACGGCAGACCCGACGAATGGCGCCCAGAAACACCCGCGCCGCTGGCACCGGAACAGTTGATGCCGAAGGGCTTTCGTGGCGCACGCGGGAAGCTGCGCGCACTGGGCCGAATGGTCGCCGACGCCACCGGCGGGCGCGGTGGGCCACCGCTGCGCCGACTGCCCTCCGAGCAGGCGGTGGCGCCGACCGAGCGGCGCACCCGCCTCGTCCATCGCACCATCGGGGCAGATCTGAGCCGGGACCTGTTGGCCGAGTGCGACGCCCGGGGAATCAAACCCGAAGCGGCGATCGCGACCGCACTCGCCGAGGCTGCCGCCATCGACAGCGAGTGCGCGCGAGCGACCTTCGCGGTGAGCGTGTCGGTACCGTTCCGTTCGCACCTGGCACGGCCCCCCGCCGCCGACACGACCGGCAGCTATCAGGCGATGGTGGCGGTCCCGGTGGCGTGCGGACCAGGGCTGTCGCTCTGGGAGTCGGCCCTCGCCTTCGACAGCCGCCTTCGCACCGGTGTCGAGCAGCGACACCACCTCGCCAACCTCGGTCTGCTGGGCGTGATGGCGGCCGCCACCCGGCCGTTCACCAACCAGGTCGTCACGATGTTCGACGACCGGGGCCCCGGCAACCTGTGCGTGAGCCTCGTCGATACCTGCGACTTCCCTGCTCGGTTCGGGGCAGTGACGGCGTCGGGAGTTCAGGTGGTCTCCGGCATGTCGATCAGCGGTTACGTGATGTTATACGGCACCGTGGGGCGGGACGGCCTGGCGTTGAACCTCGGCTTCGTCGACGGCATCATCTCACCTGCCCGCGCCGGGACACTGTTGGAGAACACTGCCGGTGCGCTGGTAGACGCCCTCGATTCAGCTGCCCGGGATCTGCCGGAACGGTTGGGCCGCTTCGAGTTCGAAGGCCAACTCTAACAACCGGGCGTCGTGACCCATCGCGGCGCCGAACATCATGCCCGCCGGCAGCCCCGTTGTCGATTCCGCCAGAGGAAGCGAGATCGCCGGCTCACCGGTGACGTTCTGCAACGGGGTGAACGCCACCCACTCGATCAGCCGGTCCATGATCTGGTGGTAGTCGGCGGTCGGGTCGAGGTGACCGACCGGCACCGTCGTGTCGGCCAGCGTCGGCATCAGCACCACGTCGTAGGTGCGGTAGATACGCGCGGTGGAGCGGCGCAGGGTGGCCAACCGGGCGATGGCCAGCGGGACCCGGTGCAGGTTGCGGACCGCATGCTGCTCCAACCCCAGAGTCAGGTTGTCCAGGCGGGTCCGGTCGAACGAGGGCCCGAATGCACGCGCCCCCATCCGGACCTGCGCCATCGCCAAAAACGCCCAGTACAAGACAAAGTCGCCGACGAAGTACTTCGGGATCGGCGGCTCATCGAGGTGTTCGACATGATGCCCGAGCCCGTCGAGCAGAGCGGCTGTCTTGAGAGTGAGCGCTTTCATCTCCGGGCTGCAGTCACGCATCACCGAGCGAGTCAGCACGGCGACGCGCAGCCGCTCCCGGCCGGGGCCCCTGACATCGCCGATCGCGGGGAGTTTGGTGTTACGCCAGGTCTTCTCGACTTCGCGGTAGAACGCTGCGGTATCGCGGACGGTCCTGGTGAGCACCCCGTTGGCCACGATGCGTACCGGCATCTGCCGGTGCCCGGCGTCCAGCGGAATCCGGCCGCGCGTCGGCTTGAGTCCGACAAGGCCGTTGCAGGAGGCAGGGATTCGGATCGAGCCCCCGCCGTCGTTGGCGTGAGCGATCGGAACCACACCGGCCGCTACGAACGCACCCGAACCCGACGAGGAGGCGCCCGCGGTGTAGTCGGTGTTCCACGGGTTGCGCACCGGACCCAGTCGGGGATGTTCGGCGGCCGCGCTGAAGCCGAACTCCGACATCTGTGTCTTGCCCAGCGGGAGCAGGCCGGTCGCCAGGTACGCCTTCGCGAAATCCCCGTCGGCGGACTCCACGCGAGGCTCCCAGGCGTCGGTGCCCTGCATCGTCGGCATCCCCGCCACCGACACGTTGTCTTTGATGAAACTGGGCACACCGTCGAAGAAGCCGCCGTACGGCTGCCGGGCGCCGGCCCGTCCGCGCGCCCGCTCGAAAGCTTGATGCACCAGTCCGTTGAGCACCGGGTTGACCTTCTCCGTCCGGGCGATCGCCGCCTCGACAACCTCCACCCGTGAGATTTCGCCGGCCCGCAGTGCATCGGCGACACCGACCGCGTCGAGGTCACCGAGGGCATCGTCTGTGAAGCTGGAAATCTGCATCACTGAACAATAAAGAGTCCGCGGCGCAACAAAAGAGACCCCACGCCACCGGGATCACCGGTAGTGGCGCGGGGCCTCGTGTGAGCGGTTGGTGCGCCGCCCAGGATTGTGGAATTAGACCGAAGTCAGGCTTCTGATCCAACAGGCCTAGCTTCTCTCCCCGGGCTCGTCCCTCGCCCGAGTCGGAACTAGGCCTGATCTAACGGCCTAGCTTCTCTCCCCGGGCTCGTCCCTCGCCCGAGTCGGAACTAGGCCTGGCCGACCTCGAACCGGACGAACCGTGTCACGGTCACGCCGGCCTCGTCGAGCAGAGCCTTGACGGTCTTCTTGTTGTCGGACACCGACGGCTGATCCAGCAGCACGACGTCCTTGTAGAAACCGGTGACGCGGCCTTCGACGATCTTGGGCAGCGCGGCTTCGGGCTTGCCCTCGGCCTTGGCTGTCTCCTCGGCGATGTGACGCTCGTTGGCGACGATGTCGGCGGGGACGTCCTCACGGGTGAGGTACTTGGCCTTGAGCGCGGCGATCTGCAGAGCAACCGCGTGGGCGGCTTCTTTGTCAGAACCGGTGTACTCGACCAGAACGCCCACGGCGGGCGGCAGGTCAGCCGAGCGCTTGTGCAGGTAGGTCTCGACGGTGCCGTCGAAGTACACCGCGCGCCGCAGTTCGAGCTTCTCGCCGATCTTCGCCGACAGGTCTGCGATGGCTTGCTCGACCGTGGAATCGCCGGATTTGGCCGCCTTGAGGGCGTCGACGTCGGTCGCCTTGGCGGCGACGGCGGCGGCGACGATCTCGTCGGCCAGCTTCTGGAATTCGGCGTTCTTGGCGACGAAGTCCGTCTCGCTGTTGAGCTCGATCAGTGCGCCGTCTTTGGCGGCGACCAGACCTTCGGCAGTCGCGCGCTCAGCGCGCTTGCCGACGTCCTTGGCGCCCTTGATACGCAGCTCTTCGACGGCCTTGTCGAAATCGCCGTCCGCCTCGGCCAGCGCGTTCTTGCATGCGAGCATGCCTGCGCCGGTCAGCTCCCGAAGTTTTTTGACATCGGCAGCGGTGTAGTTAGCCATAATTCAGGATTTCCTTCGAAAGAATCAGGAAGCGTCAGTGGTCGTTTCGGCAGCTGCCGGGGCGGCGGTGGCCGTGGCGGACGCCAGCAGCTCCTGCTCCCACTCGGCCAGCGGCTCATTGGCCTCGGCCTTGCCATCGGCACTTCCGCCGCCCGAGCGGGCCTTGAGGCCTTCGGCGACGGCCGAGGCGATCACCTTGGTCAGCAGCGCTGCCGACCGGATGGCGTCGTCGTTGCCCGGGATCGGGTAGTTCACGACATCGGGATCGCAGTTGGTGTCCAGGATCGCGATGACGGGGATGCCGAGCTTGATGGCCTCGCTGACAGCCAGGTGCTCCTTGTTGGTGTCGACGACCCAGATCGCCGACGGCACCTTGGCCATGTCGCGGATACCACCGAGGCTGCGCTCGAGCTTGTTCTTCTCGCGGGTCAGCATCAAGATTTCCTTCTTGGTGCGACCCTCGAAGCCACCGGTCTGCTCCATGCTTTCCAGTTCCTTCATCCGCTGAAGGCGCTTGTGCACGGTCGAGAAGTTGGTGAGCATGCCGCCGAGCCAGCGCTGGTTCACGTAGGGCATGCCCACGCGGGTAGCTTCCTCGGCGATGGATTCCTGGGCCTGCTTCTTGGTGCCGACGAACATCACGCTGCCACCGTGGGCGACAGTCTCTTTGACGAACTCGTACGCCTGATCGATATAGGTCAGCGTCTGCTGCAGGTCGATGATGTAGATGCCGTTGCGGTCGGTGAAGATGAACCGCTTCATCTTGGGGTTCCAGCGCCGGGTCTGATGCCCGAAGTGGGTGCCGCTGTCAAGCAGCTGCTTCATGGTTACAACAGCCATAGTGATTAGCTGGCTTTCTATTTGTCGGTTGTCGTCCGGCGTCGGGTGATGCCGAACCCTGGCGTCCGCCGCGATACCGGACCCGGCCTCTGATGAGGTCCGGGACCGCCCGGCATGCTGGTGCGACCTTCACAAACAGGGCCGCGGGGCAGACGCGCGAAGTCAACCCGCTTTTACACGAGTTGCGATCATGAGTTTACACCCTGGAAATAGGTGCTTTATCCACACCGAAGCGCCCATCCACAATGCCCCTGAGTCGGGCTGGCGGGACCGCCGATACTGAGCTGAGCTGCGCTGATGCGCTTTCTCATCAGTCTAGTGGCGGTGCCCCTGCTACTCGCCGGCCCCGCACAGGCCGACTCGGGGCGACTGCAGTGGCCGCTGCGGCCCCGGCCAGCCGTCGTCGGCGCCTACAACGCACCGGCACCGGACTGGAATCGCGGCCACCGAGGTGTCGACCTGGCCGGTGCGCTCGGTCAACCGGTGTACGCGGCCGCTCCCGCGACGGTCATCTTCGCCGGCGTTCTGGCCGGGCGGCCAGTGGTGTCGCTGGCGCACCCGGGCGGTCTACACACCAGCTACGAGCCCGTGGTCGCCGCCGTGCGGGTGGGTCAGCTGGTCGACGCGGGCACTGCGATCGGAACCCTGGCGGCGGGGCACCGCGGCTGTTCCGCGGCATGTTTGCACTGGGGGGCGATGTGGGGGCCCGCGGCCCGTGCCGATTACGTCAACCCGCTCGGACTGCTGGCCTCGACGCCGATCCGGCTCAAACCGCTGCACCCGTGACCGCTCAGGCCCGGGGATGCGCCTGATCGTGCACGGCGCGCAGCCGGGCCACCGTGACGTGGGTATAGAGCTGCGTCGTCGCCAGCGAGGAGTGCCCCAGCATCTCCTGCACGATGCGCAGGTCCGCGCCGCCCTCGAGAAGGTGCGTGGCCGCGCTGTGCCGCAGCCCGTGCGGACCGATATCCGGGGCACCCTCGACCGCACTCATCGTCTCGTGCACGACAGTGCGCGCCTGCCGAGCATCGAGGCGACCGCCACGAGCACCGAGCAGCAGGGCCGGGCCCGACGTCGAGGTCGCCACCGCGGGCCGGCCGTCGGCCAGCCAGCGCCGTAACGCGTCCTCCGCGGGTTCACCGAACGGCGCAGTCCGTTGTTTGTTGCCCTTGCCGAGTACCCGCAACACGCGACGCCCGATATCGACATCATCGATATCGAGCCCGCACAGCTCGCTGACCCGAATACCCGTCGCGTACAGAAGCTCGACGATCAGCCTGTCCCGCAGCGCCAGCGGATCACCTTGCTGCGCGCCCGAACTGGCAGCGTTCATCGCGGCGAGCGCCTGGTCCTGGCGTAGTACGGCGGGCAGGGTGCGACGCGCCTTCGGGACCCGCAGCCGGGTGCCCGGATCGGCGCTGAGCAGTCCGCGCCGCGTCGCCCACGCGGTGAACGTCTTCACCGATGAGGTGCGGCGTGCCAGCGTCGTGCGCGCGACACCCGCCCCGGCCTGCGCTGCCAGCCAGGATCGCAGCAGCGGTAGTGAGAGCGCGGACAAGTCGCCGCCGGGAACCCGCTGTTCCAGGAACTCGAACAGCGATCGGAGATCGCCCAGGTAAGCCCGCTGGGTGTGCGCGGACCGACCACGCTCGAGTTCAAGGAAGGCCGCGAACTCGTCGAGGACGGCCGGCAGGGACGGCGACACGTCCCCACCGTCGCAGACTGGCCCGCTATTGCGAAGCTTCAGCCTCGGCGAGTTCCCGTTTCCACTGTCGGAACGTCTCCTCGGTGCGGCCACGGCGCCAATACCCGGAAATCGATGCCCATTTCGCGTCGACACCCCGTTCGTTGCGAATGTAGGGACGCAGGTTGTGCATGACGGCCTGCGCCTCGCCATGGATGAAGACCTGGACCTGGCCGGGCAGCCAGTTGGTCTCCTTGACCGCAGCGATGAGCGGCGCGAAATCACCCGCCTGCTCCTCGGGCACCAGATCCGCCCGGCCGCCGCGATAGACCCACTTCACGTCCACGCCGGGGGGCGCGGTGATCGAGACCTCGTCCTCCGGGCCGGCGACCTCGATAAAGACCTTCCCGACCGCGTCGTCAGGCAAGGCTTCCACTGCCACACTGATCGCGGGCAGCGCTGCTTCGTCGCCGGCCAGCAGATGCCAATCGGCGGCTGGGTCGGGCGCGTACGCCCCACTGGGGCCCATCAGATATGCCGGATCGCCGGGCTGCACGGACGCCGCCCACGGACCCGCCACACCATGCTCGCCGTGCACCACGAAATCGATCGCGATCTCCCGAGCTGCGGGGTCGGCCTTGCGGACGGTGTAGGTCCGCACCACCGGCTGCTGGGTCGGCTCGAGTCCGCCGAAACTGTCCAGCGTCAACGGCTGCGGCAGTGCCGCGACGTCGACGCCGTGCGGGATGATCGCAATCTTCACGTAGGAGTCGGTGAATTCGCTCGGGGTGAAGGTGTCGAAGCCGGTGCCACCGAAGACGACGCGAACCATATGCGGTGCGATCTGCTCGGTGCGCACAACCTCGAAGGTGTGTATCGGTCGGCCCATCCACCCGACTATACGAGCTCAGACGCCCCGGGCGGCCGCTACGTGACCTGCCTAACGATCCCCCAGCAACCGTCCTCACGGCGCACCAGCCCGGCGATTTCCAGCATCGCCAGCGGCGCGAGCACCTGCTCCGGTACCAAGCCGGACGCGATCGCGATCTGTTCCACGGTGCGCACCCCTCGCCCGGGTAACGCCTCGTAGACCAGGCTCTCGGCTTCGCCGAGTCCATCCAGCGGGGTCACCGGATGGGCCGGCCCGTCGGCCAACTCACCTGCTCTGCCCACGATCTCGACGATCTCCGCGGCCCGGGTCACCAATATCGCTTCCCCTCTGAGTAATTCGTGCGTTCCGGCCGAGGCTGCGGAGGTGACCGGCCCGGGGACCGCGCACACCACCCGGCCCAGCATCTTCGCCCACGCCGCGGTATTCGCTGCCCCGCTGCGCAATCCGGCCTCGACCACCACTGTCGCACCCGACAATGCGGCCACCAACCGGTTGCGAGTCAGGAAACGGTGCCGCGCCGGCCGGACACCCGGTGGATACTCGGTGATCAGCAGGCCACTGGCGGCAATTCGGTGTAGCAGTGCCGAATGCCCTGAGGGATAAGGGATATCGATGCCACCTGCCAGTACCGCGACGGTGACTCCGTCCCCCGACAGGGTGGCGCGGTGTGCGACGCCGTCGATACCGTAAGCGCCGCCGGAGATCACCGCCACATCCCGCTCGACCAGGCCGGCCGCCAGATCAGCGGCGACGTGCTCACCGTATGGAGTACACGCCCGGGTGCCGACGATGGCCGCTGACCGCATGGTGACCTCATCGAGGTGCGCCGGGCCGAGTGCCCACAGCACCAGCGGCGCTCGGCCCTCCGGCTTCTTCTTCAGATCCCCAGCGGTAAATCCGTTGAAGCCGGCGAACGCCAGGTGGGGCCACTCGTCCTCGTCCGGTGTGATGAGCCGGCCGCCCCGGTTACGCAACACATCAAGGTCGCGGGCCGCCTCATCAACCGCGCGCCGCGCCTCAGCGCGGGAAACGACACCGCCTTTGACGCGGGCCGCGGCCTCAACCGGACCGCATTCGGCGACCAGCTCCGCCACCGCCGCCGACGGCGGCTCAACCACCCGCGACAGATACGCCCAGGCCAGCGACGCCTCGTCCGGATCGGCGCTCATGATCGCGTCCCCGCTTGCCGGAAGCTCAGTGCCGTTGCCACATCGTGGCAGTCCGGCGAGGTACGGCCCGCCAGGTCGCACAGCGACCACGCGACCCGCAGGGTGCGGTCGACCCCGCGAATGCTGATCAGCCCGCGATCCAGGGCTGTCCGCAGCGGCGCCATGGCTTCTCGGCTGGGCCGAAAACCACGGCGCAGCACGGGCCCGGGCACCTCGGCGTTGGTCCGCACGCCCACCGCAGTCCAGCGCGCCGCAGCCGCTTCCCGCGCACAGGCCACCCGTGCCCGCACCACCGACGTGGCCTCGGCCGCTTCGTCCGCGAACGCGCCGGCCCGCACGGAATGCATATCGACCCGCAGATCCACTCGATCCATCAACGGCCCTGACAGCTTGCCCAGGTAGCGACGTTTCACCGGAGCAGCGCAGATGCAGTCACGGGGATCTGCAGGGGCGCACGGGCACGGATTGGCGGCCATCACCAACTGGAACCGCGCCGGATAGCGGGCCACGCCATCGCGGCGAGCCAGGCGGATCTCGCCGTCCTCCAACGGTGTTCGCAAGGCCTCCAGTGCGCTGACACCCATCTCGGCACACTCGTCGAGGAACAGGACACCCCGGTGCGCGCGGCTGACCGCACCGGGGCGGGCCATCCCGGAGCCGCCGCCGACCAGCGCGGCCACACTGGAGGTGTGGTGTGGTGCCACGAATGGTGGACGGGTGATCAACGGTGTGGCGTCCGAGACCATACCCACCACCGAGTGGATCGCGGTGACCTCAAGGGCTTCGCTCTCCGACAGAGGTGGCAACAGACCGGGCAGGCGTTGTGCAAGCATGGTTTTCCCGATACCTGGCGGCCCCGTGAGCATCAGGTGGTGCGCTCCGGCAGCGGCAATCTCGACAGCACGCCGGGCGTGGGTCTGACCCACGATATCGGCCAGGTCGGCCTCGACATCGTCGTCCGGGGTCTCGGAGACCGTGCGATCGGCAAGACTCCCCTTTCCCTCGAGCCAGCCGAACAACTGTCCCAGGGAGTTCACCCCGAGCACCTCGATGCCGTCTACCAGACTGGCTTCACCGAGATTGCCGACCGGCACGACCGCAGTCGGCCACCCGTCGCGCCGAGCGGCCAGCACCGCGGGTAGCACGCCACGCACCGGCCGCACTCGCCCGTCGAGCGCCAATTCGCCCAGCAGAATCGACTTTTCGAGCCGCTCCCACGGTTTCTTGCGGCTGGCCGACAACACCGCGGCAGCCAGTGCCACGTCGTAAACACTGCCCATCTTCGGCAGGGTCGCCGGCGAGAGCGCGAGGGTCAGCCGCGACATCGGCCACTGATGCCCGCTATTGGTGATCGCCGAGCGCACCCGGTCGCGGGATTCCTGCAGTGCGGCGTCGGCCAGTCCGACCAGATGCACTCCGGGCAGACCCGAGGTGATATCGGCTTCGATCTCCACGGCCTCCCCGTGCAGGCCCCGCACGGCCACCGAATACGCTCGCCCCAGCGCCATCAGCCGACGCCTTGGACGTGGGTGAGTTCCGGAGTCCGGCACCGCCCGATCCGCACCCCGATCACATCGAGGCGCACCGTAGCCCACCGGCGGTCTTGACCGGCCAGCCACAACGACGTCAACCGACGTAGCCGACGCACCTTCTGCGGCGGAACCGCATACGCCAGACCCCCGAAGCCGTCGCCCGTTCGGGTCTTCACCTCGACGAAAACTGCTGTGCGCGAAGAGGTGTCAGCAGCCACGATGTCGAGTTCGCCGTACCGGCAGCGCCAGTTGCGGTCCACGATCTGCAGGCCCTGCGCCAGCAGGTGCTCGACGGCCAGTTGCTCCCCGAGCGCCCCCAATTCAACCCTGGTCAATGCCGGTTCAGATGTCATGGCGCCAGCATGGCTGTGGCTTAGGACATCGCTCGGACACCCGCATCACCGAACGCGCCAGAACCGGACGGTTATCCCCAGTCAGACATTCGTCAACAGGACCAGAGCCCCGTTAGTGATCCGCGCACCGGGTATCCCCACCGGACGAACGGTCACCAAGGCTCCGGATGGTGTTGCAGTGGCCGAAACCGCCCGTCAGGCCAGCGTGGGTTCCCCGATTTTGACCAGCATCTTGCCGATATTCGCCCCGGTGAACAGTCCGTTCAGCGCGTCGACGCAGGATTCGATGCCCTCGAAGATGGTTTCGCGGTGCACCAGCAAGCCCTCGGATTCCCACTTGCCCAGCGCCGCGAAGGCCTCTTCGAACCGACCCCAGTCGTTGAGGGCGTTGAAGCCCTGCATCGTGGCGGTCTTGGCCAGAATGTTGACGTAGTTGGCGGGGCCGGGATGCTCGCCGGTGAGGTAACTGGAGATCACGCCACACAGCACAACACGGGCGTTGTGCGCCAGCCGGCCGAGCACCGCGTCGAGGATCGGGCCGCCGACATTGTCGAAGTAGACGTCGACACCCTGTGGGCAGTGCTGTTTGAGAGCCGCCGAGATGTCGCCGGCCCGGTAGTCGATGCACGCGTCGAACCCGAAGTCCTCGACCACCGCGGTGCACTTCTTGGGCCCGCCCGCGATGCCGACCACCCGGGCACCCGCGATCTTGGCGATCTGACCGGCCACCGATCCGGTGGCACCCGCCGCCGCCGAAACCACGACGGTCTGGCCCGGCTGCGGTCTGCCGACGTCGTTCATCCCGAAATACGCTGTCGCGCCGGTGGGCCCGTACACCGACATGATCGCGGGCTGGTCGACGTGTTCGAAGCCGGTCACCGGCGTGCAGAAGATATCGTCGCGGACGATCGAATACTCCTGGAAGCCGGTCAAGGTGGTGACAACGTCGCCGACCGCGTATGCATCGCAGCGCGATGCCACCACCTCACCGATCCCGGCCGCCCGGATCACCTCACCGAGCTGGACCGGCGGAAGATAGCCCGGCTGGTCGTCGAGCCAGGTCCGCGCGGCGGCATCGATCCCGACGTAGGTGGTCCGGACCAGCGCCTCGCCCTCAGCGGGCTCCGGCGCTGGCGAGCTGACGAGTTCGGTGTCTGCGGCGGCGACCATCCCGGTCGGGCGGCGACGCAACAGAATCTGACGATTGTCTAGTGCGGTCACGGTGGGAGAAATTACCTGACGCACCAGGGGTTTCGGGCGACTATTCGGGCAGCCGCAGTTCGGGCTTCTCGACCTCTTCGATGTTGACGTCTTTGAACGTGATCACCCGGACCTGCTTGACGAAGCGGGCCGGACGGTACATATCCCACACCCAGGCATCGGCGAGCCGGAGCTCGAAATAGACCTCGCCGTCGGCATTGCGCGGGATCAGCTCGACACTGTTCGCCAGGTAGAAGCGGCGCTCGGTCTCCACGACGTAGCTGAACTGACCGACGATGTCCTTGTATTCGCGGTACAGCGAGAGCTCCATCTCGGTTTCATACTTCTCGAGATCTTCAGCACTCATTTGCCCGGCTGTCCTTCTGTTGGTCCGTCTTGCATCTTTCCCTACCCGTGATCGCTGCGCTGCTCCGCCACGCATTCTTGTGCGTCGGCGTCGCGCATCTTGGCCCGCATCTCGGCGAACATCCTGTCGCCACCAGGTGTGGCCACCCGGCGGACGTTGATGAACGAGTACCGGTGCTCACTACATGGTCCGCGCTCGGCGAGAGCGGCGCTGTGCGCCGGGGTGCTGTAGCCCTTGTGATCGGCGAAGCCGTAACCGGGATGCTCGGCGTCCATCTTCACCATCAATCGATCCCGGCTGACTTTGGCCAGCACACTGGCGGCCGCGATACACGCCGCGGCGGCGTCACCGCCGATGACCGGCAGTGACGGGACCGCCAACCCCGGCACCCGGAAGCCGTCACTCAGCACGTATCCGGGGCGCAGCGGCAGGCCGGCAACCGCGCGTCGCATCCCTTCGATATTGGCCACATGCACCCCACGCCGATCGACTTCCGTCGAAGGAATGAACACCACGTGATACGCCAACGCGTAGCGGCGAATCAGCGGAAACAGCCGCTCGCGCTCTTTTTCGGTCAGCTTCTTGGAGTCGTCGAGCCGAGCCAGACTGGTCAGCCGATTCGGTCCGAGCACACACGCGGCCACCACCAGCGGACCGGCACACGCACCGCGGCCCACCTCATCGACGCCGGCCACCGGTCCGAGGCCCCCGCGGTACAGGGCGGACTCCAGGGTGCGCAGACCGGCGGACTTACGGATCACCGTGCGCGGCGGCCAGGCAGCAGGCACCTATCCGCCTTGCTGGGGATTCACCGAACTCACACCGCCCCAGCGCGACGGGGGCCAAGCGATGAATCTCGCCTTACCGATGACGTTGTCGACCGGCACCGTGCCGGCCATCGGGTCGCCAGTGCACTGGATGCCCTTCTCGCTGTCCGCGGGGGTATTGGTGCAGTGGAACCGCGAGTCGGCGGAATGGGTGCGGTTATCGCCCATCACCCACAGCCTGTCCTTGGGCACGGTGACGGGACCGAACTCGAACCCGAGGCACGGGTAAACGGCCGGGTCCGCCATCATCGTGTTCGGGTCCAGATAAGGCTCGTTCAGCGGTTTACCGTCCACCGTCAGACCGGTGTCGGCGCGACACTGAATGGTCTGGCCGCCGACCGCGATGACGCGCTTGACCAAGTCGTTCTCGTCCGGCGGAACGAAACCGACGACAGACAGCGCGTTCTGCACAGTCCGCAGGACCGGGTTGTCGGAGCGGATCGACTTGTAACTGGCATTCCACGAGGGCGGGCCCTTGAAGACCACGACATCGCCGGGCTCCGGGGAGCTGAACCGGTAGGTCATCTTGTCCACAATGATGCGGTCACCGACACAACCGGGGCAGCCATGCAGCGTGGGCTCCATCGACTCCGAGGGAATCAGATAGGGCCGGGCCACGAAGGTCAGCATCACGTAGTAGAGAACCAACGCGATGGTGACCAGGATGACGCCCTCGCGCAGGGCGGACCGCTTCTTCTTGCCACCGGACTCTTCGGTGTCGTCAGTGTCGACATCGGTGGTCGAGGCGTCAGAGTCGGAAGCCACCGTGGTGGATTCCGGCGTGGCAGCTTCCGGCGTGCGCTCAGAATCGGCCGAGTCCGTGGTTTCGGTCACGGGATCAGCGTAGCCAGCACAAGAAAGGAAACCGGAGCCAACGGCCCGGGTCCCGTGTCAGCGCTTTTCCTTGATCTTGGCCTTCTTGCCACGCAGCTCGCGCAGGTAGTACAGCTTCGCTCGACGAACGTCGCCACGGGTGACGACCTCGATGTGGTCGATGTTGGGCGAGTGCACGGGGAAGGTGCGCTCGACGCCGACGCCGTAGCTCTCCTTGCGGACCGTGAAGGTCTCGCGGATGCCGCCGCCCTGACGCCGCAGTACGGCGCCCTTGAAGACCTGGATACGCTCCTTGGCGCCCTCGATGACCTTCACGTGCACATTCACGGTGTCGCCCGGGCCAAAGGCCGGGATATCGTCGCGCAGCGACGCCTGGTCGACGAAGTCCAGCGTGTTCATCGGTGACTCTTCCTTGCAGTCGCGGCTCCGAGCAGCGCCGAACGCTTGGTAGCGAGGCGGTTGCTGAAGCCGATGGATCGTGCTTCTGGTGTATTCCGCAGCAGGCGGCACAACCGGCCCCGCGCAGACAACTGCTCAATTGTGCCAGATACCGGGCGGGCAATGAAATCGTGCCATGACCGGGCCCGCCCGGCGGGTGCCTAGCCACACTAGGTTCACGGTCTGGCCATCGACCCGTTAGGCTTCCCGGACGGGCTGCGACGGTGCCGCCGGCCCGCAATCCGAGGTCATTTTCCGTTCGAGGAGCACAATGCGTTGGCGGTCGTCGTTCCTGGCGAAGGCTGCGGCGACGGTTGCGGGCGCGGCACTGGTGGCCGGTTGCGCCGGCTGCGAAGCTCGCGTCTACGGTGCCCCGGGCAACCAGTCCGACAGTCCTCAACTGACGCTGGTGGCGCCCAAGGACCCTGCCGACTCGGTGCTGGCCGCGGCAGCCCCGGGCCCGGCCGTGACAGCTTTCGACGGCCTCGACGTGCGTGTCAAACAGGCGACGGCCGACGCAGCAGACGACGGCGCCGACATCACCGTTGCGGTGCTCGACCGCAACACCGGCCAGCTGATCACGAACGGAAGCGACAGCGCCATCGCCATCGCCTCGGTGGTCAAATTGTTCATCGCTGACGACCTGATGCTGCAGGTGGCCAAAGGGCAGACCCAGCTCACACCCGACGACCAGCAGCTCTTCGACGCCATGCTGCGATCCTCCGACGACGGCGCCGCCGAAACGTTCTGGAACCGCGGCGGCGGCAGCGCCATCGTGGACCGGGTGATCGCCCGCTATGGGCTCGGTTCGACGCGCCCGCCGGACAACGGCCGGTGGTTCAACACCACCAGCACGGTGACCGACCTGGTGCACTACTACGACATGCTGCTCAGCGGCGCCGGCGGACTGCCGCCCGAGCGCGCCAATGCCATCCTCAACGATCTGGCCCAGTCGACGCCGACGGCCCCCGACGGGATGGTGCCCGGCGGCGTCTACCCGCAGCGGTTCGGCATTCCCGAGGGACTTCCCGGCGAGCCGGTGGCCGTCAAGCAGGGCTGGATGTGCTGCGTGGGCGCCGACTGGATGCACTTGTCCACTGGTGTGATCGGCTCCGACCGACGCTACGTCATGGCGATCAGCTCGATGCAGCCCGCCGACGCCACCGAAGCCCGCGCCACCATCACCCAGGCCGTGCGGACGATGTTCCCCAGCGGTCGAATCTAGAGCAGGTCCGGCCGGCGCTCCAACGTCCGCTCTATCGCAGCTTGGCGACGCCACGCCACGATCCGGGCATGGTCTCCCGAGAGCAGCACCTCGGGCACATCGAGGTCACGCCAACTGGCCGGCCTGGTATAGCTGGGACCTTCGAGCAGACCCCCGACCGACTCTGAGTGCGAATCATCCTGATGTGACACAGGATTGCCGAGTACCTCCGGGAGTAGCCGGACCACCGCCTCGATCATCACCAGTGCCGCGGATTCACCACCGGGTAGCACGTAGTCGCCGATCGAGACTTCTTCGACGCGCATCCGCCTGGCCGCGTCCTCGGCGACACGCTGGTCGATCCCCTCATAGCGACCGCAGGCGAACACCAGGTGGGGCTCGCGACTCCACCGCTGCGCGGTCGCTTGATCGAACAGCTTCCCAGCAGGTGTCGGAACGACCAGAATGGTTTCGGCAGAACAAATTTCGTCAAGAGCCTCCCCCCACACCGGTGCCCGCATCACCATGCCGGGGCCACCGCCATACGGCGAGTCGTCGACCGACCGGTGCACATCGTGGGTCCAGCGCCGCAGATCGTGGACGCCCAGCTCCACCCGGCCCGAGCTGAAAGCCTTGCCGGGCAGAGACTGTCGCAACGGATCGAGATAGTCGGGAAAGATCGTCACGACGTCAATCCGCATGGCTATTCCAGGTCTTCGAGGTTCAACAGGCCGGCCGGCGGATCGATCTCGATCAGGCCATCGGTCAGCGATACCGAGGTGACGATGGCGCCGACGAACGGCACCAGTATTTCGGGCCCGCTGGACGCCTTCACCGCGAGCAGCTCGGTACCCGCGGTGTGCAGAACCTCGGAGACGACGCCGACTTCGGTGCCGTCGAGCGTCCGAACCCGGAGGCCCTCGAGTTGGTGGTCGTAGAACTCGTCGGCTTCGGTGATCGGCGGCAGGTCGTCGGATTCGATGACGAACAGCGTGCCGCGCAGACCGTCGGCGGCATCGCGGTCGGTAACGCCAGCCAGCCGGACCAACAGACGACCGCTGTGCTCACGCACTGTCTCGACGACGAAACTGCGCTCAGGTCTGCCACGGGAAGCCTTGCCCCGCAAAGTATTTCCCGGTGCAAATCGCTCAAAAGGGTCGTCGGTACGCACGTCCACCACGATTTCACCGGTGACACCGTGGGCCTTGGCCACGCGTCCGACGACCAACTCCATAAGAACTCCAGGAAGGGGCGAACCCGTTACTGGTCGGTGTCCACCACGTCGACGCGGATACCGCGGCCACCGATACCGGCCACCAACGTGCGCAACGCAGTCGCGGTGCGCCCGCCACGCCCGATGACCTTACCCAGGTCTTCGGGGTGGACGTGGACCTCTACGGTGCGGCCGCGACGTGATGTCACCATGTCGACGCGGACGTCGTCAGGGTTGTCGACGATGCCACGCACCAGGTGCTCGACAGCGTCGACGACGACAGTGCTCATTCGGCAGGCTCAGCGGCCTCAGCCGCGGGCGCCTCGGCCTCGCCGGCTTCGGCCTTTTTAGCGGGAGCCTTCTTCTTCTTGGCCGTGGTGGCTTCGCCGGTGGGACCGTCGGCGGCCGCCAGAGCGGCGTTGAACAGGTCCAGCTTCGACGGCTTGGGCTCGGCGACACGGAGCGTGCCCTCGGCGCCCGGCAGGCCCTTGAACTTCTGCCAGTCACCGGTGATCTTCAGCAGCTGCAGGACCGGCTCGGTCGGCTGTGCGCCAACGCCCAACCAGTACTGCGCACGCTCGGAATCGATCTCGATGATGCTGGGGTCTTCTTTGGGGTGGTACCGGCCGATGACCTCGATGGCACGGCCATCGCGACGGTTACGCGCGTCGGCGACGGCGATGCGGTACTGGGGATTGCGGATCTTGCCGAAACGGGCGAGCTTGATCTTGACAGCCATGGTGGTGCGTTTTCTCCTGTGATTGCCACGCTTGCAATTCAAGCGACGAGGGCGGGCTGCCCGGTCCGGTTTTGCCTTGCGTGTGTGACCGGCGCGCAAGCACCCCGGTCGGGGCGGGTCGCGCGGCAGACAGCCGCCCATTGTGCCAGAGGCACGGGCGGATCCCCAAAACGCTGCTGGTCAGACGATCTTGTCGAAACACTTCGTTTCGACGCGCCTGGTCATCCGCCAGCCCTCGGCGGTCCGGATGAACTCGTCGTCGTACCAGAGCCCGCAGAACATGATCTGCGGACTGTGTCCCTCTTTTCCAGCGTCGAGCACCATCGGGTTGAAACAGATGACCCGTGACTTCGCGGTTTCGGGACACGCGGTGTCACCGACAAAGCGGATCGACAGGTTGCCCAGCATGTGCGAGTAGGCCGGAAAGTTCGGCAACACCTCGGCCAACCAGGCCTTGACCTCAGGGAAATGACCGTCGATACCGCCCATTGCGCGGTAATCGATATATGCGTCGTCGGTGAACACGTTGTCGAGGTCGTCGAACCGACGTTGGTCGATCGCAGTGGAGTAGTCGACCAGCAGTTGCTGGATCTCCATTCGGTCCGAGATTTCCTGCAGGCTCAGCATGGATCGATTCAACACCGTGCACCGGTCACGAAGGGAGCGAACACCGAACGCCCGCAACAAACTAAGGTAACCCTAAATTGTCGCGTTTGGGGTGCATCCGCCCGCGAGCGAGTGGAGGAAACGATGCCTGACCAGTCCGGCCCGTCGTTGATCGTCGGTTACGCCAGCGATATGGGAACCGCCGAGTACATCGCGTTCCAGTTGACAGAGGCACTCAAGGCCGTCGGTATCGACGCGACCGAGGTCGAGCTCAACGAGGTCCAACCCACTGACCTGCAGGCCGCAACACACCTCGTCGTGGTGGCGTCGACCTTCGGCGACGGCGAGATGCCCGATAACGGGGCGTTGTTCTGGGAGGCGCTCAGCGCTGATGGCGTCGAGGCGCTGCCGAACCTGAACTACGCGGTGCTGGCTCTCGGCGACAGCAGCTATGAACAGTTCTGCAATGCCGGCCTGCTGCTCGATGCTCGGCTGGGCGAGCTCGGCGCAACGCGACTGCTGACCCGGGTGGACCTGGACTGCTACCGGGAGGGCGACGCCAAAGCGTGGCTCGCCGACATCGTCAAACTATTGGAGGCGAAGCTCCTGCCTGCCCCGGGCAGCGCGCGGACGGCCAACGCGGCGACCACACCGGTCGTCACCTCTGCGGTGCGCGAACACTCCATCTGGGACAGCGGCAATCCGTTCACCGCGCGCCTGGTGGTCAACCGGCGGCTCACGGAGCCGGATTCCGACAAGGATGTCCGGCACTACGAGATCGACCTCGGCGACTCGGGTATCGCGTACCAGGCCGGTGACTCGATCGCCGTGCATCCGGTCAACGACCCCGATCTCGTCGAATCGATCCTGGCCCAGCTGGGTGTCAGCCCGGACCATATGGTCGCCGAGTACGAAGAAACTCTTGGTGTGCTGCTGTCCGAGCATCTGGAGATCCGCAACCCGCCGCGCGCCCTGCACGCACTGGTCGCAGGCCGCGCCGCCGCGCCCGTGCTCGACTTCCCCGGCACCTACGACGTCCTCGACCTCCTGGAACTCGCCGACGTCAGCGTCGATGAGTTACTGGATACGTTGCGGCCCTTGCAGTTTCGTGACTACTCGATTGCGTCGAGCCCGCTCGAGCATCCCAATCACGTACATCTGACGGTGGCGACTGTGCAGTACACCGCCGGCGGCCGCCGCCGCGGTGGAGTCGCCTCGACCTTCCTGGCGCACCGCGGTGACGCCATCCGGCTGCATCCCCGCCCGAACCACGCCTTCCGGCTGCCCGCACCTGATGTGCCGATCATCATGGTCGGCCCAGGAACGGGCATCGCGCCGTTTCGCGGATTCCTGCGGGAACGGCAGGTGAGCGGCGCATCGGGCAGATCTTGGCTGTTCTTCGGTGACCGCCGACGGGCCACCGATTTCCTCTACGGCGAGGAACTGCAGGCTCATCTCGAATCGGGCGTCCTGACCAAGCTCAATCTGGCCTTTTCTCGGGACCGGGGACCCAATGATCGGAAGGAATATGTCCAGCACCACATGGTGGCCAACGCCGGCGAGCTCTTCGCCTGGCTGGAGGACGGCGCTCACTTCTACGTCTGCGGCGACGCCGACCACATGGCAAAGGACGTCGACCGCGCCCTGCACGAGGTGGTCGCGACCTCGGGCGCGATGACCGAAGGCGCCGCCCACGCCTACGTGAATGAGCTGATCAGAGCCCATCGGTACGTACGGGACGTGTACTGAGGCTGCACGGCCGACACCGGTGGCCCTACTGTGAAGGGCCATGCGCAGATTCCTGGGGTGCCTCTCGTTGGCCACGGCTGTCGTCGTCGGTATGACAGCAGCTCCGATCACCGCCTATGCCGACACCGACATCACCCAGGTTCAGCCGATCGGGGCAGTGCCGACACCGGATGGTCCGGCGCCGAACTGGATCGTCGCCGACATGGACACCGGGCAAATCCTGGCCGCGCGCAACGAGGACATGCGGACCCCGCCGGCGAGCACCATCAAAGTACTACTGGCTCTGGTGGTTCTCGACGAGCTGCCCCTGGACGCGACGGTGGTCGCCGACGACGGCGCTGATTCGCACGTGGAATGCAACTGCGTCGGCATCGAGGCCGGTCGCACGTACAGCGCCCGCCAGTTGCTCGACGGACTGCTGCTGGTGTCCGGCAATGATGCCGCCAACACCCTTGCGCACCTTTTGGGCGGCACCGATGCCGCGGTGGCCAAGATGAACGCGAAGGCAGCGGCGATCGGTGCCGTCGACACCCATGCCGGCAGCCCGTCGGGCCTCAACGGCCCTGGCATGGACGGATACACCACCCCAAGGGATCTCGCGATCATCTTCCGTGCAGCAATGGCCAATCCGGTCTTCGCGTCGATCACGTCGCAGCCCTCGGCGATGTTCCCGAGTAAGACCGGCGACAAGCCCATCGTCAACCAGGACGAACTGCTGATGCGCTATCCCGGCGCCATCGGCGGCAAAACAGGTTTCACCGATCCCGCCCGCAAGACCTTCGTGGGCGCCGCGCAGCGCGACGGCCGGCGTCTGGTCTTCGCGATGATGTACGGCCTGATCGTCGAGGGCGGCCCGACGTACTGGGATCAGGCTGCGGGACTGCTGAATTGGGGCTTCGCTCAGAGCCCGGAGGCCGGCATCGGCACCCTCTAGGATCGGCAGGTACCGGTGAGTAGTCGCGTCAGACCGTAGGCAAACTGGTTGTCGCGTGGGGTATCTCGCAGAGTCTTCAATCCCGCGGCGATGTTCGGGAAACGCTCGAAGTCGATTGTCGTTTCACGTTGCACCCGAGTGGAATCGGCGCGGACGAGGTCGTAGCCGGCCTGTTCTTCGATCACGAAACCCATAACGTAGTACTGCACGGAGAATGCGGCCAATACCGCTTCAGGCTCGGGCACGCCCGACTCCAGAGCGGCGCCGATCGCCGCCTCGCCGAAAGCCAACGTATTGGGCTGGCGGACAAACGTCCCCGCAAGTACCCGCGCACCATCTCTATGCGACAGCAGCGCCGACCGCAGACGGTGCGCCAACTCAAGGAGTCGGTCGGGTCCACTTGCGCCCGAATCGGTGTCATCGGCCACGCCGGCTAGTAGGTCGTCGGCGAGGGCGTCGGTCAATGCCTGCTTGTTCTCCACGTGCCAGTACAAGGTGCCGTGATTGACCCCGAGCGAGGATGCGAGTTTGCGCATTGTCAACGCGTCGACGCCGTGGCCTTCGATGAACTGCCACGCTCCCGCTAGTACCGCCGCTCGGTCAAGACGTGCCATCGCGTCCCTCCTATCTCCGAAGCACCATAACAAAGCCGAACTTGACCACTGGTCAAGTACAGCTCTAGCCTGGGTCCGGCGAACCGAGAAGCAGGCTCGGCCTCACCGAAGGGAACGTGACGTGTCAAGACAGACAATTGCTGAATCTCATATGGGCAGCGGAACCGGCGCCGAGATCCTCATCTGCGGCGCAGGAATCGCCGGCATCGTATTGGCGCACGGATTGGCTCGTGGCGGACTGCGGCCGACCGTCATCGAACGATCACCGAGTCTGCGCCGTGGCGGAAACGCGGTAGACCTACGTGGGCCAGCGGTGGACATCGTCGCCGGCATGGGAGTCCTCGACGAGCTCCAAACGCACTCCACCGAACTGGCCGAGTTCCACCGCATCGACACGGCAGGCAACCGCATCGTCACCATGGCACCTGAGGTGATTGGCGGTGACATCGAGGTGCTGCGAACTGAACTGAATGCCGTGTTGTTCAGCGCTGCGCAGGACGGAATCGCCTACCGTTTCGGTGATTCCATCGCCGCACTCAACGACACTGGCAACCACGTCGAGGTCACCTTCGAGAGCGGCTTGCGACACGACTTCGCCCTCGTCGTCGGCGCCGATGGACTGCACTCACACACCCGGGCGTTGATGTTTGGGCCCGAACCCGACTTCGTCCACCACCTAGGCTGCTACCAAGCACATTTCACCACCGAGAACCTTCTCGGCCTCTGTCACTCGGGGATGTTGCTGAACCAGCCCGGGCGCACGGTGGGTTGCTACAGCGTCCATCAGAATCAGGAGATCGTGGTCGGACTGTTCTTCGACTCGCCGCCGGTCGCCTACGACCGCACAGACCTTGCTGCGCAACAACGCTGGGTGACTGAAGTCTTTTCCGATATGGGCTGGCGCACAAGTGAACTGCTCGTCGCTATGGACCGCGCTGACGACTTCTATTTCGATTCGATCGCGCAGGTGGTCATACCCGAACCACATCGCGGCCGCGTAGCTC
Source organism: Mycolicibacterium komossense (assembly GCF_025822605.1). Lineage (GTDB taxonomy): Bacteria > Actinomycetota > Actinomycetes > Mycobacteriales > Mycobacteriaceae > Mycobacterium > Mycobacterium komossense. Next base: position 325,001 of record NZ_JACKTY010000033.1, on the reverse strand, counting down.
TCGTCGGCGATGCCGCCTACAGTCCATCGCTGTTGTCCGGCATGGGTGCAACGCTGGCGATCGTGGGTGCCGCAGTGCTCGCCGACGAACTCACCACTACCCCTCACGATCACTGGCGCGCGTTTCGTGACTACCGCGCGCGGATTACCGACATGGTCGCCCTGAGCCATCAACTCGCACGAGTCTCCCGCGGATGGTTCATCCAATCGAATAGCGAACAACACGATGCTGAAAGCTCAGATTCCGCGGACAAGCAGTCCGACGCGCTACGGCAACAAGTCCTCAACGCTGCCAGGGCAGCCTGTGAGCCGCGCTCTTCCGAATAGTCCCACCACTTCAGCACCTCCCCGGAATCGCCCAATCTGGCGGATGAGCGCTGGGCCTCTGAAGTCCAGGGATTCGGTTGGAGCGTTTCCGAAGCACTGAAGGTCTGGAACATCCACTTCGAATGCCACCGCCGGTCCCCGCTCTAGACCTCCGCGAACGCTCGCACCGGGAACGTCCCGAAGCCCTCGATCGCGGGCGGGGCGGCGGTGAACCGGGCACCCTGGGCCGGTAGCGCACCCAGATTGGTCAGGTGCTCGACGACGTGCACGCCGGCGCCCAGCAGCAGCGTGTGCGCGGGGCGTTCACCACCGGATTCGGTGTCATCGATGTTGACCGAGTCGATCCCGACCAGCGTGACGCCGGCGTCGATCAGGTGCTGGGCGCCCTCGGCGCTCAGATACGGCGCACCATGGCCGTAGGCCTCGGTACCGAAGTGCCGGTCCCAGCCGGTATGAAGCAGGACCGCGGCGCCCCGCACATCGCGACCGGACACCATATCCGCGTCGATACCGCGTTGCGCGGCGTCCGAGAGGTGGAACACCTCGGCCCGCAGCCCCACCAGCGTCGCCAGCTCCAGCCCGGCGAGGTCGGGACCGTCGGCGTAGCGGTGAAACGGCGAATCGAGATAGGTGCCGGTGTTCCCGATCATCGTGATGATGTCCATCGCGAATTCGGTACCGGCCGCGTACTTTTCGCGGGAGTCCGCGCGAGTGAGGTGCGGGGTGATCACCGGGGCGGGCAGGCCAGGATAGGTGATCAGGCCCGCCCTGATCGGATGACTCAGATCGACGATCGACATCAGTACGTCCTTCCACGCAGGATGACCAGATCCGGTGCGCCGAGCACCTGCGGGCCCAGTCGCGGATCTTCGGAAAAACACACCAGGTCCGCCGGCGCTCCGTGTTCCAGAGCCGGACGTCCAAGCCAGCGCCGCGCCGCCCACGACGCCGCACCGAGGGCCTCGGTCGGGTCCATCCCGATCCCCTTGAGCGCGTCGACCTCGTCGGCGATCCGCCCGTGGGCGATCATCCCACCGGCATCGGTGCCGGCATAGATCGGCACCCCGGCCTCACGCGCCGCCCCGACCCTCGCCCGGCACGACCGGTACAGATCGCGCATGTGCGCGGCGTACGCCGGGTACTTACCGGCCGCATCGGCGATGCCGGGGAAATTCTCGATATTGATCAGCGTCGGCACCAACGCCGTGCCGTGCTCGACCATCAGGGCAACGGTCTCGTCGGTCAGGCCGGTGCCGTGTTCGATGCAGTCGATACCCGCCTTGATCAAACCAGGCAGGGCGTCTTCACCGAAGACGTGCGCGGTGACGCGTGCGCCGTTGGCGTGGGCCGCGTCGATCGCCGCCACCAGCACGTCATCGGACCACAGTGGGGCCAGGTCCCCGACCCCACGGTCGATCCAGTCCCCCACCAACTTGACCCAGCCATCCCCGCGGCAGGCCTGCTCGGCGACGTACTGCGGCAGCTGCGATTCGTCCTCGATATCGATCGGCACATGCGGCAGATAGCGCTTGGGCCGAGCCAGGTGACGGCCGGCGCGGATGATGCGCGGCAGGTCGTCGCGGTCGTCGAGGTCGCGGGTGTCCACCGGCGAACCGGCGTCGCGCAGCAGCAGCGCACCGGCGCCGCGCTCGGTCTCGGCCTGGACAAGCGTCTCGTCGGGTGAGACGGGTCCGCCGGGCCCGAGACCGACGTGGCAGTGTGCGTCGACCAGACCGGCCATGATCCAGCCGCCGTCCCAGACGGTTTCGGCCCCCGCAATAGGTTCCGCGCTGAGTAGCCCGGCTCCTTCATCCCCGACGATCCACCACTGCACGGGTTCGCCGTCGGGCAGTGCACGACCGCGCACATGCAGGCGCGTCACGGCCCTACTTCTGGCCGGGGAACTTCAACTTGGACAGATCGAAATCGGCCAGCCCGGGCGGCAATTCGTTCAGGCCGGGCGGCATCTGCGACAGGTCGGGGAAACCACCGGGGGCTCCGGCACCCAGCAACGGGTTGCGCACCTTCGGTGGGGTCGGGCCACGGCTGTTGCCCTTCTTACCCTTCTTACCCTTGGCGTTCTTGCGCTGGTTGGCCTTGCGGTTGGCACCCGGCATCCCAAAGCGCCCCGCCATCGAGGCCATCATCTTGCGGGCCTCGAAGAAGCGGTCGACCAAAGAGTTGACCTCAGAGACGCTGACGCCGGAGCCGTTGGCGATCCGCAGGCGCCGCGACGCGTTGATGATCTTCGGGTCGGCGCGCTCGGCGGGGGTCATGCCGCGGATGATCGCCTGCAACCGGTCGAGCTGGCTGTCGTCGACGGCGGCGAGCGCATCCTTCATCTGCCCCGCACCGGGCAGCATGCCCAGCAGGTTCCCGATCGGGCCCATCTTGCGGATGGCCAGCATCTGCTCGAGGAAATCTTCCAGCGTGAGTTCGCCGGAGCCGATCTTGGCGGCGGCCTCCTCGGCTTTCTGCGCGTCGAAATGCTGCTCGGCCTGCTCGATGAGCGACAGCACGTCGCCCATGCCGAGGATGCGGCCTGCCATCCGATCGGGGTGGAAGACGTCGAAGTCCTCCAACTTTTCACCGGTGGACGCGAACAGGATCGGCACACCGGTGACTTCTCGAACCGAGAGCGCAGCGCCACCGCGAGCGTCACCGTCCAGCTTGGTCAAGACCACACCGGTGAAGCCGACGCCCTCGCGAAACGCCTCGGCGGTGGCGACGGCGTCCTGGCCGATCATCGCGTCCAGGACGAACAGCACCTCGTCGGGGTCGACGGCGTCGCGGATACCCGCGGCCTGCGCCATCAGTTCCTCGTCGATACCCAACCGGCCGGCGGTGTCGACGATGACGACGTCGAAGTGCTTGGCCCTGGCCTCGGCGATACCGGCGGCCGCGACGGCGACCGGGTCGCCGGGAGGGGCGTCATGGGAGCCCTCGGCGGCGCCGGGGTGCGGTGCGAACACCGAGACGCCGGCGCGCTCGCCGACGATCTTGAGCTGGCTGACCGCGCCGGGGCGCTGCAGGTCACACGCCACCAGCAGCGGGGTGTTCCCTTGTCCGCGAAGCCATTTCGCGAGCTTTCCAGCCAAGGTCGTCTTACCGGCGCCCTGCAGACCGGCCAGCATGATCACCGTCGGGGGCGTCTTGGCGAAGGCCAGTGTCCTGGTTTCGCCGCCGAGGATGCCGACGAGCTCCTCGTTGACGATCTTGACGACCTGTTGCGCCGGGTTCAGCGCACCGGAGACCTCCGCGCCCTTGGCGCGCTCCTTGATCCTGGCCACGAAGGCCCGGACCACGGGCAGTGATACGTCGGCCTCAAGGAGTGCCAGCCGGATCTCGCGGGCGGTGGCATCGATATCGGCATCAGTCAGCCGGCCCTTGCCGCGCAGGCCAGAAAGCGCACCGGTCAACCGGTCGGACAGCGATTCAAACACGTGGGCAAGCCTATCGTTGAATTGGCCGGCTCCTCAGCCGGCTCGTGCCTCGCCCGCATCGGTCGCCGGACGGCCTGCGGGAGCTAACCGGCTTCTTCGACGGGCTTCACCGGCGCCGGGGCCGGCAATACCGCGTAGAGCTCATGCTCCAGGCTCTCCCGCACCGCGGCGTACTCGGGCGCGGTCGCCTTGTCGACGCCGGTGGTCAGGGCGGGCACCACGATGCAGAACGCGTCGACCACCGACGAACCGAGAGTGGTCACCTTCGCCCAGGCGATGTCCACCCCGGCGCGCTCGAAGACCCCGGTCAGTACCGCGAGCAACCCAGCGCGATCCGCCGCCCGGACCTCTACGACGAGCTGTCCGGGGCCGGAACCGTCGTGCCACAGGATGCGCGGCGGCGCCGAGGGGTTCACCGGTACCGCAGCCCGCACCTCCCCCGCTCGTGCGCCGGCCTGTGCGGCGTCTCGATCTCGACGGTCCAGCGAGGCGAACACGTCGAGCTCGCCGTCGAGGGCCAGGATGAACTGCTGGCGCAACAACTCGGCGGCCGGCGGCGAGCCGAAATGCGGCGACACCACGAACGTGTTGATCGCCGAGCCCTCATGGATGTTCACCGACGCCGAGTGCACCCGTAGCGAGTTCAAGGCCAACACCCCCGCCGCTTTCGACAGCAGGCCTCTGCGGTCGGGGGCGATCATCGTCACGTCGAAGGTGTGGGCACTCTCCCCGGGTTTCATCTCCACATGGACGCCACCGGTGTCTGCGGCCAGCGCCAGATAATGCGGGTCGACGGGATCGGCGTGCGGTAGCTCTTCGCCGGCCATCACCAACCGGCAGCGCCGCACCAGATCACCGATGAGCGACGCCTTCCAGTCTCCCCACACCCCGGGGCCGGTGGCCAGCGAATCCGCCTCGGCCAGCGCGTGCAGCAGTTCCAGCAGCACCGGGTCGCCGCCGAGCGCGCTGGCCACTCCGGCGATGGTGGCCGGGTCCTGCAGATCTTTTCGGGTTGCGGTGTCGGGCAACAGCAGGTGGTAGCGCACCATCGCCGACAACGTCTCGACGTCCGAGGGCCACATCCCCAGCCGGGTGCCGATCTGGGTGGCCAGCTCCGCACCGATCACACTGTGGTCACCGCCACGGCCCTTACCGATGTCGTGAACCAGCGCGCCGAGCACCAACAGGTCTGGCCTCGACACCCGGGTGGTGAAAGCGCTTGCCCGGGAAACGGTTTCGACCAGATGACGGTCGACCGTCCAGATATGCACCACGTCACGTGGCGGTAGGTCACGCACCGCGCCCCACTCGGGAAACAGCCTGCCCCACAGGCCTGTCCGGTCCAGGGCTTCGACCGTCGCCACCGTCGTGGACCCGGCTGCCAGCATCACCAGCAGATCCTTGAGCGCCTGCCGTGGCCAGGGGGTCCGGAGCTCCGGAGCCGAATCGGCCAACCTGCTCAGCGTGGACGACGACATCGGCAGGGCGGTACTGGCGGACGCGGCGGCGACCCGCAGGATCAGGCCGGGGTCGCGCTCGGGCCTGGCATCGCGCGCGAGGATCACCTCACCGTTGAATTCGATGACACCCTCGTCCAGCGGTCGCCGCACGGGGCGGCGCAACGCGGCAAAACCCCGTCGCGGCAAAGCATTTCCTGCTGTACGCAGACCAGAGTCGACGTAGTAACTGATGGTGCGTGCGGCATCGGAGAGCATGCGGGCCAGGTCGAACCGGTCGCCGATCCGCAGCGCAGCACCGATCTCGTCGGCATGTTGAGCCAGCAGCTGGTCCCGGCCACGGCCCGACACGCGATGCAGTTCGGTCCGGACGTTCAGCAACGCCAGGTGTGCGCCACCGAGGGAACCCGTGGGCGAAACGAGCGACTGGCTCGGATACACATCGGCCAACTGTGCGATGGCCAACGCGTTGAGCAGCTGGACATCCCGCAGTCCCCCGCGGCCGCATTTCAGATCGGGTTCGGCGCGGTGGGCGATTTGACCGCTGCGCTGCCACCGTGACTGGGCGTGTTCGACCAGCTCTTCGAAACGTGACGCGATTCCCGTGCGCCACTGACGGCGTGCGCCGCCGATCAACAGATTCGACAGGTCGGCGTCACCGGCGATGTGCCTGGCCTCGAGCATCGCCAGGCCGGCCGAGGTGTCCTCGGCGGCCACCGTCAACGCTTCCGGTACGGTCCGAACGCTGTGGTCCAGCCGAATATTGGCATCCCACAACGGGTACCAAAGCTGTTCGGCGACCCGGCTGACGACGTCGGCGGGCATGTTGTCGTGCAACAGCATCAGGTCGAGATCCGAGTACGGCACCAACTCACCGCGCCCGAGTCCGCCGGTCGCCACGATGGCGAAACCACTGGTTGCGGTCACACCGATTTCGGTGGCCTTTGTGGTGAGCCAGAATTCGTGCAGATCGAGCAGCGCGTCGCGCAGTTGGGCCGAATCCAGTTGGTTCTTACCGCCGACGAGCAATTGTTTGGCCGCTGCCGCAAGGTCGTTGGCCGGTTTCGACAAACCCGCCGCCGGAGCCTCCCGTGCGGAAGCCCCGGCGGCGGGGTCTGGTGTCTGGTTCATCTCGATACTCCCGGGTCTGTCACCGAAAACGCTCAACTCGGTGCGCTGCCCGAACGAGGATGTTCAGAAGTTGTTGTGCCTCAAAGAGCGTCGGATCCACGCTCACCGGTACGAACCCGGACCACAGTTTCCACCGGGCTGACCCAAACCTTGCCGTCACCGATCTTGCCGGTGCGGGCAGCCTGGACGATGACATCCACCACTTTGTCGACGGCGGAATCATCTACGACCACCTCCACGCGGACCTTCGGCACGAAGTCGACCGAATACTCGGCGCCACGGTAGACCTCGGTGTGACCCTTCTGGCGTCCGTAGCCCTGAACCTCGCTGACGGTCATGCCCAGGATACCTGTCTGTTCCAGACCGGTCTTGACGTCTTCAAGCGTGAACGGCTTGACGATTGCTGTGATCAGCTTCATATTTCCTTAACCCTCCACTCCGGGGTGGTGATGCCCGAGAACCGAACTGCTGCCCACAGTCGCGAAGTCATAGCCGGTCTCAGCGTGTTCCGCCTCGTCGATGCCGTTGACCTCGGCCTCTTCATCGAGTCGCAGACCGATCGTGAACTTCAGGATGAAGGCCAAGATAGTCGTAACGATGAACGAATAAGCCATAACCGCGAACGCCCCGACAGCCTGACGCCACAGCTGATCGAAACCGCCTCCGTAGAACAGGCCTGCGACCGCAGCCGGTGCTTGCGGAGTGGCAAACAGACCGATCAGCAGCGTACCGGTGAGGCCACCGATCATGTGCACGCCCACCACGTCGAGCGCGTCGTCGAAGCCGAGCTTGAACTTCAGGCCGACGGCAAGGGCGCACAGGACACCGCCGATTGCGCCGATCGCCAGTGCACCAAGCACATTGACCGACGAACAGGAGGGCGTGATCACAACGAGGCCGGCGACGATACCCGAGGCCGCACCGAGTGTGGTGGCGTGGCCGTCGCGAATCTTCTCCGTCAGCAACCAGGCCAGCATCGCCGCCGCAGTGGCGACGGTCGTGGTCAGGAACGTCGTGCCAGCGGTACCACCCGAGCTGACGGCGGAACCGGCATTGAACCCGTACCAGCCGAACCACAGCAGGCCGGCACCGAGCATCACGAAGGGCAGGTTGTGCGGCCGCATGGGAGTGCCGGGCCAACCTTTGCGCTTGCCGAGGACCAGACACAGGGCCAGGCCGGCGACACCGGAGTTGATGTGAACCGCCGTACCACCTGCGAAGTCGATTGCCTTGAGCTTGTTGGCAATCCAGCCGCCGTACTCACCGGTGAAGCCATCGAAGGCGAACACCCAGTGTGCGACCGGGAAGTAGACGAACGTCGCCCACAGTGCCGCGAAGGCGATCCAGCTGCCGAACTTCAGACGATCGGCTACCGCACCGGAAACCAGGGCGACGGTGATGATCGCGAACATCAGCTGGAAGACGACGAAGACCGTCTGCGGAATCGTTCCCGCGAGCGGAATGTCAATGGCTGCAGTCGCGTCGACGCCTGCGCTGGGATCGGCGGCGACCGCGGCGGCCGCATTACCCCCGACGAGGCCCTTGAGGCCCCAGTACTGCATGGGGTTGCCGACGAAGTTGCCGACGTCGTTGCCAAAGGCCATCGAGTAGCCGTACAGCACCCACAGCACCGTGACGATACCCATGGCGCTGATGCTCATCATCAGCATGTTCAGCACGCCCTTGGCACGCACCATGCCGCCGTAGAAAAACGCCAGTCCTGGCGTCATCAGCAGGACTAGCGCAGCGCTAGCCAGCATCCATGCAGTGTCACCGGTATCCGGTTGACCCAGTATCGGGAATCCGTCCACTCGCGATTTCCTCCTTTGCCCATGCCACGGTTAGGCACCGTCGACCTAGGCCAGAAGAATGCTGAGTCGTTGTTTCATCTAAGAACCTGTGGCGTTTCGCTCATGTGAACGGGTAGGCGACCTTCGTTTCGCGGACGTTACATGTCGCGTTTTTGACGTCCGCGTGAGTGAACTGGCCCGTTATTTACTGATCCCGACGCGGGTTACCCCAGGAGTGCATCGACGAACGCGGCCGGCTCGAACGGCGCCAGATCGTCGGGTCCTTCGCCGAGACCGACGAGCTTGACCGGCACTCCCAGCTCCTGCTGCACGCGGAAGACGATGCCGCCCTTGGCTGTGCCGTCGAGCTTGGTCAGCACCAGACCAGTGATCTCGACGACCTCAGCGAACACCCGTGCCTGCGCCAGACCGTTCTGCCCGATCGTGGCATCCAGTACCAGAAGCACTTCGTCGACCGCCGCGCGTCGACTCACCACACGTTTGACTTTGCCGAGCTCATCCATCAAACCGGTTTTGGTGTGCAGCCGGCCGGCGGTGTCGATCACGACCACATCGGCGCCCGCCGCGATCCCCTTGTCGACCGCATCGAAGGCAACCGACGCCGGGTCGGCTCCCTCGGCGCCCCTGACGACCTCCGCACCAACCCTCGAGCCCCACGCCTGGAGCTGGTCGGCGGCCGCGGCCCGGAACGTGTCGGCCGCACCGAGAACGACCCGGCGGCCGTCGGCGACCAGGACGCGGGCCAGCTTGCCGACGGTGGTGGTCTTGCCGGTGCCGTTGACGCCGACGACCAGGAGCACCGACGGTTTGTCCTCGTGCGGTAGCGCCTTGATCGACCGGTCCAGCTCGGGCTGGAGCTCGGCGATCAGCGCGGCTCGCAGCACCGCGCGGGCGTCGGCGCCGGTGCGCGCGCCGCTGACGGCCAGCTTGCTGCGCAGCTGCGCCATCACCGAGGCGGTGACGACCGGCCCCAGGTCGGCGATCAGCAGCGTATCCTCGATCTCGTCCCAGGAATCCTCGTCCAGATCACCGGCACCGAGCAGGCCAAGCACGCTGCGGCCGAGCGCGTTCTGCGATTTGGCCAATCGGCCGCGCAGCCGATCGATGCGACCTTCGGTTGGCGCGATGGTGTCCAGCTGGACTGCTGGGGGTGCCGCTTCCTGCGGCGGCGCTTCTACCGGTGGTGCCGGTGGTGCAGGCGACTCGGCTGGCGCGATGGCATCCGGTTCGGGAAGCTGGACGTCGGCGATCGACCGCTTCGGCGCATCCCGCGGGATGGTGGCGTCGTCGCCGACAGTGGGCAGCCCGGTGGTGTCGATCCGTTCCGGCTGCGCAACGGGCTCTTTCGGCGGCGCCAGCGTGGGCGCCGACGCACTGAACGTGATGCCCGACGACGCGGTATATCCCCCCGAGCGGTCCACGGGTGTGGCACTGTCCGGGGCGGATGTGATGCTGATTTGCCGCCGTCGGTAGCGCACCAGCCCCACCAACAGAGCGATGACGACGAGAACGGCGATAACCCCGATTGCGACCCACAGACCTTCTGACACCCCGCCATCCTGTCAAAGCAGCCACGGGATGACTAAAAAGCCAGCGGAGCAGCCCGAGTTCACCGACGCCGCCCTCTCTGTCCGCAAGCTGCGTCATATCGACGTCTGCCTGACCCAGGCGGTCGAGTACACCCACGTCACCACCGGTTTCGAGCGGTATCGGCTGCGCTACAACGCGCTCACCCAGACGAATCTGGCCGCGGTGGATCTGACGACGGAATTCCTCGGCGCCACGCTGCGGGCCCCGATCCTCGTCGGCGCGATGACCGGGGGCGCGGAACTCTCCGGCCTGATCAACCGCAACCTGGCCGGTGCAGCGCAGCAGCTCGGTGTCGCGATGATGCTGGGCTCGCAGCGCATCATGCTCGACGACGAGGTGGCCACCGCCAGCTTCGAGGTCCGCGACATCGCACCCGATGTCCTGCTGATCGGCAACATCGGCCTGGCCCAACTCTCGGAGTCGATCGTGCCCTATCTGGCCAAGGCGCTGGGCCGGGTCGGCGCCGACGCTGTCGCCGTGCACACCAACCCACTGCAGGAAGCCGTGCAGCCCGACGGGGACACCGATTTCTCCGGGTCGGTACCGCGGCTGCGGGCATTCGCCGAGACATTCGGCTACCCGGTGCTCCTCAAAGAGGTCGGCCACGGCATCGGCGCGGTCGCCGCCGCACAGCTGCGTGACTGCCGGATCGCCGCCGTCGACGTCGCAGGGGCGGGCGGTACCTCTTGGGCCCGTGTCGAGCAACTGGTCCGCTATGGCGAGGTCCGCTATCCCGCGCTCGCCGAATGGGGCGTTCCGACCGCACAGGCGCTGTTGGAGTGCAGGGCCACCCTGCCGGGTATGCCGCTGGTCGCCTCTGGCGGTATCCGCACCGGGATGGACGCCGCCAAGGCACTCGCACTGGGCGCCGATGCCGTGTCCATCTCGCGACCGCTGCTGCCGGCGGCGATCCAGTCCGCCGGGGCGGTGACGGACTGGGTGGGCCGCTTCATCGAAGAACTGACAATCTGCCTGCACTGCTGCGGCGCGGGTGATCTGGCGACCCTGAAGGCGAGCGGGCTGGACAGTCTTTAGGCCGGCGACCCGGACAACAGTTCCTGCCCGCGCAGGCGTTGTGAGATCACCGTCGTGATGCCGTCGCCCTGCATGGTGACGCCGTAGAGCGCGTCGGCGATCTCCATCGTCGGCTTCTGGTGGGTGATCACGATCAGCTGGGACTTTTCCCGCAGTTTCTCGAACAGGCCGATCAGCCTGCGCAGGTTCACATCGTCGAGCGCGGCCTCCACCTCGTCCATGACGTAGAACGGTGACGGGCGAGCCCGGAAGATCGCCACCAGCATCGCCACGGCGGTCAGTGACTTCTCACCGCCGGACAGCAGTGAAAGCCGCTTGATCTTCTTACCCGGGGGCCTGGCCTCGACCTCGACACCGGTGGTCAGCATGTCGGAAGGATCGGTCAGCAGCAGCCTGCCTTCACCACCGGGGAACAACGACGAAAACACCTCGCGGAACTCACGTTCCACGTCGGTGTAGGCCTCGGCGAACACCTGCAGGATGCGCGCGTCGACGTCCTCGACAACATCCAGCAGGTCCTTGCGCGCGGCTTTGACGTCCTCGAGCTGGGTGGACAGGAAGTTGTACCGCTCCTCCAACGCGGCGAACTCTTCGAGCGCCAGCGGGTTGACCCGGCCGAGCTCAGCCAGCTCGCGTTCGGCGCGTTTGGCACGACGTTCCTGCGTGGACCGATCGAAGGGCATCGGCGCCGGGGCAGTCACCTGCTCACCGCGTTCGCGGGCCTGCTGGTACTCCGCCATCTCCAGCTCCGTCGGGGGCAACGAGGTCTGCGGTCCGTACTCGGCCACCAGATCGGCTGCAGCCATACCGAATTGGTCCAGCACCGCCTGCTCGAGCTGCTCGATGCGCATCGCCGCCTGCGCCTTGGCGACTTCGTCGCGGTGTAGTGAATCCGTCAGGGCGGCAATACGATTCTTGAGCGAATCGACTTCTTCGCGGGCCGCCGTCATCGCTACAGCTCGATGCTGACGTTCGGCGGCCAGTTGATCCCGGGTCTGCGAGGCCACCGCGACCACCCCGGCCAGCCGGCCGGCGACATCGCGCCCCGAGGCGGCGACGACGGCGGCGACAGCTGCGGCATGTTCGCGGGCGGCGCGGGCCCGTTGAGCGCGCACGCGTGCCTCGCGTTCGGCGGCGGCTTGCCGGCGTAGCGAATCCGCCCGGCCACGAACGGCATTAGCTCGTTCCTCGACGGTGCGAACCGACAGCCGGGCCTCGACCTCGGCAGCGCGGGCGGCCTCGGCCGCGGCGACCATCTCCTGCCGGTCGATCGGTTCGTCCTCAAGCTCCGTGCGGTTCTCCTCGGCATTGCGCAGCCGGGTCTCCAGCTCGGTGAGTTCCTGCACGGTCTGGGCGCGACCGGTTTCGAGCTCGTCTCGTTGACGCAACTGTCGGCGCCATTCGTCGTCGGCCACCCGGGCGTCGTGGCCCAGCCGGCCCAGCTGCTCATAGATCTGGGCAATCGCCGCATCGGATTCGTTGAGGGCGGCAAGGGCCTGTTCGGCCGCATCCTGACGCGCCGACTGCTCGGCCACGGCACCGGAGAGCGCAGCTGTGAGCTCGGCGGCCTGGGTCTCGGCGGCGGCCAGTTCGCTGCGGGCCTTGGCGATTTCGGAGGTGATTTCCAGTGTGCTGGGTTTGCGGTCCGATCCCCCGCTGACCCAGCCCGCCCCGACGAGATCGCCGTCGAGGGTGACTGCCCGCAACTTCGGTTGCGCGGCAACGATATCCAGCGCGGCCTGCAAGTCTCCGACCACCGCGACCCCGACCAGCATCGCCGCCATCGCTCCCTGCAGGCGGGCGGGGACGTCCAGCAGATCCACCGCCCACCGGGCACCCTCTGGCAGCTGCCCGACACCCTGATCGTGTCCCATCGGCCAGTCGCCGAGGACGATCGCGGCGCGTCCGCCGTCAGCATCTTTGAGCGCAGCGACGGCGGAGCGCGCGGCACCGGAGTCCTCGGCGGCGACTGCATCCGCGGCCGCACCCAGCACGGCGGCCAGCGCCGCCTCATACCCCGAGTGCACCTTGACAAGTTTTGCCACCGTACCGAAAAGGCCTGCACCACTACGGTTCTCGGTCAGCCACGCGGCACCGTCTTTGCGGTCGAGGCCGACGGCCAGAGCGTCGATACGTGCCAGCAGAGAGGCGACCTGCCGCTCGGCGCTGCGTTCGCCGGCCAGCAGTTCGGCCACCCGCTCGTCGGCCAGGCGCAGTGCCGCCACCGAGCGATCGTGCTGCTCGTCGAGGCCGACCTCACTCTGGTCGAGCTCACTGACCCGGCTCTGCACGGTTTCGAATTCGGCCTGAGCGTGCTGAGCACGGTTGGCGGCTTCCTCGATGCCCTCGGTCAGCCGGGCGACCCGCTCGTCGGTCGATTCGACACGCGCCCGCATCGTCTCCACCTGGCCGGTCAGCCGTGCCAGCCCTTCCCGGCGGTCGGCCTCGGCGCGCACCGCGGCCACGTGAGCGCGCTCTGCCTCGGTGGAGATCCGTTCGGCTTCAACCAGTTCGGCGCGAGCATCCTCCAGACGGATCCGAGCCTCCTCGAGCTCGAAAAGCAATTCCTCTTCGAGCGCGGCCACCTCGTCGGCCTCGGCGTCGAGCGCCTCGGGGTCGGCGCCGCCCGAGGACATCGGTTCGGCCTCCAACAGCTGGGTGCGCTCCCTGGCGATGCGCACCGTCGCGCTGACCCGCTCGGCCAGTGCGGAGAGCCGGAACCACATCTGCTGGGCCCGCTCAGCCCGGTCGGAGAGTGTGGCCACCGCCGCCTCGTGGGCAGTCAGTTCGTCGGTGGCCCCAGCGAGCCGGGTCACCGCCTCCTCGTGGTCCTTGCGCAGCATCGCCTCGGTGCCACCGACACCGTCGAACTCGGCCTGACGCTTGACCAGATCGTCGGCGGCGAGTCGCAGCTTCGCGTCGCGCAGATCCGCCTGGATGGTCTGGGCCCGTCGAGCCATCTCGGCCTGACGGCCCAGCGGTTTGAGCTGGCGGCGCAACTCGGTGGTGAGGTCGGTCAAGCGGGCGAGGTTGGCCGCCATCGACTCGAGTTTTCGGACCGCCTTTTCCTTGCGCTTGCGGTGTTTGAGGACACCAGCGGCCTCTTCGATGAAGGCGCGGCGGTCTTCAGGTCGCGATTCCAGGATCTGCGACAGCCGCCCCTGACCGACGATGACGTGCATTTCCCGGCCGATACCGGAGTCACTGAGCAGCTCCTGGACGTCCATCAGCCGGCAGCTGCTGCCGTTGATCTCGTACTCGCCCGCGCCGTCGCGGAACATGCGCCGGGTGATCGACACCTCGGAGTATTCGATCGGCAGGGCGTTGTCAGAGTTGTCGATCGTGACCGTGACCTCGGCGCGACCCAGCGGTGCGCGTGACGATGTCCCGGCGAAGATGACATCTTCCATCTTTCCGCCACGCAGCGCCTTGGCGCCCTGCTCGCCCATCACCCAGGTCAGGGCATCGACGACATTGGACTTACCGGAGCCGTTGGGCCCGACGACGCAGGTGATCCCCGGCTCGAAGCGCAGAGTCGTCGGTGAAGCGAAGGATTTGAAGCCCTTCAGCGTCAGACTCTTGAGGTGCATGGCGTGCCAGCGTACCGGCGCCGTGCCGCATGTTCTCGCAGCCTCGGGGGGTTAGCGCTCGTGAAATCCGGTCAGCGACTCGACGTTCTCGGACCAGTCGCTGATCACCGTGTCCACCTGCCCGGGCGAGCTGTCACTGCCGAGGAGCTCCAGCAAATCCTGACAGGCGGCTCGCGGTCCCTGGGCGACCACCAGCACCCGCCCGTCGGCCTGGTTCTTGGCATAGCCGGTGAGGCCCAATTCCAGCGCCCGCGACCTGGTCCACCATCGGAAACCGACCCCCTGGACGCGGCCGTGGACCCAGGCGGTCAGCCGGACCTGTGGTCCCGCGGGGTCGGTCACTGCCTTTTGTCGGCAATTGTGAACGTGACGTCGGTGCCCGTCTTAAGGGTACGACCCACTGTGCAGACCTGGTCGATGGCTCGGTTGACGACGATCCGGAGTCGTTCGGCGTCGGCTTCCGAAAGGCCCGACAGGTCGACCTGCAGGGTCTCGTCGAGATGGGGATACCGCTCCTGCTCGCGGTCGGCGGGTCCGGATACCGCCACGGTGGCCTGATAGTCGTCACCGAGGCGGCGGGCCAGCGGCTGGTCACTGCTCATCCCGCTACAGGCCGCCAGCGCGATCTTGAGCAGCTCCCCCGGTGTGAAAACGCCCTCGACGTCTTCGGAGCCGATGAGCACTTCGGCGCCACGCGAGCTGTGTCCGGTGTAGCGGCGGGTGCCGGTGCGGTCAACCCAGAGTTCTGTCATGTGGTTATTCAACTACGCGGGCGGGGCTGACATTTCGGGCAGTAGAAAGACGAGCGGTTCATGAACTTCTCACGGCGCATCTCCGTACCGCAGCGATGGCACGGTTCGCCTTCGCGACCGTAGGCGTCCAGCGAGCGATCGAAGTACCCGGATTCGCCGTTGACGTTGACGTACAGCGAGTCGAACGATGTGCCGCCCTGCCCGAGCGCTTCGCGCATCACCTCCGCGGCCTTGTCCAGCAGCGTCGCCAGCTTCGCCTTCGACAGACCCGACGCCAGCCGGGCACCGTTGATCTTCGCCCGCCACAGCGACTCGTCGGCGTAGATGTTGCCGATACCGGAGACCACGGTCTGGTCGAGCAGTTGGCGTTTGATCTCGGAATGCTTGCGCCGCAACACCGTCACGACGGCCTCGCGATCGAAGAGGGGGTCGAGCGGGTCACGGGCCACATGCGCGACAGGCTGCGGTACCGCGCTGCCGTCGACGGTCACCATGTCGGCGAGCATCCAGCCGCCGAAAGTCCGTTGGTCGACGAAGCTCAGGGTGGTCCCGTCATCGAGAAGTGCGGCGATCCGCACGTGATCGTCACGCGGGACCGGGCCGAGCAGCATCTGCCCGCTCATCCCGAGGTGGACCACCAGCGCCTCGTCCGCGACGCCGGAGCCATGATCGAGCAGCAGCCACAGGTACTTGCCACGGCGGTCGGTGCCGGTGATCCTGGCGTCGAGCAGGCGGGCCGTCAGGTCAGCGGGGCCGGCCTCGTGGCGTCGCACGGCACGCATGTGGTGCACACGCACCGCGGTGATGGTCCGGCCAGCGACATGCGCCTGAAGACCGCGCCGCACCACCTCGACTTCGGGTAGCTCAGGCATGACTCACGCCGGATCGAGCGCTTTCCACGCCATCGCCGCAGCTTTTTGTTCGGCCTCTTTTTTCGACCGGCCGATACCGGTGCCGTACTCGATATCCGTCACGAACACCATCGCGGTGAACTGCTTGTCGTGGTCGGGCCCGGTCGAGGTGACGACGTAGGTCGGCGCGCCGAGGCCGAGCGATGCCGTCTGCTCCTGCAGGCTGGTCTTCCAGTCCACGCCCGGCCCCAGGGTCGGCGCGGTGTCCATCAGCGGGCCGAAGAGCCGCAGGATCACTTTCCGGGCGGTGTCGATCCCGTGATGGAGGTAGACCGCACCGAGCAGCGATTCCATTCCGTCGGCCAGGATGCTCGATTTGTCGGCCCCGCCGGTGTTCACCTCACCTCGCCCCAGCAGCAGGTGAGCGCCCAGGCCGCCCTCGGTCAGGCCGCGCGCGACATCCGCCAGTGCCAGGGTGTTGACGACGCTGGCCCGCAGTTTGGCCAGGTCTCCTTCGGCGCGGTCGGTGTGGCGGTGGAACAGCTCGTCGGTGACTGTCAGTCCGAGTACGGCGTCACCCAGGAATTCCAGCCGTTCGTTGGTGGGCAGACCACCGTGTTCGTAGGCATAACTGCGATGTGTCAGCGCCAGTGTGAGCAGCTCATCGGGAAGGTCCACACCGAGCGCATCGAGGAGCGGCTGGCGTGGCGCGGTCACGGGGTGTCCTGCGGCTCGTCGGGGAGCAGGGTGGCGAGCTTGGCCCAGCGCGGGTCGATCAGGTCGTGATGGTGGTCCGGTTCGGCGGTGGCCAGCGCGACGCCGCACTGCGGGCACAGGCCCGGGCAGTCATCGGTGCACAACGGCGCCAGCGGCAATTCGAGACCGACCGCGTCGACGATGGTCTGTTCGAGGTCGATGTAGTCGTCGACGATTCGACCCACTTCGTCTTCCTCGGTGGTCGACTCGGTGACTGTGTCGGGGTAGGCGAACAGTTCGGTCAGATAGATCTCGACGTCGCCGGTGATCGGCGACAGGCAGCGCGCGCACTGTCCGGTGGTGGGTGCCGAGACCGTGCCGGTCACCAGAACGCCTTCTGACACCGCTTCGAAACGGAGCTCGAGATCGACCGCGGCGCCCTTGTCGATGGCGACGAGATCGAGTCCGATCCGCGACGGGCTGGCCACCGTCTCTTCGACGGTCATCATGAAACCGGGCCGGCGGCCCAACCGCGAGATGTCGATGCGCAGCGGTGACGGCGGAAGCCGACGCCCTGCTGCCGTAGTGGGCCTGGCCATAGCGGGGATTGTACGGCGCCGACCATGACGGTCCGCGCCCGATACCCAGTCAGTGACAGCGGCGTATTCAGCGCTGGACGTAATCGTGGGTACCGGCTGCGGTACGCAGCTGGTGACGCCCACGACCGACCGAACGCAACGTCCCGTTCAGGTAGTCCTCGAACTCGGCAAGTTTGCTGTCGACATAGATATCGCATTCGCCACGCAGCCGGTCGGCCTCGGCGTGCGCGGTGTCGACGAGCCGGGTCGCCTCGGCAGTCGCCGACGACACGACCTCGGTCTGGGACACCAGGCGCTGCTGCTCCTTGATGCCTTCCTGAACGGCTTTCTCGTAGGACAGGTTGCCGCTGTCGACCAGTCGGTCCGCTTCGGCCTTGGCCCGGCCGACGCTGGTCTCGTAGTCGCGTTTGGCACTGACTGCCAGGCGATTCGCCTCTTCGCGAGCTTCCCCGACCATGCGCTCGCAGTGCTGGCGCGCTTCGGCGACCATCCGGTCGGCCTGCGACTTGGCATCGGAGAGCAACCGGTCCGCCTCGGCCCTGGCATGGCCCAGCGTGGAGTCGGCTTCCGTCGTGGCCGACGAGACCATGCTGTCCGCGTGCTGCTTGGCATCGCGCAGCAGGGAGTCACGCGCGTCCAGCACATCCTGGGCGTCGTCGAGTTCGCCAGGAATCGCATCCTTGATATCGTCGATGAGCTCGAGGACGTCACCGCGAGGGACCACACAGCCCGCCGTCATCGGTACACCGCGGGCCTCTTCGACAATGGCACCCAACTCGTCGAGCGCTTCAAATACTCGGTACACGGTGCGAACCTCCAGGTCTCATCCAGGAAAAGCGTTGTTACTAGTGTGCCTGGTGTTACTTCTGTGACTGTGCTAGGTCGACCGGTGTGTCGCTATTTACTCCGGCCGGCGCCGGCACACCCAGCACACCCTGTCGCCATTATCGCGCCGCAGCGGCGAAGACGAGTGGCAGTTGCAGGGGTGTGAACGTGGATCAGGACTGTTCGTGGAGTTTCTCGTGGAGACGCCGGTTCACCGACTCCGGCAGCAGCTTCGAGACGTCTCCACCGAATCGCGCCACCTCTTTGGCCAGCGAGGACGACACAAACGAATACTGCGGGGTGGTAGCGACGAAAAAGGTGTCCACCCCGGCGATGTGCTTGTTCATCTGCGCCATCTGCAGCTCGTACTCGAAGTCGGTACCGGTGCGCAACCCCTTGACCATCGCGTTGAGGCCCTGAGAACGAACGAAATCCACCACCAGGCCGCTGCTGGCGGCGGCCCGCACATTAGGCAGATGGGTCGTGCATTCGGCGATCATCTCGAGGCGTTCCTCGAGGCTGAACATGCCGTTCTTGCTGGGATTGACCAGCACGGCCACCACCACTTCGTCGAACTGCGCCGCGGCGCGCTCGAACACGTCGACGTGCCCCAGCGTCACCGGGTCGAACGATCCTGGGCAGACGGCGCCACTCATGCTCGAAGACGCTAGCAGGGGCAGGCCGGCCCGCAATCAGCCCTGCGCTCAGTCCGTGTGCTCGGCCATCTCCAGCCGGGTGTCGCCGTAGCGGCGTGCGCGCCAGGGTTCCCAGCCACGCGGCCACACCAGCTGCGGCCCCGCGGCGGGCCGTTCGATCACGGCCACGGTTCCCGTTGCAGCCCAACCATTTCCGGTCAGTGCGGTGAGCACCGATTGCACTTCCGCCGCGGAGACGTCATAGGGCGGGTCCGCCAGTATCAGGTCGACGGGGCCGGCGGCAGCGGAGGCGACGAACGCGGCGACGGTCCCGCGGCGCACGGTCGCGCCCGCGAGTTCGAGGGTGGCGACGTTCTTGGCGATGACGGCGGCGGCCCGTTGATCGGATTCGACGAACAATGCAGCGGATGCACCCCGGGACAGCGCCTCCAGCCCCAGCGCTCCAGAGCCGGCATAGAGATCCAGCACCGACAGGCCGGCAAAGTCGAGCCGTGCGGCCAAGACATTGAACAGTGACTCACGGACCCGATCGGTGGTCGGCCTGGTCCCCCGTGGCGGCACCTCGACCCGCCGGCCGCCTGCGGTGCCGGCGACGATGCGGGTCAAGACTCGACGTTCCTAATGGTCCCGCTCCTCGACCGCATTGTCTCGCTCCTCGACCGCCTCGTTCCTCGGCGGCTTCGTCGACTCGACGACCACCAGTAGGTCCCCACCCTCGACCTGCGCGGTGTCCGAGACTGCGACCCGGGCGATGGTGCCCGCCTTCGGTGCGGTGATGGCGGCTTCCATCTTCATCGCCTCGATAGTGGCGATGGTCTGGCCGGCGTCGACCTTGTCGCCCGTGCCCACGTTGACGGTGACCACTCCCGCGAACGGGGCGGCGACATGGTCGGGGTTGGCGCGGTCGGCCTTCTCGGCGGTCGGCACCTCACTGGCGATGCTCCGGTCGCGGACCAACACAGGACGCAACTGGCCGTTGATGATGCACATCACGGTCCGCATGCCGCGTTCGTCGGGATCGGAGATGGCCTCCAGGCCGATCAGGAGTTCGACGCCGCGCTCCAGCTCGACCCGGTGCTCGTCACCCTGGCGCAGCCCGTAGAAGAACTGGTTCGCACTCAACCGCGAGGTGTCGCCGTAGGTTTCGCGGTGCACCTCGAATTCTTTGGTCGGTCCGGGGAACAGCAACCGGTTCAGCACAGCCTGCCGCGCCGGGCCGGGGCTACCCAGCGCGGTCTCGTCGTCGGCGGTCAGCTCTTCGGTCGGTTTCGCCGGTCCCCGCCCCTCTAATGCTTTGGTCCGCAACGGTTCCGGCCAGCCTCCCGGCGGGTCCCCCAGTTCGCCGCGCAGGAAGCCGATCACCGAATCCGGGATATCGAAACGAGCCGGATCGGCGGCGAACTCCTCGGCGGACACCCCCGCTCCGAGCAGTGCCAGCGCCAGGTCACCGACGACCTTCGACGACGGCGTCACCTTCACCAGGTGGCCCAGCACACGGTCAGCGGCGGCGTAGTTGGCCTCGATCTCCTCGAACCGGTCGCCGAAGCCCAGTGCGATGGCCTGCTGGCGCAGATTCGACAGCTGCCCGCCGGGAATCTCATGGGTGTACACCCGCCCTGTCGGGGCGGGTGGACCGGACGCCGCGACATCGAAGGGCGCGTAGACCTTTCGCAGCGCCTCCCAGTACGGCTCCAGATCACACACCGCACTCAGCGACAGCCCGGTGTCGTATTCGGTATGGGCGGCGGCCGCCACGATCGAACTCAGCGCAGGCTGACTGGTGGTGCCGGCCAGTGGCGCGGCCGCACCGTCGACGGCATCGGCCCCGGCGTGCCACGCCGCGGTGTAGGTGGCCAGCTGACCGCCGGGTGTGTCATGGGTGTGCACGTGCACCGGCAGGTCGAACCGGCTGCGCAACGCGGTGACCAACGTCTGCGCGGCCGGCACCCGCAACAGCCCGGCCATGTCCTTGATCGCCAGCACGTGGGCGCCGGCATCGACGATCTGCTCGGCGAGTTTCAGGTAGTAGTCCAGCGTGTAGAGCTTCTCGCCGGGATCGCTGAGGTCACCGGTGTAGCTGATCGCGACTTCGGCTACCGCAGAACCGGTTTCGCGTACCGCGTCGATAGCCGGGCGCATCGACTCCACATTGTTCAGCGCGTCGAAGATCCGGAAGATGTCGACACCGGTCGCGGTGGCCTCGTCGACGAACGCCGAAGTGACCAGTTCAGGGTAGGGCGTGTAGCCCACGGTGTTGCGACCGCGCAGCAGCATCTGCAGACAGATGTTGGGGATCGCCTCGCGCAGTGCGGCCAGCCGTTCCCACGGATCCTCCTTGAGGAAGCGCAGCGCCACGTCATAGGTCGCACCGCCCCAGCACTCCACCGACAGCAGCTGCGGTGTCAGTCGCGCGATATAGGGCGCCACCATCAGCAGGCCGGTCGACCGGATCCGGGTGGCGAGCAACGACTGATGCGCATCGCGGAACGTGGTGTCGGTAACCCCGACCGCCTTGGATTCGCGAAGCCAGCGCGCAAAACCCTGCGGCCCCAGCTCCGCGAGCCGCTGCTTGGAACCGGCCGGCGGGTCGAAGGACAGATCGATATTGGGCAGCTTGTCCTGCGGGTATACCGTCGACGGCCGCTCGCCATGCGGCTGGTTCACCGTCACATCGGCCAGGTAAGTCAGGATCTTGGTGCCGCGATCAGCCGAAGACCGCGCGGTCAGCAGGTGCGGACGCTCCTCGATGAACGACGTGGTGATTCGCCCGGCCTGGAAGTCCGGATCGTCCAGAACCGCCTGCAGAAACGGGATGTTCGTCGACACCCCACGTATCCGGAACTCCGCGACCGCGCGGCGCGCGCGGCGTACAGCGGTCGAAAAGTCCCGGCCGCGGCAGGTCAGTTTCACCAGCATCGAGTCGAAATGCGCACTCACTTCGGCACCCAGGTTGGTACCGCCGTCGAGGCGGATACCCGCCCCACCCGGAGACCGGTAAGCAGTAATCCGACCGGTGTCGGGCCGGAAGCCGTTGGCCGGGTCCTCGGTGGTGATCCGGCACTGCAGCGCCGCACCGTGCGCGACGATCGAATCCTGGCTCAAGCCAAGATCTTCCAGCGACTCGCCGGAGGCGATCCGCAACTGCGAGGACACCAGGTCGACGTCGGTGATCTCCTCGGTCACGGTGTGTTCCACCTGAATCCGCGGGTTCATCTCGATGAACACGTGATGCCCACGCTCGTCGAGCAAGAACTCCACCGTGCCCGCGCAGGTGTATCCGATGTGCCTGGCGAACGCCACCGCGTCAGCACAGATCTTGTCCCGCAGCTCCGGCGGGAGGTTCGGTGCGGGCGCCAGCTCGATCACCTTCTGGTGCCGGCGCTGCACACTGCAGTCACGCTCGAACAGGTGGATCACGTTGCCGTGGGTGTCGGCGAGGATCTGAACCTCGATATGACGCGGGTTGATCACCGCCTGCTCCAGGAACACCGTCGGGTCCCCGAACGCCGACTCCGCTTCGCGGCTGGCCGCTTCGATCGCCTCGGCAAGAGCTGCCGGCTCTGTCACGCGGCGCATACCGCGGCCGCCCCCACCCGCGACCGCTTTCACGAACAGTGGGAACGACATGGCTTTGGACGCCTCGAGCAGCTCGTCGACCGACGCACTCGGCGCCGACGAGTTGAGTACCGGCAGTCCCGCCTCACGTGCCGCTGCGATGGCGCGCGACTTGTTGCCGGTCAGCTCCAGGATCTCGGCATCGGGACCGACGAACGTGATCCCGGCGGCCGCGCACGCCGCCGCCAACTCCGGGTTCTCCGACAAGAATCCGTAGCCCGGGTACACCGCGTCGGCGCCGGCGGCCTGGGCGGTGGCGACGATCTCGTCGACCGACAGATACGCCCGCACCGGATGGCCGACCTCGCCGATCTGATACGACTCGTCAGCCTTGAGCCGGTGCACCGAATTACGGTCTTCGTAGGGATATACCGCGACCGTTCCCACACCGAGCTCGTAGGCCGCGCGAAACGCGCGGATCGCGATCTCTCCCCGGTTGGCAACGAGAACTTTGGAGACCTTGGCAGTCATCTAGATCAGCGTGGACCAGTAGTTCCAGAAACGCATGAGGATCATCAGAATAATCGCGGTGAACCACAACGCGACGAGCGACCAGCGCCACTGATAAATCCAGCGCAACACCGTGTTACCGGCGAGCGGACGCAACGCTATCGACGTCACGACCACGAACAGCGGAATAGTGACCGACCAGACCACCATGCAGTACGGGCACAGTGCACCGATGCGGTAGAGGCTCTGGAAGATCAGCCAGTGCACGAAGGCGACACCGAGCGCGGTGCCGACTGACATGCCGACCCAATACCACTGCGGCAGCCGCACTTTCGCAACCGCCAGGACACCGGTGGTGACGACGACGGCGAACCCCGCGATGCCGATCAGTGGGTTGGGAAAGCCGAAGACCGAGGCCTGCGGCGTGATCATCACCGACCCGCAGGACAGCACCGGATTGATGCTGCACGACGGCACGTAGGCCGGGTTGATCAGGATCTCGATCTTTTCGATCGTCAGAGTCGCGGCGGCCGCCAGACCGATGATGCCGGCGATCAGCACCCACAGGGCACTCGCGCGGTGCACCGTGACGCCGGTCCGACCGGGACCGCCATCGGCGTGCGGTTGCGTGGGCTCCAGGTCGGCGGCCGACGCGACGCTCACGATGCCGGGGGTGCCGCGGGCACGGGTACGGGCGCGGGCGCTGCGGGCGCTGCGGGGACGTCCATACCGGGCACGTCGCCGACGATCGCCTTGACCTTGGCAACCAGGTCGGCCGGGGTCTGGAGCTGAATGTCCTCGCCATTGAGCCGCACGGTCGGGGTGGCGTTGATCTTGGACGCGGCAGCCAGGCCGTCGACCATATCGCTGTACTTGCCCGAGTTCACGCAGTCGGTGATCTTGTCGGGGGCGGTGCCGGCCTGCCGCGCCGTCTCGATCAGACCCGCGTTGTCCGGGGCGGGCGCGCCTTCCGGCGGCTGCTGAGCGAACAGCGCGGTGTGGAAGCGGACGAAGTTTTCCTTGGTGGGCGTCGTATCCGCATCACCCACGCAGTAGGCCGCGTTGGCGGACCGCGTCGAGTATTTCTGGTTCGCAGAGGAGTTCAGGATCGAAACCATGTTGTAGTCGACGGCGATGGCACCACTGGTGACCAGCTGCCCGATCGTGCGGCCGAACGCCTTTTCGAAGTCGCGGCAGTGCGGGCACTGGAAGTCCTCGTAGACCGACAGCACAGCCTTCGGGTCCGAGCTGCCGTCCTTCTTGATGACGTCGCTGCTGGCCACGCGGACGGCCTGCAGGTCGCCGGAGTGCTTCTTGTCGCTGGACATCACGATGTAGAGGACAAGCGCCACGGCGAAGAGGACCACGGCAGCGGTCAGGCCGATCTGGATCGCGAGATTGCGCTTGCGGTCAGCCGACTTCAAGTCGTACTTGGCAGGGCGTTTCGGTTTGGTGGCCACAGTGTCGGTGATCCTCGTGCTCGCGGGGCGCGCTTGTCAGACGCAATTCGTCAAAGGCGCCTCCAGAGTACCGGCGTGCCTCACCCGCTCCCGCACGCCGGGCTCAACTGCGTTGCAGATGATCTTTCAGGGCGGACACGATGTCGCCGATGCTGCGGTCGCAACCCCCGCCCAACCCACCCAGATTGATGAACGCGTGGATCATCGAGCGCTGTTCGCGGAGGTCAACGGGAACACCCGCGGCCGCGAGTGCGGCGGCATAGTTGTTGCCCTCGTCGCGCAGCGGATCGAATCCGGCGGTGACCACCACCGCGGGTGGCAGTCCGGCCAGGTCTTCGGTCAGCATCGGCGAGATCCGCGGATCCGTCGGATCGAGGTCGGAGCCGTCCAGGTACTGGCGATGGAAGAAGTCCATATCGCTACGCGTCAACAGAAAACCGTCAGCGAACAGGGTGCGGGATCGGGTCTGCGCATTCAGTTCGGTGATGGGGTAGAGCAGGAGCTGAAGGCAGGGCGCGGTGCCACCCCCGTCGCGTGCCAACTGGGAGACCACCGCGGCCAGCGCGCCGCCGGCACTGTCTCCACCGACTGCGACCCGGTCAGGATCTGCGCCCAGCTCGGCGGCGTGCTCGACCGCCCAGCGGAAGGCAGCTTCGGCATCCTCCACTGCGGCCGGGGCCTTGTGCTCCGGAGCGAGGCGGTAGTCGACCGACAGCACGTGCACGCCGGCTCCGTCGCAGACCCGACGGCAGAACGCGTCGACGCTGTCGAGGTCACCGAAGACGAAGCCGCCGCCGTGGAAGTAGACGAGCAATGCCGTCGCACCGCGGTCGTTGGGCCGGTAGTGCCGGGCACCGATCGGACCCGCCGGTCCGGGGAGCGACAGAGTCTGCACGCCGACCTCGGCTGATGGGCCACCCAGTGTCACGCACGAATCGTGGGTCATCGCCCGGGTCCTGGCGACGTCGTGATCGACCACCAGGCCGGTCAGGCCCAACGCCCGCTCGCCCGCGAGGAAGAACTGGAGCGTGGGATCGAGGGTGTTCCCGTCGACGACCACCGCCCGCTTGCCGGACAGCAGCCTCTTCACCGGGTCCGGCAGCACAGCGGCGATTGCGGGCGTCGCGCGGGTGATCGCACGCAGTACACCGGGGGTTCTCATGTCCATCACGGTGCATGACGGTAATTCCCAGCCGTGCGCTGTGGCTGATTAGGTTGCATATCGACTCGGTAATATCGTGTTCCCGAAGTCGGCGACCCCATTCTGTTGTGCACAATTCGTGCGTAATTCGATGCAGGCCCGATCCACGAACCTTCAAGCGCAGTGAGGTGAGATGACGTCGATCGGCCAGTCGGGAGCGACCGTTCCATCAATCGGGCTCAATGACGACAACACGATGCCGGTTCTCGGCCTCGGCGTCGGCGAACTCTCGGATGCGGAGACGGAACACGCGGTGTCGACCGCGTTGGAGATCGGCTACCGACTGATCGACACCGCGGCCGCCTATGGCAACGAGGCTGCGGTGGGCAGGGCGATCGCCGCCTCGGGCATCCCTCGCGCCGAGGTGTTCGTCACCACCAAGCTCGACACACCCAATCAGGGTTTCGGGCAATCGCAGGACGCTCTCAAGGCCAGCCTGGACCGGCTCGGCATGGAGTACGTCGACCTGTACCTCATCCATTGGCCCGCGCCAGGGAAGAACATGTATATCGACAGCTTCGGCGGGATGATGCGATCCCGCGAAGACGGCCTGGCCCGTTCGATCGGTGTCTGCAACTTCCATCCCGAGCATCTCCAGACGCTGATCGAGCTGGCGTTCTCGTTACCGGCGGTCAACCAGGTCGAGTTGCATCCGCTGTTGAACCAGGCTCAGGTGCGGGCGTACAACACCGAGCAGAACGTCGTGACCGAGGCCTACAGCCCGCTGGGTGTCGGCGCGGTGCTGGAAAACGCCACAGTGCAATCGATCGCCGGGTCGTACGGCAAGACCGCCGCCCAGGTGCTGATCCGCTGGAGCTTGCAGCTCGGCAACGTCGTCATCCCGCGGTCGAAGTCGGCCGAACGGATCGCCGAGAATTTCGACGTCTTCGATTTCGAGTTGCGCACCGAGGATATGGACGCCCTCAACGGTCTCGATGACGGAACCCGCTTCCGCGAGGACCCGGACACCTTCAACGGCTAAGCCGCCTCGGTACTGCGATGTCTGGGCGGTACCACCACTATCCGGTGAAGGCCATGCCTATCACCTGCGCGCCTCGGATCGCAGGGGTGTCTCGCCAGACGGGTGCACCGATGAGCGTCGGTCGCCGAGCCAGGATGCGCAGCACGAGCGCACCTGCGGCGATGGTCAAACAGTTCTGGATCGAAGGCGGGGTTCGGTGGCGGGACACTGGTCCAACCCTCGGCTTTTCCACTAGACCGAAGCGCTGGTTCCCGACGATCAGGTCGGCGGCGATGGATCCGCTGCGCGCCAACCCGGGCAGTTGTTCCGAGCGCCCCACTTCCGCCCTGCCCGCACCGCCAAGCGGCGCGAGCGCCGCGCCCGCTGCGCGCTCCCCTGTTTGCCGACCGCTGCGCGGAAGAACCCACCAACCTCGCCACCGGCCGCACATTGACCGAAGACCGCAAGTGTCAACTGCGCTTGCTCCTCGACGACGAAATGCACGAGATCGTGTGGCACGCGGGCATCGCCGGGCGCCACCCGAACCGCGACATCGCCGCCGACGTCGCGTCTGCCGTCACGGATCAGCCCGATCCCGTACTGCCGCTCGTTGAGTCGTCTGAACACCACATCCATTCACTCCATGCCACCATGCGCCGGCCGCAGGCGGCAACCGGTTTTCCGCTACCGTTCGGCGGTGGGCACATGCGTGTTGATCACCGGCATGTCCGGGGTGGGCAAGTCGTCGCTACTGGGCGAGCTCGCCGCCCGCGGACACCACACTGTCGACACCGATTACGGCGACTACCACCAGACCGTCGACGGCGAAAGCCTGTGGCGGGCAGATCGAATAGACGCACTGCTGTCGGCGCACCGCGAGGGTCTGCTGTTCGTCTCGGGCACCACCCGCAATCAGACAGTGTTCTATTCGCGATTCGCACACATCGTGCTGCTGAGTGCTCCTGCCGACGTGCTCACCGAACGACTCACGACGCGGCGCACCAATCCCTACGGCCAGGACCCGGCAGAACTCGCAGAGACGCTCGGCCATGTGGAGACGGTCGAACCGTTGTTGAGGGCGGCTGCCACCGTGGAAGTGGTCACCACCGTGCCTGTCGAACGGGTCGCCGATATTGTGCTCGCGCACGTGTCGGCTCATCCGTAACGTGATCAGGCGTGGGGGAACATCGACGTCTTTACCCTCCGATCGAGCCATACGAGTCGGGCATGCTCGACGTCGGCGACGGCAACCGCGTCTACTGGGAGGCCTGCGGAAATCTCACCGGTCTACCGGCGCTGGCAGTACACGGCGGCCCCGGCTCGGGCTGTGTGCCCGCCATGCGGCGGCCGTTCGATCCCGACAAGTATCGACTTGTGCTCTTCGATCAGCGAGGTTGCGGACGCAGCACACCGCATGCCGGTGACGCCGCGGTGGATCTGACGACGAACACCACAGCGTCGTTGATTCACGGGCGACTCGATCTCAGTTGTCCGCCGGATATCGCGTGGGAGCTGGCTCAAGAATGGCCCGCGGCCGAGCTGCATATCGTGCCCGGCGCCGGGCACACCGCTGGCGGGCAGATGGGTGAACACGCCGTCGAAGCCCTCGACCGCTTCGCGGAATATCGCTAGCGATGACGGCCCGGGTGCGACCCGACGGGGTATCGGTCTCGCTTCAGTTGGTAACGCGGCGTTTCCCGCAGGCCCGGGCAGCATGGTTGGGCGGCAGCGTCGCGGCTGGAAATGCCACGGCGACCTCGGATCTCGATATCACGGTACTGCTCGACGGCCTGCCGGCGCCCTACCGGTCGTCGGAGATAGTCGAGGGCTGGCCGGTCGAGATGTTTGTCCAGACGGAGGATTCGCTGCTGGAGTTTTGCGCGCAGGATCGTCGACGGCGCAGGCCGACCACGATGCGCCTGGTGGGTACTGCGATCGTGCTGCTCGACCACGACGGATCAGGCCAACGCCTGCGGGAGGCTCTGCACCGGATTGACCAACTCGGGCCGCCGCCAGAGCCGCCCGACCACATGGCCGCCCGACGATACGCGGTCAACGATCTTCTGACGGACCTCGACAGTGCGGTCACCGTCGACGAGGCCCTGACCGTCGCCGCCGCACTGCTGCGGGAAGCCGGGGATCTGCTCTTGAGCACTCACCGGCACTGGAGTGGCAGCGGGAAATGGCTCCTGCGGGAACTCGAAGCACTCGACCGGGAGCGCGGCACCGACCAGGCCGCGAGGCTCGTCCACGGTTTACGGGCAGCCGCCACCGACGACAGCACACTGATGCAGCAGGCGGTCCGCCACATCCTCGACGAGTCGGGGGGTCCGTTGTTCAGTGGCTACCGCCGCACGGCGAAACAGTCCGCCCCGGTCGAGATCAGAACCGCCACCATCGACGAGGCGGGCTTATCCGAACTACTCCACTGTGCCGCCAGTGACCCCGCCTCGGCAATTCAGCGATACCGAAACGATTCGGCGACAGCGCTTCTGGGAGCGCATCTCGATGGCGATCTGGTCGGGGTCCTCGGCTACGCCGTGAGTGATGCCGCGGTCACCGTGTTGCACATCGCGACGGCCGCAGACCGGCGACGAACCGGGGTCGGGGTTGCGCTCCTCGGTGCGCTGCGCCGCGCGGTGCCCAGCGGCCTGCCGATCGTCGCCGAGACGGACCGAGATGGCGTGGAGTTCTACGCCGCCATCGGGTTCGCCGTCACATCTTTGGGTGAGAAATATCCTGGCGTCGAACGCTTCTCGGTTCGTGACTAGCCTCGCAGCTCAGCCAGTCGGGCAGGTCGCGGCGGCCTCGCGCAGGGTTCCCGCGGATGCCTCGTCCACCGACAGCGCATACCCCCGCAGTACTGCGATGAACTGCACCGAATACTGGCACCAGAAGGCGTGATTCGGCGGCATCCAGACCGCGGGTTCCCCGTCGGATTTGTCCTGGTTGGCCTGGCCCTGCACCGCAAGAAGATTGGCCGGGTCATTGGCGAATCGGAGCCGCATCGCATCGGTCCAGTCGCGTGCGCCCAGATCCCAGGCCAACGCCAGTGGGACGATGTGGTCGATCTGCACCGAGGCGCCGACTTGATTACCGCGCACGAAGGCGACCGTGGCGTTGGTATACGGGTCGTGCAACGTGCCGCTGGCCACGGCATCCGGGCAGCGTTTGATGGCCACGAACACCTTGTCCACCAGATCGCGATTGAGGATGTCGTTGCGGGTATCGCAGCCGTTATGGCCACCCGGCGCATCGTTGTTGTCGTCCCATGCCTCACCGAAAGCGGCCCGGCGGTAGTCGTAGCTGCGAATCCTGGCCGGTATCAGTTCGATTCCCGCCATGACGTCGGCACCGGGAGCAACGACGGGTGCATCGGCCTGCGCGATGTACCAGTCGGCCCGCTCCCCCGCCGCGTCGACGACCTGGTAGGCGACGATCAACGACAGCACGGCGGCAACCGCCAACCAGGCCACGGTTGTGCGCTTCACGACTTGTCCAGATACTCGATCTGCTCGGTGTCGGTGAAGTGACTGGCCAGCAGCTCCAGCCCGCGATCAGACGGGTCGCGCCGGTAGCTCTGCTCACAGAACTGCCGCGCGTCCTCGATGATCTCGCGGTGTTGGTTGAGCGACAACAGCTTCAGTGCGATGGCACGCCCGGACTGGTTGCGGCCCAGCACATCTCCCTCACTTCGCTCCATCAGATCGAGATCGGCGAGCTCGAATCCGTCCAGCGTCGAGGCGACCGCCTGCAATCGCGTCCCCGCCTTGGACCCTTCGGGTAGGTCGGTCACCAGCAGGCACAGGCTGGGATGGCTGCCGCGGCCGATCCGCCCACGCAGCTGATGCAACTGGCTGATCCCGAACCAGTCGGCGTCGATGATGACCATCACGGTGGCGTTGGGCACGTCGACACCCACCTCGATGACCGTCGTGGACACCAGCACATCGATCTCGCCGGCCCGGAACCCGGCCATCACAGCGTCCTTCTCCTCCGCCGACAACCGGCCGTGCATCAGGCCGACCCGCAGCCCCGCCAACGGTCCCGCCTGTAGCTTCGCGTGCAGATCGACCACCGCCTGCGCAGTACGCGGTGGCGCACCGTCTTTCGACGCGATGTTGACCTTCGGTTTGTCGTCATCATCGATGCGCGGCGCCACCACATATGCCTGACGGCCTGCCCGAACCTCTTCGACGACGCGAGCCCAGGCGCGCTGCAGCCAGGTCGGCTTCTGCTTGGCGAAGATCACGTTGGTGCTGATGGGCTGGCGTCCGCGCGGCAGTTCGCGCAACGTGGACGTTTCCAGGTCGCCGTACACGGTCAGCGCGACGGTGCGCGGGATCGGCGTCGCCGTCAGCACCAGCAGATGTGGGGTGATGCCTCCGGTTGCTTTGGCGCGCAACTGATCCCGCTGCTCGACGCCGAACCTGTGCTGCTCATCGACCACGACCATGCCGAGCCGACGGAACTCGACGGCATCTTGGATCAGGGCGTGTGTGCCGATCACGATACCGGCCTCGCCCGAGGCGATCTCCGCGCGCACCTCCCTTTTCTGCGCCGCCGACATCGAACCCGTCAGCAGCGTGAGGCGGGTCGCGACGTCGGGCGCACCGAGCTCACCTGCCGTCGCCAACGGTCCAAGCACCTCACGCATCGAGCGGGCGTGTTGATCGGCGAGCACCTCGGTGGGGGCGAGCATCGCGCACTGATAGCCCGCGTCGACCATCTGCAGCATCGCCAGCAGCGCGACTACGGTCTTCCCGGATCCGACCTCGCCCTGCAGCATCCGGTTCATCGGCCGGGTCGATTCCAGCTCGTCGGAGATCGTCGTGAGGACCTCGCTCTGCCCCGCGGTCAGCTCGAAGGGCAGCTGGGATTCCAGCGCGGACCGCAACCCGCCGGCCTGTCGCGGGGCCGCGGGGCCGGTCTCGGACAGCTCGCCGTAGCGACGGCTGACCAGTTCCCACTGCAGCCCGACGGCCTCGTCGAACCGCAGACGGTCCAGGGCGACTTCGCGTTCGGCCGCACTCTCGGCCAGATGCACCGCGCGCAGCGCCCGGTCCTCGGAGATCAGATTCCGTTCGCGCAGAGCATCTTCGGGGAGCGGATCCACGACGGGATCCAGTACCGCCAGCACCTGGAGCACACAGCGGTAGATATCCCAGCTCTGCAGTTTCGCACTGGCCGGGTAGATCGGGAAGAAGTCGCGTTCGAACACCGACATGTCCAGCTCGCCGTCGGCGCCGGTCGAGCCCTCGGCCATCGCCTTCAGAGACTTGCTGCCGGCACCGGATTTACCCTTCGGCGAGTCCAGCACGAGGAACGCCGGATGTGTCAGCTGCATGACGCCCTTGAAGAAACCGACCTCACCGGACAGCATCAGCCGCGTCCCTTCGACCAGGCTGTGTTTGAGGAACTTGGCGTTGAAGAACGTCGCGGTGACCTTGGGACGCCGATCACCGAGGGTGATGACGAGGTATTCACGCCTGGGCTGCTTGTTGGTGAAGCGCAGGTCGGCCTTGGCGATGGTGTCAACAAAGGTGATGTGCTCACCTTCCTCCGGCGGTTGGTCGTCCTCGCCGAGGACCGACGAGCCCTTGTTGTACTTGCGCGGGTAGTGCCGCAGCAGATCGTCGACCCGGCGGATGCCGAACACCTCATCCAGCGATTTGGCCGCTTTCTTCCCGATGATGAAGTCGAGCCGGTCCGTGAGTTCCGCCACGTCACTCCACTCCGATGATCAGAGCATCACCACGATGACGGGTCAGGTAGCTGACCAGCTCGGTGCCGAGATGATGCCGGCGCACATGTTCACCGAGCAGGGCGGCCACCTCTTCGGCCTTGTCGCCGTCCAATTCTTCGCCGATGAGAATGGTCACCAGCTCTCCGCCGACGCCCAGCAGCAGGTCGATCAGCCCGCGACCGGCCGCCGTCACATCGTGGCGCACCACCAGCACTTCGTCGCCGGCGATTCCGAGCCCGTCGCCTCGCCGACACGGCCCCACCCACGTCAGTGCGTCCTCGGTGGCGACGCGGACCGAGCCGTACCGGGTCGCGCCCGCAGCCGCGGCCATCGTGTACCCGTCGTCGACGGCGAGGCGGTCCGCTTCGTGGACGGCCAGGGCGGCCAGACCCTGCACCATCGAACCGGTGGGCAGCGGCACCACGTCGATCCCCCACCCGATCGCGGCGGTGCAGCCGGCGACCAATTCCTCGGCAGCGACGTATCCGTTGGGCAGCACCATTACCTGCGCGGCGCCGGTGTCGACCAGGGCGCGCACCAGCTGCTGCGCGCTGATCGCGAGGTCAGGATCGGCGTCCCGTCGCAATACCGCCGCCCCTTCCCCTGCGAACAGATTCTCCGCTCCGTCGCCGTCGACGACCGCCAAGACGGCCCGGTCTCTGGCCCAGCTGCCCGGCGCCACACCCGAGGCACCGGCATTGAGGGCGGAGATCTGGATGCGGCTCAGGGTGCCGAAACCGAGCCCGGCTTCCACCGCGGCGCCGGCATCGTCGGTGTGCACATGCACCGAGTGCCCGCCGTCGGCGCATGCGGCCGCGATCGCAACCGAGTCACCCAGCCCCTCCAGCTTGTCGCGCAGTGCACCGACGCGTTCGGCGCCACACCCGGCCAACTGATACATCACCTCGAACTGCAGAGGTGGGGGCGCGGCCGCCGGCGCCGCGGCCGCGTGCCCGGCCTGTGCCTCGTAGACCGGCCGAACGGGGGCATACCCGGCGATCGTCGAGCTGAGCGCATCGAGCAGCACCACCAGTCCGCGGCCGCCCGCGTCGACCACACCCGCGTCGGCGAGCACGGCCAACTGCTGCGGCGTCCGGTCCAGGGCGATGACGGCCGCGTCGGCGGCAGCCGCGACAGCGGTGGCCAGGGCGGCGCCGTCGGCGGCGGCGTCCTCGGCGGCGGTCGCGGCAGCCTGCAGGACCGAGACGATGGTGCCGGGTACGACGTCGCCACCCATCGACGACACCACCAACCCGACGGCGTGACGCAGGGCTGCGCCGATCAGGGGGGCGTCGATATCGCCTAGCTCACCTCGCGTGTCGGTCGCCGCGGACGCAGTCACATCGGCGACACCCCGCAGGATCTGCGACAGGATGACCCCGGAATTGCCCCGCGCACCGTGCAACGCACCCCGCGACAGCGCGGTGGCCACCGCCGCGACATCGGCCGGGGCCGGGGCGGACGAATCGGCTTCGGCGAGCGCGGAACGCATGGTGAAAAGCATGTTGGTGCCGGTATCGGCGTCGGCCACGGGAAACACGTTGAGCCGGTTGATCTCGTCGGTACAGGCAATCAAATCCCCCACCGCGGTATGCGCCCATTCCCGCAGAGCGGCCCCGTCGAGCCGACGATCCGACATCCCTGACCCCTTCTCTGTGCGGGCGTCAGCCTAGTCATTACCGCTGACAGACATGCTCGGACAGCTGGGCTGTGCACACCATTTTGGTGATCTCCGGTGCGGTCGGTATCCTGGTCAGGTTGTCGGGTCACCCTTAGCTGGTTGTTGGCCCGCCAGTATCGACTCAAAGCTTTTTACAACGAGGAGTGGTGACTAATGGCTGCCGTATGCGATATCTGCGGGAAAGGCCCAGGCTTCGGTAAGTCCGTGTCGCACTCCCATCGTCGTACCAACCGTCGCTGGGACCCGAACATCCAGGTCGTGCACGCGGTGAGCCGTCCCGGCGGTAACAAGCAGCGCGTCAACGCCTGCACGTCGTGCATCAAGGCCGGCAAGGTGGTTCGCGGCTAGACGCCGCTCGGCCGAGGAAACGAGGCCGAGAGCAGTCAGCCGAACACGTCCGGCTGACACGCCAACATTCGTTGCGGCATAGATCGCCGGGTAAGCACCTGCCATGGTGCGCCCGCTCTGTGTTCTCGCAATAGTCGCTTCCGTGGTCACTGGCTGTGGCGGCAACGACCCGAGAACAGATCCGTCCACGACACCTGAGGTATCGACGACGGTCTCGTTGGCGCCGAGCACCACGCACGTCGGTTAGGTCAGTCGCCAATCGATCGGTTCGGCACCCTTTTCGGCGAGCAGTGCATTGGCTCGGCTGAACGGCCTGGACCCGAAGAACCCTCGCGACGCCGACAGCGGTGACGGGTGGGCCGATTCGATCGACGCGCACTCGGCGCCCAGCATCGGCTTGAGGGTGGCCGCATCGCGACCCCACAGAATCGCGACCAGCGGTTGCTCGCGGGCCACCAATGCCCGGATCGCACATTCCGTGACGGCTTCCCAACCTTTTCCGCGATGTGAGGCCGGCGTACCCGGGCGCACCGTGAGCACCCTGTTGAGCAGCATCACACCCTGCGTCGACCACGGCGACAGATCACCGCTGGACGGTTTCGGATAGCCCAGATCGGCCTCGTACTCCTTATAGATGTTCTCCAGACTCCGTGGCAGCGGCCGGACCTCGGGCGCCACCGAGAAGCTCAACCCCACCGCGTGCCCGGGCGTCGGATACGGATCCTGGCCCACGATCAGCACCCGCACCGTGTCAAAGGGAAAGCTGAAGGCACGCAGCACGTCCGCTCCGGCGGGCAGGTACCCGCGGCCTTCGGCGATCTCGCCGCGCAGGAACTCCCCCATCTGCGCGACCTGCCCCTCGACTGGCTCGAGGGCTCGTGCCCAACCGTCGTCGACGAGGTCTTTGAGGGGGCGCGCACTCACGTCAGACAACCTAACCGGTCCGGTTCAACTGAAGGACTCCCAACCCACGGAACCGGTCCAGTTCCGCCCGTCCACCCACACTTCCGCGGGTCCGTCGACCACCTGCCCGATCACCCGCCACCCGGCCGGTGGCATCCCCGTGAAACAGGCCACCAACGCGTGATCCTCGCCGCCTCCGAGCACCCAGTCCCATGGGTCGGCGCCGACTGCCTGGCCGGCCTGCGTCAGCGCATCGTGGTCAGCCGCCAGCGCCGCCAGGGACAGGTCGACGGCAACACCGGATGCTCTGGCGATGTGGCCGAGGTCGGCGACGAGCCCGTCGGACACATCGGTCATCGCGATCGCACCCGCCTCGGCGGCCACCCGGCCCTGACCATATGGTGGCTCCGGCACCAGGTGCTGGCGGCGCAATTCCTTGAAACCCCCAATGTTCTTGTCCCAGAGGCTGAACCCCGCGGCCGATCTGCCGAGCTCGCCCACGACGGCGACGACGGCACCGGGGCGGGCGCCATCGCGGCGCACCGGGGCGCGCCCACCCAGGTCACCCAGGACGGTCACCGAGACCACCCAGTGCGGGCTGCTGACCAGGTCACCACCCACAATCCCGGCACCCGTCTTGGCCGCTTCCTCCCACATCCCGTCGGACAACTCAGCGGCATGTCGCGCCGGGGTGTCAGACGGTGCGCCGAAACCGACCACGTACGCGCTCGGGCGACCACCCATGGCCTCGATATCCGCGGCGTTCTGCGCAATGGCTTTGCGACCGATGTCGTGCGGCGTGGACCAGTGGAGCAGGAAATGCCTGCCCTCGACGAGCATGTCGGTGGACACCGCCACCCGGCCATCCGGCACCGAGATCACTGCCGCGTCATCACCAGGACCGACTTCGACGGTCGCCGGCTGACGGCGGTCCGCCACCACCCGGTCGATGACGGCGAACTCGCCCAGCTCCCTCATCGTGGGATCGTTGCCCATCTCACCCTCTTGCCTGGGCCGGTCGCCTGCCCTGAACACCGGCACGACCTGCGGTACGTTTGGTCCCTGTCGACGCAGCCAGCGACAGGACACGCCAGTGTATGTGGGGCGCATTCATGCAGCCCCCGCCACAGCCGGTCATCAACAGTGAGGCAGGAGTACGGGTGGTCGAGGCCTTCATGCTGATTCAGACGGAAGTGGGCCGCGCTGAGGTCGTCGCCAAGCAGGTGGCTGCGCTGCCGGGCGTGCTGTCCTCGGAATACGTGACTGGCCCCTACGACGTCGTGGTCCGGGTGACCTCGGAAACCATGCGCACCCTACAGGCCGATATCGTGTCCGGTGTGCAAGCTGTCGAAGGCATCACCCGCACCCTGACCTGTCCCATCGCCAACGAGGCCGGGGGCCTCGAGACCGCTTGAGCACCGAAACCCCGTCGCCCACCGATCGCGACGGACCGCCACGGGCGGTGCTGATCGCGGCGCTGGTCATCGCGGTTGCCACCGTCGGGGTGATCTTCGGTATCGCCACGAACCGTAAACCTGCGGATACCCCCGTTGCCATTTCGTCGGCCCCGGCCCCGCATGCCGGAGATCCGGCCTGCCATGCCCTGCTCAACGCGGTACCGGATCAACTCGGTGACTATCGGCGGGCGACGGCCGCCGATCCCGTCCCGCAGAGCACCGCTGCCTGGCGGACCGCGCCGGGCACCGATCCGGTGATCCTCCGCTGCGGCCTGGACCGCCCCGGCGACTTCGTGGTGGGGACGCCCATTCAACAGGTCGACGACGTGCAATGGTTCCGCGTCGCCGACCCGGCCAGCGGCCTCATCACGTGGTTCGCGGTCGACCGCGGGATCTATGTGGCACTGACGCTGCCCCAGGATTCGGGCCCGACGCCGATCCAGGATATTTCCCGGGTGATTTCTGACACTCTGCCCGCCCGGCCCCTCGATCCGGGTCCGGCCGCCTAGGCTCTCCGGGCCGTCCTCAGCGCAGCCCGGTCCCCCGCGCGACAGCCGTGTTCACCATCGCGGCCAGCAGCGTCGGATAATCCACCCCGCTGGCAGCCCACATCCGGGGATACATGGAGATGGTGGTGAAGCCGGGCATCGTATTGATCTCGTTGATCACCGGGCCGTCATCGGTCAGGAAGAAATCGACCCGGGCGAGACCCTGGCCGTCGATCGCGTGGAAGGCGCGGATCGCGAGCTGCCGGATCTCGTCGGCCACCTGGTCGTCGATCTTGGCGGGCACGTCGAGTTCGGCGGCATCTTCGAGATACTTGGTGGCGAAGTCGTAGAAGCCGTCTTCGCGGCCGCGCACACCGGCGACCCGGATCTCGCCGACAGTGCTGGCTTCGACAGCGCCGCTGGGCAATTCGAGTACCCCGCATTCGAGTTCCCGGCCGGGTACGGCTGCTTCGATGATCACCTTCGGGTCGTGTTTGCGTGCAGAGGCGATGGCCGGCGCCAGCTCGGACCACTGTGTCACCCGGCTGACACCGATCGAGGAACCGCCACGGGCCGGCTTGACGAACACCGGCAGGCCCAGCCGCTGCCGCTCCTCGGGTTCCAGCGTCTCCCGGCCGGGCCGCAACACGATCTGGTCACCGATCGGCAGACCCTCAGCGGCCAGCAGCTTCTTGGTGAACTCCTTGTCCATCCCGGCCGCACTGGCCAGCACGCCCGCCCCGACGTAGGGCACCCCGGCCAGTTCCAGCAGACCCTGGATGGTGCCGTCCTCGCCATAGGGACCGTGCAGCACGGGGAACACCACGTCGACCGACGCCAGGATCTCACCGGCGCCACGTCCGAGGGAGATCAGCTGGCCTCGCCGGTGGGGGTCGGCGCTGAGCGCCAACGCGCTGCCCGAGGTTCCGGCGACTTCCGGCAGCTTGCCGTCGGTGATGGCCAGGCTGGCCGGCGTGGCATCGCTGAGCAGCCACGCCCCGTCCGGCGTGATGCCGACCGGAACCACTTCGAACCGTTCCGGATCCAGGTTGCGCAGGATGCTGCCGGCCGAGACGCACGAAATGGCGTGTTCGCTGCTGCGGCCGCCGAAGACGACGGCGACGCGGATACGTGGGTTGGAGCGAGCGGTCACAACCTGAAGAGGCTACCGCCCCCGAGGGTCGGACACGATTCGCTCAAGCCGCCGGACCCAGCGCTCGTCCGATATCGGCGAGCAGATCGTCGGTGTCCTCGATGCCCAATGAGATGCGTGCGAACCCGTCGCTGACCGGATCGCCCCAGCGGGCCCGGCGGTCGACCGACGTGTGGATCCCACCGAAGCTGGTCGACGCGACCAGCAGGTCGCTGCGCTCGACCAGTGCGTACACCGCGGCGGCATCGGCGAGTTCGAAGGACACCAATCCACCGAAGCGGCGCATCTGGGCACACGCGATGTCGTGGGCCGGGTCGCCCTCCAGGCCCGGGTACCGGACCGACCGCACGGCGGGGTGACCGCGCAGCATCGTCGCCAGTGCCTGCGCGCTGTGGCACTGCCGGTCGATGCGCAGGCCTGCACTGCCCAGGCTGCGCAGCAGCAGCCAGGCTTCGAAAACCCCGAGGATCGGCCCGGCGAGCAGCCGCTCGCGGGCGATGGCGGCCATCAACTCGGGCTGACTGCCTGCAACATAGCCGGCCAGCAGGTCGCTGTGTCCGGACAGCGCCTTGGTGGCGCTGGCCACCACGAGGTCGGCGCCAAGCGACAACGGCTGCAGTCCCAGCGGGGTCGCGGTGGTGTTGTCCACCAGCAGGCGGGCCCCGCGCCCGCGGCAGACGGCAGCCAACGCATGCAGGTCGACGACATCCAGGGTGGGATTGGCGGGAGTTTCGGCGAGCACGACGTCGGCGTCGCGGGCGGCGTCGACCATCTCGAAGCTCAGCGCTTCACGAACCGTAACACCCAGTGGTGCAAGGTATTCCGTGGCGTAACGGCGGACCTGGTAGTAACCGTCGGCAGGTACCACCACTACCGAGCCGGGCTTGGCAAGGGCCCGTAGCGCCGCGGTGATCGCCGCCATCCCCGATCCGAAGACCAACGCCGACGCGGCTCCCTCGAGCTGCGCCAGAGCGGCCTCGACCTCGCGCCAGGTGGGGTTGGAGGCACGGCCGTAGAAGTCGTGCTCGCCCGACTCCTCGGCCGACAGATGAAAGGTGGACGCGGGCACGGGCAGAGGCGCCACCGCCTGGCCCGGCACCGCAACCGAGCTGACCGCCTTGACGCTGCGGGTGGAATCGCCGTAGCCGATTGCACTCATGGGTCCATCACTCCGGCTTCGTACTGCGGCCGAGCAACAGCGCTACGGCCTCGACAACAGAAAGACCGCGGTGGCAGACACCGTGCACGGCCTCGGTCAGCGGCATCTCGACGTCATAGCTCGATGCCAGCGCCAGCACGGACTCACACGAGGTGACCCCCTCGACGACATGGCCGCCGGTGGCGCGTTGAGCGGCGTCGAGCGACTCCCCCTCGCCGAGGCGCTCGCCGAAGGCGCGGTTGCGCGACTGGGGCGAACTGCAGGTGGCGACGAGGTCACCCACCCCGGCCAGCCCGGCCAACGTCGCACCTTTGGCACCGAGCGCGATGCCCAGCCGCATGATCTCGGCGAGTCCGCGGGTGATGATCGCCGCCGCGGTGTTCTCGCCAAGCCCGACGCCCGCCGCCATGCCGCAGGCCAGTGCGATGACGTTCTTGCAGGCACCGCCGATCTCGGTCCCGATCACATCGGCATTCGTGTATGGCCGGAAGTAGCGGGTGTTCAGCGATCGCTGCAGGGTGACCGCCCGGCCGGAGTCCGTGCAGGCGATCACGGTGGCGGCGGGTTGTCCCTGGGCGATCTCACTGGCCAGGTTGGGGCCGGACAGCACTGCGACCTGGCTGGGGTCGGCGCCGGTGACCTGGATGATGACCTGGCTCATCCGCATCAGCGTGCCCAGCTCGATGCCTTTGGCAAGGCTGACCAGGGTGGCGCCGGGAGTGATCAGCGGCGCCCAGTGTTCGAGGTTTCCTCGTAGCTTCTGCGCGGGCACCGCAAGCAGCACCGTCGTCACACCGTCGAGCGCATCGGCGGCATCGGTGGTGGCACGAATCGCCGGCGACAACTCGACATCGGGCAGGTAGCCCTGGTTGCGGTGGGTGCTGTTCACCTCGTCGGCGACCTCCGCACGCCGGGCCCAGAGCCGGACGTCGTTACCCGCATCCGCGAGTACCTTGGCCAGAGCCGTTCCCCAGGCACCTGAGCCCAGCACCGCCGCGGTGCCTACCGTGCTGGCCATCGCAGGAGTTCCTCGCTGTGTCGTCAATACCGAAATCTTGGAATAGTGCCGCCGCATCGGGCGCTTCCACCCTAGTGCGTGACGATGGGAGCGGGCTCCGCTGGCAAGATGGCCTCATGAGCGGCACGCACGGGGACGGTCCCTTGAACAGCAGCCGCCGCCCCGGCGGTGACGTCGCGCTGATCATCGCCGTCAAGAAGCTCGGGATCGCCAAGACCCGGCTGGCTCCCGTGTTCTCCGCCGAGACCCGTGAGCGGGTGGTACTGGCGATGCTGGTCGACACGATCACCGCCGCGTCGCGGGTGGCGACGCTGCAGTCGATCACCGTGGTCACCCCAGACCAGGACGCGGCCGCGGCTGTGACTGAGCTGGGCGCGCAGGTATTGCTCGACCCGACTCCGGAGGGTCACCCGAATCCGCTGAACAATGCGATCGGCGCCGCCGAGACCGCGCTGTTGCCAATGACCCCGAATATTGTTGTGCTGCAGGGAGATCTGCCCGCATTGCAGACCCGCGAGCTCGCCGAGGCGATCAGTGCGGCCCGGGCCTTTCCTCGCAGTTTCGTCTCCGATCGCCATGGCACCGGCACCTCGGCCCTGTTCGCTTTCGGCTCCCCGTTGAATCCGCTCTTTGGAGCGGATTCTGCTGTCCGCCATGGCCATTCGGGTGCGTTCGAGCTCACCGGTGCGTGGCCAGGGCTACGGTGCGATATCGACACCCCGGCGGATCTGCAGATCGCCCGGCGCCTGGGGCTGGGATCGGCAACCCGGCGAACAACTGACCGCGCCCTCGGCCGGCGCTAGTCACTGCCGCCATCGATCTCGGAGTTGTCCCAAGTGGGTGGACAGAATCTCGGTCGCCCAGTCGGTAGGTTCGGTGCGTCGCTGCCGCACGAGATGTAAAGCAAGCCCGTCGACGAGCGCATGCAAATGCTTCGATTCGATATCGATGTCGGCGTCGCTCACATCACCGTACGGCCCGTCGTGCGCAAGCATGCCCAGCAAGGACGTACACCCCAGTGCGAGTTCGTCGTGCACCTTCCCATAGGGGCCACGAAGTGCGCTGTCGGTCAGTGCCAGGACCCCGATCGCGATGAAGACCTCCATCTCCAACCTGCGATCGTCGTCCAGTGGAAGTAGTTGCAGCAGGCAGGCTTCGACAAAATCCGGGACAGGAAGGTTCTGATCGACAGCATTGATGCGGGCCTGCGTGCGTTCACGAACCAATTCCAGGCAATAGGCGCGTAGCGCGTCCTGGGTCGGAAAAGCTCGACGTAGCGAGGCCGTCGCCAACCCCGCTTCCTCGGCGACGTTACGCACCGAGAGCTGCCCTACACCGTCTCGCGCGACGACTTTCCATGCCGCTTCGGCAACTTCGCGTTCCCGGGCTCGGTGGTCGATACGTCTCGGCACCGTCTCAATGTACACAGTCGTGCTAGCATGTTTTTGTTAACACAGTCGTACTATTTAAGGGTGGTCATGATCTCGGAGCCGTCATCGCATGCGAAATCGGTTCCTGGAGGGCGCCCGCATCCGGTTTCTGTTGAGCGCAGTCGGCGAAAAGTGCTTGGCCGGAAAATATTTCGTGGGATCGCCGCGGTCGGAGTGCTTTTCTTGGCCCTCGGCGTCACCGGTGCCGCAGCCGAATATCTGGTCACAGCGAACAGGAAAGCGCACATCGCGATGCCCGGAGAACTCGTCGATGCCGGCGGCTTCGACCTGCACATGGTCAAGCAGGGCACGGGCGGCTCGGTGGTGGTCATGGAAGCGGGCAGCGGTGAAACGAGTCTGTCGTGGCGCAATATCCCCGCCGCACTCGCCGCGAACGCCACGGTGATCACCTACGACCGCGCCGGCTACGCATGGAGTGCGGTATCCCCGAATCCGCGCACCGGAGCACATATCGTCACCGAGCTGCGCACCGCTCTGCACGCTCGCGGACTGAAGGGGCCATACGTGCTGGTGGGGCATTCTCTCGGCGGAATGTACATGCGCGAATTCGCACAGCTTCATCCCGACGACGTCGCTGGCCTCGTCCTCATCGACGCCCGACCGGAGGACGACGACCGCAGGACACGAAAACTCCTCGAACAAGCCGGATTCGCCGGCAACCCGCCACCTCCGATCTTGACGGCACTCAAGATGTCCGGGGCCCTACGCATGTTCTCGAATGTCCTACTGGACGGACTCGTCGCGCCACCAGACCGGGAAGCCTTCCTCGATGTCATCGCCTCCCCGAGCTACTTCACCACCAAGCAACAGGAAGCTGATCTGGCCCATCTCACCGAGGACGCGATCCGAGGCCAGCACCTTGGCGCCCTTCCCGTTCGCATCATTGCCCGAGGCAGATCCCAGGACTACGCCACTGCCGGCATTCCCCCCGAAATCGGCAAACAGCTCGAGACGATCTGGCAGGACGGGCAACGGAAAATGCTTGAGCTGTCCACCGACAGCACCCTGGTCACCGCAACCGAGAGCGGTCACATGATCATCCACGACGAACCAGATCTCGTCGTCAACACCATCGACTCACTGCTGGAAGTACTTGACGCCAGACAGTAAAGCGCACGAACCCCCGCCGTCGTTGCCGACCGATACCCGGAATGTGGCCGGACACAAGGAAGTTGCCGTTATGTCGATCGGATCCCCGATAGCCAGGCCCCTCCAGATGCTGACGACAGCCGTCGTCGTATCAGCTGCCAGCGTCTTGCCGACCGGCTGCGCCACCAGCTCGGAAAGATCACTCACCCAGCCGGCCACTTTCACCCCCGGCCGCGACGCGGCCGTGCAATCCGAGATCGACAAGATCGTCGACTCCGGCGTGACGGGCATAACAGCCACGCTCACTGCCGACGGACACACCACCACCCTCACCAGCGGAGTGGGAAACCGTGATACCGGAGAACCCATGCCGGAGAACTCACAGGTCCGAATAGGCAGCATCACCAAGTCGTTCACCGCTTCGATACTG
Source organism: Mycolicibacterium komossense (assembly GCF_025822605.1). GTDB lineage: Bacteria > Actinomycetota > Actinomycetes > Mycobacteriales > Mycobacteriaceae > Mycobacterium > Mycobacterium komossense. The sequence continues at coordinate 281,629 of NZ_JACKTY010000033.1, read as the reverse complement.
ATGCAGCTAAACAGTGAAGGGAGACTGTATCTGGACGACCCCATCGACAGATATCTACCTGGACTGATCTCGGGTGAGGGCGTGGACGGTCGCAATATCACTGTGCGCCACATTCTTCAGCACCGAAGTGGTCTCCCCGAATTCTCCGGAGACCCACGCACCGACGAACTGAAAGCGGCCGCCGAACATCGAACGATGACACCCTCCGAGGCGTTGGCCGTCGCGCTCGAGTATCCGGCCCAGTTCCCTCCGGGAGCCCAGTACAAATACACCAACACCAACTATCTCATCGGTGGCATCTTGATCGAGACGATCACCGGCAACAGCTACGCAGACGAGCTGACCACGCGACTGTTGAAACCCCTCGGCCTCAACGACACTTACCTTCCCGCACCGGGGGAACTCGGCATTCGGGGCCCGCACCCCCACGGCTACGAGAACGACAACGGTGTTGTGACCGACGCATCCCGGATCGAACCATCGATTCCCTGGGCGGCGGGTGCCATCGTCTCCACCGGCGCAGATCTCAACACCTTCTACCTCGGCCTGGCGAACGGCAAAGTCGTCGAATCCGCCCAGCTGGTGCAGATGCAACAGTTCACCCCCAACGGAGACCGCCGAACCGGATACGGCATCGGAATCAATGTCACCGACCTCCCCTGCGGCGCCAGACTCATCGGCCACACCGGAGCCATCCCCGGCTACTACACAATTTCTGCTGCAACGACCGAAGGTCGCGCGGTCTCGATCACGTTCACGCAGGCACCCGAAGCGCAACCCGATATCGTGACACTGCTCACCTACGCACTGTGCGACCACTGAGCCGCCACGGGTTGTCAAAAATCATTGCCAAGCAACAGATTTGGGAGGATCACCGTGTCGAGACCGGATCGAACGCCACTGCCGCCGAGCGCCGAGCGCCTGCGTGCGCGGAGGTTCGAACGGTCCGATTGGGCTTGGGTGCAGCGTTGGTTCGAGGACGAAACCGTAAATAGCGCGCTGGGGCCTCTCGACACCGAGTGGCTCGACCATGTCACTTCCGACCACGATGGCGTGCAGTTGGTCATCGAGCAGTCGGACGGCACAGCCGTCGCGCTGGTCGGTGTCGCGTGGGACCGGTCCGGGCACACTCACGGGATCACCGATATCGCAGTCGACCCCGCACGACGACGATGTCGCATCGGCAGCGCCGCACTCAGGGCTGCGATCAACTGGCCGCATCACCCGAAAACGGGGGGATGGATCGCATTTGTCAACCCCGAGAACACGGCGGCGCTCGCGTTTTTCTCGGCTTTGAACTGGACAGCTGACGGCATCGATGACGACATGCACCGGTTTCACCTGACCAGAACAGCCACTACGACACCTTGATCAGCAGGTGCACAAGGGCCGCAACGTCGTTGAGCGATCATTCGCTCTGCTCGATCAATGTCCCGCCGGCCGTGCCAGGGAGAAGACACACGCTAGCGATGGCTTGTGCGATGAGGAATGATCACGGGTGTGACCGACACCGATGCGACCGAGACCGATGCAGCTTCCGGCGAGGACGGTTGGCAGGCCGGTAACCCCGCACCGGAGGCTCCACCTGCGGCGACCAGCCTCCAGGAGCAGGATCCACTGCCCGAGGATCGGTATCTCAATCGCGAGCTGAGTTGGCTGGACTTCAATGCCCGCGTACTCGCCCTGGCCGCAGACACATCGCTGCCGCTGTTGGAGCGCGCCAAGTTCCTCGCGATCTTCTCGTCCAACCTCGACGAGTTCTACATGGTGCGGGTCGCCGGGCTCAAACGCCGCGACGAGATGGGCCTTTCGGTCCGCAGCGCCGACGGGCTGTCTCCGCGCGAACAGCTGCGCCGGATCGGCGAGCGCACTCAGCAGATCGCCAGCAGGCATGCCCGCGTTTTTCTCGACTCGGTCCGACCGGCGCTGGCCGACGAAGGCATCTTGGTGGTCAACTGGGCTGACCTCAACGACGGCGAGCGCAGCAGGCTCTCGACGTATTTCCACGAACAGGTCTTCCCCGTGCTGACCCCATTGGCCGTCGACCCCGCGCACCCGTTCCCGTTCGTGAGTGGCCTGAGCCTCAACCTGGCCATCACCGTGCGCCAGCCTGAAGACGGCACACAGCATTTCGCGAGGATCAAGGTCCCCGACAACGTCGATCGTTTCGTGCAACTCGACGGCCGCCCCAAGGGTGACGGAGCTAACAGCGGCGGCATCGACACACACGATGTCGTCCGGTTCCTGCCGATGGAAGAACTGATCGCGGCGTTCCTCTCCGTGTTGTTCCCGGGTTTGGAGATCGTCGAGCACCATGCCTTCCGGATCACCCGCAACGCCGACTTCGAGGTCGAAGAGGACCGCGACGAAGATCTGCTGAAGGCGCTCGAACGCGAGCTTGCTCGCCGGCGGTTCGGTTCGCCGGTGCGGCTCGAGGTCGCCGACGATATGACCGAGAACATGCTGGAGTTGTTGTTGCGTGAGCTCGACGTCAATCCCGGTGACGTGATCGAGGTTCCGGGCCTGCTGGATCTGTCCTCGCTGTGGCAGATCTACGGCGTCGACCGCCCGAAGCTCAAGGATCCGACCTTCGTACCGGCAACCCCGCCGGCATTCGGTGAGCGGGAGACCCCCAAGAGCATCTTCTCCACGCTGCGCGACGGGGATGTGCTGGTGCACCACCCGTACGACTCGTTCTCGACCACTGTGCAACGGTTCATCGAACAGGCCGCAGCCGATCCGAATGTGCTGGCGATCAAGCAAACTCTGTATCGCACATCCGGCGACTCCCCCATTGTCAACGCCCTCATCGACGCGGCCGAAGCCGGTAAGCAGGTCGTGGCACTGGTCGAGATCAAGGCCCGCTTCGACGAGCAGGCCAACATCAAGTGGGCCAGAGCGCTGGAGCAGGCGGGCGTGCACGTCGTCTACGGATTGATCGGACTCAAGACGCACTGCAAGACCTGTCTGGTCGTGCGGCGCGAGGGTTCGACGATCCGGCGGTACTGCCACATCGGGACGGGCAACTACAACCCGAAGACCGCGCGGCTCTACGAAGATGTCGGCCTGCTGACGGCCTCCCCCGACATCGGTGCCGACCTGACTGACCTGTTCAACTCACTGACGGGCTACTCCCGCAAGGTCACCTACCGGAATCTGCTGGTGGCTCCCCACAGTGTGCGCAAGGGCATCATCGAGCGGATCGAACGTGAGGTGGCGGCGGCCCGTGACGGTGCCGACGCACGGATCCGGTTGAAGGCCAACGCCCTCGTCGACGAGCAGGTCATCGACGCGCTGTATCGGGCCTCGCAGGCCGGGGTCAAGATCGAGGTGGTGGTGCGGGGCATCTGCGCACTACGGCCCGGCGCCGACGGTTACTCCGAGAACATCACGGTCCGCTCAATTCTCGGCCGCTTCCTCGAACACTCGCGAACTATTCACTTCCGCGCCATCGACGAGTTCTGGATCGGCAGCGCCGACATGATGCATCGTAATCTCGACCGGCGCGTCGAGGTGATGGCTCAAGTCAAGGATCCGAGACTGACCGCTGCGTTGGACGACATGTTCGAATCGGCCATGGATCCCGCCACCCGATGCTGGGAGCTGGGACCCGACGGCCGTTGGACAGCGTCTCCGCAGGAGGGGCAGACCGTGCGCGACCACCAGGCCTACCTGATGGACAAGCACCGGAATCACTGACTTGGCCGGGCGTCTCGATTGCGCTTCAACCGAATAGACCTGCAGGAGTTGAGGTGCCAGAACGGACTAAACCTGTACTTGCGGCCGGGGCTGTCTTATGGCGACCCGGCGCAGCCGGCACAGAGGTGGCAGTCATCCATCGCCCGCGCTACGACGACTGGTCCCTGCCCAAGGGCAAGGTCGATCCGGGTGAGATAGAGCCGGTGACAGCGGTACGCGAAATCCAGGAAGAGACCGGGCTGCCGTCGGTGCTGGGGCGACGGCTGATGTCCGTCAGCTATCCGATCGAGGGTGGCACCAAAAAGGTCTGGTACTGGTCCGCACGGGTAGCCGGCCCAACCGCCGAGATCGAGGCCGACTTCACCCCCAACGACGAGGTGGACAAGTTGGTCTGGCTGCCTGTCTCCGAGGCGATGATCCAGGTGGGCTACCCGCACGATCGGAAGGTATTGCGCCGGTTCACCAAACAGCCCGCGGACACCAAGACGCTGCTGATCGTGCGACACGGGACGGCCGGCCGCAAAAGCCGCTACAAGGGTGATGACCGCAAACGACCGCTGGACAAACACGGGCGGGCCCAAGCGGAATCGCTGGTCGGCCTGCTGTTGGCGTTCGGCGCCACCGATCTGCACGCCGCCGCCCGTACCCGTTGCCACCAGACCATCGAGCCGTTGGCCGAGGAACTTGGTGTGACTATTCGCGACGAACCGGTGTTGACCGAGGAGTCGTATGCCAGTAATCACAAGCGCACTCGCCAACGCGTGCTGGACATCGCGGACAAGCCCGGCACCCGCGTCATCTGCACCCAGGGCAGGGTGATTCCCGATCTGATCCAGTGGTGGTGTGACCGCGACGGCGTCCGCCCGGACAAGTCGCGCAATCGCAAAGGCAGCGTGTGGGTGCTATCCCTGTCGGGACGACGCCTGGTGGCAGCCGACCACGTCAGCAGTCCGCTGGCCAGCGAGCGATAACCAGTCCTGACACCGAAATACGCCGCGGGACCGATGGTCCCGCGGCGTATTTGAGTTCAGAGCTACTTGCGGCCCTTCTTGGCCGGCGCCTTCTTGGCGACAGGAGCCTTGACGGCAGCCTTCTTCACCGGAGCCTTGGTCGCGGCCTTCTTGACCGGCGCCTTCTTGGCGACGGGCGCCTTCTTGGCGGGCGCCTTGGTGACAGCCTTCTTCACCGGAGCAGCCTTGGTTGCGGCCTTCTTGGCGACCGGAGCCTTGGTCGCGGGCGCCTTCTTGGCGACCGGAGCCTTCTTGGCGACCGGAGCCTTCTTGGCGACCGGAGCCTTCTTGGCGACCGGAGCCTTCTTGGCAACGGGCGCCTTCTTGGCGACTACGGCCTTCTTGACCGGTGCGGCCTTGACGGCGGCCTTCTTGGCCGGAGCCTTCTTGGCTGCAGCCTTTGTTGCCTTCGCCGCCCCTGCCCTCTTGGCCGGGCCGGCCACGACGCCACGCTTGACGGCAGGACCGTCAGCCGGAAGGCGCTGTGAGCCAGACACAACCGCTTTGAATTGCGCACCGGGGCGGAAAGCGGGCACGGAAGTCGGCTTCACCTTTACGGTCTCGCCGGTCCGCGGATTGCGTGCGACGCGAGCAGCGCGCTTGCGCTGCTCGAAGACACCGAAGCCGGTGATTGTGACGCTGTCGCCCTTGTGAACCGCACGCACGATGGTGTCGACAACGTTCTCGACGGCAGCGGTAGCCTGCCGACGATCCGAGCCCAACTTCTCCGTGAGTACGTCGATGAGCTCTGCTTTGTTCATGCAAAACCTCCGAAGCCAGTGGTCCTACTTGGACCGACTAGAGGACACGTTAAACCCTAATACGGCTGATATCCAAGAGCCACGCGCAATTTCAGCCATTGCTAACGGTGTTTTTCGCAATCAGGTTGCCCCCCTTGGGGGGTCGGAACCGGTCCTGAGTTCCCCTCAGAGTGACGCGAATTCGGGTATCTCAGACGCCCAGGGACCCCGTCAGGGCACCGGAAGAGTCCGCGGCTTCCAGGTCGGACGGGCCGCTTCATATGCCTGGATTGATTCGAGTTTCCGCAGCGTAAGGCCTATATCGTCAAGTCCTTCGGTCAGTCGCCACGCGGTGTAGTCGTCAATCGTGAACGGCACCACCACTGTTCCCGCGGTGATATTCCGATCTTGAAGGTTCACAGTGATTTCCAAGCCCGGGCTCTGCTCGATCAACTTCCAAAGAAGTTCGACGTCATCTTGGGCGACTTCGGCAGCCAACAGCCCCGCCTTTCCGGCGTTGCCGCGAAAAATGTCCGCGAACCTCGACGAGATAACCACCCGGAATCCGTAGTCCATGAGCGCCCACACGGCGTGCTCGCGCGACGAACCCGTGCCGAAGTCGGGTCCGGCGACCAACACCGAGCCTTTGTCGAACGGACTCAGATTCAGAATGAAACTCGGGTCGTTGCGCCACGCGGCGAACAATCCGTCCTCGAAACCCGTTCGGGTAACCCGCTTCAGGTACACCGCAGGAATGATCTGATCGGTGTCCACATTGGATCGCCGCAGGGGGACCCCGATCCCGGTATGGGTATGGAAGGCTTTCATAGGTTTCTCCTCTACCTGCTCAGATCGGCTGGTGACGACAGGGTTCCGCGCACCGCGGTGGCTGCGGCGACCGCAGGCGAAACCAGATGGGTACGCCCACCCTTGCCCTGGCGGCCCTCGAAGTTTCGGTTGGACGTCGATGCGCACCGCTCGCCCGGCGCCAGCTGATCGGGATTCATGCCAAGGCACATCGAGCATCCCGCTTGCCGCCACTCCGCGCCCGCGGCAGTGAAGATCTCAACGAGCCCTTCGGATTCAGCCTGGGCCTTGACCCGCATCGAGCCGGGAACTATGAGCATCCGGACTCCGTCGGCCACTTTCCGGTCGCGCAGCACTTCGGCGACAACCCGCAGGTCCTCGATCCGGCCGTTGGTGCACGAACCGACGAAGACTGCATCCACCGCGATATCGCGCATCGGTTGTCCCGGAGATAAATCCATGTAGGTCAACGCCTTCTCGGCGGACTGCTTGGCACCGTCGTCGGTCATCAGCTCCGGGTCCGGCACTGCCGCCGACAGCGGGACGCCTTGGCCGGGATTGGTTCCCCAGGTGACGAATGGACTCAGCGTCGCGGCGTCGATGTAGATCTCCGTGTCGAACTCCGCGCCCTCGTCGGTGCGTAGCTGATCCCACGCCGCCACCGCGTTGTCCCAGTCCGCACCCGTCGGCGCATGTGGCCGACCTTTGAGGTAGGCGTAGGTCGTCTCGTCAGGCGCCACCAGGCCCGCCCGGGCGCCGGCTTCGATGCTCATGTTGCACACCGTCATCCGGCCTTCCATCGACAACGCCTCGATGGCGCTGCCCCGGTACTCCAGGACGTGGCCCTGGCCGCCGCCGGTGCCGATCTTGGCGATCACGGCCAGGATGATGTCCTTGGCGGTGACTCCGGGCGGCAGTTGACCGTCCACGTTGATCGCCATCGTCTTGAACGGCCGCAGCGGCAGAGTCTGCGTGGCGAGCACATGTTCGACCTCTGAGGTGCCGATCCCCATCGCCAGTGCGCCGAACGCACCATGGGTCGAGGTGTGACTGTCACCGCACACCACCGTCATTCCCGGCTGGGTCAGTCCCAGTTGCGGACCGATGATGTGCACGATGCCCTGCTCGACATCGCCCATCGGGTGCAGCCGGATGCCGAACTCTTCGCAATTGCGCCGCAACGTCTCGACCTGAGTGCGCGAGACCGGGTCTGCGATCGGCTTGTCGATGTCGACCGTCGGCACGTTGTGGTCCTCGGTGGCGATCGTCAGATCCGGGCGGTGCACCGGCCGACCCGCGAGCCGCAGACCGTCGAACGCCTGCGGGCTGGTGACCTCGTGCACAAGGTGTAGGTCGATATAGATCAGGTCGGGTTCGCCGTCGGCTGAGGCGACGACGTGGTCCGCCCAGACCTTTTCGGCCATGGTTCGTGGTTGCTTGTCTTTGTTGGCCATCACATCTCGATTCGAGTAGTTCTCGGTTTCCCGCGGGCTCGCTGAATCGTCGGGGCTGGCGATCTCAGCATTCGGGAAGCTAGTATCTCTCTGTGAGACAGGATAGCGGTATCGGCGTTCTCGACAAAGCGGTGACCGTGCTGCATGTGATTGCCGAGTCGCCCTGCGGCCTGGCCGAACTGTGTCAGCGGACCGGACTGCCCCGGGCCACCGCGCACCGCCTCGCCGCCGGTCTGGAAGTTCATCGACTGCTGGCTCGCGATAGTGAGGGCCGCTGGCGACTGGGCCCCGGGATCACTGAGCTGGCCGGCCAGATCAACGATCCACTGGTCGCCGCCGGCGCCGTGGTGTTACCGAGATTGCGCGAGATCACCGGCGAGAGCGTGCAGATCTACCGTCGCGAGGGCACGTCGCGAATCTGTGTCGCGGCCCTTGAACCGCCTGCGGGGCTTCGCGATACCGTGCCCGTCGGCACCAGGATGCCGATGACAGCCGGTTCCGGCGCCAAAGTGCTTCTGGCATACAGTGATTCGGCCACCCAGCAGGATGTGCTGCCGGGTGCCAAATTCACCGAACGCAGCTTGGCCGAGGTCCGCCGGCGGGGCTGGGCGCAAAGCGCGGCCGAGCGCGAACCGGGTGTGGCCAGTGTCTCGGCGCCGGTGCGCGACCGCAGCGGTGCGGTGATCGCCGCCGTATCGGTATCCGGCCCGATCGACCGGATGGGCCGGCGACCCGGAGCCCGGTGGGCTGCCGACCTATTGGCGGCCGCCGACGCGCTGACCCGCCGGCTGTGAGGGCCCGCCCCACGCCCGCCGGACTGCGGCAGGAAAAGATGTCAATCAATTCCGTTTGACATATTGACAATGGCACTACCTTAGAACCAAACTTCGCTGATCGTCAGCACGAAGATGGAGTTCTTCATGGCAGAGCCACTTGTTTCCGGATCCGGGGCGTCGTCCGGACATCACCTCAAAGCCGGCGCCATGGGCGTGCGCAGCATCGTCTTCATGGTGGTCGCCACCTCCGCGCCGCTGACTGCGATGGCCACCGCGATGCCACTGGCGGTGGGGCTGGGCAATGGAATCGGTGTCCCCGGCGCCTATCTGATCGCCGCCCTGGTGCTCGCACTCTTCGCCATCGGCTATGCCGCGATGAGCCGTCACGTGACGAACGCGGGAGCCTTCTTCGCCTACGTGAGCGTCGGACTGGGAAGACGGATGGGGATGGCTGCCGGACTGGTCGCCGTCTTGGCCTACAACGCCCTCGTGCTCTATGTCGTGGGTCTGGTGGGTTACTTCGCCAACGAGATATTCGCCTCAGAGCTGGGGCTACATATTCCTTGGCAGTTCTTTTCCTTCGGACTGCTAGCCCTGGCACTGGTCATCGGCATCATCGGCGTCGAGATCAATGCCCGCCTGCTCGGCGTGCTGCTTGTCCTGGAGACCGGGCTGCTGCTGCTCGTGGACGTGGCGACGTTCGTGACCAAGGGGCCGGCCGCGTATCCGATGGACGTCTTCTCCCCCACCCAGATCTTCAGTGGCGCGGTGGGAATCGGATTCATGTTCGTCTTCACCTCATTCATCGGATTCGAAGCCACCGCGATCTTCGGCGAAGAAGCCAAAGACCCACGGCGAACGGTGCCGCGTGCCACCAAGCTTGCGATCGCGTTCATCGGCATCGTGTACCTGGTGTCCTCGTGGTCGCTGATCGCCGCTTCCGGAGGGAGCGCGGCACCACAGGCTGCCGCCAGCGACCCCGGGAACTTCGTATTCAACGCGGCTGGAGGCGTTCTCGGCGGCTGGGCAGTGCATGCCATGAGCTGGCTCCTGCTGACCAGCCTGATCGCGGTGCTGTTCGCGCTGCACGGCATGGCAACTCGGTATCTGATGGCGTTCGGCCGCGAGGGCGTCCTGCCGCGCGCACTCGGACGTACGCACCGGCGCTTCCAGACTCCGCACGTCGCGGCCTGCGCCCAGGCCGCGCTGATCGCCGTGGCAGTGGCAGGGTATTCATTGGCAGGGGCCGATCCCTACCTCGATCTCGGCAACCAAACGGCGGGCTTGGGCGCTCTCGGAGTGATCGCACTCATGGGGATGACCTCGATCGCCGTGATCGGCTTCTTCGCCCGGCGCCCAGACCGGCACTGGTGGACCCATTTCGTGGCACCCGGGCTGGCCGCCATCGGCCTGTTCTCCGTCTGCTTCCTGATCATCGACAACTATCCGCTGCTGACCGGAACGGATTCGGCGATCGTCAACAACCTGCCGTGGCTGCTGGCCGTCGTCGCGGTCATCGGTTTCATCATCGGCTCCGTCCGCAAGCAGCGCACCAGCCTGGATATCTTCGGGATCGGCGAGGTCGCCGAATCGGCGGTCGATGCCACCACGACCGCCCCGACCCGCAGCGAGTAACGACGGGCTCAGGCTTGCGACGACGGGCCGGCAGGCCCGTCGTCGCCGATCACCTGACCCAGCTCGCGGCGAGTCTGTTCGAGGTGGTCGTCGACCGCTTGGGTTGCCCTCTTGGGGTCCTGATCCCGGACAGCCTCATAGATCGCGAGATGGCCGACCCTCGTCGACTCCACGGTCTCGGTGAAGACCAATTTGTCGAGCGGCGCGAACATTTCCCCGCGCGCCCGTGCGATCGCGGACTCCAGTCTCGGGTTGGCCGAGGCCTGCGCCAGGGCACCGTGGAATCGGGCGTCGGAGTTACGGAAGGACACCCGCGAGTCGGCGTCGGTCAATTCATCGATCGCCGACCGCATCACCGCCAACTGCTCGTCGGTTCGCCGCACCGCGGCCAGTGCCGCCGCTCGGCCCTCCAGACCGACTCGCAAGTCGAGGATGTCGCTGATGTCGTTGACGCTTGCCCGCATCTGCCGGAGCCAGTCCTGGTAAGGCTCATCTAGTTGGGTGACGAACGTTCCCCCGGTGGCGCCGCGGCGCACCTCCACATAGCCCCGCGCCTGGAGCAGCCGGAGCGCTTCCCGGATACTGACCCGGCCCACCCCCAGCTGCTTGGCCAACTCGCGCTCGGAGGCCAGCCGATCACCCGGGCCGAGATCACCCGCATGTATCAGCGCGCGCAGCCGCGCCGCGATATCACCGCTCACGGTGGGATTTCCCAGGTCTAGCTCCATAGGTATCAAGGTAGAACGTTAGATCCATATTGACGAAACGAATCAATGGTTCTAACGTAGGTCCAATGCTCCAGTATGTCGACGATCACATCGGGCGCCCTCCCATGATTGGGCTCACCGGCCGCCGCCAAACCGCTGGCACGGGCTTCGTACCGGTGGTTCGCGACGCCCTCGTCGAGACGTTCTTCGTCGACTACTCCGCGGCCATCGCCCAGGCCGGTGGGATTCCGCTGCTGCTGAGCATGGAGTGCGATCCCGTCGCGGTCGTCGAACAGTTGGACGGGCTCGTACTCTCGGGCGGAGCGGACGTCGACCCCCGCCGCTATGGCGCCGCACCCGGCCCCCACGCGAGTGAACTGGAACCCTGGCGCGACGAGTTCGAACTAGCGCTGCTCGACGCCGCGTGGGCGCGCGGCATACCAGTCCTCGGCATCTGCCGCGGCACTCAGCTGATCAACGTCAGCAGAGGCGGCACTCTCGTCGCCCACCTGCCGAATGACTCCGGCGAAGCACACAGCTTTCTCGGCTACCCGCGCCAGCATCGTGCGCACCCCGTCGATCTCGTCGAGGGATCCATCCCCTACGAACTGTTCGGTCCACGGATCACGGTCAACAGCCTGCACCACCAGGCAGTAGCCGAATCCGGCACCGGACTCGTCGTCACCGGGCGTGCGCCCGACGGCGTCGTCGAAGCCATCCAGGCAGTCGACGCCCCCGTCGTCGGCGTCCAGTGGCACCCCGAAATGCTCGACGGGACCGACCCGCTGTTCGGCTGGCTCATCGACAACGCCCGGCTTCGAAACACCACGACCACCGCAAGAAAGCAGGAGGAAAATGTCGTTAACGCATGAGGATCGCGTCGCCTTCGTCACGGGCGCAGGCTCCGGAATCGGCCGCGCCATCGCGACCAGGCTGGCCGCCGACGGCGCCAAGGTGGCCTGCGTCGACATCAACCAGGCCCACGCCCAGGAAACCGCCGACACCATTCGCGAGGCCGGCGGCCATGCGCTGGCCCTGGTAGCCGATGTCCGCGACCGCACGGCCGTCGCCGCCGCACTGGAGGCCACCGCCACCGAATGGCAGCGATTCGACTACCTGGTCAACAACGCCGGCCTGATCACGATGTCGTCACTGGAAGACCTGACCGACGAAGAGTGGGACCTGGTGCTCGACGTCAACCTCAAAGGCGTCTACATCACCACTCAACTAGCCATTCCCTACTTCCGCAACGCCAACCGCGGAGCGGTGGTCAATCTGTCCACCGTCGAGGCCGACGTCGTCGTGTCGTCGCAAGGCTTCGCCCAGGTGCACTACAACGCCTCCAAGGGCGGCGTGAAGATGTTGACCAAGGCCCTTGCCGTCGAGTTGTCCCGCTACAACGTGCGAGTCAACGCGATCGCACCCGGCCCCGTGCCCACCAACTTCCTGCCCGGTGTCGACCTGAATTCGCCAGAAGTGATGGCGGTGATGGACTCGCGACTGCTGGTCAAGCGTCTCGGCGCCCCGGCCGACATGGCGGCCGCAGTGTCATTCCTGCTTTCTGACGACGCGTCATATATCAGTGGCGTACAACTGCCCGTCGACGGCGGGTGGCTGACACGATGAACGCTGTGCTCGACATCACTGAATTGCGCCGGTCCGGCATCGACACCGTCGTCGTCGCCGGAATCGACCTGTACGGCCGGCTCTTCGGCAAGCGCATGCCGGTCCGCTCCTTCGACCGGATCATCGAATCCGGCCTGCACGTGTGCAGCTGTGTCTACGCCTGGGATGTGGACCAGGACATGGACACGCTTCAGGTCGACTTCGCGGGGGCACACACCGGTTGGCATGACTTCCGGCTGCTGCCGGATCTGAAGACACTGCGCCGCGCCGCGTGGCTCGAGGGCACGGCGATCTGCCTGGCCGACTCGGTGGACGAACACACCGGTGAACCACTGTCTCTGGCTCCGCGGACCATATTGCGCCGCCAGACCGAACAGCTCGAAGCCCAGCGACTCATCGCCTACACCGCCACCGAACTGGAGTTCCATCTTTACCGCGGGACTCCGGACGAACTGCGGCGCACCGGGTATCGCGACCTGGAACCGACCACCCTGGCGCGGTCCGACTATGCCATCGGGGCCGGCAACGCCATGGAGCCGTTCTTCAGGGCGGTGCGCAACGCATTGGAGGACAGCGGAATACCGGTCGAGGTCGCCCAGGCGGAATACGGCCTGGGGCAATGGGAGATCAACCTCGAGTACGCCGACGCCCTCGAGACCGCCGATCGCCATGTGCTGTTCAAGAGTGCGGTCATCGACCTCGCCCGATCGCACGGGATGACCGCCACATTCATGCCGCGGCCGCTCACCGACGGCATGGGCTCGTCCTGTCACGTGCATGCCTCGATGCAAAGTGCCGACGGCGGCTTTCCGCTCTATGACGCCGAAGATCCACAGACCGTCAGCCCCATGTTGCGTCATGCGGTGGGGGGCGTGCTGGATCACGTCGGTGACCTGATGCTGTTCTACGCACCGACGGTCAACTCGATGCGCCGGATCATCAGCCAGGACTTCGCGGGCAACGGCCTCACCTGGGGGTTCGACAACCGCACGACGACGTGCCGGCTCATCACCGGTGCCCCGTCGGCAAATCGCCTGGAGATGCGGCTGCCTGGAGCCGACGTCAACCCCTACCTCGCCTCGGCCGCGGTCCTAGCCAGCATGCGCGACGGCATCACCCGCAATACCGACCCCGGCGAGCCGTGCCAGGGTAACGGTTATGCCGACCGGCGCGACGAACTTCCGATGACCCTCGGTGACGCTGCCGAGCGACTTGCTCAAAGCTCTTTTGCTGCAAGCAGTTTCGACAAAGAGGTGACCGCGCACTATGCCGCGGTCGCCCGACACGAGTGGCTGCAGTTCCTACGGTCGGTTTCCGACTGGGACCGTGACCGTTATCTGGAGAACATCTAGGACATTCCCACCGCGCGTGTCGGCGGCACCCCTGATCGGTGCCGCCGCGATGACTCGCGCGTTCCGTCGCCGACGAGAGAGGCCCATGGCTGTGACGACGAGCGCAATCGAACTCACCATTCAACGAGATCTGGTCGACGGCCAGTGGTCGGTCGCCGAAGGTGATCTCGGCGCCGACCTGACCGACCCGAACAGTGGGCAGCCGCTGCAACGCCAGCGGCAGACGGCCGCGACCCGCGTCGACCACGCGATCGCCGCCGCCGCGGCACTGCACCGGGCAGGCACGTGGCGCAAGGCACCGGCCGCGACCCGTGCCGCCGTGCTCCGCCGGGCCGCCGAACTACTCACCGAAGGCTCCGCGGACATCGCCCGCTGCGATGCCATCAATACCGGTGTCCTGCTCTCGGTGACCACCATGTTCGCCGCGGGCTTGTCCGATGCGCTGCACTCGGCGGCGACGCACCTCGAACGCGACCCGGGCGAGCTCGACTCGGCCGGAACCGATGCTGCTGTGCGACTGCGGTTCCTACCGTGGGGACCTGCCGCCGTGATTTCACCGTGGAACGCACCCACTTTCGTCACCGCCAAGAAGACTGCCTTCGCACTCGCCGCCGGCGCCCCGGTGATCGCCAAACCGTCGCATTGGGCACCGTCGGGTGCAGTCCTGTTCGCCGAAGCCATGCAACGCGCCATCGACGAAGCCGGATTGCCGTCGGCGACCTTCCAACTGGTGCACGGTGGGGCGGACGTCGGCCAACAGCTGGCGGCGGACCCGCGCATCCGGGCGTTGTCCTTCACCGGCGGACGCGTGGCGGGCCTGGCCGTGGCGCGGGCCGGGGCCGCAGACTGCAAGGCGCTGCAACTAGAACTCGGCAGCAACAACCCCGCGATCGTCCGGGCCGACTGCGATATCGACGCCACGGCCGACGCGTTGGTCAGTGGCTTCACCAAACTCAACGGACAATGGTGTGAGAGCCCCGGAAGCGTCGCCGTGGTAGCCGGCAAGCATGACGCGCTCGTCGACGCTCTTCTCGATCGCTTGCGAGAAATCCGGCTGGGCCACTGCCTGGACAGCACGTCCACAATGGGCCCGCAAGCACATTCGGCGCAGTACCAGCACGTCACGGCCGCCGTCGAGAAACTCGCCGCGGCCGGCGGCACGGTGCACGACGTGACCGCGCGACCCCAATTGCCGGGCTGGTTTGCGCCACCCGTCGTCATCGACAACGCCCCAACCGACCTCACCGTCGACGAGATCTTCGGCCCGGTACTCACCGTGCACCGGGTATCCGGTGACGCAGAAGCATTGGAACTGGCGAATTCCCGCAGCACCGGCCTGGCCGGTTACGTGTTCAGCGCCGACCTCGACGCCGCGCTCGAGCTCGGCGCGGAGCTGGACTGCGGCGAAGTCAAGGTCAATGGCACCAGTGTGCTCGACCTGACCCCCGATTCCACTCAGGGCTTCTGGGGCGGCAGCGGTGTCGGCGCACACGGTGACGCCGAGCTGCTGCGGTTCTTCCGGGGCGCTCGGATCGTCGGCGTCGAACGCGCGGGCCTGCCGATATGAGCCCCCAGATGACCTGTCAGGTCCAGGAAGACCCGCCGGCGAGCGACCTCCGCGGCGGGCGTGGCGTGGCGACGACCTTTGTGTCCGGCTACCCTCGCGCGTCCGGCTACCCTCGCGAAACAGCCGGGACCGAACCTGCCTGGGCGCACACCCTCACCGTGGAGATCGGTTCGCAGGATCACACTCAAGCGCTGCTGCGCTTCGCCTCGGATCTGCACCGGCGCGGGATCACGATCGACTCGCTGAGCTCTGAGCAGCTCTCGCCCGCCACCGTGGGGATCACCACCCGGTTCACCGCGACCCGGCGGGCCGCCGACACAGTTCGGCGCACCGCCGCGGCACGGGTCGAGGTGCTCAGAGCCGACTTGAGCCGGCCCGCCGTCACGGTGTCGGGTCCGATCCCGTAGCCGCGCGGGAGCCGGTAGAACCCCGACCCGGCTTGCTCTGACCCGCACCTGACAAACTGACGCCATGGGAACCAATCAGCGCGATCGGATCGTCATGTCGGACGACGAAATCACCGATTTCGTCAACACCAGTCGCACCGGCACTCTGGCCACGATCGGCGCGACGGGACTGCCGCACCTCGTCGCCATGTGGTACGGCGTCCTGGACGGTGAGATCTGGCTGGAGACAAAGGCCAAATCTCAGAAAGCCGTCAACTTGCTGCGGGATTCGCGGTTTACGTTCCTGATCGAGGACGGCGACACCTACGACACCCTGCGCGGAGTGTCCTTCGAAGGAACCGCCGAGATCGTCGACGACCCCGACACCATCTTCCGGGTCGGGGTGAGCGTCTGGGAGCGCTACACGGGGCCGTACACCGACGAGATGAAACCGGGTGTCGACATGATGATGAACAAGCGGGTCGCAGTGCGACTGGGCACCGCGCGCACCCGCTCCTGGGATCACCGCAAGCTCGGCATGCCCCCGATGCCGCTGGCCGGGTCCACCGCGCCCGAACAGTGAGCTGACCAATCCGGGCGTCCCCGGAGACAAAGCAGCGGCCCCCGGACAGTGTCCGGGGGCCGCTTGCATTGGTAGCCCCGATGGGATTCGAACCCACGCTACCGCCGTGAGAGGGCGGCGTCCTAGGCCGCTAGACGACGGGGCCGGAACCAATATGTAACGGCTCCCCCACAAAATCTCTGGGCGAACCGGGTTGTCAGCATAGCTCAGGCCTCAAGTGCCGACCTAATCGCTTTGCCTCGCTGGGGTACCAGGACTCGAACCTAGAATGAGGGAATCAGAATCCCTAGTGTTGCCAATTACACCATACCCCAAAATCGACCTAAATCAGCTGGTCAGATACGGTTTCCGCACTCTTCGAGCGGCACTTCGCAATCTGGGCCAGCGACTTACGGCCGACGAGTAGACTACCAAAGATCTGGACCGCGATTTCACACCGGTGTCAGCTGAGCCCCGCCGCCGGGGCTCCGTAGCCGGGTGAGACTGCGTTGGCGCCCCAAGAGCTGCAGTGACTCGAACAGCGGGGGGCTGACCGAGGACCCCGTCGCCGCCACCCTGATCGGGCCGAAGGCTTTGCGCGGTTTGAGTTCGAGCGTCTCGATCAGCGCCGACTTCAGCGCCGCCTCGATGTTCTCCGTCGTCCAGTCCGCGACCGCGTCGAGCGCGGCCACAGCGGCCTCCAGCACCGGGGCGGCATCGGGTCCGAGCTCCTTGGCTGCCGCCTTCGGGTCGAGTGTGTACTCGGCGTCGTTGAGGAAGCTCAACAACGTCCACGCGTCGCTGAGCACCACGATGCGGGTCTGCACGAGATCGGCCGCCTCCGCGAACTGGGCGTCGTCGAGGCCGGTGTCATGGCCGTGCACGGTGAAGAAGTCCCGCAGCCGAGCCGCGAAATCATCGGGGGCCAACAACCGGATGTGTTCGGCGTTGATCGCATCGGCCTTCTTCTGGTCGAAGCGGGCCGGGTTCGAATTCACGTTCTTGACGTCGAAGGCCGCAACCATCTCGTCGAGGCTGAACACGTCGTGATCGTCGGCGATCCCCCAGCCCAGCAATGCCAAGTAGTTCAGCAGGCCCTCGGGGATGAAGCCACGATCGCGGTGCAGGAACAGATTGGACTGCGGATCGCGTTTGGACAGCTTCTTGTTTCCATCGCCGAGAACGCTTGGCAGATGCGCGAATTGGGGTATCGCCTCGGCCACCCCGATACGGATCAGTGCCTGGTAGAGCGCGATCTGCCGCGGTGTGGACGGCAGGATGTCCTCACCGCGCAGCACGTGGGTGATCTTCATCAGCGCATCGTCGACCGGGTTGACCAACGTGTACAGCGGGTCTCCGCTGGCGCGGGTGATCGCGAAATCGGGCACCGTGCCTGCCGCGAAAGTAGTAGTCCCCCGCACCAGATCGTCCCAGCTGAGATCTTCGTCGGGCATCCGCAGCCGCAGCACCGGCTTGCGCCCCTCGGCCTCGAACGCGGCTTTAGCCTCCGCGGTCAGGGTGCGGTCGTGATTGTCGTAGCCCAGTTTGGGATTTCGGCCCGCTGCCAGATGACGCGCCTCGACCTCTTCGGCCGTCGAGTAGGCCTCGTAGACCTCGCCGGCCTCGAGCAACTTCGCCACCACGTCGCGGTAGATCTCGCCGCGCTGCGACTGCCGGTAGGGCTGATGGGGGCCGCCGATATCGGGGCCTTCGTCCCAGTTCAGCCCCAGCCAACGCAGCGCGTCGAGAATCGCGGCGTAGCTCTCGGCGCTGTCGCGCGCCGCGTCGGTGTCCTCGATGCGGAACACGAACGTTCCGCCGGTGTGGCGCGCGTAGGCCCAGTTGAACAGGGCGGTGCGGACCAGCCCGACGTGTGGGGTGCCCGTCGGCGATGGACAGAATCGGACCCGTACTGAGGAGCTCATCACTTTCCTTTACGCACAACAGGATTGGTCAAGGTACCGATCCCTTCGATGGTGATGCTGACGGTGTCGCCATCCTCGATCGGCCCGACGCCCTCCGGCGTCCCGGTCAGGATGAGATCACCGGGCAGCAATGTCATCACCGACGAGACCCACTCGATGATGGCGCCGATGTCGTGAATCATCAGCGCGGTCCGGCTGTGCTGGCGCACCTCGGCCACGCCGTCGTGCACGACCTCGGTGCGCAGATCCAGATCGGACGGGTCGAGGTCGGTGACGATCCACGGACCCACCGGGCAGAACGTGTCATGTCCCTTTGCGCGCATCCACTGGCCGTCTTTTTTCTGTTGATCGCGCGCGGACACATCGTTGGCGATGGTGTATCCCAGGATGTTCTCGTACGCCTTCGCCGCAGGCACGTCCTTACACGGCCGGCCGATCACCACCGCTAGTTCACCCTCGTGATGGACGGGGAACGCGTCGGCGGGCAGTTGGATCGGCACGTTGGGTCCGACGATCGCGGTGTTGGGCTTGAGGAAGATCACCGGATCCTCCGGCGCGACACCGCCCATCTCGGCGGCGTGGGCGGCGTAGTTCTTGCCCATGCACACCACCTTGCTGGCCAGGATCGGCGCCAGCAATCTCACATCGACCAGGGGCCACGCGCGTCCGGTGAACGTCGGCGTCCCAAAGGGATGCTCGGCGATCTCCCGGGCAGTTTCCTGACCGGTATCCCCCTCGATGCTGACAAAGGCGACCCCATCAGGGCTGGCGACTCGTCCCAAACGCATCCGTCCAGCCTAGTGAGGCGGGCGGCGCCGAAATAATCGCGTCCTGCCAGCGCGGTTACCGTCGTCGCAATACGAACGACGTTTCGGTGTATGCACGCTGTGCCGCAACGACTTTCGATGCCGACCTACCCATACCGCTGCGATTCCTGCGGCCCCTTCGATCTCACGCGACCGATGGCCGCCGTTGCCGCCTCGGAACCCTGCCCAGCCTTCGGCGAAGCGGATGGCGGGTGTTCGGACTGCCTGGTGTGAGGTCCGTCCACCCTGGTATCCGTGCCGCACTCGACGCCAGCGCCGATTTACCTGCGGTCGTCACCTCGGTCGCCGGCCGGTCACGCCGCGTGGAGTGCCGGGAGTGGACCGACGCCCAGATCGGCAACAACGACTCCGCCAATGGCGTCCGCGACGTCGACCTGTCCGGAACGCACATGTGGCCCGGCCCGATCCACGTCGAAGGTGCTGAACCCGGTGACCTGCTCATCGTCGACATTCTCTATCTCGGCCCGGCCCCTCAGGAAGTCGGCGACGCACCGAGTCAGGGCTGGGGATACACCGGCATCTTCGCCAAGGACAACGGGGGCGGGTTCATCGACTTCCACGTCGACCTAATCAAAGGCGGGATGGAGATCTATGGCGTCACCACCAACCCGATCCCGATGCCGGGCAACGTCGAACTCCGATACTCGGAATTCGTCACTTTCATCGACATCGGCGTGGAGCACGACACGGACACCCAGCTGGACAACGACGCCACCGTCGCTCATCGCAACGCCTGCCTGAACGCTGTGACTTACCTGGAGAAGTTCAGCAACTCCGGTCCGCAGGCCTAGCTAATGCTCGGGGCGGCGCCGTTCGCGAATCATGTGTCATCCCGTCCAGACCGTCATCTCACATAATGGAATCATGATTCAGCATCGTGAGACGGGCATGCGAGCATGGATTCCATGGCCGCTCCATCCACCTACTCGATAAGCACGTGGCGCCGATGGTCGATGCTGGCCATGGCGCTCTGTTCGACCCTGTTTGCGAATGTGTTCATCAACGGTGTCGCGTTTCTCATCCCGACCCTGCAGTCCCAACGGGGTCTGCACCTCGCGTCAGCCGGACTGGTGGCGGCGTTGCCCAGCTTCGGCATGGTCGTGACGCTGATCGCGTGGGGCTACATCGTCGACCGCTTCGGGGAGCGGATCGTGCTGGCCGTCGGTTCCGCACTGATCGCCGCTGCCACGTTCGGTGCGGCATCGGCGCACTCCCTTCCTGCGATCGGCGCGCTGCTGTTTCTCGGCGGAATGGCGGCTGCCAGCAGTAACTCGGCCAGCGGCCGACTGGTCGTCGGCTGGTTCCCACCAGAGCAGCGGGGGCTGGTGATGGGTATCCGGCAGACTGCAACGCCACTCGGAGTTGGCCTGGGCGCCTTGGTGATTCCCCAGTTGGCGCAGGCATACGGAGTGTCCGTGGCGCTGCTGTTCCCCGCCGTGCTGTGCGCACTGGCCGCGGTATTCAGTGCTGTCGGCGTGCTGGATCCGCCACGGTCGAATCGAGCCGAAGCGCCGGCCGCAGAGCTGGCCAATCCTTACCGGAACTCGTCGGTGCTGTGGCGTATCCATGCGGTGTCAGTCCTCTTAGTCGTACCGCAGGCCCTGGTCTGGACTTTCACCCTGGTGTGGCTGATGACCGACCGCGGCTGGTCTGCGGCCTCGGCAGGTGCGATGGTGACCTTCGCCCAAGTACTCGGCGCCGGGGGCCGGATTGCCGCCGGCCGATGGTCCGACAAGACCGGATCCCGGCTTCGGCCGATCCGCACGATCGCGATCGGCGCCGCCATCGCGATGGGCTTGCTGGCGCTGACCGATCATCTGCACTCACCGCTGAGCGTCGCGGTCATAGTTATCGCATCGGTGATCACGGTGTCCGACAACGGGTTGGCGTTCACGGCAATCGCCGAAATCGCGGGTCCGTTCTGGAGTGGGCGCGCATTGGGCACTCAGAACACCTCGCAGCTGCTGACAGGAGGGATCGTGCCACCCCTGTTCGGCGGCCTGATCGCGGCGGCCGGGTTCCCGTTGGCGTTCGCGGTGTGTGCGGTGTTCCCGTTGCTCGCGCTGCCGTTGGTACCGGTGCACGCCGACCCGATGAAGAAGTCGCAGCGCGCGCCCTAGGCCTTGCCCAGTAGAAATCGAACGCCTCTGCACCAACGGACAACCCGGCTGGTTTGTCCCCTTTTCTGGGGACAAAGATAACTCTTGCACTATCGCGATCGATTTTCGGAGCACAGCAGTGGCTAGGCTCAAGATGTCGACAGCTGCACCGCCACAATGGCTTCCATTGGCGAGTGGCAATGGGCGGAAAACCCGACCGATGCTGACTGAGTTCTGAAACCAAAGGGGTACATACGTGAGACGGCGTGTTTTCATCACAAGCGGTGCAGGTGCCGTCGCAGGGATCACCGCTCTGGCGGGGTGCGCGAACTCCTCGCCCCCCTCCGCTCCCAGCCCTGCTCCAGCGACGGCAGCCGATGACCAGATGGCTTCTGCAATAGCGAAGCTGCGCGCCCAGTACCTTGCCGAATTCGACGCCGACTATGTCGAGCATGCGGTCCTGCCGTGGTACTTGAACACGCTTTCCGATGGAGAGCGTCCCGTCCTTCCCATGATCGACGTTGCCTTGACCAAAGAGAACGCCCTCCCCTACGACCTGTGGGGTCTGCTCAGCGATACGTGGCAGCCAGATCCGGAACAAGGTGTCACCGTGTTCCTCCAGGGCCTGGAGAAACGCGGACCCGACAACCGGCGCAAGCGTATCTATATGTCCGCGGTGACACCTGACCTCTACCAAGGGATGTATCAGGAGAAGGTCGTCGGTTTCTTCGACGAACTGTTCGCCGCGAGGAACGCCGGGAAACCCTTGATGCGGATCTACCTGGATACCTTTTGGGACCTCTACTGGGACCTGCATTTGGGCGTCAAGGGCAAGGATCTTCCGGCCGAGGTGCGCCAGATCGGCGCCAGCTTCAATACCGTGCTGGCTTACCGCGATCCCACCCAGAAGATCGTCTACGACAATTACATGACTGTCCGGAAGAACCTTTCCTTCCTGAAATCGTGGATCGACGACCGCCTCAAAGATATCCAGTCAGGAAAGACGCCGGCGCCCGAGAAGACCTTTGCGTGGTACTGGCTTAAGAACGGCGAAGAAAGCGAGTACTTCAACCACAAGGACGTGGTGTTCGAGTGCTTCCACAACTTCGTGGCATTCAGCCAGTGGGGTAACAGCCTGTACAACGTCATGGCGAAGCTGAGCAAAGAAGGTGGAGACGGACAGGCCAAGGCCGAATACCAGAAGACCATGTCTGGTGCGTTCGACACCCCGGACGGCAGTGCCTTTCCTCCCCTCGAGCGGTTTGTCATGGAACTCTTTCGCGTTATTTCGCCCAACGGCGGAAGCATCTCCGCACTCGAGGAAACCAGGCCACCCGCATTCGAACGGCACAACTACATCGTCAGCCCGCATACCTCGACCAGCCTCGACCCGGTCCAGTGGGCGAATCCCGATGTTTTCGACCCGTCGCGCTACGTGAAAGCGCCCACCAGCCAACAGATCGACGAAACACGCATCCTCCAAATGGGTCTGGCGCAGTGTCCGTTCGATCCGAAGTCGACGTTCGACGTCAAGGACGGTCGAAAGGCGTCACTGCACAACAGCGCGTTCGGCACGGTCTTCGGTGTAGCCGACGATCGACCGATGCCCGTGTGCGACTACGCCGGGTTCGCACCATTTGGCTTCGGCTACCGCCGCTGCCCCGGGGAGCAGCTCACCACAATGGCCTTCGAGGACCTGATCCGCAAGGTCTGGAAGGACAAGCTCGAATTCGTGAAAGTCGCCGGAGCAGATGCCGAGAAGCTGCCGATTGGTCCGGCCACAGTGATCGGCGACGATATCGGATTCACCCGCTCGGCCTGACCTTCGGCCCGGCTCGGGTCCGTCATCCTCACACGCAGATATCGTGGCGGCGATGGGTGGATTGATAGTGCGGCGTTCGGTAGCCAGCTGGGAACGGGCTGCTCGCGCGGTTCAAACCGACCGCAGTTCGTCTCCGAGTACAGACGCTGCTCACCGGATGGGCGTCGACCGGGCGCTGACGAACGCGGCGCTGTTCTGGGCAGCGGTGGCGCCCTCGATCCAGTTTCTCCTGGTCGGCGCCAACTCACACGACCTGACCCGGCCGCTGGCGGCAGGCGTGGCCTTCGCCATTCACGCAGCTGTCTGGGCGCTCGCCGCACTGCGGCGGGTGTCGCCGCCCGCGCTTCTTGCGACATGGACGCTCATCGGTGTGGCGATCGCGGCACACGCAACCGGATCCACCATTGAGATTCTGCGGGCTGCGCTGAACGTCGGCATCTCGGTATCGATACTGGCCGGCCTACTGCTTCGACTGCAGGCGGCCGTCGCCAGCAGCCTCGCCATCAGCCTTGCCATCGCGACGTCACTGTATGTCGCCGTGGATGACCTGACCCCGTACGCCTGGAGCTACCTCGTCCTGTTACCGGTGAACTGCCTCGGTACCGCACTCGCAGCCGGGGTGGCGGTCCGCGAGTTGCGTGCCGTCGCTGCCGAAGCCGACCACCGGGCGCATGCCAGGTTGACGGCCGACCGAACACTGGCCCGCCGGCAGCTGGAGGCGGAAGCGGGACGGCGGAGAGCACGTTTACTGCACGACACCATCGTCAACACCTTGGGCGCAATAGCCACGGGACGGATTGTCAGCGCTGACTCAGTGGTCGCGCGGCGATGCGCCGACGACATCCGTGCAGTGGACGAATCGCGGGCGAACCAGCACGTTGCCTCGGCGTCGGTGGATGACATTTTCGCCCATGCGCGCGCAATCGGTGTCGATCTCACTATCGGTAATGTCGCCGGATTCCGCCGGTGCCTTGCCGACCTGCCCGGGTGGCAGCGTCGGGAGATTCTCTCGACGATTCGGGAGTCGGTGACAAATGTCGCCAAGCACGCACAGGTAGCGGAGGCGGCCATCGAATATTGCTCGGCGACAAGGCACGTCACCGTAACCGATGCCGGAGAGGGTATGTCCGACATCGCCCCACTGCAGTCCGCGATGGCGGTTCGGGCCGAGGATGCAGGAACACGTACAACCGTCGCCAGCACTCCCGGTGGAGGGACGGCCACCACCATCGAGATTCCGATACCACGACCCACCACGCGCTCGGATGTGTTCCAGCGAGCGTCATTTCGGATGGCAGCGGGGATCGCAGCGGTGATGCTCACCGAATTCGGCGTGGTGATGCTTGTTACGACGACCCTGCGGACCGGGTGGTCGGTCGCGGCATTCGCACCGCCACTGACCGTCTGGCTCATCGTCGCGATCGCCTTGGCGGTGGTCTTGCGTTATGCCGGTGACGCAGCCGGCCTACCGATCGGCGCGGTGGGGGGCACCTACGTGGCGCTGATGGGCGGGATGGTGATCTTCGGATTCTCCCACCCCGCGCAGGCCGGGTGCGGCGTTCATCCCAATCTCGGCTGGGGCGGAGACGCCGCGGCGACCATTTGCGCCGTCCTCGTCCTGCTCGACGGTCGAGCACGGGTCGTGGCGCCCGCTCTCGCGGTCATCGGACTCGGCTCGTTCATCGTCCTGTACCACGACGCCGCGCATTGTGGCGGATCAACTGTGGCTCTTCTGATCGCCGACGCGTTGGTGGTCGCCGCGTTCCTGGTGTTACGTCGACAGGTATCGAGGTTGTCCGATGCGGTCGCGACTCAGCTTGACGACGAGTTGCACGGACGTGCTCAACAAGATCGACTACTAGCCGAAATCGCAATCCGAAGTGGCAGTTTCGATAGCCTGATCGACGAAGCACGCGCCCTGTTGCTCAGGGTCTGCACGCAGCCAGAACTCGTACACGATCCTGAGATCCGCGCAACGGCGGCGCTGGAGGAGTGTTACCTGCGAGCACTCATCGGATTGCCCTACGAGTCCGGCGAGATCACCGAAGCGTTCGTCGAGATCATCAACGCGGCCAAACGCGCACGAGTCAGCGTCGAGGTCAACCTCGAGGAAGGCGTCCTCGATGCAGCGCTCGCACAGTCCGTCTCCATGGCGGTCGTCGGCATCATCGCCGCCTGCGCTCCCGATGACAGGGTCTGCCTTGGGTTGTTCCGATCCAGTGGCCGTGGCGAATTGATTCTGGTTGCTCCACCGAACGCTATCGCGGCGGGACAAAGCGTCATCGCCGCATCGCCGATGGCCGGAGAGGCTGATGTTAGGTTGACGAATTCCGATGGCCTCGTCGAAATCAGGTGGTGACCGTGGCGCACATCGCGGTGGTCGACGACCACGTGCTGGTTCGAGAAGCACTCGCCGGTGTGGTGCGCGATCTCGGCCACGAGGTGAGCACCGCCAGCACCGTGGAGGCTGTTCTGCACCATCATCTGGACCTCCTCCTGCTCGATCTCGACCTCGACGCCGGGGGGCTGGCCGATGAGCAGATCGTCGCCACCCTGACAGAACGGGGTGTCGCGGTGCTCATCGTGTCGGCGCTCAGCAGCCCGCGGCACGTCCGCCGAATGCTGGCCGCCGGGGTTGCGGGAGTGGTGGCCAAAAGCGACAGTATGAAAGAGCTCTGTGCCGCGGTGGACGCCGCCCTCAATGGTCAGCAGTGGATGAGTCCTGTTCTGGCCAAGGCACTGGTGATCGACCATGACGCCGATCGGCCAAAGCTCTCTGATAACGAGTTGGAGGCACTACGGCTGTACGCATGCGGCCTGAAGCTCGACAGCGTCGCCCGACGGATGGGAGTCGCACCCAGCACGGCCAAGCAGTACATCGACCGAGTGCGCGACAAGTACGCCCGGGTAGGGCACCCCGCCCGCACCAAAGCGGAGTTGTACGCAGCCGGAGTCGATGACGGGTTCATCACGAAGTAGGTGTCCGTCCGACGTCGATCGTGACCCATCTTCGGGGGTCAAAATTCGCCAATATCCGCTCATGGTCACTGTCAGACCGCCCGTCCTGACTACACTCCACGGCGACATCACAGATTCTGGGGGCACAAGGCGCGCCGCCGATTACGCGCGAAGGGCTGCCTTATCTGACTGCCTTGGTCTATCTGATCGCGCGCGGAAAAGGCATGGCCGAGCGCGCACAGGATTCGACAGCCCAGGCCAAACAGGAAACCGACGCTTACGCCAAGGCCGCGGCGGGCCACTCCCCCGCGTAGGCATCGTCAACGCCAAAGCGCTTCTCGAGGAAGGCACCATCACCGAGCAGGAGTGTGACGCTCTCAAGGCAAAAGTGCTCGCACAGTAGGAAAGCCGCACGCGGATATCTTCTGCGGCGATCGCCGATACACCGTTGAGTCGGGGACCTGGTGTTGCTGCCGGGCCGTCATGTTCTGGGCACGCTGACCAGCACGAGCGGTCTGTTTCCGCGGTCGGGTTGGCGCCCTTCACGGTCGCCAGCACAGCGGCGCTACTAACTGTCGGCGTGTGGGGCACGAGGCGATGCGATAAAGCGCCGCTACCTGGTGTTCGCAGCCGATCGCGAGCGGCGCGGCAGGATCAGCAGCGCGGCCGCCAGAAAGCAGAGCGCACCGACGAAGGTGCCAAGGTTCGCCAGCGTGGGGTCCACGGTGGCGCCGTCGATCCTGACGAACGCCGCCACGGCGGACACCCCGAAAGCCACGCACCCGATCAGGTTGATCCACTCCGCCTGCCAGTCACGGGACTTCAGCGCCAACCGGCCGATGCCCACCGAGACCGCGACGACACCGAGCACACCGCTGACCAAGAATGCGACCGAACCCGTCACATCGGGCGCCCAGACAAGTCGACGCTCGGTCATTACCGCATGCGCCACCACCGCCGACCCCGTACTGACGTTGAACAAGATGGTTCCGAGGAATTGTATTGCCGCGGAAAGCCATTCGGTGGTCCATTCCTGCCCGCAGAGCCGCAGTTGCATCCACCCTGCGGTGGTGAAGAACCACGACCCGATGAAACACAGCAAGTTCGCCGTGCCGGCGCCGATGAATCCGGTCAGTCCCGGTGCGGTCGCCGCCGCGAAGAACGCAGAACCGATCACGAACAGCCAGCACTGTCGGTTCAGTGTGGCGAGCAATGTCAACCGCGTCTGGGGCTTGGCTAGAGCTTGCCGATGATCCGGTCACCCACGGCTGTCGTCGACAGCTGCTCGTCGCCGCGGGTCGCGAGGTGCTCTTCGACCGCTTTGTCGACCCGTGCCGCGGCCTCGGTCTCACCGAGATGGGCCAGCAGCAGCGCAACAGACATGACGGCGGCGGTCGGATCGGCGATGCCCTTACCCGCGATATCGGGCGCACTGCCGTGCACCGGCTCGAACATCGAGGGATTGGTGCGCGTGGCATCGATGTTGCCGCTCGCGGCCAACCCGATTCCACCCGCGACCGCCGCGGCGAGATCGGTGATGATGTCGCCGAACAGGTTGTCGGTGACGATGACGTCGAATCGTCCCGGGTCGGTGACCAGGTGGATGGTCGCTGCGTCGATGTGCTGGTAGCCGACCTCGACGTCGGGAAACTCCGTGCCCACCTCGGCCACGATGCGTGACCACAGCTTGCCGGCGAAGCTCAGCACATTGGTCTTGTGCACCAGCGTGAGGTGCTTGCGGCGGGTCATGGCGCGGGCGAATGCGTCACGGACCACCCGCTCGACGCCGAAGGCGGTGTTCAGGCTCACCTCGGTGGCGACCTCGTGTGGCGTGCCGATGCGGATCACGCCGCCGTTGCCCGTGTACGGCCCCTCGGTCCCTTCCCGCACCACGACGAAATCGATCGCGGGATCGCCGGCCAGCGGACTCTTCACGCCCGGGTACAGCTTCGACGGCCGCAGATTCACGTGGTGGTCCAACGCGAAGCGCAGCGTGAGCAACAGCCCGCGTTCGAGTACACCGCTGGGCACCGACGGGTCACCGATCGCGCCGAGCAGGATCGCGTCATACCCCTTGAGCTCGTCGACCATGCCGTCGGGCAGCGTCTCACCCGTCGCGTGGTAGCGCCGGGCACCGAGGTCGTACTCGGTGCGCTGTACCCCGGGCAGCACGACGTCGAGCACCCGCAGGCCCTGCGCGACCACCTCGGGTCCGATACCGTCGCCGCCGATCACCGCAAGCTTCATGACAGGTCCACCAGTTCCAAGGTCACTGCCTCGACCGCTGCGGCCAGGCTCTCGAGCACGTCAGCGGGCACCTCGCGATCGACACGCAACATCACCGTCGCGCCTTCACCGCTGGAGTCCTGACTCATCTGGGCGGCGAAGATGTCGACACCGGACCCGCCGAGCAGGGTGCCGATCTTGCCGAGCGCACCCGGCTGGTCGGCGTAGTTGATGATCAGGTTGTAGCCCTCGGCACGCAGATCGAAGTTGCGGCCGTTGATCTGGACGATCTTCTGCACCTGCTGCGGCCCGGACAGCGTGCCCGCGACGTTGGTGGCCGAGCCGTCGGAGTAGACCGCCCGCACGTCGACGACGCTGCGGTGGTTGGGGCTTTCGGTGGCCGTGGTGATCTCGGCGTTGACGCCACGCTCAGCTGCCAGCGCGGGCGCGTTGACGAACGTCACCTGATCCTCGATCACCGCGGAGAACAGGCCGCGCAGCGCCGAGAGCTTGAGCACCTCGACGTCCTCTGCCGCCAGCTCACCGCGGACCTGCACCGTCAGCGACACCGGCAGCTCAGACTTGAGGGCGCCGATGAGGACGCCGACCTTCCGGACGATCTCCAGCCATGGCGCCACTTCCTCGCCGACGGTGCCGCCACCGACGTTGACGGCATCGGGCACGAATTCGCCGGCCAGTGCGAGCTTCACGCTGGCGGCGACGTCGGTGCCTGCGCGATCCTGCGCTTCGGCCGTCGAGGCACCGAGGTGCGGGGTGACGATGACCTGCGGCAGTTCGAACAGCGGGCTGTCGGTGCACGGCTCGGTGCTGAACACGTCGATACCGGCGCCGCGGACATGGCCGCTGGTGATGGCGTCGGCCAAGGCCGCCTCGTCGATCAGGCCGCCGCGGGCGGCGTTGACGATGATCACACCCGGCTTGGTCTTGGCCAGCGCCTCCTTGCCGATCAGCCCCGCGGTCTCCTTCGTCTTCGGCAGGTGGACCGAGATGAAGTCGGCGCGGCCGAGCAACTCGTCGAGCGAGAGTAGCTCGATACCGAGCTGGGCGGCGCGGGCCTGCGACACGTAGGGGTCGTAGGCGACGATGTGGGTGCCGAAGGCGGCCAGCCGCGCCGCGACGAGCTGGCCGATGCGACCGAGGCCGACTACGCCGACGGTCTTGCCGAAGATCTCGGTGCCGTTGAACGACGACCGCTTCCAGGTGTGTTCGCGCAGCGACGCATCGGCCGGAGCGATCTGGCGGGCGGCGGCGAGCATCAGCGCCAGCGCATGCTCGGCGGCGCTGTGGATATTCGAGGTCGGGGCGTTGACCACCAGCACACCGCGGGCGGTCGCGGCGTCGACGTCGACGTTGTCCAGGCCGACACCGGCGCGGGCGACGATCTTCAGCTTGGTGCCGGCGGCGAGTACCTCGGCGTCGACGGTGGTGGCCGAACGCACCAGCAGTGCGTCGGCTTCGGGTACCGCGGCCAGTAGCTTTTCCCGATCCGGGCCGTCGACCCAGCGCACCTCCACCTGGTCTCCCAGGGCGGCAACGGTTGACTCGGCAAGTTTGTCGGCAATCAAAACAACGGGCAGGCTCACGCGAACAGAGTAATGGGCTGTAATTGTGCGATGGACACAGACGTCACCGTCGTCGGTAGCGGGCCCAACGGGCTGGCGGCTGCCGTGATCTGTGCCAGGGCCGGGCTGTCGGTGCGCGTCATCGAGGCGCAGCCGACGCCGGGCGGTGGCGCCCGCAGCGCGGCCGACCCCGAATTCCCGGGAGTGCTGCACGACGTCTGCTCGGCGGTGCACCCCCTGGGGGTGGCCTCACCGTTTTTCGCCGCGTTCGATCTGGCGGCCCGCGGGGTCGACCTGGTGGCGCCGGAGGTGTCGTACGCGAACCCGTTGCCCGGCCGGGCCGCGGCAGTGGCGTACCACTCGTTGCAACACACCTGCGACGAGCTCGACGACGGTGCTTCCTGGCGTAGGCTGTTCGGCCCGCTGACCGAACACGTCGACGGCGTGCTCGGGTTCTTCCTCGGGGACAAGCGGTCACTGCCGCCCGATCTGGTCACCACCGTGCGCACCGGCCTGCGGGTGTTGGCGCTGGGCAGCCCGGCCTGGGGCCTGCTGCGCGGCGACGACGCACAGGCACTCTTCGCCGGCGTTGGGGCACATGCCATCTCCACCATGCCGTCACCGGTCGTCAGCGGGGCCGGGCTGATGCTCGGCACCGTTGCGCACACCGCCGGCTGGGCGGTGCCCGTCGGCGGCACGCAGGTGATCTCCGACGCACTGATCGCCGACCTGTTGGCCCACGGCGGCGAACTGGAGCTCGGTCAGCCGGTCACATCACCGCCCGCCGGGGTGGTCCTCTACGACACCGCCCCGACCGCACTGCTGGACATCTACGGCGACGCGGTGCCGCACCGCTACGCAAAGGCGTTGCGCCGCTACCGATTCGGTCCAGGTGTCTGCAAGATCGACTTCGTGCTTTCCGATGAGATCCCCTGGCGCGACCAGCGACTCGCCCACGCATCGACGGTCCACATGGGCGGCAGCCGAGCGCAGATGGCGCTGGCCGAGCGGGAGGTGGCAGCGGGCCGCCACGCCGAATGGCCGATGACTCTGGCGTCGCTCCCCCATCTGTCGGATCCGTCGCGTATCGACGATCAGGGCCGCCGGCCACTGTGGACCTACGCGCATGTGCCGTCGGGCTCGACGGCCGACCTGAGTGAGACCGTGATCGACCTGTTCGAGCGGGAGGCACCCGGCTTCCGGGACCTGATTCTCGCGACCCGCTGCGTGCCCGCGGCCCAGATGTCGCAGCACAACGCCAATTACGTCGGCGGCGACATCATCGTCGGGGGCGCAACACTGTTCGCGGCGATGGTCGGCCCGACGCTGCGGGCCGATCCGTGGACCACGCCGATCCCCAAGGCGTATCTGTGCTCATCGGCGACCCCGCCCGGAACGGGCGTACACGGGATGGCCGGTTACTACGCGGCGCGCACCGCATTGCGGCGCGAGTTCGGCATCACGACGATGCCGGCATTGTCCCCCTAGCTGCGACTTCGGCGTGCTCCCGACCGCTGACCGGTCGAGAGCACGCCGAAATCAGACTGCTAGGCGGTCTCCGTGATGGGTCGGTCGACCCAGCTCATCAGGTCGCGCAGCTTCTTGCCGGTGACCTCGATGGGGTGCTCGGCGTTCTCCTTGCGCAGCTTCTCCAGGCGCTTGTTGCCGCCCTCGACATTGGCGACGAGCTCCTTGACGAAAGTGCCGTCCTGGATGTCCTTGAGGATGCCGCGCATGCGCTCCTTGGTGTCGGCGTCGATGACCCGCGGGCCCGACAGGTAGCCACCGAACTCCGCGGTGTCGGACACCGAGTAGTTCATCCGCGCGATGCCACCCTCGTACATCAGGTCGACGATCAGCTTGAGCTCGTGCAGCACCTCGAAGTAGGCCATCTCCGGCGCGTAGCCCGCCTCGACCATGACCTCGAAGCCGACCTTCACCAATTCCTCGGTGCCACCGCACAACACGGCCTGCTCACCGAAGAGGTCGGTCTCGGTCTCTTCCTTGAAGGTCGTCTTGATGACGCCGGCGCGGGCACCACCGATGGCCTTGGCGTAGGACAGCGCCAGCGCCTGCCCCTCGCCGTTGGGGTCCTGATCGATGGCGATCAGGCAGGGCACGCCCTTGCCGTCGACGAACTGGCGGCGCACCAGGTGGCCGGGGCCCTTGGGCGCGACCATGCCGACGGTGATGTTCTCGGCCGGCTCGATCAGGTCGAAGTGGATGTTCAGACCGTGGCCGAAGAACAGCGCGTTGCCGGCCTCCAGGTTCGGCTCGATGTCGTTCTTGAAGATCTCGGCCTGCGCGGTATCGGGCGCAAGCAACATGATCACGTCGGCCCACTTGGCGACCTCGGCGGGCGTATCGACCTCGAGGCCCTGCTCGGTGACCTTCTCCCGGGACTTGGAGCCCTCTTTGAGGCCGACCTTGACCTCGACGCCGGAGTCGCGCAGGCTCAGCGAGTGCGCGTGGCCCTGGCTGCCGTAGCCGATGACGCCGACCTTGCGCCCTTGGATGATCGACAGGTCTGCGTCGTCGTCGTAGAACATCTCAACTGCCACTTGATTTTTTCCTTTTCTGTGCTTTTACCGAAGAGATTGATTATTTGCCGGCGCCGATACCGCGTGGCCCGCGGGCCAGCGTCACCATGCCGGACTGCGCGATCTCCCTGATGCCGTAGGGCTCCAGGAGATTCAGCAGCGCCGTCAGCTTGCCGGGGGTGCCGGTGGCCTCGACGACCAACGACTCTGCCGACACGTCAACGACTTTGGCGCGGAACAGGTTCACCGCTTCGATGATCTGCCCACGGGTGGTCGCATCGGCACGCACCTTGATCAGTGCGAGCTCCCGCGAGACCGAGTTGTCCTCGTCCTGTTCGACGATCTTGATCACGTTGATCAGCTTGTTCAGCTGCTTGGTGACCTGCTCCAGCGGGAAGTCCTCGACCGAGACGACGATCGTCATCCGGGACAGGTTCTTCTGCTCGGTGGCACCCACGGCGAGCGACTGGATGTTGAAGCCGCGCCGGGAGAACAGGGAGGCGACGCGCGCCAGCACGCCGGGTTTGTCCTCGACGAGGACCGACAAGGTGTGTGTCTGAATGCCCATCACGCATGCCCCTCATTGCCCTGGTCGTCGAACAGCGGCCGGATTCCACGAGCCGCCTGGATCTCGTCATTGCTCATACCTGCGGCGACCATCGGCCAGACCTGCGCGTCGGCGCCGACGATGAAGTCGATCACCACGGGCCGGTCGTTGATCGCCCTGGCCTGGTTGATCACGTCTTCGACGTCTTCGGCACGCTCACAACGCAATCCGACGCAACCGAGCGCCTCGGCCAGCTTGACGAAATCCGGGATGCGATGGGAGTGGGTCGAGAGGTTGGTCTGGCTGTAACGCTCTTCGTAGAACAGCGTCTGCCACTGCCGCACCATGCCGAGGTTGCCGTTGTTGATCAACGCCACTTTGATCGGTGCGCCCTCCACGGCGCAGGTCGCCAGTTCCTGATTGGTCATCTGGAAGCAGCCGTCGCCATCGATCGCCCACACCTCGGCGTCGGGCCGGGCAAATTTGGCGCCCATCGCCGCCGGGACGGCGTAGCCCATGGTGCCAAGACCGCCCGAGTTCAGCCAGGTCCGGGGGTTCTCGTACTTGATGAACTGCGCGGCCCACATCTGATGCTGCCCAACGCCTGCCACATAGACCGCGTCGGGTCCGGCGATCCGGCCCAGCGTCTCGATGACGTATTCCGGACTCATGCTGCCGTCGCTCTGCGGGCCGTAGCTCAGCGGATACGTCGCCCGCACCGAGGACAGGTATTCCCACCAGTTGCCGATGTTGAGTCGAGTGCCGACAGCGTTCTCGCTGCGCAGCGCCTCGATCAGATCGGAGATGACGGCCTTGACGTCACCGACGATCGGCACATCGGCATGGCGGTTCTTGCCGATCTCGGCCGGATCGATATCGGCGTGGATCACCTTGGCTTCGGGCGCGAACGAGTCCAGCTTGCCCGTCACCCGGTCGTCGAAGCGGGTGCCGAGCGCGATCAGCAGATCACTCTTCTGCAGCGCACCCACCGCGGCGACGGTGCCGTGCATACCGGGCATGCCCAGGTTCTGCGGGTGGCTGTCGGGGAACGCACCGCGCGCCATCAGCGTGGTGACGACGGGGATGCCGGTCAGCTCGGCGAGGTCGAGCAGCTGGTCGGTGGCTTCACCACGGATCACGCCACCGCCGACATAGAGCACCGGCTTGCGGGCGGCGGCGATCAGCTTGGCCGCCTCGCGGATCTGGCGGTTGTGCGGTTTGGTGTTCGGCTTGTAGCCGGGCAGGTCGATCCGCGGCGGCCAGCTGAAGGTGCACTGCCCCTGCAGGATGTCCTTGGGGATGTCCACCAGAACAGCCCCTGGACGTCCGCTGGAGGCGATGTGGAAGGCCTCGGCCATCACCTCGGGGATCTCGTCGCCGTTACGCACCAGGAAGTTGTGCTTGGTGATCGGCATGGTGATGCCGGAGATATCGGCTTCCTGGAAGGCGTCGGTACCGATCAGCGCGCGACCGACCTGCCCGGTGATCGCCACGACAGGGATGGAGTCCATCTGCGCGTCGGCCAGCGGGGTGACCAGGTTGGTGGCACCGGGTCCGGAAGTGGCCATCATCACGCCGACCTTGCCGGTGGCGTGGGCGTAGCCGCTGGCGGCGTGGCCCGCGCCCTGCTCATGCCGAACCAGCACATGGCGTAGCTTCACCGAATCGAAAAGCGGGTCGTAGACCGGCAACACCGCACCGCCGGGAATGCCGAAGATCACCTCGACATCGAGCTCCTCCAGTGACCGGATTACCGACTGGGCACCCGTAAGCTGCTGCGGCGCAACCCTTCTCGGCGCGCTGCCGGTGGACTTGGCGGCGGGCTTGCCAGCCGGAACGGGGGTGCCGTTCGCGGGCGTGGCCGGCTCCGGTGGTCGCGTGGTGGGTGCGCTCACGGTGTCCTCATCTTCGATCAGTGGGTGGTGCATGCTCTGTTGGTGGGCAACAAAAATAGATGGGCAACAAAAAACCCCCGTCAGCTGCTGCTGCACGAGGGTTGCGCGTTGGTGTTGGTAGGGGTTAGCCCGACTGGGCTAGACGGCACCAACGCGCCGACAAATTACTACGAGGGTGCGCATAAGGGCCTGCATAATGCTCGACGGTAGCCGCCGTACTGGTCAAAGGTCAAATTTCTCACCTATCGAAAGATGGAATGATGGCGGAGTGCCTACTCCTGTCGTCGAACCCGTGGTGATCAAGATTTCGCCGATGGCCCTGCTCGCGGTCGGGTTCACCACGCTGGGGTTGCTGATCCCGGTGCTGGCCTGGCCGTGGGCGCTGCCGCTGCTGCTGATTCCGGTGGTGCTGGCGGCGATGATCGTGCGGCTGCGGACCGTGGCCGACCACGACACAGTGACGGCCCGATCGCTGCTGAGCAGCAGGACGGTGAGCTGGGAGGAGA
The DNA here is from genome assembly GCF_025822605.1 of Mycolicibacterium komossense. Taxonomy (GTDB): domain Bacteria; phylum Actinomycetota; class Actinomycetes; order Mycobacteriales; family Mycobacteriaceae; genus Mycobacterium; species Mycobacterium komossense. The sequence continues at coordinate 246,380 of NZ_JACKTY010000033.1, read as the reverse complement.
TCGACGGACTCAAGTTCGTGAAGTCCTCATGGGCCAGGGCCCGCCTCAAGGACGGCAGTGAACTCCGATTGCCCGCGGTGACGTTCGCGACGCTTCCGCTGCTCACCGAGGTCAGCGACGGCCGGGTGCCCAACCCGTACAGCTAGCCGACTAGCGGATTCGCCCCGTTCAGCAGCACCCAGATGGCGATACCGCCGCCGATCCCCACCAGCAGCGCGACGAAGGATCCGATGAAAGGCCTTCGCGCCCAGCCGCGCCCGGCGTCGAAACCCCATCGGCCCGGCCCACACAAGATGATCGCGGCGGCGACCACGATCAAGGTGATCACGAACTCGTGCCCGGCGGGGAGGAAGAACTGCAATTGGGCCGGGTTCTCCTGCAACATAACCCCGGCCAGCAGGGCGTTGATCAGGTAGGCGAGCGCGACGGCGGCGGCCAGCGGGGTGAACAGACCCAGTACCAGCAGCACACCAGCGGCGATCTGGCCACCTGCGGCGGCATAGACGAGAAGATCGGCATGCTGGAAACCGAGCCCTTCGAGCGAATCGCGGAAGCTGCCGAGTCCCTGGCCGCCCCACCAGCCGAAGATCTTCTGCAGTCCGTGGGCGATCAGCAGCGCACCGAAAGCCGCGCGCAGCAGAAAAAGTCCCAGGTCCTGGGTGCCGCGGCGGCCGGCGTTGCGCGCCCGGTCGTAGTCCTCGGGCTCGATCTCGGTGGGGCCGATCATCGGGCGCATCGGCTGCGGCTGCACATAAGGCAACGGCTCGGGATCATTGAGCAGCGCATAGCCGTTGCTCGATGACGGGCTGGCCGTGCCGTAGCTCGAGCCATAGTTCGTGATCGTGGTGGTCTCGAAGTCGCCGCCGTAGGTCGCCGACGGCATATCGTCTTCGGGGTCGACCAGGCTCGCCGAGGCCGGCCGGGAGCTGCCGGCTCCAGACGACGCATCGCCTGGTCGCTGCCAGTGTGGGTCATTCGAAGGACTCGTCACGAGAGTCAGGGTAAGTGCAAGTTCTCGCGAATCGGGGATTTGAGCGGCGCTTTTGCCTGCAATTTTGGACATTTTCGCCAGTTGTGACCGGGTCGTGATCTGCCCGCCGAACAATTCGCCGACGAGCCCTGCCGACGGTCCGTGGCGAGCACTCCCGCGCGATCCGTAACCTGGTGGGCATGCTGACGCGCTGGCCGGTCCAGGGTGTTCGGGCCGCACTGTGCGCCGGACTCGTTCTCGCCCTGCCTATTGCGGGCTGTGCGCGCTTCGACGAGACCCAGTCGCAGCCGTTCACCACCGAACCCGAACGCAAGGCACCGCCGCCGTCGACCCCGCCGCCACCGCCCCCGCTGCCGGCCAAGCCGTTCCCGAAAGAGTGCCCGGCGCCCGGTGTGATGCAGGGCTGCCTGGAGAGCACCAGCGGCCTGATCATGGGCGACGACAGCAAGACCGCCCTGGTGGCCGAGCGCACCACGGGCGCGGTGAAGGAGATCTCGGTCAGCGCGGAGCCCAAGGTGAAGACGGTCATCCCGGTCGACAGCACCGGTGACGGCGGCCTGCTGGACATCAAGCTTTCGCCGACCTATTCGCAGGACCGGCTGATGTACGCCTATATCAGCACTCCAACCGACAATCGGGTGATCCGGATCGCCGATGACGACATCCCGAAGGAAATCCTGACGGGGATCCCCAAGGGTGCGACGGGCAACGCCGGTTCGCTGATCTTCACCAGCCCCACCACACTGGTGGTGCAGACCGGCGATGCGGGCAACCCGGCCCTGGCCGCGGACCCCAATTCACTCGCAGGCAAGGTGCTGCGCATCGAGCAACCGACCACGGTCAACCAAGCACCGACCACCACCGCCCTCAGCGGAATGGGCAGCGCGGGCGGGATGTGCGTCGACCCGTCGGACAACTCCCTCTACATCACCGACCGCACCCCGACCGCGGACCGGCTGCAGCGCATCGCGCCAGACTCGAAGACCTCAACCGTGTGGACGTGGCCCGATAAACCGGGTGTCGCCGGCTGTGCGGCCCTCGACGGCACAGTGCTGGTCAACCTGGTGAACACCAAGCAGACCGTGGCGGTGCGACTGGCGCCGGCGACCGGTGCCGTCACCGGCGACCCGGAAGTCCTGCGGCAGGACACCCATGGGCACGCCTGGGCGCTGCAGCTCTCCCCCGACGGAAATGTCTGGGCCGCGACGGTGAACAAGACAGCCGGCGACGCCGAGAAACTCGACGACGTCGTGTTCCCGCTGTTCCCACAGGGCGGCGGCTTCCCGCGCAGCAACGCCGACAACACTTAGCCGACGACGGCGACGGTCCACACCGCGGCGCCGACCGGGCCGCGACTAATAGCGCTGGGGCGCAATCACTCTCAACGGATCTTCGGTCACCGAAACGACTCGGCGCGGCTACGATTCCATAACTCTCAACATTGCCCCTTGAGCAGCGTCAGTAACACGCTACGTTTCACTACGCCGTCAGGATCAGCGGAACGGGGGCGTGGTGCGCAGGACTGTCAGCCGGCTGGCGTCGACCTCGATGGCGACCGTCGTCCTGCTCGGGACTGCCGCATTCCTCGGGCCGACCGCCAGCGCCGAGCCCAGCCCGGGCGTGCCCTGCGGTGACATCATCGAACAGCTGGCAGCCTCACGGGATGCACTGCCGGAGGCACTCCAGGCCGCCGCCGCCGCGCTGGCGTCCCTGCCCGATGCGGCGGCCGTGCTGCCCACCGTGACCGAGGCAGCGGCGCCGCTGGCCGATAGCGCGGCCGTCGTCGCTGACGCCGCCGCCGCTGTTCCACCCGCGCCTGTTGCCGTGCCCCTCGGTGTTCCGCCCGTCCCCGCGGGCCTGCCGACCGTGCCGGTGCCTGCCGTGCCCACGGCGGTCCCACCCGTTCTGGCGCCGCCTCCGGTTCCGGTGGTGGCCGGTCCGCCCATCGACGCGGTGCCATTCGCAGCGCCGGTGGAAGCAGCCCAGGTGGAAGCAGCGCCCGTCACCGAACTCGCCGCGACGATGCCAGAAGCTGCAGTACCTCCAACACCCGACGCCGCGCCGCCGGCACCTGTAGCCGCGCCCGTCGCCGCGCCATTGCCCGTTGAGGCAGCAACCGTCGATCACGCCGTCGCGGTGGTGGGACCTCCCGGTCCGGCGGCCCTGCCACCGGTACCGGTCGTGGCGCCGGCGGTACCCGCCGAGATTCCGATGCCGCCGGTAGCGGCCATCCCCGGGGTGGCCGACCTACCTGGCGTGCCGGTGCTCCCGACGACCCTGTCAATGCCGCACGACCTGGTCTGCGAGGGCACCGGCTGGTAGGTCAGCTACAGGCAGCAAGCACGAGTTCGCGCACGCGCGCAGCGTCGGCCTGACCCTTCGTCGCCTTCATGACGGCACCGACGATCGCACCGGCCGCGGCCACCTTGCCACCCCGGATCTTCTCTGCGACATCGGGATTGGCGGCCAATGCCTCATCGACAGCGGCTTGGATCAGCGAGTCGTCCCGCACGACGGCCAGCCCGCGGGCGGTCATCACCTGCTCGGGTTCACCCTCACCGGCGAGCACACCTTCGATGACCTGGCGGCCCAGTTTGTTGGAGAGCTTGCCCTCGTCGACCAACGCGATGACGGCAGCGACCTGCTTCGGCGTGATGGCCAGCTCATCGAGCTGCACCCCAGCCTCGTTGGCCTTCTGCACCAGGAAGTTTCCCCACAACGCCCGGGCCGCCTCGACCGAAGCACCCTCGGCGACGGTGGCCGCCACCAGATCCAGCGCACCGTTGTTCACGAGGTCACGGAAAACCTCGTCGGACAGGCCCCAGTCCTGCTGAATCCTGTTGCGCACCAACCACGGAAGCTCCGGGATGGTCTCCCGGAGCCGATCGACCAGTTCCCGGCTCGGGGCGACCGGCTCGAGATCGGGCTCGGGAAAATACCGGTAGTCCGCCGCGGTCTCCTTCGCGCGACCTGCGGTGGTGTAGCCCGCCTCGTTGAAGTGCCTGGTCTCCTGGACGATGCTGCCACCGGCTTCGAGGACCGCGGCCTGACGGCGCATTTCGTAGGTGACGGCCACTTCGACGCTGCGCAGCGAGTTGACGTTCTTGGTCTCGGTGCGGGTGCCGAATTCCTTGACGCCCTTGAGTTTCAGCGAGACATTGGAGTCGCAGCGCATCGAACCCTGGTCCATCCGCACGTCGGAAACACCGAGGCCTTTCAACAGATCACGCAGGGCGGTGACGTACGCCCTGGCGATCTGCCCGGCCCGCTCGCCCGTCTCCTCGATCGGTTTGGTGACGATCTCGATCAGCGGAACCCCGGCGCGGTTGTAGTCCAGCAGCGATTCAGTGGCACCTTCGATACGGCCGGTCTCACCGCCGATGTGCAATGCCTTGCCGGTGTCCTCTTCCATATGGGCGCGTTCGATCTGCACCCGCCAGGTGGTCCCGTCTTCCAGTGGCACGTCGAGATAGCCGTTGATCGCGATCGGCTCGTCGTACTGGGAGATCTGGTAGTTCTTCGGCATGTCGGGATAGAAGTAGTTCTTGCGAGCGAAGCGGCACCACGGCACGATCTCGCAGTTCAGCGCCAGGCCGATCCGGATAGCCGATTCGACGGCCGCCTCGTTGAGCGTCGGCAGCGCGCCAGGCAGGGCCAGACACACCGGGCAGACCTGGGTATTGGGTTCCGCGCCGAACTCGGTGCTGCAACTGCAGAACATCTTGGTGGCCGTCGAGAGCTCGACGTGCACCTCGAGGCCGAGGACGGGATCGTAGCGATCGATGACCTCGTCATAGTCGAGGAGTTCGGCCTCGCCTGAGCGAGTACTTGCAGCGGTCATTCCCCGATTTTAGTGTGGTCGGCTTTTACCTAGTCGAATGGCGGTTGTTCCGGCCGGGCCACCGTGCTCAGATGACACCGTGAAGAAGCTCATCAATGATCCCGCCGACGTAGTCAAGGACGCGCTTCGCGGAATCGAGGCCGCGCACAGCGACCGCCTACGGGTCGATCACGAGAACCGGGTGATCTACCGCAAGGACGCGCCGGTGAGGGGCAAGGTCGGCCTGGTATCGGGCGGCGGCTCGGGTCACGAACCCCTGCACGGCGGGTTCGTCGGCGTCGGTATGCTCGACGCCGCCTGTGCGGGTGAGGTTTTCACCTCCCCCGTGCCGGATCAGATGATGGCGGCCACTGCTGCCGTCGACGGCGGGGCGGGTGTTCTGCACATCGTGAAGAATTACACCGGCGACGTGATGAACTTCGAAATGGCGGCGGAACTGGCCGCCGCCGACAGCGGGACCGAGGTGGTGTCGGTAGTTACCGACGATGACGTCGCGGTCCAGGACAGCACGTGGACCGCGGGCCGGCGTGGTGTCGGCGTCACGGTCCTGCTGGAGAAGATCGTCGGAGCCGCGGCCGAGGAAGGCCGCCCGCTGGGTGAGGTCGCCGACCTGGCCCGCAAGGTCAACGGCCAGGGCCGCAGCATGGGCCTGGCCCTGACGTCGTGCACGGTTCCCGCGGCGGGCAAGCCGACGTTCGAGCTCGGCGAGTCTGAGTTCGAACTCGGTGTCGGCATCCACGGCGAGCCAGGGCGGCAGCGGCTTCCACTGGTGCCGGCGAAGGACCTCGCCGCGCTGCTCGTCGAGCCGATCCTCGGCGATCTGCCCTACGGCAAGGGCGATTCGGTGATCGCATTCGTCAATGGCATGGGCGGCACGCCGCTACTCGAGCTCTACGTGATGTACAACGAGGTCGCCCAGCTGCTGGGCAAGGCCGGGGTCACGGTCGCCCGCTCACTGGTCGGCAACTACATCACCTCACTGGAGATGGCCGGCTGCTCGGTGACGCTACTCAAGGTCGACGACGAACTGGTCCGGCTCTGGGACGCGCCGGTGAACACTCCCGGCCTGCGGTGGGGCGTCTGAGGTGCCCACGGTCGAGAACTTCAGTGCCTGGCTGCGCGACTACGCGGCCGTGGTGCACGACAACGCCGGCCTGCTAACCGATCTCGACTCGGCGATCGGGGACGCCGACCACGGCTCCAACATGGATCGGGGCATGACCGCGATCGTCGCCCTGCTCGACGCGAACACCTTCGACACCGCCGACGCCTTGTTCAAGAAAGTGGGCATGACGCTGGTCAGCACCGTCGGCGGAGCGAGTGGACCGTTGTACGGCACCTTCTTCCTACGCTTCGGTGCAGCCCTGCAGGGTGTCGATCCGATCGGGGCGCCGGCACTCGGCGCGGCATTACGGGCGGGTGTCGACGGCGTCCTGGCGCGCGGCAAGGCCGATCTCGACGACAAGACCATGTACGACGCGCTGGCCCCCGCGCTCGCGGCGTATGACGCTGCCACCGGCGACGGGATCGGTCCCGCGCTCGCGGCGGCCGCATCGGCAGCGGCCGCCGGCCGGGACCGGGTCACGCCGCTGGTGGCCCGCAAAGGCCGGGCGAGTTATCTCGGCGAGCGCAGCGCCGACCATCAGGATCCCGGCGCCACCAGCGTCACGCTGCTGCTGGAATCCGCGGCGGCGACGCTGTCGTGATCGGCTTGGTGTCGTGATCGGACTGGTCGTCGTATCCCACAGCCGCGCGCTCGCCGACGCCGCTGTCGGTCTGGCTGCCGAGATGGTCCACGGTGGCGGCCCGACGGTGACGGTCGCGGCCGGCCTCGATGCCGATACCTTCGGCACCGACGCGACGGCAGTGGCAGCGGCTATCGAGGAGGCGGACAGCCCCGACGGTGTCTTGGTGCTGATGGACCTCGGCAGCGCGGTGATGTCCGCGGAGCTGGCCCTGGAGCTGGTCGACCCGGAGATCGCCGCGCACGTCAGGCTGTGCTCGGCGCCGCTGGTGGAAGGCCTGGTGGCCGCGGTCGTCACCGCCGGGACCGGTGCGTCGCTCGAGGCGGTCACCGCCGAGGCGCTGCGCGGCCTTGCCGCCAAGCAGGACCACCTGGGCGATGTACCCGTCGCCGCGGAGAAGTCCGCGGACAGCGAAGTTTCCACGGCCGCTGAGATTTTCGACGAAGTCGAGATCGTCAACGAGATGGGCATCCATGCCAGGCCGGCCGGCAAGTTGGTCACGATGCTCGGCCAGTACGACGCCGAGGTGAGCATCACCAACCTCACCCGTGATATCGGCCCGGTCGTCGCCGACAGCATGATCATGCTCGTGACCCTGGACACCAAGAAGGGTGATCGGCTGCGGGTCAGCGGGACCGGCCCGGCCGCGGCGGCCGCAGTCGAGACGGCCGTCGCGTTCATCGCGGCGGGCCTGGGTGACTAGAGCCCCAGATGTCGAGCCGCGTAGCGAAGAGCGTGGCATTAGCGTGGAGCCGTGGACTGGGAGTTCGGGGCGGTGGTCACAACGTCATTGATGCCGGAGAACGGCGTGTATCTGGTACCGCTGGACCGGGCGCTGCACCGTTCCCCGATCGCGGTCGAGCCTGCCCGCCGAAAGTGTCCGGCATGACAGCGCCCCGCCCCCTCCGTGCCGATGCTCAGCGCAGCCGTGAACGTGTGATCAGCGCTGCCACGGACGTATTCCTGCGCGACGGTGCCGACGGTTCGCTGGAGGAGATCGCCCGCCAGGCAGGCGTTGGATCGGCAACGCTGCACCGGCATTTTCCGTCACGGTGGGACCTGCTCGACGCGGTATTCACCGATACGGTCCGGGCGCTGTGTGAACAGACCACAGCCGATGCCGCGGACCGGGAGCCTGCGGCGGCACTGACGTCGTGGCTGCACGCGGTAGGTGAGTATTTCGCCGCAGTGCGTGGACTGGCGGCCGCCATGCTGCACACCGGCGGGCACGCGTCGTGCGAGGCGTGTCACCAGATCCTGGTGCACGCCGGCGGTCCGCTCCTGGCGCGGGCTATCGCATCTGGCGCAGTGCGACAGGACGTCACCATCGACGAACTGCTTGCGCTGGTGGGTGGAGTGGCTCTCGCGACCGAACACGACCCGCACGCCGGCCATCGGCTGCGTGCCCTCGCCCTGGAGGGCATCAGACCCCGGTGACATCGGCGGCGATGGACTCGAGCTCGTCCACGCCGGAGCTGAAGTCTGCCGCCACCGGCATCAGGACCACATGATCGGCGCCGGCGTCGAGGTACCGTCTGGCCGCCGCGGCGATGGTCGCGCCGGAGCCGGCGGCGGTGAGGTCGGCGGTCAGACGATCGCTGCCATCGATGCGATCCTGTGCGGTGTAGCCGAAGCTGTCGAGCACCCGTCCGTACGGAACACCTGGCATCGCGAAAATCTGCGAAATGCTCTGCGAGGCAGCCTTTTTGGCTGCATCTTCGTCGTCGTCGGTGAATGTCGTCAATCCGACGATGATCAGCTTGTCTGCTCCGAGCACCGATCTGATCTCCTCGACGTAGCGTGGCGGAACCAGTGTCGGGAACACCCCGTCGGCGATCTCACCGGCTTGCCGTACCGACCGCCGACCATTGGCGCCCAGCACGGTGGGGTAGTCGACAGCGGGTGCATCCAGAATCGGAACAGGTTCCGGCATCCTCGTTACGTACTGCCGCAACTGGGCCAGTGGCTGGCGATACTCCAGGCCCGCCAATGGCGCCATGAAGTCATAGCCTGATCCGATCCCCAGCACGAAGCGATCCGGAAAGGCTTCCACCAATTGATGCGCCGCGGCGTGGGCCACCATCGGCGGCCGAGCCCACATCGGCGTCACCGACGTTCCGAAAGTCAGCCGATCGGTGGCGCCCAGCAGGATGGCGATCTGCACGAAGACGTCCTTGCCGCCCACCCCTTCGTTGGCCCAGGCGTTGCGATAACCCGCGGCTTCCAGCCGTCGTGCGGCCTCGATCTGTTCGTGCACCGGGGGTGCCGCAGACAGGCCGACGCTGGGCAACGCGAATCCGATCGGGCGCAGGGTTCGGCGAACGGCTGTGATGCGTTCCGGGGTGAGCATGTCCGAACTCCTCAGCTCGAATTAAATGGGGTGTCACCCCATTTATCTTTTTCCAGACGCTACGCACCCACAGTCCGAGCGGTCAAGAGCCCTGCCGTTCGGACGATGGGGAGAGAAAGACCGCACCACCGATCGAGCAATCACCACCGCACAGCGTCGGCGATGAGATCGACGATCGCGTCTGGATCCTGCTCAGCCTCGATCGCCGGATTGTCACGATGGTCGTCAACGCCCGGTACCTCGCGTCGCAACACGTCCTGGCTCACCACTGCCAGTCCGTAGCGATCCCGCAGCCTGCGGGCGATCGTCGATTTTCCCGACCCGCTGCTGCCACGCAGAATGACGAGCACCGTGCCCGCCGACCCGACACCGACCACCCGGAAATCAGACCAATAACTCGCCCGCTACCGAGCGCGCGCCACGCCCGATGGGCGACCAACTAGCCGAAGAAAGCCGCCGCATCGTCATAACGACTCTGCGGCACCAACTTCAGCTGTTTGACCGCGTCTGCCAACGGCACGCGGCCGATCTCCTGACCGCGCAGCGACACCATCATTCCGTATTCGCCGGCGTGCGCGGCGTCGGCAGCGTTGACCCCGAATCGGGTGGCGAGCACCCGGTCGTAGGGCGTGGGCGTGCCGCCACGCTGGACGTGGCCGAGCACCGTCGTGCGCACTTCTTTTTTCATGCGCTTCTCGATCTCGATCGCCAGCTGCTGGGCGACCCCGGTGAACTTCTGATGCCCGAACTCGTCAATTCCGCCGTCGCGCAGCATCATTGAACCCTCAGCGGGTTTCGCGCCTTCGGCCACCACACAGATGAAATGCGAGTCACCACGCTGGAAGCGGGCCTTGACCAGCCGACAGACTTCCTCGACGTCGAAGGGCTGCTCGGGAATCAGCGTCATGTGCGCGCCCGACGCCATACCCGCGCTCAGTGCGATCCAGCCGGCGTGGCGGCCCATCACCTCGACGAGCATCACCCGCTGATGTGATTCCGCGGTGCTGTGCAGCCGGTCGATGGCCTCGGTCGCCACCGTCAGAGCGGTATCGAAGCCGAAAGTGACGTCAGTGCAGTCGATGTCGTTGTCGATCGTCTTCGGCACGCCGACGACGGGCACATCCTCCTCCGAGAGCCAGTGCGCCGCGGTCAACGTACCCTCGCCGCCGATCGGGATCAACACGTCGATGCCGTTGTCCTCGAGGGTCTGCTTGATCTGGTCGAGACCGGCCCGCAGTTTGTCCGGGTTGACGCGCGCGGTGCCCAGCATGGTGCCGCCCTTGGCCAGCAGCCGGTCGTTGCGGTCGTCGTTCTTGAGCTGAACGCGCCGGTCTTCCAGCAGCCCACGCCACCCGTCGAGGAAGCCGACGACCGATGAGCCGTACCGCGCGTCACAGGTACGCACCACCGCCCGGATGACGGCATTCAGCCCTGGACAGTCACCGCCACCGGTGAGAACTCCGATCCGCATATGCCTATCTTCCCCTGTCAGAGCGCCGTCGGCAGCGCACCGCGAGCAGCCTCGTAGGCAGCGCCCACCCGGTAGAGCCGGTCATCGGCCAGCGCGGGCGCCATGATTTGCAGTCCCACCGGCAGGTTGTCGTCAGGCGACAATCCCGACGGCACCGACATGCCGCAGTGCCCGGCCAGGTTCAGCGGCAGGGTGCACAGGTCGAACAGGTACATGGCCAGCGGGTCGTCGACCTTCTCCCCTAGGCGGAACGCCGTAGAAGGAGTGGCCGGTGAGACCAGCACGTCCACCGTCCGGTAGGCCGCGTCGAGGTCGCGCCCGATCAGGGTGCGGACCTTCTGCGCCTGGTTGTAGTACGCGTCGTAATACCCTGCCGAGAGAGCATAGGTGCCAATCATGATGCGGCGTTTGACTTCTGGACCGAATCCGGCCGCCCGGGTCAGTGCCATCACTTCTTCGGCGCTGTGCGTGCCGTCGTCGCCGACGCGCAGGCCGTAGCGCATCGCATCGAAGCGGGCCAGGTTCGACGACACTTCCGACGGCAGGATCAGGTAGTACGCAGCCATCGAATAGTCGAAATGCGGGCAGTCGACCTCGCTGATCTCGGCGCCGAGCGCGCGCAGCTGATCTATGGCGGCGTTGAAGGATTCCAGCACGCCCGGCTGGTAACCCTCACCGCTGTGCAGCTGTTTGACCACGCCGACCCGAACGCCCTTGAGATCGCCGGTCGCGCCGGCGCGGGCTGCTCCGACGACATCGGGAACCGCGGCGTCCACCGAGGTCGAATCCCGTGGATCGTGGCCGGCGATGACCTGGTGCAGAAGCGCGGTGTCGAACACCGTCCGCGCACACGGTCCGCCCTGGTCCAGCGACGAGGCGCAAGCGACCAAGCCGTAGCGCGACACGGTGCCGTAGGTCGGTTTGACCCCGACAGTCGCCGTCAGAGCGGCGGGCTGGCGGATCGAGCCGCCGGTGTCGCTGCCGATCGCCAGGGGCGCCTGGAACGCCGCCAGGGCCGCGGCGCTGCCGCCGCCGGAGCCACCGGGAACCCGGTCGGTGTCCCACGGGTTGCGGGTCGGGCCGAACGCCGAGTTCTCGGTCGAGCTGCCCATGGCGAACTCGTCCATATTGGTCTTGCCCAGGATCGGGATCCCGGCCGCACGCAGTTTCACTGTCACCGTCGCGTCGTACGGCGAGGTCCAGCCTTCGAGGATCTTCGATCCACACGTCGTGGGCATATCGGTCGTGGTGAACACGTCCTTGAGCGCCAGCGGCACGCCGGCCAGCGCCGATGGCAGCTTGTCACCGGCGGCCACCGTGGCATCGACGGCGGCCGCGGCTGCCAGCGCCTGCTCGGCTCCGACATGCAGAAACGCGTGGTATGCGCCGTCGGTCGCCTCGATCTGGTTCAGGTGCGCCTTGGTCACCTCGGTCGACGACACCTCTTTGGCGGCAATCCGGGACGCCAGCTCGGCGGCGGACAGCCGGACCAACTCACTCACTGGCTCTCCCCCAGAATCTGCGGTACGGCAAAGCGGCCATCGACGGCGCGCGGCGCCTCTGCCAGGGCTTGCCCCTGAGTCAGGCACACCTCGACCACATCGGGCCGCGTCACATTGACCTCGGACAACGGGTTACCGGTGGGCGCGACGCCGGTGACATCGACTGCCTGCACCTGGCTGACATGCTGGAGGATCGCGTCGAGCTGGCCGGAGAAACTATCCAGCTCGTCATCGGTCAGGGCCAATCGGGCCAATCGGGCCAGATGGGCCACATCGTCTCGGGAGATCTGCGACACGAGCGCCAACTGTAGTCAAGTGGGCCGGAGCCGATCTGCCCGGAGTGCTCTGGGCGACCGGCTGTGCGACAGTGTGCGCGTGCCTTCGTATCTGCTACGGGTCCAGCTGGACGATCGGCCGGGCAGCCTCGGGTCTCTTGCCGTGGCGCTCGGCTCGGTGGGCGCTGACATTCTTTCCCTGGATGTCGTGGAGCGCGTCTCGGGATACGCCATCGACGATCTGGTCGTCGACCTGCCGCACGGTTCGATGCCCGACACGCTGATCACGGCCGCCGAGAACCTCACCGGGGTGCGGGTCGACAGCATCCGGCCGCACACCGGACTACTCGAGGCGCACCGCGAACTCGAACTCATCGACCACATCGCCGCTGCCGAGAACAAGCTGGCCAAACTGCAGGTACTGGCCGACGAGGCGCCACGGGTCCTGCGCGTCGGCTGGTGCACCGTCGTCTGCGTCGGCGACGCGGGCCTTGACCGCATTGTGGGCAGCCGGGGCGCCCCGGAAACCCAGCCGAGTTCGGCGCCCTGGCTGCCGCTGGAGCACGCGGCCGCACTCGACGCGACCGCCGACTGGTTGCCGCAGTTGTGGCGGGACATGGACACCACGCTGGCCGCGGCACCGCTGGGTGACCCGTTGACCGCCGTCATGCTCGGCCGTCCCGGCGGACCGGACTTCCGGCCCTCCGAGGTCGCGCGGCTGGGTTATCTGGCCGGTATCCTGGCGACCATCCTGCGCTGAAACCTAGCTGGGCCCGGCCACGACCGGCGGGTGCGCGGTGAGATCGACAGCCGTCGAGATCGGCTGAACGGAGTTGAAAACCGCAGGACCACCGTCGATTTCATTCGCCGTCACCTGGTACGTGGCGGTGCCCGCGACCACCACCCTTGTCGTCGTCGGCAACAGCGACTGAGTCACCTTGCTGAGGTCGATCGGACCGTTGATCTGCACCGTGCTGGTGTCGAACGGCATCCCGGGATCCCAGGGCGGGCACCTGTAGGAGCTGGGATCACTCGCGAGACAGCCGATTATCCAGGTCTCCAGCGCCTTGTTGACGGCGTCGTGGCCGGCGTTGTTGAGGGTGAAATCGAACGTCAGAACACTGCCGACATCTGCCGCCGTGAGGCTGTCCAACAACAGCGGCGACGACAGCACATCAAGATAGGGAATGGTCGACGTGATGCCGAGATATCCAGGGAATGCATCGAAGTGGTCGTCCTTGCCCAGCGGCTCGCCCAGCACGCTCAACGTTGCGGCGGGCCCGCCCGGGGATATCTGCGCCATGGTGTCGACGCTGACTGTCGCGCTCTTCAGCTTCCAGCGACCGTCCACTTTTTGGACCGGGATAGCAGCCTGAGAGTGCTTGTCTCCGAAGTCGGCCGACGCGTGCACCAGCGCGGTATTCGCTGATTCCAGCGTTTTGTCCTGCGTGACAACGATATTCGTTATGGGCCAGTTCTTGAGCTGCTTCTCGAGCATGTCGGCCGTCACGTACTTGCGCGAGGCAGGTTGGGCGATGCCAAGATTCAGCGCGGCATCGGCATCACCGTTGGCCAACGCGTCGAGGTAGTCCTTGACGACCTCCTGAGCACTGCCGGTGCCCGCCTTGGTCTGAGCGTCCCCGTTGTTCAGCACCATCGCCACCACGATGCCCACGATGGCGATGACGGCGATGCCCGACAGGGCGATGACAAGTGGTCGACGGCTCCGGCGCGAGGGCGGATAACTCTGGTATCCAGGCGGATACAACTGCCAACCAGACGGCGGAGATTGCCACTCAGGCGGCGTGCGGGCCCCGTTACCCGGTGTCATCGGCCGCGGGCCACCGAGCGAACCAGGAGCGTCGCAACTACCGACACCATCCCGTCACCGCACCACAGCAACTCTCTGTCGTGGGACCTGGCACGCACCCCAACCTCCGTCCCGTTACCGAAACCGACTGCTTGGTCGATGAACTAGACGCATTCTATCCACGTTCGGCCGAGCTACACCGCTACAGAATTGGGCGCCGCCCTACTCTGGTGAGCTAACCTCTGGCCCGTCTGCCAGCAACCTACGGAAGCCGTCTTCGTCGAGAATCGGCACACCGAGTTCGACCGCTTTGTCGTACTTCGATCCCGGCGCATCGCCTGCCACCACGTAAGCCGTCTTCTTCGACACCGAGCCCGCGGCCTTTCCACCGCGCACGAGGATTGCCTCCTTGGCCTCGTCCCGGGAGAAGCCGGGCAGCGACCCCGTCACCACGATCGACAACCCCTCCAGCGTGCGTTCGATGCTGCTGTCTCGCTCGTCGGCCATCCGCACACCGGCGGCCTGCCACTTCTCGACGATCGATCGGTGCCAGTCGACGGTGAACCATTCGACCACCGCCGCGGCGATGGTGGGCCCGACGCCCTCAACGGCGGCAAGTTCCTGCTCCGACGCCTCGGTGATGGCTTCCAGACTGCCGAATTCGCCGGCCAGCGCCCTGGCGGCGGTCGGCCCGACATGGCGAATCGACAACGCCACCAGCACCCGCCACAGGGCCTGCGACTTCGCCTTGCCCAAATTGGCAAGCAGCCGTTTGCCATTCGCCGAGAGCTCACCCTTCTGCGTGGTGAACAGGTCGGTGCGCAGCAAGTCGTCCTCGGTGAGCTCGAACAGGTCGCCCTCGTCGGTGATCACCCCGGCCTGCAGCAGCGCGATACCCGCCTCGTAACCGAGGCCTTCGATATCGAATGCGCCGCGGCCGGCCACGTGGAACACCCGCTCGCGCAGCTGTGCCGGACAGGTTCGCGAATTGGGGCACCGGATATCGGCGTCCCCCTCCTTCGCCGGCGCCAGGGTGGTGCCGCATTCGGGACAGTGGGTGGGCATGACGAATTCGCGCTCGGAGCCGTCGCGGAGATCGACCACCGGGCCGAGTACTTCCGGGATGACATCACCCGCCTTACGGATGACCACGGTGTCGCCGATCAGCACACCTTTGCGCTTGACCTCTGAGGCGTTGTGCAGCGTCGCCAGCCCGACCGTA
The DNA here is from genome assembly GCF_025822605.1 of Mycolicibacterium komossense. Taxonomy (GTDB): domain Bacteria; phylum Actinomycetota; class Actinomycetes; order Mycobacteriales; family Mycobacteriaceae; genus Mycobacterium; species Mycobacterium komossense. The sequence goes on along the minus strand of NZ_JACKTY010000033.1, from coordinate 231,173 downwards.
GAGCCGGCCACCTTGACCGGCTCCATGTACGCAAACGGTGTGACCCGTCCGGTGCGCCCGACGTTGACCCGAATGTCGAGCAGCTTGGTGGTGGCCTCCTCGGGCGGATATTTGTAGGCGATGGCCCAGCGCGGCGCGCGTGACGTCGCCCCGAGCCGACGCTGCAGTGAGACCTCGTCGACTTTCACCACGACACCGTCGATTTCGTGCTCGACGTCGTGACGGTGTTCGCCCCAGTAGACGATCCGCTCCTGCACCGCGTCGATACCCTGCACCCGGGTGGTGTGGTCGGACACCGGTAGCCCCCACGCCTTGAGGGCCAGATAGGCGTCGTGCAGCGTCGGCGGGCTGAAACCCTCGGCGTGCCCAAGACCATGGCAGATCATCCGCAGCCTGCGGCGCGCGGTGACCGCAGGGTTCTTCTGCCGCAGCGACCCAGCGGCACTGTTGCGCGGATTGGCGAACGGTGGCTTGCCCTCCTCTACGAGTCCGGCGTTGAGTTCTTCGAAATCGGCCACCCGGAAGAAGACCTCACCGCGCACCTCCAGGACGGCCGGCATCGGGTAGTCGGCACTGGCCGTCAAGCGTTCCGGGATGTCCTCGATGGTGCGGGCGTTGAGAGTGACGTCCTCACCGGTGCGGCCGTCGCCCCGCGTGGCGGCCCGCTCGAGGCGCCCGTCGCGGTACACCAGCGCCAGCGCGACGCCGTCGATCTTGAGTTCACACAGGTAATGGACGTCGTCACCGATCTCGGTGCGCAACCGGACGGCCCACGCGGCCAGCTCCTCGGCGTTGAAGACGTTGTCCAGCGACAGCATCCGCTCGAGGTGATCGGCTGAGGTGAAATCGGTGGCGAAACCGGCACCGCCGACCAGCTGCGTCGGAGAGTCCGGAGTGCGCAGCTCAGGGTGCTTTTCCTCGAGCTCGGTCAGCGTGCCGAGCAGCGTGTCGAATTCGCCGTCGGAGATGACCGGTGCATCACGCACGTAGTAACGGAACTGGTGCCCACGCACCTCATCGGCCAATTCCTGCCACTGCCGGCGCACGTCTGGATCGAGTGGATCCGCTTCGACTGGGCTCACTGCTGAAGGTTATCGAAGTGCACCGACAGCCGAGCAGGCATCGTCTGGGTGGGTTCCCGTCGCTAGGGTGGTTGCGTGCCACACCCGATCATGTTCAGCGACGACGACCTCGGGTTGGCAGAGCTGCGCCAGATCGCGCTGCGGTTCCCCGACGCCTTCGAAAAGATCTCCCACGGCCGTCCGTCGTTCTTCGTCACCAAGATGTTCGCCATGTATGGCGGCAGCTCCAAGACTGCGGTGCCGGGCACGATGGCCCGGTTCTCGCATTCACTGCTGGTCAAGGTCGACGAGGTCGACCGGGCCGCCCTGCAACGGGATGGACGGTTCTTCTTTCCCGCCTATCTGGGGCCCAGCGGCTGGCTCGGCCTCGACTTCACCGCCGCAAAGATCGACTGGGCCGAGGTGACCGAACTGGTCGACGCGTCCTATCGCCTCGTCGCACCGAAGAAACTGATCAGAGAACTCGACGATTCGACCCACGGAGCATTATGAGTTTCGCCAGCCCCTTCCCCGATATCGTCGTTCCCGACGAGACGGTCTACGAGTACCTCTTCGGTGAACTCACCGAGGCCGACGGCGATCGCGTCGCACTGGTCGACGCCGGCTCCGGCGCCGAGACCACCTACCGCGACCTGGTCACCCGGGTGGACGCGTTCGCCGGTGCACTGGCCGATCGCGGTGTCAGGGTCGGTGACGTGGTGGCGCTACTGGCCCCCAACAGTTCGGCGTTCGCCGTGGCCTTCCACGGCATCCTGCGGGCAGGTGCGACGGCTACCACCGTGAACGCGCTGTTCACCGCGAAGGACATCGCCAAGCAGCTCACGGATGCGCACGCCAAGATGCTCATCACCGTCAGCCCACTGCGCGCCCAGGCCCTGGAAGGTGCCGCGCACGCGGGTTTGTCACCAGCGGAGGTGATCATCCTCGACGGGGCCGGCGAGGCCGTCGACGGGCACCCGAACGCCGATGACCTGTTGGCTTCGGGCGCGGATGCCCCGGAGATCACCGTCGACCCGGACACGCATTTGGCCGCACTGCCCTACAGCTCGGGCACCACCGGTAATCCCAAGGGCGTCATGCTGACCCACCGCAATCTGGCGGTGAACGTCGCGCAGATCCGGCCCATCCAGGGCGTCACCAAGGACGACGTGGTCATCGCGGTGCTGCCGTTCTTCCACATCTACGGGATGACCGTGCTGTTGAACGCCGCACTGCACGCCCGCGCGCGGCTGGTGATCATGCCGTCGTTCGACCTCACCAAGTTTCTCGCGACCATCCAGAACCACCGCTGCACAGTGGGTTACATCGCCCCGCCGGTCGCTGTCGCGCTGGCCAAGCACCCGGTGATCGACGAGTACGACCTGTCCTCAATGCGCATCGTGATGTCCGGTGCCGCGCCGCTCGATGAGGAGCTCGGCCACGCCGTCGCCAAGCGGCTCGACTGCCGCGTGGTTCAGGGCTACGGCATGAGCGAGCTCAGCCCGGTCAGCCATTGCATGCCCTTCGACGGTGGTGCGGAATCGGTCGGGATCGCCGCCCCGTTGAACTCCTGCGGCTGGACCATACCCAACGCCGTCAGCAAGATCGTCGACCCGGAAACCGGAGCCGAGATCGGCGTACCGGAATCCGGACTCAGCGCCCCCGGCGAGCTCTGGTACCGCGGGCCCAACGTGATGGCGGGCTACCTCGGCAACGCGGCGGCGACTGCGGAAACCATTGACGCCGAAGGCTTTCTGCACACCGGTGACATGGCCTGCGTGGACTCGTCGGGCTGCGTCTACATCGTCGACCGGCTCAAGGAGCTGATCAAGTACAAGGGCTATCAGGTGCCACCCGCAGAGCTCGAGTCGCTGCTGTTGACCCACCCTGACATCGCCGACGTAGCCGTCATCGGGGTGACCGACGCCGGGTCCGGCGAGGAGATCCCGAAGGCGTTCGTGGTGAAGCAATCCGGCACCGACCTCAGTGCCGAGACCGTGATGGACTTCGTCGCCGAGAACGTCGCGCCGTACAAGAAGGTGCGTCAGGTCGAGTTCATCGACGCCATCCCCAAATCAGCGTCCGGGAAGATCCTGCGCAAAGATCTGCGGTAGCGACCTCTCCGCTTTGTTGTCAGGCGTGCCCGGTGTCGATGTATCGCCGCACCCGGTTGCCGCCCTTGCGGAAGTTCGTGGTTCGCAGCTTGCCGGTTGCGGTGTCATGCCCCTCAAAAGTCCACTGCATAACCCCGTGTGTTTGGGGCCCGTTGATGTCCTCCACCACGAACGGAAGCTGATTTACCCCGGCAGCAGTCCCGATGGTGTCGCCTTTGACGATCAATTCGGGGTCTACATCCTCGTAATCCATTGCTTCCCTCTTCGGTTTGCCCCCAGCTGCTCGGGGTTGTGTTCCTGTCTACACCGCTTCCGGGTCCTCCGCGAAGGCGTCGGCGACCTTGTGCACAAGCCCGATTGCGGTCTTCGCCCAGGCCGTGGTGGCACCGGCGAGTCCGCAGGCGGGTGTGACGCCGATCCGCTCCGCCAGCACCGCGCGGGGAAAGCCGAGCCGGTCGGTGACCTGCGCGGCGACCTTGGCGACCTCTTCGACGTCGGGGCGAACCGCCGGCGCCGTCGTCGGCACCACACCGAGCATGACCACCCGGCCGGCTTCGACGAACTCGCCGATACCGTCCAGGTCGGCGGGTTCGAGTGTCGCCACGTCGACCGAGATCGCGCTGAGCATGCTGCGCTGCAACATCTTCCACGGCAACTCCGACGCACAGCTGTGCAGTGATACCTCGGTGCCGACGGTGGCAATGCAGATGTCGAGGAGTTCGGTGGCCACCGATTCGTCAACCGGGTGCACGGGCGAGAAGCTGGTGACACCGCTCAGCCGGCCGGCCAGCGCCACCTGAAGCAGCGGCTCATCGAACTGCACCACCACCGTGGTGGACAGCCGTCGCGCCAGCTCGGCACGGTGCAGCGCGACGCCTTCGGCCAGCGATACGGTCAGGTCGCGCAGCGCGCCCGGGTCGGTGATGGCCCGGTGCCCGTTCGGCAGTTCGAGCTGGGCGGCAAGCGTGATCGGCCCCGGCGCCTGCACCTTGACCGGACGTCCGGAGGTACCAAGGCCCGCGATCTCCCACGCTTCTTCGAGGGCGTCGACATCCTCGTCGAGCAGGCTCGCCGCCCGCCGGGTGACAGCGCCCGGCCGAGCGACGATCCGGTATCCGCGCGGCACGGTGTCGATGGCGATATCGACCAGCAGCGCGCCGGCCCGCCCGATGATGTCAGCACCCACTCCCCTGGCCGGGAGCTCGACCAGGTGCGGCAGAGCGCCAGCCAATTCGCCGACGACGATCTCCGCGGCCTGGCGCGCGGATGTTCCGGGCCAGGAGCCGATGCCGGTGGCCGTACTGAAGACACTCACGAGGAAACACTCACGTGGCAACCGTACTGTGAAGCGTGGCCGTGGTGCGTCGGAGAGTGGTGCGCTGCCCTGCACCGAGAAGCCAGGGCCGCCCTGTCTGTGCAAAAAGCCCGGCTGGCCCGACTTTCCTCGGCTCCGTCGCCTCCGGCTAAAGCTCGGGCTAAAGAGGTGGCGCCCCTTGGCTTTCGATGTTGTGGGCGCGCTCGGCCGCACGGCGGTATGCCCGCTCTTGGGCGCGGGTGCGTTTTCGTTTCGGTAGCTTCAGCTCGGCACTGGGGCGCGCGCCGGCGGGGTGCGATTCGGTGGCGACGGTGCGGTGATGATGTTCCAGTCCGGGAACAGCAGGCTGCTGCCGGGTTTGGTGGTGTAATTCTTGCCCGTGGGGCTGGTGACGATGATGGTGCCATCGGGGCGTTGTTCATCCGACCAGCCGTCTCCGCCGGTCCACCAGGTTTTCAACAGATGATGCTTTCGGCAGTAGCACCCCGGGAATCGGCACGTCAGATCCCGCATCCGGACGAATTCCGCAGGCTTGGCCGACGGAATATGGTGCCGCTCAGCTTCCAGGCCCTGGCTGACGACGTGCCGAACTGTCACCCCGGTACGGATCAACTCCGCCAGCAGCGCCGGCGGCACGATACCGCCGCCAACGATGACACCGGCAGTGGGGCGCGCGGGCCGCGGAGCGGGTTCGGGCTCAGGCTTACCTTCGCCGTGCAGATCAGGATCGGGCCGGGCAGTCGGGGCTTGCGCACCGACATGACAGCTGATCCGAACCCGCCGCCAATGCGCCCAACGCATCGGCGCGGCGCTGCCCCACCGTGCGCGGATCATCCGCACAAACACCACTAGCCATCACCGTCAAGCGCTTCTTCACCACCGCGCCATCGGTGACGAACAACCGCCCCCAGATCGACGTCGTGCCGATGTCGTCCTCCCAATCACCGATGGTGATATCGCGCTGACGAACCGCGCCCCGCCGCCGGCGCACCGCGTCAGGATCATGCTGCTCGATCAACTGATCAATCTTCTTCTCCACCTGGAGATCAGACAGCCCGCCCCAGACCACCACCCGCTCCGCCAACGTCGCATCCAGCACGGGCAACACGTCCTCGTCGACAAACTTGGTGCGATACTTCAGCTTCTGCACCACCTTCAGGTCGACCACACCCGCCAAGAACAACACGTTGACCGCAGGCACCCGATCCCGCAGAAACAACGCCGATGTTCAACGCCGCGCCCACCTCCGCGGCGACAGATTCCCACGGGTCACAGGTCCACAGATGCCGCTCATCAGCCTCATCACCACACCGGCGGGTCACCAACTCCGCAATCGGCGCCAACCGCCGCGCATCACTGACCGCCGACGCCCGCCCATACCCCTGCACCGCCCCGACCAGCCCAGCATCAGAGACCTCACACAGCTCGGCAGGCCCCAGCAACGACCCGTCGAACATGCGTTCGACTATGCCACAACACGGTGACACGCTGACACAAAAGCCGGGCTAACGTTTCTGGGCATGGTCAACATTCATGTGGAACGGGTGATCGACGCCTCACCGCAGCGGGTCTTCGACTGGCTGGCCGATCCGGCCCGCCTGACGACCGCTCCGCTGGTGCTCAAGGCCGACTGGGCGCAGGGTTCTGCCGCACAGGGTGTCGGCGCCGTGCGGGAAGTATGGGGAACCGGCATGTGGTTCCGCGAGGAGATCACTGCCTACGACCCGCCGAAGAGTTACTCGTATCGAATTACCCGCTCGCTACCGGTCTTTGACCACGACGGCGGCACCCTGACCTTCACGCCGACGGGCGACGGCACGCACGTCGACTGGCTCAGCAGCTACACCCATCCGGCTCGCGCGGGCGGTAAGGCGATGGAGGCGATCAGCTCACGGCTGTTGCTGTGGAATTTCGGAGCGATCCTCACGAGCTGCGGCAAGGATCTCGAGCCCTAGCGTCAGCGCCTGATGGTGGCGCTGGCCAGCACTTCGTCGCCGTCGGCGGCGTCGGGCCGGTACAGCACCATCGTCTGCCCGCCGGCGACCCCGCGCAGCGGTGAACGCAGCTGGACTCGCAGCTCACCGTCAACGAATTCTGCTATGGCAGAAGCAATTCCACCGTGCGCGCGGACCTGAACATCGCAGTCGACCGGTCCCGTCAGCGCGGTGCCCGAAGTGAACACCGGCCGCTCGCCGGTCAGGGCGAAGATCTCCAGATCGGCAGCCGAACCCACCCGCACCGTGCCGCTCTCGGCGTCGATCCCGGTGACGTAACGGGGCTGTCCATCCGGGCCGGGTCCGGCGATCCCGAGGCCTTTACGCTGGCCGATGGTGAAACCGTGCACACCGTCGTGTTCGGCAAGCACGGCGCCGCCCGCGTCGACGACCGAGCCGCGCCGCACGCCGATCCGAGCGCCCAGAAAAGCCTTGGTGTCGCCGGACGGAATGAAGCAGATGTCGTGGCTGTCCGGCTTCTCGGCGACCGCCAGACCACGGTGGGCGGCCTCTTCGCGGATCAACGCCTTCGGCGTGTCACCGATCGGGAACGCGGAATGCCGCAGCTGCTCGGCAGTCAGCACGGCCAACACATAGGACTGGTCTTTGTCACCGTCCACCGCGCGCCGCAGCCGCCCATCGCTGAGCCTGGCGTAGTGCCCGGTGGCCACCGAATCGAAGCCGAGTGCGAGCGCGCGCGCGGACAGCGCGGAGAATTTGATCCGCTCGTTGCAGCGCACGCACGGATTCGGCGTCTCGCCTCGAGCATAGGACTCGACGAAGTCGTCGATGACGTCTTCCTTGAAGCGGTCAGCGAAATCCCATATATAGAACGGGATTCCGAGGACATCGGCAACACGGCGGGCATCGCCGGCGTCCTCCTTCGAGCAGCACCCGCGTGATCCGGTCCGCAAGGTGCCCGGCGCCGAGGACAGCGCCAGATGCACGCCGACGACGTCGTGTCCGGCGTCGACCATCCGGGCGGCGGCCACCGACGAGTCGACGCCACCGCTCATCGCGGCCAGTACACGCATCAGCGGACCTGTCCGGCACTGGCCAGCGCAGCCTGCCTGGCCCGCTGAACGGCCGCGGGCAACACCTGCAACGCGGCGTCGACGTCGGCATCGACACTGGTGTGCCCCAGAGACAGCCGGATCGAGCCGCGCACTGTTGCCGGATCCGCGCCCATCGCGACCAACACATGCGAGGGCTGCGCGACACCGGCCGTGCACGCCGACCCGGTCGAGCATTCGATTCCGTTGGCGTCCAACAACATCAGCAGTGAATCGCCCTCGCATCCGCGGAAGGTGAAGTGCGCGTTGCCCGGTAGCCGGGCCTCGGGTGCGCCGTTGAGGATCACATCGTCGATTTCGGCGAACACACCCTCGATCAGCCGGTCCCGCAGTTCACGCAGCCGCGTGGCGCTGGCCGACAGCGACTCGGCGGCGATCTTCGCCGCCGCCGCCATCGCTACCGCACCCGCGACATCCGGTGTGCCGGAACGGACATCGCGTTCCTGACCACCTCCGTGGGTCAGCGGCACGCAGGCAGTGTCCCGTCGCAGAAGCAGCGCGCCGACACCGGTCGGGCCGCCGAACTTGTGCGCAGCGATGCTCATCGCCGACAGCCCGCTGGCGGCGAAGGCCACCGGCACCTGGCCGATGGCCTGGATGGCATCGCTGTGCATCGGCACGTCGTATTCGGCGGCGACCGCGGCCAGTTCGTGAATCGGCATGATCGTGCCGATCTCATTGTTGGCCCACATGATCGTCACCAATGCGACGTCGTCACCGTCGGCAAGAGCCTCCCGCAGAGCCGCAGGGGTGACGGAACCATCCGGCTCGGTGGGCAGCCAGGTGACCTCGGCGCCCTCGTGCTCGGTCAGCCAGATCACCGAATCCAGCACGGCGTGATGTTCCACCGCGGTGCTGATGATGCGCCGACGACTCGGGTCGGCGTCGTGGCGGGCCCAGTAGATGCCCTTGACGGCGAGATTGTCACTCTCGGTGCCACCCGCGGTGAAGATGACCTCGGACGGACGAGCCCCCAGCTGGGCCGCGATGGTCTCGCGGGCCTCTTCCATCCGCCGCCGGGCCACCCGCCCGGCGCTGTGCAACGACGACGCGTTGCCGACCGTGCCGAGCACACTCGTCATCGCCTCGATCGCAGCAGGGTGCATCGGGGTGGTGGCGGCGTGGTCGAGGTACACCGGAATGGACGGGCTCATGACCAACCAAGGATAGCTGTAGCACGGCCCGATCCTCGCCTCCGCTGACCTCCCCCGGAATCAGGCTGCCAGAGCGTGCCCGTGCACCGCTTGGGGCACCTGCGCGCCGCGAACCGCGGCCTCGCACCGAGCGGCCAGCGCCCGGCGGTCAGTGCCGGGCAGCTCCAACGATTCGACGTGCACGCCGACGATCGTCCGCCGGGCCACGATGAGCCGGCGGATCGACTCGAACAGGGTGTCGTCGCCGATGTAGGCGGGCACCGTCGAGGTGCTGCCGTCGCGGTGGTGATAGTTGAGCCGCAGCGGCTGCACCGGTCGGCCGGCATCGATCGCGGCCTGGAACATCGCCGGCCGGAACGGTCCGTAGCCCAGGCCGCACCAGGTGGTGCCCTCGGGGAAGGCGACGACGGTGTGTCCGGCGCGCAGACGCGCCGCCACGGCGTCGACCACTTCCGGGAGCCGGCGCAGGCTTTCCCGTTCGATCGGGATCACCTTCATCAGGCGGGCCAGCACGCCCAGTGCGGGCCAGCTGATCATCTCGGCCTTGGCGACAAACGATCCCGGCATCACCGCACCGACGGTGAAGATGTCCACCCAGGACACATGGCCGCTGACCACCAACACACCGCGCAGGTTGCGGATGGGGCCGCCCGACACCGTGATTCGCACGCCTAGGCAGCGCAACACCAACCGGCAGTAGCCGCGCTGGATGTGGGAGCGGCCGGGCAGCGGAACCGCCAACAGCGGCAGCGCCGGGATCAGGATCAGCGCCAGAATGGTTCGCAGTGTGGTGCGCAGCGCCACTGCCGCCCGGCGACCGGCCTGTCCGGACCCGGCCCGGATGCATTCGGCTCCGCACGATGCTCGCGGCAGCCACGGATTGGGATTGGTCATGCTGCGGTCCCCCCGGTCATTCCATCGCCCATTTGACTGGCCGCCGATACCGAACGCAGGCGCGTCAGGTACCGGGTATCGGCCTTGCGTTTGTCCAGCAGCGCCGGGAAATCCCCCACCCCGAAGTCCGGGTCGTGGGCCGGTTCGCCGCACACCTCGGCACCGAGACGCAGATAGCCCCGCATCAGCGGCGGCACCGTCGGCCGCGCAGGCGGGGCGATGTCGTCGAGTGTCTTGCCACCCAGGACCACCGGGCGGTACGGGTACACGGTGTACTCGGCCGGAGCCGCGTGGCGTTTGGAGACGAAATCTCGCACTCCGCGGATCTCACGGCCGGGCTCGGCGCTCGGATCGGCCGGGTCGTGGGTGGGCACCGACACGCAGCCGGTGACGTAGTCGTAGCCGCAGCGGTCGAGGTAGGCGAGAATGCCGGCCCACATCAGCAACACCACCGCGCCGTTGCGATGGTCCTCCCGCACCACCGCGCGGCCCATCTCGACCAGTGAGGGTCGCAGCGAATCCACTGCCCGGACGTCGAATTCGGTTGCGGTGTAAAGACTTCCAGCCGCGATGGCGCCGGGTGGCGGAAGCATCCGATAGCAGCCGACCAGTTCGCCGGAGCGGTCCTCGCGGACGATCAGGTGATCGCAATGTTCGTCGAACCTGTCGGCATCCCGGCCATCGGTTGCAGGCAGGGAGAAACCCGGCTCGGAGGTGAACACGTCATAGCGCAGCCGCTGCGCCGCGTCGATCAGCTCTGGATCGGTGGAAAGCAGCAGCGTGTACTGCGGGACGTCGGCAGATTCGGTCGGATGATCGGCGGCGATGAGTACGGAAGCGGTGCTCATAGCCAGCACGGTCGCCCAACAGGACAGCGGGACGGCAATCAGCGCGTGTCGTGTCCGTGCACGCTGGGTGACGTCTCAGGGCGAGCAGACACAAAAGTCCCCCATCTCGCCACGGAAATGGGGGACTTTGTGTCTGCTCGCGCAGAAAAAGCTAGCCCTTGCGGGCCTTGACCGCGTCGGTCAGCTGCGGGGTGACGTTGAACAGGTCGCCCACGATGCCGTAATCGGCGATCTCGAAGATCGGCGCCTCTTCATCTTTGTTGACGGCGACGATGGTCTTCGAGGTCTGCATACCGGCCCGGTGCTGGATGGCTCCGGAGATGCCCAGCGCAATGTAGAGCTGCGGCGACACCGTTTTGCCGGTCTGGCCCACCTGGAACTGACCCGGGTAGTAACCGGAGTCCACGGCGGCGCGCGAGGCACCGACCGCGGCGTTCAGCGAGTCGGCGAGACCCTCGACGACACTGAACTTCTCCGCGCTGCCGACACCGCGGCCACCGGCGACGACCACCGATGCCTCCGTCAGCTCCGGCCGGTCACCAGCGACCGCCGGCTGGCGAGACGTGATCTTCGTCGCATTCTCCGCAGGTGCCGGCACCTCGACGGTGACCTGCTCGCCGGCACCGTCGGCGGCGACGGCCTCGACGGAGCCCGGACGGAGCGTGATGACCGGGGTGTCGCCGTTGACCTGGGCATCGACGGTGAACGCGCCACCGAAGATGCTGTGGACGCCGATGGCGCCTTCCTTCACCTCGACGACGTCGACCAGGATGCCGGAGCCGATGCGCGCGGCCAGCCGGCCGGCGATCTCCTTGCCGTCGGCGTTGGCCGCCACCAGGACGGCTGCCGGGGTGGCCTGTTCGACCAGCGCGGCGAGGACGTCGACCACGGGGGTCACCAGGAACTTGTCCACGTCGTCGGACTCGGCGACGTAGATCTTGGCCGCACCTGCGGCCTTGAGACCGTCGACCAGCGGCGCCGCCGTACCAGGAGCCCCCACCACGACGGCGGACGGCTCACCCAGGACGCGGGCAGCGGTGATCAGTTCAGCGGTGACCTTCTTGAGTGCACCTTCGAAGTGCTCCACGAGCACAAGTACTTCAGCCATGTGTCGATTCCTTAAATGAGTTTCTGAGCAACCAGGTACTCGGCGATCTTCGTGCCGCCGTCACCTTCATCGGAGATTTTCTCGCCTGCAGTCTTGGGCGGCTTCGGGGTGGACGACAGCACCGTCGAACCCGCATTCGCCACGCCGACCTCGTCAGCCTCGACACCGATCTCGGCGAGGGTGAGAGTGGTGACTTCCTTCTTCTTGGCGGCCATGATGCCCTTGAAAGACGGGAAACGCGGCTCGTTGATCTTCTCGTTCACGCTGACGATCGCGGGCAGGCTCGCTTCGAGGGCGAACACGCCGTCGTCGGTCTCGCGCTCACCGGTGATTTTGCCGTCGGCGACCGACAGCTTGCGCAGGTGCGTGAGCTGCGGCAGGCCGAGGTACTCGGCGATGATCGCCGGGACCGCGCCGCCGACGCCGTCAGTGGCCTCGTTACCGGCGATGACCAACTCGACGCCCTCGACAGTCCCCAGCGCACGGGCCAGGGCCCATCCGGTCTGGACGATATCGGAACCGTGCAGGCCGTCATCCTTGAGGTGAACGGCCTTGTCGGCACCCATCGACAGGGCCTTGCGGATCGCCTCGGTGGCGCGCTCGGGACCCGCGGTCAGCACCGTGACCGAACCTTCGATCCCGTTGGCGGCTTCCTTTTCCTTGATCAGGAGCGCTTCCTCGACGGCGCGCTCGTTGATCTCGTCCAGCACGGCGTCGGCCGCTTCCCGGTCAAGGGTGTAATCGCCATCGGAAAGCTTGCGCTCCGACCACGTGTCAGGGACCTGTTTGATCAGGACCACGATGTTCGTCATGACTCTGTTTCGTCCTCCTCGAAGGGCCTTCACTGCGTTGTGAGCGCCGTGAAGAACTCTGCCTTTGGCCACTGTTTCGGCCCACCCCGCAATGTTACTAGTCGGTAACTTATGGTGGTCCGTTCGTCCACCATAGCGGGTCGTCCTGCGGGTTCTGACCCCCTCACCCCGGCGAAGGGTCGGATGCGCTACTCGATGGGTCGGCTTCGGGTTAGCCTGCCTTCCAATGAGCACTTCAACCTCCGACACCTCGGGACTCCCCGGCCCTTCTGGTCCGTCGCTACCGCTGACCGGCGAGCGCACCATCCCGGGCCTGGACATCGAGAACTACTGGTTCCGCCGCCACGAGGTGGTCTACCGGCGCCTGGCGCAGCGCTGCACAGACCGCGACGTGCTGGAGGCCGGATTCGGCGAAGGGTACGGCGCTGACCTGTTGGCCGACGTCGCCTCCCACGTCGTCGGGGTGGACTATGACGAGTCCGCCGTCGCACACGTCCGGGCGCGTTATCCGCGGGTCGAGGTGATCCAGGGAAATCTCGCAGAGCTGCCACTGCCCGACGCATCGGTCGATGTGGTGGTGAACTTCCAGGTCATCGAGCATCTCTGGGATCAGCCGCAGTTCGTCGCGGAATGTCGCAGGGTGCTGCGGCCAGGCGGGCTGTTGATGATGTCGACGCCGAACCGGATCACGTTCACCCCGGACAGCGACACCCCGATCAACCCGTTCCACACCCGCGAGCTCAATGCCGCCGAACTGACCGAACTACTGAGCGACGGCGGCTTCACCATCGAAAGCGTCTCCGGGGTCTTTCACGGTGCGCGCCTGCAAGGCCTCGACGCGCGCTACGGCGGCTCCATCATCGAGGCGCAGATCGCCCGCGCACTGGCCGACGCACCGTGGCCTGCCGACCTGCTGGCCGATATTGCCGGGATCACCACCGATGATTTCGATATCTCGGACGCCGACAGCGCCGATATCGATAGCAGCCTGGATCTGGTGGCGATCGCGGTGCGTCCGTGACTGCTGTTTCCGGGCGGGCAACCGGGGCCGTACCCGGGATGTTCACGCTGGTGCTGCACACCCATCTGCCGTGGTTGGCCCATCATGGCCGGTGGCCGGTCGGCGAGGAGTGGCTCTACCAGTCCTGGTCGGCCGCCTACCTCCCGCTGCTGCGGGTGCTCCGCACGCTGGCCGCCGAGAATCGACGCAACCTGGTCACCCTGGGCATGACGCCGGTCGTGGCCGCCCAACTCGACGATCCGTACAGCCTCGAGGGAATGCACCACTGGCTGGCGAACTGGCAATTGCGGGCGGTCGAAGCCCGAACCCAGGTAGCGAGCCCCAGCCGCCGCGGCACCGCAGCCCCGGATACGGCGTGCACCCCAGAGGCGCTGCGCACGTTCGGAATTCACGAGTACGCCGAGGCCGATCGGGCCCTCGACGACTTCGCCACCCTGTGGCGGCACGGCGGCAGCCCCGTGCTACGGGAACTCATCGACGCGGAGACCGTGGAGCTGCTCGGCGGCCCGTTGGCGCATCCGTTCCAACCGCTACTGCATCCGCGACTGCGGGAGTTCGCACTGCGGGAGGGGCTGGCCGACGCGCGGCACCGCTTCGGGCGGTCACCTGCCGGGATCTGGGCTCCGGAGTGTGCCTACGCCCCGGGGATGGAACTCGGCTACGCCGCCGCCGGAGTAGGGCATTTCATGGTCGACGGGCCCTCCCTGCACGGTGACACCGCGCTCGGGCGTCCGGTCGGCGACACCGACGTCGTCGCATTCGGGCGCGACCTCCAGGTCAGCTACCGGGTGTGGTCACCGAAATCCGGCTATCCCGGCCACGCCGCCTACCGCGATTTCCACACCTACGACCACGTCACCGGCCTGAAGCCGGCGCGCGTGACGGGGCGCAACGTGCCCTCGGAAGACAAGGCGCCCTACGATCCGGAGCGCGCCGACCGGGCCGTCGACAGCCATGTCGCCGACTTCGTCGATATCGTCCGGCGGCGCCTGATCTCCGAAAGCGAGCGCATCGGCCGGCCTGCGCACGTGGTGGCCGCGTTCGACACCGAACTGTTCGGGCACTGGTGGTACGAAGGCCCGATCTGGCTGGAGCGGGTGCTGCGGGCCCTGCCCGAGGCCGGGGTACGAATCGGCACCCTGGCGGATGCAGCCGCGCAGGGATTCGTCGGTCAGAGTGTCGAATTACCGCCCAGCTCTTGGGGTTCCGGCAAGGACTGGCAGGTGTGGGCGGGTGAGCAGGTGGCCGATCTGGTGACTCTGAACACCGAGGTGGTCGACACCGCATTGACGACGGTGGACAAGGCGCTGGAGCAGAACAGCACTCCGGGTGCCACCGTGCCACGGGACTTTGTCGCCGACCAGATCGTGCGCGAGACGTTGCTCACCGTGTCCTCCGACTGGCCCTTCATGGTCAGTAAGGACTCTGCCGCCGACTACGCGCGATATCGCGCCCACCTGCATGCCCACGCGACCCGGGAGATCGCCGACGCGCTGGCATCAGGGCGGCGGGAGGCCGCCGAACGCCTCGCCACAGGCTGGAACCGCGCCGACGGGTTGTTCGGGGCGCTCGACGCCCGGCGGTTGCCTCGCCCGTGAGAATTTTGATGGTGTCGTGGGAGTACCCGCCGGTGGTGATCGGCGGCCTCGGCAGGCATGTCTACCAACTGGCGACCGCGCTGGCTGCGGCCGGCCACGAGGTGGTCGTGCTGAGCCGGCAACCGTCCAACACCGACCCGCGCTCACATCCGTCGACCGACAGCATCAGCGAAGGGGTGCGGATCGTCGCGGCCGCGCAGGACCCGCACGAGTTCACCTTCGGGACGGACATGATGGCCTGGACGCTGGCGATGGGCCATGCAATGTTGCGGGCCGGGTTGGCGATCCGCGGTCCACGGGGGCGCACCTGGCGACCCGATATCGTCCATGCGCACGACTGGCTGGTGGCCCATCCATCCATCGCACTAGCCGAATTCTACGACGTGCCACTGGTTTCCACGATTCACGCGACAGAAGCCGGCCGGCACTCTGGCTGGGTGGCCGGACCCATCAGCCGACAGGTGCACGCGGTGGAATCGTGGCTGGTGCGCGACTCAGATGCGTTGATCACCTGCTCACACTCGATGGGCGACGAGATCGCCGACCTGTTCGGCTTCGGCCTGAGCGAGTCGACGGTCATCCCGAACGGGATCGACACCGAAGGTTGGCCATTCACGCGACGACAGCGCCGCACCGGCCCCCCGGAACTGCTGTTCGTCGGCCGCCTCGAATACGAGAAGGGCGCGCAAGACGCCATCGCCGCGCTGCCGCGGATCCGTCGCACCCATCCCGGAACCACACTCACGATTGCCGGCGACGGCACGCAGCGCGACTGGCTGATCGAACAAGCGCGCAAGCACAAGGTAATCAAGGCGACGAATTTCGTTGGCCTCGTTGATCATTCAGAACTTCTGCGACTCCTGCACCGAGCCGATGCCGCCGTGCTGCCCAGCCACTACGAACCGTTCGGCATCGTGGCGCTGGAAGCCGCCGCGGCCGGCACTCCCCTGGTCACCTCGAACGTCGGCGGCCTCGGAGAAGCGGTGATCGACGGTGTCACGGGATCGTCCTTCCCGCCGCGCGACCTGGCCGCACTGGCCGCCGCCGTGCGGACGGTGCTCGACGACCCGGTGGGAGCGCAGCGCCGGGCGGTGGCCGCCCGGGACCGACTGACCTCCGATTTCTCCTGGCCGACGGTCGCCACCCACACCGCAAAGGTTTATCTCGCAGCCAAGCGCCGCGAGCGGGAGCCGCAGGACCGGCGGCCGATCGTGGAACACGCCCTGCCCGGGCGCGGCTAGCCAGGCGGATCCGTCGCCGGCGACACCGGTTGTCCCACACTGACATCCAGCGCGGCGGGTCAACGCAGCGCTCGGCGATCTCGGTCACGGGGCGCATCGCACCTCCCTTAGCACACCCCGAGGCGCGTATTAACTATATTGAGCATATTAACTAGGTAGTGACTTCCTGGCGGCTCGATACCTATGCCGTACAGCGAAATTGCGCTACAAGGATGCAAAAAACACGAAACATCGTGGAAATCCAGCCAGAATATGGTCTGCTCATCATACTGTGTATGCACACTGGTCATGGAGAGGCTCGAGCAATGGCTGAGATTAACAGGCTCGCGACGGACGGGCTCGCGACGGACGGGCTCGCGATGAATCGGCGTGGTTTCCTTCGCACTTCGGCGGTCGTCGCGGTCGCTCTCGGCGGTGCGGCCGCGTTGGCCGCCTGCGCGCCGGAGACCAAGACCAGCACGGTGTTGCGCGTGGGATCCACCACCGATATCGACTCGCTCAACCCCTTCACCGCGTTCTCCACCCAGTCCTACGACGTGATGCAGTTGCTCTACGACAAGCTGATGGACTACGACGCCGACCTGAAAACCCAACCCGTGCTCGCCACGAAAGTCGACGTCACCGATGGCGGCAAGACGTTCACCTACACCCTGCGCTCGGACGCGAAGTGGCACGACGGCCAGCCCTTCACCGCCGACGACGTCGTCTTCACGTACCTGATGGTGCGCGACAACAACTACGGCACCTATGGTGCCTACTTCAAGGAACTGACAGACGTCACCAAGGTCTCCGACACCGAGGTCCGGCTCTCGTACTCTGCGCCGCAGACCCTCGACCCTGCCGTCATCATGCCGATCGCCCCCAAGCACATCTGGGAGACCGTCGGCAAGGACAAACTCACCGACTATGCGAACGACAAGCCAATCGGCACTGGGCCTTTCAAGTTCGACTCGTGGAACAAAGGCACCGTCACGACCGTCGTACGCAACGACTCGTGGTGGGGAACGAAGCCGGCCGCGGAGAAGGTGACGTGGACCAAGTTCGGCAGCGACGACATCGTCACACAGGCGCTGCGCACCGGCGATATCGACATCGTCGCCGAGGTGCCCCCGACCATCTTTACCGGGCTCAAGGGCGCCCAGGATGTCGCCACCGCCGAGATGAACTCGTTCTCGTTCCACATGATCGGATTCAACTGCTCGACCGCGCCCGGTTCAAAAGGCAACCCCCTGCTGCGCAACCAGGTCATCCGGCAGGCGTTGAGCTGTGCTGTCAGCCGCCAACAGCTGGTGGAGCTCGCACTCGGCGGATTCGGCCAGCCGGGCACCGACCTGCTGCCACCTGCGTTCGGCGATTTCCATTTCACCCCGTCGGCCGATCAGCTCCTGGACAACAACCCGGCCAAGGCCAAACAGCTCCTCGACGCCGCGGGCTTCACCGAACGCAACGGGGTCCGCCAGTCACCGGATGGAGTACCGCTCGACTTCCGGATCCTGGCCATCGCGGATACCGCCGTCGACGTCAAGGCCGCCGACCTGTTCATCACCGCCGCGAAAGCCGTCGGCATCACGCTGCACCTGTCCACCACCGACGCCGACTCGATGGGCTCCACGGTCTACAACACCAACGCACCGGACTGGGACATCATGGTGTGGGGCTGGGACTCCGCGCTCTACGACCCGTCATATCTGCTCGGCATTCCCACCACCGACCAGATCGGCGGCAACAACGACACGTTCTGGACCGACCCGCGCTACGACGAGCTGTACGCCAAACAGGCGACGACGATCGACCGTGGGGCACGGGTGGCGATCGCCCAGGAGATGCAAGCCCTGCACTACACGGCCTGCCCCTACATCGTCATGTGGTACCAGAAGAAGCTCACCGGCACCCGCTCGAACACCTGGACCGGCTGGAAACCGATCAACGGCGGCATGATCCTGAACTTCCCCCGGGCCAACTACCTCGACGTGAAGCCGGCGTGATCGTCGATGCCGCAATACATCGGGCGCAAACTCGCCTATCTCGCGGTCACCCTGGCGGCGGTGCTGGCAACGAATTTCGTGCTGTTCCACCTGATGCCGGGCGATCCGGTCACCCATATCGCGCGCGGGCAGCATCTCGACGCCGATGCGATCGCGCGACTGCGGACGTTCTACGGCCTCGACCGGTCACTGCTAGCCCAATTCGGTTCGTATCTGGGCAATCTCGTCAAGGGAGACCTCGGCTACTCGTACACTTATCACGCGCCGGTGGGGCCGATCGTCCTCAAGGCACTCGGCAACACGCTCATCCTGGTCACGGTCTCGACGTTGCTGGTGATCATCCTCGGCGTGCTGGTCGGCGTCTTCGCCGCGTCGCGCCGCGGAACCCGTTCGGACGCAGGCTTCGTCATCGGTTCGCTGGTGTTCTGGAGCCTGCCCACCTTCTGGGTGGGGATGCTGCTGATCTTCACGTTCGCGGTGAGTCTCGGCGCGCTGCCGATCGCGGGCATGTACACCGCCGATGCGATCTACCCGACGGTGCTGACCCAGATATCCGATCTGGCAAGACATCTGGCGCTGCCCACGATCGCCATGGTGCTCGTCGACATTGCCCAGTTCGTGCTGATCACCCGTAGCTCGCTGCTGGCCACCTTCTCCGAGAACTACATGGTGACCGCACGGGCGAAAGGCCTCACTCCGCGACGGGTGTTGTGGCGCCACGGTGTTCGCAACGCCCTGCTACCGGTGGTGACCGCGACATCGTTGTACGCCAGCGCCACCGTCGGTGGGACCATCCAGGTGGAGACCGTGTTCTCCTGGCCGGGCATGGGCCAGCTGATCTATCTGTCGGTGCTGCGCCGTGACTATCCGGTGATGGAGGCGTGCTTTCTGGTGTTTGCAGTGGTCGTTGTAGTGGCGAACTTCGCCAGCGATGTCGTGTACCGGATGCTCGATCCCCGGGTGAGGCTGACATGACCGACGAAACCCGACCCGTCACCGGCTGGCGCGGCATGGTGCACCAGGTTTGGCTCGACCCGATCGGCCGCACGGGTGCCCTCATGGTCGCCTTCGCCGTCGCTGTCGCGATCATCGGCCCGCTCCTGGCACCGTACGACCGCGGGTCGGTGGCCGAATCGCGGACGGGAATCCTGCAGCCGCCCAGCGGTGCGCACCTGCTGGGCACCGACGAACTCGGTCGCGATGTGCTCCGGCAGGTGCTCGCAGGAGCCTCGGTCTCGTTGGAGATCGGCATCATCGCCACCCTGATCACCGTGCTGATCGGCACAACCGTCGGCGTGCTGGCGGGTTGGTTCGCCGGTCCGACGGATTCCGTGCTCATGCGGGTGACCGATTTCTTCCTGGTGCTGCCGAACCTGCCGTTGATGATCGCACTGGGCGCCATCATCGGGCAGAGCCTGATGATGATCGTCATCGTCATCGCCATCACCAGCTGGCCGAGCACCGCGCGCATCGTCAGATCCCAGGCACTGGTGCTGCGGGAACGCGAGGTCGTCGCCAGGGCGCGCACGGTCGGCCTGTCCTCGCTGGGCATCCTGTGGCGGCTGATCCTGCCGGGCGTCATGGCGCTGGTGATCGCCAACGCGGTCCTGGTGATCGCGGGTTCGATTCTCGCCGAGGCGACGCTGTCCTTCCTCGGGCTCGGTGACCCCACCCGCACCTCGTGGGGACAGATCCTGCACAACGCCTTCGTCACCGGCGCCGTGGGCAACGGCTGCTGGTGGTACTTCCTGCCGCCCGGCATCGGGATCGTGGTGGTGGTGCTGGCTTTTTCTCTGGTCGGTCAGAGCCTCGAACGGGTACTCAATCCCATGCTGGCGGTGAACCAGTGAGCCTGTTGGACATTCGCAACCTGACCGTCAGCTATCGCATGGACGGGGTCGACGTCCGTGCAGTCGACCAGGTCGACCTGCAGGTCGGCGCGGGCGAAGTGGTCGGCCTCGCCGGCGAATCCGGCTGCGGGAAGAGCACACTGGCGCTCGCCGTGACACAGCTGCTACCCCGCTGGACCAATGTGGCTGCCGATCGCCTGATGTTCGACGGAATCGACCTGCTCACCCTGGACGAGCGGAGCCGGCGATCGTTGCGCTGGGCCCGGCTCTCCATCGTCTTCCAGGGTGCGATGAACGCGTTCGACCCGGTGATGACGATCGGCGCCCAGATCGCCGAGGCGATCCACACCCACGAGCCCTCCGAGAGTCGGCGGGCCATCCGCGACCGGGTCGCCGAACTCCTCGCCCAGGTGGGGATTTCACCGCGTCGGGCCGGTGACTATCCACATCAGTTCTCGGGCGGTATGAAACAGCGCGCGTCGATCGCGATGGCCCTGGCGTGCCATCCGGACCTCGTCATCGCCGACGAGCCCACCACGGCCCTGGACGTGATGACCCAGGCGCAGATCCTCGATCTGATCCGTCGCCTCGCCGACGAACTCGGGCTGGCGATGCTGATCATCTCCCACGATCTGACCGTGCTCTCGGAACTGTGTGATCGGACCGCTGTCATGTACGCCGGCCGGGTCGTCGAATCCGGCCCTGCCGCAGCGATGTTCACCGGCGGCGCGGCCCATCCCTATACCCGTCGGCTGCTGGACTGCTACCCGCAACCCGGTGCCGGCCGCGCGTCGATCACCGGAATACCCGGCGGACCGCCCGATCTCGCGCACCCACCGGAAGGCTGCCGATTCCATGCCAGGTGTGCGGTGATGACGCCCGAATGCGCGAGTATCCAACCCGCCCTGCGCGATGTGCCGGGCTCCCGCGGACACATCGCAGCCTGCCATCTGATCGGCGGTGACCCCCGATGACCGGCGCAGTGATTGCCGAGATCCGCAATCTGCGGGTGCACTTCCCGGTGCGCAACGGCCGCAAGCAACTGCTGGCCAGGGCGGTCGACGGCGTCGACCTGGTGGTCCACGAACGCGAAATCGTCGCACTCGTCGGGGAATCAGGTTGCGGCAAAACCACTGTCGCGCGAGCCATCATGCGCCTGGTCGAGGCTACCGAGGGCAGCGTGTCGGTCGGCGGTGTCGACATCACGCACGTCCGCGGGCGCGAGCTGCGCCGGCTGCGTCGCATGTTCCAGATGATCTTCCAGGATCCCTTCGACGCTCTGCCCGCCACCGCGACGGCGGCGGAAGTCGTCGCCGAGGGGTTGGCTATCCATCGTCCCGAACTGGATCCCGGGGCTCGGCGGGCCGCCGCGTTGTCCGCATTGGAGTCGTGCGGACTGCAACCCGCCTCCTCGGTGGCAGACCGCCGGATGTTCACCCTGTCGGGCGGTCAGCGCCAGCGGGTGGCCATCGCCGCGGCGCTGGCGGTGGAACCGCGTCTACTGGTGGCCGACGAGCCGGTCTCGATGCTCGACGTCTCGCTGCGGGCCGGGATCATCCGGGTGCTGTTGGACCTTCGCGAACGTCTCGATGTCGCAACGCTGTTCATCACGCACGACCTCGCCTTGGCGGGTGTCTTCGCCGACCGGGTCGCCGTGTTGTACCTGGGCCGGATCGTCGAGGAGGGACCGGCTGCCGAGGTGATCGGGAACCCGGCGCACCCCTATACCCGTGCGCTCGTCGGCGTCATGCCGGTGCCGCGCTCCGGACCCGACGCCCATCGCCGCGGCCCACGGACTCTGCTCACCGGCGAACCACCGAATGCCACCGACACCTCCCCCGGCTGTCGGTTCGCACCACGATGCCCCCTGCACCGCGAACTCGGCGAGCCGCAACGCTGCCACACGGAGATCCCCGCGCTGCAGTCGCCACCCGATGCCCCCGACGCCGAACACCGCGTCGCCTGTCATTTTCCGCCATCCCTACAGAAGGAGAACATCTCATGACCGTCAGCCGCGAAGAGGCGATCGACCTGCTCGACAAGCTGGTCCGTATCGACTCGGTCACGCCGTGGCTCATCCCGGGCGGGGCCGGCGAAGGCGAGGTCGCGACCTTCATGAAGCACTGGTTCGAGGAGTTCGGCCTCGACGTCATCATCGAGGAGGTCGAGCCGGGTCGGCCCAACGTGCTGGCCTGGCTGCGGGGAACCTCACCGGGGCCGACCGTATGTCTGAGTGCGCACAGCGACACCGTCGGCTATGCCAACTGGGCCGACCGGGCGTTGGTGCCGGAGGTCAAGGGTGACCTGATGATCGGGCTCGGGGTAGCCGATGACAAGGGTGGCTGCGCGGCCGCCATGCTCGCCGTACGCGAATTGGTCCGCACCAACACCCCGCTGGCCGGAAACGTCCTCGTCGCGATGGTCGCCGACGAAGAAGGCGTCAGTATCGGCACCGAGCACCTGGTGGCCCATCACGCCGACGAGATCGACCTGGCGATCAACCTCGAGCCCGAAGGCTCACACGTGATCTTCGGGGAGCACCAGGGATTCGGCTGGATCGACATCATCGTGCACGGCGTACCTGCGCACGGCTCGGCACCCGAGAAGGGGGTCGACGCCATCGTGCACATGGCGGAGGTGATCACGCGCCTGCATCGCCTCGACACCACCACCTGGACGCCGAACCCGGACCCGCGCAACGGCAGGACGGTGTTCCACACCGGCACCATCTCGGGCGGCACCGATTACGCCACCTATCCCAACAAGGTCGTCCTGGGTATCGAGATCGGCACGCAGCCCGGAGAGCGCCTCACCGACCGGGTCGCCGAGATCGAAGCCATCTTCGACGAAGTGCGCCAACAGGAACCGCGCTTCTCCGGTGAGGTCCAGGTCCGGTTGGACCGCGACCCCTTCACCGGTCAGGGCAACGAGGCGCTGCTGGCCGCCCTGGCCGACGCCACCGAAGCCGTCAACGGCACCCGTTCGCCGGTGACAGGTCTCAACGCCTGGACCGACGCCGCGCTGTTCCAGGAAGCCGGTATCCCGACGGTGCTGTTCGGGCCCGAAGGCGGTAACTATCACGCCGCCGACGAGTGGGTCTCGATTCCCGACATGATCGCGACCACCGAGATACTGCGCCAGACCGTCGCGACTCTCCTTGCCGCGCCGGTGCACTCGGCAGGCTGACCATGACAGCCCAAGATACGACCGAGAATCCGATGCCTTTCGCCGACGCCTTCGCCGCCCGCACGTCCGCCACCCACGCGATGTTCGAGCGGGCGAAGGTGACGGTGCCCGGCGGAGCCGGCTCGACCGCGCGGTTGCCGCGCAACGGCTGGAAGCCCTACCCGTTGTTCATCGCCGACGGCCAGGGCTCCCGCATAGTCGACGTCGACGGAAACAGCTATGTCGACTACCTGCTCGGACTGGGGCCGATGATCCTCGGACACCGCCACCCGGTGGTGACACAGGCTGTCACACAAGCGATCAACGAGCTCGGCACGTGCTTCGGACTGCCCTACGAGTTGGAGATCGAGGCCGCTGAAAAGGTGGTCGCCGCGGTCCCGGGGATCGAGCAGGTCCGGTTCACCAACTCCGGGTCGGAGGCGGTCGGGACAGCGGTGCGACTGGCCAGAGCCACCACCGGCAGGCGCATAGTCGTCCGCTTCGAGGGGCACTATCACGGCTGGCAAGACACCGTGTACTGGTCCAACCACGTCGACCCGGCGCTGGCCGGGCCGGCCGACCACCCCAGGCCGGTCGCGATGGGGCCGGGCGTGCCCGCCGAACTCGAGGACACCCTGGTGGTGCTCACCTGGAACGACCCGGAGAGCTTCATCGCGTTGATGGCCGAACGCGGCGACGAGGTGGCCGCGGTGCTCACCGAACCTGCCGTCTTCAACACCGGCTGCATCCTGCCCGAACCCGGCTACCTCGAACTGCTGCGCAGCGAAACCCGCAAGTACGGCGCGCTGCTCATCTTCGACGAGGTGATCACCGGATTCCGGTTCGCCCGCGGCGGCGCCCAGGAATGGTTCGGTGTGACACCGGATCTGACCACGCTGGCCAAGGGGCTCGGGGGCGGCTTCCCCGTCGCCGCGGTCGGCGGGTCGGTCGACGCGATGCGACTGATCGCCGACGGCATCTATTCGCATTCGGGCACGTACAACGCGAACGTCGTGCAATGCGCCGCCGTCTCGGCCACCATGGACGTGCTGTCCGAACCAGGGCTCTACGAACGGCAGCGCGCCTTGGGATTCCGACTCGCCGAAGGACTGTCAGCGCTGGCCGTCGAACGTGGTCTCGACGCATACGTCGAGGGCCTGGGAACCGTGTTCCAGCTGTGGTTCGCCGACGGTCCCATCCACAACTGGCGCGACGCCGCCGCACACGCCGACGAGAAGCTGTTCACCCGCTGGTATCAGGAGATGCTGGTCCGTGGAGTGCTGTTCCATCCGCTGCAGTTCGAGAACCTCTTCGTCTCCCTGGTACACACGGACCGCGATATCGACGAGACGCTGACCGCGGCGGCCGACGCCTTGACCGTGGTGGCCGACAGTCGGCGGCCGGCCGGCCGGCGGTGAGCCTGAGACCCGCTCAGAGCAGCAGGGCGGACACCGACACCCCGATCAGCACCAGGACCAGGAAAGTCAACAGGTACACCTCGCGCCGCGGGGTGATCGACTGCGGCAGTGGGCGTCTGGCCAGCGTGCGCTGACGTCGCAACCCGATCACATAGGTCAGTACGGCCAGCGCGGTGGCGATGATGGCGGCCGCCAGTCCGAACCCGGCGCGGTGTTCGTCGATATCGCGCACCATCAGCAGGGCACCGTTACCCAACAGCGCGAACGAGGTCCGTGTCCAGGCCAGCGACGTCCGCTCGGCCTGCAGACCCGAATCACTCAACCCGAGACCATCCTGATGATCGCGAACACCGCCACCAACAGGCCGATCACGGTCAGGCCCACCGCGAGATAGGCCGGAGTCGGATGACGGGGAAGCTCTTCTCCCCTGCACATCGCGCGGTCCACCTGCGCCCACCGGACCAGCCCCACCACGGCGGTCGCCGTCGCCAACACTGCCAGCAGGATGCCGAGCACATGCCGCGCGCCGGGTACACCCAGCTCGGGGACGAACTGAATGACCGCCACCGAGGCGGCCAGCAGCCCCAGCGCGGTGCGCTGCCAGGCCAAGAACGTCCGTTCATTGGCCAGCGTGAACCGGTAGTCGATCTCGGGGCCGTCCGGTTCGGTCATGACAGCTAGCGCGCCGCTTTTTTGCGTTCGATGTCAGCCAGCGCCGCGGCGAGCTGGGCGCGTTCGGCCGCCGAGGTCTCCCAGGCCAGCTGCCGGTTCTTGACGACCTTGGCAGGCGCTCCGACCGCGATCGAATAGTCCGGGATGACACCCTTGACCACCGCATGCGCACCCAGGACGCAGCCGCGCCCGATCGTGGTACCCCGAAGCACGGTCACCTTGGCGGCGATCCAGGTGTCCGGGCCGATCCGCACCGGACTCTTGGCGATCCCCTGGTCCTTGATCGGCATCTCGATGTTGTCCATCTTGTGGTCGAAATCGCAGATGTAGCACCAGTCGGCCATCAGCACCGACTCGCCGAACTCGATATCGATATACGTGTTGACCACGTTGTCCTTGCCGAACACCACTTTGTCGCCGAGCCGCAGCGATCCCTCGTGTGCGCGCAGCGTGTTCCCGTCGCCGATGTGCACCCAGCGGCCGATCTCCATCTGCGCCAACTCGGGGGTGGCGTGGATCTCGACGCGTTTGCCGAGGAACACCATGCCTCGGGTGATGATGTGCGGATTGGTGAGTTTGAACTTCAGCAGCCGCCAGTACCGGATCAGGTACCACGGCGTGTAGGCGCGGTTGGCCAGCACCCATTTCAGCGATGCCATGGTCAGAAACCGGGCCTGACGTGGGTCTCGCAGCCGCGAACCCCGCCAGCGTTTGTGGATCGGCGCGCCCCACATGCTCGTCATGGCCGGAAAGCCTACGCGAGCGCGACTCCGCCACGGGTTACCCTCGGTCCTGGTCCGGGGACACGTCCGGGCTCGGAAGTCAGAAGGGAGCGTCACTGGTGCTGCGGCCACTCCGGCGAATCTCAGCACCGGCGGCAGCGGCTCTGATCGCCGTGGCGGCAGCCGGCTGCGGCAACACCGACTCTTGGGTCGACGCCGCGCCGTCACTCGGCTGGACCGCCCAGTACGGCGATGCGGCCAACAGCAGCTACACCCCGACCGCCGGTGCGGACGCGCTGACCCTCGACTGGACCCGAGCGGTCAAAGGGAGTCTGGGCGCCGCCGTCGCGATCGGCTCCGGCGCCTATCTGGTAGCCAACGGGCAGACCGCGACCGGCTGCTCGCTGATGGTCTGGGAGAACGACAACGACGGCCGGCAGCGGTGGTGTAGCCGCATGGTGCTCGGCGGCGGGTTCGCCGGTCCGTTGATCGACGGTTTCGACAATGTCTATGTCGGCCAGCCCGGCTCCATCGTCAGCTTCCCGACCACCCAGTGGATCCGGTGGCGCCAGCAGGTCATCGGAATGCCGCAGACCCCAAGGATTCTGGCCAACGGACAGCTGCTGGTCGTGACGCACCTCGGCCAGGTGCTGGTGTTCGACGCACACCGCGGCACCGTCGTCGGCACGGCGATCGACCTGGTCGCCGACCTCAACCCGACCGACTCGCAGCGCGGGCTCACCGACTGCGGGCCCGCCCGGCGCGGCTGCCCGGTGGCGGCAGCACCGGCCTACTCGACGGCGTCGCAGATGATCGTCGTGGGGATCTGGCAGCCGGGCGCGCCTGCCGCCACGCTGGTCGGCCTGCAGTACCACCCCGGGCAGACGCCACTGGTGACCCGGGAGTGGACCAGCGACGCGGTCACCGGCGGGGTGCTGGCCAGCCCGGTGCTGTCCGCGGACGGTAAGACGGTCTACGTCAACGGCCGCAACAATGCGCTGTGGGCGCTCGACGCATCCAATGGCAGGGTGAAATGGTCTGTGCCACTTGGCTTTCAGCCGCAGACGCCCCCGACGGTGGCGCCGGACGGGGTGATCCTGACCGGCGGCGGTCCGGACACCGCGCTGGCCGAGGTGAAAGATTCCGGCGCCCGCGGCGAGTTGGCCTGGCGCCGAGACGATGTCGAACCGTTGACCACCTCGAGTCAGGCCGGACCCAAAGTCGCCTACACCGTCGCCCGCGACGGAGCATCCGGGATGGCGTTACTGGCTTTCGATCCCACCGACGGACACACCCTGAACCGCTATCCGCTTCCGCAGGCCACCGGATTCCCGGTGGGCGTGTCGATCAGTCGGGACCACCGCGTCGTCGCCGCGACCAGCGACGGCCAGGTGTACAGCTTCGCGCCCGCCTGATCTCAGGGCGCCAGCACCGCCGCCAACGCCGTCCGAGGTATCGACACCTTGGTGGCCCCGGCGGCTCCCGCCATCAGTTCACCCTGACTGAAGAAGAACGTCACGGCGTCGTCGGTGAGCGCGAAATTCTGGTAGTTCTCCGGATTCATCCCGTCCCCGACCGGAACGGGATCGGACATCCCCGACTGCTTCTCCAGGTCCTGCTGCACCAGCGGGAAGATGACGTTCAGCGGTTGCGAGCCGGGCAGGAACAGCGTGTCGAACGTGATGGGAGCCTTCTTGAGCAGGTCGTAGTTGAACGACTGGTACCAGGTGGACGGACGCGCCCCGCCGACATTCTGATACACCTCGAGCACCACCGAACTGGTGCCGCCGGGAGCGGCGCCGGCGGTGAAGCGAGACGAGGTGACATCCAGCGCATACGGTAGGCCGGTCGAGCCCGGCATATTTGCGACGGTGACGAAACCATCCCGAGTCTGGGTCAGGTACGCGGTCAGCGGACCCTCGTCGGGGTAGTCGACCGGGAAATTCATGTCCAGCATGTAGGTGGCGTTCGAGACGTGCACATCACACATCTGGTCGGGCCCGAGAGTGCCCCCGAAATCGGTACACATCGGCTGGGCAGCCGCCACGGCGGGTGAGCCGAGAAGTAGTGCGCCGGCCAGCGTCACGGCCGCAAACACGATGCGCATATCTGGTGTCCTTGCTGGCCTTTGACGGCACCGGCGCCGTTGCTGCCAGAGTACCCGGATCAGCGCGACGCTCGGCAGACGAATGCGCAAGCCCGCGCAGCGGACCCGGTGCCGATCCGGGTGATGACCACCGAACACCCCTGGGTGCCGGTCAGTTTCAAACGACGGCGCAGAGCGTCCGGGTCCACGTCGACACCGCGCACCAGGATTTCCAGCACACCGACGTCGAAGCCCAAAAGCGCTTGGCGTAGCCGCTTTTCGCTGAAGGCCAACTGGTCGAGCACCTCGAACCCACGCACCCCGGGCGGCAGCTGGTCGCCCGACAGGTACGCAATGTCGGGGTCGAGCTGCCACAGCCCGTGTCGTGCGGCGTAGTGCCGCACCAACCCCGCCCGCACGACGGCGCCGTCGGGATCGACGATCCAGCGCCCGGCCGGCCCGACGCCGCAGTCGTCGGGTTCGGCGTCAGTGAGCTGTTCGCCGCGGTCGAGCAGCGTGGCCCGCCGCGCCACACCGGCATGCGCCAACCCACCCGACCACAGACATGCTTCCCGAACCGAACCCTGCAACGACGTCAGCTCGATCTCACCGTGGAAGCCCAGCGCACCCAGGGCGCCGAAGTCGATGCCCGGCGCGCATTTCACCACCAGATCGCGGCCCCGATAGACAGCAAGGACGTCATCGAGGGCGGGCGTGTAGTCGCGCGGATCGAACCGCCTGCGGCCACCGCTGCGCCGCGCCGGGTCGGCGATCACCACGGTGTCGCGGGTGATCGGGGCCAGCGCGTCGGCGCGACAGACAGCGACCGTGCCGGCCAGGTTGTGCTGCGCCATCTTCAGCCGGACGGGGTCGAGGTCACTGCCGACGACCGAGGCCGCGGTGACGCGCAGCGCCCCGAGCTCGGTACCGATCGAACAGGTGGCGTCGTGCACATCGCGACCGGACAACCGCTGTGCCCGGTGCTCGGCGACGGCTGTGGCGGTCGCCTGTTGCAGCGCCTCGTCGGTGAACAGCCAACCGCCGGCGTCGACGAGCTTGGCGGCTGCCTTACGGCGCAGCAGCGTCGTCTCGACCAGCGCCGGCGCCCGCAAGCCGTAGCGCGCGCGGACCGCGCTGATATCGGCGACCCGGTCGGTCAGCGGCAGCGCCGCGATATCGGCAAGCGCGGCGCCGCCCTGCTCCGAGGTCAGGTAGCCGACCGTCTCCAGGTCGAAAATTTAGGATCCGGCGCGGTCGAACGAAGTAAGGGGGGATGGGTCGGGTTTAACTCCGGTGACCATGACGTTGTAGAACCAGCCCTTGGGTACGACGTGGCGCCAGACGTTGGCGTCGACCCAGCTCAGCGTGGTCCAGCCGCCGAAAGCGAACTTGGCCCACCCCCAGCCCAGCTTGCCCGGCGGCACCGTCGACTCGAAGGTGCGCACGGGCCAGCCCAACATCGCTGCGGTGAACTCCTCGCTGGCGGTTTCGACCTCGACAGCGCCTGCGCTGGTGGCCATCTTCTCCAGATCGACCGGGTCGAAGGTGTGCAGGTCGACGATCCACTCCAGGGCGGCCGCGCGGGAGTTCTCGTCGAGCTCCTCCTGTGAGCGGCGCCAGCTGCTCAGCCCGGGCAGCTTCATCGCCCGCACGGTGGTCTTCCAGGTCAGGTCCGCCAGCCTGCGCGCATACGCGTTGCCGACCGTCGTGGGCTCACCGGCGAACACGAACCGCCCGCCTGGCTTGAGCACCCGCACGACCTCGCGCAGCGACAGCTCGACATCGGGAATGTGATGCAGCACGGCATGCCCGACGACCAGATCGAACGTGTTGTCGTCGTACGGGATGCCCTCGGCGTCGGCGACCCGGCCGTCGACATCGAGTCCGAGGGACGTGCCGTTGCGGGTGGCCACCTTGACCATGCCCGGGGACAGGTCGGTGACCGAGCCGCGGCGGGCCACTCCGGCCTGGATCAGGTTGAGCAAGAAGAACCCGGTGCCACAGCCCAGCTCAAGGGCCCGGTCATAGGGCAATTCGCGCTGCACGTCGTCGGGCACGATGGCGTCGAAGCGGCCGCGGGCGTAGTCGATACAACGCTGGTCATAGGAAATCGACCACTTGTCGTCGTAGGATTCGGCCTCCCAGTCGTGGTACAGCACCTGCGCGAGCTTGGTGTCGTGGCGGGCGGCTTCGACTTGTTCGGCGGTCGCGTGGGGATTGGGGACGGGAATCTCCCCCTCGTGCGTGCTCGTCATGGAGGGCAGCCTAACCCGTCTCGAGGTCGGCCTGGCTGGCGGCGAACACCTCGACGTAGCGACGCCGCTCGTCGGCGATGCTCTTGGACCTGGCGCCCTTGCCCTTCTCGAAGGTGCCGTCGATGACAGCCTTTGCCGCGGCCAGTGCTTCCTGCGGACCCGCGACGAAACGCTGCGCCCAGGCCACCGCGGAGTCGTAGACGTGATCCGGGGCCACCATCTCGTCGAGCAGACCCAGCGCCAAGGCCTCCCTCGCGTCGACGAATCGACCGCTGTAGACGAGGTCCTTGGTCCGGCTGATGCCGATGCTTCGGGCCAGGCGCGCCATCCCGCCGCCGCCGGGGATCAGGCCGGCCAGGATCTCGGTGGCCCCGACCTTGACGTTGTCCCCGCCGATGCGCCAGTCGGCGGCGAGCGCGAGAGTCAGCCCGGACCCCAGCGCGTATCCGGTGATGGCGGCCACCGTCGGCTTGGGGATCGCCGCGACGGCCTCGATGGCATCGTGCCGGACGGCGGCCCCGCGGTCGGCCTCCCGGTCGCTGAGGGTGCGCAGCTCGGGTACGTCGTCACCTGCCGAGAAGATCTCGTGGCCGCCGAACAGGACCACCGCCGCGATGTCGTCGCGGCTGCCCACCTCTGCGGCGGCAGCGGCCAGCTCGCGATACGCCTGCCGGGTCAGCGCGTTGGTCGGCGGACGCGAAATCAGTACGGTGCCGACCCCGGGATGTTCGTCACCGGTGTGCACGCTGATGAACTCGCCGGCGCTGGACGTCATGGCGCCCGCCCCGCCCGCGCGGCGTTGTAGCGAGCGCTGTCGAAGAACTCGATCTCCCAATTGCCGTCGGCCACCACAAGATGGGGTTGCACCGCGGTGATCTGCCGCTCCACGGCCAGCACCTCGGCGACGGTCCGGCCGGCCAGTGAGTCGAGTTGGGTCCAGGTCGGCGGCAGCAGAAAGGAGCGGTTGGCCTCGAAGTCGGCCAGCGCCTCCTCGGGTGTGGCCCAGCCGGCTTTGTCCGATTCGGTGTTGTCGCCGTCGGCGCGTTGACCTTCAGGCAGCGCCCCGACGAAGAAGTACGTGTCGTAGCGGCGGGTGCGCTCCTCCTCCGGTGTCACCCAGTTCGCCCACGGCCGCAACAGATCTGCGCGCAGCACCAACTTCTCCTGGCGGAGGAAGTCGCCGAACGACAGCGTGTTGTCGGCCAGCGCCAGCCGCGCCTCGCGGTACCTGCCGGCGTCGCCGACGACGGTCTCGGGGTCAGCCGACGGACCGGCGAACAACACACCCGATTCCTCGAAAGTCTCACGCGCAGCGGCACATACCAGGGCCAGCGCCAGCTCTTCGTCGACACCGAGGCGCTGCGCCCACCAGGACGGCGGCGGCCCGTACCAGTCGATATCGGCATTGCGGTCGCGGTCGTCGACACCGCCCCCGGGGAACACGATCACCCCGCCGACGAACTCCATCGCGCGGTGCCGTCGCATCAAGAAGACCTCAATTTTTCCGTCGAGGCCAGGCTCCGTGTCCCGCACCAGCATCACCGTGGCGGCCGGTCGAGGCTGTAGTGGTGTTTCGGTCATGCTCGCCTCCTGTGCGCGGCGCGGCTGCGGACCCGCCGCGCGAAGTAGCGGCCGTCGAGCACATCGAGTGTGATCGACTGCCCAAAAGCCTTCGAGAGGTTCTCGGAGGTCAACACCTCGGTCAGCAGCCCGGCCGCGACGATCTTGCCTTCCGAGAGCATCAGGCAATGGCTGAAGCCGGGCGGGATCTCCTCGACGTGATGGGTGACGAGGACGGTTGCCGGTGCATCGGGATCGGCGGCCAGGTCGGCCAGGCGCGACACGAGTTCCTCACGGCCACCGAGATCGAGGCCGGCGGCGGGCTCGTCGAGCAGCAGCAGTTCGGGGTCGGTCATCAGCGACCGTGCGATGAGCACCCTTTTGCGTTCACCCTCGGACAGCGTTCCGTACGTGCGTGCGGCCAGGTGTTCGGCGCCGAGGCTCTCCAGCATGTCGACGGCTTGTTCGTAGTCGACGTCTTCATAGTGCTCGCGCCACCGGCCCAGCACCGCGTATCCGGCGGAGACGACGAGATCACGCACCACCTCGTCGTCGGGGATCCGCTGCGACAGCGCCGAACTGCTGAGGCCCACCCGTGAGCGAAGTTCGGACATGTCGACGCGGCCCAGCCGTTCGCCAAGGACGTACGCCCGGCCCGACGACGGGTACTCCATGGCAGCGGCAATCCGCAGCAGCGATGTCTTACCAGCGCCGTTGGGCCCGATGACCACCCATCGTTCGTCGAGCTCGACCTGCCAGGTGATCGGGCCGACCAGGACCTGGCCGCCCCGCCGTAGCGAGACCTTCCGGAAATCGATCAGCAGGTCTGGGTCGGTTGGCGCTTCTTCGGATTGTCGTCTCGACTCGGGGCCGGGTTCGGGCACTCGCTCATGGTAGTCAGGGTGGTATCCGTGAACGCCCAGCCACTACGGGCGAGTACCGCTTGCGGTGTGAGACGCAACACCAGCTGCACCAGTGGACCGATCCCCAACGCGTAGACAACCGTGCCCACCCCGACCGCGCCGCCGAGCAGCCAGCCCGTCAGCAGCACCGTTGCTTCGATCGAGGTACGAACCAAGCGCACCGACAGTCCGGTCCGGGCCACCAGCCCGGTCATCAGACCGTCACGCGGTCCCGGCCCCAGACCGGCGCCGATGTAGAGGACCGTGCTGATCGCGTTGAGTAGGACCGCTCCGAGCATCATCGCCACCCGGACGGGCAGCGCCGACGGTGTCGGCAGGACTGCCAGTGAAGCGTCGACGGTGACGGCGATGACGATGACGTTGGCGATGGTTCCGATACCGGGCCGGTTGCGCAGCGGGATCCAGGCCAGCAGCACCGCGACGCCGACCACGGCCGACGCCACTCCGATCGTCATCCCGGTATGGCGGGACAGTCCCTGATGAAACACGTCCCACGGGTCGAGCCCGAGGCCGGCGCGGACCATCAGTGCCATCGAGAAGCCGTATCCGACGAGACCGATCAGCAATGCGAGGCTCCGACTGACCGCAACTGTGGGGGCCCTGGTCTTCACGCGTGATCCTGGAAACGTGCCCGGATGGCGTCGAGGTCGCTGCGCATCCGGCGGCTGTCGGCATCGTCGAAGTACATGTCGGTCGACCGCAGGCTTGCCAGCGCGTCCCGCAGAGAACGGGCCAGTCTCCGTAGCCAGTTTGTGTTCATGTCTCGATAATCATCCGAACTGGCCTTGCCATCAATAGCCAGTTGGCGAATACTGGCTTGAATGGTGGCTCCTGCACTTCCCCGCAAACTCGATCCGGATCGACTGGCACGCGAACTGGGCAACTGGCGGACAGCCGGTGGCTCCGGCCCGGTCTATCGCGGCCTGGCCGACGGCATTCGACTACTCATCATCGACGGCCGACTACCGGTCGGGGCACAGCTACCCAGCGAGCGCGTCCTGGCCGACGCCCTGCACGTCTCCCGCACCACTGTCACCTCGGCTTACACCCAGCTCGGCGACGACGGCTATCTGCATTCCCGGCCTGGTGCCCGCAGCATCACGGCCCTGCCCGTGGCCCCGCCACCCGCAGCGCCGGCTCTGGTGCCCGCGGGCGCAGGAGTGAACCTGGCAGCAGCCGCCATGGCAGCGCCGGCGGCCGCTGTCCTGGAAGCGGTCAGTGCAGCAGCCAACGAAGTGGCCCCCTATCTGAACGGACCGGGCTTGGAACTCGCAGGCGTCGCCCCACTGCGGGAAGCGATCGCACGCCGGTACTGCCGGCGCGGTCTGCCGACCACCCCCGACGAGATCATGGTCACCAGCGGCGCACTGCAGGCAATCGGCCTCATCCTGACCACCTTCATCCAGCCCGGTGATCGGGTGCTGGTCGAGCAGCCGACCTTTCACGGCGCCCTGGCGGCGATCGCCACCGCCGGCGCCCGTCCCGTCCCGGTGGCGCTCAATCCCGAAGCGACCGAGGATGTCTGGGATCTCGATGCGTTCCAGTTCGCCATGCGCCAGCTGGCCCCGAACCTCGCCTACTTGATGCCCGACAACCACAATCCCGTCGGCCTGACGATGCCCGCGCCGAGCCGGAACCGGTTGGCGCAGATCATCGCCGAGACCAGAACTCGCACCATTGTGGACGAGACGATGGTCGACATGTGGATCGACGAACCGGTTCCCCCGCCGCTGGCCGCGTCAATGACCAACCGCCACGATCTGGTGCTGACCATCGGATCGATGTCCAAGTCGTTCTGGGGTGGGCTGCGCATCGGCTGGATCCGCGCCGAGAAGTCGACGCTGGCAACGCTCGCGGCTGTGCGCCCGTCGATCGACCTCGGCACTCCGATCCTCGAACAGCTCTCCGCGGCAAAGCTCCTCGCGATGGAAGACACCGTGTTACCCGAGCGCAGGGAGATAGTGAGAGCGGGCCGAACGTTGGTGACGGCACTGCTCGCCGAACAGCTGCCCGATTGGCGCCCGGTGGGCAGCGGCCACTGGCCGGCCGGCGGCCTGGCGTTGTGGATACGGTTACCCGCCCCGATGAGTTCCGCGCTCTCGGCAGCGGCCTCACGCCTCGGGGTCGACCTGCCGCCGGGACCGCGGTTCGGAGTGGACGGCACCCTCGAACGCTACATCCGGGTGCCCTACACGCTACCCGCGGACCAGCTGCGCGGTGCCATCGAATTGCTCGCCCGCGCTTGGCATTCGGTGACCGGCGGTGCCCCCTCGCAGCCCGGGCACGTGGTCATCTAGCGCACTTAGTCCGGCGGAATATCGACCCGCCGCAGCAGACCGTCGACGGCATCGGCTGCCTCGATCTCACCGCGGGTTACTCCGAGGATGAACAGCACGGTGTCGAGGTACGGATGGCTCAGCGAGGCGTCGGCGACCTCCCGCAGCGCAGGCTTGGCATTGAAGGCCACCCCAAGTCCGGCCGCGGCCAGCATGTCGATATCGTTCGCGCCGTCGCCGACTGCGACGGTCTGTTCCATCGGAACGCCGACCTCGTTCGCGAAATCCCGCAACGCCTTGGCTTTTCCAGGACGATCGATGATCTGTCCGACCACCCGACCGGTCAGCTTGCCGTCGACGATCTCGAGTTCGTTGGCCGCGACGAAGTCCAGTTTCAGCTCATGGGCGAGCGGATCGATGACCTGACGAAAGCCGCCGGAAACCACTCCGCAGTAGTACCCGAGCCGGCGGAGCGTCCGCAGCGTGGTCCGCGCCCCCGCGGTCAGTTCGAGCTGCTCGGCGACATCGTCGAGCACCTCGGCCGGCAGACCGGCGAGCGTCGCGACCCGCTCCCGCAGCGAGTCGGCGAAATCGAGCTCGCCCCTCATCGCTGCCTCGGTGATCTGGGCGACCTTGGCCTCGGCGCCGGCCCTCGCCGCGAGCATCTCGATGACCTCACCCTGGATCAGAGTGGAGTCCACGTCGAAAACGATGAGCCGCTTGGCACGTCGCGACAGGCTGTAATCCTCCAGCGCCAGGTCGACACCCTCTTCGGCGGCGACCCTGGCCAGCACGGTTTGCAGCTGGGCACCCATGCCGGGCGGCACCGAAACCCGCAGCTCCAGCCCGGTGACCGGATAATCGGAGACCCCGCGGATGGTGTCGAAGTTGACCCCGAGTGCGGCGGCCTCCCTGGCGAGCACGCCGAACGCCTGCGCCGTGATCGGGCGGCCCAAAACCACCAGGGTGTGCGTCGACGGTTCACGAAGGATCGCCGAGTCGTAACTCCGCTCGATCGTGACGTCCATGCCGACCCGGGAAACCGCGGCCCGGACCGCTTCGTGAAAGTCGAGGCTGTCGCCCACTTCTCGGGCGCAGAGCACCAGCACTCCGAGAGTGAGCCGTCCCCGGATGACGACCTGTTCGACGTTGAGCAGCTCGACTCTGTGGCGCGAAAGCACCTCGAAGAGAGCCGAAGTCACGCCTGGCTGATCGACACCGGTGACGGTGATCAACACCGACACCTTTGATGGGTTCACCGCCGTCGGTCCACCAATCGTCAGGTACGGACGCTCGCGTCGTCGCGTTCGGTGACGTCACCGTGCGGCGGGTGCTTGCCGCCACCGATGTGCGCCTCGGCCCGCATCCGCTCCACCATGTGGGGGTAGTGCAGCTCGAAAGCGGGACGCTCGGAACGGATTCGGGGCAGCTCGGTGAAGTTGTGCCGCGGCGGCGGGCAGCTGGTGGCCCACTCCAGGGAGTTGCCGTAGCCCCACGGATCATCAACCGTGACGACCTCGCCGTAGCGCCAGCTCTTGAACACGTTCCAGAGGAACGGCACGGTGGAGACACCGAGGATGAACGCGCCAACGGTGGAGATGATGTTCAGTGTGGTGAAACCGTCGGTGGGCAGGTAATCGGCGTAGCGCCGTGGCATGCCCTCATCGCCCAGCCAGTGCTGCACCAGGAAGGTGGTGTGGAAGCCGATGAAGGTTAGCCAGAAGTGCAGCTTGCCCAGCCGCTCGTCGAGCAGCCGGCCGGTCATTTTCGGGAACCAGAAGTAGATGCCCGCGTAGGTGGCGAACACGATGGTGCCGAAGAGGACGTAGTGGAAGTGCGCGATAACGAAGTAACTGTCGGTGACGTGGAAGTCGATCGGCGGGCTGGCCAGCAGCACGCCGGACAGGCCACCGAGCAGGAAGGTGACCAGGAAGCCCACCGAGAACAACATCGGTGTCTCGAATGTCAACTGCCCCTTCCACATCGTCCCGATCCAGTTGAAGAACTTGATCCCGGTCGGCACGGCGATCAGGAACGTCATGAACGAGAAGAACGGCAGCAGCACGGCGCCCGTGGCGTACATGTGGTGCGCCCACACCGCCACCGACAGCGCGGCGATGGACAGCGTGGCGTAGATCAGCGTGGTGTAGCCGAAGATCGGCTTGCGGCTGAACACCGGGAAGATCTCGGAGACGATGCCGAAGAACGGCAGCGCGATGATGTAGACCTCGGGGTGGCCGAAGAACCAGAACAGGTGCTGCCACAACAGGACTCCGCCGTTGGCGGGGTCGTACACGTGGGCACCCAGATGGCGATCGGCGGCCAGGCCGAACAGTGCGGCGGTCAGCAGCGGGAACGCGAGCAGCACCAGAATCGAGGTCACCAAGATGTTCCAGGTGAAGATCGGCATCCGGAACATCGTCATGCCGGGGGCGCGCATACAGACGACCGTGGTGATCATGTTGACGCCGCCGAGAATGGTGCCAAGACCACCGACGGCCAGGCCCATGATCCACAGGTCGGCACCGGCTCCTGGAGAGTGGATGGCGTCGGTCAGCGGGGTGTAGGCCGTCCAGCCGAAGTCGGCGGCGCCACCGGGGGTGATGAACCCGGCGATCGCGATCAGCGCGCCGAACAGGAACAACCAGAACGAGAAGGCGTTGAGCCGCGGGAACGCGACGTCGGGTGCGCCGATCTGCAGCGGGAGTACCAGGTTGGCGAACCCGAACACGATGGGCGTCGCGTAGAACAGCAGCATCACCGTGCCATGCATGGTGAACAGCTGGTTGAACTGTTCGTTGCTGAGGAACTGCAGGCCCGGTACCGCGAGTTCGGTGCGCATCAGCAGGGCCATCAGGCCGCCGATGAGGAAGAACGCGAAGCAGGCGACGCAGTACATCATCCCGATCAACTTGTGATCGGTGGTGGTGACCAGCTTGTAGATCAGATTGCCCTTGGGACCCATGCGCTCCTTGAACGGGCGCGTGGCCTCGAGTTCTCCAAGCGGGGGTGCTTCGGTAGTCAAGAGCTTCTCCAAACATCCAAAATCCGGGGAACTTCTCCAGAATCCTATCCCCCGGACAGCCCCGTGTCGGCCCGGGTCCGACAATCTGTCGTAGATGTCGGCTGACCGGTATCGCGACACCGTGGTGTTACCGTCGGGCCGTGCTGTTAGGACGGGTACGACCAGGCGTTCTCGCCGCTGCGGCGGCCTCCCTGAACTTGGCGGTCATCTCGGTCGCGATCATGGCGTGCACCAGTTGTTCGAAGCCGGCCGGCGAAACACCCGTGGCTTCTGGGAGCAGTGTGATCACCAGCACCACGAAGATCGCCGGCGCCGGAGTGCTGGGCAATGACCGCAGACCTGACGAGTCCTGCGCCCCCGAACCGGCCGCAGTCGATCCCGGCGGACCGACCCGACCGGTCGGCAGCGGGACGTCACGCGGCGATATCGAGGTTCCGGCCGACCCGCAGCGCATCGTCGTCCTCTCCGGCGATCAACTCGACGCGCTGTGCGCACTGGGACTGCAGTCCCGGATCGTCGCCGCGGCCCTGCCGGACGGATCCGAGAGCCAGCCGTCCTATCTGGGAACGGTGATCCACAACCTGGCGCCCGTCGGGACCCGAAGTACACCGGATACCGCGGGGATTGCGGCCGCCCACCCCGATCTGATCCTCGGCTCCCAGGCGTTGGCCCCGCAGGATTACGGCCAGTTCCTGGCGATCGCGCCGACCGTCTTCACCGGGGCTCCCGGCGCGCACTGGCAGGACACCCTGCGTGCCGTCGGCGCTGCGACGGGCCGGGCAGCCGCGGCCGACGGGCTGATCGCCGATTTCGACGACCAGGCCAAGCAGTCCGGCGTCGCCGACGATGCGGCCCACTTCCAGGCCTCGGTGGTGCAACTGACCGCCGACACCGTGCGCGTCTACGGTGCCGATAACTTCCCGGCCAGCGTGCTGACCGCCGTCGGTGCCGATCGTCCCGCCTCGCAAAGGTTCACCGACAAGCCGTTTGTCGAGCTGTCGGATACCGCAGACCTCTCGGCCGCCGACGGCGACATCATCTACCTGTCGTTCGACTCCCCCGCCGCCAAAGAACACGCGGCGACCCTGATGGACAGCGACGCGTGGCGTGCTTTGTCGGCGACGAAGGACAACCGCGTGTTCGTCGTCAACAACGAGATCTGGCAGACAGGTCAGGGCCTGGTGGCGGCACGCGGCGTGATGGCCGATCTGCGCTGGCTCAACGCGCCGATCAACTAGTCTCGCGCCGTGTTCCACATTCTGACGATCACCTACCAGCAGCCCGCCGATGTGATCGCCGAGATGCGGCCCGCCCATATGGAGTGGTTGCAGGCCGAGATCGAGGCCGGCCGGCTAATCCTGACCGGCCGCCTGGAGTCGCAGCAGGGTGGGGTGCTCATCACAGGGGACATCAGCACCGAGGCAGCCGAGGAACTGATGGCCGCGGACCCGTATTCGCAGGCCGGCCTGGTGCATTACGAGCGCGTCGGCTTCACCGGAGGGGGCCGCGCCCGCGGTCTGTAACCGAGACTTCACGCACGTTTGGAACTAAAACGGCGCGGGCACCCGTTGGGACTGCTCGGGAGGCGCATCGACGCGCCGCACACAGTTAACGTCGCTACGACTTTTAGCTGACGCATACGCACACCGAAACAAAGAGGGCACGCAACTACATGACGACCACCGTTTCCGCCTACGCAGCCACCTCGGCCGATGCACCACTGACCAAGACCACGATCGAGCGCCGCGACGTCGGCCCGCACGATGTGGCATTTGACATCAAGTTCGCCGGCATCTGTCACTCCGACATCCACACCGTCAAGGGCGAATGGGGAGTTCCCGACTATCCCGTCGTTGCAGGCCATGAGATCGCCGGCGTCGTGACCGAGGTCGGCTCCGAGGTCACCAAGTACAAAGTCGGGGAC
Source organism: Mycolicibacterium komossense (assembly GCF_025822605.1). Taxonomy (GTDB): domain Bacteria; phylum Actinomycetota; class Actinomycetes; order Mycobacteriales; family Mycobacteriaceae; genus Mycobacterium; species Mycobacterium komossense. Next base: position 191,079 of record NZ_JACKTY010000033.1, on the reverse strand, counting down.
CATGTCGGCGTCGGCTGCTTCGTCGATTCCTGCCGCGAGTGCGATAACTGCAAGGCCGGCCTGCAGCAGTACTGCACGGGCGAGGGCGGCATGGTGGGCACCTATAACGCCACCGGCAAGGACGGCACGCCCACCTACGGCGGCTACAGCCAGGCCATCGTTGTCGACGAGAACTACGTATTGCGGATCCCGGAGAGCATTCCGCTGGACAAGGCCGCTCCCCTGCTGTGCGCGGGGATCACCCTGTTCTCCCCGCTGAATCACTGGGGTGCGGGCCCCGGCAAGAAGGTCGCCATCGTCGGCCTCGGCGGCCTTGGCCACATGGGCGTCAAGATCGCACACGCGATGGGTGCTTCGGTGACCGTGCTCAGCCAGTCGCTCAAGAAGATGGAAGACGGCCTGCGCCTGGGCGCTGACGAGTACTACGCCACCAGCGACCCGGATACCTTCACCAAACTGGCCGGCACGTTCGACCTGATCATCAACACGGTGTCGGCGAACCTGAATCTGGCGGCCTACCTCAACCTGCTCGCCACCGACGGCACGCTCGTGGAAGTCGGCGCACCCGAGAAGCCGATGGAAGTTCCGTTCTTCCCGCTGGGCGTCTACCGTCGCAGCCTGGCCGGCTCGATGATCGGCGGCATCCCGGAAACCCAGGAGATGCTCGACTTCTGCGCCAAGCATGACGTCACACCCGAGATCGAGGTTATCGACGCGTCCTATGTCAACGAGGCTTACGAGCGCGTGCTCTCCAGCGACGTGCGGTACCGGTTCGTCATCGACGCCGCCACCATCTAGACATCTCAGTTAGACCTCTGCGCAACGCACAGCGGCGGCCGTCCCAGTCGGACAGCCGCCGCTGGCGTTTCCGAGAAGTGTGGTCAGGCGGTCGGATCGGCGATGCCGGCCAGCGGCCAACCCGCGGCGGCGAGCTTGGCCGCGACCCGGTTCGTGTTCTCCGGCCCGGCGTCATGATGGGTCACCTGGGAGATGAATTCCTCGATCTCGTCCTTGGTGATCTCGCCGTCGGCCACTGCGAGCGAGTCCGGTGCGGTGATGTTCCGGACGATCTCCTTGATCTGGTCCTCGGTCAGCGGGGTCGCCCGCAGCAGCGCCAGCAGCGGAACCCGGTCCTCGCCGGGGACACCCTCGGGGTAGCCGGCTCGTAGCCAGTTCAGCACGCGTCCCAGGAGCGAAGAAGTCGTCGTCACGCCGCCAAGTCTCCGCACTTCGCGGCGCGGGCGCCACTGGCTGTCGCACAGTTCTCCGGCCATTCACCGGTGGTTCACCGCCACCAAACAGCGCTTTCGAGTTGTCGACCCCCGCCAACAGTGCGACGCTCACACGAGAACCGCAGCGCCGCGGGTACTTCAGCTGCCCATCTGATAGAGGAGGCCCGCGGTGCCCACTGAATCCGCAGCCGAAACCGATACGCCTACCGGCCCATCCGGGCTGAAAAAGGGGTCGATCGGAATCGTCGCCGTCATATTCATGGCGGTGGCCAACGCCGCACCGATCACAGCGATGACGGGCAACGTGCCCATCGCGGTCGGGTTCGGCAACGGTCTCGGCGCCCCCGCCGGGTTCCTTTTCGCCACGATCATCCTGACCCTGTTCGCGCTGGGCTATGTCGCGATGGCCAGGCACATCACCACCACCGGGGCCTTCTACGGATTCATCTCGCATGGCCTGGGCCAGGTCTGGGGAATGGCCAGCGGCGTGCTGGCCACCTTCGCCTACGTCGTCTTCGAAGGATCCTTGATCGGCGGCTGCGCGTACTTCGCCAATGACGCCCTCAACACGATCTTCAAGGTGAACATCCCCTGGCTGGTGATCGCCATCGTCGCGATCGTGGCCATCGCGCTGCTGTGCTACTTCGACATCAGCCTGACGGCGGCCATCCTCGGTGTCACCCTGACCGCAGAAGTGCTCATCCTCTTCGCGCTGGCGTTCACCGTGATCTTCAAAGGCGGCGGCCCCGACGGGTTCATGCTGAATCAGACTGTGCTGCTGAACAATGCGTTCGAGAGTCTGCCGGCGGGAGCGTTCGGCACGGCGGCCGCGGCCGGCTCGATGGCCATCGGCCTGTTCTTCGCCTTCTGGTCGTGGGTGGGTTTCGAGACCACCGCGGTCTACGGCGAGGAATCCCGCAACCCGAAGAAGATCATCCCGCGGGCCACCATCATCGCGGTGGTCGGTCTGGGCCTCTTCTACACCTTCATCTCGGCGATGGTCATCGCAGGCAACGGCGCGAAAACCTCGGTGGAGGCGTCGATCAGCGCCTCTCCGCTGGACCTCTTCTTCAACCTCGTGCAGAGCAACCTGGGCGGCGTACTCCTGGATATCTACAAGGCCCTATTGGTGATCGGTTCCTTCGCCTGCGCCCTGGCATTCCACAACGCCGCGTCGCGCTATCTGTTCGCCCTGGGTCGCGAGATCCCGTCGGACAAGGTGAAGAACACCATCGGCAACACTCATCCCAAGCACGGTTCGCCCTACATCGCCTCGACGATCCAGAGCGTGATCACGCTGCTGATCGTGCTGGCGTTCGCGTTCTTCACCGCGGTGCAGGTGCCTGATGCCAACGGCACACCCGTCGACACCCCGGCACTGGTGCCGTACGTCAACATCTACGGCCTGCTGGCCCTGATCGGCACTGCCGCCATCCTGCTCGTCCAGGCCATCTGCTCGGCCGCGGTGATCTGGTACTTCTGGGTGCGAAAGACGCACCGCGGCAACGTGATCACCACACTGATCTGCCCGCTGATCGGCGGAGTGGCGATGATCTACGTGGTGTGGCTGCTGTGGGACAACCGGGAGTTCGCGGCCGGGCTGGCCGCGAAGTCGGACGTCTTCAAGGTGGCGCCGTACATGATCCTGGCGGCGTTCGTGATCGGGCTCGGCTATGCCTTATGGCTGCGTTCGGCCAAGCCGGCGGTCTACGCCGAGATCGGGCGCACCGTCATGGAAGACACCCACGAACGGGTCTGAGGGCTCTTGCCAAGACGACCGAACGGGCGCGAAATACCTTGGTATTTGCGCCCGTTCGTCGTCTTCGGCAGCAGAGCTCTAGAACTCCCAGTCCTCGTCTTCGGTGTTGACGGCCTTGCCGATGACGTAGCTCGAACCGGAGCCCGAGAAGAAGTCATGGTTCTCGTCGGCGTTCGGTGACAGCGCCGACAGGATCGCCGGGTTGACGTCGGTCTCCTCTTTCGGGAAGAGCGCCTCATAGCCGAGGTTCATCAGCGCCTTGTTGGCGTTGTAGCGCAGGAACTTTTTGACGTCCTCGGTCAGGCCGACCTCGTCGTAGAGGTCCTGGGTGTACTCCGCCTCGTTCTCGTAGAGCTCGTAGAGAAGGTCATAGGTGTAGTCCTTGAGCTCGGCCTGGCGAACTTCATCCGCCAGCGCCAGCCCCTTCTGGAACTTGTAGCCGATGTAGTAGCCGTGGACGGCTTCGTCGCGGATGATCAGCCGGATCATGTCGGCGGTGTTGGTCAGCTTGGCCCGGCTGCTCCAGTACATCGGCAGATAGAAGCCGGAGTAGAACAGGAAGCTCTCCAGCAGCGTCGAGGCCACCTTGCGCTTGAGCGGATCGTCGCCCTTGTAGAAGTTCATCACGATCTCGGCTTTGCGCTGTAGGTTGACGTTCTCCTCCGACCAGCGGAAGGCCTCGTCGATCTCGACCGTCGAGCACAACGTCGAGAAGATGTTGCTGTAGCTCTTGGCGTGCACCGACTCCATGAACGCGATGTTGGTGTAGACGGCTTCCTCGTGCGGCGTCAGAGCATCGGGGATGAGGCTTACGGCACCGACGGTGCCCTGGATGGTGTCCAGCAGCGTCAGTCCGGTGAACACCCGCATGGTGAGCTGCTTCTCGTGGGCGGTCAGCGTGCCCCACGACGGGATGTCGTTGGACACCGGGACCTTCTCCGGTAACCAGAAATTGCCGGTCAGCCGGTCCCACACCTCGGCGTCTTTATCGTCCTGCAGGCGGTTCCAGTTGATGGCCGATACGCGGTCGATCAGCTTCATTCCATCGGACACCGGGAACCCCTTTAACTGTGCGAAATGTGATTGTCGAGCTAGTGTCCGCAACACTACAACTGGGGGGCGACGAGACGCCGCAACACAACACGTTGTGTCGCCCGAGTTTGTCAGCCGGCGTTCGCACCCGAGCCGAGAAGCTGGTATTCGGTGACATCCAGCGACCGGGTGGCCAGCCAGTACTGCCACGTCATCCCGCTCCACAGGGTGCGGTTCACCCCGTGCTCGTCGAGGTACCAGCTCTGGCAGCCACCGGTACTCCACACCGTGCCGCCGAGCTGCTCCTGCAGTTCGGCGTTGTAGCGGTCCTGCGCGGCCCGGGTCGGGCTCAGTGCCTGCACGCCCGCGCGGTCCACGGCGGCGATCGCCTGGGCGATGTAGCGGATCTGCGATTCGATCATGAAGACCACCGAGTTGTGACCGAGCGCCGTGTTCGGGCCCAGCAAGAAGAACAGGTTCGGCACGCCCGCGACGGCAATCCCCCGCAGCGCCGCGATGCCTTCGCGGTTCCACCGGTCGACGAGGTCCTCGCCGTCGGGCCCCTTGATGTCGACGTATGTGTAGGAATCGGTGACGTGGAACCCGGTGGCGAAGACCACCACGTCGACGGGACGCTCAACTCCATCGGCGGTGACGATCCCGTCAGCGGTGAACCGCTCGATCCGATCGGTGATCACCTCGGTCTTGGGGTTGGCGATCCCACGGTAGTACTTGTCGGAGTTCAGGATTCGCTTGCAACCGGCCCGATAGTCGGGGGTGAGCTTGCGGCGCAGTTCGGGATCCTTGATGCTGCGCCGGATGTTCCACTTGCCCAGCCATTCGCCGATGGTCAGCAGTCGGGGTTGGCGGGTCATCGCGAAGCCGACGCTCTCGTGGATCCAGTAGATCCCCGCGCGCATCAGCGCGCGGGTTCCGGGCACCCGGGTGAAGATCTGCCGCAGCCGTTCCGGGATGGGGTTGTTCGGCCGCGGCATAACCCACGCCGGGGTGCGCTGATAAAGCTGCAGCTGCGCGACATCGCGCACGATCTCGGGCACGATCTGGATCGCGCTGGCCCCGGTTCCGATCACCGCGACGCGCTTGCCCGCGATGTCGACCGTCGGGTCCCACTGCGCGGAATGGAATGCCACACCGGCAAATTCGCCCGCACCGGGGATTTCCGGGATCAGCGGTATATGCAATCCCCCCGCGCCGGAGACCAGGAACTGCGCCACGAATTCGCGACCGTCTTTGGTGAACACATGCCAGCGCATCTCCTCGGCATCCCAGTGCGCGCGATCCACATGCGAGCCGAATCGGATGTGGGGCCGCAGCCGGTATTTGTCGGTCACGCCCTTGAGATAGTCGAAGATCTCCGGCTGGAACGACCACATGTGCCGCCAGTCCGGCTTGGGCTCGAACGAGAACGAGTACATATGCGACGGGATATCGCAGGCGCACCCGGGATAGATGTTGTCGCGCCAGGTTCCGCCGATCTCGTCGGCCTTCTCCAGGATGACGAAATCTTCAGCGCCGAAGCCCTGCTTCTGCAGCGCAATCGCCATGCCGAGGCCGGAGAAACCAGAGCCGATGATCAGCGCGCGGGTGTGCACCGGCTGCGTGTCAGTCATGGCGCCAACGGTACCTGGGAACGCGGGTACCGGGTAATGGGTTCAGGCCGGCAGGTTGGCTATCGAACGACGCAGCCGGTCCTCCGGCGGCGCAGGAGGTAGCGGACCGCTCGACGGCGCCGTACTGCAGGCGTCGACAATCAGTGCCGCGAACCGGCGCCACGCCTCGGGTGCCGAGCCCGCCGTCGCGCCCACCACACCTGCGTTGGCCAGCAGCATCACCCCGACGTCGGCGACTGCCAGGTCCGGACGCAGGCTGCCTTCGCGCTGTCCGCGCGCGATCAGTTCCCGGAGTTTCTCGGCGGATTCCGCAACGGTGCGTTCAATGACGCTGCTGGCCGGAAACGCGGTGGTGAGCAGTTCCCGCAGACCGGCGTCGGCGGCCTGCAGGCGGCACAGCTCGATGACCAGCTCACCAAACCCGTTACCGGCCTGCGGATCCGCAACGGCACGGTCGACGGCGTCGGTATAGCGGGAGATGTTGCGCTCGAAGATGGCGGCGGCAAGGTCGGCGCGGGCCGGAAACCGCCGGTAGAGCGTGGCCACCCCGACTCCAGCCTGCCGGGCGACCTCTTCCAGCGGGACGGAGATGCCGCGGTCGGCGAACAGGGTGGCGGCCGCGTCGAGGATCCGGTCCCGGTTGAGCGCGGCGTCAGCGCGCAGTTTCGGGGACCCCGAAGGTGGTGCCGGTCGCTTCTGCCGCGCCGCTGCGCGTGAAATCACACGTCCAGCCTAGTCGCACAAGTGGAGGGTGTCATCCAGTTAGGCGTAACGTCGCTCGCAGTAAGTGGTGGGACTCCTCCACTTAGTCGAAACGGAGCACATCTGATGTCAGTGGAAACCCTCAACCTCGACCGCGGTCACACCAACCGCGGCATCCGCGGCAATCCCTGGTGGACGCTGGCCGCCGTGTCGATCGGCGTCATCATGGTCGGCCTGGACGCCTCGGTGGTGGCGATCGCCAACCCGCATATCGCCGTCGATCTGCACGCCTCGCTTGCGGATCTGCAGTGGATAACCGATTCCTACATGCTCGCGCTGGCCGCGCTGTTGATCTTCGGCGGCAAGCTCGGCGATCGCTTCGGGCGTCGCAACGTCTTCTTCATCGGCGTCATCGGCTTTGCCGTGGCATCGATCGGCATCGGCCTCGTCGGCAGCGTCGCGGGCGTCATCGCGCTGCGCGCGGTCCAGGGCGTGTTCGGCGCGTTGCTGATGCCCAGCACCCTGGCGATCATCCGCAACACCTTCCCCGCCGAGAAGCTCAATACCGCTGTCGGCATCTGGGGCGCCGCGACGGGTGCATCGATCGCGGCAGGCCCGATCGTCGGCGGCCTGCTGGTCGAGCACGTCAACTGGGAGTCGGTGTTCTACATCAACGCCCCGATCGGCGTCGCCGCACTGGTCATCGGTGCGCTGGCCATCGTCGAGAGCCGCAGCCACCAGGGCCACGGTCTGGACGTCCCCGGAATCGCCGCACTCTCAGGCGGGCTGTTCCTCGTCGTCTTCGGCCTGATCAAGGCCCAGAACTGGGGCTGGCTGGCCGCATCCACCCTCGGCATCATCCTGGCCGGGCTGGTGCTGCTTGCGGTGTTCGTCCTGATCGAGCTGCGCACCGCCTCCCCGGTGCTGCCCATGCACCTGTTCGCGAACCGCTCGCTGTCGATCGGTACCGCGGTCGTCGTGATCAACTTCTTCGCGCTGTTCGGCACGTTGTTCTTTATGACGCTGTTCCTGCAGAACATCCAAGGCATGAGCCCGGTCGAGGCCGGCGTCCGGACACTGCCGCTCAGCGCGGCGCTGATGGTGATGGCACCGCTGTCCGGCGTGCTGACCCAGAAGTTCGGGCCGCGCCCGGCGATGGTCGGCGGTCTGGCGGCCGTCGCGGTCGCGCTGGTTCTGCTCTCGAATCTGACGGCCGCTTCCGGCTACAACGCCCTCTGGCCGGCATTCATGCTGCTGGGTGCGGGCATCGGCCTGGTGCTGACGGCCAGCTCGGACGCGATCATCGGTAACGCCAGCGTCGACGACGCCGGTGTGGCCGGCGGCCTGCAGAGCACTGCTGTACAGCTCGGCGGGGTGCTCGGGACCACGATCCTGGGCTCGGTGCTCTCCAGCCGGGTGGGTTCGGTTCTCACCGGGGAACTGACCACCGCCGGTGTGCCGACACCGGTGGTCAGCCAGCTGACCGCCGCCAAGGAACTCGTCGCCCAGGGTGCGACACCGCCGGTTCCCGGCGCGCCGGCGGCGCTGACGCACGCCATCGTGACCGGCAGCCAGAATGCGTTCATGGCCGGACTGCACACCTCGGTGATCGTCGCCGCAGCGGCGGCAGGCGTCGGCGCGGTCCTGGCCCTGTTCGTCAAGGGCGGCCAGACCGAAAGCTGAGCCCAGCTAGCCGACGGAGTGCTCCCGCGGCACCGCCTTGTGAATGGGGAGCTCGGGATCGATCTTGATCCCGAGCAAGGCGGTGGTTCCGTTGATGACACCGAGCATGATCGTGCTCAGGTGGGCAATGAAATCTTCGCGGGGCATCCGGCGGGGGGTGTCTGGCCGCGATCCCAACCACCAATCCGTCGCCGAAGCCGCCGTTCCGAAGGTGGCAAAGGCAGCCAATTCGATTGCCGCGCGGTCCAATTCCATTTCCCGCAGTTCGTTGTTGAACATCTCGGCCATCGCCAGGGTGATCTCGCGACTCTCGTTGACCGCCCTGACCGTGGAGTCCGACTGTTCGGGGAACCGACCCTGGATGACGAACCGCAACACGTTGGGGTGGGCGTCCACCAGATAGACGTACTGCTCGACACTGCGCTGGATGACGTCCTTGGCGGAGTCGGTGGCGAGGTTGATCACCGGGAAGATCTCGGCCCACAGCATGTCGCGCAACCGTTCACCGATGGCACCGAACAGATCGGACTTGTCGGTGAAATGACGATAGATCTTCGGCTTGGCGGTACCGGCCTCCTCGGCGATCTCGCGCAAACTAAGGTCCGGCCCCAGTCGATCGATGGCCCGAAACGCCGCGTCGACGATCTCAGCGCGAACCTTCTTGCGGTGCTCGCGCCACCGTTCACTGCGGGCGTCGACCTTGACCCCGACTTCCCCGCTGGGTCGTATCACCCGTGGCCCTCTCCGCACGGTCAGCACTGTACCCGCCCAGCAGCCCCTGACCTGCGAAGACCGCGCTCAACGCCGGAATCATCCGCGATGTCGTGCTGGTCACATTTCTGTCACTTCGCGCCAATACCCTTGACCGGTAACTCAATTGGGGTGCCGAGGCAGAATTTGTCGCAGGCGTAACAAGACTCGTAGCGGCCCCGTCGGTACCATGAACGCTTGTGACCCAGCGATTTGACCTCGCCATCGTCGGCGGGGGACCAGCCGGAGCGGCTGCGGCGTGGCAAGCGGCCCAGACCGGTGCACGTGTCGTGGTGCTGGACAAGGCCGAGTTTCCCCGCGACAAACCCTGCGGGGACGGACTGACCGCACGCGCCGTCAGTTACCTGCAGAAAATGGGCCTCGGCGAAGAACTTAACAAGTTCCATCGCGTCGACGGCGTCAAGGTCTTCAGCCCCAGCGAGTGGGATCTCAGTTTCCCGACCCGCCCGGGAATGCCCGATCACGGCTACGTCGCGCGACGACCCGAACTCGACACCATTCTGCTTCGGCACGCAGGGTCAGCGGGTGCCGAGATCCGCGAAGGCGCCGAAGTCATCGGCCCGGTGCAGGACACCCGCGGCCGAGTCACCGGGGTCACCCTCAAAGGTGGCGAGACGGTATCCGCCGACGCGGTGATCGCCGCCGACGGCGCCTACTCCCCCATCAAGCGGGCAATGAAGATGGACTCGGAGTACAACGGCTACTCGGCGATCGCGATCCGCGCGGAGATGCCGGCCAATCGGCCCGACTCCAACATGCTGGAGATCTACCTCAAACTGGCGTTCGAAGGCGACCAGTTGCCCGGCTACGGCTGGGTCTTCCCCTTCGGCGGCGGCCAGATCAACATCGGCTTGGGCTACGTGAACAGCTACAAGAAGTGGCAGCAGATCAACGCCACCCAGTTCATGGGCCAGTTCATGGAGACGCTGCCCCGGGAATGGGATCTCCCCAAGATCGACGACCTGAAGAAGGCCAAGGGCGTGCGGGCGTGGCGGCTGCCGATGGGCTTCACCGCCTGGCCGCCGTGGCGTCCGGGCGTGCTGTTCACCGGCGACTCCCTCGGTGCCGGCAAGCCGGCCAGCGGCGCCGGCATCTCCAAGGCGCTGGAGTCCGGCCTCGCGGCGGGTGAATGCGCCATGGCTGCGCTCCAGAACGGTGGACCGGACGACTTCACCAACTACGCGCAGCGGATGGAAGCGGCGTGGGGCCGGGAGTACAAGCGCGGCCGCTACTTCCACAAGCTCCTCGGTCAGCCGAAGCTCGCGAATGCCGGCATCAAGCTGATCGACAATGCCCGCTTCCGCGATGTGGTGCTGAAGTCGATGTACAAGAAGGCGCAGGGCCCGCAGCACAAGTTCTGAGCGCCGTCGCCGAGCGTGGGGCCACCTGTCCGTTAACGTCCACCGCGCCCGGCCCGGCCCGGCCTGCGGGCGACCTTGCCCGAAGCGGCGCGGGCCGCCTGTTTGGCGAGGGTCTTCTCCCGTGCGGTGCGTTTCGGTGCCGACTGGGCCTGCCCGCGCGACGAACCGGGTTTGCGGCCGCGCACAATGCCGATGAACTCCTCGACCAGTTCCGGCTGCCGCCCCGCGGGGACGGCGAGTGCCACGGGGCACGTGGGCGCGTCGGCGATCGGGCGGTATGTCAGGTCCCTACGGTGATACAGCCGCGCCAATGACTGCGGAACGATGAGCGCGCCGAGCCCCGCAGCGACGAGTTCTGTTGCATCCTTGGTGGTTTCGGGTCGGTGATCGACTTGAACACCCGGGCAGGGCACCCAGCCCACGACATCGTCGAGTGGGGTCAGAATCGGTTGTTCGTCGAGGTCCGCGACGGTCACCTCGTCGGCGGCGCTGAGCAGGTGGTCCGTGGGCACCACGACCACCGTCGTCTCCTGATAGAGGGTGATGACGGCCAGCCCAGGTGTGTCGGCCGGCGGCCGGAGCAGCGCCACGTCGATGGTGCCGGTCCGCAACGCGTCGGCGGCGACGGCCGCGGCGACGGCATGTAACCGCAGTGGAACCTCGGGATGACGTTCCGCCCAGGTCCGGGCCCACTTCGCGGGCGTTACACCGGGGACGTACCCGACGGTGAGGCGGAGCGGAGTCACCGCCTCAGGCTACCGATAAGCTCAAGCCATGAGCAGGCCAGACGCGCAGTCCATGAAACCCGCCACGGCGGCGAAGAAGCTGGACGTGTACCTGCCCGCGACACCCCCGGAGTTCCAGGAAAACGCGATCACCCGCGCCGAGCTCGCTGCCCTGCAGGCCGACCCGCCGCAGTGGCTCAAGGACCTCCGCAAGGACGGGCCGCACCCGAAGAACCTGGTGGCAGCCAAGCTGGGCGTGTCGATCGGCGGCCTCGCGCGCGGCGGCGTCACCGAAGCGTTGACCACCGAGCAGATCAATGCGTTGCTCGAGGACAAGCCGGAATGGCTCGCCACCGAACGCGAGAGCTACCAGAGCGTGCTACGCGAGGAGCGCCGTCTGAAGGCCGTGCAGGCGGATCGGGCTCGCGAGAGCTAGCCTGGAACCGCGGACGTCGGCTACCGCGCGATACGTCGCATCATCCAGACGGAATCCTCGGCCTCGAATCCGTGCCGTGTGTAGAAACGGCGAGCGCCATTGTTCGGACGCTCGGTCTCCAAAAAAATGACCGCAGCGCCGAAGGCGCTTGCTTCCCGGACAGCGTGCTCGAGCAGCTCGCCACCGAGTCCACCCCCACGCGTCCGGACGTAGACCTCGTCGAGGATGCAGTCGAGGCCGCCTGACTCCAACGACCAGCTCCACGCAACGACTGCGTACCCGACCGCTGAACCCTCATCCTCGACGATCCACACCTGACCGTGTCGGTCGTCACGAAGCAGCGGTATCAGGCCCGACTCGACGCGTGCTGAGTCGTACTCGTGACCGTCGATTGCGTAGAACTCCCGAATCAGCGGAGTTAGCCGTTCGCGGTCGTCAACCTCCGCACGGCGGATTGTCACGGCCCCTAGAGCATGCAGCTGACGCAACCCTCCACTTCAGTGCCCTCCAAGGCCATCTGACGTAGCCGGATGTAGTACAGCGTCTTGATCCCCTTGCGCCAGGCGTAGATCTGCGCCTTGTTGACCTCGCGAGTATTGGCGGTGTCCTTGAAGAACAGCGTCAGGCTCAGGCCCTGGTCGACGTGTTGGGTGGCAGCGGCATACGTGTCGATGATCTTCTCGTAGCCGATCTCGTACGCGTCCTGGTAGTACTCCAGGTTGTCGTTCGTCAGGTAGGGCGCCGGGTAGTAGACGCGCCCGATCTTGCCTTCCTTGCGGATCTCGATCTTGCTCGCCACCGGGTGGATCGACGATGTCGAATGGTTGATGTAGGAGATCGACCCGGTCGGCGGGACGGCCTGCAGGTTCTGGTTGTAGATGCCGTGCTCCTGCACCGATTCCTTGAGCCGCTTCCAGTCGTCCTGGGTCGGGATGTGGATACCGGCCTCGGAGAACAGCTCGCGCACCCGCCCGGTGGCGGGCTCCCAGACCTGATCGGTGTACTTGTCGAAGAACTCCCCTGACGCGTACTTGGAGTTCTCGAATCCACCGAAGGCCCTACCCCGCTCCACGGCAAGGAGATTCGAGGCACGCAGCGCGTGGTAGAGCACGGTGTAGAAGTAGATGTTAGTGAAGTCGATTCCCTCTTCGGAGCCGTAGAGAATCCGCTCGCGAGCGAGGTAGCCGTGCAGGTTCATCTGACCCAGCCCGATGGCGTGGGAGTCGTTGTTGCCCTGCTCGATTGACGGTACCGACCAGATGTGGGTCTGATCGGACACCGCGGTCAACGCCCGGATGGAGATCTCGATGGTCTGCGCGAAATCAGGCGAGTCCATCGCCTTGGCGATGTTGAGCGAGCCGAGGTTGCACGAAATATCCTTGCCCACTTTGGCATACGACAGATCATCGTTGAACAGCGACGGTGTCGACACCTGCAGGATCTCCGAGCACAGGTTGCTGTGGGTGATCTTGCCTGCGATCGGGTTGGACCGGTTCACCGTGTCCTCGTACATGATGTACGGGTAGCCGGACTCGAACTGCAGCTCGGCCAGGGTCTGGAAGAACTCGCGCGCCTTGATCTTGGTCTTGCGGATCCGGGCGTCGTCGACCATCTCGTAGTACTTCTCGGTCACCGAGATGTCGGCGAACGCCACCCCGTAGACGCGTTCGACGTCATACGGCGAGAACAGATACATGTCCTCGTTGTTCTTGGCGAGCTCGAAGGTGATGTCCGGGATCACCACGCCCAGGCTCAGCGTCTTGATCCGGATCTTCTCGTCGGCGTTCTCCCGCTTGGTGTCGAGGAAGCGGTAGATGTCGGGGTGATGCGCATGCAGGTACACCGCACCGGCACCCTGGCGCGCACCGAGTTGATTGGCGTAGGAGAAGGAGTCCTCCAGCAGCTTCATGATCGGGATGACGCCCGAGGACTGGTTCTCGATGTTCTTGATCGGTGCGCCGTGCTCACGAATGTTGCTCAGCAGCAAGGCAACTCCGCCGCCGCGCTTGGACAGCTGCAGCGCTGAGTTGATGGAGCGCCCGATGGACTCCATATTGTCCTCGATGCGCAGCAGGAAGCAGCTCACGGGTTCACCGCGCTGCTTCTTACCCGAGTTGAGGAATGTCGGGGTGGCCGGCTGGAACCGGCCGTCGATGATCTCATCGAGCAGCTTCTCGGCCAGCGAGGTGTCTCCGGCGGCCAGGGTGAGGGACACCATGACGACGCGGTCCTCGAACCGCTCGAGGTAGCGCTTTCCGTCGAACGTCTTCAGCGTGTAAGAGGTGTAGTACTTGAACGCGCCGAGGAAGGTCGGGAAGCGGAACTTCTTGGCGTATGCCCGGTCCAGCAGGGACTTCACGAAGTTGCGCGAGTACTGGTCGAGCACCTCACGCTCGTAGTAGTTCTCCTTGACCAGGTAGTCGAGCTTCTCGTCCTGGTTGTGGAAGAACACCGTGTTCTGGTTGACGTGCTGCAGAAAGTACTGATTGGCCGCTTCGCGATCCTTGTCGAACTGGATCTTGCCGTCGGCGTCGTACAGGTTCAGCATCGCGTTGAGGGCGTGGTAGTCCATCTCGCTGGCCTGCGATGCGCTGCGGGCGGCTACAGGCTCTGCAGCTGTGACGGTGGGTGACACGTCTGTTCCTTCCAGAAGTCTTCCAAGCCCGAACGGACGGCGAAGACGTCGTCCTCGGTGCCCATCAGCTCAAATCGATATAAATACGGGACCCCGCACTTGCGGGAGATGACGTCACCGGCATAGCCGAACTCAGCGCCGAAGTTGCTGTTGCCCGCGGCGATGACGCCGCGGATCAGCGACCGGTTGTGCTCGTTGTTCAGAAATGCGATGACCTGTTTGGGGACGTATCCCCCGGCTTCAGGATCGGGTCCGTTCGCGTGGCCACCGCCGTAGGTCGGCAACACCAGCACGTAGGGCGCATGAACTTCGATGCGCTCGCGGAGCGGAATACGGATGGCGGGAATGTCGAGTTTCTGGACGAAGCGGTGGGTGTTCTCCGAAACGCTGGAGAAATAGACGAGGTTGGTCATCGCGATTCTCCCGGTGAACGTTCTGCCCCGCCCGGCGCAGTGGTGACTAGGCAGTCAGTGCGGCGCCGGCGAGGGCCTTGATGCGATCCGGCCGGAAACCCGACCAGTGGTCATTGCCTGCCACCACGACGGGAGCCTGCAGGTAACCCAGGGCCATCACGTAATCGCGGGCCTCGGGGTCCATGGTGATGTCGACGATGTTGTACTCGATGCCCTGCTTGTCCAACGCCTTGTAGGTGGCATTGCACTGCACGCAGGCGGGCTTGGTGTAGACGGTGATGCTCATATTGGTTCGACCTTCCCCAGCGAAGCAATATTGGACGGTGTTGAGTCGTTGTTGCGCTGCACTGCCTAGTGACTCGACCGGTCGACGACTACTTGTCTGTCAACGCTCGAACCGAGGAAGAACATCCCCTCGGCCGCCTTGACAGTCGCCTTGACTTCGTAGACCTTCCATTGCTGGCCTAACCCGCCTTGGCACTAGATGTTGTGCCCCATAAGTAGAACACACACAAGATGGGTCTTAATAACATTCATGAAATTACCAGGTGGGATCGGTGTGTCGTTGCGTCTCGGCGTGTCACGCTCCTGGCGTGGGCGCTTCGTGCCGTACGGTCCTGCTCTACCAGAAGGGTCCGACACGTTTCGGCTGGGCCGTGTCGTGCGCGCTCGCTCTCTAGCAGCGCAGCAAAGTCAAAACCCGGGATCCGCCACGCCCGCCCGTCGCAGCACCCCCGCTGACCCCTGGTCACGTCCGAGCAGTTGCCGTCCGGTGACGATTTCGCGTCCAGCTCGCAGCCGGACGGCAAACGAAGACCGCTGCCAGTAATGCGCTGACGGCCCGACTCAGCCGACTGGGTCGGCGACGGACGCGACGAGTGTGTCCACGGCGGCGCGCACGCTCTCGACCACCTCGGCACTCTCGCGCGGGTGCTTGCCGTCGAACGCGGTACCCGGAATCGAGAGCTTGATCGACTCGACCACCTGAGAACCTGCGATACCGAAGGACTTGCGCGTTTCGTCATGCGCCCACACCCCGCCGTACTGCCCGTGTGCGTATCCGACCACCCCTAGCGGCTTGCCTTTGAGGGCGCCCATCCCGAAGGGCCGGGACAACCAGTCGATGGCATTCTTCAACACACCCGGGATGCTGCCGTTGTACTCGGGGGTGAACACCAGGACTGCATCGGCGGCAGCGGCCGCGGCCCGGACTGCCACCACGGAGGCCGGGGCATCGGCGGTGTCGAGGTCTTCGTTGTAGAACGGCAGATCGCCGAGGCCGTCATAGATCGTCACCGTCACGCCGTCGGGGGCATGCTCGGCCGCCAGTTCGGCCAGCTGGCGGTTCACCGATGCCGCCCGCAGACTTCCCACTAGCGCCATCACCTGGATATCGGACATCTGGGAGCTCCCTTTCTATTGCGTGGACCTGGTGGGTGGTCCGATCTTCACATCGATCAACCGGACTATAGTCCGCTTTGTTCCGGCTGCGTTAAAGTGCACTGGTGAGCGTTGTCGGACCGCCGGGGCAATTGCCGGTAACGGATGTGTCCGGCCCGCAGGAGCACGGCCCCGAGCGGATCGATGCCGCACGCAACCGCGCGCTGCTACTCGACGCCGCCCGCCGGCTGGTCGCCGCGCACGGCGCAGAGGCGGTGACGATGGACGACATCGCCAGCGCCGCCGGGGTGGGAAAAGGCACGGTGTTCCGCCGGTTCGGCAGTCGGGCCGGGCTGATGCTGGTGCTGCTCGACGAGGACGAAAAGGCCAACCAGCAGGCCTTCCTGTTCGGCCCCCCACCCCTCGGCCCCGAAGCTCCGCCGCTGGAAAGACTCATCGCATTCGGGCAGCAGCGCCTGCACTTCGCCCACACCCACCGGGAGCTGCTGTCCGCGGCCAACCGCGACCCGCAGAGCCGGTACGGTCCGCCTGCGATGGTGTTGCGGCGGCATGTCTACGTGCTACTGCAAGCGGCGGGCACCACCGGCAACATCGACGCCCAAGTCGACGCTCTGCTGGCACTGCTCGACCCCGACTACATCCAGCATCAACTCGTCGACCGCGGCCAGACCCTCGACCAACTCGGAGACGCATGGGAGAGCCTCGCGCGCAAACTGTGCGGACACTAGCCGAAACCGACGAGATCCCGCACTGGATACTGCATGTGGACCTGGACCAGTTCCTGGCCTCGGTCGAATTGCGCCGTCGGCCCGAGCTCGTCGGGCAGCCCGTCATCGTCGGTGGCAACGGTGATCCGCAGGAACCGCGCAAGGTGGTGACCTGCGCGTCGTATGAAGCCCGCGCATTCGGCATCCACGCGGGCATGCCGTTACGCGCCGCCGCCAGACGCTGCCCTGCCGATTCGGGCGTGGTGTTCCTGCCCTCGGATCCTGAGGCCTACGACGCCGCCTCGGCGGAGGTGATGGGACTGCTGCGCGACCTCGGCTATCCGGTGGAGGTGTGGGGCTGGGACGAGGCCTACCTCGGCGCGCACACCAAGGATCCGGTCACTCTGGCCGAACGGGTTCGCTCCGTGATCGAGGAGGCGACGGGGCTGTCCTGTTCGGTAGGCATCAGCGACAACAAACAACGCGCCAAGGTTGCCACCGGCTTCGCCAAGCCGGCAGGCATCTTCACCCTCACCGACACCAACTGGATGGACACGATGGGTTCCCGCTGCGTCGATGCACTCTGGGGCGTCGGGCCCAAGACGACGACAAAGCTGGCCGCGATGGATATCACGACGGTCCGCGAACTCGCCTACGCCGATGCCGAGACCCTCACCTCGGCATTCGGTCCGAGAGCCGGCCTGTGGCTGCTGCTGCTCGCCAAAGGTGGTGGCGACACCGACGTCAGCGCCGAACCCTGGATACCGCGCTCGCGCAGCCACGTCGTGACGTTTCCCGCCGATCTCACCGATCGCGCCGAAATGGCCACTGCCATTGAACAGTTGGCGCGACAGGCGCTCGGTGAGGTCGTCGAGCAGGAGCGCATCGTCACGCGAGTCGCGGTCACCGTGCGGACCAGCACCTTCTACACCAGGACCAAGATCCGCAAGCTGACCCGACCCAGCACCGACAGCGACGTGATCACCGCCGCCGCGCTGGCGGTGCTCGGCCTCTTCGATCTGGACCGGCCGGTCCGGCTTCTCGGAGTGCGGCTCGAACTTGCCATGCCGCAGTAGCCCAGCGGTCAACCACCGTTCACCACGATCACGTTCACTCTGCCAGGCGATGCACAGCGAACGAGGAGCGAACGTGGCGGTCAACAGGTATGTCAAGGCGGCAGTGGTCATCGGCGCGGTGGCGATCCTGCCGTTGACTGCCTGTAGTAGCGATGAGAAGAAGAGCTCCGCCGGCGACACTGTGACGCGCTCCGCCACCGGCGATATCTCGACCAACGGCGGCGCCCGGCGGCTCCCAGGCGATCAGTCAGATGCTTTGCGCAACAACATTTCCGACGGCAAGGCCCGCAACATCATCCTGCTGATCGGCGACGGAATGGGCGACTCGGAGATCACCATAGCCCGCAACTACGCGATGGGCGCAGGTGGCGCGTTCGCCGGGCTCGACGCCTTCCCACTGACCGGGCAGTACACCACCTACGCGCTGCGCAAGGACGGCAAGCCCAATTACGTCACGGACTCCGCGGCCAGTGCCACCGGCTGGACGACGGGGACCAAGACCTACAACGGCGCGCTCGGCATCGACATCAAGGATGCCAAACACGCCACTATCCTCGAGCTCGCCAAGACCCAGGGTTTCGCTACCGGTGACGTCACCACCTCGGAGATCCAGGACGCGACACCCGCCTCGCTGTTCTCCCACATCACCGAACGGGACTGCTACGGCCCCGAGGAGATGGCCAAGGACTGCCCGAACGAGACGCTGGAGAAGGGTGGCCCGGGATCGGTCACCGAACAGATGCTGGCAACCCGGCCCGACATCACCTTGGGCGGCGGTTTCGAGACCTTCAACCAGACCGCCACCGGCGGCGACTACCAGGGTAAGACACTGGAGGCGCAGGCCAAGGAGCGCGGCTACCAGATCGTCCGTACGGCAAGCGAATTGGCGAGTGTCACCAAGGCCGACAAGGACGCCCCGGTACTCGGGCTGTTCGCCGACGGCAACATGCCGGTCAGTTGGACCGGCGCACCCGCGGTGCGACAGGGCTATCTGCAGCCGGCCGCCAAGTGCGGGCCCAATCCCAAGCACACCGCTGATGTGCCGGTGCTGGCCGATATGACGCAGAAGGCCATCGACGTGCTGTCCACCAGCCAGGCCGGGACAGACAAGGGCTTCTTCCTGCAGGTCGAGGGCGCCTCGATCGACAAGCGCGATCACGCGGCGGATCCGTGCGGGCAGATCGGCGAGACCGTCGACCTCGACGGCGCCATCCAGAAGGCACTGGAGTTCGCGAAGAAAGACGGCAACACCCTGGTCATCGCAACGGCTGATCACGGCCACACCAGCCAGATCGTCGAGCAGTACACCGAGGAGGATCTCCAAGGTCTCGCCGAGGATTCCCGGCAGCCGATCGAACGGGTCCGCGACATCATGTATCCCGGCCTGACCCGGGTGCTGACCACCGCCGACGACGCTCCGATGATCGTCAGCTACGGGACCTCTGCGGATGTCGGCGTCGAGGACGAGACGCACACCGGCACGCAGGTGCGCCTGGCGGCGTTCGGCCCGCGGGCCGGCAACGTCGTGGGGCTGACCGACCAGACCGACCTGTTCTTCACGATGACCGACGCGCTGGGGATCGACCGCACCGCCAAGTAGGGTCCACGGCCGGCGGCCCGGAGTTGTCTGAGCCCTGAGCTAGCGTCTGGGCATGCTCTCCACCGTCGCGGTGCACGGCTATCGGTCCCTGCGCGATGTCGTGCTGCCGCTGCGGCAGCTCACAGTCATCACCGGTCCCAACGGCAGCGGTAAGTCGTCGTTGTACCGGGCACTGCGACTGCTCGCCGATTGCGGTCGTGGTGAGGCGATCGGTTCACTGGCCCGTGAGGGCGGCCTGCAGTCGGCGCTGTGGGCCGGGCCCGAAAGCCTCGCAGGCGCCCGTCGCACCGGCAGAACCGAGGGCACCACCCGAACCGGCCCCGTGGCCCTTCAGATGGGTTATGCAGCAGACGATTTCGGATATCTTGTGGACCTCGGACTGCCTCAGATGGCCGGCATCCGTTCCGAGTTCACCAGGGACCCGGAGATCAAGCGGGAAGCGGTGTTCGCCGGCCCGGTGCTGCGACCCAGCTCGACGCTGGTGCAGCGGGCCGGATCGCTGGCTCAGGTGCGCGCGGAGTCCGGCCGCGGTTTCGACGAGCTCACCAGGGCACTGCCGACCCATCGCAGCGTGCTCGCGGAATTCGCCCACGCCGGTGAGCTTCCTGAGCTGGCCGCGGTCCGGGATCGACTGCGGGAGTGGCGGTTCTACGACGGATTCCGGGTCGACGCGGCCGCTGCCGCACGCCACCCGCAGGTCGGCACCCGTACCCCGGTACTCGCCGACGATGGCAGCGATCTCGCGGCCGCCATCCAGACAATCATCGAGGCCGGAGCCGGGGCAGAGGACCTGCATCGCGCGGTCGCCGACGCGTTCGACGGCGCCACCGTGTCGGTGACGGTCAACGACGGGCTGTTCGACGTGCAGCTGCGGCAGGCCGGAATGCTGCGGTCGTTGCGGACCGCCGAACTCTCCGACGGCACACTACGTTTCCTGCTGTGGGCCGCGGCTCTGCTGAGCCCCCGACCACCGTCGCTGATGGTGCTCAACGAGCCGGAGACATCCCTGCATCCGGACCTGGTCGCCCCGCTGGCCGTTCTGATCCGGGCCACCGCCGCCGTGACGCAGCTGGTGGTGGTCACCCATTCGCGAATCCTGCTCGACGCGCTGAATCTCACCGACGAAGACGAGACCGCGCGGGTGGAGATCTACAAAGACCACGGAGAGACGAAAATCGTCGGACAGAACCTGCTTACGACTCCGGCGTGGGATTGGGGTTCGCGCTGACCGGCCTGCTGGTCGCGGGCCGAAGTACCCGGGTGAACAAGACGTTCACCCGGCGCATCGCGACGCTGTACGGCCACCAGGCGGTGCGCTTGAACAGGTAGAGCGCCCGGATGTCCGGGGAGGTGTAGATCAGGTAGCGGTTCTTCTGCACGCCGACGAGAATCCTGGCCGCGACGTGTTCGGGTGAGACCGCATGCCCGCTGAATCGCTCGATCCACGGCGCGACCTTCGGATGGTCACGGTCGACACCGGCGATTTCGACGGTGTGCACCAGCGGGGTCTGCACGGCACCCGGCACCACTACCGACACGCCGATCCGATGCTTGGCCAGGTCGAACCGCAGTACCTCGGACAGGCCGCGCAGGCCGTACTTGCTTGCGCTGTAGGCGGCGTGCCACGGTAGCGCCACCAGGCCTGCGGCCGAGGACACGTTCACCAGGTGACCGCCCCGGCGGGCCGCGATCATCGGCGGCACAAACGTCTCGATGACGTGGATCGGGCCCATCAGGTTGGTGTCGATCATGGACCGCCAGTGCCGGTGGGTGAGGCGGTCGACCGTGCCCCACGCGGAGACACCGGCGATGTTCATCACGACGTCCATCGGCGGGTGCGCGGCGTGGACATCGGCGGCGAACTTCGCCACGGCGTCGTAATCGGAGATGTCGAGAGCCCGGTAGGCAGGCACGTCGGCACCCAACGCGCGGACGTCCGCAACGGTCTGGTCAAGCCCGGCGGCATCCCGGTCGGTCAGATAGAGCTCGGCACCTTCGCCGGCCAACCGCAGCGCCGTCGCCCGGCCGATTCCGCTGGCCGCACCCGTCAGCAAGAACCGCTTCCCCGCAAACGTCTGCGCCATGACGGTGACGATACCGTCGGGTTCAGGAGGGCAGGTACCGGTCAGTGGGCCGTGCCGCCCCACAAGCCGTTGAGCCACAACGCCTCAAGCACCCGCACCGCGCGCCCGATGTCCCCGTCGGGACCCAGGAAGGTGGCATCCCCGGAGAGCATCAGCGCCGTGGTCACTCCAAGCGTGCGGACCAAGGCGGGGATGTCCTCGCTGATCGGATTGGCGGTGCCGGCCTTCTTTTCTTCTTCGACGATCGTGATGATCTGATCGATGACGGTGTCGATCTGCTGATCGAGAATGTGGCGGATCTCGGCGTCGGTGTTCCTGGCGTCGTTACAGGCCGACATCACCGGATCGTTGTGCGCGTAGACCAGGGCAGCGCTGCCGACCATCCGCTTGGCGAATTCCGACGGTGATTCCTCGGCGCCGCGAGGTGCAAAGTAGTGCGTCAGCTCCTCGAGCTCCTGCAGGACTTCCCCGAGAATCTGGGCCAGCACGGCGTATTTGGAGTCGAAATAGAAGTAGAAGCCGGACCGGGCGACGCCGGCGCGATCGCTGATGGTGCTGACCGACAGGTCCGCGAACGGCTGCTCCTGCAGCAGCTCGCGAACTGCGGTCAGGATGGCGTGCCGCTGCTTGTCACCCCGGCGCCGGGGAGCCGGCTCGGCATCGTCTGACTGCGGTTGGACGCTCACCAGTCCACCTTGCACCACGCCGACACCGGAACGAAACTTGACAGGCGTCAAGTTTGGACGTGAGGATGTCATCAGTGGCCTAGGCCACAGCCCACCACCGTGTTCAGTCCGCGAGGAGTCACCGATGGCGACGATCAGTACACCCCGTTACCTGCTCGACCAGGCCAAGCGCCGCCTCACTCCCACGCCGGTCACCATCCCCGGTATGGGGGCGATCGAGAAGCGGCTACTGGACAGGGAATGGGACCAGTTCCCGCTGGCGCCGGCCCCGGCGGGCAGCGACTTGAAGCCGATCTCGGGCGACGGCGGCCTGCCGGTGCTCGGCCACATGATCGAGATGTTTCGTGGGGGCCCGGACTTCGTCCTGCACACCTACCGCAAATACGGACCGCTGCACTACGTCTTCTCCCCCGTGTTGCCTGCGGTGCTGGCCCTAGGACCCGACGCGACGCAGGCGGTGTTCTCCAACCGCAACAAGGACTTCTCGCAACGCGCCTGGGATCCGGTGATCGGGCCGTTCTTCGAAGGTGGCCTGATGCTGCGCGACTTCGACGACCACATGTTCCACCGCCGGATCATGCAGGAGGCGTTCACCCGGTCGCGGTTGTCGGGCTATGTCTCCCACATCGACGCCGTCTCCAGCCGGGTGCTGGCCAACGACTGGGTGGCCAACGACAAGCGTTTCCTGTTCTACCCGGCCATCAAGGAACTGACCCTCGACATCGCGTCGGTGGTGTTCATGGGACACGAACCGGGCAAGGACCGGGAACTGGTGACCACCGTGAACCGTGCGTTCACCACCACCACCCGTGCGGGTAATGCCATCGTGCGCAAGCCGGTACCGCCGCTGAGCTGGTGGCGCGGGATCAAGGCACGGGAGACGCTGGAGAACTATTTCAACGCGCGGATCGGCGACAAGCGGGCCGGCGACGCCAGCGACATGTTCAGCGTGCTGTGCCGGGCCGAGGACGAGGACGGTCAGCGTTTCACCGACGAGGACATCGTCAGCCACATGATCTTCCTGATGATGGCGGCCCATGACACCTCGACATCGACGATGACGACGATGGCTTATCACCTGGCGGCCAACCCGGAGTGGCAGGAGCGGTGCCGCGACGAATCGGCCAGGATCGGCGACGGGCCGCTGGACTTCGAGTCGCTGGAGAAGCTGGAGACCTACGACCTGGTGATCAACGAGTGCCTGCGCATGGTCACACCGTTGCCCTTCAATTTCCGCCAGGCCGTGCGCGATACCGAGTTGCTGGGGTACTTCATCCCAGCCGGCACGAATGTGATGACCTGGCCGTCGATCAACCACCGACTCGAGGAGCTGTGGACCGAACCGGACAAGTTCGATCCCCTGCGCTTCGCTGAGCCGCGCAACGAGCACAAGCAACACCGCTATGCCTTCGCCCCGTTCGGCGGTGGCGCGCACAAGTGCATCGGCATGGTGTTCGGCCAGCTGGAGATCAAGACGGTCATGCACCGTCTGCTGCGGCGGTACCGACTGGAGCTTCCCCACCCCGGATACAAGCCGACCTACGACTACGGCGGCATGCCGGTCCCCGTCGACGGCATGCCTATCGTGCTGCGTCCGCTGTGACCCGACACTGATCGCCGAGCGCACGTAAGCTGATGCGGAAGAATTTCTCCGCATCAGAGATGAGTCGCTCATGAGCATGGCGTACCTGGCGCAACCCGATCAGCAGCAACAACTCGAATGGCTCGACGGCGGCACGCTGGCCATGCTGCTCGACGGGGCCGCGACCGACGGCCAATTGATGGTGGGCCGGTTCGACGTCAGCCGGGGTGAGGCACCGCCATATCACCTGCACACCCGCGAAGACGAGGTCTTCATGCTCATCAAGGGCACCGCCCTGGTGTGGCACGACGATCAGGAAATGGAACTGGCCGAAGGCGGAATTGTGTTCCTGCCCAAGAATATCCCCCACGCCTACCGCATCACCTCGGCCACCGCGGACCTGCTGATGATCAACACCCCGGCCGGTATCGAAGGCATGTTCCGCTACTCGGGCCGTGACCGGTCCACACCACGCCCCGACGGTTTCCAGATCTCGCCGGAACGGATGGCCCAGGGCGCCAAGGACTACGGGCAGGTGATCCTCGGGCCGCCGCGCTGATCAGTCAGCACAGAGGCGGTTTGCGCAGGCGATGACCGCCCGCAGCGCCGACAGCGTCGAATCATCTGACCAGCCCACCGCCCATTGCGCGCGGATGCCGTCGGTCCCGCGGATGAAGGTCGCGGTGTGCTCGCCGGAGTGCAGTTGATGGAACCTGAGCATCTCCAGCGCGATACCGTGGTTGTGCAGCATCTCGGTCAGGGCGGCCACCGGTCCTGCGGCCGCCGCCGTCGAGGTGGTGATGCGGTCGCCCATCGCGATGGTGGCCTGGTAGTGACGCGCCTGCGGACCAAGCCTGCTGGCCGGACGGTGGACATCGGTGCATTCCCAGTGCCCGAGTCGCAATGGCCCTGCGCAGTGCCCGTATTCGGCGATGACCGATTCCCAGCTCATCTCGTTCGCCTCCTCGCGGATGCCGCGCGGCAGCGGTGCGTCGAACCGGTCGCAGATACGCGTACCGATACTGGAACGCTGAGGCGCGGTGGTGGTCGGGAGTGTCATGTGCCGGTCTTTTCTTCTCAGAGGAAGCGACCGACAGGTAGTAGCATCCGACCCACAGCGGGGGGTCGGTCTGGATCAGACCCCGCTGCGGGTACTGGCTACTACGAGATGTGCACGCACGTCGGCGACTGTAGTCCTGCTCGTCGCGCCGACGCAACCCTCTTTTTCAGCGCGGTGTTGGCGCAGGCAAGACGCATAACGCGGCGGCGGTCACCACTTCGGAGGCACCATTAGACGGTGCATGAATTGTCGCTGTGCGAGGCGATCGCCGGCGTCGTGCGCCCACACGCGGTGGGCCATCACGTGGACATCGTGCGGGTTCGCGTCGGTGCACTGCGCCAGGTCGTGCCCGAATCGCTGGAGTTCTGCTGGTCGCTGATCCGCCAGTACGAGTCGCTGCCCGACGCCGAGCTCGAGCTGGAGCTCATCGCCGCCGAGGTGGTATGCCGGTCCTGCGCACAACAGTCCGAGATCGAATCGCGGTGGTCGCTGCTCTGCCCGGTCTGCGGGAGCGCCGACGTCGAGGTCACCCACGGCAACGAGTTTCTGGTGACGTCGTTAGAGGTTCACGACAAGCAGGCTCATGACGACTAGGCAGATAGCCGAAACATAGTGCGCCACAATGCGTTCCCAGCATCAGCAAAGTTACCTTGGCGTCAATGGCGATCTCCGGCCGACCGCTGCAGCTGTGAAGACAATGAGACCTGGCAGGAAGTCCGTAGCAACTCATTGACAAGCAAGTGTGACCTGGGCCACTCTGGGTTTAGCGACGCGCAAGTGGGCCGAAGGGCGACTCCTGCGCCGTAGGGATCCTCGCCCGGATCCCGGAAAGCTGCGCCAGCATGCTCACAGAAGCAGCAGTCAAAGCGGAAGAAACATTGATTCACGTGCTCTGGATCAATGCCGGGCTGAGCTGCGACGGCGATTCGGTCGCACTGACCGCAGCCACGCAACCCAGCATCGAGGAGATAGCCCTCGGCGCCCTGCCCGGCCTGCCCAAGATCGCCGTGCACTGGCCCCTGATCGACTTCGAATGCGGCCCCGCCGGGGGCGCGGACGACTTCCTCGAATGGTTCTTCAGGGCCGACCGGGGCGAACTGGAACCGTTCGTGCTCGTCGTCGAAGGCTCGATCCCCAACGAAGCTCTGCACGACGAGGGCTACTGGTGCGGTTTCGGCAACGACCCGGCGACGGGTCAGCCGATGACGACGAGTGAGTGGCTCGACCGCCTCGCCCCCAAGGCGACCGCGATCGTCGCGGTCGGAACCTGTGCCACCTACGGCGGTATCCACGCCATGGCGGGCAATCCGACCGGTGCGATGGGCGTACCCGACTACCTCGGGTGGGACTGGAAGAGCAAGGCGGGCATACCAATTGTGTGCGTGCCCGGGTGCCCGGCCCATCCGGACAATATGGCCGAAACGCTGACCTATCTGCTGTACATGGCCACCGGTCAGGCGCCGATGATCCCGCTCGACGAGGAGCTGCGGCCGACGTGGCTGTTCGGGAACACCGTGCACGAGGGGTGCGACCGGGCCGGCTACTACGAGCAGGGCGACTTTGCCACGGAGTACGGATCGCCGAAATGCATAGTCAAGCTCGGCTGCTGGGGCCCGGTGGTGAAATGCAATGTGCCCAAACGCGGTTGGATCAACGGCATCGGTGGCTGCCCCAACGTCGGCGGTATCTGCATCGGCTGCACGATGCCGGGGTTCCCGGACAAGTTCATGCCATTCATGGACGAGCCCCCCGGCGGCAAGATCTCGACGACGGCGTCAGGTCTGTACGGGTCGGTGATCCGCAACCTCCGCCAGGTCACCGGCCGAACCGTGGACAAAGAGCCCAAGTGGCGGCACAAGGGCAAAGAACTCACCACCGGTGCTCGCCGCACCTGGTAGCTGCCTGCGGCAGAACGTCTTTCACTAGTCAATAGAGAGCGAAGCCTGATGACAACGATCATCCCTGAGCCGTCCCAAGTGAAGCGAGACCCGGGTTCCCTGGTAGAGATGGCCTGGGACCCGATCACCAGAATTGTCGGCAGTCTCGGCATCTACACCAAAATCGACTTCGAGAATCGCGAGGTCGTCGAGTGTCACAGCACCTCCTCGATCTTCCGTGGCTACTCGATCTTCATGAAGGGCAAGGATCCGCGCGACGCGCACTTCATCACCAGCCGGATCTGCGGTATCTGCGGCGACAACCACGCGACCTGCTCCTGCTATGCCCAAAACATGGCCTACGGCGTCAAACCGCCACACCTGGGCGAATGGATCGTGAATCTGGGCGAAGCCGCCGAGTACATGTTCGACCACAACATCTTTCAGGAGAACCTGGTCGGCGTCGACTATTGCGAGAAGATGGTCGCCGAGACCAATCCCAGCGTGCTGGCCAAAGCCGAGAACACCCGTGCGCCCAACTCCGACGCCCACGGCTATCGGACCATCGCCGATATCATGCGCTCGCTCAATCCGTTTACCGGCGAATTCTATCGGGAGGCACTGCAGGTCAGCCGGTGGACGCGAGAGATGTTCTGCCTCATGGAAGGTCGACACGTCCATCCCTCGACGCTCTATCCCGGCGGCGTCGGTACCGTCGCGACCATTCAGCTGATGACCGATTACATGACCCGGTTGATGCGCTACGTCGAGTTCATGAAAAAGGTCGTGCCCATGCACGATGACCTCTTCGACTTTTTCTACGAAGCGCTGCCCGGGTACGAAAAGGTCGGCCTGCGCCGCACTCTGCTCGGCTGCTGGGGGTCCTTCCAGGATCCGGATATCTGCAACTTCGCCTATCAGGACATGGAGAAGTGGGGCAACGCGATGTTCGTGACGCCGGGCGTCGTGGTCGACGGCAAGCTGGTCACCCACTCGCTCGTCGATATCAACCTCGGTATCCGGATCCTTTTGGGCAGTTCGTATTACGACGACTGGACCGATCAGGAGATGTTCGTCAAGACCGATCCGCTGGGCAACCCCGTGGACCGGCGCCATCCGTGGAACCAGCACACCAACCCCAAGCCGCAGAAGCGCGATATGGATGACAAGTACAGCTGGGTGATGTCACCACGCTGGTTCGACGGCAAAGATCATCTGGCGCTCGATACCGGCGGCGGCCCGCTGGCCCGGCTCTGGTCGACCGCGCTGGCCGGTCTCGTCGACATCGGGTACGTGCAGTCGACCGGTCACAGCGTGAAGATCAACCTGCCCAAGACGATCCTCAAGGGGCCGGTCGAGCTCGAGTGGAAGATCCCCGAGCACGGCAGCAACACCATCGAACGCAACCGCGCCCGTACCTACTTCCAGGCCTACGCCGCTGCCGCAGCGCTGCATTTCGCCGAGAAGGCGCTGGTGGAGATTCGCGCCGGGCGCACCAAGACCTGGGAGAAGTTCGACGTTCCCGACGATGCCATCGGGTGCGGCTTCACCGAGGCTGTCCGCGGAGTGCTCAGCCATCACATGGTGATCAGGGACGGCAAGATCGCGAACTACCACCCGTATCCCCCGACACCATGGAATGCCAACCCGCGCGACAGCTTCGGCACACCGGGACCGTACGAGGACGCGGTACAAGGCCAACCGATCTTCGAGGAAAACGACAGAGAGAACTTCAAGGGAATCGACATCATGCGGACCGTCCGCAGTTTCGACCCGTGTCTGCCCTGCGGAGTGCACATGTACCTCGGGGACGGTAAGACGCTGGAGAAACTGCACTCACCGACCCAATCCGTCACCGGCGAGTGATGCATGGCAACACCCGAGTGGCGCGCGGCAGGCGATCGGATCCAGGTTTTGCTGGACGCCAGCTCCACAGGTGGCCCGGTCGCGCGTGACCGGGCAGAGCAGCTGGTCAGGGAAGTGGTCGAGCTGTATGGCGCTGGCCTGCAACGCATCCTGGAGATGTCAGGCGAGCCCGGGCTGATCGAACGGTTGGCCAGCGACGACCTGGTGGCCAGCCTGCTGTTGGTGCATGGGTTGCATCCGCACGACCTCCACCGGCGCGTCGCCGACGCACTTGAGCGCGTCCGGCCGTACCTGGGTTCGCACGGCGGTGACGTCGACCTGTTGGACATCACCGACGATGTGGTCCGGTTGAGGTTCGCGGGCAGCTGCCGAAGCTGCCCCTCGTCGGCAGTGACCCTGGAGCTCACGGTAGAGGATGCCATTCGCGCCGCCGCCCCGGAGATCACTTCCATCGAAGTCATTGCTGCGCAGGAAGATCCGATGCCGACGATGATCCCGGCCGAGACCCTGTTGCGTCGGGTGCACGGCGGCGCCGAGTGGCATCCAGTCCCGGATCTGGCCGCATTGGCGTCTGGCGAGGTCGGTGGCTTCCTGGTCGCCGGGACGACGGTGCTGGCCTGCCGGATCGACGACGAACTGTTCGCATACCACGACCGGTGCGGTCGCTGCGACGCCTCGTTGGCCGGCGCGGCGCTGCACCGGCTAGTACGCGCCGGGCAACGTGAGCTGGTGCTGCGATGCCCCCGTTGCCGCTCCCATTTCGACGTCAAGCACGCCGGCGCGGGTGTCGACGAGGGCGTCGGTCCAGAGATACATCTCGACCCGATCCCCCTGCTGCTCCGTGAAGGCGTGCTGTCGATGGCGATCCTGGCGACACCCGCGGTGCTCTGATGGAGAGCGCCTACGACGTGCTGGCCCGCATTCGGGCCGCGAAGGCGCCGCAGCCGCCCGGTGAACGTTGCCAGATGTGCTCGGAGGACATCGCCGACGAACATCAGCATGTGGTGAATGTCGAAGGCCGGCAATTGATGTGCGTCTGCCGGGGCTGCTACCTGTTGTTCACCGACGGCGGCGCCCAGCTGCGCTACCGGTCGGTGCCGGACCGCTACCTGCGCTTTCCCGATCTCGCTCTCGGGCGCCGGGAATGGGAGGTCCTGCAGATTCCGGTCGGACTGGCGTTCTTCTTCCGTAACTCGGCGCTGGACAAAACCGTCGGCTTCTATCCAGGCCCGGCCGGCGCCACCGAATCCGAACTGGACATGCAGACCTGGCAACTGATCACCGCCGCCGATCACCGGGTGGCGACGATGGCCGACGACGTCGAGGCACTGCTGGTCCGGATGCCCGACGGCGACGAACCTCCGGACTGTTTCCTGGTCCCCATCGACGCCTGTTACGAATTCGTCGGGCGGCTGCGGATGCTGTGGCGCGGGTTCGACGGCGGCCAGCAGGTGCGCGCATACATCGATGACTTCTTCGGTCAGATTGCGCGCCGCGCTTCATGACCGGGGTGCGGTTCACTGTGGTGGATGTGGCGCCGGAGCCGTACTCGGTGACACCGCGGCTGATCGCCCGGATCGACGTAGCGGCCGACGGTGACGATCCGGTGCACGCGATCGCGTTGCGCGCCCAGGTGCGCATCGAGCCGCTGCGCCGGCCGTACAGCGACGACGAGGCGGCGGGGCTGACCGATATGTTCGGTCCTCGGTCGCGCTGGTCCAACACACAACGAACGTTCCTGTGGCAGCACGCCGCGGCAATGGTCCAGGGTTTCGCCAGCCGCACCGAGGTGGTCCTTCCGCTGGATTGTACCTATGACTTCGAGGTCACCGGATCGAAGTATCTGCACGCCCTGCGCGACGGCACCATCCCCCTGCAATTCCTGTTCAGCGGAACGATTTTCACCAGAGGCAAGACGGGATTCGCGGTCACGCAGGTGCCCTGGGACCAGGAGAGTCAGTATGACGTGCCGGTGAGAATCTGGCGCGACCTCGTGCACCAGCACTACCCCAACAGCGGCTGGGTCCGGCTGGGGCATGACACCATCGCCGCGCTGGCCGAGTACAAGTCGGTCAAAGGCATGCTCGATATCGACGAGGCGGTCACCTCGCTGTTAGACGGCGTCCGGGAGCTCCGATGACCGCCGGCTGGGACCGGGCCCGTACCATCGCCGACGCAGTGCTCTACGAGGGCTATCTCCTCTACCCCTACCGCGCGTCCTCGAGTAAGAACCAGTCACGTTGGCAGTTCGGCGTTTTGGGACCACCAGGCGCAGCCGAGAGCGCATTCGGCGAGGACGACACGGTGTCGGCCCAATTCTGCGTCGAGGGCGACTGTGCGACGATCACCCTGGTGCTCCGATTCCTGCACCAGCAGCGCCGCTGCGTCGAAAAGAGCAACGGCGACGGCGATTTCGAGCCGGTGGCCGAGCTCAGAACCGATACCAACGCCTGGCTCAGCTGGGATGAGGCGGTCGAAACAGAGCTCACCTTCGGGCCATTGGAGCTCGGCCACCTCGGGCAGTCGTGGACCTTCCAGCTGTCGGCTCCGGCGGACCGGGCCATCGAAACCGTCGACGGCGGACGCCTCCTGCGCTCCCGACGCACCCTGCACGGACGCCTCACGGTCACGAGTGAACCCGGCGACGGACTACAGCGGCTCACCATCGTAGTCCGAAACACCACCGCGTTCGCCGGCGGCAAGGACGACGCGATCGCCACCTCGATGATCGGCACGCACCTCATCGCCGAGGTCAGTGACGGGGCATTCATCTCCCTGCTCGAGCCACCCGAATGGGCGACGGCGGCAGTGGACCGGTGCCGGCAGCACCGCTGCTTCCCGGTGCTGGCCGGCCCGCCGGGTGACCATGCGCTGCTGTTGATCTCGCCGATCATCCTCTACGACCATCCTGAGATCGCCGAACAGAGCCAAGGCGCACTGTACGACTCGACCGAGATCGACGAGATCCTCACCCTGCGGGTGATGACGATGACCGACGACGAAAAGGCCCAGGCCCGCGCCACCGATCCGTTGGCCGCGCAGATCATCGACCGTTGCGACTCGATGTCGCCGCAGGCGTTGCAACGGCTGCACGGGGTGCTGCGTGACCCACATGCCGGTCTCATCCCCGAGATCCCGGATGGGGTCGACTGGTGGGACCCCATCGCCGACAACGCCGTTGCACCCGATACCGACGCAGTCCTGGTCGACGGGGTCCGGGTGGCGCGCGGCAGCAAGGTCCGGCTGAGACCCGCACGCCGCGCCGACGCCCAGGACATCTTCTTCGCCGGCAAGGTCGCCACCGTCACCTCGGTGCACGAGACCGTCGATGGCGATCACCAGATCGGCGTCACCGTCGATGACGACCCGGCGGCCGACCTGCACGACTGGTACGGCCGCTACCTGTACTTCGCACCGGATGAGCTCGAGCCGCTGACGACACCGGAGTTAGGCACTGAAAGGAGTTCGACATGGCAACAGTAGGTTGGGTGGCCACCATCGCGGTGGGCGTCGTCATCGTTGGCGGGGTGGTGGTCGGCGTCAGCTCGCTACCGGATATCCGCCGCTATCTCAAGATGCGGAGCATGTAACTGCCTCGCGTGCTGATTGCCGGCATCGGCAACATCTTCCTGGGGGACGACGGCTTCGGTCCCGAGGTGATCAACCACGTCCCCTGCCCCGACAACGACACGGTCTGCGTCACCGACTACGGCATCCGCGGCATGCACCTGGCCTACGACCTGATGGACGGGTGGGATGGACTGGTACTGGTCGACGCGATACCCACCCGCGGGGCGCCGGGAACGGTGCATGTGTTCGAGGCTGATCTCGACACACTCCCCGCAACCAGTGGTCTCGACGCGCACAGCATGGATCCGGGCGCGGTGTTCGCGAGTCTGACCGCACTCGGCGGCACCGCCCCCCGCACTGTCGTGGTGGGGTGCGAGGTGCGCACCGTGCAGGACGGTATCGGTTTGAGCGAGCCGGTGAGCGCCGCGGTTCCCGAAGCAGTCCGCGCGGTGGCGGACGCGCTGGCGATGCTGCGGGAGGGCTGAGCGATGTGCCTGGGAATCCCGGGACAGGTGATCCGGATGCTGGACGGTTACGGTGGTCAGCTCGTACTGGCCGAGGTGGCGGGTGAGCACCGCAAGGTCAACATCGGGATGCTGCCGGAGGAGACGTTCGGGCCGGGCGATTGGGTGATCATCCATATGGGCTTCGTGGTGGAGAAGACCGATAAAGCAGGCGCCGACGAGGCCATGGCCGGTCTGCAGTTGATGGGCTCGGGTCTCGACGAGACGGACGGTGTACCGCCGTGACCGCGCCGCCCCGCATACCCACGGCCGGTCGAGAATTGTTCGCCGCATTCGCCTTCCCGCCCAACGAACTCGGCTACTGCGGACCGCCCGACTCGTCGGTGCTGCTCGACGGTGACGGTCCGGCCGCCATCGACCGGCACGCCAGGGGGTTCGAGGGTGCGTGGCCCTACCTCGAGGAGATTGCCGCCGCCACCGGTCGCGACGATCCGCTCGACCCCGCGGTGGTCAGCGCGTACTGGGTGGGCGGTCCCCTACTCGACCGGGTCGACAGCTCCCGCATGGTCGACCGGCTCCGAACCGCACTGCCCGGGCAGCCCACCGGCCTGCTCGATCACCTCGACGGCCGGGCAGAGGTGCTGGCCCACCACAGTTTCCACGTGTTCGTGGTCTACCCGTGGGTCCGGTTCCTTCGGACCGACACCGCCGATTCCGGTCATCCGATCCGAATTCTGCAGTCCTGCCGGATCCGCTGGGGTGTCGTGGACGCGGTGGACGACGACCACGTGATCATCGCGTCGCACCCGCTCCGATTCGAGGATGGCCGACTCATCCTGGCCGACCCGGTGCCCGAACGAGTGCGCTGGCGTCGTGATGGTGTTT
This sequence comes from Mycolicibacterium komossense, assembly GCF_025822605.1. Lineage (GTDB taxonomy): Bacteria > Actinomycetota > Actinomycetes > Mycobacteriales > Mycobacteriaceae > Mycobacterium > Mycobacterium komossense. Next base: position 157,841 of record NZ_JACKTY010000033.1, on the reverse strand, counting down.
CCTTGGCGCCGCGGCCCGCGGTGGGCGAGACGGTGGCCGCACACTGGGACTGGGTGTGCGGGACCCTCGACGAGACCCAGCGCGATGCACTCTCCGCCGCCACGTCGTCGACGCTGAGCTTGGTGAACCGGGTCCGTCGTTAACAGCGAACAGCGCTGAGTACCAAGTACTCCCACTCCATCCCGGATGCGCCGGCCAGTGCGCGGTCACCGAGATCGGCCAGCGCAGCATCGAGATCGGCCACCTGCGCCGGATCGGCAATGCCGGCATAGGCCGCGATCGTCGGGCCGTAATTGGCCTTGAAGTAGTCCCGGAACGACGCGCCATCGGCGAACTCGTGGACGGGCAGGCTGCGGCGCTCCGTGCGGAGTTCGGTGACCCGGTCCCCCAACAGTCCGGTGACATGCTCGACGCTGCCCCACAGCAGTGGTGGCGGCACTCCCGGCGGCGGCGCGGGTGCATACGGCTTCATGGTGGCGAACATCTGACCGATGAAACCCTCTGGCGTCCAACTGATCACAGCGATAGTCCCGCCGGGACGACACACCCGGGTCAGCTCATCCGCCGCCTGCTGGTGATGCGGAGCGAACATCACGCCGATACAGGACAGCACCACATCGAAGTCGGCGTCGGCATACGGTAAGGCTTCGGCATTCGCTTCCTGCCAGGACAATTCGACACCGCGGACCGCCGCGATCGCCCTGCCCTGCGCCAAGAGTCCGGGCACCAGGTCGCTGGCGATGACCTCGGCCCCGGTCGCTGCCGCTGCAATGGCGGCACTACCCGTGCCGGCAGCCACGTCGAGCACCTTCGTGCCCGGCCCGATCCCGGCCGCGGCGACCAACTCCGGGCCCAATGGGCCCACCACGTCGGCGGCGACGGCGCCGTAGTCACCCAGGCCCCACAGCGTGCGGTGTTTGGTTTCCAGTTCCCGGTCCACCGGGATGGTCATTCTGTTCATCTGCCGATCGTGGCGCCGAGGCTGAACCGGATCCAGTGCCATATCTGAATCACCACCGATACAGAATCTGTACTAGTCATCGCGCCGTCGGTGGCGTGTACTGGATGCATGTCGACATACGGTCAGTTCTGTCCGCTGGCGAAGGCTATGGAGGTGCTCGACGAGCGGTGGACGATGCTCATCGTGCGTGAATTGCTGCTGGGTAGTTGCCATTTCAATGATCTGCGGCGCGGGGTGCCGAAGATGTCCCCGGCGCTGCTGTCGAAGCGGCTGAAAACGCTGAGCCGGGCCGGTGTGGTCAAGCGTGACGAAAACGACGGCCGCACAACCTATTCGCTGACCCAGTGCGGGCAGGAGCTCGCCGGTGTCGTGCAGGCGCTGAACACCTGGGGGATGCGCTGGGTGGGCGAACTCGGTGACGACGACCTAGACCCGCATCTGCTGATGTGGGATATGCGCCGCACCGTGCCGATCGCCGAGTGGCCGCGCACGCGGACGGTCGTCGAGTTCCACCTCGCCGGTGTACCGGTGAAGGCGTCGCACTGGTGGATGGTGGTGTCCGAAGGGCACGCCGACGTGTGCGATTTCGATCCGGGCTTCGACGTCACCGCCACCGTCGACACCAGCCTGCGCGCCCTGACCGAGGTGTGGCGCGGTGACACCTCGTGGTCCAGAGCCCTCCTCGAAGGCGAGATCACCGTGTCGGGACCGGCCGATGTGCGACGGCTGATCCCGGCCTGGTTCGGTCAGGGTATCGCGGCGGGGGTCGCCCGCCCCGCGTGAACTCACGTCAGGTCAAGGCACGGCTCGGCGCCGTTGATGACGCCTTCGCGGAAGGCGCGCACGCGGTTGTAGCCCGCGCCTTGGCGCTCGACATCTCCGTCACCGCGGAAGATCAGCAACGCCGTGATTCCTTCGTCGAGATCTCCGGGCGAAATGTGGAAGGTGCTGGTGGCTTCCCGGTTGTAGAGGATCACACTGGCCGTATAGGCCCCGGCCAGGCAGTCCCCGCGCAGTGTCTGAGTCTTCTCGTCGGAGGTGTCGTCGAGCCGGGTCAGGGCTGCGAGCCCGTATTGGGTGGCCAGCAGGGTGGCCACGGCGTAGTCGCCGCCCTGGGCGTACACCTCCGGCATCTCCTTGACGTTGTCCCACCCGATGTAATCGTCGGGCACGCAGTAGAACAGCGAGTAACCGTCGGCTGGGGTGCCGCCACATTGGGGCGGGCTCGACGGATCGAAGGGTTCGAGGCCCTTCAGCGGCGGCCAGGCCCTGCCATCGGCGATCTCCGGGTAGACCTGCGTCCAGTAGTCCTCCAAGTCATAGGGCACGCCGTTGACGATCGAGTCATACGGTGCGTCACCCCCGCTCTGTTCGTCCTGGGTGTCGTTGAACGGCAGCTCGAGGACCATCGGGTCGCCGTCTTCGTAGCCCTTGCATTTGTCGGAGCCGCCGTCGAAACCGTCCTGGAACGCGCTGACCCGGTCGAACCCGCTGCCGTGGGCGTTGGGATCTTCCGCACTGCTGCCGGGTGTGTCACGCAGGTCCAAGATGCCGGCCAGGGCGCTGTCGAGTTCGGCGGCGTTGACCTTGAAGACGCCGGATTGTTTGGCGTGTGCCGACCAGGCGCCGGCGAAACAATCCGCCTGCAGCTCGCTGGTGACGGTCAGCTTGTTCTGGTCGAAGAAGCCGGAACGGTGCTGCACGGCGTGTCCCCACTCGTGTGCCAACACCACCGGCACGACGAAGTCGCCGAACTTTCTCTGCAGTTCGGGGAGCAATTCGGCGGCATCCCAGGCGACCGAATCGTCATCGAAGCAGTAGAACGCGTTGCCCTCGACATCGCTGTAGTCGGCCCCGCACTGGGATGCGCCCTCGACATCGGGGGTCATCCCGTAAAAGCCACCCGCAACTGGCTTCCAGTCCTGCCCGTAGAGCGTGGGGTATTCGTCGGTCCAGTACTTCTGCAGATCGGAGATGGCCTGCATGGCCAACTTGTTGGCCGCCAGTTTCTCGTCACCGGTGATCGCGATACCGCTGCCATCCGGCGTCTTGCCCTGTGCCGCACCATTCGTCGGCGTCGATATCACCGGCTTGGGCCCACCACACGCTGACAGCGCCACCACTGACATGATGGCAATCGCCACCGCCCCCACTTTGATGTGCATGGGCAGACATTATCGTCAGTCGAGTATCCGCCTGGCCACGTTGGCACTGAACAGGTCGAGCAGTTCCTCACCACGACCGGCGAGGACGGTGCGGATTGCGTAGAGCGAGAACCCTTTCGCCTGTTCGACGGTGATCGCCGGCGGAACCGACATCTCCTGCCGCTCGGTCACCACATCGATCACCGCCGGACCGTCGTGGGCGAAGGCTGCAGTGAGAGCCGAGTCCAGGTCCGATGGATGCTCGACGCGCCTGCCGAACATGCCCATCGCCACTGCGACGTCGGCGAAGTTCGGGTTCACCAGATCGGTGCCGAAGTTGACGATGCCGCCCGCCTTCATCTCCAACTCGACGAAATTGAGCGAGGAGTTGTTGAACACCACCACTTTCACCGGCAAGCGGTTCTGGCTCAGCGTGATCAGCTCACCGAACAGCATGGTCAGGCCGCCGTCACCGGCGAACGCGACGACCTGACGCTGCCGGTCGACGGTCTGGGCGCCGATCGCCAGGGGCAGCGCGCACGCCATGGTGCCGTGGTTGAACGATCCGATCAGCCTGCGTTTGCCGTTCATCTTCAGATATCGCGCCGCCCACACCACCGGGGATCCGACATCGACGGTGAACACCGCATCGTCGGCGGCCAGCCGACTCGCCTCTGCAGCAACATATTCCGGCCTGATCGGGGTCCGATCCCGATCGTTGACCGCCAGCGCGTCCAACGATTTGCGGGTCTTGCCGTAGTGGGTCAGGCAGCGGTCGAGGTGCGTGCGGTCACGTTTCTGCAGGAGCAACGGTTGCAGAGCGGCCAGCGTATCGGCCACCGTCCCCACCAGACCGACGTCGATCGGGGTGCGCCGCCCGAGATTACGGCCCCGGATATCGACCTGGATGATCGTCGCCGTCTCCGGATAGAACTGCTGATACGGAAAATCGGTGCCGAGCATCAGCAACACCTCGGCTTCCTTGATCGCCTTGTATCCCGAGGCGAAGCCCAACAACCCGGTCATGCCGACGTCGTACGGGTTGTCGTACTCGATGTACTCCTTGCCGCGCAGCGCATGCACGATCGGCGCCTGCAACGTGGCCGCCAGGCGGAGAAGTTCGTCATGCGCGCCGGCGACACCGGCCCCGCCGAGGATCGTGATGTTGTTGGCGCCGTTGAGGATTGCCGCGGCTGAGGCCAGAGATTCGTCATCAGGCCGGACCACCGAGCGGGTCGGCAGCACCGGCCGCAGCCACGCGGAGTCCGCCATCTTGGCCAGGAACACCTCGCCGGGGATCACCACCACTGCGACGCCGTTCTCCTCGACGGCCGCCCGCATCGCCATCTCGAGGATGCGCGGCAGCGTCTCCGGAGTGCTCACCAGCTCGCAATACACGCTGCACTCGCGGAACAGGTCCTGTGGGTGCGTCTCCTGGAAGTACTCCGAGCCGATCTCCGAGCGCGGGATGTGCGCGGCGATAGCCAACACCGGCACCCGGCTGCGCTGCGCGTCGAACAGTCCGTTGATCAAGTGCAGGTTGCCGGGTCCACAGCTGCCCGCACACACTGCCAGCCGGCCGGTGATGGCCGCCTCGGCCCCGGCGGCAAAGGCCGCGGTCTCCTCGTGGCGGACGTGTTCCCAGGTCACGTCCCCCGCGCGGCGAATCGCATCGGTGAACCCGTTGAGACTGTCCCCGGGCAGCCCGTACACCCTGCGGACTCCGCTGAGCTTCAGGGCCGAGATCACATGATCGGCAACGGTTGCCATCGGTACTCCCTCGTTGATGAGCGCGCGCTCTACCTTAGCTACTGCCACCACATCTAGAGCCACCACGAGGAGAGCGCTTCGAGATGCCTGCGCGCGCGGTGCGCGGCCATGCTGTCATCACCGTCGAGGATCGCGTCGAGGATCCGGGCATGCGCGCGGTGCACCTCCTCGGCGTCCTTCACCTGCGGCATCGGTTGCATGGTCGAGGTCCAGTGCCTGCCGAACAGTTCGACCAGGATCCGCAGGAACAGATTCAGCGCCCGGTTACCCGCGAGGTCGGCGAGGTCGGTGTGGAAGAAGTATTCGGCCAGACCGGCGGCCTCGCCGGGGTCGCGATCATCCGTCGCCCCGGCGGCGCGGCGCTGGTCGGTGAGGAACCTCACCACATCGCTGTCGGCTCGGCGGCTCACCACTGTGGCGACATTGTTGATCTCGATGGCGTCGCGGACCAGCCGCAGGTCTTCCCGGCTCGGCCTGCGGTATTCCAGATAAAGGGCGATGGTGTCGACGCTGGCCTGCGGCTGCGGTTCCGTGACGATCAGCCCGCCGCCGGGCCCACGACGCATCCGGGCAATCGTGTGGTACTCCAGTAGCCGAACCGCTTCGCGCAGAACGGGTCTGCTGACACCGTAGCGTTCCAGCAGCTCCTGTTCGGCGCCGAACACCGATCCCGTCTGCCAGCCACCGGCCACGATGTCCTGGTAGACCACCGCGGCGAGCACCTCGGCCCGCTTGCTCTCCGGTGCGCCTGGCGCCGTCGTGCTTGTACGCCGCGGTTCCCGCTTCGGTCGGTAGTGCTGGTCCAGCAGGGCGGTCACCGTTTCGACGTGTTGTTCGGTCAACGTCTTGGCCCGACCGGAATCGCCTGCGGTGACGGCCTCGACGATCGCAGTGTGGTCGACTACCAGCCGGTCGATCGCCGCATCGACCTCACCGGGCGGGGGAATTTCCGAATCTGCTGCGTACCTCGCGGTGAGACGGCTCAGGACGTCGATGAACAACGCGAGCACAGGGTTTCCGGCCAGGTCACCGAGCACGACGTGGAAATCGTCGGCGCTGGGCTGCGGGCGGTGGGTGCCTAGCAGAGTCCGTAACCGGGCAATACCCGCTTCGTCGATCCGCTCGGCAGCCAGGCCGGACGCCAGCGGTTCGAGTAACAGCCGGGCTGCGAGGAGCTCCTCCATCGTGGTACCCAGGTATTCCAGGTAGATGACCACCGCGCGGGTGGCCGGGCCCGCGTCGGGAACGGTGACGATCAGCCCACCGCCGCGTCCCCGGCGCATTCGTGCCACCTGGTGGTGTTCTACCAGCCGAATCGCTTCGCGTAACACCGAGCGGCTGACGTCGTAGCGCTGTTGCAGCGACTGTTCGGAGCCCAGCGACTCGCCGATCGGCCAGTCGCGGCGGATGATCTCCGCCTCGATCTGCCCGGCGATCTGTGCGGCCCGTTTGTCCAATTCCGTCGGACTATTTGATGAGCGGATCGCGCGGCATGCCGAGGATGCGCTCGGCGATCTGGTTCCTGGTGACCTCGGAAGTGCCCCCGGCGATCGCCATCCCCCGCGCCCCGAGCGTCAACAGCACCGCCATCGCGGCCGGCCCCTCCATCAACGCAGCATCGGGCCCGAGCAACGCGGTCGAGATCGCGGCATGTTCACCCATGTGCTCGGCGAGTTTCAGTTTGGTGATATTGCCTTCCGGGCCCGGGCCGGCGCCCTCGATGCTGCGGACCGCCCTGCGCAGATTCAGCAGTCGCAGCGCATGCTCGTCGGCCAGGAAGTTGCCTACCCGAATTCGCGCCCCCGCCAATCGATCTCCGTACTGCTCGACCAGTGGTATCAACCCGGCAGCGGGGACCGAACCGGCTCCGGAGCCGCCGCCGATGCTGACCCGCTCGTTGCCCAGCGCGGCGCGGGCGACGGCCCAACCGGTGTTGGGTTCACCGACCACATCCTCGTCGGGGATGAAGACATCGCTGAAGAACACTTCGTTGAATTCCGACCCGCCGGTGATCATCCGCAGCGGACGCACCTCGACCCCCGGCGCTGTCATATCGATGATGACGGTGGTGATGCCTGCGTGTTTGGGTACATCGGGATCGGTTCGGACGGTGGCTAATCCGCGCGCGCAGTAGTGCGCACCACTGGTCCACACCTTCTGGCCGTTGATCTTCCAGCCACCGTCGACCTTGACCGCTCGGGTCTTGATACCTGCCGCGTCGGAGCCGGCCTCCGGCTCGGAGAACAGCTGGCACCAGATCTCTTCTCGCCGCAAGGCCTTCTCGACGAATCGTTCGATTTGCGAGGGCGTTCCGTGCTGTACCAGAGTGAGGATCACCCAACCGGTGATCGAGTAGTCGGGTCGTTTGATACCGGCGGCGGTGAACTCCTCATCGATCACCAACTGCTCGACGGCGTCGGCGGCACGGCCCCACGGCCTCGGCCAATGCGGCATCGCGTAGCCGGTGCTGATCAGCTTGTCGAGCTGGGCTTCATCGGCGAGGGCGGCGATCTCGGCAGCATCGGCGCGGATCCGCACCCGCAACGTCTCGGCCTCGGCGGGCAGGTCGAGGCTGTTGGCGCGGGTGACCCCGGCAGCGGTGGCGTCGAAGACGTCCGCGGCGGGCCCGTCACCGCCCAGCAACGCCCGCAGGGTCAGCGCCCGGCGTAGATGCAGGTGCGCGTCGTGCTCCCAGGTGAATCCGATCCCGCCGTGCACCTGGATGTTCAACTCGGCATTGCGGACATAGGCCGGAAAGGCTTGCGCCGCAGCGGCTGCCGCGATCAGTTCGAACTGGCGCTCGTCCTCGGCCTCCGCCCTGGCCGCATCCCAGACCAACGCGATCGCGGACTCGGCGGCCACCACCATGTTCGCGCAGTGGTGCTTGATCGCCTGGAAGGTGGCGATGGTGCGGCCGAACTGTTGCCGTACCTTCGCATACGCGACGGCGGATTCCACGCAGTCGGCGGCTCCGCCGATCGCCTCGGCGGCGAACAGCGTGCGGGCCCGCGCCAGTGCCGAGGCCGCGGCACCGGTGAGCACATCGGCGTCGGACACCGTCACGTTATCGAGCACCACCCGCCCGGACCGGCGGGTCGGGTCGAGACTGTCGGGCACGGTGACGGTCACCCCAGCGCGGGTCCTTTCGATCACCAGCACATCGTCGCCCGCAACGAGCACCACCAGATCCGCCAGCGCCGCCCCCAGGACGACACCGGCCTCGCCGGTGGCACAACCACTCTGGACAGTGATGCCGGCGTTGACGCCGACACCTGCTGTCACGGAGCCGTCGATCAGCCCCGGCAACAGCCGCGTCTTCTGTTGCGCGGTGCCGTTCTTCGCGATCACGGCCGAGGCCACGACGGTCGGCACGAACGGTCCGGGCGCCACCGCGCGGCCGAGTTCCTCGATCACGACGATCAGCTCGGGCAGCCCGTAGCCGGAACCGCCGTACTCCTCGTCGATGTGCAGACCCAGCCAACCGAGGTCGGCCAGGTCGGCCCAGAACAGTGGGCGCGCCTCCTCCGGTGCGTCCAGCAGGTCGCGGGCGGCGGCCCGTGCCTTCTGTGCGGTCAGGAATCCCCGGGCGACCTCGCTGAGCTCGCGATGATCATCGGTCAGTGCAATGCCCATGAAATTAGAGTGTACTTATTGGGCCTGACCGCCCACCGGCGATTACTTCGGCGCGAAGCGCTGCCCGGCGTCCAGCCGCAGGCACTGACCGTTGAGCATCGGGTTGTCCACGATGGCCGCCACCAGTTTGGCGTACTCCTCCGGCCGGCCCAGCCGCTTGGGGAAGGCCGCGTCTTTGGTCAACGCGTCGGCGAATTCGTCGGGGATGCCCTTGGTCAGCCCGGTCGCGAACAGGCTCGGTGCGATGGCCAGCGCCCGGATGCCCAACGACCCGAGATCACGGGCCATGGTCAGGCACATCCCCGCTATACCTGCCTTCGCCGCGGTGTAGGCGACCTGGCCGATCTGACCTTCGAAGGCGGCGATCGACGCCGTGTTGATGATGACGCCACGCTCTTCGTCCTCGGGCTCGTTCTTGGCCATGTGCGAGGCGGCCAGCCGGCTAATGTTGAACGACGCAACGAGATTCAGGTCGATGGTCTTGCGAAACGTGTCCAGGCTGTGCGGACCGGCCTTGCCAAGCGTGCGCTCCCCGATGCCGCCACCGGCCGTGGTGACGACCACGTGCAGTCCACCGAGTGCCTCGACGGCGGCGGCCAGCGTCTGCTCGGTGCCTTCGAAGTCGGTGACGTCGACGGTGTAGAAGCTGCCGTCCAGACCGTCGGCGACCTCTTTCCCGTCGGAGCCCTCCCTGTCCAGGATGGCGACGCTGGCACCCTTGGCCGCCAGCAGCTCCGCCGAGGCCCGGCCCATACCGGAGGCGCCTCCGATGACGACGACCTTCTTACCGTTGATCTCCACTCAAACCTCCTCGATCGGTTCCTTCCGAGCCTGCCCGTCCAGCAGAGTAACTGGCCGCCGAAATTGAGTAACCCTTATCCCCCGCGAAACAGATCGTCACAGATCTGTAAGGCCACGAATTCGGTGCAGCGCCGGTGTCCAGCAGGCGGCCCAGGTACCTTGGCTGCATGGCTAGATCCGCTAAAGACATGCGGATGTTGTGCGGTATCGCCGCGGCAGCGGTGGCCCTGGGTGTCACGCAATTGGCCGCGGTGCCCTTCGGTCCCGCTGCAGACTCGCGAACGTCGGTCGGCTCGGCCGTCATCGATCTGACGCCGGGTCCGGTCAAAGAACTCGCGATCCGACTGTTCAGCACCGCCGACAAGCTTTTCCTCGCAGTGGCGGTGCTCATCGCAATTGCCGTCATCGCCGCGCTGACCGCCGCCTACGAAACCCGCAGGCGGCCGGTCGGCAGTATCGCCATCGGACTGGCCGGTCTGGCTGGCGCCGCGGCGGTTCTGTCCCGGGCCGAAGGCACGCTGCTCGACGTCATCCCGACGGTGATCGGCACGGTGTGCGGGATAGCGGTGCTGCGGCTGCTCACCTCGGGGCGGATCGGCGACGGCCAGGAGGATCCCACCGGTACCGATCCGGGCCGGCGACTGTCGCTGGCGGTACTGGGCCTGCTCGGCGTCGGCGTAGCCTCCGGCGTCGGCGGCGCGCTGTGGAGTCGACGCCTGCACTCCGTCGCCGACGACCGGCAGACGTTCGTTCTGCCCCGCCCCACTATCCCTGCGCCACCGATCAATCCGGCCGTCCAACCGGCCGGGCTGCCGAAGCCGACGTTCATCACGAGCAACGCGGACTTCTACCGGATCGACACCGCGCTGAGTGTTCCGCAGCTCAGCCAGCAGGAGTGGCGGCTGAAGATTCACGGCATGGTGGACCACGAAATCACCTACGGCTTCCAGGATCTGCACGATCTGGAGGTCATCGAGAAGGTCGTGACGCTGACGTGTGTCTCCAATCCCGTGGGCGGTGACCTGATCTCGAACGCCACCTGGACCGGGTACCGAGTGCGGGATCTGCTCGCGAAGGCGGGCATTCACCCGCAGGCGGACATGGTGCTCTCGACGTCGATCGACGGCTTCACCGCCGGCACACCGGTCGAAGCCCTGACCGACGGGCGCGACGCGCTGTTGGCGATCGGCATGAACGGCCAGCCGCTGCCGATCGAACACGGCTATCCGGCCCGGCTGGTGGTCCCCGGCCTCTACGGTTACGTCTCGGCCACCAAATGGGTCGTCGACCTGGAGCTCACCAGATTCGATCGGGCCAAGGCGTATTGGACGAGGCTCGGGTGGTCAGAACGCGGGCCCATCAAGACCGAGTCCCGTGTCGACGTGCCACGCAGTGGTCAGGACATGGCCGCCGGGCCGGTGACGTTCGGCGGGGTCGCCTGGGCTCAGACCCGCGGCATCCGCACCGTCGAGGTGCGGATAGACAGCCCAGCGGGGCAAGGCATCTGGCAGCCGGCTCAGCTGGGTGCGAGCTATTCGAACGACACCTGGCGGTTGTGGAGTTTCCCGTGGCAGGCCAGCACACCCGGTCAGCACACCATCACGGTCAGGGCCACCGACAACACCGGCGCCGTGCAGACCGCAGACATCGCCGACCCGGTCCCCGACGGTGCGAGCGGCTGGCACGGGGTTGACTTCACCGTCACATGACGGGACACGGCGCAGCGATGCCACTCAACGAGATCGCCACCGCATCCATCGATGTGGGTTCGGCGTCATCACGGCTGGCCAAGGTGGCTCGGATCGCCGGGCTGCTGGGCAGCGCCGACCTGGGAGCCGCGGAGATCGCGATCATCGTGTCGTGGCTCTCCGGTGAACTGCCGCAACGCCAGATCGGTGTCGGCTGGGCCGCCCTGCGATCGTTGCCCGCCTCCGCGACCCTGCCCACGCTGACCGTCGCGGATGTCGATACCGCGTTCACCACGATCGGCGCGGTGGCGGGTAAGGGCTCGCAGGGCCGGCGCGCCCAGCTCCTGGCCGACCTGTTCGCGGCGGCCACCGACATCGAGCAGACCTTCCTGCGGCGGCTGCTCGGCGGTGAACTACGCCAGGGTGCGCTTGTCGGACTGATGTCCGATGCGGTGGCCAAGGCGGCGGACATCCCCGCCGCGGCGGTACGGCGGGCAGCGATGCTCGGCGGCGACCTGCCCGCGGTGGCCGCCGCGGGTATCACCGGCGGCACCGCAGCGCTGTCGGACTTCACCTTGCGAGTCGGCCGCCCCGTCGGCCCGATGTTGGCCCAGACCGCAACCGACGTATCCGTTGCTCTCGAAAAGCTGGGCGGTACAGCGATTTTCGAGGCCAAGCTGGACGGCGCGCGAGTCCAGATCCACCGTCGCGGCGACGACGTGACGGTCTACACCCGCAGCCTCGACGACGTCACCGCGCGCCTGCCCGAGGTCGTCGCGGCCACCCTGGCCCTGCCGGTGCACCACCTGATCGCCGACGGTGAGGCCATTGCTATGCGCCCGGATGGTCGCCCGCATCGCTTCCAGATCACGGCGTCGCGGTTCGCGCAGCGCGCGGCCAGAGACGAGGAGCAGCCGCTGTCGGTGTTCTTCTTCGACCTGCTGCACCTCGACGGCACCGATCTGCTGGACGCGCCGACCACCGACCGCCTGGCCGCCCTGGACTCAATCATCCCGTCCACCAATCGGATCGACCGGCTACAGACCTCCGATGCTGTTGCTGCGCAACAATTCCTGGCCGCAACACTGGCCGCCGGCAATGAGGGTGTGATGGCGAAATCGCCGACGTCGGCATACGAGGCCGGTCGCCGCGGTGCCGGCTGGTTGAAGGTCAAACCCGTCCACACCCTCGACCTGGTGGTGCTCGCCGTCGAATGGGGATCGGGGCGGCGCACCGGCACGCTGTCGAACATCCATCTCGGCGCACGCGACCCGGACACCGGTGGCTACGTCATGCTCGGTAAGACGTTCAAAGGGATGACCGACACGATGTTGGACTGGCAGACCACACGATTCACCGAGCTCGCCACCGCGGGGACCGACGGCTATGTCGTCGAAGTCCGTCGCGAACAGGTCGTCGAGATCGCCTTCGACGGTGTCCAGGCGTCATCTCGGTACCCCGGCGGGTTGGCACTGCGGTTCGCGCGGGTACTGCGCTACCGCGATGACAAGGGTCCCGCCGAAGCCGACACCATCACAACCGTGCGGGCGATGTACGACCAGGCTTGACGCCGCGGCGGGTGACCGCCAGGGCCGTCCGGAACGGTAAACGACGGATGGGCCGTCGGCCACAGCGGCTCGACGGCCCATCCCTCATCACGTGCGTTTCTTCATGCGAATGTCGATGCTACGAAGCATTCGACCCTTTGTTCCCGGCGCTACCGCTACCACCGGCATTGCCGCCGATGCCGCCGCGACCACCGGCGCCTGCCGCGCCGCCGGTCTCCTTGCTGCTGCCACCACTGGACTTGGCGTTGCCACCATTGCCGCCTTTACCACCGGCATTGGTGATGCCGCCAGCACCGCCAGTGCCACCGGCACCGCCCTTGGCGTTGCCCGACGAGGTGGAGACGGCGCTGCCGCCATTGCCGGCGTTACCGGCGTTACCGCCGGTCAGCGAGCCCCCACCGGTACCGCCGGCGCCCGCGGTGGCATCGCCCTTCCCGTTGGCGTTGCCGCCATTACCGCCATTACCGCCATTACCGAACGGCGTGGCGCCAGCGGCCCCGCCGGCGCCACCGATAGCAGTCCCAGCGTTGCTGTTCTGGCCGGCAGTTCCACCATTACCACCGTTACCACCGGTACCATCGGACCACACCCCGCCGCCGGTACCGCCGGCTCCAGCGGTGGCGGTGCCTGCGTCGGCGTCGGCGCCGCCTCCGTCGCTCCCATTGCCGCCGGTGCCACTGATACTGCTGCCGCCGCTTCCGCCCTTTCCACCGGTGGCGTTGCCGTACTGCGAGGAGGCATAGCCGTTGCCGTAGGACGGGAATGCAGGATTATTGGTGCCGCTGCCGGCGATGCCAAAGGTGCCGTTGCCACCGTTGCCACCATTGCCGCCAAAGGCGTCGGCTGCCCGGGTGACGACATTGCCGTCCGCATCCGTCTCGGTGACGTAGCCCTTCGCCAGGGCATAGCCACCGTAGCCGCCGTTGTTCGTGACAAAGAGCCATCCGTTGAAGAATCCCGGCACCAGGCCTGCCTGCCCGCCGTTACCGCCGCTACCACCGACCGCGTTCAGGTTGGTGACATCGCTGATTCCACCGTTGCCGCCGCTACCGCCGTCACCGATGAAAAAGCCTGCGCGGCCACCGTTGCCGCCATCTCCGGCCTTGCCGCTGAGAGCCGTCCCCCCGGTCCCGGTCGCGTTACCACCGTTGCCTCCGTTGCCCCCGCTGCCGTAGATCAAACCGCTGTTGCCGCCGGCGCCACCATTGGCGGCTGCGTGGTACACACTTTGCGTCAGGCCCGTGGTCGGATCGGTAACCGTAACGAACCCCGCATCGAGCCCCTGGCCACCAGCACCGCCGCTACCCCACAACAGCCCGCCGTTACCCCCGGCTTGCGCCTGGTGGAGGACTCCACTCGCATCGACGTAGGCATTGGCCCCATTGAGTCCATCTCCGATCAGAAGCCCGCCTGGCCCAACCAGCCCGAGAAACGCACCACCGGGGTTGCTGAGAGTGGGAATCGTCAGTGCCGCGGACTGCACGCTACTTTTGGCACTAGCAGCTGAGTCGCTTGGGAAATTGCCGCCGACCCCGAACAGATAGAGATAGGCCGGATCATCCACCAGTGGCTTTTCCCCGGACGTCAAGGTGTAGGCGATGGTCTTTGACTGGTCGGCCATGACGGTCGACGGCGCCCCGTCGTGCTGCGCGAGCAGGACGGCCGCCACACCCGCGAAAGCCAACCCGCCCATCATCAGTGGCATAACCGGCCAGATGCGGCCACCTCGTGTCGTTGACGCGTCAGCTTTGAGCATCCTTAAATTCTCCTTTGGAAAACCTGGGTAGAGCCTGTCGTAACAAGGGTCGTCCGCGGAGGCACCCTGGTTCCCGACGGGTTTGGGGGAGAACATGATTGAGTCCGCAACTCTCGGATCAGCACACGACTTCGGAGACATCGTGGGAAAGCCCGCACGTCAACAATGTCCGAAGTGAATGCGGTGTCGTGTCAAGATCATCGACGGCTTCGATGCCGAGGTCGACGGTCGGATACTCGGCCAGGTACTCCGAATAGGTTCGGGTACCGAGTCTCATCCCCAGAGTGATCCAGGCATCGATCGCCGACCACCGTCTCGGATTTCGCTTCGCCCAGTCGCTTTGATCCAGTCGCTCCTTCCACTGCGCGACATCGACTTCGTCGTCGGTGAACGCACTGAGAAACTGTGCGTAGTTCACGGCCGCACCGCGTACCACCGTGATTCCGCGTCCTAGCTCAACCGGGCCTGCCACCTCCGGCAACAGCCCCAGGATTCCCGCCGCGGCCGCCCGTCCGGTGGTGACCTGCTCGATCAAATTCACGGCAGGATAACCCCGCAACGCGATACAGGCGTCAACGATCGAGGCCAAGATGTCAGCGGAATCGCGCAGTTGATCCGGTTCACCCAGTACTCGCGGCAAGCGCACGATGGTGAAATCGAGCTCGTGCGGCGATCGCGCCACGACCAATTCCGCAAGCGATTTGGATGCGGCATAGGGATACGGCGCAGATCGCGGATCGGTGACTCGCGGCGCGGTCACATCCGAGTTGACAACGAACGTCGACAACTGCACCAACCGAGCATCCCAGCTGGAGCAGGCCTCGACCATCGCGGAAACAAGCTTCACATTTGCCGACCGAAGATCGCGATAGGGCACCACCACATTGGTGTTGCCGATGCAGTTCACCACGGTTCCGGCACCCACGTCACCGATCAGCTCGCCCAGTTCCTCAGGGCTGAACCCGGCGGAGATCTGCTCGACCCGCACCCCGTCGACATCTCGCAGTGTTACCCACGGATCGCGCTCTGGGAGTGCTGATCTGGTGGCCAAAACCACCTCGGGAACCCAGACACCTGCCCGTCGGAGTTCCAGGACCGCCTGGGCAAATCCCGTTCCGAGTATTCCCGAGGCGCCGAGCACCAGGATTGCTTGGTCCGCGGGGTGATTCGAGGCGCGCTTGACACTCCCCCCGTCAGGAACCGATTGCGTTGGTAGCGAGCCGAAATCATGTTCGATCTCAGCAGCAGTGCCGGCATCCATCCAGGTGTCGACGTGCGGTTCGTCGTCGACGAGGTTGGCTGCGGTGTCCGCACTGATCAGATCGAGGATCAACAGGTGCCGGCCCAGATAAGCGCGCGTGTCGGGGAGGATCCTGATGAGATCCAACGACCCGATCCCCTCGTCGACCAGAGAGGAGTCCGGCTCGATGACTCTTCCCAGATGACGGCTCCAGATCTGGGCGAGACCAGCCGCCTTTTCGCCGGACCCGGCATCACCCTGGATGGCCTCGAGCTGTGTTGTTACCCAGAGACTCTCGCTGTCGACTTTCCCGTTCGCTTTCCGGGGGATACTCGGCACTCCGAGGACGAAGAACGACGACACCCTCAAGCTCACCAGAATCAGCCTGATACGCGTCGCCGCCCCGGGATCGTCGACTCCTTCTCGGGTGCGGTGCGTTTCGAACCACACCCCCAGTCCACCGTTGTGCAGCGCCACGGCGACATCGGCGACAGCGGGGTCCTCAGAGATGCGCCTGGTCACCTCGGCGGTATCGACACGCTTGCCCGAGATCTTGACGATGGCGTCCCGTCGTCCGGCGAACACCGGAAACCCCTGCTCGTCAACAATCACCCGATCCGCGGTGGCGAAGGCACGACGGCGTGAACCGTCAGCGGTGTGTACGGCGCCGAAACTGCCTCCGGCCGAGCCGAGATAGCCCGATGAGACCAGATCCCCGACGATGACGACCTCACCGAAGGCGATGAAGACGGTGTCCGGTGTGATCGGCCGACCCAGCCGGAGTCGGGCACCAGCCGGGATGGCCGAGCCGTCGCAGACGACCGGCAGATAAGTGACGACGACGGTGGCCTCGGTGGGGCCATACGTCGACAACAGTGACATCCGCTGCGAAGCAGCAGAATCCATCCACTTGTCGACGGCGGCCGGGCGGATCGCTTCACCGCCGATTACGATCTGACGCAGGCGAGAACGACCGACCATCTCCATCGCGTCGACGTCCTCACACAACAGATGCCACACTGCGGTCGGCAGGTCGACGACCGTCGGGCCCTTGTCGACGAGATCTGCTGCGAGCGAGGGCAGGTCGCCCATCTTAATCGCCGTCGATCGGATGAACTCCGACCCACAGAACGCGCCGCAGAAGATCTCCTCGACGCTGATATCCGAGGTCAACGGCGCACACTGCAGAATCGTGTCCTGCGGCCCCCACCCATAGGAGGCCCTGATCGCGTCACAAAAGAGCGCTAAGGACCCGTGCGAAACCCGGACGAGTTTGGGCGCTCCGGTCGAGCCCGAAGTCGCCATGATGTAGGCGGTCTTGCCGGCCAGCTCGGTGTCGTGGGCAACCTGTTCGATACGTCTGTCGGCGATTCTCCGACGCTCGCGGTCCAGACCCGGCGACAGCACGGTGGCGGCGACAGCCACAATATGCGTGGCAACGGCGCCGCCCTGCTCGGCAATCGAGTTCGCACGCTTCCCAACCTCATCCGCGGTGTCGCAGACACTGTAGCCACAGCCGGCCAGGTGGGAGGCGATCAGGAGATCGACGGTCTTGTCGGTGTCGTCATCGGTGAGCACCACGACATCACCGGGCTCGGCGCCGTTCTCCGCCAACCAGGCCACCCAGCGGTATACGCCAGGGCGCTTCTCAAGAGTGTGGCCGACTCCACCGCTACGATCCAGAAACCACGCAGATATCGGCGTCTGCTCTGTGTGGTTTGTCGAATCACCTTGGTCAATTTGCCCTTCTGCAGTGAGCCCGAACCACTCGCCGACCGTCATCGCGAGGGGGCTTTGCCACATCGCCGGCATCGCTTCGAGCACCGCAGACATCCGTTCGGCGATTCCGACGTGGGATGTGCTCTCGGGCAGGTCGGCCCGGCTCCAGATACTGAGATTGAGTGTGCGCTGTTCCTCGTCCAATACGGATGCCACCGTCAGTCCCTCTACCGGACCGATATCGGTGGTCACCGGCGACTCGGCCATGTAAGGGCGAAGCTCGGGGGCACACGGCTCCCGCAGGAAGTTGAGCGCCAGCGCCTCTACATGAGATGTCCGGTTGATCGCCAGATACCTCCGGCGGTAGTGCTCCTCACGCAGCCACCGGCGTCTCAACGCCTTGACGTAGCCCCGGTCAAGAATTCGAGCGACATCCGCCACCGACGCGAACGCAGGAAACCGCACCACCTGCGCCACCGAGTTGACCAGGCATGTTGCAACATTCAGATCGGGTTCGCCGAACCGGTTATCCACCGCGTGAACCAGCAGGCTCTCGGCACTCTGCCGAAGACCGGCGTCCACCGCGACTGCCGCGGCAGCAACCAGCACGTTGAGCGGGATCTGCTCGACCTCCGAGAGCGTGACGATCGCGTCGTATGCATCCCCGGAGATCCCGACAGATTCGCGCAGGACCCCCTTGGCCACTGTCCCAGGAGTATCGCTCGAGTGTTGGCCGTACCCGCCGTGGCGCGCCTGGTCTTCGAGCTCACGCTGCACCATCTCGGCGAGCCGCTCCAGCGATTCCGCCACCCTGGTCGCCTCGCGCTGGTGCGCCTGGGTCAGCCTGCCCAAACCCTCGATGGCACTGGGAAGCTCGACAGAGCGACCGGTTCCCAGGTGTCGCGCCAGATCAGCTTCGATGAGCCCCGTCGCGCCGCCGTCAAGCAGGATGTGATGCGCGTGAACGTCAAGGCCCGACACATCACCGCGGGGGTCGGTCCGCACCGTGTAGCGCACGAGCGGTTTCGCGATGATGCCAGACTCCCACGTGCGGCTGAGCTCGACGTCAGTGGAACCGCGCTGGCACTGCGCGTCCGATTGCTCACGCACGACGTCGCGCAACTGCAACCGCGGCACCAGATCCGGATAGCCGAACTCGGTCTGCGACGCCTCGAGAACACACAGCTGAACGGGGTTCTCAAGCACCGTCGCTCTCAGCGCGGCCAGGAATGCCGGCCGTTCCAACGGGTGGAATCGGTAACGCCGCCCGATGAGATACAGCGAGGGGTCGCCGTCCTGCAGCACCCCGTGGAAAATGTTCTGTTGAGACCTGCTTAACGGAACTCGCGGCCCGCGAGCGTCGTCAGCGGATGTCACGCAACTGCTCCAGCTCCCGAACCCAGCCCGCGATCGACAGGTTGTCGGCCAACCGGGCCGGCAGTTCGGATTCGCGATCCACACCGAGCTGTTTCATCAGGAGTACGAATCGAACAGAATCCAGCCCGAGATCTCTGAGATCGGTTGCGTCGCCGTCGATGAGGTCCGACTCGTCGATATAGAGCACCTCCGCTATGGCAGCGAGGATCCTCTCGCGCAGCGTCTCAGTCACGAACTACCGCGCCACCGGCGACGGCCGCAGCCAGCGATGCCCGCATGACTTTCCCGGACTGAGTTCGCGGAATATCGGCAACGATCACAATCGACGACGGACGCGCCATCGACTCGGACTCCCGCCGATAGCGTGCCGCAATCGCGTGCTTGAGTTTGCGGACTTCCGACTGCTCGAGGTCTGTCGCCGGGACCACGGCCAGTCCCACTAGTGCCCCGAACTCAGAATCGGGGATTTCGTAGCACGCAGCCTCTCGGACACCAGCAACATCCTCCGCAATGCGGTCGACCTCATCGGGGGCGATGTTCACTCCACCGGAGATGATCATCTCCGACGCTCGCCCCTTGATGTAGAAGAAACCATCCTCATGGCGCTCCAGAAGGTCGCCGGTGTTCACCCATCCGTCGACCAGAACCTCTTGAGTACGTTCCGGATTGTTCCAGTACCCCAGCATGTTTGCCGGTGACTTTATCCACAAGGTGCCGGACGGCGCTGACGGAGCTCCATCGGGCTGAGCGGGCGATCCGCCGCCATCGGCGAGGTACGCCTCCACACCGGGATACGGGCGTCCGACTGCACCCTTCTCGATTTTGGATATCGAGTCATCACCGGTTGGGAGACACAAAGCGGTGCAACCGGTCTCACTCAATCCGTAGACCTGCGCAGTACGGATACCGGCCGCTTCGACGAAGCTGATATCCGAGGCGATCGCCCGGGAACCGCCGTATCCAACCAGACGCAGAGACGACGGAAGCGCCGCGCCGGCCTTCACTTCGGAAACCAGCCTGGAGACAAGAGTGGGAACCAGGCATGTCGTTGCGACCTCATTCGCGGTGAAAGTCTCCGTCAGCAACGAGGTGGCCTCGCCGCCGGTAACGCACACCCCGCCGTGCATCAAACAGTTGAGGATCCACCAGAGTCCGCCGATATGCGTTGCCGGCAATGGCGAGTACGTGGTCTCGCCGATGACCCAACTGATCCAGTTCAGGCCTTCCTCCTGCAAGATATCTGCGACGGCGAAGAAGGTGCGATTGGGCAGCAGCACGGCCTTTGGCTCGCCGGTGGTGCCGCTGGTGAAGATCATCGCCAGTGGAGTTTCCGGACCCTGGTCTACGGAACTATCGGCTGAATCCGCAGCCGCAGTCAGGGAGCTGCTGGAATCATCTGCGCCAGAGGCGATATCGACCCAGATCGCCGGCGTCGCGCGGAGAGTCCCCGGCACGTCGGCAGGCCCGATCCGAATTCCCGACGCGACGAGAACCGCGCTGGGATCAGTGATCTGCGAGAAGCGGTCGATGGTAGCGGGTGGCAGATTGCCATCCACCATGACGGCGATTGCCCCGAGCTTGGCACAGGTCAGCACCGACAGATATGTCTCGGGTCCGTTGTCCGATATCACGAGCACCCGCGATCCCTGTGACACCGAGTGCGCCCGAAGCTCGGCGGCCAGCCTGTCCACCTGGGCTATGAGCTCGCCATACCGAATGGCGCTGGCACCGTCGCAGCGGCGTAAGGCTATCGCCTCAGGCCGCTGCCGCGCCTGCACCAAGACCCGACCCAGCACGGTAGGCGCTGACTGGGACATACCTATGACCTCTTCCCTGGCGGTCGATTACGGAATATTGAGGGCTGCGAGTTCGACATCACCTGATGCAGCCCCACCGTCCTCGTCCCAGAACTCGATGGTGCACGGGACCTTCAGATAGCGCCAGGTTCGTTCGACGATCTCAAAATCCTTGCACAGCAGGCGTGCCGAGAACTTCGGTGCGTTGATCGGGCGCCGGAAGCGCAAGGATGACGTCTTGATCAGCATGCTGGGAAGCTGGTAGTCGAAGTAATCTGCTATCGACCACCCCCTCAGCACCGGAATCTCCTCGTTGAGGATCGCCGGCGCAAAGGCGCTGTAGGCAAGTTGATTGAAGGCAATCAGAAACTCTGCCGCATTGAAGTGCCCGGTGCCGCGAATGTAGGCCGACTCGGTGATGCTGAAGTTCCCGAGCGCGAAGACCGAATCCTCGGTGGCTTTGTACTGGGCGTCCAATAGGTAGCGGCAGTCCTTGTACGAGTACGGCTCGAGCACTCTGACGAGCAGATCCTCATCGATCGGGGCGGTCTCGGAGACCTGGGCCTCGGGCCCGGCAAAGGCGGCAGCGGCGGGCGTCAGATCGGCGGTACTCATACGGCGTACCCCGGCGTCGTGAGGCCGTCCAACATCGTCAGGCGGTAGGTCGTGAGAGTGCCCGACGCCGTGCCGTGTTTGGCGCGATGCATGAGAACGCGGTTGTCCCACAACACGATATCTCCGACCTCGTAATGCTGGGTGTGGATGAACGGCGAACTAAATTCGGGATCGAGTTGCCCTGTGGCGGTCATCAGTTCGTTCAGTATCGCTGGGTCGAGAACGTTTCCGTCCTTATCCTCAATTTTACTGGTGCCAGACGCGCAGATGTAGAGGATCTCTTCGCCGGTCATCGGGTGCCTGATCACCGTGGGCCACTTGATGGGTGGCGTGGTCTTGCTGATCTCTGCCCACACCTCCCCGATCGGCTTGTACACATCGCTTGGCCGGATCTTGATGTGGCGCCGGGGATCATGGGTACTGAATGTTCCGCGAGCGGGTTCCTGCTGAGCCGGGGAAAGCGACTCCCACACCTTGTTGAGATCGATGAAGTAGGTTCCCCGATCACTTCCGGGAACTGCCAGAGGCACCACCATCGAGAAGGCGAACGGTTCCGGCATGAACATGTAGTCGATGTGCCAGAACGCACCAGTTTTCGGAACACCCTGACCTTGCTCGGTGGACGAGACGAAGATCTCCGGAAACTCTTTGTGGTGATAGATCGGCTCGTAGTAGGTGACGATATCGCCGACTATCCGGCCTAGCTCGAGGAACTGTTCCGGGCTCGGATGGACATCTTTGAGGACAATGAGCTTGTTGCTGTATACGAGTTCACGAATCTCGTCTCTGGTAACACTGTCCAGGTTGTGCGGATCGATCCCGGTGACTTGCGCCCCCAGACCCTCGCCTTTCACATTGAGAGACATCTACCCTCTACTCCTCGTTTCTCTTTTTTGCTGCTTCGGTCAGGCTCGAGCGCACTCCGATCACGAGGACAGCGCCAACTCATCAACAGTCGAATCACGGTGGTGAAAAGTTCCCTCCGCTGGGGTCCCGGTTTTCCTTGTCGTCAATTGACCAGTTGGCGGGGAGTAGGGGGAGAGATTCCCTCGTGCTGTCGGTGGAAAGCTCGGTCAATCCGGCCGCAGAAACTTCCGCTGCGATCGGCGCGGCGCCGGCAAAGCCGATGGGTCCCGCACCATGACTACCCGCTGAGGTGGACGCGTGTTGAGCTGTGCCCGAGGGATCACCGGGTTTCGCGGACGGTGTTGCATCAAGGAATTCGTAACGATAGCCGCGCGCCCGTCCCCGGTTCTTGCTGGTGTGTTTCTCGCGGCGGCGGGCAGCGGCCGACGCTCTGGCAGCGGCGAGGGCGCTGACCATGTCGACGGCGACGTCGGATGACTTCGCGCCGGTTTTGGGACCTGAACCCACGCCGGGCGGTGCCAGACCCGGCACGAGGTAGCCGATGGTGGGCGACGGTGCGGGACTGCCCGCCGGAGCCGAAGTGGGTGAATTCGGAGTGGGGCTGCCGGCCTGCGAGCCTGCACTTGGGCTGGCCGAGGGGGCCAGCGTCACCCCAGCATCCAGGCTTGAGCCGGGCTGACGAGCAGGGCTGGATTCAGCCGGCCCCGGCGTCAGTCCGGCCGGCAGCGGATCCCTGTTGAGCAGTAGGCCGAGCGCACTCAGGGCGCTCAGTGCGCTCAGTGCGCTCAGCGCTGGCGCGAAGAAGGGTAGAAGCAAAAGGGAATACGACAGATAGTAGGGAATCCAGATCACCTCGTACAACGCCGCGGCAATACCGGTCAAGATCAGGGCGACCTCGGGGCTGAATCCGAGCCCCTGGAAAAACTGCAGAAAGTACTTGTACGGATCGGCGATAAAGTCCGCAATGTCCTTGATGAGCTGTTCGATCGAACCCACCACGTTGAGTTGGCTGCTCG
This sequence comes from Mycolicibacterium komossense, assembly GCF_025822605.1. Lineage (GTDB taxonomy): Bacteria > Actinomycetota > Actinomycetes > Mycobacteriales > Mycobacteriaceae > Mycobacterium > Mycobacterium komossense. Next base: position 134,890 of record NZ_JACKTY010000033.1, on the reverse strand, counting down.
AAACCTCGCCACCCGGAGCGAGAATGGGTGGTGCTGGTTGCACAGCCGGTACCGCCGAGGTGGCCATCTCTGTGACAACCTGGTAAGTACCCATTGTCTGCGCGGCCTGAATCCACATCCGGACGTAATCGGCCTCGTTGAGCGCGATCGGGATGGTGTTGATGCCGAAGAAGTTGGTGCCGAGCAACGCTCCATGAGTGATGTGATTGGCGGCCAGCTCAGCCAGCGTAGGCATGACGGCTAAGGCAGTGCTGTAGGCGGCGGCGACCATGTCCTGCTGTGTAGCGACAACGGCGCTGTCAACAGCGGCCTGCTCAAGCCAGGCCAAATACGGAGTATGCGCCGCAACATACTGTGCTGCGCTGGACCCTTGCCAACTGCCGGCCTGCACTTCGGCCAGCAGTTGGGTCAATTCGGCTGCAGTGGAACTGTATTGATAACTAAGCTGGCGCCATTGCTCAGCGGCAGCGAGCAATGATCCCGGACCGGGACCGGCGCTCAACAGAGTCGAGTGCGCTTCCGGCGGAACAGCCATCCAGATCGGGGCTGTCACATCTAGATCTCCCTATGCAGGCTCGACGGTGCGGTGCTCGGTGTTGCGATATCTCACCTATGAGTTAGTCGGACGGGGAGACGAAGAGTTCCCGACATGTCAGTGCCTGAGTCCTGCTGCGCTTCAGAGATACTCGGCGAGGACCACTACGAGTACGGTGACTCCATGCCAGTCATCGACGCCCGTCACCTTGCCGGGATATCCGAAACCGCGCTGCTCACCCTTCATCAGCGGGCAACCGAGGCCGCTCGACCCGACGGCATCATCGACGACCCGATCGGTATCGCCCTGCACGAAAGCCTCGACTACGACTACCACCACTTCGGCCGGCTACACCAAGCGACCGCCCTTCGCGCACTGGCCTTCGACAACGCCACCCGCGACTATCTCGATACACATCCGCGAGCCACCGTTGTCGCCTTGGCCGAGGGTCTGCAGACTAGCTTCTGGCGCGTTGACAATGACGAGATATCCTGGCTTTCAGTCGACCTCGAACCAATCGTGCAGTTGCGTCGAGAACTCCTTCCGACGTCGGATCGGCTGCACTACCGCGCCCAGTCTGCCCTCGTCCACTCCTGGATGGACGACGTCGACGACACCAAAGGAGTGTTGATCACCGCCGAGGGCCTGTTCCAGTACCTGGACCACGACGCGGTTTTCGATCTGATCGCCGCCTGCGCCAAGCGATTTCCTGGTGGTCAGCTGATTTTCGACAGCATTCCTCGGTTCTTGAGCTCGTACTCGCAACGCGGCATCAAACTCAGCGAGCACTACACGTCGCCCCCGATGCCGTTTTGGTTCACGGCAAACCGATACAAGGAGCTGTGTGCACTCTCCGGCGTCCGTTCGGTCCGCGAGTTGGGGATGCCGCTGGGGCGCGGACGGGTTTTGCGAATCCTCACTCCGCTCGTCTATCAAACGCCGTTCCTCGAACAGCTCCGAGCGCCGACGAACCTGGTCGAATTCGACTGAACGCCAGACTCTGGTCAGTTCTGCGCCGGCGCGGGGTGCCCCGAGTCCTCCTCCAGTTCAGCTGTTTTCGGCTTCGACCACGGGGACGGTACCGGCCGTGGTCGGACCAGTTTGGGCCACCAGAACCATCGCCCGAGCAGAGCGGCGATCGACGGCGTCATGAATGACCGGATCACCAAGGTGTCGAACAGTAGGCCGAGACCGATCGTCGTGCCGATCTGCGCCACCACGGTGAGCTCACTGACTGCCATCGACATCATCGTGAAGGCGAACACCAGGCCGGCCGATGTCACCACCGAACCGGTGCCGCCCATCGCCCGGATGATGCCGGTGTCGAGCCCGGCGTGCATCTCCTCTTTGAATCGCGCCACCAACAGCAGGTTGTAATCTGCGCCGACGGCCAGCAGGATGATCAGCGACATCGCCATCACCATGAAGTGCAGCTCGACACCGATGATGTGCTGCCACAACAGTATCGACAAGCCGAACGACGCTCCCAACGACACCACAACGGTGCCGACGATCACCGCGGCAGCGACCGCACTTCGAGTGATGATGAGCATGATGATGAAGATCAGGCACAATGCCGCGGTTCCAGCAATCACCAGGTCGTAGTTGTTACCTTCCTGCATGTCCTTGAACAGCGACGCTGTGCCCCCGATGTAGATCCTCGAGCCCTCCAGCGGGGTCCCCTTCATCGCCTCCTTGGCCGCCTGCTTGATGGCGTCGATGTGCCCGATGCCTTCCGGGCTCAGCGGATCGCCGTCATGGGTGATGATGAACCGCACCGCGTGACCGTCCGGCGAGAGAAAGCTCTTCATCCCGCGCTTGAAGTTTTCATTGTCGAATGTCTCGGGTGGCAGATAGAACGTGTCGTCATTCTTGGAATCGTTGAAAGCCTTGGCCATTGCCGCCGAGTTATCCTGCATCGCAGCCATCTGCTCGAGTATCCCGTTCTGGGTGGCATACGTGGTCAACATCATCTCTCGCATCTTATTCATCGTCTCGATCTGAGCGGACATCTGCTGCAGTAGTTCTGGCATCAGTGCATCGAGTCGATCGATGTCGGGCAGAAGATTCTGGATGTCGTTGGTCAATCTGTCAGTACCGTCGAGCGTGTCGAAGATGGATCGCACCGACCAGCACACCGGGATGTCGTAGCAGTGCGGTTCCCAGTAGAGGTAGTTGCGCATCGGCCGGAAGAAATCGTCGATGTCGACGATATGGTCCCGCAATTCCGCCAGGTCGTCTGACATTTGGCGGGTGCTGTCGACCATGCTGTGTGTGGTGGCGCTCATCTCCGACATCAGCGTCTGCATCCGGGTCATGGTCTCGATGGTGCTCTGCATCTGATCGGCCTGGGTCCGCATGTCTTCGATGCGGTCTTGCAGGTAGCCGCGGTTCAGCGTCTGCAGACTGCCCTGCATGCTCAGTTGCGCCGGAAATGTGCTGAATTCCAGGGGCGCCCCGTCCGGCCGGGTGATCGCCTGTACTCGGCTGACCCCGGGCTGGCCCACGATGTTCTTGGCGATCTTGTCGATCACCAAGAAGTCCGCCGGGTTGCGCAGATCGTGATCCGACTCGACGAGGAGCAGCTCGGGGTTCATCCGTGCAGTCGAAAAGTGCCGTTCGGCGGCGGTGTAGCCCTCCATGGCGGCCAGGTCCAACGGCAGATACTTGCGCTCGTTGTAACTGGTGCGGTATCCGGGCAACGCCAACAGACCGATCAGTGTGGCCGCAACGCTCACTGCCAGCACCGGCCCTGGCCACCGGACGATGACCGCACCGAGCTTGCGCCAGCCCCGGATCCGCATCGCTCGCTTGGGCTCGAGGCGGCCCGACCGACTGGCGACGGTGACGACCGCAGGCCCCAGTGTCAGGGCAGCGAGCATGGCGACAACCATCCCGACCGCCAGCGGGATTCCCAGCGTCTGAAAATACGGCAATCGCGTGAAGTGCAGACAGAACGTCGCACCGGCGATGGTCGAGCCGGAGGCCAGAATCACGTGCGCTGTCCCACGAAACATCGTGTAATACGCAGCTTCCCGACTCTCGCCGACTGTCCGGGCCTCTTGGTAACGGCCCACCAGGAATACCGCGTAATCGGTAGCGGAAGCGATCACGAGCGTGACGAGAAGGCTGGTGACGAATGTCGTCAGGCCGATGAATCCGTGGAAGGCCAGCGCGGCGACCACACCGCGGGCGGCCGACAACGCGACGAAAACCATCGCCAGAACGACCAGCGCGGTGCCGATCGAGCGGTAGACCAGGAGCATCATCGTGATGATGACGGCGAAGGTGGCGATTTCGATGATGCGTGCGCTGCGCTCACCCGCGAGCTGCTCATCAGCCGCCAGCGCCGCCGGGCCGGTGACAAATGCCGTCACCCCGGCCGGGGCCGGGGTGACCTCGACGATCTTCTTGACGGCCTCGACCGACTCGTTGGCCCGCGTTTCACCCTGGTTACCGGCCAGGTACACCTGTACGTAGGCGGCTTTACCGTCGGTGCTCTGTGCGCCAGCTGCGGTTAGCGGGTCGCCCCAGAAGTCTTGGACGTGCTGCACATGCGTGGTATCGGCATCGAGCTGTTCTACTATCGAGTCGTAGTAGTGATGCGCTTCGTCACCGAGCGGCTGCTGGCCCTCCAGCACCACCATTGCCATGCTGTCGGAAGTGAATTCACCGAACACCTGGCCGATGCGCTTCATCGCAACCGTCGATGGCGCATAGTCCGGGCTCATCGACACCGAGCGCAACTTGCCGACAACCTCCAGCTGCGGAGCCGTCACGCTCAGCACAGCGACGAACACCATCCAGCCGATGATGATCGGGACGGCAAGCCGCCGAATCCAGCTGGCCAGACCCGAGCGCTCCGGGTGGCCGCCGTGACTCATGTCCTGACCGGCACACCGTTGGCGGGCCACCGTACGGCCGACAGCTCGCACAGCGGAACCACCTCGGCATCAAGCTGTTTCGTCGACGTCGGGGCCAGTGCGTGCAGAGCTTCCCACTGGGAACCCCGCTGCAAGGTCAGCCCGACCAGCGGCGGTGTCGCCGGCGGCGCGACCTCCGTACGGATCACACAGCCTGCGGCCACTCCTGCTGCACCGACCTCGATCGCGGTCCACACCTCGCCGAATCGTCGCGACCACAGCTCGGTCAAGGTGTCGGGCAGTCCTTGGGCGGCAACGCTATAGGCCGCCACGAAACCGTTGCTGCCGTCAGCCACCGCACGCCACTGCTCCTTCGCGTCCGGACCCAGCAGGTCCGGGACGAAGTCGTCTGAAGTGGTGAGCGACCAGCCGCACTCGCGGAGCTGATCAGCGAGCCGACGCAGAGTGATCTCGGCAGTCTCACGAAGCGGAATATGCACCGACCGCGCCTGCAGCGCAGACAGATTGGCCGCAGCAGACATGGTCAAGCCAATCCAGGTGGTGCGCCCCGTCTCGGTATCCCGACTGGTGACCCGCAGCGACTCACTCTGCACACCGTAGCGATCGAGGTAGCCGGCGATCAGGTCCAACGGCAGATCAGAATCGGGGCTGTCCAGCACCCGTAACACGACCGTCTTGCGCGCATCGACGCCGGCGTGGTCTACCAGCTGACTTATTCCGCCAACACGCTTACCGCGGAGCAACAGCGCCAGCCGGCGCCGCACAATCGTCGTCAGCCGCAGCCCACGCCACCACCCGAACAGCATCACTACCACCGCGATCGCAACCCCCAGAATCCACCTCTGGCCCACGGTGTGCCACGGGTAGGCCATTGCGGCGGGTGCGACAGCCGACAACGCCAACGTGATTCGACCGCGGCCGGGCATAAGGGTCCTCATCTGTTCTGTTCCTTTCGGCGACTGACCACGACTGCGGCCATGACCACGACCAGCGCCAGCGCCGCCGTACCCGCGAACGCCATCGTGCGCGGTCCGTTGTCCTGAGGTGGCGTGGCGGCCGGAGCTGCGATCCTCGTCGGCGCGACATCGGATTGGTCGACTACCGGCCCGGAAAGCTCCCACGTCAGTGCAGCGACCGGGTCGACCGTGCCGGCGCCTACCGCGTTGGACGGATCCTGCGCACCGTTGTGCGCGGTTGTCTGCAACCGCAGGATCACCTGCGCCGCGGTCAGGTCAGGAAGGCGGCTGCGAATCAGCGCTGCCACACCCGATACATAGGCAGCGGCGTAACTGGTGCCGTCGAGTGCCGTCCACTTTTCACGCGGGCCGGGAATCCCGTTCGCCAACCCGCCGTCCTCTCCATTGCTGACCGACACCACGTTCTCGCCCGGCGCCGCGATACCCACCCAGGGTCCGGCCATGGTGAACGCGGACGGCTGACCGGTGGGCGTCAGCGATCCGACCGAGAGCACGTAGGGCTGCCACCAAGACGGCACCGACACCGAGGTGACAGCGCCCCAGTTCCGCGGGTCGCTGGGATCCGCAGACGGGCTGATCGGGTTGGACCGGCACGCGGCGCCCCCGGAAAGCCCCGCGGGACCGCTGTCTCCGGCCGCCGCGACGATCACCACATCTTTGTCAAGGGCCGCGTAGCGCAACGCCGCCCCCAATCCCTGCTGGTCCACTGCGCTGTCGGCGGGCAGACATGTCACCGCCGAGATATTGATGACCCGCGCCCCCAGATCGGCGGCGTGGACGACGGCACGGGCCAGCGAGGCGACATCGATGGTTGCTCTTTCCTGTTCGGGATCGTCGCTTTGGTCCCGCGGTGAAAACGCCGCTGAGGTAAGCCGGATCGACAACAGCCGAGCCGCCGGCGCCACACCAGCGAACGCGTCGCCGCCCGGTTGCCCGGCGATGATCCCGGCCACCAGGGTGCCGTGTCCGTCACAGTCGGACAGCCCATTGGTGTCGCCGACATAGTCACCGCCCGCTTCAACGTTGGGCAGTCTCGGGCCGGGAGTAACGCCTGTGTCGATGACGGCAACCAGCTGCCCCTCCCCCTGCGAAAACCGCCACGCGTCTGCGAGATTGAGCAGCTGCTGGTTCGGCGACTCCGCACCTGGCGCACTTCCGGGAATGATCCCGGTGGACACGCACTGCGTACGCTGCGCCATCGACACGGAGGATCCGGTGCTGCCAGTCGGCGGACGATCACCGGGGTCGACGGACGGCGGACTGACAGCCCACGCCGAGGGGCTCGTCAACAGCACGACAGTCGAAGCACCCGCGGCCATCCGTAGCCTAGCGCGGATCATCGATTGAGCACCCAGGCGAACAGGCCGACGAGGTAGGCCATTACCGGGATCAAGGACACGTCCAGCGCTGCGGCCAAAGCCCCGAGCAGCCGCCGCATCGGGAGTGAATAGCTCTCCGGTGCAGCAAGGTTCGGGTTTGTCGCAACGATCGATACCCCGCCGGCGAGGATACCAAGGGCAACCAGAACGAGCACGGCCGCCAGGTAGCGGTGTTGGCCGACGAAGAGCGCCAGCAAGCAGACCGAAATTAAGAACGGTTGCGCCAACAACCAAGCTTTGCAGGCCGCGGTGTCCCAAACCCGGGCGCGCAGCATCGCCGCCGCCGACGTCGCGATTACGCCATACCAGGCCCACGCGCCAGGTGCGGCCGGCTGGTCCGCGATAGCCAGCGACCCGATCACAGACAGCACCACCGCACCGGCGATGAACCCGGTCTGGTGCGCATCGCTGATCTGGACGCGACGGGGAAGATCCTCGAGTATCCGCATCCCGGGCGGACTCGGAGCCGGATCTCCCGGGGCAGGAATGACCGGTAGCGGCAGCCGGGCCCACACCGCGGACAGCTGGGCTGCCTGCACCGTGACCAGCAGCGCGAACACGATCAGACCACAACCGAGGGTAAGCGTCGGAAGTTGCCAGATCTGGGCAACTGCTCCGGCCATCAGCAGAGCCACACCGATGACCGTGGTGGCGGTGAACAGAGCAAGGCAGTGTTCGGCGAGGATGGTACAGATCAGCGACCAGGCCGTCACGGCGGCCGCCGCGAGCATCAGCTGCGCCGGACCAAATGCACCAGGTACCGACAACGCACCCGCGGCCGCGACCGGTACCAAGGTGACCACCGACATTTCGACGGCGGGTGCGCTTGAGCGCGCACGCAGCAACAGCGCGGCTACCACGGTGATCGCGGCAACCACGCTCACGGCGTACAGACCGACCGTCTCACTTGTGGCAATGCGGTGCGCGACCGCGAAACACGTAGCTGCCAATAGCACTGTGACGACGGCAGCTCGCGCGAGCAGCTGAATCTGGGCGCTCCCCCACGGCTGCGAGCGGGATCGCGAAAAGATCACGGCGGCATCGGCGATGTCCTCGACGATGCCGGGGGCCGCGGGGCCCACGGGAACCGGTTGCAGCGCAAGGAGATCTCCGTCGACGACGCCAACGGTGTCCAGGCTGGCATCCAGCGAGAACGGTGCACCACCAATCGGCGCCAGACTCAGGCGGCGTGGCGCTGTAGCGTCCGGTGCCGTGCCATTCAGCGCAGCGGCAGGGGGTAGCAACCGGTGCACGGCGGGCAGGATCTCGCGCAGCGGCAGTTCGGCGGGCAGCGCCATATCAGCAATCCGGCCGTCGGCGAGGATCGCCACCCGCACGATCGGCAGAACCGGAGTGGCGCTGATTGTCCCCGAGAGGTCAGTCATGTGCTCGTTCTCATTTCAGCATTTTTGAGTGGTGAGATCCCGGGTTCGCCGGGCCGACGGAAACCATTGGCCCTCTGGCAGCGAGGCACTGAGGCGTTCGAGAGCAAGAGCCGCGGCGATTGTGGTGCCCGGGGTGAAGGTGGACACCCACTCCCCATCGAAGGCGCGCGCCGGACTGACCAGCACACGACCAACTGAGGTGTCGACGACGGCAACTCCGACGTCGGTGATCTGGCGGGTGGCTCCGTTGCGCTGGCCGGCCACTACCTCGACGTAGCGTCGCGGACCGTCGAACACCGCACGCACGACGTCACGCGCCGATGCGGGGATATCGAGATGATCCATCAGAGCCGAGAGGTCTGCGCCCTCGCGTATCTGCCTATCGGCTCTGGCGCCCACCCGAGTCGGTAGCGCGAACTCCTCGAACGATGCGGGCGGTCGGTCTCCCAGCCCTGCGGTCACGACGCGCGCCAGCGTCCGCGGATCGTCGATGTCCAGAGCGGTGAAGGTGACAAGCTGCGCATTGCGCAGTGCAACCACGGTCTGACCGGTGCGACGCGCCACCAGACCACGAAGCAGATCCCCCGACGATGTACTGGCGACGTAGCGCAGCTCCAGCCAACGCTCAGGATTGCAGACTATCTGAATCCATTGCCGCACAGAAGGAATGAGCGTGCCGTCGGTGATCACCTGCAAACGTGCCAATTCGGCAGTCTGTTGGGATGCGAACGCCGCACGTTCGGACGCATCGCGGTACGGCGGGGTGATCGCCAGCACACACGGAAAGGTGCCCGCTCCGACCTCATCCGCGATGAACCAGGCTGCGCCGACCGTCAGTTCGACTGCGTCAGACACGAGGCCGGTCTCGTCGTCGAATAGGCCTCATTGTCCGGCTAGCCCCACTTCGCGCCTTCGGCCTGATCCCGCGCCTGCATCGACATTGTGTTCGTCTCGTGTGTCGTCGACATCGCCATGTATGCGCGCACCAGATCCTCCATGGCGGTGTTCCACTGCGCCTGCCAGGCCTGATAGGTCATACCCGTATCGCCCTGCCAGGTGCCCTGCAACGCCGCCTGCTCGGCGCTGATGTCAGCACCAACCGCCTGAAGGGTGCCTGCGTAGCCGGCCATATCGCCCGCATGACCAAGCATCGCGGGATAGTTGTACATGATCTGAGACATCAGAAACCTCCGTAAGTGCTGGCAGCGGCGGCATCCTGAGCCACATAGGTGGCACCGGCCTCACCGAGATTGACCTGAGCGATGTCGAGCAGCGAGTTCACTTTGGCCGCGGTCTCAACGAACCGCGCGTGCGCGGACTGAAAGGCGGCTGATGACTCGCCCATATGGAATGCCTGTGCGGCCATCGCGGCCTGCTCAGCCTGCGCGACGGTACTGCGCATCAGCGCAGTCTTGACACCGAACGCCGATTCGGAAGCGATCAGCTGCGGGATGTGGGCGTCGAGAAGACTCATGTTCGATTATCTCCAATCACTTTGAGCAACAGTTTGATTCGTTCGAGAACTAGGTTCGTTCGACATCCTCTCCACTTAAGACCCTCCGCGGCGCGCCAGGTAGGACAGCGCGGCGGTGGTGTCTCCGGTGAAGTAGCTGGTCGCCGACTCACCTACTCCGATCCCGGAGCGACCCAGCTCGATGATCCCGTCGGCCGCGGCGCCGGCATGTTCGGCGCCATGGACACCGAAGGATAGGGACGCCTGCAGCGAAACCGGGTCGGCCGCAGGTGGAACAACTGCCGTGATGAATGGCGACGCAACCACGTGTGCGGCGGCCAGTCGTGCGGCCAGTGCCTCGACCGCAGCGCTTGCGGCCGCCAGGCCTTCCGGCACAACCCGAAGTGTCATGGCAGATTCCTCTCCTTGGCATCCGATACTGCGTGCCTACCGGCCAACGGATTGACGAGTTGGACATAGGTCAGAGAGTCAGTGTCATCGAGCAACACCCCGCGACCTGGTATCTGGCGCGCGAAGCGGTGTCCGCGGATCTTGCCGCCGTCTTGCGGATTGCCGGACAGCATCAGGGTGGTCGCTTGCAGATCGTTCATCCGCCGGAGTAGTGGGTTGGTCATCAACGCATGCGCCGAGCCCGTGGCACGGGCCGAAACGATCACTCGCAATCCCAGATCGGCTGCCTGGGAGAGCAACCCGATCAGCGGCGTCCATGGTCGCTGTCCGACATAGGGCCCCGACAGCACCGGGTTGTCCGGAATCTGGTCGACATCATCGATGAACAGGTAGTGAGTGTGGCCCGCATAGGTCCAGCCCGTCATCTCGCGGGCAGACATCCCAGCCGGAGGGCGGCGGGCCTCGAGGATGGCCGAGAGTCCGAGCATCGCCGGAACGATCCGGTCGATGTTGGCGGTGTACTCGTTGTCATCGAAGAGGGGCTCATCGACCAACTGGAGCCGGCGATCGAGCACGGTGAAGGCCACGCGGTCCTGGGCCGAGTTCTCGCGGATCGTCCGGATGAGATGCCGCAGCAGCGTCGTCTTCCCGGACTTGCTGTCCCCCAGAATCATCAGCAGGGGTTGGCCGGAGAAGTCGAGTGCCACCGGTGAAAGATCTTCTTCGCGTTGACCAATCACCACCTGCTCCGTGCCGAGGTAAAGCGGCGCGACGTCGGCGGGCGTGAGTTCAGCCGGCAGCAGCCGCACCTGCGGCGCTGATTGGCCCGGATAGCGCGCGCTGAGCACCGGGGTCTGTCTAACATCGGGGGCTGCGAACAGGAAGTGCTCGGCCGCCATCGTGAGACCGCGACCCGGCTGGTCATAAGGCACGTTCTCCGCCGGTCGTCGCAGTGCACCGGCCACGCGTACATTGCTGTCCCGCGGATCGGGCAGCCGCAACTCCAAGCGCAATCCCAGCCCATCGCGCATCGCCAACGGCACCTCGAGCCAGTTCGGCGTGGTGATCAAGACATGGATGCCGTAGGACAGGCCACTGTTGGCCAGCTCGGTGACCTTTGCCAACAACGGGTTTCGCGTGTTGAACAAATCGGCATTGTCGCGGCTGAAGCCATAGAGGTTGTCGATCACCAAGAACACATGCGAGTGGACGGTGCCGTGTCCGGCGCGCTGCCTGCTGGCAAGTAATTGCTCGAACTCCCCGAAGGTGCGCCGAATCCGCTCGGGTTCCAGTGGTGTAGCAACGCTACCGACGTGGGCGAGGTCCTCAAGTTCTCGCAGCCGGCCACCGCCGTAGTCCAGACAGTAGAACGACACATCGCGCGGTGAGTGCAGTGCAGCGGCCGATAGGATGAACGTTTGTAGCGCAGTCGATTTGCCGGACTTGGCGCCGCCGTGAATCAGCATGTTGCCCGCCGCTGAGTTCGCATCGAACATCAGCGGATCGCGTCTCATCTCGAAGGGCCGGTCGATCTCGCCGAGCGGCCAGCGCAACTGACCTTCCCGGACGCGGGCACCGACGAGCACATCGGCCAGCGGGATCGCATCGTCGAGCGGCGGCAACCACAGTCGGGGTGCGCGTGGGCCATAGGCGCCCAGCTGGTCTCCGATGGTTGCGATCAGCTTCTTCGGCGGCCCAACTGGAGCGTCGTCAAGGTCATCTGGCATCGCGACGACGTCCTGGTCGAGCTCGACCACTGAGGCTGTGAACCACCGGGGCCTCGGATCTGCGCGAACCACATACGATTTCAGTCGCCGTGGTGGATCGTAGATCCCGTCGACGTAGGTGCTGCGGAACTTGACCGGTTCGGCGCCGGGGGCAGGAACTAGGAAGCCAACGCCCTTGTGCTCTTTGCCAGATTCGATGTGATAAGCGTCCTCGACGCCGATGATCTGACGCGATACGGACGGGCTGGCGACCTTCAGACCGATCCGGTACGACGTGTTCTTGTCGATATCTTTGATCCTGCCGACGTCGAGCGTCTGTGATGCGAACAAGATGTGGATGCGAAACGAGCGGCCCTTGCGGGCAAGATAATCGAACAGTTCCGCGTAGTCAGGGTAATCCGCCAGCATCAGAGTGAATTCGTCGGCGACGACGAACAGCGTCGGTAGGGGTGGCAGGTCTTCAGTGCCCGGCGCGCCAGAATCGCGAGCCGCCTCGTACTCGGTGACCGAGTTAAAAGCGCTGCCCTGGATTCGGCGCCCAGATTCGCGGAGCAGGGTCTCGCGCCGTGCCACCTCCCCGCGCAGGGTATCGGCGAATCGATCGGCCAGCGATTTCTTCTCGGCCATATTGGAGATCACCGCGACGACCTGCGGGAAATTCCGGAAGATATCGGCGCCGGCCTCACCCTTGAAGTCTGCGTAGATGACGATCAGACGCTCGGCTGAGTGGGTAGTGAGCAACGCCAACAGAATTGACATCAGCGTCTGGGACTTGCCCGATCCCGTCATACCGATCATCAGGCCGTGCGGGCCCATCCCGCCTTCGGCCTCGTCCTTGAGATCGAAGTACAGCGGCTCGCCGGTGGTGGTCACACCGATCGGCACCCGCAGCTCATCCTCGCGCCTGCGCGGCGCCCAGAGCGCGGGCACATCGAGCTGTGCTGCGTCGTCGATGTTGAGCAATGTGCTAAATGTGGCACCGGTGGTGGCCGCTGAACGCAACCCGACATGGGTGGGGTTGGAGTCCCACCGCGATAGCCTGCGCGCCAGATGCGTTGCCTCGTCGACGGATAACTGGTCGGCGTGGTCCACATAGGGCTGCCAACCACCGCTTGCCCAGCGCGCAATACGCCCGTCGGAGACCTTCAACACCGGCCGATCCGGGTCCATATACTGCTCGCGATGTGGCTCGGATTCGGCGATCTGAATCACGGTGACGCCTGCCAATCCGGCCGACAGCACTGATGCCGACAAGTCGTAGCCCGGATCGTCGACCACGAGAAGCAGGTGCCTCAGACCACTCTGAGTCCCACCGTCGAAAAGCGGGCGCTCGGCCACCACCGGTCCGATGCGTGAGATGAGTTCGTCTGTGTTGACGCTCAGGTGGCGAGCCGGACCGGCCCCATCGATCTTGCCCGAGATATCAACGTGGGGAAGCCATTTAAGCCAGGACCAGTCTTGTGACTCAAGGTGGGGGCTAGCCAGCGCGATACCCAGCACCCCTGGGTCATGCCACGTGACCGCTTGGGCGACCCAGGCCCGGACCGCCGCGTGAACATCGTCGCGGTCACCGAGTAGCGTCAGCCTCGAGACCCTTGCCAAGTCGATGCACGTCGGCGCGCCGTATACGGTGCGCTGGGTGTCCAACAACCCACGAAGCGCGCTGTGCGACACGGGTTCCAGGTCAACTTCGTCGACGGTGTCTTTGACGCGCAGTGTGGTGTCGAGCGGCACGTCGTGCAGTCCGGTGCGCACCATCAAGAAGTCGGAGTCGCCCAGGTCACGTTCCCACTGCCGCGAGGAGCCAGGCACTACACCGAGTGCGCTGGGCTCGGGATGAGACCACTGCAGTGCGGCGCGTTGATCAGCTGCCTGAGCGCGAATATTGTCCCGCACCACCGACAGGTAGCGCAGATAGTCGGCGCGCTCGGCGTCAATCTCCTCGGGCCGCAGCTTGTTGTCGTTACCGCGGTACAACGCCGTGGCGGCGAGCAGCAGCACGAAGGGGAAGAACAGGATCTGCGGCGAGATCAACCGCATCCCTGTCGCGAGCAGCGCGACGATCATGCCGACAATCAGGATCACGATCAGATACGGAAGTGCCCGACGTAACAACGAGGGCGGTACGACGCGCGGCAACTCGGGGGGCGCTTCGATGGTGATTGTACCCTTGCGCACCTCAGGTCGAGGCAGCCGCTTGTGTGCCTCGAAGATCAGCCTGCTCATCGATTTCCCACTCCCGTGAATACGGTCAGCGCATCGGCCTTCGACAGCGCCGGCCCAGGAACAAAGAGCGCCAGCACTGCCCAGGGAGCCGGCATCGCAGGCTGGTTCAAACCCAGTGCTGCAACGGTTTTAGCCACCTCATCCGGATTGGCCGCCTCGATCCCGTAGCGCATTCCGGTATCGGAAATCCAGAACAGTGAACCCGCGGCGGGCGATGCCGGCTCCTGGCCGACCGTTTGCACGAAATAGCCGGTACCGGTCGGCACCGCCACCCGAGATGCAGTCGTGCCACCGGGGGCACCCAAAAGATCCACGGTGCCGGCCCCGTCGGCGATCGGCAGTGCCGCACCGGACAACAACGTCAGCGAGCTCGTACTGGCATCCGCAGCCTTGGCCCATCGCACACACGTGACAGGTGAACTCACCGCATCGACGACGTCTATCCGCTCCGCGGGGTATGCCGCGGTGTCGATCATCCTCGATACCGGAGCACGGGCGATCTCATCGGCATCCAGCCGCGGTGGCTGCTCCAGTCCGTAGGAATTGGTGTTGCGCAACAATGCGGCAAGCACGGGTGACACCGGCTGCAGACCATCCGGCAACACCGCGTAGTAGAGCATCGTGCTGTCAGTGCCGTAGGCCACCACGACCCCACCCACCGGGACCGGAACCGGGAGGGGGAACTCCGGCGGGGCGCCGGCACCGGGAAAGACGGGGGCCCGCAGCGGCATGCCCTCCGGTATCGCGTTGAACAGTCCGGCGGAGATGCGGCGGACACTGGGACTGTTCGAGCCGAATCCGAGGGCGCTGGTGACAGCACGGTCCCCCAGGTCGATCGGGCTGCGCCGGCCGTCCCACAGCAGCCAGTTCATCGGCGCCCCTGGCGGACCGCTATCGACCAGCACCGCCGTGGCCGGCTTCAGTGCGGAGGCACGCTGCCCGCCCTCAGTCGGCCGGCCGCCGATCACTGTGACACCGGGGTACACCGGGCCCGTGCTGTCACACACCGTCCAGTCGGCGTCACGAGTACTGTTCTGCACCATACGTTCTGGGGCGCCGGGGATACCGACCATCGCCCCGCGTGCAAACTTGTCCAACGCCGCAGGACCGACGCCGGCGGGCTGCACGGATCGTCCGGCGATCAGACGCGCCGAGGTCAGGTTAAGCACCGGATGCAGCTGATCGTCGATGCGGACGTAGAGTGCCGAGCTATCGCGATCGGCCACCACGATGTTGTTGCCGACCGTTCCGCTGGGCCTGATCAACGAGAAGATGAAGCAGCCGATCAACCCGGTGATCACGATCAGCGCACCCATCAATACCGAACGGGATTGCGTCCGAAGCGGATCGACGAGCATGCGGGTGTCGTGTAGGGCTATCCCCGAAGCGATCCGGCGCATGACGAATCGCCAGCCGGTCACCTGATGTCGGGTGACGAAACCACGGCGGTAGCTGACCTGATCGGGATTCTCGTTGACCGGTGTCCGCGATGCGAAGTTCATCTGGACTCCGCCAGGCCGAGGCCGCGCAACAGCGGCACCACTGCAGTGCGGACGTCGGCGGCGGTGATGGTCATGAGGTCCTCGTCGGTGAACGTCTCTGTACCAGCTTGTTCAGAATGGTCCAGCCGGAACTCCCGCTCCTCCTCCGAACGCTCGACGACGTTGCGGACGAAGCGGCCATTGCCCGCGATATCGAGGCTGCGTCGCTCGATGCCTGCGGCGTCGGGATTCGACGACGCGGCCAGGTGACCGAACAGGGACTGCAGATCGTCGAGGGCCGCCTGCTCGAAGATGCTGTCCCGTTGTCCCGCCATGGCATTGGCGATCTCCACCAGCTCGGCCGCGCTATAAGACGGGAAGTCGATGCTGCGGGTGAAGCGTGATCGCAGACCCTCGTTGGTATCGAGGAACCGGTCGAGGTCGGCGCGATAGCCGGCGATGATGACTACCAGCCGGTCGCGGTCGTTCTCCATCCGGGCCAACAGGGTGTCGATGGCCACCAATCCGAAATCGTTCTTGGCGCCGGTGGCCACCAAGGCGTACGCCTCATCTAGGAACAGCACCCCATCGAGCGCACTGTCGATGATGGCGTTGGTCTTCGCCTCGGTCTCGCCGATGTGCTGACCGATCAGATCGGCTCGGTGCACCTCTTTGACGTTCTCCTTCTTCAACAGCCCGAGCCCGCAATAGATCTTCGCCACAACCCGGGCGATGGTCGTCTTACCGGTGCCGGGCGGGCCCGCGAACACCAGATGGTGCGAACGCTGAGCGACCGCTAGTCCACGCTGCTGGCGCAACAACGCCATCGCCACCGAGCTCTTCAGCCGCGACACCTGATCCTTGACCTCATCGAGCCCGATGAACTCACCCAGCTGCTCCTCGGCCTCCGCGAGCAACACCGCCTTACGCTCATGAGCACACGGATCGACGAAGTTGGCCTCGTTGGGTTCGGTCTCGATGTCCCAAGGGTCTGTACGTGCGTCGATGCGGGCGGCCGAGGTGGTCGCAATACCGTATGACGGATCCGAGAGTGCCTGCTCGACAGCGGCGTTCTCCGGATTGGCCGCATAGAGCTCCTGCAGCACCTCGGCGGCAGCCTCCTCCTCGCCTTGCGCACGCAATGCGAGTGCCTTGGCCAACGCACCGTCTACGGCGGCCAGTGCCAATGGTCCTTGCGGTTCGCCCAGATATGACAGCGCAGGGGCGAACATGCCGAGGTGGGCCAAAGCTGTCCCTAGTGCCGTCCTCACAGCGTGCGCGAACATCTCGTCGTCGTTGTTGTCGTTGACGACCGGGGTCAGTAGTTTGATGACGTCGGCCCAGCGGTGAGCACGAAAGTGGATGGCGGTCGCGACCCAGCGGGCGTCCCGGGATTCGGCACTGCGGGCGGTCACCTCGGAAACAATCACATCAGCCTCGGCGAACCGGCCCGCTACGGACAGCGCCGCCGCGTAGGCCAGCCGGAAGTTGTCCGGATCCGTTGCGCGGAACTGCAGATACAAGCCGGTGTCATAGGTGAAACCAAGCACTTTGGGCGCCAATTCGATACTGCGGATCAACACACCCGCCGTATGGCGCGTGGCTGCGACGGCTTCAAGCACCGCCAAAGAGGTATCCCCCGCGGCTGCCAGCCCCGTCCAGGCATCGCAGTGATCGTGAGCAAGGCGCGTCAAAGTAGCGAAACCTGTTCGGGCGGCTACAGGATCGGCAGGGCGGTGGCGGTCGTACACTGCAAGGCCCAGTGCTTTACAGCACGTTGCGAACCGACTGACGATCTCGCCGTCCACCCGGCCCGGCGGCCGCGCACCGGCCTGCACCACGTGGGTGGCACTACCGACTGCCATCACCCGGAGACAGCCGCCGGATAGTCGCTGACCGGCCTGTTCAGGCGGTTAGGACGTGCCGCTTCACGACGGAGGCCACGAATCTCCGCAGACGGGCTGCCGGGCCACCGGGCATACTCCAGCCCGAAGATCACGCTTCTCACATCTGAGGTAGTCGGCGACCGGACGTGAATAGTTCCATCGAGGTCGCTGCGGTTCCCACCCCAGCCTTCGACAGCAAGGACTACACGGGCGGTTCTGGCTCGTACTGGATCGCGCGCTTGACCTGTCGGGCCCGGTCCACTCCGGCCAGTCGGACAACTAGATGCAGCGCCATATCGATGCCGGCGGATACGCCTGCAGCGGTGATGATGTCGCCGTCATCGACGTAACGCTGATCGCGGCGCACGTCGATGGTGGGGTCGAGTTGAGCGAGGACGTCGAGCGATCCCCAGTGCGTTGTTGCCGGCCGGTGGGAGAGCAGGCCGGCTGCCGCGTATACCAGCGATCCAGTGCACACACTGGTCAGCAACGGGACAGTAGCTCGCTGGCCGCGTACCCAGTCCAACTGCGCCTCATCGTGCAGCTGCGGGCGGGTGCCCTGACCACCCGGATAGACCAGCACGTCCAGAGGTGGTGCGTCGGCGAACGAATGATGCGCGTTCACCTCCAACCCCTTCGCGCACCGCACCGGCCCCCCGGGGGCGGATAGGCAGGACACTGTGTAGCCGTCGTCCGGGAAGTAGCGCGTCCACGATGAGAGCACTTCCCATGGTCCGATCGCGTCGAGTTCCTCGACATCGGGGAACAGCACGATGCCGATGTGTTTCATTGACTCCACCTCCTTGACGGGGGCTGGACCGGTGGACACGTTGATGTCTCACTGTCGTACATGCCCCGCAGTTGAGCTCGACCGATCTCACCTCACACCACAGAAGCACCCGGAGTGCTACGGATACCATTCTGCGACACAGCTTTTGACGATCGCCATCCACCCCTCAAATGCAAAGCCGCAATCAGCCGACGATTGCGAAGTTGCCCTTGCTACCAAGAAGCGACTGGACAGCGTCGCGGCTGACAGGTGGTTCTGCCTCGACAGTCACGGTCGAGGTGCCGTCGGGGTCGAGGTCGACACCGACAGAGCTCACCGTCGGCAGACTACTGAGCGCATCCGTGACCGTGTCGACACAGCCTTCACAGCGCAGACCCGTCACGGCGAATTCCTGAATTGTCATTGTCTCCCTAGCACTTCGGACTCTGGATCCACACTTGTTGGCATTGAGGTCATCCCGGTGGCCGGGTCGAGCCGACCTGCGCCGGAGGCGATGTCAGCCCGCGCGAAACTTCTCAACCGCAGGCTGTTGGACACCACGAAGAATGACGAAAAGGCCATCACGCCACCGGCAATCAACGGATTGAGTAGACCGGCCGCCGCAATGGGGATGGCCGCGATGTTGTAGCCGAACGCCCACACCATGTTCACCCGGATGGTGTGCAAAGTGGCCCTCGCCAGCGCGAGCGCCTGCGGAACAGTCTCCAGGCTCTGACGCACCAAAATGATGTCGGCAGCGCCGATCGCCACGTCGGTGCCGCGCCCGATCGCCAGGCCCAGATCCGCGCTGGCCAGCGCGGGCCCGTCGTTGATGCCGTCGCCGACCATCGCGACGATCCGGCCCCGAGCCTGCAGTTGATCGATAACGGCAACCTTGCCGTCGGGCAGCACCTCGGCGATGACCTCGTCGATGCCCACCTGGTCGGCGATGCTTTGCGCCGCAACCGGGTTGTCGCCGGTCACCATCAACGTGCGCAGCCCTCGCTCCCGCAATTCCCTGATCGCCGCCGCCGCGGAATCCTTGACGACATCGGCCACCCCGATCGAGCCGCACACCACGCCGTCGATCGAGACGAAAACCACTGTCTGGCCGGAGGCTTCACCGCGATGGCGCGCGTCGACGAGTTCGCGGGGCACTTCGCGATTACGGGCGACCCACGCCGGCTTGCCGACCTCGACCTGGCGGCCGTCCACGACTCCGCTCGCACCGCGGCCGACTGCAGACCGGAAACCCGTCACCTCCGACAGCGACAAAGGTTGCGCCGCACGGACGATAGCGATAGCGACCGCATGCTCGGAGGCACTCTCGACGGCAGCTGCCGCGGCGAGCACGTCGTCTCGCTCCCAGCCGGCGGCCACCGACACGGCGGTCATCGTCAGCTGTCCGGTGGTGATGGTGCCCGTCTTGTCGAAGATGACGGTGTCGACATTGCGCACCGCGTCCAGGGCCTGGTGCCCCTTGAGGAAGATCCCCAACTGCGCCCCTCGCCCCGAGGCCACCATGAGCGCCGTCGGCGTCGCCAGTCCCAAGGCACACGGGCACGCGATCACCAACACGGCCAGCCCGGCGGATATCGCGCGGTCGACGTCGCCGGCCATCAGCAGCCACGCGGCAACAGTCACCGCCGCGATGGCGAACACAACGGGAACGAACACCCCGGCGATCCGGTCGGCGAGGCGTTGTGCGTCCGCCTTGCCTGATTGAGCCTTCTCCACCAATCGCATCATCGCGGCGAACTGGGTATCCGGCCCCACTGCGGCAGCCTCGACAACCAGCCGACCATCCAGTGCCAGCGTGCCACCCACCACGGCGGATCCAGGACCCGCCTCCACGGGTTGAGCTTCTCCGGTCATCGCGCTCATGTCGACGGCGGCCTGGCCGCTGACAACAAGGCCATCGGCAGCGATGGTCTCGCCCGGGCGCACCACGAACTGCTGTTGCTCCTTGAGTTCACTGACCGGGATCCGCAATTCGGAACCGTCGGCCAGCACCACCGAGACATCTTTGGCGCCCAGCGCCGCCAAAGCGCGCAGCGCCCCGCCGGCCTTGGACTTGGCACGGGCTTCGAAGTACCGCCCCGCCAGGATGAACACCGTCACACCGGCGGCAACCTCGAGGTAAATGGAGTCCGCACCCATGATCGCGTGCCACACCCCCGGCTCGGCGGCCGCGCGGGGTCGCCAGAAGATGGCGTAGAGCGACCACAACGTCGCGGCGGTAATACCGGTGGAGATCAAGGTCTCCATGCTGGCGCCGCCGTGTCGCAGGTTCTTCACTGCCACCCGGTGGAACGGCCAGGCCGCCCACGTCACAACCGGTGCAGCCAGCACCACCAGCAGCCACTGCCATCCCGGGAACCGCGTGCCCGGCATCGTGGCGAACAAGATCGACAGATCGGCGAGCGGGACGAACAACACGATGGCAACCACGAGACGGCGGAACAGGCTCCTGGCTCGATCCGACTCCGGATCATCAAGGCCGTCCGGGAGTGACGTCCGTTCGCTGGCTGGATAACCGGCCTGTTCAACCAGCTCACAGAGTTCGCCGGAGTCGACGGCGGGCTCGGCATCGATCGTGGCGACCCCCGTCGCGAAGTTGACCGACGCGCGGACACCAGGAACTTTGTTGAGGGTCCGCTCCACCCGGCTGGCACAGGCCGCGCACGACATTCCCGACACCGCCAGCTCGATGCGCCGCACCTCATGGACGCTGTCGTTGTCGCTGTCCACCATCGTCGTCACCGTCGTCCTCCTTGGTCACTGCAGTTGGTCGGCCATGCCCGGCCCAGAGTTCCCAGTGGGCCGTCAACAGATAAGGTCCTTAATCGTGACCTCCCGCGGCGACGATGACCAAGTTACCGCTTTGGCGATTGCTGCAGGCCACGGCGATGCGCGCGCGCTGGAGGATTTCATCAGGGCTACCCAGCGCGACGTGTGGCGCTTCACCGCGCACCTCGCGGATATCGCGAGCGCGGACGATCTGACCCAGGAGACTTTTCTGCGGGCGATCAAGTCATTGCCTCGCTTTTCCGGCCGATCGAGTGCCCGGACGTGGCTGCTGTCGATCGCGCGCCGTGCCGCTGTCGACCAGGTCCGCTACAACCAGGCCAGGCCCCGGATAACCCACGGTGCCGACCTTGAACAGGCGGCCAACCGTCAGCGCTCCCCACGCGGATTCGAAGACCTCGTCGAGGTGAACGTTCTCCTGTCGGGCCTCGATAGCGACCGTCGGGAAGCCTTGCTGCTGACCCAAGTCCTCGGGCTGTCCTACGCGGAGGCGGCAGCGGTCTGCCAGTGTCCGGTCGGCACCATTCGATCGCGGATCGCCCGCGCCCGCGAGGATCTTCTCGGTTCGGCCCAACAGGACGATCTCACCGGCTGACTCGGCGGTCGGTAGCCACCCTCATATCGGGCTGTGAGCGATCCAGCGGTATCGCGACGACGCTGGACCACGCGAGCCCCAGCGCGGTCGCGGCCAGAACGCCCATCGGGGCCCACCAGGACAGGCCGCTGGGACCTGTCTGCTGCGACCACACCGCCGCCAAGCCTGTCACCAAGGCAAGCGCATCGAAATAGAGCGCGAGGCAACTCCAGCGAAACCGCTTGCGCGCCAACGCACACAGCGAGACCCCGCATGCCATTACGAAAACCGTCGTCGCGACTACCGAGAGCCAGTCACCGTTGAGGCCGTCGCGTGCGGAGCGAACACTGAACCGACCGCCGAGAAACGCCGACGTCGCCAGCACCAATACTGCGGCTATGACGACGAGGCGCAAGATCCGACCGATGTACACGTCTTCGAGAACGCGACGCTCGATCGAGCGAAACGTCCGCGTGAACTCATCTGCCTGCACGGGCATTAAGTCGGGCAGAACTAGCGAAGAGTTCCCGCGCTAGGACGCACCTCCGGATGGCGTGGCCTGCCAACGCTTCTCGACGCCGGCGATCTTCCAGTAGCTCACCGCGCACAACCAGGTGATGACAAACAGTCCGACAATCGCAAAGCCGGCGTTGTTGAGATCGATCGCGCTGACCCAGTTGGTAACCGGGTCCTGCAGTTCTAGGTCGTCGTGCAGAACTGAGATCAGTTCGATGCTCCCGATCAGCAATGCGACCGCCACCGAGAGCCCGGTGATGGTCATGTTGTAGTAGATCTTGCGGACCGGATTGGCGAACGCCCAGTCGTAGGCCACTGTCATGAAGAGTCCGTCCGCGGTATCCATCAGGCTCATGCCTGCGGCGAACAGTACCGGCAGCACCAGGACCGCATACCAAGGCAAACCGGCCGCGGCTCCGGTGCCGGCCAGCGCGAGTAACGCGACTTCGGTGGCCGTGTCGAAGCCGAGACCGAACAGGACACCGACCGGGTACATCTGGGCCGGCCGCTTGATGCGTTTCATGATGGGGCGCAATATCCGGGCGAGGAATCCGCGATTATCCAGCGCGTCTTCGAGTTCCTGCTCGTTGAACTGTCCCCTGCGAAGCCCGGTGAACACCCGCCAGATACCGATCAGAGCGACGAGGTTGATGATGCCGATCAGCCAGAGAAACCCGCCGGAGGCCAGAGTGCCGGCCAGCCCGAGAGCGTTTTTGACCGGAGAGTCATCGTTGAGTAGTGAACTGACAGCGCGGGTTCCCGCGACCACCAGTACTGCCATCAACAGCACCATGGTCGAATGCCCCATCGCGAACCAGAAGCCGACCGATTTCGGCTTGCTGCCGTCGGCCATCAGCTTGCGCGTGGTGTTGTCGATGGCTGCGATGTGATCGGCATCGAAGGCGTGCCGCAGGCCGAAAGTGTAAGCGGTGACACCGAGTCCGACGCCGAACACCTGCGTCCCGACCTGATAGTGGTTGGGCGCCACAAACAGCAGCAACGCACCGAAGCCCACGATGTGCAGGGCGGCGATGACGGCGGTCAGCGCGCCGACCTCGAGCCAGTCCCTGCGGTTCCAGGAGGCGACGAGACGATGAACCATCGCCCCGGAGGACGGAGTGGCTGAAACTGAATCGGGCATGAGCTGAGGCCCAACTTTCCGGGGTGTGCGCGCCCCACTGTGGGTCCGCGAGCGACGGGTCTGGCTTCCGAGGTGCCGACATGGAGTCGATTCCTCGGACACAGTGGCGCGACCGCACCGGATTGACACCGGTTTCCGCACTGCTCACGATGAACGATTGAAATTTAGCCCAACCGATGCCGGGATGCCCAACCGCACAGCAAACTCCCAGGGAACCATTCGGGTGGATGCGCCGACCTCTACTGCATGGCAGTGCTTGTGCCTTGGGCACTGACGGCTGTGTTCGCGACCTGCGCTGGGCTCTACCTGGCGCAGTGCCGTGCTGCGCGCAGCTGGCAAGCCCGGATCGCGTGGTCGTTGCATGCGCTGATGGCAACGGCAATGATCGCTACGGCGTGGTCATGGGGCATGGCCATCTCCCCCCTGATTTATGTTCTGGTCTTCAGCGCATCTGCGTTGTACTTCGCTTATCTGGGTCTGTACGACACTCGCCTGGGTCACGCCTTCTATCACGCCGCGATGATGGGCTCGATGGTGCTGATGGCGGTCGCTATGCCGCCGTCGATGATGCCGCCGGCCTCCGGAGCCGGCGCGATGGCCGGTATGCAGCACGTGAACATGACCGGCGGTAGCAATGTCACTGTCGAATCGCTCGGCACACCGTTGTGGGTGGTGGGGACCTGCGGGATGTCGGCCGCGCTCTTCTTCGGCGCCGCGCTGCGGTCATTCTTCGTTCTGATCCGCGGACCGCAGCGGCCCTATGCCAATCTGCTGATGACGGCGGGGATGGGGGTGGCCTTCGCAGCCCTCATCTCCTGATTTCGCGTGCCGATCAACATGGACACCAGTAAGGACATCACACCGTGAGAAATGTATTACGCACTACCGCAGCAACAGTCGCGGCAGCGATCGCAGCGATCGGGTTCGCCGCACCGGCCCTGGCCCACGTGGAAGTATCCGGAACCGACGCGAACCAAGGGGGGTACGGCGTCGTGACGTTCCGGGTGCCCTCGGAATCCGACACCGCATCGACGACAGAACTACGCGTCACCCTGCCCGACGACTCGCCGATCTTGTCGGCAGCTGTTCAGCCCAAGCCCGGCTGGACCGCGACTGTGACCAAGAAAAACCTGGCCACACCGCAAAAAGATGACGACGGCAATCCGGTGACCCAATATGTGTCGGTGGTGGACTGGAAGGCCGACACTCCACAGGCGGGAATCCCGCCGAATCAGTTCGACGAGTTCAACCTCTCCGTCGGTCCGCTCCCCAAGACAGCCAGCATGTCGTTCCCTGCGGAGCAGTTCTACAGCGATGGCACGACAGTGAACTGGAATCAGAAGGCCGCCGAAGGCCAAGCTGAGCCGGAGCACCCCGCTCCGACGCTGACGCTGGCGTCGGACACATCGGAGAAGAACGCGGATGCTCCAGCGGCCAGTGCGATGCCGCTGTCGCATGACAGCGGGCCGGCATGGCCAGGTATCGCCGGACTGGTCATCGCGATCATCGCGGCGTTACTCGGAATCGCGAATCTGGCGTTACTTCGCCGCAAGAGTTGAGATCGTGTGCGGCGCTGCTGACAGCTGCGATATCGGCACTGGCGATACTCGTTCTGACAGCAGCGCCGGCAAATGCTCACGCCGTACTGGTGGCCAGCTCACCAGAGGACGGCGCCCGCGTTGATTCGTCCCCGGCAGCGGTCACGCTGACATTCGATGAGTCCGTCCGATTGGTACCCGGTGCAGCACAGGTCATCTCGATGACGGGCGACCGGGCCGACAGCGGCTCGGCCCAGTTGTCGACCGACGGCACCACCGTGGTGATCCCGCTGAAACCACATGTGCCGCAGGGTAGCTATGCAGCGACCTGGCGGGTGGTCTCCGCGGACACCCACGTCGTCTCCGGATCGATCAGTTTCGGCATCGGTCAGGACGCCGGCGCCCCGGCGGTCGCCCCGGCCGACCGCTCGGGTTCGCTGACCCGCACCGCCGACATTGCGGGCGGCGTCGTGGACGTCGGGCTGGTGCTGTGCGCGGGTCTCGCGCTCGTCTGCCGGATACTGTGGCCCTGGGCGCTGGGACTGGTCCGGATCCGAATGCTGATCGGATGCGGCTGGGTTATCATCGGCCTCGCCACGGTCACGCAATTTCTCATGCAAGGACCCGAGGCGCTCAATCTGGGCTGGTCGGCGGCATTTTCGACTGATGCGCTCAACGAGACGCTGAGCTCCCGCACTGGTGTCGTTCTCCTTGTCCGTGTCGTCCTCATCGCCATGCTGGGCATCGCGTTGCGTCGGCCACAACGTGGGTGGACCGGCGTGGTTGCAGCGTGCACCGCAGGTGTGACTGTGACGGTGGTGATCTGCGGTCATGCCGGAGCAGGTGAGCAGATGTGGCTCGCGACACCGGTGACTGCGGCGCACGTCGTGGCGATGACCGTGTGGTTGGGCGGACTGGTCGCGCTCCTTGTCGCCGTGCTGCCGTCGGGCCGTACCGACAACCTGCGCCGTTGGTCGTCGACGGCGTTCGCCTGCATCTCGGTGCTGATCCTCAGTGGCGAGTACCAGGCGTGGCGTCAGGTCCAGCCGGTGGAGGCGCTGTGGTCAACCGGATACGGCATCACGCTGACAGTCAAGCTTTCGCTCGTCACGGTCATGCTGGCCGTCGCCTACATCGGGCAGCGACGACTCGATCCGAAAGTGTTGCGGCGCACCGTCCCCGCAGAGATGGTGCTGGGTCTGGCCGTTCTGGTAGCGACAACGGCTCTGATATCGCAGGCTCCGGCCCGCACGACCTTCGGGCCGCCGGTGTCGTTGACAGCACCACTGGATAGCCGATCAGCGCGAATTCACATCGACACGACCCGCCGCGGGCCGACCTCGATATCGGTCACCGCACTCAACCCGCAGGGCCGCCCGACGGCCGCCGAAGCGGTCAGTGGCACGCTCTCGTCCGACGATGCGGGGGTCGCCGCCCTCAAGGTCAAATTCGAGCCGACGGCTGGCGGAGAGTGGCGCAGCACCTACGCCGTTGTGCCACTGCCGGGTTCGTGGACACTGAACCTCACCGTCGAGTTCAGTACATCCGATGCCGTCGTCACATCAGCAGCCTTCCGGGTCTGGTGACCGGAAGCGCACTCCGACGACCGGGTCAACTGGACTAGATTCGGTGTGGTGGAACGCGGGGACGAGGTGACGAAAGTGTCGTCGGCGCTGTCCGATGTCGACATCGCGGGGTGGACTCGTCGCTTCGATCTGCTGTCGGATCCCAACCGAATGGAAATCCTGCTCAGTCTGCACCGCACCCCTGGAATCTTCGTCGGTGACCTGGCGGCAGAGCTCGGCCGCTCGGAGAACGTCGTTTCGCAGGCACTCCGGGTGCTGCGCCGACAGGGCACCGTGAGTTCCACCCGCGTCGGGCGTGCGGTGGGCTACCGATTAGAAGATCACACGCTGCACGACCTGCTGCACTGGATCGGCGCCGAGCACCGCGATCCTGGTGTTCATCTGAACAGCTAGACAGAGTTTACAGCGGGTCCTAAGCTTTCCGGATGAGTACGGTCTATACGGCAATGCACATGAGCGATGGCATCGTCGACGCTCCGACCTCGGTGATCTTCGGGGTTATCGCCGTGCTCGTGATCGGCGTCTGTGCGTGGCGGGCGCGCACCGAACTCGACGAGCGCACCGTCCCCCTGGCGGGTCTGGTGGCTGCCTTCATCTTCGCGGTACAGATGGTGAACTTCCCCATCCTGCCCGGTGTGAGCGGGCACCTTCTCGGAGGTGCCCTCGCCGCGATTCTGGTCGGCCCGTACACCGGCGCGCTCTGCATTTCCATCGTGCTGGTGGTGCAGTCCCTCCTGTTTGCCGACGGAGGTGTGACAGCTCTCGGAACCAACATCACCAACATGGCGCTGATCGGGGTCGCCGCCGGCTACACCTCAGCGCTACTGATGTATTCGATCGCTCGCCGCCGCACCAAGAACATCTCGGTGCCCGCGTTGGGGATCATCGCGTTCCTCGCCGCGGTAATCGGAACCGTCTGCGCATCAATGGGTTTCGTTCTTGAATATGCCATCGGCGGTGCAGCCTCGGCGTCGTTGGGGACAGTGGCGACCTACATGTTGGGCACTCATGTGCTGATCGGTGTCGGCGAAGGCGTCATCACCGCTTTGACCGTGATGGCCGTGGCCCGATCGCGACCGGACCTGGTGTATCTACTGCGACGTAGCCGCGCTGCGCGCCAGGAAGCGGTTTCGGTATGACCACCGCACCGCATCGCCGCTGGGCGTTTTGGGTCGCGTTTGCGGCAGCCACCGTGATCATCGCCGGCATCGTGTCCTATTTCGCCAGCTCAAGTCCGGACGGCCTGGACTCCGCGACCCTCAAAGGTTGCGAGGTCGTCGAGGTCGACGGTGCCGAAGAGTTGACGGGTAGCTGCATCGCCCAGAACGCCAAGGAACACGCGATGTCCGCATCCCCGTTGGCCGACTACGCGGTAGAGGGGAACAAGGCCACCAGCGGCATCGCCGGGATCATCGGCGTCCTGGTCACGGTTGCGGTAGCGGGAGGGGCCTTCTGGCTGATCGCGCGCACCAACAAGCCCGCCAAGGTAAAGCCCACCACGACGACAGGCCAGTAGTGGGAGCGGGCCACGCTCACCCGCTCTATCGTGATGGTGACTCGGCCGTTCATCGGGCGCCCGTCGAGGTCAAGATCGCCTGCCTGCTGGTGTTCGTCCTCGCCGTGGTCGCCACCCCTCGGGAGATGTTCTGGCCCTTTGCGATCTACGCGGCGATAATTCTTGGCGTCTGGAGCATCGCGCGGATTCCACTGCAATGGATCCTGCCCAGGATGCTGATCGAAGCGCCGTTCCTCATTCTCGCTGTACTGCTGCCGTTCTCCGAGGGCGGTGACCGAATTGAGTTTGCGGGACTGCATCTTTCGGTGACCGGCCTGTATGCGGCATGGGGAATCGTCATCAAGGGCACGCTGGGAGTCGCGGGGTCACTGACCCTTGCGGCCACCACGTCCGTGCGTGAACTTCCGGCCGGACTGAGCCGGCTCGGGGTGCCCGCATTGATCACCTCGATGCTGGTACTGATGATCCGGTACGTCGACCTGCTGTCGGCTGAGGCCACCCGGATGCGGATGGCACGGATGTCGCGCGGCGACTCCCCTCGTGCTCTGAACCAGGCCGGGGCCATCGCCAAGGGCGTGGGTGCGCTGTTCCTGAGATCCTACGAGCGAGGCGAGCGGGTGTATCTGGCGATGCTGTCGCGGGGATTCGACGGCCGGATACCGGATTTGGCGTCCGTCGGCGCCGGAGCCAGAGCAGGTACGACACAGTGGTGTCTGGTGATGCTGCCGGCCGCTGCCGCGGTCACGGTGTCTGCCGCTGCATGGGTAAGCCGTTGAGCGCGGGCACTATTCGAGTACACGGCCTGCACCACGCGTACCCCGACGGGCAGGTGGCGATCAGTGGTGTCGACCTCACCATCGCGGCAGGCGAGCGCGTCGCGCTGCTCGGTCCCAACGGCGCCGGCAAAACGACGCTGATGCTGCACCTCAACGGGGTCCTGACAGCCACATCGGGATCGGTCGAGATCAGCGACATACCCGTCGTGCGCAAGAACCTCCGGGATGTCCGCCGACGCGTCGGGCTGGTGTTCCAAGACCCCGACGACCAGCTGTTCATGCCCACAGTCGCACAGGACGTCGCGTTCGGCCCGGCGAACTTCGGCCTGCGCGGCGAAGAACTCGCCATCCGGGTGCGCGACGCACTCGAAGTGGTGTCGCTGACCGATCTGGCCGATCGCAGCCCTGCTCACCTCTCGGGAGGGCAGCGGCGTCGCGCAGCCCTGGCCACCGTACTGGCCTGCGACCCCGAGATCCTGGTACTCGACGAGCCGTCCGCCAATCTGGACCCGGTAGCGCGGCGAGAGCTCGCCGAGACGCTAATGACTTTGACAGCAACACTTTTGGTGGTCACCCACGACCTGCCGTATGCCGCACAGCTGTGCGACCGCGCCGTGGTGATGGATGCCGGTGCGGTGGTCGCCGACGGCGACGTTCTCGACGTGCTGGCCGATACCGACCTCCTTGCGCGGCATCGCCTCGAATTGCCGTGGGGTTTCACGATCGACCACGTTCGGTCGATCCCCCGTCAGGTGAGGCGATAGCGCCCGGCGAACGTCCGGCCCCAACCGGGCCGGGGACGCCTGATGCCCACCGGTTGACGGTATTCCGCCTCGGCTGGGAACCCTTGCCGGACCCCACACGACCTCTACTGCACAGGGTGGCAGAAGCCGCCGCGGCAGTGAGGAATGGCGTTGACCGAAATGACTACGCCCGTGGACGAGGCGCCAGGAATCCGACGAATCCACCTTGAGGTGAGCGGCATGTCCTGCGGGATGTGCGCAGCACGTGTCGAGAACAGACTCAACAAGATCGAAGGAGTCCGCGCGTCGGTCAAGTTCGCGACCAAGGTTGCCACCATCGATGCCGGCCGCGATATCAGTGTCGCCGAACTCTGCGACGCTGTGCGGAAAGTCGGTTACGGCGCGGAGCTCAGCAGCGTTGAGAGCGAGGATCTCGACGCAGGCCGCCCGCCTGGCCCGCTGCGACAGCTCATCGCGGTCGCAATGCTGCTCATCCGCTGGATCACCCATCGTCTGTGATGGTGATCGCATCCGGCATCTCGGCCGAACCATCACGAAAATCAGCAGCCAGGGAACCAGACCCTGCTTCCGCACGACTCTGTAGCCATAAGCCCGTGCAGTGGAGTCGGCGAGGGAGGCAGAGATGGCGAGGCTGAAACGTCTG
Source organism: Mycolicibacterium komossense (assembly GCF_025822605.1). Classification (GTDB taxonomy): domain Bacteria; phylum Actinomycetota; class Actinomycetes; order Mycobacteriales; family Mycobacteriaceae; genus Mycobacterium; species Mycobacterium komossense. The sequence goes on along the minus strand of NZ_JACKTY010000033.1, from coordinate 104,915 downwards.
GGGGATCTCGAGCGTGCGGTGATGGACCACCTGTGGGACACCGACGAGCCACAGACCGTACGGCAGGTTCATCAAGCACTGTGCGTTGAGCGGGCGCTTGCCTACACCACCGTCATGACAGTCCTCCACCGGCTTGCCGGAAAAAGCCTGGTTGTCCAGATCCGTGCCGATCGCGCCTTCAGATACGCACCAACACATGGCCGTGACGAGCTGGTCGCCCGGTTGATGGTCGACGCATTGGATCAGGTAGCCGACCGGTGCGGCCGGGATGCCGCACTGGTGCATTTCGTCGGCCGGGTCGGAGTCGACGAAGCCGCTGCGCTGCGCCGCGCACTCGCCTAGCACCGCGCACGCTCGCCGTCAGAGGAGACGTTTCCGCAAGAGACGGGTTGTGCGCCGGCGCGGTGTTGTCTGGACACTGCACCGACCACCCGGTCAGATTTACGTTTTGGTGGTCGATCCGCACTGGCACGTGGTTCCGCAGTTGCACCGCGGTCCACACGTACAGTTCGGATTGCCGCAATCGTTATCAGTGCTGTCGTTTTCCATGACTCGAAGTCTATGCGCGCCGGGGCTATAGACCCGCGATATCTACGCCGGGCTGAAGAGCCGTCGCTCCAGCATCGGATTGTTCTGCACGCGGCGCAATCCCTTCGCGCAAGCCAGCACTCCGAGATCGGCTAGTGGCTCGACCAGGATCACGAGTAGATAGGCTCCACCGAAGGTGCTGATCGCCAAGACATTGGCGAGAGCAAAACCCTGGCCGTAGAGTGCCCAGAACGCCACCCAGGACACGATTCCCGCTTGATAGGTGGTCGAAAGCGCCAGCGCCTGGCGGTATTTGAGTTCCACGTACGGCGTGTTCGGCGCAATCACCTTGTGCGCGGCGAACTGCAGTGCGAACAGCGGGACGAGCAAGGTCGTCACATTCATGCCGTACTGGGGTAGATCAAATGGAGCGAAGAACAAGCCTTGAATGAGCAGTCCGAATGCCAGGCCGAAGGCTGCGGGGGCGGCGCCGAAGATCAGGAACAGGGTCGATCCGAGAATCAGGTGCACCTCGGAGATTCCCACCGGGTAGTGCGGAAAGACCTGAAAGAAGACGAAAACCAACGCAGTGGTTGCGACGGTGCGTCCCAGCAGCGCAACAGGCCCGCGATCGCGAATGAGCTTCCAGGCCAAGCTCATTGCGTAGGCACCCGCACCGGTGGCCGTCACGTAGCTGAGGATGATCTTCGGCCCCTCTACGAGCCCCGGTTCGATATGCATGCGCAGATTAGACCACAGCCCGCAGGGAGTTCACAGCTAGCCGAAAGGTTAGCGACGGGTGCGCGACAGCTCGCGCAGCATGGCGTTGTACGCCTCGAGGTCGTCGTCGTTGTGATAAGTGTCGGACTGGCGGTCGACCCGCGCGCTGTCGCGCCGATCTTGGCGCGCCCACTGGGTGATCAACGCAACCACGACGATAAGCACGGGCACTTCGCCCGCACCCCAGGCAATTGCGCCGCCGAGCCATTGGTCGCGCGTGAGACTCTCGAGCCAGGGCAGACCCAGATGCCCGTAGAAGGTTTTGCCGATGATCGAAGTCATGCTCATGGTGGCGATGCCGAAGAAGGCATGAAATGGCATGACCGCGAACAACAGGCCCAGCCGCGCCAAAAACGGCAGCCGGCGCGGGCCCGGATCAATCCCGATGATGCCCCAATAGAACAGGTAACCGGTGATCAGGAAATGGGCACTCATCAACTCGTGCCCCCAGTGGTATCGGGCCAGAGTGCCGAACAGCGGGGTGAAATACACCAGGTACAGCGAGCCCACGAAGATCACAAAAGCGGTTGCTGGGTGCGCGAAGAAGCCGGTGAACTTGGACTGCAGAACGGTCAGGAGCCATTCTCGTGGCCCCGGCCGCGAACCTGCGGGTGCGGCAGGCAGTATGCGCAGCGCCAGGGTTGCCGGGGCGCCGAGCACCAATACCACCGGGATGAACATGTTCAACGCCATGTGCTCGCCCATGTGCACGCTGAACATCGCCGATCCGTAGGCCTTGACCCCCGAGCTGCTGACGAACAGCAACGCTGCACAGCCAATCAGCCAGGCAACGGTACGTCCCGGCGGCCAGGCGTCGCCGCGCCTGCGTAGCCCGATGACGGCGATGAGGTAGGCGGCTGCCGCGAACACCGCGGCGGCGCCGATCACGATGTCCCACCGCCACATCGACAGCAGGGTGACAAAGTTTGGCGGGTCGGGAAGTTCGTAGCCGAGGTAGACGTCCCACGACGTGAACCGATGCGCCAGCAGTGCTGGAGCTGTGCGGACCGCCATTGCCGAGGTCGCCCCCACCACCGCGATCATGGCGAGCGCTCCTGCCAGATCCACCCGCTGATACGCCCGACCGTTGCGACGCTGTCGGTGCAGTGCGACGGCGTCGGAGATGAAGACGGCGAACAGCAGCACTGCCGCGATCACGCCCCAGCGGCCATAGGCGGTGGTGAGCACGTAGCGGGCCGGCACAAGCAAACCCAGCAGCGGCATGCCGTATCCGAGGGCAACGCCGCCGGCGATGACCATCACGATCCGCAGCCGCCGATCCCCCTGGGACAGGGACGCCGCCACCTTGGTGCCGAGCAGGACTGCCGCGGCGATGGCGAACATGATGACGGCGCCGGTGGCGTAGTCATGGTTCGGGCCGGTCGCCGCGTTACCCGTGACGGGCACCGCCATCACCGCCGTTGCCGCCGGAAGTACCAGGACCGCATGGGTGATCCACAGGAGAGACCAGCGCAGGAACAGCGCCACCAGGAGCCCGCAGAATGCCGTCACGATCCAGGCGGCCGCTCGCTGATCGGCGGCAACCGCGTCGGGAATGGCGCTACTCGTAATGAGCCGGATGACTGACACACCAGCATCGTCAGCCGCTGAGACGACCACCATCGCCATCGCACACACTGCCCAGGCCGCTGCCGCTCGTTCGGCGAGCACGTGCACCCGGAACACTCCGGCGTCGATGAGGCCCCGGGAATCAGGACGGGCGCCCACCAGGATGTAGACGATGGCGCCCAGACACAACCCGCCACAGAGCGTCCCCAGAAAGGTTCCGGCCTGCATGAGTGCGCTGGTCGTCAACCCCGCAGGGGAGTCCCCGGTTTCGAGGTACTTGCTGTCACCGGATACCACGACGTAGACCGTCAGCGCCGCCAGCACTGCGCCGCCGGCAGCGAGCAACGCTGCGGTGATGGCCTTACTCGGCGCGGCGGGCGGGGCAACGACCGCGGCGGTGTCTGTCATGTCCGAACCGACCTTCCGTGACCACGACAACGTGCGTCACGGCCTCGTGGGCAAGTGTACGACGTCGTGTCGTATTGGCTTGCGGAGCTCAGCACTGAATGATCTCGACGGGAACTTTCCGGTGGTCGGTAGCGACCACTGACAAGCTCGCATCCGCGGCTCCCCCGAGAACTGAAGGCCGGAGATTGAAACAGACGCACTTGCCAACTCCCCCGCAACCGACACATGGTGAAGCCGGTGGGGCCGGAACGTGATCGCCGATCTCACGCTTCGATGGGTTGTCACCATCCTGTTCGCGCTGAGCTTCGCCGAGTGTCTTTACGCACTTGCCGCTGGTCACCGGAAGTGGACCCACGCCGTCGGTCATGCACTACACCTGGTGATGGCAGCCGCGATGATCGTGATGGCCTGGCCGATCGGAATGGAACTGCCGAACCGGCCGCCGATGGCGTTTTTCCTACTGGCGACGCTCTGGTTCGGCGGAATGGCGGCGCTGGGTTCACCAGGCCCTGTCGAACGGCTCGGCAACGAGTACCACGCCGTGATGATGGGTGCGATGGCATGGATGTATGCGGTGATGGACGGCGCGCTGTTACCCGGTGGCACTGACGGTTCACCCGGTGGCGACGTGCCCTCTGCGTCGATGCCCGGAATGCCAGGTATGGCGATGCCATCCGCCACTACGTCGGGGCACCCGGCTGAGCCTCAGTGGATCACCGCAGTCAACTGGATGGTCACCGTCGGATTCGCCATAGCGGCTGTGTGGTGGCTTTACCGATACGTCGTCCAACGGCGAAAGGACTCCACAGCGGATTGCGGATTGCTTGCACACGCCGGAACCCTCTGTCAGTCGTTCATGGCTGCGGGCATGGCGATCATGTTCGGCGTGATGCTCTAAGGCGCCGCCGACTGCCGGTGCCGTGGGAACTAAGACCGCCCCGGCGACGACCAACAACCTGACAAGTCTGTTCAGGGCTCGGTGATAGCGCCGGTCCGCGCAATCCATGGAGAATCCAGTGGCAACCGCTGTACATACGAAGCCCAATGGCCAGGCCGCCCTCCTGCGCCGGATCTGGCGATTGCACTTCTGGGTGGGGTTGTTCGCCGCACCTGTCCTGGTAGTGCTGGCCTGCACCGGTTTGGTGATCCTCTACAGCCAGCCGTTGGACACCCTGCTCAACCGAGATCTGCTCGTGGTCTCACAGGGCCCCGAGACGATTCCCCTCGACGAGCAGGTCAGGGTCGCCCAGCAGCACGTAGCTGCCGACTACGCCCTCGACGCCGTTACACCGCCGCAAGACCCAGGCCGGTCGACCCAGATCGACTTTCTCCGCCCGACCGCTCCGGAGTATCCGAACGGCGAGGCCAATCTGACTCAGGTGTTCGTCGATCCGTACACCGGCCAGTATCTCGGTCAACGCAGTCAGCTGTCCGGGCTGGTGGGCTGGGCCAATCAAATCCACCGGATGTTCGGCAACGACGGGCCCAAGGTTCAGCTGCCGTCACTGGGACATCTGATCGCACCGTCGGCCTATCCAGCCGCCACCATCCCGGTCGGCGTGGGCAATCTCTGGATGGAACTGACCGCGGGATGGATTCTGGTGTTGCTGGCCAGCGGCGTCTTCCTGTGGTGGCCGCGAGCGATCCAGAGCACCAAGCCACTGCTGCGGATCCGGTGGCGTAGCGGCGGTCGAGTTCGGTGGCGCGACCTGCATGCGCTGACCGGGGTGGTGATCGCGGTGATCCTGATCTGCTACATCCTCTCCGGGCTCACCTGGTCGCGCTACTGGGGCGAGAACTGGCGAGCCTTCGCCTCGACGGTGACTCCGTCGACCGAGATCGATGCCCCCTCGACGCCGGCCAAGATGGGCGATTACGACCGGCTCGGTCGGCGGATCGCCTGGGCTGCCACCGACGACCCGGTGCTCGCGTCGGATCCCGGGACGGCTCCCGGCCCGGCCCCACTCGGATTCGCCGAGATCGACCGGATCGCCAAGGACGAGCACATGGTGCCTGGTTACTCGATCATCCCGCCGTCGGACACGACCACCGACGGGGACACGGTCTATGGCAGTTACACCGTGGTCAACCACTGGCCCCAGAAGGTCTCGGAACAGCGCACCCTTTACCTCAATCAGTTCACCGGAGCGACCATTGCCAACGCGACCGCGGCCCAGGACGGGGCGCTGTCGCGGCTGACCAGCTTCGGCATCGCCATGCACATGGGCAACCAACTCGGCTGGCTCACCCGTATCTCGGCCACCGTCGCATGCCTGGGCGTGCTGATCAGCGTGCTCACCGGGTTCCTGATGTGGTGGAAGCGCCGTCCCAAGGGCGGCACCGGGCTGCCCCGCAACACCAACGAGACCACCCGTGCCGCCACGCCAAGAGGCGCTGTCATCGCCATCGGCGCCACCGCGGTCACGCTCGGGGTGCTCTATCCCATCTTCGGTGTCTCGCTGCTCGTCGTGGCGGCCATCGAGGCCGCTCTCACCGCGTGGCGGGTATCCCAGGCCGACGGGACTGACACGACGACAGCGACCGATGCCGGCGACGATGCTGTCCCCGCCGAGGCGGATGGTGAAGAAGCGGGCATCGCCGAAGGCGGCGACGACATTCCGGCCGGGGCGATGCACTGAGCTGGTGATGCGCTGAGCTGATTGCGGCTTTGGGGCTAGGCCGCTGAGTCGGTGCTCGATCGTAGGTGTCCGCGGCGGCGGCCGCGGCGTGCGTTGCCGGGCAGGACGATATCGTCGGCGGTGTCGCCGGCCGATGCTGCGGGCGGGGTTGGCCTGCCGTGGCCGAACTGGCGGTACACCAGTGCCGCCAAGACCGCGCCGCCGATCACCGGAAGATGACTGAGCACGCGGATCTCGGTGACCTGTCCGGCCAGTGAATCGGCGACCACATACCAGCCCAACACCACCGCGAAAATGCCTACCACGCAGGCGATTCCCGCCGCCGCGACGGGCCACGCACCGGCGATGATCATCGCCAACCCCAACGCGAAAGACCACGCGGTGGTCTCGTTCATCAGGTGCTCGCCATTCATCGCACCGCCGTGGTGCGCCGCGGAGGTGAGCATCCCGAAATCGGCGCCATCGATCTGGGCGAGCGCGATTATCAGCTGCACCACCCCGACCGCGATCAACGCACCCCGGGCACCGTAGCGACGGGTCCGGCGCGCCCATCGGCGGTAACGCCCGACGGGCGCGATTCCCGCGGCCAGCAAGATCGCCGCCGACAAGTCCGGACGCGCCTGCGCCGGCCGTAACGTCACACTCTTGGCCTGCTCGTCAGCCAGGATGTACCAGGCACAGCAGTCCCGACAGGTCTGCAGATGCTCATCGACCCGCGCGGCCGGCACCGGCTCGCGTTCGCCGTCGATCCGCGCAGACAACGCTTCCCGCGCCACATCGCACTGCATACCGTCCATCGTCCCGCACAAAAGCCCCCCAGCCAACGTCAGCAGCCGAGAAAGCCGGGAATTGTCGGTCGGGCCGACCCTGCGGGACCTGACGGGCTCTGCTTCAAGCATCGAAATCGTTGCGCTACAGAGATTCCTACGATTATTGGACGGGTCGGCCGTCGCGCCAGCTCCTGCCCTGAAGACAAGTCGCTCAGTGATGTGCTGCATCGACGTCGCGCGCGGCCGCCCGTTATTCCAAACTAACACAGCAACACATGAACAGGTAGACAGATGAGCCACCGGGACCATATCCTGCGACGGGAGCGACTGCACGAAGCCGACCACGCGCCGCTTCAGGCGCGCCGAGGCGACGGGCAACCGACAACTGAACACCAGAGAGGACTCTCATGGCTGAATACACCCTGCCGGACCTGGACTACGATTACGCCGCCCTCGAACCGCATATTTCCGGTCAGATCAACGAGATTCACCACAGCAAGCATCACGCGGCCTATGTGAAGGGCGTCAACGACGCGATCGCCAAGCTTGAGGAGGCCCGCGCCACGGGCGATCACGGAGCGATCTTCCTCAACGAGAAGAATCTGGCGTTCCACCTCGGCGGTCATGTCAATCACTCGATCTGGTGGAAGAACCTCTCCCCCAACGGCGGCGACAAGCCGATAGGTGGGCTGGCCGCCGCCATCGACGACCAATTCGGGTCGTTCGACAAGTTCCAGGCTCAGTTCACCGCCGCCGCCAACGGGCTGCAGGGCTCGGGCTGGGCAGTCCTGGGCTACGACACACTAGGTCAGCGCCTGCTCACCTTCCAGCTCTACGACCAGCAGGCCAACGTGCCGCTCGGCATCATCCCGCTACTCCAGGTCGACATGTGGGAGCACGCGTTCTACTTGCAGTACAAGAACGTCAAGGCCGACTACGTGAAAGCTTTTTGGAACGTCGTGAACTGGGCCGACGTGCAAGACCGGTTCGCCGCCGCCACCAGTAAGACCCAGGGCCTGATCTTCTAGCGTCATTACCGGATGGAAGGCCTGCCATGGCCGACGACGAAAAGACTCGGTGGGCCATCGATGTGATGACCGCCTGGAGCGACGGCGATCACAACGGTGAGTTCTTACATGAACGAATCGACGCCTACCTCGCCGAACCCGATGGAACTGCGGGGTTGATCACCGGCCTCGTCAATCTCTCTGGCCTGCTGTTGATGGGTATGGAGATGACCACCGGCAAGGGCGGCTGCGAGACGCTCCAGGCCATCGCGTCGACAGTCTCGCGTCAGGGGTCACCGCCCGCCTGCGAATGACGGGTACCACGATTCAGGTAGCGCGGCCATCATCGGCAGTAGCCCCTTGGGCGTCCTGGTAGGCGGCCAGACTCCATTGCGCCAAGGCGATTTCGGCCTCATGGAGTGAGCACCCCACCGATTCGGCCGCGACCGCTCGATGAGGCATGACAAGATCGGAGCGCAGATGATCGAACCGGCTTAAACGAGGGGGCATCGTGGCTTCACCGACCGCCGCACCAGATCGTATCGAGAACACCGATGGGGACATCACCTACATCCGGACCGATAAGGATCTCCCGGCCGTCGCCGTGATCGACCGCTCGCCGATCACGCTGAGGCACAAGATCATCTTCACCGTGATCGCCGTACTCGGCGCCGTCGCGTGGGCCGTCATCGCCTTCTTCCGTGGCGAGACGGTCAACGCGGTGTGGTTCGTGATCGCGGCCGTCTGCACCTATGTCATCGGGTACCGGTTCTACGCGCGGCTGATCGAGATGAAGATCGTCCGGCCGCGCGATGAACAGGCCACCCCTGCCGAGATCTTCGAAAACGGCACCGATTACATGCCCACCGACCGACGGGTGCTCTTCGGTCACCACTTCGCCGCCATCGCCGGCGCCGGTCCGCTGGTCGGGCCGGTACTGGCCACGCAAATGGGCTTTCTGCCCGGAACCATCTGGATCATCGTCGGCGCACTGGTCGCGGGCTGTGTCCAGGACTATCTGGTGCTGGCGATCTCGGTGCGCCGGCGGGGGCGCTCGCTCGGCCAGATGGCACGCGACGAGCTGGGCGTGATCGGCGGTGCGGCGGCGATCATCGGGGTGCTCGTCATCATGACGATCCTGCTGGCGGTCCTCGCGCTCGTGATCGTCCAGGCCCTCGCCCAGAGCCCGTGGGGACTGTTCTCCATCTCCATGACCATCCCGATCGCCCTGTTCATGGGCGTCTACCTGCGGTTCCTGCGGCCCGGCCGGGTGTCGGAAGTCTCGCTGATCGGTGTCGCGCTGCTGTTGCTCGCGGTGGTATCCGGTAACTGGGTAGCCCAGACTTCTTGGGGCGCAGACTGGTTCAGCCTCTCTCCGGTGGCGTTGTCATGGTGCATCATCATCTACGGATTCGCGGCATCGGTGTTGCCGGTGTGGTTGCTACTGGCGCCGCGTGACTACCTCTCCACCTTCATGAAGGTCGGGACGATCGTGCTGCTGGCCATCGGGATCCTGATCGCCCGACCGGTGATGCAAGCTCCGGCGGTCTCCCAGTTCGCCACCAGCGGTACGGGTCCGGTATTCGCCGGCTCACTGTTCCCGTTCCTGTTCATCACGATCGCCTGCGGTGCACTCTCGGGCTTCCACGCGCTGATCTCCTCCGGCACCACCCCCAAGCTGCTGGAGAAGGAAGGCCAGATGCGGCTGATCGGCTACGGCGGCATGCTGACCGAGTCGTTCGTGGCCCTCATGGCGCTGATCACCGCGTCGATCCTCAACCAGCATCTGTACTTCGCCATCAATGCCCCCGCCGCCCAGACCGGATCCACCGCGCAGACCGCCGCCGATTACGTCAATGGACTCAAGCTCAGTGGTGCGCCGATCACGGCGGATCAGATCACCGCGGCCGCCGACAGCGTCGGCGAGAAGTCGATCGTCTCGCGCACCGGCGGGGCACCCACGCTGGCGTTCGGGATGTCGGAGGTACTGCACCGCGTCTTCGGCGGCGAAGGGCTCAAAGCCTTCTGGTACCACTTCGCGATCATGTTCGAGGCGCTGTTCATCCTGACCACCGTCGACGCCGGGACCCGGGTGGCCCGCTTCATGCTCTCGGACGGGCTGGCCAACCTGGGCGGCCCGCTGCGGCGGCTGCGCAACCCGAGCTGGCGGGTGGGCGCCTGGGCCTGCAGCGTCATGGTGGTCGCAGGCTGGGGCAGCATCCTGCTGATGGGGGTAACCGACCCTCTGGGCGGGATCAACACACTGTTTCCACTGTTCGGAATCGCCAACCAGTTGCTCGCCGCGATCGCACTGACAGTGGTGACCGTGGTCGTGATCAAGAGCGGCCTGCTCAAATGGGCCTGGATTCCCGGCATCCCGCTGGTGTGGGACCTGGCGGTCACCCTGACAGCCTCGTGGCAGAAGATCTTCTCCGGCGATCCCAAAGTCGGCTACTGGACTCAGCATTTCCAGTATGTGGCCGCCAAAGAAGCGGGTAAGGCCACTTTCGGCTCGGCGAAGAACGTCGACCAGATCAATGCTGTGATTCGCAACACCTTTATCCAGGGCACGTTGTCGATCGCGTTCGCGGTGTTGGTGCTGATCGTGGTCGGTGCTGGAATCATGGTCGCACTCAACGCGATCGGCGGCCGCGGCCGGCCTCTCTCCGAAGACGAGGCGGTACCGTCGCGGTTGTTCGCCCCGTCGGGCATGATCCCGACCGCAGCCGAGCGGGAGGTGCAGAGACAATGGGACGCGTTACCGAAATCGGCCGCCAAATCCGTTGGTACTGGGGCTCATTGATGGGCGACAACCACTACGACCGGTACGTCGAGCACCGTCGTCGCAGCCATCCCGGCGAGCCGGTATGCACTGAACGGGATTACTGGCGGATGCGGCACGCCGCGTCGGAATCGAACCCCTCCGCGCGCTGTTGTTAAGCGGTTCCGCGCGGGTGCGGTAAAGTAATGCCAACGCCTGAGTCTCGTGACGAAACACAGGTACGTCGTGGAACGCTTCTTAACCCCTAACCGGGTTAATCCTTAATTGGGCACAGCTCTTCTCGCGGCGATCGATATTGCCCACCGGCAATCTCGCCACTTTGTGCCTGTCCTCGACGAGTTCGTCGCTGCCATGGCGCACCCGATGCCTGAAAGGCACCGACATCGTGACCGTGCAACACACATCAGACAAAACTTTTGCCGATCTCGGCGTACGGGAACCGCTGGTGCGGGCCCTCTCCGAGCGTGGCATCACCCAGCCCTTCCCCATCCAGATCGAAACCCTGCCCGACACTCTGTCCGGCCGTGACGTCCTCGGCCGCGGTAAGACCGGTAGCGGCAAGACGCTGGCCTTCTCGCTTCCGCTGGTGAGCCGTCTCGCCGATGGCCGCAGACAGGCGAACAAGCCGTCCGGCCTCGTGTTGGCTCCCACCCGTGAACTGGCCACCCAGATCACCGCAACGCTGGAACCGCTTGCGGCCGCCTACAACTTGAAGATCACGACGATCTTCGGTGGTGTCTCGCAGTCGCGTCAGGTCGCGGCGCTGCGGGGCGGGGTCGACATCGTAGTGGCCTGCCCCGGCCGCCTCGAGGACCTCATGCGTCAGCGCCTGATCACACTCGACGCCGTCCAGATCACCGTGATCGACGAGGCCGACCACATGGCCGACCTAGGCTTCCTGCCCGGCGTCACGCGCATCCTGGCGGCCACTCCGAGCGGCGGCCAGCGGATGCTGTTCTCCGCGACGCTGGACAACGGTGTCGACAAGCTGGTCAATCGCTTTCTGCAGAACCAGGTTTCACATTCCGTCGACGAAGAGAACTCGCCCGTCGCCGCGATGACCCATCACGTCTTCCACGTCTCGGGTGTCGAAGCCAAGCGCAAGCTGGTGCAGCACCTCGCCTCAGGTACCGGTCGCCGAATCCTGTTCATGCGCACAAAACATCAGGCTCGCAAACTGGCCAAGCAGCTCACCGATTCCGGTGTGCCCTCGGTGGATCTGCACGGCAACCTGTCGCAGCCCGCCCGGGATCGCAACCTGGCCGCCTTCACCAGCGGTGAGGCCCGGGTCCTGGTGGCCACCGATATCGCCGCCCGCGGTGTGCATGTCGACGATGTCGAGCTGGTCGTCCACGTCGATCCGCCGATGGAACACAAGGCTTACCTGCACCGCTCCGGCCGCACCGCTCGTGCCGGTAGCTCGGGCGATGTGGTGACCGTGGTGCTGCCCGAACAGCGCAGGGACACCAACGCCCTGTTGCGCAAGGCCGGCATCAACGTCAAGCCGCAGGAAGTCGTCGCCGACTCCGCACCCGTACAGGCTCTTGTCGGCGAGCTCGCGCCGTACCAGGCACCGCCGGCGGTGAAGGCCGCCCCACCACAGCAGCCGCAGCATAACCGTCGCCCCTCTTCCGGCGGCGGCTCCAGCCGCGGGGCTCGCGGCGGTGGCGCCCGTGGCGGCGCAGCACGCAGCAGCGGAACTCCGGCCCGCGGTGCCGGTTCGTCGGCACGTACTGGCACCACCTACGGTGCGGGTGCGACGCACAGCTCCGGCGTACCGCGCGGCGGCAACTCCGTTCGCCCCGAGCGCAGGCGCTCAGATCGTCCGCAGCAGAACTCCCGCTAAGTCTGGTACTGGGCCGCGACCAGTCGGTGCTGCACCGACTGGTCGCTCTCCTAGCTCGCTAGCGACAGCACTTCGGCGTCGACCCGGACAGCCGGCCGACCACTGACCGCACCGAACCGGTGTGCCAGCTCCTCGACGGTCATGTCCCGCAGCTGCGTGCCGCGCGGGGCGCGCGGAATATCCTGTCGCCCTTCGGCTTCGGGGCCATAGATGACGGCCCAACCAATTGTGACGTCAGCATCGGGATACGCGACGACGACGGTATCGCGCGGGGTCATCTGATCCAGGACGAACCCGACGGTGTACGAGGACTCGACGATCACCAGCACAGGATCCAGACCGCGCCCCGCGGCCTGCTCGAGCTGGGCCCGCAGGTCCTGCTGGACCTGGCCCGGCGCCAGCAGCGCCTGCAGGAACATCAGCTCGCCGGTGTGGTCGCGGTGCACCGCCCCAACCCTGGTACGCACCCACATGCCCTCGACCACGGCTTCGAGGTGTTCGAGGACGGGCGGCAGGTCGCGCCGATCGAGGCCGAACTGTTCGGTCAGTGCACCGCGGTAAGCGGCCCGCGCGGCACCCAGGTCCGCACCGCTACCGGTGCAGCCGCTGGGGATGCCCTGGTAGTGGATGGCGGGGTCGGCCTCGGGTTGGTAGCGGTAGATAACGTTCTCAGTGCTGGTCATCAGAGTGGACTCCTTTGGGAACTTCCCTTGCGAGGCCGAGCCAGCTGCCACGCCTAATCAGCGTGAAGTGCCGGCCTCCGGGCAGGTAGAACTCCAATCGTGTTGCATCTCTTCGTGCTTCGGTATGGATCATGCGGATGCTCCTTCCATGGTGGCGGAGAGACGTTGAAGCAGCACCGATATCGTCAGGACGACGAGTCCGACGACGGCGAGTGCGGCACCGGCCGCGGCAGGTGCGGTGTATCCGAATCCCGCGGCGATCACCAGTCCGCCCACCCATGCTCCGGACGCGTTGGCGATGTTGAGTGCGGAGTGGTTAAGTGCGGCGGCCAGAGTCTGAGCATCGGCGGCAACATCCATCAACCGGGTCTGCAGAGCGGGCCCGATGGCCGCGCCGGCGGCGCCGACTCCGAACAGCAACAGCAGGGCGGTCACCGGATTGTGCGATGCCACCACGAAGACTGCGAGCATCACACCAAGCGCGCCGATGCTGAGGTAGAGGCTGCGAACAACCGAGCGATCGGCCATTCGGCCGCCGACGATATTGCCGACCACCATGCCCGCACCGAACACCATCAGCGCCAAGGGCACCAGTGCCCGCGACAGCCCGGAGACATCGGTCAAGGTCGTGGCCACATAGGTGTAGACGGCGAACATGCCACCGAAGCCGACCATGCCGACCGCCAATGCCAGCCAGACCTGCGGACGCTTGAGCGCACCGAGTTCGGTCAGCGGGCTACTCGAGTGGGAAGCCGACATATTGGGCAGCCACAGGGCGAGAGCGGTCAATGTGATGAGACCGATGACGACGACGAGGCCGAACGCGCTGCGCCAGCCCAGGGCCTGCCCCAGCCAGGAGGCGATCGGGACGCCGATCACGGTGGCCACGGTCAGACCGGTCATCACCTGCGCAACGGCCTTGGCCCGCTTGCCCGGGCCGAGCATGCGGGCGGCGACCAGGGCGGCGATACCGAAGAAAGCGCCATGCGGCAGACCCGCGACGAACCGGGCCGCGATCAGCGATTCGTAGCTGGGGGCGCACACCGTCGCGACGTTGCCGAGGGTGAAGACCGCCATCAGCGCCAACAGGACTGCCTTGCGCGGCAACTTGGCGGTGAGCGCAGCGATCAGCGGTGCGCCGATGACGACGCCGAGAGCGTAGGCCGAGATGACATGACCGGCGGCGGGCTCGGAGATGTTCAGATTGCTCGCGATCTCAGGGAGCAGGCCCATTGCGACGAACTCGTTGGTCCCGATCCCGAATCCGCCGAGGGCGAGCGCCAGGACGGCCAGTTTCAGCACGGACGGCTGCGGGGCCACGAGGGATACGGGTCCCCGTGGGGCCTTGAGGGGCCGGGCAGCGGTGATGATCACAGGAAGTCTGCTTTCGGTCTGCAGTGAATGGGACGGTTGACCGGCCGTTTCTTCGGCTTTTCGGTGATGTCGGTCGGCACCTGCTGCACTGCAGAGCGCTCCGTCGAGTTTCAGAGTAACGAGACTTCTAACATCTATCCATCCCACTTAAGTCTTTTTGCGGACAAAGTGATAAGCCTTACAGACCTTGCCGATCACTGTTAACCCTTGTTTCAATGGGAATATGCCGGTCATTAGGGCGTCAGCCGCCAATAGGGCGCCCGCGACGGCCGGTGACGTCTTCGACCTCATTCGCGACGGTGTGGCGACCACCCGTTCCGAGCTACGCCGGCTCACCGGGTTGTCCCGGACCGCGGTCGCCGCCAGGGTGTCGGCACTGTCGGACCGCGGCCTGGTTGTCGAACGCGAAGAAGGGCTGTCCACCGGTGGCCGCCCGCCAACTCTGCTCACCTTCAACGCCGACGCGGGCGTGGTGCTGTCCGCCGCGATCGGCCGCAGCCGGACCCGGCTGGCCGTGTGCAATCTCGCCGGGGACATCCAGGCCATCGGCGATCTCGACCAGGAGGTCGGGATCGGGCCCGACGATCTGATGCCCGACGTGGTGAAACGACTCGAAGCGCTGCTCGAAGAGTCTGGGCACCAACCGGAATCCGTGCACGGGGTCGGGCTGAGCCTGCCCGGCACCGTCGACCAACAGCGCGGCTGCAGCCTCGACTCGCCCGTCATGAGCGGCTGGGACGGTGTCGGGCTCGATCCCTATTTCCGGGATCTGACCGCGGCCCCCATCCTGGTCGACAACGACGCGAACGTCATCGCGCTGGCTGAACGGCACGGCGGGCGACGCGGTGTCGACGATCTGCTGCTGCTGAAGATCTCCACCGGACTCGGCGCCGGAATCATCTCCGGTGGCGTTTTGCAGCGCGGCGCGGTCGGCGCGGCCGGCGAGTTCGGCCACAACAAGACACCGGCGGCGGCCGGCGTGCCGTGCCGCTGTGGAGATACCGGCTGCCTGGAAGCGATCGCAGGTGGTTGGGCACTCGTCCGGGCCCTGCAACGACAAGGCCACGCGGTCGGCCACGTGCGCGATGTCGTCGAGTTGGCCAATCGCGGTGAGCCCGAAGCACGTCGGTTGATCCGTGAAAGTGGCCGCCATGTCGGCGAGGTGATCGCCGGGGCGGTGAACCTGCTCAATCCGGCCGTCGTCGTCATCGACGGCGACATGTCCCGCGCCTACGACATACTGGTAGCCGGTCTGCGAGAGACGTTGTACGGCAATGCAACTGCGCTTTCCACACGGGTCCTGCAGGTCGTGCCGGCCACCTACGGTGACCGCTCCGGCGTGATCGGCAGCGCCACCTTGATCCTCAGCAGGATTCTGAGCGCCGGCGCGATCGACGCCGCGCTGCTGGTCAAACGCTGAGCGGCAGCGGAGTACAGCACACCGCACCCGTCGACGTCATTCCGGCCAGGCGGAGTTCTTGATGACGTCGACGAAATCGGTCCGCCGGAAGCCGGGCACGAAATGCTCCAGTACATCGGCGTTTACAGTGCCGAACGTGGTTTCCGGCCGTTCTGCGAACCCGTCGGCGAACGCCTGCAGGATCGCATTCTTGAAATCCGGTCGCGGATGCACGGCGGTGACGGCGTCGATCGCCGCCCTGTCGAGCTCAGTCAAGCGCAGACCCAGCACATCGGTCTCCACCCCGGCTGTGGTGGCGGCGATCACCGGTGACATTCGATAGGGCACTTCAGGTGTGGTGTGCAGGGCGATAGCCGTCCACACCGTATCGGTTTCGGCGGCGGAGAATCCCCTGGCGGCCAGGAACGCCCGCGCCGCGTCGGCACCGTCGAGTTCGAACCGTTGCGTGGTGCCGCGCACCGGCGGCACCAGACCGGTGTCGTGGAACAGGGCGGCAACGTAGAGCAGCTCGGGATCGGGCTCGATACCCAGTCGCTGTGACTGCAAGCTGCCGAACAGGAACACCCGCCGCGAGTGATGGAAGATCAGCGGCGTCGTGGTGTCGCGGATGAGTTCGGTTGCCTCATTGGCCAATGTGCTGTCAGGGATGCGGATTCCCGCGATGGTTTCGGTCATGTCATCGACTATCGGCCGTCAGCGACCTCACCACCGCGGTCCGTTCGGACACATAACCCTCGGATTCAGACATCCTCTCGGCGTACGCTGCGGACATGCCCGCTCGTCCGCACACGCCGCATCACGTCGTCGTGCTGGCCTTCGACGGAATCCAGGTGCTCGACGTGACGGGACCGGTCGACGCCTTCGCCTCGGCCAACACCTTCGACGCGCGTTACCGCATCACCACCGCCTCGATCGACGGCACCGACGTCGTGACCAGCTCGGGCACCAGGCTGGGGATGGACATTGCGGCCGCAGCCATCGGCGATCCCGTCGACACCCTGCTGGTGCCCGGCGCCCCGGACTGGCAGGCGGTGATCTCCGATGTGCAGCTGATCGATACCGTGCGGGCGCTGTCCGAGCGCAGCGCCCGCACGGTGTCAATCTGCGCAGGGGCATTTCCACTGGCCGCCACCGGATTACTCGACGGGCGTCGCGCCGCGACGCACTGGAAATTGGTCAAACACCTGACGGCCCGGTTCCCGGCGGTCCGGGTTGACGCCGGCGCGCTCTTCGTCAGTGACGGAAAATACGTCACCTCCGCCGGCGTGACCGCAGGGATCGATCTGACCCTGTTCCTGATCGAGCAGGACTACGGGGCGGCCATCGCCAGGGAGGTGGCCAGGGACCTGGTGGTCTTCATGGCGCGTCCGGGCGACCAGTCACAGTTCAGCGCGCGTTTGGATGCCCTGCCGACGTCGAATTCGGTGGTGCGCATCGTGATGGATCTCGTCACCGCGGACCCGCAGGCCAATCATTCGCAGACTTCCCTTGCCGCCGCCGCGGGAGTGAGCACCCGGCATCTGTCGCGGCTGTTTCTCGCCGAAACCGGCCATTCGCCAACATATTTCGTCGACCGAACCCGATTGGAAGCAGCGTGCGCGCTGTTGGTGGCGGGCAACGATCCACTGGATCTGGTGGCTGCGCGCACCGGCGTCGGCTCCGCCGAGACATTGCGGCGACTGTTTCTCCGCGAGCTCGGCGTCACTCCAGCGACGTACCGCAAACGGTTCCGGAGCACGACGCAGCGGTGATGCCTGCTCGCTCACCATGTTTCAGCTGGTGCCGGCCGTAATGGCACCGGCATCGCCTCGATCGGCACCGCTCTGGAAGTGATCTCAATTTTCATTGATGAGCGATGCACTTCGAACTCATCCTCTACCCTGGGTGCCGATGGCAAATGGCAGTCTTGTCGGGAAGGGTCCTCGATGATCGGGCGACGGCTGATCGTTGCAGCGACAATTGGTCTACTGGTGGTAGGGCTCACCATTGGTTGCAGCAACGGAAAACCCAAGAGCGACGGGCCGATCAGCGTCGCGGTGATCGTCAAGACGGAGACGAATCCCTTCTTCGTGGCGATCGAGAAGGGCGCGGAGAAAGCAGCGAAAGCGCAAGGGATCACCGTCACGCTCAGCGCGGGCAAAGAGGACGGCGACGTCGACAGCCAGGTCACGGCGATCAACGAGGCCGTCGCCAGGGGCGACAAAGGCATCCTGATCACTCCCAACGGCCCCGGGGTCAACGATGCAATCAGGACGGCCCGCGACGCGGGAATCTTCGTCGTCGCACTCGATACCAAACCCGATCCCGGTGACGTCGTGGACATCACCTTCGCCACCGACAACTTCGAGGCCGGTCGGCTGATCGGCAAATGGTCGGCCAAGAAACTCAACGGGCAACCTGCGGTGATCGCACTGCTCAACCTGTTCGAAAACCGCGATGTGTCATCAGATGTCGGCCGCAACCAGGGCTTCTTGACGGGGATGGGCATCCCAGTGGCCGACCCGATGAAGCTCGGCGACGAGGCAAAGTCCGGCAATTACAGCGCCGGCCCGTACACCATCGCCTGCAGCGTCCCGACCTTGGGCGCCGAGGACGGTGGCCGGAGCGGGATGACCGACTGCCTGCAGCGCAATCCCGACATCAACCTCGTTTACACGATCAACGAACCGGCAGCCAGCGGTGCCGCGCAGGTGCTGCAGGCGGCCAACAACAAGGCCGTCATGGTGTCGGTCGACGGCGGCTGCGACCCGGGAATCAAGTTGGTGCAGTCCGGGGCCATCGGGGCTACCGCCCTGCAGTATCCGGACGAGATGGCCGCCAAAGGTCTCGATGCGATCGTGGCCTATGTCAAGGACGGCACCACACCGATCCCCAACCACGGCCTCGACCTCATCACCACCGGCGTCACCTTGGTCACCAACGACCCTCAGCGCGATGTGCCCAGCATCGACGCCACCGAAGGACTGACCAAATGCTGGGGTAACCCCAACTGACGGGTCCGCAGATCAGCCGCGGGTGAGTTGGCCGTCGCTCCGGCGCCACAGCCGATCGGGACCGAGGTGGGCCAGACCCGGCCTTGGGTTCCAGGATCGGCAGCAGCACCCGCGCCTGCCCACAGTCGGATTCGTCTACGGGCAGGGCTGCCGTCGGCTGCCCCTCGAGATTGCTTGCCACCCTGACCACTTCGGCATCGTCGACACACCGGACGAGGCGGATTTGATCAAATCTTGTTGCCGCCCACCAACCAGTTGTACGGTCAGCACCATGGATTTGGACTGGTCACCCGAGGACCTCGCCTTCCGCGACGAGGTGCGGCAGTTTCTCGACGAGCGCCTGACCCCTGAGCTTCGTCAGGCCGGACGGTTGATGACCAGCGTGTATGCCGATCATGAGGCCAGTATGGCCTGGCAGGCGATCCTGCACGAACGTGGTTGGGCCGCTCCGGCGTGGCCGGTCGAGCACGGCGGTTGCGACTGGAGCCTCAACCAGCACTACATCTTCAGCCGGGAGTCGACGCTCGCCGGCGCGCCCGCCCTGTCGCCGATGGGCATCAAGATGGTGGCGCACGCCATCATCAAGTTCGGCACCGCCGAACAGCAGGATTTCTTCCTGCCGCGCATCCTGACCGGCGAGGTGTTCTTCTGCCAGGGCTACTCCGAACCGGAATCCGGCTCGGACCTGGCGTCACTGCAGATGGCCGCCGTCGTGGACGAAGGGGGCGGGGACTTCCTCTGCACCGGCAGCAAGATCTGGACCACCCACGCCACCGAGGCGAACTGGATGTTCGCGTTGGTCCGCACGTCGCGCCAGGAGCGCAAACAGCAGGGCATCACCTTCATCCTCATCGATATGGCCACCCCGGGTATCGAGGTCCATCCGCTGGTGATGACCTCCGGTGAAGAGGTCCAGAACCAGGTGTTCTTCGATTCCGTGCGGGTGCCCAGAGGCAATGTGCTCGGCCAGGTCGACGACGGTTGGACCGTCGCGAAATATCTGCTGGAGTTCGAGCGCGGTGGCGGCGCCACCGCCCCCTTCCTGCAGGTGATGGCCGACGAGCTCGCCGCCACCGCCGCCGACCAGCCGGGTCCAGGCGGTGGCCGGTTGATCGACGATCCGGCGTTCGCCTACAAGCTGGCCGACGCCAGGATCCGCACCGAGGTGCTGGAGATCCTGGAGTTCCGCACCCTGGCCGCCCTGGCCGGCGGCAAGAACCCCGGCCCGACGTCGTCGATGTTGAAGGTGTTGTCCACCGAGCTGAGCCAGCGACTGACCGAGCTGGCGATGGAGGCGGCCGGCCCTCGCGGCCGGGTCTACCAACCGCACGCCACGCGTCCGGGCGGCCCGGTGACCGAATACGATCCGCCACCAGACGGTTACGTCAGTGGCGAGCCGTGGCAGGCGGTCGCCCCGCTGAAGTACTTCAACGACCGGGCTGGCTCAATCTACGCCGGCAGCAACGAGATTCAGCGAAACATTCTCGCCAAAGCCGCATTGGGGCTGTAAATGGACTTCACACTGAGCAAGGAACAGGAACTGCTGCGCGACGGTCTGGCGAAGTTCGTCAGCACCCGCTATGACCTGGAAAAGAGCCGGGTAGCCGCCAAGACCGGTGCCGGCTGGCAACCCGATATCTGGCGGGCCTTCGCCGACGAACTGGGCATCCTCGGCGCCACCCTCCCGGAGGACGCCGGCGGCCTCGGCGGCGGACCGGTCGAGGTGATGGTGATCGCCGAGGCGTTGGGGTACGCCCTGGTGGTGGAGCCCTATGTCGACACCGTCGTCGTGGCGGGCGGCCTGCTGCAACGCGCAGGCTCGGCCCCTGCGGTACTCGAGCAGATTGTCGAAGGTAGGGCGGTGGTCGCGCTGGCCGTCACCGAACCGACCTCCGGTGACCACCTTGTCGACGTCTCCACCACCGCCAGGCGCGACGGTGACGGCTGGGTGCTGGACGGCACCAAGATCCTGGCGGTCTCGGCGCCGATCGCGACGCATCTGTTGATCACCGCCAGAACCTCTGGTGCACAAGCTGATACCGATGGCATCTCGCTGTTCCTCACCGAATTCGACGCTTCTGCTCCCCCACCAGGGGTCGAAGTGCACGGCTACCGGACCGTCGATGACCGCCGCGCAGCGGATCTGATATTCGACGGACTTCGCCTGCCCACAAGCGCTCTGCTCGGCGAAGAGGGCCGGGCCTGGCAGTCGTTGGCTCGGGCCCGCGACGAAGGTGCGGCGGCGGTGGCCGCCGAAGCCGTCGGATGTATGCGAAAAGTGTTGTCCGACACCGTCGAATACTGCAAGCAGCGCCACCAGTTCGGCCAGTCCATCGGCAGTTTCCAGGTGCTGCAGCACCGGATGGTCGACATGTACATGGAAGTCGAGCAGGCGGTCGCCGCTACCTATCTCGCGGTGCTGAACCTCGGCAGCGAACCCGAGGTCAGGGCCCGCGCCGTTTCCGCGGCCAAGGCCACCGTCGGGCGGGCGGCGCGCTTCATCGGCCAGAACGCAGTGCAACTGCACGGTGGGATGGGGATGACCGAGGAGCTCGCCATCGGGCATTACTTCAAACGCCTCACCGCCCTGCAGTATGAGTTCGGCAGCACCGACCACCACGTGCGCCGGTACGCCCAACTGACGCAGCACGCATTTCGGCGATCTGACCCGTAGGGGCCGGCCGCCGGGTAAGACACAACTCATGACTACCCCAGAGGCACCGTTGTCCGGCCGGGTCGCCTACGTCACTGGAGCCGCACGCGGGCAGGGCCGTTCGCATTGCGTGCGGCTGGCCAGGGCCGGCGCCGATATCGTCGCGATCGACGCATGCGGCCCGGTCGCCGCGCACAACGGCTACGAACCGTCGACACCGGAGGAGCTCGCCGAGACGGTGCGTCTCGTCGAAGGTGAGGGGCGCAAGATCCTCGCCAAGGAGATCGACGTCCGCGACCTGGAAGGTCAGCAACGCCTGGTCGCCGACGCCCAAGAACAGTTCGGCCGGCTCGATATCGCCGTCGCCAACGCCGGCGTCCTGAACTGGGGCCGGCTCTGGGAGATCTCGGCCGAACAGTGGCAGCAGGTCCTCGACGTCAACCTGACCGGGGTGTGGAACACGATGAAAGCGGTGGTGCCGGCGATGATCGAAGCGGGCAACGGCGGCTCGATCATCAACGTCAGTTCGGCCGCCGGGATCAAGGCAGTACCCGGCTGCGGGCACTACTGCGCCAGCAAGTTCGGCGTGGTGGGCCTGACCAATTCGTTGGCAATCGAGCTGGGCGAGTACGGAATTCGCGTCAACTCGGTGCACCCGTACGGTACCGACACCCCGATGGGCAACGACCTGTCGATGTACGGGATGTTCCAGGAGCATCCGACCTACGTCTACAGCTTCTCCCCCGGCGCCCTGCCCACCGAATCGCTCGCCGACCCCGGGCTGATCAGTGACATCGTCCTGTGGCTGGCCAGCGATGCGTCGTCGTTGGTGACCGCGGCGCAAATCCCCGCCGACAAGGGCTACCTGAAGATCTGAACTGGGCAGCGCGGGAGACAACGAATAGCAATATAAGCTAACTACCGGCTATTCTGATGCGCATGGGCTTGAAGAAAGCAGCCTGCAAAGTTTCCTTTGTCGGCGCAACAGTGCTGGTCGCGGCGTGGACCGCAGCGTCAGGGATGGCTGTCGCCGACCCGACGACCCCTGATCCCGCCCCGCCGGCGCCGGTAGGACCGGCCCCGGGTCCGACCCCGTCCGGATCGGCCCCAGCCGCACCGGCAACGTCGATCTCCACCGACGGGACATTCACGGTCGGCACCGACATCGCGCCGGGCACCTACTCCACCGCGGGCCCCGTCGGTGACGGCGCCTGCTACTGGAAGCGGATGAGCAACGCCGCCAGCGACAACATCATCGACAACGCTCTCACCAAGAAGCCCCAGATCGTGCAGATCGAGGCGACCGACGCGAAGTTCAAGACCAGCGGCTGCCAGCCCTGGACACTCACCGACCAGGCGCCCCCGTCGACCGGACCCACCGGCCTGCTTGGGCAACTCCAGTTGGGCGCGATCATGGGCGATCTGAACAACCGGGCAGCTCAGGCCCCACCTGCGCCGTAACCGGGCGTCTAAGACTCACCGAGATGCGCCGCAATCCAGCCTTGGCCGGCCTTCGCTGTGCGCACCAGCGCCCCTAACTCGCCGACGTAGTCGACGAGGGCACCCACAGCCGGCAGCATCCCCAGATACCGGAAGACGCCCCGCGGCCGAGGCCGCTTGGCAAGTTCGTCGCCGATAGCGCGGAACAGCCCGATCAGGTGCAGGGCGAGGTGAGGCAGATCCGACGGAATCTGGCCGCTGTTCCCGTCACCATCCTGGTCCCCGTCGAGATCCCGACGGCACAGCACCGCGGCCAGCAGACGGACCTGCTGGCGGCGATCGGTGACACCGTATTCGCGTGCCACCGCACATAACACGATGGCCTGGCTGGTGAACCCGACGAGATCCTGAACCGGCAGCCGGTCCCCCAGCACACCGAGCGCACCCGGGAAGGCGACCGCAATGGTGTCGACGGCCCCGACCCGCCACACCCACCAGTTGACGCGGGCATGCACATCCATCTCGGTCCATGCCATCGTGCCGGGAACTTCGCCTGCATTGAGTGCCCACGCCACCGCGTCCACGGCCTTGCCGAAGGCACCCTCGGCAGCGCCGAGATGATGCGTACGGCTCTTCAATCCCAGCGGATCGGTACCCCCACAGCACGTCCAGCATGGGATCCACGATCTGCACGACGCGAATCAGCGCCTGCGCGAGTTCGGCGTCGGTAATGACCGTCTTGGGCAGCGAAATGAGGCTCACCCGGTCAGAAGTACCCGTTCGCCGGTGGATACACCCCGTTGACCGCATAATTGCCCGCGGCGTAGGCCTTGTAGTCGAGCGGGTTATGGCTGGCGAGGGTGCGGGCGTTGCGCCAGTGCCGATCGAGGTTGAGGGCCCGGGCGGTCGCCGAGGCTCCGCCGGTGTCGAACACCCTCTCGGCCGCGGTCAGGGTCAGCCGCTCGGCGACCAGTTGTGCCTTCGCCACCGCCACCGCCGCGGCAGCCAGCGCGTCGGGGTCGTCCTGGCGGCCGCCGTCCACCACCGAGTCCAGGGTGTCGGCCGCCGCCAGCACCAGCGTGTGCGCCGCCGACGCGGCTGCGGCGATCTCACCGACGGCCTGCAGTACGAACGGATCCTCGACGGCGGTATCGGCCAGGGAGTGGGCGGCCGGACGTGCCCGCTGCCGGACGTAGTCGACGGCGTCATCGGCAACGGCCTGGGCGATACCGGCGGCCACCGCGGCCAGATAGAGCTGCAGGAAGGTAGTGGAGTGCCCGAGGTGTGCTCCGTCAGAGACGGTGGTGACCTCGACCGGGTGCACCTCGACATCGGTGAAACGGGTTCCGCCGCTTGCGGTTGTGCGTTGCCCGAACCCGTCCCAATCGTCGTACAGTTCGACACCGGCCCGGTCGACGGGCACGATCGCCTGGAGATCGCGTCCTTGCGCATCGACAGCCGAGACCGCGATCAGGTCGGCGTACAGGGTGCCCGTGGAGTAGAACTTGTAGCCGTTCAACCGCAGCACCCCGTGCTCGTCGGCCAACAAGGTGGTCTCGGAGCTGCCCGAGGTGCGGCCACCGACGTCGGTGATCGCATTGCCCAACACCACCCCGTCGGCGATTCTCGGGAACCACTCGCGGCGCTCGGCCTCGGTCGCCCGGTTGCTGAGCAGACGTTCGGCGTAGCCGTAGTGGGCGCGAAGCGCCTGTGCCACATTGGAATTGCCCCGCGCTATGTCGATCACCGCCGACAGCACGTCCCGGATGCCGCCGCCCGGCCCGCCGTAGCGGCTCGGCACCCGCAGCCCCAGGACACCACTGGCCCGCAGCTGCTCGACGGCGTCGTACTGCAGCACCCGGTCGCGGTCGGCGGCGGCATCGCCTCGGCGCAGTTCGGCGACGATTCCGGGTAGGCGACCAAGCCGGTCGGTGACGCTGCCACCGCGAGGTTCGCTGCGGACCGCGGTCATGAGCCGGTCAGGTAGCGTCGCCGTTCCCAGTCGCTGACGTGGCTCTGATACTGCACCCATTCGCTGCGGGCGATCGACGCGAAGTCCAGCACCGAGTCCGCCCCGAGGATCTCGAGGATGGTGTCATCCTGGGTGGCCAGGGCCAGCGCGGTGCCCAGCGACTCCGGCAGCGGCGAGCCCTTACCGTAGAGGTTGCCGGTGGCCGGCTCGGGTGGGCGCCGTCCGGCTTCGAGGCCCGCGATGACCGCGGCCAGCGCCGAGCCCACCAACCAGTACGGGTTGGCATCCGAAGCGCCGGTGCGCAATTCGATGCGGGTGGCGCTCGGCGATGCCTCGACGAGTGATCGCACCGCCGCGCTGCGATTGTCCCGGCTCCAGTTCACGGTGTCTGGCGCGAAGGAATCCGGCACGTAGCGCCGGTAGGCATTCACCGAATGCGCACCGAACAGGGTGATCGACGGCAGATGATCGAGCAGGCCGGCGATCGCGTGCAACGCCACCTGACTCTCGGCACCGTCGACGGGTGCGAAAGCGGCTGTGTCGTCCTGCCATAACGAGATGTGCAGGTGCGCTGAGCTACCCGATTGGTCGGAGAACGGCTTGGGCATGAAGCTGGCGATCTTGCCGTGCTTGCGTGCCACTTCCTTGGCGGCGTACTTCAGCCGGGCACTATCGTCGGCGGCGTCGAGGGCGTCGTCGTAGATCAGGTTGGTCTCGACCTGTCCAGGACCGTATTCGGTCTGGATACCCTCCAATCTGGTGAAGGCGCCGAGGTTTTCGTAAAGGTCACCCAGAATCGGGTCGAGCGCGTTGGCGTTCTCCAATGAGTATGCGTGGATATCGTGCTGGATCGGCGAACCATCGAGTTCGAGGAGGTAGAACTCGAACTCGACTCCCACTTTGGCGGTGTAGCCCAGCCCCGCCAACCGGTCCAGCACGCGACGCAGCACGGCCCGTGGATCCAGCAGTGACGGGGTTCTGTCGTGCCTGACGATGTCGGAGATGACATGCCCGACTCCCGGTCGCCATGGCAGCGGCCGGAAGGTGGAGAAATCCGGAATCGCATAGACGTCGGGATAGCCGCCGTCCCAATTGGTCAGCCGCAGACCGTCGATCACGGTGGCGTCGGTATTCCATCCGAGCGCAGCCTCGCAGAAGGCGAAGCCGGTGCCCTGCGCCCGATCCAGGAACTGCCGGGCCGGTATCCGCTTGCCGGCGGCATGACCGAACGGATCACTCCAGGCCACTTCGATCTCGAACAACGACCCTTCGGCGATACCCCGCACCAGGTCGCTGGCGGCCGGCGTATCGCCCAAACGTTCTGTTTGCGTGATTGTTTCGGACATCAGCGGTCGTCTTTACCGAGTCGGCTGGCGATGGGCATGAGGCACCTTAGGGCCGCGGCACGTCACCGGGCCACATCTGAAGTCACCGTGAGCGATAGGACGACACAATTGGACACATTCGGACCCCAGTGGAGTCGCCTCCAGCCGTTGCGATCTCGGAGAACGCCGGTAGTGTTCGCGCAGTGAGCAGTTCGCTTCGCGCCGTCACCGGCCTGGGCAAGACGCCCGTGCGGGTCGGCGCGACGCCGGTTCCACATGCCGAGATCCTCAACCACGTGCGTGACATCCTGGCCGAGCGCGACTTCGATCTTCAGATCGAGATCTTCGAGACGTTCGACGAACCCAATGATCTCCTCGTCGACGGTCGCCTGGACGCCAATTTCTTCCAGTACCTGCCGTTCCTCGACGATTTCAACCGCCGTAGCCGAGCGAACCTGGTCCCGATCGTGCCGGTGCACATCGAACCGTTCGGCCTTTACTCCACCCACATCGGCGATCTCGATGCCATCCCGAACCACGCCGAGATCGCGCTACCCGCCGACCCGGTCAACGTGTCGCGATCATTGGCAATGCTCGCCGATCTCGGTCTCATCGAATGCCCGGTCGATCCCGAGACGCCGGCGTCGGTTCTCGACATCCGGTCGAATCCCTACGGCCTGGTGCTCAAGAAAGTCAGCAGCGCCCAGTTGGCCCGGGTACGCGACGATTTCGACATCGTGTTCCTGTTCGGAAACCAGGCGATGGGCCTGGGGGTCGACACCGGTACCGCGCTGTACTGCGACCGCGGCAACCCCGCGTACGCGGAGTACCTCGTGACCCGACCCGAACGCCGCGAAAGCCCCGAGATCCGTGCCCTGGCGGCAGCACTGCAGTCCCCGTCGACCCGGGACTTCATCGACGCGGCCTACCGCGGACAAGTGGTCGCCGCGTTCTGATTGCGCTCAGGACGACGCAAACGGTGTACCTCTTACCGTTGGCCCCGGACAGTGGTGGGCGTGTACCAAGCTGTGCCCGAACCGGGCGACGCGCCCGGAACCGCCGTGCAGATCGTCCTGGTCATCGAGGTGCCGCCGGGCCTGTCGGACTCGGCGCCTGAAGCGATGCGCCTGGCCGATGAGTTCGGCACGCTGATCTCGCAGTGGTTGCCCGGGGTGCGCGCGCAGAAGGCGGTCACGTCGGCACTCGGTGCGCAACGCCAGGAACCGCTCGTTGCGGATCGCCCGACCGGCCTGGTCATCGACCTGGCGAACCGTCGCGTCAGCATCGACGGATACCCGCTACGGCTCGCCTACCGGGAGTTCGCGCTGCTGGCCTATCTGGCCCGGATACCGCACCGGACGGTGTCCAGGGAAACGCTGCTCGCGCACGTGTGGCGGGATCGGCACGCAGGCCACGCAGATATCTCCGACCGGACCGTCGACACCCACATCCGTCGCTTGCGGGCCAAACTCGGCGAGCACGCTCACGTACTGACCACGGTTCGCGGGCACGGCTACCGCTTCGATCCTGGGACACCAGGTCATGTCCGCCTGACCAACGGCTGACCTGAGCCAGGGTGCGGGGCGCCCCGCGCTCTCACCAGTTGCTTGGTGAATAGTCCTTGAGGAAACAGCCGTGTACGTCCTCGCCGGCCTCGCCGCGGACGATCGGGTCATACACGCGGGCAGCACCATCGACGAGATCGAGCGGAGCGTGAAAACCCTCGTCCGCCAACCTCATCTTGGTCGGATGCGGACGCTCGTCGGTGATCCAGCCGGTGTCGACGGCGGTCATCAAAATGCCGTCCTGTTCTAGCATTTCGCCCGCACTGGTCCGGGTGAGCATGTTCAGCGCGGCCTTGGCCATGTTGGTATGCGGGTGACCCGGCCCCTTGTAGCGGCGACTGAATTGACCTTCCATTGCCGACACGTTCACCACGTACTTCCGTCGCGCGGGTGAGGCGGCCATCGCCCGGCGCAACCGGCTGACCAGGATGAACGGCGCCGTCTGATTACACAGCTGCACCTCGAGCAGTTCCATCGCGTCGACCTCGTCCACGCGTTGGGTCCAGCTGTTCACCGAGGCGGTGTCCGGTAGCAGGCCACCCGCGTCGATGGCGATACCCGCCGCGATCCGGTCAGGCGACGCGCTACGGGCGGTCAGCGCCAGTTCGGTCAACGCGTGCGGGGTCTGGTGTTCGGCGAGGCTGCCGGCCAGCGCCGCCGGGTGTGCGTCGCTGACGTGGTCGAAAGCGATGACGTCCACCAACCCCGAGGTGAGCTCGGGCGGCGGGGTGCGTTCCGCTTCGACCAACGCCGAATAGGAGCCCGGCGCCCGCCGGACCGTCTGGGCGGCGTTGTTGATCAGGATGTCCAACGGCCCCTGCGCGGCCACCGTGTCGGCCAGCGCGACGGCCTGCGCCGGGTCCCGCAGGTCGATACCCACCACGCGCAGCCGGTGCAGCCAGTCGGCACTGTCGGGCATCGCGGCGAAGCGGCGCACGGCGTCGTTCGGAAAGCGGGTGGTGATCGTGGTGTTCGCGCCATCGCGCAGCAGACGCAGCGCGATATACATACCGATCTTCGCGCGACCACCCGTGAGCAGGGCCGTCCGGCCGGTCAGGTCGGTTCGGGCGTCGCGTTTGGCCCGGTTGAGCGCCGCGCAGTCGGGGCAGAGCTGGTGGTAGAACGCATCGACGACGGTGTAGTGGGTCTTGCATACGTAGCAGGCCCGCGACCGGATCAGGGTGCCCGCCGAGGCCCCAACGGCGTTCGACACCAGCGGCAGGCCCTGGGTTTCGTCGTCGATGCGGCCGGGGGCGCCGGTCGCGGTGGTCGCCACGACGGCCCGGTCGGCGGCCGAGATCGCATCTCGTTTCGCGTGCCTGCGGGCCTTCTTCACCGATTTGAAGATGCCGGCCGTTGCCAGCCGGACCGCCACGGCATCGGGGTGTTCAGGAGGCAGCGACCCGACCTCTGACAGCACCTGCAGGCAGGTACTGAGTTTGTCTGGATCGATAGCATTCACGCAGGAAAGGGTACTGGCGAGCGCCCCGAAACACCGAAATCACGTGACTGCGGCGACGCTGTGCGTGCTCTGACTAGACACCGTTGGGCGGGGAAAGCACCGTCCTGTGGACCTCCACCTTGTGCAGGTAAACCGCCGTGAGAAAGTGGGCGGCCCCAACCAGCAGCAGCGGCCAGAGCAGGCCGGCAACGAGAACCGCCGACGGGTCTGACGCACGATCGCCGTTGCCGTCCCGCAGCCAGCTTGGTGTGGAATTGGCAAAGGCAAGGGAGGACACCACGACACCGAGCAAGTACATCATCGCAGCTGAGAACATGAGCGTCCCTATCTAACCGGTATAGCGGATCCCATTGGGGGACTTGGATAGTGCAGCGAACAGGGGGTCTTGAGGTCCGATGTCCATCGTGCATTCTTCTGACCGGGGATCGGGCACGTAGTTCCACAGGATGGCCCCCGCCGACCCGGCCTGGCGCTGGGCTTGCACCTTCTGTGTCAGGAAGGAAGCACGCTCGTCCAGCGATCCGCACGAGCCGGCCGGTTGCCCCAATTCGCCGATGACAAGTGGCTTGCCGACCGATTTGGCTTGTTGCAGGCGTCGTTCCACGCCGTTGTACTGGTCACCGGGGAGCAGCACCCCGGCCGGCCCGTAATCGTGGACATCGAGAACGTCGATCGACGGTGAACCGGCGACCAGCGCGTAGTCATCGCCTGCGGTTCCGCATTGGCCGCCACCGGCCAACCCCGCCCAGATCGGGGTGTACGCATCGCGAGCGCGAAGTCGACTGCCTGCGGTATCGAAGAACGACCGCAGGGTGGCTGCTGCGTCGGCGGGGCAGATGCGCTGCTGCCACTGGCATGTGGTGTCGAGACAGATGCCCGTTTCGGGCTCGCCGACGAGTTCCCAGCCTGCCAGTGCCGGCGAGTTGTGCCACCGGGCGACAGCGGTGTCGAGCCATCGTGCATACGACGACGCTGCCTGGATGCCTTGCCAGCCGCCGGCGAACCAGTCGTGATCTTTGAACCCACCGTCCCCGCAGGCGCCTTCGCCGGAACTGAGCACCGCGATAACAAGCTGGTCATGACGTGCAGCAGTGACGAACACCGCATCGAGGGCGCGGAAATCCTGCGCCCCGCTGTGCTTATTGGTGGCGAGTGCGGCAAAGGCATCGAATCGGGTGACCGAATGTGGCGGCAGTGAGCCAAAGTAGTCGTCGAGGTCGACCTGGGCTCCGCAGCCCTTGTTCACATCCCAGTTGGTGCCGAGTTCATAGGCGTTGAAACCAGTCGGCCACCACGGGTTCCCGTCGAGAGTGAGCGCACCGTTGACGACGCTGACCCGCGGTCCCGCTGTCGCGGGGAGGGCCACCGGGCCTGAACCGACTTGCACCCTTGCGATGGGCGCACTCGACACCTGGTCCGAATCCGTGGCGTGAGCGTCGGGCAGCCCTGAATTGGAGCCCCAGGCGTAGGCCCCTGCCGCGACAACTACCGCGACCAGGGCAGCAACGCATGCCCGACGGTTCATGGTCCCCCAGATTGTCGATGCCTGTAGAGAAGGTCAGATGCCGCACCCGCACACAAACTTCGGACTGACGTCCGATTTTCTACAATCCACTCGTCGAAAACCTCTAGCTCACGATGCAGATTTGTTTTATCAGCATCGGAAGACATTCGCAATCTCTAATTGATGATTTTGGTCGGTGTAGCCCATAGAATGCCGTCTATGACCGACCGGACAGACGACCGTCGCCATGAAGGCGAACGGCCTGCGCTGAGCCACGCGGTGTACGGCATCTCGGTGGCTTCGGAATTGACTGACATCCCCGTACAGACACTGCGGCTCTGGGAGCGCCAGGGCCTACTGGCCCCTCAGCGCAGCAAGGGCGGGACGCGACGCTTCAGCGCCGACGACATCACCCTCATCCGGCGCATCGCTGCACTCGTTGCCGACGGAGTGAACCTCGCAGGTGTCGCCC
This sequence comes from Mycolicibacterium komossense, assembly GCF_025822605.1. Classification (GTDB taxonomy): domain Bacteria; phylum Actinomycetota; class Actinomycetes; order Mycobacteriales; family Mycobacteriaceae; genus Mycobacterium; species Mycobacterium komossense. The sequence continues at coordinate 73,723 of NZ_JACKTY010000033.1, read as the reverse complement.
GCATCCTCGACCTGCGTGACGCCAACGAAGCCTTGCGGGACAACAACAAAGCACTCCAGGAAGACAACGACATCCTGCGCTCTGCCGCCGGCTACGATTTCGAAGAACGTCAATCGGTTCACAGCCAGCGTGCCCGCACCGACGGGACACGCAACCGCGCACGACAGACGGGCTAGCTGGGCTAACGGATGGTTTCCCCAGCTGTCCGGCTCCAGATTCTTACCCGGTCGGTGGCAGGCTGAACCGAAAAGGCTTACGGGCGTTGGTCGTCAAGGGAGCATTCGACTGATCGTCCCCATTGCCGGGTCGAGTTTGCCGTCCAGTAGCTCGAGATAGGCCCGCTGGATCTCGGTGTCGGTCGAGATCTCCTCAACCCGCAGCCAACCGGATGCCCATTGCGCAAACGGAATCCACGCGTCGGCGACCTTCTGGTCGAGTTGTGCGGTCCCCCAGTCGGCCCCGCGTTTGGTGATCCGGTCGGGAGCGAAGAAGAACGTCGGTTTCGGGCCCGCCAGGTCGCCCGCCCCGGGGGCCATCTGGGTCCAGTGGGTCACCCCGACCGCGGCGCTGTGGGCCAACCGCTCGTCGTAACGGGCGTGGACGTCGCTGCGGATCCGGCCGTCCCCGGAGACGTCGACGTAGACAGCACGCTCACCGGGTAGCCGTGCGACGTCGCCGTAGAGGTACACCGCGTCGTATACCTTCAACCCCTCGACGAATTCGCGGTTCCCCGCAGACGTCAGTCCCACGACCCGGATGTCGTCGCGCCTGGCCAGCAGGTAGGCCGCGATGATCGCGGTCTTCGATGAAGCACTGGAGATCACGATGGTGTCCGCGCCGAAGAACGGTTTGCCTTCCAGGAAGTTGTCCGCCAGGAAGTCGTCGATCAGGAAGGACGTATAGAAAAGCGGGAAGAACAGGGTGTGTTCCGCCTCGCGGTCGGCTGAGTAGACCGGGTCGGTCTCGATATTGCGGTAGGCCTGGTACGCCGAGGGCAGCCCCGCCCGGTGCGGGGCAGCGTCGATGAAACCCTTGGTGTCGACGCGGCCGGGGACCACCAGCAGGTGGCTCGCACACGGCAGGTAGCCGTACACCCGCATCCCCGCAACCAAGTCAGGATGGCGGGATTCTTCGACGTGGGCATAACCCCAGACGTTCAGCTTGCCCCAGCCCGGGTCGGACGCCGGGAAGAATTCCCAGTAGTTCATCGCGTCGCCGAACACGGCGTAGGTGATGTTGTTCGAGGTCAGGCCGAACGACTCGATCCGGAGTAACGCCTCGCCGCTCTGGGGAACCGGCGGGTCGCGGTCGACCAAGCGGGTGTCGTGCAGGTCCTTACGGTTCAGCTCCAAGTCCACCCGTCAACACTAGGACTGATGCCGTACCGACCGTGACGGTTGTGGGATTCTCGTACGGTCGCCGTCCAATTCATCGAGGCGGCGCGGGGCCGCGCTGGCGTGGGCTGACCACCGGTGGACAGTACACCTGACTCGACGCAGAGCATCCAGACCCTGACAACGCCGCCCCGGCCAGCTGAAAAGCGCAGTAGAACAACAGCTTCGAGGTCATCGGGTATTGAGTTCGACGGCGGCCCGAATCAGCGCCGTGAACGCCTTCTCGTCGACCGCGTCGTCTTTGCGAAAATCGATGGCACGCCGCGTGTTTCCGCCGAGGCTGGAATTGAACAACCCCTTCGGATCGTCCAGCGATGCGCCCTTGGCGAACGTCACCTTGACGTAGTCCTTGTACGTCTCACCGGTGCAGAGCATTCCGTCGTGATACCACGTCGGAACGCCGCGCCACTTCCACTCCTCGACCACGTCGGGGTCGGCCTGCTTGATCAGCGCGCGCAGCGCTGCGAGCGTCTCGCCGCGCCAATCCCCAAGCTCCTTGATTCGGGCGTCGATCTTTTCCGAGGGCGATTCTTCTGCCATCAGCGCAGCTCCTGAATCCTGATCATGTTTACACACCCAGCGACGAGCGCCGAAAGCGAAGTAGACCTCGGTGACGCTGTAGTCCCTCGGCGCAGCAGCGTGAGGTCACGCAGTTGCTTCGCGGCGGTGTCCGGCGGGCTCACCCCTGCGATGGTAGATAAGGAGCCAACCCTAGGAGGCCTCATCTCTGTGTTGCCCGCACTCGATGTCGACGCGCTCCGCGCGCATTTCCCCGCGCTGGCCGGCGGCGCCGCCCATTTCGACGGACCCGGCGGCTCGCAGACGCCCGACACCGTCGCCGACGTCATCCGGTCGACACTACTGAGCCCGTTGGCCAACCGTGGAGTGACGACGAGAGCCGAGCACAATGCCGAGGAGACCGTCGTGCAGTGCCGGCGTGCGCTGGGCGATCTGCTCAACGCCGACCCCGCCGGAGTGATCTTCGGTCGAAGCATGACCTCGCTGACCTTCGAGCTCTCCCGAACCCTGGCGGCCGGCTGGCGGGCCGGCGACGAGATCGTCGTCACCCGGCTCGACCACGACGCCAACGTCCGACCCTGGGTCATCGCCGCACAGCGGGCGGGAATGGTGCTCCGCTGGGCGGAGTTCGATCCCTCGACCGCCGAGCTGCCGGCGGCGAATATCGAAGCGCTGCTCTCCCCGCGCACCCGGCTGGTCGCGGTGACTGCCGCGTCCAACCTGATCGGCACGATGCCCGATATACCGGCGATCGCCGCCGTGACCCACGCCGCCGGGGCGCTGCTGTACGTCGACGGCGTGCACTACACCGCACACCACGCTGTCGACGTCGACGAGCTCGGCGCCGATTTCTTCGCGTGCTCGCCCTACAAATTCCTCGGCCCGCATTGCGGAGTGGTGGCGGGCCGACCAGAGATTCTGGCGCAGCTGCATCCGGACAAGCTGGCGCCGTCGACGGATCAGGTGCCGGAACGGTTCGAGCTTGGCACCCTGCCCTACGAGCTGATGGCCGGTACCACGGCGGCCGTGGATTTCCTTGCTGCACTGGGCGATACCGGCGGCGGCCGGCGCCAACAATTGGTGACTGGGATGGCCGCTGTGGCCCAGCATGAAGACGGGTTGCGCGACACGATCGAGGCGGCCCTGCGTCGGCTTCCTGGCGCCACCATCTACTCCCGGGCGCAGCGGCGGACCCCGACGCTGCTCGTCACGTTCGCCGGGCACGACTGCGCCCGGATCAGCGCATTTCTGGCCGAGCGCGGTGTCAATGCACCGGCCGGGTCCTTCTACGCCTACGAGGCAGCACGGCACCTGGGCCTGGAGGCGTCCGGCGGAATCCGGATCGGTCTCGCGCCGTACAACAACGCCGACGACGTGCACCGACTGCTCGACGCCCTGGCCGATTGCCTCATCCCATGATTCCCGCGGTCAGTCGAGGCAGCCCAGGCCCTGCCGGGCGGCGGTGACCATCTTGACGGCGCTGTAGCGCGGCACGGACAGATCGGTCTCGACCATCCACACCGCGTCCTGGGTTTTCATCCCGCCGTCGAAGGACTGGCACACGCGATAGCCCTCGTCGACCAGTCGCTGAGGTCCGTAGATCCACGAGATGGTGTCACCGTGGAAGTAATCGAGGAACGCGCCGACATCTGCTTGGGCCGGCGGAGCCGCGGCCAGAATTTCCACTACAGCCAAGCCAGCGGCCATCGCCACACGCTTCATGCTCTTCTCCCCGACGGATCGACGCAGCTCTTTGCGAATCAAATACTAGAACGTGATTTCAATTCTGTGCGCTGTCCGCAGCACAAAACACCCGCTGTGCCGTCGTGATGCACAGCGGGTGCGAGCAGGTGCCGGCCGGTCAGGGCAAGCAGGGATCCGATCCGGGGGTGTAGTAGGGCACCCCTTCTGCGGTGTAGCACGGTGGCTGACCTGCAGCCATCTGCGCCGCTGCATCCTCGGGGGGCGCCATCGCGGCACCCGCTACGGCGGCACCAGCCACCGCGTCACCGGCGATGTCCGTGCATCCACCGACATCAACGTGCCGTCCGCCGGCATCGGCGCACACATCGGCGTGGGCGGCAGGCGCGATCGCCGCCGGTACCGCCGCCAGCGCCATGGTGGTCATGACCGCCGCTGCGAGCTTCTTCATGGTGACATTCCCGTCGTTACCAGCCCCGGCCCCGTGATGATCGGCTCACCCTATACGCACTATCACGCTCAAGCAGAGGTTTAGACCTGCCGATCAGCAGGGAAACTGGAGGTAGGACCTAGGGAGCGGCTACCGCTGCCGGTTCACCATCTCGTCGGCCCGCTCCGTCAGCAGCCCGCTCAACTCCTCGGCATGGGCAAGGTGCTTTCTGAGTTTCACGGCACTCTCCTGCGCCTTGGACTGGAGCTCCCGAAGGACGCGCACCGCATCGGTGCGACGTTCATCCGAGGCTTCGGCACCGGCAAGAAGGTCCAGCGAATCGAGCAACTCCTTCATCTCGGCCAGGGCGAAGCCCAGCGGCTTCATCCACCGGATGACGAGCAGTCTTTCGACGTCCGCCTCGGTGTAGAGGCGGAAGCCGCCGACCGAGCGGGCCGACGGGGTCACCAGCCCGACTTCGTCGTAGTGCCGCACGGTGGTGATGGAAAGCTCTGTGCGCGCGGCAACGTGACCGATCTGCATCTGGGCGCCGTCACCGTCGCTCACTGTCCGGCCCCGAGGGTGCCGGAGAGCCGGCCGTGGCGGTCGGCCGAATCGGTGTCGAGGCCGATGATCTCGACGCGTTTGCCTTTGGCGTGATACTTCGTGGTCACCGCGTCCAACGCTGCCACCGTGGAGGCATCCCAGATGTGCGATTCGGACAGGTCGATGACGACATGGACGGGATCGTCGGCGTAACTGAACTGGTAGACCAGGTCGTTGCTGGAGGCGAAGAACAACTCTCCGGTGACCCGGTACACAACGGTGTCAGCCGCGTCGTCGCCGGCTTCGATCCTCTCGACGGTGACCAGATGGGCGACGCGACGCGCGAACAGGACCATCGCGGTCACCGCGCCGACGATGACACCGTAGGCGAGGTTGTTGCTGGCGACGGTGACTGCCACGGTGGCCACCATGACCAGGGTCTCGCTGCGCGGCATCCGGCGCAGCGTGGCGGGTGCGATGCTGTGCCAATCCATGGTCCCGACCGACACCATGATCATCACCGCCACCAGCGCCGCCATCGGGATCAGCCCGACGATGTCGCCGAGCCCGACGACCAGCACGAGCAAGAACAGCCCGGCCAGGAACGTCGAAATGCGGGTCCGCGCACCGGAGACCTTGACGTTGATCATGGTCTGGCCGATCATCGCGCAACCACCCATGCCGCCGAACATCCCGGTGACGATGTTGGCTACGCCCTGGCCCCAGCTCTCGCGGGTCTTGTCGCTGTGGGTGTCGGTGATGTCGTCCACCAGCTTGGCGGTCAGCAGGGACTCCAACAGTCCGACCAGCGCTACCGCCAGCGCATACGGCGCGATGATCGAGAGCGTGTGCAGGTTCAGCGGGACATGCGGCAGCATCAGGCTGGGCAGGCTCGTGGGCAGTTCACCTTCGTCGCCCACGTTCGGGATGTGCACCTTGAGCAACAGCACCGCGGCGGTGATGATCAGGATGGCGATCAGCGGCGCGGGGATCGCCGTCGTCAGTCGCGGCAGGAACACCACGATCAGCAAGCCCGCCGCGACAAACGGATAGACCAGCGCCGGCACCCCGACCAGATACGGCAACTGCGACAGGAAGATCAGGATGGCCAGCGCATTGACGAACCCGACCATCACGCTGCGCGGGACGAATCGCATCAGGCGAGCCGCACCCAACAGGCTGAGCACGATCTGCAGGACACCTGCCAGCAGGACAGTGGAGATGAGGTAGTCGAGACCGTGCTCACGAACCAGCGGGGCGATCACCAACGCGACGGAACCGGTTGCCGCCGAGATCATCGCGGGACGCCCTCCGGTGATGGCGATCGTCACCGCCATGGTGAAAGACGCGAACAGTCCGACCCGCGGGTCGACGCCGGCGATGATAGAGAATGAGATCGCCTCGGGGATCAGCGCCAGCGCGACAACCAGGCCGGCCAGTACTTCGATCCTGAGCAGTCGCGGTGACCGTAGTGCGGCCATTACTGAAATACCGGAATTCGCTTGAGCTGGCACGGGTTCCATTCGATGCGGGCGTGCGACGGCCGCGACGGTGCGGAGTCCTATCGACGGCGAACCCTACTCTCACCTTAGGGAAGAGTACGAACCGGCGGCGGTGCGACGAAGATCATGTCAAGATCGGCCACCTGCGCGGCGAGCCTGGCCCCGAAGGCATTTGGCGTCACCAGACCCTCGGTGTAGACGACGTCGTCGGCCGCCTCCGCTGTGACGTCGAAGAACGGCTCGAAAATGTCCATCAGGATCACTTCGTTGCCGTTGGTGCACAACGCTATTCGCCCCGATGGGCACAGGAGGTTTTCGGTGCGCCGCTCGCGGAGATGGCGGACGATGTGGGGCCGCTTGGTCGCAGTGGTCAGCACGGAAAAGTACCGGCCGCCGGGAAGCTGGTCGGCCGTGGGCTCGTCACGCCCACCACCGATCCGCACGACCGGCGCCCGGTGCGGCTTCGCCTGACGACAAAGGCCAAGAACCACAAGCGCGATATCGACGTTGCCTGGGCTTCTGCCGTCGGACAGCAGCTTTCGACCATGACCGTGGCCGACGTCAGCATTCCCACCAAGGCCGCCCCATTGCTCAAGCAACTCGGCACAATGACCCAGCGGTGTTGCTCAATCACACTCGAACTGTCAAAAGCGCACCCTAATCGAATCCTTGCCAGTATGTTCACCTGCTAGATTGACCCGCGGTTCCGTTTGCTGGCGAAGGTGCCATCGGAGCTCAGCAGGGGGAAAGCCATGGGTCGGCACAGGGGCACGGCGAGGTCCGTGGGTTACGTCGGCGGATTGGCGCTGGCCATGGGGGTCGGGGCCGCCGTGTTCGGCGGCGCTGGGCTCGCCCACGCCGATGAATCCAGTGGAAGCCACTCGGCCGGGGCACCCCAGGCGCAAGCCTCGACGCACTCGGCAGCGCCCGGTGGATCGGTGGGCGCGCGATCGCACAAACCAGCTGCGTTCACTGTGCCGACGCCGCGGGGCCTCGCCACTGCCACGAACTCACGGGCTCCGGCGAAGCGGGCGGCCACCGCCTCGGGAAATGTGCGTTCCGTCGTCAGCTCGCCGAGGGCGGGCGCCGATGATGCGCCGGCGGCGCCGACGCCGGTCCTGCTCGGCGCGCTCGCGTTGATCGGTCGTGAGGTCGAACGGCTCTGCGCGGACCACACAGCGTCGACCGCTGCATTCACCGCCGCCGCGGCCTACGCGAATGCCCATCCGGCAACCACTTCCGCGGTCCCCAGCGCCGGGGACGAAACCCGAACCCCCTACGGCGACATCGGCAAATGGATGTTGCAGCCCCACGGGCAGATCTCGAATTACGGTGGACAGATCTACAGCGGCAAGACGCTGCTGGAACCGGTCAACGTCATCATCGTGGATCCGTCATCCACGACCACGGCACAGGCCGCCCAGAAACTCAATGCTGCGATGTTCTGGGCTGGTTTCCCCGCGCAACCAATTCACAGCTCCGGTTTTCAGGGCAGAATCGACGACGTCCTCTACGGCCAGCAGCCCGGGGTCCCCCTATTCGGCTTCTCCGACAGCTTTTTCGTCTTCCCCAACGACCACGGCCGCATTTTCGGGCCCGATCCGGTCGAGACCAGCTCCGGGTACGTCTGGAGTGGTGCGTTCAGCACCGAAACACTGGGTGTCTCCAACTTCCTACCCGCCCACATCTATGTTTCGTCCGATATGGCGCGAACCGCATTGGCCATGCGGCTCATTCTCAGCGGCCGAGCGACATTCGTCGGCATGGTCCCGTTGGACAATGCATATAACAACGCGACCACAACCACGGGCGACCACGACGGTTACGCCGTCGCCCTGCAGCTGAGGTAAGCCCCGCGTTCAGTGAATTCGGTCTAGCAGGTTGCGGGCGACAACGGTGACCAGCACCCGGTCGTAGGTGATGATGAGATCGAAGCGGCGCTCCCCCTCGGGCACTGAGCCGACGGCGTCCTGTTCGCGGGCGATCAGCGCCGCAGCATGGTGCGGCCCGAGTATCAGCACGATCCACAGCGCGCACAGCGGATCGGCCGGGTCGAGGTCCACCCCACGGATGCCGGCGCCCAGATCGGCGGGTAAGCCGGCGCCGAAGATGGCCACCAATGGTGACGTCGCTGCAATCTCGCGATAGCGCGCTCGGGTGGATCCGGTGAAGTGCTCGGCCCGCTGCACCGCGGTGAGCACCATCGGCGGGTCGGTGGCGTGGCGCGCCTGGGCTTCGATGTGGCGGGAGAACGGAATCAGAGTGGCTTTGCGCGCGGTCCGCCCCGAGATCTTCGCTGCCACGAAGTCGAACGGCGAATCGGTGTCGGACTGCACCTGCGGCTTCATCGGCGGCAGAGACCACCGCACCGACGGCTGCTCGGACAGCGGCTCGGGACGTCCGAACTGATAACCCTGGCCGAGCGTCGCGCCCAGCGCCAGCGCCTGCTCGAGGTGCTCCTCGGACTCGATGCCCTCGGCGAGCAGCACCGCTCCGGTGCGCTCTCGATGCGCGAGGACCGCAGCCAGAATGCGTGCCTGATCATCGGTGGGATGCGATTGCACCAGGTGCAGGTCGAGCTTCACCACGTCCGGACAGATGACGTCGAGCAATGCTAGCGAATCAGGATGCGCCCCAACGTCATCGAGCGCAAGACCGAACCCGTCGGCGCGTAAGCTGGCCACCTTGGTCAACAGGGCACGTGGATGCTTCAACAGACTGCGCTCGGTGAGTTCGAACATGACCTGGAACTCGTCGTGCGCACGGGCCAGCAGTTGGTTGCTCGCCCGGTCGGCATAGGCGCTGAGCGGCTCGCAGTTGAGCATCAACAGCGAGCCCCGGGACAGACCACGACGAAGCGCATTCTCGATCGCGGCGTCGATACACATCTGGTCAAGACGGTCGATGCGGCCGGTCTCCGCAGCGTGAGAGAAGACCGCCTCCGGATCCGGGTCACTCAGTGCGGGCCACCGGGTGAGCGCCTCGAAACCGACCACCGCGCCATCGGTCAGCAAGACGATGGGCTGAAAAGCAGGGTCCAGGCCCTCGCCGGACACGGCGACGTCCAAGACGTCGAGCCCGGGCAGATCTGAAGCGGCAACGGGCAACGCATCACCCCCTAGCGCTAGAGAATGAGCGTATCCCCCGCCGCGCGCTGCCGTCGGTTGTTTCCCATCCGGAGGGAGGGCAAACGCATTCGAAGCCATTAGGGGTCACGCGTGATGAATCCATGTGCATCAAGGGCGATTACGCGGACGAGCGGCAAAGGTGGTGAAACCCCTTTCCAACCATGTCAATGCTCGAAAAGGCCTGAACTCGGTGGAATCGGGCACCCGTAATCGAGGGTGTCAGGCCATCAAGAACGGCCTTGGCCGACAACTGACCCCCAGGCCCGATCGCACGACTGGGAAGCCCCTTGCCCACACGCCCAACTTGTCGCCGCTCGGGCTTACCCTCACACGGTGGGGATAACGTCGTCGGTACTGCGCTATCAGCGCCTGCAGAAGGAGGCGCCGGAGTGGTCGCTACTTCGCGCCCGAACCGCAGGCCTGATCGTCGCCGTGGTCCAGGACTACTTCCCGCCCGAGCGGCGTATCCGTGCCGCAGCCGAGGTGATCGCCGAGCTCGAGCAGGATCTAGAACAGCTCCGCGAGACCGCTGCAGAATTTGTTGAGTCGACCACCTCCGCGTACATAACCAGTTGGGTGGGTGCTGGCTATCTCATTCGTCGCCCGGGTGAGACACGCGATAGCGAAACACTGACACCGTCAGTAGCCGCCCTGAACGCGGCGGCCATGGTGAGCGGAGTCGGTGAGCGGAGTCGAATCACCACAGCGCGCCGCATCGGCGTCACGGCTGGGTTCCATCGCATCGAACCTGGTTGCGCTGCAACATGACTCGGACCCGAATTCCGCAACCCGACTCGCGTTGCTTGAGGCTGAACGAGACGCCATCGAACTTCGCATCGCTGAGGTGCGGGCCGGCGATTTCGCGGTGCTCGACCCGGACACTGCGAAGGAGCGTGTCGCCGAGACATTGAGCCTGGCGCAGGAGGTACCCGCGGATTTCGCCCGGGTGCGATCGACCATCGAAGGTCTCAGCCGGGAGCTGCGCGCCAAGATCCTCGACGACACCGCCGAGGGCGGCGCGACATTGGGCAACGTGTTCCGCGGCGTCGACTTGCTGGCTGAATCGGAGGCCAGGCGCTCCGTCAACGGTTTCTACGATCTGATCCTCGATGCCGAGCAGTCGACCCGCCTACAGGAGGCGATCACCGCGATCCTGTCCCGCGATTTCGCCGCAGATCTCCCGCAACAGGCGCGCACGGAACTCAGAACGCTGCTCTCGCGGCTGGAAGACGAAGCCGCCACCGTTCGGCAGACCATGCTGCTGTTGTCGCGGTCGCTTCGTCACTTCGTGCTGTCGCGCCAGTACGAGGTGCACCGGCGGCTGGGTCAGCTGATCCAGCGCTGTCAGTCACTGGCCGTGCAGGTGAGCGCTCAGCACCGTCCAGAACCGGCAAGAGCAAGCGATACGCCCATACTCAGAAATGAATCCCGCCAACAAACCAAAAACCCGCTCTGACCGAGGTCAGAGCGGGTTTTTTCGTGGGTGGAGCTAAGGGGATTCGAACCCCTGACCCCCACACTGCCAGTGTGGTGCGCTACCAACTGCGCCATAGCCCCTGAAGTCGTGCTCACCGAAGTTACACCACACCCGGGTGCCACTCAAAACCGCTGGTTAAGACTGCTCCCCACCGGGTTCCGGCGCAAGGCTGCCAACCGTCGTCGGCTCCGCGGGGGGCCGAAGCCTCGTTTCGGGCGCAAATACCCAGCCGACCGCTGCGACCAGCAGGATTACCCCGCTGACGACGAATGCGGCGGCATAGCTCAGGTGCTGGGCAATCTGGCCCACCGCCAGTGAGCCCAGGATGGTGCCGACATCGGACATCATCTGGAAAGTGGCGACCGCGGTGCCGCCCCGGGCCTTGTTGCCGATGATGTCGGCGACGGCGGCCTGCTGTGGCGAGGTGAACATCCCCGACGCGGCACCGGCGATGTAGGCACTGGCCACGAACAGCGGCAATGAATCGGCGAATCCCGCCGCAACCGTCGACACCCCGGACGCACTGAGCCCGATGATGAGCAGGGCCCGCCGGCCGACGCGATCGGACAGGTAGCCGCTCGGAATCACCGCCGAGACGTTGCCGATCGCGAACACCGCCAACGTCAGCCCGGCAATCCCTGGCCCTCGATGCAGGACCTCGGTGACGAATAGCGGCACCAGCGCCACTCGTAGACCGTAGACCGCCCAGCCCGTCGCGAAGTTCGAGAACAGGGCCGATCGGTAGGCCTGATTGCGCAACGCGACCCCCAGCGTCATCGCCGGTTCGGTGTGCACGGCGGGCGCGGTCAGCGACGAGTTACGCAGGCTGAAGAACACCACCGCCGCGGCGAGCAAGAGTGCGACGCCGTAGATGACGAACGGCGCGGACAGGCCGAGCCCGACGGTGACACTGCCGAGCACCGGCCCGCCCACCGATCCGACCAGGAACGCCGAGGAGAACATGCCGGCCACCCGGCCGCGGGCATCCGGAGGCGAGATGCGGATCATCAGCCCCAGCGACGAGACGCTGAACATCGCCGACCCCAGTCCGCCCAGCGACCGGAACAGCAACAGCTGCCAATACGTCTGAGCGAACGCGCACGCGCCGGTCGAGAGCGCCACGATCATCAAGCCGGCCAGATACACCCGTCGCTCGCCCAGTCGCTGGATCAGCACGCCGCTGGCGGGGGCCGAGCACAACCGCATCAGCGCGAACGCGGTGATGACGAAAGTGGCTGCGCTGATGCTGACACCGAAGTTGCGGGCGTACTGCGGCAATACCGGCGAGACCACGCCGTAGCCGAGCGCGATGAACGCGTTGGCGACGATCAGCACCCAGATTTCGTAGGGCAGCTTCGGCTTGGCGGTAGCCGACGGACAGTCACCCTCCGTAACAGAACTCACCCGCGGAACTTTAGTGCCCGCCGCCAGCGTGCCTAGGAGATGACGGCGTTCACCACGTCACGTGCCGCAGCCTGCACCTCGGCCAGGTGCTCGGGCCCCTTGAAGGACTCGGCATAGATCTTGTAAACGTCTTCGGTGCCCGACGGTCGCGCCGCGAACCACGCGTTCTCCGTGGTCACCTTCAGCCCACCCAGCGGTGCTCCGTTGCCGGGGGCGGTGGTGAGCTTGGCGGTGATCGGCTCCCCCGCCAGCTCAGTCGCGCTGACCTGCTCGGCTGACAGCTTGGCCAGCCGAGCCTTCTGCTCGCGGTCGGCAGGCGCGTCGACGCGGGCGTACGTCGGCGCACCGTACTGCTCGGCGAGCTCGGCATAGCGTTGCGACGGCGTCTTACCGGTCACAGCCAGGATCTCCGAGGCCAGCAGCGCCAAGATGATGCCGTCCTTATCGGTGGTCCAGACGCTACCGTCGAGACGCAAGAAGGATGCCCCCGCGGATTCCTCGCCGCCGAAACCGATTGTGCCGCCGAGCAATCCGTCGACGAACCACTTGAAGCCGACAGGCACCTCGATCAACTTGCGGCCGATCCCGGCGACCACCCGGTCGATGATCGAACTGCTGACGGCTGTCTTGCCGACCGCGACGTCACCCGGCCAGTGGGGCCGATGGGTGTAGAGGTAATCGATGGCCACCGCCAGGTAGTGATTGGGGTTCATCAACCCGCCGTCGGGCGTGACGATCCCATGCCGGTCGGAGTCCGCATCATTGCCGGTGGCGATCTGATAATCGCCGATCTTGCCGATAAGACTGGCCATCGCGTTCGGCGAGCTGCAGTCCATCCGGATCTTGCCATCCGTGTCGAGGGTCATGAATCGCCACGTCGCGTCCACCAGTGGATTGACGACGGTCAGCTCGAGCTTGTGCTGCTCGGCGATGGCCCCCCAGTAGTCGACGCTGGCGCCACCGAGTGGGTCGGCACCGATCCGGATGCCTTCGGCACGGATGGCGTGGATGTCGACGACGTTCGGCAGGTCGCTGACGTAGGCATCCAGGTAGTCGTGCCGCTGTGCGGTCTGCAAGGCCCGGGCCAGCGGGATCCGCTTCACGTCCTTGAGGCCGTCGCGCAGAATCTCGTTGGCTCGCTTGGCGATCGCACCGGTGGCATCGGTATCGGCAGGTCCACCGTTGGGCGGGTTGTACTTGAAGCCACCGTCGCGCGGCGGGTTGTGCGACGGGGTGACCACGATACCGTCGGACAGATCACTGTCCCGGCCCCGGTTGAACGTCAGGATGGCGTGGCTGACGGCCGGTGTCGGCGTGTAGCGGTCGGCCGAATCGATCATGGCCACAACATCGTTGGCGGCCAATACTTCCAGCGCCGACACCCAGGCCGGTTCGGACAGCCCGTGGGTGTCCCGCCCGATGAACAGCGGTCCGGTGGTTCCCTGCCCGGCGCGGTACTCGACGATGGCTTGCGTGGTCGCGAGAATATGCGCCTCGTTGAACGCACCGTCGAGTGCGGAGCCCCGATGCCCAGACGTACCGAACACCACCTGCTGGTTGACGTCGTCGGGGTCGGGTTGGACGCTGTAATACGCCGTGACGAGATGAGATAGGTCGATGAGATCTTCTGGTTGCGCCGGCTGTCCGGCACGCGCATTGGCAGCCATGTCGTCAATACTGCCTGGGCCGGGTGGCTTGTGTCTGGTTGTCGAGCGCCGTGTTCATATTCAGTTCGCCGGGCTCTCGCTTGCGGAACTGTCTACGCCTGCCGCGCCAACGGTCCGGTTGCCCCCATAATCCATAGGGACACCACGGAAAGGACGGCGCTTGTTCGGGCACGACAATCGCGAGCTGGCTGCTGTTTTCGCCGGTGGGGCCGTGGGCACACTGGCCCGAGCCGGCCTCGCCACCTGGCTGGCACCCAATCCGGACGCGTGGCCCTGGGCGACGTTCATCGTGAACATCGTCGGCGCGTTCCTCCTCGGCTACTTCACCACCCGCCTTCTCGAACGGCTGCCGCTGTCCAGCTATCGGCGCCCGCTGCTCGGTACCGGGTTGTGCGGTGGGCTGACCACGTTCTCGACCATGCAGGTCGAGACGTTGCGCATGCTCGAGCACCATCACTATGGGCTGGCGATCAGCTACGTCCTGGTCAGTGTCGTGTTTGGCTACGGCGCGGTCTACCTCGCGACGGCGCTGGTGCGACGGGCACGAGTGCATCGATGAACGTCGCGGTCTGGGCCGGTGTGGCGGTCGTCGGCGGGTTCGGTGCGATAGCCCGGTTCATGGTCGACCGCGCGGTGGCCCGACGGGTGGCGCGGCGGTTCCCCTTCGGCACACTGGCGGTCAACATCTCCGGTGCAGTGCTGCTGGGTTTCATCGGCGGGTTGGCGCTGAGCCACCAGGCAGCGCTGCTGGCCGGCACCGCGTTCGTCGGCGCCTACACCACCTTCTCCACCTGGGTGCTGGAGACGCACCGGTCGGCCGAGGAGCGTCAGGTCAAGGCTGCGGTGGCCAATATCGTCGTCAGCGTGGCACTCGGGGTGGCCGCGGCATTCCTGGGCCAATGGGTTGCGGGGCGGCTGTGACCGAAATCATCAAGCTCACTGCATATTTCGCGGAGCGGGAGCGGACCGGCAGCCAATTCCTGGCTGACGGCATTCTCGACCTGTATGGCACCCGCAAGGTCGCCACCAGTGTGGTGACCCGCGGTATCGCCAGCTTCGGACCGCGCGGGATCGTCCGCTCCGATGAGTCGCTGTCCATGTCCGAAGACCTCCCGGTGGCGATCACCGCCGTCGACATCCCCGAGCGCATCGATGCGGTGATCGACGATGTCGTGGCGCTGACCAATCGCGGCACCCTCACGATGGAGCGCGGCCAACTGGCCACCGGCGAGGTCGTCGGTCACAGCTCCGACGCCACCCAGCTGACCTTGCTACTGGGCCGTCAGCAGCGCCTCGCGGGCTCGGCCGCATATTTCACAGTGTGCGAGATCCTCTATCGGTCCGGATTTGCCGGTGCCGCAGCATTTCTCGGCGTCGACGGCACCGTCGATGGCCAGCGGCGCAGAGCCAAGTTCTTTAGCCGCAACCCGGATATCCCCCTGCTGGTGGTCGGTGTCGGCACCGCCAGCCAGGTGGCGTCGGCCTGCGCCGAGCTACGCGCACTCATCCCGGACCCGCTATTGATGATCGAGCGTGTCCGGGTCTGTAAACGCAACGGGGAGTTGATCGAGCGCCCGCACGCGCTCCCGGCCAAGGACGCCCAGGGGCTGGATCTGTTCCAGAAATTGTCGATCCACACCCCCGAGGACGCCCTGCACGACGGGGCCCCTATTCACCGGGCGCTGCTGCGTGGCTTACGCGAGTCCAGGCGTGTCAGCGGCGCGACCGTGCTGCGCGCCCTATGGGGATTTCACGACGGACGCGCGCCCCACGGTGACCGGCTGCTGCAACTGAGCCGACATGTCCCCGTTACCACCGTCGTCGTCGATACCCCGGACGCGATTGCCGCCGCCTTCGAGATTGTCGACGAGGTCACCGGCGAGCGTGGACTGGTCACCAGCGAGATGGTTCCCGCCGCGATAGCGATCGACCGCGGGCACCAGCGTGGTGGACGGCACCTGGCGCGACACCGGTACTGATCAAGAAGCTCGGCCGCGTACCTCAGGCCCCCAGTAACAGAATGCCCGTCACCAGCAACGACATTGCCTTGATCGCCTCGAATGCGATGTAGACGTAGTGCCCGCGCGATCGCGGCGCATCGCTCCCGGCGAGTACCGCATCCGATCTGCGGGTCAGCGCCGGACGAACCAGCAGCAGCTGCACCAGGAGTGCCCCGATCGCCACCCCGGCGGCCGCCTCGACACGCAGGGGCGGCCAATGGAACGCGAAGGTCCCCACGAGGAGCGCCGCAAGCAGCAGCTCGCAGATGTTGAGCGCGCGAAACACCAACCGCCCGATGCCCAGTCCGACCCGTAACGTCACGCCGGGCGCGCGGAACTTCAACGGCGCTTCGATAAACGAGATCGCCAACACCATGCCGAGCCAGACGAAGACCACGGCGATCGCCACCGACCATGGGCCGCTCATGCCGATTTCAGCACCGGGTTCCACTGTCGCGCCAGGTCCGCGACCCAGGCCCGGGCAGTGTCTGGGTCGTCCGGCGGACTGGCGACGAGTACGAGCTCGTCGATGCCGATATCAGCGAGCCGGCCGATATCGGCAGACTGCGGGTCTACTAGGGCGACTGCGAGCCGCAGGTCGCCAGGGTCACGCACGGCCTCACGGCACAGCCGACGCACGGTCGACGCGCACTGGGCGACTTCCTCGACGTCGGCCAGGTTGAAGCCGTACCATCCGTCCCCCCAGGTGGCCGCTCGGCGCAGTGCCGACTCGCTGTTTCCACCGAGCACCACCGGGATGTGATGGTTGCGTAGCGGTTTCGGGTTCACCCGAATGTTGTCGAAGTTGACGAAGTCACCGTGGAACGACGCCACGTCGTCACGCCAGACGACGCGCATCGCCTCCACATACTCCGCGGTACGCGCTCCGCGGCGGCCGAACGGGACGCCAAGGGCCTCGAATTCCTCTTGCGACCAACCGATTCCGACCCCGAGCGTCAGCCGGCCACCGCTGAGCTTGTCCAGCGACGCGGCTTGCTTGGCGACCAGCACCGGATTGTGTTCGGGCAGCAGCATTACGCCGGTGGCCAGTCCGATGGAGGTCGTCGCCGCGGCGGCGAAGCTCAGGCAGATCAGTGGGTCGAGCCAGTCCGCGACCGCAGGCACCGCAATCGTGCCGTCTTCGGAATACGGGTAGCTCGAGGTGGACTCGTCGACCATCACAACGTGCTCGCCGGCCCACAGCGTCGCGAATCCCGCCTGTTCAGCGGCGAGCGACACAGCATCGATCACTGCGCGTTCAGAACCGGTGCCGATACCCAGCGCGTGCAACCCGAGATCCACCCGCTGATCATGGCACGCCCCTCCAGCCGCACTACCGACTCACCCTCAGGTCTGCAGCCCCAGAAAAGGACGGAGGGGCGCGGTCACGGGCAGGTCGAGGGCGGTGTGGATACCCGGCGGCGCGGCGACCACGTACGGGATGGCGTTGACCACCCGCATCGTGGTGGCGATCATCCCGTCCTCGCCGGGCGAGTCGCCGTCGCCGATGGTCAGTTCACAGGTCAAAGACGGTGTGCCTTCGATGACCACCCGGTAGGTGCCGTCCCGCGCCGCGACGGGCCACTGCGGTGCGATATCGACGGCCATTCGGTTCACGTGTTCGATCACAATGGCCGGCCGGCCGCCGACGATCCCGATGGTTTCCATGCGAATTGCCCCGCAGGTGCCTTCCTCGATGATCCCCGCCGCGACTTCGAGCTTGCGCGGCGCCTCGACCCGTTCGTAGGTCTCGGCGATATCGTCGAGTTCCACGCCGAGCGCTGCCGCGACGAAGTGCACAGGTGGTCCCCACGCGAAACGTTGAGACCCGCCAAGACTCATCAGTGGTGCGTAATCCATGGGTCGGCCGAAGCCGAATACGTCGAACATCATGAAGGTGTTCGGGTATTCGCTGTAGTCGAAGATCTCCTGCGTCCTGATCGACGTGATGGTGCTCGACAACGTGCTCAACAGAACGGCGAGCTGGTCGCCCGCGAAGCCCGGTTCCAGTCCCGAGGCGTACAACGAGGCGCCACCCTTGAGGGACGCGGCGCGAACGGCTTCGGCGTAATGAGGTACCCACGCATCCGGGAACACCAGGCCCGGTGAGCTGGTGGTGACGACGTTGATGCCGGCGCTGAGCAGCCGGACATAATCGGGTACCGCGGCGGCGTCGAGGTCCGGTCCGCTGGCCGCGTAAACCACACAATCCGGCGCTGCCTCGATGATGTCGTCGAGCGCGCCCGTCGCCACGACGCCGACCGGGGCGCCACCTGCCAACTCACCCGCATCTACGCCGACCTTGGCCGGCGAATGGACCCACAGCCCGGTGAGTGTCAGGTCGTGGCGCCTGCCGATCGCGCGAATCGCCTCCGTACCAATACCGCCCGAGGCGATCACTGCGATGCGCAGAGCACCGGATCCCATGCGTGTCCCTTCGTCGTAGCGGACCGTCCGCATAACTGACTAATAGTCAGCAAGTTCTTCTGTCGGTCCAGCCGTCACAGACCAGCGGACGATATCGCGGCCGGCACTGGAGTCACACCAAACAGGCGGAGAATAGCTGGAATTCACAAACAGCAGAGACGCTGGCGGTACGTGTCGACCCATTGACATCGTGATCTAAGTCATAGTCTAATAGTCCCTTCGACCGGCCCACTCTCCTACCAGCATCGGAGCCCATGTGCCTGCCCCGGGCCGCAACGGCGCTTCCGACGATCTGCCCACCACGGCGTATCTGGTATTGGGGATCCTGGCCGCTTTCGACAAGCCGTTGACCGCCGGCGAGATCAAAACCCGCGCCGAATTCTCGGTCGGCTACTTCTACTGGTCACCGTCTGTCAGTCATGTCCGTCGCGAACTGACCCGGCTGGCCGACCGGGACATGGTCAGCCACAACGAGACTCATACCGGAAAACGGACCAGCACACTTCATCAGGCCACCGACCGCGGTCTGGCCGCCCTGCGCGGCTGGGTGAAGACCATGCCCGTCAGCGACCAGGTGGTCATCAAACATCCGGTGATCCTCAAGACCTGGCTCGCGCAGGAGGGCGATTCCGCGCAGGTGCTCGACGCGCTCGACCGTCACCTCGCCGCGACCCGGCGCCGTCTCGACGAGGCGCTCTGTAGCCGACAACGCGCTCGGCAGGCGGGGATGGGCGAGGATCCACGGCTGCGGGCCTCGATGGCGGTGCTCAACTACTCGATCCGCGCGCTCTACGGCGAGCTGTCCAATATCGCTGCACTTCGCGACGAGATCGCATTGGAGACAACATGATTGACAGCCGTTTCTCACATCTGGTCGTCGGAGTCACCGACATGGACCGCGCACTGCAGTTCTATCGTGGACTGCTCGGAATGGACGTGGTGTTCGACCAGTCCATCTCGGGTGAGCCGTTCGATACGGCGCTCGGCAGCACGAGCAATCAGGACGGCCGCGTCGTCGGTGGTCTCATCGGCGGGCTCATGGTGGAACTGCTGTCCCTCGGCGCAACCGGGCCCGCCTCGCCTGGTCGGCGGCCGTTCCGGGGCAACCAGAACATCTCACTGTCGGTGGCCGACCTGGATGCCACCCATGGCGCCGTTCTGGACGCGGGCTACCGGCCGGAACAAGAGCCGTTCGAGATCAGCGGAGTGCGAATGTTCTTCGTCAAGGATCCCGACGGAATGCCCGTCGAGTTCATCGAATTCCCGGGCGCAGCAAGAACTTCGTATGAATTGCACCGCGGCACTGCACCACAGAACGGAGAGCGGACATGACATCAGCTGGGATGGGACGGTATTGGCATCCGCACTCGCTGGACGGCCACGCGGTGATCGTCACCGGTGCCGCCAGAGGCATCGGCCGCGGTACCGCCCAGGCGCTGCTCGAACGTGGCGCAGCAGTACTGCTCGTGGACCGTGAGGAATCGGTCGTCGATCTCGCCGCCGAGTTCGTCGCGGCCGGCTTCAAGGCCGAGCACTGTGTGGCCGATCTGCGGGACGCCGCGAGCCCGCAACTGATCGTCACCACGGCAGTGGACAAGCTCGGTGCCGTCACCGCACTGGTGAACAACGCTATTGCCTGCAACGAGCCCAAGCCGTTCACCGACATCACCCAGGAGGACTTCAACCTGGTCTACGACGTCGGGCCACGCGCGACGTTCTTCCTGATGCAGGCGGTCCATCCGATTCTGCAGGCGGCCGGCGGCGGGTCGATCGTCAACTTCGGGTCCGGCAGCGGCACGGTCGGGGAACCGATGTTCGGCGCGTATGCGAGCGCCAAGGAGGCGATCCGCGGGATGTCGTGGGTCGCGGCACTGGAGTGGGGCAAAGACAACATCCGGATCAACGTCGTGTGCCCGTTCGCGAACTCCGATGGAGTGCTCTTCTGGGCCGAGAATTTCACCAAGGACTACGAGCGCGCTGTCCGGCACATCCCATTGCGGCGGGTCGGCGATACTCACGACGACATCGGGGCCATGATCGCGTTCCTGCTCAGTCCGGATGCCTCTTATCTCACTGCCCAGACGATCCACATCGACGGTGGTTCGGGCAGCTTCCGCTAGCCGACGTTGATGAACGGGCTGATGGCGTCGCGGGCGAACTGGACGACGTTGACGCTCGGATCTCCATCCGGATAGCTCACCGTCGCAAGGATATTGCCTCCGGCGTCGGCGAAATTCCCGTCGGCGCGATCCTGATGCGTACTCGACGTGACCAGGATGATGCCCGAGGTGCCCGCATCTTTCGCCAGAGGAACCGAGAACCGGGCGTTCTGGACGGTGCTGTTGGCCTTGTCCTCGACGATGATCCGGTTTGCCGGAAAACCGAGGAGCATCAGCATGTTCCGCATCTGTCCCGCCTCGGTTCTGCCATTCTGCGGATTACCCCCGGTCACGATGATCGGCGATTGCGGGAAGAACTGCGCGACAGTCAGACCGGTCAGGACACGACGGCGCAGGATCGTGCGCATGGTGCCGTCCGGATTGAGTCCGTATCCGAGGATGACGATCGCCGGCTTGGAGAAGTCTTTCGTCGCGACCGGCGGCGCGGCCTGCGAGACCGCCGGCGCAACTCCCCCCAATCCGACCGAGGCGGCGAGAGCCATCGCACCGAGTGCGGCTTTCCATCGGCTGCGCATATGTCCTCTGCTCCCGTGACAGGTGGGGTCGATGTTACTGCCGGGTGTATCGACGCCGAGCGGCCGTTTGTTTCAGCAGCACCCCTTTGAAACACGAAAAGGGGCACCCGCGTCGATGCGGGCGCCCCTGCTGAGCAGTTCTTTTAGGGACTCTGGTGCACGCTGGTGTTGACCTGTGGCACTGAGACGCTGGTCTGGTTCTGCTGGTTAGCCCACACGTTGTGGCCCAAGTCGGCCTGTGCAGGTGCTGCGAACCCAAGAACAGCTGCGGCGAGTCCTGCGCCGACGATGCCGGCCAGCCCAATCTTCTTCATGGTGATGCCTTCGATTCTTCTTGCTCAAATGTTCTGTGTCGGGCCGAGCCTTCGGTTCTTCGTCTCGACCTGATAGATGGAACATGTCCTTCGCAGAGATAATTCCTCTGGGAAGGACCCATGCATCAGCTGTGACTTAGCTATGACGAACCATGCACTGCCGCAATAGGTTCTACGACCCAGGCACCGTGACGCAGGCCACCCAGCACGGCCGGCCGCGCGACCGGGTGACGCATGTCTCACCGCCGGCAGCAGGGCCGCGTCGCGCGGGAGCCCACTGATCGACGGGCCCCGCAGTAGCCCCGCAATAGCCACGGCTGCGGCCGAAGGCACCGCCGAACGACTCACCGCGATACCGGGTTCTTTTGCCACGGCTGATCCCATCCACGACGGCAGCCTGCGATGTTACGGTGCGACTAGACGTTATTTGAGATCTGTCTACTCGAGTGGAGGAATGGTGGCAGGACGGTTGGCCGGCAAGGTCGCTCTGGTCAGCGGCGGCGCCCGCGGAATGGGCGCCTCGCACGCCCGTGCGCTCGCCGCACAGGGCGCCCGGGTGGTGCTCGGCGACATCCTCGACCCCGAGGGTGAATTGGTGGCCAAGGACATCGGGGAGACAGCCCGCTACGTCCACCTCGACGTCACCGAACCCGACGACTGGGCGGCCGCTGTAGCGGTGGCCGTCGCCGAATTCGGCGGGTTGGACATCCTGGTGAACAACGCCGGGATCATGAACTTCGGCATGATCGAGGACTACGAGCTTTCCGACTGGCACAAGATCCTCGACGTCAACCTCACCGGGGTATTCCTCGGCATCCGCGCCGTCGTCGCACCGATGAAGGCCGCGGGCCGCGGTTCCATCATCAATATCTCGTCGATCGAGGGCATGGCGGGAACCATCGCGACCCACGGCTACACCGCGACCAAGTTCGCCGTTCGCGGGCTGACGAAGTCCGTCGCTTTGGAACTGGGCCCCAGCGGAATTCGGGTCAACTCCATCCACCCCGGGCTGATCAAGACGCCGATGACCGACTGGGTTCCCGAGGATATCTTCCAGACCGCCCTCGGCCGCGCCGCCGAGCCGGAGGAAGTGTCGAACCTGGTCGTCTATCTGGCCAGCGACGAGTCGAGTTACTCCACCGGCTCGGAGTTCGTCGTCGACGGCGGCTGCACCGCCGGCCTGGGACACAAGGACTTCTCGGGCATCGAAGCCGAGTGATCAACGCGTAGGACTCTGCGCCAGGATCACACCCGCGGCCCACTCGACCCGGTCCTGACATTCGTCCAGTGACATGTTCCCGGTCAGCAGACCGGTGATGGCACTCGTCAGGATCGCGTTGAGGACGAAGCTCAGGTTCGGGACGTCCTCGGCCGAAAAGCCTTGCAGCAGCCGATCGAACATCTCGGCGTTGGTCGCGTTCATCCGGACGATCGCCGCACTGACATCGGGGTCGGTGGAGGTCACCATCTGCATCATCAGCGCGGACATCTTCGGATTGCGGCCGAATGCCCGCAGCGCGCGTCGCAGATATTCGAGCACGCCCGCCAGCGGATCCGATTGCGGGGAACGGCCAGCCGCCAGCGTGCGGCGAGTCAACCGCTGCTGCCAGTCCTCCAAGGCCGCCGCCAGCAGATGCTCCTTGGATCGGAAGTACCGATACGCGGTGGCCAACGCCACCCCCGACCGTTGGGCGACATCGCGCATCTGCACAGCTTCATGGCCCACTTCACCGATGAGGTCGATGACCGATTCGATCAACGTGGCCCGGCGAATCAACTGGCTGCTGGTCATGCTCTCCAGCGGCACGCGGGTTCCCGCGAACGTGTCCATAACTAGAACTGACCTCTCATTTCTAGTCGATACTACCGCCCGATAGCGGTGCTCTGTGAGCTATAGATCCAGGTCGAAACCCCGCCGCGTGTTGACACAAGGCAGAACGCCGTTTCATTATGAGGCGTGAATCGATGGGTGAGCGACAGCTTGGCTCAGTGCGACTTCATCCGCACTCGATTGGAGAACTGACGCCTCATGCCTTTGGCAATCACCGAGGAACAACAGCAACTGGCCGACGCGGTGGGCAGTTTCGCGGCTCGGCAGGCCCCCGTCGCACAGACCCGCGCCCTGTTCGACGCCACCGCGGCCGGCGACCTGCCGCCCTGGTGGGGCGGATTCGTCGACAACGGTTTCCACGCCGTGCACCTACCGGAGGACATCGGCGGCCAGGGCGGCACGCTGATGGACATGGCGTGCGTCATCGAGGCCGCGGCCACGGCATTGCTGCCCGGGCCCTGGTTGACCACCGCGATCGCAGGCGCCGTCGCGTTGTCCGGCGGGTCGGCGGCGCCGGAGTCGCTGCTGAAGGACCTGGCCGCCGGAACGACGGCCGTGGTCGTCCTGCCCGATCACTCAGATGTCCGCGCGACCGCCGCCGGGGACAGCTGGCGGCTGAGCGGCTCAACGGGGATCACCCTCGGAATCTGCTCGGCTCAACGGATTCTGCTGCCCGCCACCACTGACGATGGCCACAGGTGGTTCGTCGTCGACACCGAATCGACCAACCTGCGCGCTGAACCCCGAAACGGGACCGACCTCTGCACAGACGTCGGCGTGCTGGCGCTGACCGACGTCACCCTGCCGCTGACCTCGGTGCTGCCGGGTATCGATACCGAGCGCGTTCGCGCCCTGGCGGCGGCACTGACCGCCTGCGCGGCCGCCGGCACCGTGCGCTGGTGCCTCACCGCGGCGACGGATCACCTGCGCACCCGCGAACAGTTCGGCAAGCCGATCGGGACATTCCAGGCGTTACAGCACAAGTCCGCAACACTTCTGGTCAACACCGAACTGGCGGAGGCCGCGGCCTGGGACGCGGTTCGCGCCGCGGACGAATCCGTCGAGCAGCACCGGATCGCGGCCAGTGCCGCGGCGCTGGTGGCCGTCATACCAGCGCCCGATCTGGTACTGGACGCGCTGTTGATGTTCGGTGCGATCGGCTACACCTGGGAACACGACATCCAGCTGTACTGGCGGCGGGCCACCAGCCTTGGCGGTTCCCTCGGGCCGGCACCGCGATGGAGCCGCGAGGCAGGCGAGTTCGCTCGGACTGTCCAGCGCTCGCAGGCACTGAACCTCGGTGACGTGGAGTCGGAATTCCGTTCCGAGATCGCTGACATCCTGGATCGCGCGGTATCGCTCAGCAATGACGGGTCGTCGCGCCAGGACGACCGCCCCGAATTCGACATCGGTCCACGGCGTGATCTGTTGGCGGAGTCGGGTTTGGTCGCTCCGCAGCTACCGGCGCCATGGGGCATGGGCGCCAACGCGTTACAGCAGGTGATCATCGCCGAGGAATACGAGAAGCGCCCCGCGATGCTTCGCCCCACACTCGGGATCGCGGAGTGGATGGCGCCGACCATCATCGATGCCGGGACCGATGAACAGCGCGATCGCTTCGTGTGGCCGACGTTGCGGGGTGTCCTGCAATGGTGCCAGCTCTACAGTGAGCCGGGCGCCGGATCCGATCTCGCGTCACTGACCACCCGCGCTGCGAAAGTCGATGGCGGCTGGGTGGTCAACGGCCGCAAGATCTGGACGTCGATGGCCGACGGCGCGGACTTCGGCGCCCTGCTGGCACGGACCGACCCCGATGCGCCCAAACACCGTGGGCTGAGCTACTTCCTGGTCGACATGGAGACCGAGGGCCTCGATGTCACGCCCATCAGGCAGGCTAATGGGGCTGCCAAGTTCTGCGAGGTGGTCCTCACCGATGTGTTCGTCCCCGACGCGATGCTGGTGGGCCAACCGGGCGACGGGTGGGGTCTAGCCGTGGGTGCGATGGCCGTCGAGCGCACCGCGATCGGTAACTACGTCTCGATCGACCGCACCGAAGCGCTGCGTCATCTCGCGGCGATCGACGGGCCGGACCGCGATGCCGTGGTCCGATCGCTCGGCGAGATCCAGTCCTACACCAGCGCGCTCAAGGCCCTGGTCACCCGCGAGACGCTGCGGCTGGTCGAGGGCGGCAAACCGGGTGCGGCATCGAGCATCGCCAAGGTCGCCATGTCCACCCTGCTCCGCCGTGCTTCGACTGCCATGTTGGCCCACACCGGACGCTCTGCCCTGGTCGAGGATTCAGACCCGGAGGTGTTCGTGCCCTATTTCCATCAGCCTTCCGAGCTGATCGGCGGAGGTACGGCCGAGATCCAGCTGACGGTGATCGCCCAGATGATCCTCGGCCTGCCCCGCACGTGACGTCAGAGCCGCACACAGGCTTCGATGCCGTCGCCGATCGGCAGCGTCATCGACAGGTAGCCGTTGGCACTGTCTGCGAGATAGGACGCCAGCGGCCCGTGTACGTCGGAGCCGAAGTCGAGATCGACGTCGTCGACCAGGACCAGCGCTCCCGGCCGCAGCCGCGGCTCCAGCAGCCGCAGCACCGGTAGCGCCAGCTCCGGCCAGCCGTCGAGCAGCACAAGATCTATCGCGCCAGGCACGTCACGCAGCGTCGTCAACGCGTCACCGACCCGCAGATCGATCAGGTCGTCCACTCCGGACTCGACGAAATTACGTTGCGCCGCAGCCGCTTTGTCGGCTTGCAGCTCGGTACCGATCACCAGACCGCCACCGTTGTCCCGCACGGCACTGGCCAGATGGATCGTCGAGACGCCGAACGAGGTGCCGTACTCGACGACTGTGCGGGCTCCGATGGCGCGGGCCAGCAGGTACAGGAGCCTGCCGCCGTCCGACGAGACCGACATGTAGACGTTCTTGAACAGCTCCGCGCGTTCGGCCGCCCCGATATCGATGGGATAGGAGACAGAGGTCGCGGTGCCTGCCACCGCGAAGGCTTCGGCGTCGTTGCCGGATTCGGCCAGCGACAAACGTTGCAGCACAGCGGAAACGGCGGGGGAAGAAAGTGTTGAGTTCACGGACTTCACCGTATGCTCGAACTGGCTTGCACTCCAGTGCATGGTTGGTAAGGAATAGTTATCAATAATGGAATCCTCGGCACTCGACCTGAATCTGCTGGTGGCGCTCGACGCCCTGCTCGACGAGCGCAGCGTCAAGCGCGCGGCCGAGCGGCTGCACACCTCGCCGCCCGCGATGAGCCGGACGCTGGCCAAGCTGCGCCGGGTCCTCGACGACCCAGTCTTGGTGCGGGCCGGCCGGGCGATGGTCCCAACCCCACGCGCACTGTCGCTACAGGGGTCGGTGCGCGATCTCGTCGAACAGGCCCGGATGGTCTTCACTCCGCCGCAACCGCCGCGGCCGGTATCGCTGGAGCGCGTGTTCTCGATTCAGGTCGGCGAAGGACTGTTCAGTTCACTGGGTGCGCAGTTGTTGGCCAGGGTGCGCGCCGAAGCGCCGGGTGTGACACTGCGGTTTGTCGGCGAAAGCCACGAGGACACCCATTCGCTGCGCGACGGTTCCGTCGACGTCGAGGTCGGGCAGATCCGGCGCGCGGAACCGGAAACGCGCATCGAGCCACTGGTGCGCGAGCGCCTGGTCGGCGTGGTCCGGGCGGGTCACCCGCTGCTCGGCAGACGCGTCACCGTGAAGCGCTTCGCGGCCGCCGACCACGTGGTGTTCTCCCGGCGCGGCCGGCTGATCGGGCCCGTCGATGAGCTACTCGCCGAGCAGGGATTGCGTCGCAGAGTGGTGGCGTGCGCACCCAACCCCGCGGGTGGACTCTTCCTGATCTGCAACAGCGATCTGGTCGGGCTGGTGCCCGCCCAGATCGGCCATGATGCGGTGGCCGCGCTGCGGCTGCACACCTTCGAGATCCCTTTGGAGCTACCGCCACTGGAGATCAGCATGGCCTGGCACCCCCGCTACGATGCCGACGGTGCCCACGGTTGGCTTCGGGACTGTGTTCGCGACGCCATCGCGGTGCGCTGACGGATCAGAACGGACTGCTGTTCGCTTGTGCACTGGCCGATTCCGGTCGCGGGCCATAGTGCTGGGCATACGCCTCGTGCAACCGCGCGTCCTTGCGGCGCCTCAGCACATCGACCAAATTCGGATCGAGGCCATGCTGCGACAGGCGGTGCCGGCGCCACACCTTGTTCAGCGCGAGTGTGATCAGTAAGGCCCAGATATAGATCGGAGCCGTCATCTCCAGATGTACGTAGAGCGACGCCGGCAGTAGCCACAGCGGGCCGAGCACGAACAGCGGCGGGATCGCCATGCGGATCACCTGGCGACGCACGGCGCCCGGGCCTGCCAGATCATGTGCCACCCAGTGGCGCATCGAATCGGGTAGGCGGCGCCCGTACGCATAGGCGACATACTGCAACGGACTGGGGCGGGCGGCATCCGCGCGGGAAGTTCTCATGCGGCTCCTAGGTGGTTGCGCTATCGAGGGCGCCGGCCGCGAGCGCGGCGGTGTTGATCCGGGTGAGCACGTGGTGCAGTTGTTCGAGTTCGGCCATCTCGACACCGAGTCGGGCCACGACGGCGGGCGGAATATTCAGAGCGCGGGTGCGCAAAGCGATTCCGGCAGTGGTCAATTCGATATCGGTGGCACGCTCATCGCTGGCGCTGCGGGTGCGGGTGATCAGTCCGAGGGCTTCCAGACGTTTCAGCATCGGCGAGAGCGTGGCCGAATCCAGTTGCAGGGCTGAGGCGATCTGCTTGACCGATAACGCTGGCTGACCGGTAGAGGCGGACTTCTGATGATCCCAAAGCGCCAGCATCACCAAGTACTGCGGATGAGTCAGGCCGAGTGGTTCCAGTAGCGGCCGGTACACGGCCAGGACGGCGCGGTTAGTGACTGCCAGCGCGAAACACACCTGGCGCTCCAATGCGAGCGGATCGAGTTGCGGCGTCGTTGCGACCATAATTGCATCGTACGCTAATAGTTAGTGTCCTAGCTATATGGGATCACGTGACGCGAAAACCCCGCAGGCGCACCCACTGGTGCGCCGCGAAAGTGCCGACTATCCACACACTCAGCGCCACCCCGAGATGCACCATGCTCTTGGTGTCCCGCCCCAGCACAGGTCCGATCATCGAGGGCAGCGCATTCCACAGCAGTTGGTGCGGCGCCCCCTGCACCGGATCGGCGACATAACACAACGCGTACGGCAGCGTCAGAGCGGCGAGCCAGCCGGCCGTGCGCCTGCGGTCATGACGCTGCCGCCACCGCCGGGCCAGCGGAGCGGCCGTGACCGGGTGCAGTACCGAGATCAGATTGCCGACGCCCAGCCAGGACAAAATCGGAACCGCGACGTTGGGAATCGTAACCCCAAGGTGCGCAGGGCTTTCCAGAGCCACAGTGAGCGCCATGGCCACTGCCAGAGTAGGTAGGCCGACCAGCACGATCAGGGCGAGATTCTTGATCAGCAGCACCCGCCACAAGGGCGCGCCATCGGATAACCCCTTCTGCACCCGGACGTGATCGGCCCCGAGCAGATTGGTGGTGGTCACGTCGGCGAGGATGAACGACGAAAAGTAGATGCCGATCAGGGTTACCCAGTCATGCCGGTGACCGTGGGGCGTAATCGGCTGAATCAGCAGCCAGGCGGCGGCCAGGAAGAAATTGGCCACCACGCCCAACAGCCACGTCCGTGGCGGGGTGAAGGCCCACCGGATCTCCGCAACGACGGCCGGCCAGAGCTTCTGGCTGAGATCCTTCGCGGCGCGTTCGGCCGCGGCGGGACGAGGCGCTGACGCCCGCACCGCCGCACGCACCCTGGCACGAACACCCGAGGGCAGCGGCGCCGTTAGATCCAAGGTGAGCTCCCCCATATGCGGTCTGCGAGCAGCACACTACCCGCGGGACCTGGCGATCAGCTGTCGCATTTCCGCGCTGTCGTGACACCATCCGGTGGTGACTGGGCTCCCCGCTGACGCTGTTCTGGCTCAGCTCGAGCAATGGCAGCTGCGACCCGACGGACCCGCCATTCACGGCCACGGCACCCTCGTCCAGCCCGTACGCACGGCTGAGGAAACCGCCGCCGTCCTCAAGCTCGGCTCCGCCGACGCCGGATCCGAACACGAACATCTGGTGCTGCGACGCTGGGGCGGCAGCGGGGCGGTCCGCCTGCTGCGCGCAGACCCACATCGGCGCGCCCTGCTACTGGAGCGGCTCCGGCCCCAGCACCTCGACTCGCTCTCGGATTACGAAGCCTGCGGGGTTGTCGGCGAGCTCTACCACCGGTTGCATGTGCCGGCACTACCCCAATTACGCACCCTCACCTCGCTTGTCGAGCAGTGGCTGGGCGAATTCTCCGTGCTCCCCCGCAACGCCCCGATTCCCCATCGCCTGGTGGAACAGGCGAGCGCACTCGGGCGCGACCTGATTGCCGACCGGAGCGGCGCCGATCGCGTCGTCCTGCACGGCAACCTCCATTCCGGCAATGTGCTCACCGCCGGCCGGGAGCCCTGGCTCGCGATCGCCCCACGCCCGATAAATGGCGATCCACACTTCGAGATCGCCCCGATGCTCTGGCACCAGTGGGACGAACTCGCCGGTTACGTCCGGGACGGGGTCCGGACCCGGCTCCACACCCTGCTCGACGCCGCAGGTCTCGACGAGGACCGCGCGCGGGGCTGGGCGATCGTCCGGGTGATCCACGCCGCCGTTCGCGAAGTGGACAGCGGATCTGACGCCGCAGCCATCACCAGATACATCGCACTGGCGAAAGCCGTACAGGACTGAGCACCTAGCTCGGAGTCAAGGCGAAGACGGGGATCGTGCGCGTCGTATTGCGTTGATACTCAGCAAATCCCGGATAGAGTTGCGCCTGCAGGGC
Source organism: Mycolicibacterium komossense (assembly GCF_025822605.1). Classification (GTDB taxonomy): domain Bacteria; phylum Actinomycetota; class Actinomycetes; order Mycobacteriales; family Mycobacteriaceae; genus Mycobacterium; species Mycobacterium komossense. The sequence goes on along the minus strand of NZ_JACKTY010000033.1, from coordinate 43,765 downwards.
ATACTTCTCGTCGCGCTCGGGGCCGTGGAGCTCGACTGCATGGACCGTGAGGTGCTCGTCGCCCACTTCGACCGTGACCGTGGGGTTGGCGATTAGATTCCAGTACCAGGCCGGGTTGATGTCCGCCCCGGCGGCCGAGGCGAATACCAGGTAGCGGTCTCCGTCAGCCAGGTACATCATCGGACTCACCCGTTCGGCACCGCTGCGCGCTCCGATGCTGTGCAGCAACAGAACTGGCGCTCCATCGAAACTCCCGCCGAGCCGGCCGTGGTTGGCGCGGAACTCCTGAATGTTTCGGCGGTTGAAGTCGTCGTCGGTCATACCAGGCTCCTTGTAACGGAATTAATCCTCCGCTTATCCGAGCATACACTCGATCGATGCCTGTCAACGCCAGCTCCGGTCGTGCCCGCGCGGTACGCCGGGACGCCGTCGAGAACCGGGAGAAGATCCTGCGCACCGCCGCCGAACTGATCGCCCGCCGCGGCCGGACGGTGCCGCTGACGGATATCGCGGAGGCAGCGGGCGTCGGGGTCGGCACCTTCTACCGGGGCTTTCCCGACCGTGCCGCGCTCCTCGCCGAGTTGCAGCGCCGCGGTTACGAACTGCTGCTCGCCACCCTCGCCGATATCAGGGCCGCGGGGTTGCGTGGCGGGGCCGCCGTCGAGGCCTATCTGCAGGAGTGTCTGACACTCGCCGATCAGTTGGTGGCGCTACCACTTCGCGGCGCAGAACCGCTGGCCGACGCTGCCGCGGTCGACGCCAAGCGGGAGATCGTCGCTGCCATCGACGCTTTCCTGACCGAGGGTCGCGCCGACGGATCCTTACACGCCGACGTCACGGCACGGGATGTGGTCGTGTGCGGAACACTCATCGCGCGGCCGCTACCGCACGATCCCGACTGGCCCACCACGGCACGGCGCCATCTCGAGCTGGTCTTTCGCGGCATGCGCCCCTGAGACGGCCTCATACCCAGGTGCCGCCGTCCACCCGCAGGATCGCCCCGGTCACATACGAGGCACGGTCACTGAGCAACCACGCGGCCGCTTCGGCGATCTCCGCGGGTTCGGCCGCCCTGCGCAACGGGGTCTGCGCGGTCAGGCTGTCGATGATGCCGGGCGACGCCGTCTCCCATTCCCGAATCATGTCGGTCAGTGTGCTGCCGGGCGTGATCGCGTTGACCCGAATCCCTTCCGGTCCATAGGTGACCGCCGCGGATTCGGTCAGGCTGTTGACCGCGCGCTTCATCGCGCCGTAGGCGGGCAATTCCGGGTTGGACTTCAGGCTGCCGACGCTCGAGGTGTTGACGATGGCGCCGGACTTGGCGGTGCCGCGGATGGCGGCGATCTCGGCGACCATTGCCAGATAGACGCCTTTCAAGTTCACCGAGTAGACGTTGTCGAAATCCGCCTCGGTCGTCTGATCCAGCGGTCCCGGCGGCACGATCGTCGCGCCGTTGTTGAAGGCGATGTCCAGCCTGCCCCACGTCGTGACGGCGCGGTCGACCGCGGCGCGCACGCTGTCGCCGTCGCTGAGGTCGCAGATCGCGTACTCGGCCTCACCTCCGGCCGAGCGGATCTCTTCGGTGACCGTGGCGAGTTGCTCCTCGGTCCTGGCCGCGAGCAGCACGCGGGCGCCCTCGTCGGCGAACAGCCGGGCCGCCGCGGCTCCGATGCCGCGGCCCGCACCGGAGATGAATGCGACTTTGTCAGCCAGCAGGCCGCGGTTCTTCGTCTGGGTGGTCCTCGTCTGTGGGTTGGTCATGAAACGAGCCTGCGTGCCGGCGGTGACGGTATCCAGGTACCGGCTGTACCTGGCTGAGCGGCCGACGCCGGGCACTATGGAGGCATGGACAAGCGGGAGTTCGGAGCGTTCCTGCGCAGTCGACGCGAGCGGATCACCCCTGCCGAGGTGGGACTGCCAGCGGGGAAACGCCGTCGGACGCCGGGATTGCGCCGCGACGAGGTGGCCCATCTGGCCTTCATCTCGACGGAGTACTACACACGCCTGGAGCAGGCTCGTGCCCCGCACCCATCACGGGAGGTGCTCGCCGGCCTCGCCCGTGCGCTTCGCCTCTCCGATGTCGAGGGCACGTACCTGCATCGCCTGGTCGGGATCGAACCGTCACTGCCGCCCGGACCGTCCCGCCTGGTCAGGCAGAGCATCCTCGACCTGCTCGACCGGTTACCGCAGGCCGCCGCGATCGTCGTGTCCGCCACCTACGAGGTGATCGCATGGAACGACCTGGCCTGCGCCCTGATGGAGGACTTCTCCGCATTGGCGCCGCGGGAGCGCAATCTGGCCCGACGGGCGTTCCTGGACCCCGGGCCGCACGGCAGACGCCTGTACGGCGTCACCGATGTCGACGAATTCTCCCGTACCTGCGCACTGCACCTGCGCGCCGCCGCTGCGCGCTACCCGAATGACCCCGAAACCACCCAGCTGATCAACGAATTACGTTCGGGAAGTGCCGAATTCGCGGAGTTGTGGGCCGACCATGACGTGTGCGCGCAGACCATGCTGTGCAAGACCTTCCATCATCCGGCCGTCGGACCGGTGTCGGTCAACTGCGACGTACTGGACATCACCGACCGCGATCAACGCGTCGTCATCTACACCGCCGAGCCGGGCTCAGCCTCGGAAAACGCCCTGGCGTTGCTCTCCGTAGTGGGCACCCAGCGCATGGACGTACCCGGCTGACCAGTAGACATACGTCATGCGCGCAGTGGTGTTCGAGCAGTTCGGCGGTCAGGTAGACGTCCGATCGGTGGCTGATCCGGTGCCGTCACCCGGTGGGGTGGTGGTCGAGGTGCAGGCCACCGGCCTGTGCCGCAGCGACTGGCACGCCTGGGCCGGGCATGACGACGGGGTGAGCCTGCCCCACGTCCCGGGTCATGAGCTGGTCGGGGTCGTGGCGGCAGTCGGCGCCGAGGTCCGGCGCTGGCGGGTCGGCGACCGCGTCACCACACCGTTCGTCTGCGGGTGCGGAACCTGCCAGTGGTGTCTGGGCGGCCAGGCCCAGGTCTGCCCCGACCAGACCCAGCCGGGTTTCACGCACTGGGGCTCGTTCGCCGAATACGTCGCGCTGCACGCCGCCGACACGAACCTGGTCGCCGTTCCCGACGCGGTCAGCGATGCCGCCGCAGCGGGTCTAGGCTGCCGGTTTGCCACCGCCTATCGCGCGCTGACGGCCAGGGCCGACGTCCAGCCCGGCGAGTGGGTCACCGTCGTCGGGGCCGGCGGCGTCGGGCTCAGTGCAGTCCAGATCGCCGCGGCGGCCGGTGCCAACGTGATCGCGGTCGACCGCACGCCGGCGGCGCTGGCGCTGGCGCAGACGCTGGGCGCAGTGCATACCGTGCTGGCCGACGCCCGTGCCGATGTCGCCGCCGTTGTGCACGAGCTGACCGGCGGCGGCAGCCACGTCGCGATCGATGCGGTCGGTTCACCCACTACCTGCGCGGACGCCATCCACAGTCTGCGGCGGCGCGGCCGGCATGTGCAGGTCGGACTGCTACCCAATGTCGACGGGTTTCCCCCGGTGCCGATGGATCGCGTAATCGGCTGGGAATTGGATGTTCTCGGCAGTCATGGGATGGCCGCTGTGGACTACCCGGGCATGCTGAGGCTTGTCGAATCGGGTGCACTGCAGCCGCAGTCGCTCGTCGACCGCGTCGTCGGGCTGGCCGAGGGTGCCGCGCTGCTGCCGACGCTCGACACCGCCGCCCCCGTCGGCGTAACCCTGATCGACCCGCGCCGCTAAGGCAACACGGTGTGCATCAGCATCACGTTGTACGCCGACCACAGCGACAGGTTGTAGTACAGCTCCTTACCTGTCGACCAAGGGTGCAGGAAGGGTGCGTAGATGCCGCCGGGAATCTCGGCTGAGGTCACCAGCACCTGCTCGGGACCCCAAGGCCCCTGGGGCGCAGGCGCTGTGCGCATGACGACATCGTTGTTGCCGTTGCAGTACAACACCAGGTACTGCTTGAGATAGGTGTTGTACTGTGCGGACAGCTCACCCACCGGGCCGGGAATCACCACCGTCGCCGCCGCCGGATTGCCCGGCACCCAGGAATTACTGTCGACATTCCAGTACTCATACTTCGTCAGGTCGGGGATGACGTTCGGGGACACCCGCGCGACATACGCCGAACCGCTTCGCCCCGAAGGTGTTCCGAACGAGTAGAGATAGGGGTCGCCCGGCCCCGGCTTGAGGAAGGCACCCTGCTGGAAGTTCTCGTTTCCCGCGCCCGGCTGACGAATGGTGCCAGGGTAGACACCCCAGGTCTGGCCGTTGTCGGTCGACGTTGCGATCGCCGAGAAGTTGGTCGTCCAGGCGCCGTTGCTGTCCCAGTTCCTGATGGACATGAAATTGAGGTACTGGTTCCTGCCGACGGCAACACCGGCGGTCGGGATGATGCCCTTCTCTGCCGATGCCGCGTTGATGCTGTTGACGATCTGCTTGGAGATGCCGGGTTGCCACACCGGCGATCCCGAATACTTGTTGGCCACTGCGGCATTGGGCACGCTGACGGTGTTCGACAGAGCACCGTCCTGGCTGCGGAACAGTGTGTTGTACCGCCACTGACTGCCTGGAATGCCGCAGAAGCCGTAGGTGTCGCCGAACGCCATCAATACCTGGTTGTCGGCGGGATCGCCGTTGTCCCACATGATCCCGAGATCGGTACCGGTGATGGCGAAACGCTGGATGGTCTGGTTGGGGCTGTCCGGTCCGGTCACCCAGCCGACGATCGAGGTTCCCGGCGGAGCAGACGGCGGGGCCGGCGCTGCCAGTGGGGCCGGTTGGGTTGCTGTGGGCTTGGGCGCCGACGGAGCTACCGCCGCCTGCTGTTGCACCTGCGCCTGCGCGGGACGCGGGACGAGCGCTTTGAGGATGGCCAACGGCAGCTGGCCCAATTTGGGAAGCGGCGCTTGGTCATTCGCGCCGGTCGGCTTGTGGCCGATCGGGCGGTCGAACGGCGCCAGCGCTGACGGGCTCGGAATCTGGACAGCCTGACCGGCGGCCGGTTGCGCGGATGCGGCTGGGCCAGTGCACGGTTCGGCCGCCGCGTGCGGTGCGACGGCGATGGGCACGCAGAGTCCGATGACAGCCGACGCAGCCACCGATACCGAGGTGATGCGGGAACTTCTCGGACACCGTGACACTGGTGTGACGATAGTGAACGGGGTGACCAATGTGCCGGGGGGCGGAGTAAATAGAGACCCATCCGAGACCGTGTCGCAATCATCGGACCGGATCCGGGGTTAACGATTGCAACGCGCTTTGGTCACGAACGTCGAGTGTCACTGCCGGATCGGCACCGTCGGTGATTGGATCGCCCCCATGGGCGGTGTCGGCGTGACGTGGGCTATCTGGCTGCTCATCGCCGTCTCCATCACCGCCTCAGCCTGCGGATACATCGGGTCAGCTCTGGCACAGCGAAAGCAACAACGGTCGCGCCGGTCCTTCGCGCTCGGCTTCTTGTGCGGTTCGATCGCCGGAGTCGTCCTGCGGCGAAAGCATCGGGTCGCGGCGCGCGGCCTGATCCGCCGGGTGGCGGCAAAGGCATTGTCAGTCAACTGACCTGACTCGCGGTCGTAACCGGTGCTCGCGCAGAGATGGCCAGCACCGCTGAGCGCACCCGAATCGCACGCGGTCCAACTCACCCGCGAAGCCCCTACCCCACTGTTAGCATCGCTCGACGCGGTGAAGGGGTACACAGCGAAGGGGCACGCGGTGAAGGCACGCTGGATCATCAGGGCAGCGACCGTGCTCGCGAGCACGGTCGCTGCGGCGACGTTGACCGTTCCGGTACCGGCGTTGGCCGATCCGACACCCACTCCCGGAATGGAAGTCGACGACGACAGCGGCCGCTGCACCGCAGGTTTCGCCGCGGACGACGCAAACGGCAACCACTACCTGCTGACCAGCGGGCACTGCGATGCCCACGACGGGTCGTTGTGGACCTACGGCGACGACATCCCCCTGGGGTACATCACCGCCAGCGAGCGGGAAGGTGACGTCAGGGACGCCGCCATCATCAAGCTCAACCCCGAGGTCGGCGCGCCCGACGGCGATCTCAACGGGGCGTACCCGGTCCGCGATGTGCTCAGCGCGGGACAGCTACAGGTGGGCATGCCCTTCTGCAAAACCGGGGCAGTGTCCGGTGAGACCTGCGGCGCGATCACCAGCATCGACGGCAACGTCGTCGAGACCAGCGTCTTCAGCCTCGAGGGTGACAGCGGCAGCCCTGGGTTCGTGAAGAATCCCGACGGCACGGTCAGCGCGGTCGGCCTGCTGATGTCCTCGCCCGAGGGCGACGACAACACCACCTACTTCGCGCTGGTGGCACCGTTGCTGAATCAGTGGGGTCTGAGCATCGTCGGATAACCTCACCGCCCGCACGGCGGCGCAGGGTTAGGCAGTAGGTTCTGAGGTATCGGGTACCCCCGGTACTGGCCACCACGGCCGTGCCTGACGATCTCGGAGGTTCAACAGTGAAGTTGGCACTCAGCGATGCAGAAGCCGCGTTCCGCGACGAGCTGCGCGAGTTCTTCACCACCCAGATTCCCGAGGACATCCGTCAGCGGGTGCGCGAAGGCGAACCGTCGTTCCCGGAAGACGCCGTGACGACCCAACGGATTCTGAACAAGCACGGGCTGGGGGTCCCGAACTGGCCGGTGGAGTGGGGCGGTAAGGACTGGACGCCGCTGCAACGGCAGATCTGGTCGGATGAGATGCGCCTGGCGTGCGTGCCGGAGCCCCTGGCGTTCAACGCCAGCATGGTGGGTCCGGTGATCGCCCGGTTCGGCTCGCAACAGCTCAAGGAGCGGTTCCTGCCGCCGACCGCCAATCTCGATATCTGGTGGTGCCAAGGATTCTCGGAGCCGGAAGCCGGCTCGGATCTGGCGTCGCTACGCACCACCGCCGTCCGCGACGGTGACTCCTACGTGATCAACGGGCAGAAGACCTGGACCACGTTGGGCCAGTACGCGGACTGGATCTTCGTCCTGGCGCGAACCAATCCCGATGCGCCCAAGCGCCAGGCCGGGATCTCGTTCCTGCTGGCCGAGATGTCGACACCGGGCATCACGCTGCGGCCGATCAAATTGATCGACGGCAGCTACGAGGTCAACGAGGTCTTCTTCGAAGATGTCCGCATCCCCGCCGATCAGCTGGTCGGAGAAGAGAACAGCGGGTGGACGTACGCCAAGTTCCTGCTCAGCAACGAACGCACCGGGATCGCCCGGATCGGCACCACCAAGGTGTGGTTGTCGCAGGTCAAGGAGCGAGCCGCGAACACCCCGACCGAGCGCGGCACCTTGCTCGAGGACCCGCTGTTCGCCGCCCGCATCGCCGAGGTCGAGAACGAATTGCTGGCCCTTGAGCTCACTCAGTTGCGGGTCAGTGGGTCCGAGGCGGACGGCAAACCCAATCCAGCATCGTCGATCCTCAAGCTGAAGGGCAGCCAGCTTCAGCAGGCCGTCACCGAGTTGCTGGTCGACGTCGCAGGACCGGACTCGTTGCCGACCGACGCCGGCAACGACATCGCCTCGGAGCTGTGGGCCCAGCTCGCCGCGCCGAAGTATCTCAACTACCGCAAGACCTCGATCTACGGCGGCACCAACGAAGTGCAGCGCACGATCATCGCCTCGACAATTCTGGGACTGTGAGGACGCCATGGACTTCGATCTGAGCGACGAGCAGGGCCTGCTGCGGGACGTCACCCGCGAGGCGCTGACGCGGAAGTACGACATCGAGACCAGGATCAAGGTCGGCGACACCGACCTGGGGTGGAGCCGTGACGTCTGGTCGCAGCTGGCCGAGATCGGCATCCTCGGATTGGGCTTCGATCCGGACGAGGCCGGCCAAATCGAGCTGATGGTGGTGCTGACCGAAATCGGGCGGCGGCTGGCTCCCGAACCAGTGGTGGCGGCCGCGCTGATTCCCGGCAGTGTGATCGCCGAACTCGGCGACGCCGAACAGGCCGCAGTACTGGAGGCGGTGGCCGAGGGCAAGACGCTGTTGGCGCTCGCGCACCAGGAGCCCGGGATGCGCGGGTTGTCCACCAAGGTCACCACACAGGCTGAACGGCAGGGTGATTCGTGGACACTGACCGGAGTCAAGAATCCGGTACTCGCCGGCGACTCCGCCGACGCGTTCGTCGTCAGCGCCGCGCTGCCGGATGGCGGCGTCGGGTTGTTCCTTGTCGACGCCGACTCCGTGAGCCGTCAGCCGTTCCGGACCTTCGACAGCCAGCGCGGCGCCCAGGTGAGCCTGGAGGCTGCGACGGCACAGCCACTCGGCGCCGGCGGGGACGCCACGGCGCAATTGCAGAACGCACTGATTCGGTATCAGTCCGCTTTGTGCGCCGAAGCCGTCGGAGCGATGGAGGAGGCGTTGCGTCTCACCACCGAGTACCTCACCAGCCGTAAGCAATTCGGGGTGCCACTGAGCAACTTTCAGACGTTGACCCAACGCGCGGCCGACATGTACGTGTCGCTCGAGCTCGCTCGCAGCATGAACTTCTACGCCGCGATGTCGATTGCCGACGGCAACTTCGACCCCGTGATCGCGGCGCGCGCCAAGCTCCAGATCAGTCGCTCGGGCCGCCACATCGCCCAGGAGGCGATTCAGCTGCACGGTGGTATCGGCGTCACCGCCGAGTACCCCGTGAGTCACTACGCTGCCAGGCTTACCGCGATCAACCAGACCCTGGGGTCGGCCGACGACCAGCTGCACACCCTGATCAATGCCATCGGCTCGTACGGAACCGTCTCGCTGTAGGTATTGAAGTCAACATGGTTGACGGTTGCGGCAATTACCCGTAGCGTCCGCGCGGGCGCTTCCGAGTGCCAGTTCCTGAACATCCCCAGCCCGGGTGTCGAAAGAGGTTCTTGGTGAGAAGACGCGCGTTCATTGCCGGCGGAGCCGGCGCGGTGGCATCGATTTCAGCCCTGACGGCGTGTGCGCACTCTGCACCGCCGGCCGACCAACCGTTGACACCCGGAGACGTCGACGGCGCGGTGGCGAAACTCCGCAGCCGGTACATCACCGAATTCGGTGACGCAGACTACGTCGACAACGTCATTCTGCCGAGCTTTCTCAACAGCATCTTCGACGGCGAGCGTCCGGTCCTTCCGATGATCGACGTTGCGCTGACCAAAGAAAACGCGTTGCCCTACGACATGTGGGGTCTGCTGAGCATGACGTGGAAGCCAGCCCCCGAAGATGGCGTCACAGTGTTTCTGCAGGGCCTGGAAAAGCGGGGGCCGGACAACCGGCGCAAACGCATCTACATGTCGGCGGTGACGCCGGACCTGTACCAGGGCAAGTACCAGGCCAAGATCGTCGCCTTCTTCGACCAACTGTTCGCCCCCGCGAATTCCGGTAAGCCGTTGATGCGAATCTACCTGGACACGTTCTGGGATCTCTACTGGGATCTTCACCTGGGAGTCAAGGGCAAAGACATCCCCGACCAGGTTCGTCAGATCGGTGAAAACTTCAATACCGTTCTGGCGTATCGCGATCCAACGCAGCGAATCGTCTTCGACAACTACATGGCCGTCAGGAAGAACCTGGACTTCCTGAAGTCCTGGATCGACGACCGACTCAAAGACATTCAGTCCGGCAAGACACCGGAACCCGAGAAGACCTTCGCGTGGTACTGGCTCAAGAACGGCGAGGAGAGCGACTACTTCAACCATAAAGACGTCGTCTTCGAGTGCTTTCACAACTTCGTGGCGTTCAGCCAGTGGGGTAACACTCTCTACAACATCATGGCGAAGCTCGGCCGGGACTCCGGCGATGCCCAAGCCAAGGACTGGTTCGCCAAGACGATGGCCGGGGGCCCGGAAAACTCCGACAAAGCCGATGGTTCGGCATTCCCTCCGCTGGAACGCTTTGTCATGGAACTCTTTCGAACGATCTCACCCAACGCTGGAAGTATCTCGGCGATGACGGAAACGCGACCGCCGGCGTTTGAACGGCACGGATTCATCGTCAGCCCGCACACCTCGACCAGCCATGACCCAGTGCAGTGGGCCAAGCCGGACGATTTCGATCCGTCGCGCTATGAACATGCGCCCACCAGCGCCGAAATCGACGAAGCACGGATCAAGCAAATGGGCCTGAACCAATGCCCATTTCCTCAAACGTCTTTCGCCGTCAAGGATGGACGCAAAGCCACGCTGAACAACAGCGGGTTCGGCACCGTATTCGGCGTCGCCGACGACAAGCCGTTACCCGTCTGCGATTACGCGGGCTTCGCCCCCTTCGGATTTGGCTATCGCCGCTGTCCCGGTGAGCAGCTGACCATCATGGCGTTCGAGGATCTCATCCGAAAGGTGTCGAAGGATCGGATCGAATTCGTCAACGTCACCGGAGCCGCTCCCGGGAAGGTGCCCCTCGGGCCGAGTACTCCCGAGATGGTGCCCATCGGCCCGACCACGGTCATCACCGACGACATCGCGTTCACCCGTCCGTCGTAGTCGTGAGCATCGACGTTCGTTAGCATCGGCGTCTTCAAATACGCTCTTTCAGTATCATTTCCGCTCAGCGCGGGCACCGGGCGGGTGGTCGCGCTGCCGGAGGATGGACGCTGGCCTGAACTCCATGCCGGACCGGTAGGTCGACGGGACGGTCCGCATATAGAACGCTCGGCTGGGTTGTGCCAGCCGAGCGTTCTATATGACCTGCTGGCTGGCTAATTCAGCTGTGTTGCATGATTCCGGGAGCCCCAGCCCCGTTGCAGGAGCTGGTCTGTGCAGGTCGACTACTGGTTGCTGCCGCTGGTGGAGCTTCTGGCGCTGTCATTAGCTCGAGATCTTCCACAATCGCCCAAATCCTCACTGCACCAAGGGATGCGGACTCCGATAGAGTTCGGGCTACTAAGTCCCCGACCCCGGAGCACATCAGAGTCTCCGGACATGGCGGGTCAGTTCAACTCGCTGTTCCGACAAGGTCTTTGAGTCTCTTCTTCCGAAGATTTTGAGCAACGATCCATGCAACGTCGGGATCGTCTTGGCCCAAACCTTGAAAGGCCGACAATCCCGATTCTGGAGCCGCAGCGACCGCGACACTCCAGCAGTAGCCCAGGGCCTGCCGAAGCGACCTCAGCGAGGAGGCTCCCCGCGAGCTTTGAGGCCATCGCGTGAGGGCGGTGGTTGATTTGGCGCAGATATTGATGGCCACCGCAGCGGCGTGCGGAGTCCTGAGCAGACGGGGTTCGCAAATCGCGGCCACGGCCGCGCGTTGGACAAGCGGATCGTGATCGTCAACCCACGCTTCTACGATCTTCTCGAGCGCACCAAAGCTGACGTCACCTAGTAGCTGGAGTCCAATGGCCACTGCCTCCCGGACTCGCCATCGCGAATCTGATGCCAGTTCGTGGAGCTTTGTCATCGCCCCGGGATCGGCCGCCCGCGCACCGAGCGCGACGGTGCCGCACATTGCGAGGTACTCGTCGGAGTCGTTTGTCGCCGTGCTGATTTGATTCCAGTCGGCAACCTCGGCGAAGGCAATTGCAAGCTCGGTGTTGGCCCGCGGCCCGGGCAAACCAGAGTGCTCGCCGAGGAAACGTGTCCACTCAGACGGGCCCAACGAGCGCAGCTCTACACACCACCGTTCTCGGGGTTTCATGCCCACAACGTACGTGACTCGAAGAATTCGATGTGTCAGAGTTCCCGCGAGAATGTCACGTGGACACCACCTTGGCCGTCGTAGTTTCCGATTGAGTCGCTGACGGTGAATCCCAGGCGGCGATGAAACGCCTGTGATCCGGTAGTGATCGCGAGGACCTTCCGGCGGCGGTTCTCGCGGATTACAGCGAAGAACCGCTCATACAGGTCAGCGCCGATTCCGCGGCCCTGGTGACGAGGTTCGACACCGACAAAGTGTATGTAGGCCTCATCGGGTCGAGACTGGGACAGGAAGCCGATCAGAAACGCCACCAACCGGTCCTCATGACGCACTATCAGCGTTGTATCAGTGAAGTGTTGGAAAAATAGCCTGGGCACAAGCGCTACCCGTTGCGAACGACGAGTTTGGGCTTCGGGATTGTCCCACCACAAGCTAAGAGCGGCAACGACATCGGGATAGTCCTGCTCGATCGACGTTCGATAGATCAGCTCGGCCACGCACCGATTCTAGGGCTGGAGGGGTCGCCGGTAACGATGTCTGTGATGGTGATCTCGATGAGCCGGGTGCCGGGGTGGTGCGGGTTGTCGAGTAGATCACCGATGAGGGTGAGGACGGTGTGGCGGATGGCATCGCCGAGTTGGCGCAGTTGGGTGCCGTAGCTGCCGGTGATGGTGATGTGGACTGCGCGCAGCGCGGTCTGGTCGAGGGTGAAAGTGATGCTGGTGGGTTGGCACATGTAGGTACGACGCAGTTCGCGGGCCACGATGGCGCGCAAGGCGTGATCGCTCAGGTAGATCGCGCCGTGACCGAGAGCGTCGGCTACGGTGTTCACCCGCAGCGGCCAGCCGGCACGGGGCGCGGCGTGCACTGCGGCCAGAACACGCGCATGGATGGCGTCCCAGCCGGGTTCGGGGACCGATCGCAGGAACGCGGCGGCGCGCTGCAGATACGGATCCGGCTCGGTCACTGCCACCTCCTTAACAAAATCCGTAGTGTTGCGGTTGCGCGGTGATGGTGTCCTCTTACTGCATCGGAGCTGAGCCGCAAAACGTCACCGATTTCCGGGAAACTCATCAGTTCGATCTCCCGCATCAGCCACGCTGCGCGCTGCCGCGGCGGTAGTTCGGCTAACGCCTGTTCCAGGGCGGCGAGAAACGCTGCGTTGGACACCGCGGCGAAAGGATCCAAAGTGGAGCCCTGGGAGACTTGGGGTTCGAGTACCCAGTCCTCGACCGGTTGCGCACGCTTGACCCGGTAGGTGTCGACGACTTTGCGGGCGCAGATCGAGAACAGCCAGGTTCGCAGCGAAGACGCACCCCGAAACGTCGACAGTTGGCCCCAGGCAGCAACAAACGTCTCCTGAACAACATCGGCGGCGTCGGCCTCGCCCGACAGCATGCGCCGGGCATAGCGATAAAGCACCGGACCGTAGCGATTGACGATGGCGTCAAATGCTTCTGGGTCACCCAGTCGTGCCGCCGCCTGCAACACCTCGTCGCTGGCGTCGCCGATATCGCTGCTGGTATGACCGATCACATCGCTCCACTTCTGGCTACCTCGCGGTCAACGCTCAGCACTCCCAGGAAGCTAACCTACTCGGCGGTAGCATCCGCCGTCGATCGGATTTGCTGGTGTGGCTTCTCTCACAGGGCGGGCGGCGTTCGGATTGCCGCATGGGCTCCGACTACACCCTCGAAAACCCAGACTGGTCATCAGGATTGGGGCACTGAAGGAGGACACATGTCGAACACACAATCCACGACCACCATCGTCGGCACGGACGCAAACTGGGCCGACGCGGAGATCAGTCCGTATCAAGGCTCGTCGCTGGTCAGTTCGCAGGGCAAAACCTCGATCACCGACACTGTCGTGTCCAAGATCGCCGGCATCGCCACCCGGGAAGTCAGCGGCGTCCATGGCCTCGGGGGCGGGGCGTCGCGGGTGGTCGGGACGTTACGCGAACACATCCCGGGGGCCAGCGTGAACCATTCACAAGGCGTGTCGGTAGAAGTCGGGGAGAAACAAACCGCGATCGATATCGCTATCGTCGCCGACTACGGAGTGTCAATCGCTGACGTGGCGAACGGTATCCGCCGCAATGTCGTCGCTGCGATCGAGCGAATGACCGGCCTGGAGGCCACCGAGGTCAACATCGCCGTGCACGACGTCCACCTCAGCGACGAGGAGGACCATGACCAGCCAGAGGCGATGTCCAGGCTCCAGTGAATCTGTCGAATCCCACCGCCGGACACAGTTGTGAGCCGCCGTGATGGAACACAGCGAACTCGATGACAGCGAAGCGATCGCGGCCGTGGTTTGCGCGGTGCCGGGGGTGGAGGGTCTGCACGCCGGCATGTTCGGCGAAGTCGCCACCTATCTGCCCGGGCGCCGCGTTCCGGGCGTCCGGTTGGGTCAGGACTGGGTGCAGGTGCATGTGCATGTGCATGTCAGCCTGCTGCACGACGCCCCGGTGCGCGCCACCGCCGTCGCGATACAACACGCCGTCATCGCCCTCTTCGACCTGCCGGTCGAAGTCACGATCGAAGACATCGTCCCCCCAACGACGGAGGTGTCCACCCACGCCGGTTAACGATCGTGAACAGGTACGCGCCCGTCACGCGGTAGCCCGGATGTATCACCCCGGCCGAGGTGGCGATCCCGACGTATTCACGACGGCACGGCCGCCCTCGATACCCCTACTCAACAGATCATTCCCACCCGATCCCCGCAGGGACCCGTATGACCACATCCATGGTGGGACTGACTGCCGGCCCGCTCTCCGGGGTAGCCGCCGACGGCGGGTTCTCCGGCTTTCTCATCGCCTCGAATAGCTAAGGGCACGAGCTGCATTCAGCAATCTCTCTTCGTTGGCGCGATCACCGCCCACCACACCCACACCCCTAAGCACAGATAGACGAACAGCTCGGCCCCAACCTTGATCTCAGGGAATTCCCTTTACGTGCAAGGAGAACAAATGGACCCCCAACCGCCAATCCCCGTCGACGAGCGACTCTTCGCCTGGGCGATCGCCCTGCCAGTGCTCACTCAGCACTACAGCATCACCACACCCGCCGACCACAGCGTCACCGTCTGCGCGTGCTCACCGGGGACCCGACGCACCATCGAACAATGGGCCCGCCACGTCAGCGATGAAATCGCCCGCACCATAACCTAATCGACTCAAATACCGACGTGTCGCTGCCAAACCAGCCTTCCCGCCACGACAACAGCCGAGCCGGACAGATCACACGCAACACGGTCACAGACCACCCCTACACGGTAGAGGGGCTCTGGCTGCGGCTACTGATTCTCCTGCTGTGGCTCGCAGCCCTCATTGTCGTCGCACTCGGCGTCATCACAACACCGACAAACACTCCCGAGCATCCACCATCAGCCAACGCGCCACGCAAAGGACATTCCTCATGTGCGACTCCCCTCGCTCCCACACACTGGGGCGCCCCGCGCGTCAACCTGCGGGCTACACAGTCATGACCACAGTCAGTCATAGACCCACCGTGACCGTACAGCGCCGATGTACCGATACCCACCTTCTGCTGCATGTGGTCGGCACCGTCGACGTCCTCACCCTGCCGGTACTCGACCGGCACATCGCCAAAGCACTATGGTCTGATCCCCCACCCATATTGATGATCGACCTCACCTGCGTGGACTTCTTGAGCTCCGCCGGAATGCAGATACTCCTCGAAGCACACGACCTCACTCCAGCCGGAACCCGACTCGCCATCATCGCCACCCCACGCCTCGCCCGTATCTTCGATGCGCTCAGCATTACTGACATCATTGAGGTGTACCCCACCATCCTCGACGCCCTGACCAGAGGATGAGGGACTCTGGAATCAACGGTGTCTCCGGCGGTTTCCATCAGTAGATTTCGGTCGCCGAGAATCGGTCGCCGAAGGTGATTGCGGACAACCAAATTCCGCCGCTGCTCGACAACTCACTCGCATGGGATGTCTACTGCCGCACCTGGTCGGGATTCGCCTACCCGGCGTTAGTGTCGGTGAGATCCTGGCCAGGGACCGCCTTGGCAGGGCGCCGAACACATTGGATAAATCGAAGCTCACGCCGCTCGCACATGGTGGCAATGTCGGTATCCATACATTTGGACCAAGACCGCCGGCCAAATCCTGACCAGCGTCGGAAACTCCTGCCAAAGAAGAGCCGACTCAGCCGACCGCTGGCGACGTTCCACGAGACGTGCGTTCCTGAACCCTGTGCAATTTGCCGCGAGGTTGGCGCACACCTGACTGAGCAGTCGAGGACGCCGCCTCTGCAGGCCAGTTCAACGCCGTTGTGTCGGCTTCGACGGCACGTTTGGAGGCGTCTGCAGTGCGTCGAACCGCGCGCCCGTTAGTTCAATCGACTTCTCCCACAACCGTTTTGCCATCATGGTGTCGCGTGCTGCCCTCGCGCGCGGTGAACGTTCTACCGGACCGCGGACGCCGAACAATTTGTTCGGTCCCAGATAGTCTCCGTTGCGCACATCCGGCATCGTCGCGGCATAGAGCTGACTGAGCGCACCCTGGCTTTCGCTGTTGCCGAGCATCCGCAGGCCCAAGTGAGTCGCTTCGAGCGCGCCAGGAATCGACGGCACCATCGAGTCGAACAAGTTGGTCGCCGCCACGCCTGGGTGCGCCACAACCGATTTGAGCAAAAGTCCGGCAGTCTCGCTGCGCCGTGCCAGCTCAGCACCGAAGAGCAAGTTGGCCAACTTGGATTGCTGGTACGCGACCATTCGGCGATAGCGGCGCTGACGAAAGTTCAGGTCTTCGATGACAATTCGGCCTTGACGGTGCGCAATGCTGGCAAGAGTGACAACGCGTGGCGCCGGTGCGGCAAGCAGTGCCGTCAGCACGCCGTCGGTAAAGGCGAAGTGCCCAAGATGATTGGTGCCCAGCTGCATCTCGAAACCGTCAGCTGTTGTCGCAAACGGGATCGCCATGAGGCCCGCGTTGTTGATGAGCACATCGATCGTCGGCGCCAGCGCTGCGGCATTCGCCGCCGCTTCGCGGACGGAACCGAGATCGGCGAGATCGAGCGCCACGAGGCGGTGGTCAGCTTCAGGGCCTGCTCGGCACACCTGGGCTAGAGCCTCGGCGCCAGTCGCCTGATTGCGGCAGGCCAGGATGATTCGCGCTCCCGCTCCAGCGAGCGCTGTCGCCGCCCGCAGGCCAAGGCCATTGTTCGCACCTGTTATCAGGATCGTCTTGCCGGCTTGAGGAGGTATGTCGACTACCCGGAAGTTGGGGATCCGTAAGGGGCTACGCGTCATCTGAGGTACCTCCTTGACCAGGTTGGTCTTCACCGGTTGTGTTGGTGTTCGAGAATGCAAGGTGCAGTGGAAGTGTGGGATCGACAGTGAATCCGATGAGCCGAGCCGCCGATTCTGCGATGCTGGACACGGTGGCGGCCAGGTAGTCGATGAACTTCTCGATCGGCAT
Organism: Mycolicibacterium komossense; assembly: GCF_025822605.1. Taxonomy (GTDB): domain Bacteria; phylum Actinomycetota; class Actinomycetes; order Mycobacteriales; family Mycobacteriaceae; genus Mycobacterium; species Mycobacterium komossense. The sequence goes on along the minus strand of NZ_JACKTY010000033.1, from coordinate 26,665 downwards.
CGCGTCGCCCTGAATAGGGTTGGCGCCCAACCACCAGTCTGTTGCGGAGGCGACAGCGCCGAAGACCGAGTAGACGGTCAGTTCGGCGTAGGTGTCGTCGATCGTGTCGCCGTCGAAAGCGTCGGAAAACAAATTGGCGGCGCGCCTGGCCGATTGGCGCGCAGATTGCAGCGTTCTCCCCGATTCGTCCATCTGTTGGGTGAAGTGGCTGTGCACCATGAACCGGAACACATTTGGGTATTCGGTGACAACCTTCGCGTACTCCGTTGCGCCACGGCGCACGAGATCCCCGGTCGAATCGCTCATCAAGTTGATGCTCCACAGCACCCGCTCCCAAAGCATGTCCTGGACACGGTCGACGATGGCGTCGAAAAGCTCGACTTTGTCCTTGAAGTATCGGTACAGCTTGGGTTTTGAGGCGCCGGCCTCCTTCGCGATGTCATCCATGCTGACATCGGGCCCGATTTTGCCCAACGCCCGGAACGCCGCGGTGACGAACTCTTCGCGGACCTGGCTGCGGTGCTCGCGCCAGCGTTCAGTGCGTGCGTCGGGGCGGCCATCCGTCCGCTGTTCGGATCTGCGCGATCGCGCCCTGGCTGCCACTTCTGACACCTTACCCGATACCAATAGTACTAGCTACAAACGGTTTCAGTTATTCTTCCGGTGTCGCCGCGACGAGAGTCACGCCACGCGGCGTCGGCAACCCCGATCGCAGTCGCAGGCTCGTCTCCGCAGATCCACTCGCGGGCGATCCGATGCCAATTGTTGGTGGCCCTCAGTTGGCCCAAAACACCGAAGGTCAGGAAATCCGCCCGTCGGGAGAAGATATGTTCTGGTGGCAGGTTCTGATGGCGCATACCCGAAAACTCCGTCATTCGCGGGTCGGTCGCGCCGAGCATGCTGTCGCTGGCCATCGCCGGCGTCACTGTGATCACCTCGTCGGTGAGGTGCCATCCGGCTGCGGCGTAGACGTATTCGAGACATTCTCGGGGTGCCACCCCGGCGTCGGCATTGATTACACCGCGTTCCACCATCATGTCGAAGAGGTCTTGGCAGCGGTTCTCCATGGCGGCGCGGACGCACTGACGCTCGAAGTCGACGTGGATCGGGTCCATCTGGTTGTAGAGACCGAAATCGATGAACCCGATCTTCCCGTCACGCCCCAACAGAATGTTCCCCGGATGCGGGTCACCGCAGAACTCGTTGTGCAGGAACAGCGAACCGACGTAAAACCGGTAGATGATCTCGCCGACGCGATCGCGATCGGCTTGTTGCAGCCCACAGATGGCGTCGAACGGTTCGCCGTCGAACAATTCGGTCACGACCACCTTGCGGCCGCTGCGCGCCGCAATACTGTCTGGGATCGCGATAAATGGATGGTCGGTGAACAACATCGCGAGGCTGTGCTGTGTTCGCGCTTCGCGTTCGTAGTCAAGTTCGCTCTCCATATTGCGGGTGATCTCAGCCGCGAGTCCCGGCGCCGACACCGTCGGCAGTGCCGAACTCCAGAATCTGAGGAATGCGGTCAGGTTCTTCATGTCGGCCCGGATCGCGATATCGATACCTGGGTACTGCACTTTGACCGCGACATCCCGACCGTCATGCAGACGGGCGCGGTAGACCTGGCCGATCGACGCCGCAGCCATGGGCTGGTCGTCGAAGTCCGCGAACAACGTCGCTACGGGTCCTCCGAGATCCTCCTCAATCTGACGTCGCATCACGTCGAATGAGACTTTGGGGGCCTGGTCGCACAGCACTGCGAGCTTGCGTTGGAAGTCCTCACGGTGCGATTCAGGAACCAGCTGTAGGTCGACGACCGAGAGCATCTGGCCGAGCTTCATCGCGGCGCCCTTCATGCTGCCGAGGACGATAACCAGCTGGTCGGCGGCCTGCAGCGCGGCCTTTTCGGAGATCCGTGCCTTCGACTCGGGTGAACGGCCGACCATGGACATCTTGGCGCCGGCGGTCCGGACCGCTTGAGTGGCGGCCGCTTTGCCGAGCTTCGTCCCGCGCGTAACCCGCGAAGTCGGTACCTCGTCTGGCATTGTGGCGTCCCTCCCTCCGGCGGACTGACCGTTGCGAGCTGACGGCCGCCTCACACCCAGGTTACAAATTCCGGCCGCACGCCCTGCCGAAAACTCGCTAGTGGTCGAACGCTATTGGTCGAACGCGATGTGCACCCGATCGGATTCCGGCAGTGTCTGGCATGCGAGGGTCAGGCCGACCTCGAGTTCCTCGTCGAGTAGTGACTCATTGAGTAGCATTCGGGTCCGACCACTCCTGACCGAGCACACACATGTTCCACAGGCCGACTCGCGACACACGTAGGGGGCGTCGAGTCCCTTCGTCAACAGGATGTCGAGAAGTGGGGTGCCCTTCGGCCAGTCGAGCTCATAGGTTTGGCCGTCCAATTCGACTGTTGCGATCGTTGCGCTGTTGGGATTCGAGGCTCGTAGGGCCGCGCTGGGCGCAAGGAATGGGTTGGCCTCCAACGATCGGTACGCTTCGGTCCGGATGCGGTCGTCCGCAACGCCCAGGCGAATCAATGCCGCCATGGTCTGCGTGGCGAATCCCGCTGGTCCACAAAGATATACATCGCGATCGACGTAGCTCTGCACAAGCTGAGCAATGGCATCAGTGGCCGGTAAGCCCCGCTCTTCCTCAAGCCAGTGCAAGACGTGCAGCCGATCTGGGAACTTGGCGGCCAGCGCGTCGATCTGTCCGGCAAAAATGACCGAGCCGATATCGCGGTTGGCGTAGAGCAATGCAACGTTTCCGGTACCTGCGAGAAGAACGGACTTGGCTATGGAGATCACGGGTGTGATGCCACTGCCAGCCGCACACAGCAGGACATCGCGGTCCAACGAACCGGGTACGAAAGCGCCCGCGGGCTCGAGCACCGTCAGGACTGAATTGACGGCCGCGTTGTCGCAGATCCAGTTCGACGCGTAGCCGTCGGCCGTGCGCTTCACCGTAACGGCTGGCCTGCGATCGCAGTGCGGGCTGCTCGACAGGGAGTAGCACCGCGCGACCGATCCGCAGCGTTCACTTGGCACTTCGACGGTCAGGAATTGTCCAGGTGAATAGCCGAACCTTTCGGCCAGTTCTGCCGGCACGTCGAAGACGAGCGTGACGGCATCGGCGGTCTCCTTGATCACCTCGAAGACACTGAGCGTATGCGCACGAGAATTCATCCCGCCGATCCCTCCAGCTGCCATGCGGACGCGCGGGCTTTGGTCGTCAGTGCCAGGAGTTGGGCGGCGACGGCTTCTCGTCTTTCATAAGGCAGGTGGTGACCAGCACCCTCATAGACGACCACCTGGCTGTTGGGAATCAGCTGGGCAATGCGTCGAGCATGCGCCGGTGATGTCAGCCAATCCTTGGTCCCTGCCATCACCACGACATCGACGTCGCTGAATTTCGCCAGCGCCTCATAGCGGTTGTGCCGCAACAGCGATCGACCCAATGACGCCACCGCGCGCGGATTGGCCTGTGCCACCTGCTGGATGGAACGGTTCATATCGCGTCGCCGCGGCCGCGTGCCGAACAATGCACCTCTGGTCCCTTGCCGCGCGAGGATCAGCGGTCTGCTGGGCACCCTCAGCCGGGACGACACGACAAGACCCGCCCGTAACAGGAGGTCGACCCCGCGGACCTTTCGTATCGCGCCCAGCAGGTCACCCGCGCTGGTTGCCACGAACGCCGCGCCGAAGACGCGCTCCTCGATCACCGCGGGGTAGTGCTGTGCCAGCGCCATCAGCGTCATTCCACCGAGGGAATGACCGCCGAACACAATGGGTCCGTCAGGAACGTGCGCCCGAAGCAGAGCCGCCAGGTCGTCGGCCAGGATGTCGATGGATGCCGGTGCGATAGACGAACTGCCGTGGCCTCGGTGGTCATACGCGACCACGCGCAGGGCTGGATCCGTCGTCACCAGTAGTTCAGCCACGTCCTCCCAGCTCCGGCTGGACAGACTCCAGCCGTGGGTGAGGACAACGGTGACGTCCGCATCACGTGAGCCCCATTCGTTGACGTGCAGCCATCCGCTCTCGATCGGCAGGCGGAACTGGCGCCGCAACACAGGTGATCGGTCTCTGGTCATCGGTGCGCCACCTTGCTGTCACTGAGGACGGGCGGCTTCTCGCCAGCGCCGGAGGCTGCCGGATCGTGCCACGCCGCGGTGCTCAGCCGGTTCAGAAACCGCGAACCCAGCTTCTCCATGGTCTGCACGGAGAACGGTTGCGCCATCCGGCGATTGATACCAGGGGCGAGGCGGAGCATGAAGTAACCCAGCCAGGCTTCGGTGCGCACCGGCACGATTGCGAGGTCGAAACGCACGGCTCGCACGGCGGCGCGAGCGACCAGATCGGGGCTCATCGGCGAGAAAGGCAGCTTCTCGCCGAGTTCCTGGAGTTGCCTGGTGAATTGCTTGCCGCGGTCGATGAGGTCATTGTCGATGCCGACGGTGTGGGCGTTCTCGCCGATATTCGTGCTGATCACGCCCGGGCAGATCGCGCTCACACCGATACCGTGGGAACCGAACTCCAAACGCAGGCACTCGGTCAGCATCTTCACGCCGGCCTTGGATACGGAGTAGGGCGCCATCACCGGCGTGGGCGTGAACGCTGCCGCCGACGCGATGTTGACGATGTGACCGCCCTGCCCTCGCTCGATCATCTGCGCCCCGAAGGTCCGACACCCGTGGACGACCCCCATCAGGTTGAGACTGAGCTGGCGGTCCCAATCCGCGGGCGTGAGATCGAGGAATGGGCCGCCGACAACCATCCCAGCGTTGTTCACCAGCACATCGGCGAATCCGTGGTCGGCAAGCACGTCGCGGGCGAAAACCGCCCAGTCGTGCGGATCGGTGACATCCAGACGGGCCGCCGAGGCTTTGTGGCCCGCCGACCTGATCATCGCGACGGTAGCCGATGCCGCGTCCAGGTCGATATCGGAAACCACCACGTGGGCACTGTGTTTGGCGAATCGGATCGCGGTGGCGCGACCGATGCCGCTACCGGCGCCGGTGACCACCACCAGCTCAGGGCTGAGCTTGTTGAACTTCACAGTGCCTCCCAGCTGCCGATGCGAAGTCGGCGGCCGACACCTCCGGGGTGCCGTAGTGGTAGATGTCGAGATCGAAATGACGGTTTTGCCAGTACATTTCACCGTGCGTCGTCGGCCGGAACGGGGAATCGCCCTTGTCGTCGATGTAGTACGTGTTCGAGCCCGAGCACGTGGGCGTGAACAAGAAATTGCGCGACTGACGTTTCAGGCACATCTGGAAATACTTGTCGTGCGCCTCTTGGCTGATCTCACATTCGATGGCACCGCGGCCTTTGGTCTCCGCGATGGCGCGGCTCAGATGCGCCGCCGTCGCCTCGATCATCCACAGATACGAGCCAAGCACGAATCCGTACGGACCGGTGATCATGAAGACGTTCGGGAAGCCGGGAACCGAAACCCCCTGGTAAGCCTGGTATCTGTTCTCATCCCAGAACTTCTCGAGGTCCAGACCGCCGCGGCCGGAGACCGGGAAGGGCGGAGCTGATCCCTTTTCCCAGAGCTTGAACCCGGTAGCGCAGATCAAGACGTCGATCTCGTGCTCCACACCGTCGGCCGTGAGTACGCCTTTGTCCGTGACGCGGTCGATCGACTCGGTCACCAGGCTGACGTCATCGCGGTTGAATGTCTTCAGGTATTCGTTGGACATCGACGGTCGCTTGCAGCCCAGCCCGTACTGCGGGATCAGCTTCTCGCGGGTGATCGGATCATCGACCTGGCGGCGCATCCAGCGGCGGGCGGGCACTTCCAGTAGTTTGCGGGTGGAATCCACCATCCAGGTCGGTCCCGTCAGCTGTCCGCTCATGGCGATCTCCGTGGCGATGGTGCCGACGAGGCGGATGGCAGATCGGATCCGTCTGCGTCCCATGATCTTCCGGCCCAACGGACCTACCGCGGCATCTCGTTTGGGAAACACCCAGATCGGAGTGCGCTGGAAGACCGTCAGGTGGTCAACCTCCTCGACGATGGCCGGGACCAACTGCAACGACGTTGCGCCGGTGCCGATCACCGCGACGCGCTTACCCGCGAGTGCGACGTCATGATCCCAGAGCGCGGTATGCATCAACGTGCCGCCGAACTCGTCGATGCCTGGAATCTCAGGCATCTTGGGCCGCTCAAGCCCACCGATCGCCATCGCCACGTACCGGCCGGTGATTTCCGCGCCCGAGGCGGTGGCGAGCCGCCAGATGCTGTTCTGTTCGTCGAATCTGGCGGACACGATCATGGTGCTGAGCCGGAGTTTCTCCCGCAGTCCGTATTTGTCGACAACGTCGTCGGCGTAGTCCCGCAGCTCCTCACCTGGAGCAAAGATCCGGGACCAGTCTCCACGCTGCTCGAACGAAAAGCTGTAGATGAGCGACGGGATATCCACCGCGACGCCGGGGTAGGTGTTCGCGTGCCATGTGCCACCGACCCGATCCCACTTGTCGATGATCACAAAGTCGTGAATACCTTTTCGCTGTAATGCAATACCGGCTCCGATGCCGCCAAGGCCGGCCCCGACCACCACGACCTCATAGTCGGGAGACACCCGCCCGTCCGCGGCGCAGCGCCGTATGTCGATACCCCTGCCCATAGTGACGAACCTCGTACTTCCGGTTATTTCGCGCGATCGACGAGGATGCCCTCGGTGCCGAACAGTTCCTTCTGCCATTTCTGCAGGACGGCGTCGGTGTCGATGTCGTCGGGGTGGAACCCTCTGCGCATATAGGGCCTTATCTCCGCCATCAAGCCGCCGAGAATGGGTCCGCGGAAGATTCCGTACGCCTGGCGCAACAGCTTGATCGGCCGCCATCCACTCGGGTCGGTGAGCACCGATACGGCGACGGCCGCCGTTGCGACCGGAATGGTGAAGTAGTACAGGATCCGCATCACCGCGATCCGGATCCACTCCGGTCCGCCTACCGCCCGGTAGACGTCGAACGCCACCGACTTGTGCTCGAGTTCCTCGAATGCGTGCCAGTTCAGCAGGTGCCAGGCCTCGGGATCGGCCGGAATGGCCTGGATCTCAGGGGTTTCCAGCACCCGCAGGCCCAGGGTCGCGGTGTAGTGCTCGGCCGCCGCGGTGAGGGCGAGGTGCACTTTTGCAGGAAGGAGCTTCTCACCGAAGACGAAAAGCTTCTGGCGCAGGGTGTTCGGACCGAAGTTCAGGAACCGCACCATCAGGTAGCCCTTTTCGATCAACTTCTCATTCAGCTCGCGGTGCTGCTGGCCGTGCACCGCCTCCTGGCCGACGAAGGCGGCGACCCGCTTCTTGAGCACCGGATCGGTGATCTGGTCGGAGAAGCGCCGCACCGAACGGATGAACGACTCCTCGCCGGGCGGGAAGGTGCCCGAGAGAATGGCCATCAGATGGCTGAGCGCGATATCGCCCTCGACAAAGTGCCGCTTGATCGGCTCGGGCTCGCCGAACCGGAACTTCATCCGCCGGACCTTCGGATATGCCGACGCGGGAGCCTTCCCATTTGTCCTGATTGTTGTGGAAACAGGTGAATCAGTGGTCATTTCGCTGATCTCTCTATTCGTCTCGGGGTCTTGGTGCGTTGGATCATTTGAGATGGCCGACCAGGGTGCCCTCGGTGCCGAACATCTCCATCTGCCACTCCTTGAGCAATGCGTCGGTGTCGATGTCGTCAGGATGGAAGCCGGGTCGCAGGTATTTCGCGAGTTCACGCGTAACGCCGCGAAACAGCGGGCCGCGGAACAGCGAGTTCGCCTCGCGGATGAGCCGCAGCGGTTGTCGGCGCGCAATCGGATCGCGGGCCATCGCGATCGCGAGAGAAATCGTCACGAAGGGCGTAGTGAGCGCCAAGATCGCCGCCATCACGAGGATGCGCGTGCGTTCGGTGCCGCCCACCGCCCGATAGACGTCGAAGGCCACCGACTTGTGTTCCAGTTCCTCCAAGGCGTGCCAGTTCAGCAAGTGCCACACCTCCGGATCTCCCGGAACTGCTTGAATCTCGGGAGTGCCCAGCGTCCGCTCGGCGAGGACCGCGGTGTAGTGCTCCGCCGCCGCCGTCACGGCCAGGTGCACTCTGGCCGGCAGCCGCTGTTCAAACCGGATCAGGCGTTGCTTCAACGCTTCCCGATCGAGCCACTCGATCTGGTACCCCAATTCGACCAACTTCTCGTTCAGTCTGCGGTGCTCCTGTCCATGCATCGCTTCCTGGCCGATGAATCCGGCGACCCGTTTCTTCAAGTCCGGATCCTCGATGTGGTCAGCGAACCGGCGCACCGACCGGATGAACCCTTCTTCACCCGGTGGAAAGCCAGCTGACAATCCCGCCACGAAGTGGCTGTAGACGATGTCGTCTTTGACGAAGTACTTGTCCGCCATGCCGTCCTTGCCGAAGCGGAAGCGGACTCGGCGGGTCTTCGGATGAGCGGACGTGCCCCCCGCCGCACCTGTGACGGCCCCGGCCGACTTCGCACATCCTTCGACTTCGTTCCGCATGATTGCCGCCTTTCATCGAACACTCAGTAGCCAGTACTGCCAGTACCGTGTTGTCAGTCACATTAGGCTCGCGGCAACCGTTGCGCAAGACCCCGGCGCACGATGCCAACGGGTGATCGCGAGCGGAACTGTTGCGCCCGTGTTCAGTCGACGTATCGGAATCGGTTGCGCATCAACGGAAAGCTGCGCTACGCCCGGCTAGGTCAGCGGGTGGTTGGCCGTCGCGGGAGCCGCGGCGGGGCTAGTCAGTCGACGCTCTACTGCGGTGACGACAGGCGCTCATCAGGGTCGAGAGTGATCCCGCGGGCCGCTGCGCTCGCCGATGCGGCGCCCCATACGACCGCCGTCAACTCGTCAACCAGCGCACCCTTGGCAATGGTCGGGGTGTTCAGCCAGCGCAGGACACCCAGCGCCACCGCCCCGAGGATGGCGTCGACGAAGTACTCCAGGTGCTCGCCGTCGCCGCCACGTCCCGTGACGATGAGGGCGACGGCCGCAACGATGGCGTCCGACATCGGGCGGCCCCCGTCGACCAGCGCCATGGCCGAGCGGTTCTCGGTGAAATGCGCTCCGACCAGGAAGCGAAAGAGATTCGGGCGCTCCGCGACTAAGTCGACGTATGCAGTCAGGGCCGAACGAACCAACCCGAGAGCGGTGCCGGTCAGATCGAACTGCGGCGCGACGCGTTCGATGACCAACTGCTGGATGCGTTCGGCGACGGCGTCGAACAGTGCGTCCTTGTCTTCGAAGAATCGGTACAGCTTGGGCCGCGGAATCTCGGCCGTCTTGACGACGTCATCAATCGACAGATCCGGTCCGTACTCGTCGATGGCGCGCAGCGTTGCCTCCACGAGTTCGGCCCGGACCGACGCACGATGCTCGCGCCAGCGATCGACTCTGGCATCTCCTGTCAACTCAGGCAGACGCCCGCGACCAGGACCAGGACCAGGACCAGGACCAGCCGTCGATGACACCGTCTCATCGTAAGCCACCGGCTCCCTCCGTCATGGACTCCCGATCGCATCCGACATCCACGTCGGAACCTGGTCCCGCCGGTACGAGCAGCCGTGATCACTTGACGAGCGACTGTGACATCAAGCACACTGAAAGTCGCTCTGTACTCGCAGTACCGGATACCGTCGGTATCAAACGAGGCCGAACTACCGCTTCGGCGCAGTCGCAAACCTCGCGGCATCAGAGGGAAGGAACTCTTTGTTGAGTCCAGATACGCGCCCGCGCGTCGGAGATGTTGTGAAAGCCATTGCAAAAAAGGCAGATTTGCCCGAGTCCGTCGACGACTTGAGGATCGATTCGGTGGGTGCCCCCCAGATCGAGGGACTGGGCGGTCCTCCTGGTGAGGCGACCGATGAGTCGTATCAGGGCGAAAGGGTCGAGGAGCGGTCGGTGGGCGGCCAGGTCGCGACGCTGCTCGGAAAACCGCTGCGCTACATCACCAATCAGATGGACGGCTCGTTGAAGACCCTCGGGCGCTTTCTCGAGCTTGCCTTTCATTCCGTCGCATACCTCGTCACCGACCTGATCCGGCTGCGCCATCCGTGGCGCGAGACCATCAACCAGGCCTGGTTTGTGGTCAGTGTCACGGCAATTCCGGCACTGCTGGTATCGGTCCCGTTCGGAGTGATCGTCGCCGTGCAGGTCGGCAGCATCATCCAGCAGGTCGGCGCCACATCGATCTCCGGCGCCGCCGGCGGCCTCGGGGTGATCCGCCAGGGAGCTCCGATCGTGGCCGCGCTGCTGCTGGGCGGCGCCGCGGGCTCGGCGGTGTCAACCGATCTGGGGGCCCGCAGCATTCGCGAAGAGGTTGATGCCCTTCGCGTTATGGGCATCGATCCGGTGCAACGTCTCGTCACGCCCCGACTGGCGGCGATGCTCTTCGTCGCGCCGGTGCTCTGCGTGTTCATCATCTTCATGGGCCTCGCCGCGGGCTACCTGATCAACGTGGGCTTCCAGTCGGGCACTCCGGGCAGCTACATTTCTTCGTTCGCTTCGTTCGCCACGGTGTCCGACGTCGGTGTTGCGCTGATCAAGACATGGCTTTTCGGACTAGTCGTGATCTTGGTGGCCTGCCAGCGCGGCCTGGAAGCCAAGGGCGGCGCACGCGGTGTGGCCGACGCGGTCAATGCGGCCGTGGTGATCGGCGTGGTCTCGGTGTTCGTGCTCAACCTGGTGATCACCCAGATCGTCTCGATACTCATGCCCACGAGGGTGGGTTGATGGCAACGCCCGCAAGGTATTCGCCGTTCAAACTCAACCCGGTGCTGCGTGCGTCGCGATCAGTCGTCGACGCGCCGGGCTCGCTCTTGGAGCACTTGGGGCATCAGGCCACATTTGTGTTCCTGGTCTTCAGTGCGATCCCCCGGACGCTGAAGAATTACCGACGGCAGACTGGTGCGCTACTGGTCGACATCACTTGGGGCAACGGATCATTGATCGTGGGTGGTGGCACCATCGGAGTACTGGTTCTCATGGGTGCCGCGGTCGGCGGTTCGGTCGGCGTCGAGGGATACGCCGCCTTGAACATGGTCGGCATGGGACCGCTGACCGGGTTCGTTTCGGCGTATGCCAACACCCGGGAGATGGCACCGATGATCGCGGCGATCGGGTTCGCCGCCCAGGCAGGCTGCCGAATGACAGCCGAGATCGGCGCTATGCGGATCTCAGAGGAAATCGACGCATTGGAAGTCCAAGGAATCCAACCGATTCCATTCGTCGTCACCAGTCGTGTCATCGCGGGCTTAATTACCATTGTTCCGCTCTACGTCCTTACCCTCACATTGAGCTACCTATCCTGCGCACTGGTGGTCAACGTGCTGCACGGTCAATCGTCGGGCACCTACTACCACTACTTCGACTCGTTCATCCAGCCGTCCGACGTGTTCTTCTCCGTCATCAAGGCGATCATCTTCGTCTCGCTGATCATCGTCATCCACGGCTATCAGGGCTACTACGCCAGCGGGGGGCCCGAAGGTGTCGGAGCCGCCTCGGGCCGAGCCATCCGCGCCAGCCTGATCACCATCGTCCTCACCGATATGGTGCTCACCCTCTTGTTCTGGGGTAGCAGCACCGGAATTCAGATATCGGGATAATCGATGCCGGTATACCTGGACCACAGCGGACGATCGGCCAGCTCACGTCGTCTCCGAGTACGCGGCCTGGCGGTCGGCGTTGTGCTTGCCGTCGCCACCTACTTCCTTTACCAGCAGAGCACCGGAAAGCTGGACGACACCTTCGAACTGACCGTCTTGGCGAATTCGATTGGGGAGGGCCTGGCACCGGGGGCCGAGGTGAAGTACCGCGGGATGACCATCGGGTCGGTCAAAGCACTGGAATCGGCCGGCTACAACAAGCAGAAGATGACGGTGGTTCTCGATCCCCGCCAGGCGAAGATCCTCACCACCGCCACCAGTGCCCGGTTCACCTCGTCGAATGTCTTCGGCACGGCGGCAGTCGAACTCGTCAGCAACGGTGACGGCGCCCCGTTGGGCACGAATCAGACGTTGGAGATCGGCGCCAACGTACAGGCCGCGTCGGTCACCGGACTGCTCCGGCAGGGCCAGAAGCTCAGCCAGATCATCGATTCGGCAGACGGCGAGCACATCGTCAATGTGCTTCGCCGGCACGCTGATCTGACCGAGCCAGTGGCGAAATCCGTTCTCGACTTCGCCAGGATACTTGCCGACTCCCAGACGGTTCCGTTCTCACAGTCGCTATCGGTGATTGGCTCGTTCGTCAACGGGCTCAACGATTTCGTTCCCCTCATGGGACTGATCAACCAGTTGCTCGACCAGCTGCAGTTCCTGGCGGAGCCGGGAGGCGCGGACCACACGAACGTCATCCTGCAGCGCATCGGCCAGTTGATCAACGGCGGCGGTCAGATCTTTGCCAGGAACAACTCGTGGCTGGTACCGCTGGTCAATGGTCTGATGAACGCCGCGATTCCCGCCGCGTTCGCCGTGGGCAGCCTGGCGCCGGCCTATGACCGGCTCTCCGGCCTGCTCGACCGGACCAGCGCCGCGTTCCCGGTTCGCGACGGTAAACCCCGCCTGCAGGTCGAGCTGTTACTGGACAGCATGCCTGGGCTCGCGGCCGCCCTGCCTTCTCCCGGTGTCGATCCCGGACCTACCCCTGGTCCCCCGCCGATGCCAGGGGGTGGCTCATGAGAAGCATCTCCCGATCGCTGCTGTGGCTGACGATCTTCACTTCCGTGGCAGCACTATGCGCCGTCATCGTGATCGGCGCCTTGCGCAGCCCCGTCAAAGGTGCGGTGACCCAGTTCACCGCGACATTCTCCGACGTGTCGGGACTGTTCGTCGGCAACGATGTGCGCGTCTCCGGGGTGCAGGTGGGCAAGGTGCTGGCCCTGCGGCTGGTCGGCAACGACGCCGAAGTGGACTTCACCGTCCTCGACGATCATCCGCTGTACCAGAACACCGTGGCCGCGGTCCGCTACCAGAACCTGCTCGGCCAGCGTTACCTGGAACTGGCCCAGCCGGACAACCCGGGCCCGCCCCTTGCCGCCGGGGCCGCCATCGCGCTCGCCCAGACCGTTCCCTCGTTCGATGTCTCCAAACTGTTCAACGGATTTCGACCACTGTTCCATACGCTCGACCCCGCCCAGTTCAACCAGCTGGGCGAAAACCTCTTGCGACTGATCCAGGGGGACGCGTCCGGGATCGGACCTGCGCTGAGCGATCTCGACGCCATCTCCAAGTACGCCGTCGATCGTCAGTCGGTATTCATGGTGCTGATTCACAACCTGGGCGACATCTCCCGCGATTTGGGCGGCAAGTCCAAGCAGCTCATCGACCTGATCGGCACCCTCAATGGAGTGCTTCTGCGGTTCACATCCAAGGTCGAGCAGTTCCGCACCTCGATCGACGAGGCGCTGCCTCCCCTACGCAATCTCGTCAAGCTCCTCGATGCAGTCGAGCGAGACTTCGACGGTTCGAACAGGCCACTGTATGACCTGATGAGCCGGATGTTTCCGCAGACTCCGACCATCATCGCCGGACTGTCTCTGGTGCCGTCCCTGATCACGGGTCTACGAGACTCGCTGGTCGACGATCGGCCCGCCGTTGCGGCGTTCACGTGTTCCAACGGCGAGGTTTCCCTTCCAGGCATCGGCATGGTGTCGTTCGCCCAACAGGATCTGGTGGTGTGTCGCTGATGGCTCTCCGAAAACGCCGACCCGTGCTCGACGATCACGCGGCTGCGGTGCGCAGCCGCCGGTTCGGCGTCATCGGGGTGATCACCATCGTGTGCGCCCTGGTGACTGCCGGGGTGACATACGTGAACCCGGCGGGACAGACGAGGTATGCCGCGCACCTCCCCGTATCTGGTGGCGTGCGCCCCGGCGACGAGGTCCGGATCGCGGGCATTCCGGTCGGAAAGGTCACCGGGGTCCGCCTTGACCGCACCCTGGTCGAGATGAAGTTCGACGTGAGCCAGTCGATAGCGGTGGGTTCGGAATCCACGGTCGAGATCAAGTTACTCACGCCGTTGGGCGGCCACTACGTCGCGCTCGTTCCCCGGGGCGAAACTCCATTGGGCCACAACGTGATTCCACCGCAACACACCACAACGCCGTTTGAGATCAACGACATCATTCAGGCAGCGACTCCCGAGATCAAAAAGGTTGACGGCCAGGTCATCCACGATACCTTTACCGAAATCGCCAACGCCGCCAACAAGTATCCGGACGCATTACGCGATGTGATCCAGACAGCCGACACGTTGACGACATCGTTGAGCCAGACGACCGCGGACTTCCACCGCGGCTTGGACTTCATCAATGACTACTCCAGCGCGTTCGTCGCCGGACGTCAGCAGCTGGTCACGCTGTCTGAGCAGTTTGCGTTGATCGGGCGCAGGCTCACCTCGAAATCGGCCGATATCGTCGAGTTCTTCGGGACGCTTGCCGAGTTGGCCCGGCTCGTCGACCGGTTCCTGGTTTTCTACCAACGCGAAGTGGCACCTGTCGTGAACGGTATCGACGACATCTTCGACACGCTGTTCACCCACCCGGAGCGGATCGGCAAGGCGGCCGAAGGCCTGGGCCAGATCCTGAACATCGTGGTGCCGATGCTCAGCGGCAACGGCGTCGTCGTCAACGAGAGCGACAAGCTGATGCCGGGGCAAGATTTGTGCCTGCCATACAAGATGAGGACCTGCTGACGTGTCGCTATTCGCCGCCATCCGCCACCGGATACATTCTCGCCTGGCAGTCGCACTGGCGTTGGCCGTGGTCGCCGCGCTCGTTGCGGTAGGAGCCTTGGGCGCCAAGGTCCTGATGCCCCAGATCACCAACAGCCGCGCGATGTGTGCCGAATTCACTGATGCGGTGGGGCTTTACCCGGGCAACAACGTGGCGTTGCTCGGTATCGAGGTCGGCACGGTGACCGCGATCACCAACAAACCTGATCACGTCGAGGTCGACTTCACCGTACCCAAGGACCTCGACCTTCCTGCTGACGTCGGTGCAGTGACCTTCGCACAGTCCGTGGTCACCGACCGGCACGTCGAACTCACCAAGGCCTATTCCGACGGCCCGAAGTTCACCGGCTCGCAGTGCATCAAACTGGCGGACACCAAGACCCCTATCGGTATCAGTGAAACCTATTCCGCCCTCGGCAATCTGACCGACACCATCCTCGGTGCCGGCAAGGACCAGCGCCCGTCCGAGGCGCCGGGCGTGCAGGCCATCAACGACAGCCTCAGCGCGGCCAGTCACTCGCTCGAGGGCACCGGAGCGGGCCTGAACCAGACGCTGCGGAACCTGGTGACGATGGTCGGCGACCCCTACCAGGCCGATGCCGACTACCGGCAGCTCTTCGAGAATTCCCAGATCCTCACCTCTGGCTGGCTCAAGCACTGGGATACCTTCGCCACCGTCGTCCAGACGCTGCCCGCCACCGCCCAGCTGATCGAAGGCCTGGCGGACAACTTCGCCACCGCGCTCAGTCATCTCGTGCATCTGCTGCCGATCCTGGTCGATGCGATCAATCGCTTCGCCCCACGCATTTATCACAACATCACCGACAAGGCGATTCCCTGGATCCGGGATCTGCTGAACGCCTGGACACCGAACATCGTCGGCAGCATCAATGCCCTGCCGCCGCTGACCAATTGGCTGGCGGACATCTACGACCCGTCCTGGGGCACCAATCACGTCACCTACATCGCTCCGCGCGTGGCGATTTCACCGTCACAAGCCAGCGCCATCTGTACCGAACTACGGCAACGCAACATCCCCGGCACGGCGGCGGCCTGTGCGCAAGGCACGGCCTCTGATCCGGTGACCTTGGGACTGACCAACCTCATCATGGGAGCGGCGCTGCCATGAACCGTCCGATACTGCGCGCGGTCGGCGGTCTGCTGACCACCGTGACTGTCGTCCTCGCGGCGGGGTGCGCCCTCGACCCGACGCGGCTGCCGGTTCCCGGATCCTATGTCGCGGGTGCCAAGTACAGCATCAAGATCGAATTTTCCAGCGTGCTGAATCTGCCCGCCCGCGCGAAAGTTGACTCCGGAGGTGTGCAGATCGGCGTCCTGGATCGAGTCCAACTTGCCGCAAGTACGGCGGTCGCCTACGTGGATATCTCCGCGAATGTCACACTGCCGCAGGATACTCGGGCTGAACTTCGGCAGGCCACGGTACTTGGCGACACCTATATCGCACTGTTCACACCGGCCGCGCCGTCGCCCGTCCCGTTGCACAACGGAGATACCATCCCCCTGCGCAACACCGTGCCGGCCGACAATGTCGAAGATGTCCTGAGATCGGTGTCGAACTTGGTCTCCGGCGGAGAGCTCGGCACGCTGCAGGACACCGTGATCAATCTGAACAAGGCTTTCCCGAAGGACCCGGCCGAGCTGACCCGAATCCAGCGCAAATTGTCGGGCGTGCTCGATGATCTGGCGGCCAACCAGGACACCATCGACGGAATCCTCTCGGGGGCAGAGAACATCAGCAACAGTTTGGCGGCGAACACCAAAACCTTCGACCGGCTGGTTACCGAGGGCCCGGCCAAGCTCGAAGGGCTCGGCAGCGTCACGCTGAGCATCGTCGATCTCATCATCAACGCTGCTGTGCTGGGCCGGAACCTGACGCCGCTGCTGGACCCGATCACCCCCGATCTGCTCCGCATCCTGTCCTACGTGGGGCCGTTCATCGCATCGGTCTCAACCGCCGATACCACGATCCCGGTCATCTCGAACAAGCTGATCGAGCTGATCCGCGACAAGCTCATTCCGTTCTTCGGGCAGGGCGGACCCAAATATACTGTCTCCGAGATCAATTCACCGGGAATGGATCCCACCTCCAGGGCCAATCAAGTGATCTCGGCGATGCAGACCATGGGGTTGCTGAAATGAAATTCAACGCCGGCCCCACCTTGGTGATCCTGCTGATCATGACGCTGATCGGCGCGGGTTATATGGCGCTGGGAGTCCTCGACATGAGCCCGACCACGACGGCTACTCGGGTGACCTTGATGCTGAACACCTCCGGTGGCCTGCTGCCGACGTCGCAGGTGACGATGCGCGGCATCAAGGTCGGTCACGTAGCCGGTATGCAAATCACCCCGACCGGTCTGGCGGTGTCACTCGACCTCGACGGGGCGTACCCGATCCCGGCCAGCAGCGCAATCCGCGTCGAGAACCTTTCCGGCGCCGGAGAGCAGTACATCGACTTCAGGCCCGAACTCATAGCGCCGCCCTATCTTTCGTCGGGCGCCGTAATTCCGGCCGATCACGTTGCTCCGACGGTGTCGGTGAGCCAATTGCTGGCCAGGGCCGATGCCCTGCTGTCGGCTCTGCACCCCGACGACGTGCGCACCATCGTGGCCAACGTGTCTGGAGCATTCACCGACAACGACCACGCGCTGGACTCGCTGGCCACCACTGCTGGTTTGTTCGCCAACGTCGTGCGGGAGAACAGGGAGCTGCTGGCGACGCTGTTCAGCAATGTTTCGACACTGACCACCGGGCTCGGCGATCTGAACGCGGGAGCGGTGTTCAGCCAGACCGGCAAGATGCTGCCGCAAGTCGTGCCGGCGTTCATCCGTCTGATCGGTCAGTTCGATGCGTTGTCGCACACGGGTAACGACATCTTCGGCAGCGATGAGGCGGTCGGCAACCTGGTGGCCAAGCTCGGCGAGTACCTCGACACCCTTGCCATCCCCCTGGGCACGTTCGCCAGCGTGCTGGGGCCGGCGACCGCCCCGCTGCGCGGGGTCAAAGTCGACGCCGGCCATTGGCTCGACTTCTGGGAGTCGACATTCAGCGACGCCGGTGGCGTGCGGGTCCAGCTCACCGTGCCGGATTGGAACCAACAATGAGGAGTGAGGCGTGACCAACGACATGATCAAAAAGCCCGACATGGCTAATGACGAAGAGACCAAGGCGGGTAACGACGTCGACTCGGTTCATGGAGCCCAGAGTGTGGAGGACGCGGCCGCCGACGATCCGCCGTCGCGCCGGTGGCGCAACCGTTGGATGTGGGTGTCGGCCCTGCTGTTGGCGGCGCTGCTTGGAGGCGGCGTCTTCGGGTACGTCAGGTACAAGGCCGCCGCCGACGATGTCGCGGTGCTGCGCCAGGCCGAAGCCGATCGCAGTAACGCGGCGCAGTTGGCGAACGCCTACGCGCTGAAGTCGCTGACTTATAGCTTCGAAGACCCCGACGCCTTCTTCCGATCGGTTGAAGACGGGGCATCCGAGTCGCTCAAGGACAAGTACATCAACGCCAACGACCTGCTCCGGGGTGTCATGTTGCAAGCGCAGGTGACCTCGACCGGTGAGGTGCTGGCGACCCAGGCGACCGCCCAGCCAGGCAACGTCTACCAGGTGGTCGTATCGGCGAGCCAGACCACCAGAAACCTGCAGAACCCCCAACCGAGGGTATCGATCATCCTGCTGGCGATCACCGTCAACAAGGTCGGTAACACCTGGCAGATCTCCGACATCGGCCCCAAGACGGGCAGTCAGGAGGTCACTGCGGAGCAGTCTGCAGCGCCAAAGCCGGGTGCCGGTCCCATCGCTCCTACACCGAAGCCGTAGGGGGCGTACGGTTCTGACCCGTTCGCCGACCTCGGGCACCACAATGTCGGCGACCGGGTCAGAACCGGTACGGCTAGCTGCGCGAATGGACTCCCGGTCGGCCGTGGTCTGCGCGGCCGGCAGCGGGCGTGTTCACAGCGGGATGCCGAAGCGTTCGGCGATCTTGCGCCCGATCCGATACAAGGGTGCCCCGATGTCTTCGTAGCGAGGACCGATGATCCGGGGAATCGCGTCGAAGACGCGCGCATCGGGCCCGATCAGCACGCGCGGCTTGTTCTGCTCGACACCACGCAGAATGATGCGTGCAGCCGAGTCCGCGTGCGTGAACGCGACGAGCTGAAAACCCTTCTGGATCAGCTCGATATCGACATCGTCGGGGACACCACGCGCATTCGCGGCGATATTGGTCTTGATGCCGCCGGGATGGACACAGGTGACGCCGACGGGGTGGCGGGCGGCCCGCAGCTCTTGGCGCAGCGCTTCGGTGAAGCCGCGAACCGCGAATTTTGCTGCGTTATAAGCGCTCTGAGACGGTATTCCCATCAGGCCGAACACCGATGACACGTTGACGATGTGGCCGTCGCCGGATTCGATCAGATGCGGCAGGAACGCCTTGGTGCCGTGCGCGACACCCCAGAAGTCGATGTTCATCAACCAGTCGAAGTCGTCCCACTCCATGTCGACGACGTCGGCAGACAGGGCGACGCCCGCATTGTTGAACACCAGATTGACCTGGCCGAACTCGTTCTTGACGTCCTCGGCATGCGCATAGACGGCGGCCCGGTCGGCGACATCGAGTTCGAACGGAGTCGCCTCGGCGCCGATCTTCTCGCAGCGGCCCGCAGTATCGGCGACGCCCGCCGTATCGATGTCCGAAAGGGCGAGGCGCGCACCGCGTTCAGCGAGTTTGATAGCCAAGCTGCGGCCGATTCCGGATCCGGCCCCGGTGATGACGGCCACCTTGCCAGTGAAGTCCTTCACCGCTGGACCGCCGACCCAAGCGACGGCGAGCTCTGCCTGGGGCCGTCGGGCCGGGGCACCGTCTTACGCACCTCGGGGCTGGGGATGCCGATCAACTGGTACTCGTTGAGGTCCACCGAACGGGTGGAACGCCAGTACTCCCAAGTGAATCCGGACCATAGGGTTCGGTTGTAGCCGTGTTCGTCGAGGTACCAGCTCTTGCAGCCGCCGGTGTTCCAGACCGAACCTACGAGCTTGCGTTGTAACTCGTCGTTGAACGCGTCCTGCGCCGCCCGCAGCGGTGCGATCGCCCGAGCGCCGTAGGCATCGACGGTCTTGATCGCCTCCGCGACATAGTGGATTTGGGACTCGATCATAAAGACCACCGAATTGTGGCCCAGACCAGTGTTGGGCCCGAGTAGGAAAAACGCGTTCGGTACGTCGGCCACCGTGATACCGCGGTGCGCGGCCACACCTTCCTGACCCCAGCGGTCCGACAGGTCTTCGCCGTTGCGCCCCTTGATGTCGACGTATTTGTACGAATCGGTGACATGGAATCCGGTGGCGAAGATGATCGCGTCCACCTCGCGCTCCTTGCCGTCGCTGGTGACGATGCCACCGGGTGTCACCCGCACGATCCCGTCGGTGATCAATTCGGACTTGGCGTTTTCGATGGCCTTGTAATAGGTACCCGAGCCGAGCAGTCGCTTGCAGCCGGCGCGGTAGTCCGGGGTGAGCCTGCGCCGTACCTCCGGGGCAGAGATCTGGCTACGAATGTAGCGCTTACCCAAGAAGTCAACGGCCTTGAGCAGCACCGGCCGCTTGTTCATGGCATATGCGAGGCTTTCCGCACCCCAATACAGACCTGCCCGATATCCGGCCCGCAGACCCGGAATGAACCTGAAAGCCCGTTGGAGCAGCTGGGGGTAGGTGATGTTCGTACGGGGCAGTACCCAGGCCGGGGTGCGCTGGTAGAGCTGCAGCTCCCCCACGCGATCGACGATCTCCGGTACCAGCTGGATAGCGCTGGCTCCGGTTCCGACCACGGCGACCTTCTTGCCGGTCAGGTCGAACTCGTGATCCCACTGCGAGGAGTGGAAGGCCTTGCCGCAGAACTGATCCAGCCCGTCGATATCCGGAGTGCTCGGAATGTGTAGTGCACCGACCCCCGAGATCAGGAACTGCGCGATGTACTGCTGGCCCGATTCGGTGAAGACATGCCAGCTGTAATCGTCTTCGTCCCAGTAGGCCCGCTCGACCTTGGCGTTGAACGTGATGCGGCGACGCACATCGTATTTGTCGGCGACACCCTTGAGATAGTCGAAGATTTCGGGTTGCAACGAGAAGAGGTTTTTCCAGTCCGACTTCGGCTCGAAGGAGAACGAGTACAGATGCGTAGGCACGTCGCAGGCGGCGCCGGGGTAGGTATTGTCGCGCCAGGTGCCGCCGACCTCGTCGGCTTTCTCGAGGATGACGTGCTCGATGCCTTGCCTCGCCAGAGCGACGGCCATGCCGAGGCCGGAGAACCCCGTGCCGATGATCAGGGCCCTGGTGCGCAGCGGCGGTTTGTCGGAGCCCGGCTCGGCGTCAGTCGTGATTTGCACGTGGGACTCGGCGGTGGTCATCGTGATCCGGCCTTCTCGGCGGCGATAACGTCGCGCACTGCACGCAACAACCGCTGCGCAGCTCTTTCACGATCGCCGATCGTGCTGCCGCGTACCGACGACGCGCCGACTTCGCTCAGCAGGACAGGCCGATCGATGGTGCATTCAACGCTCATCTTGCGTGTTTCCCCTCGTAACGACTGGATAGAATCATGTAACACTCAGTACGTCATACTGACGGTACCGCATAGTGCGCAGCGGCGAAAGGACTGCTTCCCACACGGAACTTGCGGGGCCGTCCGGATTCGACGGACTGAAGTCCGCAATGGGTCAGCCGAGGGAAGCCGTCTTGGCGACCAGCCGCACCAGGCCCGGCGCGAACCTGCTGAGCCGGTACTGGAGGGCTGCTTCGGGTGTCACCGGAACGACCGCCTTGTCCTTTTTGACGGCTTTGACGATCTGCTGGGCCACCTTGCCCGGTCCGTAACGACGCAACTTGTAGGCCCGGTCCACGGCCGCAAGCTTTTTCACCGCCTGCTCGCCGGACAGGCCGGACACGACGGTGTTGCGAATAATGTTGGTCGCGACGATCCCCGGGCAGATCGTGGCAACGGAGACCCCGGAGGAGGCGAGCTCGGCGCGCAAGCAATCGGAAAACATAAACACCGCGGACTTGCTGGTCGAGTACGCGGTGAAGCCCTGCTGGGGTGTGTACGCGGCCATGCTGGACAGATTCACGATATGGCCGCCGAGACCGCGGGCGGCCATCCCGGGCCCGAAAGCGCGGCATCCGTTGACCACCCCGTACAGATTGATGTCGAGCACCCGCTTGAACTGATCGGATGGAGTCGAGAAGAACGCACCCGCCGCCCCGACGCCGGCGTTGTTGATCAGGATGTCGGGTACCCCGTGAATCGCCTCGACCTCGCCGGCGTGGGCGATGACCGCTTGCTCGTCGGCGACGTCCAATTGATACGCGTATGCGGTGCCACCGGCATCGCTGATCAGCGCAGCGGTCTCCTTGGCCGAGACCAGGTTGACGTCGGAGACCACGACCTCGGCACCGTCGCGTGCGAACGCCAGCGCAGTCTGCCGTCCGATTCCGCTGCCCCCGCCGGTAATCACCAACAATTGGTCTTCGAAAGGCTTTCGCTGCCTTCCCATTTCGGCGCGGCGCAGCCCCCTCGCAGGAGGCAGGCCCGAGGTGGCGTCGACCAGTTCGGCCGCTGCCGTCGCCAGCAGCTCCGGATGCGAGAACGGCAGCCAGTGTCCACCTTTGACCACGCGCCGCCAGACCGCGGGTGCCCAGTTGAGGGCGTCGGTGTAGCTGGCCTGTCGCACGGCGGGATCGCGGGTGCCGACGATCACCTGTACCGGAACGCGGGTGAACCGCTCCTGCCGCTGCCGGACGGCAAGGACATTGGCCCGGTAGATCCGGAGACCGTTTCCGATGTCCTTTTTGAATGTGGCGCCGAGGAAGATCTCCTCCGGTGCGACACCTTCGGCGCGGGAAAGGCCTTTACGCCAACGCTTCTCGTTGATCGTCAGAGCAAACATGGCCTTCGGAAGCAGCGGCAGCATGAAGTAGAACATGTAGCCGAAAGAGACTAGCTGTGCCAGCACCAACCCCAGGTTCTTCGGGGTCGGCCGCGACAGCCGGTTGCGTGCCCACATGCCGACGTGCGCGATATTCGGGCCCGCTACCGAGGTGAACGAGGCGATCCTGCGTTGCGCCCACTCGTCGCACACAACCTCCCATGCGGCGACGCTGCCCCAGTCATGGGCGAGCACATGGACCGGCTTGCCCGGGCTGACTGCGTCGATGACGGCCATGTAGTCGCTGGCGAGCGCGGCAAGTGCAAAGTTGCGGAAACTCTTCGGGTTCGTCGACTTGCCATGTCCGCGATTATCAACCGACACAACGTGGAAGCGTTCGGTCAGCAGCGGCGTCACCCCATCCCAGAGGTGGTGCGTGTCGGGCCAGCCGTGGAGCAACACGATGGTCTCACCGCCGCGGTGACCTTGCTCGTACACCGCGATCTCGATATCGCCGTTACGGACGATACGTTCGGTGATGTCGGCGGCCCCGCATTCGGCGATGCCCCCCGGGCTCGTCATCTTCGAAACTGGACCCATTCCTGATGCTCCATCCCTGCCGACGCGCCGGCGAGCCGATACCCAAAGTATGTCATACATTTAGTATCGTGTACTTCCGGTACGGTGGAGTCAACAGGGGTACTGTGCGCCACATGAACAGGCACGCAGCTCTTGGCGCCGCGCTGGCGATCGCCGCAGCAGGCTGCTCGTGTCCTCCGGCCGCAGCCGACGGTGGTCTGCCGTCGTGTGTGCAGACCACCGTGATGATCAACCCAGCAACCCCGCAGGGGCACCCGAATTGCCGGATGCACTCTCATGATCGGCTCGGCCTGACCTTCGATGTCAGTTACTGGTCCCCCGATGACGCGGAGCCACTCATGGCAGTGAAGATCAGCGTCACCGACCCTACTGGCGCCCTAGTCCAGACGATCGACGAGCTGCTCGAACCGACCAGCCCGGCAGGTGTCGGGCTGGAGGATATCGACGGCGACGGCCGCGACGAGATCATCATCCCGATGGGACAGACTCGATTCAACGGGAGTCCCAACACCCGGTTCTCCGTGTGGCGGGCCGCCGGCGATAGCTCCCACTTCGAACGAACGCAGATGGTCGGGCAGGCCCTGTACCCCAGCGGCGACGGTTATGTCGTGACCAACGGCGGCGCGCTGACCAGCCGAGATCTCACGTTCTACCTGCCCACCGGCGCCGGGTTCACGTTGATCACTTCGCTGACGATCGAACCTGAACAGGTCGATCCCGATACCGGCCGAGTCCTCACGGTGAGCTGTCGAGCTCACCAAGAAGAGGGGCTGGGGAGCATCGACATGGAAGTACATCAGGCTGAGGAGGTGTTTTGCGCGTCCCCGGCCGCACTGGCCATCTGGCCTGGCGCGCAACGTGTCTCGATCTGAGCCGTGAACGGCGCTTAGCGGATCACCACGGCCGCTGGCTCCTCGTCCGCATCGCACACGCAATCCGGCTGCTATCCCACGGCAAGGGTAGAGCGCCTGCGCGCAGTAGTGAGTGAGGTCCCGATTCGGGCGGAATTGGCGGGCAAACCAATATGTGTCGGGGAAGCCAGCCAACGCCTTTACAACCTCCATGTTCGACACAGCTGGAAACGAGGTGGGGCGCAACATGTCCGCTGGAGAACAGAGCGGTCGCGGCGATCCACAGGATCTGCAGATCGCCGGTAACGCCCGGCGCCCGAGACCGCGTCACGTCCACTCTCGCGCCTTGGCGGCCCTGCCGGAGCGTCTAATTCGTCGGACCACCGCAACATTGGTGCCGTCGTTCGCCTTGGTAGGTGTCGTTGCCGCGATGTCCATCGAAGGCCCACACTCACTAACGCGGCGATTCATCGTGATTGCGATCTATGCGACGACCATTCCCGTCAGTTCCCTCATCTTTCGGACGCGGCTGGACAGGCTGTGGCGGCTCCGGCACACGGATCGGCGCCATATGTTGCCGAGAGCTTTTGTCTGTTATGGCGATATCGGCCTGGGTGCTGCGCTCTTCACCTTCACCGACGCCGAAGCGGCGATGTACGGGGCAGCACTATTTGCGATTATCGGAATTTACGCCGCAACCTTCGCCAGCAAAAGAGAAGTCATCGCCCACGCCGTGTTCGTCACACTAATAGTCACCGTTCTTGCTGCGCTTACCTGGCGGCAGGGACATCACGATGCAGCAGGTGTCGTTGCGCGATGGATCGTGTCGGTCTTATGCGCGAATAGCACACTCGGGATGTTGCACGGCTTCACTCGCGGCGTGCAATGTGCACTCAACACGCAGCTCGACAACGCTACCTGCGACCCGTTGACGGGCCTGCTCAATCGACGCGGCCTTGCACTCTGGTCAGAACAACTCCTGGGAATGTCACCTTCGCTGGATGTGGGATTCATCGTGGTCGACCTTGATCACTTCAAGGCCATCAACGACAACCACGGCCATGAAACGGGCGATGCGGTGCTGTGTCTAGTCGGCGACCAGTTGCGGCGCGTGGCCGGTGCCACTGCCACCATCGCCCGCAGCGGCGGCGACGAGTTCGTCCTACTTATAGCGGGTCCACCGGACGTCAACGTCAGTGTTGCCAATGCGATCCGTGTCGCGGTGGCAGACGGCGTCGACGGGCAACGCGTCACCGCCAGCGTCGGAGTCGCCAGCCTGGAAGCCGCGGAGATCCTGCGCGTCGCCTCGACCGATGCCCTCGGCGAAGGTCTGCGACGAGCCGACATCGCGATGTACGAAGCGAAGCAAGCCGGGCGAAACCAGGTCCGCACCTACACGCCCGAACACATGGACGTCTCATGGCCTGACCACGAACAGCGGATGCCGCGGTCTCGCGGCTGATGGCCGTGCCGGCCGGCGATGTCGCGGCGGCCGTGGCCAAAGCCCGGTCCGCCGAGGCCATAGCCCGGCCACGGGAGCGGGCTCGCCGACGGCCCGTTGATGGTAGGACGGGCCGTCAGGTCATCATCGATCCCGATGGCACTCTGCCGACTGCGCACAACGAAAAGTAATTCGCAGCAACGGCATTCAAGTGCGAGCTTGGGTTTCACCCCATGTAGGCGTTCGTCGATCACGGCGGCGTCCACACACGGGTTAGGGGTGTACACCGAAACGCTGCGGAACTGGACCCGCCAGCAGCGGGCCGACGACGGCAACTGTGACGGGCTAGCACCAGATCTGGCGGATCGCCAGTTCCAGGTGCCCGCCCGCAACATGCCGCCTTCGGCCAGTGAGACCTGGCCCGCTGATGCGCGCGGCGGTTCACTCTGCCGCACCGTCGTCGTCTGCTTCGGGGTGGAGGAGTTCCTCGGGGTGGTGGTGTTTGTTGATGCGGCCTTGGCCGGTGTCGAGGTGTGGTGGTGGGATCCATTCGGTGCGGCCGTCTTTGCG
>NZ_JACKTY010000033.1:284-489 GCF_025822605.1 Mycolicibacterium komossense | reverse complement strand
TGACGAGGCGGTTGTGGGGGCCGCAGGCCAGGGTGAGGTCGTTGATGTTGGTGTGGCCGTCATCGGCCCAGTCGCATTCGGCGTGGTGGACTTCGGTGAGGAACCCGGGGACGGTGCAGCCGGGGAATGTGCAGCCGCGGTCTTTGGCGTGCAGGACGATCCGCTGATCGGCCGAGGCGATCCGCTTGCTGCGACCCAAGTCCAG
>NZ_JACKTY010000033.1:0-235 GCF_025822605.1 Mycolicibacterium komossense | reverse complement strand
CCGGACGACGTCGGTCATCGGCATCCGGGTCCCACCCGAGGTGACCGCCAGCCCAGCCCCGGATTCGAGTTCTGTGAGGGTGGTGGACACCACGATGGTGACGGGCAGCCCGTGGTGGCTACCCAGTTCTCCNGAGNACAGGGTGTTGCGGCCCATCGCCGTCAGTGCGTCATGCTGGCGCTGGGCGGGGGTGCGGCGATCAGTCTGAACCTGTTCCTGGCTGGGTCGGCCTTTG
>NZ_JACKTY010000032.1 GCF_025822605.1 Mycolicibacterium komossense | reverse complement strand
ACACCGGAAGGACAAACCCACACCGACCTAAGAATCACCGCACGGGGTGGATACATTTATCCGGCCACCAACGGATACTTCAACTTGGCCATTGACACCTGCAGTACCTGGAATCATCGATCAGCAACAGAACATGGCCTCCCAGTACAACGCCGTTATCGCCGACCCGAACGCCGTGCAGCGACCGGAGCCTGAAAAGTGAGGTCATGGCTTTTTCTAATCGGCCTGATAACGGCAGCATTGATAGCCGGCTGCACTGCTCAACCAAACCCGACGGCCGACAAACTGCCCGACCGCTGGCCCGCCACCTTGTCGGACTTCCACTACGTCTGGACCGCCGAACCGGGCATTGACCTTCAAGCTGGCCCCGCCGTCGTCGCGCGAGCCTATACCGAGTCCTACCTAGTCGCGTCTTTCGGCGGCAGTTTGGACTACCTATACCCGGGTTTCGATCGTGCGGTCGACAAAAATCAACCCGTTGGCTCCGCTCCGCGTTCGACAATCGCCCTCTGGCCCGAGCCTGACCCCGACCCCACTCCCAGAGTGGGCACTGCTCAGGAGCACATCCTGCGTATCGACCAGACCGGACGCGATGTCGCGGTCATATCTTGCTACTGGACCGTCGGAACGGCCCTAGCGCAGCCGAATGCCCAATACCGGATCAAAGGCAACCCGCCGCCGTATACCGGCGTTTACGTCAACCGAGTCGACCTGCAGACGCCCCCTGCACCGCAGGTCTTACCACCACAACGCGGGCCGTCGAACTATCCGTTTATCGATATCTTCGGCCAATGGCGGGTAATCGGGAGTCTCCATCCGGCGGGTTCGACGGACCTCCAATCGGAGTGGCCGGAGTACACCCAGGACCTCGACGCCTGTACAACGAAATCGCCCGAGCCGCTCGACCGCCGCGAATATCTCACTTCAGCGGACCGCCCACGCTCGGACTTCCCGACCCTCCCCGCCTCACCCGGCTGGCCTGCCCAGAGTCAGTAGCGACCTACAGGTCGACGTTCACACCGTCGGCCTGGTCGCCGATCGCCTTAAGCTTCTGCGCCGCTTGCTCTTCCATGAAGGCGAACATGTCCGCTGAGCCGTGCATGGCAGTGGCCTGATCATCGATAGCCTTCGTGTGCTTGTCGGCGATCTGCTGCCACTCGCTGGCCATGCCAACCAGTGCGTCCGCGGACGAACCGACCGAGCCTGATTCGGAATCACTGAGATCGATCATCGACTGACGATGCGAAGTCGACAGGTTGGTCGCCTGCTCGGCAACCGTAGAACCAGCACGTTTCAGCGCGTCCACGTCCACTTTGAATATGTCGCCCACGGCCCCTCCTGCTCAGCAGATCAACTGTGCAGTGATTCTAGGTTGAGGCTGGCACTAGCAGTAGTCACCTTTGTGCGCGCAACTACGGGCGCATCTCATAGGCCCCGTCGTAGGCCTTGACCTGCTCCCATACCCGGCCGAACCGCTCGGCGTCGACAGCCGGCTTACGCACCGCGGCGAGCGCCCAGTCCTGTTGCGCCTGAGTCGAACTCGGCTTGCCATGCAAGGCAACAGCGTAGGAAGAGAAGTCCCGGATCTGGAAGTCGAAGATCTGGTCGACAAGATCGCGATCCAGTCCGATGAGCTCAGCTTGTTCCAGAATCAACTGACCGTAGACAACGAGGGTGAACAGATGCCCGACTACCAGTACGAAGTCGAGGTCGGCCTGCTGATCGGCGTCCGGCGCGGCGACCGTAAGCAGCTCACGTAATGCCAGCACCTGGTCGTAGAACCGGGCCACATTCGGTATGTCCGAATGCTTTTCGTAAACCGGCGCCCAGTCCGCGAACTGCACCTTGGAGGCGCCCCGCGCCGGACCTTGGCCCCAGAAGAACACGTCGTCGGCCGGATCGTCGCGGGTACCTATCGCCGGATACTCGGCCGGGTTGAACATGTAGTTCGGCATGAACTTCAGGATCTGCGCGACGTTGACGTGCACGGTGCCCTCCAGGCGGGGCAGGCAACCGATGAGTCGAGCGACCTCACTGAAATAAGTGTTCTTCTCAAAACTCTTGGCTGCCAGAACATCTTGCAGCAGAGTGACAACGACTTCGCCTTCGGACGTGACCTTCGACTTCGTCACCGGATTGAACAGAAGGTAGCGACGATCTTCCCGGCTGGCGCTCCGGAAATAATCAATTGCCCTGTCGCTGAACAACTTCATCGCGATCAGCCGGGCGTAGGCATCGACGAAACTCGCCCGCACATGCGGGAAATCGGTCACGGGGTTGCCGTAGAGGATCCTGTTGTTCGCATGCGTGATCGCCTCGTAGAAGGCGTGTTCGCACATGCCGATCGACCCGCTACACAGATTGAACTTGCCGACGTTGACAGTGTTGAGTGCCGCCGAGAACGCATCGGGGCCGGTGTCGAGGATATCTTCTTCGCGCACCGGATAGCCGTCGAGCCGGAAGTTGCTCACATACATCTGGCCGTGCACGACGTTGCCGATCAATTCGTAGTTCTCGTGGGAACTGTCGGCGACGAACCACACGTAGCCGTCAGCGCCCTCGACATCGGTGCGGCGGGAGAACACCGAAACCATCCCTGCCACATTGCCGTTGCCGATGTAGTACTTCTCCCCCGACGCCCGGAACGCGATCCCCTGTTCCGAGGAGGGCGTGAGCAGCATGTCGGTGTTGTAGATGTCGGCGCCATGGTCACGTTCGGAGAGCGCGAACGCCATCACCCCGCCCGCCTCCAGTTGGTCAGCAGCCCGCCGCATGGCCTCCTTGTTATTGCTCTGCCAGATCGGCCCGAGCCCCAGGATGGTGACCTGCTCGGCGTACCAATAGGCCAAGCCGTAGAACCCGAAGATTTCACTCAGCGCGGCATTGCGCGAGGTGTCCCAGCGCTTGTTCGGGTCGCCGTCGGCATATTCGGACGGGGTCAGGAAGGTCGCGAAGATGCGCTCGTGCTTGATGAACTCCAGGAAGTCCGTCACCCACGCCGCTTCCAGGTCATCCTGGAGTAGCTTCGTCTTGCCGCGCGCTTCGAACCATTCGATCAGGGCTTTGAGCTGGCGTCGTGTCTCGGCGTCGAACTGCTGTGGGTCGTGGGTGTTCGGATTGAGCAGCAGTCCGCTGGAGTTGGCCATGACCCGAATCTAGCTGCCGCTTCGCGGGCAACCTCACATCTTCATAAACATCAATGGCCACGGGTTTAACTCGCGTCACACGCTGGGTACCTTGGACCACACGGCTTAGGGAGATTTAGTGCGGGTATCGGAGAAGACACGACTTGCGTTCGCAAGCGCTGCACTGGTGGCTGCGGCCGCATTGGCCGGCTGCAGCAACACCACCGACGGCACCGCATCTTGCCCGGGTTGCGGCACCCAGGCAGAGCCTGATTTCCCGACGCCGCGCCCGTCGCTGTCGACGCCGACCGCCGCGCCCGCGAACCCGCTGCCACCGCCGTCGCCGTCGACCCCCGTCGCCGCTCCGCCTGTCGGAACCCTGCCCCCCAACGACCAGGGCTACGTCTACATCGAGACCAAATCAGGCAAGACCCGTTGCCAGCTCAACAGCGAGGCCGTCGGCTGTGAAACCGAGTTCAAGAATTCCCCGACCATCGACGGTGAACAGGC
Organism: Mycolicibacterium komossense; assembly: GCF_025822605.1. GTDB lineage: Bacteria > Actinomycetota > Actinomycetes > Mycobacteriales > Mycobacteriaceae > Mycobacterium > Mycobacterium komossense. Next base: position 163,723 of record NZ_JACKTY010000032.1, on the reverse strand, counting down.
CAACGGCGTCAGCATCACCTCCAGCGGAAACATGAAGTGGGTTGTCGGCAATCTCGGCAACATCCCAGTGGTCACGTTGGACTACCAAACCTACGAAGCACAGGGTTGGACCATCGCCGCCGAGGAAGCGGGCACCAGGTTCACCAACGACAGGACGGGTCACGGAATGTTCGTTCGGGTCGAAGGCGTGGAATCGTTCTAGCGCGCCGCCCGGCGACCGATGCGGGCGAGGAACGAGTCCGCTGAGGAGCCGAGCAATCCGGCCTAAGCTGACTGCGTGGATTTCCGGGTATTCGTCGAACCTCAGCAGGGCGCCTCGTACGCCGACCAACTAGCCGTCGCCAAAGCAGCTGAATCGCTGGGCTATTCAGCATTCTTCCGCTCCGACCACTACCTCGCGATGAGCGGCGACGGACTGCCGGGGCCGACGGATTCCTGGGTGACTCTCGGCGGCATTGCCCGGGAGACGACGAGTATCCGGCTGGGCACCATGGTGACCTCGGCCACATTCCGCCATCCCGGACCGCTAGCCATCTCGGTGGCTCAGGTCGACGAAATGAGCGGTGGCCGAGTCGATCTCGGTATCGGTGCGGGTTGGTTCGACGAAGAACACGCCGCCTACGCCATCCCGTTTCCGGCGCTGCGCGAGCGGTTCGAGCGGCTGACCGAACAGCTCGAGATCCTGACCGGTCTGTGGTCGACGCCCGAAGGCCAGAAGTTCGATTACACCGGCAAGCACTACTCGATCGTCGATTCGCCGGCGCTTCCCAAGCCCGCGCAGCGGCCGTACCCGCCGATCATCATCGGGGGCCAGGGCGCCAAACGGACGCCCGCCCTCGCGGCGGGATTCGCCACGGAGTTCAACATCCCGTTCTCGGGTCTCGACGTCATCAAGACGCAGTACGAGCGGGTCGCCACCGCGGTCTCGGATGCCGGACGATCGGCGGATTCGATGACGTACTCGGCTTGTTTCGTGCTGTGCGCGGGCCGCGATGATGCGGAGGTCGCGCGACGCGCCGCGACGATCGGCCGGGAGGTCGACGAACTGCAGACCAACACCCCGCTGGTCGGGACACCCGCAGAGATTGTCGACAAGCTGGGCATGTTCGGCGACGCCGGCGTGCAGCGCGTTTATCTGCAGGTGCTGGATATGGCCGACCTCGATCACCTCGAGCTCTTCGCCGACGGCGTGGTGAAACAACTGGGCTAACCGCGCATCTCCCGCATCTGCGCAGGCGGCACCGCTAAAATCAGTAGCTGTGGCGAAATACGATCCCCCTGAGGCTGCCGGTTTCTTCACCGGCAGCCGCTATGAGGACGACGTTTCCGCCGATCCATCCGCCGGTGAGAGGCCGTCTCGCGACGACCTAGCCGGTACAAAAACCGGCGCTGGCACGGCTGAACAGAGCCAAGCGTCCACCGCATTCTTCTCCGACGAGCGGTATACGAGCAGCCCAACGGGCTTTTTCGGGAGTGCCACGTTCGAAACGGCACCGACCTACGAAGAACCTCCCGCCGTAGATGAGGCGCCACCGCCGCCACCGGCGCCACCACTTGCGCATGTCGAGGCACCCGAACCGGAGCCCACTGCGCAGGCGTCGGCGTATGTCTTCCAAACGCCGACGGCCCCGGTGATCGAAGACCCTGTCTTCGGCGGCGTGCCCGACGAGGAAGTCCCGCCTCTCCAGGACTTCTTCTTCCGCGACACCAGCCCGAAACGCGACACCTCCGACAACCCGTACGACGACGACTCCCCGACCGACCCGACACTGCGCGCCGTAGGCACGTCTGGCCGCGAGCCCTGGCGCGAACCGCCGCCGTTCACGCCGCCACGGCCATACGACGATTTCGATCCGTTCGCGCCGGGTGCCTATCGGGCCGAAGCACCTTGGTATCGAACACGATCCGCAATCATCGCGATGGGCGCCATCGGGCTTGCCGTCATCGCCATGATCATCGCCGCCGTGCTGCTGGTGTCCGGTAGCTGGAACAGTTCCGACGAGCCGACGACGGACACCTCGACGACTCTCGCCACCACGTCGGCCACCCCGACGACGACGGCGTCGGCGATTGAACCGCCACCGCCACCTCCACCACCGCCACCTCCACCGCCTCCCCCGGAGACCGGCAACTCGCGGCCTTACTACCCGCAATACCCGCAGAACAACGGCAACGACCGGCCGAATGTCACCACGCCGCAGACCCGCGGACCGGACATTGTCGTGCGGCCGTCGCATCGCCCGGCTTTCCCCGGTCAGCCCGGCCAGCAATGACCCGCGTTACTATCGATCCCCGTGGCGCAGAACGGAAACCCCGACGACCCGGATATCTACGGTGAGCCGACCCAGTACGCCAACTACGGCAGTACCGGTGGCCAGGCGTACAGCGAGACTCCGCAGCAGCCTGATTACGGCCAGACCGGCTACGGCTACCAGCCGGAATACGGCACCGGCCCAGTCCCCGCGCCACCGACACCGTGGTACCGCAAGCCGGCCGCACTGGTCGGGCTCGGCGCGGTCGCGGTCATCATCCTGGCGCTCGCGGTCTACGCGATCATCTCGTTGACCAGCGGTTCGTCGAGCACCACCGGCACCAGCAGCACCACCACATCTGCAACCTCCAGCACCACGGCGGCGACGTCGGCGTCCGATTCCGGTACGGCGCCAGTGGCACCTGGACCCGGCTCGACAGAGACGGTCACGGAATCGCCGGCCAGTACCACCACCGAGGCGCCGTCGGAGACCACCACCACCACCACCACCGAGCCGACCACGACAACCACCACGACTACGACGACGCCTCCGACGACCAGCACCAGCACGGTCACCGAGACGGTTACGGTCTCGCCGTCGCGCCGGTTCCCGACACTCTTCCCGCAGCCCGGTTCCGGTGGCGGAGGTCAGTAAACAGGGTTGATCAGTAGCCGCGCGACGCGTATTGCGCCACCAGTGCCTCGGCACTGCGTACCGCGGCGCGGCAGGCCCGTGTCGTGAACGGGTCGTTGAGCGGATGTTCGGCACGCCGCCGCCAGCGCTGCGCCGCGGCGAACGCCGCTCGCGGACCGTCGTAGGGCTCCTCGGGCGTCAGGCCCAGCCGGCTGGCGGTGTCCGTCCCCGAGCCGCCGATGATCCGTCTCAGCGAGGCGATCTCGTCATCGTTGAACGTCGTTGGCCGCGAACGCAATTGACTCAGCAGGCGGAGCTCTTCGAACGCGTGAGTATCGGCAAGCAGTGGATCGATATCGGCGATAATGTACGGCGTCGCCCGAATCGGGTTCAACTCCACGAACCGCCGTAGCGATAGCAACGCGGTGTGCGCCTTGAGTAGTTCGGAGCGTTGGGCGAACTGCTGGTCGATGACATCGCGCAACGCCACCAACCCGCTGCGTTCCAGCAGCTCCTCGGCCAACGCCACCGAGTCACCGATCCCCGAGCGCAGCACCGCGATAGAGATGCGGATACCGAACATGCCGAACCGGTCGAGAAGCTGCGCGCGCGTGGGCGCGTCGACCGGCAACGTGCTGTCCTCGCGCACGAACCGGTCCACGCTGAGCATCGCCTTGTTGAGCTCGGCGGCATCGACACCCGCGAGCTTCTCGAGCGCGACGAATTCGCTCTGCCGTAGCGTCCGCGCGGTCAATGCCAGCAGGCCCGAAACAGGCACCACCGCCTGGCAGATGCCCGTCTTGTCCATTTCGCTGGTGAATCGTTTGGCCACGTCGTTCGCCGACAGCATGGCATCGAGGCGGCCGGCCCCGATCTCGTCGGCCCGCGACGCCACCCCGATCACACCCAGCGCGCCCGACGCCCCGCCGACCAGCTCGCCGATCTGCTTGAGCAGCGCGATATCCGCCGCATTGAGCGTGCGCAGCAGGAAGACCACCGCATCCACTCGGGGCACTCCGTCCTCGGGCACCAACAGCCGCAGGGTGCGCTCGGAGACATCACGCGACAGCGATGACGTTCCAGGTGTGTCGATGATCGTGGCGTCGATCAGTTCGGTAGCGGGCCACTCGACGTCGAGGCCGGCGACATCGTTGGGATCCAGCGAGCCGAAGTCGAACGTCAGTCCGCCGCCTTCACGGGTGATCGGCACGTAGCTGCGGCGCCCGCCGTAGTGATTGGCGGTCACCTTCGGCGTCGGGCCGTGCCGGAACCAGGTGACGATCCTGGTGGCCTCGGTCGCATCGGTGGGAGCGATGTTCTCGCCGACCAGCGCATTGACCAGCGTCGATTTGCCGGCCTTGAGCGTGCCCGCGAGCGCGATGCGAATCGGCTGGTTCAGCCGCCAGCCGATTGCCTCCAGCTCGTTGAAGACATCCGGGCGCTCCCGAAACGCGGGTTCACCCTGGTAGGCGCGGATGGTGCCGCCGAGAATGGCGCGGACCTGATCGCTCGTGCTCATTGACCGTGGAGTTTACGGCCCGCACCTTGCTGCAGCCTCCAAGTAGTATCGGCGCCCGTGCCCGCAGACAATGAGCCTTGGTACCGCACGCCCGCGGCCATCTTCTCCGCAGGCGTCGCGGGTCTGGTGTTGATCGGTGCGCTCGTCGTCGCCGTCGTGCAGATGTCCGACAATTGGAGTCAGCCGGACACCACCGTCTACACCACCCCAGTGACCACCGAGCAGACGCTCCGCACGACGCAGCCGTTCGTGATCACGCCCTCAGAATCGTCGACGACCTTCCCCACCAGCCGATTGTCGACCACGGAGATCGGGGTTCCGGGCGAGACGACATCGGGCACCGACACGCCCTCTGACTCCCCCGGGCTGAACACGACGACCCGCGACCCCCGTTATCCCGGCACCCGGCCTTTCACAGCGCCGTCGGCACCGTCGACACCCTGAGCTTCTCGACGTTGTCGGTGACCTGGGTGAGGATGTTGAGCTGACGTTCCAGCTCCTGGATCCTGGAGTTGCGCTCGTTCTCTTCCATCCGCGCCGCGGCAAGGGTGGCCTGTAGCGATTCGTTGAGTGAGCGGGTGGTCTGGTTGGCGATCTCGCGGTAGTGGTCGCGCAACTGACGCTGGATGCCCTTGAGTCGGTCCCGAGATTCCTTGCCGACGACGAACGACACGTCCTCGACGAACTTGCGCAGGTTGGTCTTCGCCTCGTTGCGGACCCGCAGCATCCGGTTTTCCATGTCTTCCTTGTAGGCCTTGCGGCCCAGCAACAGGCCGGCCCCCAACGACAGCGGGTTGAACATGCCCAGGCCGGCGACGGAGGTCAGCATGCCGAACATCAGCACCCCGCCGTATGACCCACGCATACTGGTAATTGCTTTGTGCCCCTTGCCAATCGGCTTGGACTCCAACTTTGCCAGCGATTTCAGCCCCTCAAAGCCGGCACCCATTTCACGCGCGCTGACCTCGGGCATCTGGACGGCGTCCAGCCCCGCCTCGACGAAGGTCTTGGCCACCTCACTGGCCAGCGCCTCGGCCCGCTGATACGCCCAGACGAAGTTATCGCCGACGGCGGTGGCCACCGCGTCCTCGGCCTCAGCGCCGATCTCGGCCCAATGCTGCGTCGGGTCGCAGGCGTCGATCACCTTCTCGCTGTGATTGGTGATGGCCCGGAATCGAGAACGCAGATCGTGGTCCACGTCGGCAGTCAGATCCGAGATGCCATCGTTGAGCACCTGCTGCCATAACGCGGTGTGCTGCAAAGCATCCTGGGCCTCCTGCTTACGTCGCTCCAGATCTTCGGTGAGCCGCCGCGCGTCATCGGGATCGTTGATGGCCGACAGCTCCGAGCTGACCGCCAGCGTGAGATGTTCTGCGGCGGCGGCAATCTCGCCGAGTACCTGCTCGCGCACTCGGTCGTTCTCCCGGGAGAGCACCTTCTCGGACAGGAACCGCACGATCGCCGGGAAGTTCGACTCTTCGTTGAGTTCCTTGTCGTTGAGCTGGACGGCGTGGCTGCGCAGCAGCGACGACGCCGGGATCATCGGCATCGCCACTGCGGCCCGCTGCAGATGGCCGGCGTTGGTCTCGACGATCTGGCGCCAGTAGGGATAGAGATCGGTCTTGGTGGCGACGATCGCCCCGACCGGGCAGATCTCGTAGGCCTGGCGGATGAACCGCATCTCGGGTTCGGTGAACTCCTGGCTGGTGTCCGAGACCATCAGCATCGCATCGGCATCCGGTAGCAGCCCGAGCGTCGCCGACAGGTGCGGTTGGCCGTGCCCACCCACGCCGGGGGTGTCGACGAAGGCCAGCCCGCCCTTGAGCAGGGGGCTCGGCGCCTTGACCTCGACGCGGATCACCTCCCGGCCGCCGGCCTGCGGTGCCCGACGCAGGTCGTTCTTGATATCGGCGATCGGGATGTTGATGACTTCAGGTTCCGAGGCGCCTGGACGCGGTTCGACGACGAGATCGGCCGACGCCGGTTCGCCGAACGTGACGATGGTGGCCAGGGCGGTCGTCTCGTCATCTCCGACCCGGGCTACCGGCAGATTGAGCAGCGAGTTCAGCAGCTGGCTTTTGCCCTGTTTGAGCTGACCCGCGATCACCACCCTGATCTGGGGGTCGAGAATCCGCTTGTGCGCGGCGTCCAGTCGTTGCCGCAGATCGCCGCGCTCGTTGAGCTCGGCAATGCGGCTGGTGTGCTCGATCAGCTCGACGATCACCTTTACCCGGCGCGGGTCATCCGGTTGCGTCACTGTGGTGTCCCATCTGTCTTTCCAAACCCCGCCGCCCATCCACCGTAGGCGCACGAAACGGCGGGGACCCTGAAGGTCCCCGCCGACTCGCTCGAACTCTGCCGATGATCAGAACCCGGGGTGGCTGCCCGCCAGCGACAGCGCGTGGCTGTTATCCAGCGAGGTGTCCATAGAGTTGTTGCTCGCCAGGCCGGTGTCGAACAGCGCCGGACTGTTGGCGTGATCGTCGACCCCGACAGTGGTGTCGGTGTGGTTGACCACCGAGACATGCTCGGTGGTGTGCGCCGAGGTGTCCACCACATTGCCGCTCCCGTTGCCACTGGCAGTGGTATTGCCACTGGCTGTGGTGGTGGTGGGGTTGTTGATGACGATTCCACCGCCGCCGGCGTTGCCGCCGTGCGAGCTGCCCACTCCGATCCCCAGCAGGCCACCGCCGCTGCCGGCACTGGCCGACCCCCCGCTGGCGGCGTTGGCTTCTACGTTATGCAGGACCGTCCCGTCGTTGTCCTTGATGACGGTGCCGTTGCCGGTCGCGGTGGTGCCGCTGTCCTCGACGGTGCTGTGCCCGATCGCCACGTTGGAGCCGGTGCCCGCCAGCACGTCGCCGTTGTTGACCTCGTTGTTGTTGCCGAGCACAGCGCCGTCGCCGCTGACGATGTCCCCCTTGTTGTCGCCGGCGACCACGACGCCGCCGTTGGTGGCGGTGTTGGTGGTCTTGTCGCCGAAGGTGATGTCGCCGAAGCCCAGGTTGAACGCACCCTGCTGCGCGTTGGCGCCGGCCGCCTGGTCCGGGCTCAGCAGCGAAGTGTCGTTGTGGCTGAGCAGATCGGTGTTGGTCTGCGGCGCGAAGCTCGGCGACAGCAGGTTGTTCTGCGGTGAGTAATCAGCGGCCGGGGCAAAGCCGTACTGGTTGGACACGGCGCGCTGCAGCCCGACGATCGGGTCACCGCCGCCGAGCATCAGGCCAGGTACCGCGGTCGCGGCGACTGAACCCAGCTGGGCGGCCGATACACCGGCGAAGCCGGCGTCGCGCAGGGTCTGCTCCGGGTCGGCGACGAACGCCTGGGCGACATCTTCGCTGCGGAACAGGCTGAGGATCCAGTCGATGAGGGTCATGTGAGTGCCTTTCTGGTTTTCGGTCTCGCCGGTCCGGCCGGCGATCTGAAATACACGTTATGGATCCGCAGAAGCCCCGGAAACGGGGTGCGAACCCGTACGTTTCGGCCCGCCCCCAGGGGCCACAGATGACCCCCTATTAGGGGATTAGGGGGTTGTTGGGGGAAACAAAAAAACACCGCCGGCACCAGGCCGGCGGCGTTCTTGTTACCTAGGTGGAGCTAATTGTGCAGGTCGAAGCCCGAGGCGTCGGCATCGAAGTGGTGGACATCGGAGGTGAACTGGTCGAAGACTCCGTGATCGTCGACGCCGAGGGCGCTCGGATCGATGGCGGTGGGGTCGACCCCCAATTCGTGCAGTTGGGTGGACGGGTCGAAACCTTCCAGACCGGCGACAGCGTTACCGCCGGATACGTCGGACACCAGCTGAGACGGGTTCGCCTGGGCGACCGACTGGTCCAGCGACTGGGTGTCGATGACGCTGCTGGACAGATCGTGCAGGGCCGTGGTCGCGTGATCGGGCAGGTCACCCAGATGCGGGGTGAAAGCGTCGAACGCGGCCGTGGCTGCCCCGCTCGTCCAGACGTTGCCATCGGTGGCGCCGGAGTCACCGCCGAACGCCGACGCGGCTCCCGGGAACGAAGCAAACGAATCCGACACCATGGGAATCAGATTGTTGACATCTGCGCTGGTCACATCCGTCAGATGCGCATTGGCAATGGCCTGCGCCGGGTCGGCGGCGTACTGTGCGGCTACCTGGGGATCACGCACCAGTGACATCACGAAGTCGAGTAGCTCGTTTGCCATGACACGTCTTCTCCCTCAGCACCCGGTATTTCACAGTGACAGTTCAGTCGGTTCCCAAATGCTATCCAGCCGAGACCACTTCGTGATCGGTGCCGATACCACTCTTTTGACGCCTGCGTTAGGGGGTGCACCGTTAGGGGATCCGCACCCTTAGGGGGATCGCCCGCCAGCTTGCCGGGATCCCCCGTGGCGAGCCGCTAAGGTTTGCCCCATGAGCGACTCGCTGGGGTTGTCGATCGGGCTGACCAACCTGTCGGCGGCACGAACGGGGCGGGCCCCGGTCACCCGCCGCTCGGTGCTCACCCTCTTCGAGCATCGACCGCCCGAGGTCGGCCTGCCGAGCGAGAACACCAACCTGACCGAACGCGGCATGGTGATGTGGGGTTTCGTCGAGCGGGTGGGCGACCCGGTGCCGTTGGTCGCGCAGGACGGCTCACCGCATCACGGTGACGTGCTGGCCGCCGAAGCACTCGAGGCGATAGCACGCACAATCGGCGAAGGCGCGGGGGCGCCGCAGAAGGTGTCCATCGCGGTACCGGCCCATTGGGGCCCGGCCGTCGTGGGAGCCCTGCGGGCGGCGCTGCGTGGGAAGCAGTCGTTGTATTCCGACGGTGCACCGCCGGAGCTGATCTCGGATGCTGAGACCGCACTGGCAGCGCTGCAGAGCGACCCCGGGTTGCCGTCGGAAGGTGTTGTCGCACTGTGTGATTTCGGCGGTAGCGGCACCACCATCGCATTGGCTGATGCGGGCGCCGATCTGCGGCCCATCGGGGAGGTCACCCGCTTCGGCGAGTTCTCCGGCGACGGGATCGACCAGGCCATCCTCCATCATGTGCTGGCCGGAATGTCCGACGCCGGCTTGGCTGACCCCGCGGGCACCGCCGCAGTCGGTGCGTTGACACGGCTTCGTGGGGAATGCCGAGCGGCCAAGGAACGGCTGTCCGCCGAGACCGCCACGGTCATCCACGCCGAATTGCCCGGCAGCACAACCGATGTCCGCTTGACCCGCGCCGAGCTGGAGAGTCTGATCGAGGCGCCGCTGGCCGGTTTCCTCGACGCCCTCGGAGATGTGCTGGAGCGCAACAGGATTCCCGCAGCCAGCCTGGCTGCGGTGGCGTCCTTCGGCGGTGGCGCGGCCATCCCGATGATCACCCAGCAGCTCTCCGATCAGCTGCGCGTACCCGTCGTCACGACACCCGAGCCGGCATTGACCGCCGCCGTCGGCGCCGCCGTGCTCGCCGAGCGCGGCCCGGCACCGGACGCACCCACCGGGCTGGCGCAGTCGGTATCCGAGGCGGACATCCCGACTGGGCTCGCGCCGGCCGCGTCCGCGGAAGATTTGGCTCCGACGGGGCTGGCACCGTCCGCCGCAGCAGCTCCGCTCGCCTGGTCGCAGGACGACGAGGCCCCTGCCGGCGAACCGGTGGTGCCGTACTCCGGCGAGGACTACACCTTCGACGTCAACCAAGGCGGCACCGCGGCGCGCCCCGCGGTCGAGTTCGAGAGAGAGCCGGACGCTCCGTTCGACGCCGACCCGCCGCCGCTGCCTTGGTACAAGCGTCCGCCCCTGTTGTTCGGTGCGGCCGCAGCCGCCGCACTTCTGGCGATCGGCGGCCTGGCGATCACACTGACCAGCACCAGCAGCGACACCACCCCCGTTACGGAGACCAGCACATTGCCGGGGCAGTCCACCACGACGGTGCCGCCGACCAGTGAGACCGTCACCGTCACCGGATCCAACGGCGAAGTCACCACCTCGTTGGTGCCGCCACCTCCGCCGCCGTCGACTACGACGACGACGACAAACCCCACCACCACAACGACGACATCGCCCACGACGACGACCACCACAACCACAACCACCACGACCACCACCACGACGCCACCGACTACCACAACGACGACGACCCAGCCGACGACGACCACCGCACCGCCGACCACCACCCAACCCCCGCCGACCACGACCGTTGCGCCGCCGACCACCACGGCGGCACCTCCGACGACGATCCTGACCGGAGCCACCGCGCCGCCGGAACCCGCGCAGAGGTAAGCGTCCGCGTGTCTGAGGTTCCTTCAGCGGCGCAGGAAGCGGTGCGCGAGCTCGTCGCCGCGCCGGAGACACCGCTGAAACTCCTCGTCACCGGCGGCGTCGGCACCGGGAAGAGCACAGTGCTGGCCGCCGTCCGCGATGCACTGCGCGCGACGGGGACAGCGGTGCTGACCCGCCCGCCCGCTACCGGCGATCCGGCGTCGGCGATCGTCATCGACGATGCCCATCTACTGGCCGACGAGGAGCTTCACGCGCTGACCGAGTGTGCCGCCGACCCAGCGGTGACGCTGGTGGTGGCGGCCGAGCGCCACGACCACCGGCCCAGCTTGCGGGCGCTGGCCACCACCATCGAGCGGGAGCGCCCGCGCGTCGCGCTGGGTGCCTGGTCGCGCGCCGAGCTGAGCGGGCAGGTCGGCATCGAGGACACCCAGACGGTCACGAACGTGATGGCGGCGACCGCCGGGCTGCCCTTTCTGGTCGAGAGCGTCCTGGCGACCGACGTTGCCGGGCCCGCGCCCGCGATCGCCCAGACCGCGTTCTTCGCGCTCACCGACCGGTTGCGCAGCCTGGACGACCGAGTCCTGGAGACCATGCTGATCGCCTCGCTCAGCCCCGAGCTGGGCCCCGCCGATGTGGCCGCCGCACTGTCGATCGGGATCGGCGATGCCCACACACAGGTCGACCTCGCGCACGCGACCGGACTGCTGGACCCCTCACACGGCACCTATTTTCTGGCCACCGTGCACCGGGCACTTGGCCAGTTGGTCGGCACGGTCCGCCACCACGACATCGAATCCGCGTTACTCCGCTCGCAGGCCGAAATGTCGACACTGTCAACAGGTCTCGCGTTGCAACTGGCAGAGCACGGCGTACGCGACCCGCAACTGGCCTCGGTGCTGGCGACGGAAGCGGCCCAGCTGCGCGGTCAGCCCGACGAAGCCGCGCGGCTCTATCAGGCGGCGATGGATGCGGGCGCGGCAAACGTGGCGGCGCCGCTGGCCGACGCGTTGGCGATGTCCGGCGACTGTGCCGGGGCCGCCGCGCTGGCCGACACCCTGCTCAGCGCCGAGGACCCTGCGGTGCGGGCCGCGTCGGTACGGATCGCGGCCAGCGTCGCCATGCACGACGGCAACAGCGGCCAGGCGGCCGAACTATTCGCCTGGCTCGGCCCGCAACCGGATGCGGTGATCGGCGCGGCCGGAGCGGTGGTATTGACGGCGACCGGCGATCTCGAGCGGGCCCGCGACGGGTTGCGGGTCCAGGACAGCGGGCCGCCGACATCGGCGGCCCGGACGGCCCGCAGCCTCGCCGAAGGTCTGTTGCTCACCGTGGATCAGCCGTACGCAGTAGCGGTGGCCCGCCTCGGCCAAGCCATCGGTGCTGATCAACCGGCGACCGAGGCAATGCCCGATAGCCCGGCCGCACTCGTCACCCTCGCCGCGCTGCATTCAGGCGATCCGGCCCGCGCCCGCAGTGTCATCGGTCGAGCCGCGCGCAGCGCGGTCCAGGATGGGATGTTCAGCCACCGGCACCGACTGCTGCTGGGGTGGGTGCGGATGCAGGACGGCCAGTTGCAGGCCGCCGCCGCCGACGTCGCCAGCGTGCCCGACGCCGGCCTGCACCGGCGCGACGCACTCTGGGCGGCGGCGCTGAGGACCGGGATCGCCCGGCGGGGCGGCGACGCCGGTGGGGTGCAGAAGAACTGGCATGCCGCGATGGAAGTGCTCGCGGAGTACTCGATCGACCTGTTCTCCCTGCTCCCGCTGGGCGAAATATGGGTCTCGGCCGCGCGCCTGCGTCAGGTGGACCGGTTGTCACACACCTTGGATCAGGCATTCGGTCTGCTCAGCGCGCTGGGTAACCCGCTGTCCTGGTCGCTGCCCCTACACTGGGCGGGTGTGCACGCGGCCATCTTGGCCAATTCACCGGAGTCGATGGCACCGCATGGGCAGGCTCTGACTGCGGCCGCGGGCCACAGCGGTTTCGCCAAGGCGTTGGCCGGCGGCGGCCGGGCCTGGCTGCGGGTGCTGGCCAATCAGATCGATGTCGACGACGTGTCCGCGGCCGCCCACGGTCTGGCCCAATTCGGACTGACCTGGGATGCCACCCGGCTCGCCGGCCAGGCCGCCCTGCAGGCTCCGGATCCACGGGTGTCCGGCGCCATGTTGCAGGTCGCCCGCGATCTCAAATCGACCTCTGGTCAGGATCTGCCCGATATCGGCCCGTCCGGATTGTCGACCGAACCGGCGACGCCGACGAACGGCCCGCCGCGCCCGACCGGCGCCCCCAGTAGTGCCGTTCTCTCCGAGCGCGAACGCGAAGTCGCCGAGTTGCTGTTGCTCGGGATGCCGTACCGCGATATCGGGGCACAGCTCTTCATTTCGGCCAAGACGGTCGAACATCACGTCGCCAGAATCCGTCGACGACTGGGCGCGGACTCGCGTTCGGAAATGTTGTCGATGCTGCGGGCAATGCTGACTTCGCACAGCTGAGACGCACACCACATTTGCCCAACTTAGGGCAGCCTCGCTAGCGGCCTTAATGGCCGGGATGCAACTATGAGCTGGACCGAGGTTAAGTTACCGACGAGTAACTTACACTAAGTTACCCTTGGGTAACTTCGAATGGGAGGCAGTCCGTGAGCGCTCTCGACTGGGGCCGGCTGATCGTTGGCCTGCTGGGCACCGCCATCGTGCTGGTGTTTGCCGCACGCCGTGTGCTGTGGCTGACCAAACTGATTCGCTCGGGTCAGCCCGTCAGCGATGAGAGCGGCCGCAAAGACGACATCCCGGCCCGCATCAAGGCTCAGTTCACCGAAGTCTTCGGTCAGAAAAAGCTGCTGAAATGGTCGATCCCCGGCCTCGCCCATTTGTTCACCATGTGGGGCTTTTTCATTCTTGCGACGGTCTATCTAGAGGCCTACGGAGTTCTGTTCAACCCGGAATTCCACATCCCGATTGTCGGCCGGTGGGACGCTCTGGGCTTCCTGCAGGACTTCTTCGCGGTCGCCGTGCTGCTCGGCATCCTGACGTTCACGATCATCCGGTTGCGCTCCGAACCGAAGACCCACGGCCGCTCGTCCCGGTTCTACGGCTCCCATACCGGCGGCGCGTGGGAGATCCTGTTCATGATCTTCCTGGTCATCTTCACCTACGCGATCTTCCGTGGGGCGTCGGTGAACGTCCTCGGCGACGCCTTCCCGTACGGCTGGGGTGCGTTCTTCTCGCACGCCGTCGCCGCGCCGCTGGCGCCCCTTGGCCACACCGCCAATGAGTGGATCGAAACCATCGCGTTGATGGGCCACATCGGCGTCATGCTGATCTTCCTGCTCATCGTTTTGCACTCCAAGCACCTACACATCGGCCTGGCGCCGATCAACGTCACCTTCAAGCGGCTGCCCAACGGGCTGGGCCCGCTGCTGCCGGTGGAATACAAGGGCGAGCTGGTCGACTTCGACGATCCCGCCGAGGATGCGGTGCTCGGCCGCGGCAAGATCGAGGACTTCACCTGGAAGGGCTACCTCGACTTCACCACCTGTACCGAGTGTGGTCGCTGCCAGTCGCAGTGCCCGGCCTGGAACACCGGAAAACCGTTGTCTCCCAAGCTCGTCATCATGGATCTGCGCGACCATCTGATGGCCAAGGCGCCCTACATCCTGGGCGAGAAGGAACGGCCCCTGGAAGGTCTCGACATGGAGACCGTCAAGGAGGAGGGCCACCATGTGCCCGAATCCGGCTTCGGCCGGGTGCCCGGATCCGGTCCCGCGCAGGCCACCCGACCGCTCGTCGGCACCGCCGAAATGGGTGGCGTCATCGACCCCGACGTGCTGTGGTCCTGCACCACCTGCGGCGCCTGCGTCGAGCAGTGCCCGGTCGACATCGAGCACATCGACCACATCGTCGATATGCGCCGCTACCAGGTGATGATGGAGTCCGAGTTCCCCAGCGAACTGGGCGTGCTGTTCAAAAACCTGGAGAACAAGGGCAACCCCTGGGGCCAGAACGCCAAGGACCGGACCAACTGGATCGACGAGGTCGAGTTCGACGTGCCGGTGTTCGGCAAGGACGTCGACAGCTTCGCGGGCTTCGAGTACCTGTTCTGGGTGGGCTGCGCAGGCGCCTACGAGGACCGCGCCAAGAAGACCACCAAAGCCGTCGCCGAACTGCTTGCGGTAGCCGGGGTCAAGTACCTGGTCCTAGGCGAGGGCGAGACCTGTAACGGTGACTCAGCGCGACGGTCCGGCAACGAATTCCTGTTCCAGCAGCTGGCCGCCCAAAACGTGGAGACGCTGAACGACCTGTTCGAGGGCGTCGAGCGCGTCGACCGCAAGATCGTCGTCACGTGCCCGCACTGCTTCAACACCCTGGGCCGGGAATACCCGCAGGTCGGTGGCAACTTCACCGTCCTGCACCACACCCAGCTGCTGAACCGGTTGGTCCGCGACAAGAAGCTGGTCGCAGTGAAGTCGCTGGACCAGGAGATCACCTACCACGACCCGTGCTACCTGGGCCGGCACAACAAGGTCTACGACGCACCGCGGGAGCTGGTCGGCGCATCCGGCGCCAAGCTGACGGAGATGCCGCGCCACGCCGACCGCGGCCTGTGCTGCGGTGCCGGCGGCGCACGGATGTGGATGGAAGAGCACATCGGCAAGCGCGTCAACAACGAGCGCGTCGAAGAGGCGATGGACACCGGGGCGACCACGATTGCCACCGGCTGCCCGTTCTGCCGTGTGATGATCACCGACGGTGTGGACGATGTGTCCGCCGCCAGGGAGGTCGACAAGGTCGAGGTCCTCGACGTCGCCCAACTTCTGCTCGGTTCGCTGGATCTGTCCGAGGTGAAGCTGCCCGCCAAGGGTGCCGCGGCTGAAGCTGCGGCCGTCAGGGCCGCGGAGCTGGAAGAAGCCGCTCCCGCGGCGAAGCCCGAAGCCGAACCTGCAGCCGAAGAAGCCGCACCTGAGCCGCAGACCGCCGCCGAACCTGCGAAGGCCGCGGCCCCGGTCAAGGGCCTCGGAATGGCCGGTGCCGCCAAGCGACCCGGCGCCAAGAAGGCCGCGCCCGCCGCGGCGGCTGACTCGGCTGCACCCGCAGCTCCGACCGCACCTGCTGCCCCGGCCAAGGGGCTGGGCATCGCGGGGGGCGCAAAACGCCCGGGCGCCAAGAAGACTGCGGCCGCACCCGCCGCGGCAACTCCTGCCGCTCCCGCTGAAGCGGCACCTGCTGAAGCAGCCGCCGTGTCGGCCGCACCCGCGGCCCCGGCGAAGGGTCTGGGCCTCGCGGCAGGCGCGAAGCGTCCCGGCGCCAAGAAGGCTGCACCCGCCGCACCCGCCGACTCGGCTGCACCCGCCGCACCCGCTGCTCCGGCTGCACCCGCTGCTCCGGCTGAGGAGGCTCCCGCCGACGCCAAGCCGGAACCACCCGTCAAGGGGCTCGGAATCGCCTCGGGCGCACGTCGTCCCGGCGCGAAGAAGAGCCCGGCCGTCGCTCCGGCGCCCAAGCCGGAGCCTGATTCCGAATCGGGGACCGATTCCGAGCCGGAGCCGGAAGCGTCGCCGAACGGCTCTACCGGTGGCGATGCATCGACCGTCGGCGACGAACCGCCGGTGAAGGGCCTCGGCATTGCCAAGGGTGCTCGCCGCCCCGGTAAGCGCTAGCCCGGTTGGTGCCGCCCGACGTTGTACGGACGGTCTACGGCCCCACGTTGCACTGAGCAGGCAGCCACCGCGGAACGGTGGGTCAGCCGATCTTTTGCAGCTGGAAGGGGCTCTGGGTGATCTGACCGCCCGGGCAGCTGTAATTGGAGTCGCTGGTGATCACACCGGCCAGGGTGTCGGGATTGACCGCGAGTGAAATGTAGGCGGGCGCGTAGGTGCCGTCGTCGCAGATGACGCCGTCGGGCTTGGTGACGATGAAGTTCCACGTCCCGCCCGTCATCGTGGTGGGGACGCTCCAGCCCTGGTTACTGGCCACCGTGCCGGTGCAGCCTTCGGTCGGGCAGTTGGTCGTCACGGTCCAGACGTTATAAGGGTCGCCGCCGGAATACGTGCCGTTAAACGGTGCAGGATCGGCCAGGGCAGTGCCGGCAACGGTAACGGCGGCCGCCGTCATCGCAAATGTGGTGACCAACGTGCGTGTGATTGTCTGCTTCATTCCCCTGCTCCCGACCATGTGTTTCAGGAAGTTAACAGGTTCCGGAGTCCGAATTCGGCAACGAGCACAGGAAACTCTCTGGCGTGTCCGCCATGTCGCCCAAATGAGAGCGAAACGCGATCTTCAGGCGGTTCACCTGCAGTTGCGTCATCGCCCCGGAAAAAATGCGTCGACAGCCGTGGGACCATAGTTACCGTGAGTACCAATCAGCTGCCGTGGCAGAACACCGGCCATCCTGACCGGCAGCGCATCTTCACGCAGTCGAGCAAGCTGCAGGATGTGCTCTACGAGATCCGCGGGCCCATTCACGATCACGCCGCCCGGTTGGAAAACGAGGGGCACCGCATTCTGAAACTCAACATCGGCAATCCCGCGGTGTTCGGTTTCGAGGCGCCCGACGTGATCATGCGCGACATGATTCAGGCGCTTCCGCAGGCGCAGGGGTATTCCGATTCCAAGGGCATCGCCAGTGCCCGCCGCGCGGTATTCACCCGCTACGAATTGGTACCTGGTTTTCCGCGGTTCGATATCGACGACGTGTTCCTCGGCAACGGGGTTTCCGAGCTGATCACCATGACCCTGCAGGCGCTGCTCGACAATGGCGATCAGGTACTCGTGCCCGCGCCGGACTATCCCCTGTGGACGGCGTCGACGGCCTTGGCCGGCGGCACGCCGGTGCATTACCTGTGCGACGAGACCCACGGCTGGCAGCCGGATATCGCCGATGTGGAATCGAAGATCACCGACCGCACCAAGGCGCTGGTGGTGATCAACCCGAACAACCCGACCGGCGCGGTATATTCACGCGAAATCCTTGAGCAGATGGTCGAACTGGCGCGTAAGCATCAGCTGCTGCTGCTCGCCGACGAGATCTACGACAAGATCCTCTACGACGACGCCGAACACATCAGCCTCGCATCGCTGGCACCCGATGTACTGACGCTGACCTTCAACGGCCTGTCCAAGGCATACCGCGTGGCGGGCTACCGGTCCGGCTGGCTGGTCATCACCGGCCCCAAGGAGCATGCCACCAGCTTCATCGAGGGCATCAGCCTGCTGGCCAATATGCGACTGTGCCCGAATGTGCCTGCGCAGCATGCCATTCAGGTCGCGCTAGGTGGTCACCAGAGCATCGAGGATCTGGTGCTGCCCGGCGGCAGACTGCTGGAGCAGCGCGATGTCGCCTGGAACAAACTCAACGAAATCCCCGGGGTGTCGTGCGTGAAACCGAAGGGCGCGCTGTACGCGTTCCCCCGGTTGGACCCCGAGGTCTACGACATCCAGGACGACGAGCAGCTGGTGCTCGATCTCCTGCTGCAGGAGAAGATCCTGGTGGTGCAGGGCACCGGATTCAACTGGCCCGCACCGGATCACCTGCGCATCGTGACGTTGCCATGGGCCAGGGACCTGTCCAGCGCTATCGAGCGACTGGGTAACTTCCTGGTGAGCTACCGACAGTAATCCTCGCAGGATCCGCCGCTAGCCTGTCGCTGTGGCGCACTCCCATTCGCACTCGCATTCGGGTCCGGCCCCGCTGGGCCCGCTGGCGGCGAAGATCGTCGTCGGGCTGCTCGTCGCGATCGGGATCGCCGTCATCGCCGGTGCCGCACTGCTGTGGCCGAGCCAGCAGAAGGTGGCCATCCCACTGCCGTTCCAGAATTCCTCCGGCGGGGCGGTGACCACCGAGGCCGGCCAGGTGCAGTCCAGCACGCTGGCGAACTGCGGCAGCCCGTCGTCGGGCCAGGTACTGACCGCCTCTGCGGCGCCCGGCGTGCCGGGCAGCGGTCAGTGCGTGCAGAACCTCGTCGCGATCGACTCCGGCCCGAACGCAGGCGCCAAGACGCTCCTGGAGTTCACCCCGGGCGCCGGTCAGCCCAGCCTGGCCGCCGGTGACTCCATCCGGATCAGTCGCCAGGTGGACCAGCAGGGCGCGACGAGCTACGCCTTCTACGACTACGAGCGCACCTGGCCGCTGGTGATACTGGCCGCCGCCTTCGCCGTCGTGATCGTCGCGGTGGCCCGTTGGCGCGGGCTGCTGGCGATGGTCGGAATCATCGTCGCGTTTCTGGTGCTGGTGGTGTTCCTGCTACCCGCGCTGCGCGACGGCGCTCCGGCGGTGCCGACCGCCCTGGTCGCGTCGGCAGCAATCCTGTATGCCGTCATCTATCTGGCGCACGGGGTCAGCCTGCGCACCAGCGCCGCGCTGCTGGGCACCCTGACGTCGCTGCTGTTGGCGGCCGTCCTGTCGTGGGGCGCCATCGAGCTGGCTCACCTGACCGGGCTCTCCGAAGATCAGAACAACGAGGTGGCCGCATACATGGGCCATGTCTCCATCACCGGCCTGCTGCTCGCCGGGTTCATCATCGGCTCGCTCGGTGTGCTCAACGACGTCACCGTCACGCAGGCCTCGACGGTGTTCGAGCTCGCCAACATCACCGAAAACAATTCCCGCCGAACGATTTTCGTGGGCGCCATGCGGGTGGGACGTGACCACATCGCGAGCACGGTGTACACCCTGGTGCTCGCCTACGCCGGCAGTTCACTGCCGTTGCTGTTGCTGTTCAGCGTAGCCAACCGGTCCCTGGGTGATGTATTGACCAGCGAGAGCGTGGCCATCGAGATCGCCCGCTCGGCCGTCGGCGGAATCGCGCTGGCCCTGTCAGTTCCGCTGACGACGGGTATCGCCGCGCTGCTGGCGACTACGCGTCCAGATCGTCCTCGGTCAGGTCTGTAGCCGCCAGCGCCGACTCCAGGTCGTCGTGGCGGAAGCTCGACGTGACATGGTCGTGGACCACCCGGAACGCAGAGGCCTGGGTGGTGCCGTCGTCCAGGGTCTGCTCGAATACCACCACGCCGTCGTGGACGTACATCCGCCCGACGGTCACGGTGTCGTCGAAGTCGGCAGCCCATTCCCGCAGGGCGTTGTGCCCCTGTGCGGCGCCGTGCGCGTCGGCGATCTCGATATCGTCGCTGGACAGCTCGACGAGGGTATCGAGGTCGCGTGCGTTGAGCGCGTCATGCCAGGCCAGAACGGTGGCGATCTCCGAAGTCGTCATGTCTTGCAAACTACCCGGTGGCCGCGGTCAGAACGCCGTGCGGTCCAGCCAGGACTGCCAGACCGCGTCATCGCCGAGCATCTCGACGTCCAACTCGCTGATCGGCCGGCGCCGGGTGATGGCCAACAGCAGGTCGACAGACCGGCCGCGCACGGCTGCGCTGCCCTTACCGTGCCCATGTGACCACTTCAGGGCGCCGTCGGCATCGGCGGTGATCATCCACTCCCCCGCGGAACCGAGGCCCTCGTCGTGGGCGTGCAGGTGCAGCGCCTGACCGGCCTCCAGCGGGGGCGCCGCGCCCGGCCGGGGGTGGGTGGTGATGTCGAGCCATTCACTGATCGCGTCCGCCGCCAGCGCGGGTGCGAGCTCGAAGCCGGTTCCAGCGGCGATGGCCGCGTCGGCGCGGTGGACGACCACCTCGTGCAGCCGTCGCCGGACCCACCAGGCGGACGGCTTGGGCCCGAGAAATGTCCAGACCGCGATGTCGGCGCCGGTGGTGTCGACGGCCTCCAATAGCTTTGCGGCCCCGTCCATCAGCCAGTCGGTGGCGGCCTCGGGATCCTCGGGCGGCTTACCGTCGCGCACGGCACGCGGATCGAGCCCTTCGGTCGCCCGGTCGGCCACCATCTGTGCCGACCACCGCACGCCGCGACCGACATGCCGGAACAGCTGCTGCACGGTCCAGCCGGGGCAGGTGGGTACCGGCGCGGCCGGGTCGACGGCGGCGACGGTGTCGGCGAAAATTCGATGCTCGTCGATGAGCTTCGCGGCGTAATCCACCTGGTCAGGCTACGCGACGCCCGAGGCAGTGCACCCGCCAATCGGCGGCCTGCCAGCGTGTGACGTCCAGGCAGTTCCGTCCGTCGACGACGACCTTGGAGCGCACGGTCCCCGCCAGATCGTGCGGATCGAGTTCCACAAACTCCGACCATTCGGTGAGCACGAGTACCGCATCGGCGCGGTCGCAGGCCTCCAGCACCGAGGTCGAATAGTTCAGCGTGGGGAAGATCTTGCGGGAGTTCTCCATCGCCTTGGGGTCGTAGACGTTGACCGCGGCGCCGTTGAGCTGAAGCAGCCCAGCGACATTCAGCGCCGGCGAGTCCCGCACATCGTCGGATTCCGGTTTGAATGCGGCCCCGAGCACCGCGATGTTGGCGCCGAGCAGCGATCCGCCGCAGGCCGTCGTCGCCAGCTCGACCATGCGGGCCCGGCGGCGCATGTTGATGCTGTCGACCTCGCGCAGGAAGGTCAGCGCGTGATTGGCGCCCAGCTCACCGGCGCGCGCCATGAAGGCCCTGATGTCCTTGGGCAGGCAGCCACCGCCGAAACCCAGTCCGGCGTTCAGGAATCGGCGGCCGATGCGCGGGTCGTAGCCCAGTGCGTCGGCCAGCATCGTGACATCGGCGTCAGCTGCCTCACACACTTCGGAGATCGCGTTGATGAACGAGATCTTCGTTGCCAGAAAGGCATTCGCCGAGACCTTCACCAGCTCCGCGGTCTGCAGGTCGGTCAGCAGAAACGGCGCTCCGGTCTCCAACAGCGGAGCGTACAGTTCGCGGACCGCGGCTTCGGCGTGGACCGAATCCTTTTGCACGCCAAGCACGATCCGGTCTGGATGCAGCGTGTCGTGGACGGCGAACCCTTCGCGCAGGAACTCCGGGTTCCAGGCGATCTCCACGTCGACACCAGCGGGAGCCAGGGCGCGCGCCCGCTCGGCCAGTTCGGCGGCGGTGCCCACCGGAACCGTCGACTTGCCCACGATCACCGCGGATCTCGTCAGTTTCGGCACCAGCTCGTCGATGACGGAGTGAACGTGTCGCAGATCGGCGCTGTACTCACCCTTCTTCTGCGGGGTTCCAACACCGAGGAAATGAACATCCGCAAAGTCGGCGGCCATGTCGTAGTCGGTGGTGAACTGTAGCCGGCCGGCGGCAATGTTGTCCTGCAACATCTTTGGCAGGTCAGGTTCGTAGAACGGCACGTCACCCGCCGCCAGCTTGGCAACCTTGCCGGGGTCGATATCGACCCCGAGTACGTCGTGCCCTAACTCAGCCATTCCGGCGGCGTGCGTCGCCCCCAGGTAGCCCGTACCGAAGACGGTGCATCGCATACTGCAGATATATGCCCGGCGAATGAGCTGACTGCATCATGACACTGAGCGGAACACGAACAGAAGATGTCTAGTGTCCACCGAAGATCGGCAACGGCCACAGGATGCCGTTGTTGCCTCCGCCGCCGGAACCACGACCGCCGCCGTCCTGCGAACCGCGGCCTCCACCGTCACCGTAACCACCGCCGTCACCGTAACCACCGCGTCCGTAGCCGGACCCCGAGCCCTGCTGCGGCCACTGCGGTGCCTCAGGTTGCTGCTGCTGCGGATACTGCGGGTATTGCTGCTGCGGGTATTGCTGCTGCGGCGGGTACTGCGGGTATTGCTGCTGCTGCTGTTGCTGTTGCCAGGGCGGCTGGAAAATCCGCGGCAGCTGGAGAATCGGCGGAATGTAGACGGGCGGGACGTAGGGCTGCGCCGCGTCCGGCGGGGGTGCGACAGCCGGCGGAGCGGCCGGCTCGGGGGCCGGCGCCGGAGCCTCGGGCGCAGGAGCGGGCGCGGGGGCGTCGGGGACCACCGGCTTGGCGGCCGGCTGCTGGACGTAGACCGTGCGGGGCGCCTGAGGTTCCGGCGCCTGCTGCACGACGGGCATCGGGGCTTTGATGGTCTCCGGCGGAGGCGCCGGGACAGCTGGGACCGCAGCTTGGGGTGCCGGCGCGGCGGGTGCTGCGGCAGGCGCCTGGGTCGGGACGATGACATTCTCACCGGGGCTGGGCCGCTGGTCGACGGTCGGGCGGATACTGACCGCCAGCGAAATGACCAGAGCTGTCACACCGAGAACAAAGATCGAAGTCAGGGCGCTTCCGACCAGCAGGAACGGTTTACGCCCCTCTTGCTGGGCGGGTTCTGGCGCCTCCCGTTCGAACTGAGCGAACTCTCCGCTGGGGTCGAGCTGTGGGAACACCCCGGATTCGGGGTCGACAGCGCTGTAGGCCAGGGCCGGTGCGCCCTCCATATAGCCGGCTCCGGCCACCTGCGTGGCATCGGCGGCGGCCAGACCGGCGGCGTAGGCGCCGGCAGTGGTGCCGTCACCACCCTTGGCGTAGGCCAGGCCGACCGTGGAAGCCTCGAACAGAGGGGCGTTCGCACTGGCAAGGGCGGCGCCGCGGGCGAGTGCGAGTTCAGAACTGTCGGGCGCGGTCACCGGCAGGGACGTCGCGGATTCGAGCTGCAGCTTGATGGCACCGATGCTGATGCCCGATCCGAGAACGAAAACGCCCTGCGGCGGTGAGGGAAGGTCGGTCAGACCGGCGATCATGGCCGCCAACTCGGCGACGGCGTCCTCGGTGTGCAGATCCTGGCGTTGGACCTTGACGACCGAGCCGTCGGCGGTCTCGACGACCGACAGCGTCGCGGTGTCACGCTCGAGGAACAGCAGCGCGGTGCGGTCGTAGCCGACCGCGCTACCGACTGCCTGCGCCAGCGCTGCCGCGGCGTGCAGTTCGGACACCAACATCACGTCGTCGATGTTTCGGGCCACCAGGGCGTTCCGAAGTGCGGCGGCCTCCGCATGGTCACGCCACGTGACACCCGTCGAAACCAGACGGTGGCCGCCTTCGACGGCGCTCTCCCTGGTCCCGAGAATTGCGGCGATGACCTGTTCTGGCGCGGTTGCCGACTGG
Organism: Mycolicibacterium komossense; assembly: GCF_025822605.1. Lineage (GTDB taxonomy): Bacteria > Actinomycetota > Actinomycetes > Mycobacteriales > Mycobacteriaceae > Mycobacterium > Mycobacterium komossense. The sequence goes on along the minus strand of NZ_JACKTY010000032.1, from coordinate 140,150 downwards.
TCATCGGCAGAGATCTCGAAGACGTCGTGGTCGACGGTGACTCCGTCGGCTTTTTCGCCTTCGACCAGCACCATGCGGACCGTCGTTGGGGTCATGGACACACCAAGTACGATCTCCACTGCCCCTCCAAAATAGTTTGCTGTGCAGCTCGTTCTTACACCGGGCACTCGCTCCGCGGCTGTGATCAACTAGTTGTTCATCGTCGTTCCACCCTGCGGTGTTACATCAAGCCTTATTAGCTGGAACCCGATGAAGTTCTAGTGCCACGCGGCGGTGAGGGTCCCCCGAGACCCGGTGGTTCGAGGCTACTCCTTAGCTCAGCTTGATGAAGTTCTGATACGAGCGCGATGGCGTCGGGCCGCGCTGACCTTGGTACTTGGATCCCACAGCCGCGCTGCCGTAGGGATACTCGGCGGGGCTGGTCAGCCGCAGCAGACACAGCTGGCCGATCTTCATCCCCGGCCAGAGGGTGATCGGCAGGTTGGCCACATTGGACAGCTCCAACGTGATGTGGCCGGAAAAGCCCGGGTCGATAAATCCGGCCGTCGAGTGCGTCAGCAGCCCCAGCCGACCCAACGACGACTTACCTTCGAGCCGGCCTGCCAGGTCATCGGGCAGCGTGCACATCTCCAGCGTCGAGCCCAGCACGAACTCGCCGGGATGCAGGACAAACGGCTCACCCTCGCCGGGCTCGACCAGCGTGGTGAGCTCATCCTGCTGCTTCGCGGGGTCGATATGGGTGTACCGGGTGTTGTTGAACACCCGGAACAAGCTGTCGAGGCGGACGTCCACACTCGACGGTTGCACCAGCGAGTCGTCGAAGGGTTCGATGCCCAGTCGGCCAGCGGTGAACTCGGCCCTGATATCGCGATCGGAGAGCAGCACCCGACGAGCGTATCGAGGTGAGTTCGACGGGGTGTGTCTGCGTCAGGTCGTCATCAAATGGTGACGACCTGAGCCAGGGACCTGGGTGAGGCTTTGGGCCGGTCACCACCGACGGAACAGGATTGCTATCCTTCTTGCGCGCCATCGCCGATGTAGTTCAATGGCAGAACATCAGCTTCCCAAGCTGAATACGCGGGTTCGATTCCCGTCATCGGCTCCACATAGAACTGACCGACTAGGTCGTGTTGATGAGTCTGGTGAGGCCGCGCATGACGAATCGGCTCGCGTAGTGCTTGATGCAGTCGAATCCTGATGCCGGCGCCGGCGCTGCGGCCGTACCGAGTCTGGGGAAAAGTCGCAGGGCGTTGGCGCGTTCGACGTCGATGCGGGTTTGGGTGTCCATTCCGATATAGGTTTCCAGTCCCGCGGCGAAGAGCTTGCTGGCGGCGATGGGCGCGAACGGCCAGTCAGAGCCGAAGGTGACGTGGCCGGGTTTGGCGAAGGCCAGCAGAGTCGGTAGAGCGGCGTAGCTGGAGGACAGTGCGGTGTCGAAATAGAAGCTGGCAAAGTCATCGAGGCTGTCGGCGGCGCTGCGGCCGGTGTCACCCATGATGGCGACGGCCATGCGGTGGCTGGCGTAGGGCACGAAGCCGCCGGCGTGGCTGAGGATGAAGTGGATATTGGGATATTTGCGTCGTATTCCGTTGCGCACCAATAGGTATGCCGCGCGGGTGGTGTCGAGCAGGAAGTCGGCGGCGAACGGTAGGACCCCGGGTACGACGGGTCCGGGGAGGTCGGCGGGGTGGATGAAGACCACCGCTGATCGGGCGTCCAAGGCGGCGAACAGGTCGTCCTGTCCGTCTTGGCCGAGGTAGGTGCCGGCGTTGTTGGCCAGCAGGACGACGCCGTCGGCGTGCAACTCGTCGAGCGATCTCACCACTTCAGCCACGGACTCCTGGATGTGTGGCATGGGGATGGTGGCGAAGAACCCGAACCGGTCGGGGTCGCCGGTGACGAGGCTGGCCGTGTAGTCGTTGAGGTCGCGGGCCAGCGCGGCTGCGTCGGCGGTGTCGGGCAGGAACGTGGTGCCGGGTGTGGATACCGACAAGATGGCAGTGCTGACGTCGAGGTCGGCCATCGTCTGCAACGAGCCTTCGGGACTCCAGTCCGGTAGCGCGCGGCCTCCGGCGTCATCGATTCCCGCTCGCTGCAGTGCTTTTCGGTAATCGGGTGGGATGAGGTGGTGGTGGGTGTCGATACGCATAGGAGTCCTCGTCGTCAGGTGCGGATGCTGGTGCCGGCCAGTGCGGGCACCGTGTCTTCACGGTGCAGGAGTGATTGGGCGCCGGTCTTGAACTGGGCGAGTTTGTCGATGACGGTCTGCCCGACGGGGGTGTGGCCCCAGATGCTGATGCCTTGGTGGGTGGTGGGTTCCCAGGTGGTTTCGTCGACGACGATGGGGTTCCAGCCGACCTCCCATTCGAAGCCCGACGGGGTGATCGCGTAGAAGGACAATTCGCGGTCATTGGTGTGCTGCCCGATGGCCAGGGCCATGTCGAAGCCCAACGCGGTCACACGTTGGTAAGAGTCGACCATGTCGTCGAGTTCGGCGGCTTGGATGTTCAGGTGCTGTACCCGGGTGCGGATCGGGTTGACCGGTAGGCCGCGCACGGCGGCGATCGCGACGGAGTGGTGGCGTTCGTTGACCCGTAGAAACCGGATCTTGAGCTTGACGCCACTGATCGTCTCGTCGATGAAGTCCGATAGCCGGGCATCGAAGACGGTGTCGTAATACCCGTGCAATTGGGCAGGTTTGGTAGACGTGATCGCCACGTGCCCCATCCCGGCGGAGCCGGTGACGAACCCGCGATGACGGATGCGTGGCGGTGCGGCGGCGGTGTTCGCCGTGGTGAAGACCTCCTGTGTCAGACCCTTCGGGCCAGGGAAACGCAACAGTCGCTCTACCCCGCGCAGTGCAGTTTCCTCGTCGGTGCCTTCGGCGACGGGTATGCCGGCGGTGGTGACCCGCCGGACGATCTCATCGACGGTGTTGTGATCGTCGATGTGCCACCCGATGGTGACGACGTCCTCGGCGGGACCGCGTTGCAGAAGGAAGCGGCATTCGTGGTCGTCCAGGCGGAACCGCATGTGTTCGGTAGAGAGTTCGTCGCAGTGCATGCCGATGGCGTCTTCGCCGAAACGTCGCCAATCCGAGAACTTCTCGGTCTCGATGACCAGATACCCGAGGTGCGCTTTGCCGAAGACGTTCATGCGCTCAGGAACGCGTGGGTCACGTCATTGAAGAAGTCGGCGCGTTCCCATTGGACCCAGTGCCCGGCATTGGCTGCGAGCAGCAGGTCGCAATTTGGCATGGTGTCCGCGAGCATCCGGCCGCCGGCCGGCCGGTTGACCTTGTCGGCGCTGCCCCACACCACCAAGGTCGGGGTCTGCAGATGGGCTAGGCGGTTGTCGCGCGTGAAGTCCATCCGCCACAGCGTCCGCAGCGCGAGCAGCCCGGAGGGCCGGCGCAGGGGCGGGTTGGCGACCACGTCGGGGTCGATGCTGGATTGGTAGCGGGTGTCGATGACCTCAGCGGGCACCGAATCTCCGTCGTAGACGAGGTATTCGCGGATAAACGTCTCCAGTTTGTCCCGCGATGGACCGTCACCGCTGTAGTAGGCCAGCAGACTCTGCAGGCCCGCGGTCGGCAGGGCACGGGTGGTGCCGATGCCGCCAGGTCCCATCAACACCATCTTTTCCACCCGGTCGGGGGTGTCTAAGGCCAGGCGCAGGGCACACGCCCCGCCGTAGGAGTTGCCGACGAGGCGGGCGGTGTCGATGCCGAGGTGGTTCATCAGTCCGCGAATTCCATTGGCGAGGCAGCCGAACGGGTCGCTGCCCTCGATGCCCTTGCTGGAGCGGCCGTAGCCGGGCAGGTCGGGCACGATGACGCGGAAGTCCTTGGCAAGGGCGTCGATGTTGCGGGAGTAGTTGGAGACGCCGGATGCGCCGGGACCGCCGCCGTGCAGCAGAATTACCGGGGGGCCGGTGCCGGTTTCGGCGAAGTAGATCTGCTTGCCGCCGACGGTGATGGTGTTCTCGGTCAGGGTCGTGGTGCTCATGCGGTGACTCCGTTGTAGATCGGGATGACGGGGGCGGCTACGGGGGCGGGGGAGAATCCGGTGGCCGGTGCCGGTAGCGAGTTGCCGGCAGTTGTTGCGGCGTAGATGAATCCGTCGGGTCGAACGACCACGGCGGAAGCGCTCTTCTCGGCCATCCAACCGATGAGGGTAGCCCCGCTGTCGCGTACACAGTCTCCGACCGTCGCGTCGTGCGGGCCGACCAGCCGGATTACCGTCGCCCCAACCTCCGCCCAAGCGTGCGCACCGGCCGGGATTGCTCCTGTATGCACGACGGTCCAGTTCCCGCCGAGGACGTCGTCGAGACGCTTGGTTGCGCCCTGACTATTGATCACCCAGGGCTGAGGGATCTGCCAGCCGACGGCGTCGTGACCTCCGACGACGAAGAAGCCGTCGTCGTAGTGCGCGTCGGGGATCCACCACAGCTTCTGCCCGCGTGCCAGAGCGCCGGGAAGCTTGGTGAGCGCCCGCACGACGTGGTTGCGTAGCGCCACGACGCCGCGGCGACGCTCGGTGATCACCCGGCCGACGAACACGGCGCGGCGGGTCACTTCGGTGACGTGCGGTTTGCGTTCGGCCTCATAGGAATTCAACAGCGCGTCTGGCGCCAGCCCGCGCAGGACGGCGGCCAGCTTCCAGCACAGGTTGGCTACATCACGTACCCCGGCGGACATGCCCTGTCCGATCCACGGCGGCATGGCGTGGGCGGCGTCACCGGCGAGGAAGACGCGTCCGACGCGCCAGCGGTCGGCGACGCGGACGTGGTGACTGTAGACCACGGCACGCAGGATCTGGACCTGCGCTTCGGTGATGCCCTGCTCGTGCAGCACCTCCCATATCGCGTCCTCGGAGGTCAGGGTCTTCTCGTCTTGGCCTGCGCGGGCTGGGAACTCCCAGCGATGATGCCCCAACGGTGTCGGGCAGTCCACCGTCGGTCGGTCGGGGTTGCAGTGAAACCGCAAGCGATCGTGGCCATCCCATTCCTGAAGCACCTTGGTGTCGATGACCACCCAGCGTTCGGCGAAGGTCCGACCGGAGTACCCGATGCCCAGTGAACCGCGCGTCGGCGAGGAACCTCCATCTGCCGCAATTACGTAGGACGCATGGATTCGGGTGATGGTATCAGTGCTCAAGTCGCCGATCAGCAGCTCGACGTGATCGCCGCGATTGGCCGTACGCAAGCATTCCCGTTCCAGGAGTACCTCTACGTTGGCGAACCGCTCTACTCCTTCACGTAGCACATGGTCGATCGCCGGTTGGTAGATGAACTGCTGCGGAGGATGCCCGCATCCGCGTGCGGTGATGGTGGTTTCGATGAACGGCACCCCAGCGGAGTCGACGAAGGCCACTGGCCGGTCGGGCAGCATGTCGGCCTGTAGTCGGTCGGCTAGATCAACGGACTGCCAAACTCGCAGTACCTCTTCATCAGTGGAGATAGCGCGGGCCCGTCCGTAAACGTCCGGATCGCGTTCGATCACCACCACCCTCAAGCCCAGTTGGCCGAGCAGGTTGGCGGCCGTGGCTCCGGTGGGGCCGTAGCCGATCACCGCTACGTCGTAGGTAGGAACGTCGTTCATGAAAGTCCTCATCCAGTCCGGCCCTCATCACGAAGGCTTGCACCTGTAGCGATCACTACGGTAATGTAGTGATCGATACGGAGTCAAGTGTTCGACCGAGGGAACGAAGATGGCAGAAGACAAGGCACCCAAGCCGCGCCGCAAACGCGCCGACGGCGAACTGTCGCGCGAACGAATCCTGGACGCCGCCACCGAAATTGCCGCAGAACGCGGATACGAGGGCACCAGCATCGGCGCGGTCAGTAAGAAGTGCGGACTACCGGCCAGCTCGATCTACTGGCACTTCACCGACAAGGACGACCTGCTCGCTGCGGTCATCGAACGCAGCTTCGGCACCTGGCTTGCGGCGTGGCAATTCCCGGACGCCGGCACTCCAGGAGAACGGCTAGCGGGCGCGGCAGCACAGATTGCGAAGGCGTTGGCGGACTCTCCGGACTTCATCCGGCTCGGTCTCATGCTTGGCCTGGAGCGCCGACCCGTCGAACCGCGAGCCCGCGCGATGTTCATCGAGGTGCGCGACCAGGCGTTCCGCATCCTGGTTGACGGGATCCGCGAGCTGGCTCCCGGGCTCAGCGACGGGCACGCCGATCAGGTCGCCACGTACGCGATCGCCGGGGCCGACGGGCTCTTCATCGCAAAGGAGATTGGTGGCGACAGCGTCGACCTGATCGCACTCTTCGAGTTGCATGCCCGCGCGCTCTACGACATGGCGGTACGCCTCACGGGTGAGGACACCGATGACTGACAACGCGATCATCGATGCGATCGCCGCCGATCTGTGGGGCGCCCACACACACCACACACCGATCCGACCCCTGACCGAGAGCTACCCCGGCCTCGACGTTGGCGGCGCCTACGCGGTGCAGCAGATAAATCTGCGCCGCCACCTGGTCGCCGGATCGACGTTGGTCGGACGCAAGATCGGGCTCACCTCCTTGCCGATGCAATCCCTGCTCGGTGTGGACGAGCCGGACTTCGGTTACATCCTCGACGACATGGTGGTCAGGCAGAGCGTTGACGCGAAACGGTTCTGCGCCCCACGTGTGGAACCCGAAGTCGCCTTCCTGCTGCACTCGACGCTGCGCGGCCCCGGGGTCACGGCGGCCGACGTCTACGCCGCCACCGAGGCCGTGGCGGTCGCGCTGGAGATCGTTGACAGCCGAATCGCCGACTGGAAGCTCACCTTGGCCGACACTGTCGCCGACAACGCCAGCTCCGGCGCGGTCGCCCTCGGCGACTGGATCTCCTACACCGACGACTTGGCCCTCCCCCAGGCCCGCGCGACCCTGCACCTCAACGGTAATGAGATCGATTCGGGCACTGGAGATGCCGTGATGGGCGATCCGGCCGCCGCGGTCGCCTGGCTGGCGAATGCGCTGGCCGACTACGACACCGAACTGTGCGCAGGACAGTTTGTGATGTCCGGTTCCTTCACTTCCGCGGCGTTCGTCCACCCCGGCGACGTCGCAGCCACCGCCATCAGCGGCCTAGGTTCTGTGACCCTGCGGTTCGACTAGACCACTAGAGGAAAACCATGACATCACAGCGTAAGTGGCCAGTGGCCATCATCGGCTCGGGCAACATCGGCACCGATCTGCTGATCAAGATTCTGCGAAGTGACGGACCCCTTCTGGCGGTCGCGATGGTCGGCATCGACCCCGACTCCGACGGATTGGCCCGCGCCCAGCGGTTGGGTGTCCCCGTCACTGCGGGCGGGGTCGACGGGTTGATGAAGATGCCGCACTTCGGCGATATCCGACTGGTTTTCGATGCCACTTCTGCCAGCGCGCATCGCACCAACTGGGCCACACTCGAAACGACCGGCGTGCGGATGCTCGACCTGACGCCCGCCGCGATCGGACCGTACTGCGTGCCGGTGGTCAACCTCGACGAGCACCTCGACGCCCCCAACCTGAACATGGTGACCTGTGGCGGGCAGGCCACCGTGCCCATCGTGTCCGCCATATCGCAGTGCGGCGTCGTGTCCTACGCAGAGATCGTTTCCTCGATCTCATCGAGATCCGCCGGACCCGGCACCCGCGCCAACATCGACGACTTCATCGAAACCAACTCAGCAGCACTGCAATCCGTAGGCGGGGCCCAGCTCGGCAAGGCCGTGATGGTCCTCAATCCCGCCGACCCCCCGATCCTCATGCGCAACACCGTGTACTGCCTCGTCGAAGGCGAACCCGACCACTCCTCGATCGAAACGGCAGTGAACGAGATGGTCGTCAAGGTCACCACCTACGTCCCCGGCTACCGACTCAAACGACGCGTGCAGTTCGAGACTTTCGACGCCGACAACCCGCTGCAAATCCCTGAGTCCGGCACGTTCATCGGTACCAGAGTCACCGCGATGCTCGAAGTCACTGGAGCCGCGCACTACCTGCCCGCCTACGCCGGAAACCTCGACATCATGACCTCTGCCGCCCTGGCCACCGCCGAACGCATCGCCACCCACTTCCCCCAAAATGCGGGAGCCACACTATGACTCAGCGCCTCTACATCAGCGACGTCACCCTGCGCGACGGCATGCACGCCGTCCGCCACCAATACACACTCCAGCAGATGGCCAGCATCGCCGCCGCGCTGGACGCCGCCGGCGTGGACTCCGTCGAAGTCGCCCACGGCGACGGACTGGCTGGATCGAGCTGCGTCTACGGGTTCGGCGCCCACACCGACGTGGAATGGATCGAGGCCGTCGCCGAGGTGATGACCCACGCCAAGGTCGCCACCTTGCTGCTGCCGGGAATCGGCAGCGTGCACAACCTCACAGACGCCCACCGCGCCGGTGCCACCGTCGTGCGGGTCGCTACCCACTGCACAGAAGCCGACATTTCCGCCCAACACATCGCCGCCGCCCGCGACCTCGGCATGGACACCGTCGGATTTCTCATGATGAGCCACCTGACCACGCCCCCGGCACTGGCCGAACAAGCCAAGCTCATGGAGTCCTACGGCGCCACGTGCGTCTACGTCGTGGACTCCGGCGGCGCAATGACGATGAACCAGATCGCCGACCGGGTGGACGCGCTGCGCCAAACCCTCGAAGTAACGACCGAGATCGGCATCCACGCCCACCACAATCTTTCCCTAGGCGTCGCCAACTCGATCGTCGCAGTTGAGCACGGAGCCAACCGAGTTGATGCCTCATTGACCGGGATGGGTGCAGGTGCGGGCAACGCCCCGCTGGAAGTGTTCATTGCCGCGGCCACCAAGCTCGGCTGGCACCACGGATGCGACCTGCATGCCCTGGAGGACGCCGCCGATGATCTGGTCCGCCCCCTGCAGGACAGGCCGGTCCGCGTTGATCGGGAAACGCTGACCCTGGGTTACGCCGGTGTGTACTCCAGCTTCCTGCGCCACGCCGAAACCGCCGCCGCCCGCTACGACGTCGACGCTCGCACCCTGCTCGAAGAAGCCGGCCGGCGTGGAATGGTCGGCGGCCAAGAAGACATGCTCATCGACATCGCGCTCGAACTGATAGCCGCGCCCTGACGAACTTCAGCCGCCGTCAGAGCGCGCACTTCGACCCAGCGGAGGACAGCGGACAGTGACGCCACAGCCTGTAATGAGCGTGTCACAACTCAACGAGATGGGCTCGGCCCAGCACGAACGGTCACGAACGATTTCCGCAGCTAAACAGCCCTCGACGAACGCGCCAAGGTTCGCGAAATCCCCTCGGATCCACTTCCCAAGCTGAATACGCGGGTTCGATTCCCGTCATCGGCTCCATGTAGAGCAGCGACCAATGCAAGATTCGCCCGATCTCATCCGGCTGCATTCGTACCCTGACCCCCGGGCTCACCGATGCCCAGGTTCATCAGCTGACCACCTACGCCCTAGCTCAGCCGCCGACGGACTGTTCATCGCCAAGGAAATCGGCGGCGACAACGTCGACCTGATCGCGCTGTTCGAACTGCATGCGCGCGCCGTGTTCGACAGCGCGGTCCAGATGGTCCAGGAAGACACCCGATGAACGCTGGGCGGGCACGAACCTGGCTTCGGCGATGTCCTCGGCGACATGGTGCTCGCCGCAACTGGCCCGAAGTCGTTGTTCCGCTCTGGATTCGAGCCACGGACAAAGGGCGAACGCAACGCAACCAGATTCGCCCCAGAGATTCACCACGGTGTTGCCGTTGCCCGACGTTGCCACCGGCCCCGTAGGGGGTACTGCCGATACCTGGAACGTCAGGCACTGGCGCCACAGCACAACCGCAGGTTGACTGAGTGTTGAGTCGCTCAGCTGGCTCCGCACCAAGCAGATGAGGAATGGCCATGCAGAAGATCCCCCCGGGCCCGTCCGCCAAGGGCCCCTCCGAGATGTTCACCGGCGATGTGTACTTCGATGTCATCGCCAGGGGTGAGGAACCGTCGCGGCTGCGTGTCAACACGGTCCGGTTCGCCCCGTGCGCCCGCACTGCCTGGCACACCCACGCTTGCGGGCAGACGCTGCATGTCACCGACGGCATCGGATTGGTGCAGTCGCGTGGTGGCGAGGTCGTGGTGATGCGACGCGGCGACACGGTGTACACGCCACCCGGCGAATGGCATTGGCACGGAGCGGCTCCCACTCACTTCATGACACACCTCGCGATGTGGGAGGCTCCGGACCCCACATCCGGGCAGCTCGAAACGCAGTGGGGTGAGCACGTCACCGACGACGAGTACCGCGTCCCGGACGGAGTCGAGCTGTGAGCATCAGTGAGGCCGCCCAGCGCAACCACGACGAACTGTTTCCCGGCTAGCGGCCTCCACCGGCACAGAGCATTCCACCAACGCGCACCCAAAAAGGTGTTATGCCTGCCGGATGGTGAAGCCCCTGCCGATCGGTATTGCTCTCGCATGTGCTGTGGTGATCGTTCCGCCAAGCGCTCATGCCGACCGCGCCGAGCCACCCCCGCTCTACGGCTACTACAACGTTGTCATCGACTTCTCGAAGCAGACGTTCAACGGCACGCCCACACCGATGGACCCGATCGCCTTTCCCGTCCAATTCACCACTCACTGCGACGTGAACGGCTGCGTTCCGCGCTGGGACAACGCGGACGACCAGGTCCGCAACCCAGGCGCTCCCGCGGTTTTCGAGTACCGATGGAACAACGATCGTTGGGAAACCAGCGGCGAATACCCCTACTTCTGCGATCGCAGCAACCCAGCCAGCGCGATGAAGTCCACCCGCTCGGACTTTCTCATCCCGAATCCTGACGGCAGCTTCGTCGGAGAACGGACCCTGACCGTGGACGGAGCCGGCTGCCCAGGCGAGGGGCCGGGGACCCACTGGGTGCCGATAGCCCTGACCCCCGTCGACCCACCAGTGCGATAACAGCCTTGGTCTAGAAGGCTATTCGCGACTACGCCCGTAATCTGGCGGCAAACAACTCGAGCGCCGGGAACGGATCATTCGCCGTGGGCAGCGGCATGATGGCCACGTGGTCCGCTCCGGCCGCAACGTGTTCACGGATCCGTTCCAGGCTGCTGTCGATTCCGTCGAGCGGGATGAGTGCTTGCAGCAATTCGTCGCTCGGCTCGTCTCCCACCCGCAGATCGGGGAAGCCGTTCTCCTGCAGATTGCTCACGTAGTTCTGCAGGCCGAGGTAGAACGACGAGTGCTCCAGCGCAGCAGAGCGATTCGTGGGGCGGTCGTCGCCGGTAGCTACGATTTGCACCACCGCCAAGGTCCGATCGGAACCCAGCGCCGAGCGTGCCTTCTTGGTGTGCTCGACCGTCGTGAAGTACGGAAGTGCACCCGCGGTCTTGTTTTTGGACAGCGCCAACACTTTCGATCGCAGCGCCGCGAGGATGATCTGATCACCGGGCACGCCGAGTTCGAGCAACCGGTCGACGTACTTCGTCAATGTGGGGAACGGCTTCTGATACACGTCGCCGCTCATCTCGCGGTGTCCGATGCCGACGCCGAGGACGAAACGTCCCGGATAGCGCGCGTCTATTCGGTGAAAGGACGCTGCCACACCGTCGGCCTCCTCCGCCCAGACGTTCACGATCGCGGTACCCACCGCGATCGACTCCGTTTCGGCCAGGAACGATTCCGGGATGGTCAGGTCCCCAGGGGCGTTGCCGGCGATCCACACCGTGCCATATCCACTGTCCTCAAGGCCCTTCACTCGCGATGCGAGGGACCGCGTTTCATAATCCTGAACGAGCAGATATGCGCCGTAGCGTCCGAGCGATGGTGTAGTCACCTGAGATCTTGACGCCGTTTCGCACCGTCTTATTCCCGGCGGGGACGGCTAGTCGTCTGTGTGGTCTCGGCCTTCGGCGTAATCCACCAGCGCGGCACTGATTCGCTTGTTAAGTTCAGGATCGCGAAAAGCTTTGACGAACATGGCATTCCACCACAGTCCATCGGCGGCAAGTCGGGCGATCTGCGCGCGCTGCGGAAACTCGTCCAGGCCAGGTCGAGGCTGCATCCACGTCTCAAACGCCTCGGCGATCGGCTCCTGCATTCCCGGCTCGGTGCTGGCCGCCAGGATGACCGACCACCGCCGAAGCACCTTGTCGGCGTTCGGGGTGGTCAGGCTGTGGCAGGTGCTGGCGATGAACGCTCGCGTGTAGGAGCCGGGTTCACCGTCGTCCCAGCGCGCAAAGTTGCCGTTCGTATCGTCGACCAGGCGCTCAACCAAGGCGCGAACCAGTTCACTCTTGTTCGAGAAGTGATACAGCAGGCCGCCTTTGGAGACACCGGCCTCATCCGCGACCGCCTGCAGTGTCAACGCCTGGGGCCCGCCGCGGCTCAAGACCTGCTCGGCGGCATCTAACAGGTCGTCGCGTCGATCCCTGGATGGCACTGCGCACTCTCGTCGTCTGCCTCCTGGGAGGCCCGGGCGTCTGGTTTGTCCTGCGACAAGACTAACCCGCATCCGGCTTCCGGATCAGATGCTGGAACTACCGGTTCTTCGGCGCTGAACCCCCGGACCGGGCCGGCGAGCCGTGCGATCAGCGGGCTGGCCGCCGCCGCGACGGCCAGCCCGGTCGCCAGGGCATACGACGCGATCGGGCCCCAGGCGTCGTTGAAAACACCCGACAACGCGGTTCCGGCCGCCCCGCCTGCCAACGCGCCGGTGTTGAGCCAGCCGAACGCCTCCGCGGCGGCTTGCTCTTCGACGCCACGAGACACCGCGTGATACAGGGCTGCCATCGCCGGCGCGAAGCCGAATCCGGCGGCGAACAGCGCCACGAACTGCAGCGGACCGGTGACGAGTCCAGTGAGCGCGGTCCCCACCATGACAACGCCCAGCGTAGCGACCAACGCGCCAAGGCCGAGTCGGCGCTGACCGAGCAGAAGGCCGCCGATCAACGAGCCGAGGCTCGACACCGATATCGCCGCGCCGGCCATCGCGTGCCCGAGCTGGGCGACGACTCCTACTTCCATCGCCATGAACGATGCGACGAGAGCGAGATTGGCCACCAGGGCCAGGATGACTTCTTGGCGGGCCAGCACGCGGCCGAACGGAGACCGGTTACGTTTGATCCAGGGTTGTCCCGGCTGCAGGCTGAGCACGAAGGCGACGGACCCGGTCACGGTGATACCCGCCGCAGCCAACAGCGGTACCGCGGTGGACACCAGTGAGGCCAACACGGTGACGATCACTGGGCCGGTCACCCAGATCAATTCCTGGGCAGTCGTGTCGAAGGCGAACAACGCGCGCACGGTATCGGGGGGAACCATCCGCGGGTAGAGCGCACGCACCACCGGCATCAGTGGCGGAATCGTCGCTCCGACAAGGGTTCCCAGTATCGCCAGCAAGAGCAGATGTGCGGGCGCGAGCGCCAACGCAACGAACCCGATGCCGTTGATCACGGCCGCCGACAGCACCACCGGTGTCACTCCGAACGCCCCGGTGAGTCGGGCGCTCACCGGCATCGCGATGGCCTCCGCCAGACTGACGCACGCGACGACGATTCCGGCCTGCGCGTAGGAGCCGGTGGTCGCCGAAACGTGCATGAGGATTGCCAGCGACAGCATCCCCAACGGCAGCCGCGCGAACAGCTGAGAAATCGTCACGCGGAATACACCGGGAGTCCGAAGTAACCGCATGTAGCTGCCCACCAGAGCCTCCTTGGATCTGCACGTCGGTCGCAGCGCACGACCGGGGCTTACTGTACCGTCCGGACGGTATAGCGATCCAATGAATTTTCGCCGACGCGGATGCTAAGAATTCGCCGCCGATATCGCTATCTGCTCGGCACCGCCAGTCGCCACGAGCTGCTGGCAGCCAGCATCGATCCGGCCCGGCGTGACCCGCCTGTCCGACATCGCGTAATCGTCCGGGCGCGAAGGCGATTTCGCTTCGGGCGCCCCGACTACGGCGCTTAATTACACGGTTGAGGGCTCTGCCCAATTCCCACCAGGTGTCGGCCCGCCACTGGGTTCGCCCGACGCAGCCGCGGATCGGTATCGGGGAACTTTCGGTGCAATCCGTCGATGAGGCGGTGCGCCTCGTACAGATCTCGCCGGAGCGCGGACTGCTCGCGGCGGTCACACCCCGCACCTCGGACCGACGTGCGCGGACCGCGCAACTCCGCCGACTCGAGTTGGTGCGAAATCTTGGCCACCTGTTCGTACAGCGCATTGAGCAACAGTCGCGCCTGAGCCGCTCCTACGTCATCGACCACGCGACGATCGTCTCACCAACGTCTAATGTTCGCGCGGCGAAAGGGCGACGGATCGGCTCACCATTCTGAGCGGCCGGCCGTAATCAAGTCGTACAGCGCGAATGCGGGCATCCCCAGTTCCTGCGATAGCTGCTCCGCGTAGCGGCGAGCGATCCCCCGGCCTTCGGACTGCTCGTCGAAGCTGCCGATGAGATCGACGGCGACGCGACACCCCAGCGTGTCCGAACTCGACGCCACGGTGACCCGCTCGACGCCGGCCGGCAGGGCCAGCCCTTCAGTGGCGGTCCGCACGACCTCTTCAGTCGCCGACCAATCGCAGTAGACCGATACGAATGCATTCACGACGTCAATAATTCCAGTGGTTCCGGGCGCCGGACAATTCACAGTGTCCCTGTTCGATGCTGTTCACCGAACAGTCATCATGCATGAAGTTCGACGACACTATCCGGACAACGGCGGGTAGGGCAGATTACTGCTGCCGTGCTGATCGACGCACACCGCCGCGCCGAGATACGGGAAGGCGCGCTGTGAGCAGCTGGGCCGATCGCAGATCTTGCATCCCGCACCGATCGGCACGGTGGTGTCCGGGTTGCTCAGGTCGATTCCGGCGCTGTAGATGAGCTTGTCGGCGTGCGCGAGATCGCAGCCCAATCCGATCGCGAAGTTCTTCTGCGGCCCCAGGTAACGTTCGGCCGGCGAATCGGTGGTCCTGGCGATCCAGAAATAGGACCTCCCGTCGGGCATCTGCGCGACCTGGGTGAGGAACTGGCCGGGGCGGCCGAAGGCGTGGTGCACCACCCACAGCGGACAGTTCCCGCCGACGCGGGAGAAGTGAAATGCTGTGGCAGACTGACGTTTCGAGATGTTCCCTGCGCTATCGGTCCGGACGAAGATGAACGGGATCCCCCGCCGGTCGGGTCGCTGCAGAGTGGAGAGGCGGTGGCAGATCGTCTCGAAGCCGACCTCGAAGAGCCTGGCCAACCGGTCGATGTCGTAGCGCAATGTTTCCGCCGCCGCCAGGAACTCCCGGTACGGAAGCAGGAAGGCCCCGGCGAAATAGTTGGCCAGGCCGATCCGCGCCACCTCACGGGCTTCGATAGTGAGCTGGTCATCGGTGGCCAGGATCGCGGTGATCAACTCGGAGTGGGTGAGTAGCGCCAACTGGGTGGCCAGTTGAAAGGCCCGCTGTCCTGGTGCCAACCAGCGAGCCAGATAGAGCCGCTTTGTCGCTGGCTCATAGGAGCGTTTTACGTTGGGGCTCAATGCATCTCCACCGTCGATCACGACCGTGATGTCAAGCTGCTCGGCCAGCAGGGTGGCCAGTTGGGTATCGAGACCGCCGATCGCCATCCCGTGGCGGGTGAACAGCGCCTCGGCCGCCCGATCGAGCTCGCCGATGTAGTTCTTCCGGTCGTAGAAGAAATCACGCACTTCCTCGAACGGCATCGGCCGCTGGACAGAGCTCGACACATCCAGATCTGCCCGACCGCGGAACACCTCCAATTCGGTCGTGGCGTCATGCAATCGGCGGTGCAGGGCGACCAGTGTCTGCCCGACGTCCGGCATCCGGGCGACGAGTTCCTCGATCTGATTGTCGGTGGCCGGGCTGTCGGCCAGCGTCTCGCGCAGATCCGCGACGAGGCGTGCATCGGAGTCCGGAGCGAAGTAGTTGGTCGGCAGGTCGAAGCGTTCGGCCAGCTTCAGCAGCACCGGCACCGTCAGCGGCCGCTGGTCGTTCTCCAGTTGGTTGAGGTAACTGGTGGACAGATCGACGGCGCGAGCAAGTGCCGCCTGGGTCAGCCCCTGATCTTCCCGCAAGCGCCGCAATCGCGCGCCGGCGAATGTCTTCGCCACGCTCGTGAGCCTAGCCCAACCGCGTTACACAAGATTCGCAAACGCGTGCCGATCAGGACACACAATTACGCATATACAGGTACTTTCGGGTATCAACCAGCGTGCATAGCGTGCGGATCATGCTTGATCACCACGTCCGCACCCGGCGCAGCGCCGAAGATTTCCCCCGCACCGAACACCTCGCCTGGAAGATCGCCCAGGTGGCGGCCGACCCGGTCTCGGTGCCGCCCGAGACCGAGGCGATGCTGATCAACCGCATCATCGACAACGCCGCGGTGTCCGCCGTCTCGGTGACCCGCCGGCCGGTGACGGTGGCACGCACACAGGCGCAGGCCCACCCGGCCCGGCATGGCGCCGGCGTGTTCGGCGTGGCGGGCACCTATTCGCCGGAATGGGCGGCATGGGCCAACGGGGTGGCCGTGCGCGAACTCGACTTCCACGACACTTTCCTGGCCGCCGAGTATTCGCATCCGGGCGACAACATCCCGGCGCTGGTCGCCGTCGCCCAGCAACTCGGAGTACGCGGCACCGATCTCATCCGCGGGCTGGCCACCGCCTACGAGGTCCAGATCGACCTGGTCCGAGGAATCTGCTTGCACGAGCACAAGATCGACCACGTTGCGCACCTCGGACCGTCCGTCGCAGCCGGTGTCGGCACCATGTTGCGTCTCGACCCGGAGACCATCTACGACGCCATCGGACAGGCATTGCACCTGACCACGGCGACCCGCCAATCTCGCAAGGGTCAGATCTCCAGCTGGAAGGCATTCGCGCCCGCATACGCCGGCAAGGTCGCGATAGAGGCGGTCGACCGCGCCATGCGCGGCGAGGGCTCGCCGGCACCGATCTGGGAGGGCGAAGACGGGGTGATCTCGTGGCTGCTCTCGGGACCGGCGCACACCTACACCGTGCCGCTGCCGGCCCCCGATGAGCCCAAGCGCGCCATTCTGGACAGCTACACCAAAGAACACTCTGCGGAGTATCAGAGCCAAGCACCCATCGATCTGGCTCGCCGGATGCGCGACCGCGTCGGCGATCTGGCCCAGATCGAGAAGATCGTGCTGCACACCAGCCATCACACGCATGTCGTCATCGGCACCGGCAGTAACGATCCGCAGAAGTTCGACCCGGATGCATCGCGGGAGACGCTGGACCACTCGGTGATGTACATCTTCGCCGTCGCCCTGCAAGACGGCAGCTGGCACCACGAACGGTCCTACGCTCCCGAGCGCGCCCACCGGCCAGATACCGTCGAGCTCTGGCGCAAGATCAGCACTGTCGAGGATCCTGAGTGGACCCGCCGTTATCACTCCGCCGACCCCGCCGAGAAGGCGTTCGGGGCCCGCGCAGAAATCACTCTCACCAACGGAGAGGTCATCACCGACGAGCTCGCCGTCGCCGATGCACACCCGCTGGGCGCCCGCCCGTTCGAACGGGAGCAGTACATCGCCAAATTCACCGAGCTGGCCGACGGCGTCGTCGAATCGGCTGAGCAGCAACGGTTCCTGACGGTCGCCGACGAGTTGCCCGGGTTGAAGCCCGGAGCGCTGGGATCGCTCAACGTGCTGGTCGATCCTCGGGTACTCGACAAGGCGCCGACGATTCCGTCGGGCATCTTCCGATGAGCGGATTGATCGGCGCTGCCACCTCGGCTGCCCAGAAACGGCTCAGCTTTCGGTCCGCGTTGGAATCCGGCCGGCTGCACCGCTTTCCGGGGGCGTTCTCCCCGCTGGTCGCCAAACTGATCGCCGAGATCGGATTCGACGGTGTGTACGTATCCGGTGCGGTACTCTCAGCCGATCTGGGTCTGCCCGATATCGGCCTGACCACGCTGACCGAGGTCGCGGGGCGCGGCGCGCAGATCGCCGGGGTCACCGAACTGCCCACCCTGATCGACGCCGACACCGGGTTCGGCGAACCGATGAGCGCCGCCAGGACGGTCACGGTGCTCGAAGACAGCGGGGTCGCCGGCCTGCACCTCGAAGACCAGGTCAACCCCAAACGCTGCGGTCACCTCGACGGGAAGGCTGTGGTGCCGACCTCGGAGATGGTCAAACGCCTCCGGGCGGCGGTGTCCGCGCGCCGGGACCCGAACTTCGTCATCTGCGCCCGCACCGACGCCGCCGGCATCGAGGGGATACCGGCGGCGATCGAGCGGGCCCGCGCGTACGCCGACGCCGGAGCCGACCTCATTTTCACCGAAGCCCTCTCCACGCCCGCGGAATTCGCACAATTCCGGGCCGCGGTAAACACCCCACTGCTGGCGAATATGACCGAGTTCGGCAAGTCTGAGCTGCTGACCGCGACACAGCTCTCCGACATCGGCTACAACGTCGTCATCTACCCCGTCACAACGCTGCGCCTGGCCATGTTCGCCGTCGAGGCCGGGTTACGCGAGATCGACTCCACCGGAAGTCAATCCGGGCTAGTCAATCAGATGCAGCACCGCAGCCGGCTCTACGAACTGCTGCGCTACCACGACTACAACCAGTTCGATTCCGACATCTACAACTTCGCACTGCAGGGAGTGACACCGTGAGCACGGTCGCCGAATCCAGCGAAAGACCCCGGATCTATAAAGGTCTGGCCGGTGTCGTCGTGGACACCACCAGTATCTCCAAAGTGGTACCGGAAACGAACTCGCTGACCTACCGCGGATACCCCGTGCAGGAGCTCGCGGCCCGGTGCAGTTTCGAGCAGGTCGCCTACCTGCTGTGGCACGGCGAGCTGCCCACCGACGCACAACTGCAGTTGTTCAGCCAGCGGGAACGGGCCAGCCGCGGCCTCAACCGGTCGATGCATTCCCTGTTGGCCAAGCTCCCCGACACATGTCACCCGATGGACGTGGTGCGCACCGCAATCAGCTATCTCGGAGCCGAGGACCCGGACGAGGACAACAGCTCGGAGGCGGCGAACTATGCCAAGTCCCTTCGTATGTGGGCGATTCTGCCGACCATCGTCGCCGCCGACATGCGGCGCCGCCGCGGACTCGAACCGATCGCGCCGCATCACGGGCTCGGCTATGCGCAGAACTTCCTCAACATGTGCTGCGGCACCGTGCCCGAGCCGGTGATCCTCCACGCCTTCGAGCAGTCCATGGTGCTCTATGCCGAGCACAGCTTCAACGCCTCCACCTTCGCCGCCCGAGTGGTGACCTCCACCCAGTCCGATATCTACAGCGCCGTCACAGCAGCGATCGGGGCACTGAAGGGCTCATTGCACGGCGGGGCCAACGAAGCGGTCATGCATGACATGATCGAGATCGGCACCGCCGACAAAGCCTCGGAGTGGTTGCACGACAAGCTGTCCCGCAAAGAGAAGATCATGGGCTTCGGGCATCGCGTCTACCGCAATGGCGACTCACGGGTACCGACCATGAAAGCGGCACTGGAGCGTGTCGTCGCCGCCCGCGGCGGACAGCAGTACCTCGACATCTACCGAACTCTGGAAAGCGGGATGCTGGCCACCAACGGCATCAAACCCAACCTCGACTTCCCGACCGGGCCGGCGTACCACCTGATGGGCTTCGACATCCCCAGCTTCACCCCGATCTTCGTGATGAGCCGGATCACGGGCTGGACCGCTCATATCATGGAACAAGCCGCGTCGAACGCGCTGATCCGACCGCTCAGTGACTACTCGGGCCAACCCCAACGTGCCCTCGCCTGAGTCGACCATCGCCAAGATACTGGTCGCCAACCGTGGTGGGATCGCGATCAGGGCGTTCCGGGCCGCCCACGAACTCGGCATGGCCACCTCGCCGCCCCCTTCGCGGGGGTGGTCACCGTCAACGTCTACGCAGGCGACAGGGTCGAATCCGGTCAGGCGATCGCCGCCATCGAGACAATGAAGATGACGGCCGCGATCACCGCACCGAATGCCGGAACCGTTCAACGCGTTGCTGTTTCGATTCCCACGCAGGTCCAAGGCGGCGACCTGATCCTCGTGATCGCCTGAACCGCAACCACAGGAGCCGATCCCCCGCGGCGTCGCTCCCGGCCCCGGCGCGGCCGCTCCCGTGGAGGTAATCACAACCCTAGAAACCGGATTCGCGGCGCCCCCTGGCCACCTACTAGTCGAGGGCATCATCGCTCGCGGCGGGCGCTTCAGTCCAGGCGGGGGCTCGTCGTCTCCCTCGACGCTGGTCGAAAGCGGTACAGGGCAAGCTCTTCCGGAGGCTGTGCGATACCGGGTCCGCCGTCGCGGAGCCACTTGGAGATGGCGGATTCTGCGTGCGCGTCGAGGACGTCACCGAGCCACGTAGGTCTACCGCCGGCACGATGACCGCGTCGCGACGGAGAAACTACGACGACGTTCGACCGCTTACACGGTCCGAGGCAGTCACTTATTCGCAGGTTGCCAACCCCCTCGACGAGGTTCCGCAGATTAGCCAGTTGGCCGTCGTGGTCGATCGTCGGGTGCTTCTTCGTCGTGCCGCAGCAGCATCCGCGGCACACGGTCACTGTCGGCTTGGACTGGTCCATTACCACTGTTGGGTATTCCTGTCGGTTGCGGAAAAGGCGGTGGAAGCGATGACTGGCGTCGGGTGTGCCCGGGGCTGACGTTCCGCCCGCCCCGGGCGGACCGTCAGCTCTCGGAGCGCACCTGGGCGGTTGCAGCGACGAGGTTGCGCAGCGACGCGGTCACCTCGTCGACACCACGAGTCTTCAGCCCGCAGTCAGGGTTGACCCAAAGCCGCTGGGCCGGCACCGCTTTGAGTGCGGCGCGCAACGATTCCGCGATCTCGGCCGTGCCTGGCACCCGGGGTGAGTGGATATCGTAGACACCCGGGCCGACACTGCTCGAGAAGCCGACCGCATTGAGGTCGTCGAGCACCTCCATATGTGACCGCGCCGCCTCGATGGAGGTGACGTCGGCGTCCAGGTCCGCGATCGCACCGATCACCTCACCGAACTCCGAATAACACAGGTGCGTGTGAATTTGGGTCGCATCGCTCACCCCGGACGTCGAGAGCCGGAATGCACCGACCGCCCACGACAAATAGTCGCCCTTGTCCTTTGACCTCAGCGGTAACAACTCTCGCAGCGCGGGCTCGTCCACCTGGATGATGGCGATGCCGGCCGCCTCCAAGTCGACCGTCTCGTCGCGGATGGCCAGCGCAATCTGGTTGGCGGTGTCGGCCAACGGCTGATCGTCACGGACGAACGACCACGCCAGGATCGTCACCGGTCCGGTGAGCATGCCCTTGACCGGCTTGTGGGTCAGCGACTGGGCGTAGGTAGCCCATTCGACCGTCATCGGTTTCTGACGGCTTACATCGCCGAACAGAATCGGTGGCCGCACGCACCGGCTGCCGTAGGACTGCACCCAGCCGTTTTGGGTCGCGAAGAATCCGTCGAGCTGTTCGGCGAAGTACTGCACCATGTCATTGCGTTCCGGCTCGCCGTGCACCAACACATCGAGGCCCAGTTCTTCCTGCAGCTTGATCACCGAGGCAACCTCGGCGCGCATGTCCTTGGTGTATTCGACCTGGTCGATCTCGCCGGCCCGCAACGCGGCCCGAGCTTTGCGGATCTCGGTGGTCTGCGGGTACGAGCCAATGGTTGTCGTCGGTAGATCCGGTAGGTGCAGGCGGGCATTCTGTTGCTCCCGCCGGGTCTCCGCCGGGCCGCGGCCATCACCGGCGGCCAGGATGCTCTGCAAACGTGCCCGGACATCGCCGTTGCGCAAGCGCGGATCGCTCTTACGTGAGGCGATGGCGCGATCAGAGCTGGCGATTTCCGCTTCCACGGCCTGCGGACCCTCGCGCAGAGCTCTGGCCAGAATGGCTACCTCCGAGACCTTTTCGACTCCGAAGGACAGCCAGCTGCGCAGCGCGTCGTCGAGCTCGGTTTCCGGATCGAGGGTGTACGGGACGTGCAGGGTCGAGCATGAGGTCGATACCGCAACGGCTTTCGCCGATCCGAGCAACGCCGCGAGCCGGCCGAGCGCCGCCCTCAGATCGGTGCGCCAGATGTTGCGGCCGTCGACGACGCCGGCGACCAGCAGCGTGCCTGCCAGCTCAGGCACTGCGGCGACGGCATTGTCTCCACCGGCCACAAGGTCGACACCGATCGCCTCGACACCGGTGCGCGCCAGCGCGGGCAGGGCGGCGTCGAGAGCGCCAAAGTACGTGGCCACGAAGATCGACGGCCGCTCGGTGGCGGCGCTCAGCGCTGCATAGGTCCGCTCGGCGAGCTCGGCGGGGTTGGCGACGATATCGGTCACCAGGACCGGCTCGTCGATCTGCACCCATTGCGCCCCGGCCGCCGAGAGTTGTTGCAGCAGATCTATATAGAGCGGAACAAGCTCGTCGAGTCGTTCGATCGGCGCCGCGGCACCGTCGACCGGTTTGCTCAACGCGAGGAACGTGATTGGCCCGATGATCACCGGTCGTGCTGAAATGCCCTGCTCCTGAGCCTCTGTCAGCTCACTGAGGACTTTCTCCGGCGAGAGACCGAACTCGATGTCCGGCCCGATTTCCGGAACGATGTAGTGGTAATTGGTGTCGAACCACTTCGTCATCTCCAACGGCGGGATCTCGTCGGTGCCCCGCGCGGCGGCGAAGTACCGGTCAAACGGATCGGCCACTGTCTTGACCCGCGGGGGCAACGCCCCCAGCAGAACAGCGGTGTCGAGAATCTGGTCGTAGTAGGAAAAGGTGTTGACCGGAATCGAGTCCAGCCCGCCGGCGGCCAGGGCCGCCCAGGTGTCCCTGCGCAGGCCGGCGGCGACGGCGGCCAGTTCTGATTGGTCGATGCGGCCGGCCCAGTAGCGCTCGGTGGCGCGTTTGAGCTCACGGTTGGGCCCGATGCGCGGGGAGCCGAGGATCGTGGCGGTAAACGGTGCGATCGATAGTTGTGGTGCGGTCACGAGACGTCCTTCAATGTGCGACGAGTGGACATCGCCAACAGACGTGCAGCCGAACCGACACCGCGGCGCGTCTTGCGCGCTCGGGCGACCATTACGGCCATACGCCCATTCCACGAGGCGATGCGCCGCCGGACGCGGCGCGTCCGGCACAACTGGCAGGTCTTCGGACTCACAGGCACACGCCTTCTCGGACGTTCCTACTGGCCGTCGCTTCCCAGCCGCAGAGGCATCTCTGCGTACCAGTGCTGATGACGGCGGTCGTTCCTGTTCACCGCTGCGGGACAGTCCCGGATTCTCACCGGGTTCCCTCTCACGACATCCCTACCGAAGCGAATGGCGTTCGATGCTGCGACGGGCCACCGGGGCGGATCATCGCAGCAGACCAGCTGCGGTGCCGATCTTAGCGGCCCGGCCTGTCGAGGCCGATCCCTGGCAATGATGGTCAGGCTCGACCGCTATCCTCGCGCACCGTAATTGCCTGTCCAGAGGTACCGCCACCGACGAAGGAGCCGCTCTATCGTGCAGGACCGGCTGAATCCACGCACCCTCACTCGGTCGGTCCGGGTGCTCGGCCCGATCGTCCTCCTGGTGGCGGTGTCGCTGTATATGGCCGCGTATCTGAAGTGGCCGAGCCTGGCCGATCAGGTCGACCTGTTGGTCTATCGGTTCGGCGCGCTTCGGGTGTGGGACGGCCAGGACCTGTATTCGATTGGCCTGACCGGTAATTCGCAGACCATGCTGTTCGACTACACGCCTTTCTCGGCGCTGTGCTTTCTACCGTTGAGCGGGTTGGGCCAGTCGGCCGTGCTGACCATCGGCTTGCTGGTGAATGTGACGTGTATGGGCTACCTGGTCCGGCGCATGCTGGTGGCCGCGGGCATGACGAACACCGCAGGCCTCTGGAGCCTGACCGCCCTGCTGCTGGCGCCGGTGCTCTGGCTGGAACCCGTGCGGCTCTCGTTGCAGTTGGGCCAGATCAACCTCGTCGTGATGACCATCGTCATCGCCGACGTGCTGGCCCCCGCCTCCCGCAAATGGGCGGGGATCGGGATCGGGATCGCCGCCGGAATCAAACTGACGCCTGCCCTTTTCATCATTTTCCTGTTCGCCACCGGCCGCCGACGCGCAGCGGCGACCGCAGCAGTCACCTTCGCGGCGACGGTGGTGGTCGGTTTCGCCTTCTTACCTGCCGATTCGCGCTTCTTCTGGTTACAGGGCGGATTCGACGACGTCCGGCGCATTTCCAGCGACCCACTGGCCAACACCAGCCTGCGCGGGCTGCTCCTGCGGCTGCACTGGGCCACCGGATGGGAGACCGTGGTCGCGGCCGTACTCGCAATCGCCGCGGTGGCGATCGCCGCTGTCGCGTGGCGTCGCGGTCAGCTGTTGCTGGCAGTCGCGATCGTGGGTATGGGCACCGCGGCCGCCTCACCGTTCAGCTGGAGCCACCATTGGGTCTGGTTCGTCCCGCTCCTGGTTCACCTGGGTCTGCGCGCCTACGGGTTCCGCTCGCGGCTCGCCGCGCTGGCGCTGTGGCTGCTCGCAGCCTGCTTGGGCGGATGGTTCGTGGCCTCCACCAGCTCCCCGCCCCAGGCTGGATTGATGTCGCTACGCCATCCCGGGCTGTGGGACCAGCTCCTGCCGGCGACCTATCTGTTCGTGTTCGTAGGGGTGGTGGCCGTCAGCGCCTGCGCCTTCTGGCGTAGTACACACCGTGATCCGGCCACACCGGCCGGAATCGAGGTGCCAGAGAGCGAACTGCTACTGGACAGCGACAGCATCAACTCGCGTTAGCACCGCGACCGACAACGTCGAGGCGCAAGATGAGCCGATGGATATTTCCTCGTGCACTGCACTTGTCACCGGCGCCAACCGCGGGCTTGGCTCGCAGTTCGCCACTCAACTTCTCCAGCGTGGGGCCAAGGTCTATGCCGGGGCGCGTAATCCGGATTCCGTCACGATCGACGGGGCCATCCCCCTGGCGGTGGACATCACCGACCCGGACTCTGTCGCCGCCGCTGCAGCATCCGCGGGTGACGTCACGCTGCTGGTGAACAACGCCGGTATCGCGGCCGACGTCAACCTGCTGACCTCCGACGACCTCGGTGGCGCGCACCGGGAAATGGAGACCAACTACTTCGGCACTCTGTCGATGATCCGAGCGTTCGCCCCTGTGATAGCGGGCAACGGCGGCGGCGGGGTGCTCAACGTCCTGTCGGTGCTGTCGTGGGTGAGCTTCCCGGATCTCAGTGGGTACTGCGCCTCGAAGTCGGCGGCCTGGTCGATGACGAATGCGGCACGGGCGCAGCTGGCCGGCTCGGCAATTGTCGTGACCGCTCTGCATGTCGGCCTGATGGACACCGATATGGCAGCCGGTCTTGACGGCCCGAAATCGAATCCGGCCGACGTCGCCGCCCTCGCCCTGGATGGCATCGCGGCCGGAGCATATGAGGTTCTTGCCGACGATACGAGTCGCGGAGTGCAAGCGGGGCTCGCCAAAGGCGTACCCGGAGTTTATCCGCAATTTGCTCAGTAGTCGCCGTCGACGTAAAACCAACGGCCGGCCCGACGCTCGAATCGGCTGCGCTCATGCAGCGCATCGCGGCCTGCCGCAGTCGTATAGTGGGCCGCGAACTCGACCTCTGCTCGATCGTCTTCGGGGCCGCCGCCGTCGGTATCCAGAATCTCCAGGCTCGTCCAAGTGATACCCGGGTCGATCCTGACCTCGGGTGGTCGCGTTCGTGGATGCCAGGTGCGGAACAGGTAGTTGGTGTCGTCGCGCGCGTAGGCCGAGTACCTCGACCGCATCAGTTCCTCGGCGGTGTGAGCCTGTCGCTCGCCGTGATGCAGCGGCTCACAGCAGCCGTGGTAGCTATCCCCGCTGCCGCAGGGGCACTGCGGACTCCGAGCGTTCATCACGTTGTAAACCTAGTTCAGTCGAATCAGCTATGGACGCGCGAACTGGCATCGATGGCCGCACGCTGCGAAACTTCCCGATGCCGTCATATTTAGCTAATTTCGAATACCCGCTGCCGATTGATGCTTGCCGACCGTTGTTCACTAAATCCTTTGCAGCACTGCGCATTTAATGGTTACCTTCGCTACGGCGCGGTCGTTGGCTGTGGTGGCGGGCCCCTGCTGAGCCTGTCCGACGCCGACCTGGGCCGTGAACTCGACCTCGCCAAGACCGCGGGCATGCGGGCCATCAGGATCGACGTCGACTGGTCAGCAATCGAAGCCGCTAAGGGACACCAGAATTGGACCAACACCGACCGAATCATCAACGCGATAACCAGCAGGGGAATGGCCCCGCTGGGCTAGCTCACCTATGCGCCGCAATGGGCCACCGGATCAACCGACAGTCACACGCCAGCCCAACATCGTCTCGTTCTTCCAGCCCAAGCCCAACATTGCGACCTACAACAAGTTGCCGGCCGCCGCCTACACCGCCATCAAGGGCGTCCAACCGTCGCTGACGGTGATCTCGGCCGGGCTGTCCCCTGCCGTCGACAACGGTTCCGATATCGCACCGGTGACGTTCGTCAAAGGGATCTACTCCGGCGGCGCCAACAAGTATCTGGACGCGCTGGCCATGCACCCGTATACCTATCCGTCCCTGCCTAACGACCCGACGACGGCGTCATGGAGCGCCTTCCAGCAACTGACTCCCATGCGCGCTGTGATGGTCGCCGGGGGCGACACCGCAAAACTGATCTGGCTCACCGAGTTCGGGGCGCAACCGGCACGGATCCCACTGCCGTCTCCGAAGCTGTTCAAGCCCAGACTATTTCGATCGTCTTGCAGACTGCCTGAGACACCGCCTGGCTGGGACCGGCATTCGTCTACGCCATCCGCGACTCCGGAACCAACCTTGCCGACCGGGAGCAGAACTTCGGCATCCTGCACCGGGATTTCACCGTCAAGGCAGGCTACGGGGCACTGCAGACGATTGCGACCGCGGCGCAGTAATCTCCCCGCCCCGACCACCCCACTGGGCGAGAGATATCTGCTCAGCCAGGGGGGCCTGCCATCATCCGCGCAATGTGGCTAGTCACTCCTCGGCGGAAGGTTCCGATTCCGCTTCGTCGAGCACGCTGACGCCGATGCCATAGGGCAGGAATCGCACCTTACGGTTGGCATCGGTGTTGTGTTTGTTCGCGCGCAGCGCATCGAGTTCGCTGGCATAGACCTGCTCGACGGTGGCCCCACCGTTGTCGCCGACGGTGAAGATCGCCCACACCCCGTCGCCGGTCTCGCCGGCCGTCTCGGGCTCGGGCCGGGTCCGTCGACCTGCCGCCTGGTCGAAGAACACTCCCAGACCGCCTTTGCCGAATGCTTCGCGTAGACCCTCGCCCGCTTCGCGGACGATACGGTCCAAATCTTCCGGATCGAATCCAAACGGCCCGTTGTTCGCCATGGTGGTCCTCCTGACCGCGGTGATCTCCCCAGTGTGCGCGAAAACCGGGAGCCGCGCCACGACCACCCGCGACAGCGGGTTGCTCAGGGCTGAGTCGGAGCGTTCCGGTCGGGCACCTGGATCGGGATCGGCACCGGCAGCAACGGAATGTTCAGATACGTAGTCGTCATCGGCACGGTCGTCGTGGTCGTCTCGGTGGTCGTAGTCGGCGGCGTGGTCGTGGTGGTCGTGGTAGTGGGCGGCGTGGTCGTCGTCGTGGTCGGCGGCGTTGTGGTGGTCGTCGTCGTTGTCGGGGTGATGTATTCGGTCACCGGCGGGGGCGGCGCCACAGTGACCGTCTCCGGCGGAGGCGGCGGGGGCGGCGCCTCGGTGGTGACGATCTCCGGCGCAGGTGGCGGCGGCGGCGGTGCCGTGGTGGTCGACAACACCGGCGCAGTCACACTGGGCGCGGTGGTCGGAGTGGTGCTGGTGGAGTCGGTGGTCAGCGTGTACGCCACGCCGCCGACAGCGACCAGCGCGATCAGCCCGGCGACGCCGATTGCCAGCTGAGGCAGCCGGTACCACGGCCGCCCGGGAGATTCGACCATGCCGGTCGACGGTGCGTACTCGATCCGGGGACGGGCGCTGGTTCCGTTGAGCGCGTAGGGATTTGAGTTCCCACCGTAGGGGTTCTGGCTCGGCGAATCGTAGTGGTCAGGGCCCTCGTAGGGAACCGGTTCGTCGGCGCCGTCATCGTCCTGCGACCATGCCAGCGCGCGGAACGTCGAGGAAGCGGGCGAGTCGGCGGGCAACACAGCGAGCCCCGCCCCGGCGATGCCCGCGGTCGCGGGCTCCCCCATCGCGGTCGCGATGCCGGTAGGCGCGTCGGCGTCAGGGCCGCGGGCGGCGATCAGCGCCGAGCCGACCGCGGTATCGAGGTCGGGACGCGGTGTGGTGACCACCGGAACCTTGATGTGTTCGGAGAGGCGTTCGGTGATGAACGGAATTGCCGCCACGCCACCGACGGTGGCGACCGCGCTCAGGTTGGCCCAGCCCATCCGGTTCCGGGACAACAGGTCATCCAACGCTGCGATGACACCGTCGAGCGGGCCTTGGATCAGGCCCTCCAACTCGGCGCGGGTCAGTCTGATGTCGGAGCGGAACCCGGGCAGGTCAGCTCCGAGATTCGTCGCGGTCTCGGCCGAGAGTCGCTCCTTGGCGCGTCGGCACTCGTCGCGCAGCTTCGCCAACGACCCGACAGCCGTCGTGACGGCGGGGTCGGCAGTCCCGGATCCCGCGATATTGGCGAGCACCGACGTGAGCAGGGACTGGTCGATCTGATCTCCGGAGAAATCGGGATAGCGGACCGTCTCACCGATCGGCTGGAATGCTCGCTCTGCGTTGGCCAGGGTAATGCTGGTGCCGCTGCCACCGAAATCGAGTAAGGCCACCACGCCGCGGGCAGCCAGCCCGGGGTTGACCTGAAGGGCGGTCAGCGCACTGACAGCATCCGAGACCAGCCGCGGCGCCGTCCCGTTGGGCGCGAGTTTGCGGTCCGCACGCAGCGCGGCCCCGAACGCCTGCACTGTGGCGGGACTCCAGTAGGCGGGGACGGCGAGAACCACATCGGAGGTCGGGGAGAGACCGCCCACGGTGTCGGTCATCGCGCCGAGCGCCTCCAGCAACAACCGGTCGGCGTAATGAGTCGATCCGTCGACCGCGACCAGCGGAACCGGGTCGCCGACGCGTTCCACGAAACCGCGCATCACCAGGCCGGATTCGGTCAGGTTGGGGTTCTCGGACGGGAGTCCGACTTCAGCGGGCCGGTGGCCGTAGAGGGTCAACACTGAGCGGCGCGTCACCGGTGGATTTCCGACACGCGCCGCGACCAGGTTGGTCGTCCCGATCGACAACCCGAGCGGGTCGGTCACTACGTACACCTTGCATTCCGACGATCAGCGGGCAGAGCACACGATAGCCGTCATTCAGAGGCCGCTACGCCCCCGACACTCGCTTGTGCCCGCACTCATAGCCTGCTCACAGGCCTTCACAGGTGGGGCGAACCCGCAGCGGCGCGGTTCCAGACGAACGGGATGTCGGCCATCGTCACGAAGCCGGGTGCTGCCTGACAGACAGCGGGTACCGCGTTGACGGCTTGCATAGCCGTGGCCACGCTCGCCGCCTGTACGTGATCGCTCAGAGGCACATCGCGCACGAAGCTGGCCAGAGTGACCACGTGCGCCTGTATCGACGGCGTGCCCTCGATGGTGATCGTCCAGCCGTGCTGCGGCGTCGGCCAATGTTTCGGCTGCCGCTCCCCCACCGTCCACAGGGTTTCGACCTGGATTACCGCCTGCCCGGCGCGACGGCCCGTCCAGCGCCACCGCTGTCCCGCGACGGTGCCCGCCTTCAACGTCGTGCCGAAGACGTCGCGGTCGACACTGGCCGGGACGATTTCCAGCTCGGTGGTCACCTCGTCCAAATCCGCGCCCAGCGACTCACCGAGTAACCAAACCTGTTGGCGGAAAAGATCACTCGTATAGGCCAGACTCGGCACCTCGGCGGTGACGTCGGCCGGATCAGCGCCGAACATCATCTGCCCGAACGTGATGTCGACGCTGTCATACATCGACCAGTCCGCCCGTTCCTGGATGGTCACCGCCGAGATGTCGCGGCACATGCCGGCCATCGCCAACGGCAGGACGGCGCCGAGATTTCCCGGATTCAGACCGGTTCCGTGCAGGGAGCTGCCGCCCGTCCGGCAGGCTGCGAGCAGGCGGTCGCGATCGGCCGGCTCGGTGCTGGCGGGGTGGAAGGCGAACGCCGTGGTAACCACGTTGGCGCCCGAGGACAGAATTCGGCAGACATCGTCGACCGACGGGGTGCGCGGGGTGTAGAGCACGCAGTCGACGGTGTTCGTCAGCAGCTGGTCTATGTCGGTGGTGGCTGTTATCCCGGTGTGTGGCCGGTCCACCAGTACGCCGGCGTCGACGCCCTTTTTGTTCTCGGAGTAGGCCTTGACGCCGACCAGCTCGAGATCGGGATGGTCGAGGATGCCCCGCAGCGCTTCCCGGCCGACCGCTCCGGTGGCCCATTGCACGACCCGATAGGGCATCGGCTCAGACCACGGTCAGCGGCAGAGACTTCCGGGACTCGAACTCCCAGGTGGCGCCGCCGCTGAACTTGACCACCTCGACTTCCGAGGGCACTGTGGCGACGGTGTCGCTGTGCTGAAGTTCCAGGGTCCAGTCGGTATCGGTGCCGGTGACATGAACTTCGAGATGCGGGTCGACAGCGGTGGCGATGGCCTGCAGAGGCTGGACCGAGGCCGGCGAGCAGAGCGAGATCCAAGCGCCGTCGTCATGGGACGCGCAGCGGTGGACGTGCAGCCTGCCCGCATCGATATCGGCCTCGACGTAGCCGGCGGGGTTCAGCATGGGGTGCAGTTCCAGCACTCGCAGCACCCCTTCGGCGCCCGCAGGCAGCTTGAGCGCCTTGTGGATCCGCTCGGCGGCAATACCGGCCAGGCCGATCAGTTGTTTGGTGCAGATCTCCCGAAGAAGATCACCCTCGGCGCGCTTGCTGACCGACAGGATGAAGGACAGGTTCAGCAGGTGCATCTGCAGGCACACCTCGTCGGCCATGCGCACGAGTGCCGAGTGTGAGAACGCGGCGAAGTCGAAATCGGCCAGGAGTGGCCCCGAATAGTCCGACTGCCCGTCGTCACTAGGGTCGATCGGCGCCAATTCCCAACTGGCAGCTTTGGTTCCGGCGATTGTCGCCAAGTGCGGGTGGTCTTCCACCGGCGGGTAGGACTCGTCGATGATCACGGTCCAGGCACAGTGCGGACTGCGGTCGACGGGCGTCCGCGGTGGCCGGTGGATGGGCCGGATCTGCGCGCGCCGGTTGGTGGCGACGGCAGTGGCGTCGAACGTCGGGTCCTCGATGTCGTGGCACATCCCGCGGACGTAGTCCTCGCCCATCGGTTCGACGTCGAGCAGTGCTCCGCAGTGATCGAGATGGAATTCGCCGCGCCAACGGTCATGCACCGTGTAGCGGAAGTCCATGAACTGCGGCGGGGCGCCGATATCGAGCTGAAGGCCCTTGAAGATCGTGAAGATGTCCTCGCCCTCATACCTCAGCGCTTTCTGCATCCGCCTGGTGTAGATCGGGCTGGCGCCCATCCACTCCTCGATGGCGATCTGCAGCATCTCCTCACGGCCGAAATTGCTTATGCACCAGGCCATTCCGGATCGGTCGATGAGCTGACCGAGCAGCAGTAATTCAGGGACCAAAGTGGTGAGCTCGTCGCTGGACAGCGACGCAAAGCGACTGTGGGCTGAAGTCACGCCCCAAACATAGAGCGATCAATGTTATAAAGTCAACAATGACAACTTCGTCTACGCCCACTCGCAGCACCTCCGCGCCCCGCAAGCGTGGCGACGACACGCGCGTCAAGATCATCGACGAGACCGTGCGATGCATCGTCGAAGAGGGATATTCGGCGGCGACGGCCAAGCACGTCGCCGAGCGTGCTGGCGTTACCTGGGGCGTGATCCAGTACCACTTCGGTGATCGCAACGGCCTGCTGATGGCGGTCGTCGATGACGGGGTGGCGAAACTGGTGGAGAGCCTGTCGTCAGCGCCCGTGAGCGACCTTCCCCTGCAACAACGCATCGAGACCGTCGTCGACATCGCCTGGAACTGCTACAGCAGCCCGACGTCGCTGGCGGCGTTCGAGATCCTGCGGGCCAGCCGGGGCTCCCTCGGCGAAAGCTCCCGCCGGCATCTCCTGGAGATGAACGACGCGATCAGCGGCCTGGGCCGGCTGATCTCCGACGATCCAGCCGACCATGCTGTCGCCGAGGTTATTTGGGCAGCACTGCGCGGCATGGTGTTGGTCGAGATGATCATCCACGGGCCGATCGACTGGGAACGTGAGCGGCGAACGCTCGTCGAGATGGCTAACCAGTATCTGCAGCGGAACCGACCAGACGATCGGTGACAGTCACCACCCGCCGGGCCAGGTGATCCAGTGCCGCAGCGGTCGTTTCGCTGATCTCAAGCTTGTTCTCCGGGCCCGTGACATGGCTGACGCCGTAGGGATTTCCGTCGGCGAACTTGATCCCGTCGGTGTAGCCGGGCGGGACCAGGATGCCACCGAAATGCATGAGCGAGATGTAGAGCGCCAGCAGCGTGGTCTCCTGGCCGCCGTGCTCGGTCTGCGACGACGTGAAACCCGCGTACACCTTGTCAGCCAACTTGCCCTGCGCCCATAAGCCGCCGAGGGTGTCGATGAAGTTGCGGAACTGCGAGGCGGGTGAACCGAACCGGGTGGGTGAGCCGAAGATGACGGCATCGGCCCAGTCGATATCCTCACCGGTCGCCACGGGCAGGTCTTTGGTGGCCTCGTAGTTGGCGGTCCACGCCGGATTGTGCGCGAAGGTCTCCGGCTCGCGGGTCTCGGCGATGTGCCGGACCCGGACCTCGGCGCCGGCGGCCTCAGCCGCCTCAGCGATGCGGTAGGCCATGTTCGTGCCGTGGCCGGTGGCCGAGTAGTAGATGATGGCCAGCTTGCTCATGTGTGGACTCCTTGCCGGGACGAACTTCTTCACCAGTGTGGCGCCCGCAATGCCTGCCACGACTATGACGATTCCGGCCGCGTCGGACAGCGCGTCGGTGACCAAGCCGAAGATACCCGCGATGAGAACGCTCGCGACTATGCGCACACGTAGTCGGCTACCTGTGTCGCTGCCCGTGCTGTGATGTGTGTTGCAATGGGTCCCATGGGTGATCTGGAAGACATCAAAGTCGTGAAGTACCGCTACATGCGCGCGCTCGATACCAAGCACTGGGACGATTTCGCCGACACCATGACCGAGGACATCATCGGCAACTACGGGTCGTCACTCGGCGAGACACACAGCTTCACCGACCGGGAGTCGCTGGTCGAGTACATGCGGACGTCGCTGCCGGCGAACGTCATCACCGAACACCGGGTGACCCATCCCGAAATCGCCATCGACGGCGACGAGGCGACCGCCATCTGGTACCTGCAGGACAAGGTGATCGTGCCCGAGCTCGACTTCCTCTTGATCGGCGCCGGTTTCTATCGCGACAAGTACCGGCGCACGCCCGACGGCTGGAAGCTGAGCCTCACCGGATACGACCGGACCTACGACGCGCAGCTGTCGCTCAAAGCGCTGGATTTCAAAATCAATCCTGGTGCGGCGCTGGCGCTGTAACTAGGTGAAGGTGGCTACTTGGAGACCGCGATCACGGCGCCGGGCTGCAGCCACTTCATGATGTTGACCAGGGTGGCGTCGTCGATCGCGACGCAACCCGCGGTCGATCCGCCGTCGGTGGTGTGTACGAAGAACGCGCCGCCCTTACCGGGCACGCGCTCCTTGTTCACACCCATCACGATGGCGTGTTTGTAGGCCGAGATGTCGAGGTTCTCGGTACCGCTGGCCGGGTCTGTGCTGAACGGGCATTGCGCTTTCTTGCACACCTGCATGGTGTTGTAGGTCGGGCTTTTCATGTCGCCGTCCCACCAGTAGTCCGGGGTAACCTGGACGTACTGCAAGCCACCGCCCGGATTCGGCGCGGTGCCGAATGCGAAGTCCAGGCTGTAGAAGCCCATCGGCGTCATCATCGAGCCGTCAGTGTGATCGGCCGACATGCCCTTCGCACCAATCTTCGCCGCGATGCCGGCCGCGACCGGCTCCCAGCCAGACGCGGTGCGCTGGTAGACGTCCATCTTCGCGTCCGAACCGCCGGTGCCCACCACTGAGATCACCTGAGTGGCGCCGCCGACCTGGTTGGCGAACCACGGGGTGGTCTCCGCCGTGCCGAGAGGTGCAGAAGAAACGGCCAGCATCGCTGCGCACGCAGATGCGAGCAACGCATGAAGGAGTCGACGCACCACCCTGTCAATGCTTGGGCCTGGGCATCGGAAGGTCAAGTAAAGGTTTAGACACGATTCTGGGCGGCTTTGGCCCGGTTCTCCAGCGTGAATAGTGCTTCCGCTGCAGGTAGACACGCTTCGCCCATGACAAACCCGCTGTATTACGGTCCCCGTAACCGACTTGGGGACCGCCGCCCGCACCCAAGCCCTCGCGTGTCCCGATGGTCCGGGCGTTCGTTGGGATCGTGATCGCGATTGCGCCTGGAGTCGTCGCGTTACTGAGACCGGCCGCTCAGGCCGCCGCACCGGCGGAGATCGCACCGCAGCACAGCGAGCAGCAGGTTGCGGATGCGAAGAAGGCGGTGTGTGAGGCCTATGACAAGGCCTATGCGGCGCTAGCCGGCTCTGATGGTCAATCCAGCACCGATCCAAATGTCCAACTCATCATTGCCTTGAACACTCGTCTTGCCACCCACGTCAATTCTGATTACCTTCGTCAGGCGCTTACATAAAATCCCGCAACGCCGCCAGACCTAGCGGGCACCTTTCGAAAGACGGCATCGGCATACGACGAAATAGTGCTTGCACAACTTGCGAGGTCGCAGCCAGCTGATCTCCAGCAGTTTAATTTTCAACTGGATGCTGCCGATTCAGAAGCCAAAAAAGCCTGCAAATGACGGATCCACCCCCTGGTAAGTGGTTGGCCCCAATTGGTCGGGCGTTACTCGCCGAGTGAACAGGCGACAGAAGCGATAACCGAATCGAGCTACAACTACGTCGTCGTAGCAGCTTGCTGGGCGTCGGACTCGTGGATGCCGACCCGCTTGCGCGCTGCATCAGCGCCTTTCGACTGGCAGAGCTAAGCGCTTCGACTGCGGTCACCAAGAGGGCCTGGCCGTGATCCGCCGCGAGTGACTAGCGGTGCGGTAAAACGGCGATACGATCGCAGGTATGAGTTCCTCGCCGTACGGAAACACTCCGGGAGGACATTGGCCGCCTCCTGGATCTCCGCAGGCTTCACCACCTAGCTGGGCGGCGCCTGCTCCGAAACAGTCTCGTACGCCAGTCGTGATCTCGCTTGTAGTTGCCCTGATCGCGGTGGCGGTGGCCGTCGGGTCATGGTTTAAGCCGACGCCTGTGCCTCCGACACCGCCTGACGCGACAACAAACTTCAGCGACCAGCAGATCTCTGACGCGAAGGCGGCAGTGTGTGCCGCGCACGACTTAGTAAACCGCGCGACTCAGACCGCCGGTGGCCAGTCTAGCGACGACCCAACGCAAAAATTTGTTATCGCGGTCAATATCAGAGTTGGCTCGATTGCGAGTGCTGGCTATTTTCTTGCCACCCTTAATCAATATCCAGCCACCTCAAATAAGCTGGCAACAGCCGTACGCGAGACCGCTACAGCATATCAAGAAGCGACACTCCTCCAAATTGCATTGGCCCCAAAGGAAGAAACGGACGTCGCCTACGCCAAACTAAATGCAGCTGATGCTAAGTATGTTCAGGCCTGCCAATGATGGACTATCCTCCCGGAAAATGGACTCTCCAACTCATTGGCCCGTATTGACCAAGTGGAGCATATACCGAGGCTGCAAACGCATCTTCGCGAAACCGAGGATCCACCAAAGAGCTATTTCAGAACTATCAACGCGATCTTGCAAATGTCAGGCAGGGCCCACTAGCTAATGAACTTGGCGACGCGGCCGATGCCGCGGTAAACGCCTTTCATCAGGGTGAAATTCATGCGGGCGATCTCGCAGAAAAGAATGGCGTAAAGAAGGACTCGTATAGCAGAGCTGGCTCAACTCTGGAGAGCTTGAGATCGAATCTTCGCGAGGTTGCACAAAAGGGTAACGACGCTATCGCTGCGATCATAAAAGCTAAAGGCGATATAGCTACAAAGTTAGCAAGGATCAGTACGATCTGTGTCGAATCGCAAACGTACGCAGCCCATCTGACAACGCAACACGTTGACCAGATTAAGGACGCTGTACAGAAAGTACTCACCGCACAAGGCGACGGACGTACGCCTGATCAACTGGCGAAGGAACTTGGCCTAAACCTCGCTGTACCGTCGCCGCTCAGTAAAGAGGAGCTAACGCAGCAGGTTGAAAACACGCTCAAACAGACTGCGGGAACAGCAGAGTCCCCCGCAGGAAACCTCGCTGGCGCCGACCTCTTCGGACAACAGGCAGGTCCAGGATCAACAAGCAGCGCTTCAGCCCCTGCCAACGCCGTCAGCTCACCGAATGTGCCTACCGGTACACCTGGCGCGAACCTGCAAGGAGCCGGCGACCTAGCGGGCGGCCAGATAGCGGGGGTTTCAAACCCAGCGGCACTTCCCGCCGCTGCGCCCCCGGGCGGACCGGCCGCGGCTATCGGCGGCGCACTAAAAGGCTCACCCACGCCGGGTAGCGCAATAGCACCGGGCGGCGGGCCCCAATTCCTCACCGGGAGTGGATCCGCAGGAGGGCGCGGACTCGGCGCCGGTGGCGGCGGCCTCGCGTCTGGCGGCGGCGGCTTCGGGGGCGGCGGGAGCAGCGCAAGCGCGGGCGCCGGCAGCGGCTTCGGCGGATCTAATGCAGGCGGCGGCCCTTCTGCAGGTGTCAGCGGTCACGTAATTCCTCCAGCTTGAGGGGTTGTCCGTCACGGAATTCCCCCATCACGTCCGTCACGTAATTCCGCCACCCGGGCGGTGTGGCAGCCGCTCGTGGGCCTCGTACACAGGTTCGCTCGACTCACGGTTCGACTCGTGAGGAAGGGCGCCGATGGCGAGGAGAAGTTTCGACGTGTTCGACCTGATCGAGTTGTTGACCCACTGGCACGCGGGTCGGTCCCAGCGCCAGCTTGCGGAGAGTTTGGGCATCGACCGCAAGACGATCGCGAAGTATCTGGCACCGGCCATCGCGGAGTCGTTGACTCCCGGCGGGGCACCGGTCAGCGACGCGGCGTGGGCGGCGCATGTCGCGCGGTGGTTTCCCGAGGTCGCTGATCCGGGTCTGCGGGCCACGACCTGGCCGGGTATCGAGGTGCACCGCGACCGGATCCGTGGCTGGCTCAAAGCGGAGGTGAGTGCGGCGACGGTGGCGCAGCGACTGCGCGACGACCATGGCGTCGCAGCGTCGGAATCCTCTGTACGACGGTGGATTTCGGCGAACCTATCCGAGGAGTCGACACGTGAGAGAGTGACTGTGGCACGCGGGCCGGTGCCGCCGGGCAGCGAAGCCCAGATCGACTATGGCCGCCTCGGGATGTGGTTCGACGCGGTCAGGGGTCGACGCGTCGCGGTGTGGGCGTTCGTGATGGTGCTGGCCCATTCGCGGTTTTTGTTCGTTTCGCCCATGACAAACCCGCTGTATTACGGTCCCCGTAACCGACTTGGGGACCGCCGCCCGCGCCCAAGCCCTCGCGTGTCCCGATGGTCCTGGCGTTCGTTGGGATCGTGATCGCGATTGCGCTTGGAGTCGTCGCGTTACTGAGACCGGCCGCTCAGGCCGCCGCACCCGTGGAGGCGGCGCCGCAGTACGCCGAACAGCAGGTAGCTAGGGCGAAGACCACAATCTGCGATGATTACGACAAAGCGTTCAAAACGGTCAGTGCCGCCGGCAGTTTGCCGACGGACGATCCGACGTTAAAATTCGCCATACCAGTCAACGTACGCCTTGCGACACAGTTTTCTGCGAATTACCTACGCAATGCCCTTAGCCAAAACGAAGCAACCCCATCAGACCTGGCCGCGGCTGCTCAGAAATTACCCTCCACCTGGGACGAAGTCGTGCTTGCCCAGATTCCAGGTTCACAAAATGACGATCTCAGTCCAACTTTCACCAGACTTGAAGCGGCTGGCGATAAAGTCATGCAGGCCTGCAGGCGATAGCGGCGAACTATCCCCCGGGTAAGTGGACTCCACAGCTAATTGGCCTCTTTTGGCCTGGCGGAGCATCCACCGAGGCGGCAGTCGCCTCTTCCCGTAACCGGGGCGTCATTGAACAGTTATTTCAGGACTATCAAAACCAGCTCGCGAATGTTAGACAGGGCCCGCTAGCAGACGAACAAGGGGAAGCGGCTGGATGCCGCAAGGGAGGCGCTTCACCAAAGAGTGATACATGTAGGCGACTGATTAGAACAAAACGGTGTCAAGAAGCTTGCACCTAACGGAGATACGGGTAGCTCCGACGATGATCAACAACACTGCTCTTACGAGCATTTAGTCGCGAGCCTGAGACGGAAAGCTAAATTTCTATACAGATTTGAGCCCATCGGTTAGTGGTTACGCCAGGGGCGTGACTGCATCAGATAGGGCGCACAGGCATCGCGACGATGTTTGGCTCGCCAGGTTTAGCCCCAAGCGCCCGCAATCAGCAACAAGGTGAGTAGCGGTGAGACGGATCACCGCTAACATCAAGGGATGATAAGCCCGACGTATGGAAACGCGCCCGGGGAAATTGGCCACAACCAGGGCCCCCTGCCGGTCTGCCGCCTTAATCCTATGCAGGCACACAGAAGAGCGGCGACCCTATGGTCACTTTCGCCATAACCCTAAACAATCGGCTTGCCGGCGCCCTAAGCGGCGATTATTTGTTAGCCAAGCTAGCCGCATTTCCTGCCGCTTCACCCCAAACAGCAACATCTACACGAGAACTTGCTTTGGCCTATCAAGAAACACAGCTTCTTCAGCTTGGTGCAGGACGATTCGATTCAAAGCGTGATCCCGGCCAGCCTGCTGGCGGCCCGATGTGCATGTAGGAATCGCAACCGCTCACAGCTAGAGCGAAGACATGGCAACGGCCAGTGTTGCCGGGCGAGTACCAACACGTGCGACCAGGCCTCGCCGAGCTGGTCTTAGCCGGAAGCGTCCGCAGTCTGCGAGAGGTGACTAGCGGCAGAGCCAAACGCCGCTAACATCGAAGCATGACTAATCCGCCGTACGGAACTGCGCCCGGGGGACAATGGCCGCCAGCGGGGTCTCCTTTCACTTCCCCAGCTGCTGGGCCTGTCTCATCGCAGAAGCAGTCGCGGGGACCTGTCATCGTTTCGCTGATTGTTGCGGTGCTGGCGATAGCCGTTGCGATTGGAGCCTGGTTTAGAACCGCACACAGTGATGTAACTACACAATCGACAACTGCGCCGCAACAGTTCACGACTCAGCAAACCTCGGATGCCAATAAGGCGCTATGCGATTCCTACCACAAGATGTTCCGATCGGTAAACGGCGCCGGCGGTCAGACTAGCGACGACCCCGTGCTTCAACAGGTATACGCAATAAATATTCGCCTGGCGACACATGTCGCTTCAGACTTTATGTATGACAAACTGCGCGAAAACCCAGCTGGCTCACCTCAACTAGCATCTGATCTCCGAGATCTCGCGAACGCTTACAACGAAGTTCTTATGGCCCAGCTAGCCGATGCACCGAAGACCGAGCTCGATCCTCTCTATAGCAATATAGATAGCGCCGATGCGAAATTGGTCGAGGCCTGCAAATGAGCGACCTACCACCTGGAAGATGGTCGGCCGCAATAGTCGGTCTTTACTGGCCGAGCGGACAGACAACAGATGCAATGACCGAGTCATCACGGAACCGCGCATCGGTAGAAACAGCCTTTCAAAACTATGAGATTGATTTACAAACTACAAGAACGGGTCCACTGGGAGAGCAGATCGGCGCTGCAGCCGAGGCGGCCGTGGGTTCATTTCTGAGCGGAGAAACTCAAGCCGGGAATATCGCAGAGAAGAATTCTGTCAAGAAGAAAGCATTCTCCGATGCAGCTACCGCTTTGGAGGGACTCCGCTCAGGACTTCGCGATACCGCAGCAACAGGCAACAAAGCACTGGATGACATCCTGGCCTCGAAGGAAGCGCCTATCGTAAAAGCCGGAAAAATGGGCGCTGCGCTATTTAATGCACAAGGAGATGCGGCACGTCAAACCGCGCAGTACGTTGCCAAAATCGGAAAACGGATGCAATGGCCGAGCAACCGCGCACGTGCCACCTCGATGCGGCGAACGCCTCACCAAGCAGCGGGCAGGTCGATCAGCAACCCTGCACTTAGGGTGCAGGATGATTCGATGCCGGAACACAGTCCAGCGACGACCCGACGCTGAAGTTCGTCATCTCGGTCAACACTCGATTGGCGACTCAGTTTTCGTCCCGATACATAACTGAGAAGCTCAGCGCCAACCCAGCCACACCATCGGATCTAACCACGAGCGTTCGAGACACGGCATCCGCGTGGGACCACATCGTCCTACTTCAACTTGCGGGCGCCCCAGGTAGCGCACCCGACTACGCGCCGTTCTACGCCAAGCTCGATTCGTCGGCCGCAGACATTAGCGAAAGCTTGAAGATGAGGGCATTTCCAAGCTCAGGCTAGAAGCGCCGACCGTCGCCAGGCAACGGCCTTACGGACCCTTCCACCTTAGGCCCGAGTGACTAGCGGTCTGGCAAATCGGCGATACCATCGAAGGCATGAGTGCCTCGCCGTACGGAAACAGTCCGGGAGGACAGTGGCCTCCTCCTCCTCCTGGTCCCCCGCAGGGCCCACCACCTGGATGGCCCGCTGCTCCTCCGAAGCAATCACGAGGGCCGGTCATTATCTCGCTAGTTGTGGCGTTGGTCGCGATTGCAGTTGCCATCGGAGCGTGGTTTCGGCCGGCCAACGAAGCCCACCCCGCTAGTCCTCCAGATTCGAAATCTCAGTTCAGCGAGGAACAGATAACAGAAGCCAAGAAGGCTGCGTGCTCAGCCTACGACAAGACCACCAAGGCTGTTTCGAAAGCCGCCAGCCTTAATAGTCCCGATCCGACTATGACTTTTGTTATTGCTGTAAATACTAGGTTGGCTACTCAATTCTCCTCTAGGTTCATTTCGGATACTCTCGACAGCAACCCTGCGACCCCTTCTGACATCGCCCAAAATCTTCGCGAGCTAACTTCGGCGTGGGACGAGATAGTTTTGGCGCAGTTAAGCGAAATTAAGGGCGACGATCCGACCCTAAAGCCTGCTTTTGATCAACTCGACTCAGCAGATCAGGCAATCGCGCAGGCTTGTAAATGATACCGGCAGATTACCCCCCCGGTAAATGGACTCCGCAGCTGATTGGCCTCTTTTGGCCTGGTGGAACATCTACCGAGGCGGCAGTCGCCTCTTCCCGTAACCGGGGCGTCATTGAACAGTTATTTCAGGACTATCAAAACCAGCTCGCAAATGTTAGACAGGGCCCGCTAGCCGAAGAGAAGGGGGACGCAGCGGATGCTGCTAGGCAGGCATTTCATCAAGGAGAGATGCATGCTGGCGACGTGTCAGAGAAAAATGGCGTCAAGAAAAATTCCTACCAAAGTGCGGCCACAACACTGGACAGCCTTCGGTCCAGCCTCCGACAAGTTGCAGAAGACGGCAACACAGTTATAGATGACATTCTTAGAACTAAGGCCGATCCAGCGACAAAACTGGCTAAGATAAGTGAAATATGTTTGCAATCTCAGACGTATTCGGGCCACCTCTCAACCCAGCACGTTAATCAAATAAAAGACGCTGTACAGAAGATTCTTACCGCTCAAGGAGATTCGCGCACACCCGATCAATTGGCCAAGGAACTTGGGCTAGACCTATCGGGTGCGCCGAAGCCAAACCTGGACTCGATTACTCAGCAGGTCAAGAATCTGCTTGATCCGTCTCTGCCGAACGCAGGAACGAATGGACAGGTATCTACTCTCCAGCACGACGGCAAAGGGTCGACCAATCAATTAACTGGCTTTTCGTCGACTGACTCCAGTACGACGCCCTCAACAGAGAGCGCACCACCCTCGTCTGGCCCTCCACCGGCTTCCAACCTCTTAGGCCAACAGGCGGGCTTCTCTAAGGGTATGGATGTTCCGGGTGTGACATCCACTCCGCCTGCAACGCCAGGGGCGCCGACCCAACAGCCAGGTTTCGTTGTGGGCCAAGCACCGAGCGGTGCGCCGGGTGGCATTCCACCAGCCACGGCGGGCACAACTAGCCCAGTGGCCTCCAGCGGCGGCTCAGTTTTTGGAGGAGGTGGCGGCGGCGCAAGCGCGGGCGCCGGCAGCGGCTTCGGCGGATCTAATGCAGGCGGCGGCCCTTCTGCAGGTTCGGGACTGGGCGGCCCACAAGCCGGCTTGACCCCAGAAGGCTTGGCGCAGAGCTTCAATCAAGGCGCGCAGTCGGGCGGGGCGATGTCAGGTCCTGCCGAGGCGCTGTCGCACGGTCTTGCTAATAGCTCACCGGTCGCGCACGGGGATTTGACACCTCCAGCCGCCACCAACATCTCCCCCTCGACCGCACCCTCCTCCGGCGGTCACTACAACTTCGAGTCAGCGCAGGCATACAGCCAGCCGGCCTCGACATTCACCCCGGCCGCTGACACTGGATCACAGATGTACGCCGCCCCATCGGCGGCGCCGGTGGCACCCATGGCGCCCTCTGGCGGCGGCATGTCCGCAGCCCCGGCAGGTCCGCTACCCACCTACGGCTCGGACCTCCGTCCGCCTACCGCGTCAGCCCCCGCAGCACCGATCCCGGCGGCACCCGTTGCGGCGAGCCCGCTTTCAGCCCCAGTCAACCCGGCGAGCGGACAAAGCCCGATTGGCCAACCTGCCGTCGTCAAGCAGCAGCCCGTCGTGTCAGCGCCGCCGATTTCGAGCGCCGGAATCACCGAGAGCGCTGTCGCTGCAACCGCCGCAGGCGCAGTAGCTGGGGCGGCATCCAAGCAGTCGGTCGCCCAGCGCCGATTGCAGTCGCTGGTCGACTTCGTCGCCCGCCAAGAGCCAAAGCTGGCCTGGGCCATCGGCGACCGCGAAGACGGCAGTACAGTGCTGCTGACCGACCTGGCGTCGGGCTGGATCCCACCGCACATCGAAATCCCTTCCGGTGTACAGCTTTTGCCCCCGGAGCGCCGACGCGGCAGCCTGGAACACCTGCTCGGTGAAACGACGGAGACAGCGACCTGGACACCGGGGCACTACCTGCCTCCAGAAAAGGACGTCGACCCGTTGCCCACATCACTTCGGGCCCGGCAGGTGCCGGAGATCGATGAACTCAACTGGGAATTGACACAGGCAACCAATTGGCGTGACGGATTGCCAAGGCTCGCACACACTTTGACGAAGGTCGGCGCAGCAGGAACTGGAGTGCTCGACTCCGAACTGGACATGCTGCTCGAACACCTCACGGCGAGCGGCCACAAGGTGCTCACCGCCTACCCTGACAACGTAGACGCCGACGACGTCGGCAATTGGCAGCTGCTCGCCGCGATCGAGGCGCTACTTACCAAGCAGAAAACAGCCTTGAACTACCACTTCGCCTGGTTCCAGGCGCTGAGCATGGCGACTCAAGGAGGTGCGCGATGAGCGGTGGTGACACAACACAGATCGATCCCACCAAATGGGGCGAACTGACCACTTTGCCGCCACCG
Source organism: Mycolicibacterium komossense (assembly GCF_025822605.1). Taxonomy (GTDB): domain Bacteria; phylum Actinomycetota; class Actinomycetes; order Mycobacteriales; family Mycobacteriaceae; genus Mycobacterium; species Mycobacterium komossense. The sequence goes on along the minus strand of NZ_JACKTY010000032.1, from coordinate 96,444 downwards.
CCGGGAATTACCGCGGACACACCGATTACCGGCATGTCCCCGGCCGAACTGGCAGGGGCACTGCTCAGCGCCGCGGCCGCACTCGATGACCCCAAGGACCAAGCCGACGCAGAAGCAGGCCACACCAAGCGCACAGCCGCCTCCGCCGATGCCGCCACTCAGTTCCCAGAGCAGGAAACACAGCAAGCCGGGAAGATGGATGGCCTCGGCCAGGAAAGTCAAATGGCACAACAGATTCCGCAGATGCTCAGTAGCGTCGGCGGGGCGCTGAGCGGAGCGATGGGCGGGCTCATGCAACCGCTGACACAAATCCCCCAGCAGCTTGCGCAGACCGGTCAGCAGTTACTCCAGCAGGGCATGGGCGCCATGAAGGACGCGGGCGGCAAGATGCCGGAAGACCTTGCGGGACAAGGACTTGGCGGCCTACCAGCCGGAGAGGATGCCGCCAAACTCGGTGAAGGTGGCGGCGGGAGCGGCTCTGGCGGCGGAGGTGGCCTCGGCACCACGAGCCCGACGGCAATGCTCGGCCCGCCGGCCACCCCGTCGGCTACCACCACACCGACTTCTGGCCGTTCGATGCCACCGGTCGCGGCCGCGTCGGGCCCAACCCCAACCGCCACGCAGGGCGGCATGGGCGGTATGCCGATGATGCCGCACGGCGGCATGGGCGGCGGCGGAGACGGCAAGGACGACAAGGCCGCCACCAAGCGGGTCGCCGTCCCGTCGGTCAAGAACGGTGCCCCCGTACAGGGCCGGATCGCCACTCCGCCCAGCGCGCCCACCGTCGCGAAGAAGGTGGACGGCAAGACCGTCGCGTCGAAACGCATCGTCATCCCGAGCGATCGAGCCAACGACAAGGCCGAAGGCGACGACAAAGACCGCTGACCCCAGCCTTTACTGTGGGTCAGATGAACCGCTGGCCGCGTCGACGCAATCAGGGATTCCGGCAGATCACCCACGGCTTGGGCACTCTCGACCGGGAGGTGTTCGAGGCGATCGCGGAGTCGGACACCCCGCTACTCGACAGTGCGATGCCGCCGCTGACCCGTGCAGCCGACCATTCCAAGCTCTGGTTCGCGATCGCCGCCGCGCTGATGGCGTCCAAACGCCCGGCCATGCAACGCGGTGCGGTCCGCGGCGTCCTGTCCCTCGGCATCACCAGCTTGTTCACCAACCAACTGGCGAAACGGCTGTGGACCCGCCCCCGCCCGGCCCGCACGTCGGTGCCCCTGGCCCGCCAGATCCGGCATTTCCCGACATCGAACTCGCTGCCCTCCGGACATTCCGCCAGTGCAGCCGCCTTCGCCGTCGGAGTCGGGCTGGAGAGCCCGCCGGCCGGCTTCGCGCTGGCCCTGCTGGCCGGTCTCGTGGGCCTGTCCCGGGTCGCGACGGGCGCGCATTACCCGGGTGACGTCATCGCCGGCTTCGGCATCGGTGCCGGTGTCGCGGTTCTCGGCGGCCGCCTGGTCCCCCCGATCGTCGAGGCCAGGCTGCCCGTCACCGAACCGCTGACTGTCGACACCCCCAAGCGCCCGACAGGTAAGGGCGTCGTCGTCATCATCAACCCGGCCTCCGGCAGCGGCACCGGCGCCCGCGTCCTCGACGAAGTGCGCGACGCCCTCCCGGACGCCGAGATCATCGAGCTCGGCCCCGACGACGAGCCCGAGGCGATGCTGCGCGACGCAGCCGGGCGCGCCGAGGTGCTCGCGATCGGCGGTGGCGACGGAACCGTGTCGACCGCGGCGGGCGTCGCTGCCGATGCCAAGCTGCCCCTGGCCGTTTTTCCGGCCGGCACGTTCAACCACTTCGCGAAGGATCTCGGGTGCGACACCGTCGGGAAAACCGTCGCCGCCATCCGTAACGGGACCGTGTCGTGTGTCGACCTGGTCTGCCTCAACCACGAGTTCATCGTCGTCAACACCGCCAGCATCGGCGCTTACCCCCTGTTCGTACAGACCAGGGAAAAGCTGGAAAAGAAGATCGGCAAACCCCTGGCCGGGGTCTACGCCATGCTGCACACGTTGCGCCACGACAGCCCCGTGCGGATTCGCTACGACAACAAGACGCTGCAGACGTCGCTGTTCTTCGTCGGCAATTCCATCTACCTACCGCCCGGTTTCGCGCCCTCGCGCCGGACCCGGATGGACGACGGCCTGATCGACGTCCGCTTCCTGGAGACCGGTCGCAAGTTCGCGAGAACCCGGATCCTCGGCGCTCTCGCGTTCGGGCGCCTGCCGCGCAGCCCTCTCTATCACGAGCTGCAGGTGCCGGAATTCTCGTTCACCTCGCTGGACGGACCCATATCGGTTGCCCGCGACGGCGAGGTCGGCCATGAATTCGAGAACATCAGCTTCACGACCCGCTACCGGGGACTACCGGTGTACCGGCCGCTGCGCTGACGCCCACCCGGACCAGCGGAAACGGCCGCACCAGCAGCAGGCAGGCCAGATACCAGAGGTATCCCAGCGCCCAACCGGCCAGCACGTCGCTGGGGTGATGCACGTTGAGGACCACCCGGCCCACCCCGATCGCCACGATGACGACGGCGCCGAGCACGGCCAGCGGCACCCGCCAGCGCGGCCCGACGAACGCGAACGCCACGGTCAGCAGCGCCAGCACTGCCGCGGTGACACCCACTGCGTGACCCGACGGGAACGACGTCCCCAACGCGTCCACCATCGCCGTCGCAGGCCGCGGCCGGTTTGCGAGATGTTTCGCGGTCTCGGCCACCAAACCGGCGAGTTCGACACTGAGCACCAGAAACAGCGCGACCCGTAGGTAGCGGCGGGCCAACAGCCAGATGATGACGACGACGCCTAAGACGCGAAACGCGGTCGGCCCGACCACGGTGCAGAACACATTCCAGCAGGTCACCCAGTTCGGGTGGGCCGCGCCGATCGGGTACAGCCCGTTGAGAAACCAGTTGTCGACTGCGGCCAGCCACCGCCAACCCTGCAGCCAACCAATCCACATCGCGATGTACAGCGCTGCGGCGCTCGCCGCCGTCACTGCCGTCCGTTGGCTCACTCCTTACACGTAACCACATCAGTGGTTCTGCTTTGTTTGCTCGGACCCTTTACGATGCCTTTGTCGAAGGAGAGGATGACGATGGCGTCAAATAAGTACATCGGCTATGTCGGCGGAGCTGCGATCGCAGCTGGCGTGGGCGCAGCAATCGCAGTGGCCGGACAGGGCACCGCGCATGCCGATGCCGATGGCTCCAAGCCGGCCTCGAGCGAGTCGAAGTCATCGGCCACGGCCAAGGACGCCAAATCCGAGAAGAAGACCTCCAACACCGCCGGCCCGAAGCGCACTCAGACCAAGGCTGCCGCCGATTCCACTGCGCCGGCAACGAAGCCGAAGTTCGACCCGGCCGGCGCCATCGACGATCTGAAGAAGCAGTTCACCGGTGCGAAGCTGGCGGCCACCGAACCGGCTGACGTCGTCGTCACGGACGGCTCCGCTACACCCAGCGAAGCCACAACGCCGACGGTGATCACACCTGTCGTCGAGACCGGCGCCAAGTCAGCCGCCACCCCGTTGGCCGACCTTGCCACCAAGGCAGCGGAGGCCGCCGCCGTGCTGGTGAAGCCTCTGGCGAATGCTTCGTCGGCAGCTTCGGTCCGGATGGCCGCCGCGACCGCGGACACCTGGTACGTCCCGAACACCTCTCCGGTGCCGTGGGATCTGAACCCGTTCCGCTTCGGCGACCCCATCCCCGAGGGCATGCCGGACGTGATCTGGCAGCTGGAGAAGGGCGTCGTCGACCTCTTCAACCCGATCCCGATCTTCCAGCCGCTGGTCCGGGAAGGATTTGAGTTCGGCTACCGGGTCAGCCAGATCATCCCGTGGGTCAACATCGTGCTGCCGCTCTCGAACGTTGTGGCTCAGTTCCCCAACCTCACCAGCGGTGATCCGGTGCTGTTCAAGACCGCCACCCAGAGCATCATCAACAACCTGCTGGTGACGCTTCAGCCGGTGGCGATTCTCTTCTACGGCTACGACGAGCTGGCCGACGTGTTCAACCTCGAATATCAGGGACAGCAGCTCAAGGACTGGTTCTACACGTCCAGCTGGGATCTGATCGATTTCTTCGGGCTGCTGCACAACAAGGGTGAATCGGGCCTGCCGCTGTCGTCGACCCCAGCTGGGTCAAGCGAGGAGGTAGTCACCCCCGATGACAACGTCGCGCTGGCCGCCTCCTACGCGAAGTCCGGCGCAGCTCCGGCAGCCGCCGTCGCGGCCGCCGCGGTGTCGAACGTCGCCGCTACCACCGATGCGCAGGGATCCGACCCGTTCCGGGCGGATGACCCGTGGCCGACCGATATGCCCGCCTCGGTCCTGGACACCGAAAAGGCCATCGTCGCAGCGCTTCCGGCGGCCATCGCGCCGATCGTGCGTGAAGCCTATGAGGCCGTCTACCGGGCCAGCCAGGTCATCCCCTACGTGAATGTGCCGATCCCGGTGAGCGCGATCCTGCAGGCCCTCGCCAGCGGCGGCGGCACCGCCGTGCAGACCACCGTCAACCAGCTGCTGCTGACGACACAGCCGGTTTCGTTGCTCTACTACGGCTTTGACGAGGTGGTCGATCTGTTGAACATCGAGGATCAGGGCTACGCCCTGAAACAGTCGATTTACGCCACCCTGTGGGACCTGGCGGATCCGTCTGGTGCGCTGCATGTTCCAGGAACTTCCGGTATCTGACAGCATTTGACGCCAGCGTCAATCCAATGCTTTGTGACGGGAACACGCGCGTCACATTGTTGAAACACCCTGAATTTACTGTCCTCCCAGCGCTATAGGGAGAGGCAGTCCATGACGGAGACCAGCAACGAGCCGGTGCCCGAGGTCGAAGAAGCCGACCTGGACACGATGACCGCCACCAAGGAGACCTTGGAGGACTACACGCTGCGCTTTGCGCCGCGTAGTTACCGCAAATGGTCGACGCGGGTGGTGGGGATCTCGGCGCTGGGTGGTATCGCTTACCTGGCCGACTTCGCGATCGGCGCGAACATCGGCATCGCGTACGGCACCACCAACGCTCTGTGGGGCATCCTGATCTTCGCCGTGGTCATCATGGCCACCGGCTTCCCGGTGGCCTATTACTCGGCGCGATACAACATCGACCTCGACCTGGTCACCCGCGGAAGCGGTTTCGGCTATTACGGCTCGGTGGTCACCAACGTCATCTTCGCGACGTTCACGTTCATCTTCTTCGCCCTCGAAGGCTCGATCATGGCCCAGGGCCTGCAACTGGGTCTCGGGATCCCGGTATGGCTCGGGTACGCGGCCTCCACCCTGATCATCTTCCCGTTGGTCATCTATGGCATGAAAGTGCTTTCCACACTTCAGGTTTGGACGACGCCGCTGTGGCTGATCCTGATGGTCGCACCGTTCGTGTACCTGGTGGTGAGTCATCCGGACTCGGTCAGCACCTTCTTCGCCTACCAGGGTGAGGACGGCAACGGCGCGACGAACATCGGCTCGATCCTGCTGGCCGCCGGCGTCTGCCTGTCGCTCATCGCGCAGATCGCCGAGCAGAACGACTACCTGCGATTCATGCCCCCGAAGACGGAGGCGAACAAGCGCAGCTGGTGGACCTGGCTGTTCCTGGCCGGCCCCGGCTGGGTCATCTTCGGCGCCATCAAGCAGATCGTCGGTCTGTTCCTGGCCGTGTACCTGATCGCCAACGTCGCCAACGGTGCCGGTATCGCCAACCAGCCCGTGCACCAGTTCCTGGAGATCTACAAGAACTTCCTGCCCAACTGGCTGGCCCTCACGCTGGCCGTCTGCCTGGTTGTCATCAGCCAGATCAAGATCAACGTCACCAACGCCTACTCGGGCTCGCTGGCATGGACCAACTCATTCACCCGCGTCACCAAGCACTACCCCGGCCGGTTGGTCTTCTTGGGTTTCAACCTCTTGATCGCGCTAATTCTCATGGAGGCCAACATGTTTGACTTCCTCAACACGATCCTGGGCTTCTATGCCAACTGCGGTATGGCCTGGGTGGTGGTGGTAGCTTCCGACATCGTCTTCAACAAGTACCTGCTGAAGCTGTCGCCCAAGGTGCCGGAGTTCCGCCGCGGCATGCTCTACAACTTCAACCCGGTCGGTTTCGGCTCGATGCTGATCGCCGCGGGCGTCTCGATCCTGGCCTTCTTCGGGCTCCTCGGCTCCGCGCTCACCCCGTACTCGCCGCTGGTGGCCATCGTGCTCGGCTTGGTGCTACCCCCGATCATCGCTGTCGCGACTAAGGGCAAGTACTACCTGCGCCGAACCGATGACGGCATCGATCTCCCGATGTTCGACGAACTGGGCAACCCGTCCGGCGAGCACCTGCTGTGCCACGTCTGCCACCACGAATACGAGCGGCCCGACATGTTGAAATCCGCAGTACACGACGGATTTATCTGCTCGTTATGCCTGAGTACCGACAAAACAGGCGAGCACGTTTTACCTGCGCAAACCTAGAAGGGTGGCGGTTCGACGTCGGTGTAGAGACGTTTGTAGTTGCGGGCGCGCTCGTACTCGACGCGGATGCGGCGCTCTTCGGCGCGGGTGCGGTCGCGGGTCGGCATCATCAGCGTTCCACTAGAGGTGGGTGGGACATCGGTGGGCACGACGAGTTTCCCGGTGGGCTCAGCCAGTTGCGGGAAGAACAGTGCGCCACCGGGTTTGGTGATCCAGACGTGCCCGGTAGGCGAGGTCCACTCGACGGTTCCGTCGGGGAACTGAACATCGCGCCAACCACCCGGCCCGGGGTAGAAGGTTTTCATCAGGTGGTCAAACCGGCACATGCATTTGAGGTTCGAGGCGTGCGTGGGACCGTAGGGCCAGGGCACGGTGTGGTCGATATCGCACAATGCGGCGGGCACATCACAGCCGGGGAACCGACACGTGAGGTCACGCATCCGGATGAACTCAGCCAGCGCCACTGAGGGCCGGTACTGGGGTTCCGGTGGGGTGTTCCCGGGATGGCGGACGGGCCGGATCTTGGCGCCGGTGTGGGCGAGGTCGCGGACGGCCTCGGCGGGGATGGGGCCGTAGCCCTCGACGTAGCCGGGTGTGTCAGATTGCCCGTCAAGGGCGGCTTGCTCGGCCAGGACGTTGATCGCCACGGTGCTCGCCACTGGTTCAGCCGAGGCAGCCTTGCAGTCGTCGCGCTCGCAAAGGCAGGCCAGCCGGTCCGCGCCGGCTGCCAGGGGGCCAGCGGCATCGGCGCGGCGTTGGTCCTTGGAGCGCGGATCGTGGGTGCAGACTGTGGCGGCCAGTTCGTCCAGGCGGGCATTGAGGGCGATGGCATCGGGGGCGCGCAGGGTGCCCGAGATCTCGGCGGTGCCGCGGCGGTCGGGGCCGATCGTGATGTGGCGGTCCTCGTCCGCGGTGCGGGCGTCTTTTTTGGCGACCAGGTCGACCTTGGTGACGCACCAGTCGATTTTGTCGGCGAGTTTCTTGTTCGACAGAGTGGACCAGTGCGGCAGTCCCCGCGCCAACAGGGCATCGACGCCGGCGGCATCGCCGGCGTTCACCAGGGAGGTCCGCGAGACCGCGGCGGCGATCACCCGATAGTCCACCCGCCCTTGGGCGAACACCACCGCGACGTTGGGCAACTTGGTGCGCAGCGTGACCGCGATGTCGAGCAAATGCTCGGCCCGGCCGCGGCTGATGTGTTGAGCGGCCGCAATTTCAGCACAGACACCGGCCCACACGTCGACGACCAGGCCGTTGCGCTCGGCGCCGTGTTGGCGTTCCCGGCGGTGATACAACTCCGCCATCGCCGCCAACCGCCGCGCCATCGTCGCGGCTTCCAACTTGGCCGCCTCACCCATCGCATCGATAAGGCCCGCATCATCCGCGGCCACCACCGCGGACGCCGAAGGCAACTGATCGATATCGAACATGTGTTCGATTATGCCGGTGATGCCGACAAGTCTGGCGCGGATTCCGCAGCCTGTGGATGAATATCCGACTGTGGACAGGCAAGCTAGCGGGGTGACCTCCGACGAGAACGTACTGATCGTGCACTGGCACGACCTCGGCCGCTACCTCGGCGCCTATGGTCACCCCGACGTGGTGAGCCCACGCATGGACGCATTGGCCTCCGAAGGGATCCTGTTCACCCGCGCACATGCGACCGCGCCGCTGTGCTCGCCGTCGAGGGGTTCGATCTTCACCGGCCGCTACCCGCAGACCAACGGGCTTGTCGGCTTGGCTCACCACGGCTGGGAGTACCGGACCGGCGTTCGTACGCTGCCCCAATTGTTGGGCGAAGCAGGTTGGCACACCGCACTTTTCGGCATGCAACACGAGACCAGCTTTCCGGCGCGGCTGCGCTTCGACGAGTTCGACGTGTCGAATTCATATTGCGAATACGTCGCCGAACGGGCGACGGAGTGGCTGCAGAATGCGCCGGATCAGAAGTTCCTGCTGACGGCCGGCTTCTTCGAAACTCACCGGCCGTACCCACACGACCGCTACGACCCCGCTGATCCCGGCGGCGTCGAGCTGCCCGGCTATCTCCCCGACACCCCCGCCGTCCGGCAGGATCTCGCCGACTTCTACGGCTCCATCACCACCGCGGACGCCGCTGTCGGCCAGCTGCTCGACACCCTCGATGACACCGGATTGGCCGATTCCACCTGGGTGATCTTCCTTACCGACCACGGACCGGCGATGCCGCGGGCCAAATCGACGCTCTACGACGCGGGCACCGGCATCGCGGCGATCATCCGTCCGCCACGCAAACGCCAGCTCGCAGGCAGCACCTATGACGACCTGTTCAGCGGCGTCGACGTGGTCCCAACGCTGCTCGACTTACTCGGGGTCGCCATCCCGGACGATATCGACGGCCTGTCGCACGCATCGGAATTGTTGAACACCTCGGAAGACCGCAACGAAATTCGAACCGAGGTCTTCACGACAAAGACGTATCACGATTCGTTTGATCCAATCCGAGCGATTCGCACCAAGGATTACAGCTATATCGAAAACTACGCGCAACGACCACTACTCGATCTGCCCTGGGATATCGAGGAGAGCGCGCCAGGGCAGGCGGTGGCCCCCTACGTGACAAGCCCACGGCCGCCGCGCGAACTCTACGACCTCAACGCCGACCCAACGGAAACGACCAATCTGCTGGAAGGCGAGGTCAACGAGAAAATGGAAGCCGTCGCACGCGAGCTCGCGCTGCTCCTCAACGACTGGCGCGTCAAAACGGGCGACGTCATCCCGTCGGAGTTCGCCGGTACCCGCATCGCCGAACGATACGTCCAGACCTATGCGCATATCCAAGGCCTACGCTTACCCAGCCGGTCCGCCATCGCAGAAGAGCGCGGCATTGAAACCAATTCCGCGCAATAGTTAAAGTCACGGCGATCAAAAACACCCGTCAGACAACGCAATTCAATTGCCGTTAGGCTCACGCCCATGGCCGCCAGCCCCAACGCCTATCTGGTTCTCGCGTCGCAGCGCAGCGGCAGCACGCTGCTCGTCGAATCTCTTCGCGCTACCGGCGTTGCCGGCGAACCCCAGGAGTTCTTCCAGTACCTGCCCAACACCTCGATGTCACCACAGCCCCGGGAATGGTTCGCCGACCTCCAGGACGAATCCGTGTTGCGCCTGCTCGACCCTCTCATCGAGGGCAAGCCGGACATCGCACCGGCAGAGATCTGGCGCGACTACATCCGCACCGTCGGACGCACCCCCAACGGGGTGTGGGGCGGCAAGCTGATGTGGAACCAGACTCCCCTACTGCTGCAACGAGCCAAGGACCTCCCGGAGCGCTCCGGCGACGGGCTGCTGTCCGCCATCCGCGATGTCGTCGGATCCGACCCGGTCCTGGTGCACGTGTACCGGCCCGACGTCGTGTCCCAGGCGGTGTCGTTTTGGCGGGCTGTGCAGACCAGGGTGTGGCGAGGCCGCCCCGACCCGGCCCGCGACGCCCGGGCGGAATACCACGCCGGCGCCATCGCGCACGTCGTCACCATGCTGCGCGCTCAGGAAGAGGGTTGGCGGACCTGGTTCGCCGAGGAGGACGTCGACCACATCGACGTGTCGTATCCCGTGCTCTGGCGCAATCTGACCGAAGTGGTGGGCGATGTGCTCGAAGCGCTCGGTCTCGACCGTCGACTGGCGCCGGAACCGGTGCTTGAGCGCCAAGCGGATCAGCGCTCCGATGAATGGGTAGAGCGGTACAAGATCGACGCGGAACGAGAGGGGCTCCCGGTATGACGACCACGGTGGACGACACTCAGGTCGACGAGCTGCGGCTGCTGGAAGCCGAGGCCGTCCACATCATCCGCGAGGTAGTGGCCGAGCTACAACGCCCGGTGCTGCTGTTCTCCGCGGGTAAAGACTCAATTGTGCTACTGCGACTGGCGGAGAAGGCCTTCCGGCCGTCGCCGCTGCCGTTCCCGGTGCTGCACATCGACACCGGCCACAACTTCGACGAGGTCATCGCATTCCGGGACCGTCGTCTCGGCGAGCATGGCCACAAGCTGATCGTCGGCTCCGTGCAGGAAACCATCGACAGCGGCCGGGTGCCTGATCCGGGCCCGACGGCCTCGCGTAACCGCCAGCAGACGCGCACCCTGCTGGATGCGCTGGAAGCCGGCGGTTTCGACGCGGCATTCGGTGGCGCCCGCCGCGACGAGGAACGCGCCCGCGCCAAGGAACGCATCCTGAGCTTCCGCGACGAGTTCGGCCAATGGGATCCGCGCGCCCAGCGCCCGGAACCGTGGTCGTTGTACAACGGCCGGATCAAAAAGGGTGAGCAGGTCCGAGTGTTCCCGCTGTCCAACTGGACCGAACTCGACATCTGGCGCTATATCGAGCTGGAAAACCTTGAGCTACCGTCGATTTACTTCGCCCACGAACGCGAAGTGGTGCACCGCGATGGCATTCTGCTCGCGGTCTCGCAGTACGTACAGCCCGAAGGCGACGAGCAGGCAGCAGTCGAATGGGTGCGCTACCGCACCGTCGGCGACCTGACCATCACGGGCGCGGTGCGCTCGCATGCCACCGACATCACCGGCGTCATCTCCGAGATCTCGGCCGCCACCGTCTCCGAACGCGGCGAGACCAGGGCCGACGACCGCACCTCGGTGGCCGCAATGGAAGACCGCAAACGCGAGGGTTACTTCTGATGACAACCACCAAAGTAGCTACCAGGCAACTACTTCGACTGGCAACGGCCGGTTCGGTCGACGACGGCAAGAGCACGTTGATCGGTCGGCTGATGCACGACACCGACAGCCTGCCGCTGGATCACCTCGAAGCCGTCACCGATGAAGAAGGGGTGGCCGATCTGGCCGCGCTGTCCGACGGTCTGCGCGCCGAACGCGAGCAGGGCATCACCATCGACGTGGCGTACCGCTTCTTCTCCACCGAATCCCGCAGCTACATCCTCGCCGACACCCCCGGGCACGAGCGCTACACCCGCAACATGTTCACCGGCGCCTCCAATGCGCACGTCGCGATCCTGCTCGTCGATGCCCGCGCCGGTGTGTTGCGGCAGACCCGGCGACATGCCCGAATCGCAAAGCTGTTGGGCATCAAACATTTCGTCGCCACGGTGAACAAGATAGACCTGGTCGATTTCAGCGCAGAGCGGTTCGCCGAGGTCGAAGTCGAGCTGCGGCAGATGGCCGCGCGGCTCGGGGACGCCGAACTGACGGTGATCCCGATCGCGGCCAAACACGGTGACAACGTCGTGCACCGCTCTGAGCGGACACCCTGGTATCAGGGCCCGACTCTGCTGGAATACCTTGAAAAAGTCGAACTTTCGGCCCCTCAGCCGGAGGCGTCTCGGCTGCGGTTCCCGGTACAGTGGGTCTCGCGTCCCACCGCCGAGCAGCGCCGGCGCTATACCGGCCGGCTCTCCGCGGGCACGGTCAAGGTCGGCGACGAGGTGGTGTCGTTGCCTGCAGGCACCCGCTCCACCGTGACTGCCGTGGACACGCTTGACGACAACCGTTCGACTGCCGTTGCGCCACTGTCGGTGTCGATCGAATTGGCCGATGATATCGACGTCGGGCGCGGCGACGTCTTCGTCAGCGCCGCGGAGGATGCGTCACTGCCGGTACTCGCGCGGGAACTCGATGCGACGGTGTGCTGGTTCGCCGATACGCCGCTGCGCGCCGGTGACCGGCTGGCGTTCAAGCAGGGCACCAGGACGGTGCGGGCCACCGTTCAGGCGTTACACACCCGACTCGACCCCGAGACGCTCGACGAACTGGACGGCCCCGTCGAGCTGGCGCTCAACGACATCGGTTCGGTGACCCTGCGGACCAGCTCGATCGTCGTCGCCGATCCCTATGCGGACAACCGCGACAGTGGCGCCTTCATCCTGATCGACGAATCGTCGAACGACACCGTCGGCGCAGGCACCATCACCGAGGCCCGCGAGGTCAAGCCGGGCTCCGCCACCCGCAACGACATCCGTTGGCATCCTTCCTCTCTCGACCGCGATTACCGCTGGGGCAAGACCGGCCAGAAGGGCGCCACCATTTGGTTCACCGGGCTGCCCGCGTCGGGCAAGTCGACCGTGGCCGTCGCGGTGGAACGTGCCCTGGTCGAATCCGGGCAGGTCGCCTATCTTCTCGACGGCGACAACCTGCGCCACGGTCTCTCCGATGACCTCGGCTTCTCTGCCGGTGACCGCGCGGAGAACATCCGCCGGGTCGGGCACCTGACCCGGCTGCTCGCCGACGCGGGAGTGGTGGCGTTGGCCTCGCTGGTGTCGCCCTTGAAATCCGACCGGGAGATCGCCCGCACTCTCAGCGAGGCGGCCAAACTGCCGTTCATCGAGGTGTACATCGCGACGTCACTGGCGGAATGCGAGAAGCGGGACCCGAAGGGTCTCTACGCGCGGGCCCGCTCGGGCGAACTCACTGGGCTCACCGGTGTCGACGCCCCCTACGAGCCACCGGAGAACCCCGACCTCGTGCTGGACACCACCGGCGCCGATATCGACGCGCTGGTCGCTCAGGTGCTGGAGCTGCTGAACAGCCTGCGGTAGTTCACCTGCGACCTGGGTAACCGTTGTTGGGTTCAGGCCAGGCGTGATGCGACTGAGGCGGCCGATGTCGACTGCGAAGGTCAACCATGGAGAATCACCTTGCGCGCTTTGGTCTTGGCCGCGTCGACGAAGACGTCATAGGCGGCGAGGATGTTGCCGAGCTCGAAGTGATGCGTGGCAAACTTGTCGACGTTCAACGCGCCGTCGGCGACCAATCGCAACAGCATCGGTAAGGTGTCGGTGTTGACCAGGCCCATGGATATGTTGATGTTCTTGATCCACAAGTCTTGGAGCGCAAGGCTGACCGAGCCACCGTGGACTCCCACGTTGGCAACATTCCCACCAGGTCGCACAATGTCGAGCGCCATCTGGAATGTTGCCGGTATTCCCACCGCCTCGACCGAGACGTCGACACCGTGCCCGCCCGTCAGCGCGAGTACCTTGTCGCGCCAATCGGGGTCGCTCGAGTTCACCCAATGTGTCGCACCGAAGTCGAGGGCCCCCCGCGCACGACTCTCGTCGATGTCGACGGCAATGACCCGTGAGGCCCCCTGCAGACCGGCAGTGGTCATTACTGCGAGGCCAACCGGGCCAGCACCGATGACGGCGATGGCGTCACCGGGTTTAACTCGGCCATAGAGAACTCCGATCTCGAACCCAGTGGGAAGGATGTCGGAGAGCATCACACCTTGCGCCGGCGTCACTCCTTCAGGGAGCTTGTGCGCAGATGTCTCGGCGTAGGGAACCCGAACGTACTCGGCCTGGGTGCCGTTGATGAGGTGACCGAAGATCCAGCCCATTCCGGAGGCGCCTTCACCTCCGGCGCAGTGCGAGTGGACGCCGCGTCGGCAATAGTCGCAACGGCCACAGTTCTTGATGCAAGCCAGAATCACCTGATCGCCGACCTGCAATGTGGTCACGGCACTTCCGGCCTCCACGATTGTGCCGACACCCTCGTGCCCAAGTACTCGCCCTTCACGGACGGCGGGGACATCTCCCTTGAGGATGTGCAAGTCGCTTCCGCAAATGGTCGTCGCATCGATCTTCACGATGACATCGGTAGGAGCTTCGATCTGAGGGTCTGCGACGGTATCCCACGACTTGTAGCCGGCTCCGTGGTAGACAAGGGCTTTCACTACGATCTCCTTCGGTGAAGAGTGCTGCTGGTCAAAGCAATTCGGTGGCAGTGGCGCGCGCTACTTGTTTAAAGCCGTAGCGGCGACGTCGAGCGCCGCAAGGTCCATTCTCAGTCCTCAGTGGAGACGCGCCAGTTGGGCCAGTACGGTCTCGGGCTCCGCGTCGGCCGGCACCTCGGCGAACAGGGCGCGTCCGGGTGGCACGATGCCGTCAGTCCAGAACGACTGCGGTACAACAGCACCCGGTGCGCCGCCGTGGAACGTCAATTCGTCGTCCGTCCGCATGGCCAAACCCCAGCGGTAGTGCTCGACCGCGTTCACCACCGGTGTGTAGGCGACCAGATCCTCCGGCACGAGGCCGGTCAACGCCGGGTCGTCGTTACGACGGCCGTCGAGGAGCAGCAGCGTGATCGGCAGAGCTTCGAAACGCCGCAGCCAGTCGGCCAGGTACATCGATGCCGATTCACCGTGGTCTGGCTCGATTCCGGTCAAATCGGATTTACCACAGCGAGATTGGGCCAGCGCCAGCCAGCGCAGCGGCGCGGGTATCTGCAGCACGACCGGCTGTCGACTGGTCTTGCCGAGCACTTCGACCAACCGGGTCGCGCAGGCGGTCAGATCGTCGTCGGCCAACAGGGTCTTCAACGCGTACCCTGTGCGGCTGCGTGCACCCATGGCGTCGATGAGACCCGGCCGCGTAGACAACTGCTGGTCGTAGGCGGCGCCAATGTCGACCAGCGTGGTGTCCGGCCGCAACAGCCCCTGGGCCTGGCCGAAATAGCTCTGGCATTCAACCGGTTCGGACCATGGCACGGGAGCTCCGCGCAGGATCCGTGTCGACCCGTACGCCGCATGGTCGAGGATCAACGGGACCGACCGTCCCGAAGGGGGACTCGTCAGGACATCGTCGAACTTCGTGAACATGATGGTTCTCCTCAGGTTGCGCGCCGGGCTGGGCAGGACGATCCGATCCGGGGCGGAGTTTTCGGCTCCGCCCCGGGCCGGGTCAGGTCAGACGTCGGATGTTCTCGCCGTGCTTGGATTCCAGCTCGGCAATCCGCGCCTCGAGGTGCGTGATCTTCACTTCCCTGCGGTCCGGCACCATGATGATCGGCATTTCGTCGATGGTCGCCGTGACCCGGGACGGACCGTCAATCCCGAACACCGTCGCGGTCAGCTCATCGGTGTCATCGCCCCAGGACCCGTAGTAGAGCATGTCTTTCGGCGGCTCGGGTGTGACCCACTCGTCGACGAACTCCTGATACGGCTTGCCTCGGTGCAGCCGGTCCTTCCGAGCCTGCGCACGTGCTGCCTCAGTGGCTTCGGCATCGATACGGAACGTCTTCTCGTCGTAGATCACCGCGAAGATGTCCCGGGCCACCTTGGGGCTGATCCGGCGTAGTTCGGCGTCGTTGATCACCGCTGCGGGATCCCGCTCCAGTGGATCACCGTAACCCCCGCCGGCGCCCTGGGAGATCATGTACAGCTCACCGTCCTTGGCGACGTCGAATTGCAGACCCATATGGGACGTCATGTATTTTCCGCCCTCGAACGGCCGCTCGTTCATGACCTTCTCGATGGACAGATCGAACTTGCTGGAATCCTGGCGGATGGCGTCATAGGCGTTGACCCCCTTGACCATTGACAGAGGGTAGGTGCCACAACCGTAGCCGCCGAACATGCCGTAGATCGAGGAGAACTTGGCTCCCGAGGTCACCGTCATGAAGCCCCAGTGCGGGCTGCCTTCGCTGGCGACGATCATCTCGTAACCCATGCCGCCCGTGAACTTGCCGAATCCCATGTTGTCGCGAACCAGGCGTTTGGATACCAGCTGCATGAAGGGCACCTCCTCCTCCATGACCTCCTGTTCGGCGGTGTCGGCCATCGCGCAGAACAGCGGCGAGACCGCGTCCTCACCGTCCCGAAACGGCTTGGCCCCACCCGGCATGCCGTTGAGGTCGGCGCACAGGTTTCCCACCGAGTCCCCGTGCTGGGTGATGCCACCCCAGAGGAAGGTGTTGATCTGGTTGAACCAGTTCGCCACCACGTTGGAGTGCTTCTTCGGGGTGGAGAACTGCATCTTGCCGTAGAGCGACTGCAGCGCCGAGAAGCCACGGAAGGACGCCTGCAGCGACTGCCCCATCGGCGCGTCATAGGATGCGTCGGCCCAGGTCCCCTCGTCGGAGATGATGTCGATACAACTCATCGCCGAGGTGCAGCGCGGCAGATCCGGCCACCAGAATGCCAGAATTGCCTGCATCATCATCGATTTCACCGAACACAACGGCGAATTCATGGCCCGGTTCAGGATTTCGGGGCCGGTGCCGCGCAGGTCGATGGTCATCTTCTCGCCCTTGACGTGGATCTTGCACGCCATCTTGATAAGGATGTTCTCCTTCAACGTGCTGTCCATGAACTGGTTGAAACTCACTGTCCCATCCGGTAACTCGCCGATCCTGCGGCGCACTTCGGCATCAACGTCCTCGATGGTCACCCGCAGTGCCCCGACGAAGGCCTCGACACCGACCTCCTCGATGATGGCGTCGACGCGTTCCATGATGCGGCGAACCGAGCCGATCTTGACCTTCAGGTCGGCGAGTTGCAGCTTCGGATCCCGGACCGAATGCTGCAGGAAAGTCAGCAGGTCGCGGCGCAGATGGCCGCGCTCAACGATCTTGAACGGGCTCATGCGCAGCCCGTCGTCGAACGCGGTCTCCGAACCCGACGGCATGCCACCGGGTTCGCAGGCGCCGTTCTCGCCCTCATGGATGGTCGCGGCGACCCAGGCGATGATCTCGCCATCACGCACGATCGGCATGATCATTGACTGGTCGGTGTTGTGCACATTGCCGAACCGGGCGTCATTGTGAATGAATCCGTCGCCCTCGTCGATGCCGACGGTGGGCTCGTCCTTCCAGTACTTCATGATGTACCGGATCGGGTGGTGCAGAATGGCGGAGAACGCGATCACCCCGTGACAGGACAGGTAGGAAACGTCACCGGCGGCCGTGTAGATGGCTGTGGTGAGGTCGCCCCACTTCGCTCCCGGCGCGGCGCCCTGCGCCTCGCACATCTCGTAGCCCTCGTCGAGTGCGCCCGCGATGCGTTTGCGCACTCGCTCTACGGTCACCCGATCAACGCCTTTGGCGATACAGGCCTCCTCGTAGACGGATCGCTCGGCGATGCTGTGTGAACGCATGATCTCCGGGTCCGGCCCGAGGAACAGTGTCGTCTCGTCCATGAACTTGTCGACCCACTCCTGCTCCAGCTCGGAGAGGTCTTGAGGCCGATCGTCGAATGTGGTCATGATTGATCCTGTTCTTGTTGTCCGGTCAGTCCTGCAGGAACCACACCGCGCCCTGGCTGGTCGGCTCGAGGCGCCAGCCTGGCTCGACGAGGAAGGTGGTGTTTTCGGTGGTGACGATCGCCGGACCCGGGATGACATGCGCGTGGGTCAGCGCGTGCTGGTCGTAGACCGGGGTGTCCACGGCGCCGTCCGTGTCGACGAAATGAGCCGCCCGCCGGCCCACGGCGACCGGAATACACCGCGGCCCACCGTATTCCAGTGATTCGAAGCGCACGACGTCACCCTCGACGTAGGACGCCACCCGCACCGTCCCGACCCTGATGCCGGCCTCGGGGGCCGCGCAACTCGCGCCGAACCGGTGGCTGTACACCTCACCGAAGGTCTTGATGACGTGCAACACGTCCCCGACGCCGTTGATTCGATTGATGTCGAGAGTCACTGCCTGTGTGAGCAACTGGTTTCCATACCGCATGTCCAGTTCAAGTCGGTACTGGACGTCCTCGGCGGCAAAGCCCTGGCGGACGAGGTCTTCACGGCCCAATGCCTCAAGTTCGGCGACGATCTCGTTGAACTCGCCATAGCTGTCGTACAGGGCGCGGCTGGTCGCGTTGTACAGCACCACGTGCGCACCGCGCTCGTGGAAATGCAGTTGCCGCATATTTCCGGCCCCCAGGGCCGAGAACACCGACGAGAAAGGTGGCGCCAGAACGCGTTTGATACCAGCATGTTTGGCGATACCACAGGCGTGCAGCGGTCCGTTGCCGCCATAGGCCAGCATTGTGAAGTCCTCGGGGAGGTAGCCGCGCACCCGCAGCTCCTTGCCGATCCCGATCGCCATCTGCTCGTCGACGCCGCGCTTGATCTCCTTGGCGATATCAAGTACGTCGGAATCCAGTTCGTCGCAGAGAGTTTCCTCGATCGCGAACACCGAGCGTTTCGGATTCAACTTGATGTAGCCGTTGGCGTAGTTGTCCGGATCGAGGTAACCGAGTAGCAGGTCGGCGTCGGTCACGGTGGCCCGCAGCCCGCCCCGGTCGTAGCACGCAGGTCCGGGGTTGGAGCCCGCCGACTCCGGACCGATCTTGATGGCATCGTGGATGCGGTCGTAGGAGGCGATCGAGCCACCGCCTGCACCGAGGGTGTCCAGGTGCACCATCGGCACCGAGACCAGCCAACGGTCGATGGTGGGTAGGAAGTCATAGTGCTTCACCCCGCCCTCGGGGACCAGACCGATGTCGAACGAGGTGCCCCCCATGTCCGTGGAGATCACATGACCCAACCCGGTCTCGTTCGACAGATGCTCCGCCGCACCAACTCCGGCGATCGGGCCGGAGTGGATGGTCTGCAGCGCATCGGTGGAGTTCATCTGCGCCATACCGCCGGAGTTGTGAACCACCAGCATCGGCTTCTCGTAACCGTAGTCGCGCAGGTTGTTCGACAGCTGGCTCAGCGCGTGGAACATGATCTCGTGTAGGAACGCGTCGACGATCGTCGACGTCGCGCGAACGTACTCACCTTTGCGACCAGAAACCTGGTGGCCCAAGAGAATAGGGATTGCGCCCAGCTCATGCAGCGGGAACTCCTCCAGGACTATCTCCTGAATCTGCAACTCGTGCTCAGGGTTCTCCGTGGCGTTCGTCAGCGACACGACGAGCGCCTCGGCTCCGGCGTCGACCAGCTCACGCACCACGTTGCGAACGTCCTGTGGGTCGAGGCGGGCCACGACCTTTCCTGCCGAGTTCACCCGCTCCTTGACCGAGCGGATCAGCCGGCGCGGCACCAAGGGATCAGGCCGCTCGGCGGCAGGCAGGTTCTGCTGCATCGAGGAGTCAAGGCCCTCACCGTAGCCACGCCCGCGCGACAGTGGGATGGTGTCTTCGAACCCGTGGGTGACGATCGCAGCGACCATCGGTCCCTTGCGTTCGATCAGGGCGTTGGTGCCCAGTGTCGTCGCGTAACGCACCGAATCCACCTCGGCGAGGACGGTACCGCGGTCGAGTTCGGCTCTCTTACAGGCCAAATCGAGCGCCTCGTTGAAACCTAGAGCGAGGTTGTGATGGGTGGTCAGCGCCTTGGCCTCGATGTACTGGTCGTCCCAGACGAAGAAACAGTCGGTGAAGGTGCCGCCGATATCGACGGAAATTCGTTTCATGATTGCCAGGTCTCCTTTGGATCAGCGAATGTGGCCGGTGGCTTTGAGCGCAGCGGTGTACTTCTGGGCGTCCGCTCCCGGCCCGTAGTTGAAAACCGCCTCAGCGTCGAGACCGCGCTGCTGCCACTGCTTGCGCAGGGCCTCGAGGTCGAAGACCATGTCGACTGTCGGGGGGTGGCCCGGCGGCACGTATTCGGTCTCGAGTTGGGTTGCGCAGCCGGGACAGTAGAACTCGAGGATCCGGCAGTACGTCGGATCCGGGGAGAAGGTGAACTCGTAGCGCTCCGGATCGATGATCGGCTGGTGGATCTCCCGCGGATCACGGTCGTAGACCAGGGTTCCCGGCTTGTAGTTGCCTCCTGCGTCACCGAGGTCCCGTTCGCACACCCGACACACCCAGCGTTCGGTGTCCAGGTCGATCAGCAGGTATTCGGTCATCGGGACTCGCATGATTGCTTCCTTTCTGCCCGTACGGCAGGTCAGTGGGTATCGGTCAGGATCAGGTCGCCGTTGGAGGTGACGTCGAACCGCCACCCGGAGAGCACACGGGCGGTGAAGAACGGCCCCTCGACGATCGCCGGCCCGACCGCGCGGGCGCCCGGCGCCTGATCGGCGAGGCGGTACACGCTCACCTCGTCGACGCGGTCGGCGGCCGAACGCACCGGTCGGACCCCGTCGGAGACCGCGTCGACGGGTTCGACCGCGCTGTCCCCGATCAGAGCCGGGTGGGGCAGGGCAGCGACAACATCGAGCCGCAGCGACAGTTGGACGGCGCCGGCGTCCACCGGATCCCCGCGCCGGTAGGGGCGGGTCGCAACGGTGTCACCTGTTGGAGTCTCCTCCGCGAGCACCCATTCGACGGTGCAGTCGGAGAGCTGGTACCCCTCCTGGAACATGTCCCGCTCGGCCCGCACGATTAAGTCGTCGTAGGTGGCCGCAGCAGATTCGGCTGTCGCGCCGGGCACACCGACCGCGTAGGACTTGCCGACATCGGAGAAGCTGATCCCGAAGGCCGAGAACACCGCCGCCAGGCGCGGGATCAGGACGCGTTTGACGCCGGCGAGCCGTGCCGCCCCACACGCGCTCATCGGCCCGGCACCGCCGAACGCGGCCAGCGTGGTGTCCTCACGGACAAGGGCGGTGATGGCCGACGCCATCGTCTCGAAATAGGCGGTCTCCATCCGCAGTAGCGCCTCTTCGACGCTGATTCCGAGCGGATCTGCGACTGTCTCGGTGATTGCCGCCCGAGCCCGGTCGGCGTCGAGATGCAACTGGCCGTCGAGATAGGTCCCCGGGTCGAGAACTCCGAGCAGCAGGTTGACGTCGGTGATGGTGGCTTCGGTGCCACCGAGTCCGAAACAGGCTGGTCCGGGCGCCGCGCCAACCGAACGCGGTCCCACGGTAAGCCGGCCATCGGTGACCCCGATGATCGAGCTACCGCCTACGCCGACCGAAACCACGTTGCTCATCGGAAACGAGATCGGCACATTGCCAATCGCGCCGCGCTCGTCGGTCGCGATTGCGCCCCCGGTCACCGAACCGACGTCGGTGGTGGTGCCGCCGACATCCATCATCAGCACGTGGGTCAATCCGTAACTGTTGGCCAGCGCCTGGGTGCCCTCCAGCCCGCCGCGCGGACCGGAAGAGTACGTCTTCAGCGCGACGGATTTGGACACCCTCGACGAGGCGCCGTCGTTGCGGTACACCAGCAGCGGGTTGGTGACCTTGTGCTCACGCAGTCGGTGCTGAGTTTGGTAGAGGAACCGTTCCATCACCGGATGCAGGAAGGAGTTCAGGATGCTCGACCACGTGCGCCGGTCGCGACGACGGTCGCCGACGAGTTCCCAGCTGTAGAGCAGCGGCACCGAGCCGAGCAGGTGCCGGGGGAACTTGCGCAGCAACATATTTCGCAAGATTTGTTCAGATTCCCGGGATTCACCGACCACGACGATGCGTGCTGCGCCGTCGGTGGTGAGTTGGTTCACCTTCTGCACCACGTCGAAGGCGAGGTCTTCCGCCGACATAGTGAGGTCGACTACGGCGACCCGAGTGCCGATCAGATCATCGAAAAGGGCTTCGGCCTCGGCACCGACACGCAAGTCGTCGACGATGGTGGGGTCTTCGACCACGATCCCGATCGGCGGCCCTTTGCGCTCCACCAATGCGTTGGTGCCCTGCGTCGTCGAGTAACGGATGTGCTGGGTCTGGTGCAGCAGCCGGACCAGGTCCTTTTCTCCGTAGAGCGTGGCCGACGCCTTCTCGATACCGTCGAAGAGACACTGGGATAGATCGAATGGGGTGGTCAGTGTCTTGGTGAACGAGAAGCCTTGCCCGTCCCAGACGCAAATATCAGTGAGCGTGCCACCGTTGTCGATGTTGATGAGGTGATTCATGGCCCTCCCATGGGTCCCTGTCGGCGGAGTTGATTCCCGGGTCGTCGTCCGTCAGCTCGGGCTTTCGCCGCCTCGGAGTCGGATGGACTGACCGTGCAAACGACTGTGACGGATGTCTCAAGGGTCAGCGGTGTCCCAAAAGTCGGACAGTTGAGTCCGGCCACATTGCTGCAAGAATGTGATGACCACCACTGCCAGGAAGGTTTCTCATGCCCGACTCGGCCAACCGGCGATTGGAGATCGCGGCCGCGCGTGCGGCATTCCTCAGTTCCGGCGCCGAGGCAACCAACGGAGTCCCCGACCACATCGCCGCGTCATGGCGCCGCAGCGCGTCCGCGGGAGTGGGCAACACTGCACTGGTTCCGCAATATCACGACGACTTGGACGTGGCGTCGCGGCTGGTCCGGTGCGCCACCCCGGTGATCACCCGGCTCATCGACGAGACGGCGGATCTGGCACTCAGTGTGGCGCTGACCGATAACCGGGCCCGGATCCTGAGCCGCACCGACACTTCGCGAACCATTGGGTTGTTGCTGGACAACGTCTCGCTGAACAGTGGATTTGGTTACGCCGAGACCGACACTGGGACCAACGGCATCGGCACGGTGTTGGAATCCGGGCAAGCGGTCCACATCCGGGGCCCCGAGCACTACGCGGACGCATTGCAGATTTTCGCCTGCGCGGGCGCACCGATTCGCGATCCGATCACTGGACGCATCGAGGGTGTCCTCGATATGTCCAGCCTGGCAGACCATTCGAGCCCGCTCATGCACTCGTTGGTCCGCTCGGCCGCGCGGCACATCGAACGCGAACTGCTGGTCGACCACAGCCAGTGCCAGCAGGCTCTTTTCGACACATATCTGCGCACCGACGCGCGTTCGCGCTTGGCGGTGATGGCCGTCGGCGACAGTATGGTCACGATGAATGCCCAGGCCCAGCGGCTCCTTGATGCCGCCGACCAGATGGCGTTGCAGGAGCACGCGCGGTTCCTGATGGCCCGCCACGACGAGGTAGACGATCAAGTGGAGATGCCTTCGGGCATCACGGTGCGCATGCGCGGAAGCCGGATCATGGTGGGCAATGACACCGCCGGGATGGTGCTGGTGATCGACGACGTGTCGGCGCCACGGGCCGCGAAACCACGCCACCCGCCATCGGATGGCGGTGTTCTTCCAACACCGACAGGAGGTCCCAGGTCGTGCATCGGCAACCTGGGCGGCCGCCCGGCGGAGGCAAGCTCGCCTGTCGACGTGAACAGGACAGCGTCGTGGCGGGCGGCGGCCGCGCGTATCGAGGCGGGACTGCGCGAACGACAGCCCCTACTGGTGATGGGCGAAGCGGGGAGCGGCAAGTTCACCCTGCTGACTGAGGTCTTCCATGCCCTGCAGAAGGGGGGCCGCAGCATCAGTTTCGATGCCGCCGACATCGCGGCCACTGCCTACGATCCGGCGGCCTCGCTGGCGGAAAGCAGCGTGCCCACCATCTATATCTTTCGCAATATCGACACGCTGTGCACCGAGGGCGTCGAGCGGCTCAGTGCCTTTATGCTCGCCGCCCTGGACACTGAACTGCCTGTCTCCGTCGCCGCCACCGTGTCCGAAAGCCTGGACTCCGGGCTGCCTTTCAACGAATTGCTGCCATACTTCCAGACCTCGGTCATCGTGCCTCCAGTGCGGCACCGGACAGCCGACCTGGCCGCGATCACCACCCGGGTACTCAGGGACATGGCTCCGCACCGGGAGGTACGAGTCTCGGCCGACGCGATGCGACTTATCGAGCGGTACACCTGGCCCCGCAACATCTGCCAACTCCAAGAGGCTCTCGCCAGCGCGCTCAAGAAGCGACCGGTCGGCGTGATCGAAGAGAACGATCTGCCCGGCTACTGCCACACCACCGCACGACGCGCGCTCTCACCGCTTGAGCAGGCCGACCGCGATGCCGTCATCGCGGCGTTGAGAGATGCCGACGGCAATCGAGTGCACGCAGCCCGCGCACTAGGACTGGCGCGTTCGTCGCTCTATCGGCGGCTCAAGCAGTACGGCATCACGACGGTGTGAGGTGACTGCGTCGCGACTTGCGGCGTCGCAGTGGATCCCGTCGACCGCACCGATGGTTCCGCAAGCGACTACCCCTAATTGACCTGTGCCACCACGAAAATCCGGCGGAACGGGAAGAACGTCCGGCCGTCCGGCCGCGCCGGGTAAGCCTCGGCAAGCAGCGGGACCAACTGGTGGCGGTATTGCTGGAAGTCCTCGGGTGACAGCCGGCTCTTGACCGATGTCAGAGCCGTGCCGCTGATCCAGTCGAGCACCGGTGTCTCACCGGTCAACTCGTGGATATAGGTGGTCTCCCAGGCGTCGACAGTGCACCCGGCGTCGGTCAAGATCTCCGCATACCGCTGGGGTGTCTGCACGATCGTCCCGTCGCGAAACGGCATATCCCGCAACGGGTTCGCGAACGGGGCCCGCCGCGCCACCTCCTTGACGGCCAGATGCGACGGCGCGTCGAAGTTGCCGGGGACCTGGAACGCGATCCACGAGCCTGAGGCGAGTTCTCGGGCCCAGCGGACCAGCAGCTCGACGTGCCCGGGGATCCACTGCAGCACCGCATTGGCCAGCACCACGTCGGTGTCGGGTTTAGGCGTCCACGCACTGACATCACCGACGACGGCGTCGACCCCGCGCTCACGGGCCGCCTCGACCATCTCCGGTGAGCTGTCCACCGCCTCCATCGTCGCGTCGGGCCAACGCTTACTCAGACTCAGCGTGAGGTTGCCGGGGCCACAACCAAGGTCCACCACGCGGCGCGGCCGAACGGCATTGACCCGGGCCAGCAGATCGTAAAAGGGTCGACCGCGATGATCGGCGAAGGCCAGGTAGACGTCAGGGTCCCAGGGAATCGGCATGGTGACATCATCTATGACCGATGAACGAATCTGAGTCGGTCCATCAGATCTGGACCTCCCTTGGCCTGCCCGGCATCGTCGACGTGCACACCCATTTCATGCCGAAGTCGGTGATGGACAAGGTGTGGCAATACTTCGACTCCGCGGGTCCGCTGGTGGGGCGGGAATGGCCGATCACCTACCGCACCGACGAAGCCGACCGCCTCACCACCCTGCGCGAGTTCGGCGTGCAAGCGTTCACCTCACTGGTCTATCCGCACAAGCCGCAGATGGCCGCGTGGCTCAACCAGTGGGCTGCGCAGTTCGCGGCGGCCACCCCGGACTGCCTGCACACCGCGACGTTCTATCCCGAACCCGGCGCCGACGACTACGTCAAAAGTGCCATCGACGGCGGCACCCGGATCTTCAAGGCCCACATCCAGGTCGGCAACTACGACCCGAACGACCCACTGCTCGACGATGTCTGGGGCACGATCGAGGATGCCCGCACCTCCGTCGTCATCCACTGCGGCTCCGGCCCGGCGCCCGGCCAGTTCACCGGGCCCGACCGCATCCACGCCCTGCTACGCCGGTACCCACGACTGGTCCTGATCATCGCCCACATGGGCATGCCGGAATACGCGGAGTTCCTCGACCTCTGCGAACAGCACCCCGGCGTCCGACTGGACACCACCATGGTGTTCACCCCGTTCGCCGACGAGACGATGCCATTCCCCCGCGCCGAGACGGCGCGACTGCGTGACCTCGGCGACCGCATCCTGTTCGGCAGCGATTTCCCGAACATCCCCTACGGCTACGCCACCGCCATGACCGCGTTGACCAGCATCGACGAGGTCGATGACGACTGGCTGCGCGGAGTTTTCCACCACAACGGCGCCCGGTTGTTCGGCCTCACTCCCAGTTAGTTCGCAGCTTGCGGGCAGGCCGCGCGTCAGGCGCGTCGTACATGGTGATGCCCGTGACTGCCATCGCCGACAGCCCCGCAGCGCGGCCGGCTGCCTCCGCCGAGCAGCCCATCGACCCCACCGCACCACACTGGCCGCGGTTTGCGCTCGCCGCCCTGCTGGCTGTCACCGCGCTTCTCTATCTGTGGGCCTTGTCGACCAACGGGTACGGCAACGCTTTCTACGCTGCCGCTTCGCAGTCCGGCGCACAGAGCTGGTCGGCGTGGTTCTTCGGTTCCCTGGACCCGAACAACTTCGTCACCGTCGACAAGCCACCCGCGGCGACGTGGGTGAGCGGGCTGTCCGTACGGCTGTTCGGGATGAACTCGTGGTCGGTCCTGGCCCCGCAGGCATTGATCGGCGTCGCGACCGTCGGCGTCCTCTACGCCGCGGTCCGGCGGGTGGTGGCCGATCCGCAGCTCGGTCCGGCCGCGGGCCTGCTGGCCGGCGCGGCGTGCGCGCTGACGCCGGTATCGGTGCTGATCTTTCGCTACAACAATCCGGACGCCCTGATGGTGCTGCTGATCACCATCGGCGCCTACTGCGTGGCGCGCGCGGTGCAGACGGCATCGTGGCGCTGGCTTGCTCTGGTCGGCGTGGCGCTGGGGTTCGCCTTCCTCACCAAGATGCTCGAGGGCCTGCTGGTGCTGCCGGCGTTTGCCTGTGCCTACCTGCTGTTTGCGCCGACGCTGTGGTGGAAACGGTTGACTCACTTGGTTTTCGCGGGCCTAACGCTGATCGTCGCCGCCGGGTGGTGGGTGTTGACGGTGCAGCTGTGGCCGACGGACGCCCGGCCCTACATCAGCAATTCCGGCGACAACAGTGTGCTGAACCTGGCCCTGGGCTACAACGGTGTCAACCGCCTCATCGGCGGCAAACGGCACGGGACCGCTGTCCCACCCCAGACCCCGACCCCGGCCAGCGAGGTGGCACCACCGGTCGCACCCGCACACCACAGCGCCTCCGGCAGCCAATCGGGCCTGCATCGGCTCTTCGTCGCCGAAATGGGCAACGAGATCTCGTGGCTGCTCCCAGTGGCCCTGTTCGCCTTGTGTTTCGGCGTCTACCTGGGCGTACGTCACCTGCTGAGCCGCGACGAGAAAGCGGCACTGGTCACCTGGGGCGGCTGGCTTGTGTTGTGCGGCGTGGTGTTCAGCTACATGGACGGCATGGTCCACCCGTACTACACGGTGGCGATGACGCCGGCGGTCGGCGCTCTGATCGGTCTCGGCGGCGTGTGGGCGTGGCGGCGGCGCACCAACTGGGACGGCCGGGCGGCGATGGCCGCGATGATCGCCATCAGTGCCGCCTGGGGTGTGCTGATGCTCCACCGCGCGGATCTCGGATCGATATCGCTGCGGTGGGGCATCGGAGTCGTGGCCGCCGCCGGGATCGCCGCGGTGGTCGCCGCGTCGCCCCGGTGGCCGCGTCTGCTGCCCGTGGCCGCCATCGCGGGTCTGCTGGCCGGCTTCGGTGGCACCGCGGCATTCGCGATCGCGACCGCGGCAACCCCGCACGACGGCGCGATCCCGAGCGCCGTGCACACCGGCACGATGTGGCCGACCGTCGGGAATCGCTTCGGATCGCCGGTCCTTCGGCTGGGGGATCTGCAGACGAACATCGCCCTCGGCGAGGCGTTGCGGGGCACCAGCACTCGCTGGTCAGCTGCGGTGATCGGGTCACAGTCGGCATCGGCCCTGGAAGTCACCTCGGGTACGGCGGTGATGGCTATCGGCGGCTGGAGCGACGACCCGGTGCCGACGCTGGACCAGTTCATCGACGATGTTCGCGCCGGCCAGATCACCTACTTCGTCGACAGCGGGCGCGGCCACGCGATGGCACCGTACGGGCGGGCGATCGCAGAGTGGGTGGTCGCGCACTATCCGGTCGCCAACATCGGCGGCACCAAGGTGTATCACCTCGTCTGAGTTCGGCCGGCGGCTAGCATCGCGATCGTGGCCGCACCTGTCGATGCACCTGCCCTCGTTCCCGATATCCCCGGCGGCGACGCCGATTCCCGCGGTCTGCCGTCCCGCTCCGAGCTGACCGCAGGACAGCGCGCCATCGTCGACGCGTCAGTGGTGGCCGATATCGGCCTGCGCACCGCAGTGGCGTCCCTGGTGGGAGTTGCGATGTTGCCCCCGGTAATCGCCGCCACCCTGCGCCGCAGCGAGCTCAAGGCCGAACGCGACAACCTGGCGTTCTACGCCGATCTCGCAGCCCGCCAGGACAGCACGGCGTCGTTTCCGGCCCCGACCGTGGCCCCCGCGGTCTCGGCGCGGGCCGCCAACCCGCTGGCCAACTGGATGGCCCACGGCCACGTCGAACACCTCCGCTTCACCAGCAGCTTCGAACCGGTCAATCCCGCGATGCGGCTCCGGTGGCAGCGCCTCGAACGCAACAACGTTGTGCACGCCCAGCATTGGCGCCACGACGAGGACGGGCCGCGGCCCACACTGTGCGTGATCCACGGCTTCCTCGGCTCCGCCTACATGTTCAACGGGCTGTTCTTCTCGCTGCCTTGGTTCTTCCGCTCGGGCTACGACATCGTCCTGTACACGCTGCCGTTCCACGGTCGTCGCGCGGAGAAGTATTCGCCGTTCAGCGGTTACGGCTGTTTCGCCAACGGCATGGCGGGGTTCGCCGAATCCATGGCGCAGGCCGTGCATGATTTCCGATCGGTATTGGATTATCTGGAGTACACCGGTGTCGGGCGAATTGCCCTGACCGGTATGTCCCTGGGCGGGTACACCTCGTCGCTGATCGCCTCTGCCGACGACCGGCTGGCCGCCGTCATCCCCAATGTTCCGCTGGTGACGCCTGAATCGGCCTTCGACGACTGGTTCCCGGCGAACAAGCTGGTGACATTGGGGCGCAAGGCAGGCGGGGTCAGCAAGGTTGAGTCGGCTGCGGCCTCGTCGTACCACTCACCGCTGAATTACGCGCCGCGCGTGCCGAAGGATCGGCGGCTCATCATCACCGGACTCGGTGACCGGTTGGCCCCACCGCAGCAGGCCGAAGCCCTCTGGGAGCACTGGGACCGCTGTGCTTTGCACTGGTTTCCCGGCAATCACGTCCTGCATGTGAGCCAGCCGGAATACCTGCGCCGGATGACCAGGTTCCTGCGGACGTTCATGTTCTGACCGGAATCCGGCTAGCCGGCCATCTCAGTCCAGCCACCGACTGCCACGAAACTGTCGGCGCGACAACGTAACCGGTGGATAGTGGATGCAGTGCTGCCAGCGCCGTGCGGTGCGCGCCATGTTGAGCAATCAGGCCCGGTACCGGCGGCGCGGCGGGAAGGTCGTCCGAGCGCACAGCACAGGCCACCGAAACCAGTACCTCATCGCCGGAACCGCTGAACTGCAGCACAGTCCACACTTCGGAAACCGGGTCGGACCACAGTTGCGCCAGGGTGTCCGGCTGTGCCGGCGCAGCGTAGGCGGCGATGTAGCCGTGGGCGCCGTCCTGCACACCTCGCCACCGCTCGGTGACCTGCGGCCCGAGCAGATCGGGGATGTCGACATCGGTGGTGCTGATGGCCCAACCCAATTCACGGAGGTGATCGGCCAGCCTACGGGCGGCGATCTCGGCGGTTTCCCGTAGCGGGATGTCGGCCGACCGTGCTTGCAGCGCAGCCAGATTCGCGGCCGCGGAGACGGTCAGTCCGATCCAGGTGCTCCGCCCGACGGGGGTATCCCGGCTGGTGACGCGCACGGTCTCACAGCGGATGCCATAGCGATCGAGGTATTCCGCGATCAGCGGCAACGGCAGCTCGCCGTCCCGGTCATGCAACACCCGCAGTACCGCGGTCGTCCGTGCATCGGCTGCCGAGCGGTCGACCAGTGTGTGTGCGCCCGGTTCGCGGCCGGCCCGCCCGGCCAGCAGACTCAGCCGCCGGCGCGCGATGCTCGTCACGGGCAGACCACGCCACCAGCTGAGTAGCACGACCACCACGCCGATAGCGATCCCCAGGATCCAGCGCTCGTTGGTGGCCCGCCACGGGTAGGCCATGGCCGCCGGCACAACGGCTAACAGCACCAGTGTGATTCGGCCCGATCCTGGCAGGACGATCCGCCCTCGACTCACTGATCCTGTTCCTTTCGACGGTGCGCGGCGAACGCGGTGGCACCGACAACCAGCAGCAGGGCCGCCGCTCCGGCGAACGCGACGGTGCGCGAGGTGTGGTTCTCTGCAGCCGGTAGTGCCGGCGCGGCAATGTGTTTAGCCGGCACGGGGCCGGTGGGGCCGACGTCGGGCAGTTGCCAGGTCAGCGCCGCCACCGGATCGACGCTGCCCGCCCCGATGACGTTCGACGGGGCCTGTGCGCCGCGATGTGCGGTCGCGGTGAGGCGGTCGATCACCTGTGCCGCGGTGAGGTCCGGGAACCGGCTGCGGACCAGCGCGGCCGCTCCGGAGACATAGGCCGCCGCGTAACTGGTCCCGCTGAGGCTGGTCAGCTCGCCACGGCCACCGGGCATACCGTTGGCCAGTCCCCCGCCGTCGCCGTTGCTCAGGGAGACGACGTTCTCACCGGGCGCCGCGATCCCCAGCCACGGTCCGGCCATCGTGAATGCCGACGGCTGACCGGTTGAACTCGTCGAGCCAACCGACAGCACATAGGGCTGCCACCATGACGGCGACGAGACCGACGTGACCCCAGCCCAGTCACGCGGATCCCCGGGGCTGCCGGATCCGTTGAGCGGATTGGATTCACAGGCGGCGCCACCGGACAGCCCCGACGGGGCGGCATTGCCCGCGGCCGCGACGATCACCACGTCCTTGTCCACCGCCGCGTAACGCAGCGCTGCGCCGAGCGCCGCCTGGTCGACGGTGTTGTCGGCAGGCAGGCACGTCACGGTCGAGATGTTGATGACACTGGCACCCTGATCGGCGGCGTGCACGACAGCCCGGGCCAGTGAGGCGGTGTCGATGGCGGCCCGGGCCAGTGCGGGATCCTCGGTCGGAGTGCGGGGCGCGAAGGCCGATGAGGTCTGCCGGATCGCGAGCACCCGCGCGCCGGGCGCCACCCCGGAGAACGCATCGTCACCAGGCTGCCCCGCAATGATGCCGGCGATCAGCGTCCCGTGGCCGTCGCAGTCGGTGAGTCCGTCGGTGTTGGCCACATAGTCGCCGCCGGGTTCGACGTTCGGCAGCCGCGGACCGCGGCGCACCCCGGTGTCGATCACGGCGACCGTCTGCCCCTCACCGCGTGAAAAGCGCCATGCATCAGACAGATTCAGCATGGTCTGCGCTGGTGCCGCGCCAGCCCCGGGCATGTCGAGGGTGCCGGGTAATACGCCTGTCGTGACACATTCGGTCCGCTGCGTCATCGGCACTGCGGGCCCGGTACTGCCCGACGGCGGCGCCGCCGACTCCTCTACGACCGGTGGGCTGATGGCCCACGCAGACGGGCTGGCCAGCAGCATCACCGTGAGACCGGCTGCCGCCACCCGTACGACGGGTTTCATCGATTGATCACCCAGGTGAAGATCCCGACGAGATAGGCCATCACCGGGATCAGCGAGGCGTCGACAGCCGAGGAGATGAAACCCACCAGCCTGCGCATCGGTAGCGAGTAGCTCTCCGGCGACGCCAGCCGCGGGTTGGTCGCGACGACGACCCAGGCCAGCACCAAGATGGCCAGCACGGCCAGGGTCACCGATGCCACCACGTAGCGGTGTTGGGTGGCGAAGACGACCACCAGAGCGAGCGCGACGAGATACGGCTCGGCTAGCAGCCACGCCTTGCACGCGGCGGTGTCCCAAACGCGGGCGCGCAGCACGGCAGCTGCCGAGATGGCGATGACCAGGTACCAGCCCCATCCACCGGGCGCCTCCGGACGGCCGGCAACGAGGAGCGAGCCGAGGACCGCCAGCAGCACCGAGCCGGCGATGAAACCTGTCTGATGGGCGTTGCTGACTCGCACGCGCCTCGGTAGATCCTCGAGGACCTGCAACGACGGTGCCGACGGGGCCGGGTCACCCGGCGCGGGAATGACGGGGAGAGGAAAACGGGCCCACAGTGCCGAGAGTTGCGCAGCCTGGATGGTGACCAGCAGTGACAGCACGACCAGGCCGCAACCCAGGGTCACCAGCGGCAGCTGCCAGACCGACGCTGCGGCTGCGGCCAGCAGGACACCCGCACCGACCACTGTGGCAGCGGTGAAGAAGGACAGCTCGTGTTCGAAGCCGTCCCGGCCCAGGATCAGGCAGATCAGCGACCAGGCGGTGACCCCGGCGGCGGCGAGCAGCACCTGCGCGGCCCCGACGCCACCGGGGATCGCGAGCACGAATGCGGCGGCGATCGGCGCCAGCGCGACGATCGACACTTCGCCGGCGGGACGTAACGCCCTGGCCCGCAACAGCAGCGCCGCCACGACCGTGGCCGCGGCCAGCGCGCTGACGACGTAAAGACCAGCCGCCGCGCCGGTGACCACACTGTGCGCGGCCGCCAGGCCCGTCACAGCCGCGACGAGCGCCACCACGCCGGTGCGGGCGATCGCCTGGATGTGTCGGGTGCCCCACGGTTTCGTGCGTGACTCGGAGAAGATGACCGCAGCGTCGGCGATGTCCTCGACGATGCCCGGGGCTGCCGGTCCCACCGGCACTGCCTGCAGTGCAAGCAGATCCCCGTCGACGACTCCGACAGTGTCCAAACTGGCGTCAAGGCTGAACGGCGCTCCACCGATCGGGGCGAGGCTCAGCCGCTGCGCGCCGCCGGTGCTCCGGTCATCCCAGTCGGCGGAGTCGTCGTCGCCGGTCTGCAGCAGGCGGCGCACCGCGGGCAGGATCTCGCGCAGCGGTAGTTCGGCGGGCAGCGCGACTTCCGTCATCCGGCTGTCGGCGACTATCGCCACCCGCACGATCGGCAGCAGCACAGTCGTCCCCGATGACCCCGTGGGTTCTGTCATAGTTCGGTTCTTCTCTTTCGTTCTTGAGCTCAGTTACTGCGGGTGGTGAAGTCACGGGAGAGTTGGGCGGCCGGAAACCATTGCCCCTCAGGCAGAGTCGCGGTCAGATTGTCGAGGGCCAGGGCGATCGCGAAGGGTGTTCCAGGCGCGAAGGTCGACACCCATTCGCCGTCGAACGCTCGGGCCGGGCTGACGAGCACTCGGCCTTCGACGGTGTCGACGACGGCGATACCGACCTCAGTGGTGGTGGAGGTGCCAGCGTGGCGCTGGCCGGCAACGACTTCCACGTACGTACGTGGACCGGAGAAGACCGATTCCACCACGGGCCTGGCGGAGCTGGGGATGCCGAGGTAGTCGAGCACCCCGGCGAGATCGGCTCCTCCGCGCAGTTGTTCGTCCGCCCGCGCGCCAACTTTGGCGGGCATCGCGAACTCGGCGAAGCGGGCGGGTGCCCGCGCCGAGAGTCCGGCCGCCAGAACGGGCACCAGTGCGGACGAATCATCGATGTCCATCGCCGTGAAGGTGACCAGCTGCGCACTGCGCATCGCGACGACAGTCCGCACACCACGGCGGGCCACGAAACCGCGCAGCATCGATGCGTCGTCCGGGGCGGAGCCGGAACTGACTTTGACATAACGCAATTCGAGCCAGCGGTCCGGATAACACACCGCCTTGATCCACCCGGCGACCTCGGCGTCGATCCGCCCGGTGTCGGCGGCGACGACCCCGAGTTGGGCCAGTTCACCGATCTGTCTGGCGGTGAACGCCGCCCGTTCGGAGACCTCTTGGTAGGGCGGGGTGATGGCCAGCACCCAGGGAAAAGAGCCGGCCCCCACCGCATCCGCGATGTACCACGCCGCGTCGACCGTCAGCTCGACGGCGTTAGCCACGGCAGTACCGGACTAGCCCCACTTGGCGCCTTGGGCCTGATCCCGCGCGAGCATCGACATGGTGTTCGTCTCGTGCGTACCGGCCATGGCGCGATAGGCGCGGACCAGATCCTCCATCGCCTGGTTCCACTGCGCCTGCCAGGCCTGGTAGGTGATCGAGGTATCGCCGGCCCACGCGTTGGACAGCGCGGCCTGTTCGCTGGCGATATCCGCACCGACGGCCTGCAACACACCGGCGAAGCCGGACATCTCACCCGCATGGCCGAGCATCGCCGGGTAGTTGTACATGATCTGCGACATGGTGATTCGTTCCTTTCAGCTCGTTCAGTGACTGCCGTAGGTGCTGGCCGCTGCCGCGTCCTGGGCGACGTAGGTGGCGCCGGCGTCACCGAGATTGGCCTGGGCGACGTCGAGCAACATGTTGACCCGTGCCGCGATATCCACGAAGCGGGCGTGCGCGGACTGGAAGGCGGCAGACGATTCGCCGACGTGGAATCCCTGCGCCGACATCGCGGCCTGCTCGGCTTGCCCGATGGTGCTGCGCATGAGGGCCGCCTTGGTACCGAACGCCGCCTCCGAGGCGATGATCTGCGGAATGTGTGCGTCGAGAAGACTCATCCTATTGTTCTCCAATCATTGTTGGCTTCAGTGATTTTCGGTGCTAGGGACGCTCAGGTGTTTCCCCCTCCCCGGCCGGCGCAGCGCCCCAGCTACCGGGCAACATCGGAGCTGTCGGGCCGCTACCGAAAGCGTCCGCGGCCAGAGTGGTCAGCCCGGCAGTGTCGGCGGTTCGGGTCCTGCCCGCGGTCCCGGCGAAACCACCGGCCTGCCCGAGGCTGCCTCCGCCCTGCTGCGAGGCCTGGGTCGTGGCCGGTCCTTCGGTCGACCTTTCCGTGCGCGGCGCCTCCGGTCGGCCGTTCATCGTCATGTACTCGTCGCGGAACCCACGCCCCTTGATCGACACGCCGCGACGCCGGAGGGCCCGTGCCTTCGCAACGGCCGAGGCCAGGGCGACTGCCGCCGCTGCCGCGGCGATACCCGAGGCGGGCGCTTTGGCGGCGTTACCGCCACCGACCGTTGGGCCGAACCGCTCGTCCGGATCGAGACCGGGAATGGCGTAGGTGACCGCGACGGGCGGGGCGGCGGCTGCAGGTGCGGCCACCGCGGGTGCTGCGGGGACGGCGGGGGCGGCACTGCCGGCCAGCGCGGCCGTCGGCGCTGTCGGAACGGCCGGCGCGATGCCGGCCACCGGCCAGCTGCTCTGATCCCGCCCAGGAATCGTGGTGTCCGGCATGGCAACGGGCCCGGGCGGAACCAGGGCAAGCAGCCCCAGCATGGCCAACGAGGTGGCGGCCAGCAAGGGAATCAGGAACGGCGACGAGAGGATCAGCCCCCACGTCGTCCAGCCGAGGGGCTGGAAGATCACCTGGTAGACGAGCGCGGAGATCAACGGCCCCCACGCCACCCAGAAGCCCGACGGGTTGGTGAACAGGTCGGTGAGCATCTGCTCGATCGTCTCGACGGGATTTGTCAGGAAGTCCCAGATCATGTCGCCGCCGGGGAACGATCTGATGTACTGCTCAAGCCAGTCGGCGATCGGGTTGCCCATCGCCTGGCCGGCTTCCGCGGCCTGCGCCTGCGCGGCGGTCCCGGTTGCATCGGCCGCCGCGTCACCCGCCTCACCGACGCCGGGCACCAGCACGGTCGGCGCTGGGCTCATCCTGGGCGCCGACACCAACGCGGTCCCGGCAACGGCCTGATAACCGCTCATCACCGCCGCAGCCTGCATCCACATCCTGGCGTAGTCCGCTTCGTTCACCGCGATCGGAATCGTGTTGATGCCGAAGAAGTTCGTGCCGAGCAACACCCCGTGCACGACGTGGTTGGCGGCCAACTCGCCCAGCGTCGGCATGGTTGCCAGCGCCGCGCAGTAGGCGGCAGCTGCTGTCTCCTGTCGGGCGGCCACCGCGGCGCCGTCGATGCTCGTCTGCGTCAGCCAGCCCAGATACGGCGCGTGCGCGGCCGCATACTGCTCAGCGCTCGGGCCCTGCCAGGATCCTTGCGCCGACCCGAGCAGAGCCGCCAACTCGGCTGCCGCACTGGAGTATTCGGCACTCAACGCACTCCATGCAGCTGCCGACGCCAACAACGCCCCGGGCCCAGGGCCGCTGCTGAGCAGGGCCGAGTGCACCTCCGGAGGTGCGGCGAACCAGACCGGGGCGGTCATCGGCCGCCGCGGGCCATCAGGTAAGTCATGGCAGCCTGCGCGTCACCGGTGGCGTAGCTGGTGGCGGATTCGCCCGTGCCGACGCCGGAGCGGCCGAGTTCTTCGATGCCCTGCGCGGCGACAGTGCTGTACTCGCTGCCTTGGGCGCTGAATCCCGCTGCGGTCTGCAGTGATACCGCGTCAGCCCCCGGCGGGATCACTGCGGTGATCAGCGGCGCGGCGGCGGCGTGGGCGGCGGCGAGCCTGGCTGTCAGAGCCTCGACGGCCGCGCTGGTGGCTGCCAGTCCCTCGGGTACGACTCGAAGCGTCATGACGGGTATTCCCTTCCTGTTTCCCTGCGTGGCGAGCCGCTGTGCTGCGCGACTCGTGGGTGGACGAGCTGAAGGTGGGTGGCCGAATCGCTGTCATCGAGCAGCACCGCACGTCCGGCCGGCAGCCGCGCAAATCGGTGACCGCGAATCTTGCCGCCGTCCTGCGGGTTGCCCGAGAGCATGAGGGTCGACGCCTGCAGGTCGTTCATCCGTCGCAGTAACGGATTGGTCATCAAGGCATGCCCGGAACCGGTAGCCCGGCCGGTGACGATCACGCGCAGACCGAGGTCGGCCGCCTGGGAGAGCAATCCGATCACCGGTGTCCACGGCCGCTGCCCGACGTAAGGTCCGCTCAGGGCCGGGCTGTCCGGGATCTGGTCGACGTCGTCGATCAGCAGGTAATGGATATGCCCCGAATAGCTCCAGCCGGACAGTTCGCGGGCCGACATCCCGATCGGCGGGCGGCGCCCCTCGATGATGGCCGACAGACCCAACATCGCCGGAACCACCCGGTCGATGTTCGCGGTGAATTCGTTGTCGGGGAACAGCGGCTCCTCGACAAGGTGCAGCCTGCGATCCAGCACGGTGAACGCCACCTGATCGGCCGTCGAGTTCTCCCGAATGGTCCGGATGAGATGACGCAGCAGGGTGGTCTTTCCCGACTTCGTGTCGCCGAGGACCATCAGCAGCGGTTGTTCGGCGAAGTCGAGCGCCACCGCGGCGAGATCGTCCTCACGCTGGCCGATCACCACCTGCTCCTGGCCGCGGTAGAGCGGGGCCACCTCGCCAGGATCGAGATCGGTGGGCAACAACCGCACCCCGGCCGCGTGAGCGCCCGGATATCGGGCGTTGATCGCGGCGATCTGGTCGAGTTGTGGTGCGGCGAAAAGAAAATGCTCGGCGGCCATGGTCAGGCCGCGACCGGGCTGCTCGAACGGGACGCTCTCCGCCGGCCGGTGCAGCGCGCCGGCCACCCGGACATTGCTGTCCCGCGGATCGGCCAATCGCAGCTCCAGCCGCAGGCCGAGCCCGTCACGCATGGCCAGCGGGACCTCGAGCCAGTTCGGGGTGGTGATGACGACGTGGATGCCGTACGCCAGCCCGACGTTCACCAGTTCGGTCACCTTGGCCAGCAACGGATTACGGGTGTTGAACTGGTCGGTGTTGTCGCGACTGAACGCGTAGAGGTTGTCGATGACCAAAAAGACCCGGGAGACGGGCCCGCCACCATGCCCCGCCTGCTGGCGCGCCAGCAGCAACGCCTCGAGCTCACCGAAGGTCCGCCGTATCCGCTCACCCTCCAGTGGCGACGCGATACTGCCGACATGCGTCAGCGATTCCAGATCACGCAGCTTCCCGCCGCCATAGTCCAGGCAGTAGAACGACACTTCGTCGGGCGAGTGCAGGGCGGCGGCAGACAGGATGAAGGTCTGCAACGCCGTGGTCTTGCCTGATTTGGGTCCGCCGTGGATCAGCAGGTTGCCCGCCGCGGACATCGCATCGAAGACCAAGGGATCCCGGCGCATCTCGAAGGGCCGGTCGATCTCGCCGAGCGGCCAGCGCAGCATCCCCGCGGGAACCCCGGCGGTGGCGAGCACCGACGTCAACGGGATCGGCTCGTCCAGCGGCGGCAGCCACAGCGGCGGTGCGTACGGGCCGTAGGCGGCGAGTTGATCACCGATGGTTGCAATCAACTTCCTGGGCGGCCCGACCGACTCGTCGTCATGATCGGGCAGCACGACGAGGTCCTGGTCGACGTCGACCGCCGCGGCGGTGAACAGCCTGGGTTCCGGGACCATCGGCACCACATACGATTTCAGCGCACGCGGCGGATCGTAGATCCCGTCGACGTAGGTGCTGCGGAACTTGACCGGATCCGCTCCCGGTGCGGGCACCAGGAAGCCGACGCCCTTGTGCTCTTTACCCGATTCGATGTGGTAAGCATCCTCGACGCCGATGATCTGACGTGACACGGCCGGGCTGGCCACCTTCAGACCGATCCGGTAGGAGGTGTTCTTGTCGATGTCCTTGATCTTGCCGACATCCAGCGTCTGCGATGCGAACAGGATATGGATACGGAACGAGCGGCCCTTGCGGGCAACGTAATCGAAGAGTTCGGCATATTCGGGATGGTCGGCCAGCATCAGCGTGAACTCGTCGGCGACAACGAAGAGCGTCGGTAGCGGCGGGAGGTCGGCGGTGCCCGGCGCACCGGAATCGCGAGCCGCCTCGTACTCGGTCACCGAATTGAAAGCGCTGCCCTGGATACGCCGCCCGGACTCGCGCAGCAGCGTCTCGCGCCGGGCCACCTCGCCACGCAGGGTGTCGGCGAATCGATCGGCCAGCGACTTCTTCTCGGCCATGTTGGAGATCACCGCGACGACCTGGGGGAAGTGGCGGAAGATATCCGCACCGGCCTCCCCCTTGAAGTCGGCGTAGATCACGATCAGAC
The DNA here is from genome assembly GCF_025822605.1 of Mycolicibacterium komossense. GTDB lineage: Bacteria > Actinomycetota > Actinomycetes > Mycobacteriales > Mycobacteriaceae > Mycobacterium > Mycobacterium komossense. The sequence continues at coordinate 57,793 of NZ_JACKTY010000032.1, read as the reverse complement.
GCTCCGCCGAGTGAGTGGTCAACAGCGCCAACAGAATCGACATCAGCGTCTGGGACTTACCCGATCCCGTCATGCCGATCATCAGGCCGTGCGGGCCCATCCCGCCTTCGGCCTCGTCCTTGAGATCGAAGTACAGCGGCTCCCCCGTGGTGGTCACGCCGATCGGGACCCGCAGTTCGTCCTCCCGGCGCCGGGGCGCCCACAGTGTGGGGACGTCGAGTTCGGAGGCGTCGGCGATATCCAGCAGCGTGGTGAACGTCGCGCCTCTGGTCGCCGCGGAGCGGAGACCGGCGTGGGTGGGGTTGGAATCCCAGCGCGACAGCAGCCGGGCCAGATGTGCGGCCTCGTCGGTCGTCATGGTGTCGGCGTGGTCGACATAGGGCCGCCAACCGCCGGTGAGCCAGCGTTCGACGGTGCCGTCGGCGACCCGCAGGATCGGCCGCTCCGGGTCCGGGTATTGCTCTCGGTGCGGGGGTGTATCCGAGAGGTGCACCACCGTGACGCCGGCCAGTCCGACGGACAGCACCGAGCTGTTCAGGTCGTATCCGGGGTCGTCGACGAGGATCACCAGATGGCGCAGCGACTGGTCGGCGGCGCCGTCATAACCTCCGAAGAGTGCACGGCCCGCGAGGACCGGGCCGATCTTCGCGATCAGCTCGTCGGTATTGGCGGCAAGGTAACGAGCCGGGCCCAGGCTGTCGATCTCGCCGGGAATGTCCACGTGCGGTAGCCATTTCAGCCATGACCAGTCTGCCGACTCCAGGTGCGGGCTGGCCAGCGCGACGCCGAGGACCGACGGGTCATGCCAGCTGACGGCCTGCGCCAGCCAGGCCCGCACCGCAGCCCGCGCCTGTTCGCGAGAGTCGCCGAGCACCGTGATACGCGAGACCTTCGTCAGGTCGATTCCGGTCGGGGCATCGCGGACCGTGCGCTGCGTGTCGAGCAGTCCACGAAGGGTGCTGTGCGACACCGGTTCCAGATCGATTTCGTCGGCGCTGTCCTTGACCCGCAGAGTGGTCTCCAACGCAACGTCGTGCAGACCTGTGCGCACCACCAAGAAGTCCGAGTCGTGGGGATCACGCTCCCACTGCCGACGATGTCCGCGGACACCGAGGATCCCCGCCAGCGCAGCAGGGTTGGGATGCGACCATTCGAGCGCAACCCGCTGTGCGGTGGCCTGAGCCCGCACGTTGTCACGGACCACCGAGAGGTAGCGCAGGTAGTCGGCTCGCTCGGCGTCGACCTCTTCGGTGCGCATCTTGTTGTCGGTGCCTCGGTAGAGCGCGGTGGCGGCCAACAACAGCACGAAGGGGAAGAACAGCGTCTGCGGCGACACCAGCCGCATTCCGGTGGCGACCAGCGCGATGATCATCCCGACGATCAGGATGACGATCAGATAGGGCAGCGCGCGCCGAAGCAGCGACGGCGGCACGACGCGGGGCAACTCAGGGGGTGCCTCGATGGTGATCGTGCCCTGCCGCGACCGGGGGCGCGGCAGTCGGCGACGGGCCTCGAAGATCAGCCTGCTCATCGGTTCTCCGTCCCGGCATAAGCCGTCAACGCGTCGGCCTTCGACAGCGCAGTCCCCGGCGAGAACAGGGAGAGCACGGACCACGGCACTGGGGTCGCCGGCTGGGTCAACCCCAGTGCGGCAACGGTTTTGTCGATGTCATCGGGATTCGAGCCCGCTTCGATGCCATACCTGACACCGGTGTCGGCCACCCAGAACAGCGAGCCGGCAGCCGGCGACGCCGGCTCCTGACCGACCGTCTGCACGAAGTATCCCGAACCGGGTGCGAGCGCGACCCGGGCGGCAGAGCCACCCTGTCCGCCGCCGACGAGGTCGACCGTGTGCACTCCGTCAGCCAGCGGCAGCGCCGAGCCGGACAGTAGCGACAACGAACTCGTGGCGGCATCAACGGGTTTCGTCCATCGCGCGCAGGTGACCGGAGCGGCCTGCGCGTCGACCAGCGTGAGTCGCTGCGCCGGATACGCGGCAGTGTCGATGACCCGCGAAACCGGCATCCTGGCGATATCGTCGGCACCCAGGCGCGGCGGCTGACTCAGGCCGTAGGAATCGGTATTGCGCAGTATCGCCGCGAGCACCGGGGAGACGGGCTGCAGACCGTCGGGCAGAACCGCGTAGTAGAGCAGCGCGTCGTCGGCCCCGTAGGCGACGACCACAGCCCCGACCGGAGCCGGCACCGGCAGCGGGAACTGCGGCGGCGTGCCCGCTGCCGGGATCGGCGGCATGGCCAGCGGCGCGCTCTCCGGGATCGCGTTGAACAAGCCGGCCGAGATCGGTTGAGCGGCAGAAATATCCACTCCGAATCCCAATGCGGAAGTGACTGCCCGATCGGCCAGATCGATGGCGCTGCGGCGCCCGTCCCACAACAGCCAACTGGCCGGCCCGTTGTTCACCAGGACAGCGTTGCCCTCGGAGAGGTTCGCGGCACGCTCGCCACCGACGGCGGGGGCACCGGCGATGACGGTCACGCCCTGCGGCGCGGCACCGGTTCCGTCGCAGACGGTCCAGTCGGCGTCGCGCGATGCGCTCTGCACCATCCGCTCGGGCGCGCCAGGGATACCGATCACGTTGCCCCGCGGAAACTTGTCCAGCTCTGAGCTCTTCACCTGAACCGGATTGACGGCCTTGCCGACGATCAGGCGGGCGGAAGTCAGGTTGAGTACGGGATGTAGTTCCTCGTTGACCCGGACATACAGGGCGGCGGTGTCCCGGTCGGCGAGAACCGCGTTGTCACCGGCGACGCCGTTGGGCCGGATCAGCGAGAACACGAAACAGCCGATGACTCCGGTGATCAGGATGAGCACGCCCATCAGCACGGCCCGCGACTGGGATCGCAGCGGGTCGACCAGCATCCGGGTGTCGTGCAGCGCCACGCCGGACGCGATGCGGCGCATGACGAATCGCCATCCCGTCACCTGATGGCGGGTGACGAAACCACGCCGGTAGGTCACCCGGTCGGGATTCGCATTGGCCGGGGTGCGGGCCGTGAACGAGCGGCGGTCGTCATCGCCGGAGGTGTCGTCGCTCATGCGGGCACCGTCAATCCCAGCCCACGCAGCAGAGGTACCACCGAGGTCCGGACGTCGGTGGCGGTGATGGTCATCAGGTCCTCGTCGGTGAAGATGTCATCGCCGGCCTGGACCGAGTTCTCCCGGTGATCGAGCCGGAACTCGCGCTCCTCTTCGGAGCGCTCGACAACGTTGCGGACAAACCGGCCGTTACCGGCGATATCGAGACTGCGCCGGTCGACACCGGCGGCATCGGCGCTCGACGAGGCCGCCAACTGCCCGAACAGCGCCTGCAGATCATCAAGAGCGGCCTGCTCGAAGACACTGTCCCGTTGCCCCGCCATAGCATTGGCGATCTCAACCAACTCAGCAGCGGTGTAGGACGGGAAGTCGATGCTGCGAGTGAAACGCGACCGCAAACCCTCGTTGGTATCGAGGAACCGGTCCAGATCAGCACGATAACCGGCGATGATGACCACCAGCCGGTCGCGGTCGTTCTCCATCCGCGCCAACAACGTGTCGATGGCCACCAACCCGAAATCGTTCTTGGCACCAGTGGCCACCAAGGCGTACGCCTCATCCAAAAACAACACCCCGTCAAGGGCACTGTCGATGATGGCGTTGGTCTTCGCCTCCGTCTCACCGATGTGCTGACCGATCAGATCAGCCCGATGCACCTCCTTGACATTCTCCTTCTTCAACAACCCCAGCCCGCAATAAATCTTCGCCACAACCCGCGCAATGGTCGTCTTACCGGTCCCGGGCGGACCCGCGAACACCAAATGATGTGAACGCTGCGCCACCGCAAGACCGCGCTCCTGGCGCAACAACGCCATCGCCACCGAACTCTTCAGCCGCGACACCTGATCCTTGACCTCATCGAGCCCGATGAACTCACCCAATTGCTCCTCGGCCTCGGCGAGCAACACCGCCTTACGCTCATGAGCACCCGGATCAACGAAATCGGCTTCACTGGGCTCGGTCTCGACGTCCCACGGGTCAGAACGCGCATCGATACGCGCCGCAGAAGAAATGACGATGCCATACGACGGATCCGACAGCGCCCGCTCGATCTGCTCGTTCTCCGGGTTCGCAGCGTAGAGGTCCTGCAGGGTCTCGGCGGCGGTCTCCTCGTCGCCGTGCGCACGCAGCGCCAGCGCCTTGGTGAAGGCACCGTCGGTGGCGGCGATCGCCACCGGTCCGCTCGGATCTTCCAGATAGGACAACGCGGGTGCGAACATCCCGAGCCGGGCCAGCGCCGTGCCGAGGGCGATCCTGGCGGCGTGTGCGAAGAGCTCGTCGAGGCTGTCGTCGTTGACGATCGGGGTGAGCAGCTTGACGACATCCGACCAGCGCTGCGCCCGGTAGTTCACTGCCACCGCGACCCATCGGGACTGCAGCGACGTCACACCGGGGAGTAAGACAGCGGCCTCGGCGTACCGGCCGGCCGCGGCCAGCGCCGCGGCATAGGCCAGCGGGAAATCGGCGGGACGGGTCGCGCGGAACTGCAGGTACAACCCGGCGTCGTACTGGAAGCCAAGGGATTCCGGGGCCAGTTCGACCTGGCGCTGCAACACGCCTGCGGTGGCGGCGGTGTCGGACACAGCGTGCAGGACGCGAAGAGAGGTGTCACCGGCTGCGGCCAATCCGGTCCAGGCGTCGCACTGGTCGTGCGCGACCCGGGTGAGCGCACCGAATCCCGATCGCGCAGCAACCAGATCGGCGGGGCGGCGACGATCGTAAACCGACAGACCCAGCGCTCTACAGCACGTCGCGAACCGACTGACGACGTCGCCGTCCACCCGGCCTGGCGTCCGCGCGCCGGCCTGCACCGCGAGGGTGTCACTACCGATATCCATGGGCAATGTGAGCGGGCGCAGCATGGCGCGGCTCCCGCCGTCTCCTTCAGTTAGATATGCCTACGCTAACTTCAAAAAGTTAGCATCGCATAACCTAACAGTCGAGATCGTCGAACGGTGGCGTCCGGGTCGCCGAACTAGGCTTTTACTGCACTGACCAGAGTGTTGGACCGGATCATCTGAGTAGCTTCGGAATCTGAGGGCGGGAGCGCGCGCCCCATCTGCGTGAGATAGTCAGCCAGCGGGGTCGCCTTCGCGGTCCAGCCGCGCTCGCCGAACCAGTCATCAGCACGGGCGTACTGCTGGTTGTAGATGAGCCCGAAGAAGATGTCGTCACTGCCCTCGGCGCGTTCGCGGGCTTTGAGGAACTCAAATGCCTGATCTGGCATCGGCTCGCCCTCCTCGATACCCACATGGCTGCCCGAGCAGGCGAGCGAGTTGATTCCAGCAAACAATTCTCCCTGCGCGGAGGCGGGTAGGTAGATCAGCAGCCCCTCGGCGAGGAACGCCGCCGGTGTGGTCCGATCGAAGCCGGCATCGAGCAGGGCTCGGACCCAGTCGTCGCGTAGGTCGACGGCGACCTCGCGGCGCTGCGCCGTCGGGTGGTCACCACGATCGGCGAGCACCCGGCCCTTGAAGTCGAGGACTCGCGGCAGATCCAGCTCGAAAACCACGGTGCCCTTGGGCCACGGCAGCCGGTAGGCGCGGGAATCCAGCCCGGCCGCCAGCAGGACGACCTGACGCACACCGCTATCGGCGGCCCGGACGAAGTAATTGTCGAAGTAGCGGGTTCTGGCGCCCTGGAAATCGACGAAATGGCTGCCCCATTCGGTGCGCAGCCTGTTCTCGGGCGCTTTGCCGTCGACGATGTCGGCCCACCTGCCGCCGACCGCCCGACAGAACACCTCGGCATAGGGATCGACAGCCAGCGGATCCGGCTTCCGCGCCTCAAGAGCACGGGCGGCGGCGACGAACAATGCCGTCGAGCCAACGCTTGTGGTGATGTCCCAGCTGTCGTCGTCGGTACGCATCCCGCCGAGGCTACTGCGTGTAGCTGCGGTGCCACGAGCCTCGCACACATGAACCGGTCAAGCGGGAGACACCGACCACTCACACGATGATGGCTAAACCAGGGGTCGGCCCGTTTTGATCCGCCAGTCCAGATCGCGCAGCAGGACGTTGAACGGGAACTGCCGCACGAACCGGGGCATGGCGTTGTTGACCGTGCCGATCACCTTCATCAGCCGATCGAAGCGGCGCTGCCGCTGCGGGTCCCACGGCAGCCGCATTTCATCTCGGAAGCGTTGTGGCAGAAAGCCTGTCGTGATCAGCAGATTGACGTTATCCGAGGCCTGTTGCATCCGGGCGGGTAGGCGGACACCGCGAATCCTACTGGCGGCGATCGGGTACAGATACTCCCGGATCGCATCGTCGATGTGTATCTGGTGAAGCGATTCCTGCCAGTACCTGTCGAATGCGGCGCGGTCGGCGGGCCACATCTCCGGCGGCACCTGCAGCGTGGTGCCCAGTGACATGCCCTGCGCGTAGTGCAGGTCGGCGGTCTCGTCGTCCATCTCGCCGATGAAGGTCCGATACACGTCGACCCCGCCCTTGTAGAGGCAGGCCGCCACCCACAGCTGAAGATCCTTGTCAAAAGCGTTGTAGGACAACGGACTATCGTCGGTCGAGTACACCTGGGCGTGAGCGCCGTTGACCGCACGACGAAAGGCCTTCTTCTGCTCGTCGGTTCCCATCGACGCGACCGCAAGGTAGGTGAAGGTGGTGCGCGCCCGCTTGATCGGATGCTTGTCGATACGCCCGCTCTCCACGCGCGATTCCATGACGCCGTAACCGACACCGGGCCGGCCCAACTGCATGATCACGTTCGCGGCCCCGGCCAGCAGGGCAACGCCCATCATGCCGTCTTCGAGGCCGGCGCCCCGGCGCATCCTCAGCTGCCGCACCGAGTTTCTGACCGCCATGATCACCCCTGAACCAAATGTGAGAACGTCCGTTTCCTGATATTGCCCTGCGCAGCCGACAGGTGTCAAGATGGTCGTCATGGCGCAGGTCCGGAGCTATCGCGGGGTCGAGGCACCAGAGCGGCTTGCCCAGCGCAGGAGCAGCTTTCTCGACGCAGGGCTGGAATTGCTCGGCGGTGCGGCAGCGCCGGATGAGCTGACGGTCCGGGCAGTGTGTCAGCAGGCCGGCCTGGCCCTGCGCTACTTCTACGAGAGCTTCACCGACAAGGACACCTTCGTCGCCGAAGTAGTCGATACGGTGACCGCCGGACTGGCCGCCACCACTCAGGCCGCAGTGGCCGCGGCTCCCCTTCAGGAACAGAACCGTGCCGGCATCACCAACATCGTCTCGACCATTGCCGCCGACCCGCGGATCGGCCGGCTGCTGTTCAGTGCTCGGCTCTCCAACGCGATCGTGCTACGTAAACGCAGCGAGCACGGCGGACTGTTCGCCATGCTGTCCGGTGAGCACATCCAGGCGGCGCTGCGCGTCGAGCAGAACAGTCGCGTCAGCGCGACCGCCCACTTCGTCGTCGGCGGCGTCAGCCAAACCATCAGTGCCTGGCTGGCCGGCGAAATACCCATGGAAACAGGCGAACTCGTCGATCAGCTGACGTCGATCCTGGACGGATTCGCCGACCCGGCGCTCTACCGTGGTTAACCTGCGCCGAGCGGGCGGTCCGACGAGTCGGGTGCCCCCTATACGATCGCGCAATGGATAGCGAAAAGGCGGCACTGAGGGTTCTCGCGCATTTTACGCCAGGCAGTAAAGTCGCCGACCAGGTTGCCGCGGAAGCGGATTGGCTCGATATTCGATGGGTCGCCGAGGACGATGACGAGGCACTGCATCGTGAGCTTCCCGAGGCCGCGGTCATCTGGCACGTGCTGCGACCGCTGACCGATGCCGATCTGGAGCGCGCCCCGAAACTGAAACTGATCCACAAGCTGGGCGCCGGGGTGAACACCATCGACCTCGAGGCCGCGACCAAACGCGGTGTTGCGGTCGCAAATATGCCCGGCGCCAACGCACCCTCGGTCGCGGAGGCCACCGTGATGATGATGCTCGCCGCGCTGCGCCGGCTCCCCCAGCTCGACCGGCTCACCCGGGAGGGCCGGGGCTGGCCGGCCGACCCCGAGCTCGGCGACAACGTGCGCGACCTCGGCAGCTGCACCGTCGGCCTGGTGGGTTACGGCAACGTCGCCAAGCGGGTCGAACAGATCGTCCGCACGATGGGCACCCACGTCATCCACACCAGCAGCACCCGGGACGAGTTCCACGTGCACTGGACAACACTCAACGAAGTGCTCAAGAACAGCGATATCGTCTCGCTGCACCTGCCGTTGACCCCCGCCACCGAACGGCTGATCGACGCGGAGGCGATCGCCAAGATGAAGCCCGGCGCCATTCTGGTGAACACCTCACGGGGCGGAGTGGTCGACGAAGGCGCACTGGTCGAGGCCCTGCGCAGCGGACAGCTGGCGGCGGCCGCTCTCGACGTGTTCACCGAAGAGCCGGTCGCACCGGACAACCCACTGCTGAGCCTCGACAACGTGCTGCTCACTCCGCATGTCAGTTGGTACACCGCCGACACCATGACGCGCTACCTCGTCGCAGCTATCAACAACTGCCGCCGGCTGCGCGACGGATTAGCACCGTACTCCGTGGTCAATCGAATCTGACCCAGAGGTAGTGTCTTTCCCAACCAACCGGTTAAGAGGGAAGGGCAACGTATGCCGATCGCCGTCAATTCCGAACATGTCGACCTCGCCGATTCGGTGCGCTCGCTGGTTGAGCGTGTGGCACCGTCGGACGTCCTGCACGAAGCACTCGAAACTCCGATCGTCAACCCGCCGCCATACTGGCGTTCCGCCGCCGAGCAGGGACTGCAGGGTCTGCACCTGGCCGAGTCCGTCGGCGGCCAGGGTTTCGGCATCCTCGAGCTGGCGATCGTGCTGGCCGAGTTCGGCTACGGCGCAGTACCCGGACCGTTCGTCCCCTCGGCGATCGCGAGTGCGCTGATCTCCGCACACGACCCCGACTCACCCCTGCTGGCCGATCTCGCGTCCGGTGACGCGATCGCCGCGTACGCCATCGATTCCGGTCTGACCGCCACCCGGCAGGGCGAGTCACTCGTCATCCGGGGCGAGGTGCGCGCGGTGCCCGCCGCCGCGCAGGCCTCGATCCTGGTGTTGCCGGTATCTATCGACAGTGGTGAAGAGTGGGTGGTCCTCGACGCCGCCGACCTGGAGATCGAACCCGTCACCAGCATCGACCCGCTGCGGCCGGTGGCCCATGTGCGGGTCAACGCCGTCGAGGTCGGTGCAGATATGGCAGACCGGGTGCTGAGCAACCTGAGCCGTGACGACGCGCGCGCACTGATGTCGACCCTGCTGTCGGCCGAGGCGATCGGTGTCGCGCGCTGGGCCACCGACACCGCAGCGGCCTACGCCAAGATCCGCGAACAGTTCGGCAGGCCGATCGGCCAGTTCCAGGCCGTCAAACACAAGTGCGCGCAGATGATCGCCGTCACCGAGCGTGCGACGGCGGCGGTGTGGGACGCCGCCCGAGCAATCGACGATGCCCGCAACGGTGACGAGAACGCGCATGCCGGCTTCGCCGCCGCAGTCGCCGCGACGCTGGCTCCGCACGCCGCCCAGCACTGCGCCGAGGACTGCATCCAGGTGCACGGCGGTATCGGGTTCACCTGGGAGCACGACACCAACGTGTACTACCGCCGGGCGCTGCTGCTGGCCGCCTGTTTCGGTCGCGCGACCGACTACCCGCAACTCGTTGTCGACACGGCGACCAGTACCGGTATGCGCAGCATCGACATCGATCTCGACCCGGACACGGAGAAGCTCCGCGAGGAGATTCGCGCCGAAGTTGCCGGCCTGAAAGCACTTTCCCGCGAAGAGCGGTTGGTCGCGATCGCCGAGGGCGGTTGGGTGCAGCCTCATTTGCCCAAGCCGTGGGGCCGCGCCGCGGGCCCGATCGAGCAGATCATCATCGCGCAGGAATTCCCGGCCGGAAAGGTCAAGCGGCCCCCGATGGGTATCGCCGCCTGGATCATCCCGTCCATCGTCGCGTTCGGCACCGACGAGCAGAAGCAACGCTTCCTGCCGCCGACGTTCCGCGGCGAAATGATTTGGTGCCAGCTGTTTTCCGAGCCCGGCGCCGGCTCCGATCTGGCCAGCCTGTCGACCAAGGCCACCAAGGTCGAAGGAGGCTGGCGGATCACCGGTCAGAAGATCTGGACCACCGGCGCACAGTATTCACAGTGGGGAGCGCTGCTCGCGCGGACGGACTCGAGCGCTCCGAAACACAATGGCATTACGTACTTCCTGCTCGATATGAAGAGCGAGGGTGTCGAGGTCAAGCCGCTGCGCGAGCTGACCGGCAACGCGATGTTCAACACCGTCTTCATCGACGACGTCTTCGTGCCCGACGACATGGTGCTCGGCGAGGTCAACCGCGGCTGGGAAGTCAGTCGCAACACACTGACCGCCGAACGGGTGTCGATCGGTAGCAGCGAGCCCGGATTCCTTGCCACGCTGGACGGTTTCGTCGAATTCGTCAAGGCCGGTCAGCTCGATCAGATCGCTCAGAACCGAGCGGGCCAACTGATCGCGGAGGGCCATGCCGCGAAGCTGCTCAACATGCGCTCGACGCTGCTGACGCTCGCCGGTGGCGACGCGATGCCGTCGGCGGCGATCTCGAAGCTGCTGTCGATGAAGACGGGCCAGGGCTACGCGGAATTCGCAGTCGAGTCCTTCGGCACCGACGCCGTCGTCGGCGACCTGGAGACGTTGTCCGGCAAATGGGTGGAGTGGCTACTCGGGAGCCGTGCCACGACCATCTACGGCGGCACCACCGAAGTGCAGCTCAACATCATCGCCGAACGACTCCTCGGCCTGCCGCGCGATCCGTAGTTAGGCGTACCGTCGAGGCAGGATGCGAATTTCCGCTCGACGACTTTCACGTCTGCTGGTGTGTGCCGCTGCAACAGCAGGTTTCGTCGTGGTGCCACAGCTGGCCGCCCCCGCGGCGGTCACCGCGGCACCCTGCGTGAACGGCGTGATCCCGCTGAATCCGTACGTGCAGAACTGCAACCTGCCACCGCGGCAGAACCGTGTTCGCGGTGCTGCCCCGGATGCGGGCGCGATCATCGCCTGCCGGGGCAACCCGTGGTGTCTGTCGAATTACGTCAACGGGCCGTGATCAGCTGCCCTCACGCCCTTAGCTGTCGACCTCGATCTCGCGTAGTTCCCGCTTGAGAATCTTGCCCGTCGGGTTGCGCGGCAACTCGTCCATGAAGATCACTTCACGCGGAACCTTGTAACGCGCCAGGTTTTCCTTGACGTAGAGCTTGATGGCGTCCTCGTCGACGGTGGCGCCCTCGGTCTTCACGACGAACGCCCGCAGCCGGTGGCCCCACTCCTTGTCCTCGACGCCGAGTGCGGTGGCCTCGACGACCTCGGGGTGGCCGCTGATGAGGTCCTCCACCTCGGCGGGGAATACGTTCTCGCCACCGCACACGATCATCTCGTCGTCGCGACCGCTGACGTAGAGCAGTCCGTGCTCGTCGAAGTACCCGACGTCACCCGAGGACATCAGTCCGTCGATGATCGCCTTGCCGCCGCCGCCGGTATACCCCTCGAACGGGAAGGTGTTGCCGACGAAGATCCGGCCCACCTCGCCCTTGGGTACCTCTTTCCCGTTCTCGTCGAAGAGCTTGACCTTCACCCCCTTGACGACGGGCCCGACGGTGGCCGGGTTCTTCTTCAGATCCTGCGGGCGCGCGATCGACGCGAACGCGATTTCCGTTGAGCCGTAAAGGTTGTAGACGACCGGACCGAGATCCTTCATGGCCCTGGTGGCCAGCTCGGCCCCGAGTTGGGAGCCCGAGACGAACACGATGCGCAGGCTCGACAGGTCCGGCCTGGGATCGGTCTTCTCGAGTTGGTCCAGAATGCGCGACAGCATCACGGGCACCACCACGATGGCCGTCACCTTGTGCTTTTCGATGTCCTCCAGCACGGTCGACGGCTTGAACCGCCGGCGCAGCACCAAGGTTGAGCCGAGCATCATCGCGATGGTGCCATGCAGGAAGCCGAGCGCGTGGAACATGGGCGCTGGCAGCGACGTCACTTCGCCCGCTTTGAATGGCACGTGCGAGAGCACCCCGCCGATGGGGGCCAGCGACGGCGGCGAGCTGCGGTTGGCGCCCTTCGGAGTGCCGGTGGTGCCGCTGGTCAAGATGATGATCTTCGAATGCGACGTCGCCTTCGGCGCGTGGCCTTTGCTACTGCGGGCGATCAACTCCGCGAGAGTCTCGTCAGTGGACCCGGACGGCTCGTCCTTGTCGGGATTCTTGCCGAGCGCCCTAATCTTGCCCAGCGGCGGCTCGGCCTTGGCCACGGCAGAGGTGTACTCGTCGTCATAGATGATGACCTTCGCGCCTTCGCGCTCGGACACTTCCTTGATCTGAGGTCCGGAGAATTCGCTGTTGAGGAGGATCAACCGGGCACCGGTACGCGCAGCTCCGTAGAGGGCAACCAGGAACCAGCGGTGGTTGCGGATCAGCAGCGCAACGCCGTCGCCGCCTTTGACGCCCATCGCGAGCAACCCGTTGGCCACCGCGTGCGCAGCCTCGTCCAGCTCGCGGAACGTCATCTCACCGTCGTCGTCGATGATCGCGATCCCGTCGGGCGTGCGGCGCGCGTTGAGGGCCGGAATCATGCCGAACTCGCCCCACTTGCGGATATCGGCGACCATGCCCGCGATGTTCTGCGGGTGCTCCACCTTGAACACGCCTGCTTCGAACATCTTGCGGACGTAGTGCAGCTCGGCCGACCCTCGTTCCAAATACTGCTGCGCTTTGGCGGCTATCTGCAACGGCACATTTGTGAGGTTCGGCATGCCACCACAATATGTGACGGGCGTCGCAGCCAGGTTGGGAAATACCATGACTGGTATGGCCGGTCCTTTATTGCTGGAGGTAGCCGGTCGCGAGGTGTCCGTGACCCATCCGGACAAGGTGGTCTTCCCCGAGATGGGCCTGACGAAGCTCGATCTGGTCAACTATTACCTCGCAGTCGCCGAGGGCGCACTGCGCGGTGTCGCAGGGCGGCCGATGATCCTCAAACGCTTCGTCAAGGGCATCAATGCCGAGGCGATCTTCCAGAAACGGGCCCCGGAGAAGCGTCCCGACTGGATCGACGTCGCGGAGTTGAAATACGCCTCGGGCACCTCGGCGAAAGAAGCCGTCATCCACGATGCCGCCGGCCTGGCCTGGGCCGTCAACCTGGGCTGCGTCGACCTCAATCCACACCCAGTGCAGGCCGGCGATCTGGAACATCCCGACGAACTGCGCGTCGACCTGGACCCCATGCCGGGGGTCGACTGGCAACAAATCGTGGACACTGCACTGGTCGCCCGCGCGGTCCTGGAGGACCACGGCCTCACCGCGTGGCCCAAGACCTCGGGATCCCGCGGGTTCCACATCTACGCCCGTATCGCACCGGACTGGCCGTATCGGCAGGTTCGGCTGGCCGCCGAGACGGTTGCCAGGGAGGTCGAGCGCCGCGCCCCCGAGCTGGCCACCAGTCGTTGGTGGAAGGAAGAGCGCCATGGCGTGTTCGTCGACTTCAATCAGAACGCCAAGGACCGCACAGTGGCGTCGGCTTACTCGATTCGGGCGCTACCTGACGCCAGGGTCTCGACGCCCCTGCACTGGGCCGAGGTGCCCGGCTGCCGGCCCGAGGAGTTCACGGCCGTCACCGTGCCCCAACGCTTCGCCGCCATCGGCGATCCGTGGGCCGGCATGGACTCCGCCGCCGGCGGCTTGGACCGACTACTTGCGCTGGCCGAAGAACTGGGCCCCGCGGAGAGGGCGCCCAAGGGTGCTCGACGCTCGGACGGCAGCGGCAACCGCGTCTCGTCCAAGCCGTTGATCGAGATCGCCCGGACCAAAACCAAGGACGAGGCGATGATCGCGTTGGCGACCTGGAAGCAGCGCTACCCCGGACCGGCCGATCGTCTGGAACCGACGGACATCCTGGTCGACGGGATGCGCGGGCCGAGTTCGATCTGGTACCGGATCCGGATCAACCTGGAGCATGTACCCGAGGATCAGCGCCCAACCCAGGAACAGCTCATCGCCGACTATTCGCCGTGGAGAACGTGAGCCGACCTACTCGAATCATGGTTTCGCGGCGGCTGAACTGCGGTGATGTCGGCCGTTGTGTTGAATCGGCCGGCTTCGGGTAGGCCTCTGGCAGGGATCGGGGGATGACCTGCCAGCGAGCAAGTAAGGAACCACCATGACTTTCGTTCGTTTCGCCAGTGCCTGCGCCATCGGCGGCCTCGCGGCTGCCACCTTGACGGCACCGTCCGCGATGGCCGAGCCGCAGGACTGCAGCCCGGCCGGGATCGCCGGGACCGTCGCTACGACGTCGACATCGGCGAAGGCCTATCTGGCCGCTCACCCTGGCGCCAACCAAGCCGTGATGACCGCGCAGAACCAGCCGCGCGGCGAGGCGTCGGCGACTCTGCGGAACTACTTCGGCAGCAACCCGGGTGAGTACAACGACCTGCGGGGCATCCTGGCGCCGATCGGTAACGCGCAGGATGAGTGCCACGTCCAGGCACTGCCGCCGGATCTCGCGTCGGCGTATTCGGAATTCATGGCCGGCTAACGGCGCATCCGCCGAGAAACATCAGCCTGCGGTGGCCAGCCCGTGGAAGTTGCTGCGGTGGAACACCATCGGCGCGACGTCGGGATACACCGCCAGCGCGACGATCTGCAACACGACGATCTCGTGATCGCCGGCCTCGACACGCTTGAACGGTACGCACTCCAGCCACAACGTCGAGCCGTGGACGAATACGGCGCCGGTGTCGGTCGAGGTCCAGTCGACATCGGCGAACCGGTCACCGGACTTCGATGCCAACGACCGCGCGACGGTGGTGTGCTCGTCGGCTAGCACGCTGAGCCCGAGACGCTCGAGCTCGGCCAGCCTCGGCCACGTCGCCGAAGTGTTGGCGACGCACACCGACACCAGCGGCGGATCGAGGGAAACCGAGGTGAAGGAGCTCGCCGCCATCCCTTCGGGCACGCCGTCGATCAGGCCGCAGAAAGCCGTCACGCCACTGGGGAACGCGCCGAAGGCCTGCCGCAGCAGGGCCTGGTCGAAGTTGCCGTCGACCGCCGTGATCATGACAACACCTGCGGGGCGAAGCGCCGGGCGATATCGAGCCACTTCTCCAACTCGGGTGATGCCTCGTAATCGGAGTCGAGCAGGTAGAGACTCGGCGCCGGACAACTGGCGCCGATCTCGACCAGCACAGGCCGCAAGGTGAGCTCCGGGGCCAGCGCGTGTGCCCACGAGCCGCCAAGCATGACCGGAAAAGTGGTGGTCTGGCCGAGTTCGCCCGCCCCGAACTGGTCGAGGAACAGCTTGAGCAGTCCGGTGTAGGTGGCCTTGAACGTCGGCGACGCCACCACCAGCGCATCGGCGGACTTGACGATTTCCTTGGCCTCGGCCACTTTCGGGTCTCCCCAGCCCAGCAATCCCGGGCCGAGGTCGACGACATCGATGACGTGCTCGGGCACGGCGCCTGTCAGCTTTTCGGCCACCAACTCGGCGGCGGCCCGCGTTCGCGACTTCGGTTTCGGATTTCCCACTACGACGACTGTCATGTGCGCACTCTCCCATCAGGCAGAAACTTGCTCAACCCTTGCATTTAGCGAGAGCGAAATGTCCCGGTCCCCCGCGGAGTCAGGCGCCGGGCCGATACGCCGTGGCCGAGAAGGCAACTCGATCACCGCGCAACCGGAGCTGGGATAGTGCCCGCGGCTGGCCGGTGACGTCTTCGATCACGTCCTCCAGCCACACGATGGGCGCGCCCACCTCCAATCCGAGAAGCGCGGCGCTCTGCTCGTCCGCTGCGACAGCCCCGACTGTGGTGCTGCTGGCCCCGATCCGTACCCCGAGCTGGCGCTCCAGGATCAGCAGGACATCCGGCTCGTCGACGTGGAAATCGGCTGACTGGTCTTCACCGAGCGCGATGTAGTTGACCGTCAGTCCCAGAGGCTGCTCCTCCTGCAACACCAGGCTTTCGATCATCAGCACGGTCCAGCCGTCCGGCAGGCGTAGACGGTCCCGCACCATCGGCGGGCAGCCCAGCGGCCGGCACTCCAGTGCACGGACCTCGACACGGGTGGACGGATCGCTGGTGAACTGGTCGAGGGTGTTGAGCTCGTCGATGCGCAGCAGTATCGAGCCGTTGGCCCGCGTCCCGTTCTTGGGCTCACGGGTGACGATCCCTTCTCGCGCGAGCTGCTGCAGAACGGCGCGAACGGTATCGCGGCTCGCCGACAAGGCGTCGGTGAGTTCCCGCTCGCCCAGGCTCGTGTTGCGACCGGTGACGAGCGTCGAGCGGAGCAGGTCGTAGGTGCGCCGCGCCGAGTTGTTCACGCGGTCCGGCCGGGGCCGCTGGCGCTGGTAGGCCAATTCCGGGCGGACGGGCATAGTGGGGCTGGCCCGCCTGACCGAACCGCCGCGTACCGGGCGGTCATGTGTTGGCACGGTTCGCGTCCTTTCGTCTGATCCCAGTGGTAGTTGTTCAGATCTGTATCAACGACTTCGGACCTGGTTGATTCGCCCGAGTCCTGCGCGGCATCGGAGACCGGTCACCCTCGTGTCAGAACTCGCGCACGGTCAGAACTCGCGCAGCGTCTCTCGCAGCGTCGTGGTGGTGTACTCCGACCGGGTCAGGCCCCGCTTCTGCAACTCGGGCACCAGCCCGTCGGTGATCTCGGTGACGTAGCGTCGGTTGAGCCGCATCACCGGGCTGGTGATCAGGAAGCCGTCGCCGCCAACCTCTTCCATCAGCTCACCCATTTCGTCGGCCACTTCGGCGGGCGTGCCGACGAGCGGAACCTTCCCGGATAGCCCGTTGCCGGTGACGATTTCGCGCAACGTCTTCCCCTCGCTTCCGGCGAGGAATGCCTGCAGGGATCCCCGCTCTCCGTTGGTCGTGACAGGCGGCACCGGTTTGTCCAGATCGAATTGGGCGAAGTCGATTTCGGTGATGGACGAGATCTCGGCCAGCATGTACTCGATATAGGAATCGGTGGTGAACCAGCGGTCCCGTTTGGCCAGCGCCTCGTCGTGGGTGTCGGCCACGATCGGCGACACCAGATAGAGCACCTTGCATTCTCCCGGGTCGCGACCATTGGCCTTCATCCGCTTGTGGATATCGTCGCGGTAGGCCTTCATCGCCTCGGCTCCGCTGGACGGAGCGACGATGGTATCGGCGTGCTGGGCGGCCAATTCGCGCCCTGGGGGCGAGGCGCCGGCCTGGGCGATGGTCGGGCGGTACTGCGGCGACGGGGCGGTGTTCAGCGGCCCGCGGGACTTGTAGTACTTGCCTTCGAAGTCAATGGTGTTGACCTTCTTGTAGTTTGCGTACGTCCCGGTCTCGTAGTCACGCTCGATCGCATCCGGTTCCCACGACTCCCACAGCTTGGTCACCAATTCGAGGTACTCGCTGGCCATCGCGTAGCGCTCGTCGTGTTCGTAGAGCTTGTCCATCCCGAAGTTCTGCGCCGACCGATCCTCGCCGGAAGTGACGACGTTCCAGCCGAAGCGTCCGCGCGCGATGTGGTCGATCGTGCTGCACAACCGGGCGAGCATGAACGGCGGGTAGAAGCTGGTCGACATGGTGGGGATGACCCCGATGTTCTTGGTCGCGGCGGCGATCAGGACGGCCAGCGGAACCGGGTCGTGCTTGGGGTTGATGCCGTGTTTGAGGTCGTGTTCCATGGTGCCGCCGAAAGCGGTGGACACCATCAGCTTGTCCTCGATCAGGATGTAGTCGAACTTCGCCCGCTCGAAATCACGGGCCACGTCGACGTAGAAGTCGCCGGTGAAGTCGCGCCCGCCGTCGCCCCAGTTCCCGTTCCACTCGTCTGCGACGAAGTTCAGGAACCACCCCAGATGGAACATCACATCTCCCTTTGTTTGCTTCCTGATAGGCAAACAGAGCCGCGTTACTTCGCGGTGTCCTCGCGGTCTCGCGCCGATTGCGCGGTGTCAGCGTCGGCCGTCGACCCGACCGCCTCGAGGTTCCGACAACGCAAGCCGGCGCACCCCGCGACGGTGAGAAACGTCACCGCGACACGATGGGCGAGAACTGGACCAGCACCTTCACCCGGAGGCGCGCACCTCACAGCAAATCTCCAGGAATATTTAGCTTTGCTTACGTATTTTTCGGTGAGGTGGCACGAACGGATGTGCCCGACCAGGAATTGAATACTTCATTGTCAGAGGAGATTTGCATGTCAGCCCCCACTACCGGCCGTGAGGCCCGGCTATTTCGTCGTTTCGACAAGCTGACCTCTGGCGATGCGCAACTCATTGCCGCCCAGCCTGATCCAGCAATCGCCGCCGCAGTCGCCGGTGCCGACGTGGCGCTGCGCGATGTGATCCGCACCGTGATGACCGGCTACGCCGACCGGCCCGCGCTCGGTCAGCGCGCCGTCGAGTTCGTCACCGACGCCTCGGGCCGCACCGTAGCCCAGCTGCAACCCCGGTTCGACACCGTGAGCTACCGCGAAACCTGGGCGCGAGTCCGTGCCCTCGCCGACGCCCTGGCCGACAACCCCGTGCAGCCAGGGGACCGCGTGGCCACCCTCGGTTTCACCAGTGCCGACTACGCCGTCGTCGACATGGCGCTGTCGTTGACCGGAGCAGTCGCCGTTCCCCTGCAGACCAGCGCACCGGTGGCGCAGCTGCACCCGATCCTGGTCGAGACCGAACCTGTCGCGATCCTGTCCAGTGTCGATCACCTCAAAGACGCCGTCGAGCTGGCCGCGACCGCTCACGCGCCGAAGCGCCTGGTGGTCTTCGACTATCACCCCCAGGTCGACGACCACCGTGAGGCATTCGAGTCCGCCGCCGCCCGGTTGGCCGAGCTGAACGTCAGCGTCGAAGCCCTGGACGACGTCATCGCCCAAGGCGCCCAGCACAGCGAAGGCCCAGGCGCCGAAGCCGGTGACAACGAAGCGCTGCGCCTGTTGATCTACACCTCCGGCAGCACCGGTACCCCCAAGGGTGCGATGTACACGGACCGACTGATGGCCAACTGCTGGCGAGGCTGGTTCCGGCCCGACTGGGATACCGAGGGCAAGCTGCCCGCGATCACCTTGAGCTTCATGCCGGTCAGCCATGTGATGGGCCGCGTCATCCTGTATTCGACGTTGGGTGTCGGTGGCACAGCGTATTTCGCCGCCAAGAGTGATCTGTCGACCCTACTGGAGGATCTGGCGCTGGTCCGGCCCACAAAACTTGACCTGGTCCCCCGCATCTGGGAGATGCTGTTCCAAGAGGTGCAGGGTGAAGTGGACCGGCGCGCCGGCGGGTCTTCTCCGGCCGAGCGAGCCGAGATCGAGCTGCAGGTGATGGCCGAGCAGCGCGAGAGCCTGATCGGTGGGCGCCAGTTCTCGGCGATGACGGGCTCCGCGCCGATCTCCCCTGAGCTGCGGGCTTGGGTGGAGGAATTCCTCGACATCCACCTGATCAACGGTTACGGCTCGACCGAGGACGGTGTCGTCCTGGTCGACGACCAGATCCGCCGCCCACCGCTGGTCGACTACAAGCTGGTCGACGTGCCGGAACTCGGCTACTTCGCCACCGACCGCCCGCATCCGCGCGGTGAATTATGGGTCAAGTCAACCGATGTCATCCCCGGCTACTACAAGCGACCCGAAGTGACCGCGGAGCTGTTCGACACCGACGGTTGGTATCACACCGGCGACGTGTTCGCCGAGATCGCACCCGATCACCTGACCTACGTGGACCGGCGCAACAACGTGCTCAAACTGTCCCAGGGCGAGTTCGTCACCGTCTCCAAACTCGAAGCGGCCTACGGTGCGCACCCGTCGGTGCGGCAGATCTTCGTCTACGGCAACAGCGCCCGCTCGTACCTGTTGGCCGTCATCGTCCCGACCGTTGACGCCCTGGCCAGTGTCGGCGGCGACCCAGCCGCGGTCAAAGCCGTTCTGACCGAGGCACTTCAGACCGTCGCACGAGAGTCCGCTCTGCAATCCTATGAGATCCCACGCGACTTTCTGGTCGAGACCACACCGTTCACGCTGGAAAACGGACTGCTGACCGGCATCAGGAAGCTGGCCCGCCCGCAGCTCAAGGCGCACTACGGCGCCGCGCTGGAGCAGCTCTACGTCGACCTGGCCGACGGTCAGGCGGACGTGCTGCGCACTTTGCGCCAGAGCGGCGCGCAGCAACCGGTGCTGGAGACCGTCGGTCGAGCCGCGAGCGCATTGCTCGGCACCGGCTCGGCCGATATCGCACCCGACGCAGCCTTCACCGACCTTGGTGGAGACTCCTTGTCTGCCTTGACATTCGCCAATCTGCTACACGAGATCTTCGACGTGGATGTTCCCGTCGGGGTGATCGTCAGCCCGGCCAGCGATCTGTCTTCCATCGCTGCGTATGTCGAGGCACAGCGGGCCGGCGGAACCAAGCGGCCCACCTACGACGCAGTGCACGGTCGGGACGCGACCGAGGTCCACGCCACCGACCTGACGCTGGACAAGTTCCTCGATGAGGCAACCCTGGCGGCCGCTCCGTCGCTACCCGGACCCAGCCGGGACGTCCGCACGGTCTTGCTGACGGGTGCCACCGGCTTCCTCGGCCGTTATCTGGCGCTGCAGTGGCTGGAGCGGATGGACCTGGTGGACGGCAAGGTGATCTGCCTGGTGCGGGCCAAGTCCGACGCGGATGCCCGTGCGCGCCTGGACGCGACCTTCGACAGTGGGGACCCGAGCCTGCTGGACCATTACCGGTCGCTGGCCGCCGACCACCTCGAAGTGCTGGCCGGCGACAAGGGCGAAGCCAATCTCGGTCTGGAACAGGCGACTTGGCAGCGGCTGGCCGACACCGTCGACCTCATCGTGGATCCCGCGGCGCTGGTCAATCACGTGCTGCCCTACAGCCAGCTGTTCGGCCCCAACGCAGTCGGCACCGCGGAACTGATCCGCATCGCGCTGACCACCAGAATCACACCGTTCGTCTACGTCTCGACGATCGGTGTGGGTGACGGTATCGAACCGGGACGCTTCGTCGAAGAGACCGACATCCGGCAGATGAGTGCCACCCGCACGGTCGGAGACAACTACGCTAACGGGTACGGGAACAGCAAATGGGCCGGGGAGGTCCTGCTGCGCGAAGCCCATGATCTGTGCGGCCTGCCGGTGTCGGTGTTCCGCTGCGACATGATCATGGCGGATACCACCTACGCCGGACAGCTCAACGTGCCGGACATGTTCACCCGGATGATGCTGAGCCTGGTCGCGACCGGCGTGGCTCCGCGCTCGTTCTACGAACTCGACGCGGACGGCAACCGGCAGCGGGCCCACTTCGACGGTCTGCCAGTGGAATTCATCGCCGAGGCCATCTCGACTATCGGGGTGAACGTCACGGTGGCGTCCGGAGGATTCGAAACCTTCCACGTGATGAATCCCTACGACGACGGTATCGGTATGGACACGTTCGTCGACTGGCTGATCGAGTCCGGCTACCCGATGGTCCGGGTCCCCGAATACTCGGCATGGCTGGCCCGCTTCGACACGACGCTGCGGGCACTGCCCGAGAAGCAACGGGCCGCATCGCTACTGCCGCTGATTCACAACTATCAGAAGCCCGAACACCCGATCAACGGATCACTAGCACCGGCTGACCACTTCCGTACAGCAGTGCAGGACAACAAGATCGGACCGGACAAGGACATCCCACACCTGTCAGCACCGGTGATCGTCAAGTACATCACCGACCTGCAGCTGCTCGGCCTGCTCTAACCTCTGACGACAAAAACCCACCTCCGAGCAATCGCTCGGAGGTGGGTTTTTGTCGTCTTGCTCAGTAGTTGTTGCAGCTGGTGGCGACCTGACCGATCAACCCGCTGTACTGCTGGACCTCAGGGACGCCCGCTGCCTGGTCGACCATCACCTGCCGCTGCGGCGGTGGCGCTGCTACAAGCTGCTGCAGCCAGGCGGTGGCCAGGGGGTTGGACGACACCTTGGCGGCAACCGCCGGGTCCTGGGCGTTCAGCGCGGCCATCACCTGCGGGTAGCTGCAGGTGGAGTTGACGATGGCGTTGGTGTCCGGGGTAGCGGAAGCAAGGCCGCCTCCCACGATCAGCGTTGCCGCCGCACCACAAAGGCTGGCGACCAGTTTGGTGGTCATTGACATTCTCGTCCCCCTTGCGGCAGATGATCCGACGGCAACACAGGAGTGCGTCGGTACAACTCAACGGTAGCAGTCCTATCGTTTTCCGACCTGATTTATGCTCTCAGCTGCACAGAAGCACCTGCCCGCTCCGAGCGAACCGGGAGCGGGCAGGTGTGGTCGGGCCGTTTAGACGCAGACGTGCAGCAATCCAAGCGGTCCGTTGACGCAGGCATCCACGGGAGCGCCGTACCCGTATCCATATCCGCCGTAGCCGTAGGCCGGTGGTGGCGGAGGAGGTGGCGGAGGGCCCCAGCCCGGGCCACCTCCCCAACCGGGACCACCGGGGCCGCCGTGGCCCCATTGCGCCCAGCCGGTCCCGACGGCGGCCGGGGACGGTGCGGCGTTGGCCAGTCCCGAGCCGAGTCCGAGGGCGGTCAATCCGAGCGAACCCGCAATGACGGCCCCTGCAGCGATGCGTTTCATAGTGCTCATGAGAACCTCTGTAACTTGTACCGGTATCGGTGCCATGGATCGCCCCGCGGATCCAAAGCTGTTACGGGATAACGGAAGCGGCTGGTGTAGCTGCCACCGACTCCCACCTTCAAACGTACGCCGACCCGGTTAGGTACAGGCTGTGTAGAACTTATGCAAAAAATGCCGGACGCACACCAAGAGTGCGCTCCGATGCGCAGATGGAGACGATCGAGCGGTAGACACTCAGTCGTGGTTCCGGTGCATCGCGGCCGACCGGACTGCGTCGGTGATCCTGGCGATGAATCTGCTCTCGAGCTTCCAGCACTGCCAGTACAACGGCACATCGAGATATGCATCGGCGACCCGGACCAGCGACCCCTGCGCCAGTTCGGACTCGGCTTGCTGTTCGGCGAACATTGCCCAACCGAGGCCGGCTCGCACCGCCCCGGTGAATCCTTCTGCGGTCGGCACATAGTGCACCGGTCGGGCCACCGAGTGACGGAACACCTTGCGTACCAAGGTGTCCTGCAGCGCATCGGCACGATTCCAGGCCAAGGACGGGGCACCGGCGACGCTCTCGGCCGTGAAGCCCCTCGGAAAGTACCGCTCGACGTAGGCCGGGGTGGACACCGGGATGTAGCGCATCACCGCCAGCTTCTGCACCCGGCATCCCGGCACCGCAGTTCGCTCGGTGGTCACCGCGCCCATGACGGCCCCCTCTCGAAGCAATCGTGCGGAGTGGTCCTGGTCCTCGATCCGGATATCGAACAGCACATCGGGGAGCTCGTCGAAAATCTTGGTGAACCACGTCGACATCGAGTCGGCATTGACCGCGATCGCAGCTCTGGTCAGATCCGGCCGCTCCCCTGTCGCCTCGGCAAGTGCCTCGCCTTCGAGCATCGTGGTCTGGGCGGCCAGCCTCAGCAGCGGAATACCGGCAGCGGTGGCCCGGCAGGGCTTTTCGCGCACGACGAGGACTTGGCCCACCCGCTGCTCGAGGGATTTGATGCGTTGGCTGATCGCCGACGGTGTCACGTGCAGCCAATCTGCCGCGGCATCGAAACTGCCGAGCTCGATCACGGCCGCGAACGCGGCGAGCTGCTGACCGTCCATCTGCACATTAGCAAGGGTAACGAGCCTTGACCGGCCCGAAGGAAGAGTCCTAGGGTCCACACGCGTCAATATGTATTCATACCCATTGGGGACATAGCTGTGATCACCTGGGTTGAGCGCCCAGCGGGAGGTTGGGGGAACGCCGTGGTCGAACACCGGTTGGACAATCGCGGACGCTCGATACCGTGGCTTGCCACTGGCGTATTCGTGGGGTTCGCCGCGGCCGGCGGCATCGCCGCTGCGCTCGGCGGAACCGCGGCGACGCCCGTGACGGTCTCCGGTATTCAGCTGGCGTCGACCGAGTATTCGCTGATCCCGCTGAGTCCGGACACCAGCTCGACAGACACCGACTTCTGGTTGCTCAGCGGCCACGGCTCCATCGATCAGGCTGCCGCGTCCTCCGCGGATCGCATCGCCGCGGTGCAGGCCGCTTCGCCGGTCGTCGGACCGGGCGGGTGGCTGATCGGCAACGGCCTGGACGCAGCTTCGAACTGCACCGGAAATGCGTGCAACGGCGGCAACGGCGGACTGCTCGGCGGTAACGGCGGAAATGGCGCCAACGGCGGCGCCTGTTCTTCGGCAACGGCGGCGACGGCGGCGACGGCGTTCAGGCCACCTACTTCCCCAACGGCTCGCTGGCCACGGAGGCCAAAGCGGGCGGCAACGGTGGCAACGGCGGCCTGCTGATCGGCAATGGCGGCGACGGCGGCAGCGGCGAGGCCGCCGTCTATTCCAGCACCGGGGTCCTGCGGTCGGCGGCCACCAATGGGGGCAACGGCGGCAACGGTGGCGCCATCCTGGGCAACGGCGGCGCAGGCGGAACCGGTGGCGCCAACGACAACAGGTACGCCAACGACATCATCACGGTCGGCGGGGCTGGGGGCAACGGCGGCAACGGCGGTGCCTGGAGCGGTGACGGTGGCAGCGGCGGAGAAGGCGGTACGGCCTACGCCACGGAGGAAGTCGCCGTCGGCGGCGTCGGCGGCGTCGGCGGGAAGGCCACATTCGGCAGCGGCGGTAGCGGCGGTGCAGGCGGGCAGGGCAATTCGTATGGCGCCCGTGGGACCGGTGGCGCCGGCGGTGCGGGCGGGTCTGCGGTCATGGGCAGTGCAGGCACCGGCGGTAGCGGCGGCGAAGGCATCTCGAACAACTGGACGGCGGGCGGCGGCGCCGGCGGTACGGGCGGAACCACCGTCGTCGGAAATGGCGGCGCCGGCGGGATCGGCGGCTCCGCCAACTCTTCGAGCGAGTTGACCACGTATGCCGCCGGGGGCACCGGCGGTCAGGGCGGGGGCACCACAATCGGTACCGGCGGTAGCGGCGGCAGCGGCGGAGCAGCCACCGCTACCAATACGGCCGAGGCAAAGGGCGGCCTCGGAAACTCCGGCGGTGCTGCCATTGTCGGGACCGGCGGATCCGGCGGCAGCGGCGGAAAAGCCGATTCCGTGCACGGAAACGCCCAGGGCGGCAACGGCGGCACCGGCGGTAACAACATCGGCGGCGACATCACTGTCCTCGGGACCGGCGGCCGGGGCGGCAACGGCGGCGACGCACGCTCCACCGGCGACGGCGATGCAACCGGCGGCACTGCCGCGCCAGGCGGCCCTGGCGGCCAGTTCCTCGGGACCGGCGGCCGGGGTGGCAGCGGCGGCAGCGGAACAGCTGATGGAGCCGGCACCGCGAAGGGCGGGGCCGGCGGTAGTGGCGGGTTCGGCGGGATGTTCGCCGGTACCGGTGGCAACGGCGGCAACGGCGGCAACGCCTCTGCCCCACACGGGGCCTCCGCCGAGC
Organism: Mycolicibacterium komossense; assembly: GCF_025822605.1. Classification (GTDB taxonomy): domain Bacteria; phylum Actinomycetota; class Actinomycetes; order Mycobacteriales; family Mycobacteriaceae; genus Mycobacterium; species Mycobacterium komossense. Next base: position 32,244 of record NZ_JACKTY010000032.1, on the reverse strand, counting down.
CGGGGTCCGGCGGCAGCGGCGGGTCCGCGGGTGTGGCCGGCCACCGAGGCACAAGCGGAAACAACGGCGGAACTTCGTAAGCACGCTTCGACACAGGGCCGGGGACATTGATGACACAGAAATCGAAGAAGGTTCGACACCAGTACGCGTGGCTGGGCGCTGGTGCGATCACACTCGGAATCGGCGCCGCGCTGGCATCGGGTAGCGCGGTCGCTGTCGCCGACACCGGACAGTCCGGCAGTACCTCCGGCTCGACGGGCGCATCCAACAGCAGCTCGGCCGCAAGCTCCAAATCCACTGCCAGCCGGTCGCATTCACGACCGCAGGCCGGCACCGTCGCGTCGTCGTCAAACCACGCCGTGGCCGCCGGCCCGGCGCGAACGGCAGCCACAGCGGGGCCGGCAGCGTCTGTGTCACCCGCCGCACCAGGGGCCCGCGCCAGTCGCCCGGCAGCGGTCAAGCCGAAAGCCACCGCGGTAGCTCAGGCGACCGGCACCGGGACGGAGACGCCCAAGGACACCTGGGGAAACGAGTCCTACCTACCCGATAACCAGGTCATCGTCCCCGGCGCCGCCGTGAAGCTGGCGTTGGAACAGATCGCTGCCGCCCAGAGCCTCCTGCAAGCGCAGACCTGGGGTTCGGGCAACGTCGTCGCGGGGCTGGTTTCTCTTGTCCCCCAAGCACTTCTCGCCCAATCCGCGTGGTCACTGACGACGTGGCAGAACTCCATCGACGGCGCCCAGGCCGCAGTGGCCAACACCGAGAACATTCCGGTGGCTCACCAGGTGGCCCAACTGTCCCTGCTGGGCACCCTGATGTTGCCCTCGCTGGCAGGAGTAACGCTGAGCGCCGCCGCCCAGTCCGTTCCGCTGGTCGGGCTCTTCGGGGCATCGACGGCAGCTACGCAGGCTGCCGGCCTCATCGGCCAAGCCCAGCAGAACGGTCAGGTCTATGCGGTGCGCCTGTTGCGCACTGTGGAAACCACCCAGCAGATCATCTACATCTCGGTCAACGGCGGTCCCGTCGTGCCCGTACAACTCGACACCGGCTCGTCCGGACTGTCCATCCTGAACAAGTACGTGGGCCAGAAAAACCTCGGTCCGGCCACCGGGTCCGGCCATAGCGGCTACGGCGACGACACCGTGTCGGTGGGGTACGACTATCACACCTATCAGACGACGATCGATTTCGGGAACGGAGCGATCACCGCGCCGGCGAACATCATGATCGTCGATCCCGAATCCGAAGCGGCGTATGACAATTACAGCGTCGCCGGAATCGGGGTCGCGGGAACCTTGGGAATAGCGGCGAACTCCGGCTCCGGCCCCACGCTGAACGCACTGCTCCCCGGTGAGCTCAAAGACGGGGTGATGTTGTACCAGAACATCATCGGCTCCTACGGCCTGGTGGTGTTCGGCCCCAACCCGCTGCCGTCGCGCGGCTCGGTCAACGGTGCGCCGATCGGTGATGTGCGGGTGCAGATCAACGACGGGGCGCTGCAACCGCTGAAGACCAACATCGATTCCGGTGGCGTGTACGGCGGCCTCCCGTCCTCGGTTGCCGGCAGCGCCCAGTCCGGGTCGGGTCTCAAGCCCGGCACCAGGGTGAGTGTGTACACCGCCGACGGTCTGACGCTGCTTTACACCTACACGATCACCGACTCCAACAGTCCGAACGTCTACGACGACACGACCGCGAACTCGTCGCGTCCCAACACCGGCAATATCCCGTTCGGCCTGGGCCCGATCTACCTCGACTACAGCCCGGCCGGTGGGCTCGGCGCGACGCACTTCGACATCGTCTGACCGCAAGACAGGGCACCGCACAGACCGATCTGCCGTAACCGGGATCACACGAAGCAAACCCGGCGGCAAGTCGAGCATGTGGCGCCCGTCACCCGATTTCCAGCGCGAAAGCCGTTGGGGGCCCCTGTTTCTGCCAACCGTCGCAAAGATGCTGCCATGGGAATTAATGGCCGCGAACATCGCGTTCTACCCGGCAGGCTCGAAGATATGAGCAAGAACAAGAAGGGCACCACAATGAAGAAGTTCGGATTTGCCAGCGTTGTCGCCACTGGTTTCATCGCCGCCATCATCGGCTTGGCCGCACCGGCACAGGCCGACCTCGGACACCACGAGTGGGTAAACCAGGTCAACGGTGGCTCGAGCGTCGTCGTCCCGCAGGTCGACACCAACGTGCACAACTGATCGCTGGACAACCTGACGAAGGCACCCGCGCAGCGGGTGCCTTCGTCGTTTCGGGGTCAGAACCGCCTGACCACCAGCACACCACCGATCACCACCAGCAGCACCGCGATTCCGCCTACCAGCAAGACGATGCGGGGCACGGTCCACAGCTGTGCAGGCAGCTGCTCCGTCGTCGCCGACGCAAGTGACAGTGGCATCGGGAGTGCGCCACCGGCCAGCATCGCCGCCAGTGCGGAGGCCCGTTGCGCGTCGAACCCGGTGATCTCCAATCGCCCGTCAGGGACGGCCGTCTGGATCTGCGGGGCGGTGGCTACCTTGGTGTCGATCATGAAGGCGACCTGGATGCCGATATTGGCGGCGGTGAACTTCGCCCACTGTGCCGCCACGTCGGGGATGAAATCCACGCCGACTGCGTAGTCGTCACTTCCCTTGACCTGCTCGGAACGAGCGGTCTTGATCTGATCACCGCGGATGAGCGCTTTGTCGAGCAGATAGACGGACTTGCCGTCCTGAGCACAGGTGACCAGCGGAAGATTCGGATCATCATGTCCGGCAAGATCATCGGGCTCTTCGCACCGCGTGGCTTCGAACTGCAGCGCCAGCATCTGGATGGCCGGGTCGGTGGCCTGCCGCAGTTGCTTCTCATATCCAATGCGTTGCGCCGTATCCCCTTCGGTGGGGTCCTTGGGCAGTGGAGCTGGATCAGCCCGCGCCGGGATCGCATGGATCACCGGCCGAGCGTAGAACTGCCCCACCGCACCGATGCCCTCCAGCTGGTCTTTGTCGACGCCCGAGGTTGTGACAGCCATGCCGTCGGCACCGATCTCAATCGCCGTGTTCGAGCCGCCCAGTTGTGTGATCCTGGCCGCCATGACATCTCTCGCCTTGGACCAGTCGGTCGCCGTCGGCGTCGCCCCATCAGCCGAGTCCGCCGTGAACGCCGTGTGAGTGCGTTCGCGCGGACCGCCCACGGTCCATGCATCCCTGGTCAGGAATGCGACCAGGACGTAACCACCGACCAGCAGTGCCAGCGCCGCAATCACCGCGTACCGGGCAGCGTTCGAACGTTTCGCGGGCGCCCCCGTCGTGGGCGGTACGTACAGCTGGGCGTTGATCGTGGGGCCAACCGAGCCGAGCGCCGCGCGGCTCGCGGCGGCGAGCTCGGCCGCGGACCGGTAGCGGTCGGCTGGATTCTTGGCCATCCCCTTGGCGATCACCGCATCGAACGCAGGCGGGATGTGCGGACCGTCCCATGACGGCGGAGGTGGTGACTCCGACAGGTGCCCGGCCAGTTGTTGCTCCGCGCTGTCACCCGCGTACGGCGTACGGCCAGTGAGGCATTGATACAGCACGCAGGTCAGTGAATAGATGTCGGATTCCGGTCCGGCAATTCCGCTGAAGCGCTCGGGCGCCATATAGGCCAGCGTGCCGACCGTGTGTCCGGCACTCGTCATCGCAGTATCGGTCAGCCCGCGCGCGATGCCGAAGTCGATGAGATACGCGAAATCCCGCGCGGCGATCAAGATGTTGGACGGCTTGACATCGCGATGCACCAACCCTGCCGTGTGGGCACTGTCCAACGCGGTGGCAACCTGCTCGACGATGGCGACCGTCCGCGCCGGATGCAATCGGCCGCCGTCCTCTGCGATGACCTTGCTCAGATCGCGACCGTCGACCAACCGCATGTCGACATAGAGGCGGCCCTCGATCTCGCCGTATTGATGGATGGGGATGATGTGCGGATCGTTGAGGGCTGCGGCGATCTGCGCCTCCCGCCGGAACCGCCGCTCGAATTCCGGATCGTGGTTCAGCTGGGGTGGCAGCACCTTGAGTGCAACGATGCGGTCGGTGTCGACGTCGAACGCTCGGTACACCTGGCCCATGCCGCCTTCGCCCAGCAGCGCTTCCAGGCGGTACCTGCCAAACGTCTCCCCAGTCATGACGAACCCCCGTGGTGCATACGAGCACTCTAAGTGGTGTCGGTCCACGGCCAAGAGCTTCGCCTACCCTCGATCGCCGACGGGGCGGCGCTCGACTCAGGTCATCCTGCCCAGGAACGTACGGGCCGCTTGGGTGACCAGATCCCGGTTGTGGGTGATGGTGATGTCGTACGGCGGCATCCCACGAGTTCCGGTGGTGACGTCGCGACGCGGACGGGCGGCAAGCGCTGTGGCGACATCACAACCGAGTGTGACCAATGCCGTTTCCCGCCCCAGCGGGTCGGATGGCTCCAGACGGACCCCGCGGACGCCGTCCCCGAGGGGCCCGTCGGGCATGTCGATCCCGAACACCGCGACCAGTGGTGACGACACCCCCAGAGCGCGGAATCCTGTTCGCAGTTCGGCATATTCGGCAGCACTGGGCACTGACGTCAGGACGATGGGCTGGTTGATCACGTGATGCCGCGATTTGCGCGCGATGGTCTGAGTCAGCGCTTGTGCGGTGTCGTAGTCGACGGTGAACGTCGGGGCTCCGGTGGCGATGAGATCGAACACCGATCCCCTCGGCTGAACGGGCGGGGGCCGGAGGCGAGACAGCGACGGATTCGATGCCCCTGCGGCCGCGGGATCGATGGATCCAGGCCGGCCGAGGTGGAATCCCTGACCGAGGGTGGCGCCGAGAGTCACCGCTCGACGGTAGTGGGCTTCGGTTTCGATGCCCTCTGCCACGATCGCCGCCCCGGTGTTTTCGCGGTACGCGAGAACACCTGCCAGGGTGCGGGTTTGGTCGACATGCGGCGCTGCCTGTACGACGGTCATATCGAGCTTCACGACGTCAGGGCCGACAACATCAAGCAGCGCAAGGGATTCGTGGGAGGCTCCGACATCGTCGAGGGCGATACGGCAGCCCCGGGCCCGCAGCGCCGCGACCTTCTTCAGCAGAGTTGCCGGGTTGGCGAGCAGGTGGCGTTCGGTCAACTCGACGACGATCTGAAAGCGGCCGAGCCCATCGTCGATCACGTCATCGCCGTAGTCGGCAGAGTACGAACTCGCGGGTTCAGAGTTGATCAGCAATGTCGCCGAGTCCGGAAGGCCCTGAGACGCCGCACCCGAGATTGCGGTTCGCATCACCTGTCGCTCCAGATCGACCAGTGCCCCGACCGCCTTGGCGTGGGAGAAGACGCACTGCGGAGCAGGATCGCGCAACGAGGGCCAGCGGGCCAACGCTTCGTAGCCGACCACCTGCCCCGTCGACAATGTGACGACGGGCTGATAGACCATCGTGAGCCCGACACCGGCGGCAGCCGTCGACAACTCGCCTCCGCTGGACGGCGAAAGCACGTTCGGCCCCCTCTTTCACCCCGGTCATTGCGGGCCAAAGCAGCGCCCGGTAGGGGCGTCCCACATGTTGCAATTACAACAATTAGCGACACTATGCTCTCCGCTATTGACACAGCCGTCAACAGCTGACCCGAAGTTAGTTACCAGAATTCAGGTAGCGACACCTGTGAATTCACCGAGTTCTCGGTTCCCCGTCACCCCGAGACGGCGGTTTCGACGTGGCGACATCTCGGCCGGCCGGCGGTTAACGCCGATTTGGTTTCGTCCGCACGGCAAATGGTTACACCGACACGGTCCGTCGAGCACGCCGGACGGAACGGCGTGAGGAGAGTCCTGTGGATCCGTTGGCTGCGACAGAGTTTCTGGCCCGTTCCAGCACACTGACAAGTGTCGGGTGGATCGGCTATCTGATCATCGGCGCACTGGCCGGCTGGATCGCGGGGAAGATCATGAAGACCAAAGATGGTCTGCTCGTGGATATCGTCGTGGGCGTCATCGGAGCTCTCATCGGCGGCTTCCTGCTGAGCTTCGTCGTCGACACCGCGAACGGCGGTTGGTGGTTCACCCTGTTCACGGCAATCCTCGGAGCTGTCATCCTGCTGTGGGTACTGCGGCTGGTCCGACGCCCCTAACGGGCGATGGCCATGACGGGAGTCACCGACGACCCCGCAGCCGGGACCGACGACGACGAAGGGCCCGTCGCTGAAGCCGAGGTGATCGCCGCCGGAATGAGTTCGGAGGACAAGCCGCTCGGATCGCTCGGCCGCCGCTTCAATCGGCAGTCGCCCTTCTACATCGGGATGGTCGCCTCCGCAGGCGTCGCGCTGACCTATGCCGCCGTCCAGATGCTCGCGGCGATGTCGTCGATCCTGATCCTGATCGGCGTGGCGTTTTTCCTCGCACTCGGGCTCGAACCCGTCGCCTCGTGGTTCGTCAAATTCAGACTGCCCCGGTGGGCGGCCACCACTGTCGTCTTCGTCCTGTTTCTGGCCCTGATCGGCGCCTTCGTCGCCGCGGCGATCCCTCCTCTGGTGCAGCAGAGCCAACAGCTCATCACCGAGGCACCGCACTACTTACAACGAGCCCAGGACCACTCCTCGGCCATCGGCAGACTCAACGACCGATTCCATCTGCAGCAGCGGATCACCGACACCATCAACAGCTCGGGCGGATCAGCTTTCGAGGAGATCATCAGCGCCGGCACCGCGGTATTCGGCGCTGTCGCCGACAGCCTGATCGTCATCGTCTTAACGGTTTACTTCCTGTTCGACATGCCCCGCATCCGCACCACGTTGTACCGGCTGATACCCAACACCCGCCGTCCTCGCGCGATTCTCATCGGCGACGAGGTGTTCGCCAAGGTCGGCGCCTACGTCCTGGGCAACGTCCTCATCTCGGTCATCACCGGGACAGCGACGTTCATCTGGCTGACCGTATTCCATGTGCCCTATCCACTCCTGCTGGGGATTTTCGTCGGGCTACTCGACCTCGTTCCCGTCGTCGGGTCCACGATCGCGGGCGTGGTGGTCGCCGCGGTCGCACTGACCGTGTCACTACCGGTCTGCCTCGCCACCATCGTCTTCTTCGTCGCCTTCCGACTCATCGAGGACTACTTGCTGGTCCCCAGGATCATCGGCCGCGCCGTCAACGTTCCCCCACTGATCACCGTGGTGGCAGTCCTCATCGGCGGTGCGCTTCTGGGAATCGTCGGGGCGCTGGTCGCCATCCCCATCGCCGCCGCGGTCCAGCTCATCACCCAAGAGGTGCTCTACCCGCGCCTCGACGAAATCTGATCCCCGCAGGACACCGGGAAGGCGTGCTGCGGCTCGCCAACCTATTTGTCCGCTTAGCATTACCTCGTTGGTGGGACCCCAGAGTGAGCAGAGGGCTGTGAGAAATCGAATGCGCTTTTTCGTCTTGGTTCTGTGCGTAGGCCTTTTCGCAGGTCCATCGCTGGCCGTCGGGGCGTCCGCCGGTCTCGCTCGTGCCGAGCCCGGCGCGCAGCCCTACGCTTTCACCTGTAACCAGGCCTCGTTGTCCGCGGATTTCGCCAGCCGAGACGAACTGCCACAAACTCAGGTCCCGCCGGCCGACTGGTACCAGACCGACGCTGACGGGCATTACTCGAACCGGGGATGGGGCCCAAGGGCCGATACCTTGCCGCCGCCGGCAGTCCCGGACGATGCGGGCTGCGCTCCCACCACCTGGATGCAGGAACGGATTCTTACCGTGGCCATGCGCTATATCAACTCACCGGACAACCCGCTGGGGCTGCAGTACCGCCATCACCACATCCCGGGCTGGGACCCCTCGAACTCGACCTTCGCCGGTGCCCCCGAGGAGAATCCCGACACCGACGTGCCAGACGGGCTCACTGCATGGGATGCCGGGCGGGGCCTGGACTGCTCGAATTTCACCGCCTGGGTATACAACTACGGCCTGGGCATCAAGTTCGATGGCGACGTCCACCACCAGTTCGCAGGAACCGCAGGCCCGATGGGACAACGCATTCCGCAAGACGGCCCGTTCGAGCCAGGCGATCTGATCTTTCTGCATCCCGACGGAAATACGAATCAGGCTTCGCACGTGGTCATCTACATCGACGACCAACACATCATCGACAGCCGCGTTAACGCGCAGAACCTTGTCGGTGTTCAGATCCGCAGCCGCGAGGGTTGGTACCGGGGGGCGGTTCTCTCAGCATGGCGTCCGATCGCCTGAGATCACCCGTGGTTCACGACCGTCTGACCGCAAGGTCGGCGGCCCAGATGACCGTCAGCCGACTGCAGAACTTAGCTGCAACGACGTTCTCGGCGCATGACACTCTTCCTGGCCGGTCGCAGGCTCGCCTTGACAGCAAGTCCGCAGGAGCAGTGCCCACCCGGCCCCATCGAGAAGATCTAGGATTTATCCCCGAGAACCGTGACTCAAACGACAGGAGACGCGGACATGACGGACGCCACCGCCGGGTCAGAACATCGCCGGGGACGGCAGGAGTAGGACCTCCCACCATGGCTATCCCGGCCGGGAGCCCACACCTGGAGGTTCCGCCGTGCGGCAGCCCCGCTCCGGTCGGTAGCGCAGCAACCCATCAGACCAAGCGCGGAACCTCTTCATCGAGGATGCGGCGGCTGCCACGCAGCAGCCCATCGAGGATCTCGATGATGTCGTGTACCACGAGATCAGCGACGTTCGCGGGCCCCACCACGAAAACCTGCTTTGCACCGGCCGTCAAACCCGCGAAGTCTGGGTTCTCGGCCGCGGCAAATCGCAGTTCCCAGCCGATCCGGTTTCCGACAACCCGAGCCCGCGCGTTGAGTGACGCGATCTCTTCGGCACTAAGGCCAGCTTTCACCATTGAGAGCCTTTCACTCTTGGCCGCCGAGACCCCTCGACCCGGCACGCCAATACGCCCATATTGTGTGACGGTACGAGCGTATTGTCCAGCTGTAACTAGCGTGGAGCCGTGAATAGCCGGCCTCCCCTGGGCGGCGACCCCGACAGGGAGGACCAATCGAGTGCGGAGCGAATTCGCGATTCCGCGTTGAGATGCTTTGCCGATCACGGCACCGCCACGACCACCCTGCGGCAGATCGCCAGCGAAGCCGAGGTGTCCATCGGATTGGTACAACACCATTACGGCACCAAGGGCCGCCTGATCAAAGCCGTCGACGAGCATGTCATGGCTGTGCTCGACGCCAGCTTGGCCACGCCCCCCGCCTCCCTGCCGGTGGATCCAGTGGAAGAATTCGGCCAGCGGGTGACGAACCTGATCCTGAATCGGCCGGACGTCGTCGACTACGTCGGGCGCACACTCATCGACGGTAACCAGATCGGTACGGTCATTTTCGATGGCCTGGTGGCCATGGGTCAAGCCCGCTGGAAGCAGCACGCCGAGCAGCAGCTGACCCGTGCCGACCTCGACTACACCTGGGCGGCATTGAACCCGCTCATCCTCGTACTCGGCGCTATCACCCTGCGCACGCACATCGACCGACATCTTCCCGAATCTTTCGCCACCACAGCGCAACTCACGCGATGGCAGCAGGCCATGAACATGTTGATCCGCCAGGGGCAGCTCCGCAGCATAGATGACGAGAACACATCGGCCTGAAGGCCGCATTCGGCATCCGACGAGAACGACCGGATCTTACCGATGATTCGAAGCCGCTCAGATCCAGTCTCGAATCGCGAAGCGGCTCTGGAGATCCGGATTCAAGTCACTTCGATGCGGGCCATTTGTCTGCTCAGCGTGCGTTCCGCGAATGGGGTCGACAGTGCCGGCTTGAGCCAGCGCGCGGCAGCAACCCATCTGGGAACGTCGACGCGCCGCTTTCGGTGTTCGATCGCGTCGACGAGCCGTACCGCGCACTTGTCGGCCGTGACGGTCCGGCGCAACGGTCCCGGCAATGCTGCAAGCAGCATGGTGAACTCGGCTGAACTGGACTGTGTTTCACGCAGCATCGGCGTATCGACCAACGACATGTGCGCCGAACCGACCCCGACGCCGTGGTGTGCGACCTCGATCCGCAACACGTTCGCAAATTGCTCGACGCCGGCCTTACTCGCGCCATAGGCCGCCATGCCAGGCACGGCGGTGTAGGACGACGCCGACGCCACGATCAAAACGTAGCCCCGCTGATCGATGATCGACGGCAGAGCTGCGCGGACTGTGTGGAACACGCCGATCAGATTGGTCTCGATCACGCGCCGGAAGGCCGCCGGCTCTACGGTCTGCACAGGGGCCCAGTGTTCGATGCCCGCGTTGGCGACCACCACGTCGATCGCACCAAATCGGTCTACTGCGGTCTCTGCGGCAGCCCGCATCGCGTCAAAGTCGTTGACGTCAGCGCAAACACAGACGACAACATCGTCTCCGAGTTCACCTGCGAGCGTGCGGAGACCGTGCTCGTCGACGTCGATGAGCACCAGGCGCGCACCACGCTTGTGCAGTAGCCGCGCCATGCTGGCACCGATCCCGTGCGCCGCACCGGTGATCATCACTACTTTTCCGCGAAGCATGACTCATCCTCCCCGTCGCAGTCTGGCCGACCTACGCCATGCCAACCGCAGACGTAATGGATCTACCAGAGGTCTCCGGGCCGCCAGTCGCATATGAGAGCGGTTTCGCTGTCAAATGGTTGGTCCACACCGGCGGGGTGCAGCAGGTAGATCCGGTCGGCGTGATCGTAGGTGTCGATGACGCCTGCGGGGCCAACTGCTTGGGTGTGTCCGGTCCAGGCCCGCCAGCCGCGGGCGGCATAGAAGTCGGTGGCGGTCTCGACCGCATTGAGGGCACCGAGCTGGTGGCGAGTGCGGATGATGTTCTCGGCATGGTCCATGACGAGGCGGCCCAACCCGCACCCCTGCTGGTCGGCACGTACCGCGACCCCTTCGACGTAGCCGGTATCAAAGGCAATGCCATTGTGGTGCAGGGTCCTGGCGACCACGGCGGCGAAAGCCACCAGGGACTGCTCGGCGGTAAGGACCACGTGCACGCCTTCGACGGCATGTAACCAATCATGGGATCGGAAGCTGGATCCAAATGCGCTCCGCACCAACCTCTCCGCGGCATCAAGCTCCGCTCCACCAAGGTCACCGCGTTCGGCGATCAACACCTCGACCATCGAAACAGGGTGGCACACGGAGCGCGATTTTGTCTTACCCCACACCGTTATCGATCGCGACCGGCTATCGATTGACGGTACGGTAACCCGGACGTCGCCTGGTCCGCGCTGCGGACCTGGGAGGTGGATTCAGCGCGACCGGATCCGGAGTTGACGATCGTCAACGTCATGATGGGAGAAGCCGATGAGTTCATTCGATGTGCTTCTGGGCGATGAACGAGTCCAGCTCGACGCGTTTGTCGAGCAGTACCGCAGGGCCATCGAGGCGACCCTTGAGGGCCTCACCGAGGAACAGGCCCGTCGTCGCCTCGTCCCGTCGGCGACGACGCTTCTCGGGCTGCTCAAGCACGTAACGTGGATGCAGCGGGTGTGGTTCGAGGAATGTGTCGGAGGCACATCCCGCCAGGAGCTCGGTCTGGTACAGAGCCCGGACGAGTCCTTTCGGCTCACCGGAGACGACACTGTCGCGTCGGTCACGGCCGCCCATCGAATGGTGTGCGCGACTGCCCGGACAGCGGTCGCAGACCTGCCGCTGGATACTGTCGTGACCGGCCACCCGGCCGGGCCGCGCACGCTTCGATGGGTCTACCTGCAAGTCCTGCGCGAGCTGGCCCACCACTGCGGACACGCGGACATCCTGCGCGAACAGGTACTCGCAGGCTAAGTTCCGCGCCAGCTGGGTGTTTTCTGCCAATTGCGGCCACTTCAGGTCGTCCTCAGGTTGGGCGGTGACCCTGGTGGCATGCGATGCACACACCCGCGCGCCGGACTTGCCGTCCCACGGCCATAACGATGCCCATCCAGTCCCCGCAGTGGAACGCCACCGCCCGCATGCTGCGCCGGGCCGGTTTCGGCACCTCCGGTCCGGCAGTCGACGCCGCAGTGGAGCAGGACTGGCCGACCCAGGTGGCCCAAGCCCTGGCAGTCGACCCCGACGCCGACCAGGGCGCTCGTGCGACGCCAATGCCGTCGTTGGATCCACCGACGCCGCCGGGCAAGGCCGCACCCCGGTCCGCACACCAGCAGTACAACGCCGCACTCGGCGAACAGACCTCCCAGCTGTCCCAATGGTGGATGCGCCGGATGGTGTCCGTCGACGAGCCGATCCACGAAAAGCTGACTCTGTTGTGGCACAACCACTTTGCCACCTCGGCGGCCAAGGTACGGATGGCGGCGTGGATGGGCGCACAGAATCAGAAGCTGCGCACCCTCAAGCTCGGCGACTTCCGCACCCTGGCTTACTCGATGCTCACCGATGCCGCAATGATGCAGTGGTTGGACGGACAGACCAACACCGCGAAATCCGCCAACGAGAACCTTGCGCGCGAGTTCATGGAGTTGTTCGCGCTAGGACACGGCAACGGCTACACCGAATCCGACGTGCGCAACGGTGCGCGAGCACTGACCGGATGGGTGCTCGGCGACGGGGATCCGCGCCTGGTCCCCGGGCGCCACGACTCCAGCGGCAAGTCCTTCCTCGGTGCTACCGGCAATCTCGATGCCGCCGGGTTCTGCGACGCGGTCCTTGCCCAACCCGCATCGGCGGGTTACATCACTGGACGGCTGTGGCAACAGCTGGCCAGTCAGACGGCGCCTTCGGCGGCCGCGTTGGCACGCCTGCTGGGCGCCTACGGGCCCGGCCGCGATCTGTACGCGCTGACGCAGGCGATCCTCACCGATGAGGAGTTCATCACCGCCCGACCCGGTCTGGTCAACACCCCGGTCGAATGGTTGGTCGGGGTGGCGCGGTCGCTGCGCGTGCCGATGGACGACAAACGCGTCAAGACCTCGGTGGCGGCGCTGAAAACCCTTGGGCAGCAGCCCTTCTATCCACCGGACGTCGGCGGCTGGCCCCGCGGTCAGGTGTGGCTGTCCACCGTCAGCGCCGGCGTGCGCATGTCGACTGCCGCCACGCTGGCGGCCGCCGGGGACCTCTCCCCCATCGAGCAGGCAGTGGCGTCCGACCGCATCGACGCCGTCGGGTACCTGATCGGCATCGGCGATTGGACCGACCGCTCGGTCAAGGCGCTCAAGCCGCTGACCGGCAAGCCACCCATGCTGGTGGCCGCGGCGGTCAACACCCCCGAATACCTGACGTCGTGAGCGAGGACCCATGCCGCAACTGACTCGCCGCACGTTCCTGCGCGCCAGCGCCGGCGTCGGTGCGCTGGGCCTGCTGTCGGGTGCGGCCGCCGTGTCATGGCCGGAGTTGATGGACGCCGCTCAGCGGCGACCCCTGGCAGACGGCGACGGCGTCGCGGTCATCGTCACCCTCTACGGCGGCAACGACGGCATCAACACCCTGATTCCCTACGCGGACAACGCCTATCACGACGCGCGTCCCGACCTGGCCTACGCGCCCGGCGACGTGCTGCACCTCGACGATCAACTGGGTCTCAATCCGGCGCTGAAGGGCCTCCACACCGCATGGGGCGACGGGCACCTGGCGATCGTGCGTGGCGTCAGTTATCCGAAGCCCGACCACAGCCATTTCCGGTCCATGGACATCTGGCAGACCGCCTCGCCGGACGAACCCGTCAGCACCGGCTGGATCGGACGCTGGCTGGACAGTACTGGTGACGATCCGCTGCGGGCCGTCAACATCGGGGCCGTGCTGCCGCCCATGGCCGTCGGCGCCAAGACGACGGCCGCCGCCCTGTCGCCGACCACTACGGCGGCGTCGGCGAGCCGGTTCGCCTCCACCATCGAGGCGCTGAGCGCCCCCGACGACCGTGACACCGACGTCATGTCCGCCGTGTCGGCGTCATACCGCACCACCCAGGCCTCCGACAAGGCCTTCGCTCACCTCGGTCAGCCCGCCAGTCGCGGAGCCAACCCGTTGGCCGCTCAGCTCGATGTGGTCGCCAAGGCGATCACCGCTGCGGCTCCCACCCGCGTCTACATGGTCTCGCTAGGGGGCTTCGATACCCACGCCGACGAACGCGGCACCCAACAGCGACTGCTGCAGACCCTCGACGAGGCCCTCACTCCGTTTCTGCAGCAGATGGCCACCGATCCACACGGCAAGGACGTCGTCGTCCTGGCGTACTCCGAGTTCGGCCGACGCATACGCGCCAACGCCTCACAGGGCACCGACCACGGCACCGCCGGTCCCGTCTTCGTCGCGGGTGCACCCGTGCGCGGCGGCTTCTTCGGCGACGAACCCAGCCTCACCGACCTGGACGACGGAGATCTCAAGCCCACCAACGACTTCCGCGACGTCTACTACGACATCCTTACCCACACGCTCGGGGCCGATCCGACCCCGGCGGTCGGCTCCGGCCGTCGCAGTTTAGGGCTGCTGTGACCGAACGCCGTCAGCGGAACGTGGCCCCGGACCCAGACCGACCGGCAGCGCGCGATGGCCAGACCTTCATGATCACCGAGTTCCGAGCATCACCATAGGCGCGGGCCCAGCATTTCCGTCCATCCCCGCAACGCCCGACGGGAGGGCAACCGCGCAGAACCCACCGACATTTTGAGAGCCAGCGTTTGCCCTTTTCGAAGCGAAACGTGGCTCAGAGGTCGATGTTGGCCGTGACGTGCTTGATGCGGGTGCAGTCCTCGAGTCCGTACATCGACAGGTCCTTGCCGTATCCGGAATGCTTGAAGCCGCCGTGCGGCATCTCCGCGACCAGCGGAGTGTGGGTGTTGATCAATCTCAGCGAGAACGAATCCTACGAAGTGACGGCTCGAACAATCAGCTCGAACGCAAGCAGTGTCGCGGTGTCGGATCTCGCTATGCACCATTTTGCGATTGCGGGCTCGCAAGGTGACCTTCAAACCCAACCTCTTGTCGCCTGTCCCCACCGATCGATGCGGTGGCCGACAGTGCCCGTTGGAGACGATTGTTCATACAGATAGCGACGTCGTCATTCTGCGCCATTCCAGATACGACATTGCCACCCAGCTTGAGAAACGACACCGACCGTCGTTGTTGGTTCTCGAAGTTGCTGGCGAACCCGGCTTTCTCAACTTCGTGACAGACCTAGAACGGCACGGTGGTGCTGATTTAAGACGCAGGCCGGTCGACGGTGAATCGTCGACCACCGAGTCGCCCGCTGTGCCAGTTGCGGCAGCGAAACGTATCTGATTTGCAGCAGTCCTGAACAATCACCGTTATCCATCGCCAATGGCTATGGATTGCACTGGACGAACCACTGCGTCGCTCGACGTGGTGGGCGGCGCGACCGCGGGACCTGGTTGGGCTCAGGAGCGGCCAGCTCTTCGGGGCTGACGTCGAACAACCAATCACCGCACGGCGGAGGATGTTTCACGTCCGCCGGAACAGCCTCGGCGCCCAGTCCCTCAAGTTCATCGCGACCCTTGACGTAGTTGCAGAGCGTCATCGGCTCGGTACCCAGAGCGGTGGCCAATGACCGCATGCTGAACGCGCCGAGCCGATGGCGGTCGACGATCCCAGTCCTGTGAGCGCGAACTTCAGCAACAGTGAACCGTGCCTGCATCGCCGGATTCTCCCTCCGCCGGCCCTTGACACGTACAGCGTACGTGTTCTACATCTATACGTACGCCGTACTTATAACTGGAGGATGCCACGTGAACCAACCCATCACCACCTCGAGGGTGTCATTCGCTTCGAACGGCTCGCGCTGCTCCGGGTGGCTGACACTGCCCAAAGATTCGGGGCCCCATCCGGGTCTTGTCCTTGCCCACGGTCTCGGCGCGACCCACGACATGGCGCTGTCGCAGTACGAACAACACTTCGCACGCGCGGGGGTGGCTACCCTGGCCTTCGACTACCGGCATACCGGCGAATCCGCGGGAGTACCCCGCCAGCACTTCAGCATGCGCCGGCACCGACAGGACGTCGGGGCGGCGCTGGACTATCTGCGGGGCCACCACAGCATCGACGCGCCTCGAGTCGGTCTGTGGGGCACCAGTCTCGGAGCCATGCACGTACTCCGGGTGGCCGGTGCGCGTGCCGACCTTGCCGTGGTCGTCGTGCAGTGCCCGATCGTGCACGGCCCGGCCACCTTGGTCCGCAGCGGTTGGCGGTCCGCCATCCGCCTGACCCCGGCGATCCTCGACGACATCCTGCGCCGGATACGCGGCGCCGGCCGCAGGTATGTCCCCATCGTCGGTGAACCGGGCACTGCCGCAGCAGTCACCATCAGCGGTGCCGCCGACGGCTGGTACTCGACCGTCCCACCCGATGCCACTTTCGACAACCGCATCGCCGCCGCCGACATCGTTGCCATCGCTGCGACCAGCGCCAAACGCCGGGCTGCGAATATCGCTGCGCCCCTGCTGGTGTGCGTGTCGCAGAGGGAGACGCTGATAGATCCGCGCCACGCCGAAGAGATTGGGCATCGAGCGGCGCACGGCGTCGTCCGTCACTACGACGGGGATCATTTCCAGGTGTATCACCAGCCACTGGTGGCAGACCTCCTTGCCGACCAGACCCGATTCCTTCAGGAGCACTTGAATGTCCAGAACGGCTGACATGCTGCGGGACAACGACACCCGGCTCACCGAATTCCTGGCATCCCTCACCGACGATGAATGGACTCAGCCCAGCCTGTGCACCGCGTGGACCAATCACGATGTCTTGGCCCATCTCGTGATCGGCTACTCTGCGTCGCTTTCGTCGATTGTGGCCAGCACGCTGCGGCACCGCGGGTCATTCGACCAAGCCAACACTGACATGGCGCACGCACTGGCCACCCAACGGAAACCAGCCGACCTGCTCCATGATCTCACCGCGCTGACACGGCAGGCTCGCGGCGTCGGCCGTGTCTTCCCCCGGCGACTGTTACTGGGTGATCACATCATTCACGAACTGGACATCACCTATGCACTGGGCAGAGATTGCACAATCCCGGCCGCGTCGGTCGCTGCGGTACTGGACACCGAAGTGCGGATACCCAACCCATTCGTCCCGGCTGCAATCCGCGCGCGAGGCCTGAACCTCATCACCACCGACTCCACGTGGGCGCGCCGTAGCGATGGCCCCACCGTGATCGGCCAAGCCGCGCACCTCGCCTCAGTCCTGGCCGGCCGCCCGTGGGCGCTGCGGCAGTTGACCGGTGATGGCGCTGCCGTTCTTGCGTCGCGCCTCGAGCCGCCTCGGAAGCCTTGATCATCACGACGCACCGGACATGCCGGGTAGATCAACGTCGACATTGGCCATCTGGTCCGCGCGTGCCGCCAGCGCAGTCACCAAGTCCAGCACTGGCTGTATCGAGCGCGCCGTCACCAGCTGCATACCGATCGGCAGCCCGTCGATATGGCCCGCCGGGATACTGGCGGCCGGAGCCCCGACAAGATTCCAGATTGCCGTCATGGACAGGAGCGCCTGTTTGGTGGCGACAGTGCGATCCGCGATGTGTGAATGACGTTCTCCGAGAACGGGCGCCGAGAGCGGGGTGGTGATCGTCGCCAACACATCTGCATCACGTTGCAGGACCCGCAGAACGTCTGTGACCGCATTCGAACGCGCGATTGTCGCTTCGATGTACTCGTGGCGCGTGATCCGCTGCGCGTTGGATAACCGGTCCAGCGTATCGGGCTGATAGAGATCAGCAGAACTCCGCATCATGTTCCGATGGACAGCCGTCACCTCGAAACTCTGGATCTTCTCGAATATCACCTGTAGGCGCTGCGGGTCCGGCAACTCGACATCGACGAGACGGATAGCCCCCGCGCGGTCGAGGTCGCGCAGATTCGATTGACAGCACTCGACAATTGCGGGATCGGCCGGGCCGAGGTGTTCAGGGTCCAGCCAGCCGACCGTGACCGGGCGATTGATGTGCGCCGCTTCCTGCGATCCCAGTCCAAGTTCTCGGCTGACGATTTCGATATCGAGGGGATCGGCCAGAAGGAATCCGATGTGGTCCAGGCTCGGCGCCAGAGGAAAGACACCGGCCATGCTCAACCGGCCGTACTGCGGTTTGAAGCCCGTGACACCGCACAGCGCCGCCGGAATGCGGCATGACCCTCCGGTGTCGGTCCCGATCGCAAGCGCAACGATGCCGGCTGCGACGGCGGCCGCACTTCCCCCGCTGGAACCACCGGTCATACGAGTGGCATCGCAGGGATTTCTCGAAGCGCCGCGGTGGGCGCTGTCGCCGGTCGGGCCGTAGGCGAACTCGTGGGTGACGGTTTTCCCGAGCACGATTGCTCCCAGCGCCTCCAGTTGCCGGACGACGGGAGCCGAAGCGGCCGCGATGTGTCCGGCCATGTGAGCCGATCCGCATTCGGTCGGCATGCCTGCGACGTCGATGACATCCTTCACCGCGATGGGGATGCCGTGTAACGGCCCGCACTGTGCCTTTGTGCGGCGCTCCTGATCCAGCAGCGCCGCACGCGTGAGCGCACCGATTCGATCGACGTAACTGAAAGCGTTGAGCTGACCGTTTACCGCGTCGATCATCGCGAGCGCGCGTTGGACCAGCTTCGTCGAGGTGGTCGAACCGGTGTTGAGGTCTGCGGCCAGGCCGCGGATGGACCGTGATTCACCATGCGCATGCGGACGACTGCTGACCGGATCGAATCTGGTGGCGGTCATCCGAGTAGACCGATGACAGGAATGATCGTCGCCGTGCAGATCGCCATCGCGCCGGTGCAGCCGACGAATCTGTGAACATGCTGGGGCACAACGTTTCCGATCTTGAACGCCAGCGGAGGCCCGACGAGAACTCCGAGCAGAACCGCCACTGCGGTGGGAATGATCGATGCACCGTAGGCGATGACAGCGGCGGGCGCGACCGAGACGATGGGCACGAAACTGGGGTACCAGCCGTGGACCAGCCAACGACCGCGCCAGACCATGACCGACAGTGTGCTAGCCGCGAGCTGCGCTGCCAGAATCTGAGGAAAAAGAGCGGCCACACCGTCGGTCGGCTGCACGGCGAGGTACGCACCGACACCACCGATAATCAGTCCTGCACTGGCCCACTCATTCCCGAAGAACGGGGCCTCGGTGAAGTCTGCGAGGATGCGGCGCAGCATCCACGACGCCGGCTGGTGGCGAGCGCCCGACGGCGGGTCTGGCGCGTCGTCGACCACGCGCCGGTGCGTGGTCGACGCAGGGATGCCCGCACCCCGCTCAAGCCATGGCAGCCAACGACATACGGCGAACGCCACGATGGCCGTAGCGGTCATTGCCGCAGTGAATCCGGCGACCGCCGGAATGCCGAGTGGGATACACACGTAACGCGCGGCCGCGATCGCGGCCGGTACCGTCATCCCGGCTCCCAAGAATGCCGCGGTGACCGCCACCTTCCAGCCCCTCCCGTACATCAGCACCACCGCGGGCGTCACCGATACGAACGCAACGAACAGCGGCTGCCATGGGGTGGCTGCTGATTGCGTCCAGCCCCACCCAAGATGGCTCAGGAGCAGCGCCAGAATTCCGGCTGTCACCATCCATGGCCATAGGCCGGAATCGCACGCGATGGCGAACCCTGCCCACCGAGTCCGCCGTTTCTGTAGCGAGTACGCAACTCCCCCGCCGGCCAACATCAGCGCCCCGGCTGCCGCTGCGCCGTAGAACGTCGGATCAGCCAGGTTCTCCAGGATGGCAATGCC
This sequence comes from Mycolicibacterium komossense, assembly GCF_025822605.1. GTDB lineage: Bacteria > Actinomycetota > Actinomycetes > Mycobacteriales > Mycobacteriaceae > Mycobacterium > Mycobacterium komossense. The sequence goes on along the minus strand of NZ_JACKTY010000032.1, from coordinate 12,579 downwards.
GGTCTGCCCGCTGCGCGACAAGACTGCTGCGATCCAATGGTGAGTGTGGTTCGCGCCTGCCGCGGCCTGCGCCAGCGCGGGCAGCACCGACACAGCCGCAGCTGACAGCACGACGGCGACCGCGGCGACACTCAGCAGGGACCCGCACTCGGCCTTGCTCGGTGAACGCTTGGTCGCGGATCGCATCATCGCGGAAAGCCTTGGCCTCGGGTGTATCCGAGCATGGAGTCATACAAGTCTGTGCGCCGATCGCGGTGCAGATCATTGAGACTGTTCCAGATCGGGGCACTGCGCGCGCTCGTGAGATCGACCGACGAGTAGACGATGGTCTGTTCTTCGGGCCCGGCGATTTCGTCGATGGGCCATCCGTTCGTACCGGCGATCATCGAGCAACCCAGAAACTGGGCTCCGCGGTCGATACCGACTCGGTTCGCAGCGGCGATGAACACGTTGTTGCTGTGCGCTGCGGTCATGGTCAGGTAATTGGCCATGCAGCGGCCGGCATCGTCGAACAGCGGTGGTGGTGTCCACACCCAGTTGTTGCTTGAGCAGATGATATCGGCGCCTTGTTGGGTGAGAATCCGCGGCACCTCCGGGAACCAGATGTCCCAGCAGATCAGCATCCCGATTCTGCCTATCGCCGTCTCGTAGACGGGGAACCCCAGATCACCTGGTGTGAACCAGAGTTTCTCTTCGTTCCACAAGTGGGTCTTACGGTAGGTGCCGACCACTCCGTGAGGATCGATGAGCGCTGTGCTGTCGAACAACCTCCGGCCATCGAGTTCGGCGAATCCGACCACGACGTGGACGCCACGGCGAGCCGCGAAGTCACACCACGTGCTGATGAACGAACCGTCCACTGGTTCAGCGTGCGCGAATGCCTCCGCGCGGTCCCGGAACGAATAACCCGACGATGACAGTTCAGGCAGGACAATCAGATTCGCGCCGTTGGCTGCCGCCTCTTCAGCCGCTCGCATCGCGTTCGCGAGGTTGGTTTCTCGATTCTCCAGACCGACGCTGGGGTCGATCTGCACTACTGCGATCGTGACGGGACTGACGGACATCGATGACCCTTTCCACTGAGGATTCTTGCTCTACCCAAACGTTTGGGTGTACGGTGACAGCGATACCCCAAACGTTTGGGTTGCGGTGCCGAAAACGCTAGTGTGATCCAGAACATGTTGTCAAGCCCACGAATTGGAGCCGATGACGATGCCAGACTCCTCCCCGGCTACTCTGCAGCAAATCGCTGCCTCCCTCGGCCTGCACGTATCCACCGTGTCTCGGATCTTGAACGCCTCCTCCGCTGACAGCACAAAGGCGGCTTCGCCGCGCACGGTCGAGCGTGTCAGGCAGTACGCCAAGGAGATCGGCTACAGCCCCAATCCGATGGGCTCCGGTCTTCGGACGAGAAAGACAAACCAGGTTGCGGTGTTGGTGCCGCGGCTGTCCGATCTCGTCCTGTCGACCATCTATGAAGGTATCGACGAGGCCGCCGCCGAGGTCGGCATCTCCACGTTCGTCACGAACACGTTCGATGATCCGCAGATCCAGAACCGGAAGCTGGAGCTGGCACTCTCACGCCGAGTCGATGGCATCATCCTGGCCGACTCCCATCTCGACGGTGCCATCGCCCTCGAACTACGCACCCGAAAAGTTCCCTACGTGCTGGTCAACCGCCGAGCTGAGGGGCACGCATCAGTGACGTGCGACGACTACCTTGGCGGTCGAATGGCTGCCGAACACCTCTACGCACAGGGGCATCGAAAGGTTGGCGTGGTCGCGGCACAGCCGTACGCCAGCACCAGCGCCGATCGGCAGCGCGGATTCGTCGACTATTTCCGCGAACACGGGATCCACATTCCCAAAAATATGGTGGCGCAATCGAATTTCGACGCGGAGTCCGGTGCCGAGGCGGCAGATCAACTCCTACGCCGCCGACCCGCGTTGACAGCCATGTTCGCGGTCAATGACTTTGCGGCGATCGGTGCGATGTCGACGGCGCGTCAACACGGCCGGGTCGTCGGAACAGATTTCGCAGTGGTGGGTTTCAACGACATCACGATCGCTCGGCAACTCTCGGTGCCGTTGACCTCAGTGCGGTCGGACATGCACGGCATGGGCAGGCAGGCCGTCACAATGCTGATGGAGGTCCTTGCGAGCAAACCTGCGGAAAGCGCCCTCCTGGCACCCGTTCTCGCCGTCCGAGCATCGTCAGATTTCCAGCTTTTCGCATGAAATCAATTGGTCCGCAACACAACACAAAACAAGGAGCAACCATTGGCCTTCCATGAACTCACCCTCCACGACTTCACCCTGGAAAGCGGCACGATGCTGCCCGAGGCAATCCTGGCCTATGCCACCTACGGTGAGCTCAGCGCCGACCGTGACAACGCGATCGTCTTCCCCACCTGGTTCGCCGGAACACACGAATCCAACGAGTGGCTCATCGGCCCAGGCCGCCCACTCGACACCGACCGCTATTTCGTGATCGTCCCCAACACCTTCGGCAATGGGCTGTCCTCCTCACCGTCCAACACCGCCGCACCGTTTGATGGTCCGAGATTCCCGGCCATCACCATCGGCGACAATGTCGCCGCCCAGCACCGTCTCGTCACCGAGAAGTTCGGGCTGAGCGAATTGGCACTGGTGCTCGGGTGTTCGATGGCAGCGATCCAGACCTACCAGTGGGCCGTGGACCACCCGACCATGGTCAAACGTGCGCTCCCCTTCTGCGGAGCGCCCAAAACGCCAGCGCACTGCAGGGTTTTCGTCGACGGCTTGCGAGCGACACTTGGCGCACCGATGGTCGAAGATCCCAATCCGAGCGGCTCGACCCCCGCTGCCCTGGAGACGTTCGCTCGGGTCTTTGCGAGTTGGGGATTCTCCCAGGCGTTTCATCGCGAAGAGGTCTACCGCCAACTCGGTTTCACATCCTCGGAAGAGACCACCACTGATTTCTGGATCGCGAACTTCTCCGGTCTGGACATCACCAACGTGCTCAGTCAACTCAACACCTGGATCACCGCTGACGTGTCCCGTGGTCCACGCTTCGGCGGCGACCTCGCCGCGGCGCTCGAATCGATTGAGGCCCAACTCATCACGCTGCCATGCGAGACCGACTTGTACTTCCCTCCCGAGGACGAGGAGGCCGCGTCGAAACACATCCCGAACGGAACCGCTGTACGCATACCCAGCGTGTGGGGGCACCAGGCGGGAGGTGGGACCGACCCGGTCGGTGCCGACGTCATCGGCGAGCACACCCGCCGACTTCTCCAACAGGCCGTCTGACCCGCCTGCGCACGTTTGTGAGGTCAGGCTCGCCAAATTGAGGCCCCGCGACAGCTGACAGCCGCCCCGGTTGGTGCCGGGGCGGCTGTCAGCTGTATGCGCAAGCCGCCGCGACACATGCGGTTGATCACCTATTGACACGTCCTACTGTGGCGTGGATCATCTGACAAAACGTTTTTTCAAAGCGGTGAACTACCACTGCCAAAACGCTTAACCAAGGAGTTTTCAGATGACTGCTGTCGCCCCGGCCCCCGAACTCGCCTCATCCCCCAACGACACCGCCCTTGCCGGACTTCAGGCAGCCGAACCCCGGCTTGTCGACGTCCGACCCGCCGGTGACGCCATCCCCGGCATGCGTCGTTCACTCGTGCTGACGTCGGGGCCCACGATGGCCTGGAGTGACTACAGCGGGGGACAGCGCACCGCGATCCTCGGCAGCGTGATCTACGAAGGGTTGGCACCGGACCTCGAGTCGGCAGCCGCCGCCCTGGACCGTGGCGAGGTCGATGTGGCCGGCTGCCAGGACTACTCGTGTGTCGGATCACTCGCGGGTGTGACCTCGGCCTCGATGCCCGTGGTGGTCGTCGAGGACGGCGTCGGCGGCGAGCGGGCATTCTGCACCCTGTTCGAAGGGGAACTTCCGAACCGTCTCAACTATGGAGTCTGGGACAACGCAGTAGCGGACAACCTACGTTTCCTGGCCGACGTCATCGGCCCGGCCCTGGGCGAGGTGATCCGGCAGACCGGCGGAATCGCCCTGCTGCCGATCATGCAGCGCGCACTACGTCAGGGCGACGAATTGCACAGCCGCAACACCGCGGCGTCTCTGCTGCTGTTGCGCGAAATCATGCCCGCTCTTCTGGCAGCAGGCGAACACGGTTCGGCACTGGTGAGCTACCTGACCGCAGGCGACTACTTCTTTCTCCGCCCGGCCATGGCCGCCGCCAAGGTGATGACAAAGCGGATGGCAGGCGTGCCCGGGTCCTCGATTGTCACTTCGATGGCCATGTCGTGCAAGAGCTTTGGCGTTCAGGTCTCCGGATTGGACGGCCAATGGTTCACCGGGCCGCTCCCCCAGTTCGAGCATTACAAGCTGACCGACGGGTACACCATTGCCGACGCGCAATTCATGGGTGGGGAGAGCATCATCACCGAGGTTGCCGGCCTGGGCGCATTCGCGCAAACCGCCGCATTCACCTTGCAGGACTATCAGGGCGGAGTGCAGAACATGATCGGCGCCAACACCGACATGTATGCCATCACACACACGACGAGTCCGATATTCCGCTTGCCGTTCTTCGGCTTTCGCGGAACACCGACAGGTATCGATGTTCGGTACGTCGTCGAGACCGGCATTTCACCGGTGATGGATATCGGCATCGCCGGGGCACACGGCGGCCAAATCGGCGCCGGACTCGCGCGAGCGCCCTTGCAGCCCTTCATCGATGCCGCCGCCGCACTCGATGCCATTTCCACCCAGCACACCACCGAAGGAAGATAGACATGGATACACTTACCGAGTTGTCGACCGAGCACACCACGCTGTCCAACCAGCTCTCCGAGCAGGGCGTCAAATACGCTGTCGGCTGCTGGATCGATGTTCTGGGGCGTCCCAAGTCGAAAGTCGTTCCCATCGACCATCTACCGAATCTGGTCGCCGGCTCCGAACGCTACACGCCGCGTGGGATGGGTGGCATCGGCCGGATGAATCCCGTCGAAGACGAAGTGGTGGGTCTGCCTGATCTGTCCACGCTGAAGATCCTTCCTTGGGATCGGCGCTTCGCCTGGATGGTCGCGGATATGACTGTCGGCGGGCAGGATCCGTTCGCACTATGTCCCCGCTCTGTGCTCAAGCGGATCGCCGCCGAGGCCGCAGACATGGGCTACGTCTGCCAGTTGGGTATCGAGCCGGAGTTCTATGTCTTCAAGCCCGAATCGATCAGCGCCGGGCGCCTCAATCCGATCGCGATCAGCGGAGCTCTGCAGCCCACCCCCGCCTACGATCTTGAAGTCGCGCTGGACGCGATGCCGTTCCTGGACAAGGTCACCAGCTACATGGAGGACCTTGGTTTCGGGCTGTTCAGCTTCGACGCCGAGGGAGGCGAGGGGCAGTACGAATTCGATTACGCCCATGACGAAGTGGTGGCATCGGCTGACCGGATGACCCTGTTCCGCCTTCTGGTCAAGCAGGCTGCCAAAGAGACGGGCCTGTTAGCCACCTTCATGCCCAAGCCGTTCGCCGAGCTCTGGGGCTCGGGTGCGCATTTCAACATGAGCCTCGAAGATCGCAACAGTGGCGAGAACGTCTTCAAGACCGGAACAGGAAATTCCGGCTGGCGCAAGGAGGCGCTCCACTTCGCAGGTGGAGTTCTCAAACATGCCAAAGCACTGGCGGCGCTGTCGAATCCGACCACCAACTCCTACCGCCGACTGGTGCCACGCCTTGCCGACGGCAACTTCTCCTGGGCACCGACGAAGATCAGCTACGGTCACAACAATCGGTCCTGCATGTTGCGGCTTCCCGCCAATCGGCCGGCCATCGAGAACCGCAGCGTAGATACGTCCGCGAACACCTATCTGACAGCGGCATTCATGCTGGCCGCAGGACTGGAAGGGATTCGCGACGGCGTCGACCCCGGCCGGCCAGAAGATATCGTGTCCTACACCGACGATGCCATCGATGTTCTTCCCCGCACGCTCATCGACGCAATAGATGCCTTCGAAGCAGACCCACTGACACACAGCGTTTTTCACCCCGCGTTCGTCACCGACTACGTCGCGATGAAGCGTAGTGAGTGGCAGCGTAGCCACGGCCAAGTCAGCGACGCCGAGCGCGCGACCTACCTCCTGAACCTGTGACCGCCGTCGGCATCTGCGTAGGGCCCACCGAACGTGGTGACGTCATCGCCGCCTTCACCTCCGCAGTCCTAAAAGCCGGTGGGACACCGCTATTGCTCCCCAGTAGTGTCGGCGGCTCGGACCTGGTCGACGACGCCCTCAGTCGTGTCGACGTACTGTTGCTCTCCGGCGGCGGTGACATCCACCCAGCGCAATACGGCGAAGAACGACGGACCACCCTCGATGCCGTGGATTCCCAGCGCGACAAAATGGAGGTGCGGGCGGTTGTGCACGCGTTGCACACCGACAAGCGAATCCTCGGCGTGTGCCGTGGGGCGCAGTTGCTTGCGGTGGCCACCGGCGGGAGCCTCATCCAGGATCTCACGTCCGAGGGTTTCGACGGCCACATCGACGAGCGCCACGACCGCGGATACGCGACCCTGCGGCACAGCATCAAAGCCGAGGTCGGATCCTTGGCCGACAACGTCCTGGCGGGCCTTGATCACGTCAATTCCCATCACCACCAAGCAATCAAGGACGTCGGCGGCCTACTCACCGCGACCGCGTGGGCCCATGACGGTGTGATCGAAGCGGTGGAGGCACCCGGAGTGCTTGGTGTGCAGTGGCATCCCGAAGCGCTGATCAATGACGACGAACGCCATCTCGAGCCGTTTCGGTGGCTGGTTCACGGACACTAATCACAAGGAAATGACATGACCCGTCACAGCCCCGAGTCTGCGCCCAACGCGCAGCGACCGTTGACCGGTGATACCCCGGGCATCAAAGACCGAGTCGGGCGTATCGAGCAACATGGTGTGGAGTTCATTCCCGAAGAAGAACGCCACTCGTCACCGCGCAATCTGACAAGCATCCTCTTCGGTGGATCGCTGACCTTCAGCGTGATCATCATCGGCTGGTTCCCCGTCAGTTTCGGCCTCGGATGGTGGCAGGCAGCCTCTGCGGTCGTGGTCGGCTCTGCCGTCGGCGCAGCGCTGCTGGCCCCGACCGGCCTGATGGGCCCCCGGAGCGGCACCAACAACCCGGTCGCCAGCGGGGCATTCTTCGGTGTCGCCGGTCGGCTGATCGGTTCGATTCTGGAAGCCTCGGCATCGGTGGCCTTTGCCGCACTGAGCATCTGGACCGGCGGTGATGCCCTGGCCGGTGCCTTGACACGATTCTTCGGTCTGACCGACACCGATACAGTCCGCCTCATCGCCTACGCAGTGCTGGCGGTCGTCGTCACGATCGTGTCGGTGCTCGGACACTCCAGCATGGTGTTTTGTCAGCGGGTCATGATCCCAACGGCCGGAGCATGTCTGATCGTCGGGCTGTTCGTCTTCGGCGGGCACTTCGACCCCGACTACACCGGCACCCATGAGTACGCGCTGGGATCAATGCCCGCCGCGTGGCTGCTCTCGGCGCTGCTGTGCGCTTCGACCGTCGCATCCTATGGCCCCTACGCCGGCGACTGGACCCGACACATCTCCCCGCGCAAACACCCCGACATCTCGATCGCGCGAGCACTGTTCATCGGCGGATTGTTCGGCATGGGTGGCCCGTTCATGTGGGGCGTGTTCACCTCGGTGGCACTGTTCGCCGGTGCCGTTCCCGGTGCGGATACGTCGTATGTGCTGGCGCTGGTGGACGCTTCTCCACTGTGGTTCGTCCCCGCCCTGATCTACGTCGGCCTCGCATCAGGGACCGCCCAGGCCGTAATCAACACCTACGGCACCGGGCTCGACACTTCGGCGATCATTCCGAAACTCAACCGCGTCCAAGCGACACTGCTGGCCTGCTCGCTGGCCACCATCCTGGTCTACCTCGGACATTTCAACTCCGCCCTGGCCAACGGTGTGGCCGTCTTCCTCACGCTGCTGGCCTGCTCGTCGATCCCCTGGATCGTCATCTTGACCATCGGACATTTCCATCGGCGCGGTTACTACCGCACCGACGACCTGCAGGTCTTCAACCGAGGCGAAAAAGGCGGCGTCTACTGGTTCACCGGCGGACTGAATTTCGTGGGGATCGGGGTGTGGCTGGTCGCACTGACCGCCGGACTGATGTTCACCAACAATCAGTGGTTCACCGGCCCAGGGGCGGCTCTTCTCGGAGGGTTGGACACCGGCTTTCTGGTGGCCGGCGTCGTGGCCGCTGCTCTCTACCCGCTCGCCCTACGCATGTATCCGGAACGTCCCGAGCTGTTCAGGCCGCTGCCGGACGCGACGACGCCCCGAAAGGGCTGAGTGTTGTCCACTCCTACCTCTGACACAATGGACCGGGTACCGGCGGAGGAGGTCGAAGTGGCGGTGACCATCCGCGACGTCGCGGCCGCTGCCGGAGTCTCGCTGACGACCGTCTCCCACGCATTGAGCAACCAGGGACGCATCGGAGCATCGACGCGACGGCGTGTCCTGCAGGTCGCCACCGACCTCGGCTACACCGCGAATGTGCATGCACAACAACTGGTCACCAACCGCAGCCGCACCATCGCCATCCAGATCGCACCGTTCGACTCGACCAGCCAGTCCAGTCTGCTGATCCCCAACTCCGAGTACTTCCTCGAAGTGCTCAACGGTGCCTCCGCCGAGGCACGCAGCCGCGGATACGCCCTCGTCCTCACCCCCGCCGGAGTTGGCCCAATGGCCATCAGCGGCTTCGGTGTCGACGGTGCGATCATCGTCGATCCCCACGGTGATGAAGGCCTACTCGAACCTCAGTGGACAGCCTCACATCCCGTCGTCACCGCGGGGCGGACCGCCACCCGCCAACACCGCGCGTACGTCGTCGACAACGACCATCGCAGCGCGACCATCCACGCCCTCGAACAGATGTGGGCGCAGGGCTTTCACCGGCCGGCGGCGATGATCACCGACCGTCATCGTTCCTACACCCGCGACGTCCTCGACAGCTACACGGAGTTCACCCGCCACCACGGCCTTCCCGCCCAGACCATCGAAACCGGATCGGAGACCTCCGCGAAAGCCGCACTGCGACAGCTACTCGAGGGTCCCCACCCTCCCGACGCCATCTATGCGGGTTCGGAGGACATCGCCCTGGACGTCATGCACGAGGCAACTAACCTCGGCGTGCGGATCCCCGACGACCTGGGGCTGTGTAGCTGCGTCGACAGCAGCACCTTCAACCTGACCACTCCGGAGATCACCGGCGTGTTCTGTCACCCGCGCACCATCGGAGAACGTGCTGTGGCGTTGCTCATCGATCTCCTCGACGGCAACGAGCCGGCCGAACAGACAGTGACCGTACCCACCGAACTCAACGTCCGCCGCTCGACGCTTCGCACCTCCCCGTAACAGCCGACCTCTGGTCTCGGGCTTCTCGAGACCAATTCCCCAGCCCGATGAAAAAAGCTTTTATCTCCGAAAGGTAACCATGAAGACGCTGGTCATCAGCTCAAGCCCACGCGAAGACGGCAACTCCCACGTCCTGGCCCAATCGGCCATCGACGGGACCGTCCGTGCCGGACACGATGCCGAGCACGTGTTCCTCGGCGACTACGTGGAACGGATGCTGGGCAACTGCCGGCACTGCCGGCGCAGCTCAGATGGCCTGTGCAGCCTCGATGATCGTTACGAAACGCTCCTACTGGAGAAGATGCTGCCCGCTGACGGCATCGTCTTCGCGATGCCGCTGTACTTCTACGGGATGCCCGCACGGCTCAAGACCGTGTTCGACCGTCTCTTCTGCTACACCGCCAACAGTGCGCCGCAACAAGATCAGGTCATCAACGGCATCATGAACAAGAAGGTGGGCGTCGTCATCTCCTGTGAGGAGAGCTATCTGGGTGCGACGCAGGGCGTGATCGCCCAATTCCAGGAACTCACGCGCTATCTGAACCAGGATCTCGTCGGAGTCGTCGTCGGAAACGCGAACTCTCGGGGCGAGATCGTCAATGATCCAACCGATCCGGTGTCAGCGGCCGCCAATCTGGGCGAGCGGCTCTACACCAGTCGGGTCACCGACTACCGTCTCGACACTGCCCGCTCAAACAAAGTCTGGGACTGCTCCCCGGTTGGATGCCCTGACCGGTGAGGATTCGTCTTTGCTGGAAGGATCGAGCCCGCGCCGAGGCTACTTTCTTTCGAGTTCAGCGCTGACGTCACCGCAGTGGAATATGCTGCAGCACAATATGTCTCCAGTAAATACGCGGCTAACCAGCTTTAAACGACGAGCGGCACTGAGCTGTGACGATCCCCAAGTTGATGAAATCGACACATCAAATCCGAAGCGATTCAAGTCAATGAGAGGCATCCCATGAGTCAGCAGCCAAACGCCGCCCCTTCCGGTTACACCACGGTCGCCCCCTGGGTAGTCACCGACGACACCGGGGCATTACTTGACTTCGTCTCGCAGGCGTTCGATGGGGAGGAGCTGGGCCGGGTCTCGACGGCTGATGGCTTGATCGGGCACGCCGAGGTGAAGGTGGGCGACACCATTTTGCTGGCCTTCGACCGTCGTCCAGATTGGCCCGTGATGCCAAGTCTGCTCAGGGTATTCGTCCACGATGCAGACGATGCATTTGCTCGTGCGACTGCTGCCGGCGGTCGCATCGTCACCCCAATCGCGAATGACGCCTTTGGCCAACGCGGTGGCCGGATCGCGGATCCCTTCGGCAATATTTGGTGGGTCACGAGCCACGTCGAAGATGTTCCCGAAACCGAGATGTGGGCGCGTCTGCAAGATCCTGTGTACGCCGAGCGCATGCGCACGGCGCAGCAGACCTTTGACATTGAGATGACGGGGCGGTCAAGTGGGCGAAGCAGCGCGCCTGTAGCCACCAGCTCGTAGGGCTATGCCGGGTGGTCAGCAGTGGTGATACATGGGCAGATACCACTCCAAATGACTAGGGCACAGAGGAGTTCCGCGCACGATGCCGTACGGGTCAGTCCTAGGTGAAGCTTGCAAGAAGGGCATGGGCGCCGTGAGTACAGCGTGTCAGGCTGCAGTCTGCGTTGAGCGGAAACTCCGAAATGACCTGGAACGAAGCGCTCAATGCGGCTAATTAGATTCTCATCGTGGTGTCGGATCCGATATCCGTCCGACACGAAGTTGAGAATTTCGACATCGAGATCGAGAACCTACACGTCGCGCACCCGCGCGCCCCACAGGTTGGCAGCCACATTAGACCTTCTAATGCAACACAATAAACTTTAGCTGTACTGACCCACTGGGAGTCCCTACCGTCAGACGGGTGGCTCCCCCGCTGATCGTCTTCTGCACCGGCTTCGTCACGGCGTTCACTCTGATCGCCGCGATCGGCGCCCAGAATGCTTTTGTTCTGCGCCAAGGTATTCGGCGGGAGCACGTGCTGCCCGTGGTGGCGGTGTGCACGGTCTCGGATATGGCGTTGATCGCGGCGGGTATCGGCGGCTTCGGCGCCCTGATCGCCACCCACCCCGATATCGTCACAGTCGCCAAGATCAGCGGTGCGGTGTTCCTGACGGTCTACGGAATGCTCGCGGCACGGCGGGCGATGAGGCCGAGCGCCCTCAATCCGACCGAGACCGCACCGGCACGCCTGGCCGGTGTGCTCGCGACCTGCCTGGCGCTGACCTTCCTCAACCCGCACGTCTACCTGGACACCGTGGTGCTCCTCGGCACGCTGGCCAATCAGCACAACGACGGCCGCTGGCTCTTCGGGATCGGCGCCGCCACCGCCAGCGCGGTGTGGTTCGCCAGCCTCGGGTTCGGCGCCCGCCGGCTCAGCGGCCTGTTCGCCGCACCGATGACGTGGCGGATCCTCGACGGCGTCATCGCCGCCACAATGATCGCCCTCGGCGCCTACCTCGCACTGACGTAGAACTCGGCTGCGACAGTGCATGCCGCCCACCAGCGCACCGACGGTTTCGCGTGTTCTGCACACCTTCACCGGCCGTACTGAAATCACCGAGATCACTTGTGTCACTTTAGTTTCAGGTGATCAGGTTCTGTCGGTGGGGCGGGCTAGTTTCGGGGTATGAGTTCTGGTCGGGAGGCAGTGCTGGAGGCGCTGGCGGGGCTGGAGGGTGCGGTCGAGGCGCTGGCCGGGGTGTCGTGGGACGGGTTGGCCGGTCCTGACGTGGTGCAGGTGTTGGCCCGGTTGGAGACGCTGACCCGCCGCCAGGCGGTGATCGAACACCGCCTGATCGGGACGTTGATCCGCGACGGGTCGGCGAAAGAGTTGGGCGCGAAGAATTTCAGCGATGTGTTGACCACCGCACTACGCATCAGCCCCAAAGACGCCAAGCGGCGGCTCAGGGATGCCGAGGAGTTGGGTGAGCGTAGGTCGTTGACTGGTGAGCTGTTGGCGCCGCGGATGCCGCACGTCGCGGCCGGCCAAGCTGCCGGTGTTATTGGTGGCGAGCATAGTGCGATCATTCGGGGATTCTTCACGGATCTGCCGGTGTGGGTGGATGCGCCGATCCGGGAGAAAGCCGAAGCCGAGTTGGCTGG
>NZ_JACKTY010000031.1 GCF_025822605.1 Mycolicibacterium komossense | reverse complement strand
TGTCAACGGTCTCTCAAGATTGACCCTGTACGGATCTCCTGATTTGACCCACCTGTGGGTGTTCGGTGAGTCGAGCTGATCTCAGATCGATGGTGCTCTGGCAGTCCGTTGGCTCGGCGCTTGACTTTGTCCTACGGACAGGGTTCATGCTCACGATATGGACGGATTGTTGAGCATTGGAGAGTTTTCTGAGCGGTGCGGCCTGTCACCGAAGATGCTTCGGTCATACGGCACCGCTGGCCTGCTGAGGCCCGCAGCGGTCGACCAATATTCGGGTTACCGCTATTACGCGGCAGACCAGCTACGTCAGGCTGAACTCATCGCGTTGCTTCGGCAAGCGGAGATTGCGGTGAGCGACATCGCTGCATTCCTCAACCATCCTGACCCGGGTGTGCTGGATCGCTGGCAGCACGACTTAGCCAGCGAGTCTGTAGCACGGCGTAGCGCCTTGACGCGGGCACGCGCCGCTATAACAGCCGATCACGGGTTCCCGACGGATCAACGACATAACTCGAGGAGAGGATTTGAGATGGGTGTGAACATTGTTGGCAGTGGTTCTGCGACTGACATTGGCGGCCGCGATATCAATCAAGATGGTGTGCTCGTCACCGACAATTTGTTCGCGGTGGCAGACGGGTTTGGGCAAGGTGGTGAGATGGCAAGCCAGGTGGCCTTGCAGACGCTCAGCGCCGTATTCTCCGCAGACCGCAGCATTGCCGGGTTGCTCGCGGCTTGCCAAGACGCTAATCGCGATGTGTGGCAGCGAGCCAACGCGCAGAACGACATCGCAACGATGGGCACGACGTTGACTGCGGTCGCGAATACTGTTGATATCGGTGTTGTCGTGGTGCACGTGGGAGATTCACGACTGTATCGGGTCCGGCAGGGGCGTTTGAGTCAGCTCACTCTCGATCACACCGTCGTTGATGATTTGGTCCGCGCTGGCGAACTCAATGAGAGGGATGCTGAGAGTCACCCCCACCGCCAAGTCCTCCTGCGGGCGTTAGGCGTGGCGCCCGTGGTCGACCTCGACTATGGCGGGATCTCGCTCCAGCCCGGTGACCGTCTGCTGCTGTGCACCGACGGCCTGTTCAGAACACTTTCCGTCGATGACATCAAGGCCGCACTACTATCCGGTGCCGAGGCTCAGCGAGCCGCGGACGACCTGGTATCCAGTGCGGTCTGCCGTAGTGCGGAGGATAACGTGACCGCGGTCATTCTCAGCGCGTGACTTGCCGGTGAGGCCGGTGAAGTCAGTTGTTGGCGGTGCGGCTCTTGCCGAGAAGCTCGCGACGCGTGCGGGTGCGGTAGGAGTCGCCGGTGAGAGTCAGCACTTCGGCGTGATGCACAAGTCTGTCGATCATGGCGGCGGCTACCACATCGTCGGAAAACGTTTCACCCCAACGCCCGAAAGGCAAATTGGAGGTCACCATGATCGAACCGATCTCATACCGGGAGGCAATCAGCTGAAAGAACAGGTTGGCCGCGTCCTGGTCGAACGGGATGTAGCCCACTTCGTCGATGATGATCAGCTTGTAACGACGGATCTTCTTTAGTTCCACCTCCAAACGGTTGGCGTGGTGCGCTGTGGAGAGCCTGGCGATCCAGTTTGACGCAGTATCGAACAACACCGAGTAGCCAGCGTGGGCGGCCTTTACTCCTAGCCCGATCGCGATATGCGTCTTGCCGATCCCGGGCGGACCGAGCAGGACAACATTCTCAGCCTTGGGCACAAAGGTGCCTGTGGCTAAGTGGGCCAGAACATCTCGACGCAGTGACGGCAGGTGGTCGAGGTTGAAGTCTTCCAAGGTTTTGATCTGCGGGAAATGTGCAGTTCGGATCCGCATTATGGAACCAGCCGATTCCCGGTCAGCGACCTGCCGTTGCAGCAAGGCCGCCAAATACTCTTCGTGGGACCAGTTTTCGTCACGAGCCTGCCCGGCCAGATCTTCCCAGCACCGCCCGATTGTGGGGGTTTTCAAGACACGGGTTAGATAGGCCAGCATCGAGGGCAAGCCATCAGCGGGCACCGCAGCCAGCGGCGGCGCATCGGCCGGCAACGGCGTGGTGGTGGTGGTCTCGCCAGTCCGTTGCGTGGAGGCCTTTACGGATGGGGTCATGAACTATTCCTCACTGTTGTTGGGGTGGAATCGAAATCGACGCCGAATAGGGCGTCGTAATCCGGTAGAGCGCGCAGCGCCACCGGGTGCCCATCATGGTGACGGCGTGTCGCCGCCTCCCGCCGGCGTCGCTGATCAGCAAGAGCGTTGCGCAACCCAGCAGCGATGCTGACGTGTGCCGCGTCGGTGACGGTCGCGTGAGCAGCCCAACAACGAGCGTGGCGTGCCACCACCTGGCCGTCACAGCGCACCACCACGTCCTCCAGAGAGGCGGTGATATCGACGAACCGGCCGATCACCCGTGGATCGACCGAGTAATCCACCGCGTCAACGCGCACGTAGTAGTCGCGGGAAAGCCGGATGCGGTGGGTCAGACCGATCGGCGGAACCATCGGCGGCAGTTCCAGCATTGCCTGGCAGTCCGTTTCGAACAGGTCGACCGGCCGTGCCCCGATCGACCGGACGGTGCGGGTGTTGGCCCATTCCAGCCATTCTTTGATCTGGCCGTTGAAGTCGACCGGTGAGACGAATCGTCGTCCGGGTAGGAACGAGGTTTCCAGATATCCGTTGGCCCGCTCCACCATGCCCTTGTATTCTGGATCGCGCGGTGGAGCCAAATGGATTCGGGTGGCCAGCGTCCCTGCGAACGCGGTTGCGGCTGTCGAGACCCGACCCGTGCCGCCGATCGCCGCTTCTCGGTCCCACACCAGGGTTTTCGGTACTCGCCCCCATCGGCAGATCAACAACCACATGCCCGACAAGATGTCCCCGGCCTGGCGCGAGGGCAGCATCACCGCGCCGATCGTGCGGGAGAACCCCGAGACCATCACCAACACAGGCAAAACGCGCTCTCGCCCATCGCCGACCGCGATCCTGGGTGCGGGAAACCATAGATCGCACTGGGCGATCTCTCCAGGCCGATACACAAACCGGTCGACCGGGTCGACGCCCACATACTCCGGCCGGATCTTCTGCAGTTTCTTCTTCAACGGCGAAATCGAATACGGCCAGCCGATCCGCTCAGCGATCACCGGCGCGGGCATCTTCGGCCACTCGTCCAGCAACGCCCGAATCTGCGGTTCATACTCGTCCGCGACCGAGCCGCGCGGCTTGCGCTCATACTGCGGCGGCCGTTCTGCAGCCAAAGCCGCCCGCACCGTATTCCGAGCGATACCCAACCGGCGGGCCACCTCCCGGATCGGTACCCCCTCAGCCCGATGCAACCGCCGAATCTCTGCCCAATCCTCCACCGAACGCATCCCTCCAAAAAACCACCAGGTGGGTCAAGATTGCGGGACCCTCAGCGGTCTACTTTTCAGGAACCGGCGACAACCGAATCTCTGCCCAATCCTCCACCGAACGCATCCCTCCAAAAAACCACCAGGTGGGTCAAGATTGCGGGACCCTCAGCGGTCTACTTTTCAGGAACCGGCGACATCGCAGTTCAGGGGAACGCAACGGGACAAGAAACGTGAACCATCCCGGGTTTGATGCCGGCTTCATGGTTGAGATATCGCTGGCTGGGACGCCTGGAGTTGAGCGTAGTAGGCGATGCGTCCAAACGGTGCTTCCCGGTGGTATCCCACCTGCGCCAGTCGCCGTGCCCACCGGGGCGTTCAGAATTGGCCCCAGGAATATTGCACGCCGTCTGAGGGTTGGCCCAGGCGACCATCCAGCGAGCGGCGCTGGGCGCGGGCTCAAGGAGCGAATTTCGGTGGATTACAAGTCGGTCTCCAAGGACGTGATCGGCCACCTGTACAAGGCTCACCACGCCATTCGTGTCTCCGAGATCGACGAGGCGCTGGTCGCATTGGCCGAGCTCCGTGTTGCCCAGCTCGTCGGATGTGCCTACTGCTGCGCTTTTCACTCGGGGGAGCTTCGGCAGATGGGTGTGGATCAGTCGGTCATCGACAAAATCCCAGGTTGGCGCCATTCGTCTGCGTTTGATGCCAAGCAGCTGCTCGTCCTGGAGTGGACTGAGGCGTTGACTACCCCGTCCGGGGATCTCGAAGATCTGCGGGCGAGACTGGCCCAGGTGTTCCCGGAGAAGGATTTGGTCGACCTCACCGCGAGCATCAGCTTGATGAATGCACTGACCCGGTTGCGTATTGCGTTGGGCGAGAGGGTCTGACCTCTACTTGGCGAGCGCGCGGGTGTGGGCTAAGCGGTAGGAGTGGGTGCCGGTCTCGATAAGGCCGCCCCCGAAGGTGAGCCGATGGACGATCGTGGCGCACAGGCGAGTCACCGATCAGGCACAGGGATTGGCCCTTGGCGATCCAGTCGCCGGTGGCCTCGAAGTCGAAGTCGCCCAACCACTTCTGGCGGGGAAACCCGCAGCTCTGACTGGGCGCAGGGTGGATCGCCCATCCCGGTCGTCGCATGCATCTACACAGTCATGCACTCGTCGGAGCTTAGGGTGTGAGGACGATCCGCCCGAACACACGGCCTAGGTCCATCTGGCGGTGCGCTTCGGCAGCCAGTTCCAGGGGCAGGACCTCGTGCACGACGGCGTGCAGTTCGCCGCGCACTGCTGCTGCGAACTGCTCGGCCCGAACTGCAGCTGTGGCGGAGGCCGGGACTGTATTGAGGCTGAACGTGGCGATCGAGCGGGACTGCTGGAAGGCGCCCGCCTCGATAAGCCGCATGCCGAAGTCCGCCGGCGGTAGCCCGGCCACCACTCCGGCGACTACCAAGCGTCCGTTCGGCGCGAGTCGGTCGATGAACGCAGGCAAGTCTGCCCCGCCGACGATGTCGATGATCACGTCGAAGGACTTCGGTGCAGCTCGATCGCCTTCTCCGGCGCGGTCGAGCACGTGCGTCGCTCCCAGGTTGCGGAGTCGTGTGCCGCGCTCCAGCGATGACGTCGTCACCGCGACTGCGCTCGCTCCACCGCGCGCCGCGAGTTCCACTGTCGCGATGCCGATGCTGCCCGCCGCACCGCGCACGAGCACGGACTCACCAGGCGCGAAGTGCGCATGGGCTAGTGCGAAGTGCGCGACGGTCGCCGAGCTACCCAGCGTCACGGCGTCATTCGACGATAGGCCGACCGGCAGCGCGACGATGTCGTCGGTGCGCGCAACCGCCTGCTCGACGTAGCCGCCACCGGTGCCGGTGAACGCCCACACACGCTGGCTCACCCACGACTGGTCTCCGCCAGCGCCAACCGCTGTGACTATGCCCGCGATCTCGCTGCCGGGGACCAGTCCCTCGGAGAACCCATACCCGCCCAGCGTCCCACGGCGAATCACGGCATCGACGCCGCCGACTCCGATCGACTCGGTCATGATGACTACTTGTCCAGCTGTCGGAACTGGAGACGGTGCCTCGATCACCGCCATGCCGCTCGGGTCGCCGAAGTCCTGGATCACCACTGCTCGCACCATCGCCTCCGTCTCGCTCCGCGTTGTCTGCGGTACCGTTGCGACGTTAATGGACGCCTGCGTCCACTTCCGCGAAGTGAGAACCATGACCGATCGATTGCCTCACATGCTCCGTTCCGACGCACAGGACAACCGCGACCGGGTAGTCAAGGTCGCGCGACAACTGTTCTCGGAGCGGGGAATAGAGATCACGATGCGCGAGGTCGCACGACGCGCCGGAGTCGGCCCGGCAACCCTGTATCGACGGTTCCCGACGAAGCAGACCTTGGTCGACGCGGCCTTCGCGGACGAAATGCGATCGTGTCAAGGCATCGTGGACGACGGCTGCGCCGATCCCGACCCGTGGCGAGGGTTCTGCTCGGTCATCGAACGGATCAGTGCCCTCAACAGCCGGAACCAGGGCTTCGTGGATGCGTTCATGTCCGCGAGCCCTCAGATCGACACGTTGGCCGCCCACCGCGCTTCGCTGCTGCGCATGCTTGCACAGCTGGCCGAACGTGCCAAGGTGGCTGGCGAGCTGCGCCACGACTTCGTCATCGACGACCTCGTGCTCGTCCTGCTGGCCGGGCGTGGACTATCTTCGACGCCGCCTTCTGACCGAGAGGCCGCGGCCCGACGCTTTGCCGCCCTTGCCATCGACGCGTTCCGGCAGTCTCGTGTGACCACAGAATTGCCACGCTCCCCGGGACTCATTTCGTTCGCAGTACGGGGCGGCTCTGCGGACCCTCAGCAGGTCCGCTGACACGTCGTAATGCCCTGATGCCCCACGTAACGAGTCGGTGCGGCCACGGTGCGCCCCGGTCATCACCGGCTACGACGATCTCGACGTGTCGGCGAAGGGTGTCGCCCGCGTCGGGGGAGGCCCTGCTCGGCATCAACGTCGAAGACATCGCACAGCCACACCGACTCGCCGAACGTGGCTGGTAAACAACTCCCCGGCGATCACCGCTACCTGACTGGGCGTGTTGGGTCGTCGTCGAACACCGGTGAGTGCAGCGCATAACCGATACGGTTGGCCGACAGCAGGTCCGAGCAGACGTCTATGACGATGGCGGGCATGGCGGCGATGCCGTCGAGAATGCGCTGGACGACGGTGCGATTCACTTGGGGGCGGCCCGGCGGCGGGTGTTCGGGTCGTGTTGGCTGCGTGCGCCAGGTCGTGCAGGTGCGCGTGCTCGGCTTCTTCGAGGTGCAGCGTGGGCGATGGCGTCGAGCACGCCGCTCCACGGGCTGCGTGGGAAAGTCCATCGCCAAGGCGCTTGCCGCCGCCGGAGCCCTTCGTCGTGGTCACTGGCCGCGACAAAGTCCGTGGCGACGCCGTCGGCGGTGATATTCGTGCCGCCGGAGGTGAAGCAGCTTTCGTCGCAGGTGATCTCGGCGTCGGCCAAGCCGAGGTCCGCCGCGTCTCCGACGCCGCGGTCGAGTCGGCTGGTGGCCGGATCGACATCCTGGTCAACAATGGCGGAATATCGGGAATGCCTACTCCACAGCTGAAATCGACAAGAAGGCGCTGTTGGAGTCGCTCCGTACCAACGTCGTCGCACCGTTCCTACTGGCTGGCTTTAATTGGCGCCGCGGATGGTGCGCCGCGGCGACGGTGTCATCGTCAACATCGCGGGTTCAATGGGGCTGACGGGTCGGTGCAGCGCTACCAAGGCGGCGAACCACTCGCTGACCAAATCGTGGGTCGCGGAGTACGGTCCCCACGGTGTGCGGGTCAATGCTGTCGCGCCCGGCCCATCGCTACCGAGCGCAATACGCAGACCACTTGGCGCCGGTGCTCGCAGGCGTCCCTTCACGGTGAATGAGCACGCCTGACGAGGTGGCTGCGGCCGTGGTGTTCTTGGCGGGCGAGGGCGCCACGAACATTCATGGCGCCATCCTGTCGGTCGATGGGGGTTGGGCAGCGGTCTGAAGCCCGGTTCACCCCGAACCGTCACGCCCAGCGCCGATTTCGCTCTTGTTAACCTCGCTTCATGCCACGAAAATTGAGCGACGAAGAAATTGAGGCGTTTCTTGATAGCCGCCCGGGCTGGGCGATGCTAAGCACGATCGACGAGGATGGATTCCCGCACACGGTACCTCTCGGATACTTTCGCCTTGGCCGCGACATCATCATGGGTGTGCGAGACGGAACACGCAAAGTTGCCAACGTCGAAGGCAACCAGAACGTGAGTGTCTTGCTCGAAGACGGATCGAGCATGGCAGATATTCGGGGAGTGATGTTCCAAGGTCACGCCCGCATCGTTCGCGAACGAAGCGAAGCACTCGAGCTCGCGAGAGAAGGTGCCCGGGCGCGGGGCGTGCCAGAGTCCGAATGGCCCACCGCACCGAGGCCGGGCGCCGCCTACATCCGGGTGACTCCGGTGAGAGCGTTGTCTTGGAATTACGCAAGTCCAACGCCAGGCCAGGCTTAGCTTCGCCCATCGTCTTCATGAAGAGACCGGCTAGGCTAAAGATTCTGCGACACAGCGTCTTCGACATTGGGCCCCTCATGAAGCGAGCGCCCGCCAACGTTGCGAGGTAAGACGGGTTCCTCTTTGCCACCCGAGTGCCGATGTGACATATTCGCACCAGAGCCTGAACGAGGGCTTCCGGACGATGGGTGCCGTACCCGGTGTGCGACAAGACGGCCCAGGGAGATTCTCATGTCCTGGATAGCGCTGGTCGTGTCGGGTGTCCTAGAAGCCGTTTGGGCAACTGCCCTCGACAAGTCCGAGGGGTTCAGCAAGCCGTGGCCGAGCGTGGTGTTCTTGATGGCGCTCGTCGCCAGCATGGCTGGATTGGCCTACGCGTTGCGGGACCTGCCGGTTGGGACCGCATACGCCGTCTGGGTGGGAATCGGTGCGGTCCTGACCGTGGTCTACGCGATGGCCACGGGGAACGAGCAGGCGTCGCTTCTCAAGGCGGCGTTCTTGGTGATGATCATCGGAGGCGTGGTCGGGCTCAAGCTTGCGCACTGACCCACCCGAGTCAAGGGCCACGCGGCACCGAGAGGGGGAGGAGCGTCGAGGCGAACTGGTGATCACTCGTGCGTGCACCAGGCGCGGTTATCGACGGCGGCGAAATCCACATGGGCGTTCGCCCACTGCCGTGCCCAATATTGCCCCGCTCCACGAGCTCGCCGGCGGTGACCAGTCCGGCCAGGCCCGCCCCGAATGCCAGCTCACCGTCGACGTCGCTGAGCCGGTGTGCGCGCAGCCCAAACGCCAACAACCGCAACACCATCCGTTCATCGGTCTCACTGGGATGACGGGCCACGGTCAGCGTGTGATCGGCGTAGTAACCGTGATCGACATCGGACGGGAACGTTGTTCTCCGACGAGAACAGTTACACCGGCGCCCACACGCTATCCGCGCCTCAGTCGTTCTCCTTCAACCAAGGAATGGGTGAAGTGTTCACAGCCCTGTCCACCGCCGGGTGAACGGCGGGCAATCGGCAGACTCTCAGTCTGCCTACGGATCCACTCGCGTCTGCGCACGTCGACCTCCGCGACAAGCTGTTAGTGGACCGGTTCGACTTTGATGGGCGGGATGTGGTCCAGGCACTCGGTCGAACTACCGGTCGTGCCTGTGCGCAGGAACTTTTCGATGACGCCGGCGACGCACCCGCTGGGTTCATTGTCGGGTGTGTGACCCAGGTTCGGGACTTCGACGAACGTGCTGCGCGGGTACTGCAGGCTCGCCAACCGGCCGTTTGCATCGGGGGTGATTGCGTCCAGATCCCCGGACAGCACAAGAACAGGTACCCCGGGTAGCGGCTCGCGGGCTTCATCGGGACGTTGATGGTGAGGCGTTCCGGGCCATCTGATGCAGACGTCGCCTCCGTCGTGTTGAGCCTCGGCGAAGCCTTGCCCGCTGAACGACCCGAGTTCGCCTGATGCGGCTAGCGCACGGTGGTACTCGGCGTCGCGCGTCGCGGTATCGGCGCCAGGGGACCACAGCGTCAGGTAGTCGCTACACGCCACCGCGACGTAGAGATCGTCGTTGTCGTCCGAATCCCTGTCGGCGGCGGCGATGTCGCTCAGCACGGCGCGCAGAGCTGCGTCGTCGCCATGCGCTGCAGCATGCAGCGCTGCGGGTAACCGGCCCAGCGGTGTCATCTCCGCGGGATCGCTACCGACATCACTGGTCGCTCCCTCGAAGACGAGGTTGCCGAATTCGCCTTCCGTCATCAAGATTTGGCCGACCGTGATGGGTGTGGCGCGCAGTCGGGTTGTCACCGTGCGTAAGTCGCTCACGGCAACCTCACCGTCGCACGCGTGGCTGCGCTCGCAGATTCTGCGCAGCGTCAGATCAACGGCCTCGGCGTTGGGCCGCTGAAGTGGGTCGAAGTGCAGCGGATAGGCGCCGGCTAGCACGACGGATTGGACGCGCTCCGGGTGTCGTTGCGCGTATACGGTCATCAGGTAGGTGCCGTAGGAGGATCCGTACCCGATGACCCTGTCGATACCGAGATGGTCGCGCACGGAGTCGAAATCGTCGGCTGTGGCGGCTGAGGTGTATCCGGCAGCGCGTGGACCTAGCCTCTCTGCGCAGCGCGCCACAGTGGACCGCTGGAATTCGCGTGTACCAACTTCGAATGCGAGCTCGTCGACACCGCAGTCCAACGGCGTGGACACACCGGTCCCGCGGGGATCTATCAACAGCACGTCGTAGTCGGCGAGCAGGCTCTCCGTCGTCGCCGCTACATCGGTCCCGTAGGCGATCGTCGGCACCCCCGGCCCGCCGGGGTTGGCCATGAGAGTGCCGGCAGCGGAGGCGTTGTCGCCATTATGCCGAACCAACGCATAGCCGACATCGACGGTGCCCAGCTCGGGCTTACCGTCGACCAGCGGTCGCGTCAGGACGCCACATTCGGTGACATGGCCGGGAATGTCCGGGCACCACTGTGGGCTCGCTGATGCCGGTGGCGCATGGTTCCCGCAAGCCACGGCGGCGGCCGCGAGGGCCACCGTAATCACCAGGCGACACATCCACTGTGCGTTGCTGGCTTTGAGCGCAGGACTTCCCGATTCGCGGGGCAGGCAACCCGACCTGGTCATTGATTCTCACTTTGCTAGAGACGTTGGCATCCAGAGTTCAACTAACACAACGGACTTCAGCTACGACAACGACAGTGTCACTCGCCGAGGGGTGTAGACACCGAGGTGATCGACGTTCCGGGAGAGGTAGTCGACCGCTTTGATCAGCGCATTCAGACTCACCTCGTTGTCGACGTCGGCGATCTCCGTATCAGGGTCGATGCTGCGAATGCGGTTCAAGGGGGTCCCATCGATGAGCAAGCCGCTGCCGTTACGCGCCGGGTCGCCGTAACTGCGTCCTAAGTCCCGCGCGTTCACTCCGCGCGGCCCGGCTGACCGCACCGCTGCGGTGATGTCTCGAGGTCCGCGGTCAACAGCACGTCGTCCCGAGATCGAATTCGGCGGCTCCAACCACTCACCACCCGGCTCGTTGTTGGTCCCTCTGATACTGCTCACGCTGATCAACATAAGCCGTGAACGACTCGGTCAGCGATCAACTCACCAGGCGGGCAGATTCGAGGCAAGATCCGATCGATCTCGAATCTCTAGAAGCGAGATGCAGCGGATGAGGTGGGCGCGCCAGGAGTCCGCCATACTTCCCCGGTGGGGGATTCTGGTCTGCTGCGGTGCAGCTGCTTTCGATCACACTGTGCGCGTGACAGCTTCGGCCTATGAGGCAGATACTTCTCGCCGCGGGCTTGGCGCTGGCGGTCGCGCTTCTGCTGACTCCGGTGTTGATCCGGGTGTTCACCCGGCTGGGGTTCGGTCAGGAGATCCGCGACGACGCCCCGAAAAGCCACCAACGCAAGCGGGGCACGCCGACGATGGGCGGTCTCGCGATCCTGGCCGCGATCTGGGCAAGCTACCTCGGCACCAACGTCGTGGGCCTCGCTCTCGGTAGTGAAGGCCCGTCAGCATCGGGACTGCTCGTCCTCGGATTGGCCACCGCCCTAGGTGCGGTCGGCTTCACCGACGACTACATCAAGTTGCGGCGCGCTCGCAACCTCGGTTTGAACAAGAGAGCCAAGAGCGCAGGACAACTCATCGCGGCGGTGCTCTTCGGCACTCTCGCGCTGCAGTTCCGCAACGCCGACGGTCTCACTCCAGGCAGCGCTGAGCTGTCCTACGTTCGCGAAATCGCCACGGTCACACTGCCGCCCGGGGTGTTCGTGCTGTTCTGCATCGTCGTCGTCTCGGCATGGTCGAACGCCGTCAACCTCACAGACGGCCTCGACGGGCTCGCCGCAGGTGCGATGGCAATGGTGGCAGCTGCCTACGTGCTGATCACCCTGTGGCAGTTCCGAAACGCATGTGCCCTCGCCCCGGGACCCGGTTGTTACCCCGTCCGGGATCCTCTCGACTTGGCCATCGTCGCCGCCGCAACGGCCGGCGCCTGCATCGGATTCCTTTGGTGGAACGCCACACCCGCCAAGATCATCATGGGTGACACCGGCTCCTTAGCGCTGGGCGGCATTATCGCCGGGCTGTCGGTGACCAGTCGCACCGAAGTCCTGGCCATCATCTTGGGCGCACTGTTCGTGGCTGAGGTGACCTCGGTGGTCATCCAGGTTGCAGCGTTCCGCACGACGGGCCGACGAGTGTTTCGGTTGACTCCGATTCACCATCACTTCGAACTGATGGGCTGGCCGGAAACTACACTGGCCATTCGATTCTGGCTGATCACCGCCATCGCCTGCGGCCTGGGAATCGCGCTCTTCTACAGTGAATGGCTGACGGCCGCAGGCGCCTGAGCCGGCGTAGGACAATCATCTTTCCCGTGGTGGCGCTTCTCGTGGTCATGATCGTCCGCCCGCTACTGCGGGAGCCGAAGGACCGAAAAGTCGAGGAGGAGATGGCCTGGCGGTTTGCCGCTGCGGTCGCGGCGCCATGGGGCATGGGAGTTCTGGCGGTAGTCCCGTTACCGCTGCCGTAAGGTCCATTTACCAGCCAGCGGAGAGCACAAGGGTTCGGGGCCAGATACCGGTGTGTGCCGCTGTCAGCGAACGCCGTCCACAGTGAGCGCAGCCAGAACGGCATCGACGGTTTGGGTTGCAAGGGCGGCGTCGACTGGTAAGTGCCGGAACAGAACTCGGTAGTACACCGGTGCGGCAAGCGCATCGAGCACGAACTCCATGTCGAACGACTCCCGGATCGCGCCCCGCTGTCGCGCGGATTCGAGAGTTCGAGCGGTGGATTCTCGCCGTGGAACGAACACCCTGCGAAGAAAGTCCTCGGACAGGTCTGGATCGCGGGCCAGATCTGACACCAACGCCGGCAGGATTGCGCCCAGGGTCGTACCCCCCAGCGCAGTGGCCAGTGTCGTGATGCCGACGATCAGATCGGCCCTGAGGTCACCGGTGTCAGGAGTGGGCGCGACGCCGAGTTCACTGACGACGGCGTCGACGATCAAATGCCGCTTGGACGGCCATCGTCGATACACCGCCGGGCGATGTACCCCGGCGCGAGAGGCGACCTGGCCGATGGACAGATCCGCGTAGCCGAGTTCTCCCAACAACTCGAGCGTGGCGCCCAGTACCGCGTCGTCGATGTCGGTGTTTCTGCTCCGCGCCATCAGAAGACCGGTCTCGGCACCAGGACCACTCGCCAGCCGTCGGGATCTTCGAACGTCATGGCGCCAACCTGATTCCAGTACGGATTCTCCGCCTCGACGGGTTTGTGCCCAGCCTCGCCGAATCGTTCGATCACGCCGTACATGGCGGAGTCACTGGAGAAGTACAACACCAACAGGTTCTCCTCGGACGGAGCCGGACAGGGACTGCCGGCCTCGTGTGAGGTGAACTCGAGGTGGTAGTCGGCACCGGGGAGTCCGAGCATCACGCCGTCGTACCCGGAGTGCCCGACGAATCGGTACAACTCGGGAAGCCCGATGAGGTCGCGGTAGAAGGCGACGACCTGGTCGAGACGGGCGGTTGGACGCGCGATCCGTACTTGGACGACGGGGAGGGAGTCAGGCCATGTGATAGTCATGCCATAACAGTACAGTACGTACCGTAACTTGCGCTCGAAGGTGCTGATCCTGCGCCTCAGATTCCTACAGCGGCGAGTGCCGATGCCGACCCGCGCTCACGCCCGTTTGATCGGCGTGGCTGGCGGCGAGGCACCGGCTAGCGACGACAACACCGGGGCGACATTTGCTGTCGCCGACGACGGGATCAACTCCGCGACCACAGGCAGGACGTGGCCCGGCCTGATGAAGTCTTGCGGCCCGCTGACTGAGTTACTAAGCAGCCGAATGGTTTCCGCGCGATCCGCGGCGGAGATCCCCGTCGTGATGCCCGCGCTGGCGTCCACGGCCACGTGGGCGTGCGGACACCGCGAGCCGGAATCAACCGGCATGGGCGGGATGCCGAGCGCGCGAATAGAAGCCACATCTGTTGGCCGGGAACACCCTTTTGCTGCTGACGACGATATTCACCGGCTCGCGCGTGCGGTAGGAGCGCAGCACCGCGGGCTCTGACGTTTACTCCAGTGGCTCGGGCGTGAAGGTGACGTCGACACCGCCCACGGTCATCGTCACCTGATCTTCCATCACCATCACCTGCGCCGAGACCCGTCGATCGACAGTCTGGGCCAGTTGCTGCACCGGTGCGTGTGGTATCTGCACCACCGACAGGTTCGGCAGCCCCGCCACTTTGGGGCCCACGGTGCGCCACCAGGTGGCCACGCCGGCGGCGAAGGGGAACAGCAGCACCTGGTCGGCTTGGCTGGCCGCTTTGCCCAAGGCGCGTTCATCGGGCTGGCCAACGTTGATCCACTCCAGGATCCGGCCTGTGTAGTCCGCGAGCCGCAAGTCCGGGACGCCAGGGGTGGACAGGCCCGCCCCGAATGCCAACTCACCGTCGACGTCGCTGAGCCGATGTGCGCGCAGCCCAAACGCCAACAACCGCACCACCATCCGCTCATCGGTCTCACTGGGATGACGGGCCACGGTCAGCGTGTGATCGGCGTAGTAACCGTGATCGACATCGGAGACGCCAAGTTCGACTTTGAACACTGTTGCAGAAAGGGCCACGTCATAGTGTCCACCCTGGTGGTATTCCCCGAGTAGTCAGGCCGCCGCGCTGGCCCTCGGATCGAGCCGCCACCGATAGACCCCCGGCCCGCTGCGCGCTGTGACTAGGCTGAGTACGCCAGTCACCTCCGTGAGGAGTAGGGAACCCGGTGAGAATCCGGGACTGACGCGCAGCGGTATAGGGAACACAAGGCGGGCCACTCGATCGTTGAGAGCCACTGGGAGCGACGCTTCTGGGAAGGCGGCCCGCCGAGGACGACCCCTGAGTCCGAAGACCTGCTGGCGCCTGC
Source organism: Mycolicibacterium komossense (assembly GCF_025822605.1). Taxonomy (GTDB): domain Bacteria; phylum Actinomycetota; class Actinomycetes; order Mycobacteriales; family Mycobacteriaceae; genus Mycobacterium; species Mycobacterium komossense. The sequence goes on along the minus strand of NZ_JACKTY010000031.1, from coordinate 388,500 downwards.
GGTCCTCCCGCAGGGCTACCCATCGGGTCTCGCTGACTGGACCCCTGATGCGAAGGATCGTCATGCGCTCCTACCCTCGTGCTTCGATCACCGTTCCGCTCCTGGCAGCACTGCTGTCCGGCTGCAGCCCCGCTGTTGAACAGGCAACGAACACGGTGCAGGCTGGTTACCCCGTCACCATCGAGAACTGCGGGCGTGAGGTGACCGTTCAGCGACCACCCGAACGGATTGTGTCCCTCAACCAGGGCAGCACCGAGATGCTGCTGTCACTGGGTGCGGCCGATCGCATGGTCGGGTCCGCGGGATGGACCGATCCGATCAAAACGTCACTCGAGGCTGACAACGCCCGCGTCAAGCGCCTGGCAAACCAGGCGCCGTCGTATGAAGCGTTGTTGGACGCCGAGCCGGACCTGGTGACGGCGTCATTTCCGGACACGCTCGGCGCTGGCGGCGTCACCACGCCTGAGGATCTCCAAAAATTGGGTGTGCCCGCGTACGTATCGGCCGTCGAGTGCACGAAGGAGGCGGGTAGCTCCGACGGCGCGCGCTCCAGCACCTTGGAAATCGACGCTGTCTTCACTGAGATCCGCGACCTCGCAGCGCTGATCAACCGCCGGGCCGAGGGCGACACAATCATCGCCGACATGAAGGACCGCCTCGCCGCCCTCGCGGCGACCAAGCCTGCCGACGGCACGACGGCGCTGTACTGGTTCGCCAACTCCGAGTCACCGTATTTGGCGGGGTGCTGCGGTGGCCCTGGCATCATCTCGCGCACCCTCGGCCTGAAGAACGCATTCGATGATGCCAGGGAAGACTGGCCCCAAATCAGTTGGGAGACCGTGGCGCAGCGTGACCCAGACGTTCTGATCCTCGGCGACCTCACCCGCAAGAGTCAGACTGCCGAAAGCGCTGCTGCGAAAATCGCCTTCCTGGAATCGAATCCAGTGACGCGCGAGATGACGGCGGTGAAGAACAAGCGGTACATCGCGCTCGCCGGAGCCGAACTGAACCCGTCGATCCGGATCGTCGACGCCATGGAGACCGTGGTCGCCGGATTGCGCGAACACGGCTTGACCCCCTGATCGATGATGCTAACGCGACGACACCCGTCGCCAACCGTCGTCTGGCCGGTCGGGGTGGTCTTGCTGCTGATCTCGATCGGCGTGGCGACCACTATCGGACCGTCGGACCTCGGACCGCGCGACGCCTACGCGGCGGTCCTGGAACGGCTCGGCGGCCCGCGCTCACAGTTGACGATGTTGCAGCAGAACATCATCTGGGAGCTGCGATTGCCGCGCGCTCTGCTGGCGGCCGCCTGCGGCGCGGGGCTGGCTCTGTGCGGGGTGATACTGCAGTCGCTGCTGCGTAACCCGTTGGCCGATCCGTTCATCCTCGGTGTGGCTTCCGGTGCGTCGACCGGGGCGGTCTCGATCGTTGTGCTCGGCATCGGTGCGGGCGCAATCGGACTGGCAGCGGGCGCGTTCGTCGGGGCAGTCGTCGCCTTCGGCCTGGTCCTATTGCTTGCCGTCGCGGCGGGGAGCGGAATGGACCGAATGATCTTGGCCGGAGTCGCAGTCACGCAGTTGTTTTCAGCACTGACGTCGTTCATCGTATTCACTTCGGCAGATGCCGAGCAGACCCGCGGCGTGTTGTTCTGGTTGCTTGGTTCGTTGAGCAGCGCGTCGTGGAGTGACGTTGCCCTCTGTGGCGGGCTGGTGGCTCTGGGGGTAGCGGTCTGTTGGGCGTCCGCGGCCACATTGGATGCCTTCCTTTTCGGTCAGGATGCCGCCGCATCGCTGGGCGTGTCTGTGGCGCGGGTCCGGCTGGTGTTGTTGGTGGTAACGGCATTGGTGACGGCAGTTATCGTGTCCACCTCGGGTGCAATTGGTTTCGTAGGTCTTGTACTCCCACATGCAGCACGGGCACTGGTGGGCACACGTCATCGCGTACTGGTGCCGACCGCGACGATCCTCGGTGCCATCTTCCTCGTCTGGGTGGACACCGCTGCGCGCCTCGTCATTGCACCGCAGGAACTGCCGGTTGGGGTTGCGACGGCCATCGTCGGTGTACCTGCGTTCGTCGTCATCTTGCTGCGGCGTAGGAGGGTCGGGTGAGTCTGCGCGCCAGTCGGGTGTCCTGGCGAGTCCGTGACAAGCTCATCGTCGACGGTGTCGACATCTCCGTCGCCACTGGCAGCACGGTCGGTCTTCTCGGCCCGAACGGCTCGGGCAAATCGTCGCTGCTGAAGTTGTTGGCTGGGTTGCGGGCCACCTCCTCAGGAGTCGTCCAGCTCGATGACCTCGACGTCGCAGCATTGGATCGCCGTCGAATTGCGCGCCGGCTCGCGGTGGTGGATCAGGATGCCGCTACCGACCAGGATCCGACAGTGCGTGACGTGGTGGATCTCGGGCGTCTTCCGCATCGTCCGGCCTGGGCGCCAATGTCGGTACGGGATCGGAAGGTCGTCGAATCTGCTGCTGTCACAACAGGTGTGGCTGATCTCCTGAATCGGCGGTACTCGACGCTGTCGGGAGGTGAACGTCAACGAGTTCAGATCGCCAGGGCATTGGCGCAGGAGCCCACCGAACTGCTGCTAGACGAACCGACCAACCACCTCGACATCCGCCACCAGCTTGAGCTGCTGGAATTGGTGGCCGCGGCAGACACCACCACTGTGATGGCGCTCCACGACCTCAATCTGGCGGCAAAGTACTGCCAAGAGCTCGTTGTGCTGCGCTGTGGCCGGGTGCATGTCGCCGGACCGCCCTCGGTCGTCCTGACTCCCGCGGTCATAGCGGAGGTGTACGAGGTGGAAGCGACCGTCGTGCTGAAAGGCGATTGTCCGACCATCACGTTCGGTCGGCCGATTCCCGCCGACCAGACCAGAGGTAACCGGATCTGACGGCTCGGCCGTCCCGACACCAGCAGTTCATGGCTGCGCGGGCTCGGCTCGTCCGTGGAACCGGCGGCTATGGCCTCGACAGGCTTGGTAGATATTCACGACCGCCAAGAACATGACGAACAGCGGGATGAATGGGGTTTTGATCCCGAGGGGCAGGACGTTTGCCGGAACATTGGGTTGTACGTGCACGTAGGTCGCAACTCCCATGTTGACCACGAGCCCGGCTGAGGCGACGAACACGATGGGGCGATAGAGGTTTGGAATCTTGTGCCGGAAGCATGCCGGTAACAGCAGGCCAACGCCGATGGCCATTTCGCCTACTTTGCCCAGGGGGATGCTGAGTCGTGGCAGGTCACTTTCGGTGATCTGCACGTCGAACATGGTGCGAAACGGCTCGAAATATTTCAAGAACCCGAACATGAACATGAACACGCCGAGAAACATCGAGTTGTATTTCAATACCTTGGCATCTTGCAGGTGATTCACAAGTTCCTCCCAGTTGGTTAGTCACTTTTCGCGGCTATCTCAATCACGGGAACGGTCGGCCATCGTTGGGGCGCGATATCGAAATACTTCCCGGGTGATGCGTTGAGCCACACGTAGGGATCATGCTGAGGAAAAAGTGGACTGACAATTCCAATTCGAATACTGTCCGGCCATGGCGTCGAAAGAGAGTGGTCAACCCCCGCGGCTCACGGCCCGCGGAGCGGTCACCAAGGCCCGCATCGTGGCCGAAGCCACATCTCTGGTCCGCCAGCGCGGCGTGGCAGGAACGAGCCTGGACGCAGTCATGACGGCCAGTGCCACCAGCAGGTCGCAGCTCTACCACTACTTCGCCGACAAAGACGCCCTCATCAGCGAGGTAATCAAGACCCAGCTCGGCCGCATCATCGCCGCACAGGAGCCGCGGCTACACGAGGTCACGTCCTGGAGCGGTCTGCAGCGCTGGTGCGATCACCTCGTCGCCATGACCCGCACAACACAAGGCATCGGCGGCTGCCCCCTCGGCTCCCTAGTGAGCGAACTCGCCGACCGATCCGACTCCGCGCGCATCGAGCTTGCGCGGTCTTTCGCCGAATGGCAGTCATATCTATCCAAAGGCTTGGCGGTGATGCGCGACAACAGCGAGCTCGTCCCCGAAGCCGACCCTGACGAACTCGCGTTGACCATGATGAGCGCACTGCAGGGCGGACTGCTGATGGCGCAGACCACGCGCAGCGCCCGTCCCCTCGAACTGGCCCTCAACATGGCACTCGGGCATATCGCGGGTTACCGGGTGCAATCCGATCCGATCATCACCGGGTTGATCAACAGATAGCCAACGCCGCCGCAGGTCCCGGCGTAGTCCAGGACTTCTCTTTTCTCGTAATGGCTGTACGCCAAGGTTCCGCGTCAGCGGGTCCAGCGTCCGGGGGGTGGCTCGGGCGCCGTGTACGCGGGTAGTGGCAACGGTTTGTCGAGGACGAATGCGCGGAGTAAACGGACAAACGCGTCCGGCTGGTCGTACGAAATGGCGTGCCCAGCGTTGGGGACGTCGACGAGCGTGGAGCGGGGCAGCACGTCTCGGTACTCCCGGGTGACGGCCCAGCGGATGAAGTCGCACTGCGGGGCCATGACGAGTGAGGGAACCTCGACGGTGCGCAGTTGCGGCCGTGGATCCGGGATCTTGTCGAAATCGGCGATGGTGAGTTGATTGACGTAGAAGCCCTGGGGGTTGTCGTGTGGCGGCGCGGCTATCGCGTGAGTGCACGAAGTGGTGTCGCGACCGGTGAGCGCGACGGCGTGCATCCATGAGTCGGCCTCCGCATCGGGCACCAGCGCGTGCGCGGCGTTCGCGTTGACCGCCATCAGCAGTGCCTGCACAAGTATCCGCGGGCTGCCGGTCAGCTCGTCGTAACGCGACTGTTGTTCCGGCGTCATGTCCTTCCAGGGTTCGCCGACATCCCCCTCGGCATAACCGCCGCCCCAAATCGCGCCCGGAGCCACGAACACCGCCTTCGCGACCCGGTCGGGATGCGCGGCCAGGTACTGCGCGGCAAGGGAGCCTCCCCACGACTGACCGACGAGGATGAGCTGTTCGGCCCCGATGGTGCGACGGATCGCCTCGAGGTCCGTGACCTGACGCTCCACCGTGTACCCGGTCACGTCGGCCAACCGGGTCGAGCGACCCGCACCGAGTTGGTCGTACGCGTACACCTCGAACCCGTCTGCGGCGAGTTCGGCTCCGCCGGTGGGAATGCCCTCACCCGGTGTACCTGGACCGCCGTGCAGGAAGATCACTGGCGCGGACCGATGCGGCGAACCGGGCGCCGCGGGCGCGTGAACAAAGGCGGTCCGGGTGCCCGTGGACAGTTCCCAGAACTGAACCTTCGCCGGCGCGGGACCGGCACTCTGCATCGGAAACGGCTGTAGCACAGTCATGCTCGCCACCGCCAGCGTCAGCACGGTGACGGCCGCTGCCGTCACCGTCGCACCGGCGAGCGGGTGTGCGGCTCGGAGGATTCGGAATCCGGCGACAGCAGTTCCGAACACCACTGCAGTGAAGACGGCCAACCCGGCGACCAGAAACACTCCCGGTGTGGTGATCAGTGCGGCCGTCCCCAGCGTTGCCGCGACCCCTGCCGCCGCCGCGACGACAACACCGGTCAGCACGACCAACACTCCAGCCAACACCCGTCTCCAACCCTGCCGCACCGCGTTCACCATTCCTCCTTGAACTGTTCGCGAACCCTGAACGTCGTGATGAATCGCCCCGGCGAGCCCGGAGACTGTGATGTGCCCTGGATTCGGTGGTGATCGTAGTAAAGCTGCTCGAGTTCGACTGGCGGGATGTCGCCGCCAGCGGCCGTTGGCGATCGACTGTCGTGCGACGAAGGAATTCTCGGAGCACAAGCCAACGCCAAGCTCGTCGAATGGAGCTGTGCCGCGATAGCCGAAATTATTTCTCGCCCAACCGAACACATCGTCATCGTGACACACGGCTTTGCGTTGACTCACGTGATCACCGCCTGGCTCGAACCGCCCTGCCGGCACGCCGGTTACGCAATTTTTGCGCCGCGGTCAGGCAGCATCACCACCTGTGCCACGTCCAACGCCAGGCGCCGGCTGCGGGCGCTGGAACACGAGTTGGAGAAGAATCCGTACGTGACAGATGCCTTGTTGACCGTGGCGGACACGCGTGTCGAGGGCCGGTAGGGGCGAGCACGGAAAACCCACAGCGACCACGCTGTTCACCCCAGGTTTACCCGGGTTATCTGATGCGCGTGGACAAAGCGGTGGAGCAGGCGCGCGCCGATTACGACGCTGCGCCCTCCGATTCGCACGCGTTCCCGCAGTCGGCGCCCGGTCAGTTGGCGGCGACTGCCTACCTTTTCGGCCTCGACGCTCCCGAGGTGTCGAAGCAGATGCGAGACAGCTGATTTGGGACGCTGCTTGTCAATCGGCAGGTGGAAGCCGCCCCGGTCATGTTGTCGGGTTAGGAGGTGTCTGCGGCCCAGCGCACGGCGGTGACCGAGGGTTCGAGGCTGAGGCGGCTGACGGCGGACTCCATTTGGCGGTCGTCGCGGTGATCGCCGACGAGTTCGGCGCGGACCTCGACCTGGCCGTCGCTGCCGGTATTGGTGCTGGCAATGGACACGACGCGGAATTCGGTGCGGGTCAAGGCCTGCACGAGCAGGGCGCGGACGTGGGCTTCCTGCTCATCGCGGGTGACGGCGACGAAGGCGTAGTTGGTGGGTTGCTCGTCGCCGGTGTCGGGTCGACGATCGATGACCCGACCGACGACGCGCAGTGCGACGTTGACCGCGACGACGCCGACGGTGCCAGCCAGGGCCGTGGGGTACATGCCCGCCCCGGCTAGGGCGCCGACCGCCGCCGCGCACCACAGGGTGGCGGCGGTGTTGAGTCCGCGGACGTTGAGGCCGTCGCGCAGGATCACCCCGGCACCCAGAAAGCCGATCCCGGAGACTATTTGGGCGGCCACCCGGGTCGGGTCGGCGGTGGTGCCGGAGAATCCGTTGGCCGACAGTAAGACGAACAAGGTGGCGCCGGCGGCGACGAGGGCGTTGGTCCGCAAGCCGGCCATCCGTGCCCGGTATTGGCGTTCGAACCCGATGACGGTGCCCAGCCCGATCCCGGTGCTCAGCCGCAACAACATCTCGACCGTGCTCATCGGACACCGGTCTGTCGCAAGGAGGGGTTGGCTGGCAGGCGGGGGCGGGAAGCTGGGCTCACCGGGCCCGCACCCGCAGCCTCGGGTGACGATGGACGCCGGGGTGGGGGTGCGTCGCGGTACATGTACACGGGTCCTTTCTGTCAGCTGCCGGCGCCGGTGGCGGTCTGGACGATCTTCACCACGATCAAGGCGGCGGCGATGATCAGGTAGCCGCGCAGGGTGAGCAGCCCGGCCCTGCGTAGTGGTGACATCACCGGGCGTTGCAGGGTGGCCAGGGCCGGGGTGCGCCAGCTTGCCCGGTCCCGTGCGATGACCGCTTGGCGTTCGGCGCGGGCTAAACCACCGATGGCCTCGTGGTGGTCGTCATTACCTCGCCGGGAGAGGGTGATCAGAATGCCTCCGACGAGACCGAAGCCGACTCCGGTCGCCAAACCGATCTCGTAGGTGCGGGAGGACAGGTCGGGGAAAAACGTGGCAGCGGTCAGGGTCAGTGACAGCAATACCAGGCACCACACGATGGTCGCTGCGATGACGTTTTGCCGCGCCGTGTTGACCCAGGGACCCAACACAGGCTTGTCGTTGCACAACAACACCAAAAACACCGTCGCCGAGGGCAGCAGCACCCCGGCGAGGGCCTGCACTGCCAGGGTCAACAGACCCAGAACGTGGTCCGGGGCGAACGCGACGGCCGCCGACACCACCAGCAACCCGGCATAGCCCAGGTAGAACAGGGGCGCTTGGGTGATCGTCCAGTGCAGCGAATGACGGCGCTTCAAGGTGTCGCCCAGGGTGTAAGTCGTGGCCAGTGCGACCGCGTTGGCGCCCACCAGCGACGCGTCGAGCAGGAGGATCGCGAACAGCATCCCGACGGTGTGGGAGACGTGGGTGGACAGACCGGCTGCGACAGCGCCGGCATCGGTGAAATTGCCCGCGTCGGAGGTGCCTGCGAAGCCGAACGCCGCGGCGCCCATCAAGGCGACCGCCCCGATCATGACCACGGCGATGCCGATCCGCAGATCGGCTCGTGCATAACCCATCCAGCGTGGCGTGATGCGCTTGTCGACGACGTTGGACTGCTGGAAGAACAGCTGCCACGGGGCGACGGTGGTGCCGACGATCGCCACGATCAGCAGTAACAGCGTGGAGTTCACCCCGCCGGGGAACTGCGGCATCAATCCGTCGCCGATCGCTCCGATCGGGGGGTGGGCCAGCAGCACCAGCGGAATCACCACAACGTTGACCGCGATCAGCGCGAACAGGAAGCGTTCCCACCGGCGGAACGAGCCGCCCGCGACGACGACGAACAACGCCACGGCTGCGAACGGCACGCTGATCGACTTCGGGATCCCGAAGAACGACAGGGCCAACGAGACTCCGATGAATTCGGTGACGATGGTTAATGCGTTGAGTAGGAACAGGTCCCCGACACTGAACCAGCCCCAGAATCGGCCGAACCGTTCGAAGATCAGCCGGGCGTGACCGACCCCGGAGACCGCGCCCAGGCGTAGCACCATCTCCTGGTTGACGTAGAGCACCGGGATCAGCAGCACCAGCGTCCATACCAGGGCCATGCCGTAGTTCTGCCCGGCCTGGGCGTAGGTGGCGACCCCGCCGGCGTCGTTGTCGCCGACCATCACGATCAGCCCCGGGCCCATGATCACCAGCAACAGGCGTAACCGCTGCCACCACCGGCGACGTTGGCCGGTGTCCTCGCCTGAGATGGTGCCCAGCGCACCGACGATGTCGCCGACGTGGGCCGAGTCCAGCACCGCCGAGGACATCGACGACGAGGTGGTTGCACCAGAGATGCCACCGGGTGGGGTGTCGCGGCCGGGTCGGCCGGAGGAAGAGATGGACATGGAAGTACCTTTCGTAGCGCGATCGATATCCGAGCGCGGTGCCGTGGGGCTGGCATTGGTGGGACGGGTAGGGGTGTCGGCCGTCAACGCGACCATCACCTCGGTCGCGCCCTAGAAGCGCGCGAGCGGTGAGTATCCGAATGGTGGCGGCCAGCGTCTCGCTTGCCTGCTCATATCAAAAGACTTGTGAAACAACACTATTAGGACCCCGCGGGAATGCGGTGATCGTATCTGTTGGCGTCTGAGTTCATCGTCGCCTTCTGCGGGGGCGACAGGTCGGGTCGGGTCACGCTCTGGCTCGAACCAGTCAGCTGATGTGCCCACCTAGCGAGGCAGTGATCAGCGCCGGGGGGCTGTAGGACGCCAAGAGATACGCCCGCTCCTGAGGAGTCAGCTGGCGTCGCGCCCACAGTCGGCGAAACACACTGGGGCACAAGGTAGACCACCGATTCGGGGCACACGACGCAATAGGCAGCACTTGTATGCGATGGCGATACAGAACGACGGACATGACAGAACTCCCAGGCGCAGGGTGATTTTGGGGATCGCGGCCAGGAGTGGCGTCGAGTGAACCTGAAGCAGGCAGCGTCGTCGCGTGCACCCTCGGAATCGAGGGCACACTCGAAGAGTCGACGACGAAGAGGGGCTTAGGCCTCGAAAGACTCGACCTGGCCGCGCGGCGGGAACGGCACCGAACCCGCAGACGGCGGTCTATCACTGGTACTCAACGCTGTTCCTCACCTCCTCGCAGCCAGGACGCACGCGGGCGCCACATCGGAGCACAGCGGAGTAGAACGCACAGGACCGAATGGACCGCGCGGGCACCCCTCTCGTCAGAGCTTCGGCACTGCACGGCGTATCGGTCACCGAAACGCTCGGTACCCGAAGCCACTTGGGCTCAACCCTTAATCCGGGAGGAGCTGTCCTGACCGGGGGCGTCTTTCGACGTTCGGGGTCAGTGGCCTGTATCCGTGCAGACGCCTCACCTAGCGAGGTGCTTGCCACAAGATCATGAACCGGAATCCCGCTCACGTCAAGCTGATTGCGACCTTCACGTTGGGCGAGTGACGTCTACTGTCACGGGAGCCGTAATTCGGACACCCTCGGTGGCTCGTCGAGTCGAACTACCGGCTCACGCGAGTGCGGACGTCCACAGCCGCACTGGCACAGATTACGAGCACTTTCCAGGCTTCACCGGTGGGCTCAACCCGCAGTCATCGACCTCACGTCGACTCCCATCACAGTCAGTAGATGGCGTACTTTGTCGTCGAGTTCGCGACCGACGGCGGAAATCGCAGGGTGTCCGAGACTGCCGAAGAGTGTGCTGGGCTGGTCGAGACTCAACACCGCGTTGCCGCCGTCGTCGCTGTGAACGAGCATGCGCAACGGTGCATAGAGCAGGGCCAACGGATTGTGTCGGAACATTCGCTCGGCGATCGTGTGGTTTCCGATCAGATACTCGATGGCTCGCGTCTGATGGCCGGCAGCTCTCATCAGCGCCGTCCCGTCGATCGACGCAAAGACCATCAAGCCGTGCGGTGCGTTCTCTGCGACTGCGGCGAGCACTTCGTCCCAGGATCCTCCCCGGTTGACGATGTCTTCGATTACGGCCTGCCGGAATTTCGGGGCGGCCGCGTCCAGCGCCGTGCAGAAGGCGTCGAAGGGCACGCCAGTTGCGATGTCCAGCCGGGTCGCGACGTGCTCGGTCTTGGTCATTCGGACGGACATGTTCTGCTCCTTGAAAGGTGGTGGTTGTGTTGCGGACTGACGGCATGGGATTCGGCCAGATGTGCGTCGCGACCTCGTCAACCGACCACTGGAAGGCCGTGCGCGGTGCCCGTCAGTCGCCGCCGGTGAACTTCGTGATCTGTCGAAGATTGGGTGGCTCAGGCGAACTCGGGATAGAGAGCCGCGACGCCGCCGGCGAGACCAGCCCTAATCTGCTTGCTCAGCTCGTCGGCGATGATCTCGGGATCGCCTGCCTCCAGGCCGTCCAACGCAATCCTTGCGACGTCGGCGGGATCGGACTTTGGCGCGTCGACGTGGGACGCCATGTCGGTGTCGATGTAACCGACGTGCAGTGCGCTGACCTGGGTCTGCTGGGCAGCCAGTTCCAGTCGTAGGGCGTTGGTCATCGCCCATCCCGCTGACTTGGCAGCCGAGTAGGAACCGAATTCCGGGGAGGTCACCCACGACAGGACCGATAGCACGTTGAGGATGGCGCTCTTGGGGTGATCGCTCAGTTGGGGTGCGAAGGCGCGGATGACACGAAGGGTCCCGAGGTAGTGCGTCGAGATGTCGAGTTCGATGTCGGAAAGGCTGCCGGAGAGTAGCGTCGCCCCGGTGTAACCGCCAGCGTTGTTGATCAAAATACTGACATCGCTTGTGGTTTCGGCCGCCCGAGCCACCGATGCACTGTCAGTGATGTCGATTTGGACAGGGATCACTCCTTCGAGATCGACGCTCTCGATGTTGCGGGCGCCGGCGTACACCTTGGCGCCTCGCTGCACGAGTTGCTGGGCGAAGTGGCGGCCCAGCCCGCGGTTGGAGCCGGTGATCAGTGCGGTACTGCCGTTGATGTGCATGCGCGTCCTTTGTTAGTTGGAAATTCCAACTTAGCACCTGAATAGGAAATCACAACCCAGCGTATGCTGGGCGGATGACGTCATCACGGCTCAACGATGTGCAGTGCTCGATCGAACGTTCCCTGCACGTCGTCGGAGAGCGTTGGAGCCTGTTGATCCTCCGCGAAGCCTTCAGAGGTGCAACGCGATTCGAGCAGTTCAAGGCAGCCCTCGGTGTGTCATCGGACATCCTCACCGCGCGCCTGTCCACTCTCGTGGAGTACGGCGTACTGGAACGGCGCCCCTATCGCGAGCCGGGTCGCCGGGAGCGAAGCGAGTATGTCCTCACCGAGCGTGGCCAAGATCTTCAACTGGTCCTTGGGGCACTCGGACAGTGGGGCGACCGGCATCTGCCCCGCGTGCAAGGGCCCTCGATCGAACTCCGTTCGCCGACTGGACAGTTGGTGCGATTGTGCTATCTGGATGAATCGGATCGGGAGGTCTCGCCTGCCGAGGTGCAGGCTCACCGAACCCCGGCATATCGGTGAAGTGGATGGCGATCGGCTCGCCGTCGCCTCCCGGTGTCACCAGCGCCAACCCGCGGAGGCGGGCAATTCGTCATGGCCGGCGGGTGAGGTCCGTGAGGGTCACGGTTACGCGCGATGGCGACACAGCCGCAATGCTCGACGCGCTCGACGCGCTCGACGGGGCCGCGGCGGGCTCGCCATACCTACAGGCGAAGGGCAAGGCGATCATCGAGTCGTCCTATGCCCCGCAGTTCAGCGTTGACGGAGCCCGCAAGGACACCGGCCTCCTCGGCGCCTTCGACGCCGCCAGCGAGGCCGGCCACGGATACGACGACATGGCCGCGGTCTACTTCGGGTTTCACCGTGGTTGGTTCGGGTTCGTGACCGCTAGGTCAATCACGTGATCGTGCGGGCATGCGCCGGGGCGTAGCGCTCCCCGGTGATGCGGCCCGGGGCAAAGGCCCCGCGAGGTAGGCGACTTCGTCGGCGCTGATCGCGACGCTGGCGGCGGCGATGTGCTCCCGCATGTGCTCCGCGCGTTTAGTGCCGGGTATCGGCACGATGTCCAGCGGCTGGGCGAGAAGCCACGCCAAGGCGAGTTGGCTAGGTCTCGAACCTGCCATCGCCGTATCGCGCAGGCGCACTTAGACTGCCGGAACAGGTCGACGAGTGGACAGGAAGTTTGATAAGCCACCAGCAGCGGCGGATGAAAGCGTCGCGCGTCGCACTGCATGATCTCAGCCAACCCGGCGACAAGTAGTTGAGCCCCAGATCATCTCGATCCGGCTGTAGGAATCGAAGCGATTTAGGGGAGGGACGCCGGTGCAGATGCTGTGCGACAACCCGCAAAGGCCCCGCTCGCCGCTCTCCAGGACTGCAGCCAAACGTGAGAACAGGCGACATGCAGCGCCAGTGGCGGGGCAGTACGCGTGTGGGTGCTGACACTGGTTAAAAAAGAGATCAACGCCGATCTCTTGGTCCGCCGTGACAGGATGCTTCAGCGTGACACGTCCCAACTTTCTGGTCATCGTGGCCGACGACCTCGGGTTCTCCGACATCGGCGCCTTCGGCGGCGAAATCAACACCCCCAACTTGGATCGCCTGGCCCACGCGGGCATCAGGCTGACCGATTTCCATTCCGCTCCGGCCTGCTCGCCGACGCGGGCGATGCTGCTGACCGGAACCGATCACCATGTCGCCGGGATCGGCACCATGCTCGAGATGGCCGCCCCGGATTTCCGGGGCGCCCCCGGCTACGAGGGGTATCTGAACGACCGGGTCGTGGCGCTGCCGGAACTGCTGCGCGACGCCGGTTACCAGACGCTCATGGCGGGCAAGTGGCATCTCGGCAGCACGATCGACAGGTCTCCGTGGGCGCGGGGATTCGACCGGTCCTTCGCCCTGTTGCCGGCCGGTGCCAGCCATTACGGTACCGGCGGGGTCGGCGGATTCTCGGCCGTGCCAACGATATTCACCGAAGACGATCAGTTCGTCACGGTAGGGGAGGACTTTTACTCGTCGGATGCCTATACCGACAAGCTGCTGCAGTATCTCCGCGAACGTCCCCAGGGCCTGCAGGACCGGCCCTTCTTCGCCTACCTGCCCTTCCAGGCGCCCCACTGGCCGCTGCAGGCTCCGCGGGAAACCATCGCCGCCTACCACGGCCGCTACGACGCCGGACCGGACGCATTGCGCGAGGAGCGGCTGGCGGCGCTCACCCGTCTGGGTCTGTGCCCACCCAACATTGAGCCGCACCCGGTGGTGGCCGACGGCGCCCCCGAATGGGCGGACATGACCGACGCGGACCGCGCCGTGTCCGCCCGCACCATGGAGGTCTACGCCGCCATGGTCGACAGGATGGACTGGAACATCGGTCGGGTGGTCGATTATCTCGACAGCACCGGCGAGCTCGACAACACGGTCGTGATCTTTCTGTCGGACAACGGCGCGGAGGGAACGATCGTCGAGGCTATGCCGCTGCGCGGCGCCGGAATCGCCGCATTCGTCGCGAAGCATTGTGACAACAGCCTGGATAACCTCGGCGGTCCCACCTCCTACACGTGGTACGGCCCGCGCTGGGCGCAGGCCGCTACCGCGCCGTCGCGGCTGCACAAAGCCTTCACCAGCGAGGGCGGTATCCGGGTGGTGGGCTTCGTCACCTGGCCGGGTTTTTCCCGGCAGGGGGAGATCGGCACGGCGTTCACCACCGTCATGGACATCGCCCCGACCGTGCTGGAGCTCGCCGGCGCCGAGCATCCCGGTACCGAGTACCGGGGTCGGGAGGTGGAGCCGATGCGCGGCCGATCGATGGTGCCCTACCTGTCCGGACAGACGGACGGGGTGCACGATGCAGACACCGGCACCGGGTGGGAGTTGTTCGGCCGCCGCGCTATTCGCCAGGGCGATTGGAAGGCGCTTCATCTGCCCGCGCCCTACGGCTCGGGCACTTGGCAGCTCTATGACCTCTCGCGCGATCCCGGCGAGGTTGACGACCAGGCCGCCTCCCGACCCGACAAACTGGCCGAGTTGCTCGAGCTGTGGGACCGCTACGTTGAGGAGAACGGCGTGATCATCGAGCCCGTGTCGCTCTTCGAGGTCGACGCGGAGGCGCGTTGACCGAGCACGTGCGGATCGGCATTCTCGCTTGCAGCCGGAGCGCGGGCCCACTGCGGTCGGTGGCAGCCCTTCGTGGAGGCTCTCAGTTGGTCAGCATCGCGGCCACGTCCGAATTAGGTTGCTTTCGGCGTTCGTTGTCGAGGCGTCAGTCGAATTTGCAGGCGTGCGGGGTCAAGCGTCAAGGGCAGCGGGTCGCGTGGGTTGAGTTTGACACCGGCAGCCGCGGGGCTGCGCTCACGCAGTAATGCGGTCAGTACGCCGACGCCGAGTTGCAGCGCAAGGTCGGCTCCGGGACATCCTTGTGGGCCGCGACTGAAGAAGTTGTATGACCAGCAGGATTCGGCGGATCCTTCGGTCCAGGCGGTGGGGTTGAAGTGGTCGGCCTCGGGGAACCGGCTGGTGTCGCGGTGGTTAAAGGTGTTGACGATCATGACTTGTGTTCCTTCGGGAACTGTCGCGCCACCCCACTCCGTGGCCCGAGTTAGGGTTCGCGCCAGTACGGGTGTGCTCGGCCACAGGCGCATGGCCTCGGATAGGCAGCCGATGAGGTAGCCGTGGCCAGTGTGTTCGTCGATTCCGTTCTGCGCCTTGGCGAGAATGACCGGGTGAGCGGCGAGCAGGGTCAGGCAGCGCCAGAGATTGATGGCCAGGGTGTCACCCATGGCGAACACCCAGTGAATGACTTGATGAGTCTGATGAGTTATGTCGCTGGTGGGCGCCGCGGCGAATTGTCCGACCAAACTGTTGGCGTCTGCGGCCTGTACGTAGCGGTCCAGTGCGGCCAGGAATGTGCTGAAGAGCTGGGGGTCCCCCTTGCCGGGTGGGTTGGCCTTAGCCATAAGCGTCGTCGGTTGTGCCGAGATCTGTTCGTCGTCGGTAGCGTTGTCACCGAGGATGATTCGCCGCGAAATGCGTTGTATTGCGGAGTGAAACTGTGGCCAGTCAAGGTTGTCGGGGAGATAGCGGGCTTCCTCGTGAGCGACGGTGTCGCAGCGGTTTGCGATCGCACCGCTGCCGGTGGCGCGTGCTAGGACGGCGTCGGTGAATCGGCGGCGGTCAGACCAATGGCTGCCTCGGGATATGGTCAGGGCGTGCGGCTGGAATTTGTTCATCCCTGAGAGCTTGGGTTCGGGGTCGGACGCGAATGGCTCTGGCGCGTGGGAGAGAACGAAGCGGATCTGATCGGGGCCGAAGACGAGCAGTGTCTGCTTGCCTGCCACGTTCACCCAAATAGGTCCGTCGCCGTAGCGACGATTTACTGCGGTGAGGAGTCGGTGGGCGCGGCGGGCGACACCGACTCGGTTTAATGCAGCCGTCACTATGGGTCGGCGGCTGAACAGGCCTTCGGCCAGATTGGGCAACGCCACCAGCGTGGTAAAGCGGAAGCTTTCGACTGTTGAGGCGTGCGGGAACGCGACTGTGTGGCTCATCAAGATTTCCTACCGGAGATAGCGGCGGTCGCGGCCGTGGCGTGGTGCTTTGACGGTCGTTCGGATGTGGCTGAGCAGTGAACGTCGCGCAGGCTTGGCTTCAGGGACTGGTAGCAGAGGGTAGACGTGAATTGCTCCGGGATGCTCGTGGTAGGTGATCCGGTCGTCGCCGATGCTGTCGCGTAGTTGACGGCAGTCGGCGACGAAGATGTCGCGGTCGCCTACGTAGAGGTCGATCGGCGGAAGGTTGTGCAGCTCGCCATGGATCGGGCTGACTCGGTTGTCTTCTGGCGGCAGGGTCCTGGCCCATACGCGGCCGCACTCGCGCAGTCCGGGAACCGCGAGCCACGGATCGCGTGTGGCGATGGTGGCGATGACGGGATTGGTGAGTGCGATGTCGAGCCAGGGACTGATCAGGGTCAGTCCAAGGGGCGGGATGGCTCCCGCGATGACGACCGTTTGGGTTGCTGCCAGCGCCAGTCCCGCTCCGGAGGAGTCGCCGGCGATGTAGGTAGGCCCTCGTTGTGCCGCTCGGCCCATTGCAGTGCCCAGCAAGTCGATCGCTTCTTCGGCGCAGTGTTGCGGAGCAAGCCCGTAGAGGGGCACGCGAACGGGGCACTGGGTGGCATCGGCGATCGCGCAGACGAGTTTCCAGTGCGCGCGGTCGATCTGGTTGACGTAGGCACCGCCGTGGACGTAGATAACCGACGCCCGGCTGGCAGCAGAGGCCCCGCAGATATTGGATTTCACTGTGTAACAGTCGAACCCGCTAATCGTTTCGTGGGCCACCTGGTAACGAGTGGACTTGGTCAGCCGCGACGGTGGTGTGCCGGCTCTCTTGGGCCGCTTGAGGTAGGCGCGCGCGCTCTGGGTTGTTGCGTAAGTGCGGGGTCGGCGTATGAGGCGCCCGTAGGTTGCGATGGCGTGCATCTGCCAAGACATGGGTCCGCCCTATCGCAGTTGCGGTATCACCGGGCGACCGCAATTTTGAAGACAGCGCTGGTGATCGTTCCGAATGCGTTGCGGCCGCCGATGAATAGGCGTTTGGTGTCGTAGCCGGCCACGTCTTTCATGTTCTGCCCACCGAAGCGGGCCGCGGCGTCGTCGTCGGGGAGGATGACCTCGACGCCGAGAAGCCCGTGGCGCACCGCCAGGCGTTCCTCGCCCGTGGCGTTGGCGATGAGTTCGCCGACGGTGCGTTCAGTTTTCTCGCCGGGGATGGCGTGGCATGTCACGCCTTGCTCGTCGAGTTTCTTTGAGAGTTCCTCGAGGGTGACTGCGGCGCCGACCACCAGGTTCAAGTTGCCAGCGTTCACTTCGACCGTGGTGTCGTCACCGTCAGCGAGTGCAGCCGAAGCCGGTTGGCGGTCGAGGGCAGCGCGCACGGCGGCCTCGAAGGATGGCAGCGCGGGTTCCTCCGGGGACACGTCGGGCAGCATGATGCCGGGATTGAAGCGCTGCTCGGGATCGAAGACCTGCTTGAGGACGCGCTGGGCCGCGATTTCCACCGGGGTGAACCGTTTGGTCATGAATTGGATCTTCTCGGTGCCGACTCCGTGCTCGCCGGTGATGGTGCCACCCAGTTTCAGTGCCGCTTCAATGATCTCGTTGTTGGCGGCCTCTAACGCGGCGGGCGCATCGGGGTTGTCCTGCTCAAAGAAGGTGGTCGGGTGCAGGTCCCCGTCTCCGGCGTGGCCGGCGACCATGATAAACAGCAACGCGTCGGAGTGCCGGGCGGCGGCGTCCTGGATCGCCTGTTGCATTTCCGGGATGTGCTGGCGGGGGACCGTCACGTCGCCGATGAAAAAGCCTTTACCACTGTGCAGTACGGCATCAGGCGCGTGCAGGCGTCCGTACCACAGCTTGGCCCGCGCATCATCGTCATCCGCGCGCCGCACCTCGATCGCGTGTTCTCGCAATACCTTCTCGACTATCGCGCCGTCGCGGTCGACTTCGGCGGCAGTCCCGTCGACGTCGATCAGGACAATCGCGTCGACATCTGTGGGATAACCGGTCTCGGTGAACTGCTCCAGGCCGTTGATGCCGGCTCGGTCGAGCCATTCGATCGCAGCCGGCACCGTTCCGGTCCGGATTATTGCGGCGATGGTCTCGGCGGCGTCCTGAGCGGCGGCGAAGCTGCCCATCAGACTGCGGGTTATGGGCGCGATGGTGCGCAACGCGACGGTCGCCTCGGTGAGGATCGCCAGGGTGCCTTCGGAGCCGATCAGCAGCCCGAGCAGATCCGGGCCGTCGCCGGCCGCGTTGAGGTTGATCACGGTGCCATCGGCCAGCACCGCCTCGACGCTGAGGACGTGGTTGTAGGTGACGCCGTATTTGAGAGCGTGTGGGCCGCCGGCGTTTTCGATGATATTGCCGCCGATTGTTGCCAGGTGCGCTGATACGGGGTCCGGGGAGAACACCAGCTTGTGCGGGGCTAGCTGCTCCTGCAGATCGAAATTGATGACGCCGGGCTGGACTCGCGCGGTGCGAGCTTCCGGGTCGATGTCGAGAACCTGATTCATCTTCGTCAGGTCGATCACCGCGCGGTCCGAAGCGGCCATGACTCCGGCACTGCAGTTCGACGCTGCTCCGCGGGTGACCAGCGAGACATTGTGCTCGGCAGCTACTTTCACGATTGCGACAACCTCGTCGCGGGTGTGCGGTCGCAGCACCAGGCCGGGCTGGTGCCCGAAACCCCAATAGTCCTTCGCGTTTTCGGCTAGGGAGGCGGCGTCGGTGGCTACCGCGTCGCGGCCTAATGCCGCGGCAAACGCCGATACGATTGTGTCATCCATTGCAATCCTCCTAGCTGCCGAATCCGCCCGAGACGGGTGTGGTACGTGCGTTGATCAGGGTGGGTCGGTTGCGGTCGGCGATGCCAGCCTTGACCAACTCGTAGACTTCGTCGGAGCTGTGTGCTTCGTGGGCGTCGACGCCGTAGCTGGCCGCGGTTGCGACGATGTCGAGGCCGGGAATGTCGAGCCCTGGGACGTTCGGGGTCTTTTCCCAGACGCCGAATTCTTTGACCACCCCGTATTCGGCGTTGGACGCCACGACCACGGTCAGTGGGATGTTGTATAGCGCCGCGCTCCACAACGCGGTGATCGCGTAGTGGATGGAGCCATCACCCATCAACGACACGACCGGACGATCTGGAGCCGCGATTTGGGCGCCCACTGATGCGGGCAGGCCCCAGCCGAGTCCGCCGCCGGCCGCCGACAGATGCGACAGCGGATTGCCCGGACGGATGCATTCCGTCATCGGGATCTCGTTGCTGCCGGCTTCGCTGACCCACAAAGTGTCATCGGGTGCAGCGTGACCGACGGCGGTCCACAGATCCCCTGGCTTGAGCGGCACCTGCGCCGAGACCTGTTCGGGGACCGCGGCGCGCGGCGTGGGGGCCGATCGCTGGGTGTGTTTGACCGTCGCCGCCAAAGCCTGAGCGGCGGTGCGGATGTCGGCGACGATCGCATCCCCGACGGGGGCACGGGCGGCTTCGTCGGGATCGTTGGTGATCTGGATCAGGCGCGCCCCCTCGGGCAGGTACGGCCCGGGTACCAATGGGTAGTAGCGGAACACCGCGGTCCCGATCGTCAGGATGAGGTCGTGGCCGGTGAGAACCTGCGAGATCCAGCCCGCACCCGGTGGCAGCGCGCCGTGATAGAGCCGGTGGTTCTCCGGGAATCCGCTCCAGCCCGTCAACGGGGCGGTGAAAACCGGTGCTTCGGTGCGCTCGGCCAATTCGATTACGGCCTCGTAGGCGTCGTAGCGGTCGATGTCGCCGCCGACGACGATTGCCGGTGATGTGGCGGCGTCCAATCGTGCGGCGACCTGCTCAGCCAACTCGGTCGGGAAAGCGGTCGCGTGAGTCACGGTGCGCTCACGAACCACCGTGATATCGGCGACCTGTTCGTCGGTCAGCTCGATCGGCATGTCGTCCATCGGGAGGGAGACGAAAACCGGTCCCATCGGCGGCGTGGTGGCGAGGTGGATCGCACGCGCCAGCACGGCGGGGGCTTCACTGGCGATAGCGGGTTCGGCTGCCCACTTGACGAACGGCTTAGGTGTAGTGGTGGGTTCGTGGTTGGTGAGCAGACAGTACTGGTTCTGCATATTGCGGCGCTGGTTGCCCGCAGTGATGATCAGCGGCGTCTTGTTGACGTAGGCGTTGTAGATCTGGCCTTGCGCGTTACCCATGCCGGGCGCGGTGTGCAGGTTGACCACGGCGGGACGCCGGGTGATTTGCGCATAGGCGTCGGCCATCCCGACCGGGATCATTTCCTGCAGGCCCAAGAAGTAGCGGAAGTCGTCGGGAAAGTCCTGCAGGAGCGCCAATTCCGAAGATCCGGGGTTGCCGAACCAGGTGGTCAGATTGTGTGAGCGGAACAGGTCGAGGATGGCATCGCGCACTGTGGTCATGGTGGTCATTGCTTTCGTGGAAGTTGCAGAAGGGGTCAGTCGAGTTCGCCGCGCAAAGGGTTCAGCGCCCAGCTCAGGGCGAAGTCGGCGACTTCTTCCCATCCCGGCGCGCCGCAAGTGAAGTGGTCTCGCTGGGGGAACAGCTTGTAGGCGGTGATCGCTGACGAGTGTTTGGCGTTTTTCGCGTAATTCTCGTGCTGCACCGCGGGCGGGAGGATGTGGTCGCGGCCGCCGGCGATGAATAGCAGTGGCGCGCGATCGTCGTTGGCGAAGTTGTATGTGGTGGCGGCGTTGTGCGTGAGGTTGGCCAGTCCGCCCTGGAACAAGATCCGTCCCGGCACCGGGACGGCGTAACGGTCATAGGCGATTTTAGATTCAGGTTCGGCGAGGGTGTTGGTGAATGCGTAGTGAAATTCTTCGGGCGTAATGGGCACCGCGTGGTGCAGGTTGGCGGGATTTTTCAGCACCGGGAACGTGGCCCGAATCTCTGAAAACGGCAGCGCCTTAATGCCTTTGACAGCAGCGCCGTCAATGGACACCCCGGCTCGCCCGTAACCGGCATCGAGGAGCAGCTGCACGAAGGTGCCCCCAAATGAGTGGCCCATCAATATGGGTGGTTCGGCAAGTTCGTCGATGATCTCGGCGAGGTGATCTAAGACCTCCCGCACCCCGAGATCAGCCAGCGGTGTCGGGTCTGCGCGCAGCGCGGCGACCCCGGCCGGGCCGGGAGCGACGCCGGGGTAGCCCGGTGTCACCACGTCATAACCGCGGGCACGGTAGCGCGCCACCCAATCCTCCCAAGCCAATGGCGTCATCCACAGCCCGTGGATGAGAACGATCGTCTGTACTGAACCGGTTTCCATGGCAGCCAGCATGCGGAATCAACGTCGGCGCCGGCAATGATCCGCAGCCTAAAACCATCCTTGAAAACCCTGTGCCCGGGCACAACGCCGCGCGGCGTTTTACGATCCGGTACGTGCCGCAGCTATCAGCGCCGACAGTTCTCACCAACCGCGTCCGGCAACAAGCGGAGGTGATCGTGGGCAAGGTCCTCGACGTGTTGCGCGACGAAGTCTCTGACTACGTCGGCCGCGACGATGACGGCAACACAGTCCAGGACAACGTCGCCGGCTACCTTGCCGAGATGCTCGACTGGATCGACCTCGGCGCCGAACCGGGCCACCAGAGTTTCGACTCCGCAATTCGTCACCGCGCCAGCCAGGGCCTGACTCTTTCCAGCCTGCTGCACGCCTTCCGGCTCGGCGCCGCCACCATTTGGGACGAGCTCGCACGTCTAGCTGATACAGACGAAATCGAAAAGGAAGCGCTGATTGCGGCAACGCCGTCCATCTTTGCCTGGATGAACACCAATTCGCTTCGCGCGCATGCGGTTTTCCGTGAGATCGACATCCGCGATGCACGCCGCAACGAACAGGTGCGAGCCGCGCTGCTGGATACGATTCTGTTCAACGACTCCAGCATCGGAGCAGCGTTCTGGGACGCCGTCGCCGCGCTCGGCCTCCCACGGACGGGCCAGCTGACGGTCGTCGCGGCCACAAGCGCCGAGCACACGTCGACCGGGGACTCGCCTCCCGACATCGAGACGCTGATCTCTTCGCACTCCGCAGTGCAGGACGCGTGGTTCCGCCTCGCGGCCAATTCGCAAGTCGGAGTCGTGTCACTGAGACGGAATCGCGCTGACGCGCTGGATAGCATTGCGAGCACCATCTGCTCAGACCTGCCGGTCCTGGTTGGTCTCAGCAGCCCCTTTGTCGCAATCAGTGACTGCTCGAAAGCCCGCGCCCAAGCACAAATCGCCATGGCAGCCTCCGCGAGCAGCCGGCCAATCACTCGGTACAACCGCGACGTCTTACCCGTGCTGCTCGCCAGCGCACCCGACGCCGCCGCGACCGTCGTGGCGACCACCCTTGGGCCGGTACTCGACCTTCCACCAGAGCGGGCCGAACCCCTACTCACTACCGTCCACACCTGGCTACGCCTGGGCCAATCCGTAGCAGCGACCGCCGCGGAACTGCACTGTCATCGCAACACCGTCAACTATCGGCTGCGTCGATTCACCGAACTCACCGGGCGACCACTGACAGACAATTTCTGGCTGGCCCAAGTCGCGTTAGCGCTTGAGGCCCCTCGTAATCAGAAGTGAGCCACCAAGCCGGCCTACGACAGTTGAGCCCACTCAAGTGTGGCTTTCTAGTTAGACAGTTCGCCAGTCGGGGCGACCTTGAGCGAGAACGACGCGTGGGGTGGCTGCGGCCGACTCTTAAGCAGGTGTCGTCGTGGTCTTCCAGCCGAACGCCAACGCGACCGCGATCAGTGCCGCCGCCGCGGCTGAAGCAGCGATGAGTTCCCAGCCGTACCGGACTGAGGACATGCTGATCCCGGACTGGTAGGCCATGGTGAGGATGGCGGTGCCGAGCACTGTTCCGAGTTGGCGCGCGGTGTTGGTCAGCGCCGACCCGGATCCCCATTGGTGGGCGGGAAGTGCCTTCCCGGTAACCCCGGACAGGCTCGGAATGGCCAGTCCGACACCGGCGCCGGTGAGGTTGGCGAAGAAGATCCAGCGCCAATCGAATTCGACGAGCAGTCCACCGATGGGAGGCCGCAGTGCGGCGGCCATCGCACCCACCGCGGCCCACCTGCTGGCCCGACGGTTCGCCTCTCGGCGGGCACGGCGGGCACGGCGGCCATGAGCAAGGCCAGCGAGCTTGGCATCAGCATGGCGGCACCGACAGCTTGTACGACGCGGGCGGCGATCAGCCGCGCCAGGGGGTCGACAGGCCATACGGGAACTCGGCTACCGACACCACCAGCATGTTGGCGGCAGTAGAGCGGGTTGGATGAGCGTGAGTCGATGTCGCGGACCCGGCAGCCTCGGGTGTTTGGTCTCGATGCGGGGCGCACCAAGTGCCCATGACCGGCTCATGCTGAGTATTCTAAACAATACTTAGAATCGGGCTAATTCCAGGGCTGTTCCTCCAGCCCAGAGGCTGTTCACCGACGATCTGAAGACGCTCGAATGACAGACGGCGAAAGGATCAACGGTATCCACCGGAGATGATCGCCTTGTTGGAGCGTGGGGACCCGCCCGCCTCGACCCGGTCTTCGGGTGAGCACTTCCATACCGGGTAAGAGTTGCTCGAAGAGATGAGCTCCGCCGGTGCCTTTTCGGTCGGGTGTACCGCTCAGCCAAGACAGGATGTGATCGGCCAAGCCCGGCAGCATCACCACCCTCGTCAGTTGAAGATGTTTGTCTCGCGGGGTGGCACGGGCGAATATCGACGCCAGGAGTTCGACTCCTCCATCGATGTCTCCCGGTCGGCGGCCGGCAAGACTGTGGGTCCTCAGCATGCCGCGGTCATCTCGAGCTGCGTTACAGTGCCAGTATCGCGAAAAGCGATCGCGAACGCGGTCGTCTACACGGTGGTTTGAGTCTTTCAACTGCCCAGCGTCTTCCAGCAAGGGTCCGACTCGTCGTCGGGCCGCAGCAAAGGAGCGCTGAGTACTTATGTCTGTTGCGATCATTGGCGCCGGTCTCGGTGGCCTCGTACTCGCCCGGACTCTGCACCGACACGGTGTGCCAGCGGCGGTCTTTGAAGCCGAGGCCTCGGCCGACATGCGTGGACAGGGCGGCCTGCTCGACATCGAGGAGCACACCGGTCAGGTGGCTCTCCGGGACGCCGGTCTTCACGACTCCTTTCGTGCACTCATTCGCCCCGCCGAGGACGCCAAACGTGTTGTGGATTCCCGAGGTCAGGTGTTGTTCGATTGGCCAGGAAGCGTGGTCGGCGCCAGGCCTGAAGTGGACCGCGGCGACCTGCGGAACATGCTGATCGACTCGCTGCCAACCGGCACCATCCACTGGGGGCACAAGGCAGCCCGCGTGGTTACCGCCACCAATGACCGGCCCGAGGTTGTCTTTGGCGACGGCTCCTCGATAACAGCCGACGTGGTCGTCGGCGCCGACGGCGCCTGGTCCACAGTGCGACGAGCGGTCTCGAGTGTTGAGCCCGTCTATACCGGCACCTGCTTCGTCACAATCCAGTCACCTGACGGCCGTCAACTATCGCCGCGAAGCAAAGCCCTCATCGGTCGCGGCACACTCATGGCCGTGGCGCCGGGGCAGGGGATCCTGGTCCACCACAATGCGGACGGCACGCTGAGCGGATACGTTGCGGTCAACGAATCCCAGGAATGGGCGGAGTCAATCGACGTTGAAGACACTGCCGCCGTGCGAGATCTGCTGACTCGCCGCTTCGACAGCTGGGCGCCCGCGCTGACCGATCTGGTAGCGGGGAACGTCACAAGTCCCGTCCTGCGCCCCATCTATGCGCTGCCTATCGGTCATCGATGGGACCCAGTGCCGGGTGTGACCTTGCTCGGCGATGCAGCGCACCTGATGTCCCCGTTCACCGGGCAGGGCGCCAATCTTGCGATGTTCGACGCCGCAGAACTCGCCAAACAGATTGTCGCAGAACCCAACTACATCGAGCACTCAGTCAACCTCTATGAGAGCGCGCTGTTTCCGCGCAGCGCGGAAGTCGCCGGGCAGAGTGCGGCCAATCTGCTGCGCTTCTTCGGCGAGGACGCCCCGCGCAGCGTCGTCGAGTTGTTCCGCCACCGTCAGCAGTGACCTGAAACGAGCCCACGCTCGGCTCTCCCGCTACAGCCGCTGCGGGGCATTGCACCCCGCGACCCGTGACCTGCAGAACTACCCGCAGTTTGGACCTATCGCGGCCGGCCCGGTGCCGATGATCATGACGAGTTGAGATAGCCTCCGCTGTTGAGAACGGTTACATCCGTGCATTGCGGGTGCCAGGGAACCCGGTGAAAGTCCGGGACTGACGCGCAACGGTATGGGGACGTGCTCGACACCGGCCATCGGAGACCCTCCGCGGCGGCGTCGAGCGGCGTTCCCGAGTCCGATACCTGCCGTTCTCGGTTGTGTCCACCGTGTATCTCGCGTTCAGATACCCCGGCAAAGCGAGGCAATACTTGCTCATCTCGTTTGGGAGCCCGCGCGCGGCCTTCTCGCAGCGATATTGGCAGACAGTCCGGCAGTGACTCTCCCCTCGACGTCACTCCACCGCAACGGCAGGACCTCGATCGCCACTGTTCGCCGTCCGCCGGTTGGTGCGCTGACCACGGTGCTCGCCGTTCTCACGGTGATCAGCGTCGTCGTTTCGGTCGCCTTCGGTGCCGAGGACATTCCGCTCAGCGACGTCTGGCGCACCGTTGCCGGCCGATTCACCGGGGCCACCGGTGATACCGGACACGACATCATCGTCTGGCAACTGCGCCTGCCGCGATCGGTGCTGGCAGCTGTCGTCGGCGCGGGCCTGGCGTTGGCCGGTGCCCTCATGCAGGCACTCGTCCGGAATCCGCTGGCGGAACCCTATCTACTCGGTGTGTCGGCAGGTGCGGCGGTGGGGGCAACAGCTGTCCTGACTCTCGGCGTGCTCTCCTCATTGGGGGTGTGGGCCTTGTCCGGCGCGGCGCTCATCGGCTCATTGGTGGCAACGCTCACCGTGTATGCGGTGGCGCGGGCCCAGGGCAGTCTCACGGCACTGCGTCTGATCCTGACCGGCGTGGTGCTTTCGTCGGCGTTCATGGCGTTGTCGTCGTTGCTGGTCTTTACGGCCGGCGATTCGCACGCCGCCGAAAGCGTGATGTTCTGGTTACTCGGCAGCGTTGCCGGAGCGACGTGGGCGAAGGTCCCCCTGACAGCAGCCGTTGTGGTCGTGTCGCTCACCGCGGCCCTGCTGATCCATTCCTGGCTCGATGCCTACGCGGTTGGCGCCGACACCGCCACATCGCTCGGTGTCCCGGTGCGCGGGCTGCGCAACGCGCTGTTCGTGGTCCAGGCGGTACTCGTCGGGGTGCTGGTCGCCGTTTCCGGCGGCATCGGCTTCGTCGGTCTCATCGTGCCCCACGCCGCGCGGATGGTCGTCGGTGCCGCCCATCGCTCGATGCTCCCGGTCGCGGTCTGCGCCGGAGCGCTCTTCATGGTGTGGGTCGACGTGATCTCGCGAGAAATGGCGGCGCCACGTGAGATGCCGTTGGGCATCGTCACCGGTCTCGTCGGCGCACCGGTGTTTCTCTACCTGATGGGTCGGCGGCGCTACGAGTTCGGCAACAGCACATGAGCGCAGCCGCGATCACATCTGCGGTGAGGAGTGTGTCGCTGACCGCGCATGGCGTGGAGTGCCGCCGCGGCGGCAGAACGGTGGTGTCCGGTGTGGATCTGAGCGTGCCTGCCGGTACGCGGTTAGCGCTCGTCGGCCCCAACGGCGCAGGCAAAACCACTCTGCTGCGCGCCCTTTCGGGCCTCGACGCACCAGCATCGGGGACGATCCGGGTCGGGGACGAGGATCTGTACCGGATGCCGGCCCGCCGCCGGGCCCGGACTATTGCCGTGGTCGGGCAAGAAGAGCGGCCATCGGATGAACTCACCGTTGCCGAGGCCGTCGGGCTCGGTCGGACCCCGTACCGGAACCCGTGGTCAGGTGCTGGCGTCGGGGAGTGGGAGATAATTGACGACGCACTGAACGCCGTCGGTCTGGACGGGCGGGCAAATCGCTCGTGCGTTCATCTTTCCGGCGGCGAACGCCACCGCGTCGTACTCGCCCGCGCGTTGGCTCAGCGAACTTCACTACTTGTCCTCGACGAACCCACGAACCACCTGGATGCCGCCTGGCGGCTGAGATTCATGCAGACTCTCGACGACCTCGAATGTACGGTCGTCGCCGCCATGCATGACCTCGACCTGGTGTTGCGGCATTTCGACGCGGTCGCGGTCGTTGCCGACGGCGGGGTCTTCGCTCACGGGACACCTACCGAGGTACTGGACTCCGCCCTCTTGCGGCACGTCTTCGGCGTTGCCGGCGACATCGTCGTCCATCCGGCGACGGGCCGTTCCCATCTCCTGCTCACCCATGCCGACCCGGCATCGAACCCAATCTGAGGACGACAGTGCCACAAGACCTTTCGCCTAGACCGGTTAGTTCCCGCCCAGCCATCGGCTTGGCTGTCTTCACACTCACAGTCGGCCTGGCCGCAGCGTGCACATCGCAGACCGCTGTGTCCGCGCCATCCGACACTGTGACGGTCACCAACTGTGGCCAGGACGTTGCCTACGAACAGCCGCTCGACCGGTGGTTCGTCAACGACGGAGGAATGATCGCGATCGCGTTGGCCGCCGGCGCTCGCAACCAGATGACCGCGGTCAGCTCCCTGGCCCGCGACATCGGGGTGCTCCGCCTCGAATACGGTTCCCAGGTAGACGGTCTCGACGAGGTTGCGCCGGAGCAGCCAACCCTGGAGAACATCGTGGGTGCCAAGCCGCAGGTGCTCTTCGCTGGATACAACTACGGAATGGGTGAGGAACGGGGAATCACCCCCGAAATCCTTGCAGGGCACGGCATCGCCGTATACCAGCTCTCCGAAGCATGCCTGCAAGCCGAAGGGCAGCCGAGCCGCGGCACCATGGACCCGTGGCTTGCGCTCGATACAGACCTCCGTAACGTCGGAACTCTGACGGGGAACACCGATACGGCCTTCCAGGCAGCCGACGACATCGCCGCCCGGCTGCAAACCCTGCGCGCTGCACCACAACCCGAGAACAAGCCGACCATCTTTGTGTTCGACAGTGGTACCGACACCGTGTTCTCCTCCGGAGCCTTCGGCGGACCACAGGGAATCATCGACGCCGCCGGCGCGCGCAACGCCACCGAAGACGTCCAAGACACCTGGACAACCGTGAGCTGGGAACGGGTTACCACCTCAGACCCTGACCTCATCGTATTCGTTGACTACCCAGGCCAGACCGTCGAGGAGAAGATCGCGGCCCTCCGAAGCAACCCCGCCAGCCGGAACCTCAGAGCGGTCCGCGAGAGCCGTTTCGTCAACCTGCCCTACGCAATGTGGGTCTCCAGTCCGCTGAACATCGACTCCGCAGAGATCTTGCGCTCCGTTCTTGAAAAGCATGGCCTCGCACCGACATCTGGCATCACGCCAACCCTTGACGCGGCACGGCTCAATCTCGCAGGGAACGACTGGCTGCTGGAGTGATGATTTCACGCAAGCCATCGCCGGTCCTGCCAACAGCCACCGAGTCGGAAAGGTCAGCCACGATCCTGCGGCATCGCCGGCGGGGGTGATCCGACGGCGAGGAGATCACGCGCTTTGAGCGCTACCCACAGTTCGGCCCTGGAATCAGCGGTTCCCAGGTCGGTGTGGGTCAGCTCGCTGATCTTGGCGAGCCTGTTGCGCATCGTGTGCCGGTGAACTCCCAATGTCGCTGCGGCGTTCTCGATCTGGCCGTTATGACTCAGATACGCTTCCAGTGATGCCACCAGGCCGGCACCTGTTGCCGAGTTCTGTTGGCGGTCGTGCTCTTCGAGTGGACGCAGCCGCTGCACCAGCAGGTCGAGCTCGGCGGTGCTGCGGTTTCCTAGGATGACACCGAATACGCCTATTGCTGCGAACTCTCGGAAGTGGTCATCGGGGTAGGCGCGGGCCGCGGTCCGCGCCTGGTTGACGCAAAGGTCCACGTTCTGGAATGAGCCCGGCAAGCTGAGCCCGCCGCCGAGATGTCGCTGCAGCTGAGCTCCAAGCGCCTGTCGGATCTCGGTGGCCGTGACCGAGCCGTCGGCGGCTACCACCAGCAGGATCTCGTCACGACCCGTCCACATCAGGTAGGGCACGCCTCGGGTGTCCAGTAACTGTTGGGTCTGTCGCTCGGCGGCCAGCGCCGGGCCGGTGTTGGTCAGCACCACAACGGCGATCGGGTCTTCGGGGGTAAAGCCGAAGTAGCGCAGAATGCCGGGTTCGATCGCCGAGGGCTGCGCGATCAACAACGCGGTGACCGCTGTGCGCAGCCGTTGCTCGGCGCCGAGAACCTTGGCGGGCTTGTCCAGTTCGATAGAGATCAAGGCCACGGCATGGGAGACCAGCAAGCGGTTGGGCGGGCTGAGCGGCACCTCGGTCCTCACTGCCATGTAGCCGCGCAGGGTTTGGGCAGCCCTCAAGGTCTGCAGACTGCAGTAGCCCTCACCGTCGGCGAGCACCTTGCTGGAAAGACCCCGCCGGGAGCGCGGGGAGTGGAGCTGCACTAGGCAGAACGCCGCCACCCGGTCGATATCGGGGCCGGCGGCGGCGAGAACACTGCCGTCGGTCGCGATGACGACGGTGGTCGCCGACAGCGCGTTGCTCAAAGCCGTGACGACGGCGGGTATGCCATTGCGCAGCGCCTCCCGTGCCATCACTTCTTGTTGGTCGACGACGCGTTGTACGGATCGGAGCTGATCGGCGTTCACTTCATCGATGACGGCGCGGGTGATGGCGATGAAAGGAGTTTGTGGGGGAACGGCCAACACCGGCAGGCCGAGCGCATCACCGGCGGAGATGATGCCTCGCGGAACCTGATCGTGGGTGGTTCCGGTGTCGAATGCCAGAGCGGCCACACCGGTCGCCGAGAGGCGGGCCAGATAGTCGAGCTGTTCGGCCTCGGTAACACCGACATTCATACCGGTGGTCATGACCAACTCGCCACCGGCGAGATAGGGCGTGGGGTCGGCGAGTTCGATGGCGTGTGCCCAGGTGATGGTGCGATCACCATTCTCCCGGCCGGCGATGAGAGTGAGGTTCAGTTCCGGGAGTTGCGCCAACCGGCGCACCGTCATCGCCACACCAACTCGTTACTGCTGCATGCAGTCGACGCCGCGGGCAGCCATTGGGCTCAACATGTCGTTTCTCATGTTAAGTGCTGGTGATGGCAGCGGACAGCAGCGCGCTGTCAACAGCGGACGAACGGCCGCTGACGGTCGAGGTTCACGCGGGTGAGGAATGCGGTGAACAGCGCTTCTCGGTCAGCTTCGGGCCCGTCGGAGTCTTCCGGGTGCCACTGCACACCGAGGATCCAGGTTGCGGGGTCGCGCTGCTGGTGAATCGGATAACCAGTTCCCGCGTTTCTTCGGTGAGGCCGGGATAGTCCAGCGGAGCCACCACAGCGATCAGCGGGGCGTCGGTCGCGGTGACCGGCGTCGCGGGCAGCACTTCAGAGAGGGTGATCGGCGCTGGCGGGGTCATCGAAGGTTGTCCCCTCCGAGTTCGGGTGGGGCGCTGCGATAAGTCGGTGGTGTCGCCGACAGCGAGATCGGATTGGCGACCTGCTGGGTGGGGCTGCCTGGTACGGCGACGGTCGGCGTGAGACCGAGCCTCTCGGCGAAGGCGAACGCTTCGGCCATGTCGTTGATCGGCCCTGCCGGCACACCCACTGAGGCCAGCAGCGTGTACCAATGATCAGCGCCGCGTGTTCTCAGGACTGTTGTCAGGATGTCGCACAGCGCATCTCGATTACGCACGCGCAATGCGTTGGAGGTGAAGCGTTCGTCCTCGGCCAGTCCGTCGAGGCCCAGTGCGCGGGCCAACAGCGTGAACTGTTTGTCGTTGCCGACCGCGAGCGCGATGGGTCGGTCGCCGGTGGAGAACGTTTGGTACGGAGCGATGCTGGGGTGGCGGTTACCCATGATGGCGGGCACCTTCTCGGCACCCAGATACCCGGAGGCCTGGTTGACCATCGACGACAGCAGCACCGAGAGCAGGTTGGTGTCGACCCGCTGACCTTCTCCGGTGCGATCACGATGGCCCAGGGCCAGCAGGATTCCGGCCAGCGCATGCGTCCCGGCCAGAACGTCGATCACGGCGACACCCACTTTGGTGGGCTCGCCAGGTGCGGGCCCGGTGATGCTCATCAATCCGCCGACGGCTTGCACCAGCAGGTCGTAGCCGGGTAGATCAGCGCCCCCGTCGCGGCCGAATCCGGTGATGGCGCAATAGATCAGGTCTGGGCGAAGCTCGCGAAGATCCTCGTAGCCCAATCCCAGTTTCTCCATGGTGCCAGGCCGGAAGTTCTCGACCACGATATCGGCGCCGGCCACCAGCTCACGCGCCCGTGCGACGTCGGCGGGGTCGGTGAGGTCGAGTGTGATCGAGCGCTTGTTGCGGTTGACGGCGTTGAAATAGGTGGCTACCCCGTCGGCGTCATAGGGCGGCCCCCATTCGCGGGTGTCGTCGCCGACATCGGGGCGTTCGATCTTGATGATGTCCGCGCCGAAGTCGCCGAGCAGCATGGTCGCATACGGCCCGGCGAGCACGCGGCTGAAGTCGACGACGACGACGCCATCGAGGGCTGCTGTGCTTTCTCGCTGGGGACTCACGCGCGCGGCGCTCCGCCCCGCAGGTAGACCGTGGTGGTGTGGGTGAAGAACTCGCGTGCGGCCGATCCTTGCTCTTTGGGTCCGAGCCCGCTCTTCTTGGCGCCCCCGAACGGCACATGTGGATCGGCGCCCGCCGATTCGGAATTGACATGCAGTACACCGACATCGAGGTGCTCGACGGCCTCCAGTGCGCGGGTCAGGTCCTGGGTGAACACCGCGGCGGAGAGTCCGAACTCGCTGTCATTGGCCAGCGTGAACGCCTCCTGTGCGTTGGCGGCGCGGCGCACCGCCAGCACCGGGCCGAACAGCTCTTCGGTCCAGACATCGGCGGTCTGGTCACCCAGTTCGGCCACGGTGGGGGCGATGAAGTATCCGTCGGCCAGTGCCCCGTCGCGGTAGGGGCTGCCCCCGGCGAGGATGGACGCACCCTGCGCGGCGGCGGTGGCGATCCCGGTGGAGATCGTCTTGTGCGCGGATTCGTTGACCACAGGACCCATCTGGGTGGCGTCGTCGGTGGGGTCACCCACCGTCAGAGCGGTGGCCTGGGCGACCAGTCGCTCCAAAAACCGGTCGGCGATACCTTCGGTGACTACCAATCGTGAGGTAGCGGTGCACTTTTGGCCGGTGGAGCGGAACGCCCCGAGCATCACCTGCTCGACGGCGAGATCGATATCGGCGTCGTCGAGCACAACTGCGGCGTTCTTGCCGCCCATTTCACACTGTGCGGGGACTCCACGCGCGGCGGCAGCGGCAGCGATGCGCCGCCCGATGCCAGTGGATCCGGTGAAGGTCACCGCGTCGACGCCCGCGTGGTTGACGATCCCGTCGCCGAGGGCGGAATCACCGATCAGCAGGTTGAGCGCCCCGGCCGGCAACCCCGCGCTGTTCAGCGCCGACGCCAGGTGCATGGCCAGCAACGGAACGGTGCTGGCCGGCTTCCAGACCACGGCATTGCCGTAAATGAGCGCAGGCGCGATCTTCCAGGCGGGGATGGCGATCGGGAAGTTGAACGGCGTGATCACCCCGATGACGCCAATAGGCTTGCGGGTCACCAGGATCTGCTCACCGGCTCGGGGTGAGGAATAGATGTCGCCGGCTTGCCGGTCGCCTTCGTTGCCGTAGTAGCGCAGGATCTGCGCAGCGCGGCGGACTTCGCCGATGGCCTCGGCCTTGGTCTTGCCTTCTTCGGCGGCCAGGTCCAAGCCCCAGGCCTGTGCATTGCGCTCGATCACTTCGGCGGCGGCCACCAGCACGGCGCCGCGCTGGTGCATCGGGGTTGCAGCCCAACCCCGCTGTGCCGCGGCGGCGGCGCCTACCGCGGTGTTGAGATCCTCGGTGGTGGCAGAACCGCCCGCAGCCACGGTGATCTGCGGCCGGGCGGGATTGACGCTGCGCAGCTCGGCGCCACTGCCGGAGAGCCATTCCCCGGCAACCAGATGCTGCAGTGTCGTGGGTGTCGAGATCGTCATCAGTAGTCCCTCATCAGTTGCGGCAGAAGATGGTTACCGGAAAGCGGCGTGGCCGGTTAGTGCCTTGCCGATGGCCAGCATGTGCATCTCAGAGGTGCCTTCGTAGGTCAGCACAGATTCGAGGTTGTTGGCATGGCGCAGCGGCGAGTACTCCAAGGTGATACCGCTGCCACCGAGCAGGGTGCGACATTCGCGGGCGATGTTGATCGCCTCGCGGACGTTGTTGAGTTTGCCCAACGACACCTGCTCGGGGCGAACACCGTCGGCGTCTTTGATCCGGCCCAGATGCAGAGCCAGCAGTACACCCTTACCGAGTTCGAGGGTCATATTGGCCAGCTTCTCCTGGGTGAGCTGATAACTCGAGAGCGGCCGGTCGAATACCTCACGCGATTGCGTATAGGCGATGGTGGTTTCCAGGCTGTCGCGGGCCGCTCCGAGAGCACCGAAGACGATGCCGAATCGTGCCTCGTTGAGGCACGACAACGGCGCGCTGAGTCCCTCGGCATGGGGGAGTTGTGCCGAGGCGGGCAGTCGCACGTTGTCGAGCACGAGTTCGGAGGTAACTGAAGCCCGCAGCGACAGCTTCCGGTGGATTTCGTTGGCGGTGAAGCCGGGGGTGTTGGTGGGCACCAGGAAGCCTCTGATACCCCCGCTACCGTCGTCGGTCTGCGCCCATATGGTCGCCACATCGGCGAGGTTCCCATTGGTGATCCACATCTTGGTGCCGTTGAGCAGCCAGTCTGCGTTTTCTCCGGTGCCGTCGCGGCGGGCACGGGTGCGCATGCCGGCCGGGTTGGACCCGAAGTCGGGCTCGGTCAGACCGAAGCAGCCGATCGCTTCACCGGCGGCGAGTTTGGGAAGCCACTCGTTCTTCTGTTCCTCAGAGCCGTAGGCATAGATGGAGAACATCGACAGCGAACCCTGCACCGAGACGAAGCTGCGGAATCCACTGTCGCCGGCCTCGAGTTCCATACACGCCAGCCCGTAGCTGACCGCACTGGTGCCAGCACACCCGTAGCCCTGCAGATGCATGCCCAGGACACCGAGTTCACCGAATTCCTTGGCCAATTCCCTGGGCAGAGTGGCCGATTCGAACCACTGCTCCACATTCGGCTTGAGGCGGGTGTCGACGAACTTACGCACCGTGCCGGCGATATCGCGTTCGTCCTCATCGAGGAGACGGTCGATGTCGAACAGGTCAAGGGGTGCGGAGATTGTGGGTGCGGGCCGGACGGCAGTGCTGGACATATCGGGGTTCCTAGTCAGGTGAAGGTCAGCGGGTTTACAGGGCGGCGAAGGCAGCGCGCAGGACACCGAACGCGTCGAGCAGCAGGTCATCGGAGATCGACAGCGGCGGCAGGAAACGCAGCACGTTGCCGAATGTGCCTGCAGTCAAGGTCAATACGCCGTTGTTGAGGCAATGTCGGCTCACCGCCGCAAGAGCATCGCGATTAGGCACACGGCTTCCGGGGGTCACGAGTTCAACGGCGATCATGGCTCCGCGGCCGCGGATCTCGCCGATGACATCGGTGGTGGCGGCGATATCGCGCAACTCGCTTACCATGATGTCGCCGATCCGCTGGGCCCGGTCGAGCAGATTGTGTGTCGCGATCTCCTCGAAGACGCCGAGGGCCGCGGCGCAGGCGACCGGGTTTCCGGCGTAGGTGCCGCCGATACCGCCGGAGTGGGCGGCATCCATGATCTCTGCGCGCCCGGTGACTGCCGCCAACGGCATACCACCGGCCAATCCCTTTGCGGTGGTGATCAAATCGGGGACGATGCCCTCGTGCTCGCTGGCAAACCAGGCGCCGGTGCGGGCGATCCCGGTCTGCACCTCATCGGCCACCAGCACGATGCCGCGGTCGCGGCAGAAGTCGGCCACCGAACGGAGGAAACCGTCGGCAGGCACGATGAACCCGCCCTCGCCCTGAATGGGTTCGACGACGACGCAGGCCACCGCATCTGCACCGATCTGGGAGTCGATCAGCTGAGTGAACTGGCTGAAGGCCTCCGCCGCGCAGTTCTCGGGTCCCGACGGCCATCGGTACGGATACGCCATGGGCGCCCGGTACACCTCGGGGGAGAACGGCCCGAAGCTGTGTTTGTAGGGCTGATTCTTGGCGGTCATCGTCATGGTCAGCAGGGAACGGCCGTGGAACGCGTGGTCGAACACCACGACGGCAGGCCGTTTGGTGAATGCGCGGGCGTACTTCACGGCGTTCTCCAACGCCTCGGCGCCCGTGCTGAACAGCGCAGTGCGCTTCTCGTGCTCGCCGGGGGTGATCCGGTTGAGGGTCTCGGCCACCTCGATATAGGGCTCGTATGGGGTGGCCAGGAAACAGGTGTGGGTGTACCGGGTCAGTTGTGCCGAGGCCCGGGCGACCACTTGTGGTGCGGAGTTCCCCACTGTGGTGACGGCGATACCGCTGCTCAGATCGATGAACGAGTTGCCGTCGACGTCGACGATGACGCCACCGCCGGCGGCAGCGGCGTACACGCTTGCGCCGCTGGTCAGGCCCGCGGGCAGCGCAGCGTTACGCCGGGCGGTGAGTTCCCGTGAGCGGGGCCCGGGGATTTCGCTGATCAGCCGGCGTTCCTGGCACAACTCCGGGCCGCCTGCCACAGTGTCGAGCACCGTCATCTCGATCGTCCTTTCGTCGATGTCGTCGACAGCCTAGGAACACCGGCTCGCTCCCGCCTATCACCGAACTGGACAATCTTTGGGATCGGACTGTCCAGATCGGCGATGTTGAGATAGGGCGTGGCCGCGGTGGCAGCCGGGAAGCCCGCGATACGCACGGGTTCGCTGTAGATGACTACGCGCGCTTGATCGGGTCGACTTCCGTGCGCGGTTCGATCCCGACCTGCAGGACCGGACGTCCGCGGTGGCCACGGCCCTGGCGGATCTGGCCGGACCGCTCGAGGCGACCACGACCGTCGGTGAGGACCGAATCCTCCGTGCCTTTGCTCCGTTTGTCTCGGCTACGTTGCGCATCAGGCGGTTTCAGCGCAGAACAGATGGCGCTCCCAGCCGCCAGGCAACGGGGGTGGTGTCGTGTGGCCACCAAGGTCGGCTTCAAAGCTGAAGGCACACGGCGAAGTTCACCGGGGTGGACATCGCCTGATGAAACCGTTTTGGCCCAGCTCCGGGCGGCGCCGACCTCTGTGTGATCAGACGTGCAGGATCAGGGCGTCCCCCTGGCCGCCGCCACCGCACAGTGCTGCCGCGCCGGTTCCGCCTCCGCGACGCTTCAGCTCGAGCGCCAGGTGCAGGGCGATGCGTGCTCCCGACGCCCCGAGCGGATGACCGATCGCGATCGCGCCGCCGTTGACGTTCACCTTCTCCGGATCCAGACCCAGCTGACGGGTAGAGGCAATGCCGACAGCGGCGAACGCCTCGTTGATCTCTACCAGATCCAGCGACGACGGATCGAGGCCCTCCTTCGCGCACGCGGTGACGATCGCATTCGCGGGTTGGCTCTGCAGCGACGAATCCGGTCCGGCGACCACGCCGTGCGCACCGATCTCGGCCAGCCACTCCAGGCCCAGCTCTTCGGCTTTGGTCATGCTCATCACCACGACGGCCGCTGCGCCGTCGGAGATCTGGGAGGCCGAGCCCGCCGTGATGGTGCCGTTGCGGTCGAACGAGGGCTTCAGCCGGGACAGCGAGTCGGCCGTGGTGTCGGCACGAATCCCCTCGTCCTCGCGCAGGACGAGGGGGTCGCCCTTGCGCTGCGGGATCTCGACGGGCACCACCTCGTCGTCGAAGAGCCTGTTCTTCCATGCGGCAGCGGCCTTCTGGTGCGACGCCGCGGCGAACGCGTCCTGTTCCTCGCGGGTGACCGCGACGGCCCCGTCGTTGCGGGCCTCGGTCAGCGCGCCCATCGCCTGATCGGTGAAGACGTCGTAGAGCCCGTCATAGGCGAGATGATCGGTCATCGTCACGTCGCCGTACTTGAACCCCTGTCGGGACTTCTCCAGCATGTGCGGCGCCTGCGTCATCGACTCCTGACCACCCGCGACCACAATGTCGAACTCCCCGGCGCGAATCAGTTGATCCGCCAGGGCGATCGCGTCGAGTCCCGACAGGCACACCTTGTTGATCGTCAAGGCCGGCACGCTCATTGGAATTCCGGCGGCGACGGCGGCCTGGCGGGCCGGGATCTGTCCTGCACCCGCGGTGAGGACCTGCCCCATAATGACGTACTGCACCTGGTCGGGTGCGACGCCGGAGCGCTCCAGCGCCGCCTTGATCGCGATGCCGCCGAGATCGGACCCCGAGAATCCGGACAGGGAGCCCATCAGCCGGCCGATGGGCGTGCGCGCGCCCGCGACGATGACCGCGCGCCCGGTCACGACTGACTCCGGTCGACGAGGTCGGCGGCGACCGACAGCGCAGCACCGGTGGCCGCCCGGACCTGTTCGACGCCGATACCGGGCGCCGTCTCGCGCAGCAGCAGTCCGCCGTCGGTGACGTCGATCACGGCGAGGTCGGTGATGATTCGATGGACGACGGACTGGCCGGTCAGCGGCAGCGTGCACGTCTCGACGATCTTCGGATTGCCTTGGCGGTCAGTGTGTTCCATCACGACGATGACTCTGGCGGCGCCGTGGACGAGGTCCATGGCACCGCCCATGCCCTTGACCATCTTGCCGGGGACCATCCAGTTGGCCAGGTCCCCGCCGGCGGAGACCTGCATGCCGCCGAGCACGGCGGTGTCGATGTGCCCGCCGCGGATCATGCCGAAGGACAGAGCCGAGTCGAAGAAGGCCGCCCCCGGGAGTGCCGTCACCGTTTCCTTGCCCGCGTTGATGAGATTGGCGTCCACCTCGTCCTCGGTGGGATAGGGACCGGTGCCCAGCAACCCGTTCTCCGAGTGCAACGTCACCCGAACCGCCGGGTCGAGGTAGCCGGGGATCAGGGTGGGAAGGCCGATGCCGAGGTTGACGTACTCACCGTCGCGTAACTCCTGAGCCGCGCGCTCGGCCATCTCGGTCCTGGTCCAGCCGCGCACGGCGGTCTCCACGTCAGTCATGCCTGAACTCCTGCCGTCTCGCGCGTCGTGCGCTTCTCGATCTGCTTGGTCTGCGGGCCGGTTTCGACGATGCGTTGAACGAACACGCCGGGCAGGTGAACGCTCGCGGGGTCGATCTGACCCGGTTCGACCAACCGCTCGACTTGGGCGATGGTCACCCGTCCGGCCATGGCGGCCAGGGGATTGAAGTTCATCGCGGCCTTGTCGAACACCAGATTGCCGAATTCGTCGCCGATCTCGGCGTGGACGAGTGCGACGTCCGCGGTGATGCCCTCCTCGAGGACGTAGCGCTTGTCGCCGAACACCCTGGTCTCCTTGGGGGGTGACACGATCGCGACGGAGCCGTCGGGCCGGTAGCGCCATGGCAGACCGCCGTCGGCCACGGGGCTGCCGACGCCCGCCGGAGTGAAGAACGCCGCGATGCCTGCGCCGCCGGCCCGGAGGCGCTCGGCGAGCGTGCCCTGCGGCGTGAGCTCGACCTCGAGTTCACCGGCCAGGTACTGGCGGGCGAACTCCTTGTTCTCGCCGACGTAGGACGCCGTGACACGACGAATCCGACCGAGGCCCAACAGGATTCCCAGGCCGTGGCCATCGACTCCGCAGTTGTTGGAGTAGACCTCCAGGTTCCCGACGCCGGTGTCGGCGAGCGCGCCGATCAACGCGTCGGGGATGCCGCACAGCCCGAATCCGCCGACGGCGATGGTGGCACCGTCCGCGATGTCGGCAACGGCTTCCGCCGCGCTTCGGACAACCTTGCTCGTCACCGTCGGTCCACCTCTCGCCCGGCTCGTCGACCACAGAGTGAACGAGCGCTTTCGTTCCTACAGCTCACCAAAAAAGCACGTCAGAGGAAATGGGCAGCGTAAAACTCCCAGAGAATTGCTCGACGGACGAACGACGTAATAAAGAATCGTCCACTCAGTGAACGTAGGATGACCGGAATGGAGGAGAGGCCGCACGTCATCGGACGCGTCGCGTCGCTGCTGCGCGCGATCGGGGAGCGAGAACCGGCCGGCTCGACGACGTCGGACCTCGCGCGCGACGTGAACCTGGCCCGCCCGACTGTCCACCGGTTGCTCGTGGCACTTGCCGCCGAGGGGTTCGTGGACCGCACCGGGGCGACGGGGCGGTGGACGCTCGGACCCGAGATGTACCTCCTGGGTTCGATGGCCGCCGAACGGTACGACATCACCGACAGCGCTCGCAGCATCCTGCGGGACCTGGCCCGCGACACCGGTGAGAGTGCGTTCCTCTCGGCCCGGCGCGGCGACGAGACGGTCTGCCTCGCCCACGAGGAGGGCAGCTTTCCGCTGCGCAGCCACGTCCTGCACGTCGGCATCAGATTTCCGCTGGGGGTGGCCTCTGCGGGCCTGGTCGTCCTGGCGCATCTGCCCGACCGGGAGGTCGAGGACTATCTGGGCCGCGCGGAGCTGGTGCCGGGCTGGGGTGCGGCGCACGATGTGTCACCGCTTCGAGACCGGATCGGGCAGACGAGGCTGGACGGTTACGCGGTCAACCCCGCGCTGCTGGTCGAGGGGAGCTGGGGGATGGGGGCCGCCGTGTTCGACCGGCGAGAGCATCCCGCCTGGGCGCTGAGTCTGACCGGCGTCGAGACCCGGTTCTCGCCGTCGCGGCGACCGATGCTCGGCGCGAAGCTGCTCGATGCGGCGCATGCACTGGGGCAGCGGCTGGCTGCGACAGCGGTCGGCCCGTAGGACGTATGCCGTTCAACGGCATCGGCAGCCTGGCACTCTGCGACGCCGTCGTCTTCGCCCACGCCGTCACACTCTGTGTCCATCAGGATGATTCGAGCCAGCTCGGCAACTACTCCGACACGTGCCTGCACCACATCTGGGGCGAACAGATCCACGCAGTCTGGCTCATCACCGTGATGCCCGAGGCCGACGATTCCCGCCACACAGGGGAATTCCGCGGATAACTGGCCCGCGCAGAACTGGAACGGATGATCGCGACACCGGCTCAGACAACTAGCCCTCGGCAAGGGAGCTCACTGCTTGAGAACCAATACTTCGGCACTGCCCAGAACGGCATACCTGACGCGAGACAAGATGTGATCATTCTCGCTTCTTTAGTGGTGAGATGCGAGCCCACTTCCGGTCGCGCCAGCCCGATTCGATTGAAGGTCTAGCGTTTGACTGTGAGCGAAAGCAGGCGCGTCGCGTTGGTAACCGGAGCGACGTCAGGGATAGGGCTGGCCATTGCACGCCGCCTCGCCGAACGCGGATATCGCCTGATCGTGCACTCCCGCTCGTCGACCGAGGCTGGGGTCGCGTTAGCTGCCGAACTCGGCGACGCATCCTATGTTCAAGCGGACTTGGCAGACGATGCGGACAGGCAACGGCTCGTCGCTGATTCCATACGCATCGCTGGGAGTCTCGACGTACTGGTCAACAACGCCGGCATGAGTGCGGTGATACCGCACTCTGATCTTCAGGCCGCTTCGCCGGCGGTGTGGCGGGAGTTGTACGAGGTCAACACGATCGCTCCCTTTCGTCTGGTCGCCGAGGCCGAACCGCATTTGCGCGCCTCCGCAAGCGAGGAAAGGCCATCGACGGTCGTCAACATCGGCTCGCATGCTGGTGTGCGCCCCAAAGGAGCCTCGATCCCGTATTCGGCGAGCAAGGCCGCTCTCATCCACACCACGAAGCTCCTGGCACTCACGCTTGCTCCCTTCATCCGGGTGAACGCGATTGCACCCGGCCTCGTGGATACGCCGATGACCACGAACTGGGCTGATGCGCAGGCACTGTGGCGCGAACGTGCCCCGATGCGGCGTCCGGCGACTCCGGGCGATGTAGCGCATACCGCGCTTTCCCTCATCGAATCTGACTACATGACCGGCGAGATTTTGACCCTTGACGGCGGGCTCAGCCTCACCTGACCGATCCAAGAGGGCGGGTACTGGCGTCGAGACCGCCCGGGCGTGGAAGACAAGATGTCTTTGGGTAGCGGTCTCACCGACACAATCGCCGCAAGGGAATCCTGCCGGCGATTCGGGTACGGGCCAGCCCCCGTCGGACAACAGCTACGCGAGCGCACCGTCCATCGGCCTTCGCTACGGCGAATCGACTTCGCTGCAACGATACTCACCTCCTCAAGCTTTGCGCTGGTCTTCGACAAGGCCGGCACCACAGCCGGTGGCATGTTCGGCCGCCTCAGCCCGTCGCGAGTGCGGACTCGATGACCGAGCGCTTGAGCACGGCTCGGGTGTGTTTGACGTGGGCGACTGGCTGGCCATTGTCGTCAGTGACCTCGACGGTGAAGAACGCTTTCCTGCCTTGCCGATCCTGCAATGTCGCCCGCGCGGTGAGCGTCGCACCTACCGGGGAAGGGCGGTCGTGGGTGAGTTCGACTCCCGCGCCCACGGTGATCTCGTCATCAGCCAGGCCATCGGCAAGCATGCCGTGGCACACCAGTTCGGCCAGTGACAGCACGAAGGGTGTCGAGGCCGCGGCCGGGAAGTCAGGTCCCCAGGCAGCGGCGGTATCGGCCGCGCCGACGGTGCGATGCAGTTCTGCGGTGTTCGATGACACGATGGTCAGCCTTTCCGTGGGTTGTCAGTCAGCCGATGAGTCGAAGGGGCCCAGGATCGGCCGCCGAGGATTCAAGACCATTGTCCTGCAGTATCTTTGCGATGGTGCCGTTGTTCCGAAGGGTAACGATGTCGTCAGAGACAGCGGTGAACAGCTCAGGGTTGTTCTTCGACATCGGGAAACACACCTGTCCGGGGACTTCGCTGGA
The DNA here is from genome assembly GCF_025822605.1 of Mycolicibacterium komossense. Lineage (GTDB taxonomy): Bacteria > Actinomycetota > Actinomycetes > Mycobacteriales > Mycobacteriaceae > Mycobacterium > Mycobacterium komossense. The sequence goes on along the minus strand of NZ_JACKTY010000031.1, from coordinate 346,505 downwards.
GGCCACCCGCGGATCCGGTGCGGGCCGCTCGATGCTCCAGGTCGCGCCCTTCTGCTTCTTGGCGAACGATGCGGTGCCGATGGAATCGATCGCGGAGTCCAGTCGGCCCGATTCCAGATCGTTGTACACGGCTGTCGGATTTGGATACACGCGCAGACTCGGTCCGAATATCTGTTGGAGCTCTGCGTTCCACATGTAGCCGTCAACGGTACCGATCGACTTTCCCTGCAGCGCAATGAAAGTAGTGGCGCCGTCGGTGGAGACGATGACGATCTGATCGCTGAAGACCGGGCCGGCCAGGGACAACACCTCCGCCCGTGCGGACGTGCAGTACCAGTCCCCAGCAGAGATGTCGGCGCGGCCGTTCTGTGTGGCCGGGATGACCGAAGCCGTGTCCAATGGCTGCGATGTCAGCGTGAGGCACTCCATCTCGGCGATATTGCGCAGAATCTCGCCTTCGATGCCGGCCACCGAGGTTCCTTCGACGGCGAGGAATGGCGGGAAGTTGTAGGTGGCGGCGGTCAACGTGCCGGGTGCCACGGTTCGCAGTCCGGGATGAGCCGGGGTGCAGTCGGAGGCTGGCTGGGCGTCACCGGAGTTCGAGCCGCACGCGGTGAGAGCGGCGGTGAGGGCGAGGGTCGCTGCTGCGCCGATGAGTGAGGTGCGCATGTCGGGTGCCTTTCGTGAATGGGGTTGTCTGTCACGCCTGCTGGCGGTGCAGCCGCTTCTCGAGTTGCTCGGTGGCGAAACTGGCCGAGATGGTGATGACGGCGTAGAGCAAGCCCGCGATGATGAACAGGTTGAAGTAGTGAAAGGTGTTGTTGGCGATGGATTTCGCCTGAGATGTCAGCTCGGGTACAGCGATGACGAAAGCGAGCGAGGTGGCTTGGAACATCAGGATGCAGAAACCGAGCAACGGGGGCAGCGCGATCCGGATCCCCTGTGGAATCACCACGTCCCGCAAGACGTCGACGCTGCTCATGCCGAGCGCGCGGCCGGCTTCGATCTCCCCGCGAGGGACGGCCTGCAGACCGGCGCGCAGGATCTCACTGGTGTAGGCGGCGGTGGTCAGGGCCAGAGCGATGAAGGCACAGATGAAGGCGGTGAGCGTCACCGGTATGCCGTTGTAGATGATCTGCAGCAGCACCAGTGCTGGCGTGCCGCGGCCGATCTCGACGAGAACGATCACTGTTGAGCGCAGCGCGCGCCGCGGTGAGGAGGTACCGACCGCCAACAGCAGACCGGCCGGCAGGCCCAGTAACAATGACATGAACGTCAAACGCAAGCTGGTCCAAAGGCCATCGAGTAGCTGGTCGTGGTGGGTCAGCCAGTCGTTCCAGATGCCGCTCATCACGCCACCCTTTCCATCATCCGGGACTCGAGCCGCCGGGCCGCCCAGGCCGACGGGAAGGTCAGGGCGACGTAGTAGACGCCGGCGACGAAAAACGGCATCACGAAGCTGGTGTTACTGGAGGCAGTGGTGGCGTAATAGGTGATCTCGAAGACCCCGATGGTGGACGCGAGCGAGGAATCCTTGAGTAGACCGATGGCATACGACGCGGACGCCGGGATGGCCACTCGGATCATCTGCGGTCCCACGATCCTTGTGGCGGTGTCGATTTGGGACATGCCGAGCGCACGACTCGCCTCGAACTGGCCCGCGCTGACGGCTCGCAGCGCGCCGCGGTAGATCTCGGCCATGTAGGCCGCTGACACCAGGCCGATTGCCAGCACCGCGGAGCGCCACGAGGTGAACACCGAGCCGAGTGCGGGGTTGAACTGGGTGGGTCCGTTGTAGATCAGGAACAGCCAGATGATGAGGGGGACACCGCGGGTGATCTCGATGAAGGCGCGTGCGATGAAACGCAGGATCCAGATCTGGGCCCCTCGCATCACCATCAGGGGGAGCCCCAGAACGGCGCCGATCGCGAAACCCACCACCGTCAGTTGCAGCGTCGCGATGATGCCGTGCCCGACGATCAACCAGGTGTCGATGCTCATCTTCGGTCCAGGACCGCTCGGAGGAACTCGCGGGTGCGGGGACGGGTCGGAGCCGCGAAGATCTCGTGCGGGTCGCCCTCTTCGAGAACGGCGCCCTCGGCCATCACCACCAAGTGATCGCTGACATCGCGGGCGAACTGCATCTCGTGGGTCACCACGACCATCGTCATGCCGTCGTCGGCGAGTTCCCGCATGACGCAGAGCACTTCGAGGCCGACCTCGGGGTCCAGCGCGGAGGTCGGTTCGTCGAACAGCATCACCTTGGGGTCCAGGGCCAGCGCGCGGGCGATCGCGATCCGTTGCTGCTGGCCACCCGAGCACCGTCCCGGATACTGGCGCGCCTTGTCGCCTAGACCGACCCGCTTGAGTAGCACGTTGGCCCGTTCTTCGGCTTCGGCCCGGCTTCGGCCCAGTACCCGCTGCTGGGGGAGTGCGACGTTGCGGAGCACCGTCATGTGCGGGAACAAGTTGAAGGACTGGAACACCATTCCGACGCGGGACCGCAACGCGGCCAGCTCTTTTGCCTTGATCACATGCTCGACGTGAATTGTCACGCCGTCGACCATGATGGTGCCCGCGCTCGGCCGCTCCAGCAGGTTGATACAGCGCAACAGTGTGCTCTTGCCGGCGCCGCTGGGCCCGATGAGCGCGACCACCTGGCCCCCACCGACGGTGAGGGATACATTGTCGAGAACGGTGTGATCCCCGAAGCGCTTCTCAACCGCATCGAGCAGGATAGCCGGCCGAGACTCTGGGCTGGGACTGGACATCTGGCTCACATTCGATCGTTGGGGCCCAGTGACGAGTGGGGGAATGGGCATGGCTACGCCAGCTCCTGCACCGTGGCCGGAAGGGAGGCCAGATCGGCGATGGTGGCGGTGACGCTGTTCTGTTCGCCGCTGCTCAGGTGGATCCACTCGTTGCTCTCGGCGTTGTCCGATCGGTGCACGAAAACGGTGCGGAATCCTCGTCGGTGGGCGGGCTCGCAGTCATGCCACACGCTGTTGCCGATGTGAATCCAGTTGGCGGGCGCGGGATCGTGCCGGGTGAGGAACTCGTCGAACATGCCGTCACCCGGCTTGTAGCTCTGCACTTCCTCGGCGGTGATCACCTCGTCGAAGGTAAAGGGCAGTGGCCCAGCCACAGTGCCGGCGAACAGGTCCGCGTCGGTGTTGGTCAGGATGCCGAGCTTGTACCCAGCGTCGCGCAACTGCTGAAGCGCCGGCAGACTATCTGCGAAGGCCGGCCAACTCGGCAGGGTATCGGCCAGGATGCTGAACCTGTTGTCCCTCAGTCTGATTCCGGACTTCTCCGCGGTACGGCGCAATCCTTCGGTCAGGATGGCGCGGTAGTTGCGAAACGGTGGTTCGGCTTCGACTTCAGGTTCACAACGGTAGTAGGCGTCGATCAGCTCCACCGATCTGCCGGGCGCGACGCTGTCCAGCGCCTCGGTCATTCCGGTTCGCCAGTCGATGATGGTGCCGTAGCAGTCGAAGGTCAGCCAGCGGTCTGCCATGGTTATGCTCCTGTCGGGTGGTGGGGATTCTGAGGTCAGGTGCGGGTGCTGCGGTGCCGGAAGGATTCCATGAGGGCGACGGATTCGGGATGGAAGTGTGCGGCACGGATTTCCGTTAGCTCGGCGTCCAGTGACTCGGTGAACGTTTGATTGAGCCCGCGGAACAGTGCCTTCTTCACGGTGGCGATCGCGTGCGGCGGGCGGGAGGCAAGTTTGGAGGCGAGTTCTTGGGCGGCGGCCTCGAGGTGGTCGGGTTCGACGACGCGGCTGACGAGACCGATCGCGTCGGCTTCGGCGGCGGTGATCTGTTCGCCGAGGAGTACGAAGTCCGAGGCCTTGACCCGTCCCACGGTGCGCGCCAACAGGAACGAGGTGCCACCGCCCATTCCGGTGCCGATGAGGACCTCAGGCAGGCTGAATTCGGCGTCGCTGCCGGCCAGCAGGAAGTCGCAGGCCAGGGCGATCTCGCAGCCGGCTCCGACAGCAAGTCCGTTGATGGCGGCGATCACGGGTATCGGCAGGGAGGTCAGGGCCTCGGCGAGGCGTTGCTGGGCGTCGATCTGGCGCCGGCCGCCGTCGTCGCGGACTTCTTTGAGGTCGAATCCCGCGCAGAAGGCACGCCCGGTGCCGGTGAGGATCACCGCCCGCCGGCCCTCTCGAACTGCCTCGGCCAGGGCGGTTTCCAGCGCGGTGACGAGGCTTTCGTTGAGTGCGTTGAGCCGGTGCGGACGGTTGAGCCGCAGGACGACCACGGTGTCGTCAAGTGCGGTGGTGACGACGAGTTCCGGTTCGATGGGTAGTTGAGTCATGAATCTCCTACTGGCTTAGTATCGCGGCCCACTGCTTCAGGACGCGTTTGTCGACCTTGCCGATGGCAAGGCGGGGGAACTCTTCACGGACTTCGAGGCGCTTCGGGATCTTGTAGTTGGCCAGACGGGTCCGCAGGAAGCTACGCAGCTCATCGGTATCGAGCTCCGCGCCCGGCTGCGGTATGACGAAACCGACGCCGACTTCGGAATACAGCGCGTCGGCGATGCTGACCACCGCCGCCGATCGGACCTGCGGGTGTTCCTCCAGCGCGAGTTCAATCTCCCGGGGGTAGACGTTGTAGCCGCCCGACTTGAACATGTCGCTGAGCCGGCCCGCCAACCGGATACGCCCATCGCGGTCGATCCGGCCGACATCACCGGTGTGGAACCAGCCGTCGGCGTCGATGGCCGCCGCTGTCGCCTCGGGTCGGTTCAGGTAGCCCAGCATGAGGAACGGACCCCGGGCCTGGATCTCGCCTTCCTCGTCTGTGTCGCACGGTATGCCGTCGGTGCGCGCGATCCGTATTTCAAATCGCGGGTCCGGCCGTCCCACGGTGTTCGCCAACGCGTCGAGATCATCGTCGTCGTCGGTGTAGATGATCGAGCCGACCGTCTCGGTCATGCCGAAACTCGTGCAGACCAGCGGAATCCGGGACTGCAGTTCGAGAATGAGTTCACGAGAGGCAGCCGCCCCGCCCCAGATCGCGCGTTTCATGCTGGACAGATCAGCCGTCGCCCACTCGGGTGTGCCGGTCACCAGAAGGAACATCGTCGGAATGGCCAACCAGTATTCGAGGCGTTCTCGCGCGATGACGTCGAGGACGCCCGAGCGGTCGAACTTCTCCATGTAGTGCACGGTGCCACCGGCGACGACGACGGAGCTGCTGATGTCACCCAGGCAGCCGACGTGGTTGATGGGCAGGTCGCACAGCATCCGCGGCTGTGCCTCGTACCAACGGTCGGCCTGGACCACCGAGCACTGGACCAGACCGCGGTGGGGCAACAAGGCGCCCTTGGGTCGGCCGGAGGTGCCGGAGGTGTAGACCAGAACGGCGGGATCTGTGCTGTCGACTGCACTTTCGGCATCGCGAAGCACTTCTGCCGATACCGCCTCGCCTGCGCTAAGGAACGCCTCCCAGGACTCGCCGGCGGTGATGACCGGGCTGTCCGAACCCACCCGCTCGAGGACGCCTTCCAGGGTGTCCCGGTGATTCGCCGATAGCCCCATCAGCACTTTCGGTTGGGAATCGCCGACCACGTGGTCGAGCTCGCCGGCCGTGTACTTCGGGTTGAGGCCCTGCCAGATCGCACCGATCCGGGCAGCGGCCAGGAAGGTGACGTAGAACTCGGGCCGGGGGTTGCCGAGCACTGCCACACGGTCTCCGCGCTGCACTCCGGCGGCTAGGAAGGCGCGTGCCAGCGTGGCGGACTGTTCTTCGACTTCGCTTCGGGTGAGCCGAGTTTCGGCGTGGGTGAGCATCTCACGGTCGGCGTCGAGGCGCGCCCAATAGGCGGTGTAGTCCGTGATCCGGGGGAGGTCCGGCAGGGGCGGTGCTTCGAGAGCGGATCGTCCCGCAGCGCTGGATGTTGACACAATATCAATGTGACAGGGATTACTCGGGCAGTCAAGAGGTGGGATGGAGCAATCTGCGGAGATGCTGGTGTGCCACTGCTGGCGGCCACGTCGGTCGGAATCGAGATAATCCGCGAGAAGTGCTGACAATAAGGGAATTTGGTCGGCAGATTGCGATGGCGTGGTGAGGTCGTCGGGGTTTGGCGCAGTGAGTGAGCACGCGGCAGGCGACCTCATGCCGACCGGATGTTGATACAATCACCGCGGTCTACTTCTGTAGATCGGCGATCGACAGGAGCCGTAAGTGTCAACTCCGTTGGGGCGGGTATCGACTGTCGACGCCTTGGTGGCGTCGATCCGGCAGCGGGTGCTCTCTGGTGACTTCGGACCCGGCAGCAAACTGCAAGAAGTGCCGCTCGCGGAAAGCTACGGAGTGGGGCGCTACTCGTTGCGGGGTGCGCTGCGCGTGCTCACCGATGAGGGGCTGCTGCGCTACGAACAAAACAGGGGAGTGTTCGTTCCAACATTGGCGCGTGATGACGTGGCCGATCTGTACAAGTTCCGGGCGGCACTCGAGATCGAGGCGGCACGCCTGGCGGTCCGCTCCAAGGGCTCACTGGCAGACGTCGAGAAGATGGTGGAGAAGCTCGAAGCCATGACCGGTGAGGAGTCCTGGGCCGAAACCATCGCCGTGGACCTGGGCTTTCACCGGGAAGTTGTTCGCGCAGGAGGTAGTTCACGCTTGCTCAGGGCGTACGTGGCGATGTCCTCGGAGCTGCAGCTCATTCTGGCCCGTAGCCAACAGCACTACAGAGACCCGAAGCGCATCGGCCGAGAGCATCGGGAGATTCTCAACGCGTTGGCCAGCGGCGACCTCGTCTTGGCCGAGGAAGCGCTGCGCTATCACCTGGAGGTGGCCGTTGCCGAGCTGCTCACATTGTTCGACTGAGTTGATGGTGCCCATACAGGTGCCTGCAGAGCGTCGTCGGTACGGCACTGCCGCAGCGCTGATAGACAGTGGGCAGTACGGTTGGCCGAATCGCTATTTCAGACCGATCAGTGGGAAAGTGATTGAATGGCACAGCAATTGGACAAGCTAGACCTGGACGTGTTGCGGCTCATGGTGGAGGACGCCCGCGCCGGGGTGCGTGAGTACGCTCGCCGGCTGAGCGTCGCGCGCGGGACGGTGCAGTCGCGTATCGACCGATTCGTGCGCAGCGGCATCATCACCAGCTACCAGCCCCAGATGCAGCCGACCGCCCTGGGGTACTCGATCCTGGCCTTCGTTCACGTGCATATCGCTCAGGCCATGATGGACGCGACCTGCATCGAGCTCGCCGAGATACCGGAGGTTTTGGAGGTGAACTCGGTTGCGGGGGAGGGCGATCTGCTATGCCGGGTGGTGGCCCGTGACCATGACGACTTCGAACACGTCCTCCAAACGGTCATTTCATGCAAAGGCGTGCTGCGCACCCGTTCGGAACTCGTTCTGAGCAGGCGCATTCCGCCACGCATCACGCCGCTGCTCGAGAAGATCCGCACCCAGGTCGGCTGACTCGCGAGGCAAGCCCTCGCCATCGTGCCCGCCCCCTGCGGACACTGGGGACTGCGGGTCAGTCCAGCGGGGCCGGCGCCGGAAGGCCGAGTTCGCGCAGTCGCATGACGTACTTGTCCACGTTGCGCAGTTTCACGTCCTCGTAGCCACGCACCAGATCAGCTGCCTCGGCACCGGCCGTGGCCCGCCGATAGGTTTCGGCACTGAGCTCCCCGCACAACTGCCGGATCATCTGCTCGTAATGCGCCGCCAACCGCCGCTCCAGCCGACGCATCCGGCTGTAACCGAACGGGTCGAATCGAGTGCCGCGCAACCATTTTCCGTGGGCCAGGGTACGCAGCACGGCGTGGCTGTGCGGCCCGAACCCGATCTTCTTCTCTCGGCCCAGGGCCTTGAGCGTGGGCGGGTGCAGTTTGTACGTCAAGTTCTCCGAGCCGGGCACTTCTGATTGGACGGCGGCAAGGAATGCCGGATCGGTCAGCAGGCGGGCCACCTCGTACTCGTCCTTGTACGCCATCAGCCGGTGCAGTCCGTGCGCCACGGCGGCACTGAAGTCGGTGGCGTCGCCCACCCGACGTTCGGCATCCCAGACCTGTTGCATCATCAGCAGATAACGTTTCGCGGTCGACTCGTTCTGGTACGCCACGAGCTGCGCCGCCCGACGGTGCACGAGGGTGCTGGTGGGCTCGGCGATGGTCAGCCCATCGAGAAGGCCGGGTGGTAGCTGATCGTCGCTGCGGGCGGTCGTGGTTGCTCGCGTGGTGGCATCGGCGAAGGTCTCCGGTGCGGCCACCGCGGCGCGTCCCCAAGCGAAGGCCGCCTGGTTGGCCTTGACAGCCACGCCGTTGAGCGCGATGGCCTCGTTGATGGCAGAGGCCGGAATGGGCAGTCCGCCTGCTTGATACGCCGCTCCCACCAAGAGGAAGTTGGCCGCCGCGGTGCTGCCGAAGAGTGTCTGCGCCGCGGCCAGCGCATCCATGACCACCAGCTGTCCGCTGACCACACCGAGTCGGTGCAGTAGTGCCGCCTCGTCCGGATAGGACACCGAGGGGTCGTAGACCATCTCTCCGGTCGGTGTCGCGCTGCGGGAGGCGATGGTGACAGTGGTTTCGGGGTCTCCGTAGCGAGCGTTGCCAGGATCGGCGGCGGTCATCAGATCGAAGGCCAGAATGCAGTGCGCGCCGCTGTCGCCCACCCGGTTGGCGCCCTCGACGGGCGAAGCCGCCAACCGGAGGTGCGACGTGACGGGTCCGGCCTTTTGGCTCAGACCGGTCTGGTCGAGGCCCTCGACATGCAGTCCGGCCCGCAGGGCGGCCATCCCCAGCACCTGATTCACCGTAACGATGCCGGTCCCCCCGATACCGGCCAAGAAGATGTTGTGCTTACCGGTGATCCGCACGATCGTCGGATGTTCGAGTTCGGGTGGTGTGGGTGCGGAAATCTCTGCGCGCTGCGGGTTTTCAGGAAGCTCAACAGTGATGAACGACGGGCATTCGCCGTCGAGGCAGGAGTAGTCGGTGTTGCAGCTGGTCTGGTCGATGCGGGTCTTGCGGCCAAACTCGGTATCGACCGGTTGCACCGACAGGCAGTTGCTCTTTACTCCGCAGTCACCGCAGCCCTCGCACACGGCCTCGTTGATCACCACGCGGGTCCGCGGGGTGGGTTGCGTGCCGCGCTTGCGCAGCCGACGCGCTTCGGCAGCGCACTGCTGGTCATAGATCAGCACGGTCACCCCGGGAACCTCTCGCAGGTGCCGCTGCGCCTCGTCGAGCCGGTCGCGGTGCCACACGGCGACCCCGGGTGCGAATGCCCGAGCTGGGTGGCGATGGGGGTCCTCGCTGCACACGATGATCGCGGCCACCCCGTCGGCGGTGAGCTTGTGGGTAAGCTGCGGAACGGTCAGGCCCGCTTCGGCATCTTGCCCGCCGGTCATGGCGACCGCGGAGTTGTAGAGGATCTTGTAGGTGATGTTCACCCCGGCGGCCACGCAGGCCTGTACGGCGAGTTGACCGGAGTGGAAATACGTTCCATCGCCGATGTTTTGGAAGATGTGGTCGACGTCGGTGAACGCCGACTGACCGATCCATTGCGCGCCCTCGCCGCCCATCTGGGTCAGCCCGGTGACCTGCGAGTCGGTGCGCGAGGACATCGTCACCAGGGTGTGACAGCCGATTCCGCCGCCGGCCAGCGAGCCGTCTGGCACCGCTGTGGACCGGTTGTGCGGGCAACCGGAACAGAAATAGGGGGTTCGCTTGGCGGGCAGCGCCGTCAATTCCAGGCGGGGCGGCGGGGGTGCTGCCAGGTCGGCGAAGCCGCGTAAGGCCCGGCGCAGCGGTGCCTGCAGCCGAGCCGAGGTCAGCTGTCCGTCTGGCGGGATGAGCCGTCGGCCGCCCAGGTCCTGCTTGCCCAGCACAGGTGGCGCGCCGGCGCCGTAGAGGATGTCCTTGACCTGGCGCTCGACGAAGGAGGTCTTGTCCTCGACCACCACCACCTGCTTCACGCCTGCGGCGAGCCGGCGGACGGCGTTGGCGCTCAGGGGGAACGGCATGCCGACCCGCAGGATGCGGATACCTGAGCGCAATAGGCCGGATTCGTCGAGTCCGAGCTCCGTCAAGGTCTCGCGCACCGCGTCGTAGGCCGAGCCCACCGCGATGATTCCCATACACGCATGCGCAGGGTCGACCTCGATTCGGTCGAATTCGTTTGTGGCACCGAAGGCTTGCACCATCGCCCAGCGCGGACCGTACAGATCGGCCTCGGCCAGTACGCTATCCGGCGGTGAGGCGAGCACCCGCTGCCGATAGGTCCACGGCCGGCCCTCCCAGTCAATCGAGGGTGTGGTGATGTCGACGTCGCCGTAGTCACCGTCGATGGTCCACAGTCCGTCGGCCACGTCGGCGACGATCTTCATCGACACCCAGCAGCCGGACAACCGCGACATGGCCACGCCGTAGAGACCGAACCTGATCAATTCGTCGGCGTTGCGCGGGTACAGGACCGGCATACCCATTGCCGCCAAGGACATCTCGCTGGCGCAGGGAACGCTGGAGGATTTGGCGGCGGGGTCGTCCCCCACCAGTACGAGCGCGCCGCCGCGAGGATGCGCTCCGTACATGTTGGCGTGACGCAAGGAGTCGCTGGCGCGGTCCAGGCCTGGGCCCTTGCCATACCAGACCCCCAGCACACCGTCATGGGTGCGCGCACCTTTCGGCAGTTCCAGCTGGCTGCCCCACACCGCCGTGGCGGCCAGTTCCTCGTTCATTCCCGGGACCAGGCGCACATCATGATCGCCGGCCAGATTGGGCAACCTGGCGAGGAGGCGGTCCAGACCCGCCAGCGGGCTGCCCTGGTAGCCCGAGACGAAGGTGGCCACCCGGCGCCCGGCGCGCCGGTCGTGCTCATTCTGCTCGGCGAGCAGTCGCGCTATCGCCTGTACGCCGGTGAGCAACACCGGTCCGGATGCCGGCACATACCGGTCCGCCAGGTCGATCTTTCGCGCCGAAGGTTCGTGCACGTCGGTCATCACGCGTCCTTCCTCGCCCCGGGCTGGGAGCAGTTTGAGCTGCGTTTGGTATCCCCAGACTGGGCTTTGCCCGCGGAGTCGGTCAATCGACGCGCTGATTTCGGTACCAAGTGACCATCTCGGCGAAGCCGGGTGTGCGAAAAACCGGGCATGTGGTCCAGCTCACGGCCAGGTGCCCGCCATCAGGGTCTCGGACGGCTGGCGCGGCTTTTAATTGCGCCCTTGGATATTTCGGGTGGTGACGACAACCATCCGCGTCCAGTTAGTAGCGGTTAACCCAATGCGGGAGTGCCCGTGAACCCGAAGGTGATGTGGGCGAAAGACTTCCAACTAACGGCGCTAGCCGTGGTCCATCGACGGCGGCCGGGTATCGACTCGGCACGGCCATCAAGATCGCGTCGATGATCGACGAATACGCTCCGAGGTCAGACGGTGTTCGTGGCGGGTTGCAATATCCGGTTCGACAGATCCAGGAGCGCGCGGTGTAGGTCGTCATCGTCGATGTCGGCGAACTGCGGGTCGGCCGCTACGCTGCCCACGCCGGCGAAGAACAAGGTGATCGCGATTCGACTGGTGGGGTCGGGGTCTGGACCCTCCAGCAGTTCGCGTAGTCGATCAGTCGCGGCCCGCAGTTCGGGTGAGCCAACCTGGGCGATGGCAGGATCGGCGTGAAATACCGCAGTCAGTTGTCGGTGGCCCACGGCCATTTCCACCAAACCGCTGATGACGACGGCCCGCTGTGCTTCCCAAGTTGGAAGCGCCTCAGCGATTTTGATGACACGTGAGGTGTTCTCGACCACGGGGCGCAACACCTCTTGGACGATATCTTCCTTAGAAGAGAACTGGTAGTAAACCGCAGCTTTGCTGACCCCGAGGCGCTCGGCGATCATTCCGACTGACGTGCCGTGCACTCCGTGTTCGACGAACAGGGCGAGCGCGGCACTAAGGACTCGTTCCCGGGCGAGGCCCCGTGGGGACACTGGCTTCGCCACGTCGCTTCCTCCGCATGTTCACTCACCGACCCAGCGTCCAGGCTAGCGCTTCGGGCGGATCTGGTCAGTCAGGCGGTGTCCTGAAAACGTGCCCTAGTTGACTGATTGACTTGCCGTAGTTATACATATGACCTAACTTAAGTTTGGCAAAGCATCAACTATGGTGGCGCACGTGCCAACGGGCCGATGGTTCTGGTGGCCGCAGAACGTACGTGCCCGCCCCCGCGGCGACACGGGGAACGCCCGTCGGCCGGGTCGTCCCGATTGCCTATCACGGTTCCCGCCGGATCAGCCGACGTAGGGTGAGACAAGGTGCAGTATGAAGATTCTGATGTTTGGACGGGGTGTGGTCGCCTCGATATACGGCTGGGCTCTGGAGCAGGCCGGGAATGATGTCGAGTTCTATGTCCGGCCGGGACGCGCTGCGCAGTACGGGGAAGCGATAAACCTCGATCTGCTCGATGCGCGGCGGCGAGCGTGGGGGCAACGCGTCGTCGAGAAGTGGCCGGCGCGCTATCGGGAGACGTTGGGGCCAGACCACGACTTCGATCTGATTGTGCTGAGCGTGCCGCACTACCGCCTCGCGGAGGCAACTGCCTTCCTCGCACCGCGCGTCGGCAGGGCCACGGTGCTGATCTTGGGCAATGTCTGGTCCGAGCCTTCGGCCGCACTGGGCGCCCTCCCCGTCGACCAGGTGGCCTGGGGCTTTCCGCAGGCCGGCGGCGGCTTCGGTGCGGATGCCGTGCTCTATGGCGCGGTGTTTCGGTCGGTTCTCTTCGGCACCTTCGGCGAGCCTCCGACCGGTCGTGAACTGGCTGTGCGAAAGGTGTTCCGCCAGGCTGGATTCCGGATTCGGGAGCGGGCGGACTTTCGCGGCTGGCTGTGGATGCATTTTGTGGCGGACGCAGGCATCCACGCGCAGGGGCTGCGCCTGGGCTCGTTGTCCAAGCTGGTCGGGGAAACGCGGGCCTTGGGGGAAGCGTTGCTGACGACCCGCGAACTCTTGCCACTCCTCGAGGCGCGGGGCGTTGACCTACGACGGCACCGGGGCGCGGTTCTGCCCTACCGAGCGCCCACCTGGCTGACGGTACCCACCGTGGGCTGGCTGATCAGACATGTCGCGTTGGCGCGTAGGAGCCTGGAAGCGCACTCCGATCCCGCTGCTGAGGAGCCTCGTGCGATCTGCCGAGACACCCTGACGGAGGCGCGGCGGTTGGGCGTCTCGGTACCGCGACTGGCGGCCGCGGAACCGACCTTCGCCTACAAGGAAACAAGCTAAGTGCCGTCCGCGCCGTCACTGCTAGCGAGGCACACCTATACGCCTACGCCGGCAGTCAATCTGGGTGGAGTCTCCACGGACGGCCGGCACGGGGAGGCGCCGCAAGGCGACCCGCCCCTCCTTGTCTCAGCGTGTCGCGGACATTGGTCTGTTGTCGGGAAGAGAAGTTCTCCGTTGCTGCCATACCTTCGATGAATCGCCGAGGCGTCCTCCGATGATTCCCGCAGCACGAAGTACACCTGGGTCTCGTCCGGGTTGTGACTGCGGCGCATGATCATTCGCCCGCCGGGGGTGTTGTAGGTGTCGCGGATATTGCTATCGGATGCGGTGCGCGGGACGAACCAGCGTGACATATGGATCCCGACCGGGCGGTACGGCTCCGGAGTCCCGCCCGGCAAGATGGCGCGCCGGATGCGCGACCCCTGGCCGGCGTAGTCCTACATGGCTCGCGCCACTACGGACCCTAGCTCGATGGCGTTCGCCGAGGCGACGGTTCCTCGACGTTCAGAAGATCTCACGGTAAAGATCGACGATCTCGTCGTGACTGGGAACCCGCGGATTGTTGGCGGGGGATCCCGAGGCGAGCGCTTGAACTGCCATCGTGTCGAGTCGCGCTTCCCAGTCGGCAGTGTTGATGCCATAAGTCTGGGGCGTTGGGACTTCCACATCCGCGCAAAGCTGCTGCAGCTCCAGCACCAACGCTTGGGCAGCGGTGTGATCCTCGACCGACTCGGCGACGATTCCCATTGCCTTGGCGCAGTCGGCGTATCGGTCGGTCGCCGAGGCAATCGAGAACTTCGTCACCGCCGGCAAGAGCATCGCGTTGGACAGGCCGTGCGCAATGTGGAAGTGCCCACCGATTGGTCTGCTCATACCGTGCACCAACGCGACACTGGAGTTGGAGAATGCCATTCCCGCTTGCGCAGATGCCAACATCATCGCTTCTCGCGCTTGACGATCCGTTCCATCGCGGTACGCGCGACGAAGGTGAAGGGCGATCGACCGCATGGCCGCCAGCGCCAGTGCATCGGTGAACGGGCTGGCGCGCCGGCTCACATACGCTTCGATGGCGTGGGTCAGCGCATCGACCCCGGTATCCGCAGTCAGGCGGGCCGGCATGGACATCGTCAGTTCGAAGTCGGCGATCACGGCGACCGGTAGAAACGACAATCCTGGACAGAGCATCTTCTCGTCGGTGGCACCATCGGTGATCACCGTGAATTGAGTTGCCTCCGAGCCACTTCCCGATGTCGTCGGTACTGCCACGATCGGAAGTGCCGGACCCTCGTAGCTGCTGGGAGCCTTGTAGGACGCGATGTCTCCGCCATTCGCCGACAAGACCGCAAGTGCTTTGGCTGTGTCCATCGGGCTGCCCCCGCCGAACCCGATGACGCCGTCCGCGCCATGCGTTGTCACGAGTGCCAAACCGTCCTCCAGGGAGGCGATGGTTGGGTCGGGTACCGTCTCGGAAAAGACCGCCGGCTCCGATCCTGCGGCCTCGAGCAACTTCACCAGCCGTTCAGTCTGGCCTGTCTCGGTGAGATACCGATCGGTGACCAGCAGTGGTCTCCGGATACCTAACTGACTGACCACGGATCCAAGCTGATCGATCGAACCTGCGCCGAATTTGGCGAAGCGGGGTAGTGCGATGTCGGTGACCATTGATTTCATCCGTCCTCAAACGTTCTGCGGGAAGCCGAGTTCGATGCCGCGGTGGCTGGGGTCGAGCCAGCGGCTGGTGATGGCCTTGCCGCGGGTGAAGAAGTGCACGCCTTCGGTGCCGTGGGCGTGGCTGTCGCCGAACAGTGAGGCTTTCCAGCCGCCGAAGCTGTAGTAGGCCATGGGTACCGGAATGGGGACGTTGATGCCGATCATGCCCACTTCGACTTCGTTCTGGAAGCGCCGGGCGGCGCCGCCGTCGTTGGTGAAGATGGCGGTGCCGTTGCCGTAGGGGTTGGAATTGATGAGTTCCAGTGCATCGTCGTAGGTCTCGACGCGGATGACCGACAGCACGGGGCCGAAGATCTCGTCTTTATAGACGCTCATCTCGGGGGTGACGTGGTCGATGAGGGTGGGGCCCAGCCAGAATCCCTCGGCTTCACCGTCGGGCTGAACATTGCGGCCATCGACGACGATTGTGGCGCCGTCGGCCTCGCCGGCGTCGATGTAGGAGGCGACCTTGTCGCGGTGGGCCTTGGTGACCAGCGGACCCATATCGGAATCCTTGGTACCGTCACCGATTTTCAGCGGGGTGGTGCGCTCGGCGATCTTGGCGACCAGGTCGTCGGCGATGGGGCCGACGGCCACGCAGGCCGAGATGGCCATGCAGCGCTCACCAGCCGAGCCGAAGCCGGCGTTGACCATCGAATCGGCGGCCAGGTCGAGGTCGGCGTCGGGCAGGATGACGGCGTGGTTCTTGGCTCCGCCGAGGGCTTGGACGCGCTTGCCCGCGGCGGTGGCGGTGGCATAGACGTACTGCGCGATCGGGGTCGAGCCGACGAAGCTGACGGACTTGATCTTCGGGTTGGTCAGCAGTTCGTCGACGACGGTCTTGTCGCCTTGCAGGACGTTGAACACGCCGTCGGGCAGGCCGGCTTCCTTCCAGAGTTGGGCCAGCCACAGCGAGGCGGTGGGGTCCTTCTCGGAGGGCTTGAGCACGACGGTGTTGCCCGCGGCGATGGCGATGGGGAAGAACCACATCGGCACCATGGCGGGGAAGTTGAAGGGGGAGATGATCGCGACGGGGCCCAGCGGCTGGCGGATGGAGTAGACGTCGACCTTGGTCGAGGCGTTTTCGGTGAAGCCGCCTTTGATCAGATGTGGGATGCCGCAGGCGAATTCGACGACCTCTTGGCCGCGGCTGACCTCGCCCAGTGCGTCGGAGACGACCTTGCCGTGCTCGCTGGTGATGATCTCGGCGAGTTCACCCTTACGGGCGTTGAGCAGCTCGCGGAAGGCGAACAGGATCTGGGTGCGCTTGGCTAGTGAGGTGTCGCGCCAGGCCGGGAACGCGGCAGCGGCCGCATCGATCACGGCGCGGGCGTCCTCGACGCTGCCGAGGGCGACTCGACCGGTGACCGCACCGGTCGCAGGGTTGGTTACGGCCGCGGTGCTGCCGCTGACACCCGGGTAGGCCTGGTTGTCGAGCCAGTGTGAGAGGAGAACGTGTTCGGTCCGTTCCGTGGCTTTCGTCATACCTTCATGATTGGTTGCGTTTGTGCACAGGTCAATGACGAAAGCCGCACTCACACGTGCAATTCTGCACGTGTATGTTCGTCTCATGCTCAGTGCAGACAACCTGCGGTTCTTTCTCGAAGTTGCACGTACCGGGCGGCTCAATGAGGCGGCCCGCAATTTGGCGGTGGACCACACGACGGTGGGGCGAAGGATCACTACCCTCGAGAAGACGCTGGGGGAGCGGTTGTTCGACCGGTCACCGGGAGGGTGGCTGCTGACCGAGGCAGGCGCGACTCTTCTTCCGCGTGCCGAGTCGGTCGAGTCCGCCGTCCTTGCGGCATACGATTCCCGTACGTCGGGGGTGGGGCTGCTGACAGGGACCGTCCGGCTAGCGACTCCTGATGGATTCGGCGCCTTCGTCGTCGCGCCGCATCTCGTCGAACTCCGACGACGCCACCCACACCTCGACATCGAACTCGTCACCGCTACCGAGCATGGTTCACTGTCCGCGCGCCATTTCGATGTCGCCGTCACGCTTGAACAGCCGCCGCCACGCTCCGTGCACGTCCAGCCGCTGGCGACCTACGACCTCCGTCTGTATGCCTCTCCTGAGTATCTGTCGACCGCAACGCCGGTGGCGGAGCTGTCGGATCTCAAGGACCACACCCTGATCTGGTACATAGACGCCCTGCTCGACGTGGCGCCGCTGCGAATCCTCGACGTCCTGCCCCATAAGCAGAGGGTCGCCATTCAAACCAACAACATCGCGGGTCACTTGACTGCCGCCCGTAGCGGGCTGGGTATAGCTCCACTGCCGCAGTACATGGGTGAACCTGATGACTCGTTGAGAGCCGTTCTGCCGGAGTTGTTCTCGGTGCGTCGCAGTTACTGGATGGTGATTCCTCGCGAACTACGTCAGGTCGGCCGAGTACGCGCTGTGGTGCAGTTCCTTCGCTCGTTGGTGGCGTCCAGCGCATACCTTGCCCAAGCCGACGAATCGGATTCAGAGCGCCGGATGCCTTTTGTTCCAGGGCGTTGCGGCCTGGAAAGCGCCCACGATGTCGACGAGCCGGCGTTCGTCGAACGCGCTACCGACCATCTGCAAGCCGACGGGAAACGGTAGCCCGGCGTCCGTGGCCGTGAAGCCGCCGGGAAAGGTGACCGTCGGCAGTTGGGAGAGGGTGAATGGAACGGTGAAACGGTGCACCCCTGCAGTCGTTTCGTCGTCCATGCGAATCATCTTCTCGACTGGCGGAGCGATGAACGACATCGCCGGGATCAGCGTCGCATCGACCTGGGCAAGTGCCGCTTCCATCTGCGCCTTGAATTTAAGCCGCCGCTGCAGCAATACGTCGTACTCGATACCGGACATGCTCATTCCGAGCTCGATGAGCTCGGCGAGCGCCGGTCCATAGGTATTCTTGTGAACCGGGTACACGCCCTGATGCGCACGTGCGGTCTGCACGGCACACACTCCGAACCAGTCCGTGATCGCCTCGGTGGGATCGGGCAGTGTCATGGGCATGATCTCGGCGCCCAGGTCGCGCAACGTTTGTTCGGCGTCCAGATGCGCCTTCTCAACGTCAGCGCTGACGTCTCGATAGCTCCATTCCGGATCGACGCCAATCCGGGTGCCCTTGAGGGATTGTACTGGGCGCGTGTCGAATTCGGGCACTGGTCGTTGTGATGCCGTGGGGTCGCGGGGATCTGCCCCAGCAATCGCCTCGAGCACCAGTCCGGCGTCCAGCGCGGATCGACAGATCGGACCGACGTGGTCCAGCGTGGCGGCAAGTTCGACCACGCCCGCCCGGCTGACACGACCCCAGGTCGGCTTCAGGCCGGTCGCGCCGTTCGACGCCGACGGCATGCGGATCGATCCGCCCGTATCGGAGCCGAGGGCGCCGAAGCACAGTCCGGCGACCGGGGCTACGCCACTGCCACTCGACGACACCCCAACCCACCGCTGCGAATCCCAGGGATTCAGGGGTGCTCGGAACGGAGGCGTGTGTTCGGTATAGACCCCCTCGGTGGTGTGCACCTTGCCCACGATGACGGCACCGGCGTTCTCCAGTCTCTCCACCACCGTCGCGGACTTCACCGCCACCTGTCCGACCCGGGAGGCCATGCCTGCTTCGGTACGCCAACCGGCCTTGTCGAAGATGTCCTTGATGGCCAGAGGCACTCCGTCGAGGGGGCCCAGTGTCGCGCCGTCCCGTCGTCGCGCGTCGGATTGCTCCGCCTGGGCCATGGCTTCCTCGGGCGCTACGAAGGCGAAGGCCCCCAAGCGGCCATCGACTGCGGCGATCCTCTCCAACATCAGTTGGGTGAGCGCCTGTGCAGTGACCTCTCCGCTGGAGAGCAGGCCGACTACGTCGCAGATCTCTCGATACTGGAGGTCGTCTGCGGAGCTCTTGTCAGTCATATCGTCAATCTCCCTAGCTGGAAAGGTGTTTCACGCACGCCGGTCAGTAGCCTCTGCTACTCCGACTTGCTCGTCAGGCAGGTCGCCGGATGCAACCGCCACAGTTGAACCGTACTGTGAGCCTCTGGTCAGAATGGTGAGTGGGATGTACACGAGGGGTCCCGCGACCATGGCAGCAAATGAGGCGAAGTGCATGGGGTAGATACCAAGAACTCCGAGTGCTCCGATGGCCACGCCGACGCCGAGAGCTGCCATCCCGCACAGGTTCCAGTCTTTGACCAGGCCCTCGCGATACTCGATGTTGGTGATCGGGGCCAGCTTCAGCAACTTACGGCAGACGAAGTAGTCACTGAGCAGGATGAAGATCCACGTGTTGGTCATGACTCCTGTGACGGCAAGGAACTTGTCCGTGTATTGCAGGACATTGATCGGGTACAACAAGATGCCGATCCCAACCAAGAGGACCATCCACCATTGTCGTCCAACACGTCTCACGGACAACACGTCCCAGGCGTTCGACAATGCCAGCGAACCTGAGTACAGATTCATCACGTTGATGCGCACCTGGGTCAGGATCGCGAACACGACGCCGAGCACCCCCATCACGATCGCGAATATGAGGCCTGGATCGGTGGCGGCGAGTTCTTGTTCGGCCCGGGTTCCGTCGAAGTGGTTGATCATGGTGAATCCAAGGAAGACGCCGAGAATCATCACGCCCGCGATCATGAGCAGCTCGACGAGCATCACCCCGCCGGTACCGACGTACGAAACCGACCTCTTCACGAATCGTCCGTAGTCGGTGGCGATCAAGGCCTGGAACACGACTTGACCGTTGGCCAGGCTCAGTGCCTGCCACATGGCGGTCGCTGTCACCCCATCCTGGACGACCCAGTCTCCCGGACCGACCAGAACGTAGCCATTGGCCAGCATCACCATGCCGACGACGAACAAGACCAGGAATATCGGCATTCCGAAACGTTGGAGGATGTTCATCGAGTGCATTCCGCGCCAAGAACAATAGAGCGCGACGAGGGCTACCAGTCCGAACACCACACTGGCGCCCGCCGAATTTATCGAAATGCCGGCGATCTCACTGAGACCGTGCGAGACGATACTGCCCTCGAAGATGAAATAGAAGATGTAGTTGACCGCGTAGACGAACGAGGCAATCGCAGAACCCCGTCCGCCGAACCCGAGCCCGCGCGAGAGAAGCGGCAATGACAGGCCCTCCTGGCTCGCAATCCTCATCACGAGGGCTCCGACCACTGTGGCCCCGACGATCATGTAGGCGATCGGCAAGAGCACCATGGGCCAACCGACGAGGAAGCCCATCTGGCCGCCGAGGGCAAACCAGAACATCGCTGTCACGTTCCCAGTGAGAACGAGGAGAATCGCCGGCCGGCGCCACCGCTGGCTGTCGGGCACTCGCGTGGTCGCGTAACTCTCTATCTGGTCATCGAGGCTGGTGGCGGGCCCGCGAAAATAGTTGCTGAAGCTCATTGTTCGACTTCCTTTCTCACCACCGCCATGCGGTGGGTGACGAATGCATGCTGGACGAGATCGGTCAGCCAGGCCGGAGTCGTCGCGTTGCCCTACGCAAAGCCGACTGCGGCAGAACCTCTCGTCAAGTGAGGTTGGTTACATCTCAGCCGACTGACAGCGTTGCGTCAACGGACAGTACTGCAGATGGACGTGCAGAAATGCACGGCTCTAAAACCACCGGCTACCTGCGATAATGGCGCAGTGTCGCACGACGCGATGTCCCACAACTGTTCTCAGTATCATCGTCACGACGGATGGGATACTGACGAAAGTTGCTGTTAAGAAACAGATTCTTATCGCTGCTCGGTGCCCCTGCGGGCTTGGAAGTCACTCCCCGCGGGCGAAGCGTTCACCGGTGACGCGCCCGCGAAGCGGGAAGCAGTGGGTCAGAGATCAAGGGTGAGGCGCGGTGTCAAGGACCGCGAGACGCAGGCATACATTCGTCCTTGAGGCGCGCCGATGTCGTCTCGGTGATCGGGCTGCCCGTCGACCACGCCCACTTCGCAACTACCGCACACGCCTTCCCGACAACCAGCGCCCACCGGATATCCCGCATCCAACAGGGCCTCCAGCAGCGAAGTATCCGCATCGACGTCGACGGTCCGCTGCGATTGCGCGCAGAACACCTGAAAACTCATGTTGGGTCCAAAAGTCTTGGCAACCGGCTGGAACCGCTCGATACGTGTTCTTCTGGCAAGGAACGCCCGCTCAACGTCGACCAGCATGGATTCGGGTCCGCAGCAGTAGACCAAGGTTTGCGGGCTCAGGGTGGCGGCGATCGCAGCGAAATCAGGTCGCTGGTGATGGTTGGTCTCGAAGAGGATGACCTGCTCACCCGTGCTGTAGCGATCCCTGAGTTCGGTCGCAAAGGGCATGGCCTCGTGGGCTTTCCCCACATACAGCAGCGTAGCTGGGACGCCGGCGGAGGTAGCAGCCTGCATCATCGGCAGTATGGGTGTGATGCCTATTCCGCCGGCCACGAATAGATATGACGGGGCCTTCTCGAGCCTGAAATGGTTGCGCGGCAACGACACCGTCAAACGTTGCCCCTTGTGCAAGAAAAGATTGATGTACTCTGATCCGCCGCGGCTGAGTGGGTCCTGACGCACCGCGATGCGGTAATGCTCACGGTCATCGAGATCGCCGCACAGCGAATACTGTCTGGTCAGCCAGTTGGGCAATTGAACGTCGATGTGCGCCCCGGCTTCCCACGGTGCCAGAGGGCCGTCGTCAGCCCTGAGTGTAAGACTGGCCACGCCGTCAACGGTGTGATCGATGCGCTCGATAATGGTGTCTTGCATAAGCATTGACTCCTCGATTAATACAACGACCGGTAGGAGTTCTGCTCCAGATCGCGTTCGATCGCTTCTCCAGGGATGTCAAGACCCATCTGTGCAGCGACGATCTCGCCAAATGAGGGCATCTGCTCGGCGAGGGCTTGACTTGCCGAGTCCCACACACGGGACCGGATCAGGGCACGTCCGCAGTGGAAAAAAGCTTCGGCGACCTCGACGATAATCGCCAGCGAGGGTTGTTTGGCTTCGGTGCGCATCCGCGCCAACACGTCGGGTTCATCGGTGACGTAACCGTTTCCATTGACACGCAACGTCTCTCGCATCCCTGGAATGAGAAACAAGAGACCAACCCCGTCATTCTCGGCGAGATTGGTGAACGAATCGGCCAGCTTGTTACCCGGCCGGTCCGGAATCGCCAGCGTCTGCGCGTCGAGCACCTTGACGAACCCCGGATAGTCGCCGCGAGGAGAACAGTCTGCACGGCCGACCGCATTCGCGGTGGCCATGACCGCCAACGGCGAGTGCGCGATGAACCGATGATGGTGCTCATCGATGCGGTCGAAGATCTTCGCCCGCGCCATGCCGTCAGGCTCACCGAGTACACGCCGAATCTCGGACAGCTCAACCCGTCGAAATCGGTTGTTCGTCCGAACCGCGAAACATCCCACAGACGCCTCCCTCGACATCCAAATATGAGCTATGACACCCACGAAATGAGGCCTCGAAAGGCGTCATATTCTCAGTTAGACAAGCAATTATCCGCACATCAAGGTAGTCTTCGCTACTCGCATTCTGCCGAGTTTCCACCGACGACCGCACACCAGTTCTCTGCATGTTGGGCCACAGAACCGACGGCTGGTGAACGCCCAAGTTCCCGTTGGCGACTGGCCTTGCTCGCGTTTACGCGGTCGACCATCACATCTCGAGCTGCCGAACAGGCTCTGGCTCGGGTAGTTATGAGAACCCCGCCGGGATCCGCGCGAGGCTAGGCTGATCGCTCAAGCAGTGAGGACGGTGAGGTGTCCGCGAACAAGCACGCTCTACAGCCGCGCAAGCGGCCGCGTCAGGAGAGGTCCGAACGCACCCGCGACCAGATCCTCAAGGCGGCAGTCCAGGTGTTCGCCCAACACGGCTATGCGCATGGCACAACGAACCGAATCGCCCAGCGTGCCGATATTTCGATCGGGTCCCTTTACCAGTACTACCCGAACAAGGACGCGATCTTGTTAGAACTCGCCTGCCGCCACGTTGACGCCGGTGTCGCCGCAACCGTCGACCGCCTTGAGGCAGGAGTGATCGACTCGGTGGAAGACGCCGTACGCGACACCATCGTCGCCGCAATTGACAATCATCGCCAGGACCCGGAGTTTCTGCGAGTCCTCATCGAACAGGCTCCCCGGTCACGGGAACTCATGGCCAAAGTTGCCGAACGACAACAGGAGTCAGTTCAGGCGATGAAGAAACTTCTTGCGGGACGGCCTGAGGTCGTCGTCAAGGATAGAGACGCGGCGGCCCGACTGGTTGTTCTCACGATCGAGTCGGTCGTCCACCAGGCGATGTCCGCCCCGCAGAACTTCGACCCCGACACCTTGCAAGCAGAACTGGTCGCCATGCTCACGCGGTATCTCACCAACTGACTCTGATGCCGAGCCGCTGCTCACCCATGAAACGCTGGGGCAGCACGCCGCCAAGAGTGGCGCGGCCAAGCTGTTGTTGTTCGCGGATCTGTGCCTACTGATCCGCGAACTGTGACTTCTTGTGCGGGATGGCGGGCCTGGTTGGGAGTTCTCGGATCTGAGACGATATCCACGATCGAGTCGTTGGGTTGGTGTCTGAAAGACGATGTGATGAAGGCATGCCGCGGTCAACGTTCCCCAAAGTCACCCGCTTCGCGGACTGCCCAGTTCAGCCGTGGGTCAACGGGGGTGGCACTACCCGCGTCATCGCGGTGCACCCGGACGACGTGAAGGACGTTGCGTTCGATTGGCGTCTGAGCGTTGCCACGGTGACCAGTGGTGACTTCTCGAGGCTCCCCGGAGTGGATCGGGTGATCGTTCTGGTGGATGGTCCGCCAATGGTCTTGACGATCGACGGTGCGGCGCACGCGCTAGACCCCTTCCAGCCGAAGCGGTTCACTGGTGAATCGGTGGTGTCATGCGAGGTCTCACGGGAGTGCCTCGACTTGAATGTGATGACACGTCGCGAGGTGTGCAGTGCCGAAGTCAGCATCCGGGTTGGTTCGGGACATGTCGGTGCTCCGCTGGATTGTTGGACGTTCATCGTGTCGGCGACTGTGCGACCGGCTGGTCGAGGCGTTGAAAGGCTGCAGCTTTTCGACACCGTGCAGTTGTCGTCCGCGGCAGAAGTGTCCGTGGGGCCGGGAGGGCGTGTGGCAGTGGTGCGAGTGAAGTACACCACTGGTCGGCGGCCGCGATGAGCGCGCGTCGGGCGGCGAGACGGTCAGGCAGTCTCGTCTCGGCCGCCAACGACGGTCGTCTCGATGAGGTCGACGCCGGGCCGGTAGGCCAGGTGGATATAGGTTGGTGCCTTCAAGACCACGAAGTCCGCGCGCCGTCCCGCTGTGAGTGATCCGATGTCGTTGCGACGCAAGGCCGCTGCGCCACCGGACGTGGCCGCCCAGAGCGCTTCGGCGGGGGTGAGGTGCATATCGCGCACGGCCAGGGCGATGCACAGCGGCATGCTGGTCGTGTACGAGCTTCCGGGGTTGCAGTCGGTGGCGAGCGCGACCGTGACTCCGGCGTCGAGGAAGCGGCGTCCGTCGGGCCAATGGGCACGGGTGCTGAATTCTGCGCCGGGCAGCAGGGTGGCGACCGTGGAGGATCCGGCGAGAGCTTCGATGTCCTCGTCGGTGGCGTAGGTGCAGTGATCCACCGAGGCGGCGTCGACGTCGACGGCCAGCAGGATGCCGTCGCCGCGACCGAGTTGGCTGGCGTGCAGTCGGGGGTGGAGCCCGTGGGCGATGCCGGCGGTGAGGATGGCGCGGGCTTCGTCGACATCGAAGGCGCCGCGGTCGCAGAACACGTCGATCCAGCGGGCATGCGGGGCGCAGGCATCCAGCATGGTGGTGCGCACCAGGTCGACGTAGGCGTCTCGGCGTAAGGCGAACTCTGCGGGCACGACATGGGCCCCCAAGAAAGTTGTCTCGGAGGTGAAATCGCTCGCTACGCGCAGGCTGCGTTCCTCGTCGTCGACGGTGAGTCCGTAGCCGCTCTTGGTCTCGAAAGTGGTGACGCCGGAGTTGCGCAGCTCATGGCTGAGTCTGGCGACGGTGGCAGCCAGGGTGGCGTCGGTGGCTCGCCGGGTCGCCGCGACGGTGGTGGCGATGCCACCACCGTCGTAGGGCTGACCGGCCATGCGGGCGGCGAACTCTGCGGCGCGGTCGCCGTCGAAGACGAGGTGGGCATGGCTGTCGACGAAGCCGGGAACGAGCGAACGGTTCTCGCAGTCAACCCGGTGCTCGGCGTCCGGGGCGGCGCTGCGCGGCCCGACCCACGCGATATGCGTGCCATCGACGAGAAGTGCGGCATCGGCGATGATTCCGAGTGGGCTGTGATCACCCGCGGTGGGGTCGTTGGTGACCAGTTCCGCGATGTTGTCGTACAAGGTGGTCATCGGATGCTCCTGGTCGGCTCGCCGTCGAGCAGGGCGGTGATGCTGTGAGCCAGTTCGCGGGCGGGTTGTTCGATGCGGGTGTGGCGGCGGTCGGCGACGACCGTCCGACCGTCGATGACGACATCGGTGACGTCTGCCGCGGTGGCGGCGAAGACTGCGGTTTCGGCGCTGGCCGGGCTGCCGGCGGTGCGGATGGAATTCAGATCGACTGCGACCAGATCGGCGCGTTGACCGACACCCAGCTGGCCGGCGTCGGTGAAACCGAGGGTCCGGTGACCGTTGGCGGTGGCCGCGGTCAGCAGGTCGGCGGCGCTGAAGAGACCCCGTTCGCGGCGCGCAAGGCGTTCGTCGAGTTCGACGCCGCGCGCTTCCTCGAACAAGTCGACGACGGCGTGGCTGTCGGAGCCGAGGCTGAATAAGCCTGCGGCCTGCATGAGGGCGGTGGTGGGACCGATGCCGTCACCGAGGTCGCGTTCAGTGGTAGGGCAGAAACAGACTCCGGTGGCGGTGGTGTCGAGGTCGTTGATGTCGGCGTCGGTGAGGTGGGTGGCGTGCACGGCAGTGGTGCGCGGTCCGAGCACGCCGTGGTCGCGCAGCAATGCCGTTGGGGTGCAGCCGTGTACGGCCAGGCATTGGTCGATCTCTGCGGTTTGTTCCGAGGAGTGCACGTGCAGTGGCGCGTCGTTGGCCGCGGCCCATTCCACGACCGCTCCCATGTGCTCGACGGGGACACCGCGGACCGAGTGCAGCGCCGACCCGATTACGACGGCGTTGTCGCTGCTGTAGTGCTGGTGCAGGATTTCGGCCCGTTGCGCCCACCTCGGCCCGGTGCGATCGCCGAAGCGTTGCTGGGGTCCGTCGGCCAGGGGTGCACCGTCGACGCCGGAGCTGAGGTAGCAGGTGTCCAGCAGCGTGATGCGCAGTCCGGCGTCGCGGGCGGCGGCGATCAGCGCGTGGCCCATGGCGTTCGGGTCCGCGTAGGGGGCGCCGTCGACGTCGTGATGCAGATAGTGAAACTCGCCGACGCAGGTGATGCCGGCCAGCGCCATTTCGGCATACACGCCACGTGCGAGCTCGTAATAGCTTTCGGGCGTCAGCCGGCTGGCGGCCCGGTACATGAGGTTGCGCCAGGTCCAGAATGTGCCGCGGTCCCGTTGGGTGCGTGAGCGCAGCGCGCGGTGGAAGGCGTGCGAGTGGGCGTTCGCCAGGCCGGGTAGGACCAGTCCGCTCAGCGCGGTGTCGCCGTCACGGCGGTCTGTATCACTGGTGACGGCGCTGATGACCCCGTCGGTGATGTCGATGGTGACGCCGTTGGCGATGGTGTCTCCACCGAGCCAGGCGTGCTCGCACCAGAACCTGGTGGCCTTCATCCGCCGATCCAATCCGCCATGACGGCCGCCAGTGCATCGGCACCGAGGCGGCAGTCACTGATCTCGGCGTACTCGTCAGGGGAGTGTGAGACACCAGTTGGATTGCGCACGAACAGCATTGCGGTGGGTAGCACTGCAGCAAGGACTCCGGCGTCGTGGCCTGCCGCGGTGGGCAGGACGGGCAGTTCGCCGAACCGGGGCGTAAGGATGCGCTGAATGCGGTCACGCGGCTCACCCGGGAAATGGACCGCGGGCGAGATGGACTCGGCCTCGATCTGCACCGAGGTGCGATCGGATCCCGCGTTGCGGGTGGCATCGGCGGTGATGTCCTCGACCAGGGCGCGCAGGGTCTCTTCGTCGGCGGCGCGGGCATCCAGCCAGGCCAGCACCTGCGAGGGGATCGCGTTGGCGCCGTTGGGCGTTACGCGGACCTTGCCGAACGTGGCGACCGCCTGATGGGCGGTCGCGCGGGTGCGGGCGTCGTGCACGGAGGTGGCAAACGTCAGCATGGGGTCTCGACGGTCGACCAGTCGGGTGGCCCCGGCGTGGTTGGCCTCACCGCAGAACGAGAACTGCCAACGGCCGTGCGGCCAGATCGCCGAGGCGACCGCGAGCGGCTTGTCCACGAGGTCGAGGGCGCGGCCCTGCTCGACGTGCAACTCGACGTAGACCCCTACCCGCTGCGTCAGCGTGGGGTCGGCGCCGACGTGCCCGGGGTCGCGCCCGGCGGCGGTCATCGCCTCCGCCAGAGAGGTGCCGTCGGCATCGCGTAACCCCAGAGCACGCTCGGCAGTGAGGGCACCCGAAGACAGCTGCGAGCCCACACACGCAACGCCGAAACGCGCACCCTCCTCGTCGGAGAACGCGGCGACGGCGACGGGGCGCTGCGGGGTGACGCCGGTGCGCTGCAGGATGTCGATGGCGGCGAACGCGGTGATGATTCCCAACGGGCCGTCGAAGGGGCCGCCGTCGGGCACCGAATCCAGGTGCGACCCGGTGACGAACGCGTCGCGCGGATCGCCGGTGTGGCCGGGCGGTAGCCACCACGCCCACAGATTGCCGTTGCGATCCTCCTCGACGCTCATGCCGCGCTGCTGGGCGTCGCCGGTGAACCACTCGCGCAGTGTCAAATCAGCTGTACTCCAGGCGAATCGGCGATATCCGCCGCTGGTGGGTTCCCGACCGACGTCGAGGATGGACCCCCACAGCGAATCGAAGGTGCTCACTTGGATTCCTGCATGGGGATGCGCACGCCGCGCTCGGCGGCGATGTCGGCCGCGTGGCTGTAGCCGGCGTCGACGTGGCGGATGACCCCCATGGCGGGGTCGTTGGTGAGGACGCGCTCGAGCTTTGCGGCGGCCAGTTCGGTGCCGTCGGCGACGCACACCTGGCCGGCGTGGATGGAGCGGCCGATGCCGACGCCGCCGCCGTGGTGGATCGACACCCAGGAGGCGCCAGAGGCGGTATTGGCCAGGGCGTTGAGCAGCGGCCAGTCGGCGATTGCATCGGAGCCGTCGAGCATCGCCTCGGTTTCGCGGTAAGGAGAGGCCACCGATCCCGAATCCAAGTGATCACGGCCGATCACGATGGGTGCGGAGAGCTCTCCGCTGGCCACCATCTCGTTGAACTTCAGTCCGGCGAGGTGGCGTTCGCCATAGCCCAGCCAGCAGATGCGGGCGGGTAGACCCTCGAACTCGACCTTCTCGCCGGCCATGGTGATCCAGCGGCGCAGATGCTCGTTGTCGGGGAACAGTTCCAGGATGGCGCGGTCGGTGGCTTCGATGTCGTTCGGATCGCCGGACAAAGCCACCCACCGGAACGGGCCGAGTCCCTCCTCGAACTGCGGCCGGATGTAGGCGGGCACAAAGCCAGGAAAGTCGAAGGCCCGCTCGTAGCCGGCCTTTCGGGCCTCGTCACGAATCGAATTGCCGTAGTCGAACACCTCGGCGCCCTTGTCGAGGAAACCGACCATGGCGGCGACGTGCTTGGCCATCGACTCCTGTGCCTGCTCGGTGAAGTAGCCGGGATCTTTGTCGGCCATCTTGGCCATGTCTTCGAAGTCAACGCCGAGCGGCAGGTATGACAGCGGATCGTGCGCCGAGGTCTGGTCGGTCACGATGTCGATCGGGGCGTCGCGCTCCAGCAGTGCGGGGAAGATCTCGGCAGCATTGCCGACCACACCGATCGACAACGGCCGCTTGGCATCTCGCGCCGCGACCGCCTTGGCCAGGGCATCGTCGAGATCGGTGGCCTTGACGTCGAGGTAGCGCTTGGCGATGCGGCGGTCGATGCGGCTCTCGTCGACATCCACGCAGATGGCCACGCCTTCGTTCATGGTGACCGCCAGCGGTTGGGCGCCCCCCATGCCGCCGACTCCGGCAGTCAGCGTGATGGTGCCCGCCAGGGTGCCGTTGAAGCGCTTCTTGGCGACCGCGCCGAAGGTCTCGTAGGTGCCTTGCAGGATGCCTTGGGTGCCGATGTAGATCCACGATCCGGCGGTCATCTGGCCATACATGATGAGTCCGGCGGCCTCGAGCTCACGGAAGTATTCCCAGTTGGCCCAGTCGCCGACGAGGTTGGAGTTGGCGATCAGCACACGCGGCGCCCATTCGTTGGTGCGCAGGATGCCGACCGGCTTGCCCGACTGCACCAGCAGGGTCTCGTCGTTCTCGAGGTCGCGCAGGCTGGCCACAATGGCGTCGAAGGCCTCCCAGCTGCGTGCCGCGCGGCCAGTGCCGCCGTAGACGACCAGTTTGTCAGGGTGCTCGGCGACTTCCGGGTCGAGATTGTTGCTGAGCATGCGCAGGACGGCTTCTTGTTGCCAGCCTTTGCAGGACAGGGTGGTGCCGCGGGCGGCGCGCACGGGTCGGGGGCCGGCGGTCTGCTCGGTCATGGTGGTGATCCTTCGGATGCGTGGCGGGTGATCGGCGTTGTTGATGTCCAGCACACCGCATCCGGGGACGTTGCCGTAGACCGGTTTCCGCGATAGCGTCTCGAATCCGAGACTGATGGGAGAGCGGTGGTGTCGAGTGCCTCACCGGCGGTGGGCCGATCCCTGCAAGTGCTGCTTGCGCTGGCGGCGCGTACGGGTCCCGTCGGCGCAGCGACCTTGGCGCGCCAGCTGAGCATCCCCCGGTCGACGGTGTACCACCTGCTTGACGTGCTCATCGAGCATCACTTCGTGGTGCATCTGCCTGACCAGCGGGGTTACGGGCTGGGTGTGGCGGCCTTCGAGATCGGCTCGGCCTACATGCGTCATGAACCACTGGAACTGCTGGCGCGGCCGATCTTGCGCCGATTGGTCGATGCGATCGGCGAGACCGCGCATCTCGGGGTACTCCACGGGGCGGAGACGTTGTATCTGATCAAGGAACAGCCCGCGGTCGCCCGGGTCCCCGTGACGATGGTGACCGACGTCGGTGTGCGGTTGCCGGCGCAGCTGACGGCCAGCGGCCGGTCGATCTTGGCGCACCTGCCGGCCGCCCAGGTGCGTGCACTGTTTCCGGCCAGCACGGCCTTCGTGGTCCGCACCGGTCGAGGTCCGACGTCGTTGCCCCAGTTGCGGCGGCTTCTCGGCACCGAACATAACCAGGGCTGGGCCGAGGAGGACGGTCTGATCACCGAGGGGCTGCACTCGGTGGCGGCCTGCGCCTTCGACCATTCCAGTCGCCCGATTGCGGCGATCAGCGTGACCCGGCGCACCGATCGATCCGCGCTGGCGGTCGGCGAGTTGGTTCGGGCTGTGCGGCATTCCGCACAGCAGCTGACCTGGGCCATGTCAGGTGTCGCGCCTGCGGGTTGGTTCGATGCGCGCTGACGTGTGCTGCGGGCGCGGGGATGGTCGGAGGGCACTGCTGGCGTTGCGGTCTAGGTGGTAGGTCAAAGCGGCGGCGATGAAAGCGGCAGCAGCGCTGATGAGCGCTGGCACGGCATAACTGTGGGTGCTGTCGCGCAGATAGCCGGCCAGGGTAGGTCCGGCCAGTGCCGCGAGTCCGACGCCGGTATACAGGGCACCGAGTGTGGCGCCGATTCGGTTGTCTCCGAATAGATCCGCGGTTACGGCCGGATAGAGGCTGACACAGCCGCCGTAGGCGAGGCCGAACAGTATGGAGAATCCGATGAGCACCGGCAGGGCGCTGCTGGCGGCCCATCCCAGAAACGAGCAACCGAGAACAGCGGTGAGCCACGCCAGCACGCGCAGGCGTCCGATCCGGTCGGCGATGCCGCCGAGGGCGAATCGGCCCGCGATGTTGCCGACGCCTATCAGTGCGATCAGCATCGTTCCCACCTGCAGGGAGTAGCCCTGGTCGCGGGCAGCAGAGACGAGATGGACATAGGGGATGAAGGTGCAGATCGAGGCCAGCAGCACCGAGAGGTAGAACTGGGCGAATGTCGTCGTCCGCAGAATCGGCCACAACGGCCGTGACGACCCCGACGTCGCCGTGTGCAGTGCGCTCGGATGGCGTCGAATCACAAGCGCCGCAGGAACTCCCATGACGAGGATGGCCACCCCGAGGATGACGAAGCAGGTTCGCCACCCGAGGGCCGGCAAAGCCGCTCCGACGGCCATCGGCGCCACGACGGTGCCGATTCCGAGTCCGGCGGTCGCGATGCCGGCCGCAGCGGAACGCTTGACGGCGAACCAGGTCTGCACGGCGGCCATCGACGGCACGTAGAGCAAGCCGACGCCCAAGCCGACGCCGAGCCCGTAGCAGGCGTAGAGCATCCCAAGGGTGTGCGCGTGCGAGGCCGCGAGGTATCCGACGGCCATCACCAACACCCCGGCGAGGCACATGAGGCGGGTGGATACGCGGTCGGCGAGTCGGCCGGCGACGGCACCGAATAGGTGGAAGCCGCCCGCGGCCAGTGAGAACACCAGGGCCACCGCCGAGCGAGAGGCGTGGAACTCGCGGGTGAGGTCGGGAAAGGTCGCGGAGAAGGAGTACGCCGACCCGTAGGTGACGGCGGTCAGGGCGTGCACGGCCCACACCACCTGCCACCCGGCGCGGCTGTCGAGATCGGGCGCATCGGCACCCACCGAGGTCGTGGTCGGTGTGGCCCCAGTCGCCGTCTCGCCGTCGTGGCACGGCTTGGTTGCCGACAGTCTGGTCAGGGAGCGCAGGACACTCATGGTGGCCTTTCGTCGACGTTCGTCTTCAGGGCGCGAGCAACCTTGGTGGCCGAGGTTCTAGTCCGCTAGGGAACGGGTGTCGGAAGTGGCGGCCCACTGCAGGCTGTCGATCGCCGCCAGCACCGCGTCCTCGGCATCCCGATCGCCAACGGTGACCCGCACTCCTTCGCCGTCGAATGCGCGTACCGAAACGCGATGTGCCACACATGCTTTCTGAAGCTCGGTAGCCCGCGATCCAACGGGGAGCCACACGAAGTTGGCACCGCTGACCGGGGTGTCGAGTCCCCGTTTGGCGGCTTCACGGCGTAGGTATTCGCGACCGTCGCACACCACGTCGACGATGTGTTTGGTATGCGTGGTGTCGGCCCACGCGGCTCGGGCGCCGGCCTCGGCGAGCAGGCTCAGCCCGAACGGGGGTGCCGCAGCGCGCACGTTGTCGGCGACCTCCGGGTGGGCGATCATGTACCCGGCTCTGAGTCCGGCAAGGCCGTAGGCCTTGGAGAACGTCCGAAAGACCACGACGTTGGGGTACTGGCGAACCAGGCTGAGCCCGTCGATGTCGGTGGTGGCGAACTCCTGGTAGGCCTCGTCGAGCAACACCAGGACGTTGGCCGGCACGGAGGTGATGAGTCGTTCGATCTCGCTGCGTGGTAGCTCGGTGCCGGTGGGGTTGTTCGGGTTGCACACGATGATCGCCTGAGTGGACCAAGTGATCGCGGCGAGCATGGCATCCACGTCGTGGGTGTGGGTGGCGTCGAGGGCTACCGGGACGGGCGTGGCGCCGACGACCCCGATCAGGATCGGATAGGCCTCATAGCTACGCCAGGCGTGCACCACCTCGGTCTCGGCCCCGGTGTAGGCGGCCAGAGTGTGCTGCAGCAACGCCAGCGATCCGCCACCGACGACGATCTGCTCAGGGGCGACCTGCAAGCGGGCGCTCAGATCCGCGACGAGCAGATCCCCTTGCAGCGAGGGATAGAGGTGAGCCTGCGCAGCGGTCTCGACGATGGCCTGCTGCACCCGTGGCGACGGGGGCACCGTCGACTCGTTGGACGACGCACGCCAGCGCACCTCATTGAGGCCGGCCGCGCGGGAATAGCGCGGCAAGTCGCTGACCACGCGGCGTGGCCGCGCGGTGGGGCCGGCCGCTGGGACGTGGATCACGACAGTGCGCCGATCGCGCTCTCGGCGGCCGCCACCAGCGCGCCACTGTGCGCCAGGTCGACCACGGCGGCGATCTCCGGAGCGAGGTAACGGTCGGGGCCGGGGCCGGGTACGTGTTCGCGCACGGCGGCGACGACCGCCGCCGTTGCGGGTCCGGGAGTCAGGGGTGCGCGCAGGTCGAGGGCGCGTGCGGAAGTGAGCACCTCCACGGCCAGTACCCGGGTGAGACCGTCGATCGCGCGTCGCAGCTTGCGGGCCGACGACCAGCCCATCGACACGTGATCCTCCTGCATGGCCGAGGACGGAATGGAGTCGACGCTGGCGGGCGCGGCCAGGCGTTTGAGTTCGGAGACGATGCCGGCTTGGGTGTACTGGGCGATCATGTGCCCACTGTCGACGCCGGGGTCGTCGGCCAGAAAGGCGTTGAGGCCGTGGTTGCGGGCCGGATCGAGGAACCGATCGGTGCGCCGTTCGCTGATGGAGGCCAGGTCGGCCACCACGATGGCCAGGAAATCGAGCACGTAGGCCACAGGTGCGCCGTGGAAATTGCCATTGGATTCCACGCGGCCGTCGAGGGTGACGACGGGATTGTCCACCGCACTGGCCAATTCGCGTTGGGCGACGGTGCGAGCATGCTCGGCGGTGTCGCGTGCACCTCCGGCGACCTGGGGGGCGCAGCGCAGCGAATAGGCGTCCTGGACCACGGTGCAGTCATCGGTCTTGTGGCTGGCCACGATCGCCGAGTCGGCCAACAGTCGCGTCATGTTCGCCGCCGCCGCGGCTTGGCCGGGATGGGGTCGGAGGGCCTGCAGGTCGGCGGCGAACACCCGCTCGGTGCCCAGAAGGCCCTCGACGCTCATCGCCGCGGCGACATCGGCCAGTTTCAGCAGTGCGTCGAGGTCGGTCAGCGCCAGGATCAGCTGGCCCAGCATGCCGTCGGTGCCGTTGATCAGGGCGAGGCCCTCCTTTTCGGCCAGCACCACGGGGTGCAGGCCGTGTGCGGCGAGTGCCTCGGCGGCGGGCGTGAGTTCGCCGTCGCGGGTACGGACCTGTCCTTCCCCGATCAGGGTGAGCGCGACGTGGGCCAGTGGGGCCAGGTCGCCCGAGCACCCCAGGCTGCCGTATTCGTAGACCACCGGGGTGATGCCCTCGGTGAGCAGGCCGGCATAGGCCCGGACCACCTCGGGTCGAACGCCGGTGCGTCCGGTGGCGAGCGTGGAGAGC
This sequence comes from Mycolicibacterium komossense, assembly GCF_025822605.1. Lineage (GTDB taxonomy): Bacteria > Actinomycetota > Actinomycetes > Mycobacteriales > Mycobacteriaceae > Mycobacterium > Mycobacterium komossense. Next base: position 312,299 of record NZ_JACKTY010000031.1, on the reverse strand, counting down.
CGCAACAGCATCAAAGCGCGGACCACTTCTCGTTCGACCTCGGCGCCGGAACCGGCCGCGTGCGATCGGATCAGGCTGCGCTGCAGCTGTGTTCGCAGCTCCGGCGGAATGTGGCGGGTGGCCAGCGCACCGAACCCGGTGGACACCCCGTAGACGGGTGTCGGGTCAGCGGCTAGGGCCTCAATGCGTACTCGGCTCTCGGCTACGGCGGTCATCGCCTCGTCGGCGACGTGCACAGCGGCATCGTGGCGGGCTACTGCGACCACATCGGCGAAGCTGACCGGGCCGACGCCCACTGTGACCACGCTGGTGGTCGGCAGGGCGCTGTTCGGGGAGGAAGTCATTTTAACCTTCTGTCTTGCATTGCAGACGTAAGTCTCGGATTGGATGCTAACTGGAGGTGACCGATGTTCGCGGGACCGAATTCGGTCAGTGCTGCTTTAGTAGCGTCCGGCCGCGCTTGCGCAATTCGTCGATATTGGTGACCCCGAGTAGAGCCATGGTTCGAGTGAATTGATCCGACAGCAGCCCGATCACTTTGTCGACGCCGGCCTCGCCACCGGCCACGAGCCCCCACAGGTAGGGCCGGCCGATGAACGCCGCGTCGGCGCCCAAGGCCAATGCGGTGGCGATGTCGGCACCATGGCGAACACCCGAGTCGACGAAGACGGCGAAGTCTTGGCCCGCCGCATCGCGCGCGGGTGCCACCAGATCGATGGGCGCCACGGCGCGGTCCAATTGGCGTCCGCCGTGGTTGGACAGGTGCACGCCGTCGATTCCGAGATCGCGGGCGCGCACCGTGTCCTCAGGGCCAAGTGGACCCTTGAGAACCACTGCGCCGGGCCACGAGTCCCGGATGCGGGCCAGGTCATCCCACGACACCGAAGGGTCGAACTGCTTGGTGATGTTGTCGATGGTGTAGCCCTCACCGCCGGCTCCACCGCTGACGTTGGCGAACTCCAGCGCCGGGCTGGCCAGCATCTTGGTCCAGTACCCCGGGCGCATACCGATGTCGACGAGTCCTTTGAGGGTCATGTGCGGTGGGATCGTCAAGCCGTTGCGCGCGTCGCGCACCCGGTATCCGGACACCGCGGTGTCGACGGCGATCTCCAGAACTCGGTACCCGGCGGTGGCTGCGCGCCTTACCAGTTGGGCGGTGAGATCGCGGTCCTTCCAGATGTAGAGCTGGAACCACCGGTCGGCGTCCTTGAGGCCACGGTGACTGGCCAAGTCCTCCAGGGAGGTCGAGGCCATGGTGGACAGGACGTAGGGAACTTCGGCGCGCGCTGCTGCGCCGGCGACGGCCGGTTCGCCAGGTGAGGAGATCATCCGGGTGTACCCGGTGGGGGCCAGACCGAGCGGCAGTGCGCTGCGTCGGCCCAGCAGCGTGGTGGACGTGTCGATGGTGGCGACGTCGGTGAGCACGCTGGGGGTGAACTGCCAGCGGCGAAACGCGGCCACGTTGTCAGCCAAGGTCAGTTCCTCGTCGGCGCCGCCGTCGACGTAGTCGGCGACCGGGCGAGGCAGGCGTCGGCGTGCGAGACGGTGCAGGTCTTCGATGGTGATGCACGCGTCCAGGCGGGCAGCGCGGCGGTCGATGCGTGGTGGCTTGACTTTGATCAGGGCGCGGACTTCGCGGGCCTTCATGCCGGCGCTGCCTGCTGCTCGTCGGCGGCGGCCGCAGCGTGCGCGCCTGCGGGGGAAGGAATGGCGTAGGTGGGCTCGGGATAACCCGCCCGGTTGGGGTAGCGCTTCATCAAGAACACGTAGAGACCTCCGGCGACGAAGATGCCCAGGATCCAGGAAATGTCGGCGCCGTCGAGCCAGGTTGCGACCGGGCCGGTGTAGAAGGGGCTGGCGATGAAGGGCACTTCGACCAAGATCCCGACGAGGTAGGCGGTCATGGCCCGCCAGTCCACCCCGCCGTAGTGGCCGTGCGGCTTGAACATGTCGTCGATGCTGTAGCGCTCCTTGCGGACCAGATAGAAGTCAGCCAGGTTGATCGAGGTCCAGGGAATCAAGAAATACGCCAGCAGCAGGATGAAGTTACTGAAGTTGGTCAAGAAGTTGTCCTTGCCGACCAGTCCGATCGTGGTTGCGACTGCCGCGACGATGACGATCAGCACTCCCCGCAGCAGTGGGGACACCTTCATCTTGAAGACCGAATTGAGCACCGTGGTGGTCGACATGAACATGCCGTAGAGGTTCAGCGAGTTCACCCCGATGACCCCGGCGATGATGACCAGGAAGAACAGGGCGTGCCAGCCGGCGGCCTGAGCGACGATGAAGTCCACCGACCCTCCGTCGAACGCATCGGCGGCGACGGCAGCCGCGGTCGCGCCGAACGCGAACATGAACATCGTCGAGAGCACCGCACCGGCGTAGGTGAACCAGAACGAGGCGCGCACCGAGGTGTCGGCGGGCAGGTAACGCGAGTAGTCGGCCACGTACGGTGCGTAGGTCAGCTGCCAGGTCGCCGCGATCGCCGTCGCAGCCAGGAACAGCGCCCAGGAGAAGTCACCGGCGTGCCACACGGCGCCAATGTCATTCGTGGTCACCAACCGGTAGCTGAGGTAGAGGAAGGCCAAGCCGGCGATCACCGACAGCCACTTCTCTGAAGCGTGGATGAGGCGATACCCAAAGATGGCGAGCACGGCGGTCACCGCGGCGACGACGATGATCGAAGCGTCGATGTTGACCCCTGTGAGGCTGGAGAACGCGGCCCCTCCTTGTACCGCCGTGGTGGCGAAGTAGCCCACATACATGAGGATGACCAAGATCAGCGGCAAGACGGCGCCGTAGAACCCGAATTGCGCGCGCGACTGGATCATCTGCGGGATGCCCAGGATCGGACCTTGGGCGGAGTGCAAGGCCATGAAGATCGCACCGATGAGGTTGCCGACCAAGGATGCCAGCAGCGCCCACGGCAGCGAGAGCCCGATACTTACCGAGATCGCGCCTGCGGCGATGGCAGTGACCTGCAAATTGGCGCCGAACCACAAGGTGAACAGGCTGCGGGCGCGGCCGTGGCGTTCGTGGTGGGGGACGTACTCGATCGAGCGCTGCTCGGGATTGAGAACGGACATGGTGCGTTCCTTCGTTGAACCGTGCGGCGCGCCGCGGGTAGGTAGTGCTCAGGGGTTGGGTCTGCTGCGCGCGAGGCGCTGGTCGGGAAAGGGGTGACATCCGCGGGCCGCGTGCGGTCCCACGGATGTCGTCCAATCAGCGTTGTTCGAGTCGACGGGTGACGGCGAATTCGTGCGCGGGAAAGCCCTCGTGCCGGGTGAAGGCGATCACGGTATCGGACATCCGCCTGAGGGCTTCGTGGCTGGACTTGGCGACGGCGGTGCGCTTGCGGAAGGCATCGGCGGTGACGCCGCTGCTGACCTTGGCGTAGCCGCTGGTCGGCAGCGCGGCCGGGCAGCCGATGATGAAGTTGGCCATCGACACGGTGGTCTGCTGGCCGATGAGGACCTCGCCGGCGTCGACGATCAGGTCCAGCACGTGCTCTTCGTCGCGAACCGCGATCTGCATGTGCTCGGGGGCGAAGGCATTGGCGACCTCGGCGGATTGCTCTACTGAGGTGGTCAGCACTGCGCCGCCGTTCTTGCCCAACGCCACCCGTGCGTATTCGGCACGGTTGTCGGGCAGGTCGAGCAGCTGCTTGGCTACCTCGATCTGAACGGCGTCGATGAGCGCCTGGCTGTCGGTGACGAACAGGCTGGTCGAATCGGGGCCGTGCTCGGCCTCGTTGAGCAGGTCTGCAGCCAGTAGATACGGATCGGCGGAGTCGTCGGCCAAGATGAGCGACTCGCTGGGGCCCAGGAGCATGACGCTGACGGTGCCATAGCGCTGCACCTCAACCTGGGCGCAGGTCACTGGCGGGCTGCCGGGTCCGCAGACCTTGCGGACCTGGGGCACGGTTTCGGTGCCGAAGGCCAGCGCGGCGATGCCAGCCGGGCCGTTGGCGCGGAAGACGTCGTGGATGCCCAGTTCGTCGGCGACGACCAGCACGGCGGGGTCGACATCACCGTCCCCTCCGGGGATCGGCGGCACCACGACGGCGATCTTCTGCACGCCGGCCACCACGGCCGGTGATCCCAGCTGCGCCATCACCGACGGGTAGGACCCCTTGCCGCTGGGGACGAACAGTCCAGCGCTGGCAATCGGGGTGACCTTCTCGCCGACAGTCAGGCCGGGCTCGCTCTCGAAGCTCCAGTCCCCATGCTTGGTCAGCTGTTCGTTGAACGACTTGAGGTGCGCAAGCAGGTCGCGGATCGCGGTCAGCAGTTCGGGGCTGATCTTCTCCCGCGCGGCGGCGAACTCTTGCGCCGAGACGCGGATCCGGTCGGGCGTGATTGAGATCTTGTCCCACTTCTCCAGTGCGCGGATCAGGCCGGCGTCACCGTTCTGTCGGACATCTTCGATGATCTCCAGGACGCCCTCGCGCAATGCGGGGTCGAAGATCTTCGCGCTGCCGCGGTCGTTGAGATCGGCGCGGTCGGCGGCCGACATCTCCTGCCAGAGGCCGCGCTCGCGGATGGGTCGGTCGGTTGACATCTGCATGGCTCCAAGTGGGTCGGTGACTGAGGTGAGGCGGGCGTCACAGCTGCCCAACGTCTTGTATACGAGACATTGATCTCTAATGCAAGACAGAGCGGAAGATTGGCGCGGATTTTCTCGAAGGGGGACGACGAAGCTAGACGGGGCAGCGTAGATGGCGCGTCGGTATCGCTCACGGGGTGCAGGGGACCTGCTCAGCGGGTAAATAGCAGCACAAGTTCGCCGACACACCCAGAGGCTGTCGGCGTCGCGGACGCGGTGTCCGCACGACGGCGCGCGGACTAGAGGTTGCCGGCCCCCGCGATCGGGATGACGGCACCGCTGAGAAACGGTGCCTGATTGGACAAGAGGAACTCGACGGTGGCCCCGACGTCGGTGGCCTGCCCGAAACGCCCCGCGGGGATGCGTGCCAGCAGCTCGGCGCTGATCTGAGGGTCATCGAGGTACTGGGCCGTCATGTTGGTTCGGAAGTAGCCCGGACACACGCACGTGACGCACAGGCCCTGAGCGCTCCACTCCATGGCCAGTGTCGCGGCCAGTGCCGCCGCGGCTGCTTTTGAGGCGTTGTAGTCGGCGAAGTGCGCTTCCGGGCGCATCGCATTGACCGAGGCGTTCACCACGATCGCGCCAGGTCTGGCGAGCGTGCGGTGCGCGGCCTGCGCTCCGTGCAGAATGCCGACCACGTTGACGTCGAGCACCCGACGAAACGTCGCGGCGTCGAGATGCTCGGCGGGCTTGCCTTCGCCGTCGACGCCGGCGTTGAGGAATGCGCCGTCGAGCCCGCCGAATTCCCGCGCAGCGTCATCGAAGGCCGCGGTCACCGCGTCCGCGTCGGCAGCATCGGCAACACTGCCACCGACCGCGGAGCCGCGGGCCGTGGCGGCGGACACCGATTCCTCTCGTGTCCCGGTTACCCAGACCCGGTGTCCGGCGGCGGTGAGGTGCTGGGCGCACATCTCACCGATTCCGCTGGTGCCTCCGGTGATCAAGTAGCGGCGTGGCTCGGTCACGAGGCGCACCGGATCAATACCTTGATGGACTCGCCCATGCCGCCCTCGGCCATGAAGGCCGGAATCCGGTCGAGGTCGACGGTGTGGGTGACGATCGCGTTGTACCGACGGGGCTCCGCGGCCAGTGCAGCCAGGGCCTCGTCGATGTGCCGGTCGTCGAATCCGACACTGCCGATGACATGCAGGCTGTGTTCGACGATGGTGGCCGGCAACACCGTAACCGGCGCGTGGCCGAGGGCGATCAGCAGAACCGATCCGCCATACGCGGTGGCGGCGATCGCGGCCTCCAAGGAGCCGGGGTACCCGGCCGCATCGATCACGACCTGGTAGCGCGCGGCACCGTCGAGTTCGCCAAGGTCGGCGCCCTGAGAGCGGGCCAGGTCCGCGCGCCGGGGATTTGGTTCCACGACGGTGACACTGGCCTGCGGCCAGCGTCGCGACAGCTCGGCGTGCGCCAGCGCCCCAATCGGGCCATAGCCGAGAACGGCCACCGCCTCGGGCGCTCGGACCGGAAGCTGGTCGATCGCGCACATGACCACCGCCAGGGGTTCGGCGAGTACCGCATCGACGGTGTCCAGGCCGGCCGGCACCCGATAGAGACTGTCGCCGGGAGCGACCATGGCGCCCGCATACCCGCCGGGTCGGGCCTCTCCGAGCCACTGCAAATCCTCGGCGAGACGGTCGGATCGCAGACGGCCGTCCTCGACACGGCACGGGATCCGGGAATCGGCCACCACCCGGTCGCCGGCGGCGAACCCTGGGTGGCGAGACTCGCGCACCCGCCCGGCGACTTCGTGGCCCAAGGTGGCCGGCCAGTACGCCACCCAATCGCCGGTGCGTAGAACGTGCAGATCGGAACCGCAGATGCCGGCATAGTCGACGTCGATGAGCACCTCGCCGTCGGTGAGGTCGGACAACTCGCGGGTGCCGACGGTCAGCGACAGATCTTCGTTAAGAAGCAGTGCTGTGGTGCGGACCACTGCATTATCCGATTCTGTGATACAAGACATAAGTCTTGAATATCAGACTTATAGCAAAAGGGAAATAGGTGAGACGGCCTTAGGCGATCCCCAGCGCGTCTTCATCACCGTGGGCATCGTCAACGCGCGCGCCGAAGCTCGCTGAGAATTCTCCGGCTGTGGTCACGACGGTCCGCGCCATCTCCTTGGCCTGCTCGGCGGTCTTGGTCGCCGACATGTACGCCACGCCGAGTGCAGCCACCGCGCGGCGATCACGGGTCAGCACGGGACTGGCGATGCAGTCGATGCCCGAGGTGGTGGTCCCCTGCTCGTAGGCGTAACCCTCCTGGCGCACGCCTTTGAGGACGTCACGCAGATCCGACAGCGAGGTGGGCCCCTCGCCGGTTCGGGACTGCCAGGAGTAGCCGTCGTACATCGTCGACAGCTGTTCGACGTCGAGTCGGCTCAAGATCGCCCGACCCACCGCCGTCAGGTGCGCGGGGAGGCGAGATCCAACTTCTGTCACCAGGCGCACTCCGGGTGTCAAGGGTTCGCGCTTATCCAGGTAGATGACATCGGTACCCTGCAGCACGGCGAGATGCGATGTCTCGTGAGTAGCTGTCGTCAGCGCCAGCATGTAGCGCTGACCCGCCCGATGCAGTGGCCCGGAGCGCATGTAGGACGCACCGACTTCGAACGCCGACACGCCCAGAGTCCAGGCGCGCTGATCGGGCCAGTAGGAGACGAAGCGACGCTCGCGCATCACGTTGAGCAGGTGGTGGGTCGTGCTCTTCGGCAGGGACAGCGTTTCGGCAATCTCCATCGTCGCCATCGGCATCCCACGCCGGGCCAGCAGGTCGAGCACGTCCATCACGCGCTCTGCCGACTTCACACGACTTGTCGTCGCCACAGCCGTCCCCCTTCCTGCTCAGACGTCTCGTATGCAAGACCTTGATCTGCGATATCAGGGTAGACGACGTGAGCGACACAACCCCTTCGTCTTCTTCCGCGTCTCGAAGAGCTGGAGCCGGTGAGCGACAGCAAGGACCTGCGGGTAGCCGTGTCCGGAGTCGTCTACAGCAGCGTCGGCGCGGATGACGGCCTGCCGGAAAACGCACCCCGATAGCGAGCGCCCGGGTGGCTGCTCGGCAGCAGGGGACTGGTCCGCTCGAACAGCGACGCGCGTAGCGTCTGTCCTGGCACATGTTCGCGGAGTCGGCCGCGCTCACGCAGCACCGGGATCACGTAATCGGCCAAGTCCTGGTAGCTCTCATACTGCACGGCCGCGGAGAGGTTGAAGCCGTCGACGCCGGATTCGGCGGCGATTAGTTCCAGTTGGTCGGCAACGGTCGTGCCGCTGCCGACAATTGAATCCGAATAGGACACTCCACGCTCCGGTGCCAGCAGCCGTCGTAGCGTCCACTGTTCGGTTTCCGGGGCATCCTTGGTCAGGCTCGCGAGTATTGACCTGTTGCTATCGGTTTCGATGTATGACAGCGGTGCGTCAATGTCGTACTCAGACCAGTCGATCCCGGTGATGGCGGAGAAGTGGGTCAGCGCACCCTCCACACTGTAAGCCAGTTTGTATTTCCTGAGTTTGGCCTCGGCGAGCGCATCGGTCTCATCGGTGATGACCAATGCGCTGGCGACAAACTTGATGTCTTCTTCTGCCCTGCCGAAGGATTTGGCGAGTTCTTTGATCTTCCGGACGTTTTCGCGCAGCGCGGACGTGCTGTGGCCGGCGACGAAGACAACCTCGGCGTTCGCAGCGGCGAAGGCCCTTCCGCGCGGTGATGATCCGGCCTGGTAGATGACCGGCGTCCTCTGCACTGAGGGTTCGGATAGGGCCGCACTAGGCACTCTGTAGTACTTTCCGCTGTGGCCTATGGCGTGCACCTTGGTGGGATCGGCATATACGCCGCTGACCGGATCGCGGACCACAGCGTCGTCGTCCCATGAACCTTCCCACAGCTTGTACACCGCGTCGACGAAATCAGCAGCGATCTCGTAGCGCTCATCATGGGGCACCTGCCGCTCATGCCCCAGATTGCGTGCAGCACTGTCCAGTTGCGAGGTGACGATATTCCAGCCGATACGGCCGCCGGTCAGATGGTCGAGGGTGGTGAACTTGCGGGCCAGCAGATAGGGCTGCTCGTACGTGGTCGATACGGTCACACCGAACCCCAGAGCCGTGGTGACCGCGGCGATCGCGGAGATCACCAATAGAGGATCATCGAGCGGCGTTTGTGACCCGGTCCGGATCGCCGGATCAGCGCTCTTGGTGTAAGAGTCGAGCTGCCCCAGTGCGTCGGCAATGAAGAGTGCATCGAAACCGCCTCGTTCGAGCTGCTGGCCGAGCTCGGTCCAGTATCGCAATTCGGTGTAGTGCGGCTGACGGGGATCGGCGAGCCGCCAGAGCCCGAACGCGATATGCCCGGCAGTGGACATCTCGGTGGCGTTGAGGATGAGCTTCTTCGGCGTGGACATAGTGGGGCGCTCTCAATTCTGGGTGGATGGGCCGTGCGAGTCAGAAGGTTGTGCCGGAGAAGGGAAGTCGTTCTGTGCCGAACAGCTGGTCGGCGGCGTTGGCGGCGCCCACGGCATGCTCGGAGGCCAGGCCGGCCAGCGCCAGATGCGTCCAGGGAGTGCCGCCGAGGTAGCTGGCGGCGAGACCTCTGACATCAACTGTCAGTTCGGGTTCGTGCTCGACACGCCGGACGCTCTCGGCGCTTATTTCGAATGTTGCATTGTTAGCTCCGAGCAGCGGGTCGGTGACGGCGATGATCACCGGGCGGCCCGGCCCGTAAGCTCGGGCCGATAGTGCAGCCTGCACGTCGATGAGCCTCAGCCACGTCTCGTCGTGCTGTGCGCCGACAGTCGCGGCTCGCCGGTCGATCAGCAACGTCGGCAGCGGATCATCGATCGGCCGAGACTCGAAGGTGACGATATCGACCAAATCGAGGGTCAGCAGGTGCCGCACCAGGGCCAGGTACGCCGCATCCGAGTGTGCGACGAAATCGTCGACGATGACCTCGCGGTGTGCGCTGCTGAACCAGTGGCTCGGGTCGGCAGGCCGGTAGCTCGCATAGCCGATGTCCACCTCCTCCTGAGCAAATGTCACCAGATAGTGAGGTGCGCTGTCTCTTTCGCGCTGGGTGGCCCGCAGCGACCACCAGCCGTCGGTCCTGTGCACCGCGCCCGCCCAGCGGGCATCCTGGTAGATCGTGCGAACCAGGCCTGGGCCATCGTGATGATCGTCGATCAGTGTCACCGGTCCCGGGTCGGCGACGCCGGTGAGCAAGGCGCCCCGCGCGGTGCGCACGCTGATGCTGACTGCCGAGCTGGCTACTGCGTAGCCAAATCGCCCGTAAATCGTTGCCTCAGAGGCCCGTAACGTGGCCACGACCTCACCACGGCGGGCGAAGTCCTCGAACTGTGCTGTGATCAGCCCGCGTGCGATGCCGCGGCGCGCATGAGTCGGTAGCACACCGACGTGCGTTACCGCGGCGTGCGGGACGCGGTTGCCACCGGGAACGGCGAGCCAGCTGCTGTAGGAATCAGCTCCGCCGATGACGGTTTGATCGTCGGCGACAGCGCCGAGGAAGCGATCGGGTTCCAGGACCTGCACCGGGTCGAGCTGGTTTATCCCGGAAAGCCCGATCATGGCCCGGCCGAAGATGCGCAGCGCCTGCCCGGACTCCTCGGGGTGGCGCAGCGGCCGGATTGTGGTACTCAACGCGAAACTCCTTGTTGTTCACAGTGGTGGTGCGGTTACTCGACGTGCTGTAAATCCCGGCCCGGGTTGCGCAGCTGGGTGACGAGGTCGACCGTGAAGTTGCTGACGATGAATACCACTGCCGCAAACAAGGTGATGCCGATGACCACGGGATAGTCACTGCTGAGCGCTGATTCGATCGCCAACCGACCGACGCCGTCGATACCGAAGATCTGCTCGGTGACGATGGCGCCGCCGATGATGGTCGCCAACTCAAGCCCGCCCAGCGTGATGATCGGATTGAGTGCGGAGCGCAGCGCATGGTCGAGATGCAACCGGATCTCACCGACTCCCTTGGCGCGCGCCGACCGAATGTAGTCCTGTGAAAGCACTTCGAGCATGTTCGAACGGACTACTCGATGGAAGACGCCGATTTCGACGATAGCGATGGTGAGCCACGGCAGAATCAGATGTCTGACCCACTCCCATGGATTGTCGGTGAAAGGGACGTAACCGCTGCCTGGAAACCAGCGGATGCCGTATGTCGCGAGCTTGTAGTACAGGAAATACGACAGCAAGACGCCGACAACGAATGTGGGCAACGACAGCGCTAGGTAGGAGATCGCGGTCAGACCGCGGTCAAGGGCGCTGTCGGGTCGGCTTGCCGAAAGTACACCGGTGATCAGAGAGAATGCGATCCACAATGCCAGCGCGCCGAGGGCTAGCGATAGGGTCGCCGGGATCTTCTCCACAACCAGGTCGAAAACCGGCTGTTGGCGTCGGAACGAATATCCCAGTGATGGTGGCCAATTCAACAGGCCGATCGGTGTCCCGCGCACCTCGGGCCCCCTGACCAGGAAGTGCCAGAGCTGTTCGTACCACGGGTCACTGAGTCGCAGGGACCGCGAGATACCGTCGATCACTTGTTGATTCGCATTGCGGGGGGCCAGCGAGGCTGCTGGGTTGCGGTATGCGATGCGAGTCAGGCCAAAGGTGATCAGCAGGACGAGGAATAAGGTCAGTAGCGCATGCCCGCTGCGGCGGAGCACAAATGAAGTCATGACGCCCTTCTCAACGGCGGTGCGGGTCGAGCGCATTGCGCAGGCCGGAGCTGACGGTGTTGAAACCCACGACGATGACTATCAGTAGAACAATCGGTGTGATCAAGTACAGCGGCTGCACTTGATAGAGGCCCGAGGACTGCGCGTCGAAGACAATGTTTCCCAGACTGGGTTCAGGTGCCTGAATACCAACACCGATGAACGACAGAGTCGACTCGGCGATGATGTTCTGCGGCAACTGCACTGCCCAATACACGATTACCGTCGGCGCGATACAGGGCAGAATATCGGCGAAGATGATGTGAGCCCGGCTCGAGCCGAGGGTGATGGATGCCTCGATGAAGGCGTGTGACCTGATGTCCAGGACGAGACCTGGGTCAGCCGCGCGAAATAGGTCCACGCGAAAACGGTGATCACCACGATCACCAGGATGGTCGGGCTGACGATGGTCTCGCCGGTGGCGGTCCGGTTCAGTGTGACCAGGCTCAGTGCGGTCACGATGAACGGGAAGGACAGCACCACGTCGGTGGTCTGGGACAGAATTCGGTCGACTCGTCCGCCGTAAAAACCTGCCGCGACTCCTACCGCCGTACCGATCAGCATGGCGGCGGTCGTGGTGGGGATGCCGACGAGTAGTGAAGTACGTGCGCCGTACAGGCTGCGTACCAGGATATCTCGGCCGATCCCATCAGCTCCGAGCCAGAACTGTGCGGTGGGGCCGATGGGCACCCCGTCGGCGTTGAGAGCAATCGAGTGGAACTGTTCGTTGACGCCGTGGCCCACCAGCAGCGATACCAGTGGCGCAGCGAATGCTGCGACCATCACGACTCCCACAGTGATGAGACCCACGCGCACTGACGCCTCGCGCAAGGCGTTGCGTGCCAGCTCGTGTCCACGGCCTGTGGGTACCTCTGCCAGATGTGACGGGATCGCGATGGCGTTAGACATGGTGGGAATCCGCAGCTGTTCGATCAAGCCCACCACCAGGAATGGAATCGATCAGGCGGCGAGTGTATTCCTGTGCTGGCCGCTCGAATACTGCTCTGGTGGGGCCGGATTCGACAATCGTGCCTTCGGACAACACGACAACCGTGTCGCAGAGTGCAGCTACCACGCCGAGGTCATGTGAAACGAAGAGGATCGACACGTCGAGCTCGTCGCGCAGTTTGCGCAACAGGGTCAGGATCTGCCGGGCCGTGGTGATGTCCAGGGCTGACACCGGCTCGTCGGCGATCAGGACGGCGGGACTAAGGGCGATCGCTCTCGCGATGGCCACTCGCTGACGTTGCCCGCCCGACAACTGGGCGGGATATCGTGACAGCAATATCTCTGGCAGTTCGACCCGGGCGAGCAGTGCGCGCAACTGATGCTGCAGCTCGGCCGAAGTCGGCTTGGTGAAAGACCTCAGTGGTTCGGCGAGTGTGGAGGCGATGGTACGGCGGGGATTGAGGCTGGCGTAGGGGTCCTGGAAGACCATCTGGATATCGGTACGGATCGACGACGGCAACCGCAGCTGTCCATCACCGGGCGCGTTGAAGACCACATCGCTGAGTGAGGCGGTACCCGACGTGGGCCGGATCAGCCCGGCCATGATTCTCCCGATAGTCGATTTGCCTGACCCGGATTCTCCGACGAGCCCGAGGATCTCGCCGCGGTGCAGATTCAGCGAAATATCTTTCAGCGCCGACGTTTCCGTCTTGGTGCTGTGCTTTCCGTAGTGCTTGCTGACCGATGTCAATGACAGTGATACCGACCTGTCCTGTCGGGTCGGTGAGTCGGCGCTTGGCAGTTGATGGCGGGTAGCCGTGAGCAGTTGGCGGGTGTAATCATGCAGAGGATCCCGGTAGATCTGGGTCGCCGGGGCTGTCTCGACGATCTCACCGTTCCGCATGACCGCTACCGTGTCAGCGATATCGGAGACCACGGCCAGGTCGTGGCTGACATAGACAATGGCCGTGCCGTGCTCGTTCTGAAGCTTCTTCAGCAGCTTCAGGATCTCGGCCTGGACCGTGACATCGAGAGCGGTGGTGGGTTCGTCGGCTATCAACACCCGAGGACCAAGCGCGAGTGCCGCCGCGATGTTGACACGTTGGCGCATACCGCCTGAGAAGTGCACCGGGTAGTCATCGACGCGCTGGCGGGGATTGCGTATCCCCACCTCTCCGAGTAACTCGAGCACTCTTGCGCACACCTGCTTGCGGGGTACCCGGCCATGCGCGGTGATCGCCTCGCCGATGGCGACACCGATGGTCTTGAGGGGATGCAGATTGCTCTGTGGATCCTGGAACACGAAACCGATCTCTTTACCGCGAATCGACCGCAGCTCGCGCGGGCTACGGGTCAGCAGATTGGTCGAGCCCAACGTGGCACTCCCGCTCACCGATACGTGCCGCCCCGGTAGCAAACCCGTGGCCGCAAGCAGCGAAACGCTCTTACCCGACCCGGATTCACCGATGATCGCCAGGGTCGAGCCCGCCGCGACGGCGAAGTTGACTCCCTTGACCACTGGCGCCTCTTGATTTCGACCAAAGGTCACACGGAGATCCGACACCGCGAATGCCGTTGTGTTGTCCGTCGTCCCGCCGACCCCTGGTGTCTCTTGACGGGTCACCATGGTGCTCATATCAGCCTTGCACACCCACGTTGGTGATGTCGGCGTTGACCGGAACGTTGGCCCAGGTGAAATTCTTCAGCCGGTCGGAGGTGATGACCACCTTTCGCAGCTGGACAAGCGGGATCCACGGCAAATCCTTGGATACCAGCTGGTCTGCCTCGGTCCAGATCGGGCCGGGATCATCTGATCTGAATGCGTTGCGGCCCAGTTCATTCAGCTGTGGACTGGAATAGCAGATTGCCTGTGTGTTGCCCGGCCCGCACGCCGAGGCCTCGGAATTCAGCCAGCCGCCGAGCAGCATGCGGGTACTGTCCCCCTGCCAATCGGGGGCGAACCCCGCTGAGAGGTTGAGATCCCAAGGATTGGTCGGGTTCTGGGTGTAACCCCAGTACTCCCCGGATGGCACCTTGATCAGGTTCAGCGTCACTCCCGCCGCAGCCAGGCTCTCCTTGAGGGTGGTGGCGATGGTCTCCCCGATGGCGTCGCCCTGATAGACCGCGGTGAACGCCAGACCGTTCGGGTACCCGGCCTTGGTCAGCAGTTCCTTGGCCTTGGTGATATCTCCCTTCGACTCTGGCGTGGGGTACGGGTCGAACTCCTTGTATCCCAGGATCGTCGGGATCAGGATCTGGCCCGTCGGCTTGGCCACAGTGGGACCACCGAGGCTCTGCACCAAGTTGGCCCGGTTGACGGCGTAGACCAGGGCCTGCCGGACATCGGGGTTGCGGACGGCGATGGCGCCGGGAGTCGTCGCGGACGGTTGGGTGTTCAGTGTGATGAACTTGGCGCCGGCGCCGTCGGAGGTGTGGATATAAGGGCTGTTGCTGGCGGTGTAGCTCGCGATCGTCGCGATCGGTGGTGAAGCGAGGTAGAGCGAGAGGTCAGCCTCGCCGGTCTTGATCTTCTGGACCACCGCTTCCTCGGTGTTGGTGGTGAAGTCCACCGCGATCTCGTCTACGTAGGCTTTACGAACCGGGTCGGCATCCTTGTTGTAGTTCTTGACCTTGCTCAGCAGCAACGACTTTCCTGGCGTGTACTCCGAGATCTGGTACGGACCGCTGGACGGGTAGTGCTGCCGGAATTCGAGCGAGTCGCCGATGTATTTCGACGAGACCTCTTCAGGTAGTGGGCTGACGAAGTTCATCGCCAGGATTGACAGGAAATCGTAGTTCTTGGTGTCGGAACGCAGCACCAGTGTGTGGTCATCGGGAGCGCTCACACCTGGGATCTCGTGGGTATCGATGAACTCCTTGGAGCGGGCCGGGTCGCCCGGCTCGACCTTGGCGAATTCAATGCAGTACTCCGGGAATCCGGAGAAGATCAGGTTGAAGTAGTTGATCGCGGCGACTTGCTTGTTGGGGTCGCAGAACCGCTTGATGGCATAGACGAAGTCGGCAGCCACGATGGGCCGGGTCGCCGCCCCCGAGAAGTTGACGCCGTCGCGCAGGTGGAAGGTGTATGTGGTCCCGTCGGGGCTGACATCCCACGACTTGGCGAGGTCGGGGACCAGTTTGCTGTCGCTGCCGAGATCTTTGGTGCTGCCAGGGAAGGTGACGAGTTGCCTGGTGACTGCGCGCAGGATCTGCCACGAATCAGTGGTGTATCCGGTCAGCGGATCCAGGGCGTCGAGATCGGATTGCAAAGACGCGATACGCAGTGTGCCGCCGTAGCCGACCTCTTGCCCGCCGGGCCCGGCCGCTGAAGTCGATCCGTTGACGCTCTGTGACCCTGAGCAGGCGGCCAGTGTCACCATTGTGACGAAGGCCAGTGCAGCGACCAACGGTCGCTTCAGTCGATGAAGCGTGAACGCGCTTGTGCGGGTGTTCATTTCGTATCTTTCGCCAAGAAGTGGAGGCTCATCGGAGCCGGGTCGATATCGCATGCCGCTTAACGATCACACGGGATTTCCCGTCGAGCTGGCCTCGGCGGAATCGTTGAACGCCAGCGGTGAAGGCAAGATCTGGTTGAGGACGAAATTGCCGACTTCGCGCTGCCGATATGGCAGGGGGTCATGGGTGGTGTGGGTGCGCGCATTGCGCCAATAGATGTCCAGTCCGACAGAATTTGCCGTCGATCGGGCACCGGTCGCTTGGTAGATGTTTTGCGTGGCGTCTAGGGCGGCCTCAGTGGCAACCACTTTGGCCTGGTCCACCCGCAGTGCCAGCCGTCCCCACTGTTCGGCCGTCAGGCTGTCCGAGCGCAAGGCAGTGCTGAAGGTGACCGCGGCATCGTCGGCCAGAGCGACTCCCGCGGCGATCTGGGCGGACAGCTTGCCGAGGAGTTGCAGGACGTAAGGATCCTCGGTGGCCACCTTACTGGTGGCCTCCGGCCACGGCCTGCCCTTCTCCCGGATGTAGCGGGCGGCGGATTCCAATGCGCCCTCGGCGATTCCGAGGTACAGATGCGCGAAGATCAGGAAGCTGAACTGCGCGCGCAGGCCCTCGCGTAGCAGCTGGTCGCCGGGGTATTCCGAGACGCCGCGTAACACCTCGTCGTGCCTGATCACCACATCCTCGAAAGTGACGCTGCCGCTGGCGGTAAGGCGCTGACCCAGGTTATCCCAGTCGTCGCCGAACACCAGGCCTGCCCGATCCGGCGGGATCTGCGCATTGAGCAGGGTTCCGTTGTCGAGGAATCCCACAGTGATGTAGTCGGCGATGGCGACGCCAGTGGCGAAAGTTCTTGTCCCGTTGAGGATATAGCCGCCGTCATCGGTACCGGCCACGTCGAAACCACTGTCACGCGGATTGCTGACGCTGCCCTGGAACCAGCCGCTCTCGCCGACACCTCGGGCGATGAACTCCCACTGCTCGGGAGTGCCGAGGATGAAGGACCACACGCCGTTGGAGTAGTGGTAGAGGAGCAGCTGACCGATGGAACCGTCGGCCGCGGCGACGATCCGCCCCAAGATCAGCGCCTGTGGAAGGCTACCGCCGGCACCGCCGAATTCGGTTGGTATGGCGAACCCGAGGAGCCCGCTCTGGCGAAGCAGTCCGATCTCCGGAAAAGGGTTCTGATTGGCACGATCGCGTTGCACGGCGGTGCCGGCGAGTTCATCGGCAACGGCGGCCGCCCTGGCTCGCCAGCGTTCGAACTCGTCATCTTCGACGCCGCGGTACGGCTCGACCGCGGTCCACGACGTTGCGGTCATGGTGATCTCCTGTCTGAAACATGTTTGAGCTACCCCGGCGAGTGGGCCTTGAGGGCCGCACCGCTGATCGGTGCTCGGATGTCGATGGCTCGTTGCCTATCCGGAGGCGGTACACAGCGCTGCCTCGGTGACAAGCAGGCACCCAAGCGCAAGCGTCGAGAGGCGTGACATGCGTCGAAGTATTGAGCCAGCCTTGATTGAATGAAAGCTTTAGAATCAGCTCAATTTCATCCCCCGGCTAAAGCAGGGCTTTAGTTGGGGGTGTGCGCGTCAGTTGTGTTCGTGTATGAACACGATCGCTTCATCCGTGCCGAGGTTGCGGCAACTGATGATGCCGCCCGATCTGACGAGGAGACCGTCACCCTGTCGAAGAATAGGTCGATCCGATGACAGGATCACCTGGACCAGTCCCTGCCCGACCAGCAATACCTGGGTCGCTAAGGGATCAATGCTTGGAGAGGCCGCGCCACGTGGCGCGATCCGGGCGAGGATGGTGCTCAGCCGCAGCGTTGGGTCGTTGATCAGAAATCGGGTCGGCCCGCCTGCAGCGCGATGCCCGGGTTCGGTGGCTCTGGCCAGTTCGTAGCTAGGGGTTCGGCCGCGCAGCAGCTGGTCGATGGAGACGCCGAGCTTGTCGGTGAGTTCGACGATGGTCTCCAGGGACAATGCGTGTTGTCCGCGTTCAGTCTGCGAGATGGCGCTGCCGGATA
Organism: Mycolicibacterium komossense; assembly: GCF_025822605.1. Lineage (GTDB taxonomy): Bacteria > Actinomycetota > Actinomycetes > Mycobacteriales > Mycobacteriaceae > Mycobacterium > Mycobacterium komossense. The sequence continues at coordinate 294,516 of NZ_JACKTY010000031.1, read as the reverse complement.
TGCCGATCAGTTCGCCCAGTTGACTCTGGCTCCAGCCGCGTTCACGACGGATAGCGCGCAGACCGTTGCCCAATAGTGAAGTGACACTGGGCGGCTCGACCACGATCTGGCCGGTATCGATCGTAAAGGGTAACTGCGCACCCCGCGTGTGGGTGCCCCTGCCGTCAGCTCGAGCGACCCGCAGGTTTCCCGTACGGACATCGACTACGCACTGTGCCAATGACTCGATGCCGGCCAACTCCTCGGCTGCGGTGCCGAACCAGTGTGCGATGAAGCCATTGGTCAGCGCGGCGTGGGCGATCTCCGCTACGAAGGACTCGAAATCGTTGCCGGCCCTGAGCTTTCGTACCTCTTCTAGGTCGACAACCACCAACGCGCGTTGCCCGGATTCAGTGGCCCGGCGCAGCGTGGCAACGACAGCGGACGACTCGGCCGCGGGACTGACGTGGCAAACCGACGCCAACGACATCGGTCCGGACACGGTCGCAATCGCGTACACCTGGTCGAATGACGCCGACCGCCCCAACGCCGACACCATGGCAGCGGTAAAGGCCGGGCCGGCTCCCGCACGTTCATCGAGGCGCCAGCAGATGTTCTCCCCCCAGTACATGCCGCAGAGCAATTCATCGAGCACAGGTATCGCGAACTGGGCGTTAGCCCCGCCGGCTCCGGGCCCCTCGTACTCCTCGGATCGTCTGGTCACGTTCGTCCTCTGCTGCTGTCCGCGCGGCTGTCGCCCGTAAAGTCTGGCGCATGGTGTCCGAACACGACAATCATCACCCCCCTCTGGGGAACAGAGCACCGACCGAAGATAGCGCCGTCAACGGGATATCAGCCGACGACCGAACCATCCTGATCGGTCAGTTGTCCGACGCCCGGACGGTCCGCGATTTCAGCGGACCCTGGGAGATCAAAGCGGCATGGACGGCCGGGTTCAAGAGCGAGGCCGAGGTCAGGGGTCACCGAATCCATTTCGACCAGCCCGGTGATATTCGGGCAGATGACACCGCCCCTACACCGCATGAATACTTCATCGCCTCGGTGGCCGGCTGCCTGATCGCCGGCGTCGTCATGCATGCGACAGTGCGCGGAGTGCAACTCCACAGTGTCAAGGTGACAGTGTCAGGAACATTCGAGAATGTGCTGCGCTGGGCAGGTATCGAATCGGAGGGAAACCCCGGATACCGTGGGGTCGAGGTGACCGCGGCGATATCCGGCGCCGTTGACGATGACACCATCCGAGACATCTGGGATCGGGCGGTTGCCGGATCCCCAGTCGCGCAGTCCGTGAATCGGCGCACCCCCGTAGTCTCGGTGCTGACCATCGTCTGACCGTCACAGCGTGACGGGACTCGATCAGAGGCGCGGATAGGCCCGTCGAAATCTCTTGCGAGGCTCTGTGTCCCGGCGGTCCGGTGCACATTCGGGCGGACCGACAGTGGCTCATGCTGCGGGCCAGGGCATCTGAGTGGCTTCCATGAGGTCGATGTGATCTCCGCATGGTCGGGGGAATGCTTGAAGTCTCGTTGATTGTTAGTAGCGACCAGGACTAGAGCCTGGCGATAGATTCCCCCGAGCCGAGATCAACAAGTTTGGTCTTCTCATAACCCGAAGGACGGCATGACCGACGGCTTCATCGGCGCTGCGTTGACGAAGCGCTACGGCACAGACTACGAACTTCCGCCGGAGATCGGGAACTCCACGATCGAGCTGTTGATTCGGCACCGCACGGTTCGGCATTTCGTCCCTTGCGAGCTTCCTGACGACGAGCTACAGCTCATCGTCGCAGCGGCACAGTCGGCTTCCACATCGGCCAACTTCCAGTTCGCCAGCATCGTGCAGGTCGAAGACCCGGCTCGGCGAGACCGGCTGGCCGACTTGGCCGGCAATCAGCAGCTGGTGCGCGATGCGGCGGTTTTCTTTGTCTGGGTAGCAGACTGGGCGCGATCGGTGTCGGTGGCCCGCGAGCATGGCTTACCGACCGACGGCGCCGAGTATCTCGACAGCACGATATCGAGCATTGTCGATGTCGCTCTGTCGGCACAGAACGCTGCGGTGGCGGCTGAATCGCTCGGGTACGGCGTCACCTTCGTGGGTGCGCTGAGGAACAATGTTGATGCCGTCTGTGATGAGCTGGGCCTGCCCGCGTGGACATTTCCGGTTTTCGGGCTCGCAATCGGCCTCCCAGATCCCAATGATCCGGCAGACATCAAGCCGCGGTTCTCTCAGGATGTCGTGCTGCACAAGGAAACCTATCGCAGTCTAGATGAGTCAGGGCTGCAGGACTACAGCGAACGAATCGGCAAGTACTACAGCGAGCAGGAACGGCCGGCTGACTGGGTGCTCGACCGCCTCGCCTGGCGGATCGGGTCCAGCGAAGGACTGCACGGCCGGCATCGGATGCGAGAGTCGTTCCAACGTCAGGGTTTCCCAATCCGCTGAGAACCAGTCGGCAATGGTCACGGTGTGTTTGCGTAACAGAGTCGCCAAGCATCTCCCGGCTGCCGCGCAGGGTTCTTCCCCGACGGGCCGTGACTCTTGGCGACGACGGTGCGAGCTCTGAACCTGACTGACCATATCCGCGTCGGCAGCATCACGAAGTCGTTCACTGCCAAAGTGATTTGTGTCAGACGAGTTCGAGCAGCGGGAGGATCAATGCGCTACGTACTCGGCCTCGTCTATCGGCGGCCACCCGCCGAGGGTGACCTTGCCGGCCCCCAAGGTCCGCAGTTCGTTGATCCGCTCCGCAACCTGCGTGGCACTGCCTACCAGATCGGTGCCGCTGGCCGTGGGATGGGTGTGGCCCTACGACGGAATGCGGGCGAACGCGCTCGCGGAAACCTCTGCTGCTGAGTCTTTTCCGGGAGCAGAAGTCCTTGAAGCCATTTGGTAATGTTCGGCACGCCTCAGCCGTAGAGCACATCCGCAAGACGGGTCGGGTCGGTGAAGATCGACATGTGCCAACGCTACGAACGATCCCCCAGGACGATGCCCGCGGGTACGTGGCATGGGGACCGCAGATCCTCTAGCCGGGCGTTACCGACGACGGACACGTCGTGGGCGAGCGTCCAGTCCCCGCGCACGGTGAACGATGTGGCGTTCGCCAGGGACGGTGGGTCGGGGCAGCGCGCCTCGAAGTCGGCGATCCTGGCGAAAAAACGAGGATCCAGGTCGACGAGGGGGATCCGGTCAAGGGTGGTCTGCAAACGGCGATCGGCAGCCACGCTGTAGACATCGGAGCGGATCAGCATGAGATCGTTGGTCGTCTTCACCGGCAGGAACCGGTCTCGATCGACTTCGATCGCAGTCGACCCCTCGAATAGCGAGATCGCCGCGCCGACAGCCGATTCGATCTGGATGACGCGCGGGCTGCCAGGATCGACGGGGTCGACGTTCTTCTCATTGCGGATGAGCGGCAGGTGGAGTACTCCCGCGGAACGGTCGAGAGCTTCCCGCAGCGCCCGCAGGTCGATCCACACATTGTTGGTGTTGAAGTACGGGTGGATCGTCGGATCGGCTGCGCGCTCGGCGTCCTCGGCCGGCACCTGCGCGCCCTCGCGAAGCAGTAGTCGCCCGTCGCTGCGGCGCACCACCAGGTGACCGCCCTTGACATCGGCGGGTGTCCGCCGGCACACCTCCGCGGCGTACGGGGCACCCGATGTGGCGAACCACGCCATCATGGCGGGATCGGGCACGGCGCCCAGGTTGTCGGCGTTCGAGATCGAGGCGTAGCGATAGCCGGAGGCGATGAGCCGATCGAGAACCCCCGAGGCGTCCAAGGCCGTGTACAGGTCGGCGTGCCCGGGAGGACACCATTCCAGCTCGGGATCGGCCGGCCAGGAGATCGGTTCGAGTTCGGCCACCGTGAGCTTGGGCTCACGGTTCTGCACGAACTCCAGCGGAAGCCCGTCCAGCGCCAGGTCGGGGTAGGGGGCCAGCGCCTCCAGGGTGTCGCGGCTGGTGCGGAAGCTGTTCATGAACAGCACGGGCAGGTCGACGTCGTACTGCCTGCGGACGTGGAGGATCTGCTCGACGATCAGATCCAGAAAACACTGCCCATCCTTCACCGGCAGCAGCGATTTCGCCTTCTCCATCCCCATCGTGGTGGCCAGACCGCCGTTGAGTTTGATCACCACCGTCGAGGAGGCGGCCGCCCGCAGCGTCGGGGTGTCGAAGTCCAGATGGTCGATGTGAGGGATATCGGTGAGCGGTTCGATATCCGATTCCGGAATCAGTCCCGACGCGCCGTGCTCGAGCTGATGGTAGAAGTCCGTGAACACCTTGATCGCCTGCTCCGGTACCCCGGCTTTGCGCATTTTATGTTGCGCGGCCAGCAATCCGGCGGCACTGCCGGCCGATGAATAGGTGCGGGTCGGGCGCTGTAGCAGCATTTCGTCGAACATGTCGCGTGGTCTCCTGGGGCGCGCTGTTACGTCGCGGCCGCGGCTTGCCAGTCCCGGGCTGCCACCAACTCAGGTATGAGCGTCTCGGTGAGCAGCCGGACATCGTCGATATCGTCTCCTGAGTAGCGCACTGTGCCGGTGGCGCCAGGAACCGTTCCGCCGACGCCGATCACGCGGGTGCCGCGGGGACCCGTCCATTCGGCCATCTGGGCCTCCCATTTCGATCCCGCGAACACCAGCACGCGCAGATCGGTGTTCTTGGTGCGGTAGACGTCGACGTGGCTCCAATCACCGCTCTCGCACCCGATCGCCGACCGACGGGGACCTTCCCTGAACATCAACGCACCTTGCTGCGCGGAGGACAAGCGGTGCGCTGGCGCGCACAAGTGGGTCTCGTCCTGACCCAGCAGGTGCTCGGATACCTCAGGGCGCCAGTCATTCTCGGTGGACAGCAGCTCATCGCTGGCCCGCGCGGCCGTGCCGATCGCGGTGACCAGGTCGTCAGTGGGTGTACCGGTCAACTGGCATTCGAGCGCCATCAAGATCGCCAGGGTGTGCTGGTAGCTGCGGCAGGCGACCCCGCCGACCTCAGGCTCGGCCAGCAACTCGACCGTCGCATCGCAGCGTTGGGTGATCACCGATCCGGCGGTGTTGGTCAGCGCCACGGTGGTCGCGGCGGGATCGATTCGGTCCAGTGCGTCCAGGGTTTCCACCGAGCCGCCCGTCGCCGATGTCGCCACCACCAGGGTGCCCGGACCCCAGACCGGCAGCAGTTCCGAGGACGCGATCTCGGAGACTGCGCCGATACCGCGGGCGCGCAGCCGAGCGGCGGCCACACCGCCGGCGTAAGCCGATGAGCCCATGCCGACGAACACGACCCGAGATACCTCGGCGGGCAGCACCCGGGACCATGGATTGTGTTGTGCCAGTGAGTCGGCGAGCTTCGAGAGCACATCTGGCTTACGGGCGAGGTCGGTGGCGAATCCGTCGGGGTTCATCGGCTCATTTCTTCGAGGAGGGCGGGTAACGCCGCGTCGGGGACGTACATCCAACGTGGCAGGTGGCGACCGGCGTAGACGATCTCGCGGAGCACCTGCTGCAGCCGGAAAGCTGTCAGCGCGTGCTCGATGTGCAGATCGGCGTGCCCGGTCTGGGACAGCCTGTGCAGGTACGCGTCGAGCAGGGAACCGCGAGCATCGGCGTCGACCGGGGCGAGGCGCTCCGGCGAGAGCTCGCTGCGTTCGGCCGCGACGATCGCGACGTGGGTTAAGGACTGCAGGATGCCGGCCAGATCGACCGCCGCCGGTACCGGCAGCACCCGCTCGGCCGGGGGGAGCACCGGATTGCCGTCGAAATCGGCGACCACCAGCTGGTCATCGGTGCGCAGCACCTGACCGACGTGGAGGTCGCCGTGCGCGTCCAAGATCGGGATATCCACGAGCGTGGACAGCCGCTCGAGGACGGCCGTGATCTGCTCGGCGAGATCGAGCAGTAGCTGGGTGTTAGCCGGGGTGGCCAGTTCGCGGGCGGCAGCCAGGGTGGCGAACGCGCCGTCGCGCCAGCGTTGCGCGTCGGCGCGGGTCGAGGTGGTGACGGTGGCGGCCAACGACGCGTGCAAGTCGGCGACCACCGTTCCCAGCGAGGAGCAGATACTGATGACAGTGGTGTGATCACCCGACCGGGCGGCATCCTTGAACAGTTCCACCGCCCAGGTCCAGCCGTCGACAGCGCCGGGCAGGTAGCCGGTGACAGTCGCGACCAGGGTCTCGGCGCCGTCGTGCGGTGTCCAGGTCACCAGCCCCCACGGCGTCGGCATGGCGGTGAACTCCGCCGCGGTCAAGGCGGCAAGCCTGCTGGGTGCCGGATGCGGACCGGGTTCGAGATGGGTGGCCCACTTCACCACTGCGCGGTCGCCGACGATGATCGATTCGTTGGTTTGATCAACGGTGATCGGGCGTTCGGTCGTAGGCGCGGGCCCGCTGGTCCAGGACACCACCTCGAACCGTCCCTGCGCTGAATGACCTGGCGTGCCGGCGAGTAGCTGCAGCAGTGCCTCGGCCGTCCCATCACCGGGGTCGGCTCGTCGCCACCGGTCGCCGTCGGCGACGGCGACGGCGGGTACCGCCGAGAGCCTGCCGCCGCGGTCGACGATGGCCAGTCCGTGCCGGTCGCCGAGACGCAGCAGGTCGACCGGGACCGGCAGGAGGCCGGTCGAGTCGGATTGCACGGGTCAGGCGGGCGTGGGGCGATGGGCGCGCCCGACACGTTCGATGACATCGGCCGCCAGGCGCAACCCGTCACGCTTGCGGACCTGTTCACCGATCTGGGAAACCCGTTCGCGCAGTGCGCCATCGGCCAGTACGCGCTCCAGTGCGCCGGTCAACTGGTCGTCGGTGAAGTGGTAGGTGTCCAGCCGCACACCCAGGTTCAGTTCGTCGATGCGCTGGGCATTCTCGTACTGATCCCAGAACAGCGGGAGCACGATCAGCGGCTTGCCGAAGTGCAGCGCTTCGGTGGTCGTGTTGTTGCCACCGTGTGAGATCACTGCGTCGACGAGCGGAATGATCTTGGTCTGGGGCAGCATCTGCGCTCCGACCATGTTGTCGGCGAGGGTGATCTTGTCGGCCTGCGGTCCCATGCTCACGATGAAGCGATGCCGGGAGGTCGTCAGCACGTCGATCAGCCGCTGCATCAACGAGACATCTGCTCCGCCAAGGGAACCCAGCGACAGATACACCAGGGCGCTGTCCTCGGGGCGGTCGGCCACGGCGGCGGGCACAGCGTAATCCTCATCGGTCTCCCGGATGCTGGAGTCCACCCGGGTCCACGACTCGTCGAGCGGACGTCTGTCGGTGTAGTCGGCCTCGGCAGGATAGATGTAGAGCGTGGCGGCGTTGTCGCGAGGCATGAATTCCAGTTCGGGCAGCGGCGCCCCGCCCTGCTCGCGGACCCAGGCGTCGAAATCCGTCCACATGGGCCGCAGTGCCCGATCGAACTCTGCGACGTAGGCGTCCCACTGGGACCTGTCATCGCTGGGCAACCCCGAGAACGGCGGCGGCACATCGGGTCCGGGTAGTTCCAGCGGACTGCAGGACATGAAGCGCACGAATGGTTTGCCCGCGGTGGCCAGCGCCGGGAACAGGACGACGTTGTCCTCGACGATCACATCGGGTTGGTGCTTGGCAATGATCTCGCGTAACCGCGGCTCGCAGTACTTGGCGCCGTCGATGAGGGCCTGAAAGGTCGGCTTGATGAAGGTTTCGAGCTGCTCGATGGTTGGTTTGGCGAACTCGGGCGCGGTCTCAGCGATGAAATCCGTCCAGAACTGGCCCGCGTCGCCTTCACCGGCGCCCTCGGCCGGTGCCGCCAGGTCGACGAGTTCCTCGATGAAACCGAACTTGCTGATCTTGCCGGCCCAGGAGGATTCGGCGGCGAACACGATTTGGTGGCCACGTTCGCGCAGCTTCGTCGCGACGCCGATGCACTGGTTGGTGGGTCCGTAGGCGGACTCCGGCCAGAACATGATGGTAAGGGGCTCGGTCATCGTTGGGTCCTTTCGCCTGACTCGCGGCGGGGGAGGGGGTGGCCGGTTGCCACCCGTGCGTAGTCGAGAATCTGCTCGATCGATGCATGGGCATCGAGGCTGGGATGACGCGCCACCATGCGGTATCCGTAGGCGTCCTCGAGTGCCACGATATTGCGGGCGATGGCCAACGAGGGTGAGGTGAGCGAGAAAACCCCCTGTGCGGCACCGGATTCCAGGATCACCTGGTACATCGCCACCTGCCGATCGAAGAGCGCGGTCAGCAGGACACCATATGTGGGGTAACGCCCGGCTGCACCGCCGAGCTCGCACAGCAGCTTCACCGCCGGATCGTCGGAGTCGACGGGGAGACCCGATTCGATGGTGACCACCAAACGGCGGTCTGGTTCGGCGATGCCCTCGATCGTGCGCATCCGCTCGTCGTAGAACCGCTCCATACCGGCGCGGTTGGCCTCAACGAGCAGTGACTGCACGTCGGGGAAGTGGTAGAGGACCGCGCCGGAGGTCAGGCCGGCTTCGGCCGCGACCTGATTGAGCTGAACGTCGGCGCCATGCTTCATCACGGCACGCTGCGCGGCGTGCAACAGCCTCGCGCGTCGTTCTGTGCGGCTCACTGCCACAGGGCACCTCCTCGAATTTCATCGTCGGTCTTGTTGTGGGTCACTGTGCCAAAAAACCCGCCGCTTTGGTAGACATTCTTGAACATTTCTTCAGGGTCTACCCGTGGGAACGGCTCAACGTGCGCTTTTCCCTCTTGCATTCCTTGAATCTCAGTGCAACTATCGTCGCGCTACCACCGCCGACCCGTGATGGACAGTCCCAACAGATCCCGGAGCCCCACATGAGATCCGCCGACCAGACGCCGCTGCTCACCGTCCCGGACGTCGCGCGATGATCGACGAGTTGCGCGACGCCGAACCGCGCCCAGTGTGGTGGGACGGAATTCGAACCGGTCCCCAGACCGAGGCCCTCCGTGGCACGGTGCGCGCCGATCTGGCCATCGTCGGCGCCGGCTACACCGGTCTGTGGGCCGCCATCGAAGCGTTGACCGAGGATCCGTCACGCCGGGTGGTCATACTCGAGCAGGACTGGGTGGGTTCAGGTGCGTCGGGCCGCAACGGCGGCTTTGTCGCCGAATCGCTGACCCACGGTCTGGCCCACGGCGAGGCGATGTGGCCGGACGAACTCGACCAACTGCAGCGCCTCGGCCGGCAGAATGTCGAGCAGATCGCCGCATTCCTGGACGAACACGGCATCGACGCCGATCTGCGCCTCATCGGTAAGACCACGCTGGCCAGGACTGCGCACGAGTACGAAGCGCTGCGCAAAGCGGTGGCAAACTATGCGCGCCACGGCGAAGAGGTGCGCTTCCTCGACCGCGACGAGGTCCGCGCCGATATCCACTCGCAGGCATTCCTCGGCGGACTACGGTCGCTGCGCGGCGGTCTGGTCGACCCGATGGCGCTGACGCTCGGCCTGCGTCGGGTGGCAGAAGGCTTGGGCGCCAAGATCTTCGAGCAGTCCGCAGCGACCGGAATCACCCGCGATGGCGGCACCTTGACCGTCCGCAGTGCCCACGGCACCGTCGACGCCGCACAGGTGCTGCTGGCATCCAACGCCTACCGGCCGCTCCTGCGACGGCTGCGCGCATGGATTCTGCCGGTCTATGACTACGTATTGGCGACGGCTCCGTTGACTGCCGAGCAGCTGGACTCGATCGGCTGGTCGCAGAACCAGGGACTCACCGATGCGGGCAATCAGTTCCACTACTTCCGTAGGACCCGAGACGATCGGATCCTCTGGGGCGGCTACGACGCCATCTACCACTATGGCAATGCCGTCAGCCCGGATCTGGAGCTGCGCGATCGGTCGCACCGTCTGTTGGCGCGCCACTTCCGGGAGACGTTCCCGCAGCTGGCGGAGGTACCGTTCACCCATCGCTGGGGCGGCGTGATCGACACGACCACCCGGTTCACCCCGATCTTCGGAACCGCCATGCGGGGCCAGTTGGCCTATGCGGTCGGATTCACCGGTCTGGGTGTGGCGTCGACGAGATTCGGTGCCGGCGTGGCACTCGACCTGCTGGCCGGCCGCGAGACCGAACGGACCCAGCTCAAGGCCATTACCGGCACCGCAGTGCCCTTCCCGCCTGAACCGCTACGGTGGCCCGCCGTCGAGTTGACCCGTGTCGCCCTCGCTCGTGAGGACGAAACAGGCCGCAGGGGTTCGCTTTTGCGCACACTCGACCGATTCGGTGTGGGCTTCAACAGTTGAGGAGTGAGAGCATGACCGCAGGGCGATTCCACCGGGGACAACGGATTCCGGGGTCGGGCGGTGAGCGGGTGCTAGTGGACCCGTCGAACGGCAAACCGACCACGACTGTTTCGGAGGCGACGATCGCCGAGGCCGCGCAGGCCGTCTCGGCTGCCGCCGAGGCGTTTCCGGAATGGTCGGGGCGCACCGCCGGTGAACGCGCGCGGGCGCTGCTGCGGTGGGCCGACCTCATCGACACCCACGCTGCCGAACTCACCGCGCTCGAAGTTGCCGAGACCGGCAAGCCGGTAGCGGTTTTCCGGGATGGGGAGCTTCCGTTCGGCACCGACAACCTGCGATTCTTCGCCGGCGCCGGACGCTCGCTGGAGGAGACCGGCGCCGGCCTGCTCAGCACGGGTTACACCTCGATGATCGTTCGGCGTCCGGTGGGCCCGGTCGTCGGTATCGCGCCGTGGAACTTCCCGCTCATCATGGGCCTGTGGAAGATCGGTCCCGCACTGGCCGCCGGCAACACCATCGTCATCAAACCGGCCCCGACGACACCGTCGAGCACACTGCGCATCGCCGAACTCGCCGTGGAAGCCGGCATCCCGCCCGGGGTTCTCGAGGTGGTGACCGGTGATCAATCGGTCGGGGCGGCGTTGGTGGCCGACGAACGGGTGCAGCTGATCTCGATCACCGGGTCCACCCGTGCCGGCCGGCAGGTGATGACGACCGCCGCGGTTCGCGGCGCGCGGGTGCACCTCGAACTCGGCGGCAAGGCACCGTGTCTGGTGTTCGACGACGCGCATCTGGACGACGCCGCGCACGGTATCGCGATGGGCGCGACCTACAACTCCGGGCAGGACTGCACCGCCGCCACCCGGGTTTACGCCCACGAGTCCGTGTTCGACGATCTCGTCGACCGGCTCGTTGCGGCTTTCGCCAGAATCACGGTAGGCGACCCGCTCGAAGCAGGAACCGATATCGGGCCGCTGATCAGCACCGAGCATCGAGACCGGGTGCATGGTTTCGTCGAGCGTGCCGTCGCGGCAGGGGCCACGGTGCGTGCCGGAGGTGTCGTTCCCGACGGCGACGGGGCTTACTACCCGCCGACGCTGATCACCGGCGCCGACCAGTCCGCCGAGATCGTCCAGAGCGAGGTGTTCGGTCCGGTACTGGTGGCCTTGCCGTTCCGCGATGAGGAGGAGGCCATCAGGCTCGCCAACGACTGCCGGTACGGCCTGGCGTCGTCGGTGTGGACGGTGGACGTGGCACGGGCACTGCGCACCGCGCACGCGATCGAGGCAGGGGTCACCTGGGTGAACGACCACCTGCCGATCGCGTCGGAGGCACCGCACGGTGGCGTGAAGGCCAGCGGTTTCGGCAAGGACATGAGCCAGGCCGCCGTGGCCGAGTACACCGTCGCCCGTCACATCATGGTCAAGCACGCTGCCCGCGCGGCACACGATTCCTTTCGTCCGGCGTGAAAGGCCCAGTGCAGCAGGTTGATTGAATCAAGCGGGTCGTGATTTCGGCGCGCTGATCGACGCCGCGGCCAACCTCCGAGTGGTGACCAATAGGTTCACTCGGAGGTTTCTGCATGCCAAAAATCAATGAAAAATACTGAAGCGCAATATTTTTCGTTTCATGCTGCGAATCTGCGCGCGAAGGTCTACCCTGTGAGCGGCACCACAAGGCGAATGAGAATTCCGCTGGCGCTGCACAATCCACGACAGTGAGCCGCGAGCACGCGCGGCGCCGCCAACACACAGGCGACCCGACATACGTGTCAAGTCTTTAGCATCGAGAACTGGAGGTTTTTCATGGCGACCAATGAGGATGCCATCGCGCTGCATTCGGTAGACGAGGTGTTGCCCCGCAAGATGCGATGGTTCGACGGTTTCGCGATGGCCATGACGATGCCGGCCGCGCTGATCGCCACGCTGGGCGCCTCGATCGCCGGGCTCGGCGGATGGGGCGCGGCGGTTCTCTGGGCCATCTCGATGGCCATCTCGATGGCGGTGAACTGGATCTACATCGAGCTGGCCGCGATGTTCCCCAACGCGTCCGGCGGCATTTCCGGGTACGCGGCCGAGGCATGGAAGAAGCGGGTGCCGTGGTTCGCGCCCCTGGCCGGGGTGGGGTATTGGTTGCCATGGGGATCCAACCTGGCCACCTACGGTTCCTTGACCGGCCTGCTGGTGCAGTCGCAGTGGTTTCCCGACGAACAGTGGTCGGTGGACTTCGGTCCGCTGCACCTGAGCTTCCCTATTCTCATCGGCTTGGGGGTCATCTTCCTGCTGTACGGCATCAACATCGTCGGCGTGCGGGTCACCATGGCCTTCGTCTACGTGACCGCAGGAATCCTGATGGTCCCGCTGGCGGTCTTCATCTTCTTCCCGCCGTTCAACGCCGACTGGGCGCCGATGGACCTGACGTGGAACCTGCACGGGCTGGAAGGGCTGCACACCGCGATCGTCTGGCTGTACGTGATGGCCTGGACCACACTGGGAATCGAGGTGTGTGCCACCTTCTCCTCGGAGTACCGCGACCCGGTCCGGGACACCTCACGAGCCATTCGCGCCTCGGCGTTGTTCTGCCTGGGTGTGTTCTTCCTGGTTCCGCTCACCCTCGGTGGATTCGCCGGCGAGCAGGCGATCAGCGCGGACCCCTCGACGTTCTTCGTGGCCAGTTTCTCGCAACTGACCGGTGCCGGCGCCGACGTCATGGTGCTGTGCCTCATCGCGTCCCTGCTGCTGGTGATGCTGACCTCGGTCGCCGATGCCTCCCGCGTGCTGTTCAACATGGGCAAGGAGGGCATCACCGTTCGTTCGATGGGCAAGCTCAACAGCCGCGGTGTTCCCGTACGCGCGCTGAACGTGATGCTGGTGCTCAATGTCGTTCTGCTGGTTGTGCTTCAGCAGCCGCTGGCCATCATCGTGACCGGCAATCTGGGTTACATCCTCGCCCACGTGTTGGCCGTTGCCGGCTTCGCCCTGCTGCGTAAGGATCGGCCACAGGCTGCGCGTCCGATTCGTCTCCCGCAGGTGTTCGTGCCGTTGTCGATCGGTCTGGCCGCGCTACTGGTCGTGTTGCTGGTCGTCGGGGCCACCGGATTCTCCATCACCGGCTATGGCGGCGTACTGGAACTATGCATAGCCCTTTCGATCCTGACAGCCGGCGTGGTGCTGTGGTGGTTCGTCCAACGTCGCGACCGGGCGGACGCCACCATCGAGCGATGACGCGGGGGCCGATGTCGGCGAGGACGGCGGAGATGTCTGCGTCGACATCGGTGCGAAGCGAACGATCCCGACGATGGCTGGAGTGACTGGCCCGGATGACAGACCGAGGCTCTGAGGTGGTGTTGGATCGCGATCCACGGCCTATCGCAGGACCGGATCACCGCCCGCGCAGAACCGGTCGACGTCGCCGAGCGTGGGGCTCGATTCCCAGTCGCCCGGTGTCATGCACAGCAGGGCTCCGCAGGCGTTGGCCCGGCGCAGCCGTTGCGGCACGGTCAGCCCCTGCAGCACTCCGCTGAGGTAACCCGCGACGAAAGCATCACCGGCGCCGACGGTGTCGACTACTTCGAGGGGAAACCCGGCACTGGGCATCTGTTCGCCCGGCAAGTAGGCGGCGGCGCCGTCGGCGCCCAGTTTCAGCACCACCTCGGCGCGGCCGGAGTGCACAAGTCGTTGCGCCGCTTCCTCCGCGGTGGAATCGGGATGCAGCAACTGCAACTCCTCGGGACCGCCGAAGACGATATCGGCCTGCTCGGCGAATGTGCGCAGCAGCGGCCCGGCGAGATCGGCGGGTGCCAGGCTGGCGCGGTAGTTCACGTCGAAGCTGACCCGTACACCCGAGGCACGTGCCCGGTCGACTGCCGCCTGCATGCATTCGCGCGCACTATCCGACAGCAGGGCCGTAATGCCGGACACGTGCAGCACCGCGGCCTGCTCCACCCAGCCGGATGGCAGATCTTCGGGGCGCAGCCGCGACCCGGCTGAGTCGCTGCGGTAGTAGAGCACCGCGGTCGAGCTGATCGTGGGTCGTTCCTTGAGCATGAGGCCGGTCGGGGCGTCGGAGTCGACGACACCGTGAACGTCGACGCCTTCGGCGCGGATCTCCCGGGTGACCCTCTCGCCCAGCGGATCGTCGCCTACTCGGCCGAGCCACTGTGCATCGATTCCCAAGCGCTGCAAGCCGATTGCCACGTTACTTTCGGCGCCACCGATGCCCAGGATCAACTCGGACACGTGCCGCAGGGAACCGATATCGCGGGTACGCATGAGCGCCATCGTCTCGCCGAGGGTGGCGACTCGGGGCGTCACGTGGTGTCCGGTGCGCAAGCGGCTACAAAGGCGTGTGCCCGCTCGCGCAGCGCCCCGAGATCACCACCGCGGACGGCGTCGCCCAGGAGCGGACCACCAACACTGACCGCGGCGGCGCCGGCCGCCAGCCACGTCACGGCGCCTTGTATGTCAACACCGCCCGATGGCACGACAGCGATGTCGGGGAATGGGCCGCGCAGATCCTTCACATAGCCGGCACCAACCTGGTTGGCCGGGAAGATCTTCACTGCCGCCGCCCCTGCCTGCCAGGCGGCGAACAACTCGGTCGGGGTCAGGCCGCCGGGCACCATCGGCACGCCGGCGCGGTGAGCGGCGTCGACCAGGTGAGTGTCGGTGATCGGCGTGACCAGGTAGTGCGCGCCGGCATCGATGGCGGCCGCCAACTGCTTAACGTCGGTCACGGTGCCAACGCCGATGTCCGCGGAGTCGCCGAAGCGGTTCAGCAGGTGCGGTAACCGCTCGAGCGTGCCCGGTGTGGTCAGGGTCAGCTCGACGCTGCCGATTCCCGCGTCGATGAGCACGTCGAGAATGCGGTCGTAGTCGGTGGCGGCCGGCGCGCGCACCACCACGATCAGCTTGGTTGCGGCCGTGCGAACCGGAATCGTCAAGCGAGTCAACGTGTCACCAGTCATGAACGGTCCCGTCCTGCAACCGGTTCACCGGGAGATAGGCCGCGGTGTAGTCGAACGCGGCCGCAGCGACTTCGTCTAACTCCACGCCGAGCCCGGGGGCATCGCCGGGATGCAGGAATCCTCGGTCGAAGGTGAACGACGTCTGGAACACCGTGAGTGTGGTGTCGTTGTGCGGCATGTATTCCTGGATGCCGAAGTTGTGGATCGCCAGGTCGAGGTGCAATGCCGCGGCCATCCCCACCGGCGAGATATCGGTGGGGCCGTGCATACCCGATCTGATCCCGTAGATGCCGGCGAAATCCAGCAGTTTCTTCATGGCGGTGACACCGCCGGTATGGGTGACCGCCGAGCGAACGTAGTCGATGAGCCGCTCTGTGATCAGGGTCTGGTAGTCGTACACCGAGTTGAACACCTCGCCGATGGCCAGCGGGGTGGTCGAATGTTGGCGCACCAGCCGCAGCGCGGCCTGATCCTCGCCAGGAGTGCAGTCTTCCAGCCAGAAGAGATCATAGGGCTCAACGTCTTTGGCGAATCTGGCCGCCTCGATGGGGGTCATCCGGTGATGCCCGTCATGGAGGATCCGCACCTGGCTACCGAAATCCTCGCGGATCTTAGCGAAGATGCCCGGCATGTGACTGAGGTAGGCCCGGGTGTCCCAGGTCTCTTCGATGGGTGCGGTCGCCGCACCCCCGTCTGGTCCACGGTGGGCCGGCTCGTAGTCGTAGCGCGTACCCGGCTTGTTGGTGGCCACCCCGTAGATCTGGCCGAGGCCAGGAATTCCGGTCTGCACGCGAACGGCGGTGTAGCCCGCCTCGAGGTAACCGGTGATGGCGTCCTTGAGGGCGGGGTAGTCGGGTCCGGACGCGTGCCCGTAGACGCGGATGCTGTCCCGGCTTGCGCCGCCGAGCAACTGGTACAGCGGCACTCCGGCCTTCTTGGCCTTGATATCCCACAGGGCCATGTCGACGGCGGCGATCGCAGCCATGGTGACCGGCCCGCGACGCCAGTACGCGCCGCGGTAGAGGTACTGCCAGGTGTCTTCGATGCGGTCTTCGTCGCGGCCGATCAGCGTGGGCGCGAGGTGTTCGGACAGGTAGGCCGCGACGGCCAGTTCACGTCCGTTCAGTGTCGCGTCGCCCCAACCGATGACTCCGTCACTGGTGACGATCTTGAGGGTCACGAAGTTGCGTCCAGGACTGCAGACATTGACGTCGATCTTGTCGATACTCATGGTTTTCTTTCGTTGCGCTGGTTCATGTTCAGAGCGGTCACATCGCCGGGCGCGGGTCGGTCAAGTCGCGTCCGGTCCAGTCCTTGGCCCATACCGCCACGATCAATGCCGACAGCGAGTAGAAGCCCAGCATCACCATGATCGGCACCGCACTGCCGGTAGCAGCCGCGACCCACGCCGCGACCACCACCGGGCCGATACCGGTGGCGATCACCGCGGCGATTTCACGGACAATCGCGGTCATCGTGTACCGGTTGCGGGCGCCGAAGATCTCTGGGATGGAGACGTTCTCCAGCGAGGCTGGGCTCAGTACCGCGACATTGTGCAGTACGACATATCCGACGAACACCCAGACCAGGTCCCGCGAATCGATGGCCAGCATCGCCGGAACGATCACCACCAGCGCCGCAGACATGACGATGATGTACATCCGGCGCCGCCCCAACCGATCACCGAGCCAGCCGATCATCGGGATGGTGATGAAGCCGATGAGTGACGACACGATCACGACGTTGGCGCTGACGCCCTTTTGCATCGAGAGGGTCAGCGTCATGAACGAGATCAGGTAGGTCTGGATGAGCCCGGAGTTGCCAGCCTGGCCGAACCGGAGGAAGAACGACACCACAACAGCCTTGACCGGCTTACGCTGCATCGCCTCCAGGGTGCGGGTGTCCGCGCGGTTGGTGGCCTGTTCGAGGATCTGCTCACGGGACAGCGCCCGTCCGTCGACGACATCCTCACGCTCTTCGAAGACCGGGCTTTCCTTGAGGTTCAACCGAATCCACACCGCGAAGACCATCACCACGGCGCTGGCGATGAACGGGATGCGCCAGCCCCAGGCGATCACGTCGCCTTCGACCAGTGTGCCCAGCAGGATGGCCCAGATCGCCGATGCGAACAGCGTGCCGCAGTTGGTGCCCAGCCCCACCAGCGAGGCCACGAACCCGCGTCGGTGCGGGGGTGCGTACTCGGCGAGCATGACTCCGGCACCGCTGATTTCGGCACCAGCGCCGAAGCCCTGCATCAACCGCAACGTCACCAGCAGGATGGGCGCCAGCATGCCCACCTGGTCATACGTGGGCAGCACACCGATCAGCGTCGTCGCCGCACCCATCAACGCGATGGTGTAGAACAGCACCTTGCGGCGACCGATCCGGTCACCGAGCCTGCCGAAGAACACCGCACCCAACGGTCGGGCGATGTAGCCGACCCCATAGGTGGCCATCGACAGCACCACCGCCATCCCCGCGCTTTCGCCCGAGAAGAACAGCTGGCTGAACACCAACGCGGCGGCCAGTGAATACAACTGGAAGTCCATGAATTCCAGTGCGGTGCCGAGCCATCCGGATACGGCGGCACGTACCAGGTCCGCCATGCTGCGCTGGGCGGCGGGTGGCCGGGCCGTAGCCTGCGGGTTGTGAGCAGTGGTCATCGCTATCCCTCGTCGTGAGTGTCGGATTGGAGCGCAAGCAGGACCTTGGCCGATGCCGAGGCATCCCGCGCCAAGGTGAAGGCATCGACGGCGTCGGTTGCCGGGACAACGTGGGAGATGACCGCATCGAAGCGGTCGGAGGCGGCGAGCAGGCTGATCGCGTCGTCGATTTCGCCTGCGAACCGTAAGGCGCCCAGTAGACGGAGTTCCTTGCTCAGCATCGGCGCCAAATTGACCGAGATCTCGCTGTTGGGAAGTGTGCCAACCTGCACAACCGTCCCGGCGCGGCGCGCGGCGCGCACCGCCTGGGTCAGGGAGACGCCCACGCCGGAGCATTCGAAGATGACGTCGTAGGACTCGTCGGCGATGTCGTCGCGCCCCACCAGGACGGGTTCGGTCGCTCCCAACGCCAGAGCTCGGGCCAACGGCTCCGGGCGCAGATCGCTCACCCCGATCTCGGTGGCGCCACGATGCGCGGCGGCGGCGACGACGAGCAGGCCGATCGGGCCGGCGCCGATCACCAGCACACGCCGGCCGGCCAGGTCACCGGCCAGTCCGACCGCGTGCAGTGCCACCGCCAGCGGCTCGGCCAGCGCTGCTCGGCGTAGCGGCAACCCGGCGGGTAGTGCACGAAGCATCTGGTCTTCGACGATCAGCAGTTCGGCTGCACCGCCCTGCCGATGCGGGAAGGTGGCCGCACTACCGAGGTAGTCCCCGCCGGGACGCAGGTGGGGGCGATCGGTCAGCCCTGGCACCGGCTGCCCGTACCGGGCGGGGTGCACCGTCACCGCGGTGCCCGCCGGGTAACGCCCGGACGGGTCGAGATCGACGACGCCCGACAGTTCGTGGCCGGGAGTGAAAGGCTCACGTACCACGTTCTCGCCGTTGGCCCCGTGAAAGTAGTAGTGCAGGTCCGAGCCGCAGATACCCACGTAGCTGACCCGTAGCCGGACCTCGCCGTCGGCCGGGACCGGCTCGCTGCGTTCCTCCCAGCGGATGTCCTCTTTGCCGTGGATCGCGAGTGCTTTCATGGCACCTTCCTGTCTTGGTTGGCTGCCTCGGTGGCTTCACGTGCGGCCGCACGCACTCCGCTTCGTGTGATCGCCAGCACGAGATCGGCCACCCGGTCGGTGAATGCGGTGTGCTCGGTGAGGGTGTCGGGGAGAAATCCGTTGCGCAACACCGCTATTGCGTGATCTCGCGGACTGGTTGCGGCTCTGGTCACTTCCGCGAGCCGCGGGCGGGCGGGTTCGCGAACTTCGGCGGCATAAGGACCGGGATCGAAACCTGGTGGTGGAGCGGCAGTGCAGATCCACCCGGCCACCGTCAGGGCCAGCAGGTGCGGCACCCGACCGGCGCGCAACGCGATGAGGGCCGGCTCGGGGATGCGCTGCAAGAGCTTCACCGAACCGTCGGTGCCCACCTGGGACGTGCGGTGGCCCAACGCCGCGTTGGCCCAGCGGTGTGCGAGCGACCTGAGGTAGGCATCCGGGTCGAACCCCTTGGGCAGCGCGATGGTGGGCAGGTAGTCCACGGCGATGCCGGCGCGCACCGCGTCCTGGACGAAGTCCTGCGCCCAGGCATCGGCGATCCCGGCCTGGCCGTCCAGGATGCCCAGATACGCGATCAGTGAATGCGATCCGTTGAGCAGCCTCAACTTGACCAGTTCGTAAGCCTGCACCTCGTCGCTCATGATCGCCCCCGCCTGCTCCCAGGCCGGCCGGCCGGCGGCGAAGTCGTCCTCCAAAACCCACATGGTGAAGCTCTCGGCGGGCACGGGACAGCGGTCGTCCACTCCGATCAGCTCGGCGACCTCGGCGCTGGTCTGGCTGGTCGTTGCCGGCACGATCCGGTCCACCATCGAATTCGGGAAGCTGACCTGATTGGCGACGAAGCTCAGGACGTCCTCGGAAGCCCCACTGGCATGAAGAAACTCGGTGACCACGGATCGTGTGGCGTGCCCGTTGGACTGCAGGTTGTCGCACGACAGGACGGCGATCGGAGCCCCCTGTGCGGCGCGGACTGCCAGACCGCGTGCGATGAGCCCGACCGTGCTGCGGGGATGACTGGGATTGGCGAGGTCGGCGCGGACATCAGCGAGGTCGAGGTCGAGTGTGCCAGTGCGGGGTGAGCGGCAGTAGCCGACCTCGCTGACAGTCAACGTGAGAATCCGGTGCGCCGGATCGGCCAGCGCGGCCACGAACGCGTCACGATCCTCGGCGACCACGCCCAGGTTGCGATGGACGTCGAGGACGCCAACCCGGCGCCCGTCATCGGAATACTCCACAATCGCATATCGCCCCTCCTGGGCGCGCATCGCCGAAACCACGGCGGGAGAGCGATTGGCGAAGCCATAGATGCCCCAGTCTCCGGGCCGAGCGGCAAGCGCATCGGCCGTGTAGACCGCGGCGTGGGCCCGGTGAAAGTTACCCAATCCCAGGTGCACGATCCCCGTCAGATCCCCTGCCGCAGCGCCGATCAGGGTGCCCGCCGGGGTGGTATGGCGGGACAGTCGTCGCATCGTTGCGCTCCCAAAAATGGTCGAAGTGGCGATTCGTTCCGTATTATGAACCGCATGTATCGTAATGTGAACTACACTCGCAGCTGGGTGGTGACGTGTCAAGGCTCACTGCCGCGGGTGTGTCAGGCTCTCGGATAGACAGAGGTGGCGACGGGAGAGATGGTGATCATGGACGGCAACCACGCATCCCCTGTCGGCAGTGTCGATAAGGCGCTCGCGCTCATCGAATTACTTGCTGCGGCTGGCCCAGACGGATTGGCTTTGCGGGATGTCGTCGAGGCGAGCGGACTGAACAAGGCGTCAGCCCACCGCACCTTGCAGGCCCTGCAGCACCGGGGGTTCGCCGAGCAAGATGCCAAGCAGCGCTATCGGTTGGGCTCGCGGCCGGCTCTGCTGGTTGACCAGTTCATGCGAGAGGAGAACTTGCCGACGCTGTTCCGCCCGGCACTGCTCGCGATCTGTGAGGAGGCGCAGGAATTGGTGCACCTCGGCATACTGGACGGCCGCAATGTGCTCTACCTGGACAAGGTCGAGCCCGACCGCACCATCCGAGTATGGTCCCGCGTCGGTCGCCAGGTCAGCGTGCTCACCACGGCGCTCGGGCGGGCAATGATCGCCGCCGACGGCGGCACCGACACCCTGCTATCCGCCCATACCGCCAATGCTGACCCAGTTGTCGCCGAACGATTTTCGCGGGCCGTGACCGAGGCGCGAGTGCACGGTTACGCCATCGAGCGTGAAGAGAACGAAGTGGGAATCTGCTGCGTGGGCGTGGCGTTGAGGCGTCCGACCGGCCGTCCCATAGCGGTAAGCGTCACGGGCCCGAGCAGTCGTATGGGCGGAGACCGCCTGAACGAACTGGGGGACAGGCTGCGTGAGATATTGAGCGTCGCAGCGCCACCGGGCTTTTCGATAGCACCCGTCTCCAAGGGGGCCGAGTCGTCCAAGAAGCCATGACGTTTCGGAGATATTTTGGCGGACAAAATGTTTCGAACATTATCTGATCGACCATGGTGATTGGCTGGCTGAGATCTCAATGCCGTGATATTGGGGATGTATCGACTGATGCTAAGGTCTGGTCATGCCATCCTCGACGCTGGATTCGAATTCGATTGTGCGAAAGGATGTTCCGAGCGAAGGCTCGTGGAGCCCGCTCGGATTGATCGGATTCAGGCTGCTTTTCGCGATCGGCGGATCCGTGCTGGTTGTGTTCGTATACGGCAATTTCGTGGCGTTGAATGCGCTGATTATGCCGATCGGGGCGGGTTTCGCGCAGGTTGGCAGCGCGCTGATGCGCGGGCGCGGTGTTGCCATGGATGCTACGAACAGCGGGGATAGGCTGGGGGATTGGTGTGCCCTGGTTGGATGCCTCGTCATCGCGATAGTGGCAGCCGGCGTGTGGAGTGTTCTCGACCGCAAACGAGATAACTACCGGAGTTTAGGTCGGGCGTTGTTCGAGGTTGCCAGAATAGGTCTCGCTGTTGAGCTGCTCGCATACGGTATTGCGAAGTTAATACCTATCCAAATGGGGTACATGACGCAGCCGGCGCATCAACTCACTCTCGTGGGTGACCTCGGACTCAAAGACACATTGTGGACCTTCATGGGCGCGTCGGACGTCTATTCGATCGCCAGCGGCCTGGCGGAATTCACCGCGGGAATTCTGCTGCTGTGGAGACGCACCTGGCTGGCCGGTGGGATTCTGGCCATGCTGGCTATGGCGCAAGTATTTCTGCTCAATCTCTGCTACGACGTTCCGGTCAAACTCCTGTCGGGGACCCTGCTCGCCACAGCTATCGCCATCACCTTCCCTTACTGGTCGAATATGTTGCGAGTTCTCACGAACAGCACGCCGCTCCCGCCGCGGAGGCTGTGGCCGGCGCCCGGAAGGAGATCCTTCCGCAGAGCGGCGTCCTACCTCGGGTTGTTTGTGGTGGTGGCACATTCGGCGCTGTTTGGAGTCGTAGCCGTGATCGGCATCAACAACATGCATACGCCGCGATCGGCTCTCGATGGTGAATGGCAGGCGACGTCGTTCACAGTAGACGGCGCACCCGCGACGATGACGGGGCGGGATCCGAATCCTTGGGCGAATGTGGCGATTACCGATCGCACGGATTACACAACCTTCGTCAGCCAAGCGCCCTCGGGCGCGACGACTGTGTGGGCACTTGACCTGCAAGAGGGAAAGCTCCTGATCCGCCAGCGACTCTCCGACTTCCCAACCGAAATCCGGTACCGCTGGGACGCCGACAAGACTCTGATCCTCTCGGGCGTACTCGACAAACACCAGATCGAGGGGCACTTCCAGCGGCGGGAGATGGAGCGTTCAAAATCCGGGTTCCGGTTGGTGCAGCCCGCTCGTGATCCCGAACTGCCGACGACTTCGTGACAGCCAGGGGATCGTCGGTCGGTTCCGACGATCAGCTCTGAGACGAGGAAGCGGCACGGTCCCGAGCAGACTGTACGCAGCTTAACAACAGCGAGGCGCCGCCAGGCGGGGCGAATAGCCCAGTGTCAGCGGGTATTTGGCAGCGCCGTCGAGGCGAGGGTGCGGTCGAGGAATAGCTCGAGGTCGGGCTCGTCGATACTCATGCCGAGCAGGTACCGCAGGTAGACGGGGGCCAGGATGCAATCCACGATGGCGGTGTAGTGCAGCGACGGTTCGCCGCGATCGCGGGCGCGGTCCAGCATCGACTGAAGCTGTGCCGCTCGCTGTAGCAGGGGAGCGGACCGTTGTTCGGTATTCAAGTCTCGGGCGCCGATCAACGCTTGCAGGAACGCCAACCGGCCAGGGCGGACGATGTCGGCGGCGGCGGTCCGCGCGTAGGCGAGCAGGTCGCCGCGCAACGTTCCGGTGTCGGGCAACGGTGAGATCTCGGTGAGCTTGGCCGCCTCCAGCTCCAGGATGACCGCCTCCAGGCTGCCCCATCGCCGATGGATGCTGCTCGGGTTCACCCCGGCACGTCGGGCGACGTCGGCGACCGTGAACCCGCCCGGGCCCTCCTCGACGAGCAGTTCGTCCACGGCCGTGTGAACCGCCGCGGTGACCCGCGCACTCCGTCCGCCCGGGCGGCGACGCACCTCTCTGTCATCGGTCACGCCTACATGCTAAAGCATCACTATTGCGTTTAATGAGCGGAGACCGTACCGTGGCTTAAAGCATTTAAGATGGTTTAAGGAGTAGCTCATGCAACCGGTCCTGTTCCCCGATGACACCTCGTTCTGGTTCGAGACGCTGCGCGTGCTCGGCGCCACCCCGTACGGTGGAGCTGACATCGGCGAGGTGTTGACCACGGCCCAAGCCATCACTGCCGGCGACTACGACGGCTGGTATGACCAGTGGCTGGACACCGCCGACCGGATCGCCGGCGAAGCCGAAAAGGCGTACGCCGCAAGGTATCTCGTCAGTGCCCGCGATGGCCTGCTGCGGGCCAGTAACTACTACCGGTCGGCCGACTTCTATCTGCACGGCAATCCCGATGACCCGCGTATCGCCCATTCCTACACCCGGGCCCGGGACTGCTTCCGTGCTGCAGCGGCCCTGTTCGATCCGCCTGTGGAGCCCGTTGAGATCCCCTACGAGGACACGGTGCTACACGGCTACTTCTACCCCGCGGTGCGGCGGGATGGAGATACCGGGCCGAGCCCGACGATCATCATGCACAGTGGATTCGACGGCACCTGCGAAGAAATGCACTTCATGGGCGCGGCGGCCGGGCAGGAGCGCGGCTATAACGTCGTCACCTTCGACGGACCGGGGCAACCGGCCGCGCTGCACTTCTCTCGCCTGGTCTTCCGGACCGACTGGGAGCACGTGGTCACCCCCGTCCTGGACTGGGTACTTGACCGTCCCGGCGTGGACCCGGACAAGATCGCGCTGTTCGGAGCCTCCATGGGCGGACTGCTGGCGCCGCGGGCGGCTGCCTACGAGCACCGACTCGCCGCGTGCATCGCCTTCGACGGTGTCTACGACATGGGGCTCACGGTGACGAGATCCATGCCCGGCTCCCGTGCCGAGGTAGAGGCCGTGCTGCGGGCCGAGTCCGCGCCGGAGGTTGATGCGATGATCGACCAGCTCATGGCGTCTGACCCGAACATCCGCTGGGCTGCCACTCACGGCCAGTACGTCATGGGCGTCGACAGCCCGCGGGCGTTTTTCGCGTCCTACCTCGATTACACGCTCGCTGGCGGAATCGCAGAGCAGATCACCTGTCCGACCTTGGTGTGCGAGGCAGCCAGCGACATCTTCTTCGACGGTCAACCGCAGCTGCTGTTCGACCACCTCACCTGCCCGAAGGCTATGCTGCGGTTCACCGAAGCAGAGGGCGCCGGGGCGCACTGCCAGGCCGGCGCAGGGCGCCTGGCCTTCGCGCGCATCTACGACTGGCTCGACGGCACCGTGTCCGCTGCCGACCGCCGCGAAGGAATCAGCGCATGACATCCAAGCTTTCTATCTTCTGCTGTTGGCCAGCGGCGTTTCGGCGCGTTGCCGCCAAATGATGGGCGCCTGCCACGCATTCGAGGTCCTACCGGTCAGCTGCCCCGACATCAGCCGGTCCACCGCCGCAGACATCGCCGACTTCGCGAAAGGTGGCTCATGACAACAACTCCGCTACCAAAAGCCGCTCCGGCATCGATCGGGTTCGATCCCCAGCGTCTGGACCGCCCGATGAGGATGGTCCCCGATATCCGAGGAATAACGCGATCCGTCACCTACGGGGCACTCCTCGAGTCCAACCCACATTCGTGACAATCCAGTCGGCATACGATCCGTGTGAGCGACAGGTGAGCAGAGACCGACCGGATCTTCAGGTCTGTCCGACGGGGTTGTCTCGTTATTTCTACGCATGAGACGTCCCAGACCCGTCGTGCACGCTCACGAGCGTGCCGCTTTTGAATGGCAGCAGTGTCGACCGGTAAGGCGGGTGCGATAGGCGCTGGGTCACTGAGCGCAGTTCGCTGCTGAAATGTGCGATGTTGTCGACCGCGATCAGGGCGCCCTTAGCCAACATCGGCTCGGCGGTTTGTAGTACCTCGATCGCAAGTGACGGCCAACCGTCCAGTAAGAGAAAATCGATGGGACGATCGAGTTCTCGTAGGGTCTGTCGGGCATCACCCTCACGGATCTCGACATGATCAGTCAGCCCTGCTGCGGTTAGATTCGACCGTGCCTGGGCCACTTTGTACGGCACCATTTCAGTGCCGATCACGTGTCCGCCCACGCCGGTATCACGCATGGCGGCGGCAAGGTAAATCGTCGATACCCCGAACGAAGTGCCGAACTCGACCACGCAGCGTGGGCGTTGGGCACGCACCAGCAAATACAACAAGTTGCCTTGGGCCGCGCTGATCGGCAGGAGTTTGTCATCGAAGAGACTCGGGTCGCTGGGTGGCCGCACGGGGCGTTTCAGCAGCATGCTCGGCAGCCGGGGAGCGTAGTGCCGGAGCATCGGTGCCGACATCATTTGGCGTCTGGACTGCGAATACAACGTATCGATCACCGTTTGGGAAGTCGGATCGAGTAGCGATGAGTGGGTCGGAGTCGTCGCTGCCGGAGTCATGCGAGGAAACATAACCAGCGGGGGCCTGTCATTAGTAAGCTGCAGACGCCACAAAATAGCTGGAAGCTGCCATGAATCTTTACGGGCCCACCGCGATTGCGCTACCCCCGGGCAAAACCCTTGTTGCCGGGTGCGGGCGTGAACACAAAGAACACACCTCGATGCCTCATTGCCATCCAGAGGGCCAGCTCCTCGGGTCGCGCAGAGGGTTACTGACGATCGGCACGGAAACGGGAATGTGGGTGGTGCCAGCAACTCATGCGGTATGGATCCCTCCGCATCAGATCCACTGGGCGCGCTCGCACGGACCGTTGGATGGGTGGACCGTGTACGTAGCGGAAAGGGCAAGGCAACAACTCCCGCTGACGGTTCGCACCATTCGCGCTTCCGGATTGCTGCGCGAGGCTGTATTGCGGGCAGCAACCTGGCCTGCCGGGCCGGCCGACACCGCTGTGGACCGGCACATATGCGAGGTGATCCTCGATGAGATCGAGGGCCTACCAACCGACTCATTCACCCTGCCGCTGCCCAGTGATCACCAGGCACTGCACGTCGCCCAAGCGCTCATCGCCGACCCCGGCGATCCCCGGGGAATTCGGGACTGGGCCTCACTGGTGTCCGTCAGCGACCGAACCCTCAGCCGCCGTTTCGTTGACCAGACAGGTTTCACTTTCTCTGGTTGGCGCCAACGTGCACGCCTGGTGCGCTCGCTGGAAATGCTGGCCGAACAGCAGCCGGTGACCAGCATCGCGCTCAACCTCGGCTATGCCACGGCAAGCGCCTTTATCGCCCTGTTCCGACGAACATTCGGCGAATCCCCCGCCTCCTACCGCGCGAAACTCATCGACCCGACCCCCTCCCCCACCTAACCGAACTGCGTTCGTCACTCGTCGTTGGTCGGGTTTAGCAAGACCGGTAAACCGGCTGTTCGGCGGGCCTATCGCGGGTTCGAGGTCAGTGTGAATGGCCGGGGTTGGCTCTCGTCACGAGTTGTGTCCCCGGTCGAGGAGAGTGCCGAGGAGTTGGGTGAGCCAGGCTCGAGCGGCCGTGATGTCTCCGTCGAGGAGCAGTTGCACGGTGACGCCGTCGTAGGCGGCGATGACGGCGCGGGCGGCGGCGGGGATGTCACCGTTGGACTCGGGCAGGCTGAGCCTTTCGCTGGCTGACTGAAGTCGTTGTTCGACCGCCAGACGCAGTGCGGAGCGGTGGAGGGCGAGACGTTCGGCGACGTCGGGATGGCGCGCGGCATGAAGCAGGAAGTCGGTCTTGACGAGCAGCCAGTCGCGGTCCAACAGCAGGGTGGCCGCGACGCGTTCGATCAGCACGTCTATCGGGGTGTCGGCCTCGTCGGTGGTGAGGGACTCGGCGACCTGGGCGGCGATGAGCCGGGCGCGCTCGTCATAGAGAGTGAAGAACAGCTCGTCGAGGCTCTCGAATTGGGAGTAGAACGCCCCGCGGGTGTAGCCGGCGGCAGTGCACACATCCTCGATGCGGACTTGACCAAACCCCTTGTCGGCGAACACCCGAAACGCCGCCTCCATCAGTCGGGCGCGGGTTTCCGCGCGGCGCTTGGTCACACGGGGTGACGCCGCCGGCGAGGGGGTATCTCGTGGCGACCGCGCCGACGCCGATGATGCCGTTGTTGTCATCTCCACCACCATTCGATACTCAGCCATATCCGATGCATTATCGTATCGGATACGTGATGAACCGACACTTCGAAGGAGTATGACCAATGGACGCAGACGTCATCGTCGTCGGCGCGGGCCTAGCCGGATTGGTCGCCACCCACGAGCTCACCCGCCGCGGCAAGAAAGTCGTCGTCATCGACCAGGAGAACCGCGCCAACCTCGGCGGTCAGGCATTCTGGTCCTTCGGTGGCATCTTCCTGGTTGACAGCCCGGAGCAGCGTCACTTCGGGGTCAAGGACTCCCTGGAGTTGGCCTGGAACGACTGGCAGGGCAGCGCCAAGTTCGACCGCCTCGATGACGAAGACGCCTGGGCGGTCAAGTGGGCGCGGGCCTATGTCGAATTTGCCGCTGGGGAGAAGCGCGACTACCTCACCAGCCGCGGCATCAAATTCCTGCCCACCGTTGGCTGGGCCGAACGCGGCGACCTGACCTGCAACGGCCACGGCAACTCCGTGCCGCGCTTCCACGTCGCCTGGGGCACCGGCACCGGGGTCGTCGAACCCTTCGTCAACTCCGCCCTTGACGCCGAGAAGCGTGGCCTGGTCACCTTTAATCATCGCCACCAGGTCGATGAACTGATCCTCACCAATGGGACCGCCACCGGGGTGCGCGGCACCGTCCTGGCCCCCGACGACGCGGTGCGCGGCGCTTCGTCCAACCGCGACAAAGTGGGCGAGTTCGAGCTGTCGGCCCAGGCTGTCATCATCACCACCGGTGGTATCGGCGCCAATCACGACATCGTCCGCAAGTACTGGCCCAAGCGGATGGGCACCCCACCGACTTCGATGATCACCGGCGTACCAGCCCACGTGGACGGTCGGATGCTCGACATCGCCGCCGATTCCGGGGTTCGGTTGGTGAATCGGGACCGCATGTGGCACTACACCGAAGGCATCCAGAACTGGAATCCGATCTGGCCCAAGCACGCCATCCGCGTGCTGCCCGGACCGTCCTCGATGTGGTTCGACGCCCTCGGCCGCCGTCTCCCGCAGCCCTACCTGCCGGGTTACGACACCCTCGGCACGCTGCGCTACCTGCGCACCACTCCCGACATCGCGGACTACGACCACTCCTGGTTCATCCTCACCCAGAAGATGATCGGCAAGGAATTCGCCCTCTCGGGCTCAGAACAGAATCCTGACATCACCAACAAGGACAAGAAGGCGTTCCTGCGCGAACGGGCGCTGAGCAAGGGCGCGCCAGGTCCGGTGGAGGCCTTCAAGGAACACGGTGCGGACTTCGTGGTCTCCACCGACCTGGAAGACCTCGTCGCCCGGATGAACAAGCTGACCGACCAGCCCCTGCTGGACCCCGCCACGATCCGGGCTCAGATCGAATCTCGCGACCTGCAGATGGCCAATCCCTACAGCAAGGACGCCCAAGTCCAGGGCATCCGCAATTCGCGCCGCTTCATCGGCGACCGGATCGGGCGCACCGCTGCACCGCACCGCATCCTGGACCCCGAGGCCGGGCCGCTGATCGGGGTGAAGATGCACATCCTGACTCGAAAGACGCTGGGCGGCATACAAACCGACCTATCATCGCGCGCCTTGGGCGTTGACGGCACCCCGATCGGCGGGCTGTATGCCGCCGGGGAGGTCGCCGGATTCGGCGGCGGTGGCGTGCACGGCTACAACGCACTGGAAGGCACCTTTCTGGGCGGCTGCATCTTCAGCGGTCGCGCCGCGGGCCGCGCCGCCGCCCACGCCCTCTGACCGCCGCCTTTGCCGACCCTTAGTAAAGGCGTGACCTTCCCCTCGGAAGTATGTGGCGTTCCCAATCGTCTGCGCGTCCCTGCTCGGTTCGGAAGGCTCTTCGAAGTTCAGTCAACTGGCCGCAGGGCGGTTATGCGTTCCGTGTCATTGCGGTGTGGCCCGTCGCAGACGCCGAGCGGTAGTCGCTGAGCTATCGTGCCGAACTAAGGGGGTGCAATGGCCATGGGAGGGCCGCGCAGTCAAGGGCTGCTCGACGTCGGTGACGGTAACCAGATGTATTGGGAGTGCCGGGGCAATTCTGCGGGCCGGACGGTCGTGCTGGTACACGGCGGTCCCGGCAGCGGCCGGTCCCGCACCGCATATAAGGCATTCGATCACAACGTCTTTCAGGTTGCCTCGTTCGATCAACGTGGATGCGGAGGCAGCGTTCCCAGCGCCGCGGATCCGGGCACGGACATGTCGGTCAACACCACCAAGCATCTGCTGGCCGATATGGAAGCGCTTCGCCGGCACCTGGGTGTGCAGCGGTGGCTGCTCTATGGAGGGTCCTGGGCGTCCACGTTGATTCTTGCCTACGCGCAACGCTATCCCGCACATGTTGAAGGCATCATCCTTGTCGGGGTCACGATGACCCGACCACGCGAGATCGACTGGCTCTATCGTGGCCTTCGACTGCTCCTGCCCCAGCAGTGGGAGCGCTTCCGTGCTGGTCTTCCCGAATCGCTGCGCGACGGCAACCTCGTCGATGGCTATCGGCAACTCATGGATGATCCAGACCCCGAAGTACGCGCGAACGCGGCGCGCGAGTGGTGTGCCTGGGAGGACGCCGCTATCGCCCACGAAACTCAAGGCAGCCCAGGACAGTACAGTGCCAAGCTCGGTGAGCAGCGACTGGCGTTCGTACGGATTTGCACCCACTACTTCGCCCACCACGCGTGGCTGCGAGACGACGAACTGCTGCGCGGCGCCCACCTGCTCGCCGAAATCCCCGGCATCCTCATCCATGGACGGCTCGACCTTTCCGCGCCGCTATTGACCGCCTGGGAACTCGCGCGGGCTTGGCCGCGGGCCGAACTCATTGTCGTCGAGGACGCAGGACACACCGGCAGCCCGGCAATGAAGACCGCCGTTATGGACGCCATCACCCGCTTCACCGCAGGAGACCTATTCAAACGCTGACGTATGCCCGACAGACCCTGTTAGTGCTGTCGCGTCCGGGTTGACAGTGCCAATGTGGATCATGCCATCATGGTGTTCAATCGATTCCGATCCGGAGTGAACCGATGATGGACGTGTTCCCGGATTCACGAGAACTACAGCAGCCAAACGATATTCAGGCCGGAACGGCCATCGGCCGCGCGTCACCTGAGTGGTAGCTCAACTCCGCGGCAGGTCCGCCGTGAGCGTATCCGTGTGAGACGGGAAATGAGACAGTGCGAGCTGGGACAACACAGTGGGGAAGTGGCGCACTGTTCCCCACTCCCATCCCGCTCGGAATTGGTGAACTCGGCGCCGGTTATCCACCCTTCTACGTCATTCGTGCAGTGGATTCATGAAGACGATCTCTTCCGCCGGCTCGCTGACTCCACCGTCGCTATGGCGTTCATCGCCCCGCAGAACGATATCCGTCCGTCGTGGCCGCTGCGCCAACTTGCCGCGTTGATCCCGCGCGCTGTGTTCGAGGAGGTACCCGCAGTCGACCACAACCTGCGGGCCAACGATCCGCAGATCTGGGTCGACGTCATCACGCGGGCATGCCGCGCGCATATCGACGACCCCGGATAGCGTCAGCGCTGAGCTGGCTTCTGCCAGTTACGGTGTGGCATGGGGCGCTCGTTCTGCACCATCATCCATCCCGAAGCAACGCATCACGTCGAAGGCCGGGCATGCCAACCCGCTGCTGAGATCGGCTCCCCAGGATCCGTCGGTCGGAATCTGTTAAGGCACAGGGTGAATGGTGCTGATGGTGAAAAGCGTGCTGTCCGGTCCACTCGAGAACGTTCCTCGGAGGCACCGCTCGGGAATCGCCATCAGGTCACTTGTACGACCGGCACCCGATGCTGGTCAGCCGTGGGTGTGCAGCGGCTTACCGGCGAGCGCGAGGAAGGCTTCACCCAGAGCCTCGTTCTGCGACGGATGGGCGTGCAGGAACGGGGTGACGTCCGCGGGTTCGGCCTGCCAGTTGTAGATCAGTTGGGCTTCGCCGATCAGTTCCCCGACCCTGGCACCAATCAGGTGGATGCCCACAACGGGACCTTCCTGTTCGGCGGGCGCAGCCTTGATCAGCTTGACCGCGCCGGCGGTGCCCAGGATCTGAGACTTCCCATTCCCTGCGAGATCATAGGTGACAGTGCTGATCTCGCCGTGGATCTCGCGGGCCGCGGCCTCGGTCAATCCCACTGAGGCGATCTCCGGGGTGCTGTAGATCACCCGCGGGATTCCGCTATCGGAGATCGGGTGCGGTGCCAAGCCGGCGATCTGTTCGGCGACGAAAATACCGTGTTGGAAGCCACGGTGGGCGAGCTGCGGCCCGGCCACGATGTCTCCTACCGCGTACACCTCGTCGATCGTGGTGCGTAGCTGCTCGTCGGTGCGTACCCATCCCCGGTCGAGGGCGATGCCGGCCTCCTCGAAACCGTGGCCGGTGGTGTTCGGCCCGCGGCCGACAGCGACCAACAGCACATCGGCCTCGATCCGCTCGTCCGAGTCGAGGCCGGCGACCACCGCGTCGGCGGTCTGCGCGGCGTCGCGTAGACCCACCCCGGTGCGCACGGTGATACCACGCTTACGAAAGGCGCGTTCGAGGGCTTTGGACATGGACGGGTCCTCACCGGGTAGCAGCCGGTCGGCAGCCTCTACGAGGGTGACCTCGGCGCCGAATGACCGCCACAGGCTGGCAAATTCGACCCCGATGACGCCGCCCCCGAGCACGATTGCGTGGCGAGGCACCGCGTCGAGTTCGAGAGCGCGGTTCGAGGTGACGATGCGGCCACCGATTTCGAGACCTGGCAGCGTCTTCGCGTACGAACCGGTGGCCAGGACCACCGCGCGGCCGGTGTAGCGGGTATCGGCTACCTCGACCGATCGCGGTCCGACAAAACGCCCCACACCTTCGACGAGATCGATCTGCCGCGAGGCGACCAACCCGCGCAACCCTTTGTACAGCTTGTCAACGATGTTCGTTTTGTAGGAGTGCACGGCGGTCATGTCGATACCGTCCATCCGAGTGAGCACGCCGATCTCCGCGCCGTCGCGGGCGGTGTCGGCGACCTCGGCGGCGTGCAGCAGTGCCTTGGTCGGAATACATCCGTTGTGCAGGCAGGTGCCCCCGAGCCGATCCTTCTCGACCAGGACGACCGACAGACCCAGTTGGGCTGCGCGCAGGGCGCAGGAGTAACCGGCGGAGCCGCCGCCGAGGATGACCAGATCCGTTGTCTTTTCCGTCATTCGGGCGTCTTCGTGTCGTATCCCGGTCGGCTTCGGTTCATCGGACGCTGCCCGCGACGGCGCGGCGGTCGGCGATCCGTTCTTTGGCCAGTTGCAGCGCTGTGGTGACAGTGTCCTGTCCGCGGACATCGGCCGCTCGTAACAGACTCAGGGTCGTTTCTCCGATGTTCTCCACCCGGGCGTGTAGGCCGGTGTCATCCTGGATCACCTCGGCGGCGCAGGCGATCAACCCGCCGGCGTTGGCGACGAAATCGGGCACGTGGACGATGTCGCGTTCGCGGAGTCGCGCGGCCAGCGCCGGATCGGCGAGCACATTGTTGGCCGCACCGATCACGTACCGGGCGGGCAGACTGTCCGTGCGGGCGGTCGTAACCACGCCACCGGCGGCACACGGGCACAACACATCGACCTCGGCGGTCAACACCTCGGCCGGGGAGACGACCTGCGCGCCGGTGCTCGCCGCGACCCGGTGAGCGCGTTCGGTGTCGATATCGGCGACGACCAGGCGCGCGCCTTCCGCGAACAGCAGCAGCGCGATGCGGGCGCCGACATTGCCGAGCCCCTGTATGCCGATCCGTACGCCGTCGAGCGAGACTCCCTCGGTTTCCTGGACGGCGGCACGGATCGCGGCCACCACGCCAGCGGCGGTGAACTCGGACGGGTCGCGCAGCCGGCTCGACACGGTGGTCACCACCCCGGCGATCAGATCGAGATCCGCGATGGTGGTTCCCATGTCGACCGCGGGAATGTATTGACCGCCAAGGGCTTCGATGGCACGCCCGTGCGCAAGCAACAATTCCGCTCGATTCTGCGCGGTCGGGTCGGCATTGATGACGCTCTTGCCACCCCCGAGATCGAGCCCGGCCATCGCAGCCTTGTATGACATCGCCTGAGCGAGTCGCTTCGCGTCGGCGGCGGCTGCGTCGTGACTGGGGTAGCGCTTCATCCGGATTCCACCGAGCGACGGACCGAGGGTGGTGCTGTGGATGGCGATCACCGAGTCGAGCCCGGTGTCCGGATCAGTGCAGTGCACGATTTTCTCGAACTCGGCGTCATCGGGAGTCGTAACGTCGGTGTGGTCCATGGTGGTCTCCGTTCTAGGGCCGTTAGGGGGTCTCACGGGTGCAGCTCCGGGTTGCTTCAGATCGCCAGGGCGAGAGAGGGATCAGTCAGTAGGCGGGCAATGTGGGCAAGCACTTGACTGCCTAGTTGGCCGTCGACGAGTCGGTGGTCGAACGACAGCGACAGGGTGCACACGCTGCGCAGCGCGATCTCTCCACGGTGTTCCCAGGGACGACGGACGATCTGCCCGACACAGAGGATCCCGGCTTCGCCGGGGTTGAGAATAGGGGTACCGCCGTCGACACCGAAGACGCCGATGTTGGTGATGGTGAAGGTGCCACGGGCCATTGCCTCCGGGCGGGTCTTCCCGTCACGGGCATCGGTGACCAGCTCGGCAAGCCGGTGACAGAGCTCCGGCGAGGTGAGCGTCTGCGCTGCTTTGATATTCGGCACCAGCAGACCGCGCGGGGTGGCAGCGGCGATGCCGAGATTCACGTCGCGATAGCGCACGATCTCGCCGGTCTCGCCGTCCCACTTGGCGTTCATCTCCGGATGGGCGCGCAGCGCCGACAGGGCGGCTCGAATCACCAGCAGCAGCGGCGTGATTCGCAGGCCTGCGAATTCCGGCCGCGTCCGCAGCTGTTCGAGAAGTTCGCACGATTCGGTGATGTCGATGGTCACCCATTCGGTGACGTGCGGTGCGGTGAACGCCGAGGCGACCATGGCCTCCGCGGTCAGCTTCCGCACGCCCTTGACTGGCACCCGGGTTTCCGCCGGCTCCGACTGCGCTACCGCACCATCTGGGCGGGTGTGCAGAGCTCCGGAAGCGGCGGCGAGGTCGCGGTGGGTGATCTGACCCCAGTCGCCGGTCGGAATCACCTCGGCCAGATCGATGCCAAGGCTCTTGGCGCGGGTCCGCACCGGCGGCGTAGCGTACGGCGCGCGCGGACCGTCCGTGAGAGGAGTTGTCGGTCCGGGCGCTCGATATCCCAGTTTACGTTGGCGCCGTTCCACTTTCACCCGGCTTGGCCCGTATCCGACCAGCACCGACGGCCGTGTCGTCGCCGCGTCATCGCCCTCGGCCCGGAGGTCTGGTGCAGGGCGCTCGGAGGCGGGCACAGCGGGCGATATCGGGTCCGGGTCCGTCGAGCCCGATGGATCGGCGAAGCTGACGATGACCGTGCCGACCTCGACCGCGTCCCCTGGCTTCGCGTGCAGCTCGGCTATCAACCCGGCGTACGGCGATGGCAGTTCCACCGAGGCCTTGGCCGTTTCCACCTCGACGAGGATGTCGTTTACCGCGACGGTGTCCCCGACCGCGACATGCCAGGTGATGATCTCGGCCTCGGTGAGTCCTTCACCGATGTCGGGCAGGGCAAACCGATGGGATGTGGTCATTGCGATCCTCCGGGGCTGTCACAGGTGTTCAGTACTGGGCGACGCTGTCGACGGCGTCGAGCACCCGGTCGATATCGGGCAGGTAGAGCTGCTCGGTCCGGGCCGGTGGATAGGGAACGTTCCAGCCCCCAACGCGCAAGACCGGGGCCTCGAGCACCGGAAAGCACTCTTGCGTTATGGCGGCGGCGATCTCGGCACCGAGCCCGACGAACGTTGGCGCCTCGTGCACCACGATGGCCCGCCGGGTCCGACGTACCGACGCGGTGATGGTGCGCATGTCCAGTGGGGACAGCGATCGCAGGTCGATCACTTCCAACGATCGCCCCTCGCTCTGGGCGACCGTCGCCGCGTCGAGAGCCACACGGACTGTTGGCCCATAGGCTATGACCGTGACATCGTTGCCGGCCTTGGCAACTCGTGCCGAATCCAGTGCGGGCGCGTCCGGCGGAACAGGGCCGATCGCGACCTCCGCCTTGTCCCAGTACCGCCGCTTGGGTTCGTAGAAGATGACTGGGTCGTCGCAAGCGATCGCCTGTTGGATCATCCAGTGCGCATCAGCTGGATTGGCACATGCGACCACCCGCAGGCCGGCGGTGTGGCAGAAGTATGACTCGTTGGATTCGCTGTGATGCTCGACCGCGCCGATGCCGCCACCGCACGGGACCCTGATGGTCACCGGCATGGTCAGTCTGCCGCCCGAACGGGCCCGCATCTTGGCCAGTTGGGAGACGATCTGGTCGAACGCTGGGTAGATGAACCCGTCGAACTGGATCTCACAGACCGGGCGATAGCCGCGTAGCGCCAACCCGATCGCGGTGCCGACAATTCCGGATTCGGCGAGCGGCGTATCGAAGACCCGGTTCGGGCCGAATTCGGCCTGCAGATCCTCGGTGACCCGGAAGACCCCGCCGAGGGCGCCGATGTCCTCCCCGAGCAGGACGACGGAGTCGTCATCGCGCATCGCCTGCCGCATACCGGTATTGAGCGCCTTGCCCAGGGTTGTGGTCACCGAAGCGGGTGTATCGGTGGTGGTGGTCATGCGAAGGACTCCCGCCACGTGGTGAAACGTTCCCGCTCGGCCCGCAACTGCAAGGTCTCCTCGACCAGCGTGTTGCGGAAGCTCGCTTCCAGCGGCGGGGCCTCAAGCTCTATGCACGCGGCGCGCGTCGACTCCGCCAGTTGGGTCGCTTCTTTCTCCAGCGCGCGGTGGAAATCACCGTCGGCCCAGTCCATCTCGTCCAGTAGCAGCCGCACCCGGGTGATCGGGTCGCGCGCCCGCCACGCCTCGACTTCGGCCGTATCCCGGTATCGGGTCGGATCGTCGGAGGTCGAGTGGCCATCCATCCGGTAGGTGATCGCCTCGATCAGCTCCGGTGGCCCGCCGGCACGCACCCGTGCCGCCGCGGCCGCGGTGGCGGTGTGCACAGCGAGGACGTCGTTTCCGTCCACCAGCGTGGTGGTCAATCCGAAGCCGGCCGCACGCACGTGCAGGGGCCGGCGGCTCTGCAGTGACGCCGGAGTCGAGATCGCCCACTGATTGTTCTGGCAGAAGAACACGATCGGGGCATTGGTCACCGCTGACCAGTTCAACGCCTCGTTCGCATCGCCCTGACTGGCCGCACCGTCACCGAAGTAGCAGAGCACGATTTCGTCCAGACCGGCGTGTGTACGTCGATCGGCGGCGACACCGAGGGCATATCCGGTGGCGTGCAACAGTTGCGTGGACAACACCAGCGAGGTGATGTGGAAGCGGTAGTCGGCAGGGTCCCACCCGCCGTGCGCTGTGCCGCGCCACTGGGTCAGTTGCTCGGCCGGGCCGATTCCGCGACAGTGTGCGGCCGCGTGCTCCCGATAGGACGGAAAGACATGGTCGTCCGGCCGCACCGCGCGAATGCTGCCGACCTGCGCCGCCTCCTGCCCGCGGCAGGACAGCCACAGTCCGAGCTCGCCTTGGCGCGCAAGGTTGTACGCCTCGCGGTCGAAAGCCCGGGCCAACACCATGTCGCGGTAGAACCCACGCAACTGGGCCGGCTCGACGCGGGCGTCGGTCGCATCGACGCGGAGCGTTCCGTCTGGTTCCACCATCCGCATCGGCCCGTCTATCGCTGCGGGTTCCTGGTCCAGCAGCAGCGGGCTCATCAAGTCTGTCATTTGACGTACTTCCTCACGAAATCACTTGCCGGACTGAACATATGCAGCTTCGTCGGAGAAGACCGGCGCGGCCTGCTCGACCTTGAGCACGTCGACCAGTCGCTGCAGGCGGTCGGTCAGCAATGCGATCGAGGTTGCCGATCCTGCCCGCACCGTCATCCGCACCCGCCATAGGTCCGACTGTGCCGGATGCGTGAAGCTCAGGGCGATGATCTCGATGTCCCACGGCAGCAGCAGACCGGCGATCCGGGCTGGAACCTGACGGCCCGGCCCAGCAAGAACAACCACGTCGCACTCCACCATTGCGGGCACCTACCCCGTTCTCCATGTCATTGGGAATTCGTGGAGAACGCTAGAGCTAGCCCGATCGTAAGAGCAAGGTTATTGCGAGACACCGCCGCAGACTCGCAATGAAATAGATGTTTTGGCGCTATCAATGTCTAGTTAGTTGCGCTTTGGGGCGCAGATGACTCACCATGGACTGATGATCGACGATATCGACAGGCGGATCATCCGACTGCTACGCGAGGATGGCCG
Organism: Mycolicibacterium komossense; assembly: GCF_025822605.1. Lineage (GTDB taxonomy): Bacteria > Actinomycetota > Actinomycetes > Mycobacteriales > Mycobacteriaceae > Mycobacterium > Mycobacterium komossense. Next base: position 256,580 of record NZ_JACKTY010000031.1, on the reverse strand, counting down.
ACGTACGGTCAGTGACATCGCGATCGAGGTCGGCCTCACCGTCGCCCCGGTCAAGCGGCGCATCGACCGGCTCGAATCCAGCGGGGTGATCACCGGATACACCGCCCAGATCGACATGACGAAGATGGATTCCGCCCTGGAGGCGGTGGTTGAATTGCGGGTCGCCGGCAACCTGGACCTAGAGATGATTCTCGCAGTGGCAGAGGATGTTCCGGAGATCACCGAGGTGCTCGCACTCGCCGGGGATCCCGATGCGATCGCCCGGATCCAGGCCGAGAACATTCACGACCTCCAACGTGTTGTCAATCTGCTGCGAACCAATGGCCGGGTCACCGGGACGAAGACTCTCGTCGTGCTCGATTCTTGGTCCCGCTACGGGTGAGTACCGCCGGCCTGGCCGAACGAGCCGTTGTCCAGCCCCCCGAGTGGTATGACCATCGCTGTTCATCGGGCGTGGCCGGCACCATATACCAGGTTCGCCGGTACCTCAGTGATCACAGCGGGACTCAATACCTGGCGGGGACAACGGATTGGCGGTCGACAAGCACCGGCGCCTCAAGGGACCTGTTCGCACTTTCGACGCTCTCGATATTGAAGAGGACGCGCGCCGCCGCGGCGCCGATCGCAAAAGCGGATTGCCGAACAGTGGTAAGTGCGGGTGAGAGCATCGCCGAGAACTCAGAGTCGTCGTACCCGATCACCGAGATCTCCTCCGGGACCCCAACTCCCCTCTCGGACAAGCCCTTGAGTACACCGAGTGCCACCATGTCGTTGACACAGAACACTGCTGTCAGCCCGTCGATGGCGAGGAGATGGGATACGCAATCGAACCCGCTGGCCACCGTCATGCCGTCTACCGCAACCTCCAGCGGTGTGATTCCGGCCGATCGACACACCTGCTCGTAACCCGCCCTGCGATCTCGGCACCAATGATTCTGGATGGAGCCGTTGACCATCGCGATCCGTCGATGTCCCTGCGCTATCAGGTGATTGGTGGCCAGCCGAGCTCCGGCCACGTGGTCCAGCGCGACCGCAGGTAACCGCCCGGTTGCGTCATCATGATCGATCAACACGACGCCGGTACCTCGGGCTTGGATGCGCCACAGCTCATCGAGGTGTTCGCCGGTCGGCGCCACCAGCAGCCCGAGCAGCCCGGCCGCTTCCAATTGATGCAAGAGCTGACGCTCCTTCACGGTGGACTCGCCGGAACTCGCCAGCAGGACTGCACGTTCGAGCGGCCCCGTCACTGACTCGATTCCACTGGTCACCTGCGCCCAAAAAGGATTCGCAATGTCGAGCACTATGACGCCGCACGCTTCGCTACTACCCATGCGCAGCTCTCGCGCCGAGCGATTCACCACGAAGTTCAACGACTCCATCGCTCGGGTGACCCTCTCCCGAGTCTCCGGTGCCACGACGTCGGGCCTGTTCAGAACATTCGATACGGTCGCCTGGGAGACGCCGGCAGCATCCGCGACTTCCCGCGATGTTGCACGCCGGTTCGCTTCGGCCACGATTCTCGATCTCCCTCTTCCGGCGGCCCGGCTCACGCAGGACACCAACCCGACGTCCCACGGCCGGAACGATACGAACGTGGTCGTCCGCTGGGGCGATCGGGGGTTTCGCTACGTGTGGGCAAAAGTCGCAGAGGCGGCTCGCGCTTCGTTGTCACCATCGATGCGGGCGTCCCTTCCAGTTGCATCCGATCCAGACAGAAGACCTGTTCAACTCCAGTCGGAGGCGATTGTAGAGGTGGGACAAACCTATTCAGATGCCACACCGTGTCGCCGTGGGCCGGTTGTTCCGGCTCCCGCCCGCCACCCGGGCCTCGTGATCCCAACCTCCTTCGAGGAGTGTGAACGAATCCCAGGTGTTCAGTCCGACTACCCTGTGCAGCAACCTAACTCATAGAGTCAGTCGGCGGAAGGCCGCATGGGTTGCAATACGGCGGTGTCGTAGCTGCTGCGGTACCTGGCGTAGGCGCCCACACCGTCAAGGTCGGGCCAGTTGGAATTGATTGTATTCACGGTGAATTGAACCACCATCTGTGCGCCAGCGGCTGTGCGTGTGGTGGCTCGGCGACGTGGCGACGAGGCGTTGTAGAGCGGAAACCGTCGCATCAGCCCCGCGATCTGAGCAGGGGCTGCGGAGGCAGACCGGATCGTGTTACAGCGGGAGCAGATTGATTGATACGTATAGATCGCCCTAGGCTGCCGACGTGCTCCTTTCACATGCCTTGGCCTACAACAGAACAGACCATGCCTGAACCGCGACAGCGCACCTTGCTCGCTCTGGGCTTTCCCGAGTCCAAGGCTGTGCAGATCGACGACATCCTGACCGATCTCGCTGGCGCGGCCGTCGCAGTGGACGCCGAGCGCGTGCTGGACCCTGACTGCGTCAAGCAATTGTCAGCATTGGGGATCGGCGCAGTTCGTCTCGAACCCGCCGATGGTGGTCTTGGCTTCTCGCTACCCGCACTCTTCGAACTGCTGGCACTCATCGCACATGCCGATTCCAATCTCACGCAGATACTGAGGGCACACTTCATCGCGACCGAGGAGTTCTTGCGCGATAGCAACCGCGGCGCAGACGTGCCCTGGCTTCGTGAGATCGCCTGCGGCGCAGTGTTCGGCAATGCAACCACCGAGCTGGGTTCGCATCAGGCGGGCACGGTTAACACCCGGATCACGTCGCGCGCCGATGGCAAATACTCCATCAGCGGCACCAAGTTCTACGCCACAGGCAGCGCGTACGCCGACTGGATTCAGGTTCTGGCGGCAGATGAGAACGGCTCCCACTACAACGTCACCGTAGACCGATTCGACGGGGGCGTCGCGATCGATAATGATTGGGACGGCTTCGGTCAGCGCGCAACAGTAAGCGGCAGCGCCAGATTCGACGGCGCAGTGGTGGAGGAACACCAGCTGTGCCGGATCGATGCTGACTCAGACCCGTTCACCGACACTGTCGCGCAGCTGGTACATCTTTCGACGATGGTGGGTATCGGTGCTCGACTGCTCGATGATGTCACCGAACAGGTGCGGTCACGCGAACGCCACTACTCCCATGCCTCTGAAACAACGGCAGCCGGTGACGCGCAAGTTCAGGAGATCATCGGTCGCGGTATCGCTGCGGTGTCAGTGTCCAAATCCAGCGTGAGATCGGCGGCCGAGGCGACGCAGGACTACCTCGACGCCCATCGCGTGTCACGTTCTGACAGCACACAGTTGGCGGAGAGAGCGCACCATCTCACCAATCACGCACAGGTAGTGATAGCCCCACTTTTGCTGGCGCTTGCCGGCGACGTGTTCGAAGTGGGCGGCGCCTCACTGCTGTCATCCCGGATGGGACTGGATCGGCACTGGCGAAACCTGCGGACACTCGCATCACACAACCCGGCGACGTTCAAGGCGCGGGTCCTCGGAGAGTCCGCGTTGCTGGGGACATCGCTGCCGTCGGTTTGGTACAGCGGGCGGCGAGAGTGACCAGAGCAGCTTGCCCAGCGCCCCCGACGTTGAATGGAGATCACGCGTGACAACGGCCACCTCACCAAAACGCCTGATCCTCAACGGATTCACGATGCCCACCGTGGGGCACATCTCACCGGGCCTGTGGCGCCATCCCGATGACCGGGCCGACGAATACTCCACGCTGCGCTACTGGACCGATCTGGCGCGTCTGCTCGAGTCTGGTGGCTTCGATGCCCTATTCATCGCCGACGTCCTCGGCCCGATCGAGGTCTACGAAGGCCGCCCCGACGCGGCGCTGCGCAATGCCACGCAGACCCCGGTGAGTGACCCGCTTTTGGCGGTCTCGGCGATGGCCACGGCGACCGAGCATCTGGGCTTCGGCATCACGGTGTCGACCTCCTATGCGCAGCCCTACCTGCTGGCCAGAACATTCTCGACCTTGGACCAACTGACCGGCGGTCGGATTGCCTGGAACGTCGTCACGTCGATGATCGACAGTGCGGCTCGCAATCTCGGGCTGGACCAGCAATTCGACCACGACGAGCGCTATGACCGGGCGCAGGAGTTCCTCGAAGTCACCTACAAGCTGTGGGAGGGGTCGTGGGAGGACGGCGCAGTGGTGCGTGACCGCGTCAACGGCGTGTACACCGATCCGTCGAAGGTGCATCGCATCGACCACGACGGCCGCTACTACCGGGTCGCCGGCCCGCACCTCTGTGAACCGACGCCCCAGCGAACGCCGGTTATCTTTCAGGCCGGCGCATCCGATCGGGGACGCGAGTTCGCCGCCCGCAACGCCGAATTGGTGTTCCTCGGTGGGCGTGATGCCGAGCAGATCCGGCGCAGCGTCACCGAGACCAAGGCCATTGCGGCAGACATCGGGCGCGCTCCCGACGCCATCAAGTTCATCACCTCGGTGACCGTGGTGACCGGGCCCAGTCAGGCTGCCGCCGAAGCCACGTACGCCGACTACCTGTCCTACGCCAGTACAGAGGGTGCACTCGTCCTGTTCTCCGCCTTCACCGGTCACGACTGGTCGGACCACGACCTCGACGAAGTCGTGGAGCGGCGCGATACGAACGCGTCGCAATCCACGTTGGCGAGTGGCCGGGGCAGCACGCTGCGGGAGGTTGCGGAGACGATGGCGATCGGCGGACTGCACCCAGTTATCGTCGGCGGCCCGGCGGAGGTCGCCGACCAGTTGGAAGCCCTGGCGGCGGACGCCGACCTCGACGGCTTCAATATCGCTCATGCGGTCAGTCCCGGGTCGTTCGAGGACTTCATCACGTACGTCGTTCCCGAGCTGCGCCGACGCGGCAGACTGCGGGAAGGCTACCTGGCCGGCACCCTTCGCGAGAAGCTGGCCGAATCGGGCTCGCCCGCAATAGCATCCGATCATCCCGCCGCAGAGTTCCGCACACGTCTGGCGCGGTCGTGAGCGTCTCGCCGGAGGTGGATGGCTCTGCCGCACAGTCCATCGTCCGCCTCGAGGCGGTGACCAAGAGCTACGCCCATCCCGGACGCGGGCGACTGATCGCACTCGACGAGGTCCGTCTCGACATCGCTCGAGGTTCCGTACATGGCATTGCCGGGTTCAGCGGCGCGGGGAAGTCCACTTTGCTGCGAAGCATCAATCTGCTTGAACGGCCGGACTCGGGGGCGGTGCTCGTCAACGGCGAAGACCTCACCACTCTCCCCGAACGCTTGTTGCGCGAGCGGCGGCGCAGAGTCGGCATGATCTTCCAGGAGTTCAACCTGCTGTCCAACCGTACGGTCGTCGAAAATGTGGAACTGCCCTTGCGGTTGGCCAAGACGAGGAAGAGTCAGCGCCGAGAGCGGGCGCTCGCCGCATTGGCGTCGGTTGGTCTGTCTGAGAAGGCGCTCGGCTACCCAGAGCGGCTGAGTGGCGGTCAGAAGCAGCGGGTCGGCATCGCGCGCGCGCTGGTCAACGAGCCCGACATCCTGCTGTGCGACGAGGCGACGTCAGCCCTGGATCCGCGCACCACGGACGAAATCTTGGAACTACTGCGCGGTATCAATGAGGAACGCGGGATCACCATCGTCGTCGTCACCCACGAGGTGCACGTGATCAACGCGCTGTGTGACCGGGTCTCGGTCATGGAGAAGGGACGCGTGGTGGAGAACTTCGCTCTGGGCACACCCATTGCGCCGCAGTCGTCCATTTCGCGCTACCTCTTCGGTCAGGCCGACCGGCCGTCGCGCGGCTGGCAGGTGATCTCCGATGCTCAGTGAAGTTCGCGCCGTGCTGCCCGAAATCGGCTTGGCCACTGCGCAAACCGCCTATATGTTGGCGCTGACATTGCTGATCGCGCTGATATTTGGTGGCGCGCTGGGGGTTTGGCTGTATGCGGTGCGGACCGGTTCGCTCGCGCCTAATCGCATGCTCTACGCCGTGCTCGACGGCGCGGTCAACCTCGTCCGATCGTTCCCGTTCCTGATCCTGCTGATCTCGGTCATCCCCTTGACCCGCTTCGTGGTGGGAACGGCCATCGGCACCACGGCCGTCGTGGTGCCCCTATCCATCAGTGCGATACCAGAATTCGCTCGCCTCGTCGAACAGGCCCTTCTGAATGTCCGTCGCGGGGTCGTGGACGCCGGCCAGGCATTCGGAGCCGGACGTCTCCAGGTCGTACGACACATCCTCTTGGTGGAGGCGCGTCCTGGGCTCATCAACGCATTTACCATTTTGGCCGTCATCTATCTCTCGGCCACGACGGTGGCAGGTCTGGTTGGTGGCGGCGGACTCGGGAACTTCGCGATCACCTTCGGGTACTACCGGTACGAACCCACGATCATGGCTGCCACCGTGCTGGTGATCATCGTGTGGGTGCAACTGATTCAGACGTGCGGCACGTTCTTCGTACGCCGAACCGATAAGCGCCGCTAATCGGCATTGCGCATTCATTCCCGAACGCGCGCGATCACATCACCAGAAGGAAAACCCATGAGATACAAATCAATCGTTGCTGCCGTCCTGGCGGCCGTGTGCCTGCCCGCGATGGCAGGATGCTCCGAGGTCACCGGGGTTGGCGCGCAGAACGACGACAAGACCATCAGGTTCGTGTCGACGAACATCGCGCTCTACGAGGACACGACGAAGGTGCTTGCCGAAGAGGTCAAGAAGCGTGGTTACACCCTTGACTACAAGTTCATCACCGATGGACCCGCACTGAATTCAGCGGTGGAGAACGGGGAGGCCGACGCCACCTATCACCAACACGCCGCGTACCTCCAGTACTACGACCGCCAGTTCAAAGGCAATCTCGTGGCCGCCTTCGACGCCTTCACCGACCCGAGCGGACTGTTCTCCAAGAAGTGGAAGTCGATTCAGGACCTCCCAGACGGCGCGGTCGTCACTGCCCACATCGAGCCCGCGAACTTTTACCGACCGTTCCTCATGCTTCAAGACGCCGGACTGATCAAGCTGCGTCCAGGCGTCGACCCCCTCTCCATCACCGAAAGCGACATCATTGACAATCCGCGCCACATCAAGATCCAGGGCCTGGACTACGCCCTGCTACCGAAGGCGCTCGACGACGCTGACGCCGGATTCCTTTACGCGTCTCAGGCCGCCGACATTGGAATCGACTTCCACACCGCGCTGGTCACCGAGTCCAAGCAAAACCAGTCACCTGACGTGATTGCGGTCAAGAACGGCCAGCAGGACACCGAGAAGATCAAGGTGCTGAAGGAGTCCTATCAGACCGACGAAGTCAAGAAGCAGCTGGTCGAGTCGTTCGGCGGCAAAGAGGTGGTCATACCTGCCTGGTGATGACCGAGTAGGTCATCCGTTTGGGCGGTTGAGGGGTTCTTTTCGACGGGCATTGTTCACCTTTCGGTTCGAATCGTCGGAGCAGTTTGTTGCAGTGACTGGCACAGTGGCAGCAGCGCGAGTACAGGCAATTGCAAGTGCGATGAGGGGATCGCGGGGTTCGGCGCAATTGGCGAGAACCGCACGGTCGACTGCAGTCGTAATGCCGGCCACGGCATACCCTGCTGCCAGGTCGGCGGTTGCAACGTCATCATGGGCCCCGGCGTCGAGCAGTAATTGCCGGAGGTCGTCGATGAGGACGTTGTCGGAGGCGGCTTCTCGGCTTGTCGGCTTGTCGGCGACCATCCGTAGAAGAGTGCGTCGTGCAGTGGTCGCTCGTCGAGGTAGGCGTTAACCAGGGCAGTCGTCCACGACGACAAGGCATCGTCCAGTCCGACTGTGCTCGTCCTGGCCAGTCGGGCCTTGTCGCGAATAGATGTACTGAAGCGCTGTTCGAGTGCGCACAGTAGGTCGTCTTTGGATTTGAAGTGGTGGTAGACGGCACCTTTCGAGACTCCTGCATGTGCTGCGACGTCATCGATGCACGTGCCGGTGACACCGTGCTCGATGATGAGTTCAGAAGCGGCGTCGAGCAGCATCGCCCGTCGCTGGGCAGCGGGGAGGTTGCGCTTGACTGGGTTGGCCGTCGTCATCGCGACACCACTGGGAGGTGAAGGCGCGTCCACTGCTCGAAGCGTTCCAGGAAGCCGCCAAGAAGCGTCTCCACCGATTTCGATTGCAGTCGCCCATCGTCGTCGAATATCTCGTAGCTGCCACCGAGGTAGGCCTCGGGCTGTTACAGGGTCGGCATGTCGAGGAACACCAACGATTGGCGTAGGTGGTGGTTGGCGCCAAAGGCACCCAACCGCCCCGGAGACAGACTGATGATGCCCGCGGGCCGACCGGCGAAAGCGTTGGCGCCATGTGGGGCAGACCCGACGTCCACCGCGTTCTTCAAGGGCGCTGGCACGGATCTGTTGTATTCCGGGGTAACGAACAGCAACGCATCACGTGCACGCACCTGGTCACGACTTCGCCAAGAAGGTCCATCGCGGTGAACTCAGGATCAGGGAGCTGAGACTTGCAGGACAACATCGTTGGAGGATGTATCGGATGATCAGTCCGCCCGCGGAATCGTAAACCGTCGGGCTTGCTGAAGCCCCAAATTTGCTTGTAGCAACGGTCCGGGAGAACCCAGCTATGGGGTGGCGGGGGTCGCTACAGTCGGATCAGCATTGTGCAGTGGGGAGTTGCGGGAACGGTCCAGCCCAGTGGCGCCTAACAGCACCACCAGCCCGATCGCAGTGACCACGGCGCCCATCCAGATCGGCGAGGTGAAGCCGAATCCGGCGGCGATGGTGAGCCCGCCCAACCAGGCGCCCAGGGCGTTGCCGACGTTGAACGCCGCGATGTTGGCACCTGAAGCGAGCGTAGGTGCACTGGAGGCGTAGTTCATGATGCGCATCTGCAGCCCTGGCACCGTGGCGAAGCCAAAGGAACCCATTAGGAACAGCGCGATGATCGTCGTCACCTTGTATTGCGCGGTCGCGGCGAATGCCACCAGCACCACGGCGAGCAATACCAGGATCCAGATCAGCGCTGGAGTGAGCGCTCGGTCGGCAGCCTTGGCGCCCAACGTATTTCCCACTAGCAGGCCCACTCCGAACAGGACCAGCAGCCACGGAACGCTCGTTGATGCGAAACCGCTGACCTCGGTGAGAGTGAATGCGATGTAGGTGAAGGCGCCGAACATGCCGCCGTAGCCGAGGATGGTGATGGCGATCGACAGCCAGACCTGCGGGTGGCGGAACGCGCCCAGTTCAGTTCGCAGGCCTCCGCTGGTGTTGTGTTCGATGTGCGGCACCAGTATCGCGATGCCGATCATGGCGATGATGCCGACGATCGTGATCGCCCAGAAGGTCGAACGCCAACCCAGCTGTTGGCCCAGTAGGGTGCCCAGTGGCACCCCCAGCACGTTGGCGATGGTCAGCCCCGCGAACATCATCGCGATGGCGCCGGCGCGCTTGTTCTCCGCAACCAGGTCGGCCGCAACTACCGAGCCGATCCCGAAGAACGCGCCGTGGCACAACGCCGCGACGATGCGACCGGTCAGCATCATCTCGTAGCTGGACGCCAGCGCCGACATCAGGTTGCCGACGATGAACAGCACCATCAGCCCCAGCAGGACCTTCTTCCGATCGAGGCGGGTGACCGCTGCCGTGAGTGCGACGGCGCCGACCGCGACCGATAGGGCATATCCGGAGATCAGGTATCCGGCGGTCGCCTCGCTCACCGCGAAATCGGCGGCAACCTCCGGGAGCAGGCCCATGATGACAAACTCGGTCAGGCCGATCCCGAAACCACCCATAGCCAGGGCAATGAGACCCAGAGGCATCGTTGACATTTCCTTCACAATAAGGCGCGCTAGCGGATTGCTGGCGTCTGCAGATATTGCATACGCGCGGCAATAATATTGCATACGCCGTATAAAGGCGCAAGCTGGTAATGTGTGACCTGGTTCATCGATCGAGGAGATGCACGTGGGGATTGCCGACGACGCCGTCGAGATCCGGTCGCAGGGCTGGCGCACCCTCGCCGCCCTGTATGGCGCGCTCGATACCGATCTGGAGCGTGCACTGCAGCGCGGTCATGAGCTGTCCGTCGTCGAGTACACCGTGTTGGACGCCTTGAGCCGCCAGGACGGATGGCATATGCGGATGACCCAGCTCGCCCGGGCGGCCGCGCTGAGCAGCAGTGCCACTACCCGACTGGTCAATCGACTAGAGGACAGGGGATTGCTGATCAGGATCCTGTGCGCGGACGACCGTCGCGGGATCTACACCGAACTGACAGCGTCAGGGCGTGAATTACTCGACGCCGCACGACCTACGCATGATGCCACCCTGGAGGCGTCCCTCGCACGGGCACGCGAGGTTCCAGAATTGGCCCCACTTGTCCACGCACTCAACGAAATCCATGCGACATGAGCTCGATCGGCAATGACTGCGGTGTGGCATGCCCCGCGCCGTAGGCGACGGCGACCCCTGACCAATTGGAGTGCCTATGGTGGAGAGCACTGTCGGCGCGAGGTCCGGGAGACGGCGGGCGTAACCGAAGGTCAGACCGCCATGATCGGGCAGAAGAGTTGGGAACCTGCATGCGCCCCAATGGAAATGCGTGCTAATCGGAGCGTGAAATCAGTCCCGCGCACTGAGTGGCGACGGGCAGTGTGACCGGTCCGGTGACGCCGGTGATGGCCTTCCACGGCGCCGGCCCGGTGCGGTGTAGCGCAGTGAAGCGGCTGGTGAAGACCTGCAGGGCGGCGGTGAGTTCGAGGCGGGCCAGGTGAGAACCGAGGCAGTAGTGGGTGCCGCCGCCAAAGGTGAGGACCGGGGCAACGCCTCGGCGGGTGATGTCGAGTTGATCAGGTTTGTCGAAGACTCCGGAGTCGCGGTTGGCGGCGGCGGTGTTGGCGACGACGAGGGTTCCGGCGGGGATGGTGACGTCGGCCAGTTCGACGTCTTCGGTGGCGCTGCGTATGGTGCCGAAGCTCACCGGGTAGTAGCGGATGAGTTCCTCGACGGCCTGGGGAGCGAGTTCGGGTTGCCGGGCGAGCAGGGCCCACTGCTCGGGGTGGTCGCACAGGCATTGAATGGCAGCGGCGAGCTGGTTGCGGGTGGTATCGGTTCCGGCGGCAAGCAGGGCTCCGGCGAGCATCAACAGTTCGTCGCGGGTGAGTCTGTCGCCGTCGTCCTCGGCGCGGATGAGTTCGGAGATGAGGTCGTCGGTGAGGGTGTTTCGCCGGTGGGCCACCATGTGATCGAGGTAGGCGTCGAGTTGGTCCCAGGCGGCGGTGATCACGGGTTCGTCGTCGGCGACATTCCAGTCGAAGATCTTCATGATGTCGTCGGACCAGGCGGTGAACAGGTGCCAGTCCTGTGGTGGTGCGCCGAGTAGGGCGCAGATGATCGGGGTCGGGTAGCGGCGGGAGACGTCGCTCACCACGTCCCCGCCGCCTGCCTCGGCAAGGGCGGAGACAAGTTCGGTGATCGTGGTGCTGATCAGCGACTGCAGCCGGGCGGTCGCCCTGGGGGAGAAGGCTTTGGCGACCAGTCGGCGCAGCCGGTGGTGGGCGTCACCGTCGAGGCTCAGAATGTTGGTGCTCGCCCGGTGCCACAGCGATCCGGAGGTGATTCCCTGGGCGTCCAGTCCGAGGCCGCGGGGCATAGCGAAGCGTGGGTCGCACAACACCGTATGGACCAGCTCGTAGTGCAGCACCTCAGGCCCATAGGGGCCCAGGGCGATCGGTGTTTGCCGGCGGGCTCGCGCGATGCGGGCGTGAGCCTCGTCGGGGTCGGTCAGGTGTTGGTATTCGACGGTGGGGAGGCCGGCGTCGAACACGTTGGGGTACCGGCTGCTCGCGGTGGTCATGATGAGATCTCCTTCAGATGCGGACGCCTTCGACCGTCCGACAAGTGGGACGACAAAACATCCGCCGCAATGCGTAGGCGGGGTAGTTCGGGGGTCGTATCTCTGGTGCGTGCGCACCGTGCCGGCGCAGATGTACGCGGTTATGCCGATGTTGTGCTGTTCGGCTGCCGTCGAAGCTGGTGAGCGTGCATGATTACGCGGAGATTGCGCCGCTGGACTGGAGCGAGCTGGCCGTGAGCGAGTTGCCCACTGGAACCGTGACGTTGCTGCTGGCTGACATCGAAGGGTCCACCCGGTTGTGGGAGACCCGACGGCTGGACATGGCCGCCGCCATCGAACGACTCAATGCGATCGTCTCGGAACTGGTAGCGGCCCACGGTGGGGTGCGCCCCCTCGAACAGGGCGAGGGTGACAGTTTCGTTGTTGCGTTCGCCAAAGCCAGCGACGCGGTGGCCTGTGCGCTGGCGCTGCAGCGAGCGCCGGTGGAGCCGACCAGGTTGCGCATCGGGTTGCATACCGGCGAGATCCAGTTGCGCGACGAAGCCAACTACGCTGGGCCGACCATCAACCGCGCCGCACGGCTCCGCGACCTCGCCCACGGCGGCCAGACCGTGTTGTCCGGGGCCACCGAGGCGATGGTCCTCGATCGGCTGCCCGAAGATGCCTGGCTGGCGGACCTGGGCTCGCACGTGTTGCGCGACCTGCCGCGCCAGGAACGGGTGCTCCAACTCAATCACCCCGATGTGCGCGTGGAGTTTCCGCCCCTGCGCGTCACCCCCGTATTGCGCAGGTCGCGGCTTCCGGTGCAGTTGACCAGTTTCGTGGGCCGCGCCGAGCAGGTGGTCCAAGTTGGAGAACTGTTGGGGGACAACAGGTTGGTAACCTTGACCGGCGCCGGCGGCGCGGGCAAGACGCGGCTGGCGATTCGCGTCGCTGCTGAGGCGGAGGCTGATTTCGACGGCGAGGTGTTCTTCGTCGATCTGGCCCCGATCACTGATCCCGCTGTCGTCCCGGTCAGTGTCGCACGCAGCCTCGAGCTGACCGACCAGCCCGGCCGCACCACCACGGAGACCATCCAGAAGTTCGTCAGAGACCGCAAACTACTTGTAGTACTGGATAATTGCGAGCATCTGCTGGATGCCATCGGCGCCCTGGCCGTCGATATCCTGCACGCCGGCGCGCAGGTCAGCGTGTTGGCGACCAGCCGCGAACCGATCGGAATCCCCGGTGAGCTGACCTGGCGGGTGCCTTCCCTGTCAACCGACGACGAGGCCGTGGAATTGTTCGTCGACCGCGCCCGCCGCGCCAGATCCGACTTCTGCACCACGGCAGCGCAGTCGACAACAGTCACCGAGATCTGCCGCCGCCTCGACGGCATGCCGCTGGCGATCGAACTGGCCGCCGCCCGCACCCGAACCCTCGCGCTCCCGCAGATCCTCGAAAGCCTGCGCACCAGTTTTCGTGTTCTCACCGGCGGGGCCCGCACCGCGGTGCGCCGGCAGCAGACGCTCTCGGCCTCCATCGACTGGTCACACTCGCTGCTCACCGACCCGGAGCAAGTTCTGCTGCGCCGCCTGGCCGCGTTCGCCGGTGGGTTCGATCTCGATGCCGCCCATACAGTCGGTGCAGGCACCGATACCGAACGCGCCCAGCTCATCGACGTTCTCGGGCTGCTGGTCGACAAATCCCTCGTCGTCGCCGACGACTCCGGGGGCGACATGCGCTACCGCCTGCTCGAAACCGTCCGGCAATACAGCATGGAAAGACTCGCGGCGTCCGGCGAAGCAGACGTCATTCGCACCCGCCACCGTGACCACTACGCCGTCACCGCGGCCGCGCAGGAATCACAGACGAACGGCGAACCGACGCAGTTGGTTTCGTGGGCAGAGATCGAGATGGACAACCTGCGAGCGGCTTACGGGTGGAGTTGCGAGATCGCCGACTTCGCCACCGCGTTGACCATGTTGTCGTCACTGCAGCGAGTCTGGTTGACCCGCAGTCGCTTTCGGGAGGGACTGGCCGGATTCGAATCGGTCTTCGCCGATGAACGCTACCGCGATGAGGATATGGATCCGGCAACCTGGGTGCGCGCCGTCGCCGATGCCGCACATTTGGCGGTGTGGCTCAACACCGAATCGCCGGAGAGCGGCTCCCGTGCTGATGTCGCCGTCGCCGCCGCCCGAGAGACCGGTGATCAGCATCTGATCGCCCGCGCCCTGATGGGCAGCGGCATGCTCAGCTTCGACCGACCCGAACTGGGCGGGTCGTACCTCGCCGAAGCGGTCGAACGTGCGAGGACGTCGGGCGACCAGTCGACGCTGTGCCAAGCCCTCGGCTATCAGACCTTTTACGGTGTCACCGCCGGTGCACCTGGCGAAGCGCGAATCGCCGGCGAGAACGGCCGTGAGGCCGCCGACCTCATCGGCGACCGCTTCATGTCCCGGTACAGCCGGGTGTTTCTCGCCAATGCCCTCAGTCACCTGGGGACCCACGTGCTCGATGCCATCCGAGTTGCGCAGGACGTGATCGACGAGGCCCGTGCCGACGCGGACCGCGCAATGGAAGCATTCGGATTGATGACGCTCGGCCATTCGTTGGTCAGTACCGGTAGCGCCGAAGCAGGCGAGTCTGCGGCCGCGATGGCATTGGATATCGGAGCGCGGATGGGTGGTTTTCACGAGGACAGCGCCTATGTCGTCTTGGCTCTGGCTGCTCTGGGACGCGGCGATGCTGTACAGGCCAAGTCGGCGTGCGAGGCGGCACTGCAGCACACCTATGCGCGCAAGGAACTGTTCATTCGCAGCCTCCTGCCGATGGCGGAGGCTGTGATGTGCTGCGGTGACCTCGCTGCCGCCCGCCGCTGGGCGGACGACTCGGTGGCAGTCGTGCCTGGCGCGTACCAGGTGTGGGCGCTGGCGGCGCGCGCCCGGGTCGCGATCGCCCAGGGCGAGCCCGACCAGGCTGAACGTGACGCGTACAAGGCGCTGGCGGTTGCTTCGACTACCGGTGGCTACCTCCGCGTCCCCGATGTGTTCGAATGCCTGGCGGCCGTGGATGTCTCACGGCGCCCGCTACACGCAGCACGTCTCTACGGCGCGGCGCACGGGATCCGGCAACGGCACCACGAAGCGCGCCTCACCGTCTTTCAGGAGGCGTACGACGCGGTGGTGACGGCAGTCCGTGCCGCGCTGGGGCCGGACGTCTTCGAAGCCGCCTGGTCGGACGGGCAAGCGTTGAGCACGACCGGGGCGATCGCGTTCGCACAGCGCGGTCGCGGCGAACGCGGGCGGCCGGCCAGCGGCTGGGAATCTCTGACCCCGACCGAACACGACGTCGTGCGGTTGGTGAGCGAAGGTCTTGCCAACAAAGACATCGCCGCACGGCTGTTCATCTCCCCGCGCACCGTGCAGACCCACCTCACCCACGTCTACCGCAAGCTCGACGTGTCCTCCCGCGTGCAGCTTGTCCAAGAAGCAGCCAGGCACAAACGTTGAGAGGTCGTTGCGTTCATGCAACAGCGTGTGACTGAGCTGGGTGACGGCGAAGACCTACACCAGGTCGAAAAACAACTCGGCCGTGCTGACCTCCGGTAGTTCGCTGCGGTCACGTAGCGAACTACCGGTGTGATCGGCCATGGCTAGCGGGTGGTGTACCCGCCGTTGGCAAGGATCGTCTGCCCGGTGATCCACCATCCTTCGCTGACCAAGAATCGCACCAGCGGCACGATGTCCTTCGGGTCGGTCAGTCCGGTTTCGGTGAACTTCGACAGGTCTGCGGCATTCTGGTTGTACTCCGCGGACTCCTTGGTCTCCTGGCCGTAGAAGAACGGCGTCTCCATGGGGCCGGGTGCCACCGCGTTGACCGAGATCCCTCGCGCCCCAAACTCTTTGGACGCCGCCCTGGTGAAGTGTTCGACGGGTGCTTTCGATCCGGCGTAGATCGAATACAAACCGGTGTAGGCCGACAACAGCGAGGTCACCACGGTCAGCAGCTTCCCGCGTTCCGAGAGCTGCTCTCCGGCCTGCTGAATGAAGAACAGCGCCGTCTTGGCGTTGATCGCGAAGATCTTGTCATAGTCCTCTTCGGTGATCTCCGGTAGTGGCTTCTTGACGACCATGCCGGTGGTGTTGATCGCGATGTCGATCGACCCCATCGCGGCCTTGGCGTCGGCGAACAACTTCACCACCGCCGCTGCACCGGTGAGATCAGCCTGAAGCAAATGCGCGCTCGCTCCCGCCCCTTCGATGGCCGAAGCGGTTTCTTCAGCGGCCGCGCGGGTCGACTCGCTGTTGTAATGCACCGCTACAGCCCGCGCTCCATGCTCTGCGAGGTCACGGGAGATCAGTCCGCCCAGGTTCTTCGCCCCGCCGGCGATCAGCACATTTTTGCTGGTGATGGTGTTCGCAGTCATAGTCGCTCCTTCTTCGATTTGCGGCGGGAACGATATCGTGGCGCAATCATTGGGTACCTTCGAAAAATCGGTGACTTTCGAACAGTCCGCAGTAGAGGCAACAAAATGCAGGTGTGGGACGGGCAACGCGAACGCAGCGACCGCGCTGTGGTGTCGGCGCGTGGTGTGCAGCTGCAGGGTCTGGACTTCCGCTTTGTTGCGGAAACGGTCACCAAGCCCACCGACTGGTGCTTCCAGGAACCTCACCACGTCTTCGTCATCCATCGGCGTGGCAATCTCACATCCATGGAGATCGATTTCCAAAGTGGCCCATCAGGTCGGTGCCTTCCCCGCGTGGGCGACGTGTGGGTTATTCCCGCCGAGCATCGCTACGCAGCTCTGGCCCAAGGCGCTATGGTCAGTTTTTGCGAAATCGCAGTTCCCACAGAAGTGTTCGGCGACCGCGAGCTGATACCCCGGGTGGGCTATGCGGACATACTGCTGCACCGCTTGGTGGAACGTCTCGCCGGCCTGATCCACCAGGACGGCGCGGCGGCCACGTTGTTTCGCCAGTCACTGGCCGAGACCGTGCAGTTGCACATCGCTGAGCATTACCCGGCTCAACCCAGACCTACGCGCCCCGCCAATGTCGAACATGACCTCGATCAGCGCGCCCAACAGATCGTCATCGACTACCTCCATTCCGAGCTGGACAGCCGTATCGATCTCGACGAACTGGCAGCGACGGTGGATATGACGGCCAGCCGATTCCTGTCCGCGTTCGCGGCGGCTTTCGGGACAACTCCCCACCAGTACCTGATCGAACAGCGCATCGCGCGGGCAAAGGCCCTCTTGTCGGCGACAGCGGCCAGTATCACCGACATCAGCATGAGCGTGGGCTTTTCCACCCCAAGTCATTTCGCTACCACCTTCAAGCAGCGCGTCGGCGTCACCCCCACCGTCTACCGAAACAACAGCTAACCCTGAACGTACGAGCGCCGGGCTGGCGAATCAGTCCGCCCCTGCCTGATATCGACGATCTCGTGGGCTCACAGTCTTACGATCGCCTTTCCTCCAAGGCGCGCATCGCCCGCCGAAGGTGCGGCGGAAGGGGCTGTCCGATAAGCGGTGGATCTGATCCTGGCATTGGTTAGTTGCCAGTCGGAGTGATCCGGCCGTTTCGCCGCGCTGCTCGCAACTCTGTTGATTCGCTCGTCGGGACACCGGGACGCACCCCGCGGTCGATGTCGTCCTGCTTGATCCAATTCGACAGCGTGACCGGGTGGATACTCAGATCGTCGGCGGTCTGTTTCTGCGGCGTGCCGGCGCGCACGAGCGCGATCGCGCGGGCACGGAACTCGGCCGGATACGGGTGTGGCACAACAGTCGGCCTTTCGTAAAGGCCGTCCGATAGTCACCGCATCTGGAACCCGAAAGGTAGGTCAGGTCAGGTTGAGAACCCCGGAGGCCGGATACTCGAAGCAACCATTGACCGGCTCAACAACCACGCCCGCATCGCCTTGATACCCCTGTAGGTCCGATGCCACCTCGGAAACCCTGTGCAGGAGTTGCCGCGGGTGGGTTGCCGTGGCGGCTTCGGCGCGACCGCCGAGAAATTGGCCGAATTCTGACGATGTTAGGCAGAACAGCCACTGGTCTGCTCGGTGCCGATCGGCCAGCATCACTTCGATGGATAACCACCGCATCGCAGTCGTGGCCCTCGACGGTGTCACTGCACTGGATCTCGCGATCCCGCTGGACGTCTTCACGGTGCAGCCCGGTCTTCCGTATGACGTGAGGGTCTGTGGGATAGGCGACCGCGTCACGGCTTCATCCGGCCTGATCATGGCGATCGACCACGGGCTGGACATCATGGACGAAGCCGACACCGTGATCGTGGCTGGTTATCAACCCGTTCAGCGCCCCGTGCCTGCCCCCGTGCTTGATGGCCTAGTTACCACTATGGCGCGAGGAGCCAGAGTGGCGTCGATCTGCACCGGCGCATTCGCGCTGGCGGCCGCGGGCCTTCTCGACGGTCGACGGGCCACCACCCATTGGCAGCATCTCGGGGAATTGGAGGCACAGTTTCCCTTCGTGCAGATAGATCGGGATGTCCTGTACGTCGACAACGGCAGCGTGCTCACCGCGGCCGGCATGTGTTGTGGCATCGATCTGTGCTTGCATCTGGTGATGCGCGATCTCGGCGCAACCACGGCGAATCGGGTGGCGCGCGCGTTGGTGGCTCCGCCCCATCGCGAGGGAGGCCAGGCGCAGTTTGTTCCCGCGGCGGTCGCTGTAGTCGGAGAGTCGTCGTTAGCAGCCACGCGGGCATGGGGATTGAACCATCTCGCCGATCCGATCACCGTGTCAGAAATGGCCAAGCACGCTCGGATGTCTGTGCGGACCTTCATGCGACGCTTCAGTGACGAGACGGGTACCACTCCGTTGCAGTGGCTGGTCAACGCACGCATCACCGCAGCCCGAGAATTGCTTGAAACTACCGACTATTCGATTGACCGGGTCGCTCAGGACTCAGGGCTCGGCTCGGCTGCGAATCTTCGACTGCATTTTCGTCGTAGCTTGGCCACGACCCCGACGGCATACCGACAAACCTTCTCCTGCGACTACGGCACCGCAGCGGCGGTCTGAGCCAAGTCGGATGCCCGGTCCTCGGGCCGTGCAGCAGCGCGCCATCCTGGCTTACGGCGGTCCAATAGCGGCGGCCGATGCCTTCTCGGCGTGGAACGTACCGGTCCTCATTCCCGACCGCTACCGAGTGGCCGCTACGGTGAAACTTCTTGAGAAGCGACTCTGCTCGACGGTCAGCAACCTGTGAGATCTTGTCTGCCGATCAGGGCGCGCTCGTGGGATCCGGTGACCATGCGCCCAAGGCTCTTGGATGCCAGATCGTCCAGGTGCTGGTTGTGTAGCGCCGTTTCGTGGCTTCCGGGCCGCAGGGGCTCGCAATTCTGCCCATGCTGCAACGAGCCGAATCTGTTCGCGCTAGGGGGCGGATGCCATTTGTTCGAGTCCTTCGGTGCGAAAGGTTCCGCCAACGTAGCCAAGATCGGCACCATTGCTGGTCGTGAATTCCCTTCCGATCATACGAACTATCGCTCGTGTCAGTGGCGGATCGCCCTCCTCCGAGCGTAGGGAAGCGGCGATCTCCATGAACCGTCCCAGGGCGAATGCGACCTGGTAGGGAACTGATCGGAGGCTATCGATCGAGAGACCCTGGATGTCTGCAAGCGCGGCGATGAACTGACGAAACGTGATCAATTCTCGATCATTGATGAGGTAGGCGCGCCCACCCGCGCCGCCGCCGAGTGCTAGTTGCACGGCTTCGACGAAATTATCGACATGACATGTGCTAAACGGGTAGTCACCGCGGTCGATAAGCGCGAACCGCTCGGTTTGAATGCGCTCGGGAATCTCACGGCTGAACGAGTCGGTTGCCCCAGATTGCCGAAGGACGCAGTGCAACTGCCTGGGGTGTCGAAGAATTCAGGTTTGGACATTCGGGTGCGTCCTTTCGTTGTCACGTTCGAGGATCTGGAGCGCAGTTCAGGACTCCGGGTCGCCGAGGCTGCGTCCGGGCGTCGGCGCGGTGATTCACGAATAGGATTGCGGCCGAGACGCTCTCGGATCATGCTGAAGTTTCCACGTCGAGCGGCAACCGATGGGCCGGCGTCTGCTAGTCGCTACCGGACCCGATGATGGCTTCCACTTCGACCTCGATGTTCATCTCAGCCAGCCCCAGCGCTTTCACGCCGATCGCGGTCCACAGCGGCAGGTGCTTGCCGGCCCGCTTCCGAAACTGACCGACGACCGCGCCCAGGTGCTCGTCGCCGATCGAATCATCCTGGGTAGGCACGTGGTAAGTGCGCACGCTGACGACGTCCTGCCAGGTCGCCCCAGCGGCGGCCAGAGTCCGTTCCACGTTGTCAAAGGCCTTGTCAATCTCAGCTTCCAGGGAGTCGGCTGAGACGGCCTGGTCATCATCCCATCCGCCCTGGCCGGAGATGTTGACGCGATCCCCGATCCGCACGGCCTGGCTATAGCTGTAGTTGGTACGCACGAGTTCGCCGTAGCCGGGAGTATCAAAGAATTCGGGCTTGGACATGGAGGTGGTTCCCTTCGTCGTTACTTTGAATGGTGTGAGGTGCGGCATTGCATCGACAGCTTGCCAAGACCCGTCTCGACGAGACCGGTACGCGGTAATCAGTTGCCCCACCGTGAACCGCCGTCGGCGATGAGCTTTTCAGCGAAGGTGGCGCCGAACTCGCGCCGCTCGCGCAGGACCTCGCCCGGTGGGGTGTAGCGCGGGGCGTTGTCAGGATTGGCGGCAGCGTGATCCGCGACTGCGTCTATGACCGAGGTGGCCATGTCGAACCGCGGATAGGCATCATTGATTACAGCCCCGATCTGCAGGGGCACCGCAGCCAGGTGCGAATCCGGCAGGCCCAGTACTCCGCCGAAGTCGATGGCTACGCCCTGATATGTCAGCGATGTCAGCGCGCCCATGCGCTCGGGGATGACCGCGGTGTTATGCAGCGCGATCGCTTGCCAGACAGCATCGACCTTCTTGGCCTCTAGTCCTTGGCCGCTGAGGAACTCGGCGGCGCGGTCGGCGCCATCGACCTCGAAACGCGTGTCCCTCTTCGCGAGAGGCGACAGACCGACATCGTGCAGGACGCAGGAAAGATACAGCAGTTCTTCATCGAAATCTTCACCTGACACGAGGCCGACGTGCGGGGCGAGTAACCGAGCGAAAAGGAAACTTCGCACACTGTGATTGGCGATGGCCTGTGTTTCTGCACCTTGCACGAGCGCCAGGGCCGCTACTGCCAGCGGCGTGCCCGGCAGGGTCACCAGACCGCCGTCGTCGGTGAGCGTTTCCTTTTGTGATGGAACAGGATTCGTCAATGTCATACGAAGAGTGTGCAGTGATCTCAGCAGGCGAAGCCAGAGTCAGAATTGCCGGTTGTAGAGAGGTTTCTGCCAAATCGGGACGTGGATCGCTCCCTGCGTTGGCGGGTACTTTGTTCCTCGACGAGCATCGCTGTGCGTGTCAGACCAAGACCAGATCCACCGCTCTTCAGACAATCCCCGGCGAAATGGACAACGGGTACGGAGTTCATTTCCCATGCGGTGTGGGTTGATTCAGGTCGGCGGTGTGCATGCCGTAGGGCACTGCGCTGAGCAGAGTGACTGCCAGCGGGCCACCGGTGGGGAGTCTGTAGGTGCGATGATCGCCGGGGCGCGCGCCGGCGATGGCGGCACCCAGCGGGGATTGGACGGAGTAGACGTCGATGTCGGCGAATTCGGCGCCGTGCACGCCCAGCAGGAAGGTGTTGGTGTCGCCGGTGGCGTCGTAGCGAATGGTCACGACCATGCCGGGTTCGGCCACCCCGTCGTTGGGTGGGTCATCGCCGACGACGGCGTGGATCAACAGGTCGTGGATCTGTTGCATCCGTTTCTCCCACGCGTGTCGGACGGCGGCGACGTTTTCGTCGGTATCGCCATCAGCGGGGCCGGCGGAGTACAGAAACCGCAGGGTGTCCAGCTCCCGGTGTAGCCGCTCGTGGGCCTGTAGTGAGATCCAGACGCGTGGAGTTGTGGGCATGTCGGTGCCTTTCACGCATCAGCGCTTGGTTCCGGCCGCAGGTCGTTGTTCAAGCGGCCAGTGGTCTAGGTTGCGTCGCGGTGGCACCGACTGTCTCCCTGAGGAATTCGGGGTGTCCATCCCGTAGGGCGCCGCCTTGAGCAGGGTCACGGGCAGTTCTTTGCCGCTGGGGATGGAGTAGGTGCGCTGTTCACCGATGCGTGCTCCGTCGATCGCGCTGCCAAGCGGGGATTGCATGGAATACACCTCGATATCGGCGTCTTCTGCCCCACGCACTCCGAGCAGAAATGTTTCGACCTCGCCGGTGTCGTCGTAGCGGATGGTCAGCACCATTCCCGGTTCGGCCACGCCGTCGTCGGGTGGATCCTCCCCGACGACGGCGTGGGTCAGTAGGTCTTCAAGCTGGCGGATCCGTGCTTGGCGCGCGGCATAATTCGCGACGACGGTGTCGTCGTATCCAATGGAGTCGTCGTGAATCTCGATATTGGGACGCGAACGCAGGGCGGCAAGTTCGGTCTTTAGCCGAGTGTGCGCCTGCAATGTCATCCATATTCGTTCTGTGGTCGTCATTGTGGTGTCCTTCGGGTTTGGCAACGAGGTTTGTCGTCAGGGGCGGGTCGAAGTTGAGCGCCGCCCCTGACGACTCGGGGGCCCGTGCTGGGCGGTATTCGCGTCGGGACGGATTCCCGGGGTTGAGAGGTGTCAGCGGCCGCTGCGGCGTAATGGGTCGAACTCGCGCAGGGCTTCGGGTTGTTTGCCGGTGGTGATGTATTCGGCAAGAAGTCGACCGGTGACCGGGCCGTGCGCCAATCCCCACATGCCGTGTCCGCCTGCGACATAGACGCTGCGTGACATCTCACCGATGAGGGGGCGGCCGTCAGGGGTGACCGGGCGCGGACCAACCCAGATGTCACTGCGTTGCGCCCAGTGCACCCCGTCCAGTAGGGGTCTCGCGGATTCGACGATGGCGTCCACCCGTTCTGGGACCGCCGGTTCGTATGGGTTGCGAAACTCCATGGTGCCCGCGACGCGCAGGGCGCCTTGGTAGGGAGTGCACGCCACCCGCACGTCCGGCAAGTAGATGGGCCCGGGAAGGGGACGGTCCACGGGCACGGTGAACGAGTAGCCACGACCAGCCTGTACCGGGACGCGAACCCGGCTCCCCGCCAGCCTCGACAACCATGCGCCGGTGGCGATCACCGCGGTGTCGGCGGTGAGCGACTCTCCGTTGTGCAGTTGCACGGTGACGCCGCTGCCCGAAGTCGTCACGTCACTCACTTCGAGGGTGCGCATCGTTGCCCCTCGGTCGGCGACCGCTACTCCCAGGGCGTTGACGAATCGGCCGGGGT
This sequence comes from Mycolicibacterium komossense, assembly GCF_025822605.1. GTDB lineage: Bacteria > Actinomycetota > Actinomycetes > Mycobacteriales > Mycobacteriaceae > Mycobacterium > Mycobacterium komossense. The sequence goes on along the minus strand of NZ_JACKTY010000031.1, from coordinate 233,482 downwards.
CGATGAAACGCTGACCGTTGATGTTCAGCGCGGCGGTGATCGCCGACGACGCCAGCGGCACCTGTTCACGCAGCGCATCGCCGGACAATCCGGTAACAGAAATTGTCTGTCCGGCGCTTTCGAGGCGGCGCAGCTCGCCCATCATGTGCTTTGCGGCGTCGGTGTCACGGAACAGCGCGGTGATCGGGGCGTCGGTCACTGGCGCGTCGACTCCGTTGCCGATCAGCACGTCGAAGGCTTCGATGCATTCCTCGTTGAGCGGCAGGTTGGCCCGCATCGCCCGATTCCAGGACGAGCGGCGGCAGTTCAGTGCGAACTGGATCAGGAAGCTGGCCAGTCCGGAGTCTGCGGTCAGGGGGATGTGCAGCGGGGCGGCCGGGTTACCCAAGGAGCGCAGACCATGGCCCAGCGCGGCGGGGGAGTTCAAGGGAAGCGTCAGCGCGGGGGCGATCCATCCGGCATTGCCCCAGGAAGCGCCTGCGGCGACACCGGTGCGGTCGACCACCGTCACTTCGACTCCGCGTTCCTGCAGGAACCACGCCGTGGACAAGCCGACGATGCCGGCACCCACCACGATCGCCGATCGCGGCCCACCGTCAAGACGCTCGACGCCGACCATCACATGCCTCCACAGCTCACTGAGTACTGGTTGTTGCCTCCATGGTCAGGGGCATGGTCTCGCATCGGTTTGCCGGAATCGGACAACTGGCCGATGACTTGTTGGAGTAATCCGACAACGGGCTCTCGGAAGAGTCAGTGGTCGTCGGTGGCCGTGAGTTCGATCATCATCGCGAGCCGGGTGCGGGCGTCGTCCAACCCCAGATCGGTTACCTCGGACATCTTGCGTAGCCGATAGCGGACGGTGTTCTCGTGCACGCCGAGTCGACCACCGGTCGCGGCGGGGTCACCCTGTTCCTCCAACCAGGCCCGCAGCGTCGCCACGTACTGGCTGGCGTGTTGCCGATCGTGGCGACGCAGCTCGGTCACCGGCCCGCGCGTCGGAGTGCGCCCGGAGCGGGCAGCGGTGCGGAGCCGTTCCAGCAAGATGGCGTCCCACGATTCGTCGTAGACCGGAGCCGGCTCATGGCCGGGCGGGCGACTCTCATGCAGGGCAAGGCACTCGTCGGCCTCCTGGCACGCGGCCGCGAGCTCAGCGGCGGCCGCGACGCCGCTGATCCCGGCCAGCACCGTCACCCCGACGGGAAGCGCGGCCCGGAGATCGGACACCCAGCGGTGCGCTGCCGCCGACTCGTCGCCGGGCAGCACCGTGTAGAGGGTGGTCCCCGATAACGCGCTGCGACCCGGGCGCGACCAACCGAAACCCGTTGTGGCCCGCTCGAATGCCAACAACAGGGGAGCATGCCGCTCGGCGCCAAGGTGGGCGCGGACGGCGATCACCCGCAACGGCTGTGGGGGGAGCCCGAGCTTGCTGGCCAGGGTTGCGGCGTCCGCGGTTCCTTCCAACAACCGGATGACAAGTTCGGATTCGACTTGGCGTTCCAAGTCCGCGCTGGCGCGGGAGCGCAGCAGGTGCAGGGCCACTGTGCGCGCACCATCGGTCAATGCCGCGAGGCGGGTGCCGCCCAACGGCGCGACACAGGTGACCCACACCGTGCCCAGCAGCTCTCGACCGGCGCGCGCTGCGACGACCATCCGCCCCGTCATCTGCAGTTCGGCGTCCGCCGCGACGAAGAGCGGTTCGTCCGATGCCGCCAGGTGTGCTGACACTCCACGGGCATCGAACAGGGCGCGCAGCCGCTCGGGTGCCTGCCGGTCCAGGATGGTCTCGACTCGCGCCGGGTCGGTGTGCTGCTGCAGCCGGGAGTAGGCCAACATCCGCGAGAGTGGATCCTCGATAGTCACCGCGCCGCCGATCGAGTCCGCCAGGCTGTCGGCCAAGGCGAATAAATCCGTGGGACCACGCCCGGATTCGGTTTCGCGGCCCTCCAGCACCAGCCCGTGAACGATGGCGGCCAACTCGCTCCACGACACAGCTGAGTCGACCACCATCAGCGCGATCGGCTGGCCCTCACCGACGAACGTGGTGTCCTCGCCGTCGCGGACCATCACGGCGACGGCCTGCGCAGCCGCCGCCCACTGCACCGCCTCGTCCACCGAATGGGCGCCGATGGCCAAGAGAACATCGCCGGCCACCACCCGGCCGTGGGCGCCCTCGGGCATCACCACGCTGCGCAGTTCGGTGGACCGCGGCACCGCACAGAAGCGCAGGCGGACCCCATAGCCCCCGAGCACATTCACCAGCCGGTCCAACGTGACCACCCGTCGCTCCTCACGTCGAACGATCACCCAGCCTAACCAGCGCCTTCCTGCGCACGGTTCAAAACCCACCCGCCGCCGATGAGGCGGTCGGAACCTGGGACGTCGCGCGTGTGGCCCTACGGGTGTGTTCGTGGTGCCACGGCTCGAACGGTTCGCCCGATCGTCTCGGCGATGTGGTGGGTGGCGATGTGGCCGACGTAGCCATCGGGGCGGATGAGCAGGACCGCGGACCGCGAGAGCCCGTAGATACGAGCGAAGTCCCCGGTCGGGTCGCTCAGCACGTGATCGGCGTCCTGGGTGTGAGCGGCGGCCACCTCGACATGGAGGCGTTTGAGCTGCGCACCTTCGGCAGGCCAGTTCAGCTTCGCGAGTTCGTCGGCGGCATAGTCGCCGTAGGCGATGGCGGTGAAGTGTGGTCCGCGGTAGGCGTCGAACAGTCGCAGGCGTACACCGTCAGCGGTGACCAGATCCGCGCCGGGGGCTCGATCTCCGACCTGCAGCGTCGCGGTTCGGTCTGTAGCGGTGGCGAGCGGTCCGCCGTGGTAGGTGAGGGTGAGCTGTTTCTCGTCCTGGCCGCGCCGGAGACTCGACGGGTCGAGTTTGCCGAGCCCCTCGTACTTTTGAGTCGATAGCCCCAGTACGCCGGCGGCTATGGGTTGGCGCTCACTTTGGTAGGTGTCCAGCAGCGAATCGTCGGCCCCGGCGAGCACCTGCGCCAGTTTCCAGCCGAGGTTGTACGCGTCGCCAATTCCGGTGTTGAGTCCTTGCGCCCCAGCCGGGGTGTGGACGTGGGCAGCGTCGCCGGCCAGGAAGATCGGTCCGCGACGGTAGTGCTCGGCGAGGCGGATGTTTGGGCGAAAGACCGTCTGCCATGCGATGTTCCGCAGAGTAATCCGCTTGTCTCGGGTGATGGTGCGGATCTTCTCGGTGATCTCTGCAGCGGTGGTGGGGGGTTCTTCGTCGGGAGCCAGCTTGATCATCCACTGGAACAACTCCGAATGTGGCAGTGGGCAGGCTCCGGCGAAACGGCCACCGGGCCCGGGCCACACATGCCAGTACTTTCGCGAGAGACCACCGTCGACCGCCGCGTCGACAATCAGCATCCGGTCGGCCTCGTCCGTGGAGCCACCGAATTCGATCCCGGCCTGTTTGCGGACCCGGCTGCGGCCACCGTCGGCGCCTACGAGGTAGCGCGCGACGAGCTCCTCGTCTCCATCTGAGGTGGTCACCTGTGCGGTGACGCCGGTGACGTCCGTGGCGAAGTCGATCAGTTCGGTGCCGAGTTCGACCCGGCCGCCGAGAGCGGCTAGGCGATCGTGCAGAGCGCGGACAGTGCTGTTCTGCGGAATCAGCCAGGTATCGGGGAACGGAACATCGGGTCCGGGCTGACCCGTGGCCATCATGCGCCACGGAATGGTCACCGGGCCAAGGTGAATACCCATCTTCGGGTAGTGGCTGCCCTGGTTGAGGATGTCGTCGATGGCACCGAGGTCCGCGAGCACCTCCAGGGTGCGTGGCTGGACCCCTTTGGCGCGTGAGCCGTCGAAGGCGTGAGTCCCCTTGTCGATGAGACGGACGGCTACGCCGCGGCGGGTCAGGTCGATCGCCAACGCGGTGCCGCTGGGCCCGGCGCCGACGATCACGACGTCGGTGGTCGAGGATTGTGTGGTCATGGGAAACTTCACCGTTTCGTATGGAAGGCCGTGAACGCTGCGAGCTTCTCGGCAACGAAGGCGGGACGCTCGAAGGGGACCATGTGCCCGCAGTCCGGGATCACATGACACTGCTCGGGTTTCAGAAGGTCGTTGACGTGGTCCAGGCTGCTGATCGGGGTCACCTGGTCGTCGGTGCCCCACATCAGCATGGCGGGAATCGGCAGAGCGCCGGTGGCCCGGTAGAGCTCGGCACGGTCGAACAGCGGAAAGTGTTGCAAGGTATCGAAGAACGCAAACAGCGAGCCTTCGTAGTGGTAAGCGGTATCGACCATGGCAGCCAGGTCGGCGGCGCGCTTGCGGTCACGCACGTTGTGCCTCTGGTGGCGGTCGAAGATCCGCTGCCCCAGGTGTTTCGCGATCAGACCACCGGTTATGTCGTTGCCCAGCAACAACTTTTGTAGCATCGGTGGCGGGCTGAGTCCTGCGGGGCCGATCAGGGTTACGGTGGTTGGGGCGGCGGCATGGCGGCCCAGATAGGCCATCGCCACGAGTGCGCCCATCGACGCGCCGACCAGGTGCCGAGGCGTTGATTCGTCAAGGGTGTCGACGATGAGTTCCAAGAGCTGACGGGCAAGCAGTGCCTCGCCGTAGGGCCCCTCGACGCGATCGGAGTAGCCGCGCCCGTACGCACTGTAGGCCAGGGTGCGCAGTCCATGGTCGTGCAGGGCGGCGGCAGTTTCGTCCCAATAGAACAGGGGAACAGTCAGGCCCCCGGTCAGCACGACGACGTCGCCGCCCGCGGGTCCGGTCAACTCGTAGTGAGTGATGCCGTTGGAAAGTTGAATATAGCTCCCGCGCAGCGACTTACGGGCCGTAGCATCGAGTCGGCGATCTTCGCCGGCGGCGACGAAGTACTTCATCGGCCACGGCCGTTTTCGGCGAGAGACTGCAGGAAGCCGGTGATCGCGTCGGCGACCCAGGCCGGGTCTTCTTGGGGGAGTAGGTGGCCCCCGTGGGGATGAACTGTCTCGATGCTGCCGGCGATGTCTTGCGCATAATGCTGTCCGTCCATGCCGGCGCTGCGCAACACCAGAGTGGGCACCGTGATGTTGGGGATATCGACGCTGCGGTCGGGTTGATCGGTGGTGACGAAGTCAACGAACGCCGCGGGGTTGCCGGGCCGGTTCCACAACCGGTGGGCCCGATCTATCGCCGCGTCGTCGATGACGGTCGGATCTCCGACTGCTTGGCGCAGGCTGCGCTCTACAGCGCGCCGGGGCATCACCCTGCGCAGCACCTGACCGATGACCGGGTTGCGGGCCAACGCCATTCCGGCCGGCAGTGCCTTCTCGGGATAGCCGGTGGCGTTGATCAGCACCAAGGCGCTCACGTGCTGCGGCGCGTCCAGGGCGAGGTTCCAGGCGATGTTGCCGCCCAACGAGTTTCCTGCGACCGCACACTGCGGTACGTCGATGGCGTCGAGGAATCGAGCGATCGTTGTCGCGTAGGTCGACACTCGGTAGTCGCGGTCTAGGCGTGGGCCGGTGACCCCGAACCCCGGTAGATCCGGCCGGATGACGTCGAAGTTGCCCCACAGGCGTTGTGCGACGGCTTCCACTCCGTAGAGCGACGATGCGCTGCCGTGCAGCAGTAGCACCGGGGGGCCGGTCCCGCTGCGCTTGTAGTGCATCTGCGTTCCATCGACGCAGGCGAAGCGCGAATCGGGCCGAATGTCGGGATCGGATCGAGTTGCCATAATGGATACAGCGTTGCCATAATTTGTGCCTGTGTCAAGCCTCGTCATACTTGAGCTCGTGACCACGCCTTCTCGGTCGCGGGGTCGCCCGCCCGTGCCGCTTGATCGGATCATCGCCGCCGCCATCGAGATCCTCGATGGGGGTGGTGGCGATGCACTGTCCATGCGCTCCCTTGCACAGCGGCTGGACTCGGGCACCGCGACCCTGTACCGCCACTTCTCCGGCCGGGCCGACCTGATAGCGCGCGTCGTGGACGCGGTGATGGGTGAGGTGAATGTCGACACCGGCATCTTCACATCGCTGCCGTGGCAGCAGGCGTGTGAGACGTTGGCCCGCAGCATGTTCGACGTGCTATGCAGGCACCCGCACGTGGCACCGCTGATGATGGACCCCGTCCCGGTCGGGCCACACATGCTGACACTGCGTGAGAGGGCGCTCGCCGTGCTGCTGGCTGCGGGATTCCCGCCGCCGCTGGCCCTGCGGGCGTGGGCCACCGTCGCGCGCTATGTCTTGGGTATTGCCCTTCAGCTCACAGCCCCTGACGGTGGCCAACCCCAGCTCGCCGAATGGGCGGAGGTTGACCTCACCCACTTTCCCGCCACGGTCGCCGTCGCGGAGCACGTCCCGGTGTCGCTGGACAGTGAGTTCGAATTCGGCCTGGAGTTGCTCATCGGCGGACTACAGGCCCGGCTGGCCCACCACGAGGGTTGACTCCCTCTATCGTATCGGAAACACTGTATCCATTAATGGAAGTAGACGCTCGTGGGCGGCGAAGATCGGAAGTCAGCGGTTGACCACCTTGTTGCGGGGCGCGCACGTCATCACCATGGCACCGGACCGGCCCGACTCCGAAGTTCTTGACGTCCTCGTCGAGGGCGACCGGATCACCCAGATCGGGCGGCGGCTCGATCCCGCTGGCGCCGACATCGTCGACCTGGCGGGCCGCGTCGTCATCCCCGGCTTGGTCAACGCACATCTGCACACCTGGCAGACGGCGATGCGATTCGTCGGCACCGACTGGTCTCTGCCGGAGTACCTGGCCAATGCCCACGGCGCGGTCGCCCATCGCTACTCCCCGGACGACATGTACGTCGGGACGCTGGCCGGCGCCCTCAACCAGATCGACGGGGGCGTGACCACCATCGGTGACTGGTGCCACAACTGCGTCACCCCCGAGCATGCCGATGCCGGCGTCGACGCGTTGACCCGAGCCGGGGTCCGCGCGGTGTTTCTGCACGGCACGCCGCACAGCGTGCGGGAGCGTCCGCACGACACCGGCGAAGTCGACCGCCTGCTGCGCGGACCGATCGGCGCCAGCGACCTGCTGTCGATGGGGATGGCCGTGGAGGGACCGCAGCTGTCCAAACCGGAGGTGGCGATCGCCGATCTGCGCGCCGCCGCCGAGCGCGGAATCCTGGCCTCGATGCACCAAAGCGCCGGACCGCCAAACCCTGGGTGGCGGGCCGTCGGGGTGGCTGGTCTGTGGGGTCCGGGGGTCAACATCGTGCACGGCGTCGGGTTGACCGGCGCCTGGGTCCAGCGACTGGCCGATGCCGGTGTCAGTCTCACCTCGACCCCCGAGAACGAGCTAGGTCAGGGCCACTGCACGTCGCTGACCAGGCAATTGCTGCGTATCGGTACGGCCCCCTCGTTGGGTACCGACACCGAGATCGCCACGCCCGGTGAGGTTCTCGTCGCCGCCCGCATCACCCTTGCGCTGCAACGCGGCCATACGCATGACCTGAAACACCAGCGCACGGGGCTCGGGACGGAGTCGTTGGAGATCAGGGCAAAACAGGCGTTATCGTGGGTCACCATTGAAGGAGCGCGCGCACTCGGATTGGCCGACCGGATCGGTCGTATCCAGCCAGGCCTGCAGGCCGACCTTGTCGTCATCGATACCCGCCGACTGAATCTGTGGCCACTGCACGATCCCGTTGCCGCGGCATTGCACGCTCACCCCGGCAACGTCGAATCGGTCATGATCGGCGGCATCTGGCGCAAACGCGATCACCTCCTCCTCGAGACCAGCATCGATGACATCAAGGGCAGCGTCCAGCAATCGGGGGGAGCGATTCGCCAACCACGTCCGCCACCCGGGCGCGGTCGAACGCCTCCGCGGCCGGGTGGTCCGACGCGTCGTGCGCCGACGACTGCGCCAACAGGTGCGTGCGGGAGTAAGCGACCATGACTGACGGTTCAGAGGATGGGCGTGATGTGCTCTTGGATACCGAGTAGCGCCTTGCCGTAGGTCTCCATCGAAACCTGGGGCAGCATCACGGCATGGCGGGCGGCGACGTTCGAATCACGCCAGATGCGTTGCATCGCATTGACTTCGGCGAAGCTACCGGCCCCGTTGGCGTTGAGTAAGGTGTTGATGGCGTCGTTGATGCTGCGCAGCGCGATCGCGGCGTCACCACGGACGCGTGCGCGGGCCGTCACGTCGGGGAACTCGCCGGCGTCGGCGTAACGCATGACGTCCTCGGCTGCGCGGAAGGCGTGCAGGTGTGCGGTCTCTACCTTCATCGCCGCCTCAGCGACCAGCAGCTGGAACGCCACCGAGTCCCGATTCTGCTCGAAGACGGTGTAGGCCAACGACTTCGTCGCACCCTTGCGGATCACCAGGTCCAAAGCCGCGCGACCGAATCCGAGTTGAGGTCCGACGAGTACCATGACCAGCATTGGCGCCAGGGCCGACCGGTAGAGCGGCGCGTCGGGGTGGTCGCTGATGTACTGCCCGGTGACCATAGGGATCATCGAGGTGTACCGGTGCTCGGGCACGAACACGTCCTCGGTGACGATGGTGTTGCTTCCCGAGGATCGCATGCCCGTGACATACCAGGTGTCTTCGATCCGGAAGTCGGCTTTCGGGAGGTAGACCATGCCCTGGTCGATGATCTGGTCACCGTCGTCCACAAGATGAACCCCTCCAGAGGCCCACTCTGCGTGCAGGCTGGCCGAGGAGTAGGCCCAGCTACCGCTGACCTGGTAACCGCCGGGAACCTTGCGGGCCTTGCCCGTCGGCGCGATAACCCCGGCCAGGATGGTGTCGGGTCCGCCCGCCCACACTTCGTCCTGGGTCTTGACGGTGGCCAGTCCGGCGGCCCAGGAGTTGATACTGGACAGTGTGGCGACCCAGGACGGCCCGCCGTCGGCCTCGGCGATAGCGGCCGACACCTCGAGCATGGTGCGCAGGTCGGTTTCCAGTCCGCCGTAGCGGCGGGGCACGGCCAGGCGGAAGACTCCGGCTTCCTTGAGTGCAGTGATGGTTTCGTCGGAGACCCGGCGCTCGGTCTCGGAGCTGGCGGCGTTCTTCTGCAACAGGGGTGCGATGTCACGGATGCGGGCCAGGACGTCCTCGACGGTGCGGATATCGCTGCGCTCGATGGTGGTCATGACGGTTCCTTTGGGTCCGGCGGGCAGGGAAATGCGTTGCAGAGCTGCACTTCTCAGGGAGAGCGTGCTGGAGAGTGTGCTGAGGTCGACACGATGTGATTGTGCATCTCGCCGATGCCCTCGACGTGGCTGGTCAGTGTTTGTCCCGGCGTCAGCCAGCGCGGGGGGTTCATGGTGGCGCCGATGCCCGCGGGCGTGCCGGTGAAGATCACGTCACCGGGCAGCAGTGGCAGGATCGTCGAGAGGCGCGCGACGATCTGGGGTATCGAAAAGATCATGTCCTTGGTGCTGGCCTTCTGCATCTGCTCGTCGTCGAGAGTGCAGGTGATGGTGAGGTCGTCGGGGTCGGACAGTTCGTCGGGGGTGACGATCCATGGTCCGGTCGGCCCGAAGCCCGGACGGGACTTGCCCAGGTCGAATTGCTGGGGTTGTGGCCCGCGGAATTGCAGGAGTCGGTCTGAGATGTCTTGGCCGACGGTCAGTCCGGCCACGTAGTTCCAGGCATCCTCGGCGGGGACGTGTTCGGCGCGTTGACTGATCACAGCCACCAGTTCGACCTCCCAATCGGTCCAGGATCCGGGTTCGACCGCGACGTCCGACGCGGGGCCGGTCAGACAGCTGGGGAACTTGGTGAACACGACCGGCTCGTCGGGTATGTCTAGGCCAGCTTCGATGGCGTGCTCGCGGTAGTTCAGCCCCACAGCCAGTACCTGCGGTGGCCGCGGGGCGGGTGGGCCCAGGGCATTGAGGTCTACGGCAACGGTGGCCGTGAGTTCAGCGCCGGTCGCCCAGTCTCGGAATTCTCTCCAACGAGCGTAGATCGCCTGCGGATCGGCGGAAAACACTCCTTTGCTGGCAGATTCGACGTCGATACCACCGTCGGCGGTCAGAATATGCAGACGTCCGTTGAGGTTGGCGATGCGCATGAAGGAGGTCCTTGCAGTCGATGGAAGGCCAGGGGCGGTGGTGAGGGCTACGTCAGGATCAGCTCGACGACGTTGAGCTGCGGTGTGGTCTTCGCCCAGTCGCGGGTGATGAGGTGTTCCGGTGGTGTGCCCTCGGCCAGTGCCTCGTCCATCTGGTCTGGATCGAAGCTCGGCCCGATGAAGTCGAGGTTGTACTCCTGGCCCTCCATGTAGGCGGTGGCCTCCTCCGGCGTGTCGAAGTTGTCGATCTGCAGCTCGACCATGTTGCCGTCGGGATCGCGGTAATACAGGGAGGTCGTCACGCCGTGCTGCACCGGTACGCGCGGTGTGATCCCCACGTCCCTCAAGTCGCGGTACTTGCCCATCAGATCGGCCAGCGTGTCGAAGGTGTAGGCCGAGTGCGCCATTCCGACGGTGATCGGGGTCCGCTCAGTCAGGCCGGGGATCTGCAGGATGGCCAGGCGGTGATGCTCGTCGTCGAAGGTCAGAAAAGCGCTGCCCCCGTTCTCATATACGACACGTGCATCCAGGACCTGGAGATACCAGTCCTTGAGGCGGGTCAAGTCGGTTGTCTGTAGGACGACGTGAGCCAGTCTCTTGGTGGCGGCCATGACACTCCTTGTCGAGTCGCGACGCGGCACCCCCCGCGGGCCGCGTGATGTCGGTTATGCGTGACCTGGGCCACGCTATAACTTTTATTGACTTAAAGTCAATGAATATCAGTCAGAATCGCCTCGGCGGTATGAGGGGATCTGTCCGTCAGGGCGCAGTGTGTGATTCAGGATCAATGAGCGCAGATCAGATAAGGTCGGACACTCTAGGCCCAGGCGGACTGGCGGCCGCGCGATCATCCGAAAGGGCGCGATGTCGAATCGGCGAACGGGCACCACGCGTGCCGCGCAGGCGGCGCAGACGCGTCAGCGGCTCGTCGACACCGCCATTGACTTGTTCTCCGACCGCCACTACGACGACGTGGCGGTCACCGACATCGCCAAGGGCGCCGGGGTTGCCCATGGCCTGTTGTTCCACTACTTCGGCAATAAGCGGGGCATCTACCTCGCCGCGATGCGTGAAGCTGCAACGCAGATGGACGCCGCATTCGTGATCGACCCTGCGCTGGCGCCTGCCCAGCAGATGCGCCATGCCTTCGCCGCCCACTTGCAGTACTTGGCAGATCACCGCGGTTTGGCCTTGCGACGTGTACTGACCGGCAGCAGAGACGATCCTGAAGCCTGGGAGGTCTTTCAGTCGGCGCGGTCGCGCGCCCTGGACAGGGCAGCGGCCGTCCTGGGAATCGATGCGGCGAACCCGGCATGGGTGATGATGGGACGTGCTGCGGTCGCGGCGATCGACGAAGCGTCCATGTACTGGTTGAACAACCGCGAGCAGTTCGACAAGGCGACCATGGTCGAGTGCTTCGTGACCATCGTGACGTCAGCGCTCAAGGGCGCGCACGCACTCGACGCCGACCTGAACGTCGATGCCGCCATCGAGGCGTTCGACGGGGAGGACGGGGCAGGCTTTCACATATCTACGTCACGGGCAAAGGTCCGCACGGACGGCCAACCCTGACCTCCGGCGGGACTCGGCATTCCCAGCGCGGCCGCTTCGGCAAGCGCGACCCCATGAAGGTCGCTGCACTAGCCGGCAGGCGCCACATCACTGCCGGATCCCTTGATCGAGGCCTTCGCGCGCTTCTCGGCCCGTACCGGCTTCCCACCGCGGGCGAACCCATTCGCAGAGCTCGACACCGAAAGCAGGGCATCCTCACCGTTGACGAACGGGTGGAACCCGACGCCGGCGCCGCCACGGCCTTTCACCGGGATATCGGCGACTTCGGTGACCTTCCAAGCCTTTTCGGAGATTGACAGAATGGATTCACCGTTCTCGCACGTCAGCGGTAAGGCGGCAATCACAGCGTCGCCGTCGGCGGCCAGTTTGACGCCGGCCACACCGTTGCCGGCCGCGCCTTGCGGGTTCACCGCGGCGGGGTCGATGCGCAGCACCTTCCCGCGTCGGGTCACCAGCGCCAAATGGGAGCCGGGCGGGAGCACTCCTGACCGCACCAGCCCGGTGATATCCGGCGCGACCGGGATGTCGCGGATCTTGTACGGCAAACCGCCGCCGGTGGTGAACTTGACGCGTCCATCGGCCCACACCGCCCAACCCAGTCCCGAGGTGAGCAACTCACCGTGGCTGTCGGAGAACACACCGCGGTCGTCAAGTCGCCACGAGGCGTTGACTTTTCGTTCGCGGGCGCCGTCTTCGTCGGCGCTCGCCGACACGGGGGTGGCGTCGAAGTCCAGCACGGTCCGGCGGTCGAACTCGGGTCCCTTGAACAGTTTTGCAGTCTCGACCAGCTCCTTGTCGATCACCACCCGACGCGCATCGGGGTTGCTCACCAACTCGGTCAGCTCGGCGAACTCGGCGTCCAGCTTCTCCGCTTCGGCCTGCAGCTCGATCACGTCGAGTTTGGTAAGACGCCGAAGTTGCAACGCCAGAACGTAATCGGCCTGAACGGCGTCGATCGCAAACCGCTCCTGCAGCCCAGTGCGTGCCTCGTCGACGGTATCGGAGCTTCGGATGACCGCGACGGCAGCATCAATGTCGAGGTGGATCTGCATCAGACCGGACACCAGGTGACGCCGGTCGGTGACCTTGTCCAACCGGTACTCGCTGCGCCGCAGTACCACCGAATCGCGAAGGTGCAGGAACGCACCGATCAGTTCCCGCACCGACCACCAGCGTGGCACCCGATCCTCGTCGAGGGCGACGAGGCTGGCGGCAAAGGTGGACTCCAGCGGTGTCAGGGCGAGCAGCTGTTCGCGGATCTGCTCGGCACTGTGCCCGCGTTTGGCGGTGACCACGATCCGCAACCCGTTGCGCCGGTCGGTCAGATCGGACATGTCCGCCACGCCGGACATTTCGCCGGACTCGACGAGTGCTCGAATCCTCTCTTGGACGGTATTACTCGCGACACCGGGCGGTAGCTCGGTGACGATGACATTCTTGCCCTCGACAGACACTGTGCCGCGCACCGTGAACTGCCCGCGACCAGTGGTGATGTATTCCCGCAGCCCTGTCTCTCCGACCACGGTGGCTCCGCAGCCCCAGTCGGGGCCGGGAATGAGTTTGACCAACCTGTCGTCGGTCATGTTCGGGGTTTTCAACAGCGCCCGGCAGGCGGCCATGATCTCGCGTGGATTGTGTGCCGGCACCTTGGTGGCCCAGCCTTCGGCGATGCCGACGGCGCCGTTGCAGAGCAGCACCGGCCACTGGGCGGGCAGCACTGTCGGCTCAGTCCACTCGCCGTCGAAGGTCGGGACCATCGGCACGGCGTGGTCGGCGAGTTCGGCGGTCAACGCCGCACCGGGTGCCGACAACCGCATCTCGGTGTAGCGGTCGGCGGCGGGGATGTCTCCCTGAATGCGAGGGAATGCCCCTTGTCCGTCAATGACTTTCACACGCTGGAACTCGGCCGCCATCAGCGCCGCGGCCCCGTACATCGATGCCCCGCCATGCGGGTGCAAGTTGCCGGTGACGGCCGAGCAGACCTTCGAGGACTTCTGCGGCTTGTTGCCGGGTAGCAGCCTGGAGTCATACATCTGGTACAGCAGGCGGCGTTGGCCCGGCTTGAGTCCGTCGAAGGCCGACGGGATGGCGCGGTCGCTGACGCTGTAGAGCGCGAAGGTCAGCTGATAGTGGTTCCAGTAGTCATCGGCGCTCTGCTTGAGCACCAGATCCGGATTCTGCTCAGGAACGTCCAGGGTGGCGGTCACGGGTTCTCCTAGCTGAGGTCAAGAGCAAGGGTGTCGACGCGGGAGGCGACATCGGCCATCCACGTACGCCGGCCCTCTGGCGGCCCGCCGAACAGGGTGTGGTGCAGTTTCGGATCCCCGTCGTCGAGGTGCACCCGAATCACGGTGCGCCGCTGAGGATCCAGCACGGTGTTCCAGAAGTCGTCGGCATCCATCTCACCGAGACCCTTGTTCCGCTGCACTTCCACTTTGCGTTTGGAGGTGGCCTTCAACTGGGCCACGGCGGCATCGCGCTCGGACTCGTCCTGGCAGTAGATCCGCTCTTGCCCGTCTTTGACTACGAACAGCGGCGGCAACGTCACGTAGACCATCCCGGCCTTGACGAGCGGTCGGTAGAAGTCCAGGAACATCGAGATCAGGCTGGAGTTGATGTTGCCGCCGTCGGGGTCTGCGTCGGAGGCGAACAAGATCCGGTCGTAGCGACAGGATTCCGGATCGCAGTTGTCCCGGACGCCGCAGCCGAGTATCCGTTCGATCGAATCGAATTCGTCTTTGATCCGCGCCTTACTCACGGTGAATCCATAGACGTTGGGCGGCTTGCCTTTCAACGGGAAGGCCGCCTGGAACGTGGCGTCGCGCGCCGCTTTGATGGTGCCCAATGCCGAGTCGCCCTCACACAGGAACAGCTCGGCACCTGAGCCGCGCCCGGTCTCTCGGCTGGGTAGCAGCTTCGGCGGCAGCGACAGATTGGTGCCGAGGCCCTTGGCTTTCGACGCCGCCCGCGACCTGGCCTTGGCGCCCTCGGCGCTGCGCCGCGCCCTGGCCGCCTCCAGCGCCAGCTGGGTCCACCGCGTCACTGCGTCGCCGTTGCCGGGGTTGGCCGCCCAGACGGTGACGCTGCGCGCCACGTCCGGGGCCATCGCCACGTTCAGCGACCGCGAGGACACGGCGGTCTTGGCTTGGGAGTCCCATGACACGTCCGGCGCACGGGTATCGACGGCCAGCGCTGTGACTGCGGCGAAATCCTGCGGCTCCGGGCCGTCCTCGCCTTTGGCCAGGCCCAGGTCGCGGATCCGGGAAGCACGGTCGGCCAATGCTTCGGACAGCCCTTTTACCGCGGCGCTCAGATGAGATCCGCCGCCCGGGGTGCGCACCGTGTTGCAGAAGGCGGCCACCGTGGCGGGCTCCGCGGGCCCGGCCGTCAGCGACCAGCGGAACGGCGTCGGGCCGCGGCCGGTGGTGTATTCACCGCGGCCCTCCACGGCAGCCCGCAACGCCGGCGCCGGGGTGCCGGCGGCGGCGCACATGAGGTCCAGGAGCGCGTCGGTGCCCCACGGGCCGCTGAACGGCTCGATCAGCTCGGGCCGGACCTCGTCGCCGGGCCAGCCCTCGTCGACCACGAGCAGGTGCACCCCCGGCGACATCCGTGCCGCGGCATGGGCTCGCAGCAGCACCTCGTTGATGTCCACGCTGGAGTCGGGGACAACGGCCGGGTCGAACAAAATCCGTACCGTGGTGCCGTGCGCGTCGGGCTTGCGGTTGCCTGTGCCGCGCAGTTTCTGCGCGTCGGCGCGGGTGAACGGGGCGGTCGGGTCGAAGTCGTTGCCCTCGAAGACGCCGGGGTAGCCGCCGCCGAAACTCTGCAGGTAGGTCTTCCCGGCCCGACGCACCGTCACGTCGGTTCGTGCAGAGATGAACACCGCTGCGGCGGCGCCGATTCCGTTCAAACCGGCACCCGTGCTGGCAGCGTCGGCATGCGCGGAGAACTTGCCGCCGGCCCGCGCGGTGCCCAGTGTCTTGACGATGCCGTTCTTCCCGTTCACCGGGTCAGAGTCGACGGGCAAGCCGCGGCCGTCGTCAGCGACACTGACCGATCCGTCGGCATACAGGGTGATCGTCACAGTGGACCCGCCGTGGCTGGGATCGGCGACCTCTTCGATCGCGTTATCCACCAGCTCGCGCAACGCGGTGTTGAGCACGTCCAGACCAAGGTTCACCGCCGGCCGCAGACGTGTGTGCTGGACATCGTCGAGCTCGGTGATGTCGGCGGCCGTGTAGCTCACTGCTCGTCCTTTCCATCGATGCCGGGAGGTGTGCCGGAGGAATGGTAGACGGCCGGCCCGACGTCTAGCGCATCCCTGTCGGTGCGCAGCGGGTCACAAGACATCCGCCGATGGTGCCTGGCCTGCGGCGATACGGCTCGTCCGTGCTCAAGCCACCGTCACCTGCCCGCGCGACGGTGTCGACGACATAGGGGACGGGTGCAGACGACAAAGATACCGCTGCGCGGCAACGAGCTCAGTTCCTAGGACGCCACCGGGTGGCAGCCGGTTACGCGTCGTAGTCGACGGAGACGGTCGGGCTTGTCGGATGCGCCTGACACGTCAGGACATAGCCCGCATCGAGTTCGGCGGGCCCGAGCGCAAAGTTCTGATCCATCTCGACGGTGCCGGCGACCAGCTTGGCTCGGCACGTGCCGCAGGCGCCACCCATGCACGAATAGGGGGTGTCACTCCGGCTTTGCAAAGCGCCTTCCAGAATGGAGTCTCCGGGTGCCAGATCGACGGTCGCCTGCTGTCCGGACAGTGTGAAGGTAACCGTGGCAGCCTCGTAGTCGCCATTGGCTACGGCGCCGCGGGGGTAGCCGGTGAACAGCTCCAGGTGGATCCGCTCGACGGCGACACCGTGGCCGATCAGCGTGTCCCGAGCGTCGGTGCTCATACCGATCGGGCCGCACAGGAACCACTCGTCGACGGTGTCGGGCCGCAGGTCGCTGGTCAGCCACCGCTGGAGCTTGGCCCCGTCGATGCGGCCGCGAAACTCAGGAGTGTGCAGCGGCTCGTCGGTCAGCACGTGTCTGATCTCCAGCCGGTCGGAGTAACGGGATTCCAGCCGGGCGAGGTCGTGCCTGAACATCGTCGAGTCCTTGGTGCGGTTGCCGTAGATCAGGGTGAACCGGCTCGCGGTCTCCACCTCCAGCACCGTTTCCAGGATCGACAGCACCGGTGTGATACCGCTCCCGGCCGCCAGGCCCACATAGTGCCGTCGTGCCAGCGGATCCAGCGAAGTGCCGAACCGGCCGGTGGGGGTCATCAGCTCCAGCACGTCACCGGCCTGGAGTCGGTTGGCAACGAAACCCGAGAAAGCGCCCCCGGGAATGTGTTTGACCGCTATCCGCAGCTGGGCGCGGGTGGCGGGCGCACATATCGAGTAGCTGCGGCGAACTCCTACCCCACCGAGATCAGTGCGAACGGTTACGTGCTGGCCAGGTTCGAATCGGAACTCATCGCGCAGCGCTTCCGGCACCGCGAAGGTGACCAGGGTGCTGTCGTCGGTGATCGGGTCTACCGACGCCACCGGGATGCGGTGCAGTACCGCGTGCGGGGCGCTGGACCGCGGCGGCATATAGACCGGCACCACCCGCCCGAGCTTGCTGTTGAGCCGTTTCCACTCCCGGTACTCCGCTGGGTTGAGGTGCTGGCCGAAGACCGTGGTGATCGCGGCATCGCGCTCCAGGTAGGCCTCTTCGTTGCGGTGCCAGGTTTCCCGGTACCGGTAGAACGGCACCGACGGGTGCAGGTGGTGCACCAGGTGGTAGTTCTGCGCGAGCATCAGCGGGGTGTACAGCCACTCCATGCCCACGCGGGCCCGGGTCGCGCCGTAGCGATTGCTGCGCTGGGTGTCGGCCAGCCCATGATGCGGCAGCCAGTCGAACCACCACACCAGGACGATCAGCCCGATGCGCTGGGGGATCAGGAACACCACCGCCAGCGTCAAGAGATTTCCGGTGCCGATCGCGACGGTCAGCCCCACCAAGCACAGGGTCAGCAGTCCCAGCGTCTCGGCGACCTCGGGCTTCGGTCGGCTCCGCAGGTTGCGCAGGATGAACCCGCCGTACAACACCTCGGGGAAGGGCCAGCGCAGCGGCATCTGCCACCAACGGGAATGTGAGGCCCAGGCATCGGGGTCTTTCTCGTCGTCGTTGGAGTGCCGGTGGTGCTCGATATGGACGAACGCGTAGGTGGGGAAGGAGATGACCGGCACCACCAGCAGCCAGGCCATTCGACCGACCAGGCGGTTGACCCAGCGTGTGCTGCTGATGGCGTAATGGATGGCGTCGTGACTCACGGTGAACATCACGAAGGTGACCACGGCATTCACCGCGATGGTCGCCCAAGCGGGCATCCAGCCCTGGACATACCCGACCGACGACCCCAGGAATGCGGCCCACCCCACCACCAGCAGCGCCACGGTCGGGACGGCAAGCCTGGGTACCGGGGCGCCCGGGTCCGGCAACGGGCGGCGCCCGGACAATTCCGTCGCCGTGTCGTCGAGTTCTGCTGCGATGGACATGGGCTGCTCCAGGGCTGTCGGTGACGGCGGGCCGCGCTGCGAACCGTCTAGAACAACGCTAAGAACCCGTCGAACCGCAAACAACGTCCTCAGGACACCAACCAACTGATCTTCTTTGTCTCCTGAAGACAAGTAGGGTCACGGGAATGGTCCAACCTGGTGCCGGCGATTCAGTGGCTGAATCCGCAGCGGCGGTGGTGGGTCGGCTGGCCGTGAAGCTCGACGAGGTCACGGCCCAAACCCAGCGCCTCCTGCTGGATGAGGTCGCCGACCTGCAAGGCGACGCGCAGCTGGTGCAATTGATGCGGGACAACGTCGCCGCGAACATCGACACTGTGTTCTCGGCGATCCGCCACGGCATCCCGGTGGAGCACGTGGAAGCACCGACGGCCGCCCTGGAATACGCGCGGCGGCTTGCCCAGCGGGACGTGTCGGCCAATGCGCTGGTGCGCGCCTACCGGATCGGCCACCAGGAGGTGCTCAAGATCCTGCTCAAGGAGATCCGCGACTCCGAACTGGACGTGCAACGCCAGCTCGATGTCTTCGAGGAGATCCTTGCCGTGACATTCCGCTATATCGATTGGATCACCCAGCAGGTGCTCACCACTTATCAGAACGAATACGACCGCTGGCAAGAAAGTCGAAACCGTCTGCAGGCAGAGGTGATTCGGGGCATTCTGGAGGGCGACGACGACGTCGACCTCGACGCGACCTCGACGGCGGTGCGCTATCCGTTGCGGAGAACCCACCTGGCTCTGGTGCTGTGGTTCGACGAATCCGATGATCAGGACGAGCTCGGTGTCATGGAGCGGTACGTGCACGACTACGCCGCCGCAGTGGGGGCCGGTGACCGCGTGCTGTTCGTTTCGGCGGACCGCTTGACGGGGTGGGCGTGGATACCGGTGGAGTCCGAATCCATCCCGGTGCTGCCTGCTCCCGCCGGCGCGCCGCTGCACGTCGCCGCGGGCCGGCCGTTACCGGGGGTGGCGGGGTTTCGCCGTTCGCACCGACAGGCGCAGGTTGCCCGTGCGGTGTTGGCCGCGGCGGGTGCCGGCCCTGGCCGGTTGGTGAGCGCCGCCGAGTCGGGGCTGATGCTGGCCGGCTTGGCCGGCGGCAATCTGGATGAAGTGCGTATCTGGGTAGCCGAGGTCCTCGGACCGCTGGCGTCGGCCGGTGCGGCAGACGAACGGCTCCGCGAGACCCTGCGGGTGTTCCTACGCGCAGGATCGAGCTTCAAGGGCGCCGCGGGCGAGCTGCACCTGCACTTCAACTCGGTGAAGTATCGAGTGGCGCGGGCGATCGAGCGCCGCGGCCGACCGATCACCGATGACCGGCTCGACGTGGAAGTTGCTCTGTTGCTGTGTCATTGGTACGGCGCCGCGGTCCTCGCCGCCTAACCACCCTCGATCAATTCTCCAGAACATCACGCTCAGCTCGACGAGTATGGGGCTGTCGTTCCGAAGGCTGCGGTGATGAGGTCGCGCAGTGCTTGAGTGCCGCTGGCGGGATCCCAGAATCGATAGGCGGTGGTCGCTGCGGCATCCGCTGTGGCGACCATCAGGGCGGCCTGAAATTCAGTGCTTCCAGCTGCTACGGCTCGCTGGGTCGCCCACTGGATCAGGGTATGGCGAAACTGGTCGCCGTAGGTGCGGCCGCCGCCGGCCAATGTTGGGTTGCGTTGCAGCACATGGTGCTGCACGACTATTTGTTCGCTGGCCGAGTCGACCGTGGCGACGAGAATCTGTTGGAGAGATGTCCAGACCGGTTCGTGGTCGGGTCGAGTGTCGAGGAGCGATCTGTAGGCCGCGAGTTCCTCGGGATCTGCGTCGAACACCACAGCGTCTTTGGAGGCGAAGTAGTTGAAGAACGTCGCCCGTGACACGTTCGCCTCGGCAGCGATCATGTCGACGCTGACATCGGCAAAATCGTGGTCTCTCAGGAGGCGTATGGCCGCGGCGCGAATGTCGCGCCACGTCTGCAACTTCTTTCGTTCCCGCAATCCCGGCGGCGACTCCGCGGTGCCCATCGGAGATGACGAGATGAACATAGACGCAGTCTACTCTTGAACTGAGTGTGTAATTCTGATTCGGTCGCCACGGCTGACCTGGGCGGACTTCGAGGTTGCGGGGAAAGGGAGCTCAAGAGTGCAGGCACACAGGGATTCGTGGAGTCCGGCACAGCCTGAAGCGCCGGTCGTCGTGATCACAGGCGCCACAAGTGGCATCGGTGAGCTGGCCGCTATCGACCTGGCGCGGCGCGGCGCACACCTCGTGCTCACCGCCAGGAGCAGAGAGCGTGCCGAGGCGACGATGCGCCGGATCAGGCAGGTAGCACCAGAAACGGTTCTGGACGTCGTGACCGCAGACTTCGCAGATCTGGCCAGCACGCGGCGCGCGGGTGCCGAGATCAACGACCGCTTTGCCTGCGTTGATCTGCTGATCAACAACGCCGGCGTGCACACCATGAGTCAACGCACCACCGTCGACGGACTACCGGAAATGGTCGCCGTCAACTATCTTGCACCGTGGCTGCTCACCGGCACCGTTCTGCCGGCACTGCGGCGCGCCGACAGCGCCCGGGTCATCACGGTCGCCTCCGAGGCGTCGCGCCGCCACGGCACCTTGCGAATACCGGAAGATCTCACCGACACCGAGCCCTTCACGGCTCTGCAGTCGTCGCCGATCTACGGCAAGACCAAGCTGCTCGACATCATGTTCACCGTCGAACTGGCTGAACGACTCGCCAACACCGCCATTAGCGCAATGTGCCTCAATCCCGGCTACAACACCACCGGCCTGGGGCGCGAATTGCGTTTCGCGGCACCACTGGAACGCATCCTGCGCGCCCTCAACATCGGCAACCCGCATAACGGCGCCGGCCTCATCGTGCGCATCGCCACCGAAAACGGCCTGAAGTCAGGGGGCTACTACTCGGGCAAGACTGCTCACCTCGTCACGCCCGTCGCGCCGGCCAACGACCCTGCCACCCGACAACGACTGTGGCAGGCCACCGCTGAACTCCTGATCACCAAGGGGTACTCGGGCGCCTTTTAGCTGAACCATGTGATGCCCGATCTGAAGGCAGCCGCCCCACTCCGTATGACAGAGGACGGGATCATGACGTCCTACCCAGAACTCGAACCACGTGACATCGAGGCCCAGCCGGAGCTGACCAGGTTGGTCAGGTCGTCGGCCCACGCTTCATCCAGCGGGGCATCGTGGCGCACGATGATGCGGAAAATCGCGCTGCCGACCACGACTTCGGCGAGCAGGGGCAGCTCGCCTTCGTCAGCAGGCGGGTCCGTGTGCTTGTCGATTCTGGTTCGAAAGGTTGCGAGGCTTCCGGCGAATCGAGAGGTCATTCTGCTGTGCACGTCGGGATCAGCGACGGTATCGGCGATCAATGCCGGCAGGGCGATTCGGACTTCCGGACGGTCGAACATGGTCCGCGTCGCCTCCACGAGCGCTCGGATGTCCTCCTTGATGTCGCCAGAAGCACTTGGCATGGCCATCACTTCGGCTGGGAGTATCGCTTCGTGAACGAGTTGTGCTTTACCCGACCAGCGCCGATAAATGGCGGCGGTCGTGGTGCCCGCGCGAGCGGCTATCGCAGACAGCGATAGCGCGGGGTAGCCCGTCTCGAGCAGTAGATCGCGGGTGGCGCGAATGATCGCGGCGTCGATCTTGCTGTCGCGTGGTCGTCCCGCGGACGACCGGCTTGGTCCCTTGTCATCCTCGGGTCGATCTGTTCTCATAATTACAATATAGTCCGCATCGTATTGATATTGGAGAGCCGTGTGTTCCTGAGTCCGCTC
This sequence comes from Mycolicibacterium komossense, assembly GCF_025822605.1. Lineage (GTDB taxonomy): Bacteria > Actinomycetota > Actinomycetes > Mycobacteriales > Mycobacteriaceae > Mycobacterium > Mycobacterium komossense. The sequence goes on along the minus strand of NZ_JACKTY010000031.1, from coordinate 211,543 downwards.
GATGAGTACCCGATTCACCAGGCGCCGGTGCCCATCAGCGCCCCGGCCACCTCTGACCGTAACTTCTACGACCGTTCGTACTTCAATGTGCTTGACCGCGAAGGCCGCTTCATGGCGCTGACCGGGATCGGCTACTACCCGCGCCTGGGCGTCAAGGATGCGTATGTCGTGATCCGGCGCGGAGATGCTCAAACCGCCGTCCGTTTCAGTGACGCGATCGACGGTGATCGGCTCAGTCAGAATGTGAATGGGTACCGGTTGGACGTCGTCGAGCCTTTGCAGGAACTGCACCTCACCATCACCGAAACCGAAGGCATCTCGGCTGATCTGCGGTGGCGCGGGCTGTTCCCGGCCGCGTTGGAGCATCCGCATTCGATGCATTCCGAACGCCGAGTGACGTTGCAGGCCTGCCGTTTTGCCCAGCTTGGCAGCTGGGAGGGGTGGATCGACGTCGATGGCGACCGGCTGAACGTCACACCCGCCACCTCGGTGGGCAGCCGCGACAGGTCGTGGGGAATCCGGCCCATCGGCGAGCCGGAGCCGGCCGGTCGGCCGGACACCGCATTCGGCGGAATGTGGTGGCTGTATCTGCCCCTGGCGTTCGACGACTACCAGATTTTCCTGATCATCCAGGAGGATCCGGACGGTCATCGCAGTCTGTATGACTGCACCCGACGCTGGCGAGACGGCAGGGTCGAACAGCTCGACGGTGTGCGGGCAACGATCCACTACACGCCAGGAACCCGGATCCCCTATGGCGCACACATTGAGATGCTCACGCGGTCCGGTGCCCGACTGCAGGTTGATGTCGAGTCGAAGCTGTTCGCGCCCATCGCTTTTGGTTCCGGATACGGCGGGGACTCGTCCTGGGCGCACGGCACGTGGAAGGGCGGGCCGTCGGCTGGCCGCGTCTCCTACGACCTGACCGACCCCGACGTGATGGCGCGAGCCCCGTTCAGTTTGATCGACCATGTCGGTCGTGCCGTCTGCACCGAACCCGATGGCAGCACACAGCAGGGGGTGGGACTGTTCGAACACGCCGTCATCGGTCCGCACCACCCGTCGGGCTTCAACGACTGGACCGACGTCTCGGCAGGGGCGACGCCGTGAAGGTCATGACAGCACTGTTCAGCCCAACTGATGCGGTGGAAAGGGCGGCACTTCTGCGGGAAGCAGGAGCCGCCGGAGTATTCACCTTCGAGGGTCCGCGGGAGGTGTTCAGCCCGCTGGTATTGGCCTCGACGGTCAAGGGCTTGGACCTGATGACCAACGTGGCTATTGCCTTGCCCCGCAATCCGATACAGCTGGCACATCAGGCGAATGATCTTCAAGAGATCTCCGAGGGTCGCTTCATCCTCGGTCTCGGCACGCAGATCCGCGCGCAGATCGAGAAACGCTACGGCGCCGAATTCGATCACCCGGTGGCCCGCATCAAAGAGATGGTTGGAGCGCTGCGGGCAATCTTCGCCGCCTGGAACACCGGCGAGCGACTCGACTACCGCGGCGAGTTCTTCCGGCACACGTTGATGACCCCGACGTTCAATCCTGGGCCGAACCCGTTCGGGCCACCGCCGATCTACCTCGGAGCGCTGGGCCCGCGGATGACCCGGGCAACCGCCGAAGTGGCCGACGGACTGCTGGTGATGCCGTTCGGGTCGAAGCGATTCCTGCACGACAAGACGATGCCCGCTGTTCGCGAGGGTTTGGCGGCTGCAGGACGAGACGCCGACGAGTTGGCGGTGGTACCGGAGATCATCGTGTCGGTTGGTGAGGATCACACCTCGACGCGGATGCTCTTGGCGTTCTACGGCTCCACGCCCGCCTACCGGCCGGTGCTGGATGCTCATGGTTGGGGCGATCTGCAACCCGAACTGAACGCCATGTCCAAGCAGGGCCGCTGGCAGGAGATGGCCACGCTGATCGACGACGAGATGCTGCACACGATCGCCGCCTGTGGCACCCCGGCCGAGGTTGCCGCGCACATCCGAGACCGCGTCGACGGTGTTTCGGAACGGATCTGTCTCTATCAACCCGGGCCTATCGCCGTGCAAGCACTGGCCGAGATCATCGACGCGTTGGGCTGAGAATGCACACCACAACAATTGAGTTCGACGAGATAGTCGATGACCGACTCGGCGGAAAGGCCCTGGGGCTGGCCGAGCTGAAGCGTCTCGGGCATTCCGTCCCAACGGGTTTCGTCATCGCGCATGCCTCGCCGCTTCCTCTTCCGGAGGCGGTGGCGGACCGCTTCACCCGGATGCGGGCATCAGGTGCGTCTCCGGTAGCCGTCAGGTCCTCGGCTACGGGAGAGGACGGGGTCGAGCATTCCTTCGCCGGACAGTACGACACTGTGCTCGGCGTCGATTCGCTTGAGGGTTTTACCGCGGCAGTCCGGCAGTGCGCTGAATCCGTCGGGTCCGAACGAGCCTCCTCCTACGGCAGCCTCGACGCCGACGCCGGACCGGTCACCATGCATGTGGTTGTCCAACAGATGGTCGATGCGCGCGCGGCCGGAGTCGTCTTCACTGCAGACCCCACAACCGGCCGCCGGGATCTCATGGTCATCGATGCCATCGCCGGACTAGGTGAGGCACTCGTCGATGGCTCCGCGCTCTCCGACCATCTCGTGCTGAGCTCAGATGGCGCCCAGGCGGTACGTGAGGTCGGTGAAGTGGCCGTGCTATCCGACGAAGAAGTCGCGCAGATCCGCGCCGGCGCAGTGCGCGCCGCAAGGCACTGGGGCCGGCCAATGGATCTGGAATGGGCGATCGACAACGCCGGGCAGCTCTGGTGGCTGCAGGCCCGGCCGATCACCACGCTGCCAGGAGACCTCAATGAGATGGACACTCCGGTGGCCGGACCCACGCACGTCTACACCCGGTGCAACATCGGCGAGATGATGCCAGGGGCCTTCTGTCCACTCACTGCGTCGGTGTCGGGGCATGCGATCGACTACGCAATGCAGATGACCCAAGTGGTTGCGCGGGCGCAGGAACGCTACGCCAAGCCGTGGCTGCAAGTGGGCTACTTCTACGGGCACATGTTCTTGAACATGACGGAAGGGACGGCGCTCAGCTCGGGCATTCTCGGAAATTCGTTGGAGCAGTTCTCCACGTCGATCTGCGGCCGGGTGGTCGATGAACTTGAGGCCAAACCGCCAAAGCCGTTTATTCCCAAACTGATCAACACGGTCCGGCTCATGTCTTATTCGCTGTTCGCCGGGCCCGCGATCCGCCGCCTCGGAGATCAGATCGCCGCGTTCCCCATACCGACCAGTCGTGACGCCAAACGGGTTCTGAAACAGTTGGATTCAGGCGTCGACCTGTACTGCCACGTCACACTTGTCCACGTCCGATCCTCGTCACGAGCGGCGGTGGGCGCGAATGTGCTCGAAAGCTATCTGGTGCGCAGCGCCGTCAAGAGTGGCCGCGATGCGAACGAGGGGCAAGCCGAAGCGGCCCGGCTCATGGCGGGTGCTGCCGACGTCGAGAGCGCCATGATGGTCGATGAATTGCATGCGGTGGTGCGTGAGGTCGCCGCCGACGACACCGCCGCCGAGCGGTTCCTCGCCGCGACACCGGCGGATGCGCTGACCCGCCTGCGCACCGCGGACAGCCCTGGAGCTGCGGCGTTGCGGCAGTTCCTGATTCGACATGGCCACCGCGGGTACCGCGAACTGTGCATGCGGGATCCCGCGTGGGCCGAGGACGCCGAGGGGCTCGGTTCGATGATGCAGGTCATGGTGCAGTCGGTCCGTGACTCCCCGCGGGCGGTTCCACCGCGCGACGTTGTCGATGCACCCCGTCCGCGGACGGTCCGACTGCTGGCACGCCTGGCCCAGGGTGGAGCCCGCGGACGGGAGGAGACTAAGTCGAAGATGGCGCTGATGGCACACCGGCTCAAGCTCGGATACCGCCATCTGGGTGAGGTGTTGGCCGAGTCCGGTCGCCTTCCGGACGCTGATCTGGTGTTCTTCTTCGACCGCACCGAATTGGCCACAGTGGTGGGCGGCGCGGACATCACGGACCTTGTGCAGCATGCGCGCCAGCGCCGCGATGCGCTGCCGTTCCAGCAGGCGCTGGAGTTCGAGGACGTCTCAGTCGGCCGGCCCGAACCCGTCCTCGCTCGGCCGCAGGCCGCCACCGGAGACCAGATCGTGGGGCGGCCGGCAAGCCGGGGGACAGCGGAGGGCATTGTGCGCGTGGCGAAGTCGATCCAGGATGCGCGTGACGTGCGGCGCGGGGAGATCCTCGTCGCGCCCGTTACCGATGTGGGCTGGACTCCGTACTTCACCGTGATCGCCGCGCTGGTCACCGACATCGGAAGTTCGGTATCCCACGGCGCGGTCGTGGCGCGGGAGTACGGGCTGCCCTGTGTCGTGAACACACTGGTGGCCACCCAGGTGCTCAAGACCGGCGATCGCGTCAGGGTGGATGGCGACCGGGGGCTGATCACTCGACTCGCATCCAGCTGAGCCGTCATCGCGCGGTGGACTTACCGCAGCGGTGATTTTTAGTGTCGTCAAGGTCGGTGTCGATCTTGATAATGAAGAACCGTGGCTGGCAGCGACGAAGAAGGTTACGGAAGCAACCCGAAGGTCTTACACCGCTTGGGAATTCGCGCGTGACCTGGGTGAGTGCGTCCCTCGGTTTCGCCGACGGCGACTACGACGACGGAGTGGCGTTGTGGCGTGAGCTGACCGGATACCCGTTGTCGCAGGGCATCGGCTTCCTGAAGGCGCAGCGGCTGGCCGCTGGTCCAAGTGGGGTGCAGCTGGACGTCCATGTCCCGGATGTCGCGGCCGCCATCACACAGGTGCTGGTGTCGGGTGCCACCATCGACGACGGCGCCGACCCGGTCGTGGGCCGATCGCCTGGCGGCCTGTCGTTTCGGCTCGTCGGTGATTGCGCCCCGATCTCATCCGTGCCGAGTCAATGGCCCGGCGGGCACACCAGCCTCGTCGACCAGGTCTCGATCGACATCCCGCAGGAGCATTGGGAGACCGAGTCAGAGTTTTGGAGCTCCCTGACCAGCTGGGAGACGCAGACAATTCCCGGATTGTCCGAGTACGCCTTCCTGATCCGTCCCTCCGGCGCCCCATTGCGGATCATCTTGCAGCGACTCGGCGAGGCCACCGGCACGGTGCGCGCTCACCTCGACTGGGCTGTCTCTGATCGCCCCGCTGAGACCGAGCGCCACGTCGCCGCCGGGGCCAAGGTCGTTCAGACGAACCCGATCTGGACCGTACTGGACGGGGTCGTCACCTACTGCGTCACCGACCGTAATCCGGCAACGGGACTGCACTACGAGAAGTGAGCGCGTTCTCTGTTGTCATCTGCGGTCAGCGGTGCTCGGTGAGGTAAGGCCGGTTGAGCTGTTCAGCCGGCCTTACCCCATCCCGCTAGACCGCCAGTTGCGCTGAGGTCAGCGGGATCGGTGAGTAGTTCCAGGTTGCCGTCCCACCGTCGGCTGGGGTGTACGAGAAGTAGATCGGGCCCTGCAGGAAGGGCGCGATACCGGTGTTGGCGCCCAGGTTCGCGTCGATGACTATCGGGACATTGCCGGCGTCGTAATCCGCCTGAGTCACCTGTGTGGTGAATAACAGCGTGCCACCGGCGGTATAGAACGAAATGACCGTTCCCACCGGCAGATAGTCATTCACAGCCAAATTGGACAGGTTCGACGGCAGGTTGGCTAGTGGAACGCCGCCGCCGTTGCCTCCGCTGTCGATCGTCGCGTCGTTTTCCAACACCTGGATTGGCGTCTGCTCACCGTTGTAGCTGACCTGGACGGCGAGCGTCGTGTACCACCAGGCGGGAACCGAGGTGACCGGAGTTCCCGTGTTGGGCCCGAATGTCAGCTGGCTCCCACCTGCGTTGAACAACAGCCCTTGACCGAGAACACCGGGCAGCGCTTTGACGGGGCTGGAGATGCCGCCCTGGGCGGTAAACGCGCCGACACCCATGGTCGGGTTGATCGCGGCCGCGTACTTAGCCTCAGACCACTCGGATTGTGGTACGTCGTGCCAAGTTTGGCCGTTGTCGGTCGATTCCGATACGCGGTCGATGACACCGATGTTGGTGGGGGCGGTGATGATTCCATTGCCGAAATCAACCGGAGTGTTGTAGACGGTGTAGTAGAACCGGCCCCAGTCGCCGTATTCGATCAACCCCGTCTCACCGGTGGGTTGCCCGATATTGGCAGCATTGACCTGCGTGATGGGGATGACGAAACCGTATGAACCGGTGTCGACTTCGACCTGAACGACGGGTCCACCGCCAACCGAAACACCGACGGTCGTGTAGTTGACGGAGGGCGAGTAGGTCAGCGTGATCGTGGGCGGCCCGCCTGCCGAGCCAGTGGCACCTCGCCAACCCACCAAGCCGCCATATCCGCCGGCACCGCCGGTGCCGAGGACTCCGCCGGCCCCTCCTGAGCCGCCCGCGCCGAGCCACATTCCACCGGTTCCGCCCACGCCGCCCTGGGCGAGTTCACCTCCGACACCGCCGGCCCCACCGAATCCGAACAGTCGAGCGTTGCCGCCGGTTCCGCCGATCGCGAGCGGGCCGCCGGCACCGCCGGTGCCGCCGTTGCCGAACAGCCATCCGCCGGTTCCGCCGGTTCCGCCGGCGCTGCCCCATCCGCCCACACCGCCAGTCCCGCCGAAGCCGAGCAACACTGCGTTGCCGCCGGTCCCACCGATGCCCTGCGTGCCGCCGGCACCGCCGGTGCCGCCGTTGCCGAACAGCCATCCGCCGGTTCCACCGGCGCCGCCGGCTGCGCCCGCTCCGCCCACGCCGCCGGTGCCGCCGAAGCCGAATAGCCCGGCGTCGCCGCCAGCACCGCCGACCACTCCGGCGGCGGTGCTGGTCCCGCCGGTCCCTCCGTTACCGAACAGCCACCCTCCGGCGCCACCGGCAGTACCAACGCCTTGCGCGTTGGTGATCCCGTTTGTGCCGTTGCCGAGCAACGGGCGCCCGGTCAGCGTCAAAGAAGGTTCGTTGAGCGCGCCGAGCAGCGCCTCGACCGCAATCTGGGCTTGCAGCTGGATCTGCTGAACCCCGGCCTCAAGGTCGGTGAGGACGGTCGGTGTGGTGGCTGCCGGGGTGGAGCTCTGGGTGCCGGTGGTCGTTGGCGTGGCCGCGGCTGTTACCTGCTTGCTGCGGGCGCCGGAAGTAGCCCTGGTCGAGCTGGTGGTGCCGGCTGTTGTGCCGGCGACGTGAGTGCTGACGCCGGTATCGGCGAGGGTGACGTTGTCCGCGCTCGTGCTGGCGTGGCTAGCGGTGCCGATGCTCGAGTCGAGGCTGCGATGTTTGGCAGCTTTACCCGATGACGTGCCGGGGTGGCCGGCCGACGATCGGCCCGAATCGGCGCTCGCACCACTGGCAGACGAACCGCCGGTGTCGGCGTGGGCGGTCCCAGCCCCGCCGGCCAGAGCCGCTCCGACTCCGAGCGTGATCGCGCACGCGCCGAGCCATAGGTACGGTTGCACGCGCTGCAGATCCAGCTCGTTCTTCGGGTGTCCTAACGCGCACATCTTCGTTGATTGCCTATCGGCCGCCACTCGTCCCCGTCTTCCGTGTTCGGTGCCCCGCCAGTCCGTTTGCTGCGGCGGCTAGCGGAGACTTTAAGGTTCTCCACAGAAAAATTGACGTAACTGCCGATTTTTCGGAAATGTTCACCGTCCGGCTTGTTAGGTGAACCGTCTGATGTAGCCCCTGGACGAGCAGGACGGTGCTGACGATAGGAGAACCGTGAGTGCTGTTCGTGCTCTGCAGGTATCTGCGTGGGACGCCGAGCGTCGCCAGGACCTCGGTGGCCTGCTGGACCACGACCGCGCGGTACTACGAAGAGGCCCCGGTGCCGGCTTGAGGACGAATGTCACGGAATACGTTGGGGGCCAGTCATAGTGGACTGGAATCCCTGATTGCCGATGGGGAGGGGCTACCTCACGATCCTGTCCGCTCGGTGGCCGACGTGTGCCTTCGTTGAACAACGCTCCCATCACCGCGATGTTGACGGCCAAGCATGTCGCCGAGCGGTCATGCCCGATGCCCGATGCCATGACGGGACGGAACGATGTTGGTGCTCAAGATATTCGGGAGAGCCCCAGCGGTGAAGTCGCGGTGGTATGCGGTCAAGGACCCACCAGGACAACAGCGGGCGCAGGCCCACGTTGTCATCAACTGTGGCATGACGATGGATACTCGATCTCGGCACCAACCGTGAGACGTAACAGGAGATAGTCATGCACACCGCCCTCCAACTGCGCGCCAGAGACTTCGCAGCGGAGGTCGACGGTGAACCCGCCGATTTGACGTCGGTGTTTCCGGACTGGCAGCACTACGACAGGTTCGGCATCGTCGTGCATGAGCCGTACGGTGCGATCGGGGCCAGCTATCTGATCCAGGCTGCCATCGTGGCGTTCTATGACGCGCGGCCGCAGCGCCGGGCCGGCCGCGGACCGGGTATCGCCGAGCCCAATGATCTGGCGATCTATCCCGAGATCTACGTGTTCCATGTCGGCGGCCGCCACGGTGACTTCAGCCTTTTCGACTTCTGGCCGGCGCGCAAGGAGGTCTTTGTCGACGCTGACCCCCGGGTGGTGCTCGACGCGATCAACGACCGTGCGATCACTCGACTCGCGGTCCCGGACGGGCCGGCGATAGCGGTTGAGCACGAGTACAAGGAGCCCGCTGCAGCACGCGATCGGATCCAGAGTGCGTTCGCCTACTCGGCGACGGGTCAGGTCGAGCAGCCCAGCATTGCGATCTCCGGGGTCCGTCCTGCGGCCGAGACCAACCCCCGCGACGCGCTCGACCCGGAGAGGCTGCGCGCGACGGTCTCAGCCCCCGATTTCGACCGCGAAGGCTCTACGGATCCTGTTCTCCTGCAACGTGAGTGGGCTCATCGTGTGATGCAGCGCGCCGGTGAAGCGGAGCACGGCCTCGAGCTGGCCCGGTCGCGTCGGGCCGCGCTCAAGCAGGGACGCGTGATACGCGAGACGTACCGACGAATCAGCGTCGACGACGCTCTGCACCGTTTGGTGCCCGATGTTTAGCGCGCGCTCCATTCGGACGTACGCTCGCGCGTCGCCTCGGCCAGCGCCTTGAGGGTGGTCTCCGCATCGAAGTCCTTGCCGTATACCGGCGTACCGGGCTGCTGACGCCAGGATTCGGAAATCGGACCAGCATCGACAGGCTCGAACCCGAGCTGATCGACAATTTCGTGGATCAATACCCGGCCGGGTCCGTTCTCGCCGGCAATCGGGAGAGCGATGCGTCCCGGAGTACCGCTGGGCGTCCCGCTTTCGAGTAGATGCTTCCACCATATTCCGTTGAACACCTTGTACACCGGTGCGCCGATCTGCTCTGCGACCCACTCGCTCTCAAGCTGACCGTCCTCGATCGCTGCGATCTCCCCGTCGCGCTGCTGCGGGTAGTAGTTGTTGGTCTCGATGACCGGGGCACCCGGCTTACGCGCGGCGACGATCCCCTCGACAAGGTCGGGAACATTCTTCTGCGGAATGCTCACGATGACGAGGTCGGCATCGGTTGCAGCGTCCTTGGCCCACACAGCCGTCGCACCGGTTTCGTTCGCGAGGTCGCTGAGCGTCTGAGGAGAACGCGAGTTGGAAAAGGTGACGTCGTGTCGGAGTGCGCGGAATCGGCGCACCAATGTGCCACCGATTTGACCCGCCCCGATGATGCCAATTCTCATGAATCGCCCTCCGTTCGGTGTCCTTCACCGTCGCCGGCTCAACGTCGCGTCCGAGGCTCCTATTCCACTCTGATCCCGCGATGCCGACCGGGCTTCTGTGGCGTCAAAACGTCGAGTCGCGAAAGAGGTTGCCATTGAAGCGGATTTGCCTGCGGACACCGGTGACGCGTTACGGTCGAAGTCATGGATGTACGCACTATGGCTTTCGAATGGACCGACACCAACCGGCATTGGCTCATCGAAGTTCCGGTGCGGGTGGTTATTTACGTTGTCGTCGCCTTGATCCTGCGCTGCATCCTGCACCGGATGATCGATCGGGCCAGCGGACAGCGGGGTAAGGGCGATGACCAGGTAAAGAGCAAGCCCACGCTGATGCGCCAGCTGCGCGGGCGCATACCGAGTGCCATCGATCAGAAGACGGCCGAACGCCGGCTGCAGCGCGCGCAGACCATCGGCTCGGTCCTGAAGTCCACGGTGTCGATCGTGCTGCTGGTCTGGCTGGCCCTGGCAGTGCTCAACGTCCTCGGAGTGAACATCGCGCCGTTCATCGCATCCGCAGGCGTGATCGGCCTGGCGATCGGATTCGGCGCGCAGAATCTGGTGCGCGATTTCGTCTCGGGTGTCTTCATGCTGCTGGAGGACCAATACGGGGTGGGTGACACCATCGACCTCGGGGAGGCGACGGGCGAGGTGCAAAGTGTCGGCCTGCGCATCACGACGCTCCGGGATATCGACGGCACGCTCTGGTACGTCCGTAACGGTGAGATCGCCCGGGTGGGGAACATGAGCCAGGGCTACGCCGTGGCACGTATCGAGGTGCCTGTCGGATTGACCGCCGATGTCGAACGGGCGGAGCAGGTCGCGATCGATGCCGCCGAGGCTGCGCTCGAGGATGATCCGGCGCTGGCGGAGAAGGTCCTCGGTGAGCCCAAGATGCTCGGCGTGCAGGAGTGGTCGCCGGATCTGGTCAAGCTACGGATGACCATCAAGACGCGGCCGAACGCACAGTGGGCTGTGCAGCGCCGGCTTCGGCGCGAAATTCACCGTGCCTACGACGCGCACGACATCGACCTGCCGTATCCGCGCGGGCGCGTCCAGGTCGTCGCTGGGGATCAGTGACTGCAGAGGCCGCTTCGGGTCTCTTCCTCGATCAGCTGTCGCACCGGCTGTCCGAGGTGTTTGGCGAAGGTGTCGGTCGGCGCCATGTTCCACTGACCGTCCTGATAGGCCATCACCCGGTAGCCGGTGGTGTGCGGACCGGCAATCGCGACGGTGGCTCGGTCATCGGCCAGCGCCGTTCCGGTGACCACCAGCTTCGGGCCGATGCTCTTGCAGGTGCGGTAGTACGTGACGAAGTCCTCTTTGGTCATCGCCTCGCGGACGTCCTTCGTCATGTGTTCCCACACAAAGCCGAAGTCGCCGGCGCTGTAGCGATCGATGTCGGCTTGTGCCGCCGCAGTGGCCGACTCCAGCGTCACGGGCACATCCCCCGTACCGTTGAGTGAGCTGTGGACGCCTGCGAGAGAAACGGGATCGGCGGTAGCCTCGCCCGCGATCAGGGTGTCCCGCCCGCAGGCGGACACTCCCAGGACCGCCAGACCGACGATAAGCGCGCCAGAGCTCTTTCTCGCACGTACGAGAATCGGAGGCAAGGGCACACCGGCTGCTTTCGGTTTCGTTGAGGCCTTGAGGCATTGAGTGGCTTTTGGTTGAGTGGCTATTGTCTGCACACTGCGCGCCGTTTGTCTTGTTTTCTCCGTCCTGGATGGTGCCGAGAGTGAGCCCGGCCGAGGTGTTGCCCGGAGTCGGCGGCCGGTCACCCCGCAGTCGTACCGGCATCATCGATATCGTGCACGTGGACATCGATGTCGGTGCGGGTGAGTGGGCGCACGGGGCCCAGAACATCGGCCAGGGTGTTGAGCACGATGGCTGCGAGTTCATCACCGACGGCTTGAAGATCGTCGCCGTAGACCCCGACGATGTCGATATAAGCACCCGTGCAGGTGTGATCGTCCAGATACAGATCGATGGTGGTGGGTTCGGCTCCGTGCACGCCGGCCAGCGCGCGCCGGAGGGTACTTCGTACGACGTGGTCGCTGATCCGAAGGGTGTCGGTCTTTCTTTCGGTTTCGACTGCAGCCGTAGGGTATTCAGCGTCAATCGGCCAGGATCGGCGAGTGGTTGCCCGAATTCTGGAGATGATCGAGTCGCTGATGTCTATCCAACTCGCGTCCATCGGCTGGTCTTTGAGGCTCCGGGCAGCGCGGGCCAGCACCGGGTCGGAGTCATCGGCTCTCATCGCCATGCCGCCATCCTTTCGCTCAGGGTTGCTCTGGCCCGCACCAAGTGCCCACGCACAGCACTGGGGGTGATCAACAGGATGCGCCCAATTTCGGTGTGCGTCATCCCGTCCACTTCGCGTAGTAACCACGCAGCACGCTGACGGTAAGGCAGTTCTGCCATGGCCGCGTTCAGCTCTGCCAGGAAATCGGTGTTGCTGATCCGGACCTCGGGATCGTCGGTGACCGGAGCGGGGGTGGTGTCAAGAATCCAGTCCTGGGTGGGGGTGACACTGCGGCGCCGCCGATGGTCGACGACCTTATGGGAGACCAGGGTGAACAGCCAGGTGCGCAGTGACGAGTCGCCCCGGAAGGTGTCCAAACCTTTCCACGCGGCGACGAAGGCATCCTGGGTCACCTCCTCGGCGGCCCCGTTGTCGGAGAGCATGTTGCGGGCGTAGCGCAACATCTCCGGCCCGTATCGCAGCACGATTGCCTCGAAGGCATCTCGCTCGCCCACTGCCGCGGCGTTGATGAGCTCGCGGTCGGAGGCGGCGATGAATTCGGCGCCGAAGCTTGCGCTCTCGTAGCTGGCGGATGCTTCGTCGTGGCCGTCCAGCTTCACCTGGGATTCGGCCGATCATGTGGAATTGTCTTATGCGTCAATAGCTTCCGAGGCGGCGGTGCTGGCCCGTCCTCCGCTGGCGGCGGCTTCGTCCTCACATTCTCATCTTCGCCACCGGTGGCGGGTCGGATGGGTCCGGTGTCGCCTAGCTCACAGCGCAGAGGGGTGCTCGTTTCGCGTTGAGCTTCGACTAATGAAGCGAAAGTACCGAGCAGCATGAACAGAAAGGACTCGATCATGACCACCCCCCAGACCGCTCCGCAGCCGACGACCAGCAGGGACAGCGGCGGAAAGCAGTTGGCCACCCGCAACACCGACCTCGTCGGTTCTGACGGACGCACCACGATCGCCGATGCCGTGGTTTCCAAGATTGCCGGTATCGCCACTCGTGAGGTCCAGGGCGTCCATGACGTCGGCGGTAGCGCGAGCCGTGCCATCGGTGCGTTGCGTGAACGCATCCCCGGCGGCACTGTCAATCAGGCTCAGGGTGTGTCGGTCGAGGTAGGAGAGCGCCAAGCCGCCGTCGACATCGATCTGGTCGCCGACTACGGCGTATCCATCGCTGACCTCGCGGCTGGGGTGCGTCGCAATGTCATCACCGCGGTCGAGCGGATGACCGGCCTGGAAGTCACCGAGGTCAACATCACCGTCCACGACGTGTACCTCGCCGACGACGAGGACGAGGTCGCCACCAGCACCGCACGGGTGCAGTGACCGACTCCGAGCAGGTCGGGACCAGGCCGGACCTCGCTGACACCGTCGCTGCGGCGGTCTCCGCCGTGGACGGGGTGGCCGAGTTGCATGGCGGCATGTTCGGTGAGGCGGCGACCTACCTGCCGGGGCGCCGCGTCCCCGGCATCCGATTCGGCGACCGCGGCACCGAGATCCACGTCAGCCTGCTGTTCGGCTACCCACTGCGGCCCACTGCGGAGGCGGTGCGCGACGCGGTTGCGCCGCTGGTTGCCGGGCCGGTGCACGTCACCGTCGAGGACGTCGTGCGCCGCCGCTGACTCAGATCTTTTGCCCAAACACATCGCAACGTTTCACGGACACGGAGACCCATCATGACCAGTTCCACCCTCGGCCTGCTGGCCGGGCTGCTGATCGCCATCGCCACTGCTGCGGGCGGCTTCACCGGCTTCCTGCTGGCGGTCGTTCTGGGGCTGCTCGGATGGGCGGCCGGCGCCTATCGGGACGGCGAGCTCGACTTCACCAATATCAGCCTCGGACGTCGACGTGAGTGATCTGGTCGAGGTCCTGCCGCCCCCGGAGCAGCGCGGTCGACTCGACATCCGCGACGGGGCAGTCGAGACCATTGCCCGCGCCGCCGCGGCGACGGTATCCGATCGACATCAGGCGACCGGACTGAGCCGCATCACCTCCAGCGATCTGCCGCGGGCTCGCGTGGAGGTCGATGCCGGACAAGTCGTCGTGACGTTGACGGTCGCCGCGCAGTGGCCGACTCCGGTCGCCGCGCTGGCCAGATCGGTCCGGGACGTGGTGACGCAGCAGATACGCGATGACACCGGGTTGACGGTGACTCGCGTCGACGTCGAGGTGCACTGCATCCCGCTCGATGATCCAACAGCCCACAGGAGAGTCCGATGAGCACGCCTGTCATCACGCCCGCGGCCAGAGCCGCGGCCAAACCCCCGCTCGCCGCGCCGGCGGCGACCGGCGTCGCGGTGGTGCTGGCGCTGGCATTGATCGCACTGGGGATAGTCGCCGCCCGCGACGCACTGATCGCGATCGGCGCCATCTCGGGATCAGCCTGGATCGCCGCTGCGTTGAATTTTCTCCACGGGCTGACGGCCCAAACCTGGATGCTGCCTGCCGGTTTGGCCACGGCGGTACTCGGGATCTCGGTGGTGTTCGTTGCCGTCAAACCCCGGCGCCGCACCCATCTGGCACTTCGGGTCCCTGCCACCTGGATCCGGCGGCGCGACATCGTCCAACTGGCTCGCAGCGCCGCTCGGGCCATCACCGGCGTCTCCACTGTCACCGCTGCGGGATCGGCGCGCACCATCACCCTCGCTGTCACCCCGCTGGCCGGGTACGACACCACCGCGTTGAAAGACACCGTCCGGACCGCCGTCGACGATGCGCTGACCGAACTGGCCCGGCCGCCACGCGTGCGGGTCCGCGTCAAGGAACAGGGACCGTCATGAGGCGCGGCATCGTGATCGTCGATCGTCTGGGCTGCGCTGTCGTCGGCAGCGCTCTCATCGCGCTCGGCGTCGCCGCGGCTGCCTGGGAGCGCGGCGACCTGCCTGTCCCGCGCGGTGGCGCACTGAGGATCCCATGGTCGGCGGCCGCCGCGGCGTCGCCATGGTGGCCCCTTGCTCTCGGCGCCGCGGCGATTGCCCTGATCCTGGTCGGGTTGCGCTGGTTGTACAGTCACCGACCCGGCCAGACGCTGGGCAGTATGTCGTTGCCCGGATCGGGTGCGACCGGTCAGCTGAGCGTCGATGTGAACACCGTTGCCGCCGCGGCAGCAGCGGAACTCGGAAGTCACCCGCTGATCGCTGCGGCCACGGGCACGTCGTTGATCGATCGCGGTCAACGGATCGTCGAACTCGAGCTGAAGATCGAGCCCGGCGCCGGCAGCCTGTCCGCTGCCGCCACGGGGGTGAAGGCCGTACAGCGGGACCTGGCCCAAGCGCTCGACGGCGTCGCTTTCACCAACCGCGTCCTGTTGCGCACGGCACGGGTCCCGAAGGGGACATCCAGGGTGAATTGACACCCTCCGCGAACGGTGCCGCTGGCATCCGCGCCAGCGCACGTATTCCTCTGATACACAGCGGAATACAACTCATCAGAAAGGTAGAACCATGGGAATTGTCGATAAGGCCAAGAACGCCGCAGAAGACGCGATCGGCAAGGCGAAAGAGGTGGTCGGTGAGGCCACCGGTAATGACGATTTGAAGGCCGAAGGCAAAAAGGACCAAGGTATCTCGGGCATCAAGAAGGTGGGCGAGAACATCAAGGACACCTTCAAGTAGCCGACAACCAAGTAGCCGACAACGTAAACAGCCGACAACGCCGGGCGGGTCGATCGATCGACCCGCCCGGCGTTGTGTGGAGGGACAGCCGGATCGGACCGGGCGGGGCGTCGTAGCGCTTCCCTGACGAGGACGTCAGAAATCGGTAATCAGTTCGGTGGTGCTCCCGCGCCACGGGTGTGATTCGCTGAAAATGTCCTTCGCCGGGGCCCCGATGTTCCGACGGCTGAACATACGTGAGGTGACGAGTGGCTCCGGCCGCTCGTCTTCGCACCCGAGGTCCGTGGCGATCGATTCTTGGGTAGTCGTCGTCGACAAGACTCGAGGGAAAGGTGACGCGTGGACGAGCGAGTGCAGCTGTCGCAGTTGAGTCGGGAGGCGCGAGAGGTTCTCGCGCAACGGATCAGATCACGTCTTTCGAACGCCGATGAGTCAGTGGCCGATCATGACGTCAGCATCGTGGGAGGAGGAGTCGCGGCCCTGACACTGGCACTGGAGATTCGGCGCGAGCGTCCGACCACGCGCATCCTGGTGATCGAGTCCCGCGCCCACCCGGTGCCGGAGATCACCCACACGGTCGGCGAATCGACGGTCGAGGTATCGGCGCACTACCTACGCGATCGCCTTGGCCTTGGCGATCACCTCAGCACCTCTCACATCCGCAAGATGGGCTTGCGAATGTTCTTCTCCCACGACCAGAACACCGATATCGCGCAACGGATGGAGCTGGGAAGCTCCTCGTTCGTCCCGCAGGTGACCTACCAAATCGACCGCGGCCGGTTGGAGAACGAACTCCACCGGCGCTGCGTGGCCGAGGGGGTGGACATCGCCCTCGGCCGAGTGCGGTCAGTGGAATTCGGCGCCGAGAACCGTCCGCACACGATCGCCTTTCAGCACGGCGACGTGGTCACACAGACCACGGCACGGTGGGTGGTCGACGCGTCGGGGCGTAACCGTGTCTTGCCTCGGCAGTTGGAACTGAGACAGGCCAACGAGCACCACTGCAACGCGGCCTGGTTTCGTATCGCGACGGAGATCGACGTCGGTCGATGGAGCGACGATCCAGACTGGCAGGGTCGCCTCACCGAGGGCGACCGGGCAATGTCGACCAATCACCTGATGGGCGAAGGGTATTGGGTCTGGCTCATCAGACTCGCCTCCGGAGCCACCAGCGTGGGTATCGTCGCCGACCCGGCGTTCCACAGTTTCGACGACTTCAACACGCTCACCAAGGCCAGAGCGTGGCTGCGCGAACACGAGCCCCAGTGCGCCGCGGTGCTGGCCGAGGACGCCGACTTGATCAGGGACTTCCGGGTCATGAAGAAGTACAGCCATGGTGCGACAAAGGTTTTCGACGGCCGCGACCGCTGGTGCCTGACGGGCGACGCCGGGGTATTCCTGGATCCGCTGTATTCGTCGGGGCTGGATCTGGTGGCGATCGGCAACGGTCTGATCACCGATATGATCGTCCGCGAACTGGGCGGTGAGGACATCGTCGGGCGAGCCCAGATCAGTGATTCGCTCTTCCGGTCCCTCACGGAGATGTGGCTGGCCATCTATCAGGATCAGTACACACTGATGGGCACGCCGACCGTGATGTCGGCGAAGATCATCTGGGATGTCGCGTTCTATTGGGGCTTCGTCGGTTTGCTCTATATGAACGGCCGGTTCGTGAGCGTCGCCGACGACCCAAGCATCGTTCCGCATCTCGACGGGCTCATCGCACTGAGCAATCGTGTTCAACGATTCTTCCGGGAGTGGGCCGCAGTGGAAAGCGGTACCTCCACAGTCCCATTCGTGGATTTGTACGCGCCGCTGAACTTCATGGTGGCGTTGCACACCGCGATGATGGGCACCAGCCCGAACTTCGTCGAACAGTTCGATGTGAACTCACTGCTGCTCCGTCAACTCGCAGGGCAGCTGATCGAAACCGTTCTTGCGGACAAATCGGCGATGTTCGGCGACGACGATGCGATGAGGCAGGTACAGGCGTGGCAACGGGATTCGCTTCTGCATGAGCTGCGATCGACCTACCGCCGGGAACAGGCGAGCAATCCGGTCAGCAGTGCCTGGATCGTCGCCACCTCACTGGTGCTGCAGTCGAGTTGACTGTGTTCAGTGAACGCGGCGCTCATGAGCCGTTGGCGATCGTCGGAATCGGGTGCCGTCTTCCTGGCGGTGCCGACTCCGCAGCGGGTCTGTGGAACCTGCTGTGCAGCGAGACGGACGCCACTTCCATCGTCCCCGCGACCCGGTGGAACGCTGCGCGATATCACGATCCGAATCCGGCCAAGGTCGGCAAGATCGTCACCCGTCGCGGTGGATTCCTGCGCGAAATAGACCAATTCGACCCTCAGTTCTTCGGTATGTCACCACGCGAGGCGCACTCGCTCGACCCGCAGCAGCGACTCCTTCTGCACGCCACGTGGGAGGCGTTGGAAGACAGCGGAATACCTGCCGATGACCTGGCCGGTGCCGACGTCGGTGTGTTCATCGGCGGGTTCACTCTCGACTATCAGTTGCTGCAGAATCTCGGTCGCACCAGTCGCTACCGCTTCAAGTCCCATTCCGCCACCGGGATGATGATGACGATGCTGGCCAACCGGATCTCGCACGCCTTCGACTTCCGCGGACCCAGCATGACGGTCGACACGGCGTGTTCCGGCTCGCTTGTCGCGGTACATCTTGCAGCACAAAGTATTTGGAACGGCGAGTGTGATCTGGCATTGGCCGGCGGGGTGAACATCATGATCGGCCCCAACACCGCAATCGCGGAGTCGAAAAGCGGATTCCTCAGCCCGGAAGGTCGGTCGAAGGCATTCGATGACTCCGCGGACGGTTATGCGCGCGGAGAAGGCGGTGCGATCGTCGTCATCAAACCGCTTCAGCAGGCGCTCGACGACGGCGACGACATCTACGCGCAGATCCTCGGCACCGCGGTATCGCAGGACGGCCACACCGACGGCATCACAGTGCCGCGCGAGGAAGCGCAGGAGGCTGCCATCAGGGCTGCCTTGCGGCGAGCCGGTGTCGACGCGAACGAAGTCGGATATGTGGAAGCGCACGGAACGGGAACGCCCGTTGGCGATCCCATCGAGATGCGGGCGCTCGCCAGCGCCCTGACGTTGGACCGATCTGCGGCGAACCCGCTTGTGATCGGGTCGATCAAGACCAATATCGGCCACCTTGAAGCCGGCGCCGGCGTGGCCGGACTGATCAAAGCGGCGTTGGTGGCCAAGCACGGGTACATCCCGGCGAACCTGCATCTTCGGACCCCAACCCGACACGTGTCACTGGCCGACCTCAAGCTCGATGTGCCGGGAACAGGGCGGCCATTTCCGGACTATCCGCGGCGCGTCGTCGGGGTGAACTCGTTCGGATTCGGCGGTACCAACGCCCATGCGGTGCTCGCGGCGCCGCCCGCCCCGACTTCTGTACCGGCGGCGGAGCATGCCTCGCGGCTGCTGCCGACCGTCCTGCCGATCTCGGCCCGCAGCGAGGAAGCATTGCTCGCGACGGCCGGTCGGCTGGCCGAGCATCTGGCCCGTCATCCTGATATCACGCTGTCGGATCTGGGCTACACGCTCGGTCGGCGGCGTTCTCATCTGAACTATCGGCACGCCGTGATCGCCGACAGCATCGGCAGTGCGCGAGAACAACTTCAGGCGCTCGCCGATGGCGGGCAGATCTCCACCGGGCGGACGGATTCCACGGCGCCGAAGCTGGTATTCGTCTGCACCGGGATGGGTCCACAGTGGTGGAGGATGTGTCGGGGGCTCCTCGACGTCTTCCCGGCTTTCACGGCCAGCATTCTGCGCACCGATCGGGAGCTGTCCCGGCACGCGGGATGGTCTCTCATCGAGGAGCTTCGACGTGACGAGACCGATTCGCGCATGGCCGACACCGAGATCGCGCAGCCGGCCAATTTCGCCATCCAGATTGCACTGGCCGAACAGCTGGCCGCGTTCGGGATAAGTCCGGATGCGGTAATCGGCCACAGCGCAGGAGAAGTGGCCGCTCATCATCTGGCCGGTCTGCTGACCTTCGAACAGGCAGTCGAGGTCATCTATCACCGAAGCCGACTCCAGCAGCGCACCACTGGGCAGGGCCGGATGCTCGCCGTCGGCCTTGACTCGGAGACCTTGATGCGAACGCTCGAGGGGTCCGCGCACGACGAGCTCGGTCGGCGGATATCGGTCGCGGCGATCAACAGTCCCTCAGCGGTCACCCTCGCCGGCGACGGCGACGTCCTCGACGATGTGGCCAGGCAGTTGGACGAGGCCGGGATCTTCAACCGGCACCTTTCCGTGAAGGTGCCCTATCACACCCATTACATGGATGCGGTGAAGGACGACCTCCTCAGCGCTTTCGACGGTCTGTCGTCGAAAGCGGCTACGTTGCCACTGTATTCGACGGTGACCGGCGAGCAGCTCGAGCGCTACCACGCCGGCGCCGCCTACTGGTGGCAGAACACGCGTGCGACCGTGCTCTTCGAACCGGCGATCCGCCGAATGCTGGAAGACGGCTACATCCACTTCGTCGAGCTGGGTCCCCATCCTGTGCTGGCTCCATCGATCATTGAAACTGCAGGGCAACAGCGGGTTTCGGTGCTGGCGACGCAGCGCCGAAGTCATGATGATGCTCGCGAGCTGCTCAGCTGCGTTGGTGCACTACATGGCATCGGCTGTCAGGTTGCGTGGAATGCCGTGAACCCCGATGACGGTGGTCGACTCACCAAGCTGCCTTCCTATCCGTGGCAGACGAAACGTTTCTGGAATGAGACCGACGAGGCGTCAGAAGCACTGTTCTACCGACCGGTCCATCCCCTTCTGGGCCAATCGGTGGCGGCCTTACACCCCACCTGGGAAGCCGAACTGAGCATCGTCTTCAACCAATTTCTCGCCGATCACCGAGTACAGGGAAGCGTCGTAGTACCCGGGGCGGTATACATCGAAATGGCGCTGGCGGCAGCCAACGCCATTTACGGGTCAAACCTTGCGGTGGACAACCTTGTGCTGCACCGCGCCGTGATTCTCGACGACACCTGCGACCCGATCCTGCGGACCACGCTCAACCAGGACGACGGCACACTGGAGTTCGCGGCGTTCACCGTCACAGCCGATGGGGATTCCCGATGGACGATCACCGCGACAGCCGAGCTCAACGTCCTCCCGACCGCACCGCACCCGCACTATCCCTCGGATACCGCCGAGCCGGTCACCTCGATCAGCGGCGAGGATTTCTACATCCGGACCAATTCCATCGGGTTCGACTACGGCGACGCATTTCGGTCCGTTCGCAGCGTGACGGCGGGGGAGAACTGGGCTGTCGCCGAGATCACCGCTCCACCGGTGATTGTCGGCGGCCTCGGTGATTTCCGGTTCCATCCGGCGCTCATCGACGGCGCCTTTCAAACCCTTTTCGGCGCCCCGTTTCTCGGGCAGGAAGAGAGCGAGGACCCGTTCCTGCCGACCCGGATACGGCACTGTGCGGTCTACGGCGCGCCCGAAGAGCACATGAGGGTTCATGTTCGTGTCCTGTCCGCGACTCGCGAAGAGGTCGAGTGCGATATCACCATCACCGATCTGGCAGGCAAGGCGCTCGCCGTTGTCGACGGCTTCTCCGTTCAGTCACTGAGCGCTTCGTCGCGCCTGTCGCCCGAACGTATCGACAAGGGACTGCTGAATATTCAGTGGACAACCGCTGAAAGCGAGACGCGTGACGGCCATGAGAGCATGGCCGCCGGTTCGTCCTGGCTCATTCTCGCGGACCGCTCCGGCGTCGGCGCAGCCCTCGCCGCGGAACTCGGTCGTCGCGGTCATCACGTCCGCACGGTCGAGCATCGCGCCGGGCACCCTGAGCAAGTGAGCGAGCTGTTCGCGAGCCTGGGCGATGACGCTGACCTCGACCGCGTCGTCAACTGCTGGCCACTCGATATCGGCAGCGGCCTCTCCGTCGACGAGTGCCATCAGCTGGGCACGTTCTCCACACTGCGTCTGGTCAAAGCCCTCGCCGAGCGAGGCGGCGCCAAGGTCCGGCTGCATCTGATCACCGCCAACGCGCAACCGGCACCCGGTGCCCCGGTGCGTGCTGTCGACCAGGCTGCGCTCTGGGGTCTGGGACGGGTCATCGGTCACCAGGAGTTCTCCGAGAACTGGGGTGGCCTGATCGACATCGACGCCGACACCGCCCTTGACCATGCCGAGACCGCCAGCCGCATCTGCGAGCACCTTCTCGGTGATCTGTCCGAAGATCAGGTCGCGATCCGCGGCCAAACCACCTACGTCCCGCGGCTACGCCCATGCGACGGCCTGACGAAACCCTTTCCCACCAAGCTGAGCCCCGATGCGACCTACGTCGTCACCGGCGGAGCAGGAGCGCTCGGCCGCGTGGTGGCCACCTATCTTGCGGAACGGGGAGCGCGCCACATCACGCTGATGAACCGAAGCGCCACCCCGTCGAGACGTCACTGGCCGGAGCTGACCGGCGACGATCCCCACTTCGCCACTGTCGCCGCGATCCGTGCGATCGAACGACTCGGTGTCCAGATCGCGACCGTCAGTATCGATGTCGCCGACAGCGAGCAGGTGTCCGGCTGGCTGCGCAACCACATGGAGGAGGGCGGCAGGCCGGTCCGCGGAATCATCCACGCTGCAGGATCGGTCAATGACCAACTTCTCGTCAACATGAGTGAAGACGACTTCGCCAAGGTGATGGCGCCCAAGGTGATGGGCACCCAGGTGTTGCACGACACCTTCAAAGATCACGACCTCGAGTTCTTTGTCATGTTCGGATCAGCGGGGTCCACCATCGCGTCGCCGGGCCAGGGTAGCTATGCCGCTGCGAACGCCTTCCTCGATGCCTTCGCGCACTACCGCGTGGCGCAGGGCCTCCCGGCGCTCACCATCGGGTGGGGACCGTGGTCGGTGGGGATGGTCGAAGAGCTCAAGTTGGAGAATATCTACGCCCAGCGGGGCATCGAGTTGATCACGCCCGCGGTGGGCGCGCGTATCCTCGACCGACTCATCAACCAGAAGACGCCCAGCGTTGTCGCCATCAGCGCCGACTGGAGCCGAGCGCGCCAGGCAGGATTCGGCGGACGGCTACCGTCGATGTTCTCGGATCTCGACAGATCCGAAACAACCTCTGCACAGGCCGATTCCGATGGCTCGATACTCTCCGTCTTGGCGCAGACCCCGGAAGGCGACCGGCCCGCCGTCATCGCGGATCACGTAAAGCGCATCGTTGCCGCTGTCTTCGACTGTGCTGTCGATGATTTCGAGCCGGATGACATCTTGGAGGACATCGGCCTGGATTCCATGATAGCAATGGATTTCCGGGTCAGGATCAACATGGTGTTCTCGATCGACCTCCCAGTCCTGGAGATCCTCAGAGGCGTCAGCGTGAACTCGGTGGCCGACCGCGTGCTCGCCGAGCTCCACGTGATCCACGGTGCCGTGCCTGCGGCGGCCGACGAATCCTCGCCACAGCCGCCGGCTGTCGAGGACGGAGGCGTGGACCGGCTGATGGACGAGCTCTCCGATGACGACCTGCGAGCGTTGCTGGCGGAGCTGGAGGCGGAGGCCGAACCGCAAGCGGGAGAGGCACAGTCGTGACGCCTGCCATCAGCGTCCGTGGATTGTCGAAGTCCTATGGCCACCTACACGCGGTCCGGGACCTGGATCTCGATGTCGGCTACGGGGAGATCTTCGCGATCCTCGGTCCGAATGGGGCGGGCAAGTCGACGACCATCGAAATTCTGGAAGGTCACCGGCGGCGCGATGCCGGGCAGGTGCGCGTCCTGGGCGAGGACCCCGGGACTGCAGGGCGCAGCTGGCGCGCCAAGATCGGCATCGTGCTGCAGGAGACGAGTGACTTCGGGATGCTCACGGTGCTGGAAACCGCTCGCATGTTCGCCAAGTGCTACGGCCAGGCCCGCGGCCCCGAGGAGCTTCTGGAACTCGTCGGACTCGCCACGAGTTCTGGTTCGAGGGTAAGGACGCTCTCCGGGGGACAGCGCCGCCGGCTCGACGTCGCCCTGGGCATCATCGCAAGACCCGAACTGCTGTTCCTGGACGAACCCACAACGGGTTTCGATCCTGAAGCGAGAAGACAGTTCTGGGACCTCATCAGGGTGCTGGCAGACGACGGGACCACCATCCTGCTCACCACTCACTACCTGGAGGAGGCCGCCGCGCTGGCCGACCGCGTCGCGGTGATCGCCGCGGGACGGCTTGCCGCAGTGGACTCGCCGGCGCGATTGACCGCATACGTGAACACGGCCGCGACGGTGCGCTGGATGGAGGGAGACCAGCTCCATGTGGAGCAGACCGACCGTCCCACCGAGCTGATCCGGCAGCGGTCGGCGAATGGTGCGGAACTGGCTGCGCTCACCGTCACGCGCCCCACACTGGAAGATGCCTATCTGCGCCTGGTCGGGCTGGCGTGATGGCGATTGAGTCTGCGGAGAACACCCTCAACCCTCGACACCGCATGGACGAATCGTGGGCGGCTCTGCCGTCCCCGCTGCGTATCGGGTTGTCCCGCGTCGTGCCCGAGTTGAAGATGTTCTACCGACGTCCCGAACAGCTGGCCCTGACCTTCTCGATGCCTGCCGTGATCTGCCTTCTGTTGGGCTCGATCTTCACGGCGAAACTGCCCGGCACGAATACCAGTACCGGCGCTGTGATCGCAGCGAGCATGCTCGCCTACGGAATCCTCTCGACCTCGTTCGTCAACCTCGGCATCGGGATTGCCGCCGACCGCGAAACGGGCGCCCTGAGGCGATTGCGCGGGACGCCGACGACGGCGTCGTCGTACTTCGTCGGCAAGATCATGCTGGTTGCCATCGCGAGTTTCGCCGAGGCCGTCATCCTCCTGTTGGTAGGCGTGCTGGTCTTCCGGCTTCAACTCCCTGCCAACGCATTCGGCTGGTTCACATTGGCGTGGGTCTTCATCCTGGGCATCGTCAGCTGTTCACTGCTGGGCATCTTCGTCAGCAACCTGGTCAGCAACGCCCTGTCGGCGGCCGTCATCACCAACGGACCCGCAGTCGGCCTGCAGTTCCTCTCGGGTACCTACGTGCCACTGATGGTGCTGCCGACGTGGATGTTGATCGTCGGATCGATCTTTCCCGTCAAGTGGATGGCTCAGGGATTTCGATCGGTGCTGCTGCCGCAGCAGATGGTCGTATTCGAACCCGCGGGCAGCTGGGAGCACGGGCGCATCTTCCTGGTCTTGACTGCGTGGAGCATCGTCGGTCTGCTGGCCTGTCTCTCTGTATTTCGTTGGTCGGACAAACGCTGATGCCCCCACTTCTGTCGATCGCCTCGCACTTCTTCCTCCAGGTCGCCGTCATACTCCTGACCTATCGCCTGTTGTGGCCGGTGTTCCGCCGACTGGCTCAAGTGCAAGTGGTCGCCATCATGGTGGCTGGGTTTCTGCTCGGCCCTTCGGTATTGGGCTGGATCTGGCCTGCTGCGCAGCACTGGCTGTTCCCCGCGAAGCTGACCATCGGGGCCGAGACGTTCATGCATCCGAACCTCACGGTCATCTACGTGGTGGGCCAACTCGGACTCGTGCTCTACATGTTTCTGGTGGGAGCGTCGTTCAAGCTGGACATCCTCGGCGCGCACGTCAGGCAAGCCGGTGTCACCTCAGCGGCCGGTATCGGTGTGCCGTTGATCCTCGGTGGGCTCGTCGGATGGTGGATGGTCAGCCTCGGCGGGTACTTCACGGACAAGGTCATGCATTGGCAGGGCGGCTTTTTCGTTGCAGCGGCCGTGGCGATCACGGCGTTCCCGATGTTGGCGTGGATCGTCTGTGACTCCGGACTGCTCGATACCCGGCTGGGGACGATGGCGTTGTCCTGCGCCGCCATCGACGACGCATGCTCCTGGGTGCTCCTGGCGACAGTCGTGGCGACCGCCAAGGGAAGTTCATTCGGCGCGCTGCTGGCCATCGGAGGCGGGCTGGGCTACCTGCTGTTCATGATCTACGTCGGCCGTCCGCTGCTCGGAAGACTGGAGACGTGGAACCCGCCCCGTGCCGATGTCGAACGCACCGGCGGATTACCGATCGCGCACACCAGCGTCATTCTTCTGGTGGTGTTGACCGCGAGCTGGTTCACCGATGTCGTCGGAATCTATTCGGTCTTCGGTGCTTTCGTGGCCGGTGCTGTCATGCCACGCGGAGCGCTGCTCGACGCGGTCCGCGAGCGGTTCGAACCGCTGGTCACCTACTTGCTGCTGCCCGCGTTCTTCATCTATTCGGGGCTGAACACTCAGCTCAGCCTGATACTGGACCCGGGCACTCTCCTGATGGCCGGCATCGTGCTCGTCGTCTCCTTCGCCGCAAAGTTCGGTGCGATCGGGCTGGCCGCGCGTTGGCAGGGCATGAGTTGGTACGAGGCCGGTTCGATGGGAGCGCTCGCCAACGCCCGTGGCCTGATGGAACTCATCCTGCTCAACATCGGATTCGAGGCCGGGCTGATCTCGGGCAAGCTCTACACGATCCTGGCGCTGATGACGATCATCACCACCTTTGTCGCCACCCCGTTGCAGCGACTGTTCGAGCGCCGCCTCAAGCGGTCGGGCTCGAAGTTCGGCCCTGCCGGGGAGGAGCCTGACGACGCAGTGTCACCGGCCGGTCAACAGGCCCCTGTCGAGGAACACGATCACCTCTGAGACCGCCCCAGCGGAGATCGCTCAGATTTCGCCGTGCTTGATGTGCGGAATCGGTGTCCCCTCCTCGGCGAGTGTCTCCTCCTCGATGCGCATCGTCAGCGGCTTACGCAACCCACGGGTGACGTAGATCAGCAGCGTGAGGCCGATGACGAACCAGATCGCACCGTAGGCAAGGGCATCGAAGTGCAGGTTGAGCCACAGCACCGCCGTCAGGCACATGCCGATGATCGGTAGCACGATGTTGGTGAAGATCTCCGCGGGCGTCCGGCGCTTCTTCAGGCGCACGGCGAAATACAGCAGCACGGTCAGGTTGACGACGGTGAAGGCGATGAGCGCGCCGAAGTTGATCATCGACGAGACGAACTCGAGCGTGAACCGGAACGCCAGCAGCGACACCGCACCGACGATCAGCACGGCGTGCAGCGGCGTCAGGAATCTCGGATGGATGTAGGACAGGAACTTCGGGATCCGGCCCGTGCCATTGCGAGCCATCACGTAGATCATCCGGGAGACGCTGGCATGGGAGGACAGGCTCGAGGCGAACATGGCGGCCAGCGCAGCCGAGACGAACAGGATCTTGAAGAACGCGCCGCCGACCTTCAGCGCGAGTTCGGGAAGCGTGTCGTCGGTGACCTCGAAGCCGTCGAGCGTGGGAAAGGCGGACTGCGCGAACCAGGCGCCGATCAGGAAGATCGCGCCGCCGATCAGCAGGGCCAGGACGATCGCCTTGGGAACGGTGTTGGGCGACTTCGCTTCCTCGCTGTACATCGTGATCGCGTCGAACCCGATGAACGAGAAGCACACCACGGTGGCCCCGGCGATGACCGCCTGCATGTCCACGCCTGCGTGATACAGCGGCTGCAGCGTGAAGGCGGTGCCCTGGCCCACGCCCTTGGTCAGCTCGATGTAGGCCAGGACGACGAACACACCGATCAGGACGATCTGGAAGATGACGAGAATTCCGTTGATGCTCGACGTTCCCTTGATGCTCCAGGCGTTGAGCAAGGTGACGATCGCGACGTAGACGATGACGAATATCCACGACGGGGTGTCGGGGAAGAACGACTCGAAGTAGATCCGGCCGATCACCGCGTTGACCATCGGCAGCAGCAGATAGTCGAGCAGTGATGACCATCCCACGAGGAAGCCGATGTTGGGGTGGATGACCTCGGAGGCGTACGTGAAAGCAGAACCCGCCGAGGGGAACACCCGCGTCATCCGGCCGTAGCTGATCGCGGTGAACACCATGGCGACCAGCGCGACGATGTACGCGAGCGGAACGACCCCGTCGGTCTCGCCCGACACGATTCCGAACGTGTCGAACACCGTCATGGGCGTCATGTAGCCCAGGCCGAGGCCGACGATCGCCCACAGTCCGAGCGACCGTGACAGTTGAGGTGACGATGATGGGCCGATCTGTTGCACGACGATGCCTTTCGGACGGTCGCTCTCGAGAGCCGGGTGGCGCGACGGATGTCTACGATTCCACCCCTGCGGGGTTGCCGCTCGCAGCACGATACGCGCGGCGGCCCAGGAATCGGGCACGGTTGGACGATGTGGTGTCTGGTAGCCGACGTCGCCCCCGCCGGGACACCGGCGCAGCCGGCGAATGGCACCCCGTCGGGGAGCGCCCGCGCGGCCGATTGGCCTGGTGGGTTACGCGCGCAGCGCCCCGCGGGCATGCGACCAGAACGGCAGCCCGGCGGCAACGGTCGCCCCGACGGCGGTGAGGATGATGGCGGCATCGACACTGGTGCGGCCCTGGCGCGCCCAGTAGACATCTTTGAGATCGATGAGCAGGGCCAGCTCGTCGACGATCAGGGCTATCGCCGTTCCGTAGGCCGCCGCCGTCACCGGATGCCGCAGATGCCGTTCGTGACCTCGCAATGCAACTGCACCGATGGCCGCCAAGCCGGCGATCCCGATGTTGTAGTGGTGGAAGTGGTGCCCGCCGAGCGACATTCCGCCACTGGAGGGACCGTGGCCGTCGTGGATCCAATGAGTCAGCGCGCGCACGCCGGCGAAGGTGGCGGTGAAAGAGGACCAGGCGATCACCACCGACTGCTCCCCGGGCTGCAGGCGCCGACCCCATTCGTTTTTCAGGCGTTGCCAGCGGTCGGCGGTCACCGGGTCGGTCGGCTCGGCGGTGGATGCGGCTCCCGGCCGCTCGCCGATGCCATTCGACTGGATGCTCGAGTGCGTCACCGTGGGGATCCCTTCGCCCGGCGAGCCGCATTGCCCGCCCCGTTGGACCCTAGAACTGAACTGTGCCACCTGGCGGCGTGTCCGCCTGCGGGTTTGCTGTCAACGGCGGCGCCTCAGGTCTGATTTTGGAGCGTGCGGATGGCCAGCCACGCCGCAGTGCGGTCGTCAGGATTCGTCATCGACAATCCGGTGAGCTCTTCGATGCGCCGGATGCGGGTGGTGAGCGTCTGGCGGTGCACGCGGAGCTTGGAAGCCGTGGCACCCCAGGCGCCATGTTCGGCGAGATAGACCTGCAGGGTCTCGAACAGCGTGCCGTGTGCGCCGTCGTGCTCGCGCAGGGGGTCGAGCACGGCGGCGATACGCGTCGTGGCGCTGTCGTCGAGGTGTTCGAGGACGTAGGACACCGTGGCCAGCGATTGGTACCAGACGACGGGTTGGGCGTCGACGAGTGCGATTTCGAGCGACTGCTTGGCCTCGGCGGCCGAGCGCGCCAGCGACTGCGGCTCGCTCGGCGATCCCAGGCCCAGCCGCAGTGGCATCCGACCCGCGCCGGCAAGCCCCTCGACGATAGTGGCCAACTCGGGGGCACCGTCGTCGGCGATGAATCCGAGCACCCGCCCCTGGGATGCCGAAAGCACATGGGCGGCGCCGAGTTCGTCGAGCCAGCGGATGGCCAGGCGCTCGGCGTCGATCGTGCGGGAGCGCGAGGCGACAGCGAACGCGGTCAACGAATCGGCGTGAACTCCCCAGCGCCGCAACAGTTCCGCCGCTTCGGGGCCGCCACGCAACAATGTCGACAGCATCACCTCGCGTCCCAGTCGCTCGGTCGCCGGGTGGTCGGGGGTACGCAGCAGCAGATCCAGCAGCGCGGCGGCCTGTGATCCGAGATCACGGCTGCGACTTGTCGAACCGCGCGCGCTGATCACCAGGTGGGCGCTGATGTCCTCGCCTTGTCCGACCGCATGCACCTGCAGACCGCGATGCCGCACCCGCACCGGGCGATTGAACGCCACCGCCACGGCGTCGCGCACATGCAGACCACCAGAGCCCGCGGTCGTGATCATCTGGCCGTGCGCATCGAGCAGCACCACCCAGCCGTCGATCCGGTGCGCCAGTTCGGCCACCACGGCGACCACCCCGCCCCGGCGCGCCACCTGCGTCAGCACTTTCGTGCCGGTGGTGACGCGGCGATCCTCGGCTGACTGATCCGTGGCGATCAGCGCGACCAGGCGCGGGTGCACCACCTCGGCATCCACTCCCGGGACGAACAACGCGGTGATCGCGGCCTCGTCCAGGGCTGTGAGCAGGTCGTGGTCGGCCTCCTCACCCGCGACCACCAGCACGCAGGCAGCTAGCGACCGGCGTCGCACGGTGTCCGCCAATGCCTCGAGGAGCTCTGCCGGGGTCCCCACGACCAGGGTGGCGTGCAGGGCGGAAACAGCCATCACAAACTCGCTCAGCCGTATTGCGCCTTCGACGGGCGCGGTGGCCTCGACGGTGCCCGGCAACAGCTCGGCTGACAGATAGTCCCCGATCGACCGCACGGAGTAGCCCATCCCGAGATTGTACGAAATGTCGAAATCTGTGGGCCTGGTCCCACTTTTTTGCAATGACGTGACGGCATGCGGCTTCGTAGCATTCGACGGAATCGCCCCCCGACCCAAGGAACCGTGTGAAAGCCGTCGTCTTCCGAGACTCCTCTACGCCCATCGAATTCACCGACGTCGATCTGGCGGGCCCGAAGCGCGGCGAGGTCCGCGTCAAGATCGCCGCCGCCGGCGTGTGCCACTCGGACCTGCACGTCAAGCGCGGAGACTGGGACGCACCCGCACCCCTGGTGATGGGGCACGAAGGGTCCGGTGTGGTGATCGAACTCGGCGAAGGCGTGACCTCGCTGGCGGTCGGGGACCACGTGGTGCTGTCCTGGGTGCCGCCGTGCGGTGAGTGCCGGTACTGCCGCTCCGGTCACGAGGCGCGCTGCCAGAAGGTCGCCACCGAGGTCGGACCCAAGGGCGTCCTCTTCGACGGCACGTCGCGGTTGTCCAAGGACGGCGAGACGCTGCATCACTACCTGGGGGTGTCGTCGTTCGCCGAAGAGGTCGTGGTGCCGGCCTCCGGCGCGGTGAAGGTGCGCGACGACGCCCCACTGGACGCGATCGCGGTCGTCGGCTGCGCGGTGGCCACCGGTGTCGGCGCCGTGGTCAACACCGCCGCCGTCGAACCGGGTGCCACGGTCGCGGTCATCGGCTGCGGCGGCGTCGGCCTCAACGTCGTACAGGGCGCCAAGCTGGCCGGTGCGGAACGGATCATCGCGATCGACGTACTCGCCGACAAGACCGCGCTCGCGGTGCAATTCGGTGCAACCGACCGCATCAACGCCACCCGCGACGACGCCGTCGAACTGCTCTTCGATCTCCTGCCCGACGGCGTGGACTACGCGTTCGACGCGATCGGGCACACCAGCACCACCGAACAGGCGATCCGCATGCTGGGCCTCGGGGGCGCCGCCGTCGTGGTGGGCCTGCCCAAGACCGGCGCGCGGGCATCCTTCGAACCCCTGGTGCTGGCCGAAGCCGACCAGCGCATCCTGGGCTCCAATTACGGATCGGTGCGGCCCTCGATCGACATCCCCGCGCTGGTCGACCGCTACATGGACGGCCAGCTCAAACTCGACCCGCTGATCTGGGCACGCCGCCCGCTCGCCGAGGCCGCCGCGGCGTTCGAGAACCTCGAATCCGGCGCCGCCCTGCGCACCCTGCTCATCCCCTGATCCCCCTGTAAATCCGTAGGAGCACACTGCATGTCCACCACAGCCCGCGATGCGGGACCCACCGATGCGGGATTGCGCCACGGCGTGATGTCCGGGCCTGAACTCGCTGCCCAGGCGATCGCCAATATCGCCCCCAGCGCTGTGATCGCCTTCACCGCTGCGGCCATCTATCTCAGCGCCGGCAAGGCGACCATCCTGTCGTTCGCTCTGGCCACTGTCGCGATCCTGGCGGTCGGCTACTGCGTTGTGGTGTTCGCCCGCCGCAACGCGTCGGCCGGTTCGCTCTACACCTACGTCTCCAAGGGCCTTGGCCCGTTCGGTGCGTACCTCGCCGGCGTGGCGCTGCTGATCGGCTGTTGGGGCATCGCCGCCGGATCGCTGGGCGGCGCGGTGTCCTATATGAACGACTTCCTCAATCTCATCGGCATCCCGATCGAGGGCCGTGGCTGGCAGATCGCCTTGGCTATCGTTCTCGGCGGGCTGGCGACGCTGTTCACCATCCGCGGGATCCGGCTCTCGGCGCGGGTGTCGCTGGTGTTGGAGCTGATCTCGGTCACCATCATCACGGTCCTGCTGATTCTCGCACTGGTGTGGGCCGGCGACGCGGCATGGGATCCGTCGCAGTTCTCGCTGACCGACGTCCCGGCGCAGGGGGTCGCGACCGGCATGGTGCTCGGCATCCTCGGGTTCGTCGGCTTCTCCTCGGCCGACGCGCTCGGCCGTGAGGCCCGCAACCCGTACACCGCCATCCCGCGAGCCATCATGTGGAGCGCCGTCGTCGTCGGTGTGCTCTATGTTTTCGCCGCTTACACCCAGATCGCGTTGCTGAAGGAAGGCCTGGCCGACAGCGCAAGTCCCTTGCAGGACATCGCAGTTCTGATCGGCATGCCGTCGTGGTTCACGCCTATCCTGACCTTCGGCGTCGGCGCATCCTTCTTCGCTGTCGTGGTCGCACCGCTCAACGTCGTCGGCCGCATCGTCTACGTGATGGGCAAGGAGGGTGTGGTCGCCCAAAAATTCGGCCGCACCCACGAAGGACACCTCACCCCGCACCGCGTGCTGCTGGTCGCCGGTCCTTCGGTGATCGCCTGTGACGTGATCATGTTGGCTTTCGGGGTGCACCCGATGGACATCGTGGTGTGGGTGGACACCTACGGAACCTACGGCTACATGGTGGCTTACGCGTTGGTCGCGATCGCCTGCGTCGTCTACACCAAGCGCGAGAGCATGCCCAACACTCTGGTGTGGGTGGCCGCCGTGATCGCGGTCGGCACCATGGCCTACACCTTCTTCGCCAACGTCTATCCCGTTCCGGCGTTCCCGCTCAACGTGATTCCGTATGTGTTCCTCGCGACGGTCATCATCGCACTGGTCTGGTACTTCGTACTCGCTCAGCGCCGACCCGAGGTGATCGCCCGGATCGGCAAGACCGAGACCGATCTGATGGAAGGCGTCGGGTAGGCCGAGGTCTGGTCGAGCGGCGACTGGGATGGCACGTGTGTCGCGCCGAGTGTGGCGCGACACCGCCAGCCCTTCTTAGATTTAGCTTAATATTGTCTTATTTTTCTTACTATCGGTGTACCGTCGCCGCTCATGGGTTCAGGCAGCGAAGGTAACGGCCATCAGATGCGGCCCGGCCAGCCGCCTCGACTGTCGCCGATCTCTGACGTGGCCGCGGGCTATCGTCTCGTCTTCGATCGTGTCGACGCGCTCGTCCGCGGCCGTGCCGACCTCGCCGCACTGCCGGTCCCGGCCTGCCCCGCATGGACGATCCGTCACACCGTCGCCCATCTCGCCGGCGTCGCCCAGGACATCGTTTCGCTCAACCTGGAGGACAAGGCCGCGGACTCCTGGACCCAAGCGCAGCTCGATCGCCTCGGCGGGCACAGCATCGACGAACTACTCGACCGGTGGGGTCAGATGATCGACTCGGTGACATCGACCCTTGCTTTGGCTCCACAAGCATCCGCCTGCCAACTCGTGTTCGACACTCTCACCCATGAGCATGATCTTCGCGGCGCTTTGAGTGAACCGGGCTCCCGCGCAGGCGATCTCGCGTTCGAGGTCGCTCTTGGTTTTGTGACAACGATGGGTGATCGGTTCATCCGGCATGGGGGGCTCCCGGCGCTACGATTGATCACGCCCACGATCGGAGCCGCCCAGCTCGGTGAACCGCCCACCGTCCAAGGTCAACTCACCCTCGAGATCTCCGATTTCGAGGCACTGCGAGCGTTCGGCGGACGACGCAGCATCGGCCAACTATCGGCGCTGCCCTGGTGTGGCGACCCGACGGATTTGTTACCCGCCTTCACGCACCTGCTACCTGCCTTCACCAATGACGGTGTGCGACCGCCAATCGACGACCTCGTCGAATGATCCGAGCCGGTGATCTGCCGGGGATTGAGATGCCCGCGCCCAGCGAATCATGCTCGACGGGAGCGGTATTCGCATCCACGGAGGACATGCTGCGGATCGTCGATATCGCGCTCGGCGCCATGGCTGCGGAGGTGCTGTCGATGACGCGATTGCGCGCAACGATTGGATGTGCGGCGAGGTCCATCCTGACCCGGAGCACTCTCCTTTAACACGATGCCTGACTGCCCACAGGTTAATTCCGATAGTTTCGCGTGTGTCCTTCGTCACAAAAGGTGGTCACCGGAGGCCTGCTATAAATTTATTTGCGAATAGGATGTTGCTTCTCCCCTCTGAGATAAGGGTTCGGTTCATGCACCTCACACCGCGCGAGCTTGACAAGCCATTCTGACCCTGGCGGATATCGCCCTGCGAAGAAAGAACAAGGGGCTCAAGCTGAACCACCCGGAGTCGGTTGCGGTTATAACCGCGGCGGCATTGGAGGGCGCTCGCGAGGGAAAGACTGTTGAGCAGGTGATGGCCGATGCGTCGAATGTTCTCACCGTCGATGACGTGATGGAAGGCGTGGCTGACATGATCACGCGTGTACAGGTCGAGGCGGTGTTCCTAGATGGGAGCCGGCTGGTCACCGTGCACGCACCCATCCGTTGACATTCGGGCACGTCCGGAAGGTAAGGCTATGAGCGACAACGATTTACAATCACAAACTCACGATGTGGATCCAGCACTGTCTGGCTCCAAGGTCCCCGTGGGTGGATATGTTCTGAGGCCCGAAAAGATTGAGATCAATAGCGGCCGCGAGCGTCGGACGATAACGGTGCGGAATACCGGCGATAGGCCGATTCAAGTGGGCTCGCATTTCCATTTCATGGAAGTCAATCGTGCTCTTTCTTTTGATCGCGGTGCAACTTTTGGATGGCGTTTAGACATTATCGCAGGTACTGCAGTCCGGTTCGAGCCTGGCGATGAACGGGAAGTCACTTTGGTTCCGTTCGGGGGGAAGAACCGCGTTCACGGGTTCAACGACCTGGTCAACGGGTGGGCGCCCCCGTCGTCGACGTATAGCCCCCGTCTTCAGCAGGCTATTGATTTAGCGGTCGAACGCGGCTTCGCGAGCAGCGATTCGCCGAAGTAATCTATCGCCACTCAGAAATTTGAGGACACAATATGACGAGTATTTCGCGTAAAGAATACGCTGGGCTTTTTGGTGCAACAACCGGTGACAAGATCCGACTGGGCAATACGGATCTATTCATTGAAATCGAGGACGACCTTCGCGTTATCGGTGACGAGGCGATCTATGGTGGCGGCAAGACCCTCCGCGACGGAATGGGCCAGGACCCCGCCGCATTAAGCGACACCGGCGCTCTGGACATCGTCATCACGAACGTGGTGATCGTGGATCCACTGCTAGGTGTGATCAAGGCCGACGTCGGTATCAAAGACGGAAAGATCGCCGGTATCGGCAAGGCCGGCAATTCATCGACGATGGACGGGGTTACTCCCGGGCTCACGACAGGTCCGGCCACCGATGCCATCTCGGGTGAGCAGCTTATTCTCACTGCCGCAGGACTCGATGCCCACGTTCACCTGATCTCGCCCCAACAAGCGTACGCAGCCCTGAGCGGCGGGATCACTACGCTCATCGGCGGCGGTATCGGCCCCACCGACGGAACCAACGGCACGACCATCACCTCAGGTGTGTGGAACACCGAGATGATGTTGCTGGCCAACGAGGGCCTACCTGTCAATGTGCTCATGTTGGGTAAGGGTAATTCGTCAGGCCGCGCATCAATGGTCGAACAGATCCGCGCCGGGGTTGCGGGACTGAAGATCCACGAAGACTGGGGCTCGACGCCCTCGGCGATCCGGGCGGCGCTGGCGGTGGCCGACGAATACGACGTACAGGTGGCCATTCACACCGACACGCTCAACGAGGCGGGCTACGTCGAAGACACGATCGCAGCCTTCGAGGGTCGGACGATCCACACCTATCACAGCGAGGGAGCTGGGGGCGGCCACGCCCCGGACATCCTTCGTGTCACGGGTGAGCAGAACGTGTTGCCCGGGTCGACAAACCCGACGTTGCCTTACGGGATCAACACCCAGGCAGAACTTTTCGACATGATCATGGTTTGTCACAACCTGAACCCGCTTGTGCCGTCCGATGTCTCCTTCGCCGAAAGTCGAGTACGCGCTGAGACCATTGGCGCGGAGAACGTCCTGCACGACATGGGTGTCATCTCGGTAATCTCCAGTGATTCCCAAGCGATGGGACGCATCGGCGAGAACTGGCTGCGCGCTATCCAGACAGCGGATTGCATGAAGCGAGCCAGGGGAAAACTCCCCCAGGATGCTCCTGGCAATGACAACTTCCGTGTCCTACGGTTCGTCGCCAAGGTGACGATCAACCCGGCGATCACCTTCGGGATTTCGAATGTCGTGGGTTCGATCGCTCCTGGAAAGATGGCAGACCTCGTGCTTTGGGAACCCGCGTTCTTCGGCGCGAAGCCCAAGACGATCATCAAAGGTGGTGCCATCAACTGGGCTGCCATGGGTGATCCGAACGCGTCGCTGCCGACCCCTCAGCCGGTCATACATCGGCCGATGTTCGGCGCGTTCGGAAAGGCGCTGCCAAAGACTTCCGTTTCTTTCGTGTCCAAGGCGGCCGCCGAATCGGGTATCGCAGAGCGTCTTGGTCTTGAGCGGCAGGTCATTGGTGTCGAGAACACTCGATCGATTTCTAAGCACCACATGGTCCGCAATTCGGAAACCCCGAACATCGTTGTCGATCCCGAGACGTTCGCCGTGACGGTTGACGGCGAACACGCCTACGTCGAACCCGCCGAGTCGATCAGCCTCAACCAACTCTACTTTTTCAGCTAAGGGGGCCGGAATGACCAGCACCACAACAGAATCTGGCATCGGCAAACCCATTTTGGTCGAGAGGATCTTGGGTAATCAATCCGATGCGCAGTGGGTTGACCGGCTCGCTGTCTGTGCAGTCGAGGAAGTTCTCCTAGACCAGTGGGAGGCCCAAAAGAGCCGAATTCGCCGGCCCACCACGGGAAACCGAGAAGTGGCGATCTCGCTCGAACGTGGAGTGCAGCTCCGAGACGGAGACGTGCTCTGGTGGGACGCACAGACGTCGAAGGCGATCGTGGCCCGTATCGATCTCAGTGAGGTTTTGGAGGTCGATCTGAGTGCCTTGGTGGGGCGCAGTCCCGAGGCCGTGATTCAAACGTGTGTAGAGCTGGGGCATGCGCTGGGCAATCAGCATTGGCCAGCGGTCATCAAGGGGACCAAGGTTTATGTACCGCTGACGGTTGCGCAGCCGGTGATGAATTCCGTGATGCGTACCCACGCACTGGAAGGCGTGCGCCATCGTTTCATCCCGGGCGCCGAGGTCATCCCCTATATCGCCCCGCACGAGGCCCGCAGGTTGTTCGGAGGGGCTGCCCGCGATAGCGAGGGCCACACCCATGACCCGAAAGAATAGCGCCACGCCACTCAACACAGCGGTGCAACAGATGCGGGCTATGCAGTTCGCGGACAGTATGTTGCCGGTTGGAGCGTTCTCCTTCTCTAATGGGTTGGAAACCGCGGTCGCCGAGGGCTTCATCACCGATGCTCGCAGCCTAGGGGAGTTCGTGGAGGTCTCGGTACGGCAAGCGGCGCGATGCGATGGCATCGCGCTCTTGCATGCCCACCGCGGCGCCCGCGCCGGTGATCTCGACCGAGTGGTGGCTGCCGACCACGCCGTATGGGAACGAAAAATCAACGAGGAAGCCCGCACGATGACCTCGCGTATGGGCCGCAAACTCGCCGAACTCACCACACGCGTTGTGCCTGATTCCACGCTCATCCAATGCTGGCTGGAAAGACTGACATCGGGGCAGACTCCAGGAACGTTTCCGGTGGGGCTGGCGGTGGTGTTCGCCGAACTGGGCTCACCCGAGACCGACGCATTCGGGGTGCACCAATATGGTGTGGCCTCAACACTTCTGGGGGCAGCGCTGCGGATCGCGCGGGTAGACCACGTTCAAACCCAGGAGATCCTCTTCGCGGTCAATGGCACTGCCGAGAAAGACTATGACGCCATCTGCGGCCTTGGTATCGACGATATGACGTCGTTCGTCCCCATGATGGATATTTTTGCCTCAATCCATGTCCGGTCACACATCCGCATGTTCATGAACTAAGGAGTCGAATGAAGAAAACGACGAGAATCGGGATCGGCGGTCCGGTGGGATCGGGCAAGACTGCACTGATCGAGGCGATCACACCGCATTTCATCGACCGTAACACCAGCGTTCTCATCATCACCAACGATGTGGTGACCACTGAGGATGCCAAGCATGTCCAGAAGGCGCTCAAGGGAATCCTCCTTGAGGAACGGATCGTGGGGGTGGAGACCGGAGCCTGCCCACACACGGCGGTCCGCGAGGATCCGTCGATGAATCTGGCGGCGGTCGAGGAGATGGAACGCACGTTCCCTGACGCTGACATTGTGTTCATCGAAAGCGGTGGTGACAACCTGACATTGACGTTCAGCCCCGCTCTCGTGGACTACTTCATCTATGTCATCGACGTCGCTGCGGGCGATAAGATCCCGAGAAAGAACGGACCGGGCATCGCTCAGTCGGACATCTTGGTTATCAACAAGACAGATCTGGCTCCCTATGTGGACGCGGATCTGTCTGTGATGGAACGTGATTCGGCGGCACAACGGAGTGGGAAACCGTTCGTGTTCACCAATTGCAGGACGGGGCAGGGGATTAGCGAGGTCGTCGACCTCATCTCGCATGGCGTGCTCTTCGACACCGCCGACGATAAGCAAGGTTCAGGTATCGGGGTGTCGTGACCGCTATATCCCTGCCAGAACTCACGCCGTATCAGGACCAGCCGCGGCAAGCTCCGGCTGGGCGAGTCGCCAAGACTGGTGTCGCTCGTTTGCGGTTCGCGCAACGGGGCTCCAAAACCATCCTTGCCGATATGTACCGCAAGACGCCACTGCTGGTGCAACAGGCGCTGTACTGGGACGAGGCGCTGCCGGACATGGCATGTGTCTATTTGATCTCCACCTCGGGGTGTGTGCTGCAAGGCGACCGGCTCCACCTGTCGGTGAACATGGCTGCAGACACCCAGGCGCATCTGACCACGCAATCGGCGACCAAGGTCCATTCCATGGACGCGAATTACGCGTTGATGGAGCAACGTTTCGAGCTGTCCGAGCGCTCCTACCTCGAATACATGCCGGGGGTGACCATTCCCCATCGGAACTCTCGTTACGTCACCCAAACCGATATAGTCGTCGACCCAACGGCGACGATGCTGATGTCGGAGATCGTGATGCCGGGCCGCAAACACCACGCGGGCGGAGAAGCATTTTGCTACGACCTCTTCTCAGCTTTGGTACGCGTCACGCGTCCTGGCGGTTCGCGACTGTTCACCGAGAAAATTCTCATCGAGCCCGCCGTCATGCCCGTGAGGTCCGTGGGCGCGATGGGCAAATACGATGTGTTCGCCAACGTGATCGCCCTGACCCCTTCGGAGTGTGCGCGGGAGATCCTGGCTCAAACCGATCCCGGTGTTGTTGACGGGGTGTATTCCGGGGCCAGCGTTCTCCCCAACGACGCCGGTCTGATCTTCAAGGTTATCGGTTCGGAGTCCGGGCCGGTCAAGCGCAGGGTCCGTCAATTCTGGGCGACGGTGCGCGCGACTGTGCTCGGCGCCGAACTTCATCCAGAGCCGCGCTGGGGATGAATAGGTGCCGATAAGCACACTGTGGCAGCAGGTTTCGTGGGAGAGGCGAGGTACGTAATGGGTTTGGGCACCCGTTGGACTCAGTTCCGACCGCGGGGTCGCGTCGCGACTTTTGCCGATCTCAACTTCAAAGGCGCCGGCCAAGTGTTCTTTCAGGAGAATTCACTGACGGGTGTGCTGTTCCTGGCCGGAATAGCCTACGGCGCCGTCGTCGCCAAGACGCCCCAGGTTTTGCTCGGTGCAGTGATCGGGCTCCTCGTCTCGACGATCACCGCCATCGCGCTGCAACCCGACGAGCCATCGCTGCGCAAAGGTCTCTATGGATACAACGGCGTCCTCGTCGGGGCCGCGCTCCCCACGTTCCTGGGCATTACGCCCATGCTCTGGTTCTATCTCGTCGTCGCTTCGGCTGCATCGACAGTGGTCTTCATGGCCACCGCCACGGTCTGCAAGACATGGGGAGTACCCGCGCTAACGTTCCCGTTCAACCTGGTCAACTGGATTTTTCTGATGGGCGCATTCCAGTTCATGAGACTGCGGACGACAGACCTCAACCCAGGGCAATTCCCGTCTCAGGTGACTGGCGCGGCAGCCCACGTCAACATCACGCCAGGATTCTTGGTCGAAGCACTGTTGAAGAACATTGCTCAGGTATTCCTCATCAACAATGCGATCACCGGGGCTATCTTCGTCGTCGCGCTGGTGGTGTCGTCGGTGTGGGCGGGCGTGTTTGCCCTGGGCGGGTCAGCGCTGGCGATAGGTGCCAGCTTGGCGATGGGCGCACCGGCACCCGACATTCACAGTGGTCTCTACGGTTTCAGCGCCGTGCTGACGGCCGTCGCACTGGGGTGCGTCTTCTACAGACCGTCGCCTCGTGTCACCGTGTTCGCCATATTCGGTGTACTGGTCACCGTCGCCATTCATTCCATGCTCGTATCGGCTCTCACGCCGGTAAGCCTGCCACCGGGCACCGCGCCCTTCGTCTTCGCGACATGGTTGTTCCTGCTACCCAAGAAGCGGTTTGATCCCGTGCAACACGAGCATCTGGCCGGCGGAGCCGCCGAACCCAGCCCACTGGCCCGGGCAACAACGAGTAAGTCCGTAAATCCACTGCACGAAAAGGAGAATCAGTGACGATGTTCGCCACTCCCGGTTTCATTCCGCTGGCCGCCGAACCGGCGGTCAGCGCCGGTGACACCTCCTGGGTGCTGATCTGTGCGGGTCTGGTCCTGTTCATGGTTCCCGGACTGGCGCTGTTCTATGCCGGGATGGTCAGTAGGCGCAGCGTGCTGGTCATGTTGCAGCAGAACATCATTCCGATCGGAGTCATCTCCATCACCTGGGTGCTGGCCGGCTATAGCATCGCGTTCAGCAACGACAAGGCTGGTCTTCTCGGCGACCTGGAACTCTTCGGACTCACCGATCTGGGAGCGCCACCTGTCAACCCCCGGCACGTGGTCGATCTGGTGGCCATCCCGACCTTGGCCTTCGTCGCCTATCAGATGATGTTCGCCATCATTACGCCGGCGCTCGCAACCGGTGCAGTAGCGTACCGCCTCAAAGCATTTGGATGGGCGGTCTTCCTGGCCGCCTGGTCGATCATCGTGTACCCGCCGATCACCCACTGGCTCTGGTCGACTCCTGGCTGGCTGGCACGGCTGGGCGCGCAGGACTGGGCGGGCGGAATGGTCGTCCACGCCTCATCCGGTGCGGCTGCACTTGCCCTGCTGCTCGTGCTCGGCCGGCGTGTGGGGTGGCCGGATCGAGAGCCACTGCCCCATTCAGTCCCCATGGTGGTCATCGGTGCCGCGATTCTGTGGTTCGGCTGGTTCGGCTTCAATGCCGGCGATGGCCTGCGCGCCGATGACGTAGCGGCGCAGGCGCTGCTCAACACTCAAGTTGCCGGTGCGACCGCCATGCTCGTGTGGCTCGTGATCGAGCGATTCACCACCGGCCACGCCACCGTTCTCGGCGGGGTGACCGGAGCTGTCGCCGGACTCGCCACGATCACACCGGCAGCAGGTTTCGTCAGCACGCTGGGAGCGGTGGTGATCGGAGTGCTCGCCGGCGCAATATGCAGCCTGGCCCTCAAACTCAAAGTGCTGGGCAAGTTCGACGACGCACTCGATGTCATCGCCGTCCACTTCGTCGGCGGCATCCTGGGCAGCCTCCTGGTCGGTTTCTTCGGGTCCGCCGATATCAATCCTGCTGGGAAGGATGGCATCTTCTACGGTGGTGGTGCAGCGTTGTTGGGGCATCAGGCGGTCGCGTTGGTGAGTGTCATCGCATACTCTTTCGTCGCGACCTTGATCATCGCCCTCATCATCGAAAAGACCGTTGGACTCAAAGCCCGGCCTGAGGACGAAGATTCCCTCGACCAGGTCCAGCAAGCCTCCGACGCGTACAACGATGGTCCGCCCGAGACCAGCACCGTTGTCGAGCGCACCTAGGCCGATGGGAAGTGGCTGATCTGCCGGAGAACAGTTCTATCGTTGCCGGATGGCGGTTGCCTAGCGGCGTCGGCTGGCGGTCAGGCACACTGTCGGACCGCAGTAACCCGTCTTGCTCGCGCACATATCACTCTGCAGCGCAAGCTAATTCGAGGTCCGTGCAGCGATGGCGCGCCGCGTAGTCGCGGGCGATTCGGAGCTGGTTGCCAGTCGCGGCCTGGCCCCGCCCTCCACGCCTCGCTGCAAGTCGCGAGTGGGCGAGGCTTTCGTGGATTATCTGGACATTCTATGATAAGTGTTGTACAACAACAGGTTTCGCATGTGTTGGCGAGGAGCGGGATGAGCGTTAACGGAAGTTCTTCGAAGGGTCGCGCTCGGAGGGTGCGGCTCGCAGGTGCCCTCGCCGTAGGGGCTCTGGCGGCTGCATCCGTCTTCGTCGAGTTCGGAACGCCGCTCCCCGAAGCGCACAACCTCGCCGTCTGCCCGCAAGAGGAGTCGGAAGACACGTTCACCAGCGAGTGCGTCCCGGACATCTCGCCCAATGTTCCTGGCGGAAACTATCCGACACCTGGCCACCCGACCCCAGGGCCACAGGCAATTCCCACAGCCACCCACGTGCCTGGTTCGCCTCACGGAGTCCCTGAATACGACGGTGTACCTTGCGAAAGCACCCATGGTGCGAACGGTCTCTGCGCAGGCCTGGAGAGAAGTTGAGCAGGCGTTATGTGAACACAGCGCAAGGGGGAATCGGTCTCCGCTTCTCGGTCGGGGTTCGGTAGCCCAGAGCTGAGTGGCGTGGTCGATGGAGTGGAGCGGCGGAGACCAAGGCGTGGTCGCGCGATCGCACCGTCTGGCTTGCCCAGGCCACCTAGAGAGCAGCAACGGTGGGTTGTCCTCGACTGATCGGTCGAGGGTGTCGCTACCGACCGCGTCACGCGCCAACTGCCACTCACCGGACAACCCGACTTCGGTCGGGTGCTTTAGCGCAGCAGTGTTGTGCCTTCGCCAGCCAGCTCGCCGGCGACCGATTCGGCCCGTCCCGTCATCGCCAGCAGCAGAGCCTCACCTGTTCCGCGGACCTCGGGGCCGCGGCCGGCCGACCAATCCATGTCGGTAGCCACCAGCCGCGCACCGTGTGTGCGGCGTGCGCCTCCGATGACCGGACTGAAGCGGGCGAAGTTCAGCGAGACTCGGAGGCGTTCCTCGGGGATGGTCCGGAGCAGACCCAACGGTCGGCGGATGTCCTGCTGGTGGATCAGGCATTCGATCAGCGCCACTCGGCCGCCGTAGAGCGCCGCCGCGCCGGACGGTCGGCCACCCTGGTGCATCAGCCTGATGAGCTGTTCGGGTGCCAACCCAGCGCTGTCGCGGAGCCCTTTCGCGTTCAGCCGGTCGATGTCGAACCGTGTCCGAACCATGTTCATGATCAACCGGGCGCGGCTCTGCCCGAGATAAGCGATCGTGTGCGCGACCACGTCTCGCACGGTCCATCCCTCGCACAGACTGGACACGCTCCATTGTTCCGGGGTCAGCTCGTGCAGTAGCGCCGCGAACTCGGCGCGTTCCAGTCCTGCCAGGGTGCGAACAGCGGTCACAGGAGTCAGTGTGACCGAGGGCCGCCAGCCCACCGCACTGGCCCCATCACCTTGATCGGCGACGCTGTTCATGGTCCGCGGGATCCGGCGCTCGGTCGGTCGCCAGACGGATTTCGTCGCACCGGACGCGCCGTTCCGCATCCAGCCGGCTTACCGGCCCGGAGTTCGCCTGGTAGGAAAGGTGATTCGGCAGGGTCGGAGCTGGCGCCCCTGGTCAGCGGAAGCGGACGTCCAGCGTCGCCAGGCCGAAGATCTTCTTACCGGCGGACTTGGCGGTGACGATGACGACACCGGAGCGCGTGGCCGGATCCAGTGACTTGATGCGGCCACCGAACTCGATGTCGGCGCCTTCGGTGGCCGAGACGATCGCGGGTGCGGACAGCCGGATGGCGTAGCGGGTGACGGCACCGGGATCGCCCGACCAAGTAGAGGCGAACCCGGCCCCCAACCCCATGGTGAGCATGCCGTGGGCGATCACGTCGGGCAATCCGGCCAGTTTGGCGATGCTCTCGTCCCAGTGGATCGGATTGGCATCGCCGGCCACGCCGGCATAGTTGACCAGGTCGCCGCGCGAGAGACGGGTGTGGTGAGCCGGGAGCTCGTCACCGACCTTCAGATCGTCGAAGTTCGGGGTGCCGGGCGTGCGGGTGACGCCTGCCTCGGCGATCCGAACCTCACCCTCGGGGCGCACCGTCTTGCGGTACTCGGCTTCG
Organism: Mycolicibacterium komossense; assembly: GCF_025822605.1. Taxonomy (GTDB): domain Bacteria; phylum Actinomycetota; class Actinomycetes; order Mycobacteriales; family Mycobacteriaceae; genus Mycobacterium; species Mycobacterium komossense. Next base: position 167,360 of record NZ_JACKTY010000031.1, on the reverse strand, counting down.
CCGACTCCGAAGATGTTCACGTCGTGCATCATCGCGTTGTGCACGGCTGACTTGATCTCGGGATTGAGATCCTCGGCGGTGACGCCGACGACAGTGGTGTGCAACGTGTGCACCCGCTCGCCGGCCGCGTCGGTGAACGTGTTGGTGACGGTGATCAGGTCTCGGCCGGCGATCCGGCGCACCGACGTCAGCTCGACGTCGACGTGCAGTTCGTCGCCCTCCACGATCGGGCGGTGCTGCTCGAAGACCTCTTCGGTCTGCATGTAGGTGTCGTACCCGACGACTATCTGCTCGAACATGAGGCGATTGCAGTTCATCCCGGGTGTCGAGGTGAACGTCAGGGGCGCCACCAGCCCCGAATAGCCCAGGTCGGCGGCGGCGGCGGCATCCCAGTGCGCAGGGTGATAGTCCTGCACCGCGCGGGCGTATTCGCGCAGCTTCTCGCGGCCGACCAGGTAGGTGCCGTCCATCTGGTAGTAGTGGCCGACCCGCGCTTCGAGTGCCGACGGTTCTGCTGCTGCGGTCATGACTGTGCTCAACATTTCTATCGACTGTTCGCTGGGGCCGACCGAAGCACACTAACCCGCGGCCGATGTGCGCTGTCACGGAGTCCGGGTCATCGTTGCCGCGGCGGTGATTCACGCCTCGCTCGCTGAGGTCGGCGCAGCACCCCTGTCCTACTCGGACGAGTCATATCCGGCGACGTGACGGCGCCGAAAGTGGCTGCGTCACGGGCGAATCGGGCGTGCGCATCCGCGGCGCGTGCGAAAGTCATTGCGACTAGGCTCATCCGGGACTTCTGGGGGTCCCGCGTCGGGCGTGCCGACCCGGTGAGTCCGTGGAGTCGTTAGCCGCCGTCCGACTCGCCACAGCGCGCGGGGTTGTCGTCTGCGGCGCGCGCTGTGTTCGGGCTGACCTGCGGCCGCGGGTCGAGCACCGTGGCTTCCCCCAGCCCCGGCGGATGAAGCAGAGCCGGGGCGGCCGCGGCCAATGGTTGTCGACGCGACACCAGGGGTACCGCGGTGCACGCCGCGACGATGATGACGACACCGACCCATTGCATGGGTGCCAGCGATTCATGGAGCAGGACCGCCGCCAGTGTGAGCCCGACGACGGGCTCGAGCGCGCCGAGCAGACTGAGCGGGACGGAGCCGAGGCGTCGCACCGCATACAGGGCGCCGCCCATGCCGACCGGGGTGAGGATCAGGCCCTGCAGGATGGCGGTGTGCCACACCGGTGCGGAGACCACAAAGTTGTCGGCGGTGGCCAGCGCGAACACCGCGATCGTCGCGGTCGAACCGAAGGTGACCAGGCCCGCCGACGCTACCGTGCCGACCTGGTGGACCCACCGCTCACTGGTGACCAGATACACCGCATATCCGGCCGCGCTGAGCAGCGTGAGGCCCAGCGCGGACAGCGAGGCGGCCCCGGTGCTGGCGCCGGCCACGAAGATCAACCCGACGATCGTGATGACGGCCAGCAGGATCAGCGTCAGCGGCACCGGGGTGCGATCACGAAGCCACACCAACCCGATCACCAGCAGCGGGCACACATTCACCACGACGACCGGCAGCTGAGCCCCACCGAGCTGGACCGCGACGAAAAACGCCACCACTTGCGCGCCGAATACGATCCCGCACACCACGGTCAGGCCGACTGCGGCGGCCCATGGTATGCGGCGGACCCGGCCGGTGAGTACCCAGATCGACCCGATGGCCAGGATGGCGAAGATGCCGCGCAAAGTCAGCAGGACGGCCGGGCTGGCTCCGCTGTTGAACGCGAACACCGCGACCACCGACATCGAACCGTAAGCCGACGCGGATGCGGCGCCGGCGGCCCAGCCATGAAGGCGTGGTCCCGGGCCTTCATGGCTGGGCCGCACGGCAGCTACCTCACGATGTGCTGGGAGTTCTTTGGTGCCAGACGGCCGCGCTGCCGTCGCTGGTGCACTGAGCGCGACAAACCTTACCCCCGCCGCTGGTTCGCCCGGCAACGACGATGTGTACCGGTGTGACATTCGCTCCGATGCACGGTAGTTCGCGTTCTCCGTGGGCCGGGCGACGCGCCGGCATATCTCCGCCACCCGGCAGCCGATTCCGTTGTTCCCACAACTTGATGCGCTTCCGCTGACCTGGTGAGGTAACAGGGTGCGCCTGATCGCCGAGTTGCTTCGCCCCTACCGGTGGCTCGTCGCGGGCATTCTGCTGCTGATGCTGATCCAGACGGCGATGGTGGTCGCCGCGCCGTGGCCGCTGAAGATCATCTTGGACAACGTAGTCGGCGCCCATCGGCTGCCCGGCTGGCTCGACGGCATCGCCAAGCCGCTCCTCGGCGGTCATAGCAGCATGCATATCGCCGCGCTGGCGGCGATCATGACGGCGCTGATCGCCGTGGTCGGGGGCGCGGCGGCGTACGCCGTCAACTACCTGACCGAAAGCGTGGGCCAATGGATCGCCAATGATCTGCGCATCCGGACCTATCACCATCTGCAGCACCTGTCGTTGAGTTACTACGACTCGCATCAGGTCGGCCCGATTCTGAGCACCGTCACCGACGACGTGGACACCATCGAGGACTTCGCCTCCAGTGCCACCCTCGGCATGGCTGTCGACGTGCTAACCATCGGGGTCATGTTGGGCCTGATGTTCTGGCTGGATTGGGATTTCGCGCTCATCGCGGTCGCGGTGGCCCCGCTGCTGTTGCTGTTCGTGTTGCGCATCAGGCGCGCCGTCAAGGCCGCGACGCATGAGGTCCGGCGCAGGCAGGCCGATATCGTCACCACCGTTCAGGAAGGGCTGCAATCGATCCGGGCGGTCAAGGCCTTCAACCGGCAGGAGCTCGCCGAACAGGAACTGGCTCTGGCCAGCGAGCAGACGGTCGCCGCCGCGCTCAACGCCCGCAAGGTCAAGTCCGTGGTGACGCCCGCGGTGAGCGTGGTGGTGGCACTGTGCACCGCGTTCGTCCTGTGGCGGGGATCCTGGCTCATCCTGCACGGACACATGACGGCGGGCACGCTGACCGTGTTCGTCGCCTACCTCGGCATGTTCTTCAAGCCGGTCCAGGATCTCGCCAAGATGACCAACGCGATCGCCGGGTTCTCCGTCGCCGTGGAACGTGTTGGGGCCATTGTCGATACCACGACGACGATCGCCGACGCTCCCGACGCCGTGGACCCGCCGACGCTGCGCGGACAGATCAGCTTCGACAACGTGTCGTTCAGCTACGACGACGTGACTCCGGCACTGAGCGGGGTCAGTTTCACTGTCGAACCAGGCCAGCGGGTCGGGATCGTGGGGCACACCGGAAGCGGGAAGTCGACGGTCCTGAGTCTCATCGCCAGGTTCTACGACGTCAATGCCGGCGCAGTCCAGATCGACGATTTCGATGTACGCAACTACCGCATGCAGGGTATGCGCAAACAGATCGGGTTCGTCCTGCAGGACACCGTGCTATTCCGCGGAAGTATCCGGGACAACATCGCTTTCGGGCGTCCCGACGCCAGCGATGAGGAGATCGTGGCGGCCGCCCGGATCGCCAACGCGGACGAGTTCATCACCCGGATGCCGCACGGCTACGACAGCCCGGTCGGGGAGCGGGGGCTGTCGCTCTCGGGCGGCCAGCGGCAGCGCATCGGCATCGCCAGGGCGTTGATCCGCGACAATCCGATCCTGCTTCTGGACGAACCGACGGCTGCGCTGGACGCCGAGTCCGAGCAGGCAGTGGTCGGCGCCCTCGACCGACTGATGGCCGACCGCACCGTCGTCATCATCGCCCACCGGTTCAGCACCATTCGCGGCGCCGACAAGATCATCGTGCTCGACGACGGCAAGATCGCCGAGCTCGGGGACCATCGAACGTTGATGGAGCACAACGGAATTTATGCCGAGTTGTACCGACTCCAGTACCAGGATGAGGATTCCTGCCAGGGTGAGCGGCCATGTCACGGTCGCTGATCATCCTGCCGGAGGACTCCGCCCGGCCGGTCGTCGATGCCATCGCCGCCGCCACCTCGTCGATCCGCGTCAAGATGTTCGCGTTCTCCCACCCGCCGCTGCTCGATGCCGTCCTGGCCGCGCACCGCCGGGGTGTCCGCGTGCGCGTGATGCTCAACCCGGCCCGGCGCAGCGGTGAGTCCGACAACGACCTGGCGCGTACCACGCTCGCGGCGGCCGGAGTGGAAGTACGCCGAACCAACCCCGCCTTCGAGGTCACGCATGAGAAATCGATGGTGGTCGACGACACGCACGCGTTCGTAGAGTCTCTGAACTGGACGACGGAGGGCCTGACGTCCACGCGAGATTACGCTGTGGTGACACCATCGGATCCCGAGGTGGCCGAGATCATCGACTGCTTCGAATCCGATTGGAGCGGAGTAGGTTTCGATCCGGGAGACGGCGCTCACCTGATCTGGTGCCCCAACAATGGCCGCGCCCGGATCGCCGATTTCATCGACCGCGCTCAACACTCGCTGCTACTGCAGAACGAGCGCTATCAGGATCCGGTGATCATCGAGCACCTGGTGCGGGCGGCACGCCGCGGAGTGAAGGTGCATGTGATGGCACGCCCGCCGCACACCTTGAAGAAGACCAAGCTGTTGGAAGGGGTCAGCGGCTTACGCATTCTCGACGACGTCGGGATCAAGGTGCACACCCTCAAGCACCTCAAACTGCACGCGAAGATGATCCTGGCCGACGGCGCCCGGGCTGTCGTCGGTTCCATCAACCTCTCACCCGGTAGCTTCGACAGCCGCCGCGAGCTGGCCATCGAAGTCGCCGAGACGCACGTGATCGATCGCTTGACGGCGGTGGCACACCACGATTGGAAGCATTCGACAGCGTTGGATCTTTCCGACGAGGGTCTGCTGGCCGACCTGAGCCGCCGGTACGCCGCCGCGCCGGACGGGTTGGGCCTACACGACGAGATCGCGCACAGCCGGGCTCACCGGAGTCGTGACGGAGACGGCCGTGTCGACGACGGCGCCGAATGATCAGCCACCAGGGCTGAATGCGCTGGGTAGCAGCGTGATTGGACACCCGTCGATATGGGTAACAACTCCTGGTGACTTTCGCTCTTGCGGCCGTGGAGCCGCGTCTGCCCAGCGCCCGCGGCCCCCTCTCGCAGGCGGTCTGCGAGTTGCTGAGTCAGCGGGTGTCCCGCCACCATCTGGAGCGGGTCGAGGTGCCGCTGACGGATGCGGACCCACTGGGTCTGGACCTGCAGCTGGCGCTCTACATCTGTTACGAACTGCACTACCGCGGATTCAGCGGAGTTCATCCGCGCTGGGAATGGGACGCCGGCCTGCTTCACCTGCGTGGCCGAATGGAAGATGTGTTTCTCGCGGCCGTACACCAGCTGGTCGACGGTCGTGAAGATGCTTCCGCGGACGACGAGATGGCCGTACTGTCCGTCGAGCCCGCCCGCGGTGAGGGGCCGTCGTACTTCCTGCGGGACAACGGCACCTGGGAGCAGATGCAGGAGTATTTCGTGCACCGGTCGCTCTACCACCTCAAAGAGGGCGATCCGCATGCGTTCGTCATCCCACGGTTGCAGGGCCAGGCCAAAGCGTCGTTCGTCGCGATCGAATTCGACGAATACGGCGCGGGCCGCGGTCAGCGGCTGCACCAGCAGTTGTTCGCCGACCTGATGGACTCGGCGGGATTGGATTCGACCTATCTCGGCTATCTGGATGCGGTGCCGGCCCAGACGCTGGCGGTGGTGAACCTGATGTCGCTGTTCGGCTTGCATCGTGAGCTACGGGGTGCGGCGGTCGGGCACTTCGCGGCAACAGAGATCACCTCCCCGCCGGGATCGCGCCGCATGGCGCAGGCACTGCGACGCCTCGGCGCCGGTGCTCCGTGCGTGGCGTTCTACGAGGAGCACGTCGAGGCCGATGCCGTGCACGAGCAGGTGGTCCGCGCAGGTGTGGTCGGGGATCTGGTGGCGCGGGAACCGGCCCTCGAGCCGGATGTGGTGTTCGGGATGCGAGCCTTCGGTGCGCTGGAGGACCGACTGGCCGATCACCTGACGGGCTGCTGGCGGGAAGGCGAAACCTCGCTAGCTCGACCCCTGAGCTGAGGGGTGGTCTGGTCGCACCCGGCGGTGGCTGGTGTCGCACAGGGGATAGGTCTTGCTGCGCCGGCAGGCGCACACCGCGACCATGAACCGGTCCGAGTCGACGACAGAGCCGTCGGGTAGTTCGATCCGGACCGGTCCCTCGATCATGATGGGGCCGCCCTGGACCACCCGGACGCGGCGGCGCGCAGCATCCGTCACCGGCGCTGCGCTCTGATCACTGCCAGTCTTTCGACCCGGCGTCCCGCCTGCAGAAGTCCAGTCTGCTCAAGCCATGCGGCCCGGGCGGACAGTACCGGTCCGAACGGAATCCACTGTTCCGCGACGATCTGGGCTGACATGCCGTTGTCTCCCAAGATGCCCAGTGACCGCGTGAGGCCGGCGAACTCCGAGTGCACAAGTAAGAGCACGCCGTCGTCGTCGAGAAGGTCACGGACCGTGGCGCACAGCGGATTCAGCACGAGGCGGCCGTCGCGGCCGGCGTCCCAGGCGAGCGGCCGGCCGAAGCGGGTGGAGACTGCTGCCTCGTCGTTGGCGGGATCGTGCGGCACGTACGGCGGATTACTGGTCACCAGGTCGAACGGTCCGAATTCGCGTGCTCTGGCCCATGAACCCAGATGGACGTCGACGTTCGCCGCGGCGGACAGTGCGTTGCCACGGGCGCACCGGACCGCGGCGGGGGAGACGTCGAACGCGGTGACCGTCTCGGCACCCTGGGCGGCGGCCGCCAACGCGGCAACCCCACTTCCCGTGCAGAGGTCGGCCACTCGGCGCCCGGCGGCAACACCGAGGTTACGCATCGTGTCGATCAGGAGACGGGAATCCTGCTGCGGCGCATACACGCCGGGCATCACCGCAACATCAGGATTCGAGTAGGCGGTCGTCACGGCGGCCTTTCGTCGGGCGCGGGCTGTGCGTACGAGTCGACGCTCGACTATTTATGCCCGATCCTCGCCGACCGAAACCTGGTCAGCTGTACCGGCTTACGACTTCTTGGAGGGGATCACGATGACGACGATGAGCGTGATGATCGAGAAGAACAAGCCGAGGATGCCCCACCCGAACGGGTTGCGGCCCTTGGTGGCGGCGATGATGCCGCAGATGATCGCAGCGATGACGCTACCGATCGCGACGAAGATTCCTTTGATACCGCGGAGGATGAATCCGGCCGCTTCTGGTTGGGTGCTGGCCAGCACCAGTTCGTGAATCATCGAAAAGAGCTCCTCGTTCGGGTATCCGGCGCGTCGATGCGGCGGAATCGCCGGATACCCAGCCGCCGGCTCCCTCAATCTGTGAATTTGCTCATCAGCTCGTGGTGGCACGGCGCATTAGACTCCCCTGCTCGTGGCCTACCTTTTGCAGCTGGACTCCTCCGCTAACCTGAGCTCGTCAGTCTCTCGGCAACTGGCGGATGAGTTCGCACAGCGGTGGGCCGCTGCGGGGTCGCAGCGGGACATCCGGCGGCGAGACCTGCACACCAGCCCGCTGCCGCACCTGCCGACCAACACCTTGCACTTCACCGCACCGCTGCGACCTGAAGTCGGCATCAGCCCGCCGCCGGAGGCGACGCAGCTGCAAGACGAGCTGGTCGCCGAACTGTCCGGCGCCGCTGCCGTCGTCATCGGTGCCCCGATGTACAACTTCTCGGTGCCGTCCACACTCAAGGCGTGGCTCGACTATGTCCACGTCATCGGCGCGACGTCACCGGCAGCAGAGGGGATCGCTCCGCTGCGGGGCAAACCGGTCGCCGTGATTTCGGCGCGCGCCACACCCACCGGCGCCGATCCCGCCACCGATTTCGTCATCGGCCCGCTGATCACCATTCTGGGCAGCTTCATGGGCATGTCCGTCCGCGGCTTCGTCGTGCACACCGAGCCGCCGGCTGCCGACGGGGATTTCTACCGACCCCTGGACCTGGTACGCAGTGAGTTTCTTGAGGTCGCCGACAGCTGGCAGTGAAGAGATGCCGGTGTCAGCGGACGACGGTCACGTTCTGCATCTCGGGATCCGAAGCGCTGATCGGGTTACCCGCCAGACGCAGTGCCCGCAGCAACCCGAGGATCTCGTCGTCGAGTCGCTCGCCGGGCATCACCAACGGGATGCCGGGGGGATAGGGCGTGATGGCCTCTGCGGCGATACGTCCGGAGGCTCGGGTCAACGGCACTGATTCGGCGGCGGCGAAATACGCCTCCCGCGGGGTCAACACCATCTCTGGACGCACTGCCATCAGGTCGGCCACCAACGGTGTGCCTGACGCCGTAGGCCGCTGTCCGGCGTGGTCTGCGACCTCGGTGAAACCGGCGACGAGCCGGTCCATATCGGTCTCGGTGTTGCCGATCGTCGTGATGCACAGCACGTGCCCGCCACCGCCCAGCTCCGGCTGCACACCGTGTACCCGGTTGAGCCGGGCCACGATATCGCGGCCGTCGGCGGCCAGGCCGGCCGTCCCCACCAGAAGTTTGGTCTCGTCGAGCTGATGCAGCCCGCTGCGTGCTCCGGCGAGATGTTCAGGACGCAACACGCTCACACCGGGGATCGCCGACAGGCGCGCCGCTGTGCGCCGCGCACGGTCCAGGGTGGCCTCGAGCATGGCGTGTCCGTGCTGCACCATCTGCCGACGAGCCAGGTCGATCGACGTCATGATGGCGAAGTGCGGGCTGGTGGTCTGGATCAGCTGCAGGGCGCGGCGCACGTCGGCTGGATCGAGCACCGCGGGATCGATGTGCAGAACGGCGGCCTGGCTGAGACCCGAGAGGATCTTGTGCACCGACTGGACGGTGGCTGCCGCCCCTGACTTTTCCCCGGGACTGGGGAGGTCGGGGTGGAACGTGAAGTGCGGTGAATGTGCGCCGTCGACAAGGAGTTTGGCGTCGTGGCTGCGGCACAATTCGGCCAGGGCCGCGATATCGCCGGTGGTGCCGTAGTAGGTGGGGTGCAGTACCCACAGTGCAGCGGCCCGGTGCTCGGCGAATGCCCGGGCCACCACGTCCGCGTCGAGTCCGTGCGCGACGCCGAACTCGTTGTCCCACCGCGGTTCCAGCCAGATCGGTCGGGCGCCGACCTGAACCAGGCCCGCGAGCACGGACTTGTGCGCGTTGCGCGCCACCAGCACCGGTTCACCGGGACGCAACGCCGACAGCGCGACCGCGATGTTGCCGCTGGTCGAGCCCTGCACCAGGATGAAGCTCTCACCGACACCCCAGGCATCGGCAATCAACCGCTCTGCTTGGAGGATGGGGCCTTCCGGGCAATGCAACGTGTCGGTGTCGGGCAGGTTGTTCAGGTCCAGCTCGGCCAGGTGCGACCGGAACCACGGATCCAGCGTCCGGCCGCCCTTGTGGCCGGGGCTGTAGAAGGGCGCCTGGCCTCGCTCGACGAACCGCTGCAGTGAATCGAAAAGCGGTGCGGTTTGCTGGGATTCGGGATTCACTCAGACCCCATAGACCCGCGTCGCATTATGCACACCGATCATGTCGACGATCCGAATCGCATCGTCGGTGGCGCAGTCGCCGCTCCGTATCCAGTCGCCGAGCACCAGGCCCATCGCGCGGCGCCACAGCACCGAGCCCAGTACGTGCAGTTCAGGCGGCCCGAACGCGTCGGAGGAATACAGCTGCTTGGCGAACGGTGCCGTCTCCAGTGCCTCCGCGACCAGCCCGGTGGACCGGGCGCCCAGGTAGTTGATCGCCAGTCCCACGTCGAAATTCACGTGGTCGAACGCCTGCGCCAGATAGCCGGCCTGTCGCTGGAACGGGTAGCAGTGCAAAAGTAGGACGGGTACCGGTGTCATGGTGCGCAGCAGCGGCAACAGCAGCATCGGGTCGCTGCGGTGCAGGTCCATGTCACGGTCGCCGAATCCGACGTGCACCTGGATGGGCAGCCCGTGTTCGGCGGCCTCGTGCACACCGAACGCAATCAGCAGCTCGTCGTCGACCCGCAGCGGGCCCGGCCGTGCGCCGAGCTCGCGGGCATGGGCCACCACCTCGGCATCGGATGGCCGTGACCAGTCGATGTCGAATCCGACCCGATAAGCCGCAATCGTCTTGGTGCCGACCACGTCCAGGCTGTCCACCGCGGAGCGCAGCGCCGAGCGGAAGGCGTCGGGGAAATCGGCAGGCGAGGTCCCGGCCTCCAGCAGATCCTCCGTGAGCCGCTCCAGGCGCAGGATCTCCGACGACGGAACGTCGCTGAGTTTGGTCAGCTGTCCCGGTGTGGTGATGAGGTCGCCCTTGAACCCGGTATCGACGATCCAGCGGCCGACGCGCGCCGCAGGCAGCATGGTGGACGCGAGCTCGTCGGGGGAGAACTCGCTGCGCCGTGCCCAGTATTCGTCGGCGCCGGTGTGCGCGTCGAGTCCGAGCAGCGGGGCGCACCAACGCCGGATGGAAAGGCCCAGTGGGGAATCGAACTGGGTCATGAAATCCGGAACAGGGTCGGTGGACCCTTCGTTGATGGCCGCTTCGAATCCGGCACGGTCGACGGGCTCGTTGAAGGTGCCGTGGACGTGATGGTCGATGAGCTCGACACCGTGTAGGTGCTCGGCCAGCGCATCGGGCACCTGTGCCTCGACACCGGCGAAGACTCCTCCCGACACCCCGAAGGGCAATTCACCAGCCGGCATATCGTGCGACCTCCTCGGCGTTGACTTTTCCTGCTGCGGCGTCTGCGATGGCTGCGCCCAGGATCTCGACGGCGCGGCCGGCTTCGGCTTCGGTGAGCACCAGCGGCGGCGTGATCTCCAGGACGTTGCCGCCGACGTAGTAGACGATCGCCCCTAGCTCCCACGCACGGTAGACCACCTGGCCCGCCAGTCGGGAATCACGCTCCCCGCTGTCAGGGTCGACCAGTTCGACGCCGATCGCCAGGCCGCGGCCCCTGATGTCCCCGATGCGTTCGGCGCCGGGGGAGCCGGCCAGCCCGCGGAGTCCGTCCGCCAGCAGAGCGCCGATGGCGGCCGCCCGCTCCGGTAGTTGTTCGCCGACGATGGTCGCCAGGACGGCGCGACCGGCCGCGGTGCACACGGGATTTCCCGCGGTGGTGAGTAGTGCAGCGGCCGGTGGGTTGTCCAGGATGTGTGCGGGCCCGACTGCGGCCGACAGCGGCAGCCCACCGCCGAGCACCTTGCCGAATGTGACGATGTCGGGGGTGATTCCGTCGTGATCGAAGGCGTGCAGCGTGCCCGGCCTGCCGAGGCCCATCTTGACCTCGTCGCAGATCATCGGGACACCGTGGCGGCGGCACAGCCCGTGCAGGCGGGCCAGGAATCCGTCGGGTGGCACGATCAGCCCGCCGTCGGACAGGATCGGCTCGACGATCAGGCAGGCGATGGACCCACCGGCCAGGTGGCCCTCGGCGAGTTCCAGGCAGGCGGTGACGTCGGCCTCGACACTGTCACCGACGGGGCGAAATGGGTTGGGATACGGCAGGAACACCGCGTCCGGGTCCGGCGGTGCCCCGGCGTCGACGTGCACCCCGGACACGCCCATGGCCACTCCGACACCGCCGTGGTAACTGTGCTCGAACGCCAGCACGGTGCGTCGGCCGGTGGCGTGGCGGCAGGCGCGCAGTGCGACGTCGTTGGCATCGGAGCCCGCGTGCCCCAGGTAGACCCGGCGTTCGCCGTCGCCGGGGACCAGCGCCAGCAGATCCTCGGCCAGCCCCACCGAGTCGGGGTGAACGGCCGACAGACCACCCGAGCCGGGAGCGTCGCGCACGGCGCGGGTCACCGCCTCGACGATCGCCGGATGCCCGTGCCCCAGACCGGATGCCGTCCAGGTCGCCGACAGGTCCAGCAGTTCGCGGCCTGCGGGGTCGACCAGAGTGGAGCCGTGGCCCGAGACGACCTCCAACGGAAAGAATCGCAGCTTCTCGATGCCCGCGACGGCCGCCTCGTCGCGGGCGTAGAGCGTGCTCACTCGGCCTGCACCGCCGTGGTGTCTGCCAACTCGGCGGTCAGCGACTCACCGACGCGTTTGGCGATACCCGATGCAGCCAGCGCTATCACCAATCCGACTACACACCAATACAATCCGAGCAGCGGAGCGGCGGACCACTCGGTGGCGTCCTTGACGTTGAACCACAGCACCACCGCGATGACGACCGCGCCCACCAACGGCAGCAGCAGACCGAGCACCTTTCCGCCGCCGCCGTGCACACCGACGAATTTGGGTGCGGCGACGAACCAGGCCGCCGCCAACTCGACCAGCAAGTAGCAGACCATCAGGCAGACCGATCCCGCGACGGCGAACAGGAAGTAGGTGTTGATGGCGGCGTTACCGGTGCCCATGTCGGGCCAGCCCAGCACGCCGCAGATCAGGTCGACCACCAGCGCCACACCGACGACCAGCCAGGTGGCGAAGCGGGGGCCGCCGGTGCCTTCGTGAATGTTCGCCAACGCCTTCGGACCGAACCCGTCACGGCCGAAGGCGTAGAGCATCCGGCCCGAGGTCGCCGAGGTGGCCAGGTGGCAGCCGAACGCCGCCACCGTCGCGGTGAAGATGACCAGCAGGCTGAACCACTGCCCGATGTAGGTGCTGCCCAAGTCGCCCAACGTGTTTCCCGAATTCTGGAACGCCTCGAGGCCGGCCTGATCGGTGCCGAACCCGACGACCTGGGCGAACATCACGACGACGAACAGCACCCCGGTGAGCAGCAGCGTGCCGCCCAGCGCGCGAGGGATGTTGCGGCCGGGGTTGTCGGTCTCCTCACCCATCGAGGCGCAGGCCTCGAAGCCGGCCCACGACAGGAACGCCGCGACGACGCCGCTGATGACGGCAGAAGTCGAGACCCCGTCGAACGTGAACACGCTGAAGTCGACTCCGGTCGTCGGTGCGCCTCCCTTGGCGAAGATCGCCACCACGAGCACGATCATCGAGATGATGCCGATGCCCTCGATGACGAGCAGGATCTTGGCCAGCAGCCGGATGTCGCGGCCGGACAACAGGAACGAGATCGCCGCGCCCACCACGACGACCACCAGCCACGGCACCTGGTAGGGGTTGTCGTTGCCCGGTTGCAACTTGGCGATGAATGCGTTCACGAAGGCGGCTGTCAGTGCCAGCGTGCCGATCGAGAAGCCGACGTAGGCGCCGAGCATCGCGAAGCCGGAGAAGAACCCGGCCCGCGGCCCGATGGTCCCGCCCACCAACCCGTAGGCCGACCCAGCATGGTTCAGGTGGCGGGTCAGGCGCACGAAGCTGTATCCGACGAGTGACACCCCGACCAGGCCGATCAGGAAGACCAACGGGATGGCCTTGCCGACCGTCGCGATCAGGCCCTGGCCATTGCCGGACATCGCCAGCGTCGGACCCACCAGGGCCACCGACATCGCCAGCGCCACCCAGAACGGCAGCCTGCGATGGGGGATCTGGTCGGCTCCCCCTGACGGACCGGCCGACGACGTATTCGTGCTCATCGATGTCTCCTTCGGGTTGTGGAACGGGTGTGGGTCAGCAACTCCATGCCAGACGCAGCGCCTGGGTGATCTCGGCGGGCGAACGGTCACCGAAGGTGTTCAGTTCGTAGCGTCGGACCGCGACGAGGGCTTCGACCACCTCGGGGGTGAGTAGTTCGGCGGCGACGGCGGACTTCTCGGTCGCCTCGATCGCGGCTCGTTGGTCGGTGGGCAGCGGGGGCGGTGTGCCGGCCGATTGCGAAGGGTTCTCCGGTATTTCGGCGGGCAGTTCGAGTTGGCGGTCGATACCGCGCAACGCGCTGTTCAGGAAGGCCGCGGCGGCCAAATACGGGTTGGCGCTCGGGTCGATCAGTTTCAGTTCGGCGTTGGCGCCGTGCGGACTGCCTGCGGTGGCGGCGATGAAGCGGACGGCAGCTTCCCGGTTCTCCAGACCCCAGCACGCAGCGGCGCCGGCCCAGTTCCCGGGCTTGAGGCGCAGCGCCGACAAGGCCGACCCCGCGTACACCCCGATCAGGTCGGGCAGTGTGTCGATGACGCCCGCGATGGCGGCGCCGCCCGCCGGCCGGATGCCGTAGGGCCCGTCGCCGCCGGAGAGCAGCGGACCCTGCTCATCGGCCAACGACAGATGCAGATGGGCCCCGTTCCCGGCCCCGCCCTCGAATGCGACCGGCGCGAAGGAAATCCGCAGGCCGTGGCGGGCAGCCGCCCGGCCGAGCACGATGCGCGTCAGGATCACGGCATCGGCTGCGGCGACCGGGGTGGTCGGGGCCAGCGAGACCTCGAGCTGGTCGTGGCCGTACTCGGTGTGGATCTGTTCGACGCGCAGCCCGGCCCGCTCGGCGGTCGCGGCCAGGTCGACCAGGAATGCCGAACGGTCCAGTGACGTGCGGATTCCATAGGGTGACCAGGGCTCGGTCGAGGCCGGACTGCCGTCGGGTGCGAGCATCGTGCACTCGAGCTCGGCCCCGACGCGGACCGTCAGACCACGCGCGGCGGCGGCGTTTTCAGCCGCCTGCAGCAGCGAGCGCAGGCACAGGGGGGCCGGATCGCCCGCCTGGTCGGTGAGATTGCCCGGTGCCCACGCGATGCCGTCGTCGATGACCGCAGCGTCGTTCGGATCGATGCGGATCCGTAGGTCCCCGGAGACCCCGATGGTCGGGGTGAAGGCGATCCCGGTGTCGACGCAGAACACGCTCCACGAGGGTGACACGCCCATCCCGGAGCGCTGAAAGTCGCCGAGCCGGCGCAGCGGGATGTACTTCGCCCGGGTGACACCGGCGGGATCCGTGATCGAGCCCGCGACGATCTCAACACCTTTGGCGCGCAGTTCTTCGATCCGGCGGTCGGTCGCGCTCTCGTCGGACTGTGGCCCGGCGTCACTCACCCCTGGCATCGGTTCTCCTTCGGCATCCGTGAGTCTGCGAAGGAACCTATGTCATGAATGTTTCAGAATCTTTAAATTCGACAGTTTATGGTTGATTCATAAAATCGAGGAACGGAGGATGGCTGGCATGTGTCGGCTCCTGGGCGTCGTGGCGGCAACACCGATATCCATCGCGGACGCCGTCGGTGAGGCCGTGTTGAAAGACTTCGTCGCCCTGACGAAGATCCACGGTGACGGCTGGGGAGTCGCATGTGCCGACCAGGTCGGTGCCGTCCCGCACGTCGAGGTCTCGGCGGGAACCGCACTTGGTGACCCCGAGTTCGACGTGGCCACGCATGAGCTGCGATCCGCTGCGGCGGTGGTCCACCTGCGCTGGGCGACGAACGGGCTGGCGGTCGAACCGCAGAACTCCCACCCGTTCCTCGCCGACGGTCTTGCGATGGCGCACAACGGCTCCATCAAACCGATGGCACTGCTGGACGACCTCCTTGAGCCTGCGTTCGCCGCGGAACTGCGCGGAACAACCGACAGTGAGCGCTATTTCGCGCTCATCCGCCAATATCGGCGCGGCGCAACGAATCTTGCGGAAGCGGTCCGGCGCGCTGTCGCCGCGCTGCGGCAGATCTATCCCGACGCCAGCCTCAACGCGCTGATTCTCGGCGAGGACCAGCTGATCGTCGTGCACGCACACGCCCGCAGTCGCCTGCTCGACGAGGACATCGAAGAAATCAGCGCCACGGATCTCCCGCAGGAACATCTCGAGGATTACTTCTCGCTGCGCATCGCCCGCCCCGCTGACGGCGTCATCGTGGTCGGCTCGACCGGTTTCGGTGACCTGGGGTGGGCGCCCGTGCCGCCGGAGTCGGTGACCGCCATCTCGATGCGGGATCTGACGATCGAACAGTTGCCACTTATGGCACATTGATGCCGTGGCTGCCACCGATCCCGACACCGCCGACGCGGTGGCCACAGTGGCGGCTCGTGCCGGGGCAGCGCTGCCTACGTTGAGCAAGGCCGAGCGGCGAGTGGGCCGGGCGCTGCTCGCGGACTATCCCAGTGCCGGACTGGTCAGTGCGGCGCGGCTCGCCGAGCGTGCCGAGGTCAGCCCGCCGACCGTCCTGCGATTCGCGCAATCCCTTGGCTACGAGGGCTTTACCGATCTGCAGGTGGCGCTGCGTGCCGAGCTGACGTCGCGCTCAAACGGCCCGATCACCCGGTTGCCGAGCGCGCCCGAGGCCGACGGCCTGCTCGACCGGCTCCTGCGGCAGGCACACGCGCAGAACGACCGCGCCGTCGAGACCCTGGCCCAGTTGCCCGCCTCGGCGCTCGAAGCGGGAGTGGCTCTGCTATCGGATACCAGTCGTCCCCTACACCTGCACGGCGGCCGGTTCTCGCACCTGCTGGCGATATACCTGGCCGCTCACCTCGAACAACTTCGGCCCGGCGTGCGGTTGCTCGCCGATCCGACCGGCAGTGACCTCGGGGCGATGATCGACTTGACCCGCAAAGACGTGGTGGTGCTCTTCGACTTCCATCGCTACCAGCGCAGCGCGGCTGAGCTGGCTGCCCGTGTGCACCGGGCCGGCGCGACGGTGGTTCTGATCACCGATGACCTCGCCTGCCCGGTCGCGCCCGAAGCCGAGGTCGTACTGGCGGCGACAAGCACCGTCGGGACGACGTATCAGAGCATGGCCGCCGGCTTCCTGTTGACCGAGTTGCTGATCCCGCTGGTGATGGATGCGATCGGCGAGCCCGCCCGAACCCGGATGGCGCTCTGGGAAGATCAGCGCAGCACCGAGCTGCTCGGCTGATTTTCTCTGCCACCGACCAACTGCATGCCAGTGCTCACTTGTTGACCGCTGCCGCACCGGCGCACACCGTGTCACCTCCACGCCTGGGGAACGCAGGGGGTACCGTGCGATTGCCCCTGGCACCGAAGTGCCCCCGCACCGTTCGGAAGCCCGAGATGGACTCGCTGGTCATCGCTCGCCGCGCCGCGTCCGCCGCCGTGGTGGTGGTCGCCTGCGGATCAGCGCCCCCATCCGCGGGTGCGGCGCCGGAATCAGGCGCGCCCCTGACGGTATGCATGTATCCGGGTTTCGCTCCGTTCGTCAGCGCTGGCGGCGACGCCGACAACATCACCGACTGGACTGGTTGGGACGTCGACTTCCTCACCAAATTCGCCGCGACACAGGGTAGGTCACTGGTACCGGCGCCCAGTTAGTTCGACGGAATCTGGACGCTTCCCGGCCGACCCGGCCCCCGTGCCTCGTCGCGGCTTCGGGAATCAGCGACCTCCCCGACCGCCGCGCAGCCAGTCCGGGCACGACGTGGTCGAGCCACTACTGCTGCGTCGAGCGCGCCTTCGGTGTTCGGTACGAAGATCGCGACGCGCTCCACGATGTGCCCGACTTCATCGGGAAGACGGTCATCGTGACCGAAGGCTCGACCGCCCAGACCGACCTGGTCATGGTGTGGCCCCACTTCGACCTCACTGCCCCCGACGACCTGTCTGAGCCTGAGCCGTTCTCGTTCGTCGTGAATGCGGGCCAGCCACACCTGGCGCAGGCACTTGAGGACTACATCGCCGCCAACTCGGGGGATTATGGCGACGGGTCCGGGGCGTGCCCGCGGTGGAGTGCCTCCGGGCCGCGATTACCGACCTGACGGCGCCCAACGACCAGGGCCCCGAGCAGATCTTCGCCCACTTGGCCGACCTCATCGGGCTCGATCACCAATCGCCCGCGATTGGCGCTTCTTCACGTTGTGCCACTAATTTCATGAGGGTGATGTCCTCAGCTGCTGGTGCAGCCGCGCGGTGGATTGCCCCGTTCCTGGCGGTTGCGACCGTCGTCAGCCTGGTCAGTTCCGTCGATCAGATGCCGGGCCGGACCACGACAGTGCGCCTGGCTGACGATGCAAGCCCGGTGGCCGCGGAGCCCTTCTATGTCGACCCGAACTCGGCGGCCATGAAAGCCGCGAACGCCAACCCAGCGAGCCCCGAGTTGGCCTACATCGCCAATACGCCGCAGGCCTACTGGATCGACCAGGCCGTTCCTGCCGCTGCCGTCACGAAATACGTCACCGGTGCATGGGCGGCCGGCGCTGTTCCGCAGCTGGCGATCTACGCCCTTCCTCATCGTGACTGCGGAAGTTACGCGGCCGGTGGGTTCGGATCGGCCGAGGCTTACCGCGGGTGGATCGACGGTGTCTCAGCCACCCTGGGCGGCGGTCCGGCGACGATCATCCTCGAACCCGATGCGTTGGCCATGGCTGACTGCCTTTCCGCCGACCAGCGCCAGGAGCGCTTCGACTTGATCAGCTATGCCGTCGACACGCTGACCCGCGACCCGGCCGCGGCGGTGTACGTCGATGCCGGTCACTCGCGCTGGTTGAGCGCAGAGGACATGGCCGCGCGGCTCAACCAGGTCGGGGTGAACCGCGCGCGGGGGTTCAGCCTCAACACCGCGAACTTCTTCACCACCGATGAGGAAATCGGTTACGGCGAAGCGATTTCCGGGATGACCAA
This sequence comes from Mycolicibacterium komossense, assembly GCF_025822605.1. Taxonomy (GTDB): domain Bacteria; phylum Actinomycetota; class Actinomycetes; order Mycobacteriales; family Mycobacteriaceae; genus Mycobacterium; species Mycobacterium komossense. Next base: position 148,961 of record NZ_JACKTY010000031.1, on the reverse strand, counting down.
CGGCGCGCACTACGTGATCGACACCTCGCGCAATGGTGCCGGACCGGCCGACGGCGACCTGTACTGGTGCAATCCGAGCGGACGTGCCCTCGGTGGCCAGCCGACCACGGCGACCGCCGGCCCCCACGCCGATGCCTACCTGTGGGTCAAACGTCCCGGTGACTCCGACGGCTCGTGCGGACGCGGGGACCCCGGGCCCGGCCACTTCGTAAACCAGTTCGCCATCGACCTGGCCAGCAACGCGGGCCATTAGCGACCTCCCGCGGCGAAGGTGAACCGATGACGGCGACACTTGTCGCGAAGGATCTGGCCGGTGGATTCGCCCACCGCACCCTTTTCGAGGGTCTGGATCTGACGGTCGCACCGGGTGATGTCGTCGGCGTCGTCGGTGCGAACGGCGCAGGTAAGAGCACTCTGCTGCGGATCCTCGCCGGCGATCTCGAACCGCTCGCCGGGACGGTCAGCGTCGCACCGGCGGACGCCTTCGTCGGGTGGCTGCCCCAGGAGCACGAACGCGTACCAGGGGAAACCGTCGCCGGCTATATCGCGCGCCGAACGGGATGTGCCGCGGCGAGCCAAGCGATGGACGACGCCGCCGCGGCACTGGCCGACGCCGGCGACAGCACTGCGGTGACGGATGCCTACTCAGTGGCTCTCGATCACTGGCTGGCCACCGGTGCGGCGGACCTCGACGAACGCGTGCCGGCCGTGCTGGCCGACCTCGGGTTGGATACCGATGCGGTGCAACCGGAGTCGACCCTGATGACCGCCCTGTCGGGTGGCCAGGCTGCCCGTGTGGGCCTGGCGGCACTGGTTTTGTCGCGATTCGACGTCGTCCTGCTCGACGAGCCGACCAACGATCTCGACCTCGACGGCCTGGCCCGGCTGGAGCAGTTCGTCGGAGATCTTCGCGGCGGCGTGGTGCTGGTGAGCCACGATCGGGAGTTCCTCGCCCGCAGCGTGACTCGGATACTCGAGCTGGACCTGGCCCAGAACACCACCACGATCTTCGGCGGCGGCTACGAGAGCTATCTGGAAGAACGTGAGGTGGGTCGCCGCCACAAGCGGGAACAGTACGAGGAGTTCGCCGACAAGAAGGCCGATCTCGTCGCCCGCGCCCGCACGCAACGCGAATGGTCGAGCCAGGGTGTCCGCAACGCGATGAAGAAGTCACCCGACAACGACAAGATCCGGCGCCGCGCGGCCACCGAGTCCAGCGAGAAGCAGGCGCAGAAGGTGCGGCAGATGGAAAGCCGGATCGCGCGCCTTGAGGAGGTGGCCGAGCCGCGTAAGGAATGGGTGCTCGAGTTCACCATCGGAGCCGCACCACGGTCCAGCTCCGTGGTCGCGACGCTGAATAAAGCTGTTGTGCGGCAAGGAGATTTCGTGCTTGGTCCGGTGTCGCTGCAGGTCGACGCCGGCGAGCGGGTCGGTATCACCGGGCCCAACGGCGCGGGGAAGTCGACACTGCTGCGGCTACTGCTGGGTCGTCGGGAACCCGACGAGGGTCGGGCGAGCCTGGGTGCCAGCGTCGCGATCGGCGAGATCGACCAGGCGCGCGCGGATTTCACGGGCTCCGGGCGGCTCGTCGACCGTTTCGAGGCGCGGGTGCCGACCTGGTCGACCGCCGACGTCCGGACCCTGCTCGCGAAATTCGGGCTGCGTGCCGACCATGTCGAGCGTCCGGTCGACGATCTCTCACCCGGTGAGCGGACCCGCGCCGGCCTGGCGCTGCTGCAGGCGGTCGGTACCAATGTGTTGGTGCTCGACGAGCCGACGAACCATCTCGACCTCGCAGCCATCGAGCAACTCGAGCAGGCGCTGGAAACCTATGACGGTGCGCTGCTGCTGGTTACGCACGACCGGCGGATGCTGCAGAACATCCGGCTGGATCGGAGATGGCTGGTCGACGGTGGCACCGTAACGCAGTTGTAGTCGTAAGATGCTGTGGCGCAGCCATTTTCCATGCCCGGCTAGGATGCACCGCCCCGCGACAAATCGGTTGCGAGCGGGAGAAATATGACGTCGACGATCTCGACCAGCGTTTCCGGTGCTGCCGCCGTCATCGTCATGAAGATCTCGTTGCGCAGCAGATCGCCCGGTAGCGAGATGACTCGCACGGGCAGAGGCGTCGGCCCGAGTTCGCCACGGGCCACGGCGCGCCCGACGATGGTCTCCATCACCGAGGGGCCTTCGGGTAGGAACAGTGAGCGGAATTCGGCCGGTGATCCGCCTTCCTCGTCGAAGTAGGCGCCGAGGCGGACGGTGAACAAGCCGATGAGTCCGGAGCGGCGGTCGTTGACCTCGGTCAGGATGGCGAGCGTGTCCTCGCGCAGGCTTCCGGTATCGGGTGCGGTGATCTCGTCGACCACACCCCGGTGCCGGACCGTCGCCCTGAGCAGGTCCATCCGCGAGGGCCAGCGCCGATAGAGCACCGAACGGGCTGCCGCAGCTCTGGTCGCGACCGCGTCGATGGTGAAGCGGTCGTAACCGGCCTCCAGGAGTTGATCCCACGCTGCGTCGAGGATTGCGGTCTCCAGCGCCGCACCGCGGCGCCGTGAGCCGGCGGGTGTATTAGAGGACACTTGCGTAGCTTATCTGACGATGCTAACGTCTGGCTATAAGCAACAGTAGTGTAGCTAAAGCACTCGCGAGAGGAACGTCATGACCAACCGCAGCGCCCTGATCTCCGGTGCCAGCATCGCCGGCCCGGTACTCGCCTTCTGGCTGGCCGAGGCCGGCTGGGACGTCACCGTCATCGAGCGTGCCGAGCAGCTGCGGACCAGTGGTTATCCCATCGACATCCGGGGCACGGCGATCGAGGTGGTTCGCCGGATGGGGTTGCACGACGAGATCGCGGCGGCGCACTACCGCCACGTTCCCGTCGAGCTGCTCGCATCCAGTGGGCGCCGGCTGACCACGCTGGAGTTCGGCGATCTGTTGAGCGACACCGAATCCGGCGATGTGGAACTCACGAGAGGGGAGCTGGGTGGGATTCTCTACCGAGCCAGCGCGGACCGCGTCACCTATCTATTCGGGGACTCGATCAGCGCGCTGACTCAGACCGACTCCGGTGTCGACGTCACGTTCCGCCACCACCAGCCCCAGTCGTTCGACGTGGTCGTCGGGGCCGACGGAATCCACTCCAACGTTCGTGCCCTGGCGATGGGCGAGGAAGGCCAATTCGTCCGGCACCTGGGGCCGTACGCGGCGATCTGGGACCTGCCCGCCGACCGCTTCACTCCTGGTGCCGGATACATGTACTCACATCCGGGACGCACCGTCCTGGTAGAACGCCCGACCGACGGCGGGCCCGCCCGGGCGTTCCTGGCTTTCGTCCACGAATCGCCGGGCTCGGTCAACGTGCGCGACATCGACGAGATCGTCTCCAGCGCGCGCGCCGCCTTCGCCGAAGATCGTTGGCGGACAGGCGAAATCATCGACACACTGGCGCTGGCCGACGATGTCTACTTCGACACCGTGAGTCAGGTTCGCATGGACCGGTGGAGCTGCGGGCGGATCGCGCTCGTCGGTGACGCCGCCTACGCGCCGGCGTTCCTGTCCGGCCAGGGCACCAGCATCGCCGTCGCCGGCGCTTACGTGCTCGCCAGCGAGTTGGCCCGGCGCGACGACCCGCAGCAGGCTTTCGCCGCCTACGAGGACCGGTTGCGCAGCTACGTCACGAAGAATCAGGACCTGGCGTTGCGTACCGACTCGACGGTGATCTCGCGCACCCGCGGCCAGCTCTGGCGCCGCAATCTTCGGCTCTGTGCGGTGCCGTGGTTGCAGCGCCTCGGGCTGACCTCATTGGTTCGCCCCAACCTGCAAAGCGCCGCAACCGACTTGTCGTTGGCCGGTCACGACCTCCTACGCCGTGATCAACACGCCGGCGGCTGACGCTGCGAGCGCAAGTTCACCGATCGTCAGGTCGCCCCAGCCGTCGTGGATCGGGCCCATGGTGGATCCCAGCCACGGCACCACACCGGGGTCCGGACTGACGCCGAGGTTGTAGGCCTGCATGCCGGGCAGGTGATGCTCGAAGAAGTTCCCGAGGATGTCCACCGCGAAGACGAGGTCTGCGACAGGGTCGGTTCCCCACCGTGCGGAGGAGTTGAACAATGGGTTGACCGCGGCGGGGTTGCCGATCATCACGATGGACCCGTAGTGCGGCTTGCTTCCGCCGGCGGGGATATAGGCAGGCATGAACGGCTGCAATCCGGGTAGGTCGGTGGCGAGATATGCGGCCGTATCGCCGTAGGTCTCGACGTTGATGAAACCGGCGTTGATGCCATTGCCCGGCACCACCGTGTTGATGCCGGGACTCTCGAAGCCGAGACCGCCGAGACCGGTCTGTTGTGCGACGTATTCGGCTTCCCAGCCGCCAAGGGAGTGCCCGGTGACGAAGATGTCACTGGTGCTGTAGCCCTGCGCGGTCGCCTCGGCCTCGACCTGCTGCTCGAATGCCAGTGAATCGGTGAACGCCTGCGGAGTGGTGTCGGTGAAGGCCACCTGCATGTCGGTGACGATCTGGGAGAGCGCGATCAGCGGATTGAACAGCAGGTTGGTGCCGCCGGTCGTGCCCTGATACGCGATGATGATCTGCTGCTGCGGCGTCACCCACACCTGGGCGGATTCGCCGGACAGGATGTTGGTGGATGTCATCGGGATGCCGTTCACGGTGAACGGCCGCAATCCGCCCGGGGTGCCTCCGAGCACGTACTCGGCGGCGGCCGCGTTGAGGAACTGCTCGACGGTCGGCGTGGGCGTTGTGGTTGGGCCGGTATAGACCTCGGCCGGCGGCACCGGCTGCGCGACGGGCGTCTCGTCCAGTCCGAGCGCAGATTCGACCCGTCGGAAGACCGCAAACAACGCCTCGTCGATCGGGGTGAAGTTCAGCGGGCTGGTGGGACCGGTGGACGCGACGGTCAGATCCAGGGCCTGAAGCACCGCGTTCACGATGCGGCCGGGCAGAGCGGTGATCTCGGCGATCGGCGTCGGCGGTTCCGGTGGACTCGGCGTCGAGCTGGCATCCGGCGTCGAGGTGGTCGGTCGGGCGAAGGTGGTACGGGCGCGCGGGACAGCGGCAAGGGTCGCAGCGGGAGGCGCCACAGTGGGAGGAGATATTCGGATGGAATTGTGCTGTGATACAACCGATTTCATGGTATCGGTACGCGATACCCGCCGATGAGTGCCGGCACTTCCACTCGGGTGTCCCGACGTGCCCGAGGAAATGCCCGACGTGCCCGACGTGTTGGATGGGCCGGTCTCCGCCCACGCCACGCCGTGCCCTGCCGCCGCCGCGATCCCGACCCCGACCGCGACCGCAGCCACCCGGACAAGTCGCTGAGCTTGCACCATCGTCGTTGTCCCCTTTGGCATTCGCGGTGGCGACAGCCTATGACATCGGGCGATGTCAGTCTCGGTTATGGGCGCACCGATAGAGTCGGAACGTGAGACAGGAGAGTCTTGGGCGTGCACACGGTGGGTGGCCGGCAGCGGGTCGCGGTGTCCTGCCTGCGGTATTGGCTTTGTTGTTCGCCACCGGCTGGGCAGCCAACCACTTCACTGCGATGCTGCCGGTGTTGGCGCAGACCGAAGGCCTTGGCAGAGCAGCGCTGGACGGTGCCTTCGGCATCTATGCGGTTGGGCTGCTGCCGGGGTTACTCGGTGGTGGAACGCTGTCGGACCGCTGGGGTCGACGGCCACTGCTGCTCGGCGGCGCCGCCGTCGCGGGCCTGGGCAATCTGGTGCTGCTGTGCTGGCACGACGAGACCGGCATCTTCGTCGGTCGCCTCATCGTGGGAGCCGGCGTCGGCGTCGCGATGAGCGCGGGAACCGCGTGGAGCGCCGATATCGGCGGTGGATCGGGCTCAGTGCTGGCGGGCGTGTCATTGAGCGCTGGATTCGGCTGTGGCCCAGTCATTTCCGCACTGCTGGCGCAGTTCACCGCCGCCCCGATCCACGTACCGTTCATTGTCACCGCCACGGTGTCGGCCTTGGCGGTGATATTCGGTGTTCTCCTGACGCGGACTCCGGTCGCCCGCCCACTCCCGGCGCCGGCCGACGACTCCTCCGATAGCCGGGACGGCCGAGGTGTGGTCGCGGCACTGACTGCGGCGCTGCCGTTGGCGATGTGGGTGTTCGCCTGCGCAACGGCCGCGACGGTGACGATGGTCGAGCGCATGCAGTACCGCTTCAGTGGACCGTTACTCCCGGGCGTGGCCGCCGCCGTCACGCTGACGTCGGGAGTCCTCGTGCAGATGGCTGCCAGGCGGTGGGAGTGGGGCGCATGGGCGGGGAGTGCAGGCGCGCTCGCCGCCGCGACCGGATTCGGTGTGGTCGCGGCCTCGGGTGACAGGCCGTCGTTGGCGGTGTTCCTGACCGTCGCGCTGATTCTCGGCATTGCTTACGGCTTGTGCCTACGTCAAGGGCTCTTCGACGTGGAGACGCTGTCGCCACCGGACCGACGTGGCACGTTGACCGGTATCTTCTGGGCCGTCACCTACCTCGGCTTCGGGCTGCCCGTCCTGCTGGTGACCATCGAACCGGTGGTGGGGAACACCGCACCCATGCTTGTCCTCGCGGCCGCCGCCGCCGCTGTCGCAGTCCTACGAGCAGTGCACCTTCGCCGGTGGGCATGACAATTCGCTGCCGCGTGGGCAATTCGCTCTGAACCGGGCACTCGCACACCCACTTCTGTGCGCTGGTCTCCGCGTTGGTCAACCTGACTCGCTCAGCATCCGCCCCGCTCGGCGCAGCACGTCGAGTTGGGCCTCGTTGTACAACTCGGCCACCGCAACGCCGACCGTCTTCTGCACGAAGAGCGCTCCGTTCGGGGCGTCCGTTTCGGCGTCGGTCAGGCCGGGGTTCGCGGCGCGGAGCGCGTGGATATATGGCACCAGGTGTTCGGCGATGTCCTGGCGCGTCGACTCGTCTGCATCGGGCGCCAGCGCGTCGAAGGCAGCCGCCACCGGGTCGTCGGGTGAGTTCTCCAGCAGGTCGGCGTACACCTGTTTGCCGCGCGGCCCCAGCACGCGGGTCAGGACAACGACCAGCGAGCGGTCCGCCTCCGACAGTTTGGACACGACCGCCTGCGGCACGAACGCGGTGGGCAAATCGGTGGGCGCCGAATGCTCCAGGATCAGGGCGAGCTCGTCGCGGGCCCGCTGCAGCCGGTCGATGGTCGTGGCGAGCTCGGTATCGAGTTCTCGCAGCGCCTGCTCAGGATGGTCGTCGCCATCGCCCATCGCCGCGATCTGAGGAAGTGAAAAGCCCAGTTCCGTCAGGCGTTTGATCCGCACCAGCCGGACCAGGTGCGCCACGCCGTACTGCTTGTAGCCGTTGCTGCGGCGTTCTGGCTCAGCCAGCAGACCGACGTGGTGGTAGTGCCGCACTGCGCGCAAGCTGGTGCCTGCGAGTGCGGCGATTTCCCGGGTGCTCCATCCCACGACTCCATTCTGGACGAGGCCTGTGACTTGACTGTGCCGTTGCGTCCGAGTGTCTGCTGTAGGCATGGCAACACACATCTCCGTAGAGGACTTCTTCAGACCGCCGATCCGCGCTGCCGCCACGATCTCGCCTGACGGCAGCAGGATCGCCTACCTCGCGCCGTGGAAGAACCGGCTCAACGTCTGGGTGCACGGTGTCGACGGGGGCGACGAACCACGCCGGGTCACCGCGGACGAGACCCGCAGCGTGACCGACTACCGGTGGACTGACGATCCACGCTGGCTGCTCTATGCCCAGGACTCCGGCGGTGACGAGAACTGGCACATCTATCGGGTCGATCTGGACGAGCCGTCGGCACCCGTAGTCGACCTCACGCCATTTCCTGGCGCCAGGGCGTACTACGAGCTGCTGGCAGACCGTCCCGGTAAGGCGATGGTGGGCATCAACAACCGGACTCCCGAACTCGCCGACGCCTACGAACTCGATATCGCCACCGGCGAACTGACACTGCTTGCCGAGAACCCCGGGAAGGTCGCCGGGTGGTTGCCCAGTCGCAGCGGTGAGCTGTTCGCGTTCTCGCTCACGGCCGACGGTGACGTCGAGCTGTCGTCCTGGGATGCCGGCGACCGCGCGCTGCGCACGATCAAGGTGTACGACGGTGCCGACTACACGTTGGGCATCTGGCCGATGGCGGTCACCGCGGACGGTAAGGGGCTGCTGCTCGGCTCGAACCGCAACCCAGAGCACACCACCCTGGTGCGGTTGGACGTCGCCACCGGCGAAGAAACCGAGGTCGACAGCCACCCGACCCTCAGCATCGACCCCAGGGCCGGAGTGTTTCCCACGCTGCCGTCGCCGCTCATCGTCAGCAGGCGCACCGGTGAGCTGTTGGCGGTGCGTTATCTCGGTGAGCGCCAAGTGATTCAGACGGTGGACGACCAGTTCGCCACAGTGCTGGCGAGCGTGGAGAAACTGTCCGGGGGCGACCTGACCGCGATCTCGTCGGACGACAGCGGTCGACGCTGGGTGGTCAGCTTCGACGACGATACGAATCCCGGAGTGACCTACCTCTACGACCACGCGACCGGTGAAAGCCGGGAGCTGTTCCGCCCACTGCCGCACCTGGATCCCGCATCGCTGGTCCCGATGACGCCGGTCACCATCCGGTCCCGCGACGGCCTGGACCTGCACTCGTACCTGACGCTGCCGCTGGGGACCGAACCGCGCGGGCTGCCGCTGGTGCTGGTGGTCCACGGTGGGCCATGGGCGCGGGACAGCTGGGGATTCCAGTCCGGCACCCAGCTCCTGGCCAACCGTGGCTACGCTGTCCTACAGGTCAACTTCCGCGGATCCACCGGCTACGGACAGGGATTCGTCAAGGCCGCGATCGGTGAGTTCGCCGGCAAAATGCACGACGACCTGATCGACGCGGTCAACTGGGCCGTCGACCAGGGGTATGCGGATCGCGATCGGGTCGCCATCCTGGGCGGTTCCTACGGCGGGTATGCCGCGCTGGTCGGCGTCACGTTTACCCCTGACGTCTTCGCCGCCGCCGTCGACTATGTCGGCATCTCCAGCCTGGCGAACTTCATGCGCACCCTTCCCGAGGTCGCGCGCCCGCATCTCGCCAACAACTGGCACCTCTTCGTCGGCGATCCCGACGACCCAGATCAGCTGGCCGATATGCTGGCGCGCTCACCGATCACTCGGGTCGATCAGATCCGCACTCCACTGCTGGTCATCCAGGGCGCCAACGACGTTCGCGTGGTGCAGGCGGAGTCAGACAATTTGGTCGAGGCACTACGGGCCCGCGGAGTCGACGTCGAGTACATGGTCAAAGGCGACGAGGGGCACGGTTTCGTGAACCCGGAGAACGTCGTGGACCTGTGGCGCGCTATCGATCGATTCCTCGCAGAGCACCTGGGTCAGGCGGCCGCCAGGTGATTCGCGCCGCCGACGTAGACGATGCTCCGGGCGTTCGGGGTGTTGGCTGCGTCGGCGATCGCGTCGGCGAAGTCGGTGCCCGCCACGATGGTCCCGTCGGTCAGGTCGCCGGAGACCACGGTCAGATGTACGCCAGCCCGGTTGAACACCGAGCGCATGGCGTAGAGCGCGGTCTCACCGGCACGCTTGCTCGCGGCAACCGCCGAATAGCCCTTGGGCACAGCCTTATTCGGGAAAAAGTGCGCCTGATGGCTGGTAACGAAGACGATGCGTCCGTCGGCAGGCATCAGCGGTACGGCCAGCCGGGCCAGGTGACGCTGCGCATCGCGGTTGATACGCATGGCGTAGCCAGGGTCGACACCTGCGCCAAGGCCACCCGACGCATTCAAGATCAACGCGTCCAGCCGGCCGAAGCGGACTGCGATGGCGTCGATCATCGCCGCCGCGTCGGATTCGTCGCAGATGTCGGCGGCCAGGGTCGACGCCTGTCCACCTGCCCGGCGGATGGCGCCGACGATCTCGCCGGCGCCGACGGCGTCCTCGCGATAGTTGACGACGACGTGGGTATCGGGACTGGCGAGCTGCTGCGCGACGTCCGCGCCGATGCCCCGCGACGCTCCCGTTACCAAGACGATCCGGGCCGGTTGCTGATGCATGTGCGTCCTTTCCGCCACTGAAGATCGGTGAGCAGTAGACGCAACCGTACACGGAAATTAAGAAAAGTAAGGGAAATATAAGGTCACGATAAGGCATAGGCACGGACAATCCGCTGCCTACGTCGAACGATTACTCCACGACTGATTACTCCACGACGAAGACGGGGATCAACCGGTCGGTCTTCGTCTGGTACTCGGCGTACGGCGGGTAGGCCTCGACGGCCAGTTTCCACCAGTCCGCGCGCTCGTCGCCGGAGAGCTCACGTGCGGTTCCTTCGAACGTCTTGTCGCCGTCCTGCACCGTCACGGCGGGGTTGGCCTTGACGTTGAAATACCAGGACGGGTGCTTGGGGTCGCCGCCCTTGGAGGCGACCATGGCGTACTTACCGTCGGACTCCACGCGCATCAGCGGCACGTAGCGCTTCTTACCCGACTTCACGCCGGTGGTGGTGAACAGGACGATCGGCCGGTCCAGCACCTCGACCCCGTCGGTGGTCCCTTGCTCCAAAATGCGTTCGGTCTGCTCGCGTACCCAGTCAGTCGGGCTCAGTTCGGTCACGCGCACATAACACCGGCGGCGACGCGGCTATTCCCGGCGCGGTCAGCTCACGCGGGCGCGGGCTCCGTGGTCGAGTGCGGGTAGTCGGGCAGCGCAATGCTGTCGAGCCCGGTGTCGGCGAATCGATCGCCGAACACCTTCGTCAGGGCACGGCCCGCGGGACTCGCGATCGCCTGCGCACCGGCGTGGAGTGCCCGGATGCCGGCGGGGGTGCGTGGATTGGCGCGGCGTAAGACACTCATGCGTACCGGCGGTATCTTGCCGACGACAGACCTGATGCGCTGCTCGTACTGGGCGAGCCCGGCGAGGTGGTCATCGCCGGTGCGGGACAGCTCCCCGGCGAGCAGGTAGGCGCTGATCAGAGCGAGGCTGGTGCCGGTGCCGCCGAAGGTGGCCGAACAGAAGGCAGCGTCGCCGAGCAACAGCACCCGTCCCTTTCGCCACCGCGCAGCGTTGACCTGGCCGACGGCGGAGAAGTACAGCGGAGCGTCCTCGGTGAGGTCGTCGAGTATCCGCGGGGCGATACCACCGGCGTCGGCGAAGGTCCGCCGCGTGATCGCGAGCTGATCGGCGGTCTGGAGATCCTCCAGCCCGCGCACATCGGTGATGAACGTCAACATCGCGCGGGTGGTGCCGAGATTATCCGGCCGCAGGTGCACGCTCCGGGAGCCGGAGACGTGCTGCCAGTTCCACCACTGGTCGTCGCTCTCACGCCGGGGCAGGGTGACGTAGGCGATGTACATGCCGAAGTCGTTGACCTGGGTGGACGTGACGAACCGGCGCGATCGGGACCGCAATCCCTCGGCGATGACCACGAGGTCGGCGTCGATGGTGGTCCCGTCGTCCAGGGCGACGGTGACGTGGTCGTCGTGGTCGGTGAGGTCGGCGATCTGGGTATTGAATCGATAGTCGGTGTGCTCGTGCGAGTGCTCGATCAGAATGCGGGACAACTCACCGCGAAGCACCTCGAATTCGGCTGTCGGACCGTCTCTTTCACCAGGAGCGTTGATGGGAAACGACGCGGCGGGCGATCCGTCCTCGCGCAGGAAACGCATCCCCACTTCGCCGGTGTTCGCCGCGCGGAGGTCATCTTCGATCCCCATCCGCCGGACGACTTCGCGCGCCGCGCCCCGCACGTCGATGTTCTGACCTTCGTCGCGGCGCTGGGGAAATCGTTCGAGGACGGTGGTCTGCCACCCTCTGGCGGCGAGCTGATGGGCTACAGCGGGTCCGGCGATGCCGGCGCCGGAGATGACGGCGTGGGGTTTCACCCGTTCTATTCTGCCCATCGCGCGGCAATGTGAAACATCAGCAACATCCGGGTACCTTGCAGATCGTGGCCGGCGACCCGAGGAAACGCAGAATCCGCTCGCTCACGGTCCTGCTGTTCTCCATACTGCTGGTGTCCTGCCAGTCGAATCAAAGTGTTTCGGCAGGAACAGCGTTCGCGTACACGAGGCAGATGCCGACTATCTCCTCGGCGGACTGGGCGGCGCGGGGAACGGTGGTGAGCAGCTCGGATCACCCGTCGTTCGATATGACGGCGCTTCCTGCCGGATCCTCGGCTAGAGCCATGGTCTACCGGTCGGTGTCGGGTATCACCGGGGCCGGGACACAGGTGTCGGGTGCGGTGTTTCTGCCGCCGGGCGCACCACCTGCCGGCGGCTGGCCGGTGATCGGCTGGGCGCACGGGACCGTCGGCGTGACGAGTGACTGCGGACCGACCGGGGATGCCCGCCTATTCGGTGATATCGAAGCAGTGGCCGGTCAACTGTCGCAGGGCTACGCGGTGGCCTTCACCGACTATGCCGGGCTGCGCGGTGGACCGATGACCATCGCCGACACCCCGCACGCCTATCTGGAACCGAAGTCCGCCGCGTTCAACCTGATCGACGCAGTGCGGGCGGCCCGCTCGGTGGTGCCGCAACTGTCTGACCGCTGGGTGGCGGTTGGCGGCTCCCAAGGCGGTCAGACTGCCTGGGCGACAGCAGAATACAACGCAGCCTACGGACAGGGGCTGGACTTGCTCGGCGCCGCGGCGATCGTGCCCGCCTTGGACGTCAGTGATGTGGTGCGACAGGCCCAGGACGGCACCCTGTCGCGCGATGACCTCTCGGTGTACCCGTACGTGATCACCGGGCTGGCGGCGGTCGACCCGTCCCTGAAATTCGGGGACTACCTGCACGGGTCGCTGCTGGATCAACGGGAAGTCCTCATCTCCTGCGCGCCGCAGGCGCAGGACCGCAAGGCCCAACTCCAGGCGACGCTGACGGGCGCGGACGCCAAGCCGTCGTCCCCGGAGGCCGCCGAGCGGCTCGCGCACAGACTGGCTGACTACGCGTTACCGCAGCAGCCCACCGGTGTTCCGGTGCTGGCGGTCTATGGAGGTGCCGACCAGACCGTGGCACCGGAATGGACCGAGGTGGCGATCCGCAAGGGCTGCGCGCTGGGCGACACGGTGCAGCGGCAGCGGGTCGACGGGCAGGGGCACGAGCTCGATCCCGGCGCCGTGCTCTCGAAGTGGGTCGCGGACCGGTTCGCCGGGGCACCCGCACCGGACAACTGTTGACGGCTCCGGACGAGGGCAGCCCACGACCGCGCTTACAGTGTCGGAGACAACCGGCGAAGGAGGCGATATGTCGCTGAGCCCAGCGGACAAACTCGGTCTCGGTCTCGCCGCGGTGGGCCGCCCGGCGTACCTGACCGGCGGCCGGGACGCGGACCTCGGCGGTGCCCGCTCGGTATCGGAGATGCGCGCCCGCACCCTCGATATCCTCAATACCGCCTACGACAACGGAATTCGATACATCGACACGGCGAGGTCATATGGTCTGGCCGAGGAGTTTCTCGCCGACTGGTTGCGGGTGCGGCCCGAGGCGACGGATGTTGTGGTGGCGTCGAAATGGGGTTACCGGTACGTCGGCGACTGGCGGCTCGACGTCGATGTGCACGAGGTCAAGGAGCACACGCTCGAGGCATTCGAGCAGCAGTGGCACGAGAGCCAGACGCTACTGGGCGGTCGGCTCAGCCTCTACCAGGTGCACTCCGTGACGGAGGACAGCCCATTGCTGCGCGACGAGCGACTGCAGCGGGCACTGGCGGATCTGCGGAGTAGCGGCCTCGCCGTGGGTTTCTCCACCTCCGGCCCGCGGCAGGCGGCGACAATCCGCGCCGCCCTGACCCTGCGGGTCGACGGGGCGCCGTTGTTCGACTCGGTGCAGTCGACGTGGAACCTGCTGGAGACCTCGGCGGCGCCGGCGCTGGCGGAGGCCCACGCGGCCGGGGTGACGGTGATCCTGAAGGAGTGCTTCGCCAACGGTCGGCTCGCACCCGCAGCGCAGGATCCCGCCCCGGGTCTGCACAACGCGGTGCGCACCGCAGCCGATCTGGGCGTCGGCGTCGACCAGCTGGCGATCGCCGCCGCGGCGCACCAGCCGTGGGCGACCAGGGTCTTGTCGGGTGCAGCCACCGCTGACCAGGTCCGATCGCACGTCGCAGGCGTTGCGCTGGAGCTGACGCCCGCCCAGCTGGCCGATCTCACCGGTCGTGCCGAGGAGCCCGACGAGTACTGGGCGGCGCGTTCCCGCCGTGCCTGGAACTAGGCGGTCTGCCCGGCCGGTTTGCGGGTGGCCAGGAACAGCCCCACGAGGATCAGCGCCAGACCGGCGATGTTCCAGACCGTCAGTGGCTCGCCGAGGACGATGACCCCTGCCGTCAGGGCCACCACCGGGTTGACATAGGTGAACATCAGGGCGCGGGCGGCACCGACCTCCCGGATGAGCGCGAAGAAGACGACGAACGCCAGTGCGGTGCAGATGACGGCCAACGCGGCCAGTGCCACCAGCACCGTGGTGGAGGGCACCTGCTGCGGCCAGGTCGCCGCGGCGGGCAGCGAGTAGATCAGCGCGGCCACACCGAGGCATGCCGCGGTCATCGGCAGGGCAGGCACGTCACTGAGGCAACGGGCGGCCACCAGTGGGGCGATCGCGTAACACACGGCGACGAGCAGTACTTCGAGCACCGGGCCGGTGCTACCCGCCAGGCTGGGGCCGGCCAGCACCGCCACCCCGCCAAAGCCGATGCCCAAACCGAGGATTCGGCCCCGGCCGAGGCGGCGCTCACCTCCGGTGAACCGGTCGAGCACCGTCGCGATGATGGGGGCGGCGGCGATCAGGAGGCCGGTCAACGAGCTGGTGATGTGCCGCTCGGCGTCGGTCAGCAGGAACCAGGCCGCGACGATCTCGAAGAACGCGAATGCCAGCACCGGCTTCCAGTGGGCCAGCACCGGTCGCCACGCCGCCCGCGACAACGCCAGCGGCAGCAGCACCAGGGCCCCGACGGCCGTCCTGGTCAGCACGAGTACCGGGACGGAAACGCCGGCAACGGCGATCTTGATCAGCAGGTAGGGGATACCCCAGATGACGCTCATCGCGGCGAACAATGCCCAGCCGCGTGCACTCACCCGCTCAGCCTAGAAGCGCTCGGTGCAGGGGTGCGTAGAGGGCGTCGGTGGTTACGCGGCCCTCGTGGTCGGCGGCACGTCGACCGGCGCCGGGCGAGTCGGTTGCGGCTGGGGCACCAGCGTAGGTTTGGCGGCTTCGACGACGCGGCGCCGGTGGCGCACAGCCCTGGCGATCCGCCGGTCGAGCATCCGGTCGTCACGCTTGGTCAGTGAGCGACTCTTCTGCACCAGTAGGTCGAGCTGTTGCCAGCTGAGACCGTCGAGGTCACCATCGGCATCATGGGTGGCGACGACGACGCCACCGCGGAGCAATGGCACCGTCTTGGCGGTGAAAGATGTTGTGGCCATGAGTATTTCAGTGGCGCTGCGGTTGATCTGGCGTTGACACGGACGAGTCGTCGGGCTGAACCAGAAGTCGAACTGGCGGTCAGGGCTGGTCAGGCACTGCAGGCCCTGGTCGGCGACGAGCTGATCGATATCGACCTTTGTGTAGGCCCGGGTTTCATACACGGCGCCATTGGCGCTGAAATACAGGACGGTGTTCATTCACGTGATCCATTCATCTCTTTCTTCGCGGTCAGGATGCGGCGTGAGCGTCCTCACGCTGTTACTACAGTTACCCATGTGACAGTTGGGTCAAACTTGGATAACAGTGGGGACTCACTGTGTATTTCCAGGCCGACCGAAACGGCCGATCGCCTCGGCGTGCCGCACGTTTACGAGATCTGTTGCACGTGTTCCAATTCGAGCCCGGTACTGCGTGGCCCGAGCACAGCCACGTCGAGGCACAGCAGCACGATCAACACCGCCGACCCGGAGAACACCGCCACCGGGCCGAGTGTCGCCAGCGCGGGCACCGCGACGAAGGGCAACACCGTGGACGTCGCGCGGGACAGGGAGTACGCGATACCGCTTGCAGTGGTACGGATCGCGGTGGGGAAGATTTCGGCCTGATAGATGTGGAACGCGTTGGAGAACACATTCGAGACTGCCGTCAGCAGGAACCCGGCGGCGACGATCACCATGACGCTCCCGGCTGCGGCGAACACGATGCCGAACACGGCGATACCCAGAGCCGCGGCGATGATGAGGTACTTGCGCTCGAACCGTTCGACCAGCGGGACCGACACGAGCGAACCCAGCGGGTAGCCCGCGAAGCTCAGCGCCGCATAGCCCAGCGAATCGGTGACCGTGAATCCCTTGCTCACCAACACAAGTGGAGCGAGTGTCGCGAATCCGTAATAGGCAACAGTCTGCAGGATCTGAAAGATCACCAGCATCACTGTGCGGGAACGGTAATCGCGGAAAGCAATTCGCAGTACCTCGCCGACGCTGGGTGCTTCGTCGTCACCCAGGGCGGCGATATCGGAGGCGGCAGGGGCCGGCGGCAGCGGTGTCTGGGGCGCGACCTTGCGCACGATCGCGGCGACGACGTTCCGGGCCTCGGCGTCGCGGCCGCGACTCTCCAGCCACCGCGGTGACTCCGGCAGTTGTGTGCGCAGCGCCAACACCAACACTGCGCCGAGTCCGCCGAACACCAGAAGCCAGCGCCACCCGTCGATGCCGAACAACTCCTGGCGTGCGACCAGCCTGCCGCCCAGTAGCGCGGCCAACGGCACTCCGAGGAAGCCGATCGTGTAGGCCCAAGCCGTCATTCGCCCGCGCACGCGGCTGGGCGCGAACTCGGCCAGATACGCATCGACGAGAACCAGCTCGGCGCCCAGTCCCATACCCGCGAGGAAGCGCAGGATCAGGAAGGTCTCGATATTCGGTGAGAACGCTGCGGCCAGTGAGAACAACGAGTAGACAAGCAGATTGAGGATGAACACCCGGCGCCGGCCAAGCCGGTCCGCTGCCACCGAGAGAACATTCGCGCCGACGAACATTCCGGCGAAACCCGCGGCGATAACCAGCGCCTTGCCAGTGGATCCGAGCCCGAACTCCTTGGCGAGCACCGGGGCGAGTACGCCGCCGAGGAACACCTCGTAGAGATCGAAGAAGGTGCCGAGGCCGACCAGAACCACCAGCCGTCGGTGCCATCCGGTGACCGGAAGCCGCTCGAGTACCGATGAAGCCGCCGATCCCGTCTCAGCCACGCCCGGAAACGTTACGCCGCGACCGGGCCGGCGGACGGCCGGTCAACCACCCGGTTAGCTGCGGGTGCGCTGCAGGCTCGGCAGCAGAACCTCGTCCACCAACATGCTGACGGTCTCCTCGGTCGGCGGTCGATCGGCAACCATCGACCGGAACACGAGGTAACCGGGCAACGTGTCCCAGATTTCCGGGTTGATGACGCCGGCATCGATCTCGCCGCGCTCGACCGCTTCGCAGAGGACCTCATTCATCAGGACGTTGCGGTGATGGACGAAATTGTCCTGCATCGCCGCACTCAGCGCGGAGCTGTGGGACATCTCGTTCAGCACCGCCCGCATGGTGCTGGTGTGCTCGCGCAGTGACTGGCACACCGACGCGCCGATGGCCAGCAGGTCGCCGCGCAGGGATCCGGTGCGCGGCGCGACGGCCGACTCCTTGGTGCCGTGAATGAACGCGGCCAGCACGAGATCGGCTTTCGACGGCCAGCGCCGGTACATCGTGGCCTTACTCGCCTTGGCTTCGCTCGCCACGGCTTCGACGGTCAAGCGGTCGTAACCGTGGGTCTGTAGGAGCCGCAGCGTCACGGCCAACAACTCGGCTTCACGCGCCGTCCAGCATTCCGGCGGCGAGGCGGAGGGGTTGTTCGGCGAATCGGAAAACATGGGCTCACCTCGATTGAAGAGCAGATTTCCACCGTAAGCGCAAGACGTCTGGGCGGTTGCGGCGCTCCGTACGGTACCGTACCGTTTCGTCTCAGCCCACTCTCAGGCAGAGTGGTAGCCAGACTTTCGAGAGGCGTTCGGGTGAGCAGGGTTTCGGTCGGGGGTCTGGTCAGACGGCGCTGGACGATCATCGTGGCGGTCGTCGTGGTCGCGGTCGTGTCCTTCAGTGTGTACCGGTTGCACGGAATCTTCGGTTCTGACAATGCGGTGTCGCGGCCCGCCGCCGATGCGCTGGAGAACACCGGCTACCACCCCAAGCGGGTACTGCTCGAAGTCTTCGGCAGTCCGGGCTCCACGGCGACCATCAACTGGCTCGACGAACGCGCCCAGCCTCAGCGCGTCGACGACGTACCCCTGCCGTGGTCGCACCAGCTGACCACGAACGATCCGACGCTCTTCGTGGATCTGCGCGCCCAGGGCGACGGCGATTCGATCGGCTGCCGCATCACCGCCAACGATGTCGTCAAGGACGAAAGGTCCACCAACAACGTGAACGGCTACATCAACTGCTTGGACAAGTCCGCATGAGCCAGCACAGCGAGGCACCGCAGGCCCAGCGTTCCCGGGCGGCCCGACTCATCCAGCGGCTGGCCCTGCCCATCGTGCTCGTGTGGGTCGCCGTCGCAGCGTTGACCAATGTCATTTCGCCCCAGCTGGAAATCGTCGGCGCCGAGCGATCGGTGTCCATGAACGCCGCCGATTCGCCGTCGATCATGGCCATGAGGCACATCGGACAGAAGTTCGGTGAATTCGATTCCGACAGCGCGGCCATGATCGTGCTCGAAGGCGACAAGCCCCTCGGTGCTGACGCCCACGCGTACTACGACACCCTGGTGAAAAAGCTCAACGCGGATACCAAGCATGTCGAGCACGTCCAGGACTTCTGGGGTGACCCGCTGACGGCGGGCGGCTCACAAAGTAAGGACGGCAAGGCCGCCCTGGTGCAGGTCTACCTGCGAGGCAACCAGGGTGAGGCGTTGTCCAATGAGTCGGTCGATTCCATCCGCGAGATCGTGGAGAAGAGCGACCCACCTGCCGGGGTCAAAGCCTACGTCACCGGCGCGGCGCCGCTGATCACCGATAACTTCGAAGTCGGCAGCGAGGGTACGCATGAGGTCACGGCCATCACCTTCCTGGTGATCGCGGTGATGCTCCTGATCGTCTACCGATCGTTTCTCACCATGCTCATCATGCTGCTGGTGGTTGCCGTCGAGTTGGCTGCCGCCCGTGGTGTTGTCGCCGTGCTGGCCAACTACGGGTTCATCGGACTGTCCACCTATTCGACGAACCTGTTGACGCTGTTGGCGATTGCTGCAGGTACCGACTACGCGATCTTCGTGGTCGGCCGCTATCACGAGGCTCGTAACAAGGGCATGGAACGAGAAGCGGCCTATTACGACATGTTTCGCGGGACCGTGCATGTCATCGTCGGCTCGGGGCTGACCATCGCCGGAGCGGTGGCGTGCCTGTACTTCACCCGGTTGCCGTACTTCCAGACCCTCGGCATCCCAGCTGCCCTCGGCGTACTCGTGACTCTGGTGGCAGCACTGACGCTGGGGCCGGCCGTACTGCTGATCGCCAGCAAGTTCGGGCTCCTGGAGCCGAAACGCAAAGTGCGCGCCCATGGTTGGCGCCGTACCGGCGCCGCCATCGTGCGGTGGCCCGGCCCCATCCTGGTGGTCTCGTGCGGGATCGCCCTTATCGGACTGCTCGCTCTGCCGGGATACAAGACCAGCTATGACGGGCGTCCCTACCTACCGGACTCGGCGCCCGCCAATATCGGCTACACCGCCGCTGAGCGTCATTTCTCCGAAGCCCGGCTGAACCCGGAACTGTTGATGATCGAGACTGATCACGATATGCGCAACCCGGCGGATATGCTGGTGCTCGAACGTGTCGCCAAAGCCGTTCTGCACACCAAGGGTATCGCGCTGGTGCAGTCGATCACCCGGCCGCTGGGTACGCCAATCACGCATAGCTCCATCCCATTTCAGATCAGCGCGCAGAGCTCGAGCCAGATCATGAACCTCAGCTATCAGCAGGACCGCGCCAAGGATCTGCTGAAACAGGCTGACGAGATCAACAACACCATCGGCATTCTGCAACAACAGCTGGCACTGCAGAAGCAGAGCTCCGATGCCACGCATGAGCAGACCCAAGCCTTCCACGACACGGTGACGATCGTGAAAGACCTGCGGGACAAGATCTCCAACTTCGACGACCAGTTCCGGCCGCTGCGCAACTACTTCTACTGGGAGCCGCATTGCTTCGATATTCCGATGTGCAACGCGTTGCGGTCGGTATTCGACTCCCTTGACGGAATCGATGCGCTGACAGATCAATTCGGAGCCATCACGGCAAGTCTGGACAAACTCGACGCGCTCCAACCGCAGCTGCTGGCGCTGTTGCCGCCGCAGATCGAGATTCAACAGCGCAACCGCGATCTCATCCTGAACAACTACGCCACCACCTCCGGTACGAATACGCAGAGCCAGGACGCGCTGAAGAACTCGACGGCGATGGGACAGGCCTTCGACGACGCCAAGAACGACGATTCGTTCTACCTGCCGCCGGAAGCGTTCGACAACCCCGACTTCCAGCGCGGTCTGAAGCTGTTCCTCTCACCCGACGGCAAGGCCGCCAGGATGATCATCACGCACGAGGGTAAGCCCGCTACGCCCGAAGGTATTTCGCATATCGATGCCATCAAGGACGCTGCGTTCGACGCCATCAAGGCCACTCCACTGTCGGATGCGGAGATCTACGTCGCCGGGACAGCGGCCACTTACAAGGACATCCAGGACGGGGCGAAGTACGACCTGATGATCGTCGCGATCGCCGCGATGGCACTCATCCTGCTCATCATGATCTTCATCACCCGAAGTCTGGTGGCGGCTTTCGTCATCGTCGGTACGGTGGCGCTCTCACTGGGCGCATCCATCGGACTGTCAGTTCTGGTGTGGCAGTACATCTTCGGTATAGAGCTGTACTGGATCGTGGTCCCGCTGGCGATCATCCTGCTGTTGGCGGTCGGGGCGGATTACAACCTACTGCTGATATCGAGATTCCAGGAGGAGATCGGGGCTGGGTTGAAGACCGGCATCATCCGCGCGATGGGTGGTACCGGCGGGGTGGTCACCGCGGCCGGCCTGGTCTTCGCGGCCACCATGTCGTCGTTCATCTTCAGCGACCTGGTCGTGCTCGGTCAGATCGGTACGACGATCGGCCTCGGCCTGCTGTTCGACACCTTGATCGTTCGGTCGTTCATGACGCCGTCCCTGGCAGCGATGCTGGGCCGCTGGTTCTGGTGGCCGTTGAATGTGCGCCCGCGGCCGGCCAGCAGAATGCTGCGGCCGTACGGATCGCGCACCGCCGTCCGGGAACTGCTGCATTCGGACGCGGGAGACAGCGCAACCTGAGGTCCGCCACGGCGCGTCTGGCCGGGTTTTGTCGGACCCGACTCGTAGCGTTTGGCGCATGCAACACAGCAGCAGCGCCCCGTCCGTCGTCGCGCCCTGTCGACACTGCGATGTCGACACCGTGTGGCTGCGGACCGTCAACGGCGGCTGGCATCTGTTCGACGCCACCATGAAGTCGACGTCGGCGACGTTCGACGGCAACCGGTACGCCATCGACAGGCGCAGCCGGTTGGTCGTCGATCTCGACAGTCTGCTCGAATCGCGCTGGCCCGCGCTCTGCCTGACGCTGCACCGGTTTCGCTGTCCCGCGAGCTACGAGCAGAGCAGGTTCCATCACCGCCGCCCGCGGCAGGCCAACGACGTCGAGTTAACGGACCTGTGGCAGCGGCTGGCCGACGCGCGACGGCGTGGGCACGACGATCTGAAGCTCGGGTTCGCGGGCTGAGCCTCCCGGGAGCCCCCGGGCTGCGCACGGATCAGCGTCGGCCCGCGCGGCGCTGCAGCTCCAGGACGGGAATCAGCCGGCTGGTCTTGCGCTGGTATTCGGCGAACTGGGGTTCTACGGCGGCCTGCTTGGCGTAGACGTCGTCGCGCTCATCACCGGCAAGCACACGAACGGTTACCGGAAACTTCTCGGTGGCCAGCTCCGCGACGGTGTCGGGGTTGGCGACCAGATTGTGGTACCAGTCGGGATTGGTATCGGCGCCACCCTTGCTCGCGAAAATGTAGATGCGATCCGAGTCCAGCAGCGGCACCAGCGGCGCAATGCGTTCCACGCCCGACTTGGCGCCGACATGGTGCACCAGCACCAGTGGTTTCCCCTCGAACATCCCGCCCGCCTTGCCACCGGTCTTGCGGAACTCGTCGATGACCTGGCGGTTCATCGCGTCGAAGTCGATGGCATCTGACATGAGGGGGTCTCCTTCGGGGGTGTTTGACCGGTTCAGCAGAGGCGGGGTGGCCGGATATTCCCTCTCCGACGCCGTCACGGCAGATCTCACCACCCTCAAGCGGTTGGTCCGGCAGCCCGGCCAGCACCGCTTCGAGCATACGCAAGCCCCGCGGGCGCCGGTGACAGCTTGGTGGCGACGTAGGCGGCGGCCTGGTCGGCCATGCCGTTGTCCTGATAGGAACTGTGTGCTGCGCGGTCGAGCCCGCCGGGGGAGCACACCGGATCGCCGGGCGCGCAGAGCTGCAACGTCTTGTTCGCATAGAGATGTCCGACGGTGACCGGCGGCGCGTTGTGGTCGACCAGATTCAGGAACCAGTTGTCCGGCGTGCCGAACAGCACCACCGCGGCGACGTGGTTGGCGACGGGCGCGGGCATCGGCCCGGTGCCGTCCGGCAGCGTCAGTCCTGCGGGGACCGCGTCAAAGGTCGTGTACGCCGCCACCGCCGCGCCCTGGGAGTAACCGCCGAGCACAATTTTGGTCTCCGGGCATGTCGCGGCGATCTCCTCGACCTTGTTACTGGCGTCGACCACACCGTCTGCAGCGGCCGGAAAGTCCAGCGAGGCAGGGTAATTCACGCCGTAGACGGCCACCGGATCGTTGCCGAGCCGGGCGTTGAGTGCGTCGACGAATGCCTGACCGGTGCCGCCGATACCGGGTGCCTCGAATGTTCCGCGGGCAAAGACCACTTCGGCAGCAGGGCAGGACGGATCGACGGCTGCTGCCGCCACAGCGGTCGCCTGCGGGCCCATGACGGCCGCGGCGGACAGGGCCGCCGCGGCGAGCCAGCGTCCCCGGCCTCGGGCGGTGTTGTCGGATGCGGCGGTGACTGCCATCGGCGTGCCTTTCGGGAGTCTTCGAGCGGTTGCCTCAAAAGACTGCTCTAGCTGCGGTTGCCGCACATCGACGCTGACCTCCAACGCCGATACCCGCTAGCGGTAACCGGTCAGCTTTCGGGCTCCCCGGTCTTGGCGGAGGTGTGTCCGGCGATCAACAGCACCGACGACCACCATCCGGTGTCGTGCAGTCCGACCAGGCGCCACGCTCTGGAAATTCCGTACAGCAGGTCACCGATGATCACGTAGTTCAGCGTCCGCACCGGGTCCAGATCGGGCCCGGCGATCAGCCGGATGCCTGCATACATCTCAAAGCCGCCGATCAGCAACAGACCGACAATCAGCCACAATGACTCGCCCCTGTGGCGCTTCCCGCCCGTGTCGCCGGCGAGCGTTCGGGCGGCTCCCGCGGCGAACAACAGGACGCTGGTCGCGGCCGCCGTCGCCCACCATCCGAGACTGACGCCGGGGACCAACGCGCTCAACGAAATCACCAACGCGTTGCTGAAGACCAGAAGTGCTGCCGACGCCCGAGATTGGAACTGCACCCGCGTCGTCGCCTGACGTGCCTGCTCGGGGAACACCGAGACTGCGACGAACAGCAGGCCGATCAGCGCCGCGGCCGCGCCGGCGCCGGCGATGAAGAATTCGCGATACTGGTCGGGCAGCATGTCGTGCACGTTAGTGCGCGAACCTGCCAGCGGGGCGACGAGAACGGGACTACGAGCCGGTGCGCTCGCGATGCTTGCATCCGGGCCAGCAGCAGGGCCTGCGCCGACCCTCTTCCAGTTCTTCCTGCGTCCGACGGATGCGACGCTGCCGGGTTGCCGCCTGCTTGGCGTCCTCGACCCAGCAGATGAACTCGTTCCTTGCCAGCGGCGTGATGTCCTGCCACGCCGCCAGCGCGGTGGCATTGGCGGCCAATGCCGCACGGAGGTCGGTCGGCAGCGTGTGGACCACGCCGCCGGGCATCCGCACGCTGCTCATCTGGCCAGGGTAAGTCCTCGACTGTTGTTACATCCAGTCCCGGACGCGTAACGGGCGTGGCTGTGCGTATACGGTCCAGATATGGCGCAGGTTTCGGTGATCACGGGTGGTGCGGGTGGCATGGGTGTGGCGACGGCGAAGATCATCGGCCGAGACCACACGGTGGTGCTGTGCGATGTCAGAGGGGACCGACTCGACTCAGCGGCCGCCGCGCTGGCAGAGCTCGGGGTCAGCGTCACGCCGGTGCGCTGTGACGTCACCGACCGGCAGGCCGTCCACGATCTGCTGGCGACCGCCGCCGGTCTCGGGACGATCGCCTCGGTGGTCCACACCGCGGGTGTGAGCCCGAGCATGGGTGATGCCGACTACATCATGCGGACCAACGCGATCGGCACAGTCAACGTCAACGAGGCTTTCGTCAGCGCCGCGGCCGCGGGCGCCGCAATCGTCAATGTCGCCTCGATGGCGGCACATATGTTGCCCGACAGCGTCATTCCATCCGGGAAGTTCCCACTGGCGCTGACCGATGCGGATGCTTTCCTGGCCGAGATGGCGTCGGCGTGCGGTATCGCCCCCGAGGAGGCGCGCCCCGGCATGGCCTACGCGGTGAGCAAGAGCTTTGTCAGGTGGTACAGCACCTCGCAGGCGGAACGGTTCAACGGAAGCGGCTTGCGCATCGTGTCGGTGTCCCCGGGATCCGTCGACACCGAGATGGGCAGGCTGGAAGAACAGGCCGGCGCCGGTGCGATGGTCGCGGACTTCGCGGTCCCGCGGTGGGGTCAGGCCGAGGAGATGGCCGAGCTGTTTGCGTTCTGCGCCAGTCCCAAAGCCGGCTACCTCACCGGTACCGACATCCTCAACGACGGCGGAGTGATCGCCTCGATGAAGGAGCGAGCCCGGGTGGCCGCCGAATCCAGTTGAGCTGCTCACAGAGTGGGCCAGCGTGACGCTCAACTACTTGGAATCTGTACATGTGCCCCTCTGTCGGCGTTGACTACGGTCCGGTCGGCCATGCATCGCTGATGCGAATTCCCTTGTGCCATCAGGCGTAATGCCTTATTGACGCCCCCGTGGAGGCGACGCGGCCGCCCCGCGGCGCGTAGCGTGGCTCGTGGGGAGTGGAGCAGGGGGACGTTTCTCCCGGCCGCCCCGATGCGAGATGCGGCGCTGTACTGCGCCGGCACCGGCCGACAGTTCCCAGGCATGTTTCCCAGACATGTTTTCCAAGCACGTTTTCCAAGCATTGAGGATGGCACATTGACATGGAAGCCCCAGCAGATCGCGCAGGATCCGAACGGCTTATTCGTGCCACGTCGAACCGCGCTCAAGATACCGCCGCTGTTGGCCGCGGGTGCTGTGCTCATGCAGGTGCCCCGCGCGTCCGCCGACACGGGTCGGTGGTCAACTGACCGCGTCCACCGTTGGTATCGGGCTCAAGGCCGGCTCGTCGGGGCGAACTTCATCACCTCGAACTCCGTCAACCAACTTGAGATGTTTCAGCCCGGCACGTGGGATCCGCGGCGCATCGACTCCGAACTGCGGGTAGCCGGCCTGGTGGGGTTGAACACCGTACGGGTTTTCCTGCACGATCAGCTCTGGACCCAGGATAGGGCGGGCTTCCAACTCCGGCTGGCGCAGTTTGTCGGCTGCGCGGCCCGCTACGGCATCAAGCCCCTGTTCGTGTTCTTCGACTCCTGTTGGAGTCCGCTTCCTCGGCTGGGGCCCCAGCCGCCGCCACGGCCGGGCGTACACAACTCCGGTTGGGTGCAGAGCCCCGGCGCGGAGCGACTCGGTGACCGCCGTTACATCGCCACCATGCGCGACTATGTTCTCGGAGTGATGCGGCAGTTCCGCAGTGACAGTCGGGTGCTCGGATGGGATCTCTGGAACGAACCCGATAATCCGGCAGACGTCTATCGAATGGTGGAACGGCCAGATAAACCGGAACTGGTCGCCGGGTTACTGCCGCAGGTGTTCGAGTGGGCCAGGACGGTCAATCCCATTCAGCCTCTGACGAGTGCGGTCTGGCAGGGAGAATGGTCAGACCCCCGGCGCCGCAGCGTCATCAGTTCAATTCAGCTCGACAATTCCGATGTCGTCACCTTTCACAGCTATGCCGAACCCGCCGGATTCGAGGCGCGTATCGCTGAACTGGCCCCATTGGGGCGGCCGATGATCTGTACCGAATACATGGCCAGGCCGCTGGGCAGCACGGTGGCGGGCATTGTGCCAATTGCGCACCGCCACAACGTCGGTGCCTACAACTGGGGCCTGGTAGCCGGTAAGACTCAGACATTTTTGCCGTGGGATTCGTGGGATCACCCGTATCTACTGCCGCCGAAAGAATGGTTCCACGATCTCCTCTTGCCTGACGGAAAGCCTTATCAGAACGAGGAAGTCAACACGATCCGGAGGTTGACCGCGACGTCGGTTCGACCCGGCCCCGGCCGACCGCCGGGTCCCGATTGGCGCCTGCGCCGAGGTAGTCGACTTCCGCGGTGACAGAGTTCGACGAGGACCCCGGGATTACCGAGGTCCTCGTCGAGAAGGTGATGGCGGTTAGGGCGTTCCCACGCACACGCCACCTGCGCAGGCTCCGGCTCCACCGGGTCCTGCGGTCGCTCCGGCACCCGGGACACCGGCGGTGACGCCACCGGGTCCGGCACCGGCGCCGGTGCCGCCGGCACCTGCGGTGGCGCCACCCGGTCCTGCGGTCGCTCCGGCACCCGGCACGCCGGCAGAGGCGCCACCGGGTCCGGCGCCGGCACCCGGTGCACCGGTCTCACCCGGCGCGGGAGTCGTCTCTGGCGCCATCGTGGTCTCGCTGGCCGGCGTCGTGGTGGTGGTCGTTGTCGTGGTGGTGGTCGACGAAGTCGAGGAATCTTTACTGCTGTCGCTTCCGCCGCAAGCCGCGGTCAGCGTGGTCAGAGCGAGCACAGCGGCTATACCTGCAGTAACAGATAAACGACGGGTCATCCGGGTCTGGGTCATGTCAGTCTCACATCTGTGTGTAGGGCGCTTTCGCTAAGCGATTTACCCACTCACAACTGATGTCAAGCATTCTTCACAGCGAAAGTTCGTTCCGTCGCTGGTCACGAGCGAACTTTTGCGTCAAATAGTGGAGGGCCGGGACCCTGAAATTTGCGGAGTGAATCAACCGGCCCACCACGCCACCCGGCCAGCGCGCAGCAGGAGGCGGTTCCCCGGCGGAGGCCGGTCAGTGCTCGACTGGCAGCTCGGGAACGATGAGGACGGGAGTCGCCGAGTGCGCGACGACCGCCGCGGCGACGCTGCCCTGAAGGTGCCCGAGCAGGCCGTTGCGCCGGTGCGGGCCGAGCACGATCAGGCTCGCGTTGTGCTCGTCGGCCGCCGAGACGATCCCCTTCCAGGTCGGCACCCCTTCGACGGCCACACTTCGGGCGCGGAAGCCGGCCTTCTCGGCCAGGGCGGCGCCGTGGGCTGCGGTGCGCTCGGCGGCGCGCTTCACCTCGCCGGCCCGGTCGGCGTCGAAATGTTGCGAATCGGTGGGGGTGAATCCGACGTCGACGGGTTGCCAGACACAGGCCACCAGCGCGTCACGCTGGGGTGCCAGCTGGGCCGCCGCCTGCCGGATCGCGCAGCCGGCGAGCTCGGAGCCGTCGTAGGCGAACAGCACCGGCGACGTGAACACCTGGCCATTCGACTCCGCGGCGGCCGAGACCTGCACTGGCGCCGCGGCGGGGGGTGGCAGTCCTCGGCGGAGTTTGGCCAGCAACGGCGGTGAGTACCAGGCCGGGTCGTCCCCGTCGAGGAACTCGTCAAGGTTGGGACGCTGCGGCCGGGCTCCGCTGAGTGCGTAGATCGCTATCCCGAACACCGCGCCGCCGATCGCCAGGCCGAAGCCCAGCCAGAGCGCGTCGCCGGTGCCGGAGAGCAGATCGGTCGACGCCGTCACGGCGAAGTGCACGAAGATCGGGGCGACCATGAACGCAGCGACCGCCCGCAGTAGTTCGATGATCGCGAACACCCGCTGCAAGCTGTTCGACTGCAGCGAGAAGCCGGCGACGAACAGCGCGGGCGCCACTGTCGCGCCCAGCGCGAGACCTGTCAGGGCGGAGCCCACCAGGATCAGGGGCTGATTGCCGGGGATCGCGATTCGGAAGACCAGGATCCCGGCCGCAAGCAGGATCATGCCGACCAGCGGCAGGTAATGCATCGCCTTGCGGGTGATGACGATGCCGAAGACGACCGCCATCACGATGGCGCCCGCGAGTTCGGGCAGGTAGAGCAACCCGACGTGCACGGGGTTGTAGGTCTCCAACAACAGGTTGGCCGTCAGCGCGGTCGCCGAGACCGATGCGGCGGCCGCGAAGAGCGCGACGCCCACGCCGGCGACCGGGATGGCACTGGTGAGCATCGTGCGGACGGTCAACAGCGGTCGGGGAGAAAGGAACTGGTACACGATCAGCGCGACGATCAGGGCGAGCCCACCGAACATCGGGATGGTCACCGCGGCGTCGCCGAAACCGTGGGTGGTCAGCTGCGCGGCACCGATGAAGGCGGCGCCGCAACCGACGGCGGCGAGAGCGATGGCCGGCAGGTCGCGCGGGGCGTCCAGATCCGCGGGCGGGGCGTCCTCGAAGGTCAAGGCGGCCATCACCAGGGCCAGCACGGCGATCGCGGCGATGATCCAGAACAGGGGGCGCCAGGTCTGCGTCTCGGCTTGCGCGCCGCCGATGAACGGGCCGAGCGCGACGGCTCCGAAGACGCACATGTTCATGATCACCGCGGTGTAGCGGAGCTTGTCTCTGGGGAAGCCGATGGTCAGCGGCGGGGCGGCAGCGATCAACAGCATGCTGGTGGCGGCACCCTGCAGGACGTGCCCGCTGATGAACATCCCGGCGTTGACTGCCGACGCCGCGAGCACCGAGCCGATCACGAGCACTACGGCATAGAGCAGCAGCATCCGGCGCTGCGGCAGGTGCTGGGCGAACTGGACCGCCAGCACCGTGCCCACCGCGTAGGCGGCATTGCCCAGGCCCGAACTCAGACTCATCGCCTGCGCGCTCATATGCAGTTGTGCGGAGATCACCGGGACCAGCGGGTCGAGTGCGGCCGATAACGCGAGGTAGGGGATCAAGGCGAGCGTGACCATGGCGGCCACGGCGGGATACCGTCCGGCGAGCGGGCCCTGGCGCATCAGCAGCGCCCGCAGTCGGCACTCAGCCCCACGGGGAGACGGTCACGGCTGCTGGTCAACTGGGTCCGGGCTGGCACGGGTACCACCAACCCCTGCTACCCCGGCTTTCTTCCGGATAAGCGGCGATTATGTCGAAGATCACTCCCTGTCAGAATGCTGTGAGACACGCGGTGGCGCAGGATCTTTCGGCCCCGCCCGCGCATTAGGGTGTGCACCGTGAAACGGGCGACGGTGGCGGGCATGGTGTTGGCTGCGGCGTTGGGCTGCATCGGCGGGCCCGCGCCCGCCGCGCAGGCCGCGACGCCGGACTGGTCGGGTCTGGACGCGCGCTCCTACGCGGAGCCGGTGCCGCCGCGGGGCGGCACCTTGATCACCCAGGTGGCGCTGGATCCGGCGCTGTCCGTCGCCGGTGCCGGCGCGGCGTACCGCATCCTGTACTCGACGCTGAATCAGCACGATCAGCCCGCCGTGAGCACCGCCGTCGTCTTCACCCCGAAGGCACCCCCGCCACCGCAGGGGTGGCCGACCATCGCGTGGGCGCATGGCACCGTCGGCCTCGGGGACGAGTGCACACCGTCGGCGCAGCCGCGCAGTCCGCGCGACAACGAATACCTCACGCACTGGCTCGACCAGGGGTACGCCGTCGTCGGCACCGACTATGTCGGACTGGGCACACCAGGGCTGATGAGCTACCTCAACAGTGTCGCCACCGCGCACGCCGTCGTCGATTCGGTCATCGCCGCGCATCAGATGGGGCTGCCGCTGTCGCCGCAGTGGGCGATCGTCGGTCAGTCCCAAGGTGGCGGGGCTGCCGTCAACAGTGCGCGCTGGGCAACAGAGTTCGCCGCGGGCAGCGGGTTGGACTATCGCGGCGTGGTGGCCACCGGCACCCCGGCCAATATCGAAAGTGTCGTGAAGTTGGGCGGCCCGGACCTCGAGTTGCCTGCGGAGCTGGGCCCCGCGGCCAACAGCTACACCGCCTACATCCTGGCCGGCTTCCGTGAGGCACGGCCCGATATCGACGTCGACAGCGTGCTTTCGCAGGCGGGTGTCCATGCGGTCGACCGCGCCGAGACGGTGTGCAAACCCGAACTCGACAAGGAGCTCGCGGGCATGACGCCGACGCAGTTCTTCGTCGCGCCGCTGGCTTCGCTGCCCGGGGTCTCCGAGGCGCTCGACGACTACATGGGCACCCCGGTAGACGGGTACGACCGGCCGATTTTCCTGGGTGCGGGACTGCTGGACCGGGATGTCCCGGCGAAATCGTCGCTGCTGCTCTATGACCAGCTCAAGGCCAACAACCAGGACGTGGTTCTCAAGATCTATCCGGACGAGGATCACAGTGGCACCGTGCTGGCGTCTCTGCCGGATTCGACGCCGTTCCTGGCTTCGCTGTTCGCTGAGGGTTAGTTCTGTCCAGGAGTGCCTCGCCGCGAATCGTCTGTGGTCGCGCTGCCGCTTACCGCCGGCACCGCAGGGGAATAGCCTGATCTGAACGGCTGGTTACGCCTGCACACCGACCGATAGGAGTACTGATGCAGTTCGGAATCTCCACATTCGTGACCGATGACGGAATCGACCCGGTATCGCTTGGGCGGGGGATCGAGGAGCGTGGCTTCGCCGCACTGACAATCGCCGAGCATTCCCACATCCCGGCCAGTCGGGAGTCGCCGTACCCCATGGGCGGTGACCTGCCGGACATCTACTACAAGACCCTCGACCCGTTCGTCACACTTGCCGCGGCCGCCGCGGTGACCTCGAAAATTCAGCTGATCACCGGAATCGCACTGCTCATCCAGCGCGATCCGATTCATGCCGCGAAGGAGACCGCGAGTATCGACCTGGTCTCGGGTGGCCGGTTCGTCTTCGGGGTCGGCGCCGGCTGGAATCTCGAAGAACTGCGCGATCACGGCACGGATCCGAAGACCCGCGGCGCCGTACTGGATGAACGCATCGAGGCGATCAAGGCGCTGTGGACCGACGAACCGGCCGAATACCACGGCAAATACGTCGATTTCGGTCCGTCCTACGCCCGCCCCAAGCCGGTGCAGAAGCCCTACCCGCCGATCTTCATCGGTGGTGATTCCGATGCCACCGTCAAGCGGGTGATCAGGCACCAGGCCGGTTGGATCTCGAACGCACAGCCGAGGGCGCACCTGGCGAAGCGCGTTGCGCAGCTCCGCGACGGCGCCGGACACGATGTGCCGCTCATCCAGTTCGGCACGCCGGTGAAGCCCGAGTACTGGCGCGCCGTCGAGGAGCTCGGTTTCAGTCAGCTGAACCTGCTGCTGCCATCGGTGCAGCGCGACGAATCGCTGCGCTTGCTCGACGAGTACGCCGCGCAGGTCGCCCAGTACCGCGGTTAGAGTACGAAGCACATCTAAGAGTTGGAGTCGATACCGATGAGGATTAAAGCCGCACTGGCCGCCGCCGCGGTCGCCGGCGGGTTCGCTGCCGGAGCACTGGGGTTGAGCGGCGCTGCGAGCGCTGACCCGCCCCCACCTCCACCGCTGCCTGCTGAACAGGATTTCGGCCCGCCGCCGCCGGCCTGGGCACCGCCGAAGCCCATTCAACCGGTGTGGTCTCCGAACACACCGGTGGTGTGGGATCCGGGATGGGGCGGCAAGTGGGGAATGTGGGTCAACGGCCAGTTCATCACGCTGACGTAATTCTTCGTTGATCGTCGCTGTGCCCGGGGCGGATATGTCACGGGCACAGCGTTTTTGCAGGTTGTGTTGCCTGCCCACGACGGACCGACCGCGACGGTGCGGTCACCGTCGACGCTTGTGTTGATGTCGTCTTGTTCACCACCGCCGAATCCATCCCACGGACGTCCCGGTCCTGCAGGACTCGCTGATGGCACGTCGCTGCTGTGGCGCGCGGTGGCGCGAAGTCGCGAATACCGGGAGAGTGGTCTGACCACCGGCGGTGGGTCCGCCGGTTTGCGAGGTGGCCCGTTCGGGCTATACAGCCCCGACGGCGGCTGACCCCGAGTTGACATGTCGACCTAACCGAGCACGCATCATCCAGTGGCAAACAGTGAGGGACCGGATGCCCGAAAAGGCAGAAGACACGGCTGAAGATGACGCGATCCGCGAGCCGACCGACATTACCTACGAAGAGCACCTGCACCCAGCCCGTCCCCGCACGCTGCGATTCCGCCCGCGGGTCAAGGTGCCGTTCGCGCGGCGATCGGTGGCCGAGGACGGCCCGGCGACCGCCGAGAATGGCGCCTATGTGCGATGGCTTCTGGCGCAGTCGATGTTGGCCGATGCCAACGACATCAGTCAGCAGTTCTCCGGTCAGGGCTCGATGTGGCAGAACCCCTTCGCCAATCCGAGCCCCCGGGCCGCGGTCACGGCGGCATCGGTGTGGTTCACCGCGTATCCGCTCTCGCTGATCACCCGCCCCGACGAGTCCTTCCTGCACGCCATGGCCGACGAGGAGATGTGGAAGGCCTTCGCCTATATCGGCATCGAGGCCATTCACACCGGCCCGGTCAAGCGAGCCGGCGGTATTTCGGGCTGGCAGTACACCCCGAGCGTGGACGGGCACTTCGACCGGATCTCCACTCAGATCGATCCCGCGTTCGGCACCGAGGACGAGTTCCGCAAGATGTGCGGGACCGCCAGTTGGTACGGCGGCACCATCATCGACGACGTCGTTCCCGGCCACACCGGCAAGGGCGCCGACTTCCGGTTGGCCGAGATGAAATACGCCGACTACCCGGGGATCTACCACATGGTTGAGATCGACCCCAGGGACTGGGACGAGCTGCCCCAGGTCCCGGCGGGTGCGGACTCGGTCAATATCGACGTCGCGACCGAGGAGTGGCTGGACAAGGCGGGCTACATCATCGGCCGCCTGCAGCGGGTCATCTTCTATGCCGAAGGGGTCAAGGAAACCAACTGGAGTGCCACTCGTCCCGTCGTCGGTGTGGACGGGGTGGAACGGCGCTGGGTGTATCTGCATTATTTCAAGGAGGGTCAGCCCTCGATCAACTGGCTGGACCCCTCGTTCGCCGGTATGCGGCTGGTCATCGGCGATGCGCTGCACTCGCTGACCGACCTGGGTACCGGGGCGCTGCGGCTGGACGCCAACGGCTTCCTCGGGGTGGAAAAGAGTACGGCAGAAGATAATCCGGCGTGGTCCGAGGGCCACCCGCTGTCGGAAGCGGCCAATCACCTGATTGCCAGCATGGTCCGCAAGGTGGGCGGGTTCACCTTCCAGGAGCTCAACCTCACGATCGACGACATCAGGCAGACCGGGGAGGCCGGGGCGGATCTGTCTTATGACTTCATCAACCGGCCCGCCTACCAGCATGCCCTGGCGACCGGCGACACCGAGTTCCTGCGTCTGACTCTGCGGACCTCCATTGAGCTCGGCGTCGATCCCGCGTCACTGGTGCATGCGCTGCAGAACCATGACGAACTCACCTATGAGCTGGTGCACTGGTCGACCGGGCACCGCGACGACATCTTCACCTACAAGGGTCAAGACATCACCGGTGAAGAGTTGGGCGCCTCCGTCCGCGCCGATCTGACCGAAGTGCTGACCGGGCCGAACGCGCCGTACAACCAGGTTTTCACCACCAACGGCATCGCCTCCACCACCGCGACGGTCATCACCGCGGCCTTGGGTATCACCGATTTGGACAGTGTCGACGAGTCCTTCGATATCGACCCGATCCGGCGGGCGCATCTGCTGCTGGCGATGTTCAACGCGCTGCAGCCCGGTGTCTTCGCGCTGTCCGGCTGGGACATCTGCGGCATGCTGACCCTGCCGCCCGACCAAGTGGCAGACCTGCTGCGCGAAGGTGACACCAGGTGGATTCATCGCGCCGGTCACGACCTGATGGGTGTCAACGACCGGGCTACCCGGTCGATGGCCGGAATGCCGAGGGGTAGAAGCCTTTACGGTTCGATTCCCGCGCAGCTCGCCGATGAGACCAGCTTCCTGCGGCAGCTGCAGGCGATCTTGCGTGTCCGCTCGCACTACGGCATCGCCACCAGCCGCCAGGTCGATATCCCTGAAGTATCCCATCGCGGCATGCTGGTGCTGGTGCACGAGCTGGAAACGGTCGGCCAGCATCAGCTCACCGTGCTCAACTTCGCCAACGAGGATATCGCGGGCACGGTGCGCTCGGAACATCTGCCGCCGCGGGCCCAAGTATCAGATATGTTCACCGGCAAGACTTTTGCCTCGGTTGACGACCTACACAGCTTTACCGTCGAAATGCCGGCACATCACGGGATGTCGCTGCTGGTCGAGGCACCCGGGCCCGACGACCAGGACTGAGCGGGCCCATCCTCAACCCGGTCTGATGTGCTGAAAAAGTGTTGGTGGCCGGCTGTCAGGTTTCCTGTGCGCCGCTTGTGGGTACAAACACGCCGCTGTCGGTCAACGACGATCCGTAAGGGGAAAACATGATGAAACGCGGCACACTTCTCATAGCTGGTCTCGCCGTTGCGGTATCTCTGAGCGGCTGCTCATCGGGCATCGTCAACCAGGGTGGCGACACGACGTGCAAGGACTTCCTGGGCCAGGACGAGAAGACTCAGAACGAGACGATCTCCAAGATGCTCAAGGACGAAAAGGGCACGGACCCCGCGAATCTGGAGCTCACCGGAACGCGGCTCTCAGCGCAGACCTACTGCCAGACCGCCGGGACGCAGGACACCAAGATCAGCCAGGCCCCGCACCTGTAGGGCGTTTAATCCATCCGGCCGGCGTCGACAAGACGGATGACCGCGACTCCTTCTTCGTCGGAGGCTTCCAGGTCGACCTCGACGTCGAAGCCCCAGTCGTGGTCGCCGGCCGGATCGTCGAATACTTGGCGAACCCGCCATACTCCGGGCTGGCGGTCGATGATCAGCAGCGCGGGGCCGCGGGCGTCGGCGCCAAGGCCCACGTCGTCGTGTTCGTCGAAGTACTCGTCGCCGACCTCGGCCCAGGTCTCGGCCGTCCAGCCCGAATCGAGTTGGGCGAGTTCGGCCCAGCGGCGGCGGGCGAACAGCTCGACACGCCGGAACAGCGCATTGCGGACCATCGCGGTAAAAGCTCGTTCGTTGCCGGTCAGCGGGCGTGGTCGGGCCGGCACCGCAACCGGGGCATCGATTGGTTGGTCCGGGCTGGTGAGCTGCTCCCACTCGTCGAGCAGGCTCGAATCGACTTGGCGCACAAGCTCACCGAGCCATTCGACGATATCGGTCAGCTCCTCGGTCCGGGCCGTGGCGGGTACGCCGGAGCGTAGCGCCTTGAACGCGTCGGACAGGTAGCGCAGCACGGCGCCCTCGGATCGGGTCAGCCCGTACACGCTGACGAACTCCCGGAACGTGAAGGCGCGCTCCCACATCTCGCGCACAACGGATTTCGGTGACAGTCGTGCGTCGGCCGCCCAGGGATTGCTCTGCAGATACACCTCGAAGGTGTGGGCCAGTAGTTCCTCCAGTGGCTTGGGGTAGGTGACCTCGTCGAGCAATTCCATCCGCTCGTCGTATTCGATACCTTCGGCCTTCATCTCGGCTACTGCTTGGCCGCGCGCTTTGTTGAGTTGCGCGGAGATGATCTGCCGGGTGTCCTCCAGCGTCGATTCGATCACCGAAACCACCTCCAGCGCATAGGTTTCAGCTTCCGGGTCCAGTACGTCGATGGCGGCCAGCGCGAATGTCGACAACGGCTGGTTGAGGGCGAAATCGGGCGGCAGATCGACGGTCAGTCGGTAGCGACGTCCGTCGGGCTCCGGTTCGGGGAGCCGTTCGAGCACACCGGCCTGCAGCAGGGAGCGCGCGATGCCGACTGCCTCGAGGATGTGCCGGAGCTGGCGTTTGCGCGGTTCGTGGTTCTCGGTGAGTAGCCGTCGCATCGCGATGAAAGGATCGCCGGGCCGGTCCACGACGTCGAGGATCATCGACGTCGACACCCGCATATTGCTCGTCAACGGCTCCGGCGTGGCCTCGATCAGCCGGTTCATGGTCTTCTCGCTCCACGGGACCATTCCCTCAGGTATCTTGCGGCGCACCAGCTTTCGCCGCTTCTTCGGGTCGTCGGCGACTTTGGCGAACTGTTTGAGGTTCTCCACTTCGTGATCGGGCGCCTGCACGACGACGGTGCCCGCGGTGTCGTAGCCGGCGCGGCCCGCCCGCCCGGCGATCTGGTGGAACTCCCTGGCATTGAGCATGCGCGTGCGGATGCCGTCGTATTTGGACAGCGCCGAGAAGACGACGGTCCGGATCGGCACGTTGATCCCGACGCCGAGGGTGTCGGTGCCGCAGATGACCTTGAGCAGCCCGGCCTGGGCCAGCTGTTCCACCAACCGCCGGTATTTGGGCAGCATCCCGGCGTGGTGCACGCCGATCCCATGCCGGACCAGCCGCGACAGCGTCGTACCGAAAGCCGACGAGAACCGAAAGGCGCCGATCAGATCGGCGATCGCGGCTTTCTCGTCTTTCGTGCTCACGTTGACGCTCATCAGTGCCTGCGCACGTTCCAACGCCGAGGCCTGCGTGAAATGGACGACATAGACCGGCGCCTGCCTGGTGTCGAGCAGGTCCTGGATCGTCTCGTGCATCGGCGTGGTCGCGTAGTAGTAGTGCAGGGGAACCGGTCGCTCGGCGTTGGCGACAAGCGCCGTGGCCCGTCCGGTACGCCGGGTGAGGTCCTCGCGCAGGAACGTGACGTCGCCGAGCGTGGCCGACATCAGCAGAAACTGGGCTCTGGGCAACTCGAGCAGCGGAACCTGCCAGGCCCAGCCGCGGTCGGGGTCGCCGTAGAAGTGGAACTCGTCCATCACCACCAGGCCGATATCCGCGTCGGCACCCTCACGTAGGGCGATATTGGCCAGCACCTCCGCGGTGCACGCGATGATCGGCGCGCCCGCGTTGACCGAGGCATCGCCGGTCAGCATCCCGACGTTGACTGCGCCGAATACGTCGCACAGGGCAAAGAACCGCTCGCTGACGAGCGCCTTGATCGGTGCGGTGTAGTAACTGCGGCGGTCGGCGGCCAGTGCGGCATACAGGGCTCCGGTGGCCACCAGGGACTTTCCGGAGCCGGTCGGGGTCGCCAGGATGACGTTGGCGCCGCTGACCAGCTCGATCAACGCCTCTTCCTGCGCCGGATACAGCACGGTGCCGCTCGACTCGGCCCAGCCGGCGAACGACGCGAACAGTTCGTCGGGGTCGGTGCCGTGCGCGCGGAGTGCGGACAAGTCGCTCGGGTCTCCCAGAAGCGCAGGTGCAGGAATGGCGGGAGGCATGGTGGACACCAGCCTGCCTGACGCTAGGGCCGAGTTCATCACCACGGTCGTGGTCGGTCGCGCTTTCTGCGGAATTCCGAGCAATTCGCAGCCTTGGTGATGAACTCGGCCCTAGCGCCTGGCAATGCATATCTCCCTCGGCGCGGCAGGTACGGATGGGGCAGGAGTTAATGGATGATGCAGGAGTGGTTGACACCGGTGTGATTGACGACAAGCCGACGACGGAAGCCGATCAGGTCGAGGCGCCCCAGGTAGAGCAGGTGACAGTCAGCGAGCCCCAAACGGCGCCCCGGCGCGGTTGGTCGATGCCGAAGGTCACGCGTCAGCAGACCGACGAGGTCGCGCGGGCAGCACGGCGCGTCGGCTCCGGGATCGCCAAGCTGCTCCGACGGATCGGCACGATGTGTGCCGCCGTGGCCGGGTTCGGCTGGCAGCTCATCAGGCAGGTGCCCCCGGCGCTGCAACTGCTCGGCGCCCTGGGATTGTGCACGCTGCTGAGCATCGCGGGTTCGGTGGCACTCGACGACGCCCTCGGAAAGACCTGTGCGGTGGTGTTCGTGCCGG
Organism: Mycolicibacterium komossense; assembly: GCF_025822605.1. GTDB lineage: Bacteria > Actinomycetota > Actinomycetes > Mycobacteriales > Mycobacteriaceae > Mycobacterium > Mycobacterium komossense. The sequence continues at coordinate 110,883 of NZ_JACKTY010000031.1, read as the reverse complement.
GTTTTGCGCTGGCGCTCGGCGTCGTCGCGCATCACTGGTATCTGAGCCTCAGCACAGAGGATCGCACCCTGAAGAGCGGGTCCTCTTCCGCTCCGCTCGAACTACGGCGTTCCGTCGAATACGTGGACAGCAAGCTGGCGTTCGCGCTCAATGCGCTCGGCACTGACCGGCAACAGCAGGCGGTCATTGCGCTGATTCAGGCGAAAACCGCCACCGAACTCTCGTTCGGCCCCGGGCAGGAGCCCGTCCGGCCGAGCCTACGGCCGCGCATCAGGGCCGGCGGACTGACGAAAGCACAGCCGCGGGAGAGTGTTTCGGTAGCGGGGCTGGCATGACCGGCCCGCAGATCACCGGATCGGTGGCACTCCTCGAGGATGAGTACACCCTTGTCATCAACCGGGGCGCCGCCGCGGGCGTGACTCCGGGCATGGTGTTCGCGGTGTTCTCGGGTAACGGCCGGCTCGTCACCGATCCCGAGACGGGTCGAGAGTTGGGCCGGCTCGACGAGGAGAAGCTCCGGGTCAAGGTGTTCGAGGTCCGCGAACTGTTCGCCCGCGCCGAGACCTACAGCACCGGGGTCGGGCGCCCGTCGGGAACGCCGCTGGCCGAGCACCCCCGCACCTACGAGATCCCCATCTTCACCGGACCGGCGGAGCTGGCGCAGTTCGCCGGTGACACCCTCGTCGATGAAATGCCGACCAGCGCGCTGTCGTCCTGCGAGGTCGTCACGGTCAACGTCGGTGACGCCGTGGAACTGGTTGACACGCGGCAGCAATAGCTCACGGCCGGCGCTTTTGGATAGCTGCCCACCGCGCGGTGTGTGATAGACACTGCGCTATGTCCGCGCCGGATGATGGTCCCCTGCTTACCGCAGGCAAGACCTGCTGGCGGGTGGAGCGGGCCGATCAGTTCGCCTGCATCATCGACGCCGCCGACTACCTGTTCCATGCCAAGGCGGCGATGTTGCGTGCCGAGCACCGCATCGTCCTGATCGGATGGGATTTCGACACCAGGATCACCTTCGAGCGCGGCCGCAAGACGCTGCCGGGCCCCAACCAGCTGGGTGTGTTCCTGCGCTGGTTGGTCCGGTCACGGCCCACGCTGGAGATCTACCTGCTGCGGTCCAACGTCCGGCTGCTCCCGGCGTTCGAGGGACTCTGGGGCCGGGTGACGCCGGTGGCCCTGCTGAATTGGCTGAGCAACGAACGGCTGCAGTTCGCGGTCGACGGAGTCCACCCGATCGGCTCGGTCCCACACCAGAAGATCGTCGCCATCGACGACGCGCTGGCGTTCTGCGGCGGGATCGACTTCGCCGCCGACCGCTGGGATACCCGAGAACATTTGGACACCAACGCTTTACGCCTCTTCGCCGGGAAGAACTACGGGCCTCGCCACGAGGTGGCGGCGGCGGTGGACGGCGACGCGGCGAAAGCGCTCGGCGAGTTGGCCCGTGACCGGTGGCAGACAGCCACCGGCCGCGCCTTGGCGCCGGTCGATGCAGAGAACGCACCGTGGCCCCCCGGCCTCGAACCGACCTTGCGTGCCGTCGACGTCGGGATCGCCCGGACAGTGCCAGATCTGGAGCGCAGCAAAGAGATTCGCGAAGTTGAGACGCTGAACCTGGCGGCGATCGCCGCAGCGCGGCACGTCATCTATCTGGAGAACCAGTATCTGGCCTCGCGCACGCTCGTCGACGCGCTGGCGGCCCGGCTGCAGGAACCGGATGGCCCGGAGATCGTGGTCGTCATGCCGCGGAACTCCGAGAGTCGGCTCGAAGAGCAGGCGATGGACAGCGCCAGGTATCGGCTGCTGAACGTGCTCTGGGGTGCGGACCAGCATGAGCGCTTCGCGGTGTACTGGCCGGTGACTGCCAGTGGGACACCGATCTACGTGCACGCCAAGGTGATGACCATCGACGATCGCCTGCTGCGCATCGGCTCGTCCAACATCAACAACCGGTCCATGGGGTTCGACACGGAGTGCGACGTGGCTGTCGAAGCGGTCCCCGGTGCCGACGATCAGGACTACATCGGCGAAACGATCGAGTCGCTGCGCCACAGCCTGGTGTCCGAGCACCTCGGGGTGAGCACCGACGAGTTCGAGCGCGAGTTGGGCGAATGCGGGTCGTTCCTGCGGGCGGTCGAAGCGCTCCGCGGCGACGGCAGGACGTTGCGCCGCTTCACCAAGGACACGGTGGCGGGTGAGGCCAGTCCGCTCGCCGAGAACGACCTGATGGATCCCGACGAGGTGCCCCGGTCGCTGACCAGAAGCGTGCAACGGTGGATCGCCGGGTTCTCCGAATAGGGTTATCGTCCCTGACATGAGCGAAGGGGCGACTTCAGCCGGCCAACCCGGCCCAACGCTCGCCCCGACGAGTACGCGACGGGCTGTGCTGAACACGATCAAGGGCTCTGCCGGCAACCTCGTCGAGTGGTACGACGTCTACGTATACACCGTGTTCGCCACGTATTTCGAGGCGCAGTTCTTCGACAAGGCCGACACCAACTCCACGCTGTACATCTACGCGATCTTCGCGGTCACCTTCCTCATGCGACCGGTGGGGTCCTGGTTCTTCGGCCGGTTCGCCGACCGGCGCGGTCGCAAGTCGGCGCTGATGGTCAGCATCACGGTGATGTCGACATGCTCGTTCGTCGTGGCGGTGATGCCTACGCGTGAGGTCATCGGGTGGTGGGCGGCGGTGATCCTGGTCCTCGCCCGGTTGGTACAGGGATTCGCGACCGGTGGCGAGTACGGCACGTCGGCGACGTACATGTCGGAGGCGGCGACCCCGCACCGGCGCGGGTTCCTCTCGTCTTTCCAGTACGTCACGCTCGTCGGCGGTCAGGTGTTGGCGCAGTTCACGCTGCTCATCCTGCTCAGCATCCTCGACGTCGAGACGGTCACCGCCTGGGGGTGGCGGGTCGGTTTCTTCATCGGGGGCGCTGCCGCGCTGGTGGTGCTGTGGATGCGTCGCTCGATGGACGAATCGCTGAGTGAATCGCACCTCGAAGCGATCCGCGCGGGCAAGGACCGCGCGGCCGGATCGATGAAGGCGTTGTTCACCACGCACTGGCGCGCGCTGCTGCTCGTCTTCCTCATCACCGCAGGCGGGACGGTGGCGTTCTACACCTACACGGTCAACGCACCGGCGATCGTCAAATCGACCTTTGGTTCCGACCGGGCGTTGACGGCGACCTGGATCAACCTGCTCGGCGTGATCTTCCTGATGCTGCTGCAGCCGTTGGGTGGGCTGCTCAGCGACCGGGTCGGGCGCAAGGTCCTGCTGGTGTTCTTCGGCGTCGGCGGCGTCATCTACACCTACGTCCTGCTCACCTATCTGCCGCAGACCACCTCACCGCTGGTCGCGTTCGCCCTGACAGCCGTGGGCTACGTCATCCTCACCGGATACACCTCGGTCAACGCGATCGTGAAAGCCGAGCTCTTTCCCGCCGAGATCCGGGCGCTGGGTGTGGGATTGGGCTATGCGCTGGCGAACTCGGTGTTCGGGGGTACCGCGCCGCTGCTCTTCCAAGCGGCCAAGTCCGGGCATCATGTCGGCTGGTTCATCTGCTACGTCACCGTGGTGATCGCGGTCAGTTTGCTGGTCTATATCTTCGGGTTGAAGAACAAGGGCATCACCGTGCTCGATCGCGAACAGGGCAGCGCCTGGGCGGTGCCTACCGGTCGGTGATTTCCGGTCAGGTTCCCTTGAGGCTGCCGATGCCCAGTGAGGTGTCCTTCGGCTTCTGCGCCGGGCCGGCTTCGTCGACGTAGGTTTGTCGGCCGGCGGGCGCCAGAACTTTTCCAGCGCTTCACTTTTCGTCGATGACCGGGCTTGCAGGTAGTCGAGGCGGGCGAACTGCTCGCGGAACCAGTCGTGATCGGCGAGGATCAACATGGTGAAGTCGGCCATCGGGACTCCAGAGGTCTGCCGGGCGCGCTGCCGAGAGTCTAGCCGCGGCGGCGGGACGGTTCACGACGCCTCGGCGTCGTCGCGCTCCTCCTGCAGCCGGTCCTTGCTGCGCAGCAGGCGCAATAGGGTGACCAGCAGCAGCCCGCCCGCCATGTTGCCGACGATGGTGTAGCCGAACCATTGCAGCCAGTCGAGGTAACCGAACGGGGCGTCGCCGGTCGCCAGTGCCCCGAAGATCAGCAGAGAATCCAGGATCGAGTGGAACATCTGCAGGCCGGCCAGCAGAAATGCCCCGGCCACGGCGGCCGCGATCTTGCCGAACACCGAATCGGTGCCATGTTGCATCCGGGTCATCAACGTGATCGCCATGCCGCCGAGTAGTGCAAGAGTGACGGTTTCCGCCGACAGCGGTGCAGTCACGTAGTGCGCGGCGGATTCCACCGTCTGTGCGTGCAGTTTCGGGAATCCCGTCATGATCAGCCACATCAGCAGCCACCCGCCGGCCAGATTGGCGACCAGGGTGCCGCTCCAGAGCTTCGACAACTGTCGGATGCTGGCCCGTTTGGCGACCACCGTGGTGACCGGGACCAGGAAGCCCTCCGTGAACAGTTCGCTGTGCCCGAGCAACAGGGCGAGGAACCCGATGGAAAAGGCCAGTCCGGCAAGCAGATTGTCGTGTGTGGCGTTGAGCACCGAGAGGTAGGCGAGCACGCCCATCGCCACTTCGGTTCCGCCGAAGAAGCCGGTCACCAGCACCTCGCGCCAGGTGCGGTGAAGGCGCTGGCTACCTTCGTCGACCATTCTGTTGAAGGCGTCCTCCAACTTGTCCTCGATGGGGCTGTCGGAATCGCCGAGCTGGCGCTGGCTCGTTTCACTCACTTCGGATCCTCACGGTGACTCGGCTGGACCGTGTCGTGTACCCGTCCCGTGAGCAGGCGAAAAGCCCGCCGGTGCACATTTGATGCCCGGCCTGGTGACCCGCCGATCCTGAGCCCGCCTCCGGGGCACCTATGGTCAATCGGTGACCATCGCCTACGACGACGCGCTGCGCGACACGATCCGTGCCCACCTGGCCGGGCACGAGCGGCGGGCGGTGGCAGACCCGACGAAGCGGCGTGCCGCCGTCGCGATGGTGCTCGTCGACTCCGAAATCGGTGAAGACAGGGTGGACCCCGCTCCGGTGGTCGACTGGAACCAGGGGCGAACGATATCCGAGGACCTCGACGGCCGCATGGTCGACGTCTCCGGTGGTGCCGCTTTTCTGTTGTGCCGCAGGGCTTCTCGGCTACGATCCCACTCTGCCCAGTGGGCGTTGCCCGGTGGCCGATTGGACGCCGGCGAAACCGAGATCGACGCCGCCCTGCGCGAGTCGCAGGAAGAACTCGGCATCGAACTGGCCGAGTCGTCGGTGCTGGGGCTGCTCGACGACTATCCGACGAGGTCTGGCTACGTCATCACGCCGGTGGTGATCTGGGGTGGCGGTCGGCTCGATCTCCAGCCGGCGCCCGATGAGGTGGTGGCTGCTTACCGGGTGGGCCTGCACCAGCTGCAGCGCGACGATTCACCGCGGTTCATCACGATTCCGGAGAGCTCGCGGCCGGTGGTGCAGATCCCGTTGGGAAACGACCTCATCCACGCGCCGACGGGTGCGGTGTTGCTGCAATTTCGCTGGTGGTGCCTGGAAGGCCGCCATGATCGGGTCGACGAGCTGGAACAACCGGTGTTCGCCTGGAAGTAGTTCGACGAGGCCCCAACCTGTAACGCCTGACGACCCGGCTGACGATCTACCGGCTGAGTTGGAGGGAAGATTTTCGTGATTCGACGCACGTGTTCGGCCATCCTGATCGCCGGTATCGCAGCGGCGGGCCTGGCCACCGGTACTGCAACTGCTGCATCCACCTGCGCGGATTATCACTGGATCGGTGCTGCCGGCTCGGGTCAGCGAGACGGCGCGGGACTGACCGCGAACGGTGGCATGGGCAGGGTGGTCTACCAGTCCTACCTGCAGTTACGCGATGAACTGGCGGCAAACGGCCAGACGATCGACGCCGAAGCCGTGCAGTACCCGGCCGCGCCGGTCCCGCTGGAGGGCGGCTTGGGCGGTTGGCTCGACTTCCTCGGCAGCGTCAAAGACGGGACCACTGCGACAGCAGAGCAGTTCACCGCGTTCACCGCGCAGTGCCCCAACACCAAGGTGATCCTCGCCGGCTACTCGCAGGGCGCCATGGTGGTCCATCGCAACCTCTACGACCTGGCCGACGACCCGCACGTGGCGGCCGCGCTGCTGATCGCCGACGGGGACCGGTTGCCCGTCGACACCACCATCGATTTGGGTTCGACGGCCGTCACGCCCGGCGTCGGCCAGGGTGTCGGTCAGGAGCATTCCTTCCTGGCCTCGACGGACACGTCGAAGTTGCCGCCGGAGATCGGTATGCGCACCATCAGTGTCTGCGATGTCGGCGACCCGGTCTGTGACTACAACCCGGATACCACCGAGTTGTCGGCCGCGAACCTCGCGATCCACACCTCGTACGCGCCGACGTCGAGTGGTCCGCACGCCTGGGTCGCACCGCTGTACACCGTGGTCGCCGGCGCCGCTGCGGCACCGGCAGCCGCGACCGAGCTGAGCGCGCACGGCGCCTGACTCGTCGGGCTTCCAGCCGGGCCCGGGTCGACCCACCGTACCGACGCGATCAAGCCTGATTTCGCGACGAGTGTCCCGCGGGCGGCGCGGGCCGGTTCAGCAGTGCGAAGAAGCCGTGCGACGGGTCGGTTTCATCGGGTGCGCCCAGCGGCGTTCCGGCGGTGATCGGGTGGCTGAAGTTCACCGAGGACGGGTCGTTGACGTGGGCCCAATCGGTGACGATCATCCGCTCGACGAATTTCCATGTGCCGTCGCGGTTCTCGTATTTGTCGAGATAGCGGCCGCCGACCACGATATCGACGTCCCGGGCGCCGCCGGCGACAGTGTGGGTGGCGATCGTGTAGATCTCCCCTTCGGCCCTGGCGCCGCTGATGGCGAAGTTCACGGTGGTGATGTTGTGCTGCATCGACCGGATATAGGGCCGGGTGGCCGCGAGCTGGTCGAGAAACTCGGTGACGGTTCCCGGCGAAGACCCCGTCAGCGCGCCATGGCTGTCGAGCGCGTCGCGGTGGTAGAGACTACGCAGCCGGGCGAAGTCGCCGCGATCGACAGCACGGCAGTAGGTGTGGACGAGCTTGCGCAGCGCGAACTCGTCGAGCATCTCTTGGACTTCGGGATCCCTCGTTGGCATCGCTATAGGCTCGCACGTAAGCCCGGGTGTCAAGGTTGGGAGACTCGATGAGTTGCTGTCATTACCAGTCCGCCGGTGACGGATTCGAATCCGCATTCACCGTCGACGCGTCCAGGGTCACCTTCGGCAGGGGGTGTCTGGCCGAGCTCGGCGACCGTTCCGCGGCCCTCGGGATGACCCGGGTGGCGTTGTTCTCCGACGCCGCCGTGTCGCGGCTGGAGATCTTCCAGACCGCGCAACGCTCGTTGCGGGACGCGGGCCTGGACGTCGTCACCTACACCGATGTTCGGGTCGAACCCACTGATGAATCCTTCAAACAGGCAACGGAATTCGCGGTCGCCGCCAAGCCCGATGGCTACGTGTCCGTCGGCGGTGGGTCGGTGATCGACACCGCGAAAGCGGCCAACCTGTACGCCAGCTATCCGGCCGATTTCCTGGAGTACGTCAACGCCCCGGTCGGTGCAGGTACGCCGGTGCCCGGCCCACTGGCGCCGCATATCGCGTGCCCGACGACGTCGGGAACCGGCAGCGAGGTCACCGGTATGGCCATTTTCGATCTGCTGTCGTTGGCGGCCAAGACCGGTATCGCCGCTCCGGCGCTGCGCCCGACCGAGGCGCTCGTCGACCCCGACTGCACCGACACCCTGCCCAGCCAGGTGGTGGCGTGCAGCGGACTCGACGTGCTGTCACACGCCCTGGAATCGTTCACGGCACGGCCGTTCACCCAGCGGCCCGCCCCTGGCCCGGGTGCCCGGCCGATGAGCCAGGGCGCCAATCCGTGGAGCGACCTGGGGAGTCGCGAAGCCATGCGGTTACTCGGTCGGTACCTGGAGCGCGCCGTCCGTGACGCCGACGACCGCGAGGCGCGCGAACAGACCATGTGGGCCGCCACCCTGGCCGGTATCGCGTTCGGCAATGCCGGCGTCCATGTGCCGCACGCGATGGCCTACGCCGTGGCCGGACAGGTCCGCGGCTTCCATCCCGACGGGTATCCGGGGTCCGAACCGATGGTGCCGCACGGGATGGCGGTGATCCTCAACGCGCCGTCCGTTTTTCGTCATACCGCGCAGACCGACCCGCAGCGTCATCTGGAGGCCGCGCAGCATCTCGGTGCCGACACCCGCGGTATCGGTCCCGAGGAAGCCGGTGCGGTCCTGGCCGACGACCTGATCCGGATTATGCGTGCGGTCGGCATGCCCAACGGGCTCGCAGCGGTCGGTTATACCGAAGCGGACTGCGGTAGTTTGGCCGACGGCGCGTGGCCCCAGCAGCGGCTGCTGCAGAACGCGCCGATCGAAGGCGATAAGCCGTTACTGGAGAGCATGTTTCGCGGAGGGATCAGCTATTGGTAGCCGAAGTGCATAGTGTCGACGATTACCGTTACTTCCTGCCCATCACCACCAGGTGGATGGACAACGACGTGTACGGCCACGTCAACAACGTGACGTACTACAGCTACTTCGACACGGTGGCCAATCACTTCCTGATCCGCGAAGGCGGCCTCGACATCCACACGTCGCCGGTCATCGCCCTGGTCGTCGAGTCGATGTGCTCGTATCACGCGCCGGTGGCCTACCCGGACGAATTGGTCGCCGGTCTGCGGGTGGACAAGCTCTCGACCCGATCCGTGACCTACGGGACGGCGATCTTCACCACGACCGGGAAAGCCGCTGTCGCGCAGGGACATTTCGTGCACGTATTCGTCGACCGGGAAAGTCGCAAAGCCACCCCGATCCCGGATCCGATCCGTGCGGCGTTGGCGACGCTCGTCGTCGATTAGGTTTTCGCGGCCCGCTCCGCGGCATGGTCGTCGATGGCCTTACCGATGGCGTGTGCAGCCCGGTCGACGAACTCGGTCCCGCTACCCAGCACCCAGTCCTGTGATGCGGCGGGACCGGCGAGCTGACCGGTGAAATGTGGAATCACATACTGCGCGAACAGTTCGTAGCTGTGCGCCTTCGCCGCCGGGGCGGCCCAATCGTGGTCGAAGAGTAGGAACGCGCCGAAACCGCCGTTGCTCGCCTCGACCAACTCCTCGATCTTCGCCACCGCGTCGTCGGGGGTGCCGATCACCGCGAAACCGGACTGGCGGTTGTTGGCGATGATCTCCGCTACGGTGTCACCCTGCACCGGGCCGGCCGGCAGGATGTGCTTGAAATAGCGGGAGAACTGCGCGATGCCGTACTCGACCTCGCGTTCGGCCTGCTCGCGGGTGTCTGCGAGGTGCATCGGCCCGACGAGCCGCCATTTCGACCGGTCGGCGACGTGGCCGTGCTCGAGTGCCACCTCCTCCCATGTCTGCCAGTGCTGGGCCAGCAGGTCCATGCCCTGCCTGGCGGTGGCCGCGATCGACAGCATGCCGATGCCGTGGGTGCCGGCGCCCCGTGGCCCGGTGGGCGAGAAGGACGCTGCGACAGCGACATCGAAACACGGGTCGCTGTAGGGCTTCAGTTGCAGGCGGGCATCCTGCAACGTGAAACCGTCGGTGTGCATGGTCACGGTCTCGCCGCGCAGCAACCGCATGATCGCGCCGAGGCACTGTTCCATCCGCGGCCGTTGCTCGTCGGCGGGGATCCCGAGCATGTGCGCATCCGAGGTGAGCTGACCGGGGCCGCAGCCCAGCATGACTCGGCCCCGGGTGAGGTGATCCAGCAGCACCATTCGATCGGCCAGCATCAACGGGTTGTGGTACGGCAGTGAGCTCACGCCGGTGCCGAGCTTGATGTGTTTGGTGCGTTCGGCGGCGACGGCGATGAAAACCTCGGGAGAGGCGATGATCTCGAATCCGGCGGAGTGGTGTTCACCGACCCAGGCCTCGTCGAATCCGAGCCGGTCCATCGCGACGATCAGGTCGAGGTCGCGTTCGATCGCGAGCGTGGGATTCTGTCCAACGGCGTGGAAGGGGGCCATGAAGTTTCCGAAGCGCATCCGCTCATTGTGGATGCCGACCTCGTTTTGTGACCCGGGTTCCCAGGGAAAACACTGGCGCTTCGAGCTGCGATGATGATTGTCTTGGATCGAACGACGTTGACCGTCCAGCACAGCGCGGAAGCAACGTCTCCTGGTAGCGCCGACGAAAGGGACCCCGGTGGTCTTCCGCGCGGACGATGAGGTCGGTCGCGATCTTGCCGCGGTCGACTGGGAGTCCACCCCGCTGGGCCTGCCCGATGAGTGGCCGCAGAGCCTCCGCACCGCCGTCAGCATCCTGTTGTCCTCGCGGTTTCCGATGTGGATGGCCTGGGGACCGGACCTGACGTTCTTCTGCAACGCGGCGTACCGCCGCGACACGCTGGGCAGCAAGTACCCCTGGGCGTTGGGCCGCTCGGCCCGTGAGGTCTGGGCGGAGATCTGGCCGGATATCGGCCCGCGGATCGAGAGCGTGCTCACGACAGCGGAAGCCACCTGGGATGAGGGTCTGCTGCTCTTCCTGGAGCGGTCGGGCTACTCCGAGGAGACCTATCACACGTTCTCCTACAGCCCGTTGCGCGACGAAAGCGGGCTCGTGATCGGCATGCTCTGCGTGGTCAGCGAGGACACCGAGCGGGTCATCGGCGAGCGCCGAATGGCGACCCTGCGTGATCTCGGTTCTGACCCGAGCGTGCTGCGCACCGAACAGCAGATCATGGATTTCGTCGATGAGCAGCTCGACCGCAACCTCGCCGATCTGCCATTCACCTTGACGTATCTGTTCGATGACGACGGTGCCGCGCGGCTTGCCGGTGTCAGCGGAATCGAGCTCGGCCATCCGGCGGCGCCGCAGTCCCTGCCTGCCGGCACTCCCACGCTCTGGCCCGTCGACACGGTCGCCCTCGGCGAATCCGCGCTGATCGATTTCGACGACGCGCTCGAGCTGCCCACGGGTGACTGGGATGCACCGCCCGAGCAGGCGCTCGTGGTTCCGCTCCTGCAGCAAGGCGCCGCACCGGTGGGTTTCCTCGTCGCCGCGCTCAATCGCCACCGGACGCTCGACAAGGGTTATCACGGATTCGTCGACCTGGTGGCCGGGCACATCGCCGCCGGCATCGGCAGCGCGCGCAGTTACCGGACCCAGCAGCAGCGCGCGGAGGAGCTCGCCGAGCTGGACCGGGCCAAGACGACGTTCTTCTCCAACATCAGCCACGAGTTTCGCACCCCGTTGACGCTGATCCTGGGCCCGCTGGACGATCTGCGGCGCCGAACGTCCGGGGTCGACGAGCAGGCCCGCCAAGAGCTGGAGCTGGCCCACCGCAATGGTCTACGGCTGGCCAAGCTGGTCAACACCCTGCTGGACTTCTCGCGCATTCAGGCGGGCCGGATGCAGGCCCGGTTCGAACCGGTCGACCTGTCCACCGTCACCGCAGAACTGGCCAGCGTTTTCCACTCGGCGATCGACCGGGCCGGTCTGACCTTCACCGTCGACTGCCCACCGTTGGACGAACCGGTGTATCTGGATCGCGATATGTGGGAGAAGGTGGTGCTCAACCTGCTCTCCAACGCGTTGAAGTTCACCTTCGACGGCGGTGTCACGGTGCGGGTGGGCCGCGACGGCACGGACGCCGTCGTCACCATTGCCGACACCGGGATCGGCGTGCCGGCCGCCGAGATGCCGCGCCTCTTCGAACGGTTCCACCGCATCGAGAATGTCCGCGCCCGCTCCACCGAGGGCAGCGGAATCGGGCTGGCACTGGTCCGGGAATTGATCGGGTTACACGGCGGCACCATCACCGCCGACAGCCGCGAAGGTGCGGGAACGAGTTTCACCGTCCGGCTGCCTTTCGGGGCAACGCACCTGTCGGCCGATGATCTCGCCGCACCGGAGGACACCGCGGAAACCGCGCGGGTACTCGGCGAACCCTATGTGCAGGAGGCACTGCGCTGGCTGCCCGGCGAGGCGGAATCCGCCACGACCACGGCCACGAACGCGACCACGGCCACGACCGCGGACGCGCCGTCCATCGGTGGCGAACGCGCGCAGGTGCTGATCGCCGATGACAACGCCGATATGCGTGAATACCTGACCAACCTGTTACGGACCGCCGGCTATGACGTCCGCGCCGTCGACGACGGCAGGCAGGCACTGGATGCGGTCCGTTCCGAGCTGCCCGACCTGGTGATCAGCGATGTGATGATGCCGGTGCTCGACGGCCTCGGGCTGCTCGCCGCGTTGCGGACCGATCCGCGCACAGCCGCGTTGCCGGTGCTGCTGCTTTCCGCCCGTGCCGGTCAGGAAGCCTCCATAGAAGGTCTGCAGGCCGGCGCCGACGACTATCTGGTGAAACCTTTCGCGGCGGCAGAGCTGCTGGCCCGGGTGCGGGCCAACTTGCAGTTGACGCGGTTGCGTAATCACCACGCCCGCTGGCGTACTGCTCTGCTGGACTCGCTGCAGGAGGCATTCTTCGTCTGCGATGAGCGTGGTGCAGTCATTGAGGTGAACACGGCGTTCGCCGACATGCTGGGGTACGGACCTGAAGGTCTGCCCTACGAGGGCGCCCAGCCGTGGTGGCCGGACGCCGAGGCCGACCCCGAGTCGTACCGGCTGGTGGAGCAGGCGTTCAAGGGACTGCTCGATCATCGTCAAGGCGCCTTCACGGTTCCTGTCGAGCACCGCGACGGGCATCGGCTGTGGATTGCCGTGACCTTCAACCCGGCGGCCGATCCGGAGTCCGGGCGCGCGGTGATGGTAGGAACCTTCCGTGATGTTACCGCCGAGCACTACGCCGGCCAGCGCCAGAACGCGCTGGCGGCACTGAATCAGCAACTGGCACAGGCAGATACGCTCGATGATGCTCTTCGTGGCGCCATCGAGGAACTGCGCGGGGTGTGGCGGGCCCGGCGGGTTCTGGCCGTGACCTTCCCGGCCGATGCGGCGAAGGACGACCAGCCCGATCTGGTGTGCGCGGGCGATCCCGCCGAATGGGCAGACCTGGCGCCGCATCGGCGCGAACTCATCGAGTCCCTGCGCGACGCGGACCTGCTCACCACCGTGACCGCCGAGTCAGGCGTGGCCGGCATCGCGTTGCAGCACCCGCGCGGCGTCCTGGTCGTGTGGGTGGAGCTGGCTGAATCGCGGCCCTTCATTCCGGAGGACCACACCCTGCTCACAGTGCTGGCCGGCCGGCTTGGGCAGGGGCTGCAGCGCGTCTACCAGTTGGACGAGCAACGCGAAACCGCTGTGGCGCTGCAACATGCGATGCTCGGCCCCGCGAGGCTGCCCGAAGGTTTCGCCGTGCGCTATCGGCCGGCAAGCCGGCCGCTGCAGGTCGGCGGTGACTGGTACGACGTCGTCGAACTCGACGACGGCCGCGTCGCCCTGATTGTCGGCGACTGTGTGGGGCACGGTCTGGCTGCGGCCACCGTGATGGGGCAGCTGCGTAGCGCGTGCCGTGCGTTACTGATCGAACAGTCCAGTCCCAGTGCCACTTTGGCGGCACTGGACCGCTTCGCGGTGCGGCTGCCCGGCGCCAGGTGCACCACCGCGTTCTGTGCGGTGCTCACCCCGTCGACGGGGGAACTGGTGTACTCCAGCGCCGGGCATCCGCCACCGATCATGGCGCTCGCCGACGGCACCACCGTGATGCTCGACGGTGGTCGTGGGCTTCCGATGGCGCTGCGGCCGGACTGGGCCAGGCCCGAGGCGCAGGTGACGATGCCGGCGCGCGCGACGGTGTTGCTCTACACCGACGGACTGGTCGAACGCCGTGGAGTGTCGATGGACGACGGGATGGCCAAGGCCGCCGACCTCGTCCAGGGTGGCCGTTCGGAGGCGCTCGACGAGGTGGCGAACGAGTTGATGGCCCGGCTCGAGCCCACCGGCGGCTACGCCGACGACGTGGCCATGCTGCTGTATCGGCAGCCCGCGCCGCTGGCGATGAATTTCGCTGCCGACGCACAGCATCTCGCCCCGACCCGGGCGGCGTTGCGCAGCTGGCTGGTTCAGGCTGGAGTTGACCCCGAACAGATTCAGGACGTTCTCATCGCGACCGGAGAAGCCGTCGCCAATGCGATCGAGCACGGCCATCGTGACCGGCCTGAGGGGATGGTCTCGTTGCGCGCGTCCGCAGTCGTCGATCGATTGGAGGTGACTGTCACCGACACCGGTGTCTGGAAGACGCCACGTGAGATCGCCGATATCAGTCGTGGCCGTGGTCTCGCCCTCATGCGAGGTCTGATGGAGGACTTCAGCATTCACTCCGACGAGGCCGGAACCACTGTTCACATGTACGCGAGGATCCCGTAATGGCCACTCTGCTCACCTTGAACACCTATCGTGGCGCCGACGGAGCGCCCACGGTGGTCGCGGAGGGCGAGATCGACCTCAGCAACGTCGACGTGTTCACCGAGGAGCTGAACAACGCCAGCGCGGGCACCCGGCAGCCGATGACAGTCGACCTGAGTGCGGTCAAGTACTTGGACAGCGCGGGTATCAACGTGTTGTTCACGTATTCAGACGAAGTCGACCGTCTGCATCTGATCGTGCACCCCTTCCTGATGCGGGTCCTCACCATCAGCGGCCTGAGTGAGATCGCGGATGTCCTACCGGCTGAGGGAGTCGACCGCGAGGGCGGTCTCGGCTAGCGGGGGCATCGCGGAGATAGTTGGCCCGCCGCTTAATGTTTCGAAGTCCTAACGATCGTGTTGTATCTCGGCATCTTTGCGTGCGCAGATCGCGCGGGCATGGTCAGGTAGAAGAGATGAGCTCCTCCGTGAGGCCTTCCGTCCATCTGTTGACCGTGCCTGCGGCAGTATGTGCCGCACTGTTGGCACTCGTGATTCCCTTGGCCAGTGCCGAGCCTGGTACCGACAGCCAGGGCTTTGTCGATTCGACGGCGCGGTGCGCATCACCGGATACCGCCGCAGCGTTCGGCAGCACGGCGACGTCGCGCGTCGCGATCTGTGCGACATCGGGTGGCAAGTACACCTACCGCGGCGTGCGAATTCGCGACGGCGCCAGACTGATTCTGCCTGCGACACAGTCAAGCAGCGGGTTCGTCGCCGAGAACGACGGCATCACCTACACGCTGACGTCGAGTGCGTTGACGGTCAGCTCCGGTTCGACCGTGATTCGCCAGGAACCGATGCTCGACTACCACGGACCGCAGACGTCGACCACACCGTCACCGGCCACCTCAGCACCGGCTACGTCGGCATCGTCCGCGCCGACGACCCAGCCCTCGGCCAAGCCCGACCCGGTCCCGAACCCGACCCCGAACATTCCGCCGTTGCCCGCCGAAGTCGGTGGCAGCGGAAGTTAGCCGACCACAGGCGGGTTGCCACCTGCTGTCGGAAGTTCGTCAGCAGAATCCGGACGAGCAGGGCCCGGTCCTGTAGCCGGGCGGGTGGGTCGATGAGACCGCGGACGCGCAGGAATCGTTCGGCCACGGCGATATCGTGGGTGGCGGCTGTCAACGCCTCTCGTTGCATGCGGGCGCGCGCCCTGTGCCGCAGGGTTCGCGGGGTGTTCGGGGAAGGCCGCCGATCGGCGGCCTCATTCATCGTCCACACCGGTGTGATGTGTTCGGCCGCAGCGCAATAGAAGCGCCGGGCAAGGTTGGTGTTCCCTGCCCGTAGGCACTCCCGTAGGGCGTGCGCCTGCAGGGCGGCCATGGTCATGCCTTGGCCGTGGAGTGGATTGAGGTTGCACAGCGCGTCGCCGAGTACCAGATAGCCGCTCGGCAGCCGTGGCGCCCGGTCGTAGCGTCGCCAGCCTGCGGCGGTGTTTCGGGAGATCGCCAGCCCCCCGATGGGAGACGCATCGCGCAGAGCGGCCGTCATCGCGGCGGGCAGGATCTGTCCGGCCGCGTCGATCAACTCGGTGAAACTGCCGGGAGGAGTGCCGCATTCGATCGGGCTGGCGACGGCCAGCATCCAGGTGTCGTGCTCGTAGGCGACCAGCAGGGCGCCGGGTGCCATATTGCCCTGGCTGACGAACGCCATCCGCTCGGCGATACGCCCTGGCGCGATATACAGCAGTTGGCTGGAATACCCACATTGTGGTGGCACCCGGTCTTCTGTCGGGGGGCCGAAGCCGTGACTGTCCAGGTAGGCGCGCGTGCGTGCCGCGCGCCCGGTTGCATCGACGACGAGGTCGCCGTATACGGCATCGGCAATACCTTTGGTGTGGTTGATGATTCGTACACCCGTGACGGCGTCGCCGGAGATCACCGGTTCGATCACCTCGTGGTTGCCGAGGATGGTGACGCCTGGCAACGCGGCAACCCGACGGCGTAGGTGGAACTCCATAAACGGGCGGCTGGCCTGGTACGCCGCCAATGGCGCCGGATCGGCCAGCCGGCCCGCGGGCGCCAGCTCATAGCCGGCTACGCGGACGTAAATCCGGGACAGATCACCGGCATCATCGACAACGGCCCCGGCGGCCGCGAACTCGTCGAGAATTCCGGGGAACAACTCGCCGATCAGTTGCGTCCCGCGGCTGAGGAAGTTGTGCAGGTGTCGTCCCTGCGGAACCCCTTTGCGCTGGCTCGGATTGACGGGCAGTACGTCTCGCTCCACCACCGTCACCGACTCGTAGAACTCCGAGAGCACCCTGGCGGTCAGCAGCCCCGCCATACCGGCACCCAAAACCACAGCGTGCGAACCCGATCCGGCCATCACGGCCCCTTCCGTCGCCAGCGCAGACGCTCCGTTGGCCCTGCCGATGAGCACCGACCGTACCTCGAGTTTAAGAAAAATAAGACATAATTATGAATACTCTAAGAGTGAGTACGGGTGGGCTACAGGTACGGGTCGGCCCAGGCGCTGATGATGCGAGCGGCGCGCGCCGCCTGGTTTTTGCCGGTCAGTAGATGATCGGCGCCTTCGAGTGAAACAAAGCTGCGCGGGTGCCGGGCGGTGCGGAAAATGTCGCTGGCGTTCGCGATCCCCACGGTGTTGTCGGTCGGCGAATGCATCACCAGCAGGGCCCGGCGCAAGGTGCGGATCCGTTCCCGCAGATCCGCGGCGCGGACGTCCTCGATGAAATGGCGTTTGAGGGTGAGGGCTTTTCCACCCACCAGAAACGGCGCTTCGCCGTCTGCCTCGATCCGATGGACCAGCGCGTCGTAGTTGTGTTCGACATGGGCCGGCTCGTAGGGCGCGCCGATGCTGGCCACCGCAGCCACCGTGGGGCAGTCGTGGGCGCCGGCGATGGCGGCTGCACCACCGAACGAGTGGCCGACCAGCAGGCGCACCTCGCGTCTGGTGTCATTCATGAACTCGACGGCGCGGACCGTGTCGTCGACCTTGTGCGAGAACGAGCCGTCGCCCCAATCGCCTTCTGAATCGCCCAGGCCCAGGTTGTCGAAGCGCAGCATGCCGACACCCTCGCTGGCCAGCTGTTTGCAGATTCGGCTTGCGGCCGGGCAATCCTTGCCGAGCGTGAAACCGTGGGCGAACACCCCCCATCCGCGGACGTCACCAACCGGTAGGTCGATAACGCCGTGCAAGGTCGGTCCGGTGGTGCTGGGGAAACTGACACGTTCGGCCATTCGTGCCATTTTGTCACTGTCTCGGCGCATGCGGCTGTCTTCACCGCGCGCGAACGCGACAGCGGACACCTTTGTGGCGGACCATGCTGTCTGATTGCGAAGGGTGTGGCGCTGCAGCTGGCGGGGGTGCGTCCAAAAGCCTTGCCTGAAACTAGTTTTCAGGAAAATCGGTAACGAGAGGATCGCATACACATCGCCACAGGGCTCGATCCGAGCGCGCACAAGGTCTCCTTGCTCGACGGGGAGATCGTCGAGGAGTCCGACCTCGGATCTCGGGCACGTCGCGAAGGGCGGCTCCCGGATGACGATCATGAACCCGGACGGGACCTTGGACACCTGGTACCTGACCGAAGGCGACATGTATTTCGTCCCGCGCGCCTATCCGCATCACATCGAGGTGTTCGACGCGCCCGATCTGCATTTCGCGATCTTCTTCGACCAGCCGACGCCAGCCGATATCGGTTACCGCGCCTCGGCGAGCGCGTACTCACGTGAGGTTCTGGCGGCGACGTTCAACGCGCACATCGACGATCTGCCGAACTTCCCGTCCACCAAGTCCGACCCGCTGATCGTCAACCGCTGTTATCCGCTTGACCCGCGGACCTAGCCTGGCAGGGTGGACGACGAGGGAGCACGGCTGGGTGCGCAGGCAGCACGGCACCTGCGCGACTACACCCGTCAGATCGAGACGGGCCTGACCGAGGCGGAGTTCGCGCGTGTCGAAGGCCGCTTCGGATTTCAGTTCGCCGACGATCACCGGGCTTTCCTCGCTGCTGGGCTGCCGGTTGGTGAGCGCTGGCCGGACTGGCGCGACGGCGCTGACGAGGATCTGCTCGACAGGCTCGGGTGGCCGGTCGAGGGGGTGCTGTTCGACGTCGAGAACAACGCGCTGTGGATGGACGAGTGGGGTGAGCGCCCGGTCGAGATGGCCGACGCGCTGACGTTGGCCAGCCACAAGCTGGCCGGGGTACCTCAGATGGTGCCGGTGTATGGCCATCGGTACCTACCGGCTGGTCGCGGCACCTATGGTCACCCCGTGCTGTCGATCTACCAGGCAGACATCATCTGTTACGGCTTCACCCTGGTCGACTACCTCGACAACGAATTCGGGCCGGGCCCGGACAACCTCCGGTGGGCCAGCGCCGTTGGCCCGCAACCCACGGTGGAGTTCTGGTCGGAGCTGGTCTCCTAGTCGCTGCAGTCAACCTCGACTGCGCGAAAACTGTTCCACCAATGACTTTTTCAGCTCCGGGCGACTGGCAGCGACCAGCGTGAACGTCGCGTTGCGAGCCAGGAGCTGAGCGGGGGAGGACCGCAGGAGTGCCGCGCCGCCCGCGTTGGCGACCACAGCGGACGCGGCCCGCACCGCCAACGCGGCACCCTCGGCGCGGGCTTGCAGAAGCATCGTGGATTCGGCGAGCCCGGAGTCGAGTCGTTCGCGGACCGCGTCGGCATCGGCGGTGATCGCTGCGGCCGCGTCGGTGCGTCCGGCCGCGTCCAGTTGCTGGGCGCATCGCAGCGTGACGCCGATCGGCAAGGTGCCGTTGAGCCGTGACCCGAAGTTCTGGTTGGCCATGAACTCCGCCCGGGTGACCCGGCTGACGATGCGCTCGTCGGCAATCACCAGCCCATCGACATCCAACGACACCGTCCTGGTTGCGTCGGCGACGAACAGCGGTTGCGCGGTGACATCGGTGATCCCCGGCGTGCCCCCGGCCGGGACGATGCCAGCGATGATGTCTCCCGTGTCGGCGTCGACCGCCGACACCTGCAGCACGTCGATGATGCCCCAGCCGCTGACGAACGGTGCATGGCCCGACAGACGCCACCCGTCAGGGATCCGTTGCGCGTTCATCCGGGGTGGAATGGGGACCGCGCCGGCGAACGCGACTCCGGCCCGGATTCGCCCCGCGATCAGACCGGGTACCAGTTCGTCGCGCAGCGCGGTGTTCGTCGAGGCGGACAGCGACGCCAGGGCGCCGTGGTGCTGTACCCAGGTGAACGCCGTCGCCAGGCAGCCGCCGGCCACGTTCTCCAGAATCGCGATGAGATCGGGGAGCTGCAGCCCCGGCCCGCCGAGCGCGGCGGGTGCGGCGATGCCGTAGAGCCCCGCGTCGGCCAGCGCTTGCCAATGCGAATCGGGAATCGTGCCGGTGCGGTCGACGTCCAGGGCCGCCGGGAACAGGACGGAATCGGCGATCGTGCGCGCGGCGTCCACGAGAGGTGTCACGACGCAGACGCTAGCGGAAGTGCGGCGGCCCGGGGACGGTCCGATCTGCCCGCCTTGCAGCGAGTTGCCCGCCTGTCAGCGAATCTGACTGTGAAGTAGGGCTGCGGTCAGACGGGGAAATCCACCAGCGCTGGCGCCGGAATCCGGTCGCCGTAGGTATCGGCCGGCGGTGCGGGCTGACGCGCGGTCGCGGTGAACCAATCGCCATACGCCAGAGCAGCTTTCACCAACTCACCGCCGAATTTGCGGGACCTCTCGCTAGGCCTTCAGGAATTCCAGCAGGTCGGCATTGATGATGTCGGCGTGCGTGGTGGGCATTCCGTGCGGGAAGTTGTCGCCGTAGGTCTTCAGCGTTCCGTTCTGCAGTAGTGCGGCGGACTTCGGGCCGGCGGCGACGTAGGGCACGATCTGGTCATCGACGCTGTGCATCACCAGGGTGGGTACGGTGATCTTCTTGAGGTCCTCAGTGAAATCGGTCTGGGAGAACACCACGATCCCGTCGTAATGCGACAGCGCGTCGCCCATCATGCCTTGGCGCCACCAGTTTTCGATGATGGCCTCCGACGGCTCGACGCCGGGTTTGTCGTAGTTGTAGAACGGGCCCGAGGGCAGCGCACGGTAGAACTCCGAGCGGTTGGCCGCCAACTGCGCCTGCAGATCGTCGAACACGCTCTTGGGCAAGCCTTCGGGGTTGGCTTCGGTCTGCACCATCAGCGGTGGCACAGCACTGATGAGTGCGGCTTTCGCGACTCGGCTCTCACCGTGGCGGGCGATGTAGCGGACCACCTCGCCGCCGCCGGTGGAGTGCCCGACGTGGATGGCGTCGTGCAGATCGAGGTGCTCGACCACCGCCGCCAGATCGTCGGCGTAGTGGTCGGCGTCGTGGCCACCGGGGGTCTGAGTCGAGCGGCCGTGGCCCCGGCGATCGGCGGCGATCACCCGGTAGCCCTGCGCCAGGAAGAACAGCATCTGGTTGTCCCAGTCGTCGGACGACAGCGGCCAGCCGTGGCTGAACACGATGGGCTGACCCTGACCCCAGTCCTTGTAGAAGATTTCGGTCCCGTCGGAGGTGGTGACGTATGCCATTGTCGTACCTTTCGTTTCGGTGGTAGGAGAACAGGTCAGCGGGGGTCGACAGGGTTGACCCGGCTGACGACCAGCGGGTCGGCGGGGGTGAAGGGGAAGGCCGGCAGGTCGTCGATATGGGTGTTGAAGGCGGCGGCCAGCACTTCACGCGAGTATGCGCTCGCCGACGCGCGGTAACCGATATCGGCGGGGGTGGGCTGGTCGAAGAAGATCAGGAAGTGCCACGGGTCGGGTCCGATGTTTTCGATGTGGTGCGGGTAGGCGCGTGGGATGAAGTACATGTCGCCGGCCTTCATGGTCCAGGTGTCAAGTGTCCCATCGGGATTCATGATCGTCATGCGGGCGTCACCATGCTGGACGTAACCCAGCTCGGCGGTCACCGGATGCCAGTGCGGCTCACGCATCCCGTCCTCGGTGACCCGCAGCGAGTACATCGAGAGGTCCTTGAGTGCGGACCAGTACTGGTCGCGGGCGAAGCGCGCGTTGCCCGAGACATAGTTCAGCGGCGGCTCCTGGGCTTCGATGTCGAACTTGTGCGGATCGTTGAAATACGCGCTCGCCGGGATCACCGGATCGCCGATACGCGCGGCGAGCTTGTGGTCGACGGTTGAGCGGCGGATCTTTGCCAGGTCGGAGGCAGGCAGATCGTAAGTGTTACCCAGCACAGCGTCGCTGAAAGCACCCATGGTCGCGCCGAATCCGAAGTCCTCGGGGCGCTCGCTGCGGAACGCGATGATGAATTCGGCGACGTCGGTGCCGATGTTCTCGATGTGGTGCAGGGAGCCCGAGTTGGCGTGGAACATTTGTCCGGCGGTCACGACGAAACTGGAGAACGTGCTGCCGTCATCGAGGATGGAGACCAGCGCCGTGCCGGACACGCAGTAGGTGAGTTCGTTGGCGTTGGCGTGCCAGTGCGGGGTGCGCATCGCTCCGGGGTTGAGCAGCACTCGCTTGATGGACATGCCGTTGAGGATGGGGAGGTTGTCGGCCGTGACACGTCGCATCGAGCCCAACTCGGACTCCTCGACGATCTCACCGTCGAGAAGTGACGCCGTGTGGCTGCTGTGGATCAGGGACGTGGTCATGAGGCGCCTCCTCGAAGTTTCGCCGCTGGCCAGGGCAGCCGGCGGCCATGGGAAGTACTCTCGCCGAGGTGGGCGCCGGTGTCGTCAGCGCTGACCGCCATCTCGGCTACCGGCTAGCCCCCATACCGTCCGCTCCTGCGAAAGCCACAGCGTGGTCACAGCCAAACCCCCGGGTTCGACGGTCAAGATTGTCGCGAACAGTCAGCATCCGGCGTACGTCACTGCCGTCAGTGCCCGGGTGTCGTTGCCACACATCTAGATCGGGGCCCTATGACTCTCGCCATCCGCACGTCCCCCGCCACTGCCGGGTACGCCATCGACTGCCGCAGAGCCGTCATCCAGGCCTACGCCCGTGGCGTCGCGACGGTTCTGACCGTCCGGGGCAGCGTCGACGCCCTCAACGATGACTGCGTGTACCGCCATCTCTACCGGTTCACACGACTGGAGACGGCCTTGATCATCGACATCACCGAGGCTGCCGTCGCGGATCTGGATACTCTGCGCAGCTTTGCCGCCGGTGATCTCGGCACGGTGATCGCGATCGTCGCCCGTCCCGAGGACGCGGCGGAGATACGCGCGTCCGCCGACGGGCCTGCGGTTCCGGTCCACCGCACCGTCGCAGAGGCGGTTCAGGCCCTCGTTCGCGACATCCAGGCCCGTCGCGGCCCCCGCGCGCTGCCGCTTTTGCGGCTGGCTTAGGGGTTACTGCTTCTGGCCGAGCTCGGCTCTGATCGCCGCGGCGAACGCATCCACATCGGCTTCGGTGGTGTCCCAGGCGGTCATCCACCGTACTTCGCGGGCGGCGGGATTCCAGTCGTAGAACCGGAACTGCTCGCGCAGCCGGTCAGCGGCTCCCGGCGGCAGTACGGCGAATAACGCGTTCGCCTGGGTGGGTTGGGTGAAGTGAAGGGCCGCAACGTCATCGAGTGCACGCCGGAGCCGGGTGGCCATCGCGTTGGCATGACGGGCGGAGCGCAGCCACAAGTCCCCCTCGTACAGCGCGATCAACTGTGCCGAAACGAAGCGCATCTTGGAGCAGAGCTGCATCGACAACTTGCGCAGGAAGAGCAGCCCGGTGGCGGCGTCAGGATTGATCACCACGACGGCCTCGCCATAGAGCAGGCCGTTCTTGGTGCCGCCGAGGCTGAGCACATCGACACCGGCATCGGTTGTGAAGGTGCGCAATTCGGTACCGAGGGCGGCGGCGGCGTTGCTGAGTCGCGAGCCGTCCATGTGCAGCGTCATGCCGCGGGAATGCGCGTGATCGGCGATTGCGCGCACCTCATCGGGGGTGTAGAGGGTGCCCAACTCGGTGGACTGGGTGATGCTGACCGCCAGTGGCTGGGCGCGATGTTCGTCGCCCCAGCCCCACGCCTCGATGTCGATCAGCTCCGGTGTGAGCTTTCCATTCGGAGTGGGGACGGTGAGCAATTTGAGGCCGCTGACGCGTTCCGGTGCTGCGTTCTCGTCGGTGTTGATGTGGGCCGTGGTCGACGTGACGATCCCACCCCAGCGCGGCAGCATGCTCGTCAGGCCCGTCACATTGGCGCCCGTCCCGTTGAACACCGGAAACGACTCCGTCTGCGCGCCGAAATGCCCACGCAGCACTTCCTGCAGACGTGCCGTGTAGTCATCGCCTCCATAGGCGACCTGGTGCCCGCCGTTGGCCTCGCCGATTGCTGCCAGCACCTCAGGATGGGCACCGGCATAGTTGTCAGAGGCGAAACCGCGCGAGGAGGAATCATGCAGTGGGGTCACCGGATGAGTCTCCCAGGTGTCACTTAGGCCAGCTGCGGCGCCGGCCGGGGAAGGCACACTGGTGAGATGACCGCCATCCCCGAAGCCAGCTACACCGTCGGCGACTATCTGCTGGATCGACTCGCTGAACTGGGCGTCACCGAGGTATTCGGCGTGCCGGGCGACTTCAACCTGAAGTTTCTTGACCACGTCGTCGCCCATGACCGGATCCGCTGGGTCGGTGACGCCAACGAACTCAACGCCGGATATGCGGCCGACGGCTACGGCCGACTGCGCGGCATGTCTGCTCTGGTCACCACCTTCGGTGTCGGCGAGTTGTCGGCCGCCAACGCCATCGCTGGCGGCTATGCCGAGCACGTGCCGGTGGTCCACATTGTGGGCGCTCCGTCGAAAGACACGCAGGCGGCGCGACGGGTGGTGCACCATTCACTCGGAGACGGGGATTTCGAGCGCTTCCTTCGAATGGCGCGCGAAATCACTTGTGCACAGGCAAATCTGGTTCCGGCCACCGCCACCCGCGAAATCGACCGGGTGCTTTCGGAGGTCCGCGAACAAAAGCGGCCCGGGTATCTACTGCTGGCCACCGACGTCGCGGAGTTCCCCACCGAGCCGCCGTCTCAGCCGTTACCCCGCTACGCCGATAACACCAGCCCACGGGCTTTGGCCCTGTTCACCGAGGCGGCCACCGAACTCATCGGCACCCAGCAGCTGACCGTGCTGGCCGACCTCCTCGTCCATCGGCTGCAGGCGGTATCCGAACTCGAAGCGCTGCTGGCTGCCGATGTCGTACCGCACGCCACGCTGATGTGGGGCAAGAGTTTGGTGGACGAGAGCTCGCCGAGCTTTCTGGGCATCTACTCCGGTTCCGGCAGCCCGGAACCGGTCCGCAGGGGTATCGAACAGGCCCCGGTACTGGTGACGGCCGGCGTACAGTTCACGGATCTGGTGAGCGGCTTCTTCAGCCAGCGCATCGATACCGCGCGCAATATCGACATCGGCCCCTATCAAAGTGTGGTCGCGGGAAAGGTTTTCGCGCCCCTCGACATGAGAGCAGCCCTGCACGCGCTGACCGGGATTCTGCAGCATCGCGGCATCCGCTCCGTGGCACCAGAAACCGCGCCCAGCCCGCCGGCTGCGCCCCCGCCGGACCGCACTGAACCACTGACGCAGAAATCGTTGTGGGACAGCATCGCCGGCGCGCTGACTCCTGGCAATATCGTGCTGGCCGACCAAGGCACCTCGTTCTACGGAATGGCCGAACACCGGCTGCCGTCGGGGGTCACCTTCATCGGTCAACCCCTGTGGGCGTCGATCGGTTATACGTTGCCCGCCACGCTGGGCGCTGGGCTGGCCCATCCCGATCGTCGTCCGGTGTTGCTCATCGGTGATGGGGCCGCGCAGCTGACCGTTCAGGAATTGGGTTGTCTGGCAAGGGAAAACATTCCCGCCGTCATCGTCCTGGTGAACAATGGCGGCTACACCATCGAACGCGCAATCCATGGCGAAGACGCGTACTACAACGATATCGTCGCCTGGAAATGGCTCGACCTCCTCGGGGCTCTCGGTGCCCACGGACATTTGGGCTTCCGGGCGGAGAACCAGGCCGAACTGGACGAGGCACTTACGACGGCCGCCGCGCATCGGGACAAGATGGTGATCATCGAAGCCGTCGTACCCAGACTCGACCTTCCGCCGGTGCTCGCCGACCTGGCCCACTCGGCCGCCGCAGCGAATGCCGGTCCCGCTGGTGACTGAGGGCAGCATCGCCAAGGACGAACGCACACCCCGTGTGCGGTCCCGGCGCCGGTGGATGCGCCTGATCCTGGTGTTCGTCATCATGGCGGCCCTGCTGGCGGTGCCGTGGTGGACGCTGCTGGTCGCGGGGAACCGCTGGCCGACAGCGGTGCTCGCGGTCGGCTCGCTGGGGTTCGCGGCAGTATTCGCCGGGCTGCCCGCGGCGATGACGGGAGGGCACGGCCGCCGCCACCGCGACTGGGCGGCCATTACCGGTGACGCCCTGCTCGGCGGGATCTGGGTGCTATTCGTGTGGTCGGTCCTGGCCCAGCTGCTGCGCCTGGCGTTGGCCGTTGTCGGGGTCGCGGATCCGGTGCGCTCACGTGCGGTGGCCGGCGCTGTGGTCGTCGTTGTCGCAGCGCTTCTCGTGTGGGGTTACACCGAGGCCATGCGCGTGCCGCGAACTCGGCGCATCGACGTGGCCATCCCCCGGTTGGGGGCCGGGCTGGACGGCCTACGGGTGGTGATGATCACCGACACCCACTTCGGGCCGCTGAATCGCGAACGGTGGTCGGCGCGCGTGGCTGAACGCGTCAATGATCTCGACGCCGATGTCCTCTGCCACGTCGGCGACATCGCAGACGGCACGGCGGCAATGCGTGAAGGCCAGGCCAGGCCGCTCGCCTCGATGCGGGCGCGGTTCGCCCGGGTGTACGTCACCGGCAATCACGAATACATCAGCGAAGCGCAGGGCTGGCTGGACTATATGCAGGGCATCGGCTGGGATGCGCTGCACAACCGGCACATCGTCATCGAGCGCGGCGGCGACCGGCTCGTCATCGCCGGCGTCGACGATGCGACGGCCAAGAGTTCCGGCCTCGCTGGGCATGGGGCGAATCTGCAAGCGGCCCTCGGCAATTACGATCACACACTGCCGGTGTTGTTGCTGGCTCATCAGCCCAAACAGGTGCCGCAGGCCGTCGAGGCCGGCGTCGACCTGCAGCTCTCCGGTCATACCCACGGCGGGCAGATCTGGCCGTTCAACTTCCTGGTCCGGCTCGACCAACCGGTGGTCCACGGGCTGAGCAGACATAGCGAGCGGACCCAGCTCTACACCAGCCGCGGCACCGGATTCTGGGGGCCGCCGTTCCGGGTTTTTGCGCCCAGCGAGATCACCGTGTTGACGCTCAGGGCACCTGCCGGCTGAGTACAACAATGGCGCCACCCGTAGATGGCGCCATTGTTGTTGTCTTCGATCAGAATCCGTGATGGCCCAGCTGGGTGTGCGTTGCCGCACTGGTGTCGACGTCCGAATGCGTCGCCACTGCATCGTGACTCGTGTCGAACAGCGGGGCGTGACTCGAGGAGTCGGCCGATGCGGCAGCCGAGGAATCGACTGTCGAGTGATCGGGTGCGACGGCGGCCTGAGTCGACGCGCTGATCGCGGCGTGGTTGTCGACGGCCGCGTGGCTGGTGTCGACCGAACTCGGCTGACCCGCCGGCGCACTGCTTTCGGGCGTTGTGATGACCGATCCGCTGTGCGAGGTGACGCCGGTGTTGGCCGAGGTCGAGCCGGTGGTGTCGATGACGTGACCGGTCGAACCCGTCGAACCTGTGGCGGCCGTCGAACCCGTCGTGTCGATGACCTGACCGGTCGGAGCCGTCGAGCTGTGATCGGTGATGACGTTCTGGCTCGCGGTGGTGTGGCTGTTCAGCGCAGCACTCTCGTCGCCGAGAATGCTGCCGTGGCTGGTGCTGCCATTGACCGCGGTCGACGTGCTGCCGCCGGTCTGACTCGACAGTCCGGCACCGCTGAGCGACGTCGTCGCCTGGGTGGTGGTGTGTCCGCCCAGTGCGGCGCTTTCGTCGCCGAGGATGCTGCTGTGTCCGCCCAGTGCGGCGCTTTCGTCGCCGAGGATGCTGCTGTGTCCGCCGGCCGCGATGCCCGTGCTGGTCTGGCTGTTCAGCCCCGCACCGGTCAGTGAGCTAGCAGCCTGGACGTTGCTGTGGCCGCCCAGTGCGGTGCTCTCGTCGCCGAGGATGCTGCTGTGTCCGTCGGCCGCGGTGCCCGTATTGCTCTGCCCGGCCAGGCCGGCCGCGCCAAACGACGCGCCGCTCTGCAGGCCACTATGGCTGGCGAGGTTGGCACTCGTGCCACCGCCCAGTAGTCCGGCTGCGGCGACGTTGCCGCTGGCCGCCGCCTGGCTGGTGACGGTCGCTCCACCGAGGGGGCCCATGACGCCGGCCGAGGTTGCGTTGGCCATCCCGGCGCCGCCCTGGGCGGCCAACCCGGCGTTGCCCGTGCCGAACGATGCGCCACCGCCGGCCGCTGTCTGGCTGCCGACAGACACGCCGCCCACCGGGCTCGACAGCCCGGCCGAGGTGCTGTTGGAGAAGCCGGCACCGCTTTGACCCGAGAAGCCGGTGTTGCCCACGCCGAACGAGGTTCCGCCGCCGGCCGCTGTCTGGCTGCTGAGCGAAGCCCCTCCGAGCGGGGTGGCGACCCCGGCCGCGCCGCCGCCGGAGAACCCCGCTTGGCCTCCGGCGTTGACGCCGCCGCCAGTTCCGATCGCGGCATCGCCTGCGGGCCGGTCCGAGATCGTCGGTCGATCGTCGCGACGTTCCCCGAAGCCGGTCCCGCTCCGGCCGACCCCCTGTGCGTTCAACGCGGCATTTCCGCCGAGTCCTGCTGCGCCGTGGAGTCCGGCGCCACCGTGCGCACCGGCCGCGAGGCCTGCGCCTGCGCCGCTGCCGATACCGAGTCCTGCGCCGGCGTGTCCGCCGAGTCCGGCTTCGAATCCGCCGCCGAGTTCGGCGCCGCCGCCGAGGCCGAGGCCTGCGCCTGCGCCGCTGCCGATACCGAGNCCTGCGCCGGTGCCGCTGCCGGTTCCGAGTCCTGCGCCGGCGTGTCCGCCGAGTCCGGCTTCGAATCCGCCGCTGAGTTCGGCGCCGCCGCCGAGGCCGAGGCCTGCGCCGGTGCCGCTGCCGGTTCCGAGTCCTGCGCCGGCGTGTCCGNCGAGNCCGGCNTCNAANCCGCCNCCGACTTCCACGCCAGCACCGAGCCCGGCGCCTACGCCACTCTCAAGACCTGAGCCCAAGCCCAGGCCCAGACCGGCTTGTCCGGCGAGGCCGGCCTCAAAACCGCCACCGACTTCGGCGCCACCGCCGAGTCCGAGACCGACACCCTGGTTGCCGACGAAGCCGGTATTCACGCGGTCGTCGACAAACCCGTCCGCGGGCGCAACGTTATTGCCGAGCTCGACGGTGTTGTTGCTGAGCAATCCCCCCAAAACCCCGGGAATGACGTCGGGGGAGATGACGTCGGCGACGGGGGAGAGCAGGCTTGCCGCATTGTCGACAACGGTTCCGGCAACGGGCGCGAATCCGAACTGATCGGATACCGCCTGTTGCAGGCCGGCGACGGGATTGGCATTACCGAGGATCAGGCCGGGAACGGCACTGGTGGCCACCGACTGAAGGACGTCAGGGCTGACGTCTTGCAATCCGGCCGTCGCCAGCGCCATGTCGGGGTTTGCAACGAACTGCTGTGCGGCGGTTTCGTTGTTGAACAGATCCAGAATGAATTGGAGCACGTTGTCCATCGGAAGACCTTTCTCGTTTCTCGGAGAGCGCGTTGCCGGACTCGTCCGGTCACTGATAGCCACGCTATGGATCGCCGCAGCGAATGAACACGGGGTCGGTGCCCGTGCTCTCCCCGCAGCCCCCGGGGCTTACCGGCAAACCCGATTAGGGGGTTAGGGGATCCCCAGGGGATGACTAGGTAAATCCCATCAGCAACACAGGTGACGCAGCCGGTAGAACTTTGCCGGTCCCGTCCACGGCCGTCATAGGCCGACGTTTGACTCTCCACTTACGGCAGTGGGCATCGACCGCTGTAACAGGCTGCCCACCCGCCCGGGAAGACTCAGCAAAGAGGAGGCGGCAGCATGGGCACCACCGAACTGGTGGACCGCTACTTCGAGTTGGCGACGCACTTCGAAACGGCGCAGTATCTGGCGCGGTTCAGTGCGGTGCAGCCACGCACACCATCCGCCACCTAGAGGCTCTCTGTGACGTGACCGTCGCGCCCGCGCGGATCTCCGGCGGCTTCCCCGGTAGTCCGGTCGACCTGACGTTCCGCTTCACGTTCACCGACGCGGGCAGCATCCGCGCGCTCGCCACCAGAGCCTGACGTGCGGACCGACACCGAGGGGTTTCGCACTCTCCAGGCCATGGAAAGTCCGAGCGGATGAAGCGTTTCCTGGGAAGCGAACGCAAATGGCAGGTGACCAGGGCGACCAAGTGTGGTGCGTTGACTACCTGCCAACGGGCTTGTGCGGCGTTGATGAGCTTGTAGGACATGGCAATTCCTGCAGCCCAGAGCCTGGGCCCTTGGTGCCACTGGTCCGCAACCACACACTGGTACAAGTTGATTCGATCGGATTCGTCGTTCTCGAATGGATCCGATGCTCGGCGGGGTGATTGCACAACTTCAGGAGCACATCGTCGGCGTGAGTGCCATCGCGGACGATCTCACCCAAACAGCGACCGACCCGTCGCATTCGTTGGCTGATTCCGTGTCGTGAACTACCTGCACCTTCCCCGGCCAACTATCGACGCTCGTCCACGCAGATTTCGAGCATTGCTCAATTCGGCGGCGAAGTCGCCGATAGCTAGAGCGAAAGCATCGATAATCGCCGCGCAGGGCACTCGACCGTCGTTATGATCAGGGCTCGTCACAAAGGGAAACCCGACTCGATCAGTCGCACAGGCCGCTTGAGCCCGTTTCCCACACGGGGACAAGTCCACATGGGGGAGGTTTTTTCATCCGATGGCAACCGAACTCTCTCGGATCGCCGGAGTCCTGAAGAGACGATTGGAATCTTTTCATGGATCCATCGACGACTTGGCGCACGAATTAGTGAGGGTGCTCGGCGTCAATCGCACTGATCTACGAGCCCTTTTGCTCATTCTCATTGCGGGCGAGAAAGCCACGACGCCAGGATTTCTGGCCGACCAGCTCGGTCTCACTGCGGCCGGCACCACAATCGTGCTCAACCGCCTTGAGAAAATCGGCTACGTCACTCGATCGCTACATCCGACTGATCACCGCCGAGTAATCGTGTTGGCCACAGATCTCGCTGCTCACCGTTTTTCGGAACTCGTCTCCCCGCTGCTGGATCAGGGCCTCAAGATGTTGGTCAGCTATTACAACGCGGCGGAGATTTCTCTGATCGCCGGGTTCCTCGCCCGTTCGGACGAACTGCAACAAGCTCATCTGAACCGAATGCGTGAATTGGATCCCTTCCCCAATTAGGGGTGACCACCCGTCGTCGCATTCGATGTCCCACCACATCTGTACGACGGCAGGTGGACTCCTTCCGGTGACTATGCGACGAGCGATCTGGGCTTGAAAGTGGTTGTCTTATCGCTTGATTGCGCTGCCTTTGACTGCGTCGGGTCTGGCAAGTGCGGGGATGTCGCCGGCGCCAGGTGGTTTGACGATTCCGCTGACTGCGGCAGGTTGAGCCCGCGGCGTTTGTGAGACGTCGGTTGCAGCTGGGGACGTTGGGGCGACCCTCAGATTGTCGTCGGGCTGCTGGTGTGCCGGACCGGTACCGCCGAGCCTGCCGGCGTGGAGCAGTTCCTGGCGCGCGGCGTGTGGCTCTACAGGATGGGGCAGGTTGTGTGCCCGCCCGGGGTATTCGGTATTGCAATATCTTTGCCCTAATAGCTTTATGTAGTTAATTATCTGGGCGAGATAACTTTCTGCCGACAACTTTCAACACCGAATAACGATAAGGCCGCGCCAGATGCCCTGGGAGAGGCCAGAATAGGGGAGTTCTCAACCCAGCTGAGAAATTCTCAGACTTTCCGGTGGAATTAGGCCCGCGCGGCGATCAGAGTGAAGTAATTTACGACTTCAGGTTACCGATTACTGAGGGAGAGTTATGCAAACGTTTGCGCGGACCAGGATGACCAGCGGTGTGGCACTGATCGGGGCGAGTGTCATCGCGCTGTCGCCGATAGTGGTGGCACCGCAGGAGGTGCATCTGCCGGCGATCCCGGTGTCGAGCATCGCGGCGACGTTGACTGCGTCGGCGACCGCGACGGTCGATCCCATCAGCGAGTGGGTGCAGGTCCTGACGACAACGTTCAACAACCTGTCGGCCCTTGGCCAGCAGGTGCAGTCTGACCCTGCTCCCATCTTGGCGCAGATCATCGCCAACCAGATCGGCTACGCCACCACCATCTCCACAGCGCTCGGCAACGCCGGCGGCGCCTTTGTCGCGAACCTGACGGCACTCCCACAGGCGTTCCAAACGGCAGCTCAACAACTGGCCGCCGGCCAGATCAACAACGCCTTGGCCACGGTGTTTTTTGCCGCACTCGGGGTGGTGCAGTACCCCGCCCTCCAGTTGCTTCCGTTGCTCAACATCCCCGGCCAGGTTCTGCAGAACATCGTCAACGTAGTAAAGGCAGTCCCCACCGTGCTTATCGTCGCGGGCTTTTCTGCGCTCTCCGTGGTCAGCACCGTCGAGGGCGCGTTTGGGGATACCGTGCAAGCGGTGTACGACGCGGTGGGCGCCGGCGATTTCGGGGCGGCGGTGAACGCGATCGTCAACGCCCCCGCCGTGCTCACCAACGCCTTCCTCAACGGGTATGCACCGACGGGAGCCCCGGGGGTTCTGACCCCGGTCGGCGCCGGACAATCGGGTCTTGTCGCCGCATTGCTTGGCCTGCGCGACACCATCGCGCAAGCGCTGGGCGCACCGGTGTCATTCACGGCGGCGGCGGTCGCGTCCCCCAATGCGGCTGCAGCCCTACCGAAACCAGCTGCCACGGTGACACTGGACGCCACCCCTGCCACGGCTAGCCCACGCAGCACGGCTAGCCCACGCAGCACGGGGAGCGCACGCAGCACGGGGAGCGCACCCAGCGCGGTAACCGCATCCAGCGTGCCGAGCACGCTCCGCGCGGCAATCGCACCCAGCCCGGCGACCACGAAAGCCACACCCGCGGCATCCGACAACACCGGTGCGGGCAGCGCCAACAACGCACAACCCGGCTCCACCCAGGCTGGTAGCACTCACGACACCGGCTCCGGCGGTGCCACCGGCACCGGCCCCTCAGCACGAAAAACCGGGCACGCCAACCGCGCACACTAGACAGTCCAGGGAGGTTGTCCCTCCCGTTTATCGGTGCGCCTGTGTGACAGGGAAGGCCTCCTGGTTGTGAAGTGGAGCTGTCTAGGAACTGCTTCACCAACCAGGAGGCTTTCGCGTCCCATGCCAATGCTGCATTGACCCTCGCGCACGATTGACGCTCGCTCGGCTCGTCGTCGACATAGGCCTGGACCTACGCCGCAGTGGCCACGATGTTCTCGGTCGCCCAGCGGACCGCTAAGAATTGGGCCGTCAACGGCGAGCCCTTGCGGCGTTACGAGCACGGGCCGTCCCGGCTCACTGATCCACGTCGCTGTCACCGAGTTCGCCAACATCCCCGACGGCTACAGGCGCAGGTTTCCCAGCCGAGCGCAAAGCACACTCAACGCCCGGCAGACCGCCTATCGAACCGGCGATCGCGGCGATCCCGCCGAGAACTGACGCCCCAGGATCATCAATCACATTCATCCACAACGTGATTGATGATCACTCTCGGATGGCCTACGCCGCGATTCACTCCGACGAAGAGGTCGTCACCACGATCGCCGTGCTGCAGCGCGCCGTGGCGTGGTTCGCCGAGCACGGCGTCACCGTCGAGCGCGTCCTGTCCGACAACTAGCCGGCCTATCGCTGCTGCGACTGGTGCGACGCCTGCACCGACTGCACATCACCCACAAGGGCACCCGCGAGGATGGGCATAAGGCGCTCGCAGATGTTTGGCGGACGCGCATGAACCTTGCGCACAGGCTCGGAGGCAGTAGCCGGGATCGAACCCCAAGGGATAGTCGACGTCGACAAGGCGGCGCCCTCGATGGCGAACGGTGACACACCTGCCAGAGCGAACGTGCACCTCGACTGTTTGCGCAGTACCGCAGAGTGCACGTCCAAGATAATTCTGCAATCAATATCTTTGTGGAGATAGCTTTCTTTTACCAATTATCAACAATGAATAATAACTCCGGCGAATTACTAATAGCTGATAATGGATGCGACACTGCCACTAAAACGTGTTCAAAATGTGCCGTGAATTTCGGCGTAAGCGATATACATTTTATCCGCGGCGCGGCATCACGGCTACGTCGCTACCTTCACCCTATGGAGAAGAATATGCGATCAAATACGTCCACGCTGCTTCGTGCCGGAGCCATCACTCCGATGGCCCTTGCCGCCGCACTTTGTTTCGCCGGGACGGCACATGCAGCCGTCTCTGTGAACTGGAGTTGCCAGGCCTCCGTTGGGACATCGAGCCAGACGACGTCGGTCACCGGCACCGCGCCGAGCTCGGTAACCGCGGGTTCTCCCGTGGCCATTACCATTGCACCGGGTTCATCGACGGTTCCGTCATCTGTGCTCGGCTTTACTATCAATAACATCAACAACATGAAGATGATTATCCCGGTCCCGGCAAATTCGACATACGTCTCCTCCAGCGCAACCGGCGGTGGATCTTATCCGGGCTCGACGGCCCTCGTGGGTAGTAATGTCGTGCTTACCATTCCCGGCCCGATTCCCGGTGGCACGACATACACCCCGCCCTCCGTCACCATCAACGTGACGGCCACCGCTGCCGGCACGGTTACCAGCGCCTATGCGGGCACCAGTTACACCAACCCCGGTATGACCTTCAACACCAACCTTCCAGTTTTCGGTAACATCGCAACCTCGTGCTACCCGACGAGTCCTAATCCGACGCTCACCACCACGACTGTCACCTAACTCAGCAGTTCGGACAGACCAGCTGGTTAGTGCTGATCGGTTAGGCGGTGTGGGGAGGCTGGAGTCTCCCCACACCGTCTAGGTCAATTAACCGCGACCCCTCACACGTATCTGTCCGTCGACGGGGACACTCAACCCCGAATCAACAAACCCCGAGATCAAACCTCCAAAACACCGCCCACGCAACGCAATTTGGGTACAGTCGGGCTTGCGCCTCAATGGAAAACTGACTCGACCAGTCGGCGCAGGCCGCTTGCCCCCGTGTCGACTAAACGGCGCCAAGCCAGGTGTGGGGAGGTCTTTTCGTTCTATGTCAACCGAACTCTCTCGGATCGCCGTAGTGCTGAAAAAAGCAATGGAATCGCTTCATTCGTCCTTCGATGACGTGGCGCGTGAATTGGTGAGGGTGCTCGGCGTCAACCAGACAGATCGCCGGGCTCTGGAACTCATTCTCTGTGCGGGGGAGAAGGTCACGACGCCAGGACTTCTGGCCGATCAGCTCGGTCTCACTGCCGCCGGCACCACGATTGCGCTCGACCGCTTGGAGAAGCTGGGCTACGTCACTCGATCGCGACATCCGATCGATCACCGCCGAGTAATCGTGTTGGCCACAGATCTCGCCGCCCGCCGTGTCGCAGAATTGCTCTCTCCCCTGCTAGATCAGGCAGGCAAGGCGTTATTCAGCCATTACACCCCGGCGGAGCTTGCCCTGATCGTCGACTTCCTCACCCGCACAGACGAACTACAACAAGCTCATGTGAACCGAATGCGTGAACTAGATCCCTTCCCGCATTAGGAGTCATCATCGATCCCCAGAACCGCAGAAACTGCGGGGCGCGTTGGTCGATCGCCACCGACGACGATGAGATGCTGATTCCATCCGCGTCCTGGTCGTTAAACTGGTCAAACTCCCCAAGCTAAATCACCCCTTAAATATGGTTAATTGAATGTGCAACAAACTCTTCCAGTGTCAATGGTCATAGCTGATTCTCCCTCGGGATATCGCTACTAATTTGGTCCGTCGGGACGGAAACGGTAGCGGGTGAACGTGCGACTCGATCAGGTCGATGGTATTCACAACGCCCGCCGACCGCAGGGCCTTCTCTTGTCAATTCGTAATGCCGAATAGCTAACAGCAGTCGCACAGTGCGCAAATACGACCGTTCGGTCTGTTGCGAGGGGTGAACTGATCACCGAGCTGCGTCACCACTGAATCAGTGACGCTCCAGATCGACCACCAGGGGCCGGTGATCGGAGATGGGCATCAACGGTGTCTCGTAATTGCGGACGAAAAGCCCGGGGTCATCGGTCAGGATGTGGTCGAGTTGACGCTGCGGTTGTTCGGCGGGAAACGTCGGTGCTGCCGCGAGAGCGTGCAACCCCGACCATCGGCGCACAGCGGTCGGATTCAGATTGAGATCGCCGACGACGATGCGTGGACCCGGGAGGCCGCGGACATCGTTGATGATCCGGCGCAGTTGGCGCCGGTTCCACCCCGGGAAGAAGGACAGGTGGGTATTGACCACCGTCAGGGGGCCGACGGAGGTCTCGAATCGCGCGACGACGGCGGCTCGGGGTTCTTCGTCGACGACCATCACCCGGTTGGGACCGGGCAGAAACATCGGGAACCGGGCGGGGATACGCGGCAGGCGCAGCACCTGCCAGCTCGACGCCGGGAACCGGGAAAGCAGCGCGATCCCGTAGGCGGCCGCGCCGGGTTGTTCCTGTCCCGTCGCCGCGATCCAGGTCGCGCCAGGGGTGCCCGAAATCGCGGCCACGAAGCGGTGCGCCACCGCGCCCATCGCCTCAGCGGCCACCGCGGTCAAATCAGCCCGGCCGGAGCGCTCCTGATCAAGATCGACCTCCTGTAGCGCCAGGATGTCCGGATTCAGGCGCTGGATGCTGTCGCGGAGGCGGTCCGGGTCGACGATGTCGCCGACCGTTCGGCCATGCAGGATGTTGAAGGTCGCGACGCGCAGGACGATCACCTGATCTCGATGGTTCCGGGTTCGGTTCCAGTTGCCGCTGCCCCATTTTGATTCCGGCGTAGCGGCGTTGCCTCACGGCTGGGTCTCAGCCGGGCCGACGGCGCGGCTCCCGCCCGGGTGGCTGAGGGGGAGCGGGCAGCAGTGGAGTGCGGGAGACTACCGGCTTGGTCACCGGAGCGGAGGTGCTCAGTTCGAACTCCTCGTCGGCGTGCCGAAGCCGTAGGCGACCGTCCGGCCCGTCGCGCATGGTGTAGGTGACGCTGTCGTGGTCAACATCGACGGTCAGGCGAAAGCCTCTCCAGCGCAACCGGAATCGCAGGCGGGTGATGTCCTCGGGTAGACGCGGGTTGAAGCTCAGCACGCCCTCGCTGTCACGCAGTCCACCGAACCCCGCCACCAGTGCGGTCCATGCGCCGGCGAGCGCGGCCATGTGCAGCCCGTCGCGGGTGTTGTGATGCAGGTCGCGAAGGTCGACCAGGGCCGATTCTGCGGTGTAGTCGTGCGCCAGTTCGAGATGCCCGACCTCGGCGCACAGCACCGCCTGGGTGGCCGCCGACAACGACGAATCGCGGACGGTCCGTCGCTCGTAGTAGTCGACGTTCCTGGCCTTCTGTTCGTCGGTGAACTCATGACCGAGCCAGTGCATCGCCAACACCAGATCGGCCTGTTTGACCACCTGCGATGGATAGAGCCGGACGTACGGATAATGCAGCAGCAGAGGATATTTCGCGTCCTCGGTGAAGCGCCATTCACGCAGCCTGGTGAATCCTTCGCTCTGTTCGTGTACGTGCAGGCCCTCGTCGAACGGAATGTGGACCGCCTCGGCGGCATCGCGCCACGCGGCCATCTCCTCGGTGGTCACCTTCAGTTTGTCGGCGGCCTCGGGATGGCGGCCGCACGCCTGCGCTGCGATCCGAAGATTGTGCGCCGCCATCAGATTGGTGAAGACGTTGTCGCGCATCACCGCGGAGTATTCGTCGGGCCCCGTCACGCCGTCGATGTGCCAAACGCCGTACCTGTCGTGATGCCCCAGTGAGGCCCACAGCCGGGCCGTCTCGACGAGCACCTCCAGCCCACACTCGATTTCCAGCTTTACGTCTCCGGTGACGATGCGATAGCGCTCGAACGCCATCGCGATATCGGCGTTGACGTGCCAGGCGGCGGTACCGGCCGGCCAGTACGCCGAGCATTCCTGGCCGCAGATGGTCCGCCACGGGAAACTCGCGCCGGCCAGCGCCAGCTCCGCCGCCCGCTGTCGGGCCAGATCCAATGTCGAAGCGCGCCAACGCAATGCGTCAGCGGCGGCGTGCGGCGCGGTATAGGTCAGCACCGGCAGCACGAACCCCTCGGTATCCCAGAAGGCGTGACCGTCGTAGCCGGTTCCGGTCGGCCCTTTACCCGGGATCGCCCGGCGTTCGGCGCGGGCACTGGCCTGCAGAAGGTGGAACAGGCCGAACCGTACCGCCTGCTGGCATTCCGGGTCGCCCTCGACTTCGACGTCGGCGCTGTCCCAGAAGTCGTCGAGATACTCGCGCTGGGAATCCAGCAGTCCCTGCCAGCCGGTGTAGCGCGCACCGTCGATGGCCCCGGCGACCTGATCGCGCAGCGCGGGCCGTGATCGCAGGCTCGACCATCCATACGCCAGGAACTTGACGATCCGCAGCTGCTGCCCGGGCCGTAGCCCGCAGATGACTGTCGTGCGGGCCAGATCCTCGCCCGCCTCGGTCGTCACCTCCACTCGGCCCGGCACGTCGATGAGGTGGTCCATCGCGGCTGCCATCATCAGGCCACTGCCCCGGGTCCGGTGGATCAGCAGCGCCCGGTGATCGCCGTCGGCCTCATGCGCTACTGGCTCCAGCGGGCTGCTGAGCACGGCGGCGACCCGCGGGTCCGATGAGGGGCGGGGTTGATCCTCGTTGGTCACCAACTCCGATTGCACGGTGATGCGGGCGAAATCGCCGACGGCCTCCACGATGTACTCGATTGCGGCCACACTGCGGTGCACCAGGGACACCAGTCGGGTGGAGCGTACGATCACCGAACTCCCGGCCGGTGACCGCCAGGTGACACAGCGTGCCAGCGTTCCGGCCCGCAGATCCAGGATCCTCTCATGCTCCAGCAGTTCGCCGTATCGCACGTCGAACGGTTCGTCGTCGACCAGCAGCCGCAGCAGTTTCCCGTTGGTGACGTCGATCAGCGACTGGCCCTCTTCGGGATAGCTGTAGCCCGCCTCGGCGTACGGCAGCGGTCTTACCTCGTAGAACGAGTTCAGGTAGGTCCCGGGCAAGCCGTGAGGTTCCCCTTCGTCGAGGTTGCCCCGCAAACCGAGATGGCCGTTGGACAAGGCGAAGACCGACTCGGATTGGGCGAGCAGGTCCAGGTTGAGTTCGGTCTCCCGGACCTGCCATGGCTCGACCGGGAACGCGCTGTCGGGGATCATCGCGGCGCCAGCAGATCGGCGAGATCTTTGACGACGATGTCTGCACCGTTGTCCCGCAACGCTTCTGCATGCCCGATCCGATCCACACCGACCACCACACCGAAGTGGCCGGCTCGTCCGGCCTGCACGCCGGACAGCGCATCTTCGAACACCGCGGCGTGAGCGGGCTCCACGTGCAGCAGCTGGGCGGCTCGCAGATAGGTGTCCGGTGCCGGCTTACCCGGCAGGTTCTCGGTGCGGATGGTCACCCCGTCGACCCGGCACTGAACGAACTTCTCCAGGTCCGCTATCCGAAGCACCTCTTCGGTGTTGGCACTGGAAGACACCACGGCCACGGGGAGTCCGACATCGGTCACCGCCTCAAGGTAGCGCCGGGAGCCGTCGAAGACTTCGACACCGTCACGGTGCAACGAGATCTGGAACAGATCATTCTTGCGATTGGCCAGCCCGTGGACCGACTCGGCGCCCGAGTCGTCGTCGGGATCACCATCGGGCAGCGTGATGCCCCGGCTCTGCAGAAAACTGCGGACACCGTCGTCGCGCGTCTTGCCGTCGACATACTGCGGATAGTCGCTGTCCGCGGAGAATTCGCGGAACGGTTCGCCAGCCGATTTCGCCCGCTGAGCCAGGTAATCGTCGAACATCGTCTTCCAGGCCCGTCGGTGAACCGACGCGGTATCGGTCAGCACACCGTCCAGATCGAACAGGCAGACCGCTATGCCATCAGGCAAGCCCAGCACCCGCATACCTCGTTTCGTCGGCCGATGTCGCCGGGCGCATACCCGCTGACCCCGTCGGAGTAATCCTGGCCGAGCCTTCCGCGAAATGACCGGTGCGGCCGAAGTCAGCTCGTCGCCGACACGGCTTCCACCGAGTGGGCGTGCTCGCCCGTTACGGAGAACACCACGCGTCCTGCGATATCGCTGAGATGGTCGGCGAATCGGCCGTAGAACCGGCCGAGCAGCACGAGGTCGGCGGCCACCGTCGGGCCGTGAGCCCAACGGGGGTCGGTGACCAGAGCGAACAACTCACGGTGCAGCCGATCCATCGGACCGTCTTCATCGGCGGCGATGCCGAGGGCGGCCTGCGCATCGCTGGTGCTGACGGCGGCCTGCACCTCGTCGGCCTGGCTCAGGGCGACGCTCGCCATGGCGTCGATGTGAACAAGCCCCTCCGCGGGGACGGCCGGTAGCGGCCGGTGCCTGCGGGCGAGTTTGTCCACGTTGTTGGCGAGCCCGCCCATCCGGGCGGCCGCAGCGGCCATCGGGATGGCGGACACCACGATACGAAGGTCATGAGCGACCGGCGCCTGCAGGGCCAACAAGCTCATCACGCTGCGGTCCACCTCCGCGTGCAGCTGGTCGAGACGCTGCAGGTGTGGGGCCACCCGCCGGGAAGATCGGTCGTCAAGGTGGACCAACGACGCGGAAGCGCACTGCATGGTGGTGCGGGCGACAGCGCACATGTCACCCAGGTCTGCGGTCAACCGGTCGAGCTCGGCGCGGAAAGCGGTGCGCATGGCCACTCCTCTGCTCCGGCGCCTCATGATGCGGCGTCCGGTTACCCAAATTAACGCCAGGGTAATCACTGTTGCGACGGCGGGTGTCGCACCCGCGCCGTCAGGAATACGTATAACCTCAGGCGGCGCTGGCGTCGCCCGTTGTCGCAGGATCAGCCGTCGTGGGGAATTGCGTGTCGGTTCCGCCGAATAGGCGAAGCGCGGGATCGCCGAACAAACTGACATCAGCGGGCAGCGATGGCGCGTTGGGTTGAGTGTCCATGGTGGGGCTGGTGGGCCGTCGTGGTCAGATCAGCCGTCAGGTCAGACGGCGCCAGCTGTGTCGACCGTGGCGGTCGGGCAGGACGAGCACGCGGAACTGTCGAGATCGAATTGTCCGCAGGTGGGGCAGATGAAAGGAATCATGGGCAGGGCCTTCGGCTAGCGGTCCGACGCCGACGTGCTGCGACGTTACTGGTCTGTACCCCTGGAATTTTCAGTCGAAACGTGACGAAGTCGGTTCGTTGCGAGGTGTCTTTTCGCGGCCCGGTCAAAGACGAACTGATCTCCAAGATTCGCAACAGCTGACCGCCGCCCATGGCCTCACTGCTTCAGCGGCACCGGGGCGGCCTTGCGCTCAGCGATCAGGCGTTCGCCCAGATCGTAGTCGGCGTCGGCGTCGGCGTCGGCGTTGTAGGTCAGCACTCCCACGGCGACGCCGGCGGTCTCATACCAGACGGTGAAGCCGTCGCCCCAGGCCTGGTACTTCAGGTCGGCCTCGCCGATAGTGGACCAAAAGCCCGGTACCCGAGACCATTTCGCGGATTGTCCGGCAGCGTAGATCCCGTCGACAGAGGTCAGCATGTCGGCGCCCACCGCGACCCCGCCGACGTAACGTACCCCCGCAACCTCCAATAGCGGACGGATGCGCGTACCCGCCTCGGCGCCAAGCCTTTTCGCCTGCGGTACCGCGTGGGGGCGATCAGTGTGGTGTTCAGGCCGTGCATCGCCAGCGATGCCGCCGCTTCACACCCGATGAAACCCGCGCCGATCACCACCGCGGAACGGGCTTGTCGGCTCGCCCCGCGCAGCTTCACCGCGTCCGCCAGCGACCGCAGCTGCAATGGGATGTCCCCGCCGGGCACGGGAAGTGGCGTGGGACCGCTGCCGCAGGCCAGCACCAGGACGCGATACGGCAGCCGCGCCGCGCCGGCCGTGACAGTGCGGTCGCTGGGATGGATAGCGTCGACCGGTCCGGTGTGGCGGATCTCGATACGACGGTCACTGAACCATTGCGCGTCGTGCAGTGCGACGTCCTCGGTGTCCCCCGCGCAGGTAGTCCTTGCTCAACGGTGGCCTGGCGTACGGCAGGTGGGGATCGTCGGTCACGATCGTCACCGGCAGGTCGGCATTGTGTTCGCGAAAGGCCTCTGCGGCGCTGACCCCGGCGGGCCCGCTGCCGATGACGATCAATCCGGATTCGGTCATGTCCCGCGGTTACCCGATGGGTGACACTTCACACCCGGGTACGTGGGGTCCCTCGGGCGGGCCGCCGGCCCAGGTAGCCACGTACGTAGATACCTACGCAGCCAGGCGCAGAAGGGCCT
This sequence comes from Mycolicibacterium komossense, assembly GCF_025822605.1. Taxonomy (GTDB): domain Bacteria; phylum Actinomycetota; class Actinomycetes; order Mycobacteriales; family Mycobacteriaceae; genus Mycobacterium; species Mycobacterium komossense. Next base: position 68,924 of record NZ_JACKTY010000031.1, on the reverse strand, counting down.
CGTTCAACGTCGGATACACCGAGATGAGCTCGGTCAGGCCGATCAGGATCATCGGCCTGGCAGTGATCGGGCCCTCGGCGACAACCAGAAACTCGGTTTCCGGGCTCTTCCCGTCGTGGGCGTCGATGAGTACCCGCATGCCGTGCGATGCCAGGAAATCCACCTCGGTGAGGTCGACGATCAGCGCGGACGGATGCGCGGCCAGCGCAGATTCGATCGCGGCCTGGAGCTTCGGCATTGTCAACATGTCGACAGTCCCGATCACGGCAAGCACCGCGGTGCTCCCCGACCAGGTCTGGTCGACGGTGCAGTCGGACAGCGGAGCATGGGTCAAAGAAGGATCGGACATTGGTACCTCGCAAAAGTTCAGCCGGGTGATGCAGAAGCGCCGGGGACTCACAGGGCTATATGGCTGAACCGGGCAAGTGATTGCGCACTGCAAGTCTAGCAGCGGCAAAATGGTGGGCGCGAACTTCTGCGCCGCGGAGTCACGGCAGCCTGTGGTCGAGGGCTGTCGAAGTGAGTGCAGACGCAGCTGTGGTAATTGTTGGCGAACCCGGGAGCGTCCGGCAAGAAGGAGATCAAGCATGGTCGACGAGGCTGCTGAGCCTGACCGCCAACGACCGTCCGAGCCAGGTGGGTGCGCTCTGGCTACCGACTGGGTCGGTCGCGTAGCTGTGGTGAGCGCTGCGGGAACCGTGGATGTGCTGACCGCACCGCAGCTGACCGAAGCGGTCGACGCGTTGGTGCCGCAGACACCGACTGCCGTAATCGTCGACCTCACGGCCGTCGAATTTCTCGCCTCGGCCGGCATGAGTGCGCTCATCGATGCCCGCGAAAAGGTGGCCGGCTTCGCCCATTTCGGTGTGGTCGCCGCAGGGCCGGTGACCAGTCGTCCGATGAAACTGGTCGGACTGCACGAGGTCATCTCGATGTACGAAACGCTGGACGACGCGATGAAGGGCGCCGGCGATGAGTGACCACCGTCCGATGTGGGTATGCCGCTCGCACTTATGAACCACTCGGACGATTCTCGAACCCCTCCGAAGGCGATTGACGCGTCTCAATTCGCCTGGGAGCAGGCTGCTGCGGACCCGATGACGGCGGCGCGGGTCCGCACTGAGTTGGGGACCTGGTTGCGCACCCGATTCGCCGACGACGAGCGGGTCGACGACATCCTGCTGGCCGTGTATGAAGCGTTCGCCAACGCCGCCGAATACGCCTATCTGGAGCACGCTGCGCCAGGCACCGTCGACGTTCTGGCGAGAATCGATCCTCAGGCGAACACGTTGACCGTCACCGTCACCGACCATGGACACTGGAGACAGCCCCGCATCGATCACACCGACCCGGCGCACCAGTTGCGCGGCCGGGGCATCCCGTTGATGAAGGCACTCGCCAGCGAGGCATCGATCCGGACGACAGGGCTAGGCACCCAGGTCCAGCTGACCTGGCGGCATCTGTTGGGAGCAACCTCGTAACGTGCGGCCGGAACGCCCGCTCACCGCGGCGGAAGACGGACCACCTGGACGAAGAACTGATCGATCTGGCGGACGGCGTTCAAGAACTGATCGAGGTCGACCGGCTTGGTGACATAGGCGTTGGCGTGCAACTTGTAACTGCGCAGAATGTCCTCTTCTGCCGATGACGTGGTCAAGACGACCACCGGGATGTGTCGCAGCTCGGCATCGGATTTGATCGCTTCGAGCAGTTGCCGTCCGTTGTACTTCGGCAGGTTCAGATCGAGCAGAATCAGGTCGGGCCGGACGGCATCGGCGAACTGGCCGCGCCGGAAAAGGAAATCCAGCCCCTCCTGACCGTCGTGCGCGACGTGCAGATTGTTCGCAATCTTGTTGTGCTCGAATGCTTCTCGGGTGATCAGTTCGTCGCCGGGATCGTCTTCTATCAGAAGTACGTCGATCGCTTCACCGGGCGGTCTCATCCGATCGGATACCCCACGTCAGTCGTCGTCACTGTCGGTGCCATCGCTTTCATCGGCTTTGGTGTCGTCACCATCATCGTCGGCATCGTCGTCGTTTTGCGGCGCCGCGCCGCCGACCGCCGTGTCATCGCCGTCCTCGCTCTCTTGCGCAGCTACGACTCATCGGCGATCTGGCGGCGGGTCTCGTGCCCGCCGGGTGCGTTCGGATCGTCGCTCTGATGATCCAATTGGTCCTGCAGCTCGCGCTGTTCCGCCGTCGCCTTGGTCGCGTCTTTCGGCGTCGGTGGGGGAGTGTTGGTCTGTTCCATGCCAGAGCCTCCGAGCGTCGTGGTTATCAAGAACCAGAGTCTCCACATTCGCGCCCGGCGAAACCCAGGCCTCGGGTCAGGAGTCGGCGTTCGCCTCGAGCGCGTCCTGCAGCTGGGGGAAGAGCCGGATGATCGAATCGATCGACATCAGCTTGAGAGGCCTGCTGGTGGTCGGACCGTCGGCGACGACCGCGAACCCGGCATTGACCTTCGACGTGACGTACTCGTGCGCCGATACCAGCACCGTGATCCCGGCGGATGCCAGGAACTCCACTGCGGAAAGGTCGATGATCATCACCGACGGCTGTTCGGCGGACACGTCGAGAATCTTCTCGGTCAACTGCGGTGCGGTCAGCGCGTCGATATCCCCGCGAACCGATAGCACCGCAGTCCGTCCAACCCAAGTCTGCTCGACCCCGAATGCCACGCGAACCTCACTTTGTGCACATACCCACCGTGTTTGTGGGCGCGGACCGGCGGCTGTCAGCTCAACCCCAGGCGAAACGATGTTGGCCAGCCTATCGGAGCCGGATAGGGCGCTGTTTTTCCGAGCGATGCAGTCACCGGCATGCCGAGTGGGAGGATCGACACCGTGGATGTGTACACCCGCAACAACGTCAGGATCGTCGGGGTCGAGGACGGTCCGGTCGTCATGCTGGCGCATGGTTTCGGGTGCGACCAGAACCTGTGGCGGCTGGTGACGCAGCGATTGGCCCCGATGTTCCGGATCGTGCTCTTCGACCACGTCGGGGCAGGTGCATCGGACCCGTCGGCGTGGGACGCCGAGCGTTACAGCTCACTGCTGGGGTACGCGTCGGACGTCGTGGACATCGTGCGGGAGCTCGATCTGCGCGACGTCGTCTACGTGGGGCATTCCGTTGCGGCGATGATCGGGGTGCTCGCCGTGACGGCCGAACCGGACCGTTTCGCCAAGCTGGTGCTGCTGACTCCCTCGCCGCGCTACCTCGACGACGACGGTTATCGCGGCGGCTTCTCCCGTGCCGATATCGACGAGTTACTGGACTCCCTGGAGAGCAACTACCTCGGGTGGTCGCAGTCGATGGCGCCGAACATCATGGGCACCCCCGACCGGCCGGAACTCGGCCAGGAGCTGACCGACAGCTTCTGCCGGACGGACCCCGCCAAGGCGCTGGTGTTCGCGCGCACCACGTTCCTGTCGGACAACCGGGCCGACCTGCTCCGCGTCCCGGTGCCATCCCTGGTCATCGAGTGCGCACACGACACGCTGGCGCCCCGCGAGGTCGGCGCCTACGTACACGAGCAGATCCCCGACAGCACACTGATCACCCTCGACGCGACGGGCCACTGCCCCCACCTGAGCGCCCCGCAGGCGACCGCGGCCGCCATCGCCGCGTTCGCCGGCCAGGCCTGATGCCGAGCAGCGTTGACGTCGACATCGAGGACTACTACGAGAATGCGCCGTGTGGCCACGTGCTCGTCTGGCCGGACGGCCGGATAGCGCGGATCAACGCGACGATGGCCGACTGGCTGGGGCAGGACCGGGCGGCCCTCCTGGGCATTCCGTTCACCGACCTGCTCACCGTCGGTGCTCGCATTCACTACGAGACCCACTTCAGCCCACTGCTGCACACGCAGCACCAGATCAGCGGGATCGCGGTGGATCTGGTCGCCGCTGACAACACCCGACTACCGGTGTTCGTCACTGCCAACGTCAAAACAGGGGACGACGGAACTCCGGTCCTGGTGCGGATCACGGCGCAGGACGCGCGGGATCGCCGCTCCTATGAGCGGGAACTGTTGGAGGCGCGTCAACGGGCCGAGCATGAACAAGCCCGGGTGCAGGTGCTGGCGACGACGCTGCAGCGCTCCCTACTCCCGCCGATCCTGTTCCCGCCCGACGGCCTGGAGACCGCCGCCTACTACCACCCGGAATCCGACGACGAGGTGGGCGGTGACTTCTACGACCTCTTTCCGCTGTCATCGGGCAAATGGGGTTTCTTCCTCGGCGATGTGTCGGGCAAGGGGCCCGGTGCGGCCGCGGTGACATCGCTGACGCGGTACACGCTGCGGGCTGCTGCGGTCTTCGACGATGATCCGGTCGCGGTGCTGCAGAATCTGAACACCGTGTTGAGGCCGGAATTCCATGGTGACGATCCTCGGTTCTGTACCGTCATCTTCGGCGTTCTGAGCAAGGTGGACAACGGTTTTGGCGTGGACATGGCCGCGGGCGGTCATCCGCCGGCGTTGGTACTGAACGCCGACGGCACCGCGCGCTATATCGAGACCGAAGGCGGTCATCCCATCGGTCTCCTCCCGAGCCCCCGCTTCGTTTCCCGCCAGTTCCATCTCGGTCCCGGCGACACCCTGGTGCTGTATACCGATGGGCTGACCGAGGCCCGCACGGGTGTAGGCGCCACGCGCTATGACGATGACAATGCGCTGCTGTCTTTCGCGGGCGACCATGCGCCCTGCAGCGCGACGGAGATCGTAAGTGCTTTGCACGCACTGCTGGTGGGGTTCGGCAGCGGGCTGCAGGACGATGCTGCGGTGCTGGCGCTCGGGGTGCCTCCGACCGCTGGCTGAGTAGCGCAGCGGTATCGGGTGACAAATCGGTCGAGCGGTAAGGAAGCCGCCGGCCCCCTGCTGGCCGCGCTCCGGTCAGCGGCCGCCTGACAGCAGCTGCCCGATCGGGCTGTCCTCTATCTGCGCGCAGAGTGCGAGGGCATTCTCGAAAACGGCGCTGGCACCGGCTTCTTCGAGCTCAGCGCGGGATATGCCGCCGCTGAGCACCCCGATACTCCGGACCCCGGCGCGGCCGCTCGCCTCGGCATCCCACACGGCGTCGCCGACGAACACCGCCCGGCCCGCAGAGACCCCGGCTCGGTCAAGGGCGACTTCGACGATGTCGGGTCGAGGTTTTGCGGCCGCGACGTCGCCGGACGACGTCGCGGTGGATATCACGTCATCACGGTCGAGAACCTTACGCAGGGTTGCCAATTCATCTCCGGGAGCTGAAGTGGCCAGCACCACCTGCAGGCCCAGCGACGCCACCCGGTCCAGAAGTTCGCGGGCACCCGGCAGGGGTCGCAGCGCAGACGTGCTCTCCTGGTAGTACTGCGAGTGCAGGTCCGTCAACCGCTCGGCCACCTCGTCGTCCGCGCCGCCGGAGAGCGATGAGATCAATTCGGCTCCGTCCATGCCGATGGACCGGTGGATCCGCCAGGTCTCCACCGGGATGGCGACTTCGGCGAAGGCTCGTGCCCACGCGTGGACGTGTAGGTAGTTCGAGTCGACCAGGGTGCCGTCGACGTCGAACAAAACCGCTGGGGCTCGCTGTTCTTCGGTCACCGTTGCACAGGTGCCCCGGCCGGTGCGATCCCAAACGTCGATGTCGTGGCCGAGTCGGACGAGGCGGGTATCGGCGGGCTTCTGGCGTAATCTCCTGGGGGCGCCAACCGGGCCCGAACTGGCGATGATGTGGGGAACTCGAGTCATGGTCACCGAAGCCGACCAGCTTCGTCGCCTGGTGCGTGCCCGCGCGGCCGTGTTCTGCCTGTTTGCGTCGTTCGGGCTGGTGACCGCCACCTGGGCGGTGCATCTACCGTCGGTCAAGCAAACCACCGGCATTTCCACGTCGCTGCTGGGCGTCATCCTGTTGATGCTCGGCGCGGGCGCGCTGGTCGGCATGCAGGTCAGCGGCAAACTCGTCGACCGGTTCGGCAGCGGCCCCGTCGGCGTCCTGGGTGTCGCGGGAATGGCGCTGGCACTGCTGGTTCCGCTGGCGGCGGGCACCTGGCCATGGGCGGCGGCGGGCGCGGTGCTCCTCGGCTTCGCGACAGGTACCGCCGAAGTCGGGATGAATGCCGCCGCAGTCGACGTCGAGCGTGACTACGGCCGGCCGATCATGGCGGCGTTTCATGCGGTGTTCTCCATCGGCACCGTCCTCGGCGCGCTGCTCGGCGCAGCCGGTTTCGCCCTCGCTGCAGGGGTTTTCGCGACGGGACTAGTGATCGCGGTCATCGCACTCGTGGTGGTCGGGCTGGCTGCGGTGATCCTGCTGCGCCGTCGGACCCCGTCGTCCAGTGCGCAGGCTGAGGATGCCGAATTTGGCGACGACGACGCACCGCCCCGCCGCCGGGTCGTGATCCTCGGCGTCCTCGCGTTTCTTCTTCTGATGGCGGAGGGCTCGGCGATGGATTGGAGCAGTCTGCACGCTCAGCAGCATCTCGGCGCGAGCCCGTCGATCGGTTCGTTGGCGTTGGGCGGCTTCGTCGCGGCGATGACTGTGGTGCGCTTCACCATCGACCGGATCGTGGAGCGGGTCGGGCCGGTGCAGGTGGTGCGCTGGTGCGCGTCGACTGCCGCGGCGGGGTTCGCGATCGTGATGGCCTCGCCGTTCCTGGCGCTGACCCTCGTCGGCTGGGTGGTGGTCGGCCTCGGGCTGTCCGGCGGTGTGCCTCAGGTGTTCACCGCCGCAGGCAACGTGGGGGGTGGCTCGGGACGCGTGCTGTCAAGGGTGGTCGGCACCGGCTACCTGGCCGTCCTGGCCGGGCCTGGCGTCATCGGTTGGCTGGCCGACTGCGTCTCTTTGAACACCGCGTTCGCGCTACCACTGTGCGGGGTGCTGATCTGTGCGGGAATGGCGCGTGCCGTCGCCCCTCGCCGATAGTCGTGCAACGATCCGACGGTGGCGTCGGCGCGGTTCCTGCATCTGGGGTTGAGTGGCCCGCGGTGGCCGGTGGCGGTGGCCGCCGCCCTGACCTTCGGTACCGGTGCGCTCGATGTTCTCACGCTCACCCATCTGGGCGGGGTTTTCGCCAGCGTGATGACGGGCAACCTCGCGCTGATGGGGCTGGGGGTGGCGCGCCTCGACACCGGCATCCTGATCCATACCGCGATCGCCGTTGCCAGCTACATCGTCGGGGTCGCCCTGGGTACCCGGATCGTGGGCGTAGACCGTGAGGTCGGTGCGCTGTGGCCGCGGCGGGTGACGGTGACATTGGCTGTGCAGTTGGCGGTGTTGGTCGGCCTGGCCATCGGTTGGGTCCTCACCCGCGCCGCTCCTGCCGGAAACACGCAACTGGCGTTACTCGCGGCCGCCGCCGGCAGTATGGGCATGCAGAGCGCTGCCATGCGCGGGCTGGGCGCGGCCGTCGCCACCACCTACCTGACCGGCACTCTCACCAGCCTGATCGCCGGCTGGCTGGGCCGACCTGGGCCACACAGCGATACCGCGGGGGTCGCGTCGCTGGTCGCGGCCGTGGCCGGTGCGGCAGGTGGCGGCCTCCTGCTGCTGACCGTGCCCATTGCGACGCCGCTGTTGACGGTGGCGCCGTTGGTCGTGGTCCTCGCCACCGCCGGTTACCGCCACGGCAGTGCTACCGGACTTTGAGCACGACCTTGCCTCTGGCAGTCCGGTTCTCCAGTGACGCGATCGCTTCGCCCGCGCGCTCCAGCGGGTAGACGTCCGGCTCCGGGGCGGGCACCGCACCGGAGGCCAGCAGCGGTTCCAGCTCCGCCCACTGTTCGGCGAGATAGCCGGGGTGCGTCATCGTCCAGGCGCCCCAGCCGACGCCGACGGCGTCAACGTTGTTGAGCAACAACCGGTTCACCTTGACGGTGGGGATCTCGCCGCCGGTGAAGCCGACCACCAGCAGCCGTCCACCCGGCGCCAGCGAGCGCAGCGAGTCGGTGAACCGGTCGCCGCCGACCGGGTCGACGACGATGTCGACACCACGGCCGTCGGTGAGGTCCTTGACCGCGTCTTTGAATCCGTCGGCCAGGACGACGTCGGTGGCGCCGGCGGCAGTGGCCACCTGGGCCTTCTCAGCGCTGCTCACCACCGCGATCGTCCGGGTGGCGCCGAAGGCCGGTGCCAGCCGCAGCGTCGAGGTGCCGATCCCGCCGGCCGCCCCGTGCACCAGCACCGTCTCACCTGTGCGCAATCGGCCGCGTTCCCGCAGGGCGAAGTGCACGGTCAGGTCGTTGAACAGGATGCCGGCGCCGGCCTCGAACGAAACTGCATCGGGCAGTGCGAAGACCCGCTCCGGTTCCAGCGTCACCACTTCGGCCATCGCCCCGAAGAGCATCGTCAGACCGGCCACCCGGTCGCCGGCGACGACATGCGCACCGGCGGGGGCGCTGCGCACCACGCCCGCGATCTCCGCCCCGGGCACATAGGGCAGCTCAGGCTTGTATTGGTAGAGACCGCGGGACTGCAGTGCATCAGGAAAGGCGACACCTGCCGCGTGGACGTCGATGACGACCTTGCCGTCGTCGTGTGGCTCGTCGAGTTCGACGAGCTCGACTGCTTCTGGCCCGTCGAGCCGGGTGATCTGGATGGCACGCATCGCGGTGTTCCTCTCGTCGTCTGTTACTTAAGCACTCGACGTCGTGGCGATCTCCGGGGCCGTCACGACGGTCGAATATCTCCGCAACGATCCGACGATGGTGCGGCAGCGTTACGCTGCACAGGCGGTGGACGGCGCGGTAATCGCCGGTGTCAACGAACACGGAGACGATTTCGTCATCGCGATCGAAGAGGACCCCGAGGCCACCTGACCCGAGCAGTGAGAACGGTGTGAGCTACCGCCAGAGCAATGTTTCCGTCGGGAAGTTCGACTCGCAGACCCAGCAATGGACCGATATCGGCGCCGCAGGCGCAGTCGACTGTGACGCGCTGACACTGTCCACCTTCAACATCTGGTTCAAACCGTATTTCGCCGACGAGCGGTACCGGGCGATCACGGAGCTGCTGTCCCGAATCTCCCCGGATGTCATGGTGTTCCAGGAAGTGACCCCGGCGGCGGTGACCGCTTTCCTGGCGCAGCCGTGGATCCGGGAGCGCTATCTGCGCGCCGTCGTCGCCGGTGGTGCACACGGAAACTACGGGATGCTGATGCTGTCGCGGTTGCCGATCAACCGCGCCACTTACACCCCGCTGCCGACCAGAGCGGCCCGCGGCTTCCTTTCGGCGGAGTTCACGATCAACGGCCGGCCCCAGGTCATCGGTTCGATCCATCTCGACAGCGGAAGGTCGTCCTGGTGGCTGCGGGCGTGGCAGCTGCGGCGGATCTCCCGGGTGTTGAGGCGCTTCCCCGACGTCGTGCTCCTGGGGGATTTCAACATGCGCGACACCGAGAACCATCGGATCGGCGCCGGCTATCGCGATCTCTGGCCGGTCCTGCGCCCCCAGGACGACGGCTACACCGAAGACACGTCGATCAATCTGATGCGATTCGACAGCAAGACCGAGCATCGTCAGGTTCGCTTCGACCGGGTGCTCCTGAAAGGATCGCGGTGGTCGCCCGCGGGTATCGACCTGCTCGGCACCCAACCGATCTCGGATGCCCAACCGCGAGTGTTCCCGTCCGATCATTTCGGGGTGCACTGCCACCTCACCCGCAGCACAGACACGAAAGGGCAACACGATGGCGGAAACCGCTGAGGACCAGCCCCCCTCGTACACCGACGTGCCGGTCGGATTGGCCGCGACCGGTACGCGCAGCGAGTTCGACAGCCTCGGCGCTGTCGACGTGCCCTCAGACCGGTACTGGGGTGCGCAGACTCAGCGCTCCCTGCTGCACTTCTCGATCGGCAACGACCACATGCCGATCGAGGTGTACCGCGCCTACGGGTTGGTGAAGAAGGCCTGCGCGCTGGTCAACGAACGTGCGGGCCGCCTGGCTGACTGGCGCTCGAAGGTGATCGTGCAGGCAGCCGACGAGGCGATCGCCGGCGCACTCGACGGCGAGTTCCCGCTCTTCGTCTGGCAGACCGGCTCCGGCACCCAGAGCAATATGAACGTCAACGAAGTCCTGTCCAACCGGGCCATCCAGCTTCTCGGCGGCGAGCTCGGCACCCAAAGACCGGTCGGCCCGAATGACCACGTCAACATGGGGCAGAGCAGTAACGACACCTTCCCCACCGCCATGCACATCGCTGCCGTCACCGAACTCGACGACCGGTTGATCCCCAAAGTGCAGGCGCTGCAACAGGAAATCGCGGCCAAGGCGGCGCGGTGGAGCGATGTCGTGAAGATCGGCCGCACGCATCTCGAGGACGCCGTCCCGCTGACCGTCGGGCAGGAATGGTCCGGGTACGCCGCGCAGCTGGCTGCTTGTATCGGCGATCTGCTTCATGCGCGGGAAGGATTGCTGGAACTGGCCGTCGGTGGCACCGCAGTCGGGACGGGCCTGAACGCGCCCGCGGGTTTCAGCGTGGACGTCGCAGCCGAGCTCGCCGAACTGACCGGTGTGGCGTATGTGACGGCCCCCAACAAGTTCGCCGCCCTGGGCTCGCTCGACCCGATGGTGCGGGCCCATGCCGCGTTGCGCGGTCTCGCGGTCGCTTTGATGAAGATCGCCAACGACATGCGCTGGCTGGCGTCCGGCCCGCGCTGCGGCTTCGGTGAACTGCTGCTGCCGGCCAACGAACCCGGCTCGTCGATCATGCCGGGCAAGGTGAACCCCACGCAGTGTGAAGCGTTGGTGATGATCGCCATTCAGGTGATGGGCAACGACACCGCGGTCTCGATCGCCGGATCGCAGGGCAACTTCGAGCTCAATGCGATGCGGCCCGTCATCATCAACAACTTCCTGCATTCCGCGCGGATCCTCGGCGATGGTTGCGAGAAATTCCTGGACTACTCCGTCCGCGGGACCACGCTCAACACCGAGCGGATCGAGAAGTACGTTGCGGAAAGCCTGATGCTGGTCACGTCACTGAGCCCGGTGATCGGCTACCAGAACGCCGCACACATCGCCGAGGATGCGCTGGCCAACGGCACCACGTTGCGGGAGGCCGCCGTGGCCTCCGGTCACGTCACCGCCGAGCAGTTCGACGCCAACGTCAACGCGCTGAAGATGGTGGGCGACGGACCGGGTGGCGCTTGATGCCCAGCGGTGATCAGTCCGACGACGCGATCGACATCGTGCTGGACGCCGCCACCCTGCTGTACGTCAACGGCCAATCCACCACGATGACGCTGACCGCGGTCGAACGGCTGAACCGGGGCCTGGGCACGTCCAGCACGCTGATCCCGGCGTGGGCATCGCTCCTGCTCGTCGGGCCACGTAACACCATCCGGGTGGCCGCCGTCTCGCCGACTGCCGTCAGTATGCGCCGGGTCGCCGCGACCATGGCGTCGGTCGACCGCGCCCAGGACGGTCCGTTGGACCCGGCGGTGGTGCGGCGGGAACTGGCGGCGGCGCACCAGGAATCGGTGTCGAACTTCCTGGTCTTCGCCGCTGCCTGCGCCACCGGGGCGGGTGCGCTCGCGGTGATCTTCGGCGCGCACCATCCCGTCACCGTGGTGATGGCTGCGCTGAGCGCAGCGCTCGGCGGCTTAACCCGACGGGGCTTGGGCCGCTTGGGTTTCGGCATCCTCACCCAGGGATTTGTGGCCGCGCTGATCGCTGGGCTGATCGGAGTCGCCGCCGTCCATGACGATGCGTTGAGCCTGGTGGTGCTGTGCCCGGCGATGGTGTTGGTGCCAGGACCGCACATCCTCAACGGCGCCCTGGATCTGCTCGACCTGCGGATGACGCTGGGCATCGCTCGACTGGGCTACGCCGCCCTGGTGCTGTCGGCGATCGCTGCCGGGCTGATCATCGGGCTGGCCGCCGATGGTCGCAGCCTGTCGGTCGCCCAGACCGGCGCCGCGGTACCGCTCTACGTCGACGTGCTGGCGGCGGGGGTCGCCGCCGGCTCGTATCCGGTGTTCTTCTCGATGCCGTACCGGATGATCGGCTGGCCCGTCGCGGTGGGGATGCTCGGTCACGCCACTCACTGGTGGGCGCTCACCGTGTGGCACACCGATATCGCCACCGCTGCGCTCATCTCCTGCCTGATCACGGGCACGCTGCTGATCCCGATATCGCACTCGCTGCGAATACCGTTCGCCGCCATCGGGTTTGCCTCCGTTGTCGCCCTGGTGCCAGGTGTCTACGTGTTCCGGATGCTGGCCGGGCTGGTGCAGTTCGCGACAGCGCCGACCTCGGAGCTGCTCACCACCCTGACCTCCGACGGCGCGGTGGCGGCACTGATCATCAGCGGGATGGCGACCGGTCTGGCCGTGCCCATGCACCTCTATGCGGTCTTGGCCGATCGGCGCAGGTAGCAGGACCATCCGGTCGAACGGGTCACCGTGGCGTCACGGCGTACCCCCTTTGGCTCCAGCTAAACCTCCTCCAGTAACTCCGCAGCATCTCGGCAGGTGAACCGACAGCGAATTCTCGGCTGCTTTGTAGTGCTCACCTGCGATGTCACCGGTCTTTGCAGGTGAAAGGCGTTTACGCTCAGCCATATTGAGAGCGAATGGTTCTCGTCTCGTTACCTAATCCACAGCGGGCGCCTAGCGCAGCTAAAGGGTGGACCCAACTGCCGTAGTTAACCTCACACTGTGCAGCGAACCTCGTAGCGCGAAATGGCAAGTAGAGAAATGGAGTTGACTATGAACCTCAAGCGCATGGCGTGTGCCACCGCACTGGCCGCCGGAGTAGGTGTCGCAGGACTGTTGGGCGTCGGGGCCGGCACGGCGGCCGCAGATCCCGGCTGTGGTGGGTGGAACCAACCTCAGTGCGGGCATGACAACAACGGACCTGGCTGGCAGAACAACAACAACAACAACAACAACGGTCCTGGCTGGCAGAACAACAACAACGGACCCGTCGACTGGCAGCACCGCAATATCGATCAGGCGCGTCAGGACCATCAGCCGTTCCAGTGGATGGGCCAGCAGGTTCAGCCGATGCCCGCCGGTAACGGCATGGGCTGGGGCTTCTGGTTCCTCAATCAGTGGATCCCGCTGTGATGATCAACTGAGATATCACGGAAACCGAACGGCCACCGGCACCCCCGGTGGCCGTTGGGAGGTCACCCAGGAATCGGGGACACCGTCGGAGCCATGGAGCCAGTCTGAAGCGCCATTCGCGCACAGTTTCCCGATTCGCAATGCGGCGACGGTAGCTTCGCGATCGTGACCTCGGCCGTCGCCATGCCCGCGCTGCTCGACCCGATGTTCTGGCTGGGTCAGGACGGTCCCTTCGGGGCGGCCGTCCTTATCGGTGTCGTGGTGATCATTTTCATCGAGACCGGCTTGCTCTTTCCGTTTCTGCCGGGCGACACCTTGCTGTTCACCGCAGGGGTGATCGCCGCGCAGGCGGCTCCGGCGGTCGATATCTGGACTCTGACGCCGTGTGCGGCCGCCGCGGCCTTCCTCGGTGGTCAGTGCGCGTATCTCATCGGCCGACGGCTGGGGCCTGCGCTGTTCAAGAAGAGTGATGCGCGCTTCTTCAAACAGCGTTATCTGACGTCGTCGCACGAGTTCTTCGTCAAGTATGGCGCCAAAACCCTTGTGATTGGCCAATTCATTGGTGTGGTAAGGACATTCGCACCGGTAGTCGCGGGCATCTCCGGTATGCCTTACCGGACGTTGGTGATCTTCAGTGCGCTGGGCAGCGCGGCCTGGGGCGTCGGCCTGCCTCTGGTGGGCTACTTCCTCGGCAACATACCGTTCGTCGAACAGCACGTCGAACTGATCGTCCTGGCCATCGCGTGTCTGTCGACCATACCGGTAATCATCTCCGCGGCAAGGACATTGCTGTCCCGCGGCAGGCTCGGCGACGTCAGCAATTAGCGACCCTCAGCCGCCGGTTGGCGGCGTGGCGGTGCAGGGGTCGTACCGCGCGTTGTAGTCGGACTAGGCTGAGGGCGACCACGCGCCCCAGATTGTCAGGAGATATGCCATGCCGGTCACCGTCCTTCTCGAGCTGAGAATCAAAGCCGAATCAGTCGCCGAGGCAGCCGAAGTGTTTCGTCGCGAGCTGGTCAAGACCCGCGCTTTCGACGGAAACCTCGCTACCGACGTGCTCATCGACGAGGACGATCCGGGCCACTGGGTCATCTACGAGAGCTGGGAGTCCGTCGAACACGATGAGGCCTACCGCAGCTTTCGGGCCGGCGAGGGAAAGATCACCGATCTGCCCCCGCTGTTGGCCGCCCCACCGGTCAAGACCAGATATACGACATCCGATATCTGACCAATTGCGTTATGCGGCTAAGGAGTTCGACTGCTGGTAGCGCCTGCTGACCCCGTCGGGAGAGACGACGAAGTCGATGGCACCGAGACGACTTTCGGCGCGCTCGATCAGCCGGCGCACCTGGTCCGAGTCCGAGGTGTCCGCGGCGATCGCGAGGACGCGGTCTGAGCTGTAGCCGTGGGTGATGCGCACGAGTGACGTGGCCGAGATGTCGGTGACCACCACCCGGTGGCCGGCGAGCAGCAGATCACGTGCGATGCGGCGGCCCGATTCGGTGCCGGCGTTGGTGACGAGGAAGACGTGCATGAGATCAGTCAACGCACTCAAGCTTGGAGCCAGATGGGTCTGACCTAGGTACTCGATCATCGATCCCGTCGCTGGGGCCCCTCGGCTCAGGGTTGGAACAGAGTGCGCAGGCTCGGGTAGAGAGTGGCGTAGCGCTGATAGAGCGACTCATAGGTGTCGGTGAGCTCGGGCCGGGGGCTGAAGGTCCGCTCGGTCCTGGCCATTTTCTGTGCAGCAGTGGCCAGGTCGGGATGGACTCCGGTCGCGCAGGCGGCGAGCATCGCCGCCCCTAGCGCGGTGGTCTCCGACTCGGCACAGACTTCCAGGCGACGCCCCGTCACGTCGGCGATGAGCTGCGACCACATCGCACTTCGCGACCCGCCGCCGGTGGTCAGGAAGTGGGTGACCTGGACGCCGGTATCAGCCTCGACCCCGTCGATCTGCAGGCGGATCTCGAACGCGATCCCTTCCAGTAGCGCCCGGTAAAGGTGGGCACCGGTGTGCACGCCCGACCAGCCGATGACAGCTCCGCGGGCGTCGCCGTCCCAGTAGGGTGTCTGCGCGCCGTTCCAGTAGGGCAGCGCGACCAGGCCTTCGCAGCCGGGCGCGATGACGGCCGCCCGCTCTTCCAGGTCTTGTTCGTCCGCGACTTCGCATCCGCCGGTGGAATTTTCGGCCATCAGAGACGGCGAGAATCTGTTGACGAACCACGACACCAGATAGGTGCCCGACTGAGTGAACGTCTCGAGTAGGTAGCCGTCGCCCGGCGCATCGAGCACTGTCCGGTAGCGCCGCGACCACAGATAGTCCGGGGAGGCGTACCCGGCGACCAGAGCGGTACCGACGTTCAGGTACATCGCATCCGGCTCCGACAAACCCGTACCCAGGGCTGCGCACTGCCCGTCGCCGGCACCTGCTACGACGGGGGTGCCCCGTTGCAGACCGAGCAGTTCGGCAGTCTCGGGAGCGAGGGAGCCGATAACACTGCCCGGTGCGACGATCTCGGGCAGTTGTGAAGGCAGTACGCCGGCGATCGCGCAGAGCGGCTCCGACCACCGCTGCGTGGACAGATCCATCAGCCCCATCGAATCGCCGCTGGAGGCGCTCGTCACCCAGCGGCCGGTCAGTTTTGCGTTGAGAAACGCCGAGACATCGCCGATTCGTGCACTGCGCGAGAGGGTTTCGGGCTCGTGCTCCTTGAGCCAGGCCAGCTTGAAGATCGACGGAGTGATATCGGGGACGCGTCCGGAGATGCGGTGTGTCTCGTCCGACCCGTACTGGGTCACCTGCGGTACCGAACGGCCGTCGGCCCAGACGATGGCCGGGCGAATCGGCCTGCCGTGGTCGTCGAGGCAGACGAACGTCTCGCGCTGATGGGTCACGACCACAGCGGCGATCCGGGTGGTGTCGATATCGGTGCCAGCGCGTGCGATGGCGGCGGAGGTCGCGCTCCACCAGTCGTCGGCGTTCTGCTCGTGCCGACCCGGCGCTGGGCGTTGCAGGTCGAACGACTGCTTGCCCGAGGACACCGAATGCCCGTCTGCGGTGAACACCACGGCCTTCGCGCCGCTGGTGGAGCAGTCGACCGCCAAGAGCAGATCGCGAGCGCCGGTCACGGTCTTGTCGCTCTCCATGGTGTTAGTTATAACATGTCATCTGTTATAAACGGACCTGTTCGCCGACAACCCACACCGACACCGGAAGTGACGTGATGACATGCCCGATTCTGGAGCAGCTCTCGACGAGGCGCGCGAGGAGGTCGTCCGGGTTGCCAAGCGGATGACCACGGATCGCTTGGTGGTCGGAACGTCTGGGAATGTCTCTATCCGCGTCGGCGATCTGGTCTGCGCCACGCCATCGGGGGTGGACTACGCGACGATGACGGCCGAGGACATCCCCGTGGTGCGCCTGGACGGCACCGTTGTCACGGGTGATCTCACTCCCACCACCGAACTGCCCATGCATCTGCGGTGCTACCGGGATTTCGACGCGGCAGCTGTGGTTCATACGCATTCGGTTGCGGCAACAGCACTTTCGCTGCTGCGCGATGCCGTCCCGCTGGTGCACTATCAGACGGCGATGTTCGGGGGGCAGGTCCGGGTCGCCCCCTATTGCACGTACGGGACGGGCGAACTGGCGGATGCCATGGCGACCGCACTGGAGGGCCGTAGCGCCTGCATCCTGGCCAATCACGGAACCATCGCGTTCTCGAATTCGCTGTCCCACGCTTACGACAAGGTCAGTCAGCTGGAGTGGTTGTGCGATGTCTGGTTGCGGGCTTCCAGCGTGGGTGTGCCCAAGGAGATCACGCCCGACCAGTTGGCTGTCGTCGTCGAGAAGTTCGGCACCTACGGCCAGCCGAAGCGGCGGTGACCAGAGCCACATAACAACAAATACTTGCTCTAGATCACGTCAGTAATGTTAGATATCACATATGAATGTGAAGCGAACAAGAGTGATGGCGGGGCTCGTCGGAGCGACGGCGCTCGTCGGAGCCCTGACCGGATGTGGCGCCGGGGACACCAGCGCCAACGACGGTCGTAAGACCATCGGTGTGACTGTCTACGACATGAGTTCGTTCATCACCGAAGGCCAGCAGGGCATGCAGCGTTACGCCGATGCCAACAACATCGACCTGGTCTGGAAATCGGCCGGGAGTGACGTCAACACGCAGGCCAATCAGGTCGAACAGTTCATCCAGCAAAAGGTCGACGCGCTGATTGTGGTGCCGGTGCAGGCCGACTCGCTGCAACCCCAGGTCGACAAGGCCAATCAGGCGGGAATCCCGGTGCTCGCGGTCAACGCCGCCCTCTCTGACGACTCCAAGCTCGCGGCCACGGTGCTGCCCGACGACGTCGCGGCGGGCAAGCAGGAGATGCAGCAGATGGTCGATCACCTCGGTGGCAAGGGAAACATTGTCGTCCTGCAGACCAAGCTCGGTGCCTCATACGAGATCGACCGAACGGCCGGCAACAAGGCGGTGCTCGATGCCAATCCCGGGATCAAGGTGCTCGCGATGGACACCGGGAACAACACCCGCGACGAAGCCGTCAACAAGATGAAGAACTGGATCACGGCCTTCGGCAACCAGATCGACGGGATCGTCGCCCAGAATGACGATATGGGCCTGGGTGCGTTGCAGGCGACCAAAGAAGCCGGGGTGAAGATCCCCATCGTCGGCATCGACGGTATCGAGGACGGTCTGCAGGCCGTGAAGAGCGGTGAGTTCATCGGGACTTCCTTGCAAAACGGCACAATTGAGCTCGCGGACGGCCTGGCGGTGGCCAACAAGATCGCCAAGGGTGAGACTGTCGAAAAGAATCTGCGGTACGTCATGCCGCCGGTCAACAGCACCAATATCGACGAGGTCCTGCGCAATGTCGTCACCGATAGGCAGGCGCTCCTGGATCGACTGCCCGAGCTGATCGACAAGAATATCCAGACTGGAGATTTGGCGAACGAGAATTAGCCGCCAGTCGATAGGCTCTGGAGCGATCACCAGGCGGGCCAGACGGGGAGGAGCCGGGCAGATGGACAGCCTCGGCCAGAATGGCAAAGCGGCGTCTCGGCAAGCGCAGCGCCATCGACTTCTGACCGAGGCGGTGATGGCGGCCGGGACGATGACCATCGAGGACCTGGCGAAGACGTTGAACGTCAGCGTGATGACGGTGCATCGCGACCTGGATCAGCTCGAAGCCCAGAACGTGCTCCGCAAATCGCGGGGGGCGGCAACGGCCCTACCGTCGAGCACGGTCGAGTCCAATGACGCCTATCGCAGAGCTCAACAGCGTTCGGAGAAGGTGGAACTCACGGCCGCTGCGCTCGAGTTCATCCAGCCTGGGCAGACCGTCATGCTGGATGATTCCACGACGCTGCTACCACTGCTCGATCACCTCGGGGCCAGAGCGCCGTTGACGGTGGTGAGTAACAGCTTGAGTGTGACCAACTCGCTGGTCGACGTCGAGGACATCCAGCTCGTCCTCATCGGCGGCGAGTATCGAAGCTGGTGCAACGCGTTCATGGGCCAGATGGCCGTCGATGCCATCTCGACCCTGCATGCCGATGTTCTGGTCATGTCCACCTCCGCGGTGATCGGCGACGCCTGCTACCACCAGCAGCAGGACACCGTCTCGATCAAGAGGGCCATGATGGGCGCCGCCAGCAGCAGGGTGCTGTTGGTCGATCACACGAAGTTCGCGCGCCGAGCCATGTTCCGGCTCTGCGGCCTCGACGAATTCGACCACGTGGTCGTGGATTCGAAGACGCCCGATGAGGTTGTCGCCTCCATTCGGGCGCGGAACATCGACGTGACCGTGGCGCAGAGCGCTCCCTGACGTTCGCCTCCGGTGGCCGATCAGTCACCATTTTCTATGTTAAATCAAACGTTATTTATGTTATCTTTGGCGTGGCGACGGGAAGTCCGTCCGACGAAGGGAATGACCTGAATGAGAGCCGCAGTGTTCTACGGGCCAGGGGATCTGCGGATCGAAGAGGTCGAGACCCGGGAGCCCGGCCCCGGCGAGATCGCCGTGACGGTCCACGGCGCCGCCACCTGCGGTACCGATCTCAAGGCGTACCGACGGGGTCACCACAAGCTGTTCAAGAGCTACCCCGCGCCGTTCGGCCACGAGTTCGCCGGTGTCGTCTCCCGAGTTGGCGAGGGTGTCACCGCTTTCGAGCCGGGAATGCGGGTCGTCGCCGCGAACTCCGCGCCGTGCGGCGGCTGCTGGGCGTGTAAAGCCAACCGGCAGAGCCTGTGCGAGAACCTGCAGTTCCTCAACGGAGCCTTCGCCGAAGAGGTCGTCATTCCCGCGCCTATCGTTGCGCGCAATACCTATCAGATCGCCGACAGCACCGCCTTTGCGTCGGTGGCTCCACTGGAGCCGCTGGCGACCGTTGTCCACGGCATGTACGTCAGTGGAATCGAGCTCGGTGACGTTGTGGCAGTGAATGGTTCGGGCCCCATCGGTCAGATGTTCATCAAATTGGCGACGTTGCGTGGGGCACATGTCATCGCCGTCGACCAGTCGCCCTTCCGTCTGGATGCCGCAAAGAAGATGGGCGCGAAGGAAATTGTCGACATCTCGCAGTACGAAGGTACTGACGAGGTGGCCGCGGCAGTGCGCTTACTTACCCCGCACGGGAAGGGTGCCGACGTCGCTATCGAAGCCGTCGGCCTGCCTGCGGTGTGGGAGCAGACCGCCAAATGCATCCGGCCGGGTGGTACCGCCGTGATGTTCGGTGGCCCGCCGGTCGGTGCGGAGTTCTCGCTCAACGCCAACGATATGCACTACTTCGAGTACACGATCAAGGGTGTCTTCCATCATGAGCCTCTCTACGTCGAGCGGGCCCTGCGGCTCATCGAGAGTGGCCAACTGGACGGCCAGGATCTGATCACCGAGGTCCGGCCGCTGGACCGGCTGGTGGAGAGCCTGGAGGATATGGCGCTCGGACGGGGCAGCAAGTATCTGATCGACCCGCGCTTGGCGTAGGCGAGTGCGGCGCCGCTAGACGCGGGCGGCCACGAACGTCGCCGCCTGGTCGACGAGTCCGGTCGGCACATAGCGGCCGTGGTTGGCGACGCTGCCGCCGTCGGAGCACACCGGGTCTCCCGGCACACACAGGTCGGTGGTTTTGTCTGCGTACAGCGGACCGATGGTGACGGTCGGCTCCTCGACCGCGGCCATGAATTTGGGTGACGGTTTACCGAACAGCGCGACCGCCGCGACGTGGTCAGCCACGCTCGCAGGCATCGGCGACGGTGCGCCGGGTGGCGACCCGGCGGGTATCGCATCGGCGGTGACGAAGCCCATCACCGCGGCGCCCTGCGAGTAGCCGCCCAGCACGATCCTGGTGTTCGGGCAGTTCGCCGCGGTGTTTTGGATATGGGCGCTGGCGTCGCCGATGCCGATCACCCCGGTCGGGAAGTCGGTACTCGCCGGATACTGCACCGCGTACACCCCGACGGATTTCGGGCTGACCCTCGACCGGACATCGTCGACGAAGGACTGGCCGATCCCGCCGACGCCGGGCGCTTCGGTGGTACCGCGAGCGAAGATCACCTCCACATCGGGGCAGGCTGCAGCTGACGCCGGTGCCGTGGGCACACCCAACAGTGCCGATGCCGCCATCGGGGCCGCGGCGAGGATCCGGATGATTCCCAGGACCGACGTCCCGGCTCCGGTCGGCGCCGCACCGCGTTGCCCGCCGGTTGCTCCCCGAACTGCGTAGCGTCCGTCCATCGTTTCAGTCTGCCCGAGCGTTCGTCAGCGGACCGGATTGCGCGACCGAACGACGGGGTACGTGCACTGCGTGACGGACACCGCACCGGCCGGCGGCCATGCCCCAGTTCTGCGTTGGCAGGACATCCCCGGCTGGTTCCAGTGGCGCGACGCGCAGGACGAGGCGGTGGCGCACTTCCCAGACGGCAGCGTCTTCGTCGAAGTCGGCAACTATCTGGGCAAGAGCCTGTGCTCGCTGGCCGAGGCCGTCACCGCCAACGGCCGGCGAATCACGATCGTGGGAGTCGACACCTGCCGCGGCAGTGGTCCGGAGGGGCGCCGTGCGATCAACGCCCACGGTGCGGCGGTCGCCGACGGCGGGGGCACCTTCGCGGGGCAGTTGCACCGCAACATCATCGATTGTGGGTTCGCCGACCGGGTCCACCTGGTGATCGGAGCATCGGTGCCCGCCTCGGCGCTGTTCGCCGACGGTTCCCTGGCCTGGGTGCACATCGACGCCAGGCACGACTACGACAGCGTCGCCGCAGATATCGCCGCCTGGGGTCCCAAAGTTGTCTGCGGTGGCTGGCTCTCCGGCGACGACTACGACGCCGTGCAGTGGCCTGGGGTCTTCACCGCGGTGCGCGACTCCCTGCCGACAGCCGAACCGTGGTCGTTGTGTCAGTGGCGCTGGGTGAAACCTGGCTGAATAGGCCGGATCAGATGGCGCCGGCCCCGACTGGCGCGGCGTCAGCCGTGCGACGATTGTCGCGATGCTTCCCGCCGATAATCACGTGCACTCCGAATTCTCCTGGGACACCGGCGTCAACGCGTCGATGGAAGAGACCTGCCGCCGCGCGGTCGAGGTCGGCCTGCCGTCGATCGCGTTCACCGAGCATGTCGATTTCACCGAGTGGGGCGACCACGACCACCCGCCCCCCGCGGGCGATGTCGCGCAATCCGCGGATGTCCCGGCGGAGATCGCCGAGCGTGAACGGGTGCACGCGATCGACATCGAGGGATACCTGGCCAGTATCGAACGATGCCGGGGCATGTTCCCGGACCTGCGCATCCTCTCCGGTATCGAAGCCGGCGAGCCGCATCACTTCGAGGGAAGTGTGACGGCCGTGCTCGCGCAGGGCCGCTTCGAGCGGGTGCTCGGCTCATTGCATTCGGTCGTGCACAACGGCCGGCTGATCTACGCGGACCGGCTGTTTCGCCAGCTACCGGCACACGTCGTCGTTCGCGACTACTTCGAAGAGCTCCTCCGACTGGTCGAGGGTTCCGGGGTGTTCCAGGTGCTGGCGCACTGCGACTACCCGCGTCGATACTGGCCCGCCGCCCGCGAGGGGGAGTACCGCGAGGCAGATTTCGAGGAGGAGTACCGGGCGGCCTTCCGCGCGCTCGCGAGTTCCGATCGGGCGCTTGAGCTCAACACCACCAGCCCGCTCGCCTCGACCACGCTGATGCGCTGGTGGTACGAGGAGGGCGGCGGTGCGGTGTCATTCGGCAGCGACGCCCATGTTCCGCTTCGGGTGGGTCGGCTGTTCGACGTGGCCGTCGACATCGTCGAGGCGGCCGGATTCCGGCCCGGCCGCGACGAGTACGACTTCTGGCGGCGTTGAGCCGACGATGTCCGCTCTCGTCCGCCCTGGGCAATTGGCCGGGACCAGAAGCGAACTGGAGCAGCTGCGACGAGAAGGGCACGTCGCTATGAGGAGCCTGCTGGTCGATCAGAAGTAGTGGCCCTTGTCGAGATCCTCGATCAGCCCCGGCTGGGTGGGGCGCCAGCCCATGAGCTCCTGGGTGATGGCGCTGGACGCGGGGGTGTCGACACCGAGAAAGCCGCCGAGCCAACCGAAATGCTCGCCGGCAGCCTCCGGCGAGAGAGCGGTCACCGGGATGTCGAGGTGTCGCCCGATCACCTCGGCGACCTCCCGCAGCGGCACGCCCTCATCGGCCACCGCGTGTAACACCGTTGCGGCCGGCGCGTTTTCGAGTGCGAGACGGAACAAGCGGGCGGCGTCGATCCGGTGTACGGCCGGCCAGCGGTTGGTGCCGTCGCCGATGTAGCCCGCGACCCCCTTATCACGGTCGGCGTCGATGGCGCGGGGGATGAAGCCGTTGTCACCTTCGCCGTGGACGGTCGGGGGAAGCCGAAGTACCGAGGAGCGCACGCCCCGCTGGGCCAGCGCCAGCACCAGCGCCGCATTTGCTTGCCGACCTGCTGGGCCGCCGACTGTCGTATTCGGGTCGACATCGCGACCGTCCTCCTCGGTGGCCACCGTGCCGAGTGCCACCCCGACGATTCCGGATGCGAGGACCAAGGGTTTGTCGGACCCGGCGAGCGCGTCACCGAACACCTCGATGACGCGACGATCGGCCTCGACCGCACTGTCGAAATCGCCGGAGAAGGCGACGTCGTGCTTGAACGCCAGGTGGATGACGCCATCGGAATCCGCTGCGGCAGAGCGCAGGACATCGAGATCGTCCAGGTCGCCGCGCAGGGCCTCGGCTCCCGCGGCCGTCAGCCCCTGCGCGGAGGCCTCCGACCTGGCGAGGCCGACCACCTGATGACCAGCGCCGATGAGGTCGGGAACGACGGCGGAGCCGATCCAGCCGGACGCACCGGTGACGAGAACACGCATGAGAACCTCCGCAAAGTGATGTCAGCTACTGTCATGGTCACCGTAGTCCTGATGTCAGCTCCTGTCATCAATTACTATCCTCGGATGAGTCGATGGGAGCCGGATGCGATCGGCCGCCTGCAGAAGGCGGCGTTGGAGCTCTTCGGCGAGCGGGGATTCGAACCGACCACGGTGGCCGATATCGCCGCGCGCGCCGGACTGACCGAGCGGACGTACTTCCGGTACTTCAGCGACAAGCGTGAGGTGCTGTTCGCTGGTTCAGCTGGTCTGCAGGCGCTCCTCGCCGACGCCGTTGCCGGAGCGCCCGAATCGGTGGCCCCCATCGACGCCGTCGCGACGGCCCTCGACGCCGTCGTCGGTGTTTTCGAGGGCCGCATCGAACACGCGCGCCAGCGGCAGGCGGTGATCAGTGCGAATCCGAGCCTGCAGGAGCGCGAGCTGATCAAGATGGCCGCCTTGTCCGAGGCGGTCGCCGAGGCTTTGCGTGGCCGCGGAGTCGGTGACCCCGCGGCGACACTGACGGCAGAGGCGGGGATCTCCGTGTTCAAAGTCGCATTCACGCTCTGGATCGATCCTGGCAATCAGCGAAGTTTCCCCGTGGTGGTCCGGGATACCCTGGCGAAGCTGAAAGCGGTAACCGCAGAATAGGACTCGCGGGTCACCCCAACGCCGGCCGGTGACGGTAGGGGAATCGGCCATGAGTCGCCGCCTCGGTCGACAGTGCCGCCTGCGCCTCGCCGCGTGCGTACGCTGACTCGCGTGTCTCGGATCGCGGCTCGGTGTACCGCACTTCTTGCGGCTGTTCTGGTTGTTTCGGTTCCCACCATCGCCACCGCAGGCGCGGATCCCAATGCGCTGTGGGCCATCGTCCACGACAAGTGTCTGCCCGACGAACAGCTGCACGACGATCCGGCACCGTGCGCACTAGTCGATCTCAGCGGCGGCAAGGACGCCGGCCAGCAGACCGGCTACGCGGTGTTAAAGGACCTCGTCGGGAACAACCAGTTCCTTCTCATCCCGACTGCACGCATCGCGGGGATCGAGAGCCCCGAGGTTCTGGCGCCGGGCGCCGCAAACTACTTCGACGCCGCCTGGCGGGCCAGGACCTTCGTCGACCAGCGGGCAGGCTGGTCGCTCCCGCGGGACTGGGTGAGCCTGGCGATCAACTCGGCGGACGCTCGTTCGCAGAACCAGCTGCACATCCACATCGACTGTGTGAGTGCACCGGTGCGGTCGGCATTGAACGAGCACGCGGGCGATATCGGTCGCCGCTGGGCGCCGTTCCCGGTGCCGTTGGCAGGGCACCCGTATCAGGCCATCGCTGTCGAAGGTGACAACCTCGACGCCGTCAACCCGTTCGTCGCCTTGGCGGATGGTGTTCCTGGCGCCCGTGGCGATATGGGGAGCCGGACGCTGGTGGTGGTCGGAACCGAGGCTCCCGACGGCACGCCCGGATTCGTGATTCTCGCGGGGCAGGTCGACCGTGCGACCGGTGATCTGGCAGAGGGCGAAGAGCTGCAGGACCACGGGTACTGCCCACCGCCACCGGCTACCTAACCGCAATTCGCTGACTAAGCGGGCACCTCGGTTAAACACTTCCCAACGCCGCAACGATCGCGCGGTCCAGGTGGTTGTGCAGAAATGGGGCGACCTGGTGATCGGCTAAGCCTCGTCGAGCCGCTCGATCTGAGCGGTGTAGATGCCGGGGAGGCTGGCGGCCAGCCGAGGATCGAATGGGCCGCCGACCGGCCCCGGGGTGTACTGCGCGCTGACCAGGACACCGCGGTAGTAACCGGCGATCAGTGCGATATCCCAGCTGGTGGTCTTTCCGCCGGTGACCGACCGGCAATGCATCACCGTGGCGATCGTGCCTGCCGGCAGGTTGGGAACATCCAGCGGCGCCAACTCGACGCTCGACTGGGTCGGACCGCCGTCGAAGGTGAACGAACTGCACTCGTGCGCGAGGGCGCCCAGATCCTGCGCGGTGTCGGTGATCGCCAGTTCGATGCCGATTGCGGTGCCCCTGGCCGAGCGCATCGCCAGTCCTTCCTGGGAGGCCTCGGCCTGCGACAGGAAGAGTCCGCAATCCGGTGGCGACACCGGGGGCGCAACCCCGCGGGGCACCGCCACCATCCGACCCCAGGTGGTGCCCGCGACGGGCGGGACAACGTTCTCTTCGATGAGCATGGACTCGGTGAGAGCGGACAGGTCGGATGCTTGCTCGCTATATGAAGTGTCGTCGTCGTCGGTGTCGACGCGGTCGAGTCCCTGCACGCCGAGCACGATCAGGCCGCCCGACAGCGTCACCGCCAGGCAACCTGCGGCGATCAGTGCGAGTCGGCTGCGCTTCGTCATCTGAGCATCGACTTCCAATTCTCGCCGCCGCGCGCGCGATTGGCCATGACTTATTGGTGACGACACCGTCGGGGACGGCGCTCGGGCGCTTCCCGCCGGCGAGATGAATTAGGTTAGCCTGCACTGCATGGGGATTGTGGGTGGCGTCGTCGCCGGAGTCGCCGATATCGGACCGCGGATGCGGCGCGTCGTCTTCGACGTGCCCCACCTGGCCGAACTGCCGCTGCCGGGGGCCGGTGATGAAGCGCTCGGCATTTATTTCGATCCCGCCGACGAAGAGACGGGCCGCAACTACACCGTCCGCCGTCGTGGGCCGGACACCAACCAGATCACCTGCGATTTCGTCCTGCACCAACGTGGGGTGGCCAGCGACTGGGCGCGGACGGCACGCATCGGCGACCAGGTGACGTTCGACCACGCCCGCAGCTGGTATCGGCCGGAGCCGGCCAGCAGCTGGCAGTTGCTGATCGCCGATCTGGCCGGGCTGCCCGCCCTGGCCAGGATCATCGACGAACTTCCGCACGGTACGCACGCGACGGTGATCGTCGAAGTCGCCGATGCGGCCGACCTGGCCTATCTCCCGGCGCGGCCGAATCTGCCCGTGGTCAGCTCGGTCGGCACGGGTAACGGCTACGCACCCAGCCGGTTGGCCGAGTTGGTCCGTGCTCACATCCATCCCGACGGGCGCGGCTACTGCTGGTTCGCCGGGGAAGCGGTCGCCACCCGCGAG
This sequence comes from Mycolicibacterium komossense, assembly GCF_025822605.1. Lineage (GTDB taxonomy): Bacteria > Actinomycetota > Actinomycetes > Mycobacteriales > Mycobacteriaceae > Mycobacterium > Mycobacterium komossense. The sequence goes on along the minus strand of NZ_JACKTY010000031.1, from coordinate 42,412 downwards.
GTCCGCAAGTACCTGCGCAGCACCCACGCCTGGGTGCCGGACCAGTACGACATCGTCGGCTACTGGCGCTTCGACTCCGAAACCTGGGAGCGCCGGTACGAAGCCGTCAGTGACGAGATGCTGGCGGTGTACGAACAGGCCCTCGCCGACGGCAAAGGGGACAAACTGGCGGCCGAGGAGTACGACATCGCCCTCGAAAACGCCGGGCTCTGACTCTTGGACATCGCAACAGCTGTCGGTGGCGACACCGAACGCACGGCCCGCTCCGAGAGCGGCCCCGCCTCCCGCCGCGTGGTCGGCCTGGCGGTCATCGTCGCCGCCCTGGCGGTGGTGTGTGTGCTGAGTCTGGCCGTCGGCACGCAGAACATCGGCCTTGGCACGGTGTGGCGCGCCGTCAGCGATTACACCGATGTCGGCGACCAGTGGATCGTGCACGATCTCCGGATCCCGCGCACCATTCTCGGGATCGTGGTGGGAATCGCGTTGGGGCTCAGTGGTGCGCTCATCCAGGGCTTGACCCGAAACCCCCTGGCCGACAGCCAGATTCTCGGAATCAACTCCGGCGCCGGCCTGTTCGTCGTCGCGGCGATCGCTTTCCTGGGGCTGCGCTCGCTGTGGTCCTACATCTGGTTCGCCTTCCTCGGGGCCTTGGTCGCGATGCTGCTGGTCTACCTGGTCGGGATGACGGGCCGGGCGGTGGTGACGCCGGTGCGGATGCTGCTGGCGGGCGTGGCGATCGGTGCGGTGATGGAAGGCATCTCGTTCTCGATCCGCCTGCGTAACCCCAGGGCATTCGACTCGATGCGGTACTGGGACGCCGGCGCGCTCGACGGCCGGCCACTGGCCGTCGCCGCGGTGGTCGCACCGTTCGTCGTGCTCGGGGTGGCTGGCTGCCTCTACGTCAGTCGCGGTCTGAACGCCATCGCCCTCGGCGACGATCTCGCGGTTGCCATGGGCGGAAACATCATTCGCACTCGTGTTGTCGGGCTCATCGCCGTCACGCTGCTCGCCGGAGCCGCCACCGCTGCCGCCGGACCGATCGGCTTCGTGGGACTAATGGTGCCGCACGCGGTGCGCTGGTTCACCGGGCCCGACTGGCGCTGGATCTGCGCGTACTGCGTCTTCGCGGCGCCGGCCCTATTGCTCGCCGCAGACGTGCTGGGCCGGGTCGTCGTCAGACCGGGCGAACTGCCGGCGGGTATCGTCACCGCCTTCATCGGCGCACCGGTGTTGATCTGGCTGGTGCGCAGGCGAAACGCGGCCGCATTGTGAGCCTGCCTTCGATCGACTTCGGCCACCGCCAGCTCGTTGTGCGCCGTGAACCCGCCGTCGCGCTGCGGGCCTCGTGGCGCAGCATCATCGTGGTGACGATCTTGGTGGTGGCCGCATTGGCGCTGGCGGTGCTCGCGTTGGGTGTGGGTCAGTACCCGGTATCGCCCGCCCAGGTGATCGCGATCCTCGCGGGGCGAGACGACAGCTTTGCCAGCGTGTTGGTCTTGCAGTGGCGGATGCCGCGCATCCTGTTGGCGCTGCTCATCGGTGGTGCGCTGGGAGCCTCGGGTGCGATCTTCCAGGCGCTGACCCGCAATCCGCTCGGCAGCCCGGACGTGATCGGTTTCGACTTCGGCGCCTACACCGGCGCACTGATCGCCATAGCCGTCCTGGGCGGCGGCTACTACACGACCGCGGTCAGCGCGGTGATCGGTGGGCTGGCTACCGCGATCGTCGTCTACCTGTTGTCCTACAAGAACGGTCTGGCGGGCTTCCGGTTGATCATCGTCGGCATCGCGGTCGCCGCGGTGCTGAGCTCGGTAAGCCAGTGGATCATCTTGAAAATCAAGTTGCACCAGGCGATTACCGCCGCGATCTGGCAGCAGGGGTCGCTCAACGGGCTGGAGTGGGCCCAGGTGTATCCGATGGTGGGCGGCCTGCTCATCGCCTGCGCACTGCTGGCCTTCGTCGGCCCGCAATTGCCCATCCTGGAGCTGGGGGACGACGCGGCCGGCGCGCTCGGGATCCATCCGGAGCGAGCGCGGTTGGCGTACTTCGCAATCGGGGTACTGCTGATCGCCGTGGCCGCGGCGACGGCCGGCCCGATCTCCTTCGTCGCGCTGGCCGCACCGCAGCTGGCACGGCGTCTGACCGGCGCGCCGGGGGTCGGGCTGATCTCGGCGGCTGCCATGGGTGCGTTTCTGTTGTTGTCCAGCGACCTGATCGCGTTGACGATCTTCGCGCCGACCGAACTGCCCGTCGGGGCGATCACCGTGACATTGGGAGGGCTCTATCTCGTGTATCTGCTCATCGTGCAGGCGCGGCGGGTCTGATGGCGCTCTCCGGAGAGAAGACGGACGAGGTTCGGCTCGGCGCCCGCGACCTGTCGCTGAGCTATGGCGGCACCCCTATCGTGGGCAGCCTCACCGTGGACATCGCCGCGGGCGCGGTCACCGCGATCGTCGGGCCGAATGCCTGTGGTAAATCGACACTTCTGCGTGGCCTCGCCCGTCTGCTGAGTCCGTCGGGCGGTCAGGTCATTCTGGACGGCACGGATATCGCCAGCCTCAAGACCAAAGATGTGGCGCGACGGCTCGGGCTGCTACCGCAGTCGTCGATCGCGCCCGACGGCATCACCGTCGCCGACCTGGTGACCCGCGGCCGGTTCCCGCACCAGAAGCTGCTGCGGCAGTTCTCGCGCGCCGACCAACAGGCCGTGGCCGAGGCGATGGAATCGACGGGGGTGAGCGCCATCGCCGGCCGCCCGGTTGACGAGCTCTCCGGCGGACAGCGTCAACGCGTGTGGGTCGCCATGGTGCTGGCGCAGCAGACACCGTTGATCCTGCTCGACGAACCGACCACCTTCCTGGACATCGCGCATCAGATCGAACTGTTGGATCTGTTCGCGGAGCTCAACATCCAGCAGGGACGCACCATCGTCGCGGTCCTCCACGACCTCAACCACGCGTGTCGGTTTGCCGACGAGATCATCGCGATGAAGGCCGGCTCGATTGTCGCCAAGGGTGATCCGGCAGCGATCGTCACCGCCGAGCTGGTGGAAGAGGTTTACGGTCTGCGTTGCCAGATCATCGACGATCCCGAGACCGGGACCCCGCTGGTGATCCCGCGGGCGTCCAGCCAGTTACTGGCCCGCAAACAGCAAGCCAAGGTCGAATGAAATAAATTGCCCGGCACCACCATTGGTGATGCCGGGCAATGGAACGGGTGAGTTCGCGGTCAGGAATCGGAGAGGTCGGCGACGGGCTTGCCCTGCAGGGCGTTGCCGATCTGCGGGACCAGCAGATCGAGCGCGTAGAGCTTGGCCTCCGGTCCACCGAAGGCGAGGGCACCACTGAGCGTGGAGTCCGAGCCCGCGTACAGCGTGCGGCCCTCCCGAACGACGTTGAGCCGCTGGAACGCCGGCACCTCGGACATCTGCTGCTTGGTCAGCCCGTTGACGAACAGTACGTTGCCGTCGAGCAAGGACAGCTTCTCCTCGGACACGTCACCCACGGTGTCCTTGGTGTCCAACCCGAGCCCGTCGAAGATCGCGTTACGCGGGTCGCCCTTACCGATCAGGTAGTGGGCATTAGCCTCGGACGTGAAATCCGAGATGAGGGTCTTACCCGCGAACTCGGGGTGGGCGGCCTTGGCCTCGTCGAACTTGGCGTTGACCTGGTCCACCAGTTTCTGTGCCTGCGCCTCTTTGCCGAGCGCTTTGCCGGTGGTGAGAAGCTGGACGTCCCAAGGAGTTTCCTCGTCGGGATAGTCGGCCGACTGGACAACCGTCGGGGCGATCTGAGAGAGCCGGTCATAGGTCTTCTGGTCGATCGTCTCGTTGATGGCGAAGATCAGATCCGGCTTGGCCGCGGCGATGCCCTCGAAGTTGATGGTATCGCCGTCGATAGCCGGCACGCCCTTGCCGTCGGTCTCCTGCTTGACCCAGGGGAAGTCGTTGTAGTTCTCGAAGTAGCCGCCGCGGGTACCGACCGGCACCACCCCGAAGGGCAACACGTAATCCTGGTCGATCCACCCGGCAGTGACGATCCGCTGGGGGTTCGCCGGGATCGTGGTTTCACCGAACTTGTGTTTGATGATCACGTCCTCGCCCTGCGCGGCGGCGGTACTGCTGCCGGAAGAGCTGGCGGAGTCGGTTTTTGCGGAGCTGCCGCAACCGGCGAGGACCACCACGCCGATCGCGCAAACTGCCAGGTAGGTACTGCTTCGTTGCAGGGAGACACCTAATTTAGTCGGCCACATAAGGTTAGGATAACCTACGAATATTCTGTGGGGATCTGTCGGGGGGCCGATGATGTCGACACTACTGGAGGACTTTTCATGCTCCGAACAATGCTGGGCGGCAAGGTGCATCGCGCCACGGTCACTCAGGCCGACCTGCACTACGTCGGATCGATCACGATCGACCAAGACCTGATGCGGGCGGCCGACATCCTGGAAGGTGAACAGGTCGACGTCGTCGACATCACCAACGGGGCGCGTCTGACCACATATGCGATCACCGGCGTACCGGGCTCCGGGGTGATCGGAATCAACGGTGCAGCAGCACATTTGGTGCTGCCAGGCGACCTCGTCATCATCATGTCGTTCCGCAGTCTCGATGACCGCGAGATCGACGGCTATGTGCCCAGGGTGGTCCACGTCGACGAGCGCAACCGCATCGTCGCGCTCGGATCGGACCCCGCTCAGCCGGTGCCGGGTGCGCTCGACCAGTGGGCGAGCCGGTGATGGCCTCGACGACGAACGGCATCCTCGGCGTGGTCGGGGTGGGCTTCGGCCCTTCCAACCTCGGTCTGGCCATCGCGCTCGAAGAGCACAATGAGACCGCCGAAGCGCCCATCTCGGCTGAATTCCTGGAAGCCAAACTGGAATTCGGCTGGCACACCGACATGCTCATCCCCGGCACCACCATGCAGATCTCGTTTCTGAAGGATCTGGCGAGTCAGCGCAACGTACGCAGCCGGTACACGTTCCTGAACTACCTCACCGAGCGCGGCCGGCTCAACGAGTTCATCAACCACCAGACATTCTTTCCCACCAGATTGGAATTCCACGACTATCTGGAGTGGGCCGCCGAGCGGGTGGACGCCACGGTGCGCTACGGCACGCGGGCAGTGGCGGTACGCGACGAGGGCGATTGCCTGGCTGTCGATGTCGAAGGTGCACAGACCACGACATTGCGGGCCCGCGCGGTCGTCCTGGCGGGCGGACTTCATCCGCAGCTTCCGGGTGGGGTGGTCGAGACGCCACGCCAGTTCCACAACCACGGGCTGCTGACGAAGATCTCCGAACTGCCGTCGATTACGCACAACCGGTTCGTGGTGGTGGGCGCCGGCCAGAGTGCCGCCGAAGTCACCGACTACCTGCACACGACGTACACAAACGCCGAGGTGCACGGGGTCTTCGCCAAGTACGGATACAGCCCGGCCGACGACAGTCCCTACGCCAACCGGGTTTTCGACCCCGCGGCGGTCGATGATTTCTACATGGCCGACCCGTCGGTTCGGCAGCGGTTGATCGACTACCACCGCGCCACGAACTACTCCTGCGTCGATCTACCGCTGATCGAGACGCTCTACGCGCGCGAATACGCCGAGCGGGTCGCCGGCCACCGCCGGCTGTATTTCCACGGCGCATCCGGCGTGCAGTCGGTCACCGAGGACGGTGCCGGAGTGCAGGTGGCGATCGAACATCACCCGACCAAGACGGTCGAGACGATGGTCTGCGATGCCGTGGTGTACGCCACCGGCTTCGCCCCGATGCCGCTGCCGGACATCCTGGGTGATCTGTGTGATTCGGCGGTGTACGCCGCCGACGGACCCGCCGTCGAGAGGGACTACCGCCTGCGGACGTCACGGGAGATCCCCGGTGCGATCTACCTACAGGGTGGTACCGAACACACGCACGGGCTCAGTTCTTCGTTGATCTCCAACATCGCGGTGCGCTGCGGTGAGATCGTCGAATCTATTGCCCGCGAAGCGGAATTCGGTGCCGCCAGCGGACAGGTGGTCCGCGGCGGCGCTTACGGCTGATCGTTCAGATAGCCGCCACCGCGGCCGAAGAACTCCAGGGCGGGCAGTTCGGTGCCGTCATCCAGCCGCACCGACTGGATGACCAGCCCGGGTCCGTCGCCGCGGTGGGCATCTGCCCCGGCGACGATCACCATGCCGTCGCCCTCGGCGATGAACACCCGGCCCGGGGTTCCGCCATAGCGGCAGCGCGACACCGTGGCGCGCAGGACACGAATCCGCTGACCCCGGTAGTAGGTGACGGCATTGGGATACGGATCCGACAGTGCCCGCACGAAGCGTTCCAATTCCGTTGCCGACCAACGCCAGTCGATGATGCTGTCCCGAGCCGAGCGCTTGTGGAAGAAGGTGCGGTCGTCCAGGTTCTGCGCGGTCCAGGTGGCCGTACCCTGCTCGATCAGGTCGAGGGACTCCAGCAGTACCTCGGGGATCAGCTCGATCGTCGCGCGCACCAGGCTGGTGCCGGTGTCCTCGGGACCGATCGGAATCGCCCGCTGAAGAACGATATCGCCGGTGTCGAGCTCGTCGTCCATCCGATGGGCGGTGAGGCCGACCTCGGTCGCGCCACTGATCATCGCCCAGATCACCGGCGAGAAGCCGGTGAATTTCGGTAGCAACGAATCATGAAGATTCACAGTGCCGTGCGGGGGTAGGTCGAACAGCTCCCGCGGCAGCCACGTCCGCCAGTTGTTGGCGACGATGATGTCCGGCTCCGCCTGCCGCACGCGCGCGATCAGGTCGTCGTCGGGTCGCTGCGCCAGGTGGACGGGAATGTTGTGGTCACGGGCGAGCTGCTCGACCGAGTCAGCCCAAATCGACTCGTAGGGTTGATCACTCGGCGGATGGGTGACTGCCAGGACGACTTCGTGGTTTGACTTGATCAGTGCTTCCAGGGTTTTGTGTCCCCAGGTCTGGTATCCGAACGTCGCTACCCGCATATCCCACCCTCTCTATGTGCCTTACTTTGGCAAGCCTAACCTTTGATAGGGTGGCGTAGTTCAAGCGGGCGTGCCGGGGGCGCGTCGGGACGCGGTTTTGTAAGTCCACGTCAATTTCAGACTCATTGTTGAGGAGAGCACGTGTCGGGCAACCCTTTTGACGACGAGACAGCCACCTTCTACGTACTGGTCAATGACGAAGAACAGCACTCCCTGTGGCCGACCTTCAAGCAGGTGCCCGGCGGCTGGACCATCGTGTTCGGCGCCGACGGCCAGGCCGGCCGACAGGCGTGCCTGGAGTACGTCGAGGAGAGCTGGACCGATATGCGCCCGAAAAGTCTGCGGCTGAGGATGGCAGCGGCCGCCGGCGCGTCGGAGGCTGACGTCTCATCGTAGTTTCGACTGACTCAGCGATGCCCGAGGTAGAGCAATCGCGCCGCAGCGCTTCGATTCTGCGGCGAACCGTCACCCGTAACGCCCGCCTGCTGACGGTCGGATCCCTGCTGATCTGTGGCCATCAGCTCTGCGAGGCGGCGGTCCCGATTCTGATCGGGCTGGTCATCGGCCGGGCTGTCGAGACCGGCGATATCGGGCAGCTGGTCGGGTGGGTGGCGGCCCTGGCGGCACTGTTCGTCGTATTGACGACCTGCTATCAGAGCGGCGCCCGGTTCCTCATGCGTGCGATCGCCACCGAGGGGCACCAACTGCGGGTCGACCTCGCGGTCAGGATTCTGCACCCGTGGCGGCTGCGGACGCGGTTGCGCAGCGGCGAGCTGCTGTCCATTGCCAGCACCGACGCGGACAACACCTCCTACCTGCTGGACTACGTGCCGCGGATCGCGGGCGCGGTCACCGCCATCGTCGTCTGTGCCGGCGTGCTGCTGACCATCGACATACCCCTGGGCCTGGTGGTGCTGATCGGTACCCCGGTGATCCTGTTCCTACTGCAGTTCGGCGGCCCGGTGATCACCCGTCGGGTGGCCGACCAGCAGGAACTCGCCGGTCGCGCGACCGCGATGTCGGCGGACCTGGTCGCCGGGCTGCGGCCGCTGAGCGGAATCGGCGCACAGGATGCCGCCGCCGCGCGCTATCGGGCCGTCAGTCGGGACGCTCTGACGGCCACGGTGCGAGCCACCCGTTCGCAGAGCATCTTCATCGGCTTCTCGAACGCAATGAGCGCACTGTTGGCGGTCGGTGTGGCGGTCACGGCGGGGTGGTTCGCACTGCGCGGCGAGATCTCGATCGGCGAACTCATCACCGTCATCGGGCTCGCGCAGTTCCTGCTGGAGCCGTTCACCACCATGGCCGAGGTACCCAGCTGGATCGCCGAAGCCCGGGCCTCGGCGGAGCGGGTCGGCTGGATCGAGGATGCGCCGGTCGCGCTGGCGCCGGGCACCGCAGCGCTCGCCGGCGGCCCGCACGGGCTCGACCTCGACGACGTGCACCACGGCACCCTCGACGGTGCCACCCTGTCGGTTGCTCCCGGCGAGATGGTCGGGGTGGTGGCGGTCCGGTCCGCTGATGCGGATGCACTGGTCACGGTGTTGTCGGGGCAGCTGCCGCCGGCGGAATACACCGGTCGGGTCCGGGTTGGCGGGGTGCCACTGGAAGATCTCGACCTGGCGGAGTCGCATCGGGTGCTGCTGGTCGAACCGCACCGGACCGATCTCTTCACCGGTTCGCTGCGCTCGAACCTGACAGCGCGCACCGACATCGCAGACGACGGCGCGATCGACGCCGCACTGCGCTCGTCCTGCGCGATCGACGTCATCGACGTGCACCACAAGGGTCTCGAGCACACGGTCACCGAACGTGGGGCCAGCCTGTCCGGCGGCCAGCGGCAGCGGTTGACGCTGGCGCGGGCGCTGTTGCGCCGCGCCCCGATACTGGTGCTGCACGAGCCGACCACCGCGGTGGATGCGGTCACTGAAAGTGCAGTGGCCCAGGGGATTATCGACATGCGGCACAGCGGTCCGGGGCAGGAGTTCACGACGTTGGTGGTGACCTGCAGCCCGGCGTTACTGGCCGCGACGGCGCGGGTCGCCCTGCTGGATGCCGGCCGGGTGGTGGCCACGGGCTCGCACGCGGAGCTGATGGAACGCCAGGACTATCGCGCGGCGGTGCTGCGATGAGTCAACCGACGATCCTGCCGATCGCCACCGGCCGGGAGACCTGGCGGTGGCTGCGCCGTGAATTACGCGCGCGCTCCGGCTCGGTCACGCTGACAGTGATTGCCGGGCTGGTCGCCGCTGCGACGGCGGTGCTGCCGGTTTACGTGCTGGGCGTGCTCGTCGACCGCATCATCGATCGGTCGCCGGTCTCGGTGATCATCACGATCGGCATCATCGTCACCTGCGCGGCCCTGGTCGGCGGGTTGGCCGGTGGTGTGTCCAACTACCTGATCGGCCGGCTCGGTGCGGTCGCACTGGCTGACCTGCGGGAGGCGGGCGTCGAGCGCGCACTGTCGTTGCCGACGACCACGGTCGAGCGAGTTGGCCGGGGAGACATCCTGTCTCGGGTCAGCACGGACGTCGCGACCATCGCGAAGGCGGTCTCCGATGTGATCCCGACGATGTTCGCCTCGGTCCTGCTCGGATTGCTGTCGTTGATCGCGATGCTCGGCCTGGACTGGCGGCTCGGGGTGGCCGGGGCCGTCGCGGTGCCGTTCTACGTGCTCGCGCTGCGCTGGTATCTGCCGCGATCGGCACCTCGCTATGCCGAGGAGCGCCAGGCGATCGGTGAGCGGTCGCAGGTGCTGATGGAAAGCATGATCGGCTCGGCGACCGTGCACGCCTATGACATGCATGCCGAGCACCAGAGCGCCGTCGAGGTCGCATCGGCCCGGGTACGAGATATCTCCATCGGGGTGTTCACGCTCTTCACCCGCTTCGTCGGGCGGATAAACCGGGCCGAACTCATCGGCCTGTCGACAATCTTGATCACCGGCTTCTGGCTGGTCAAAACCGGTACCGTATCGGTCGGCCAGACCACGGCCGCGGCGCTGCTGTTCCATCGATTGTTCAGTCCGATCAGCAGTCTGCTCTTCACTTTTGACGAGGCACAGGATGCGGGCGCCAGCCTGGCGCGGCTGGTCGGGCTGGTCCACTTCGCCGGTGACCCCGCGGTGCCGCCCGCGACGCCTGGGCCGGAGCCCAGCGACACGTCGCTCGAGCTGACCGACCTCGACTTCAGCTACGACGGTGAGCATTCCGTGGTGAGCGGAGTGAGCATCCGGCTCGAACCGGGCCAGCGCGTCGCTCTGGTGGGCTCGACCGGTGCGGGCAAATCGACGGTGGCGGGTATCGCCGCGGGTTCGTTGACGCCACAGCGGGGCAGCGCCACCATCGGCGGGGTCGCCCTGGGGGAGATGTCGCCCGAGCAGCGACGCAGACACATTGCGATCGTCAGCCAGGAAGTGCACGTCTTCGCCGGCCCGCTGATCGACGACCTGCGGTTGGCCGATCCGGACGCGACCGATGCCGAGGTCCGCGCCGCGCTGAGCGTGGTGGGCGCCGATGACTGGGTGGCCGCGCTGCCGGAGGGCGTGGACACGATCGTCGGTGAGGGCGGTCACCAACTCACCTCCGCACAGGCGCAACAACTTGCGCTCGCGCGCCTGATGCTGGCGAACCCCTCGGTCGCCGTCCTGGACGAAGCCACCGCCGAGGCAGGCAGTCAGGGCGCCCGCGAGCTCGAGCGTGCCGCGGCCGCCGTCACCGCGGGTCGTACGACGTTGGTCATCGCCCACCGGTTGACCCAGGCAGCGACGGCGGATCGGATCGTGGTGATGGCGCATGGTCGCGTGGTCGAAGAGGGCACTCATGACGAGTTGGTATCGGCGGGCGGACGTTACGCCCAACTGTGGCGCGCCTGGGCGGCACAGCATTCCTACGCGGAGCAATCACAGACATGACGACAACCGAGATCGACGACGGCCTGACCCCGAGCGATCGGCTGAACTTGTTGCGGCAGTGGAACAACCAAAGCTTGCCCACCAGCACGACGACGGTTCCGGCGGCGTTCGCCGAGCAGGTCAGGCGCACGCCCGACGCGTTGGCGGTGGCCGCCGGCGAGACCCGGTTGACGTACCGGGAGCTGGCCGACCGGGCCTACCAGCTGGCTCGTCAGCTGCGCGACCGCGGCGTCGTGCACGAACAGATGATCGCCATCGCGCTGCCGCGGTCGGCCGAGATGGTGGTCGCAGTGCTGGCCGTGCTGGCCGCCGGCGCTGCGTTCGTGCCGGTCGATCCGCAGTGGCCGGCGCAACGCCGTCGGCAGGTGCTTGCCGAGACCAGGGCGACCACGGTCCTCGTCACACCCGGCGGGGGCGGCGACGACGATCCTAACCCCCTCGAAATCGACTTGGAGAGCTGGGCTTTCGGAGGCCTTCCCACTCAGGCGCCGGCGGTCGATATCGACGGTAGTCAACTGGCGTATGTCATCTTCACATCGGGCTCGACGGGGAAACCCAAGGGCGCGATGATCCGGCACGAGGCGATCGCCGAACGCCTGAGCTGGCAGGTGGAGGAGATCCTCGGCTTCGGCCCCGGCGACGCGTCGCTGTTCAAAGCGCCACTGTCATTCGATATTTCGATCAACGAGATTCTGCTCCCGCTGGTATCCGGCGGCTACGTGGTGGTCGCCGAGCCCGGCGGTGAACGCGATCCCCAGTACCTGCTCGAGCTGATCGCCACCGAGAAGGTCACCTTCGTCTACCTGGTGTCGTCGATGCTCGACGTGCTCCTGGATCTGGCCGACGGCACGACACTACTTTCCGGACTCAAGCACGTGTGGTGCGGCGGCGAAGTGCTCACACCCGCTCTGTTCGAACGATTCCGGGCCCAGCTGAGCACGACCCTGTACCACGGTTACGGCCCAGCCGAGGCGACCATCGGGGTGTCTCATGTGATCTACCGCGACAAGGCGGAGCGGATCGAGACGTCCATCGGCCGCCCGAACCCGCACACGCAGCTCTACGTGCTCGACGACGATCTCCGACCGGCCCCCGTGGGTGTCGGCGGCGAACTCTACGCCGCGGGATTCCTGTTGGGCCGCGGCTACATTCACGCCCCGGCACTGACCGGCTCTCGATTCGTCGCGAACCCGTTCGGCGACGACGGCTCACGGATGTACCGCACCGGCGATCTGGCCCGCTGGACCGCCGACGGGGTGCTCGAATTCCTCGGCCGCGCCGACAACCAGGTCAAGATTCGCGGAATGCGGGTGGAACTGGAAGAAATCGAAGTCACCCTCGCTGCCCATCCGATGGTCCGGCACGCCGCGGTGGTGTTACGCCAAACTCCCTCCGGTGGAGCACAGCTGACCGGCTACGTGGTGTCCAATACCGATATCGAGCCGGATGAGCTGACCGCATGGTGCGCGGCGAGACTTCCCGAGCACATGGTGCCGGGCACCGTGCAGGTACTCGACGAATTCCCGGTCACCGCGAACGGAAAGATCGACCGGCGGGCCTTGCCCGTGCCGGCGGCGCCGCCCCCCAGCGAACTGTCCACCGATGCGGATGTCCCGAACGATCCACTGGTGCAGTCGCTCTGCTCGATCTTCGCGGACCTACTCGGGGTGCCGGCCGTCGGCGCCGGTGACGACTTCTTCGCCCTCGGTGGGGACAGCATCGTCGCCATGGGACTGATCAGCAGGGCGCGCAAACTCGGTCTGAAGCTGCGCCCCCGCGATATCTTCGCGATGCGTACCCCGGCCGCCCTGGCCACGGCCGTCGGCGAAATCGCGGTAGCCAAGGCCGATCCGATCGAGGCGGTCGGCGAAGTCGGCGCTACCCCGATCCTGGCGTGGCTAGCCGAGGTGGGTAACGCGCTGGACGGCTTCTACCAATCGGTCACCCTCCACACCCCGGCCGGGCTGACGATGGCGGCCCTGACGGCTAAGGTCGACGCCCTGCTGGACTGCCACGACGTCCTGCGAGCTCACCTGAGCGCGGTGGATCCCGCCGGCCTGACGGTGCCCCCGAATGGTGCGGCCACCGCGCACGCCGTGTTGAGGCGAGTACCGGTCGATTCCGATATCGACGAGCTGACCACCGCCGAACACGCGCTGGCCGTCGCCCGGCTCGATCCCGGTGCCGGGCGGATGTGCCAGGCAGTCTGGCTCGACGCCGGAGCGGACCGGTCCGGGCGCCTGTTACTGGTGGTTCACCACATCGTCGTCGACGGTGTCTCGCTGCGGCTGCTCGCCGAGGACCTCGCGCTCGACGGGCTACCGCAGAAGGCCGACACCAGTTTCCGGGCATGGTCGACGGAGCTGCGCTCGGCGGTCGCCCGTGGCGATTTCGCCGAGGACGAAGACCACTGGTTGCGGGTCGTCGACCAGGCCCGCGCAACGGACGGGCTGATCGGGAGCCGGGCGCTCGACCCGGCCGTCGACGTGGTGGCGACCGAGGCGAGGCTGGTGATCCGCCTCGACGAGGACACCACGGCGCGACTGCTGGGCCCGGTGCCCGCCGCCATTCGTGGCGGCGTGAACGACGCGCTGGTGGCGGCGCTGGCGCTGGCGCTGGTCGCGTGGCGCGACGCCGGTTCGGGGGTGCTGCTCGAACTTGAGGGGCACGGCCGCGAAGCCCAGCACCTCGGCGCCCACGGCGATCATCTCGACCTGTCCCGCACCCTGGGCTGGTTCACCACGCTGTTCCCGGTACACCTCGACCCGGGGAGCGCGGCCTGGGAGGTGCTGATGGCCGGTGGCCCCGAACTCGGTGCCGCGGTTAAGGCCGTCAAGGAGCAGCTGCGTGCCGTACCGCGCAACGGGCTCAGTTATGGTGCGCTGCGCTATCTCTCGGCCCGGCCCCGCCCCGAGCTGGCGGTCAGCCCGCAGGTGTTGTTCAACTACCTCGGCCGGTTCAGCGCAGCGGCGGACGGGCCGTGGGCGCTCACCTCCGACGGCGTGGCGGAGGACCGGGACCCACGGATGCCGCTGCCCAGGGTCATCGAAGTCAACGCCGTCGTGGTGGACACCGGTGCGCAGGCCGGCGCGCGGCTCGAAGCAACCTTCAGCTGGCCCTCCGCGGTGCTGGACCGCGATCAGGTGGACACCCTGGCCGGCTTGTGGGTCGCGGCACTGAATGCGATCGCCGCCAGCGCGGCCGTCAGCGGACCGACACCATCGGATTTCCCGTTGGTGACCATCACCCAGTCCGATATCGATGCGCTGCCCGAACGTCAGATCGTCGACCTCCTCCCGCCCTCCCCGCTGCAGGCCGGGATCTACTTCCACTCCACTTACGCCGACGCCGATCCCTATGTGGTGCAACAGGTCGTAGACCTGCGCGGGCCCGTGAATCCGGACCGCCTGCGGGCGGCCGCCGATCTGCTGGTCCGCCGGCACCGCCATCTTGGGGCGGCCTTCCGCGCCATCGGCGATGGCAGCATCGTCGCGGTCGTCGGTGCGGCGCCGCCAGTGCCATGGCATTTCGAGGACGTCACCGCTCTCGACTCCGACGCGGCCGAGAGCCGGATCGCTGATCTCGCCGCGGAGCAGCGGGCACAGCCGTTCGACCTCGCTCAGCAGCCCCTGATGCGCTACGCGCTGCTGCGGGTCGGTGCCGAGCGGCATGTGCTGATCCAGACCGTGCACCACCTGATCGCCGACGGCTGGTCCGTGCCGATCGTGCTGCGGGAACTGGCCGCGCTCCACGACGATCCGGATGCGCCGCTACCCGCGGCGCCCCGCTACCGCGACTACCTGCAGTGGATCGCCGACGCCCCGGTCGCGGCGGCCATGGACGCCTGGCGCACCGAACTCACCGGCGTCGCCGAACCCACCCGGCTGGCAGAAGCGTTGCCGCCCAGCCGAACCGGGGAAACGGGCTTCGGCAAGGTCAGCATGGACCTGACCGCTGACGTCGCCGACGGGATATCCGGTTGGGCGCGGGCACACGGTGTCACCGTCAGCGCCGTCGTCGGCGCGGCCTGGGGGATCGCGATCGGCCGCCTGACCGGCCGGACGGACGTGGTTTTCGGTTCGACGGTGTCGGGACGCGGCAGCGACGTCACTGGTATCTCCGACATGGTCGGGCTACTGATCAACACCGTGCCTGCCCGGACCCGCTGGGCGTCGACCGACTCCCTCGAGGCGGTGGTCCGCCGCTTCGCCGACACGCAGTCGGCGCTCGTCGACTATCACCATGTCGCCCTCGCCGATATCCAGCACGCCATCGGTGTTGCCGACCTGTTCGACTCGCTGATCGTGATCGAGAACTACCCGGCCGCCGATGACCTCGACTCGCCGATCCGCGTGGCATCGATCGACGTCATCGAAGCACCGCACTATCCGCTGACCCTGATGGTGAAACCGGCCGGCCGGTTCACCATCGCGCTGACGCACGACCGGTCGTCGATCGACGCGGAGACCGCCGAACAGATACTTGCGCTGTACCGGCGAATTCTGACCGCAGTCGTCGTATCGGACGAAACACACTGCAGCGAGATCGAACTGATCACCGCGGGCCAGCAGAGGGCGATCCTGGAGGCGGGTGCCGGCGCGCCCGGCCGGCCGGGGACTGTGGTGGACCTGTTCGACGCCCAGGTGCGCCGTACCCCCGCTGCCGTGGCGCTCACCGACGCCGACGGACAACTCACCTTCGCCGAACTCGATGACCGCGCGGCCCGGTTGGCCGGCGCGCTCGTCCACTCCGGCGTGGCCCGCGGCGACATCGTCGCGGTGGCCACCGGCCGCACCAACGCGATGGCCATCGCGATTCTGGCGGTATTGCGTTGCGGCGCCGCCTATCTACCGGTCGACCCGCAGTATCCCCACGCCCGCATCACGTTCATGCTCGACGATGCGCGACCGCGCGTGCTCGTCACCGATGGTCAGGTACTGCCGCCGCATGACCTGCCGACCGTCGATATCGGTGCTGAGGCCGAGCCGCCCGGAGCCCGGGTAGTCGAGCCCGACGACGCCGCGTCGATCGTCTACACCTCCGGCAGCACCGGTCGCCCGAAGGCTGTCGTGGGAACGCATGCCGCACTGGCGAACCGGTTGGCGTGGGCCGCTGAGGCGTGGTCACACACCGCGGGGGATACCCGCGTCGCCAAGAGTTCGATGAGCCTCATCGACGGCGCCACGGAACTGCTCGGTGCGCTCATCGCGGGGGCCACCACGGTGATCGCCGGTGAGGAGACCGCCAGGGACGGCGCGGCGCTGGCAACCCTGGCCGATAGCGTATCGGCGGCCCAGCTTTTGGCGGTGCCAAGCCTGGCTGCCGCGATGGCGGAGGTGGCGCCCACGCAGCTCGGTTCGATCCGGCGGTGGATTTGCAGCGGCGAGCTCCTCGACAGCGCCACCGTCGCCGCCCTGCGGCTGGTGTCGCCGGATGCCGAGATCGTGAACTCCTACGGCTCATCGGAAGTCGCGGGCGACGTCCTCGCCGGACCGGTCTCCGGCGCGGTGACACTGGGCCGGCCGGTGCCCGGCACCCGCATCTATCTGCTGGGGCCGGACCTGATGCCCGTGGCGCCCGGCGCCGTCGGTGAAATCTATGTCGGCGGAGTGCAGTTGGCACGGGGCTATCTCGGCCAGAGTTCAAGTACCGCAGCCTGTTTCGTCGCCGATCCGGTCGGCCCGGCCGGGGCGAGGCTCTACCGCACCGGCGACCTCGCTCGCTGGACATCGCAGTGGTCGGTCGAGTTCCTCGGGCGCGCCGACGATCAGGTCAAGATCAATGGATTCCGGGTCGAGCTCGGCGAGATCGAGGCTGCGCTGAACGAGCTGCCCGATATCTCCGAGGCTGTCGTCCTCGCACGTTCCAGCACTCCCGGGGCCGCCCGCCTCGACGCCTATGTCGTCGCGAGATCGGGGCAACAGCTCGACCCGGCCGCGGTGCGCTCGGCGCTGGCCGACCGGCTGCCCGCTCACCTCGTCCCGGCGACGGTGACCGAGCTGGCCGATATTCCGCTGCTGCCCAACGGGAAACGTGACCGCACAGCGCTGCCAGATCCAGTCGTATCGGGGTCCGGCGTTGCCGCCCGCACCGACCGCGAAGACCTGATCTGCCGCACGTTCGCCGCAGCCCTCGGCCTCGACGCGGACACCCCGATCGGTATCGACGACGATTTCTTCGCTCTCGGTGGCGACAGCCTACTGGCGCTACGGGTGGTCAACCGGCTCACCAGTGCGGGTGTGACGCTGCAGACCAGGGAGGTGTTCCGGTTGCGGACTCCGCGCGCGCTCGAGGATGCCCTGGCCCGCCGTACGGCAACCGAACAGACGGGGCTCGAACCCCCGGCAACCGAACAGACGGGGCTCCAACAGGTGGCCTGGCATGGTCTCACCGATGAGGAGGTGGACCGCCTGGTCGCGCAGTGCCCGGTCGAAGTACAGGATGTCTGGCCGTTGTCCCCGCTGCAGCAAGGCGTGTACTACCAGTCCACGTTCACCGACGACGTCAACACCTATCTGGCCCAGAACGTCTTCGATTTTGACCGGCACCTCGATGTCGA
The DNA here is from genome assembly GCF_025822605.1 of Mycolicibacterium komossense. Taxonomy (GTDB): domain Bacteria; phylum Actinomycetota; class Actinomycetes; order Mycobacteriales; family Mycobacteriaceae; genus Mycobacterium; species Mycobacterium komossense. The sequence goes on along the minus strand of NZ_JACKTY010000031.1, from coordinate 24,964 downwards.
CACGATGCGCACCGCGTTCAGTGCGTTGCTGTCCCGGCATGACAATCTCCGGGCCGGATTCACCAGTGACGACCTGGCCCGGCCGGTGCAATACGTGGGCCGCTTCGTGCCAGCGAACGTGACTGTGGTCGATCTTGCCGATCAGTCCGTGGACCGCGCCGAGGCCCGCCTGGCGGAGGTGATGCGTGCCGATAGCGCCGAACCCTTCGACTTGCGAATGCCGCCGCTGGTCCGGCTCACCGTCATCCGACTGCCCGATCGGGGCGACCGACTGCTGCTGACCTGCCACTTCCTGCTGTGGGACGGCTGGTCACGCGAGCTGGTACTGCGGGAACTGTTCGCGCTGTACAACTCCGGCGGTATCCGCGGTGCGCTGCCCCCTGCGCGCAGCAGCTACGTGGACTATTTGCGCTGGGTGGACGCGCAGGATCAGAACCACTCGGTCCGGGCGTGGGCCGATGCGCTGGCCGGTCTGCCCGAGGCGACGCTGGTGGCACCCGATGCAGCCGGTCGTGACCCGATGCTCCCGGAGCGGGTCTACGGGGAGCTGAGCCCGGAGACGACGGCGCGCCTGAACGCGCACACCCGGACCCAGGCGACTACGGCCAACACCGTGCTGACCGCCGCCCTGGGGCTGGTACTTGGTTACGAAACCGGAAGCACCGACATCGTATTCGGGACCACGGTCGCGGGTCGGCCGCCGGAGCTGGCCGGTATCGAGAACGTGATCGGTCAGTTCCTCAACACCGTGCCGGCCCGCGTGCAGTCAGCACCGGCGGCGCCGGTCGCCGAACTGCTTCGGCGGGTCGAGGACTTCCGGCTGGATCTGATGGCGCACGAGTACGTCGGCCTCGGGGATATCACCCGCAGCGCGGGCTACCAACCGCTGTTCGACACGCTGTACGTGCTGCAGAACTTTCTCGACGATGACACCTTCACCGAGTTCGAACGTGAACAGGGCATCGTCGGTGTCGATTTCGTCGACACCACGCACTATCCGCTGACCTGGGTGCTGACGCCGGGGGAGCGCCTGCGCATCAAACTCGAGTACCGGCCCGACGTGGTTGACGCCGACGCCGCCGCGGCGATGGTGCGGCGATTCTGTGTGGCGGTGGAAGCCCTTCTTGCGCAACCGGATACCGCTGTGGGCGACCTGGACCTGACGCTGGAGAGCGAACGAGCCACTCAGCTGGAGCGGTGGGACGGCGTCGAACACGAGATCGGCGAGGACACCATCGCCGATCTCCTCGCCGACCGGGCCCAGCGCTGCCCTGACGAGGTGGCACTGGTCTTCGGAGCAGAACAGCTGACCTACGCCGAGCTGGACGGCCGGATCAATCAGTTGGCGCGGCAGTTGCTGGCCGGTGGCGCCGGACCGGAGCGGACCGTCGCGTTGGCGCTGCCGCGGTCGGTGGACATGGTGGTCGCGCTGTTCGCCGTGCTGCGAACCGGGGCGGCCTATCTGCCCCTGGAGCGCGACTATCCGCTGGCCCGGCTGACCGGAATGCTCGATGATGCCCGGCCGGTACTGCTGGTGTGTGACAGCACCAGCACGGAGTTGGCCGACCACCAAGACGGTCTCGGCGGCGCCGTCCTGACCCTCGACCAGGCCGGGCAGATGCTGGGCGGCCACTCGACGGCACCGCTGTCGGACGACGAACTGGGCACCTTCGCGAAAAGTACTGGGCCGCAGCGGCTCGACCATCCTGCCTACGTGATCTTCACCTCCGGATCCACCGGGCGGCCGAAGGGGGTGGTGACGCCGTATCGCGGACTGACCAACATGCAGCTCAATCACCGCAGCGCGATCTTCGAGCCGGCCATCGCCAAGGCCGGGGGCCGCCGGTTACGGGTGGCGCACACCGTGTCGTTCTCCTTCGACATGTCCTGGGAAGAGCTGCTCTGGCTCGTCGAGGGTCACGAGGTGCATATCTGCGACGAAGAGCTACGCAGGGACGCAACGGCTTTGGTTGCCTACTGCCAGGCGCACCTGATCGACGTGATCAACGTGACGCCCAGCTACGCCCACCACCTGTTCGAGCAGGGCCTATTGGATGCGGGCGGACATCCGCCGACGCTCGTCCTGCTGGGCGGCGAGGCCGTCTCCGACGAAGTCTGGCGGCGCCTGCGGGACACCCCTGGCAGTACCGGGTACAACCTGTACGGCCCGACCGAGTACACGATCAACACCCTCGGCGCCGGCACCGATGACAGCGCCACCCCCACCGTCGGGCAGCCGATCTGGAACACCCGTGCCTACGTGCTGGACTCGTGGTTGCGCCCGGTCGGGGACGGCGTGGTGGGCGAGCTGTACATCGCCGGCACCGGCTTGGCCCGCGGGTACCTGGACCGGGCCGGTCTGACCGCGGACCGCTTCGTCGCCGACCCCTTCCTGGAGGGCGGCCGAATGTACCGGACGGGAGATCTGGTGGCCCGCCGGTCGGACGCCAGCGGAACCCTGGACTTCCTCGGCCGCAGCGACGACCAGGTCAAGATCCGCGGATACCGGGTGGAACTCGGAGAAGTCGCGGCAGCGCTGTCCGCACTGCCCGGCGTGCGGCAGGCGGTGGCGATCGCCCGAGCCGGTCGATCGTCGGCTGCCAAGCAGCTCGTCGGTTACGTTGTGCCCGAAGGTGATACCTCCGACGCGGCCCTCATGGCCGCCGAGCTTCGGACCGCACTGACCGCGACCCTGCCCGACTACATGGTGCCGGCCCTGTACGGCGTGGTCGGTGCGATACCGCTGACCGTCAACGGCAAGCTCGACGTTCGCGCACTACCCGAGCCCATTGCGCCCTCAGCCGGCTCGTCCCGCGACCCGCGGGACGAGCGAGAGCGACTGCTGGCGGACATCTTCGGCGAGGTTCTCGGATTGCCGCACATCGGCATCGACGACGACTTCTTCACCCTCGGCGGCGACAGCATCTCCTCGATCGCGGTCTCCGGCAAGGCTCGCAAATCGGGTCTGCACATCACGCCGCGTGATGTCTTCCGGCGCCGCACCGTCGCCGCTCTGGCCGCCGCCCACAGCGATGCACCGGCCGCCACCGCCGAGCCCGACAGCGGGATCGGCACCATCGCGCTGACCCCGATGCTCGCCGAAACCGCGCAGGCGAACACCCCGCTGGCCAACTTCTACCAGTCGATGGTGCTGGCCACTCCGGCCGGAATGACCGGCGAACGAATGGAACTCGTCCTGCAGGCACTGCTGGAAACCCACGACATGCTGCGGGCCCGCCTCGACATCGCCGCGGACGGCTGGACGTTGCACGTTGCACCGGCGGATCCCACGGCCGCCTCGGTACTGACGATGACGACCGGGGTGCTCACCGCGCCGGATCTCGCAGCCGCGGCATCCGCCGCGGCTGCGGAACTGGCACCCGAAGCCGGGGGTATGGTCCGGGCGGTCTGGTACGACGCACCGGGTGAGGCCGGTCAATTGCTCTTGGTCGTCCACCATCTGGTGATCGACGGGGTGTCCTGGCGCATCCTCATCGACGATCTGGCCCGAGCCTGGGCAGAGGATCGCCTCGACGATGTCCCGACCTCATTCCGCACCTGGTCGACGGCCATCGCCGCGGCCAGGTTCGACACCGAGACGCAGTACTGGGACCAGGTGCTGGCCACTCCCGATCCGCAGCTCGGCAACCGGGCACTCGACCCGGTGATCGATACCGCTGAAACCGTTCGCAGTCATAGTGTCTCGCTGCCCGTCGAGGTCAGCTCGGCGCTGCTGTCGGCAGTGCCCGCAGCCTTCTACGCCGGAGTCAACGATGTCCTGCTGACCGGGCTTGCCCTGGCGTTGGCCCAGTGGCGCGCCGACCGCGGCCACCGTGACTGCACCGCGGCGATCCTCAACCTGGAAGGCCATGGGCGCGAGGACGACCTGGTCCCGGGTCATCTCGACCTGTCCCGCACGGTGGGGTGGTTCACCGCGATCTATCCCGTGCGCATTGACCCCGGCCCGGTGCCGTGGACCGAGGTACTGAACGCCGGCGAAGCACTGGCGGCGGCCGCGAAGTCGGTCAAGGAACAGCTGCGGACGATACCGAGCCGCGGCCTTGGCTACGGCGTGCTGCGACACCTCACCGAGCCGCCCGCGCTCCGTGGCGCCGGTCCGCAGATCCTGTTCAACTACCTGGGCCGGTTCGCCGGTGGCAGCGGCCGCGACTGGGAGCCGGTGGCTGAGATCGGTTCCCTACGTGAGGGTGTCGATCCCACCAACCCCGCAGCGGCGCTGGAGATCAACGCTCTGGCCGAGGACGGGCCGGCGGGCACCACGTTGACGATGACACTGTCGTGGCCGGCCGGTCTGCTGGATGCGTCCGACGTCGACGAACTGGCCACGCTGTGGGCCGACGCCCTGACCGCGCTGACCCGGTGCGCTGCCCTGGCCGGACACACCCCGTCGGACTTCCCGCTGGTCAGTGTCGCGCAGTCCGACCTGGACGGCTGGCAGGAGTCGGGGCCGGTAGAGGACGTACTGCCGCTGCTACCGCTGCAGGAAGGGATGTACTTCCACGGCGCCTTCGCCGAGGACGGTGACGGCCACACCGACACCTACCGGATCCAGCAGATCGCCGAACTGTCCGGGCCGGTCGACCCGGAGGCATTGCGGGCCAGCGTGGCCGCGGTACTGCACCGACACCAGGCGCTGCGGGCCAGCTTCCGTGAACTCCACGACGGCCGACTGGCGCAGGTGATCTGGGCCGACGCTCACGTCGACTTCGACGTGATCAGCTCTGGTGATATCGAAGCCGTTGCCCGCGAACAACTTTCCCGCCCTTTCGATCTCGGGGTCGCACCGCTGGTCCGCTACGTACTGGTGTCCCTCAGCCCCACCGAGCACCGTCTCATCCAGACCATGCACCACATCGTTGCCGACGGCTGGTCCTACCCGGTGATCTTCGGCGACCTGGTGGCGCACTACAACGCCGCGGTCGGGGCGGGCGTCGCCCTGTCGCCGCTGACGGTGACACTTCGCGACCACATCGAGACCGTCCGGGGCGGCGATCTGGAAGCGGCGCGAGCGGTGTGGGCGACGGCGCTGGCCGGTGTCGAGCCGACCACCGTGTTCCCGGTCGACGAGCAGAGCATGGTCGGCGAGCATCGCAGTTCCGTGCGTCGACTCTCGGGCGGCCTCACCCGGACGCTCACCCGCACCGCTCGCGAGCGTGGCGTCACGCTGAGCACCGTTCTGCACGGGGCATGGGGCCTACTGTTGGGCCGGCTGCTTCAGCGGCAGCGGGTGGTCTTCGGGTCGACGGTGTCCGGGCGCGGTGGGGAACTGTCGGGTACCGAAGCGATTGTCGGGCTGTTGATCAACACCATTCCGGTACCGATGTCGTGGGAGCGGCAGTCGCCGGTTGCCGCCGTGTTGGCAGATCTGCAGGAACAGCAGAGCGCCGTGCTCGATGCCCAGCATCTGGGCCTGGCCGAACTGGCCCGGCTCGCGGGGGTCCGCGACTTCTTCGACACCATGGTGGTGGTCGAGAACTTCCCCTCGGTCACCGACGATGCGCCCGATAACCCGAGGGCACTGCAGTTCCACGGGTTCACCGGTACCGACTCACCGCACTACCCGGTGTCGTTCGTCGCCTACCTCGACGACGAGCTGGCCGTGGAGATCAAATACGACGCCGCCCGGGTGAGCGCCCAGGAGGCCGACCGGTTCGCCGAGCGGATCGAGCGCATTCTGACCGCCTTCGCCGGGGACCCCGATATCCCGGTCAACGCCATCGACCTGCGGACCGAGGCCGAACGTGACCTCGTCGCGGGTAGCGAAACCCGTTGCGGCCCTGACCGAAATCTCGCTGACATGTTCACCGCGGCGGCGCGGGAGTTCGCCGATAAGGTGGCGGTAACCTGCGGCCACGACCAGCTGACCTACGCTGCGCTCGACGCGCGGGCCTCGGCCGTTGCCGCCACCCTGGTGGACCTCGGCGTGCGGGCGGAGACCAGGGTGGCGGTCGCACTGCCCCGATCGGTCGACCTGATCGTCGGACTGCTGGCGGTGATCAAGGCCGGCGGAACCTACGTGCCGCTCGATTTCGATTCCCCCGCAACACGTCTGCAGCACATCGTGGCCGACTCGGCACCGGTCTGCGTGCTGGTCGACGGTCCGGGCCGGCTATCGGGCGTCGCGCTGCCCGCCGACACCCCGGTGGTCATCCTCGACGAGGCGAGCCGCCACGAACCCTCTGTGGGCGTCCCGGTGCATGCCGACCACGCCGCCTACATCATCTACACCTCCGGCTCCACCGGCGTGCCCAAAGGCGTCGCCGTCACCCACCGCAACGTCGCAGCCCTGTTCGAACGAACGTCAACCCTGTTCGACTTCGGGCCCGACGACGTCTGGACGATGTTCCACTCCGCGGCCTTCGACTTCTCGGTGTGGGAGTTGTGGGGACCGCTGCTGCACGGTGGCCGCCTGGTGATCGTCGAACACGCCGTCGCCAGGGACCCGGACCGATTCGCCGAGCTGCTGTCCACCGAACGGGTCACCGTGCTGTGCCAGACCCCGTCGGCGTTCTACCCGCTGATCGAAGCCGATCGGCGCGACCGCCGGGCACTGGCGCTGCGGTACGTGATCTTCGGCGGCGAGGCCCTGGACGCGGGCCGGCTGGCCGCCTGGTACGGGCATCACGAGTCGGCGTCGCCGCAGCTGGTCAACATGTACGGCATCACCGAAACCTGCGTGCACGTCACGTATCGTGCGCTGGAAGCGGCCGATGCCGAGGGCGTTGTGACCGCGATCGGCGATCCGATTCCGGGTCTGCGCATCCACCTGCTCGACGATGCGCTGCAACCGGTTCCGGCCGGGGTGGTCGGCGAGATGTACATCGCCGGCGGTCAGCTGGCGCGCGGCTACGTCGGCCGGCCGGGGCTGAGCGCGACGCGATTCGTGGCGAATCCGTTCGACGGCGCCGGTGAACGGCTCTACCGCAGCGGCGACACCGCGATGTGGACCGACAGCGGTGAGCTGGTTTACGTCGGACGCTCCGACCAGCAGGTCAAGGTGCGCGGCTACCGCATCGAACTCGGTGAGGTGGAATCCGCTCTGGCCGCGCTGCCCGGTATCGCGAACGCGGCCGCCGCGGTGCGTCAGGACGATACGGGTCGCAGCCGCCTGATCGGCTATCTCGTCGGCCGCGATTCGATCGATATCACCGAGATCCGCACCCGGCTGGGGCAGCGGCTGCCGGACTACATGGTGCCGTCTGTGCTGGTCGTCCTGGAGGCGCTCCCGCTGACCGTCAACGGCAAACTGGACCGTGGCGCCCTGCCCGCGCCGGCCGAAGCGCCCGCGGCCCCCAGCGTCGCAGCGAGCCGGCCTGACGGCACGGCCGAGCAGTTGGCCGCGATCTGTACCGAAATCCTCAGTACGGCAGTCGGTGTGGACGACGACTTCTTCACCATGGGCGGAGACAGCATCGTTGCGATCCAGCTGGTCAACCGGGCCCGGCGCCTCGGCATCCGCATCACACCCCAGCAGGTGTTCGTCTGCCGCACGGCGACGGCACTGGCGGGCGTGGTCGGAGACTCCGGCCCCGCGCCGGCCGCGTCCGACGATGCCGGACCCGACCGCGGCGAGGTGACGCTCACCCCGATAGTGCAGCGCCTGGCCGAACTCGGCGGGACTGTGGCGCGACTCAACCAGAGCGAGCTGCTGCTCTGTCCGGCCGGAGCCACCCAGGAACACCTCGACGCGGCGATCAACGCCGTCATCGGGCGCCACGATGCTCTGGGTCTGCGGCTGCATCGGCCCGTGCCGATGTTGTGGTCCTTGGAAGTCGCCGCCGCACCATTGGTTTCGGTGCGGCGGGTCGATGCCGAGCACTTCACCGACGACGAGCTGCGCGACGCGATCGGGCTGCACTCCGATGCCGCCGCTGATCGGCTGAATCCCGACACCGGGGGATTGGTCGCGGCGGTCTGGTTCGACCGCGGATCGCAACGCCAGGGCCGACTACTCCTGGTCGTCCACCACCTGGCCGTCGACGGCGTGTCATGGCGAATTCTGATCGAGGACCTGAACGAGGCATTCGACCAGGTGCGTGCCGGACGGCCTGCCACGCTGGCGCCGGTACCCACCTCGATCCGGTCCTATGCGCGGGTCGTCAACGAAAACGCCCAGCAGGCAGCCCGATTGGCGGAATTCGAGCACTGGATGAACACCCTCGCTCCGGGTGCCGAGCTCGACCCGCACGCCGATACCACCGGTCTGACCGTGGCCGCGACCCGCGACCACGAGATTCGCCTGACGGCGCAGGAGACGGCCCCGTTGCTGACCACCGTCCCCGCGTTGGCCAACGCTGATATCACCGAAACCCTCCTCGCAGCTGTGCATCTCGCGATCAAGCGATGGCGGGTAACTCGTGGTGGAGCGCCGGACGCCCCGCTGGTGCTGGATGTGGAACGCCATGGCCGCGACGGCTGGGGCGCCGAGCTCGATCTGTCCCGGACTGTCGGGTGGTTCACCGCGATCGCGCCGGTGCGGCTTACTGCCGGCGAGCACGAGGACCACATCGCCGTGCTCAAAAAGGTCAAGGAACAGTTGCGGGCAGTACCCGACGGCGGTCTCGGATTCGGGCAGCTGCGCTACTGCAACCCCCGCACCTCCGCCGCGCTGGGCAGGCTGCCCGCACCACAGCTGCTGTTCAACTATCTCGGCCGGTGGACCGCCGACGGTAGCGGCGACTGGGACTCCGCACCGGAGGTCGATGCCCTCCGGGTCGAGCCAGACCCCGACCTGGGTACGCCGTATCTGCTGGAGATCAACGCAATCTGCGATGACACCGTCGACGGCCCGGTGCTGCGGGCGACACTGACGTACGCCGACGGCGAGGCGAGTGGTGGCCTCGACGAGGCGGGGGTGGCCGAGCTCGCCGAGCACTGGCGCACGGTGCTGCGGGAACTTGGCCAACTGGCGGGCGAGGTATCGCCGGAGGGTGCCCTGACGCCGTCGGATCTGCCGATGGTCAGCCTGTCTCAGGCCGATGTCGACTCGGTGGTAGCGGCCATACCGACGGCGGTCGAAGATATCTGGCCACTGTCGCCGCTGCAGGAGGGGGTCTACTTCCAGGCTCGCTACGCCCAGGCCGCGGTCTACATCGTCCAGAACGTGTTCGATTTCGTCGAACCCATCGACATCGAGGCGTTGCGAACCGCGTATTCGGCTGTGATGAAGCGCAATCCGGTATTGCGGTCGGCATTCCTGGCTGATGATCTGCCGCAACCGGTCGCGGCGGTCGTCGTCGATCCGGTCTGCGAACCCGAGCTGATCGACCTCGGCGCCTTGTCTGGACAGGACATCGCGGAGCGGCTCGCCGAGATCACGGCGGCCGACCGGCTGCGCACCTTCGATCTCACCGCACCGCCGCTGGCGCGGCTGACCGTCGTCCGGACATCCGAAGCCGACCGGCTGATCTTCAGCTATCACTTCCTGCTGCTCGACGGCTGGTCACGCGAGCAGCTGCTCCGCGAGCTCTTCGCCGAATATGCCGCCGCCACAGCAGGGTCCACCGCGAGCCTGCCCGATCCGTCGGCGCGTTTCACCGACTACCTGCGCTGGCTCGCCGCGCAGGACCGCCACGTGTCAGCCGACCGGTGGGCGACCGCACTGAGCGGTCTGGCCGGACCGACCCTGCTGGTACCCGCCGCGGTCGGCACCGAACCGACTCTGGCGTTACGGCTGGACTTCACCCTGACCGACGAACAGACGGCGCAGCTCACCCGCACCGCGCGGGAGGCCGGGGTGACCCTCAACGCGCTGATCGGTACCGGCCTGGCATTGGTGCTGGCCTATGAAACAGGAAGCCAGGACGTGGTATTCGGGTCGACGGTGGCAGGCCGACCGACCGACCTCGACGGTATCGACTCCGTGATCGGGCTGTTCCTGAACACGGTGCCGACCCGGATACGGCTGGTACCCGACCGGACGATCGCCGACACGATGCGAGCGGTGCAGTCCGATCGTCTGGAACTGATGGACCACGAGTATCTGGGGCTGGGTGATATCCAGCGCGCGCTGACCGGCGCAGGAGACAGCGCGTTGTCCGGTGGCGGCCCGCTGTTCGACAACCTGTACGTGCTGCAGAACTTCCTCGACGACGACACATTCACCGATATGGAGACCGAATACGGTATCTCCGGACATGACTCGATCGATGCCTCGCACTACCCGCTGACCTGGGTGGCCTCCCCGGGCCGGCGGCTGTGGGTGAAGCTCGAGTATCGGCCCGACGTGGTGGAGCGTGCCTATGCGCAACGCCTGCTGAACCGGTTGCATCACGTGTTGCTGGGGATGGCCGATTCAAGGGAAACCCTCGCAGCGGTGCCGATTCTTCTCCCCGAGGAGTGCACTGCATTAGCCGCCCAGGCGGATTCGACCCGGCACGAGCTGCCGGCGGCGACAGTGATGGATCTGCTTGCCGAACGGAGCGATCGGTCGACGGAACTGACCGCGCTGGTCTGCGGTGCCGACCGTATCGACTACCGCGAGCTGGACGTGCGCGTCAACCGGCTCGCCTGGCTGCTGAGGGACCGCGGTATCGGGTCGGAATGCACTGTTGCCCTGGGTATTCCGCGGTCGATTGATGCGGTGGTCGCCCTGTTCGCGGTGCTGCGCGCCGGTGCGGCCTATCTGCCGCTGGAATTGGACTATCCCGATGAGCGATTGACCGTGATGCTCACCGACGCCCAACCGGTGGCGGTGCTCACGACAGCGGCCGTCGCCTCCAGAATCGTCGGTGTGACACCGCAATCGTCTCCGGTGACCGTGCTCGACGATGCCGACACCCTGGCGACGCTCGCCGCCGCCAGAACGGATTGGGACGGCTACTCGCCTGGCCTGGACGATCCGGCGTACGTGATCTACACCTCGGGCTCGACCGGCAAACCCAAGGGTGTCGTCACCCCGCACCGGGGCCTGACGAACATGCATCTCAACCACCGGGAGGCGATCTTCGCACCGGCCATCGCCAGGGCCGGTGGCCGCCGGCTGCGGATCGCGCACACCGTTTCATTCTCCTTCGACATGTCGTGGGAAGAACTGTTGTGGCTCATCGAGGGTCACGAGGTGCACATCTGTGACGAGGATCTGCGCCGGGATGCCACGGCACTGGTCCGGTACTGCCACGAGCATCGGATCGACGTCGTCAACGTAACGCCCACCTACGCTGCATCGCTCTTCGAGCAGGGCCTGCTGGCACCAGGCGGGCATCCACCGGTACTGGTCCTGCTCGGTGGTGAGGCGGTGTCGCCCACGGTGTGGAATCGGCTGCGCGACAGCGACACCAGCTACGGCTACAACCTGTACGGCCCCACCGAATACACCATCAACACCCTCGGCGGGGGCACCGATGACAGCGCCACCCCGACGGTCGGGCAGGCGATCTGGAATACCCGAGCGCATATCCTGGATACCTGGCTGCGGCCGGTGCCGGACGGTATCGCCGGCGAACTTTACATTGCCGGGGCCGGTCTGGCCCGCGGTTACCTCGGTCAACCGGCGCTCAGCGCCGGCCGGTTCGTCGCGGACCCCTTCGACCCACACGGCGCCAGTCGCATGTATCGGACCGGGGATCTGGTGCTCCGCCGCCAGGATGGCAACCTCGAATTCCTCGGCCGCACCGACGATCAGGTGAAGATTCGCGGCTACCGGGTGGAACTCGGCGATATCGAAAGTGCACTCGCCGCCCACCCGGCGGTCCAGCAGGCGGCCGTGATCGCCCGGCCGGACCCGACGACCTCGGGCTCGCATCGCGTGGTGGGCTATGTGGTGTCGACCGCGGTGAACACCGATGGCGCAACCGATTTCATCGCGGAACTGCGTACCTACCTCAAGGGCTTACTGCCGGCGTACATGGTGCCGTCGGCCATCGCCGTGCTGGACGAGCTGCCACTGACCGATAACGGCAAACTGAACATCAGGGCGCTCCCCGAGGTGGACCCGGCCGGCCAACGCAGCGCCAGTCGGCCGCCGCAGTCGCCGACCGAGGAAACGCTGTGTGGTCTCTTCGCCGACATCCTCGGCTGCGGTGACGTAGGCGTGGACGACGATTTCTTCGATCTGGGTGGCCATTCCCTGCTCAGCATCCGGCTGATCAACGGAATCCGAGCCACCCTCGGTCTAGAGATCTCGATCCGGGACGTGTTCGACGCCCCTACGGTGGCTCAGCTGGCGGCAAGGTTGGCAGCCGAGCCCAGCACGGTCCTGGTCTCGCGGCCGGAACTGGTCGCCGGCCCGCGGCCCGACCGGCTGCCCACCTCGCCCGCGCAGGAACGCCTGCTGATCCTGGATCGCCTCGGCGAGACTGGTGCCGCATACAACTACCCGCTGGTGTTCCGGGTCCGCGGTGCCCTGGACTTCGATGCGCTGGCCGGCGCGGTCGGTGACCTGGTCGACCGGCACGAAGCCCTGCGCACGGTTTTCGTCGAACATGATGGCGTCCCGTGCCAGCGCATCCTTCCGGTCGGAGCCCGCCCACCGGTGCGGCTGATCGAGCGGGACCCCACGCGGGTCGACGCCGAGGTCGCGGCGGCGGCGCATTACCGTTTCGACCTCAGCATGGAGATTCCCCTGCGGGTGACCGTCATTCGCGTGGGCGCCGACGATTACACGGTGGCGCTGGTGCTGCATCACATCGCCACCGACGAATGGTCGGACGGACCGTTTGTCGCGGATCTGAACACCGCCTATCAGGCGCGGATCGCCGGAACGGCCTCGGCGTTGCCCGCGCTGGCAGTGCAGTACGCGGATTACGCCCTGTGGCAGCGTGAATTACTGGCCCGTATCGGTGAGCAACAGCTGCAGTTCTGGCGGGACACCCTCGCCGGCGCCCCGGACGAACTGACGCTGCCCAGTGACCGGCCGCGACCGGCCCGGCCCAGCGGCGAGGGGGGCGCCCTGCACATCGATATTCCGTCGGAAACGGCTGCGGCACTTCGGGATTTGGCCGCGCAACGCCAGGTCAGCATGCTGATGGTGTTGCATGCGACCGTCGCGGTGCTGCTGCACCGACTCGGTGCGGGTGACGATATCGTCGTCGGTACGCCGGTCGCGGGGCGTGCCGAGACCGCGTTGAACGAGCTGATCGGCTTCTTCGTCAACACCGTCGTGTTGCGGGCCGACCTCCTCGGCAACCCCTCCTTCGAGGAGCTGCTGACACGTGTCCGCGACACCGACCTGGCGGCCTTCGCGCACCAGGAGTTGCCGTTCGAGCGGCTCGTCGAGGAGCTCAACCCGCCCCGGGTCGCCGGGCGAAACCCGTTGTTCGGCGTCTTCATCGGCTATCACCTGCGTGACGGTGCGGACTCCACCATGTTCGGTCTGCGCACCGATTGGGCCGAACCGCCGGTCACCGCAGCGATGTTCGACCTCGGCTTCACACTGATCGACGAGCGCGCCGACGGCGGAGCCACGATCATGGCCGAATACAGTGCCGACCTGTTCGACGAGTCGACGGTACGTACGTTGGCCCACCGGCTGGTCACGATGTTCGGTCGGTTGGCCGCCGATCCCGCTGTCGCGATCGGTGCCGTCGACGTGCTGGGCGACGGTGAATACGACGATCTCGTCGCGGGACGTAACAACACGTCTCAGGAAATCGATCCGGTTGCGTTGGGCACGTTGGTGTCTCGGCAGGCGCAGCGCACCCCCGACGCGACCGCCGTCGTATACGACGAAGACGAACTGAGTTATGTCGAACTCGAGGCCTGGTCTGATCGGCTGTCCGCGGCCCTTGCCGCGGACGGCGCCGGAGCAGGCATGATCGTCGGGATCTCGCTGCCCAGGTCCATCGAGCTGATCGTCGCGCTACTGGCGGCGGCGAAGTCGGGGGCGGCGTTCCTGCCGCTGGATCCGGACTATCCGTCGGACCGCCTGGAGTACATGGCCTCTGATGCCGGCCCGGTCATGGTGCTCGACGATCCGGCGTTTGTGCGAGCCCTCCGGGACGGATATGACGCAGAGCCCACCTCCCCGCAGCACGAGGTGGATCCGGCGTCCCTGGCGTACGTGCTGTACACCTCCGGGTCGACGGGCCGGCCGAAGGGCGTCGCAGTGCCGCACGCCGGCATCGTCAACCGCATTGCCTGGTTGCAGCACGCCTACCCACTTGCGGTCGAGGACCGGATGCTGGTCAAGACACCGATCAGTTTCGACACCTCGGTGTGGGAGGTGTTCTGGCCGCTGAGTGTCGGGGCGACGGCGGTGGTGGCCCGCCCCGGCGGGCATCGTGACCCCGCCTATCTGGCGGAAACCATTGTGGCGCAACGGGTGACTGCGGTGGACTTCGTGCCGTCGATGCTCGAGCTCTTCCTGGAGGAACCGCGGTCGACGTCGTGCACCTGCCTGACCAGAGTGACCGTCGGGGGTGAGGCGTTGTCGGCGGAGGTGGCCACCAGGTTCACCGAGGCTTTCGCGGTGCCCCTGCACAATCTGTACGGCCCGACCGAGGCCTCGGTCGACGTCCTGGGCTGGACCGCCGACGGCGGCCCGGTGGCACTCGGCGTGCCCGGTTGGAATGTGCGGGCCTACGTGCTCGACAGCTACCTCAACCCGGTGCCGGCGGGGGCTCCCGGGGAGCTGTACCTGGCCGGCGTGCAGCTCGCGGAAGGCTACCTGCATCGTCACGGGCTGACCGCGCAAGCCTTTGTCGCCGATCCGTTCGACATGGGCGCACGGATGTATCGCACCGGTGACCTGGTCCGGTGGCGCCGGGACGGCCAGCTGGAATACCTGGGCCGCACCGACGATCAGATCAAGTTGCGTGGCGTGCGCATCGAGCCGGGCGAGATCGAGACCGTGCTCGCGGCGCATCCCTCGGTGTCGTCGGCCCGGGTGGTCGTCCGCGGCGACCGGTTGGTCGCCTACTATGTGCCGGCCGGCCCGGCAGCGGTATCACTTCGCGAACACGCGGCGGCGGCGTTGCCGATCCACATGGTGCCGTCGGCCTATGTGGAGGTGGCGGCGTTCCCGCTGACTCCCAGTGGCAAGCTCGACCGCAACGCCCTTCCTGAACCCGAGGTGACGGCGGGCACCGGCCGGACGGCGGTGACCGATCAACAGAAACGCCTGTGCGCGTTGTTCTCCGAGGTGCTCGGCGTCAGCGTCACCGGTATCGACGACGACTTCTTCGCACTCGGCGGGCATTCGCTGCTGCTGGTGCGGCTGGCGGCGATGATCCGGCGGGAGCTGGCCGTCGAGATACCGGTGGCCGCCCTGATGGTGGCGCCCACGGTGGCCGAGGTCGCCGCTCTGCTGGCCGAGGATGGGCAGGCGTCCGACAGCTTGGCGCCGGTACTGCCGTTGCGGGCAGGCGGCACCGAGCCGCCGCTGTTCTGTCTGCACCCGGCCAGCGGTCTCAGCTGGCAGTTCGCCGGGCTGAAACGGTATCTGCCGCAGGATGTTCCGATCTACGGGCTGCAGTCCCCGCTGTTCTCCGGCGCGAGTCTTCCGGCCACCATCGGCGAACTCGCGGCGCAGTACGCCGATGCCGTCGTCGCGACGGCACCCGCGGGGCCGGTCCGGTTGCTCGGCTGGTCGTTCGGCGGGTCGATGGCACTGCTGGTCGCCCAGGAACTCACCCGTCGTGGTCGGCAGGTCGACTTCGTCGGGATGCTGGATGCGCGAACCGATGTAGCGGTCGAGCCCGCCGACTTCGATCCGGCGGCCGTGCTGGGCGGTCTGCTGCGGGAGATGGGCTTCGCCGTCGACCCCGGCGCCAGGGTGACCGTGGACGAGGCCGTGGCACTGGTGCGCAGCAGCGGTGATGCGATCGCGATCCTGGATGACGCGCAGATTGCTCAGGTCGTCGAGAACTATGTCGCTGCAGAGCGATTCACGGCCGAAGCGAACTACGGACGCTATGACGGTGAGGTGTTCTTCGTCGACGCCACGGTGCCCGAACAGGATCTGGTCGGTGTCGCCTCGCAGGGCTGGCGCGAGCACGTCCGCGGGGAGCTTCGCGTCGTCACACTCGACTGCCGCCACTCCGAACTCATGGACGCCGACGTCCTGGACCGGCTCGGGCCTATGATCGCGGCGGAGATTACTCGCTGAGGCGTCGTTCTCGTGTTCTGCGCTTCCCTTCGTGCATCGCCGCCACCCACGCAGCCGGGGACTGTAGGGCGCGGCGACCGTCGCCCCGCCCGCCCACGCAACACCCGCAGCACGGTCAACGGCCGGCCGGCCAGTATCCGGTCGGCGATGGCGTCCAGGTAGTCGACCAGGTCGCGTTTGGTGGCCCCGGCGTCCGGGGTCAGGGGCTGGTCGAGGTTGGTCAGCTCGACGCCGTCACGTTCTCGCTGGTGGCCACCACGTCATTGTTCCCGCGTTGTCATCGTTCCCGCGTTCACACGCGATGTTTGACGGTCGGCGACATCGGGGTAGTCGGTGCACAGGTGTTCACTGAAGACCGTTCACTGAACCATCCGTCTCGACCAATGCAGGGAGCCGCGATGAATTCGAAGATTCGTAGTCTGACCCGCTGGAGCGCCGCGCCCGCCAAGGACGTGGAGACTGCCCGTTCACCGAAGATCAACCTGCTGCGGGGGTTGGCCGCGCGGGCCACCACGCCGTTGTTGCCGGACGACTACCTGAAATTGCTCAACCCGTTGTGGTCGGCGCGCGAACTCCGCGGGGAGATCGTCCAGGTCAGCAAGGAAACCGAGGACTCGGCCACCGTCACCATCAAACCCGGCTGGGGTTTCACCGGCGATTACCTGCCGGGTCAGTACGTGGGTATCGGCGTGCGGATCGACGGTCGCTGGCACTGGCGGTCCTACTCGCTGACGTCGATCCCGCGTCGCGACGAGAAGCTGATCTCGATCACCGTGAAGGCGACGCCCGAAGGCTTCCTGTCCAGCCATCTGGTCAACGGCGTGAAGCCGGGAACCATCGTTCGTCTGGCCGCGCCGAAAGGGGACTTCGCGCTACCCAACCCACCGCCGCCGAAGGTGCTGCTGGTGACGGCGGGCAGCGGCATCACGCCGGTGATGGCGATGCTGCGATCGCTGCAGCAGCGCGGACATCGCCCCGACATCGTGCACATCCACTCGGCCCCGAGCGCCGACGACGTCATCTTCCACGACGAACTGCGCGATCTCGCCGACGGTGAGAACGAGTACGCCTTGCATCTGCGCCTGACCAAGGACGACGGCCACCTCGAGTTCGGCGACGACCTCGACAGCCTCGTCCCGGACTGGCGGGAACGGCCGACCTGGGCGTGCGGCCCGCCTGACATGCTCGACACCATCGAAACCCGGTGGACCGACTCGGATGCGCTGGCCAACCTCCACATGGAGCGGTTCGTCATCGCCCGCACCGACAAGGGTGGCGAGGGTGGCACCGTCACCTTCGCCGTCTCGGACAAATCGGTCGAGGTCGACGGCGCGACCTCCCTGTTGGAGGCGGGCGAGAAGGTCGGCATCCAGATGCCCTTCGGCTGCCGGATGGGTATCTGCCAAAGCTGTGTGCTGCCTTTGGAATCGGGCCACGTCAGAGATTTCCGGTCGGGCACCGAACACGGCGAGGGTGACCGCATTCAGACCTGCATCTCAGCTGTATCCGGCGACTGCACCATCAACATCTAGGAGACTTTTATGGCTATCACCGATATCAAGGAATACGCCCATCTCAGCGAGGCCGACGTCGAGGAGTTGGCCCGCGAACTGGACGCCATCAGGACCGACATCGAGGAATCCCGCGGTGAGCAGGACGCCCGCTACATCCGCAGAGCCATCCAGCTGCAGCGTGCGTTGGCCGCGGGCGGTCGAATTGCCTTGTTCGCCAGTGGAAACAGGGCGGCCCGCATCGCCGGGACCGGCATGCTGGCGACGGCCAAGATCATCGAGAACATGGAATTGGGCCACAACATTACCCACGGTCAGTGGGATTGGATGAACGACCCTGAGATCCATTCGACCGAATGGGAATGGGATACCACCTCGCCCAGCGTCCACTGGAAGAAGTCGCACAACTACATCCACCACAAGTACACCAATGTCGTTGGGATGGACGATGATATCGGCTACGGCATCATGCGACTGACCCGCGATCAACGCTGGGAACGGTGGATGATCGGCAACCCCGTCTACAACCTGCTACTCGGCACGCTGTTCGAGTGGGGAGTGGCTGCGCACGGCCTGGAAACCACGAAATTCCGCAAGGGCGAGAAATCCAAGGGTGAAGTGCTGCGCGACCTGAAGATCATCGGCCGCAAGGTTGGTAAGCAGGTCGGCAAGGACTACCTCGTCTTCCCCGCCCTGGCGGGCAAGAACTGGAAGCAGACGCTGAAGGCTAATGCCGTGGCGAACCTGATCCGCAACTACTGGTCGTACGCCGTCATCTTCTGTGGCCATTTCCCTGACGGCGCAGAGAAATTCACCAAGGAGGAGTACGACACTGAGACCCACCCGGAATGGTATCTGCGACAGATGCTGGGCTCGGCCAACTTCCACGCCGGTCCGGTGATGGCCTTCATGAGCGGCAACCTGTGCTACCAGATCGAGCACCACCTGTTCCCCGATCTGCCCAGCAACCGGTACGCCGAGATCGCCGTGCGGGTGCAGGCGCTGTGTGACAAGTACGACCTGCCCTACACCACGGGTTCCCTTGCGCGGCAGTATCTCCAGTCGTTCATGACGATTGCGAAGCTCGCGCTGCCGAACCGTTTCCTGCAGGCCACCGCCGACGATGCGCCCGAGACGCATTCGGAGCTGAAATTCCGGATTAGGGGCGGCGTCCGCGACACCTTCGGGGTCGACCCCGCCACCGGCAAGCGTCGCGGGCTGCGGACCGCCATGTGTGAGCTTCAGTCGACGGGGATTGCGACCACCTAGGCCTCGTCGGGGGCCGTCGACAGATGCTCGTGCACCGCGACCAGGTCCTCGCCGTCGAGCACGAAGACAATCGTCTCCCGCTCACGGGTGGCGGTGTGCTCCTCGCCGACCGAGGTGACGGTGTCGACGGTGTGGGTGAACACGGCGACCTCGCCGTAGATCTGCACGAGCTGAGCCGTGCTCTGGCACGACACCACCCGCCAGCCGTCCTCGAGCCAGGACGCCCACAGCTGTTCGTAGGCAGCCCGGTCATCGAGGCGGTGCGGCTCGGGATGAAAGACGAAGGTGGCGTCGGGGGAGAAGCAGGCGAAATAGGCCGCGGTGTCGGTGGCGCCGAAGGCCGCGATCAGTTCTTCGGCGGCGGTCAGCACACGAGCGCGAGTCAACGTTGTCATAGCGCCTATCCTTGCCGGGGTGTCCAGACCGTCCGTAGATGAGGTACGCGAGCTTCGCGCGCGTCTTGACGGTGTGACCATCCGTGACGCCGCCCGGCTCGACCGCCGGCTGCGCGGTGTGCGTGGCGACAACCCCGCCGCACTGGCCAAGATCGGCCAGCAGATCGCTGCCGCGGAAGGCCTGATCGCCACCCGGGCGGCGGCGGTTCCGGTCATCACCTATCCGGATCTGCCGGTCAGCGAGCTGCGTGGCGAGATCGCGTCGGCGATCAGCGCCAACCAGGTCGTCGTCGTCGCAGGCGAGACGGGCTCGGGCAAGACCACCCAGCTGCCCAAGATCTGCCTGGAACTCGGGCGCGGTATCCGCGGCACGATCGGGCACACTCAGCCCCGTCGTCTGGCCGCGCGGACCGTCGCGCAGCGCATCGCCGACGAACTGGCGGTGCCGCTCGGCGATGCCGTCGGGTACACCGTCCGCTTCAACGACCATGCCAGCGACCGCACCCTGGTCAAGCTGATGACCGACGGCATCCTGCTCGCCGAGATCCAGCGCGACCGGCGTCTGCTGCGCTACGACACGCTGATCCTCGACGAAGCCCACGAACGCAGCCTCAACATCGACTTCCTACTCGGCTACCTGCGGGAACTGCTGCCGCGGCGGCCCGACCTCAAAGTGATCGTCACCTCGGCGACCATCGAACCCGGCCGGTTCGCTGAGCATTTCGGCACCGGCGGGGCGCCGGCCCCGATCGTCGAGGTGTCGGGCCGCACCTATCCCGTCGAGATCAGGTACCGGCCGCTCGAGGTTCTCGCGGGCGCCGACGAGGGCGAGGATCCCGACGATCCCGACCACGAGATCGTCCGCAGCGAGATCCGCGACCAGACCGAGGCGATCATCGACGCGGTCCGCGAGCTCGAAACCGAGCCCCCCGGCGACGTGCTGGTGTTCCTGTCCGGAGAACGGGAGATCCGTGATACCGCCGAGGCGCTGCGGGGGGTGGTCAGGAACACCGAAGTGCTGCCGCTGTACGCCCGGCTGCCCACCGCGGAGCAGCAGAAGGTGTTCGAGCCGTCGCACACCGGCCGCCGCGTCGTGCTGGCCACCAACGTCGCCGAGACCTCGCTGACCGTGCCCGGCGTCCGCTACGTCGTCGACCCCGGCACCGCCCGGATCTCCCGCTACAGCCGTCGCACCAAGGTGCAGCGGCTGCCCATCGAGCCGATCTCACAGGCGTCGGCGGCCCAGCGGGCCGGCCGGTCCGGACGCGTCGCGCCCGGCGTCTGCATCCGGCTCTACTCCGAACAGGATTTCGACGCACGCCCGCGCTACACCGACCCCGAGATCCTGCGCACCAACCTGGCGGCGGTGATCCTGCAGATGGCCTCGCTGCAGCTGGGCGATATCGAGGCGTTCCCCTTCCTGGATCCGCCCGATCAGCGCAGCATCCGCGACGGTGTGCAGCTGCTGCAGGAACTCGGCGCCTTCGACGGGCATGGCGCGATCACCGATCTCGGCCGGCGCCTGGCCCAGCTGCCGCTGGACCCGCGAATCGGGCGGATGATCCTGGCGGCCGATGCCGAAGGCTGTGTGCGGGAAGTGCTGGTGCTGGCGGCAGCACTGTCGATCCCCGACCCGCGGGAAAGGCCGTCGGATCGGGAGGAGGCGGCGCGGCAGAAGCATGCCCGGTTCGCCGACGAGCACTCGGATTTTGTTTCCTACCTGAACCTCTGGCGCTACCTGGGCGAGCAGCGCACCGAGCGGTCGGGTAGCTCGTTTCGGCGGATGTGCCGCGATGAATTCCTGCACTATCTGCGAATCCGCGAATGGCAGGACCTGACCGGGCAGCTGCGCAGCATCGCCAAGGACATGGGTATCAGGGAGTCCGGCGACCCCGAGCCGGCAGACCCGGCCCGCGTGCACGCCGCGCTGATCGCCGGGTTGCTCTCGCATATCGGTCTGCGGGAAGGGGAGACCCGTGAATACGCGGGGGCGCGGAACTCGAAGTTCGTGTTGGCGCCCGGCTCGGTGCTGACCAAGCGCCCGCCCCGCTGGATCGTCGTCGCCGACCTCGTCGAGACCAGCCGACTGTTCGGGCGGATCGCCGCACGCATCGAGCCCGAACCCGTCGAACGCATTGCGGGGGATCTCGTCAAGCGCAATTACAGTGAGCCGCACTGGGATTCCCAGCGCGGCGCAGTGATGGCCTGGGAGCGCGTCACGCTCTACGGGCTGCCGCTGATCCCGCGCCGCCGCATCGCTTACGCCGACATCGATCCGGAGGCGGCGCGCGACCTGTTCATCCGGCACGCGCTCGTCGAGGGGGACTGGCAGACCCGCCACCACTTCTTCCGCGACAACACGGCGTTGCGGGAGGAACTGGCCGAGCTCGAAGAACGCGCCAGGCGGCGCGATCTCCTCGTCGGTGACGAGGAGATCTACGCCTTCTACGACAAGCGGGTGCCCGCCGAGGTGGTTTCGGTGCGGCACTTCGACGGTTGGTGGAAGAAGCAACGTCATCGCACGCCTGATCTGCTCACGTTCACTCGAGATGACTTGCTGCGCAACGATACTGATGCAGCTGATCAGCCCGATTCCTGGCAGGCCGGTGACCTGTCGTTGCCGGTCAGCTACCGCTTCGAACCGACGGCCGAGGACGACGGTGTCACGGTGCACGTCCCGGTCGAGGTGCTGGCCCGCCTTGGCGGCAACGAGTTCTCCTGGCAGGTGCCTGCGCTGCGGGAGGAGCTGGTCACGGCGTTGATCCGATCACTGCCAAAAGACCTGCGCCGCAACTTCGTTCCCGCACCCGATACCGCGCGCAAGGTATTGGCGACGATCGAGCCGGGGCCGGAACCGCTGCTGGAATCCGTGCAACGCGCGCTGCAGCGGCTCTCGGGCCTGCTGGTGCCGATCGGCGCCTTCGATATCGAGAAACTTCCGCCACACTTGCGGGTGACGTTCGCCGTCGAAGCCGCCGACGGCACCGAGCTGGCCAAGGGTAAAGACCTCGAGGCGCTGCAGGAGAAGCTCGCCGCCCCGATCCGGCAGGCCGTCGCCCAGGCAGTGGCCGGTGGGCTGGAACGGGCCGGACTGCGGTCCTGGCCCGACGATCTCGACACGCTGCCACGCACAGTCGAATCCACTACCGGTAGCCGCACGGTGCGTGGCTACCCGGCGCTCGTCGACGCGGGTGCTGCGGTGGACCTGCGGGTGTTCGCCACCGCAGCCGAGCAGGCTGCGGCCATGCCATCCGGCACCCGCCGACTGCTGAGGCTGGTCGTGCCGTCGCCGCTGAAAGCAGTCGAGAAGGCGCTGGACACCCGGACCCGACTGGTCCTCGGCTCGAACCCCGACGGCTCGCTGGCCGCCCTGCTCGACGACTGCGCCGACGCTGCAGTCGCGGTTCTGGCACCCGGATCTGCCTGGACCAGAGCCGAATTCGAAGGGCTCCGGGCCAGGGTGGCCGCCAATATCGTGCCCACCACGCTCGACATCGTCGGCCGCGTGCAGAAGGTGCTGGGCGCCGCCCATGAGGTGGAGCTGGCGCTGCCCGATCGGCCGCTCGCGGCCCACGCCGAGGCAGTGGCCGATATTCGCGCGCAGTTCGCCCGTTTGCTGCCAGGCGGTTTCGTCGCAGCCACCGGTGCGCAGCACTTGGGTGACCTCACCCGCTATCTCACGGCCATCGGCCGTCGGCTGGACACCCTGCCACGTGGGGTGGTCGCCGATCTGGACCGGATGCGGCGGGTGCACGCGGTGCAGCAGGAGTATGACGAACTGGGTGCGGCGCTGGCCCCTGGCCGCGCTGCCGCCGACGATGTCCGTGAGATCGGCAGGCAGATCGAAGAACTCCGGGTCAGTCTGTGGGCGCAGCAGTTGGGCACTCCGCGCCCGGTCAGTGAGCAGCGCATCTACCGGGCCATCGACGCCGTTCGCGCCTAACTCCAGCGGCTCAACATTTCCGCTGCCTCGGCGCACAACCGCTGCACCACCTCGGCCGCCGAGTGCACCGCGGTCAGGCCGCCCACGCCCTGTCCGGCATTGATCGACGTTATCTCGTTGCGCAGCACTCGTTCTGGGAGATGCGACGGCCAGGTGTAGCCGTCGGCGATGTCGAATTCACGGGTGAGCATGGTGTCGGTTTCCCGCGCGGCGAGGAGAGCCTGACGCGTCGTCTCGGAACTCAGTGATTCGGTGCAGGCGGCGAATGCGGTGCCCAGCCACGCTCCGGACGCCCCGGCGGCCAGGACCGCGGCCAGCCCACGGCCGGACGAGATGCCGCCTGCCGCGAGCACGGGTATCTCGACCCCATCGAGGACAGCCGTCAGCAACGGCAGGGTTCCGATCTGCGGCTCGCCGTGACCGCCGCCCTCGGCGCCGCGCGCGACCAACACGTCAACGCCTGCCGCTTGCGCCCGTTGTGCTTCGTGCAGATCGGCGATCTGGGTGGCAGTGGCGATGCCCGCGTCGTGGACCTGTGCCACCCACTCCCATGTCGAGGCGAAGCTGACCGAGATCAGTGCCGGGTTGGCCGCGATGGCAGTCGATAGCAGCAGTGGGTCGCGCGCCATCGAGACCTCCACCAGGCCGATCCCGAATGGCCGGTTGAGGCCTGCGAAGAACGCGAGCTGTTCGGTCAGCTTCGAGGCCGAGCCGGTGCTACCCATCCCGACCATGCCCAGCCCACCCGCTCGGGAGACCGCCGTCGCCAGTGCGCCGCCTGCCGTCCCGCCCATCGGTGCGTTCACGATCGGTGCGGTCATGCTCAGCGCGCGAGACCACTCGGTCGATAAGGCCACGGGGTTCAGGTTAGCGGCGCCTGTTTCGTCGGTGGTTCGACCTAGTGTTCGAGTAGGGCGTCGATCGTGGTGACCAGGCATGAGGATCCGGTGTTCGCCGCCCTCAATGCTGTCGACGCGGCCGTTGCGTCGGTGGTTCGACCTAGTGTTCGAGTAGGGCGTCGATCGTGGTGACCAGGCATGAGGATCCGGTGTTCGCCGCCCTCAATGCTGTCGACGCGGCCGTTGACACTCTGCTCTCCGCAGAGGTGAGCTCTCGCTCGACCCGTGAGCAGGTGCAACTTCTGCGCCGCCTGGAGATCATCGCCAGCCGGCTGCCTGCCGTGGGGCACCGCCTGCTCAGCGCGCTACGCGAGACCGCCACCCCGCCGAGTTGGGTGACCCGCTGGCCACCGCGGTCGCCAACGCCCTGCACATCACCCCCCACGAGTCACCCCCCACGAGGCGAAAACCCGGGTCGCTGACGCCGCCGAACTCGGCCCCCGCCGNGCCCTGTCCGGGGACCCCATGGCGCCGTGGCNGCCGNCTTGTGCTCCGGGGAACTCGGTCAACTCAACGGCCTCCCCGCCACCATCATCGTCACCACCACCGTGACCGAACTCGAATCCGGCACCGGGCACGCCCTGACCGCCGGCGGCACCCTGCTCCCGATGACCGACGTGCAACGCCTGGGGCGGCACGCCTTCCATTACCTGGTCATCTTCGACCGCAACGGCCTACCCCTGGACTTATGGCGCACCCGGCGCACCGCCTCCCCCAGCCAACGGATCGTGCTACTAGCCCAAGACCGCGGCTGCACCCGCCCCGGCTGCACCGCCGACGGGCACCACACCGAAGTGCACCACCGAATGGCTACCCCCACCCCACCTCGACACCGGCCAACACACCACCAACGCCTACCACCACCCCGACCGACTCCTCAG
>NZ_JACKTY010000030.1 GCF_025822605.1 Mycolicibacterium komossense | reverse complement strand
AACAATCGAGCTGGTCATCGCCTACCGATCCGAATCTCGCCCCGCGTCAGGCCGATTTGCTCTGAACCAGTGGACTCAACTCACCCTGACACGCAGGGTGGTGCTGTTCCTGGTCGCGGGGGTGACGTTCTACGTCGTCACCTACATCCGTAAGTCGAAGACGGTGAAATCAACCTACGACCCCAACGGATATCTGGCCCACTTCGATCAACCGCAGGTCCCGCCGCCAGAATGGGTTGATTGGACCGACGACGACGGCGACGGTACGAAGAAACCCGGCCCGGAACGGTAGACCCGTTACCTCGAGTTGAGCCACTAGCAAAGCAGCACAGGGAGTTTCAGCGCACCCACGGCCCCAACGTGGTCCTGAGATAGGGAGTCGCTCCCTCATGTGCCTGCCAGGTGTCGAGATCCTCTGCCGGATCGGGGCCTTCATCGACTGACGCGACAGTCTCAGCGAGGTCACCACTCGGAGGCAGGTGGCGGTACTTCGCCCGCTTATCGCTCTGCGCCATGACCCCACTATCCGCTAGGTGAGGCGTCGTAGCAATCACCGACTGGCTCGTCTTAGCGGAAGAAGCTGTCCCGCCGCGAGTCAACTGAAGTCGGGACAGTTCCAGCACTACATATCTGGCGCTAGCAGTTCGCACATCACAACCACAGCTCTCTCATGCAGTCTTTCATCCGTGCAGTGTTCAGTCTCGGCCCGCAGCCAGAACATCGTGAGGGGACCGTCGAAGTCGCCGAGTTCTTCAGCAGGCACCACTGGGCAGCTGGGTGCACGTCCCGCGGCTGATGCTGGGCTTCAGGGTGGCCGGAACGATCTGGCCGGGCGATAGGGCTATAGGCATATTCGCTTGTCTGACACCGTGGCCCGCTGAGTGGTCCGACCTCATTGATACGCCGTCGGCACAATGCCGAGAACAGGAATGACATGCTGTTGCCATACAAAATGACTCGGGTGACGGCCTGCAGCACGGTGTTGCTGTTTCTTGGCGGCGGCACCGCCGCCGCCGAACCCATCGACCTACCCGATGTAGCCCAGACCGGCGAGACCGATGACGGCTGGCAGTTCAATCTCTCGATGACCGAGATCCGGATCAACGCGGTTCCCAACCTCGCGGCGACGCCCTTCACCAAGGAAGGATTCGTGTCCGGCAAAGTGCGGGTGACCATCGACGGGGACGGACAGGTTCCGGTCAACTCGGGGTTCGCCATTCTCGGTGTTCAGCTAGGCTGCCAGATCGATGTTGGCGACGGACTCGATCTCGGCCTTGACGGCGACAGCGATTACGGCACCGACGAGTATTTCGACAACACCCCTGAATCATCGGTGAACCTCAGCCCAGAAATATCGACGACCGTCAAACCTGGCTCCATCAAGACCCTCGGGCTTGGCAGCAAGGTCCTCAAGGGCCGAAACGCCAGCATCACAGTGCGCGACGCGCACATCCAGATCGATGGGTGCGCTGGCCCGGTATCGGTCCGGTTGTTCGCCTCAGCGAAAATCAGCACCGATTCCGCCGACAACAGCGCCAACGTCTACGGAGACGTGCTGCCGCTATGACCACTGCAGACGAAATACTTAGGCCCACCCGAAACCATCGTGCTGTTCAGCGAATTGCTTTGCTGCTATTAGCCTTCGGATGGGTCGCCATTGCCGCGGCCGGCATAGTGCGCGCCGATGACGACGACGACGATGATGACGATGACGACATCCGAAGCAGGAACAGCCCGACGTCCTCGAAGGTGATCGATGTGTGGCCGTCCGCGGATCTGGCGTGGCCGCCCGAGTTGGGCGATACCAGCATCGACTCCGATTCGGAGAAGGGCCCGCCCATTGTGCTTCCGGGCGAGTGGCAGCCGGGCGAACTTTCCAGCATGCCGGCGACGCCGTCCGAGACGACCTCACCACCAATCGTCCCGGTGCCCAGCGAGATCGCACCCTAAGTTCGGCGCCGTCACTGCTCCCGCACCGCGGCCAGTGCCGATGTCCGCTCGTCGATCCACTTACGCATCTCAGTAGCGGCGGACTGCAGGTCTTCGCCGGTCAGATTGTCCGACAGTGGAACTCGCGCCACGACGGTGTCCAGAACGCTCACAGCGTCTCCGCTACCGTAGATTTCGTCGTACAACGTCCAATATGCGGCGTCATAGCGGTCGGTGAACGCGCGTGCGGCAAGGAATCGGGTCTTCAACGAATTACTCTTGGGCACCGCGGGCCGGTTCGCGGGAGGCGATGCCGCCGGTGGCGGGTCGCTCTGCACGCCGGCCGGCGGCCCCATCCCCATCGAGATTTCTTCGTGCGGGCCGGGGGTTGGGCTTCCCTGCATCGCCAGGTTGAGATCCCAGGAGATCACCGATAACAAACCGGAGTCGAGGGCGTACCAGAGGTAGTAATTCTGGCCAGGCCCACCCATATCGTCGGCGTTCACGAGGAGATTTTGGGTGGCGAGGTAGCGGGCCAGCGATTCGACGTCCACCCAGTCTCCGAGCCCGCGGGCGAACTCGGCGTCATCGGCGGAATCCAGCCATTTCACGAACCTGATGATGGGTTGAAGATCGCCTGTGCCTTCAGCATTGAGCTGTTTGAATTGACTGGTGTACTTGGCTTGATCATCGCCGACGTAAGCGAGCGTCGAGTTGGCGTCTGCCTTATACAAGTACCCGTCGGAGTCGAACAGCGAGTTCGCGTAATACTCGTCGGGGTGTTCCACCACCAGCCGCGTCGCGCTGGCTCCACCGTTGATCGAGTACACGGTGTAGGTGTATCGCTGGGTCGGTTGATCTGTAGCGCTGGTGAGTGACAACGCAAGTGCTTCGTTGAGCACCGGAGATCCCGGCCGCACCGACACCTCCGTCATGCCTTGGTAACCACGACCCTCCGCATTGTGACTGAAGCTGATCAACAGGGGCAAGGAAGCGGGGTCCTCCTCCGATACGGTGGGCATCGCCGCACCGAGCCCGCCCGGGGCCTGAAATCCGGCGCTGGCTCCCGGGGGCCGAAAGTCGTCCCCCCGCAGCGGCATCAGGGTGGAGTTGCCCTTCAGCCGAACGGCTGCGTCGGTGATGAGAGTGCCGTCGATCGTGACATCAGCTGTCACCCACTTCTTTTCACCGTTATCGCGGTAGGCCGAGATCATCTCGTTGTACTCCGGCGCGGAGATATCGACTGACAGCTGATGGGAAACCGTACTGTCGAAGAAATATTCTGTGCCAGTGATGTTCTCGGTTATCTCCGACGCGATGATCGTCGCGTCCCCGGTGATGTACGGGCGGATGCGGACGGACCCGAAGACCGTCGCCGATACGGTGACGAACACAACGAACGCCGCCAGCAATCTCCAGTGCTGACGAAGCGAGACCGGGACGCGGTGGCGCAGTTTTCGGCGGGGCGGCGGGGCTGGGTCGATAGGCGCTGCCATCAGATATCGGTCTGGTCATAACCGGTCAGCACGGTGACTCGCTGGCCGGAGTTGACTTCGCTCAGCGCTGCGATCAGATCCGGTGACTTCTTTCCTTTCTTCAGCTGCGCGGTGTAATACAGCTCATTGAGGGCGCCGGCCCGGATGGACTCCGTCGAGACCAGTTCGAACTCCGAGCAGAATTCGATCAGCACGTCCCCCACCCGGTCGTTGTATTCCGGCTCCGGCGGAATCTGCACTTTGACCACCTGGCGCTGGACGTCGAGCTTGAACCAATTGAATCTGTGCATGATGAGCAGCACCAGGCAGATTGCCACAGTGGCCGCAATGGCCAGTAGGTAGAAGCGCGTGCCCGTGGTCATACCGATGGCCATCACCAAGAAGATGAACCCGACGTCACGGGTCTCTTTGATCGCATTGCGGAATCGGATCACCGATAGGGCGCCGACCAGGGCGAAGGCCCGCGCAATATTGGACCCGACGACAAGCATGATCAGAGTGATGATCATCCCGCACATCACCAGCGTCTGCACATAGGACTGGCTGTAGGAGACATTCTTGTGGGTACGTCGATACACCCAGCCGATGACCGTCGACAGAACGAACGATAGTGACAGTGAGACAACTATGTCGAAGGTGGTGAATGTTCCACTGAGGTCTTGCAAGTCAAACGTCAAAGCGACAGTCCTGTCGTGAGTGCGGAGCCGGAACGTGACACGTTCGGCGTCTTAAGAAGTGGGCTGAGAAAAGATGTTCACGGGTACCCGGGTATCGGCATCGGTCGGCAGTTCCAACTCTGGTGCACCGGTCCGAGAACGAGGTGTCAAACCAAACGCCTGTACCGATTGGCAGTACTTCGACACCCGGATGACGGACATGTCCATGCGCGCGCAAAGGTCACTGACCCAATAGGGAACACGTTCATTGGCCTTGACCTCGAGGATGGCCAGTTTCGGCGGGATGACGAATCGGTTCTCCGCATTGGCGGTGAAGTCGAAATCGCGGTCGCGGCCATGCACTTTGTGGTCGATGGTCACGCGCAAGCCCAGATCGGCATCTCGGCCGACGAATGCTTCGCGAAGGTACCCGGTGGTGACGATCGGCCGCAGATCCAGATTGCCGATCAGGGTGGTGACCTCGTGGATGAATGGTTGATGCCCTGGATCGCTCTCAATTTCCTGGCGGCCGTTCAGCCAACGCTTGGCCAACGAATACGGGAGCGCGATCCGGCGTTTCTGCGTGACACGATTGACGCGCTGCTTTATCTCGATCTGCACAGGAGTCTCGTCGGTGCACTCCGACGGCGGGCCGTACAACCTCATTCGGAGCTTGCGCCGAAATTTCAGCCCCTCGATTTTCTCCCAGAAGAATCGGAGATCGGGGGTGTCGTAATACAACGACGTCACGGGGTATCCACCGCGAGGCGAAAAGCGATCGACATCCATGCGGGCCGCCAGTTCATCGCGCAGGCGTGGCACCTGTAGCTCGTCGATGAAGTACTTGATCTCATATCGATTGAAGGCATGGAGCCGACTCGCGGTCTGCTGGTATCCCGTCGGTTGTGTGGGCACGTCCTCGGTCTGCGTCCGGTTGGCCGTCGACTCGGTGTCGCTGCGGATTCGCTTGAACACACGCATCGCGGCTATCCCGTGCTGCCTGTAAATGCTGACTTCCCTTCTGCCGTAGGCGAATACAGGTGGTGAACTGTTCATGAACCCATGGTGAATCTGTGGTGAACCCACCATGCAGCATCGACATGTGTACGACCTGTGTCGAGGATCGGTGTCATCTATGTGTTTGGCGCACCACGGGGATCCGGCTCCGGCGCAGACCATTTCATCGCGTGGGCGGCACGCGCCCGAGCTTGGGCGATCGAGCTCTAGTGGGCAGGTGCGGTCAGGTCGTACAACACGACGCCGTCGACGGTGGTCGGGCTGTAGTGCTGCTTGATCCAGTCGCTGATCTTTTCGGACTGCGACTTCGCTCGGGAATCGTTACCGGCCGAGGGCATCCCCGGGCGTGACGAATCCAGGTAGTAGTGGACGCGTCCGTCGGTGACATAGCTCTGGAACTGTTCCAGGGTCGGTGCCGGATCCATTCCACCGAAGCCACCGATCGGCATCACCGGCTTACCAGTGGCCAGTTGGTAATCCGAGGCACCGCCCATTGATCCGCTGGCCGCTGCGACCCAGGTATAGGCGCCGGCGTCGGTGGCCAACAGTGTGGTGACCTGTTCTGACACCTTGCCGCCCGACGGTGGTGGGCCACCAGGACCGGCGGGGCCGCCCGGTTTCCCTGAATCGGGACCGCCACCCGGGAACCCCGGCATGCCACCGCCCTTAGTCGGCGGCCCGGCGGTGACGATAGGTCCGCTATGCGCGGTGCTCACGGTCTGGACGCAGTACGCGACGGGTCCGGCAATCGCCGCAACCACGGCCAACCCGGCCGCCCACACTGTGAGTTCGCGGTTGGCCAGCCTCAGACGCGGCCGCAGGGCCGCGACGAGGAAAAGGACGACTGCCGCGGCGCCCACGGCGACGACGAGCCAACGCAACGCAGGAAGGAAGTCAGGGGTTCTACCCAGCAGTATCCACGCCCACGCCGCGGTCAAGGCGGTTGTTGCGCCCAGAATGGCAGCGACCCAGACTTTTTCGCGATGACACCACAGGTGCACCGAGCCGATACCGACTACGGCTGCTACCGCCGGCGCCAACGCCACGGTGTAGTAGTCGTGGAAGATCCCCGACATGAAGCTGAACGTCACGCCGGTGACCAGGAGCCAGCTGCCCCACGCAATGTAGGAAGCTCGCAACACGTCGGTACGCGCCGCGCGGCCGCACAGTACTAAGCCGGCGACCAGCAGTACCAGCGCCGCCGGAAGCAACCAGGAGATCTGGGCACCCGATTCGCCTGCGAACAGTCGGGTGATGCCGGCCTGCCCGAACATCGGCCCGTGTGGTCCACCGGGGCCTCCACCGCCGCCCGGTGGCGGGCCGACAAGTCCACCTCCGCCGCCCGCGCCGCCACCGAAGATGCGGCCCAAACCGTTGTATCCCAGCGTCAGCTGCAGAAAGCTGTTGTTCGACGAGCCACCGATGTAGGGGCGATCCTGCTTGGGCCATAGCTCGACAAGTGCTACCCACCAGCCGGCCGCAACAATAGCGGCGGCCAACCCCGCGACCAGCTGCAGCAGACGAGTCCGCAGCCGCGGTCGCCCAGCCATCAAATAGGCGATCGCCAGTCCTGGGGTAATCAGCATGACCTGTAACTGTTTGGTGAGGAAGCCGAAGCCGATCAGCGCACCGCACAGCACAATCCAGCGCGCCCGGCCGGTGTCGATACTCCGCAACAGCGCCCAAACCGCGGCCACCATGACGAATACCAGGAGTGCGTCGGGGTTGTTGTAGCGGAACATCAACG
Source organism: Mycolicibacterium komossense (assembly GCF_025822605.1). Classification (GTDB taxonomy): domain Bacteria; phylum Actinomycetota; class Actinomycetes; order Mycobacteriales; family Mycobacteriaceae; genus Mycobacterium; species Mycobacterium komossense. Next base: position 314,943 of record NZ_JACKTY010000030.1, on the reverse strand, counting down.
TGGCCACCGGTGTGAGCGCCAGCAACGCTCCGGCGATCAGGCCCGCACCCGGTCCGTACGCCCGTCGCACTGCGGCATACACCAGCGCCACCGAAGCGACGCCGAGCAGCACTTGCGGAAGCTGGAGCGACCATGAGTTCATCCCGAACAGGCGCGTGCTGAGCTCCATCATCCACAGCGAGGCGGGCGGTTTGTCAACGGTGATCGAATTGCCGGCATCCGACGAACCGAACAGGAAAGCCTTCCAGCTTTCGGTGCCGGCCTGCACCGCCGCCGCATAGAACGCGTTGCCCCAGCCGTTGCGGCTGAGCCCGATAGTCCAGCAGATCGCGGTAGCGAGTAGCAACGCGACCAGTCCCGGCCGGACCCAGCGCGGGTCTGGCGAGGTCTCGACATTGGTTAGCGCGGCGCCGCTGTGCGGCTCGGCTGCTGGCGCTTGTGTTTCGGCAGTCATGGTTCCCCCGGAAGTGATCGGTCAGCTCGACGACGATGGCAGGTCAGCGGTTCGGGTGGAATATCCAGGTGCGCAAGACGATGAAACGTAGCACCGTTGCCGTCAGATTGGCGACGACGAGGACGCTCAACTCAAGCCAGTGCGGCGCCGGGTTGACCAGGGCGTGCATGCTGGCCAGCGCTCCCCCGGTGATCGCCAAGGCCATCCCGAAAACCAGTAGACCTTCAGCGTGCTGACGGATCCGCCGGCCGTGTCCGCGGATACCGAAGGTGAACCGCCGGTTGGCCGCTGTGTTGCCGATCGCCGTGACCAGCAATGCGACGAAGTTGGCAGCCTGCGCACCCACCATGCTCTGCAGCGCGCTGAACAGCAGTAGGTAGGCCAGAGTGCTGATAGCACCGACCACCGCGAAGCGGATCAGCTGATGCGCCCCGCGGCGCGGCGGAGTGACGGATCGCGGTACGAGCTGTGCCGCCACCTCGTCGACAGGGATCGTGCCACCGGCGAAGCCCTTCAAGAGCCGGGCAACACCCTTGAGGTCATCGGTGGCTGTCCTGACGATGTCGACCCGGCTGTCGGGGTCGTCGACCCAGTCGACCGGTACCTCGTGAATTCGCAGGCCGGATCGCTCGGCCAGCACCAGCAGCTCAGTGTCGAAGAACCATCCGGTGTCCACGACGAGGGGCAGGAGCTGCTGCGCCACGTCGGCGCGGATGGCTTTGAAACCGCACTGGGCATCGGAGAACTTTGCAGACAGAGTGGATTTCAGGATCATGTTGTAGCAGCGGGAGATCACCTCTCGCTTTGGTCCCCGGACCACTCGAGAGGTGCGCGCCAACCGCGTCCCTATCGCCAGGTCGGAATGCCCGGAGATCAACGGGGCAACCAACGGCGCCAGAGCTGCCAAATCGGTGGACAAGTCGACATCCATATAGGCCAGAACCGGGGAATCCGAGTTCGCCCAGACGGCATTCAAAGCGCGTCCGCGGCCCTTCTGCTCGAGCCTGACCACCCGGACGCCGTCGAGTTCCTCGGCAAGCTGGGCCGCGATGCGCGGCGTCTCGTCGATGCTCGCGTTATCGGCGATGGTGATACGGGCCGAGAAGGGCAGCGTCTCCGAAAGATAGCGGTGCAGCTTATGCACCGAGCCGGCCAGGGCCGCCTGCTCGTTGTACACCGGCACCACCACATCGAGAACCGGTGCGCCCCGGCGGGCGGCATCTTCCAGGGCGTTGACACGCGAGCGGGTTGACGGACCGCTCGACAAGCTTTGTCCGGTGGCGCGGGAGTCCATCAGCATCTGGGGCATGCAGGTAACTCTGCAGCCCCCAGCTGTGCCGGGTGTGGGCCGAACATTTGAGAAACCTATGCGAATCACCCGATCCAGGCCGCATCGTCCGGCAGCTCGATCGTGTTAGCCGCCAGCACATAACGACTTGATATACGACGCAAAGCGTGCGCTCACGCCGACAGGGCAGTGTCAGTACTGCTCGATCCAACACAACGAGAAGGGGTGGGCGATCAAGTGAATCGTCAACAGAAGTTCATCGGCATTGCGTTGATGTCAGGAGGGTTGGCTCTCGGTGGGATGCTCAGCGCCGAGACCGCGAGCGCGGCCCCACCGCCGCCGTGTTTCCCTGGTGCGCCGTGTGGCCCTGGCGGCCCAGGAGGATTTGGCGGTCCCGGCGGCCCGGGACTCGGCGGACCCGGTTTCGGCGGACCGGGCTTCGGCGGACCGGGCGGTCCCCCGCCACAAGCGTTCGGTGGCCCCGCGGGGTTTGGCGGCGGTTTCGGAGGTCCACCCCGTCCGCCGTGTCTGCCACTTCTTCCGTGCTTGCCGCCACCGTTCTGATCCCGACCAGTCGGTCGCAGATCGGCGCCGAGGATCGGGGCGAAAATGGCTATGCGGCAGAGCCTTCTACGACAAATGCCTCAGGAATACGAGATCCAACAGATATCTTCCGCACAGCCTCTACCCACGAATCTGACGCAAACTTGTTGGCGTACAACCACTGTCAACCAGAAGGATACCTAGTCACACCATGACTCAACATCGAAAGCTCATCGGTATCGCGCTGCTCACGGGTGGTCTCGCATTGAGCGGCTTTGTAGGCCAAGGGGTGGCAAGTGCCGCTCCGCCGCCGTGCCTACCTGGCGCACCCTGCACACCCGGCGGTCCTGGTGGCCCCGGACCAGGTGGCCCCGGACCCGGACCGGGTGGCCCCGGTCCCGGGGTAGGTGGACCAGGAGCTCCCGGCCCCGGCGGAGCCGGCGCGCCATGCCCGCCGTTGGCACCGTGCCCGCCGCGCTAAACCGCGCGTCGATCCGGTAGGAAGGGGCCTCCGAGACATGTCGGGGCGGCTCAACGCCGCGGACTGTTTCGGAGGTCTCTTTTACTGGTCTCTTGACTGGTCCCGTTGGCTCGTCCAGTTGGCTCCCCTGTGCGCAATCTCGCAACGCTTCCCGCCTGCGCATAGCTGACACATAGCCGGGCGACAGCATTCGCCCACGTAGGGGGCGCAAAATTCGGTGCGATGCACACTCGCAATACGACTGTCCGGTTGAGCCAGGCAGCCAACACTGACGTAGTCGCCACCAAAGCCGATGGCAGCCCGATCCACGTACTCGTCGTGGACGACGAACCGGCCATCACCGAGCTGGTGTCAATGGTGCTGCGGTATGAAGGATGGCAAGTCTCGTATGCGACTGATGGTGCGAGCGCAGTTCGAGCCGTCCGCGAGCACGCACCCGACCTGGTTGTTCTCGACATGATGTTGCCGGATATCGATGGCCTGCAAGTCTTGCCGCTGCTCCGCCAGATCAGACCCGGCCTCCCCGTGTTGTTCCTGACCGCGAAAGACTCTGTCGAAGACCGCGTCGCAGGCTTGAGCGCCGGCGGCGACGACTACGTGACCAAACCGTTCAGCGTCGAGGAAGTACTCCTACGACTACGTGCGTTGGTACGTCACACCGGGATCGCGGTTGCCGACAACGTCACCAAGCTCGTCGTCGGCGATCTCACCCTGGACGAGCGCAGTCGCGAAGTTACTCGGTCCGGAGACCCGATTGTGCTCACCGCCACCGAATACCAGCTACTGCTCTGCATGATGGAAAATCCCGGCCGCGTGCTGAGTAAGGCTCAGATTCTCGACGACGTCTGGGATTACGACTTTGCCGGCCGCTCTAATGTCGTCGAGCTGTATATCTCCTACCTACGCAAGAAGATTGACGCCGGGCGCCGACCGATGATCCACACGATGCGCGGTGTCGGGTATGTACTCAAGCCCGCCTGACATCACGGGCTCGAACAAGACCAGGTTCGGGTAGGTGAGGCCGTCGGCGTGGTCGCTCCGTACTCGTCTGGTGACCACAGTCGCGGTTCTGCTGACCGGCCTGTCCCTGGCGATCGGGACAGGCACCGTGTTGGCCATGAAGCATTTCCTGATCGGGCAGCTCGATGACCAACTGCGTGATGCAGGATCCCGATCGCTGATGTTCTTCGATCTCGGCCCGCCGCCGTTCATACGCTTTCCCGGGCCAGGGCCGGTATTTCTTGACGCGCCCGGCCAGTCCACCGGAACTGTCGGCGCCGTTGTCTCCGACGGCCGCATCGATGAGGCCGCGGTCATCATGACCAATGGGAACCGACTGCCCCTCAACCACGCCGCCGCAGCGCAACTCGCGAATCTCCCACTCCATCAACCGGTATCGGTTGATTTGGATGGCCTCGGGGAGTACCGGGTGGAGTCCCAGCCCGCGAACAACGATCACATCGTCGTTACGGGGTTGCCAACCTCCGTAATCCACGCCACCCTCCTCTCGGTGGTCGCGGTCTTCGGCATCCTAACCACCATTGGGCTCGCGCTCGCGGTCGTTGCCGGCATCATCATCGTGCGACGGCAATTACGCCCCTTGTCGATTATGGCCTCCACAGCGCGCGAAGTGGCCCAACTCGAGTTGGAGCGACGCGAGGTCTTGCTGCCCACTCCGGCAGTCCAAGTGGACCCCGCGGCTGAGCGAACCGAGGTCGGCCAGCTTGCGGGTGCCCTGACGATGATGATGAACCGGATCGCCGAGGCATTGGCCGCCCGGCACGCCAGCGAAGCACGAGTACGGCAATTCGTCGCCGACGCCAGCCACGAGTTGCGGACCCCGTTGACCTCCATCCGCGGTTATACCGAATTCGCCCAGAAACTCTCGGCGGGCGGTCACACCGATCTGCCGTACGTACTGGGCCGTGTCGAGTCGGAAGCCATTCGGATGACTGGACTAGTGGAAGACATGCTTCTTCTGGCTCGCCTGGACGAAGGCAGACCACTCGGAGCCGAGGAACTCGATCTATCCGAGCTGATCATCGACGTCGTCAGCGACGCACAGATCGCTGGTCCCGAGCACCGCTGGACACTTGATCTGCCCGATGATCCAGTGCTCTTGACCGGTGACCGCGCGCGGCTTCATCAGGTGCTGGCCAACTTGCTGTCGAATGCGCGCGTACACACACCACCCGGCACCGAGGTAATCAGCCGCCTTCAGTGGGCGAACGACGGCGGTGCGCTGATCCACATCGTGGACAACGGTCCCGGCATCCCGGCGGCGCGCCAATACGAAATCTTCCAGCGGTTCGTCCGAGGCGACAGCTCCCGGTCACGACGGGCAGGTAGCACCGGTTTGGGCCTGGCGATCGCATCGGCTGTCGTACGGGCCCATCACGGCACCATCGGAGTCGAAAGTATCTCGGGAAAGACAACTTTCACTGTCGAGCTACCCGCGTCCGTAACACGCTGCGGCGGTACCGCCGACGGCTGAACATCACGCGGGCGTCGGCGGCCCTTCGTCCACTGGACGCTCCGCCGCAGTCACTTCGTCCATCACTGTCAGCCAGTATTCGAACACTTGCTGTGTTTGGGCATCGGTACCCACAAAGCCGGCGTACATCCCCAAACCTAAGACAAGCGCCATTCTCGCCTCCACGACCGTCGACAGTTCGGCGTCCTGTTCGTCGTCGCCGTTGCCGCCAGATTTCTCCGCAGTCATCGACGAGGTGAGGAACGCACGGACCCGTCCCAGAATTGCAGCTCCGTCGTCCATGACCTCTGGATGCCTGCGCGAGTCCATTACCAAGCTCGGCAGCAACGCAGCGAGAGACCAACCACCATCAGGATTCAAGACCCTGGTGATGAATTCGGACAACTGGGTGCCGGCACCGCCGCGGACGGAGAAGCCGGTCGCAGCCGCTGCCCGATCAATATCGTTGTACGCCTGCGCCAGAACGGCTTGGTAGAGCGCAGCCTTGGAACGGAAGTGATAACTGATTGTGGGTCGGGTAACTCCGGCGATCTCAGCTACCGCCGCCATGCCGAGGGCATCGAAGCCCACTTTGAGAATGACATTCTTCGCGGCCAGCAGTATCCGAGCTTTCGTCTGATTCGCGCCGCGCGGCCGTCCGCGGCCGCGAGAGTTCCGAAAGCCTGCGGACTCCCCCTCCTGAGAAGCAGCGGCCTGCACTGTCGCGTCCGTGTCAGTAGAGGCGAGTGAACGCAGCTTGCCAGAGCAGATCTGATAGAAGTCGGTCTCCTGCGTCCGTCGCGATTCGATCAATCCAGCGTGAAGAAGTACTTCCAATTCCGAACGAACGACGGGCGCCGCTAGCCCTGTGATGATCGCCAGGTCGTGGTCAGTCATTCCCGCACTGCAACATTCGAGGATTGCCGACATCAGGCGAAATCGTGCCGGGTCACTGAGAAGTTCCAGTGCGGCGGCGGTTTCGCCGACCTCTTCGCCTTCTGCGCGCGTCACTGAGGCGCCGCAAGGAGCGTTTCGCCCGACCGCCGGCGGCATCCTCGCGAACTCGACGACAGTCGCGGCGAGAGTCTCTTATCTACTGACTTCATCTCACTCCCTGGTACTTTCGCGCGGTCGTCAGGTAGTGGCAGCGAGCCGTCGGTCACGACGGCCACGGAGCGCGATGAACCCGCGCCGAAGCAGCTGGGTCGCGATGACGAGCGTGGCCACTGTCGGTATAGCCAGAATCAAGGTCGGTCCACCGAAATGGGTGCCGAGGACGAAGACGAAGGCCCACAATGAGGAGGCGAGCACCGAGTATCCCACGAATCGGCCGAAGGGGTGCCGTACCGTCCCCAGGAAAGAAGGTACGAAGCCGCGGGCCGGAGGGACCCAGCGCTGAATGAGCATGGCGCCCAATGCGCCCCGGCGCTGAACTCTCCTATGCGCGCCGTCGATGTGCTTGCGTGAGCGACGCACGAGCTTCGTCTTGAGTAATCTGGGCCCCAAAGCCCTTCCGAGCCAGTAGCTCACGATGTCGCCGATGACAGCTGCTCCGACTGCGACCGCGAGCAGCCCCGGGACGAACAGTTGGTGATTCGTAGCCAGTATTACGCCCACCATGATCGGTTCGGCGGCAATCACAATGCCGAGCAGCGGTACTGAGGAACCGATGACGATCACCGCCAGCACCACGAGCAGCATCGGTCCAGCCGGCAGTTCTGGCAGATGGTTTAGTGGGAACATATGTCTGCCGCACTGACTCGCAAAAGCCGAACAGCGTGCGGAGCAAGCGATTCAGCGATGATGTCACCGGTCGAACCAGTGGTTGTGCGGCCCTCCCACAGTTCGCGCTGGTCGTAGCAGGGCGCAGCGGGCAAGCCCACTGCGGTGGCTGTGGTGGCGATATCTGCGGCGGTGCTTGAGGTGTTGAACAAGGCGACAGCTACTGAGGAATCTAGGAGGGGCTTGGCCCAGATTCGGCCGTCGTCGCTGATCTGATGAGCTTTGGCCATGAGCGGGTCCTGGTCGATGGCGATGACCTCACGATTGTTCAGAATCGACAGAGTTGCCGGTGACATCGAGCGCAGATCGTTGCCGGCGAGCAGCGGAGCACCCAACATGGCCCACAGCGAAAAGTGGCTGCGCTGCTCGTCTTCGGTCAAGCTGGGTGGGGTGGTGGCCATCCACTGAACCGTCTGCGCCGGCATCGCCAACATCGGCGCGAACATGGCGCGCTGCCGGGCGGACGTAGACTGCGTCTGCGCACTGTGACGTACCAGGTCTCGATGGTTGAGAAAAAAGTCGCTCCACGTCACACCAACGACCAGCATGTCCGGATCGCTGCGATAACCAGGCCGGGCAATGCCGGCCGCCGCTTCGGCGAACTGGTCGGGTACACCGTTGAACATGCCGGCGGCGAACGGGGTGGCTTCGCCGGGCGGGCCTGGTGGTGAGAATACGTAGCGCCACAACGGAACAAGATCCCCCGAAGTGCGCACCACATCGGCGACACCGGACCAGTCGAAGCGGTTGCCCGCAGTCGTGTCATCGGAGCTATTGGGGTTGATGCTGTAGACGATGCGGCGGTCACTTTTCTTCAGCGCCGCCCCCATCGCCCGGAAGACTGCCACCTGCTCGTCGTGGTTGGAATCGTCGCTGCACCAGTCGTATTTGAGGAAGTCAATTCCCCACTCGGCAAAGGTGGCAGCGTCCTGGGTTTCATGACCGAGGCTCGCGGTGCCCACACCTTGTCCGCATGTTTGATTGAACGGGCTTGAGTACAGTCCGAACCGTAGTCCTCGTTCATGCGCGTAGTCGACCAGGGGTTTCAGTCCGAGCGGAAAGCGCCGCGCGTCTGGCATCAGTTCGCCGGAGGAGTTGCGTTCGGGCGCAGCCCATCCAGCGTCAAGATTGACATAGGAATATCCGGCGTCGCGCATGCCAGAGGAGACCATCGCATCGATGGTCTCCCTGATGGACTGGTCGTTGATCTCAATTCCGGAGTTCCACGAGTTCCACCCCATCGGCGGAGGCAGTTGCGGTGGCGCCGCAATGATGACGTCGGTGGGGTGGTACGAGCAGCCGGAAACGGCAGCGATCACACCCACCGCGCAGAGCAGTCGGCGCACGGCTTCGATCTCCTGGTGTAGTGATTGGCTAGGACGCGACTGGTTCCGGACGCACGGCGTCGCGCCAGGCCAGGGGGTTCCATTCACGGAACGGGTCATCAGCCCGAATGCCTTGCAGCTCTTGCAAGATGGATTCCAACGCCGTCTGGCTGGTCTTCTTGACGGTCTCCACCCACTCTCCATCAGAGACTCCGGCTGGCTTCGTGGTATCGATGGGTTGCCCGAAGCGCAGATACATCCGTTGTGGACTGGGGATAAGCGTCGGCCCGATCCCACGCACCAAAGGCATTGTCATGCCGGGCTTCCCGGTGATGGCCTGGCTGACCCTCTCCGTGAGTCGGCCCAGTAGGCTGTCCCGCGTGTAGAGGCTGTGGTAGATATCGTCGCCACCTACGTGACCGACCGGCACGATGGGATAGCCGTTGGCGATCGCCAATCGAGCGAACCCCGCCCGTCCCTCCCACTTCAGTTGGTATTCCTCGCCTTTGAACTTCCCGATCTCGCGACCACCGCCCGGAAACACCAGCAGCGTCTCGTTGTTCTCCATCAGTTTCGTCGCGTTCTCGGGGGTACCGATGACCCCGCCGCACGCTGCCAACAAGTCACCCGCCAGGCCAGGCATGGAGCCCATACCCCGCTCGGTCAACGGCCGCACCCGGGTCCCAATGGTCCGACGGACCGACAGGCAGGTCAGCCAGGCCTCGGCCATACCGCTCTGGGTGTGATTTCCGACCAGGAAGAATCGTCCGTCCCGCGGCAGATTTTCGGTGCCGTCGACATACGGCAGTGTGAGATCAATGGCCGGCCAGATGGCGTCGGCGGTGACTTCGGCGAATTTGCGCAATGCGCGGACGCGGGCGGGCTGGTCGATGATCTGCTCAGTCCTGGCTGCGGCGTTCTTCATTGGGTAGTCCTTTTCTTCAGGTGTGTTGTGGGCCGGAGAAGACGGCGGTGATTGGGCGTAGACCGAAGCCGATATGTGGTGGCTGAAGAAACTCGATGGTCATCTTCGGGTGAGCCGCCTTACCGAGCGTGACCAACGCCGATGGCGAGTAGGCCCGCAGGGAGCTGATGACACCGTCGTGCAGCGTTGGCTGGATCGACGAGGGCGGCATGACTGCCAGCGACATCGGCAACATGGCGATCGGCATAAGCAGGATGCCCAGCGGCGACTCGCGCCTCAGGTCGATCACCAGGAAGCGGGAGGCCACGCGTGTGGCCTCGGCGATCGCCCAACACGCGGCCGCCGGAGGCAAATGATGGAAGGCCAGCGCGAACACCACCAAGTCGTAGCTGGCGTCGGCGGCGTCGATGGCGGTCGCGTCGATAACCTGGGTCCGCGCCCTGGGGTTGGAGCCGAGCGGCCCCGCGGCCATCTTGGCCACCGATGTCGGATCCAGATCGCTGGCAGTGACGGTGGCGCTGGGATGCAGTTGCAGGATCTGCTGCGACAATCGTCCGTGCCCGGCGCCGATCTCGAGAATGCGCGGGTTGGCGATATCGGCGACGACCTGCAACGCCGTCCGGGCGTGCTGCTCATGTAGCCCGGTGCGATCGCCGATCGCGTCCAACCCTGCGATCACACGCTGCTTGATCTCATCGGAAACATCGTCCCGGTCGGTGTACTCCAGTCGGTTCGTCTGTAGCAGTCGATCGAGCCACGTCGCATCGGGTCCGCCCCTCGGCATCAACGCAATCGCATGTTCTGCGGTGTTCTGATCGGCCATAACGCCAAAGTACCAAACGAACTGTTTCGTTTGGCTATGATTTCCCTATGAGAAGTACGAGCGAACTACGCGGCGTGATCATCGATGCCGCGCGCGTCGAGTTCGCCCGCTACGGCTTGGCCGGTGCCCGAATCGACCGGATCGCCAAGTCGGCCAACGCGAGCAAGGAGCGCCTGTACGCACATTTTGGCGACAAGGAGACCCTCTTCCGCCAAGTGGTTGCCGCTGACAGCACGGAGTTCTTCGCTGCGATCGGCGTCCGTCCGGACGCCGTTGCGGAATTCGCCGGAGACATCTTCGACCTGGCCGCCAGCATGCCTGAACATCTTCGAATGATCACCTGGGCGCGGCTGGAAGGGGTACCGCTGGAGGAACCAGAGCTCGAAGGACGCAAGATCCGCGATCGTGATATCGCCGCTATCGAGGCTGCCCAGGCTGCCGGCCACATCGACAGGGAATGGGACCCGCAGCAACTGTTGATCGTACTGTTCGGCATCGGAATGGCCTGGGCGAGTTGGCCACAAGACCATCCTGGCAGTGTGGACGCCCAAGCGATCAGCCGTGCCACTGCCGTGGATGCCGCCGCCCGCATTCTCAAGCCCCACCCGGCGGTCGTGTCGATATAGCTTGGCGGACAAGTTTTCTGGATCACGTCGATTCGCTGCGGTGCTGTAGGCGGTGGCCACCCCGACAGCGCCGAGCTCCCTGCACCTCGCACAGCACCCAATACAGGAAAGGTGCTCATGATCGGCTCGCTTGACACCGGGCCAACCGCGCAGGCTTTCATACGCTCCGCACAGCGTGCAGAGGCGAAACGCATAGGTTCCGAATGGTGACCGTTTCGTGTTACTAATGTGACCGGTCTGCCAGATGGTTATCCCAGGAACACTTGTGCTTGATGTTTGAGGTGCAACCACTGGAGACCGGAAGGCATCAACATGGCTACGACGACACTCACTCCCACGCATCGCCCCAGCCCACCAACTGGATGCGAAGTCAAAGCTCCGAAACAACGATCCGCGTCCACATCGCTCGTCGCCACTGCCACCTCGGCTGCGCTCCGCCTTCTCGTAGTGACTGGCGCAATAGCCGGCGTGGCCACCGCATTGCCGGCATCGGCCAACGCCGACAACGGAACATCAACTCTGCTCAGCGATATCGGGATCGGCGGCAATGGCGCAGTCAGCCAAGCGATCGCACAGATCGGCATATCGATTTGCCCCCTGCTAGTTCAACCTGGCAGCCAGCTCGCAAGCACGGCAACGACCGCAGGTGGTCATGGCGGACTGGGATCGCAGCTGGCGGGCGGGGTTGCGGGGCTGGCGATTCAATCCCAGTGCCCCAACTTCATGACTTCGTTGGCCAACGGCGACTTCTCGGTGCTGACCAACGCCGCAAGTATGCTGGGGATGGCGACGCCGGGCGCGAATCCGCTTTCATCCATCACCGGAGCAGCTCCTAGCAGTCCCCTCGGCGCGGTGGCGATACCCGGGGCCTAGGCTTGCGTTCTCGGAAGATACAGCTCCTTTCGAAACACTCTGCATTGAACTGACTTTCGAGCACGCGCGGCTTGACTGGCCCGCTCTCTGTAGGTCGCAGTTCCCCCAGGTTTACCACCGGCTTGAACCACGGGAGCGACGCCGTCTGCGTGGTGACGCATGCCAATGAGAGCGTTTCTTCACATGAATTGGCACCAGCACCGGTATGAATGTCGGCCCCAGCGGGCTGGCCGCTAGGCCCAGGGGCCTGCCCTTCATCAATGTGAGCCGGGCGTGGCAGGGCCCGGTGTTCGCTGGGACGGTGGGCGCTAGCTGTACTGGGCGATGGGACGACAGTCCGTCGCCCGGCGGTTCGGACGTCTCGTGATGGGTGCCAACGTTGATCGTGTATATCAGTCTATGGATGTCGTCGCCGAAATGCCCGGCAGAGCAATGATTCTCGATATGCCATGCGGGATCGAGATGCTTCGGTTGCGAGCCGATCAGAGAGTCCGGTACGTGGGGTTGGATATTTCAGCGCCGATGTTGCAGCGTGCCCGGAGTCGGGTTCCTGCAGAGCACCGCGACCGGGTCGAGATCATCGAGGGCAGCATCGAGCGGATGCCATTCGAAGGCGGCGAGTTCGATCTATTTGTGCTTCAACGGCATGCACTGCGTACCCGATCCGGCAACCGCGGTGGCTGAGATCGCACGGTGCCTGAAACCCGGTGGCAGGCTGGTTGGTGAGTTCGCCGTCCGAGGTCAACTCCGCCGTGCAAATGCCTCTACGACAGTGCTGCGGGCTACGGGAACCTTTGGCCCGGCGGGCACCGTAGTCGATGCCCAGCTGTGGTTGACCGAGGCCGGTCTAGCGATCGACGTACTGGAGTGCACCGATGCGATCATGCATCGACGCACACCGTCCTGGGTGACTGGCGGCAGGCTCGCCCGCGCGCTTGCGGCGTGCCGTCGTCTTCGAGGTCCGAAGTCGGTAGGACTGGCGCCGGACCCGATGATGTGGGCGTTGAAGGTGATCCGGTCGAATGGCGGCAACCAGGTGTGGGTCGGGGAAGCGGTGCCCCCACTCGCTGAAGAGCGGGTTGGTGGCGATTGCGACCACCGCCCGCTCCTGCGACACTCCTGACGGCCGCCGCGGCCAACCACCGACGCTGTCAGCGTCTCGGCTAGAGATCACACCGGCCCACCAGCGTGTCACTGGTCGTCAGCTAATGCATTTAGTAGCGAATTCGCTTCCCGCCAGGGCGTATAGTCTCATCTAGCTATTGCAGTTAGCTAACACGGCCAGAATAGGCAGCCTGCGAAGGGTACTGGTGTAACGCTCGGTTGAAGATCCGTCGCCGTCAACCACAAGGCAACAAAACGTCCTCTACCAGTGGACATCACGGTGCCCCCAGTCGGACTCGAACCGACACTGTGCGGATTTTAAGTCCGCTGCCTCTGCCAATTGGGCTATGGGGGCTTTACAGCTCAGAGCATACTTCAGGCCGATTCAACTCCATCGAGTTGCGCTGAATACCGCAGTGATACCGCAGTGGCCTCGATCGCCTTGCCCAGAGCATCGGCCACACCACTCAGATCGTCGTTGAGCAAGTGGCCGTAACGATCGAGCGTCATTGCCGCCGTCGCATGCCCCAAGAGTCTCTGCACGACCTTGACGTTAGCGCCTGCACTGATCGCGAGCGACGCGGTGGTGTGGCGCAGCCCGTGCGGCACCAGCCCCTCGATACCAACTTCGGCACACGCGTTGTCGAACGCCCAGCGGTACTCACCGAGAGGCAAGAACCCGCCCTTGCGGCTGGGAAAGACCAGTGCGTTCGGGTCCGCAGGCAGCTCAGCTTGGAGTCTCAGCCACACCGGTTCGGGCACAGGCACGTGGCGATCTCGTTTCGTCTTGGTCGTCGACTCCACGATGCCCTTGCCGGCGACCGCCGTCGCGGACGAGCGCACCGTCAGTACTCGATCACCCACATGCCGGCGCCTCAGCGCAACCGCTTCGCCGAACCGTAAGCCGCAGTACCCCAGGACCAACGTCAGCGTCTCGAATCGATCCGTGGCCTTAGCCAGCACCAACAGCTCCGCGTGGCTCAGGTAGCGCCGTTCACGCTCGGCTTGTTCGGGTAGATCTTGGTCCCGCTTGATCTCAAGTGCGACGTTCCTTGCGACCTTGCCGGTCCGCTGTGCGTACTTGAGGACAGCGCCGACGAGTTGGTGAGCCTGGGTGATCCGACTTGCCGACAGACCAGCACCGCGCCGCCCACCGTCAACCGACAGCGCGCCCAGCCACGTCGAGTAGGACTCGTAGTCAAGCCGTTTCAGCGGTACGTTCTCCCACTTAGGCAGTACCACCGTGTCGAGCAAAGAGCGATATCCTGCAACGGTTTTCGGCTTGCGGTGCTGCTTGGTGGCGAACCACCGTTCGGCGACCGAACCGAATGTTTCCGCGCTCTTACGCGGATCGACATACTCGCCGCGCTGAACATCCGCGGTAAGTCTGTCGAGGTAGGCCTGCGCATCAGGCTTGCGCTGGAAACTCTTGGTGTGCTCAGCTCCGGCGTTGTCTACCCATCTCACTCGCCAGCGTGAGACCTTGCCGTACACCGCGGATCGTTCGGTGCGCATCTTGCCGTCCGAGCCCTTGACACGCTTGTGCCAGCGGTCATCAATTCCCGCTCGCTCGTTCCGCGTGATCACTTATCGAAGATACCGCAGAAATCCGCGCACCTAGTCCGCACTGTCCAGGCCGAAAGCCAGTTCAGACCCACCAGACACCTAGAGGGACGCTACGTGTCACCGCGGCGGAAGCGGGCCGTTGGGATCCGCGTATCGGCGCGGTTCCACCACAGGAGGGGGGGTGTGGTCGATCCACGCCGGGTCAAGAGGCGGGGGGGTATAGCAATAGTTCTCGGGAAGCTCAGAGAGACGGCCCGGAGGATCCGTACGTGGATCACCACGCCACCAAATCAGATCGTCATCTTCGCCCGGCTCTTGGGATTCTGCGCCCGGCCAGTTCTCTTCGAGATCGAGTAGGTAGTAGTACAGAGCTGGATCGTCAGCCGGGTTCCATGAGGAGGGGCTAATCAACGACTCTCGGGTATCGCGGACCAAACCCCAGGTGCGATCTGACGGAGGCGCGGTATAGACCAAGTGCATTACCGCACCATCGGTCCACGCATGCGACACCAGAAACGTACACCGTCCAAGCCGGGGATAAGCGGCAGCGTTTGCGTTGCGTACCTCAATGCGATGCAGCAACTCACGGAGAACCCTCGCCGCGAACTCGCAGTCCACGTCGGTCGGAGTCTCCTCAGGTGCGGGCTCAGTTGATGGGTGCATAGTTGTTCACCCACGGCGGCGTCAGAGTCCAATTCTTCTTGACCTCAACGACCCCACTGCCCCCAGGAAGAGGAAACATCGTGATCACTCCTTTCTGCCCGCCACCGGGCACGTCGTAGCTGGGGTTGGTGTTCGCCACAATCCTCATCGTCAGGCTCTCGCCAGTGTCGGCGCAACTGGGTAAACCAAGGAAGCCCGATGTGCAGTGAGCTTTGTTAATCGGCACCTCATAAACCAGCGACCCGCCCTGGTTCTCGATTGGACGTACGTGCGAGATCAGGTCCTTGAACACGTTCGGGTTGATCAGCCCATGCTTCCAATAGATCTTGTCCCACCCGAATCCCTTATCGTTGACAGCGTCGTAGTAGCCGCGCCTGAGCACCACGTGGTTGCCGTCGAGATCTGTGGCTTCGGCGATGACGTCGTTGACGGGGTACGCCGGATCGGGGGGCGGGGCGAGCGGGACATCCAACGCTTGGACGGTCTCGGGCGCCTCAGCAAATCGAACCTCGCTCAATTGCGTTGTTACGGAGCCGATTCTGGCGGCGATGTCTTTGTCTGCGGCACTCAGCGCAGCTGCACGGGCGGTGATCGTGCCAGCATGTTGGCGCATGGCCGCAATGCGAAGGCCGCCGTTCTTGCTGGTGTCGGTGACGGAGAGGTCTTCGCCCACAGTGAATCCTGCTTCGCGGGCATCGGTGATGGCCTCGACGGTTTGCCGTTTGAGGTAGTCCAGCTGATCCGCACCGCGTCGGGCGACTGCCGCGGCTTCGCTCAGCGCATCAGCAAGACCGCGTACCTTCACCAGGTCACCGAAGGTCCGTTCGTGGGCTGCCTCGGCGGCTGCCCCCTCCCACGCCGTACCTCCTGGCGCCAGCGCACCGCGGTGGACGCCATCGAACGTCTCTTCCCAGCGCTCCGCCGTGCTTGTCCAATCAGTAGCAGCCCGGTAGAGGTGCGTGGTGTCCCAGCCCAGGATTTGCGTCAGGCTCGGAACTCCGGCACTAACATCAGCAGGCATCTACGCTCGCGACGACTCGATATGAAGCGCAGACAGCCGCTGAGCGGAAGCATCCTCGTTGCTCCTGAACTGCGTCGCCGCGTTGGCCACCTTGTCGCCTGTAGCGCGCACTCGACTAGCCAACACCGTCGCGGTAGCGCTAATCGCTGCGTAAGCCCCACCTACCGCCGTCGCCGTGGCTTGGAATGGCGGTCCTGCCACCCCCGTAGAAACGTGGCCAGCTAACCGCTCTGCGTCAGCCGAGCACCGCGCCGCCAGTGCCTGCAGGCCTTCACTGCAAACCTCCAGTGTCCCCATGTGCCGAGTTTAGGACTAATCTCCAGTCCGCCCCCAAACAAGCTGGCTGGTGTTCACTCCGGCTGTTGAACAATGACTGTGCCCGGCCAGCACACCTGAGCAAAACCCATGCATTCCCGCTGGAGAGCAAACGGTCGCGCCCGCCGCCGGTTGCTGCCGCCCAAGCACCCGCCACATGGGCCAATCATCGCCTGAACGACGCACTCCATTCGCGCGAGGGGTCGCGCGAGCAGTGTTGTCTTTTCGCAGTCGGCGCGATTTTTCAACGAATGTGCTTGTGGTGGACTCATCGACCATCAGCAGTCACTGTTGGCTCAATCGAACTGACCCTGAATCAGGAGGAATCTGATGGAACTGCTGGGAGCCAAACAGGTATCGGAGATGATCGGTGTTCCTGCCGGCACACTGCGGTATTGGCGGCACTCGGATATTGGCCCGGCGAGCTTCGCATTGGGTCGTCGGGTGGTGTATCGGCGCAAGGAGGTGCTGCGGTGGATTTCGCAGCGGGAGAATGCAACTCGACGCGGTGGTGGTGACGCAGCGTGATGTCCATCCATGAGAAAAGCCTCGGGGACTAGCCGAAGCCTTTCAAGCGAACCCCTCGATCGCTCAACCGGAAGTTCCCCATGAGAATAGCCCGTCCCGCCTGTCTGCAGAACCTCCACAGGCAGGAAAAGCCATGAGCGCCAACAACGACAGCGACAAGAAGTCAGTCGCGGCGCGCCTGGTCGGCATGGCCCAAGAGCGCTACCTACTGGGCATCTCCGAGGACGGAGAGCCCTTCGGCGCCGACCGAAAACGTCCCCATCTGGCGATGCCGCTCCGTGCGGGTAGAGCCGGCCTACGCGCCGAACTGGCCTCCCGTTACTTCACCGAGACCGGCACCGCCGCGGGCGGCCAGGCCCTCACGCCGCCACCATGATTCTTGGAGGCCTCGCCGGGCTCTTCCGAAAATGGAGTGCAGGTGAGGGTGGCGGATATCCGCGGGTGATGGCCGTGTCGATGGGCTAAGACGGGCCCCAGGCAGCAGAAGATGCAGGTGTCTACGCCACATTCCTGCTATCCGGGGAGCCCTATGTCTGACCCGACGTCCTGCGCTGCTGGCGTTGTTGCCGACACGATTGTGCGCACTGTCGAACTTGGGGTGACGATGACCGACGCTGCGATCGACGGCATGACGACGGTGGTGTTCTGCACTCTGCTCGATGACGGTCGCCGGCACTGTCCAGGCTGAGGTGTCGAGGGTGTCTACCGCGACACGGTGGTGCGCACAGTGACCGATGTGCCGGTCGTCGGTCACCCGCTCCGGCTGCGGGTGCGGGTCCCGCGTTACCGGTGCCTGGCCACTGATTGTGAGCGAGAAGTGTTCGCCCACGACACCGATCGCCTGGCACGGCGGGGATGGTCGACCACGCGGCGCTGCGCCCGCTACATCTGTCGTCGGCTGATGATCGATCGCGCGACCGTGGCGGCGGTGGCACGGGAGCTGGGCCTGTCCTGGGACACCCGTCAACACGATCGCGATGGAGGCCACCCAGTTCATCGTGGCCACCGACGCCACCCGCCTCGACGGGGTCCGCGTTATCGGGGTTGACGAGCACCGCTGGGCTCATGTCCGCCGACATGGACAAGACGGCTTTGTCACCGTCATCGTCGACCTCACCCCCGTCCTCGACGGCACCGGGGCGGCGCGACTGCTCGACCTCGTGGCGGGACGCTCCGCAGCGGCATTAACGACCTGGCTGGCAGCGCAGAGCCAGGCGTCCCGTGACCAGATCGAGGTTGTCGCAATGGACGGATTCGGCGGTTACAAAACCGCGGCGACCGAGCAGCTTCCCGAGGCCACACCGGTCATGGACCCGTTCCACGTCGTGGCGTTGGCGGGGACCAAATTAGACCTATGGGCACCGCGGCCGTACTGGGGATCCGCTCTACGGGGTTCGGCGCACCTTGCGTACCCGACTGCCCCTGCTCAACGCACGCCAAAAGGACCGGCTAGAAACCGTTTTCGCCGACGAGGCGCATATCGCCGTCGAACTGTGCTGGGTTTTCTATCAGCGGCTGATCGCCGCCTATGCACACCCCGACCGGCGCCGCGGCAAAACCATGCTGAGCACGATCATCGACGCATTGCCCACAGGGGTGCCCGACGCGCTCGAGGAACTGGCCCAGCTCGGCCGCACTCTATGCCGGCGCCGGCACGACGTCCTGGCCTACTTCGATCACCACGCCTCCAACGGACCGACCGAAGCCATCAACGGCCGACCAGAAGCACTCCGCCGCAACGCCCTCGGATTCCGCAACCTCACCCACTACCGAATCCGCTCACTACTCCACTGCGGCAACCTCGCCCAAAGAATCGATGCACTCTGAAACCGGAAGAGCCCCTTATCGAAGCCGTCGCAGCTGCCGTCATCGAGTGAGCCCTCCGGCACAGCGGCGGCTGATCTCCCATGCCTGGAGGAGGCCCTCAATGTGGCGCTGACCTCAATTTTCACTCCCGTCCCAGCAGTTACCCCGATTCGCTCGGTAGGCGGGCAATTATGGACACCGTCTCCAACCCGCTCAGATCGCTTCTCAGCGCCGATACCCTCCTCCGGCACCACCGGCACCGCGGAAAGCGTTGGAACGCTCTGCGCGGTACGTCGGCAGAGCGACCCATATTTGTGATGGTCGCCACACAAGAAGCGCGAATTCCTGCCAGCCTTCTCTTAAGAAGTGCTCGACGGCACACCCACACCGGCGATACCGACACGGTTGGCGAAACGCCACGAAAAGGGCTATATTTCAGCAGTCTGAACAGCGTTGCGCAGCACAGTGATTGACGCTCATTTCGTTGAAGCCGTCTCATAAGTTACCAAAAGTGATGCAAGCCACAGATTTTGAGAGCATCGAAAATCTGTTGTTAGTGTCCGCAGACATGATTGATCTCGCAGCCGTGATGATGATGATCCAGCAGGTACAGGGGACGCCATACATCACCGGAGGGGACTCACCCCGCGGAACTGACTGCTCAGGCCTGGCATCCTGGGTCTCGAACATGGCCACCGGTCGCCCCGTCTACGGCGACCGCTTCCACACCGCCAACGAGGCCGCCGCGCTGCGGGCCCGCGGTTTTCAGGACGGAACCGCACCGAATTCCCTGGTCATCGGCTGGAACGGCAGCCACACGGCCGTCACGCTGCCTGACGGCACGCCAGTCTCCAGCGGCGAGGGTGGCGGCGTGAAGATCGGTGGCGGTGGCGCATACCAGCCGCAGTTCACCCATCACATGTACCTGCCGATGCCCGACGACGGCATGAACCAGGATCCCGGTGTGGTTCCGGTCGACATCATGAACCCCGAATTGCCTCCTCCTCCAATGGATCCCGGAGCACCGCTGGCGGATGTCCCGCCCCCGGCCGATGCGCCGGTCGTCGTCAACGCCGATAACGTGGAATTGCCGCCGCCCCCGGGCGATCCGGCACTCCCGCCCCAAGCCGCCTAACAGCACAACAACTTCCAGTGAGCGCCGAGCGTGAATTTCACGCTCGGCGCTCACTGTCTTTGACGTAAAGATCCGGCGGGGACACGTAAATATTGCGTCTCGGCGCTCGTCCTGACCGTTGACTGCGGGTTCCATCGAGCAGTGCGCATCTCACTCAGTCGATTCGGAGGGCCCTGCCATGGCTGAACTCGCTCAAGTACTCGTCATGATCGCCGTCCCCGCAAGTATTTTCGCGTTCATCGGCTGCCTGAATCGCAGGGGCGACCGGCTGTACGACGAGAACCGCAGCGCGGAGCGCACAGCAGAGCCCCGATAGGCGCATTGACTCACCCGCGCGAACACCTGATATCGGCTGACCCCTGAGCAGCCAACTGGCAAGCAAGGACCAATGGCTCTAGCCACCGGACCGCGATAAAGCCCATGGTGCATGGAGACCGTAAAGAGGTCAGGCCCGGCCGTCAAGAAACCGTCAAAGCCCAGCTGAGGTGGTCATTTGCGGACATAGATTTCGTTGGTTCTTCCAGACACTGAATGGAGATGTAAATGGCTGTCGTGGTGTACGTCGTGCTGACCATCGCGATCTTCGCGGTGCTCGGCCTGGCTCAGAAGTTGGTCGAGCGACTGTGAGCTTCGCAAACACCGTCGGACTGGTGCTAGCCGTACTCGTTGCGCTGTTCCTGGTCGCCGCGCTGCTTTTCCCGGAGAGGTTTTAGTGAACAGCACAACCGCGGGGATTCTGTTCCTGCTCCTTCTGATCCTGGCGCTCGCCGCGGTGCACGTACCGCTGGGCGACTACATGTACCGCGTCTACACCGGCACCAAGAACTCACGCGCCGAGAAGCTCATCTACAAGGCCATCGGCGCCGACCCGAAAGCCGAGCAGAGCTGGGGTGCATACGCCCGTAGCGTGCTCGCCTTCTCCGCGGTCAGCATCCTGTTCCTGTTCATCCTGCAACTGGTGCAGGGCAAACTGCCGCTGCACCTCAAAGATCCGGCCACCCCCATGACACCGTCGCTGGCATGGAACACCGCGGTCAGCTTCGTCACGAACACCAACTGGCAGGCCTATTCGGGTGAAACCACCCAGGGCCACCTGGTGCAGATGGCCGGCTTGGCGGTGCAGAACTTCGTCTCCGCCGCCGTCGGTATGGCCGTCGCGGTTGCCCTGGTCCGCGGGTTCATCCGGGTCCGCAGCGGGGAACTGGGCAATTTCTGGGTTGACTTGGTGCGCGGCACCATTCGCATCCTGCTGCCGTTCGCGTTGGTTGCCGCCGTCGTCTTGATCGCGGGCGGCGCCATTCAGAACTTCCATCTGCACGACCAAGTGGTGAACACCCTGGCCGGTGCCCCCCAGACGATTCCCGGCGGCCCAGTCGCAAGCCAGGAAGCGATCAAGGAACTTGGCACCAACGGTGGCGGCTTCTACAACGCCAACTCCGCGCACCCCTTCGAAAACCCGAACTCCTGGACCAACTGGGTCGAGATATTCCTGCTGCTGGTGATCAGCTTCTCGCTGCCGAGGACTTTCGGCCGGATGGTCAACAGCAAGAAGCAGGGTTACGCGATCGCCGCGGTCATGGGCATCATCGCGACACTGAGCGTCAGCGTCATGATGCTGTTCCAGCTGCAGGCACACGGAACTGTGCCCACGGCCGTGGGCTCTGCGATGGAAGGTGTCGAACAGCGCTTCGGCGTGGCGAACTCCGCCGTATTCGCCTCTGCCACGACGTTGACGTCCACCGGTGCGGTCGATTCGTTCCACGACTCATACACCAGCCTCGGCGGAATGATGACCCTGTTCAACATGCAGCTGGGTGAGGTGGCTCCCGGCGGGACGGGCTCCGGTCTGTACGGCATGCTCATCCTCGCGATCATCACGGTGTTCATCGCCGGCCTGATGGTCGGCCGGACGCCGGAGTACCTCGGCAAGAAGATCACGCCTCGCGAAATCAAGCTCGCCGCAAGCTATTTCCTGGTCACACCGCTGCTGGTACTGACGGGGACCGCCGTCGCGATGGCGATGCCGGGACAACGCGCAGGCATGCTCAACTCGGGTCCCCATGGCCTCTCCGAAGTGCTGTACGCCTTCACCTCGGCGGCCAACAACAACGGCTCGGCATTCGCCGGGATCAGCGTCAACACAGAGTGGTACAACACCGCACTCGGCCTGGCGATGGTGTTCGGCAGGTTCCTGCCCATGATTCTCGTTCTCGCCCTTGCCGGTTCGCTGGCCAGACAGGGTACGACGCCCGAGTCGATCGGCACACTGCCCACCCACCGGCCGCAGTTCATCGGCATGGTGGCCGGTGTCACGGTGATTCTCGTCGCACTCACATTCCTACCCGTGCTCGCGCTCGGGCCTCTCGCTGAAGGAATTCACTGAAAATGACTGTTGCCATGATTGATTCGACAACGCAACGCAAAGAACCCGAACTGCCGAAGAAACGGGTCGGCGGCGGTCTGCTCGACCCGAAGACACTGGTCCGCTCGGTGCCCGATGCACTACGCAAGCTCGATCCGCGCACACTGTGGCGCAATCCGGTGATGTTGATCGTCGAGATCGGCGCTATCTGGTCGACCGTGCTGGCGATCATGAGCCCCACCTGGTTTGCCTGGCTGACCGTGATCTGGCTCTGGCTGACCGTGCTGTTCGCGAACCTCGCCGAAGCCGTCGCCGAGGGCCGCGGCAAGGCACAGGCGGACACACTGCGCAAAGCCAAGACCGACATGATGGCGCGTCGCCTCAGCGGCTGGACCCCAGGGCACGACCAGCCTCAAAATTCCCCAGAGGAAGAGGTGGCCGCACCACAACTCCAGCAGGGCGACTACGTGGTCGTCGAGGCCGGCCAGACCATCCCTGGCGACGGCGATGTGGTAGAAGGCATTGCCTCAGTGGATGAATCAGCTATCACCGGCGAATCAGCACCGGTCATCCGTGAATCCGGCGGCGATCGCTCGGCAGTGACGGGCGGCACCACCGTGCTGTCAGACCGCATCGTTGTGCGGATCACGCAGAAGCCGGGCGAGAGCTTCATCGACCGGATGATTGCGCTCGTCGAAGGCGCCAACCGGCAGAAGACGCCGAACGAAATCGCGCTCAACATCTTGCTGGCCGCGCTGACCATCATCTTCGTGTTCGCCGTGGCCACGCTGCAGCCGTTGGCCATCTTCTCCAAGGCCAACAACCCCGGCGTGCCCGACACCCAGGCCCTGGACGGCAACGGCGTCACCGGCATCGTCATGGTCGCGCTGCTGGTGTGCCTGATCCCCACCACGATCGGTGCGCTGCTCTCCGCGATCGGTATCGCCGGCATGGACCGGTTGGTGCAGCGCAACGTGCTGGCCATGTCCGGTCGCGCTGTCGAGGCCGCCGGTGACGTCAACACCCTGTTGCTCGACAAGACCGGCACCATTACGTTGGGCAATCGGCAAGCGTCGGACTTCCTTCCGGTGCCCGGTGTCAGCACTGCGCAACTGGCCGATGCCGCGCAGCTGTCCAGCCTGGCTGACGAAACCCCCGAGGGCCGCTCGATCGTCGTCTATGCCAAACGGGAGTTCGGGCTGCGCGAGCGCACCCCCGGTGAACTCACCGGCGCGCACTGGGTCGAGTTCACGGCGACCACCCGGATGTCGGGAGTTGACCTGGAAGACGGCCAGCAGCTGCGCAAGGGCGCCGCCAACTCGGTCGCCGAGTGGGTACGCAGCCAGGGCGGCACCGTCCCCGTCGACCTCGGCCAGATCGTCGACGGCATTTCCGCCGCAGGCGGCACACCGTTGGTCGTCGGACGCACAACCGCTGGCACAGCTGAAGTTCTCGGCGTCATCCACCTGAAAGACGTTGTCAAGCAGGGCATGCGGGAACGGTTCGACGAGATGCGCAAAATGGGCATCCGCACCGTGATGATCACCGGCGATAACCCTTTGACCGCCAAAGCCATTGCCGACGAGGCCGGTGTCGACGATTTTCTCGCCGAGGCCACCCCCGAGGACAAACTCGCCCTCATCAAGCGCGAGCAGGAGGGCGGCAAGCTGGTCGCGATGACAGGTGACGGCACCAACGACGCACCGGCGCTGGCACAGGCCGACGTCGGAGTGGCGATGAACACCGGCACCTCGGCAGCCAAAGAGGCCGGCAACATGGTCGACCTGGACTCCGACCCGACCAAGCTCATCGAGATCGTCGAAATCGGCAAACAGTTGCTGATCACCAGAGGCGCGTTGACCACGTTCTCGATCGCCAACGACATCGCGAAGTACTTCGCGATCATCCCGGCGATGTTCGTGGCCTTGTTCCCCGGCCTCGACATGCTGAACATCATGCGGCTGCACAGCCCGCAGTCGGCGATCCTGTCCGCGGTCATCTTCAACGCGATCATCATCATCGCGCTGATTCCGCTATCGCTGCGTGGGGTGCGCTATACCCCGAGCAGCGCCTCAAAACTGCTGAGCCGCAACCTCTATATCTACGGGCTCGGCGGCATCATCGCCCCGTTCGTCGGGATCAAGCTCATCGACCTGGTAGTCCAACTCTTCCCCGGGATGTCCTGATATGAAGATCTCCAACCTCATTCGACTGCATTGGGCGGCCATCCGCGCCTTGCTGGTGCTCACCGCGATAACCGGCATCGCCTATCCGCTGGTGGTGTGGGCGATTGCCCTGTTGCCCGGGTTGCATGACAAGGCCGAGGGGTCGATCGTCACCGCTGCCGATGGAAAGCCGCTGGGCAGCAGCCTGATCGGTCAGCTGTTCACCGACGCAAAGGGCAACCCGCTCCCGCAGTACTTCCAGAGCCGCCCGTCGGCGGCAGGTGACGGCTACGACCCGATGTCCTCCGGCGCATCCAACCTCGGCCCGGAAAGCGTCGTCGACACTCTCGGAGACCCGACACAGCCCGAAGCAGACAACGGCTACAAGGCCAGCCTGCTCACCCTGGTGTGTTCGCGCAGCGTGGCCATCGGCCAGCTGGAAGGTGTGGACGGGAAACGACCGTTCTGCACCGGCGACGGAGTCGGTGCGGTGCTCTCGGTGATCGGCCCTCGTGACGCCCACGGAAACGTCGTGACACCTACCCGGGTGGTCAGCGTCAACGAGCCGTGCAACACGGCCAAGACGCCGTTCGTGAACACCTACGAAGGTGTCCGGGTCGAGTGCGCCAAATATGGCGAGGACTACTCGACCGGCCAGATCGTGCCCGTCCGCGGTGCCGCGCCTGCTGATTCGGCAGTACCGGCCGACGCGGTGACCGCCAGCGGCAGCGGCCTGGACCCGAACATCTCCCCTGCCTACGCCAACCTGCAGGTCCAGCGCGTCGCCAAGGCCCGAGGAGTCAGTGCGGCAGAGATCGAGAATGCGCTGCGCGACAACACCGACGGCCGTCTCCTGGGCTTCATGGGCGAGCCGGTGGTCAACGTGCTCGCACTGAACCAGGAACTCGATCAGAAGTATCCGCTGAAGAGCTGATGTGACGGTGGATGATGAGGGAGTGAATCTCCCGGCGCGACAGGGCTCCAAGCGGGGTGAGCTGCGCATCTACCTCGGTGCTGCGCCGGGCGTCGGGAAGACGTTCGCGATGCTCGGCGAAGCGCACCGTCGCCTGGAGCGCGGCACCGATCTGGTGGCCGCGGTGGTGGAGACACACGGCCGAAAGAAAACGGCCGAACTGTTCGAAGGTATCGAGATAGTGCCGCCGCACTATGTCGACTACCGGGGCGGCCGCTTCGCCGAGCTCGATGTGCCTGCGGTGCTGGCCCGTCGACCCGAAGTCGTACTGGTCGACGAGCTGGCACACACCAATACCCCTGGCAGCAAGAATCCCAAACGCTGGCAGGACATCGAGGAGCTCCTCGACGCCGGCATCTCGGTCATCTCCACCGTCAACGTCCAGCATCTGGAAAGCCTCAACGACGTCGTCGCGCAGATCACCGGTATCGAGCAGCAGGAAACCGTGCCCGATTCGGTGGTGCGCGCCGCGGCTCAGATCGAACTGGTGGACATCACGCCAGAAGCACTGCAGCGCAGACTGTCCCATGGAAACGTCTATGCGCCTGAGCGGGTGGACGCGGCATTGTCCAACTATTTCCGGCGCGGAAACCTGACCGCGCTGCGGGAACTCGCGCTGCTCTGGCTGGCCGATCAGGTCGACGCCGCCCTGGCCAAGTACCGCGCCGAGAACAAGATCACCGCGACCTGGGAGGCCCGTGAGCGGGTAGTCGTCGCCGTCACCGGCGGGCCCGAGTCGGAGACCTTGGTGCGCAGGGCCTTTCGCATCGCCTCGAAGTCCAGTGCCGAGCTGATGGTGGTGCACGTCGTCAGAGGCGACGGTCTGGCAGGAGTGTCTGCACCGATGATGGGCCGGGTCCGCGAACTGACCAGCAGCCTGGATGCGACGCTGCACACCGTAGTCGGTGACGACGTACCGACCGCCCTGCTCGATTTCGCGCGGGAGATGAACGCCACCCAGTTGGTCCTGGGAACGTCGCGGCGGTCACGCTGGGCCCGGATATTCGACGAGGGCATCGGCGCAAGGACCGTCCAGCGCTCCAGCAAGATCGACGTCCATATGGTCACCCACGAGGAGACCAGCCCCGGCTTCACGCTCTCGTCGCTGTCGCCGCGACATCGCCACCTGCTGTCGTGGCTGGCGGCCGTGCTGGTGCCATCGGCCATCTGCGCGGTGACAGTGTTACTGCTCGACAGCTTCCTGGGCATCGGCGGCGAAAGCGCCCTCTTCTTCATCGGTGTGCTGGTGGTGGCCCTGCTCGGCGGAATCGCACCGGCTGTCCTGTCGGCATTGTTCTCGGGCCTGCTGCTCAACTACTTCCTGGTGGCGCCGCGCTACACGTTCACCATCGCCGAGCCTGACAGCGCGATCACCGTCGCGGTGCTTCTGGCCGTCGCCGTCGCCGTCGCCGCGCTGGTCGACGGCGCCGCCAGCCGAACCCGCGAAGCCCGGCGGGCCTCCCAGGAGGCGGAGCTGTTGGCCCTGTTCGCGGGGTCGGTCCTGCGTGGCGGCGACCTGCCCGCCCTGTTGGAACGCGTCCGCGAGACCTACTCACAGCGCGCCGTCAGCCTGCTGCAAGAAGGCCGCGGAATCGTGGGCTGCGTGGGCAACGAACCTTGTGTGGAAGTCGACACCGCGGACACCGCGATCGAGGTGGGTGACGACGAATTCTGGATGTTGATGGCGGGGAAGAAACTCGCCGCCAGAGACCGCAGGGTGCTCACGGCCGTCGCCAAGCAGGCGGCCGGGCTGGTCAAGCAGCGTGAGCTCACCGAGGAGGCCGCGAAGGCCGAGGCGATCAGCCAGGCCGACGAGCTGCGCCGCTCACTGCTTTCCGCGGTCAGCCACGATCTGCGCACCCCACTGGCCGCCGCCAAAGCCGCGGTGTCCAGCCTGCGCGCCGACGATATCGGCTTCTCCCCCGAGGACACCGCCGAGTTGCTGGCCACCGTCGAGGAATCGATCGACCAGCTCACCGCACTGGTGGGCAATCTGCTGGACTCGTCGCGGCTGGCTGCGGGGGTGGTCAAACCGGAGCTACGCCGGGTGTATCTGGAGGAGGTCGTTCAACGTGCACTGCTCGGGATCGGTAGGGGCAGCGCAGGTTTCGGCCGGAGTGGATTCGACCGGGTGAAGGTCGAAGTCGGCGACGCGGTGGCGATGGCCGACAGCGGGCTGCTGGAACGGGTGCTAGTCAACCTTGTCGATAACGCATTGCGCTACGCCGGCGACGGCCTGATCCGCGTCAACGCTGCCACGGTCGGCAAGCGGGTGCTGATCAACGTGATCGACGAGGGTCCCGGGGTCAAGCGCGGCGCGGAGGAGCAGATGTTCGCACCCTTCCAACGGCTCGGCGATCACGACAACACCAGCGGAGTCGGCCTGGGCCTGTCGGTGGCACGCGGCTTTGTCGAGGCGATGGGCGGCAACATCTCGGCCACCGACACCCCCGGTGGCGGGCTGACCGTCGTGGTCGATCTTGCTGCGGCGGAAGGCTCTCCATGACAAGAGTTCTGGTGATCGATGACGAACCACAGATTCTGCGCGCTCTGCGGATCAACCTGTCGGTCCGCGGCTACGAAGTGACCACCGCCGCCACCGGGGCGGGCGCACTGCGGGCAGCCGCCGAACACAAACCCGATGTGGTTGTGCTCGACCTCGGCCTGCCCGACATGTCCGGTATCGAGGTGCTGGCCGGGCTGCGGGGCTGGCTGACCGCACCCGTCATCGTGCTCTCAGCCCGCACCGATTCCTCGGACAAGGTCGAGGCCCTCGACGCCGGCGCTGACGACTACGTGACCAAACCATTCGGCATGGACGAATTCCTGGCCCGGCTAAGGGCGGCGGCTCGACGTGGGGCGACCGCCTCCGACACCGATCAGCCGGTGATCGAAACATCTTCGTTCACAGTCGATCTGGCAGCGAAGAAGGTCACCAAGAACGGAACCGAAGTGCATCTGACGCCCACCGAATGGGGCATGCTGGAGATGCTGGTGCGCAACCGCGGCAAGCTGGTCGGGCGCGAAGAGCTACTCAAAGAAGTGTGGGGACCGGCCTACGCCAAGGAGACGCACTACCTCCGGGTATACCTGGCGCAGTTGCGGCGCAAGCTCGAGGTCGATCCGTCGCACCCGAAGCACCTGCTGACCGAGGCCGGGATGGGTTACCGCTTCCAGGAGTGACACAGCCTACGGCTGCCGTAGCGTCACACGATTGACGTCGAGCGTTCGCCTGCTGATCCCCTACCCGATCATCGCCTCCTGCCAGTCTGGGGAGAACGCGTCGGAAGGGTCTGTCATGACAGAGAATTCGCAGGCATACAACAGTGTCTGGCAGCTGCGAGGCGATTCGTGGTGTCGGCTCGAGGAGGCCGCCGACCGGCTCAGTCGCCCCACCACCACCGGCAAGCTCAAGGAGAAATACGTCGGTATCTGCCGCGACCTGCTGGGCACGCTCACGCCGCTGGAACCCTACTGGGCCTACCCCGGTACCCCGCAGTTCGCCAAGTTGCAGCGGCTGTTCGCCGCCGGGAACTACGACAGGTTCTCCCAGCTCGTGTCCCGGATCAACCGGGCGCTGACCACCGAGTCCTACCGCACCGGCGACGCCGAGCACAGCGGCGCCGACGAACACGACATGTTCCCCACCGATCCGCGTGCACTCGAACAGCAGCCGGCCACCAAGAAGGAGCAACTGTACTTCGAGGTCCTGGTGGTGGAGGCGATGAGCGAGGCCCAGGAACGGGCGCTACGCAAAGAGGTTCGCAGCTGGCGCCGACCGGACGACGAATACGTCTACGAGCTGGTGGTGGTGGCCAGTGGTGACGAGGCCATGATCGCCGCGCGACTCAACGTCAACCTGCAGGCGGTGGTGATCCGCCGCCGGTTCAGCCACCAGTCCACCCGCGATCTGTCGGCGCTCGACGAATTCGTCGACCGCAAGGTGTCCGATGAACTGGCCGACCACCTCTCACCCGACGAGCGCGCCCAGATCCTGGCGACCTCCCTGGCCGAGCTACGTCCTGAGGTCGATCTCTACCTGATGACCGAGATCGAGGTGGAGGACATCGCCGGCCGACTCGGCCAGCACTTCCGGCGCGTCTTCCACGCCCGCGAAGGCTTCCTCGAACTGCACCTGAGCATCCTGCACGGCGTGGCCGCGCGCTACCGCACCCCCTTCTTCAGCGCGCTGAAGGAATACAGCCATCGGCCCACCGGCGTCTTCCACGCACTGCCCATCTCCCAGGGCAAGTCGATCGTGAACTCGCACTGGATCAAGGACATGGTCAGCTTCTACGGGCTGGACGTCTTCATGGCCGAAACATCGGCCACCTGTGGCGGATTGGACTCCCTGCTGGAGCCCACCGGGCCGCTGCGCGACGCCCAGGAGTTGGCTGCCGAGACCTACGGCAGCAGACACACCTACTTCGTCACCAACGGCACGTCGACGGCCAACAAGATCGTCACGCAATCGCTGGTCGCGCCCGGCGATATCGTGCTGCTGGACCGCAACTGCCACCAGTCCCACCACTACGGGATGATGCTGGCGGGCGCGCACGTGGTCTATCTCGAGGCGTATCCACTGACGTCGTACTCGATGTACGGGGCGGTGCCGCTGACCGAGATCAAGTCGAAACTGTTGGCGCTGCGACGGGCGGGCAAGCTCGACCGGGTCAAGATGATCTCGCTGACCAACTGCACGTTCGACGGCATCGTCTACGACGTCGAGCGGGTCATGGAGGAATGCCTGGCGATCAAACCGGACCTGGTGTTCTTGTGGGATGAAGCCTGGTTCGCGTTCGCCCGGTTCCATCCCGTCTACCGCAACCGGACCGCGATGACTGCTGCCCGCCGCCTCCGGGAACGCCTGCAGGACAAAGAGTATGGCCGGGATTACGAGGCCGAGTTGAGTGCGGCCGACGGTGCCGAGCCGTCCGATGACGAGCTGATGGCGCGGCGGCTGCGCCCGGATCCCGCCAAGGCGCGGGTGCGCGTCTACGCCACCCAGTCGACCCACAAGACGCTGACCGCGCTGCGCCAGGGGTCGATGATCCACGTCTTCGACCAGGACTTCGAGCAGAAGGTGGCCGAGGCGTTCCACGAGGCCTACATGGCGCACACCTCGACGTCGCCGAACTACCAGATCCTGGCGTCGCTGGACCTAGGCCGTCGTCAGGTCGCGCTCGAGGGTGTCGAACTGGTGCAGCGCCAGATCGAGAACGCCATGCAGTTGCGCGACGCCATCGACAACCACCCGTTGCTCAGCCGCTACGTGTCCTGCCTGCGTACCTCGGACCTGATCCCCGGGGACTACCGGGAATCGCATATCGCGCAGCCGCTGCGCTCGGGGCTGCGCAACATGATGACGGCCTGGGACCACGACGAATTCGTGCTCGACCCGTCGCGAATCACGTTGTCCATCGGGCGAACCGGCTACGACGGTGACGAGTTCAAGCGCGAGCAGTTGATGGACCGCCACGGCGTCCAGATCAACAAGACCTCGCGCAACACCGTGCTGTTCATGACCAATATCGGCACCACCCGAAGCTCGGTGGCCTTCCTGGTCGAGGTGCTGGTGAAGATCGCCCGTGAGCTTGAGGAACGCACCTCCGAGATGGGCCTGGGTGAGCGCGCCCGCTTCGAGCAACGGGTACACCGGCTGACCGCCAAAACGACCCACATGCCGGACTTCAGCGGCTTCCACGCGGCGTTCCGCGATCTGCGTGGGACGGAGCCGACCTCCGAGGGCGACGTCCGCAGCGCTTTCTACCTGTCCTACACCGACAGCAACTGCGAATACCTCACGACCGACGAGGTGCTGACCAAGCTCGACGCCGGGATCGACGTGGTGTCAGCCACTTTCGTCACCCCGTATCCGCCGGGGTTCCCGGTGCTGGTGCCCGGCCAGGTGTTCAGCCGCGAGATTCTGGCCTTTATCACCAACCTCGATACCCCCGAAATCCACGGCTACAAGCCAGAATTCGGGTACCGAGTGTATACCGAGAAAGCCATCGAGGGATTGACCGCGCCGTCATCCAACGGACATCGACCCAGCGAGCAGGAGCCGTTCGCCGTCTCGTGAGCCGGCCGCCCACGCCGACGGCCCCCACTAACGGGGGCCGTCGGCCGGGTTCCGGTCAGTCCTGCGCGCCCGAGCTGTCCGACTTGGCGGCCTTGGCCGACTTGGCCGATGCCGCACCCGTCTTGTGCGTTGCTCCCGGCTTCGCCGCACCGGTGCCCGACTTGACTGTCGAGCCTGCCTCGCCGGCAGAAGACGACGAATCGGACTTCGCGCCACCCGACCCGCTACCCGACGCACCACCCGAGGTGGCACCGGCACTGTCGCCGGACGACTCGACCGCCGCCGGGGCCGCCGACGCGGCTGCCGACGCGGACGAGACGACCTTCGGCTTCGCCGAGGTGGTCTTGGTGACGACGGTGTCCTCCGTTGTCGCACTGGGCGCCTCCGGCGCTGCCGTCGACAGGGTCACCGTCTTAGCTGCGGTGGGCACCGACGCCACCGCACTGGCGCCCGGCAGCACCACGGGCAGCGGCGCGGCACCGAGTGCCTCGGCGATCGTCTGGCGCAGCGCGATCAAGCTCGCAATGGGTCCACTGTCGAGTGCGCCGGCGCTGGGGTCCCACGGCGTCAGAATGCCGGCGGTCGGGAGAATTCCGAGCACCATGCCTGCGCCGTTGAGGACGCCGTCGACCAGGTTGGCGGGGGCGTTGACCAGAGCGTTCACCACCGCGCCCACGTCCCCGGCGCCGACTCCGTTGACCACGTCCTGCGTGGTCTGAACAAGGGCATTCACCGCTGAAAGCAGCGGATACGTCAACGGCAGTGTCACAGTGAACACGTCGGTGGGCAGGGTGGCGACCACCTTCGCGAAGTTGTTGACGATGTTGGTGAGCGGGACCAACGCGTCGGATCCGACCTGCAGCGCCGCCAGCACCGCCGGGATCACGATGGTGTTGTTGATGGTGTCAACGGCTCCAGTGACATTCCCGGCCTGGAGCTGCCCCGCCGCGGTCTGCAGAGCTCCCGGGATGCTCTCCACGATCTGGGAGGCCGTGAACCCCGCGTTCTGCAGGGCGACACCGAACGCCGTAGCGTTCGCCACCTGGTTGGCGATCACCTGACTGAGGATCGGCGCGGGGTTGGCGGCGAGCTGCTCACCAATTGCGCCAATGTTTGCTGCGCTCTTCTGCAGCACCTGAATCCACCGGTCGATCGGGTTTACCATGGCGTTCAGCTCGACGTTCACCGACGTGACGACGCGATGCGCTGCCGCCATGTCGGGCAACGGCGCCAATGGCGAAATCGCGATGACGCTCGCTCCCATCAGCGCTACGCCAGCGGCGGCATACGGACGAACTACAGCATGCATGAACTCTCCTCTAAGCATCCGAACCCCCTAGGTGCCAGAAGATACTGCACCTTACTCAGTAGTAAGTAGCGAATCCCGAAAATATTTAACGCGTCAACTTCGGGGATGATTGCTGCGCGATACTGCCCTCAACTGGAAAGACGTCCCGATCACGCGTCCGTCCAGGCCACCACCGACGGCCGAGGACCGGCGTCGACCGCCCCACTCACCGCCGGATCCAGCCGACAACCTTACCCGCGGGTAACATGTCTGGCTTTGCTGAACGGACTGCGGAGTTACTTTTCAGTAGCCTGACAAGCCTTTGGCGGCCCCGCGCTGGTTTGCGCGCACTGCCGATGCGTGGCGCGCGAGACCAGATCCAACTTCCGCCGCCCCAGCGACTCTCAGGTGTACAACGTGATTGCCCAAACGTCGATAGGACACCCCTCAAGAGAGTTTGCTGCATGGAAGAACTGACGAGCGACGGCGAGACGCTCGGCCGCCACAGTTCCCCACTCGTCGGCCTTGGGCGCAGCGCCGATACCGACGCACTGAAATAGGGCCGGTTTGGCCGTAACGCCGCGAAGTATCTGCGCGCAGTCCTACCGTCGAAGCAGCCTGACACCAATGACGAGGAGATGGTTCGCGATGCGCGTTTCTGAAATCATCAAGCACACCGGCGGCTGTTCGTGCCGCTGCAATGCCTGCGACGGCGGCCACCACTGCCACAACATCGGCAGCGGCTGCAAGGTCAAGCCTTAGCGCGTCGATCGGCTACTCCCGGTGTCCTGCGCGACACCGTCGTCGAGGCCACCAAATGGTGGATTAGGCGCAGCCAAGGTGGGTATTCCCACCGAATCTGCGGAGTCGTCAATGCCGGCTTCCGTGAGGAGGCGACGACGATGGTTACCAAGAACCGGGCCGCCAGGAAGCGCCGCACATACACCGGCCTCCTGGCGGTACAAGGCGCGGCGATCGTCATGGGCGCCGCGTTTCTGCTGATCGGAATTCTCGGGTTCACCCCCGGCGTCACCGCACATCTGGATTCGATACAACTGGTCGGATACCGTTCGGGAGCACTGCTATTCGACGTTTTCCAGGTGTCGGTGGTACAGAACCTCAGCCACGTGGCCTTCGGCATCGTGGGACTGCTGCTGGCGCGTAGCTACGCGATGGCTCGGGCGTACCTCCTGATCGGCGGCCTCCTCTTTCTTGGACTGTGGATCTGGGGGCTACTGATGCACCCCGTCAGCGCAGCCAACGTCCTGCCGATCAACAACGCCGACAACTGGCTGCACCTGGGCCTCGGCGTGACGATGACGGTGCTGGCGCTGACCCTGGCCGGCGCCCGGGTGCCGACCGGCGCCGGTGGCGAAGAGCTGGTCCCGCCGCCGGAGTAGGTCAGCACCCGCCGGCGAACAGTGATTTGAGATAACCGGCGCTCTGATAGCCGTACATCCAGGCCCAGTCCGGCAGCGAGAGCCGAGTCGGGGCGGCCGCCATGATCAGATCCCCGCCGAAGCAGCGTTCGATGAGGTAGCGGGCTCGTGAAATGTGCGGCAGGTAGGCCACGACGATCACTGTCCGCCAATGCTTTTCGATCGCAAGTCGGCTGATCTCACGCGCCTCCCCCTGCGTGGTACGTGGATCGGGGACGAAGCATTCGACGGTGAAGCCGGGGTAGCGCACCCCACATGCCTTCGTCAGCTGACGGTCCGGATCGGAGACCACCAGATGCGGCGCCCAACCCTGCCCAGCCAGTTCGAAGCCGTAGCGGTAGCGCGGCAGCGGGTCAGCGCCACCGACGATCAGGATGGCGTCGGCTTTGCGCAGCGGGTCGATCTGCGGCCTGACGTAGACGGGGTAGCCGGCCACGACGAGTGTCGCGACGACGAGCACCGCGACGAAGGCCAGTGCGCACAGCCGGGCCGCGCGCGCCGAGTTAGACGCTGTGCCGAGTTTCTGTCGCACTGTGGCGCCCAACCGTGAGTGTGGGCCTACTACTGGGCGGGATCGGCGAGCGACAACGCAATACCGTCGAGGATGTCGTGCTCGCTGACCGTCAACGCGTCGATGCCGGCCCGCGCACCCAACGCGAAGGCGAGTTCCTCGACGACGACGGCTCCCCCGCCGATCACATCGACGCGGCCCTCGTGCATCGGCCCCAGTGCCGCCCGCTGCTTGCGCGTCATCGCGATCAACTGCGCGCAGACCGGCAGCAGCTCGTCGAATCCGATCCGGGACAGATGGATGGCCGCCGGGTCGTACCTCGTCATGTTCTGGGCGAGCGCCGCGATGGTGGTGAACGTACCGGCCACCCCCACCCAGGTGCGCGCGTTCTCCACCGGCACCACCCGCAGGGCCTCGGCCAGCCGCTCCCGCACCACCTCACGGGCCGCTGCGAGCTCCGCAGCGGTCGGCGGATCGCTGTGCAGGCAGCGCTCGGTAAGCCGGACACACCCGATATCCGCGGAGAAGCCCGCTTGGACGCCACGGGAATCCCCCAGCACCACCTCCGTCGAGCCGCCGCCGAGGTCGACGACCACGAAAGGCGCCCCAGCGGAATCCAATTCGCCGACAGCGCCACGGAAGGACAGCTCGGCCTCCTCGTTG
Source organism: Mycolicibacterium komossense (assembly GCF_025822605.1). GTDB lineage: Bacteria > Actinomycetota > Actinomycetes > Mycobacteriales > Mycobacteriaceae > Mycobacterium > Mycobacterium komossense. The sequence goes on along the minus strand of NZ_JACKTY010000030.1, from coordinate 279,729 downwards.
CCGGTGATCACCTCCGCCACCGCGCCGGGCACCACCGCGCCCAGGATGTCAGCGGTCATCGCGAAGAAGTCGTCACGGTTGCGGGCGTCGCGGGTGGCCGACGTCGCGACCATCCGGATGCGGGACACCTCAGCGGTTTTGAGGAGTTCACCGTATTCACTCAAGGCTGCCTGCGTGCGGGCGATTGCCTCCGGCGCGAACTCGCCCGTCGCGTCGACCCCCTGGCCCAACCGGACGATCCGCATCTCGCGGTCCACGTCACGCAGCACACCGTTGTCGACGTCGGCGATGAGCAGCCTGATCGAATTCGTCCCGCAGTCGACCGCACCGACCCTCAAATCCACTCCTCCACAACAAGAATTCCCGCCATCCCCGGTTCCTGCGCCAGGATCGCCAGCGCCTCGTCGCCGAAGGGATTGACGCCACGCCCCTTGGCCAATGAATGCGCGATCAGCACGTGCAAGCACTTCACCCGGTCGGGCATGCCCCCGCCGGTGAACGTCGTTCCCATCGGTTCGATGGCATCGCGCTCGGCCAGATAGTCCTCGTGCGCCCGTCGATACGCCGCCGCCAGATCGGGATCCGCACCGAGCCGATCGGTCATCTCCTTCATCAACCCCGAGGACTCCAACCGGCTCGCCGCGGCGGTCAGCGCCGGCAGCGTCAGGTAGTAGAGCGTCGGAAAAGGAGTTCCGTCAGGCAGTTTCGGCGCGGTCTTCACCACAGCGGGGGCGCCGTTGGGGCAGCGGTAGGCGATCTCGAGGACGCCCCGCGGCTCCCTGCCGAGCTGCTCGGCCACGGCGTCCAGATCGGCGCGCTCAACCACCGGGCCCCCCCGGTGGTGGTGGCGGCGGGTCGACCGGAAGCTCCGGTGGCGCGGTGCCCTCGACCGGGGCCGCGCCGTGCGGGGCATCGGCGATGGTCTTCCACAACGCGGTGTACCAGGGGTCGGTACTGGCCGGCGCAATCGGCTGTTCCCCCGGGGTGGGCGGCAGCGCCGCCGACGGTGGCAGCTGGACCTGATACGGAATGTCACCGGGCATCACGAAACCCAGCCGCTCACGGGCCTGCGCGGCGATGAACACCGGATCGGCCAGCTTCTGCTTCTGCTGTTCCAAGTCGGCGATCTGGGACCGCAACGACTGCTCGGTGGCGGCCAGCTGCTTCATCTCGGTGCGCTGGGCGAAATAGGTCCGGACCGGTCCCGCGATCGTCAGCGTCAGCACACACACCACCGCCGCCAGGATCGCCGCCCGACGCGCGGTGAAGCCGAGCCGCTGCTCGGACTGCTGTTCGGCCTGCTCGGCGATCGCCGCCGAGATCGACTGCAGGACTGATTCGCTCGGCTCGACGACCTCATCGACGACCTCCTCCTCGGCGGGAGCCTCTCTACGTGGCTCCCGGGCCGAGGTGGCGGACGGCTTCACCGTCTTTCGCGGTCGCCCCTTGGCCTCGCCGGCCCGGCCTGGTCGGGACGTCGGGGACCGTCGTTCCCGCTTCGCGTCGGACATCTAACAGGCCAGGCTACCGGTTCGACGACGATGCAGAGCGAGGCACGAGCGATGTGGAGGAAGAGCCGGACAACCGACTACTTGCCCTCAACGGCGAAGCGCGGGAAGGCCAGATCGCCTGCATAGCGCGCAGCATCGCCGAGCGCCTCTTCGATTCGCAGCAACTGGTTGTACTTCGCGACGCGCTCGCTACGTGCCGGGGCACCCGTTTTGATCTGACCGCTGCCCACCGCGACCGCGAGGTCGGCGATGGTGGTGTCCTCGGTCTCGCCGGAACGGTGGCTCATCATCGTCCGGTAGCCGCTGTTATGGGCCAGCGCCACCGCGTCGAGCGTCTCGGTCAACGTGCCGATCTGGTTGACCTTCACCAGCAGTGCGTTGGCCGCGCCCTTCTCGATACCGTCCTCGAGTCGTTCGGGGTTGGTGACGAACAAGTCGTCGCCGACGATCTGAATCCGGTCGCCGATCGCGGTGGTCAACGACACCCACCCATCCCAGTCGTCTTCCGACAGCGGGTCCTCGATGGACACCAGCGGGTAGGCGTCAAGCAGCTCGGCGTAGAAAGCAGTCATCTGCTCGGCGGTGCGGGTCTCCTTCTCGAACGCGTAACCCGTGCCCTCGGTGTAAAACTCGGTGGCCGCCACGTCCAGAGCCAGCGCGACGTCGGTGCCGAGCTTGAAGCCCGCGCCCTCGATCGCCGAGCTGATCAGGTCGAGCGCCGCCCGGGTACCGGCGATATCGGGTGCGAAACCACCCTCGTCACCGAGGCCGGTCGACAGGCCCTGCTTCTTCAGTACCGACTTCAGCGAGTGGTAGACCTCGGCGCCCCAGCGCAGCGCCTCCTTGAACGACGGCGCACCGATCGGCGCGACCATGAACTCCTGGACGTCGACGCCGGTGTCGGCATGTGCCCCGCCGTTGACGATGTTCATCATCGGCACCGGCAGGATGTGGGCATTCGGGCCGCCGAGGTAGCGGAACAGCGGCAGACCCGCCGAGTCGGCGGCAGCCTTCGCAACGGCCAGCGACACCCCGAGGATCGAGTTGGCGCCGAGCCGGGACTTGTCCGGGGTGCCGTCGAGATCTACCAGCGCCTGGTCGACGAGGCGCTGGTCATCGGCATTGAGCCCGATCACCGCAGGCGCGATCTCGTCGAGCACCGCCTCCACGGCCTTCTCGACACCCTTGCCGCCGTAGCGCGCGGCGCCGTCACGCAGCTCGACAGCCTCGTGTTCGCCCGTCGATGCGCCGGAGGGCACGGCGGCCCTGGCGAAGGTGCCATCGATCAGCGCGACCTCGACCTCGACGGTCGGGTTGCCGCGGGAATCGAGGATCTCGCGTGCGCCGACCTGCTCGATGATGGGCACTGTCGTCTCCTTCAGGGTTCGCATAAGCGGTTTGGGCTGGAACAGCCATCAGCCTAGATGCTGGGCCGCGGGTCGGCGATAGCGCAGCTATAGCGGGTGGCCGCTGGCGTATGCCGTGGCCAGATCCCGCACCGTGCGCGCGTACTGGTCCGAATTGTTGTAGGCCCGCAGCGCGTTCATCCAGCCCCGCGGTGTGGCGAGATTCTTTCCCCGCCAGCACAGGTATCCGGCCGCCGACAAAGCGGCATCGTCGATGTTGTCGGGGCTGATGACGCCGTCGTTGTTGGCGTCGACGCCGTAGAGCCTCCAGGTCTCCGGGATGAACTGCATCGGACCCATCGCCCGGTCCACGTGGGCATCCCCGTCGAGCTTGCCGCCGTCGGTGTCGGGGATCAGCAGATTGCCGGCGGTGCCGTCGAGCCGAACCCCGCGGATGGGCGGTGTGACGTCACCATTGGGTGCGATCGTGGCCCCCCGATAGGTGCCGTGATGACTTTCCACCATCCCGATACCGGCCAGGGTGGTCCAGGCGAGATGACAGTTCGGGTTCTCCACTTCGGCGACCCGAGCGGCGTAGGCGTAGGCCTCCAGTGCAGTCACCGGTATCCCCAGCGCGGGCGCCCGTTGGGCCGCCCAATCGTGCAGCTGATCGGCGGGCCGGCCCTTGGCGTGGGTGTCGACGGCGGGCACCGGATCACCCGGCGGCGGTGGCACTCCTTCGGGAATGGGGATGCCCAACTGCCACGAACAACTCGAGGCCATGAGCAGGGCCGTCGCCCCTACCACCGCGACGGCCCTGAGCCATCGCGCTGGCACCACAGGACTCCCTAAAACCCACATTGGTCGAAGACCATCGTCCCACGGGTCGGAAAGTAACCAGGTTTACCCAAGCCCGACGCAGCGCTGTGGGCAAGCTGTTCCACCCCTGTCAGCCCGCTGATAAGGTGAGCCACACCTTGCTATGGGTAGCCAACGCTAGGTCTTGAACTTAATGAACGAGGACACCACATGACTGCCGCCGGAGACCTTTCGGTCACTTTGTTGGCTGCTGGTCCCAGCGTTTCATCTCAGCTGTTCGGCAGCGCTTTGATCGGACTTCGCGAGGGCCTCGAGACAGCCATCGTCGTCACCATTCTGGTCGCGTTCCTGGTCAAGGGCGATCGACGCGACGCCCTCAAATGGGTGTGGCTCGGCGTCGCCGCAGCAATCGCCATGACCGTTGGCGTGTTCCTGGTGATCCAGCTCGGCGAGAACACCATCTCCGGCCTCGCCGCGGAAGCCATCGCCGGGGTGGCGTCACTGATCGCCGTCGCGATCGTCACCACGATGGTGCTCTGGATGAAAAAAGCCTCGGCCAGTATTTCCGGTGAACTGCGCAGCGGGATGACGCGCGCACTGGAAACCGGCGGTATCGCCGTGGCGACGCTGGCCTTCCTGGCCGTCGGGCGCGAAGGCGTCGAGACCGCGCTGTTCATGGTCGGCTATGCCGAAGCCCAAACCTCCTGGCCGCTGATCGGACTCGTCGTCGGCGTGCTGATCGCGGTGGCCATCGCCTACGGCATGTACGTCGGCGCCGTACGGATCAACCTGGCGAAGTTCTTCTCCTACACCGGCGTGTTTCTCATCGTGGTGGCCGCCGGCATCCTGTCGTACGGCATCGGCGCGCTGCAGACCGTCGACTGGCTGCCCGGGCTGTCCAACCGCGCCTTCGACATCAGCAGCTGGTTCAACTGGTCGTCCTGGTACGGCGAGGTCATCCAGGGGGTTTTCAACGTCACGCCGACCCCGACGGTGCTGCAGCTGTCCGGCTATCTCGCCTACATCGTCATCGTGCTGGCGCTGTTCCTGCGGCCGACCACCGGCGCCACCCCGAAGAAACCCGCCGCCGCCGAACCCGTCGGGGATTCGGATTCCGCTTCACACACTGAAAGGTCAACCACGTGAATCGCACCACCCCCTTCCTGGCCGTCACCGCGGCGCTGGTCGCCGGCGTCGCGCTGACAAGCTGCACGGCCAAGGACTCGTCGACGTCCTCGTCTGCGAGCAGCAGCGGCGACAAGGCAGCCCCGGCCGAAGTCACCGTCGCGGCGACCGACACCGAGTGCGCACTGTCGGGCACCGAAGGGGCCACCGGCGCGAACACCTTCACCATCACCAACAACGGGACCAAGGTCCAGGAGTTCTACGTCTACGACGAGGGCGACCGGGTGATGGGTGAGGTCGAGAACATCTCCCCCGGGCTGTCGCGCAAGCTGATCGTCCAGCTGACCGAACCCGGCACCTACACCACCGCCTGCAAGCCGGGCATGATCGGCGACGGCATCCGTGGCGACTTCAAGGTCACCGGCGATGCCGTCCAGATCGACACCGAAGGCAAGTTCAAAGAAGCCGCCGACAGCTACAAGCGCTACGTGAACAGCCAGACCGAAGCCCTGGTGACGGCCACCCAGGTCTTCACCGACGCCGTCAAGGCCGGCGACGTCAACGCGGCCAAGGCCCAGTATCCGATCGCCCGCACCTACTACGAGCGCATCGAGCCCGTCGCCGAGTCGTTCCCCGATGACCTGGACCCGCGCATCGACCTCCGCGAGGCGGACCTGGAGCCCGGCCAGAAGTGGACCGGCTTCCACGCCATCGAGAAGCAGCTGTGGGTCACCGGCCTGCAGCCCGACGCCAACGCGCTGGCCGATCAGCTGGTCGCGGACATCAAAGAACTCAACGACGGCGTCAAGGCGCCCGACTGGACCATCGACTCGACCCAGATCGCCGGTGGCGCACAGGGTCTGCTCGACGAGGTCGCCTCCAGCAAGATCTCCGGCGAAGAGGACATCTTCAGCCATACCGACCTGTGGGACTTCCAGGCCAACGTCGACGGCTCGCAGACCGCCGTCGCGTCGGTTCGGCCGATCCTCGACGAGCGGGATGCCGAGCTCGGCAAGCGCGTCGACCAGCGCTTCGCCGATGTCGAGGCCGCGCTGGCCAAGTTCCGCCAGGGCGATGGCTTCGTGCTGTACGACACGGTGACCGAGCCGCAGCGCAAGGGCCTGTCGGACGTCGTCGACGCACTGTCCAAGGAAGTGAGCCAGGTCCAAGGTGTCATCGCACCCCAGTAATCCTTCCGAGGATTCGACTTCGGTAGCCACTCCCACTGCTGCGCCGGTCAGGTCGTCGCGAGGATTCTCGCGACGCAGACTGATCGGCGCGGCGGGGGTGGGCGCCGCCATCGTGGGCACAGCTGGGGCGTCGTTCAGCGCCGGGCGAGCCACCGCCGCGGACAACAACACTCACGGGCAGCTGCTGCAGAGTCCCGTCCCCTTCCGGGGTGAGCGCCAAGCCGGCATCATCACCGAGGCGCAGGACCGGATGCAGTTCGCGACCTTCGACGTCACCACCGACTCCAAAGCGGAGGTGGTGGCGATGCTGCAGGAGTGGACCAATATGGCCGAGCGGATGACCGCCGGCGAGGAAGCCTTCGAAAAGGGTGCCGTCGGACGCAACCCGTACGCGCCGCCACTGGATACCGGTGAGGCGCTGGGCCTTCCGGCATCGCAGCTAACGCTGACTATCGGCTTCGGCCCGAACTTCTTCCGCAAGGACGGCAAGGACCGCTTCGGTATCGCCGACCAGCGACCGGAGCCGCTGAGACCACTGCCGAAGTTCCCCAACGAAACGATGGACCCGAACCGCTCCGGCGGCGACATCTGCATCCAGGCCTGCGCCAACGATCCCCAGGTCGCCGTGCACGCCATCCGCAACCTGGCCCGGGTCGCCTTCGGTACCGCGGCGGTACGGTATTCCCAGCTCGGTTTCGGCCGCACCTCGTCGACCACCAGAGATCAGAGCACACCGCGAAACCTGTTCGGATTCAAGGACGGAACGAACAACCTCAAGTCGGACGAGACCGACAAGCTCAACCAGCACGTCTGGGTGGCCGACGGCGACGGGCCGAAGTGGCTGACCGGGGGCAGCTATCTGATCACCCGACGGATCCGGATGCGCATCGAGAACTGGGACCGCACCACACTTCTCGAACAGGAGCGGGTGATCGGCAGGCAAAAGGGCAGCGGTGCACCCAACGGCCTGACCCAGGAGTTCCAGGAACTCAATTTCGACCTCAAAGACAAGAAGAACGCGCCACTGATCGACAAAGACGCCCACGTCCGATTGGCGTCACCGCAGCACCTCGGCGGGATCGAGATCCTGCGCCGCGGTTACAACTTCACCGACGGCTCAGATGGTTTCGGACACCTCGACGCCGGGCTGTTCTTCATCGCCTTCGTGCGCAACCCGGACACGTCGTTCATCCCGATGCAGACCGAGCTGTCCCGCCGCGATGCGCTCAACGAGTACATCACCCACACCGGCTCAGCCATTTTCGCGATCCCGCCCGGTATCCGCGAGAACGACACGTCGGCCTACTGGGGTTCGTCTCTGCTGGGCTGATCTGAGTCCACCGGCCGGAGTTCCCCGGGCGTCAACTCGTCGGGGACCTCGGTCGGCCAGGCGGCGCGCCACTGGTCCTCACTGACGGCACCGAGTTGCGCGTCGTCGAGCTGCGGGCCGCGATCGACGGCGATAGCCTTCTCGGCTCCGCGCACATCGTCCATGAACTGCAGCACCAGTGACCGCAGGGCATTCTCGGCATCGTCATCGGCCGACACAGTGACGGTCAGCATGCCCGACGGGATCAGCTCGACGGGAACCCCGGCCTGCTGCGCGCGGGCAATCACCTTCTGCGCCAGCGCTAGGGCGGGTTGCCCGGTGGGCACGTTGTCCATCGCCGAATCACGTGTCCGCTCAAGGGCTTTGCGCTCTTCCCACTGGGCGAGCTGTTCATCGAGAGACACCGACTCGCCGCCAAGCACCGAGGGCGCCCGGTTGCCCAGCTTGCGTACCAGGGCGTCGGCCACATCGTCGATGCTGAACGCGTTCGTCGGCGCATCCTCGGCAATGCGGGCGTGGAACAGGACCTGCAGCAGTACGTCGCCGAGTTCGTCGCGCAACTCGTCGGCGTCGCCGCCGCGGACCGCGTCGAACAGTTCGTAGGTTTCCTCAAGCAGATAGCGCCGCAACGAATCATGGGTCTGCTCGCTCTCCCACGGACCCGTCGTGCGCAGTGTGTCCATGATCGCGACGGCATCGACGAGCCGCTCCCCGGCCTGCGGGGCGGGGACGGAAATCACCCGCTCGCCGGCCGCCACCCTGGCCACGACGGCGGGGTGGCGCGGATCCGAGGACAACAGCGCCGGCGCCTGCTCGCCGGAGTGCACCGGCCGCGCCGATGCCAACGACCACGGCACCTTCACCGGCAGCTCCTCGGTGTACTGCACCTCGCCGGCGAGCAGTTCGATCGCTTCGATGGGCACCAGTGTCGGGCGGCGCGGGTCGACCAGGATGACGGTCATCGGTCCTGTCCCCCAGCGATATCGACCTGCCCGGCAGGTTTGCCGTCGAGCGCCACCAGCAGGTCGGCCACCATCTGCGCCAGCTCGAGGTCTCGGATACGGGGTGCGCCGATCCCGCTGCCCGCCCGCGGAATCGGCACCTGGATGGTCGCCGTGGTGGCCCGGTACTGAGCTCCGGGGTACATCCGGGCCAACCGCAGCTGCCCCGAATCCGGCAGCGTCAGCGGCGAGAGCCGCAGGGTCGACGGTTGACCGGCGGCACCGGTGGCCGACACCTCGGTGACACCGTAGCTGCGGCACAACAGCCGAAGCCGGGCGACCGCGACGAGCCGCAGGGCCGGTTCGGGCAGCGGACCGTAGCGGTCGACCAGTTCTTCGATCACCGCCGTGACGGCAGCGTCATCTCCGGCGGCGGCCAGCCTGCGATAGCCCTCCAGCCGCAGCCGGTCGCTGGCGATGTACTCCGGTGGCAGGTGCGCGTCGACCGGCAGATCGATCCGGACATCCTTGGGTTCCTCTGCGCTGGTGACGGTTTCGCCGTCGGCGGCCGCCCGGTACGCCTCGACAGCCTCGCCGACCAATCGCACGTAGAGGTCGAAACCCACACCGGCGACGTGGCCGGACTGTTCGACACCCAGGACATTGCCCGCCCCGCGGATCTCCAGGTCCTTCATCGCCACGGCCATGCCCGCGCCGAGCTCGTTGTTCTGCGCGATGGTCGACAGCCGGTCATACGCCGTCTCGGTGAGCGGAACCTCAGGCGGATACAGGAAATACGCGTAACCGCGTTCGCGGCTGCGACCGACGCGGCCCCGCAGCTGATGCAGCTGCGACAAGCCGAAGGTGTCGGCGCGTTCCACGATCAACGTGTTGGCGTTGGAGATGTCAAGGCCCGTCTCGACGATCGTGGTGCAGACCAGGACGTCGAACTCCCGGTTCCAGAAGCCCTCGACGGTGCGCTCCAACTGCTCCTCTGGCATCTGGCCGTGCGCGACGACGACCCGGGCTTCTGGCACCATATCGCGCACCCTGGCCGCGGCGTTGTCGATGGAGCTGACCCGGTTGTGAATGTAGAACACCTGCCCGTCGCGCAGCAGTTCGCGGCGCAAGGCGGCGGCCACCTGCTTGTTGTCGTGCGGGCCAACGTAAGTCAGCACTGGGTAGCGTTCCTCGGGCGGGGTGAGGATGGTCGACATCTCGCGGATGCCGGCCAGGCTCATCTCGAGGGTTCGCGGGATCGGAGTGGCACTCATGGTCAGCACGTCGACGTGGGTCCGCAACGCTTTGATGTGTTCCTTGTGCTCGACACCGAAGCGCTGTTCCTCGTCGACGATGACCAGCCCGAGGTCCTTCCACCGCGCGCTGGTCTGCAGCAACCGGTGGGTGCCGATCACGATATCGACCGAACCATCGGCCATTCCCTCGAGTGCCTTGCGCGACTCCGCGGGATCGGTGAAGCGGGACAGCCCCTTCACGGTCACCGGGAAACCCGCCATCCGGGAGCTGAAGGTCTGCAGATGCTGATCGGCCAGCAGCGTCGTCGGCACCAGCACCGCGACCTGCTTCCCGCTCTGCACGGCCTTGAACGCCGCGCGCACCGCGATCTCGGTCTTGCCGTAGCCGACGTCGCCACAGATCACCCGGTCCATCGGAACCGGCTTCTCCATATCGGATTTCACTTCGGTGATGGCCGTCAGCTGGTCCATCGTCTCGGTGAATCCGAACGCGTCCTCCATCTCGGCCTGCCACGGGGTGTCGGGCCCGAACGCATAACCGGGTGCCGCCTGACGCTTGGCGTAGAGCGCCACCAGTTCACCGGCGATTTCACGAACCGCCTTGCGCGCCTTGGTCTTTGTATTGGTCCAGTCACTGCCGCCGAGCTTGCTCAGACTCGGCGCCTGGCCACCGACATACCGCGACAGCTGATCCAGGGAATCCATCGGAACAAACAGCTTGTCGGACCCGCCACCGCGCTTGGAAGACGCGTACTCCAGCACCAGGTACTCGCGGCGCGCCCCGCCGACGGTGCGCTCGGTCATCTCGACGAACTTGCCGATTCCGTGCTGGTCGTGCACCACCAGGTCACCCGCGGCAAGGGCGAGTGGATCGACGGTGTTACGGCGTTTGGCGGCCAGCCGTTTGCCTTCGGTCGCCGCCACCCGGTTGCCGGTGATATCGGTCTCGGTGATCACCACCAGGTTCGCGCCGGGCAGCACGATCCCGTCGTGCAGCGGCCCCTTCAGCACACCGACGATGCCCGGCTTGAGTTGGGCCATCCCATCTGGACCGGGCTCCAACATCGTTGCCGGAGTGTCGGATTCGCCCAATTGCTCGACGACTCGGTGCGCCGTCCCGGTACCGGGCGCGACGACGGCGGCGTAGCCACCGGTGGCCACGTGTGCGCGCAGCATCGCGAAGATGGTCTCGATACCGTCCACGCCCTGCGGACCGCGAGCCGACGGCGCAGGCCGGATATCCAGTTCGACCGCAGCCCCGTCGGCCAGCGGGCTCAGCGTCCACCAGGGGTGACCGCCCGCCCGGGCGCCGGCCCGTACCTCACCCAGCTCGCGGAAACCCGAGCCGCCGAGCTGTTCGACGTCGATGGGTGCATCGCCACCGACGGCCGCCACCGACCAGGACGCCTCGAGGAACTCCCGGCCGGTCTTGATCAGGTCGGCCCCGCGGGTACGCACCTTCTCCGGATCGCACACCAGCACCGGCGTTCCCGGCGCCAACTGATCCGTCAGCAGCGCTAGGTCGTCAGGGCGCAGCACCGGCAGCAGCGCCTCCATCCCGTCGGTGGGGATGCCCTCGGCGAGTTTGGCCAGCATCTCCCCGACCGTGCCGGTGACGTGATGCTCGGCCGGCGGATGCTCGGTCAACAGCGCCGCTGCCCTGGCCCGCACATCCGGGGTCAGCAGCAGTTCCCGGCAGGCCACGGCGATGACGGTGTCGACGGGGATCTCGGGGATCGAGCGCTGGTCGGCGACCGAGAACATCCGCATCTCGGTGACCTTGTCACCCCAGAACTCGATGCGCACCGGGTGTTCGGCGGTGGGCGCGAAGATGTCGAGGATGCCGCCGCGGACCGCGAACTCGCCGCGCTTACCGACCATGTCCACCCGGGTGTAGGCCAGCTCGACGAGCCGCACGATGGTCTCGTCGAATCCCATCTCCGCGCCGAGGCTGAACGTCACCGGCTCGACCTTCGCCACATCCGGCGTCATCGGCTGCAACAAGGAGCGGGCAGTGGTGACGACGATCCGCAGCGGCGGACCGAGCCGTGCGTCGTCGGGGTGCGACAGCCGGCGCAGCAGCATCAGGCGCGCACCGACGGTGTCGACGCCGGGCGAGAGCCGCTCATGTGGCAGCGTCTCCCACGAGGGGAACATCGCGACGGCGTCGCCGAAGACACCGCGCAGTTCCGCCGTCAGGTCGTCGGCTTCCCGGCCAGTGGCCGTGACCACCAGCAGCGGACCCTGCTGCGCCAGCGCCGCGGCGACGAACACCTTGGCGCTGGGCGGGGCGACCAGCGCCATTTCGGCAGGCGTCTCGGCGGCGCGTTCGATCAGAGCTGAGAATGTCGGAGCGGTCAGAGCCAACTCGACGAGCCCCGCGATCGGGGTGTGGACATGGGTGTGCCCCGGTGCGGTCATGATGTGCCCAGTCTAGTGCGGACCGGCGGGCGTGCGGAGCCCGCCCATCAGGCACCTATCAGGCACCAGCGACGTCAAAATTCGGATCCTGGCCGTCAAGACATCGTCAACGCCGGTCGCAGGCGCCGCCGGTGAGCGCACCGTTGAGCCATGACCCTGTTGGACATCCTGCCGTCACTGCGTCTGGCCACCAGGCCGCGCCTGGACCCGGCGATCTGGCCGCTGACCACCCACACCGATGATCTCGGCCGACTCTGCCTCGGCGGCATCGCGTTGACGGAGGTGGCCGATGAATTCGGTACCCCGACCTGCGTCCTCGACGAGGACGACTTCCGCCACCGGGCCCGCCGCTACCGCAGGGCCGTCCCGGACGCGGAGATCGTCTACACCGGCCGGGCCCTGCTGACCATCGCCGTCGCCCGCTGGGCCAGGGACGAGTCATTGGGGGTTGCGGTGTGTTCGGCCGCCGAACTCGCCACTGCCCTCGCCGGCGGAGTCGACCCGGTCCGCATCACCTGGACCGGCACTGCGAACACCCACGACGATCTTCGCGACGCGGTGGCGGCAGGCATCGGCCGCGTCGTGGTCGAAAATGCCGTCGACATCGCCTACCTCGCGGGCCTGGTCCGCCGACCCCAACCGGTACTGCTGCGGGTGACCCCGGACGTCGACCCCGCGGCGCCGATCCGCCACCTGCTCGCCGCCCCCCAGCTTGAGCTGGTCGGGGTGCACTGTGAGCACGACGCTGTCCGCAACGCCGTCGCCGTGTTGGCCGACACCCGGGCCCATCATCACGTGGTGCTCACCGAGGTCGCCGTCGGCGGTGCGGATCCGGTCGCCGCGGACGTGGACGAAGCACTGGACGAGGCATGTGCGGCCGAACGCTTTCCGCGGCCGCGACTGATCATCGAGACAGGCGCAGAAATCAGTGCCAAAGCCGGCGTGACGCTGCACCGGGTGAGCACCGTCCGATCCTGTGCCGACGGGCGCGCTCTCGTCGCAACGGATGGCGACATCCGCGCAGGCGCCATCGTCACACTGGCGAACCGGCATTCGCTCGGACCGTCGCGCATGTCCATGGTCAATGGACAGTGCATCGAACTGCCCGCCGATCTGCACCCCGGCGATCTGCTGGCCGTGCCGGGCACAGGCGCCGGCCACGGCAGCGCCTCACTGGTGGCGGTGAAAGACCGTCGCATCCACGAGCTGATCCGGCGCGAGAGCACCGCTGACCGGCTGGCAAGGGATCAGGGCTGAGGACACCCCCGGGTTCGGGGGACCTACTCGTCCTGCAGGTGCGGGTCGGCCTCGAGCTGGATCAACCCGTTCCACATCAGGTTGACCAGGTGGGCGGCCACCACTTCCTTCTTCGGTTCGCGGGTGTCGAGCCACCACTGCGCAGTCATCGAGACGGAGCCGACCAGGGCCTGCGCGTACAGCGGTGCGAGGTCGGGGTCGAGCCCGCGGCGGGCGAAGTCGCCCGCCAGGATCGACGCGACCTGGCTGACCGCATCATTGAGCAAACTGGAGTAGGTGCCCGAACTGATGGAAGCGGGCGAGTCGCGGATCATGATGCGGAATCCGTCGGTGCGTTCTTCCACGTAGGTCAGCAACGCCAGTGCGACGCGCTCGATGCGCACGCGGGACCGGTTCATGGTCAACGACGAGGTGATCCCGTCGAGCAATGCCGACATCTCCCGGTCGACGACGACCGCGTACAGGCCTTCTTTCCCACCGAAGTGCTCGTAGACCACAGGCTTGGAGACATTGGCGCGCTGCGCGATCTCCTCGATCGACGTCGCGTCGTAGCCGCGTTCGGCAAACAGTGCGCGGGCGATGTCGATGAGTTGGTGCCTGCGCTCGCTGCCGGTCATCCGGGCGCGGGGCGCACGCACTTCTTTATCGGGAGCTGCCACGATAGTCAGGGTATCCGCTCCGCCTCACCTCCTCCGTTAGGATCAACGCTCGGATCCCCCCGGTCCGTCGTGGTGTAATCGGCAGCACTTCTGATTTTGGTTCAGACAGTTCAGGTTCGAGTCCTGGCGACGGAGCAAGTCTTGCGCCTTTAGGCACGGAGCAAGCGAGCGAGGTACGAGCAAGTCTTGCGACTTTAGGCACGGAGCTCTCATGACAACACAAGGCGAATCCGCCGTCCTGGTGCTGGCCGCAGGTGCAAGCACCCGGATGCGGTCCGACACCACGAAAATCCTGCACCCGCTGGCCGGTCGCAGCATGCTCTCGCATGCCCTGCACGCCGTGGCCAAGGTCGCGCCTCAGCATCTGGTGGTCGTGGTCGGCAAGCATCGCGAGCAGATCGCACCTGCCGTGACCGAACTGGCCGACACGCTCGGCCGCACCATCGATATCGCGGTGCAGGAGCAACAGCTCGGGACGGGTCACGCGGCACTGTGCGGGCTCTCGGCTCTGCCAACAGATTTCCAGGGCGTCGTGGTGGTGACCTCCGGCGACATCCCACTGCTGGATGCCGAGACGCTGGCCGACCTGATCGCCACCCATAGCGCCGAACCCGCCGCAGTGACCGTGCTGACCACCACGCTGGCCGACCCGACCGGGTACGGCCGGATCCTGCGCACCCAGGACGGCGAGGTCATCGCCATCGTCGAGCAGGCCGACGCCACTGCCTCCCAACGCGCGATCCGTGAGGTCAACGCCAGCGTCTACGCCTTCGACATCGCCCCGCTGCGCTCGGCACTGAACCGGCTGCGCTCCGACAACGCCCAGCAGGAGCTCTACCTGACCGACGTGATCTCGATCGTGCGCCAGGACGGGCAGATCGTGCACGCCAAGCATGTCGACGACCACGCACTTCTGGCCGGCGTCAACGACCGCGTCCAGCTGTCCGAACTGGGGGCGGAACTCAATCGCCGCATCGTGGCGGCTCATCAGCGCAACGGCGTCACCGTCGTCGACCCGGCGTCGACCTGGATCGATATCGACGCGACCATCGGCCAGGACACCGTGATCCACCCGGGCACCCAACTGCTGGGTACGACGCAAATCGGATCGCACTGCACCATCGGCCCCGACACCACGCTCGACGACGTCTCCGTCGGTGACCGGGCGTCGGTGATCCGCACGCACGGCACGTCGTCCTCGATCGGCGACGGAGCCACCGTCGGCCCCTTCACCTACCTGCGGCCAGGCACCTCGCTGGGCAGCGACGGGAAGCTGGGCGCATTCGTCGAGACCAAGAACGCCTCGATCGGGACCGGCACCAAGGTGCCGCACCTGACTTACGTCGGCGACGCCGACATCGGCGAGCACAGCAATATCGGCGCCTCGAGCGTGTTCGTCAACTACGACGGCGAGACCAAGAACCGCACCACCGTGGGTTCCCACGTCAGGACCGGATCCGACACCATGTTCATCGCCCCGGTCACGGTCGGCGACGGTGCCTACACCGGCGCAGGCACCGTCGTCCGCGAGGACGTTCCACCCGGCGCGCTGGCTGTCTCGGCGGGTCCGCAACGCACTATCGAGGGCTGGGTACAGCGGAAGCGGCCGGGCAGCGCGGCGGCCGAAGCGGCCCGCAAGGCGACTGAGAACACCGACTGATCAGACGCTTTCCGTTGGCAATCTGGTAACCCGCGAACGGGGACCAAGAAACGCTACGTACCATTGCCCCGTATCGATCCCCGACCTTCGAGGGCGGCATTCCCGTGAGCCACGACTGGACCGACAACCGCAAGAACCTGATGCTCTTCTCGGGTCGCGCGCACCCCGAACTGGCCGAGCAGGTGGCCAAAGAACTCGACGTTCATGTCACCGCGCAGACCGCGCGGGACTTCGCCAACGGCGAGATCTTCGTCCGGTTCGACGAGTCCGTTCGCGGCAGCGACGCCTTTGTTCTGCAGAGCAATCCCGCGCCGCTGAATCACTGGCTGATGGAACAGCTGCTGATGATCGATGCCCTCAAGCGCGGTAGCGCCAAGCGGATCACCGCAATCCTGCCGTTCTATCCGTATGCCCGCCAAGACAAGAAGCACCGTGGCCGCGAACCCATCTCGGCGCGACTGGTCGCCGACCTGCTCAAGACCGCCGGCGCGGATCGCATCGTGTCGGTGGATCTGCACACCGACCAGATCCAGGGCTTCTTCGACGGCCCGGTGGACCACATGCGGGCCCAGCCGCTGCTGTGCGGCTACATCGCCGACAACTACGGTGACGGCGACCTGGTGGTGGTCTCCCCGGATTCCGGTCGCGTCCGCGTCGCGGAGAAGTGGGCCGACTCGCTCGGCGGTGTACCGCTGGCCTTCATCCACAAGACCCGCGACCCCCTGGTGCCGAATCAGGTGAAGTCCAACCGGGTGGTGGGCGACGTCCACGGCAAGACCTGCATCCTCACCGACGACATGATCGATACCGGCGGCACCATCGCCGGCGCCGTGAAGTTGCTGCGGGAGGACGGCGCCAAGGACGTCATCATCGCCGCCACCCACGGCGTGCTGTCGGAGCCGGCCGCGCAGCGACTGAGCGACTGCGGCGCGCGTGAAGTGATCGTCACCAACACCCTGCCGATCGACGAAAGCAAGCAGTTCGCGGCGCTTACGGTCCTGTCAATCGCTCCCCTGCTGGCCAGCACAATCCGGGCGGTGTTCGAAAACGGCTCGGTCACCGGGCTTTTCGACGGAATGGCCTAGCTTGTCCGGCACCCGTCCCGCCAGCGACACGATCATCTATCACAACCCCCGCTGCAGCACCTCCCGCAAGACGCTGGACCTGTTGCGGGACAACGGTATCGAGCCGACGGTCGTGCAGTACTTGAAGACACCGCCGTCGCGGGCCGAGCTCGCCACGATGATCGCCGACGCCGGCATCGACGTGCGCACCGCGGTCCGCAAACGCGAAGCGCTCTACGGCGAGCTCAACCTGGCCGACGCCTCCGACGACGAATTGCTCGACGCGATGGCGCAGCACCCGATCCTGATCGAGCGGCCCTTCGTCGTCACCGCCAAGGGCACCCGCCTGGCCCGTCCGATCGATTCGGTCCGCGAGATTCTGTGACCGTGCGCCGCCGCGTGGCAGCGGGCGCGGTCGTGGCCCTGCTGGCGTTATCGGCCTGCGGGTCGAAAACGCCCGACTACCAGTCGATCTGGAGTACCGGCGTGACCACTCCGTCGGCATCTACGTCTGGGTCCCCCAGCACCGAGGCGCCCATACCCTTCTCGGATTACCTGGAACGGCTCGGCGTCCGCGGCGAGCCGGTCCCCAGCGACAAGCTGACCGACATCACGGTCACCATGCCGTCCCCGAAGGGCTGGCAGCGCTACACCGATCCGAGTTCGGCACCGGGAACCGTCGTCATCGCCAGGAACAACACCTACCCGACCGCGACCCTGGTCGCCTTCAAACTGCACGGCGATTTCGATGTCGCCGACGCGATCAAACACGCCAACGCCGATGCCACGATGTCGCAGAACTTCACCAAGCTCAATGAATCCTTCGCCGACTTCGACGGCTTCCCGTCGGCGATGATCGAGGGCAGCTACGACAATGCCAAGGGCGATCGGCTACACACCTACAACCGCATCGTCATCCCCGTGACCAAGACGTTCCAGCGGTACCTCGTTCAGCTGACCGTGACGAGCAAGGCAGATCAGGCCGTCGCCGACGCCGACGACATCCAGGCGATCATCGACGGCTTCACGGTGAAGGTGCCCTGACCGCAGCTCCTGTTCGCGAACAGACGTAAAGAGGTACCTCAGCGCGGCTTTTGAGGGCAATTTGCGCCTGCTCGCGCAGATAACCGCCGCTCACGGGCACCCGGTTCCCGTTCCGGCGGATTTCGTTTCTCCTCCTCCGATGCGTTAACCTTGCCAAGCGTCACGGCGAGGGTGGCTAGACCACCGTTATCGACGGAGATCCCGCATTCTTCTGCGGTTGTCCGCTCTGGCTGTGCCTCGAAACCGAATTCCGCACAGCAACACAGGAGCGACACCATGGCCAAGACCAAGACCCACGCCGAAAACAACATCGTCGCGTTGGTTCGTGAAGAGACCGGCAAGGGCGCCTCGCGCCGTGCCCGCCGCGAAGGCCAGGTCCCCGCGGTCCTCTACGGCCACGGCACCGACCCGCAGCACCTGCTGCTGCCGGCCCGCGAGTTCGCCGCCGTCCTGCGCAACTTCGGCACCAACGCGGTCCTCACGCTCGACGTCGCGGGCACCGAGGCACTGGCGCTGCCCAAGGCCATCGAGGTTCACCCGATCCGTCGCGAGATCCAGCATGTCGACCTGATCCTGGTCCGCCGCGGCGAAAAGGTCACCGTCGAGGTCAACGTCGTCGTCGAGGGCGAAGCCGGCCCCGACACCCTGGTCAACCAGGAAGCCAACGCCATCGAGATCGAGTCCGACGCCATGTCGATCCCCGAGCAGCTGACGCTGTCGGTGGAGGGCATCCCGGCCGGCACGCAGTTCACCGCCGCCCAGATTCCGCTGCCCGACGGTGTCACGCTGATCTCCGATCCGGAGCTGCTGGTCGTCAACGTCATCGTCGCGCCCACCGCCGCGGACCTCGAAGCCGAGGGTGCCGGCGAGGCCGCCGACGAGCCCGCCGCGGCATCCGAAGAGGCGTCCGATGACGAGGCTGGCAAATCCGACTCCGAGTAACCGGCTGGCGACGGGAAGCGACCGAAGTGGCCGATCCCCTGCTGGTGGTCGGCCTGGGCAATCCCGGGCCGAACTACGCCAAAACCCGGCACAACATCGGGTTCATGGTCGCCGATATCCTCGCCGACCGGATGGGCTCGAACTTCAAGGTGCACAAACGTTCCGGCGCCGAGGTGGCCGCTGGCCACCTCGGGGGCCGGTCCGTCGTGCTGGCCAAGCCGCGCGTGTACATGAACGAATCGGGCCGCCAGGTCGGACCGTTGGCGAACTTCTACTCGGTGGCGCCGGGTGACGTGATCATCGTGCACGACGAGCTCGATATCGACTTCGGCCGCATCCGGCTCAAACTCGGCGGCGGCGAGGGCGGTCACAACGGCCTGCGCTCGGTGGCATCAGTTCTGGGCACCAAAGACTTTCAGCGAGTGCGCGTCGGCATCGGACGTCCTCCTGGCCGTAAAGATCCGGCCGCGTACGTGCTGGAGAATTTCAGCGCAGGCGAACGTACCGAGGTGCCGACGATCTGCGAGCAGGCTGCCGACGCCACCGAACTTCTGGTCGAGCTCGGCCTGGAGCCGGCGCAGAACACCGTCCACGCCTGGTAACCGCGGGCAAATCAGCGACCCCGGATACCGCTGTCGACGACCTTGACCGGTTTGTGCGGATACCGCTTCTCGGCGAACGCCTTGGCTTTGGAGTTCGGTAGCACGTAGAGCGTTTCCTTCTTCTCCTGCAACGGTTTCAGCACCAGGTCCATGAAACCCTTGCGATCGTCGAGATACGGCTCGATGACGTCCTCACCCGCCGGGCACACCGCGAGGCAGTAGGCCGCTTTGTAGTTGGCCTTGAACGACAGGCTCTGCCACATCGACGCGTTCTCCGAATCGGTTACCCGGGAACGGAAGTCAGCAGCATCGGAGCTGTCGGCGATGGTCTGCGCCCAGTCGGTGAACCCACCCATGAACTCGCGATAGTTGTGCACCGAGCACGCGACGAAATCGAAGTCGCCATCTTTGCCAATGGCCCCGACCGGACAGGCCGCCACGCATAGCTTGCACTCCAGACATGGCGAGTAATCAAGTGGCGCACCGTAACTGGAGATCTCGGCGTCTACGAGTACGGTCGCGAGCAAGATGAAATTGCCAAACTTCGGGTGGATGACGTTGCGGTGAATGCCCATCACGCCGAGACCCGCGGCCACCGCCACCGGCTTGTGGGCCACCACCCAGATGCGGCCGGGGAAGTTGTCCATCTCCATCGGGAAAGTCGCCGACGGGTTCAGGACGCGGCGACCGAGATCCTGCAGGGTACGCGTGATCTGGTGCGCTGCCTCGTTGATGATCTCGCCGGTGCGGTGAAACTCCTGATTGGCGACACTGCGCGCGGTCGAGCGCACGTTGTCCCGGTTCATCCGCACCACCAACGAGATGAAGCTCTTGGCGCCGGGTAAGGCACCTTCCACATGCTCGAGCTCCGAGGCCAGCGCCGGGTTCGCGACGCTCGCGAAGGCGACGTCGTCGGCACCGGCAGCCAGGCAGATCTCCCGCAGCCAGTCCGCGTCGATCACCGATGAGTTGGCGGGGTTACGGCCGGCACCGCGGGCCAGCACTTTCTGCACCGTCGGATGACTGGCGAGCTTCGCCGGCAGGGAGGGTCGGTCATTCATTCTGAGTATTGTAAACCATACCTAGCATCGCGTCTCCTCCGGCAGCCACACAGAAAACGTAAAGAAAACGTCCAGACGGTGGGCCGGCCGGAGGAACCGGCGTAGATGTGGAAGACATGGAGCAGAAACGACCGCTCCGCTCGTTCGGCAGCGGACGCAGCTGGGGATACTTCGACATCTACCCCTGCCGCTACGGGGTGACCCGGTTTCGACTGGTGATGTTCCCGCCCGGCATCTCCCCCGAGGAACGGCGACTGCTGCGCGCGTGGCGGAGTTGGCCGGCGTGGGGGATGGTGGTGTTCCTGGCTACGCAGATCTGGCTCACGCACGCTGTCGCGACGACGTGGGCGACGGCGATCTCCACCACCGTCTGGGTGCTCTCCGGCGCGGTTACCTTCGCCCTGTCAGGCGGAACCCGGACCCGCGTAAGGACTTTCATCGGTATCACGGTGTCGGGCGAGCACGACGAGGAAGGTCGACGGCGCCTCGACGCGGCACGCGCGTTGGCTACCGAGCTACTGGCCGCCGATGCCAGCCGGGCCGAAGGTGTACTCGGAGAATCCGAACACGAGGCAATCTGCTGGCACGCATACCAGCGGCTCGGCCAGTTGACCGAGGAGATCGCCGCTAGGTGACCAGCGCCACCGAGTTCGCGCGACGCAGCTTGCCCGAGGGTGTCTTGGGGATGGTGCCGGGCCCGAGCACGACGACGTTGCGCGGCCGGACGTCGACCTCGGCAACCACTTCGTGCGCGACCTGATGCTCGATGCGGCGCACCTCGGCCGGGTCCTTGAACGCGTTGGACTCGACGGCGACGGCGAAGGTCTCCCGCGAGTGCCCGGCATCGAGACGGACCGCCACGGCACAGCCGGGACGAACGCCTTCGACGCGGCCCGCAGCCCGCTCGATATCGGTCGGGTAGATGTTGCGGCCCGCCATGATGATGACGTCTTTGACGCGGCCACACACGACGACGTGGCCGTCTTCGGTCAGGTAGCCCAGGTCTCCGGTGTCGTACCAGCCGTGCTCGTCCTGCGCCGGGATGAAGCCACCCATGGTCAGATAGCCGGGAGTCAGCGACTCGCCGCGCAACTCGATGACGCCGACGCCGCGAGCCGGCATCACATTGCCGTGCTCGTCGACGATGCGGGCTTCCAGATCGGTCAGCAGCGGCCCCAGCGTCGCGAGCCTGCGGGTGTTGCCCTTCGACGACGGCACCGCCTGGCGCAGCGCGGCCAGCAGGTCGGCGTCGACCTCGTCGACCACCAGACCGGCGTTGCACTCGGAGAACGACACCGCCAGAGTGGTCTCGGCCATGCCGTAGGCGGGCAGGATCGCCGAGGACTTCAGACCGAACGGCTTACCGGCGTCCAGCAGATCCTCGACGTCGGCGGGCTCGACGGGCTCGGCGCCGGACAGCGCGAACCGCAGCGTCGACAGATCGAAGTCACCTGGCTTGGCCTGCCTGCGCAACCGCTTGGCCAGCAACGCATACGCGAAGTTGGGCGCCGCGGTCATGGTGCCCTTGTACTTGTCGATGAGCTTGGCCCACAGCAGGGTGTCGCGCAGGAAGTCCATCGGCGTGACCTTGACCAGCTCGGCACCGAAGTACATCGGAATGGTGAGGAAGCCGACCATGCCCATGTCGTGGAAGCACGGCAGCCAGCTGACCATGACGTCCCGCTCGACCTCGTACTGCGCACCGATGAACATCGCCTCGGCGTTCGAGTGGATGTTGCGGTGGGTGATCTGCACCGCTTTGGGCGAGCCGGTAGATCCGGACGTCAGCTGCATGAGCGCGAGATCGTCTTCGCCGGTTTCCACCGGATCGATTCCCTCGTGGGCCATCAGCTCTTCGATGACGAGGACCTTGATGCCCTTCTCCTCCAGAACCGGCGCGGCCACCAGGAACGGGTCCGAGATGACGACGGCCTTGGCCTCGATCATGTCGATGACGTGGACGGTGTCCTCGGCCCACATCACCAGGTCGGTACGCGGGGTGGGCTGGTGCAGCATCGTCAGGCTGGCGCCGCGCATCCACAGGGCCTGCGCCGTCGGGGCGATCTCCACCGGGGCACCCGCGAGAACACCGACCGCGTCACCGGGACCGACGCCTGCGGCAGCGAGGCCGCCTGCGACGCGCCGGGCGCGCTCATGCACTTGCGCCCAGGTGTGCCGAACGGGCTCGACCGGCTCGCCGGTCACCATGCCCTTCGTGCTGTTCCTGGCGTTGTAGTACATCTTGTCGGTAAATCTGCTCACGAGGACCTCCTCGGCTTCCGGAGCGGCGACAGTGACGGAGCCCAGACATCAATGCTGCGCCTGGCGGTGGTCGCACCCAAGGAGGCGCGCACACACAATTGAGCTGCGGTTAGGTCTCGGATTGGACCAGATGAGACCTGCGACAGTAACGCGCCGTAGCCGCCGAAGGGCGTCCACGTGCTGTCGATTGACTGACCGTTACTCGTCACCGCCGATCATCTTAAGCTTCTCTTAAGTAACTGCCAAACTTTGGGGGAGTTTTCCGTCGCAGCCGAGGTCAGGAGACCGGGGTGGGCACCACTCGGGCGCCGTGCACCGGCCCGCTGGCTACCCGGACGGTCCGGCAGACGCCCGCTCCCGCCAGCTCGGTGCCGACGTCGACAGCCGACGAGGCCGACGAGCACAGAAAGGCGCAAGTCGGACCGGAGCCGGACACGATCCCGGCCAGCGCGCCGGCTTCGACGCCCGCCCGCAACGTGCGGCGCAGTTCCGGGTCGATGGACAACGCGGCCGGTTGCAGCTCGTTGCCCAGCAATGGCGCCAGCTGGTGGGGATCGCCCGCGGCCAGGGCGGCCAGCACCGGCTCGGCCTCGTCGATGCGGGGCGGCTCACCGACCTCACGGAGGCGGTCGATCTCCCGGAATACCGCGGGCGTCGACATGCCCCGCCGCCCGAACGCCAAGACCCAGTGAAAGGTGTTCCTGGCCAGCACCGTGGCCAGCTCCTCACCTCGGCCGGTGCCCAGCGCGGTACCGCCGTGCAGCGCGAACGGCACATCGCTGCCCAGCCGGGCGGCCAGCGCGTGCAGATCGCGACGCGGCACACCCGTCTCCCACAACGTGTTCATCGCGACCAGCACCGCCGCGGCGTCCGCGCTGCCGCCGGCCATGCCACCGGCGACCGGGATCGCCTTCTCGATGGTGATGGACACCTCAGGGGTACGCCCGACATGCTCGGCCAGTAGTTCGGCGGCCTGCCAGGCCAAATTGCGTTGGTCGACCGGGAGCGACTCGGCCCCCTCGCCGATGACGTCGAGAGACAGCACGTCCGCGGTCCGCACCGTGATCTCGTCGAACAACGAGACGGCGTGAAACACTGTGGTCAGCTCGTGGTAGCCGTCCGGGCGGTTGTCACCGACCGCGAGGTAGAGGTTGACCTTGCCGGGCACCCGGACAGTTACCGATCCTGTCGGCACCCAGTCAGCGGCGGTGCTCCCGTCCGATGCGGTCACGTCACGAGACTATCGGGGCTCAGGCGAAAACACGGGAAAGCGAGCTCAGGTCACTAGGCTGACGACGTGCCAGGTTCTGGTGAGCAGACCGGCGGGACCGTCGACGGTGGGGTTGCCGCCGGCTACGCGGTGGACAGAGAGCTCGGCCGCGGCGGCAGCGCCACGGTGTACCTGGCGCACGCCCGGGGTGCCGATCACCAGGATTCCACCCGAGCCGTCGCACTGAAAGTGCTCAGCGCCAATCGCCGCAGCCAGCTGGAGTTGGGCCGGTTGCAACGCGAGTTCGAACTCGCCGAGCAGCTAGAGCATCCGCATATCGTCGAAATGTACGACCGTGGGCCCTACTGGTTGGCGATGCAGTACATCGACGGTGGCAACGCGAGCATTCTGCACACCCTGGCCAACCGGCTGACGGCGCTGGCACAGACCGCCGAAGCCCTGGACTACACCCACCGCAAAGGGATCGTGCACTGTGATGTTAAGCCGTCGAATATCCTTGTCTCCGAAGACTTCTCGACCCGCGGCGCGGTGCTCATCGACTTCGGCGTCGCGCACTCACTGGCCGAGGACGCCCAACTGCGCCTCGCGCAGCATCCCACGCACAGCCTGACCCTGGATCCGGCGAAGCGGGCCGCACAGCGACCGCCAGATCGGCCCACCCAGGTTCAGGCCTCGCTGCCCTATGCCGCCCCGGAACTACTGCAGGGCCACCAGCCCACCGGCGCCACCGACGAGTACGCACTCGCTTGCACCGCAGTCGAACTCATCACCGGCAAACCACCGTTCGTGGCGCCGACCCCCATCGCGCTGGTCGAAGCACAACTGCATCAGGCACCGCCGAAAGTGTCACGCGACGTCGCCTGGATCCCCCGCGCATTCGACTCGATCCTGGCCAAGGCGATGGCCAAAGACCCCGAGGCCCGCTACGAATCCTGTTCGGAGTTCATAAGACTCATTACGCGGGCATTACGGTGATCGCCGTCAATGTTCACCAGATTTTACGTGGCGATGAGTTTAGGTTTTCCGTAACGCAAGGTTAACTCCGCTCCAGTATCCGCTGCGACACGTCGCCGCTAGCGTCAGCGAAATGGCCGCTCCCACCAAGTACGACAACTCGGCGCTCGCTCATGAAGAAGAGGGCTACGACAAAGGTCTCAAACCTCGCCAGCTGCAAATGATCGCGATCGGTGGCGCCATCGGCACCGGCCTCTTCATGGGTGCAGGTGGACGACTGGCGAGCGCAGGCCCCGGCTTGTTCATCGTCTACGCCATCTGCGGCGTCTTCGTCTTCTTCATCCTCCGCGCCCTCGGCGAGCTGGTGCTGCACCGGCCGTCCTCGGGCTCGTTCGTGTCCTATGCACGCGAATTCCTCGGCGAGAAAGCGGCTTACGTCGCCGGCTGGATGTACTTCTTCAACTGGGCGTGCACATCCATTGTCGACGTCACCGCCATCGCGCTGTACATGCACTATTGGGGGGCGTTCGAAGTAATACCCCAATGGACGATCGCGCTCATCGCCTTGTTGATCGTGTTGAGCATCAACATGATCTCGGTGAAGTGGTTCGGCGAGATGGAATTCTGGGCCGCTCTGATCAAGGTCGTCGCATTGGTGACATTCCTGGTGGTCGGCATCGTGTTCCTGGCCGGCCGCTTCAAGATCGAGGGCGCGACCACCGGCCCGTCGGTGATCGCCGACAACGGCGGCATTCTGCCGAACGGTCTGCTGGCACTCGTCGTCATCATCTCGGGAGTGATCTTCGCCTATGCGGCAGTCGAATTGGTGGGTACCGCCGCCGGCGAGACGGCCGAACCCGCCAAGGTGATGCCCAAGGCGATCAACTCGGTGATCTTCCGGATCGCGGTGTTCTATGTCGGCTCGCTGATCCTGCTCGCGCTACTGCTGCCGTTCACGAAGTACAAATCCGGCACCAGTCCGTTCGTGACGTTCTTCTCCAGCATCGGAGTGGAGGGAGCGGGCAGCATCATGAACTTCGTGGTGCTCACCGCCGCCCTGTCTAGCCTCAATGCGGGTCTCTACTCGACCGGTCGCATCCTGCGGTCGATGTCGATGAACGGCAGCGCGCCCAAGTTCACGGCCAAGATGTCCAAACGTGGCGTCCCATGGGCCGGTATCGCCCTGACGGCATGCTTCACGGTGGTCGGGGTGTTCCTCAACCTGGTGGTGCCGGCCGAGGCGTTCAACATCGCCCTCGACCTGTCCGCCCTGGGCATCATCGCCTCCTGGGCCACCATCGTCATCTGTCAGATCCAGCTATACCGCTGGTCACAGAAGGGCATCCTGGAACGTCCCGCGTTCCGGCTGTTCGGCACCCCCTACACGAGCTACGCCACACTGATCTTCCTGGCCGCCGTGACGCTGCTGATGTGCATCGAGAACTACTGGAACGCCATCGCGATCGTCGTCATCATCCCGGTCCTGATCGCCGGTTGGTACGGCGTGCGGGGCCGCGTGCTGCAGATGGCGCAGGAGCGCGTCGGGATCACCGGCAACTACCCGGTGTACGCCGAGACGCCGTTGATGGACGAACTGCTCGGTAAGGATGCCGCGGCAGCCGCGAAGAAGAAGGCGGCGGCCGAAAAGGAAAGCTCCGCGCCCGACGAGTAGCACCAAAACGCAGACCGCCCGGTCGACATCTCGTCGGCCAGGCGGTCTGCGCTGCAGAGATACCTAAGTCGAGGACGACCGGACGCGCTGGGCTCGCTGCTCTTCCGATTCACCGGAACGCTGCAGCAGGCGGACGAAATCAGCGACGGCCAGGGTCTCACCCCGACGAGCCGGATCGATGCTGGCAGCCAACAGTCGGCTGGCGGACTCGTTACCCGAGCCGGCCCACTCCAGGAACGCGTTGCGCGATGTCTTGCGGCGCTGGGCAAAGGCGATGTCGATCAGGTTGAACACCTGATCACGGAACTCTTCGTCGGTGGACCAGGGCGTGGTCTCGTACCGATCGATGCGCACCAGACCTGAGTACACCCGCGGGATCGGCCAGAAGACGGTCGGCGAGACCATGCCGAAGCGCCGGACGCGGCCGTAGAAGCGCACCTTGACGCTGGGCACGCCGTAATCCTTGCCACCCGGTTCAGCGGCGAGACGCTCGGCGACCTCGGCCTGCACCATGACCATCACGGTCTTGATCGACGGGAACTCGGCCATCAGGTGCAACAGCGCCGGCACCGCGATGTTGTAGGGCAAGTTCGCGACCAGGGCGGTCGGCTCCACATCCAGGTCTGCCCGACGGAGCGTCAAGATGTCGGTGTTGAGCACCGTCAGCCGGTGGATCTCGCTGTGTGAATGCTCGGCGATGGTCTGCGGCAGTCGCTGCGCGAGTACCGGATCGACCTCGACGGCGGCCACTGTGGCGCCGCGGTCCAGCAGACCGAGCGTCAGCGAGCCGAGACCCGGCCCCACCTCGATGACCGTATCGTGCCGGTTGATCCCGGACGACGAGACGATCCGCCGGACGGTATTAGCGTCATGGACAAAGTTTTGTCCCAGCGACTTACGTGGCCGGAAGTCAAGCTCCTTGGCCAGATTTCTGATCTCGGTCCGCCCGAGAAGACGAATCGTCAGGATGCACCCGTCCTACCACTGCACACCGGCCAAGCACCCCAACCTTGCCTAGCCCGTGTGACGTCCGCTATGGCTATCTGTTCTTCGCGGGTTGCCAGGTCCGCACGAGGAGCATAGCGCAGTCCGCCCTGACGCTCCCAGGTGTTCTGATCAAATTGGACACCACCGTAAAAACCGTTACCCGTATTGATGGCCCAATTGCCGCCCGATTCGCACCGCGCAAGGGCATCCCAGATGACTCCATTCGACACCGGCGGAACCTCGGTCCCGGGTTTTGCGCCCACTCGCAGCACCGCATCGCGGGCCGGGGTGATCACCACGTTGGCGACCGGTAGCCGACCCGTGACGGTCCCGTTGACACTCGCGACGGCAAACGTGACGTCCTGCACCCCGGGCGTTCCTGGGTCTTGGACTACCTGCCGGCTCATGTTCATCGTCGGATCTTGGATCTGCTGCGCCGGCGGCGCGAGCGGGAGTCGCTCGGTCACCTTCGCCAAGCGGATGCGCGTCACCTGGATTTGCATACCGGCGATCACCGGAGAAGATGCCGTCGGCACCACCTGGTCGCTCTGCTCGAGCGGGGCGCCGGCGGCGGCCAGGATGCCCGCCACGTCGGGCGCGGCAAGGTGCACGGTGCGCACCACACCGCCGTCGTTGATCTGGACGGTCTTCGCGCTCACCACGGGCAGCGCCATCCCGGCGAGCGGGAGGCGGGTGCCACGCGACGCGGCCGCGGGAGCGGTGTCGGTCATGGCCAGCTGTGACAGTGCTTCGTCGACCGTCGACGCCGTCGTCCACACCTGCTTGCTGTCCCGGCCGTCCAAGGAGATCTCCAGCGGCCTGCTGCGCCGCAGGGTGATCGTCTCGGCATCCTGAATCGGCTGGTCAGGGGCCGGAAACAGATCGTCACGATCGCCGACCGAGAAGCCGTTCTCACGGACCACATCGATCACGCGGGACTTCATCGTGGTGACCGTCATCGGTGCCCCGTCGATGCTCAGTGTGACCGTCTTGTGGGCCGCGACGGCGTAGCTACCCGCAAAGGTGAGCGCAATCAGCAACGCCGCGACCAGAATCCGCAACATCATCGATCGGGACTGATGAAGCTTCGTAAGTGCGTTCAAAGTTGAGGCGTTCCTGGGTTCACTCGCAAAGGCAGGCGCCACGTCGGGCGCCTGTTGATAACAAGACGGTAACGAACCCCGACACAATGCGGCAACTCTGCGCGCGCCACCGCCGTGCGTTGTGGGGCTTTCTGAGCCCGTCTGCGGCCACTCAGCTCGCTGACAGGTCCAGCCCGTACACCCGGCGGGCGTTTGCTGACGACTGCCGGGCGAGTTCGCCAGAGGGCCGATCGGTCAGATCGGCCAATGCCCGCACCGTGTACGGCAGGCAATACGGCTCATTCGGCGCCCCACGATACGGGTGGGGCGTCAAGAACGGCGCATCCGTCTCGACGAGGAGCTGGTCAGCCGGGATGAGCAAAGCAGCTTCTCGCAGTTCGGTGGCGTTCTTGAAGCTCACAGTGCCCGACAGCGACAGATACCACCCAGCGTCGATGCAGGTCCGTGCCATCTCCGGCCCCGACGAGAAGCAGTGAAAGATCACGGCGTCGGGAGCGCCTTCGGCCCGCAACACATCCAACACGTCGGCGTCGGCGTCCCGATTGTGAATCATCAACGGTTTTCCGGCCCGTTTGGCCAGATCGATATGCCAGGCGAACGCCTCCCGCTGGACGGCGGGTTCGGCGCAGCCGTCCAGCCGCCCCGGCCAGTACAGATCCATCCCCGTCTCACCGATCGCCACCACGCGTGGGTGGGCCGCCAACTGCTCCAACTCGACCCGCGCCGCGTCGTCGAGGGCATTGGCCCGCGTCGGGTGCAGCGCGACCGCCGCGTACACCCTGGGGTCCCATTCGGCCGCACCGGCGGCCCAGCGGGCGGCGTCCAGGTCGTCGGCGATCGTGACGACCGCCGCAACGCCCACCGCGCCGGCCCGGTCCAGGATCGCCCGCACATCGTCGGCGGTCTGCGCCCCGCAGGCGTCGAGATGGGTGTGCGCGTCGATCAGGGGGGTCAACGGCTCGGGAAGCGGGGGGGCGGCACGTCCGGCTGAGCGTTTCGAACTCACCGCCACACAATAAGGTGGAGTACCTGATGAGCCAGCCTTACTACGTCACGACCGCGATCGCCTACCCCAACGGGGTACCGCACGTCGGACACGCCTACGAGTACATCGCAACCGATGCGATCGCGCGGTTCAAACGCCTCGACGGATTCGACGTCCGCTTCCTTACCGGCACCGACGTGCACGGCCTCAAGATGGCCCAGACCGCCGCCGCGGAAGGCATTCCGACCGCCGAGCTGGCCCGGCGCAACTCCGATGTCTTCCAGGCGCTGCAGGAGAAGCTGAACGTCTCGTTCGACCGGTTCATCCGGACGTCGGACCCCGATCACTACGAGGCATCCAAGGCGATCTGGCAGCGGATGGCCGATGCGGGCGATATCTACCTCGACAGCTACTCGGGGTGGTATTCCGTGCGCGACGAGGGTTTCGTCACGGAATCAGAGACCTCGGTCAACGCCGACGGCGTCCGGGTCGCGACCGACACCGGAGCGGCCGTCACCTGGACCGAGGAGCAGACCTATTTCTTCAAGCTGTCGGCCTACACCGACCGGCTGCTGGCCCATTACGAGGCGCACCCCGAATTCATCGCACCCCAGGTCCGTCGCAACGAGGTGGTCAGCTTCGTCTCGGGCGGCCTGCGCGACCTGTCGATCTCGCGGACGACATTCGACTGGGGCGTGCCAGTGCCCGGCCACCCCGATCATGTGATGTACGTCTGGGTCGATGCGCTGACCAACTACCTGACCGGGGTCGGCTTCCCGAATACCGATTCCTCTGCCTTTCAACGGTATTGGCCGGCCGATCTGCACATGATCGGCAAGGACATCATCCGGTTCCACACCGTCTACTGGCCGGCGTTCCTGATGTCAGCCGGAATCGAGTTGCCCCGCAGAGTTTTTGCTCACGGCTGGCTACTCAACAGCGGCGCGAAGATGAGCAAGTCGGTGGGCAACGTAGTAGATCCAGTCGACCTCATCAATGCCTTCGGCCTGGACCAGGTGCGCTACTTCCTGCTCCGCGAGGTGCCGTTCGGGCAGGACGGCAGCTACAGCGAAGAGGGCATCATCAACCGGATCAACTCCGATCTGGCCAACGAGCTCGGCAACCTCGCGCAGCGATCGCTGTCGATGGTGAACAAGAATCTCGACGGAATAGCCCCCACCCCAGGCGAATTCAGCGCCGAGGACGAGACCATGCTGACTGAGGCCGATGCGCTACTGGCGAAGGTCCGCGGGTTCTTCGACGAGCAGGCCATGCATCAGGCGCTGGAAGCGATCTGGCTGATGCTCGGTGCGGCCAACCGATACTTCTCCGCGCAGGAACCGTGGGTGCTGCGCAAGTCCGACTCCGAGGTCGATCAGCAACGTTTCTCGACGGTGCTCTACACGACGCTGGAAGTGGTCAGGATCGCCGCTCTGTTGGTGCAACCCGTGATGCCGGCGGCGGCGGCCAAGCTGCTGGACCTGCTCGGCCAGCCGGAAGATCAACGGACCTTCACCGCGATCGGTACCCGACTGGTCGCCGGGACCCCCCTACCGAAGCCGGAAGGGGTTTTCCCGCGGTATGTCGCGCCGACCGACGACGAGTAACCCAACCGAAGACGAGTGAGCTGCGCCACAATGCGAGGTGGCGCTGTCACATCGGGGCCGCGGCCGGTGTCTTGAGGTCAACAACAAAGGAGTTGACATGACTAAGACCCCGACCATCCACCGGACCCGGATCGTCGTGCTCGGCGGTGGTTACGCCGGTGTGCTGGCCGCCAACCATCTGCGCCAGCGTGACGACGTCGACATCACGCTGGTGAACGCGCGCCCGTCATTCGTCGAACGAATTCGGTTGCACCAGTTGATCACCGGTTCCCACGACGCCGTCGTGGACTACCGGAGACTGCTCGGCGAGGGTATCCGGCTGGTGATCGACGGTGCGATACGCATCGACGCAACAACCCGTACCGTGGCATTGGCTTCCGGCAGCTCCCTGGATTACGACTATCTGATCTACGCGGTGGGCAGCACCGGCTCGGCGCCGAAAGCTGCCGGTGCCGCCGAATTCGCCTATCCCATCGCCGATCTCGAACACGCCGAGGTGCTCCGCGAAGCGGTGGCCGCGGCGGCGCCCGATGCCCCGATCGTGGTGGTCGGGGGTGGCCTGACCGGGATCGAGACCGCCAGTGAACTGGCCGAGATCGGCAGAGCCGTCACGGTGGTATGCGGCCCGATTCTGGGCCCATCCGTCGGCGAGGGCGCGCGGCGCTCGATCGCCAAGCGGCTGGCCAAGCTCGGCGTGCGCGTGCTCGTCGGGCCGACCGCGTCGGTGACCACCGTGACCCACGAATCCGTCGCACTCGCCGACGGTCGCACACTGCCGAGCGCAATCACCATGTGGACCACGGGCTTCGGTGTGCCGGAGCTGGCAGCGCGGAGCGGGTTGAGCACCGACGGACTCGGACGACTACTCACCGACGAAACCCTCACCAGCATCGACGATGACCGCATCGTTGCCGCCGGCGACGCCGCTTCGCCGTCGAACCAGCCGCTGCGGATGAGCTGCCAGGCTGCGCTACCCCTGGGCGCCCAGGCCGCCAACACCGTGCTGAGCCGCATCGCGGGCACCGAACCCGCGCCGCTGAACCAGGCCTTCACCGGCCAGTGCATCAGCGTGGGCCGGGGCGCGGGCACCATCCAGATCTGCCACAAAGACGACACCCCACGGGGGCTGTACCTCGGCGGCCGGACCGGTGCGCTGGTCAAGGAGGCCGTCTGCAAGGGCACCATCTCCTTGCTTACCCGCGAAGCCCGCAAACCGGGCGCCTACTGGTGGATGAAGGGCAGCGACCGTCCCGCACAGCGACAGTCAGCCCGCTCGTGAGTATCCCGACCGGCGATGTCCATGCCGAGCGGTTCACGCTGCTGCGTCCGCTGCTGTTCACCATCGCCTACGAAATCCTCGGCTCGGCAACCGAATCCGATGATGTCCTACAAGAGAGTTACCTGCGGTGGGCGCAGGTCGATCTCGACAAGGTACGCGATACCAAGTCGTATCTGGCGCAGCTCGTCACACGCCAGTCATTGAACTCCCTGCGGTCCGAATCCCGTAGGCGCGAGGACTACGTCGGTCCGTGGCTTCCGGAGCCGCTGCTGATCACCGAGGACGACGCTTCGGCCGATGCGGTGCTGGCCGAATCGGTGTCGATGGCGATGATGGTATTGCTCGAAACGCTGCGCCCCGACGAGCGCGCGGTGTTCGTGCTGCGCGAGGTGTTCGGCTTCAGCCATGACGAGATCGCTTCGGCGGTAGGGAGATCCACGGTCGCGGTGCGCCAGATGGCCCACCGCGCCCGCGAGTATGTGCAGTCCAGGCGGAAACGGTTCGATCCCGTCGACCACCAGACGTCGGTCGAGCTGACCACCTCGTTCTTTACCGCCGCCGCCACCGGCGACCTGGCCGCGCTGATGACGATGCTGGCGCCGGATGTGGTGTGGACCGCCGACAGCGACGGCAAGGCGAGCGCCGCCCGCAGACCGGTCGCCGGTGCCGAGAAGGTGGCCAGGCTGGTGATGGGCCTGATCCGGTTGGGCGGTCCCGATGGCCGCGTCGAGCCCGCGAACTACAACAGCGCACCCGCCCTCGTGCTGTATCTCGGTGACAACCTGGAGAGCGTGGTCACCGTCGAGGTGGTCGACGGCAGGATCACCAATTTCTACGCGATGCGCAATCCGGAGAAGCTGACGACGGTGACCGTTCCGCGGCAGATCGGCCGCGTCTGACAAGCTTGGACGATGCGGATCGACCGGCTCGGCGCTGTGGGCACCGCCCCGCGGCTGCTGCGAGCCGTCGCACGCGCGGCGCAGCTCCACCAGCTGGCGCCACCGGCGGCGCTGACCGGCGAGTGGTTCGGTGCACGGGCCGTCATCGCGCCCTCGGTCGACGCGGCACCGACCGCGCCTGACGACGTCTTCACCACCGGTCCCGGTATCGACGCCGAAGCCGGGGCGATCGGCGGCGGATGGGTGGGTTACCTCTCCTATCCCGATGCCGGTGCCGACGGGCGGCCCGGCCGTATTCCGGTCGCCGCCGGCGGGTGGACGGACTGCGTCCTGCGACAGGACAGCAGCGAAATCTGGTGGTATGAAAGTCTTTCCGGTGCACCCATGCCCCACTGGCTGGCCGACGCCGTCACCGACGACGCCCCCGCCGCGCCCTGGCGTATCGACTGGTCGGCGCCCAACCGCGACGTGCACCGCTCCGGCGTGGCAGCCTGTCTCGACGCGATCGTTGCCGGCGAGGTCTACCAAGCCTGCGTGTGCACGCAATTCACCGGGAGCATCCACGGGTCGCCACTGGATTTCTTCGCCGATGCCGTCGCGCGCACCGCACCCGCCAGGGGTGCCTATGTCGCCGGCGCGTGGGGTGCGGTGGCCTCGCTGTCACCCGAGGTTTTCCTCGTTCGCCGTGGCGACACGGTGGTGTCCAGCCCGATCAAGGGCACACTGCCGTTGCATGCCGACCCTGCGCAGCTCAGGGCGTCGGTCAAGGATGTCGCCGAGAACATCATGATCGTCGACCTGGTCCGCAACGACCTCGGCCGGGTCGCGGTGACGGGTTCGGTCGGCGTCCCCGAACTGTTGGCGGTACGCCCCGCCCCCGGTGTCTGGCATCTGGTGTCGACGGTGTCGTCCCAGGTGCCTGCCGAATTGACGATGCACGATCTGCTGTCTGCCACCTTCCCGCCCGCTTCCGTCACCGGCACCCCCAAGGGCCGGGCCCGCGAACTGCTGTCCCAGTGGGAGCCGCGCCGGCGCGGAGTCTATTGCGGCACAGTCGGTTTGGCGTCGCCCCTGGCCGGCACCGAACTCAACGTGGCTATCCGGACCGTCGAATTCGACAGCACGGGCGCGGCTCTGCTCGGAGTGGGCGGCGGGATCACCGCCGACTCCGACGTCGATGCCGAGTGGCAGGAATGCCTGGACAAGGCCGCCGCGACCATCGGGCTCGGCGCTTCGACAATCACTGCCGCGAGCGAAGCACCGCATCGTAGAGCTCGCGGCGCGACGGAGCACCGGGATGCGCCGCGATCACCTGCTGGCACGCCTCTTTGACCCCGAGACCCTCCTCGGTCAACGCCTGAACCTGCGCGGCCAGCACGTCGATATCCGTGACGGGTGTCGCGCCGGCCAGCACCACGGTGATCTCGCCGAGCACGCCGCCGGCCGACCAGTCGACGAGCTCGGCCAGCGAGCCGCGGATGACCTCCTCGTGGGTCTTCGTCAACTCCCGGCACACCGCTGCCCGACGGTCGGCGCCGAGCTGCTCGACCGCATCACGCAGACAGGCTTCCAGCCGGCGCGGCGATTCGAAGAACACACAGGTACGCCGTTCGGCCGCCAGCGAGGCCAGCCACGTCCGGCGGGCCGCCTCCTTGCGCGGGGCGAACCCCTCGAAACAGAACCGCTCCGAGGGCAGGCCGGAGATCGCGAGCGCGGTCGTCACCGCCGATGGGCCCGGCAGGCAGCTGACCGGCACCCCGGCGGCCACGCAGGCCGTCACCAGTCGGTAACCGGGATCGCTGATCAACGGCATCCCTGCGTCGGTCACCGCCAGCACCGTCGCACCCTGCTGCAGCTCCTCCAGGAGCGCGGGAACCCGGACCGCCTCGTTCTGGTCGAACAGGCTGACGATCCGGCCGGTGATGCTGACCCCCAGCGCGGAGGCCAGCGAGCGGACCCGGCGGGTGTCCTCGGCAGCGACGATATCTGCCGAGGCCAGCGCCTCGATCAGCCGCGCCGATGCGTCACCGGGCTGTCCCAGCGGCGTGGCGCCCAGCAACAGTCGGCCACCACTCATGAGGGCAAGCCTACGATCGCCGCTTACGATTCTTGTGATGACCGCTCCCAGCCCCGTGATGACGGAGCGTGCCGTACCTGTGATCAGTCCCGGCCCGCTCGTCCCCGTCACCGATTTCGGACCCGTCGATCGGCTGCAGGGCTGGGCGATGACGGCAGTGATCGCCGCACTGGCCACCGTGACCCGTTTCATCAACCTGCAGTCCCCCACCGACGCCGGGACGCCGATCTTCGACGAGAAGCACTACGCGCCGCAGGCCTGGCAGGTGTGGAACAACCACTTCGTCGAGGACAACCCCGGCTTCGGCCTGGTGGTGCATCCGCCGGTCGGCAAGCAGCTGATCGCCATCGGCGAGGGCATCTTCGGCTACAACGGGCTGGGCTGGCGGTTCACCGGCGCACTGCTCGGCGTGGTGCTGGTGGCGGTGGTGGCCCGGATTGTGCGGCGGATCAGCCGCTCGACGCTCGTCGGCGGTATCGCCGGAGTGTTGTTGTGCGCCGACGCCGTCACCTTCGTCACAGCCCGCACCGCGTTGCTCGACGGGTTTCTGACGTTCTTCATCGTGATGGCGTTCGGAGCGTTGATCGTCGACCGGGACCAGGTCCGGGAGCGAATGCACAACGCGCTCCTGGACGGCCGGATCGCCGAGACCCCCTGGGGACCGCGCCTTGGCGTGCGGTGGTGGCGGTTCGGCGCCGGAGTTCTGCTCGGATTGGCCTGTGCCACCAAATGGTCCGGCCTGTACTTCATCATCTTCTTCGGCGCGATGTCGCTGGCCTTCGATATCGCCGCCCGCCGGGCGTACCGGGTGCCGCGACCGTGGCTGGGCACCGTCCGCCGCGACGTCGGCCCCACGTTGTACGTGATGCTGCTGATCCCGTTCGGCGTGTATCTCGCCTCCTACGCCCCCTGGTTCGCCTCGGAGACGGCCGTGGACCGGTACGAGGTGGGACAAACCATCGGCGAGCGGCAGTGGTACCAACCCCCCGACGCCATCCGGTCGCTGTGGCACTTCACCAGTAAGGCCTTCGACTTTCACTCCGGCCTGACCAACGCCGCCGGTAACCACCATCCGTGGGAATCCAAGCCGTGGACGTGGCCGATGTCGCTGCGGCCGGTGCTGTACGCGATCGACCAGGACAACGTGCCGGGCTGCGGCGCGCAGTCGTGCGTCAAGGCCGTGATGCTGGTGGGCACCCCCGCGATGTGGTGGCTCGCGGTGCCGGTGCTGTTCTATATGGCATGGCGGGCGTTCGTTCGCCGAGACTGGCGCTATGCCGTCGTGTTGGTGGGGTACCTCGCCGGGTGGCTGCCGTGGTTCGCCGACATCGACCGGCAGATGTACTTCTTCTATGCCTCGACCATGGGGCCGTTTCTCGTGATGGCCATCGCATTGATCTGCGGGGACATCCTGTACAAACCCGGGCAGAACGCCGAGCGCCGAACGCTGGGAATGCTCGTCGTCTGCTGTTATCTCGCCTTGGTGATCACCAACTTCGCCTGGCTGTTCCCGGTGCTCACCGGACTGCCCATCTCGCACGCCACCTGGAATATGGAGATCTGGCTGCCCAGCTGGCGGTGAGCCGGAACCAGTAGTCCCTCTGCGGCCCTATGGCCGAGTTGATCAGCAGGGTCGTGGAAGTCGGCGGCTTTCCCCAGATCCGCAAGAATCCACAGCCGTGGTGATGAACTCGTCCCTAGCGCCGCGAAGTGTCTGTAAGTCAGGCCAGCGTGATCGGCGTGTGGCCCATCATCGGCTCTGAAGCACTTCACACAGGCGCGCTGACGCGTGGCCAGCTGCGCTGGCGCTACACCGCCCTCTATCCCGACGTCTACGTTCCTGTCGGAAGCCGCATCGACTTGCTCACGAGGGCTCAAGGCGCCTGGCTGTGGTCGGGCCGTTCCGGGATCATCGCCGGCGCGACTGCTGCCAACCTGCACGGGGTGTCGGTAAAAGACGGGGCAGCAGCCGTCGAGTTGATCGCCAAGCGTCGTCGGACGCCGCCCGGCGTGACAGTCCGGCAGGAGCGGATCGGCGACGACGAGCTGTCCCGCTTCGGCGAAATGATGCTGACTTCACCCGCACGAACGGCACTCGATCTCGCTCGACGGTTGCCGCGGGACGAAGCAGTGATCACCCTGGATCGATTGGCGCTGGCCACCGAGGTGGACCCCGGCGAGACCGCTGCACTGGTCGACCGCTACAGCGGTGCGCGGGGAATCGAGCAAGCGCGCACGGCAATCGGTCTGATGGACTTCAGTGGGGGTTCGCCGCTGTACACCCGGCTGCGTTTGATGCTGATCGACGCCGGGCTGCCACGTCCGGAGACCGCCATCCTCTTGGGCGACGACGTTTGGTCTGGCGTTGTGATCGCGATCGGCTGGCCGCAATGGAGGGTCGGTGTCGGTTTCGCCGACAAACGCCCCGAACGAAGCGCTGTCCGACAACGGATTCTGCGTGAGGATGCGGTACATCGCCACGGTTGGATCGAAGTCCACGTGGACGACAACTTCTTGGCCCAGGACAGCGCGCGCAGAGTGCGAGCGGCGATGCGACTACAGCGGATCGCGAGCCACCGGGCATGACATACAACGTGGCCCGCCGCGGCCGGTGCCCAATTCGGACGCCGAGATGGCCAACACCTCGATACCCGAATCCCGAAGGCGGGCATTGGTTTCCGTGTTGCGCTCGTAGGCGACAACCACACCGGGAGCCAGCGCGAGAGTGTTGTTACCGTCGTCCCACTGCTCGCGTTCGGCGGTGACGGGATCGAGGCCGGTGTCGATGACGCGCAATTTGTCGATGCCCATCGCATCGGCCGCAGCAGCGACGAACGGCGCGGCGCGGTCGATCGTGACGCCGCCGCTGTCGGTGTGGTGAATCGTGAACGCCGACAACGAGTCCACGATATTCGGATACATCACCACCGCGTCGACGTCCACCATGGTGCAGACGGTGTCGAGGTGCATCTGCGCGCGTTCCTGAGCGATCGGCACGGCCAGCACGGTATGGGCCAGCCCGTCATCGAAGAGGCTGCGAGCCAAGGCTTCGGCGCCGGCCGGGGTGGTCCGCTCACCGACCCCTACGGCCACCACGCCCGGGGCCAGCAACAGCACGTCACCGCCCTCGACTGGCGCCGAACGGGACTCGTACGCGCGCCGGACCCCGAGGAACCGCGGGTGATGGGCGTAGATCAGGTCGGTCAGCGACGTCTCGCGGATCCGCGCGGGCAGCGCCAGCGACGTGATGGCCACCCGCGGGCCGATCCAGAACGACGAGTCGCGGGTGAACAGCAGGTTCGGTAGAGGCTCGATGACGAAGTCGGCCCCGTGGTGCATCCGCCGGACCAGCGAGAGGTCCCCGCCGACCGGCAACTCGTTGAACGTCATGCCTGCCATCAGGATGCGCGCCAGCGGGACGGCCGCCAGAGTCCGCAGATAAGCCGAAAGCTCCTGCGCCAGAGGCAAACCCAGCCGACGCGCATCGACAGCGGCGGAGATGCCGTGCATCCTGGCCGCTCCGCTGGCCAGGGCCTCGGTCAGCAGATCGGCCAGCAGCAGCACCTCGACACCCCGGGACCGCAGCAGCGCGGCGAACGCGTCGTGCTCCTCCTGGGCCCGCGCCACCCAGGGCAAGCCGTCGAACAACAGCTTGTCGTTGTTGCCCGGGGTCAGCCGCTGCAACTCAGCGCCGGGGCGATGCAGAATCACCACCCGCAACGTCCCTACCTCGGAATTCGAGCCAAGCGCTATCCCAGTCACACTGAGCACCGTATCGCGGACAGCCACCTCAACTACCGTTTAGGTGTTATGCACGAACTCGAATTGACCCCCGGCGACCTGGCGCAGCGCGCCGGCGTCGCCGTGTCGGCACTGCACTTCTATGAACGCGAAGGGCTGATCTCCAGCCGTCGTACGGCGGGCAACCAGCGCCGGTACACCCGCGAGACGCTGCGCCGCGTGGCCTTCATCCGGATGTCGCAGCGCCTCGGCATCCCCCTGGCCCGGGTGCGCGACGCACTGGCCACCCTGCCGGCCGACCGCACGCCGACGAGCAAGGACTGGGCGCGCCTGTCGGCAGGCTGGCGCCAGGACCTCGACGACCGGATCATGCACCTGCAGCACCTGCGGGACAACCTCTCAGAGTGCATCGGCTGCGGCTGCCTCAGCCTGAAAAGCTGCGCGCTGACCAACCCCGGCGATGTGCTCGCCGAGAAGGGCCCCGGCGCCGCACGCCTGTAGGACTTCAGGAAAATCGAACGCGTGTGCGATAAACTCGCGGACGTGTCACTGGCGGTCCAGGGTTCGCTGTTCGACCACGCCGAACGTCGACAGCTGACGGACGGCGCGTGGATCGACGTGCGCGCCGGCTGGCTCGACGGGGCCGAGACGCTGTTCGACGAATTGCTCAGCGTCATCCCCTGGCGGGCGGAGCGGCGTCAGATGTACGACCGGGTGCTCGACGTCCCGCGCCTGGTCAGCTTCCACGACCTTCTCACCCACCCGGCCCCGCACCTCGCGCTCAAACAGCTGCGGCGCCGGCTGAACGATATCTACGCCGGCGAACTCGGCGAACCGTTCACGACTGCCGGGCTCTGCCTCTACCGCGACGGGAACGACAGTGTGGCCTGGCACGGCGACAACATCGGGCGCAGCAGCACCGAGGACACCATGGTGGCCATCGTCGGGCTGGGTTCCACCCGAACGTTCGCGCTACGACCACGCGGCGGCGGGCCGTCGCTGCGGATCAAGCACGGCCACGGGGATCTGCTGGTGATGGGCGGGTCCTGCCAACGCACCTGGGAGCATTCGATCCCGAAAACCAGCAGGCCGACCGGGCCACGCATCAGCATCCAGTTTCGACCGCGTGATGTGCGGTGATGATCAACTCTTGATGGCGGCCACCGCCGCGGTCAGCAGGGCCTCCGCACGTTTGGTATCCACCGGCACGACGGGCTTGTCGCCGTCCACCAGTGGGTTGGCGGTGACGATCACCTGGTAATCGCCGAAGTGCGCGAGGTAGCTGTAAATCTCCCCGAGCTGCGGTTTGCCGTTGATCGTGGTCTGCAGGATGCGGTGCACACCCTGGGTCTGCACGTCCGGGATCTGCGGCGCCGGGACTACTTCCACCGCGCCGCGCAGGGCACCTCCGGTGAAGCCGACCTTCTGGCAGCCTGCCCCCGGGTCGACGACGGGCACCGGCTCGGAGGTTTCCATCGCGATGGTGATGAAGCGGTTACCGGCACCTTCGGCACCGACGGCCGCCATGTTGCCCTTGAGGTCCGCGGGCATGGCCTGGCC
Source organism: Mycolicibacterium komossense (assembly GCF_025822605.1). Classification (GTDB taxonomy): domain Bacteria; phylum Actinomycetota; class Actinomycetes; order Mycobacteriales; family Mycobacteriaceae; genus Mycobacterium; species Mycobacterium komossense. Next base: position 239,144 of record NZ_JACKTY010000030.1, on the reverse strand, counting down.
GGCGGCGAACTTCGCACAGTCGGCCGGGTCGAATCTGAGCCCGTCGGGCAGCTTCTGGCCGGCCAGCAGCTTCGGGTCGATCCCCGTAGTCGGCACGTCGGTCACCTTGAAATCCTGACCAAACGACGATTTCACGTCGGCCACCTTGGCGATGTCCGCCTTCGGTCCCGACGGTTGATTGGCAGAGCAGGCGGCCAACAGGCCGGCGCAGGTTAGCGCGTACAGCGCCCTGGTGTTGAACATCGGGGGCTAATCTACCTGCGCAACGCCGAGACCGTCTTCACCAACAGGCCGGCGCCGAACTCCGGCGGCAAGGGCGGGTTGGGCGATCCCGGGTCCGTCACCAATGTCACGAATACGAAGTGGTCATCGGCATAGGCGGTGAACGTTTGCGCCTGCGAATCCGTTTCGTTGCCCGATTCGACCACCGTGCTGATCGCGGTGGTCATGCCGACGGTCGCGGCGTCGGCGATGGGCGGGGCGTCGACCAGATGGACCGAGGCCGTCGACCGGCCGTACGCCATCGTGAACTGACTGCAATCGACAGCGAGGGCGGGGTCGAGGGCAAGCGTTCCCGGGAGCGCCGCCACGACGGCGACATAGACGATGCCGCCGGGACCCGACCCGGAAAGCCCACGCTCCGTCTGGATTTCCGCAGGCGCGGCAACGGGATCCACCAATCCCGCGCAGTGGGGTGGGTCGGCGGTCCAACCGGCCCGGAACCCCCACAAACCCGACAGCGCTGCCGGCCCGGAGATATCGGTCACCTCGTAACCGGGCGGCAGGTCGCCGCGCACCCGCTTGATCCGCTCGGGGTCCACGGGTCCGGCGGGCCCCACGGCGGCCGTACCAACCGGCGTCGATGCCGGCGGGGACGCGGGACGTTGGGGCTGGCCACACCCAGCCGCCAGCACGACCACCATCAGGCTGAGCGCCAGTCGCCCCACGGCCCGTTGATATCACAGACCGGCCCGTAAACGGGGAGGCCTTCCCGGACCACGTGCTGATCTTCGTTGCTGTAATCGCCATCACAGTCGTCACAGCGAAACTGTGACGCAGCCTACAACGCGGCCGCCCGAACCTGAGACCTTCAGAAGAAAACGCACAGAAGAATTTGTGATCAGCCGGAAGAAAACTCATTACCTGCCGCGTTACACCAAACGAGCCATGTAAACCGCAGGTAAACACGCGGGTCCCAGGTCCTGCGGCGCCGCAGGACGGGCGATGGGAGAGAGAAGGTCGGAGGGACCAAGATGAAGAAGTTGATATTTGCTAGCGCAGTGGCGGGCAGCCTGCTCGGATTGGCCGCCGGAACCGCGGCGCAGGCGGTGGCCGCCCCGGCGGGCGCCGGGTCGGCACTACAGAGCAGTGGTTACCAGTCGGTCTTGAACAAGAACCGCGGCGCGCAGCTGGAGTTGTGCACCGTCGATTCGACCAAGCCGAACCGCACCACGGATATCCGCCTCAACAACGTTGTGCTGCAGCCGGCATATCTGACGGCACACTGCTGAGTAGCAACACAGTTCGGTAAAGGGGCGCCCGGATCGGGCGCCCCTTCCCTATGTTTGAGAGCTGTGTGCACCCGAATCCTCTGGAATACCAACGATCTCGCCACGCTCTCCGGCCGGAGCATGGACTGGCCCGAATCCACCGACCCGCTGATCGTCGCCTCGCCCAGCGGCCGCTCCCGCAACGGCGGAGACCTGGCCGGCACGAACGTCGTCGGCGACAACCCGCTGCGCTGGATCAGCCGCTACGCCACGCTGGTCACCAGCGTCTACGGCCTCGGCGGAATCGACGGCTTCAACGAGAAGGGGCTGGCCGCCCACGGCCTATATCTGCAGTCGACGGACTTCGGGCCGCGCGACACCTCCAAGCCCGGATTGCACGGCGGATTATGGGTGCAATACCTGCTGGACCAGGCAGCCACCGTCGCTGAGGCAGTGGCCCTGATGGCCGATGTCGACGTGGTGATGGTGTCCGCCCGTGGCCATCAAGCGACCCTGCACGTCGCCCTGGAAGACAGCAGTGGCGATTCGGCGATCATCGAGTTCGTCGACGGTAAACAGGTCGTCCACCACGGCCGCGAGTTCACCCTGATGACGAACGACCCAACCTACGACGAACAACTCGAACTGCTTTCCAAGCAGGACTTTTCGCAACCCGACCGGAACATGCCCCTACCGGGCAACGTCAATCCCGTCGACCGTTTCCAACGCGCGGCCTACTATTCCGCGCTGTTGCCCACGCCGGAGAACGAACGCCAGGCGGTGGCCGCCGTGATGGCGGTGATGCGCAACGTGTCGGTGCCGTTCGGCGCGCCGTACGGCGAATTCGGCGTCTATAACACCGAATACCGCACGGTGTCGGATCTGACCAACCGCGTCTACTACTTCGAGCTGACCACCAGCCCGAACACCATCTGGGTGGAGTTCGACGGGTTGAATCTTGCACCAGGCGGCGATCCGGTGGCCGTCGATCCCTACGACTGGACGATGATCGGCGACGTCACCACCCGATTCTCGGCCGCCCACGTGACGTTCTGACGCAGAGCTACCTGTTGAGGCGCCAGATGTCGGCGGACATCAACGTCGCGAAACTGCACCAGAGCGGATACGGCGCCAACGCCAGCCCCGCCTTCGGGTTCACTTGCGCGGTCCGCCGGGCCAAATCAGCGCTACTGACGGCCAGCCCGGCGGCTGCCAGGGCCGACGCGCCGAGTTTGTGCTTCTTGAAAAACAGCCAGCTCCAGCCGGCGTTTAGGACTAGGTTCGTGCCCAGCGCCGCGACATAGGCACGGGTCTTCGAATCGTCGCCCTCGGCCTGCAGCCGGTCGATCGTGGCGGCAGAGGTGACAGCGATATCGGCGTAGAGGCTGGTCCATGCCACTGGGAAAACAGCGTTCGGCGGAACGTAGCTGGGCTTTTTCACTGTCGGGTACCAGGTTTCGACACCCGCTTTACTCGCCACACTTCCGATCACCGCAGCACTCGCGGTGGCTAGAGCAGTTCCGATCAAGGTAGGCACGCGCATACATTCACGCTACCCGCGGAGGTGGCCGCCTAATCGCGGCACGCTACTTATTGGTTTCCGATGGGACACCACTGTCCTGCAGGTGCGGTTGGACTTCCGTTGGGCGTTTGCCGACCGTAGGCTGCGCGACAGATATCGCCTTTTCTTCTAAGGAGACAGCGCTCGATGAAAAGACTGAATGCCGCCAGCGGCGCGGGAGTCGCCGTCCTCGCGCTGAGCCTCGCGCTCGCGGGCTGTGGCTCGGACAGCAAGACCACCGCGTCGTCCGGCTCCGGCTCCACCTCGGCGGTGGCGTCATCGTCCGAGACGACTTCGGCCGAGGCATCGGCGACCAGTGCGGCGCCCACTCCCGGGACCAACAAGACGATCGCCGACTACGTCAAAGACAACAACATCACCGAAACCAGCATGCAGCGCGGCGATCCGGGCCCGAACATCAACGTGCCGTTGCCCCCGGACTGGCAGCCCAAGCAGGGTGCGCTCCCGGAGGGTACCTACGGCGCGATCGTCTACGCCAAGACCGCCGTACCGACCAATCCACCCCGCGTCCTCGCGCTGCTGTCCAAGTTGACGGGCAATGTCGATCCCGCAGAGATCTTGAAGTACGCACCGGGTGAGCTCAACAACCTGCCCGGCTTCACCGGTGACAACCAGGGCGAGCCGTCTCAGCTGTCCGGCTTCAACTCGGTCGAACTCGCCGGCACCTACAACCAGAACGGCAAGCAGGGCATGATCTCGCAGAAGACCGTCGTGATCCCGGCCGACAATGCCGTCTACGTGCTGCAGCTCAACGGCTTCTCCGACGAGTCCGAAGCGGGCATCCTCAACAACGCGATGAACATCATCAACGAGAAGACCACGATCACGCCCTGATCGGATCCGCCTCGCCCACTGTCAGCGCCGATATAGCGGTGGCGGCCGGCATGACAGACCCACGCCTGTGAGGAGACAGACTGTTCAACCGCTCCCCCGACGTCGAGGTGACGGTGTCACCGGTCGCGGTCGTCCCGCGCGCCACGGTCACCGCCACCGTGACCACCAGCACACCCGTGCGCACGGTGACCGCGGCACGCCTCGAATGGGGTTACACCAACTTCTTCGACCAGGACTGGGCCGGTAAATCCGACTCCGCCGCGGCCAGGGGCAGCGAGGTCTTGTCGGCCGTGGGCGAGGTCGGCATCACCGACCCCGGCGACCGCAGCACCGACGAATGGGTCTGCGTCAGCACGGTCGATCTGCCCGTCCCGACGTCTGAATTCACCGGCGGTTCGTGGACATTCCGGGTTCCGTCATGGGCGCCGGCATCGTCAAAAGAGATCGCCCGGTGGTCCGCGCGGCTCATCGTCGAGCGGGGCGGGCACGATATCGACGCCCACGGCGAGTTCACCGTCCGGATCGGGCGCAACGATGTGTTCGACTTCGACGGCCTCGACGAGCCGGTCGAGGTGGTGTCCGGCGCGGCCGAGACAGTGATCGATATCGTCCTGCCCACAACGATTTTCCTGGCCGGGGAGGCCGTCAACGGACGCGCCTTCCTCACCCCCACCGTGGACCTGCCCGACGGCGATCTTGCGGTCTGCTGGCAGCGGCGGCGAGCATCGCACCCGCTGACCAAGAATCCGTCCGAAGGAAATTCCCTTGAGGGCCGAATCATCCAGTTGGACAACCGAATTACGCTGCAATCAGGTAAGCCGGTCACCTTACCGTTCGCGATTCCGCTCCCTGCCGATGCGCCACCCACCGCGGCTGCCGTGCACTCGTCGATGGACTGGTACGTGCAGGCGCGGCTGCGCTACGCCGGTGTCAACGCTCGCCCGGCCGAGCTCGTCGTCAAGCCCATCGTGGTGATCAACACCGGCTAAGCGCGCGAGATCTTCGACGCCTCCGCTACCAGCTCCGGAGTCGGCCGCACCCCGGTGTATCGCTCGAACTGCTCGGCGGCCTGCAGCGCGATGACTTCAGCGCCGGTGATCACGGGTTTGCCGGCCGCTCTGGCCGCGAGGATCAGCGGTGTCTCCGATGGCAGTGCCACCACATCGAACACCGTGTCGGCGGCCGCGATCAGCTCCGCGGGGAACGGGCTGTCGTGCTCCTCGGCGCCGCCGGCCATGCCCACCGGGGTGACGTTGACGATGATTGACGCCGCCGCGCCGCCGACATGCGAGCGCCAGCGATAGCCGAGCTGATCGGCCAGTTCGGGACCGACCGACTCGTTGCGAGCCACTACGGTTCCGTCGCGAAAACCGTTGTCCCGGAAGGCAGATCCAACAGCCTTGGCCATCCCGCCACTGCCGTGGATCAGCACCGTCTGGTCGGACTGCAATCCGTGTTCGGCGATCAGGCGCTCCACCGCGACATAGTCGGTATTGGACGCGGTCAGCACCCCGTCGTCGTTGACGATGGTGTTGACGGAATGGATGGCTCGTGCGGAGTCGTCCACGTGGTCGACCAACGCCAGCACGTCCTCCTTGAAGGGCATCGACACGGAGCAGCCGCGGATGCCAAGCGCCCGCACACCGCCGATCGCCGCGGCGATATCGGTCGTGGTGAATGCCTTGTAGATGAAGTCGATCCCGAGCCGGTCGTAAAGATAGTTGTGGAACCGCGTGCCGATGTTGCTCGGTCGCGCGGCCAGCGAGATACACAGCGTGGTGTCCTTGTTCAGCGGTGGTCTCGCCATCTCAACCCACCGCCTCGATCACCTGGCGGGCGACGCTGCGGATCTGCTCGATCAATTGCCGAGGCAGATGGACGTCGCGTCGGTCGGGCACATCGATCACCGTTGTCACCACACCCACATCCTCTCGTACCCAGAATGCACCGAACTCGTCGAGTATCGAGCGCATCGCCAGGTTGTCGGAAAGCACACGTGCAGAGAATTTCTCGACGCCGTCGATCCTGGCAGCGACAGCCAGCGCCTTCATCAGGAACGACCCCACCCCCTTGCCCTGGTAGTCGTCACCGACGATGAACGCTATCTCGGCCACCGTCGGGTCGGCTTCGTCGCGCACGAACCTGGCGTCGGCGACGATATTGTCCAGCTCCTCGGCCGGATCGATCATCACCCAGACGAAATGGTCGACGTAGTCGACTTCGAACAGATAGTCCATCAGCGCCTGGGTCGGCTCGCGGGTCGTCATGAACCGCCGGTACAGCGTCTCGCTGGAGAATTCGACGGGGCCTTTGGTGGCCCTGGCGCTGTCCCCGGGCAGCACCGGGCGTAACAGCAGCGCGGTGCCGTCGCGCAGCCGCACCGGCACCGGAGTGATGAAGGATGCCAGCCGCTGGCGCGCCGTGCGCACCAGCCGGTCCTTGACGCCCGGAATGTCGGCCATGCACGCGAACGCCGCGGTGTCGCCGATCCAGCCGGTCAGCGCTTCGGTCGTGGTGACCGTCGCGGTGCGCGGTTTGTCGCGCAGCAAGGCCATCTCGCCGACGACCCGGCCCGCGGACACCTCGCCGATCATCAGGACGCCGTCGTCACAGACATGGCGGACCTCGACGCGGCCCGACGAGATCAACAGGAACGACACCGCCGGCTCACCCTGGAGCATCAGGTCCTCGCCGGGGGCGGACCGCAGCGGCTGGAGCTGCTCGGCGAGCGGGATCAGGTCGCTGACGCGGCAACCGGCGAAGACCTCCATGGTGGCGAGGTCTTTCGCCTGCAACTCCGTCAGTTCGGACATATCCCAGACACCCCAGCTATCTCCTGCCGATGGCACCGAGCGTACGTGCGTCCACACTGATGGGGTGAGCAATTCCGAACCGGTGCTGGGTGTTCCCCTGGTGGTCGTGTGTGTGGTGATGGCGATCGCCGCCGGTGTGCTCAGCCGCGTCTTCCTGCGGAGTTCGCCGTGGATCGTCCCGCGGGCCGGTGCCCGTGCCGCACTGCAGTTGGCCGCGGTCGCCATGGTGCTGGCCGCGGCGATGACTCACCTGTGGTCGTCGATGCTGGTGCTGACGGTGATGTTCGCCGTGGCAACCGTGACGGCAGCGCGGCGCAGCCAGGCCGATCGAGGTTCATGGTGGCTGGCGGCCGCGCTCGGTGCCGGGATGCTCGCGGTGATTCCGTTACTGCTGTTGTCCGGGGTGGTGCCTGTCTCGGGCTTCGCCATCGTCCCGGTCTTCGGCATCGTGCTCGGCGGCACGATGACCGCCACCGCGGTCGCCGCCCGGCGGGCGCTCGACGCGCTGAATCAGCGCAACGGTGAGGTGGAGGCGGCGCTCAGTCTGGGACTGTCAGAACGAGATTCGCGCAAGGAAGTGGTGGAACGGCCGATTCGCGATTCGCTGCTGCCGAATCTCGACCAGGCCAGAACCGCCGGTCTGGTCACCCTGCCCGGCGCCTTCGTCGGCGTGCTGCTGGCCACGGGATCCGCGGCCCAAGCCGGTGCGGTGCAGGTGCTCGTTCTGGTCGCGCTGCTGTTGTCGCAGACGTGCGGGGTGGTGGTGGTCGGCGAACTGGTGTCCCGCGGACGGGTGACGCGCGCCGCCGCGGTCATCGGCTGACCTGGCGCAGGATCGCGACGCCGGTCATCGCCTGCCATACGATGATCGGGTAGACCGCGCCGCGCTCGACGAACCCGACCGGAAACATCGTCAGCGCCGCCAGGCAGCAGATGCCGAAGACGCCCAGGGCCACACTGGCACGAGAGTAGTTCTGCGGCAATCCGATCCGGCGACCGCCGACCCCGACGAGGAGCACGGCGATGTTGCCACCGACGATGGCCAGCGCGGCGCCGACGACATGCAGCGCAACCGAGCCGGGTGAACCGCTGGGAAAGCTGCCGACCATCACGTTGCCTACGGCGTTGGCGGCGGCGGCGAGCAGGAACCCCCGGCCGACCCCGCCGGTCCCCGGATGGGCGCGCACCGCGACCACCGCCCCGAGCGCGAACAGCAGACCGTGCAGGGCGAAGGCGCCGACGTTCATCACCGCGGACGTGCCGAGATCGCTGATGTAGTTCGTGGCATACCGGTAGCCCGGCTTGCCCGCGGCCGCGACGGCCTCACAGACCACGTATACCCCCGCGCCCAGCAGCCAGATCACCGCGGCAGTCCGCGCCGAACTAGAGACGGCCGATCCCCCCGACCGTCTCAGTCCGCTTGTCGAAAGTCACGGACGGATCAGGACTTTGAGGGCCTGACGATCCGCCATCGCCTGGTAGCCCTCGGGGATCTCGTCGATTCCGATCGTGCGGTCGAAGACCTTCCCCGGCTCGACGGTGCCGTCGAGGATATCGGGCATGAGTTCCTCGATATAGGCCCGTGCAGGTGCGACACCGCCGGTGAGGGTGACATTACGCATGAATTCCGGTACACCGAAGGGGATCTCGTTGTCCTGAGGCACACCGACCCGGCTGACGAAGCCGCCGGCGCGGGCCACGCCGAACGCCGTCGCCAGCGACGGATTGGTCCCGACGCATTCCAGCACGGTGTGCGTCCCGTCACCGCCGGTCAATTCCCGGACCCGCTCGATACCTTCGCTACCGCGTTCGGCGACCACTTCCGTCGCGCCGAATTCGCGCCCCAGATCGGTCCGGACCTTGTGCCGCCCCATCAGGATGATCTGCTCGGCGCCAAGGCGTTTGGCAGCCAACACTGCGGACAATCCGACGGCGCCGTCCCCGATCACGGTGACGGTGGTGCGTGGACCGACGCCGGCGGTGACGGCGCAGTGGTGCCCGGTGCAGAACACATCGGAAAGTGTCAGCAGCGACGGTATCAGCACGGAGTCCGGCGCGACCGGCAGTTTCACCAACGTGCCTTGCGCCTGCGGGACCCGCACGGCCTCCCCCTGGCCGCCGTCGACATTCTTCGAGCCCCAGCCGCCGCCGTGCCGGCAGGAGCTCTGTAGGCCTTCCTGGCAGAAGTCGCAGGTGTTGTCGGCCCACAGGAACGGGGCGACGACGAGATCGCCCTTCTTGAGTCCCGATACCTCCGAGCCGAAGTCCTCTACGACGCCGATGAACTCGTGGCCCATCCGGCGGCCACGCTCGGTGGCCGGCATCGATCCGTACGGCCACAGATCGCTACCGCAGATACAGGACGCGGTGATCCGGACGAGTGCATCAGTGGGTTCCCGCAGCGTCGCATCGGGCACCGTCTCGATCCGAACGTCGTGGGCGCCGTACATCAGGGTCGCGCGCATAGAAATGTCCTTTCGTCTCCAGTCCATCCAACCCTTACAGACTGGGCTGCGGGAGTGCCTACCCATCGGGGTAACAACAGAACCCCCTTGATGCAAGGACCGGTCCCAGCGTCACCGGATGGACAGCCGGCTACTGAGCGGCCCGCGTCCAGCAAACCCACCCGACGGACTACCCCGCGCGTGTTGCGCTGCTGCGGCGATTAGGTCGCGCGCTCGACCCCGGTTCACCGAAACCTCGGCGCCGCCCCTGTCACTCAGGGCGCTGGGGTCAGCCGAACAGACAGACCAGACGCGGGTACCGCCAGCAGTGAAGCCACCCGGCTGGTCGCGGGTGACGGGGCGCCAATTGACTGAATCACGCGGCTTTTTGGACTTTCAGACGGTGCCATCGCCGCCGACGGTAAGACAGTGACCGGCCCGCCACAGCGGTGCTGTGACGGGCCGGGTCCCTGAATCGCTTTGCAGACCGGGGCTGACAGATCCTGAGAGGCAGGAGACCCCGGTCCACCCACTACTGTGGTGGCGTGGACGGCATCTGACAAGGGATGCCAGAGCAACCGTAGGGAATTCTCACCAGAACCCCATGCTGCGGCGCCGAGCGGCTCCCGTGCTCAAGGCCGGGCCGCCAGCCCCGCCTGTGAGGGACCCCGGAAACACCGATGGCAGGCCAGTTTCCTGACCTGCCATCTCAAGGGTGGAGCTAAGGGGATTCGAACCCCTGACCTCCTCGATGCGAACGAGGCGCGCTACCAACTGCGCCATAGCCCCTTGACCGCTAGCACGCTACCAGCCTGCAGGCGTCAACCGAAAACCGCCGGTCACTGCCCCGCGGCGTGCGGCAGCGAGTACTCGCGGGAAAACGGTACGTAGTCCAGATGCTCGAACGCCGGGTCCTCGTCGTCGATCTCCAGTACGGCCGCGCCGGGCTGACGCAACCGCGCAGGCACGACGTCGAGATCGTTGTCGTGGGTGTTTTCCACCCCGAGGCGCGACCGGGCCATCCGCTGCATGCGACGACGGCGCAGGCGCTCCTCGATCCGAGTCTGACGGCGTAGGTATGCCAGGTAGAGCAGCGTGATCGCGCCGACCACACAGCACAGGTACCAGGAGCTGGGCGTCACCAGGAACGCGGCGGCGGCAGTGAAGACCAGCAGGGTCGCCATCGTCAGCAGCACCCGCTTGCGGAACTTGTACTTGCGGGCGGTGACGGCGGCCGCGGTCTTCGACTCCAGGCTGTGCACCCGGGAGGCTCCGGACAGCCGCCGGCCGACGGTCGTCGCCGGCTCTTCCTCGGCTTCCAGGCCGGAGGTGTCCTCGACGTACTCGTACTCGTCGGCGCTGCCATCGACAGTGTCGTCGGCGGCAGCGGCAGGAGTCTCGGCGGTGTCGTCAGTCTCGTCGGTGGAAGCGTCGTTGGTCTGCGCTCTGATGCCCTCGGTGTCGGCGCCGTCGTCGAACGGGAGCTGCGGTTCCTCGGCTTGCGCGACGGGTTCGGAAGCTGCCTCGGTCCGAATCCGTCCGACCGGGAGGGCGCCGGAGTCCTCGTCGACGACGTCGACGTCCAGATAGTCGGGTTCGGTCTCTTCGGCCAGCGACGTCACCACGGCGACCGACCGGACGCGAGAGGGCTTGCCGGTCACCACAACCGGCCCCGTCTTCTCCTCGTCGAAGTCGTCGGCTTCGTCGTCCTCATGTACGGAGGTGGGCTGCCAGTCGGGGTCGCTGCGGTGCCCGGCCGCGGGTTTGCCACGTTTGATCAAACGCGCGGCGCGACCGCCGGTGTTGAGCACTCGGGTGGCCAGCGCGACGTCACTGGTGCGACGCACTGTGTCGCGCCGGTTGATGAGCATGGGCACCAGCACAAACAGCCAGAGCACCACGAGTGAGATCCAGAGCAACGATTGGGGGATGCTTGGCATGGCGGCAAGCTCCTTTCCCCTCCAGGCTAGGTCTCCCGACCAGCGCATCCGGGTGCGGCGCGCCGAGACAATTACACACCTGTAATTCGTCTGTGACAAGCACCATTAGTCACAAATGTCACATTAGTAACAAGATTTGGACTCCCTGGGCCCTGTCGCCAGTTGGACACCAGGGTCGCGAGTTCGGCGAAAAGCCAACCCTCCCGCCGAACTCGCCTGCCATACCCAGTCACGGGTTCGCCCACAGATTGCTGCGGCGGGTCCGCCGGGAGGGGGTGCGCGTCGGCCGGTCTTCGCACCATTCGGGCATGTCGAAGCCGATTATCAGGACGCAGGCCACTGCGGACAGGGTCCGGACCCGCAGAACTCTGCGGTGACGCCGTTCGCAACCGTACCCGCGCATCCCCCTGCCGAAGAATGCCGAGCAGAACCTGTTCACCCCGACCTACGCGGCCTGGATGTGGACCGGCAGGCCCGCAATCGTCGCCGGGCGCGGCGAGTCCGGCGCGATGGTTGTGAAACCGCGCTTTCCACGACCCTCATGTCGATCTGGACGTAGACGGCTCAAGCCCAGCTGGCGCGACCGGCCCGGACCAGCGATGCGGCCACCGACCCCGATACTTCCTCCACGGTCAGCGCCACCAGCAGGTGATCCCGCCACGCCCCGTCGACGTCGAGATAGTTGCGCAGCAGGCCCTCTTCGCGAAAGCCCGCTTTGGCCAGTACTTTTCGACTCGCGGCATTCTCCGGCCGCACCGTCGCCTCGACGCGGTGCAGCATCACGGGCCCGAAGCTGTGGTCAAGACCGAGTGCCAGGGCGGCAGTGGCGACGCCCTGCCCGGTCAGCTCACTGTGCACCCAGTAGCCGATCCACGCCGACCGCAGCGCGCCATGAGTGACGTTGCCGATCGTCAGCTGACCGGCGAACTGCCCGTCGACCTCGATGACATACGGCAGCATCCGGCCATTGCGCGCCTCGGCCCGCAGCCCGGAACACACCGAGGGCCACGCCGAAATTGAATGACGCACAGCCCAATCCAGGTCGGCGCTGGGTTCCCACGGTTCCAGATTCGCTCGGTCGGCACTGCGGATGCGGCTCCACTGGGCGGCATCGCGCATCCGAACCGGGCGCAACTGGGTCACTCCGGCGGGCACCCGCAACGGCCCGACCACCATCGGCCAGCCAGGATGCATGGCACTCGAACGCCAGAAACTCACGTCGACTGCTAGCTCAGCCGCGCTGGGCCAGGAAGGCGACGTCGACGACCTCGCCGGTACGAATCTGCTCGGCCTCGCTGGGCACCACGACGAGGCAGTTCGCTTCGGCCAGTGTGGCTAACAAATGCGATGACGAACCCGGCGCGCCGCCCAGTGCCTGCACCAAGTACTCACCGGTGTCCTGATCGCGCATCAACTGCCCGCGCAGGAATCCCTTGCGGCCGCGCACCGACGAGATCGGGGCGATCGCACGCGCCTGGACTATCCGGCGGGTCGGCTGCCGCTTACCCAACGACAGCCGGATCAGCGGACGCACCATCACTTCGAAGACCACCAGCGCGCTGACCGGATTGGCAGGCAGGAGGAACACCGGGACTGCGTCGCGACCGAGCTGACCGAACCCCTGCACGGAGCCCGGGTGCATCGCGATGCGGGTCACCTCCATCTCACCCAGCTCCGACAACACCGCACGCACACCTTCGGCGGCCGCACCACCGACCGCCCCGGCGATGATGACGATCTCGGCCCGGCTGAGCTGACCCTCGACCGCCTCTTTGAGCCCCTTGGGATCATTGTCGACGATGCCCACCCGGTTCACCTCGGCACCGGCGTCGCGTGCGGCGGCCGCCAGCGCATAGGAATTGACGTCGTAAACCTGCCCGTTCCCTGGGGTACGGGAGATGTCGACCAGCTCACCGCCGACGCACAACACCGACAGGCGGGGCCGAGGGTGCACCAACACCCGCTCCCGGCCGACCGCGGCCAGCAGACCGACCTGGGCGGCGCCGATGATGGTTCCCGACCGCACCGCGACATCTCCGGGCTGGACGTCGTCGCCGGTCCGCCGCACATAGGCGCCCGACCGGACCCCGCGCAGCACCCGCACCCGCGACTGCCCGCCGTCTGTCCAGCGCAGCGGCAGCACGGCGTCGGCGAGTGTCGGCATCGGCGCGCCGGTCTGGACCCTAGCCGCCTGTTTGGGCTGCAACCGGCTCGGCGTCCGGGTACCTGCGTCGATGGCCCCCATCACCGGGAGACTGATCTCACCGCCTGCATGGTCGCCATCCGGGCCACCGGGTTCACCGACGCCGAAGACGTCGACGCTGCGGACCGCATATCCATCGATCGCGGCCTGGTCGAAACCGGGCAGCGGCCTTTCGGTCACGACTTCCTCGGCGCACATCAGGCCCTGCGCCTCGGCTATCGCAACACGAACCGGCCTGGGGGCTACCGCAGCCGCCTGAACCCGGGCCTGCTGTTCTTCAACCGAACGCACAGTGCGCCTTTCTGCCGTCGGGCCCGGTTCGCAACCCGCGCCCGCAGCACGCCTAGTGCTAGGTCAGGCCGAGTCGCGAAACCAACCAACGGCGCAAGTCCGGGCCATAGTCATCACGATCCAAGGCAAAGTCAACCGCAGCCTTAAGGTAGCCGCCGGGATTTCCCAGGTCGTGTCGAGTACCCCGATGGACCACCACGTGGACGGGATGACCCTCCGCGATCAGCAGGGCGATGGCGTCGGTGAGCTGGATTTCATTGCCGACACCACGCTGAACTCGGCGCAACGCGTCGAATATCGCGCGGTCCAGGACGTACCGGCCGGCAGCCGCGAACAGCGACGGGGCGTCCTCCGCCTTCGGTTTCTCGACCATGCCGAGGACCTTGAGCACGTTGGGGTTGGCGGCGTCGGGAACGATCTCGACGTCGAACACGCCGTAGGCGCTGATCTCGTCTTCGGGCACCTCGATGGCGCACAGCACCGAGCCGCCGCGTTTGGCGCGTACCTTGGACATGATCTCCAGCACGCCGGTGGGCAACACCAGATCGTCGGGCAACAGGACCGCGATCGCGTCTTCGTCGTCGGAGAGTTTGGATTCGACGCAACTGACGGCGTGTCCGAGGCCGAGCGGCTCGCGCTGCACCACCGACTCGACCTTGATCAGAGCCGGCGCCCGACGCACCTTCTCCAGCATCACCTTCTTGCCGCGGGCCTCCAACGTGCCTTCCAGCACGAGGTCCTCGACGAAATGCGCGACGACGCTGTCCTTGCCCTCCGAGGTGATGATCAGCAGGCGCTCGGCACCGGCCTCGGCGGCCTCGGCGGCAACGAGTTCGATACCCGGAGTGTCCACCACCGGCAGCAACTCTTTGGGGACGGTTTTGGTGGCGGGCAGAAAGCGCGTGCCAAGACCTGCAGCAGGCACAACCGCCGTGCGCGGTATCGACACTTTCGGCGCCTGAGGCATCGTCATCGTTCCCACCCTAATCGCAACGTGCTCCCCGCTCAGCTGACATTCTTGACCCCGTGAGCGACCGCTCGAAACCCCAGTTACGCATTCAACTGATTCGTGCTCGACGTTTGCTTGCCCCCGCTGCGCACGAGGCCGAGGCGCTCGCTCTGGCACAGCATATCCCTACCCTGCCGAACATTAGCGGCACGGTGTGCGCCTACGTGCCGATCGGCACAGAACCCGGGTCGGTCGCGTTGCTGGAGGCCCTGCAGGAGCTGGCCGAGCGGGTGCTGCTGCCGGTAGCGGTAAACACATCCGACGGCGTCCCGCTACCGCTGCTGTGGGGCGAATACCGACCCGGCGAACTGGTGGCGGCACGGTTCGGTCTGATGGAACCGGCGGGTCCTTCCCTGCCTGCGGAAACGCTGTCCGAGGCGGCCCTGGTGATCGTCCCCGCCCTGGCGGTGGACCACCACGGTGGCAGGTTGGGCCGCGGTGCCGGTTTCTACGATCGGTCGCTACCGCTTCGGGACCCGGCGGCCCATCTGGTCGCGGTGGTCCGGGATGAGGAGTTGGTCGCCGAACTGCCCGTGGCGGCCCATGACGTGCGGATGACCCATGCGGTCACACCCGGCGGTGGTGTCGTCACGCTGGAACATCGGGAATGGCGTGGGCCAGATGGCGGTTCTAGCACTTGACACGATAGAGTGCTAACAAGTTCTGACCCTTCCCGGAGGTTTTTGTGCCGACGTACAGCTATGCGTGCACCGAGTGCGGAGATCGTTTCGACGCGGTGCAGGCGTTCAGCGACGATGCCCTGACCACGTGCACCAAGTGCTCGGGCCGGCTTCGCAAACTTTTCAACTCGGTCGGCGTCGTCTTCAAGGGCAGCGGTTTCTACCGCACCGACAGCCGTGAGGCCGCGAAGAGCACCAGTTCCTCCTCCTCGTCGTCATCCTCATCGGAGAAGGGCGCCGACAAGAGTTCCGAGAAGAGCGGCGACAGCGGCGGTTCTTCGTCATCGAGCAGCTCGTCGGACAAGTCGGGCGGCGCCAAGGAGAAGAGTTCCGGGTCCACCAGCTCGGCTCCCGCCGCCGCAGCATCGAACTAGTTATCCACAGCGCTGCGGGCGACGTACGCCTGCAGCGTTGCGCCATCCCTACCCTATCGGCATGGCGCTGCGCCGTTCGGCATCCCTGAACCCCACCCCCCTGACGCGGTTACGCCAAGCGCTGCAACCAGATTGGGTGCATACGATGCGGGCCCGGCGCATCGCCGCCGCCGCGCTCGTCGTGCTTGCCGGGGTTGCTGCCATCCGATCGGACCCGGACGGCGATCGCACCGCAGCGGTCGTCGCCGCCCGGGATCTGGCCCCGGGGATCACCGTCACGCCCGACGACGTCCTGGTCGAAAACCGGCTGGCGACAACACTTCCCGACGGATCACAGGCCGACCTGGGTGGCGTTGTCGGCGCGACGCTGGCCGGTCCCGTACGGCGCGGTGAGGTGCTGACCGATGTCCGACTGCTCGGCTCCCGGTTGGCGAAGGCCGCCGCCGGGCCCGATGCGCGGATCGTGCCGTTGCACCTGGCCGACAATGCAGTGGTCGAGCTGGTCCGCACCGGAGATGTTGTCGACATCCTCGCTGCCGCCGACTCCGGCAGCAACGCAGTCCCCAGAGTGGTCGCCAGCGACGCGGTGGTGGTGCTGGTGTCGGCCAAGCCGAAGTCCGCGACGGCTGCCAACGACCGGGTGGTGCTGGTGGCGCTGCCCGCCCACGCGGCAAACGCCGTCGCAGGCGCCGCCCTGACCGAGACGGTCACTCTGACATTGCATTGATCATCGCATTGATCGAAGTTGGCCGAGGTGCAGCGACTTACGTCACGGCTAATTCGTCCGGCTTTGCTTCGAGCAGCGAGCGCTCGCCCCATCTCGCACGATCTTCATGGTGTTGCCGATAACTGGGGGTGACACTGTCCGACCTCGCGCCACCGGTGATCGTCAGCGCGTCGGTCGACGGCCAGGGGTGTAGGTCAACCAGGCGGGGCGGGAACCGAACCGGCGGCCGGCGCGATGGCACCGCCGCCGAGCGCGTCCATCACCATATCGGTGAGCTCGTCCGTGGACGACGTCGCAGCTGGAGCAGGAGCGGGGGTCGGTGTCGGCTCATCGGCAAAGGCTTGGCCGCCAGATCCGGCCCAAAAAGCAAGCAGCGCAATCGCAATGCCAGCCGCCCGCCGTTTCCCGACACTCTCGCGCACCCGCTGATCCTTTCCGATCCGACGTAGCGCAGCCACGTCGGAGGAAACCTAGCATCCCAGGGCTTCCCGCCGCAGCCCGGCGCACGGGACTAACGTTCGATATCTGCGAAGTGCACAGGCCTACAGCGAAAGGTTCATCCCATGTTGAAGGGGTTCAAGGATTTCATCTCACGCGGGAACGTCATCGACCTGGCGGTCGCCGTGGTCATCGGTACTGCATTCACCGGATTGGTCAAGGCGTTCACCGATAACGTCATCCAGCCGCTCATCGACCGGATCGGCGCGACCCCGGGCAAGGACTACGGATTCCTGAAGATCCCGCTGGGCGGTGACACCTTCGTCAATCTCAATGCCGTGCTGACCGCGGGCCTCAACTTCCTGATCGTCGCGGCGGTGGTCTATTTCATCATCGTGGCGCCGTTCAAGAAGCTGAAGGAGCGCGACAAGAAGGTGGCCGAGGGCGACACCGAACTGACCGTGCTCACCGAGATCCGCGACCTGCTGCGCGAGAATGGGGTCGAGGTCGTTGGCAAGCACGGGACGCCCGGGGCCACGCCCCAACCCCAGAGCCACGAAGGCGAATAACCCGCAGAAGAACGCAAAAGAAATCGCCCCCGGCTCAGGCCGGGGGCGATTTCTTTGGTGAAGCTGTGAACCGTCAGTCCACGAACCAGCTCACGTGCTAGTTCATGTTCCAGGGCTCGCCGTAGGTGGTGACGCTGTCACCGGCGCCGCTGATCAGCCGTGCGAAGGGCCGCAGCAGGACGCCGCCGGCAGCGCCGGTCACGGTGCCGTGGGCGTTAGAAACGGCGACTGCGCCGTTGGGGCCGGAGACGTCGACGGAGAGATGCCGGGGCCGTTGCCCAGGTCAGCGGAGATCGACACACCCGGGAACAGGTTCGGGGTGATGACCGAGCCCAGCGGGTTGAAACCGGTCGGGGACAGGTTGGCGTCGTCGAGCAGGATGTTCGGGGTGGAGTAGGAGAAGTTGATGCCCACACCGAGTGACCAGGGGAAGCCGACCTGGTAGCCGAGCTCCAGGGTGCCCTTGAACTCGTCGGATCCGGCGCCGGTCACCGAGTAGACAGCGCGCCCGGAGTGGAACCACTCACGGGTCAGCCGGTTGCGGTCCAGGGGGAACACACCGTTGAGGAACGTGTCCCACTGCTGAATGGTCAGGGTGCGGCCCTGTCCGTCCACCAGGCTCAACTCATTGTCCAAGCCAGCGTGTGAGGTGCCCGTGCCCACGAACAGCGCAGCGACGGCAGCGATCATCGCCACCAGCACCCGACTGATTACCTTCATGTTCTCCCTAGCGTGTCGGCGGTGATCCAGGCGGTTCACCGAGTTGTGGTTCGTGTGGGCCAACGCTGTTGAACCTCACACGAAGTAAAAACCGCCAAATGAGAACGCTCACAGGCTGTTCTTACGTTTCACTCATCGTTATAGACACGAGGAACATAACGGGGTGGCATCGCTGCGGCAACGCGTAGACATCCTCGACCCATCCCGCGCCGGCTCGAGAAGAAGTTTGCTGGCCTGGTCACCGGGTGTCGCGGCAGTTCAATCGTCCCATTTGCGTCGGCACACCGTCGCCTTAGCCCGCGAGACCTGACATAACTTCATCAGGCCGACGACATGACCCAGTTCACAGCCATTCAGCAGCAAGTGATCGTCAACTGTGATGTGGCGGAACGTTATCCCTGATCCACTGATCACGATCGCGCTCATCGCGCCGCGCGTCCGGATCGCGTTCATCCGAGGACTCGGCAGGAATGTCGGAGCCGAAGATATTGTTAACTGAACTTGAATATTGAGGTGCAGGCTCGATCACAGTCGCCTCCAAATGTGATAAAGATCACATTCTAGTCGTTTATGCAGTTCACGCGCGTGTAGCGCGACACAACGGAGTTCTCCAGGGTCATTTATGCACCACAACGACGGCGCCGAGCCGCCTTGCGGAGGCTTCGGCACCGTCGGGTTAACCGCCGAGTAGACCGACGTCTAGATCTCCAGACTGGATAACTGGCTGATTATTTGAGCCGCCAGCGGATTGAGCGTCGCCATGCCGTCGCGGACGGCATAGCGCGAGCCGGCGATGTTGACCACCAGCGTGCTACCGGAGATTCCGGCCAACCCGCGAGACAACCCAGCGTCGGTGATACCGGCCGCCAGACCCGATGACCGCAGCGCCTCGGAGATACCGAGAAGCTCGCGATCAAGAATGTCCACGGTGGCCTCGGGAGTGACATCACGCGGCATGACACCGGTGCCACCGACGGACACCACCAAGTCGACGCCGCCGATCACCGCGGTGTTCAGCGCATTGCGAATCTCCACCTCGTCGGCGGCGACAACCACGACACCGTCGACCACGAAACCGGCCTCGGTCAGTAGTTCCGTCACCAACGGACCACTGTGATCTTCTTCGTCACCATGCGCAGTCCGGTCATCGACGACGACGACCAGCGCCCTACCCACCAGCTCCACAGGCTGCTCCATGGGTGCAACCGTATATCTGGCAGGTGACATCGGCGCAGCAGTCCTGGTCACTGTGCAGCCTTCCCCAGCGTCACCTGGACACTTTTGGGGTTACCCGAGGCGTCGAGGTAGGTCAACGTCACCTTGTCACCGGGTGCCCGGGACCGGACCGCGGCCACCAGAGCGTCGGCGCTGGCGATGGTCCGATCGTCGACCTTGGTGACGACGACACCGCTGGGCAGGCCGGCTCCTGCCGCCGCGCCTCCCTGCGTGACCTCGACGATCTTGGCGCCATGCGTGGTGCTGTCGTTGCTGACCTGGACGCCGAGCGACGCGTGCGTCGCAGTGCCGGTGCTGATCAGCTCGTCAGCGATGCGTTTGGCCTGGTCCACCGGGATGGCGAAGCCGAGCCCGATCGATCCGCTCTGCGCTCCGGCGGAGTCGCCGCCCAGGGTGGCGATCGCCGAATTGATACCGACCAACTCGCCATTCATGTTGACCAGCGCACCGCCCGAGTTGCCGGGGTTGATGGCAGCATCGGTCTGAATCGCGTCGAGCACGGTGTTCTGGTTAGTCGTATCACCGGCCGTGGAGACCGGCCGGTTCAGCGCGCTCACGATGCCGGTGGTCACGGTGCCTTCGAGGCCCAGCGGTGATCCGATGGCCACCACGTTCTGGCCGACCCGCAGATTCGCCGATGAACCAAGAGTGATGGGAGACAAACCGGAGGCCCCCTTGGCGCGCACCACGGCGATATCGCTGGCGGGATCGATCCCGACGATGCTGAACGTGGTGGTGTTGCCGTCGGCGAAGGTCACGGTGGTAACGGGCTTGGCGCCGGGATCCGTCGTCGGGCCGGGCCCGGACGGACTGTCGGGCCCCGGCGGAGCAGTGGGCAGTGGCAGTAACGGCCCCGCCGGGCCGGACGGCGCCGCCAATGGCGGTGGGATGTCACCGTTGGCTGCGGACACGACGTGCGCGTTCGTCAAGATCAGCCCGTCAGAGGACAGGATGATGCCCGAGCCTTCTTCATTGGCCCGGCCGATGTCGGTCTCGAGTTTGACGACGCTGGGCACGACCTTGGCCGCCACCTGCTCGACCGAACCCGGCGGCACGTTGGCAGCCGGGACGCTCTGGGGGGCACCCAGTTCCGGGATGGCCGAGTGTGTGGCCCCACCCTCGGGCTGTGCGAGCAGGGCCACTCCTCCGCCGACCGCCGCGGACACGACTGCGACGGCCAACGCCCCGGCCGTCAGAGCGATCCCGCGCGAGCGCTTCCGCGGCGCCGGCTGCGGCGGCAGCTGCAGAGGCATGGCTCCGCTGAGCGGCATGGCCTGCGTAGGCACGTGATTGCCTGGATGCGCTGGACGGTACGGGTCGAACGGTGGGCGCTGCTGCTGCGAGGGGTTGTGCTGCGTGGCGTAGCGCCAGTCATAGCCCTGCGGCGGCGGGACCGGCTGCTGCGGCGGGACCGGCTGCGGCGGCGGGACCGGACGATACTGGCCCGGATACGCAGGCGCCACAGGCTGGTTCGAGTCCTGTCGACGGCCCGGCTCCGGCGGAGGAGGCGAATACCTCGGGTGGTTCGTCATACGTCTGCGTCACTTGTCCTTCGGGGGATGGTCCGCGTCATTGCCGTCTACTTTGCCCTCATCGACTGAGAATCGACTGAGACCTGCGGTGGCCTCCTCAGTGAGATGCGCTGCACGTCCATTGTGCGGGGTAATTTCGGCCACCCCCTGGTACGACTCGTCCTGAAACGGCGACTCCTGGAACGGCGACTCCTGGAACGGCATAGCGGGAGCCAGGCGCCCCGGCAACAGCACAGAGATCGACGTGCCCGGCGGCTGCCCACCCGGGACGGTGTCGTCAACGCGAAGCGCGCCACCATGTTTGAGGACCACCTGCTTGACGATCGCCAGCCCGAGTCCGGAGCCCGGCATCGCCCGCGCCGACGTGGACCGGAAGAACCGCTCGAAAACCAGTCCGCGCTCCTGGATCGGGATACCGGGACCATGGTCGGACACCACCAATTCGCCGTGCGTCGGATCGAGCTGGCTCAGGCGCAGACCCACGCGCCCACCCGACGGACTCCACTTCGCCGCGTTGTCGAGCAGATTGAGCACGGCACGGTTCAGCCCGGCCGCGTCACCGTAGACCTGCCACGGAATGACATGGACGTCGAACTCAATATCGTTTCGGCGCCGTCTGACCCGCTCCAGGCAGTGCTCCACCACCTCGGCCATGTCGACCTGCTCGTGGACCACGCCGCCGGCGTCGTCACGGGTGAGGTCAACCAGATCGCCCACCAGCGTGGACAATTCCTCAATCTGTCCGATGACGTCGGCACGCAGTTCGGCCAGATCGCTATCGGGGATACGTGGTGCACCGGGCGCCATCGAGGCCATCAACAACTCGACGTTGGTACGCAACGAAGTCAGCGGCGTGCGCAGCTCGTGGCCGGCATCACTGACCAGTCGCGACTGTCGCTCCCTGGATTCGGCCAACGCCCGCAACATCATGTTGAACGCCTCGGTCAGGCGGGCCAACTCGTCGCTGCCGAACACCGGGATGGGCCGCAGATCGTCGGTGCGCGCCACCCGCTCAGCGGCCTCGGTGAGCCGGCCGACGGGCCGCAGACCCGTTCGCGTGACGGTACCGCCCGCGATGGCCGCCACGAACACGCCGATACCGCCGACCGCCAACAGAACCCAGCGCAGCCTGGTCATCACAGCGTCGGTCGGGGCCAGACTCTTCGAGATGAGCAGCGTGCTGTTGTTCGGCAGATGCACTGCCAACACCCGTTGGTCAGCCGCGGTGCGACGCGACATGAAGAGCTCACCGCGGATTACCGACTTCTCAGTCGCGCCGATCGGTAGGGTCTGGCCCTCCTGATTGGCGGTGAAGATCGATTTGCCAGGGATCACCAGCATGGCGTTGACATCGGAATAGGCCGTGCCCTCGATGGCCTTACCGGGGTCGGCGGCCAGCGAGCCGCTGGCGATCAGCAGCTGCGCTCGACTCTGCAGCTGGTTGTCGATGTCGTTGTAGAGCGCCCGCGACACCACGGCGTAGACCGCCACTGCCATCAGCACCACCACCATGGCGACCATCGACATGGCGAGCAGCATCACGCGCCAGCGCAGCGATAACGAGGTGGTGGCGCGCAGAGGAACCCGAGTGCGTTCGGGCGAAGGCCGGAACAGACGCATCAGGGCGGAGTTTCACGCAAGACGTAGCCCACGCCGCGCACGGTGTGGATGAGCCTTGTCTCCCCTTCTGCTTCGGTCTTACGGCGCAGATATCCGACATACACCTCGAGCGCATTGCCCGACGTGGGGAAATCGAAGCCCCACACTTCTTCCAGGATGCGGCTGCGCGTCAGCACGCGCCGCGGGTTGGCAATCAGCATCTCCAACAGCGAGAACTCGGTGCGGGTCAGGCTGATATGCCGCTCACCGCGGGTGACGTCGCGGGTCACCGGATCGAGCGACAAGTCGGCAAACGTCATCGCCACCGACTCACCCGAGTCCTCTGGGGTGGTGCGGCGCAGCAGCGCGCGCATCCGGGCCAGCAGTTCTTCCAAGGCAAACGGCTTGGGGAGGTAGTCGTCGGCACCCGCATCGAGGCCCGCCACCCGCTCCGATACCGAGTCCCTGGCGGTCAGAACCAGGATCGGCAGATCGTCACCGGTGCTGCGTAGCTGCCTGCAGACTTCAAGACCGTCCAGCCTCGGCATCATCACGTCGAGTACGAGCGCGTCGGGCCGATCACTGGCAATCGAGTGCAAAGCCTCGACGCCATCCTCCGCTAAGGAGACTGAATAGCCGTTGAAAGAAAGGGACCTCCGCAGCGACTCACGCACTGCACGATCGTCATCAACGACAAGAATTCGCACGACAACAGTGTTATCCCATGGCCTGAGAGCGGCCTGAGAGGCGCGCGGAAGTCAATCCGAGCAACCTCACCGGGTTAGTTCAGCGCTTGTCGAGATCGATCAGGCCGAGGCGCGCAGCCTTGAGCAAGCGGCGCGGAACCTTATGCTGCTGACCGGCCACAGTGACGTTGACCAAGCCGGTGGCTTCGGCCTTCCACTGCGCGCGCCGACTGCGGGTATTCGACCGCGACATTCTGCGCTTGGGCACAGCCATGACGAGCATCTCCTAAATGAGGGGTGTACCGCCTTTCAAAAACACGAAAGCACGGCGGTGACAATTGCCCATCAGGATAGCCGGTGATCAGCGTCGGCTCCAAAACACGACCTCACGGTCAGCGCCGGATGGCGTTGCGCACGGTCCGGAACACCTCCGGCACCGAAACCGGGACGAAGCTCAGCAACACGGTACCGGCGTCTCGAATGCCCTTGACCAGTTCGTAGAGCCCCACCGCAGCAACCAGCCGGCCGACGGCGGGCAGTGCCACACCCTGCCGTGCCAAATCTGAGTCACCCGCGACCACACGCCGCCACTATGTGAGTACACCGGCATGGGAAGTAGTCACCCCTTGACGCGGTACCGGCGGTACCCGATAACCTACCGGTTGGTTGAGAGAGGGAGATCGGTGACATCTGCGGTTCGCATCGGCAACTGTTCGGGCTTCTATGGGGACCGACATTCGGCTATGCGCGAGATGCTCACCGGCGGCGACCTGGACTACCTCACCGGCGACTACCTCGCCGAGCTGACGATGCTCATCCTGGGCCGCGACCGCGCCAAGCACCCTGAGCGCGGTTACGCCAAGACTTTTCTCACCCAGTTCGAAGAATGCCTCGGGCTGGCACAGGACAAGAAAGTCCGCGTCGTCACCAATGCGGGCGGCCTGAACCCGGCCGGGTTGGCCGACGCCGTGCGGGCAGTGGCGCAGCGCCTTGGCATCCCGGTGAACGTCGCCCACGTCGAAGGTGACGACGTGCTCGCCCGCGCCGGTGAACTCGGCCTTGGCACCCCACTGACCGCGAACGCGTATCTGGGTGCCTGGGGCATCGTCGACTGCCTGCACAGCGGCGCCGACGTCGTCATCACCGGGCGGGTTACCGACGCCTCGGTGATCGTCGGCCCGGCCGCAGCCCACTTCGGCTGGGGCCGGACGGATTACGACGCGCTGGCCGGCGCAGTGGTGGCCGGCCACGTCATCGAATGCGGGATCCAGGCCGCCGGCGGCAACTACGCGTTCTTCACCGAGATCCCCGACCTTCTGCACCCGGGCTTTCCACTGGCCGAGATCCACGCCGACGGCTCGTCGGTGATCACCAAGCACCCCGGCACCGGCGGGCAGGTCAGCGTCGACACCGTCACCGCGCAGCTGCTCTACGAGATCAGCGGCGCCCGCTATGCCAACCCGGACGTGACAGCACGGATGGACAGCATCGAGCTCAGCGCGGACGGCCCCGACCGCGTGAGCATCACCGGCGTGCGCGGCGAGCCGCCCCCACCGACGTTGAAGGTCTCGCTCAACAGCATCGGCGGTTTCCGCAACGCGATGACCTTCGTGCTGACCGGCCTCGACATCGAGGCCAAGGCAGCGCTGGTACAACGACAGCTCGAAGCGGGCCTGACCGTGAAACCGGCCGAGCTGCAATGGACGCTGGCCCGCACCGACCATTCCGACGCCGACACCGAAGAAGCCGCCAGCGCACTTCTGCACTGCGTCGTCCGCGACTCCGACCCGGCCAATGTGGGTCGACAATTCTCCTCCGCCGCAGTCGAACTCGCGCTCGCGAGCTATCCGGGCTTCCACGTGACGGCACCCCCGAGCGAGGGGCAGGTGTACGGCGTGTTCAACGCCGGTTACGTCGCGGCCACCGAGGTGCCGCATATCGCCGTCCACGCCGACGGCAGCCGGACTGCCATCGAGCCGGCCGGCGACACCCGCATGCTGGAGCCCACCGACGCGCCACCGTTGCCAGAACCGCTGCCCCCCGGACCGATTCGGCGTGCCCCTCTTGGCTCGATCGCGGGCGCCCGCAGCGGCGACAAGGGCGGCTCTGCCAACGTCGGACTGTGGGTGCGCACCGAGGAGCAGTACCGCTGGCTGGCCCACGCGCTGACCATCGATACGCTCAAAGAACTGCTGCCCGAAGCCGCCGAATTGGCCGTGGTTCGGCAGCTACTGCCCAAGTTGCGGGCAGTGAACTTCGTCATCGACGGCATCCTCGGCCAGGGCGTGGCCTACCAGGCCCGGTTCGACCCGCAGGCCAAGGGCCTCGGAGAGTGGTTGCGCAGCAGACACATCGACATACCTGAAGGGTTACTGCCGGCATGAGCATCTGGACCACCCCCGAGCGCGAACAACTCCGCAAATCGGTGCGGGCGTTCACCGAACATGAGGTGCTCCCCCACGTCGACGAGTGGGAACGCGCCGGTGAACTACCGCGCGATCTGCACCGCAAAGCCGCCGACGCCGGTCTGCTGGGGGTGCAATTCCCGGAGTCGGTAGGTGGAGGGGGCGGCGACGGCGCCGACGGTCTGGTCGTCTGCGAAGAACTGCACGAAGCAGGTTGCCCCGGTGGCACTTTCGCGTCGCTGTTCACCTGCGGCATCGCCGTACCGCACATGGTCGCCTCGGGCGACGAGCGGCTGATCGAGCACTTTGTCCGCCCGACGCTGGCCGGCGAGAAGATCGGTGCGCTGGCGATCACCGAACCCGGCGGCGGGTCCGACGTCGGACACCTGGTCACCAGAGCTGACCGGGACGGCGATCACTACATCGTCAACGGCGCCAAGACCTACATCACGTCAGGCGTCCGGGCCGATTACGTCGTCACCGCGGCACGCACCGGTGGGCCGGGCGCAGGCGGGGTTTCGCTACTGGTGGTCGAGAAGGGCACGCCTGGGTTCGAGGTGACGCGCCGCCTCGACAAGATGGGCTGGCGGTCCTCGGATACCGCCGAGCTGTCCTACACCGATGTGCGGGTACCGGTCGAGAACGTGGTCGGCGCCGAGAACAGTGGATTCCTGCAGATCGCGGCGGCCTTCGTCTCCGAACGGATCGGCCTTGCCGCCCAGGCCTATTCGAGCGCTCAGCGGTGTCTGGACCTGACCGTGCAGTGGTGCCGGGACCGGGAAACGTTCGGCCGGCCCCTGATCTCACGCCAGGCCGTACAGAACACCCTCGCCGAAATGGCCCGTCGCATCCAGGTCGCCAGGGTGTACTCGCATCACGTGGTCGAGCGACAGGTGGCGGGCGATCCGAATCTGATCACCGAGGTCTGTTTCGCCAAGAACACCGCCGTCGAAGCCGGTGAGTGGGTGGCCAACCAGGCGGTGCAACTCTTCGGCGGGATGGGTTACATGGCCGAATCCGAAGTCGAACGGCAGTACCGCGATATGCGGATCCTTGGTATCGGTGGCGGAACCACCGAAATCCTCACCGGCCTGGCCGCCAAGACGCTTGGATACCAATCATGATTTCACCGGCTTCTCCTCATCGCTCGTTCCTCGCTCTGCATCGGCGGCGGTGGTCATGATCTTGAGTTCGACGCTCGACCCCGCCGCACCGTCCTTTATCGAGGCCGCCTCGGCTACCGAGGGCAAGCTCGACGAGATGGCCGTCGAATTCGCCAAGGCCCTGGCCGGCGGTGGTGCGAAATATGTTGCCCGCCATCATGACCGCGGAAAACTCACGGCACGCGAGCGCATCGAACTGCTGATCGACGAGGACTCCCCCTTTCTGGAGCTGTGCCCGCTGGCCGGATACGGGAGCGCATTCCAGGTGGGCGCCAGCGTGGTCACGGGTATCGGCGCCGTCGAAGGTGTCGAATGCATGCTCGTTGCCAACGATCCCACCGTCAAGGGCGGCACCAGCAACCCGTGGACGCTGCGCAAGACCCTGCGGGCCAACCAGATAGCCTTCGAGAACCGGTTGCCGGTGATCTCCCTGGTCGAATCGGGCGGGGCTGACCTGCCGACCCAGAAAGAGATCTTCATCCCGGGCGGTCAGCTGTTCCGGGACCTGACCCGGCTCTCGGCGGCGGGTATCCCCACCATCGCGCTGGTGTTCGGCAACTCCACCGCGGGCGGGGCTTACATCCCCGGCATGTCCGACCACGTGGTGATGATCAAGGAACGCTCCAAGGTTTTCCTGGCCGGACCACCGCTGGTGAAGATGGCCACCGGCGAGGAATCCGACGATGAATCCCTCGGTGGTGCCGAAATGCACGCCCGCACCTCGGGTTTGGCCGACTACCTGGCCGTCGACGAGCTCGATGCCCTGCGAATCGGCCGCCGGGTGGTGGCACGGCTGAACTGGACCAAGCGGAGTCCCGCACCCAAGCCGGTGGTACCGCCAGTCTTCGCCGAGGACGAACTGATCGGGATCGTGCCCCCGGATCTTCGCATTCCGTTCGACCCGCGGGAGGTGATTGCGCGCGTCGTCGACGGTTCGGAATTCGACGAGTTCAAACCGATGTACGGCTCCTCGCTGGTCACCGGCTGGGCCCGCCTGCACGGCTACCCGCTGGGCATCCTGGCCAACGCCCGCGGCGTGCTGTTCAGCGAGGAGGCCCAGAAAGCCACCCAGTTCATCCAGCTGGCAAATCGGTCCAATACGCCATTGCTGTTCCTGCACAACACCACCGGCTATATGGTCGGCAAGGCTTACGAGGAAGGCGGCATGGTCAAACACGGCTCGATGATGATCAACGCCGTCTCCAATTCCACAGTGCCGCACATTTCGCTGTTGATCGGGGCGTCCTACGGCGCCGGGCACTACGGAATGTGCGGCCGGGCCTACGACCCCAGATTCCTCTTCGCCTGGCCCAGCGCGAAATCCGCGGTGATGGGCGGTGCACAGCTGGCCGGGGTGTTGTCGATCGTCAGCCGGGCCGCCGCCGAGGCCCGCGGCCAACAGGTCGACGAAGAGGCTGACGCGGCGCTGAAGGCAGCAGTCGAAGCCCAGATCGAAGCGGAGTCGTTGCCGATGTTCCTGTCCGGCAGGTTGTATGACGACGGGGTGATCGACCCGCGCGACACGCGCACCGTGCTGGGAATGTGTCTGTCCGCCATCGCCAGCGGCCCGATCGAGGGGACGTCGAACTTCGGCGTCTTCAGAATGTAGGGGCCAGCGATGAGCGCTCGCGAGAAGAACAGACAGCACCGGATCACGAAGGTTCTGGTGGCCAACCGGGGCGAGATCGCCCGTCGGGTGTTCAGCACGTGTCGCCGGCTCGGGTTGGGCACCGTTGCGGTGTACACCGACCCCGATGCCGGCGCACCGCACGTCGCCGAGGCCGATGTCCGGGTGCGGCTGCCCCTGACCACCGATTACCTCAATCCGTCGGCGCTGATCGCCGCCGCTAAGGCAGCCGGGGCCGATGCGGTCCATCCGGGATACGGATTCCTCTCGGAGAACGCCGATTTCGCGGCAGCGGTGCAGGATGCGGGTCTGATCTGGGTCGGACCTCCGGTCGCGGCGGTCCGGGCGATGGGCAGCAAGATCGAGGCCAAGAAAATGATGTCGGCAGCCGGGGTGCCGGTGCTGGAGGAGCTCGATCCCGCGACGGTCACCGAGGCGCAGTTACCCGTGCTGGTGAAGGCCTCGGCCGGTGGCGGCGGCCGCGGAATGCGGGTGGTACACGACCTCTCGGCGCTGGCCGGTGAGGTCGACGCGGCCAGGCGGGAGGCCGGATCCGCATTCGGCGACCCGACGGTGTTTTGTGAGCGATATCTGCCGACCGGCCACCACGTCGAGGTGCAGGTACTGGCCGACAGCCACGGCACGGTGTGGGCCGTGGGCGAGCGGGAGTGTTCGATCCAGCGCCGACACCAGAAGATCATCGAAGAGGCGCCGTCTCCGCTGGTGGAGCGCACACCCGGTATGCGCGCCAAGCTCTTCCACGCGGCGCGCCTGGCCGCGGAAGCGATCGGGTACACCGGCGCGGGCACCGTCGAGTTCCTGGCAGATGATGACGGCGAGTTCTACTTCCTGGAGATGAACACCCGGCTCCAGGTCGAGCACCCGGTCACCGAGGCGACCACCGGGCTTGACCTCGTCGCACTGCAACTACAGATCGCCGAAGAAGTGGCACTGGCCGACGAGCCACCGGCGCCGGTCGGGTACGCGATCGAGGCCCGGGTATATGCCGAAGATCCGGCCAAGAACTGGCAACCCCAGGCCGGCACCGTGCACCGATTCGAAGTACCG
This sequence comes from Mycolicibacterium komossense, assembly GCF_025822605.1. Classification (GTDB taxonomy): domain Bacteria; phylum Actinomycetota; class Actinomycetes; order Mycobacteriales; family Mycobacteriaceae; genus Mycobacterium; species Mycobacterium komossense. The sequence goes on along the minus strand of NZ_JACKTY010000030.1, from coordinate 209,714 downwards.
CGGGCCGCAACGGAATTCGAGGGTCCAGCGGCGGCCGGAATCCGGCTGGACTCGGGCATCGTCGACGGCTCGGTGGTGTCGATCCACTACGATCCCATGCTGGCCAAGGTGATCTCCTACGCCCCGACGCGTCGCCAGGCTTCCCTTCTGCTGGCCGGTGCACTGGCCGGCACCCGGCTGCACGGCATCCATACCAACCGCGAGCTGTTGGTGCGGGTGCTGCGCCACCCGGCATTCCTCGACGGCGCCACCGATACCGCGTTCTTCGATACCCACGGACTTGGCGAACTCGCCGCACCGCTGGCCGACGACCGCGCCATCCGGCTCTCCGCGGTAGCTGCCGCACTCGCCGAGTCTGCACACAACCGTTCGACGGCAACGGCTTTCGCGGCGGCCCCGGGCGGGTGGCGCAATCTCTCCTCCGGAGATCAGGTGAAGACTTACACCAATGCTGACGGGACGGCCGGTGCGCAGGTCCGGGTCGCCTACCGCCCGCACCGGATGGGGGTGACACTGCCCGACGACCCGGATGTCACCGTCATCTCGGTGGCGCCGCAACAGGTGGTGCTGGCCGACACAGCGGTGGAGTGCGGTTTCGCCGTCGCGCGTTACGGAGCCGATGCCTACGTCGACTCTGCGCTGGGCCCGGTCCATCTGGTCGCGGTGCCCCGGTTCGCCGAGCCCGGCTCGACCGTGCAACTGGGATCGCTCGTCGCACCGATGCCCGGCTTGGTGATCAGAGTCGGCGCCCAGATCGGGGACAGCGTCATCGCAGGCCAGCCACTGGTCTGGCTGGAGGCCATGAAGATGGAGCACACCATCACCGCACCCGCCGCGGGTGTACTCACCGCACTGCACGTCAAGGCGGGCGACCAGGTCGAAGTGGGGGCCGTGCTGGCCCGTGTAGAAGCGCAAGACGCCAACGAAGGAGAGAAATGAGTTTCGTCGAGAACGAAGAGCGTCAGGCGCTGCGGAAGTCGGTGGCGGCGATGGCGGCCAACTACGGGCCGGCCTACTACCTGGAGAAGGCCCGCGCCGGCCAGCACACCGACGAATTATGGAACGAGGCAGGCAAACTGGGCTTCATCGGGGTAAACCTTCCCGAAGAGTACGGCGGCGGCGGCGCGGGCATGTACGAGCTGTCGCTGGTGATGGAGGAGATGGCGGCCGGTGGCTGCGCGCTATTGATGATGGTCGTCTCCCCTGCCATCAACGGCACCATCATCAGCAAGTTCGGCACCGAGGAGCAGAAGAAGCGCTGGGTGCCGGGAATCGCCGACGGATCCATCACGATGGCCTTCGCCATCACCGAACCCGACGCCGGCTCGAACTCGCACCGCATCACCACCACCGCCCGCCGCGACGGCAGCGACTGGATCCTGTCCGGCCAGAAGGTGTACATCTCCGGAGTCGACCAGGCGCAGGCCGTCTTGGTGGTCGGCCGCACCGAAGATCACAAGACCGGCAACTTGAAGCCCGCACTGTTCGTCGTGCCCACCGACACCCCCGGCCTGACCTACACCAAGATCGACATGGAAATCGTCAGCCCCGAGTTCCAGTTCCAGCTTTTCCTCGACGACGTCCGGCTGCCCGCCGATGCGCTCGTCGGGTCGGAGGATGCCGCCATCGCCCAGCTGTTCGCGGGCCTGAACCCGGAACGGATCATGGGTGCGGCCAGCGCCGTCGGGATGGGTCGCTTCGCCATCAACAAGGCCACCGACTACGTCAAGACGCGCCAGGTGTGGAAGACCCCGATCGGCGCGCACCAAGGCATCGCCCACCCGTTGGCGCAGAACCACATCGAGGTCGAACTGGCGAAGCTGATGATGCAGAAGGCCGCCACGCTCTACGACGGCGGAGACGATTTCGGGGCCGCGGAGGCCGCCAACATGGCCAAATACGCCGCCGGCGAAGCGTCCGTGCGGGCTGTTGACCAGGCCGTGCAGTCACTCGGCGGTAATGGGCTGACCAAGGAGTACGGCGTCGCCTCGATCCTGACGGCGTCGCGGCTGGCGCGGATCGCGCCCGTGAGTCGCGAGATGATCCTCAACTTCATCGCGCAAACCTCGCTCGGACTGCCGCGCTCCTACTGATGACCACCCCTGTACTTGTCGACTACGAGGTCGACGGCCGCGCGGCCCAGCTCACGCTGAATTCTCCGCACAACCGCAACGCACTGTCGACGACGCTGGTGGGTCAGCTACACCGGGGCCTGCGCGATGCCCTCGCCGATCCGCAGGTGCGGGTGGTGGTGCTTCGGCACACCGGTGGCACGTTCTGCGCAGGCGCCGATCTGTCGGAGGGCTCGGGCGGCGACGCAGGCGGGGCCGCTGCTGACCGGGCCAGAGAGATGACCACGCTGCTGCGCGCGATCGTCGAGTGTGAGAAGCCGGTGCTGGCGGTCGTCGACGGACATGTCCGGGCCGGGGGCCTGGGGCTCGTCGGCGCCTGCGACATCGTGGTTGCCGGACCGCGCAGCACCTTCGCTCTGACGGAGGCCCGGATCGGGGTGGCGCCGACGATCATCTCACTGACACTGCTGCCGAAGTTGTCCGCGCGTGCCGCAAGTCGCTATTACCTGACCGGTGAGACGTTCACGGCAGGAGAGGCCGCCGAGATCGGCCTGATCACGATCGCCGCCGATGACATCGAGACCGCGGCCGTCGCCATCATCGAGGCGTTGGGCAAGGGCTCACCGCAGGGCCTGGCTGCCTCGAAAGCGCTGACCACAGCATCAATCCTGGCGGGATTCGACCGCGACGCCGAGCGCCTCACCGTCGACTCGGCGCGCCTGTTCGTCTCCGAGGAAGCCCGCGAAGGGATGCTCGCATTTCTGCAGAGGCGGCCACCGAGATGGGCTCAGACCGAGGGGCGCACGGACGTTTAGAAATCCATCCTTTGCGGTGGCCACCGATCGTCGTAGGCTCGGTACCGATGAGCAACTCAGCGCCGCGGGATGCATCGTTGCGAGCCGCAGACACCGATCGAATTCAGGTCGCGCAGTTGCTCACCGACGCCGCCGCGCAGGGCCGCCTCGACCTGACCGAGTTCGAGGTCCGGCTGGCGAAGGCGTACGCGGCGACGACCTACGACGAGCTCGACGTGCTGACCACCGATCTGCCCGGTATCGCCAACACCCGTCGCGGCGCATGTAAGCCCGCGCCGTCGACCGTACTGCTGGCGATCTTGAGTGGCTTCGAGCGCCGCGGCCGCTGGAACGTGCCCCGCAAGATGACGACGTTCACGCTGTTCGGCGGCGGCGTGGTGGATCTGCGGTACGCCGACTTCACCTCGTCTGAAGTATCCATCCATGCGTACTCGATCATGGGCGGCCAGACGATCCTGCTGCCGCCGGAGGTGAACGTCCACATCCACGGGATTGGGGTGATGGGCGGGTTCAACCACGACCTCGGCGACACCGGAACCCCTGGTGCACCGCACGTCACCATCACGGGCTTCTCCATCTGCGGCGGCATCGGTATCAAGCGCAAGAAGCGCCGGCCGCAAACCCGTCTCGAGAGTGCCTGAGGCCCTACCGATTCCGGCTGGCTCAGCGACAACATCGGCCCCCTTCCGTCAGGAAGGGGGCCGATGTTGTAGTAGCGGGAAGGACTGACGCGCTTAGTCTGACGAGCTCTTCGTCGAGGCGCTCTTGGTGCCCTTCTTGCCGGTCGACTTGGCGCCGGTGGAGCCGGAATCCGACGCCGACTTCGCACCATCAGCGGCGGCCTTGGCCTTGTCGGACTTGCCACCGCCCAGGATGTTGTCGAACGACTTCCCCAGATCCGAGAGCGAACTCTTGACCTTCGGGGTTGTCACGGTCGACGTCGTGGTCGTCGTGGTGGTATCCGGTGCTGCCGTCACTGCGTCGGCGACCGAAGCGCTGACATCCTCGGCCGCAGGCTTCTCGACCTTGGCCGACGAGGTGACCTTCTTGACGACGGCCGTGGTGTCCGTCGCAGCCGTGGTGCCGTCGGTGACCGTGGTGTCGGTCGCGACGAGAGCCTTGACCTCGGGAGCGGCGGTCTTCGCCGCTGCAGCCAGCGTCGTCGACGTCGTCGGCGTCGTCGTGGGCGGGTTCGCGATCGAGTACGCGATGTAGCCGGCGATCGCGGAGAGCCCGGTGTTGCCGTAGCTGTACGAGCCGTCGATGGTCGAGCCTGTGAAGTACAGGCTGGCGAGGTTACCGCCGCCGACCACGACCGGCCCGACGTTGAACTTCGGCACCAGGGTGGCCAGACCGATGACCGTCGCCTGGACGTTCGGCAGCACGCCGTCGATGAAGACCGTCTTCACGAGCTGGGCAGGCAGCGAACTCGTTCCGCCGAAGGCCTGAGCGGTGGCCACGTACAGCGCAGCGCTGAAGGCGTTGCCGCCCGCGGCCGCGACCTCGTAGTAGTAGTGGTAGACGGGATCCGCGAAGAGCCCTTTGTCATCCAGGGCCTGGGAGATCAGGTAGTACGTCGCACCACCGACGCCGGTGGCGTAGACCGGGCTCTGGTCGTAGTAGTAACCGGTGGGAACGCCGTCGGCGTTACGGGTCGCGACGACCGGCCCGTTGATTCCGGGGAAGTACGGGTCAGAAGCGAAAGGCGCGCTGCCATCCGCGTTGGCCGCGTAGACCTTGGTCGGGTCGAAGCCGCTACCGATGTAGCCGCCCCAGCCGTTGTAGTAGGCGTCGGCAATGCCCTGCAGCGTGATGTCCGAAAGCGCCGTCAACTCGTACTGGGCGGTGGAGATCTTGGTGGGGGTGGGAGCCTGCGCGCTGACCTGCAGATCTCCGTGGGGCATGATCGCCGGCGTGCCGGCGACGATGACGGCTGCGCCGACAATGGCGGCAGCAGTGGACAGATATGGCCGTGGTGCCATGTAGGGATCCCCCTTATTGGGACTGGGTCGGCGTAAACGAAGAGCTTCCTTGCAAAGAGCTTAGAAGAACCTAATGGATAGTAGGGCGCTGTTTGCCCTACGGCAAGCGGTACGGCTAGTCAATATTAGCCATGCAGATCCCGCGCGTAACGACCGTCACACCGCAGAGGCCGTTCGGCCGTAGCCGTCTCGTTATCGGCAAATAAGCCAACTAGCGGCAAACTCGCAGCATCCGTTATGGAGACGAGACCGTCTACACACCCCAGAGGTAGCAGAATTGTTTGCCGGAGAGCTCCTTCGCTCGCCGGGCACAACCCTCGCCACCCAGGTTTGCTCGGCCCGCCCGTCTCGTTAGCCGAAGTAGCCGTCGCCCGGGTGCTTCAAATCATGATGAGCGGTAAATACGGGGACCGCACCACACGCCCGGAGAAGCTTCCGCGAGATGTTGCTCAAGTCACATCCAACCACGCGGCCCAGCGGAGCACACGGGTCCGAGGGCCGACCGCGAGGAGCGAACACCCGCAAGGCTGGCAAACAGCTGTGTGTTCCATTGGCCCTGAACACGCCCGCGGACCGCGGAACTGCGAAAAGTGGACTCCCCCCGGTTTGCCGGGATTTCTGCAGCCACCCGGCTCGGACCTCAGCGGCGCCGCCGCCGGGACCGTAGGTAGTCGCCGACCACCGCGGCACCGAGTCCGTCGAGGTCGGGGACGACCACGCGGCCCTCCACCCGCCGGGCCACCTGGTCGATGAAGCGCGCCAGACCGGGGTCGCTACCCAGCCGGAAGATGGTGACCTGCGCGCCCAGCCTGGCCACCTCGTCGAAACCACGCACCGTATGAGCGATCGTCCTGGGATGCGGGGGGTAATCAAAAAAGACTGCAGAACCCTCTGCAGCGCCGTAATCCTCCAGGTGTGCGGTCGGCTCACCGTCGGTGACCACCAGCACCACGGGCTGTGCGTTCGGGTGCCGCCGCAGATGTCGGCCCGCCAGCGCCAGGGCGTGATGCAGATTGGTGCCCTGCTCGTAGACACCTTCGAGGCCGGTCAGCTCGGCGGCGGTCACCGTGCGCGCATAACGGCCGAAGGCGATGATCTGTAGGTCGTCGGACCGGAACCGGGTGCTCACCAGGTGATGCAGCGCCAGGGCGGTCTGCTTCATCGGCACCCAACGGTCCTCCATCACCATCGAGAACGAGGTGTCCACCAGCAGTGCGACCGCGGACTGCGTGCGTGTCTCGGTTTCGGAAACCTCCACGTCGTCGACGGTAATGTCGAGCCGACCCGGCACCCGGTCCCCTTGCGCGGTCCCGGCCTGGCGCAGCACGGCGTTGGTCAGTGTGCGGGTCACGTTCCACGGCTCGGTATCGCCGAACTGCCACGGGCGCGTCGCACCGGTCAGCTCACCCGCCGCACCGGCGCGGCGCGTCTCGCGTTCGCCGTGTCGCCCCGAAAGTTGTTGTGCCACATCACGTAGTGCAGCCTGACCGAGCTGACGCATCGCCTTCGGCGACAGCCGCCACTGCCCATCGGAACTGCGGTCGAGGAAGCCCTCTTTCATGAGCGCGCGTTCGAGATCTGCCAGTGTGCGCGCGTCCACGGCGGCCTCGTCGCCGAGTTGCCGGGCGAGCATGTCGAGGTCGACGTCGTCCATCGTCGCGCCCGGGTAGCTCTGCGAGAGCTGTTCGGCCAGCTGTTCCAGCTCGCTGATATCGGCCAGCGCCTGGGCGCCCTCACCCATCCCCAACGGGTCACCACCGGTGAACCGTTCCGAGCCGTTCCAGTCCTCGCCCGGCCGGGCCGCCTGCAGGTGGCCGTCGAGGCGGTCGAGCGCGTTCATCAACGACGGAGAGCCGAATGCCTGCTGCGCCAACGCATCCAGTTCGTTTCGCTGCTCGGCCGACAAGCTGTTGCGGAAGCGTTGGGCTGCGGCAGCCCGCTTGGCCAGCGAGTCCAGCAGCTCGTCGATGTTCTTCGGGTTTTCCGGGAAGAATTCGCCGTGCTTGCCCATGAAGTCATCAAAATCCTGCTGCGACGCCTGTCCACTGGCGTTCTTGTCCAGCAGTTCATTGAGATCGTCCAGCATGTCGTTGACCCGTTGACGATCTTCGTCGGTGGCGTTCGCCAGCGCTTCCTTCATCCCGGCGAAGCGCTGGTCGAGCATCTCGCGGCCCAGCAGATCCTTGATCTGGTCGAACTTTTCGCGCGCCTCCGGCGAGCGCCAGTCGTAATCGGCCAGTTCCTGCACGGCCTTGGCCGGCGACGGGGACAGCGACTCAAGCTGCAGTTCGCCGAACCGGGCGTCATCATCAAGTGCGCGAGCCAATTCCTTGCGCTCAGCCAGCACCGCCTCGTCGAGCAGCTTCTTGATCTCCTGCAGCGTTCCGTCAAGGTTGTTGTTCTGCAATAACTCTCGGCGACGCCGGTTCGCCTCCGCCGCCAGCCGATCCGCACCTGGCGTGTTCTTGGTGCCGCGGCGCAAGAGCTCCTGCAGCGCGCGGCGTGGCGACGTCCCGGCCATGACGTCCTGGCCGATCTGTTCCAGCGCGTCGCGCAGATCCACCGGCGGCGCAAGTGGATCAGGTCCGCCGGTGTATCGCGAATAGCGTTGTGAGTGGCCGTGTTTAGCTTTAGCCATAGACTGTTTCGCCTTCTCCGGTCACTTTGTCGATCCGCTTGGCCAGATACAGCGCCTCCAGGGCCAGCTCCAGAGCCGCCGCTCGCTCACCCTCGGATGTGGCGCCGAGACGCTCGGCGATCGCGTCGATCACGGGCAGATCGGGCACTGCGGCCAGCACATCCTTGGCCGAGACCTTCTCACCGGTCGTGACGGCCGCACCCTCTTCGACCGCGACCACCAGGGTGCCCACGTCGATTCCGCCAAGAGCTCGCTGGGCGGTGTCCGCGGTGGACCGACGCAGCAGGTGCTCCAGCACCGCCTGCTCGCGGCCCTCCTCACCGGACTCGAATTCCAGCTTGCCGCGCAGTACGTCGATGATCGTGCTGAGGTCCACGACGCGGGCCACCGGCTCGGCCTCCCCCAGCAGCGCGCCGCGGTGGCGAGCCGAGGCGGCGACAGTTTCGGCGGCGGCGATCGCGAACCGTGCGGACACCCCGGAGCGTTGGTCGACCGAGCTCGACTCCCGCAGGTAGCGGGCGAAGCGCGCGATGATCTGCATCAGGTAGTCCGGCACCGCAGCGCTGAGATGCGCCTCCTGCGTGATGACACCCACCTCGGCATCGAGATCGAGAGGGTAGTGCGTGCGGATCTCGGCGCCGAAGCGGTCTTTGAGCGGGGTGATGATGCGGCCGCGGTTGGTGTAGTCCTCGGGGTTGGCGCTGGCGACCACCAGCACGTCCAGCGGCAGGCGCAGGGTGTAGCCGCGGACCTGGATGTCGCGCTCCTCCATCACGTTGAGCATCGACACCTGGATGCGTTCGGCGAGGTCGGGCAACTCGTTGATCGCGACGATGCCACGGTGCGCCCGTGGAATCAGGCCGAACGCAATGGTCTCCGGATCGCCGAGGCTGCGTCCCTCGGCGACCTTGATGGGGTCGATGTCGCCGACCAGGTCGGCGACGCTGGTATCCGGGGTGGCGAGCTTCTCGGTGTACCGGGAACTGCGGTGCCGCCACTCGACCGGCAGGTCGTCACCCAGCTCGGCGGCCCGTCGGATCGATTCCGGGGTGATCGGTGAATACGGATGCTCAGCCAGTTCGGAACCGGCGATCACCGGGGTCCACTCGTCCAGCAGACCGGCCAGCGACCTCAGCAGCCGGGTCTTGCCCTGGCCACGCTCGCCGAGCAGCACGAAATCGTGACCAGCGATCAACGCACGCTCCAACTGCGGCAACACCGTGTCCTCGAAGCCCAGGATGCCCGGCCAGATGTCTGCTGAGTCCTCGCCGGAGGCGGCCAACTTCGCCAGCAGGTTCTCCCGGAGTTCCTGCTTGACCCCGCGCTCCTCATGGCCAGAAGCGCGCAGCTCGCCGAGGGTCCGGGGCAGATCGTTAGGTGATGTCACCACTCCACGCTACGACTGTCCGCGTCCGGGGGCAGCGGGTCCCTGCTAAGAGCGAACTTTCGACATCGTTATCGGGATTCGGGAATAGATCGCCGAACGCCCTGCGTGGCGAACTCCCAGATCTCACGACACCGGAAGCGGATCCAACCTGAACACCGCACAGCGCCCGGCGAGTGCCTCGAACTCGTCGGGCGTGCCGTCGGTGACCAGACCGGCACGTTTGTAGAAACCGACACCCGCAGGCACCTCGCGCGGGAATGCCCGCAGCACCGGCTTCGCCTGGTCCGCGGTGAGCTCGACGAATGCGACCCGTTCGGATTTCCGGCCGCGGGTGACGACGCCCTCTCCCGCGGCGCGGGCGTTGAGCACCCAGTCCGCGCGGGGATAACCGCCGGCCACATAGGTGTTGCCCTGCAACACATATGGCGTCGCGGGCGTGCTCCGTGGCCGACCGGATTTGCGGCCGGTGACGGTCAAGACCTGCACCGGCCCGGTGACTACCCCGAGTCTGTGCATGGCCATCATCACCTTGTTCATCGGCTTGAGCCAGCGGGGCGGCTGCGGTTCGGACATGAACCATCAATATCAATCTAGTTGATATATGTCAAGATACTGGATATGACCGGGCCATCCCACGAGCAAGCCGAGGACCAGCCGCTCGGGTACCTGCTCTACCGGATCATGGCGGCGCTACGACCGGCCGCCACCGCGGAACTCAAACCACTGGGGCTGACGCTGCCGGAGTTCGTCTGCCTGCGCATCCTGTCGATGCAACCCGGTCGCTCCAGCGCCGAATTGGCCCGCGACACGAATGTGTCACCGCAGGCGATGAATGCGGTGCTGCGGGGGCTTCAGGATTCCGGCGTCGTGAAGCGACCGGCTTCGGTTTCGTCCGGGCGCGCGCTACCTGCGCACCTGACCTCGGACGGCAAGGCGCTACTCAAACGCGCCGAGGCAGCCGTGCGCACCGCGGACGACCGGGTGCTGGCCGGCCTGTCCGCGGAGCAGCGACGTGTTTTCAGGCAACTGGTCGACGCCATCGGCTCGAAGGCAGAACCGTTGGCCGGCGGCATAACCCCGCCGTGCTTCGATGAGCTCAGTGCGCGAAATGCCTTGCCCCGGTGAGGTACAGCGTGATACCGGCGGCTTCGGCTGCTGATGTCACCGAGTCGTCGCGCATCGATCCGCCGGGATGCACGATCGCCGTCACCCCTGCTGCGGTGAGCGTTTCCAAACCGTCGGGGAACGGGAAGAACGCATCCGAGGCGGCCACTGCGCCCGAGGTCCGGTCACCGGCACGCTCGACGGCCAGCCTGGCGGCGTCGACGCGGTTCACCTGACCCATCCCGACCCCGACGGTAGCGCCGCCCTTGGCGATGACGATCGCGTTGGACTTCACCGCCCGGCAGGTCCGCCAGGCGAACTTCAGATCGGCCAGCGTTTCGGGGTCAGCCGGCGAACCGGTGGCCAGCGTCCAGTTCAGCGGATCGTCACCGTGAGCGTCGATGGCGTCGCGCTGCTGGACCAGTATTCCCCCACTGACCTGACGGAATTCCGTTCCGCCGGCCTGGGGCTCGGCCGCAAGCAGAACGCGAATGTTCTTCTTGCGGGCCAGAATATCGACGGCGCCCGGTTCGTAAGCCGGCGCGACGATGACCTCCGTGAAGATGTCGGCCACCGTCTCGGCCATCTCGACGCTGACCGTCGTGTTGGCAGCGATGACGCCACCGAATGCGCTGAGCGGGTCACATTCGTGCGCCTTGCGGTGCGCGTCAGCGACCGACACCGACGAGATCGCGATGCCGCACGGATTGGCGTGTTTGATGATGGCCACACAGATGCCCTCATGGTCGAACGCCGCCCGCCACGCCGCATCGGCATCGGTGTAGTTGTTGTAGGACATCTCTTTTCCGTGCAGCTGCTCGGCCTGCGCCAACCCGGGCCATCCGCCGTCATCGGAGTAGAGCGCCGCTTGCTGGTGCGGGTTCTCGCCGTAGCGCAGCACTGCGGAACGACGCCAGGTGCCGCCGAACCATTCCGGTAGCTTCTGTGCCGGCTCTTCCGGAGCCAGAATCTCCCCCATCCAGGATGCCACCGCGACGTCGTACTCGGCGGTGTGCCGAAACGCCAAGGACGCCAAAATCTTCCGCTCGGCCAGGGTGAATCCGCCGGCGCGCACGGCGGCCAACACGCCGTCGTAGCCGAGGGGGTCGACCACCACGGCGACACTGGGATGGTTCTTCGCCGCGGCCCGCACCATCGACGGCCCGCCGATGTCGATCTGCTCGACGCATTCGTCTTCCGTCGCACCCGAACTCACGGTTTCGCTGAACGGGTAGAGGTTCACCACCACCAGTTCGAACGCCGCGATACCGAGTTCCTCAAGCGCTGCCGCGTGTTCGGGTTTGCGCAGATCGGCCAGCAAGCCGGCGTGTACTCGCGGATGCAGGGTCTTGACCCGGCCGTCGAGCACCTCAGGAAAGCCGGTCAGATCCTCCACCGGGGTCACCGGAATACCTTCCCCGGCAATCGTTTTCGCGGTCGAGCCGGTGGAGACGATATCAACACCCGCATCGTGCAGGCCGCGCGCCAGGTCCACCAGACCCGACTTGTCATAGACACTGATCAGCGCCCGCCGGATCGGCTTCCGCTCACTCACGTAAAAGTCCCGTTCATCCCGAAGCTTGCCTTCCGTCCGGTCCAGGTCACGCCGCTGGTTGCGATCGTGGCCAGCACGTCCACCAAGAGTCGACGTTCGACGACCTTGATGCGTTCGTGCAGAGTCTGTTCGTCGTCATCGTCGAACACCGGCACGGCCTCCTGGGCCAGGATCGGCCCGGTGTCCATCCCGGCGTCGACCAGGTGCACGGTGGCGCCGGTGATCTTGACGCCGTATTCCAAAGTGGCAGGTACCGCACGAGCGCCGGAGAAGGCAGGCAGCAGAGCGGGATGGGTGTTGACCACCCGGCCGGGAAAGCGCGAAAGAAACTGCGGCCCCAGCATCTTCATGAAACCGGCCGAGACCACGAGATCCGGCCGATACGCGCCGGTGGCCTCGGCGATGGCGGCGTCCCACGCTGCGCGGTCGGCATACTCGCCGAGCCGGACGGTGAAGGTCGGCAGGCCGGCGGCGGCGGCAATGTCGACAGCCGGGCAGTCGCGGTCGACACCGACGGCGACGACCCGGCCCGGGTAGTCGCCGACCGCGGACTCCAGCAGGGATTTGAGCAGGGAGCCGGTGCCCGACGCCAGCACCACGAGCCGGGCCGGCGCGCTGGGGGGCACCAAGAGCGGTCTCTGCACGCAAAGAGCTTAATGCGCGTCCGGCGGGAGGTCGTTGTCGGCGTCGAGCAGATCCTCGGCGTCGGGCAGATCGGCCAGCGCCGCGTAGTCGACGGGTTCCCGCTCGCGTAGTTGGTGCGGTTCGGCCACGTACGGCTCGGCCGTGTGCGGTTCTTCATAGGGGTCGAGGGGGTCGAGGCTGGCGTCGAGGTAGTGATCCTCGATCGATTCCCGCGACGGTTGACCGAGCAGCGGCCCCGGCGAGTTGGCGGACGGCTCGCCGAGAGGCCGCGTCGGCGGTTCGGCATCCTCGCTGTCCACGGCGTCGTCCGGGCTTACGACAGAGTCCGCGATCACCGCGGAGCCGGCCAGTTCCAGCGGCGCCGTGACGGGTTTTCTGACCCGTTTCGGCCCTCGCCTCAGCCCGCCCGACATCACCACGGTCACAGCTCCGACCAGGAAAAACCACAGGAACACGGCAGGGGCGAACGTCGCCTGGTCTACCCCGACGGCGCCGAAGTTGCCCAATTGACCCCCACCGGCGAAGCCCAGAACGGCCATCGCCGTGGCGGCGAGCGCTGCCGCCGTGGCCAGTTTCGGCAACGCCTGCACCAACGGCAGCGGCCGCCGCGCGCATTGCTGGCCCACCGCCACACCGGCGGCGGCACCGACGATCAGCAGCGCCACCCAGACCGGGCCGAGCGGCGGGGTCGGCGCGGCGGCCAAGATGGGCAGCGCCGGGATGTCGCCGCCGAAGACGGTGAAGGAGCTGAAGGTGGCGAAACCGATGTGCGCGCTTGAGCCGACCGCGATCGCCGACGTCCCGATGATCACATTCGGCGCGTACAGCACCGAGAGAATCGTCAGGCTCAGCTGGCCGAACAGCGAGTCGGTCACCGCGTACAGGTCGTGCATAGTCGCCCAGTGCACCACCAGCGACGCGGCGGTGACCGCGGCCGACAACCCGAACAACGCCAGGACGCCGGCCGTCGCAGCCCGCACCGAATCCGCCAGCCAGCCCGGCAAGCGCAACGTCGCGACGGTGCGCCGGCCGACTTTGGTGCCCACCCCGATCGCCGCGCCGAGGGCATGCACCGCCAACACGCTGCCGAATGCGCGTAACGCGCTGGGCGTTTGCAGTTCGGTGATCACCGACGAGGCATCGTGAATCACCGCGAGCGCGATTGCCGTGAGCAATAGTGGGCCGCCCAGCGCCGAGGCCACCACCCACCTGATCACAAACCACGACGCCCGGACCGCGGTGGCATGCGATGTCGTGCGGGCAGTGCCCCACACCATCAACAGCACGGGAAGCAGGGGCATCACGCCCAACTCCCGGCCGCCGATCGAGATCGGCACCTGGTGCACCCCGAGCCAGATGCTCGCGATGGCGCCAAACGCGCCGGTCATGTCGCTGTTGGCGATCACCAGCTGGAGAAGTACCACCGCCGCGACGATGACCAACGCCACCAGTGCCGGGCCGAAAGCGACCCGGACCAGGTCACGGGCTTGACGCGCCCCCGCCGTTCGGTTGTCCTGCATTCACGTCAGGTCTGCTGCGCCCGGGTCACCGGAAGCAAGCGCACCGAACTACGACGACGAAGGTCCGGGCGACGGAGCCGGGGACTGCGGCTGGTTCTGCCCGGAACTCTGGGCAGGCGCCTGCTGCTGGCCCGAGCCGACCGCCGGTGGCGGGCTGAAGCTGGGATAGCCGGTCGGCGGGGTCGGCGGGCCGCTCTGCGCGCCGCCCTGCGGCCCGACGGCACCGAAACCGCCGGTCGAGGGGCCCTGCTGGTAGCCCGGGTACTGGGACGGGTAACCGGGCCGCGGTCCCTGCGGCGGTCCGGCCGGCTGCTGCTGCTGGTGTTGCGGCTGGCCCGGAGTCTGCCCCCAGTAGCCGGCGGGCGGGCCGTACTGGCCGTACTGGGGCTGCTCGTATTTGGGCCGCGGAGCGGGCGCAGTGAGCACGCCGGTCTCCAGCAGGACTGCGCCGATCGCCACGACGGCCTGCAGGAAGCTCATCGCGAGCACCACCCACAGGCCCCAGCCGATCGAGACGCCTTGCGGTTTGACGAAGACCTGATAGGCGACCAGGAGCACGCCGAGAACGGCGAGCACCGCGACGATGGCGCTGTAGCCGGTGGCCTTGGGGAGCAGGCTCGCGCCGGCCAGCAGCGCGGCCGCCAGCGCGGCAACCACCGCGATCTGCGTGCCGAAACCGCCGGTTCCGGAAAGCTCGGTGCCGAACGGGCCGATGTCCACATTGAAGGTGAACATCGGGCCGAAACTGAACAGGTAGGCGAGAATGCCGAATGCCGCCACCGCCGCCGTCAGGTACAGGGGCAGCTTGCTCGGACCGGAGTCGACGGCGGGTTGCCCGTAGGCGGGTGTCGGGGCTCCGTAGGAACCTGACGGCTGTGCCCCATAGGGGGAACTGCCGGGTGAGCCGGGTGAGTAGGTCATGACCTCTCCTGTGTCGTTTGGCGCCGCTCGCCGGCGGCGCTTACGTAGGACCGCGACCGGCCAAGTCTGGATGACCCGCGTTGGCGCTCGAATGCGATACGAACAACCACGCTAGCGCACCGTCGGACGGGCGCGGCACGCCATTGCGCGTGTCACCGCGCCACGCGGGTGCAGGACCTCAACTCTTTCCCAGAGTGCCTCAGGAAGAGACGAGTACTGGCGCGCCCGCCGACTCTTTTGCTTGGTCGAGCTCACTGCTTTCGATTTCGCGTACCAGCGGGAGCACGTTGGCACCGAAGTACTCGATCTCCTCCTGGAAGTGCAGGAACCCGCCGAGGATCAGGTCCACGCCACGTTTGCGGTAGGCCGCGATCCGCTCGGCGATCTGTTCGGGGGTACCGATCAGCTGAGTGCGGAATCCGTCGTTGTACTGAACCAGGTCCTCGAACGACGAGTCGGCCCACATCCCTTTCTTGTCACCGGTCGAATTACCGGCCTGCTGCACGGCACCGTGGAACCCTTCCACGGCCGGCTTGTTGGCTTTCGCGATGATCTCTCGGAGGACTTCTTTGGCTTCCTTTTCTGAGTCCCTGGCGATGATGAAACCGTTGAGGCCGAACTTCACCTCTCTGCCCACACTGCGGGCATGCTCACGCACCTCGACCACCTGCTCGGTCAGGCCGTCGAAATCCTTGCCGTTGGAGAAGTACCAGTCCGAGTACAGCCCACCGTTGCGCCGGGCGGCGGTGGAGTTGCCGCCCTGGAAGATCTCCGGGTTCGGCCGCTCGGGGGTGTTGAGCGGTTTCGGCTTCAGCGTGAAATCGTGGATGCGATAGAAGTCCCCGCGGAAGTCCACGTCGTCCTCGGTCCAGATCTTGCGCAGCACCTGCAGGAACTCTGCGCTGCGGCGGTAGCGCTCGTCGTGTTCGAGCCACGGCTCACCCAGATGGGTGAACTCGTCCTTGAACCAACCGGAGACGACGTTCACCGCGAAGCGGCCGCCCGAGAGGTGATCGGCGGTGGCGCCGAGCTTGGCCAGAACAGCGGGCTGCCACAACCCTGGATGCACCGCGGCGATCACCTTGAGCCGTTCAGTCGCCAGCAACAGCGCCAGGCTGAAGCTGGTCGACTCATGCTGGTATTCGGCGCCGTAGCTGGCCTCGTAGCGAACCTGCGACAGCGCGTACTCGAACCCGTTGTTCTCGGCAGTCTGCGCGAGCTTCTTGTTGTACTCGTAATTCCAGTCGGTGCGCTGCTCGATATCGCTGGTCACCAGGCCGCCGCTGACGTTCGGCACCCAGTAGGCGAACGAAGTCTGTTCGGCGATGCGTTCTGTCGTCATGACGATCAATCCCACCAGCGAAGTCAGCGGTGGTCACTACTTAAACTCACACCAATTCGCTCGTCGGGGACCCCGGCCTTGCCCCCAAGACTGGAACACGTTCTAATTCTGGTTATGGACTTCGGGCTCGTGCTCTTCACCAGTGACCGTGGAATCGCCCCTGCGCCGGCGGCCAGGCTCGCCGACGACCATGGGTTCACCACGTTCTACGTACCTGAGCACACCCACATCCCGATCAAGCGCGAAGCCGCGCATCCGACCACCGGGGACGAATCGCTGCCCGACGACCGCTATACCCGAACCCTGGATCCGTGGGTTTCGCTGGGCGCCGCATGCGCGGTCACCACCAAGGTGCGGCTGTCCACGGCGGTGGCGTTACCCGTCGAGCACGACCCGATCACGTTGGCGAAATCCATTGCCACCCTCGACCATCTATCCGGGGGGCGGGTCAGCCTCGGCGTGGGATTCGGCTGGAACACCGACGAACTGGCCGACCACAACGTTCCGCCGGGCCGTCGCCGCACCATGCTTCGCGAATACCTCGAGGCCATGCGGGCACTGTGGACCGAGGAAGAAGCCGAATACGACGGCGAATTCGTGAAGTTCGGCCCGAGCTGGGCCTACCCCAAACCGGTGCAGGCTCATATCCCGGTTCTGGTCGGCGCGGCGGGCAACGAGAAGAACTTCAAGTGGATCGCCCGCAGTGCCGACGGCTGGATCACCACGCCCCGCGACTTCAACATCGACGATCCCGTCAAGCTGTTGCAGGACACCTGGGCCGCGGCCGGCCGCGATGGTGCGCCGCAGATCGTCGCACTCGACTTCAAGCCTGATCCCGAGAAGCTGGCGCACTGGCGCGAGCTGGGCGTGACCGAGGTGCTGTTCGGTCTGCCGGACAAGCCCGAAGCTGAAGTGGCGGCCTACGTGGAGCGATTGGCGGGCAAGCTCGCAGCGCTCGTCTAGAAACGCGGGGCATTCTGGGCGCATGCCAGAACTGAACCGAGTCTTCACCGATCGCCGCCGCGCCGAGTCCTTCGGTTCGGTCGCCGAGAATTACGACCGCTACCGCCCGCAGTATCCACAGCCGCTGATCTCCCGACTGGTGACCCGCCCCGGCTTACGCGTTCTCGATGTGGGAGCAGGCACCGGAATCCTGTCGGCGCAGTTGGCCGCCGCCGGAGCCGAGGTCCTCGCAGTCGAACCAGACGAGCAGATGGCGGCCGTGGGCAGCGCAAAGGGAATTCCGTTCGAGCGCAGCATATTCGAGGACTGGCAGGCCAGTGAGCGCACGTTCGACCTGATTACCTTCGGCCAGTCGTTTCACTGGGTGGACCCGGAGGTGGCGCTGCCCAAGCTCGCGACGCTACTCAACCCCGGTGGCCGGCTGGTGCTGATGTGGAACCGCATCAGGCCAGCCGAGCCGTTACGTCAGGAGATGGAACGCATCTCCGCCGACTACAGCGCCACCACACCGGCCGCGAACTCCGCGAGCAACGCCGAAACCGCACTGCAGACGCTGCTGCAGACCTCGGATTTCGCGGTCGAACGCATCGAGGCCAGCGAGAATCTGCACTACGAGACAGACGACTGGTTGAACCTGGTCTTCACCCACTCCAACCACATCATCCTCGAACCCGAGACTCAGGCCGCGTTGCGCAAACGACTGAAGACCCTGCTAGGCGACGGCGGGGTCAGCGCAACCAACAATGCGCTCGCCCTGAGCTGCGCGCCTACGTCAGAACGGCGCGGTTGATCCCATCGTCGCCGGCCGCGACGGTGATCTTCGCACCCAGGGGATCTCCGCCGGTCATCAGCGCCAGCAGTTCGTAGTCGGTGGTGATCGCCATGAATCGGCTGTCGTCGGCGGCCAATCTGCCGATGATGATGCCGGTGACCTCCGACCAGTCGTAGCGCACCGAATACGTCTCAATGACGCCGGGACCGTTGGCATTACGGGTGACCGGGACCTTCGGGAGCGCGGCGATGTCCTGCTGCAGCGCCTTGCTGCGGTCGGCGACCCAGTCAGCGGGGGTCGTCGAGTACACCCCCACCGAGTATTTGCTCATGACGCCACCGTTGGCGCCGACCAGACCGAATGTCCCTGGTTTGTCCCGCGCTTGCGCGACGGTCTCGGCGATGCCATGCAGCGAGTAACTGTTGCCGGGACCACCGAAATACGGCAACCCGCCGGTGAGTGTGAGCCCGCGCGGATCATCGGCGGCCAGCCCGAAGTCGTCGCACACGGCGAAGACGGGAAACGGAAAGCAGCTGTACAGGTCGAACGTCGCGATATCGTCGATGCCGACCCCGGCCACCCGAAGAGCTTCGGCCACAGCCTGTTTCGCGGAGTAGCTGACGCTGACGTCTTCCCGGTCAAGTAGGCCCTGCTCGGTCTGGTCGGCGTGGCCGTGCAGGTACACCCACTTCTCCTCGGCCGCCCCGAGACGACGGGCGGCCGCGACCGACATCACCAGCACGCCCGCACCCTGATTCACCGTGTCGCGGGCGACCATCAACCGCGGGTACGGGTCGCAGATCATCCGGTTCTCGTCGGTGACCGTGATCAGCTCGTCAACCGAACGTTCCACCGGAGACGACGAAAACGGGTTCTTGGCAGCAACTTTGGAGAACGGTGCGAAAAGCTCGGCCATCGCGAGCCGGTACTCGTCGACAGTCAGGCCGAGGCGCCCGCGACGGGCGTTGTCCAGCAGCCCGTACTGCACCGGCGCCCCGGTCAGGCCGTGGTTCGCGGTGTACTCGCTCATATACTGCTCGAACCCGTACCCGCGGTCGTCGAGCTGCCCGCCGACGTGTTCGGTGAAATCGGGCTTGTCGTCACGGGTCGCGAAATACTTTGCCGTGGAGCCGGGTTCTGATCCGAGAATCAGTGCTACCTCGATGTCACCCGCGGCGATGGCCCCGGCGAACTCGGTGACCAGCTTCTGCGGGCCATTGCCTCCGATGGGTTCGAGCACCGCGCGGGCGGGGTCGGCGCCGACGCGCTGCGCGACCGAGCGCACGTAGTTGTCCGACGCACCGAGCGACGGAGTGTTGAAGGGCGTGCAGATCTCGAACTGCCGCAGTCCGGCGAACACCTCGATCGCCTGAGCCACCGCTGTCACGTCGGCACCGGTGTCGAGCAGCGCGGCACGGACACCCTCGGTGGCCAGCTCGACCGCCGACATCCCGCGGTAGTCCGGATCGTCGATGCGTTCGGTGAACTGGCCGACGCCGACGATCACCGGGGTGCGCGGGTCAACGGGCATGGGACAGACCTCCTGGCAAGTGTTAATTCGTTACGCTAATAGAACGTGTTCCTGTTTTGCCAATCGAGTAGTTGGCAGCCGTGATCGGCGCCATCGGTGGGTTGATGGCGCTGCAGGACTCCGCCCAGCGAACTCCGTCTAGCGACCAGACAGAAAAGTCCCCCATTTCGAGAGGAAATGGGGGACTTTGTGTCTGCTCGCGCTAAAGGGACTTCAGCAGCTCGCGTGCCTTGGCTGCGGTCTCGGACGGCGTCTTGCCGACCTTCACACCAGCAGCCTCGAGAGCCTCCTGTTTGCCCGCCGCGGTGCCGGCGCCGTCGGACACGATGGCGCCGGCGTGGCCCATCGTCTTGCCCTCAGGTGCGGTGAAGCCGGCGACGTAGCCGACGACCGGCTTGGACACGTTGGCCTTGATGTAGGCGGCGGCCTTCTCTTCGGCGTCGCCACCGATCTCACCGATCATCACGATCAGCTTGGTCTCGGGGTCCTTCTCGAACGCCTCGATGGCGTCGATGTGGGTGGTGCCGATGACCGGGTCGCCGCCGATGCCGATGGCTGTCGAGAAGCCGAGATCGCGCAGCTCGTACATCATCTGGTAGGTCAGCGTGCCGGACTTGGACACCAGCCCGATCGGGCCCTTGCCGGTGATGTTGTTCGGCGTGATGCCGACCAGCGACTCGCCGGGGGTGATGATGCCAGGACAGTTCGGCCCGATGATCCGGGTCTTCTCGCCCTTGTCAACGTTGTAGGCCCACGCATACGCGCTGTCCTGCACCGGGATGCCCTCGGTGATGACGACCAGCAGTGGGATCTCGGCGTCGATGGCCTCGATGATGGCGTCCTTCGAGAACGCCGGCGGCACGAAGGCGATCGACACGTCCGCGCCGGTCTCCTTGATCGCTTCGGCGACGCTGCCGAACACCGGGAGCTCGACGTCGTTGCCCTCTTTATCTTTGTGGGCGACGGTGGTGCCGGCTTTGCGCGCGTTCACGCCGCCGACGACCTGCGTACCGGCCTTGAGCATCAGTGCGGTGTGCTTGGTGCCCTCGCCGCCGGTGATGCCCTGGACGATGACCTTGGAATCCTTGTTCAGAAAAATAGACACGGCAGATAGACCTTTCGCCCTTACTTGTTGGCCAGCTCGGCGGCCTTGTCGGCGCCGGCGTCCATGGTCTCGGCCTGGATCACCAGGGGATGGTTGGCCTTGGCGAGAATCGCGCGGCCCTCTTCGACGTTGTTGCCGTCCAGACGGACGACGAGCGGCTTGTTCGCCTCGGCGCCGAGCTTCTCCAGTGCGCCGACGATGCCGTTGGCGACTGCGTCGCACGCGGTGATGCCACCGAAGACGTTGACGAAGACGCTCTTGACCTGGCTGTCGCCGAGGATGACGTCGAGACCGTTGGCCATCACCTCAGCCGAGGCGCCACCACCGATGTCGAGGAAGTTGGCGGGCTTGACGCCACCGTGCTTCTCACCGGCGTAGGCCACCACGTCCAGCGTCGACATGACCAGGCCCGCGCCGTTACCGATGATGCCGACCTCGCCGTCGAGCTTGACGTAGTTGAGGTCGTTCTCCTTGGCCTTGAGCTCCAGCGGATCCGTGGCGTCCCTGTCCTCGAACTCGGCATGGCCGGGCTGCCGGAAATCGGCGTTGGCGTCGAGAGTGACCTTGCCGTCGAGCGCCAGGATCTGGTCGTCCGGGGTACGGACGAGCGGGTTCACCTCGACCAGGGTGGCGTCCTCGCCGACGAAGACCTCCCACAGCTTCTGAATGGTGACGGCGGCGGCGTCGAGGACCTCGGCGGGCAGATGGCCCTGCTCGGCGATCGAGCGCGCGAAGGCCAGATCGACACCCTTGACGGCGTCGACGGGCACCTTGGCCAGGCGCTCGGGCTTGGTGGCGGCGACCTCTTCGATCTCCATGCCACCCTCGACCGAGCACATCGCGAGGTACGTGCGGTTGGAGCGGTCGAGCAGGAAGGAGATGTAGTACTCCTCCGCAATGTCACTGGCTTCTGCGACCAGCAACTTCTTGACCACGTGACCCTTGATGTCGAGGCCGAGGATGTTCTGTGCGTGGGTGAAGGCGTCGTCGGGGGTGGCGGCGAATTTCACGCCACCGGCTTTGCCGCGTCCACCCACCTTGACCTGGGCCTTGACCATGACGGGCTTGCCGATTTCTTCGGCGATCGCCTTGGCGCCTTCGGCCGTGTCGGTGACTCGGCCGGGTGTGGTCGGGACGTTGTGCTTGGCGAACAGCTCCTTCGCCTGATACTCGAAAAGATCCATGTGCTCACTGTCTGTCTGTCTGCGTTGACTGGGTCATGTGGATTGAGGGAAGTCGCCCGTTGGGCACTGTATCTAGGCCAGTGCGTGGCAATCGCACCGCCCACCACCGAAGTGGTATATGTCACGGCGCCGCCATAGTGATACAAATCACAATCGACGGTGGAATACCGTTACGGCTTGCCACCTTCATTGGAGTTTGGTTAACGTCTCCTGGTCCGAGATAACGCTTTGGTCACGACTAGAGGGACATTCCAGGTTGCCGCAGCATCGTTCGACTCCATCGCCTTCTGCAGGGGTGTCGAAAAATGCGCGCAACCGATGGCTCGATCAGGGTCGTGACCTGGACCGCAATGAAGTCACCGACATCATTCCGTTCAATGAGTTCGGCAGTCTCGACGACTTCGATTTCCGCGACGGTGCCTTCGACGGCGAGACGGCGGTGCTGCGCGCGCCCGAACTGGACGATTTGCACGACGTCGACGACCTCACGCCCTTCACCCTGATGCGCCGCACCGATATCGACTGCGTCTATGACCCGGATATCACCGACGTCATCCCGCGCGTCGCCGCGCACCGCAAGCCGACGAACTCTGGCGCACTGAAAGGCCGCGTACTCATCGCTGCGATGGCCGCAGGGGCCGCGGCCGCCGCCGCGCACTCGGCCATCAACCCGTCCGACACCGCTTCGGCACAGACGGTGCTGGCGGCCGGCCAGACCGCTCTCAACACCGGCGCCATCACGGGCACGTCCCAAGGCATGCAGGTCGTCGCAGTCAGCTCGGTCGCCAACGCCAGCGTGCATTCCGAAGAGATCGCCAACGCCTCGGCCTTCGCGCAGGAGCGTGCCGAGCGCGAAGCCCGCCTGCAGCGGCCGTTGTTCGTCAAGCCCACGCAGGGCATCTACACCTCGGGCTTCGGTTACCGCTGGGGCGCACTGCACGGCGGCATCGACCTCGCCAACGCGATCGGCACCCCGATCGTTGCCGCCACCGACGGGGTCGTCACCGATGTGGGCCCGACCGCCGGCTACGGCGCCTGGGTCAAGGTCCGTGCCAACGACGGCACCGTCACTCTGTACGGCCATGTCAACACCTGGCTGGTGAGCGTCGGCCAGCGCGTGATGGCCGGCGACGAGATCGCCACCATCGGTAACCGCGGCAACTCCACCGGCCCGCACTGCCATTTCGAGGTTCTACTCAACGGAACTGACCGCATCGACCCCGTTCCGTGGCTCGCTCAGCGCGGTATCACCGTCGGCGCGTACGAACCCTGAGCCTTTGAGCGAAGAAGGGTCCCCCGAGCGACCCGACGAGCCGACGCGCATCATTCGTCGCAACCCCACCGGGCCCATCGCCACACCCGCTGCTCCTACCGCCGGCGACACCCGGACCGGAATCATCCGTCGCGCACCGACCGGGGCCATGCCAATCGTGCCGGACACTGCCCGCACCACGCACATCCCCACCGTCGCTCAGATGTCCACCGCGAATGACGAACCCCCCACCAGTCTGTTGCCCCGCGCCAAGCCGGTCCAGGTACCCGGCACCCACTCGGGGATCCGACCGTCTGCCACCACGGCGATCTCGGCCTGCGTGGTGGCCATCCTCAGTGGCTGGGCGACGTCGGTGGTCGCGACCGATCTCCTGACCGGCTGGTGGGACACCGACCGATTGTTTTGCGCTGCAGTCGGATTCCTCGCGCTAGTCTTCGCAGCCAGTACAACGGCCGGGGTGATCCTCCTGCTGCTGGGTCGCCAGATCGGTCGCTTCCTGATCGCGCTCGGTGCCGTGGTGGCGCTGCTGGCGTTCACCGGAGTGTTCATCGCCGGGGCGAAAATTCCGTGGATCGTCTACACCATCCCGGTGCTACCCGTCATCAGCGCGGCACTGGCCCTGCAACCGTCGACGAAACGCTGGGTCCAGCACCGCTGACGCCCAGGCAAACGAGTGGTGAACAATGCGCCACCGCCTGGGATGGGATTCCTTTCACGAGGTGTCGAAACATGCTCTCCCCCTTGGCTATCGAAGAAATCCACGGGCAGCGACGCGGGTTCGAATCCGCCTGAGGGGTCAGCACGCTGCCGTTACGCTGTCTCGGACGTTAGTACGTATCCGGTCGGTTGAGAAGGAGGGCGCGATGACCGCATCCGAAGAGACGGTTCAGCGGGCACCGGCACTGCTGGAGACATCCGATGACATCCAAAGGTGGCTGGAGAACACGTCGCGCGCAGAACGCAGCCGGCGAGTCGCAGCGCTGAGCAAATCGCAGTTGGCGGCGTTCGCTTTGCTGCTGAGCGCCAGGAGCGGACCGGAGGTATTGCGCTCCGTCGATGCCGATCTGGCCGGCAAGGTGTTACGCGCCGGCGCCGCGAGGTATTCCGCTCGCCTGCTCGAGGCCATGGATCTCGACGATGCTGCTGAGATACTGCGCAGGATGAAAGAGGCCCAGCGATCGCCTCTACTGGACGCCGTCAGCCCCGACTACGCCCAGGCCGTTCGGGAGATGCTCGACTGGCCAGCGGAATCGACTGCGGCGCATATGATTCCGGATGCTTTCACCGTGGAATCCGAGATGACCATCGCGGAGGCCGAGACGGCGATCCGCACCCAAGCACTGCGCATCCGTGGAAAGGACCGCATCGGTGGGCTCATCTACGTCACCGACGCAGATCGATGTCTGGTCGGCGTGGTCGAAACGCAGGACCTCATTTTGGCGCAACCCGACCAGCACATCTCGGATCTGATGGACCAGGATCTGGCGTGGGTGTCCGCCTTGGTCGATGCCGAGGAGTCGGCTCAGGCGCTGGCCGATTACGACCTCCCCGCGCTGCCCGTCGTCAACGAACAGCGGCGGCTGCTCGGCGTTCTCACTGCGGACGCCGCGGCGGACATCCTCGAAGAAGAGACCACCGAAGATGCCGAGCGGCAAGGCGGTTCGGCGCCGTTGGAGGTGCCCTATCTGAGAGCCAAGCCGTGGCTGCTGTGGCGTAAGCGCATCGTCTGGCTGCTGGTGCTCTTCGTCGCGGAGGCCTATACCGGCACCGTGCTGCGCGCGTTCGAGGATGAACTCGAAGCCGTGGTGGCACTGGCCTTCTTCATCCCGCTGCTGATCGGTACCGGCGGAAACACTGGCACCCAAATCACCACGACCCTCGTCCGCGCGATGGCCACCGGGCAGGTGACGTTCCGGGATATGCCGCGCGTGCTGGTCAAGGAACTCTCGACCGGTGCGCTGATCGCCGTCACGATGGCCGCCGCAGCGGTGGTCCGCTCCTGGACCCTGGGCGTGGGCCCCGAGGTCACCATCACGGTTTCGCTTACGGTGGGGGCCATCGTGCTGTGGTCGGCGTTCGTCGCGTCGATACTGCCGCCGGTACTCAAGAAGCTCAAGGTAGACCCGGCGGTGGTGTCGGCGCCGATGATCTCGACGATCGTCGACGGGACCGGCCTGATCATCTACTTCATGATCGCGCACGCGACGTTGTCACAGCTCAACGGGCTGTGACTTACCCTAGAGCTTGCTGATCGGCGCGTGGTTGTGCATCAGCTTCACCCGGCCCGCGCTGCCGAAGTCGATCAGTGACATCGCCGATTCGCCCATCCCCGACACTTCCTCGACGCGGCCGAGACCATACTTGTCGTGGGTGACCCGGTCACCGGGTTCCAGCGTCACCAGCGGGCGGTTGCGTGGCCCACCGGTGCGGCCGGGCGCCGGCCGCGGTGTGCCGCCGAACCGGCCGGGCGCGCTCACCGGTGCACTGAACGACGGCGCGGTATCCGTGCGGCGCCAGTCGATGAGTTCTTGCGGGATCTCCCGCAAGAAGCGCGATTCCGGATTCAACATCGGCTGGCCCCAAGACGAGCGAACCTTGGCCCGGCTCACGTACAGCCGTTGGCGGGCCCGGGTGATTCCGACGTAGGCCAGCCGGCGCTCCTCCGACAACTCCGCCGGATCGCCGAGAGCCCGCATATGGGGGAACATGCCGTCCTCCCAGCCGGTCACGAAGACCACCGGGAATTCGAGACCCTTTGCGGTGTGCAACGTCATCATTGTCACGACGCCCGAGCTGTTCTCCGGAATCTCATCGGAATCCGCGACCAGCGACACCCGCTCCAGGAACTCCGCGAGGATGCCCGTCTGGGGGATGTCCTCGTCGAGCACCTCCTCCGACTCATCGCGCAAGGCCGCGGCGTTGGCTCGATCGGTGCTGAATTCGTGTGCGACGCTGACGAGTTCGTTGAGGTTATCAAGGCGCGCGAGATCCTGTGGATCACTGGATGATTCGAGTTCCTTGCGGTATCCGGTCCGATCCAGCACTGCCTCGACCAGATCGCCGAGCTCGTTTTCGAGTCCGGCCCGCAAACCCTGGAGTAGCTCAACGAACGACGCAATCGCCTTCTCCGAGCGGGAGTTCAGCATCGCCACCTTGCCCTCGGCGGCGTCTTGCAATGCGTCGTTGAAGCTGGAGCCGGTGTTATCGGCATGCACTGCAACACAGGCCTCGGCGCGGTCACCGATCCCACGGCGCGGGGTGTTGAGGATGCGCCGCATGCTGACCGCATCGCCGGGGTTGTCCAGCACCCGCAGGTAGGCGACGATGTCGCGGATCTCCTTGCGCTCGTAAAAGCGCACTCCTCCAACGACTTTGTACGGGATGCCCGCACGGATGAAGACCTCTTCCAGCGCGCGTGAGCTGTTGTTGGTGCGGTAGAAAACAGCGACGTCGTTATACGTGATCTCGTTCTTGTCCGCCAGGGCATCGATCTCTTCGGCGACGAACCGGGCCTCGTCGTGTTCGTTGTCGGCGACGTAACCGATGATCAGCTCACCCTCGCCGGCATCGGTCCACAACCGTTTCTCGCGGCGCCCCGTATTACGGGCGATGACGGAGTTGGCCGCAGACAGGATGTTCTGCGTCGACCGGTAGTTCTGCTCCAGCAGAATCGTGGTGGCGTTGGGGTAGTCGCGTTCGAAGTCCTCGATATTGCGGATCGTCGCGCCGCGGAACGCATAGATCGATTGGTCGGCGTCACCCACGACGCACAGCTCGCCCGGCGGGATGCCGGCTACGTCTTCTGGGTCGGCCTCAACTCCCACCAACTCGCGGATCAGCATGTACTGGGCGTGGTTGGTGTCCTGATACTCATCGACCAGGATGTGCCGGAACCGCCGCCGGTAGTACTGCGCGATCTGCGGGAACGCCTGCAAGACCGCGACCGTCTCCCCGATCAGGTCGTCGAAGTCCAGCGCATTGGCCACGCGTAGCCGGCGCTGGTACTCACCGAACACGGTTGCCACGGTGCGCATCAGGTCGTCCGAGCCCTCGTCGAGGTCGGCCAGTGCCTTGTCGGGGTCGATCAACTCGTTCTTCAGGTTGGAGATCGAGTTGGCCAGCAGGCGCGGCGTGTACCGCTTGGTGTCCAGCCCCATGTCCTTGGCGATCATCATCAGCAGCCGCCGCGAATCGTCGGCGTCGTAGATGGAGAAGTTGGAGTTCAACCCCGGCAGCAGCGACGCCTGGTTACGCAGGATCCGCACACACGTCGAGTGGAACGTCGATACCCACATGGATCTGGCCCGAGGGCCCACCAGCTCAGCGACGCGTTCCCGCATCTCGGCAGCGGCCTTGTTGGTGAACGTGATCGCCAGTACCTGACCGACCCCGACATCGCGGGCGGCCAACAGATAGGCGATGCGCCGCGTCAGCACCGCGGTCTTGCCGGAACCGGCGCCGGCCACGATCAACAGCGGCGTTCCTTCGTGCAGCACCGCCTGCCGCTGCTGGGGGTTGAGCCCGTCCAGTAGTTCTGAAGCTTGGGTATCCATCACGTCCACACTCATGTCTGACCCAACTTACCGCCGCTCGGCGACACTTTTTGCGCTGGCGCGACCCTTAGTGGCACACTCGATTGGTGCTTGATGCGCAGCTTCGATTTTTTTACGGGTACCGGCCAGCGGTCCCCGTGGTTTAGCTGCTTTCCCTTCAGCCCCGCGGTCCGCAACCGGATCCGGGGCTCGACTCTTGTGTAGAGGCCCCGGAAGGAACCCGGAAATTACCACACCAGAACCTCCACACAGAGAGAACGAACCGATGACGGTCCAGACGAACGCAGCCACCGAGCTCGATATCGACTCACTCCGCCTCGAAATCGATCAGCTCGACGCCACCATCCTCGCCGCGGTCCAGCGCCGCACCGAGGTATCCCAGACGATCGGCAAAGCCCGGATGGCCTCCGGTGGCACCCGGCTGGTGCACAGCCGCGAGATGAAGGTCATCGAGCGCTACAGCGCACTGGGCCCCGAGGGCAAAGACCTGGCGATGTTGCTGCTGCGGTTGGGCCGCGGCCGCCTCGGCCACTGACTTCTTGCGATTTCGGCGTGCCCCCGCCCGGTCAGCGGCGAGGGGCACGCCGAAGTCACGACTACGTCAGCGCGATGTACTTGGTGTCGAGGTACTCCTCGATGCCCTCGGTGCCGCCTTCCCGGCCGAAGCCGGACTGCTTGACGCCGCCGAACGGTGCAGCGGGATCGGAGATCACCCCGCGGTTGACACCGACCATGCCCGCCTCGATCGCCTCGGCGACCCGCAGCGCACGGTCGAGGCCCTGGGTGTAGATGTATGCGGCCAAACCGTATTCGGTGTCATTGGCCGCCGCGATCCCCTCTTCCTCGGTGTCGAACCCGATGACCGGCGCGACGGGCCCGAAGACCTCCTCCTTGAGGATGCGGGCGTCCGCGGACACCCCGTCCAACACGGTGGCCGGGAAGAAGAAGCCCGGTCCGCCCGGTGCGACGCCGCCGACCGCGACCGTCGCGCCCTTGGACACTGCGTCGGACACCAAGTCCTCGACGGTGCCGACCTGCTTGGCGTTGATCAACGGCCCCAGGGTCGACGACTTGTCCAGCCCGTTGCCCAGGGTGAATTCGCTCATCCGCTTGACGAGCTTCTCGGTGAACTCAGCGCGCACCGCGTTGGCAACGTGGAAGCGGTTCGACGCGGTGCAGGCCTCGCCGCCATTACGCATCTTGGCCAGGATGGCGCCATCGACTGCGGCGTCGACATCGGCGTCGTCGAAGACGATGAACGGCGCGTTGCCGCCCAGCTCCATCGACAGTCGCAGCAGCTTGTCGCTGCTCTGCTTGGCCAGCATCTTGCCCACCCCGGTAGAGCCGGTGAAGGTGAGCTTGCGTAACCGGCCGTCGTCGATCAGCGCGGTCGTCAGATCGCCGGGCTTCGAGGTCGGGAGGATGGAGAGCACGCCCTTGGGCAGGCCGGCCTCGTCCATCAGCTTGGCCAGCAGCAGCATCGTCAGCGGGGTCTCAGCGGCCGGTTTGATGATCATGGTGCACCCGGCGGCCATCGCCGGACCGATCTTGCGGGTGCCCATGGCCAACGGGAAGTTCCACGGCGTGATCGCCAGACACGGTCCGACGGCTTGCTTGGTGACGATGATGCGGCCCGTGCCCGCCGGACTCTTGGTGTAGCGGCCGCCGATGCGCACGGCCTCCTCGGCGAACCAGCGGAAGAATTCGGCGCCGTATTTGACCTCACCCCTGCTCTCGGCGAGAACCTTGCCCATCTCCAGGGTCATCAGCGTCGCAAATTCCTCGGCGCGGGCGGTGATCGTCTCGAAGACCGAGCGCAGGATCTCGCCGCGTTCGCGCGCCGGGGTGGCGGCCCAGTCCGCCTGGACGGCGGCCGCGGCGTCGAGTGCGTCGATCCCGTCGGCGGGCGTGGCATCGGCAATGCTCAGCAGCACTTCGTCGGTCGCGGGGTTGAAAACTTCGAATGTCGAGGAGCTTGCGCGCTCCTCACCTCCGATCCACAAGCCGGTGGGTACGGATGACAGGAGCTTTTCGGTGTCCATGCATCAATCATTTACTCCTTCGGATGCCATGCCGCACTAGGGTCGGGGTATGTCTGCCGACACCAGCCTGAAATCCGATATCCCCGACATCACACAGACCCCCGCGTGGACCGCGTTGGTCCGGCATCACGAGGAAATCGGCGGTAAGCACCTCACCGAACTGTTCGCCGAGGACCCCGCCCGTGGGCGTGAGCTGACACTGACGGTCGGCGATATGTACATCGATTACAGCAAGCACCGAGTCACCCGCGAGACCCTCGCACTCCTGATCGAGCTGGCGAAAACCGCCGATCTGGAAGGGCGCCGCGACGCGATGTTCGCCGGCAAGCACATCAACACCTCCGAGAACCGTGCCGTTCTGCATACGGCCCTGCGGCTGCCACGCGATGCGACGCTGGTGGTCGACGGCCAGGACGTCGTGGCAGAGGTGCACTCGGTCCTCGATGCGATGGGTGAGTTCACCGACAAGCTGCGCAACGGCGAGTGGGCCGGCGCGACCGGTGAGCGGATCAAGACCGTGGTCAACATCGGTATCGGCGGGTCGGATCTGGGGCCGGTGATGGTGTACGACGCGCTGCGGCACTACGCCGACGCGGGTATCTCGGCGCGTTTCGTCTCCAATGTCGACCCGGCCGACCTGGTCGCCAAGCTCGATGGATTAGAACCGGCTACAACGCTTTTCATCGTCGCGTCGAAGACGTTCTCCACTTTGGAGACTCTGACGAATGCCACCGCCGCACGCCGCTGGCTGACCGACAAACTCGGTGATGCCGCCGTCAGCAAGCATTTCGTCGCGGTGTCCACGAACAAAAAACTGGTCGACGAATTCGGGATCGACACCGACAACATGTTCGGCTTCTGGGACTGGGTCGGCGGCCGCTACTCGGTGGACTCGGCCATCGGCCTGTCGGTGATGGCCGTCATCGGCAGAGAGGCCTTCGCCGATTTCCTGTCCGGGTTCCATCTCGTCGACGAGCATTTCCGCACCGCACCGCTGGCAGAGAACGCGCCGGCGCTGCTCGGTTTGATCGGGTTGTGGTATTCCGATTTCTTCGGCGCCCAGTCCCGCGCGGTGCTGCCGTACTCCAACGATCTGTCCCGGTTCGCCGCCTATCTGCAGCAGTTGACGATGGAATCCAACGGCAAATCGGTGCGCCGTGACGGCTCCCCGGTGGTCACCGACACCGGCGAAATCTTCTGGGGCGAACCAGGAACCAACGGCCAGCACGCCTTCTATCAGCTGCTGCACCAGGGCACCCGGCTGGTGCCCGCCGATTTCATCGGGTTCTCGCAGCCGACGGACGACCTGCCGACAGCCGACGGCACCGGCAGCATGCACGACCTGCTGATGAGCAACTTCTTCGCACAGACCCAGGTGCTGGCGTTCGGCAAGACGGCGGAGGCCATTGCCGACGAGGGCACCCCACCAGAAGTGGTGCCGCACAAGGTGATGCCGGGTAACCGCCCGTCGACGTCGATTCTGGCCACCCGTCTGACCCCGTCGATCGTGGGGCAGTTGATCGCGCTCTACGAGCATCAGGTGTTCACCGAGGGCGTCGTGTGGGGTATCGACTCGTTCGACCAGTGGGGTGTTGAGCTGGGCAAAACCCAGGCCAAGGCGCTGCTGCCGATGATCACAGGAGACGACTCACCGGCCGAGCAGTCCGACAGCTCGACGGATGCGCTGGTGCGCAAGTACCGGACCGAGCGAGGCCGGGTCGACTGAGCCAGGTTCGGCGAAGCCCCTGGCGAAAGACGGGCCCGGCCTATCGGCACAGCCGGGTCAGCTAGCGAAGTACCGCGCGAACCGCGGCGGCAAGACCTTCAACAGTGCGACCAGCGGGATCCACGGCCAGGCGGGCACCACGGCCCGTCCGGCTTCCCGCTCGATCGCGCCGACCATCGCCCGAACCCCGGTCTCGTTGTCGACCATCAACTGCGTCGTCGCGGATTTCGCCGTCATCTCCGATTCGATGTAGCCGGGTTCGACGACCGTCACCCGGATCGGTCCGGTGGCGTACTCGGCGCGCAGCGATTCACCCAGTGACGACACACCGGCCTTGCTGGCGGCGTAGGCGGCCTTGACCCCCGGCATACCTTTGTTGCCCAGCACCGACGAGATCAGCACCAGGTGACCGGATCCGGCGCTGGTGAACATCTCCAGCGCGCTCTCGATCTGCACCAGCGCGGAGACCAGGTTCGTTTCGATGGTGGCCTTGTTGGCCCACGATTTGCCCGACCCCAGCCGAGCGCCCTTGCCGATTCCCGCATTCACGATGACACGGTCGATACCGCCGAGTTGTTCGGCGAGTTCGGTGAAGACCTTGGGCACCTGGTCGTGATCGTTGACGTCGAGTGCCGCGATCGCGACGGTCACGTTCGGATGGCTCTGCGCAATCTCGGCTTTGAGCGCCTCGAGGTTGTCCAGCCGACGTGCACACAATGCGAGGTCACGGCCCTTGGCGGCGAACGCCCGCGCCATGCCGGCACCGAGGCCGGAGCTGGCGCCCGTGATCAGGATCTTTTGGCGAGCCACCGCTGCAGCGTAGCCAGGGCCAGCGATGATGGAGCAATGACCCGTTTGTCCGTCGCTCCGCTCGCCACCGCCGCAGCCGTGCTGTTCGGCGTTGTCGGCGCCGTCCCGAACGCACAAGCAGAGACCCCCAGCCCGTTCTACAACCTGGTGGACGCCGCAGCTCAACGACTGCTGACCGCGGATGCTGTCGCCGCCTACAAGTGGATCGACGGCGGTCCGATCACCGACCCGCCCCGGGTCAAGGTGGTACTGGACAACGTCGGCGCCGATGCCGCCGCACACCGGATCGACACCGGATACGTCAAGCGCGTCTTCGGCGATCAGATCAATGCCACCGAGGGGGTCGAATACGCCCGCTTCAGCCAGTGGAAGTTCGACCCGGCCTCGGCGCCGGACACCGCACCCGATCTCTCGGCTTCCCGCTCCGCGATCGACGGATTCAACAAGACGATGGTGAACGAGATTGCCCTGCAATGGGGTTCGCTACACGGCCCGGACTGCTGGGGCGAGCTCGCCAGCGCCACGTCGGCCGTCATCGGCGCCCGCCAGCTCGACGGCCTCTACCAGCAGGCACTGGGCTTCGCCACCCATTCCTACTGCAGCTAGCCGGCGGTCCGGAACTGCGGATCTACTGGTGGCAGCGCAGCGGTGATGATTTACAGGACGAAACTATTTGAGCAGCTTGCTCATTCGCCGGTCGGCCAGGATTCTGCCGCCGGTCTGGCAGGTCGGGCAATACTGGAAGGACTTGTCGACGAACGACACTTCCCGCACGGTGTCACCGCAGACCGGGCAGGGCAGACCGGTCTTGGCATGTACGCGCAGACCGGATCGCTTCTCCCCCTTCAACATGGCGGCGCCCTGGCCGACGGAGCGGACCACGGCATCGGTCAGCACCGAGATCATCGCGTCGTGCAATGCCGACAACTGCGCGTCGGTCAGCTTGCCTGCTGTCGCGAAGGGCGACAGTTTGGCCACGTGCAGGATCTCGTCGCTGTAGGCGTTGCCGATACCCGCGATCACCTTTTGATCGGTGATCACCGTCTTGATCCGGCCACCGTTGCCTTGCAGCGCCGCAGCCAACTCCCCGGGCCCCAGCGATAACGCGTCGGGGCCGAGCGCGGCGATCTGCGGCACTTTCATGGGATCGTCGACCAGCCACACCGCCAGCCGCTTCTGCGTGCCGGCCTCGGTCAGGTCGAACCCGGGGGCGTCCTCGGGGTTCGCGGGATCCGACAGCCGCACCCGTAGCGCGATCGGGCCCTTGCCCGGTTTCAGCGGTGCCGGCGAGAGCTTGTCCGACCAGCGCAGCCAGCCGGCGCGGGACAGATGGGTGATCAGATGCAGGTCACCGACCTGCAGGCCGAGGTACTTCGCCCACCGGTGCGCTCCGGTGACCGTGCCCCCGATCAGCGCCGACACCGGCGGATCGAACGTCTTGAGCACCGACAGCGAGGCGATGTCGACTCGTCCGACGGTCAGTCCGACGGCGTGCCTGCGCAGGTGATCGGCCAGGGCTTCGACCTCGGGGAGTTCGGGCACTGCACCAGTTTGCCTGGATCAGGTGCGGCCTTGCAGAATTCCCTCGATATTGCGTTCCGCGAGCGCGGTGATCGACATGAACGGGTTGCATCCGATGTAGCCGGGGATCAAGGACGCATCGTTGACGAACAAGTTGTCGTAGCCGTTGACCCGCCCGTAGCTGTCGGTCGCTTTGCCCCGCACGCACCCGCCCAGCGGGTGCACGGTGTTGGGCGCGAAGACCCGTCCCTCGAAGATATCGTCGCGGTAGTCCACCCCATTGGCGCCGGTCACCTTGTCGAACACGGCTTTGGCCCGCACCCGGAGGTGATCGGTGTTCTCCGCGGGCCAGTTGATGCCGACCGAATCCGTGCTCCGGTCGTAGGCGATATCGGCGCGATCGCCGGTCTTGACCATGACGTAGTAGCCGAGGGCGAACGTCTCGACCGGAAGCGGAATCGAGAACATGCTGGCATAGACCGGGTTGACGGGGTCGTCACGGCCGTCGATGTTGATCATCCCCAGCAGGGACTGCTGCGTTCCCGCCGGATCGCTTTCGTTCAGCCGGTGCGCAACCATGACGTCGCCGTTGTTACCGTAGCCGCGGCCGATCTCGTCACTCAGGTGCGGCAGCGCTCCGGTATCGCGTGCGCGCAGCAGGATCTCGGCGGTGCCGAGCACGCCGGCATTGAGATGCAGTTGCTGGCAGCCTATTTCGTGGCGCCCGAGCTCGTGTCCCCACCGGTCGATCTCCCGG
Organism: Mycolicibacterium komossense; assembly: GCF_025822605.1. GTDB lineage: Bacteria > Actinomycetota > Actinomycetes > Mycobacteriales > Mycobacteriaceae > Mycobacterium > Mycobacterium komossense. Next base: position 175,496 of record NZ_JACKTY010000030.1, on the reverse strand, counting down.
GTGGACACCACGTACTCCCCCGAGCGCTCCCGCCGAATTCCGGTTACTTCGGTGAGGCTGCGGATGCTGACGTTTCCGGTTGCCAGCGCGGCGGCGATGTAGGTCTGGTCGACGCTGCCGAATCGGCCGTAATTGTTGCCGTACTGCTGCTCGAAGTCGAGCGCCGAACGGGGAACCTGTCCAGCCTCTTCTTGTTTCATGTAGTCGAAGGAGTATGCGCTGCCGTTGTAGTCGACCTGGTATCCGGCCGCTTCGGCATACTTACGGCCGACGCGTGCGTACTGAAAGTACGGGGTCCGCTCAAACCAGTCCATATCGCGGTAGTTGATCCGCAGCATCGCCTTCGCGCGTTCGATGTAGGTGCCGAGAAACTGTGCGGCGTCGATATCCGGGAAGGCAGCACGGACCTGGCCCACGGTGGGAATCGCCGCAATGGCGGCGTTGACCAACGATCCTCCGCCGACGCCGATACCGCGGAATACGTCGTGATCACCATGAGCCGTCTTCTGGCAGATCCCGGCCTGAACGGGCTGGGGCGACGGAGAGTGTTTGGCGACATCTTCGATGGAGATGCCCTGATACGACGACACCAGGCTCGGCGGGACATCCGAGAACCAACCGGCACGAGTGTCGGCAGGCAGCATTCGGGAGAACCTCTTGCCGTCTGCGTCGGGCGCGTTCCAGAACCTGCCCTTCTCCAGGATCAGCGTGTCCACACCCGCCTGACCTAACCGCAGCGCCGAGACTCCGCCGCCATATCCGCTGCCGACCACGATCGCCGAATAATGGGGCCGGGCGGCGGCTTGGGCACGTCGGCCACGGACAGATCCCAGATCCACCATTCCCGCGCCGACTGCACCGACAGCTACTCCAGCCGCGGCGCCGAGGAAGCGTCTCCGCGATAGCACCGACATACAGCCTCCTCGGGACGCTCGACAGGGGAGTTCGCCACCGATCTTTACCCACGTAGCACTTTAGGCGAATATCCCGATATTAACTGATAGGACGACCACCGACGAAACGATACAAGATCGTCAATTTTTAAAGATCGTGACCTTACCTAACGAATTTCCCATCGACATACGCCTGACCGTGCGAAACCTCACAACACCACCTATCGACGGCACCGTCATTTTTGGCTACATTGACTGACCGATGCACTTCAGATTGTTTGCGACAACACACTCAGCAAGGTAAACGAGGCCATGTCATCACCCGCGCCAGCAGATCAGTCGGAACGCGTGGGGGCGGACCACGGCCCCGTCGCCGCCCGCCGATGGCGGGACCCCAAGCGGTATCTGTGGCTATTGGGATCGATAGTCCCCGGGCTCGTCGTCGGGTCGTGGCTCGCGGTGACTATGACCGGCCTGACCGCGTTCTGGTGGTCAGGGCCCATCGTGGCCTTCGGGATCATGCCGTTGCTCGACCACATCGTCGGCCCGGACGCCGAGAACCCGCCCGACAGTGCGCTGGAATGGCTGGAAGATGACCGGTTCTACCGCTGGGTCACCTATCTGTATCTGCCCTGCCAGTACCTGTCAGTGGTGCTCGCCTGCTGGCTGTGGGCCGGTGGCGGTTGGCTCACCATGAGCTTCGCCGATCGGTTCGGCTTGATGATGACAGTCGGGATCATCGGCGGGGTCGCGATCAGCGCCGCACACGAGTTGGGACACCGGCAGGCGAAAGCCGAGCGGCGACTGAGCAAAGTGGCGCTGGCCCAGACGTTCTACGGACACTTCTTCGTCGAGCACAACCGTGGGCACCATGCGCGCGTCGCCACCGCTGAGGACGCCGCCAGCTCCCGGCTCGGGGAGAGTCTCTACTTCTTCATCCCACGGTCGGTGGTCGGCGGCGTGCGCTCGGCGTGGCGCATGGAAGCCAAACGCCTGACGCGTTCCGGGAAGTCCGCCTGGAGCCTGCGCAACGAAGTCCTCAGCTCCTGGCTGATGAGCATCGGCCTGTTCATCGGACTGGTGATCTGGTTCGGCAGCGTCGTCCTGCCGTGGCTGATCGGGCAAGCCTTCGTCGGCTTCTGCCTGCTGGAGACGGTCAATTACCTTGAGCACTACGGGTTGCGGCGAAGGAAGCTGCCCAGCGGTCGCTACGAACGGGTCCGGCCCTCACACAGCTGGAACAGCAACACCGTGATCGCCAACGTCTTCCTGTTCCATTTGCAGCGGCACTCCGATCACCATGCGAATCCGCAACGCCGTTATCAAGCACTTCGCCAGGCCGAGGAAGCACCCCAACTGCCCGCCGGCTACGCCGCGATGATCGTGCTGGCCGCGATTCCGCCGCTGTGGCGCCGGGTCATGGACCACCGAGTGATCGACCACTACGACGGGGACATCTCCCTAGCTGCCCTGCGCCCGCGCGAACTAGCCCGTCGGGCGCAAAAGATAGGTGTCCATGATCCAGCCGTGCCGCGCGCGGGCATCGGCGCGCACTGACACGATCCGGTTACCGACCTCCCCCACCGTCCCCGACACCAGAATCTCGTCCGGCGTGCCGAGGTAGGCCCCCCACCAGATCCTGGTCGAAGCAGGGCAACTCAGGAACGAACATTCCGCGTCGAGCATCACCACCGCCGCACCGTCTAGCCCCTCGGCGCGCAACTGCCGCCCGGTGGTGATGAGCACCGGTTCACCGATGTCGTTGAGCGTGATGCGGTGCCGCGCGGTGAGTGCCTGAATCGCGGTGACGCCGGGGATGACGTCGTAGTCGAATGCCAGATGCCGACCGACCAGCTCAAGGATCCGCAGCGTGCTGTCATACAGCGACGGGTCGCCCCACGCCAGAAACGCACCGACGCCGTCGACATCGAGCTCGGTTTCGATGGCCTGGGCCCATACCTGCGCCCGCGCCTCATGCCAGTCGGCGACCACCTGCCGGTAGTCACCGTCCTTGGCCCGCTTGGGGTCCGCGAGTTCGACGAACCGATAGCCTGGCTCCCGGATGAAGGTCTCGCAGATTTCACGTCGCAGGTCCACCAGATCGCTCTTCGCCTCACCTTTGTCCATCGCGAAGAAAACCTCTGTGTCGTTCAGCGCCTCGACAGCCTGTGCCGTGGCGTAGCCCGGGTCGCCCGCTCCTATCCCGATGACATGAATCATGCGCATTCGACAACGGTAGCCGTCTGCGTGCAGACGGCTACCGAGCGCCGCGGGGAACCCGAAGTATCCGATACCCGGGGTATTGACATCTTGCCCTGCCGATCCTTAACGTCGAGCAGAGTCCAGCGCTGCGAAGGGACCTGACTCGATGACCTCCTCGGTGAAACCGTCTACCGGCCCCACCCGCGAGGAATTCTCCGACCGGTTACTCAAAGGCTCGGTGCGGAAGTCCTACGAGCCGGTCGTCGATATCGACTGGGACGCGCCGCTGGACCCGGACAAGTTCTTCCTGCCGCCGAAGATCGTGTCTCTCTACGGCACATCGATATGGCAGGAGATGTCGCGGGAGCAACGCATCGAGCTGTCCCGGCAAGAGCTGGTGAATACACTCTCGGCCGGTATCTGGTTCGAGAACATCCTCAACCAGGCACTGTTGCGCACCATGATGCACCAGGACCCGACGGCCAAGGAGACGCACTACGCGCTGACCGAACTGGGCGACGAGACCCGGCACATGGTGATGTTCGGCAAGGCGATCGAGCGGGTGGGCGCCAAACCCGTTCGGCCACGGCTGTATCAGCGGATGATCATCAACACGCTGCCGCTGATGTTCCGCGGTTCGGCGCTCTGGGTGGCGGCGTTGATCGGCGAGGAGATCTTCGATTCACTGCAGAGGCAGATGATGGATGATCCCGAGCTGCAGCCGATGGTGCAGCGGCTCATGCGGATTCACGTCACCGAAGAGGCGCGTCACATCCAGTTCGCCCGAGACGGCGCCCGCAAGAGGGTCGCCGAGATGCCGCGATTCAACCGGTTCTTCGTGGCCAATATCAACGGCCTGGGTGGTTTGTTCTTCCGCTTCCTGTTCAGCAACCCGGTGCCGTACCGGCGCACGGGACTCGATGCCAAGGCGGCCCGCCGGCTGGCGCGCACCAGCCCGCACCGGCATGAGGTCCAGGTCGCCGGTTTCGCACCGCTGGCCGCTTTCCTGACCGAGGTCGGCCTGATGGGTCCGATTGCTCGGCGGCTGTGGAAGCGCACCCGGTTCCTATGAGTCCTGGCGTTTACGACGGACCAGCCGTGTTGACGCTCGGGGGGCAGACCCGCGACGTACGGGTCCGCCTGACCGGGCACCTCGACCCGATCGATGGCCGATACCATTGGCAGGGAACCGTTTTCGACACTCTGCCCGATGACGCACTAAAGCGCTCGACCATCGTCTCGTTGACCATCGACGGGAACACCGCCGCCGCTCGCATCGTCGAACGGACCCCCTGGGACACTCACTCGATCGCGGATGTCGGCGCCCCACCGTATCGACTGGACGCCATCCGAGAGGTTATCTGAACCGTTCGTCGCTCTGTAGCGTTCACATCAGGTGTCCGCCGATCAGAGGAGTCCCGGATGTCAACCATCAACGGCCTGCCTGCGCATGTTCTGCTCGTACACCTCATCGTCGTACTGGCGCCACTGACGGCGGTGCTGGCGATCATCAGCGCGGTCTGGCCTGCGGCCAGACGCCGGCTGGTCTGGTTGGTACTGGCGCTGGCACTGATCACCATGGTCGCGACGCCGCTGACCACCGAAGCGGGTGAGTGGCTCGTGGGCCGGGTCGGCGAGTCGCCCGCGGTGGAAACCCACGCCGACCTGGGCGACACCATGTTGTACTTCTCGATCGCGCTACTGGCCGCCGCCGCCCTCTTGGCGTTTCTGTATGTGCGCGAATCCCGCGGCGCCACAACGAACACTGTTGTCGCCGTCGTGATCGCCGCCGTCGTCGTGCTCGCCAGCGTGGCCACAACGGTGCAGATTTATCGCATTGGCGAATCGGGAGCGAGGGCAGCGTGGGGCGATCTGGTATCCGCCGGTGGTTCGTGAGCGTGGCACGGGAAGCTCGAACGTTCCCGCCGCCGTGAACTAGAACGTGTTCTAGTATCGAACCATGCGGTTCACTTTTGCGGAAGCCATGACCGACCCCACGTTCTACATCCCGTTGGCGAAAGCGGCCGAAGCCGCCGGGTACCACGCGATGACGATCCCCGACAGCATCGCCTACCCGTTCGAATCGGACTCGACCTATCCGTACACACCGGACGGTAACCGCGAATTCCTCGACGGCAAGTCATTCATCGAATCATTCGTTCTGATGGGCGCTTTGGGCGCCGTCACGTCGACGCTGCATTTCAACTTGTTCGTGCTCAAGCTGCCGATCCGGCCGCCCGCACTGGTCGCCAAACAGGCCGGCTCGCTGACCTCGCTGATCGGCAATCGCCTCGGGCTCGGAGTGGGAACCAGCCCGTGGCCGGAGGACTACGAGATCATGGGCGTTCCGTTCGGCAGGCGGGGCAAGCGGATGGACGAGTGCATCGACGTCATCCGCGGCCTGACCAGCGGCGACTACTTCGAATACCACGGCGAGTTCTACGACATCCCGAAAACGAAGATGACGCCTGCGCCCACCGAGCCGATCCCGATCCTGGTCGGCGGGCACGCCGACGCCGCGCTGCGCCGGGCCGCCCGCAACGACGGCTGGATGCACGGCGGTGGCGAGCCAGCAGAATTGGACCGGCTTTTGGCCAGGCTCAACGAGTTTCGCGAGAAAGAGGAGCGGATCGGTTCCGGAGAGTTCCAGATCCATGTGATCTCGATCGACGGCTTCACCCTTGACGGCATCAAACGGCTGGAAGACAAGGGCGTCACCGACGTGATCGTCGGCTTCCGGATTCCTTACACCATGGGGCCCGATACCGAGCCGCTCGATACCAAGATCCGCAACCTGGAGATGTTCGCCGAGCACGTCATCGCCAAGGCTTAGATTCAGAGCTCGTCCCAGACGGGTGAGCGTTTGGCCATATGCGCCGTGGCGGCCTCTCGGGGGTTGTTGGTGAATGAGCTCAGCACCTGAGTCCGATTCTCGATCTCTTTGGCATGGCGAAGGCTGGGCGCATCCAGCGCGGCGTTCAAACCCGTCTTGGTCTGCCATACGCCGTACTCGTTGTTGCCGGCGATCTCACGCGCCTTGGTCAAGGCCGCGGCCATCAACTCGGCCTGCGGGACGACCTCATTGGCCAGACCGATGCGGTAAGCCTCGGCGGCGTCGATGATCCGCCCGGTGAGCATCAGCTCTCGCGCGATCCCGGCACCGACGATTCTGGGCAACAGGTAGCTGGTGCCCATATCCATCGACGAGAAGCCTGCCTTGATGAAGACCGAGCCGAACCGTGCTGTCTCCGAGGCAATCCGGATATCGCAGTGCAACGTGTACGCCAGCCCGCCGCCGACCGCGACACCGTTGACGGCAGCGATCACCGGGATCGGCAGTTCGTAAAGCCTGGTCATCTGATCGGCCAGCCGAACCTGCGAATCGTAGGTGTTCTTCAGCTGTGTTTTCGCCTGTGGGGCCCACTTCTCGCCGCCGGACAGGTCGGCGCCCGCACAGAAACCGCGGCCCGCTCCGGTCAGAATCGCCACCCGGTAACCACTCGAGCTGATCTCGTCGAGCGCCGAGTCCAGCCCGGCGAGCAAGGTGCCGTCGATGGCATTGAGCTTCTCGGGCCGATTCAGGGTGACGAGTGCAATACCGTCTTCGAGCGTCGCCAGGTCCACCGCAGCCATCTGCTCACGCTAACCCGTTCGGCGTGACATGTGACCGGACATCGCTGGATTCTCGATACGAATCAGAGCCTCGGGGTTTACTCTCCATTAGTCGGGTTTCCGCCCACTCTGGCGACAACAGCCCGTGCCAGGCGCTACCGTGCCCGCATGAGCGGATATCGCGAACTCCATGATGCCAGCATCTCCGACCCGGCCGAATTCTGGGCGCAGGCCGCGCAGGCGGTCACGTGGTCTCGCGAACCGCAGCAGATCCTCGACGACACCAACCCGCCGTTCTACCGCTGGTTCCCGGACGGGGAGCTCAACACCTGTGTGAATGCCCTCGATCGACATGTCGCCGCCGGTCGCGGCGAGCAAGCCGCACTGATCTACGACTCCCCGGTCACCGGCACCAAGCGCACCTACAGCTACTCCGAATTGCTGGACCAGACAGCACGTTTCGCCGGTGTCCTGCGCGGGCTCGGAGTGGGCAAGGGTGATCGGGTGGTGGTGTACCTGCCGATGATCCCCGAGGCGCTGATCACGATGCTCGCCTGCGCCCGCCTGGGCGCGGTGCATTCGGTGGTGTTCGGCGGCTTCGCCCCGCACGAGCTGGCGATCCGCATCGACGACGCGCGCCCGAAGGTCGTGGTGACGGCGTCATGCGGAATCGAGCCGTCCCGGACTGTCGAGTACAAGCCCATGCTGGACGCCGCGATCGAGCGAGCCGAGTTTCCGCCTGAGCACTGCGTCGTCGTGCAGCGGGATCATTTGCGCTGCGAGCTGATCGAAGGCCGCGACCTGGACTGGCATGAGCTGATGGCGACCGCGGAGGCCGCCGATCCGGTGCCAGTGGCGGCGACCGACCCGTTGTATGTCCTCTACACCTCGGGCACCACCGGTAAGCCGAAGGGCATCGTCCGCGACAACGGCGGACACGCTGTCGCCCTGTTGTGGACCATGCGCCACCTGTACGACATGGAGCCCGGTGAGGTGTTCTGGGCAGCCTCCGATGTCGGTTGGGTGGTCGGCCACTCATATATCGTCTACGCGCCACTGCTTCTCGGCGCGACGACCGTGCTCTACGAGGGCAAACCCGTCGGCACGCCCGATCCGGGGGCGTTTTGGCGGGTCGTCAGCGAGCACGGGGTGAAGGTGTTGTTCACCGCCCCAACCGCGATCCGGGCGATCCGCAAAGAGGATCCCGACGGCGCCTATGTCGGCAAGTACGACATCTCGACGCTGAAGTACCTTTTCGTGGCCGGCGAACGCCTCGACCCCGACACCTATCACTGGGCGACGGAGAAGCTGGGCATCCCGGTGGTCGACCACTGGTGGCAGACCGAGACCGGGTGGGCCATCGCAGCCAATCCGATGGGGGTGCAACAGCTTCCACTGAAGGCAGGCTCGCCGACCGTGCCGATGCCCGGCTACGACGTACGAATCCTGCATGCCGACGGTGAGGACTGCAAGCCGGGTGAGGAAGGAGCGATCTGCATCCGTTTGCCCCTGCCGCCGGGAACCTTGCCCACGCTCTGGGGCGACGACGAACGTTATCTGCGGTCCTACCTTTCTGAACACCCCGGGTACTACCTCACCGGCGACGGCGGCTATATCGACGAGGACGGCTACCTGTTCGTGATGGGCCGCATCGACGACGTCATCAACGTGGCCGGCCATCGACTGTCGACGGGGTCGATCGAGGCAGTGCTGGCCACGCATCCTGCGGTCGCCGAGTGCGCGGTGATCGGGGTCGCCGACGAGATCAAAGGTCAGGTTCCGCGCGGCCTGGTGGTGCTGAAGGCGGGCGCCTCCGGTGACGGTCTGCCTGCCATGCTCGTGGCTTCGGTGCGCGACGAGATCGGCGCAGTGGCGTCGTTCAAGCTCGTCGATGTCGTTCCCGCACTGCCCAAAACGCGGTCGGGCAAGATCCTGCGCAAGACGATGCGCGGGATCGCCGCTGGTAAGGACGAGCCGATCCCGTCGACCATCGAGGACCCGAGCGTGCTCGACGCCCTGCGGCCTATCCTGCGCCGATAGCCGGAGCGTCATCGGTCGTCTTCTCTCAGAAGCTGTTCGGGGTGGTGGACAGCCGCGCTACTACGCGGCCAGCGTCTTCGACCCGGACGGCTACAGTCTCGAATTCACCCACAAGAGCTGGCAGCACTGAGAGAACGTTTGACGTCCCGCAGGACGGGTACGAATGTGACGCCCCACATATGCCCTCTCAGGAGCGTCCCCGGATGAGTTCCATCGATACCGATCCCAGACATTCGGATGATGCCAGGGCAAATGCGCCAGGCCAATTGACTGGCGCGGTCGTCATCGTCGCCCTGGTGTCAGCGGTGTCGGGCATGCTCTACGGCTACGACACCGGCATCATCTCGGGCGCGCTATTGCAGATCACCAAGGACTTCGGCATCGCCGAGGCCTGGAAGCAAGTTATCGCGGGCGCGATCCTCCTCGGCGCTGTCGTCGGTGCGCTGGCCTGTAGCTACCTGTCGGAGAGGCGCGGCCGCAAGGGCACACTTCTGATGCTCTCCGGCGTATTCGTGGTCGGCGCACTGTGGTGCTCGGTGGCCCCCAACCCGGTTCTGCTGTCCCTGGGGCGGTTGGTCCTCGGCTTCGCTGTCGGCGGGGCGACGCAGACGGCGCCCATGTACGTGGCCGAACTAGCTCCACCGAAGTATCGGGGCCGTCTCGTGCTGTGCTTCCAGATCGCCATCGGTGTCGGCATCGTGGTCGCGACCATCGTCGGTGCGTCCGAGGCGATTCCGTGGCGGTGGTCGATCGGCGCCGCCGCCGTGCCCGCCGCGATCATGCTCGGACTGCTCCTGCGACTGCCGGAGAGCCCGCGTTGGCTGGTCAAGAACGACGACCGCGACAAGGCCCACGAAGTCCTGGAACGGGTCCGCCCTTCGGGCTATGACGTCGACGACGAACTAGACGAGATGGCCGAACTATCCCGAAAGGAGGAGACGGCGAAGACCCGCGGCTGGTCCGGGCTACGTGCGCCGTGGGTACGTCCGGCACTCATACTCGGTTGTGGCATAGCCATTTTCACCCAGCTCAGTGGCATCGAGATGATCATCTACTACTCGCCGACGATCCTCACCGACAATGGATTCTCCGAGTCCGTCGCGCTGGAAGTGTCGGTCGCGCTGGGCATCAGCTACCTTGTCGCGCAGCTCGTCGGGCTGGCGATCATCGACAAAGTCGGACGACGACGACTGACGCTGATCATGATTCCGGGTGCAGCCGCAAGCCTTTTCGTGCTGGGCACCCTGTTCGTGACAGGCAACAGCGGCCGGGATTCGGTGCCGTTCATCATTGCCTGCCTGGTGGTGTTCATGCTGTTCAACGCCGGCGGCCTGCAACTCATGGGTTGGCTGACCGGTTCGGAGACCTACCCACTCGCAGTGCGGCCGGCGGGCACGGCCGCTCAGTCCGCAGCGCTGTGGGGCACCAATCTGTTGATCACGCTCACCCTGCTGACTCTGATCAGTGGGATCGGTGTCGGGCCGGCGATGTGGCTCTATGGGCTCTTCAACATTGCGGCGTGGCTATTCGTCTACTTCCGCATGCCCGATCTTACCGGCAAGAGCCTGGAGGAGATCGAGGGCAAGCTCAGCGACGGGAAGTTCCGGCCTGCCGACTTCGCGCACTGAGGTGAGCGAAGTACCCTCGCGCCTATGCCGATAACCGTCGATGCGTTCGAGGTCGCCGACCCGGCGCAAGCGTGGACCCGAGCCGGGTTCACCGTCGGTACCGATTGTGTTTGTCGGATCGGCGGTGTCGGCCTCCGGCTGGCCGGACGCACACATGGCACCGGCATCGTCAGCTGGTCGTTGGGCGGTCTGCCCTCGGATCACCAACTCCTGGATGGCATTCCGACCACGAGCTCCGACCGTCTCACTGGCGACCCGGCCGGCCATCGCAACGGCGTCGTCGCTATCGACCACGTCGTGCTGATGTCCCCGGACCTGGGCCGGACGGTGGCGTCACTGGCAGCGATCGGGATAGCGCCCCGTCGCGAACGGGACGCCGAACTCGGCGGGCGAGCAATCCGCCAGATCTTCTTCCGCTTGGGTGAGGTGATCGTCGAGGTCGTCGGCTCGCCGGAGTCGACAGGAGAGGGACCGTCGACGCTCTGGGGGCTCACGTTTGTCGTCGCAGATATCGACGCGACCGCCTCCTTCTTCGGTGACCGCACGACGCCGGTCAAGGCAGCCGTGCAGCCCGGACGGCGGATCACGACGGTCCGGCACGAAGAATTCGGAATGTCGGTTCGGTCCGCGATGATCTCGGCACCTATCCTCTCCGCATGACCGACGTCGTGATCATCCACACCGACGGCGGGTGCCGCCCCAATCCCGGCCCCGGCGGCTGGGGCGCGGTATTGCGCATGCGCGAGCACGTCCGCGAGATGTGCGGCGGCGAGCCCGGTGAGACCAGTAACAACCGCATGGAGTTGACCGCGCCGATCATGGCACTGGAGGCGCTGACCAGACCGGTGATAGTGCACCTACACACCGACAGCACCTACGTCCGCAACGGCATCACGAAGTGGGTCCTCGGCTGGGAGCGCAACGGCTGGATGACCTCCGCGAAGCAACCGGTGAAGAACGTGGACCTCTGGAAACGGCTGCAGGCCGCCTGCGCGCAACACCAGGTCGAGTGGTTCTGGGTGAAGGGGCACTCGGGTGTCGCCGACAACGAACTGGCCGACGTACTGGCCACGCGGGGTATGGAAGAAGCGATCGCCACCTCGCGCTGAGTGCTGACAGAACCTCTACAGCCTCTTCTGGCGATCAGCGCAACCGGGGCGTGGCACTGGGCACGTCGGTATCCCCGAGCGAGGTGAACCGCTCCCGAAGCGTCCTCTTGAGCACCTTGCCGCTCGGGTTCTTGGGGAGTTCATCCAGTACGACGGCGTAGCGCGGCGATCGGTGAATCGTTATGGCTGATAACGGGGATGCTTCCGCGACGACCACACGACGCCGCTCAAGCAGTCATGCCTATGCGTGCTGCGAGCTGTGCTCGGCGATGAGTTCCTCGACCACCGCCTGGACCGACGTGCCGTTGGGCCAGCCGCCGTAATAGTGCATGTGCACCACGATCTCTCGGAGCTGTTCGACGGTGAACTCCTCGTTGGCCAGCGCTCCTCGCAGCTGTGTCCGCAGCAGTTCGGGTCGGCCGAGCATCGCGGTGGCGCCGAAGGTGAGCAGACGTCGGTCGCGCAACGTCAGATACGGCCGGGCCCAGACATTTCCGAACAGCTGGTCGACGGTGTGCACGATGCTTGGGATCGTGATCCCTGTCGGAACCTGCTGGTGGTAACCGGGACCGTAGACCCGGTCCATCATCTCCAGACCTCGCCGCCAAGATTCGACCGGGAGGGGCTCGGGAAGGTCGCCGCGGTAGACGGCACGCATGCGGGGTCGGACGATATCGGTGATCGGGACTTCGATGCCGACGCTTCCCGCGAAATCCTGGACGGCGGCAAGGTCTTTCTGCGCCAACATGTTTGCCGAGTCCACCCGGTCCTCGGGAATCTGAAATCCACTGGCCTGGATCTGAAGCATCATCAGCGCCGAGGTGCCCTCATCGGAGTTCTGCAGGACCTCAAGGAGGCGGTCGATTGCCACACCACCGGCCTTGGCGATGGACGCCGCTTCCCGTACGGCCGCCCAGACCGAGTACGTCAAGGTGTTGCGGGCGAGTTTGGTGATCATCCCCGTGCCCAGGTCTCCGCAGTGCACGACGACTTTGGCGAAGTCCTCCAGGATGGGGCGGGCGCGCTCGACGATTTCGTCGGGACCACCCACCATGACCGTGAGTCCGTTGTCGGCAGCGCCGTTTCCGCCTGACACCCGGGCATCCAGGAACGCGACTCCGCCCCGTTCGCACAGGTCGGCCAACTCGTGCACGGCCTCGACGGTGATCGTGGACAACAGCACGACGACGAGCCCGGGGTGCGCGGCCGACAAGATTCCGTCCTCGCCGGCAATCACCTCACGTGCTTGGTCGGCCGTCACGACCGCGAGCAGAACGACGTCGCTGTCGCGCGCCACGTCGGCGATCGTCGGGACCTGGGAAGGCACGCCGTCGAGGTCGTCTGAGGCGTCTGCGCGGATGTCGAACACGGTCGGGATGCGTCCGCGCCGGGCCAGACTGACCGCCACGCCGCCCCCGATCATGCCCAGGCCGACGACGCCGGCCCGCAGCGCCTCGGCGTGCGGCCCACTGTGTGCCGATTCGGTCACGGATCCTCCTGAAGCTAGTTTTGCCAACAACGTTGACTCAACCCTGCGCCCGCATCGTCGGTTTTGTCAACGACGTTGACTAAACCTGTGGCACACCCGACACTGAAGAGATGGACCGGCCTACGACCAACCCCGTCGCGACGTCACGCAAACCGGGCCGGCCACGTTCGGCGGCCACTCCCGACGCGATCCGCCGCGCGGCGGAATCCCTCTTCGCCGAGCGCGGTTTCAGCCACACCTCCGTCCGTGACATCGCGACCCTGGCCTGCAGTGACCCCGCGGTGGTGATCCGCCACTTCGGCTCGAAGGAGAAGCTCTTCCTCGAAGTGGTCACCGTCGACCCACAGTTTCGCGGACTGGTCAAAGGCCCGCTGCCGACGCTGGGCCGGCAGATCCTCCAGAGGCTACTGGAAGCGGACGGCTCCACGCTGCGCCTACACGCCACCCTGCTCGGGGCGCTGGATCGGACCGAAGTCCGCCGCTACCTGGAACAGTCCACCGCGCAACACATCACCGATCCGCTGGCTGCACGCCTGCTCGGCCCCGACGCCGAGGTGCGCGCGCGACTGATCGCCGCCCAAATCGGTGGACTGCTGATGAGCATCTGCCTATTCGACGACACCCCAACGCAATTGCTCACCGCGAAGGCACTCGACTACTACGCCGACGCGATCCAAGCCCTGATCGACGGACCGAACCCGGCTCCGGAGTAGATGAACTCCGGCACGCCCAGCCGAGCGGGTACACGCCGGCGGGTTACGCCGCGACGGAACGAGTTCGTCGTCTGATTCCCGGTGTCACTTCCTACTCTCGGACCACCTCAGCGGGCGACTTGTCCGGGCGCAGCCCGCGCCAACTCGGCTGACGCAGCCGACCGTCGGAAGTCCATTCACTGAAGCGAACCTCGCCGACCAACTCGGGCCGCACAAAGGTCACCCCGCGGGCATCCAACGGCGAAAGCCGCTGAGTAAACGGCGATTCGGCCGTCTCCAACGGTGAGAGCAACCCTTTGAGCTTCCCGAGTTCCTTCTCGGTGAACCCGGTTCCCACCCGGCCGACAAAGTCGAGGCTCACTTCTTGTGATGTGCCGGGTATTCCCATCATCAGCGCACCGATTCCGCTGGAGCGGCCACCTTCACTTTGTCGCCAGCCACCGATCACGACCTCCTGGGTGTTCCAGTTCTTGTCCTTGATCCACGACGCGGACCGTCGGCCGGGTTGATAGGTGGAGTCCCATTTCTTGGCCACCACCCCTTCCCACCGCTGGGACTGCGATTGCTCCAGCGCGTCGGCGCCGTCACCGGCGAGCAGCGGCGGAACGATGAGATTCGTTCCTTCGGAGAGGGTTTCGAGGAGTTTCCGCCGGTCACGGTATTTCGCCTTGAGTAGGGAGCGCCCGTCCAGCGACAACAGATCGAAGGCCCAGAATTCGACGCGGGTCGCGCGTACCCGGTTCTGCATCTCGCCGAAGCTGGGCACCCCGGAGGCATCGATGGCCACCACCTCGCCGTCGAGCAGCACGTGGTGCTCGGCCAGGCCGGCGGCCACCGATTTCAACTGCGGGTATTCATCGGTGACGTCGCGTCCACTGCGCGAGCGCATGGCGACGGTGCCGCGGTCGGCGTCCACAAGTAGCCGGTATCCGTCCCATTTTCCTTCGAAAGCCCATTGGGCGGCAGTGAATTTGGCGACCGAGCCGTGGGTGGCGAGCATCGGCGCCAGATCTGTCGGAGTGGGAGTCGGCTGCTCCTTGGTCCGGTGCGCCAACCAGTTCTTGCCGTCGGTTTGAATCAGTGCGTAGCGACCCGACACTTTCGCCCCGTGCAGGGTGACGATCACTTCCCCGCCCCTGGCCGGCCCATCGGGAGCGTGATCCCGGAATTTCTCGGTCTCGTAGGTTCCGGAGTCCCAGACGATCACCTTGCCACCGCCGTACTCCCCTTTGGGGATCGAACCCTCGAAGGTGGCGTACTCCAGCGGATGGTCCTCGGTGTGCACGGCCAGCCGGTTGACCGAAGGGGAGTCCGGCAGATTCTTCGGTACCGCCCAGGACACCAAGACGCCGTCGCGTTCCAACCGGAAGTCATAATGCAGTGCCGTGGCGTGATGCTCCTGGATGACGAACGTGTTGTTCTTCCCCACAGTGGGTTTCGCGGGCGGAACCGGTTCGGGTGTCTTAGCCGAATCCCGCATGCTGCGGTAGGTGGTCAACTTGTCTGCCGTATCTTCGGAGGCCGGGATCACCTCGTCCAACCCGGCCAGCAGGTCGCCGTCGCGCGCCACCCGCTCGAGCACCTCGTCGAAGCGCAGGTGCCGCAGGTCGGGGTCCTCGATCTCCGCCCAGGTGCGCGGTGCGGCAACCGTCGGCTGGTCGCGCCCGCGCAGGGAATACGGGGCGATTGTCGTCTTGGCCGCGCTGTTCTGGCTCCAGTCGACGAAAACCTTTCCGGCACGCAGACTTTTCGTCATCGTGGCGGTCACCTGTGTCGGCATCGCCTTCTCCAGCTGCTGGGCGATCCGCTTGGCCAACACCGACGCGCCCTGGGAGCTGACGGGATCGACCAGCGGCACGTAGAGGTGCAGGCCTTTGCTGCCGCTGGTCAGTGGGTACGTGGTCAACCCGATATCTGCGATGACATCGCGCACCTCATGGGCGACCTCGCAGAGTTGACGGAACGTGACGTCCTCGCCCGGATCCAGGTCGAACACGATGCGAGTGGCCGGACCGGGGCTGTCGGTGTTTTTTCCGCCCACCTCCTGGCCCGCGAACCGCCACTGCGGCACATGCACTTCCAGTGAGGCCTGTTGCGCGATCCACGCCAACCCTTCGGGTGTGTCGATGATCGGGTACGTCGTGGTGCCTGATTTGTGCGTCACGGAGCCGCGCTCCAACCAGTCCGGCGCGGACGAGGCCAACTGTTTTTCGAAGAAGGCCGGCTGCCCGACCCCGTTCGGCCAGCGCTTCCGCGTGACCGGCCGGCCGGCGATGTGCGGCAGCATGGCGTCGGCGATCGCGACGTAGTAGTCGAACACCTCGGCCTTGGTGGTGCCGGTGGCGGGATAGAGCACCTTGTCGGCGTTGGTCAGCCGAACTCGTCCGAAGCGCTCCATGCCCCACATATACCCGTTCCAGGGCGTTAGCTTGTACAGATGACCCGGTTGGTGACAGCCGCAGCAGCGCTACTCGCGGGCGCCGCGTTGGCGTGCGCCACGCCGGCCACCGCAGAACCGGCCGACCACGTGCCCTACTGTTCCGGCGATCAGACACCGATGAACAACAACTGCCGCGTCGCACCCGCACAGGTGTTCACCGACGCTAACCCCGGCGCCAACCCGGAAGTACCCGTGGGCACCGGCTCCGGCGACGCACTGCCGAACTAGTCGGCCCCGTCTTCCGCATCGAGGGTCAGCACCGCGAACGGGGCAGTCGGCACCTCGGCGATCGCCATCTTCGCCGCCGAGTCGGTCGGGATGACGTTCCCGGCCAGCGCGGCCAGCGCCTTGTTGGTGCCGACGTCGCGCCCGGCCTTCTCGCTCAGCAGCCAGCGCACCTCCAAGAGGTCGCAATACGCCTGAATGGCAGTGCCCGTATAGCCCACTGCCTCGTGGGCCAGCTGCTCGTACGGCGCCAGGACCTCGATCACCCACAGCCGCGCGGCCGTCGACTCGTCGACATCGTCGCCCGTCTCGCGGCGCAACTGCATCTGATATGCGGCGACATCCCCGAGCAGGATGGCGGCCTGCCCCTCCCCCACATCGAGACCGGTCAGTTCCTGAAGGTGCTGGGCGTGATACCGACGGTCACCGACGGCGACGTGGACCCGCAGCCGGCTCGGGTCGGCGCTGTCGGGGGCGAACGAGAGTTCGTCGACGGCGAACCCGAGATCGTTGAGGCGGCGGATCATGCCTTCTACCCGATACCGGTCGGTGAAACCGAAAGCCGGCTCTGCATGCAACAGCTCCCATAGCGTGTCATAGCGGGCGGCCACCTGCTCCGCCTCTTCGATCAGCTTGCCGTGCAACGATTCCGGAGTATCGAGCCGCTCCGCCAGATCGACCAGCCCCTCGGCGACGTTCTCCACCAGAATCTCCAGGTCGTGCCTGCGTTGCCCACGACTCAGCGACGGGTGTACCTCGGAGGTCTCGGCATCGACGAGCCAGGCCTGCAGCAGCTGCCCGTCCCGCGAGAACAGGGTATTGGCCAGTGAGCAGTCACCCCAGAACACGCCGTGGCGATGCAACTCGACCAGCAGGCCCGCCATCGCATCCAGCAGCCGCGCCCGATGCCTGGGCTGATCGGCCGGCAACCGCATGAACAACCGGCGGTATTGCCAGGACCCCTCCAGATATCGCGTCACCAGGATCGCCGTCTCGAACTCGGGTTGCAGCACCAGACCGGCCGGACGCACCGCGGGCAGCCCCATGTCCTCGAGCCGGCGCAGCACGTCGTACTCCTTGACCGCGATCCGCGGCGGCATATCCTTGACCGCCCAGAGATGACCGTCGGCATCGACGAACTTCACCAGGTGCCGACTCATGCCCACGGCGATATCGCGCAGCGGGACATCGGGCACGGCCCACTCGGAAAGCGGTCGTTCCCAAGGCAACCCGAGAAGTCCGGGGGTCGGTGCACGCAACCTCAGCTCGGTCATCTCCCCGAGTCGCTTCGCTCCTGCCCGCCGGACGGCGCGCGCATGATCAGTTGAGACGTTCGCCCGAAGTCGGGTCGAACAGATGCACCGCGCCCTCCGGATGCCTGCGCAGCCGCACTGTATCGGCCAGCCGTGGTGCGGTACGCGGGTTGCAGCGGGCCACCAACTCGGTGCCGGAGCTGCCCGTACCCGCATGCGTGTACACGTAGGCCTCGCTGCCGAGGTCCTCGACAAGGTCGACGACGACCTCGACCCCGCCGGTGTCGGTGATCTCCAGTTGCTCGGGCCGGACTCCGACGGTGACTTCCGAAAGGCCCGCCTCGCTGATCTTCGCGAGGTTGTCGCGCTCGAGCTCGAACGACGAGTCGCCGAGTTTCACGCCATCGGAGGTGACCGGCGCCGTAAACAGATTCATCGCCGGTGAGCCGATGAAACCCGCGACGAAGGCATTGGCCGGACGGTCGTAAAGCTCATTGGGCGAGGCGAATTGCTGCAGCTTCCCGAAACGCAACACCGCGACTCGATCACCCATCGTCATGGCCTCCACCTGGTCGTGGGTGACGTAGACGGTGGTGGTGCCCAGCCTTCGCTGCAGGGCGGCGATCTGGGTACGGGTCTGCACTCGCAACTTGGCGTCGAGGTTGCTCAATGGCTCGTCCATACAGAACACCTGTGGCTCACGGACGATGGCGCGGCCCATCGCGACACGCTGGCGCTGACCGCCGGACAACTTGGCGGGCTTGCGATCCAGGAACTCGGTCAGGTCGAGAACCTTGGCGGCCTCTTCCACCTTCCTACGTCGCTCCTCGGCGGACACACCCCGGAGTTTGAGCGCGAAGCCCATGTTCTCGGCGACGGTCTTGTTCGGGTACAGCGCATAGTTCTGGAACACCATCGCGATATCGCGATCCTTGGACGGCACTCCCGTCATGTCCTTGCCACCGATTTCGATAGCACCCTCGTCGATGTCCTCCAAGCCGGCCAGCATGCGCAGCGCGGTGCTCTTACCGGAGCCGGAAGGGCCGACCAGGACGATGAATTCGCCGTCCTGGATGTCGAGGTTGAGATTGTCGACGGCGAGCTTGTCCGAACCCTCGTAGATGCACGACGCGTTCTTGTACGTGATTGATGCCATGAAAATCTCCTGTTGTTGCTTCCGAGTTATTTGATAGCGCCGAAGGAAAGACCACGAACGAGCTTGTTCTGGGCGAACCAGCCGCAGAGCATCACCGGCAGAGCTGCCATGGTTGCGGCAGCCGACAGCACCGCCCAGTACTGCCCTTCACCGGCGATGAAGCCGACAAGGTAGACAGGCATGGTCTGGGCGTTAACCGCGGTCAGGTTGACTGCCAGGAAGAACTCGTTCCAGGCGAAGATCACGCAGATCAGCGCTGTCGCGGCGATACCGGGCGACACCAACGGCAGGATCACCTCTCGCACCGACCGCCCCAGGCTGGCGCCGTCGAGGCTGGCGGCTTCGAGGAGCTCGCCGGGCACTTCGAGGAAGAACGACCGCATCATCCACACCGCGATCGGCAAGTTCATCGAGGTGTAGAGGATGACCAGTGCCCAGATGTTGTCCAGGAGACCGATATTGGACACGATCACATACAGGGGCAGGATGGCTGCCACGACCGGCAGCATCTTGGTGCTCATGAAGAAGAACAACGCGTCCGAGGTCTTGCGGACGGGCCGCAACGACAGCGCGAACGCGGCCGGCACGCCGAGGAGCAGCACCAGGATCGTCGAGGCACCGGTGGCCCAGACCGAATTCAGCATCGCGGGCCCGATGCCTTGGGCGAACACGGCCTTGTACTGATCCAGCGTCGGAGTGAAGAACAGCTTCGGCGGGCTGGTGGCCGCGTCACTCTCCGATTTGAACGATGTCAGCACCATCCAGAACACCGGGAAGAAGAACCCGAGCGCGGCGATCCACGCCACCACTGCCCACGGGCTGAACTTCTTGGATTTCTTCTTCCGCACCGGCGCCGTATCGGTTGTCGCCGAAGATTTTTCAGTCTTCTTCACTACGCTCGGAGTGGTCATCCTATGCCGCCTCTTCCTTGCCGGAGAATGATGTGAAGATCAACCGAAGCGCGAAGCTGGCGACGATCATCGTGAAGATCACGACGACCACCCCCATGGCCGCCGCCTGGCCCATGTCGAAGCCGAGGAAGGCGCGTTGGTAGATGTAGAACGGCAGGTTGGAACTGGCCACACCCGGTCCGCCTTGGGTCATCATGAAGATGGCGTCGAAGGTGTTGACCAGATAGATCGCCCCGAGCACCACCCCGAGTTCGATGAACCGCCGCAGGTGCGGCAGCGTCAACTCCCGGAAGAGCTGGAACGCACCCGCGCCGTCGACCCGGCCTGCCTCCAGCTGGTCCCGTGGCATCGACTGCAGGCCGGCGAGGATCAGCAGCATCATGAAGGGTGTCCACTGCCAGATGAGCTCGACCATCACCATCGACAACGGGAACTGTCCGATCCAGTCGACCGGGCCGATGCCGACCAGTGACAGCACCCAGTTCAGGATTCCGTTGGTTGGATCCAAAATGGTGGTCTTCCAGATCAGCGCTCCGGCAACGGGTGTCACCAGGAAAGGCGTGATCAGCAACGTCCGGACCACACCGCGGCCCAGGAACGCCCGATCGAGCAGCAACGCGATGAGCAGGCCGAGGAAGGCGGAGATCAACACCACCCCCACGATGAGGATGACGGTGTTGAGGGCCACCGACCAGAACTGACTGTCATTGACCACCGCGATGTAGTTGTTCAACCCGACGAACTGCCGCGACCCGGGACGGACCAGGTTCCAGGACAACGTCGAGTAGTAGAGCGTGAACAGAAAGGGGATCTGCGTGACGACGATCATGAAGATCAACGCCGGGAGCAGCGGTCCGCGCCTGCGCCACCCTTCGGCCCGGCTCACGCCGGTGTCCTGCGCCTCGCGAATCTTGCGAACCCGCTCCGCCACCGCGGAGTCGGCGGCGTCGGCCTGGGTATCAGCAGTAAGTGTCATCACTTCTCCTGGTAGCTCTTGCCGACGACTTCGGCATATTCCTGCGCTTGGTCCAGTGCGGCATCCACCGACTTCTGGCCAGCCATCGCCGCACTGATCTGCTGGCTGACCCGGGT
The DNA here is from genome assembly GCF_025822605.1 of Mycolicibacterium komossense. Lineage (GTDB taxonomy): Bacteria > Actinomycetota > Actinomycetes > Mycobacteriales > Mycobacteriaceae > Mycobacterium > Mycobacterium komossense. The sequence goes on along the minus strand of NZ_JACKTY010000030.1, from coordinate 154,733 downwards.
CCCGAGATCCTGGAATTCCGGGATCCCGACGAACTGCACCCCGGTGTACGGAACCGGTTGGACGGTCGGCCTATCCGGCGTCGCGTTGGTGATCGACTGCAGTGTCAACGGTCCGTACGACTTCGAGATCGCCTGATACTCAGGAAGGTCCGTGTAGGTAGAGGTCCGGCTACCCGGTGGAACGCGGGCCCAGCCCAGTTTCTCACCGACGAGCTTCATGTAGTCCTTGCTGGTCATCCAGGAGATGAACTTCCACGCACCATCGGGGTTCTTGGCACCCTTGGGGATTCCCAGCGCCCAGGTGTAGAGCCATCCCGAATCCGGCTTCTCCATGATCGGGGCAGGCAGGTAGCCGATCTTGCCGACGAGATCGGGGTAGGTCTTCGGATCCTCCAGGACCGAGACCGCAGAGGTGGCGTCGTACCACATCGCCGTCTGCCCCTGACCGAACAGGTTGGCGCACTCCTGGAATCCCGTTGAGGAAGCGCCGAGTTCACCCGCCTTGTTGACCAGATCGACGTAGAAGTTGACGGCCTTGCGCACTTCCGGGCTGTTGAGCTGGGCATTCCAGTTCTCGTCGAACCACCGCCCACCGAAGGTGTTGATCACGGTGTCCAGCGGCGCGAGTACCTCACCCCAGCCCGGCTTACCGCGCAGGCAGATACCCGCCGTGTTGTTCTTCTCCTTGATGGTCTCCGCCCACTGCGCGACCTCGGTCCACGTGGGTTGATAGTTCGGGTCCTGGGGGACCTGGATACCGGCCTTTTCGAAGAGGTCCTTGCGGTACATCAGGAAGGATGACTCGCCGTAGAACGGGACGGCGTACATGTTGCCCTCATAGGACAGCGATTTCCGCAGCGACGGGATGAAGTCGTTCTCGTCGTAGCCAGGGGTATTCTTCGCGAAGTCCGAGAGATTGCGCAGCCAGCCGTCTTTCGCCCACTGCGGGGTTTCGAAGTTACTGATCATCACGACGTCGAATTGACTGCCGCCCATGGCGGTCGACATCGTGATCTTCGCGCGCGCCTGGTTCTCCGACAGGGAGACGAACTTCAGCTTGGTGCCCGGATTGGCCTTCTCGAATTCCGACGACAGCTTTTGCGCATCCGTCATCTGGGAGTTGGACACCAGCGCGATCGTCACCTCGTTACCCGATGCCCCCATGCTGCCCGCACCCGCGCAGCCGGAGGCCAGCAGCAGCCCGGAGGCCGTAAGACAGGCGGTCAGTCGGTGCACACCTCTTCGTAGTGCCTTCACCTTCACCTCACTTCTCAGTGGCTCAAAAGCCAACGGGCACAGTCAATATCGCAAACCAAAAATCGGGGTAACCCACCACGGAGCGCGCCGAGCGTGGCGTGGTGCTTGGTCACGCCACTGGCGACGAGAATCGAGGTCGGGCAGGACCGGATGTCTTCGAGCGCCACCGACACCGCCCGCCGCTGCAGCTCGCTGGCGATCGCAACGCCTGCAGCGTCGAAGAACCGGCCACCGATCTCTCCGACGGCGCCAAGGGCGACCAGCTCGTCGAGCATGCCGGTATCCAGGAAACTGCCTTCGAACAACGTCGTCGACGTCGAGACCGCACCGATACCGAAGATCATCACCTCGGCGCGGGCGCCGGCCGCCAGTGTCCGCGACATCCCGGAGTCGTTGCGAATGGAGGCGACGGTGGCCGGGTCGGCATACAGCGGCGCAGGGAGCCGGTAGGTATCGGCGTGCAGGATCTCACCGCAGCGGGCCAGGATGTACTCGGACCCGGTCTGGTAGGCGGCCGTGGACATGGACCCGTCGAGTTGCACGACGGCCCGGCAGGTAGCGACGCCCGAGCTCAGCGCTCGCGCGACGGCGATGGTTTCCGGGCCCCAGGTGAATCCGAGGGTGTCCCCCGGCTGGAGCCGACGCATCAACAGCGTCGCGGCGGCGCGGCCGACGCTGGCGTAGGCCTCCGGCCGGCCGGGTGCGCCGATATCGATCCCATGCCCAGCCACCACGGCCTCGGTCAGACCGAAGCGCTCTTCGAGCGCCCGCTCCTCCTCGGCGTGCAGGTCGTCACGCAAATCCGCAGGCACGACGATCTCGATCCGGACCAGACCGTTGGCCTTGGCCCTGGCCACCAGGCGGCCTGCGGTCGGCCGGGACACCCCGAGGCGCCCGGCGATCTCAGCCTGAGTGAGGCCGTCGAGGTAGTACATAGTGGCCGCACGCAGCGCCAATCGCAGATCCTCGGCCTTGGTGCCGGCCGGAACGGCGGCGGGCACGGGGGTTGCTACCAACTCACCTTCGGCGGTCAAACCAGCCGCTCCGGATACCGACACCCGCGTCGCCCTTCGTCCACCCGTGAGCATTTGCTCATGGGTGCGTGTATATGCTCATCAGGCTAACATGGTAAATGTGACGTACGCAACAGTCTTGATACCCACTGATGGGAACGGTGAACCGCGGTCATGAAACTCGACAACTCGACGCTCGCCCTCTTGCCCACCGAGAAGGGTGTGACCGGGCCGACCTACGACCGCGATCAGATCAGCGTCGGCATAGTGCATTTCGGGGTCGGCGGCTTCCATCGCGCGCACCAGGCCATGTACATCGACGCGCTGCTGGAGGACGGTAAAGCGCAGGACTGGGGCATCTGCGGAGTCGGCGTGATGCCCGCCGACCAGCGGATGAAGGACGCGCTCGACGCCCAAGACGGTCTCTACACGCTGATCCTGGAGAATCCCGACGGCACCCGTCATGTGCGGGTGATCGGCTCGATCATCGAATACCGTTATGCCCCTGACGATCCGGAGGGCGTAATCGAGCTGCTGGCCGCGCCGAGCACGCGCATCGTGTCGATGACGATCACCGAAGGGGGTTATCAGATCGAGAACGCGGGCGAGATATCCGTTTTCGGACTGGTCACCGAAGCACTGTCGCGCCGTCGCGACCGTGGCATCGCGTCCCCGACGATCGCGTCCTGCGACAACATCGAAGGAAATGGCGATATCGCACGCGAGGCCTTCACCGGCTACGCCGACCGGGCCCACCCCGGCCTGTCCGACTGGATGAAAGAACACACCACGTTCCCGAACTCGATGGTGGACCGGATCACGCCGGTCACCACGCCCGACGTCATCGCCGGCCTCAGCGAGCAATTCGGCATTGAGGACCGCTGGCCCGTCGTCGCCGAGCCGTTCACATCGTGGGCCCTCGAGGATCATTTCGCCGACGGCCGGCCACCGCTGGAAGACGCCGGCGTGCTGATGGTCTCCGACGTCACCCCCTATGAGCTGATGAAGCTGCGTCTGCTCAACGCCAGCCACCAGGGTCTTTGTTATTTCGCCTATCTGGCCGGCTACCGGCTGGTACACGACGCCGCGGCCGACCCCCTGTTCGCCGACTTCCTCTTGGCATACATGGATTCCGAAGCCACCGGCACCCTCAAACCGGTCCCCGGCATCGACCTGCCCGACTACAAACGCACGCTCATCGAGAGGTTCGCCAATCCCGGTGTGCGCGACACGATTGCGCGGCTGTGTGCCGATTCATCCGACCGTATCCCGAAATGGCTGCTGCCGGTCATCCGTGCGAACCTGGCCTCGGGTGACCCGATTCGGCTGTCGGCGGCGATCGTGGCCAGCTGGGCCCGCTACGCCGAAGGCGTCGATGAGAACGGGGACCCGATCAAGGTGGTGGATCAGCTGGCCGATTCACTCGTCCCGATCGCGCAGTCGCAGAAGGACAATCCACTGGCTTTCATCGAGAATCGTTCACTGTTCGGTGATCTCGCCGATGAGCCGCGCTTCGTCGAGGCCTACCGCTGGGCGTTGGACTCTCTGCACGCCGACGGCGCGCGGTCCACTCTTGAAGCGCTGCGAAAGGAGTTCTGATGGCCCGGGCACTGGTGATCGGCGAAGCACTCATCGACATCGTCGAACGTGACGGCGCCGTCACCGGCGAGCACGTCGGTGGTAGCCCGCTCAACGTCGCAGTCGGCCTGGCCAGGCTCGACCGCGGCGTCGACTTCCTCACTCACATCGGTGACGACGCCCGAGGGCGCCGGATCGCCGACTATGTCGCCGCTTCCGGCGCTCAGCTCGTCCGCGGCAGCGTCAGTGCGAAACAGACTCCGGTGGCGATGGCCGCGCTGGATGCCGCCGGCGCGGCAACCTACCGGTTCGACATCGACTGGCAGTTGTCGGGGACCCCCGAGGTGGCACCGCCACTGGTGGCGCACACCGGATCCATCGCCGCCGTGCTCGATCCCGGGTGTCTGGCGGTAGCCGCGCTGCTGGACACCTACCACCTGTCGGCGACCATCACGTTCGACCCGAATGTCAGGCCGGCGCTGATCGAGGACCCCGATCAGGCCCGCTTGCGCATCGAAAGACTGATCGAGCGCAGCGACGTGGTCAAAGCCAGCGACGAAGATCTGCGCTGGCTGTATCCGGACGTCGCGCCGGAGGAACAGGCCGGCCGTTGGCTCCAGATGGGGCCGGCAATCGTGGCGGTGACCATGGGCGGCGACGGCGCGTTCGCCACCTGCGCCGCGGGCAGCATCCAGGTGGCCGCGCGTCCCGTGCAGGTGGTGGACACCGTCGGTGCGGGCGACTCCTTCATGACGGGTCTGATCGACGCGCTGTGGTCGCTGGAACTGTTGGGGGCCGACCGGCGAGCCGCACTGCATGCCGTCGATACCGACCGGCTGCGCGGTGTGCTCGAGGCTGCCGCCCTCAACTCCGCACTGACCGTCGCGAAGGCGGGGGCGCAACTGCCCGACCGGGCTACTCGCGACCGCGCCGCGCTGGCAAACCGCCCTTGATCCGCCCGGCCATCGGCGCGAACTAGTCCATACTGGCCTTATGCGTTCCATCTGGAAGGGTTCGATCGCCTTCGGGCTGGTTAACGTCCCGGTGAAGGTCTACAGCGCCACTGAGGACCACGACATCAAGTTCCACCAGGTGCACGCCAAGGACAACGGCCGCATCCGGTACAAACGCGTGTGCGAGGTGTGCGACGAGGTTGTGGAGTACCGCGATATCGCCAAGGCCTACGAATCCGATGACGGCCAGACCGTCATCATCACCGACGAGGACATCGCCACCCTGCCCGAGGAACGCAGTCGCGAGATCGAGGTACTGGAGTTCGTCCCGGCCAGCCAACTGGACCCAATCCTGTATGACCGCAGCTACTTCCTCGAGCCGGATTCCAAATCGTCGAAATCCTATGTGCTGCTGGCGAAAACACTGTTGGAAACCGATCGGGTGGCGATCGTGCATTTCGCGCTGCGGAACAAGACCCGGCTGGCGGCGCTGCGGGTCAAGGACTTCAGCAAGCGCGAGGTGATGGTCATCCACACGCTGCTGTGGCCCGACGAGATCCGTGATCCCGATTTCCCGGTGCTCGACACCAAGGTGGAGATCAAACCTGCCGAGCTGAAAATGGCTGGGCAGGTGGTTGATTCGATGGCCGACGATTTCGACCCCGACCAGTTTCACGACGATTACCAAGCACAGCTCAAGGAGCTGGTTGAGGCAAAACTCGAAGGCGGCGAGGCATTCACCGTCGAGGACACGCCCACCGAGCTCGACGAGACCGAGGACGTCTCGGATCTGCTCGCCAAGCTTGAGGCGAGCGTGAAGAAGCGGCAATCGTCCGCCTCCTCCGACGGCGACAAGCCGGTCAAGAAAGCGGCGGCCAAGAAGACCCCGGCGAAGAAAGCGCCAGCCAAGAAGACCCCGGCGAAGAAATAGCTCAGCCGGCCAAGACGTTCACCGCGCGACCGAACACCGCAGGCACCGCCGCCGCGGCGGGAACGATGACGCGTCGTCCCATCCGTGAGGCCGTGCCCAACACCAGGCCGCGGGTCAGCAGACGGTACGGCCGGGTGATCCGGCGCCACTGCCGCTCGTAGGTCTCCGGTCGGTCGTCGACGATGGCCGCCACGGCGGCCCGCGCCTGCTTGACGGCCAGGCTCACCCCCTCTCCGGTCAGGGCATCCTCGTACCCGGCAGCGTCACCGACCAACAGAACCCGGCCGGCCGTCCGGCGAGCGACCACCTGCCGCAACGGTCCGCAGCCGCGCTCGGCACCGGGATCGGTACCTCTGAGATGCGTTGCCAGCCAGGGAAACCAGTTCACGTCCGGCCGCTGCGTACTGAGAATCGCGATGCCGACCAGATCCGGCTCCACGGGTGTCACGTACGCCTCCCCATATGGCGACCAGTGCACCTCCACCAGTTCCGACCATGCCGGTACCGCGTAATGCCTGCGCACACCGAAGCGACGCGGCACACCGGCGGTCACACCGATCCCAACGGCGCGACGCACTGCCGAGTGCAGACCGTCAGCCCCGATCAGGTAGCGGGCGCGCACCCCGGCCGCGGTGACCCCGCCGGCATCCTGGACGACCGAAATCACCTTCGCCGAGATCCATTCGGTATCCGCCTCTTTGGCCCGGGCCGCCAGCGCCGCGTGCAGTGTCGTTCGCCGAACCCCACGTCCCGGCCCCTGCCGAAACCGCGCCTCGACCCGACGTCGCTCCGCCACGTAGGCAATGCCACGCAACGGCATCCCGGTAGGGTCCACGCCCAGATCACTCAGTTCGGCCAGCCCGCCGGGCATCAGCCCTTCCCCGCACGCCTTGTCGATCGGTGAGTCTCTCGGATCGACAACGATCACCGAAAGCCCGTGCGCGCGTGCGTGCAAGGCGGCGGCCAGGCCGCCGGGGCCTCCCCCGACCACCACCAGATCCGCGTCGTAACCGGTCATCGGCGCGTCGATACGGCGTAACCCAATGCGACGTTCTCGACCCGGATGCGTACGGTCAGCAGCAGCGCATTCGCCACTGTGAAACACAGTGCGGTCAGCCATGCGGTGTGCACCAACGGCAGGGCGATACCCTCGGCCACGACGGCGACATAGTTCGGGTGGTGCAGCCACCGGTACGGTCCCCGCTGCACCAGCGGAGCGTCCGGCACCACGATCACCAACGTGTTCCACCGCTTGCCGAGCGTGGCGATACACCACCAGCGCAATACCTGCGCCAGCACGGCGATCACCAGCATCGGCCAGCCCAGCCACGGGACGAACGGCCGGTGCAGCGCCCACACCTCGACGACGCAGCCCACCAGAAGGGCGGTGTGAATGACGACCATCACCGGATAGTGGCGACGACCGAACTCCTTGCCGCCGTCGGCAAATGCCAGTCGCGCGTTGCGTTTGGAGAGCGCCAGTTCGACCAGCCGCTCGACGCCGACGGCCAGGATCAACAGGTAGTACACGCCACTACCAGCGCAGCAGGACAAGTTCGGAGCAGAAGCCCGGCCCCATCGCCATCATCATGCCGAGCGACCCCGGGTCAGGCGGCTCGGCCAGGTTGGCCCGCAGTACGTCGAGCACCGACGCCGAGGAGAGGTTCCCGTTGTCCCGCAGTGATTCCCGCGTGCGATCAAGCGCAGAGTCAGGCAGCTCCAGCACATTCTCGACGGCCTCGATCACCTTCGGGCCGCCGGGGTGACACACCCAGGTGCCGATATCGTCGGCGGTCAGGCCGAACTCGGCGAGGAACAGCCGGACATCCTCGCCGAGGTACTTCTCGGCAACGGTCGGCACGTCGGCGGACAGCACGATCCGGAAGCCGTCGGTGCCGATATCCCAGCCCATCACGTTCTCGGTATCGGGATAAAGCCGACTGCGGCTGGCCAGTATGCGCGGGCCCTGCACCATGCGATGCGCGCCCCGGGCGATGACGGCCGCGCCGCCGTCGCCAAAGAGGCTGCTGGCCACCAGGTTTGCCACCGAATGGTCGTTCTGCTGGATGGTCAGCGAACACAGCTCGACGGCCAGCAGCACGGCCGTCTCGTCGGGGTATGCGCGCAGGTAGTCGTTCATCCTCGCCACCCCGGCCGCACCGGCCACACAGCCGAGGCCGAACATCGGCACCCGCTTGATGTCGGGCCGCAGTCCGATCCGTCCGACGAGTCGCGCATCCAGCGTCGGGACAGCGAGCCCGGTGACGGTGGTCGAGAAGATGGCGTCGAGTTCGTCGGGCCTGATCTTGGCGGCATCGAGGGCCGAGCGCAGTGCCCGCTCCCCGATGTCGAGCGCGACCTCGAGGTAGGCCTCGTTGGCCTCGGTGAAACCACTGAGCTTGGTGTACCGCTCCAACGGCAACGCCAGATGTCGATAATCCACCCCGCTGGCGGCGGCAAAGCGGAAGAACTCGGGTCCGGCGAAACTGGCCAGCGCAGCGATGACTTCATCCTGTGAATGCCGGTGCGATGGAAACTCAACGGCCGCAGCGGCGATGGCAGGCGCAGCCTGCGTGTCGATCATCGGCTCAGGCTAAGTGTTTGGACGCTCATATAGATCACTACGGTCTTCGCCCCACCTGGGTTCAACCATCGCCGAAGTGCAAAACTAGAACATGTTCTACCAACGTTTGCAAATGGCCCACCTGGGCAGAAGCGGCTTGTTAACGTTCGCCCGGTGATACTCGACAGATTCAGACTCGACGACCAAGTAGCCATCGTCACAGGAGCGGGCCGTGGACTCGGTGCGGCGATGGCCCTCGCGTTCGCCGAAGCAGGCGCCGATGTCGTCATCGCCTCGCGGACCCAATCCGAACTCGACACCGTGGCCGCCCAGATCCGCGACACCGGCCGGCGGGCGCACATCGTCGTCGGCGACCTGGCGCACCCCGAGTCCACGGCCGAACTCGCCGCCGCCGCCGTCTCGGCGTTCGGCAAGCTCGACATCGTCGTCAACAACGTCGGAGGGACGATGCCGAATGCGCTGCTCAGCACCTCCACCAAGGATTTCCGGGACGCGTTCACGTTCAACGTGATGACGGCCCACGCTCTGGTCTCGGCTGCCGTCCCGCTCATGCTCGAGCATTCCGGCGGCGGCAGCATCATCAACATCACCTCGACGATGGGGCGCCTGGCCGGCCGCGGGTTCGCCGCCTACGGCACCGCCAAGGCAGCGCTGGCGCACTACACGCGACTCGCCGCACTCGATCTGAGTCCGCGGATCCGGATCAACGCCATCGCGCCAGGCTCGATTCTCACCTCCGCGCTCGACGTGGTGGCCTCCAACGAGGCGTTGCGCTCCCCGATGGAACAGGCCACCCCGCTGCGACGGCTCGGCGATCCGCTCGATATCGCAGCTGCAGCAGTTTATTTGGCCTCACCCGCGGGCAGTTACCTGACGGGCAAGACGCTGGAGGTGGACGGCGGCATCACCACTCCGAATCTCGACCTGCCCATCCCCGACCTCTGACAGGGCCCCGGCTGGGGGATACGCTGCCCGCTAACTGACAAGCCATGCGTTGGAAGGATCCGGCAATGAAGGCAACGAAGACGCTGCGCCACCTCACCCCGCTGGTCGTAGCGACCGGAGCCGCGGCGATCCTGATGGCGCCCATCGCGTCGGCAGACGAGACGGCCGCACCTGCACCGGCGCCCAGCCTTCCCACCTGCACCAACGTCGGCGGCGACCAGTTCGCCGGTCCCAGCACCACCGAATGCGCGACACCGGGCAATGTGCAGCTGAACTCGTCCCCGCCGCTCGAGAACCAGAACTTCCTGTACCCCTGGAATGACGACATCTTCGGACCGGCTTTGGTCATCGGTTAGGCCACTATCGGAGGTAGACTGCGCTCCAGCGATCGGAGCAGGTCATGGGTAAGAAATTCGGTTTTACCGCATCCGCGATGGTGTCAGCGGTCCTCGGCTTTACCCTTCTCGGGACCCTTCTTGTCGCACCCGTGGCGGTCGCGCTCCCTCAGTGCATCACCACCGCACCGAACACCACTCAGTGCACCACCGGCGGCAGCAACCAGATCGTCACGTCACCGCCGCTGATCTCGTCGAACAATTACGGCTGGCCCGTCTTCGGCGGGTTGGGGCCGAACATCGTCATCGGTCGCTGACTGCCCGCGCGCGCTCCATAGTTTTCGGTTAACCTAACTTTCTGATTCGTACAGCCGGATAGAAAGCGGTTTCGTTGACGCAGAACACGCAGGTGCCGCTGCGCCCCGTCGTCTACCTGTTGGGCCCGGCGTTCGTCGCATCGATCGCCTATGTGGACCCCGGCAACGTCGCCGCCAATGTCAGTGCGGGTGCCCAGTACGGTTTCCTGCTGCTGTGGGTGATCGTCGTGGCCAACGTGATGGCCGGACTGGTCCAGTACCTCTCGGCGAAACTCGGCCTGGTCACCGGCCGGACTCTGCCGGAGGCGGTGGGTGACAACACCAGGAAGCCGACCAGGATCGCCTACTGGCTGCAGGCCGAATTGGTCGCGATGGCAACCGATCTCGCCGAAGTGGTGGGTGGAGCGATTGCGCTGCACCTGCTGTTCGGATTGCCGCTGCTGGTCGGCGGCATCATCACCGGCGTGGTGTCGATACTGCTGCTGCTGATCCAGGATCGTCGCGGCCAGGGGATGTTCGAGCGGGTCATCACCGGACTGTTGCTCGTCGTCGCCATCGGCTTCCTCGCCAGCCTGTTCGTCGAGACGCCCGATCCGCGTCAGGTGGCCGCCGGTCTCATCCCGCGTTTCGACGGGTCGGAAAGCGTGCTGCTGGCCACCGCCATGCTTGGCGCCACAGTGATGCCGCATGCGGTGTACCTGCACTCCGGGCTGGCCAGGGACCGGCACGGGCATCCCGATGCCGGCCCGCGCCGGCGCGGCCTCCTGCGGGCCACCCGGGTGGATGTCACGCTGGCGATGGTGGTTGCGGGCGCAGTGAATCTGTCGATGCTGCTGGTGGCCGCCGTCAACTTGCAGGGCCGAGACGACACCGACTCGATCGAGGGCGCATTCGGCGCAGTCCGCGACACCCTCGGGCCGACGATCGCGCTGTTCTTCGCGATCGGCCTCCTGGCCTCGGGGCTGGCCTCGACTTCCGTCGGCGCTTACGCCGGCGCGATGATCATGCACGGCCTGTTGCGGGTGTCGGTACCGATCCTGGTGCGCCGCGTGGTCACCCTCATCCCGGCGCTGGTGGTGCTCGGCGTGGGTTTCGACCCGAGCCGCGCGTTGGTGTTGTCCCAGGTCGTCCTGTCATTCGGCATTCCTTTCGCACTGATCCCATTGATTCGGCTGACCAGCGACACCGCCCTGATGGGCGCGGACGCCAACCACCGCGTGACCTCGGTGTTGGGCTGGCTGGTCGCGGCAGTGATTACGCTGCTGAACGTGGTGCTGATCTATCTGACCGTGTCGGGCTGAGTGCGCACAGACCGCCACACCTACTTCGCGTACGGGTCCAACCTGAGCGTGCAGCAGATGGCGGCACGGTGCCCCGAGGCCGCCAATCCCCGCCGAGCCACCCTGGCCGACCATGACTGGCTGATCAACCAGCGCGGCGTGGCCACCATCGAACCATTGCCCGGGGCTGAAGTTCACGGTGTGGTGTGGCACCTGTCCGACCACGATCTGGCCAGCCTGGACAGCGCCGAAGGCGTGCCGGTGCGGTATCGCCGCGACCGGTTGACCGTGCGCACCGACGACGGCCCCTCGGATGCCTGGGTGTACATCGACCACCGAGTCGACCCCGGCCCGCCGCGGCCCGGCTACCTCGAGCGCATCATCGACGGCGCGCACCAGCACGACCTGCCGACCCGGTGGATCGAATTCCTGCGACGCTGGGATCCCGCCCACTGGCCGCGACCGGTGGAGTCCTCCACATTGGCTGGGCCGCAATCACTTTCGGAGCTACTCGCCGAGCCCGGGGTGGTCGAGTCGAGCACGTTGAGGTCCCGGTTCGGGTTCATGGCGATCCACGGCGGCGGCCTGGAACAGATGACCGATGTGATCGCCGAACGCGCCGCCGACGCCGCGGGGGCCTCGGTGTACGTGGTCAGGCACCCGGACCACTATGGACACCATCTGCCGTCGGCGCGGTACCTGGGCGCGGAATCGGCAAGGCTCGCGGCATTTCTCGAACACGTCGAGGTGGCGGTGTCGCTGCACGGCTACGGTCGGCTGGGCCGCAGTACGCAACTGCTGGCCGGCGGCGCCAACCGGGCACTGGCGCAGCACCTCGCCCAGACCCTCGAGCTGCCGGGTTATCAGGTCATCACCGACCTCGATGCTATCCCGCGCGAACTGCGCGGCCTGCACCCCGACAACCCCGTCAACCGAGTGCGCGGCGGCGGCGCTCAGCTCGAACTGTCACCGCGGGTGCGTGGGATCAGCCCGCGCAGCCCGATGGCAGGCGACGACGGGCTGTCCCGGGCGACATCGATTTTGGTGCATGGGCTGATCGCCGCCGCCCGCACCTGGTAGCGCAGGGCTATCCGCCGCTGGGCTCGGGTTCAGGTTCGGGTTCGGCGGGCATCCGCTCCCGGAGACTGTCGTAGATCGGCGGCGACCTCAGCAGTTCGGCCGCCAGCACCGCAGCGGCGCTGGCCGCGAGCATCGGCACGATCACCGAGGTCGTGGCCGTCATCTCGACGACGAGGACAATTCCGGTCACCGGCGCGCGGACCGTCGCCGCGAAGAACGCCCCCATCCCCACGATCGCCATCGGTACTGCCAGGGACGCCGTTTCCCCGGGCCACACGGCGCCGAAGCCGCCGACGAACAGCAGTCCCCACAGTGCGCCCACCGCGAGAAGTGGAGCGAACAAACCGCCGGGCACAGCAGCGGCGTACGACAGCGGCCCCGCCACAAACCGCAACGCCAGGAATCCGATCACCACGGGCAGGATCATCGTGTTCCCACTCAGGATCGACTGCGTCAACGAGTCGCCCCCGCCCACCGCGAGGGGATGGATGAACATCACCAGCCCGATCAGTGCGCCGATGACGGCCGCCTTGACCTCCGCGGGAACCCGCGACACCAGCTTCACGTGATCGACGAATCCCAGTACCAGCCGGTTGTACAGGACGCCAAGACATCCCGTCACCAGCCCGAATACCACGAAGAGTGGAAGCCACCCCAGATTCGGCGAAACCACTGCTTGCACCAGGAAATCTGGATGGTCTCCGATGATGATCCGCGAACAACCCACTGCCGTGGCAGCCGCGAAGGCGGTGGCGAGCACCGTCTTCAGCCGGAACGACTTCGTCACCTCCTCGAGGGTGAACAGTGCCCCGCCGATGGGTGCGTTGAAGGCCACCGCCAGGCCCGCACCCCCAACGGCGGTCTGCAACATCCGCACGGTGCTGTCGGAGAACCGGGCAACGTGCGCGACTGCGGCACCGAGCGCCGCACCCATGTGCACCGTTGGTCCTTCACGACCGAGGACGAGGCCCGATCCGATGCCCAGCACGCCGCCCACGAACTTGGCGGGAAGCAGCCGCAGCAACGGGGGCGCGGCGTCGCCCCGATAGACCGCCTCGACGTGCTGGATTCCGCTGCCCGCCGCCAACGGCATCCACCGCACCACCGCCGCGGCAAGTGTCGCGCCCAGGGCGGTGGCAGCCATCGGGACCAACCAACCCGGACCGGGCAGGCGATGCGCCCAGTCGGACAGGTCCACGCGCAACACGTCGGCGTATTGAAGGCACCAGCGGAAGGCGCCCCCGACAAAGCCGATGAACACGCCCGCGATGGCGGCGGCGACGCAGACGAACACCAAGTCTCCCCCGCCGTCGGGCAGCGGTTCATAATCGCGTTTCGACGCCATCAGTTCAACCTCGATCCTCGGATGGCCACAGCTGACTTCACGCTCGAGATGGTGTCACGGCTCTTCCACTGATGGCTGCCGAGCGGTTACGATCCGCCGTCACACCGAAAGGGCAATTATGTGCACACGAGTGATCAGGTCAAGCCCGGGCGAAGCCGTGATCGTTGGTCGCAACATGGATTACCACTGCGATACGGGGACGAATCTCTGGGTTCTGCCTCGCGGGCTGGACCGCGTTGACGGTGTCGGCGGTTCGCTGCACTGGACAGCCAAGTACGGCAGCCTCATTGCCGGCGCATACGACCTCATTTCGGTTGACGGCGTCAACGAAGCTGGTCTGGCAGGTCACATCCTGTGGCTGACGGAATCGGACTACGGCACCTATGACACCTCGAAACCCGCGCTGAGCATGGCGATTTGGCTGCAGTACTTTCTCGACAACTTCGCGACCGTCGCCGAGGCCGCCGCCTGGGTCGAGAAGACAAAAGTACAGGTGGTTCCCCTCGCGGATCCGGGGACGGGGACCGTACCGGCAGTGCATCTGGCCCTGGACGACGCGACGGGCGACTCGGCGATCATCGAATACGTCGACGGCGAACCCACCGTCTGGCATGACCGGAGTTACACGGTCATGACCAACTCGCCGACTTACGACAAACAGCTCGAACTACTCAAACAGTTCGAGGGGTTCGGCGGTACCGACACTCTGCCCGGTACGACATTGGCCTCCGACAGGTTCGCGCGCGCCCGCTATTACAGCGCTCGGCTGCCGAAATCCGACGGTCCGGTCGCGGCAGTGGCCGGAATGCTCAGCGTCATCCGCAATGCAGCCCAGCCGTTCCGCATCCCAGATCCCGGTAAACCCGAAGTGTCACAGACGATTTGGCAAACCGTCGCGGACCTGACCAACAAGCGGTACGTGTACTCCTCGACCACCAATCCCAACACCATCTGGGTCGATCTCGACGAGGTCGACTTCGGCGGATCCGCGCGCAAACTCGACCTGGCGAGTGACACCGGACTCGAAGGGGACCTCGTCGGGAACGTGACAGATAAGTTCGTGGCCTGCGCACCGATGCAGTTCCTGACCCTTACGCGGAAGTAGCGACGGCTACTCCTCCAGAGCGAGGACGGGCGTCGGACGCTGGAAGCCCCGGGTGACACCCAGTAGCCACAGGAATCCGATTGCCAGCCAGATCAATCCGATGGTGAGCGCGGTACCGGAGAGGCTGGTCCACAGCCACAGGGTCAGCAGAAAGCCGACCACGGGCAGCACGACGTTGCTCAGCACGTTCTTCTCGCTCAGGTCGACGAAGTAGTGCTTGATCACCGACAGGTTCACCACCGAGAAGGCCACCAGCGCGCCGAAGCTCACCACCGACGCGAGGATGTCCAGCGGAATGACGACTGCCAGCAGCGAGATCACCGAGACGATCGCGATGGCCCACGTCGGGGTGCTGAACTTCACCGACACATGTCCGAACACCTTGCGCGGCAGGATGCCGTCGCGCCCCATCGCGTAGAGGATGCGGGCGACCGACGCCTGAGAGGTGATCGCCGACCCCAACGCACCCGCAACGTAGGCCGCGGTGAAGAACGCGGCCAGGAACGCACCGCCTGCGGCTTTCATCACGTCGAGGGAACCCGAGTCGACATCGGCGAAGTTGTTCGACGGGAACACCAGCTGCGAGACGAAGGACAAGATGATGAACAACACGCCGCAGATCAGCGTGGCCAGCATGATCGCCCTCGGGACGTCGCGCACCGGGTTCTTCGCCTCCTCGGAAAGCGTTGACACCGCGTCGAACCCGAGGAAGGACAGGCACAGGATGGCCGCTCCGGCCAGGATCGGAGCGAACCCGTTGGCGGTGCCGTCGCCGCGGAACGGCGCCATCAGGTCGACGCTGCCCATGCCCGACGTCGCGGAGACCGCCATGACGATGAACACCACGATGAAGACCGCCTGGATGGCGATGATCAGGAAGTTCGCACGGGCCACCGACACGATGCCGACGATGTTGAGCACCGTCACGATGCCGATGGTGACCACGACGATGAGCCACTGCGGGATCGCAGGAATTGCGGCGTTGAGGTAGATCCCGATGACGAGATAGTTGAGCATCGGCAGGAACAGGTAGTCGAGCAGCAGTGACCACCCGGCCAGGAACCCGACCGGCGCACCGAACGTTTTCTGCGTGTACGCGTAGGCGGAGCCGGCCACCGGGAAGGCGGCGGCCATCCGCGCATAGGACCGCGCAGTGAAGATCATCGCCGCCAGCGTGACGACATAAGAGACCGGCAATCGGCCGCCGGAGGTCTGGGTGACGATGCCGTACGTGGTGAACACGGTGAGCGGCACCATGTAGACGAGGCCGAACAGCACCAGCGACGGCACACCGAGTGCGCGTTTCAGATGGCCTTCGTTGCCGTGCGATTGCGTCGCAGCCGAGGACGGCTCTGCGGGGGCGGTAGACATCTCGTTCCTCTCAACTAGCGGGGTGCACCCGTGCCCCCTGAAGGAAGGTTCCTCGAACCTCGATTCTGGGCACGTCAAGTGCAGGCGTTTCACGCGGATCAGCACTGAGCCAGACCAGATCCGCGCTGGCGCCGGGGACGATCGTGCCCCACGACGGGCCCGCCTGTCCCGCGAATGCCTGTCTGGCCACTCCGTTCGTATAGGCCGTCAGCGCTCGTTCCATCGTCAGGATCTCCTCGGGCGTCCAGCCGCCCTCGGGTTCCCCCTCTGACGTGCGCCGGGACACCGCGACAGCGATACCGTCGAGCGGCGCGCCGGAGGACACCGGCCAGTCCGAGCCGAACGACAGTGCGCCGGCAGCATCGATGGTGTTCATCCGGTACTGCTTGGCCGAGCGTTCGGGCCCGAGACGCGGCACGGTCAGCACGTTCATCAGCGCATCCAGTTGCGCCCACAGCGGCTGCATGTTGGCGGTGACACCGAGCGCGGCGAACCGGTCGAGGTCGGCGTCGTCGACCAGCTGTGCGTGGGCGATCACCGGGCGGCGATCTCGCGGCCCGTTCGACGTGATCGCGTACTCGATGGCGTCCAGGGCCTGCCGGGCGGCGGCATCACCGATCGCGTGGATGTGGATCTGGAAGCCGAGTTCGTCGACCCGGCGCGCGGCCTGGGCCAGGCTGTCGCCTTCCCACACCTGCATGCCGTGGCTGTGCAGACCCGAACAGTACGGCGCCAGCAGTGCGCCCGTCTCGTTCTCCACCACCCCGTCGGCGAAAAACTTCACGGTGTTCGCGGTCAGCAGTGGCGATGCGGCGTCGAGCACCCGCTGCCGGGCATCGGCGAACGTCGCGACCTGCTCGTCGAAATAGCGGGGGTCAGCGTAGAACGCCAGGTTGAAGCGGATATCGAGCGCATCTTGGCGGGCCGCCTCGAGGTAGACCTCGACGTCCTCGGCGTTGACCCAGGCGTCCTGCACCCAGGTCACCCCGCGCGCCAGGTAGTACTGCGCCGCCGTGCGCAGGGCGCCGACCCGGACGTCCAGAGGTCGTGGTCCGGCCGCGTTCAGCGCGAGATCGACCGCACCCCATTCCCGCAGGGTGCCCAGCACAGAGCCATCCTCGCGGTGCACGATCTCGCCCAGCACGGGATCCGGGGTATCGGCGTCAATACCGCAGCGGCGCAAGGCTTCCGAGTTGCACCACACGGTGTGGTAATCCCAGGCCCGCAGAACTACCGGGCGATCCGGCACTGCCTCGTCCAGCCACCGCGCATCGAACAGGCCGCCCGGTGCGAGGCTGCCGTCGTAGGACGCGCCGGTGATCCACTCCTCGTCGGGGTGGCTCTCCGCGTAGGCGCGCACCGTTTCGACGATCTCCGCGACCGACGTGCACGGCCGCACCAGGGGGCCCACCGCCTCCAACCCGCCCGGCAGCGGATGGGCGTGGCCATCACCGAAGGACGGGAGCAGGAATCCGCCGGCCAGGTCAACCCGCTGCGTCGCATCGTCGGCGGCCCGGCGTGCCTCTGCTCCGAGCGCAGCGATCAGGCCGTCCACCACCAGGAGCGCGTCGCTGGTCGTGCCCGTTCCGGTCCAGATCGTGCCGCCGTCGAATATCGTCGTTGTCATGGGCCAACGTTAACGAGAAGGCCATCGACTCTCGCGCCGGAGGTCACCCATCCGGCGGATCACCGGCTCCGAATTCAGAGTGTGCAAGGAACACAGATGAGCGGACGGTCGATCGCCGTCGTCGGCAGCGGGGTGGCGGGTCTGACCGCCGCGCACCTGCTGTCCAACCACGACCGGGTCACGCTCTACGAGGCAGACCACCGACTTGGCGGCCACGCCCACACCCACTTCCTCGACGACGGGACCGGCAACACCGTTGGCGTCGACTCCGCATTTCTGGTTCACAACGACCGCACCTACCCCACACTGTGCCGACTGTTCGCGGAGCTGGGGGTGGCCACCCGAGATACCGACATGTCGATGTCGGTATCGGCCAGGGGTCACAAGTACGGAGACCTCGAGTACGCCGGGGCCCGCGGCATCGGCGGCCTGTTCCCGTCACCGGCCAACCTCGCCCGCCCCCGGTATCTACGGATGCTGGGCGAAGTCACCAGGTTCCACCGGGCTGCGACCCGGCTGCTGCACTCCACCGACGAAGCCGACGACGACCTCGAGACGATCGGCGCATTCGTTGCCCGGCAAGGCTTCTCGCCGTATTTCGTCGAGAACTTCCTGACCCCACTGGTCGCCGCGGTGTGGTCCTGCGCCGCCGATGCCGCCCTGAACTACCCCGCCCGCTACCTGTTCGTCTTCCTCGAGCACCACGGCATGCTCTCGGTGTTCGGCTCACCGACCTGGCGCACCGTCGTCGGCGGCTCGGCCACCTACGTCAACGCCATCGCCGAGCAGCTCCACGAAGTTCGGGCCGGGTCGGGTGTCGGAGCTGTGCAGCGGGTATCCGACGGTGTGCAGATCACCACCCTCGACGGCGGCACACAGGAGTTCGATGCCGCCGTGATCGCCACCCACCCCGATCAGGCACTGACCATGCTGACCCACCCCACCGACGCCGAACGGTCCGTGCTTTCCGCGTTGCCGTACTCGACCAACCGCGCCCAGTTGCACACCGACGAGTCGGTCCTGCCCCGGCATCAACGGGCACGGGCGTCGTGGAACTATCTGATCCCGCCCGGTCACGACCACAGCAACGACGTGCTGGTGACCTACGACGTCACCCGCCTCATGCGCCTGACGGGTCCGTTCCGATTCCTGGTCACGCTGGGTGGACACGACCGGGTCGACCCGGGGGCGGTACTGGCCGAAATGACCTACCACCATCCGCTGTACACGCCGGAATCTGTTGCCGCGCAGCGACTTCTGCCAACCCTGAACGACGACCGCATTGTCTATGCGGGCGCCTATCACGGGTGGGGATTCCATGAAGACGGCGCCGCGTCGGGTCTGCGGGCGGCGCAGCATCTCGGGGCGGACTGGCCGGTCACGCAACACGGCCGGGAGACGGTGACCGCATGAACGCACCCGCGATCTACCGCACCCGGATCACCCATCTTCGTCGCGCGCCGGTGCATCACTACTTCGAGCACAAGAGCTACAGCTGGTACGTCGACATCGACCATCTGCCCGAGCTGCCTGCATGGCTGCGGCCGTTCGCCAGATTCGAGGCACGCGATCACCTGCACCCGTGCGACTCCGGCGGCCCGGACACGCTGCGCAGCCGGGTGGACGCCTTCCTGGCCGGCCACGGCATCGAGCTACCCGGTGGCCAGATCACGGCGCTGATGCAGGCCAGAGTGCTTGGCTACGTGTTCAACCCGTTGAGCATCTTCTGGTGCCACGATGCCGAGGGCACGTTGCGGGCCGTGGTCGCCGAGGTGCACAACACCTACGGGGGCCGGCATGCCTACCTGTTACCGCCGGACGAGAGCCGCGCGGTGATGGTCACGAAAAAGCTCTATGTGTCACCGTTCAACGAGGTGGACGGCTACTACCTGGTGCGGGCCCCGCGACCGGCGGCGGACCTCGACGTGACGATCTCACTGCACCGCGAGAATCAGCCCGCGTTCGTGGCGACACTGCGCGGTAAACGACTCAAAGCCGGTTCCGCTTCGGTCGCCCGGATGCAATTCGTCGCCCCGGTCGCTCCCCTGATGGGCGCGTTGGGAATCCGCGTTCAGGGAATCACGCTCTGGCTGCGTCGCGTGCCGTTGGTGCCGCGCGAAGCTTCATGCCCATTGGCCTCCGAGCCAGCCATAGCGCAGCTGCCGGCCGAGCACGAGAAAGTGAACCTCACGTGAGCCTCGACACCACCGCAACCCAGGCCGGCACCATCGATGCCACCCGCTGGCCGGGTGTCGCCAAGGTGCCCGCCGGACCCATTGCGGCCTTGTCCGCGAAAGTGGCGACCAGCCTGCTGCATCGCGCCGCCGAGCGGCTGCCGCTGCGGCTGGCCTACCCGGACGGGTCGGTTATCGGCGCTGCCGACCCGACCCTGCCCACCTTGGTGTTGCACGACCCCGCTCGCCTGGCCCGCCGGATCGGCCACACCGGTCTGATCGGTTTCGGCGAGTCCTACATGGCCGGCGAGTGGACGTCCGACGATCTCGCGGGCGTCCTAACGGCATTCGCCACCTCCGTCGCCGATCTGGTCCCCCGCACGCTGCAGCGGATGCGCCCGATCGCGCTGGCGCGCCAGCCCCGGACCCAGCACAACAGCCGCGATCAGGCCCGCCGCAACATCGCCGAGCACTACGACCTGTCCAATGAGCTGTTCGCCGAGTTCCTCGACGAGACGATGACCTACTCCAGCGCGCTGTTCGACCAGCTGCCCGCCACTGCCCAGCAGCTCGGCGATGCCCAGCGCCGCAAGATCGACCGGCTGCTGGACTGTGCGAACGTCGGCCCGGGCAGCCGGGTACTGGAGATCGGCACCGGCTGGGGTGAGCTGTGTCTGCGGGCCGCCGAGCGCGGTGCGCACATCCGGTCGGTGACCCTCTCGACCGAGCAGCAGCGGCTCGCGACCGAACGGGTGGTGGCGGCGGGACTATCCGACCGCGTCGACATCGACCTGTGCGACTACCGCGACGTGGAAGGTCGCTACGACGCCGTCATCTCCATCGAGATGATCGAGGCGGTCGGATATGCCTTCTGGCCAACATATTTCAAGACCCTCGACACCCTGGTCACCCCGGGTGGCCGGGTGGCGATCCAGGCCATCACGATGCCGCATTCGCGGATGCTGGCCAGTCGCAACACCCATACCTGGATTCAGAAGTACATTTTCCCCGGTGGTCTGTTGCCGTCCACCGAAGCCATTCTCGGCCTCACCGAACGGCACACCTCGTTGCGGACCGTCGACATGTTCGCCCTTGGCGGGCACTACGCCGAGACCTTGAGATTGTGGCGCGAACGCTTCGTCGAGCGCCGAAACAGCTTGTCGGCGTTGGGTTTTGACGACGTCTTCCACCGGATGTGGGAACTCTATCTGGCGTATTCGGAAGCCGGCTTCCGCTCCGGGTATCTCGACGTGTACCAGTGGACCTTCGCCCCGACGGGAGGTCGCTGGTGAATCTGCTCGTGGTTTCCGCCGCCTCGCTGGCCGCCATTGTGGTGGTCTTCGCGGTGACATTCGCGATCGGCCGCCACATCGGGCGTTACAACGTCGTCGACGTGACGTGGGGCCTGGGTTTGGTCGTGGTGGCCGCGGTGGCTGCCGCCGTGGGGACCGGCGACGTGCTGCGCCGGCTGGTGCTCTTCGCCCTGGTGGCTGTGTGGGGTCTACGACTGGCCTGGCACATGCACGGCAAGTCGGCGGGCAAGGGCGAGGACCCTCGGTACGCCAACTTGCTGCACGACGATTTCTCGGTCGCGAACGTGGCGAAGAAGATCTTCGGCACGCAAGCCGTCGCCATGTGGTTCGTCTCGCTGCCGTTGCAGGTGTCCGCTGCCGGGGGCCCGACCCCGGCCGCGCTGCTGCCCGTGCTCGGAATCGGTGTCGCGATCTGGGTGCTCGGCGTCGCCTTCGAGGCCATCGGGGACCACCAACTGAAGGTGTTCAAAGCCGATCCGGCGCACAAAGGCGTCATCATGGACCGCGGATTGTGGTCCTGGACACGACACCCCAACTACTTCGGCGACGCGTGCGTGTGGTGGGGCATCTGGCTGGTTGCGCTCTACGGCTGGCCCTCGCTGGCGACGGTTCTCTCACCTGCGCTGATGACGTACTTCCTGGTATACGCGACCGGCGCCAGGCCGACCGAGAAGATCATGACCGATCGACCCGGGTTCCGCGAATACTGTTCCCGCACATCATTTTTCATACCGCGGCCACCCAAAGCACACGCAGATAGTGGATAGCGTGACCGTGAACGCCGTATCGACGGTTAGGCTACCGCTCGATGGAAGGCTCACAGACTGGCTCACGACGTTGAGCGCGGACCTCGACGCACTGTTGCGCCGGGTGGCTCGGCGCGACGCCGATGCGTTCGCCACTTTCTACGACAGCACCCGGGCTCGGGTCTTTGGACTGGTGACCAGGGTGCTGCGCGATCAGGGGTACAGCGAGGAGACCACGCAGGAGGTCTACCTGCAGGTTTGGCGTTCCGCCGGGACGTTCGACCCAGCGTCGGGGTCCGCTCTGGCCTGGCTGATGACACTGGCTCACCGTCGTGCCGTCGATCGGGTGCGCAGTGAGCAGGCGGCCAGCAACCGGGAATCCCGCTACGGCGCCTCGACAGTCGAGACGCCGACCGACCAGGTCAGCGATTCGGTGATCCGACTCGACGAAAGCCGACAGGTGGTCGACTGCCTGGACAGCCTCACCGACCTGCAGCGGGAGTGCGTTCAGCTGGCCTATTACGACGGTCTGACCTATGTCCAGGTATCCGAGCGGCTCACGGCCAATCTGGCGACCATCAAATCGCGGATGCGTGATGCCCTCCGCGGCCTACGCAACTGTCTGGGGATGCCATGACTTCTGCTGTGGACCCCACCGGCCCCATCGATAACGACCTGATCGATCTCGCCACTCCTTACGCGCTGCACGCCGTGTCCGATGACGAACGCGACGATATCGAGGCTCGCGTCGCCGCCGCCCGTCCGTTCACCGCCGACACCTTCTTCGACGAGGTCAGGGCGATTCGGGAGGCCATGGCCGCCGTCGCCGCCGTGACGGCACTGGAACCCCCGGTACAGCTGCGTGAGCGCGTCCTCGCGGCAGTCGCGGCCGACAACGTCACTGTGCTGCCTGCGGGCCGCACCGCTGGCGCTGGCCGCCAACGCGGACTGATCGCGGTGGCCGCGGCCCTGGTCATCGGTTTGGGTGCGGTCGGTGTGGGTGTCGCGGTCCGGCCGTCGGCACCGACCGCGTCGACCGCGCAGGAGATCTTCTCCGCCCCCGACGTGCGCACCATTACCGGCGACATCCCAACCGGGGGCCAGGCCACGCTGGTGTTCTCCCACGACCGCAATGCCGGCGTGCTGGTGATGAACAATGTCGCGCCACCGACGGCGGGCACGGTGTACCAGATGTGGCTGGTCAACGACAAGGGTGTGACCTCGGCCGGCGTGATGGACGCGAAGGCGGTTGCGCCGTCGACCACGGCGGTGCTGCCGGATCTCGGCGATTCCACCGCGCTGGCGTTCACCGTCGAACCGGGCAATGGCTCACCGCAGCCGACCGGTGCGGTCTTCGCCAAGCTGCCCATCACCTGATCGTCGCCGCGGCGGCCTCGGGGTTTCTTCTGTACCGGAGCGCCAGAGTGGGGGTCGACGAGGAGATACTCCTCGTCGACCCCCACTGTGGGAGGTTGGTCCGGTTCAGTGCTTGAAGGCGTCTTTCACCTTCTCGCCAGCGTTCTTGAGATCAGACTTCGCCTGATCACCCTTGCCTTCGTTTTCGGTCTTGTGATCGCCGGTGGCCTTGCCAACAGCCTCCTTGGCCTTGCCTGAGACGTCGTCGATTGCGTTCTTTGCCTTGTCTAATGCGCTCATGGAAAGTTGTGTTGACCGATCCGCTGTCACCCAAACATCGGCAGTCGTAGCATCGGGGTCAATGAGCAACAATCTCCGCTTCGGAGTCGGGATCAGATCAGTCAAGTCCCGCACCTGGCTTCAGGACACTGCACGGCATTTCGAAGATCTCGGCTTCGACGTGCTCCACGTTCCCGACCATCTGGGCGCACCCGCACCGTTTCCGGTGTTGGCGGCTGCCGCGCAGGTGACCTCGACGATGCGGCTGGGCACTTTCGTCCTCAACGCGGGCTTCTACAAACCGGCTCTGCTGGCCCGCGACGCCGTCGACCTCGACCTGGTCAGCGACGGCCGTTTCGACCTCGGATTGGGGGCGGGTTATGTCCAGGAGGAGTTCGAGGCGGCCGAACTGCCGTTCCCGAGCGCCGGCGAGCGCGTCGATCACCTCGAACATGTCACTCGCTACTTCAGCGAGCGGCACAGCTCGCTGCCCATCCTGATCGCCGGTAACGGCGACCGGGTGTTGACGATCGCGGCGCGCTACGCGGCGATCATCGGGCTGACGGGGTCGGGGAAGGCGGTGGCTGACCCGCTGGCCGAGCGGATCGACTTTGTCCGCGCCGCCGCCGGCGAACGCTTCGACGCACTCGAACTCAACATTGCCATCACCGCAGCACCCTCCGACGACGGCTCAGGCATCCCCGATCTGAGGTTGACCCGCCGGCATGCGACGCAGCTATCCGACGACCAGATGCTGGCGTTGCCCAGCGTGCTGTCGGGAACGCCTCGCGATGGCGCTGACAAATTGCGCCACCTACGGGAGAAGTACGGCCTGACCTATTTCACGGTGCAGGATAACCACGTCGACTACTTCGCGAAAGTAATCGCCGAACTGCGCTAGAGGGTGGGCGCCGGCAGCAGTTGTCTTCCTGCCCGCCTCGTAGCGATAACCGTCGTTAGCGTCTGAAGGCGTCCTTGACCTTCTCGCCCTGGGTTTTCACGTTCGCCTTGACCTGATCGACCCTGCCCTCGTTGGTCATGCGTCGGTTCCCGGTCGTCCGGCCCACGTTCTCCTTGACCCGGCCCTTGTACTTGTCGAGCTTGTGCTTGGCTTTGTCCAGTGCGCTCATGCTGCACAGAGTTTCCCCTCCTGGCCTGCCCAAACAATCTCGCTACAGCCGCTGTTACATCCCCGGGTACACTTCCCAGCGGTCCGCCCCCGTAGCTCAGGGGATAGAGCACGGCTCTCCTAAAGCCGGTGTCGCATGTTCGAATCATGCCGGGGGCACCACTAGTTTTTGCAGGTCAGCGCTATTTCCGGGCGATGGCCCTGGACCTGCTTGATCCGCCCCGGTGTGTCTAGAGAGTTCTTCTTTTGGGAAGGATGGGCACGTGGGAGCGAAGTCGTCGAGGCGGTATCCGGAGGAGTTGAAGCAGCGGGCTGTGCAGATGGTGGTGGATCTGCGTGGCGATTCGACGTCGGAGTGGGAGGCGATGGGTCGAGTCGCTGATCTGCTGGGTGTCGGTACTGCTCAGACGGTTCGTAAGTGGGTTCGCCAGGCCGAGATCGACGGTGGTGTGCGGGCAGGGCAGACCAGTGAGGAATCCGAAGTCCTGCGCAAGCCGCGTCGGGAGAACGCCGAACTCAAACGGGCCAACGCGATCTTGAAGGCGGCGTCAGCTTTCTTCGCGGCCGAACTGGACCGGCCCTCTCAGTAGTCGTGGAGTTCATCAGCGCCCACCAGGGACACCGGGTGGGCGCTGATGGTCTCAAGTGGGGTGTCGAGTCGATGTGCGCGGCGCTGGATGAGTACGGCGTCACGATCACCCCGTCGACGTATTACGCGCATCGGGCCCGTGGTGGCCCGCCGAAAGCCGATCGGGCTGATGCGCAGATTATTGACGCTATCTGGCGGCTGCGGCGATCTTCGGCACTGTTCAAGGTTCTCGGTGCCCGGAAGACATGGATTGTGTTGCGCACCAATGGACTCGATGTTTCTCGGTGCGTGGTGCAGCGGGTCATGCGGGAAATGGGTTGGCGTGGTGCATGCAAGCGGCGCTGGGTGCGTACCACCGTCGCTGACCCGGCAGCGACTCGGGCTCCGGATCGGTTCCGGCGGTGTTTCGTCGCCGGCGCACCAGACCGGTTGTGGGTCGCCGATTTCACGTATTGCCGCACCCGTGCCGGCTGGGCCTAAACGGCGTTCGTCACTGATGTTTATGCCCGCAAGATCGTGGGCTGGAAGGTGGCCACCGAGATGACTCAGAAGCTGGTCACCGATGCGATCAATCACCCGATTGATACCAGGAAACGTTCCGGTGCAATGACTTTGGCTTATCTTGTTCATCATTCTGATGCGGGTTCGCAATAGACCGCGGTGGCGTTCACCGGGCACCTGGCCCTCGAAGGCATACTGCCGTCAATCGGCACCGTCGGGGATAGTTTCGATAATGCTCTGGCCGATTCGGTGAACAGCAGCTACAAGACTGAACTCATCGACCATCAACCGCTCTATCCCGGCGCTACCGAGCTGTCCCTGGCAACGGCCGAATGGGTCGCTTTCTACAACCGTCAGCGACCCGGCGCTACCGAGCTGTCCCTGGCAACGGCCGAATGGGTCGCTTTCTACAACCGTCAGCGACCCAATGGCTATTGCCAGGACCTGACACCAGACCGGGTCGAAGCGCTCTACTACCATCGCCTCCAGCACCCTCAAACCGAGGAGGCACTCAAGTAACAGAGCCTCCGGACACACCGGGTCGGATCAGTGCTGACTATGGGATGCCATGTGTTTCAACGGTTTTACGGTAGTCGTCGAGAACGATGGTTCCGGTGACGCGGCGGTGCGCGGTGGCCGATAGGGCGTAGCGGGAGTGGTCGTCGATCCAACAGACGATTTCGACGTCGGCGCCGTCGGGGAGCCACCGCCACCTCCACGCCGCCGGCCTCATCGAACCCAGCCCTACAAACGCCCCAAATCGTCCTACATCCGCTTCGCCGCTGAACAACGCAGGCGAACGTTGGAAAGCCGACTTCACCCACGGTGACCTCCGTAGAAGAGTTTGAATCTTGTTGTGCCCCTGGGTATCGGTACTCAAGTACCTAGCCTTCAGCACTCAGTCGGATGGCGCTCCGTGCCAGCGATCTGCGACCTGTGGACGCAGCCTGACACCAGCCCGCTTCAGCGCCTTCCCGACCGTGCCGGCTTCCAGACCAAGCAACCGGCCAACCTCCGCCAATGAGTGATCTTGGCTTTAGAAGGCGGGTGTCAGGGCGACAAGCTCGGGCGTCATCTTCTTCTGCGGGCGCGCTTCGCTCCCCGCTTTCTGAAGGTGTCGAACGACGTTATTGCGTTGGCATTCAATATTATTGGCCAGTTCAAGCATCGAGGCACCGGCTTGGTAGCGTGTGACCAGCTCAGCTTGCTCGGCTGGATTAAGTTTGCGGCGCATACGATACGGCCGTGATGCTCACGTGGGATCATTCCGACAACCCGGATGTTGTCCACGGGCTAGGTTGCGCGCGCTACCCGCGTCATGGCGAAGCCGTGAAGACGTCAAGTTTTTTCTCGTCAGCGGCCGCGGCGTCACCGGTAGCTGAATCCACCCGGGAAAGCCATTTTCCGCGGATAAGCGGGCTGCCCCAAAGTTTCTGCGGTTGCTATGATTAACGCTCTTTCCCAGGACTGCTTGCATTGACAATGGATGCATTCGGCGGCTGCGAAGGTGCTCCGAATGCCGACGACCAGAGCTAGTGTTTATTCCGCGCCCATTCCAAAGGACGCACTTCCATCATCAACCAGGAGGGGAACATCATGGGAGAGCAGGCGACTGAAAACCTGTCGAAAGTCCGGGAAAATCTGAAGGCCGGCAAGCTGGATGCCAAAGACCTTAAGGTCCTCGAACACCTCGTCGAACGTACCGAAGCCGCGACTAGCCAGTTGCGAGCGGCTATCGTCGAGTGAACGAGTGACAACCACTCACAGTCAACGGATCGTCAAGCCCCGCAGCCAACTTCACCGCACCGTGCCGTTTATTGCTCATTCGGCATCCAGCAAAACGCCGATTGTCCTGATCGACCAATACGAGGTGCCGGGAGTCAACATTCCTACCTCGGTGTGGGGGAAGATGGCTCGCGCCATCGACCTCCGTGAGCTGGCCGCAACGATTGACCCTGATACGTTGACCGTGCTGGCCTCCGAACA
This sequence comes from Mycolicibacterium komossense, assembly GCF_025822605.1. Lineage (GTDB taxonomy): Bacteria > Actinomycetota > Actinomycetes > Mycobacteriales > Mycobacteriaceae > Mycobacterium > Mycobacterium komossense. The sequence continues at coordinate 126,939 of NZ_JACKTY010000030.1, read as the reverse complement.
GTTCGCCGCCGCAAGCGAATTCGTCTACGGCCATCCAATTTGGGCTGAAATTCGAGCAGGTGCGAGTGCACCACTGCACGCGTACCTGCTCGAAACCCGCCACTACCTCGCCGCTGCGTCTGCGCGTATGTCACCTGCCCTGGCGAGGGGCATCGGACTGTGTCCACTGACGCTGCTGCTATCGAAGCACCTTCTCGAAGAATGGGACCACGCCAAGTACTACGCCGCCGCCCTTGAGCAGCTTGGATGCCAGCGAGATCTCATCGCCCGGGCGAGACCACTGCCAACCACTCTGGAATGGATCCATGCCACCCGCCACATCGGGTATTGCGATCCACTCAGCGCGGCACTGTGTTCTGGCTTCATGGAGTTCTCGTCCACCGAGCTTGACACCGTTCTGAGCTGGCACGACATGCTGGTAAACACCGGGCTGCTCTCCCAGGATGCAAACGACGCCATCAGAGGGCATGTCGACATCGATGTTCACTTTGGACATGCGCAAAACTGGCAGAACGCAATCAACGTCGCCGGCACGTTACCGGCGGCGGCGGCGGCACGCGCACTCAACGCGGTCGCGACTATTGCCGAATCCATATACCGCTGGCTCAGTTCGCTTATCGACGGGGCGGGCGCATCGATCGTCGCCGGAATGCAGCTCCTCGAAACCGCAGAAGTCGCCGACAACCTACTACCGAACAACGCGCTACACGACTCGGATCTGGAGGTTAGAATCTATGACTGCCTGCCGGTATGGCCGGCGCCACTACTCAAAACTGCCACGTGGGGCGATTCCGAGTTTTCCACTGCTGCCGATATCGTCTGCGGATTGAATTACGCTTTCGGCAACGAACTTACGTCGCTACGCAACAGCGAACTCGCCACCGTCATCGATGAGTACGCTGCCCGCATCGCGCCACCGCCGACAACCATGATGGGCACTACCAACGAACTCGACGGTTTCGTAACCGGATGGCTGCGAGCCATCGACGGTCACGATCTATGGGACGCCATGACCGATGCGGCGGCCGAACCGGAACTCATCGCCGGATATGTTCTGGAGAACTACCATTATCTAGCCTCCGCAGCTGGCCACGTCGGTGCCGCGATTGCCTCCACCACATGCCCAAAGATCCGCGCACAACTCATCGAGCATCTCGACGACGAACTCACCCATTGCGACATGCTCGGGCGCGCGTTAGCCCGTCACGCCGGAATCCAAGAACCGGCATCAATGCGACCACTACCCACCACAGTCGCCTTCGTCGGATTCCTGCAAAACATCGCTCACCAAGACTGGACAGCGTATGTCCTCGTGTCAACCTTCTTACAGAGAAGCCTCTCTGAGACACGTCAGAACAACCGAGGCGAGGACTTTTACCGGACAATCGATACAGCCAATCCAAATAACGGGGCACTGCTCACCGCACTGCGCGACCACGATGCCATCGACCAAGTACTCGGCCACGACGCCAAACCCACACTAAGACTTGAAGAAACACTCAAGTCGGCGCCAATCAGCACATGCAGCCGCACTCATGCCGCCGTAGCAGCCAGCCTCGCGTGGTCTTTCCTCGACGGTATCGAACGGCACTACAGCTCAGGCACCGGCGCGCTACGGCAACGCATGTCATGGCGGGCATAAGCCAAGTCGGCATGGTCATTCCGACCACTGCTGTACCCCACGTTGACCTCGGGCGTCTCGAATCTCTCATCTGGTCACAAGAGTTCAAAAGCCTTGCAGCACAGACTCAAGACGATCGAATGTCCGTCTCCGACTGGGCGCACTGCCTGCGGTTCGAGATGGCAGCATTCCTCAATTGGCTGGCTCGACGGACGATCGCGACCACCCTTCACTCCTCCATGCCGCCACGCTCAATCCCAAGTACCGTCGTAGCGCTCTTGCCGCGCTATGGGTTCGCAGTCCACACCCTCAGGCGCGCAGCGCCATTCATGGCGCTGGGCATCAACACCCTTGTCGGAGTCGCACCCGAGTGCCGCCGGCAAGCGACCTCGGTGATCACACCGCTGATTCGCGCCCTTCAGCTCGAAGACTACGGACAGGTCGACGACCACGACCCCGCCGAACTGATGCGGTTCGCTGTCGACCGGTCCGTCCCGGTGTACGTAACCGGAAGGCCACAGACATGGAGAAGTCTCAAGCGATCGTTTGGCGCCCACACAACGATCGTCGGTGCAACAGGAGGATGTGCGGTAGTGCTGTCCGGCGACGATTGCGAAGCTGCCCAAATCACGGCAGCCCTCAACCGTCGTGCACTGAACACAAGCTGCACCAGCACCGTACATACCGTCGTGATCGACCGGACAGGAGGAGCCAGCACCCCAGGCGGTGTCGTGACTAAGTCCGATGGTACGCATGATCAATACCGATGTGACCTCGACGAGCTACTTCACCGTTTACATCCGTCGGTCGTCGTTTCCCCTGCGACAGGCAGATACCCAATCCTCCCTACCGGATACACCGTCATGGATTGCGATGCAGACGGACGGACGTCATCTCTCGTCGGATTCGGGCGAGACCCGATCGCGGGATGGCCCGGGGACTACTGCATCTGAGTCGAACGTCCACGAGTGCACATCAGAAGTGTCCCCGGCAGAAGCTATTGGGAAAAGCTGGGGTTGTTCGCCTACATGCGGCAGGTGGGGCGGCACGGCATCGCCAATATATGGAGGTGCTCATTGATCGCTCCGTCCATTGCATGTGTCGGCCATTGTCACGTCGATGCGTCCTGCGAGATCGTTAAGTGCGTCCATTATGTCGCCGGTCGTGGACTGGGCAACGATGTAGCCAATTTCGAATGCCTTGTACTGAATGCGAGGTGGGACCATCTGAGAGCCAGGTCCGTAAAGCTGGACAAAGTCGCGGCAGCGAGAATCACAGCGTACCCGTTCGACACCCGAAATCGCGACTATAGTCCCAAAGTTTGGGGGCATCACCATTCGCGCCCCCGCTTGGGATCGGTAGCTGCCGGTATAGTCTTCCTCAATCGAGATCGTGGTTCCTGTCACGATATCGATTAACATTCTGTACGGATTCAGCGATGGCTGTGCCAGCGGAATGAGGTGTGAGTTGATGAGCTCTCCACCGAGCCGGCCGCCGATTTCTAAAATCTTCGGCCCTGAGGCAGTGAGCATCACATCGATGTGAAATCCGCAGTTGTCGATGCCGGTTGCCGTGACCGCAGCACGAGCGAGGACCAGTAGCCTGGCGATCTCTTTTTCCGCCAACAGTGTCGGGACAACGTTCTGATACTGCAACGACAGACTTCGATCAAATTCCTTGTCCACCACGGCAAGTATGCTCACTCGACCGTCCGCTACCAGACCAGAAATCGAATGCTCGCTGCCAGTGAGCACTTCTTCGACAAGTGCAATGTCATTGTAGTATTGATACATTGGCTCGGATTGTGCCGCGTTGTAATGAATGAATTCGCGGTAGACCTCCTCCGGGTCGGAATCGCTGTTTATTCGACGGATCCCACGGCCGCCGGAATTTCCTGCCGGCTTGATCAGGCAAGGGACTCCGGTGACGGATAGTGCTTTTACGAGATCGCTGCTACTGCGTATGGGATGATAGCGTGGATTGGCGCCGACCAGTTGCTCCAAGGCTTGCCGGGTACGGAACTTATTTCGAACGTTGGGCACCATCTTTAGCGGTGTTGCTGGTAATCCTAGTGCGGCACCGATTCTGGCAGCGAGCTCGACCTCGCCGTCCTTCCAGGCTATGACTCCATCAATTTTTAGTCTAGCTTCGCGCAGCGCTGAGAGAATGACGCGTTCGGCAGTGGGGTGGTCGTTGAGGGGGGCAGTGATCACATGTTCAAGGTCGTAACCGCGATATTGCTGTGGGTTACTGGTAGCCATCACTACGGTATCCCCATGATTGGTGGCGGCGAGGATTTCCGCTTGCCGCTCGTTGGGCAAGCCCCGCGTATCGAGGTAAAGGAGGCGCCGTGGTCTCGCCATAACACCTTCCTTGAGGGAGTTTAGCTATCGACCATGTCTCTGTAATCGCTTGCCTGACTTCGGTCAAGGCTCTCAGGCAATCGTCGACAACAAGGATATCGGGAGCATGCACGGCTAACACTGACAATGAATCGAGTCGTTCGCGGTTGGCCCAGACACACAGCCACCCGGTTGTGAGTCGAACCGGCTCCGAGTCGGACCGAGATCTCACGCTCAGCCGGACTGCTCTCCGTGGCAGCGATCTGCCACCGGCGTTCGCAGCGTGACACCAGCCCGCTTCAACGCCTTGCCGATTGCGCTGGCCTCCAGTCCGAGTAGCACGTCAACCTGCAATTCCATCCGTGACGACACATGCCGGTCCAGTGTTGGCATGGGATGGCAGTCATATCCGGGTAGGTCGGTCACCTTCCATGACGCGGGCCCCACACGCATCAGTCCGGCACCCCGCCCATTTGACATCTGCAATTCAGATCGCAGATATCAGAACCAGCTATTAGACATATGTCTCGACTTCGGCGACAGTTGACTCAGCGATCGGGACGGCGCCATCGGACCGCCACACCGCTGAGTCTGAATCCTGAAATGTCAATGAACGGAAGGGGATAGGTCGGGCCCGTGAGGCGCGACCTCTACGTGCGATATGACTGTATTTCGCGATTTGCGGCACTACATCGACACGCTCACTGAGAAGTTGGGCGAAGACGAGGTGCGCACCGTGCACGGAGCCAACTGGGATCTCGAAATCGGCTGCATTACTGAGCTTTCAGCCGAGAGAGAGGGGCCGGCGCTGCTCTTCGACAGTATCCCTGGATACCCAAAGGGGTATCGGGTCTTCACCAATTTCATGGGGACAGTCCCGCGGTGTGCGGTGGCATTGGGATTGCCCGCCGACACTCCCGGAATCGACATTATTCGGGCCTGGAAGGACCTGAGTAAGCGGATCGAACCGATTGCGCCCGTGGAGGTTCGCGAAGGAGCGGTGCTCGAGAACAGCATCGAAGGCGACGATGTCGACCTGACCATCTTCCCGACTCCGCGCTGGCATGACGGAGATGGTGGCCGCTACATCGGGACTGCCTGCATGGTGATCACCCGCGATCCGGACACCGGATGGGTCAATGTCGGTACCTACCGTGGATGCGTGCAGGGTAAGGACCGACTCTCCCTGTGGATGCTGGGCAACCGGCACGCCCTCGCGATCGCGAAGAAGTACTGGGACAGAGGCCAGGCCTGCCCGATCGCAGTGGTGGTGGGGTCGGATCCGATCCTGACCACCGCCGCCGCCGTCGCCGCTCCCGCAGGTGTCTGCGAATACGATGTGGCTGGCGGGCTTCGCGGCGTCGGTGTCGAGGTGATCGCTGGGCCCCTGACGAGCCTGCCAATCCCGGCTCACGCTGAGATTGTCTTCGAAGGTGAGTTGCCGCCCGTCGAAGAGGAGTCGGTTCCCGAAGGCCCGTTCGGCGAGTGGACGGGCTACTTCACACATGCCGGAGATGAAACCGTGGCCCGTGTGAAGCGGATCTTGCATCGTGACTCACCGATCATTCTTGGTGCGCCGCCGATGATCCCGACAGTCCCGGCAGGAGACCAGGCGGTTCCGCTTTACTCGGCGTCCGTGACATGGGACCACCTTGAGGCTGCGGGTGTCCAGAATATTCGTGGTGTATGGGCATATGCGCGGCAGCTGATGATGGTCATCTCAATTGAGCAGACCGGTGCCGGTGACGCGATGCACGCATTGCTCGCCGCGGCTGGGCGCAAGCGGACAGGTGGCATGGACCGCTACTTCGTCGTCGTCGATGAGGACATCGACGTAACCGATATCAACCACGTGCTGTGGGCGATGTTCACCCGTGTCGACCCATCCGAGTCGATCCAGGTCTTGCGCGCTCCGACTACCGCCATAGACCCACGGTTGTCTCCGGCGAAGCGTGAGGCTGGCGACATGTCAATGGGAATCGTGCTCATTGATGCGTGCAAGCCCTTTGCGTGGAAGGACTCTTTTCCGCGGGCGAACCGATTCGAGGAGCCTTACCGAGCCGAGATCCGCGAGCGCTGGAAGGCGACGCTGGCGATGTAGGCGTGATCGAAGCCGCGACCAGGCATACCAAGAAAGGACTGCTCGATGATGCTCGCCATCCCTGATGAGGTCGCCGCCGTCTTGCGCGGGTTCCCTTCGTCCGACGTGAATGCGCAGGCATTCCCATTCCTGACCGTCGACGATCGGGGATATCCGCATGCCGCGCTGCTGTCGCGCTCCGAGATTGAGCCGGGTCTGGATGGCAACACGCTGTTGGCGGCGATCGCTTCGCGCCGGACCCGCCAGAACGTGCGGCGCAGCGGCGCCGCTGGGTTGATTGTCGTGAATGGGACGGCCTGCCACCACATCAAGCTCCGAGTGAACGCTTCGGTCCTCGACGGCGACATCCTGGGTTGTGTGTTTACGCTCGTTGAACACAAGCGCGATGACATCGGAATACCGTTGTCTCCATTGTCCTTCCGCACTTCAGCTGAACTGTCTGCGCTCGAAGACTGGCCGCGCAGTGCCGCAATGATTGCCCGGCTTCAGACCTCGCTCGAAGGCGGTCAGGAGACGTGATGAACGAACCCAAGCGCTTGATCGTGGCAGTTACCGGTGCCAGCGGCGCGCCGTTCGCAGTACGGATGCTGGAGACCCTGCGCGAGATGCCCGCGGTGGAAACGCACCTCGTGCTGAGCACGTGGGCCCGATCCAACATCGAAATGGAAACCTCCTATACCGTGCGCCAGGTCGCCGCCCTGGCGGATGTCACCTACAAACTCGGTGATCAGGGAGCAGCAATCTCGTCGGGGTCTTTCACTACCTTGGGGATGGTCGTCGTACCCTGCAGCATGCGCACCCTCGCGGCCATCCGGCACGGGACCGGGGACAACCTCGTGTGTCGTGCGGCGGACGTCGTGCTCAAGGAGGGACGCCCGCTAGTGCTCTCGCCCCGCGAAACACCGTTGAACACGGTTCATTTGGAGAACATGCTCGCGTTGAGTCGGATGGGCGTCAAGATCGTCCCACCGATGCCAGCCTTCTACAACCATCCTAAATCGATCGATGACATCGTCGACCACGTGGTAGTTCGGATTCTCGACCAGATCGGTCTCGATGCCCCTCAGGCCCGCCGCTGGCAGGGAATGCAGGCCGCGCGCCACCAAGCGGACGCCTGCGAAGACGGGGAAACCTCAGTCACCGCGGGCTGATTCGCCCGCGTTGCGAGGTTTGCCGCGCGGACTCGTGGTCATCTCAGTGGCGTGTTCGACGAAGGCTCGTGCGGCCGGACTGATTGCCGCGCCGTCTCGCCAGATGATGCCAAGTCGGCCCGGTGGAAGGTCGGTCACCTTGACGCCGACTATTCGATCACTGTGCGTGAGTGCAGATTCCGGCACCAGAGCGACGCCCAGACCCTTTTCGACGAGGGCGACGAGGACGTCAGGGTCGCTCGCTTCGAAGGCGATGCGGACGCCGACTTCCGCCTGACGCAATGCGCGGTTGAGTTCCCAACGTAAGCCCGAGCCCTCCGAGAGGGCGATCAACGGGCGTTCCGTTAGGGCGCTCAACGGAAGTTCGCGGCACGCAGCAAGGGAGTCTGATGCGAGAAATACCGCGATCACCGGCTCGCGGACCAGCTCTCGGACCTGCATGCCGGGGATGACGGTCTCTTCGGTCACGCTCGTGAACGCGACTTCGAGTAGACCGTCGGATATCCGGCGCGCCAACATCGCTGCGGTGTCTTCAACGAGTGAGAGATCCACCCCAGGGTGTCTGCCGTGAAAGGACGACAGTACTTCGGGTAAATCGATGCTGCGCGGCGATATCGAGGTGATTGTGCCGATAGCTACCCGCCCGTGGAGCAGCCCGGTGAGGCCGCTGACCGACGCTCGCCCCTGCGCTAGCGCGTCCATCACGGTACGGACGTGAGGCAAAAGCGCCGCGCCGGCCGCGGTCAGCGCCACCGAGCGCGGACGACGCTCGAACAACTGCTGCCCGACGTCGCGCTCCAGGGCTTTGACATGGGCGCTGACCCCAGACTGGGCTAGGTGCATTCGCTTGGCGGCGCCGGTGAACGTGCCCTCTTCGGCGACGGCGATGAAGCAATGAAGCTGTTGAAGGTCCACTCTCAGTCGCCGGCGGTCGCACGGACACGCGCTGCCGTAGAACCAGATCCAGCCACCGATGCACCCACCTCCGTGCGCAAGCGCAGGCGGCAGCGGAGCCCCATACCGCCTCCTCGAACTTCGTAGCCGCCTCTCGAAAAAATCTCACTTGGCTGGGTTTCATCAGGAACGCGCCATCCACGGCGCTGGCAGGACCTTCGAAAACCACCCAACGCCCAGCCGTTCGCGCGTCAGCTACCGCGGGTATCGATCACCCGGACAGCGACCTCGACCAGTTTCTCGTTGGACGATTGCGAAAGCTCGCGCAGCATTTCGAACGCCCGGACCGCGTCGACGTTGTAGCGCTCCATGATGATGCCTTTTGCCTGACCGATCAGGTCGCGGTTCGTGAGGGCGGATTGCAGCTGGTCACCTTGACGGCTGGCCAGGATCGCCGCCGCCGCATGCGCTGCCAGCACGGAACCAACGGCCTCGTCCTCCGCGTCGAAGGCATTGGGCTCGAACGCGAAGATGTTCAGCGCCCCAGCGTTGCGGTTGGTCGTATAGAGCTTGAAAGACAGTGCGCTGCGCAGACCGAGTTTCAGGACATCGGCGGAATAGTTCGGCCACCGCTGCTCACGCTGAAAGTCGTCGGTCCGCACGATCAGCTCATCAATGGCCGCCTCGATACACGGCCCCTCGCCGTGCTTCACCTGCAACCGGTCGATCTCGAACATCACATCCGACGTCGCCGCATGAGTCTCGTACTTCTCACCCTTGGTGAACAGCAGAAACCCGGACACATCCGCTCCGGGGATGACCTCGAGAACCGACTTCGTGACCCCCGCGAGCACGTCGGGAAGACTCAACGGCATCGCAAGCTGTCTGGCCAGTTCAGCCATCTGAACTGCCAGGCCCCCGTTTGACTCTGACCTCACGGCATCACTGTCGCACATGGCTGCAAATCGGTCACGTTTGTTGCCGCTCTTGTGGGGTATTGCTGCGCGTAAGGTCTCGTCGGTTCAGACCTCGTGCCGGCGAGACCGCTGCGGGAGTAGCGTCGCGTTGATGACGGGTGTCTGGATACTCGGCGGCTACCAGAGCGACTTCGCACGCAACCTCACCAGGGAGGGGCTCGACTTCGCGGACCTGACTCGCGAGGTTGTCGACCACACCTTGGCTGCGACGACGATGGCCGGCCCGGATATCGGTGTGGTGCACGTCGCGAACGCCTTCGGCGAGATGTTCGCCCGGCAGGGTCACCTTGGCGCGATGCCGGCCACCGTCCGCGACGACCTGTGGAACATCCCGGCCACCCGCCATGAGGCGGCCTGCGCTTCGGGCGGTGTCGCCACCCTGGCCGCGATCGCGGATCTGCGGGCAGGCAACTATCAGACCGCCCTGGTCGTCGGTGTCGAACTGGAGAAGACGGTGCCCGGCGACATCGCCGCCCAACACCTTGGTGCCGCCGCCTGGACCGGTCACGAAGGCGCCGAGGCCACTTTCCTCTGGCCCGCTATGTTTGCCCAGGTCGCCGAGGAGTATGACCGGCGCTACGGGCTCGACTACACCCACCTGGACGCGATCTCGACGCTGAATTTCGCCAATGCCCGCCGTAACCCCAATGCGCAGACCCGCGGCTGGGACCTGGACGGCGCGCCGAACCCTGTGGTCGAGGGCCGCTTGCGGCGTTCCGACTGCAGCCAGATGACCGACGGTGGTGCCGGCATCGTCCTGGTCACCGACGGCTACCTGCGCGACCATCCGCACGCCCGGCCCATCGCACGCATCGACGGCTGGGGCCATCGCACGGTGGGCTTGGGGTTGCGGCAGAAACTCGACCGCAGTCAGAAAGCGGAAGCCGACGAACCCTACGTCCTCCCCCACGTCCGCACGGCCGTTCTCGACGCGCTACAGCGCGCCCGGGTGACGCTGGACGACCTCGACGGTTTCGAAGTTCACGACTGTTTCACGCCGAGTGAATATGTGGCGATCGACCACATCGGGCTGACCGGTCCCGGTGAATCGTGGAAGGCCATCGAGAACGGCGAGATCGAGATCGGTGGCCGATTACCGATCAACCCCAGCGGCGGGCTGATCGGCGGCGGCCATCCGGTCGGCGCCTCGGGAATCCGGATGCTGGTGGACGCCGGCAAGCAGGTCAGCGATACCGCGGGCGACTACCAGGTCGAGGGCGCAAAGACCTTCGGCACGTTGAACTTCGGCGGCAGTACCGCCACGACGGTCACCTTCGTGGTGGCGGCCGCAGAACCGAACTGACCGAGTGGACTGATAGAGGTGGACTGATGGACGTAGATGTCGTCGGCAAGTACCTGTCGACGCTGCCCGAGGATGACGATCACCCGTACCGGACGGGTCCGTGGCGTCCGCAGACCACCGAGTGGGATGCCGATGATCTGACCCCGACCACCGGTGAGATCCCGACCGACCTCGACGGTGTCTACCTCCGCAACACCGAGAACCCGCTGCATCCGGCGCTGAAGTTCTACCACCCGTTCGACGGCGACGGAATGGTGCACGTCGTCGGCTTCCGGGACGGAAAAGCGTTCTACCGCAACAGGTTCGTCCAGACCGATGGCCTTCGCGCCGAAGGTGAGGCTGGTGGCCCGCTGTGGCCAGGGCTGGCCGAACCGGTACAACTGGCCAAACGAGATCACGGCTGGGGTGCGCGCACGCTGATGAAGGACGCCTCCAGCACCGATGTGACGGTGCATCGGGGGGTGGCGCTGACCAGCTTCTATCAGTGTGGAGATCTCTACCGCGTCGACCCGTTCACCGCACAGACCCTCGGCAAGGAGAGCTGGAACGGCCGCTACCCGCAGTGGGGCGTCTCGGCGCATCCCAAGGTCGACGATGCGACGGGTGAGCTGTTGTTCTTCAACTACAGCAAACAGGCGCCGTATATGAGCTACGGCGTGGTGGACGACAACAACGATCTGGTGCACCGCGTCGACATCCCGCTGCCAGGTCCGCGGTTACCGCACGATATGGCCTTCACCCGAAACTACGTCATCCTCAACGACTTTCCGCTGTTCTGGGATCCCGAGTTACTGAAGAACGATATCCACCTGCCGGGTTTCCATCGGGATATGCCGTCACGGTTCGCGGTCCTGCCGCGACGCGGCGGGACCGCCGACATCCGCTGGTTCGAGGCCGACCCAACGTTCGTCCTGCACTTCACCAACGCCTACGAGGATGGTGACGAGATCGTGCTGGACGGGTTCTTCGAAGGGGACCCCACTCCGGTCGACTCGGGCTCCGGAAACACCTGGGAGCGGGCCTTCCGCTATCTGGCGCTGGACCGGCTGCAGACCAGGTTGCACCGCTGGCGGTTGAACCTGATCACCGGCACCAGCACCGAAGAGCCGCTCACCGACAGCATCACCGAGTTCGGCATGATCAACGCCGGTTACGCCGGCCGCGACTACCGCTACGCCTATGCCGCGACCGGCAAACCGGGCTGGTTCCTGTTCGACGGGCTGGTCAAACACGATGTGAAAACCGGTGCTGAGGAACGCTATTCGTTCGCCGATGGGGTGTACGGCAGCGAGACCGCGATGGCGCCCCGGGTCGGTGCGACGGCCGAAGACGACGGCTACCTGATCACTTTGGTGACGGACATGACCGACGACTCGTCATCGTGTCTGATCTTCGACGCCGCCCGCATGACGGACGGCCCGGTGTGCACTCTGTCGCTGCCAGAGCGGATCTCCAGCGGGACGCATTCGACGTGGGCGCCAGGCAGCGACCTACGGCAGTGGCGCACCGCGGAGTCGGCGGCGTCGGCGATCAGGCTCTAACGCGTGATGGCGAAGCCCTTCAGGATCGTGTCGGAATCGGTGGCGAACGTGGTGTTCTTGTCGTCCGCGGAACCGATGGTGAGGGTAGTCAGGTAGGTCTTATCACCCGATTCGATCACCACACCAAGCACTTTCGCCTTACGCGGGGTGGCCGCACCCATCGCGGGCGGGGTGTAACTGATCATCGTCGAGGGATAGCCGCACTGAGTGCCGTCCTCTGATTTGACGTCGGTGGCCATGAGTTGCCTGCGCAGATTGATGCGCTGACCGTCGAGGATCTGCCTGGGAGTCTGCGAGCTGTTGGCGACAGACTCGAACGTCACGACGGCGTTCGGCGCGAAGTTGTCGGCGACCAGGCTCTTGTTCACCATCACGAAGCGGATGATCTTCGAGTCCAGCTCGGTCCTGCGCTCCCAGCCCTGCGGCTGCGGGATGCTCAGCTGGGGACCGCCCGGCGGGGTGGAGATCGCGGTCATCGGCGCCGACACCTCGATGCAGCTGTGATCCGCGACGGCGGTGCCAGCCGTCGTCGTCCCGCATCCGGTCACCAAGGTCAGCGTCGCCGCAGCAACGCCCAGCAAGACAAATCGCATACCTGCCATCAGACCACAACAGCTACTGGTGGCGAGCCAGTCGGAAGCTCAGATTGTTGCGGACCGCGGGCCATTCGATGTCGAGGATCGAATAGACCACGGTGTCACGGCGGGAGCCGTCGGGCAGTAACTGCTGGCTGCGCAGCACACCGTCGAGTTTCGCGCCGAGGCGCTCGATCGCGGCGCGGCTGGTCGAATTGAAGAAATGCGTGCGGAACTCGACCGCCACGCAGTCGAGCGTGTCGAAAGCGTGGCTCAGCATCAACAGCTTGGTCTCGGTGTTCACCCCGGTGCGGCGCGCCGAGCCCGAATACCAGGTGTGCCCGATCTCCAGGCGCCGGTTGGGCGCGTCGACATGGAAGAAGCTCGACGAGCCGACCAGCACATCGTCGGCCAGCCGCCGAATCACATACGTCACACCCTGATCACCGGCCTGGACGGCGAGCAGGCGATGCACCCAGGCGTCCGCGGTGTCCGGCGACGGTGCCGTGGTGAACCACAGTGATCCGCCGTCACCGTCACCGGCCGCTGAGGCGATCTCGGGAATGTGGTCCTCGGATAACGGCTCCAGCCGCACCCAGCGCTGCCCGGTCAGGACGACCGGTTCTACGAACCGGCTCACCGCCGCCGCTCCGATATCAGTGCGTCGATGAGCGCCCAGAGCGAGCACAGGATCGCGCCGGCGGCACCGGACGCGCCCAGGTAGAACCCGTAGGACGCCGACACCGGTGGACTGACGTACAGATGGAAATACCAGCCGGTCAACACTGCGATCAGCAGCGAAATGACCAGTGCACCAATCGAAGCCATCCGCGCCGACAGACCGCGGGCCGTCATCGCCCCGGCGACCAGCAGCGTGGACGTCAGCAGCACGATCAGCTGGCCCGCCCCGAAGCCACGGCTCAGTTGCAGGCTGCCGACCGTACCGCCGATCGCATTGGCGCGGCCGCCGCCCAGAGCCGATGTCGTCAGCCACGGCAACCACACGCTGACGGCGAGGATGGCTGCACACAGGGTGACTAACCAACCGGGACGCAGGCGGGCCATAGCAGTGACCCTATCTGGCTTCGACGAGTTGACCCGGGCGCGCCATGGTCAGTGTCCTCATCAGTTCGAGCCGGGCGAGGAAGGTGTCGTCGTGGCTGACGACGATCAGGGCACCGCGGTAGGCGACCAGGGCGTCGACCAGCTGGTCGACGCTGGTGATATCGAGGTTGTTCGTCGGTTCGTCGAGCACGACGAGCTGGGGTGTGGGTTCGGCCAGCAGCAGACGGGCCAGCGCAACCCGAAACCGCTCTCCACCAGACAGACTCGCCACCATCCGGTGCACGCTGTCACCGCGCAACAGGAACCGGGCCAGCTGCCCGCGGATCCGTTCGGAGTCGGCCTCCGGCGCGGACGCCCGGACGGTGTCGAGCACGGTGAGGTCGTCGCGCAAGCCGTCGAGACGCTGCGGCAGATATCCCACCCGGTCGGTGAAGAGCCGGCCTGCCGCCTGCTCGTCGGAGCGCAGCAGCGCCTTCAGGAACGTCGTCTTACCGACACCGTTGGGACCGACGATCGCAATCCGTTCCGGGCCCTGCACGACGAAGCCACCGGCGCCGGTCCCAGTGCCGCCGAGCTCGGCGATCTTGCGACCGGCGGGCACATCCGGATCGGGCAGCTCGACGCCGATGTGAGCGTCATCGCGGACGCGCGCCGACGCTTCGTCGAGCGCTGCCTGGGCACTGTGCAACCGATCGTCGTGCCCGGTTCGCAGTCGGCCGGCGGATACCTGGGCTGCGGAGGCACGCAGGTTGGCGACGATCTTGGGCACCCGCTTTTGCTCGTAGGCCTTCTTCGCGGTGCGGTTGCGGCTGGCCAGTTTGGTTTCGGCCTCGACGCGCTGGCGTTTCTCGACCTTGACCGCCTGCTCGGCGGTGCGGGCCGCCGCGGCGGCGGCAGTCTGTTCGTTGTCCAGGTGCTGACGCCATACGGTGTACGGCCCGCCGAACACGGTGAGCGTGCCGTCGTGCAGTTCGGCGGTGTTGTCCATCTCGTCCAGCAGAGCGGTGTCGTGGCTGACCACGACGAGCGTGCCGGGCCAGCCGGGCAGGGTGTGCGACAACGCCGCCTTGGCTTCCCGGTCCAGATTGTTGGTCGGCTCGTCGAGGAGCGTGATCGGGGCGCGCAGCAACCGCAGACCGGTGATGGCCACCAGCATCGCCTCACCGCCGGATACCGCAGCGACGGGCCGCTCCAGTCCGACGGCACCGAGGCCGACCTCGTGCAGGCCGGCCTGCGCCCTGGCCTCGATGTCCCAGTCTTCGCCGATGGTCTCGAAGTGGGCGTCGGCGGCATCCCCGTTCTCGATGGCCTGGAGCGCGGCGAGCTTTGCGCTGATCCCCAGGAGTTCGGCGACGGTCGTCTCGGCCTGCAACGTCAGGGTCTGCGGCAGGTAGGACACCGTGCCCGCGGTGTGAATGGCACCGGTGGTCGGAGCCAGCTCACCCGCGATCAGTCGCAGCAAGGTCGATTTGCCTGAGCCGTTGGCGCCGACCAGGCCGGTGCGCCCGGTGCCGAAGGCGCCGGTGACACCGGACAACGCGACGTCGCCGTCGGGCCAGGTGTAGCCGAGGTCATTGAGAATGATGCCGGTGGCGGTGATGGACACAGTGCTCCCCGAGGTTCAGATGAGAATGCGCTGAACAGCCGGAGCTTGGGAGATCCCAGGTATCGACGGTGTTTCAGCGCGCGGACGGCGCAGAACCGTTGATACCTGTCATGTTTTCCACCGTAACCGTGGGTCGCGCCGGGCCGCAACCGGTTTACGCTCGTCTGATGAGCGACCTCCCCGAGTGGGCGCAGGATCTGGAGCTGGCACCGCATCCCGAAGGCGGCTGGTTTCGCGAGACCTGGCGCAGCGAGTTGAGCATCGGCCCATCGACCCTGCCGCCGGATTACACCGGCCCGCGCAGCGCCGGCACCGCAATCCTGTTCCTGCTCATGCCAGGTCAGCAGTCGGCCTGGCACACGGTGCGCAGCGCCGAACTGTGGTTCTACCACCGCGGCGGCCCACTGCTGCTGGAGGTCGGACCCGAACAGGCCAGTGCCACAACACATCTACTCGGCAGCGACATTGCCGCCGGCGAACAGCCCCAAGTGCTGGTGCCACCGGGACATTGGCAGCGCGCCGTCCCCCGCGACGATGAACCCTGCCTGGTCAGCTGTGTCGTGGTACCCGGCTTCGATTTCGCGGACTTCGCCTTACACGCGCCCTGACTAGTAGCGCTGGAGTATCTCGACGGCGGCCGCGACCAGCGCGGCGTTCCCCGGGGTGACCGAGCCGTCCGGGAGCAACAGGGTGTCCTCCATCCCGATCCGGGTCTGTACCCCGCGCCGCCCGGCGTGCTCGAGCAGCGGCCAGCAGCTGCCGTCGAGCCCGTGCAGCAGCGTCGGCGCCGGTGAATTGGCGCTGGCCACCAACTCGAGAAGCTCGTCGGCCAGGTCGGAATCCGCATCGGGTTGCAGTTCGAGCATCACCCGCAGGCAATGCCTGGAGATATCGGAGGCCGCCCAGGACTGCGCCGCCTCCGCGTGGAAGATACCGACCTCGACCCCCATTCCCATGCCGAGGAGAACCTCCGCCAGCTCGGGGGAACCGGGTTCGTGCCAGTTCAGCGAGGTGAAATCCGGCAGCACCGTCCAGGCCTGGATGGCGGCCAGGCGCTCCGCCGCGTCGGGCAGCGCCCAGAAGCCAGTCGTGACACCCACCGGTAGTCCCGGCTTGGCCTGTCGAACTGCGGTCACCGCCGCCGCGACGGTCTCGGGCAGCAGCGAGTCCTGCCCGTCGGCGGACTTGGGATGCAGGTGCACCACCTGCGCGCCGGCGGCGTGGGCGGCCACCGCCTCGGCCGCCAACTGTTCGGGGGTGATCGGCAGATTAGGGTGCGCGTCCGGGGTCCGAGCACCGTTGATAGCTGCCTCGACGAAGATCTTCGATCCGCTCATACGCCCATTTTCGCTTAACCTCTCACCATGGCCGGCCATACCATTGTCTGCGGCGACGATGCCCTTGGCCTGCGCATCATCGAGGAGTTGCAGAACGCGGGCACCGACGTCGTCATCGTCGACAGCGCCGTCGAGTTGGCCGGCGCCGGCGTCGAGGACGCCACCGCTGTCATCTGCGCCGCCGACGACGACGCCCTCAATCTCGAAATCGCCCTACTGGCAAGAGAACTCAGCCCAACTGTACGAGTGGTGGCGCGGCTCGCGAACGGGGTGCTGCGCGAGGCGGTGGCTGCCGGTAACGGCCCCGGCGCCATCTTGGACGTCGCGGATCTGGCCTCACCGTCGGTAGTCGAGGCGCTACTGAACCGCACCACCCACACGATCACGGCAGCGGGCGTCGACTTCGTGGTCTCCGGCACGGACGCTCTTCGCAACGGCACGCTGCGGGAGATCTACGGCGATTTGGCGCCGGTGGCCGTCGTCCACGGTGAGAATTCGTTGACCCCCGGCGAAGTGGTGGCCTGCCCCGGTCGTGACCTCAGGGTCCGCCAGGGCGATTGGACGGCGATGATCGGCACCCGAGACGAACTCGAGGCGCAAGGCATCGCCGTCGCCCCCCAGGCGACGGCGCCAGCACACCACGGTCGCCCCTTACCCACTCGCCTGCTCAACGGCCTTCGCGCCTTCCGCGACGACGTCAACCCGTTGTTCTATCGCGCGCTGGCCGCGTCCCTCACGCTGTTGTTCGGATCAGCCATCCTGCTCAGGCTCACCTATAACCGACCCGGCATGAGCTGGGTCGATGCGCTGTACTTCTCCTCCGAGACCATCGCCACAGTCGGCTACGGCGACTTCAGCTTCCAGAACCAGCCGACCTGGCTGCGGCTGTTCGGCATTCTGCTGATGTTCGCCGGCGTCACCACCACCGCGGTGGTGATGGCCTTCGTGGCCGATCTGCTGCTGTCGCGGCGCATCGGCCGCAACGCGGGCCGGCGCAAGGTCCGCGATCTCAGGGCGCACATCATCGTCGTCGGCCTTGGTTCCTTCGGGATCCGGGTGGTCGCCGACCTCAAGGCCGCCGGGCAGGACGTGGTGGTGATCGAACGCAACGAAACCAACCGCTATCTGGCAGCGGTCGCCGACCTCGACGTGCCGGTGATCTTCGGTGACGCCACCTTGCGTCAGACGCTGGAGGCCGCCGGGGTCGACCAGGCGACCGCCGTCGCCGTGCTCACACCCGACGACATGATCAACATCGAGACCGGAATCGTGCTGCGCGAATTACTGGGTGCGCGGTGGATGCGGTCCGCCGACCACCCCGGGGTTCCGGTGGTGCTGCGGGTCTACGACCGGGCTCTCGGTGCGGCGGTGGCGCACCGCTTCGGGTTCGAGAATGTCCGGTCGACAGTCGATTTGGGCACTCCGTGGTTCATCGGCGCATCACTGGGGTTGGAGGTGATCGGTACCTTCTCGGTGGGCCAGCGCTCGTTCATGGTTGGCGGCGTCCAGGTCCAAACCGGTAGCGAGCTCGACGGGATGGCGATGGTGGAGATGTCTACCCTGACCCGGGTGATCGCGATCTCGCGGCCAGGTGAACCGACGACATTGCACCCCCGCCGCGACACCCGCCTGAATGCGGGCGACACGGCCTACCTGGTGGGGCCGTACCGGGAGTTGCTGGATACATTGCGCAAAGGGCAACGCGTCCACCCGATTTGGGCTGATTAGCTGTTGCGGGTCATGACGTTGTAGACGTCGACACGGGTCGAGGTGTCTGGGGGACGGGTTCTTCGGCGGCAGGATGAGAAATCGCCAAACCCCTCGTCCTGACAACCGAAGGAACCCGTCCGTGACCCACGGTAATGCCCCGTTGTCCGTTGAAGGGCGTCGTCGCCTCGTCGCTCGATGCGCTGATCGCCCGATTGCCCATGTAGCCGCTGAGATGGGAATTTCGCGGGCCTGTGCCAGCAAGTGGGTCAACCGGTTCCGCCGGTTCGGCGAGCTCGGCCTGCTGGATCGCTCGTGTGCTCCGCACCGCCAACCCACCGCGACCCCGGCAGAGGTCCTCGCCGAGATCGAGGCGATGCGACGGACCCGGAAGTGGTCGGCGTCGCGGATCACCTTCGAGCTGGAACGCCACGGCGTAGCGATCAGCCAGCGAACGGTGAGCAGGCATCTTGTGGCGCTGGGACTGAACCGGCGCCGGTTCATCGACCCCACGGGTGAGTCCAACCGGGTGCCCCGTCCCATCGTGGCGCGCCGGCCCGGTCACATGGTGCACGTCGATGTCAAGAAGGTCGGCCGCATCCCCGATGGTGGTGGCTGGCGGGTGCACGGCAAGGGCAGCGCCCAAGCCAAGGCAGTAGCCTCAGCCACCAAAGCCGGGGTTCGGGCCGGCTATGTGTACCTGCATTCCGCCGTCGACGGATTCTCCCGGCTCGCCTACACCGAGGCTCTTGACAACGAAAGAGCCGTCACCGCAATCGGTTTCATGCACCGCGCCCGGGTGTGGTTCGCCGCGCACGGCATAACCCACATTCAACGGATCGTCACCGACAACGGCTCCTGCTACCACGCCAAGGACTTCGCCCACGTCCTGCACGGCGCCCGACACCAATTCATCACGCCCTACACCCCGCGCCACAACGGCAAGGTCGAACGCTACAACCGCATCCTCACCGAGGAGTTCCTCTACGCCCGAACCTGGACCTCAGAGGCCCAACGCAGCGAAGCACTCAAGGTCTGGAACATCCACTTCAACTACCATCGACCACACTCTGCCGCCGCAGGCCAGCCCCCAGCATCGCGACTCGCCACCGGCGTCACCAACGTCATGGCCTCATACAATTAGCCGACGATCCCGCGCGGATGGAACAAGGCGGGTACGCCGGCATCGGCGTTGCGGGTGGCCCGGTCGATCAACCGCTGCGCCGGCTCGTCGTCAGTGGAAGTCGATGCCGTCCACGGCGGCGAAGTCGATCCCGAACTCGGACACCTGGTACACAGTAAGCGTGTCAGAAACTCACCTGGGGCCCGTTGACTATGTTGTCGTCGAGTTCACCGATGCCGCCTCCGTCCGGTCTGGATTCGACCGGCTTGTCACCCTTGTCGACAGCGGACGCATCCGCGTGCTCGACCTGGAGTTCATTCACAGCATCGACGGTGTCGCGAGCACGATTCCGGCCCACCGCGTTGCCAAGGAACTGGCCGAGTTCGACGGTGCGGCATCAGGACTGCTCGATCGCCACGACCTCGACACCGTGGCCGCCGATCTCACGCACGGTGCGACGGCGGCGGTGCTGGTGTACGAGGAGCTGTCCATCACCGAAGTGCTCGACGCCTGGGAGTCCGGCGGTGCGAAGATTCTCTCCGAGGGACCGGTCGACATCGACGATATCGACGCCGCGCTAGAGGAAGCCTGACCATGAGCCTGTTGCGAACCGTCCGCCGCGCCGCCGTCGCCAGTGCCGTACACGGCAAGGTGCAACGGCGTCAGCACGAGCGGTGGGCTGCCCAGCCTGCGGCGCCCGCTGCCCAACCCGCCGTGACAGAACCGGGCGATCTGCTGAGCCAGCTGGAGCGGCTCGGTCAACTCCGTGACAGCGGTGTGCTGTCCGACGACGAGTTCGCGTCCCAGAAGGCACGACTACTGGGCTGAGCCCGCTTTGCGCTTGATGACGAGTACCGGCAGCAACACCGTCGCCAGGGCTGTCACCAACCAGACGACGATGGTCGCGATCACCCAGGATCCGATCCCACGGATCGACAACCCGTGCGTCAACACCGACGCGAGGACCAGTGCCGCCAGCGTCGACACCAGGCCGATCCCGCCGAGGAAGGCGCTGGCGTACCTGCTGGCCATCTTCAGGAAGAACGGCGACAGGATCGCCTGGGCTACCGAGAAGATCACCACCGCTGCGACAAAACCCGAAATCGACACCGAGACACCGGGGACCAACCACGCCGCGACCAGTAGACCGATCGCTGCAGAACCGAGGAATACCACCGCACGCAGGAGAAACCTGATCACGGTGTGAGCCTAGTGCGTGCCGATCACCAATCCGGGCTCATCCGCAGGGATCCGGCAGTCCGGTCGCGATTCCAGGGACCAAAGTCCCTACCTTGGCCCTATCTGCCCAGCACTAGTGTGGGAAACGTGATCACCGTATTCCTCGTCGACGACCATGAGGTGGTCCGCCGCGGCCTCGCCGACCTACTCAGCGGTGACCCTGAACTGACAGTGGTCGGTGAAGCCGGTTCGGTCAGCGAGGCGATGGCCCGCATTCCCGCCGCGCGCCCGGATGTGGCCGTGCTCGACGTCCGACTCCCCGACGGCAACGGCATCGACCTGTGCCGGGACCTGCTGGCCGCCCACGACGAGCTGCGCTGTCTGATCCTGACCTCGTTCACCGACGAACAGTCCATGCTCGATGCGATCCTGGCCGGGGCGAGCGGCTACGTGGTCAAGGACATCCGGGGGATGGAGCTGGCCGAGGCGATCAAGGCGGTCGGTTCCGGAAAGTCGTTGTTGGACAACCGCGCCGCGGCCGCGCTGATGGCGAAACTCAGGAGCTCCACCGAGACCGAGGCGAGCGAGGACGCCCGCGTCCGCGACCTCTCCCCGACCGAACGCACCCTGCTGGAACTGCTCGGCGAGGGGCTGACCAACCGGGAGATCGGCCAGCGGATGTTCCTGGCGGAGAAGACGGTCAAGAACTATGTCTCCCGGCTGCTGGCGAAACTGGGCATGCACCGTCGCACTCAGGCCGCGTTACTCGCGGCGGAACTACGCCAACAGCACGATGGGTGACACCCACGACGGGCACATCCGCGACGGCCTGATCGATGCGATGTTCGCCATCACGTCCGGGCTGGACCTGGAACGGACGCTGGAAACCATCGTGCGCACGGCGATGGAGTTGGTCGAGGCCCGCTACGGCGCACTCGGAGTGCTGGGTACTGGAACCGGACATGCGTTGGAACGCTTCGTCTATCACGGTATCGACGACGAAACCCGCGCAAAGATCGGGCCGCTGCCCGGCGGTCTCGGCGTGCTCGGGCTGCTCATCGAGAGCCCGGAACCCGTTCGGATCGAGAATCTTTCACATCACCCGTCCTCAGTCGGATTTCCGCCCAATCACCCACCGATGCGTACGTTCCTCGGTGTGCCGATCCGGATCCGCAACCAGGTATTCGGCAACCTATATCTGACCGAAAAGGCGAACGGTGCCGTGTTCAGCGCCGATGACGAACTCCTGGTGCAGGCGCTGGCCGGCGCCGCCGGGATCGCAATCGACAACGCCCGGCTCTATCAGACCGCGAGGACGCGGCAGTTGTGGATCGAAGCCACCCAGGACATCACCACCAACCTGCTCGCCGGCGAGGATCCGGCGGTCGTGCACACCCAGATCGTCACTCGCGCGGCCGAACTCACCGGTAGCGCGTTCAGCGCACTGCTACTGCCCGGCCGCACCGGGGACCTGGAGGTCACCGCCACCACACGTCCCGAGCTGGCCGGTGCGACGCTGCAGTCGTTACGCACCGCGAACCCCACCGCCCTGGTGCTGCCGCTGCGCGAACCCGACGCACTCTCCGGTGTGCTGGTCTGCGTTCCGGCCGGCGGATTGTTGTTCAGCGACGAACAATTGGACATGATGGCGGCCTTCGCCGATCAGGCCGGCCTGGCGCTGCATCTGGCCCGGACGCAGGCCAGTGCGGTACTGCTGGCCGACCGGGACCGCATCGCCCGCGATCTGCACGACCACGTGATTCAGCGACTGTTCGCGATCGGCCTGTCATTGCAGGGCGCGCGCGGCGGGGAGGCCGCCGATACCCCGCGGCGAATTTCTGCCGCGCTGGACGACCTGCAGGACGTGGTGCAGGAAATCCGCACGGCCATCTTCGATTTGCACGGTGGGAGCATCACCCGCCTCGGCCAGCGTCTGGAGCAGGCAGTCACGCGGATGACCACCGATTCGGAGGTTCGGCCGACCCTGCATGTCAGCGGTCCGCTGTCGGTGGTCGACGCCACGCTCGCCGATCATGCCGAGGCGGTAGTGCGCGAAGCCGTCAGCAACGCTGTGCGGCACGCTGTGGCCCATACCCTGAATGTCGGTGTCACGGTGGACGACGACCTCACGGTGACCGTGACCGACGACGGCATCGGGTTCCCGGTGGAGACGACGCACAGCGGCCTGGCGAATCTGGCCAGTCGCGCCGAACAGTGCGGCGGCAGCCTGGATGTGGGACCCGCAGCGGGTGGCGGTACCCGGCTGGTGTGGTCGGTGCCGCTGCCCTGACCGAGTCACGGCTTGGCGGAAAGGATCTGGTCGACGCCCATCCGGCCCTCTTCGAACGCCAACCCACCGCCGACGAGGTAGAGCCGCCAGACCCGGGCCACTTCTTCACCCTGAAGCGCGACGAACCGGTCGAAGTTGGCCTCGAACGTCTCGATCCAGTGTTCGACGGTGCGCACGTAGTGTTCGCGCATCGCCTCGACGCCGAGCACCTCGAAGCCCTCGTTCTGCAGAAAGCGCAACGTCTGCCACAACGGTCGCATGTGCATATCCGGTGCGATGTAGCGCTCGATGAACGCACCACCACCGGGCGCGGCGTCCGCTCGTCGCGACATCTGCTGCAGCAGTAGCCGGCCCCCCGGTCGCAGCGCGTCGAACATGATCGCGGCATAGGTCGGGTATTGCTGTTGCCCGACGTGCTCGCCCATCTCGATCGAGCTGACGGCATCGAATGTTCCTGCGGCTTCGGGGAGTTCGCCGAATTCTCGGTAGTCCTGCAGCCGCACCTCGACCGTGTCGGCCAGGCCGCGCTCGACCACCCTGGCCGTGATGAACGCGCGCTGCTGGGCCGAGAGCGTGATCCCGGTCGCCTGCACCCCGTAGTGCTGGGCGGCGTGCAGGATCAAGGAGCCCCAGCCGCAGCCGACGTCCAACAGTCGCATCCCGGGTTTCAGCTCGAGCTTGTGGCAGATGAGATCGAGTTTCGCGGTCTGCGCATCGTGCAGCGACTGGTCGGGCTCGGTGTAGTAGGCCGACGAGTACGCCATCTGGTCGTCGAGCAGCAACTGGTAGAAGTCGTTCGACAGGTCGTAGTGATGCGCGATCGCGGCACGATCGCGCCGACGGGTGTGCAACCTGCCCGACAGCCGGGCTTCCGAGGCGGGCGGCTTCGGCGGCGGCCCGAGCGCCCCCAGCTTGGCCGCAGCGGCGAGTGCCCGCGCCTTACGCGGCTTGTGCGGCTGAGCCGGTGCGGCGCGCCACGCGCTGCGGAATCCCTCGGCGAGGTCGCCTTCGACGTCGACGTCACCCGTGACATACGCCCGCGCGAGCCCCAGTTCACCTGGCGCCCAGAGCAATCGGCGCAGCGCGCGACGGTTGCGGATGATCAGCACCGGAGCGTCGCGCGGGCCGGCTTCGCTGCCATCCCAAGCGCGCAGCCGCACCGGTAAGTCGATACCCGCACCCTCCCTGATGAGGTCGGCGAGCCGGGTCGCTGCGGTCATCGGCGGCCTACACTGCCGGCGCGAAGACCGCGACGAACTGATCCAGTGACGCTTGGATATCGCTCTTGAGCGCGCCGGCCACCAGCATGCCGATGGGCCCGAACAAGGCTGGGCCACCGAGATGGACGTCCAACGAGACCTTCGAGGCTTCCTGGCCGGGCTTGACTCTGGCGATCAGCTTGATCTTGACGCCGCCGCGGCCGTCGCCGTCGAGCGTCATCGACTCCGGCGGCTTGTAGTTGACGATCGTCCACTTGATCCGGCTGTACATGCCCTTGACCTCGACGATGGACTCGATCGACGTGCCCTTTTCCAGGGTCTCGGGCAGCTCGCTACGCCACACCCGGTGGATGGTCAGCCACTCCTTGAAGCGGGACAGGTCAGCGGCACAGTCCCAGGCCTGTTCCGGTGGCAGGGGGACATCAACGGAGACGGAGATCTTTGCCATCGGTTACGACTTCGGCTCGCCCTTGTCCGTGGCCTTTTCCGCGGCCTTCTTGGCCGCGTCCTGGACCTTGTCGACCGTGCCGGCGTATTTGCCCTGCGTCTTCTGGTCGACGATATCTCCGGCTTTGTCTATCACCTGTTCCACTTTGTCGGCATTCTGCGAGAGCAGGTCTTTGGCCTTGTCGAGGAATCCCATAGCCGCCATTGTGCCAGCTATCGCCACAGCCGCCGCTGCTCACCGAGGACGCGGCCCTGGACCCACCACAACACCTCGATGACGACCGCGGCGAGGACGCCCAACCCGACCGCCACCGATGTCAGGGCAACATTGCCCGGGTCGAGCATGAACTTCTCCCGCGCCCACGGGAGCGCGAAGATGACCACATACGCCAGCGCGGAGAACAACACCAACCCGACTCGCCACCACTGGTAGGGCCTGGCCACCGTGGCCAGGACCCACAGTGCGCCGACGAGCAGGGTGATCAGCGCCGCTGTCGACGCCTGGGTCTGTTGCTCGGCAGTGGAATCACGGCCACCGTAAGCCAGCAGATACGACGCGAACGTCGTCAACCCCACGACGATGCCCGAGGGTAGCGCGGCCGTCATCACCCTGCGGACGAATCCGCTTTGCGCGCGTTCGTTATTCGGCGCCAGCGACAGGACGAACGCGGGAATGCCGATGGTGAACCAGGCGGCGATGGTCACGTGGATCGGTTGGAACGGATACAGCAGAGGATCGGTACCGAAGATCTTCGACGCCAGTCCGGCGAGTCCCACCAGTAGCGCCAGCAGAACCGAATACACCGTCTTGGTGAGGAAGAGGTTGGACACCCGCTCGATATTGCCGATCACCCGCCTGCCCTCGCCCACGACATAGGGCAGTGTGGCGAACTTGTTGTCCAACAACACAATCTGGGCCACCGCACGCGATGCGGGGCTACCCGCACCCATCGCCACGCCGATGTCGGCATCCTTGAGGGCCAGCACGTCGTTCACCCCATCACCGGTCATCGCGACGGTGTGCCCGCGCGATTGCAGCGCATGCACCATCGCTCGCTTCTGGTCGGGGCGCACCCGACCGAAGGTCGTGCATTCGGCGAGGACATCGGCCAGCGCCCCGTTGTCCGTCGGCAGCTGGCGGGCGTCCATCGTGTGGCCGTGCAGGCCGAGCGAGTCGGCCACCGCACCAACGGACACCGCATTGTCACCGGAAATGACCTTGACCGAAACCTTCTGCTCGGCAAAGTATTCCAGCGTTTCCCTGGCGTCGGGGCGGACCTTCTGTTCGAGGATCACCAGAGCCACGGGCGTGACCTGCCCGGGCGCATCCGGCGCGTCCACCGACCGGTCGCTGGTCCCGAGCATCAGCACCCGCAGACCTTTGGCGCCGATCTGCTCGGCTTGTTCCGCGGCCGAGCTCTGCGAGTCGAGCAGGACATCGGGTGCACCGATGACCCAGTTGCCGTGTTCCCCATAAGACGTGCCGCTCCACTTGGTCGCCGACTTGAACGGCGCCACGGCGGTTGCTTGCCACGGAGGAGCCGGAGCTTGTGCGCCAAAGGCTTCTGCGATGGCGGCCATACTGGCGTTCGGGCGCGGATCGTCGGCGGCCAGCGAAGCCAGCGCCTCGTGCACGTGTGCCTGGGTGCCGAGCGCGTGGAGATCGCTGACTCGCATACCGTTCTCGGTCAGCGTCCCGGTTTTGTCGGCACACACCACATCGACGCGGGCCAGCCCTTCGATTGCGGGCAGCTCCTGAACGAGGCACTGCCGCCGCCCCAGCCGGACCACACCGACGGCGAACGCCAGCGACGTCATCAGTACCAGGCCTTCGGGCACCATCGGGACCAGCGCACCGACCATACGCAGCACCGAGTCTCGCCAGCCGACATCGGTGGTGAACAGCTGCGTGTAGATGATCAGCAGGCCGGCCGGCACCAGCAGGTAGGTGATGAACTGCAGAATCTTGTTGATCCCTGACCGCAGTTCGGATTTCACCAAGGTGAACTTGCTGGCTTCTTCGGCGAGTTTCGCAGCGTAGGCCTCGCGGCCGACTTTGGTGGCCCGGTAGGCGCCGCTACCGGCCACCACGAAACTGCCCGACATCACCTTGTCGCCGACATCCTTGGCGATCGGGTCGGCTTCGCCGGTGAGCAGGGACTCGTCGACTTCCAGGTTGGCCTCTTCGAGAAGATCGCCGTCGACGACGATCTGATCGCCGGGTCCGAGCTCGATGATGTCGTCGAGGACAACCTCGCTGGGCGACAACTCCTTGGTGGCCGAGGCGCGCCGCACCGTGGGTTTGGCCTGCCCGACGATCGCCAGCTTGTCCAGGGTCTGTTTGGCTCTGATCTCCTGGATGATGCCGATACCGCTGTTGGCGATGATGAGGAGCCCGAAGAGCCCGTTGATCAATGATCCGGTGGCCAGCACGATGATCAGCAGCACCCCGAGAATGGCATTGATCCGGGTGAAGACGTTGGCCCGGATGATCTCCGAGACGCTGCGCGCCGCTCTGCTCGGAACATCGTTGGTCTTACCCTCGGCAATCCGCTGCGCGACCTCAGTATCGGTCAGGCCTGAGGTCGTCATCTCTGGAACGTCCCCCTGTGTTCGGTGTCGTAGCACTCCAAGGTGAGCCGGTCCCCGTCGAACGTCGCCTTCGAGATGCTGCCGGGCGGGGAGTTCTCTGCGACGAAGCTGAACGTGAAAGTGCTTCCATCCCAATGAGTCAGCGGCCAGACTGTGGCATTGGGGCCGAGTGACAGCGCTAACCGGCCGTCTTTCTCGGTGACCTTGGCCGGCCCCCAGTAGTCGTTGTCGTAGGTCCCGGTGTAGGTCTGTAGCGGCGCCGACGGTGCGGGGTCGACCGGCGGGGCCTGACCGACAAGTGACCCAACAGGCTTGTCCATCGCCGCGAACGCGTCGCCGTAGAGTGTGCGCCAATCCTCCCTGACCTCACCGAACTGCACCAGGTCGGAGAACTCGGCGGTGAGCGTCTCGGGGATACCCGACGGCGTCGCATTCGTCAGCACCACGATCGCCACATCGGCAGACGGGATGATGACGAAGTTGGTGCCCGCGCCGAGTTCGAACGCACCCGAGTGACTCATCGACATCCGGGCCGCCGATGTGGTCCCGACGTTGAAGCCGTACCCGTAGAAACCGCTGCGCATGGCCGGCTCGCTCGCCGGGCTGGAGACGACTTGCGGAGACATCGCCGGCAGCAACGCTTTCGGGTCGGCGATCGTGGTCCCGTTGTACGTGCCGTTGCCCAGCACCATGGTCAGCCAGTGCGCCATATCGTTGACGGACGAGCTGACGCCGCCTGCCGGCGCTTCCTGATCGGCGTTGCGTTGGTAGAGCGGCTCGTATTTTCCGTCGATGTGGATATGGCCGAGCGCTTTGTCCGGCCGAGCCTCATAGTCGGCGAAGCGAGAGCTGGTCGAGGCCATCCCCAGCGGTTTGTACAACGCCTGGTCACTGAGGTCCTCCCAGGACTTCCCGGCGCCGGCGGCTACCGCCTCTGCGGCCGCAGTCAGGCCGAAGTTGGTGTAGGCGTAGGAGATTCGGAAAGGATCCAACGGCAGCTGTCGAAGGCGCTCCAGTACATCCCTGCGGCTGTAGCCCAGGTCCTCGAGCTGGTCCCCCGCGTGGTCGGGCAGTCCCGATCGATGCGAATAGAGATCGCCGACCGTGACCATCTGCGTCACTGCCGGATCGGACAGCGCGAACCACGGCAGCTTTGACACCACCGGGGTGTCCCAGCCGATCGCACCCTGACTGACCTGATGCGCCACCACCGTCGCACCTAGCGGTTTGGACAACGACGCGAGCTGGAAGACGGTGTCTGGATCGACTGCGTTTTCCGGTTGCGCGGCACGACTGCCTTTGGTCGCATCTTTGACACCGAAACCCTTGGCATACACCGTCTTTCCGCCGTGCACCACCGCGATCGCCATCCCTGGGATGCCGGAGGATTTCATCAGCTCCTCGGCGATCCCGTCGAGCCGGCCGACCGCGTTGTCCACGGCGTGGTCCGGAAGCGGCACCGCGGCCACCAGCGGCGGTGGGACCTCGGCGTTCACGGTCGGCGGCGGAGCCGGCGTCGTCTCCGGGCGCTTGTCGGAGGAGCACGCGGCGAGCGCGGCCACCAGCAGTCCGACACCCAGGCTTCTCGCCACAGCGGTCATCACAACGCAACCCTATGGGCTAGAACCGCCACCACTGGTCTATCTCGGCTACCAGCGCGGGATCGACCCGCTCCCCCGGCCGTGGCACCGCGGCGCTGACGTTGGCTCCGGCGGCCGCGGTCAGCATCCGTTCGATCGGTTCGGACCACGGGTGCGGGGCGAGGCGGAAGGTCGCCCAGTGGATGGGCACGAACAGGCCCTTACCCGAATCCGTCATGTCCTGGTGCGCGCGAATCGCCTCTTCGGGATTCATGTGGATATCCGGCCACCCGGAGTGATACGCCCCGACCGGCATCAGCGTCAGGTCGAAGGGACCGTGTTCCGCACCGATATCGGTGAAACTGCTGGTGTAGCCGGTGTCCCCGCCGAAGAACACGCGGTGGCGCGGGCCCAGAAGCGCCCACGACGACCACAGGGTGGTGTTGCGGGCCAGGAACCGGCCGGAGAAGTGCCGGGCGGGGGTACAGACCAGTTTCAGGTCACCGAGGTGACCGGCCTGACCCCAGTCGAGTTCGACGATCCGGTTCTCCGGTACCTGCCATTCCCGCAGGTGCGACCCGACGCCGAGCGGAACGAAGAACACGGCCCGCTGCGTGCGGGCGAGCTGTCTGATGGTGTCGATATCGAGGTGGTCGTAGTGGTCGTGGCTGATGATCACTGCGTCGATCGCCGGCAACGCCTCCAGCGGAGCGGGCACCGGATGCAGCCGCTGCGGCCCGACGACATCAGATGGGGAACACCGATCACTCCACACCGGGTCGGCCAAGACCCGGTACCCGTCGACCTCGATCACTGCCGAGGAATGCCCGTACCAGGTCACCGCGAGATCCGTGGCTTCCAGACCGACCGTCGGCGTCACCAACGGGATCGGACCACCCGGTCGGGCGGTACCGCGGCCGAGCAGCACGTCGCGCAGCAGTATGGCCTGTTCCTGGGCGCTGAGGCTGACACCCGAGGCCGGTTCCAGGTTGACGAAGGCGCCCTCGTGGAAATGCGGGGAAGCGCCCGCGACGGCCGCGATCGCCCCCGGACCCGCCCCGAGCGCAGCCGGCGCGCCGTGCAGAGCGCGCAGCAACCAGCCGCCCGTCGCCAACGTCGCGGTACCACCGACGAACCGGACCGCGCCGCGCAACATCATGCGCCCTGGAAGTTCGGGGGCCGCTTCTCGATTCGGGCCACCTGGGCTTCGATGACGTCCTGGCTGGACCACGCCTTCTCGAAACCGGCCTTGTGGGCTTCCCACTGCTCCTCGTAGGCGCCGTCGTCGTTGAGCACTCGCTTGCTGTGCCGCACGGATAGCGGTGCGTAGCCCGCGATCTCCGCCGCCCACGCCTGCGCGTCGGCGAGCGTGCCGATCCGGTTGGCCATCCCCGTCTGCAGCGCGGTCTCGGCGGTCAACTTCTCCGCGGCGATCAGCATGGCCCGGGCCCGCCCGTATCCGACCAGGGAGGACAACCTGCGGATGCTCCAGTTATCCAGCGCCAGGCCATATTTGGCGATCGGGAACTGGAAGAACGCCTCTGGCGCGACGACCCGCAGGTCGGAGATCATCGCCAACTGCACGCCCGCACCGATCGCGGGGCCGTTGATGGCGGCGATCACCGGAACGGGCACTTTGTCGATCGCCATGTTCAGCGCGATCGCCTTATCGGGAAAGTCGGCGGCGAAAACATCGCCGGACAGGTCGGCACCTGCGCAGAAGACGGTGCCTGCTCCCGTGAGCACAATGGCGCGAACCTCGTCGGGGTCGATCGCCTCGATCGCTTCCCGCAGGCTGTCCACAAGGTCGGTGTTGAGCGCATTGCGGCGCTCGGGTCGCTGGAGTTCCAAGGTCGTGACGGGCCCGTCGCGGGTGATACCGATCATGGGCTCACCCTACTTATCGACCGTTACCCTCGTCCCGTGAGCCGCATCAGCGCAGGTGAACTTCGTGACGCCGTACTGGACCCGGGTTCGTTCCGCAGCTGGGATTCGCCGCCCATCGAGGTGGCGAAGAACCAGCAGTACGCGGACGAACTCGCTGCCGCCGCAGCCGCCACCGGGCTGGACGAGTCGGTGGTGACCGGTGAGGGCACGGTGTTCTGCCGCCGGGTGGCCGTCGTGGCCTGCGAATTCGATTTCCTGGCGGGCTCGATCGGTGTTGCGGCGGCCGAACGCATCACCGCGGCGGTCGAACGGGCAACCTCCCTGAAGTTGCCGCTGCTGGCGTCGCCGAGTTCGGGCGGCACCCGTATGCAGGAGGGCACCGTCGCGTTTCTGCAGATGGTCAAGATTGCGGCGGCCGTCACCCTGCACAAACAGGCCCACCTGCCGTACCTCGTCTACCTGCGCCATCCGACCACCGGCGGGGTGTTCGCGTCCTGGGGATCGCTCGGGCACATCACCGTCGCCGAGCCCGGCGCGCTGATCGGCTTCCTCGGCCCGCGCGTGTATGAGCACCTCTACGGCGAGCCGTTCCCCCCCGGCGTGCAGACCGCCGAGAATCTGCAGCGCCACGGGGTGATCGACGGGGTGGTGCCGCTGCCGCAGCTGCGCCGGACCCTGGACCGGGCGTTGACGGTCGTATCCGACCGACCCGCCCCGGCTCCCCCTCCGGTGCAGGCGGAGCCGGTGCCGGAGGTGCCGGCCTGGACCTCTGTGGAGGCATCGCGCCGCCCCGAGCGCCCGGGCGTCGGATATCTGCTGCGCCACGGCGCGACCGAACGGGTATTGCTGTCCGGGACCGGCCAGGGTGAAGCCGCGACGACCCTTTTGGCGCTGGCTCGGTTCGGCGGCCAACCAGTGGTGCTACTCGGACAGGAACACCTCGTCGGAGGCGTGGTGGGGCCGGCCGCGCTGCGCGAGGCCCGCCGCGGGATGGCGCTCGCCGCCGGACTGCAGTTACCGCTGGTGCTCGTCATCGACACCGCGGGGCCCGCCCTGTCGCAGGAGGCCGAAGAGGGTGGGCTGGCCGGCGAGATCGCCAACTGTCTGGCCGAGTTGGTCACGCTGGACACGCCGACGGTGTCGGTACTGCTCGGTCAGGGCAGCGGCGGACCGGCGCTGGCGATGGTGCCGGCGGATCGCGTACTGGCCGCGTTACATGGCTGGCTGGCCCCGTTGCCACCGGAGGGTGCCAGCGCGATCGTCTTTCGAGACACCGACCACGCACCAGAACTTGCTGCGGCGCAAGGAATTCGGTCTGCCGATCTGCTCCACAACGGAATCGTCGACGTCATCGTCGGTGAATACGGCGAATCTCACGACGCCGCCGACGAACCGCTGGCGTTCGCGGCGCGGTTGTCCGCGGCCATCGCGGCCGAGGTGGCCACGCTGCGGCTGCAGCCGGCCGCAGAGCGCCTCGGCGCCAGACTGGCCCGCTATCGAAGAATCGGACTTCCGGTCAGGTAGCGCTGGATCGTCGGTCCCAGCCAGTCGATCATTTCCTCCCGGGTCAGCTCGACCATCGGCGGTAGTTGTAACACTAACCGGCACAACGCCATCCCCAGCATCTGAGAGGCAATCAACCCGGCCCGCCGTGGCGCGTCGCCGGGTGCGATCGCGGCCACCGCGGGACCCAGCTGCGCACTGAAAATCTCCTGCATACGTTGCGCAGCAACGGTATTGGTGGTCGCCGAGCGCAGTAGCACGGTCAGTGCGTCGTCACTCTCCCACCGGTCGAGAAAGTGACCGACCAGCACGGCGCCCAGTTCGCCAACCGGTACCTGCGAGACATCGGGAAACCGGAGATCGAATTCGGCCGCAGCGGCGAACAGCTGATCCTTGGTGCCGAAGTACCGCATCACCATCGACGGGTCGATATCGGCGGCGATCGCGATGCTGCGAATGGTGGCCCCGTCGAATCCGCCGGCGGCGAACTGCTCCTTGGCGGCGGCCAGGATCACCGCCTTGGTCTGGTCGGAGGATCTTCGCATGCCAACAATTGTAGGCCAACGCGTGTTGACTTATCGCCTATGGCGGCGCAGTCTGAAGCTATGCCAACACTCGTTGGCATAGCTACGGACAGGAGAAGACCATGTTCGACGCCGACGTCCTGATCGTGGGGGCAGGCCCGACCGGACTCACGCTGGGGACGGCGCTGGCCGCCCGCGGGTTCGACGCGATGATCATCGACATGCAGCCCGCGGGAGCCAACACCTCCCGCGCCGCCGCGATCAATGGCCGCACGCTGGAGGTACTGGAGGAGCTGGACCTATCCCGGCGGCTGGTCAAGGCCGGCCTGCAGCTGCCGCAGTTCACCGTCCGCGACCACGCTCACACCCTGATCGCGATCGACTTCAGCACGCTGCCCACCGCCTACCCCTACACGCTGGGGCTACCGCAGTCCGAGACCGAGAATTTGCTGACGGAGCGGTTTAGCGAGCTGGGCGGCAGCGTGTCGCGGCCCAATCGACTGACCTCGATGGCGCAGGATGACGACGGCGTAGAAGCGTTACTGGAGAACGGATCGACGGTCCGAGCGCGATTCGCCGTCGGCGCCGACGGAATCCGCAGTCTGGTCCGCGAGCAGGCGGGCATCGGTTTCAGCGGTAGTGAATACGCCGAGTCGTTCCTGCTGGCCGACGTCCGCCTCACCGGCGAGGCCCCCGACGATCAGGTGATCCTGTTCTGGGCGCGGGCCGGCCTGACCGTCATCGCACCGATGCCCGGCGGTATCTATCGCATAGTCGCGCCGATGGCCGTTGCACCCGAAATACCCTCTGTCGCAATTGTTCAGGAGCTGCTCGACGACCGCGGACTCGGCACAGGCCGGATGACGGTCACCGAGTTGGTCTGGGGTTCGCGGTTCCGAATCCATCACCGGGTCGCCGACACCTATCGGTCCGGCCGCCTGCTGCTTGCGGGCGATGCCGCCCACGTGCACAGCCCCGCCGGCGGCCAGGGCATGAACCTCGGCATCCAGGACGCGGTGGTGTTGGCAGAAGCGCTGGCAGAGTCGCTGGCCGGCTCCGATAGCGCGCTTGACGCCTACGGTCCTGCGCGGCGCGCGGTCGCCCAACAGGTGCTGGCGCTGACCGGACGCCTGACCAGGCTGGCGACGCTGCCGGCCGCCATCCGGCCGGTCCGCAACGTGCTGATCGGCGGCGCGGGTCACGTGCCTGCAGTGCGTCGGAGTCTGGCGATGCGGCTGTCAGGCCTGGTCTACCGGTAGTTATCCCCAGTTAGACCTGTTGCCTCAGGTCAAGATACGCGCGTAGGGCTGGTGGGTGAGACGTGCCATGGTGCGCGTCTGTTGACACGGGCGCTGGGTTTGCTGAGGGTGATGCCGCGTAGTTGTTCGGTGAGGGCTCGGATTCGGCGTTGGATGGCCGCGGGGTTGATTCGGGAGCGGTTGCGAGCCAACGCAGCTATGCAGTCGACGGTCATGGCCCGGTGATTGATCGCTCGGTGAAACGCGGTGGCCGCGGTGTCATGTTTTTGTGGACACCTTGGCGCCGTGCCGGGTTTTAGATATCAGCTTCTGTTGCGGGTAGAAGTAATTGGTGAGTTTGGACTGGATCTGTCAAATCTCGTTGATTAACAACAACTCTGAGGCGGTGTCATAGCGGTGGTATCTGACGACGGTGCGGACCACTGCCCAGTTTTTTTGCTCGACATGGCAGCCGTCGTTCTTGTTGCCCGGGCGAGCACGGGTGGTGTCACCGAGGTCGACCTCCTGGCCAAAAAAGACGCCCGCACGCGTGACGAAGACCGCTACATCGACATCGGCCCCGACCCGTGCGGCACCGCCCAGATTTGTGGCAGGCTGCGCGCCCCCGACGCGATCGCCCTCGACGCTCGCCTCTGCGAGCTGGCCGACACCGTCCGCCAGCCGTCAGCACGGTCGTCGTGCACGTGCTGGCCGAGAAAGAAACCCTCACCGGGGCCTGCGACACCCCGGGCTACGTGCCCGGCTACGGCCCGATTCCCGCCGAGGCCGTCCGCGGTATCGGCCCTCGACCGCGCTGGCCGAGTTCATCCGCATCCGGGACCTGACGTGTCGATTCCCCTACTGCGACGTCCCCGCAGCGCGGTGCGGTATCGACCACACCGTCCCCTGGCCCGCCGGACCCAACCACGCCTCCAACCTCGCATGCCTGTGCCGCCACCACCACCTACTCAAAACCTTCCACACCGGCCCGGGCGGCTGGTCCGATCGCCAACACCCCGACGGGACCATCGAGTGGACCTCCCCGACCGGGCACCTCTGGACCACCACACCCGGTGGGGCCCTGTTCTTTCCACAGTTGGCGAAGCCGACCGGCACCCTCGTGCTGCCCTCGGAAGTACCGCCCCACCCCCGCCGCGCGCTGATGATGCCCACCCGCGAACACACCCGCGCCGAACCCCCACCCTTCTGATGCGCCGGCGGGCGAGGCTATTTCAGGTAGGGGGCGAGCAACGTGTCCCAGGCGTGACTCATCTTCTCGTACTCCTCCTGGCAACCGTCGGCCCGATCCTGCGGCAACTGGTCACCGCCCACGAGGTCGGCATTGGCCTCCGGGTCGGAGCCGTAGACCCAGCACTCAAGGTTGTACATCCGAGTCTTGTTGGGAGAGTGAGTGTCTGCGAGCGCGTCATCGTCGACCTCACCACCGGCGTCGGCGTAACCCTCGAATTCGCGGGCGAAGTCCTTCACCGCACGAATATTGTCGGGATCGGCTTTACCGTCGGGTCCGGGCGTCAACAGGATGTAGGCCGAAAGCTGGTCGGCGACATCCTCTTCGCGGCCGGTGGCCGGCAGGTCGTAAATGCTGACCACCATGTGACCGGTCTCGTGATAGAAAGTCGCCACTTCGGCATTGATCGCCGACGCCC
The DNA here is from genome assembly GCF_025822605.1 of Mycolicibacterium komossense. Classification (GTDB taxonomy): domain Bacteria; phylum Actinomycetota; class Actinomycetes; order Mycobacteriales; family Mycobacteriaceae; genus Mycobacterium; species Mycobacterium komossense. The sequence continues at coordinate 91,469 of NZ_JACKTY010000030.1, read as the reverse complement.
GAGGGTCCGCGTCACCGGCCTTGGTGTAAATGTCCAGACCATCCGCCGCATCCTCGTAACAAATGGTGACCGTGTTGTCGTTCGGATCCCAGAAAGCGTTGGCGGTATCGCACTGTTTACCGATCAGCGGAATGTCGAAGGGCAGCTTGAGGGACTCGTTGATGCTGTCGGCCATATCCTCCAACAAATGCGCCTGTTGGATGAGGTCCCGGCCCCTGACCGCGTCCGGCGAGGTCGCAGCCTGGTAGTCGGGGATCATCTTGCCCGGCCAGTCGTTGTCCTCGGCGTCCGGTATTCCGTTGTGGTTTACATCGGTGTTGGTCGGCGAGGCGGGTGCCGCCTGGGCCGTGCTCACCGACGACTCCGGCAGCTCCTCCGATTTCGCTTTCTCGTCACGTCCACACGCACTGACGAGCATGGTCACGGTCACAATTGCGAACGCCGTCCGCGCCCAAATCCCCACGGCTTATTCAACCACTTAGGCAATGGCGCCGCGGGCCCAATCGCGGGCGTGGTGACGCAGCACCGGTGGACTCAACTCTCGCAGCAGTGCGACTTCGGTGCCGCCGGAACGTTCAGGGCCGGGTTGCGATCGAAGAAGCCGACCGGCTTCAACTTGAAGCCGGCGTAGTCCACCGGCATGACCGGCCAGTCCTCGGGCCGCGGGAAGTGCGTCAGCCCGAAGGTGTGCCAGACCACGATGTCCTGGCCGTCGATATCCCGATCGTGCGCGATGAACGAGGGCAGCCCGCCGTCCCCGGGATGCTGGTTGACGAACTGACCGGCCGGATAGCGTTCCGACGGGTCGTACTGGGTGACCCACAGATGCTTGGTCGCGAATGCCGCCCGCTGCGCGATCGAACTGGACGGGTCGGCCAACAACACCGGTTGCCCTTCCGGATGCAGCGCGTACCCGACGTCCTGGCCCAACCGATTCTGCTTGGTCGGATTGGTGATATGCCAGACTCGGGCCTTGAGGTTGTCGGCGATCCGCATGGCCTCGGACTCGCGGCTCAGTCTGGTCTTCTGCGGACGAAATGCGTTGCCCCACGGGTTGTCCGGGCCGATAGGAACCGCAACAGCGTCGACTTCCTCGACTACGTTGACATCACCGTCCACAGCCATATCCAACCTGGCGGAAAACATGTGCTGATGGAACGGGGCACCAAGGCCAGGAGCCATCTCGGTCGAGTAACCGTCCGGTCCGCGGTAGGCAGAGGCGAACACGATGCCGGTGGCCTTGGCCTCCAACTGAATCGTGCCGTCGAGGTAGAGGTACCAGTAGAAACCGTAGTCGTAGTTACCGATGGTCAGGAAGAACGAGATGACGAGCCGACGGGACCGCCGGGTTTCGGCCATGCCGTTGAACATGTCGGTGTGCTTCCACAGCACGCCGTAGTCCTCCTCGTGCAGACAGATCGCGTTCTTCATCACCTTGGGCCGGCCGTCCTCGTCGGCGATGGTGACATCGAAGTACTTGATCTCGCCCAAACAGTCGCAGCCCAGTTCGAGGGAATTGGTGTAGCGGCCGAACAGGTACTCGCCCTGGTCGAAATAGTTCTGCCAGTAGCGCACCGGCGACGGGTCTGCGTAGGGCACGACCATCTCGGCGATCGACGCGCGGTACACCACCGGCCTGCCGTCGATCGACAGCTGATGCAACGTCAGGCCCTCACGTACATCGAATCCGAAGCGGAAAGACCAATCAGCCCAGGTGATCTGGTTGCCGTCGACAGTGAAGCTGGCCCCCTCGGGCTGGGTGATCTCGATGGGCTTCAGGTCGGTCCGCGCCGGCACCGCGTGCGGCTCGGCGTCCCACTCACCGCGCTCGGTCGGCAACGGCAGGGTCATCTCGTCAATCACCTTGACGACCGTGCGCGCTGTCAGGTCCACATAGGCGACGACGCCGTCGATCGGGTGTGCCCAGGGCAGATCGGCTTCGTCGTACTGGTAGAACGCCAGCACGCGGACGATGCGCCGGCCGACTTCGTCCTCGTGCCCGAACACCCCGGCCGACAACGGAACTGCACGCACATCGGTGGGTTTGAGGTCGCGTTTGCGCATCGCCTCGAGCCATTCGGGGCACTCCAGCAGGAATGCTTCGATGTCCTCGAATTCCTGGTCGAGGATGGGTACGTGGCCGTCGGCTTCGGAGTTGATGGCAACCCGGCTGACGATCCGCTCCGCGGTGATCGACACCACCAGGTCACTGCCCTGCCCGGTTGCCCGGTCCAGCAGCAGCACCCGCGCACACCGGTCGATCGGATCGCCGGGCTCGAAGGTCTGCACGATCTTCTTGTGCGGCTCGTCGAGTGCGACGAAGACGAATCTCACGCTCTCGCCGAGCAAGCCGTTGTCGTCGATAATCTTTCGCGCAGAGAGGATTTCGTCAGCACTGAGTGGGGTCAGTGGGTGGTCCGGCGCTGTCGAGGCGGCAGGATCGGCGGTTTCGACGGTAGCGGTGCTCATCGGGAAATCTCCTTTTCGGAATCAGAATCAGAATCTTGGCGACCGGCGTGTGGGCGCAGGACCGCGACCGCGGCCCCGCCGAGGAAAGCGCCGGCGAGTAGCACGCCGATGATGGCGGCGAGCGTGTCGGACCCGCCGACCAGCAACGGCAGGTTGACCGCTGTCATCACCGACAGCAGGGCCAGCCCGATGAAGCCCAAGCTGGGCGCGATAAGGGTGTGCCAGCGCCGGGTGTCGAACTTGGTCCGACGGAAGTACACCACCACCGCTGCGGACGTCAGCGTCATCAGTATGACGATCCCGACCGAGGCCGCCCCAACGAACCAGGTGAACACCTGCAGCACCGGATCGAGCCCGGCCAGCACGCAAGCGACGAGTACGACCAACGCCGAGATGGTCTGCACCACCGAGGCGATGTAGGGCGACGCGTGGCGCACATGCGAGCGTCCGCACCGTCGCGGCAGTGCCCTGGTGTTCCCGAGGGCGAAGATGTAACGGGTCAACACGTTATGGAAAGACAGCAGAGCCGCGAAAAGGCTTGTCACGAGGAAGATCTGGACCAGGTCCCCGGCCACCGAGCCGACGTAGCGGGTGGCCGTCTCAGTCAGCATCGTCGCCGGGCTGTTCGTCGCCGTCGACACCGCATCGTCGTCGCCCCAGGCGCTGACCATGGCCCAGCTGCTCAGCGCGTAAAACCCTCCGATCAGCAACAGTGCGGCATAAGTGGCGCGGGGAATGGTGCGGGCCGGATCACGCGCCTCGTCACGGAAGACGGCCGTCGCCTCGAAGCCGATGTAGCCGGCCAACGCGAAGATCAGTGCGATACCCGGGGCACCCGAGAAGAACTCGCTTGGATGCAGCGCGGCACTGGACAGGCCCGCGTCGCCACCACCGTGGCCGATGACCGCGATGTTGACGACCATCACGATGCCGACCTCGCAGATCAGCAGAACGCCGAGCACCTTGCCGGACAGTTCGATATGCCGATAGCCCAGCATGGCCACCACCGCCATCATCACCAGCGCGTACAGGTACCAGGGCACGGCAGGTCCGCCGTGAGACGTGACCAGGTCGTTGAGCGTGGCACCGATGTAGCCGTAGACCCCGACCTGCACGGCGGTGTACGACAACAGCGCCAGGAACGCCGAACCGAGGCCGGCATGACGGCCGAAACCATGCGCAATATAGGTGTAGAACGCGCCCGCGCCGCGGATGTGGCGGGCCATCGTGGTGAAGCCGACCGCGAACAGCAGCAGCACCGCGGTACACACGATGTAGGAGGCGGGGAACGCCGCGCCGTTGCCTGCCGCGATCCCGATCGGAAACGTGCCCGCGACGACGGTGAGCGGCGCGGCCGCGGCGACGACCATGAAGACGATCGCGGTCGGGCCGAGCTTGCCCGCCAGTTTGTGGTGTTCCTGCCCGGCGGCGGTGGCCCCGGGCAGTAACGCATCAGTTGTCATGGCATTTACTTTCATCTAAGGCGGATGATCATTGGTTGCGGGGCCGTTAGCTTTTTCGAAGCTCAAATGAGAATGGCGTGCGCCCGAATTCCCATTCGAGCGCCTGAGAACTACAGCGCGATATTCACAGCCTTCGTCTGGGTGTATTCAGCAATGGCTCCTTCACCGAGTTCCCGGCCCCAACCGGATTGCTTGTAGCCGCCGAAGGGCAGGGCGGTGTCGAAGGCGTTATGGCAGTTGACCCATACGGTGCCCGCCTTGATCTGAGCCGCCACCTCATGCGCCGTCGACACATCACGGGTCCACACGCTCGCGGCCAACCCGTACGGCGTGTCGTTCGCCGCAAAGCGCACCCCCCGCTCGCGGTTGAACGGCACCGCGACGGCGACCGGCCCGAAGATCTCCTCCTGATAGACGCTGAAATCGCGCTCGACGTCCACCAACAGGGTCGGCTGTACGTAGAAGCCGGTATCCCCGTGCCGGCCCCCGCCCGCCAAAGCGCGGGCACCTTGGCCGATCCCGGCGTCGAGATATCCGGTGACCTTGGTGAACTGCTCGCGAGAGACCAACGGGCCGATGTCGTTGGTCGGGTCGAGCCCGGGCCCGATCTTCTGGGCGCGGGCGAACTCCGCGACACCCTGGGTGAACTCCTCGAAAATGCTGTCCTCGACCAGCAGGCGGGTGCCCGCGGTGCAGGTCTGGCCGTGATTGAACAGGAAGCCGCCGGCCGCACCGGGGATCGCGGCCTCGAGGTCCGCGTCGGCGAAAACCACCTGCGGGCTCTTGCCGCCGAGTTCCAGCGAGACCTTCTTGAGATTCCCCGACGCCGCGTTGACGATCTTCTTGCCGACCTCGGTCGACCCGGTGAACGCCACCTTGTCCACTCCCGGGTGGGCTGACAATGCGGCGCCGACGTCCCCGAATCCGGTCAGCACGTTGACCACCCCGTCGGGCACGCCGGCCTCGGCGATCACTTCGGCGAGCAGCAGCGCGGTCAGCGGGGTCTGCTCGGCAGGCTTGAGGATTACGGTATTCCCGCAGGCCAGGGCGGGTGCGACCTTGAACGCCGCCATCACCAGCGGGAAGTTCCACGGCACGATCTGGGCGCACACCCCGACCGGCTCGCGCAGCGTGAAGGCGTGGAACCGGCCGCCGGGAGCCCACGGCACCGAGACCGGGACGGTGCGGCCCTCGATCTTGGTGGCCCAGCCGGCGTAGTAGTAGAAGATCTCCGCAGCCCACGTGACGTCCACCGCCCGCGCGACGGCCACCGACTTGCCGTTGTCGATGGTCTCCAACTGCGCGAACATATCCGCCCGGGCCGTGATGCCCTCACCGATGCGCCAGATCATCCGTTGCCGCTCAGCCGGCGTCATCGAGGGCCACGGCCCCTCGTCGAAGGCCCGGCGTGCTGCGCGGACAGCCCGCTCGACGTCTTCGGCTCCACTGCGCGGAACAGCGGTGATCACCTGTTCGGTGGCCGGGTCCACGGTGTCGAAGCGAGCGCCGGACAGCGCGTCGACCCACAGACCGTCGATGTACATCTGCCTCGGTGCCGAGACAAAGTCGACCACTCGCGGATCCAGATCAACGTTGGTATCTCGACTGGCATCAGAATTAGCACTGATCAGAGTTGGCATAGCGCAGAAACTACGCCCGAATGTGGTGCGCGTCACCACCTTATTCGAATGGATATTGAAGCGCACGGAATTCTCATTCGACGACACCGGAGAATTCTCATTTCCGAGCGGCGATCACAGCAGATGACACCATGCAGTAGGCGGAAAAACCGACCCAACCGCGAGCCTCTCCGCGGCCGATTCTCATTTGACGATCCTCAGAATTTCATCCCGAAAACACTCGATACGACCGGCGATGGGCTACCTTCCGACGAATGGGCGACAGACGGGCCATGAGGAGCAGCTCGCCCGTATCGGGCCTGCAGCGGGCACAGCTGTCCTTCGCCCAGGTACTCGGGCAGTCCGTCTCGGCGGTCGCACCGTCGGCGGTGATGGTGACCCTGCCCGCCCTGGTGATCCCCGCAGCCGGACGCTGGACGCTGGCCGCGTTCGTCGTCGCCGCGCTGCTGATGGCCGCGGTCGGCTACTGCGTCAGTCAGTTCGCCACCCGGATGGTTGCGGTCAGCGGCCTCTACAGCTACACCGTCAAAGGACTGGGACCGGTGCCGGGAATCGCGGCGGGCTGGTCGGTGGTCGTCGGCTACGCGGGGGCCGCCATGGCCAGCACACTGGGCGCCGCAAGCTACCTGACCGCGTTGCTGGGCCGGGTCGGTGTTCCCGACGGCGCGGCGACGATCGCGGTGCTCGCGGTCGCCGTCGGTGCAGTTGCCCTGACGCTGATGATCCGGGGTATTCGCCTGTCCGCCAGGACTTCCCTGACGGTCGAGGTGTTCGCGATCGTCGTCGCCGCGACGGTGCTGATCATCGCGTTCACCTCGTCGGTAGCCCGCGGCCACGACCCGCCGCAACCGGCAGCACCGGAAACACATTCGGCATTCGGTTTCGCGTTGCTGCTGGCCATCGTCTCCTACGTGGGGTTCGAGAGCGCGGGCACAGTGGCCCGTGAGGCCCGCAACCCGTTCGTCTCCGTGCCCCGCGCCATCCGATGGACACCCGTCGCCCTGGGGGTGCTGTACACCTTCGCCGCGGCCATGCAGCTGGGCGGGACCGTCCGCGGCGGACTCAGCTCGCTACCAATCGTTTTGGCGCTGCCCGCCTCCGCGGGCGCGGGGTCGACCGTGTTGTCGATCGCGCTGGAACTCGGTATCACCGCGTCGTGGTTCGCCTGCGTCATCGGCTCGACCACCGCGCTGTCGCGGACATTGTTCGCAATGGGCCGCGAAGGTGTGGTCTCACACCGGATGGGGCTGGCGCACCGCCGATATCGCACGCCGCACATCGCGCTGTGTGTCGCGATGCCGGTGATCGTCGGCGTGCCGGTGGCGTACCTGTTCATCGCGGGATCCAGCCGCGACGTGCTGATCGGGCTACTCGCCCTGTCCGCCCACGGTTACGTCGGCGCCTACCTGCTGGTGTGCTTGGCGACACCGGCCTTTCTCCGCCGGATCGGCGAATTGACCCGTACGCCACTGTGTGTCGGCCTGATCACCGCCGCACTGATGATCGCCGTGGTGGTATGGGCGGCACTGACCGTCGATTCCCCGGTGTGGATCGCGACCGCCGTATACGGTGGGCTGCTGACAGCCGGGATCGCACTGTTCGTGGTGCGGCGGCGCGTCGTACCGGACCTGTCCGAGCGGGTCGGCGTCTTCGACGAGACCGTGACCTCGGATGTGTTCGCCGACTACAACCCGTGGGAGGTCCGTCGATGAGCCCCGCCGACGGCTCACTGTCGGGCCGGCAACCCAAGGCCGTACAGAGTGCGCTGCGGGTCCTCGAGGAAGTCGCCCGTGCCGGTGTCGGGGTGACCGCGAAGGAGATCGCCGAGCACCTCTCGCTACCGTCCGCGACCACCTACCGGCTACTCAATCTCCTTGTGGCCGACGGCTACATCGTACGGTTACCGGATCTGTCCGGCTTCTCCCTCGGCCGCCGGATGGGGTTGCTGATCGACGCTGCCGTGACACCCACGGTGTGCACCGCCGCCCGCGAAGTCCTCGCGGAACTGCGCCTGTCCGTCCGATTCGGTGTGCACCTGTTCTATTTCACCAACACCGCGGTGCGGACCGCGGACGCCGACGCCGAATTCCCGCCACCGGCCGACGAGGCGGTACTGAACCGCAATCTGCACGCGTGCGCCGTCGGGAAGTTGTTACTGGCCGAGAAGAGCGATATCGACGGATTGCTGACGGCCCCGCTCGCCGCACTGACCGAGCAGACAGTGACGTCCAAAACCGTACTGGCCGAACAGCTTGAGGTGGTCAGAGACCGGGGTATCGCAACCCAGACGGGTGAACTGCGCGACGGATCGGCGTGTGTGGCCGTGCCGGTCCGGGCCCCGGCCGGCGCGCTGGTGGCCGCCCTGGCGATGTCGGGCCGCGCCGACCAGCACGAACTGCTGCAACGGCAGGTGCCCACCCTGGTCGACTGCGCGGACCGGCTCAGTCCGCTACTGGCCTGAGCTGTATCCGGTCACGACGCTAGAGCCCGAGCAACCGCACCATCTCGGCACGCATGTCGACCTTGCGGATCTTGCCCGTCACCGTCATGGGGAATTCCTCGACGATGTGCACATACCGCGGGATCTTGTAGTGGGCCAGCTTGCCTTTGGCGAACGAGCGCACCGCGTCGGCGTCCAATCGTGCCGCCCCGGCGCGCATCCGGATCCAGGCGCAGATCTCTTCACCGTATTTGGCATCCGGTACGCCGATCACCTGGGCGTCGTCGACATCGGGATGGGTGTAGAGGAACTCCTCGATCTCTCGTGGGTAGACGTTCTCGCCCCCTCGGATGACCATATCCTTGATGCGGCCGACGACCGTGCAATAGCCGTCGTCGCGCATCACCGCCAGGTCGCCGGTGTGCATCCAGCCCTCGGAATCGATTGCTTCGGCGGTCTTTTCGAGATCGTTCCAGTACCCCAACATCACCGAGTAACCGCGGGTGCAGAACTCCCCCGGCTGTCCACGCTCCACGACCTCCCCGGTCGCCGGGTCGACGATCTTGACCTCGATATGCGGATGGGCCCGGCCGATCGACGAAGTGCGCCGCTCCTCGTCATCGTCGATCAGGGTCTGGCACGACACCGGTGAGGTCTCGGTCATGCCGTAGGCGATCGCCACCTCGGTCATGTGCATGTCGTTGACGCAACGTTTCATCACTTCGATCGGGCAGACTGCGCCGGCCATGATCCCGGTGCGCAACGAGGACAGGTCGTAGTCGGCGAACTCGGGATGGCCGAGCATCGCGATGAACATGGTGGGGACGCCGTAGACGCCGGTACACCGTTCCTTCTCGACCGCCGCCAGCGTCGCACCCGGATCGAAACCCGGCGCCGGGATGACCATCGTCGCTGCGTGCGTCGTGCAGCCCAGGTTCCCCATCACCATGCCGAAGCAGTGGTAGAAGGGCACCGGAATGCACAGCCGGTCACCGGGGGTCAGGTTGATCAGGTCGGTGACAAAGTACCCGTTGTTGAGGATGTTGCGGTGTGACAGCGTCGCACCCTTGGGGAATCCCGTTGTCCCCGAGGTGTATTGGATATTGATCGGATCGGCGTTGGTCAGCTCCGACAGCCGCGCGGCCAGCGCTTCCACAGCGACCGAAGCGGCGCCGGCCCGCAGGTGTGCCCAGTCATCGGTGTCGAGGAAGATCACCTGCTGCAGCGCAGGCGTTTCCGGGCGCACCTGCTCGACCATGTCGCGGTAGTCCGACGTCTTGAAGGTGGTCGCGGAGATCAGGGTCCGCACCCCTGACTGGTTGAGCACATAGGCCAATTCGTGGGTCCGGTAGGCGGGGTTGACGTTGACCAGGATCGCGCCGATCTTGGCAGACGCGTACTGCACGATGGTCCATTCGGCGCGGTTGGGCGCCCAGATGCCCACCCGGTCACCCTTGTCGATCCCCAGCGCCATCAAACCCCGGGCTACCAGATCGGTTTCGGCATCCAGTTCGGCGTACGTCCACCGAGTGCCCGCCGCCACGTCGACGAGCGCCTCGATATCGGGGTGGGCGGCGGCGATCCGGGCCAAGTTGGCACCGATGGTCTCTTCGAGGACCGGGGTGTCGGTCGGGCCGGCGTCGTAAGACTCCATCGTCAGTCCACCAGATCTTCGTAGCGGTACTCGGTGTCGATCGCGGTGCCCGCGTTGTGTGCGTCCTCTTCGCGCCTGCGCAGTTCGACGCGCCGGATCTTGCCCGAGATGGTCTTCGGCAGTTCGAAAAACTCGACGCGGCGGACCTTCAGGTACGGGGCGAGGTGATCGCGGGCATGCTCGAGGATGGCCCGAGCGGTGTCGGCGCCAGCCTCCCAGCCGTCAGCCAACGCGATATACGCCTTGGGCACAGCCAGTTTGGTGTGGTGGGGTTGCGGGACCACCGCGGCCTCGACGACGGCCGGATGCTCGATCAGGACGCTTTCCAGCTCGAACGGCGAGACCTTGTAATCCGAGCATTTGAAGACGTCGTCGGTGCGGCCGATGAAGGTGATGTAACCGTCCTCGTCGCGGCTGGCGACATCGCCGGTGTGGTAGTACCCACCGGCCATCACGGCTTCGTTGCGCTCCGGATCACCGAGATAGCCGGTCATCAGGCTCAGCGGCCGCTCCCGCAGGTCCAGGCAGATCTCGCCCTCGTCGGCAAGCTCACCGGTCACCGGATTCACCAGCACCACCGGGACACCTGGCATCGGCCGGCCCATCGATCCGGCCTTGACGGGCTGGCCGGGGGTGTTCCCCACCGACAGGGTGGTCTCCGTCTGCCCGAAACCGTCCCGGATGGTCAGCCCCCACGCCTTCTCGACCTGCGCGATGACGTCGGGGTTGAGCGGTTCACCGGCGCCGAGGATCTCGCGCAGCCCTTCGGGTTTCGCGCCGAGATCGGCCTGGATGAGCATCCGCCAGACCGTCGGCGGCGCGCAAAACGTCGACACCCCCGCGCGGCGGATCTGATGCAACAGGGCGGCGGCGTCGAACCGGCCGTAGTTGTAGACGAAGATCGTCGCTTCCGCGATCCACGGCGCGAAGAAGCAACTCCAGGCGTGTTTGGCCCAGCCGGGTGAACTGATCGCCAGGTGCACGTCGCCGGGGCGTACGCCGATCCACGCCATCGTCGACATGTGGCCGACGGGGTAGCTGATCTGCGTGTGCTCGACGAGTTTGGGCCTGCTGGTGGTGCCCGAGGTGAAGTACACCAGCAGCGGGTCATCCACGGTGGTGACGGCCGCCCGCGGCTCGGCCGGGAGCACGTAAGCGTCGGCGTAGCCGTGCCACCCGGGCACCGGAGCGCCGACCACGATGCGCCCGTAGTCGCCGGGTACGTCGTCGAACTTGGCGGTATCGCCGGTGTTGGCGATGACGAACCGCGCCCCGCCCCTGGCAATCCGGTCGGTGAGGTCGGCCGGTCCGAGCGCGCTGGTGGTCGGCATGACGACGGCGCCGAGCTTGGCCACGGCCAGCATCGACTCCCACAGCTCGACCTGATTGCCGAGCATCAGGATGACCCGGTCGCCTTTGCCGACGCCGAGCCGTTCGAGCCACGCCGCAACGCGGTCGGACCGCTGCGCCATCTCGGCGAACGTCACCTTCTGTTCGGAGCCGTCCTGCTCGACGATCCACAAAGCGGTGCGGTCTGCGGTGTCGGAGTCACGAGCGATGACGTCGAACCAATCGGTGGCCCAGTTGAAGGTGCCGGTCACGCTCGGCCAGCAGAATTCCTCGACGGCCCTGTCGTAATCGCTGATCAGAGCGACGAGCTGGTCGCGGGCGCCGCGGTACAGGTCGGTATTGGTCCCCATGCCAGATAGGATCTACGTCACAGCTGCCCGCCCGCTACCCCCGAAGGAGGGGACTGTCATGGCTCCCGGAAAGGCGGACGCCCTGCTCCGGCCGCGCGATACCGACGCGCTGCGCGCCGAACTGCGCCAGGTGGCCACCGTGGGCTCGGTCCCGGTGCTGTTCGGCGGCGAGGTGCACGGAGACACCCTGCTGCTCAGTGAATTCCTCGGCACCAGGACCGCCATGCTGCGTGGGTTGGGGGTCCGATCGAGCTCAGGGCTCGGCGGCGCCAGCATGGTCGCGGGTCGGCCGATGTCGGTGACGGACTACCGCAGCGCCTCCAGCATCACCCACGATTACGACGCGCCGGTGCTTTGCGAAGGCATTCGGTCGATCCTGGCGGTGCCCGTTCTGGTGGACGGCGTGGCCAGGGCAATGCTTTACGGCGCCTACCGGGTGGGCGGCCCGATCGGTGACCGGACGGCCGGTCTGATGGTCGCCTCCGCGCGCCGATTGAGCATGGAATTCAAGGTGCGCGACGAGGTCGACCGCCGCCTGCGACTGCGTGAGGCGCACCTGGCCGGCTTCGGGGAAACGGTGGCCGCGCCAGAGGACATCCGGGCCGTGCATGCCCACCTGCGCCGTCTGGCGTCGGACAGCACCGTGGCGCCCGGTACCGCGGCACAACTGCGGCGCCTCGCCGATCGGCTGGTCGGGGCGATCAGCGCCGAGCAAACCGCGGTGAGTGCACCGTTGACCGCTCGTGAGCTGGACGTACTGGCGCAAGTCGCCATGGGGTGCACCAACAGTGAAGCCGCCCAACGACTTTCCCTGAAACCGGAGACGGTGAAGAGCTACTTGCGCAGCGCCGCAGCCAAACTCGGTACCAAGACCAGATACGAATCGGTCTCGCGAGCACGTCGCGCCCGGCTGATCCCCTAGGTCTCGACCGGCGCGACGCGCCCCGAGCCGGTGCGCTTCGATGAAGGCGCGCAGTTGGTTCAGCGTCAACGGTCAGGCCAGCGATTCGACCCAGGCGCTGTGCAGCGCCGCGTACCGGCCGTCGTTGCGTTCGATCAGCTCGGCTGGCGGGCCGTCCTCGATGATGCGGCCGTGCTCGAGGACCAGCACCCGGTCGGCGACCTCAACGGTGGACAGGCGGTGTGCGATGACCAGGGCGGTCCGGTCGGCCAGCACCCGCGCCAACGCGCGCTGCACCATCCGCTCGCTGGGAATGTCCAGCGATGACGTCGCCTCGTCGAGGATCAGCACGGCCGGATCCGCCAGGAACGCGCGCGCGAACGCGACGAGCTGTCGCTGTCCGGCCGACAACCGACCGCCCCGCTTGGCGACATCGGTCTCGTACCCCTCGGGCAGCAGGTCGATGAAACGGTCCGCGCCGACCGCCTCCGCCGCGCCCCGCACTTCGTCGTCGGTGGCGTCGGGCCGGCCGAACCGGATGTTGTCGGCGACGGTGCCCTCGAACATGAAGTTCTCCTGCGTCACCATCACCACGTGCCGGCGCAGCTCGGGCTGCGCCAGATCCCGCAGGTCGACCCCGTCCAGGGTGATCGCCCCCGACGTCGGGTCGTAGAAGCGTGCGATCAATTTGGCGATCGTGGTCTTACCGGCGCCGGTGGTGCCCACCAGTGCGACGGTCTGCCCCGCCGGGACGTCCAGCGAGAGATTGGGCAGCACCGGCCGATCCGGCACGTAGGCGAAGGTCACGTCGTGAAACCGGATGTCGCCCTTCACCTTCGACAGCGCCACCGGCTGAGCCGGGTCCTGGATGCCGGGGACCTCGGCCAGTACACCGGCGATCTTCTCCAGCGCGGCGGCGGCCGACTGGAAGGTGTTGAGGAACTGCGAGATCTCCTGCATCGGCTCGAAGAAGATCCGCAGATACAACAGGAAGGCGGTCAGCGTGCCGAGCGTCATCTCGCCGTGCAGCACGCGGTAGCCGCCGTAGAGCAATACCATCCCGGTGGTGATGTTGCCGACCAGCCGGACACCGGGCATGAACACCGCCAACAACTTGAACGCCCGCTCGTTGATGTTCTTGTACTCGTCGGCGACGTCGGTGAAGATCTCCTGGTTGCGCGGCTCGCGGCGGTAGGCCTGCACGGCTTTGATACCGGTCATCGTCTCCACGAACTGCACGATCACCAACGCCGCGCTCTCGCGCACCTTCTTGTACGTCTTGGCGGACTGGGTGCGAAACCACCACACCAGCAGCACCAGAACGGGGAACGCGCCCAGACACGTCAGGCCGAGTTTGGGGTCGAGCACGACGAGTAGCACCGATGTTCCCAACAGCGTCAGGATGGCGGTGATCAGACCGTCGAACCCGGTCTCCAGCATCTCCTGGATGGCTTCGACGTCGTTGGTCGAGCGGGCCACCACCCGCCCAGAGGTGTAGCGGTCGTGAAAGGCCACGTCGAGGCGCTGGAAGTGCCGAAAAATCCTGCGGCGCAACTCAAGCAGGACTTCCTGGCCGATGCGCCCGGAACGCCGCAGGAAGAACATCCGGCTGCTGGCCTGGACCAGCACCACGCCGCACAATGCCGCGACGATCAGCAGGAGCTCGCGGACCGATCCACCGTCGACGATCGGCGGGATGCCATGGTCGATCCCCCGCTGCACCAGCAGCGGCACCGACAGCCGGGCGGCGTTCTCGGCCACCACGACGATCGCCAACAGCGCCACCGCGGCGGCGTAGGGCCGCAACAGCGAACCCAGCAGGGTGCGCGCCTCGCGGCGCCGCGAGATCGACTCGTCGACGGGCAAGTCGTCGTCATCGTTGCTGACCGCCCGGCCGCGCCAGTCCGTGGTGCTCACAGGCGGTCCGCCGCTTCACGTTCCAGATACAGATGATCGAGCCGTCTTCGGTCGTCGTCCTGCTCCCAGTCGCAGTCGCGCTCGGTCGGGTCGTCTGGGTCGAGGAGGTCACTGTCCGCGGCGAGCAGGTAGCGGTATTCGGGCGCATCGGCGAGCAACTCGACATGCCTGCCGACACGGGTGATGGTGCCACCTTCGAGCAGCGCCACCCGGTCCGCCAGCAGCACGGTCGACGCCCGGTTGGCCACCACGACGCCGGTGACCGACGCCAACACCCGCTGCAGGGCTTCGGTGACCTTGGCTTCGGTGTGCACGTCCAGCGCCGAGAGCGTGTCGTCGAGCACCAGGATCGACGGTGCGGCCAACAACGCCCGAGCCAGCGAGAGGCGTTGGCGCTGCCCACCGGACAGACTCATACCCTGTTCCCCGATGCGGGTCTCCAGCCCGAATGGCAGCTGGTAGACGAAGTCGGCGGCAGCCACGTCGATGGCCTGCGCGAGCTCCATCTCACCGGCGTCGGGCCGACCGAGCCGGATGTTCTCCGCCACCGACATCGAGAACAGCGTCGGATCCTCGAATGCGGTGGCCACCGCGTTCCGCAGCGCCGGCAGCGAGAGTTCGCGGATATCGCGCCCGTCGATCAGGATCGCGCCCTCGGTGACGTCGTAGAGCCGCGAAAGCAGCGACACCAGAACGGATTTGCCCGATCCGGTCGCCCCGACCAGAGCCAGCGTCTCGCCGGCCTCGACGGTGAGGTTGACGTGCCGCAGCGCCCATTGGTCCGCGCCGCCCGAACTGTCCGACGGGAACCGAAAACCGACGTCGACGAGCTCCAGGCGGCCGCCGCGGGGCGCGGCGCGCTCGGGCCCGTCGGTGATCTCCCGCGGGGCGTCGAAGATCTCGGCGACCCGGTTGGCCGCCGTCATGGCCTCCTGCGTCATCGACAGCAGAAAGCCCAGCGACGAGATGGGCCATACCAACGACAGCATCATCGTGATGAACGCGACCAGGGTGCCCATGGTGACCAGACCGCTGCCCGCCGCGTAGGCCCCCAGGCCCAGCACGATGATCAGGCTGACGCTGGGGATGGCCTCAAGCAGCGTCCAGAACTTCGCCGACACCATCACCTTGCGCACCTCGGTGTCGAACAGGGTGGTGGCGCGCTGGTCGAACCGGTCGTAGGCGTACTCCTCCCGGCCGAACGCCTTGACCACCCGCAGCCCGAGTGCCTGCTCCTCTACGTGCGTGGCGACGTTGCCGGACTGGTCCTGCGCGGCCCGCGACAGCTTGGTGTACTGCCGCTGAAAGTGCAGCACGGTCGCGGTGATCGGCACGATCGAGACCACCACCACGACACCCAGCGGCCAGTACATCGCCAGCAGGATGCCCGTCACCACGATGATCTGGACCACGTTGAGCAACAGGAACAGCAGCCCGAAGGACAGGAAGGACCGGATGGTGCTCAGGTCGTTCATCACCCGGGACAGCAACTGGCCCGACTGCCACCTGCCGTGAAACGCCATCGGCAGGATCTGCAGGCGGGCGTAGAGATCCTTGCGGATGTCGGCCTCAACGCCCATCGTCGCGCGGGCGACCAGCCAGCGCCGAATGAACCACAGCACAGCTTCCGAGACCAGGACGGCCATCGCCGCGGCGCCCAGCACCCACAGCTGCTGCTGGTCCTGGTGGCGTACCGGTCCGTCGATCACGGCCTTCGTCATCAGTGGGATGACCACGGTGGCGACCAGGCTGAGCAGCGCGGCGACGAGCATCGCGATCCACCGCACGCGGTAGGGCTTCAAGTACGGCAGCAGACGGAGAATGTCCGATGACGACCTGATCCGGCGCGGCGGCGGCGCGATCACCGGCTCGGAGCGAAGCCCCGTCTCATCCGTGTGCATCGAGTCACCCATCACTATCTTGTCTATCCCACACCTATGACATCGCGTCCAGCAACCGACTTTCGACTCGCCCGACCGGCTGTGCCCGGCGATGGTTTCTGAACTCAGCTTTTTGCACTCACAGTGCCCACGGTAAAACCTCAACAAAGAACGAGGTCAATCTGATTCCGCGGTGGGCGCGCCGCCGACTCTGGGGTGTGCAGCACCGGCACACCGGCCACGTCACCACCCTGGGTGGCTCGGTCCGCGTGAGCTCACCTATCGACGGTCAGGCCAGGATCGAACCGAGACCGGCCAGCTTAGCGGAACATACTGGGAGACAAAACAACTCCCCGTCACATGATCAGCGAATAGCTACCGCAATTAATTCGCTACACAATTCCGAAGTAACCGATCAGTCCGGCAATGCCGACGATGAACAATGGATTGATCTTGCTGCGAACGAAGATCAGCGTACAGATCGCGGTCAGGATGTACGCCCGCCAGTCGTGATCGGCGGCCTTGCTCATCACCAGCGACGTGGCCAGGATCAGGCCCACGGTCAGCGGCGCGAAACCCTTCTCGACCGCGATCCGCCACTTCGATTTCTGTGCCTTCTGCCAGAACAGCGTCACGACGTACATCAGCGAGGCCGCCGGGACGATCATCGCGACGGTGGCGATCACGCCGCCGAGGATCGCGGTGGGGATGCCCGCCACGTGCAGGCCGGCGGCGTAGCCGACCATCGTGACGATCAGGATGCTCGGTCCCGGCGCCGTCTGCGAGATCGAGAAGATATCGGCGAACTGCGAATCCGACAGCCAGTGCTGACCGTGCACGGCCCGCAGGTGCATCTCCGGCAGGACGGCATTGCCGCCGCCGATCGACAACAGTGACAACATGCCGAATAGCGAGATCAGCTGCAGGTAGGTGCTCACGCGGTCTTTTGCTTCGACTTACGGGGCCAGGCCCAGATCAGGCTCAGCGGCGCCAGGATCGCCAGGGTCTCCAGCAACGGCAACCGCACCACCCCGTTCAGCACGAAAGCCGTACCGAACAGCAGCACGGGAACCACGCCGGTCAGACATTGCTTGCCGGTCTTGATCACCATCGCGACGGTGAGCGCGACGGCGGCGGCGGAGGCGCCGTGCAGCACCCCCTTGACCGCCGGGATCTCCTTGAAGCGGAAATACAGGAACGCCATCGCCAGTACGAAAACCATTGGCATGAAACACAGCCCGACGAGAGCGGCGCCGACACCGGGGAGGCCACGCATTTTGGACCCGACGAACACCGCCATGTTCACCTGGTTGGCGCCGGGCATGATTCGGCACATCGTCATAGCGGACAGAAACTCGGCGTCGTCCATCCACTTCTTCTCGACGACCACTATTTCACGGGACCAGGCCGAAAGGCCGCCGCCGAACGACGCCAGTGCGATGTGGTTGAACGTCAAAGCCATCTCGAACAGCGAAACCTTCGGTTCCGCCGATTCGACCTCACTCATGAACGAGTTCCGCGTCGTGCGGAAAGTCGTCCTCTACATGGTTGGCGGCATCGATCGGATCCGGCGGCTCGTACTGATGGGAGAGGTCCCAGTCGAAATCGAAGATCGTCTTCAAACGACCGACCACCACGGGATCGCTTTCCAGGATGCCCAACTCGCGGCGCAGATCGAAGGCGCTGCGATCGATGTTCATCGACCCGACCAGAGCTCGTTCGCTGTCGGCGATCAACAGCTTCGCGTGTACGCGCAGGTTCTTCTGCTTGTGCACCTTGACACCGAATCGGCGCAACGTCCGCAACGAGGCGAACGTATCGAGAATGTCCCATTCACTGATGCCGTGCTTACCGCCGCACAGGACGTGGACTTTCACACCTCGATCGGCTGCCGCGGCGATGTGGTCGAGAATTACCGCGTCCACATATTTGGGGTGCTGAATATCGAGGCGATGCTGGGCCGAATCGATGAAGTGAGCCATGTGCAGGCGCGAATTGGAGTTACTCCACAGCAGACCCTCGAATGCCGCCGGCGTCCACTCCCGGTGCTCCCAGTCGGCATTGAACACGTCGATGATCTGCGCCACATGCACCGGGTCGTAGGTGATCACACCGTAGTCGCGGGTCAATGTGAAGTACTTCTCGCACATGTTGAACGTGGCGACCAATGCAGCTTTCCCGTCGACCACGACCGACTTCTCGTGCGTCACGTAGAAACTCGGACTGGACCACTGAACCGCGATCCCGGCGTTCACGAATCGCTCGAAGGTGTCGTCATTGGCGCGGTCACCGCCGGAACGTTTGGCGTTGAGCATCACCCGAACGTCGAGGCCGGCATTCTTGCGCTCGATCACCGCGTCGATGAATCGATCTTCGGTGAAAGTGAACTGCTTTATCAGCAGCGATTCCTGCGCCGAGGCGAAGAATTCGAGCACCGGCGTCATGCCGTCATCGGGCTCGACAATCAAACGGGACGTGTTCGGGAGCATAAGGGTCGAACGTTAGCACCCAGCCAATCTCAGCGCTTCGCGATGAGATGAACTCTTCGCGCCTACCGCGGACCGTCGCCGCCATCAGGCAAGATGGCGGCATGGACAGTGGTGTGGCCTCGCCCCGAGTGCTGGTGGTGGACGACGATGCCGACGTGCTCGCGTCCCTGGAGCGTGGACTGCGGTTGTCCGGTTTCGAGGTCACCACCGCCGTCGACGGGGCCGAGGCTCTGCGCAGCGCCACCGAGACCCGCCCCGACGCGATCATCCTGGACATCAACATGCCGATCCTCGACGGCGTCAGCGTCGTCACCGCGTTGCGCGCAATGGACAACGACGTCCCCGTCTGCGTGCTCAGTGCCCGCAGCTCGGTCGACGATCGGGTCGCCGGCCTGGAAGCCGGCGCCGACGACTACCTCGTCAAGCCTTTCGTGCTGGCCGAACTGGTGGCTCGGGTACGCGCGCTGCTACGCCGCCGCGGATCGACGGCCACCCTCTCCTCGGAGACGATCGCGGTGGGCCCCCTTGAGGTGGACATTCCGGGCCGGCGCGCCCGGGTCAACGGGGTCGATGTCGATCTGACCAAACGCGAATTCGACCTACTGGCGGTGCTCGCCGAACACAAGACCGCGGTCCTCTCACGGGCACAGTTGCTTGAACTGGTCTGGGGTTACGACTTCGCCGCCGACACCAATGTCGTCGACGTGTTCATCGGCTATCTGCGGCGAAAGCTGGAAGCCGGTGGCGCACCCCGACTTCTGCACACCGTGCGCGGCGTCGGGTTCGTGCTGCGGACCCAGTAGGGCCCCTGCTCAGCGGACGCCGAGCAGATCGATCACGAAGATCAGCGTCTTGCCCGAGAGCCGGTGACCGCCGCCGGCCGGACCGTAGGCCGACTCCGGCGGGATGGTGAGCTTGCGGCGGCCGCCGACCTTCATCCCCGGGATACCGTCCTGCCAGCCCTGGATGAGGCCGCGCAGCGGAAACTCGATGGACTGCTTGCGGTCCCAGGAGCTGTCGAACTCCTCGCCGGTGTCGTACTCGACGCCGACGTAGTGCACCTCGACCGTGCCGCCCGGCACCGCCTCGGCTCCGTCGCCGACCACGATGTCCTCGATGACCAGGTCGGCCGGTGCCGGCCCCTCCGGAAACTCGATCTCAGGTTTTGAAGTCACCCGGACACACTATCGGGCGGCTCAGGCGTCGGGGGGAAGGATCCAATCCGTCGGCCGCAGCAGGATGATCTCCGGCACGGTGCACGACGCGGACAGCCGCGTGGTCATCCGCACCGCCTCGGCGATATCGCGCGGCGCGATCATCTCCGAGGGCGAGACCACGTCGCGGGTGTCATCGGCCATCGGGGTGTCGACGAGCCCGGGACAGATCGCGGTGGCCTTGATGCCTGCGGTCGACAGCTCCTGGTGCAGCGCCTCGGTGAAGCCGAGGACCGCGGCCTTGGTGGCCGAGTACGCACCCAGGTTCGCCTCGCCTCGCTTGCCCGCGTTGGACGACGTGTTGACCACCTGGGCGGTTCCGCGCGCCGCGACGGCCGCCTGCAGCAGAGGCAGGCTCTTGCTCGTCAACAACAGCACGGCGCGGGTGTTGACGGCGTAGTGCTCGTCGAGCAACTCGGCGGTGATATCTGCCACCGGCGTACGCGAGGCGATACCCGCATTGTTCATCAGGAGATCCAGTGCGCCGAAGGTTGCCGTGTGGAACTGCACCACTTCGTCGAGGAATCCCTCCTCGGCCACCGACCCGGCCAGCGCGTGCACCGGGGGCCCCGGTACAGAAGACACCAATTGCTCTGCGGTGGAGAGCTTTTCCGCACGACGGGCGACCATCGTCACCCCATATCCCTCTTCGCGGAGCATCTGGACCACAGCCAGGCCGATCCCGCTGGAACTACCGGTGACAATCGCGCTACGGGTTGGATTCACTCGCGCAGGCTACTGGCACACTGGAGCGATGGCAGAACATGACGGCGACACCCTGGCACGCATCCACGACCTCGTCAGCGAGGAGAAGGAGCTGCGGGCGAAGCTGCAACATCACGAGATCACCGAATCCGAGGAGCACGAGCGCCTACGCACCATCGAGGTCGCTCTCGACCAGTGCTGGGATCTGCTGCGGCAGCGCCGCGCCCTGCGGGAGACCGGTGGCGATCCCAAGGACGCCAGCGTGCGGCCGGCCGATGAGGTGGAGGGTTACCTCGGCTGAGGCGATCCCCCGGCGCTAGCGGCGGGCGATCCGGTCCAGGATGACGCGCAGCGCCTTGAGGTCGTCATCGGCCAGCGCGGCCAACTGTTCCGGCGCGGGATCGTCTGCGGCATCGATCCCGGCGACGACAGCGCGCCCGGCCTCGGTCAGCGAGACCAGTTTCGACCGTCGGTTCGCCGGGTCGATCTCACGCACCACCAGCCCGCGCTCTTCCAGATCATTGACCGCGACGGTGGCCGCCGGCGCGTCTATGGTCGCGCTGTGGGCCACTTCTTTGACCGTAAGTGGGCTGCGGGCAAGGCGTTTGAGGATCCGGATCCGACTGAACGGCAGGCCGGTCTGATCGACGACCGCCCGGCGCCAGGTGTCCCTGTTGTCGAAGACGAAGCGGGACAGGTCACGCCAGACCGCGTCGGCCAAGGCGTTGTCACCCTGTTGGTTGCGTTGCATGAGCCCTCCCGACCCCGTGCGCCGGTCCGGCGATCAGCGGGGCCAACCGCTCCGCCGAGCGCATGGCCCGCTCAGACGTAGCGAAGATACCAAGACCGAAGACCACCAGGCCGAGCACCGCGCAGACCAGCCACAGCGGGCGCGCGGCAGCCGCGAAATCCACCCTGGTGTCCGCCAGGGCGGACGCCGCGATCGAACCGCACAGCGCCACACCGAGACTCACCCCGATCTGCCTGCTGGTCGAGGCGACCGCGGATGCCGCACCGGCACGGTCGGTCGGCATACCGCTGACCGCCGCGTTGGTGATCGGGGCATTCACCACGCTGAAGCCGATACCGAAGACCGCGAAGATTCCCACCAGCGCCCACACCGAGGTGTGTGCCGTCAGGAACGACAGCATGACGGTGGCCGCGGTGATCAGCACGCCGGCGGTCAGCAGCGAGGGCCGGGCGCCGAACCGGCCGACCATCCGACCCGACAGCGGCGAAAAGATCAGCGCACCAACGGCAATCGGTAAGTAGAGCAGGCCGGTGTGCAGCGCCGAGAACCCGCGATAGCCCTGCAGATACAGCGACATCATGAACAGGAAGGCGCCCCACGAGGCGAAGGCGCACACCGCGGTCACCGTCGCCGAGGCGAACGGGATGCTGCGGAAGAAACGTAGGTCGATGAACGGGTCGCTGCGGCGGGATTCATAGCGCAGGAAAGCGGCCAGGGCGACCAGGGACGCGGCCAGAACCCCCAGTGTGACGGGGCTGGTCCAGCCGAACCCGCGCCCCTCGATCAGGACGAACACGATGCCGAACAGGAACGTCACGCCCAGCGCCTGTCCGATGGGGTCGATGTTCCGCATCGTGATCGACTTGCTCTCCGGGACGAAAAGGGCGGTCAGCACCATCGCCAGCGCGCAGATCGGCAGGTTGATCCAGAACACCGAGCGCCATCCGACGAATTCGATCAGCGCGCCGCCGACGATCGGGCCGAGCGCCATCGAGATGCCGACCACCCCACCCCAGACCCCGATGGCCCGAGCACGTTCCACGCGACCGGTGAACACCTGGGTGATGATCGACATGGCCACCGGGTTCAGCATGGAGCCGCCGACGGCCTGCAGTAACCGCGCGCCGATCAGCATGTCTATCGAGGGTGCGAGGCTGCACAGTAGCGAGCCTGCGGCGAAGACCAGCAGGCCGATCTGGAAGACCCGGCGGCGGCCGAACCGGTCGGCCGTGGCGCCGGAGAGCAGCAGCAATGACGCAAGCACCAGGGTGTAGATATCGATGACCCACTGAATGTCCTGAGCGGAAGCGTGTAGGTCGGAGCGGATGGCGGGGATCGCGACGTTCACGATCGTCGCGTCCATCGAGACGATCAGCAGGCTCAGACAACACGAGACCAGAATGATGGCCTTACGGCCACGACTGAGCCCACTAACAGTTTCAATCACACAACAATTGTTAAACTACAACTGTTGCTTTGGCAAGTTCCCGGTGTTTCAGGCCTCGACTACCGGGTGCCCATCGCGACATAGTCCCGCTCGGTATATCCGGTGTAGATCTGACGCGGCCGACCGATCTTGCTGGGCTCCTCGTGCATCTCCCGCCAGTGCGCAATCCAGCCGGGCAGCCGGCCGAGGGCGAAGAGCACGGTGAACATGCGGGTCGGGAAGCCCATCGCCCGATAGATCACGCCGGTGTAGTAGTCGACGTTCGGGTAGAGCTTGCGCTCGACGAAGAAATCGTCGGTCAGCGCGATCTCCTCGAGCTGCTTGGCGATATCGAGCATCTCGTCCTGCACGCCGAGCTTGCCGAGGATCTTGTCGGCCTGCTCTTTGACAATGCGCGCCCGCGGGTCGTAGTTCTTGTACACGCGGTGCCCAAAGCCCATCAGCTTCACGCCATCCTCGCGGTTCTTGACCTTGCGGACGAACTCCTGGACGTCGCCGCCACTCTCCTTGATGCCCTGCAGCATCTCCAGCACGGCCTGGTTAGCACCGCCGTGCAGCGGGCCCCACAAGGCGTTGATGCCGCCGGAGATCGACGTGAAGAGGTTGGCCTGCGAGGAGCCCACCAACCGCACCGTCGACGTCGAGCAGTTCTGCTCGTGGTCGGCGTGCAGGATCAGCAACAGATCCAGAGCCCGGACAATCTCGGGATCCACCTCGTACGGCTCGGCGGGCAGTCCGAATGTCATCCGCAGGAAGTTCTCGACGAGGGTCAACGTGTTGTCCGGGTACAGGAAAGGCTGACCGACCGACTTCTTGTAGGCATAGGCGGCGATGGTCGGCAGCTTGGCCAGCAGCCGGATCGTCGACAGCTCGACCTGTTCCTTGTCCAGTGGGTCCAGCGAATCCTGGTAGTACGCGCTCAACGCGTTGGCGGCGCTCGACAGCACCGGCATCGGGTGCGCATTGCGCGGAAAACCATCGAAGAACCGCTTGAGGTCCTCGTGCAGCAGGGTGTGCCGTTGGATCTGGTTGGTGAATGCGTCCAGTTCCTCGGCCGAGGGAAGTTCGCCGTAGATCAACAGATAGCTGACCTCGATGAACGTCGACTTCTCGGCAAGCTGCTCGATCGGGTACCCGCGGTAACGCAGGATCCCGGCGTCACCGTCGATATAGGTGATCGCCGACTTGGTCGCCGAGGTGTTGACGAACCCGCCGTCGAACGTCGTGTAGCCCGTCTTGGCCAGCAGCGGACCCAGGGCAATACCGTCGGAACCCTCGGTGGCATGGACGATCTCCAGGTCCAGCTCACCACCCGGGTACTGGAGAGTGGCGGTGTCCAGAGATGGATCTGGGGAGGTACTACTGGCCACAGGAACCCCTTCTGCACTCTTCGGCAGCGACCACGCTGTCTGTCACTAGGTGAAGGTAGTCGCTATCCCCTCGACGCGCCTGCGGGGGGTTGCCCGTTTGGCTCCCACGGCGCCCGTAACCGCGTGACGGCACCGACGGTGTCGGTCCCCTACCGTCAGCTACTGGGCAGGTCCGCGGTCATCGTGACGAACTGATCGAACGCCGCGTCGATCCGGGTGACCATCAGTTCCGGGCCCAGTTCCACGCCATCGACATCGACGACGAGGTCGCCACAGGCGGTGACGATGATGGCCGACCAGACGGCGAGCACCAGGTGCAGTCTGCGGTCGGCGAGCCCGACTCCGAGGCGCTCGGCTACGGCGAGCGTCGTGGCATGCGGGCGGAATTCGGTGGCGGCCATCTTCAGACCCGGGGTCGAGTTGACGATCCGCAACATCAGCACGACCCGGTCGGCGGTCACGCCGGGGACCTGGCCGGAGCGCACCCGACTCAGCACGGCGACGTGGGCGTAGCGCATCGCTTCTAACACCGGGACATCGTTGGGGACCTGGGCGAACTCCACGGCGACGGCGTCGACCAGATCCTCGAGCAGGGTCATGACCACTGCGTCTTTGGTGGCGAAGTAGCGACTGAAGGTTCGGGGCGAGACATCGGCGATGGCGGCGATCTGCTCGACGGTGGTGTTGTCATAGCCCTGCTCCAGGCAAAGCCGTACCGCGGCCTCGATCAGAGTCGCCCTCGTCCGCTGTTTCTTCCGTTCACGCAGCCCGGGGGTGGCGTCGCCAAGGAGATCAACCACAGTCACGAATCGTAGCCCCGTTCAGGATCGGCACACCCGCTAACTGCCGATATGCGCACTTCGCGGTGCTCATACTTTGTCGGTATCCGCAGTTTGTCGGTCACTGACGCGGTACCGGACGAAGGCGGGCACCACCAGCGCGGCAAACACCACGCCCAGAACCACCAACACACCGCCCCCGGCGGCCGCGGCGGTCGTCCCGATGGCCGCCGCCGCGGCGCCGTGCAGCGTGTCCGCGACGCGCGGTCCGCCGGCCACCACGACGATGAACACGCCCTGCAGCCGACCGCGCAGATCATCGGAAGCTGCCTGTTGCAGAATCGTCGACCGGAACGCGGCGGAGACCATGTCGGCGGCCCCACCGATGGCCAAGAAAGCCAGCGCAACCCACAACAGTGGGCCGGCATGCCCGTGCGCAAAACCCGCGGCCACTCCGAACCCCACCATCGCCAAACCCCAGACGACGATCATCAACACGACCGACAGCCCCTGCCTGCGGACGCGGGGCAGCCAACCGGAGAACACACCACCGGCCACCGCACCCACCGACATCGCGGCCGCCAGCAACGCCATCGTGGTGCCGCCGTCGACAGGCCCACCAAAACTCTGGTGCGCCATCTGCGGGAACAGCGCCCGCGGCATCCCGAAGATCATCGCGATCAGATCGACCACGAACGACATCAGGACGACGGTGTTACCGGCCAGATAGCGGAAGCCATCCAGGACCGCCGCGAAACCCCATCGCGAGGCGCCCTCGGCGGATCCGGTGGGCGGCATCTTCGCGACCCGCATCGTCGCCCAGATCGGGGCCAGGCAGGTGGCGGCGTCGATCAGATAGAGGGTGGACAGGTCCATGAAGCTCAACATCAGACCGGCGAGCAGCGGGCCGACGATCGCCCCGAACTGCTGCACCGTCATGTTGAGCGAGTTCGCGGCGGCCAGTTGATCCTCGGGCACCATCCGTGGGATCGCCGCCGACCTGGTCGGCGAGTTCACCGCGAAGAACGCCTGCTGGACCGCGAGCAGGCACAGCACCACCCAGACGTTGTTGAGCGCCAGAGCGGCCTGTGCCCACAGCAAGACCGATGCCACGGCCAGCCCGCACGAGGCGATGATCAGCAGCGTGCGCCGGTCCATGGCGTCGGCCAGCGCGCCGCCCCACAGGCCGAACACCACCAGCGGCACGAGGGCGAACACCCCGGCCAGCCCGACATAGGCCGAACTCTGCGTGAGCATGTACAGCTGTACCGGCACGGCGAAGATCGTCAGGTTCGCGCCGATGACGGTCGGGATACCAGCCCACCACAGCCGACGGAAGTCGGGGTGCCTCAGAGGTGCGGTATCGGCAAACAGCCTCACGGCTGCAAGCGCTCGACGCGCCTGCCTGTCACCTGAATTCGGTTGTGTACCCGGTTCTCCCGGCCCTGCCAGAATTCGATTGTCTCCGGGCTGATCAGATAGCCGCCCCAGTGCGGCGGCACCGGCACATCGGCGAGCCCGGCGAAGCGTTCGGTGACCTCGGCCAGCTGGTCCAGTAGGACCTCCCGTGAGGCGATCGGCTGAGACTGGTGCGAGGCCCAGGCGCCCAGCTGCGACCCGCGCGGCCGATGCGACCAGTACTCGGCGGTCGCCTCCGCACTGACCTTGCTAACGGCACCGCGCACATGCACCTGCCTGCCGAGCGGAAACCACGGGAAAGTCACCGACGCGTAGGGAGTCACGGCCAGGGCGGCACCCTTGGCAGAGTGGTAGTTGGTGAAGAACGTGATTCCGGTCTCATCCACGCTCTTGCACAACACCGTCCGGCTGACCGGTCTTCCCGCCTCCACCGTGGCGAGCACCATGGCGTTGGGCTCCGCGACGCCGGCTTGCTCGGCATCACCAATCCACTTGCGCAACAAGGCAAGCCAACCTTCATCGAGCCAATCGGCCGAGAGGTCGGGACTACCGTCCTTCTCCACCGAGCCATATTCCACACGCATGCCTGCGAGGTGCGCGCCGCCAGGGTCAACCACGCGGTCAACGGTACCTCCAGCCACGGTGCAACAATCGAGGTCATGACTTCCGCGGTGCACAAGGATTTCGTCGAAGGCCTGGCCGGCGTGGTGGCGTTCACCACCGAAATCGCCGAGCCGGACAAGGACGGCGGCGCACTGCGCTACCGGGGCGTCGATATTGAGGACCTGGTATCGCAGCACGTCACCTTCGGCGATGTGTGGGCACTGTTGGTCGACGCCAAATTCGGCCGCGGCCTGACGCCCGCCGAGCCGTTCCCCCTGCCCATCCACACCGGTGACGTCCGGGTCGACGTGCAGGCCGGCCTGGCCATGCTCGCTCCGATCTGGGGTTTCGCCCCACTGCTCGACATCGACGACGAGACCGCGC
This sequence comes from Mycolicibacterium komossense, assembly GCF_025822605.1. Lineage (GTDB taxonomy): Bacteria > Actinomycetota > Actinomycetes > Mycobacteriales > Mycobacteriaceae > Mycobacterium > Mycobacterium komossense. The sequence goes on along the minus strand of NZ_JACKTY010000030.1, from coordinate 64,244 downwards.
GTGACCAGTTGGCCCGGGCGTCGGTGATGGCGTTGTCCTACGTCGCGCAGTCCGCTCGCGGGATCTATCAGCCAGCCGTGCCGCAACGCATGATCGACCAATGCACCACGGTGACAGCACGATTCATGACCCGCTGGCAGGGTGAACCGGACCCCCGACACGTCGAGGCCATCGACGCCTACTGGGTATCGGCCGCCGAGCACGGGATGAACGCATCAACGTTCACCGCCAGGGTGATCGCCTCGACCGGCGCCGACGTGGCGGCTGCACTGTCCGGCGCGGTCGGGGCCATGAGCGGACCGCTGCACGGGGGCGCCCCGGCCCGGGTGCTGCCGATGATCGAGGAAGTCGAACGCACCGGCGACGCCCGCGCGCTGGTGAAGGGCATCCTCGACCGCAAAGAGAAACTGATGGGCTTCGGGCACCGCGTCTACCAGGCCGAGGACCCGCGGGCCCGGGTCCTGCGGGCGACCGCCAAGCGGCTCGACGCGCCACGCTTCGAAGTCGCAGCCGCACTCGAACAGGCGGCGCTGACCGAACTGCGCGAACGTCGTCCCGACCGGGCCATCGAGACCAACGTCGAATTCTGGGCCGCGGTGATCCTCGACTTCGCCGGCGTCCCCGCCCGGATGATGCCCGCCATGTTCACCTGCGGCCGCACCGCGGGCTGGTGCGCCCACATCCTGGAACAGAAACGGCTCGGCAAGCTGGTCCGACCCGCCGCCATCTACGTCGGACCCGCACCGCGCAGCCCCGAATCCGTCGAAGGCTGGGACCAGATCACCACCCGATAGATAGATTCACTAAGTTCAGGTAGCGTTTCTGCCATGGTGAATTTTCTTCCATGGGGAGATTTGGCGATCCTCGACGCACTGGCGGCATTGGCCTTGGCCACGTGTGTCTTCATCTACATCACCAGGTTGGAGAATCGGACATCCCATCCGCTGGGTGAAAAAGTGGGCGCCCACAAAGCGGTGCTGGCCAAACTGCGCAAGGGCGAACCCATGTCGCAGGATGAAGTCGACTACGCGACCGAACTGGTGACCGATGCCCGCTCACCGCTCGCGTACGCGATGCCGGCAACACTGTTCTGCATCGGGTTCTTCTACGTGGTCGGCTGCCTGTTCATGCTCCACCTCGACGGAGGCAATCCGTCTTTCCGGACATTCATCGGCGGCATCCCGATGCTGACGTCGATGAACATGGCCGTGCAGCTCCGCAAGGTGGCCGCCCTGAAGAAGCGGCTCGCAAAAGTCACCGTGTCCGAGACACAACCGGCCGACGAACTCAGCCGCGTTTGACCACCGGGTCGTCGTCCTCCCACAGCAACAGCTGACGCACCGCCTGGCGTGACCCGTAAGGCTGCAGCATCTGACTGGCCGGGCGGGGACGCACCCGCAGCGGCCACCAGAACCAGCGGCCCAGTAGCGCGGCGATCGACGGCGTCATGAACGACCGCACGATCAACGTGTCGAACAGCAGCCCGAGAGCGATCGTCGTCCCGATCTGACCGAGAATCCGCAGATCGGCGAAGACGAACGACGCCATGGTGGCCGCGAACACCAGACCGGCCGCCGTCACCACCGCTCCGGAACCCGCCATCGCCCGGATGATGCCGGTGTTCAGGCCGGCCCCGATCTCCTCCTTGAACCGGGAGATCAACAGCAGGTTGTAGTCCGATCCCACCGCCAACAGCAGGATGACGGCCAGCGCCAACACAATCCAGTACAGGTCGATACCGAGCAGGTCCTGCCAGATCAGTACGGAAAGCCCGAACGAGGCGCCCAGCGACAGCGCCACGGTACCCACGATGACGAACGCCGCCACGATGCTTCTGGTGATGAACATCATCACCAGAAGAATCAGGCTCAGCGCTGCGATCCCGGCGATCATCAGGTCGTACTTGGCGCCGTCGGCGATGTCCTTGTAGGTGGCCGCGGTGCCGGCGATGTAGATCTTGGACCCGGCCAACGGCGTGCCCTTCACCGCCTCCTGCGCGGCGTGCCTGATGGACTCGATATGCGAAATACCTTCCGGCGTAGCGGGATCACCGTCGTGGGTGATGATCATCCTGGCGGCCTTACCGTCCGGCGACATGAAAAGCTTCGTCCCACGCACAAATTCGGGGTTGGTGAACGCCTCCGGCGGCAGATAGAAGGAGTCGTCGGTTTTGGACGCGTCGTAGGCCTGGCCAAGGGCGGTGGAATTCTGCAGTGCCGCCTGCGCCTGGTCGTTGATCCCCGAGGTGGTGGCGTAGTTCGTCAACGTCAGGTCGCGATTGGTCTGCTGACTGGCGATCTGCGGCGGGATCAATGCGAGCAGCTTCGGTTGCAGCGCATCCAATTTGGCGATGCTGCCCGCCACGTCGGCCAGTTGGTCGGTCAACTCGTCGATACCGTCGAGTGCGTCGAAAAGCGAGCGCAACGCCGCACACACCGGGATGTCAAAACAGTGCGGCTCCCAATAGAAGTAATTGCGCAGCGGTCTGAAGAAATCGTCGAAGTTGGCGATCTTGTCCCGCAGATCCTGCGCCGTGGCGACGGTGTTCTGAAAGGCCTTGGTCTGCTCATCAGTGACGGCGCTGGACTGCTGCTGCAACGAATACTGTTGCCGCAGAACGTCGATCGAGTTGTTGATAACGTCCACCTGTTTGAGCAGATCGGCGCCGCGGGCCTGCTGAAAAGGCAGGTTGTTGATCTGCGACGCGCTGCCCGCACTGATCTGGAACGGGATCGACGTGTGGTCCAGCGGCGTGCCCAGTGGGCGCGTGATCGACTGCACCTGAGCGATGCCGTCGGTGTGAAAGACCGACTTGGCGACGCGTTCCAGCAAGATCATGTCGGTGGGGTTACGCAGATCGTGGTCGGCTTGGATCATCAACAGTTCGGGGTTCAGCCGAGCCTGGGAAAAGTGTCGCTCGGCGGCGGCGTATCCGACGTTGGCCGGGGCGGTGGCAGGCATGTAGGGCCGCGCGTCGTAACTCGTCTTGTAATTGGGCAGGGCGAGCAGACCGATGAGGGCGATGGCGACCGTTGCCACCAAAACCGGTCCGGGCCAGCGCACGATGGCGGTACCGATCCGCCGCCAACCCTGGGTCCGCATCGGTCGTGCAGGATCAAACAGGCCGAAATGGCGACCGATGACCAGCAGCGCCGGCGCCAGGGTCAGCGCCGCCACCACGGCGACCAGGACGCCGATACCGGCGGGGACACCAAGGCTCTGGAAGTACGGAAGCCGGGTGAAGGTCAGGCAGAGCACCGCTCCGGCGATCGTCAGACCGGACCCCAGGATGATGTGCGCGGTCCCGTGGTACATCGTGTTGAACGCCGAAACCCGATCCTCACCGATTTGCCGCGCCTCGTGAAAGCGGCCGAGGAGGAAGATCGCATAGTCGGTGCCTGCGGCGATCACCAACAACGTCAGCAGGTTGGTCGAATACGTCGACAATTCGATGATGCCGGCGTTCGCCAGTACGGCCACGACACCACGCGATGCCGTCAGCTCGATCATCACGGTGAAGATCACGAGGAACACCGTCGTCAGCCGGCGGTAGAGCCAGAACAACATCAGCGCGATCACCCCGAGAGTGATCAGGGTGGTTTTCAGGGTGCCGTGGCGGCCCACCTCGAATTGGTCGGTCACCAGGGGTGCGGCCCCGGTTACGTAGACCTTCAGCCCTGGCGGTGGCGGTGTGTTGTTGACGATGTTGCGCACCGAGTCGACGGACTCATTCGCCAGCGACTCACCCTGGTTACCGGCGAGGTAGAGCTGCACCAGGGCGGCCTTGCCGTCGGCGCTCTGCGAGCCGGCCGCGGTCAGCGGATCGCCCCAGAAGTTCTGAATGTGTTCGACGTGCTTGGTGTCCTGGGCGAGCTTGTCGACCAGGCCGTCGTAATAGTGGTGCGCTTCGGCACCCAGCGGCTGATCCCCCTCCAGGACGATCATCGCCGAGCTGTCGGAGTCGAACTCCTGGAACACCTTGCCGATCTGCTTACTGGCCAGCAGCGACGGTGAATCCTGCGGACTCAGCGATACGTTGTGCGATTCGGCGACCGTCTCCAGCTGGGGCACGAAAACGTTCGTGACCACCGCAAGGCCCAGCCAGAACAGCGCAATCAGAACCGAGAACCGGCGGAGCAGATCCGGAATTCGCTGGGCGCTCATCCGGACTTGTCCAGGCAGTAAATGAAGGCGTTCACTTCGTTCGCCGTTCTCTCGTCTTTGACTGCGTCGTCAATCTTGATTCGGCAACCGATCGAATCAGTGTTGCCCTGTGCCTGGACGTTGACGAAGACCGCCGGCTGGGTGGTGGTCGTGTCGTAGGACCAGGGCAGCGCGACGGCGTCGGCGTGCTGCGGTTGGGCGTTGACGTCCAGGTAGGTGATGGTTGCCACCGTTCCCGGGGGGCCGAAGACCTCCATGACCACGTGTTTGGGGTTGAAAGGCACGATGTCGTTTCCGGCGCCGCTGGGCGTGGAGGTGACGTCCTGGGAGGCAAAAATACTGTGCAGCCGGTACACAGCGAAACCAGCCACCACCAGCACCACCACCGCGACGATCAGCATCCAGCGTTTACTCAGCCGGCGTCCGAGTGAAACCCGCTGCATCCGTGACCCTTTCAATGAGCGGCGACAGGCGCGGACGGTTGGGGATTCCCTCTCAGGATTGTCGATATCAACTAAGTTGACCGTACGACACGGGGCCGAACACCACAACACTGAACAGGACTCAATGACATGAACCGTCGCGGCCGGCCCGTATCTGTGAACTTGCTGAACGTGCCGCCGGGGCCGTCGACTGCTACATAGCCGCGTTCAATGCGGTTGGGCCGGCCCGGGTTCCAGGGCCCGGCGGCACACCGGCGCGGTGCCACCGATACGGCACGGTCCAGGACCCGAATGATCGGACCCGCGACGGTTCCTCAGTCGCTCAGTCCCGCAGGCCGGCAAGCAGACGTTGACGCACAGTCGGTTTCGGTGCCGTGGCGGCCGCAGCGAGCATCTCACTCACCTCGGTGAACTTCAGCCGCGGCCGATCGCCGGCCTCTCCCCTGCTGATCTCGGCGGCATCGATCGCCCGCCAGCCGGCGGCGTCGACGACCTTGGGCTGGCGCTCGCGGACAAGTTTGGCCAGCGCGCCCGCTCCACCGACCGGGTCGGTGAGCCGACCGTCGTTGAAATCGTCGACGAGACTCTGCACGGTTTCCAACGCACAGGATTTGTTGGTGCCGATGAAACCCGTCGGACCCCGTTTGATCCAGCCGGCCACGTACGTGCCCGCCGCCACCCGGCCGCCATCATTGGGCACCACAGCCCTGTCGTCATCGAAGGGGAGGTCACGAATTGGTTTGCCCCGATAGCCGATTGAGGTCAGGATCAAGCCGGCATCGATGCCGACACAGTCGTCGGTACCGGTGCGAGTGAACTCGATACGACCGTCGGTGATGCGCTGGGGGGTGAGCCGGTAGGCCAGTCGGATCCTGGGTCGCGTCGCAGGCGCCGAGGCGTCCCCGAGCTTGCTCAGGATCTCCAGTTTGGCGCGGACCAACGGGTCGGCCGCGCTCGCGAGGTCGCGGGCCACCAACGCGTGGTCGTCGGCGTCGAGCACCACATCAGATTTCGCAGTGAGCCCGATCAGCTCCGGCAGTGTGAACGCGGACTCGGCCGGTCCGCGCCTGGCGGCAATGACGACCTCGCGTACCTTCGACTCCCGCAGCACCGATAGTGCGTGCGCGGCAATATCGGTATGGGCCAGGTGGTCGGGATCGCTGGTCAGGATGCGGGCGACGTCGAATGCGACATTGCCGTTGCCGACGATCACGGCGGACTCATGGCCCAGATCGACTGGCAGGTCTGCGAATTCGGGGTGGCCATTAAACCACGCGACGATCTCGGTGGCGGTTCCGGTACCCGGCAGGCCCATCCCGTCGATCTCCAGGCGGCGGTCATTGGGGGCGCCGACGGCATACAGCACCGCGTGATGGTGAGCCAGCAGGTCGGCATGACTGAGATGCTTGCCGATCTCGGTGTTCAGATAGAACGTGAAACCGCGCCTGCGCGCGATCTTGTCGAACAGCCGAGTCACCCGTTTGGTGCTCTGATGATCCGGCGCCACCCCGGCGCGCACCAAACCATATGGCGTGGGCAACTTTTCGAACATGTTAACCCGGACGCCGTCCTGGGTGAGCAGTTCGTCGGCGGCGTACATCGCCGCGGGTCCCGAACCGACCACCGCCACCGTCAGCGGGCGCGTCCCGCGCCGGACGACAGGTGCGGGGATGACGGGCGCCAGCTTCGACGTCGGCGGCAGCTTGCCCTCACGCTTGGGGTAGAACGAAGCGTTGAGTTCGATGAACGGCAGCTGCGCGGGTTCGAGCTTGGTATCCGGGGCAATGGCCCCGACCGGGCAGGCCGACACACACGCTCCGCAATCCACGCAAGCGACGGGGTCGATGTAGAGCATCTCGGCCGTCGCGAAGCCCGGCTCATCCGGTGAGGGATGGATGCAGTTCACCGGGCACGCGTAGACACAGGACCCGTCGCTGCAACACGACTGGGTGATCACATGAGGCATGCCGGCTCTAGGCCACCGAAACCAGGTGCTGACGGGCCGGCTCGCTGCGGAACCGACTGGGCCGGCCGTTGATGCGGCAGATCCGCCACACCAGTTTGGACACCGGGTTCATCAGCCCGGTGTCGTGGGCCAGCATCCGCACGTCGCCGAACATGTCGCGCAGCATGAGCCGGGACTCGGGCGACTTGAAGAAGATCTCCTTGCGCACCGAGCGCGGGATGTCGAACTCTTTCCAGAATGCGCGCGGCGGCACGATGATGGCCGAGCACAGCACCCTCATCACCACCGGCACGTAGAGCGAGAGCCAGAACCGCTTGCGGCGCGGCAGGTTCGGCACCCGCTTGCGCAGGTACTCATGCGCGAACGAGATGTGCCTGGCCTCCTCGGCGACGTGAATGGCCATCACGCGCTCCATGATCGGATGCAGCGACTTGCCCTCGCGCAGCACGTTCTTCTGGGTGTGGTCGATGGGCTCCTCACCCGCGAGGATGCCGAACCAGAACGGGATCGGCAGCGGCCCGGCGACCAACGGGATCGCCGGCTGGACCCACTTGAGCAGCCGCGGCATCCCGGGCACGTCGGCACCGATGTGGTTGACCATCTCCTGGAACATCATGGTGTGGTTGCACTCTTCGGTGGCCTCGTGCAGGCAGTACCGGTACTCCGGTGAGCCGTTGGGCACCCAAAACGCGTACTCCATCAGTCCGCGGATGAGAATCGACTCGAAATGCAATCCGACCTTGGCGACATTGGCCTGACGCCACATGCCGATCTTGATCTGCCGTTCCTGCGACTGGGCCTGATACCAGGGGTGCTTGCCGATCGGATCGGACGCGGGCAGGATCCAGCGGGGGTCGTTGTCGATCACCGCGAACTCCGGCGACTTCCAGTCGATGTCGGTGTACGGGTTGAAGTTGCGCCGCACAGAGCCCTCGGACAATGTGTTGAGCATGTCGACATACTGCTGGTCATCGGCAACATCCATATTGCGACGCCAGCGCCGGACCATCTTTGTTCTCGCCATGTGAAGCCTCCTAAGTGAGGTTTACATTTAGCCGCCTCTTGTCCAAACGGTACCGCAGGTACTGGATAAAAACCAGGCCCAATCCGAAAGAAGATCCCCATGGTCCAGTTGAAGACCGAGACCGAGGTCAACGCCATGGCCAGAGCAGGGGCAGTGGTTGCCGAAGCCCTCCAGGCCGTCGTCGATTTCGCCGCCCCAGGCTGCACGACCGCCGACCTGGACCGGGTGGCCGCCGGGGTGTTGATGCGCCACCAGGCCGGCTCGCCGTTCCTGAACTATCACCCGAACTGGGCGCCGACGCCGTTTCCGGCCGTGTTGTGCGTCTCGGTCAACGACGCCGTCGTCCACGGCGTCCCCACCGACCAGGAGCTCGTCGACGGCGACCTGGTGTCGGTCGATTTCGGCGCCAAGCTGGGCGGCTGGTGCGGTGATGCCGCCCGCAGTTTCATCGTCGGCACTCCCCGCGACGGGGACGCAGAACTGATCGCAGCCACCGACGCCGCCCTGGCCGCAGGGATCGCGGCAGTGCGACCGGGCAACACCCTCGGCGATATCGGCTACGCGATCAGCAGTTCGGCACGCCGAGCCGGGTACGGAATGCTGGCCGATCACGGTGGCCACGGCATCGGGCACACCATGCACGAAGACCCGCACGTCCCCAACGAGGGCCGCCGCGGGAAGGGGATGCGGCTGCGGCCGGGTCTGGTGATTGCGATCGAGCCGATGCTGATCGGCGATGGCACCGACGACTACGTGCACGACTCCGACGGCTGGACCCTGCGCACGGCCACGGGCGCCCGCGCTGCACACAGTGAGCACACCGTCGCGGTAACCGCCGACGGGCACCGCATTCTGACTCAGTAGGCACTCACTACGCTGGTGGCCATGGCTGAGCAGCTGACCATCCCCGATTCGATCAAACCCGCCGACGGCCGGTTCGGCTGCGGCCCGTCCAAGGTCCGCCCCGAGCAGTTGACCGCACTGTCCACGACGGCGGCCGCCCTGTTCGGCACCTCGCATCGGCAGGCGCCGGTCAAAGACCTGGTCGGCCGGGTCCGCACCGGGCTGCGGGAGCTCTTCTCGGTCCCGGACGGGTACGAGGTCATCCTCGGCAACGGCGGGTCCACCGCATTCTGGGACGCCGCCGCGTTCGGCCTGGTCGACTCGCGCTCGCTGCATCTGACGTTCGGTGAGTTCAGCGCCAAGTTCGCGTCGTGTGTCGCCAAGAACCCGTTCGTCGGCGATCCGATCATCGTCAAGGCCGATGCCGGCAGCGCGCCGAAACCGCAATCCGATCCGTCCGTCGACCTCATCGCCTGGGCGCACAACGAGACGTCGACCGGCGTCTCGGTGCCGATACACCGACCCGCGGACTCCGACGGCAAGTTGATCGTCATCGATGCCACCTCCGGCGCGGGCGGGCTGCCGGTCGACATCACCGAGGCCGACGCCTACTACTTCGCCCCGCAGAAGAACTTCGCCAGTGACGGCGGCCTGTGGTTCGCGATCATGAGCGCGGCCGCACTGGCCCGGGTCGACGCCGTCGCCGCGAGCGGCCGCTGGGTGCCCGATTTCCTGTCGCTGCCGATCGCGGTGGAGAACAGCCTCAAGAACCAGACGTACAACACCCCGGCGATCGCGACCCTGGTGCTGATGGCCGAACAGCTCGACTGGCTGCTGGGCAAAGGCGGGCTGGATTGGGCGGTGAAGCGGACCGCCGATTCGTCTCAACGGCTGTACTCGTGGGCCGAAGCGACGTCGTACACGACGCCGTTCGTCTCCGATCCGGCGCTGCGCTCACAGGTGGTCGGGACCATCGACTTCGCTGAGTCCGTCGACGCCGCCGCGGTCGCCAAGACATTGCGGGCCAACGGCATCGTCGACACCGAGCCGTACCGAAAGCTGGGCCGCAACCAGCTGCGGGTCGCCATGTTCCCGGCCATCGAGCCCGATGACATCAGCGCGCTGACGGCGTGTGTCGACTGGGTGGTCGAGCGGCTGTAGATCCCGCCAGAGCCGCTGAGGAGCGAGACCATCGGACCGTCGAGTCGACCGATGCGGCGAGGAACGAGCCGCTGAAGAGCGAGACCATCGGACCGTCGAGTCGACCGATGCGGCGAGGAACGAGCCGCTGAGGAGCGAGACCATCGGCCGGGCCGTAATCTGCCTGTGATCTTTGCAGCGTGTCAGCCCGAAACATGCCCTGTCCTGCAGTAAGGTCCGCCATATGCCGGATCTCAAGGTGGTAGGGCTCGACGTCGATGGCCGACATATCCTCTGCGAAGGGGATGATCCGACCCAGAAATACCGGCTCCGGGTGGATGACCGACTGCGCGCCGCGGTGCGTGGTGACCTGGTCCGGCTGAACCAGACTCAAATCGACATCGAGGTCAAGAGTGTGCTGACTCCCAAGGAGATCCAGGCCCGGATCCGTGCCGGCGCGTCCGTCGAGCAACTGGCACAGCAGGCCGATGCCGACATCTCGCGGATCGAACGATTCGCCCACCCCGTCCTGCTGGAACGCTCGCGCGCCGCGGAGCTGGCCACCGCGGCCCATCCGGTGCTGGCCGACGGACCCGCAGTGCTGACGCTGCTGGAGGCGGTCACCAGCGCACTGATCTCGCGCGGCCTCAACCCCGACGTACTCAACTGGGATGCCTGGCGCAACGAGGACAGCCGCTGGACGGTTCAGCTGGCCTGGAAGGCCGGTAAGTCCGACAATTTGGCTCACTTCCGCTTCACCCCCGGCGCGCACGGCGGCACTGTCACCGCCGCCGACGAGGCCGCCACCGAGCTGATCGACCCCAGCTTCGAACGGGTCCTTCGCCCCGTCGCGCGGGTGGCCCAACTCGACTTCGACGCCGTCGAGCATCCGATCGTCACCGAGCCGGCCCCCGAGCCCGCTACCGAAAGCCCGCGGCCGGCGGCACGTGCCCGCAAGAGCAAGCCCGTTGTGCCGGCTTGGGAAGATGTGCTGCTGGGTGTGCGCTCCAGCGGCGATCGTTAGCGTCTAGAGCAAACCCGACGCGGCAAGCCCGATCAGCGCCAGCCACGCCACGGCCACCCCGACCCCGGAGCCGAGGACGAACCAGCGCCAGACCGGGCGGTGCCGCCACCCCCATACTGTGGGCGCCAACCCGCCGACGGCAACCAGATTCAGGCCGACCACCAGCAACAGGTGCACCCGACTCAGTCCCATGCTGAGCACGATGATGGCCGCGCCGGTGACCAGGGCGGCGAACGCCGCGACGGTCAGACCGGTACCCCAGGGAGTCGAATCGTCGGTCACGGCGTGAGCTTAGCCGGGCGACCGATGCAGAGCGAGGCACGAGCGATGCGGAGAAGCACTGCAATCAGGACCGAGTTCGCTCATAGAAAGCCAGCGCGGCGGCCGTCGCGACGTTGAGCGAATCGGTACCCCGGGCCATCTGGATCCGCACCTTGGCGTCGCTGGCCCGCAGCGACTGCTCGGTCAATCCGGGTCCCTCGGCTCCCATCAGGATCGCCACCCGCTCGTCGACGAGCTCTCCCATCACCGTCGACAACGGCTTGGCCCCGGACTGAGGCGTCATCGCCAGCAGCCGAAAGCCGTTGTCCCGCAATCGATAAAGATCACTCGGCCAGTTCTGCGCTCTGGCGAAGGGCACCAGCAGGACATGCCCCATCGACACCCGGACCGCGCGGCGGTACAGCGGATCGGCGCAGCCCTGCCCGAAGACCACCGCATCGACATCGAGGCCCGCGGCATTGCGGAAGATCGAGCCGAGATTCTCGTGGTCGTTCACGCCCTCGAGGACGGCGAGCGTCCGCGCCCCCTCGCACACCTCGGCGAGCGACAGTTCGGCCGGTCGCCGGGCGGCAGCCAGCACGCCGCGGTTCAGGTGAAAGCCGACCACTTCGGCCATCACCTCGACACTGGCCCGGTAGTAGGGCGCCGGCACGCCGGCGAGATCCGGTGCCAGTTCGGTCAGCCGACGGTCGGTGCCGAGCATGGCGTGCGGGGTGAAGCGCGAGGCCACCATGCGCGCCACGACAAGCACACCCTCGGCGATCACCAGGCCCTTGCCCGACGGCAGATCGGGGCGGCGATCGACACTGTTGAGGTCACGGAAGTCGTCCAGCCGGTGATCGGCGGGGTCGTCAACGTCGATTACGTTGATAGTCAAGCGCTTTCATCAACGATGGCGGACATCAGATCGGCGGCCCGCAGCAGGGTCGCGCGCTCGTCGTGATTCAGTGCCGCCAGCCGGCGCCGGAGCCACTCCTGGCTGGCGCGGCGTTCGGACTCCACGAGGTCGACTCCGGCATCCGACACCGACACCAGCACCTGCCGACCGTCCACCGGGTGGGCAGTGCGCGCGACGAGACCGAGATCGGCCAGCGCAGCGACCACCCGGGTCATCGACGGGGGGCGAACCCGCTCCCGCACCGCTAACGCTCCCGGTGTCATCGCGCCTTCTTTATGCAAAGTCGACAGGGCCGATAATTGTGACAGCGACACCGGAGATTCGGGTCGGCGAAAGCGCAATTGCCGGGCAAGTCGGACAACCGCCAAAGATAGATCGCCGGCAAGCCGGGTGTCCACATCTTTCACACCGCAAACAATACGACAAGGGAGGCGACACCGGCTCGCCGATCGGTTACTTTGGATGGCAATGCCTTTCAAGCCGTCGTCCGCCCAGCCTGGTGGCTCCTTGCCCGTCGAACCACCACCGCTGCCTGCCCGTCTCCAGGAGCAGTGGCCGGTCATCGCCACAGGCGCCGTCGCCTGGTTGATCGCCACGATCGCGGCGTTCGCCGTACCGGCGTTGGAGACGTGGCGCCCCGTCACCATCGCCGGTCTGGGCGTCGGAATACTGGGAACCTCGATATTCCTGTGGCAACGCAGCGCGGCGAACCGCGGAGCACGCGGGGCGCAAACCGGGCTAACCCGGAAAGCGCCCTAGTCGGTCACCTCGAGGACGCCGTCGTCGAACGGCTCGTACAACGGTGAGCCGGTGCCCGCCGGAGCCGGAGTATCAGAATGTGCGCCGCACCCAAAGGTGCAGTCGACGACGTGGCCGTCGGCGGCCATGGCGTTCCCGCAGACGCCGAACATCGATCCGAGCGAACCGGCCAGCGGCAGAAAGAAACCGCAGTCGCGGCAGATCCGTTTCGTGGATCGCGCCATCGCCGACTCGGGACCGTAGTCGCCGTCATGCCAGCGCTGCGCGGCATCGTCGCGGCCCCAGCTGCTCATCACCTGACGCCGGCCCAGCCCGAGCTCCACGACGACGTCGTCGACCTCGGGGTCACCGGAGAGGGTGTAGCCGGGAACCAGGCGCGGGTCGTCGGTGGGCGGTGAAAGCAGATCGCCCGGACCGAGGTCACCGGGTTTGACTCGTTCCTCCCACGGCACCCACTGCGGCGCCAACAGCGCAGTCGGCCCGGGAACCAGGACGACCTCACTGATGGTGGCGTGGTCGGCACCGGGATACGCGGCCACGACGACCGCCCACTGCCAGCCCTGATAGCCGGGGAGATTCGCGAGAAACCGATGCGTAGCCGCCGTCGGGTCCTCGTAGGTCATCCCGAGGTACTCGCCTACAGTGTCGCCGCTGAACTCCGTCACCGCTGCTCGGGCAGCGCCGACGGCATCGGTGAGGACCGCTGCGGCGGTCTGATCGGCGGATTCGGTCATGCTTTCCATCGCCCCCCATCTTGCCTGAGACAACCCGCGCCAGCCACACCGGTCGCCTGCCCGCCGAGCCAGCGGCCGATAGGGAACAATTGGCGGGGTGTCAGGACGGCGGAGTGAGCGCCCGGGTGGTGAGCACCCCGGGATGGCGAATTACCCGAGCGACGAGCCGCCCTACCGCAGCCAGCATCGATCGACACCCACGCCCAGCTCCAACCGTTATCTGCCGCCTCTGCACGATGACCACGACCGCCGGACCCAGCACACTGACGACGCCGACGCCCGAGCGGCAGCGGCCCACAAGGTCACCGTCACCCGCGCCGCCGCGCTGCGCAGCCGGGAAATGGGCTCGCGGATGTACGGGCTCGTGCACCGCGCCGCGACCGCCGACGGCGCCGACAAGTCCGGCCTGACCGCGCTCACCTGGCCGGTGATCGCCAACTTCGCCGTGGACGCGGCGATGGCGGTCGCCTTGGCGAACACCTTGTTCTTCGCCGCGGCCTCGGGTGAGAGCAAGAGCAAGGTCGCCTTGTATCTGCTCATCACCATCGCGCCGTTCGCGGTGATCGCCCCACTGATCGGTCCCGCACTGGACAAGCTGCAGCACGGGCGGCGGGTGGCGTTGGCGCTGTCCTTCGGCCTGCGCACCGTGCTGGCGCTGATCCTGATCACCAATTACGACAGCACGACGGGCAGCTTCCCGTCCTGGGTGCTCTATCCGTGCGCCCTGGGGATGATGGTGCTGTCGAAGTCGTTCTCAGTGCTGCGCAGCGCGGTGACACCGCGCGTGATGCCCCCGACGATCGACTTGGTGCGGGTCAATTCACGGCTGACAGTCTTCGGATTGTTGGGCGGCACCATCGTCGGCGGCGGGATCGCCGCCGGTTTCGAGTACGCGTTCACCAAAACCGCGCATCTGCCCGGCGCCTTGTTCGTGGTGATCGGCGTGACGTTGGTCGGTGCGTGGCTGGCGATGCAGATCCCGGCCTGGGTCGAGGTCACCGCCGGTGAGGTGCCGACCACGTTGAGCTATCACGACCACACCGCCCCGACGCGCAGTTCACTGCGACAACCGTTGGGCCGCAACATCATCACCTCGCTGTGGGGCAACTGCACCATCAAGGCGATGGTCGGCTTCTTATTCCTCTACCCGGCATTCGTCGCCAAGGCGCACGACGCCAGCGGCTGGGTACAGCTGGGCATCCTCGGCCTGATCGGGGCGGCGGCCGGGGTCGGCAACTTCGCGGGTAACTTCACCGCCGCCCGACTCAAGCTGGGCCGACCCTCGGTGCTGGTGGTCCGCGCTACGACTGCGGTAGCGGTGGTGGCACTGCTGACCGCGCTGACCGGCAACCTGTTCGTGGCGGCCTTCGCGGCACTCGTCACATCTGGCTCATCCGCCATCGCCAAGGCGTCGCTCGACGCCTCGCTGCAGGACGATCTGCCGGAAGAGTCCAGGGCCTCGGCGTTCGGCCGCTCGGAGTCGTTCCTGCAGCTGGCCTGGGTGATGGGTGGGGCGCTCGGCGTGCTGGTCTACACCGAGCTGTGGGTCGGGTTCACCGCGATCACCGCACTGCTGATCCCCGGGCTGGCGCAGACCATCGTCAGCTTCCGCGGGGACTCCCTGATCCCGGGCCTCGGCGGAAACCGGCCTGTGATGGCGGAGCAGGAATGAACCGCGCCGTCGCCGCAGTACTGGCCGTCGTCGTGGTGCTGGCGTCGGCCGGCCTGGGCATCGGCGCATGGCTGCTGGCCCGCGACGCCGCCCCCGATCAACTTCAGATCAGTGCCTACACCCGCGGACAGCTGACCCGCGTCGGCCCCTTCCTGTACTGCAATGTGTTGAACCTCGATGACTGTCAGACCCCGCAGGCTCAGGGCCAACTCGTCGTCGACGAGCGCAACCCGGTGCAGCTGTCGGTGCCCGAGCAGATCGGCGCCGCGCCGTGGCGGCTGATGCAGGTGTACCAGGATCCCGCGAATACAACGATCACCTCGTTCCGCCCGAATTCGCGCCTGGCGGTGACGATCCCGACCGTCGACCCGCATCGCGGCCGAATGACGGGATTCACGGTGCAGCTCCTGACGCTGGTGGTCGACCAGAACGGCGAGTTGCACGAGGCCCCGCATGCCGAGTGGTCGGTGCGGACGGACTGGGCGTCCTAGAGCGATGAGGAGGAGTGGCGCAATCGAGCCTAGCGTCACGACCGATGCAGAGCGAGGCACGAGCGATGAGGAGGAGTGGCGCAATCGAGCACTGACTAGCGCAGCTGCTTGCGCAGGAACTCCAGGTCCGCCAGATGCCCTTCACCCGGCGTCTCGATGATCACGTCGGAGCCGGCGTCGCGGCAGACGCTGGCGATCAGGTCGGAGTCGAAGGTGCCCGAGTCGAAGTTGGCGTGCCGGTCCGCGCCCGAGTCGAAGCCATCGCGGGAGTTGTTGGCGTGCACCAGATCGATTCGACCGGTGATGGCCGTGACCCGGTCGACGATGTCGGCGAGTTCTTCACCGCCGGCCCAGGCGTGGCAGGTGTCGAGCACGAAACCGGGCTCATACTGGCCGACCGCATCCCAGAGCATGGCCAGACGGTCGAACTTGCGAGCCATCGCATTCTCGCCGCCCGCGGTGTTCTCGATCAGGATCGGCAACGGGAATCCGCCCGCCTCTTCCTGACGCTCGAAGGCCTTACGCCAGTTCTCGACGCCGACTGCCGGGTCATCCTTAGCGGTGACGTGCCCGCCGTGCACGATCAACCCCTTGGCGCCGATATCGGCGGCCGCATCGGCATGCTGCTGCAGGATTTTGCGGCTGGGGATGCGGATCTTGTTGTTGGTGCTGGCGAGATTGACCAGATACGGCGCGTGGATATAGATGGTCAGGTCGGTGGCGCGCAGCTCATCGGCTTTGGGGTGCGGGGGCGGTTTCTTCCAGCTCTGAGGATCGCCCAGGAAGAACTGCACAGCTTCCGCGCCGTTGGCCTCGGCGGCCGCCAGCGGATCTTCGGAGTCGACGTGCGCACCTAGTAGAGCCATGGTTCAACCCTAACCGGCCCCGTGACCGACCGGCACCTGTTCACCCGGCGGCGTCGGCCCAGGCGGAGTGCCGTCGCCAAATGGCCTGCCGCCCAATGCTTCCCGGCCATGCGGAGTCAGCCAGTTGGCCAGGTCCGGGCCCTTTGGCACGATCCCGGTCGGGTTCACATCGGTGTGCACCATGTAGTAGTGCTGTTTGATCTGCACGAAGTCGGTGGTGTCCCCGAACCCGGGAGTCTGGAACAGGTCGCGGGCATAGGCCCACAGCACCGGCATCTCGCTGAGCTTAGACCGGTTGCACTTGAAGTGTCCGTGATACACCGGGTCGAATCGGGCCAGGGTGGTGAACAGCCGGACATCGGCCTCGGTGATGGTGTCGCCCACCAGATAGCGCTGAGTGGCCAGCCGGTCACTGACCCAGTCCAATGCCGAGAACAACCGGTCGTAGGCGCTCTCGTAGGCGCCCTGGGATCCGGCGAACCCGCAGCGATACACGCCGTTGTTGATCTCGGTGTATACCCGCCGGGCGACCTCGTCGATTTCGGCCCGCAGAGGTTCGGGATAGAGCGCCGGGGCGCCGTCGCGGTGATACGCCGCCCATTCCGAGGAGAGGTCGAGAGTCATCTGCATGAAGTCGTTGGTGACCACCTGCCCGGTCGGCACGTCGACGATGGCAGGCACCGTGATGCCCTTCGGGTAATCGGGAAAGCGGGCGAAGTAGGCGTCCTGTAGCCGCGGGATCTTCAGCACCGGGTCGACACCACCGGGATCGAGGTCGAACGTCCAGCTCCGCTGGTCGTGAGTAGGCCCGCAAAAGCCAATGGAGAGAACGTCTTCCAGCCCGAGAAGCCGTCGCACGATGATCATCCGGTTGGCCCAGGGGCACGCCCGCGCCACGATCAACCGGTAACGGCCCGGTTCCACGGGGTAGCCGTCGCGGCCGTCGGCGGTGATCCGCGTGGCGATGTAGTTGGTATCGCGGTTGAACTCGCTACCACCGGCTACATACGCACCCATGTCAGGCAGGATATCGGCCCACACCGGTGGCCCGACTCACAGTGATGTTCGACCAGGTGGTCGCGCACCAGAACGCCGAGAAGACCTGACTCAGGCGTCGAGTTCGCGGGCGACCGCCTTGACGACCTCGGACACCCGACGAGCGACCTTGCGGTCCGGATACTTCCCCTTACGCA
The DNA here is from genome assembly GCF_025822605.1 of Mycolicibacterium komossense. Classification (GTDB taxonomy): domain Bacteria; phylum Actinomycetota; class Actinomycetes; order Mycobacteriales; family Mycobacteriaceae; genus Mycobacterium; species Mycobacterium komossense. The sequence goes on along the minus strand of NZ_JACKTY010000030.1, from coordinate 46,745 downwards.
GGTCGGGCTGGACCGTGCCCTCGAGCAGGGTGATCATGTCCTCGACCATGCCGTGCAGCTCATCCGGAGTGTGCTTGTGCTCGGCGGGGCCGGGGGCCTCCCGGCGCGGAGCACGAGCCAGCGTCGGCGGCGGGTCGATGAGTTTGAGGCTCAGCGCCTGCGGACCGCGGCGGCCTGCGGCCACACCGAACTCGACCTTCTGGCCGGCCTTGAGACCTTCCACGCCTGCGGGTAACGCCGACGAGCGGACGTAGACGTCCTCGCCCTCTTCTTGGGACAGGAAGCCAAAGCCCTTCTCGACGTCGTACCACTTCACCTTGCCGGTCGGCACTGGTCTCACCTGCTTGTCTCACGGATAACTGGGATTCTCTGGGTTTGATGCATGACAACATCAAGGCGCGTCCCGCCTGAAGCAGGACGCGTTGGACGCTGATCCTACTCGGCGGAGGCCGGGGCCAGCACCGGTGTTTCTCGCCTAAGCTGGGTCGCACTACTGGAGGAAGCATGCGGCTGGTCCTGAACATCATCTGGTTGATCTTCGGTGGACTCTGGCTGGCGCTGGGTTACCTGGTGGCGGCACTGATCTGTTTCGTCCTCATCATCACCATTCCGTTCGGCTTCGCCGCCCTGCGGATCGCCGCTTACGCCTTGTGGCCCTTCGGCCGGACGGTCGTGGACAAGCCGGGGACCCGCCCGGCAGCACTGGTCGGGAACGTCATCTGGGTCATTCTGTTCGGCATCTGGCTGGCGATCGGCCACGTGGTGACCGCGGTGGCGATGGCCGTCACGATCATCGGGATCCCGCTGGCGATCGCCAACCTGAAGTTGATCCCGGTCTCACTGATGCCCTTGGGGAAAGAGATCGTGCCGGTATGACATTGACCGCGCTCGGTCTGCCGTCCGTGCACCGCCCGCTGGCTGCTCAGCCGGCCCCGACGAGCGGCCCACTGATCGATACGTTCGGCCGGATCGCCACTGACCTTCGGGTGTCGCTGACGGATCGCTGCAATCTGCGCTGCACCTATTGCATGCCCGCCGAGGGGCTGGACTGGCTACCCAAAGACCAGGTCCTGCAGCCCCCCGAACTGAGTCGATTACTGCGCATCGCAGTGACCAGGCTGGGCATCACCAATATCCGGTTCACCGGCGGCGAACCGCTGCTGGTGCGAAGGCTGGAAGAGATAGTGGCGGACGCTTCGGCACTGCAGCCACAGCCGGAGATCGCGATGACGACGAACGGCATCGGACTGGCGCGGCGCGCGGAAGCCCTGGCCGCGGCAGGCCTGACCCGGGTGAACGTCTCGTTGGACAGTGTCGATGCCGCCCATTTCGCCGCCATCACCCGCCGTGATCGCCTCGGCGACGTGCTGGCCGGGCTCGCCGCCGCCAAGCGGGCCGGGCTGGGGCCGGTCAAGGTCAACGCGGTGCTGGACCCGAAGACGGGCCGTACCGATGTGGTCGCGCTGCTACGGTTCTGCCTCGACGAGGGCTATCACCTCCGCGTCATCGAACAGATGCCTTTGGATGCCGGGCACAGCTGGCGCCGCGGTGAAGCGCTCACGGCCGACGACGTGCTGGACTCGCTGCACGGCCACTTCACGCTCAGCCCCGATCCGCGACCGCGCGGTTCGGCCCCTGCACAGCTGTGGCAGGTCGACGGCGGTACAGGCACCGTGGGCGTGATCGCCTCGGTCTCGCACGCATTCTGCGGAGCCTGCGACCGAACTCGGCTGACCGCCGACGGTCAGGTGCGCAATTGCCTGTTCGCTACCACCGAGACCGACCTGCGCGAGCTGCTGCGAACCGGAGCCGACGATGACGCGATCGAGGGGGCTTGGCGGAAGGCGATGTGGGCCAAGGCCGCAGGCCACGGCATCAACAACCCCGATTTCATCCAGCCCGACCGCCCGATGAGCGCGATCGGCGGCTAGGTGACGGGCGTGCAGACCGGCCGCCGGACCGAAGTTGTGGTCACCATCCGGTACTTCGCAGCAGCCCGGGCGGCCGCGGGAATCGACGGCGAGGTGCTGACCCTGGCGGCTCCGACCAGCGTTGCTGCACTCATCGCCGAGATCGGCGCCCGTGACACCGAATTGAGACGCGTGTTGGCGCGATGCTCATATCTGTGTGACGAAGTGGCGGTCCGAGACCCTCACCTGGTGCTGACTGCACACCACACGCTCGACGTCTTACCCCCGTTCGCCGGAGGATGATCGTGATTTGCGTCACATAACGGAATAGTAACGGCCCGGCCATCGGTAAGTGGAGCGCCATGAACGGCTGGCAAACCCGGGCCCGAGTAGGCGTTTTAGAGTCCTATTAAGATTTGCCAGCGCCGGACTCGCCGCCGAAAGCAAAAGGTGACGCCACTCTCCTCAGGCGTTACCGTCATCTCCCAAGCCAGCCGAGCACTTCCCAGCGGCAGGCCCTCCTCTCACTCTTAGCGCCTAGCTCCATCCATTGAGTAGGGGACCGTCAAAAACCGTGGATGGAGGCGGGGGACCCAACCGGTCCACCGAGATCGACCTGGAACCTCACGGTTCCTTGGGGTGAAGCCGACGTGATTTTCAGCCGAGTACGGCTGGATCTGACCAAGGCCGGGCAACCTCTCCAGCCCGAACCCGACAGCTGACCTCGTAGGCGCATACAGAGAGGACATCACCGAACCTATGAGTAGTGGACGGCATCGCAAGCCCACTTCCTCGGCCAAGCAAGTAGCCAAAATCGCCTTTACCGGCGCGGTCCTCGGTGGGAGCGGTCTTGCGCTCGCCGGCCAGGCCGGCGCCGCCACTGACGGTGAATGGGACCAGGTCGCCAGCTGCGAATCGGGCGGCAACTGGGCCATCAACACCGGAAACGGTTATCACGGTGGTCTGCAGTTCTCGCAGGGCACCTGGTCGGCACACGGCGGCGGCGAGTACGCGCCGTCCGCTCAGATGGCCACCAAGGAAGAGCAGATCGCAGTTGCCGAGCGCGTCCTGGCGAGCCAGGGTCGCGGCGCCTGGCCCGTCTGCGGTCGCGGACTCTCCGGCGCCACTCCCCGCAACGTCGTCGACTCCGCCCCGCTGGACGCACCGATCGACGATCAGGGCATCAACGTCCAGACCGTCGGGTTCAATACGCCGGCCCCCGATGCGCCGCCACCACCCGCTCCCGAAGATGCGCCGCCGCCGGCCCCGGAAGCGCCGCTGCCGCCCGCTCCCGAAGATCTGCCGCTCCCGCCCGCCGACGCCCTGCCGCCGGCCCCGGAACAGCTACCCCTTCCGGCTGACGTCCCCGCTCCTATCCCGGCTCCTGAGGCCCCCCCGGTCGTCGATGCCGCGTTCGATGCCCCGGCCCCGATCGACGCTCCAGCGCCGGTAGATCTGCCGCCCGCGGCACCGGATGCACCGGTCGCCGTGGACGCCTCACTGGAGGCGCCGGCCCCCGCCGACGCGCCGGCACCGGCCCCGCTGGACCCACCGCTTCCTGTCGAAGCACCGCCGGCCGACGGCCCGGTGGCGGTCGACGCCGCCGACTGGACAGTGGATCCCAACGCCGCGCCGCAGCCCCAAGAGTGGGCGCTGCACAAATTGCCGCAGGCACCCCTGCCGGCACCGAGCGACGAACCCCTGATCCCGACACCCGCTCCGGCACCTGCGCCCGCCGCGGATCCGCTGGCTCCGCTGAACGCCGCTCCGCTGCCCGGCCCGGTCATGGACGCCGCAAACCAGGCGATGACCGGTGGCGTGCCTGCCATCCCCGCCGCGGTCCCGCATCTGCCCAGCCCGGACAACCTCCCGCCGGGAACCACCGAGGCACCGGCCGATCCGATCGACCGGCCGAACCTGACGTACCTCAAGGAACTGTGGCACGCGGTCCAGACGCAGGACGTCAGCGGTAACGATGCGCTGCTCGCCCTCGCGCAGCGCCCGCTCAACGCGCCGGACCCGGGCCAGGCCGGTCCGCCGAATCCGAACACGCCGCTCGATCCGAACGCGCCGCTGATTCCCCCGCCGCCGGCGGACCCGCTGCTGCCACCGGCACCCGCACCGATTCCCTGATCCATCGTCACGCCGAGATCGGCGTCATGGTTGTGAGAGCTACACAAACGCAACCGTGACGTCGATTTCGGCGTTTCTGGGCTTCCTGGACTTACTAGGCCGAGTTAACCCACTCATCGGTCCCGTCTGCGAAGAACTGATGCTTCCAGACCGGTAGCCGCGCCTTCACGGCGTCAACGAGGCGCGCGCACGTCTCGAACGCGGCGCCGCGGTGATCGGCCGCCACAGCGGCGACCAGGGCCGCATCGCCGATCCGCAGATGTCCGATGCGGTGGCTCGCGGCGATCGCCCGCACCCCGTGCGCACCGGCCGCGACCTCGGCCAGTACCTCGGCGAGTGTCTGTTCGGCGAGCGGATGGGCGGAATACTCCAACCGGAGCACCGAGCGACCGCCGTCGTGATCACGGACGACCCCGGCGAACCCCACCACCGCGCCCGCGGCCTCGTGCGCCACCAGCGCTTCGTGTTCGGTCAGCAGAATCGGGAGCTCGGTCAGCGCGCTGCGCAACACGACCGTCATCGCGGGTGATCCTTTCCGGCGAGTTGGTCCAGCGCATGGTGCACGACCTCGGCGAGCACGCCGAGTCCGTCGCGCACTCCCCCGGGGGAACCGGGCAGGTTCACGATCAGCGTCCGGTCGGTCACCCCGCAGACCCCGCGCGACAGAATCGACGTCGGCACCTTCGGCAGGCCCGATCGGCGGATGGCGTCAGCCAGGCCCGGTATCTGGTAATCGAGCACCGCGACGGTCTGCTCGGGGGTGGCGTCCGTCGGCGAAATGCCGGTACCGCCGGAGGTGATCACAAGGTCGACCGCGTCGGCCACCGCCGTCCGCAGCGCCTGTCCTACCGGATCGCCGTCCGGGACGACTATCAGCTCCGGCTCCGAAAAGCCCTGCTGCACAAGCCAATCGGATACAATCGGCCCACATCTGTCGTCATACACGCCACCCGCGGCGCGGGTGGAGGCGATCACAACCCGAGCCGATCGGGTCATCGCGACCAGGCGCCGCGGCGTCCGCCGGACTTGGTCACCAGTCTGACGTCATCGATTCGGGCGCCGGCGTCGACAGCTTTGATCATGTCGTAGATCGTCAGTCCCGCGATACTGACTGCGGTCAGCGCCTCCATCTCCACCCCGGTCCGATCGGTGGTGCGCGCGGTGGCGGTGATACCGATCTGCGCCGGACCGATCTCGAAGTCGATATCGACCCCGGTCAGCGCGAGGTGATGGCACAGCGGGATCAGATCGCTGGTGCGTTTGGCTGCCAGGATGCCGGCCACCCGCGCAGTCGCCAGCGCGTCACCCTTGGGCAGACCGCCCGACGAGATCAGACCGACCACCTCGGCACTGGTGTGCACCGTTCCTGCGGCGACCGCCGTGCGTTTGGTGACGTCCTTGTCGCTGACGTCGACCATGTGCGCCGCCCCCCGCTCATCGAGGTGCGACAGCGGGTTGGGCACCATCGCTACCTGTTGACGACCGTGACGGGATGTACGTAGGGCAGTTCCTCGGCGGGCACCGGGAAGGTGACGTCGCCGAACGGCGAGAGGGCGCCCGTGCGATCCGCGGCGAGCTCGCTCACCGGATGGTCGTCGGGGTCGTCGGCGACGGGCCAGCCGTTGTCGACATACCTGGTCTTGTGCGGTTTGGAGTCAGCGTTGTCAGCCACGGGAGACATTCTGACAGGTTATGACCCGGTGGCGCGTAGGAGAACCTGCTTTACGCTGGTCAGCAATGACCGAACACACCTCAGGCGTGCCCCTGGGCGCCTGGCTGGCCGATCTGCCCGACGAACGGCTGATCCGCCTTCTCGAGCTGCGACCGGACCTGGCACAGCCACCACCGGGCAGCGTCGCGGCCCTGGCCGCCCGGGCGCAGGCCCGGCAATCGGTCAGAGCTGCCACCGATGAGCTCGACTTTCTTCGGCTGGCGGTACTGGACGCGCTTCTGGTGCTGCATGCCGACACCTCGGAAGTGCCCGTCACCAAAGTGCTCGAGCTGATCGGCGCGCGAGCTCCCGAGGACGCCACCCTGGCCGCGCTGGACGATCTGCGCGAGCGGGCGCTGGCCTGGGGTGACGTCGCAGTCCGGGTGGCCGCCGAGGCCAGCGGCGGGTTGCCCTGGTACCCCGGTCAGGTGGTCCTGGAAGATCCGACCCGCACCCCGGCGGAGATCGCCGCACAAGTAGAGCGCCTCGACGAGCCGCAGCGCGATCTGCTGGACCGACTGCTGCAGGGCTCGCCGGTCGGTCGCACCCGCGACGCCGCACCCGGTACGCCGGCAGACCGACCAGTGCAGCGGCTACTCGCCGCCGGGCTGCTGCGTCAGGTGGACGAGGACACCGTCATCCTGCCGCGGCAGGTAGGGCAGGTGCTGCGCGGCGAAGACCCGGGCCCAGGGCAGCTGGTCGCCCCCAAGCCGGCCGGCGCGACGGGCAAGGCCGGGAAATCCACCAAGGCCGCCGACGTCGACGCCACCGCCGCAGGCGCCGTCATCGATCTGCTGCGCGAGTTCGACGTGGTCATCGAAACACTCGGTGTCACACCGATTCCGGAGCTTCGCAATGGCGGAATGGGCGTCCGCGAAGTGAAGCGGCTGACCAAGCTCACCGGCATCAACGAGCAGCGCCTCGGCCTGGTACTCGAAATCGCTTCGGCCGCAGGACTCATCACCAGTGGCGTGCCCGACCCCCAACCCGACGACGGCCCAGGGCCGTACTGGGCGCCGACGATCGCCGCTGACCGGTTCGCCGAGAACTCGGCCGCCGACCGCTGGCAGTTGCTCGCGAGCACCTGGCTCGAGCTACCTGCCAGACCCAGCCTGATCGGGCATCGCGGGCCCGACGGTAAACCTTATGCGGCACTGTCCGATTCACTGTATTCCACCGCCGCTCCCCTAGACCGGCAGCTACTGCTCACCATCTTGGCCGACCTCCCACGTGGCACCGGCCTAGACGCGACGGAGGCGTCGCGCGCGATGGTCTGGCGCCGCCCGCGCTGGTCGGTACGACTTCAGCCCGAACCCGTTTCCCATCTACTCGAAGAGGCTCATGCCCTGGGCATGGTCGGCCGCGGCGCGATCAGCAATCCGGCCCGCGCACTACTGACCGAGGACGCCGACGCCGCGGTCAACGCGATGGCCAAGGCACTCCCCGCACCGATCGACCATTTCCTGGTCCAGGCCGACTTGACGGTAGTGGTACCCGGGCCACTGGAGCGGGACCTGGCCGACGAACTCGGCCACGTCGCCGAAATCGAATCTGCCGGCGCGGCAATGGTTTACCGAGTCAGCGAGCCATCCATCCGGCGCGCCCTCGACAGTGGCCGCACCGCGTCGGCCCTGCATGCGTTCTTCACCAAGCACTCCAGAACCCCGGTACCGCAAGGCTTGACGTATCTGATCGACGACGTCGCCCGCAGGCACGGTCAACTCCGCGTCGGGATGGCGACCTCGTTCGTCCGGTGCGAGGACCCCGCCCTGCTGACCCAGGCGATCGCGGCCCCCGCCGCGCAGCGCCTCGACCTACGGTTGCTGGCGCCGACGGTGGCGGTGTCGCAGGCGCCGATCGCCGACGTGCTGACCGCGTTGCGTAGCTCGGGGTTCGCCCCTGCCGCGGAGGACTCGGCTGGCACGATCGTCGATATCCGCTCTCGCGGCGCCCGAGTGCCGACCCCACTGCATCGACGGTCGTATCGGCCGTTGCCCAGCACACCCAACCGGGACACCCTGGCCGCTGTGGTGGCGGTGTTGCGCAAGGTGGTGGCCATGCCGCTGAACGCGAACGGGGCGGGCCGCGTCGACCCGGCGCGCGCCGTCACCCTGTTGCAGCAGGCCGCATTGGAACAGACCTCGGTGGTAATCGGTTATATCGACGCCGCTGGAGTAGCCACCCAGCGGGTGGTCTCGCCGGTGAATGTCCGGGGCGGTCAACTACTGGCCTTCGACCCGGCGTCCGGGCGCGTGCGAGATTTCGCCATTCACCGCGTGACGTCGGTCGTACGCGCCGACGACGATGCAGTGTGAGGCAGAGCGACCAGCACGAACGACGAGCATGGAGTGGCGCCAAAGCTGTCGGCCGACGAAGGATAATGAACTGATGACCGACGGACCCCTGATCGTCCAGTCCGACAAAACCGTGCTGCTCGAGGTCGACCACGAACAGGCCGGAGAGGCACGAGCCGCCATCGCCCCGTTCGCCGAGCTCGAACGCGCCCCCGAACACATCCACACCTACCGCATCACCCCGCTGGCACTATGGAACGCCCGCGCCGCCGGTCACGACGCCGAACAGGTGGTCGACGCGCTGGTCAGCTTCTCCCGCTACGCCGTTCCGCAGCCGCTGCTGGTCGACATCGTCGACACCATGGCCCGCTACGGCCGACTGCAGCTGGTCAAGAGCCCGGTACACGGTCTGGTCCTGGTCAGCCTGGACCGCGCCGTGCTGGCTGAGGTGATGCGGCACAAGAAGATCTCCCCCATGCTGGGCGCGCGCATCGACGACGACACCGTGATCGTCCATCCCAGCGAACGCGGCCACATCAAGCAGCTGCTGCTCAAGATCGGCTGGCCGGCGGAAGATCTGGCCGGCTACGTCGACGGCGAGGCCCACCCGATCAGCCTCGAGCAGGACGGCTGGCAGCTGCGCGACTACCAGGAGATGGCGGCCGATTCGTTCTGGGCCGGCGGTTCCGGCGTCGTGGTCCTGCCCTGCGGGGCGGGCAAGACGATGGTCGGCGCGGCCGCGATGGCCAAGGCGGGCGCGACGACGCTGATCCTGGTCACCAACACGGTGGCGGGCCGGCAGTGGAAGCGCGAGCTGATCGCCAGGACGTCGCTGACCGAAGAGGAGATCGGCGAGTACTCCGGCGAGCGCAAAGAGATCCGGCCGGTCACCATCGCGACCTATCAGGTGATCACCCGTCGCACCAAGGGCGAGTACAAGCATCTGGAGCTGTTCGACAGCCGCGACTGGGGACTCATCATCTATGACGAGGTCCATCTGCTGCCCGCGCCGGTGTTTCGAATGACCGCCGATCTGCAGTCGCGGCGGCGTCTCGGACTCACCGCCACACTGATCCGCGAGGACGGCCGCGAAGGCGACGTCTTCTCCCTGATCGGGCCCAAGCGTTACGACGCACCGTGGAAGGACATCGAGGCCCAGGGCTGGATCGCGCCGGCGGAATGCATCGAGGTCCGCGTCACGCTCACCGAGAACGAGCGGATGATCTACGCGACGGCCGAGCCCGAGGAGCGCTACAAGTTGTGCTCCACTGCGCATTCGAAGATCGCGGTGGTCAAATCCATCCTGGAGCGCCATCCCGACGAGCCGACGCTGGTGATCGGCGCCTACCTCGACCAGCTCGACGAACTCGGCGCGGAACTGAACGCCCCGATCATCCAGGGCTCGACCAAGACCGCGGAACGCGAGACGCTGTTCGAGCAGTTCCGTCGCGGGGAGATCCGCACACTTGTCGTGTCGAAGGTGGCGAACTTCTCCATCGATCTGCCGGAAGCCTCTGTCGCAGTACAGGTTTCGGGTACCTTCGGATCACGCCAGGAAGAGGCACAACGGCTGGGCCGGCTGTTGCGGCCGAAGGCCGACGGTGGCGGCGCGGTGTTCTACAGCGTGGTGTCGCGGGACAGCCTCGATGCCGAATACGCCGCACACCGGCAGCGTTTTCTCGCCGAGCAAGGCTACGGCTACATCATCAAAGACGCCGACGACCTCCTGGGCCCCGCTATCTGAGCAAAGTCGCGTCAGGGTCCACCGACCGCGCTAATCTTCCGCTCGTGAATGCAGCGCCCATCATCGGTCGGGTAGGCGGATTGGCGATCGCGTTGGGGGTCGGTGCCGCCATCGCCGGTGGATCGGGTGTGGCGTGGGCGGACAGCTCCGTGGGCACCTCGGCGGGGTCGAGCGCGTCGTCGCATGCGCCGTCCGCGAGCAAAACGGCCGTCACGAGAAGCTCGGGGTCGGCCACCGCGCGGTCGGCCGGGCTGCGCCCGGTCACGGCGCAGGCCCGCACGGCGACCGTCGCCCGGCCCGCATCCGCCGCCAAGGTGACCGCCGCCGGGGCAGGACCCGCCGCCGGGGACAATCCGGTTTCACCGGCCGAGGCCCCGGTGGCACTGGCCTTGGCCGCCTTCACCCGTCGCGAATCCCTCTCGTCGGCCGCTGCGCCGGCAGCGATGAGCCAGACCACCGCGGTGATCATGAGCCCCAGCGGCGTGCCGATCGTGTCGCCGGACTACCTGGCCCGGGTTTTCGCTCTCTACGTCGCACCGAACAGTCCGGTGGGCACCACCCCGGAGGGCCTCGACACTCCGGAAGGCCTGTACCCGATCACCGGGGTGAAGAGCTTGCCGCTCAACACGTCCGTGGACCAGGGGTTGCAGATCCTCGGCACCGAGATCCAAAAACAGCTCAACGCGGGAAATGCCGTCACGGTGTTCGGCTACTCCCAGAGCGCCGTCATCTCGTCGCTGGCGATGCAGGATCTCGATCCATCGCTGCCGCTGTCGTTCATCCTGGTCGGCAACGAGATGAACCCCAATGGTGGTCTGCTGTCGCGGTTCCCGGGCATGAGCCTGCCGGCCCTCGGCATTCCGTTCTATGGGCCGACCCCGGCGGATGCCTTCCCGACGACGAACTACACGCTCGAATACGACGGTTTCGCGGACTTCCCGCGCTACCCACTCAACTTTCTGGCGGATCTCAACGCCGGGCTGGGCATCGTGTTCGTCCACACCAAATACGCGGACCTCACGCCGGACCAGGTGACACCGGTTGCGCAGGGTGGTCAGGCCATCGAGTTGCCGACGTCGTCGCCGACGCAGCACTACTACGTCATCCCGACGGAGAACCTGCCGCTGCTGGAACCGCTGCGCCTCGTACCGCTGATCGGCACACCGCTCGCAGACCTTCTGCAGCCCGCATTGACGGTGATCGTCAACCTCGGCTACGGCGACCCGAAATACGGCTGGTCCACTGCGGGGTACGCCAACGAGGTGACGCCGTTCGGGGTTCTGCCGGATGTCGACTGGGGTGAGGTTGCTGGTCTTCTCGCCGCGGGGGCCCAGCAGGGCGTCACTGATTTCCTCGGCGACTTGCGGCCCGGCGGGTCGATAGCCCATGAGCTGTCGGCAATCTCCCTGCCCACCCCCGACCAGGTGGTCGCGGACCTGCAGGCATTGCCGATGACGATCGCGTACACCATCTCGAATGCGGCGTCCGCGGCCTACGCGGCGCTCCTTCCGACCGCCGACATCATCAATTCCCTGGTGACAGTGTTACCTGCGTACAACCTGACGCTGTTCCTCGGCGGGATCGAGCAGGTTCTCGCCGGCGATATCGGCGGCGGGCTCGTCAACGCGGTCGGTCTCCCCCTTGCCGCCGACGTCGGCTTGATCACCACAGCGGGATTGATCGAACTGCTGGTTCTCGGGCAGGCGGTCGAGGGCGTCATCCAGGCGTGATGGTTGTCGCCATCCCGGTACCGACTACCGCGACAGGATTGTCGCCGAAGCGGTTCCGGGCGCGCCGTAGACCTGAGCCAGGCCGACCCGCGGGTCGCCGGGGACCTGACGATCGCCGGCCTCACCGCGGAGCTGACGAACCAGCTCGTGCATCTGGCGCAGGCCCGAGGCGCCGATCGGCTCGCCGTTGGCGATCAGGCCGCCGTCGGTGTTGACCGGGATCGAGCCGTGGATCTCGGTGGCGCCGTCGGCGAGCAGCTTCTCCTGCTCACCGTCGGCACACAATCCGGTCTCGGCCATGTGGATGACCTCGGCGCCGGCGTCGGTGTCCTGCAGCTGCGCGATATCGACGTCCTCGGGGCCGATACCCGCCGCTTCGTAAGCGGCCTTGGCGGCGAACACCGTCGGCGACGGATCCTCGTCGAGCGGCGCCGAGGTGGCGTGCACTTCATAGGCGCCGTAGGTCCTGGTGCGAATCTCGGAGGCCGTCACATAGACCGGCTTGCCGGTGTACTTGTGGGCGATATCGGCGCGGCACATGATCACCGCGGCCGCCCCCTCGTCGGGGGCACAGAACATGAACTGCCGCAGCGGGTAGTTCAGCACCGGCGACGCCATGATCTCGTCGACCGATATTTCCTTACGCCGGAACGCCTTCGGGTTAAGCACACCGTTGCGGAAGTTCTTGTTGGCCACCCGCGCCAGCGTCTCCTCGGAGATGCCGTGCTTGTGGAGGTAGTGGTTGGCCTTCATCCCGAAGAACTTGGTGGTGACGAACTGGCCGTTGTTGGCGTACCACTGCGGCAGCGCCAACTTGGCCGGATCGTCGGTGAACGCACCGCGCGGATGCTTGTCCAAGCCGATGGCGATACCGATGTCGTACTTGCCGAGCCGGATGGTGTCGGCCGTCTGCTGGATGGCGCTGGCCGCGGTGGCGCAGGCGTTGAACACGTTGGTGAACGTGATGCCGGTCAGTCCGACCAAGCGGGTGACGGCGTCGGGGTTGGACACCTCGTAGCTGCCGCCGAAACCGAACTGGATGTCTTTCCACTCCAGGCCGGCGTCGGTCAACGCCAGGTGAATCGCCTCGGCGCCCATCTCCATGGCGGTCTTGTCGAAACGGCCGAACGGGTGCAGCCCCACGCCGATGATCGCAACGTCGTTACTCATGGCAATGCCTTCCTAGACCGGCGTGAACGCGAATGTGATGATCTCGACCGGGTTGTCGGGGTCCGAGGCGTCGGTGGCGAACGGGATCATGGCGAGTTCGACGTCCATGCCGAACTGCAACTTGGCCGGGTCGTTCTCGGTGAGCCTGCCCTCGACGCGCACGACGGCCTCTTCTCCCAGACCGAGCTGGACCAGGCCGACACCGAACGGGACGAAGTCTTTGCCGGTCGGGCCGATGTACGGCGCCCCGGGCGGGAAGCCCTGCGTGGTCCAGGCCACCAGGGTGCCGCGCCGGGGCAGCGCCAGATCGGCCATCTCTGCCTTACTACATTTCGGGCAGTGCGTCTGCACCGGGAAGACGGTGGCATGGCAAGCGCCACACCGACTTCCGATCAGCTGAGGGTTCTCCTCGGGCCAGGTTGAGATCTCCGGAGCAAGTGCCTTCTGCATCGAACAACCTCCGCAAGCCGATCCAATAATGCGCTTCCGGAATCGTACAATACAGTTATCGTCAGCGGAAATGACATTCTCATTTCACCGCCGACGAGGTCACGACAGCGCGGGGATCACTTCCTTCTCGAACAGTTCGATCCCGGACCGGTCGTACGCCGCCTCGGCGAAATAGCAGATGACGTACTCGCAGCCGAGATCACGCAGGCGCCGCAGCGACGCGATGACCTGCCCGGGGGTGCCCGCGACCGAGTCCGGTCCGCTCATCGAACCGATCATGGCGTCGGCTGCTCCGTCGCCGACCACCGGCACGAGCCGACCGCGAATCCCCGCCAGCCGGTTCTGGACGTCGGCATCGGAGGCGCCCAGGACCGGGTTGATGTTGGCCGACCGGACGATCGCGTCGAAGTCGGTGCCCACCTCGCGGCAATGCTCGGCCAGAATCTGCGACTTATGGGCGAAGCCCTCGGGTTCGGAGGTGAAGTTGGTGTACTGCGCGTATTCGGCGGCGATCCTGAGTGTGACCTTCTCCCCGCCGCCGGCAATCCACAGCGGAATACCGCTGTCCTGCAGTGGCTTTGGCTGCACGATGGCGCCGTCAACCTGATAGTGCTTGCCCTCGAAGCTGACCCTGCCGTCGCGCCACGCGTCGCGCATGATCTGGACGCCCTCGTCGAGGCGGGCGAGCCGGACCCCGGCCGACGGGAATCCGTAACCGTAGGCGCGCCATTCGTGTTCGTACCAGCCGCCACCGATCCCCATCTGAACCCGGCCGCCCGAGATGATGTCCGCGGTGGCAGCCACCTTGGCCAGGTAGACCGGATTGCGGTAGCTCATCGCCGTGCACATCTGGCCGAGCTTGATCCGTGACGTCGTCGCCGCGTAGGCCGACATCAACGACCACGCCTCATGGGTGGCCTCGTCGGTAGGCATCGGCACGGTATGGAAGTGGTCGTACACCCAAAGCGAGTCCCAGATGCCGCCGTCGTCGACATAGGCCGCGAGATCGCGCATCACCGCCCACTGCTCCGCGGGGTCGATACCGACCAGATCGAGTCGCCAGCCTTGCGGGATGAACAGTCCGAAGCGCATGTTTACGACTCTAGGGCAGTGCCGATCGGCTCAGGCTGGATGTCGGCATGCGTGACCACCACTCGCGCAGGCGGCGATGCCGTCCCCGGCTGTTCTGGCTACTTTGGAGACATGGCCCTTTCCCAAGATGAACGCGAACAATTTCTGGCCGAGTCCCGGAACGCCGCCCTGTCGGTGTACGCCGGTGATGCTCGCGGCCCGCTGACCGTGCCGATCTGGTACCAGTACACACCCGGCGGCGAACCGTGGATCCTGACCGGACCCGGCTCGCGCAAGGCCCGCCTGATCGAGGCGACGGGCTATTTCTCACTGATGGTCGAGCGTGTGGAGCCGACCGTGCGCTACGTCGCCGTCGACGGCGCGGTCAGCCGCATCGAACCCGGAACCGACGCCCAGTTGGAGGAGATGACGCGGCGCTACCTCGACGGTGAGGCTGCCGACAGGTACCTCGAATTCGCCCGGAAGGAATTGGGTGAAAACATCGCCATCTATATGCAGCCGCAGCACTGGGTGTCGGCGGACCTCGGCGCCCTCTAGCCCCTGTCACCTGACGAGCAGACGCAAAAGACCCCCGAAACACCAGGTTTCGGGGGTCTTTTGCGTCTGCTCGCGAAGAGGGCTAGCCGGCCGCGTGTGCCGAGCCGGCCGTCTTCTTGGCGGGCTTGTCCGCCGACTGCTTGGGCGTCAGCGACTTCACGGCCTTGTCCACGGAGCTCGCCACACCTGAGGTGGCCGCGTCGACCTGCTTGCGGACTCCACTGAGACCGCCGCCCGTGGTCGCCGAATCGGTCGCTGCCGCAGTGGTTTCCGGCTTAGTGGGCAGATCCTTGACCACGTTGAGCCGCGGCTTGGCCTGAGGAACCGGAGCCGAAGCGCTGCCGTCGGTAGCCACCGTCACCGTCGAACTGTCCGCGGGGAGCTTGGTGCTCGTGACGGCAGCCGGGGTGAAGCTACCAGTGGTCGCAGCGGCCTTGCCGGCAGCGGTGGGCGCCGTGGCCGAGGCGAGTTTGAGCCCACCGTCGGTCTTGGCGCTGACACCACCGTCGACTGCGACGCCGCCACCCACCGTGACCGAACCACCGACGGTCAGGCGCGCGGCAGCGGCCGTCAGACCGGCGGTGATCGCCGCGATGGCGTCATTGCCGTCTTTGAGCGCGGTGACGACCGTGTTGTGGAACGCGGTACCGAATTCGGTCGCGGCCGTGACGCCGATATCGGCCAGGTCGTGGCCGGCCGTAGCCAGTGCATTGACCGCAATCTGCACTGCAGCAACGACATCGGCAGGGCTGGGAATGCCGGCCAGCGTGGCGTGCACAGCCGCACTGATCTGGACTCCGGCATTGGCCGCCGCCTGCACCAGCACGGTGCCCAGCTCAGCGATGGCGGGTTGGATGCCGGCCAGCGACGACTGCAGAGCCACTGCCAGTGCACCGCCGTCCTTCAGCAATCCGGTGATGACGGCTTGCACGGCGGCGCTGCCGGCGGTGATGCCACCGGCCACCGCAGCGGACAGGTTGGTGATCACGGTCGCGGCCGCCTGCGCCGCCGCGTTGATGCCAGGAACGAAACCTGCCAGGGCACCAGTGAGGGCCGTGGCGAACTCCGCGGGTGTCGGGAACGCTGCGACCGCCGCATTGAAGGCGGTGGCCAACGCACCCCCGGCGTTCGCCAGTGCGGTCGCGATGGCGGGGATGTTCAGCGCAGCGCCCAGGTTGACAGTCGCCTGCAAGGCAACCTGCAGTGCGAGCGCCACACTCGGGCTGATCTGAGCGGCCGCCGAGACCAGTGCATTGACGAATGCTGCCGGCGTCGGGAACGCCGACAGGGCCGCCTTGAGCGCGTCGACGAGCTGCCCGGTGCCGTTGAGCAGGCCGCCGACGACCGCCTGGAACGCCGTGGCGCCCGTGGCCACCCCGGCCGCGATGGCGCTGGCCAAGGCAGCGGACAGGGTGGCGATAGCCGTCCCGCCCGCGGTGACAATCGCGGTGACTCCCGGCAGCACCCCGGCCAGGGCCCCGGTCAGTGCGGCGGCGAATTCGGCAGGTGTCGGGAAGTTCGCGACCACCGCGTTGAACGCGGCGGCCAAGGTCGAACCGGCATTGGCCAACGCCGAGACGATGGCCGGCAGGTTCAGCGCGGCCCCGAGATCGATGGCACCCTGCAGCGCGACCTGCAAGGCGGCGCCCAGGCTGGCGTTGATATTGGTGACCGCGCCGATCAGGGCATTGACGAATGCGACCGGCGAAGGAAGCACCCCGAGAACGGCCTGCAGCGCCCCGATGAGCTGGCTGCTGCCAGCCACCAACGCGTCGGTGAAGGCCTGGAATGCCGTGCGGCCCAAGCTGATTCCGGCATTGATGGCACTGGCCAACGCTGCCGCCAGGTTGGCGAGGATGCCTTCGGTCGCCGACACCGTCCCGACCACCACCGGAATGAAGCCGGCCACGGCACCGCCGAGGGCTGCGGCGAAGGCGGCCGGCGACGGGAAGGCCGCGACCACCGCGTTGAATGTGGCGGCCAGGTCGGCACCTGCATTGACCAGGGCGTTGGCGATGGCCGTGACGTTCAGGTCGACCCCCAGCTGAACCACTGCCTGCAGGGCGACCTGCAGGGCGGCGGACAGCGCCGGGCTCAACTGTGCGGCGGCCGTGACCAGGGCGTTGACGAAGGCCGCGGGTGTCGGGAAGGCGGCGAGAGCGGCTTGGAACGCGGCGTACAGCGGTGTTCCGACGTCGAGGAGCCCGTTAATCACCGCCTGGAACGCAGTGCTGCCGGCAACGACACCGGCGGCGATCGTGGCGCCCAACGTCGACGTGAGATTGGTGATCACGGTCTGGGCCGCCTGTGCAGCGGCCGTGAGTCCCGGGACCAATGCGCCCAGCGCCCCGGTGATGGCGGCAGCGAATGCGGCCGGCGTCGGGAACGCGGCGATGGCCGCGTTGAACGCGGCGGCCACGTTGGCGCCTGCGTTGATCAGGGCGTCGGCGATGGCGGGAACGTTGAGGTTCACCCCCAGATCGATGGCCGCCTGCAATGCGACTTGCAACGAGGCCGACAGTGCCGGGCTGATCTGCGAGAGCGCCGTGACCAAGGCGTTGACGAAGGCAGCAGGCGACGGGAACGCGGCGAGTGCCGCCGCGAAGGCGGCGGACAGCTGGCTGCCCGCCGTCTGCAGTCCGGTGACGAACGCCTGGAATGCGGTGGCGCCCGAGGCGAGGCCTGCGGCGATGGTGCTCGCCAAGGCCGTCGACAGGTTTCCGATCAGGGCCTGCGTGGTCTGCAGTGCGGTGGCCAGTCCGGGAACGAACCCGGCCAGTGCCCCACTGAGGACTGCCGCGAACGCGGCGATGTTAGGGAAGGACGCGACGACGGTGTTGAACGCGGTGGCCAGTGCGGTGCCGGCGGTGGCCAGTGCGTTCGCGATGACTGTCGCGCTGACGTTGATCCCCACACTGATGCCCTGCAGGGCAACCTGCAAAGCGAGCGCCAGGTTGGGGCTGATCTGCGCGAATGCGCCAACCAGAGCGTTGACGAACGCGGCCGGCGACGGGAAGGCCGCGAGCGCAGCCTGGAACGCCAGGGCGAGCTGTCCGGTGCCGTCGAGCAGTCCGTTGATGACCGCTTGGAACGCCGTGCTGCCCGCCGCGATACCCGCGTTGATGGTGCTGGCCAGCGCTGCCGAGAGGTTGGTGACCACAGCCTGCGCCGCGGTGGCGGCGGCCGCCAGGCCGGGGATGACCGCACCGAGCGCGGTGGTAACGGCGGTGACGAACTCAGCCGGGGTGGGGAACGCTGCGACAGCGGCGTTGAACGCGGCTGCCAGCTGTGCACCGGCGTTGGCCAGGGCCTGCGCGATGGCCGACGCATCCAGGTGGATGTTGATGTCGACATCCAGGGTGAGCAGAGGCGCCAGGGCGACCTGCAACGCCACCGCCAGGTTCTGGTTGAGCTGAGCGATCGCAGTGACCAGCGCGTTCACGAATTCGGCCGGAGTGGCGAAACTTGCGATGGTCTTGTTCACCGCCGTGGCCAGCGCGCCACCCCCGGCCTCCAGACCGTCGACAAAGGACTGGAACGCGGTATCGCCGGCGGCGACTCCCTGCGCCAGCGTCGTCTGTAGCGCGCTGCCGAGTTCTGCGAGTGCGGCATCGCCGGCCCCGGTGACCGCGGCCGCGCCCGTCTGGGACGCCGCGAATGCGCCGTGGAGGGCCGCAATGATGTCCGAGGCGGTCGAGAGGGAGACATCACCGAGGACTGCGACGACCCGCTCGCCCCGAATGGCGAAATCGGGCGGGGTGACCTGAATGGGCGCGAGCGCGATGGCAGAGGCGCCGACCAGGGCCACACCGGCTGTCAGATAGGACTTGATGGCAACTTCCACGACGTCTCCTGAAAAGTTTGTGCACGGCTAGATGAGCGAAGGCAGCTGAGAGATACCTAAGAAACCAGGCCTTGAAACAAATTTCCTGGAACTTATTTTGCGGACCCGTCAGATCGTTGCTCTCGGCGTTCACAGGTAGGTAGCCACTACCCAGACGGCGGCCAACGTGCGGCGGTGTCGGCAAATCATTGCCACGAGTTTCGACAACAGGGCCAGCAGAGCGTTACTTACCGTAGACAAGTAGCTACCGCCCCCGCGCCCGGCCATCGTCGCCCGTCAACAGTCCTTTGCGTTTGAAAATAAGTTTCACGGACCGATCGGCTCACGGGTCCCGGTACGACAACGGGGGCGCCAGACGCCCCACTGCCGGCGATGTGTCCCACAATTAGCAACCAACCCCGCGTTTTGGGTGGACCCATCTGCGCATTCGCTAACTTTTTTAGTGTGAAACGAGTCACACTCGGCGCAATGTGGCCGGTTTTGCCCACGCCCGCCGCTCCCCGTGGACCGGAGGACCGCGGTGCGCCACGGCGGGATGAATCGACGAGGGGTGCCGAAAAAAATCTCCTCAAATGAGGTTTAGCCGCTGGTGCGACCGGGAATCATCGCCAGCGTCACCCACACTGCGAGATGTTTCCAACGAGAACGCCGCCGGGCTTGCCGCAAAGCCCGTCGACCTAGGCCCGCCCCGAAGAGGCGAAACCACCCACAGGTAGCTGAGTGGTTAACCCGTCGAGATTTACGAGTTAGCTGTGAAGAATTCCGCCCCTGGTGAGCTGAGAAAAAGCTGAGACAGATGGGTCGAATCTCAGTCGCCGGCGGCTGGACCGCGGCACACCCGCGCAAACGCCAGCAGGGCTGACCGGCCGAAGCCGGTCAGCCCTGCTGGGAAGCGAAGAACTAGTTGTTCAGTGACGCAGGCGGCAGGAAGCGGTCGCCGTACTTGGCGGCCAGTTCCTTGGCGCGGGTCACGAAAGCTTCCTTGCCGATCCCGGCCGGGCCCTCGTAACCGACGATGAACTGCGCCGAGCCACCGGTCCACGGCGGGAAACCGATGCCGAGGATCGAGCCGATGTTGGCGTCCGCCGTCGTGGTCAGCACACCCTCGTCGAGGCACTTCTGAGTCTCCAGCGCCTCGGCGAACAGCATGCGGTCGACCATGTCCTGGATCGGGATCTCGGAGGTTCCTGAGTTGAAAGTCTCCTTGAGCCCGGGCCACAGCTGGGTGCGCTTGCCATCAACGTACTCATAGAACCCGGCGCCTTTGAGCCGCGAAGGCCGTCCGATCTCGATCATCTTCTCGACGACCGCTTCGGCTGGGTGCGCCTCGTAGGTGCCACCCGCATCTTCAATGCCCTTGCGTGAGGCGACCGCGATCTTGTGCATCAGCTCCAGGTTGAGCTCATCGGAGAGCTGCAGCGGCGCCGCCGGGTAACCGGCCTTACCGCCCGCGTGCTCGATGCTGGCCGGCGCGACACCCTCGCCGAGCATGGCCAGCGCCTCGTTGACGAAGGTGCCGATGACGCGGCTGGTGAAGAAGCCGCGGCTGTCGTTGACGACGATCGGGGTCTTGCCGATGGCCAGGGTGTAGTCGAACACCCGGGCTAGCGCCTCGTCAGAAGTCTTCTCGCCCTTGATGATTTCGACCAATGGCATCTTGTCGACCGGCGAGAAGAAGTGGATCCCGATGAAGTCTTCCTGGCGCTTGACGCCCGAGGCCAGCCCGGTGATCGGCAGCGTGGAGGTGTTGGACCCGAGCAGCGCGTTCGGCTCGACGATGTCCTCGATCTCCTGGAACACCTGGTGCTTGAGTTCCTGGCTCTCGAAGACGGCCTCGATGACGAAGTCGACGCCCTTGAAATCAGCCGGGTCGGCACTCGGGGTGATCCGGGCCAGCAGAGCGTCGCTGCGTTCTTGGGTGGTCTTGCCGCGCTCGAGCGCCTTGGCCTCGATCTTCTCCGAGTAGTTCTTGCCCTTCTCGGCGGCCTCGATGGTGACGTCCTTGAGCACGACGTCGAACCCGGCCTTGGCCGAGACGTAGGCGATGCCGGCGCCCATCATGCCGGCACCCAGCACACCGATCTTGGTGATCGGGGTCTTGCCGATGCCCTCGGGCCGCGAGCCGCCCGAGCTGATGAACTGCATGTCAAAGAAGAACGCCTGGATCATGTTCTTCGCGACCTGGCCGGTGACCAGCTCGGTGAAGTAACGGCTCTCGATGCGGCTGGCGGTGTCGAAGTCGACCTGCGCACCCTCGATCGCTGCGGCCAGGATCGCCTTGGGCGCAGGCATATTCGCGCCCTTGAGCTGCTTGCGCAGCAGCGCCGGGAAGGACGGCAGGATGGCTGCCAGCGCCGGGGTGGACGGGGTGCCGCCCGGCATCTTGTAACCCTTCTTGTCCCAGGGCTGCTCATGCGCGTCGGGGTTGGCCTTGATCCACGCCTTCGCGGCAGGAACCAGCTCGTCGATCGAGCCGACGAGTTCGTCGACCAGGCCGATCTCCTTGGCCTTGGCGGGCTTGAACCGGGTGCCCTGGCTCAGCACGGTCATGAACGCGTTCTGGATGCCGAGCATGCGCACGGTGCGGGTGACGCCGCCACCGCCGGGCAGCAGGCCCAGCGACACCTCGGGCAGACCGAGGACACTGCCTTTGACATCGGCCGCGATGCGGTGATGGGTGGCCAGCGCGATCTCCAGGCCGCCACCGAGGGCGGCTCCGTTGATGGCCGCGACGACCGGCTTGCCGAACGTCTCCAGGGTCCGCAGTGCCTTCTTGACGGTCTCCACCGTGCTGAAGGCTTCGCCCGCGTTCTCCGGGCCGAGGTGGATCATCGACTTCAGGTCACCGCCGGCGAAGAAGGTCTTCTTCGCGCTGGTGATAACGACGCCGGTGATCGAATCCTTCTCGGCAACCAGACGTTCGACGGCCTTGTTCATCGACTCGGTGTAGTGCTCGTTCATCACGTTCGCCGACCCGGTCGGATCGTCGAGCGTCAGCGTGACGATGCCGTCGGCATCCTGGTCCCACTGAATAGTGTTCTCTGCCATGCTCTTA
Source organism: Mycolicibacterium komossense (assembly GCF_025822605.1). Classification (GTDB taxonomy): domain Bacteria; phylum Actinomycetota; class Actinomycetes; order Mycobacteriales; family Mycobacteriaceae; genus Mycobacterium; species Mycobacterium komossense. The sequence continues at coordinate 25,075 of NZ_JACKTY010000030.1, read as the reverse complement.
AACCCTCTCAATGATGGTGGCCACGCCCATGCCGCCGCCGATGCACAGCGTGATCAGGGCACGCTTGGCGCCGCGGCGCTCGAGCTCGTCGACCATGGTTCCGGTGATCATGGCGCCGGTGGCGCCCAGCGGGTGGCCCATCGCGATGGCGCCACCGTTGACGTTGAGCTTCTCGTCGGGGATGTTGAGGTCCTTCTGGAACTTCAGCACCACCGAGGCGAAAGCCTCGTTCAATTCGAACAGGTCGATATCGTCGATCGTCAGCCCCGCGCGGTCGAGCACCTTGCGGGTGGCCGGGGTGGGGCCGGTCAGCATGATCGTCGCGTCCGCGCCGCTGGTGGCCGTGGCCACGATCCGCGCCCGCGGGGTCAATCCCTGCGACGTGCCCGCACTTTCGCTACCGACGAGCACCAGGGCGGCGCCGTCGACGATGCCCGAGCTGTTTCCACCGGTGTGGACGTGGTTGATCTTCTCGATCCAGTGGTATTTCTGCAGCGCCACATCGTCGAAGCCGCCCATCGAGCCGATGCCGTCGAACGCGGTGCGCAGCTTGCCGAGGCTTTCCACGGTGGACTCCGGCCGCATGTGCTCGTCATGGTCGAGGATCAGCAGGCCGTTCTGGTCACGAACGGGCACAACGGATTTGGCAAAGTAGCCGCCCGACCATGCCGCGGCAGCGCGCTCCTGCGAGCGGGCCGCGTAGGCGTCGACGTCCTCACGTGAGAAGCCCTCGATGGTGGCGATCAGGTCGGCGCCGATGCCTTGGGGGGCGATGTAGTTGTCATAGGTCACCACGACGTCGCTGAACATGGCGCCACCGTCGGAGCCCATCGGGACGCGGCTCATCGACTCGACGCCGCCGGCCAACACCAGGTCGTCCCAGCCGGAGCGCACCTTCTGCGCGGCGGTGTTCACAGCTTCCAGGCCGGATGCGCAGAACCGGTTGAGCTGAACGCCGCCGGTGGTATCGGGCAGGCCCGCGGCCAGCACGGCAGTGCGGGCGATATCGCCGCCCTGATCGCCGACGGGTGAGACGACGCCGAGGATGACGTCGCTGATCAAGGTTTCGTCCAGATCGGGATGCCGGCTGCGCAGTTCGTCGATCAAGCCGACGACGAGGTTGATCGGCTTGACCTCGTTGAGTGCACCGCCGCGCTGCTTGCCGCGCGGCGTGCGAATGGCCTCGTAGATGAAGGCTTCTTCGGACATGTCTGTGGTCTCCAGGTCCTGTTCAGATGGGTTACGGGTCCGTCATACGACGGTAGCCCTCTGAATACAGAGCCTAGCAAGACGCCCTCCCAACTCGTTGGTTGGGAGGGCGCACAGCCTGAACGGTCAGGCCGTTTGGGGAGCTACCGCCACCGCCAGGGTCGGGTAGTCGATATACCCGGCGGGGCCCGGCGCGTAGAACGTACTGACATCGGGTTCGTTGAGCTCGGCGCCCAACACCAGCCGATCGATCAGATCGGGATTGGCCAGGTAGGCGCGACCGACGGCCGCGGCGCTGATCGCACCCATGTCGACGAAGCTCTCCAGCTGGCAGAAATCGGTGGCGATCTCCCGGCCGGTATTGAGGACGAACGTGCCCGACCACAGCCCGCGGATCTCGCCGAACGCCTGGTCGGCAGGGTTCATCAGCACGTGCAGGTACGCGATGTCCAGCGGTTCGATCCGGTTGACGATCGCCTCATACACACCGACGGCGTCCACCTCGTGCACGTCGCCGCCACTGTTCCCGGGCGAGATGCGCAGGCCCACCCGGCCGGCGCCGATCTCGGCGACCACGGCCTCGACCACCTCGGCGGTCAACCGCGCCCGGTTGGCGGGCGATCCGCCATAGGTGTCGGTGCGCTGGTTCACCACATCGGAGGCGAACTGGTGCAGCAGATAGCCGTTGGCGCCGTGGATCTCCACCCCGTCCATCCCGGCGTCGACGGCCCGCCGGGCGGCTGCCCGGAAGTCGGCGACGATCCCGGCGATCTCGGCAGTCTCCAGTGCGCGCGGCACCGGCAGCGGCTGCTTACCGGAGGGGGTGTGCGTGGTCAGGTTGGCGGCGATGGCCGATGGCGCGACGGATTCGCCACCGCTGATATCGGGGTGCGCCATCCGTCCGACGTGCCACAGCTGCAGGAAGATCTTGCCGCCTTGGGCGTGGACCGCGGCGGCGATCTCGGCCCACTTCTGTTCGTGGAGGTCGGTGTAGATGCCCGGGGTGTTGAGGTAGGCGCCACCCGCCGTGGCCGACACCGACGTCGCCTCGGTGACGATGATCCCGGCCGCGGCGCGCTGCGAGTAGTACTCCGCAGCCAGGTCCGACGGCGTGCCATCGGCCTGCGCACGCGATCGGGTCAGCGGTGCCATGAAGAGCCGGTTCGAGGCCGCGGTGTCGCCAACCTGGACGGGCGTCAACAGTGAAGCTTTTTCGTCAAGTGTGAATGCCACGCCGCTGACAGCGTCGGGCGGCCGCCATTCATTCCCTGGGCTGATTAGGCTCGACCGCTATGACAGTGTCGAGGCTGCGCCCTTATGCAGTCACTGTGTTCGCCGAGATGTCAGCGTTGGCCGCCAGAGTCGGCGCGGTCAACCTCGGGCAGGGCTTCCCTGACGAGGACGGTCCGGCGGGGATGCTCAAGGTCGCCCAAGAGGCCATCGCGTCCGGGGTGAACCAGTACCCGCCGGGGCTGGGTATCGCGCCGCTACGCGAGGCGATCGCCGCGCAACGGCTGCGCCACTACGGCGTCGAGTACGACCCGGACACCGAGGTGCTCGTCACCGCGGGCGCCACCGAAGCCATTGCGTCGACGATCATCGGGCTCGTCGAACCCGGCTCGGAGGTGCTGGTCATCGAGCCGTTCTACGACTCGTACTCACCGGTGATCGCGATGGCCGGCTGCCACCGAGTCGCGGTACCACTGGTGCCGTCGGGACGCGGTTTCGCGCTCGACGGCGACGCACTGCGCGCTGCGGTGACTCCGCGGACCAAGGCGCTGATCGTCAATTCACCGCACAATCCGACCGGGATGGTGCTGACCGCCTCCGAGCTGGCGACGATCGCCGATCTCGCGGTCCGCCACGACCTGCTGGTGATCACCGACGAGGTGTACGAGCACCTGGTTTTCGACGGCCGCACTCATCTGCCGTTGGCTGCCCTACCTGGCATGGCACGGCGGACGGTGACCATTTCCAGCGCTGCCAAGATGTTCAACTGCACCGGATGGAAGATCGGCTGGGCCTGCGGCGCACCGGAACTCATCGCCGGAGTGCGCGCAGCCAAGCAGTACCTGACCTACGTCGGCGGTGCGCCGTTTCAGCCTGCGGTCGCCCACGCACTCGACACCGAGGATTTCTGGGTCAGCGCACTGCGCGACTCGCTGCAGGCCAAACGCGACAAGCTCGGCGATGCACTGACCCGGCTGGGCTTCGCCGTACACGACACGTTCGGGACCTACTTCCTGTGTGCCGATCCGCGCCCTCTCGGCTACGACGACAGCACCGCGTTCTGCGCCGAGCTGCCGGAACGCGCCGGGGTGGCAGCCATCCCGATGTCGGCGTTCTGCGATCCCGACTCCCCGCATATCGGTGCGTGGAATCACCTGGTGCGCTTCGCCTTCTGTAAACGCGACGACACCATGGACGAGGCGATCCGGCGGCTCGCCGTTTTGCAGGGCTGAGTCAGAGACCGGCCGCGACCTGCCAAAGTTGTTGTAGTTCAGCCGGGTTGCTGCGCAGCACGGTGGGCACCACGTCGGTGGCACCCGCGTCGAGGTAGGTCTGCAGTGTGCGCGACACCGCATCGGCGGTCCCGACGGCGGCCAGGTCGGCGACACTGTCGACACCTTCGCGGGCGATGACCGCCTGGTAGGACGGGATGGTCGCATAGAACGCCAACTCACTCGCCGCGTGTTCGCGGGCAGCTTCGACGTCGTCGTCGATCACGACGGGCACCATCGCGAAGACCCGCGGCGCCGGGCGGCCGGCCTCGGCGGCCGCTTTCGAGATCGTCGGCACGATGAACTCGGAGAGGGTGCGGGGACCAGCCAGATAGGGCAGCGTCCCGTCGGCGAGTTCGCCGGTGACCCGCAGCGCCTGCGGCCCCATCGCGGCGACATAGACCGGTAGCGGGGCTCCGCCGGGAACGTCGACGGGCCAGTCCGGGCTAGCGGTGACCTCGTCGCCGTGGAAGTCCGCTGTGCCGTCGTGGAATATCGACCGCAGGACCGTCAGGTATTCACGCAGCCTGCGTACCGGTTTCTCGACCGAGATGCCGAAGGCAGCAGATTCGATCGACGGGGCGCCGAGCCCAAGCCCGAGACTGAAGTTTCCGTGCGAGGCGGCCTGCGCGGTCTGGGCGGCCGATGCGACGATCAGCGGATGGCGCGGGTTGATCGGCACCACCGAAGTGCCAACCCCCAATCCGGGGACGGCCGCACCGATCAGCCCGGCCAGGGCGATCGCGTCGTAATCGACGCGTTGTGCCAGCCAGACCTGCCGGACACCGGCGTCGTAGGCCGCCTTGGCCTGCGTGATGGCGTCGTCGACGATGTTGGCTGCGGTGCGGTCGGGGGTGAGGACAACTCCATGAGACATACCGCCTGCAACCGGGCCGCCAGGGCAAGCTATTCCGTCAAAATCACCCTGATCGGAACGTGACGGTCAGCGGAATCGGGCCGTTGGGCAGCCACGGCTGTTCGGCCACCAGATCGGCGACCTGCCAGGTGCCGCGCTCGATGACGCCGAGCGCGGCGTCGATCACCTTGTAGTGCTGGACTTTGCGGTGGATCGGCTGCGACTCCACCCAGACGACGATCAGCTCACCGGGTTCGAAGTGCGCCTCGTCCTGCACAGCGCTGATGAGTTCCTCGTTGTGTAGATGGCCGTCGCCGAAGTTAAACCCCACCAACGTGTTACACACGATCTCGCCCTCGCGGACGGACCTGCTGTCGATATCGGGCAGGTTCTTCAGCAGCACCGAGAACAGACCGCGGCCCTGGCTGTGCATGGACCGCCAGCCCAGGATCTGTTGGGCGAACAATTCCGCGTCGTCGGGGGTGTAGCCGTAGTCGACGAGCTGATCGACCACATTGCCCGCGGAGCGGGTGACCCGGTTGAGTTTCTCTTCCGTCCCCGGCGCGAACGCCCACAGCGCCGAGGCCCAGTTGCCTGCGTACTGGCGCATCGCGGGCAGGAAGGACACCAGATCCGGCCGCAGATTACCCAGCACCGGAAAGAAGCTCAGCGCCGTAATGAAGACGACGGCCAGCCACGGCGGCGACATGTCCCAGACGGCGAAGCCCTGCCAGTTCGGGAAGCCGACGAACAGGAACACCACGGCGTAGGCGAACAACGCATTCCACTCCGAAGGCACGGCCAGCGGAAACGTAGAGATGATGAACAGGTGGAAGCCGACCATGATCGCCACCGCGACATAGGTCAGCCACGGCCATGGCGACAATAGCAGCGCCAGTGGGGAAATGATCTCCACGACGGTGCCAGGCCCGTGTGCCATGAACGTCGCCAGGTGTGAAGGCCGGACGTCGTCGGGGAAGTTACGGTAGTGCGCCCGCTTGAGCCACTTCAGTGGCATCGCGGGACTGTTGCTCACCATCGGCGGGATGACGCTGGTGAAGTGGGGACCGAATTTGGAGATGCCCGCCCAGAACCAAACGGTGAAGATCAGAATCTTCAACGCGATGATCATGTCGGGCATCGCCAGCACGGCGAAGATGAACAGCGCGGGCAGATACTGCTCCCCGCGGGCGGCCAGGAAGATCGTCTTGTCCCGCAACCCGAGCAGGACCAGCAGCACCATCGGTGCGATCAGCAGCGCGGGGCTGACCAGGCCGGAGTCGTCGGGCGGGGACACCATGGCCGCGATCACCGTCGCGGCGAGCAGTACATACAACGCGATGTCGAACCACGTCCGCCGATCGCCGCCGGTCAGCGGTATCCGGCGCCAGGGTCGTAATCGAATGGTGTTGGGCCTGGCCCAGAACCGGAAGCCACCGGTCATCGGCTTGGTCTTACCTGCCAGCGGGCCCCACGATCCGCCGAGGCCGAGAAGTTCCAGCAGCACCGTCCACAAGATCACTTTCTGGTACACGATCGGCTGATCCCACCACTGCGCCACGTGCCAGAACGCGGGCAGATCCGAGGTGGCGGTGGCGATCGTGACTCCGCAGATGGCGTAGAAAACCACCAGTTTCACCAGATAGATCAGATGCACCATGCGGGGCACGCCGTAGCCGTAGTCGACCCACTTGAGCACCAGCACCTTGAGGCGGTCCATCAGCGGCTGCTGCAGGAATACCGCCGGGTCGACAGCGGGCAGGTTAGGTGTGGTGAATCCCATCGATCACCAACCGATTTCGTCGAGCGAGGTGGTGCCGGTCGGCGGCACGCCGACGGGCCCCGATGGGGTGCGGGAGAACCGCGGAGCCGGCGCGGCCTGGGTGACGCCACCGGCGTCGATCAGCGTGCCGCGCTGGCGCAGATGATCATCGCCGGCCGCTTCGGACCACGTCAGCACCGGCGTGACGCAGGCGTCCGTACCGGCGAAGACCGCGGTCCAGTGGTCCCTGGTCTGGCTGCCGAACCGTTGGGCGAACGTCGCATACATCTCCTCGTACCGGTCCCGCTCGAATTGTCCGGGCACCTGGTCGGGCGAAAGACCGAGTCCGCCAAGTAATTTCGCAAAGAACTGCGGCTCGATGGAGCCGACGGCCATATATCCGCCGTCGGAGGTCGCATAGGTCCGGTAGAACGGCGCGCCACCGTCGAGCAGGAACGATTCGCGGTCATCGCGCAGCGATCCGGTCGCCTTCATCGTCCATATCATCTGGGTGAGGATGCTGACGCCGTCGACCATCGCGGCATCGATGACCTGGCCTTGGCCCGAGCGTTCCCGCTCGTAGAGCGCGGCGACGATACCGAGCAGCACGAACATCGAGCCGCCGCCGAAATCCGCGACCAGGTTCAGCGGGGCCACCGGTGGGCGGTCCCGGTAGCCGATGGCGTTGAGCGCGCCGGTCTGCGCCAGGTAGTTGATGTCATGGCCGGCCGCCGCCGCCAGCGGTCCGTGCTGGCCCCAGCCGGTGATCCGCGCGAAGATCAGCCGCGGGTTGACGGCCGCGCACTCGTCGGGCCCGATGCCGAGCCGTTCGCACGTCCCGGGCCGGAAACAGTCCAGCAGCACATCGGCCTTGGCGGCCAATTCCAGTAGCCGCTGCGGTTGACTCTTCACGTCCAGGTCGACGATCCGCTTGCCGCGATGCAGGAGATCGACGTCCTCGGCCGGCATCTTCAAGCCACCGGGCCTGCGCACCCGTACGACGTCGGCGCCGAGGTCGGCCAGCACCATCGCAGCGTGCGGACCGGGGCCGATACCACCGAGTTCGACGACCCTGACACCGGCCAAGGGACCCGAATTCATCACGGGCGGAACAGCACTCAGCTCTTCTTGACCTTGAGTACCTGCTTGCGCAGGCCGTCGGTCGCGGTCTCCATACCGCCCTTGAGAGTGCGCTTGACCAGGAAACCGGGCAGCGGCACAGCAAGGTCGATCTTCATGTCGAATGTGACCCGGGTCTTGTCCCCGTTCGGCATCAGCGTGTAACCCGCGTCCTGCGCCTTGAGCTGACCCGAAGACACCAACGTCCACGTCACGCCGTCGTCGGCCCAGGTGTACTCGATGACCTGTTCATCGGTCAGCCCAGCGGCCTTCACCGTCATCTTGACCTGTTTGGGCCGGCCGTCGGGATAGCTCTCCAGGATCTCGGCCTTCTGATATTGCGGAGACCACGACGGGGTCGACTCGACATCGGCGATCACATCGAGGATCTCTGCCGGGGTTGCTTCGATGACCACTTCGCGCGAATCACTGGTTGCCATGGCCGGAACCTTATCGAGTGCGATCTGAGGCTGGGACGGCTTTCGGATACGCAAGTAGTCTCGGCTGTCATGAGCGCAGAAATCGACCCGACCGCGGTCCCCAGCGGCACCGGATGTGTTGAATGTGATGCGTCCGGCGGCTGGTGGGTGCATCTACGGCGCTGCGCCGCCTGCGGGCATATCGGCTGCTGCGACGACTCGTTGATGAAGCACGCCACCGCGCACTGGAAGTCGAGCGGCCATCCGATCATCCAGTCCTTCGAACCGGGGGAAGACTGGTTCTGGAACTACGCGACCAACGACTACGCCGACGGGCCCGAACTGGCCCCGCCGGACTGCCGACCGGTCGACGAAACCGTGCCCGGCCCGAAGGGGCGCGTGCCCGCCGACTGGTACGAGCAGTTGCAGCAGGGCTGAAGCTGCCGGGCCGAGATGCGGCGCGCGGCCCACCTGCGCACCCGCGGCAAATGCTCGGCTGCGCCACATAATTCGCTTTCCCGGCCCAGCGTGCGCTGGTAGCTACCCCTCTATTCCGGCATTCTGCATGGCGCGAGTGAACTCGGCGCCCATCTTCTCGGCGAACGCGTTGACGGCTTTGAGCGGGCGCAGCATGACGGTGAACTCGTCGATGAGCCCGTCGGGCCCGGTGTGCAGGAAGTCGCAGCCGTTGATCTCCAAGTCGCCGACCTTCGCGACGAACACCAGGGCGTGATCGGGGTCGGTCTCCCCACCGATCTCCCGGACGTAGTGCAGGTCCTCGAACACCCGCGACACCGCGCCCAGGATCACGCCCAGCATGTCCCGGCCGACGTAGGGCTTGTGGGCGATAGGGCTGCGGAAGACGACGTCCTCGGTACACATGGCAGGGATGGCGGCAAAATCACCGGCTTCGACGGCGGCGCGGAAAGGATGCATGGTGCACACGCTAACTGGGTAGACCTGCACGGTGAAAAAGGACAGCGCGCCGGACGACGTCGACAGTGACCCCGCCAAAGGAGCCGACGACCGCACCGACTGGGCGGACGAGGGCGGCGCCACCGCCGAAGGACCCGCGAGCGACACCGACGACTCCTGACGTGCCCAACGGTGAGAGCACCCGCACCGTCGTCATCGCGTTCACCGCCAACCTGTTCGTCGCGATAGCCAAGTCGGTCGCCGCCATGATCTCGGGTTCGGCCTCGATGGTCGCCGAGGCGTCGCACTCCTGGGCCGACACCGGTAACCAGATCTTCCTGCTGATCGCCAACCGCCGGAGTTCGCGGGCCCCTGACGCCAACCGGCCCATGGGTTACGGGCGGGAGGCCTACGTCTGGTCCCTGCTGGCGGCGGTGGGCTTGTTCGTCGTCGGCGCGGCGGTATCGGTCTGGCACGGCATCTCCGATCTACTGCACGAGCCGACCGGGCACGAGAACTATTCGGTCGCCTATGTGGTGCTCGGCATCGCATTCGTCCTCGAGGGCAGCTCCTTGCTCCAGGCGACCCGCCAACTCAGCGGCGAGGCCGAGGAGCAGGGCCGCGACCTGCTCGAATACGCACTGGACACCTCCGATCCCACAACGCGGGCGGTGTTCGCCGAGGACAGCGCGGCGCTGATCGGGCTGGCATTGGCCCTGGCCGGCGTCGGGTTGCACCAACTCACCGGCAACGCGGCGTGGGACGCCATCGGCTCGATCCTGGTCGGCGTGCTACTGGCCGTCGTCGCGATGATCCTGATCGACCGCAACCGCCGATTCCTCACCGGTGAACCCGGCTCCCCCAAGCTGCACGACGCCGCAGTCGAACGCCTCGAGCAGATGGACGACGTGGCGTCGGTGCGATTCCTGCGCCTGGAGTACATCGGGCCCAAACAGATCTTCCTGGTCGCCAGCGTCGATCTCGTCGGCGACGACGCCGAGTCCACCATCGCGCGCCGGCTGCGCACACTGGAACGCGAGCTGGAGACCAATCCCTATGTGGTCGACGCCCTCCTGACCGTGTCTGATCCGGACTTCGAGGACCGCTGACCTCAGGGCAGGTCGAGCAGTTCCTCGTGGAAGCCGCCGTACCCGCGCTCCCGGTCGACCAGATGGACCTCCAGGATCCAGTGACACTGCCTGCCTGAGCGGTCTTTTCGCCGCATCGGCAGCGTAGAGCCCGGCGCGACATAGGAATCGATTTCGTCGCCGGCGATCTTCTCGTGTGGGAACTCACCCACGAGGTGTCCGGCGATATCGCCGCCGAACTCCCACCCGCGGTCCTTGCTCAGCGCCACAACGTGGTTGAACAACTCCTCGCCGGTGACGTCGGGGTGGGTCAGGAAATACTCCCGGCCCGCCGCCCACACCTCCGGAAGCGCTTGGCACAGCGCGACTTTCCGCGGATCGTCGCCCACCACGAAGGTTCGCCCGAAATCGGCTTCCCAGTCTTCGAAGATCGGCCCGAAGTCCAGGAACAGGATGTCGTCCTCGGCGATGACGCGGTCACGCGGATTCGCATCGTAGGTTGCCAGGGTGTTCTCGCCGGCGCGCACGATGCGCTTGTGCCAGTGCCTGGTCACCCCGAGCATGCTGCGCGCCAGATCGCGGATCTCATCCGAGAGGGCGCGTTCGGTGATCCCGGCGCGCACAAATCCGCGGCGGCCCACCTCGTCGAAGAGTTGGGAAGCCTTGTCCTGGGCATCGAGGAGTCTGCTGACGCGCGTGTTCTCGTCCACATCGGTACCGGTCACGGTGTCCATGCTAGTTCCGGGTGGTCGAGTGGGTTCAGCTCAGCACGTTCGGACGAGAACCCGACGGACTCTCCCGCCGCCGGCAGGCTGACCGCGCCTGGGTTTACGTCTTGGGCGGCTGACGCTGGATCCGCAGCGCGGTGGTGGGTACCTGGAGTTCGGTGGTCGCCGGTGCGGGCAGCACCGTCGTCGAATCATCCTTGAGGCGAGCGATTCTCGGCGGCGAAGGGGGGCGAGGCTGGCGGACGATGGTCGGCGGGGCGGGATCGGACGACGGCACCGGCGCAGTCACGGCGGACGCGGTTGGAGCCGGGGCCGGCGGGACGGGCGCCGGCTTGGCGGCACGGCGGTTCAGATACCCGGCCAGCGGGCCGGTGAACAGCAACGCCGCGAGCACCGTGAGACTCAGTGCGCAGACCACGACGTCGAACGTGCTGGTGATCTGCTGCGCCAGGTTGTTGCCGTAGATCGCGTCGGGCGCAGGTGTGGCGTAGCGGGGAGCCAGCGCAACGCCGATCGCCACGTCCGCGACGGCGAAGACGAACAGCACCGCGCTGAACGCGGCGGCCACCGTTGCCGAGGACACTCCCTTGGCAAGCTGGCGATGCAACCCGAGTGCGATCACGCCGGTGATCAGGCTGAACACCGTCATCGCGGCGCTGTCGTAGAGCGCGCGCGGCAGGTCGAGCGAGAGCGCGATCACGTAGTCGACCACGCGCAGTCCGGCACTGGCGAGAGCCCAGAAGGCGATGAGCGTCAAGCACTTCTGCGCAGCGCCGCGGTAGGCACCTATCGTCGGCGGCTTGATCAGGAAGACGGCATAGAGCGTCGTCGGAGCGACGATCGCGGCGGCCGCCGCCCAGGCCAGGTAACCCTCGTAGCCGACGGCGGCGGTCGAGGTGTTCTCGGCGATGCCGTGGAATGCGTCGACATCCCTGCCAATTCCGGCGATCCAAACCAGTGCGCTCGCAACGGCTCCCGATGCGCCCAGTGCGGTGGTGGCCAGACGGGCCGCGCCGGTCTTCTCGATAAGCCAACGGGAGCCGATGACCAACGCGATCATCGCCTCGGCGCCGTAGAGCAGTGTGGTGACGATGACGGCGATGTCATGCCCGCCGAAGCCGGCCGGGGTGACGAACAGATACCGCAGCCGCCAGTAGAGATTGAACGCCACCGACAGCGTCGCGAGCGCGATCGATACTGCGCCGACAATCCGCCCGGCGGTATACCAGCGGCGAAAACCGTTGTCCTCGATGGTGATCGAGGTGATGGGCGGCTGCCCGGCGAGCAGTGCACCCGCCACACCGAGGAGCATGCCAGGACCGGCGCCCGGCGGAACGGCGCCGGTACCACCGTTTCCGATGGTGTGCACCAAGTGGTAACCGAGGAAGCCGAGTACGACGACGAGGTAGGCGAGCGTGAGCAGCAACCGGCTGCGGCTGGTGCGGCGGATGTCGGCCTGGGGAGCGCTCAACCGCAACGGGCCGAGGTGCGGGGCCAGCGCTGCGGCGACGGCGAGCAGCGTCACGACAGCCAGTACCGCGAACAGCCCGGCGTCGCTGCCCGGGACACCGAGTCCGAAGACGAGGTTCCAGGGCAACAGCATGGCCACCACGAGCAGCACCACAGCGAGACCGTCGCGCACCGTGTTGGCGCGCACAGGCACGAAGCCGACGCGCGCGGACCTGGCGGCGACAGGCGCGGCGGTGGTCGGCACACCGACGGTGGCCGACGCGTCGTAACGCTGGTCGCTCACGTACCGATTCCTTTCTGTGGGTGACATCGCTCTGCGGGTGACATCGCCAAGATATCTGGACTCAGCGTGGTCACTTTTGCTGTGGCGCACAAGCAGGCGGCCTCGACGACCGGGGCGCGTCGGCCCCCTGGAGTAGCTTGGGGACGTCGATCATGGCAGGCCGGGACGTCGGGGGGCCAAGACTAGGAAGTGGACGGATGGCCAACGAATGGATGTAGTTCTGGGGGTGTCGGTCACCGGGCGAGTGGCGCGGCTGGCGTTGGTCGGCGCTCCCGGCGGTGGTTTCCAGGTGCTCGACGAGTACGCGCTCGACCTGCCTTCCGAGGATCTGGCGGCAGAGACCGATCTGGCCGACACCATCGTCGGCACCTTCCGTTCCGTGGCCGAATCCGGCGCCCGGGTGGCCGCGACACGGCTCTGCCTTGACGCCGGCCAGGGCGCGATGCTGCGGCAACAGGTGCTCGGCGCCGGCGTGCCGAACGTCGAGGTGGTGGCGGAGGCCGAGGCTGCCGCCGCGATAGCCCGCAGTGCCGGAGCAGACGCCGCCCTGTTGCTCGCCGACGACGACACCGCGTCACTGACGGTGATCGGCGCGGACCCGGAGTCGACATCCGTGCTGGCATCGGTACCGATCGGCACCACCGGCGCCGCAGCGGCGTGCGCGACGGTGCTGCACCATGTACCGGCGGCAACCGGGGCGCTGCGGGTGATGCTGATCGGCCAGCGTCTGGACCTCGATTCCGTTGCCGCCGAGCTCAGTTCGACCACGCCGGTGCAGGTGCCCCCGGACGCGGGCTATGCGATCGCCCGCGGCGCCGCGCAGACGGCCGACCCTGCCGGCTTCGCCCCCGCTGCAGCGGCCACCCAGATGGCACCCGCAGTCGACGCCACCCAGATGGCACCTGTGAGCGCCGAGGCCACGCAGATCTCGACGGCGGCAGGCGCCGCGGTAGGTCCTGAATTGGCGTACTCGCAGGCGCCCGACGACGACTCGGTGGACTACGGCGAGATGCCGATGGATTCGCTCGGCGAGTTCGTTCCTGAGCAGTTCGACGGGGAAGATCCGGCCGAATACACCACCGCGATAGCGCCGCCGCCCCCGCGGATGATCCTGATAGGCAGCGCGGCCACGTTCCTGTTGATCAGCTTCGCGACACTGGCGGTCACGGTTGCGGTGCACGTGCGACCGGCCGCCGACGTCAGCGCCGCCCAGCCGGTCCCGGCAGTGCAGTCGGACACCGTGCCCGGGCGTTATCTGCCGCCGGTGCCGCACGAGCCCGATCCGGTGGCGTTGCCCGTCGCGGTCTTGACGCCAGTTCCGGCCGCGCCTGCTGTGCCGGTGGTCCGGCCGAACACTGCGCCGGTGGTAGAAGCGCCCGTCGCACCACCGGCATTGCCAGCGCTACCGCCTGCCGACATCCCGGCACCGGCTCCCGCGCCGATCGACGTCCCAGCCATTCCGATCCCCCTGCCGCCGGTCATCGTGCTGCCGCCGTTGAATCCGTGGACACCGCCGACCTGGCCGCCGACGACTGTTACGACGACGGTGACAACCACACCACCCACCACGACATCACCACCCACCACGACCACAACCACCCCGACAACGACTTCCGCGCCGCCGACGACGACAACTCCCCCCAGCACCACGACGACGCCGCCCACAACCACCGCGCCCCCAACCACCACCGCGCCCCCAACCACGACGGAGGCGCCCGTGACGACCGTGACGGAACCGCCCACACCCGTCACCCCGGAGGCACCCTCGGCACCCGCATCGGCGCCGACCACGGAACCTCCGGTCGAGCGGGCGCCCGTCACGGAAGCCCCCGTGCAGACGCAACAGCCGTCGAGCGGTGGCGGCGAGTCGTCAAGTGGCAGTCGGTCCTCCGGCAGAGAAGGATCCGGCAGCGGAAGCTCAAACAGTGGTGGCGGTTCCGTGGAGGCGCCGGTGACGACGGTTCCACTCAGCCCCTGAGCGGTATCTTCGTAACCCGTGTCTGACCTCGACAACCCGGTATACGCGTCGCTGACCGGCCCGCACCGGCACTTCGCCCTCCAGGTGGGACGTAGCGTGCGCTACCCGGCCGAGGTTTCGGCGTTCGCCGGTTTCGCCGGCCCCCCGACTTCCCGCGACTGGGCCGATCTGGCCGAGAACACCGGTCCGGCTGCGGTTGTCCTGCTCACCGGCGTATTCGGCGATCCGCCCCCAGATTGGGACGTGGTAGATAGCATCCCCGGCGTGCAGCTCGTCGACGACGGCGTGGCCGCGGCACCCGATGACGAGGCGATCCGGCTGGGCGCCGCGGATGTGGCCGACATGCTCGCACTGGTTGCCGATACCCAACCGGGGCCGTTCTTCTCCCGCACCGTCGAGCTCGGCACCTACCTCGGTGTACGTCGCGGCGGTCGCCTGGTGGCGATGGCAGGAGAGCGCCTGCACCCGCCCGGCTTCACGGAGATCAGCGCGGTGTGTACCGCGGCGGACTTCCGCGGCCAAGGCCTGTCCACCCGACTGGTACACGCTGTCGCCCATCAGATCCGGGCGCGCGGTGAGACACCGTTCCTACACGCGACGGCGTCCAACGAGAGAGCGATCCGCCTCTACCGATCATTGGGGTTCAGACTCGCCCGCACTCCGGGCTTCCTGGCCGTCCGGGTGCCCGGCTGAGCGCCGACACCTCGTAGCGGCCTGGCGCGACATCCTGCTACGAGATTGAGTGGCCAGGGCCGGGATCGAACCGGCGACCTTCCGCTTTTCAGGCGGACGAGATAGCCACTGACCTGCGGTTTATTTGATTCTGTGCGTCGTATGCGCGGCATTGAGCTGCGCTGACGCATCAGGTCTGTCCGACGAACGGACATAAACCGGACATGGTGCTTGCGCTCCTGACCAGGAGCTGCCGTGCCGACGCTTGCGTTGTGGGCGGACTCAGCGGCTCCGGGGAGCAGGTACCCCGATGCCCAGCATCGCATCACCAGCCACCGGGTCGACGTCGTCGGCGGGCGGCTCATCGGCGCCTGATGGACCGCCATTCAGGCACGGTTCTCCGGGGGCCTCGGTTGGCGGGAGGTCGCGAGCGCCCGAGGCCGCCAGGCCGCAGGGCGGGAGAGCGCCAGCGGTCGGCCGGACGTCGACCGAGGCACCAGGCCTCAACCCGGCCGCGGCCGGCGGGCTTGTTATATGTGCCGAAAATGTCCGCGAGTCGGTTGGCGACAGCATCGCGACCGGCGAGCTGCGGGCGATCGACGCACTGGGGCTGCGGTTCCCGACGCCCGAGACGGTCACCGCCGCTGCGGCACTGTTCGAACCGGCGGCGCCGTGGGCATCTGGTCCTGCCCGTCGCGGGGTCGAGCCGGAATCCGGACGGTTTCGCATCTCCATCGGTCCTGGTGTCGTACGGCTCGGGTGGACCAATCCAGTCCGGGCCGAGAAAACAGCGGAACGGGCCGTCGCACATCACCAACGTGACGTTGACGACGCGAAGTTCCATGTCAGGAATGACCTCGAACTCGATGCTGGGCACCGTGATCAGGCCGTCGTGTCTTTGACACGACGGAGTCCTACGGAAAACGACCGGTGCTGTACTGGCGGTGTCATCACCGAGTGGTCCCGCAAATCACGGTCGGCGATGTGCCGCACCTTCGCCGAGCTCGACTACAGCCCGCTGGTGGAATCCGGTCGCGTTCCGGCGATGGTCACCCTGACCTATCCCGGAGACTGGGAGATCGTCGCCCCCGACGGGGCCAGCGTGAAACGGCACATGGTGTTATGGCGCAAACGCTTTCAACGTGAATATGGCGAACCAGCCAGCTACATTTGGAAACTGGAGTTTCAACGTCGGGGCGCTCCGCACATTCACCTGTGGATGGCGCCACCAATCTCACATGGTCGCTCAGGTTGCGGCTTCGCTCAGTGGTTGTCCGAGACGTGGGCTCAGGTTGTGGACCATCCCGACCCCGAGCAGAGGGCACGGCACCGGCTCGCCGGAACTGCCGTCGACGTGCGCAACGGATTGAAAGCCTGCGACCCCAAACGGCTGGCGATCTACTTCACCAAACACTCATCACCAAACCTGCACGGCGACAAGGAATACCAGCACATCGTGCCTGAACTCTGGCAACAGCCGGGACGCGGGCCTGGCCGATTCTGGGGTGTCTATGGGCTCAAGAAGGCCATCGCCGTCGTCGAGGTCACCCAGGACGCGTACCTGGCTGCGCGCAGGGTTGTGCGGCGGTGGTCACGCAGTCAGGCGGTATACGGCGATCCGGCCAGCCGCTTCCCCACAGCCGTCGTCCCGCGGACAGCAATCCGCGTGGTCCCACGCGTTGACCGCGCCACAGGGGTCGTGAAGTATCGGCGCGTACGGCGACGACGAACGCTTTGCGATCAAGGTGGATTGGCCGGCGGATATGCGCTGGTGAATGACGGTCCAGCGTTCGCCGCCCAGCTTGCCCGCGCGACACAGGACTCACAGAAGAGAGTTACAGCTCTCTAATCGTGGCCTCTGCGGTTTTGGTTAATTTTAATCTTTAGGCAGTCTGCGCACGCGGCGCTGGAACTCACCTCTGCTTGCGCCGCGACAGTGTTCGGAAGGACTCTCTGAGGTCGGCGGTCTTTCCCTTAGCTACATCGGTCAAACCAATTGCTCCGGCCTTGGCTGCATCGGCAAGATCTGTGGCTTTATCTTTGGCTACGGTGGCCCCCTCTGATCCGGTCGCCAGCGCTTTGCCCACCGCCTCGCCGGCAGCCTGGCGCCATCGCTTCGCATCGCTGGGCGCGTCGCTGGACTCGATGCCGAGGCGGTCGCGAAAAGCCACCACACCCGTCGCGATCTCATTGCTGGACCGCACAGCTGTTGGCGCGTCGCGCGGATTGAGCAGTACTCGCGAATTCGCTTTGCGGACCGACTCATTCATTTGTGTCAGCAGTTGGGCGGTACTGCGAGAGATGAGGTCCAGCCGCCTCTGGCGGGCGTTAGTTAGGCCCAGCCGGTGATTGTCGAGGTCGTCGGGGGCGGAATCGAGCACGCGATCCAGCTCCAGCACAGCCACCCCGTCCTGGAGCTGGAAGCAAAGTGCAACCACTGCCAACCACTCGCGCACCTTGGGCTCGGCATCCTTGGTCGCCTTTGCGATCTTGCCGAGGTCGGCCTTTTTCTCGAGGTTCTCGGAGATGGCCTCAAGTTGGCGTATGGCGTAGGCCTGGGTCTGCCCAAGGATCAAGGATGCCGACTGAATCTTCGACCAGGTGATCTCCGAGACCCGCCCGACCTCGTCACGCACGGCGAGCGCTTCCTCGATGACGAGGTTGACACCGATCATCTGCGCGAGAACCGCGTCCTTCTGTGCGCGGAGGATGTCGTCAACCTTCTCGTTGATCTCCTGGAAATACTCAACGATCTGGTCCATCTGCTGCTGCATCGCCTGTTGCTGCATCATCGTCGACAACGCTGAGAGCGCGAAGGGGCCGCTAAGCAGCGCCGTCGGGGCCTGCGCGATCTGAAGCCACTGCTTCACCTCTCCGGGCTTCCCGATCATCGCGTGACTGACTCCAGGCGTCTTGGTCGCCATCAGCCCGTACTGCTTGACAGCTTGCGCCGACTCGGCGGTCAGCTTGACCCAACGTCCCGAGTTGGCGGCGACCTCCGAACCGACTCGCAGGGCTGCCCCGCTGGTGCCGGTGAATGACGAAAGACGCTGTACGTCTAGAACCTTCGATGGCGTCTTGCCGAGGCCTTGGTCGAGCAGGAATCGCTCAACATCGGCAGAGCCACCGATGACAGCCAAGCCGTCGCCATCGGCGACCAGTTCGATCTCGTTGCCCATATCTTCTCCGATTAATGGAGGCCATCGACTGGTGGAGGCCATTGACCGGCCTCTCGATCGCACCAGACGCTACCGCCAGGCCACGACACCACGTGAACGATTGAGGTCGGTCACACTGCGGGCTCTCTGAGGGCTGGATGATACAGTCGACCATCGAGGAACGCGTTGCCAGAGACCCATACCTGGTAGCTCGCATCGTGAGGCGACGGTTGCGCGTTGTCGGCGGCTTCGGCTACATTGGAATCAATCGACCCCCTCCCAAGCCTCTCCACGATGCTCAAATGGGAGGGGCCTTTTTTGTCCTGGGGTGCCTATTGAAGCCGAGCCTGTCGTGGTACGCACAAGTCGATCTGCTGGTCGAGCGGGGACTCGTTGTCAATGATCGGGACGCGTGCGCGGCGTTCCTCGCAGCGCACAACTACTACCGGTTCTCCGGATACATGCGCTACTTCCAGAAAGCGCCGCACCGCGGCGACAACAGCTTCGAACCTGGCACAGCGTTCGACGACATCCGCGCGACGTACGACGCCGACGAAGCGTTGAGGTCGGTACTGTCCCAACGTCTCGGCCGAGCCGAAATCCTTCTCCGCACCCACACCGCGCACGTCGTCGCCAACGATCACGGGCCGTGCGGCCGGTACCTCGAAGAGGACTTCTACACCGATGCCACCAACTCGGAGCCGACCGTCGAGTCGTGCTTGAGGGACATCGAGCGCAGCAGAGAACGACACATCTTGCGCTACACGACCGACAGCGGCAGCACACCCGATTTCACCGTCCTACCCGTGTGGTCGGCCGTCGAGGCGTTCTCGTTCGGAACACTGTCCAAGTGCATCGAGCGCGGCGGGCGGGGAACGCTGGCAGATGCCGTCGCGACGAGTCTCGGCGTCGCCAAGGCCGGCTTCCCGTACCGCGTGCGAGCGCTGGTATACCTCCGCAACCGCTGCGCGCATCACAGCCGGTTGTGGAACCACTCCGTCATCGACGCCGGCCCGACGCCGAACAACGTACGCGTCAAGGCTAAGAAACTCGCGGGCCAGTTCGAGCCACGGTCTGTGCTCGACGTCCTCGCGTCGCTCGACGACATCGTCGTCCGTGGGAAAGCCGCTGACCCCGTGCTACCGGACCTGGTGCATCAGCACGACCGGACCTCCGCGTTCTGGAGGGGGCTGTGTCACCCAGTCAACCCACGCGACCGCGGGGCATAGCCTCGGAATTTCGCGGTGGTCGGCACGTTGCGACAGTCTTGAAAACTGACGTTACTGGCGGGACCGTCGGCGCCGTGCTGTATGAACAGCTCGGACCTTCAGCATCACCGGGAAGCGGGCGCAAGCGTTGACACGGATCTTTGACAACATCAAGCAGGATCTGGGCTCACACCTGGAGAAAACATTGCAGGTGTCGAACACCATGGACGTGGCGGTCGGCTACTTCAACCTGCGCGGCTGGGCCGTTTTCGACCAGCTGGTCAGAGAAAAGGCTGAGAACTGGAACGCAGGCGATCTGCCGATCGTGCGGATCCTGATCGGCATGATGACAGCGGGCGTACAGCAGGAAACGCTCGACGCGCTGCAAGCGGATCTAGAAGGCGGCGGCGAGTCCGATGCCGACGCGAACGCCGCGCGGGAACGTAAGGCGATCCTGATCGAGCAGCTCCGCCTGCAACTGATGCGGGGGCTTCCCACCGTCGCGGACCGGGCGGTGCTGCAGTCCCTGCGCGACCTGCTGGCTACCGGCGCCGTGGAGATCAAGGTGCACACTCGCCGCCCACTACACGGCAAGGCGTACGTCTGCCACCGAGAGGACCTCAACAACCCGATCACGGGCTTCGTCGGGTCGTCGAACCTCACAAGGCCCGGCATGACAGTGAACTACGAGCTCAACGTCGACGTCCTCGACACCACGGCGGCGGCGACCCTCGCGCAGTGGTTCGTTGATCGCTGGGACGACAAGTTCAGCCGACTGATCAGCGCCGATCTGCTCGACCTCCTCGACGAGTCATGGGCGCGCCGCGAACCCCGCCGGCCGTACGAGGTGTTCCTCAAGGTCTGCTACGACCTATCCCGCGACGTTCGCGAGGGGCTGGCCGAGTACTCGATTCCCGGCGTGATCAGTGAACAACTGCTCGAATACCAGGCCACAGCGGTGCAGACGCTGGCGCGGCGAATCATGACCCGCAACGGAACGATGCTCGGCGACGTCGTCGGTCTCGGAAAGACCCTGACGGCGATCGCGGTTGCGTTGATGCTGCGCGATGAACACGGCTACATGCCGCTGGTGGTGTGCCCGAAAAACTTGGTGTCGATGTGGGAGGAGCACTTTGAGGCGTACGAGCTGCACGGCCGGGTTGTGCCCTACTCGATGGCCCACGCGGTCCTGCCCACGCTCCGGCGCTATCAGCTGGTCATCGTCGATGAGTCCCACACGCTGCGCAACGACACCCGCCGCGATTACAAGGCGATCCAGGACTACATCCACGCCAACGACAGCAAGGCCCTGCTGCTGACAGCCACCCCGTACAACATCCGTTTCCAGGACGTGGCCAACCAGCTGGGCCTGTACATCGACGACGATGACGACCTTGGCATCGCACCGGTCAACGCGATGTTGGCCGACCCGAAGCTCGTCGACAAGGTGGACGGGAAAACCACCACGATGGCGGCGTTCCGGAGGTCCGAGGACCCGGACGACTGGAAGCGTCTGATGAGTGAGCATCTGGTGCGCCGAACGCGCACGTTCATCAAGAACAATTTCGCCCAGACCGACGCCAACGGACCGTACTTGGAGTTCGCCAACGGCAGCAGATTCCGTTTCCCGCAACGCATCCCAAAGCCGGTCGATCACTCCTTCGGCGAGAACGACCCCGCTGCATTGATGGCTGGGGACATTACCCTGGACACGATCACCTCGCTGCGGCTGCCCCGCTACGAACTCGGCAACTACCGCTCCTCGACCGCAGCACCGACCGAGGCGGAACAGGAGTTCATCGACAACCTAGCCCGCGGTCGCGGCCACGTCGCCGGATTCGTCCGCACCACCTTCTACAAGAGGCTCTCGTCTTGCGGGCACTCGTTCACCCTGTCGTTGAAGCGGCATGTCGCCCGCAACGAACTGTTCCTCTACGCCATCGACAACGGGCTGGCGATCCCCGCCGGGACCATCACTGAGAACCAGTTCGGCGAGGACGATGACCCTAACGACGAGAACGACGAGGACACGACGGCCAGCGCGGAGGCCCGCCACGCGACGCTGCAGGAAAGCAACCCCACGGGCCTGACGTGGCTACGCCCGGAATTATTCACCCCGGCGCTCCGGGAGGCACTGGTCGAAGACACCACGGCGCTGCGGTCGCTACTCACCTTGTATGGCGACTGGAAGCCAGAAACCGACTCCAAGCTCGACGCCTTAGTCCACTTGCTGCAAACGGACCATCCGGACGAGAAGGTTCTGGTGTTCACCGAGTACAAGGACACCGCCGAGTACATCGGGGCCGCGCTGCGGGCGACCGGCATCGACAAGGTCGGTGTCGCGACCGGTGACAGCGAAAACCCAACCCGCCTCGCGCAGCGATTCTCCCCATTGTCGAACACCTTGCCCGGCCACGAACCCGACGTCACCCCCGGCGACGAGCTGCGGGTCCTCATCGCGACCGATGTTCTCAGCGAGGGACAGAACCTTCAGGACGGGCACATCGTCGTCAACTACGACCTGCCGTGGGCGATCATTCGCCTCATCCAACGCGCTGGCCGCGTCGACCGCGTTGGGCAGAAGGCGGACAACGTTCTGCTGTACTCGTTCTTCCACGAGTCGGTGGACAACGTGATCGACCTGCGCCGCCGGATCAGCGCTCGACTGCACGCCAACGCCGAGGCTTTCGGCTCCGACGAGCTGTTCTTCGGTTCCGACGGCGAGACCCAGACCATCGCCGACCTGTACAACGGGACACTCGACGACAACGACTCCGGTGAAGACGTCGACGCGTCAAGCCTCGCCTACCAGCACTGGACCCGGGCGGCCGGTGAGGATGCCGAGCTCGCGGCGAAGATCGCGGGCCTACCCGACATGATCTCCGCTACCCGACGAAAGCGCATGACCGACAACGACACTGGAGTGGTGTGCTACGTCCGTACGGACTCCGGCATCGACGGTTTCGGCCGCGCCAGTGACGACGGCACCAGCGCGCTCCTCACTGGGCATGAGGTGCTTAAGACCTTTGAAGCTGCCCCCGAAGAGCCTGGGCTGGAACCGGCCGACCACCACGACAAGCTGATCGAGACACTGGTCCGAGGCCCGCTGGCCACCCCGACCCTCGCGGCAGGGCGGCTGCGGGGTGTCCGCCGCACGCTGTGGAACCGCCTGGGCGCCACCCTGCACAGTCATAACGCCGACACCTCAGTGGCTCTCGACGACCTGTATCAGCACCCGCTGGCCAAGGACGCCGAGCACCGGCTCAAGCGCTCCATCCGCAACGGGGCAAGTGATGACGAACTCGCCACGCTCATCGCCGCACTGCACCGCGACGGCGATCTCACCATCACCGCCCGTGGCGGCAAGGACCCGATCCGCATCGTCTCCAGCATGGGA
Organism: Mycolicibacterium komossense; assembly: GCF_025822605.1. Taxonomy (GTDB): domain Bacteria; phylum Actinomycetota; class Actinomycetes; order Mycobacteriales; family Mycobacteriaceae; genus Mycobacterium; species Mycobacterium komossense. The sequence continues at coordinate 2,312 of NZ_JACKTY010000030.1, read as the reverse complement.
ATCGCCGAATGACCGACAACCGTCTTCTCGACCTCGTCGACGCCCGCAACTTCCGGACCCTGTTCATCGACGAGCTCGGCTGGGACAACCCCGACCGCCCACCACTGACTCTCGAAATAGACGGCAGCGACTACACCCTTAACCAGGTGGCCGGGTACAAGGGGCTTCGCGTCTGGCACTGCCCTCTGCTACCGCCCCGGCCCGTTCAACGCCAGATCGATGTTCTCGTCGGGAAGGACAACCTGGAACGGCTGGTCGTCTTCACCGATGAGCACAGGCAGGAATGGCGGTGGCCACGCCGCGCGCAACTGGGTTCCACCAACGCCAAACTTGTTGTCCACCAGTATCATATCGGTGATCGCACCACGCATCTGGCCGATCGGCTTCGAGCGATAGAACTCGACTTCGACGAGGACCTCCCCCTTGTCAACCTGCTGGATCGGATGCGGGATGCGTTCGACCGTGAAGCCGAGACCGCCTCCGTCGCCGCGGCGAGGCTTATGGGGACCCTGTACAACCATCTCGAATCCGCAGGTGTCGGTGAGCACGACGCTACCCTGCTGCTCGCTCGGCTGCTTTTCCTGTTATTCGGCGATGACGCCGACATGTGGAGGCCCCCAGCGCTATTCGAGAATCACCTTCGCAACCAGACCACTGCCGACACTCTTCACACCGACCTGATCGAGCTCTTCGATGTGCTCGCCACCCCGACGGATCGCCGAACCATCGAAGCAGGTGATCCGCTCACGTTCTTCCGTTACATCAACGGTGGACTGTTCGAGGACCCTCTGCGGTTACCCCCACTGCCGGTCGAGTTCCGCGGTGCACTTCTCGAAGCATGTAGCTTCAACTGGTCCGTTATCTCCCCGGCGGTCTTCGGTTCCATGTTCCAGACGGTCAAGAGCAAGGAAGCCCGGCGTCACGGCGGTGAGCACTACACCACTGAAGCGAACATCCTCAAGACGATCCAACCCTTGTTCCTCGACGAGTACCGCGACCGGCTCGAACGAGCCTCGAACGACAAGGGTCAACTCACCAAGCTGCATAACGAACTTGCAGAGCTACGCTTCCTCGACCCGGCCTGCGGCTGCGGCAACTTCCTCGTCGTTGCCTACCGCGAGCTCCGTGCTGTCGAACTCGAGATACTCAAACGCCGCCGAGACCTCGACATGGAAGCGATAGCCGCGGGCAAAAAGGTTGAGCGTGCCCAGCTTTCGCTGGACGTCACCGCCAACGTAAAAGTCACGCTCGACCACTTCTTCGGAATCGAGATCGATGAATGGCCAGCGCGTATCGCCGAGACCGCGATGCTGCTCGTCGACCATCTCGCCAATCAGCAGATGGAACTGGAGTTCGGGGTGGCCCCCGACCGCCTGCCCATCACGATCGCGTCCAAAATCAGGCAGGGGAACGCGCTAGAGATCGACTGGAACGCCGTACTTCCTTCCAGCGAGCATGTGATCGTCTTCGGAAATCCTCCCTACGCCGGACAAAAGGAGCGGACGGCGGAACAGACCGCCAACCTTCGGTCCGCCTTGGGAGACGACTACAACGGCAATCTCGACTTCGTCTCGGCCTGGTTCCGCAAGGCGTCGGAATACCTCACCACGCCCAACTCGCGGTTCGCGTTCGTCGCCACGAGCTCGATCTGTCAAGGACAGTCAGTTGCACCGCTCTGGATTCCGATCCTGCGATCAGGGTGGTCGATTGTCTTCGCGCACCGCCCTTTTGACTGGGACTCCGAGTCGGCTAACCCTGCTGGCGTTCATGTCGTGATCGTTGGGTTAGCACGGGGCTCCAAGTGCACCGAGCGAACACTGTTCTACTACGCCGCTAACGGCCTCGGTAAGCCTGAGGCGCGCCAAGTCGCGAACATCAACCCGTACCTGCTGAACGCTCCGAACATCGCTGTACGGGCGTCGCGAAAGCCGGTGCCCGCGCACCTGCCGCCTCTTACCGAGGGGAACAAGTTGTGGGACTTCAACAACCTTGTCATCAAACCGGATGACCTGGACGCCTTCGAGACAGATCCCGTCGCGTCCAAGTTCATTCGGTCGCTGCTGTCGAACACCACACTCCTGAAAGGGAAGCCTCGGTGGGTGCTGTGGTTACGGGACGCGGAGCCCGCTGACTGGGCCGGAAGCGTCCTGATCGAGGAGCGGCTACGTCTTGTGAGGAAGGAACGAACCGAGAGCTCAGATGCAGAGGCGAACGGAATTTTTCAAGGTGGATGAGTCCATCGGGTGTTAAGCGGCTGTCGTGTCGGCCTCCTCGGTGGTGTCTTGGGCGGGTCGGTTGATCCAGGCGGTGTC
>NZ_JACKTY010000029.1 GCF_025822605.1 Mycolicibacterium komossense | reverse complement strand
CCCTGCGTGTCAGGGTGAGTTGAGTCCACTGGTTCAGAGCAAATCGGCCTGACGCGGGGCGAGATTCGGATCGGTAGGCGATGACCAGCTCGATTGTTTCGGTGAACGACAATGAACGGATGGATCCGACCCACCCGAGAGCGGATGGGCCGCGGCGACGCCGCGCGTTCACCGCGGCGGACAAACTTGCGTACCTGTCGGCCTACGAACGGGCGTGTGAGCACGGTGAGGGTGGCGCCTACTTGCGGAAGGAGGGTTTGTATTCGTCGTTGATCAGCGAGTGGCGCAAGCAACGCGATGCCGGGGTGCTGGCGGGTAAGCGGCCCGGTGAGAAGGTCGGCCGGCTGAGCGCCGAGCAAGCCGAGATCGCTCGGCTGACGCGGGAGAACGCCCAGATGAGTAAGCGGTTGGGCATCACCGAGGCCGCCCTGGACATCATGGGAAAAGCACATGCTCTCTTGGAAAGTCTTTCCGAGAGAGCGGATTCCGACGACAAGCGCAAGAAGCGATGACGGACGTCTATCTGTCGCTGATCGCCGGTGGGGTCACGACCAGGCGGGCGGTGGTGTTGACCGGGTTGGTGCGCTCCACGGCGGCTCGGCGGCGCACGGCGGCCACCGCACCTACGCCGGTGGTGTCGGCCCCATCAGCGGGCGCCCCGGTCAACAAGCTGACCGATCTGGAGCGGCGCCGGGTCCTGGAGGTTCTCACCAGCGACCGGTTCGTCGATCTGGCGCCGTTGCAGATCTACGCTCAACTGCTCGACGACGGTGTCTACCTGTGTTCGGTGTCCACGATGTACCGGGTATTGACAGAGAACACGCTGGTGGCTGAGCGACGCCGGGTGGCGCGGCATCCGGCGAAGGTGTGTCCGGAGTTGATCGCGACCGCACCACGGCAGGTGTACAGCTGGGACATCACCAAGCTCGCGGGCCCGGTCAAGGGCACCTACTTCGATGCCTACGTGATGCTCGACATCTACTCCCGCTACATCGTCGGGGTGCAGGTCCACGCTCACGAATCCGGCGTTCTGGCCAAGGAACTGATGGAGCAGGTGTTCAAGGTGCACGGGGTGCCTCAGGTGGTGCACGCCGACCGGGGAACGTCGATGACGAGCAAGACCGTCGCCGCTCTGCTCGCCGATCTGGAGGTCACCCGGTCGCATTCGCGACCGAGGGTGTCCAATGACAACCCGTACTCCGAGTCGTTGTTCAAGACGTTGAAGTACGGGCCGGAGTTTCCCGAATGTTTCGGATCACTCTGTGATGCAAGGCAATTCATGGATCTGTTCGCCAATTGGTACAACCATGAGCATCGTCATACCGGGATCGGGCTACACACACCGGCTGATGTGCACTTCGGGTTGGCCATCGACAAAGCCGCCGACCGTCGCGTCGTGCTGACCGATGCCCGGACCCGACACCCGCACCGCTTCGCCACGGCCCGTGCGCCGAAGATCCTCGACCTACCCGACACCGCCTGGATCAACCGACCCGCCCAAGACACCACCGAGGAGGCCGACACGACAGCCGCTTAACACCCGATGGACTCATCCACCTTGAAAAATTCCGTNCGCCTGGATCAACCGACCCGCCCAAGACACCACCGAGGAGGCCGACACGACAGCCGCTTAACACCCGATGGACTCATCCACCTTGAAAAATTCCGCCCCTGCCAAAATCATCATGGGGGACACCGGTTCACTGGCACTGGGCGGCATCATCGCCGGGTTGTCGGTCACCAGTCGCACTGAGATCTTGGCCGTCATCCTGGGTGCCCTGTTCGTCGCGGAGGTGACCTCGGTTGTTATTCAGGTCATTTCGTTTCGCACCACCGGCCGACGGGTCTTTCGTAAATCTCCGCTCCATCACCACTTCGAGTTGATGGGGTGGCCAGAAACGACACTGACCATTCGTTTTTGGCTGATTGCGGCCATCGCCTGCGGCCTTGGAGTGGCGCTCTTCTACAGCGAATGGTTGACGGCCGCCGGAGCCTAGCTCCTCGGTAGACAGCTGCGGGCCCGGTTACCCCGAGAGAGGAAATAGCCGTCCACATTTTTTACAAACGAGACAGCGGACCGCCACTGCCGGTCAGTCTCCGGACCCAGGGGTGCTGAGGGTTTTCGTGGCGCAGTGATTGAGTGAGCCACGTGCGGCTGTCGTCGTCGAGATGTGGGAGGCAGCGTTCCAGGTCGAGAGTGTCCTTGGGCCGGGAGTGCTTCGCTTTGAGGAGGAGTTGGATCTCTGGTCGTAAGTACGTAATGCCATCGTGTGACCACAGACAATCGCTGAGAGGCCGGGTGATGTGGGAAGAGCGTTTGTAGACCCATGTCCGCTCACGAACGTCGTCGAGGAGGACGTCGTACTCCCAGGGATCGGCACCGCTGGCCCGCAACCAGAGGTTGCCTCAATCCTCTGGAACGGTCGACCCGTCGACAGCAAGCGGCGTCAGACTTCCCGCCGCGGCCCACACATCTAGAGAGGTGCCCGCGAACTCGATGAACCCCGCTGCCTCCGAGCGTGGGATTCCGATGTCGAGATCCGTGAGCACGCGTGGTTGCGGTGAACGCATCGATCGCCCACCCGCCGGCAACCCACCACCGACCCGAGTACCCGCTGAGAAAGATGACCGCCTCACGAGGTGTTCGAACCTTCCACGGGCCGTACAAGCGCACCACCTCAGCATGATCGAGCACGGTGACAAGTATGCGTCCCGATCAGGCCGTCTCAGAACGTGTGATTGGCGGTAGCACCCGAGACAAGACTCCCGATCTCCGATCCCAGGTCAAAATTGACCGAAGCGGAGCTCGCACAGATCGACGACCGGGTCTCGGTTGTTCGCAACTTTCCGCAGAATGACTATGCAGGCAGCGAGCCGGAACCCGTTGTGTCGTCTGGTCGTAAGACTTTGATCAGAGCGAGTCCTAGCGGACCATTGCCTTGCCCGGCACCGCGAAACCCTTTGCGTTCATAGAGGCGCTTGGCGGGGTTGCGCACGTGAACGTTGGTGCACATCGCGTCGTGGTCTTCCGCGAGGGCAACGAAGAGAGCGTCGAGCAGGAGCCCGCCAACACCGGCACCCCGTCGCCCGGGCGCAACGCCAATGCACAGCTCGGGCAACGGCACACCAGCAGCGTCACAGCGCAACGGCGGACTGCCGTAATAGGTCCATACCGCACCGAGCGGTGTGCCACTGTGGTCTTGGGCGATGATCGGCACCACCCCAGCAGGCGGGAGCATCTCCAATACTTCGTCGTCGTCGGAGTCGGGAAGAGGCCAATCTTCGATGACGCAGGCGTGACGCGCCATCTCGACAACGAACGAATCATCATCAGCTGTCGCCGCACGAAGGATGATGCGCGCAGGTGTCATCGCCGGATTCTCGCAGACACCCGGTGCTGCCCACACCTTGTTTCCCCTCCACGCGGTGAGCCAGCCGTCCGGACGAGACTCTCAATGATGGTGTCAAGTGCTGACCCGCATTGGCGATGTGCCGCGCAGTCAGGTGGTCGGGCCGATGAAGGTCTGCTCCAGTGTGGAACGCGTGTTCGTACAGCGCCACGCCGCACCCAGAAGTGAAGGCCGGAGTTGTCACGGCGTTGTCACAACTCATGCGGGATGCACAGAAATGGCGTGGCACGTACCGGAATCATCCGCGCAGGTCACGGACATATGATGCACGTTGCGACACCGCAGGAAACCCCGTTCTGCGGACTGTAAATCCGTCGGCTAACGCCTACACAGGTTCGAATCCTGTACCTGCCACACAGATCAGGCCCCCTTTCGAGGGGGCCTGACGTGTTTGTGGGGTGCGGCCGTCGCAAGGACATCGGTATCGGCCTCGGGCAGTTCGACGGGCTCCGCGACATCGCCGCGGCGTTCGCGGCGTGCCTTGAGGAAGGCGTAGATCGGGATGCCGATCAGCAGGAACAGCATTGCCTGGTAGACGGCCTGATATCCGGCGGTGAAGGCGACCCACAGCGAGAACAGGATGCTGGTGGTGGCGATCGCGAGATCGCGTGCCATCGCCCACCCGTGCACCTTCCGTCGCCGCGAGACGAGATAGGCCAGCTGCGCGCAGGCCGAGAACAGGTAGGGGATCGCAACCGTGACGACCGACAGTGCCACCAGATAGGTGAACACCGTCAGGCCGGTGTTGCCGCTGTAGGCGAAGGCCATCAGCAGTGAAGCGACGACGGTCGACACGAGGATGCCGAACCAGGGGCTGCCGTTGCGGAAGGTCTTGGCGAACTGGGGCAGGAACAGCCCGTCTACCGCGGCTGCTCGCGGCATCTCGGCCGTCACCAGCGTCCAGCCGTTCAGCGCCCCGAGCCCGGACACCACCGCGGTCGCGGCCACCAGTTTGCCCACCCAGGCGGCGGGACCGAACATCGTTTGGAAGGCATCGACGAAGGGCGCGCCGTTGCCCACCAGTGCGCCGTGGGGCACCAGACCCATCACGGCGGCGCTGACCGCGATGTAGAGCAACGCGCTGGCTGCCGTCCCGAGAACCGATGCTCGCCCGACGTTGACCCGAGGGTTCTGCACCCGCGCCGCGGCGATGGACGCGCACTCCACTCCGATGAAGGAGAACAACGCCACCCCGGCCGCGATGCCCACGGCGCTGTAGAGGCTGCCGCCACTGGCGTTGAACGCGCCGAAGTTGCTCGCCTTCACGAAGAACCAGCCGACGACGCCGACGACGACCAGCGGCAGGAACTTCAACACGACCGACACGTTCTGAAACCAGGCCATCTGCCTCAACCCGATCAGGTTCACCGCTGCCGGAATCCACAGCCCGAGTAGCGCGATGCCCAGATTCGTCCACGGCGACGGGTGCTCGATGGAGAACAACGACTCCACGTAGAGCACCCATGACGACACGATGGCGGCGTTGCCCGCCCACGCTGTGATCCAGTAGCACCACGCCGTGAGATAGCCGGCGAAGTCACCGAATTCGTGGCGCGAGTAGGCGTAGAGCCCGCCGGCGGACGAGGGCACCCGTTTGGTGAGCTGGCCGAACATCACCCCGAGGAGGATGGCACCGACGGCGATGACGCCGAGGACCAGAATCGAGCTGGTCCCGGCGCCGGCGAGCACGCCGGGCATCGTGAAAACGCCGGTGCCGATGATGCTGCCGACCACCAGCGCGGTCGCCGAGGTCAGGCCCAATGAGTGAGTGCCGTCCCCGTTGGCGGGCGGCGCGACGTCGGGTTCTGCTGAGGGGTGCGGAGGCGCTAGGACCATGGGACTTCCTTATCGGGAGTCTCGTTCGAGACGGTGATTTGAATGTTGTTGTGCATCAATGGATGTCGGTGGTACTGGATCAAGCGGTGAATCTCGTCGGCGCCCCACACCAGGAACGGGAACGGCGGGTCTGCCAACTACCCCAGATCCCACGACGGTGCAGCAGAGCTGAGTGCGGAATCATGCGGCGCGCGATGGCAGATAATCGGGGATACGTGCGGCGTTGAGCTGCTGCTCCACGAGTTCAGCGGCAAGGCGGCTGGACAGGTTCCGGACCGGCTGAGACTCCCAGCGATCGTGACGGTACACCCTCTAACTGCGCACCAGGTGAACACCGGGCGGCGCGATGATGCCTCTGAAGTGGCCCAACCCCGGACCGATTGACTTTCGGCCAGATGGGGAGTGCACTGAGAGACGCAGAGAGCATGCCGGTCTGGAACCGTGATCGTCGCCTGATGGCCATGATCATGGGAGCATTCGCTCAGCGCATCCAGAGTTTCGACTTCTCAAACCCACAGCGCTTCATTGCCGGTGTCCTGGATGGCGAAACTGTTTGAACACCTTGTTGTTCCAGCCATTCGCCGGTCCGTCGTGAAAGGTCGATTGCCGTGCCACATATGTTGGGTGTCGAGTCCGAGGTCGGTCAGCTGCGCCAGGCGATCGTGCATCGTCCCGGGCTGGAGTTGACGAGGCTGACGCCAGGCAACTGCGACAGTCTCCTGTTCGACGACGTGCTCTGGGCGGACAGGGCGCGCGAAGAGCACGACATCTTCACGCAGGAGTTGCGCGACCAGGGCGTCATCGTGCATCACTTCGCCGATCTCTTTGCCGAGACGCTCGCAGTACCCGAAGCGCGGGCTTTCGTGCTCGACCGGGTCTGCGGCGTGCACCGTGTCGGACCGACGTTGACGGCGTCGTTGCGTGCGCTTGCCGAAGACGTCGACACAAAAACATTGGCCGAGTTACTGATCGGCGGCGTCACCAAGTCGGACTTGTCCCCACTGCGTGCTGGCAGCCTACTGTGGCAGAGCCTGAACCTGGATGAGTTCATCCTGACCCCGGTGCCGAACACCCTGTTCCAGCGCGACAACTCGGCCTGGATCTACGGCGGTGTCACGATCAACCCGATGGCCAAGGCTGCGCGCCAACGAGAATCGATTCACTCGCGGGCCGTGTACCGCCATCACCCGATGTTCGCCGGCGCCCCGTTCCCCACCTTCTACGGTGATGACGACGACGACCATCAGCCCGCCACGCTCGAGGGTGGCGATATCCACGTCCTCGGCCGCGGCGCCGTCCTGATCGGAATGGGTGAACGCACCACACCGATGGGTGTGGAGATCCTGGCGCGAGAACTGTTCCGCCACAACGCCGCTACCACGGTTATCGCCGTCCGACTGCCCAAGTCCCGGGCTTTCATGCACCTGGACACGGTACTGACCATGATCGACACCGCCACGTTCGTCCGTTATCCCGACCTGGATCCGGCCGACTTACGGACGTGGGTCATCACTGCCGCCGACCCGGAGGAAGTAGATGGGCACGACACGGGTGGACTTCACGTCGAGGAGCGTGCGGATTTGTTCGCCTGCATCGCTGACGCGCTCGGGGTCGAGCAAGTCGTCGTCCTGGCCGCCGACGAAGACAGCCGCGCTGCCGAACGCGAACAATGGGATGACGCCAACAACTTCCTGGCGGTGTCGCCCGGAGTCGTGATCGGCTACGAGCGCAACACGGTCACCAACCGGATGCTCGAAGCGCACGGCGTCAAGGTGCTGCCCATCCCGGGCAGCGAACTCGGCCGCGCCCGCGGCGGCGCCCGCTGCATGACCTGCCCCATCCAACGCGACGGGATCTGATCACATGACGACTTCTCTCACCGGCCCGCTACGTCGCCAACGGCATCCCGGCTCGCTGCTCAAGGAACTCGACCTGGACAAGACGCAGGTACTGGCTCTGCTGGAGCTGGCGCGAAACCTCAAGCGCGCCAAGGCCGAAGGCACCGAGATAGCAGAGCTGGCCGGTAAGAACATCGCGCTGATCTTCGAGAAGGCCTCTACTCGCACGCTGTGCGCTTTCGAGGTCGCCGCCTATGACCAGGGCGCCCACGTCACCTACCTCGGTCCCAACGGCTCCCACCTCGGCAGCAGCGAGTCCATCGCCGACACCGCGCGCGTGCTGGGCCGGATGTTCGACGGCATCGAGTTCCGTGGCTTCGCCCAATCCGGTGTCGAGCAGCTGGCCGACTATGCGGGCATTCCGGTCTGGAACGGGCTGACCACCGAATGGCATCCGACCCAGATGCTGGCCGACGTCCTGACCATGACAGAGCATCACGAAGGTCCCCTGGAAGAGATCGCCTACTGCTTTTGCGGTGATGGCCGCAACAATGTCGCCCGCTCGCTACTGATCATCGGTGCGCTGCTGGGCATGGACGTCCGCATCGCCGCTCCGCGCGAGCTGTGGCCACCCGGTGACGTGATCGCCGCTGCGCATCGGTTGGCTGCCCGCAGCGGTGCGCGCATCCTGGTCACCGATGACGTCGAGCGCGGAGTGTTGGGCGCTGAATACGTCTACACCGACGTGTGGGTCAGCATGGGCGAGTCCGACGACGACTGGGAGACCAGGGTTCCCATGCTCCTGCCGTACCGCGTCACCGAGGAACTGATGGCGTCCACGGCTCGCCAGGACACCAAGTTCATGCATTGCCTGCCTTCGTTGCACAACACCGACACCGACCTCGGACGACGTCTGTATAAGCGGTTCGGGCTCGACGGTGCCGAAGTTGCCGACGCGGTGTTCGAATCGCCGGCCTCCGTCGTCTTCGACCAGGCCGAGAACCGGCTGCACACCGTCAAGGCCGTGCTGGTCAACGCGTTCACCACGGACGAGTTGCGATGATCGGTCTCGTGACCGTCCGACTTCTGGACGGCAGCTGACATGCGCATCGTGGTCGCACTCGGCGGAAACGCCCTTCTGCGCCGAGGCGAAAGACTCGATGCCAGTGTCCAACTAGGGCACATCCAGGCGGCGGCAGGGGTCCTCGCCCCGCTCGCTGACGCCCACGACCTGCTCATCTGCCACGGCAATGGACCACAGGTCGGCATGTTGGCAGTGGAGAGTGAGAACGATCCAGATCTGACCCGGTCCTATCCGCTTGACGATCTGGTCGCCGAGACCCAAGGGATGATCGGCTACTGGCTGACTCAGTCGCTGCGCAACGCCGGCGTACACAAACCGATCCTCAGCGTGATAACGCAAACCCAGGTTGACCCCACCGACTCGGCCTTTCGGGCGCCGACGAAGTTCGTCGGTCCGGGCTACTCCGCCGCTCGCGCACAGGAACTCGCCCAGCGGCACGGATGGAGCATCCGCGCCGACGGCGGCCGGTGGCGGCGCGTCGTGGCCTCCCCGGACCCGCGCCGCATCATCGAGCAGGATTCCATTGCCTACCTCGTGGACTCCGGAACGGTGGTGATCTGCGGCGGGGGCGGCGGTGCGCCGGTCACTGCGGATGCCGAGGGTCGGCTCGGCGGGATCGATGCTGTCGTGGACAAGGACTACGTCGCCGCCCTGCTGGGCATCGCGGTACACGCCGACAGGTTGCTTGTGCTCACCGATGTTTCCGCCGTGATGCGAGACTTCGGCACACCGCAGGCCGCACCCCTGGCTCACCTCGAACTTGAGGAGCTCGCCACCATGCAGTTTCCGGCCGGGTCGATGCAACCGAAGATCGAGGCCTGCCGCCGATTCGTCTCGGCCACTGGACATCCCGCAGTCATCGGTGCCCTGACCGATGCGCCGGCACTGCTCGCCGGCACTGCCGGTACCACTATCAGCGCGGTCAAGGCACGCATGGCGCAGGAAGTATCCGCCGTGACGGGATCCCGCTAGACCTGAGTCCGATCGAGGCCTGTCGTCCGCGACGCCCGGTACCCGCCAGGTCGAAATCAACTGTGCAACAACGAAAGTCAATTTCCTATCGACGGTCTCCATCTCGTCGTGGATTTCGTGCCGCAGTTCTCCCGGATCGGCGTAGAGTTATCGATATCGGCCGTACTTCGTACAGGTGACCTTTCGAGTAGAGGCGCCGCCGATCTGAGTAATCTGGCCGATTTCCGGCCGAGACAGGACGTCGCATGACGCGACAGCAGGCACTTGACAACGTTGAGCAGTCCACGGTTCCGGCGCACACGCCGCGGTTGCGCTTGAAACCGAAGGAGCGCCAGAGTGGATACGTCGACGGCGCCTGGTGGCCACACGGCAATGACCTCGCGGCCGAGCTGCCGGACCTGTTGGCGGTGCTGTCGGTTCGCCTCGGCCCCATAGTTCGTGTGCTGTACAACTTCGACGAATGGCCCAGCGCGCCCCGGAAGTTCATCACCGGCGGTCGCGTCGTACGGCTCGATGGATACTCGCTGCAACCAGGCAACACCATCGAAGTGATTGGACTCGACAACGGCCGGATCGTCCTACTGGTCGTCCCGCCGGCCACTGATGAACGGCACGCGCACACCACCATGATGGCTGCAGCGGAATCCGGCTCCGCCTCAACGGTGGATTCCCTGCTGTCCTTGGACAGCGGTTCCGAGTTAGTGGCTCCGAGTTAGCTGGCCTGCTGGACGTGGACCGGCGGCGTGTCGGCCGCGTAGGAATGGGTGCTGAGGTGCAGGCCGCCATCGACCACGGCGCCACCGCGGAAGAAGTGGGATTCGCTCTGCCAGCCGCACGCGCATACCGCGCGGTTCCGGAACAACCGTGCGATCACTTCAACGCCCATGCATTCACGGTAGATCGGCCGTCTGAGAGCTGCCCGCGGTCAACCTAGGGAAAGGCTGTGCAAGTTCCCTTGTCAAATACTGGCGCGCGGTGAAGATTTCGACCCCCGAAGTATCCAGTGCGGGCCCGGGTCGGCGTGGTATCCGTTCCGCATCCAGGTGTCTGTTGTCAGACTCGGGGGTACCGGGTTCTCCGTGCACGTCGACGACACCACCAAGCAGGCGTGGCTGCAGATCGGTCTTGCTGCGGATGGCCCGGAGATGTACCAGAACGACCTGGTCGATTGGACCGACACCACGTTCGAGAAGGGTCGTCTCACGTCCGGCCACACGTTCGCGCCGCCCCCCGCCCGGGCTAACGACCGCTTGCCGCCTGCAACGCATAGATCACGATGCCGATGGTGAAAAGAACCAGCAGTGCGACGGCCGAGTACTGCAGCCACCGACCCAACGACGGGTAGCGGACGTCGATCTCATCTCGTTTGTGCCGCACTCGTCGTCGAATTACCCGAGTTTTACGGCGAATTTCAGCCAGGACAGTTGTCACCGAGTTACCCCTACCCCCGATAAAACAGTTGATCAGATCAACTGAGACACCCCGTTGTGCACGCCATTGTTGAGCAGATAGTAGCCCCCAGGACCCGACAGTACATGCCCTGGCGAGCACTTTTGCTGTGGCTCCAGGCGAAATATCGGTGCTGGTTCGTCGGCCGCGGCATTCGAATGAGGCCGCAAAGCTACTCGAAAAGTGGTGATTGAAAATCAGAAAAAATATTTGCAACTGTGCCAGCGCAGAAAGGCGATCCGATAATCGCATGCCCCGACATGTTCGAGCCCTCCCGGCGGTTTGCCGAGAGGGCTCGAGTGCGTTCGTCTGATTGCCTGACTCCTCAGCGGGGCTCGTGCCTCGCCTCGCATCGGTCGTCAGGCGTTCGTCTGATTGCCTGACTCCTCAGCGGGGCTGGTGCCTCGCCTCGCATCGGCCCTGAGCTAGGCGACGCTCGCCAGATCGTCCGCGGTGACGGCGTTGTTGGCCGTGTTGTAGACCGGCATGCTGACGCTGACGCCGGACACATTGATCACCCCGAACTGCGTGAAGTTCAGGAAGGGGGTGGCTGAGGAGACGATCTGCAGCGTCAGATGACTTTGGGTGCCGCCGGCGTTGACGGTGTAGGCGATGTCCTCCATCGGGATCTGCACCGTCTGCTGCTGGCCGTTCAGCGTCACCGGGATCGGCGTGACGATGTTGCCGACGACCCGTCCGGTGTCCTCGTCGACGATCTGCGCATACACCGACCGGCTGGTGCCGAGCCCGGAGTAGGTCATCGTCAGCGTCGGCGCTCCCGCGATATTCGCTTCGGCGGTGCCGACATTCAGCGGGATGTTGATGGCGTTACTGGCCGGTGCTCCGAGGCCGAGCGAGTACGGGATCGGAATGTCGGTCTGGGGTCCCGAGCCGCCGATGAGCGGGATGATCGGCAGAAGACCGCCGGACCCTTCGGTGTTCAGATTGTCCGCCGCGGGCAGGTTGAAGTTGGGGTCGGTCGGGAGCAGATCAGATGCGTGGTAGACGCCGTTCTGGTCGATCCACTGGAACTTCGGCGGATCGGCGATGGTCTCACCCTTGACGTATTTGTCGAGCCAGTTCAGCGTCTGCTGCGTGAGGAATTCCGATTGCGCTTGCTGCTGGGCGGCGGTCAGATCCAGGCAGGCGCCGTGGCCACCGCAGAACCAGATCATCGCCTGCTGGGTGGTCGGGTTGAGCATCTGCGAGTTCATCAGAGCCTGTTGGAGGGGGAACAGCACGTCTACTGTGCCCTGGATGAACAACGTCGGGGCGGTGATGTTGCCGTCCAGGAAGTCTGGGCCGCTACTGGCGAGCAGCGCCTGCTGGCTGTCGGTCAGCACGCCGAGCAGATCCCCCAGGACGATGCCCTCGTAGATCTGAGTGTTGATCCGGGCGCCCGTGGTGACCAGAGACAGCAGCAGCAGCGATGCGTACGAGGTCTTGAAGGTGGACTGGGGGTACAGCGAGTCGTTCAGGTTGTTCCAGGCGATACCGGGCACGATCGCGTCGATCCGCTTGTCGATCCCGGCGGCCACCAACTGGATGCCGCCGCCGTACGAGCCGCCGACCATGCCGATGAGCGGGTCGCCGGTGGCGTCCTTCTGAACCGAGTCCATCGTCTGGGCCCAGTCGATGATGGCCGAGACGTCCTGGCCTTCGAACGCGGGGGAGTCGAGCTGCAGGGTGCCGGTGGAGGCGAATTCGCCGCGCGGATCCCAGGTGATGACGTTGTAGCCGTCGTTGCGCAGCGGTACCAACCCGGGCACCAGTCCGCTGACAATCGTGACCGAGGTGGGGTCGATATTGCCTGCGGTTCCCAGGCCGGGACCGTTGAGAACGGTCGGCGCGCTTTGGCCGGTCTGGAGCCCGGTGGCCGGGAAGTAGTTGACGCTGATCAGTGCGCCGCCGACGGAGGGGACCTTGGTGGTGAACGCGACCGGGTTGTCGCCGACAAGAGTGCCCACCGGGACCACGACGTTGGTGATGGTCGAGGCGCCGATGAGTGGTGCGAGCAAGACGTTGACGCCGGGCACCTGGTAGAGCGCCATCACGACCGGCTGGACTATCAGCGATCCGACCACCGGAATGCCGACCAACGCTGTCACCAGCGGAGTGGTCTCGTTCACCAGCACCGAGAAGCTTTCGGTGCCGTGGCTCTGCACCACGGAGAAGTCGGGCAGGAAACTGAAGCTGCCGTCGGTGCTGTTGAGGGTGACCTTGCCGCCCGCACTGGGGGCACCGATGACGGTGTAGGTCAGGGGAGACGTACCCGTGCCATTGACGTTGCCGTAGATGACACCGTTGGTCAGGTTGAAGCTCGGGTTGGAATCGACTGCGGCGGAGACGAGTTGACGGCGGCTGGCTGTGGCGAGAAGTAAGTCGGTCGGCGAGGCCACCGGTGTGGTGGGCGAGTTGCCGGTGAAGATGTCGCCGATCAGGGCTGCGAGCAAACCGCCCGGCGACGACGATGTGGCGCTGGCGGCGCTGGGTGCCGACAGCTGCGCCGTCGCAATCGGTACGACCAGTCCGCTGGCAGTCGTCGTCAGTGACGTCGACGTGGTGCTGGTGGCCGCGGGCTTCGATGTCCTGATGGGGGCGAACCGGGTGGTGATGGCCGGCAGCGCAGCGGTGTTATCGGCCGCGGCGGCCGAGGTGTCGGTGCCAGTGCTTCCGGTGGAGCCGGTGGTGGTCGCCGCGACGACCTGGGGCTTGGGCTTTTTCGATGATGCGGCCGACGCTGTCGACGGCCGTGATGCCGAGGATTTCGACGGTCCCGCCGACGGTTTCGAGGGGCTGCTGTGCGCCGCGCTGTCAGAATTCGCTGATGTGCCGGGAGTGCCGGTGTCGGCTGCGGCCACACCGTAACCGGTGAGCATCGCAGCGCTCACCCCAAGCGCGACGGCAAATCCACTGACCAGGTCCAAATGCTTTGCAGCCCACATGCTTTCCTCCTGGGAAAAGGCCGACCATCGCCTCGGCAAACTTTATGCCTCCGTCAATTCGATGAGGCGAAAATTTAACACTTAAGTAAATCTCTAATCTTCTGCCGATTTGCCGTCACGCTCGGGTTGCAGGGTGTACAAGCCTGGACAGCAGAGAGGCCGGATGCTCGCGCATCCGGCCTCTCTGTCGTGACTCTCGGTAGCTCAGCCCAACTCGGCTTGCCAGCCCTTGATCGTGCTGTCCTGCTGCTGGCCGAACTGGACCACCAGGTCCTGCGGCGCCGGATCGTTACCGGGACCGGTGAATTCGACCGTCGTCGCAGTGTTGCCCTGGGTGAACAACAACAGACTGACCGACTGCCCGTTGGCCCCAGTGCCCGTGAGGATCGTGCCGTCGACCCCCACCGGAGCGGGCTGCGACTTCGGGTTGGCGATACCACTGCCGGCCCGTGCCGCGTTCAGCGCGTCAGTGGCCGCGGTCGGATCGGCCAGAACCAGGACCGTATCGGTGATGGCGCGGCTGCCGTCGCGGTGGTTGTAAACCGCCTGCGCGCCCTGCTGCCCATTCGGGTCGAGAATCGGCGCCCCGGATGAGTAAGCATCGGAATCGGTGACGGTATTCGGGTGAACGAGCAAACCCGTGTAATCACCAGGATCTGCGGAAGCAATTCCGAGACCGCTGACACTTGCTCCGGCAATCATCAGCGCGCCCGCGGTCAGGCGGCGCATTGCAGTAAATGAACGACTCATGGCGTCCTGTTCCAATCTGTGCGGTTGGCTTTTATGTCTGGACGCGTCAGCACGGGTAGCACGAGAATCCGCGCCAGCCGTCCCGCCAGAACCAGCCAGGCCCGCAGCCCATATAGCCGGTGGTGCCCTGGCAGTCGAACATGAGCACCTTCGGTCCCTGCGCGGGTGCCGGAGTGGTGATTGTCTGGTTGGGTGTGGTCGTCGACGCGGCTTGTGCCGATTGAGCGCCCGCAACCGGGACGACAATTAGTGCCGCGGCGGCAACCGCCAAAGCAATTCTTCGCATTAATCTCTCCCCGAGGTCTGATGTGAGGTGTGTAGATTACCGCCGTTTCGAGCGCATGGCTCTGCATTTCGATGAAGCGGTATTGAACAGTGTGAAGCGATCGAATTGTAATGAGGTGCCGGGCTTTCGGGCAGACGTCACAAGGGCGTGTCGTCGGTGCGCCCGGGTGCGGGCAGCCGCAACATCAGGCGGGTGCCGCCAAGCGGGCTCACCTCCAGGGAGGCGGTCCCGCCGTGCAGCTCGGCCTGCTGGGCGACCAGCGCCAGCCCGAGACCCGAGCCGGTGCGTGAAGCGGTCGAACCGCGGGCGAAGCGCTCGAAGACGGTCTTGCGTTCCTCTTCGGGGACACCACTGCCGTTGTCGTCGACGGTGATCTCCACGCCCTCGGCGGAACTGATGGCGTTGAGCCGGACTTCGGTGGCGCCACCGTGTTTGACCGCGTTGGTGATGGCGTTGTCGATCACCAACCGCAGCCCCGCCGGCAGTCCCAGCATGAGCACCGTGCTCAGTGTCCCCAGCGATACCGACAGGTCGGGATAGGTGCGCATCGCGTCGTGCGCCGCCCGGTCCAGCAGCTCGGTGATGTCGACGGGCACGAAGTCGTCGACCGTGGTCAGCTCGCCCTGCGCGAGGCGCTCCAGCGCGGTCAGCGTCACCTCGATCCGGCCCTGGGTGCGCATGACGTCGCCGATGACCTCGTCGCGCTGCTCGGCGGGCAGTTCCAGGGTGGAGAGCACCTCGAGATTGGTGCGCATGGCCGTCAGCGGAGTGCGCAGCTCATGAGAGGCGACGGCGGCGAAATCGCGCGCCGACTCCAGTGCCGCCTTGGTACGTTCCTGTTCGGTCTGGATCCGGGCTAGCATGCCCTCCACTGCCTCGGCGATCTCCACCGCCTCCCACACCCCGCGCACCTGGACCTCGTCGGGTTTGGACTGGGCATTGATGACGCGGGCCTGTTGGGCCAGCAGGCGGAAGGGGTTGATCATGATCAGCGAGAACACCCAGCCGATCAGGATCGCGCCGGCGATGATGCTGCCGCAGATGATCAGCACGCGCAGGTGCAGTTCGTTGATCCGCTTCTGGGTCTCGGCGATCGGTGCGCCGATCGCGATGGTGGCCGGCCCGGCGACGAAGGTGCGGACGCGATAGTGCACGCCGTCGATGGTGGTGTCGGCGAAACCGTTCTCGAACTCCGGCAGGACGATGTCGCTGGGCACCGAAACGGTGGCACCCCCGATCCGTGCGGTCCGCACCAGGCCGCCTTCGGGAATGGGCTGGTCGGTTCCCGAACTCAGCACGCTGCCGAGCAGATTGCTGAAATCACCGAGGCTGCTCAGTGAATCCAGTCGCCGGTCCAGCTGGCTGTACAGGTCGTTGGTGATACCGACCCACACCCAGGTGCCGATGATGATGACGGTGGTCACGACGCCCAGTGCGGCGACGATCACGATGGTGCGCAGCGACAGCATCCGCAGCGGTAACCGCAACAGCCAGCGTATTCCTTGGCCGATGTCTTTCATGGTGTCTCGTTACAGCTCACCCGACGATCTTGCCTGATCGATCGCGTGGAGCCCGGCAGGTGTGCGGTCTAAGCCGCGGCGTGCTGTGCGGTCTTGGTGTGCTTGGCCTGCCCGGCGGGGCCGGCCTTCGCGGCTGGTGCGGTATCGGCGGAGGCCGAGGCCGCGCTGACCTGATCGCCTGCCGGACCGCCGGAGGTGGCGCGGTGTTTGCCGCCGGTGCTGCGCGCGGCGTTCGGCACTGCCTTGACGCTGTCCCGAGTTGTCTTGTCCCGCAACTGAATAGTGGCGGGTGCCGCGGTGTCGGCGGCCGCCTTACGTGCGGTCAGCGCAGGCAACCCCGCACCCGGTGTCGCCAGGGCAGTCACGGTGTTCACCACTGAGCGGGGAATCTCGGAGATCGCTGTCGCCACGTCGTTGAGGGCGCCGGTCACTGCCTCGGCGGCGGTACCGACCAGCGCGGCCAGCGAGCTGATGGCGCCGGGGCCGGTTCCGGTCGCGAGGCCGATGGTGCCCAGAGGAAGGGAACCGAGTTCCAGGGAGAAGTTGAAGTCGAGCGCGTTGAATACCGAGCCGGCCGGGCTGAGCAGTCCGCCGAAGGCGATTCCCAACTTGACGCCGTTGGGGAATTGCAGGCCCAACGCGGGGCCCGCCGTCGCCACCAGCGAGGTCAGGTCCAGGTGAACGCCGCCATAGAGGAATGCGTTGACCAGGGCGGCGGGAGTGCCGGCCAGTGTCGCGAGGGCACCGCCGACATCCCCTGCGGCGACGTCGGCGGCGATGGACTGCAGGTTGGCGGTCAGTAGCACGGCGGGCCCGGCGAGGGGACCTGCCAAGCCGAGTAGCACTCCGCTCAGTGAGCTCGTAGAGAAGTCCACCAACTCCTGCGCAGTCGGCGAAATCGTCACCAGGCCAAGTGTTTTCATAACCGGTAACAGGTTATAGAAAGCGGCGTGGCTACCGTCCAGGGTCGACTGGTCGGGGCCGAGGATGTCGGTTGTGGCGGCCAGTTGGACCGTCGGCGAGACCTGGGCCAGGGAGTGTGGCGGCATGTACGCCGGTGGGATCGCGAGGGCGCCGGCCCCCACGATCGCAACAGCGAGTGACGTCAAAGGGCGAATGGCGGTTGGCATGGGCGACTCCCGACTGTCGTTCCGCTGACCAGGCGAACGTATCCCGACTTGTGGCGAGATGTATTGAATTCGGTTGAGTACGTTCAGGTTTGGTGCGTCTTTGAGCGAGGTCGACGCAGTAGGGCAACGGGGCGTCGGATTGCGGCATCTACGGTGACCGCGAACTTCCGTTCAAGAAACCCGCCAGGGCTAATCAGGCGGCGGCGGCCGGCGTGGTGATGGTCGCCCGGGTGCCACCGCCCTCGGCCGGGACGAACTCCATCGTCCCGCCCATCGCCTCGGCCCGCGCGACCAGCGATGCCAGCCCGATATGTCCCTCGGTGATCCGTTTGTCGACGAGTGCCGGGTCGAACCCTTTGCCGTTGTCGATCACCGACAGGGTGATCCAGCGATCGTCGCGCTCGAGGCGGATCAGTACGCGGGTGGCGTCGGCATGTTTGACGACGTTGGTCAGCAGCTCGCGGGCCGCCCGGTACAGCAGGTCCTGGACGAGCGGCTTACCGACGTCGGTCAGCTCGGTCTCGATGTCGAAGTGATCCCGACCGGCATATTGGTGCACCAGTTCGCGTACCGCGGCTGCCAACCCGAGCTCCGCCAGCACCGCCGGATGAAGCGTCGTCAGCGTCGACCGTAGCTGCGTGGCGGTGCGGGTCACGGCCAGGCGTACGGCTTCGAGGTCCGGGTCGTGGTAGCGCTCGGCGAGTTCTTCCAAATCCAGACGGGCGGCCAGCAGATTCTGCAGCGGCCCGTCGTGCAGTGTTTCGGCCAGTTCTCGGCTGGAGATCTCATCTGCGCGCATCGATTCCGACACCAGTTGACGCCGCATTTCGAGCAGCGTTTTCACCCGGGCCGTGCGTCGGGACAGCACCAGGCACAGGGCGGTGGTGGCGAGTGCGAACCAGAACAGGAAAGCGAAGTGGACGTAGACGATGTTCGGCAGCCCGACCGTGTCGTCGCGTTTGGAGTAGACGATCCACACCGCGAGGTACGCCACCGCGGTGGCCGCGCCGAGCGCCCCGGTCAGCCAAGGCCGGTCCTGGAACGCGATCAGGATCGGCAGCAGAAAGAAGACCGGCAACAGCCAGGCGGTGGCGCCGCCGGAAGACAGGCACAGCGTCACGATGGCGACGATGTCGATCGTCGTCGACAGCCAGCCCGTCCAGGCCGGCACCCGCCCACGCAGCACGATGGACAACCAGAGCACCGCGGCGATGAAATAGACGAGCAGCGTCGTGTTGTAGACAGCGGGAAGCCAGTTCTTGACCGCGCCGACGTTGGTGATCAACACGATCAGGCCGATCATCGGCAGCCGGAGTGCCGCCGCCACCCGCACTGGTTCCGCGGCGAGGTAGTCGACGATGGGGTTGAGTGATCGCACTCCGCTATTCCAGCAGTCGGCGCCGCATGGCCTCGGCAACGGCTGCGGCCCGGTCGTTGACGCCGAGCTTCTCGTACAGCCGCTGCACGTGGGTTTTGACGGTCGACGGCGCCAGATACAACTCACCGGCGATGGCGGGGACGGTTTTGCCGTCCGCGATCATGACGAGTACTTCGCGTTCGCGGGCGCTGAGCGTCGGCCCCGAGGGTTCGTTGCGCTTCCGAATCTCACCGGCCAGGCCGGCCGCCATCGATGCGGGCACGACATCGTGCCCCTTGGCGCAACTCAGGACGGCGGCGACGATTTCACTGCGGCTCGATTCCTTGGGCAGAAAGCCTGCCGCACCTTCCTGTAGGGCGTGGTAGACGATGGCCGCGTCATCGTGCGCTGAGATCAGTAGCACCCGGGTGGGAAGTTCGTCGCGGGTGACCGCGGCGGCGACTTCTGCTCCGTCCATCCCCGGCATGCGGTAATCCAGCAGGGCGACCTGCGGTTTGTGGGTTCTGATCGCCTCCAGCGCCGATGTTCCGTCGTCGGCCTCGGCCACGATTTCGATCTCGCCGCTGTTCTGCAGCGCACGCACCACCCCGTCGCGGAACAGCGGGTGATCGTCCCCGACCACGACTCGGACCTTTTCCATCATCAGCGCACCGTCTTTCGCACGAAGTGAGCTTCCCACAGCCGGGGCGAGGGGGTCCCCCTATCGGGGGACACGCGATTCATCCGGTCTATCCACCACTTGGCTGACAGGCCGATGCCGCTGCGCGCGGGATAGTTATCTCATCGCCGGAGAACGGCGGGGACAGAACTGAAAAGTTCACGTGCACAAGGAGATTAGCAATGAGTATCATCGTCGGTCTGATCGTCGCGGGGATCGGGATGGCCGTCGCCGCAGCCCTGATCTCGATGGACGACACGACGATCGCGAACCAGGCCGAAGCCCACAAGCATCGGATGTCTACCAACGCCTAAGCCACCACTGTCGCGGAAGTGGGGTCAGGGCCTGGATGCTTCGGCATCCGGGCCCTGAGTCGTTGTCGAGGCCATACTGCTTGCTGATCTGTGCATCACCGCGGCGTCGTGCGGCCGTGTCGGCTCCAGTCATCGGCGATCCTCTGCATCGACGGGTGAATGTTGCCGTGGCTGACGAGTCGGACGTCGAGGCCTGCATGCTCGACGGTCCTCAGCGCTCGCACGATGGCATCGTCGATCCAGTTGTCATCATTGCCAAAGGCGTTGCCGCCAACGCGGGTCAGGAGGACGGTATTCGTATCGACGTCCTCTGCGGCGGCCAGGAGAGTTGCTTCATAGGCCGCTTCCAGGACCAGACGCGCGAACGATTCCCACCTCTGGCCGGGAATGTGGCTGTACGCGACTGGCAGTGCAGAGCAGAAGGCTTGCGAGACATGCGGCGTCTCGCCCGGGATGCGAGTCACCTCGACATTGCGGTGCAGGCCGATGGCGAGCTCGCCGCGCAGCTCCTGGCTCAGGCGTTCGTCGGCATTCGACAGGGCTGCCGAGATCGCATCAAGACCCTCGGATGTGCAGAGCGCGTAGCCGTTTCGCATCTCCCACAAGTCGTGTGCGGGAATGTCGAGGTGTTCCGACAGGGTTGCACCCACGTGGGCCAGCCCGTCGAGAAAGCGGTGCCGCGTCTGGCCGACCTCGTCGCCGATCGGCACGCAGTAGTTGCGGTAGATGGTGGCTGCGCCGGCGGCGACTGCACACGCTGGCCCCTGCGTGTGATCGCCTGAGTAGCGGGCGACGCCGTCTCGCGAAAGCCCATCAGTTGCTCGAACCAGTCCGGTGTCCCCATGGCTGCATGATTCCATCCGGCGCCGACCGCATCGGCAAACTCTGTGAGCTGAGTCACAACAGGCGTAACGTAAAGGTCTATCTGCATCGAAGGGAGATGCGCATGAAGGGTGCCCATCACGACCCCATAGATCACTCCCGCACAACTCAGCAGCATGCCGGTGAATCGTTCATCGACACCCTGTGGTTGCCCGGCCTGTGGCTGATCGGGCTCGGAGTGGTGACGATCGCCGGGATGCTGGCGGCGATGGCCTATCAACACGACGAATGGCTACTGCCGCTGTGCCTCGTCGCGGGGGCGCTGGTGACCGCGGGTGGACTCTTGGTCGCCCTCGAGCACCACCGCGTCAAGCGCGTCGAGGAACGGTGGTTCGCCGACCATCCGGACCGGCGGCCGCACCTGCCCACCAGCTGACACGCCCGTCGCTACGCTCGGACGATGGATGCCGAGCATGTCTGGATCGATAAGCAGACACCAGAGGCCTATCGCGCGGCCGTCGGTGTCTCGACTGCTGTCTTCAATGCCGCGAAGGAAGCGGAACTCCCGCGCACACTCGTCGAGCTGATCAATGTTCGGGTGTCCTTGCTCAACGGCTGTGCCACCTGTCTGGAAGTGCACTTCCGGAAAGCAGCCGAGGCTGGTGTGACGCCGAAACAGCTTGCGACGCTGTCACAGTGGCGCGAGACGGAGCTTTTCGATGAGCGTGAGCAGGCGGCGCTGCGGCTTGCCGAGATCACCACCGAGTTGCCTGATCACGACACCGCCGAACGCGAGTACGCCCGCGCCCGTGCCGTGCTCACCGAGGAGGAACTCTCGGCAATCGTGTGGGTGGCTATCGCCATCAACGCGTTCAACCGGGTGTCGATCCTGAGCAGGCACCCCGTGCGGGCGAGCTCAACGGGAACGGCGAGATGACGGGGTCGGCGTGGATCGGCGAAGTCGGTGAGCAGTCACTGCCCATCGCGATCTCCAACACCCATGCGATCGGTGCCTGCCACCCGGGGTGATCGAGTGGGTGAACGACGTCCACCCGGAAGCGACACTGCCGAGGGTCCCCGATCGGGCCAGCGTTTGGCGGCAAGATGGTCCCCGATGAGCATTCCGGATCTGACGACGCATGCCGTCGGAATGTCGGCGACGGGCGCCGGCGCGCTGGCCGCGGCGTGGTTCACCTGGCGGCTGTGGCAGCGGGTGATTCGTACCGTCATCACGTGTCTTGTCGTCGGATTGGTGGTTTACCTGGCGTTTCCCGACTTGGCCCATCGCCTCAGCGGGGATGTGCCTGCGCCAGTCACCACCAACACGGGAGTTCAGTAGCCGGTGGGCGGTATCCAGGGCGCAAGGGCCTCCCAGCGAACCCGGCGACTTGCTCGCGGGCCGCGGTTCGGGCTTGTATGGAGGTCATGCCTGAAATGGATCGCCGCCGCGCGATGATGATGACGGGGCTTGGCCTCCTGGCGGCCACCATCCCGATCGCCGAAGCTCGTGCGGACCAGCCGCGACCGGACGTGCCCACCGGGCGCCTGCCCCTTCCCGCCGCACCGGCTGGTCAGACCTACCTTTTCCAGGACGATTTCAACGGTCCCGCGGGTTCTGCGCCCGATCCGTCGAAGTGGGAGGTGGCGCTGGCCCGGGAAACAATGGAGGACCCGACGTTCTGGGAGCTACCCGAGAACGTCGGTCAGTACCGCGACGACCGCCGCAACGTCTACCAGGACGGCAAGTCCAACCTCGTCTTCCATGCCGCGAAAGACGGCAACACGTACTACAGCGGCAAAGTCTTCGGAAAATGGCGCGGCGGCATCGGCACCACCTGGGAAGCGCGCATCAAGCTGAACTGCCTCACCCCGGGTGCCTGGCCGGCCTGGTATCTGGCCAACAACAGCCCGGTCAACGGCGGCGAAGTCGACATCATGGAGTGGTACGGCAACGGCAAGTGGGCTGCGGGCACCGCCGTGCACGCGAAGCTCAACGGTGGCGAGCACGTCAGCCAGACCATCGCGCCGGACAGCGCCTGGCACAACTGGCGAGTCCAGTGGGACGACGCGGGTATGCGGTTCTGGAAGGACTACTCCGACGGGGCGCTGCCCTACTTCAACGTCGCGGCGCAATCGCTGCCCGACTGGCAGTTCAACGAGCCCGGTTACCAGCTGTTTCCCGTGCTGGATCTCGCGGTTGCGGGCTCCGGTGGCGGCGACCCCAGTTCGGGCACCTACCCCGCCGACATGCTCATCGACTGGGTACGCGTCTGGTAGTCGTCCACCGATCGGAGGACACGTGGCTCATCTGTTGGAGGGGCCAGTCAGCTGACGGGCTGACGTGCGTGAGTGCGACATAGTTGTCTCAAGGCCGGAACGCACCGGCAGGGAAACTGAAAAGCTAACTCACACAAGGAGTTTCCGATGAACGCCACCTTCCGTCGCCTTGCAGCAGGAGCCGCCCTGGCCATCGCGCCCGCGCTGCTCGCGGTGGGCGTGGCAGCGACCAGTCACGCAGGCAACAGCATCGTGGTCCCCAACCCGGGCCCGCAGATCCATGCCGGCAAGAATTACGCCGGGGGTGGCCAAGGCGTCAACGGCACCAATATCAAGCCGGGTTCGCGCGAGCATCACCACTGGCAGCGGATGCAGGGCATCAAATAAGCCCAGGTTAGAGTCGCGACGTGCCCAAGATCACCGCCCCCTCTGTGGAGGCGCACCGCGAACACGTCCAACGACGTGTTTTCGAGGCGTTCGCCGCGTTGATGGCTGAGCACAGCTTCGATGCGATCACGATGGCCAAACTCGCGGCCGCCGCCGATATCGGGCGTACGGCGATCTACCATCACTTCGCCGACAAGGAAGCGGTGGTCGTCGCGTTCGCGTCGCACGAGACCAGCCGGTACATCGACGGCCTGCGCGCCGACCTGACCGGGGTCGACGATCCGGTCGAGCGCCTGCGGATGTACATCAGGTACCAGCTCGATGCGGGTCAGCAATTCCATATGGGACTGGGTCCGCAGTTGTACGGCGCATTGTCGATGGACACCATGCGCGCCATCCGCGAACACGTCGTCGCCATCGAAGATGTGCTGCGGGAAATCCTGACCGCCGGCGCTGCCGGGGGTCAGTTCACCATCGAGGACGAGACCGCCACGATGTCGCTGATCCACGCTTGTCTGGCCCCGCGCGATCTGCCGGTCTCGGCGATCGAGCGGTTCGTGCTGCGCGCGCTCGGCGCGAAAACGTAGCTCCCACATCTGCTCGCCACCGTGCTAGCTTCCTGACAGACTGTCATAATCGTTTTGACACGTTGTCAGACCTGTTGGGTAAGCGTCGACCATTTCTGGAGCAGAGCATGTCGCTGAGCGCCGCCGAGGCCGTCCGTCCGTTGTCCGTCGCTATGAAAGAAGGCTCGGCCCAAGAACATAGCGCCGCCGAACAGTCGCCGTTCGTCTCGGAACTGCTCGCAGGCCGGGTCAACGAGCAGGGCTACGTCGACTATCTGTTGCGGCTGCGCACGGTCTACGCCGCGCTGGAGGACGCCGTCCGGGCCCGTCGTGAGGATCCGATCGTCGCCGCGGTCTACGACCCGGCGCTGGAACGCCTCACCGCGATCGACCAGGACCTGGAGCATTGGGCACCCGGCGGTCCGCGTGAGGTGGAATCCGTCGCCGCGCAGGCCTACCGGGACCGAATCATCGACGCCTCCTGGGGTGGGGCCTTGGTGGCCCACCACTACACCCGTTACCTCGGTGACCTCTCCGGTGGCCAGGCCATTGGTCGGATCCTTGACCGCAGCTTCGAGTTGGGCGGCGCGGGGCTTGCGTTCTACGACTTCCCGATGCGCCCCAAGCCCTACAAAGACTCCTATCGCGACCGGATCGACGGGCTAGGCCTGGACGCCGACGATATCGATCGTGCGGTCGACGAGGTCAAGGTCGCGTTCAGCCTGAATCAGTCGGTATTCGACGAACTCGCGGGAAACCTGCCGGCCTACCGCCGCTAGTTCTATCGTCGCCCTTCATGGGCGTCACTCTGGACTGGGACTGGGCTCAGCGCACCGGCGGCAATCTGTCCCCACGGGAGCACTGCCATCTGGTCGGGGCGATCCTGCGTGACGTCCCTGGCGCCCTGGTCGGCGTCGTCCGATACCGCCTCGGTCGCCGTTCGTCCTGGCGCATTCCTACCGCACGTACTTCCTCGGCAAGGCGCTCGCCACCGTCGAGGGTGTCACCGTCGACGACGAGCCGTCTTATCTGACTGCCCTGATGCACGACATCAACCTGGAACACCCCACGCCGGGACGATGTTTCGCGGTCACCGGCGGTGAGCGCGCACAGCAATTGCTGGCCGAGTGGGTGCCGATCCGGCCGTTGCCGAAGCGGTTGCGAGTGCCATTTGCGGCCATGTCACTGCGGGGGCCGACCATGACCTCAGTGATCCGGCGGGTCTCGTGCACGCGGGTTCCATGGCTGACTGTGTGGGACGTCGACTCGACACGATCGGCCCGGCCTGGCTGGCGGAGCTGCAGCAGCACTATCCGCGGTACCGCTTCAAGCAGTGTTTTGGTGCCTACGTTGCACGCTGAAGCCGACGCGGTGCCGCGGGGCCGGATCCACCTGGCCAACCGGTGGGCGGCGTTTCCCCTGTTGGTCCGGACCGTGCCGTACCTGGAGTAGGGGAGATCAGCGCGGCGGCGCGGAACCGTGTGCTGTTGTGCCCGGCTCCGAGCGAATTGCCCATATAGCAGCGAATTGATTTTCCGAACGAATTCGCTCACGGTGGGCGACTCGCTCAGAGCGGGGCATCTGCGATCGTCCTCTGATCGGTGGGCGACAGTCTCATCCCCCAAGCGGCCAGTCAAATGACAGGCCGAGTGTCGGGAGTGTGAACAAGTCAAAAGCTCACTTGCACAGATGGATTCGATCGTGACCGTCACGTTCTGCTATATCGCCGCCGGTGCTACTGTGGCCATCGCCCGCCCTGCTGGCCGTCGAGGTCGCCGCCTCCAGTCAGGCCAGCAGTGTCCTGTACGACGAGGTGGCCAACCCGGCACCCCGAGCGCCACCCCACCAGAACAACAACTAATACGTAACGAACGCGGCGAGAGCCCGGATGCACGTCCGGGCCCTCGCTATCTCGTGCTGTGAGCAACTCGCCGCTAGGTCGTCATCTTGTCGCAGCCACGTCCGCCCGGGAAGCCGCTAAAATCGCACCAACCGATCGCAATCCGATCGATCAATCCGCCCTCGTATCACTCTGGAGAACAGTTGAGCTCTACTCGCCGTGCCCGCGGTGTCTGCGCGGCCATCCTGGTGGCCGTGCTTGCCGTGCTCGGAGGTGACGTCGTCGCCTCGTCGGTGAGCTGCACGGATCATTGTCAAGCACCGGTGGCAGCGGCAGCCCCCGCAGCGCCCCCACCGGCGCCGGAGCCGGCGGCGCTGTCCATCACGCCCGCTCCCGGCGCCGACGATGTCGACCCGACCAAGCGGGTTCTGATCATCGCCGCGTCCGGAACACTCAGCGGTGTCGAGATGGTCAACGAGAACGGGAAATCCGTTCCCGGGGTTATGACGCCGGACAACCGGGCATGGAAGCCGACCATCCAGCTCGGCTACGGCCACACCTACACGATGACGGTTGCCAGCCGCGGCCCCAGCGGGATGCCGGCGCGCGAGACGTCAAGCTTCACCACACTGACACCGAGTGACCAGACCGAGGTGTACTTCGAGACCATCGGCGGCAACGCGCTGCGCGACGGCGGCACCTACGGCATCGGGAACGTGATCGTCGCGCATTTCGATGAGCCGATCACCGATAAGGCCAGCGCCGAACGGCACCTCAAGGTGACCACCAACCCTCCCGTGGCAGGGTCTTGGAACTGGATCAGTGACCAGGTCGCCCATTGGCGGCCGGAGAAGTACTACGCGCCGGGCACCAAGGTGAGCGTCGAAGCCGATATCTACGGCACGCCGCTCGGTGGTGGTCTCTATGGCGAGGACAACGCCAAGGCGTCGTTCACCATCGGTGATTCGCATGTCTCGATCGCCGACGACAACACCCATCAGGTCCAGGTGTTCAACAATGGGCAGCTGGTGCGCACCATGCCGACGTCGATGGGGATGGGCGGATACCAGACCATCGCCGGCACCACCTTCTCCTTCTTCACCCCGCCGGGTGCCTACACCGTCATCGACAAGGCCAACCCGGTGATCATGGATTCGTCCACCTTCGGGCTGCCGACCAATTCGCGGCTCGGCTACAAGGAGACGATCTCCTACGCCACCAAGATCAGCATCGACGGCATCTACTTGCATCAGCTCGACTCCACGGTGTGGGCGCAGGGCAACACCGACACCTCGCACGGCTGCCTGAACCTGAACGCGGACAACGCCTCCTGGTTCTTCAATTTCGCGGTACCCGGTGACGTGGTCGAGGTGAAGAACACCGGTGGGCCGCCGCTGCAGATCTCCCAGGGCGGCGACTGGACAGTGCCGTGGGATCAGTGGATCAAGGGTAGTGCGCTGTCCGTCTGAACTGTGGTCCCCTGATCGGGGGACAGCGGATTCGCCCCTGGCAGGGGCCGGTTGGCCGACAGGCCGGGCTGCTTGTGTGCGACATAGTTGAGTCACCCCGGAAAGTTCGGGGTTGACCACTAAAAGCAAACGTGCACAAGGAGATTCACATGAATGTCACGGTCCGTCGCATCGCTGTCGGGGCCAGCCTGATCGCCGCCCCGCTGTTGATCGCACTGGGCACCGCATCCGCGAGCAACGCCGATCCCCACCAGAACAACGACGGCTACATCTACATCCCTGAAGAGCACACGGCTTTCCCGATCCAGACGAATGCCCCGCAGCCGGGTACCGAGGTCCACCACAGCCACCAGAACAACAGGTAACCCGCAGGCTCTGAGCCCGGATGCACGCGCGTCCGGGCTCAGGTGTGTCTTACCCCGCGTCCCCTCGCAGGCGCACCATCCGCGTCGTCGAACTCTCGTCCAATTCGACCACATCGGTCCGGGACCGTAGGAAGTCGCTGAAAGATCGGAAGCCAAGGGATTTTTCGCTGAACGACGGATCCATCCGTTTCATCTGCGCCTTGACTGCGGAGTTGTGCAGCCAGTCGACGTCGTCTTTCTCCAGTCCGATCTGCAACGCGCGGCGGAGTAGTCCGGTGGCGGCGGTCTGCGGATCAGGCTCGTCGGGTTCCGGGGCTTCGGCTGCCTTGGTCCGGCGTGTGCGCGTTTTCGGCAGGTCGCCGGCTTCGGGCTCCGCAGGAGAGAACGCCGGAACGCCGGGCAGTGCGTCGTAGGTGACGAATTCGTCGCAGGCGGCCGCCAGCGCCCGACTCGAGGAACCTGCCACTCCGATCCCCACCACATAGCGGCCGAGCCGCTTGCAGCGCTGCGCCAACGCGATGTAGTCGGAATCGCCCGCCACGATCACCACGTGAGTCAGGTCCGGTAGCCGGAACATGTCCTCGACGGTGTCGACAGCCAGCCGGATATCGGCGCCGTTCTTGCCGTAGGCCGCAGCCGGGAACAGCTGCACCAGGTCCACGGCGCGCCCGACCAGCTGACCGCGGTATCCGGCGTTGACGTCGGCCGACCAGTCCGCGTACGCGCGGGTGAGCACCAGCGTGCCGAATGACGACGCGAAATCGATGATCGCGCCGACGTCGACCGTCGCTCGTTCCAGCCGATTCGCGTCCAGCCCTTTGGTCTTATCGCGCTGAAATGAGTTGCGGCCGTTGACCTGGTCGTACCGCGAGATCACGATGTTGTCGAAATCGAGGTAGACCGCAACGCGGGTGGCGCCAGGTTCCGTCATCACCACAGTGTCGTCTATCTGGCCGCCGGGACCCACTGCCGTTTTGTTAGCACAGCGAACCTCTTGCGACGCAAGACAATTAGTGCATTTAACTGTTGTGGCGCGGATCACAAAACGCGCTACACTGTGTTCCTCGTCACGACGAAGGGATCTGCCATGGTCAGTGCACATGACGGCCACGTTGTTCCGTCCCCGCTCGCCGTCACGCGGCCGGCCAAGACCTCAGACACCCATTGGGCGCTCGGCCTCCTCATGGTCATCATCGCCGTCGCCGGCATCACGGGAATTGTCATCGCCGTCTCGATGGGGCTGACCAACCTGGCGCTGGCGATCGGCATCGTCGGCTGCGCATTCTTCGCGCGCGCTTGGTGCTGACTCCGAACTGACGCTCTACGCGCCCTAGTGGCGCTGTTGCTGCCCATCGCCGGTGCCCCGGTCCGCATCGGCGTCGCGCGCGAACCCTCGTAACAGGCCGCTGACGCCGACCTCCCAGCGCCGGTCCACCGACAGCGGCGACTTACCCAGCCAGCGGCCGCCCTCCTGCACCGCCAAACCCTGTGCAAGAGCGAGCAATACGTGGGCAATATCGGTCGTATCGCCCACCAGTAGTCCGGCATCGACGCAGCGTCGAACCTTGTTGATCAGGACCGACCGCACCGACGGGTCGGCGGCGAGCTCCGCGGGACCCGGATCGAAATCCTGGAACGGCCGCGAGAACATCACCCGCGCCAGCGCCGGATAGTCCAGGCAGAACCGGCGGAACGCCGGGATCACCCGCTGTAGATCTCCGACCGGGTCGGCCGTCTCGGTGACCTCGGCCAGGGCGCGGCCCAATCGGGCGAAACCTTCGAAGTAGACCGCGCGCACCAATCCGGCTTTGTCGGTGAACAGTTCGTAGACCGCGGGCACCGACGTGCCGGCCCGCTGCGCGACCCGGCGGGTGGTAAAGCCGGAGACGCCGTCCTGGCTGAGTACGTCGACGGCAACGCTGAGCACCCGGTCGCGCAGTTCGGGTGTGCGCTGCTTGACCCTGGGCATCGGGCAGCTAGGCCTTGATGCCGAACTCGGCTTCCATGTTGTCGATACCGGCGCGGATCCCGTCAAGCGCGTCGGCACGGGCTCGCAGCTTTGAGGCTGCGTGCGCACCCTGATGCAGTCCGGCGAATCCGCGGGCGGCCTCCTCGGCGCGCTCCAGTACGCGCTCCGGTAGGTCGACTTCGTCGATGAACCCGGCGGCCTGCGCCGATTCGCCGAAGTACACCTTGGCCAGACCGACCGCCTGCTGATAGGCCGAGCGCGTCAGCCGCAGCTTCAGCACGGCGAGCGCGGCATAGGGCAGCACCATGCCGATCGCGACTTCGTTGGCCTGAATGTTGTAGCCCGGTGCGGCAATTCGGTGATCGCCGCTGCAGAGCAGAAAGGCGCCCATCGCGATGGCGTGACCCGTCGCGGCCATCACCACCGGCTTGGGATACGACAGCAGTCGGTGGGACAGTTCGAACCCGCCCTTGAGCATCGCGACCGACGCCGCCACGTCGCCGGACTGGAAGACCTTCAGGTCGAAGCCGCCGCTGAATACCTTCTGGTTGCCGGCGATCACCACTGCGCCGACGTTGTCACGATCCGCCTGGTCCAGGGCCTCGTTGATGGCCTGCTGCATGCCAAGGCCCAGCACGTTGGCCTTGCCGTCGTCGAGGGTGATGACCGCGATCGCATCATCGTGTCGGTAGGTGACCGGACCGCTCATGACTGCTCCTGAAGTTGGCGCGTTACCAATTCAGGGCGACGTTACGTAACGACGTTACGAAACGTCAACAGGCGAGTCCGCTCGGCGCGATCGGGCGACACGAATTCGACAAACTCAGCCACCCATCAGGGTGCGCCACTGGTCGAGATTCGACGCGCGGTACACGTAATTGGTTGCCTTGACGGTCTCCAGCGGCGCGCTCGGCTCAGCCGAATACCAATGCCCTGGAAAGACCGTCGGATCGCCGGGGAGTGTCGAGAGCTGGTGAAGGCTGCGAAACATCTCGTCGACATTGCCTCCGGGGAAGTCGGTTCGCCCGCAGCCCTCGAGAAAGAGGGTGTCGCCGGCGACCAGGCGTCCGTCGAGCAGAAAGCACTGGCTGCCCGGCGTGTGACCGGGGGTGTGTAGCAATTCGATGTCGATCGCGCCGACGGCGACCTTGTCGCCGTGCTCGTGGGCGGTGAGATCGGTGCGCGGGATACCGGTGATGCGTGACACCCACTCCGCTTCGTGGGTGTTGACGTGGACCGGCACGCTGACGCGCTCGAGGAGTTCGGCCAAGCCCTTGAGCTCGAAGCCCATCATCGACCCGCCGATGTGGTCGGGGTGGTGGTGTGTGACCAGTACGCCGGACAGCGTCATCCCGTCGCTCTCCAGCGCGTCGACCAGATCACCCGCGGCGTAGGCGGGGTCGACGACCACGCACTCCTTGGTCTCGCGGTCGCCGATCAGATACGCGAAGTTGCGCATCTGGGTGGCGATCATGTCGCCGGCCGCGAAGTCGCGACCGGAGAGCAACTGCCGGAAGTACAGGCGATCAGGGGAGCTGGCCATTCGTCCACAATATGGTGTTGCCCGGATACGGCAGGGAGGTGTGTCGCGACGGGCACCGGGCGGGGGAGTCGGCGGCGGCGCCCGCGCGCGAATCGGGCCCCTGCGGAATGGTTTGGCCGCTTCTGGCGCTAAGACGCATGCGATGACCAGCGGTTTGGTGCTCAATTGGACCAGGCTGTACCCTCTTTAAGGCCCACGAGAACTTCTGCGTGGGTCCAGCAGCAGGTAGGCCCCCTTAGCTCAGTCGGTAGAGCGTTTCCATGGTAAGGAAAAGGTCAACGGTTCGATTCCGTTAGGGGGCTCGGTGGACGCGGGGCGGTGCGCCGCTCGTGACTATCGGGGCGGTGTAGCTCAGCTGGTTAGAGCGCACGACTCATAATCGTGAGGTCGGGAGATCGAGCCTCCCCACCGCTACAAGACGAACAAAGACCGTGAAAGAGAGCATTCGACGTGGCCTCAAGTACAGACGTACGGCCCAAGATCACCCTGGCCTGCGAGGTGTGCAAGCACCGTAACTACATCACCAAGAAGAACCGCCGCAACGACCCCGATCGGCTGGAGCTGAAGAAGTTCTGCCCGAATTGCGTCAAGCACCAGCCGCACCGCGAGTCGCGCTAACCCGCACGGCGGTAAAGCAGGTAAATCGGCTTCTTTGAGACCGATGAAGGTTTGTTGAGGCTGACTAGGTAGGTTCGAGTCCGTGGCCCTGTCCGGAAGCATTGTCGGGATGCATTATCGCTACCCCGACCACTACGAAGTCGAGCGCGAGAAAATCCGCGAATACTCAATTGCTGTCAAGCTCGAGGATCCGTTTTTCTTTACAGAGGACGCCGCGTCGAAGCTCGGCTATCAGGGGTTGGTCGCCCCGCTGACTTTCATCAGCGTGTTCGGGTATCAGGCCCA
The DNA here is from genome assembly GCF_025822605.1 of Mycolicibacterium komossense. Lineage (GTDB taxonomy): Bacteria > Actinomycetota > Actinomycetes > Mycobacteriales > Mycobacteriaceae > Mycobacterium > Mycobacterium komossense. Next base: position 570,376 of record NZ_JACKTY010000029.1, on the reverse strand, counting down.
GACCGCGTTCTTCGCCAACGCGGATATCGGGATTACCGACCGCAAGATCATCCAGGTCGATCAGGAGCTGACATTCATGGCTCCGATCCAGGCCGGCGACAAACTCTACTGCGATGTGTACGTGCACTCGGTTCGGCAGGCGCACGGCACCGACATCATCGTCACGAAGAACATCATCACCAACCAGGACGGTGAAGTAGTACAGGAGACGTACACCACGCTCGCGGGGCGTAGTGAAGAAAACGGAGAAAGTGGCTTTAGCAATGGCGCTGCGTGAGTTCAGTTCAGTCAAGGTCGGGGACCAGTTGCCGGAGCGCACCGTTCCGCTGACTCGTCAGGACCTGGTGAACTACGCCGGGGTGTCCGGCGACCTGAATCCGATCCACTGGGACGACGAAATCGCCAAGCAGGTCGGGCTCGACACCGCTATCGCCCACGGCATGTTGACCATGGGTCTCGGCGGCGGTTACGTCACCTCCTGGGTCGGCGACCCGGGCGCGGTCTCGGAGTACAACGTCCGCTTCACGGCTGTGGTGCCTGTTCCCAACGACGGTGTCGGCGCCGAGATCGTCTTCAGCGGTCGAGTGAAGTCCACCGATCCGGAATCGAAGACCGTCGTCATCGCCATCTCCGCCACCACCGGCGGAAAGAAGATCTTCGGTCGAGCGGTCGCTACAGCGAAGCTTGCGTGACCTATGGCGCTCAAAACTGACATCCGCGGAATGGTCTGGAGATACCCGGACACATTCGTCGTGGGTCGCGAACAGGTCCGGCAGTACGCCAAGGCCGTCAAATCCGCGCACCCGGTCACCATCGATGAAGCAGCGACCGCCGAAATGGGCCACCAGGACCTCATCGCGCCGCTGACGTTCGCCGCGATCTTCGCCGTGATGATCCAGAACCACTTCTTCCAGCACGTTGACGTCGGCCTGGAGACCATGCAGATCGTGCAGGTGGACCAGAAGTTCACTTTCCACCGTCCGATCAGGGTCGGAGACGCTCTGACCGGCACCATGTATATCGAGTCGGTCGAGGAGCGCTTCGGCGCCGATATCGTCACGACCCGCAATGTGTGCGCCGAAGAAGATGGCACAGTGGTGATGGAGGCCTACACCACGTTGATGGGCCACGAAGGCGACAAATCCATCTCGGCAAAATGGGATCCAGAGACCGGTCAGGTGGTCCGGACCGCCGCAACGGATTAGTAGTTCCCAGTTACCCCGAGGTACACTCGGACCTCGGGGTTTCTCCCAGTTCAAGCGCGCAATCTGGCGGTCGCTAGTGACCGATCGGGGAGCGCGTGAGTTTTGTGAGGGAGTCCGTAGCAGAAAGAAAAGCGCAGGTTGGCCTGCCAACCAACGCGAAGGGGCGTAGCTCAACTGGCAGAGCAGCGGTCTCCAAAACCGCAGGTTGCAGGTTCAAGTCCTGTCGCCCCTGCTCAACTGAATACGTATAGGTGGTGGACACTGGAGAGTGTGAACCACGCCGAGACAAGGGTAGGACGAACGTGAGCGACGAGCGCGACAGTGCTGACGCTGCAGCTGACGGCACGGAAGACAGTGGCTCAGTTAGTCGCGGCCAGACAGCAGTTGTCACACCGCAGCGCCCCACCGGCAAGCGGACCAGGCAGCGACTGGCCGCTGGCGACGACGAAGACTCCACGGATACCGAAGTCATCGCAGTCGAAGACGGCGCTGGCAAGAACGGTTCGGGATCCAAGGGCAAGGGCGGCCGTAAGGCGGCGAAGGGCTCTGACGGTCCGTCCCGTAACCCGATTCTCTTCGTCATCAACTACCTCAAGCAGGTCGTCGCAGAACTGCGCAAGGTCATCTGGCCCAACCGCAAGCAGATGGTCAGCTACACCTCCGTGGTGTTGGTGTTCCTGGTCTTCATGGTGGCGCTGATCAGTGGTGTCGACCTTGGCTGGGGCAGGCTCGTACTGCTCGTATTCGGCTAAGCGCCCAGCGACCAGCCACCACGACGCTTTAACGCAAGAGAGGACTGACAACCGTGACTAGCTTCGAGGGCGACACGCCCGCGGGTGAGTCGGTCGACGTGATCGACGAGACCGCCGAAGCGGTGGAGACCGAAGATTCTGCCGTCGCGGAGGCCGAGGTTGATGAAGATATCGACCCCGCCGACGCGCTCAAGCGTGAGCTGCGCGCCAAGCCCGGCGACTGGTATGTCATCCACTCCTACGCCGGCTACGAGAACAAGGTGAAAGCCAACCTCGAGACACGCGTGCAGAACCTCGACGTCGGTGACTACATCTTCCAGGTGGAAGTTCCGACCGAGGAAGTCACCGAGATCAAGAACGGCCAGCGCAAGCAGGTCAATCGCAAGGTGCTGCCGGGCTACATCCTGGTTCGCATGGATCTCACCGACGACTCGTGGGCCGCGGTCCGCAACACCCCGGGTGTGACCGGCTTCGTCGGTGCAACCTCGCGTCCCACCTCGTTGTCGCTGAACGATGTGGTCAAGTTCCTGCTGCCGCAGGGCCAGCCGAAGAAGGCCGCCAAGAGCACGTCCGGTGGCGCGACGTCCGAGGTCAGCATGGAGCGTCCCGAGATCCTGGTCGATTTCGAGGTCGGCGAGTCGGTCACCGTCATGGACGGTCCGTTCGCCACGCTGCCCGCCTCGATCAGCGAGGTCAACGCCGAGCAGCAGAAGCTCAAGGTGCTCGTGTCGATCTTCGGTCGCGAAACACCCGTAGAGCTGACCTTCACCCAGGTCTCAAAGATCTAAGAACCCCAAGAACCGCAAGAACAAGAACAGGAAACCGAACAACTCATGGCCCCGAAGAAGAAAAAGGTCACCGGGCTGATCAAGCTGCAGATCCAGGCTGGCGCGGCCAACCCCGCCCCGCCGGTTGGTCCTGCGCTCGGTCAGCACGGCGTCAATATCATGGAGTTCTGCAAGGCGTACAACGCCGCGACCGAGTCGCAGCGCGGTAACGTCATCCCCGTAGAGATCACCGTCTACGAGGACCGCACCTTCTCCTTCGTGCTCAAGACCCCGCCCGCTGCTCGGCTGCTGCTGAAGGCCGCGGGAATCCAGAAGGGTTCCGGCGAGCCGCACAAGACCAAGGTCGCCACGATCACGTGGGATCAGGTCCGCGAGATCGCCGAGACCAAGAAGGAAGACCTCAACGCCAACGACATCGACCAGGCCGCGAAGATCATCGCCGGCACTGCTCGTTCGATGGGCATCACGGTCAAGTAACTGAAGAGTGAGGAGGCGGGGCGAAGAATGAGCCCCAGTCGACGAACTCGCAGGACTACTTAACCGGACAACACGGTTTGAGTAGTACGACCTCTATACAGAAGTCGTGGGAGGGCCAGCTTCGGCCCGTCAACCACAACCAACGAAACTGATTGGAAGAATCATGAGCAAGACGAGCAAGGCATACCGCGAAGCCGCCGAGAAGGTGGACCGCGACAATCTCTACACCCCGCTGCAGGCCGCCAAGCTGGCCAAGGAGACGTCGTCGAAGAAGCAGGACGCGACCGTCGAGGTGGCTGTCCGACTCGGTGTCGATCCGCGTAAGGCTGATCAGATGGTGCGCGGCACCGTCAACCTGCCGCACGGCACCGGCAAGACCGCCCGCGTCGTGGTGTTCGCGGTGGGCGAGAAGGCCGAAGCAGCCGAAGCGGCCGGAGCCGACGTGGTCGGCAGTGACGACCTGATCGAGCGCATCCAGGGTGGCTGGACCGACTTCGACGCCGCCATCGCAACTCCTGACCAGATGGCCAAGGTCGGTCGGATCGCCCGCGTGCTGGGCCCGCGTGGCCTGATGCCGAACCCCAAGACCGGCACCGTCACCCCGGATGTGGCCAAGGCTGTCACCGAGATCAAGGGCGGCAAGATCAACTTCCGCGTCGACAAGCAGGCCAACCTGCACTTCGTCATCGGTAAGGCGTCGTTCGACGAGGCCAAGCTGGCCGAGAACTACGGCGCCGCCCTCGACGAAATCCTGCGTGCCAAGCCGTCGAGCTCGAAGGGCCGGTATCTGAAAAAGGTCACCGTCTCGACGACCACCGGCCCCGGCATCCCGGTCGACCCGATGATCACCCGGAACTTCACCGAGGAGTCCTAGTACTTCTGATCGCTGACGCTGAGCGCCCCTGGAACTCCGGTTCCGGGGGCGCTTTCGTGACAGAAGCGAGCCATTCTCATACGACATCGTCATCTGAGCGCAATGCGCCTCCGCCTGTGGCGGGCCTAAAATGCTAGTGTGCGGGTGATCGCTGCGGTGCTAAATGAACAAATCGCGTACTCGCCGGCCGGCTGCACGCATCACTACGGGCTTCGCCGCGCAGAGCGTCGTGCTCTACTGGTCGGGGCTGTCCGAAGGCGGTGGCGCAAGCTATGAACTCTCAGCTCCTCCGTGAGTCGGCCAGAGCATTGTTGGCTGTGGTCATGGCGGGAGTGGTGCTCGCCTCGCTGTCGGCGATGAATGCCCCGTTTGCCTGGGCGGCGTCTCCGCCTGTCACCCAGACGAACTACGATTCTGTGTCTCCGGGCTCGAGTGACTACGACTATTGGGTCGAACAGGTTAAGGCATCAGGCCGAGTGCGGTATGTCCCAGATCCCGAGGGGCAGCGGGGCATCGTGCAACGCATCGAAGTGAAGTCCGGCGACACTCAGGTGTATGGATCCGGTATGGACGCCGAGCGCGCTGAGGTGACTCAGAGGACCGGCGACCTTGGCGGCTTTGTCGACGGGCAATCTATTGTGATTTCTTTCGGAGTCCTTCTCGACCCCTCGTTCTCCAGTCCCGAGAACAACTGGAATATCTTTTCGCAGATCCATGCGGCTGGCGGCGGAAACCGGCCGCCGTTCAGCTTGAGTTTTTCGGGGGACCAGCCCGAGGTTTTGATGGCGCTTGAGGGCGGCGGCCAATGGCAGAAGAGCGGGCAGCCCGACGGCAGTGTCAGGTCGAGGTTTCAGCTGGGGTCGTTGTCGAAGGGGGAGTGGCACGACTTCGTGGTCGAGCTCCAATTCGGTTGCAACGGAGACGGACACGTCACGGTCTGGCTCGATGGGCAGATGTCGACAGATGCCGACAATCAAAGGATCGGCTACTGCGGCGACCCTGGTATGTACTGGAAGCAGGGGGTGTACCGCGCAGCGGACGACGCCGACTTGACGCTCTGGTTCAGCGATACCTACCGCTGGGCCGACATGAACGACGCCCTCGCTCACTATGGCTGGGGTTAGCGGACAAGCCCCGTTTCGTTTACCTGGCAATGCATGGCTAAATACCTCGAAGGCTTTTGTGCTGCGCAGCGTTTACTTCCGTGTGGACATAGTCGGCGAGTATTTCGTCGGCTAATGAGGGGCTAAAGCCCGCCGCTTCGATTCTTGCCAGGTCGAGAACGCTGCACGCTGGTCGCGGTGCGATCGGTCCTTTGGCGGAAGTAAAATACTCGTGAGTTGTGACTCCAGTGACCCTTTCAGGGTCGTACCCCGCCAGCGTGAATACCTGGCGTGCAATATCTGCCCAGGTGGTCACAGCGCCTGCCCCAGTCACGTTGTAGGTCCCATACGCTGCGGCCGTGTCGAGCAAGTGCCGGATCGCTCTGGCCAAATCCGAGGTGAACGTCAGGCGACCGCGCTGGTCGTCGACAACGGACGGGTTGATGCCCCGCTCCGCCAGAGACAGCATGGTGCGCACAAAGTTCTTCCCGTCGCCGATCACCCACGACGTGCGCACGATGTAGTGGCGCGGCACGGTCGCCACGATCTGGTCGCCGGCGGCCTTGGTCTGGCCGTAGACACCGAGTGGTGCGATCGGGTCGTCTTCGAGGTACGGCTGCTCTGAGGTGCCGTCGAAGACGTAGTCGCTGGAGATGTGGACAAGAGTGAGGCCATACCTAGTGGCCAGCCGGGCCAGGGCGGCGATGCCGGTGACATTGGCCGCCCACGCCGCCGTACGCCCTTGCGGGGTCTCGGCCGCGTCCACTGCCGTGTAGGCAGCCGCATTGATGATCGTGTCGTAGTCACGCCACCGACGTAGTGAATCGAGATCGGTTGCAATGAGGTCGAATTCGCTACGGTTGGCGTATTCGACATGCGGAACATCTGCGTACACATCACGCAGCGCCTGACCGAGTTGCCCACCCGCTCCGAGGACCAGCGTCTTACGCGGAGGGATCGGGGTGACGTCGGCCAACCGCGGGTGGGCCCGGTCTTTGGCTGAGAGTTCTGCGCGCTCCAGCGGGATCGGCCAGTCGATGGCCACGGTCTCGTCGGCGAGGTTCACCGACGCGTACTGCGCATCGGGTGTCCAATGGTCGTTCACCAGGTAGGTGTACGCGGTATTCGGTTCCAGTGTCTGAAAGGCGTTGCCGACACCGCGGGGCACAAATACCGCGCGCGACGGATCGAGTTCGGCGGTGAACGTGGCGCCGAACGTGGCACCAGCCCGCAGGTCGACCCAGGCGCCGAAAATGCGTCCTGTTGCGACCGACACAAACTTGTCCCACGGTTCGGCGTGGATACCGCGCGTGGTGCCGACAGCATCATTGAACGACACGTTGTTCTGTACTGGCGCGAAGTCCGGCAGGCCGGCGGCCACCATTTTTTCGCGCTGCCAGTTCTCCTTGAACCAACCACGGTTATCGCCGTGGACGGGCAGCTCCCACACCGTCAGGCCAGGTATGGGGGACGCGTTGGCCCGCAACACTTTTCCGTACTCTGTCACGTGCTCGTATCCTTCTGTTACTGGCCGAGCCTTGCGTAGAACGCTTCAGTGGCGTCCTTGGTGGGCGCCCACCAGTCTTCGTGGTTGCGGTACCACTCGATGGTCGCGGCGAGACCGCGCTCGAAGTCCTGGTACCGAGGCCGCCAGCCCAGTTCGTCAGCGAGCTTGCTGGAGTCGATGGCATACCGGAGATCGTGACCAGCGCGATCGGTGACATGGTCGTAGGCGTCGGGAGCCTCGCCCATGAGCGTCAGGATCAGCTCTACCACGGTCTTATTGTCCTTCTCGCCGTCCGCGCCGATCAAATACGTCTCGCCGATGCGGCCTTTATCCAGGATGGCCAGCACGGCCGATGAATGATCATCCGCGTGGATCCAGTCCCGCACGTTTCGGCCTTCGCCGTACAGCTTGGGGCGCACCCCACGCAGGACGTTGGTGATCTGGCGCGGGATGAACTTCTCGACGTGCTGGTAGGGGCCGTAGTTGTTGGAGCAATTCGAGATTGTCGCGGCGACACCGAATGACCGAACCCATGCGCGTACCAGCAGATCGCTGCCGGCCTTTGTTGAGGAATACGGCGAGGACGGGTTGTACGGCGTGGCCTCGGTGAATTTGGCGGGATCATCGAGGGCGAGGTCCCCGTACACCTCGTCGGTGGAGATGTGGTGTAACCGGGTGCCGTGCTTGCGCGCCGCCTCCAACAAGGTGAATGTGCCAACCAGGTTCGTGTGCAGGAACGGGTGCGGATCATCGAGCGAATTGTCATTATGAGATTCGGCGGCGTAGTGGACCACCGCGTCGGAGGCTGCCACCAGTTCGTCAGCAACAGCCGCATCAGCGATATCGCCGTGGACGAACCGCAGCCGATCTTCAGGCAGATCCGAGAGCGACGCCAGATTGCCGGCATAGGTGAGTTTGTCCAGCACGGTGACGTCATGGTCAGTGTGTTCGACGACGTGGTGAACGAAGTTTGAGCCGATGAATCCGGCGCCTCCGGTGACAAGCAGCCGGGCCACTAGCGTCCCCTCTCCAGTAGCTCCAGCAGGTAGGCGCCGTATCCCGACTTCATCAGTTTTCCTGCGCGCGTGCACAACTCGTCATCAGTGAGAAAGCCCTGGCGCCAGCCGATTTCCTCCGGCACACCGATTTTCAGACCGGTCCGCCGCTCCATCGTGCGGACGAACTCGGCGGCGTCGGTCATTTGATCGAATGTCCCGGTATCGAGCCAAGCGGTTCCCCGCGGCAACACCTGGACCTGCAGTCGGCCTTGGTGAAGGTAGGCGCTGTTGACGTCAGTGATCTCGTATTCACCACGTGCACTTGGCTTTAAGTCTCGCGCAATCGCGACCACGTCGTTGTCGTAGAAGTACAGCCCTGGTATCGCGTAGTTACTCTTCGGCTGCTTCGGCTTTTCCTCCAGCGACACCGCGAGGCCATCGTCATCGAACTCGATCACGCCGTAGGCGGAGGGCTCGGCGACCCAGTACGCGAAGATAGCGCCACCGACGATGTCGGTAAATCGAGTGAGCTGGCCGCCCAACCCCGGCCCATACAGCAGATTGTCACCAAGTACGAGGGCGACGGTTTCGTCGCCGATGAAGTCGGCCCCGATGGTGAATGCTTGCGCGAGCCCGTCCGGCGACGGCTGCTGTGCGAACGTGATCGACACCCCGAATTGGGATCCGTCGCCCAGGAGCCGCTCGAACGCTTCAGCGTCGTGCGGTGTCGTGATGACCAGGATGTCACGGATGCCGGCCAGCATCAGCGTGGACAGCGGGTAGTACACCATCGGCTTGTCGTACACCGGGATGAGCTGCTTGGAGACCCCAAGCGTGATCGGATGGAGGCGGGTGCCGGACCCGCCCGCCAAGATGAGCCCTCTCACAGACCTATCGTGGCACAGACCACCACTGGGACTGCTGCGAGACCTGTTCGTGACAACCGCTTCAGCAGTGGTACCCGGGTAATACCGCCGTCTGAGACTCAGTGTTCACTCGGGGTAGAGATTCAACGGGTGGCAGCCATGGACCAAACCCGTGGATACTGGCGACTACTCAAGCAAGGCTCCCGGGGATCTGGGTTGGCCAACGAGCCCCGATCGAGACAGGGAGTCTTATCCTGCACGTCCTTTTTGTCTGCACTGGGAACATTTGTCGGTCGCCAACGGCGGAACGACTTGCCGCCGCGTACGTCCTGCAAAACCCGATCCCAGGCTTTACGGCTTCCAGTGCGGGGACTCGTGCGGTGATCGGGAATCCGATCCATCACGAGGCTGCGCTCGTTCTCGAAAAAATGGGAGTTGAAACCTCCCACTTCGCTGCTCGCCAGCTGACGCAGCGGGTCGCCTCGAGCGCAGATCTGGTGGTGACTATGGCGCGGCGCCATCGGGACAGCGTGCTTGAGCTTGCTCCGCGCCTGCTTCGGAAGACTTTCACGTTGACCGAATTGGCCCGGCTCGTGTCGGAGCATCAGGCACAAACGGTCGAAGACCTCACCGCTCTCCGTCCGTTGTTGACAGCCAGCGAGGTCCCCGACATTACCGATCCGATTGGTCACGACGCAGAAGTTTTTGCGAGAATCGGCGCGCAGATTGCCGACCTCCTCCCCCCGGTACTGGAGCTTTGCCGGCGATCCTCTTCGTCAGCCGCCGGTTAGCTCGTGCGCGGACGTCTATGTGGTCAGGACGACTGACCATTCCGCTTTCGACCCGGTCCAGCAACTGTGAGCCTTGGAAGGCGTCGTTTCGCTCATCGCGCACGTCCCGCGGTGCAAAAGTGTCAAGTTCCCGAGCGAAGTCGTCCTACGGGTTGAGATGATCGCAGTGGGTGGATAAAGTGCCAGCTAAGAGGTGCAATGTCTTGGGGGGACACGTGACGGCGGTAAATGATCGGCTGGGCGCTCCAGCAAACATTATCCCACTAGCGAACAAGCTTCCGGCGTGGCAACGGGGGTATGCGCGCCGGCTCATCGCGTTCGACGTAGTTGGGGTGGTTCTGGCGGTCGCACTGGCGCATTGGTTACGGTTCGGTGAACTGCCCGATGCGGCGGATATCTACCATTTTGCGGACTACACCGTGGTGTCCCTTGCCATAGCTGTGGCATGGTTTCTGGCACTTTGGATAAACCATTCCCGCTCGCCGCGCATCATCGGATCTGGAGCCGAAGAGTACCGACGGGTATGGCTGGCAACATTGACGGTTTTCGGCAGCGTTGCCATCATCTCGATGCTTTTCAAGCTCGAGTTGGCCCGCGGATATCTGATGATCGCCTTGCCGGTCGGCATCACCCTCTTGATCTCTCTACGTTGGTTTGCTCGCCAGATAGTGGTTAGGGCGCGGCGCAAGCACGGTCGCTGCATTACGCGAGTGTTGGTTGTCGGCAACGCCCCAGCCGTTCGAGACCTCACCACATCGCTCGCCCGGGGCTCACACTCCGAGTACGAGGTAGTCGGGGCCTGTATTCCCGATTCGGCTTCCTGGACCAAGATCGACGTCCCGGGCGTCGGAACAGTCCCAACGTTCGGTGACGAGTCGAATGTGGTCGGTGCGGTGACTGCCACTAACAGTCATGCGGTCGCCGTGACGGCTACTGAGCGGCTCGACGGTCGCGGGATCCGCGACTTGTCGTGGGAGCTGGAAAAACTGGATATCGATCTGCTCGTTGCGCCTGGCGTCGTCGATGTTGCGGGCCCTCGGTTGCAGATGCGTCCGGTCGCCGGACTGCCGTTGATTCATGTGGAGAAGCCGCAATACCACGGTGCGAAGCGGTTCGAGAAGCGATTGTTCGACATAGTGTTCTCGGGCGCGGTACTGCTCTGCGGACTGCCGATCCTGGTAGCTGTTGCGATTGCCGTGAAGCTCACCAGCAAGGGACCGATCTTCTACCGATCTGAGCGGATTGGTATCGACGGCGAAGCGTTCGAGATGATCAAGTTCCGCACAATGGTCGACGGCGCAGACACGATGGTCGCTGATCTCGCATCGCTGAACGACAGCGATGGAGGGGTGCTCTTCAAGATCAAAAGCGATCCCAGGGTCACACCGGTCGGTCGTATCCTGAGGAAGTACAGCATTGATGAACTGCCCCAGTTCATCAATGTCCTCAAACGCGACATGAGTGTGGTTGGCCCCCGCCCGCCGCTTGCTACCGAGGTCAAGACCTACGACGACTACGCCAGGCGTCGGCTGCTGGTCCGCCCCGGTATCACTGGCCTCTGGCAGGTCAGTGGTCGCTCGGACCTATCCTGGGAGGATTCGGTGCGGCTCGACTTGTTCTACGTCGAGAACTGGTCGATGATTTCGGACCTGCTGATCGCTATTAAGACTGTCAAAGCGATGGTTGGCCACTCTGGCGCGTACTGATCGTCGGGGGCCGGCCAGGCGATCCTGCGCGGGGAAATCGCCAATTTGGTGGTGAATTCGTCGAGGTCGTAGGCACTAGTAGGGCACGGACGGGCTCTATAATCCGCCCGCGCCGCATGAACATTGCGCTGGGCCAGAACGTTTAGTTGTTCGCCGACAGCTTTGCGCGTGCTATGGATGCGCATTTTCACTGGCCGTCCACCCGCTGACCAACGCCGCCGCGTTGTCTATTCATCCACTCGCGTCAGTCAGGGAGTCGTCGGATCTAGCGGTATGCGGACGGTGGCAAGCAACGAGCGGTGGTCCGAGCCGGGCATCTCTACCGTCTTAATGGAAGCCGCTGCAGCGTTACGGGTGAGCACATGGTCAATGGTGATCAGAGGTGGAAACCATTCATTGGAGGGGAACGTCGGCGTAAACCCCGCACCGGTTTGGTCGACCGCGTCGCGATAGCCGTTGGTCGCAAGATCGCGAAACTGGCGCATGTCGGGTGTGCTGTTGAAATCACCGGCGACGATCACTGCGCCGGGGTCAGTGTCCGAGGCGAAGTCGGTCAATTCCTGTTTCGTTCCATCGATGCCGAATTGCCATGCGGCAAAAGAGTTTTGGTCCGATGCCACGGGGGACATGATATGGATACTTGCGATCAGCGGGTCGAACCTCACCCCGGGGACGTCGAGGCGAGCCGCGGCAATACCGGTGTTCCTGTGTTTTGGGAGCCGCACTTCGGTCACGGGGAAACGACTCCACAAGCCGAAACCCGCGGCACCCTTTTCGGGAATGAGAACCGAGTACGGAAAAGTGTCGTCCATTCCAGCGTGTGCGAATGCTCTGACCGCTGCTGGAGTCAACTCCGAGACGGTGACGACATCGGCGCCTTGTTTCGCTAGGGCGACGAAGACGGACGCGTCCGCTTGTCCCTTGCGGAGGTTCGATGAGAGCACCCGGATGTCGATGTGCTGGCCGACGTCAACCGGATTGCTCAGGTAATACCACGAAAACTGGACCGCCAGCGTGGCTATGACCACCGAGGCCGCGACAACCGCTAACAGGACGCGACGGCATCGAATCGCCAGCGCGAGAGCAACCAGCGCTGCCAGGGGCACATACGGTGATCCGACCGCGACCACCAGTCCGAGAAGGTTTGACAGCGGACGCGCCCGCACAACGACTGCTATCACCGAATACGCCAGCACGGCCACTGTCATTGCCGTCGCCAATGAGCGCCGAACGTTGATACGCCGCGATAGTTGCGCGCGGTGGGCCTGCATTGCAGGGCAGATTAGCAGCTAAGAGCCGCTCTCACGCACCAGCGCACGCGTCATTTGGATGGCCTCACGCCCACGGTGATCAGCACGCCGTTCTCAGAAGTTGGCGGTGCACATTCCTTCGTTGCGGGCACAGAATGGGGCGCACGGCGCGTACTCGGCCTGCTCGGGCTCGGAGCACCATTCGGCGGACTTGAGCAGCTCGTTCTGATGCTGGCCCACCGGGCTGGTGATGGAGTTGCCCGGAGATCCCGCAGATGCGAGCAAGTCATTGCAGTTCAAGTTGATCAAGAAGATGTATCGCTGCCGGTTTCCGGCACTGTCGAGGGCGCTGGACTTCTGCCAGGAGGAGACCAGACAGTCATCAGTGGCCAGCCGACTGCCCACGACGGTGGAGATCTTCGGTGTCCCGTTCCAACTCGCGACCGCCGAGGAGGCCTCCGCATAGGTCTTTCCGATGAGGGGATCGCCGGCTGCAGAGGAGAGTCCGCCAGCCGAGGCCAGCAGGGCCAATGCTGAAGCGAACACTCCAGCGATGCGGACGGTGAAGCTCATCGGGACCTCCGGTCTTGACAACTATTGACGTCGTACAGCATGCGATACGCGCGTAGTAACTACTCCGACAATCGCCGAACTTTGTTAACCACAGACGGCCTCACCCTTCCATGCGAGCGACGACAAGTCACCACCTAGGTTGCCTTTGGGCACGTCAGCGACGACGATTTCCCGCGCCGCGGAACGCCGCCAATCCATCACAACATTGGGCTAGACCTGGCCAATTTGGCACACTGCAACTATGACTCCGACCAAACACCGCGAGGCGGCCAAGCTGGATCGGGTGCCGTTGCCGATCGAGGCGGCTCGCGTCGGCGTGACGGGTTGGCAACTCACCCGCACCAGCGCACGCTTTCTCAGCAAGCTGACCAAACCGGGATCACTGCAAGGCAAGTTCATCCACGAGATCCCCAAGACCTTCGCCGACCTGGGCCCGACCTACGTGAAGTTCGGCCAGATCATTGCGTCCAGCCCAGGCGCTTTCGGCGAGCCGATGTCCCGGGAGTTCCGCAGTTTGCTCGACTCGGTACCGCCGGCGGACCCCGAAGAAGTGCACAAACTGTTCAAACAGGAGCTCGGCGACGAGCCGTCGAAATTGTTCAAGAGCTTCGACGCCACACCCATCGCCTCGGCATCCATCGCGCAGGTCCATTTCGCGACGCTGCACAGCGGCGAAGAGGTTGTCGTGAAGATTCAGCGCCCGGGTATCCGCCGCCGGATCGCCGCCGACCTGCAGATCCTCAAGCGGTTCGCCCAAATGGTGGAGCTGGCCAAGCTGGGCCGCCGGCTGTCCGCCCAGGATGTGGTGGCCGATTTCAGCGACAACCTCGCCGAGGAGCTCGACTTCCGCCTGGAAGCCCAGTCGATGGACGCGTGGATTTCGCATCTGCAGGGGTCAACGCTGGGTAAGAACATCCGGGTCCCCCAGGTGCACTGGAACTTCACCACCGAGCGAGTGCTGACGATGGAGCGCGTCACCGGCGTGCGCATCGACGACGTCGCGGCCATCCGCAAGGCTGGTTTCGATGGCACCGAGCTGGTCAAGGCACTGTTGTTCAGCGTTTTCGAGGGTGGCCTGAAGCACGGCCTGTTCCACGGAGACCTGCACGCGGGCAATCTCCTGGTCGACGATCAGGGACGCATCGTCTTCCTGGACTTCGGCATCATGGGCCGCATCGACCCGCGGACCCGCTGGCTGTTGCGCGAGTTGGTGTATGCGCTGTTGGTGAAGAAGGACCACGCCGCCGCGGGCAAGATCGTCGTCCTGATGGGTGCTGTGGGCACCACCAAGCCCGAGCAGGAAGCAGCCAAGGATCTCGAGGCTTTCGCCACCCCATTGACATTGTCGACGCTGGGAGACATGTCCTATGCCGACATCGGCAGGCAGCTCTCGACGCTGGCCGACGCCTACGACGTGAAGCTTCCGCGCGAGCTGGTGTTGATCGGCAAGCAGTTCCTCTATGTCGAGCGCTATATGAAGCTGCTGGCGCCGCGCTGGCAGATGATGTCGGACCCTCAGTTGATGGGCTACTTCGCCAACTTCATGGTGGATGTCAGCCGCGAGCATCAAGACGAGACCAAAAAGAACGAACTAGAGGTCTAGAGGCATATCGGTGGACGTGAGAGGCGGTTACGCGAAGTCGGGTGACCTCGACATCTACTACGAGGAGATGGGCGAACGCTCGGATCCGGCGGTTCTGTTGATCATGGGCCTCGGGGCGCAACTTCTGTTGTGGCGCAAGGGTTTCTGCGAGAAGCTGGTCAATCGGGGTTATCGCGTCATCCGTTTCGACAACCGCGATGTCGGGTTGTCCAGCAAGCTGGACGGACTGCGGGCACCCGGCTCCCAGTACCCGCGCATGCTGCGGTCCTTTCTCGGTATTCGCAGTACGGCGGTGTACACCCTGGAGGACATGGCCGACGACGCCGCGGCGGTGCTCGACCAGCTGGACATCGACCGCGCGCACGTCGTCGGCGCCTCGATGGGTGGGATGATCGCCCAGGTCTTCGCGGCTCGGCACGCCCCACGGACACTTTCGCTGGCCGTGATCTTCTCCAGCAACAACCAGTCGGCTCTGCCACCGCCGGCGCCGCGCGCGTTATTCTCCGTGATCAAGGGGCCGCCGCCGGGTTCACCGCGCGAAGCGATCATCGACAACGCGGTCCGAGTCACCCGGGTCATCGGCAGCCCCGCTTATCCCGCGCCCGAGGAGCAGATCCGCGCCGAGGCTGCGGAAGGTTACGACCGCAGCTATTACCCCGTGGGTATCGCCCGGCAGTTCGGCGCGATCATGGGCAGCGGCAGCCTGCGACGCTACGACCGGCAGATCACCGTTCCCACCGTGGTCATCCACGGTCTGGCGGACAAATTGATGCGGCCCCACGGCGGTCGCGCGATCGCGACATCGATCCGTCACGCCCGCTTCGTGCTGTTCCCCGGGATGGGCCATGAACTGCCTGAACCACTGTGGGACCAGGTCGTCGGCGAACTCGACGTAACCTTCTCCGAGGGCCGGGCCAGGTCCTCTGACGTGCTAGATTCGGCTGGTTGAGTGCTGATCAGCTAGCATTCTGGCGACATGCATCAGGGGTGGATCACTGCTGCGTTTCGGGGAACGCTTCGTCCGCCTCTGAACCAATCAGGAAGGCGTGACCCGCCATGCCCAAAGAACTAAAGCCCCATTTCGAAGACGTCCAGGCCCATTACGACCTCTCTGACGAGTTCTTTGCCCTCTTCCTCGATCCCTCCCAGACGTACAGCTGCGCATACTTCGAGCGCGACGACATGACTCTGGAAGAAGCGCAGCTGGCCAAGATCGACCTGGCGTTGGGCAAGCTGGGTCTGCAGCCCGGCATGACCCTGCTCGACGTGGGATGCGGCTGGGGTGCCACTATGCGCCGCGCAGTGGAGAAATACGACGTCAACGTCATCGGACTGACGCTGTCCAAGAACCAGGCAGCCCATGTCCAGGAGAAGTTCGACGAGATGGACAGCCCCCGCACCAAGCGGGTGTTACTGGAGGGCTGGGAGCAATTCGACGAGCCCGTCGACCGGATTGTGTCGATCGGAGCGTTCGAGCACTTCGGGCACGACCGTTACCAGGATTTCTTCAAGATGGCCTACGGCGCGTTGCCTGATGACGGCGTGATGCTGCTGCACACGATCATCGGATTCAACCCGGTGCACGCCAAGGAACTCGGTATTCCACTGACATTCGAGCTGGCGCGGTTCGTCAAATTCATCATGACCGAGATCTTCCCGGGCGGACGACTCCCGTCGATTCCGATGGTGGAGGAGCGCGCCGCCGAGGGTGGGTTCACACTGACCCGGACGCAGCACCTGCAGCCGCATTACGCGCGGACCCTCGATACCTGGTCCGCCGCCCTGGAAGCCCATAAGGACGAGGCCATCGAGATCCAGTCCGAAGAGGTCTACGAGCGTTATATGAAGTATCTGACCGGCTGCGCGAAGATGTTCCGCCAGGGACAGGTCGACGTTTGCCAGTTCACGCTGGAGAAGCAGAAGTAGGTTTGATCCCCGCGTCGTCGGGCATCCACGAGGTTCCGGCGGGCTAGCATCGACGCAACGCGGTGTATGGCGTTCGTCACAGGCACGCCGCATACGGGCTGGGAAGTACCAGGAAAGGCAATACACGCAGATGGCTGATAAACCATCCACAACCGCCGAGATGCGACCGCATTTCGAGGACATTCAGGCGCATTACGACCTGTCGGACGACTTTTTCGGGGTATTTCAGGATCCGACGCGCAAGTACAGCTGCGCGTACTTCACTCATCCGGAAGCAACGCTGTCTGAGGCGCAGATCGCCAATGTGGATCAGCATCTGGACCTGCTAGACCTCAAGCCAGGCATGACGTTGCTGGAGGTCGGCTGCGGCTGGGGCCTAACGTTGCAGCGCGCCATGGAGAAGTACGACGTCAACGTGATCGGCTTGACCCTGTCCAAGAACCAGCAGGCCTACTGCAACCAGCTGCTCGGCGGCCTCGACAGTGACCGGACCTTCGACGTCCGTCTGGAGGGCTGGGAGCAGTTCCACCAGCCGGTCGACCGCATCGTGTCGATCGAGGCCTTCGAGCACTTCGGCTTCGAGCGCTACGACGATTTCTTCAGGACCTGTTACGACATCCTGCCCGACGACGGCCGGATGACGATTCAGAGCAGCGTCAGCTACCACCCCGATAACCTGCAGGCCCGTGGCAAGAAGTTGACGTTCCAGATGGCCCGGTTCATCAAGTTCATGATCACGGAAATCTTCCCCGGCGGTCGTATCCCCAGCACCGACATGATGGTGGCCCACGGCGAGAAGGCCGGCTTCGTCGTCCCGGAACCGCTGTCGCTGCGTAACCACTACATCAAGACGCTGGGCATCTGGGCCGCTCGGCTGGAAAACCATAAGGACGAGGCGATCGCGGCGGCCGGTGTAGAGAACTACGACCGCTACATGAAGTACTTGACCGGCTGCCAGTTCTACTTCGTGGACGAGTCGATCGACGTGAGCCTGGTGACGTACCTGAAGCCGGGGGCTGCGGCTTAGATTTAGCGCTCACGACGGACCCCCGCTCCCAGAGCGGGGGTTTTGTTTTCGGTATGGCCAAGGCCCCCAAGTGCCGGTGGATTCTCAGCGGCGGGACTGCACGTGACAGTGGATCGCGAGATCCTCAGCGCCTGGCGGTCGTCATCGCCGCACAGCGATGGGTCGGGAATCTGAGCCGGCCCTCTCAAGCAAAACCGGGGCGAGAGACAACCGGCAGCATCGTCGGACTTTACTTACCTCTGGTAACCGATGTTCTAACTCCTCGCCAAAGCCGGTTGGCAGCCGGAACCGCTGATGCCGATATGGCGATGCAGACACCATCTGATTTAGATACCTGACGTGACCAAACCGTAGCAACGAAAGGCTGCTGGCAAATATCTGCTCTAGCGTGCAGTGCGCAGGTGTCCGCTGTCTCCGGCTGATGATTGCCAGCAACTCGCCAGGCGCGGCTGTCGCGGCGAGAGCGCGCTGCGGCCAACGTCCGGTTACCGAAGGGCAAAGCGCCTGGCAACGCCACCGTTTCGTGTTGACAAGACCTGTGCAGTCTGAGATTCTTTCCTCAATTCACAGGGGAATTTCAGCAACACAGACAGCAACTGCACACATATCTAGCCCACCAAAGGGGGGGACAATGTCCACCATTGCCACCAAATTTTCTGCAGCTAAGCTCCAGCTAGGTACGGCAGCTGTCGCGACGGTCTTGGCCGCTGCAACGCTGACGCCGGCCGTCGCCGAGGCTGCGCCGTCGGTCAGCTTCGCTCCGATCAGCCAGGCGCTGGGAAGTACGGTCGAGGATTGGATCGTTCCGGTCAACTCGGCCACGCCGGGCGACGTCTCGTCCGCAGTCGGCGATGATTTCGCCGCCTTCGCGGTCGACCCCATCACGGGAATCGTCAAGTTCTTTGCGAACATTGTCTACCAAACGCTGTCGTTTATCGGTAACACGATCGTCGCAGTCGCCAACGGTGTTGCGCGGTTCTTCCAGGTCGGTCCTTACGCCGTCTAGTAACTAGCTAGCTGGTAGTTCCGTCCGACGCGAGACCGTCTGTTGCTAGTCCGTACGGCGCGATTCGTCATATGACGAATCGCGCCGTTTCGGATTTTGCACCGTTGTGGATGGCCGTTTGTTGAGGCAGTCCACACCCGAGCACGGGAAACTTTGACTTGAGTATTTTCTCTCGACGACCGTTCAGGGATGATCCGAACGGCGACGATGATGATCTGACCGAACATGACAACGATGGGGAGCCGCACTGGCTCAGTCGCCGGACTGCCGCCTGGGCGACGCTCGCCGTGCTGGCTGTGGTCGTGGCTTTCGGTTGCTGGCTCGGTTTCAAGGCGCAGGCCGCTAAAGCGAGTCTTGAAGAGGCGCGGCATAGCGCGCAACAGGCCAAAGACGCACTGCTGCAAGGAAAGCCGAGCGATGCATCCCGCTTTGCGGCAGATGCGCAGTTTCATGCGCAGGCAGCCCGAGACACAACCCACTCCCTGTCTTGGAGTATCGCCTCCTCCGTACCGTGGTTGGGCAGTCCTTTCGAGACCAGCCAACAGATAGCGGACGTAGTGCTGGGCCTTGCGACAAAGGTGTTGAAACCTGCGGCAGACGCCGGCGCGACCGTGGCACCCGATCAGCTCCTCGCCAACGGACGGTTGGATGTTCAGGCGCTGCGCAAGGAAGAGCCAGTGCTCACCAAGTTGGCGACGGACGCCGAAAGCCTCGACGTCCAGGCGAAGTCAATCTCTGATCCCGCGTACCTCTCGGTGATCGGTGAAGCGCGGACTCAGGTTCAGAATCAGACCGCCAACATCGCGGCGTTACTGAGAAATACTTCTCTAGCGGCGCGCGTCGCTCCGTCCATGCTGGGAGCCGACGGACCGCGCACCTACTTCATGGGATTCCAAACCAACGCTGAAGCTCGCGGCACTGGTGGGCTGCTCGGTGGATGGGGCATTCTGCGTTTCGATAATGGCAAGGCGACCGTAGATACTTTGGGGCCGAATACCACCTTTGGTAAGGCGTTCTCCCCGCTTGATCTTGGTCCTGAATTTGCCCAGCAGTACGGATTCACCAATCCCACGATCGATATCCGGAACAGTAACCAAAGTTCACACTTTCCTTATGCGGCCCAGATTTGGAAATCTATGTGGGCGCAGGAATCCGGCCAGAATGTCGATGGGGTCATCGCTATCGATCCAGTAGCTCTGAGCTATCTGCTCGAAGCGACGGGGCCAGTCACCATGCCAGACGGTGAAACGATCACTAAAGATAATGTCATCGAATTGACAGAGTCGACTATCTACACCCGCTTTCCTGATGATCAAGCGGCCCGCAAGCAATATCTCCAAGAAATTGCCACTCAAGTCGTTCGGAAAATCACCGGACCAGTGCAGTCCCCGAGAAAGCTGCTCGATGCACTGGGTAAGGCCGTCAGTGAACGTCGTATCTCCGTGTGGAGTTCGGTGCCGGCCGACCAAGCAGTGCTCGAACAGACGCCGCTGGCTCACATAATTCCCGATGATCCAGCACCATATGCCGAGGTCATAATCAACAATCTTGGCGGTAACAAGATGGATTATTACCTCGATCGCCAGATCGAATATGTTGCTGACGGCTGTGATGGCGATACGCGAATGTCAACCGTGACAGTTCGGCTGACGAATACAGTGCAGGATGTAGCGAGTCTGCCGGAATATGTCGCGGGAAAGCTTGGATTTACATCGAAGTCAGCGCTCGATGTTCCGCGGGGAACCATGTTGACATCGGTTCGGCTTCTTACAACTACAGGCACGAACCTGATAAGCGCTCTCTCGAACGGGAAGAGGGTACCTGCCTTTCAGGAGATGGAACGCGGGCACCCCAGTTTTGTGGTGCAGGTATCGATACCTCCCGGGAAATCCGGTGAATTGACCTTCCGACTTTCGGAGCCGACAGCGCCAGGCGCAGCAAGGGTTCCGGTGCAACCGTTAGTTGACGCCGTGACGCCCAAGGTGGCTGTTCCTCAATGCCCGTAATGAGCCAAGACGCCTTATACTTTCCACATACGGAAGCACGAACTTTAGTTTGCTGCTGGACCGGATTGCATGCCCAAACGGATTTCAGATTTTGTCGAGCCCGCAGACTTCTTCACTGTCGGATGGGCCATGGCTGTAAGCATTAGCGGTAAGGGGTGGCGTTGAATCTTCAGGACCTCACAAAGGTGATCCGTGTTCGGTGGATCACGGTGTGCGTGATAACACTCGTTTCTGTACTCGGTGCAGTCGTAATTACTCTGCTGACGACGCCACTGTACGAAGCATCTACGAGGCTTTATGTATCGACGTCGGCTGGGTCATCGGCAAACGAGTTGTATCAAGGCAATCGGCTCTCACAAGAGCGAGTACTTTCGTACACCGAGCTTCTTATGGGTGAAACTATTGCTCAACGAACCATCGACAAGCTGGGCCTGGACATGACGGCTCAGGACCTCCTTACGAACATCAAGGCGACGGCAAAGCCCGATACGGTCCTTATAGATGTGAAGGTTCAGGACGAGTCGCCTGTCCGGGCACGCGATATTGCTAACGCATTGTCCGATGAGTTCGTCGTAATGGCGCGCGAATTGGAAACTCCGGAGAGTGGCGCACGGCCGGACACTCGCGTAATCGTCGAGCAGCGTGCGGCGATCCCGGACGGTCCCGTGGTTCCGAAACCCGGGCGGAACATTGCGATAGGCGTTGCAATTGGATTACTGCTGGGCATTGGTGTTGCGGTTCTACGCGATGTACTCGACAACACGGTAAAGACCCGGGAGACCTTGGAAGAGATCACCGGAGCCGGAGTCATCGGCAGTATTCCGCTCGACAAAGAACGTAGAAAACATGCGGCAATATCTTTCGAGACCGATAACTCGGGCATCGCCGAAGCATTCCGAAAGCTCAGAACTAATCTGCAGTTCCTGGCGGTCGACAACCCGCCGCGCGTTATTGTTATAACCAGCTCCACACCTGCTGAAGGCAAGTCCACAACTTCGATCAACGTAGCGCTAGCGCTGGCTGAGGCTGAGCACAACGTAGTGCTCATCGATGGCGATATGCGCCGTCCTTCCTTGCATAAATACCTTGACTTGGTTGGGTCGGTAGGGTTCAGCACGGTTCTCAGTGGCGCAGCATCGCTTGACGAGTCGCTGCAGAAGACGATTTTTCCAGGATTGACTGTTCTCACTGCGGGTACAGTGCCGCCGAATCCAAGTGAGCTGCTCGGCTCACAGGCAGCCAAGAATATGTTGGCAGAACTGCGGGAACAATTCGACTACGTCATCGTGGATTCGTCTCCGCTGCTGGCAGTCACGGATGCCGCGATACTGGCAGCCAATTCCGACGGCGTGCTTGTCATATCGCGATTCGGACAGACCAAGCGCGATCAACTCGCACATGCGGTTGGGAATCTCGAAGATGTCGGCGCGTCTGTACTTGGCGCGGTCTTCACCATGTTGCCTACGCGCGGAAGTACGTCCTACAGCTACAGCTACTACGGCGAAGACAGCGACCTGCGACCTTCGCAGAAGTCGTCCGCTAAAGACGCCGCAAAGTCCAGCGGGTCTTGATATCCGAAAGGCTCTCGAGATCGAGAGTCAGGGGTGAGCGCTCAGTAGGACAGCTGCCGAACGTGGTGTCCGGAATTGTGTTGTCGTAGTGCTCGCATGACACTGCGGGGCCGTCACTGGATCTAGGTTCGTCCGGGTTCGACGAGGGGTCTAACCCGCCGAGGTGCGCAGCATGTTGCGCATGCGGGCCATCGATCTGGAATCGTGTCCGCTTTGGTCCAACACCAGCCGTCGTTTGCGGTCCCGTCGCGTCATCTGGATACCGCTTCCCGGTGGGGGGCGTTTTGCGACAAGCCTTAGGGCCCACCGATCCGCAGGGGGCCAGTTTTCAGAAACCGGTGACGCCGCCATCCTTGTAGGAATCGGGCTCTTCACAATCTGAGGGGTAGGTGCGACCTGAACCCGCCGGTCTCGAGTAAGGATCGGGCGATGTAGTTAGTGAGGTTGCGGAAGCCGAGGGCGGATCCGGGGAGGTGTCCGAGGCAACCTTGATGGCTTCGGTGGAACCGACAGACGTACCGGGCCGGTCGAAGTAGGCCAAGATGTCGGCGGCACGATGTCGGCGGCACGCTCGATCAGCGTCCGGCCGAGGATGATGAGTTCGGTAAGGGCTTCGGGCATCCCCGGTGCTGATGGACTCGATCAGCTTGACCATCAGCTCGCGACCCCGGGAGCGGTCGGGGTCACGGTAGGCCGCGATCATGCGTTGGTAGATGCCCCAGGTCGCCTCGACTTCGGCGTGCCGGTCGTCCTTGAAGAGGCCGTTGAGCTTGGCCTGCTGCTTGTCGGTGAGCAACCCAGTGCCGGTATGCAACGTCCGGCGGGCAGAATATAGCGGGTAGTCCTTGAACCCGCGGTGTCCGTGGATCGCCATCTGCACCCGCCGGCGGCAGCGGTCCGGCCACATCGCCGGCCAGGCGGACCACATGGAACGTGTCCATCACCGCGATCGCGCCGGGGAGTTCCTCAGCCGTGGCGGTCTTGAACCCGGTGAAGGTGTCCATCGCCACAACCTCAACACTTGTCGCGCCACGCGGCGGAACGCTCGGCCAACCAAGTCTTGAATACGCGCTTCGAGCGGCCTTCGACCATGACCAGAAGCCGGGCTCGGCCGGTGCCAGCACGTACTGCGGTGAGGTCGATGATCACGGTGACGTACTCGTCGCCGCGTCGGGTGTGACGCCACACGTGTTCGTCGACGCCGATCGTGGTGATGCCATTGAACCGACTCGGTTCGTCGATGAGGACGCGTTTGCCCTCGGCCAGGACGGCGTCGTTGGCGGTGTTCCACGCGACCCCGAGCCCTTCCGGCGGCACGGGCGACGGTGAGATGCTGGACCACGTTGGCTTCCAACGCCCACCGCAGCCCACGGCGCGACAGTTTCGCCCGCGGCTCAGCCGCGCGGCTAATGTCCTGGCGCCATCCGTGGCCGCACCCGATGCAGCGATAGCGGCCGATCGTGACCACCAGCGTGGTCGGGCGCCAGCCAAACGGCTCGTGCGCCAGCGACCGGGCCACGGTGTCCCGCACTCTGCCCTCGCACCCGCAGCGACGGCACCACGCATCTGATCCATCGCCCGGGTCGACAACGCGACAGGCCAGCACCGCGCGGTCGCGTCCGAGATGTTGGCCGGTAACCACGAGGCCGAGCTCCTCGACGAGGCAGAACGCGCTTAGATCAGGACCGGAGAAGCCCACATCAGACACGTCGCGGCTCCCGATGACGCGATTGGCCACCACGGAATCTGGAACCGTTCAAGCCACGATTATCCCAGTGCCGCAGAGCCATTGATCAGGACTACGGCGCCCAGAGCGAGGATGAGTAGCGAAGCGATGACACCGATGACGCGAGTAGCGCTCAGGCTCACCGACGCACCGACGCTCGAACCGACCCCGGCGAGTAGGAGCTGCCAGGCGAGCGAGGAACCGCCGACCGCGACGGCGAAGATGATTGACCCGACCCATGAGCCACCGGAAGTGGTCACCGCGCCGGACAAGGCGACGAAGTACACCAGAGTGATTGGGTTGATCGCGGTGAGTCCAACGAACCGGCCAAACGCCCTGCGCGCAGAGGCTCGTTCGACTTCCTGCGCTACTCGGGAATCTTGCTTCAGGCCCTGACACAGCTGCCTCAAGCCTATTGCGACGATCAACAGTCCCGAGGCGAGCAGGAAGGCTCCGCGGTGATCATCGATCACCCGAGCGAACGTCGCGCCGGTCAGCGCCGCGATGGCGCAATAGACCAGGTCTACCGTCGCTATCCCGGCGGCTGCGCCGGCGGCCACACGGAACCCATTCACCAGTCCCTCACGCAACAACAGCGCCGCGATTGCGCCCAACGGCATCGCCACGCCGAGTCCGGCGACGACCCCCGCGGCGGCCGGGGTCCACATCTCATCCAGCATTGGCCCAGTGTGAGGAAGTGTCCGCTAGCGGCACCGACAGATTTACCGCGGTGCAGCTAATCTGCCAAGCATGGATCGGATAGACGAGCAGATTCTCGGACTGCTTCGGGAGAATGCCCGCCGTTCGTTCAGCGAGCTTGGCCGTCGGGTTGGGCTGAGCACGAACGCCACGGCGGCCCGGGTGCGACGGCTGGAAACCGACGGGGTCATCCTCGGCTACACCATCCTCGCCGGCCAGGACGTACCCGGTCCTCGCGGCGGCCTTGAGGTCTTCATCGACGTCCGCCTCGATACCGAGACCGACTACGACACCTTCACCACGCTAATCGAGACCGACCGACAGGTCGTTGAGGCAATCCACATGACCGGCCCCTACGACTACCTACTGCGGGCATACGTCCCGGACACCCGCGCGCTGGATCTGTTGCTACGCCGACTAAAAAAGAAGTGCGGGGCGGCACAGACACAAACGCGCGTAGCCCTGCGCGCCCCCTGACACTTCTTGCCAAGAACAGAACGCTTCCGCAATACCACTACACCCTCGACTGCGAAGAGCGAGCAATCGTTCCGCCTGGTATAGGCTGCCGGCGACTTTGTGCTGACACCACATCGACACGAGATCGCAGCATGGCGAATCGGTGGGGGCGATTGAGGCGGTGTG
The DNA here is from genome assembly GCF_025822605.1 of Mycolicibacterium komossense. Classification (GTDB taxonomy): domain Bacteria; phylum Actinomycetota; class Actinomycetes; order Mycobacteriales; family Mycobacteriaceae; genus Mycobacterium; species Mycobacterium komossense. Next base: position 545,280 of record NZ_JACKTY010000029.1, on the reverse strand, counting down.
CTTGTATATCGAGACTTTTGGGCGGGCCGACGACCGCCCAGTGCTGCTCCTTCACGGCGGAGGCGTTGGCGGTTGGATGTGGAATCCAACCGTCGGGCACATGACCACGGGAGCACGCTTTATCGTCCCGGATCTACCTGGTCACGATCACAGCGCCGATCAGACCTACCAATCCCATGATCAGACGGTTTCGGAGCTGATCTACCTCATCGAGAAAGAGGCGACTACCCAGGTGGCAGTCGTCGGGTTCTCACTCGGCGCTCAACTTGCGGTGCTGCTCGCCTCAAGACGACCAGACCTCGTTGAGCGCGTCGCAGTAGTGAGTGCTCAAGCTAAGCCCAGCCGGGCGCCCGCCTTGACACTTGCTCTGCTCGCCGCGACGGCTAACCTCGCAAAACATCACTGGTTCGCCAAACAACAGGCCAAGGCGCTTTTTGTCCCGGCAGGGCTCATGACCGAATACCTCCGCACGTCCTCGAATCTTTCCAAGGAGACACTGCTTGCCGCGGTAGGTGAGAACATGCGCTTTTCACCCCCTCCAGAATGGCCGTACTTTCCTGGCATGTCCTTGATACTTGCAGGGGAGCGCGAGCGAGATGTTATGCAGGTCTCTGCTCAACTCCTCCATAACGCACTTCGGGGTAGCCGTCTGGCGATCATTGACGGGTGTGGGCATGGCATTCCGTTGCAGCGGCCTAGATGGTTTGCGGAGAGAATCTGCGCGTGGCTCAGAGAGCCCCCAGTGTGAAGGCAGCTGTCGGTGGCGTTCGCCGCCTACTCGCGAGATCACGAGACCGCGTCGATGCGCCGTTGCTGGTCAACGGGCGCCGCGTTGCGGCCACGTCGAGGCTCCCGCTAAGAGGGATGCGCGCTGTAACGCCCAAAAAAGGCCGGTCAACGGATGGACACTGAAGATGGAAGTCAGGGCTTAGTGCCGGCGATTACAGCGTCATATGCACGGAGCAGATTGGGTACCTCGTACTCCCACGCAAGTTCATCCTGCACACGGGTTAAGCCGAACGCGCCCATTCGTTCTCGGCGCTCCGGGTCATCGAGGAGCTCCGTGATCTTTTGTGCCATGTCAACTGCATCGTTCTTCGCCGCGTATAGCGACGCTTCACCGGCTGAGTATCGACCTTCGGTCAGGTCGAACTGGACGATCGGCTTGCCGAGTGCCATGTACTCCATGATTTTGTTCATCGTCGACTTGTCATTCATTTCATTCGCCACGTCTGGATTGACACAGACGTCCGCGCTGTTGAGCATGTCGAGGAGTTCGTCATCGGGAACGCGGCCGGTGAAGGTGACGTAGTCCGCGACGCCGAGAGTGACTGCGAGACGCTGCATCTCATCCAGCGAAGTACCACCTCCGACCAGGCCGAAGTGTACGTCCTCACGACCCATGTCCTCCACGATGTGCTTAGCTGCGAGCAAGAGGAGGTCGATTCCCTCTTGTTTGCCCATCACACCTACATAGCCGACCAAGTACTTTCTGCCGCATTTCAACGCGGGCTTGGCGGGAACGATCTTGAGCCGGTCAAGCATCGGCCCGCTGCGCACCACGAATACGCGCTGAGGATCCATACCGCCCCTCTCAATAGCGATTCGGCGGTAGGACTCGTTCGTTGCGATTGAGATATCGGCCGTTCGGAATGTCGCCCGTTCTAGCCAAACCATCAGTTTCCAAAAAATGTCCCTGCGCCCGAACTTTGCTTCATATAGCTCGGGGTTGATGTCATGGTGATCAAATAAGAAACGGGTCTTGGCGAAAATCTTGAAGAATCCGCCCACCAGGAAAAGGAAGTCAGGCGGATTGCAGGCATGCACGACATCAAAACCGCGCTCATTTCGCACTTTGAAAGCCAAACGGAAAGTATGCCAAAGTGCCGTGGAGTATTCAGCCAGATAGCTGAGAGCTCCATTTCCCTCGGTCGGCAGGCGATAGCGGTAGATATAAATCCCGTCAACAATTTCTCGCGTTTGTTCGTAACCTTTGCCTGTAGGGCAGATTATGCTGACCTGCCAACCGTGGGCATGCAACGTAGTAGCCTCTTGCCACACACGTCGGTCGAATGGCGAGGGTAGATTTTCGACCAAGATCAGAACGCGCTTCGCGCCGCCCCGCCGATCTGGTAACGCTGACCTCACCAACAGATCCCATCGTAGTTGTTATCGCTGACACGTTCATCCACCCGCACGAGATCGATTACCATTTGGTCGTTTCGTGCGCTTTCAACTGCAGATCTAAATTCGTCGGCGCCGTTGCCTACCACAATGGTCTCTGCGAACTCCATCACCTCGTCGACAGTTTCCACCATCAGTCTGGATATATGCGGAATGTGATTGAGGATATAGTCGCGGTTTGCTCCCGTCAGCGCTGCCATGCTGACATTGTTGTCGTACAACCGGAGGTCGTATCCTTTTCCGAGAAGGTGCTCGATCACATCGACGATAGGCGATTCGCGCAGGTCGTCGGTGCCGGCTTTAAACGCAAACCCCAGAACTCCGATCTTGCGCTTACCTTTCGAGGTGATCATCGTTATCGCGCGATCGACTTGGCGGCGGTTGGACGGCAGGATCGAATTGAGCAGCGGCACATCAAGGTCCAGATCGCGGGCCTTATAGGTCAGCGCACGCACGTCCTTTGGTAGGCATGAACCGCCGAATGCAAAGCCGGGCTTCATGTAGTACGCCGACAGATTGAGTTTAGTGTCTTTACAGAAGATCTCCATTACCTGTCTGCCGTCGATTCCGGCAGCTTTGCTGATCGAGCCGATTTCGTTGGCAAAAGCGACTTTTACTGCATGCCAGTTGTTGTCGGCATATTTCACCATCTCAGCGACTTCTACTGATGTGCGGATCACTGGCGAATCTAGGTCACCATAAAGGGTGACCAGTGGTTCGCCCGCTCTGGCATCCGTCTCACCAATCACAGTTTTAGGTGGATGATAGTAATCCCACACTGCGGTACCTTCGCGGAGGAATTCCGGATTATTGCAAACACCGAAGTCGGTGCCGGCCACCTTCGCGGAGGCGGTTTCGAGAGTGGGGATCACGACACCGCGCATACTCCCCGGCAGCATTGTCGACCGAGCCGCGACGACATGGTAGGAGCCCTTTTCCCGGAGCGCCTCGCCGATCTGTTCGCATACGCGACGCACGTAGCTGAGATCAAGATTCCCGTTCAGCTGGCTAGGCGTACCAACGCAGATCAACGAAAGATCACTGGCGTGAACCGCTTCGGCGGCATTGGTGGTCGCGTGGAGTCGGCCGGACTTCACTTCGGTCGCGATCATTTCGCCGATATCAGCTTCGATAATTGGCGTCTGACCGGCGTTTATGAGGTCGACTTTTGTTTGGTTGGGGTCGACGCCGACTACGTCGTGGCCGTCAGACGCCAAGCATGCCGCCGAAACGGCACCAACGTAACCCAAGCCGAAGATGCTTATCTTCATATGCCCCCCTGTCATCGATGATCTTAGAAGAATTCAAGTGTTGCCGTCGGATCAACGTGCACCGTCCGAGTAAGTGTGCAGGCTGCTCGACCGTTGGGGTCTGAAGTGGCGATGCTTGGACGCTGGATCGCGCTGCCCGTCGCAGGGTACCGCTTTCGGCGTCGACATGTGATTCACGCGCCGCGAAGTGGTGCGGCGCTCCTGCTCTAGTGGCCGAGGGATCAAACTTCCTGTGGGGCAAGGTAATCAGGTGCCGATGTCGCTGTGATGCACCCCCTATCGCAAGATTCTGTTGCTCAACAGCGGAGCGCCGAGGCCGCGATGACCAGTCGTCGTTTGGGGCGGTGACTGCGTTTCTCGGGCCCGACGCCGCGGTTCGGCAAGTGGCTGTGCCCGACAGCGAAGTGCCAAGCTCAGAGGAATTTATCGGTATTGCTGTCTTAGCTGGACTCTTCGGGATGGGCCAGCAAAGCGCGCAGCGATCTGCTTTGGCAACGTGTGCTCTGCTCGATGAGCTGCACTCGAACAGAGGTGGTTCAGGGTCGGCCTATCGAGTCTGTTCTGGCCTCTCACGGGCATGCGGTTCTGCGGTGATAGTGCCTTCGACCTGCGGAGATCGATGTTCGGATGATCTCGCCGTGGCGTCGTAGTGCGTGGCGACGCCTGCCGCGATACGTCGATAGCGGGAAGGTCTATCGCCAGCGGGCCGAAGAACGTCGGCGGTTCCTGGCTAGCCAGGAACCTCGACAGATTCCGGTAAGTCGCTCGCCGCGGCTCCGAATAGGCCCAGACGGGTCACGCGTTGCGACACGCCGGGGGTATTCGGGTTCTTCTCAACGCGGACGCTTCGGCGGTTCATCACGGTCGTTGTCGGTGGCGCCCCTCGCAAGGAGGCGCACAGTAGCTACCGACCTGAGTTCGCAAAGAGTTCCACTATAGGGAAGCAACTTCGCTGCTCGATCGTCTGAGCAAACTTCGCCGCTCACTGTGGCTGGTCGAGCCGAGCTGAAGGTAAAGAGACGAAAAGGATTTCGGCAAGTACAAGTGCGGCCGCACGGCCTTGCGTCGTGCTGTATTGGGGGTCGGCAGAAGTTCGGGCAAGTGACACCTGACGATCATCGGGATCCTGGTGAACGGTCTTGCGCGACAATCGGTTCGATGCGCCAGAGATGGTATTAGAGAGTAGCGCTTCGGTGCTGCTCGTCTCGCTAGGCATCGGAAGTTGCCACCGAGTCAGCTTTTTCAAGTCGCACTTGGACACAGCCGTCGATGGGGCCGTCTTCTCGTTGCTGAAATCGGAACTGCTGACGCTCAGCGCTTTCGGTGGTCTTGGTGACCGTGAGCCGTCGGCGCTTGCCACGGGTGTGTGCTTTGACGGCTGTCATTCAGGCTCATCTGGAGACGCTTGAACGCCAAGGCCCCAGCGGTCTTTGACAAGCCGCAGATCCTGAGGCTCGGGAAGAGCCGGCTACCGACTGATACCCGCGTCCGCACCGGGCGGGACAGCTGAGTTGCTTGTATCTTTGTCCTCGTGAAACTGGGGGAATTCGAACAACGTTGGCGCAAGATCATCGAACGCAGTGCAGTCAACGGGCTGCCGGATGCATGATGTCGGGTGGTATTTTCGTCGCCTCCGCGCCATGCACGCCCGGGAGCTGATCTGGCGTTCAAGAAGTATGGCCCGCAGTCGACTTACCCGTAACCGAAGTGCTTCAAGCGGGGCCTCGTTGGCAACTGGACCCAAAGATTGGGCAGCAGCGCTGAAACTGTTTCGTGACGGCACAGAGCGGCCGGTACTTCTGGATCGCGAACAGGCTCAACGTATCTCGGAAGAGCATCCAGACTATGTAGCCGACTTGGTGAGTGAAGCTGATCGAGTCGCTGACCTCTGCTTTCGGTTTCCCGGATATCCAGAAGTCTCCCTAAGCCGCCCCATCGATTGGAATTATGAGCCGATCACAGGGCAACTTCTTCCGACTCGTCCTTCGGACCGAATCAATTTTCGGACGCTTCCGGGAAAAATGGGGTTGATGTGGCGGCTCCATCGGCTACAACACCTGCCTTGGTTGGCGCAAGCTTGGCTGTTCACGAACGACGACCGCTACTGCGCGGCGGCGTTCGAGCAACTGGATAGCTGGATCGACCAAAATCCTCCCGGGCACGGCATCGCCTGGTCAGGCGCGATGGAAACGGGCCTCCGCGCTATCGCCATCACGATCGCTATGCAGGGCTTGCGTGACGCGCCTCAATTGACGCCCGAGCGGTTTCGCCGAGTCGTCGATGTCTTGTCCGAGAGCGCACGGCGATGCTGGGAAGATCGGTCTCGTTTCAGCTCTGCGAACAACCATCTAATCGGCGAGATGGCGGGTCTCGCTGTTGTCGCCATCATGTTCCCAGAACTACGCGAGTCTCGGAAGTGGGAGCGCTCCGCAATCGAGGTTCTCTCAAATGAGGCTGGTAAGCAGGTGCTTGCCGACGGCGCGGCAGCTGAGCAATCGATTTGCTATCAGCTGTACACCGTCGAGTTGCTCCATCTGGTAACTGCGCTCCTGATTGGGCGCGACGGCTCGGCCCCAGTTCCGCTGGTAGAGGCCTTGGGCCGAAGCTGCTCCTTTTTGGCTGCTTTGGCAGGCAAAGGAGATCCAGCACCGCGTTATGGCGACGACGACGAAGGATTCGCTTTGCGGCTTGGTGTTCAGCCGGCGCGTACGGTGCACGATCATCTTGGCATCGTCGCCACATCTGGCCGGTGCGCTGCGCAGATTGACGCGGGCCGTGACAGCCTTGACGCACAATGGTTCAGAGCTCTCGCACAGTCTGGATCTACGTCCAACAGGCTTCTGAGCTCTGCTGAACCGGACTTCGCTCGCGCGCCAAGCTTTGTCGCGCCTCATGGCGGACTGGTCGTGTTGCGCAACGAAAATCGCAGAATCACGATGGACGTCGGACCTCTCGGTTACCTCTCGACCGCAGCGCACGGGCACGCAGATGCTTTGGCAGTGACTTTGAGCGAGGCCGGTGAGGATTTGATCGGCGATCCAGGAACAGGGAGCTATTACGGCCATCCGGGTTGGCGCACCGTCGTGCGTGGAACGCGTGCGCATTCGACCGTTTGTGTTGACGGGCAGGATCAGTCGGTCGTTGCTGGCCCGTATTTGTGGTTGCAGCACGCCGGGGTGGAGATTTTAGGAATTGATCTAGAGGCGGGCGTCGTTGACGCCAGGCACGACGGCTATGCGCGCCTCCGGGACACTGTTATTCATCGGCGCTGGCTCATAGCTCCGCCGAACGAGCGCTCGCAGCTGATTATCGACCTCATCACGGGTAAGGGGTCGCATTCGTGCGAACAGAACTGGCCGCTACATCCGAGCCTGGACGTCGTACCGGTTAGCGATGGACACATAGCTTCCTGCAGGGGATCCGAGGCGCTGCGGTTTCATTACGCAGCAACGCAACCACTGACCGTTTCAGCTGTCCGCGGCGACGAAGAATCCAACAGAGGTTGGTGGTCAGACCCCGCGGAAGGTCGGACACCGGCTTGGTGGCTCAGTGCCAATTGCCTGTCGGAGTTGCCCGTCGTCATGGTTGCGCTAATTTCATCTGATGAGGGCGACATCAATGAAAGTCTGTCCGTCAAATCTTTGAAAAGCCAGATCGTTGTTCAGTGGGTGGACGGTGAACGCAGTCGTAATGCCGTCGTTGATATCGACAAACCGGCATCCGTCTTGTTGGGGTAAGAACAAGCAATCGATACAACAAAAATTGGCTTTTGCGGAAAAAAAAAATTAGCTCACTTACCAAGCTGTTGGTGTTAGCGACGTTGTCCTCTAAACGCGATCGATTGCTCATAGCACGCTGAATCAGAGATTTTCCAAGAATCGTCTTCTATCGGTCCCGATTAATGGAAGTGATCTCTATACTGGACTTTTGAACCGCAGGGTCAACTGAATGACGCCCGAATATCCTCGGCCTTTTCTTCTGGGAAGTAAAAAGTATTCTTGGCACCCAGTTCGCCCAGGATCATTCGACTGTTCGTATACGATGCGCGACGATATCCTTCCGCGAAGAGAATATCCTCATGCAGGAATTCGGAATTATTCTCGAGGAGGAAAGTCGGGCGATGATTGCGTATCGTCTGAAGTCCACCTCGCAACACGCTTGCTTCATAGCCCTGAACGTCTATCTTGACCAGATCGGGAGAGGTCTCCACTTCGTCCCATATGCGCACTTCGCAACGTATTTTCTCGATCTTCAAATGACGTTCTTTAAATCCATAGATATGCTCCGAATTGAGCCAGTCATGCGCTGAATCATAGTCAAATGACGCCAGTCCATCGAACATAAAGCCGCGGTAAAATGGGACGAAAAGGTCGAAGTGACCGTTTTCATGACCTAAACCAAAGGGATGAATGGTCACGGCAGGATCCTCAGAGTACTGCTTGACAAGTCTCCGCACTAAAACTGCGCTCGGCTCGAAAGCTAGTATTGGAGTCGCCTTTTGATACAAACGAAATGAATCAATGGTTTGTCCGCGGTTGGCACCGATATCAAGAAATTGACGCCCGGTTGCTACCGGAAGTTTCTCAAACGCTCGATAGCACGAATCAGAGGGGCTATGGCGTATTCTACGTAGCTCTCGCTGGCCCCACGCTTTGATATCGACCAGGGGTGCGGCGTAGGTCTGGGCAGTTCTGACTGCCTTTTTCAACTCCAACGTTCCTCCACGATCCTTATCTAGAACTTGTTGTCACCGATTAATCTAGCACCATTTGCTACGGCCCAACCGAGTGGAAAGATCTCAACAGGGCCGCCAACGGTGTGCCGCCGTTTTCCCGTCTAAGGCGATGCTGGGGCCAGAGTCCGGTGAGGTTGAGCGCGTGGAGGATCTTGCAGTTCAGCCTCTGAGATCGTCGGCGGCTCGACCTAGTTGTCGGGGCAGCGCATGAATGATGTGATCATATTGCACTGCAACAGAATCAGTCCCTGGCTAGTCATCGTTTGGATGAGGCAACACCGGCAACGAGGCTAGGAGTCGCCCAGCAGTATCTGCGGACAAAGCGCGATCGCCAACCGCCACGGCCGACGGATGGTGCGATAACTCACAAAGGTGTCGACGAATTGCGGATGCTCCTCGACAATGATCACCGGGGTTGTCGATCGCCTGGGTTGCCTTTATGCAAGCTTGGGTGGGGGCCACCGCCCACCGAAAGTCAAGAGGCGGAAGACGTTAGCGGCCATCGAGTCCCGATTGTTAGGCTATTGATGGACCGTGGTGCCATCAGCCATTGCTCTGCAGCGGCTAATAACGTATTCAGCTGAGCTTCGGTGGGGCCGCACGAAGAACAGTAACAGGCCCTTTGAAAGATATTTGCTAGATCTCCATGACTCCCGCCCTGGGAGCGTGAGTTAGGACAATCGAATGATGCGGCTATCGAGACAGGTCGTCTTCGTGGCGGATCGGGTGAAGCCACGTCTTGGCATGGAAAAAGCTATCGAGGCTTTGCTGGAACTGTTACCAGCCGGACAGGTCGAGCTTGTGGTGATTACTGGGGCGCCCCCTGACAACGCAGCGTATCCAGTGACAACGTTGGACCAGCAGGGTGGATGGCGAGGACGTCTGTTGGCATTGCGGAAGCTGCGCAGGATCGCGAAGAGTCGATCTGAGGCGGGTGCCGTCGTTATCGCGGCAGGCTCATGGGCTTTCGTCGCGCTGGCTGCCGCAACTGTCTTCTCAGATTTCAAGTTGATTCTCTGGGAGCACAGCATTCTCCCTTGGCGGCTGCGAAACGAGTGGCGAGTGACTATCGCGGCGGTTGCCCTACGTCTCTTATCGTTTCGGCTGCAGGCGGCGGTCTGTGTCAGTGGATCAAACCGTGCCGCAGTTGCGCGCATTGTGTGGCCGCTGAAGCAGCTGACCGTGATACCTAACGTAACCGCAGTCACTGGAAGTGAACCTGCTGCGGGTGGCCATAATTCCAACACTCGATCTGCGGCCAGGCTGGTGGGCGTTGGCTCGCTGATTAGACGCAAGAATTGGGAGCTCGCCATACGCGCGATGCAGTACCTTTCCCAGGAATGCAGCCTGGAAATCGCAGGCGCCGGGGAGGAGTACGACCGGCTCAGCGCCTTGATCGAGGAACTGTGTTTGACGGATCGCGTCCGGCTCCTCGGATATGTCGCCGGCGGAGACCGTCTCATGTCGGACGCCGATATTGTTGTCCATCCATCATTTGCGGAAACCTTTGGCTACACAATGGTTGAAGCGGCGGAAAAGTGGCGGCCAGTCGTGGTGCTGGACATGCCCGCAATGAATGAAATGGTGCCGATATTCGCATGCGGGGAACGTGCGAAGCCGGTACCTGCAGAATTTGCGCACGCTATCGAAAGAGCCCGCACTTCGATTTATGACTACGCGAAAGTTGCCCGGGCTCGCGAAAAACAGTTAAGTCACTCCTCCATCTTGGATTCTTGGAACGCATTAGTGTCCGGCCTCAAAAAATGAAACGGAATGTTGTCGAACTCGCGACTGATCAGGGCGTCTCAAGTCTGACCACACTCGCGCTGTCTGTATATGCTGCGCGAGATGCGTCAGTTGATCACTTTGGCGTGTTCGCAGTGGCCTATGCCTTGTCGTGGATTCTTTTAGGAGTGAGCCGCGCATTCTTGGGTGAAGTCAGCCTCATCGACGGTAGTGAGAAGCTTGACAGCACCGCCGACTGGCGATCATTCAGTTCGGCGACAGCGGTTTTCGCCGGAACTGTCTCGGGCATCGTTTTCTTAGTCGGGTTCAGCCTTACATCTTCAACTGATGCCATCTGGATTGGATGGAGCTTCGCCGCCGCTATGCCGTTGGTGGTCCTTGCCGACTCACTCCGGTATGTCGCGTTCACAGATGAAGTGCCCCGTAATGCGTTGATTTTGGACACGCTCTGGCTATTCGGAACATTACTGGCGCCGCCGGCGATTGCTGTCTTGGGTGTGCCTCCCATTGCGTCTGCGATCCTCGGGTGGGGACTGGGCGCAACCCTTGGCGTGGGCTTTGCTTTGATCGGACAAGCCCGACTGAGGCCAAGGCTCAAGGGAGCCTTTAAATGGGCGGCGCACCAACGAGTCACGAGAACGCAGTATGCGCTCGATTTTCTCGCAAACAATGGTATCGGACAAGCTGTCACGGCGTTGGTGCCTGTGGTTTCGAGCCTGGCTGTGGCTGGAGGCCTTCGCGCCGGTGCCATTATTTTGGGTCCGCTGAATGTCGTCTATTCGGCGCTGATCGTGTTCTTGATTCCGCGAATCCGAAGATCGAAGACACCGCACCGGATCTTGCCAAGTCCGGCTCCCGTTGTTTTGGTTGCGTTAGCGATATTCTGCGGACTCTTTGCATTGGCAGTCTTGCTCATTCCCGATTGGCTGGGTGAGTTTCTACTCGGACCGAGCTGGGAAGCAGGGCGCTCTGTCGCGCCTTTACTTATCGCCGCTTATCTCCTGCAGACTTTGGCGCAAGTTATGGTGCAGGTAATGAGGCTTCGAGGCTCAGCGGGATTAGTGGTGCGAGTCAGGATGTTCGTGGCCGTATTAATGACGGTCGGGGTTCTTGCCGGCGCAGCCCTCTTTGGCTTGATGGGTGCAGCTAGCGCATTCGTACTCGCCCCCCTAATTTCAATCGTTCCGTGGTGGTTCGCTCTTGTGCATTCAAAACGAACGTTTAGAGATGAAGGCTCTTGAGTCGCTTTTTTATGGTTACGGCCAATCACCGCTTTGCTGCGGCACACAGGGCTGAGTACGTTTTGGCATCCAGGTGCCAAGACCCCGCCGGCGTGAGATATCGAAAATGCTGAGCCCAACTAGTTCAAGCCGACTTGCAAAGATTCTGAAGAATGCACACTCTGCTCTTGCGTTATTTGTTTATCGCCACGGTAATCGGCTAGCCAAGATTGTGCTTTGCGCTAGAGGGCTGTGGGGGAGATCTTCATTACTTCAGATTAGCTCTGCGTTACTATGCTGTCCGCATTACGTTCGAAGGTATTCATTGCCCGCCTTCGTGAGGACAGCTCTGCGCGGCTCTTGCCTGAAGGCATAGCCGGCGCGGCCTTTGGCAGTTCACTGCTTGGAGATTGCTGAGCTTCCTGCATCATCACGTACAGATATCCGAGGGCGAGTGCAACAATAATCATTGACCTCTGTTCGCCGTAGACATTTGTGTTGTCCGCCATGCCGTGCATAAAAACCCATGCAAGCGCGTACACCGCGATCATCGCGGTACGACGATCGCGAAGTGTGGCTTGTGCCGTTGCGACATGAAAGCCCATGGATAATGACATTGCGATGAATGCAATGACCAAGATTGCAGCCACGACGCCCGAATATGCCCACGCGGCAAGAATCAAGTTGTGTGGGGGAAGATCCGGGCGGTCGGTGAATCTAGCGATTTCTACCGTCCACCCGCCAAAGCCAACGCCCGAAAAAGGCGACGCAAAAAACAACTCCTGGGCGCCCCGCCACAGCGGTTCGCGTCCAGCAAGGCTGTCGCTCGAATCGGTGTAGAACTTCGGAGCAACCTGCTCCAACAACGCCGACGCGCCAACGGAGGTGAGCAACCCTAGAAGCACAATGGTGACGCCGACAAGCGCAAATCCGCGCTTGAGCATGTGCGGTAAGAGGAGTGTCGCGACAACGCACCCCGCACCGACAACGAGAGCCGTCTTCGAACCTGTGAAGAACGTACCGGCGAGTGACAACGCCGCAACCGCATAAAGCCAACGACGTCCGGAGCGGCGAGCAACGACGATAAGTACAAGGGCTGTGATTCCGCCGAACAGAGACGCCACATTACCGTTCACGAAGAGTCCGCCGGCCTTGTTCGCGTAGAGAACGTTGTTCCGCATGTCCGTAAACAGGTGCGCCGCCTGTGGCCCTACGAAAATCGCAGCCAAGTTGGAGCGAAGGAACTGCTCTTCAATATCAGGGCTGATCCGGAAAACAATTGTGAGTGCCGATTGTGCTGCGACCCCGGGAATGGTCCACAACATAATTGTGTCGAGTAGCTTGGGCTCGTCGCGCGCTAGGACGACCACCTCGCGTAGCCAAAGTGCAAACAGTGCGCCGCGGGCTGCGGTCGAGGCTCCGAACTCCATCCCAGAGGGGAGTGCCCACAACAAAGAGGCTGCGGTGATCGCGACAAACATACTCATGACGACAACTAGGGGACTGTCCGCCCGTGAGCGCCCACGCGTAAGTAACCCGGCGACGCAGGTAGCCGCTGTCCAGAGCACAGCGAGTGTCGCTAGCTCCACTTGAGGGAGTCCTGGGACCCACACCTGGGGAACGACGAGTAGCGCTACCCCTATGAGTCGAATGCGATGCGGCACAACCACATTGAGGAGTAACGTGAGGAGCGCGGCGCCCACGCCTAGGAGCACGTCTCTTCCCCTTCTGTAACGATCTGGGCCAGTGATTAGCTGGTCCGTCTTCGTGATTATGGGGACATGCCTGAATTCCCCTCAGGTGCCCGATGATACGAAGCCAAAGCAGCATTATGACACCCACGATCGCATGACGCGCAACCGGAAAAGTGTTAGCTCGCTGGTCATGCGATCTTCACCGACTGGCCCGGCGGGGCTGGCCTGTCGTAACTCCGGTGTACGCGACTGCTCAGCTGAAGTACGAGCTTTTGTTGCTAGATATCGGTTGAACGTGCGAGCTGCCATGCGGGTGTGCTGCCCTGGGCAGAATTGGGCGGGGCGGATGCTGTAGCCCCGACGTTGCCATCGTCGAGCCTTCGCATCAATGTTGTCGGCATGGCACAGCAAGTTCCGATGAACGCGCTCGAGAGCGTGAGGCCGATGGGGCCGAGTTCATGCTTGCAGAATTTGGTGCTGCGCCTGCTGACAGTCTGGTCAGTCTCCGCATGCCCAGCAGGACATAGACTTTCGTCAATCTGACGCATCGACGAAGTTGGATTCCACGGCGAGGTTAGCCGCGACAGGGGTGAGCCCCAATGTAATATGACGCGAGCGTGGGAACGGGCGCGTCTTGAAGGTCAGCGAATCATAGGGGTGGGTACGAGCGTGAAGTCGATCTGTAACAGAGTTCTTGCGGTGGTGGTCGCAGTGCTCGCGGTGATGGTGACGTTCGGTACGGCGGATGCACTAGCGCAAGACCCATACGTCGGGCGGACCTACGCCTACGTCTCAGACAGGATTGCGAAGTACGGCGGGACTCCTGTGATTTCAACCGTGGTCGGATCCGAACTGGGGACAAATGATTGCATCGTAACGTCCTGGCGACGTCTGACGTACGTTCGTAATACCGGCTTCAGTCACAACAACAACTACTCGATCGCACTCAACTGTAGTGCGAAACTTGCCCACGCTGGGCAGCCTGGCAACTCATTGATGTCGCCCGCAGGCCAAGAGGAAAAGAAGAATGAGATTAGGGCTCAGCGGTTGAATAGCCATCCCGAAAGATGCTCAGCCAATTTGAGCGCCTGCAGAAAATTCTGCGATGCGAACGTCGGAAAGTGCTCGGACGAGGTCCTGGCGCTGATCTGACTCCCGCACTAGTGCTGCAGCCGTAGATCGCGGCTGATGAGAATCTGAGTGTCTGTGCTGCTCGGTGCGGTCACCGCTGCCTTGTCCGGAGTTTGTGGAGACATCTGAACACGGCACCTTCGGGGCTGCGGCTCACAACGTAGACCCTGAGTGGCGGCTAGCTGAGCTCTCGGCAGTGATGGGTCGGATCGCGCCGCGTTTCGCTTGTCACGACCCGCTGTGCACCTGGTGGCGGTGGCTGCGCAGCGCAGCCGCATCGAGGGATCATTCCGAGTCGCCAAAGGCCCGGTCGGTCTCGACCTTTATTAGTTTGGTGCATGCGTTCGCGGGTATTGCGGGGTCACCGTCGCCATACTCGCCCACACCTGCTGGGCTGATCACGTTGACGGTCAACGAGTTTCGTTCGCTCTCTGTTAGTCACAACAGTCGCCGTCGCCACCCCTGCAGGCCTAGTCGCGATAGCGACGACGACTCTAATGCCGAGCGAGCCCGATGGTGCCAGTACCGGCGATGCCAGGAATCAATGACTCCGATCCGCGGCGACAGTATTGGAGAGACCGATCGCGGTTGCTTGTCTCCTTGGGGCGCCGGCCGCCAAGCGGACTAGTAAGCCGACGTCTTGCTGGATGGTTCAGCCCGCCAGCCACAGAACTATTCACCCACTCACGGGCGCCTTGCCCCAGGGAGTGAGCCAGGACGTGGGCTCCCAATCCTCCAGGCCGGCAAGCAACTCGTACATCGTGGCGCCGTCGATGCTCTCGCGGATGATGTCGCCGTGCCCGGCATGCCGGGCCAGTTCCTCGATCATGTGGAACAACACCCACCGCACCGACCAGGCCTCGATATCTTTCGGGAACCACGGCGCGTCGCGGGGAACCGGGATGGCGGCACTCAGATCGGCCGACTCCGTGACCCGCAGCGTCTCGGCATTGACCGCCTCGAATTTCGTCAGGATCTCGGCCAGCGTCTCATCGGGTTTCATCACAAACTCGTCGACATACTCGGCCTGGCGCTGTTCGGTCGGACGGTCATCGTCGGGCGGGGCCTGGGGCGCTGCTGCCACGCGCTGCATCCACGTCCGTTGAACACCCGTGGCGTGCTTGATCAGAGCACCGATGGAGAGCGCGCTGACGGTGGGGGTGGCACGGGCCTGCTCGTCGGTCAGCCCGAAGGCCAGCGCGTGGTACGCGTACTGCTGCTGTGTCAGGTAATCGCGCAAGCCTTGACGTTCATCGGCGACGGGAGGCGGCATAGCGGGCATTTCAGGTCTCCTTACAGTTTCGGTGGATCCACCGTCTCACCCGATAAGGACAGTTTCTGTCCTATGAGCACGGTGGGCTGTGTGGGGAGTTCAACCGCGACCCGCGAACTGAGCTGGAACGGGCCCAGTGCCAGTTGCGGTGGTCGCCCGCGTCACTACATTCACGTTGCGGCACAACGTGTTTCACCGGCCGGTGGCTATCGAAGCTGGCTCGGCGGACGTGGGCATCGGTGCTGACGGAGCTGACGGTTTCCCACTGCCGATGCCCTAGCTGGTGTGGGGTGGCCGTGATGTGGAGGTCGGCGAGCCGCTCAAGATCATCGCCGGTGCACGGCCGATCGGTGCGTCACTGCGTCCGACGGCAAACGATTAGGCGCTGATAAGCGTAGCCCGAATTATTCAGATAGCAAATTATAGAGTTAGTGGACCCGTGCCAAAAAACTCGCACCAACATAAACGTCAATAACGGCCCCACTTAGGTTTTTCTCAGGTAGCTTTTGTTACATCAGTGTTTACTCCGAGAGGAATTACCTAATGCAAATCTCACTACGATCACAGATGTTGGCCGGAGTAGCGCTCGTCGGGGCGACCGCGATCGCCATCACGCCCATCGCACCGTCAACCGTCCAGTTACCCGCACTGCACTCGCTGTCGCCGGCGGTATCGCTCTCCGCTTTCGGCTTCGACAATCCAGTGACTGCGGTTTTAGGGACTCTCGACCTGGTCAACACCAACTTTTGGGACACCGAAAGCACCGACATCCTGCCGAATTCCTTGGATCTCTACCAAGGCATGGTTCCGCAGTTCATCTACGACCATCTGCCCATCCTGTCCCAGTTGGGTTACAACGGATCCGATTTCATCGGTAGCTCGGTCTACAACCTGTTGACCGGCCCGGATTCCAGCCTGGCGGTCCTCAGCGATGCCGCCTGGGGTCTGCCGGATGCGTTGCTTTACGCAACGCAACAGGCGCTGGCAGGGAACATTCCCGGTGCGCTCGCCACCCTTACTGCCGCCATCATCACGCCCATCCAAGCTGCCGGCACGACTGCTCTGAACGCGGGTGCCTATGTCTTCAACGGGGTTTTGACCAACCTCTCGAATGTGATCGCGACCATTCCCAACCTGGTGGGCGGCCTCGCCAACACCACGATCGGCGCGGTTCAGCTGGTGCTCGGAAAAGCGATCCAGGTCGGCACGGCAATCCTCACCGCGGCCGCCAGCCTTGATGCGCAGGGAGTCTGGAATGCCGGCGTTGAGGGACTGCTCGGCCCGACGGGCCTTCCCGGCCTGGTGGAACAGCTGACCATCGGTGGTGGCGTCCAGGTTCCCGTCCCGACTGACCCCACGAACGAGGAGCCGCCCACGACGGTCTACCAGCCGAGCTTTCGGGTATGGGCGAACAATGCGGTCTACGAGGTCGCCAACGCTCTCGGCGGCAACTTCCCGACGATTGATCTGACCACCAATCCGATAATTGCTTCTGCTGCGCCGTTGGCGACGGCGGCGCCGGCGCTTTCGTCGGATGCTCCCGAGGTCCAAGCCACTTCGGAAGACGTGAGTGCTGGTGGTGCGAGTTCCGCTGATGCCAGCCCGGTCAAACCCGCCCCGTTGGTGAAGAGTGCCAGCTCAGCGAAACCGGCTGCCACGCCCACTGGCGGTAGCTCAGCGAAATCCGCTGCTGCGGCCGGCAGTGAAGACAATTCTTCGGCGTCGGTGGGTAAGACAAATAGCGGCAGCTCAGCGAAATCGGGACCGAAAACGACCGGCGGTAGCTCAGCGAAATCCTCCGCCAAGGCGGTCCACGCTGCAAACTGAGATTCGCGTATAACGAGGTGCCCCTCCCATCGGGAGGGGCACCTTTGTTTGCGACCTCACTGTCGTCACCGTCAGCGTGCTCCCAGTGAATGAGTCCTACCAGTTTCAGAGTCTTGAAGCCCGGTCTCGGGCGAGAAGGGACGTTGAAACCGATGGCCCGTCGGAAGCGGCATTCCGTGGAGGACATTGTGCGCAGGTGTGAGCGGTGACGGCCGAGGCCGAAAACCTGGGTCTCGACCCGATAGTGGTCAGGAGCCGCCAAGAGAATTAGCGCGCATAGGCAGGGCGGCGACGACTGCGGTCAGCACGCCGACTTCCACCGGTTTCCGCGCCACTGGCAGGGACGACTGAAATGTGCCGTCCTGCTCAGTTGCTGATGATGCTCCTGTTTATCGGATGCTCGGTTCACCGATTCGTCACGGCGCTACCACTGCGGACTCGGTGCGTCCAGAAAGCGGTGCGCCGTCTCAATCCTTTCCGCACGTTGCGTTTCCGGGATCCAGGTTGCTACCTCCGCTGAGCTCGGCGAGTCGTGACAGATTTGCCGCAAGACGGGGGTTAGGTTGACGCGATGGAACGCGACTGCACGGGTGGTCACCGGGCAGTGACGCGGCGGAACGCCCTGAAATGCGTAGCAGCCGCTCCAGTCTTGCTGGGGCTGGGTGGATTTGCGCCAGTGCTCGGTGACGGCTCGGCGCGGGCGTGGGCCGATACCGCGTTGGCGGAGGCAATCAATGTGCCCGGCCTGCAGCCGCGGATCATCAGTCGTGAACAGTGGGGCGCCGATGAGTCGATGCGACACGGAACTCCGCTGTACGACAGCGGAATCAAAGCTGGAATAGTTCACCACACGGCCACCGATAACGATTACTCTCCGGCGGATGCCGCAGGTATCGTCCGCTCGATCTACGCCTACCACACCCGCACTCTGGGCTGGGAGGACATCGCCTACAACGCTTTGGTCGACAGATACGGGCAGATCTTCGAGGGTCGGTACGGGGGCGTCACCCGGTCGGTGGAGGGCTCGCACACCGGCGGGTTCAACCGCAACACCTGGGCGGTGTCGATGATCGGAAATTTCGACGCCGCCGCACCTACACCTCCGCAGTTGCAGGCGGTGGGGCTGTTGTTGGGCTGGCGATTGGCCATGGACGGCATCGACCCCAAAGGCACTGTGCGACTGACCTCTGCGGGCGGCCCCTACACCCGAATTCACGCCGGTCTTACCCCAACCCTGCCGAGCATTTTTGCCCACCGCGATGTCGGTGACACCGCCTGTCCCGGCAGCATCGGGTACGGATGCCTCGATCAGATTCGTGATATCGCTGCCCGGTTCAACAAACCGGCCAGCGCCGCCGATCTCGCGGCGGCGATGCGCGGCGGCGCCATCTACGCTCGGTGGCAGGCCATGGGAGGAATGAACAGCGCACTCGGTGCGCCCACCTCACCGGAGACGCCCGGCTTCGGGTCGTCGCGATACGTCACCTTCGACCGCGGCGCCATGTACTGGTCGCCCACCACCGGCGCAGCACCGGTCACCGGAGCCATCTACGACGCTTGGGCGACACTGGGTTTCGAGCGCGGAGCACTAGGGTTGCCGACCAGCGGCGAGATCCAGGAGCCGCAGTGGATTGGCCAGAACTTCCAACACGGGACGCTGAACCTCGACCGGCAGACCGGGACGATCACTCGGGTGATGGAAGGGGTCGCGCAAGTGTTGCCGCCTCTGTCTGCCAGTGGGCCGCCAGTGCAACTTGAGAGGTTCTCCCCAGCTCGCAATCGAGTCTGAACCTCCGCACCACGTCAACGAGATGTGGCAGGTCAGGTGGAGCTGATTGTTGTTGCCGCAGCTGGGTATTCAGCCTGCCGGGCAAGACGCGGAGGTTCCAGCGGCCGTCTTCGATCCAGTTGCGTACGGCGCGTAGGTCGGTGCGGTTGCAGGTCGGTCAGCCAGCGCGTCTCCGTGTGCCAGCTCCGACAGAAAGGTCGACGCATCGACCACGGTCGCCGTGGTGTCGAGCCGGGCCAGGTCACTCAGGCTGGAGCCGTCCTCGAACCGGAAGTCCTTGCGGGGTAGACGGATTCATCACTCAGCGCGGCCCATAGCGGCGACGGAACTTCTCGACCTGGCCGGCGGTATCGAGGAGACGTCGATTCCCGGTCCAGAACGGGTGCGAATCCGAGGTCACGTCGACGACGATCAGCGGATAGGTCGTCACCACCCCGTCGGGTGCCTGCCAGTCGATGGTGCGCGAACTGGTCATGGTGGAACGGGTCAGGAAAGCCGTCCCGGTGCTGGCGTCCTGGAAGACCACGGGGTGATAGTCGGGGTGGATGCCGGGTTTCATCGGATGTCTCCTTGGTCTTGGCTCTGGTGGGTGGCGGCGTCGCCGATGTCGGTCGCCCGCTCGGGGCAGGGTTCGGTGTGCTCGTCGCCGAAAGGGTCTGGGTAGGTGGGCCACTGCTGACCGGCCACCAGCACTACTGGAGTGCGCATCACCTTCACCGCTATTGCAAATGATTGTCATTATGCGTGACCGTACGCTACCGTCTGAACCGGCCGTTGTCGAAAATGATTGTCATTAACGTTGAGAAGGGGGAATCCGCGTTGTCCGCGCATTGCCAGGTCGCTGGCCGCAAACCCAGCTTCGGGAACACCGTGTCGCATTCGCATCGACGTAGCCGTCGGCGGTGGAATCCCAACATCCAGACCAAGACCTATTACCTGCCGTCCGAGGGGAGACGGATCACGCTCAAAGTCAGTGCCAAAGGCATCAAGGTGATCGACCGCGATGGCATCGAGGCGGTCGCTGCCCGCCTGCGTGCACAAGGACAGAAGCTCTGATGGCCCGCAGCACCGACATCCGCCCGGTCGTCAAACTTCGCTCCACCGCCGGCACCGGATACACCTACGTCACCCGTAAGAATCGCCGCAACGATCCTGACCGGCTGACCTTGACAAAGTACGACCCGATCGTGCGTCGGCACGTCGAGTTCCGCGAGGAGCGCTGAGCTGATGGCCAAGAAATCCAAGATCGTCAAGAACGAACACCGCATCGCGATGGTTGCGCACTACGCCGAGCGCCGGGCCGCTCTCAAAGACACCATCCGGCGGCCCTCGAGCACCCAGGCCGAGCGAACCGCCGCGCAAGCCGCCTTGCAGCAGTTGCCCCGCGATGCCAGCCCGGTAAGGGTTCGTCGTCGCGATTCCGTCGACGGCCGCCCACGCGGGCACCTGCGCAAGTTCGGCCTGTCTCGCGTCCGGGTTCGGGAGCTGGCGCACCGCGGTGAACTCCCCGGTGTCCGCAAGGCCAGTTGGTAACCGCGATGGCAACTCGCAAGAGACCCCAGACGCGGCGAAGCCCGGTGCCGGAGCCGCCCCGAAAAAAGCGCAATCCGCTGTTGGCGGCCGGCGTCACTGCAGTCGACTACAAAGACGCGGCGCTGTTACGGACATTCATCTCGGAACGCGGAAAGATCCGGTCCCGCCGCGTCACTGGGCTAACGGTGCAACAGCAGCGCAAGGTCGCGATGGCGATCAAGACCGCTCGGGAGATGGCGCTGCTGCCCTTTCCCGGCGGCTGATCGCAGGTTCTTATGCGCGCAGCGCCACCGCCTGTTTCGTCCCTGGATTGCCGGCGGTCGTCGGTAGCGGAGCCGAGAACGCATGGGTCCGCTGCGGACCGCTGCGGACCGCTGCAATGAGGCGCAATGCGGACTCCGGCACATCCCATTCGGCGCAAGATCTGTGTTTCCGGTTGCGGGGTTGCGCGGAAAGTGTCTGTCTGAGAGCCGTTTACCGCGCGCTGCGCCAGTACCGACCAGGATGACGCCGTAACAACACCAATTCAGCTCGACAGCGAGAACCGATGACGATGGTTGTACACGGACTACTGGCCAAAGTGGCCGCAACGGTGGTGACCGGGACGGTTGGTGCGGCCGCCTACGACCTGCTTCGGCCAAAGCGCCCGTCCACGAGGCGGCTGTCACCATCACCGAATGGGAACTGCGTGGTATTCGCAAAGCCGAAGAGGGCGCGGAGTCGGCCAGACTGAAGGTCGCCGACGTGGTATCCGAAGCGCGCGAACGCCTCACGCCGAGACCGCTGCGGCGGTCGCTGCCGAGTTGGGTATCGATGAATGGCGCGCTGAGGTGCTACCGGAGGACAAACTCGACGTCGTCCGGTCGCTGCAAGTCCCAAGGTCATCAGGTGGCCATGGTCGGTGACGGCGTCAACGACGCGCCTGCGCTGGCGGCAGCCGATATCGGCATCGCGATGGGCTTGGCCGGCACCGACGTGGCCGTCGAAACAGCCGATATTGCGCTCGCGGGCGACGACTTGAACCGCGTCCTCGATATCCGTGAGCTGGGCGGACACACCGTCGACGTCATCCAACAAAACTCCGCGATGTCCATGGCCGTCAATGCTCTGGGGCTGCTCTCGGGCTGCTCATCGGTGCCAGCGGCGCCCTGCCGCCAGTCCTGGCCGCGATTCTGCACAACGCCTCCTCCGTTGCCGTTGTCGCCAACAGTTCACGCCTGATCCGGTACCAACTCCCGGCCTGACCGACGTTCACGGCCGGTTCATCCTGCTCGTGCGTCACCTGACCAGATGTCGTTATCGGCTCATACAGTTGTCAGCAATCTCCCGCTGCGCCTCATCTGTCGGACGAGAGATTCCCTGCGGGAATGACACCAACTCGAGAAGAACATCGATGACACAGAACTGAGAAAGCCGACATCATTGCAGGTCAGATGGTGACCACAGGTCACGAAAATCGAGCTCCTACAACGACGAGCAGGGTCCTGCAGTTGCTGGGACTTCTGCAGTCGCGGCGAGTCTGGACCGGCGAGGAACTGGCCGAGCGGCTCGGTGTCACCGGTCGCAGCGTGCGCCGCGATATCGAACGGCTGCGTGACCTCGGCTATCCGGTGTCGGCCAGCAAGGGCCACGGCGGTGGCTATCAACTGGGAGCGGGCGCGGCATTGCCGCCGCTGCTACTCGACGCCGACGAGGCCGTCGCGATGGCAGTCTGCCTACGGCTGGCCGCGGGCGGTAGCGTCGCCGGAGTCGGGGAATCCGCGCTGCGCGCGCTGAGCAAGCTGGACCAGGTGATGCCCGCGCGATTGCGATCGCAGGTCGCGGCGGTGCACGACGCCACGGTTACGCTCACCCCCTACCCGAACAACCCGGTCGATCCCGACGTATTGATGACACTGGCCCGGGCGTGCCGAGATCACGAGCACATTGCCACCGGCTACACCGACCTGCGCGGGAATGTCACTCAGCGCCGGCTCGAGCCCTATCAGTTGGTGACTACCGGGCGGCGCTGGTATCTACTGGCCTACGACAGGGACCGAGAAGACTGGCGTAGCCTGCGGCTTGACCGGATGTCGGAGGTGCTTGCCCGCGGCACCACCTTCAGCGCGCGCGAGGCTCCCGACGCCGCGGCCTACATCAGCCGCTCGATCAGCAGTTCGCCGTATCGGTACATCGCGCAGGTCCGCTATCACGCGTCAGCAGAGTTTGTGGCTCAGCACTTTTCACCGGCGGCGGCGACCATCGAGGCCGACGGACCGGAAGCCTGTCTGGTCACTGCCGGGGCCGACGATCCGCAGCAGTTGGCGCTCTATCTGGCGATGGTCGGGTGTGATTTCGACATCATCGGGCCACCCGAGGTGATCGCCGGCGCGCAGTCGATGGCCGAACGACTGCGTCGCGCAGCATCTGGCGGCGGGTAGCCGGCCGGTCGGCGGAACGTCGCAGCCGCAGCCGCAACAACAGCAGCCGCCGGTGCGCCTCGAATGACAGAGCGAGCGGATCGGTCCTCATGATGTCTCCACTGTGACACAACACCGCTCTCGGTCAATGTGACGCGCCGCACGTCACAGGCGAAATGAGCTGGCGTTCAACAACACCGGAGTGTGCGGTCAACCGCCGTTCACCGGGCGTTTTGCTGCCTGCTGAGCCGTTACCCGGAATTCGTCCAGCCGGGATGCGTACAGTGCGGAGATGCCGCTGTCGGTGATTGCCGCGGAGTCCACCGGGCTGTTCGTCGGACCGGTGGATGCACCGCTGCAAGTTGTGCGCGTCAGCGTCGCCGGAGCCACGGCGCCGACCCCGCTGCACATCGCCGGGCCCGGCCTGGTCACCGCCGGGTTGACGATGGCACCGGTCGGTGACGCGACGGTCGAGATACCGGTAGCCGTCAGCGCCCGAGAACCGGGAAGACAGCGGGCGGCGACGGTCATCGCGGGCGCCGACAGCAGCGGTTTCACGTTCGTCGACGCCGAGCCGGGCGCGACGATGTTCATGATCAGCCACTTTCACTACGACCCGGTGTGGTGGAACACCCAAGCTGCGTACACCAGCCTGTGGACCGAGGATCCGCCGGGAAAAGCACGTCAGACCAACGGATTCGAACTCGTCCACGCCCACCTCGACATGGCTCGGCGCGACCCGGATTACAAGTTCGTTCTGGCCGAAGTGGACTACCTCAAGCCGTACTGGGACACCCACCCCGAAGACCGGGCAGACCTGCGCCGGTTGATCACGGCGGGCCGGATCGAAATCATGGGCGGCACCTACAACGAACCGAACACCAACCTCACCGGACCCGAGACGGCTATCCGTAACCTCGTGCACGGCATGGGGTTTCAGCGTGGTGTGCTTGGCGCCGAGCCGGCCACCGCCTGGCAGCTCGACGTGTTCGGGCATGACCCGCAATTTCCCGGGATGGCGGCCGACGCCGGCCTGACGTCGAGTTCGTGGGCGCGCGGACCGTTCCACCAGTGGGGACCGATGGCCGGCGACGGTGATCCGAAACGGATGCAGTTCGCCAGCGAGTTCGAGTGGATCGCGCCGTCAGGGCTTGGGCTGCTCACGCACTACATGCCCGCGCACTACTCGGCGGGCTGGTGGATGGATTCGGCGGCCTCGCTGGCGGAGGCCGAGGACGCCACCCATCAGTTGTTCGAACGTCTGCAGACGGTGACGTCCACCCGCAATGTGCTGTTGCCGGTCGGTACCGACTACACGCCGCCCAACAAATGGGTCACCGAGATCCACCGGGATTGGAACGCGCGCTACACCTGGCCGAAGTTCGTCTGCGCCCTGCCGCGGGAGTTCTTCGCCGCGGTGCGCGCCGAACTCGACGAGCGGGGCGTGGCGGCGTCGCCGCAGACCCGCGACATGAACCCGATCTACACCGGTAAGGACGTGTCGTTCATCGACACCAAACAGGCCAACCGCGCCGCCGAGGCGGCGGTGCTGGACGGCGAGCGCTTCGCCACATTCGCTGCCCTGCTGTCCGGTTCGACCTATCCGGAGCCCGCGTTCGCGAAAGCGTGGGTCCAGTTGGCATACGGCGCGCACCACGACGCCATCACCGGCTCGGAATCGGATCAGGTCTACCTCGACCTGCTGACCGGCTGGCGCGACGCCTGGGAGCTCGGTCGAGCCGCCAGAGACAACTCGCTCGCCGTGCTGTCAGCGGCTGTGGACGGCGACATCGTGGTCTGGAACCCGTTGGTGCACAACCGTACCGATATCGTCACGCTGGTACTCGGCGAATCGTCACCGGTCCGGATCCTCGACCCGTCGGGAAACGAGGTGCCGACCGTGGTGGCGGATGATGGTTCGTCGATCACCTTCCTCGCGCGGGATGTGCCATCGCTGGGCTGGCGGGCGTACCGCCTGGCCGCGGGAACATCGACAGGGTGGAGCGCGATCGACGGCGCGGCGATTGCCAACGAGCACTACGCATTGCGGGCCGATCCCGGCCGCGGAGGTGCTGTGGTGTCGCTGATCCGTGCTGGATGCGAGCTCATCGCCGACGGACGGGTGGGCAACGAGCTCGCGGTCTACGAGGAGTACCCGGCGCACCCGAGCGCGGGGGAGGGGCCGTGGCACCTGCTGCCGAAGGGGCCCGTCGTCGTGTCCTCGGACGGTCCCGCGCAGGTCCAGGCGTACCGGTGTGCGCTGGGTGAGCGACTGGTGGTCCGCGGCCAGATCGGGGACGTTCTGAGCTACACCCAGACTGTCACTCTGTGGGCCGGCATCGGGCGGATCGACTGCCGCACTGTGATCGACGAATTCAGCGGCGCCGACCGGCTGCTGCGGTTGCGCTGGCCATGCCCGGTGCCGGGAGGGTTACCGGTCAGCGAGGTGGGTGACGCCGTCGTCGGCCGTGGGTTCGGGCTGATCCACGATCCGGTTGACCCGTCGGTGTCGGTGGACACCGCCGTGCATCCGTGGACATTGGAGAATCCGGCCTACACCTGGTTCGGCGTGTCATCGGCCGTGCGAATCACATTCGGCGACAGTCTGTTCCGCGCGGTCTCGGTTGCCGAGGTGGTGGCACCGACCGAAGCCGAGTCCGGCCCGCTGGCCCGCGACCTGATGGTGGCGCTGGTCCGCGCCGGGGTGACGGCCACCTGCTCGGTCGCGGACAAGCCCCGCTACGGCCATCTCGAGGTCGACTCCAACCTGCCCGACACCCGGATTGCGCTGGGCGGCCCCGCGCAGAACGCATTCACCGCGGCGGTCCTGGCCGACGCCGACCCGGCTTATGCCGACGAGGTACACCGCCAGCTTCGGGAGTCGGGTACCGCCAGGGTCTGGGTCCCCGCCACCGGTCCGCTGGCCGGCCACTGGCGTCCCGGCGCCGACCTGCGTGCGGTGCGGGCACTGCCGGTTCTGGTGATCGCGGGACGGGACCAGGCCGCCCTCGTCACCGAAATCACCTCGGTGACAGAGGATCTCGATGATGCCGAGATCGCGGTCGAGCAGGCCACGCCCGTCGATGCCGAGGCCGCCGAAGCGCGCACGGTAGCCTTGCTGAATCGCGGGGTGCCCAGCTTCGCCGTGGACACCGACCGCACCCTGCACACGTCGCTGATGCGGTCCTGCACCGGGTGGCCGTCGGGCGTGTGGCCCACCCACCAGCGCCGCAGCGCCCCCGACGGCTCGCATTTCCAGCAGCAGCACTGGACCCACGCCTTCGACTACGCACTGATCGCCGACGACGGAGATTGGCGGCAGGCGCGGATCCCGGCCCGCAGCGCCGAGTTCTCCCGGCCGCTTGTCGCGCTCACCGCGAGCGGCTCGGGTGACCTGCCTGCCGTCGGCTCACTGCTGTACCTCGACGGGGCCGGTGCCGTCGCGCTGGAGGCGCTGAAGGTGACGGGTAACCCGACGGCCGCTGCGAGCGCCCGGACCATCGACCCCGACGCGGTGACGTTGCGAATGGTCGAAAGTCATGGCACATCAACCCGAGTCGGCGTGTCATCCGACGTGGCGACGATATCCGTTCTGGCCAAGGCGAATCTGCTGGAGCAGTCGCAGCGCGACATCGGCGCCATCGAGTTACACGGCTACGAGATCGCCACCATCCTGGCCCGCCTCGACGTCCCCACGCCAGCTGCCGGCACAGCGACCGTGCTGGCCCCCGACACCGAAGCGGCCCAACCGCTGTTCGCCCGGTACTGGCTGCACAATCGCGGACCCGCTCCGCTGGGTGGACTTCCGGCCGTCGCACACCTGCAGCCGCACCGGCGTGAGGCGGCCGCCGGCGAGGCCGTCACGCTGCGATTGACCGCCGCCAGCGACTGCACCGACGCCGCGCTGACCGGCACGGTGCGGATGCGCTGTCCGCCAGGGTGGTCGGTTATCCCGGCAGAACTGCAGTTCGAGATGGCTCCTGGCAGCTTCCTCGAAGCCGACCTGGCGGTCGCCATCCCCGCCGACGCCGTACCGGGGTGCTATCCGGTGCGCGCTCAACTCACCCTCGACGGCGCGGACCTTCCGGCCGCCTGGCGTCAGACTGTCGAGGACGTGTGTCTGGTGAGCGTTGGTGGCGGTGGTGGCGACGTGCTACGAATCATCAATGAGCCCAGTGATATTGAGGTCGTAGCGGGGGAGAGTGATCGGCTCACGGTGACCATCGAATCCGGCGCGCGCGGCGACTTGGCGCTTGAGGCTCATCTCATCAGTCCGTGGGGTACCTGGGAGTGGATCGGACCCGCGGCGACCGGTGCGGTACTACCGGCAGCGGGCACTGCGGAACTCGCCTTCGACGTGACGCCGCCGCCGTGGACGGAACCAGGACAGTGGTGGGCACTGGTGCGGGTCGCGTGCGCCGGTGAGCTGCTGTACTCACCGGCAGTGCGGGTACGGGTACTCGGCGGGATGCGGTGACCGCGGCGATAGTCGGCGGGTGCGTGGTGACCGTCGCCGACGTCGAGGCACGGGAGCGTCAGCTGCGCGCCGGGCCCCAAGCAGCTGCTCTCCCGGTGCCTGGTACGAGCGAGGGCAGACAGCTGCGCCGCTGGCTGACGCAGCTGATCGCGACCGAACAAGTGATAGCGGCGCACGCCGCAGCGCTGGGCCTGACGGCTGATGGCGCGCCGAGCGAGGACGAGGTCCTGCCCGATATGACCGCGCGTGTAGAGATCGGCAGTATCGCCGCTGCGGCACTCGGAAATCCGTTGGCAAGGACAGTATTTCGCGAGGTGACGGCTGCGGTGGAGGTGACGGAGGAGCAGGTGACGGCCTATCACGAGCGCAACCCGCTGCGCTTCGCCGCCGGCGCGCAGGGCGGCGTCGGCTGGCGGCGACCCGCCGCACCACCCCGGCTCGCGCAGGTTCGACCCGTGATCACGGCGCACCTGGTGGCCGCCGCCCGGCGGCGCGCGTTCCGCTGTTGGCTCGACGAACGGTCGGCCGAACTGGTGCACCTCGCCCCCGGATACGAGCATCCCGGCGATCCCCGTCAACCCGACAACACCCACAAGCACTGATGGCCGACCTCACGCTGGCTCTCGATATCGGCGGCACCAAGATCGCCGCCGGACTCGTCGACCCCGACGGCGCACTCGTCGCATCCCGCCGGCTGCCCACCCCCGCCGACGACGTCGGTGGCGACGCGATCTGGGATGTCGTCGCGGAGTTGATCGCCCAGATGACGGCAGGCACCGTGGTCAGTGGAGTCGGCATCGCGTCGGCGGGGCCGATACACCTGCCCACCGGGACGGTCAGCCCGATCAACATCACGGCCTGGCGGGACTTTCCGATCCGCGATCGGGTGAGCGCGACGCTGCCCGGTCTGCCGGTCAGGCTCGGCGGTGACGGGCTGTGCATGGCACTGGGTGAGCATTGGTGCGGCGCCGGCCGGGGCGCGGCGTTCCTGCTCGGAATGGTGGTCTCGACCGGAGTGGGAGGCGGACTGGTCCTCGATGGCGCGCCGTATGACGGGCGCACCGGAAATGCCGGACATGTCGGTCACGTCGTGGTGGACCAGGATGGTGAGCTCTGCTCATGTGGGGGCTACGGCTGCGTGGAAACAATCGCCGCCGGCCCGCGGATGACTCGCTGGGCCCGCGCGCACGGCTGGGCCGGGCCGCCGGGTGCCGACGCCAAGGAACTGGCCCAAGCGGCCGCTGCCGGCGACAGCGCTGCGCTGCAGGCGTTCACCCGCGGCGCTCGCGCCGTCGCGGCGATGATCGCCTCGGTGGGGGCGGTATGTGATCTGGACCTGGTGGTGATCGGCGGCGGCGTGGCGCAATCCGGTGCGCTGCTGTTCGATCCGCTCCGAGAACAGCTGGCGCGGTACGCCCGGCTGGACTTCATCGCCGATCTACGGGTCTTACCCGCGCAACTCGGCGGTGACGCCGGACTGATCGGCGCGGCGGCGTTGCTGGGGGGTTGACCGACATTGGCGAGCGCGGTGTGGTCGAGCGCGTTTTGGCTGATCGCACGGTGGCGCGCTACTCTTGTCCACGATCCACCGAAGACCGTCGGTCACCGAGCAATCGGTTGAAAGTCCCGGAACATCCCGGGCGGCCCACGCAGGAGGACGAGGCTATATCTGATCGGGCTCAGCCCGGCGCATATTGACGCCCCGACCGCATCCTGCGTCGGGGCGTTCGTCGTTTCCGGGTCTGGTGGAAGACCGAAACCGCTGCAAGCAGCTAGACATTAACCGAGGAGGCATGCATGGCCAAGGCTGACAAGGCCACCGCCGTTGCAGAGATCACCGAGCAGTTCAAGGCCTCGACTGCCACCGTCGTCACCGAGTACCGCGGTTTGACGGTGGCCAACCTGGCCGCTCTGCGTCGTTCGCTCGGAGCCACGGCAACCTACTCCGTCGCCAAGAACACGCTGGTCAAGCGTGCGGCGTCGGATGCGGGCGTCGAGGGCCTCGACGAACTGTTCGCCGGGCCGACGGCGATCGCGTTCATCAAGGGTGAACCGGTCGACGCCGCCAAGGCCCTGAAGACCTTCGCCAAGGAAAACAAGGCGCTGGTCATCAAGGGTGGCTACATGGACGGCGCTGCGCTGTCCGTCGCCCAGGTCGAGGCAATCGCCGACCTGGAGTCGCGTGAGGTCCTGCTGGCCAAGCTGGCCGGCGCGATGAAGGCCAAGACGAGTCAGGCCGCGGGGCTCTTCCAGGCGCCGCTGTCGCAGGTTGCCCGACTCGTCGCGGCCCTGCAGGACAAGCGGGCCGAGACCGAAGGCGCCCCGGAGGCTCCTTCTTCCGAGGGCTCAGCCGAAGAGGCACCTGCTGCCGAAGAGGCAGTAGCAGCCGAGGAGGCTCCCGCCGCGGAGGCCACCGACGCTGTCGCAGACACAACCGAATAAACCAGACCCAACTACCTGTTTCAGAAATCCAGAAGGGATACACACCATGGCAAAGCTCAGCACTGACGAACTGCTTGATGCGTTCAAGGAACTGACCCTGCTCGAGCTCTCGGAGTTCGTGAAGGCGTTCGAAGAGACCTTCGACGTCACCGCGGCCGCCCCCGTCGCCGTTGCCGGCCCGGCAGCAGCTGCCGCTCCCGCCGACGCCGCCGAGGAGCAGTCGGAATTCGACGTCATCCTCGAAGGTGCCGGCGAGAAGAAGATCGGCGTCATCAAGGTCGTCCGCGAGATCGTCTCCGGCCTGGGTCTCAAAGAGGCCAAGGACCTGGTCGACAGCGCGCCCAAGGCGCTGCTGGAGAAGGTCAACAAGGACCAGGCCGACGATGCCAAGGCCAAGCTCGAGGCTGCCGGCGCTTCGGTCACCGTCAAGTAGTCGTCTCCACGCAAAAAGCCCCCGGGATTTCCCGGGGGCTTTTTCGTGTCTCCAGGCCCGTGTAGACGGCGGCGTCGGCGTCACGCGGGCATGCGAATGTGGCAAATCCACCGGCCCGGGACACGTGCCGGCCGATGCCGGGTCATGTAATGACACAAAGGCATCAGCTGAATCTCCCGTGCGCTACAGTGACTCAAGCCACAGGCGGGAGGCAGGTGGTGGGGTTGATCATTCGGAAGGATTTCGCGTGGGCATTGGCATCCAGGTTGAGGGACTGACGAAGTCCTTCGGATCCCAGCGAATTTGGGAAGACGTCACGTTCGATATTCCGCCGGGCGAGGTCAGCGTATTGCTGGGCCCCTCGGGTACGGGTAAATCGGTCTTCCTGAAGTCGCTGATCGGCCTGCTTCGCCCGGAGCGCGGCAAGATCATCGTCGACGGCACGAACATCTTGGAGTGCTCGGCCAAGGAGCTCTACGAGATCCGCACCCTGTTCGGCGTGATGTTCCAGGACGGCGCCCTGTTCGGGTCGATGAACCTGTATGACAACACGGCCTTCCCGCTGCGTGAGCACACCAAGAAGAAGGAAAGCGAAATCCGTCAGATCGTGATGGACAAGCTTGACCTGGTCGGCCTGGGCGGCGATGAGACCAAGTTCCCCGGCGAGATCTCCGGCGGTATGCGCAAGCGCGCCGGGCTGGCTCGCTCACTGGTGCTGGACCCTCAGATCATCCTCTGCGACGAGCCCGACTCGGGTCTGGATCCGGTGCGTACCGCGTACCTGAGCCAGTTGTTGATCGATATCAACGCCCAGATCGACGCGACGATCCTGATCGTGACGCACAACATCAACATCGCCCGCACGGTGCCCGACAACATCGGCATGCTCTTCCGTAAGCACCTGGTGATGTTCGGTCCGCGTGAAGTGCTGTTGACCTCCGATGAGCCGGTGGTGCGTCAGTTCCTCAACGGTCGGCGCATCGGGCCGATCGGTATGTCGGAGGAAAAGGACGAGTCGCAGATGGCCGAGGAGCAGGCCATGGTCGACGCCGGTCACCACGACGGTGGTGTCGAGGAGATCGAGGGCGTGCCGCCGCAGATCATCGCCACCCCGGGAATGCCGCACCGCCAGGCGGTGGATCGCCGTCAGGCCCGGGTGCGCGAGATCATGCACACCCTGCCGCCGAACGCCCAGCAGGCCATCCTCGAAGACCTCGAAGGCACCAGCAAGTACCACAAGGCCCGCGAGGCCGCGGACCAGGAAGCCGCTGATGCTCGCCATCGCGGCGATGCCGAGGATGACGCACCCACTGCGTCGATCCCGGCGCAGCGCGAGGCCTGACACCTCAAAGAATCACCAACAAATATGAATGTCCGGCTGCCCGGGCATTCATATTTGTGCGTAATGCAACGGAGCTCATCACCCGCGGGTTACGTTGGCGTCAACGTTCGACAAAGGGGTCATCTATGGGGCATCTCCGTGGGTGGCTTGTCGCAGCTGCGCTAGGTGTCGGTATCGGAGCTGCCCTGGCCGTCGGCTGCGGCACCGCCGCTGCTGATACGGGCTCGTCCAGTACGTCGGCGTCCAGCAGTCATTCGGCATCGTCCAATCCATCGAAAGCGGCCACCCCCAAGCGGGCCACAGCCCAACAGACGGCGGTCGTCGCCGCGGATGTGCGTGCATCAAAAACTGTTGGGGCGCTGGCAGTTTCACCGGCGAAGCTGGCGCCAGCGCCCAAAGCGGCCCGGACTTCGGCACGTTCCGCGACGATGCTGCCCGCCCCGACACCGGCGCAAGCCACGGCCGCGGCGGGCTCCTCGTCGAGCGGCGTCACCGGGGTCAAGGTCGGGCACTCGAATCTCGACATTCCGGTGGGTTCCAGCGTCTACACGGGAGCCGCTGACTGGTACTTCCCGACGCAGGCGGACGGCTCGGTGCAGGCACAGGGGGTCATCTATCTCCAGCACGGTTTCCTGGGCGACAAATCCTGGTACAGCGCGTTGGCGACGCAGGAGGCTCAGCAGACCAACAGCATTGTGGTGGTGCCGAACATCCCGTCGTTCCCCTTCTTTACCTGCAGCGGCTGCACGCTCAACAGCGTGCAAATGGCGCAGGGGGTGGCCGCGTTGTTCATCGACCCCAGCCGCTCCGCGCTGAACATCAGCGCCAACGCCGCGGGCTACGAAGGTGTCCTGCCAGAGCAGTTCGTCCTGACCGGACACTCGGCCGGCGGGGGATTGGCCGCCGCCGCGGGCGGCTTCTACGCCGGCGCTGTCGCGCCGGCTGATAACAAGCTTCTCGGTGTCGTGATGTACGACGGCGTCTCGTCGAACGGCACCTTCGCGCCCGCTTTGCAGGCGCTGGGCGACATTCCGGTGTACCAGATCGCGGCACCGCCGCAGCCCTGGAATGCCTACGGCCAAACCACCAACGACCTGGTGGCTTTGCGACCAGGCCAGTTCGTCGGAGACGTCCTCGCCAACGGCTCCCACGTCGACTCGTTGATCGGGGGGGTTCCGATCATCGACGCCATCAGTCAGCTCCTGATCAGGCCTTCTCCGCCGGGCAACACCGCCGCCGTCTACACACTGGCCACCGGCTGGATCAACGACCTCTACGCCGGCAGGGGGCCCAGCGATCCGCTGTACGGCATCTACGGCGAGCCGGATCAGTACATCGTCATGGGTCCCACTGCCGCGGTGGTGCTCGGTCCTTCGCCGGTCGTCGATGTCAACCAATACCTCGGCACTTGGTACGAGGTGGGCAGTGTGAAGCAGTTCTTCTCCATCGGCCTGGTCAACACCACCGCCGTGTACAGCCTCAATCCGGACGGGTCCATCAAAGTGGAGAATTCGGGCAACTACTTCTTCAACAACGGACCGGAGTCGACGATCGTCGGCACCGCCCTGCCGGTGGACGCGAGCAACAACAAGCTCAACGTGACCTTCTTCGGGTCCCCATCGGACGCGCCCCCCGGCAACTACTGGATCGTCGACGTCGCCCCGGATTACAGCTGGGCCATCGTCACTGATTCGACCGGGTGCAGCGGGTTTCTGCTCAGTCGCACCCCTACCGTCTCCGCCGATCTCTACCAGCAGCTGCTGAATCGGGCCTCGGTCAAGGGTGTCAACGGATGGATCACCCCCACTCGGCAGCCGCAAGCGGCGGTGGCCGCCGCCGTGGCATCCGCACGGGCCGGGCTCGCGGCCTGACGATGCACCCGCAGCCAGGGAGCCGGCAAGTTATCCCCACCAAAGGCGCGTCACCTCTTGACGGAAGCGCAACGAGGGGCCAATCTGTTTCGCAGCATGTTTGAATGGGTTGAACGAGACGCCAGCCAGTGCCTTTTCGTCCCTGATGTGTGGTAGTTGAGGAATAGCCCGTCCTGCGCTATTGTTGGACGTTGCGCTGGCTGCCTCCTGCCCACTAACCGCCTCCGACCCGCATTCGACCCGATTTGCACATATTGGGTCCTAGCCTGAGCCCTGCTCGGTGATCTAGTTGCGTGCCCGGCTGTGACCCGGACAGTCGTCAACCAGCCGAACCAACGCAGATACACAAGCGATATACGGTCCGGCCGCACCCTTGCAGCAGGCACCCGGTAATCGCGTGAGGTGCTGGAAGGACGCATCTTGGCAGTCTCCCGCCAGACAAATACAGGTATTTCGAACTCATCGGTACCTGGAGCACCAAACCGCATTTCCTTCGCAAAGCTCCGTGAACCGCTCGAGGTTCCGGGGCTGCTGGACGTGCAGACCGATTCCTTCGAGTGGTTGATCGGCTCGGACCGGTGGCGCTCGATCGCCACCGCCCGCGGTGATGTCGATCCCGTCGGCGGACTCGAAGAGGTGCTCGCCGAATTGTCGCCGATCGAAGATTTCTCCGGCTCGATGTCGCTCAGTTTCTCCGATCCGCGCTTCGACGAGGTCAAGGCTCCGGTCGACGAGTGCAAAGACAAGGACATGACGTACGCGGCCCCGCTGTTCGTCACGGCCGAGTTCATCAACAACAACACCGGTGAGATCAAGAGCCAGACGGTCTTCATGGGTGACTTCCCGATGATGACCGAAAAGGGCACCTTCATCATCAACGGCACCGAGCGTGTCGTGGTGTCCCAGCTGGTCCGTTCCCCGGGCGTCTACTTCGACGACACCATCGACAAGTCCACCGAGAAGACGCTGCACAGCGTCAAGGTGATCCCGGGTCGTGGCGCCTGGCTGGAGTTCGACGTCGACAAGCGCGACACCGTCGGTGTCCGGATCGACCGCAAGCGCCGCCAGCCCGTCACAGTGCTGCTCAAGGCACTCGGCTGGACCAACGAGCAGATCACCGAGCGGTTCGGCTTCTCCGAGATCATGATGTCGACGCTGGAGAAGGACAACACCGCCGGCCCCGATGAGGCGCTGCTGGATATCTACCGCAAGCTGCGTCCGGGCGAACCGCCGACCAAGGAGTCCGCGCAGACCCTGCTGGAGAACCTGTTCTTCAAGGAGAAGCGCTACGACCTGGCCCGCGTGGGCCGCTACAAGGTGAACAAGAAGCTTGGCCTGAACGTGGGCAAGCCGATCACCAGCTCGACGCTGACCGAAGAGGACATCGTCGCGACCATCGAGTACCTGGTGCGCCTGCATGACGCCCAGGACGGACAGCCTGCCTTCATGACCGCTCCTGGTGGCGCCGAGGTGCCCGTCGAGGTCGACGACATCGACCACTTCGGCAACCGTCGTCTGCGTACTGTCGGCGAGCTGATCCAGAACCAGATCCGCGTCGGCCTGTCCCGCATGGAGCGCGTTGTCCGTGAGCGGATGACCACCCAGGACGTCGAGGCCATCACGCCGCAGACCCTGATCAACATCCGTCCCGTCGTGGCGGCGATCAAGGAGTTCTTCGGGACCAGCCAGCTCTCGCAGTTCATGGATCAGAACAACCCGCTGTCGGGTCTGACCCACAAGCGCCGTCTGTCGGCGCTGGGCCCCGGCGGCCTGTCCCGTGAGCGTGCCGGCCTCGAGGTTCGCGACGTGCACTCCAGCCACTACGGCCGCATGTGCCCGATCGAGACCCCGGAAGGCCCGAACATCGGCCTGATCGGGTCACTGTCGGTGTACGCGCGGGTCAACCCGTTCGGCTTCATCGAGACCCCGTACCGCAAGGTCGTCGAGGGTGTCGTTACTGACGAGATCCACTACCTGACCGCCGATGAGGAGGACCGCCACGTCGTGGCGCAGGCCAACTCACCGGTCGACGCCGAGGACCGGTTCACCGAGGACCGCATTCTGGTTCGTCGTAAGGGTGGCGAGGTCGAGAACGTCATCCCGACCGAGGTCGACTACATGGACGTCTCGCCGCGCCAGATGGTGTCGGTGGCCACGGCCATGATCCCGTTCCTCGAGCACGACGACGCCAACCGCGCCCTGATGGGTGCCAACATGCAGCGCCAGGCGGTTCCGCTGGTGCGCAGCGAGGCACCTCTGGTCGGCACGGGTATGGAGCTGCGCGCCGCGATCGACGCCGGCGACGTCGTCGTCGCGGACAAGACGGGCGTCATCGAAGAGGTCTCGGCCGACTACATCACCGTGATGGCCGACGACGGCAGTCGTCAGACCTACCGGATGCGTAAGTTCGCCCGCTCCAACCACGGCACGTGCGCCAACCAGCGCCCGATCGTCGACAGTGGTCAGCGGGTCGAGGCCGGCCAGGTGCTCGCCGACGGACCCTGCACCGAGAACGGTGAGATGGCCCTCGGTAAGAACCTGCTCGTGGCGATCATGCCGTGGGAAGGCCACAACTACGAGGACGCCATCATCCTCTCGCAGCGCCTGGTCGAGGAGGACGTGCTCACGTCCATCCACATCGAGGAGCACGAGATCGATGCCCGCGACACCAAGCTGGGCGCCGAGGAGATCACCCGGGACATCCCGAACGTCTCCGATGAGGTGCTGGCCGATCTCGACGAGCGTGGCATCATCCGCATCGGCGCCGAGGTCCGCGACGGCGACATCCTGGTCGGCAAGGTCACCCCGAAGGGCGAGACCGAGCTGACTCCCGAAGAGCGCCTGCTGCGCGCCATCTTCGGCGAGAAGGCCCGCGAGGTCCGTGACACCTCCCTGAAGGTGCCGCACGGTGAATCCGGCAAGGTCATCGGCATCCGCGTGTTCTCCCGCGAGGATGACGACGAGCTGCCCGCCGGCGTCAACGAGCTGGTCCGCGTCTACGTGGCCCAGAAGCGCAAGATCTCCGACGGCGACAAGCTCGCCGGACGCCACGGCAACAAGGGCGTCATCGGCAAGATCCTGCCGATCGAGGACATGCCGTTCCTGGAAGACGGGACCCCCGTCGACATCATCCTGAACACGCACGGTGTGCCGCGACGGATGAACATCGGCCAGATCCTGGAAACCCACCTCGGGTGGGTCGCCAAGACGGGCTGGAACATCGAGGTTGCCAGTGGTGTGCCCGAGTGGGCGTCGAAGCTCCCTGAGGAGCTGTACTCGGCGCCTGCGGACACCAAGACCGCCACCCCGGTGTTCGACGGTGCTCAGGAAGGTGAGCTGCAGGGCCTGTTGGCCTCCACGCTGGCCAACCGTGACGGCACCGTGCTCGTCAACGCCGACGGTAAAGCGAAGCTGTTCGACGGCCGCAGTGGTGAACCGTTCCCGTACCCGGTGACGGTCGGCTACATGTACATCCTGAAGCTGCACCACTTGGTCGACGACAAGATCCACGCGCGCTCCACCGGTCCGTACTCGATGATCACCCAGCAGCCGCTCGGTGGTAAGGCGCAGTTCGGTGGTCAGCGATTCGGTGAGATGGAGTGCTGGGCCATGCAGGCCTACGGCGCGGCGTACACGCTGCAGGAGCTCTTGACCATCAAGTCCGACGACACCGTCGGCCGCGTCAAGGTCTACGAGGCGATCGTCAAGGGCGAGAACATCCCCGAGCCGGGCATCCCGGAGTCGTTCAAGGTGCTCCTCAAGGAGCTGCAGTCGCTGTGCCTCAACGTTGAGGTGCTCTCATCCGATGGTGCTGCCATCGAGATGCGGGACGGCGATGACGAGGACCTGGAACGCGCTGCCGCCAACCTGGGAATCAACTTGTCGCGCAACGAATCTGCTTCTGTTGAGGATCTCGCCTGATTCTGGGCGGCCCTTGTTTATATAGCTCGTTAGATATCTAAACCCGCAAGGGGAAAGGAAGTTACGTGCTCGACGTCAACTTCTTCGATGAACTCCGCATTGGCCTTGCCACCGCGGACGACATCCGCAACTGGTCCTTCGGCGAGGTCAAAAAGCCGGAGACCATCAACTACCGCACGCTCAAGCCAGAGAAGGACGGCCTGTTCTGCGAGAAGATCTTCGGACCGACTCGCGACTGGGAGTGCTACTGCGGCAAGTACAAGCGCGTGCGCTTCAAGGGCATCATCTGTGAGCGCTGCGGCGTCGAGGTGACCCGTGCCAAGGTGCGCCGTGAGCGGATGGGCCATATCGAACTGGCCGCACCCGTCACGCACATCTGGTACTTCAAGGGCGTTCCGTCGCGCTTGGGCTACCTGCTGGACCTGGCGCCGAAGGATCTGGAAAAGATCATCTACTTCGCCGCCTACGTGATCACCAGCGTCGACACCGAGATGCGCCACAACGAGCTCTCCACGCTCGAAGCCGAAATGGTCGTCGAGAAGAAGGCCGTCGAAGACCAGCGTGACTCCGACCTGGAGGCCCGGGCACAGAAGCTCGAAGCCGACATGAAGGAGCTCGAAGACGAGGGCGCCAAGTCCGACGTCAAGCGCAAGGTGCGCGACGGCGGCGAGCGTGAGATGCGCCAGCTGCGTGACCGGGCCCAGCGTGAGCTGGACCGGCTCGACGAGATCTGGACCACCTTCACCAAGCTGGCCGTCAAGCAGCTGATCGTCGACGAGAACCTCTACCGCGAGATCGTCGACCGCTACGGCGAGTACTTCACCGGCGCGATGGGCGCGGAGTCGATCAAGAAGCTCATCGAGAACTTCGACATCGACGCCGAGGCCGAGAGCCTGCGCGACACCATCAAGAACGGCAAGGGCCAGAAGAAGCTTCGCGCGCTCAAGCGGCTCAAGGTCGTCGCGGCGTTCCAGATGAACCGCAACTCGCCCATGGGCATGGTGCTCGACGCCGTCCCGGTGATCCCGCCGGAACTGCGCCCGATGGTTCAGCTCGACGGTGGCCGGTTCGCCACCTCCGACCTGAACGATCTGTACCGCCGCGTGATCAACCGCAACAACCGCCTCAAGCGACTGATCGACCTCGGTGCCCCCGAGATCATCGTCAACAACGAGAAGCGGATGCTGCAGGAGTCGGTGGACGCGCTGTTCGACAACGGCCGTCGCGGCCGGCCCGTCACCGGGCCCGGCAACCGTCCGCTCAAGTCGCTGTCCGATCTGCTCAAGGGCAAGCAGGGCCGGTTCCGCCAGAACCTGCTCGGCAAGCGCGTCGACTACTCCGGCCGTTCGGTCATCGTGGTCGGCCCGCAGCTCAAGCTGCACCAGTGCGGTCTGCCCAAGCTGATGGCGCTCGAGCTGTTCAAGCCGTTCGTGATGAAGCGTCTGGTTGACCTCAACCACGCGCAGAACATCAAGAGCGCCAAGCGCATGGTCGAGCGTCAGCGTCCCCAGGTGTGGGATGTCCTCGAAGAGGTCATCGCCGAGCACCCGGTGCTGCTGAACCGCGCACCTACCCTGCACCGCTTGGGTATTCAGGCCTTCGAGCCGCAGCTGGTGGAGGGTAAGGCCATCCAGCTGCACCCGCTGGTCTGCGAGGCGTTCAACGCCGACTTCGACGGTGACCAGATGGCTGTGCACCTTCCGCTGTCCGCGGAGGCGCAGGCCGAGGCGCGCATCCTGATGCTGTCGTCGAACAACATCCTGTCTCCGGCGTCGGGCCGGCCGCTGGCCATGCCCCGTCTGGACATGGTGACCGGTCTGTTCTTCCTGACCACCGAGATCCCCGGCGACACCGGCGAATACGTCGCGGCCGCCACGGATCAGCCGGAGTTCGGTGTGTACAGCAGCCCGGCCGAGGCCATCATGGCTCTGGATCGTGGCGCGCTGAGCGTGCGGGCCAAGATCAAGATCCGGTTGACGCAGCTGCGTCCGCCGGTCGAGGTCGAGACCGAGCTGTTCGGTGAAAACGGTTGGCGCCCAGGGCTTTCCTGGATCGCCGAGACCACGCTGGGTCGCGTGATCTTCAACGAGTTGCTGCCGAAGAGTTACCCCTTCGTCAACAAGCAGCAGCACAAGAAGGTGCAGGCGGCGATCATCAACGATCTCGCCGAGCGCTACCCGATGATCGTGGTCGCGCAGACCGTCGACAAGCTCAAGGACGCCGGCTTCCACTGGGCCACCCGTTCGGGTGTCACGGTCTCGATGGCCGACGTGCTGGTGCCGCCGCAGAAGGCGGAGATCCTCGAGCGTTACGAAGGCGAAGCCGACGCGATCGAGAAGAAGTACCAGCGCGGTGCCCTGAACAACACCGAGCGCAAAGACGGCCTGGTCAAGATCTGGCAGGAAGCCACCGAAGAGGTGGGTAAGGCGCTTGAGGCGTACTACCCCGAGGACAACCCGATCATGACGATCGTGAAGTCCGGCGCGACGGGCAACCTGACCCAGACCCGCACCCTGGCCGGCATGAAGGGCCTGGTGACCAACCCGAAGGGCGAGTACATCCCGCGTCCGATCAAGTCCTCGTTCCGCGAGGGCCTGACGGTGCTGGAGTACTTCATCAACACCCACGGTGCCCGTAAGGGTCTGGCCGACACCGCGCTTCGTACCGCCGACTCGGGTTACCTGACCCGTCGTCTGGTGGACGTGTCGCAGGACGTGATCGTTCGCGAGCACGACTGCACCACCGAGCGTGGCGTCGTCGTCACGATTGCCGAACTGCAGGCTGACGGCTCGCTGATCCGCGACGCACACGTCGAGACCAGTGCGTACGCCCGCACCCTGGCCGCCGACGCGGTCGACGGCAACGGCAAGGTTGTCGTCGAGCGTGGTCACGATCTCGGTGACCCGGCGATCGATGCCCTGCTGGCTGCCAGTATCACCCAGGTGAAGGTCCGCTCCGTGCTGACCTGCACCACGGGCACCGGCGTCTGCGCCACCTGCTACGGCCGTTCGATGGCCACCGGCAAGCTGGTCGACATCGGTGAGGCCGTCGGCATCGTCGCCGCGCAGTCCATCGGCGAGCCCGGCACGCAGCTGACCATGCGTACCTTCCACCAGGGTGGCGTCGGTGACGACATCACCGGTGGTCTGCCCCGCGTCCAAGAGCTGTTCGAGGCCCGCATTCCGCGGAACCGGGCCCCGATCGCGGACGTCACCGGACGGGTGCGCCTCGAGGAGAGCGACAAGTTCTACAAGATGACGATCGTCCCCGACGACGGTGGCGAAGAAGTTGTCTACGACAAGCTCTCCAAGCGTCAGCGGCTGCGCGTCTTCAAGCATGAGGACGGCAGCGAGCGTCTGCTCGCCGACGGCGATCACGTCGTCGTGGGGCAGCAGCTGATGGAAGGCTCCGCCGACCCGCACGAAGTGTTGCGCGTCATGGGCCCGCGCGAGGTGCAGGTGCACCTCGTCAACGAGGTCCAGGAGGTCTACCGCGCTCAGGGTGTGTCGATCCACGACAAGCACATCGAGGTCATCGTTCGCCAGATGCTGCGTCGCGTGACGATCATCGATTCGGGTGCGACGGAGTTCCTGCCCGGATCGCTGACCGAGCGCAGCGAGTTCGAGTCCGAGAACCGTCGCGTGGTCGCTGAGGGCAACGAGCCCGCAGCGGGTCGCCCGGTGCTGATGGGTATCACCAAGGCGTCGCTGGCCACCGATTCGTGGCTGTCGGCGGCGTCGTTCCAGGAGACCACTCGCGTGCTGACCGATGCGGCGATCAACTGCCGCAGCGACAAGCTGATGGGTCTGAAGGAGAACGTGATCATCGGCAAGCTGATCCCGGCCGGTACGGGTATCGCCCGCTACCGGGACATCCAGGTGTCGCCCACCGAGGCAGCCCGCGCTGCGGCGTACACGATCCCGTCCTACGAGGATCAGTACTACAGCCCAGACTTCGGCCAGGCCACTGGTGCCGCGGTGCCGTTGGACGACTACGGCTACAGCGATTACCGCTAGCTAGTCTCTGCGCGAGCAGACGTAAACAACCCCCCACACCCCGCGTGTGGGGGGTTGTTTACGTCTGGTGGGCGGGTTTATCCACAGCGGTGACTACCCGTCGCGCGGTATGGTGCGGACGATCGCCGGGTGTTCATTCACGAGGTCTTCGCCGCCAATGGCGGTCTGGCAAGCCGCGAACAGTTGCTCGCGACGATGAATCCGAAGACACTGGCCCGGCACGTGGCGGCCGGTGCGATAGTGCGGGTCTGGCACGGGGTCTACGCGTTGGTCGAGCCCGACCTGCCTGGGCGGCTTGCGGCCCTGGAGTTATCGACCGGGAGGCCCGTCGTGGCGTGTATGCACACTGCGGCAACGCTTTACGGCTTCGGTAACGAGGATTCAGTGCGGATGCATGTACTCGACCCCGGCGTCCGGATGCGGCCCAGCGCTTCGCTGATGGTGCACCAGCGTCTCGGCGCACCCTTGAAACGGGTCCAGGGCCGCCTGGCCACCGCGCCCGCCTGGACCGCTGTCGAGGTGGCCAGAACTCAGTGGCGGCCCCGCGCTCTGGCGACACTCGATGCCGCGCTGCGAAGTGGGACGTGCGACGTGGGCGCAACGACCGCCGCACTCGAAGAGCAGAAGGGCCGACGGGGCGTGGTCAAGGCGCGAGAGTTGTTGCCGCTGGCAGACTCCCGTGCTGAGTCGCCGATGGAAAGCATGGCCCGCATGGTGATGATCGACGGCGGACTTCCGCTGCCCGAACTGCAGTATGAGATCGTCGATGTGCAGGGGCGGGTATGGCGGGTCGACTTTGCCTGGCCGGAACAACGGGTGGTGGCCGAGTACGACAGCATCGCGTGGCATTCAGGTGCGACAGAGATGTTGGCAGACCGTATTCGCACGGCGGCGATTCAGGACTGCCGCTATACGGTGGTCCCGATCGTGGCGCACGACATCTTTCGGGATCAGTGGGGCTTCGTGGCTCGGATGAGAAGTCACCTCGAGCGCGCGGCCTGATTTCTTTGCTCGCGCTAGGTCAGGTACACCTTGCGCAGCGTCTCGGTCACCGTCCACACCGTCTCGGAACCCGCGGCCAGGCGGACCACATCGCCGGGACCGAGCGTGAGCGTCTTGGTGTCGTCAGCGAATTCGACTGTCGCCGCACCGGATAGCACGACGAAAACCTCATCGGCCTCGACGTCGGTCATCACGCCGGGCGTCATCTCCCAGACGCCGACCTGCAGGCCACCGAACTGGGTGAGGGCGACGGCGGCGGTGGTCGGCTTGCCGCGCACCGACTGATCGGCCGGCACCGGCTCGTGATCGAGGGCAAGAGATGCGGCAGGCACCGCGGTGTTGGGATCCATGGCGTCCAGCATTCCCGGTCGCGACCCCGGCGGTCATGTTACGACTCTTGTGCAGCTGTCGACAAAATGTAACATGGAGCTCATGTCAGACACCCACGTCGTCACCAACCAGGTCCCCACTCTGCTGGACCACAACCCGGCCACCTCGCCGGTTCTGATGGAGGCCCTGGCTCGCGAAGGCGGCCAATGGGGCGCCGACGAGGTCTTCGAACTGGGCGCACTGTCGGGTAGCGCGAAAGCGATCCGGTGGGGTGAACTCGCCGACCGCAACCAGCCGGTGCTGCGCACCCACGATCGCTACGGCCACCGCATCGACGAGGTGGAATACGACCCCGCCTATCACGAGCTGATGACGGTCGCGATCGGTCACGGGCTGCATGCCGCGCCGTGGGCCGACGACAGGGCCGGCGCGCATGTGGTCCGCGCGGCCAAGAATTCGGTGTGGACAGTCGAGCCCGGGCACATCTGCCCGATCTCGATGACCTACGCCGTCGTACCCGCGCTGCGCAGCAACCCCGAACTCGGCAAAACCTACGAACCGCTGCTCACCAGCCGTATATACGATCCCGAACTGAAGACACCCTCGACGAAAGCCGGTATCACCGCGGGCATGTCGATGACGGAGAAGCAGGGCGGCTCCGACGTTCGCGCCGGCACCACTCGCGCTTCTCGAAACGCCAATCCCAACGCCGACGGTTCCTACAGCCTGACCGGCCACAAATGGTTCACCTCGGCGCCGATGTCCGATATCTTCCTGGTGCTCGCCCAGGCGCCCGGCGGCCTGTCGTGTTTCTTCCTGCCGCGCGTCCTGCCGGACGGGACCCGCAACCGGATGTTCCTGCAGCGGCTCAAGGACAAGCTCGGTAACCATGCCAACGCCTCCAGTGAGGTCGAATACGACGGCGCCACTGCGTGGCTCGTCGGCGAGGAGGGCCGCGGCGTCGCGACCATCATCGAGATGGTCAACCTGACCCGATTGGATTGCACCCTGGGCAGTGCTACCAGCATGCGGTCGGGGCTGACCCGCGCG
Source organism: Mycolicibacterium komossense (assembly GCF_025822605.1). Taxonomy (GTDB): domain Bacteria; phylum Actinomycetota; class Actinomycetes; order Mycobacteriales; family Mycobacteriaceae; genus Mycobacterium; species Mycobacterium komossense. The sequence continues at coordinate 501,594 of NZ_JACKTY010000029.1, read as the reverse complement.
ATCCACCATGCTCAGCATCGAAAAGCCTTCGGCGAGTATCTGATCGACCAGCCGTTGATGCGTAATGTGCTGGCCGATCTGGCTGTCGAGGCCGAGGCTGCGACCATGGTCGCGATGCGGATGGCCGGGGCCACCGACAAAGCGGTGCGCGGCGACCAGCGCGAGACGCTGTTGCGTCGCATCGGGCTGGCCGCCAGCAAGTACTGGGTCTGCAAGCGGGCCACCCCGCACGCGGCAGAGGCGATGGAATGCTTCGGTGGCAACGGCTATGTGGAGGAATCCGGTATGCCGAGGCTGTACCGCGAAGCCCCCCTGATGGGCATCTGGGAAGGATCGGGCAACGTCAGCGCGCTGGATACATTGCGCGCCATGGCAACTCGACCCGAATGCATCGAGGTGTTCTTCGACGAGCTCGGCCTGTCCGCCGGCCAGGATGCGCGCCTGGATACCCATGTCGAGTCGTTGCGGACACAGCTGGGCGATCTTGAAGCCATCCAGTACCGGGCCCGCAAGATCGCCGAGGACATCTGCCTGGCGCTGCAGGGTTCGCTGCTGGTGCGCCACGGCCACCCGGCAGTGGCCGAGGCGTTCCTGGCCACTCGACTCGGCGGGCAATGGGGTGGCGCATTCGGCACGATGCCGACCGGGCTGGACCTCGGGCCGATCATCGAGCGCGCCATGGTCAAGGGATGACCTCAGTCGACTTCGACAACCTGAAGACGATGACCTACGAAGTCACCGACCGGGTTGCCCGAATCACGTTCAACCGCCCCGATAAAGGCAACGCGATCGTCGCCGACACGCCACTGGAACTGTCGGCCCTCGTGGAGCGCGCGGACCTGGATCCCGCGGTGCACGTCATCCTGGTGTCCGGCCGCGGAGAGGGCTTCTGCTCGGGGTTCGACCTGTCCGCGTACGCCGACCGCACCGGATCGGCAGGGGGCACCGGGCGCTACCGCGGTACCGTGCTCGACGGGAAGACACAGGGCGTCAACCACCGGCCCGACGCTCCGTGGGATCCGATGATCGACTATCAGATGATGAGCCGGTTCGTCCGCGGCTTCGCCAGCCTGATGCACGCCGACAAGCCGACAGTGGTGAAGATCCACGGTTACTGCGTGGCGGGCGGCACCGATATCGCCCTGCACGCCGACCAGATGATCGTGGCCACCGATGCCATCATCGGTTATCCACCGATGCGGGTCTGGGGGGTGCCGGCTGCCGGACTGTGGGCCCATCGCCTCGGTGACCAACGCGCCAAACGTCTTCTGTTCACCGGTGATTGCCTGACCGGAGCCCAGGCCGCCGACTGGGGTCTGGCCGTCGAGGCGGCCGACCCCGAGGATCTCGACGAGCGCACCGAGCGACTGGTTTCCAGGATCGCCGCGATGCCGGTCAATCAACTCATCATGGCCAAGCTGGCGCTGAACACGGCGCTGTTCAACCAGGGCGTGGCGACCAGCCAGATGGTCAGCACGGTGTTCGACGGTGTCGCCAGGCACACGCCCGAGGGGCACGCCTTCGTCGCCGACGCCGTCGAGCACGGTTTCCGTGAGGCGGTGCGTCACCGCGACGAGCCGTTCGGCGATCACGGACGCCAGGCATCCGGGGTGTGAGGTGACGACCGAAACCAGGATGACCGCTCGCTCGGTCGTCCTCTCGGTGCTGCTGGGCGCTCATCCGGCGTGGGCCAGTGCCGCCGAATTGATCAGGCTTACCGCAGATTTCGATATCAGAGAGTCCACTTTGCGGGTTGCGCTGACCAGGATGGTGGGCACCGGCGACCTCGTCCGGTCCGCCGACGGCTACCGGCTCTCCGATCGGCTGCTGGCACGGCAGCGCCGCCAGGATGAGGCGCTCGCGCCCAGGCTTCGAATCTGGGACGGTGTCTGGACGACGCTGGTGGTCACCAGCGTCGGGATCGCCGCACGCGACCGCGCTGATCTGCGAAAGATGCTGCAGGACAGCAGATTCGGTGAGCTTCGCGAAGGCGTCTGGTTGCGCCCGGACAACCTCGGTGTCGAGCTGGGCGACGAGATCCACCGCTGGGTCCGGGTGCTGCGAAGTTCCGATGACGCTCCGGTTGAGCTCGCAGATCAACTGTGGGATCTGCCGGGCTGGTCCGACACCGCGAACCGGTTGCTCGAGGAGATGGCGGAGATGTCGAAAGCCGCTGATGTGCCAGGGCGATTCGCCACAGCCGCGGCCATGGTCCGCCACCTGCTGGCCGACCCGATGTTGCCGGACGAACTGCTGCCGCACGACTGGCCGGGTGACCGGTTGCGGGTGGCCTACCAGGAATTTGCCGCCGAGCTGGGAGCCCGGCGGGAACACACCGAACTGATGGAGGCGAAGTAGACATGAGCGGGGGAGTGCGGGTCGAGCGCAGCGGCGCGGTGACCACGGTGATCATGGATCGTCCGCAGGCGCGTAATGCCGTCAACGGACCGGCGGCTGCGGAGTTGCACGCGGCGTTCGAAGAGTTCGACGCTGACGACTCGGCATCGGTCGCCGTGCTCTGGGGCGACAACGGAACCTTCTGCGCCGGAGCTGATCTCAAGGCGATGGGCACACCTGATTCCAATCCGGTCCATCGCAGCGGGCCCGGGCCGATGGGGCCGACCCGGATGGTGTTGTCCAAGCCGGTGATCGCCGCGGTCAGCGGTTACGCCGTCGCCGGCGGTCTCGAACTGGCGCTGTGGTGCGACCTGCGCGTCGTCGAGGACAGCGCGATATTCGGGGTGTTCTGCCGACGCTGGGGCGTGCCGCTGATCGACGGCGGGACCGTGCGGCTGCCGAGATTGATCGGCCACAGCCGCGCGATGGACCTGGTCCTGACCGGTCGCAGCGTCGACGCGGCGGAGGCGTTCGCCATCGGCCTCGCCAACCGCGTGGTGCCCACCGGGCAGGCGCGCCAGAGGGCCGAGGAACTGGCCGCCGAACTCGCGGTCCTGCCGCAACAGTGTCTGCGCGCCGACCGGCTGTCGCTGCTGGGGCAGTGGGGGATGAGCGAATCGGCGGCAATGGACGTCGAATTCGGCAGCATGTCGCGCGTGGCCGCCGAATCGCTGGCCGGTGCCAAGCAGTTCGCCGACGGTGCGGGCCGCCACGGGGCTGCCCGGGCTTGACGGCCCGAAGCTAGCCCTTCTTGATCACATTTCCCGAGCCGAGGTTGTCGACCTTCGGGTCGCCGTCCTTGTACGCGACGGTGTTGTTCAAGCCGACGACGGACAGGTCCTTGTCGACCTTCTCCAGCGTGATCTTGTTGTCGGCGCCGCCGACGTTCACCGACGCGCAGGTTCCCTTGACGGTCAACGTGTTGTTCGAACCGCCGACATTGAGCGATTTGCCGTCGGCGCAGTCGATACCGGCTGTCGTGCCGAAGGACCCGTAGTTGATCGTGTTGCCGACCTCGACCTGGGCGCCCGACGCTCCGGCCGTCGCGGTCGGATTGTTGGTGTCACTGCTGTTCGAACCGCATGCGGCCAGGCTGATCACCGCTGCTGCGGCGACACCGATGAGAGCCGCCGAACGGTAGGTGCGCATGCTTCCTCGATTCTCGTGGTGAATGGCAGTGCAGATACGCCGACTACGCAGGAATGCGGTCGATCCGGTTGACCATGCCGAGCTCGCGGCCGCGGTCGACGATGAACGGATCGCCGGTTTTGTACAGCGCGGTCTGGTCGAAGCCGTAAACGGTGATGTCGTTGACCACGTTGTCGGCGATCACGGTGTTTCCGGAGCCCTGCATCGTGACCGCCCAGCAGCTGCCGACCGCGGTGATGGTGTTGCCCGCCCCGTTGATCAACAGGGTGGCGTTATTGCAGTCGACGGTCTGGACCGATCCGATCGACGTGATGTGGGTGTCGCCGTTCTTCGCCGCGGCGGATGGAACACCGACCCCGCCGGCGACCAGGACGGCAGCGCAGAAGGCCGCCGTCACAGCTCCAGACAACCGCTTCACTGTTGCGTCCTTCCCCGGGTACCGCCAAGCCTGTGGGGCTGAGCCTACGGGTCCGGCTCTTTCGTTTGTCGAAGTTCGCGTTCGTGAAACTGTGGCGGTTCAGGCGCTGATTTTCCGCCCACGATTCACAAATGCCCACCGCAAGCGCAGCGGGAACGCCCAAGTTGGTGGTCACCGGGCTCCTCGCCGGCATCGTCGACTCGACTATTGTTCTTCGCTGACCGTCAGGTCATCGAGACGAAGGACGAATCCATGGCAACACGGCCCGACCCGCCGACCGGGGCATCCCGGTCGCGCACGGGAGGGCGCCCGGCTGCCAGGACCGCCAAACTCAGCCGCGACGTGATCGTGAACGCGGCACTGGCATTTCTCGATCGCGAGGGATGGGATGCGCTGACGATCAACGCGCTGGCCAACCACCTCGGTACCAAGGGCCCGTCGCTGTACAACCACGTACACAGCCTCGACGACCTGCGCCGCACCGTCCGGATGCGGGTGATCGGCGACATCATCGAGATGCTGAACACCGTCGGGCAGGGCCGCACCCGCGATGACGCGGTATTGGTGATGGCCGGCGCGTACCGCAGCTACGCCCACCACCACCCCGGTCGATATTCGGCATTCACCCGCATGCCGTTCGGCGGCGACGACCCCGAATACTCCGCCGCGACCAAAGCTGCCGCGGGCCCGGTCATCGCAGTCCTGGACTCCTACGGACTCGAGGGCGAGGACGCGTTCTACGCGGCGTTGGAATTCTGGTCGGCACTGCACGGTTTCGTGCTTCTGGAGATGACCGGCGTCATGGATGACGTGGATACCGACGTGGTCTTCTCCGACATGGTGTTGCGGTTGGCTGTCGGCATGGAGCATCGCCGCTAGCGTTGACCTGGGATTACGTCGCTGCTCTGCGCTGTCAGCGCAGGTTTTGTCGGGGTGCCCCGTCCTGGTATTGTGGTAGCTCGTGCCTAGCCGGGAGTTGGCGCACCTCGCTGTTTAGCAGTGGGGATGCGCGCGGGCCGGGCCAATTCGCATGCCAAGCATCGGGAATTGAATCAGATTCGATTCGGTGCGGGCGCATGCGACACGCCCGGTCGCGGGGTACGTGGACCGCGCATAACAGCAGTACAGAAGACTCAAGACTTAGTAGCAACGAAGAAGCAACAGAGAAAGCCGGTACATGCCAACCATCCAGCAGCTGGTCCGCAAGGGTCGCCGCGACAAGATCGCCAAGGTCAAGACCGCGGCCCTCAAGGGCAGCCCGCAGCGCCGCGGTGTGTGCACTCGCGTGTACACCACCACTCCGAAGAAGCCGAACTCGGCACTTCGGAAGGTGGCGCGCGTCAAGCTGACGAGTCAGGTCGAGGTGACCGCCTACATTCCGGGCGAGGGTCATAACCTGCAGGAGCACTCGATGGTGCTGGTCCGCGGCGGTCGTGTGAAGGACCTGCCGGGTGTGCGTTACAAGATCATCCGCGGCTCGCTTGACACCCAGGGTGTCAAGGCCCGCAAGCAGGCCCGTAGCAAGTACGGCGCCAAGAAGGAGAAGAGCTAATGCCGCGTAAGGGGCCCGCACCGAAGCGGCCGTTGGTCAACGATCCGGTCTATGGTTCGCAGCTGGTCACCCAGCTGGTGAACAAAGTGCTGCTGGATGGGAAGAAATCGCTGGCAGAACGCATTGTTTATGGTGCGCTCGAGCAGGCTCGCGACAAGACCGGCACTGACCCGGTCGTCACCCTCAAGCGCGCACTCGACAACGTCAAGCCCGCCCTTGAGGTGCGTAGCCGCCGCGTCGGTGGCGCCACCTACCAGGTGCCCGTCGAGGTCCGTGCCGAGCGTTCGACCACGCTGGCCCTGCGCTGGCTGGTCAGCTTCTCCCGGCAGCGCCGCGAGAAGACGATGGTGGAGCGTCTCGCCAACGAACTGCTGGATGCCAGCAATGGCCTCGGTGCCGCAGTGAAGCGGCGCGAAGACGTCCACAAGATGGCCGAAGCGAACCGGGCCTTCGCGCACTACCGCTGGTGATTATGAGCCGGCGGGCGCCCACTACTGGGCCGCGCCGGGCGTAATTGACACAGCAACCGAACTAGCGAAAGAGTGGGAACACCGCCGTGGCACAGGACGTGCTGACCGACCTCACCAAGGTCCGCAACATCGGCATCATGGCGCACATCGATGCCGGCAAGACGACGACGACCGAGCGCATCCTCTACTACACCGGTATCAGCTACAAGATCGGTGAGGTGCACGACGGTGCCGCCACGATGGACTGGATGGAACAGGAGCAGGAGCGGGGTATCACCATCACCTCCGCTGCCACCACGTGCTTCTGGGACGGCAACCAGATCAACATCATCGACACCCCCGGGCACGTCGACTTCACCGTCGAGGTGGAGCGCAGCCTCCGTGTGCTCGACGGCGCTGTCGCCGTCTTCGACGGAAAAGAGGGCGTCGAGCCCCAGTCCGAGCAGGTTTGGCGCCAGGCCGACAAGTACGACGTGCCGCGCATCTGCTTCGTCAACAAGATGGACAAGATCGGTGCGGACTTCTACTTCACCGTGAAGACCATCGAGGAGCGTCTCGGCGCCAACGCACTCCCGATCCAGCTCCCCATCGGTTCCGAGGGTGGCTTCGAGGGTGTCGTCGACCTGGTCGAGATGAAGGCCAAGGTGTGGCGCGGCGAGACCAAGCTCGGCGAAACCTACGACACCATCGACATCCCGGAAGACCTGGTCGAGAAGGCCAACGAGTACCGCACCAAGCTGCTCGAAGCGGTCGCCGAGACCGACGAGGCGCTGTTGGAGAAGTACTTCGGTGGTGAGGATCTCTCCGTCGAGGAGATCAAGGGTGCCATCCGGAAGTTGACCATCAACTCCGAGGCGTACCCGATCCTGTGCGGTTCCGCGTTCAAGAACAAGGGCGTGCAGCCCATGCTCGACGCAGTCATCGACTACCTCCCGACCCCGCTGGACGTGGCGGCTGCTGTTGGCCACGCCCCCGGCAAAGAGGACGTCGAGGTCATCCGCAAGCCGTCGACCGACGAGCCGTTCTCGGCGCTGGCGTTCAAGGTCGCCACGCACCCCTTCTTCGGCAAGCTGACCTACGTCCGGGTGTACTCGGGCAAGGTCGACTCCGGTGCCCAGGTCATCAACGCGACCAAGGGCAAGAAGGAGCGTCTCGGCAAGCTCTTCCAGATGCACTCCAACAAGGAGAACCCGGTCGAGACCGCCGCCGCCGGCCACATCTACGCCGTAATCGGTCTGAAGGACACCACTACCGGTGACACCCTTTCGGATCCGAGCCAGCAGGTCGTGCTCGAGTCGATGACCTTCCCGGACCCGGTCATCCAGGTCGCCATCGAGCCCAAGACGAAGAGCGATCAGGAGAAGCTGTCCCTGGCCATCCAGAAGCTGGCCGAGGAAGACCCGACCTTCAAGGTCAACCAGGACCACGAGACCGGCCAGACCATCATCGGTGGCATGGGCGAGCTCCACCTCGACATCCTGGTGGACCGCATGCGTCGCGAGTTCAAGGTCGAGGCCAACGTCGGCAAGCCGCAGGTCGCCTACAAGGAGACCATCAAGCGCGCAGTCGACAAGGTCGAGTTCACGCACAAGAAGCAGACGGGTGGCTCCGGCCAGTTCGCGAAGGTCCTCGTCAGCATCGAGCCGTTCGTCGGCGAGGATGGCGCGACCTACGAGTTCGAGAACAAGGTCAGTGGCGGTCGCATCCCGCGCGAGTACATCCCGTCGGTGGATGCCGGTGCGCAGGACGCCATGCAGTACGGCGTGCTCGCCGGCTACCCGCTGGTGAACCTGAAGCTCATCCTGCTCGACGGCGCATACCACGACGTCGACTCATCGGAAATGGCATTCAAGATCGCAGGGTCTCAGGTCCTGAAGAAGGCTGCCGCGCAAGCGCAGCCGGTGATCCTGGAGCCCGTCATGGCCGTCGAGGTCACCACACCCGAGGACTACATGGGTGACGTGATCGGCGACCTGAACTCCCGCCGTGGTCAGATCCAGGCCATGGAGGAGCGCAGCGGTGCGCGCGTCGTCAAGGCGCAGGTTCCGCTGTCGGAGATGTTCGGCTACGTCGGCGACCTTCGGTCGAAGACTCAGGGCCGGGCGAACTACTCCATGGTTTTCGATTCGTACGCCGAAGTTCCGGCGAACGTGTCGAAGGAAATCATCGCGAAGGCGACGGGCGAATAGCGCCCCGGCTTCTTCTCGGGACCACACAACTGAAAACTGATTTTTTCTGTACATCTGCTTAACCAAAAGCACCAACAAGTCCAGGAGGACACAGAAGTGGCGAAGGCGAAGTTCGAGCGGACGAAGCCGCACGTCAACATCGGGACCATCGGTCACGTTGACCACGGCAAAACCACGCTTACCGCAGCAATCACCAAGGTTCTGCACGATAAGTACCCGGCGTTGAACGAATCGCGCGCATTCGACCAGATCGACAATGCGCCCGAGGAGCGTCAGCGTGGCATCACCATCAACATCAGCCATGTTGAGTACCAGACCGAGAAGCGTCACTATGCACACGTCGACGCCCCCGGCCACGCTGACTACATCAAGAACATGATCACCGGTGCCGCCCAGATGGACGGTGCAATCCTCGTGGTCGCCGCCACCGACGGCCCCATGCCACAGACCCGCGAGCACGTGCTGCTCGCCCGCCAGGTCGGCGTGCCCTACATCCTGGTCGCGCTGAACAAGGCCGACATGGTCGACGACGAAGAGCTCATCGAGCTCGTCGAGCTGGAGGTCCGCGAACTGCTGGCCGCCCAGGACTTCGACGAGGAAGCCCCGGTCATCAAGGTGTCGGCGCTGAAGGCCCTCGAGGGCGATCCGCAGTGGGTCAAGTCCGTCGAAGAGCTGATGGACGCAGTCGACGAGTCGATCCCGGACCCGATCCGCGAGACCGACAAGCCGTTCCTGATGCCCGTCGAGGATGTCTTCACGATCACCGGCCGCGGCACCGTGGTCACCGGTCGCGTCGAGCGTGGCGTGATCAACGTGAACGAAGAAGTCGAGATCGTCGGTATCAAGCCGACCGTCACCAAGACGACCGTCACCGGTGTCGAGATGTTCCGCAAGCTGCTCGATCAGGGCCAGGCCGGCGACAACGTCGGTCTGCTGGTCCGTGGTGTCAAGCGTGAAGACGTCGAGCGTGGCCAGGTTGTGGTCAAGCCCGGCACCACCACGCCGCACACCGATTTCGAGGGCAGCGTCTACATCCTGTCCAAGGATGAGGGCGGCCGTCACACGCCGTTCTTCAACAACTACCGCCCGCAGTTCTACTTCCGTACCACGGACGTGACCGGCGTCGTGACCCTCCCCGAGGGCACCGAGATGGTGATGCCCGGTGACAACACCGACATCTCCGTCAAGCTGATCCAGTCCGTCGCCATGGATGACGGCCTGCGCTTCGCGATCCGCGAGGGTGGCCGTACCGTCGGCGCCGGCCGGGTTACCAAGATCCTGAAGTGATCTAGTTTCCTCAGCACTACAGAGCGGCGCTCACCCTCGGGTGAGCGCCGCTTTCGTATGTCTGCCAGGGGTGATAGTCTCAGCAAACGATTGGGAAGGCCCAGACAGTGACAGAAGTTGTCGATGTGGCGGAACCGGCGCCCACTCATTGGTCATCATCTCCCCGTAATCAGCGGGCAGCCATGGCTATCGGAGGCGCTGGTCTGGTTGCGCTGGTGGCAGCCATTGGCTTGTTCATTGCCACGTACAAGTACTCCGACAAACCTGCCGCTGTGCCCTCCGAGTCGACGCCGTCGGTCGTCGCCTCCGCGCCTGCGCCCGTACCCGAGCCGCCGCCACCCCCGCCCGCTCCGAGCCCGGCACCCGCCATGTTCTCCGCCGCTCCTGCACCCGCGGAGAATGCGATGGCTTTCGGCCAAACTTCGCAGTCGGCCGCATCGATTCCGGACTTCAGCCTGCCGAAGATTGACTGGCCCACCGGTGACGCGCCGGCGGTCGGCTGGCCCAACATCGACTGGAACGCGGTCCTGGCCGCGCCGCTGGCCGCTCAGAACGCCCAGCAGGCCGGCAACATCGTCGGTGGCGTGACGGGCACGGCTGGGTCGGTGTTCGCCGGCGCCTCGTCCATCGTCGGTGATCTCATCCTGGCTTCTGCCTACAACCAAAACAACGGCAACATCGCCACCCTCGACCCGGTGAGCGCCCTGCTGGCTGTGATGGCGGCGCCACCGCCGGATGCCGCGGTGGCGACTGCCGTCTCGCGCCTTCAAACGTTGCCCACTCTGCAGATGCCCGACATTCTGGCAGGGCTGCGTAGCCTGCCGCCGATCGCACTGCCAGCGCCGCCGGACCTGACGAAGCTGCCGCCGCCGCCCGACTTGACGAAGCTGCCGCCGCTGGTGCTGCCGCCGCCGCCGGATCTGATGTCGTTGCCGTCGATCTCGTTGCCCCCTCCGCCATCGATCGGATTGCCGTCCTTCGGGCCGCCGCATCTGTGGCCGTTCTTCTGAGCCTGTCGATTCTGAGCGTGTCGATTCGTCGCTGCCGCCGTCCTGACGGATCTTGGGATCGGTAGGGCGGCCGCGGGGCTACCCTTTGGCCGAAGTCACTTGTAGACCGCATCTGACGGAGGCACCGACATGTTGTTTCGCTATCTGAAATCCCAGCTGTGGGTGCTGCTGTGCGGCGGTTTAGTCGGGCCGATCTTCCTGGTGGTGTACTTCGCACTCGGCCATGAGGAGCGTTCGTATATCGGCTGGATGTTCTACGTGGGTCTGCTGATCACGGCTGCCGATATCCTGATCGCTCTTGCACTGACCAGCTACGGGGCGAAATCTGCGGCAAAGTCCCAATTCTTGGAGCAGCGGGGCGTGCTGGCGCTGGCCCAGGTTGTTGGCATTCAGGAGACCGGTACCCGGATCAACGAGCAACCGCTGGTGAAGGTCGATCTGCATATCGAGGGGCCGGGGATCACGGCATTCAACACCCAGGACCGGGTGATCGCGTCGGTGACGCGGCTCCCGCTGATCACCAACCGCAAACTCGTGGTCCTGGTTGATCCGGCGACCAATTCCTACGAGATCGACTGGCAGCGAAGCGCTTTGGTCGGCGGTATGGTCCCGGCGCAGTTCACCCTGGCCGAGGACAACCGGACCTATGACCTGTCCGGACAAGCCGCTCCGCTGATGGAGATCATGCAGATTCTCAAGGCCAACAATGTGCCGATGAATGGCACGATCGATATTCGCTCGAATCCCGCGGTGCGTCAGCAGGTGTTGGACGTGGTGCGCCGCGCCGCTGCGCAGCAGGGCTCGGCCGCACCGCAGCCGGCTCCGGCCGCCGCCGCGCCTTCGGGGGCCGTTGGGCCTTCGGCTCTATTCCCGACCGCGCCGGCGCCGTCCACCGCGCAGCGGTTGCAGGAGCTGGAAACACTGCGCGCCATGGGCACGATCTCCGACACCGAGTACACCGCGAAGCGGCAGCAGATCATCTCCGAGCTGTAGTGGCGGCGGCGCACGCGGGGAAATTCTAGAACACGTTCCAGTTTGGCTGCTAGCCTGGGCGCGGGCTTTCGAAAGGACTGATGACGGTGGCAACTGGCGGATCACTTGAAGGACGGGTGGCCTTTGTCACCGGAGCTGCGCGCGGCCAGGGACGGGCGCATGCGGTGCGGTTGGCGGAGGACGGCGCGGACATCATCGCGATCGACAGCTGCGGGCCGATCTCGGGCACCATCACCTACCCGATGCCGACCTCAGACGACCTGGCCGAGACGGTGGCGGCGGTGGAATCAACCGGCCGCAAAGTGCTCGCCCGCGCTGTCGACATCCGTGATCTCGCCGCGCAGCGGGAATTGGTCGCCGAGGGCATTGAGCAGTTCGGCCGGCTCGACGTCGTGGTCGCCAACGCCGGCGTGTTGAGTTGGGGCCGGATGTTCGAAATGTCCGAGGAGCAGTGGGACACCGTCATCGACGTCAACCTGTCGGGTACCTGGCGCACCATCCGGGCAGCGGTGCCCGCGATGATCGAGGCCGGCAACGGCGGATCGATCATCATCGTCAGCTCATCGGCGGGTCTGAAGGCGACGCCGGGTAACGGCCACTACTCGGCGTCGAAACACGGATTGGTCGGTCTGACCAACGCATTGGCAATCGAGGTGGGGGAGTACGGGATTCGGGTGAACTCCATCCATCCGTATTCGATCGACACCCCGATGGTCGAGCCTGAGGCGATGATGGAGATCTTCGGGAAATACCCGGCCTTCCTGCATAGCTTCTCGCCGATGCCGTACCACCCGGTCAACCATGCGGGCAAGAAGGGACTCAAGGAGTTCATGACCCCCGAAGAGGTATCGGATGTGGTGTCCTGGCTGGCCGGCGATGGCTCGGCGACCATCTCCGGGTCGCAGATCGCCGTCGATCGAGGCACCGCCAAGTACTGACCTTCCTGGCGAGCAGACGCAAACTGGTACCAAAATCGCGGTTTTGGCTGGTAGTTTGCGTCTGCTCGCGCTGAAAATCAGGCGGGCCGGTCGGTGCCCGATCTGATGGGGCGTGGTGCCGCCGGTAATGCGTTAGCGGGTGCGATCTGTTGTGCGGGACCGAGCATCCTCCAGCGCGGCGGCGAACTGGTCAACAGCCCAGTCGATCTCGTCGGCGGAGATGACTAGGGGTGGTGCGAACCGCAGAGTCGAGCCGTGGGTGTCCTTGACCAGGACGCCGCGCTCGGCCAGGAGCAGGCTGAGCGTCTTACCGGTGCCCAGCGCCGGATCGATATCCACGCCTGCCCAGAGGCCGAGCCCGCGCACGCCGAGAACTCCCTGACCGATCAGGCCCCGCAGCCGCGCGTGCAGATGCTCGCCGAGTTCGGCTGAGCGGGTTTGGAATTCGCCGCCGGCGAGCATCGACACCACGGTGGTGCCGATGGCGGCGGCCAACGGATTGCCGCCGAAGGTCGATCCGTGTTCGCCGGGGTGCAGGACGCCGAGGATGTCGGCGTCGGCGACCACCGCAGACAACGGCATGACGCCCCCGCCGAGTGCCTTGCCGAGCAGGTAGATATCGGGTACGACGCCCCAGTGGTCGCATGCGAAGGTCCGTCCGGTGCGGGCCAGGCCGGATTGGATTTCGTCGGCGATCATCAGAACTGCGCGTTCGGTGCAGATTTCGCGCACCCTGGGCAGATAGTCCGCGGCCGGGACGATGATGCCGGCCTCGCCCTGGATGGGTTCGAGCAACACCGCGACGGTGTTCTCGTCGATCGCGTCTGCGAGTGCACCGGCGTCACCGAAGGGCACCGTCCGGAAGCCCGGTGTGAAGGGACCGAACCCGCTGCGGGCCGACTCGTCGGTGGAGAAGCTGACGATGCTGATGGTCCGGCCGTGAAAGTTGTTCTCCGCGACCACGATATTCGCGCGGCCTGCGGGGACGCCCTTGACGTCCGCGCCCCATTTGCGGGCCACCTTGATACCGCTTTCGACGGCCTCGGCGCCACTGTTCATCGGCAGCACCATGTCCTTGCCGCACAGCGCGGCCAGCGCGGCGCAGAACGGACCGAGCCGATCTGAGTGGAACGCCCGGCTGACCAGGGTCACGGCGTCCAGCTGGGCATGTGCTGTCGCGGTGATCTGCGGGTTGCGGTGGCCGAAGTTCACCGCCGAGTAGGCGGCCAGGCAGTCCAGGTAGCGGCGGCCCTCGACATCGGTGATCCAGACGCCCTCCGCGGAGGTCGCGACGACCGGCAGCGGCGAATAGTTGTGGGCGGCGTACTGCTCATCCACCGCGATCGCGGCCGCGGTCACCGCACCGGGTGTACCGGCAAGAACGACATCAGTCTCGACCGTGGTCACGGGTGCACCTCCAATGTGCAGCACTTCACGGACCCGCCGCCCTTGAGGAGCTCGGACAGATCGACGCCGATCGGGTCGAAGCCGGCCTGGCGCAGTTGCTCGGCGAATCCGGTCGCGGCGGCGGGTAGCACCACGTGCTTACCGTCGGAGACCACGTTGAGGCCGAGCGCATACGCGTCCGCGCTGCCGACCTCGATCGCGTCGGGGAACAGCTGTGCCAACTGTGCGCGGGAGGCTTCGGTGAACGCCGGCGGGTAGTAGGCGATCGTCGTGCCGTCGAGCACCGCCAGTGCGGTATCGAGGTGGTAGAACCGCGGATCGACCAGATGCAGGGTGACCACCTGGAGTCCGGTGAGCTGGGCGATCTCGGCATGCGCGCCCTCATCGGTGCGGAACCCGGTGCCGGCCAACAATATTCCGCCGACGGCCAGCAGATCGCCCTGGCCTTCGTTGAGATGTTTGGTGTACCGGGGGGTGTGTCCCATGGCGGTCATCCACTCGGCGTAGGCCGAGGATTCGCCGTCGCGCTGCGGGAATTTGAAGCGCGCGACGATAGCGACGCCATTGACGATCAGCCCGCCGTTGGCGGCATAGACCATGTCGGGGAGGCCGGCTACCGGCTCGACGAGGTCCACCGTGTGACCGAGGTCCAGGTACGTCTGGCGCAGGGTGTTCCACTGCCGCAGAGCGCGTTCGACGTCAACCGCTGTGGAGGTGTCCATCCAGGGGTTGATGGCGTATTCGACGGCGAAGTGCGCCGGCGGGGTCATGGCGTAGTGGCGGGTGCTCGGAATGCGTTGCGATATGGGCGTCGAGGCGGCGGCGACATCGGAGATCGTCATGAGTGAATCGTATGGTCCACCAATTGCGCAATCAATCTTCACATGTTGCGTGTTCGGCCACGATTTATTGCACTCAACACTGATTTATGGCAGTTTGTTGCGTCAGGCCTGTATCGGGCAGGTGTCGGTGAGGAAGGCTGCGATGGATCGTCTCGATGACACCGACGAGCGGATCCTCTCTGAGCTCGCCGAGCATGCGCGAGCGACGTTCGCGGAGATCGGCGCCCGGGTCAACCTCTCGGCGCCCGCGGTCAAGCGCCGCGTGGATCGCATGCTCGACAGCGGAGTGATCCGTGGGTTCACCACCGTGGTCGACCGCAACGCTCTCGGCTGGGGCACTGAGGCCTACGTGCAGGTCTACTGCCACGGCACCATCGCCCCCGACGAGTTGCGCCGGGCGTGGGTGGATATCCCCGAAGTGGTCAGCGCCGCAACGGTTACGGGTACCTCGGATGCCATCCTGCATGTGCTGGCCCGCGACATGCGCCATCTGGAGTCCGCGCTGGAGAAGATTCGCTCCAGCGCGGATATCGAGCGCAGTGAGAGCATCGTCGTGCTTTCGAACATCATCGACCGGGTACGACCCGAAGGATGAGAGCAGCGCTGCGGGCAGGGTGGTAGACCATCAGTCTCGTCGATCGTGTAAGAAACTCCCGTGGGAGAAAACGGCGTGCGGCGCAAAGGTGTAGTCATTGTTGGTGGCGGACTGGCTGCGACGCGGGCCGCTGAACAACTACGCCGTGCGGAATACGCTGGCCCGGTGACGATCGTCAGTGACGAGATCCACCTTCCCTATGACCGGCCGCCGCTGTCGAAGGACGTGCTGCGGGGGGAGGTAGAGAACGTCACGCTCAAACCCCGCGAGTTCTACGACGACAACAACATCACCGTGCTGCTGGGATCGGCAGTCACAGGAGTGGATACCGTCGCCCAGACGGTCACGGTGGCCGACGGTTCGGTGCTCGACTACGACGAGCTCATCATCGCCACCGGGCTGGTCCCGCGCCGCATTCCGTCGTTTCCCGACCTGGACGGTATCCGGGTGCTGCGTACCTTCGACGAGAGCCAGGCGATGCGCGAACACGCCGGCTCCGCGCGGCACGCCGTGGTGGTCGGTGCCGGCTTCATCGGCTGTGAGGTCGCCGCAAGCCTGCGCGGTCTCGGGGTCGACGTGGTGATGGTGGAACCGCAGCCAACGCCGCTGGCGTCCGTCCTCGGCGAGCAGATCGGTGCGCTGGTCGCCCGGCTGCATCGCGCCGAGGGTGTCGACGTCCGCACCGGTGTCGGAGTGGCCGAGGTGCTCGGCGACGGGCACGTCGAGAAGGTCGTGCTCAGCGACGGCACCGAGCTCGCCGCCGACATGGTCGTCGTCGGCATCGGTTCACGTCCGGCTACCGACTGGCTGGCCGATACCGGTATCGCCGTGGACAACGGAGTTGTCTGTGACAACGTCGGACGCGCGAGCGCTCCCCATGTGTGGGCGCTCGGCGATGTGGCTTCCTGGCAGGATGCGACGGGACATCAAGCGCGCGTTGAGCATTGGAGCAATGTCGCCGAACAGGCCAGAGTGCTGGTGCCGGTGCTGCTCGGTCAGGAGCCGCCCGAGGTCGTCGTAGTTCCCTACTTCTGGAGCGATCAGTACGACGTCAAGATCCAGTGCCTCGGCGAGCCGGAGGCCGATGACATCGTGCATGTGGTCGAAGACGACGGCCGTAAATTCCTGGCGTACTACGAGCGCGACGGTGTGATCGCCGGCGTGGTCGGCGGCGGAATGCCCGGCAAGGTGATGAAGGCGCGCAGCAAGATCGCCTCGGGAGCGGCGATCTCCACCGTCCTGGGCTGAAGCTCCGAACGATTAGCCCGTCGAGTGCATCCGGCGTCGCGACACGGCCAACCGGTCGAGGCGGTGGACGGCGGCGGCCATGTCGTCGATGACCGGCAGCTCGCCGTCCGGGTCGCAGATCCGGAGGATTCGCTGCACCGGCGGGCTGCTGACGACGATCCAGTCGACGTCACTGCGGGAGCAGTGCACACTCGCGTAGTACAGGGCGGTGAAGCCCTGGCTGCCGAAAAAGTCGACGGGCCGCAGGTCGAGGATCAGCTGCCGCGAGGTCCCCGTGTGCCGCTCGATGTAATAGCCCAGTGCGCGGCCGTTGACGGCGTCGATCTCGCCGCATACCGCGATCTGAATCCTCGGCGTGCCGGCGTTGCGCACAGTGAACTGTGCTCTGCCGCACCGCTCCGACTCGCTGATGGTCTCCGGTGCCGGCCGGTACAGTCTGATGGTGCCGACCGCGGTCATAGCACCCCCTAAAATGTTGTGTACGAACATGTTCGATGTGGTCGTCATGTTCTCGACGGTTGGACGGCGGGTGCCTTCGGGGTGCCGGGACGGATGTCGACCCACGGCTGCAAGCTCAACCTCTTCGACGGTAGTACGAATTCCGCACGATGTGGTGAATTCCACCCAATTTTTCAAAAGTACGATTTGGTCAGCGAATTCGGTGAGTCAGCCGTTCCGTTACTGCGAATTTCGTGGTCAGTGCGGCGATATACGACGGAATCCGTACCCTTATGTTGGCGCTGTGCACTCTGGGTCGGCGCTGGGCGAGTACGCAACTGACGGGAATTCACCGCGCGTCGCGTGGGGGACACGCACTCGCGGAGGAAGGACTCGCTAGTCCCAGTGCACAGGGGGGCCGTGCGGCGAGCAGGAACCCAGGATCTCGTCGGTGCCTTCGGGCCAGCACCGGGCCCGGACCAGGAACTCGTGCCGGGCATCGGGGTTGCGGCGGATCGGTTCCAGGCTCAGCCAGACAAACGGTGTTGCCGCATCGGCGCGTGCGCCGAGTTCGGCGGCGCGCGCGGTGACGGTGTCCTGTTCGTTCGCACTCAGGTACTGCCAGGTGATCGAATGCCACAACACCGTCACGGTGCCGCGCACCAGGCGCAGCCCAGCCACCGCGTCGGCGGCGGACATCCGGTCCAGCCCGGCCGGCACGCGCCGGGCGATGTCGATCGCACCGCGCAACCGGTCCAGCCGCGCCGGCATGTCCGGCCATACGTAGCTCAGTAGCGTCCGTCGTCCGTCATCGCTCATCGCGTCCACCGGCGCGATATCGAAGCCGTGGCGTTCGACGATCCGCAGCGGTACCTCGGGTGGCCGCATGCCTTCCCAGGCATCCTCGATCACCACCGGGGAGCCGGCGGGGCCCCACTGTCCGTCGGCGTAGCGGTACAGGTACTGGTCGGCACGCAGATTCAGGCCCGCACTGGCGCCGATCTCGAAAAGCCTTACCGGCATAGGCGATTGGTCGACGATGCGGAGCAGGCCGCCGATCAGGGCGGCTGATCGACCCACCTCGTTGGTCTGCGGCACGCTGCCCAGGGCGGCGCGCAACCGCTGGCGATGCGTCGCCGCAGCGCCGGTGATATCACCCCAGGCTGCCGCGCCATCCCAGGCGCCGCCGACGCTGGGATACCACCGGTTCAGCTCGGGCGCGGCGGCGTCGAAGACCAGCCGGTGCAGCCCGCCGACCAGCCGCAGCGCGATGGCAGATCCGATGGGATCGTCCTGATGCCCGTCGAGCACCTCGGCGAACACCCCGCCGGACTCCACGTCGGCGGCGATCAGCTCGAGCAGTTCGCCGTACATCGGCGAACCCAGCGACGCACAGATCCGACCCTGTCTGCGCAACACCTCGACCAACGGCGCGGTCATCGGCGTTCCAACGCATCCAATCCGGAACTGACGGCGTCGAAGGCCTCGCCGATCGCATCCGGAAGTGCCACGGCGTCGTCGCCGAGCCAGTTTTCGTAGGCCGCCAGCGCCACCCCGAGCATCATCCAGGCCACGCTCTGTGCGCCGAGATCGTCGACGGGTCGTCCGCATCGACGGGCAACGAAGCCGGCGATCACCTCGCGCCAGCCTGCGTACATCGTCATCGAGTAGGCCTGCAGTTCGGCGGTCTCGAGAATCACCCGCATCCGCTCGCGGTGCCGGACCGCTTCCTCGGGGCTGTAGGTGTTGAACGCCAGCAGAGCCCCGCGCAGCGCGTCGCGCAGCGACACGTTCTCGTCGACGGCATCAAGGAGATCCTGCAGATCCGCGAGGTGAACGTCGAAGTCGCCCCAGGGAATTGCGTTTTTCGAGGCGTAGTACCGGAACACCGTGCGGCGCGCTATTCCGGCCGCCGCCGCGACGTCGTCGACGTTGACCGCGTCGAAGCCGCGGGCACTGAACAGATCGATGGCCACGTCAGCGATGTGGCCGCGGGTGGTGCTGGGCCGTCGGCCCAGGCGGGAACCGGTCTCAAGCGTCATGCCACCTCCGCTGCATCGTCGGCCTCCTCAGTGTCTATCTCATCCTCGTCGTCCGGCCCATTTTGCGATTCATCTTCCCTTCTGGCACTCGATGCCATATATTTGGCCGCACCACTCGATGTGTCGAGTGTCACACGACGAAAGGCGGTCTCATCATGGAACACGATCAGCAGGTCAGCACCGACGCCGAGCTGGTGACGGAGTCCCTCGTCGAGGAGGTCTCCATCGACGGCATGTGCGGGGTTTACTGACCGTGAACACCGCCCCGGCCGCACCCGGCGTCGACGCTTCCGGGTCATTCGATCCAGATCGTGGGTGGCGTCTGCACCCGTCGGTCGCGGTGCGGCCGGAGCCGTTCGGCGCACTGCTCTACCACTTCGGCACCCGCAAGCTGTCATTCCTGAAGAACCGCACGATCCTCGAGGTCGTCCAGTCGTTGGACGACCACGGTGATATGCGGTCCGCATGTCGCGCAGCGGGTATCGACGATGCTCAGCTTGCCCCCTATCTGCATGCATTCGGCGTGCTCGCCGCGTCGAACATGTTGGTTCCCTGTGAGAAAGGTTCGGCGGATTCGTGACTTCCATTCTTCCGGTGCCCCGGTTGGTCGACCAGTTTGAACAAGGTCTCGACGCGCCCATCTGTCTGACCTGGGAGCTCACCTACGCCTGCAACCTGGCGTGCGTGCACTGTCTGTCCTCGTCGGGCAAGCGCGATCCGCGCGAGCTGTCCACGCAGCAGTGCAAGGACATCATCGACGAGCTGGAACGCATGCAGGTGTTCTACGTCAACATCGGCGGTGGGGAACCGACTGTGCGGCCGGACTTCTGGGAGCTGGTCGATTACGCGACCGCCCACCACGTCGGCGTCAAGTTCTCCACCAACGGGGTGCGGATCAACGCGGAGGTGGCCGCCAAGCTGGCCGCCAGTGACTACGTCGACGTGCAGATCTCCCTCGACGGCGCCACCGCAGAGGTGAACGACGCGGTGCGCGGCCCGGGCTCTTTCGCGATGGCCATCAAGGCGCTGGAGAATCTCGCCGCCGCCGGTTTCCGAGACGCCAAGATCTCGGTGGTCGTGACCCGGCACAACGTCGACCAGCTCGACGATTTCAAGGATCTGGCCGACCGCTACGGAGCCACTTTGCGGATCACCCGTCTGCGGCCCTCGGGTCGCGGCGCCGATGTCTGGGACGACCTGCATCCCACCTCGGCGCAGCAGGTTCAGCTCTACGACTGGCTGGTGGCCCGTGGGGACGGCGTGCTGACCGGAGATTCGTTCTTCCACCTGTCCGGGTTGGGTGCACCGGGCGCGTTGGCCGGCCTCAACCTGTGCGGTGCGGGCCGGGTGGTCTGCCTGATCGATCCGGTCGGCGATGTCTATGCCTGCCCGTTCGCCATCCACGATAAGTTCCTGGCCGGAAATATCTTGTCGGACACTGCTTCTGGGCGAGGGTTCCAGAACGTCTGGCAGAATTCGCAGCTGTTCCGTGAGCTGCGTGAGCCGCAGTCGGCGGGCGCGTGCAGCGGCTGCGGTCATTACGACGCCTGCCGTGGCGGCTGCATGGCCGCCAAGTTCTTCACCGGTCTGCCTCTGGACGGTCCCGACCCCGAATGCGTCCAGGGCTACGGCGAATCCGCACTCGCCGCCGAGCGCGACAAGCCGAAGTCCTCCGTCGACCACTCCCGCACCGGCAAGCGTAAGTCCGGTCCGGTTTCGCTCACCCTGTCCGTGCGCCCGCCCGCCCAACCGCCGGCCCGCGCTTGTAACGAAAGTCCTGTGTAACCCATGGCACGCGATACCTGGTTCGAAACCGTCGCCATCGCCCAGCAGCGGGCGAAGAAGCGGCTACCCAAATCGGTCTATTCATCGCTGATCTCCGCCAGTGAGAAGGGGGTGACCGTCTCCGACAACGTCGCGTCTTTCTCCGAGCTGGGCTTCGCGCCGCATGTCGTCGGCGCATTGGAAAAGCGCGATATGTCGACAACCGTTATGGGCCAGGATATTTCGATGCCGGTCATCATCTCGCCGACGGGGGTTCAGGCGGTGGACCCCGACGGTGAGGTCGCCGTCGCCAGGGCCGCGGCGGCCCGCGGCACCGCGATGGGGCTGTCATCGTTCGCGAGCAAGCCCGTCGAGGACGTGGTGGCCGCCAACGGCAAGGTGTTCTTCCAGATCTACTGGCTCGGCGGCCGCGACGCGATCGCCGAGCGGGTCCAGCGCGCCAAGGACGCCGGCGCCGTCGGGATGATCGCCACCACCGACTGGAGCTTCAGCCACGGTCGGGATTGGGGCAGTCCGTCCATCCCTGAGCGGGTGGACCTCAAGACGATGCTGAAGATGGCGCCGGAGGTGATCACCAAGCCAGGCTGGCTCCTGCGCTTCGGCAAGACGATGCAGCCACCTGACCTGCGAGTCCCCAATCAGGCCAAGCGTGGCGAGGCCGGCCCGACGTTCTTCGAAGCCTACGGCCAGTGGATGGGCACCCCGCCGCCCACCTGGGAGGACATCGCCTGGCTTCGCGAAGAATGGGGCGGCCCGTTCATGCTGAAGGGCATCGTGCGCGTCGACGATGCCAAACGTGCTGTCGACGCCGGGGTTTCGGCAATCTCGGTGTCCAACCATGGTGGCAACAACCTCGATGGCACGCCGGCGGCGATCCGATGCCTGCCCGCGGTCGCCGAGGCGGTCGGTGACCAGATCGAGGTTTTGCTGGACGGTGGCATCCGCCGGGGTAGCGATGTGGTCAAGGCCGTCGCCCTGGGCGCCAGGGCGGTGATGATCGGGCGGGCCTACCTGTGGGGCCTCGCCGCCAACGGTCAGGCCGGCGTCGAGAACGTTCTCGACATCCTGCACGGCGGTATCGACTCGGCGTTACGCGGTCTCGGGAAGGCATCGATTCACGATCTGGGCCCCGACGACATCCTGATTCCCGAAGGCTTCACCCGTACCCTCGGGGTCCCTGCGCTGTCAGGCAAGGCCGAACAGGGATAGCCCGCGACCTGACGCGGGCCGTGCAGACCTCCGTCAACCGTGGTACGGACGTGGCCTACGGGACTGACGTGAATCTCCGGGCCGGGCGACTCCGATGAAGTCCGAAAGAAATCCGTCGGGTGCATCAACAATCGGGGCACGCCAGGTTAATTGGGCCTACCATCGGCGGGTGGCTTTCGCCAGCGACCTTGGGAACTCGACCTCGAGACAGGTACAGAGGCAGCTACAGAGCACGCCCCAAGTAGCCGTCATCCCGGTGGGATCCACCGAACAGCACGGACCGCATCTGCCTCTGGACACCGATACCCGCATTGCGTCGGCGGTGGCTCGTGCGGTGGTCACCCGCTTGGGAGAGTGCACCTCTGAGCGGCAGTCCTCGCACCCCGGCTACCTGCTGGCGCCCGCCATCGCCTACGGGGCCAGCGGCGAGCACGAGGCGTTTCCCGGCACCATCTCGATCGGCACGGAGGCGCTGGAACACCTGTTGCTGGAGTTCGGCAGGTCGGCAGCCAACTGGGCAAGCCGCCTGGTCTTCGTCAACGGCCATGGCGGGAACGTCGGCGCCCTGGCGGCGGCGGTCCGCCGGTTGCGGTTCGAAGGTCGCGACGCCAGTTGGTGCTCCTGCTCGGTTCAGGGGGGCGATGCCCATGCGGGCCACACCGAAACATCTGTATTGCTATATATTTCGCCTTCGGACGTCAGAATCGAAGATTCTCGTCCTGGCAACAGTGCGCCACTTGTCGAACTGCTGCCGAGCATGCGCCGCGGGGGTGTCGCGGCAGTTAGTGAGGTGGGAGTGCTGGGCGATCCGACCACGGCGACCGCGACCGACGGCGCGCGCCTGTTCGACGAGATGGTTCAAGGCTGTTCGGACCGGATCGGCCGTTGGCAACCACGGTCCGACGGACTGTTGATATGACACAGCCCCGGCTGCCTGATGGATTTGCCGTGCAGGTCGACCGCCGAGTCCGTGTGCTCGGCTCCGGCTCGGCGTTGCTCGGCGGTTCGCCCACCCGGTTGCTGCGTCTGGCGCCCGCGGCTCAGACGCTACTGGCGGGGGGCCGCCTCGAAGTGCACGATGCCGTCAGCGCCCAGTTGGCGCGCACACTACTCGATGCGACCGTGGCGCATCCGCGGCCGGCCGGAGGTCCCTCGCACCGTGATGTGACCATCGTTATCCCGGTACGGGACAACCCAACCGGTGTCCGACGGCTGGTGTCCGCCCTGCGCGGGCTCCGGGTGATCGTGGTCGACGACGGGTCCGTCATACCCCTGCTGCCCGCCGACTTGATGGAATCCGCTGCCTCCGCCTACTGCGATGTGGAGGTGTCCAGGCATGCGGTGAGCAGGGGCCCGGCCGCGGCGCGCAATACCGGGCTGGCGTCCTGTGTCACCGACTACGTCGCCTTCCTCGACTCCGACGTGGTGCCGCGCCGCGGTTGGCTCGAAGCGCTGCTCGGCCACTTCTGTGACCCCGCGGTGGCACTGGTGGCTCCACGGATCGTCGGTTTGTCCCAGACCGAGAACCTGGTGGCCCGCTACGAGGCGGTCCGATCCTCGCTGGACCTCGGCCAGCGGGAGGCGCCCGTCATTCCCTACGGGCCGGTGTCCTATGTACCCAGCGCGGCGATAATCTGCCGGACCTCGGCGCTCAAGGATATGGGCGGCTTCGACGAGGGCATGCCCTCCGGCGAGGACGTCGACCTCTGCTGGCGTTTCGTCGAGGCGGGCGCACGGCTACGCTACGAACCCATCGCCCTGGTGGCCCACGAGCACCGCACGAAGCTACGGGACTGGATGTCGCGCAAGGCTTTCTACGGAACTTCCGCTGCGCCGCTGGCCATCCGCCATCCAGACAAGACGGCCCCGCTGGTGATCTCGGGGTGGACGATGGTGGTCTGGGTACTGATGGCGCTCGGGTCCAGGCTGGGATATGCGGCCTCGTTCTTCGCCGTGATCGTAACCGGCCACAAGGTCAACAACGCCTTGAATGTGCCCGAAGCGCAGCGCCGTGATGTCGCCTTCGTGGCCGCCCGCGGTATCGGTTCGGCGGCGCTGCAGTTGGCTTCGGCGATCTGCCGGCACTACTGGCCGGTGGCCCTGCTGGCCGCGACGGTGTCGAGGCGGTGTCGCCGCGTGGTGCTGATCGCCGCGGTCGTCGACGGAGTGGTCGACTGGCTGAGCCGGCGGCGCAACGTCGAAGACGATGTCAAACCGATCGGCCTGATCGCCTACCTGGTGCTCAAACGACTCGATGACCTGGCCTACGGCGCCGGACTGTGGACCGGTGTGGTGCGGGAACGCAACATCGGCCCGCTCAAGCCCCAGATCCGAACCTGACGTGACTTGAGCACAGATGAATTGATCCCCGGTTCCCACAGCGATGTCCTGATCGTGGGCGCGGGCAGCGCCGGATCTGTGGTCGCCGAGCAGCTTTCGGCCGATCCGCGGTGTCTGGTTCGCGTGATCGACGCGGGCCCCGGGCCGTCGGACGCCGGGGTCGCCGCGTTGACGTCCAACGGGTGGCAACTTCCCATCGGATCGGCCAGCCCGTTGGTGGCCAGGTTCGCGGCTCTGATCACCGAATCCCCGCCGCGCACGGTGCCGATCGTGCGGGGTGCGACCGTCGGTGGCTCAGGGGCGGTGAACGGCGGCTACTTCTGCCGGGGCCTGCCGCGGGACTACGACGACTGGGGCCTACCCGGCTGGGCCTGGGCCGATGTGCTGCCACATTTTCGGGCCATCGAGACCGATCTGGATTTCGCCGGCCCCTTCCACGGCGCCAGCGGGCCGGTACCGGTTCGCCGAACTCACGAAATAATCGGCAGTACAGCGTATTTCGTCGATGCGGTGGAATCAGCGGGCTACCGGTGGCTGCCCGACCTGAATGGTGAACCGGTGGGCCCGGGGATGCCGACCGGGATCGGAGCCGTGCCGTTGAACATCGTCGACGGAGTGCGCACTGGCCCCGGCGCGGCATTCCTACAGCCGGTATTGGGCCGGCCCAACCTCGACCTGCGCAGCGGGACCAGGGCGACTCGGATCCGGATCGTCGACGGTCGCGCGCGCGGCGTCGACGTGACGGGTGCGGGCGGGCCGGAGACGCTGACTGCCGACCGGATCGTGTTGTCCTCCGGTGCGATCGGCTCCGCGCACCTGCTGATGTTGTCGGGAGTGGGCCCCGAGACGGTGCTGCGGGGCGTCGGCGTTCCGGTGGTGTTGCCGGCCCCCGTCGGGGCCAGGTGTGCCGATCACCCGGAGTGGGTGCTGCCGACGGACTGGGTGGTGGCGCCGGGGCGGCCGGTTCTGGAGGTCGCGCTGAGTACTGAGGACGACCTGGAGATCCGGCCCTACACCGGCGGCTTCGTCGCGATGGTTGGCGACGGGACCGCGGGCCGTCCCGACTGGCCACATATCGGGGTGGCGCTGATGAAACCGCGTGCCCGTGGCCGCCTCACCCTGGTGTCCGCCGATCCGGCAGTGCCGCCGCACATCGCGCACCGCTACGACAGTGAGCCGGCCGATGTGACCGCGCTGGCACTGGGGGCCGAGCTGGCTCGCGAATTAGTGAGTGGGACAACAGAAGTAGGACCTCCGGCCTGGTCGACATCGCAGCACCTGTGCGGTAGCGCACCGATGGGTGCCGCGGACGACCCGATGGCGGTGCTGGACCCGCAGTGCAGAGTGCGAGGGGTGGCCGGGCTGTGGGTCATCGACGGCTCGATCATGCCGTCGATACCGAGTCGTGGACCGCACGCGACGACGGTGATGCTCGCGCACCGCGCCGCGGAGTTCGTCAAAGCCGGCTAGCGACAGTCGGATCAGGCGTCGGTGAGCGGGGCCAGCGCCTCGGCCAGCAGGGTCGCCGCCACCACGCCGTCGATCACCGGAACACCCAGACGCTGCCGCAGCGGCTCGGCGAACCGCGCCATCGCCGCACAACCCAACACGATCGAGCGGCTGCCATCGGAGGCCAGTGCCCTGGCGCAGACGTCGCCGATGGGATCGATGGTGGCGGGGTCCGAATCGATTCGCAGCACTGGGATATCGGTGGCGTACACCCCGAGACAGGCTGCCGGGGTATAGGCCTTGGCGAGCTCCCAACCGCGGGGCACGGTGGCCGACATCGAGGTGACGACGGAGAACGTCCCTGCGACCAGGGCGGCGGCATGCATCGCGGCTTGGGCGATGCCGAGCACCGGCACGTCGACGAGATCGCGCGCTGCCGCCAGGCCCGGATCACCGAAGCACGCCACCACGTAGGCGTCGGGCCGCTGGGCGCCGGGCCGAGCAGCTGCGGTCCTGATCTGAGCCAGGAGCCCTGGCACACAACGGAGTTCGTCGTCGTCGTTCTCGATACTGGCCGGTCCCTGGTCCGGGTTGACCGCCTCGATCAGCGTCGCCGGGCGGGCGACGCCCTCCGCGCTCGTGGCGATCGCCGCCGTCATCGACGCGGTCGTATTCGGGTTGACCAGCAGTAATCGCACCATGGCCAGGGTAGTCGCGACCGGGTGGATCGGCTCTGCGGGCGTGGTCGCTTGGGTGTGCATTGGCCCTTTCGGCCACTGCCGGATCGGTAGTCTGGTCAGACCGGGGCTCGTGACGGATGCGCTGGATCTCACCGGCAGACGAAGGGGCCACCGATGATCGGCGGACGTAGGGACAGGATCTGCGCCGCGAATGGCCCACGATGGATGGCGCATGGGTAACGGGCGCGTCGATCCGCGCCCGGCGCGTTCCCGCGCCCGGCTACTCCAAGCCGCGACGGCACTGCTGCGGTCCGAGGGGCCTGGTGCGGTCACGTCGATGCAGTGCTCCGTGGGGCAAACGCGGCGCGCGCCACGCCGTATCGCCCCTTTCCCAGTGGAAACGATCTGCTGGCGGCGGCCTTCCAGAGTGTGCTGCCACCCGCGCCGATACCCTCGGCAGACGGCACCCTGCGGGAAATGCTCACCCGACTGCTACAGGATTGGGCGGACCTGATCGGGCAGACCCCGATGATGCTGTCTGCGATGTACTGGGTCGCCCTTGGCGGTGATCTGGAGCAGTATGCGGCACCTTTCGACGCCATCTTCGACAGCCCGCAGGCGGCGGCCGAACTCGGCGAATACGACAGTGTCGCAGCGATTTCCCTGTTGCTGGGTCCGTTGGTCACCGTCAAGATGTCCACCCTGGCCGGGATCGACTACGGCGAGTGCGTCCGGGCTTCCGTGGAGGGATTCCTGCATGTGTACGGCAGGAGAACGGGCATCACCGGACCGAGTACCGAATCGGCAGATGCTTGAGGCCGCCGACGAACGTCGTTGCGGAAAGCTCAGGCGGCCCGGCCAATTCGATCGATTCCAGCCTCGGCACCAGCTCGGTGAACAGGCTGTTCATCTCCATCCTGGCCAGTGCGGCGCCGAGGCAGAAGTGCACCCCGTAACCGAATGACAAGTGCTTGTTGGGATCTCGCGATACATCGAACCGGAACGGCTCGTCGAAGATCTCCTCGTCGCGGTTGCCCGAGACGTAGGCCAGGTACACCGATTCACCCTGCGCGATCGGCACGCCACGCACCTCGGTGTCTGCGGTGGCGGTACGCATGAATTCCTTGACCGGCGTCGTCCACCGGATCATCTCCTCGACCGCGGTGGGCATCAGCGCCGGATCATCGCGCAACCGGGCCAGCTGGTCGGGATAGTCGATCAGGGCGCGCAGGCCACCGGAGATCCCGTCTTTGGTGGTGTCATGGCCCGCGCTGGCCACGATGACGTAGTACGACGCGGTGTCCATATCCGACATCGGCTCGCCGTCGATCAGGCCGTTGGCGATGGCCGAGGCCAGGTCGTCGGTAGGGTGCGCGCGCCGCGACGCAGTCAGGCTGGCGAAATACGTGAAGAAGTCCATCAAGACGGCGAGCATGTCCTCGGGGGTGCCGCCACGCTGGTGCTCGGCATCGTCGCCGCCGAACATCTCCTGGGTGAGCTGCAGCATCCGCGGGAAATCCTCCTCGGGCAGGCCCAGGAGCGAGAGGATCACGTACAGCGGGTAGTTGACCGCGATATCGGTGACGAAATCGCATTCGGGGCCGATATCACGCATCCGGTCCACGTAGCGCCTGGCCAGCTCATCGACCCGAAGTTTCAAGGCGCGCATTGCTTTTGGCCGAAACCAGTCGGCGCCGATCTTGCGCACGTCGCGGTGATGCGGATCGTCCATGTGGATCAATGTGCGCAGCCCGATGCCGGCATCCTGCTGCGCCTGGAGCAGGTCCTCGGCATCGGCAGGCATGAGCAGGGGGCGTGGGCCACTGACGAAGAGGTTGTTCTCCCGCTCGATCGCCATGATGTCGGCATGTTTGGTGATCGCCCAGAAGGGCCGGTACGGCGCGTTGTCCACCCAGGCGACGGGTTCGTTGGCCCGCAGGTTCGTCAGTGCGGCGTGCAGTCGCGGTTCGTCGCTGTACGCCGTCGGATCGGCCAGCACCTGTCCCTCGTCACTGGCCTTGTGCTCCTGCGTCGGGGTGCTCATGCGTGGTCTCCTCACATCTGCGTCATCGTTACTTGACGGCCGTCAAGTTCAGTCTTGTGGAGCGACGGCCGTTCCGTCAGCACTTTGCCCAACAATCGTCTCGTCTACCCTCGGACGCGTGCCGCTTGGACCGTCCCGTCGATGCCTCAAGGCTCTTGCGGCGATAGTCCTGGTGATGGCGGTGGTGGCCGGTTG
The DNA here is from genome assembly GCF_025822605.1 of Mycolicibacterium komossense. Classification (GTDB taxonomy): domain Bacteria; phylum Actinomycetota; class Actinomycetes; order Mycobacteriales; family Mycobacteriaceae; genus Mycobacterium; species Mycobacterium komossense. The sequence goes on along the minus strand of NZ_JACKTY010000029.1, from coordinate 472,917 downwards.
CGGACACGACGCCGACCCGTCGCCGTCGGACTCGATGGGCCCGGCCGAGGTTCAGCCCGCCGATCCCGGGCTGGCGGCCGGCGTGGTGAAAACCAAGTCTGGCGTGGTACGCGGCCTGGTGAGCTCGAATTATCAGCTGTTCGAAGGCATCCCGTACGCGGCAGATCCCGTCGGTCCGCTGCGCTGGCAGCCGCCGCAGCCGCCGCTGACCTGGCCGGGCATGCGCGATGCGAGCAAGACGGGTCCGCGCTGCATCCAGGACACCTCCCAGGACCCCGATTTCGGCAGGATGACCGGTGAGGGTTGCCTGTCGCTGAATGTGTGGTCGCCTGCCGGGGCGGCAGGGCGCCCCGTGATGGTCTGGTTCCACGGCGGGGCGTTCATCAACGGCAGCAGCGATCTGTACGGCGCCCGCGCGTTGGCCACCAAGGGCGACATCGTCGTCGTCACCGTCAACTACCGGTTGGGGGCGCTCGGCTTCCTCGCCCATCCCGCCCTCGGCGAACCAGGCCGGGTCGGCAACTACGGGCTGCAGGACCAGCAGGCCGCGCTGCGCTGGGTCAAGGAGAACATCGCCGGTTTCGGCGGCGACCCGGCCAAGGTCACAATCGCCGGAGAATCGGCGGGCGGAATGTCGGTCTGCGATCACCTGGTGGCCCCCGAATCGGCCGGGCTGTTCCGGGCCGCGATCATCCAGAGCGGCCCGTGTCAGGCCCAGGCGCCGCTGGCGACCGCGGAGCAGAGCAGCCTGACCTACGCCCGCTCGGTGGGCTGTCCCGATCCGGCGACTGCGGCCGCGTGCCTGCGCGCCCTGCCGCCGAGCGCGCTGGAGGCGCCGCCGTGGTACTTCCACATCGGTGCGGACGGGCTCACCGGACCTGTCACGGGCACATCGACGCTGCCGGTGGACCCCGTCACGGCGGCCGCGTCCGGCGGTGCGGCGCGGGTACCGGTGCTGATCGGTACCAACCATGACGAATTCACCTTGTTCACGGCCATCCAGTACCTGCGCAACGGCCGGTTGCCCACGGCTGCGGAGTATCCGAAAGAACTGTCCGACACCTTCGGTGCCGACGGGTCCGCGGTCGCGGAGCACTATCCGTTGTCCCGGTATGGCGGCAGCGTGGCGCGGGCCTACTCGGCGGCAGTGACAGACGGGGTGTTCGCCTGCCTGGCGGACCGGATGGCCGGTGATCTCGCGGCCGCCGCGCCCGTCTATGCCTACGAATTCAACGATCCCGATGCACCTGCGCCGGAAGCGCTGCGCCACGTACCGTTCCCGATCGGAGCCAGCCACTCCCTGGAACTGCGCTATCTGTTCGATGTCGGCGGCGCACCGCCGCTGAACCCGGTACAACAGAAGTTGTCCGACGAGATGATCGGGTACTGGAGTGAATTCGTCAGTACCGGGGTGCCCGGGATGACCGGGATGCCGGTCTGGCCTCAGGTCGACACCCACGTGCAGGCCCGACCCACCATGTCCTTCCAGCCTGGCGGCAGCCGGGTCATCACGACATTCGCCGAGGATCACCAGTGCGGATTCTGGGCCGGCGCCGGCGAACTTCGAGGTGCGCGATGAGCACTCCTGATCCGCAGTCCTTCGCCAACGACTGGGTGCAGGCCTGGAACCGCCACGATGTCGAGGCCGTTCTCCAGCACTTCCACGACGACGTCGAGTTCACCTCGCCCGTCGCGGCCCAGGTACTGCCCGAGACCGGGGGAGTCGTGCGCGGGAAGGAGGCGCTTCGCACCTACTGGACCACCGCGCTGGCGCTGGTGCCCGCGCTGCGGTTCGAGGTCGTGGGTGTGTACGCGGGACAGTCCGTCCTGGTGATCAACTACCGCAACGAACGGGGCGGGCTGGTCAACGAGGTGCTGATCTTCGACGGCGACCAGGTGCGCGAGGGGCACGGCACCTACGGCCCCGTCAGCCGACCGGCGTCACCCAGGTAGTGATCTCGGCGTGCACGACCTCGGCGCCGCTGCGATCGGTGATGCTGACGGGCACCACCAGTTCGACGCCGGCCGTGAGCAGGCTGAAGTCCGGCGGGTTCACCCGGGCGGTGGCGCGCAGCGAGGTGGTCGCCGTCGCCAGGTACTGCACAGTCATCGCCTTCGGGATCCAACGATGAGTAGTGGGCACCGTGGCTTCCATCAGCATGCCCATCGCCACCTCCGCGGCATTGCACGACGCGATCGCATGCACGGTGCGCAAGTGGTTGTGGACGAAGAACCATTTAGGAACCGCGACCTGCGCGAAACCGGGTTCCATCCGCTCGACGTGGGGGAGCACCGTAGCGAAATACGGCACGCGGGCCATCGCGGCCACCGAGAACAGCCGACTGCCGCCCGGACGCCCGGTCAGCCGTTGCCATGTGCGGTATGTGACGGTGGAAGTGCCCATCCGACGGATCTTACTCGGCAGTAATATCCTCGGGGCCGGTCAGCTGACCAGGGATTTGGAGCACGCCCGGTTCTGAGGCATACTGTTCGGGTTGCCTTGAGCCGGGTTCGCTCGCCAGGGCTACGACCGGCGCCCTTACGGGCGCGTCCGGTCCCACCTTAGATCGCGATGAATATTTCGAAGCGGTCAAGGCTGCGTGAGGGCGACACACCCGACCGCGGGGGCCGGTGAACCAGAGACAGGTAAACAGCGGCGGCGTACAAGCGCGAACAGCGCTGTGACCAGGCCAGGCCCGAATGGGCCCAGTATTAGTGAGGTAGGACAAGCGTGGCGGGACAAAAGATCCGCATCAGGCTCAAGGCCTACGACCACGAGGCGATTGACGCCTCGGCGCGCAAGATCGTCGAGACGGTCACCCGTACGGGCGCCAGCGTGGTCGGCCCGGTGCCGCTGCCGACGGAAAAGAACATCTACTGCGTCATCCGGTCCCCGCATAAGTACAAGGACTCGCGGGAGCACTTCGAGATGCGCACCCACAAACGCCTGATCGACATCCTCGATCCCACGCCGAAGACGGTCGACGCGCTGATGCGCATCGATCTGCCGGCCAGCGTCGACGTCAACATTCAGTAGGAGACCCGAGAAAAATGGCTAGAAAAGGCATTTTGGGCACCAAGCTGGGCATGACGCAGGTGTTCGACGAGAACAACAAGGTTGTGCCGGTCACGGTCGTCAAGGCCGGACCCAACGTGGTGACCCGCATCCGTACCCAAGAGCTCGACGGCTACAGCGCCGTGCAGCTCGCCTACGGCGAGATCAGCCCGCGCAAGGTGACCAAGCCGGTCACCGGTCAGTTCGCTGCCGCTGGTATCAACCCGCGTCGGCACCTCGCCGAGCTGCGGCTCGATGACGAGGCCGCCGCCGCCGACTACGAGGTCGGTCAGGAACTGACCGCCGAGATCTTCGCCGACGGTGCTTACGTCGACGTGACCGGTACCTCCAAGGGCAAGGGCTTCGCCGGCACCATGAAGCGTCACGGCTTCAAGGGCCAGGGCGCCAGCCACGGTGCGCAGGCCGTGCACCGCCGGCCGGGCTCGATCGGTGGCTGCGCCACCCCGGGTCGTGTCTTCAAGGGCACCCGGATGTCGGGCCGGATGGGTAGCGACAAGATCACCACGCAGAACCTGAAGGTGCACAAGGTCGACGCCGCGAACGGCGTGCTGTTGATCAAGGGCGCCATCCCGGGTCGCAACGGCGGACTGGTCATGGTGCGCAGCGCGATCAAACGAGGTGAGAAGTAGTCATGGCTCTCAAGATTGATGTTCAGACGCCCGCGGGCAAGAAGGACGGCAGCGTCGAGTTGCCTGCCGAACTGTTCGACGTGGAAGCCAACATCGCGCTGATGCATCAGGTGGTCACCGCGCAGCTGGCCGCCAAGCGTCAGGGCACGCACTCCACCAAGACCCGCGGTGAGGTCTCCGGCGGCGGCAAGAAGCCGTACCGGCAGAAGGGCACCGGCCGCGCCCGTCAGGGCTCGACCCGTGCTCCGCAGTTCAAGGGTGGCGGTGTCGTGCACGGCCCGCAGCCGCGTGACTACAGCCAGCGCACCCCGAAGAAGATGATCGCCGCGGCTTTACGCTCCGCACTTTCTGATCGGGCGCGCAACGAGCGCATCCATGCGATCACCGAACTGGTCGAAGGGCAGACTCCGTCGACCAAGAGTGCCAAGACGTTCCTGTCGACTCTGACGGAGAACAAGAAGGTGCTCATCGTGATCGGCCGCAGCGATGAGGTCGGCGCCAAGAGCGTGCGGAACCTGCCCGGTGTGCATGTCATCTCGCCGGATCAGCTCAACACCTACGACGTGCTCAACGCCGATGACGTGATCTTCAGTGTCGAAGCGCTGGACGCGTACATCAGCTCCAACAGCAAGCAGGAGGCTTCAGTCTGATGGCAACCATCACTGACCCCCGCGACATCATCCTGGCCCCGGTCATCTCGGAGAAGTCGTACGGGCTGATCGAGGACAACGTGTACACGTTCGTCGTGCACCCGGACTCGAACAAGACCCAGATCAAGATCGCGATCGAGAAGATCTTCAAGGTCAAGGTCGACTCGGTGAACACGCTGAACCGGCAGGGCAAGCGCAAGCGCACCCGCGCGGGCTACGGCACCAGGAAGAGCACCAAGCGTGCGCTGGTGACCCTGGCCCCCGGCAGCAAGCCGATCGATCTGTTCGGAGCACCGGCCTAGCCGGGGCGGAAGCACAGAGGACATATAAGACATGGCAATTCGCAAATACAAGCCGACGACCCCGGGTCGTCGCGGCTCCAGCGTCTCCGATTTCGCCGAGATCACTCGTTCGACTCCGGAGAAGTCGCTGATTCGCCCGCTGCACAGCACCGGCGGCCGCAACGCACACGGTCGGATCACCACCCGTCACAAGGGTGGCGGTCACAAGCGCGCCTACCGCGTCATCGATTTCCGTCGCCACGACAAGGACGGCATCAACGCCAAGGTCGCGCAGATCGAGTACGACCCCAACCGCACCGCGAACATCGCGCTGCTGCACTACCTGGACGGCGAGAAGCGCTACATCATCGCGCCGCAGGGTCTGCATCAGGGCGACACGATCGAGCAGGGGCCGAACGCCGACATCAAGCCGGGTAACAACCTGCCGCTACGCAACATCCCGGCCGGTACCGTGATCCACGCTGTGGAGCTGCGTCCCGGTGGCGGTGCCAAGCTGGCCCGCTCCGCCGGTGTCAGCATCCAGCTGCTGGGCAAGGAAGGCAGCTACGCCGCCCTCCGGATGCCCAGCGGTGAGATCCGCCGTGTCGACGTGCGCTGCCGCGCCACCGTCGGCGAGGTCGGAAACGCCGAGCAGTCGAACATCAACTGGGGTAAGGCCGGCCGGATGCGGTGGAAGGGCAAGCGCCCGACCGTCCGTGGTGTGGTGATGAACCCGGTCGACCACCCGCACGGCGGTGGTGAGGGTAAGACCTCCGGTGGTCGCCACCCGGTCAGCCCGTGGGGTAAGCCCGAGGGCCGCACCCGCAAGCCCAACAAGCCGAGCGACAAGCTCATCGTCCGACGCCGGCGCACCGGCAAGAATAAGCGCTAGGAGTAGCCAGCGATGCCACGCAGCCTGAAGAAGGGCCCGTTCGTCGACGACCATCTGCTCAAGAAGGTCGACGTTCAGAACGAGAAGAACAGCAAGCAGGTCATCAAGACCTGGTCCCGTCGGTCGACCATCATCCCCGACTTCATCGGACACACCTTCGCCGTCCACGACGGTCGCAAGCACGTGCCGGTGTTCGTCTCCGAGTCGATGGTCGGGCACAAGCTCGGCGAGTTCGCTCCGACGCGGACTTTCAAGGGTCACATCAAGGACGACCGGAAAGCGAAGCGGCGGTAATGAGTACTCCATCTGCAACAGTCGCGTATCCGTCCGCCCAGGCGGTGGCACGCTACGTGCACATCTCCCCGACGAAGGCGCGCCGGGTCATCGACCTGGTCCGCGGTAAGTCAGTGGCCGAAGCGCTGGACATCCTGCGCTGGGCTCCCCAGGACGCCAGCCTGCCGGTCGCCAAGGTGATCGCCAGTGCAGCGGCCAACGCGCAGAACAACGAAGGTCTCGACCCGGCCACCCTGGTCGTCGCGACGGTCTTCGCCGACGGTGGTCCGACTGCCAAGCGCATCCGGCCGCGGGCGCAGGGCCGGGCGTACCGGATCCGTAAGCGCACCAGCCACATCACGGTGATCGTCGAGAGCCGTCCCGATAAGAAGAGCGGGCAGAGGGGCTCCACGTCGGCCAGCGCCACGCGCTCGCGTCGTGCGCAGGCCAGCAAGGCTGCCGCCGCGAAGACCGCACCTGCCAAGACTGCTGAGGCTTCTGACGAAGCGAAGGGAGGCTCGCAGTAGTGGGCCAGAAGATCAACCCCCACGGCTTCCGGCTCGGTATCACCACCGACTGGAAGTCCCGGTGGTACGCCGACAAGCAGTACTCGGAGTACGTCAAGGAAGACGTCGCGATCCGTCGGCTGCTGGCCACCGGCCTCGAGCGCGCCGGTATCGCCGACGTCGAGATCGAGCGCACCCGTGACCGGGTCCGCGTCGATATCCACACCGCGCGTCCCGGCATCGTCATCGGCCGCCGCGGCACCGAAGCCGACCGCATCCGTGCGGACCTGGAGAAGCTGACCGGCAAGCAGGTTCAGCTCAACATTCTCGAGGTCAAGAACCCCGAGTCGGTCGCCCAGTTGGTGGCCCAGGGTGTCGCCGAGCAGCTCAGCAACCGCGTGGCGTTCCGCCGTGCGATGCGCAAGGCCATCCAGTCGGCGATGCGCCAGCCCAACGTCAAGGGCATCCGGGTGCAGTGCTCGGGCCGCCTCGGCGGGGCTGAGATGAGCCGTTCGGAGTTCTACCGCGAAGGTCGCGTTCCCCTGCACACCCTGCGGGCGGACATCGACTACGGCCTCTACGAGGCAAAGACCACCTTCGGCCGCATCGGTGTGAAGGTCTGGATCTACAAGGGCGACATCGTCGGTGGCAAGCGTGAGCTGACCGCCGCCGCTCCCGCGGGCGCTGACCGTCCGCGTCGTGAGCGTCCGACGGGCGCCACCCGGCCGCGTCGCAGCGGTGCCTCGGGCACCACCGCGACGAGCACCGACGCCGGTCGGGCGGCTACCGAAAACCCGGCAGAGGCGCCGGTTGCCACTGAGGCGCCGGCCGTCACTGAGGCTGCAGCCGCCCCGGCGCCGGCAGCAGAAGGCACGGAGAGCTAGATATGTTGATTCCCCGCAAGGTCGCGCACCGTAAGCAGCACCACCCCCGCCAGCGCGGGATCGCCAGTGGCGGCACCGCGGTGAGCTTCGGTGACTACGGCATCCAGGCGCTGGAGCACACGTATCTCACCAACCGCCAGATCGAGGCAGCTCGTATCGCCATCAACCGCCACATCAAGCGTGGTGGCAAGGTGTGGATCAACGTGTTCCCCGACCGTCCCCTGACCAAGAAGCCCGCCGAGACCCGCATGGGTTCCGGCAAGGGCTCGCCGGAATGGTGGATCGCCAACGTGAAGCCCGGACGCGTGTTGTTCGAGCTGAGCTACCCCGACGAAAAAATTGCCCGGGAAGCACTGACCCGCGCAATCCACAAGCTGCCGATCAAGGCACGCATCATTACCCGAGAGGAGCAGTTCTGATGGCAGTGGGAATCTCTGCTGGCGAACTGCGCGAGCTCACCGACGAAGAGTTGGCCGAGCGCGTCCGCGAGTCCAAGGAAGAGCTGTTCAACCTGCGCTTCCAGATGGCCACCGGCCAGCTCGACAACAATCGTCGGCTCCGTACGGTGCGACAGGAAATTGCGCGTGTGTACACAGTGCTGCGCGAACGTGAACTGGGTCTGGCCTCCGGACCCGATGGTGAGGATTCGTAATGGCAGAGACAACTGGCGAGAAGCACACGCCCGTCACCGAGAAGCCGCGCGGCCGTCGTAAGACCGCCATCGGCTACGTGGTGAGCGACAAGATGCAGAAGACCATCGTGGTCGAGCTCGAAGCGCGTCACCGGCACCCGTTGTACGGCAAGATCATTCGTACGACGACCAAGGTCAAGGCGCATGACGAGAACGGCACCGCCGGTATCGGTGACCGGGTTTCGCTGATGGAGACCCGGCCGCTGTCGGCGACCAAGCGCTGGCGCCTGGTCGAGGTCCTCGAGCGCGCCAAGTAGTAGCTCGCAAACGCTTTACCACGTGAAAGCTCCCGCACGCACCGCGTGTAGGGAGCTTTTGCCTTTGTCTGGTGTCGAGGCGAACTGGCGAACATATCTGGCAAATGCCTGCAGCAATGCTGTGGCGGCGAGTACGTCGTTGCCGAGGAGCGTCCGGTGGCGTGGACGTCTGATGCACGGCGGTACGTTACCGGCCGCGAATACCATCGGTGAGTGGCATTTTCAGGTTAGACTGCGGCGCGCGATCGTCTGTCTGGCCGGGAGAGGCGGGGAGTGCCCGGTAATGCATCGGCGCTTGCTGTCGATAATCTAGCAACACACTTTGCTGGATTATCAATTCGTGGCACGTGAAGTGTCACTGTACCGCTGCCTGATGTGAACCTGCATTCCGGTGCCGCCGCCGCTGCGCTCTGGGAAAGCTACTGGTGGAAGCCCTCTTTGGGCCCTCTCTGGGCCGCCTAGGGTGCCGCGATCTTCATTGGCGCCCATTTGCCTTTATTTTTGGCGAATATTGGCGGGTTGTTTGCGGGGGTTAAGAATTCCCATTACGATTCGGCGGTGATTGCTGCTTGGAGGACTGTTCGCGCGCTGGTGGCACTGTGTGCGGCTACGGTTGCTGTCGGTATCAGTTCGCCGCAAGCATGGTCAGCTCCCGGCGACGGCGGGCTGGTTGCGGACTTCCCCCGCCTCGGACTCGAGCAGGTCGGGGCCGATTCCACCTTGGCCTTCTACGGTTCCCAGGGCGTCACCTCGATCACGCTTCCCGTCCCACCAGGGCTGGTGCCGTCGGAACTGACCGCGGTGGCCGAGCTACCGGTGAATCTGGGCAGCGGGACTTTGACTGTGACGCAAGGCAACCGGACGCTGTCACGGGTGGTCCTGCCCAATGTGGACCGGTTGCCGATCACCATTCCACTCGACGGCGTTGCCGTCGAGGACAACGCGGTGACACTGACCTTGCGTACCTACCTGTCGCCAATCGCCGGCTACTGCCTGGATCCGACCAACCCGCTGCGGCTGACCGACGCCGGCATCGTCTACTCGGGTTCGGAGAATCCGCCGAAAGCCATTGCCGATTTCCTGCCCCCAATCCTGCAGCGCATCAACCTCTTTGTGTCACCGACACCGACGCGTGCCGAATCCGATGCCGCCATCCGGCTTGCGACAGCGGTGGTGGCGCACTACGGCAAACAGAACACAGCTGTGACGGTTTCGCCGCTGGGCCAGGGCGAGACCGCTCCGCCACAACCGTCGCAACCGATGGAGCGCAACGTCGTCATCAGAGAAGACCCCGACGCCGGCATTTCGCTGGTGGGCGATGTCGGAGTCCCCGCGCTGATCATCAGCGGACCCGCCAGTGAGCTGACCAATCAGAGCCGGCTGATGTCCAGCGGTCTGAGCCGGCTGGCACTGAGCTCGAAAGCCGTTGTCGGGCCACTGCGCTCGAGCCCCCAACTCGCGGCCGACAACACGACGATGCGCCAGCTCGGCCAGCCTGGCGTCAACGCGACGGCACTGTCGCCACAGGTCTCCATCGCGCTGGACCAGACCCGCCTGGGCAGGCCGGCCCACGACATCCGGATACACCTGCAGGGTTCCTACACCCCGCTCCCGCCGACGATCGGCGGTCAGCTGATTGCCGCCATCGGGGGCGAGGTGATCGACCGTTGGCCCGCCGACAGCAGCGGCTCGATCAACCGCTGGGTGAACATCCCCGACCGGTTGCTGCAGCGTTATACGAACCTCGGTGTCGCGCTGAACATCAGCGGTGACACCGGCCGCTGCGGCGAGTTCCAGCCGATCACTCTGACGATCGACGGAGACAGCGCGATCCAGAGTGCACTGTCCATCCCGCCGGTACCCGGTGGATTCCAGGCACTGCCGCAGGCGTTCATGCCACGGGTGCAGGTTGGCATCGGCGACAGCTTCGACGACACCCGGCGCGCGGTCTCGATTCTGGTGGGCCTGCAGCGTCTGAGCGCACTGCCGATCGAGACCGCCGTCAAGTCCGTCCCCGAGGCCATCTCCTCGGAAGGGCCCGCAGTGCTGGTCGCCGCGGACGGTTGGACCGACTCGTCGATCACGTTGCCGGTCGCCACGAACACCTCCGGCGAGCTCACTGTTCAGAACGTCGACGGCAGCGGAGCCGAAGGCAAGCTCACGCTGGACCCCGGTTCGCCGTTCGGCTCGCTGCAGACGATGTTCGACGGAAAGCGCACCTTGCTGATCGCCACCTCGAACAACGCGCCCGATCAGCTCGACGGTCTGCTGATATGGCTCGACTCCGACGTCGAGCACTGGTCGCGTCTGAACGGGAACGCGCTGATCGAAGCGCCGGGGCGCCCGCCGATGCAGCTGTCCACCGATGTGGCCGCCGCGCCGGAAGGACCGAGCCAGAACCGGACAGCGCTGTACCTGGGTATCGGTGCCGGGGTGGTTGCGCTGGTCGTCGTGGGCGCGGGACTGATCGTCCTGCGTAGCAGACGACCCCAGGGCTAACCGTGACCGCGATCGCACCCGCCGATACCGATCCGCCGAAGGTCCCGTCTTTTTCGGAGCGGTACTACGGCACGCATCCGTTCATCAGGGTGGCGCTGCGGTGGTTGTTGATACTCGGCAGTACGACGGTCGCATTCTGGCCGAGTCTGGTCAGCTTGGCCTACACCACCCGACACGGCGGGGTCGGCGGCTACGTCTGGGTCGTGCCGATCGCGGCGATGCTGGTTGCCATCGGGGTTGCTCGCCGTAATCGCGACGAGTTGCCGATCCACGACCGGCAGACCGACATCATCGTCGGGATCATGGGCCTGGTGCTGGCGCTGCTGGTCAAAGGTGTCCTGCTGGCCCGCTTCGATCTGTACTTCCACCTGCTGCGCCTCGATCTGGTGGCGATGTGGCTGTTCGTGCTGAGCAGCAGCATCGTGCTGTTCGGGCTGCGCCCGGTGACCCGATTCGGGTGGGTCTGGTACCTGCTGTTGATGGTGTTCCCGCTGCCGTACTACCTGATGGTGATCGTGTTCGGCGGCGGCAACTTCGCCGCCGGTGCCGCAACGATGGCCATCGCGAGCACCGCCACCGCGATCGCGGTGGGCCGAACGCACCGGCGCGGGTTACTGGGCCTACTGGCGTCGCTGGCTGTCGGGCTCGCCGTGCTGGCAGTCATGTACACGTTCTTCCCCGATGCGCCACTGCTCGTCTACCAGCAGGTCCCGGCCTACACCTCGATCATCGTGGTCGGACTCGCCATGTACTTGCGGGCCCGCCGCGGCACGCCCAAGCGCATGCTGGACCGCAAGGTGGAACCTCTTGCCGCCAAACAGGTCTGGTCCGCCGTGCCGTTGGTGATCGCGGTGGCCGTCGCACTCGCTGTGGTTCACCTTCCCCCACAGGCGGATTCGACGGTCATCAGCCGGGCCGCTCCGGGCGAGCTGACGTTCGGCCAACCGGTGGTAGCGCCCGCGGGGTGGCAGACCACGGGCCGCATCAACTATCGCCAGGTGGATCGGTTCTACGGCACCGATGCCGTGCTGGTGCGGCAGGCGATGACCGCGGATGTCGGCGACCCGCGTTTCGACAAGTTCTCCCGTCCCCGGACCGTCATGGTGGACAACATCGTCAGTAACCGACCGTTCTCCTTTGAGGTGTACCCGGGCCGGATGGTCTACGGCCTGACCGACTCCCGGTTCAGCGTGACCCGGACCGTGGACCTCGGCTACGGCGTGAAAGGGCAACTGCTCTCGGTGGTCGACGACAACCTGCTGATCACCTGGAACTCGCTGCGCTTCGCGTGGGGCAGCAGCAGTCTCAGCCAGCGCATCACCGTTTTCGCCGTCGACAACCACGATCAGAACGCGCCGTTCCCGACGCCGACCGGCACTCTGATGTCGACGCTGCGCACGATGTTCACGCTGCTGTTCCGCGGGAACGCCGTCCTCGACGAGAACGCGCCGAGTTACAAAGACGCCGACCTGCTGACCGAGTTCGGTCGTGAGTTGGTGGCCGCCCAGTTCGGCGCATTGGGGAGTTCGCAATGAGCACTCATACCGAGGACCCGGTTACCGGCCCGGACCCTGAGGTCAGCCAGGAAACCCGGATGTACCGGCTCGACCGCGCGATCAACGGGCTGCGCGAGGACGACCCGCTGGGGTCGGCCTCGATTCCGGTGACCAAACGCCAGCGAGCGGTCCTGTGGGCGCTGTTGATCATCGTGATCGGCTGCGCCATCTGGGATCCGATGAAAACCGCGGTCGGTCTGATCGGGGTCTGCACATTCGGCTACCTGCTGACCATGGGTGATCGTTTGATGATCTTCCGGCAGGGGCTGGCGTCGCGGGCAATCGAGATCACCGAGGAAGAAGCCCGCGAGATCCCGGATGCCGACCTGCCCAAGTACACGATCCTGGTGCCGGCCTACAACGAGCCGGAGGTGGTCGGTGACCTGATCGGCGCCATGGCGCGGCTGGAGTACCCGACCGACAAGCTCCAGGTGCTGTTGCTGTTGGAGGAGGACGACGACGTCACCATCGCGGCCGCGAAGAACTGCGCCGAATCCGATGCGATCAGCCTCTGTCTCGTCCCGCCGGCCGAGCCCCGCACGAAGCCCAAGGCCTGTAACTACGGCCTGCATTTCGCGACCGGCGACATCATCACCATTTACGACGCCGAGGATCTTCCCGAGCCGCTTCAGCTGCGCCGCGTGGTGACCGCGTTCAGCATCCTGCCCGACACGGTCGCCTGCATCCAGGCGAAGCTGGTGTACCACAACGGGCATCAGAACATCCTCACCGGATGGTTCACCGCCGAGTACGGTCTGTGGTTCGGCTACCTGCTGCCGGGCATGATGGGCAGCTCATCGCCGATCCCGTTGGGCGGCACCTCAAATCACCTCCGTAAAGAGGTGATGGACAAGATCGGCGCCTGGGATCCGTTCAACGTCACCGAAGATGCCGACCTCGGTCTACGCATCGCCGCGAACGGCTATCGCACCGCCGTCATCGACTCGATCACGCTCGAAGAGGCAAACAGCGACGGAATCAACTGGATCCGGCAGCGCTCCCGCTGGTACAAGGGCTACCTGCAGACCTGGCTGGTGCAGATCCGGCGACCGATCCGGCTGTTGCGCACCATCGGCTTTCGCAACTTCGTCCGGTTCAATCTGGTGCTGGCCGGCACGCCGATCATCGCGGTGCTCAATCTGCTGTTCTGGTTGATCACCGCACTGTGGTTCCTCGGTCAGCCCGGCATCGTCGAAGACGTGTTCCCGCCGGTCATCTACTTCCCGGCGCTGGTTGCGCTGGTACTCGGCAACGCGGCGACGCTGTACATGAACCTGATCGCCCTGCGCGAGGACGACCGGTCGGATCTACTGGTGCCTGCTCTCACGGTGCCCGTTTTCTGGGTGATGATGAGCGTCGCCGCCGCCAAGGGCGTCTACCAGATGATCCGCAATCCGTCCTACTGGGAGAAGACTTTCCACGGGTTGACCGCGAAGGTCGACCTCGACGAACTCGACGCGGAGTCGGCCGAGAAGACATGACCACGATCGGCTGGTCTGACCGCAGACTCAAGCTCTCGGCCTTCTTCATCGCGTTCGCGATCTACCTAGCGGTGGGGTACTGGCTACAGGTGCAGAACGGATTCATCCTCGGCGACGCGCTGTCCCGGGTATCGGCCGCACAGGCCGTGGTGTTCAGCCGAGACCCACACCTGGCCGCCATCGGCTTCATCTTCACCCCGCTGACGGCGCTGGCCCAGGTTCCGCCGATCTTGTTCGCACCACTGTGGCCTGATATCGCCGCACGGGCGTACTCGGGCACGATGATGTCCGCGTTCTTCATGGCCGCCGCTGTCGCGCAGATCCTCACGATGGGCGTCGACCGGGGCTTACCGCGCGGCTACACGTTGGCCATCACCGCGCTGTTCGCGCTGAATCCGATGATCCTTTTCTACGGCTCCAATGGGATGAGCGAGGCGCCGTTCATCTTCTTCATGTCCTGGGCGGTCCGGCGGCTGATCCTGTGGACGCTCGACGACGACGTCCACCATCTGGTCACCGCGGGCGGGATCGCCATGGGTCTGGCGTATCTCACCCGCTACGACGCGGTGGCCTGTATCGCCTCGGCGGGTTTCCTGGTCGGCATCACCACCTACCGGCGGGCCCGTAAGGAACCGCGGGTCCGCAGGGCAATGCTCGATCTGATCATGGTCAGCGTGCCCGGCTTCGTGTCGTTCGTCGGGTGGGCGGCCGTCAGTTGGCTGATCACCGGCGAAGCTTTCGCGCAGTTCACCTCGCAGTACGGCAACAGTGCCATCCTCGAGCAATCCGGTCAGACGAAGCCCAGTTTCGGCACGGGACTAGGGTTCGCGGCTACCTGCACCTTCCTCCTGGCGCCGACGTTGGTCCCGATCGCAGCCTGGGCGGTGATCCGCCGGTGGGGCCGACCCAACTGGCCCGTGCTGCTGGTTCCGCTGCTGATCTACGGTTCGGCGTTGGCATTCCAGGCCTACAGCTATGCATCGGGGTCGACGTTCCCGTTCCTGCGGTTCTACATCATCGCTATTCCGCTCACCGCCTGTCTGGCCATCCTCGCCGTGCCCGACGGGGTGTTGGTGCCCGCGAAGCGCCGCGGTCGATACGCACCGCCGCTGGCTCCGCCGGAACCGCGGCCGCGACGGCTTTGGCTCGGCTACGTACCGGTTGCCGTCGCATTCGCACTGACCATCCCGATCACGGCCTGGGGGATGGGCCAGCCGAAATACGCTCCCCAGGAATACGCACTCGGGGCGGTGCTGGCGCCCCAACCGGACAGTGTCAGCGACCAGAAGGCGCTCGAACACCGGATCGCGGCGTCGTTCTCCACCGAACGCGAGATCGCGCGGTACCTGGAGGGGCTGAACCTCCCCAAGAGTTCGGTGATCACCGACACCATCTACGGATTCGCGATCATCGCGGCATCGGAGCGCCCTGATACCTTCGTCATCCCCTCGGATCCGGACTTCACCGCGCTGCTCAACAGCCCCTCGGAATTGGGGGTGAAATACCTACTCGCGGTGCCGCCGTCGGGCCGCGGTACCGCCGACGCGCTCAACCGGCGCTATCCCACGCTGTATGAGACCGGCGCCGATATCGCGACGCTGGAACTGGAAATTCCCAACGATGGTGACAGCCAGCCGAACTGGCGGTTGTACCGGGTGAACGAGCCGGTGCCGAAGCGATAGCAGGGACGGCTGGCCGTGGCGGGCGCCGTCGGCGATTGCCCTGTTGGTGAGTAATAGTCGGTGTACTGTGCGGGCGACGGTGGGATAGCGAAGGCGACTCCGCCACAACGAGAACGGAGTCTTCGATGGCCACTGAGTTCCAGGGCAAGATCGAGCTCGATATCCGTGATTCAGAACCAGATTGGGGTCCGTTCGCGGCGCCGACCGCTCCTGAGGGGGCACCGAACGTGCTCTACCTGGTGTGGGATGACACCGGGATCGCCACCTGGGACTGTTTCGGCGGCCTGGTCGATATGCCGAATATGAGCCGGATTGCCGAACGCGGTGTCCGGTTGTCGCAGTTCCACACCACCGCCTTGTGCTCGCCCACCCGGGCGTCGCTGCTGACGGGGCGCAATCCCACCAGCGTCGGGATGGCGACCATCGAGGAGTTCACCGACGGATTCCCCAACTGCAGCGGCCGCATTCCGTTCGAGACCGCCCTGCTGCCCGAGGTGCTCTCCGAGCGGGGCTGGAACACCTACTGCGTGGGCAAATGGCATCTGACGCCGCTGGAGGAGTCCAATCTCGCCTCGACCAAACGGCACTGGCCGCTCTCGCGTGGGTTCGAGCGCTTCTACGGCTTCATGGGCGGCGAGACCGACCAGTGGTATCCGGAGCTGGTCTACGACAACCATCCGGTGGCGCCGCCCGCGACCCCGGAAGAGGGCTATCACCTCTCCAAGGACATCGCCGACCGGACCATCGAATTCATCCGCGACGCCAAGGTGATCGCGCCCGACCGGCCATGGTTCTCCTATGTCTGTCCCGGTGCGGGACACGCACCGCACCACGTGTTCAAGGAGTGGGCCGACCGCTACGCCGGGCGTTTCGACATGGGGTACGAGCAGTACCGCGAAATCGTGCTGGAGAACCAGAAACGGATGGGCATCGTCCCGTCCGACACCGAACTGTCGCCGATCAATCCGTACGCGGAGGCCACCGGCGCCAACGGCGAAGCGTGGCCACTGCAGGACACCGTGCGCCCGTGGGATTCGCTGAACGACGAGGAGAAGCGGCTGTTCTCCCGGATGGCCGAGGTGTTCGCCGGGTTCATGAGCTACACCGACGACCAGATCGGCCGGGTCCTGGACTATCTGGAAGAGTCCGGCCAGCTGGACAACACGATCATCGTGGTGATCTCCGACAACGGCGCCAGCGGCGAAGGCGGCCCCAACGGATCGGTGAACGAGGTCAAGTTCTTCAACGGCTATATCGACACCGTCGAGGAAAGCATGCGGTTTTTCGATCAGCTCGGCGAACCGGCGACGTACAACCACTATCCGACCGGCTGGGCGATGGCCTTCAACACGCCCTACAAGTTGTTCAAGCGCTACGCCTCCCACGAAGGTGGTATCGCCGATCCGGCCATCATCTCCTGGCCCAACGGCATTGCGGCACAAGGTGAAGTGCACGACAACTACGTCAACGTCGCCGATATCACCCCGACGGTGTTGGACCTGCTCGGCATCACTCCGCCCGCCACCGTGCGGGGTATTCCGCAGAAACCGCTCGAAGGTGTCAGTTTCCGTGCAGCACTGCAGAATTCGGATACGCCGACGGGCAAGACCACCCAGTTCTACACGATGCTCGGCACCCGCGGTATCTGGCATCAGGGCTGGTTCGCCAACACTGTTCACGCCGCCAGCCCGGCCGGCTGGGGCCATTTCGACGACGACCGCTGGGAGCTGTATCACATTGCCTCAGACCGCAGTCAGTGCCGCGACCTGGCCGCCGAGCAGCCGGAGAAATTGGCGGAGCTGAAGGCGCTGTGGTTCTCGGAGGCGCAGAAGTACAACGGCCTCCCACTGGCCGATCTGAACATTCTCGAGACGATGATGCGTCCGCGGCCCTACCTGTCGGTGGACCGCAAGAACTTCACCTATTACCCGGGTACCGCCGAGGTCGGGATCGGAGCGGCGGTGGAACTGCGCGGCCAGTCCTACTCGGTGCTCGCCGAGGTGGTCGTCGATTCACCTGACGCCGCAGGGGTGCTGTTCAAACACGGCGCCGGCCACGGCGGGCACGTGCTGTTCATCCAGAACGGCCAGCTGAACTACGTCTACAACTTCATGGGCGAGCTCGAGCAGCGCATGTGGTCAGCGGATCCAGTTCCGTTGGGCAGTCACGTATTCGGGGTTCGCTATGACCGCACCGGCACCGTCGAGGGCAGCCACACCCCGCTGGGGGAACTCTCGCTCTACATCGACGACGAGGTGGTGACGACCCTTGGTGGTGTGCAGATCCATCCCGGCATGTTCGGGCTGGCAGGCGGTGGAGTGGGCGTCGGACGCAACGACGGGCAGGCGGTGTGCAGCGCCTATCAGGCGCCGTACCCGTTCACCGGCGGCACCATCGTCAAAGTCGTCGTCGACACCTCTGGGACGCCGTACATCGACACCGAGAGGGAACTGGCGGCAGCCTTCGCCAGAGACTGACATGCGTTGGTTTGGCGCGGTTTCGGTGGCTTCGGCGTTGCTCGTCGCCGGCTGCGGCGGGGACGCGACCGAGCTCACCACCACCACTGCATCCGCCGGACCGCCGGCCACCGCGGGGATGCCCGGCCCGACCTCGGTGTCCACGACGTCGTCGGACGCCGTGGAGATGCCGGCCTACGGTGTCGAACCCACCACGCGAACCCCGTTGCCGCCGAACGCCGATACCTGCAAGGCGGACAACACGGGAACCGTCACTTTCGCGGCCAACGTCGCCGATCCGGCCGCGCCGAACATCGTGGTGGCGGTGCCCGCCGGATTCCTGCCGTCGTCGGGGGAGGGTGATATCGCTGCGACGATGCCAGGACCGGACCGCATGTCGGCGACCGTCACGATCGCGGCCACCGATCTGGAACCCGAGGCCGCATTCAAGAAGTACGCCGACAGCATCACCAGAAACAAGGAGTACAGCTCCCTCAGTGTTCTCCCTGGCGATCTGTGTGGCTACAGCGGGCAGCGATTGATGGGAAGTGTGGCCGACAAGCCGGGACAGGCAGTCGAATTCCGCGACCGCATCGCGCACATCTGGACCAACACGAAGAACTATCTGGTTGCCATCCATCTGCAGGGGCCCGGCGACACGGCGGGATTCGACGCCGCAGAGTCGCAGCTGATGGCGAACTTCGGCATCCGAATACCCTGAACACGTGCTCAGCGAGCTGATCGAAGTGCCAGGCGCGTCCTTTCAGATGGGGTCGACGCGGTTCTACCCCGAGGAAGCACCGTGCCGTACCGCGACGGTGTCGTCGTTCGCGATGGAGCGCCACCCGGTCACCAACGCGCAGTTCGCCGACTTCGTTGACGCGACCGGCTACGTCACCGTCGCCGAACAACCGCTGGACCCGGCGCTCTATCCCGGGGTTGCCGAGGCGGATCTCCTGCCGGGTGCGCTCACCTTCCGGCCGTCGGCGGCCCCTGTCGACCTGCGCGACTGGCGGCAGTGGTGGGACTGGACGCCCGGCGCGTGCTGGCGACACCCCTTCGGGCCGGACAGCGGGGTGCAGGACCGGCTCGACCACCCGGTGGTGCAGGTGGCCTATCCCGACGCCGTCGCCTATGCGCGGTGGACGGGCCGGCGGTTACCCACCGAAGCGGAGTGGGAGTACGCCGCTGGTGGCGGGGCCACCTCCGTCTACGCCTGGGGCGATGAGCCGGCGCCTGGCGGGGTGCTGATGGCCAACACCTGGCAGGGGCGCTTTCCCTACCGCAACGACGGTGCCGCGGGCTGGGTCGGCACGTCCCCGGTGGGCGCGTTCCCGGCCAACGGACTCGGCCTGGTGGACATGATCGGCAACGTCTGGGAATGGACTTCCACCAGGTACGAGAGGTGGTTCGGTGCACACCATCGGCCGGGGGAGTCCGCACCGCAGGCCTCCTGCTGCCCGCCGCCCGCCGTTGCGGACCCGGCGGTGAATCAGGCCCTCAAGGGTGGATCGCATCTGTGCGCGCCGGAGTACTGCCACCGATACCGTCCCGCCGCCCGTTCGCCCCAGTCCCAGGACAGCTCGACGACGCATATCGGATTCCGGTGCGTGGTCGACCGGTTCTGAGGCCGACCTGGGACGATTTGGGTATTACCTGGTCGTCCCCTAGAATCTAGGGGTTGCCTTGAGCAGACCTCGGTTCATCACGAACCCTGCGTGCTCTTTGGGTGGCCGCTTCAGTAACAAGACCGCGCACGTCAGGTCGGCATCTGCCGTGCACACAGTAACCAGGTCGAGGAGATCTAGTGATTCAGCAGGAATCGCGGGTGAAGATCGCCGATAACACGGGTGCCAAGGAAATCTTGTGCATCCGGGTGCTCGGTGGTTCGTCGCGCCGCTACGCCGGCATCGGTGATGTCATCGTGGCGACCGTGAAGGACGCCATCCCCGGCGGCAACGTCAAGAAGGGCGATGTGGTCAAGGCCGTCATCGTCCGCACCGTCAAAGAGCGCCGCCGCGCCGACGGTAGCTACATCAAGTTCGACGAGAACGCGGCCGTCATCATCAAGGCCGACAACGATCCGCGTGGCACCCGCATCTTCGGCCCGGTCGGCCGCGAGCTGCGCGAGAAGAAGTTCATGAAGATCGTCTCGCTGGCTCCGGAGGTGCTGTAGATGAAGATCCATAAGGGCGACACCGTTCTGGTCATCGCAGGCAAAGACAAGGGCGCCCGGGGCAAGGTCCTGCAGGCGTTCCCGACCCGTAACCGCATCCTCGTCGAGGGCGTGAACCGGATCAAGAAGCACACCGCCGTCTCGCAGAACGAGCGTGGCGCGTCCTCGGGCGGCATCGTCACCCAGGAAGCCGCGATCCACGTGTCCAACGTGATGGTCATCGACTCCGACGGCAAGCCGGCCCGCATCGGCTACCGCACCGACGAGGAGTCCGGCAAGCGCGTCCGCGTCTCCAAGCGCAATGGCAAGGACATCTGACATGACAACCGCTGAGACTGAAACCAATCCGTTGGAAAAAACACAGCCGCGGCTGAAGACCCGCTACCGCGAAGAGATCCGCCCCGCCCTGAACACCGAGTTCAACTACGCCAACGTGATGCAGATCCCGGGCGTGGTGAAGGTCGTCGTCAACATGGGTGTCGGTGACGCCGCCCGCGACGCGAAGCTGATCAACGGCGCGGTCAACGACCTGGCGCTGATCACCGGCCAGAAGCCGGAGATCCGCAAGGCCCGCAAGTCGATCGCCCAGTTCAAACTGCGTGAAGGCATGCCGATCGGTGCGCGGGTGACCCTGCGCGGCGACCGGATGTGGGAATTCCTCGACCGGCTCATCTCGATCGCGCTGCCGCGTATCCGTGACTTCCGTGGCCTGTCGGCCAAGCAGTTCGACGGCACCGGCAACTACACCTTCGGTCTGACCGAGCAGTCGGTGTTCCACGAGATCGACGTGGACTCCATCGACCGTCCCCGTGGCATGGACATCACCGTCGTCACCTCGGCGACTAACGACGATGAAGGTCGGGCGCTGCTGCGGGCCCTCGGCTTCCCGTTCAAGGAGAACTGAGCAGATGGCAAAGAAGGCATTGGTCAACAAGGCCAACAAGAAGCCGAAGTTCGCGGTGCGCGGTTACACCCGCTGCAACCGCTGTGGCCGTCCGCACGCGGTGTACCGCAAGTTCGGGCTGTGCCGCATCTGCCTGCGCGAGATGGCACATGCCGGCGAACTGCCCGGCGTCCAGAAGTCCAGCTGGTAACCGGAACACTCCGGCCCACAGACCCTAGTTAAAGGTGCGCAGTAGGCCCGCACAGTATGTGCAGGGAACCGCTGCGAGGAAGGTGACACCGCTGTCATGACAATGACGGATCCAATCGCAGACTTCTTGACGCGTCTGCGTAACGCCAACTCGGCGTATCACGACGAGGTGACTTTGCCGCACTCGAAGATCAAGGCGAACATCGCCGAGATCCTCAAGAGCGAGGGTTACATCAACGACTACCGCACCGAAGATGCCCGCGTGGGCAAGTCGCTGGTGGTCTCGCTCAAGTACGGCCCCAGCCGTGAGCGCAGCATCGCCGGCCTCCGCCGGGTCAGCAAGCCCGGTCTTCGCGTCTATGCAAAAAACACCAATCTGCCCCGCGTGTTGGGTGGCCTCGGCGTGGCGATCATCTCCACGTCCTCGGGTCTACTGACCGACCGCCAGGCGTCCCGTCAGGGCGTCGGCGGCGAAGTCCTCGCGTACGTCTGGTAGCGGGATAGGAGAACGGAACTATGTCGCGTATTGGTAAGCAGCCGGTCCCGATCCCAGCTGGTGTAGACGTCAGCATCGAGGGCCAGAACGTATCGGTCAAGGGGCCCAAGGGCACCTTGGCGCTCGACGTGGCCGAGCCCATCACGGTCTCCCGGGCCGAAGACGGTGCCATCGTGGTCGCCCGTCCCGACGACGAACGGCGCAGCCGGTCGTTGCACGGCCTGTCCCGCACGCTGGTGGCGAACCTGGTCACCGGTGTCACCGAGGGCTACACGACGAAGATGGAAATCTTCGGCGTCGGCTATCGCGTCGTACTCAAGGGCAGCAACCTGGAGTTCGCGCTCGGCTACAGCCACCCCGTCGTCATCGAGGCTCCTGAGGGCATCACCTTCGCGGTGGAGACCCCCACGAAGTTCTCGGTCACCGGCATCGACAAGCAGAAGGTCGGCCAGATCTCGGCGAACATCCGCCGCCTGCGTCGCCCCGACCCGTACAAGGGCAAGGGCGTGCGCTACGAGGGTGAGCAGATCCGCCGCAAGGTCGGAAAGACAGGTAAGTAGTCATGGCTCAGGCATCTACTCAAAACGGAAAATCCACCACTAACGGCGTGCACAAGCCGGTGGGGCAGAACATCTCGGCCACGCGCCGGGTTGCGCGCCTGCGTCGGCACAATCGCCTGCGCAAGAAGGTCACCGGCACCGCTGAGCGGCCCCGCCTGGTGGTCAACCGCTCGTCGCGGCACATCCACGTCCAGTTGGTCAACGATCTGACCGGTACGACGCTGGCCGCCGCCTCCTCCATCGAAGCCGATGTCCGCGGCGTCGAGGGCGACAAGAAGGCGCACAGCGTCCGGGTCGGTCAGCTCATCGCCGAACGTGCCAAGGCAGCCGGTATCGACGCCGTCGTGTTCGACCGCGGCGGAAACACCTACGGCGGGCGGATCGCGGCACTGGCCGACGCTGCCCGTGAGAACGGACTGAAGTTCTAGTGCATATCAACGGAAGGACCGCATGATGGCGGAGCAGACGTCAACCGAGGGCGCCGTGGCGGCCTCGAGTGCCGGAGCCGCCGGCACAGCGGACACGCGCGGCGGAGGCCGCGACGGCGGTCGCGACAACCGTGACGGCGGCCGTGGTCGTCGTGACGACCGCGGCGGCCGCGGCGGCCGCGACAACGGCGGCGAGAAGAGCAACTACCTGGAGCGGGTTGTCACCATCAACCGCGTCTCCAAGGTCGTCAAGGGTGGTCGGCGCTTCAGCTTCACCGCGCTGGTCATCGTCGGCGACGGCAAGGGCATGGTCGGTGTCGGCTACGGCAAGGCCAAAGAGGTGCCTGCCGCGATCGCCAAGGGCGTCGAGGAGGCTCGTAAGAACTTCTTCCGTGTCCCGCTGATCGGCAGCACCATCGTGCACCCCGTGCAGGGCGAAGCTGCGGCAGGCGTTGTGATGCTGCGGCCGGCCAGCCCCGGTACCGGTGTCATCGCCGGCGGCGCGTGCCGCGCGGTGCTGGAATGCGCCGGCGTCCACGACGTCCTGGCCAAGTCGCTGGGCAGCGACAACGCGATCAACGTGGTTCATGCCACGGTGGCCGCGTTGAAGATGATCCAGCGTCCCGAAGAGGTGGCGGCCCGTCGTGGTCTGCCGATCGAGGACGTCGCGCCGCCGTCAATGCTGCGCGCACGTCGGGAGAGCGAAGCGCTGGCCGCCACGGCAGCGCGTGAGGGAACGGCGTAGCCATGGCAGACCTGAAAATCACCCAGGTGCGCGGCATCATCGGTGCCCGCTGGAAGCAGCGCGAGAGCCTGCGGACCCTGGGACTGCGCAAGATCCGGCAGTCCGTGGTCCGTGAGGACAACGAGCAGACGCGCGGACTCATCAAGTCCGTGCACCACCTCATCGAGGTAGAGGAGGTTGCGAAATGAGCAGTCCGATCAAGCTTCACGACCTGAAGCCGGCCGCCGGTTCGAAGACGGCCAAGACGCGCGTCGGTCGTGGCGAAGGCAGCAAGGGTAAGACCGCCGGCCGCGGCACGAAGGGCACCAAGGCGCGTAAGAACGTGCCGGTGACCTTCGAGGGCGGGCAGATGCCGATCCACATGCGGCTGCCCAAGCTCAAGGGCTTCCGCAACCGGTTCCGCACCGAGTACGCCGTGGTCAATCTCGGTGACCTGTCGCGGCTGTTCCCCGAGGGGGGCACCGTCGGGATCGACGAACTGGTGGCCAAGGGCGCGGTTCGGAAGAACACGCTGGTGAAGGTGCTCGGCGACGGAAAGCTCTCCGTCAAGCTGGACGTCACCGCCAACAAGTTCAGCGGCAGTGCCCGCGAGGCGATCACCGCCGCCGGCGGCAGCGCCACCGAGCTGTAACGCGCGAAAACAGGCAAGGGTCCCCGCACGCTCGGCGTGTCGGGGACTTTTTGCTTCTGTTCGCGGGCGTGGGCCGGCACCGAACCGAGTCCGCACACCGTAACGCGCGGTGCCGTCCCGGAGATGACACTGTGACGCGGCAGCGCTTACGCTGCTGCGGTCGAGACCGAGGAGCTGGAATGATTCGCCACCGTCGCAGCAGTACCGTCACCGCATTCCTGGTGGGGGCCTGCCTGAGTCTGACGGCCCTGTCGAGCGCCGCGGGTGCGGGGGCCACGCCGGAGGACGACGCATTCGCGGATGCGGTTACGCAGCTGGGGATTCCGCCCGAGCCCGGGGTGAGCCTGCCCGACGTCGGGCACAGCATCTGCAACATGCTGAACACCGGTCTGCAGAGCAGTGTCGATCCGGTGCCGGTCGTTCGAGGCGTGGTGCGACAGCTGCAAAGCGGCGGCCTCAGTCGCGGCCAGGCAGGGGGCCTGTTGCGGGCCGCCACCGGCGTCTACTGCCCGGAACACGCCGCGCTGCTCGGACGGTGACGGGCTCGGTTCTGCGGCTCAGCCGAACTGCGGAATAACCTCTGCAGCAAGGCGTTCCAGCTGCTCACGGTCCTCGGCCACTCCGGCGCCGATGGGATTGAGCAGCACCATCTGCGCGCCGGCGTCGATGACTTGGGCGACCGCGCCGGCCACCTGAGCGGGGGTGCCCGATATCGCGATATCGGCGTTGCCAGGACGCGGCCCGTAGATGCGGTTCAGCCCGGCCAGCACGCGGTCGCGGGCCCGACCGGGGTCATCGTCGACCATCAGATAGACCCGCTTGGCGATGGTGAACCGCGCCGGGTCCTTGTCCTGCTTCTCGAGCTCGCGGCGAATGCCCGCCGCCACATCGGCGAAGTCGGCGATGGTCGAGGACCCCGCGCCGATGAAGGCATCGCCGAGTCGGACTGCGCGGGCCAGAGCCTTGGGTGCGTGGCCGCCGAACCACAACGGCGGATGCGGCCGCTGAACGGGCTTCGGCGTGACCGTGACGTCGTCGACAGTGCGAAATCTGCCGTGGAACGTCACTTCGGGCTTATCGGACCAGGCGGCCTTCATCAACTCAAGACCTTCGGTGAACGAGCTGATGAACGTCGCCCCATCCACCCCGAATGCGTCGAACTGACGAAAGCCGCCTCCCGGCGCCACACCGAGGTCCAGCCTGCCGTGGGACAGCCGGTCGACGGCGGTTGCGATTGACGCGAGTTGTAGCGGGTCGTGCAGTGAGGTGATCAGGACGGCGACCCCGAGGCGTAGCCGTTCGGTACACGCCGCGCCGTAGGCCAGCAGTTCCATCGGGGCGATCAACGGGCCGGGCCCGACGGTCTGCTCCAACGTCCAGCCGCCCTCGAAGCCGAGGTCCTCGGCCCGGCGCAGATAGGACCGCAGCCCGGCGCCGTCGAAGACACCGTCGTCGAGTTGGGGAATGGAGATCGAGAACCTCATCCGACCACCGTACGACGGTGGCCTGGGTGACCTCGGCGACCTTCGGTGACGTTCGCGCCGTCGGTAGTCTCGAAGAATGTTCGCTCTCTCCGGAATCCCCGGTATGTCCGATGTCCGCGCCCTCGCCCGCCACGTGGACACCGCCCGTCACCACGGTGTTCCGCAAGGCTGTGTGCTCGAACTGGACTTGCAGGTCGTGCCCTCGGAGACCGGGGGATTCGATCCGTTGGCAGTGCTGTCAGGCGTACTGGGGTCCAGTCGGCCGTTGTTACTCCGTGAGGCGGTGGCCGCGATCCACCGAGCGGCTGAGGACCCTCGAGTGGCCGGACTGATCGCCCGGATCCAGATCCCGGCCGCGGCGGCGGGCCCGGTGCAGGAGTTGCGGGAGGCGATCGCGGCGTTCACCGCCGTCAAGCCGTCGCTGGCGTGGGCCGAGACCTATCCCGGGACACTGTCGTACTACCTGGCGTCGGTTTTCGGCGAGGTGTGGATGCAGCCCTCGGGCACCGTCGGGCTGGTCGGCTTTGCCACCAACGCGACGTTCCTGCGCGACGCGCTCGGCAAGGCCGGTATCGAAGCTCAGTTCGTCAGCCGTGGCGAATACAAGTCCGCGGCAAACCTTTTCACCCAGAACAGTTACACCGATGCACACCGGGAGGCCGACACCAGACTGGTGGAAAGCCTGTACGCCCAGGTGCGCGAGGCAGTGGCGGTCTCTCGCAACATCGACCCGGCGGCTGTCGATGTGCTGGCCGACCAGGCGCCGCTGCTGCGCGGCGATGCCGTCACCGGCGGCCTGGTCGACCGCATCGGATTCCGCGACGAGGCGTACGCCCGCATCGCGGAATGGGTCGGCGCCGAAGGGATTTCGCCGGAGACCGTGGATGTCGACAGCGACGCCGATCCGGACTCCGGCGATGCGCCGCGGCGGCTCTACCTGGCCCGGTACGCCAAGGCCACCTCGGGTAACGGCCCGCAGCTGCCACCGGTTCCCGGCCGTAAGACGAAGCCGACGATCGCCGTGGTCACCCTGGCCGGACCCATCGTCAGCGGGCGGGGCGGTCCGCAACTGTCGCCGTTCGGGAACTCCAGCGCCGGTGGAGATACCATCGCCGCCGCGCTTCGGGAGGCCACTGCCGACGACGCCGTCGCGGCGATCGTGCTGCGGGTGGACAGCCCCGGCGGCTCGGTGACTGCGTCGGAGACCATCTGGCGGGAGGTGGTGCGAGCCCGCAAGGCGGGCACCCCGGTAGTCGCGTCGATGGGTGCGGTCGCGGCGTCCGGCGGCTATTACGTGTCGATGGCTGCCGACGCGATCGTGGCCAATGCCGGCACGATCACTGGGTCGATCGGTGTGCTGACCGGCAAGCTCGTGGCCCGCCGTCTCAAGGACCGGTTGGGCGTCGGCACCGACGGTGTCCGCACCAACGCGAACGCCGACGCCTGGTCGGTCAACGCGCCGTTCACTCCCGAGCAGCATGCGCATGTCGAAGCCGAAACCGAGTTGTTCTATACCGATTTCGTGCAGCGGGTCGCCCAGGGCCGGTCTCTGACCGTGGACGCGGTGGACGCGGTGGCCCGCGGCCGGGTGTGGACCGGTGCCGACGCGCTGGGGCATGGGCTGGTCGACGAGCTCGGCGGCCTGCGGACGGCGCTCCGGCGCGCCAAGGTACTGGCCGGCCTGGACGAGGACGACGACGTCAAGGTGGTGAACTATCCGGGCTCGTCGCTGCTGGAGCGGGTGAAGCCGCGGCCGTCGTCGATGCCGGCGGCGTCGCTGCCCGGGGCAATCGCGGGACTGCTCGGCCGATCCGTGGTCGGAATGGTCAGTCAGGCACAGGCTTCGGTGACGGGAACCACCGTGCTGTGGCTGGGGGAGTCGCGGTTCTGACCTCCGGCACCGGTCAGGTCAAGTTGGCGCTGACGTAGACGATCTCGCCCAGCGGGTCGCCGCCCTCACGGGGCGGCACCTCGGGCAGATCCAGGTTCTCGAAGAGCTCCGTTCGCGACGTACCAGTGACCTGCCAACCCAATTCGCGTAGGTACTCGATGACATGGCTGCGTTGGCCCGCGTAGACCAGGGCGGACATGTCGATGTCGAGCCCCTGCGCGCGCAGCGGCTCCGACATCTCGCTGGCTTTCTCGGCATCGAAATCCACGATGCCGGGCGCGTATTCGGTACCGACGGTGCTACCTGGCGGAGATAACGCGGTGATCTGGTCGAACAGTCGGTCCTGCGCCGCGGGTGGCAGGTAGATCAACAGCCCCTCAGCCAGCCAGGCGGTCGGGAGAGCAGGGTCGAAACCCGCCGCCGCCAGCTCGGCAGGCCAATCTTCACGCAGATCGATACCGACGGTGCGGTGCGTTGCGGTGGGCTCCGCACCGATATCGGCCAGGGTCTGCGTCTTGAATTCGATGACTTTGGGCTGGTCGATCTCGTAGACCACGGTGCCGGCCGGCCACGGCAGCCGGTACGCCCGCGAGTCCAGGCCCGACGCCAGGATGACCGCCTGCCGAACACCGTTGCCTGTCGCCGCCGTGAAGTAGTCGTCGAAGTACTTGGTGCGCACCGCCATTGAATCGATCATGGCCTGCACCCGCTCCGGTGAGCCGTCGGGGAACTGGGTGACATCGAGTTCGCCGTCGAGCATCTTGGTGAAGAAGTCGATCCCGACCGCGCGGACCAGTGGATCGGCGAACGGATCGTCGATCAGGCCGCGCGGGTCGGCCGTCGCGACGGCGCGCCCTGCGGCGACCATCGTTGCGGTGGCGCCGACGCTCGACGCCAGGTCCCACGTGTCTCCGCTTTGTCTTTGCGATCCACTGCCAGCCATGGCACCTACTTTAGAGTCGCCGACAGATAGCCCGAGTCACCGACCAGTCGGGTCAGCTCGTCGTCGGGCAGCGCGAAGCCGTTGGCGGCGTACGACTGCTCGGTCGACCGGACGGTGACCTCCCAACCGTGTGAGGTCAGATAGTCACCGGCACTGTTGCGCTCACCGGTGTAGAACAGCCCGGCCAGGTCGAGGCCGGATCCCAGTCGACGCGTGCGTTCGGTGAGCTTCTCCGCCCAGTCATCCGGCAGGGTCGACATGTTCATATGCTCGGTTGCCAGCCGACTGCCCGGGGCGCTGAGCGCGGTGATGTTGTCGAACAGCCGGTCCTGGGCTTCCGGCGGCAGGTAGGGCAGCAGGCCCTCCGCGATCCACGCGGTCGGCACGCTCGCGTCGAAACCCTGCCCGCGCAATGCCGTCGGCCAGTCCTCGCGCAGATCGATGGCCACCGTGCGGCTGTCGACCGAAGGGGAGTTGCCCAGTTCGGTCAATGTGCGGGTCTTGAATTCGATGACCTGCGGCTGGTCGACCTCGAAGACGACCGTGCCGGCCGGCCACGTCAGCCGGTAGGCCCTGGTGTCGAGACCGGTCGCCAGGATGACGGCTTGGCGGATGCCGGTGCCGACGGCGTCGGTGAAGAAGTCGTCGAAGAACCGGGTCCGAACCGTGATCTGCTCCTTCATCGCCTGCCGGCTCAGTACCGGGTCGTCTTCGAGGAACACCTCGCCGTCGACCATGCGAACGAAGTGTTCGAGGCCGACCGCCCGAACCAGCGGTTCGGCGAAGTGGTCGTCGAGCAGGGCGTCGGGGCCCTGCGAGGCGACGGCGCGACCGGCCGCGACGGCCGTCGCGGTGGCGCCCACACTGGAGGCCAGGTCCCAGCTGTCACCGTCGGAACGTACAGAACTGTGCTCTGCCATGGGTTTCCTTACTTGCGGAGTGCGGTGACGGCTACCGAGTCACGCAGCGGTGCCATCGATGTCTGATCGGGGAACTGACGGCCGTAATCGGCGAACAGGTCGGGCCGGCTCCGGGTGGTGACCTCCCAGCCGCGGGCCTGCAGGTAGTCCACGACATGGTTGCGGGCGCCGTCGTAGAAGAGCTGCCCGATATCGAGGTCGAATCCCTGGCTGCCCCATTGCCCGATGATGTCCTTGGCACGTTCCCCAAGAGTGGCGCCGAAGTTGCCGCTGTGGAATTCGGTGGCCACCTGGCTGCCAGGGGCACTGAGTTCGGTGATGTGGTCGAACAGCCGGTCCTGGGCGTCGGGCGGCAGATACATCAGCAGCCCCTCGGCGCTCCACGCCGACGGACGGCCCGGGTCGAAACCCTGTTCGCGCAGCGCTGTCGGCCAATCGTCACGCAGGTCGACGGCGACGACGCGCCGATGCGCGGTCGGCTCGGCGCCCAGTGCGGCCATCGTCGAGGACTTGAACTCCACCACCCGAGGCTGATCGAGTTCGTAGACGACTGTGTGTGGCGGCCACGGCAGCCGGTAGGGGCGGGAATCGAGGCCGGCGGCCAGGATCACTGCCTGCTCGATACCCGTCGCGCCCGCTGCGATGAAGAAATCGTCGAAGAAGCGGGTACGCACCGCCATGGCGTCGGTCATCAGCCGGACACCATCGGCGGCCGCCGAGTTCTCGCCTTGTCCTTCGGGCAGGGTGATATCGCCGTCGACCATCCGGGTGAAGAAGTCGATCCCGACTGCCCGTACCAAGGGCGCGGCATAGGGGTCATCGATGATGGCGTCGGGTTCTGCGGTGGCCAGCGCCCGCGCGGCCGCGACCATCGTCGCGGTCACGCCGACGCTGGAGGCGAGATCCCAGGTGTCGGCATCCGTGCGTTCCATCGGTCGGGACTACTTCGTCGACGTGCTGTAGATGATCTCGGCGAAGTGCACATCGCCGTCCTCGGGGACGGCGAGGCCGTGTTTGATCATCAGATCCCTGGCTGTGATCGCCGAGGTCGTCCAGCCGTGGCCTTCCATATAGTCCGTGACGTCGGCACGGTCGCCGAGGTAGACCAGCTCGGAGAAGTCCAGGTCGAATCCGTGCTTCCGCCACTGATCAGATGCCGCCTGCATCTTCTGGCGCGCTTCGCCCTCATCCAGGTCGGCATCGTGCACGACGCCTTCGGCGGCAAGCCGGCTGCCGGGCGCACTGAGCGTGTCGATCTGATCGAGCAGCCGGTCCTGCGCCTCGGGCGGTAGGTAGCCGAACAGCCCCTCGGCGATCCACGCAGTCGGCGCGGTGGTGTCGAAGCCGGCGTCGCGCAGGGCGGTCGCCCAGTCGTTGCGCAGGTCGACCGGGACGGCGCGACGATCTGCCGTCGGCTCGGCGCCGAGATCGGCCAGCGTTCTCGTCTTGAACTCGATGACCTCGGGCTGATCGATCTCGAACACGACCGTGCCCGCCGGCCAGTTGAGGCGGTAGGCCCTGGCGTCGAGTCCCGACGCCAGGATGACGGCCTGCCGGATCCCGGCCTTCCCGGCGTCGGCGTAGAAGTCGTCGAAGAACCGGGTGCGTGCGGCCATGCCGTCGGCGAACCGGTTCATGTTGCCCACGCCGCCGGTCCCGTCCGGGTCCAGATCGGTCATGCCGAGTTCACCGGTGGCGATTTTGGTGAAGAAGTCGACGCCGACCGCCTTGACCAGGGGTTCGGCGAACGGGTCGTCGATCACCGGATTGTCGGCCCTGGTGGCAAACGCCCGCGCGGCGGCGACCATCGTCGCGGTGGCACCTACGCTTGACGCCAGGTCCCAGGTGTCATTGTCGGTTCGTGCCATCGTGAAGCCTCCCATGCTGAGCTTGTTAATTAGTCTGTATAACGATCTGTGGTCGAGGGTACGCCCGCGAATCTGAGCAACCCCTGTGGGTTCGCGGGGCGCTGGCGATGAGTGGTTTAACTTGGCCAACTGTTACTCTCGTAGACTGTTTGACGCGTGAGTCCGTAGGTCGTGTGGCCTGCCGGTTTCGGCGCAAGACGCAGGACTACCAAACGCTGGCAAGGCCAGCCCCAATGGCACGCCGCGATAGAGCCCGGCTGCCCAGGAGGAAGAGTGCTCTCGGCTTTCATCTCTGCGCTGCGGACACCCGACTTGCGGCGAAAGATTCTGTTCACGCTGGGCATCGTTATCCTCTACCGCGCTGGTGCTTCACTGCCGTCGCCAGGGGTGAACTACAAAAACGTGCACCAGTGCATCGAGCAGGTCAGCGGCGGCGACTCCGCGCAGATCTACTCCCTGGTGAACTTGTTCTCCGGCGGTGCCCTGCTGCAGCTGACGGTGTTCGCGGTGGGCGTAATGCCCTACATCACGGCGAGCATCATCGTGCAGCTACTCGGGGTGGTGATCCCGCGGTTCGAACAGCTGCGTAAAGAGGGCCAGTCCGGCCAGGCCAAGATGACGCAGTACACGCGTTATCTGACGATCGCCCTGGCGATCCTGCAGGCCACCAGCATCGTGGCGCTGGCGGCCAGCGGCAACCTTCTGCAGGGCTGCAACCTGGAGATCATCAACGACCAGAGCATCTTCTCGCTGGTCGTCATCGTGCTGGTGCTCACCGCAGGCGCGACGCTGGTGATGTGGATGGGCGAGCTGGTCACCGAGCGCGGTATCGGCAACGGCATGTCGCTGATGATCTTTGCCGGCATCGCGGCCCGGATCCCGGCCGAAGGCAAGTCGATCCTGGACAGCCGCGGCGGCCTGGTGTTCACCGCGGTGTGCGTGGCTGCACTGGTGATCATCGTCGGCGTGGTGTTCGTCGAGCAGGGGCAGCGCCGTATCCCGGTGCAGTACGCCAAGCGCATGGTGGGCCGCCGCATGTACGGCGGTAGCTCGACCTATCTGCCGTTGAAGGTCAACCAGGCCGGCGTCATCCCGGTGATCTTCGCGTCCTCGTTGATCTACATCCCGCACCTGATCACCCAGCTGGTCGAGAGCAACAGCAGCAATCCCGGCACAGGCTGGTGGTCGAAGTTCGTGGCCAACCACCTCAGCAACTCCACCGACCCGATCTACATCGGCATCTACTTCGCGTTGATCATTTTCTTCACGTACTTCTACGTGTCGATCACGTTCAACGCCGACGAGCAAGCCGACAACATGAAGAAGTACGGCGGCTTCATCCCCGGCATCCGCCCGGGCAGGCCGACCGCGGACTACCTGCGTTACGTGCTGAGCAGAATCACCCTGCCCGGGTCGATCTACCTGGGTCTGATTGCCGTTCTGCCCAACGTCTTCCTCGGTTTCGGGAATGGCGGCGGCATCCAGAACTTGCCGTTTGGCGGTACAGCGGTTCTCATCATGATTGGCGTCGGTTTGGACACTGTTAAGCAAATCGAAAGCCAGCTCATGCAGCGCAACTATGAAGGGTTCCTCAAGTGAGAATCGTTTTGCTTGGACCGCCCGGTGCGGGCAAAGGTACGCAGGCGGTACAGCTGGCGGAAAAGCTCGGAATCCCGCAGATCTCCACTGGCGATCTCTTCCGGCACAACATCAGTACCGGTACCCCGCTGGGCCTGGAGGCCAAGAAGTACCTCGACGCCGGTGACCTGGTCCCCGCGACCCTCACCAACGCTCTGGTCGACGACCGGCTCGACGACGAGGATGCCGCCGCCGGCTTCATCCTCGACGGCTTCCCCCGCTCGGTCGAGCAGGCCGAAGCGCTGCACGACATGCTGGAGCGCCGCAGCCTCAAGCTGGACGCGGTCGTCGAGTTCAAGGTCTCCGAGGACGAGCTGCTCAAGCGACTCAAGGAACGCGGCCGGGCCGACGACACCGATGACGTCATCCTCAACAGGATGAAGGTCTACCGCGACGAGACGGCGCCACTGCTGGACTTCTACGCCCACGAGCTCAAGACTGTCGATGCGGTCGGCCCGGTCGACGAGGTTTTCGCCCGCGCATTGCGTGCCCTCGGCCGCTAAGTCTGTCGATGGTGTCCCTGCCCGGACTGCGCAGCCGCAAGGTCGTCCCGCAACGTAGCGCGGGGGAGCTGGACGCGATGGCCGTCGCGGGAGCTCTGGTGGCTGCCGCCTTGGCCGCCGTCAACCAGGCCGCCGCACCGGGAGTATCGACCAAAGATCTCGACGAGATCGCCGAAGCCGTCATCCGCGGCGGCGGCGGAACCCCGTCGTTCCTGGGCTATCACGGCTATCCGGCCTCGATCTGCTCGTCGGTGAACGACCGGGTGGTGCACGGCATCCCCTCTGCCGGCGAGAAGCTGGCGCCGGGGGACCTGGTCTCGATCGACTGCGGCGCCATCGTGGACGGCTGGCATGGCGATTCGGCGATCACCTTCGGGGTCGGCGCGCTGATACCGGTCGACGCGGCGCTGTCCGCGGCGACCAGGGAGTCGATGGAAGCCGGTATCGCGGCGATGATTCCCGGTAATCGCCTGTCCGACGTCTCGCATGCCATCGAGCTCGGCACCAGAGCCGCCGAAGTCCGCTACGACAGGAAGTTCGGCATCGTCGCTGGTTACGGTGGCCACGGCATCGGTAGGCAGATGCACATGGACCCCTTCTTGCCCAACGAAGGGGCGCCCGGCCGCGGGCCCGTGCTGGCGCCGGGATCGGTCCTGGCCATCGAGCCGATGCTCACGCTGGGCACAGTGAAGACCGTCGTACTCGACGACGAATGGACCGTCGTCACAGCCGACGGGACACGCGCGGCGCACTGGGAACACACCGTCGCGGTCACCGAGGACGGCCCCAGGATTCTGACCGCTCTCTAGATGAACCGATCGGCCTCCCCGTGCGTGTCACTGGCGGGAGGTTGACGTGAGCCTAGACAGGGCCTCGGGTGGTCGCGACGATCCAGAGACTGCTTTGATGCGGGTGCTCTATGACGAGCACGCGGCAGCGTTGTGGCGCTACGCGGTGCGACTGACCGGTGATCGGGCCCGCGCCGAGGACGTCGTGCAGGAAACCTTGCTCCGCGCATGGGCACATCCCGAGGTGACCGAGGACAGCGAACGCTCGGCCAGGGCCTGGCTGTTCACCGTTGCGCGCAACATGATCATCGACGAGCGGCGCAGCGCGCGATTCCGCAAAGAGTCGGGCAACCTGGAAGCGGCGGGCGAACCGGAGAACACCGGACCCGACGAGGTGAACGCCGCACTGGACCGGTTGCTGATCGGGGACGCGGTGGCGCAATTGTCCGCCGAACACGGTGCGGTGATCCGGCGGTCCTATTATCTGGGTTGGACGACAGCGCAGATTGCGGCCGACCTCGACATTGCCGAGGGGACCGTGAAGTCGCGGCTGCACTACGCCGTCCGGGCGCTGCGGCTGACGCTGCAGGAGATGGGGGTGACGCGATGACGGCCGACCACCGGGACGCTGGCGTATCGACGACCGACACGCAGGACCACTACGCGCTGTGGGATGCCGCGTATGTGCTGGGTTCGCTGTCGAGCACCGAGCGCCGCGAGTACGAGAATCACCTGACTGCTTGCCCCTCCTGCCGGGCCGCCGTAGCGGAACTGAGCGGGATTCCCGCTCTGCTGACTCTGCTCGACCGTGGCGAGATGGCCGGCGCCGACGATGACCGACCGGCGGAACCGCCGCCGCTGCGACCCGAGGTGCTGACTGCGCTGCTGGACAAGGTGACTCGGCGGCGGCGCCGGACCCGGTGGCTGACGTGGAGTGTGGCCGCCGCGGCCGCCGTTGTACTGGCGGTCGGCGTCTTCGTCGCGATCCGGCCCGGCGAGGTGGTACCGGCTGCCGACCCGCCGCGGGTATCGGCGGCCGCGCTGACGATGACGCCGGTGATGCCGTCGTCGTTGGATGCCACGGTGACGCTGACCAGCCAGGGCTGGGGGACCAGGGTCGAGATGGCCTGCACGTATGAGCGGGACTCCGCAGATGAGCGCGAGGACGCCGACGCCGGCGACAAACTGGCGATGGTCGCCGTCGGTCGCGACGGCAACCACACTCAGCTGGCGACCTGGATGGCGCTATCCGGCACCACCGCGGTGACGAGCGGCAGCACATCCATGCCGATCGAGGACATCGTTGCGGTGCAAGTGGTTTCCGCCGATACCGGCGATGTGCTGCTGCAGCGCAGCATCTGACACCGACGCGGGAGGCGCTGGATTGTCGTTGTCCGCCGGGCAGATGCGGTATGAATGGGCGGATGCCTGACCCAGCCGAAACCCCCATCCCGCCGGAGCCTGCCGAGAACGGCGACCCGATCCGGCAGGCCCGTGCCAACTGGGAGCGGGCCGGCTGGGGCGATGTCGCCGACGGCATGGTGGCGGTGACATCGGTGATGCGGGCACATCAGATCCTGCTGGCCAAGGTGGAGAACGCGCTGCGTCCCTACGACCTGAGTTTCTCGCGGTTCGAACTGCTGCGGCTACTGGCCTTCAGTCGCAGTGGTGCGCTGCCCATCACGAAGGCCTCGGACCGGCTGCAAGTCCACGTCACCAGCGTCACGCATGCGATTCGCCGGCTGGAAGCCAACGGTCTGGTGCAACGCATTCCGCACCCCACCGACGGCCGCACGACGCTGGTGTCGATCACCGCCCTCGGCCGATCCACCGTCGAGGATGCGACGGTGACACTGAACGAAAAGGTGTTCGCCGACGTCGGTATTTCGGAGGCGGAGTCGCGGGCACTGGTGTCGTCGATCGAGACGATGCGCCGCAGCGCCGGCGATTTCTAGGAGCTGCGCAGCATCTCGATCACGGCGCTGAAGTCCTTGTCGGCGTTGGAGGCGGCAGCACCGATGAACTCGGCGTAGATCTCGGCGGCGTGGGTGCCCAGCGGCGCCGCGGACCCGGTCGAGGACACCGCGGCCATGGCCAGACCGAGATCCTTGTTCATCAATGCGGTCGCGAACCCGGGCCGGAAGTCGTTGTTGGCCGGGGACGTCGGAACCGGTCCGGGCACAGGGCAATTGGTGTGCACGGACCAGCAGTTGCCGGTGGCGCCGGTGATCACGTCGAACAGCGACTGCGCCGACAGTCCCAGCTTCTCGGCCAAGACGAATGCTTCACCCACTGCGATCTGCTGCACCGCGAGCACCATGTTGTTACACACCTTGGCGGCCTGGCCCGCGCCGGCGTCGCCGCAGTGAATCACCTTGCCCGCCATGGGGTCTAGCACCGGCTTGGCCCGCTCGACCGCATCGGTTTCGCCGCCGACCATGAACGCCAACGTGCCAGCCGTCGCACCCTTGATGCCACCGGACACCGGGGCATCGATCTGCTGGAAGCCTGCGGCGATCGCGTCTGCGTGGATCTGTCGCGCGTCGTCCACCGAGATCGTGGAGGTATCGATGAACAACGCGCCTGGCTTGGCGGCCGGGAGTACCTCCGCGTAGCAGCGCTTGACGATGTCGCCGTTGGGCAGTGATGTGATCACCACGTCAGCGTCGGCGACAGCCTCGGCGCCACTGCCAAAAGTTTTGGCGCCCTTGCTCGCTGCCGCTTCGGCCAGCGCCGGTACCGGATCGAAGGCCCGGACGGTGTGTCCACCCGCGACCAGATTCGCGGCCATCGGACCGCCCATGTTGCCCAGACCGAGAAATGCCACTGTGCTCATCGATGAACCCCTTCTACGCGCTGGCGCGGGCTCTGGCGGCTTCTGCCCGCCCGATCACCACCCGCATGATTTCGTTGGTGCCCTCCAGGATCCGGTGCACCCGCAGATCACGGACGATCTTCTCCATGCCGTATTCGCGGAGGTATCCGTAGCCGCCGAGCAGCTGCAGTGCCTGGTCGGCGACGGTGAAGCAGGTGTCGGTGACGTAGCGCTTGGCCATCGCGCACAACTCGACCTTCTCGGGGTCGCCGGCGTCGAGCGCGGCGGCGGCTCGCCACAACAGGGATCGCGAGGTCTCCAGACCGGTCGCCATGTCGGCGAGGGTGAAGCGGATGGTGGGCTCGTCGAGCAGTGAGCCGCCGAACGCTTCCCGATCTCTGACGTAGGCAGCTGCCCGGTCATAGGCGGCTTGAGCCCCACCGAGTGAGCAGGCGGCGATGTTGATCCGCCCACCGTTGAGCCCGTTCATCGCGATCGCGAAACCGGTGCCCTCACCTTCCGGGCCGCCCAGCATGGCGTCGGCAGGTACCCGGACGCCGTCGAAGATGACCTGTGCGGTGGGTTGGGCGTTCCAGCCCATCTTCTCCTCGTTGGCGCCGAAACTCAGCCCCGGCGTGTCCTTTTCGACCACGAACGCGGAGATGCCGCGTGGACCGTCCCCCCCGGTTCGGGCCATCACGACGTAGACGTCGGACACCCCGGCTCCCGAGATGAACTGTTTGACACCGTCGAGCACCCAGTCTGATCCCGCGGAGTCACCGCTCCTGACCGCCCTGGTGCGCAAGGCGGCGGCATCGGATCCTGCTCCGGGCTCGGTGAGGCAGTAGCTCGCCAGCGCCTCCATCGATGCCAGCTTGGGTGCCCAGGTCTTGCGCTGTTCGCGGGTGCCGTACTTGTCGACCATCCACGCGCACATGTTGTGGATCGACATGAACGCAGCCATGGTCGGATCCGCACTGGCGAGCTGCTCGAAAATCCGGACAGCATCGAGTCGGGACAATCCGCTGCCGCCCACATCCTCGGAGCAGTAGATCGCCGCCATGCCGAGTTCGGCGGCATCCTGTAGTAGGTCGATCGGAAAGTGCTTGGCCGCATCCCAATCCAACGCGTGCGGTGCGATCCGCTTGGCGGCGAACGCACCCGCCGTCTCGACGATCACGCGTTCGTCCTCGTTGAGGCCGAACATCTGCATAGCCATCGCGCGCTCTAATTCATGGTGGGGATGACGAACTCGGCGCCATCCTTGATGCCGGAGGGCCACCGCTGCGTGACCGTCTTGACCTTGGTGTAGAAGATGATCGACGAGGGTCCGTGCTGGTTGAGATCGCCGAACCCGGAGCGCTTCCAGCCGCCAAAGGTGTGGTAGGCCACCGGAACCGGGATCGGCACGTTGACGCCGACCATACCGACCTGCACCCGGGAGACGAAGTCGCGCGCCGTGTCGCCGTCGCGGGTGAAGATCGCCACGCCGTTGCCGTACTCGTGCTCCGACGGCAGAGCCAGGGCTTCTTCGTAGGTGTCGGCCCGGACGATGCAGAGCACTGGACCGAAGATCTCGTCGGTGTAGATCGACATGTCGGTGGTGACGTGGTCGAAGAGGGTGGGCCCGATGAAGTAGCCGCCTTCGATGCTCGAGTCGCCGAACGTCAGGTCGTCACTGGCCCGCTCGCGGCCGTCGACGACTGCCTCGGCGCCCGCTTCCACACCCTGGCCGATGTAATCCTTGACCCGCGCCAGTGCGGCGCCGGTGACCAGTGGGCCGTAGTCGGCCTTGGGATCGAGGCTGTGGCCGACCCGCAGGTTGTTGACCCGTTCAACGAGCCTGGCGCGCAACCGATCCGCAGTCTCCTTGCCCACCGGAACGGCGACACTGATGGCCATGCAGCGTTCGCCTGCACTGCCGTAACCCGCTCCGATCAGCGCGTCGACGGCCTGGTCGAGGTCGGCGTCGGGCATCACGATCATGTGGTTCTTGGCGCCGCCGAAGCACTGCGCACGCTTGCCGTTGGCCGCGGCGGTCGAGTAGATGTACTGGGCGATGTCGGAGCTGCCGACGAACCCGACGGCCTGAATCTCGGGGTGATGCAGGATGGCGTCGACGGCCTCTTTGTCGCCTTGGACCACCTGGAAGACACCCTTGGGCAGGCCGGCTTCCAGGAACAGCTCGGCCAGCCGCACGGGTACCGATGGGTCACGCTCAGAGGGCTTGAGGATGAACGCGTTGCCGCAGGCCAGCGCGGGACCGGCTTTCCATAGCGGGATCATCGCCGGGAAGTTGAACGGGGTGATCCCGGCGACCACGCCGAGGGGCTGGCGCAGCGAGTACACGTCGATGCCGCCGCCCGCGCCTTCGGTGTAGTCGCCCTTGAGGAGATGCGGTATGCCGATGGCGAATTCGATGACCTCGACGCCGCGTTGAATATCGCCGAGGGAGTCGGCGAGGGTCTTGCCGTGTTCCAGGGACAGCAGTTCGGCGAGTTCGTTGGCGTTCTTGTTGACCAGCTCGACGAACTTCATCATGACCCGCGCCCGGCGCTGCGGGTTCCAGGCGGCCCATTCCTTCTGCGCTTTGACGGCGACGGCGACGGCGGCGTCGACATCAGCTGTCGACGCCAGCACGACCTGCGCCTGCACCTCACCCGTGCTCGGGTTGAGCACATCGGCGGTCCGGGTCGAGTCCAACGTCGTGCGCTTGCCATCGATGAAATGCGGAATCTGCGTGGTCATGATCCATCCCGGTGAGCTGGGCGAGTGAGATACTTGGATATCCTAGTAAATACTTCGGGCGCCACGCAAGGGGCAGCGATTTTGGCGTGCGCACCGCCGCTGAGCGGTCACGAACACGCCGAAATCAGGCTCATGCTGGCAAAAGAATTCGGCGCGCTCTTCGTCGCTCACGAGTGACGAAAAGCGCGCCGAATCCCTCAGCGAGGGGCGCTCAGAGCCCGAGTGGTCCGGCCAGCGCGGCAAGCGTGGGGATCAGTTGCTCGCGATCGCCGAGGACTTGGATGGTGACGTGATCGGCGCCCGCGTCTAGATGCTCGTTCAGGCGGTGGGCGATCTGCTCTGCCGTGCCGTGCGCGACGACGGAGTCGATCAGCTTGTCGCTACCTGGCTTGGCTACATCGTCGGCGGTGAAACCCAGCCGCCGCCAGTTCTTCACGTAGTTGCTCAGGTCCAAGTAGAAGCCGACCGTCTTGCGGCCGAGTTCTCTGGCTGCCTCCGCTTGACCTTCTTGTGAGGTGGTCAGGACCACCTTGTGCTCGGGCGCCAAATACACGGTGTTGCCGACGAGTTCGCGCGCCTGCGCCGTGTGCTCCGGGGTCGTCAGGTACGGATGTGCGCCGGCGCTGCGGTCTTTCGCAAGCTGCAGAACCTTCGGGCCCAGCGCGG
The DNA here is from genome assembly GCF_025822605.1 of Mycolicibacterium komossense. Classification (GTDB taxonomy): domain Bacteria; phylum Actinomycetota; class Actinomycetes; order Mycobacteriales; family Mycobacteriaceae; genus Mycobacterium; species Mycobacterium komossense. The sequence continues at coordinate 432,711 of NZ_JACKTY010000029.1, read as the reverse complement.
CGATCACCCGCCGACTCGTCGGCACCGTCGCCGCGTCCAACTCGTCGAGGTACTCGACCAGGGCGTCGTAGGGTTTCTTGTACTCCTGGGTGTGTTCGGGATGCCCGACGCCGACGCCGAGCAGAAACCTTCCGGGATAGGCGCTTTCGATGCGATGGTAGGACTCCGCGACCTCTGCCGCGGGCGCCGACCAGATGTTGACGATCCCGGTGGCGACCTGCAGTGTCTCGGTCCGCTCGAGGATCGGCTCGACGAATGACAGGTCGGCTGCCGGCGAGGCGCCCACCCAGACTGCGCCATACCCGAGCTTCTCGATCTCGACTGCCTGCTCCGGAGTTACCGGGCCGCCGGTCCATACTCCGAAACGGCCGAGGTCGGGTTTGAGTGCCACGTCCGTTTTTAGATCATGCGATTCGGTCATTACAGCGTGAATCCTCTCGATGGCGGATGCCAGGGGTTGACTTAGGGGAGAGCTAAGGCGTCAGCCAATTCGGCGAGTGCAGGCACCAGCTTCTCAGGTGAGGTCAGCACCTGGACTGGCACATGGTCCGCACCGGCATCGAGATGCTCGTTGAGCCGGGCGGCAATGGCGGCCGGGGTGCCGTAGGCGACGAAGGCGTCGACCAGAGCGTCACTCCCGGGCTTGGCGATATCGCCATCGGTGAAGCCGAGCCGGCGCCAATTGTTCGTGTAGTTCGCCAGGTTCAGATAAATCTCCAGCGCTTTGCGGCCGACTGCCCGGGCCGCTTCGGCGTCGGTGGTCAGCACGGCCTTGTGCTCCGGGGCCAGGAATGCGTCCGGTCCGATCAGTTCGCGGGCCTGCGCGGTGTGCTCGGGCGTGGTCAGGTAGGGATGCGCGCCGGCGCTGCGTCGGGCCGAGAGCTTCAGCACCTGCGGCCCCAGTGCCGCGACCACTCGGCGGTCGGCGGGCACGCCGTACCCGTCGAGTTCGTCGAGGTATTCGACGAGAGCGTCGTAGGGCTTCCGGTATTCGGCGTGCGCCTCCGGGTGCCCGACACCGATGCCCAGGAGGAAGCGCCCCGGATATGCCTTGTCGATGCGGTGGAAGGACTCGGCGACGGGCTTGGCCGCGGCTGTCCAGATATTGACGATGCCGGTCGCGACCTTGAGGTTCGTGGTCGCCGCCAGGATCGGTTCGACCCATTCCAGTTCGGCGGGCGGTGAACCGCCGACCCACAGGGCGCCGTAGCCCAGCGCCTCGATGTCCTTGGCTTCCGCGGGGCTGGCGCCGCGGCCGAATACGCCGAAACGTCCGAGATCAGGTTTGGTCATGGTGGTGGCAACCTCTGAGGTTGCGGCGGGTATTCCGGATGCGGGCGGTCACCGGGCCGCGGAGGAGGATTAGGCTTCCGCGGCCTTGAGGTCGGCGTCGGTGGCCTCGGTGGTTACGGGGGACTGCAGCGGCAACAGGATGATGAAGCGGGTGTCGCCGGGCTCCGAGCGCACGCGCAGATCGCCATGGTGCTTCTCGACGACGATCTTCCACGCCAGATCCAGGCCGAGGCCGGTGCCCTCGCCGAATGGCTTCGTCGTGAAGAACGGCGTGAAGATCCGGCCCTTGATGTCCTCGGGCACGCCCGGTCCGGTGTCGCAGATTTCGATGCGCGCCATATCGCCTTCGCGCATGGTGCGTACCGTCAAGGTGCCGCTGCCGCTCATCGCCTGGATGGCATTGTCGATGATGTTCGTCCATACCTGATTCAAATCGCCTGGGAAGCAAGGGATTTCAGGCAGTGTCTTGTCGTACTCCTTGACACACTTGATGGGCTTGTCCTTGCCGATCCGGTCGGCGAACATCATCAGCGTGCTGTGCAGCAGCTCATGGATGTCGGAGACCTGGAACGGTGCCCGGTCCATCTGCGAATACTGTTTCGCACCGGCCAGCAGCGCAGAGATGCGCTTGGACGCCTCGGTGATCTGATTCATCATCAGCTCGGAGTCGATGGTGTACTTCAGCCAGCCCATCGCGCCCTGCAGTGACGCGGACGCGTCGACCTCGTCGATCGATGCGGAGATGCGTTCCAGCCAGTCGGTGTCGAGCCCGGCGTCGACGAATGTCGGGGCATAGTCCCAGGCGCCGACGATGTCGTGGTCGTCGAGCCAGTCACCGATCTGGTCCTCGCGATCGGAGGCCTCCAGCGCGGTGAGCTCCTGGGCCTTGGATTTGGCCACCTGTTCGGCGACTTCCTCCTGAATCGTGACCAGGACGCGCAGACCTTCCGGGCTGAACTTGCCGTCGGCCAGCATCGCCAACTTGTGCCGCATCCCGGCGACTTTTTCCCGCAGGTCCGAGACGGCGCGAGCGGTGGCGGCGGCCGGGTTGTTGAGCTGATGGGTCAGGCCCGCGGTGATGTTGCCCAGCGCGAGCAGTTTCTCCCGCTGGTCGATGATCTGCCGCTGCCGCAGCCCGCCGACCTTGAGGCCGTCGAGCAGATGGACCGCCATCGGGAACTCTTCTTTGACGAAGTGACCGAAGGCGTGGGCGTCGAGGACGAAGAACTTCGACGGCTTGGTGACCCGGACCGAGGACTCGTAGAGCTGCGGCACATCCGGTACGAAGGCACTCCAGGCGCCGCAGTACACGCCGCGCTGCGACGTGCGGTTGGTTTCGATGTCGTCGCCGCCGGAGCGCTTGGACATCACCAATTCGCCCTCGATCATCACGTAGAAGCACGTCGCGGGCTCACCTTCGACGCAGATCGGGCCCGGCTCGAAGGTGGCGATATGGCCGTTTTTGCACAACGTGGCCAGCTGCTCGTCGGACAGCGACTCGAACAAGAACAATGTCCGCAATTCTTCGGGTAGACACCGATCACCCATAGTCCTACCGTCCTTTCACAGCTCAGGGGCTATTTCGCCCTGCCTCTACGCCTCGGCCAGATACCGATGGACGAGCATCACCGCCATCGATCCTTCGCCTACGGCGGCCGCAACCCGCTTGGCGGATTCCGAACGCACATCTCCTGCAACAAACACACCGGGCACACTTGTTTCCAGATGATGTGGTGGACGTTCCAGCGGCCACCGGGAGCAGGCCTTCAGATCGGGTCCGGCCAGGATGAATCCGTGATCGTCGCGGGCGACGACATCGTCGAGCCATTCGGTCAGCGGGGCCGCGCCGATGAAGATGAACAACCGCGCGGCGCTGACTTCCTCGACCGCCCCTGAATTCCGGTTCACCAGATAGAGGTTCTCCAGGTGGCCGTCCCCTGCGGCGCGCTGAACCTCGGTACAGGTGCGGACGGTGATCCTGGGGTTGGCCTCGATCTGCTGGATCAGGTAGTAGGACATCGACGCTTCCAACGACGGGCCGCGGACCACGAGGGTGACGGATCTGGCGTCGCGCGACAGGTACATCGCCGCCTGGCCGGCGGAATTGGCTCCGCCGACGATGTAGACGTCTTCGTCTTCACACTCCGACGCCACCGAATTCGCGGCGCCGTAGTAGATGCCTTTACCGGTCAGATCCACACAACCTTCGGCCTGCAGCTGCCGGTAGGAGACTCCGGTCGCGAGGATCACCGCGCGTGCGTCGATCGACGTGCCGTCGGCGAACTTGATGGTTTTCACCGGTCCGTTGACTTCCAGCGCGACGGCCTCCCGCGTGGTGATCAGCTCGGCGTTGAATTTCTCGGCCTGCCGACGGGCCCGGTCGGCCAGCTGACTGCCCGACACCCCGTCCGGGAAGCCCAGGTAGTTCTCGATCCGGGAGCTTTGTCCCGCCTGGCCACCGGTGGCGGTGCGTTCGATCAGGACGGTGTCGAGACCCTCCGAGGCGCCGTAGACCGCGGCCGCCAAGCCGGCGGGGCCACCACCGATGACGACGAGGTCGTAAAACTCCTCGGACGGGGTGGTCGACAGGCCCAGCCGGTCGGCCAGTTCGGTCTCGGACGGGTTGACCATGGGTTGGCCCTGTTCGGTGATGACCACCGGCAGGGTTCGGTCGTCCAGTCCCGCGGCTTCCAGCATTCGCTGACCTTCGGGCTCATCGGCCATGAACCAGTGGTAGGGCAGCCGGTTGCGGGCCAGGAAGTCCCGCACTTCCGCCGACCGGGCGTTCCATCGATGCCCGATGATCTTGGTGTGGGGGATGGGTCGGTCGCCGGCCGCTCGCCAGGCATCCAGGAGACCGTCGATGACGGGGTAGAGCTTCTCCTCGGGCGGATCCCACGGTTTGAGCAGATAGTGGTCCAGGTCGACGACGTTGATCGCGTCGATCGCCGCGTGGGTGTCGGCGTAGGCGGTCAGCAGCACGCGACGGGCCAGCGGGAACAGGTCCATCGCCTGCTCGAGGAACTCGATCCCGCTCATCTGCGGCATCCGGTAGTCGGCGACGAAGACCGCGACGGTCTCGCCCCGCAGTTTGAGTTCCTTCAGGGCGTCGAGGGCGTCAGGCCCCGACTCGGCCCGCACGATCCGATAGCTCTCGCCGTAGTGCCGACGCAGATCACGGGCGACCGCTCGCGATACCGAGGGATCGTCGTCGACGGAGAGAATTATGGGTTTTGGGGCCTGTTTTTCAGATCCGGTCATCGCTTGTAAGTATGCGCCGGGCAGGCGCGGTAGTCACAGGTGGGAAGCGGCGTTACTCGGTTGGCGAAACCGCCGGGGTCCCGCTGGGTAAGCGGGGCGGCCCGATCGATTCCGGACGCCGTCGGCGACTCCACCACCTCGGTGGCCGCCGGCGGGCCGACTTGCCGCAGCCCGGCTGCCCGCTACGATCCCTGTATCCGCTGCCCGTCGCTGGTGGCGGCAGTTTTGGAGCCTGGCCGCCGAGCGGGTATCGTAGATCAACGGTGCGGTTTTCGCGCCGACTCTTTGCGTGCCTGTTGTAGAAGTTCTCGGAATTTCCGACTCCTGGCTTACGTTATTTGCAGTCGGAGCTGATGCTGCGCCGAGCACGGCGCGCTACGAACAGCATTCAGATACGAAACCAGAGAAGAACCCGAAGCAGAACAGAGGATTGCCGGAAAGTATGGCCAAGAAAGACGGAGCCATCGAGGTCGAGGGCCGCGTGGTCGAGCCCCTGCCCAATGCGATGTTTCGCATTGAGCTGGAAAACGGACACAAGGTGCTCGCGCACATCAGCGGCAAGATGCGGCAGCACTACATCCGCATCCTGCCCGAGGACCGAGTGGTAGTGGAGCTGTCTCCCTACGACCTGTCCCGTGGCCGCATTGTGTACCGGTACAAGTAAGAAATTCAGGCCGCGAATATCAGCTTGAATCCCTATCACTCCAGACAAAGACAGGATCGCGACAGCCGTGAAGGTGAACCCGAGCGTCAAGCCGATCTGCGACAAGTGCAGGGTGATCCGCCGGCACGGGCGGGTCATGGTGATCTGCTCTGATCCGCGCCACAAGCAGCGCCAGGGCTAAGTCCCCGTCAGATCGCAGCAGTACCCCACAACTGAATGCAGAACTCCCAGTACCAGTGAGTGGCTGGCATCTTTAGAGATGGGCCTCTCATTCACGTCCGGCACGGAGGCCGGACCCCGTAAAGACGGGGAACGGACTGGGATCAGACCTCCGCAACGAAAAGGAATCACTGCCTGATGGCACGTCTAGTGGGCGTCGATCTCCCGCGCGACAAGCGCATGGAGATCGCCCTGACCTATATCTACGGCATTGGCCGTACCCGCTCCCAGGAAATCCTGGAAGCCACCGGCATCAGCCGGGACCTGCGCACCAAGGACCTCACCGACGATCAACTCGGTCAGCTGCGCGAGTACATCGAAGCCAGCCTCAAGGTGGAGGGCGACCTGCGCCGCGAGGTCCAGGCCGATATCCGCCGGAAGATCGAGATCGGCTGCTACCAGGGCCTGCGGCATCGCCGCGGCCTCCCGGTGCGCGGTCAGCGGACCAAGACCAATGCGCGCACCCGCAAGGGCCCGAAGCGCACCATCGCCGGCAAGAAGAAGGCCAGGTAACCCCGGATGGCACAAGCAAAGAAGGGTGGCGCTGCTCCCAAGAAGGGGCAGAAGACCCGTCGCAGGGAAAAGAAGAACGTCCCGCACGGCGCCGCACACATCAAGAGCACGTTCAACAACACCATCGTCTCGATCACCGATCCCCAGGGCAACGTCATCGCCTGGGCGTCGTCGGGTCACGTTGGCTTCAAGGGCTCGCGTAAGTCGACTCCGTTCGCCGCTCAGCTCGCCGCCGAGAACGCTGCCCGCAAGGCGCAGGAGCACGGCGTCAAGAAGGTCGACGTCTTCGTGAAGGGCCCGGGTTCGGGCCGCGAGACTGCTATTCGTTCACTGCAGGCGGCCGGCCTCGAAGTTGGCGCCATTTCCGATGTCACGCCGCAGCCGCACAACGGCTGCCGCCCGCCCAAGCGGCGCCGGGTCTAGAGGAGATAGAGAGACATGGCTCGTTATACCGGACCCGCGACCCGCAAGTCGCGTCGCCTCGGCGTCGATCTCATCGGCGGAGATCAGTCCTTTGAGAAGCGTCCTTACCCGCCCGGCCAGCACGGCCGCGCGCGCATCAAGGAGAGCGAATACCGCACGCAGCTGCAGGAGAAGCAGAAGGCCCGCTTCACCTACGGCGTGATGGAGAAGCAGTTCCGCCGTTACTACGAAGAGGCCAACCGCCTGTCGGGCAAGACCGGCGAGAACCTGCTGCGTATCCTCGAGAGCCGCTTGGACAACGTGGTGTACCGCGCCGGGCTCGCCCGCACGCGTCGCATGGCTCGCCAGCTGGTCAGCCACGGTCACTTCACCGTCAACGGCGTCAAGGTCGACATCCCCAGCTACCGGGTGTCGCAGTACGACATCATCGACATCCGCGAGAAGTCGATCAACACGTTGCCGTTCGAAGCTGCCCGCCAGGCCGCCGGCCAGACCACGATCCCGGGTTGGCTGCAGGTCGTGGGGGAGCGCCAGCGCATCCTCGTGCACCAGCTGCCCGAGCGTGCTCAGATCCAGGTTCCGCTCACCGAGCAGCTGATCGTCGAGTTCTACTCGAAGTAAGGCAGTACCCCCGGCTCCGCGCCTTCATCACGAGGGCGCGGGTCCAGGGGCCATCTATCGGCATCAAATAGTGGGTGCCGAGAAGGAGAAGGAAACACCATGCTGATTTCTCAGCGGCCCACCCTGGGCGAAGAGGTCATCGCCGACAACCGCTCGCAGTTCGTCATCGAGCCCCTGGAGCCGGGATTCGGCTACACCCTGGGCAACTCGCTGCGGCGCACGCTGCTGTCGTCCATTCCGGGCGCAGCGGTCACCAGCATCCGCATCGACGGCGTGCTGCACGAGTTCACCACCGTGCCGGGGGTCAAGGAAGACGTCACCGACATCATCCTGAACCTCAAGGGCTTGGTCGTCTCGTCCGAAGAGGACGAGCCGGTCACCATGTACCTGCGCAAGCAGGGCCCGGGTGAGGTCACCGCGGGCGATATCGTCCCGCCGGCCGGTGTCACCGTGCACAACCCCGAAATGCATATCGCCACCCTGAACGACAAGGGCAAGCTGGAGGTCGAGCTCGTCGTCGAGCGTGGCCGTGGCTATGTCCCCGCCGTGCAGAACAAGGCCTCGGGCGCCGAGATCGGCCGTATCCCGGTCGATTCCATCTACTCGCCCGTGCTGAAGGTGACCTACAAGGTCGAGGCGACCCGCGTCGAGCAGCGCACCGACTTCGACAAGCTGATCCTCGACGTCGAGACCAAGAACTCGATCACTCCGCGGGACGCGCTGGCCTCGGCCGGTAAGACGCTGGTCGAATTGTTCGGTCTGGCCCGCGAACTCAACATCGAAGCCGAGGGCATCGAGATCGGCCCGTCACCGGCCGAGGCGGATCACATCGCCAGCTTCGCGCTGCCGATCGACGATCTGGACCTGACCGTCCGGTCGTACAACTGCCTCAAGCGCGAGGGTGTGCACACCGTCGGCGAGCTCGTCGCCCGCACGGAATCCGATCTGCTGGACATCCGTAACTTCGGCCAGAAGTCGATCGACGAGGTCAAGATCAAGCTGCACCAGCTGGGTCTTTCGCTCAAGGACAGTCCGGCCACCTTCGATCCGTCCGAGGTTGCCGGCTATGACGTCGCCACCGGTACCTGGAACAGCGATGCCGGCTATGACCTGGACACCGACCAGGACTTCGCCGAAACCGAACAGCTCTAACACAATCCGTCCCGGCCCTACCTGATACGGGGGCCGGCCCCATTTAGGAGATAGTCGCAATGCCCAAGCCCACAAAGGGTCCTCGCCTCGGCGGGTCGTCCTCGCACCAGAAGGCGCTGCTGGCCAACCTGGCCACCTCGCTGTTCGAGCATGGCCGGATCAAGACGACCGAGCCCAAGGCGCGGGCGCTGCGGCCCTACGCGGAGAAGCTCATCACCCATGCCAAGAAGGGCACGCTGCACAACCGGCGTGAGGTGCTGAAAAAGATCCGCGACAAGGATGTCGTGCACACCTTGTTCGCCGAGATCGGCCCGTTCTTCGCTGATCGTCCCGGTGGTTATGTCCGCATCATCAAGGTGGAGAACCGCAAGGGCGACAACGCGCCGATGGCCGTCATCGAGCTGGTCCGGGAGAAGACGGTGACCTCGGAGGCCGATCGGGCCCGTCGCGTCGCGTCGACCAAGAAGGCCGAGCCGGTCGCCGAGGAAGCCCCCGTGGAGGAGGCCGCCGAGACCCCGCTCGAAGAGGTCGAAGCCGAGGATGAATCGATCGCCGACGCGCAGACCGCCGAGGTCGCAGAGGAAGCGGCTGATGCGGCTCCGGCCGAGGATGACGCCAAGTAACGCAGACGCACCGAATATGCCCGCCATCGACTCCGATGGCGGGCATATTCGTCTGCGCCTGGACATTGCCTACGACGGAACCGATTTCGCGGGGTGGGCGGCGCAGGTCGGTCAGCGTACGGTGGCCGGGGTGCTCGGTGACGCGTTGTCGCTGGTATTCCGGGTGGCGGTGGAACTGAAGGTGGCCGGCCGCACTGATGCCGGTGTGCATGCCACCGGGCAGGTCGCGCATGTCGACATCCCGGCCGATGCGATCGCGCGGGCCTACCCACGGACGCCGCGCCCACAGGACCCGGAGTTCCAGTCTCTGGTCCGACGGCTGGGGCGGATCCTGCCAGACGATGTCCGGGTTCGCGATATCGTCAGGGCGCCAACAGGATTCGACGCGCGGTTCTCGGCACTACGTAGGCACTACATCTACCGTATCTCGACGGCCCACCACGGTGTGGAGCCGGAGCTGGCCCGCTTCGTCGTGCCTTGGCCGCGGCCGCTCGATGTTGACGCGATGAACGAGGTATCGCGCGATCTGCTGGGGCTACACGACTTCGCTGCGTTCTGCCGGTACCGGGAAGGCGGCACCACCATCAGGGAGTTGCAACGCCTCGACTGGGTCCGCGACGGCGATCTGATCACCGCGTCGGTAACCGCGGATGCGTTCTGCTGGAATATGGTCCGGTCATTGATCGGTGTGCTGACGGCTGTGGGGGAGCAACGCAGGCAACGGGATTGGGTGAGTGGGCTGCTTGGTGCGGCCCGGCGTGCCAACGATTACAGCGTGGCGCCCGCAAAGGGACTGACGATGATCGGCGTCGACTATCCGAGCGACGATCAGCTGGCGGAGCGGATCCAGGTGACCAAGGTCGTGCGTCCCCCGTTGTAGTAGCTCAGAGCCGGCCCGCCACGAAGTCGACGGCCTGGTCGACCATTCCGGCTCCGATATATGCCGGGGCCAGGTGTTGCGGCCAGTAGTCCTGCCAGTTGTTGGGATCCGTCGGGTTGCAGATCGGGTCGTCGCCGTGGCACAGCTCGATGGTCCGGTCGCCGTAGACCGGGTTGAAATTGCTGAGCGGGCCGACCCACTGCGACCCGTTGCCGAAGACGGCGACAGCTGCGATGTGGTCGCTCATATCGCCGGGCAGCGGATTCTTGAATCCCATGAAGCCCATCGGCACGGCCAGCACCACGTCGGTCACGGCGGCGCCAAGGGAGTAACCGCCGAGCACGATTCTGGTGTTCGGGCAGGTGGCGGCAGTGCTCTGGATGCGTTGGCTCATGTCGTTGGCGCCGATATCGACCTGATTGTCGGCGGGATACTGCACCGAGTAGAGGTTGATGTTCTTGCCGGTTTTCGATCGCAGCCCACTGACGAACGCATTGCCGATCTGGCCGGCACCCGGCGGTTCGAGTCGGCCGCGGGCGAAGATCACCTCGACATCGGGGCACGCTGCGGAAGCAGACGGGATACCGATACCGGTCACCAGGGTGGGAGCAACAAAAAGCGTCGCTGCCGCCGTGATGGCGGAGATCAGTGTTGCGCAGCAAGTTCGCAGCCGGCTCATAGGCTCATGCTAACGAAGTAACTGACATGGCCGGAGAATTCTCAGGAGAGGGCGAGCTACACCAAACCGGCGATGAAGTTGGCTGCCTGGCCGGGGAACTCGCTCGACTCGTAATGGGTGTGGGCGAATGGATTGCGGCCGTCGCTGCAGATCGGGTCGCCGTCGCTGCACAGGTCGATGGAGCGGCCCCCGAACAGAGCACTGTTGGTGAGCGGCACACTGAATTTGGCGGAGGGGTTGCCGAAGACGGCGGCGCCGGCGATATTGCCCAGGACGCTGCCGGGCAGAGGTGCTGCCGACCCGACTTCGCCGACTTTGTTGCCCAGCGGCGGGATGTTGCCGAGCATGTCGACCACAGCAGCGCCCTGCGAGTAGCCGCCGAGCACGATCCGGGTCGACGGGCAGGTCTGCGCCATGGAGAGAATGTGGGCGGTCGCATCGTTGGCACCGTCGGCGGCTGCCAGGAAGTCGTAGGTTGCCGGGTAGTTCACCCCGTAGGTGCCGAGGGTGCGGTTGCCCAGCAGTGGTGTGAGGCTGTCTGCGAGGGCCTGCCCGACCCGGCCTATTCCGGCGGGTTCGCTGGTGCCGCGGGCAAACACCAACTCGACGTCGGGGCAGGGATCGGCGCTGGCCGACGGGATGCCCGCGGGCGTGGGGACAACGGCGGGGGCAATGAGCAGTATCGCCGCCGCGGGCAGGGCCGCGAGTGCGGTCAACAGCCTGCGAGCAGGCGCCGAAAACCGGAAAGCTGCTGCAGCAGCCGTTACTGAGCTCATAGAACTAATTCTCACACACGGCTAGGACACGACCGAAATCGCGGGCGATCTCTGACGGACGCGTCAGAGGAGCCCGGCGACGAAGTTCGCGCCCTGCTGGACCAGTCCGGCGGAGACATAGTTGCTGTGTGCGGCTACGTCGTTCCCGTCGGAGCAGATCGGGTCGCCGGCGATACAGAGATCGATGGACCGCGATCCGTAGACCGGGCTGGCGGTCAACGGCAGGCCGAGCCTGGTGCTCGGGTTGCCGAAGACTGCCAGCGCGGCGATGTGATCGGGTGCGTCGGGAGGCAGCGGCGCGTTGAATCCGATGGCTGGGAACGGAACCGCGGCCAGCACGTCGACGATGGCCGCGCCTTGTGAATAGCCGGCCAGGACGATCCTGGTGGCCGGGCAGTCGGCCATCGTGCCCTGGATGTGGGCGCTGGCATCGTTGGCGCCATCGGCGGCGGCGAGGAAGTCGTAGGTTGCGGGGTAGACCACCGCGTACACCCCGAGCGAGCGCCCGCCCAGTTGCGGCTTGAGGGCGTTGACGAATGCCTGCCCTTCCCGCCCGAGGCCCTGTGGCTGATCGGTGCCGCGGGCGAAGACCACCTCGACATCCGAGCACGCGGCATGCGCCTTGGGGACGCCGAACTGTGTGGGTAGCACAGTCGACGCGGTCACCAGGACGGCAGCCATGACGGTGGCGCCCACGGCGGTACGGCGGAAACGGTCAGTCATCACGTCAGCAGTTTAACGGCCGCTACCGTCCGGGGTCCGCAAAGCGACGGGCGGCAGCTCGAAACGTGCAGTGCTGAGATCCTCGACGACGCCGGCGTCTGGCCACGTCGCGGCGGTGACGACGCCCGATTTATCGCCTTGGCGAGCGAGCGCCAGACCGGCCAGCACCACGGCACCGCCGAAAGCCTGCGCGGTGGTCATCGCCTCACCGACCAGCAGCCACGCCCACAGCACGGCGAAGAGCACCTCGGCCAGGCCGACCAGGGAGGCGAAGCTCGGCCGCAACCGGGCGACGCCGCGGATGCCCAGGGTGTAGGCGACGGCCGTGCTGACGACGCCGAGCGCGATCACGGGGACCAGCCACGAGGTGGTGATGCCGGCGATGACGACATTGTTGGTGGTGAACGTCAGCGGCATGATGCCGGTCAGGCCCAGCAGTGCCACCGCCGCGGCGCCGACGATCAGCCCGCCCGCAGCCAGTGTGATCGAGTTCAGGCCGGTGCCATCGGAGCTGACTTCGTCGCTCATCATGAAGTAGAAGCCCGCGCAGACGGCCGCGCCGAGGCCCCACGCGATGCCGATGGCATTGATGTGGGCGCCGGCCAACCCGTGTTCGCCGATGATGCCGAGCACCATCATGATTCCGGCGACGGCCAGGCCGACACCCGCGAGTGTTTTGTTGCTGGGCTTGCGCCGGGTGGTGGCCCAGAGCCAGCCGACCACGAGCAGTGGTGCGGTGTATTCCAGCAGAAGTGCCACGCCGACGGAGACGTGCGCGACGGCGTTGTAGTAGCAGAGTTGGGCACCCGCGATCGGGATCAGGCCGTAAACCACCACGGTCTTCGAATGCGCGATCGCTTCGCGGAACCAATCCGGTTTGACCACTGTCGCGAAGATCGCCATCACGACGGCGCCGAGGGCGAGTCGCGCGGTGACCGCCGCTGTCGGGCTCCAACCGGCTTCCATGAGCGATTTTGCGAAGGGGCCGGACATGCCGAAGGTGAACGCGGACCCGACCGCGAACAGTAGGCCGAGCCGGAAATTGTCGAGAGCGGGCTTCGTCATCAGCATGAGGCACCTCCTCAAAGGTGTAATGAGTAAAAGTTCGTTTGGTAATGACGATAAGGTCGGCCAGGTCACGCGTCAAATCATTTTCGGTCATGACGAAGGGCTCACACTGCGCGCCGAATGTGGTGCGGGTAACAGGGGACACTGCCGGGCGATGGCGCCAGCCTGTGGATCGCTGACGGACCTAGTGCTGCCGCGCGTCTAGCGTGAGGCCGTGGCACGGTACCCGAGCGCCCGGCTACAGCTGAGTGGCCACCGGTTCCTGATGCGCAGGCTCGAGCGTGCGGTCCTGCTCGGCGAATCGGATGCAGACGCCGACCCGGTTCGGCTGCAATCCGTTTCGTTCTATGTGGGCGCATTGTTGGCGGTGCTCGGGGTCGCAGGCTGTGCACTGTTCGGCTGGATCAAGCCGGCCGCGGGTCTCGGTGACGATTCGATCTTGATGGACCGGGCTTCCGGGGCGCTCTATGTCCGGGTCGGGGCCACGGTCCATCCCGTCATGAACCTCACCTCGGCGCGGCTGATCACCGGTGTTGACGACGCCCCTCGCCAGGTGGCGGCCGCCGACCTGGCAGGAGTCGAACGCGGACCGCTACTCGGTATTCCGGGCGCACCGGCGGCCATCGGCCCGGCGTTATCGGCGCAGGAATCCGGCTGGACGGTGTGCGACAGCCCGGCCACCACCGTGATCGCCGGGCCGCTGTCCAGCGAGGGGAAGACCCGGGCACTGCCCGTGGACGAGTCGGTGCTGGTGTCGAGTCGCTCCGGTAGCACCTACCTGCTCTATAACGGCAGCCGGGCGCTCATCGACATGACCGACGCCGTGACTGTTCGTGCCCTGCATCTCGATGGGCGTACCCCGCGACCTGCGTCCCAGGCACTACTGAACGTGATCCCGGAACTGCCGCCGATCGCGGCGCCGGTCATCCCGGACCGCGGCAGTCACGGACCGCTGGCGCTCCCCGGATTTGCTGTCGGCGATGTCTTCCGCGTCGAACAGGCTTCGGCCACTGAGTATTTCGTCGTCCTCGCCGGTGGTGTGCAACGTATCGGTGCCGTGGCGGCGGATCTCATTCAGTTCGCCGCGGCACGGCCCGGTGCCGACATCACCGCGGTTGCGCCGTCGGCCGTATCCGATATGCCGACACTCGGGATACTTCCGATTGCGGAGTTTCCCGATCGGGTGGGCGCACTGTTGGCCGACGATGTCCCGGTCCTGTGCGCTTCCTGGCTGGCGGGCAAAGCCGCCCTCTACGCGGGTAGCGGGCTACCGCTGCGGGAGACGCAGGTGCCGATTCCACTGGCGCAGGGCGACGGCGCCGGCGCCGCGGTCGATGCGGTGTTCCTACCGCCGGGACGGAGCGCCTACATCGGCTCGACGGGTGCCGCCGCTGTGACGGGATCGCTGGTCGCCGATACCGGGGTGCGCTACCCGGTCGCCGATACCGATGCCGCCCGGGTGCTCGGGCTGCCCGATCATCCGGAGGCCGCACCGTGGCCGCTGGTGACGATGCTCCCGTCGGGACCGGAATTGCGCAGGGACGCCGCACTACTCGCGCGTGATGTCCAGCCGAGCGGCCCGCCGGGAGCGGGCGGCTGACAGGGCCAGCGCTGCGGCGGCCACCGCCGCGCAAACGCCGGCGCCCAAGAGCGCGGCGCGGCTGGCGCGGCGGGCCGTCGCGGGTGCCTGTGGGAGGTCGATCGGTCGAGCTTCGGTCACCGGGGTACCTGAGCTGATCGAGTCGGAGCTGACCGCGGCCAGCGGATCGATGGTGCCGTTTCCCACCACCGGATTCCATCCAGCCGCCGGTCGATGGGCGGTCGCCTCGATCCGTTGCATCACCTGGCGGGCCGTCAGTTCCGGAAACCTGGCGCGCACCAGAGCGACCAGTCCACTGACCACGGGTGCGGCGTAACTGGTTCCCGAGATCGGGATGTCGCGGTCGAACACGGTCAGCCCGTCGACAATCCCGCTCCCCGCGGGATCCAGTGACACCATGTCCTCCCCGGGGGCCGCGACGTCGACCCACGGTCCGGCGAGGCTGAACGACGACGGGGATCCGTCGGTCCCGAGGGCGCCGACCGTCAGGACATAGTCGTCGTACCAGGCCGGGCTGACCGCGACAGTGGCAGTGTCCCAGCTCAATCCGGTGGTCTCGGTTTGCTTGGGGCATTGGCTCGCACCACCCACATTGCCTGCGGCGGCGACCACGACGACATCCAACACATCGACGGCATAGGCGAGTGCGGCGCCGAGGGCACGGTCGTCGAGGGGGCCGGCCGCGCAGGCCACCGACGAGATGTTGATGACGGTCGCGCCGCGGTCGGCCGCGGTGCGAACGGCCATCGCCATCGTGTCGACGTCGCCGAACCCTGTGACCGACGGATTCGCGGTGGGGCCGAATTTCGTACTGGACTGCCGGATCGAGAGCACGGTCGCAGCGGGGGCCAGGCCGGCGAATCCCACCTGGTCTGTCGAGTCCGGTGCCGCGGCGATGATGCCGGCCACGATCGTGCCGTGTCCGTCGCAGTCCTGGGCGCCGTCGCCCGCCGCTACGTAGTCACCGCCCGCTTCGAGATGGGCCAGCCGCGGATGCCGGTTCACTCCGGTGTCGATGACGGCAACCCGTTGCCCCTCACCGCGGGTCAGTCGCCACACCGAGGTCATGTCGAGGGTATGCAGTGGGTTGGCCGCCGGCGACGTCGCGCGGGTCTGCCTGGGTACCGTGCACATCTCGCGTTGCTCGGTCGGTTGCGGTGGCGCGGGCAGCGCCGCAGCGGGCAACCTGCTGCTGTCGATCGGCGGGGGAGTGAGCGCGCGGGCCGGCGGTGCACAGCACTGCGCAATGGTGATCATGCCGACCGTCGCGACACTGACGGCTCGACAGGGCCTCACAGGCTCATCCCGCGGACGAGGTCGAACACGCCGGAACTCCAGCAAGCCAACGGTATGAGAGCCGCCACCGCGAGGCAGTCCAGCAGGTCCAGACACCGCCGCAGCGGTGGTGCACTGGCGGCGGCGGGCGGAGCGAACCCGAGCCAGATCGCGGCGAGTGCGAGCACGGCTGCTGCACCGCAGAGCCATGGGGCCAACCCTGGGTCGGTCCACCACAGCGCCACGAAAAGTGCTGTGGTGGAAAGTGTTCCCGCGAACAGCAGGCCCGACCGGCGGAGGAGATGGTGATGCACCCGGGACCGCAGAATCAGCAGCACCGCGAGGGTCCCGGCGAGAACGAAATCGGGCGGGTCTCGGCCGTCGACGATCACCAAGGCGCCCGATGCCGTAGCGAACGACGCACCCATCACGAGCGCGGTCAGCACCTGCTGGGCGCGCGCCGACCTGCTCCGGAGCTCACCGCTGGACCGGGCGGTATCGGGATCGAGATCTCCGCCTATCGATGTCGAGAGTCCGGCCACCATCACGGTCAGTCGGCCGGGAACGTTCAACACGGCGGTCGACATCGTGGCCAGTACCGCGCCCGCTGCCGATGCGCGGAGGTCGAACAGCGTCGAGACGAGAGCGGCCGCGGCGATGAGAACTCCCAGGGTGATCGTCGCCAGCAGGGTGGTGCGGCCATGCCGAGTGGCGCGGGTGGCGATCGTGGCCGTCGCCGCGGTTGCTGTCGCGCCCAGCAGCAGGCTGGGCGCTCCGAACCCGTCGGGGACCACCACCAAACCCGTCGTCCCGGCCAGGGCGATCACGATGAGCAGGGCGGCCAGTCGCGACTGCGACGACGTCCATGCGCCCGGTTCGGCCTCGGCGGCGCGCTCGACCACATCTGCGGCCTGCACCACCGGGTCGGCTGCCGTCTCCGATCCGACCGGCGCCAAGATCAACAGGGTTCCGTCGCCAATTCCCAGTTGGGACAACGACTGTGACGGGTTCAGTGCCGCCTTGCCCGGCGGATACAAACCGAGTGGAAACACGGCTGGTGGTCGACCGGTTCCGCCGAGGATGTCGTAGACCGAGGGGATCAGCTGCCCCACCGGGACCGTGGATGGCAACGCCATATCGGCCTGAATAGCGCCGGCAGAGACGGACACTCGACACATATCGCCTTCGGTTCCCGCGATCACGCGGTGACGCTAACGGCGGCGGACCCGGCCGTGTGTACATCGATGCACAGGTGAATTGCGGCGGTGGGTGGTCGCGCCTACGGTCCGTCGATAACGACAGGAGGCCGGTGAACGAGATAGCTGTCGCGGCGCCGCCACCCGTGCCCCGGTCCGGTGGCGCCGGCACCCTGGTCCGGCTGCTGATGCCCGCGGTGACGCTGCTGGCCGGGCTGGGGATGGTGGCCGCGGTGGTGATGTCGGGGGCGTCGATACCCCGCAACCCGATGTTCGCTCTGTTTCCGATCATGATGGTCGGCTCTGCCGTTGTCTCCGCGATTCAGGGCGGCAGCAGGCAGCGGGCGGCCGAACTGGATGCCGACCGTACCCGCTATTTGGAGCACCTGCGGGGGCTGGCTGCCACATTCGTCGATAGTGCGCTGGCACAACGTGAGTGGCTGTGGGCGCGCCACCCGGCGCCGGATGCCTTGTGGACATTTGTGGGCGGGCCGCGGATGTGGGAGCGCCAGCGCGGTGACGCCGACTTCGGCCGGGTGCGGATCGGGGTGGGAGCCGTGGCAGCGGAGACGGTGCCGATCGGGCCGGAGTCCGAACCCGACGACCGGGCTGATCCGGTGACGTGGACGGCACTGCGCCGGTTCCTTCTGGCGTATTCGACGGTGGCCTCGACGCCGGTCACGATCGCGCTGCCGGAAACTCCGGTCGTCACGATCGACGGTGAAAGCTCCGATGCTCGTTCGCTGGTACGAGCCATGGTCTGTCAGCTCACGGTCCTGCACAGCCCCGCCGATCTGGTGGTGCTCGCCGCGGTCGATGCCCGCGCTGCGGATCATTGGGACTGGTTGAAATGGCTGCCGCACCATCGACATCCCAGTGTCGTCGACGAGGTGGGCTCACTCAGGCTGGTCTATCCGAGTCTGGCCGCCGCCCTGGCGGCATGTCCGCTGGGTCGCTGCGCCGTCGTCATCGCCGACGGTGTCGAAAGCGGCGAGGCGCCCGCCGGTGAGGTCACGGTGCTGAGGATCGGCCCCGGCGACGCGGTGGAACCGGGCCTGCGGGTGACACCCACCCAACTGATCGTCACGGGCCCCGACGGTGCCGTCGACGTTGCGCGGCCGGACCTGCTGTCGCCGGAGGATGCCGTCGTCTGCGCGCGACGTCTGGCAGGCCATCGGCCCGGCCCTGGGGATGTGCCTGCGACAGGAGGCGGGTGGCGGGAGCTGGTCGGCGCCTCTGCGGTCGGTCAAGACTGGAAATCCCTGTGGGCCAACGTCGATCAATATCGGCTGCGGGTCCCGCTGGGGACCACGCCGGACGGGGCCGCGCTCGAACTGGATATCCGGGAGGCGGCGCACGGCGGGATGGGTCCGCATGGGCTTTGCGTCGGTGCCACCGGCTCAGGTAAATCCGAACTACTGCGGACGATCGCCCTCGGGATGATCGCGCGCCATCCGCCCGAGGCGCTCAACCTCGTGCTGATCGACTTCAAAGGCGGGGCGACGTTTCTCGGCCTCGATCGGGCCAACCACGTCTCCGCGGTCATCACCAACCTTGCCGACGAGGCCTATCTGGTGGACCGCATGCGCGATGCGCTGACCGGTGAGATCAACCGACGACAGCAGATCCTGCGCAGCGCGGGCAACCTCGCGAGCATCACCGAATACGAGCGGTCCCGCCGCGCCGGCCGGCCGGGCGCCCCGCTTCCGGCGTTGTTCATCATCGTCGACGAATTCTCCGAGCTGCTGGCTCAACAACCGGAGTTTCTCGACGTCTTCGTCGCGATCGCCCGGTTGGGGCGGTCACTGGGCATGCACCTGCTGCTGGCCAGTCAACGTCTCGACGACGGCCGGTTGCGGGGCCTCGACGCGCACCTGTCGTATCGGATCTGTTTGAAGACGCTCTCGGCGGGTGAATCCCGGATGACCATCGGAGTGCCCGATGCCTACGAGCTACCCGGTGCTCCTGGTGCGGCCTATCTCAAAATCGCTGCTGCCGAGCCGATCCGGTTTCAGGCCGCATATGTGTCCGGACCAACGGCGAGCCCGCCGGCCGCGTCACAATTGGTGCCGGTGACGGTACCGACAGTGTTCACCGCGGCCCCCGTGGGACGGATCGTCGCCCCGGCGCATCCTGACGAGCGCGCCGGCCCGGCGAGCAGTGTCGCCGACATCGTCTTGGCCGGGCTGGTCGGGTATGGAGCCTCGGCACATCGGATCTGGTTGCCGCCACTGGTGGAATCGCCGGCGCTGACTGCGGTGCTCGCCGAACCCCGGGACGGCGGCGATCTCACGGTGCCGGTCGGATTGGTC
Source organism: Mycolicibacterium komossense (assembly GCF_025822605.1). GTDB lineage: Bacteria > Actinomycetota > Actinomycetes > Mycobacteriales > Mycobacteriaceae > Mycobacterium > Mycobacterium komossense. The sequence goes on along the minus strand of NZ_JACKTY010000029.1, from coordinate 413,433 downwards.
GACAACGCGTTCGACCAGCGCCGCAGCGCACTGGCGCTGGAGCTGTCCGGTGCGGCCGGCAACGTCGCGGTGGTCGGCGGTCCGCAGTCGGGTAAATCGACGCTGCTGCGCACGCTGGTGACGGGGTTGGCGGTGCAGTACGACCCGGGCCGGATCACGTTCTACTGTCTGGACTTCGGCGGCGGCGGACTCGCCTGTCTGCAGGATCTGCCGCATGTCGGCGCCGTCGCGGGACGACACGATCCAGATCTGGCGCGGCGGACAGTCGCCGAGATCGCCGCGGTACTTCGCGGTAGGCAGTACGCCGCCACGAGCGACAGACCGGATGGCTACGGCGAGGTGTTCCTCGCGGTCGACGGTTGGCACGCAGTCCGCCAGGACGCCGACGGTCTGGAACAGGCGATCACGGCGATCGCCGCAGAAGGGCTGTCCCACGGTGTGCATGTGGTGATGACCGCTGCGCGCTGGGCAGATATCCGCCCCGCGCTGAAGGACCAACTGGGTACCCGCATCGAGTTACGGCTCGGCGATCCGGCGGATTCCGAGGTCGATCGCACACGCGCGCGGGCCGTACCGGCGGGCCGGCCCGGGCACGGGCTGGCACCGGGCGGTTTGCCTTTCGTGGCGGCCGTACCGCCCGACCCGGCCGCTGTCGCCGAGCTGCTCAGAAGCCGCCACGGCGATCGGTGCGCACCGGCAATCAGGTTGCTGCCCGGCCGGGTTGACTACGACGGCTTGCTCGGAGAGGCCGCGGTGACCGACAGTTCGGCGATGCTGCTGGGTATCGGCGAGAGCCGGCTGGCCCCGGTGACGGTCGACCTCGCCCGAGCGCACCTGGTGATTCTCGGTGACCCGGGCAGCGGCAAGACGACTGCGCTGCGGGTACTGTGCCGCGAGATCCTGCGCACCACAACGCCTCTGGAGGCGCAGGTGATATTGGTCGATCCGCGGCGGACACTGCTCGACGAGGTGGCGTTCGACCGGCTCGCCGGCTACCTCGCGACGCCCGCCGCGGTGCTGGCGCAGCTGCCCGCGATGACGTCCTTGCTGCGCGATCGCATACCGGATGCCACGGTCTCGCAACACCAGCTGCGCGGTCGGACCTGGTGGACCGGTCCCGACATCTACCTGGTGGTCGACGACTACGACCTGGTCGCGACCGCAGGCGCAAACCCGCTGGCACCCATCCTTGAGGTGCTCCCGCATGCCGCGGACATCGGCCTGCATATGGTGATCGCCCGGCGTCACGCCGGCGCGGCGCGGGCGCTCTACGAGCCGGTCCTCGCCGCAGTGCGCGACCTCGGCGCAGTGGGCTTGCAGCTGAGCGGATCCCCGGAGGAGGGGGCGGTGTTGGGTGCGGTTCGAGCGCGACCACTGCCGCCAGGGCGGGGCACGTTGTCGACCGGCGCGGCGCCCGAGCAGGTGGTGCAGGTGGCGTGGACCGCGTCGCGTTGACCGTGGGCACCGTATGTGAGATCGGACCGGTCCATGTGCGCAGATTATCCAGTGGCGCAGTCGAATCGGCGCAGTCGGGTGACGCGGTGCTGGCCGTGGCAGCACTCGACTGTGACGATGCGGTGGTTCTGGTCGGCGCCCGGCCCGTGGCACTCGACGAGGTGTGGTGTGCGGTACTCGAACCGCTGCTGGACGCCGATGCCCCCGCCGTGTTGGTGCACCCGTCGTGGTGGCCCGCCACGCGGATCGGCCCGGTGCGTGAAGTCGCGCGCCGACTCTGCTCCGAGGTCAGCATCAGACCGCGGTCCTGGCTGCTGGCCGGGGTAGTCGGCGTTGCGCCGCTGGTGGAGATCGGACCGCATATCGTCACGATCACCGCCGATGGCGGTGCGCTGTCGGGTGTTCTGCGTCGGGCTGCCGCCCCGCCTGACGTCGCAGATTCCGTGGTGCGCGCGGTACTTCGGAATTCCGGACGGGCGCCGGTATGGCTCGATGCCCCGGCCGGGATACCGGGCGCGGACGCGTTGGCCGTCCAGATCGTCGACCGGCTGCGCGGCGAGGGGCGCGTGGTGCGCCGAGTCGAGGACAGCCGGCTGTTCGATGCGGTGACAGCGATGGTGGACTGCGATGAGGGCCCCGTCGAGGCATCCGGGCGGGGGCGCCGCCGACTGCTCCCCGCCGCTGGTGCCGTTGCCGCGGCGGCCGCCCTGGGGACTGGGATCTGGGCCGGTGCGGGGGACGCCGATTCCGTCGGTGCTCCGACTGTGTTGATGGCAGCATTGGTGGAAGGGCATGTCACGATGCAGATTCCGGCAGATTGGTCGGTTCGACGGATCACCACGGGCCCGGGTTCGGCTCGGGTGGAAGTGGTATCGCCGACCGACGGCGAGTCGGTGTTGCACCTGACGCAGGCGGCTGTGCGGGATGACAGCCTGGCTGCCGCGGCGGCAATACTCCGCCGGGGCATCGACGCGGAGCCGGCGGGAATCTTCGTCGACTTCGATCCTGGCGACGAGCGGGCCGGCCGGGCGGCCATCACGTACCGGGAGATCAGGCCGGGCCACGATATCCGGTGGGCGGTGGTCGTCGACGGCGGTACGCGGATTGCGATCGGATGCCAGAGCGCGGTGACCTCGTTGGACGTGAGCGCTGCCTGCGACGAGGCGGTCCGGTCGGCGCACGAGATTCGTTGATCGCGATTTTCCTTCGCCGCAATGGGAACCAAATGGGCTCGGCAACAGTCAAATAGAAAGATGGTGCGGAACAACCCGCACAGCGAACGCACTAGGGGCAGAGATGAGTTCACCGGCATCGCAGGGCGCACTGGCGACCGACTTCGCGCTCATGCGCACTGTTGCCGCGGCGACGGATTCGCGATCCGCGGAGATCCGCGCGTTGCTACAGGGATTCATCGCGCGGATGGCCGCAGTACCGCCATCGGTATGGAGTGGCGCCGCTGCGACTCGGTTCAAAAATGTTGTGGAGCAGTGGAATTCGGAATCCACTCGGCTGTGCCAGGCGCTGGACACCATCGCCGAGACCATCCGGTACAACGAGCGAGCCCTGACGCAGGCCGCGGAGCAGCATGCCCAGCAGATCGGCGCCACCGCGGCGGACCTGCGGGTCTCCTGACCCGATCGACCAGTCAGAGGAGCAGGTTATGGATCCCGTGCTGTCCTACGATTTCGCCGCGATCGAGCATTCCGTGCGTGGGGACATCCACGTCACATCGGCTCGGCTCAACGCCGCGCTGGGCGACCTGGTCGCGCGCATCGCCCCGTTGCAGGAGGCCTGGACCCGCGAGGCCGCCGCGGCCTACCGCGTCGAACAGGCCAACTGGAACCAGGCCGCCGCCGCGCTCAACGACATCCTCACCCGGCTCGGCAATGCTGTCCGCGACGGTGCGGACGAAGTCGCCGAGACCGACCGGCGGGCCGCCAATGCCTGGGGTGCGCACTGACCCGCTGCCGGTGGCGGCACCAGACCGCTGTGCGGCCCCGCCAGGTGTGGAGAGCCTTCGGGGCCGCACAGCAACCACCAAGAAATCTCCACAGGTAGGTGCCATCGAGCTCGGATTGGGACTATGGTGTCGGCACGCGGCCGGGCATTATGGGGCCCGGCGCTGCCAGGAGCGTGAACACGGTGCGAACGTTAAGAGGTCCCAGCGGCCGGGAGTCCTCCCGGGCCCTGCGTGCTGTGCACGAACTGTTCGTCTCCGGTGAAGTCGACGTCTCCACGTTGGATTCCACCACGGTGCGGCCCGTCGTCGCGAAGAGCTGGCAGCGCAGCCTGGCCAAGGGCGTCGATCCGGATCTGGACGGTGCGCGCCCGTCGTCGGCCGCGCTGAGTATCGCCCGACTGCGCGACGCACATCCGTTGGCCCCGGCGCTACCGGTGATCCGTCGACTGCTCGTCGACGACGCCGTCGACTCCGGTGTCGTCGTTGCCGTCACCGCGGCCGACGGCACGTTGTTGTGGGTGGAGGGTGACCCCAAGGCCCGTCGGCGGGCCGAGGCGATGAATTTCGTGCCCGGCGCGGACTGGAGTGAGCGCAGTGCCGGCACCAACGCGCCCGGAACGGCGCTGGCGCTGGATCGCGAACTCCAGATCCACGGTTCAGAGCACTTCTCGCGCATCGTCCAGCCGTGGAGTTGCACAGCGACCCCGGTGCACGATCCCGATACCGGCGCCCTGCTCGGTGCGATCGACCTGACCGGGGGACCGCAGGCCGCTGCCGCGCAGACCCTGGCGTTGGTGCGGGCGACGGCGCTCGCGGTGGAGAACCACTTGGCGCTGCTGCGGCTGACCGGCACCACCGTGCAACCGGCGACCCGCAAACCCCACCTGGTCGTGCTCGGTGCCGATCGGCCCCGGTGGGTGACCACCGACGAATACGGTCACCTGCGGGCTGCCATGCTCACCGGCCGGCACGCCGACATCCTCGTCCTGCTCAGCCGCCACCCCGAGGGGCTCAGTGCTGATCACCTCGCGGTCCTGCTCGACGACAGGGACCTCGACGTGGTGACGGTGCGCGCCGAGATGTCGCGGCTGCGCAAGGTGATCGGGGCCGAACTCCTCGAATCGCGGCCGTACCGGTTGCTCATGCCGATCACCAGCGATATCGGTGAGGTGTTCGACGCGCTGGACATCGGCGATGTCGAATCGGCGCTCGCCGCCTACCACGGCCCACTGCTTCCGCAATCGGTGTCGCCGTCGATCGCCCGGCTGCGCACCCAGTTGTCGGCCAGCGTGCGGGGTGCGGTCCTGGCCGAATGCCACCGGGGCAACCTGGCTCCGCTGCGGCGCTGGCTGGACTCGCCGGAAGGCCGCGACGACCGCGACGGTTGGCAGGTGCTGCACACCAGCGCCGCGGTCGGACCGGTGGGGCGTGCGCAGGCCGGCGGGCATCTCGCCGGGCTCGACTTCGAGTTGGGCTGAGACCCCCCGCGAACAGACATAAAGTGGCCCTTTTCCAGGCCAAACGGGGTTAGTTTGCGTCTGCTCGCGGGGTGCAACGGTGGTGCAACCCTGTTTTTTCTACCCTGAGTGACGACCGACACATTTGTCGTCTCTATGCACGAGAGGTTTTCCCATGACTGTTTACGCGCGTCCCGGCGCTGAAGGCTCCGTGATGTCTTTCCAGCCGCGCTACGAGAACTACATCGGCGGCGAATGGGTGGCGCCCACCGCCGGTAAATACTTCGAGAACCCCACCCCGGTCACCGGCGAGGTCTTCTGTGAGGTGGCCCGGTCCGACGAGTCCGATATCGAGAAGGCGCTCGACGCCGCCCACGCGGCTGCCCCGGCTTGGGGTAAGACCTCGCCCGCCGAGCGCGCGATCATCCTGAACAAGATCGCCGACCGCATCGAGGAGAACCTCGAGTCGATCGCCGTTGCCGAGTCCTGGGACAACGGCAAGCCGGTCCGCGAAACCCTCAACGCCGACATCCCGCTGGCGGTCGACCACTTCCGCTACTTCGCCGGAGCCATCCGCGCGCAGGAAGGTTCACTGAGCCAGATCGACGACGACACCGTCGCCTATCACTTCCACGAGCCGCTCGGCGTCGTCGGTCAGATCATCCCGTGGAACTTCCCGATCCTGATGGCGGTCTGGAAGGTGGCGCCCGCGCTGGCCGCCGGCAACGCCATCGTCCTCAAGCCCGCCGAGCAAACCCCGGCATCGATCCTCTACCTGATCTCGGTGATCGGCGATCTGCTGCCCGCGGGCGTGCTGAACATCGTCAACGGGTTCGGCGTCGAGGCCGGTAAGCCGCTGGCGTCGAGCAACCGGATCGCCAAGATCGCCTTCACCGGTGAGACCACGACCGGTCGGCTGATCATGCAGTACGCCAGCCAGAACCTGATCCCGGTCACCCTGGAACTCGGCGGCAAGAGCCCCAACATCTTCTTCAACGACGTGATGGCCGCGGTCGACGACTACCAGGACAAGGCCCTCGAGGGCTTCACGATGTTCGCCCTGAACCAGGGCGAGGTCTGCACGTGCCCGTCGCGCTCGCTGATCCAGGCCGATATCTACGACGAGTTCCTCGCCCAGGCCGCGATCCGCACCAAGGCTGTCCGGCAGGGCGATCCGCTGGACACCGAGACGATGATCGGCGCACAGGCCTCCAACGACCAGCTGGAGAAGATCCTGTCCTACATCGAGATCGGCAAGAGCGAGGGTGCGCAGGTGGTCACCGGCGGTGAGCGCACGCAGCTCGGCGGCGACCTCAACGGCGGATACTATGTTGCGCCAACGATTTTCACCGGCCACAACAAGATGCGGGTGTTCCAGGAGGAGATCTTCGGACCCGTTGTCGCGGTGACGTCGTTCACCGATTACGACGATGCGATGTCGATCGCCAACGACACCCTCTACGGCCTCGGGGCCGGGGTGTGGAGCCGTGACGGCAACACCGCCTATCGGGCCGGCCGTGATATCAAGGCCGGGCGTGTGTGGACGAACTGCTACCACCAGTACCCGGCGCACGCCGCGTTCGGCGGTTACAAGCAGTCCGGTATCGGTCGCGAAAACCACAAGATGATGCTGGATCACTACCAGCAGACCAAGAACCTGCTCGTCTCCTACAGCAACAAGGCGCAAGGCTTTTTCTGATCGCGCGCCAGGGATAGCAGATCCCATTGATACCTGATGCCCCATCCCGGGCGTTGATCACCGCAGCGGCCGTCGAACTGCTGACGACATCACAAGAGCGTCACGGCGCCTTGATGTTTCACCAGTCCGGCGGCTGCTGCGATAGGTCCTCGCCGGCGGATGTGCGCTTTCTGACGGGGGGCGGGCCTTCACCGAAACGGAAATCGGAGCCGTTGCAGGCACAAACGCCTGTGACGGGAGCGCAGGCGGGTGTAGCGTTCGAGCGCGGCGGACGAATCCCGAATACCGGTTCAAGCGTCGTGGCCGACGTGGTCGAGGCCTGCCCGGTGCGCTAAGTGAGTTCCACTCGTCAAAGGAGCAATGTGGCTGATTTTGTCGTATCCATCGATCAGGGCACCACGAGTACCCGCGCCATGGTCTTCGATCATGCCGGCGCCGAAGTGGGCCGTCATCAGTTAGAGCACGAGCAGATCCTGCCGCAGGCCGGCTGGGTCGAACACAGCCCGGTGGAGATCTGGGAGCGCACCTCGTCGGTGCTGACCTCGGTCCTCAACGACACCAATCTGCAGCCGAGCGACCTTGCGGCACTGGGTATCACCAATCAGCGTGAGACCGCGCTGGTCTGGAACAAGAAGACCGGCCGGCCGTATTACAACGCCATCGTCTGGCAGGACACCCGGACCGACCGGATCGCGTCAGCGCTGGACCGGGACGGCCGTGGTGACGTCATCCGCCGGAAAGCCGGGCTGCCACCCGCCACCTACTTCTCCGCGGGCAAGGTGCAGTGGATCCTGGAGAACGTCGACGGGGTCCGCGAAGCCGCGGAACGCGGTGACGCGATCTTCGGCAACAGCGACAGCTGGGTGGTGTGGAATCTGACCGGCGGACCTCGCGGCGGCGTGCACGTCACCGACGTCACCAACGCCAGTCGCACCATGCTGATGGATCTGGAGACCCTTGACTGGGACGACGAACTGTTGTCGTTCTTCAACATTCCGCGTCAGATGCTGCCGACGATCAAACCGTCGTCATCACCGGAACCCTACGGCGTGACGCTGGCGACCGGCCCGCTCGGTGGCGAGGTGCCGGTGACCGGCATTCTCGGTGACCAGCAGGCCGCGATGGTCGGACAGGTCTGCCTGGCCCCCGGCGAGGCGAAGAACACCTACGGCACCGGTAACTTCCTGTTGCTCAACACCGGTGAGAAGATCGTCCGCTCGGAGAACGGGTTGCTGACCACGGTCTGCTACCAGTTCGGTGACGCGAAACCCGTTTACGCCCTTGAAGGTTCGATCGCGGTGACGGGGTCGGCCGTGCAGTGGCTGCGGGATCAGTTGGGCATCATCAGCGGCGCCGCGCAGAGCGAGTCGCTGGCCCGGCAGGTGGAGGACAACGGCGGTGTGTACTTCGTGCCCGCGTTCTCGGGGCTGTTCGCGCCGTACTGGCGCTCGGACGCCCGCGGCGCGATCGTCGGGCTGTCACGGTTCAACACCAACGCGCACGTGGCGCGCGCCACTCTGGAGGCGATCTGCTACCAGAGCCGCGATGTCGTCGACGCGATGGAGCGAGACTCCGGTGTGCACCTGGAAGTCTTGAAGGTCGACGGGGGTATCACCGCCAATGACCTGTGCATGCAGATCCAGGCCGACGTCTTCGGTGTCGACGTGGTGAAACCGGTTGTGGCGGAGACGACTGCCCTCGGTGCGGCCTATGCGGCGGGGCTGGCGGTCGGCTTCTGGGGCAGCCCCGATGATCTGCGGGCGAACTGGCAGGAGGACAAGCGCTGGACACCGACCTGGTCCGAGGAGAAGCGGGCCGAAGGCTACGCAGGCTGGCAGAAAGCCGTCCAGCGGACGCTGGACTGGGTCGACGTCTCCTGATCGCGATTTCGGCGTGCTCAGTAGCGCTCACCGCCACTGAGCACGCCCACCTCGCATGATCGGGCTGATCTGCGCCATCCCGGAGGAACTGGCCCACCTGCGCGACGTGCTGACCGACGTGACCACGGTCGAGGTGGCCCGGCTGCGGTTCGACGAGGGTGTGCTCGACGGCCACCAGGTCGTGCTGGTCGGCGCCGGAATGGGAAAAGTCAACGCCGGCATCGTGACAACGCTGTTGGCGCAGAGGTTCGGCTGCCGTGTCATCGTGTTGTCGGGTGTCGCCGGCGGTCTCGACCCGGCCCTGCACATCGGCGACGTCGTGATCGCCGACCGGGTGATCCAGCATGACGTCGGACGCATCGAGAATGAGCAGTTGCTCATGTACCAGGCCGGGCACGTCGCGTTCATCAACCCGACCGATGAGCTCGGTTACCGCATGGCCCCCGACATCCTCGCGCGGATAAGGGCCCACCTCGACGTCGTGACGTTGCCGTCGCTGGCGGCGGCGGCCGGCGGCCGGGACCGCCCACCGCACATCGCGTACGGCACTGTGCTGACCGGCGATCAGTACCTGCACTGTGAAAGCACCAGAGATCGGCTACACCGCGACACCGCTGCCCTCGCGATCGAGATGGAAGGTGGTGCGGTAGCCCAGGTCTGCGAAGTGTTCGGGGTGCCATGGGTGATCATCCGCGCACTGTCGGACCTGGCCGGTCGTGATTCCGCGGTCGATTTCGGCGCATTCGCCGAGGGCGTCGCGGCGGTCTCGGCGGGCCTCGTCCGACAGCTCCTTCCCGTGCTGTGATGCACCTGCCCTCGCGCTACCACGGTGACCAGGCGGCGACGCCGGGCATGGTCGATTTCGCCGTCAACGTTCGCGCCGCGGCGCCGCCGCCGTGGCTCATCGAGCGGTTGGCCGCCCGCCTGGCCGACCTCGGCCGCTACCCGGGCGGGGACGACCACCGGCGTGCCGTCGCAGCGGTTGCCGCCCGACACGGCCGCGCCGTCGACGAAGTGCTCCTCCTCGCCGGTGGCGCCGAAGGATTCGCGCTGTTGCCGAACCTGCGGCCCCGGCTCGCCGCACTGATCGCGCCGTCGTTCACCGAGCCCGACGCGGTCCTCACCGCGGCCGGGATCCCGATAAGTCATGTGACGCTGCCGGATCCGTTCGAGCTGGTCGATGCCGCCGTGCCCGAGGAAGCGGATCTGGTCATCGTCGGCAATCCCACGAATCCAACCTCGGTTCTTCATCCGCGCGAGCAGATTCTCGCCCTGCGGCGGCCCGGGCGGATTGTGGTCGTTGACGAGGCTTTCGCCGATGCGGTCCCCGGCGAACCAGAATCGGTGGCCGGCGATGCCTACGGTGACCTCGACGACGTGCTCGTGTTACGCAGCCTCACCAAGACTTGGGCATTGGCCGGTCTGCGGGTCGGCTATGCGCTCGCAGCGCCGGCGCTGCTGGCCCGGCTGACGTCGCAGCGGCCGCACTGGCCGGTCGGGACACTGCAGATGGAGGCCATCGCGGCGTGCTGTGCACCGGAGGCGATCGCCGAGGCACAGGCCGCTGCGACGCGGGTCGGGCAGGTGCGCAGCGAGATGGTGGCCGGATTACGGTCGGTGGGTATCACGGTCACCGATGGCGTCGCGCCGTTTGTGCTGTTCACCGTCCCCGATGCCGAGGCGACGCGGAAACGTCTGGCTGCGAAGCGAATTGCGGTACGCCGTTGCGACACATTCGTCGGTCTGGATGGGCCTTACCTGAGAGCCGCCGTCCGGCCGGAGTGGCCCGTCCTTGTCGACGCCATCACTGCCGGTTAGAGAGCGTCGACGCCTGCCTGCGCAACAGTGCAGTCCTGCTCGACGCTGCCCGCGCTGACTCCGATCGCCCCTACCACGACACCGTCGACCGTCAGGGGGATACCGCCACCGAAGATCACCATGCCCCCTGAAGTCTGCTCAAGGCCGTACAGCTCGGCGCCCGGCTGGACCAGTGGCATCAGCGCGCCCGTCGGCGCATTCATCAGAATCGAGGTACGCGCCTTGCGAATCGAGATATCGATGCTGGCCTTGATCGCACCATCCATCCGGACGAACGCCACCAGGTGACCGCCGTCGTCGACCACCGCGATGTTCATCGGCTGCCCGATTTCCTGCGCCTTCGCGGTCGCGGCCTCGATCACGGACTTGGCGGTGGGCAAGGAAATGCAACTCATCGTCGAACCTTTCGAATGGGTGCTTGCTGCAAGAGATTTGGGGTCACAGCCAGAGTCGCTGGCCAGGAGCGATGATAGATCCCTGCCCTCAAACTAGGCTACGTTTTGGCGCCGTCTTGTCTAGGGCGTGGCCCTGGTGAGCCTCGAGCCTATCCAAAAAGCTCACCTCTGGATCAGTAATTGGCCGGGACGTCCGGATAACCATCCGCGAAACGGCGGCGGACGAAAGACTGAGAACGCATGTCGGCGGTGGCCGACCTATGCCAACAGGCGTCAAGCTACGGCCGTCAAAACCGCCCATCAGAGAGGTTGTGGTCAGTGTCGAATATCGACATCTTCATCTGGGAGTTCCTCGGTACGGCGGTACTTTGTCTCCTCGGTAACGGCTCAGTGGCCGCGGTGGTGCTGAAGAATTCGTTCTCCCACGGTGGTGGTGGCGACTGGATCGTCATCGTTCTCGGCTGGGGCTTCGGCGTCTTCGCCGGCGCCAGCGTCGCTGCGCCTTCCGGCGGTCACATCAACCCGGCCGTGACACTGGCGGTGGCCATCTCCGGTGGCGTTCCGTGGTCGTCGGTCCCGGTGTACTGGGCCGCACAGCTCCTCGGCGGTTTCGTCGGCGCCTGGCTGGCGTGGGCGGCGTTCAAGCTGCAGTTCGACGCCATGGAGGACAACTCGGGGACCCGCGGAATCTTCTGCACCTCGCCGGCCATCCGCAACGCCCCCTGGAACATGGTGACCGAGGCCATCGCGACGTTCGTACTGATCCTGTGGGTGTTGGTGAACCCGCCCGCCAACGAGGCCCTCGGCTACGCCGGCGTCACCTTCGTCATCATCACGATCGGCTTTGCACTCGGCGGACCGACGGGCTACGCCGTGAACCCCGCCCGTGACCTCGGTCCTCGCCTCGCCTATGCGCTGCTGCCCATCAAGGGCAAGGCCGACCCCGGCTGGAGTTACTCGTGGGTTCCCATCGTGGCTCCGCTGATCGGCGCGACGTTGGCCGCGGGTCTCGCGCAGATCCTGCCCGTGGTCGCGTCATCGTGAGCATCCACTTCGCTGTCGCCCTGATGTGGCCGGCCGTCCTGGCGCTGCGGGCCTGGACACGACGACCGGGCAGTGGGTCATGGCCGTTCATCTGACCCGGATCTACACCCGCACCGGCGACCAGGGCACCACCGCCCTGGGCGATATGTCCCGAGTTGCCAAGTCGGATGTGCGGGTCGGCGCCTATGCCGACTGCGACGAGACCAACGCCATCATCGGCATCGCGATTGCGGCGGGCGGGGTGAGCGCCCGGACCACCGAGGTGCTGGGTGTCATCCAGAACGACCTGTTCGACGTCGGCGCCGATCTGTGCACCCCGGTGGCAGAAGTCAGCGAGTACGAACCGCTTCGGGTCACCGAAAAACAAGTGACACAGCTGGAATCGTGGTGCGACGAGTTCAATGCGGCGTTGCCCAAGCTGGCCAGTTTCATCCTGCCCGGGGGTACCCTCGCCGCCGCGCATCTGCACCACGCCCGGACCGTGGCACGTCGGGCGGAACGCAGCGCCTGGTGTCTGGCCGAGACGGCTCCGGTCAACGACTGCGCACTGCGTTATCTGAACCGCCTGTCGGATCTGCTGTTCATCGTGGCGCGTTATGAGAATCCGGACGGCGATGTGCTCTGGCGTCCCGGTGGCGACCGGTCGGCGCCGCCATCAGACCGAACCCAGGAGACAGGACGAACATGAGCACTCGGGTGGCAACCGCGCAATGGCAGGGATCGTTGGTCGGCGGTGCCGGGTCGATCGCCTTGACGTCCTCCGGACAGGCGACCTTCGACTATTCGTTGGCAACGCGGGCGGCGGACGCGGCGACGACCACCTCGCCGGAGGAGCTCTTGGCCGCTGCCTACGCCTCGTGCTACGCCATGCAACTGTCCGCTCTGCTCGATCCCGGACTTGAGGAAAGCCCTGTTCTGCACGTCGAGGCGGTGGTCACCCAGGGCGGCCCCGAGGTCGATTTCGGCATCGCCGATATCGCGCTGATCGTCCGCGGCCGTGGGGTCAACGCCACCAACGAGAAGTTCGTGCAGCTCGCCGCCACCGCATCATCGGTGTGCCCGATCGGTCGGGCGCTCTCGAGTGTCCCGGTCACCGTCGATGCGGCACTGAGCACCTGAGCCGTCAGACGAGATCGGCCGGCCCGCGCAGTTTGCGCAGGCTGAGCTCGACGGCCGCCCCGTTGGGAACGTCTGTGCCGGTTGCCCATTGGCTGGTGGTTGCATCACGCGCCCCGAGCATGTCGAGGATCGCGCACACAATGTCACCGTGAGTGACCACCGCAGTCGGACCGGGCATCGACGCGATGTCGAGCAGCGCCGAACGCACCCGTTCAGTCGGGTCCTCCAGGTGCTCGCGTCCGGATGTTCGCGCGTCGACCAGGCGACCGGCGACGAAGCCGCGCTCTCGGAGGCGGTTGTCCACCACTACCTCGACGCCGAGAACCGTCGCCATCGCCTGCGCGGTCTGGGTGGCCCGCACTGCATCTGAGCTGATGACACGTCGAATCTGCTTGTGCTGCAGTGCATAACCCGCGGCGTAGGCCTGGGTGGTGCCACGTGCAGTCAGCGGGGGGTGGGCAACCTGACGTTGCATCCGGCCCTCGGCGTTCCACGTCGATTCACCGTGTCGCACCACCCATATGCGGTGGCTTCGCCGGCCGCCGACCAATTCCATCAGCCGACATTAACCCTCGGCGCCCCGCTTGCCTGCAGCTGTCGTATCGCATGCCCAGGCACGAAACCCGCAACAGCTCCGATGATCGTGGTCGCCGGGGGACCGATATCGGCCGCTCGGGCAGCGGCGGCGATCGTGGCGATCGTGGCCCGGATCTCGCGCTGACTGGGCAGGCTGCCGTCGGCGATGACCGCGGCCGGGGTGTCGCTGTCCATTCCGCCGCCCATCAGGGCTTCGGTGATGGCATCGAGATTCGCGACGGCCATCATCAGGATGATCGTCGTATTCGCCTGTGCCAGTGCGGCGTAGTTGACCCCGGATTCCGGATGCTCGGGTGGGACGTGGCCCGAGATCACCGTGAATCCCTGGGTGAGGCCGCGATGCGTGGCGGGGATCATCGCCGAAGCCGGTGCGGCGATGGCCGAGCTGACACCGGGGATGACGTCGACGGCGATACCCGCGCGCACGCACTCGTCGACTTCTTCACCGCCGCGACCGAAGACAAAACCGTCACCGCCCTTGAGTCGGATCACGGTCTTGCCTGCCAGGGCATGGCTGATCAACATCGAGTTGATCTCGCTCTGCTCCACCCGGCGCCCGCCGGGAATCTTCGAGGCGTCGATGATCTGCGCGTGCGGTGCGAGCTCGCTGAGCACCGCGACCGGTGCGAGGCGGTCCGTCACGATCACGTCGGCGCCGGCGATGGCGTCGCGACCGGCGACCGTCAGCAAGCCCGGATTGCCGGGGCCGCCGCCGACCAGGATCACCCGTCCGCTACGTGGATGGCCGTTACGGAGCGCCGGCGGCGCGACGTCCGCCGGGTCGTCGCTGATGCAGAACACGCCGTGCGCAGCAGCGGCCTCGGCGATCGACATATCCTGCGCTTCGATCCCTGTGCACGCGAAAACCAGTGCAGCCGAGTCGATATCGGCTGAGGCGAATTCGCGTTCGCGGATCGTGATCAGGCCGCGATCAGCCAGGTCGCTCAGGTACGGGGTCGGGTCGGGGGAGATGACGGTGACCGTCGCGCCGGCCCGGATCAACGAGCCGGTGGCACTCATCGCGCGCCCGCTCGATCCGGCGACGGTCACCGGTCGACCGCGCACTGGCAGCTGGACCGAAATCGAGTCTGTCATGAGCGCGTGCTGTCGTAGTGTTCGTAATGCACGACGCTGGACAGCGGTGCCGGACAACGCCATCCGTGGCGCTGAAGGTCCGGGGTGTGCTGTAACGACGTCACCGGGCCGACGCAGAGCCAGGCGATGGGGCGGATCGCCGGTGGGATGTCGAGGAGTTCCTGCAGGAACGGTTCCCGGAAGAACGACACCCAGCCGACGCCGAGCCCCTCGGCGGTGGCTGCCAGCCAAAGGTTCTCGATCGCCAGGCAGACCGAGTAGAGCCCGGCATCGGAGTTGGTGTGTCTGCCGAGCACTGCCGGACCGGCGCGCAGGTGGTCGTAGGTGACCACGATGCCGATGGTCGAGTCGAGGATCCCCTCGATCTTGATCGTGTCGAAGGTCTCGGCGCGCTCGCCGGTCAACGACTCGGCGAAGACCCTGCGTTCTGCCATGACGTGGGCGTGAAACGCAGCTCTGGTGTCGCGATCGGAGATCAGGACGAAGTCCCACGGCTGGCTCATGCCCACACTCGGGGCGGTATGCGCAGCTTCGAGGATGCGGTTGAGTACCGCAGGGTCGACCGGATCACCGGTGAACTCGGCGCGGACGTCGCGGCGTCGGCCGATGACGTCGTACAGTCCTGCTGATGTCATTGCTGACCTCCGGTCAGGTGTGCAGAGCCATCGTCGACGGCATACTGCCGACGGCGATCACCCATTGCGGATAGCGGACGCGTAGCCATCCGTTCCACCGCGGTTGCCGCGCAGTGCCGCCGAGACCAGCGCAGCGCGCTTGTGTACGCCGAACTTGTCCATGATGTTGTGCAGATGGAACTTCACGGTTGCCTCGGAAATGAACAGCTTCGTCGCGATTGCCCGATTGTCCAGCCCGTCGGTGAGCAGACTCAACACTTCCCGTTCCCGTCGGGTCAACAGCCGAGAATAGTCGGTGGGGGATTCGGTTCGTTGTGAACGTAGCTCGGCGATGAGTGCGTTGGCGCTGCGCGCATCCAGCGCTGTCTGACCGTTCATCACCCGCAGCACGGTGTTGAGCAGGTCGGTCGACGGCGACCTGCGATCGACCAGAGCGTCCGCGCCGGCCTGGATCAGCTCCAGGGACCGCGCAGAGGCGTCTTCCCCGTCGACGACCACGACGACTTTGGGCGCGGGATCGAGTCCGGCCAGCAGTCCTGACAACGACACGCCGGGCTCGAGTCCAACCACGAGTAGCTCCGGTCGCAGAGCGCGGAGGCGATCGGTCAGCCCGTTGCCGTGTTGCAGATCGCCGACGAACTCGACACCATTGGCCTGTGACACCACGTGCATGAGCCCGTGACGCAGTAGCTCGTCATTCATCACGAATACTGTGCGCAGCCGTGGTGCGTTGACGAAAGTTCCTCGTATGTCGGCGATTCCGCGAGAGTGAACCGGTTCTGCACCCCGTAGACCGATGTGAGCCGGTGCGTAGCGCGTTTGTGACCAACCCATGATTGACTCCGTCCTGCCGGTCAGCGGGGCGAATGTTATCTCGGGGTGCGTTGCAGCAACGTTGCAAAGCGATGAACTCCTCACCGCCCGATTCGTTGTGACCCGCCTGACATGGTCAAAACACAGTCGCCGCAGAGCCCTGACCGGGGAGCTTGGTAGAACAGGCAGCAGCTCCGGCGGACGAACGTGCCGCCTTCGAAGTCGCCGGTCTCGACCAATGGTTCGATGCGCAGCAGTGCCCGCACCAGTGCCCGCCCGGCGTCCTCATGCTCCGGACGGGATATCGCCAGCACGGTTACCGCACCGTTCGCGGACGAGATGACATTGCCCCACGCCACCTGGGGTGACAGTGACACCAGCGCCTTGAGCCTGCTGTTGAGTAGACCGAGGACGCCATTCATCACGGATTCGGAGATCAGGGCGGCAGCCCGTTCTGGATTGGCTGCCCGAACCCAATTCACCTCGGTGACCGCGAACTGCGCATGATGTCGAGAGGTGGGTCGCCATACCAGAGATCGGTTATCCAGAATTGGCACGGCGCCGAAGCATGCTGCCGCCCCCACTACCGGCGACAGCAGTCGCGCCGCGATTCCGAGCTGAAATGATGAGGCAGCCAATTTCGTCGAAATATCGTCGGGCTCGCAGTGCGACGAAGTGGCGATGGCGAGTCTTGTCCGCTCGACATAATCCTTGAGTGTCGCGTCATCGAATAACTGCGCCAGCGGCCGCCACGTGTCGTCTTCGACACGTGGAAGCGAAAAGTATTCGCCGATTTCGGCGGTACTGGCTAGCAGCCGGGGGCCGTCGAGCGGAACAGAAGTCCCGCACGGTGCCGCTGCGATGTCGTCCATGATGTTTTCACGCTAACTTCGCGGCCGCGCGCAAGGCGGCGGGACTGCGGTGATCAGTCCGATTCCCCACCGAACGGTGGGGCCAAGCCCAGGTGTGAAGCCCAGGTGTGAAGTACGAAATCGGCTTCAGGGCGGGGCTACCGAGGTCCCGGGCGCGCGGCGCTCGAGCCGCGTCGGAGCTCGGCAATGTTCTGCAACCCTCTCCGAACGGCCGGCCTCGCCCACCCGATCGGACGTCCTCACCTGCCCTTTTGGGTAGCGGTTTCGCTGCAACGTTCCTGCAACGTGATACGAGACACAATTGGGCCACGCGCGACCAACCGTGTCACGTATGTGGACGTTGGGTGACGCTGATCACCCCTCACCTCTTGGAGCAGTGCATGACGCAACCGACCCTCGATCCCGCGGTGGACTATCCGCTGAGTGTCCACCGCAAGGATCTGCTATTCACGCCCACCGGGAAATCGATCGACGAGATCACTCTGGAAGCCGTCGTTTCCGGCCATGTTCAGGCCACCGATCTACGCATCACACCCGACACTCTCCGGCTGCAGGCGCAGGTCTCGGAAAAGGCCGGGCGTAAACAATTGGGCGCCAACCTGCGGCGGGCGGCGGAGATGGTCGCGATCAGTGATTCGCGAGTGCTGGAGATCTACAACTCCCTGCGCCCGAATGCGTCGACCAAGGCTGAACTCGAAGCGATCGCCGAGGAATTGGAAACGCAGTACAGCGCGACATTACTCGCCGAACTGGTGCGTGAGGCAGCCGAAGTTTATGAGCGACGCGACATTCTCGCGGAAAGCGAATAGGAGAGAGCTATGACAGCAGAGGCAATTCAGAAGGCAGGCGCTTCGGGTAATGGCGTCCGTCATTCACTTCGGACCCAGATCCTGGAAGACCGGCCGGTCAACCTCGACGGTTTTGTCGAGGAGTGGCCCGAGGTGGGCATGGTCGCGATGGACAGCGACTTCGATCCCCAGCCAAGCGTGCGTGTCGAGAACGGGGTCATCGTCGAGATGGACGGGGTCGCCCGCGCCGACTTCGACTTCATCGATCAGTTCATCGCCGACAAGGCTATCGACGCCGAGACCACCGAGCAGTCGATGGCGCTTTCGGCGCAGGAAATTGCCCGCATGCTGGTCGACCCGGCGGTGACCCGCCAAGAGGTCATCGCGGTCACCAATGGACTCACGCCCGCCAAGCTGCTCGCGGTCGCCAAGAACCTGAACATCGTCGAGATCATGATGGGCATGCAGAAGATGCGGGCCCGGCGCACGCCGGCGAACCAGGGGCACTGCACCAGCGCCAGGGACAACCCGCTCCAGGTGGCTTGCGACGCGGCAGAGGCATCGATCCGCGGATTCTCAGAAGTGGAAACAACTTTGGGCGTGGTGCGCTATGCACCGCTGGTCGCGATGGCGCAGCAGATCGGCAGCCAGGTGGGCACCGGCGGCCCACTGACGCAGTGCGCCCTGGAGGAAGCGACAGAGCTCGACCTCGGTATGCGCGGCATCACGGGTTACGCCGAGACGATCTCGGTCTATGGCACCGAGCCGGTTTTCGTCGACGGTGACGATACGCCGTGGTCGAAGGCGTTCCTGGCCGGGGCTTACGCCTCACGTGGCATCAAGATGCGCTTCACCTCGGGTACCGGTTCCGAGGTGCAGATGGGTAATGCGCAGGGAAAGTCCATGCTGTACCTGGAGATTCGGTGCATCCTGGTCGCCAAGGGCGCCGGTGTGCAGGGCCTGCAGAACGGTTCGATCTCGTGTATCGGCGTTCCCGGCGCAGTGCCGGCAGGGATTCGTGCGGTCGCGGCCGAGAATCTGATCGCGTCTTCGGTGGACCTCGAATGCGCCTCGGGCAACGACCAGTCGTTCTCCCACTCCGCAATGCGCCGGACGGCGCGTCTGATGCCGCAGATGATGCCGGGAACGGATTTCGTCTGCTCGGGTTACTCCACGATGCCGAACTACGACAACATGTTTGCGGGCTCGAATCTGGAGAGCGACGACTACGACGACTTCAACACCATCCAGCGAGATCTGCAGATCGACGGTGGGCTGCGGCATGTGAAGGAATCCGACATCCTGGCGGTCCGTACCCGTGCGGGCAAGGCTCTGCAGGCGGTGTTCCGGTACCTGGATCTGCCGCCCATCACCGATGCGGAGATCGACACCGCGGTGTACGCCAACGGCAGCAAGGAACTGATCCCACGGGATGTGCTGGAGGACCTCAAGGGCGCGCAGCAGGTGATGGACCGCAACGTCACCGGCCTGGACCTGGTCAAGGCGTTGGAGGCGACCGGATTCTCCGATATCGCCGAGAACTTGCTTGCCGTTCTGCGCCAGCGTGTTTCGGGTGACTTGCTCCAGACGTCGGCGATCATGACAAAGGACCTTCAGCCGCTGTCTGCCGTCAACGACTCGAATGACTACGCCGGCCCCGGTACCGGCTATCGGCCGTCGGGCGCACGCTGGGAAGAAATGAAGAAGCTGCGCCACGTGACGAGCGCATCCAACCCTGAGGTGGAGGTGGAATGACCGTGTCGACCAATACGGAAGACGGCAAGCGGACGCTCTCGCTGCGCGAGATCGGCCCGGCGGAACGTGGCAAGCGACCCGACGAGGTGGTGGTTGCGATCTCGCCGGCATTCGGGAGTCTCTTCAATCAGACCATCGTCGACATCCCGCACTCGGAGGTCATCCGCCAGATCCTCGCGGGTATCGAGGAGCAGGAAGTCAGCGCCCGGATCATCCGTATCCAGAACAGCGCCGACCTGGCGCTGATGGCGCACACGGCGGCCAAGCTGTCGGGATCGGGCATCGGTATCGGCATCCTGGCCCGTGGCACGTCGATGATTCACCAGCGTGACCTACCGCGACTGTCGAGCCTTGAGCTGTTCCCGCAGTGCCCGTTGCTGACTCTGGAGACCTACCGCAGCATCGGCTCGAATGCCGCTCAGTACGCCAAAGGTGAATCGCCGGAGCCGGTTCCGACCCTCAACGACCAGATGGCCCGCCCCCGGTGGCAGGCCAAGGCGGCTCTCCTGCACCTGAAGGAGACCGAACTGGTGCGCAAGGGGGCGAAGGCCGTCGAGGTGATCCCCGAGTTCTCCGCGGCAGCGGTCTGATCAGACGATAGAAACGAGTTGACACGGGTGAATCGGACGGTCGTCGGGGTCGATATCGGCAACTCCACCACGGAGGCCAGTCTGGCCACCATCGACTCTGACGGGTCGGTCGAGTATGTCGGCGCTGCGTTGACGCGCACGACGGGTATCAAGGGCACCGTCAAGAATGTCGATGGTGTCGCGAAGTCGGTGATGTGGGCACTCGAGGGTGCCGGCATGCAGTTGGCCGACCTCGACCTGATCCTGCTTAACGAGGCGACCCCGGTGATCAGTGGGTTGGCGATGGAGACCATCACCGAGACCATCATCACCGAGTCGACCATGATCGGTCACGATCCCCGGACGCCCGGTGGTCGGGGACTCGGAGTCGGCACCATCGTCGACTTCGAGTCCCTGGCCGAAACGCAAACGGGGGCACCGGTTATCGTTCTGGTGCCGCGTGGTACCGACTTCGATGTCACTGCGCGCGCGATCAACACCGCCGTCGAGGGGGGCATCGACGTCACCGGGGCGATCCTCTGTAACGACGATGCCGTGCTGGTGGCCAACCGGCTGACCATCAAGATCCCCATCATCGACGAGGTGTCGCGGATCGACCTGGTGCCGGTCGGGATGGTGGCCGCTGTCGAGGTCGCCGGGCCCGGTCAGTCAATCCGCACCCTGTCCAACGCCTATGGACTGGCGACGATCTTCGGCCTCGACCCCGACCAGACCAAGGTGGTGTCCCCGGTCGCGCGGGCCCTCACGGGTAACCGGTCGGCGGTCGTGGTGCGGACACCGTCGGGTGACGTCGAGGACCGCACCATCCCCGCCGGCTCGCTGGAGCTGCTCGGCGTGACGAAGAAGGCCAAGGTCGACGTCTCGCGGGGTGCCGCGGACATCATGGCCGAGGTGCAGCGGGTCAGTCCGTTGGTGGACGTCGTCGGCGAGGCGGGGACCAACACCGGCGGCATGATCGCCAACGTTCGGCAGAGCATGGCTGACCTGTCCAAGCATGCGCTCGCAGATGTCCGGATCCAGGATCTGCTGGCTATCGATACCCTTGTGCCGCAAGAGGTTCGGGGTGGTGTTGCAGGCGAGGTCGCCTTGGAGAACGCGGTGGCGCTGGCGGCGATGGTCCGTACCAAAGAAAGCGGCATGAAGGCCGTCGCGGACGCGGTGGCCGCCCACCTACGTGAAGCCGGTGCCGAGAAGGTCACGGTGGTCGTCGGTGGCGTCGAAGCCGAGATGGCCGTCCTGGGCGCGCTGACCACTCCGGGAACCGACAAGCCGCTGGTGGTGCTCGACCTCGGTGGCGGCTCGACCGATGCCGCGGTGATCGACACCGACGGTCACACCGACGCCACCCATCTGGCCGGGGCAGGCGACCTGGTCACCAAACTGATCGACGCCGAGCTCGGGCTGGACAACCTGGAGCTGGCCGAGGAGATCAAACGCTGCCCGTTGGGCAAGGCGGAGAGCTTCTTTCACATCCGTCTGGAGAACGGTACCGTCCAGTTCTTCGAGACTCCGCTGCCGCCGACGGCGTTCGCGCGGGTGGTCGCGTTGGGGGAGACCGGGCTGAACCCGATCCCGACCCGTCATTCGCTGGAGCGGATCCGTACCGTGCGCCGGACGGCCAAGGACCGCGTATTCGTGGTCAACGCGTTACGCGCGCTGCGGACCATTGCACCCGGCGGTGACCTGCGTCAGATCGGCTTCGTCGTACTCCTCGGCGGGTGCGCACTCGACTTCGAGATTCCCGAGCTGATCGCCGATGCCGTCGCCCCGTTCGGCATCGTGTGCGGCACCGGTAATGTCCGCGGCACCGAAGGGCCGCGCAACGCCGTCGCATCCGGTCTCGTTGCGGCCCATGCGGAGTCGCTTGCGTCGCAGGATGTGCCGGCGGCAGTTCATGCTTGAGGGCGGACAGCCGGACAAGCCGGCAATCCTGGTTCTCAGTTCCGGTGCAGGTGCGATAGAGAACGAGGTGCTGGCCGGCATCGAAGAAGAAGGCGTGCCGTGCGTGGTCGAACGGCCGCGCGGTGACGGGGATGCCGACACCCTCGGCCGGCTCGCCGCCGGCCGGTCGTCGCTGAGTGTAGGGGTGGGCATCGATGACCGTGGCCGGGTATCGGTCCAGCATCAAAAGCTCGCGCAGTCTCCTCCCGGGCTGTCCACTGCGGAACCGGCGGAGCGGAAAGTTGCTCGTATGCTTGGGCATAATGCGGCCCGCATCGTGGTGGGAATCCCACTGCGCACGGACGAGTTGTCGTGAGCCACCAGCAGGAGGCCGGCGCGCGCATGCGCGGCGATGCCGTCCGGGTCTTCGCCGAACTCAACGAGACCACCAAAGCGCAGCAGGCAATCCTGAACAGCTGTGCCGACGCCAGCTGGATCAGCGACGAACAACTCCGCGCGATCCGCTGGCTGCTGTCGGCGCTGATCGAGCATCGGCGACGCATCCGGGTCACCGGTCGGCTCTGGCGGTCGCTCAACGCGGCCGATCCGGTCCCCTGCGAGCTGGTCACCGAAACCACTGAGCTGCTGGACGAGCATCGCCATTTCGAACCGTTCATCGCACAATGGCGGGCGGTGGTGATCGGCCGCACGCGGGTCGAGCGACAAAATTTCTGGCGCGCGGTGATCGAGCTGGCAGAAACGAACCTGCACGACACCAGCGGGGCCGAACAGCCCTGCACCTCCGGTGCCCGGTGACGGTGTTCGCAGTTGCGGATGGTCAGGTCGGAGAGTAACGCCGGGAGGTGAAGACCGCCCGGCCCGCCGCCCGCTCGACCACTGCGGTCGTCGAGGAGCCGATGATGAGCAGGGTCCGCATATCCACCACGTCGGGGTCGAGCTCGGCCACCGTGGTCACCGTCAACTCCTGTTCGGGACCACCGACGTCACGCCCGAGGATGATCGGCCGATCCGCTGGAAGGCGTTGGACCAGAAGGTCTTTGAGTGCGCCGACCTGCCAGGTGCGACTGCCCGAACCCGGATTGTAGATGGCCATCACGAGGTCGCTGTCGATGGCCGAGTGCAGGCGCCGTTCGATCACCGACCAGCTCTTCAAGCGGTCCGACAGGGAGATCACCGCGTAGTCATGACCCAGCGGTGCGCCGACGGCCGCGGCGACGGCGTTCGCCGCTGTCATACCCGGGATCACCCGCACCGGGACGTCGCTCCACTGCGGCTCGGCGGCCACCTCCAGCACGGCGGCGGCCATCGCGAAGATACCGGGATCACCAGAGCTTACGACGACCACCCTGGCGCCGCGCTTGGCCATATCCAGGGCCATGCATGCCCGTTCGGATTCGACGCGGTTGTCGCTGGGGTGCAGTCGCTGGCCCGGGCGTGGGGAGAGTCGGGACAGGTAGGTCTTGTACCCGACCAGATCGGTGGCGCGCGCGAGCTCGGCCTGGACCTCGGGGGTGGTCCAGCGGTCGGCCCCCGGGCCGAGCCCGACGACGGTGACCTCACCCATCGCGGGTTCACCCGTGGTCTGGATCGGGTTGTTCAGCAGGCCGGGCACGATCACCATCGAGAAGTACGGCACGGTGGCCGGGTCGACGTCCCGCACCGGCAGCACCTGCTGTGCGGGTGTCGACGCCCGTTCGACATACCAGGCCCGGTCGGCCACCCCGGCCTCCTCCAGCGCGGCGAGGACCTTGGGGAACGTCCGGCCGAGCTTCATGATCGCCACGGCATCGCTGTCGCGCAGACGTCGGACGAGCTCGTCGGCCGGCATCGTCCCCGGCAGAACGGTCAGCGTCTCCTCGCCCTCCACCAGCGGGACGCCGGTGGCCATCGCCGACGCACTCACCGATGTGACGCCGGGGATGATCTCGGTGTCGAACTCGTCGGCAAGCCGTTTGTGCATGTGCATATACGAGCTGTAGAACAGCGGATCGCCCTCGGCGAGTAGCGCGACGCTGCGCCCCGCGCGCAGATGGCGGGCCAGCACCTCGGCGGCCTCGGTGTAGAAGTCGTCGAGCGCACCGCGGTAGCCGGCCGGATGGTCGGTGGTCTCGGTGGTGACGGGATACATCAGCCGTTCGTGGATCTGGCCTTCGGTCCGCAGATAGGGTTCGGCCACCGAGAGTGCGACGCTGCGCCCGTGCCGGGCGCAGTGGAACGCGACGACGTCCGCGCCGGCGATCGCCTTGGCCGCTTTGAAGGTGACGAGTTCGCTGTCGCCGGGGCCGAGTCCGACAGCCCAGAGCTTTCCAGGCGCAATGTGCTGGCTATCCACCCAGCCACCCTAGACGGCTCACCGGCGTTCTGGTCGACATCCTCATCGAACGAATAGGTGCTACTCGGCCGTGCTGGCCAGCGCGTTGACTGCCGCAGCGGTGATCGCCGAACCGCCCCGGCGGCCGAGCACCGTCACGTAGTCGACGTCATCGCGGGCGTGCAGGGCATCACAGGATTCGGCGGCCCCGATGAACCCGACGGGTGCCCCGACGATGGCGGCGGGTCGTGGGGCGCCGGCGTCGATCATCTCCAACAGTGCGAACAGCGCCGTCGGCGCATTGCCGATGGCGACGACGGAGTCCGCCAACATCGGGCGCCACAGTTCCAGCGCGGCAGCCGTTCTCGTCGTCCCGAGCTCGGCGGCGAGTTCGGGTATCCGCTCGTCGCCGAGGAAACAGAGCACGTCGTTATCCGCCGGTAGCCGCTTGCGGGTGACGCCGGAGGCGACCATCTGCGCGTCGCAGAGAATGGGCGCACCGGCGGCCAGCGCCGCCCGCGCTGCCGCGACGCACCCCGCGCTGACACGCACATCGGCGGCCAGATCCGTCTGCCCGCAGGCGTGGATCATCCGGACGACCGTGCCCTCGGCGTCGGCGGGGATTCCGGTGAGATCGCTCTCGGCCCGGATCATGGCGAAAGAACGCCGGTAGATTTCCGCGCCATCGCGGATGTAGTCGTACGAACAGCCGGGCATCCGACCACAGTACGGGCCGGTGTCATCGGTGCGATACCGGCCAAAAGAACAGTTTCCGTTGAGGATTCGCTACTGCGGGCGCAGGGCCAGCTGCTCGGCGTCGGAGCGATCGGAGACTTCGGCCTCACCGAAGGTCGCCATCGCCGCCAGCGTGGCGACCGCCGCCCGCAGGATCGGCAGCGCCACCGCGGCACCGGACCCCTCGCCCAGACGCATACCCAGGTCGACGATCGGATCCAGGCCCAAGTCCGCGAGCGCGATCGAATGGGCTGGCTCGGTGGAACGATGCCCGGCCCGCCACCACTGCCGGGCTCCCGGCGCCAGCCGATCGGCGACCAGTGCGGCCGCAGTGACGACGACGCCGTCGAGGAGCACCGGGGTGCGCCGCAGCGCTGCCTGTGCGCAGAACCCGGCCATCGCGGCGAGATCAGGACTGCCGCAGATCCGCAGCAGCGCAATCGGATCGGACCCGGCCGCGCGGCTGCGATACAGCGCGTCCCGCACTGCGCCGGTCTTGCGGGCCCAGCCGGCATCGTCGACACCGGTGCCCCGACCGACCAGCTCGACCGGCTCGTGGTTGGTCACGGCTGCGATCAACACGGCCGTCGGGGTGGTGTTGCCGATGCCCATATCGCCGGCGATGAGCAGGTCGGCGCCGGCGTCGACTTCTTCGTCGGCGATCCGTCGCCCGGCCTCGACCGCGGCGATGGTCTCGGCTTCGGTCATGGCATCCTCGACGGCGATATTGCCGCTGCCGCGCCGGACCTTGTGTGCGCCGATCTGCTCCGACAGCGGCTCATCGCAGTCCACAGCGATATCCGCGACGCGTACGGTGGCCCCACCGATCCCGGCCAGCACGTTGATGGCGGCGCCACCGGAGTCGATGTTGGCGACCATCTGTGCCGTCACCTCGGGCGGAAACGCCGAGACGCCCGCCTTGGCGACGCCGTGGTCGCCGGCGAAGACCACGACCCTGGCCCGGGTGAACTGCCGGGGCGGGCAGACGCCCTGGCAGGCCGCCACCCAGACCGAGAGATCCTCCAGGCGGCCAAGTGCGCCTTGCGGTTTGGTCAGGATGTCCTGGCGGGCGCGGGCGGCGTCCGCCGCTCCCGCGTCAGGCGCGGTGATCTCGGAGAATTCGGCAAAGTCGGTGAGGTCCATCAGATCTCCATTCCCATCAGAAAATCGGTACTAGGCCTGGTTGTTTCTGCGGCGCGGGCGACGAATCGGCGGACCGATTCGGGCTGACCGGCGGGGTGGGTGTGCAGGTAGGCCGCGTGGACCTGGTGCTGGATCGCGCCATCGCGAACCGTGGTGCCCTGGACGTCGAAAGCCCAGGCGGGGGGATAGTGGGTATCGAAATCAACTGTGGTGCGGTGAAATTCGTGTCCGACCACGCGCTGTCCTGCGGTGTACAGCGGCGAGTCGGTCAGCGCCACCGCATCGCGGTAACCCAGGGTCAGGCGACGGGTGAACCGCGCGGAGCCGGCCAGTACCCCGCACATGGGATTACCGTCGAGATCGGACACCAGGTACGTCAGCCCTGCGCACTCGGCGTAGATGGGCGCATACTGAGCCAGCTCGCGGATCTGTTGGCGGACTTGAGTATTAGCGGACAACTCGCCGGGGTACTGCTCGGGGAACCCGCCGGGCAGCACGAGTGCGCTGGTGCCCTCGGGCAGTGGCTCGGACATCGGGTCGAACTCCACGACGTCGGCGCCGGCGGCCCGCAGCAGCTCGTTGTGTTCGGCGTAACTGAAGCTGAAGGCACGCCCGGCCGCGATTGCGACCAACGGATGGCTGTCCACCGGGCCGCCGACTGCGGCGACCGGATCCCACGGCGCGTCCGGGACCGTGGCCGCCGCCAGAGCCGCGACGGCGGCGATATCGACGTGGCGGGCGACCAGTGTCGTCATCGCCTCGACGGCTTCCCACGCCTGCCTGCCGTGTTCCACGGCCGTCACCAATCCCAGGTGCCGCGACGGCACCGACAGTGCGTCGGCCCGAGGGATTGCGCCGAGGACCGGCATGCCGACCAGCTCACAGGCCTGGCGCAGCACCTGCTCGTGACGGGGCGAGCCGACCCGATTGAGGATGACGCCGGCGATGCGGGTGTTGGTATCGAACGTCGAAAATCCGTGCAGGAGTGCGGCAATGCTCTGGCTGTGGCCGCCTGCATCGATGACCAGCAGAACTGGCGCACGCAGCAGGCCGGCCACGTGTGCGGTCGAACCGGGCGCCGGGGCGACCCGGTGCGGATCGATGCGCCCGTCGAACAGGCCCATCACGCCTTCGATGACGGAGATATCGGCGCCAGCGCAGCCGTGTCGGTACAGCGGGGCGATTCGCTCTTCGGGAACCAGCACCGCGTCCAGGTTGCGGCCGAGGCGGCCCGCGGCCAGCCCGTGGTAGCCGGGGTCGATGAAATCCGGACCGACTTTGAACGGCGCCACCCGATGGCCGGACTGCCGAAGAGCCCCAACCAATCCGGTGGCCACGGTGGTCTTGCCGCTACCCGAGGACGGGGCAGCGATCACCACTGCGGGAGTGGTCACCACACCAACCTCACCATTCGATGCCCTTTTGCCCTTTGCGCCCGGTGTCCATCGGATGTTTGATCTTGGTCATCTCGGTGACGAGGTCAGCGGAGTCGAGCAGCCGGGCCGGCGCGTCGCGGCCGGTGATGACCACGTGCTGGCTACCGGGGCGCGCGAGCAGGGTGTCGACCACCTCGTCGATGTCGACCCAGCCCCATTTCAACGGGTAGGTGAACTCGTCCAGTACATAGAAATCGTGGCGTTCGTCGGCCAGCCTGCGGGCGATCTCGGCCCATCCGTCGGCCGCGGCCGCCGCGTGGTCTTCGGCGCTTCCCGTTTTGCGGGACCACGACCAGCCCGCGCCCATCTTGTGCCATTCGACGCTGCCGCCCACCCCGTGTTCGTCGTGCAGGTCGCCCAACCGGCCGAAGACGGCTTCCTCGCCGACTCTCCACTTGGCGCTCTTGACGAATTGGAATACCGCAACATTCATTCCGGAGTTCCAGGCCCGCAGCGCCATCCCGAACGCCGCCGTCGACTTTCCTTTGCCGGGGCCGGTGTGCACCGCCAGTACCGGGGAGTTGCGGCGAGCTCTGGTGGTCCGGCCGTCGTCGGGGATAACTAGCGGACGCCCTTGCGGCATAACTGGTTTCCTTTCGAGGGATGACGCGTCCCTCGTCGTGCTGGCAAGGATGCGTGTGGCCCATCATCTGACTTGCACACCACGAAAACTGTGTGCTCACAGCGGCGCGACCGTTCTGGATTTCCACCAAATTCCTGTACGCCAAACGCAACCCGATAGTAGCCCAACCGGGTACAAACCTATCCGTGAGCACGGAGTTCGCCCGATTAGTCAGTTCGTTCGGCTAGGGTGGCGACTAGGCGTGGCGGACCGGGTTACCCGGCATTGCGATCACCGGCTGCGCGAGGAGTGTGGTCTCCGGTGGCCCTGTCGAGGATCATGGACAGTCGTTCGACTGTGACGATGCGTGCGGTGCACGAGTTGTTCGTCGCCGGGCAGGTCGACGCGTCCTATCTCGATTCCACGACCATCCGGCCCGTCGTGGCCGAAAGCTGGCGTCGCAGCCTGGCGACCGGCGTGGACCCCGACCGTGATGGCGGGCTCGCCTCCGCAGTGACGCTCAGCCTGGCCCAGATGCGCGACAGTCATCCGTTGGCCTCCGCGCTTCCGGTGATCCGTCGGCTCCTAGTCGACGACGCCGTCGACTCCGGAGTCGTCGTCGCCGTGTCCGCCGCCGATGGCACCCTGCTGTGGGTCGAAGGTGACCCCACCGCGTGCCGCAAGGCCGAGGCGATGAACTTCGTGCCGGGCACCGACTGGAGTGAACGCAGCGCGGGCACCAACGCGCCGGGCACGGCGCTGGCGCTCGACCGGGAGATCCAGATCCGGAGTTCCGAGCATTTCTCCCGCGTCGCCCAGCCCTGGAGCTGTACCGCCGCCCCCGTGCACGACCCGACCACGGGGCTGTTGTTGGGCGCGATCGACCTGACCGGCGGTACCGAGGTGGCCACCTCGCAGACACTGGCACTCGTGCGCGCCACCGTCGTCGCGGTGGAGAACCACCTCGCGCTGCTGCGGCTGACCAGACCGAATGCCGGGGCCACGGCGACCGGACGGGCGCGGCTGTCCGTACTGGGTGCCGACCGGCCCCAATGGACCCTCACCGACCAGAGCGGCTGCCTCCATTCGGTGCCCCTGACGCCGCGGCACGCCGACATCCTCGTTCTGCTGCATCGCCATCCCGAGGGCCTGTCCGCAGATCACCTCGCGATATTGCTCGATGACAAGGACCTCGACGTCGTCACCGTGCGTGCCGAGATGTCACGGCTGCGTCGCGTCATCGCCCCTGGGATCGTGGAATCCCGGCCGTACCGGCTACTCCAACCCGTGACCAGCGACCTGGGCCAGGTGTTCGACAACCTGCAGGCCGGTGATGTGGGGTCGGCACTCGACCTCTACCCCGGGGCGCTGCTGCCGTCGTCGATGTCGCCGGCCATCGGCAGGATCCGTGCCGAACTGAGCGCCAGCGTGCGTGGGGCAGTACTGGCCACCGGCGACCCCTCTTTGTTGCGACGGTGGCTGGACCTGCCCGAAGGACGCGACGACCGCGACGGGTGGCGAATGCTGCACGATTCCGCACAGGCGGGGTCGGTGGGCCAGGCCCAGGCTCGTGGGCATCTGCTCGGCCTCGATCTCGACTTGGCTTGATCTCCTCGCTCCGCACCGGTGTCGTCCCTCGACCGGATCGTCGACTCGGGCGCATGAGGGCGTTTTGACCTGCGGTGACGAACGCCGGTAAGCTGCTCGGTTGGCGTGCGGAGCGTCACGGATCTCGGGTCGATGTCGGTCGCCGAGAACAGTCCGATCCGCCGCGCCAAGACCGACACCCGGATTCGTTGGAGCCGGGACCAACCCGAGATAGAGAAGGTAACGCTGTGCCTACCTACACGCCGAAGGCCGGTGACACCACAACCACGTGGTACGTCATCGATGCCACGGATGTGGTGCTCGGCCGCCTTGCTGTTGCAGCAGCCACCCTGTTGCGCGGCAAGCACAAGCCGACGTTCACTCCCAATGTCGACGGCGGTGACTTCGTCATCGTCATCAACGCCGACAAGGTCGCCATCAGCGGCGACAAGCTGAAGAGCAAAATGGCCTACCGCCACTCGGGTTACCCCGGTGGTCTGCGGGCGCGCTCCATTGGTGACGAGATGCAGAAGCACGCCGACCGGGTGGTCGAGCGGGCCATCATCGGCATGTTGCCCCACACCAAGCTGGGCCATCAGATCCAGAAGAAGCTGCGCGTCTACGCAGGGCCGGAACATCCCCACACCGCCCAGCAGCCGGTTCCGTTCGAGATCAAGCAGGTAAGCCAGTGACCGAGACAACTGACAACACAGAAATCGCCGAGGCGGCCGAAGAAGCAGCCGTCGAAGAAGTGTTCGGTGATGACGCCGTGCTGGTCGATGAGAGTGTCGATTACGCGCCCGCCGAAGAGTCGGCGCCGCGCGAGCCGATCATCATCGACCGGCCCATCCAGACCGTCGGTCGGCGTAAAGAGGCCGTGGTCCGGGTGCGCCTGGTGCCGGGTACCGGCAAGTTCGACCTCGACGGTCGCAGCCTGGAGGCCTACTTCCCGAACAAGGTGCACCAGCAGCTCATCAAGGCGCCGCTGGTGACCGTGGACCGCGTCGACGCGTTCGACGTGTTCGCCCACCTCGATGGTGGCGGCCCGTCCGGACAGGCAGGCGCGCTGCGTCTGGCCATCGCCCGCGCACTGATCCTGGTGGCGCCCGATGATCGCCCGGCCCTGAAGAAGGCCGGCTTCCTGACTCGCGATCCGCGTGCCATCGAGCGTAAGAAGTACGGACTCAAGAAGGCCCGCAAGGCGCCGCAGTACTCCAAGCGCTGATCGTTTCTGCTCGTTGGGCGGGCGTGTCGCACTACTGACACGCCCGCCTTCGGCATTTCATGGAGGCTCGGCTTCTCGGCAGGTTCGGCTCCGGAAAGGGATGTGTATGCCTCGACTGTTCGGTACCGACGGTGTCCGTGGCGTCGCCAACCGCGATCTGACCGCTGAACTGGCATTGGCGCTGAGTTCGGCGGCGGCCCGGCAGTTGTCCAGCCGTAGTCCTGCCCGACGCCGCGTCGCGGTGGTGGGCCGTGATCCGCGGGCCAGCGGCGAGATGCTCGAAGCAGCCGTGATCGCAGGCCTGACCAGTGAAGGTGTCGATGCGCTGCGGGTCGGCGTGCTGCCCACTCCGGCAATTGCCTATCTGACCGGCGCCTACGACGCCGACTTCGGCGTGATGATCTCGGCGTCGCACAATCCGATGCCCGACAACGGCATCAAGATCTTCGGCCCCGGCGGCCACAAGCTCGACGATGCCACCGAGGACCGGATCGAAGACCTGGTGGCCTCGGGCCCCGGTGAGCGCCCCGTCGGCGCCGGCATCGGCCGTGTCGTCGACGCCGAGGACGCCCTGGAACGCTATCTGCGCCACGTCGGCAAAGCCGCGACGAGCAGCCTCGCCGGCTTGACGGTCGTCGTCGACTGTGCCAACGGGGCTGCCTCGACGGCCGCCGCACGGGCCTACCGGTCGGCAGGCGCCACCGTGCACGCGATCAACGCCGAGCCTGACGGCCTCAACATCAACGAGGGGTGCGGTTCGACCCACCTCGACGTGCTGCAGGCGGCGGTGCAGCGCTTCGGCGCCGACCTCGGCCTCGCCCACGACGGCGACGCCGACCGCTGCCTGGCCGTCGACGAGACCGGGCAGGTCATCGACGGCGACGCGATCATGGTCGTGCTGGCGTTGGCGATGCAGGAAGCCGACGAGCTGGCCTCGAACACCTTGGTCGCCACGGTGATGAGCAACCTCGGGCTGCACCTGGCGATGCGCGAGGCCGGCATCACGGTTCGCACGACCGGCGTCGGTGACCGCTACGTCCTCGAAGAGATGCGGGCCGGTGAGTACACCCTCGGCGGCGAGCAGTCCGGCCATATCGTGCTCCCGGCCTACGGCACCACGGGCGACGGCATTGTCACCGGGTTGCGGCTGATGTCGCGCATGGCCCTGACCAAAGCGACGCTGAGTCGGCTGGCCGCGCCGATGCGCACACTGCCGCAGGTGCTGATCAATGTCGAGGTGACCGACAAGGCAACCGTCGCCGAAGCTCCTTCGGTCCAGTCCGCGGTGGCCCAGGCCGAGGCCGAGCTCGGTGATACCGGTCGAATTCTGTTGCGTCCCTCGGGAACTGAGCAGCTGGTCCGCGTGATGGTGGAAGCTGCCGATGAGGACACCGCCCGACAGCTCGCCGTTCGGGTCGCGGAGTCGGTCAGCGCCCAGCGGTAGGTCGCCCGGTTCTGACGGAACCGATCCGGATTGGATTGCGTCAAACAGAGCATGGGTGAACGAGACTCCGCGCGGCTGGATGTAGCCGCCGTCCGTGCCGCTGCCGAGCGCTTCGACGGCGTCGCCGACGATCTCCAACGGGTCGCTCGTATCCCGCTGACCTTCGACGGGCCAACCGCGGGGCGGGCGCACGGCGCCGATGGCGCCGCGTTGCGCGCTGCCCTGGATCAGATCATCGGGGACCTGGCGGTGTGGGCCAGGGCCGCCGCTGAGATCGCGACCGGTCTGCGGGCCGGCGCCGACCGGTACGTGGACGCCGATCTCGGCGCCACCGCCAGGATCGCGTGAATCATGGCCGGCCGATTCGACGTCGCCGCCCGGCTGGCCGAGGGGCGGCCCGCGGTCGACGATCTGCAGACCTATGTGGCCGCGAGTCAGGCGCGTGGCTACGTCGATGCGGCGCTGACACCCAGTGCGCAGATCGGGGAGTGGTACGGCACCGAGGATGGGCTGGATCTGCATGTGCTCGACGCCGACTGCGCGGCCCTGCGGGCTGCGGCACAGACGGCCGAGGAGGCGCTGCGCGTGCTGTCCGAACAGGCCACGGCACTGGAGCATGCGTGGGCCGGCAGCGGCGGGATTGCTGCCGTTGCCTTCCTCCGGCGACACGGTACTGCGGGCGCCGGGGTGGCCGAGGCGGCTCGGCGTGCGGCCGATGCCTGCGCGACGCTGCGCGACCAGCTGTGGAACGTCGTCGACCGCAGGGTGGAGGCAACAGTGGTGATCGATGAGCGAACGCGATCGCAGCGGCCCGGCTGGTTGACCGCGGCCCGCGAGGTGATCGCCGGCGCTCAGGACGACGGCTCGGCAACCGTGATCGATTCCCAGGTAAAGCCGTTCGTGGACAATGATATTCGCGCCGGTTGGGTTCCGGCCATGCGTTCGGCGACTGCCGAGGTCTCGGCCGCCTACCGGGTGGCCAGGGATGCTGTCGACGCGCGACCGCGCGGGTATTTCGAGGTGCCTGGCGACCTGGGGCCGCGGTTTGTGGCACCCGCCGCAGCGGCACCGACGTCCGCGGCTGCGGTGGCTGCCGTTCGTCCGGCAGCAGCCACCGCCGTCGATGACACCTGGCCCGCCGAACCGGGCGCCGCACCGCTGCCCGCATCAGCGCCGGCTCTGCCGTCCGCGTCATTCGCGCCGCCGGCATCGGTTGCACCGGAGCTGTCGCCACCGCCACCGCCGACACCGCCACCGCCACCGCCACCGCCGCCACCGCCGACACCGCCGGCGGCGGCGCTGCCGGTATCGACACCCGAATTCCCCTCTTCCGCACCGGGTCTCGGATCGCTGCCTGGTCTGGGTAGGGGAGTGCCCGGCGGTGGAGTTCCGCAGCGGTTAGGGGGTCTGCTGAGTGATCTGCTCGGTGGGGCGGCCGATACCTCGCCGCCGGAGTCGTTGCCCGACAGCGATATCGGTGATGAGCCGGACCTGGCCGATGGGGAGGACGAACCGAAGGGCGGGACTGACGATCCCGAAGACCCTGAAGACACCGGTGCTCCGCAACCGGCCGCTGACGTCGCCGATGAAGTCGTGGACGAAACGGCCGAACCCTGCGGCGACGACGAGCAAGAACCCCAGCCCGAGCCCGTGCCTGTCGATACCGGATCCGTACCCGCGCCGCCAGTTGCGCAAGCACCCCCGGCCGATCCGGTGGCCGCACCAGCGGGCTCAACACCGTGCGAAATCGCCGCCGACGAGTTGCCGCAAGCCGGGCGGTAAGACACCGTCGGCGATGCTAGGGCCGAGTTCACCATGAGGGCTGTTGGTGGTCGTGATTCTTCGACATTCCACGACCATTGGCGACCCTGATGGTGAACTCAACCCTAGGAGTGCAAAGAGAATGTCAGAGCGCGGTACCCAGCCCGTGGTGATCGCACTGAGCTGGTCACCCCAACCGACTTGTCTGATCACGGCATGACGGTCTAGCTGGTCAGCTCCAGGAGCTGCTCGACGTACGCCACCGATTCCTGCGGGTTGGCCGCAAGCGGGTGGACCAGCAGCGTGGTCACCCCGGCCTCGGCGTAGGCGGCCACGCGTTCGGCCACGAAACCGCGTGGTCCGACCAGGGACACATTGCGTACCAACTCATCCGGTACGGCGTTGACGGCCTCTTCCTTCTTGCCCGCCAGGTAGAGATCCTGGATGCGATCGGCCACCTCGCCGAACCCGTAGCGGGTCGCCAGGTTGTGGTAGAAGTTCTTGCCGCGGGCGCCCATGCCGCCGATGTACAGCGCGAGTTGGGGTTTGGCCCATGCCAGCCTGTCCTCGACGTCGTCGCCGATGGCCAGGCTCGCCGAGACCATCACATCCAGCGGCCCCAGGACGGGATCGCGTTTGGCAAATCCGGCCCGCAGCGCGTCACCCCAGACCGAATCAGCCTTCTCGGGGTAGAAGAACACCGGTTGCCAGCCCTCGGCAATCTCCGCCGTCAACTCGACGTTCTTGGGGCCCAGTGCGGCGATGGTGATCGGAATGTTCTCCCGCACCGGGTGATTGATCAGGCGCAACGACTTACCCAGCCCGGTGCCGCGATCCGCGGGCAGGGGCACTTGGTAGTGCTTGCCGTCGTAGCTGACCTTTTCGCGGCGCCACACCTGTCGGCAGATGTCGACGACCTCACGGGTCCGCCCCAGCGGAGCGTCGAACGGCACGCCGTGGAAGCCCTCCACCACCTGCGGTCCTGAGGTGCCGATCCCGAGCCGGAAGCGGCCGTCCGAGACGTAGTCGAGGCTGGCGGCGGTCATCGCCAGCAGCGTCGGAGTTCTGGTGTAGATCGGCACCACGCCGCTGCCCAGCTCGATCGTCGAGGTCCTGGCGGCCAGGAAACCCAGCTGGCTGATCGCGTCGTAGGAGTAGGCCTCCGCGACCAGGGCGATGTCCACGCCGAGGCGTTCGAATTCGACGACCTCGTCGACGGTCTCGCGAAAGCCGCCCGCATAACTCAGGAAAATGCCTGTCCGCATACCGGATGTATATCACCAACCGGTTGGTCGGCCTAGTGGCGGCCCTACGACTTCAGGAGCGCGAGGACCTTCTCCTCCGGGGTGGCGACAGCCACCTCGGGGTCGATGGCGTCGGTCCTCGGCAGATTCACCTCGGGATCGGCGAAGTCCTTGTAGGTCTTGTCGCCGGTCAGCGTGTACAGTAGGTAACCCGTCAGCAGGGCCCGGACGCTCTTCTGTGTCCGGCGGTCGGAGCCGGCCAGCCCGACGAACTTGGCGATCCGGCGGCCCTCGGCCAATCCGTCCGCCTCCGCCTTGCTGACGATCCGCAGCTCGGCGCCATCCCAGACCCGCGACAGTGTCAAGGCGTTGGAGCGCAGGGTGACCTGGTCGCCGGGCGCGCCGAACACCACGCCGGGCACTTTCAGCGTGGCCGCGGGCTGCTCAGCCGACGGCTTGGTGACCGCGGGGAACACTGCGGCCACCGATTTCACCCGATTCGGCATCCCCGCCGCGGCAAATACGGCAGCTGAACCACCGAAGCCGTGACCGGCTACCGCGACCTTGCCGGGATGCACGCTGATCTTGCCCGGCCCCAGCCGCACCCCGGTGAGGATGTCCAGGGTCGTCCCCAGATCGAACGCCAGGTTGAGCACCGACGGGGCCAGCCCCTTCTCGGTATCGGGTGCCGCGGCGACGATGCCCCACGAGGCGAGGTGCTCGAGGGTGCCCGCATAGCGCGCTGCGGGTGTGAGCCAGTCGTGGCCGAATGCCACCGCGGGCAGGTTCAGCCCGGATTCCGGGGTGTAGACGACGCCGGGAAGACCGGCAAATGCCAGGTCACCACGCAAAATGCGGTAGGGACCGCGCCGGGTCAGAGTTCCGACGAGCTTCTTCGTGCTGGCCACCCGATGACGGTAGCTCACGGGCAAGATTCGGGGGTCGACCCGCCACCTGCATTACTCTGGGCACTCATGTGCGGAATCGTCGGCTACGTAGGGCAGCGGTCTGCCCGCGATGTCGTCATCGACGCGTTGCGCCGGATGGAGTACCGGGGTTACGACTCGTCAGGAGTCGCCCTGCTCGACGGCCACGGCGGGATGACGGTACGCAGGCGCGCGGGCCGGCTCGCCAACCTTGAGACCGCGCTCGCCGAGACGGACCCGGACACGCTGACCGGCAGCACCGGCCTCGGGCATACCCGGTGGGCCACCCACGGACGGCCCACCGACCGCAACGCCCACCCCCATCGGGACGCCGCAGGCAAGATCGCAGTGGTCCACAACGGCATCATCGAGAATTTCGCGACACTGCGTGCCGAGCTCGAGCGGACCGGCGTCGAGTTCGCCAGCGACACCGACACCGAGGTCGCGGTGCACCTGGTGTCGTGGCAGTACCACCACGGACCCACTGCCGGCGATTTCGTGGCCTCGGTGATGTCGGTGCTGCCCCGGTTGGAGGGCCATTTCACCCTGGTCTTCGCCAGTGCGGACCATCCAGACACGATCGTCGCGGCCCGTCGCTCGACCCCGTTGGTGGTCGGTGTCGGCGAGGGCGAGATGTTCCTCGGCTCCGACGTCGCCGCCTTCATCGAATACACCCGCAACGCTGTCGAACTCGGCCAGGACCAGGCCGTGGTGCTGACCGCTGACGGCTACACGATCACCGACTTCCACGGCAACCCCGACGTCGAGTACCGCGAGTTTCATATCGACTGGGATCTGTCGGCCGCCGAGAAGGGTGGCTACGAGTACTTCATGCTCAAGGAGATCGCCGAGCAACCCGCCGCGGTCGCCGACACTCTGCTTGGTCATTTCGTCGACGGCCGCATCGTGCTGGACGAGCAGCGCCTCTCCGATCAGGAACTGCGCGAGATCGACAAGGTTTTCGTGGTCGCCTGCGGTACCGCGTACCACTCCGGTCTGCTGGCCAAGTACGCCATCGAGCACTGGACCCGACTGCCTGTCGAGGTCGAACTGGCCAGCGAATTCCGTTATCGCGACCCCGTTTTGGACCGAAGCACCCTGGTGGTCGCCATCTCGCAGTCCGGCGAGACGGCCGACACCCTCGAAGCGGTACGCCACGCCAAGGAGCAGAAGGCCAAGGTGCTGGCCATCTGCAACACCAACGGCAGCCAGATCCCGCGGGAGTGCGACGCGGTGCTCTACACCCGCGCCGGACCGGAGATCGGTGTCGCCTCGACGAAGACCTTCCTGGCGCAGGTCGCGGCCAACTATCTGGTCGGGCTGGCGCTGGCACAAGCCCGCGGCACGAAGTATCCCGACGAGGTGTTGCGCGAATTCAACGAACTCGAAGCGATGCCGGATCTGATCTCGCGGGTACTGACGTGCATGGAGCCGGTATCGGCACTGGCGCACCGGTTCGCCAAGTCGCAGACCGTGCTGTTCCTGGGCCGCCACGTCGGCTACCCCGTGGCGCTCGAAGGCGCATTGAAACTCAAAGAGCTGGCCTATATGCACGCCGAGGGGTTCG
The DNA here is from genome assembly GCF_025822605.1 of Mycolicibacterium komossense. Lineage (GTDB taxonomy): Bacteria > Actinomycetota > Actinomycetes > Mycobacteriales > Mycobacteriaceae > Mycobacterium > Mycobacterium komossense. The sequence continues at coordinate 375,618 of NZ_JACKTY010000029.1, read as the reverse complement.
CGGCCGGTGAGCTCAAGCACGGCCCGATCGCGTTGATCGAGGACGATGTGCCCGTCATCGTCGTGATGCCCTCCCCGAAGGGCGCAGCCATGCTGCATTCGAAGATGCTGAGCAACATCCGGGAGATCCAGGCCCGCGGTGCGCTGACCATCGTCATCGCCGAGGAAGGCGATGAGACGGTCCGGCCGTACGCTGATCACCTGATCGAAATCCCGGCGGTGTCAACACTTTTCCAACCGCTGCTGTCGACCATTCCGATGCAGGTGTTCGCCGCGGCGGTGGCGCAGGCCCGCGGCTACGACGTCGACAAACCGCGCAACCTGGCCAAGTCCGTCACCGTCGAATAGTCGCCGCGCTCACGACCAGGTGAGGCCGGTGGCCATAACGTAACCGGTGGACCCGAGGACGCAGGTGAGCATGCACAGACCGAACATGCCAACGGCGAACGGCCACGCCGGTTTTCGCTGCACCAGCCGGACGATGGTGATCACCACTCCGGCGAGTCCGACGGCCGCCAGTGTGAGCACGGTGATCACGACCGCGGTGACCGCGCCGCCGGCGCTGCAGTATGCCGGCTGACAGCTGTCGAGGAACGCCAGGCTGAAGAAGCCGATCAACGCCACGAGGCCGGCGAAAATCACCGTCAGCGCGATCGCCGTGACCGAGATCCCCAAATCGCGTCCGGAGATCGGCGGCTTCGCCTGGGCAGATGGCACCGGGTAGCCGTAGGTCATGGCAGTGATGGTAAACGCTGGTCGGTGGGGCTGGCAGAAGCCTCGGCGGGCTCGGGGGACACCTCCTCCGCTGGGACAGCAGCGGCACGCTCGACGGCCATCTCGTGGCGATAGCCGTTGAGGACGGTGGAGATCAAGGAGATCGAGATGATGGCTTCGGCGATGAAGAAGGATGCGAAGTCGATCACCGAACCGATCGGCGGGCTCCCCGGTACCGCGTTGCGCAGCGGGATCAAGGCGAAGAGTAGGGCGCCCATCATCGAGCAGGCCGTGAAATTGAGACCGCGCCGTCCGCTCTGGACGAAGTAGGCCGCGATGACGGCGGCAGTGGCGAGCCCGAGCATCAGCACCATGATGAAGATGGCGAACACCATCGTCGGCAGGGTGCGGTGGATGGCGAGATTCACCATCGTCCCCCCGGACTGCGCTGCGCCTTGGGACGGGGTGACGCTGAAGAAGGGGTCCGTGCTGAACACGATGACGGCGACCGGCAACTCCGTTCCGTCGGCGCGATCGACATGCATCTCGATGGACGCCTTGTAGCGGTCGAACGGATAGTCGGTGATCGAGCCGTCGAGCGCGATCCGTTGGTCGGCGTCCGGCGCGGAATCGCCGCGCGTGATCTGCGTTCGCCACGTACCGAGCGCATTGGTGACCAACGTGGCGTCTTCGGCGAAGTTACCGTTGTCGTCCGCCAACGAGCCATAGGGCCGGACATCGGTGATGGTCAGCGAGAAGGTATCCGCGGCGGCGTCCACTTTGGTGATCCACAGCGTGGCCTCCACGTGATCGGGGCTGTCGAAATCGCCGAAGAAACTGGTCCGATTCGTGGTGTCGCGGCTGGATCGATAGCCGCCGAGGCTGGCGGAGACGACCAGTACCAACACCAGCACTGCCACGATCAGGCGTCGGATGCCGACGCCACGTGACCAGCCGAGCCGTTTACCCACGAGCGGCAAACTACACCTGTCAGCCCAGGTGTTGCTGAAGGAATGGTCGCAGTAACGCAACGACTGCGGCGAGTCGACTCTCCAGCAGGAAATGGCCGCCGTCGAGCAGATCGATCTCGGCGTGGGGTAGATCCCGAGCGAACGCGAGGGCGCCTGCGGGCCCGAAAATCTCGTCGTTGCGACCCCACACTGCCAGCAATGGAACCTGTGAGGCGCGGAAATACTCGTGTACGCGGGGGTACAACTCGACGTTCGTGCGGTAGTCGGCGAACAGTTCCAGCTGGATGGCGACCGATTTCTCGTCCGAGGCGACCGCGCCGTGGGCGGTGACCCAGGCGTCCGGATCGACCACCGTCGGATCCGAGACGCCGTGGGTGTACTGCCAGGTGATGCCGTCCAGGCTGATGAGATTGCGCAGGACGGCGGCGTTGGCGTCGGACCGGTCGCGGCCGTAGGCGAACAACGGCTCCATGGCGTCACCGACAAAGCCCTCGACGTAGGCATTGCCGTTCTGGGTGACGATCGCCGCGATCCGCTCCGGGTGCCGCAGGGCGAGTCGCCAGCCCACGGGGGCGCCGTAGTCCTGGACGTACAGCGCATATCGGGTCAGGCTGAGGCGGTCGAGCAGCGCGTCGACGTGGTCGGCAAGCGCGTCGAAGGTGTAGTCGAACTCGTCGACGCCGGGTCGCTCGGAATGGCCGAAGCCGGGGTAGTCCGGGGCGATGACGTGGTAACGATCGGCCAGCGCTGGAATCAGATTGCGGTACATGTGCGAGCTCGCCGGTGTTCCGTGCAGCAGCACGATGGTGGGCGCTGCCGCCGAACCGGCCTCCCGGTAGAAGAGTCGCCGCCCGGAGATCTCGGCGAAGCGGTGATGTGTCGCGGTGTCCAAACCGGTCATGACTAACCCCTTTGATTGCTTTATAAGGTTATGTACGTCCGTAGTCAATAGCGTGGAATCTAACCTGTCAAGTGCGCTATGGTGGTTAGTATGAGCATCGAGTGGTCCGACGTCCTGGTCGACGTGCTGAACACCACCCCGGTGGTAGACGGCGCCAACACCGACCTGCTCGAGACTGACGCCGATGCCAGGGACTGGTTGCGTGCCCACGCCGGCGATGGCACCCATATCGCGACGGCCCGCCGGGTTCGCGACGACCTGCAGCAGGTGGTGCGTGGTCACGCCGACGCCGAAGTGCTCAACCGTTATCTGGCCCGGGTGCGGCGAGTGCCGCGGGTGCACGACGACGGGCTGGACTGGGAGTTGGTGGCGGCCGACTGGCCCGCGCAGTTGGTCCTCGCCTGGGGTGAGGTGCAGAGCATCGCGCCTGGTCGACTCCGGCCGTGTGCCAACGGGGAATGTCACCTGTTTCTGCTCGACCGCAGCCGGGGCGGTACCGGCCGCTGGTGCTCGATGAGCGAGTGCGGCAACCGGATGAAGGCCCGCCGCCACTACAGTCGGACGGCGGGTAAGGCGGATTAGAACGGTGGCCGTTCTTCGACCTCGGCGATGCTGGTGTCGATGTCGGCAGCCACGATCGATCGGCGATTGGCTGGTGAACGGGCCAAACATCGCGTTAAAGGCAGGTGCACCACCAAGCCGGGATTACTGCTGAAAAGTCAGATCTCGATCCGCACCTGGGCCGACTGGGATGACGCGCAACCTGGGTTCGTCGAGATCGACCTGGTCTGCCACGACGGCGGCGATCTCACCGGCTCATACGCCTACACGCTGACGGTCACCGATATCGCCACCGGCTGGACCGAGACCGCTCGGTACCGAGCAAAACCGCCAAGGTCGTAACAGCCGCACTCAATAACATCGCCACCACGATGCCGTTCCCGGTCCTGGGCGTGGACTCCGACAACGGATCGGAATTTATCAACCTCACCCTGCTGCACTGGTGCGAACGGCGTCAGATCACTTTCACCCGTGCTCGCCCGGGCAACAAGAACGACGGCTGCCATGTCGAGCAAAAAAACTGGCGAACTGTGGATAACTCGGCGCTGAGTTCGAAAGCCCTGTCGGGACCCAGGGCACCTCCCTGGCCACCTGGGGTCTCAAGCGCTCATGCGGTCATCACGGTCGGTCCTCGGAAGGTCGGCTCGGGGTGAATCCCACCTATCGTCAGTGTTGCCACGTAACCTGTTTGGCGCGTGGCAAGGTTGAACGAAACGGGGGCTGATGCGGCACTACTACACCGCTGAGGCGATCCGCGCCGCCGAAGCCCCGCTGCTGGCCAGCCTGCCCGATGGCGTTCTGATGCGCCGGGCCGCCTTTGGGCTGGCCACCGCCGTCGCGGGTGAGCTTCGTCGTCGGACCCACGGCCTGGCGGGTCGCCGGGTGTGCGCCGTCGTCGGATCGGGGGACAACGGTGGCGACGCGCTGTGGGCCGCGACCCTCCTGCGCCGCCGCGGTGTTGCCGCCGACGCCATCCTGCTCAGCCCCGAACGCACCCATTCCACCGGCTTGACCGCGTTCCGCAAAGCGGGCGGACGAATCGTGGAAAAGATCTCGGGCACAACCGATCTGGTGCTCGACGGTGTCGTCGGCATTTCCGGCTCCGGCCCGCTACGAGCCAACGCGGCAGCGATCTTCGAGAACCTGACCATCCCGGTGGTGGCCGTCGACATTCCGAGCGGAATCGACGTACACACCGGTGCCATCTCCGGAGCCGCCGTGCGCGCCGCGCTGACGGTCACCTTCGGCGGGCTCAAACCGGTGCACGCACTGGCCGATTGCGGTCGCGTCGAGCTCGTCGACATCGGTCTGGACCTTCCGGCGACCGACGTACTCGGCTTCGAGGCGGCCGACGTGAGCGCTCGCTGGCCGGTGCCCGGGCCGAAGGACGACAAGTACAGCCAGGGCGTGACGGGCATCCTCGCCGGATCGTCGACCTACCCCGGTGCCGCGATACTGTGCACGGGGGCCGCGGTCGCCGCCACCTCGGGCATGGTCCGCTACGCGGGAACCGCTGCGGCGGAAGTGGTTTCGCACTGGCCCGAGGTGATCGCTACGCCGAGCCCGGCAACCGCAGGCCGGGTTCAGGCCTGGGTGGTCGGGCCGGGGCTCGGCACCGACGAGGCGGGCGTAGACGCGTTGTCGTTCGCACTCGACACCGATCTGCCCGTCCTCGTCGACGCCGACGGGCTGACCATCGTTGCCGCGCACTCCGACCTGGTACGCAGGCGAACTGCGCCGACGGTGCTGACGCCGCATGCCGGCGAGTACGCCCGGCTGGCCGGGCGCCCGCCCGGCGATGACCGGGTGGGCGCCGCGCGGTCCCTGGCCGACGCGTTAGGCGCGACCGTGCTGCTCAAAGGCAACGTGACGGTGATCGCCGAACCGGGTGGACCGGTGTACCTGAGCCCCGCCGGTCAGTCTTGGGCCGCCACCGCGGGGTCCGGTGATGTGCTCTCCGGCGTCCTCGGTGCGCTGCTGGCCGCGGGGCTGGCGCCGGGCGAGGCCGCGGCGGCGGCCGATTTCGTGCACGCGCGGGCCGCGGGGCTGTCGGCGGCCGACCCGGGACCGGCCGCGGCGCCCACTTCGGCTTCGAGTATCCGCGCCCACATCAGAGCAGCTATCGCATCGCTGGAATCCGCACCAACCCCCTAGGAGGGCACTGATGACCGCACCGAGACACACCCCTTCCCCGACGATCTCGCCCGCCTACACCGGCAGGCTGTCCACGTCGCCCGTCCCCACGCTGCGCCTGCCCGACGAGTGCATGGACCCGGAGGCCGCCTACCGCTTCATCCACGACGAGCTCATGCTCGACGGCAGCTCTCGCCTGAACCTCGCGACATTCGTCACGACGTGGATGGACCCCGAGGCCGAGAAGCTGATGGCCGAGACGTTCGACAAGAACATGATCGACAAGGACGAGTACCCGGCGACGGCGGCGATCGAGCAGCGCTGTGTCTGCATGGTGGCCGATCTGTTCCACGCCGAGAACCTGCGCGACGACGACCCGAGCAGTGCGGTCGGGGTGTCGACCGTGGGCTCCAGCGAGGCGGTGATGCTGGCCGGGCTGGCGATGAGCTGGCGCTGGCGAGCGAAGGTCGGCGACGGGAAGGACGGCTGGCGCACCCGCAAACCCAATCTGGTGATGGGATCCAACGTCCAGGTGGTCTGGGAGAAGTTCTGCCGGTACTTCGATATCGAGCCCATCTACCTCCCGATGGAGGAGGGCCGCTACGTCATCACCACCGAGCAGGTCCTTGGCGCGATCAACGAGGACACGATCGGTGTCGTCGCCATTCTCGGTACCACCTACACCGGTGAGCTCGAACCGATCGCCGAGATCTGCGCGGCGCTCGACCAGGTGGCTGCCGACGGCGGGGTCGACGTCCCGGTGCACGTCGACGCCGCCAGCGGCGGATTCGTGGTGCCGTTCCTGCACCCGGAGATCGTCTGGGACTTCCGGCTGCCCCGCGTGGTGTCCATCAACGTCAGCGGTCACAAATACGGTTTGACCTATCCGGGCATCGGCTTCGTCGTCTGGCGCAGTGCCGAACACCTCCCGGAAGAGCTGGTGTTCCGCGTCAACTACCTCGGCGGCGACATGCCGACGTTCACGCTGAACTTCTCCAAAGGCGGCAATCAGGTCGTCGGCCAGTACTACAACTTCATTCGACTGGGACGATCGGGCTACGCCCAGGTCATGACGGCGCTGTCGAGCACGGCGCGCTGGCTCAGCGACCAGCTGCGCGACAGCGAACACTTCGAGCTCATCTCCGACGGCTCGGTGATCCCCGTGGTGAGCTTTCGGCTCAAGGGCGACCGCGGCTACACCGAGTTCGACGTCTCGCACGCGTTGCGGTCCTTCGGCTGGCAGGTGCCCGCGTACACGATGCCCGACAACGCGACGAACGTCGCGGTGCTGCGCGTCGTGGTCCGTGAAGGCTTTTCAACCGACCTGGCCAGAGCGCTCAAAGACGATGCCTTGACCGTGCTGAAGACCCTCGACGAACTCAAGCCGAACGGACACTTCGACACGCTGCAGCCGTTCTCGCATTGACGTGACGTCTGCCTCGTTTGGGGCGCCAGGGGCAGGGTCTGGGACAATCGACGGTGGTGACCATGACGAAGCCTATTGAACCGATGATGCCTACCGCGCCCAACGCCACGGCCCTGACCACGCCGGCGGCGGTGGTTGACCTCGGCGCGATCGCGCACAACGTGCGCGTCCTGCAACAGCACGCCGGCAGTGCCGCCGTGATGGCCGTCGTCAAAGCCGACGGTTACGGGCACGGCGCCACCCGGGTGGCGCAGGCGGCGCTGGCCGCCGGCGCCGCCCAGCTCGGCGTCGCGACCATCGGCGAGGCTCTGGCGCTGCGTCGCGACGGGATCACCGCCTCTGTGCTGGCGTGGCTCCACCCGCCGGGCACCGACTTCACTTCTGCCGTTGCGGCTGATGTGCAGATCGCGGTGTCCTCGGTCCGCCAGCTCAACGAACTTCTCGAGGCGGTGGCGCGCACCGGAAAGACCGCGGCCGTCACAGTCAAGGCGGACACCGGGCTCAACCGCAACGGCGCCAAAGAGGAGTACCCGGCACTGTTGGTCGCATTGCGCAACGCCCAGGCAGACGAGGCGATCCGGGTCCACGGACTGATGTCGCACCTGGCGCACGGAGACGAACCAGAGCACCCCACCAACGATCTGCAGGCGCAGCGCTTCACCGAGATGGCGGCCCAGGCCCGCGAGTACGGAGTCACCTTCGACGTCCTGCACCTGGCCAACTCGCCGGCCACGTTGACCCGCCCCGACCTGGCTTTCGACATGGTCCGCCCCGGTGTCGCCGTCTACGGACTGAACCCCGTCCCGCAGGGCGGTGAGTTCGGCCTGATCCCCGCGATGACGCTGAAATGCCCTGTCGCGGCAGTGAAGTCCGTCCGCGCGGGCGAAGGAGTGTCCTACGGGCACACCTGGGTGGCCGACCGGGACACCTCGGTTGCTCTGCTCCCGCTGGGCTACGCCGATGGCGTATTCCGTTCTCTCAGTGGCCGTTTCGACGTGTTGATCAACGGCACCCGGCGGCGCAGTGTCGGCCGGATCTGCATGGACCAGTTCATGGTCGACCTCGGACCGGGATCGGTCGACGTTGCCGAAGGCGACGACGCCGTGCTGTTCGGGGCCGGCGGCTCGGGAGAATCCACCGCGCAGGACTGGGCCGATCTGCTGGGGACGATTCACTACGAGGTGGTGACCAGCCCGCGTGGGCGGGTCGTGCGTACCTACCGTGAGGTCGGCGATTGAGCGCCGAGGAGATTGGCCATACCGCCGAGACGGTACGGGGCAGGCGCGGCCGCAAGAACGCGCACTGGCTGGCGGGTATCGCCGGCCTCGGAGCGGTCGGTACCGTCGCCGGGCTGTCCGTGGCCCGGTCGGTGACGCGGCGTGTGACCATCGAAGATCCTTATATCGGTGAGGATTTCGAGCTGATCGACGCCGATCGAGGCGGTGTGGTGACCACGCCGGACGGGGTGGATCTGGCGGTTCGTGAAGTCGGGCCCGCCGACGCGCCGACCACGGTGATCTTCGCGCATGGGTTCTGTCTGCGGATGAGTGCCTGGCACTTCCAGCGTCAACGGCTCGCCGACGACTTCGGCGATCAGGTCCGGATGGTGTTCTACGACCAGCGCGGGCACGGTCAGTCCGGCGACGGGCCCTCGGAGAGCTACACGGTGACGCAGCTGGGTAAGGACCTGGAGACGGTGCTGGCGGTGATGGCACCTCGCGGTTCGGTTGTGCTCGTCGGACATTCGATGGGCGGTATGACGGTGCTCTCGCACGCCCGTCAGTTCCCGCAGCGCTACGGTACCCACGTGGTCGGGGCCGCCCTCATTTCGTCTGCGGCAGAAGGACTATCGCGATCCCCGCTGGGCGAGATCCTGCAGAATCCGGCGTTGGAGGCGGCGCGGTTCGCGGCCCGCTACGCGCCGAAGCTGGTGCACCGCGGGCGCGGGGCGGTGCGTTCGGTGCTGGGGCCGATACTGCAGGCCGCCTCCTACGGCGATCAACATGTCAGTCCGACCGTGGTGGCGTTCTCCGAGGAGATGATCCACGACACCTCGGTGCGGACCATGGTCGAATTCCTGCACGCGCTGGAGGTGCACGACGAGTCGGCCGCCCTGCCGGTGCTGGCGGCAATTCCCACCCTGGTCGCGTGTGGTGACGAAGATGTGCTGACGCTGCCGGACAGATCCGAGGCGATGGTGGCGCAATTACCCAAAGCGGAGCTGCTGATCGTCGGAGGCGCAGGTCATCTCGTGCAGTTGGAACAGCCCGACATCATCGACGACGCTCTGGTCCGTCTCGTCGAACGCGCCACCCCCAATAAGCTGGTGGCGTTGACGCGACGGCTGCGCGATCGGACGCGGTCCCGTGGCTGAGGGCGGGCGCGTTGCGGCGGGTACCGCGATGCTGGCCCGCGCGGAGGACACCCTGGCACTGGGCGAGCGGCTCGGGCGCGAACTGAGGGCCGGTGACGTGGTAGTGCTGTCAGGGCCACTCGGTGCGGGAAAGACGGTGCTGGCCAAAGGAATTGCCTCCGCGATGGATGTCGACGGGCCGGTGACATCGCCGACGTTCGTGTTGGCGCGATTGCACCGCGCTCGCCGACCGGGCGCGCCGGCGATGGTGCATGTGGACGTCTACCGGCTGCTCGATCATGCCGCCGCGGACTTGCTGGCCGAGCTCGACTCGCTCGATCTCGACACCGATCTCGATGACGCGGTCGTTGTCGTGGAGTGGGGTGAAGGGCTCGCCGAGCGACTCTCCGACCGGCACCTGGACATCCAGTTGGAGCGTGGCGACGAATCCGAGATGCGCACGGCGACCTGGCGCTGGAGCCGGCCATGACCCGCACCGTGCTGGCGATCGACACCGCCACCCCTGCCGTGACCGCTGGGATCGTCCGGGTCGCCGGAGCCGACATCGAGGTTCTGGCAGAGTTCGTCACGCTGGACGCTCGGGCACATGCGGAATGCCTGACTCCCAATGTGCTTGCTGCCCTGGCTGAGTGCGGCCTCACGATGGCCGATCTCGATGGCGTCGTTGTCGGGTGCGGGCCGGGACCGTTCACCGGGTTGCGGGTCGGGATGGCCACGGCGGCGGCGTACGGCCATGCCCTCGGGATTCCCGTACGCGGTGTGTGCAGCCTCGACGCGATCGGGGGACTCACCGCCGGTGAGGTTCTGGTGGTGACCGACGCCCGCCGCCGGGAGATTTACTGGGCGCGCTACCGCGACGGTGTCCGGGTCGAAGGACCCGCGGTGGACGCGGCGGCCGAGGTGCCCGCCGGTGCCGCCCGGGCGGTCGCAGGTTCACCCGAGCACGCGGCGCTATTCGATCTGCCGCGGCTGGCCGGCACCTACCCGACCTCGGCGGGACTTGTTGCGGCGGTTTCTGATTGGGACGTCGAGCCAGATCCGCTGGTGCCGCTGTACCTGCGCAGGCCCGATGCGAAGACCTTGGTGGAACGGGGCGTGGCACCATGACCCAGGGTCTGGAACCCGTCACCATCGACGCGCTGACCCGTGCCGACGCCGACCGGTGCGCCGAGTTGGAGGCGCAGTTGTTCGACGGCGATGATCCGTGGCCTGCCCAGGCGTTCTTGAATGCCCTGCGGACGCCGCATGACCACTACGTCGCGGCCCGTGAGGGCACGACGATGATCGGCTACGCCGGGATTGCCCGCCTCGGGCGGCGCGCACCGTTCGAATACGAGGTGCACACCATCGGGGTGGACCCCGCCTATCAGGGGCGCGGCGTAGGTAAGGCGCTGCTGGACAATCTGCTCGCGTTCGCCGGCGGCGGAGCGGTGTTCCTCGAAGTGCGGACCGACAACGCCCCGGCGATCGGGCTCTACGAGCGCAACGGATTCGTCGTCGTCGGCGTACGGAAACGCTATTACCGGGTCAGCGGTGCCGACGCCTTCACGATGCGTCGCAAGCCGGAAGGAGAGCAATGACCGTCATTCTGGCGATCGAAAGCTCCTGCGACGAAACAGGTGTCGGGATCGCGCGGCTGGACGCGGACGGGGCGGTGACCCTGCTGGCCGACGAGGTGGCCTCCAGCGTCGACGAACATGCGCGGTTCGGCGGCGTGGTGCCCGAGATCGCGTCGCGGGCACATCTTGAGGCTCTCGGACCGACGATGCGCCGAGCCCTTGAGGTCGCCGGGATAGCCAAACCCGATATCGTCGCCGCCACCATCGGGCCCGGTCTGGCGGGCGCGCTCCTGGTGGGAGTGGCGGCGGCCAAAGCGTATTCCGCCGCCTGGGGGGTGCCGTTCTACGCGGTCAATCATCTCGGTGGGCATCTGGCCGCCGATGTATTCGATCACGGCCCGCTGCCGGAGAGTGTGGGTCTGCTGGTCTCTGGCGGGCACACCCACCTGCTGCATGTGCGGTCGCTGGGGGAGCCCATCGTCGAGATCGGCACCACCGTCGACGACGCGGCGGGGGAGGCCTATGACAAGGTCGCCCGCCTGCTGGGGCTGGGCTATCCCGGCGGGAAGGTGCTCGATGACCTCGCTCGCACCGGTGACCGCGGCGCGATTGTGTTTCCCCGCGGGATGACCGGTCCGCGAGACGATCCCAATGCCTTCAGTTTCTCCGGGCTTAAGACGGCCGTCGCGCGGTATGTCGAGAAGAACCCGGACGCCTCGACCGCTGATGTCGCCGCCGGATTCCAGGAGGCCGTCGCCGACGTGCTGACTATGAAGGCGGTCCGGGCCGCCACCGAACTCGGCGTCTCGACCCTGCTGATCGCCGGTGGGGTGGCGGCCAACTCCCGACTGCGTGAACTGGCCGAAGAGCGCTGCGCGGCTGCCGGGCTGACGCTGCGGGTTCCGCGGCCGCGGTTGTGCACCGACAACGGTGCGATGATCGCCTCCTTTGCCGCCCATCTGCTGGCGGCGGGTGCCACGCCGTCGCCGCTGGATGTGGCGAGCGATCCGGGTCTGCCGGTGGTGCGGGGCCAGGTGGCCTAGCGGCACGACGAGCGCCGAGGTACGAGGGGCGCAGTTCGGATCTGAGCCGAGACCCGACCCTTGAGCATTAGCACTCGCGTGTATAGAGTGCTAGGTGGCAAGCGGACAACCTCAGTGCCGGCACCCGCGACGACGGCATCGGGGGCATGGACGAATGCCGAACACCTGTAATGCTCGAAATTGTGTGAGGTCTCGGGGATAACCCCGAGCCACATCCTGAATCTAGTGAAGGGGCTCCATCGTGGCGAGCGTCAATATCAAGCCACTCGAGGACAAGATCCTCGTTCAGGCCAACGAGGCCGAGACCACGACCGCATCCGGTCTGGTCATCCCTGACACCGCCAAAGAGAAGCCGCAGGAAGGCACCGTCGTCGCAGTTGGCCCCGGCCGCTGGGACGAGGATGGCGAGAAGCGGATTCCGCTGGACGTGTCGACCGGTGACGTCGTGATCTACAGCAAGTACGGCGGCACCGAAATCAAGTACGGCGGCGAGGAGTACCTGATCCTCTCGGCCCGCGACGTGCTGGCTGTCGTCTCCAAATAATACGACCGTGTGATCCGCCCCGGACGTCCCCGCATCTTCGTGCGGGCGGTGTCCGGGGCGGCGCACGTTTGCCACCAATTCCGCACAGGGAAAGAAACTTATGAGCAAGCAGATTGAGTTCAGCGAAACCGCACGTCGTGCCATGGAGGCCGGCGTCGACAAGCTCGCCGACGCGGTCAAGGTGACCCTGGGTCCCCGCGGCCGCCATGTAGTACTGGCCAAGGCCTTCGGTGGCCCCACGGTCACCAACGACGGCGTCACCATCGCCCGCGAGATCGACCTGGAAGACCCGTTCGAAAACCTGGGTGCCCAGCTGGTCAAGTCGGTCGCGACCAAGACCAACGATGTTGCCGGTGACGGCACCACCACCGCCACCGTGCTCGCGCAGGCCATTGTCAAGGCCGGACTGCGCAATGTCGCGGCAGGCGCCAACCCGATCGCCCTCGGCTCGGGTATCAGCAAGGCCGCCGACGCGGTGTCCGAAGCCCTGCTGGCCGGGGCCACCCAGGTCACCGACAAGGTGTCGATCGGTCAGGTCGCCACCGTCTCCTCGCGTGACGAGGAAGTCGGCGAACTGGTCGGCGAGGCGATGACCAAGGTGGGCGCCGACGGCGTCGTCAGTGTCGAGGAGTCCTCGACACTGAACACCGAACTGGAAATCACCGACGGCGTCGGGTTCGACAAGGGCTTCCTGTCGGCCTACTTCGTCACCGATTTCGACCTGCAGGAGGCCGTCCTCGAAGACACGCTGATCCTGCTGCACCGCGACAAGATCAGCTCGTTGCCGGATGTGTTGCCGCTGTTGGAGAAGGTTGCCGAGTCGGGCAAGCCGCTGCTGATCATCGCCGAAGATGTCGAGGGAGAGGCGTTGTCGACCCTGGTCGTCAACGCAATTCGCAAGACGCTCAAGGCAGTTGCCGTCAAGGCGCCGTTCTTCGGTGACCGTCGCAAGGCGTTCCTCGACGACCTCGCCGTGGTCACCGGCGGCCAGGTGGTCAACCCTGACGTCGGTCTGCTGCTGCGCGATGTGGGGCTCGACGTGCTCGGCACGGCGCGGCGCGTCGTAGTGAGCAAGGACGAGACGGTCATCGTCGATGGCGGTGGCAGCAAGGAAGCCGTCGACGGTCGCGCCGCCCAGCTGCGCGCCGAGATCGAAGCCACCGACTCCGACTGGGATCGCGAGAAGCTCGAAGAGCGACTGGCGAAGCTGGCCGGCGGCGTGGCGGTCATCAAGGTCGGCGCTGCCACCGAGACCGCGCTCAAGGAGCGCAAGCACCGAGTGGAAGACGCGGTCGCTGCGGCCAAGGCCGCGGTCGAGGAAGGCATTGTCGCCGGCGGCGGTTCCGCGCTGGTGCAGGCCGGCGCGAAGCTGAAGGATCTGCGCGCATCGCTGTCCGGCGACGAGGCCCTGGGTGTGGATGTCTTCTCCGCTGCCCTGTCGGCGCCGTTGTACTGGATTGCCACCAACGCTGGTCTCGACGGCTCCGTCGTGGTCAACAAGGTCTCCGAGTTGCCTCTCAATCACGGTTTCAACGCCGCGACCCTGACCTACGGCGACCTGGTGGCCGACGGTGTCATCGATCCGGTCAAGGTGACCCGCTCTGCGGTGCTCAACGCCGCTTCGGTGGCGCGGATGATCCTGACCACCGAGACCGCGGTCGTCGACAAGCCGGTCGAGGCTGTGGACGACGGCCACGGGCACGGCCATCACGGCCACGCCCACTAGGAACGTCTTGACGAAGCACCCCCGGCCAGCTGGCCGGGGGTGCTTTCGTTTCGGCCCTGCCGTGTGAGGTGTTCGGACCGGACCGCGGTTCCGCTCAGCTGGGTCGAGCCGCCGGGTCCGCGCGCAGCGGGGAGCTGGTAACGGCGTGTGCTCAGTCTCACTGACGAGCCGGTCGATCATAGGAGCTGCCAGGAGTAAACTCAGCTTTGCTCCTTACATGGTCGCCGTTGACTTAGTCCGGCTCTGACTGTGCGAGTGAAAATCGAAAAGCGTTGAATGACAGCAAGTGTGGCGAGGAGGGCAGTGTGGTGGAGTTGACCCGGGATCGCGCGGGCCACCCCTGGCGGGCACGGCAGCGTGAGATTTTGACTCGGATCGTTCGGGAAACCGATCCGCCCACCGGCAGTCTGCCGCGATTGGCCAAGGCCGACAGTCGTGAACTCGACGAGGCCTACAGCGCGCGGGTGGGGGAAGTCCTCGATCTGGCCGGGAACATCGGTGCCATTCTGATGGCATCCGGAATGCCGGCGACCGCCACGATGGATCAGGTGACGGGCATCGCCGCGGCGTACGGGATCGGGCGCTGCGAAGTCGATGTCATCAACACGACGATTCACATCGCTGCCTACCGTGGGCCCACCTCGCCGGCAGCCACCACGTTGCACACCGTGCGATCCCGCTCGATGGATTTCAGCCGGCTCGCGGCTGTCGACCGGCTGATCGCGCGCATCCGTGCAGGTGAGCTGTCGTCGTCGACGGCCCGCGACGAACTGGATGCCATCATCACCGCGCCGCACCCCTACAAGCGCTGGGTCGCCACCCTCGCCTGGGGTGCGCTGGCCTTCTTCACGGCGGGAACTCTCGGGGCGAGTTTGCTGGCGTGTTTCGTCAGCGCTCTCAGCGCGATGACCATCGACAGGGTCAATCGGCGGCTGAACCGGCACGGACTCCCGTTCTTCTTCCAATACGCGGTCGGCGGTGCCATCGCGACCGCCCCGCCGCTGGTGCTCTACTGGCTCAGTCCCAAGCTGGGACTGCATTTCGAACCGACGGTGGCGATCGCTGCTGGTCTTGTCGTACTTTTGGCCGGTCTCTCGCTGGTCGGCTCGGTCGGCGACCTCATCTCGGGCGCCCCGGTCACCGCTGCGGGTCGCTTCTTCGAATTGGTCATGATGACTGCCGCGACGATCGCCGGCGTAGCGCTGGTGCTGCACCTCGCCAACCGGTTCGGCGCGCCGTTCGTCGCCATCAGTGCCGAGGCGCCACCTGCGCTGGCAGAGTTGCCGGCGCGCGTTGCCTTCGGTGCGGCGAGCGCGGCAGCGTATGCATTGGCCTGTTATGCCGAACGGACTGCTGCGGTGGCCGCGGCGTTCGGTGGCGCGGCGGGCACCATCGCGTTTCTGCTGACGCAGGGGCTCGGGCTGGGCGCCGTGGTCGCATCGTTTGCCGCGGCAGTGCCGATCGGCCTGGTCGGCCGACTGATGGAGCGCCGCAGTCTTGCGCCTCCGTTGGTGGTGTCGATCGCGGGTATCGTGCCGCTGCTGCCAGGCCTTGCCCTATTGCATGGCATCTACGCCATTCTCAATGACCAGCACGCTGTCGGGTTCGCATCGGTGCTGAGTGCCATGGCGATCGGTAGCGCCCTCGCGGCCGGCGTCACGCTGGGGGAATGGAGCTTCTGGAAGGTTCGCCGACGTCGTGTGATGGCTCGAGGCGTAAGTCGCTGACACCGCACAAAAGGAGGGCCCATTCCGTGACCGGGATGGGCCCTCCTGGCGACTCCGTGTGGTCAGGCCGTGCGGCGAATGCCCCGTTTCAGCAACAGTTCGCGCTCGGACTCGGACAGTCCACCCCAGATGCCGTAGGGCTCACCGACAGCGAGGGCGTGTGACCTGCATTGGGTGATCACTGGGCAGCGTCGGCACATTTCCTTGGCGCGCATTTCACGCTGCGCCCGGGCACGGCCGCGTTCTCCGTCGGGGTGGAAAAACATCGCGGAATCGACGCCCCGGCAAAGTCCTGACATCTGCCAATCCCAGATGTCGGCATTCGGGCCGGGAAGCTGCTGCGGCTGTGGCATTTGGAAAACCCCTCTCCCCGCGCATGTTTGACACCGCGTGAGTTGTGGAACCGATCCGAGTGCTGTCGCCGATGACTACTCGTGAAGACAAAGTAGGGCGGTGCAGGAAACTCCGTCAATAGGCTGCATATGTGCGAAATGACATAAGCGCAGCCTGAGAATTTACATCACGTTCATCCTTGGACGAGTTTCGCGACGAGTTCGATGGTAGGACCGGTCACCATGGGTCGAGCGATCTTGTATATCCGCAGCTCAGATTCGTGCGCGTGTCATGCGCATTTCCTAGCATCCAGTAGGTAGTTGATCTGTTCGTAACATTGAGACGATGAACTGTTAACTATTGCCCGCGTCAAAACCCTATCCAAGTGGTTGGTACCGTCCGCGTCGGTGACAACTCCCGCTGATCCGCCCACGCCAATCGGTGACTTGGCGACCTTGCAGGCGGCCGCCTTCGGTAGCGATCCCAGCCGGTGGCCTTTGCCGGCAGCCACGACGCCGATGCAGCGGTGGATACGTGCCGTGGCTGCGGGAGGGCAGGGGCACTACGCCGTCGCCCACACAGAACTGTCAGCCCTACGTAGGGCGCAACCCTATGGACCGCTCGCCTCGCTGGCGTCCAGCACGCAGGGTTCGCTGCTGCGGCAACTCGGCTGGCACACGCGGGCCCGCGGGTGGGACGGCCGCGCCCTGGCCCTTGCCGGTGGGCACCCCGAGGCGCGGATCGACGCGCTCGTCGGTCTGGCCGCCGATGCGCTCGGCATCGGCCGGTTCGCCGTGTCGGCCACACTGCTGCGCCGAGCTGAGGCCGAACTCGCCGGATCGGACCTTTCGGAGTTTTCGGGTCTTTGGGAGTCTTCGGCATCTTGGGAGGCGTCGGTGACCCGGCTTCCGATCCGGCTGGCCTGGGTCTCTGCGGAACTGGCCATGTCGACCGGAGACGGCGCCACCGCCGTGCGGCACGCCGAGCGAGGCGTCGCAATGGCAGACTCTGCTGGCACTTCGGCGCGCCATCGCGTCAAGAGCAATGTGGTGCTGGCCGCCGCACTGTGCAGTTCAGGATGTCTGGACAAGGCCAGGGCTATCGCCGACCTGGAGTTGGAGATCACCGGCCACCTGGGGTTGATACCGCTGCGATGGGCCTTGGCGTCCTTGCTGGACAGCATCGGAAGCGGTTCGCGCACCGAGCGGGAAGTCCAAACCATCAAGGACGCCGCAGCGCAAGCGGTGCGACGACGCGGCGGGATCTGGAGCCACCGCTAACGGTCTTCGGGGTCTCTGATCGCTATTGTTTAGCTGTGCCGCACCGCCGGGATGTGTCCGGTTCGTAACGTTGGAGATATCGCCGTCGATGACAATTCCAGGAGAGCGTCTCGACGCTGTCGTTGCTGAGGCAGTGGCGGGAGATCGAGATGCGCTTCGGGAAGTGCTGGAGACCATCCGCCCGGTTGTGGTTCGGTATTGCCGAGCTCGCATCGGAACCGCGGAACGCAGCGGTCTTTCAGCTGATGACGTGGCTCAGGAGGTGTGCTTGGCCGCCATGATGGCGCTGCCGCGCTACCAGGATCAGGGACGACCGTTCCTGGCCTTTGTGTACGGCATTGCAGCGCACAAGGTAGCTGACGCGCACCGCGCGGCAGGGCGCAATCGCGCCGAGCCGACCGAGGTCGTGCCGGAGCGCGCTTCCTATGAAGCCGGACCCGAACAACTCGCCATCAACACCGACGCAGGGGAGCGGATGAACGCTCTACTGCAGCTTCTGCCGGAAAAGCAGCGCGAGATCCTGATTCTGCGCGTCGTCGTCGGGCTGTCGGCCGAAGAGACCGCCGACGCCGTCGGAAGCACCCCGGGCGCGGTCCGGGTGGCTCAGCACCGCGCGCTGGCGCGGCTGAAGACCGAAGTCGTGGCGACGGGATATGACCGTGGCTGATTTCGGACGGCGCTCATCGGGCGGGGAGTCCCTGGACGCCATCGCCCGTACTGACCAACTCCTGGATGCGATCGCCACCGAGCGCCGCGTCCAGCCCGCTGATGCCGACGAAGCCGAGCTGTTCGCCCTGTTGGCGGATTGGCGCGATGAGGTCCGTTGGCCCCCGGCCACCGACCTGGTCACCGAACGCGAGGCCGCGGCCGCGCTGCGCGACGGCGTGAACTCGAAGCCGGCCAAGCGTGGCGGGCACCGCGGTCTGACGATCGTGGCGTCGCTCGCCGCCGCCGTGCTGTGCATCGGCGGGTTCGGTGCGGTGGTCAGTGGCGCCGGTCCGGGCGATCCGCTGTACGGACTGCGCACAGCACTGCTGGGGGAACCGCAGACCGTGCGTGACGACCGCGTGGCGCTGGCTGCGCAGCAGGAGATGGCTCAGGTCCAGACCTTGATCGACAACGGTGACTGGGCGCAGGCCCAGCAGAAACTCGCGTCGGTCAGCACGTCGGTCCAGGGCGTCGACGACACCGCGCGCAAGCAGAACTTGATCGACCAATGGAATCAGTTGGCGGTCAAGGTCGATCAGCGCGACCCGGCGGCGACCGTGCCGCCGAGTGCGGCGCCGGGACCGCTGGAACAACTGACTCTCCCGTCGCTGCCGGAGACGCTGCCCGCGATCACGTTGCCCTCGTTGCCCGAGACGCTGCCGGCGATCACATTGCCCTCGCTGCCGGAGACGCTGCCGGCGATCACATTGCCCTCGCTGCCGGACTCCTTGCCGTCGATGACGTTGCCGTCCTTCACGTTGCCGTCGCTGCCGGAGACATTGCCGTCGATGACGTTGCCGACGCTGCCGCAGACCCTGTTCCCGGGATCGCCGTCATCGGGACCCTCGCCGCAGCAGACCGTCAGCGCCCCGCCGCCGGTGGTCACGACGACCACTGCGCCGCCGAGTAGCAGCGCACCGTCATCGACTTCGTCGTCCGCCTCAGCGTCGACTTCGTCAGCGTCGTCGCCACCCTCGTCGACCGCGCCGACGTCTGCCGCACAGTCACCGGCGGCTGCCACGACCACCCCGCCCGCGACGACGTCCCTCGTCACTCCGACGACGACTACCACCACCACACTGCCGACCGCGGCGCCCCGTGCCGCGGAGTCGCAGACGGTCGAGGCCCCGGCAGCGCCGAGCGTCGCTCAGACGGCGCCGCAGCGCGCCCCGGATGTGGTGACCACGACGATGCCCCGGCCGATATTGCAGCTGCCCTTATCGGGCGGGAACTGAACGAAGGTCCGTTCGGCCCTCAGCGATATCCGTCACTTTCTGAGGCGGCTTCGTTGAGCGATGCGTCGGCATAACCGCGGCAGTAGTCCCAGGTCACATACGAATCAGGTTCGGGATCATAGGCCGGCTCGTGCGGGCGGACCGTGCCGTCGACGAGCAGCTGCAGCAGGTTCGCTCGCAGCATGTCCCAGTCGTGATAGTGATCCTGCTGGCATTCGTCGCAGCACACCACCAAGCCGCGAATTCCCTTGTGTGCCAACAACGCTTCGTAAACAGCGAGGTCGGCAAGGTCGGCCTCTACCGCGGATCGCTCCTGCGGGTCGAGTGGTTGCCCGGGCTCGATCGCATCCAGTGCCGCTGACGGGTCACAGGGGTCGTCAGCGAAGGGGTCGGGCGGCAAACCCGGTGGGAGGTGGTCGCGCACGTCTCTACAGTACGCAGCCACGCTGGAATCGCGCCAGCGCACCTCGGTGTGTTCGCCGAGCGTGGCGCAGGTGCCGGGCGGGCCCGGAACGGTCGGAGCAGCCGATAGGATGGGGCATTCGCTCCGCTCGTTTGTGGAGGCATGTTTGCTCCAGGCATGCCTGATGGAGGCCCCACTGATGTCTCAACCTTTTTCCGACGCCAAAGGCAGTGCCGGAACAGCCCTGCGCGTGCGCGCCAACGGCTTCCCCGACGACGCCGTCTTGACGGGCGGTGACGACCCCCACAAGATCGCGATGCTGGGTCTGACGTTCGACGACGTCCTGCTGTTGCCTGCCGCCTCTGATGTGGTGCCTGCGACCGCGAACACCTCCAGCCAGGTGACAAAGAAGATCCGCCTCAAGGTGCCGCTGGTCAGTTCCGCGATGGACACCGTGACCGAGTCGCGGATGGCCATCGCGATGGCCCGTGCCGGCGGTATGGGCGTACTGCACCGCAACCTGCCGGTGGCCGAACAGGCCGGGCAGGTCGAGACCGTCAAACGGTCCGAGGCCGGCATGGTCACCGATCCGGTCACCTGCTCGCCGAACAACACGCTGGCCGAGGTCGACGCGATGTGCGCGCGGTTCCGGATCTCCGGGCTCCCTGTCGTCGACGGCTCAGGCGCTCTCGTCGGCATCATCACCAACCGCGATATGCGGTTCGAGGTGGACCAGAACAAGCCGGTCGCCGAAGTGATGACCAAGGCCCCGTTGATCACCGCCCGTGAAGGCGTGACCGCGGACGCCGCCCTCGGCCTGCTGCGTCGCCACAAGATCGAGAAGCTGCCGATCGTCGACGGCAACGGCCGGCTGACCGGACTGATCACCGTCAAGGATTTCGTCAAAACCGAGCAGCACCCCAACGCCACCAAGGACAGTGACGGCCGGTTGTTGGTCGGTGCCGCCGTCGGTGTCGGTGAGGACGCCTGGGTGCGGGCGATGACCCTGGTCGACGCCGGTGTCGACGTGCTGATCGTCGATACCGCCCACGCCCACAACCGGCTGGTGCTCGACATGGTCGGCAAGCTCAAAGCCGAAGCCGGCCATCGGGTCGAGGTCGTCGGCGGTAACGTCGCCACCCGCTCGGGCGCGCTCGCCCTGGTGGAGGCGGGCGCCGACGCGGTCAAGGTCGGTGTCGGGCCGGGCTCCATCTGCACCACCCGCGTGGTGGCCGGCGTGGGCGCACCGCAGATCACTGCGATCCTCGAAGCGGTCGCGGCCTGTAAGGCTGCGGGGGTGCCAGTGATCGCCGATGGCGGGCTGCAGTATTCCGGCGATATCGCCAAGGCGCTGGCCGCCGGCGCGTCGACGGCCATGCTCGGCTCGTTGCTGGCCGGCACCGCCGAGGCACCGGGCGAGTTGATCCTGGTCAACGGCAAACAGTTCAAGAGCTATCGCGGAATGGGTTCATTGGGTGCGATGCAGGGCCGCGGCGCTGCCGGGGCCGTTCGCGGATCGTTCTCCAAGGACCGCTACTTCCAGGACGACGTGCTCTCCGAAGACAAGCTGGTGCCCGAGGGCATCGAAGGCCGGGTGCCGTTCCGCGGCCCGCTGTCGACCGTGATTCACCAGTTGACCGGTGGTCTGCGCGCCGCAATGGGGTATACCGGTGCGGCGACTATCGAAGAGTTGCAGCAGGCGCAGTTTGTGCGGATCACGGCGGCGGGTCTCAAGGAGAGCCATCCGCACGACATCACGATGACTGCCGAAGCGCCGAACTACTACACGCGCTAGGGAACCGCTAGCGATGAGCGCTTGCGCGAAGAGGGGATCCAGTGCGCGACACGGTTGAAATCGGCATGGGCAGAGAAGCCCGCCGGACCTATGAACTCGACGACATCAACATCGTCCCGTCTCGACGCACCAGGTCGTCGCAGGATGTGTCGACGACCTGGCAGCTCGATGCATACCGCTTCGAGATCCCCGTCGTCAGCCATCCCACCGACGCCCTGGTGTCGCCGGAATTCGCCATCGAGCTGGGACGTAGCGGCGGATTGGGTGTCCTCAACGGCGAGGGACTGATCGGGCGGCACGTCGACGTCGAAGCCAAGGTGGCCCAGGTCGTGGAGACCGCGGCGGCGTCCGATGACCCGTCCGCGGCGATCCGGCTGCTGCAGCAGCTCCACGCTGCGCCGCTCGATCCCGAACTGCTCGGTGCGGCCGTGGCGCGTATCCGCGAGGCCGGGGTGACCACGGCTGTCCGGGTCAGCCCGCAGAACGCGCAGTCGCTGACGCCGGCGCTGGTGGCGGCCGGTATCGATCTGCTGGTCATCCAGGGCTCCATCATCTCTGCCGAGCGCGTTGCGTCCGACGGCGAACCGCTGAACCTCAAGACCTTCATCTCCGAACTCGACGTTCCGGTGGTGGCCGGCGGCGTGCTCGACCACCGCACCGCCCTGCATCTGATGCGCACCGGCGCCGCCGGCGTCATCGTCGGTTACGGGTCGACGTCGGGTGTCACCACCAGCGACGAGGTGCTCGGCATCAGCGTGCCGATGGCCACCGCGATTGCCGACGCCGCCGCCGCTCGCCGCGAGTACCTCGACGAGACCGGCGGCCGCTACGTGCATGTGCTTGCCGACGGGGATATCCACACCTCAGGTGAACTGGCCAAGGCCATCGCGTGCGGTGCCGACGCCGTCGTGCTCGGCACTCCGCTGGCGGCAGCGTCCGAGGCGCTCGGTGACGGCTGGTTCTGGCCGTCCGCGGCTGCGCACCCGTCGCTGCCGCGTGGTGCACTGCTGCAGATCGCAGTGGGTGATCGGCCGTCGTTGCGGCAGGTGCTGACCGGCCCCTCCGATGATCCGTTCGGCACGCTGAACCTGGTCGGTGGTCTGCGCCGGTCGATGGCCAAAGCCGGGTATTGCGATCTCAAGGAATTCCAGAAGGTCGGCCTGGCCGTCGGGTCCTAAGCTTCCTCGCGAGCAGACACAAAGTCCCCTTTTTGCCGCCAGTATCGGGGTGATTTGCGTCTGCTCGCGGGACGGCATACTTAGGGTTACCTTTCTAGATTGTTACCCGCCGGTAAGTTCATAATGGCGTGATGGAACCGGACTACGACGTTCTGATTATCGGATCGGGTTTCGGGGGCTCTGTGAGCGCTTTGCGGCTCACGGAAAAGGGCTACCGCGTCGGTGTACTGGAGGCGGGCCGACGCTACGAGGACCTCGATTTCGCGAAAACCTCCTGGAACCTGCGCAAGTTTCTGTGGGCGCCGCAGTTCGGGATGTACGGCATCCAGCGCATCCATCTGCTGCGCAACGTGATGATCCTGGCGGGCGCCGGCGTCGGTGGGGGATCGCTGAACTACGCGAACACGCTGTACGTGCCGCCGGACCCGTTCTTCAACGACCCGCAGTGGAAGGGCATCACCGACTGGCGCGACGAGCTCATGCCGCACTACGACCAGGCGCAGCGGATGCTCGGCGTCGTGACGAACCCGACGTTCACCGACGCCGACCGGATCATGAAGGAAG
Organism: Mycolicibacterium komossense; assembly: GCF_025822605.1. GTDB lineage: Bacteria > Actinomycetota > Actinomycetes > Mycobacteriales > Mycobacteriaceae > Mycobacterium > Mycobacterium komossense. The sequence goes on along the minus strand of NZ_JACKTY010000029.1, from coordinate 352,444 downwards.
TCGCCGATGACATGGGCGTCGGGGATACCTTCGTGCAAACGCCGGTCGGGGTGTTCTTCGGTGCCGACGGCGAGAAAACGCCCGGCAAGACCGTGCCGGACCCGTACTTCGGCGGCGCAGGGCCGGCGCGGACCGGGTGTCTGGAGTGCGGCGCGTGCATGACCGGCTGCCGGTTCGGCGCCAAGAACACCCTGCTGAAGAACTATCTCGGCTTGGCGGAGTCGGCTGGGGCGGACATCCATCCGCTGACCATGGTCAAGAGCTTCGAGCAGCGGGCCGACGGACTCTGGGAGGTCCGGACTGCGCGCACAGGTAGCAAACTGCGCCGACAGCGCAAGACGTTCACCGCGCGGCACGTGGTCCTCGCGGCAGGCACCTATGGCACGCAGAAGCTGCTGTTCAAGATGCGCGATACGGACCGGCTGCCCAAGCTGTCCGACAAGCTGGGCACGCTGACCCGGACCAACTCGGAATCCATCGTGGGTGCGGGCCGGCTGGCAGTCTCCGACGACCTCGACCTGACCCATGGCGTGGCGATCACGTCATCGATCCATCCGACCGCGGATACGCACGTCGAACCCTGCCGCTACGGCAAGGGCTCCAACGCCATGGGACTGCTGCAGACGTTGATGACCGACGGCGCCGGGCCGCAGGGCACCGACGTGCCGCGCTGGAAGCAGCTGTTCCAGAATGCCCGATCCGACTCGAAGGGCACGTTGCGGCTGCTCAACCCGACGCGCTGGAGCGAGCGCACCGTGATCGCGCTTGTCATGCAGAACTTGGACAACTCGATCACGACGTTCACCAGGAAGACCAAGCTCGGGTTCCGCATGCTCGACAGCAAGCAGGGCCACGGCGAGCCGAACCCGACTTGGATTCCGGTGGGTAACGAGGTCACGCGGCGAATCGCCGAAAAAATCGACGGCGTGGCCGGCGGCACCTGGGGTGAGCTGTTCAACATTCCGTTGACGGCACATTTCCTCGGCGGTGCGGCGATCGCGGAGACTCCCGACCGTGGTGTCATCGACCCCTACCAGCGGGTGCACGGGTATCCGACGCTGTCGGTCATGGACGGGTCCGCCATCTCGGCGAACCTCGGGGTGAATCCGTCGCTGAGCATCACCGCCCAGGCGGAACGTGCGGCATCGTTGTGGCCCAACAAGGGGCAGGCCGACCAGCGCCCCGCCCAGGGTGAGCCGTATCGGCGGCTGGCACCCATCGCACCCGAGCATCCGGTGGTGCCCGCCGACGCTCCCGCGGCGTTGCGCCGGCTGCCGATCACCCCGGTCACCTCGGCGGGCTAGCCGACTGTTATATCGCTGTGAATACGCTGCTCAGCAGTGGTGCGACGGCTGCGGCTGGTTACCGTGAGCCATGTCAATCGAGGCTCCTAAGAGTGCGCAACACCATCGGTCGCTCGACCCGGCTCTGCTCAAGCACGCCGAGGAACGGGCCAACAGCCTGCAGAACCGGGTCGCCGACCAGATCACCACATTCGCCGGGTCGATGGCGTTCGTCTATCTGCACATCGTCTGGTTCGTCGTCTGGATTGTGTTCGGCACGCTGATCGGGTTCGACTCCTACCCGTTCGGGCTGCTGACCATGATCGTCTCGCTGGAGGCGATTTTTCTGTCCACCTTCGTCATGATCAGCCAGAATCGTGCGGACTCGAAGCGCCAGGTGATTGCTGATCACCAGTGGCAGCTGGTTCAGGAAGAGGACAAGCAGAACTGCCAGTTGATCGAGTTGTCCCAACAGATTCTCGAACTGACCAAAGCGGTGCACCAATATATGGGCGCCAACCCGGTGCAGAACCACCAGTCGGTGGCTGTCGTGGACGGAGAATCCGCCGGTCACCACTAGACTGGGCCAGTGGAATCCGGATCGTCCTCGTCACCGCGCCCTGTGCTTGTCGTCGATTTCGGCGCGCAGTACGCCCAGCTGATCGCCCGCCGGGTGCGGGAGGCGCGGGTGTTCTCCGAAGTCATCCCGCATACCGCCACCGTCGAAGACATCAAGGCCAAGGACCCGCAGGCGATCGTCTTGTCCGGTGGCCCGGCCAGCGTCTACGCCGACGGTGCCCCGCAGCTCGACCCTGCGCTGTTCGACCTCGGGGTTCCGGTGTTCGGCATCTGCTACGGATTTCAGGCGATGGCGCAGGCCCTCGGCGGTACCGTCGCCCACACCGGCACCAGCGAGTACGGTCGCACCGAGCTGAAAGTCGTTGGCGGCGATCTGCATTCAGGATTACCGGAGATGCAGCCGGTGTGGATGAGCCACGGCGACGCTGTCACGGTCGCGCCGGACGGATTCGATGTGGTGGCCACCAGTACCGGCGCGCCCGTCGCGGGATTCGAGAACCGGGTCCGCCAATTGGCGGGTGTGCAGTACCACCCCGAGGTGATGCACAGCCCGCACGGCCAGCAAGTGCTCAGCCGCTTCCTGCACGAATTCGCCGGGATCGACGCCGCGTGGACGCCAGCCAATATCGCCGACGCTCTCGTCGAGCAGGTGCGTACGCAGATCGGCGACGGTCACGCGATCTGCGGCCTCTCCGGCGGAGTGGATTCGGCAGTGGCGGCGGCCCTGGTTCAGCGGGCCATCGGTGACCGCCTGACATGCGTGTTCGTCGATCACGGGCTGCTGCGCGCGGGTGAACGGGAGCAGGTGCAACGCGATTTCGTCGCGGCCACCGGCGCCAAGCTGGTCACTATCGACGCCGAAGAAACCTTCCTCAACGCGCTCTCTGGTGTGACCAACCCGGAAGGCAAGCGCAAGATCATCGGCCGCGAATTCATCCGCGCCTTCGAAGGTGCGGTGCGCGACGCCATGGCGGACACCCCGGACTCTGCGGAGACGGAGTTCCTGGTGCAGGGCACGCTCTATCCCGACGTGGTGGAGTCCGGCGGTGGTACCGGTACTGCCAACATCAAGAGTCACCACAATGTCGGCGGCCTACCCGCTGATCTCAAGTTCAAGCTCGTCGAGCCGCTGCGCCTGCTGTTCAAGGACGAAGTGCGCGCGGTCGGGCGGGAGCTGGGCCTGCCCGAGGAAATCGTTGGGCGCCAACCCTTCCCGGGCCCTGGCCTCGGTATTCGCATCGTCGGTGAAGTCACCGCTGAGCGGCTCGATACCCTGCGCAGGGCTGACTCGATCGCCCGCGAAGAGCTGACCGCGGCCGGCCAGGACGCGCAGATATGGCAGTGCCCGGTGGTCTTGCTCGCAGATGTTCGTTCTGTCGGTGTGCAGGGCGACGGTCGCACCTACGGGCATCCGATCGTACTGCGGCCGGTCTCCAGTGAGGACGCCATGACCGCGGACTGGACGCGGGTGCCTTACGAAGTGCTGGAACGTATTTCGACCCGAATCACCAACGAGGTGCCGGAGGTCAACCGGGTGGTGCTGGACATCACCAGCAAGCCGCCGGGCACCATCGAGTGGGAGTAATTGCTCGGCGCGAGGGCGGTGGGATTACACGTGTCCCACCGGTCACTCGACCGAAGTCGGGTGTCCTTCTGCCCGTTTAGCGAGCGAATCTGCGTCAGCGCTTCGGTGAATGTCGCTCCAAGCGGGCCAACTCAGGTCGCCGAAGTTCACGCCAGCAGATTCAAGTGGCGAGGCGTTGCTGCGTCGCTTCTCTGTTGGCACTCAAAATTGGTGTAAACGCGATTCGCGCGTCCTAGTTATAGCCTTTAGATGGGTTTGCTCGAAGCAGATATCGATGGTCTGGTCGTGCTGGAAGCAAGGTGCGACTCGCCGGCGGCCGAGACCGGCACAGTCAGCACCGCAGCCGAACCCGGCCCCATTGCCGGCCCCAGCACCGATAGCGGTGTCTTCACCGGAGCCACTACCTTTTCCCAGCTTGCCGAGCCCAACGATAGGGGCAGGGGCTCCGCCAGTCGCCCCGGAGGACATCGGCGTAATCGGTGTGATCGGCGGTATCGGCATCGGGATATTGGCCGGAATCGGAGAGTTGGGTAAGTGGGTGCTTAGCCCATGACGAGCAATGGCTCAGTCGATCTGCCGTCGGAGGAGTGGGGCAGGGTTTCCACCGCCTCATCATTGGTAGGTTTGGTATCGCGGTATGTCATTGATCTACAACAACTTTCGAGAGAGCAGATGCCCGGCTGGCTCGTAGGCCTGGATCTCCCGGCGGGTTGGCGCTCGGGCCGACTTGAAGGCAGATCGGGCCAACCCTGGCGGATTTCCGTCTGCGGCCCGCAGCCCGACGGTGGAAGGGATGGTTGCGAGACGATCGCAGTGTACGGATACTCCGGTGCTGTAGCTTCGAAAATGCTGTTGGAGCTCGCAGGCTGCACGTTGGTCGACCTCGGGGCTGTCGATATCGAAACAGTGCCGTTGGTGTCGTCTCCTGCAGACAGGATTGGTGCGGTTCGCAGCACCGGTTGCTTTGCGGCTGCGGGCCTTTGGATTTGGGCTCAGCACAGCTATTTCGCGGCGAGAACTTCGGTTCCAGGACGTGGGATTCTCATTCAGCAATCCGTGTTCGTTGAATCGAGCCGACGTGCTGTCTTGGGTCCGGACGTCGCGATGTTGAGCAATGTCGTGCTCAATGCCTTTGTTGGCGCGGCCGGCTCAGGTCCCTGATGCGCTGTTGAGGCGCTTTCGAGCGGTAGCGCAATCATGTTCACCCTTAGTGGTCAGATTGAGCCAGCAGGCCCACTGCCAAGTGTCGGGATCGTTGTAACCGTCGATGTACATATCGCGGAGGCGCTGAATCGAAGCAGGCAGTGGCGTATTCCAGGGCTCGAAACGGGCGCCGTTATCTATCAGGTTTCCAATGACGAACAGCCGCTCGCCGACCAAGGTGTCGATGAGATTCATGGGCTTTCTCTGCACGTCCTGTAAGGGTGCTTTTCCATTGGCTTGGGCAACTTCGTAATGAACGCGTTCGAGTGGCACCCGGTCCACCAGCCCGTGGAGTAGGACCTTGTCGCGCGCGCCCGATTTGTCCAGCACATAGCGGTGGTACCGGCGCGTAATGACTTGACTAGTCATTTGGTCGTGGTGGTATTACCCGCAGGTGTTCATTCGTTCAGTCGATTCAATCGAGTGTGTCTGGGTCAGCAACCGCACCAGCATCGTGAGCAGGTCGGCGATCAGGTTGTCCACGCCGACGGCGTGCGCGGATCTCCTGGAGGGCCGCAATGAGCTGAGAGCAGACGACGGATCTGGCGGCAGCTTCGGCTGACTTGCTACTCGACTTCGGCGCGGAGTGCGCGAAGCCCTTTAGTCAGATGCCACCGCAAATCTGACCTAACTCGGTGCGACCGGGGTTTCGGGCTCCATGTCGTAGGAGTGCTGGATCTGATCGGGCCGGCTACCGAGCCCATCGGTGGTCTTCTTGCCCCACGGAGCCTCGATCAGACTCTTCGTCTCTTCGATCATCGATTTGGGCTCGAGGTTGCGATAGGCGTCGACTTCTCCTGCGGCGACCGCGGTCATGGTGGCGTACACCGGCTCTGGGTCGAATTGCGCTCGGGGGAACGCGAGCTTGGAGTAGTCGAAGAGTCGTTGTGACGCGTCGTCCTCCCAGCTTTCGTGTGTCTGGAACATGCGGTCGTTGAAGCCGGTGAGGAAGGGGCCGGGGTTGACTGTGGCGATCTCGATCCCGAACTCCTGCAATTCGAGCTTCATCGTTTCGGCGATCGCTTCCACGGCATGCTTGGAGGCGGCATAAATGCCAGTGAACGGGTTGACGTTGAGGCCTTCGCGCGAGGAAACCCAGACGATGCGGCCCGCACCACGTCTGATCATCTGCTTGGCGATCCCCTGGGTGAGTAGCAGAGGCCCGGTGACGTTGACTTCCCACTGGTTGCGGATGTTCGCTGCGGGAATGTCGACCACCGAACCGCCCTCGCCCACACCGGCGTTGTTCACGAGAATCTCGACATCCCACCCCAGTGCCTTACGGCGGTCACCGTCGTTGGTGACATCGAGTTTCTCGACCTGTAACGCGACGCCTCGTTCGGCCGCCTGGCGCTTGAGTGTCTGGACCTGGGCGTAGATCTCGACGGCGGCGATGACGTCGAATCCCTTCTCGGCCAATCGCATTGCGACTTCGAGCCCGAATCCAGTGCCCGCACCGGTGATCAGTACTTTCGTCAACCTCGATGGGCTGGTCATGGCCGTCGGTCCCGTTCTGGTGGTGGTGAATGTCGCTGCTGCCAATGTAGATCCGGATGGCTCCGCGCGCCCCGTCCTCCGTCTTTTGCAGCGCATTCACAGCGGACCCCAAGTAGGTGATCACCGGATGTCCCAAAGATTCGTGAGGAGGGCGATTCGAACATGCGCTACGTTTTCGCGCAGAACTCGCCGATCCGACGCAGAATCATGTACATGGATCCCTTGGCCGCGGACAGCTTCGATCGACGCATCATCGACCAGCTTCGTATCGACGGCCGTAGATCGTTCGGCGAGATCGGTCGTTACGTGGGGCTCAGCGAAGCCGCCGTACGGTCCCGCTACAACCGGCTGCGCAAGCTGGGGATCGTGCAAGTGGTCGGCATGCCCGACGCGACCAGGCTGGGAGAGGTCGAGGCCCACGTCTCGATCCGGGTCCGCGGAGTAACCGTTGCCAGCGTCGCTCGCCAGCTGTCGGCGCACCCCGAGGTCAAGTTCGTCGGTGCCGCGCTCGGGGCTTACGACCTCGTGCTCGATGTGCGCTGCGCCGACAACGAGCATCTGTCGACGTTCGTGCATGAGACCGTGCGACGGATCCGGGGGATCGAGCGACTCGAGACGGTGATGGTCCTCGAGATTCTCGAGGACTCCTATCTGTGGGCAGGTTTTCGCGATGCGGTCGACCGGCAAAACTAACCCGGAGGCGATGCTGTCGATCCCTGTCCGACGCCGCCTCGCAGTCCGACCCACGAATAGTCCTTGAACAACTCGGTGAGTAGGTACAGGTCGATGGTGGCCACGCCGGGGATGCGACGGACGTCGTCGAGCAGTACGCGGACCTGGCTGATGTCGCGGCACGTGCCTTCGGCGTAGACGTCGCGGGAACCCGTACAGAGCGCCACGTGATTGATCGGCGGCATCGACGTGAGCGCCACCGCCACGGAGCGAGGCGTGTGGTCGCGCACCTCGATCATCAGCCGCAACGACTGGTGGCCCAGCGTAATCGGATTGCACAACGCGACGATCCGCAGTGCTTGCAGCTCTTGCAGTTTCGCGACCCGACCACGCACGGTCGCTTCGCTGACCTCGAGTTCGGCGGCCATCGAGGTGAAGGTCCGGCGGCCGTCACGGCCGAGCATCGCGATGATGGCACGGTCGGTGTCGTCGAACATGGAACCATCACCGCCTCGCGACGAGCTTAGCGCCGGGCGTCGGTCACCGGGCAGGGAGGTTCGCGGCGATCGTAAATGCCTCGACGATCATCGCCTCGTTGTCCGCAGGACTGCCGTCCGAGCCGCAGATCACGTCTTCCAACCCGATCCGGGCCTCTACGCCGTCCTCGACGGCTGCGCGGAGCACGGGCCACGCGGTCTGGTCGAAGCCGTGGTACAGGATCGAGCAGGTCGTGCCCGCGGCCCGCAGCACCCCGGCGATCTCGCGACACTCGGCGACCGCCTGCTGCGCGTCCTCGGTCTCGGGTTCGATGAGGATCCGTACGTTGTCGTGCAGCGTCGGTGACTCGAGCAGGCTGGGGACGTCGTCCATCGACCACACCGCGCTCTCCAGGACGATGCCGCGCGACAGTACCAACTGGGCAGCTTCGGCGGCGCCCTCCTCGGAGAACGCGACCGAGGCGAAATCGGGCAGCGCGCCGTCGGGCCACCCGGACACGAAGCGCATACGCTCCTCGTGTCCACTGCACGTCCACAGACCGGTTGTGGTCCCGATGATGATCGACGGGTCGGCCGCGCGGACGGCCCGCACCATCGCTGCAACGTCGTCGGGATGGATGCTCTGACCACCGTCGGCCGTGCGCGCGTGAGCGTGCACCACGGCAGCGCCCAGGGCGACGGATTTCGCGGCTTCGAGCGCGATCTCCTCGGGCGTCAGAGGAACCGTGGGGGCCTCGCTGCGAGTGCGCCCACCGTTGACCGCAGCCTTCAGGAACATGAAACCAACTCCTCGTCGTGCGGCGCCGTCAGGCGCCGGGAAGTGACATGATCGTCGTCGTCGCACCGGTCTCGTCGCCGAGCCGCGCGCCAGCACGGACCCTCTCGATGAGTTCGGGCTCTTCGGCGTCGTCTTGCAGCGCGATGTCGATGATCGCCGCGAGAACGCTTGCGCCAGCTGCGAAGACGCCATTGGCATCGGCGAGCACGACGTCTCCGGGTGCAATCGAGACCCCACCCACCACCACGCCGACGTGATGTCCGCCGGCGTCGATGCCCTGCAGTTTCGTGGTCAGCATGCTGAGCCCGTACGCGTGTACCGGAATGCCGATTTCGGCGATCTCGTCGATGTCGGTGACAACGCCGTCGACGACGATCCCGCGCGCCCCGCGCGCCGCCGCCGCGGCGGCGATGACGAGCCCTACCGGGGCATGGCGCCGGTCGCCGCCGGTGTCGATCACCAGCACGTCACCAGGCTCCAGGTAGCCGACGGCATGGTGCAGCATCGTCGAGTCCGTCGCCGTGGTGCGAACGGTCACCGCCCGGCCCACGACGCGGCCGGATCCGGCGAGCCGTACCAGAGCGGGGTCGACGAATCCCTCCTCGAGGTAGTGCCCGAGTGTCGGAAACGAGACGCGTTCGAGCTTGTCCAGCAGCGCGCCGTCCACCTGCGACGGCCCGGGGTTGAGAGTGATCGGCATGTCAATCCCTTACTGTCATCGCCAGTGCGACCCGGCGATTGTCGAGTGCCGGCAAGGTGAGCCGGACTGCTTGCGTGCGTGCCGCCGAGACGTCGACGACGGCGATGGCTTCGCGTTCTTCACCGAGTGACGCCTTCACGATGCCGAGCGGGTCGACGAGCAGAGAGTCACCGATGCAGTTCTCGGCGATGCTGCCCGCCGCCGCCACCCAGACGGTGTTCTCAATCGCGCGAGCGCGCACGAGCGTCTCCCAGTGATCGGCTTTGCGGGGCCCCGCGAGCCAGGCCGCGGAAATCGAGATGAGGTCCGCGCCTTCGGAGATGAGATGGCGTGCCAGCTCCGGGAAGCGGAGGTCGTAGCAGTTCACCAGGCCGACCCGCAGTCCGGCGAGTTCCACCACTGGTGGCAGCACCGGCCCGGGCGTCACATACTTCGACTCCTGGTAGGCGAAGGCGTCGTACAGGTGCAGCTTCCGGTATCGGGCGGCGACACCGCCTTCGGGAGTCACTGCGATGAGGGTGTTGTTGGGCCGTGTCGTCCCGTTGGGCTCGTAGCCGCCAGCGATCACCGCAATGCCATGCGTGGCAGCAAGTTTGGCGATGAACGTCTCGAACCGTGGCCACGTCGCGTCCACGACCTCGGACAACGGTTTGTCCAGTCCGTCGACCGTCATCATCGCTTCCTCAGGGAACACGATGAGGCCGGCGCCTTCGGCGGCGGCCTGCGCCGTCAGGCGATCGATCGCGGCGAGGTTTCCGTCGACGTCGGTGGTTGGGCCGAACTGCGCAATGGCGACGCGCATGACCGCTCCTTCCTGGGTACTTCGTTGTGGCTGTGGTGTTCTGGAATTCATACGGCCAGGGCTCTGGCGTCTTCGGCCCTCCAGCTGAGCCAGACGGTGCCGCCGGGCTGCACGGTCGCCAGCTCGGGGGTGAGTTGGGCGCTCGGGACAGATGCCACCAGATGTGCTGCGGGAGAGGTGCTCACGCCGAAGCGCCATTCATCGCCGGTGTAGATCGACTCGGTCAGTGCCCCCTCGACGGCGAAGCCCTCGGGTTTGGTGGTGGTGATCGAGATCCGTTCCGGACGCACGGCCAACCCCACCGCGGCACCGTCGGCGACGTCGCCGACGGTCGTTGCGGGTACGGTACCGACCGCGGGCACGACGACGTCCCCACCGACGCGGGCACCCTCGACGACGTTGCAGCTGCCGATGAACGAGGCGACGAAACGCGACGTCGGTCGTTCGTAGATCTCGGTGGGCGAACCGATTTGGAGGATCCGTCCAGCCGACATCACCGCGATGCGGTCGCTCATGGTCAGCGCCTCCTCCTGGTCGTGGGTGACGTAGACGAAGGTGGTGTGCACTTCTCGCTGCAACCGCTTCAGCTCGACCTGCATCTCCTTGCGGAGTTGTTGGTCCAGTGCGCCGAGTGGCTCGTCGAGCAGGATGACGGTCGGCCGTCCCACGATCGCGCGCGCCAGCGCGACCCGCTGACGCTGACCGCCCGACAGCTGTGCCGGCTTGCGGTTGGCCAGCGCCTCGAGTCGAACGAGCTTCAGCGCCTTGGTGACCCGATCGGTGACCTCTGCCTTCCCGACGCGTTTCACCTGGAGTTCGAAGGCGACATTGTCGGCCACCGACAGGTGGGGAAACAGTGCGTAGCTCTGGAAGACCATGTTGAGGTCGCGCTTGCGGGTCGGCACGCCGGTGACCGAGACCCCCGCGAGTTCGATCGTGCCTGAGGTCGGCGTCTCGAAGCCGGCGATCATCCGCATCAAGGTCGTCTTGCCGCATCCCGAGGGGCCAAGGATCGAGAAGAACTCGTTCTGGCCGATCTCGAGATCCGTGGGCTGTACTGCCGTCGTGTCACCGAAGGACTTGGTGACACCGGAGAGCCGGATTGCCGGTGCGCTCATCAGGAGGCCTTCACGCGGGTCCAGCCGTCCTGGTAGTACTTCATCGCCTCACCCGGGTCCACGATGAACTCGGCCTTGGCCAGCTGGTCCTCGGGCGCGAAGATCGCGGGGTTCTGCAGAATCTTCGGATCGGCGATCAGTTTCTTGGCCGCCTCGTTCGTCGTCGCCACGGAACCCTCGTTGGTGGCCATCGCGCCGGTCTCGGGCTTGAGTACGAAGTTCAGCCATTTGTAGGCGGCGTCGGAGTGCGGGGCCCCCTTGGCGATGGAGAAGTTGTCGACCCACAGGGTGCCGCCCTCGACGGGGAGGACGTACTTGACGTCGGGGTTCTCGGCGACGACCTTGCCGACCGACGCGCCGCCCCAGGCCAGGGAGGCGCAGGCGTCACCCGAGGCAACCAGGTCGTAGTAGTTCGTCGAGTTGTAACCCGCCAGGAGCGGCTTCTGCTGAATCAACTTGTCGGTCGCCTTGGCGATATCGGCCTCGTTGGTCGACGTCGCGCTCGATCCCGTCGACTGAAGTCCGACGATGTAGCTGGCGAGCATGTTGTCGAGCATGTAAATCTTGCCGCGATATGCCGGATCGAACAACGAGTTCCAGCTCGTCAACGGAGCCTTGGTGCAGGCCTCGTTGTACAGCAGGCCCGTCGTACCCCAAATCCATGGCACCGCATGCTTGTTCTCCGGATCGAAGGCCGGGTTCACGAACTTGGTCGAGACGTTGTTCATGCCCTGCACCTTGGAGTAGTCGACTTCCTCGATGAGGTCCTGGCCGACCAGTTGCTGCACCGCGTACTGGCTGGGCTCGACGATGTCGTAGCCCGCATTGCCCGCGGCCAGCTTGGAGATCATCGTCTCGTTGCTGTCGAAAGTGTCGATCGTGACCGAGATACCGGTTTCCTTCTCGAACGCCGCGACGACGGCGTCCGGCACCTCACCGGCCCACGCGTAGATGTTGAGCTGGTTCGCGTCGTCCGACCCCCCGCCCGAACATGCGGTGAGGGCGGCGGCCGACGCGGCGGCGAGCGCGAGGGCCGCAACGCGCTTCATGCTCGTGATCGATGTCTTCACTGTGTGCCTTTCGTGTGACCGTTAGGAATCCGAGGTGCCGTTCCCGACGAGGATGCTTCGCATCTGCCGGAGTCCGACGGCGAAGATCAGGAGCACGGTGGCGAGGATGAGCATCGCGCCGAGGGCGTTGATCTCCGGCGTGATACCGGTTTTGAGCAGGCTGTAGATGCGCAGCGGCATGGTGGTGGAACCGACACCGCTGGTGAAGGTCGATATCACGATGTTGGAGAAGGACGTCGTGAATGCCAACAGGAAGGCGGCGAGTATTGCTGATCGCAGCAGCGGGAACTGCACACGGGCGAAGGTCTGCCACGGCGTGCAGCCGAGATCGGCCGCTGCCTCGGGTAGCGAGTCATCAAGCGCGCCAATCGCTCCCATCAGGATGAGCGTGGTGAGTGGCAGTGATATCACGATGTGGCCCAACACGATCGTCGGTACGCCGAGCGGTAGTTGCACGCTGCTGTAGACGGTGAGAAGAGCTGCGCCCAAGACGATTTCGGGAAGTATCAGTGGGAGCAGGATGGCACCGAGGAAGGCGGTCCGGCCCTTCACGCGGTAACGGATGAGTCCGAAGGCCGTCAGGCAGCCCACCACCGTCGCTACTGCCGCGGCGACGACTCCCACGTTGAGGCTCGTTTGCAGCGTGCGCAGCAGGGCACGGTCGGCGAAGACTTCGCCGTACCACTTCAGGCTGAAGCCCGACCACTTGCTGGCGGTCGACGACGCGTTGAACGAGTACACCACGACGGTCAGGATGGGCACGTAGAGGAATACGATCGCAGCCTTGGCGATCCATGCGGTCACGCGCTCCATCGCGTCCCCCTGTTCCGGTACTTCAAGATCAGGGCCGCGATGGCGATCGAACAGAGCATGAGGACGAGGACCACCATCGAAAGTGCCGCGCCCATGGGCTGATTGCGGAACTCGGTGTAGAGCGTGACGATCAGGTTGCCGACGAGCAGGTTCTTGCCACCGCCGAGCAGCACGGGGATGACGAACACGCCGAGCGTCGGGACGAAGATCAGCAGGGCCGCCGCCACGATGCCGGGCGAGGTGAGTGGGGCGATGACGCGGGCGTGGGTACGCCACCAGCCGCAACCGAGGTCGGCGGCTGCCTCGCGCAGTGCGGGATCGATGCCGCGCATCGACGCGTAGATCGGGAACACCGCGGTGGGCAGGAACGCGTAGAGCAGCGCCAGCAGAACCGCGGTCTGGCTGGGTATCAGCGAACCGCCGTCACCGCCCAGCAACTTGACCAGCCCGAAGACCGGGCCGCCCGATCCGAGCAACGTGATCCACGCGAAAGTTCGCACCAGGAAGTCGGTCCAGAAGGGCACGATGATGAGCAGCAGCAACAACGGTTGGCGGCCCGCCGGCTGCGACACGATGTAATACGAGACCAGGTATCCGACCACCAGGCAGAAGACGGTGTTGAGCGCCGCCATCCCGAGGCTGTAGCCCAGCGTCTTCGCGTATACCGGGTCGGTCAGCCGCATGAAGTTGTCGAGTGTGAAGCCGCCGCTGACGCGGCCGTACTGATCGGCCGACGCAACGCTGTTGCGCGCGACGAGCACCAACGGGACGACGGCGAGCGCCACGACCACCAGCAGCCCTGGTGCGAGCAGCGCCCATGCCGTCAGCGCTTGGCGCCTGTCGGCCCGAGGCGCATGTGTTGTCGTCATCCTTGGATTCACTCTCTGGCGGTTGGTTGTTCACCATTGTGGTGCCGTTCGCCGCCGTCAGTAGCGGTTGTGACTACGAGATCAGTGGATGACGTGTTGCATCGATACGCATTTCGCAGGCCGGTTTCCACGTGTGGGTGCGATTCGGCCGTTCTCTATCGCTGGGTTGTCGAAATCCGATGATCAGGCGTCGTCGGAAGTGTGTGGCAGGGTAACCACCGCGAGACGCGGCCCGCGTCGACCGGCAGAAACTGTGGTGCCGAGGCAAATCGTACGAATGGTCGGCACGCGCGCGTGGGTCTACTCGTCAGCGCCCGAATCATCCCGCTGCTCAATGAAATCGGCCAACAACTGGCTCACCAGCGACTCGATAGTCGATTCGATCGACTGGGCCAGCGTCGCCGTCACCGCCGCGACAGCCTGGGTGCGGAACCGGACCAGCATGGTGATCAGCTCGGCGATCTCGGTATCACCCGGCAGTGACTCGCCGGGTTTGATCTTGTCGAGTACGTGCTCAGCGCCCGCGCGCACCAGAATTCCGCTGATCTGGTCGATCAACGGGAACACCTGCTCATGGATATCGATCAGGGTGCCGATTCCCACGCCGTAGGTGCGAATTTCGTTGAACGCCTCGATCAGCGTGGGGCGGAGGACGGTCGCGGTGCCCTCGTCGTCATCGATCTGGATCAGGCCGGAGGCGACCAATCGCTCGAACGCGACCGGATCGTCGATCAGCTGCGTGGCCTCGGCATGCGCCATGGTCGCGGGTTTCTCTGTCGCCCAGGTGCCGACGATCGCCGATTCCAGACCCAGCACGGCACTGAGATCCTTGCCTTGCTCCCACGCGCTGAGCATCTCGTGCACGTGGGAGATGTTGTAGCCGCGGTCGAGCATCGAGGTGATCAGGCGCAGCCGGGTGAGATGGGTGTCGTTGAACAGCGCGATCCGGCCGACCCGCAATGGTGGATGCAGCAGCCCGCGGTCGCGGTAGACGCGGACGTTGCGAGTAGTGGTACCGGCCAACCGCGCCAGGTCGTCGATGCGGTATTCGCCCGAGGCGGCCGCCGCCTCGGCCTGCGGTGCGCGGACCGCGACGTCGAACAGCTGGGACACCGCGTTCTCGATGACCTCCTGTGAACCCCGACGCACACGTCGCGGCGCACGACGCAGGTTCGCCAGGATGCTGGCGATCGGGCCGACCGGTGGGCGGGGCTCCTTGGCGGATGCCATCTCGGGAACTTGTCGGTCGCCGGGTCAGGCCAGGGTGGCAGTGCGGCTGACGGGCGTCGTGCGTCGTCCCGCCTCGCGTTCGACGGCTGTGTAGTCCTCGTACCGGAATTCCCGCATCTGTCGAAGATACTGGGTGGCGAAGCCCGGGTACATCGACGCGTTGAAACCGTCCGCGGTCAGATACCAGCTGTTGCAACCCGACATCCAGGTGGTGCGGGACAGCCGACGCTGGATCTGTTGGTTGTAGGCGCGCTGAATGTCCTCGCGGACATCGAGGCACCGCAGATCGTTGTCGAGAATCGTGGTGACGCCCGCGACCAGGTAGTCCAGTTGGCCTTCGACGAAAACCAGCAGAGAGTTGTGGCCCGGGCCGGAGTTCGGTCCGCACATGAAGAACAGATTCGGGTAGCCGTGCGCGCTGGCGCTCTTGTAGGCCTGCGCATGCCCGGACCAGTCCTGCTGCAGCGATCGGCCGCCCAGTCCGGTGACCGGAAACGGCGGCCCGGACAGATGCACGTCGTAGCCGGTGGCGAATACGATGGCATCGAAGTGGTGCTCGATGCCGTCGCTGGTGCGGATGCCTACCGGGCTCAGCGTGGCGATCGGCCAGTCGATGAGTTTGCAGTTATCCCGTTGCAGCGCAGGGTAATAGTCGCTGGAGACCAGCATCCGCTTGCAGCCGGGGGTGAAATCCGGCGTGAGTTGGCGGCGCAGCCACGGGTCGGCTACGGCCCGGCGTAGGTGGGCTTTTCCGATGCGGGCGACCACCGATGACAGCGGGGATTTCCAGACCAGCGCGGTCGCGCTGGCCTCGTGTCCCCAGAACAGAACTTGGCGCGCAAACTCCTGAGTGGCAGGGACTTTCGCGAAGAGCGATTGGACGGCCGCGGGCATTGTGGGGTCCAGCCGGGGGAGGACCCAGCCCGGGGTGCGCTGAAAGACCTTGACGAACTCGGCGGTCTTGACCAGTTCGGGCACGATCTGGACGGCGCTGGCACCGGTCCCGATCACCGCGACGCGTTTGCCGGCGAAATCGTAGTCGTGGTCCCAGGCGGCGCTGTGGATCTTGTGGCCTGCATAGCTGTCGATCCCGCGGATCTCCGGGAACTTGTGATCGGCCAGCGGGCCCGACGCCAGCACCACCGTGCGGGCCTGGAACCGCTTGCGACCCTTGGTGGTCGCCGTCCAGACGCCGGTGCTCTCGATGAAGGTCAGTCCGGTGATCTCGGTGTCGAACCGGATGAGCTGACGCAGCCCGAACTGGTCGGTCAGATCCTCGATGTGCGCGCAGATCTCGCTGCCGGTGGGGTAGGCGCGTGACCACGTCGGGTTCTTGACGAACGAGAACGAGTACAGCAGCGATGGGATGTCGCAGGCGATCCCGGGATAGGTGTTGTCGCGCCAGGTTCCGCCGACCCGGTCACTGCGTTCGACGATCACGATGTCGTCGACGCCGGCTTGTTTGAGTTTGATGGCGGCACCGAGGCCGGTGAAGCCGGCACCGATGATGAGAGTGTCGTGGATCGGCATGTCAGGCCGCCGGCTTGTAGGTCAGTTCCTTGAACCACGACGGGATGGGGCGCAGCAGTGCCTTCGGGTAGCGGTCACTGGCCCACACCGCCGGGTTGGCGACCCAGTGATACGGGTTGTTCGGGTTGACCACCATCCGGGCGTGCAGCTTGAGGATCTGATACGTCGGCACCCGCCAGGTGTATTCACTGCGTCCGCCGAGCTCCTTGAAACGCATCATGGCCTTGTAGAGCCGCTCGGGTTCCAGGCCCATCCCGACGATGTTGTTGCGCATCCGATTGAGCAGTGGGACGTACATCAGTGCGCCGATGATGACACCGGGAGTAGCGACGTTGCCGACGAAGTCGATCGCCAACTTGCGTGCGGTGGCGTGACCGATCATGTTCAGCACCTCGAAATCGACCGCGATATGCCGGGATTCGTCGTTGTTGATCCTCTCGAAGACCTGGTGGCAGACAGGGTCGTCGACCTCGTCGAGCAGGAACTTCAGCAGTGCGCCGTCGAGGGCCACTTCGAGCATCGGGATGACGGTGCCCAGGATGGCCAGTGACATGCCGTCGGCGTAGCGGTCAAGCCATTCGATGGCAAGACGGATGTTGACATTCGGTTCCGGCATTTCCCCGTCGTCGAGCATGCCCCAGCGTTTCATCAGGGCCAGTTCGGCATTGGCGTGCCGCTGCTCCTCGGCGTGGAAATAGCGGTAGATCTCGGCCAACGTGGGAGTGGGAGCCTTCTTGGCCATCGCGGCGAATCCGCGGGCGCCGACATTCTCGATCCAGCACAGATCGGCCATGAACGCCTTGAGCTTCGGCCGGAACTCGTCGCTGATGGTCTCCGCGCCGGGAGCGTCCCAGTCGATATCGGCCAGCGCCCACTGCCGATCCTTGATCTTGGCGAGCATGGTGTCCATGTCGATAGCCATTGTGTCTCCTTGTGAGGGTGTTACGAACTGACAGCGTGGGAGATGCGGGTGACCAAACCGACTGTGCGGGTGAAGGTCTGCGGGGCGAGTCGTTTGATTCCCCAGCCGATTCTGGCGTCGAGTTGTGGCATGCAGTACAGGCCACCGCGGTCGTAGGTGTCCAGACACATCCGGGCGGTGCGCTCTGCCGAGATTCCCGTCCACCGCATCAGCCGGTCCGCCAAGTCGGTGGATCCGCTGGTGATCCGGCCGGCGTTGACGATGTTGGTCTTGACGAAGGTCGGGCACAGCACGGTGACGTGCACACCGCTGCCGGACAGTTCGGCGGCCAGCGTCTCCGACAGTGACAGCACCGCAGCCTTGCTGACGTTGTATGCGGCCATCCCCGGTGCGGCGCCGAAGGAGGCGGCGGACGCGACGTTGATGATGCCACTTGGCCTGTTCGAGGGCCCGGCGTCACGCAGAATCGGGGCGAAGACATGGCAGCCGTGAATAGCGCCCCACAGGTTGACGTCCAGGGTCCAGGCCCAGTCCTCGAGCGGGATGTCGCCGATCGGATGACCGCCCGCCCCGACACCGGCATTGTTGACCACCAGCGTCGGCGGTCCGTCGAACCATGATCGAGCCTGGGCGGCAAGGGTGTTGACATCCTGGATCTGTGTGACGTCGCAGCGCGTGGCGATCGCGGTCCCACCGTTGTCGTGGATAGCGCTGACGGTGCGTTGCGCTGCGGTCTCGTCGATATCGCTGCAGATGACGCGGTTTCCGCGATCGGCGAGTTCGAGCGCGAAGGCGGCCCCGATTCCGCTGCCCGCGCCGGTGATCACCGCATCGCCGTCCTGGCTGCGCTTGGTCATTCCGAACATCTGGTGGCCTCCAGGGAATCGGTGATGAAGCCGGCGGCGTGACGCATTGCCGCTGCGGCTTCTGGTGTCAACCGCGGCAACGCCTGGAAGACGTGCACTTGGTCGGGCCAGATCTGCAGTTCGCACTCACCGCCGCCGGCGTTGATGCTGGCGGCCAGGTGGCGGGCATCCGCGACGAGCATCTCGGCGCCGCCGGCCTGGATCAGGGTGCGGGGCAACGGTGTGGCTGCTGCCGCGAGGAGGTGGGTGAGCCGCGGATGAGTCGGATCGGCGTCGCCGCAGTACAACTGGACCAGTCGAGCGGCGTCGGCAGCTCTGATCGCTGGGTCACGCCGTAGCTGTTCCTGATCGCGTGCCAGGGTGAACGTCAGATCGATCAGCGGTGAGAACAGCACCAGCGCCGCCGGTCGAGGGGTGGTGGGGTTGTGCAGCAACAGATCTACGGCGAGGTGTCCACCTGCGGAGTCGCCGGCGACGACGATGCGTTGCGGCGGTAGGGCGCAGACGGTGCGCAGCCAGTCCCAGCCGGCGTGGGTGTCATCGGCGGCGGTGGGGAAGCGGTGCCTGGGCGCCAACCGGTAGTCGATGCAGAACACCGGCAGTGCGGTGAGTGCCGACAGCCAAGAGGTCAGCCGTCGGTGGGTCCGCGGCGAGCACAGCGCATATCCGCTGCCGTGCAGGAAGTAGATGGCCGAGCCGGTGTCGCCGACGCCGGCGACACCGGCGGCGCGGACCCATTCACCGACGACGCGGCGGCCGTCGGGCAGGGTTTCGTCGACCGGTTCGACGACGGTTCCCGCCATTCTCGGGCCGAAGGTGTTCATGATGTTGGCGACGATCTGGCGCGATGCCCACAGGCCCCAGGCCCGTTCCGGTGGCAGTACCGCGCTGATCTGACGCAGCGTTCTGGCGCTGATCTCCGCCGTGATCCGGGACCGGACCGAGCCGCGAGGCTCGGGGCCGGTCTGGACCGTCGGCAACCGCGTCGGCGTCGGCCTCGACGGAAACGCTGTCATCGATGACCTCCGTTTTCCTGGCTCCGTTCGGAGTACTCGAATACAACGGTAAATAGTGACATTTGTCAATGACACCATTGGTCAAAGTCAATATTGTTCGGACGGCAGTTCGGGCGTTGATATCGGCACGTGAGCCTCATCTGCACCGTCGGTATCTGGCGTCTCTGGCCGCTTGACGCTGTCGGTGGGTGGGTGTTTACTCGCCGTATCGAACATATATTCGAACACAGCGAATATGGACCGTGCTGAAAGGCGGGCGATGACGGCGGCACTTGCTCCTGATCAAGCGCGGAATGACCGCGCTGAGCAGCTGCAACAGCTGCGTAGCAAGATGGCGGCCGTCTCCGGGAAAGTGGGGGCGGGGCGCCGCGGTCAGAGTAGCAGTACTGATCTCCTGCCCAGCTCCAATAGTTTGCTGCCGATCCCCGAATCGCTGGTCGAACTGCTGCCGGCCGGATTGCCGAGGGGGTCGGTGGCGGTGCTGACCGGAGCACGGTCGCTTCCGCTGAGCATGGCGGCCGCGGTGACTGCTGCCGGTGGACATGTGGCACTGATCGGCCATGCGGGTGCTGGGCTACTGGCTGCTGCGGAGATGGGGGCTGACCTGAGCCGGCTCGCGATGATCCCGGATCCAGGGACCGATCCGGTGGAGGTTGCCGCGGTGTTGATGGACGGGATGGACCTGGTGGTGCTCGGGCTGGGCGGCCGTATTGTGCCGCCGAGTCGGGCCAGGGCGGTGACGGCCCGCGCACACCATAAGGGGTGCACCCTGCTGGTCACGGGCGGCGACTGGCAGGGTGCACCGATCCGGCTGGACGCCAGGGTCTGTGGTTACGAGATGTCAGGTGGTTCGGTGCCCGGTGTCGGTCGGATCAGTCGGGTTCGGTTGGCGATGCGGGCCAGGGGACGGATGGTCGGGCCTGGGGCACGGACGAGGGCGCGGGTGGGTTGACGTGTCCTCACGGGTGTTGGCGATCTGGTGCATGGACTGGCCTGCGGTGGCCGCCGCAGCTGCGGTCGGTTTACCGGCGACCGCGCCGGTCGCGGTGACACTGGCGAATCGGGTGATCGCCTGTTCGTCGGCGGCGCGGTCGGCCGGCGTGCGCCGTGGGCTGCGCAGGCGCGAATCGCAGGCGCGCTGTCCGGATCTGCACGTCGTGGCCGCCGATCCCAGCCGTGATGCCCGCTTCTTCGAAAGGGTGACGGTCACGGTGGATGACTTGGTGCCGCGTGCCGAGGTGCTGCGGCCCGGGCTGTTGGTGCTGTCGGTGCGCGGAGCGGCGCGCTATTTCGGATCCGAACACGCTGCTGCGGAAAAATTGGTCGACGCGGTGGCGGCGGCTCAGGCCGAATGTCAGGTGGGGATCGCCGATCAACTGCCTACGGCCGTTTTCGCGGCCAGGGCAGGTCGGGTCATCGAACCGGGCGAGGATGCGGTGTTCTTGTCCGCGCTGTCGATTCGGCAGCTCGCCACCGAGCCCAGTCTCTCGGCGCCTGGCCGCGACGATCTGGTAGATCTCTTGTGGCGCATGGGAATTCGTACCATCGGCCAGTTCGCTGCGCTGACTCGGGCGGATGTTGTGTCGCGGTTTGGTGCGGACGCGTTGGTGGCGCACCGGCTGGCGCGGGCCGAACCGATGCGGGGCCCTTCTGGCCGGGAACCACTCCCTGAGCTCGACGCCGTCATGGATTGCGATCCGCCGATCGACCGGATCGACGCCGCTGCCTTCGCTGGTCGGTCGCTGGCCGGTCAGTTGCACCGGACTCTGGAGGCGGGCGGTGTCGGGTGCACTCGGCTGGCCATTCACGCCGTCACCGCCAACGGCGAACAGCTGAGCCGGGTGTGGCGGTGTGCCGAACCGTTGACCGAGGATGCCACCGCCGATCGGGTCCGCTGGCAATTGGACGGCTGGCTGAACAGGCGCCATGCCGGTGATCGGCCGACGGCCCCCATCACCTCACTGCGGTTGCAGCCGGTCGAGGTGGTCTCCGCGGGTGCACTGCAACTACCGCTGTGGGGTGGCGCCGGTGACGATGACCGGCTGCGGGCCAGGCGTGCACTGATCCGGGTGCAGGGGCTTCTTGGCCCCGAAGCTGTGCAGATACCGGTGCTCAGTGGTGGTCGCGGGCCCGCCGAACGCATCACCTGGGTGCCCTTGGGGGACGAACTCACACCGCGTGCCGACCCCAGCCAACCGTGGCCGGGACGGTTACCGGAGCCGTCGCCGACGGTGCTGCTCGACGATCCGGTGGAACTGCTTGATGTGCAGGGCAATCCGGTCCGGGTGACCGGCCGTGGCCTGTTCTCGGCGGAACCCGCGCAGCTGGACACCCCGGCGGATCCGGGTAGTCCCGCCCGTCGCAACGGCGGACCATCCCGTTCCGGTGTCGATCTCGTCTTCGCGGGTCGGTTGCGCTGGTGGGCAGGGCCGTGGTCGGTAGACGAACGGTGGTGGGATCCGAAGGCAGAGCAGGCCGGACGCACTGCTCGGGTCCAGGTGTTGCTGGAAAGTGGTTCCGCGGCAAGCGAATCCGGACCGGCGCTCCTGCTGTGCTACCGGCGCAGCCGATGGTACGTGGAGGGGGTCTATGAATAGCCGATAAAAGCTGTTACCCGAAGCGACGGGCGAACGGGGCGACCCGTTCGATGAATCGGTCGAAGAACACCGTCGGCAACGGCGCCGTGGCGCCGGCTGCTCCGGCGACGGCGATCGACGCGTTGGGTGGGCGCCCCCAGTGCCCATTCCAGTCGGCGATCGTCATACCTCTGGTCAGGGTGCCGTCCAGTTCCACATCGACGGTAGTGGTCCGGGTTGTCACCAGCCCCGGGTCCAACGCGACGGCCGCGGCAAACGGGTCATGTAGGTGTGCCAGATATCCTTCGCCCTGGTCGAAGTGAAACTCGAAATAGAACCGCATCGCATCTTCGAGGACCCGGATCAGGGGGTTGGCCGCTGCGGAACGGTAGCCGCGTTCATCGAGCACGCTCATCGTCATGCTGTGGGAGTCCGCCGCCGACGCCAGTCGTGCCAGGATCTTCGGAGTCAGCACGATGCTCTCGGTCAGGTTCAAGCCGCACACGATGGGCAACTCATGGGTGTCTGGACGCAGTCCGGCGTTACCCCAAGCGGCGAAAACCTCGGCGGCAGCCTCCGGGTCCACGGCGATGTTCCACTCCGATACCGGTGTGGTGTTGCCGCGGTAGTCGAATGATCCGCCCATGATGACCAGTCGGCGCACCATTGTCGGCAGGGCAGGTTCGGCGCGCAAGGCCAGCGCCAGATTGGTCAGCGGGCCGGTGACCAATCCGACCAGCTCACCGGAATATGCGTGCGCAGCCAATATCCACGCCTCGGCTGAGTCGTGGGCTGTCGGCACTCGATCGGTCGCCGGTAGTTCGGCGTAGCCGAGTCCGGTCGGCCCATGGGTGTCCTCGGCTGTGCGCAGCGGCGCGCTCAACGGTTGGGGAGAGCCGCAGGACACCGGCACGTCGGAGACCTCCAACAGCTCTAGCAGGCCCAGGTTGTTGCGGCACACCTGCTCCACCGGCACGTTGCCGCCGGTGGAGGCGATGCCGACGAGTTCGGCGTCATCGCTGGCCAGTAGATAGGCCAGGGCAAAAGTATCGTCTACGCCCGTGTCGACGTCGGCGAACACCGGAAGCGGCGGCGCTGCGGATGGGCCTGCCGCACTTGTCATTCCGCAACACTACCGCCACCTTCGTGGCCAGGGCGCGGGCTACCAGTGCACGCCGGGCACGCGTCGCACCACCGTCTTCAGCGGTCGCGGCACCCGCAAGCCGCGCACAGCCCGCGCGGCGCGGGTCGGTGGCTTCGGCCGTCTGGCGCGCTCGGCGCGCTCCGGAGTCACTACGCTGGGCTGGCTCCCGCCCACCCCGCGAGCGGCCGCCGAATCCGGATACCCGAGATACACCTGATGCAGTACGCGCCGTGACAACTTCGGGGTCAGATACCGTCCGGCGTCCGACAAGGTGCCTAGCGGGGTGTCGATCCGGATCGGCTTGTCCACCAGGCCGCGCACCACCATCGCCGCCGCATGCTCGGGACTGATCGCCGGGATCGGATTCAATCGCTGCGACGGAGCGATCATCGGCGTGCGGACCAACGGCATATGAATCGTGGTGAAAGTGATGTGATCCGAGAGTGTTTCGGTGGACACCACCTCGGCGAAGGCGTCGAGGGCGGCCTTGCTCGGCAGATACGCCGAATAGCGCGGGGAGGTGGACTGCACGCCGGCGCTGGACACGTTGACCACATGACCGAATCGGCGATCTCGCCAGTGTGGCAGCAGCGCCAACACCATCCGGACCGCACCGAAATAGTTCACCGCCATGACGCGCTCGTAATCGTGTAACCGGTCGGTGGACGCATCCACCGACCGGCGGATCGACCGGCCCGCGTTGTTGACCAGATAGTCGACGTGCCCGAATCGGCCGAGGATGTCCTTCACCGTATGGTCAACCGACGCTGAATCGGTGACATCACAGGTGAAGGCGTACGCCTGACCGCCGTCGGCGCGAATCTCGCCCACCAGATCGTCGAGCGCGTCGGCGCTGCGGGCCAGCGCGAACACCGTCGCACCGCGCGCGGCGACCGCGATCGCCGAGGCCCGGCCGATCCCGCTGGAGGCGCCGGTGATGATGACGTGCCGTCCGGCCAGCGGATCGTCCTTATCGACCCGCCTGGCGCGATCCGGGTCAAGGTACTGCGCCCAGTATCGCCACAGTGCGGGAGCATACGACGCGAATTCGGGAATCTCGATCCCGCTGCCGTGCAGTGCATCTCGGGTGTTTTCGGTGCTGAACGTCGGAGCCAGGTCGACGACGTCGAGGATCTCGGCAGGAATGCCGAGCTGAGTGACGGCCATGTTGCGCCACACCTTCGCCCGCCCCTGGGCCGCCAGGAACGGCGCGGCCACCGCCTTCGGCAGGGTGGCCCGCAGCGGCGGCAACCCGGCGGTGGGTGCCACCGCGCGGTAGATCTCGCGCAGACCGATCGACTCCGGCGAGGTCAGATGGAACGTCTGGCCGTCGCGTCCCTGGACATGCAGCAGAGCGACCAGGGCATCGGCGACATAGTCGACCGGCACGATATTGGTCCGGCCGGAATCCGGTAGCACGATGGGCGTGAACTTCGGCAGCACCGCCAACCGGGCCAGCACCCCGAAGAAGTAGTAGGGCCCGTCGACCTTGTCCATCTCACCGGTCCGCGAGTCGCCCACCACCACGGCGGGCCGGTACACCCGATAGCGCAGCCCTGGGGTGGACCGCACCAGCTGCTCGGCCTCGAATTTCGTCTGGTGATAAGGCGTCGGCAATTCCTGCGCGACGTCGAAGTCGTTCTCGCTGTACTCACCGGGAAAGGTGCCCGCCACCGCGATCGACGACACGTGGTGCAGCGTCGCGGCAAGGTTTTTCGCCAGCCCGATCACGGCGCGGGTGCCGTCCACATTGGCGGCCCGCTGCTCCGCTTCACCGGCGGTGATGTCGTAGATCGCGGCGCAGTGCACCACGGCCTCGACGGAGTCCAACTCTGCGACCGCTTCCGCGGACAACCCGAGATTTGCCGCCGTCAGGTCGCCGACCAGCGCTTTGGCGCGCTCACCCCACCGGGCTGACAGGTTTTCGAAGCGTCCCAGCGAGGCGGGCCGGACTAGCACCCAGACCACTGCGTCGGGTTCGGTCGCCAGGATCTGGGTGATGACACGGCTGCCGATAAACCCGGTACCGCCGGTAACGACATAATTCATGCGAGTCATCGTGACCCGTCGCCGGGCAAACGTCAACAACTCGGACCGACGCGCTAGCTTCCGGTCTGATCCAGACCGTCCCAGCTGACCAGCGTCCAGCCGGTCGTGGGGTTTCCGCGGATCACCACCCGACCGACGTTGGGGAGCGGATGTGTGGTCAGCAGGCTGTCCTTGGGGTTCGTGACGTTCATGGCCGTCCACACCATGATCGCCGCGCCATGGGAGAAGGCGACGGGATTCTTGTCGCCGCTGTCGTAGATCTTCTGCACCGCCGCGGTGAAGTCGTTGTTGAACTGGTTACCGTTGATCGACTCGGGAATCGCCGCGTTGCGGTCGCCCTTGAGCCACGCCGACGGCGCGACAAAGTACGCGGCCATGGCGCCAGCGCCCGACTCTCCCTCGAACCGGCCCGCGGAGATCTCGTTGAGCCCCGGCAGCACCTGCACCTGCTTGCCGAGGTCCTTCGCCAGGGGAGCCGCAGTCTCCTGGGTGCGAACCATCGCCGAAGCGAAGACGCCGTCATAGTTCTTGCCGCGCAGATCATTTGCGACCTTCTGCGCTTGCTGTCCGCCCTCGGGGGTGAGGCCGGGGCCGGGCACCACGGTGTTGATGACACCGGCGGCATTGGCCTCGGACTCGGCGTGACGGATGAACGTCACCGTGATCGACGGGGGAGCGGCCGGCGTCGAACCGCACGCGGCGACCACCATCGCCACAGTTGCTGCCGCAGCGGCTTTGCCGAACACTCTTCGCGATACGTGTGGCATCTAGCTCCGTCTTTTCAGCCTGCCCAGATATCCCTCCTGGGTCACCGTACAGACCAGTGCGCCCGTGCGGTTGTAGATCGCGCCACAACCCAGACCTCGGCCCCCGATTGCACTGGGGGACTGCTGGTCATAGAGCAGCCAGTCAGAAAAATCGACCGGCCGGTGAAACCACATGGCGTGATCCAGCGACGCCATCGCATCCAGGGTTTGCCAGGTTTTGCCGACGCCGATCTGCACCGGGTCGAGGATCGACCAGTCACTGACGTAGGCCAGCAGGCAGTTCGCCAGCAACGGATCGTCGCGCACCTCGGCAGGTACCTCGCCGTCGGCGCGCAGCCACAGTCGGCAGACCGCTACCGCGGGCGGTTGCCCGTCGACCGAGATCCGTGGCGGCAGGTCGACATAGCGCATCTCGAACGCCTGATTGCGCACCAAAGTGCTGTACTCCTCGTCGGCGTACGGCTTCAACGCATCGGCGATCGGGATCAGCGTCTCCGGGGCCGGGACGTCGGGCATCGGGTGCTGATAGTCGTCGCCGTCGATCTTTTCGATGAACGAGATCATCGCTTCCATGATCAGCACGCCGGCCTGGCTGGTGGACACCCGGCGGGTGGAGAAGGTCCGCCCTTCTCGCAGCGTGGTCACGTCATACTGCAGTGGACTCGCCGGATTACCGGGCCGTAGGAACGCGACGTGCAGGCTGTGGATCTGCCGCGTCGGCGCGCTGCGCGCTGCCGCCATCATCGCCTGGGCGACGACCTGACCGCCGTACACCCGAACCCGATCACGACCGTCTGGTTGCCGTCCGAGGAACGAGCCACCCCCGACGTCCTCGATCGTGAACAACTCCAGGATGTCGGTCAACGTCTCAGCCACGACGTTCATGTAGCCATGGTCAGTCTTCGTCTGCTGAACCGGGTCTGCAATTATCGAGGTCATGCCCATCGATCCCACCGCCGTCGGCGCCACGGTTGACCCACACACCTTCTCCTGGACCGATCGCGACACCATGCTTTACGCCCTTGGCGTGGGTTGTGGCACCGCGGATCTGGCCTTCACCACGGAGAACAGCCACGACATCCCTCAGCAGGTGCTGCCGACCTACGCCGTCATCGCCTGTATGGGATTCCCGGCGCTCGCGAAGGTGGGTGACTTCAATTTCGGTCTGCTGCTGCACGGTTCGCAGGAGATCATCCTGCACAAACCGCTGTCGGCGACCGGGTCGCTGAGCGTCGCCTCGGAAGTCGCCGACATCCAGGACAAGGGCGAGGGCAAGAACGCCATCATCGTGCTCCGTGCCACCGGCACCGACTCGGTGACCTCTGAGCTGGTGGCCGAGACACTCTCGACCTTCGTCATCCGCAAGGCCGGCGGTTTCGGTGGCGTCCAGGGCGAGCGCGCGACAGCTCCTGAAATCCCCGACCGCACCGCCGATTCCCGGACCATCATGCCGACCCGGGAGGATCAGCCACTGATCTACCGGCTCTCCGGTGACCGCAATCCATTGCACAGCGATCCATGGTTTGCCCAGACTCTGGCGGGCTTCCCCAAACCGATCATGCGCGGCCTGTGCACCTATGGTTTCGCGGGACGCGCGCTGGTTGCCGACCTGGGGCAGGGTGACGCCTCGCGCGTCACCGGGATCAAAGCGCGCTTCACCTCGCCGGTGTTTCCCGGGGAAACCCTGACCACGTCGATCTGGCGGACGGAGCCCGGCCACGCAGTGTTCACCACCGAGGCTGCGGCGCCCGACGGCTCTGGGGCGCGGCTTGTCCTCGAAGACGGTGTCGCGACCTTCTCGGAGTAGCTGTGTGTGCCACGGATTCGATTGCGGCTGGTTGATTTCCGCGAACTGCCGGTGCACGGTCGCGCGCGTTGACAGGATGTCCGCAGACACATCCGTATAACGCGGTTCGGGAAAAGGTGGTTATCGCCGATGAGGCTCATAGTTGGCTACCTGGCCACCCCGAGTGGTGACGACGGACTGACCCTCGCGGTCCGGCTGGCCCGGACGCTGGAGGCGCGTATCGATCTGTGCATCGTGCTCCCGACCGATCGGCTCCTGCCCGATCTCGTCACCGTCGGCGGATACGAGCAGATCCTGTTCCAGCGGGCGCAGAAGTGGCTCGACGACGCGGCGGCGACCGTGCCCGAGGATATCGAGGTCGACACCCACATCAGCTTCAACGAGTCCTTTGCCGAGGGGCTGATCCAGCAGGCCGCGCGCCTGGAAGCCGACGCCATCGTCGTCGGGGCGGCCCACGATGGACTGATGGGCCGCTACACGATCGGCTCGGTCACCTCCGACCTGTTGTACTCCGCGCCGGTGCCGCTGGCGCTCGCTCCGCGCGGTACCCGGTATTCGAAGGTCGACCGGGTGCGTGAGGTCACCTGCGCGCTGGGCCGACGCAAAGGTGCTGACCTGTTGCTGGAGACGGCAGTAAGGGCCAGCGCGGCCGCGGGTACCCCGCTGCGGCTAGTATCGCTGGTGGCTCTCGACCCGATGTACGGATCACTACGCGGTGACAACGAATCGGTGCACGAACGTGCCATCAGACACGCCAACGAGACCCTAAATTCGGCCAAAGATGGCTTGCCGGAAGGATTCCCGGTGGAAGCCACTATCGTCGACGGGCCAACGGTCGAGGCCGCGGTCAACAAACTGGATTGGCACGACGGCGATATCATCATGGTCGGTTCCAGTCGGCTGGGTGCGCCACGGCGGTTGTTCCTGGGCTCGACGGCCGCGAAAATGCTGCGAGTTCTGGAAGTTCCGATGGTTGTGGTGCCGAGGGAACAGTTCAGCGACCAGGACCTGCCCTAGGACCGATTGTCAAGGGTCAGAACCGAACCCACAGAATGTCGTCGACAGTCCTGCGTGGTGTGACCGGTGCGCCCTGCTCCAGGGTGGGCACTCGCCCGACCCGGATCAGCAGTTGCGGCACGCCGGCGTGCCTGATCAGGCCGGCCAGCACCTTGCGCGCTGACGGGTCTTCGGTCAGATGGGTGATCGTGCAGGTGGCCAGGCCGGCCAACGTACATTCGAGGAGCACCTGCGACAGTGCCTCACCGCACTCCAGGGCGGCGGCGCGGGAGTCGTCCGGTGTCGAGAGGACAAGCACAGTGGACTCATCGTGGGTGATCGCCGCTCGCCGGTCCCCGGACGGGCCGACCGGGAAATGCCGGTTGATGTTCACCCGATCCGCTTCGGGTACCGACGGTAGTGCGGTGCGTGGAATCCCAGAATCCAACCCGAAAGGCGCTGTCCACCAATCGAGATCGGCGCCATAGTTGGTGTCGAACCGCCGGGCGGCCTCGCTGACGCGCGATGCCTCGACAAGGTCCTGCCGTTCCTTGTCGACCAGCACGTCGAGGCGCACCCTGGTGGTGGCAAGCGCTCGCCGCAGCACTGATTCGACGCGCCCGAAGTCGACGGGGGCGTGAAATGGCAGTCGGTCGGTGCGTCTGAGCACGATCGCGTCGGCGATGAGCTGCACGGAATCGGCTGGATAGTCCAGCGGACTGAAGGTCAGCGTGGCGAGGTGTTCGGGGTTGTCCGGGTTGGGGAACCGTTCGACGGTTGTGCGCCGACCCGCCGCGGCCATCGCCACCCGGACGTGATCGAGCATGGCGCCGCAGCTGATCAGCGCCTCCCGGCCGGCGGCGTCGGTGTGCCGCACGATGCGTCCGCGCGCGAGGTACAGCTGCAACTCGACACCGTCGGTGACCCATTGCCAAGGTTGGGTGTTGTGCAGCGACGGCGCCCGTGAGGCCAGGCCGATCGCGCTCCTGATGACATCGGTCTCCACCAAGTGTTGAGGCATCTCCACCACCGCTTCCGTCGCTCATCCTCATCGTCTCTGAGCGCAGGTGTCGCTACCAGTGCCGTTGGTCCCCGATGGCGGGGACGTAGGGCAGTCTTTGTTGAAGCGGCGGCCTCGTGGAATGCCATCGTGCAATGCCATCGTGCACTGCGGCGCCTGGTGGTTCCGGGGAAGTCACAGCGGACTTCGGGATTCGCCGTCCGCCATCAGTCCTTCACCAGCAGTGCGGAATTGCCGGATTGTTGTCACGATGGGCGGGTGTCAGCGCGCGTTGCCCAGTCTGCGCGCGGGTTCAGTCAGATCTTGGCGGTGCTCGCCGAACGCCGTTCGAACGAGATTGACAACCTGGGCGTCCTCGACGAGATAAACCTGACGCCTACCGTCCCGGCGGGCACGCACCACGCCGGCGAGCTTGAGCTTACTGAGATGCTGACTGACGGTAGCCATACTGTGGCCAGTAGCCTCGGCCAGGGTTCCGACGTCGTGCTCGCCGTCCGCGAGTAACCAGACTATGTGTAGCCGCGCGGTCGCCGACAGCAACCCGAACAGGTTGGCGGTGTCGTAGAGCTTCTCGGGTGATATCAACGCGGCCGGCGATGCCGGCGGCTGCTTGTTCACAGGGCTCCCTTCCGTGCGAAGCAATGTTGACTGACCGAAAACACTTGCGCAAGTGTTTGACTGTTGTTCCACGTTCGGATTTACTGGTGGCACTGTCTGGAAATCTGTCAGAAGGCGAGATTGGGGAGGTGGACGTCGACATGACGCGAGCGGCGCCTCTCCTTTCGGGCGGAAGTGCTTTCACAAAGCTGTTGAACTCCGGCACGGCTAGGCGAATTCGAGGAAATGGCAATGCGAATCGTGCGGTTCGGGATGGCGACCACGTCAGCGTTGGTGGTTGCGCTGATCGGGATGTTGTGGTGGAGCTCGCATCACGCCCTGGCCGGCATCACGATCTCGCATGCCTTGGGTATCGACTCCCCGCGGTCCGCGCCCGGCGAGATGAACATTCTTCTTATCGGGTTGGACTCGCGGAAGGATCAACAGGGCAACGACTTATCGCAGGCCATCTTGGATCAGCTCCACGCAGGTGACTCGGATGCGGGCGGCTACAACACCAACACCTTGATCCTCGCGCATATCAGTTCCGACAATCATGTGACCGCCTTTTCTATTCCGCGCGACGACTACGTGGCTGCTGACGGCATCGAGGGTTACGACCACATCAAGATCAAAGAGGCGTACGGGCTGGCCAAGGCGGCCGCTGAGCAGACGCTGGTTGACGAAGGGGTCGGTGATCAGGCGATCTTGGAAAGCAAAGGACGCGAGGCCGGCCGGGCGGCGACCCTGCGGGCGGTGCGTGACCTGACGGGCCAACCGATCGACAATTTTGCCGAGGTCAACCTCGCCGGTTTCTATGATTTGGCCTCTGCGTTGGGCTCGATCCAGGTGTGTTTGAACAATCCGGTGCAGGACGAGTACTCGGGTGCGGACTTTCCTGCGGGCCCCCAAACATTAGATGCTGCACAGGCATTGGCATTCGTCCGGCAACGGCACGGCCTGGACAACGGTGATCTCGATCGAACTCACCGCCAGCAGGCATTCCTCGTCTCGGTGATGCGGCAACTGCGGTCCGCCGACTCACTCGTTGATTTCACCAAGCTCAACAGTCTGATCGCCATCGTCCAGAAGGATGTCGTCCTGTCGACCGGCTGGGATCAGGACCGGTTCAGCCGCATCGGAGCCATCGATAGTCGGGATGTCCAATTTCAAACCCTGCCGGTAGTCCGTTATGACACCGTCAACGACGAGGACGTCAACATCGTCGACCCTGTGGCGATCAAGGCGCAGGTGGCGGCTGCGTTCAACGGAGGGCCGCCCGCCCGCCCGCCACAGTCGAGCAAGATTGACGTGATAAATGCCGGGGACACGGCCGGATTGGCGGGTTCGGTCTCGGAGTTCCTGACTCAACGCGGGTACGCCGCAGGAGACGTACGTAATCCCATTGCGGGTGAATCCACCGACACATCAGTTACTTTCGGTGCTGGAGCTGATGCGGACGCCGCCGCGGCCGCGAGCTTGCTGGGAATAGCTGCGGAACCGCGCGCAGACCCCGCGCTACAGGCCGGCCACGTGGTTGTCACCCTTGGTCACGACTTCGTGCTGCCACCTGCATTCGACCAGCCGGTCGACGCGCTCCATCAAATCGGTGACGCCAACTCCGATTCCGCGGACCCTTCGGTCGGCAGCCCGGATCAGGGTAAACCACTCGACGGCACGACTATCCCCTGCGTGGATTAGTCGGCTGTCACTCTACGAGGAGTTCAGATCCGAATGAGGTCTCGTGTGAAAGGTGGCGATCACCGAGCGCCCACCGGCCGGCGACGAACTCGTCCTTGACGGGGGGTCGGCTAATTAGCATGAGCTACAAGGTATTTGAGCGGAACCGATTACGTCATCAGGTCGATTGCCGCGGCGAGCAACAACACCGTGCCGACGAAGGTGGCGACCATCCACGCGACCATGTTGCGGTGCATCTCCAAAGCTGCTGTTGCGGCAATCACCGCGCAGACCATGCCGGCAATCAAGATGGCCACTGCGCCTCCACCGTGCGGAATCAGGCTGGCACCCAGCACTTCTGGCGCTGTGACAATTGATTGTTGGTCATCGGTTGTCGAGACGCGACATGCTGCCATATCGTCGCCTGCCGCGGCTTGGGAGCTTTCATATCGAGCACCTCGCAAGTTGATGGCGTGTCACGTTAGATAATCAAACACTTGCGCAAGTGTATACTACGTCCAGATCTCGCAATCCGTACGACAGGAGACCGCGTGATGAAGACGGTGACCCTGCCTTGCTGACGATGCCGGGCACCGTGCCGATCGCGCCGACATGCTTCGAGCGTCCGTCGATGTTCGTATTGGGGCTAGCCATGTCGACGTTTTCCATCGATATCGGGGCCGCCGCAGCATTCGCATTGACGATCAACCGACGGCCACCCGCCAGATGAACGTGCCGCTGCTGGGTCCATTGGCGATCTCGGGCTTCGTGCACACGGGACTCTTTCTCTATCTGGTCGTCGTGTTGGCGCTGGTCGCGTTCTACGTTCTCGTGCAGTTCTCTCGGCGTCGACGTCGGGCGTTGCGCTTTACCAATATGGAGCTGCTGGCCAGCATCGCGCCGGTACAACGCGCCGCTCGGTGGCGCCACCTGCCGGCGATTCTGTTGGTGCTCTCACTGGTCATGTTGACGGTCGCACTGGCGGGACCGACCCACAACGTGCGAAATCCGCTCCACCGTGCGGTGGTGATGTTGGTTATCGATGTGTCCGAATCGATGGTCTCGACCGATGTCAAGCCGACTCGACTGATCGCCGCCAAGGAGGCTGGTAAACAGTTCACTGACGAGCTGACGCCAGGGATAAGCATGGGGTTGGTTTCATTCGGCGGTACGGCGACGATGCTGCTGGCCCCGACGACCGACCGCTCCGCCATGAAGTCGGCGATCGACTCGCTACACGCCGAGGAGCGCACGGCGACAGGAGAAGGACTCTTCACGGCATTGCAAGCCATCGCCAGCTTCAGCGCTGTAACGGGCGGCGGCGACACCCCGGTTCCCGCGCACATCGTGCTGGAGTCCGACGGGGCAGAGAACGTGCCACCGGATCCGGACGCGCCCCGGGGCGCTTACACCGCGGCCCGTGCCGCCAAAGAGCAAGGGGTGTCCATCTCCACGATCTCGTTCGGTACCCCGGACGGGACCGTGCAGATCGACGGTGTTCAGGTAGCCGTCCCTGTCGACGACGTGACGCTACAGCGGATTACCGAGATCTCCGGTGGTGAGGCAATGCACGCCGGCAGTCTCGACGAGTTGAAGCGCGTCTACTCCAGCCTTCAGCAGCAGATCGGCTACGAGACTATCCATGGCGACGCCAGCGACACCTGGATACGACTCGGGGCCTTGGTAATGGTGGCTGCCATCTTCGCTTCGATTGTGACCAACCGCCGAGTTCCGGTGTGATCGTCAGTCCCTGACTCGATCGGCTTACTGGGCCTGCCGCATGGCCCTGCGCGGTTGTGGTCGCTGGGCTAGGCGGCGCCGCCCCTACCGGCGAGTTGCTGGATCGTCTGGATCTCGCTGTTGCGGTAGGGGCTGCCGTCGGGTTGCAGAAGGTCGCTGAACCACAACTTCGGGGCAGCGGTGTAGGGATGGTCCCAGGAATCCCATGGCAAGTAGGTCTGCGTTCTCCCCGCGACGAAGCCCCAGTTGTAGGCCGCCACGTTGTGTCGCTTGGCGATCGGCAGGATGCCCTCGACGGTGCTGCCCTTTGTCCGCGCCAGGTACTCGGTGCACAGGATCGGCCGGCCCAGGGCGGCGAGCGCGCCGATCCGTGTTTCGAAGTCGGCCGGTGGGGCGTAACTGTGGAAGGTGATCACGTCGGAACTGTTGAGTTGGGTACTGCTGATGGTGCCGCCGCCTGATGTGAGGTCGGCGTCTTCCTGCCAGACACCGCTAGTCAGTGGCTGGGCCGGGTCGACGGACCTCGCCCACTCGAAGACCTGTGGAAGCAGCGCTGCTACCACCTGCTGCTTGTCTTTACGTTCGAACTTGCGGTATTCGCGAGCCGGATTGTCCGGCTCGTTCCACACGTCCCAGCCCAGAACGCGGTCATCGGAACGAAATTGGCTGATCACTCCGGTGACGTAGTCATGCAGCACGGGCGCATAGCTGGGATCGTCAATGCGATCCGCGCCCGGACTCTGCACCCAGCCTGAGTTGTGCACCCCCGGCCACGGGGCGGTCTGAGGCCCCAACGCCGGATGCGGATTCCAGCACGAGTCGAACAGGACGAACAGGGGTTTGATACCGCGGCTCGCCGCAATGGTGACAAACTGCGCGAGACGGGCTTGGAAGCCGGCGTGATCCTGCGCCCACAACAGATCGTGCAGGAACACCCTGATGGAGTTGAATCCGATCTGCTGGGCAAGGCGCAACTCGGCGTCGATACGCTTCGGGTCGTAGGTAGTGGG
Source organism: Mycolicibacterium komossense (assembly GCF_025822605.1). Taxonomy (GTDB): domain Bacteria; phylum Actinomycetota; class Actinomycetes; order Mycobacteriales; family Mycobacteriaceae; genus Mycobacterium; species Mycobacterium komossense. The sequence continues at coordinate 318,027 of NZ_JACKTY010000029.1, read as the reverse complement.
TCCGAACATCTCTAGCTGGTTGATGGCGTTGGATGGGATGTAGTTGGCGCCGACCAGCCAGCCTTGCTGCTGGTACCAGGCGTTGGCACGCTCGGCTGACCAGCGGGACGGCGCGGCGGAGGCGCGCGGAACCGCCGTCAGTGCTGCTCCTGCTGCCAATAACAGCGGGAGCTTGAGGGCACTTCGCCGTGGCAGATAACAGCCCTCGTCACCTCCACTGTCATTTCCGTGGTCATCCGCGGCGCTGCGTATCGCCATGCCTTCCTTCGACATTCGAGTTGCTATTTGACGTCGACGTCAGGAAGACCGGCCACGCACGCGCCCCGGGTGATGCGGATCGATCTTCCCTATCTTTGTCTTACCGACACTGCAGCGATCGATAAAGGCGCCGATACGGGTTGACACCCAAAGGATTTCACTTCGTGACCAAATTCAGGGCGAGTGCATAGCCCACCCATAGCGTCGGTGATCGTTCCTGACGCGCGGGTCAATATGGCCGGATACAGCGCCGTGTTGGTGCACGCGACATTGTCAGTAGGTTTGACGCAGAGGCCGTGGGCGGGCCGTTCCGGCCGCGGTGAGATAGTGCTGGGCGTGGCGGCTGACGGGACGACCTGCGCCGTGAGGCTCGGAAAGGCTGAACAACGGATTTTCCATCGGGGGCCAGGCTGTCGCAGAATTCTGTGCCTTCAGTTCACCTAGTAAGCAAGGCTTTTCGGCAGCATGTCGACTTCGACGATGCAGTAATTCGATATGGCCGCGCCGATGATCAGTGCGGACTGGTGCATGGTGATGCTGGCCGACAAATTATCGTGGTGCACCGCCGCCACCAGCGCATCGAAACCAACCTCGGGGAGCCGGGCACACAGTCCCTTGCCGTATGCGGTGTTCGTCGCGGGACTGTCGGTAGGGGTACCCACCGACTGAATGGCTGCAATGTAAGCATCGTCGTCGCTGTCAGCGTGGGCCATTGGAGCAGCAGCACCCAAGGCCAGGACACACCCGGCCATAACTGACGACAGCTTCACATCGGCACAATAGCGACGTTCGACCGCGTGCGCAGGTATCGGCGCTTTTCCGCGGTCACGCCGTGATGACGCGGTCACGCCGTGATGACGCGAGCGGGCCGCCGGCATGTCAACGCTGGCCACCGCCCCGGCAGCGACCAGAGTCGCCGGGTTCGGCTATTGGCCGTTGGCGAACTGGATACCGAGGTTGACCTCGTTGATCGCTTGGTTGACCAAATTGATGGCGTTATCGCGATGGCCACCCTTATCCGGCTCGGCGACCTGCAGTTGCGACTGGGCGGTCTGCAAATCATGAAGTGCGTTCTCCATGTGCGGCTGATCGGCGATGGCGACGCCGGTCCCCACACCAATTCCGGTGAAGACCAATGCGCCAAGGGTTCCGATGACAAACATCCGGGGCTTAGACAGAGCCATGTCGTACTCCTCAATCGGGATAGCGAACACTACGAGAAACTAGCGGAACGATCCCTTTTGCGGGAGTGTTCCCGCGGCTCGATGTCGTGAATTCAGGTGGACGGTCGGGCTGATACTGCGCACGGTGTTCATCAGTACTCGCGGCTCTCTAATATCACCGGCCACCTCACGTTGCTTCGGCACCGCCAGGGCGGCCGCGCCGCTTCTGTCCCATTCGGACAGCGCGCACCGGACTGAGGAACACGCATCGGGAAATATCAGCGCCAAGCCGGCCGGGATGCGCCGCGATCATCGATCGGATGGTGGCGCTCCTCGCGCATCCATCGGGTGGAGCTTGTCGAGTTGCCCAGCCGACGGCAGCGCCGATGCGATGAGCAGGGCGAGCTTGTCCGCATCGGACGAGCCTGCATCGGCGTGGTAGACGATCAGGTGGACGCCGTCCGTCCCGCCGATAGCGAGGCGTTCGCGGTTGAGCTGAAGCTCGCCAACCTGAGGATGCTCGAACCGAGTCGGCGCCCCCTGCGGTGGTCTCACGTCGTGGCGCGACCACACCGACCGGAACCGCGGGCTGGCCAGCGACAGCTCGCCGACCAACTCGATAAAGCGTGCGTCCTCGATGTCTGAGCCGATCGAGTGTCGCAAGTTGGCGATCAAGCACGCGGTGATGCCGTCCCAGTCGGGGTACAACGCGATTTCGGCGGGATCGAGGAATATGTCGAGCATCTGGTTGCGTCCCAGCACAAGTCGAGGCGACAGCGCGGTGGCCGCGGCGTTACCGGCCAGGATGTCGAAGTAGCGTCCCTCGACGAAAGCAGGCTGGGCCAGTGTCGGCAACAGCTTCACGATCCCGCTGGGCACGGTCTCCTTGCGGGACCGCGGTTTTCTTCGAGGCTTCTCCGTCGCCAGGTCCAGTAGGTAGGACAAATTCTCGTCGTCGAGCTGCAGAACGCGGGCAAGCGATTGGAGCACCTGCACTGACGGGTTACGGTCGCGACCTCGCTCCAACCTCAGGTAGTAGTCAGCGCTGATGCCGGCGAGCAAGGCGACCTCCTCACGCCGCAGCCCGGCCACCCTGCGTCCGCGGTGCTGGGGGATGCCCGCCTGATCGGGTGTGACGAGGCTCCTCCGGGCGCGCAGATACTCACCGAGATGATTCTGCTTGTCGGCCACAGCACCAGGGTAGGCACTTGCCCCGTCCGCAAGGGGGGTCCTGCCACTCCCCGGATCGGCAGGGCACTGCCGAACAACCGGTATCCCAGCAAGCATGAATGCACCCGGTACCCCCGGCAACAGCGGTGTCCTCAGGAGAAGAAACGGAAAAATGTCCTCAGCCAAACTGTTCGGTGATGTCGTCCGCGACCGCCGCTCCCTGCGCAACTTCCTGCCGACCCCGGTACCAGAATCGTTGATCCGTGCGGTGACCGAGGACGCGCGTCATGCACCTTCAAACGCGAACATCCAGCCGTGGAACGTTCACATCGTCTCAGGCGCGACACGCGACGCGTTGAGTGAAGCCATGCTGTCGGCCGAAGCCGGCCAGCGCACCACCCCCGACTTTCCGTGGGGCTATGACGAATTGACCGGGGTCTATCGCGACCGGCAGACGGCGCAGGCCGCGGCGTACTTTCAGACCCTGGAAATTGCGCGCGATGCACATGACTTGCGGCAGCGGGCAATGCTGCGCAACCTCGAATTCTTCGGCGCCCCCCACGGCGCTCTGCTGTTCATGCCGACCCTGTACGACGGTGTCCGCGTCGCCGCCGATGTCGGCATGTACGCCCAGACGTTCCTACTCTCACTTACGGCGCACGGCCTTAGCGGAGTGCCGCAGACGATGTTGGGTTTCTACGCCGACACGATCCGCGATCTTCTCGGCATCCATCCGTCCCAAAAGATGTTGTTCGGGATCTCCTTCGGCTACCCGGATCTGGACGCCACCACCAACCGATACCGCACGGAGAAGGCGAGCGTCGACGAGACCGTCACCTTCCATTGGTGACGGCTCCGCGGTCGTCGTTCGGGTTGCGCCAGCACAGTCTGCTCGACGACATCCCACCCACGGGCCGGTTCAGAGTAAGGACGGCGCCGTACTCACACCGGTTCGGGCGCCGCCAGAGCACTAGTCGGAATCAGGACGAGCGACCGAAACCCAGTGGCCGTTAAGAGCGCTGGTCGCGATGGCGTCGGCCACCAGGGCCTGTTCGAGGCCGTCGTCAAAAGTCGGGTAGTCGGGCGCCAGCGGCGAAAGTCCCGCCTTGGCGAATCTGCTGCCCAGAGGACTTGGTACTCAGTGCCATTCGGCAATACGTCTGCGAAAGGCGCCGGCCCGCCGTGTCCCGAGCTCCGGAAGCGGTCGGCCCGCCTGCACGTGGTTCGAAGGGGACTAGGGTCCGTTGACATAGACGGCCAGGCACCCTGGGTGGTGCCGACACGCGATGATCGCGTTGGCGTCAGGCGCCGAGCCGCGAACTTTGCCGACCGGACCGGGCAGTGTGCAGCTACTTCCATAGGGATCGAGCACAGTGGCTCCGTTGTAGCAGCCGTCGGCCACCGTCGATACGTCGCTGGACGGGAAGCCCAGTGTGGGCGCGACGATGCAGGCGGCTGCGATGGCCACGGGTGTCATCCACCTCAGTAAGCGTCCGCACTGCATACACGTGGCAACTGATTCGATTCCCTATGTATTCCGGCGGCGGCGCGGCTGGCGTGACTCAGCCGTTGCGGGGTGATCCGTCGGGACTGGTCAGGGTCGTGGTGAGTCCGGTGAGTAGAAGATCGAGGCCTCGATCGAGTTCGGTGCCGCCGTCGTAAGAGGCGAATGCAGGTGCCACCGCGCGCAGTCGGGGGAATTCGCTCAGTGGCAACCGATGTAGGCCGAGTTGCAGAACGTGGTCGGTTTCCTCGGGCCGCTCGATGACTTGCTGGAGTTCGCCGAGGATGTGACCGTGCAGGTAGGCGAAGAGCACTCGGTAGATGTGCAGCGCATCGTCTCCGGTGAACCCAGCGGCGGCGAGCAGGGCGAGGATGTCTTCAAGGGGCCGCAGCGTGCCTGGTGGCCGCAGCCCGAGCGGGGTGGCCAACGGACGAATGACCAGCAGCGGCAACACATTTGGGTGTTCGAGGGCGAGCAGGCGGAAGTGGTGGGCGACGGTGCGCAATTGGCCGGCCCAATCGGGATCAGTGGTGTCCACTGCAAGCTGGCTCAGCACCAGTTCCGCGACACCGTCGAGCACCGCGGCCTTACTGGGGACGTGGCGGTAGAGCACCGTCGTATCGCGGTTCAGTGCGTCGCTGAGCTTGCGCATGGAGAGGGCTTCCACGCCGTCGCGGTCGACGATCGCCAGTGCGGTCTGCATGACGAGCGGGCGAGTGATCTGGCCGGGTGGCCCGGACGGCGAGGCCGGTTTCTTGCCGTGGGTGTTCGCGTCGGTTCGCTCTCGCGTCATCGCCGTACCCCTTTCCGGCATTGTGCGGCGCGCTCCACTCGCTCTGCCTCTCTCGCTGTGTGTCTACGGTGTTGACACACAGCGTAAACAGGCATCTACTTGACGTCTAGCCCCAGAAACTATGGCGCCGCGCATCGTCGGCAGCTGGTTAGTGGTCCCCGATCACCACGTTCTTCATGCTCAAAGAAATCAGGACTAGCTCATGATCGTGCTGGGAATCATCCTGCTCATCGCCGGATTCGTACTCAAAATCTCGATCCTGTGGACCATCGGAATCATCCTCGTCGTCATCGGCGCAGTGCTGTGGGTCTTGGGATCCATGGGCCGCGCCGTCGGCGGTCGAAGGCATTACTACTGAAGTGGCACTGCACAACTCGTCTCACCGGATTCGAACGAGAGCGAGATGATCCGGATAGTCACGCTGGTGGTGGTCGGACGGCTGATCGTTGGCGCAGGCGCTGCGTAGCAGTGCGGCTATTTCACCAACGCGACGAAGATGGTCCAACCCAGTTCTCGGCCGCGTCATTCAACAACCCTAAGGAGCCGAAATGGCTACCAGTACACTCATTTTGATCGCCATCATTGCCATCGCTGCCGTTGTTCTCATCGCGCTGATCGCCTGGGTGGGGCGCAACAAGCGCAACCAACATCGGCACGTCGTTGCCGACAAGATCAGAGATGCTGTCCGGGAGGAATCGCCCGAAGTCGGGCAGCAAGAAGCGCTCGCTGACGAGACCGCCGCCAGGGCACGAGCAGCGCAAGCCGAAGCCGACGTCAAAGCCGCGCAAGCCGCGGGCCTGCAACAGCAAGCCGCAATCCACCGCAACGAAGCCTCGACATCCCGAGACCACCTCGACAGTGAGTGGGCGCGTGCCGACACGATGGACCCGGCCACCCAGGCGTCCGGGGCTGATGACCGCACGGAAACCCCAGGACCGCTGACTGCTGCCAAGTAGGCACGGCACCACTGTCGGGCTTGCTCGCGCTCATCGAGAAGTCGGTGTCAGGTCCCGCAGGGCGGCGCCGTCAGCGCGGCGTGTGCAGCCGACACAGTCGGGTACAGGTGCAGCATGTCAGCCATTCCCGTGATCTCGATGGGGCGTCGAACCGCTCGGGTAGCCGCGATGACCGCGAGCCAGGTGGCGGTACCAGCGGCTCGGTGCGCGTCAGCAAGTACTTCTAGGCCTGCAGCCTAAAGAAATTCGACGTGTGTGAGGTCGACTGTCACCGCTCTCGGCCGGCCGCGAAGCGCTGTGTCGAGATACCCGTTCAAAGCTGGTGAGGTGACCATGTCAAGGACGCCTTGTACGCACACCTCCACAACGTGCTCTGTGTAGCGAATGCAGACGTAGTCACCGCGTGCAGGATCGGCTCCGTGACCTGAAGGTTCGAGGGCCCCTCGTGGACAGGCTCGAAGGGCGGCCGGCCGGACATGCGCAGCTGGGACTGCGCGGTGACTGGGCGGCGCTTTGGCGCTGAGCTGCGGTGAAGTCGTTCCTGGGCAACGACTTTCAGAATCCGCACGGTGCGATCGTGGTTTGTGCATGGAGACGGCCCCCTGAGCTTGGTCAGCATCAAGCCGCACCGGGGGCCGGGGTCGAGGGACCGGGGAACGCTGAAATTCAATCTACGCCCTTCTCGGGCTAACTGGCTGGCTTCCGTTTTTCTCGGTTACAGGCAGTTGCCCACACGGGATCGACGGCACGGCTCGACGATGCGCTTACCCGGGGCTGGAAGATCGACGAGTCGCCAAGCATCGCTTGGCTTTTGCGCGAGTCCGAGTACCTATCTCAGCGCTAAGGATGGAGGTTCCACTGGCCGCAATCTTGAGCGAGGACGTCGTTGACGTCGACTTCGATCCCACCGACCACCGGGCCCGGATTCGACGCGGTGCTCACCACGCGCTGATAGAGCACGGCGGCCGGGTGCACCTGGGTGCCCGACCAGGCTTTGGTTTGCCAGGCCCACCAGCGCCCAGGCGTGCTCGATCTCCCCAGAACGCCGTCGGCTCCGGCCCACTGGCACGGATTGATACCGGCGTAGATGCCGGTACGCTGCACTCCGATCACCGAGTTGATGCCGCGAAACCACTGCAGTGCGACGCGGTTCCACGTATCGCGGTCGATGTCCTCGTCGATGGTGAAGAAAATTGGTGCACTCTGGCCGCCGCCTGCGGCGGTATGCAACTGCCAGGCGGTACGAGCGTCGGCGACGCCTCCGGCATACCCGCGGGTGAAGTCCGACGGTGCGGTCCCGCCCGGCTTGCCGTACTGGAAGTTGCTGACGATCACCAGTCCGGCGGCGGTCAGTGACTGCGCGTAGGGCAGTGTGATCGGCTTGGCGCCGAAGGACGAGCCAGGGCGCGACGTCGAGACGTAGTTGATCACCCCGGCGTGGCCTGCGGCGCGGATATCCTCGGCCGGAATCTGACGCATAGCGAAGTCGATCAGGGTGGGGGCGGCGGCCGACGCCGCGGGCGCGCCGGCACCTGCTGCTGCGGCGCCCATCCCGGCCAGTGCCGACGCAGCTGCGACGTAGCGCAGTGCGTCGCGTCGGGTCACCTGACGCCATGGTCGCAGGCTGCTAGCCCCCGGCGAATCCTGCACGGGGCGATGTTAACAATGGGACTGCTGTTAACGGCGCAACGTCGCCTGGTCGTGTCCGGTTCGCGATCCAGGTGACGCGGAGCCGAAATGCGATTCCACGGCTTCACGTGGCTCAGGTGCTCAGATCGTTCCGCCCGGGAACATCGTCTTGACGGCCTGGGTGACGGTGTCGCGGGCGGCGGCGGCGTCATCGGCTTCCAAGGAGCTGATCGCCATCACGTATCGGTGTTCGGATCCGATGACGCCGGTGGACACGTGCAGCTGGTCGGCGCCGTTCCAGCAGCAGAACCAGCCCTGCTTGACCGCAACGGGTTCGGCGTAGAGCCCGTCGGGGATGCCGAACCGCTGCGGGTACCCGTCGGTTCCGGTCGGTGTGGATTGCGCGAGGTCGCCGATGATGACGTTGACCTGTTCCGGCGGCAGTCCGCCGGTGCCGGCCAACAGCATGTCGTAGTAGCGGACGAGATCGCTTGCAGTGCTTTGCGTGACGTCCCAGTGCCCGTTGGAGGGAGCGGTCGTGCCGGTCAATCCGTACCGAGCTACGACGCGCGCGATGATGGCGTCTTGTCCGCTGCGGTCCCAGAACATCTGAGCCGCGCTGTCATCGGAGGAGCGCAGCATGAGGTCGAGTGAGCTGCGGTCGGTATCGGAGAGTGCCGTCTTACCCTGCGACTCCTGTAGTAGCAGGTCGTCGGCGATGAACAGCTTGACCACAGACGCGATCGGGAAGGGCTGGCCGGCTCCATTGGAAACGATCTGGCCGGTGCTGCGGTCCAGCACTACGGCCTCGATGACGGCCCCGGACTCGGCCGCGTCGGCGGTGGCTTGCCGGAGGCGAGCGTCAAGTCCGTCCAGTGATGTCGCAGGCAGGGCGGGGCCGGCTTCGGGCAGCGCAGAAGACGGGGCAAGCGGGGTGGCGACGGATCCCTGCGGGTTGTTTTCAGTGGCCGGCGGCGTACCCCAGACCTGTGCCTCACAACCGGTTGCGAGCAGTGCTACACAGGCGATTGCCGTGCTTGCCGTCGCCCAGTTCGGCAGCCGCCGGCGCATAAGTCTCCTTCGGGCAGGTCCGGAACCATGGGAAGCGGGGACAGCGTTGCGCCCGCCGGTCGACCCAGCTTAATCGGCTGGGTAGGAGGAGAGGGGGGTGAACTGAGGCTCAGAATTTCATCCTGACAACGCCACCGCAGTCGTGTCGGGGAGCGAGTGCACGGACTATGTTCGCCCGCAACAGATTACGCTGCCACAGGCCGGATCAGCTGGATGCCCTTTCCTTGCTGTGGGTTGGCTGGGCCAGTTGACCATCCAGCCACCGCTGCACGCGGGGTGCCTCCATCGGGCCGCCGTGCCCGAGGTGCAAGGTGTGCGGTCCCAGATCCAGTGCCGCCTGCAGGCTGTCGAGCGCTTGCTGCGGGTCGTCGTGAAAGGGCGGATTGGAGGGGCGGTACTGCAGTAGCCCGAGAAAGCCGCCGGTGAGCATGTCGCCGGCGATCAGGTCGCCCTGGTCAAGCAGGACCGATACCGATCCCGGGGTGTGGCCGGGCGTGTGGATGATGCGGGCGTCGATGCCGTGCCCGTCCAGGCGGTACTCGCCGGTCAGCACACGATCGGGGTGCAGAGGTCGAGTCACTTCGTTCGGTGGAGGAGTCCGGCTGAAGACATGTCCGAAGACGCCAATCGGCTGGCGCTGGGCACGGTCGGAGTGTCCAGCCAGATAGGTTGGGAGGTCGGCGGCGTGCGCCGCGACCGGAGCGCCGGTGCGGGCCGCAAGCTCGGCGGCGGCACCGAAGTGATCGACGTGACCATGGGTGACGATGATCATCTCCAGATCCGTGGGGTCTACACCGGCGGCAGTGACGCCGTTCCAGATGCGATCGCCGCTACTGGGCATGCCGCAGTCGACGAGGATGGGACGGCGCCCGATCAGTAAGTAGGTGTTGACGAGGTGGTCGCCGAGGACCGGAATCTTGACGATCTTGGTTTTCATCGGCTGGCTTTCTGCAGGGTCGAATTGTGTGTGTGGCCGGCGGACCGAACACCGCTGCCCACCGCGATAGGGCGATCGTTCCAGCCGTCGTCGTCTACGACGTCAAACCATGTCGTTGGCGACTCGACTCGGTACATCAGCTGGTGAAGATGCGCAGGAAAACTCATCGGCGGTGCTTTGGCGGGATTCCGCTGTGCCTGTTCGGCGACGACTGCGGCAAGGGCGTAACCCAGATCGTGGCGGGGCCAGGCGGCGTGCACGCGATCGGCGAATCCTTTTGGCAGCAGCTGTTTGTGAGTGCCGACGATGTCGGTCCCGATACCCATTTGCGCCACGGCGGCGAGAGGGCCGAACCGGTGGGCCAGCCCGACGCTGGTGCGTAGTGCGATCGCCGTCCAGGCGATCTCGACCCGCGCCGCGTCGACGCCGTTCATCTGGAGAAAGCGTGCCGCCGCATCCGCGCCATCCACCTCGAACCGTTCGTCGGTGTTCGCGTACTCGGTGGCGCCGAGATCGTGCAAGACGCAGGTGAGGAAAAGCAACTCGTCGTCGCCGTCGTCGGGAGTCTGGTCGGCCGCCGATAACTCCCGCGCGAACAGATAGCTGCGGACCGCGTGGTTGTACACGAACTCGGGGCATACGTTGTTGGCCAGTTGACGAGCCGCGACCGCGACCGGGGAATCGGGTAATCCGAACCGCTCAGCGGAGGCGATGTCGGGGATGGTCATTGCGGGCCCTTCGTCAGTAGGTGGTGTTACTCAACTGTGCGGTCGCGTGGTCGATACAGATAGTGGCCAAATAGCCATATCTTGCTAGAATCTGGCCAGTGAAGGTCGCCGTGCTCGGATATGAGCAGATACTGGGATTCGAGCTGATGATTCCTGGGCAGGTGTTCGGGATGGCCAACTCGGCGTTGGCCGAGAACACTTCCGATGACCCGCGCTACGACGTTCGAATCTGTACCGCCGGCCAGGCTGTCGCCACCACACTCGCGTGGGGCGTCGTCGAGATCCGGACGCCGTTCGGGCTCGACGAGGCGGTGGACGCGGACGTCGTCATCGTGCCGGGGAAGCAAGACTTCCTGGTGCCACCCAACCAGGACGTGATCGACGTTCTGCGGGCGGCGTACAACGCAGGCGCCCGCATCGGATCCATCTGTGTTGGGGCTTTCACGCTAGCCGCAAGCGGCTTGCTGGACGGGAAAAGGGTTACGACGCACTGGCAGTGGGCCAGTGCGCTGGCGCGACGCTACCCCGACGTCGAGGTCGATGCCGACGCGATGTTCGTCGAAGACGGTCAGATTTTGACCTCCGCCGGCGTTGCGGCAGGCCTTGACCTGTGCCTGCATCTACTTCGGCAGGACGCCGGCCCTGACCTGGCAAACCGGACCGCGCGCCGACTTGTGTTGCCGAGCTGGCGCGACGGCGGCCAAGCCCCGTACATCGAATCCGTACGGCCGGAGGATAATTCACTGCAGGCGATTATCGAGTGGATGGAGGAGAATGCGCTTGAACCGCTGAACCTCGGCAGCATCGCCAGACACGCCTCGATGAGTGTGCGCAGCCTCAACCGGCATTTTCAGGAACGTCTCGGTACGACACCGCTGCAGCTGCTGCTGCAGATTCGCATCGACCGTGCGCGCCGGTTGCTCGAGACAACCCGCCTACCGGTGGACAGGATCGCGGAGCAATCCGGATTCGCTTCGCCGGCCTCGTTTCGCTTTCACTTCGTGCGCAGCGTCGGCATTCCGCCGCACAAATACCGCACGGGTTATGTCGGCCGTCAATCATGACCGAAAGCCGGCGCGGCCGGCCGCGGCACGGTGACGTCACCAGGTCTGGTCGGCGGCCCTGATCAGGACTTCGTTGATCGCGACGTGGCGAGGGCGGGTCACGACGTAGGTGATCGCGTCGGCGATATCGGCCGGTTGCAGCTTCTGCATCCCGGCGGTCTGCCGGTCGATAGCGGCCCGGGCGGCCGCGGGGAGCCCGTCGGTGATCTCGGTGGCGACGGTGCCGGGCTCGATGAGGCTGACCCGCACCCGCTTGTCGAGTACCTCCTGGCGCACCGATTCGGCGAAGGCGCCGACGCCGAATTTGGTCAGCGAGTAGACGGCCGCGTTCGGTCGGGCCACCCGTCCGGCGGTCGAGCTGATGTTGACGACATCGGCCACCCCGCGGGGCGAATCCGCGGCGGCGGCGATCAGATGCGGCAGGCTGGCTCGAGTGATGTAGAGAAGTCCCGCGACATTGACGGCGAGCATCTGGTCCCAGTCGTCAGGGGACGCCTGTGCGGCGGGTCCGACCCGCATCAGGCCGGCGTTGTTCACCACGATGTCGAGCCGGCCGAGTGCGCCCGCCACCTGCTCGACGGCGGCGGCCGCGGCGGCCGAATCGGTGATGTCGGCCTCGATCACCAGGGCAGATCCGCCGGCCGCGGAGATGCGGGTCGCCAGTTCGGTGAGTCGGTCGCGCCTGCGGGCCAGGACGGCCACCGTGGCACCCTCGGCCGCCAAGGCCAGCGCGGTGGCCTCACCGATACCGCTGCTCGCCCCCGTGACAAGGGCCGTCGCGCCCTCGAGTCGCTGTGTCATGGGACATCATGAGCACACCATCGCCCCGCTGGTCTATCGAACGTATGTTCTATAAACTGATCGAATGGGCTGGGGTAACGGACCGCCGACGTGGGCCGAGATGGAGCGGGTGCTCAACAGCAAACCGCGCCGCGCCGGCATGCCCTTGGGTGAGCCGACGGTCGACGGCGGGGACAGCCCGGCCTGGTCTGGTAAGCGGACGGCCTATGAACAACCACAGCGCCCCCGGCGGCTGCAGCGCTCGGCGGCCCCGTACGCCGAATTGCACACCCACTCGGCGTACAGCTTCCTCGACGGGGCAAGCACGCCGGAGGAACTCGTCGAGGAGGCGCAGCGCCTGGACCTGCGTGCCATCGCGTTGACCGACCATGACGGTCTCTACGGTGTGGTCCGCTTCGCCGAAGCTGCAAGGGAACTCGACATCCGTACCGTCTTCGGTGCAGAGCTGTCGCTGGGCAATGTCGCGCGCACCGAAGAGCCCGATCCGCCGGGGCCGCATCTGCTGGTGCTGGCTCGCGGTCCCGAAGGGTATCGACGGCTGTCGCGTCAGCTGGCTGCCGCCCACCTGGCCGGCGGGGAGAAAGGTAAACCGCGCTATGACTTCGACGCACTCACCGAAGCTGCGGGTGGGCACTGGCATATCTTGACCGGATGCCGCAAAGGGCATGTACGTCAAGCACTTACGACGGGAGGTCCAGAGGCCGCCGAGGCGGCGCTGGCCGATCTGGTGGACCGGTTCGGCGCCGACCGGGTCAGTGTCGAGCTCACCACCCACGGTCACCCGCTCGACGACGAACGCAATGCCGTGTTGGCCCAACTGGCGCCCCGGTTCGGGCTCGGGGTCGTCGCCACCACCGGCGCGCATTTCGCCGAACCGACGCGCGGTCGCCTTGCGATGGCGATGGGGGCGATCCGGGCCAGGCAGTCCCTCGACGAGGGGGCCGGCTGGCTGGCTCCGCTGGGCGGTGCCCACCTGCGCTCCGGTGACGAAATGGCCCGGTTGTTCGCCCACCGGCCCGAGGTCGTCAGGGCGGCCGCCGAATTGGGGGAGCAGTGCGCCTTCGGCCTCCAGCTCATCGCGCCCCAGCTGCCGCCATTCAAGGTTCCGCTCGGGCACACCGAGGACAGTTGGCTACGCGAGCTGGCCATGGCCGGCGCCGCACGCCGGTACGGCCCCCGCGATGCCGCGCCGAAGGCCTATGCGCAGATCGAGCGGGAACTGGCCGTCATCGCGCAGTTGAAGTTCCCCGGTTACTTCCTGGTGGTCCACGACATCACCCAGTTCTGCCGGGATAGCAACATCCTCTGCCAGGGCAGGGGATCGGCGGCCAATTCGGCGGTCTGCTACGCGCTCGGCGTGACCCATGTCGACCCGGTGGCCAACGAGCTGCTCTTCGAACGGTTCCTCTCACCCGCCCGGGACGGCCCCCCAGATATCGATATCGACATCGAGTCGGATCTACGTGAGCAGGCCATCCAATACGTCTACGAGCGTTACGGGCGTGACTATGCCGCACAGGTGGCCAACGTGATCACGTATCGGGGCCGCAGCTCGGTCCGCGATATGGCTCGCGCCCTTGGCTTTTCGCAGGGCCAGCAGGATGCCTGGAGTAAACAGATCAGCCGCTGGAACGGACTGGCCGATTCGCCTGACGTCGACGGCATCCCCGAGCCGGTGATCGACCTGGCGATGCAGATCAAGAACCTGCCGCGGCATATGGGCATCCATTCGGGCGGCATGGTCATCTGTGACCGGCCGATCGCCGACGTGTGTCCGGTGGAATGGGCGCGGATGGAGAACCGCAGCGTCCTGCAGTGGGACAAAGATGATTGTGCGGCAATCGGTTTGGTGAAGTTCGATATGCTCGGACTCGGTATGCTCTCGGCACTGCATTACGCCATCGATCTGCTGGCCGAGCACAACGGGATCGAGGTGGACCTGGCCGCCCTCGACCTGTCCGAGCCTGCGGTCTACGAGATGCTGCAGCGCGCCGATTCCGTCGGGGTGTTTCAGGTCGAGTCACGGGCGCAGATGTCCACCCTGCCGCGGCTCAAGCCGCGGGTGTTCTACGACCTGGTGGTCGAGGTGGCGCTGATCCGTCCGGGGCCGATCCAAGGCGGGTCGGTGCACCCCTACATCAGTAGGCGCAACGGTCATGAACCGGTGGTTTACGACCACCCGTCGATGAAGCCGGCTCTACGAAAAACGCTGGGTGTGCCACTGTTTCAGGAGCAATTGATGCAGCTCGCGGTCGACTGCGCGGGTTTCTCCGCGTCGGAGGCCGATCAGCTGCGTCGGGCGATGGGCTCCAAACGCTCCACCGAGAAGATGCGCCGGCTGCGGGACCGGTTCTACGACGGTATGCGGGAATCGCACGGCATCACCGGCGAGGTCGCCGACCGCATCTACGAGAAGTTGGCGGCGTTCGCCAATTTCGGTTTCCCGGAAAGCCACTCGCTGTCTTTCGCGTCGCTGGTGTTCTATTCGTCGTGGCTGAAGTTGCACCACCCGGCTGCATTCTGCGCGGCGCTGCTACGTGCTCAACCGATGGGCTTCTACTCGCCACAGTCACTGGTTGCGGATGCCCGCCGCCACGGGGTGGTGGTGCACGGCCCCGACGCCAACGCCAGCCTGGCCCACGCCACGCTCGAGAACGAGGGCACCGAGGTGCGCCTCGGGTTGGGGGAGGTCCGCACTATCGGCACCGAGCTCGCGCAGAAGATTGTCGACGAACGAAAAGCGCACGGCCCGTTCACTTCCCTGCTGAATCTTACCGGGCGCGTGCAGCTCAGCGTGCCGCAGGCCGAGGCGCTGGCCACCGCGGGCGCACTGGGGTGCTTCGGAATCACCCGTCGCGAAGCGCTGTGGGCAGCCGGTGCGGCCGCCACCGAACGTCCTGACCGGCTGCCCGGGGTGGGCACGTCGTCACACACCCCATCGCTGCCGGGGATGAGTGAGGTAGAACTCGCGGCCGCCGACGTGTGGGCTACGGGCGTCTCACCCGACAGTTTTCCGACACAGTTCCTGCGGGCAGACCTCGATGCGTTGGGGGTGGTGCCCGCCGAGAAGCTGCTGTCCGTGCCCGACGGCACGCGAATCCTGGTGGCCGGCGCAGTGACCCATCGACAGCGTCCGGCGACCGCGCAGGGGGTGACTTTCCTTGGCCTCGAAGACGAGACCGGTTTGGTGAACATCTTGTGCTCACCCGGGGTCTGG
This sequence comes from Mycolicibacterium komossense, assembly GCF_025822605.1. Taxonomy (GTDB): domain Bacteria; phylum Actinomycetota; class Actinomycetes; order Mycobacteriales; family Mycobacteriaceae; genus Mycobacterium; species Mycobacterium komossense. Next base: position 302,736 of record NZ_JACKTY010000029.1, on the reverse strand, counting down.
GGTCGGCACCGCAAGTTGGCGCAGACCGCGTCGGCGCTGGTGATCCGTGGCATCGTGCAGAACGCCACCGGCGCGGTCACCGTGATCGCCGACCGGATGAGCCCGATCAATATGAAGGTGAGGTCGCGCTCCCGCGATTTCCGATGACGTCGAGCCGGCCTACACCGGCGTGGTCCACACCTTGTCGATGGTGATCTTGAGCCGTGTGCTGTAGCTGCCCATCGTCTCGGTCAGGCCGAACTTGTCCGACAGCGCGCCGAACTTCGCCCAGTAGGGCTCGTCATCACGGCAATCGACTCCGGTGGCGTCCACCGTGGCGGTCCCGCCGATCACGATGACACCGCCCCCGCTGCCGTCGGAATCCAGGTTCAGACTCACCTGCGGGTGCCGGCCGATGTGGACGACCTTCGCGGCGCCGGGCATCGAATAGATGAACACCTCCGAGCCGTCGAAGTAGAACCAGATCAACTTCGGCACGGGCTGGCCGGATTTCGCCACCGTGGTCAGCCAGCCGTACTGGGCGTCGGTCAGTCGGCTGGAAACTTCTTGTGTCAGTTCGGCAGTCATGTGCCCGAATGTAGTCTCCAAAGATGGCCCTCAACCTCAGCGTCGACGAAGTCCTGACCACCACCCGTTCCGTGCGCAAGCGTCTCGACTTCGAGAAGCCGGTACCCCGCGAGCTGATCACGGAATGCCTCGAACTGGCACTGCAGGCGCCAACCGGATCCAACGCGCAGGGCTGGCAGTGGGTGTTCATCGAGGACGCGGAGAAGAAGAAAGCCATCCGCGATATCTATCTCGCGAACGCTACCGAATACCTCGACATGCCCAAGCCCGAATACGCCGAAGGCGACACCCGCGGCGAGCGAATGGGAGCCGTCACCGACTCCGCGAAATACCTCGCCGAGCACATGCACGAGGCTCCCGTGCTCCTGGTGCCGTGCCTGGAAGGCAGCGTCAAGCTGGCCAATGCGATGAGCGCGGGATTCTGGGGATCGCTGTTACCTGCCGTCTGGAGTTTCAACTTGGCGCTACGGTCACGTGGCCTCGGGTCCTGCTGGACCACGCTGCACCTCGGCAACGGCGGCGAGCAGAAGGTCGCCGAGCTCCTCGGCATCCCGTACGACAACTACCGCCAGGCCGGGCTCTTCCCGATCGCCTACACCAAGGGCACCGATTTCAAGCTCGCCAAGCGACTGCCCGCCGACCAGGTCACCCACTGGGACACCTGGTAGCGCCGGCCCTCACACTCCGCCGGCGAATCCGTTTTGGCGCCACGCCTCATAAACGACGACCGCCGCGGCGTTCGACAGGTTCAGCGAGCGCCGGCCGGCGAGCATCGGGATGCGCAACCGCTCGGTGATATGGGGATCAGCCAGGGTTTCGGCGTCCAGTCCGGTCGGCTCAGGACCGAACATCAACACATCGCCGGATTGGTAGCCGATATCGGTGAACGGGGTACTGGCGTGCGCGGTGAATGCGAACACCCGCTGCGGCGCCAAGGCCTCCCACGCGGCGGCCAGCGACGAATGGACCGTCACCGACGCCAGATCGTGGTAGTCCAGTCCGGCCCGTCGCAATTTGGGCTCAGACAGGTCAAAGCCGAGCGGTTCGACCAGATGCAACTCTGCGCCGGTGGCGGCGACCATCCGGATGGCATTGCCCGTGTTGGGTGCGATTCGTGGTGAGTAGAACATCAGGCGGAACATGCACCGATGATGTCAGCACCGGCGGTCAGACTTTGCTAACGGTCGGCTGACGGGCCTGTCCGCAGGATCAGGAGATCTATCTGTTCAGTAACAACTGTGGAACCCCTCGTCAGGGACTGTCATACTGCTCGGATTGCCAGGCGAATTGCGCCCGGCCGTATCGTCGACGGGTCACATGAGCAGGAAGTCTTATGAACGAGACGACAACACAAACTAGCAGCGCAGCATTCTGGTCCAGGGCAGCCACACCAGGCCTGGCCCTGTGACTTTGTTCGATAAGCAGCCGGCGTCCGACAACTCGCCGGCGTTCGATCCACCCGCGGGTTTTGACCAGCCCACGGGTACGGCTGCGCCGGCGGTTCAGAACTATCCGGCGTCCGCGCCGGTGAAGCGCCCGCGGCGGTTGTCGGTGGCCAACTGGCCGGTCCGCTGGAAAGTCATCGCGATCGCCCTGGTGCCGCTGCTGCTGGCCGCGACTTTCGGCGGCGTTCGCATCTACAGCAGCATTGGCTATGCCCGCACACTCAGTGTCGCCGCGGACCGCGCCAAACTGATCCCCGATATCAACGACTACCTTGCGGCGCTGGAGAATGCGCTGGTCACCGATGCTTCCGGCGGCGACAGCGCGAAAGCTGTCGCCGATTACACCGCCCGCAAGAGCGAGCTGCAGCAGCGCCTGGACAACACCGACCCGCAGTCAGATGTGCGACTGGCCGTGACGACGCTGCTCAACTACGGCACCGATCTGATGGACAAGGTCGACCAGAAACAGGTCGACCTACTGCAACAGGTGACCATTTTCGCGCCGTTGTTGCTGACCGCAGAGACCGCGATCACCGGCTCCGTGCGTGTCGACGACGAGACGCTGCGGCTGCAGGCTGAAGGCCTGTCCCGGGCGGTCGGGGCCCGCGGCCAGATGGCCATGCAACGCATGCTCGTCGAACGCGGTGGTGACCTGCCCGAGGCCGCTCTGCGGTTGCGGATGATCGGCCTGGCCGGGACCGAGCCGTCGACGGTGACCGGAATGAGCCAGCTGCTCGGCGGGGCGTCGGAAAAAGCCGCCACGTTGCGCTCGGAGTTGGTGCAGCGGCAGGCGGTCCTGTCCGATCCCACCGCACAACTGGTGGGCAACCCGCAGCTGCTGGCGTCGATCCAGACCACTGATCAGATCGCCCAGGACCTGATCGGCAGTACCACCTCGTCGATCACCAGCACGGTCGATGCCGAGGCGGCTCATCAGCGCAACAACGCCATCCGCGACGCCATCGCCATCCTCGCCGCCTTCCTGATCGTGTTGGTCATCGTCTTCGTGATCTCCCGGTCACTGGTCCGGCCGTTGCGCAGGCTGCGCGACGGCGCATTGAAGATCGCGCACCAGGACCTGGCTTCGGAGATCGAGCGCGTCAAGGCCGGCGACGAACGTGAACCGGACCCGCTGCCCATCCACACCACCGAAGAAATCGGTCAGGTGGCCCATGCGGTCGACGAACTGCATACCCAGGCGTTGCTACTCGCCGGCGACGAGGCGCGGCTGCGGGTAATGGTCAACGACATGTTCGAGACGATGTCGCGGCGCAACAAATCCCTTGTGGACCAACAACTCTCGCTCATCGACCGGCTGGAGAAAAACGAGGAGGACCCGGACCGTCTCGACAGCCTCTTCCGCCTCGACCACCTCGCCACCCGGATGCGGCGAAACGGGGCGAACCTGCTGGTGCTGGCGGGGGCGCGGGTTTCCCGCGAACAGGCCGACGCGGTGCCCCTGGCGTCACTGATCAACGCCGCGTCCTCCGAGGTCGAGGATTACCAGCGGGTCGAGATGGGTGCGGTGCCCGACGCGGCCCTGATCGGATCCGCCGCCGGGGACGCCGTCCATCTGCTGGCCGAACTGATCGACAACGCGCTGCGATATTCGCCGCCCACCGAGCAGGTCAGGGTGACGGCGGTGCACACCAGCGACGGCGGCATGCTCATCGATATCGACGACGCCGGACTCGGGATGACCGAGGCCGATCTGCGGATCGCCAATATGCGGCTCAATGCCGGCGGAGAGGTCAGCCCCGACAACACCAGGCACATGGGTCTGTTCGTGGTCGGGAGGCTGGCACGTCAGCACAACATGTATGTCCGGTTGCTCGCTCCGGCCAGCGGCTCGGGCACCACTGCGCAGCTCTATGTGCCGCCGGTGCTGTGGGAGGGTGCGACGACGTCTGCCCCAGCACCCGAGTTTGTCGAGTCCACCGAGGCCGAACCTGTCGAAACCGAACCTGTCGCCGAGGCACCCATCTCGCTGTTCGAGGAGGTGCGGCCCGAGGTTGCGGCGCGGGAGGAAGACGCACCTGCCGCAGTCCCGGAGGCGTCGGTGACGATGCTGCCGCGCCGCAGTCCCGGCTCCAGCGGTATCACCGGCCTGCCGGCCGAGAGCCCGTTCCAGGAGCCGGACCGACCGGCCAAGCGACCGCTGCCCGTGCCGTGGTGGATGGACGCAGACGAGGCCGCCGAGGAGTCGCCAGCCGACGAGACCCCGGCGGCACCCGAAGCGCCGGCACCGGTCAACACCTCCGGATTCTTCGCGTCGCGCCGACGCGCACGTCGGGAGGCCGCCGAGGAGAAGGCCGCCGGCGCGCAGGCCGTCTCCGCACCGACGCAGCCGCAGCACTCAGAGCCTGAGCCTGAGCCGCAACCGCAGCCGGTCTACGAGCCCGACGAGCTCGTCGACACAATCTCGATCGATATCAGCGATATGAACCGCCTGGCCGCAGAAATGTCGGCACCCCACTCGACCAGTTCCGGGCCGGACTGGATCTACCAGAACATGGTCAACGAGTGGCTGGTCGACCCCGATGAGATCGACGCCCAGCCGCAGGAATGGAAATCGGTGTGGGACAACGGTTGGGCGGCCGCCGAAGACGCGCAGAACAAAGCCGTCGTATCGCACACCGAGCAGGGGCTGCCGGTGCGGGATCCAGGGGCTCGGCTCATCCCCGGTGGAACAGCTAACGTCGCAGCTGGCGACACCCGCTCGGAACGGCCCGACAAGGAGAGCGGAGTAGCATCGAACGGCGGTGTCCACCCCGGCTCAGACCTGTCGGAGACGGCGGAACCTGAGGCTCCCGAACGCGACCCCGACGCGATCCGCGCCTCGATCAGCAACCACTTCGGGGGTGTGCGCGCGGGACGGTCGCACGCACGGAACACAACTCAAGGACTCGATCACGAATGAGCGCGCCAGGTTCGTCGCAGGAGAATCCGCATGCTTGGCTGGTGTCGAAGTTCGCGCGCGACATCCCCGGTGTTGCGCACGCCGTACTCGTATCGGTGGACGGCCTGCTGATAGCGGCCAGTGAACACCTGCCGCCCGAGCGGGCGGACCAACTCGCTGCCGTGACGTCCGGACTTGCCAGCCTCTCCGCAGGTGCCGCACAGCTTTTCGACGGGGGCCGCGTGTTGCAATCGGTCGTGGAAATGGATCACGGCTATGTCCTGATCATGCAGGTCGGCGATGGCTCGCAGCTGGCGACACTGGCGTCGAAGTCGTGCGATATCGGGCAGGTTGGCTACGAGATGGCCCTGCTGGTCGAACGGGTCAGTGGCGTCGTGCAGTCGACCAGGCGCCGCGCCGCCTCCACGTCGTAACCCGCCATGGACAGACCAGAACGTCCGGCACCCGGCCATGAGGCGAACCTGGTCCGACCGTATACATTGACCGCCGGGCGGACCGGCACCAGCGTCGACCTACCGCTTGAGGCCCCGATACAGACACTGCAGTCCGGTCTGTTTCACCAGTGGCCGCCCAACGACCTGCGAGGCAAGATCATCCAGCTGTGCATCAAGAGTCCGTCTGTGGCGGAGATCTCGGCCCGGCTGGATGTTCCCCTCGGAGTGGCCCGTGTCCTCGTCGGCGATCTGGTCACGTCGGGTTACCTTCAAGTGCAGGCAACATTGACCGAGAACTCCACCCACGACGAACGACGCGAACTCATAGGAAGGACACTCCGTGGCCTACGCGCACTCTGAGAGACGTGATGCCGCGTCGACCAAGATTGTCATCGCGGGCGGGTTCGGTGCCGGAAAGACCACCTTCGTCGGCGCGGTGTCGGAGATCATGCCGCTGCGTACCGAAGCGATGGTCACCAATGCGTCCGCAGGCGTCGACGGACTCGACGCCACCCCGGCGAAGTCGACCACCACGGTCGCGATGGATTTCGGGCGCATCACTCTTGACGAAGACCTGGTGCTGTACCTGTTCGGTACCCCGGGGCAACGTCGGTTCTGGTTCATGTGGGATGACCTTGTGCACGGCGCCATCGGTGCGATCGTTCTGGTCGACACCCGCCGCCTACAGGACAGCTTCGCGGCGGTCGACTTCTTCGAGGACCGCAAGATCCCGTTCGTCGTCGCGGTCAACGAGTTCGACGACGCGCAGCGGTTCCCCGCCGACGAGGTGCGCAAGGCACTCACCCTGGCCGATCATGTGCCGGTGATCGCCGTCGACGCGCGCGATCGCAACTCGGCGAAGCAGGCGCTGATCGCGGTGAGCGAGTATGCGCTGGAGACCCTGTCTGCTGCAGGCTGATCGCCGGTGGACAACTGGGTTGACCAGGAGTTCGTCGCGCGCGAATTCCACGACGAAGATTTCAGCGGCCTGCATACCGAGCGCGTCGTGTTCGACGGCTGCGATTTCAGCGGGGTCAACTTCTCCGAGTCGGTGCACCTCGGCAGCGCGTTCCGGAACTGCAATTTCGAGCGGGCCACGCTGTGGCACAGCACTTTCCGCAACTGCAGCATGATGGGCTCGGTCTTCACCAACAGCCGGATGCGGCCGGCGAAGTTCGACGAGGTGGACTTCACCCTGGCGGTCCTCGGCGGCGCCGATCTGCGCGCGCTGGACCTGTCCGGTTGCCGGTTGCGAGAGGCGTCGCTGGTCGAGGCCGACCTGCGCAAGGCAATACTGCGCGGCGCCGACCTCGCGGGCGCGCGCACGGTCGGGACCCGGCTCGAGGAAGCAGACCTACGCGGGGCGCGGGTGGACCCGTCGCTGTGGGTGAGCGCGAAGCTGCGCGGCGCGCGGATCGACATCTCGCAGGGGTTGGCGTTCGCGGCCGCACACGGGCTCGACGTCCACGGGGAGTGAGTGGTTTGGGCGTGTTCGCTCGCGCTGACCGCAAGCGAGCACGCCGAAATCCCTAACCGCGGGGGAGTCGGATCTTCCAGCGCACGAAACCGGTGTAGAAGATGCAGAGCGCTACCAATATGCCCATGTCGATCAGCCAGGCAGACGACGTGTGCTTCCAGTGCGGATCATCGGGCAGCAGCGGCGGCGGTACCAGTCGAGTCAGGTCGACCGTTGACGCGGAGCTGGCGAAGCCCCAGCGCGCCGGTGTCACCCACGACAACTGGTCGAGCACCACCCGGCCCGTCACCGGGATCAGGCCGCCGGAGAACACCAGCTGCGACATGATCGCGACGACGAGTAGCGGCATGATCTGCTCGGCGGACTTGGCCAGCGCCGAGAGCGCGAGTCCGGTCATGGCCGCTGCCACACACGTTGCGGCGATGTCGATGAACAACTCGAGGGTTCGGCTGCTCAGGAAAGCTCCGTGGTCGACGGCGCCATCACCCCAGCCCTTGCCTACGACGGTGATGGTGGTGACGATCAGCGATTGGACGATGGCGAAGGCAGTGAACACCGCGATCTTGGCGAGCAGGTAGGCCGTAGTCGAGAGTCCGACGGCCTGTTCCCGCAGGAAGATCGTCTTTTCGCCGATCAACGCTCGGATGGTCAGCGCCGTGCCCATGAAAATGGCGCCGACGTTGAGCATCACCAGGATCTGACCCGGTTCGTTGGGTGCGGCACCGCCTTGGATCGCCGGAATCGGCAGACCGAATCCGACGCTGGCGCCGTCCTTGCCGCCGCCGGGGACCGACAACGACAGCACGCCCATGATGAACGGCAGGAACAGCAGGAACGCCGAATAGCCCCGGTCGGACACGATAAGCCTGACCTGGCGGCGGGCGATCGTGAAGAGCTGCCGCTTGAGGCTGGTCTTGGCGGGTTTACCCAGGTCTACGGCCTGTTTGGACGGCGGCTCGGGTGGGATCGGTGGGGCGGTGGCCAGGTAGCGGCGACTGGCCTCGTCGGGGTCGCCGGCCACCGTGCTGAAGATGTCGGCCCAGTTGGTGGTGCCCAGCCGCGGCCCGATCTGACTGGGCGGTCCGTAGAACGCGGTCTTGCCGCCCGGCGCGAGCAGCAACACCTGATCGCACACGTCGAGGTAGGTCAGGGAGTGGGTCACCACCAGCACGACGCGTCCGGCGTCAGCCAGCTGCCGCAGCATCGTCATGACCTGGCGATCCAGCGCGGGGTCGAGACCCGAGGTGGGCTCGTCGAGGATCAGCAGCGAAGGACCGGTCAGCAGTTCCAGGGCCACTGATGCGCGTTTGCGCTGGCCGCCGGAGAGCTTGTCCACCCGGGTGTCGAGATGCTTGGTCATCTCGAGTTCTTCGAGAACCTGCATGACGACCTGTTCGCGGTCGGCCTTGGTGGTATCCGGCGGCAGGCGCAGTTCGGCGGCGTACATCAACGCCTGCCGGACGGTGAGCTGGCCGTGCACCACATCGTCCTGCGGCACCATGCCGATCCTGGACCGCAGCGAGGCGTACTCGGCGTGTACGTCGTGGCCTTCGAACGTGATGGTGCCGCTGGTGGGATGGGTCAGACCGGCGACCTGGCGGGCAAATGTCGACTTGCCCGCACCGGACGGCCCGATGACGGCGGTCAAGGTGCCGGGCCGCGCGTCGATCGAGATGTTGTCCAGCAGCGTCTTGTTGCCCTCGATGGTCCAGGTCAAGCTGCGGACCTCGAGGCCACCGGTGCGGGTGGCGACATCGGACTCATTGCGGCGGGCCAGCGTCCCGCCGGTGAAGATGAGGTCGATGTTGCCGATCGTGACGACGTCGCCGTCTTTGAGGATCGCCGAGTCGACGCGGGAACCGTTGACGAAGGTGCCGTTGATGCTGCGGTTGTCGAGGATCTCCGTGCCACCCGGCGACGGGATCAACGTGGCGTGATGGCGCGACGCCAGCACGTCGGGGATGACGATGTCATTGTCGGTGGCGCGACCGATCTTGGTCGATCCCACCGGCGCGTCGGGTGCCCGGCCCGGCCGCAGGATCTTGAGCATGCTGGTCGCCAGGTTGCCGTCGCCGCCGGATTTCTGGGCGGCCGGGATGGCCATCGGACCCATCTGGGTGGGCATGTTGCCCGTGGCCGGGGGCTGTTTCGGAGGCGGCGGGATCGGCTGCGACGTGCTGGGCGGATAGCCGGGCGACGGCCGCGTCGACGTCGGGTAGGTCGGTGGATGGGCGGTCGGCGGGTAGGTGTTCTGCGGTCGAGGCGTCGGCGGCGGAGTCGTGTGCTGACCTTGAATCGACGCCGGATTCCATGAACCGCCGGCCGTGGGGTAGACGGGCTGCTGCGTCGACGGATACCCGGTGCGCCCCGCGACGGGCACCGACGCGGTTGGCGGGGGCCGGCCGATGTTGCCGCTGTGATGGCCCAGGTCGAAGTCGATCTGCGGGCCGTCGGGGTTACCGATGTTGATGACCGTGCCGTCGGTGATATCGACGGCGGACACCCGTCGGTTGTTGACGAACATCCCGTTCAGCGAGCCGTTGTCGATCGCCATCCAACGGCCCTGATCGAAGCGCAACACCAGGTGGGCGCGGGAAATCAGGGGGTGGGCGATACGGACGTCGGCGCGCAGATCGCGTCCGACGACGACATCGTGGCCTGCTGCGAAAGTGCGCTGAGACCCCTCGTACCGAACGGTCAACGCGGGTGCGGCTGGTCGGCTCATCGAATGCAACTCTAACGGTAGTGGGCCGCCGGGTGCGCCCAGCCGTCGCGCGTTTTGGCTGCGATTAATTAGTCAGGTGCGCCGGTCAGCACGCAATGGGTGTGGCTGTAGATCGTCATCATGCAGTCATTGGTGTGGGTACATACCGACGTCACGGTGTGTGCGTCGCCGTCCGCCCGGATCCGGTTGAGCAGGTCCGGTTCGGCCAGTAATGCGCGTCCCATGGCGACGAAGTCGAATCCTTCGGCCATCGCCAGATCCATCGATTCGCGCTTGGTGATACCGCCCAGCAGGATCAGCGGCATCGTCAGCTCGGCGCGGAACAACCGGGCATCGTCGAGCAGGTACGTGTCGTGGTACGGGTATTCGCGCATGATGCCGGCCATCGCTTTTGGCAGTAGGGCCGGGACGTCCTTGCCCGGCGCGCCGCCGCGGAACATGTACATCGGGTTGACCAGCGAGCTGCCCGCGGTGAGCTCGATCGCGTCGAGCCCGCCGTCCTCCTGCAGCCAGGTGGCGGTCTGCAGCGACTCCTCGACGGTGATGCCGCCGTCGATGCCGTCTGCCATGTTGAGTTTGGCGGTCACGGCGACGCGGCCGCCGCCATGATCGTCGACCACCCGGCGCACGGCCTGCACGACGCTGCGCGCCACCCTGGCGCGGTTGGTCAGCGAGCCGCCGAACTCGTCATCGCGGCGATTGAGCAGCGGGCTGAGGAACGCGCTGCAGAAATAGTTGTGCCCCAGGTGGATCTCCACCGCGTCGAACCCGGAGTCGATGGCGTACCGCGCCGCGGTGGCGTGGGCTTCGATCACGTCGGCGATATCGTCCGCTGTGGCCGCCCGAAAGTTCTTGTGCGTCATCGGAGCGAGTGCCTCGGTGCCGTTGGAGCGGGCGTCGGCGACCGGGCCGGCGTGCGCGATCTGGGCGCTGATGGCTGCCCCTTCGGCGTGGATCGCGTCAGTCAGGCGCCGCAACCCGGGGACCGCCTCCGGTCGCATCCAGATCACCTTGCGTTGTGTGCGGCCGCCCGGGGAGACGGCGAGGTAGGCGACGGTGGTCATCCCGAGCCCGCCGGCGGCGGGTCGACGGTGATAGTTGATCAGGTCGTCGGTGACCAGCGACTCGGGCGTGGCCGCCTCGAAGGTGGCGGCTTTGATGATCCGATTGCGCAGGGTCAGCGGCCCGAGACGGGCCGGACTGAACACATCTGGAGGGCTGTTCATTCGCGCAGCCCAACACGCCGCCCCGACGGGTGTCAATGGCGGTGGCGACGAGCGCTTGCGCGCAGAGCGGACGGGCGATGACAGAATGTCCGACGTGGGTGCAATCACGCTGGACGGCAAGGCCACGCGCGACGAGATTTTCGTCGATCTCAAGGAGCGGGTCGCTGCGCTGACCGCACAGGGGCGCACGCCGGGACTGGGCACGATCCTCGTCGGCGACGACCCCGGCTCGCAGGCCTACGTGCGCGGTAAGCACGCCGACTGCGCCAAGGTCGGGATCAACTCGATCCGCCGCGATCTGCCCGCCGATATCAGTGCGGCCGCCCTCGATGAGACCATCGACGAGCTCAACGCCAACCCCGAGTGCACCGGCTACATCGTGCAGCTGCCGCTGCCGCGCCACCTCGACGAGAACGCCGCCCTGGAACGCGTCGACCCTGACAAGGACGCCGACGGCCTGCACCCCACCAACCTCGGCAGGCTGGTGCTCGGCAAGACGGCTCCGCTGCCGTGTACGCCGCGGGGCATCGTGCACCTGCTCCGGCGCTACGAGGTCGAGATCGCCGGCGCGCACGTCGTGGTGATCGGACGCGGCGTCACCGTCGGACGCCCACTGGGACTGCTGCTCACCCGGCGCTCGGAGAATGCCACGGTCACGTTGTGCCACACCGGGACTCGTGATCTGCCCGCGCTGACCAGAGAGGCCGACATCATCGTCGCGGCCGTCGGGGTGCCGCACATGGTGACCGCCGACATGGTCCGGCCCGGTGCCGCGGTCGTCGACGTCGGTGTCAGCCGGGTCGACGGCAAGCTGACCGGTGACGTGCACCCGGGAGTGTGGGACGTCGCCGGGCACGTCTCGCCGAACCCGGGTGGCGTCGGGCCGCTGACCCGGGCGTTTCTGCTCACGAATGTGGTCGAACGGGTGGAAAGCGGCCTGTGAACGTGCCGTCCGCGGTGCGCGCGCAGTGGCCCATCCTGGTGGTGGGACTGGTCTTCGTGATCGCATTCGTGTTGGTGGCGGCCAGTTTCTGGCGGCGGGGTTCGCTGCTCATCGGGATCGGTGTCGGGGTCGCAGCGGTGCTGCGGCTGGTGCTGTCCGACGACAGGGCAGGCCTACTCGCGGTTCGGAGTCGCGGCGTCGATTTCATGACGACCGCCACGGTGGGCGCGGTGGTCATCTACACCGCCTGGACCATCGATCCGCTGGGAACTAGCTAGCAAGACGCCCATTCCGGTGGCAGGTCGCCAAATTGTCGGCGACGATATTTTTCGGAATGTTCGGGTCATCGGCACTTGCCTTGGGTACGTTGCTGCCGGCAGCCACCTTCGAGGAAGGGCGACCATGACCTGCAGAGACCGTGCGCTAACGCTGTTTGCGGTGATTGCTGCCATTCTGCTCGGCGTGACGTCGACGGTGGTGGCACCTCGCACACTCGCGGCGACGGTCCTCGTGGTGCCGGGCACGGGTACGCCCGACCCTGCGGCGGTGGCTGATTTCATGGCCAACGCGGTCAACTACTACGCCACACCGAATGCCCCCTCGTGCCAAGCCGTCTGCACACCGGAGCCGATCACCTACCCCGCATCGTTGTGGCCGTTGATCGGCACCGACCAGTGAAACGTGTCGGTGGCCAAGGGCGTTTCGGATCTGACCAGCACCGTGGTGAACGAGGTGACCGCCAACCCGTCGGGGCAACTCGTCGTCTTCGGCTTCTCCCAGGGCTCGTCGGTATCCAGTCAGGAGAAGAGTCTCCTGGCCAACGTTGCCGACAAGAGCCAGTACTACTTCGTCCTCGTCGGCAACCCGCAACGCCCCAACGGAGGTGTGATCGAGCGCTTGTCGGCGGTCGGCACCGTGCCGTTTCTGAACATCACGTTTGGCCTGCCGACACCGACCGACACCGGGATCGCCACCACCGACCTCGCCTACCAGTACGACGGTGTCGCCGACTTCCCCAAGTATCCGGTTAACCTGCTCGCCGATCTGAACGCACTCGCCGGCGTCATCTACGTGCACCAACTGGAAATGGCGCCCAACGGTAAGCAGCCCAATCCTCTCCCGTACGGCTACACGACGGCCTCGCTGCTGGCGGCGGAGGCCGATCCGGCCAACCAACAGCAGTTCGGTGACACCACCTACATCACCATTCCGGCGACCGGTCTGCCCCTACTGCGTCCGCTCGAGGCTCTCGGTGCGGCTACCGGCACCAGCCTGCTGGTCACCCCATTGGTCGACCTGACCCAGCCGGCGTTGCAGGTTCTCATCGAAACCGGTTACGACCGAACCAATTACGGCGACCCCAGCCCGGCCGCACTGATTCCCCCCATCAATCCCATCACGCTGGCCACGGACCTGGTGGCCGCCGTCGACCTGGGGCTGCACAACGCAGTATCGAATCTCGGCAACACCACACCCGTCCCGTTGGCGCCGTACCGTGGACCGGGTCAGTCGACCACCACCTCGGATATTCCAACCGCTGCAACCACTTCGGTCGCTGTTGCGGCGCCGGCGCAGCCGATCGATCAGATTGCGCAGGCCAGGGTCAAACGTAAAGTCGTGAAGCCGGCCGCCGAGACGGGCGCTGCCACGGCAGCGGCACCGAGCGGGACCCGCTCGACTTCGGGCAGCCACGCCGGGCACCGTCAGGCCAGCTGAGGTCGGCGATCGACCGCGACTACCTCGCGACGTCGGCGCGGACGCAGACCGTCACATACGGCAGTGCCAGGCCGGTCGAGGAAGCCAGGGCGGGATGGGTGTTCAGCAGTTCCCGCACGCGTTCCAGGGTTCTGTCCCGTACTTCAGCCGGCGAGGTGATGCAGTAGCTGCGCGATGCCACCAAGTCGATAAGTGCTTGCGGCGTAAGGTAATTGGTCCATTCGACCAGATGTCGTCCAGCTCCGGTGAACGAGTCGGGCAGCGTCACCTCGTAGGTGAACGGATCGACCTCGCGGCCGATGATGCGGCCGAGGTCCCTGACCCAGCCCGACCGTTCGTCGCGGTTGTTCCACACCAGGCCGAGCCGCCCGCCCGGGCGCAGCACCCTGGTCACCTCGGGTATCGCGCGTTCGGGATCCACCCAGTGCCAGGCCTGACCCACCAGGACCGCGTCGACACTGTTGTCCGCCAGGGGGATCTCTTCTGCGGTACCCAGTAGCGCGGGCGTGTCTGGCAATGAAGTGCTGAGCACTTCGAGCATCTCCGCGATCGGATCGACGGCGATGACGTCGAGCCCGCGCTCGACCAGGCGTGCCGTCAGTTTGCCGGTACCGGCGCCCAGATCGAGCACGGTGCGGGCATCCGGTGGCAGCAGCCAGTCGATGGCCTCCGGCGGGTAGGACGGCCTGCCGCGCTCATAGGCCGAGGCCTCCGAGCCGAACGACAGTGACTGCTCTTGCCGGGACCGGGTCACCGCGCCGCCAGCTCAAGCGTCTGTCGGATCAGCACGCCGACCGCATCTGACTCGACGAGGAATCCGTCGTGCCCGTAGATCGACTCCACCACATTGAGGCCCGGACAGCCCGGCAGCAGATCGGCCAGTTCCTGCTGCAGTCGCAGGGGATACAGCCGGTCGGAGGTGATGCCGCCGACCACCACCGGTACCGGACAGGACTGTAGGGCCGCAGCCACCCCGCCGCGGCCGCGGCCGACGTCGTGGCTGGACAACGCCTCGGAGAGAATCACGTAGCTTCCCGCATCGAAACGTCCAACAAGCTTTTTGCCCTGGTATTCCAGGTAGCTCTGCACGGCATAGCGCCCACCGGACAGCGGATCCTCGTCGCCTTGAGCCGTATTGCCGAAGCGGGTGTCCAATTCGGTCTCACCGCGGTACGTCAGATGCGCGAACCGGCGGGCGACCTCAAGGCCGGCCTCGGGTATGCGGCCCGTGCCGTGGTAGTCGCCGCCCTGCCAGTCCGGATCCGCCTTGATGGCCGCGATCTGTGTGCTCTGGGTGCCGATCTGGTCAGCAGTGGCGCGGGCGCCGACCGCCAGCACCAGTGCCGCGCGGACCGCATCGGGGTAGCCGACGGCCCACTCCAGGGCTCGCGCCCCACCCATCGAGCCGCCGACGACAGCGGCGACCTCGGTGATGCCGAGGGCTGCCAGCGCCGCCACATCAGCCGCGACCTGATCCCGCACCGAGACCAGTGGGAACCGCGATCCCCACGGTTTCCCGTCGCGGGCCAGTGAACTCGGTCCGGTGGAGCCGCGACAGCCACCGAGCACGTTGGTGGAGATCGCACACCAGCGGTTGGTGTCGATCGGTGCGCCGGGACCGGCCACACCGTCCCACCACCCGGGTGTCGGATGACCCACACCCGCGGGCCCGGTGATGTGTGAGTCGCCGGTCAGAGCGTGCAGGACGACGACGACGTTGTCGCGGGTAGGGGAGAGCTCCCCCCATCGTTGGACGGCGATACTGACGTCGTCGATCACCGCGCCGCTTTCCAGCGTCAGCGCTCCGATGCCGACCACGCCGATCTCTCCTTCGGCGGGCAGCGTCACTATGCGTTCGTCGGAGATGGTCACGGGACTACGCTTTCTCGCCACAGCCTGCTCAAACGGCCGCCACGGCATGCGGATCGGCGGCAGCGCCCGATCCGACTGAACCGGCCGCGGCGAATCCTTGCTCCAGATCGGCGAGAATGTCGTCGATCCCTTCGATCCCGACGGCCAACCGCACCAGCCCGGGTGTGACGCCGGTGGCGAGCTGCTCGGCGGGGGAGAGCTGAGCGTGGGTGGTGGACGCCGGGTGGATCACCAGTGAGCGGACGTCACCGATATTGGCCACATGGCTGTGCAGTGTCAGCGCGTTGACGAACGCCTTCCCGGCTTCGACGCCGCCGGCCAACTCGAACGCAAGTACGGCGCCAGTTCCCTTGGGTGCCAGCTGCTTTCCCCGCTCGTACCACGGTGAGCTCGGCAGCCCGGCGTAGTTGACGGACACCACGTCGTCGCGGCCCACCAGGAACTCGGCGACGCGTTGCGCATTCTGCACATGGCGCTCGACGCGCAGGCTCAACGTTTCCAGGCCCTGCGCCACCAGGAAGGCGTTGAACGGCGCCGCGGCCGAGCCGTAATCGCGCAGCAGCTGGACTCGAGCCTTGAGCGCGTAGGCGGGTGGGCCCAGTTCGGCGAACACCACCCCGTGGTAGCTCGGGTCGGCAGTGGTGAAGCCGGGATGGCGCCCCTGTGTCCAGTCGAAATTGCCGCTGTCGACGATCACGCCTGCGATCGCCGAGCCGTGCCCGCCCAGATACTTCGTCGCCGAGTGCACCACGATGTCGGCGCCGTGGGCGATCGGTTGGATCAGATACGGCGTGGCGATGGTGTTGTCGACGATCAGTGGCACGCCGTTGTCGTGGGCCACGCCCGAGACGCCGGGAATGTCGAGGATGTCGATCTGCGGGTTGGAGATCGTCTCGGCGAAGAAAGCCTTGGTGTTCGGCCGGACTGCGGCCCGCCAGGAGTCCAGGTTGTCGGGGTCGTCGACGAAGCTGACCTCGATGCCCAGCTTGGGCAGCGAATAGTGGAACAGGTTGTACGTGCCGCCGTAGAGTCGCGGGCTCGACACGATGTGGTCGCCCGCCTGTGCCAGGTTCAGGATGGCGAAGGTCTCCGCGGCCTGCCCCGATGCCAGGAGCAGTGCGGCCACCCCGCCTTCGAGCGCGGCGATGCGCTGCTCGACGACGTCCTGGGTGGGATTCATGATGCGGGTGTAGATGTTGCCGGGCTCGGCGAGCCCGAACAGGGCCGCAGCGTGATCGGTGTCCCGGAAGACGTACGACGTGGTCTGGTAGATCGGCAGCGCCCTGGCGCCGGTTGCCGAATCGGGGGTCTGGCCGGCGTGGACCTGTTTGGTCTCGAAGGACCAGTTGGCGGTCGGGTCGTCGGGATTGGTCATGTGATGTTCTCCTGAGGAAACGCGCCCGGCCGGTGTCAGACCGGGCGAGGGGTGGGTTTTTTCCGCGTCAGCAGGTCAGCAACATGTGCACAATGTGGGCCTCCATCAGGTTTCCCTGTCTCGTCTGGGGGCCCGATACCCGGGCCCGCGCTTGCCGTGTGGCCTCTCGCGTGAAAATACGAGCGACTACCCAACCTGGTCAATCACCCGGGGCACCCCACCGCGGTTGGAGGGTTGCCGGCCAGCGAGCCGGGGCTTGACGCTGGCACTCATGACCGTTGCCCACGATATCGCAATCAACTGTTCGTCTGCCAGTGGGTTCGCCGCGTGCTCAACGTCTCCCCAGAGGTGGAAGTTTTCTGGACCCGTGTCGCACGTAGCGTGGGCTGCGACGCGATACTGGTAGTCGCTTGAACAACGAGTGGCACCACAGACACTGACGCCGGGAGAGAACAGCACATGAGCGCGGAGCAGCCGACCATCATCTACACGCTGACTGACGAGGCGCCGCTGCTTGCGACGTACGCCTTCCTGCCGATCGTGCAGGCCTTCTCGGCGCCGGCCGGCATCAACATCAAAACCAGCGACATCTCGGTGGCGGCGCGCATCCTGGCCGAGTTCGGCGACTACCTGACCGACGAGCAGCGCGTGCCGAACAACCTGGCCGCCCTCGGTGAGCTGACGCAGCTGCCTGAGACGAACATCATCAAGCTGCCGAATATCAGCGCCTCGGTCCCGCAGCTGCTGGCCGCGATCAAAGAACTGAAGTCCAAGGGCTACGACCTTCCCGATTTCCCCGGCGATCCGAAGACCGACGAGGAGAAGGAAATCCGGCAGCGGTACGGCACGTGCCTGGGTAGCGCCGTGAATCCGGTTCTGCGTGAAGGCAACTCGGATCGGCGGGCCCCCAAGGCGGTCAAGGAGTACGCGAAGAAGCATCCGCACAGCATGGGCGAGTGGTCGATGGCCTCACGCACGCATGTGGCGCATATGCGGGAGGGCGATTTCTACCACGGCGAGAAGTCGTTGACGCTGGACAAGGCCTACGACGTCAAGATGGAGCTGGAGACCACCAGCGGCGAAACCGTCATACTCAAGCCCAAGGTGTCGCTGCGCGCGGGCGACGTCATCGACAGCATGTTCATGAGCAAGAAGGCGCTGTGCGATTTCTACGAGGCGCAGATGGAAGACGCCTACAAGACGGGCGTGATGTTTTCGCTGCACGTCAAGGCGACGATGATGAAGGTGTCACACCCGATCGTCTTCGGCCACGCGGTGAAGGTGTTCTACAAGGACGCGTTCGCCAAGCACCAGGAGCTGTTCGACGAGCTGGGTGTCAACGTCAACAACGGCTTGAGTGATCTCTACAGCAAGATCGAGTCGCTACCGGAAACGCAGCGCGAGGAGATCATCCGCGATCTGCACGCCTGCCACGAGCATCGGCCCGAGCTGGCCATGGTGGATTCGGCCAAGGGCATCTCGAACTTCCACTCGCCCAGCGACGTGATCGTCGATGCGTCGATGCCCGCGATGATCCGTCTCGGCGGCAAGATGTACGGCGCGGACGGTAAGACCAAGGACACCAAGGCCGTCAACCCCGAGTCCACCTTCTCCCGCATCTACCAGGAGATCATCAACTTCTGTAAGACAGAGGGGCAGTTCGACCCGCGGACGATGGGCACCGTCCCCAACGTCGGTCTGATGGCACAGCAGGCCGAGGAGTACGGCTCGCACGACAAGACTTTCGAGATCGCCGAGGGCGGCGTCGCCAACATCGTCGATCTGGCCACCGGCGATGTGCTGGTGTCGCAGAACGTCGAAGAAGGCGACATCTGGCGGTTGTGCATCGTGCACGACGACCCGATCCGCGACTGGGTCAAGCTCGCCGTCACTCGGGCCCGCAATTCCGGTATGCCGGTGGTGTTCTGGCTCGATCAGGAACGCCCGCACGAGAACGAGCTGCGCAAGAAGGTCGAGGTCTACCTCAAGGATCACGACACCGAGGGACTCGACATCTCGATCATGTCGCAGGTCCGCGCCATGCGGCACACGATCGAGCGCGCCAGCCGCGGTCAGGACACCATCGCCGCGACGGGCAATATCCTGCGCGACTACCTCACCGACCTGTTCCCGATCCTGGAGCTGGGCACCAGCGCAAAGATGTTGTCGATCGTGCCGCTGATGGCCGGTGGTGGACTGTATGAGACCGGTGCCGGTGGTTCGGCTCCCAAGCACGTCAGCCAGCTGGTCGAGGAGAACCACCTGCGCTGGGATTCGCTGGGTGAGTACCTCGCGCTGGGCGCCAGCCTGGAGGATCTCGGCATCAAGACCGACAACGAGCGGGCCAAGATTTTGGCCAAGACCCTCGACGCCGCAACGGGCACGCTGCTCGACAACAACAAGAACCCGTCGCGTAAGACCGGTGAGCTCGACAACCGGGGCAGCCAGTTCTATCTCGCGATGTACTGGGCGCAGGAGCTCGCCGCGCAGACCGAGGACAAGGAACTGGCCGAGAGCTTCGTCCCGCTCGCCGAGACGCTGGCTAAGAACGAAGACACCATCGTCGCCGAACTGGCTGAGGTACAGGGCAAGTCGGTCGATATCGGTGGTTACTACTACCCGGACGCGGAGAAGACCACGGCGGTGATGCGGCCGAGCAAGACCCTCAATGCCGCGTTGGAAACCGTCAAGGCCTAGGGACTCACCTTCGCGAGCAGACGCAAATTGGCACCACATTCGCGGTCAGCGAGGGGTGTCTGCGTCTGCTCGCGCTAGTTGGTGCCCCGCGCTACCTGGTGCTCAGCCCGCCGACACGTCGCTGGCGGGCGCGGTGTGCTCGTCGACGAAATCGGCGATCAGCTCGGTGACACGTCCTGGCGCCTCGAGCATCGGGATGTGCCCGACGCCGTCGAGGCGGCTCACGCGTGACGTGGACGGCAGGTGGTCGGTGAAATGTCTGCTGTACCGAGGGTGCGGCAGCACGCGGTCGAACTCGCAAGTGACCAGGTGTACCGGTGCCTGCGCGTCGGCGAGCTCCTTGAGCCCGGGTGCGGTGAGCGATTTGATCAGCAGCTGAACGTAGGCCGGGCAGTGGGTCGCATCCTCGATGAGCGTGACGAGCTCGGGCTGGCGCGGGCCGTCGGCCGGACCACTGATCGCCAGTGTGGCGATGCGGCGGGCGAACGGCAACTGCAGAATCCGTTCGGCACCCAGCAGGCGCGCCGCCAGCAACGCGGGGCCACCGGCCAGGAACTTGGCGACGATCTCGAACTTGACCGGCGACAGGTCGCTCCAGCCGCCGGCCGGGGCGATCGCGGTCAACGTCCGCGCCCGGCCGCGCCGCTCGAGTTCGAACGACACCCAGCCGCCGAGCGAGTTGCCGACGATATGGGCGGTCTCCCAGCCGAGCTCGTCGAGTTGGCGTTCGATCTCATCGGCGAAGACATGGGTGTCGAGCAGCCAACTGCGGGTCCGTGGCCCGCCATGATGACCCACCATCGTCGGTGCGAACACCTCGAAGCGGCCGGTCTCGGCCAGCTGGTCGGCAACCGTCGACCACACTTCCTGCGAACACAGGAAGGGGTGGAGCAACAGGACC
The DNA here is from genome assembly GCF_025822605.1 of Mycolicibacterium komossense. Lineage (GTDB taxonomy): Bacteria > Actinomycetota > Actinomycetes > Mycobacteriales > Mycobacteriaceae > Mycobacterium > Mycobacterium komossense. The sequence goes on along the minus strand of NZ_JACKTY010000029.1, from coordinate 282,438 downwards.
GGTTCACCGGTCCCGACATGGATCGGTTCGCGTCGGAACGTCATGTGCCGACTCTAGCAAGAACCCGGTACCGCCGGTATCGGGTGGAGGGTCGTCGGCCAGCCGTTAGGGTCTTGCTCCGTGATCGTCAGCACCATCAACGTCAATGGCATCCGGGCCGCCGTCAAAGAACGCTCAGAAGACAACCGCGGCCTGCTGCCCTGGCTGGCGAACACCCGCGCCGACGTGGTGTGCCTGCAGGAGACCCGCGCCGACGACGACCAACTCGCGGCGGCGCTGGCCCCGGCACTCGCCGCGGGGTGGCAGCTGGCCTCGGCCGAGCCACACCTCAAGGGCCGCAATGGCGTCGCGCTGCTGAGCCGTCACCCGTTCGCCGAAGTCCGGGTCGGGTTCGGCGCCGAGGAGTTCCTGTCTCACGGCCGCTATCTGGAGGCTGACGTCGACGGGCTGACTGTTGGCAGCGTCTATGTCCAGACCGGCGAGGCCGATACTCCTCGTCAGCTCGAGAAGGAGCGGTTCATGGCCGCGCTCGCCGAGCGGATGGCCCAGCTGGCCGCCACCGGCCGTGATGCCGTGATCTGCGGCGACTGGAACATTGCGCACACCGAGGCGGATATCAAGGCGTGGAAGGCCAACGTCAAGAAATCGGGCTTCCTGCCCAGCGAACGCGCCTGGGTGGGCACGCTGCTGGAAGCGGGCTGGGTGGACGTCGTCCGGCAGCAGCATCCTGATGTGGCGGGGCCGTACAGCTGGTGGTCGTGGCGAGGCAAGGCGTTCGACAACGACGCCGGCTGGCGCATCGACTACCACCTCGCCACTGCCGGGCTGGCGGCGCGGACGGTGTCCGCGGGAACCGAGCGGCCCGCCGCCTATGCGCTGCGCTGGTCCGATCACGCCCCGGTGACCGTCGAGTTCGCCTGAGTCCACTAGCTCGCCGGCGGACAGCCTTCCCGCGTCGGCGCCGTCACTGCGTCCGGCGCTTCCTCGATCGCGCCGCGCAGCACCTCGAAGGTGCGCGGATCCCAGGTCAGGGCCGTGTCCCAGGGCAGGCCGGTTGCATCCGAGGCGAAGATGCTGTGCGTGTCGTCGAAGCTCACACAGCGCCGGTGCGGGAGCACCCGGTCGCTGATATCGGTGGCCAGCGCGCTGGAGGTCGCGACGATGCCGTCGTTCGGCCACACCGTCGGATTGGCCGCACCGGGCTGGGTGAAGCGGTTGCCGCCGATCAGCACCACGGGAATCGCGTCGAGAACGCCCGCCTGGAAGTCGTTCCAACCCTGCGCGCCCATCAGGTAACCCTGGTTGACCTCGCGGGCCGATCCCGTCATCAGCAACTCAGCCCTGGCTTTCATCCCCTGCATGGCCTTCTCGCAGAAGGTGTCGCCAAGGCAGTCGGACAGCGGTGTGAGCCCGTTGGCGTAATCGGACAGGAAGCTGCCCTGCCACGGCGTCCCGATCGTGGTCAACGACCGGATGTGCACCGGTGAGCCGGTCTGCTGGAGCACCCGGAAGGCCGCCCGGGAGTACAACCCGCCCATCGAATGTCCGACCACGTCCACCTCGTCGACGCCGCGCTCGGTGTGCAGATAGTTCAGGAACCGCGCCAGATGCTCGCCGGCGAGGTCGATGCTGCCGGTGGAATCCACCGTCATCACGTCGGGCAGCGTGACCGGGCAATCGCCGAACGGGCCGAAGCCGGTCTGGTCGGCCACCGGCCCACGTCCGTTCATCGCGGGGGACGTGTAGACGATGTATCCCTGGCCCAGCAGATAATCGCGGATCGCGGTATCGCTGTTGCCCGCCGCCAGCCCGGTTTCACAGGCCAGGTCGGGGGTGGTGAACGGGCTGACGGCGTCGCCGCCGGAGACGATCACCACGGCGCGGTGCGCCGGCGGTTCGGCGTGGGCGGTCGCGGTAACCGATGCGAGGAATGCGCAGATAACAGTGGTCAGGGTAATTATCAGGCGCACAGTGCTCTCCCAGGGTGACGGTCGAGTCATGGTATGGCCGGGTGCGGGCACTGCACGGTAGGCGCGGGCGCGCATGAAATGATCGAAACATCATGAGCGACACCAATCAGTCCCGTCAGGTGGTCTTCTCCGGCGCCCAACCCACCTCCGATTCCCTGCACCTCGGCAATGCGCTGGGCGCAGTCAACCAGTGGGTCGGCATGCAGGACGACTACGACGCATACTTCTGTGTGGTCGACTTACACGCGATCACCATCGCGCAGGATCCTGCGGTGCTGCGCAAACGCACCCTGGTGACGGCGGCGCAGTATTTGGCGCTCGGCATCGACCCGGCGAGGGCCACCGTCTTCGTTCAGAGCCATGTGCCTGCCCACACTCAATTGGCTTGGGCGCTCGGCTGTTTCATCGGTTTCGGCCAGGCGTCGCGGATGACGCAGTTCAAGGACAAATCGCAGAAGGAAGGCGCGGACGCCACCACCGTCGGGCTGTTCACCTATCCGGTGTTGATGGCCGCCGACATCCTGGCCTACGACACCAATCTGGTGCCAGTCGGGGAGGACCAGCGCCAGCATCTGGAGTTGACGCGTGATGTCGCGCAACGCTTCAACGCCCGTTTCCCCGACACGTTCGTGGTGCCCGAGGCGATGATCCCGAAGGCGGCGGCCAAGATCTACGACCTGCAGGACCCGACAGCGAAGATGAGCAAGTCGGCCGCCACCGATGCTGGGTTGATCAGCCTGCTCGACGACCCCGCCAAGACTGCGAAGAAGATCCGTTCGGCGATGACCGACAGCGACCGGGAGATCCGCTTCGACACCGTAGCCAAACCAGGTGTGTCGAACCTGCTGACCATCCAGTCCGCCGTTACCGGTGCCGCTGTGGACAAGCTGGTCGAGGGTTACGCGGGCCGCGGCTACGGCGACCTGAAAAAGGACACCGCCGACGCGGTCGTCGAATTCGTCACCCCGATCAAGAAGCGCGTCGACGAACTCCTGGCCGATCCGACCGAACTGGAGGCGATCCTCGCCACCGGTGCGCAGCGGGCCCGGGAAGCGACTGCAAACACGGTCAACCGGGTATATGACCGTTTAGGGTTTCTACCGCAACAGCAGTGAGCGCCGGAAGGCAGGCAATGACAGAACCGGCCGAGCCCGAGAAGAAGCCTGGTTTGCTGGATCGCTTTCGCGCCAAGTGGTCGTGGTTCGACCACGTCATGCGCGGCCAAGAGCGCTACAACGACAGCAAGGGCGACTTCTACGCCGCCGGGATCACGTACTTCACCATCTTTGCGCTCTTCCCATTACTGATGGTCGGTTTCGCGGCCGGCGGGTTCGTGCTGGCCAGCCGACCTGAGCTCCTCGCCCAACTCGAGGGGAAGATCAAGTCGACCATCACCGGAGACTTCGGCGAGCAGCTGGTGGGGTTGATGGATTCGGCCATCGACTCGCGTACCTCGGTGGGCGTGATCGGCCTGGCCACCGCGGCCTGGGCGGGGCTGGGCTGGATGGCCAATCTGCGCGAGGCGCTGAGCCAGATGTGGGGTAAACAGCGCGGCGAGTCGCCCGGATTCGTCAAGACCAAGATCTCGGATCTGCTCGCGCTGTTGTCGGCCTTCGTCGCCATCGTGCTGACCGTCGCGTTGACCGCACTGGGCAGTTCCAGGTTGCTCGCGACGGTGCTGTCCTGGCTGGGCATCCCGGATTCGACGATGCTCAGCGTGGTGCTGCGTCTGGCGTCGTTGCTGATGTCGCTGTTCGTATCCTGGCTGCTGTTCACCTGGATGATCGCCCGGCTGCCACGGGAATCGATCACCTTCCGCAGCAGTGTGGCGGCCGGGCTGATAGCCGCCGTCGGCTTCGAGATCTTCAAGCAGGTGGCGTCGATCTATCTGCGCAGCGTCCTGACCGGGCCCGCCGGAGCGACGTTCGGCCCGGTGCTGGGCCTGATGGTGTTCGCCTACATCACCGCGCGGCTGGTGCTGTTCGCGACGGCCTGGGCGGCCACGTCCAAGGACAACCTGCGTGAGGACACCGTGGCGCCCCCGCCGCCTGCGGTGATCAACACCAGGCTGATCACCCGGCCAGGCCTGGGCATTCCGCAGGCCGTCGCCGCGGCGGCCGCGGGAGCGATTGGTGCGCTGAGCCTTTCGCGGTTCCGCCGCCGCTGAGCGCAGCTACTGCACGCGGCGGCGACGGGCGGTCAGGACGGCGAAGACGATCCCGCCTGCCACGACGACACCTGCGGTCGCGATCCCGACCCAGATCCAGACACCGTCCCAGACAGAGGGTTTCGACGACTCCTCGTTGGCCAGCAGCTGGACCTTGTAGCCCGGCAGCGGGCCTTCGGCCGGGGCGCTGAGGCCCGGCAGCTGTTCGGTCTTGGTGATGGCGAACAGGTCCTCACCCTTGGTGGTCTTCGCCCACTGCCCCCAGGCCGGCACTTCGCCATCGAGCAGGACGCGGCGTGCGCCGCCCACGCTCGGATCGTCGCCGAGGTCGTAGAGCTTCTTGACCCGGAACGGCTTCGAGTTCCCCGTGGTGTACCGGAGCTGGACGAGAACGTTCTCGAAACTCTTCGGTGCGGCCGGCTTGGCTGGTGGCGGCTGGCCCGGTGCCGGCTTGTAACCGCCGCCGGAGAAGCTGCCGACAGAGGCGGTCGAGACCGTCTTCGGGTCTTTCATCGTCAACGCGGTGAAGCTGTAGACGCCAGGCGTTTTGGCGTCGACCACGACGCGCTGTAGCGGATTCACCGTGACGATGCGCGGAGCGTTGTCGTAGGTGTAGATGACCTGAAGCGGGCTGTCGTAAGGGTTGATGATGATCGGGCGGTAGTAGGTGTCGTAGCCGACCCAGGACGAACTCCACGACGTCACCGACTGGCTCCAACTCGACGAGGTCGTCGTGCTGCTGCTGCTGGAGGTGGTGCTGGAGATGATCTGGGAATCGACGATATCGCGCAGGTCGTCGATCTCGGCGGTACTGGCGACGGCGGGATTCACTTCGACGGCATTGCCGGTCTCGGCGGCGCGCGCGTCGGCGTCCGGCGCGTCGGCGACGTTGAGGTCGGGATTGATCGGGTCCTCGTCGGGGATGTCCCGCTGCTCCGAGGCCGGGGGAGCGTCGCTGGTGCCAGGGGAGTTGTCGGGCGCCGGATTCTCGGGGGCCGAGGGCTCGTTGGGCGCCGGTTCGCCGGCGTTGGGCTCATTGCCCGGTTCTTCCGCGCCCGGTGATTCCTGTTGGGGCCCAGCCGGTTCGGGGGCTCCAGGGTCGGGCTCGTCTGCTGCGGGCGCGTCCGGCTCGGGCGCCTGGGGTTCGGGGGCCTCGGGTTCGGGCGCTTCTGGTTCCGGGGCTGGTTCGACGGCCTCGGGTTCGACGTCGACGGCCTCGGTGGACGTGTCGTCGTCGATCGGGTCTGCAGTCGCGACGGGAACGCCGGCAAAGGCGATCGACGTCGAGACCAAAAGCGAGGACAGCATGATCACCGCCCGGCGAGAACTATCTGCGGAACGAAGTGCCATCCGGGCCTCCAGACTCGTGGTGGGAAAGAACGCGTGAATCCGGTCGGGTGTCGCACCCGACGTGGGGCGAACCGGCTGCCGCAACGACGGTGCGCCGCACCCGTGCGAAAGCGATCAAGATCCCCCCAAGTTCATTACGCGAACGACACGGTTGTGCCGACCGCGGCGGGCGAATATTACCAACGCGACGAAATGTTGGGCGGACAATCGGAAACGGTGTGCCGTCAGACAGCGGTGGTGGGCTTCGTCGGCTGCGGCTCTTCGATAACGTTCCACCGGGCGTTTCCGGCACGCGCCGCATCAAAGTACGTGCCGGTCAGCGTGATCGTCGTGTCGCCAACCGTGATCTCCATGTCGCCGTAGTAGCGGGTGATCGGCGTCTCCACCATGATCCTGGTCTGGTATCCGGGCCTGATGGTGTAGGTCAGCGATGTTCCGAAGCTCTTGGCTTCCGCCGACGACTTTCCGTATTCTGCGGCGATTTCCGCTGACGCGAGTGCGATCACCTTGAAGCCGACTTTGGTCGAGAGCTTCCAATTGGAGGTGACGGTTTCGGTGGTGCTTTCTGAGACTGTTCTGGACATGTTGGTGCCGGTGTTATTGGTGTCCAGACTATTCACCTGACGTACTGCGCTATAGGTATCCAGCTTCGAGGTGATCTTGAAACTGCAGGTCACGCCATTTTTGTCGCAGAGCGCATTGACGGCTGCGGCCTGGTCGTCAGACTGTTGAGCGGGGATGACGACGTTGCTGCCCGATTTGGCGAGCAGGCCGATCTTCGTCTTGTCGTTGCCGGTGTTGAGGCAGTTTCCCTGCTGGCATGAGGTGACGGTCGAAAGTCCGTCGGAGAACAGCGGATTCACCGTTATCGACACGACGTAGGTTTGTTTCGTCTCAGGCTGGTAGTAGGTCAGGGTTCCGCCGTTGCCGGTCCAGAAGTACCGGGTGACTTCGAAATGCTGCGTGGCGCCGGGCAGCAGCACTGTTCCGTTGGCCGGACCGCCGCCCCGGGTGTCATACGTCTGGGACTGAAGCACGATCGGGTACCCGGTGAGGTTGGTGATGTCGTATCCCAGGGTCCAATCGTTGCCCCGCGGGGGTGTGTAGACCGGCGGGCCCGCCGCCGCAGGCGAGGTCGAAAGCTCGTTGTCGGGGACGTCTGCCCCCGCGGCGGGGGTTGAGCCAAGGGTGCCCGCCTGACCGTTGAGCGAGATGACGGTGATCGGTGCAGTGCCGGTGCCGAGCAGATCGGCGTGGGCGACGATGATAACCGGACCGTTGGCCCCGTTGACGGCGACGACGCTGGTCGGGCCACTCGCGACGGGAAGGTCGGCCACCTCGAACGTTCGGGTGTCGATCACCGATACTTCGTTCGACAGTGCGTCGGTCACGTAGAGCTGGGTTCCGTCGGCGCTCAGCGCCAGTCCGCTCGGGTAGTCCCCGACCCGGATCGGTGAACCGATGGCGGTGAGCGTCTTCGTGTCGATCACCGATACGGTGCCGTCATCGCTGATCGTCGAATCACCGGAATTCGCAACGTATAACCGTGAGCCGTCGGCGCTCAGCGTGATCGCGGTCGGCGCCTCTCCGACGGTGGCGGTGCCCACCACCGCGTAGCGCAGCGTGTTGATCACCGAGACCGTGCCGGTATCCGAGTTGGCCACGTACAGATAACGTCCGTCGGGGCTCACGGCCAGGCCCAGCGGATTCGCCCCGACCGAGATGGTGCTGACGACCTTGCCTGCGGCCGTGTCGATCACCGATACCGTGCCATCGCCGGAATTACTGACATAGGCGCGATTTCCGTCGGCGCTCAACACGATTGCGCTTGCGTCGGTTCCGACCTGAACCGGCTTGCCCACCAACTGACCGGTGGCGGTGTTGATCACCGACACGGTGTCGCCGGCGTCGTCGAGCACGTAGATCCGGTTGCCGGAGGGACTGACGGCGATCGCCGTGGGCTGGCCGCCGACGGTGATCGGTGCACCGACCTGGCCGGTACGCAGGTCGATCACGGATACCGTGCCGTCGTGGATATTGGTGACGTAGGCGCGGGTTCCGTCTTTGCTCACCGCCATACCGAACGGGAAGCTGTCGGTGCCAACCTGATTCACCGTCGAGGAGACGGCGCGCGGCGACACGGTGATCCCGGTGACGTCGACGTCCACCGCTGCGCTGACGGTGGTGCCGACCGCCACTGTGAAGGAATCGGTCAGGCCGGGTGTCAGCGCGGCGCTGATCCGTCCGATGATGCTCGGCGTGTACGTAAAGTGCCCGGTGACCGAGTCGAACGTCACCGTGCCGTATTTGGGCTTGTTGAGCACGGTGTAGGTGAAGCCGGCGGCGGGTGAGTTCGGGTCCTTGACCCCCAGCGATCCGCTGACCTGGCCCGTGGCCGGGTCGGGGGTGCCGCTGTCGGGTGCGCTGATCACGACCACCGGCTCGCCGATCCGTACCGAGACCTCGACCACGGTGACGCCCGGCTGGCTGAAGAGCCGAAAACCCTGGTCGCGCACGGTGACAGTGAAGGTGTCGGTGCCGGTGAAGGACGGATCGCCGGGCTTATAGGTGTAGCTGCCGTCGGACCCGACGGTGACGGTGCCGGCGGTGGGTTGCTGATCCACGGTGTACGTCATCGGATCGCCGTCGGGATCGACAGCACCGAGTGTGCCGCGCACCAGTCCGTCGGCGGTGACCGAGGTCTGGACGGGGTGGGCGATCGGTGCCTGGTTGTAGAAGGCGCCGATGAACTGTCGGCGGGCCCAGGCCAGAACCGTCCACAGGGTGGGGGATTGGGCCGGTGCGGTGGGCGAGCCGCCGAGACCGAGGGCGGCGAGAAGTCCGGAGACGAGGGCTTCCGGGCCGGCAGATGGTTGCGCCGCAGGTGCAGTGTCGACGACTGCTGTGCTCGGGGTGGACGCCGGGCTGGCCACGGCGGTCTGGATCGTGGTCCGTGCCGCGGGCGACGACGTGGTCTTGGGCTTGGGTGAAGACGCACCGGTAGCGCCGCCGGCCGTGGCAACGGGTGCGACATCAGCGGTGCTGATGGTGGCGGCGGGCTTGATGTTCGGGGCCACCGGTGATTCGGCGACGGACGAACGCGCTGCCCCGTTGTCCTTCGCCGCGGTGGGGGTGTTGTTGCCGGCGGCGGTCTTGGCTTTGCTTGACGCCGTGTGATCGGCTCCGGTTTTCGGACCTGAGTGTCGCGACGCGTTCGCGGAAGTCCCCGCAGTATCCGATGTGCCGGTATCGGCTGCGGCCACCCCGTGGCCCGTCGCCGCCGCCAGCCCCAGGCCCGTCGCTACCACCAGTCCGCTCACCCGCGAACTACGTGAATCCCCCATTGTGCCCAACCCTGTTCCTCAATCGACCTTTACGACAACTCTTCGCATGCGCGGCAAACACCGTGACGCATTCGTCAAAAAAGGTAGCAGGAACCAAGCAAGCGGCGGGTGTACACGAAGAGGAAAGTCTGTGACTTTGTATCCAAACCGTCGGCCGGAGGAGAGTGCGCCGGGTGCAGACCGGCAGCGGCGTAGGGCTCGGTAGCTAGACGCGCGACCGGCGGTTCGTCGAGCGGGCGATCATGATCAGGCTGAAGACGATGATCGTGCCGACCACGGCGACGCCCACCCGCACCGGCGTCGCGTCGGCGGCGTCCACGAACGGTGCGGCCTTGGCGGAGGTCTTTTCGGCCGCCGCGGATGCTGCGTCGGCAGGGTCGGACTTCACCAGAGATGGATCGGGGTCGACGAGCGTGCCCACCTTGGTTCCGGGCGGCGTGGAGAAGCCGTAGTCCAGCAGCCGGGCCGCCTGCTCCCACGGGGCGTCGGGCAACCTGGTGCCGCGCATCGTGATCGCTACCAGCCGTCTGCCGTCGCGCTCGGCCGCACCGACGAAGGTCTGTCCGGCGTCGTCGGTGTAGCCGGTCTTGCCGCCGAGCGCACCGGGGTAGTTCCCCAGCAGCTTGTTGTCGTTCTCGATCTCGTACGGCGGATTTCCGTCACGGCCGGGGAAGTTGTAGGTCTGGGTGTGCACGATGTCGGCGAACTTCGGGTTCTCCCAGGCGTAGCGGTAGAACAACGCGATGTCGTAGGCCGAGGTGCTCATGCCCGGCCCGTCGAGACCCGATGGGGTGGCGGCGCGGGTGTCCTTACCGCCGAGCTTGGCCGCGAGGGTGTTGACCTTGGTCAGGGCGGTGTCCCAACCCCCCAGTTGCATCGCCAGAGCGTGCGCGGCGTCGTTGCCCGAATGCATCAACAGGCCGTGCAGCAAGTCGTTGATGGTGTACATGCCGCCCGGGGCGACACCGACCCGGGTGCCCTCGGCGTTGGCGTCGTCCTGCGTGCCCGGGACGAGTTTGTTGACGTTCAGCTCGTTGAGTGCGGCCATCGCCGTCAGCACTTTGATGATCGAGGCGGGACGGTGGCGCCCGTGCGGATCCTTGGCGGCGATGATCTCACCGGTATCGAGATCGGCGAGCACCCATGCCTCGGCGGAAATCCCATCGGGCACCGGCGGCGTGCCCGGTGCGGTGATCAGCCCGCAGTTGCCCAGTGCGTCACCACCGACCGGGGTGGCGGGAACCGGCATCGGTAGCGGAGGGTCCCCCGCGGTGGGGACTTCCGAGGAGTCGACGGCCGGCGGAGTGCTCACCTTGTACGGGCAGGGGTCGGTGGCGGCCTCGGGATCCGCATATGCCAGCGCGGGAGCGCTCATCACAAAAAGGGTCACTGCCAGGGCAGCAGCCCGCCGAGAGACGGATCGTAAGGTCGCCATGGTGTGTGCAGATTAAGCGAAAGGGCGCCAATTCCGGCGGAGCCACACTGTGACTGGTGGGGTTGAAGTTACTAATGTGAGCCCGCGAGTGATGACATGGAGGTCACCACGACGGGGTGCTCGCACGTCCTCGCAGAGGTTTCTAACCGAAGTCAGACTCGCCCGCGGGCAGCGCGCAGTGGGCAAGCGCCGGATTGCCGATACACGCCAGCCACAGCCGGCCGTCGTGCTCGACGAGTCCGGTCGTCTGGCCGAAATCCGGATGGGTGGTGTGCACACCGGCCACGGGCGCGCCGGTCGCGGGGTCGAAAGCGACGGCCCAGACTTCGGGCGTGATCTTCGGCTGCAGCCGTTCGGGTAGTCGCCACACCAGTTGGCGCAGCAGGGGAGGGCGCGGTGTCAGCCACTCGACGGCCGGGTTGGCCGGGCTGACGATCGCGCACCAGATACGGCCGTCGGCGCCGGTGGACAGGTTGTCCGGGTAGCCGGGGAGGTTCTCGACCAGTGGTGACACGTGCCCGGCCTGCGGACCGGTCAGTGCGTAGCTCGACAGTCGCCGCGCTTGCGTCTCGGCGAACACCAGAGCTGACTCGTCGAGGGTCAGGGTGACGCCGTTGGCGAAGTAGAGCCCGGCGAGCACAGTGGTCACCGTGCCGTCGGGATCGCGACGGAAGAGGCTGCCGCGGCCGCGGGCTTCCAGGATGGCGGCCGAGAAGTCCGCGTAGGTGAACTCGCTCGTCGACTCCGTGAAATAGATCGTGCCGTCGGATGTTTCGACTACGTTCGAGCAGAACTGCAGCGCGCGGCCGTCCACCGATTCGACCAATTTCTGCACTGCACCGGTGGCAGTGTCCATCGCGAGCAGGCCACCGGGACTGGTACAGATCAGCAGCCGTCCGTCGCGGCTGACTGCCAGCCCCAGCGGCCGGCCCGCAGTATTACCCACCACTGCGGGCGCGCCGTCGGTGCCGATGCGGATGATCCGGCCGTCGGCCAGACCTGTGTAGATCTGGCCGACGGCGTCGACCACCACGTCCTCCGGGGCGTCGCCGGGAACGCCGACCACCGTCAAGTCGGTCGGCCCGTAGTCCGGCAACGGGTCGATCGGCGGTGGCCGCCAGCGGACCGGGTCGATCGACGGTTTCGGCACGGGCTACAGCCGCGCCGACGCCTCGGTCAGCACGCCCCGCAGGATCTCGTAGATGGCGTCGAATTCCTTCTGCCCACTGATCAGCGGCGGAGCCAGCTGGACCACTGGGTCGCCACGGTCGTCGGCGCGGCAGTACAGGCCGGCCTCGAACAGGGCGGGGGTGAGGTACCCACGCAGCAGCCGCTCGCATTCCTCGTCGTTGAAGGTCTCCTTGGTCGTCTTGTCCTTGACCAGTTCGATGCCGTAGAAGAAGCCTTCGCCGCGCACGTCACCGACGATCGGGATGTCGTACAGCTTCTCCAGCGTGCTCTTGAACGCCGGCGCCAGCTCCTTGACGTGGTCGTTGATGCCTTCGCGTTCGAAGATGTCGAGGTTGGCCAGCGCCACCGCCGAGGACACCGGGTGCCCGCCGAAGGTGTAGCCGTGCCCGAACACCGTCTGGCCGTCGTTGAAGGGCTCGAACAGCCGGTCGCTGGCGACCATCGCGCCGATCGGCGAGTAGCCCGACGTCAGGCCCTTGGCGCAGGTGATGATGTCCGGCACGTAGCCGAAGTCGTTGCAGGCGAACATCGATCCGATCCGGCCGTAGGCGCAGATCACTTCGTCGGAAACCAGCAGTACGTCGTACTCGTCGCAGATCTCGCGGACCCGCTCGAAGTACCCGGGCGGCGGCGGGAAGCAGCCGCCCGCGTTCTGTACGGGCTCGAGGAAGACCGCGGCGACGGTGTCGGGGCCCTCGAACTCGATGGCCTCGGCGATGCGGTCGGCGCAGTAGCGTCCCCACGCCTTCGGATCGGTGCTGAACTGCTCAGGCGCCCGGTAGAAGTTGGTGTTGGGCACCCGGAAGCCGCCGGGGGTCGGCGGATCGAACGGCGCCTTGAATGCCGGGATGCCGGTGATGGCCAACGCTCCCTGCGGCGTGCCGTGATAGGCGATCGACCGCGATATCACCTTGTATTTGCCCGGCTTACCGGTCAGCTTGTAGTACTGCTTGGCCAGCTTCCAGGCACTTTCGACGGCTTCGCCGCCGCCGGTGGTGAAGAAGACCCGGTTCAGGTCACCTGGTGCGTAGCCGGCGATCCGCTCCGCGAGTTCGACCGCGGGCGGGGTGGCGAACGACCACAGCGGGAAGAACGCCAGGGTCTCGGCCTGTTTGGCGGCCGCCTCGGCCAGTTCGGCGCGGCCGTGGCCGACCTGGACGACGAAGAGTCCAGACAGCCCGTCGATGAATTTGTTGCCTTCGCTGTCCCAGATGTGGACGCCCTCACCGCGGGTGATGATCGGTGGTGTGATCCCGGCGCCATGTCGGGCGAAGTGGCCCCACAGATGGCGGTCGGCTTTGGCGGAGAGCTCGCTGGTGGTGGCTACCCGTGATTCGGTGATTGTCATCTCGTACCCCAATTATATTGTTGCTTAACAAGTTTCAGGTAAACCAAGGTTTCGGTGGATATCACTCCCGGTACGGCTCGGATTTTTGTGTTGAGTAGGTCGAGCAGGTCGCCGATATTGTTGCTTAACAAGTTTCAGGTAAACCAAGGTTTCGGTGGATATCACTCCCGGTACGGCTCGGATTTTTGTGTTGAGTAGGTCGAGCAGGTCGCCGTCGTCCTCGCAGACCACTTCGACGATGGCGTCGAAGGATCCGGCGGTGAGCACGACGTAGTCCACGGAATCGATGGCGGACAGTTTCTCGGCGACTTTGAGGGTGTCGCCGGTGCAGCGGATGCCGATCATCGCCTGGCGGGCGAATCCCAGTTGCATGGGATCGGTGACCGCGACTATCTGCATCACCCCGGCGTCGACGAGTCGTTGGACCCGCTGGCGCACCGCGATCGCCTGGCGGGCGAATCCCAGTTGCATGGGATCGGTGACCGCGACTATCTGCATCACCCCGGCGTCGACGAGTCGTTGGACCCGCTGGCGCACCGCGGCCTCGGACAGGCCGACAGCCTTACCGATCCCCGCATAGGACCGACGGCCGTCTTGCTGCAGTTTCTCGATGATGGCCTTGGACAGTTCGTCGAGCTGCATACCCGGTCCACCTTCTCTGGCGGCGCGAAGCGTCACCGGGCCGACTGGTCCACCCGATTCTCGCATGCTGACGATTGTGCACGGATTCAGTTGTGAAGAGCAACCATTACGACAGATATCCTCGGTCAGGCGCCTCTCTATCGCGGGATTACGTAGTCTGGTGGAGGCCGGGGGGAGGCGGATCAGTTACCTTTGAGCCATGACTTCCACAGTGTCCGAGACGACCCTGAAAGTAGCCGGCAGCTGGATCGACGGATCCCCTGTCGTGACTGGTGGGCCCACGCACCGAGTGGTGAATCCGGCCGACGGAACGACGGTAGCCCAGTTGGCCCTGGCCACGCCCGCCGATGTCGATGTAGCGGTGGCCTCAGCCCGTGCCGCGCTGCGCGGCTGGTCCACCGCCGCGCCGGTGGAGCGTTCGACCGTCCTGGCCAAGCTCGCCGAACTCGTCAGCGCCAACGCCGAGGTGTTCATCGCCGAGGAGGTCGCCCAGACCGGTAAGCCGGTCCGGTTGGCCACCGAGTTCGACGTGCCGGGCAGTATCGACAACATCTCCTTCTTCGCCGGTGCGGCAAGACATCTCGAGGGCAAAGCCACCGCGGAATACTCCGCCGATCACACGTCGAGCATCCGGCGCGAGGCGGTCGGTGTCGTCGGGACCATCACGCCGTGGAACTACCCGCTGCAGATGGCGGTCTGGAAAGTGCTGCCTGCGCTGGCCGCCGGATGCACCGTGGTCATCAAACCTGCCGAGCTGACCCCGCTGACCACGTTGACGCTGGCGCGGATCGCGTCCGAGGCCGGTCTGCCCGACGGGGTGCTGAACGTGGTGACCGGTGCCGGCGCCGATGCGGGTACCGCGCTGGCCGGGCATCCGGATGTCGATGTCGTGACGTTCACCGGTTCCACCGCGGTCGGCCGGAAGGTGATGGCCGCAGCCGCCGTGCACGGCCATCGCACCCAGCTGGAGCTGGGCGGCAAGGCACCGTTCGTGGTGTTCGGCGATGCCGATCTCGACGCCGCCATCCAGGGCGCGGTGGCCGGGTCGCTGATCAACACCGGTCAGGACTGCACGGCCGCCACCAGGGCGATCGTCGCCCGCGAGCTCTACGACGATTTCGTCGCAGGGGTGGCCGAGGTGATGGGCAAGATCGTCGTCGGCGACCCCACCGACCCGGACACCGACCTGGGTCCGGTCATCTCGCTGGCACACCGCGACAAGATCGCCGGCATGGTCTCCCGCGCTCCCGGCCAGGGCGGCCGTGTGGTCACCGGCGGTGTGATCCCCGATCTGCCCGGTTCGTTCTACCGCCCGACACTGATCGCCGACGTCGACGAACAATCCGAGATCTACCGCGACGAGATCTTCGGTCCCGTGCTGACCGTGCGCTCCTTCGCCGATGACGACGACGCGCTGCGTCAGGCCAACGACACCGACTACGGTCTGGCCGCCTCGGCGTGGACCCGCGATGTCTACCGCGCGCAGCGGGCGTCGCGAGAGATCCAGGCCGGCTGCGTGTGGATCAACGACCACATCCCGATCATCAGCGAAATGCCACACGGCGGCGTCGGGGCGTCCGGGTTCGGCAAGGACATGTCGGACTACTCCTTCGAGGAGTACCTCACCATCAAACACGTGATGAGCGACATCACCGGTGTGGCCGACAAGGGTTGGCACCGAACGATTTTCACCAAGCGTTAGGTACCTCCTCTCGCGAGCAGACGTCGACTGCCAGGAGTTCGGCACGAAAAGTGCCACTATGCGTCTGCTCGCGTGACCTGCGGTGCGGCGCAACTGTGCCGCCCTACAACCGGCTTCGAAGAATCTGTAGATCTCTCCAGACCCACAGCGGACACCAGCGTCGGTCGGTAACGTGTTCGGCACTGCGTCATCGGCTCAGGAGAGGAAAACTGTTGGTTTTCTACGCATTTCGCTGTGAACGAGGGTGCGGTGTCATCCAGCAGAACCACCCGATGGACACTCGCCCGGATGCGGTCGACTGTCCCGAGTGCCAGGGTGTCGCCCGGCGGACAGTGGGGTCCCCGCGCCTGGGCCGGGCGGACCCCGCCGCGATGGCGCTGCACGATGCGACGCGTGCCACTGCCGATCGTCCAGCTGTGGTCCGGCACCCGCCGGCCCCGACGCGTCGCCAGAGACTGACCCACAACCCGCTGCATCGAAACCTTCCCCGGCCCTGAAAAGAGATACCCATGCCTGATCTGGTGTTCCCGCTCGATTCCACGAAGCGTTTCGTCGACCAGGAGAAGCTTGGACACAACCGCTGGCATCCCGATATCCCCCCGGCCGTCACGGTCAAGCAGGGGGATTCGTTTCGGGTGCACTGTCGCGAGTGGTTCGACGGCGCCATCGTCAACGACGATTCGGCAGACGACATTCTCAATGCTCCCTTGACCACCGTGCACGTCCTGTCCGGGCCGATCGCCGTCGAAGGCGCCCGTCCCGGTGATCTGCTGATTGTCGACATCCTCGACGTCGGTCCCATTCCGCAAGAGGACTCGGGACCGCTGGCCGGCCAAGGCTGGGGATACACCGGTATCTTCCCGACGCAGAACGGTGGCGGGTTCCTCACCGAGCAGTTCCCCGACGCCTACAAAGCCATCTGGGACTTCTCCGGGCAGAAGGCCACGTCCCGGCACGTGCCCCGAGTGGAGTTCACCGGGATCGTCCACCCCGGACTGATGGGTACCGCGCCGTCGGCGAAGTTGCTCTCGACGTGGAATACCCGGGAAGCCGCGCTGATCGCCACCGACCCGGAGCGAGTGCCGCCACTGGCACTTCCGCCCGAGCCGCGGGACGCTGTCCTCGGCGGCCTGACCGGCGACGCCTTCACGAAGGCGGCCGCGGAGGCGGCAAGGACCGCGCCGCCACGCGAGAACGGCGGTAACCAGGACATCAAGAACCTGACCAAGGGAAGCCGGGTGTTCTATCCGGTCTTCGTCGATGGTGCCAACCTGTCGGTCGGCGATCTGCACTTCTCGCAGGGAGACGGCGAGATCACCTTCTGCGGCGCCATCGAGATGGGTGGTTTCATCGACCTTCGCGTCGACGTCATCCCGGGCGGAATGGAGACCTACGGGGTTTCGGAGAACGCGATCTTCCAGCCCGGCAACACCGATCCGCAGTATTCGGAATGGTTGGCGTTCTCCGGCACATCGGTGACCCTCGACGGCGAACAGCGTTACCTCGACTCCCACCTGTCCTACCAACGGGCCTGCCTGCACGCCATCGACTACCTGACGAAGTTCGGCTACAGCCCGGAGCAGGCCTATCTGCTGCTGGGGGCCGCGCCGATCGAGGGGCGGCTGTCCGGTGTGGTGGATATTCCGAATGCCTGTGCCACTGTCTACATTCCGACCGCCATCTTCGACTTCCCGATCACGCCGTCGAAGGCCGGTCCCGTCCAGATCGATCCGGGGATCGGTGCACCCCGTTCGTCGTTTTCGTGACACCTGAACCGGTCACGGGTGCGGGTGCTCGGCGACGTCGCGCATGCCCATGTTGCGCGCCGCCCACAGTGCGATGCGAAAGTTGATCCGGTCGGTTTCGTCGAACGGCTTGGCCCCGGTCAGTTCGCTGATCTTGGCCAGTCTGTTCCGGAGCGTGTTCACGTGCACGTAGAGCTGTGCGGCGGCGGAGGAGATGTCGTTCTCCGGCGCCAGGAAGGCCTGCAGTGACGTCGTCAGGTGCGCATTGTGGATCTTGTCGTGATCGACCAGCGGGACCACCAAGCGATGGACGAACGGCACCAGCCGGACCTTTGGCACCGTGGCGAGTAGACCCTCCAGAGTGGTGATCTCGTCGATGCGGACGGATCGCCGACACCGCAACCCCTCCTGCAGCGCCTCCAGCGCTTCCGGTATCGCGTGCGCCATTGCCTGGGGGTGCGGCGCGACAGCGGTGCCACAGATCAATGCCGACCCGGCCAACGCCGCGTTGAACTCGGGGGTGTGGGCACACAGCGCGATGATCCGGTTCTCGAGCACCGCGACGGCTCCCGCGTGTGCGTCGACGAGGCGGTGCACCTCGGCGTGGGCCTCGACCGGAAAAGCGCAGACCGCCGCCGGTACGCCGGCCAGGCCCCGCGCCGCCAGCTCGTTCTCGATGGGTTCGGCGCCGAGGGTTCCGGCGACGAACCAACGCAGCATCGACCCCAGGTCGCGCTCGCGCGCATCGATGATGCGATCGGCGGTGCGCCGGGCGTCCGCCCAGTCGATGATGCGCCGGAATGGAACCGCGGCCCGCTGAGCGAGCAGCGGCAGGTCTAGCTCGCGGCATGCGGTGACCAGGGCAGCGGGTGGTTCGTCGAACAGATCTCCCAGGCCGACCAGCAAGGCGGCCGTTCCGTGTCTCTTGAGGGTGCTGACGTAGCGCTCGATGACCGCCGCCGGCTGGTCGGCCACCGGTACCCCCACGCTCAGGATCAGTTCCTGCCCCCGCAGGTAGGGCGACGGGTCGGTCAGTTCGGTGGGGTAGACGTAACGGATCGCCACGCCGGTGTCGGCGGATTCGGTCAGTGCGTCGACGTGCAGTGAGGTTTCGGTCAGCAACTCGTCGAGGCTGACCGTCCCGTCATGGGGTTGTGCGTCCGCCATCCGATCTGAGGGTTGGTTCGAGTCACCTGAAGTCATCGCAGCATCGGTTTATTTTTGCGCCTCGAGTCGGCTCTCATAGGTCGAGGGTCAGCCTATCCCCGCCCAGGCTCCGTGATACGCAGATCATCATCGTGCTGTTGGTCGCCTGCTCGTCTTCGGTGAGCAGATCGTCGCGGTGATCGACTCGGCCTCCGAGCACCTTCGTTTCGCACGTTCCGCAGAATCCGCTCGCGCAGGAGTAGGAGGTGTCCGGGGCGACGGCGAGCACGGCGTCGAGGATGGTCTGGTCGCTGCCCACCTCCACGGTCACGCCCGTCTGAGCCAACTCCACCTCGAACGGTCCGTCGTGACGGTCTGCGGGCGCGTTCCCGGCCGCGGCGGCGAACCGCTCGAAATGCACCACCAGCTCTGGGTACTCGGCGCTGGCCTGCTGAACGGCTGACAGCATCGCCGGCGGTCCGCAACAGTAGACACGGGTGCCTGCTGGGCTGGCGGCCATCGCGGTGACGATATCGATGGGCCCGGCCTCGTCAGCCGCGATCAGTTCGACCGTCCCCCTCGAGGTGGACTCCAGTCGGTCCGTGAACGCCATCGCAGCCCGGCTCCGAGCTCCGTACAACAGCCGATAGCTACCGCCGTCGGCACGCACGGAGTCGACCATGGCCAGAATCGGCGTCACCCCGATCCCGCCGGCCAGGAACAGATAACCCGGCGCCGGCTCCAAGGCGAAATTGTTGCGGGGCTCGCCGGCCTCGATCAACTCGCCCACGCGCAGTCGCTCGTGTATCTCCCGGGAGCCGCCGGCACCGTCGCGGACTTTGAGGACCGCGACGGTGTAGGTGTACGGCTCGTCGCGCTGCCCGCACAGCGAGTACTGCCGGACCAGCCCGCTGGGCAGGGTCAGCGCGAGATGAGCACCCGGTGTCCACGGGGGCAGCCGGTCCCCGCTCGGATCCCGCAGAACGACAGAGATGATGTCCTCGGCTTCCCATCGGAGCGCAAGGACTTGTAGCTTCACCTGCTCTCGGCCTGAACCGGCAGATCGGAGCCCGGCCACTCGGCAGCGCTGCCGTTGGCGGCCCCGGTCGGGGCCAATCCGCGCGCCTTGGCAATGGTCTGCACCGCGTGCTGGGTGGCCCGCCGGTAGTTGAGCGTGTAGATGTCGGCCGGAGCGGAGACCTCGAATGCCTGGCCGGCCAGCGGAACCTCTTTGGGCTCAAGGCCTTCCAACACCGGGGTGTCCTCGTTGAAGACCTTCGTCTCGATCTCGAGGATCTCGTCGACGGTACCGCCGCGGAAGTCGCGGTCGGTGGCCACGCCCCAGAAGATGATGCACTTGTCATAGCTGACCGGTGACGGGAAGTCGACCAGGAAGCGCTTGCCGATCTCGTCGCCGAAGTCGTACAGGATGGTGGCCATCCCCGGCGCGTAGGAGTGGTAATGCATCCACGCGTCGCCGACGTCGGAGAAATCGGAATCCTGCACCTGGCTGTAGTAATACGATGCGCGCACTTCGCGGCCGTCTCGTTCTACCTTGAGATCGCCGATCACCGGCTCGACGGCACCCATTGACGGTTCGTGCACAAAGGGGAAGTGCGCCATATCCCGGAAGTTTTCGGTGGCGGCCATGAAGCCACAGTCGGCGTGGATCGGTTCGGCCGCCCGCCATTCCAGCTCCAGGCCCTCGATCTCGGGCGGCTCCGGCACGTCGTAGACGGGATCGCCCAGGCAGGTCCAGACATGTTCGAAGCGTTCGATCACGGGGTAGGCCTTGACCGCTGCCTTCGGCGGGATCCGGCCGCCCTCGGGCAGCGATGGGATGACCTGACACTCCCCGCTGACACCGTCGAATTGCCAACCGTGATAAGGACATTGGATGTTGCCGCCGACGACTTTGCCGTCGCCGAGATTACCGCCCCGGTGGATGCAGCGCTGGTCGGTCACCCGCGCAGCTCCGGAGGCATCCCTGAAGACCACCAGGTGGTGGTCGAGCAACTGAGCTCTGATCGGCGTGTCGATGTCTTGAGAACGCGCGACCACGAACCAGACATGCTGGTAGGCCTCACGCAGTCGCTCGGGTGTGTATGCGTCGTTTGCCATGAATCAACTCTCCTTGACGGGGACCGGGCTGAACTCGGGACGGGTGAGGGTACGTGGCGTAAGCCCCTGCTCGCGGACATGGGCAGCGATCTGCGACATGCTGGCGATCCAGACGTCTTCCATCGCAGCGATCTCGCCGATGAATTCGCGCAACGCCGCCGCCCGGCCGGGGCGGCCGCTGAGGAACGGATGGTTGGTCAGGATCCAGGCGCCACCGATGGCTCGCATCGCCTGCAACTCCGACCGCCACAACTCGATGGCCTTGGCAGGCGTCTCTATCAGTCCGGTACCGGAGAAGTCGGGCACGAAGCAGTACTGCTGCCAGTCGTCGAGTGCCCAGCTGACCGGTAATTCCACCAGTGAGGTCG
Organism: Mycolicibacterium komossense; assembly: GCF_025822605.1. GTDB lineage: Bacteria > Actinomycetota > Actinomycetes > Mycobacteriales > Mycobacteriaceae > Mycobacterium > Mycobacterium komossense. The sequence continues at coordinate 261,909 of NZ_JACKTY010000029.1, read as the reverse complement.
CCCCGGTGACGGCGAGCTCGTAGGGGTGATCGGAATCCATCAGGGTCGAATCGTAGGTGAAGCCGAATTCGGCGAGCAATTTCGGTGTATGCCAATTCATTTCCCACATCGGTGCGCGGTACCCCGTGGGGCGGATACCGGCAACCTCCTGCAACGCGTCGATACCGCGCTGCAGGATCTCGCGTTCCGTTGCCTCGGTGGCACCGACCAGCGACTCGTGCAGATAACCGTGGTGGGCGATCTCATGCCCGGCTTCGGCGATCGATCGGATCGGCCGCGGATGTCGGTGTGCCGTGTATCCCGGCACGAAGAACGTTCCAGGGACGTCGAACTCATCGAGGATGCCGATCAATCGCGGCAAACCGACCAAGGGGCCATAGGCCTGGTGAGACATCGCGCCCATCCGCTCTGCGAACGCGGGATCGGTGGTCAGCAGCGGTGATTCGGCGTCCACGTCGAAAGTGAAGGCTATCGCGCACGTCTTTCCGTCCGGCCAGGTCACTGGGCCTGCGGGGGTGAGCTCGGTCAAAGTTAGGCCTTTCTGCCGAATACGGAGAGCAATTCCCAGGTGACATTGGCGGCCGCCACCGCAGTGATCTCGGCGTGGTCGTAGGCGGGGGACACCTCGACGACATCGGCTCCGACCACGTTCACCCCGTCGAGACCGCGAACGACTTCGAGCAGCTCGCGGCTGGACATCCCGCCGGCCTCGGGAGTGCCGGTGCCCGGGGCATGCGCCGGATCCAGCACATCGATGTCTACCGAGACGTACACGGGCGCATCGCCGACCCGGTCCTTGATCCGTTCGATGATCCCGTCCGAGCCGATCTTGCTGATCTCCGAACAGGTGATGATCGAGAAGCCGAGTCCGGCGTCCTCGGTCAGGTTCTCTTTGTCGTAGATCGATCCGCGGACGCCGACGTGAATATTGTTGTCCCGCAACAGACCCTCCTCGAAGGCGCGGCGGAAGGGTGTCCCGTGGGTTATATCGGCACCGTACATGCCTTCCCAGGTGTCGAGGTGAGCGTCGAAGTGCACCAATGCCATCGGTCCGTGCACGGAATGGGCGGCCCGCAGTGAGGGCAGAGCCACCGAGTGGTCGCCGCCGAGGATCACGGCCCGGGCTCCGGTGGACAGCAGTGCGGTGAGCTCCCCGGCGATCTGGCCGACAGCTTCGCCGATATCGAAGGGGTTGCAGGCGATGTCACCGGCATCCGCGAACTGGCAGACCTCGAAGGGCTTGATGTCCAGTTCCGGGTTGTACCCGCGAATCAGGCGTGATCCTTGCCGGACCGCGTTGGGGCCGAAACGCGCGCCTGGCCGATAGGTGACTGCGCTGTCGAACGGCACTCCCACCACGATGACGTCCGCATGCGGTACGTCCTGCAGTCGGGGTAGCCGCGCGAATGTCGTCCAGCCGGCATAGCGGGGTTGGACAGTGGGATCGACGGCTCCGACAATGGGACCGCGGTCCTGACTGTTGTTCATTGCATTGTCCTTTCTCAGACGCGGTTGCGGGATAACCCGCCATCCACGTTCACGATTTGCCCCACTGCTGCCCCGAGTTGGCGTTGGCAGAGGAGACCGATGACGCGAGCGACCTGCTCGACGGTGCCGCTTGTGCCGACGGGGGGAGGCGCGCCGCGTGCCGCTGCGTCGCACACCGACCATTCGGAGTCGACGGCGCCGACGGCAACCGCGTTGACGCCGATGCCGAACCGCCCGAAATCTCGCGTGAGCGTCTTCGTCAGCGCGACGATCCCGCCCGCTGCGGTTGCCACCGCCGACAGGTTCTCACCGCCGACATGCCAGGTGGATGTCGTGAGCACGATGCGGCCACCAGATCCGTTGTCGCGCATCACCTCTGCTGCCGCCTGGGCGTAGAGGAAGCTGCCGGTCAGAACTGCGTCGACATGGTTCCAGAACTCGGTCATCGTCTGTTCGCCGAACCGGCCGATCGCAGGCAGCGGGTGCGCCACCACCAGCGTGTCGAGGCCGCCCATGGTGGCCGCCGCCGTGCGCACGGCGGCACGGACATCGGCCCCGAGGGTGGGGTCGGCGCATACGCTCGGCTGTGTGTCATCGAGTGCTGCGGTGTCCGCGCCGAGCGCTCGTGCTCCGACCGTCGCGGCGCCCGCGGTGGTGAAGTACGCCCGCACCGCAGCCCCGAGTTGGGTGTCGGTGCCGGTGATCAGGACCCGGGAAGTGTTTTTCGCCATGCTCTTTCAGATCACCGTTCCACTGTTGACGGACAGCACTTCGCCGCAGACGAACAGGTCCTCCTCGAGTAGTGCCCGGACCAGTTCGGCGACCTCGCCGGTCGACGCGATGCGCCCGGCCGGCAGGGCGTGGACGAACTCCTCGGCCCGTTCCCAGGAGTCAGGTGGTAGCAGGGGGGTATCGCAGGGGCCCGGCGCGACAGCGTTGACCAGGACGCCGTCGGGGGCGACTTCGACTGCCACACTGCGCATCAAGCTCAGCGCCGCCGCCTTGGCCGACGCATAGTGCGCGTCGTTGCTGCCGCCGCCGATGGCGCGTTCGGAGGCGATCCCGACGATCCGTCCGGCCCGGCGGTCGCGCATACCGGGCAGGACAGCCCGGCACACGTGGGCGAAACCACCGACGTGTACCCGCAGCATGCGTTCCCACGACTGCTGGTCGATATCGAGTGCCGGCGTTTCCTCGTAATGGCCTGCGCAGATCACCGCGGCGTCGATTCGACCGTAGGTGTCCAAGATTCGTGTTACCGCCTCGGTGACCGCCGACTCGTCGGCGACATCGATCGTCAGCCACAGGTCGGTCTGCGGAGCCGGTTCCCGGGATATCGATGCGACGGCCCAACCTCGCTGCTTGAGCAGGGCGGCGATCGCGGCGCCTATTCCGCTACCCGCCCCGGTGACGACGGCGACGGGCATACTCACACCGACTCCTTGATGGAATCTGCCTCGCCGACCGGCCGGTCGGTAAGCGGAGTTCCCTTGCCGGACAGCCGGATCGCCGTGCCGAGCGCCATGATCACACCCATCGCCACGAAGAAGGCCCAGTTGATGTACCAGGAATCCGAAATGTGCCTCGGCCAGATGATGTTGATGAACGCGAAGCTCGCCCACAGCACCGCAAGGACGGCCACCGGCGTGCTCAACTTGCCGAGATTCCACGGTCCGGGCACCCACTGGCCCCTCAGTCGCGCGATCAGCCCGGTGACCAGAGGGAACAGAAAGGCCAGATAGTAGCCGCCCGCGGTGAAGGTGACCAGCACCGAATACACATCCGTGGTGGAGATCAGATAGACAAACGCCCCGATAACGGCGGTCACCAGGATCGCCGGGACCGGCTGAGCCTCGGTTTTGGACAGGCGGACCAGTATTTTCGAACCGGGCAGCGCGCGGTCACGCGCATAGGACCAGATGACGCGTGAGCCCGATGCCTGCAGTGCCAGGAAACTCGCGAGAAAGCCGACGACGAAAAGGAACAGGATCGGCTTGACGGCCGCGCTGCCGAGCGCGCTTTCCAGAACGTAGTAGACGGGATCGGCGACTTCACCGGAGGTGATGACGTCGAAGTCCGGTACGGCCAGCGTGACCGCCAGTGATGCGTAGGCGACCACGGCAGCGATGAAGCCGACGGAATAGAGCATCGCTTTGGGAACGTTGCGTTGCGGGTCCTTGACCTCTTCGGCGATGGCACCTGCGCTCTCGAAACCGAGGATCGACCATGCGGTGAACGCCAACGCCATCAGGAACGGACCCGACGCGTAGGCCCACGACCAACCGCTGGCGAGGTCGGAGCCATGCATGATTGCGCCGAACCCGTTGTTGCGATGGAAGATCAGCAGATAGGTACCGAGGCCGAGCGAACCGATGACCTCGGCGATGATGCTGCACGCCATCACGGCCTTGAGGAATTTGCGACCGAGGAGGTTGACCACTGAGCCGGCCAGCAGGATCCCCAGCGCGATCCCGCTCTGCTGCAGCGCAGTAGGAGCAGAAATACCGACGAACTGGGCCAGGAATCCGGCTCCGGCGTAGGCGACGGTGGCCATGATGATGACCAGTGCCCACATGTAGACCCACCCGGCGAACCAACCAGCCACCTCGCCTGCGAGCTTCTTTGTCCACTGGTAGATCGAGCCCTCCAGCGGCCAGCGCGACACGAATTCGGCGAATGCCAGCGCTACCAGCACTTGGCCGATACCCACGACCACGAACGTCCACCAGAATCCGGGGCCGGCGGTCGACAGCGCAAGGCCGTAGATGCCGTACATCGCCACGATGGGGGATATGAATGCGAATGCGAACGCGAACGCCGACCACAGAGAGAACTCTCGTTTCAACTCTGTTGGCGCCGAATGTGTTCTACCACTGGACACTAATTCGCCTTTCTCTCGCAACCCCCGCGGAACCGAGTATGCGGACGGGGATGCAGACCGGCAGCGTCACCGGATGAATACAGGGGTGGGACACAGCGAAGCGGACGGCGGACTGTAGATCACTACAACGATGTCGCGGCCCAAAGGCAACGGGGTGAACGGTCCCTTTACACTCCCGCGTTGGCGCGTACACAGCAACAAACAAAGGATCTCAGCTCCGATGGACGACCATGAGGACGCCTTCCTGGCGGCGGTGAACACGACGCTGCGAACATCGGTCACCGCAGCAACCGAGCGACTGCGCGCAATCGACCCCGGGCTGGCGCCGTTCGCGGAGCTATGTCTTTCCGCGGCAACGGTGGGCGGAAAGCGGCTACGGCCGAGGTTCGCGTACTGGGCGTGGCGAACGGTGGTGCGCCACGACGAACAGACCGCCCGTGTCGTCGACGTCGGGGCGGCCCTGGAGTTGCTCCACGCCGCGATCCTCGTGCACGACGACATCATCGACGATTCCGAACTTCGGAGGGGACAACCGTCGGTGCGGACTGTGCTCGCCGGGCAACACCGGACCAACGGGTGGGCGGGCTCGGCTCGGGGGTACGGCGATCATGCCGCCTTGCTGATCGGTGATCTGATGTGGGGGTCGGCGCACGACCTGTTCGATGCGGCCGTCGCGGATCTCGATCCGGGTCGCCGGCGACAGGCTGTCGATACCTTCCGCGTCATGCGTATCGAGGTGGTCTCCGGTCAGCTACTGGAGCTGCGCGCGCAGGCCGCCGGCGATCTGGCGATGTCGGCGGCTGAGAAGATACTGCAGTACAAGACCAGCGGCTACACGGTGGAGCGCCCGATGCAGATCGGCCTGGAGCTGAGCGGGGCGGGACCGGATACCGCGGCTGCGCTCGCGGGGTTCGCGCGTGCGATCGGCCACGCCTTCCAGTTGCGAGACGACCTGGCGGATCTGTTCGGCAACCCGGTGACCAGCGGTAAGCGCGGCGGAGACGATATCCGAGCGGGTAAACCGACCGAACTGCTCGGCACCGCGCTGCGACTGGCCTCGGCTGCCGGCCGGAGCGCACTGACCGATGTCGTCGGCCGAGATGATGCGGACGACGACGAGATCGAGGCTGTGCGTGCCATTTTCGTCGACAGTGGCGCAGTGCGGGCCATCATCGGCCGGATCACCGCACTCGCGGTCACCGCGGCGGCGGCGCTTCGTGAGCTGCCCGTCGGGGCGGGGGTGGATGGGTCGGTGGTGAAGTCGGCATTGACCTCTCTGATGACGGAGTGCACCGACTTGTCATTTCTGCCCGTGTCGCTCGTCGTCGAACGTGAGCCGTGACGATCAGTCGGCGCGCGGGATGACGATCACCGGCGCATCAGTGCCTGCCAGGATCCGGGATGCCGTGGAGCCTAGGAAGATTCGCCTCGGGGCGGCAAACCGGCTGGACCCGACGATCAGCAGGTCAGCGTCACCCCAGGTCAGCTTTTTCAGCGCCGACTCCAAAGTCAGCCCTTCGGCGACCAGCGACTCGATATCAGGTGCGTCGGGCGCGGCGCCAGCGGCGACAGCGAGATTTTCCCGGGCCGCGGCGATCTGCTGCGCGCGCAACTCGGTGACGTTCTCGGCATCGACGAGGCTCTCCGCCGATACCAGGGAGACCAGCCGGATCGCCAGCGCTGCGGTGTGGGCCAGGTTGACAGCGAACGGTAGCGGGTTGTCGTCGGCGGCTCTGGTGGGGATGGCCGCGGTCACCGTGGTGATTTTTGTGGGCGGATCCTCTGCGTAGCCGCGTGGTGCCAGTGCCACCGGAATCGGCGATGTGTGCAGCAGTGCACCGGCGACGGGCCCGATGACATGACCGCCGAAGAAGCCGTCGCGGGCACCGCCGACCACGAGCAAATCGGAGTGATGATCGGCGGCGAACGACAACAGCGTCTCGGCGAACGACTCACCCATCGTCACCGTCGACCGCGCGCGGATGCCGGCGTTGTCGAATGCCTTCGCCGCTTTGGCGATCCACTCGACGCCGCGCTCGAGGAGGAAGTCCTGGTACTGCGCCCGGCCGGGATGCCCGTCGGGCAGTTCCTCGCGCACGGTCAGTACGATGTCGACCTCGGCATCGAAAGTGCGGGCCAGAACGATGGCCAGGGCGATGCCGTCGTCGCCGGTGGGGGTTGCCAGGTAGCCGACAGTCAGATGCATTGCTGAGCCTGCGCTTTCTTAGAGTCGGATGGCCTTAGAACGTGTCGGGGACCTTGACTTCAGTTGAGGCAGTGAGGGTTTCGCCACGGAAAAAGCGCTTGGTGCCGAAGGCGAAACAGGCCAGCATCAGTGGGATCCCCAGCACCAGCATCCCGACGCCGAGCACGAACACCCCGCCGATCGGCCCGAAGGCGGTGTAGCCGTAGTCCGGTTTGATCATGTCCACGGCGCTCTGGATGAACGCCCACGTCATCGCCAATCCGCCGAGGAGGGGAAAGATGCCGCGGAAGAACAGGTTTCGAATGGAACTGAACAGCGTGCGGCGGAAGTACCAGACACACGCGAACGCGGTGATGCCGTAGTAGAAGGCGACCGCCAGGCCCAGCGAGGCCACCGAGTCGGCCAGTGCATTCTCGGACAGGAAGGTCAGCAGCAGGTAGAAGCCCAACGCCGAGAAGCCCATCACCATGGTGCCGAAGGCCGGTGTCATGTACTTCGGGTGCACGCTGGCGAACCGCTTGGGCAGGGCCTCGTAGACGGCCATCGACAGCGTGCCGCGGGCGGTCGGCAGGATGGTGGTCTGCGTCGAGGACAGGGCCGAGACCGACACCGTGAGCAACAGCAGTGAGGCCACCAGGCTGCCCGCGACTGGCTTCCCGAGCACGGTGAGTACATCGTCGGTGTTGTTGGCGTTGTTCAAACCGATACCGACATAACCGAATCCGGCAAACGACTGCACGGCATACGCCACCAGAACGTAAGTGCACACTAGGATCAAGGTGGTGATGACGGCGGCGATACCGGGCGTCTTGCCGGGGTTCTTGGTTTCCTCGCCGACAGCCAGGCAGGCGTCCCAGCCCCAGTAGATGAAGATGCACAGGATGATCGCCGCGGCGATCGACGACATGTCCAGACCGGAGGGCCATAGCCACGACAGTTTCGGCATGACGGCCTGGGCGCCGGCGTTGCCGGCGAACACGCGGACCAGCGCGATGATGCTGACGATGATCAACATGCCGAATTGGATGGCGATCAGGACGTTCTGGATACGTTCGGAGACCACCACGCCGCGGGCGCTGACCACCGTCATCGCGATGATGAAGAACGAACCCAAGGCGACCTTGGCCCACAGCGAGTCGGCGAGTTGGTCTTGTCCGAGGAACTTGAACAGGTAGATCGCGGCGACTTCGGCGACGTTGGCCAGCACGATGATGGCCGACACGGCCAGACCCCACCCGCCGATCCAGCCGATCCATGGGCCGAATGCCTTTGTGCCCCAGGTGAAGGTGGTGCCGCAGTCCGGGGTGTCCTGGGACAGCTCCTTGTAGGCGAACGCGACGAGCAGCATCGGGATGAATGCCAGCACGAACATCGCTGGGGCTTTCTCGCCGACATTGAGCACCACGTAGCCGAGCGTGGCGGCCAGGCTGTAGGCGGGCGCGACGGCGGCAAGGCCGATGACGATGTTGCCGACGAGACCGAGCGCCCCAGCCTGTAGCCCCTTACCGCCGACGGTGGGTGCCGACGGTTCCGTGATTGTCATGGGCAGGAATATACGGATTCACAAGGTCGAATCTGGGTAGATCCTGCGAGATTTCAGTTTCCGGCCGGTTACAGCCGCAAGACGGGCCACGCCGTCAGCGGTCTTTGCTGAACTCCTTGCCGGTGCGGGGATCAACCGCGGTCTCCCCGGCAGGAAGGTTCGACAACGTGGGGGAGATGACGGTAGGCATCTGGCCCGAGTCGGGCAGGCCGAAATGCGCGACCGAAGCCGTCGCCGGCTCCAGCAGGAGGTCCGAGCGCCGCGGCAGTGTCTTGCCGCGGAAGAAGTCCGGTTCCATCGCCCAGTAGACGAACATCAGGACGACTCCGAGGACGAGCGCGCCGATGCCGACTACGGCCACCGCACCGAATCCGAAGATGGTCACGTTGTTGCCGTTGTCGTCGACCAGGTTGTCGACCTTTGCGTACTGGATCAGTCCGTAGACGAAGACCACTGTCAACATGATCCCGCCGAGCAGCGGCACCACGCAGCGCATCAGGAAGTTGCGGGCCGACGAGGTGAACGTTTTGCGGTAGTACCAGACGCAGGCAAAGCCGGTGAGGCCGTAGTAGAACGCGATCATCAGACCGACCGAGCCGATCAGTGCCAGCAGCAGGCTGCTGCTGATCAACGTGAACAACACGTAGAAGAAGATCGACACCGCTCCCATCACGATCGTCGAGGTGGTGGGCGTTAGGTACTTGCGGTGGATGTTCGCGAACGACGAGGGCAGCGCCTGGTAGACCCCCATGGACAGGGTGGTCCGCGCCGTCGGCAGGATCGTGGTCTGCGTCGACGCCGATGCCGAGGTCAAAATGGTGGCCGAGAGGGCGAGCAGGCCGATGTGGCCGATGAAGCTGTTGCCGAACAGCGCAGGCCCGATAGCCGCGAAGACATCGGCGGCGTTGGCTGGATTGCCCAGTCCCGCATCGGTTTCGCCAACTCCGGCGAATGCCACAGCCGCGACCGTCACGATGGCGTAGGTGGCCAGCAGCAGGAAGGTCGACAGCACGGCGGCCTTACCCGGGGTGGTGCCGGGGTCATCGGATTCTTCGTTACACGCCACGGCGGTGTCCCAGCCCCAGTAGATGAAGATGGCGATGAGGATTGCCGGGCAGATCACGGTGGTGAAGTCCAGACCGGCCGGCCAGAACCACGTGATCGACGGATGTATCGATTCCGGCAACGCGTTGCTCGTATAGACCTTGACCAGCGCGTAGATCGAGATGACCACCAGGATGATGACCTCGAAGCCGAGCAGGAAGTACTGGAGTCGGGCGGATACCTCGATGCCGCGGTAGCAGATGTAAGTCATCACGATGATCCAGATGACACCGGCGACCGTCGACCACAGGGTGCTGCTGGCCAGGTCGGCTGCCGAATGCCAGCCGAGGTCGCCGACGAAGGTGAAGGAGTACGCGCCGGCGATCTGCGCGAGGTTTGCCATCACGATCACGTCGGCGGCGATGATGCCCCAGCCGCCCATCCAGCCCACCAACGGACCGAACGCGCGCGAGGCCCAGGTGAACGTCGTGCCGCAGTCGGGTTCGGCCTTGTTGAGTTCCTGGTAGGCGACGGCGATCAGGTAGATGGGCACGAAGGCCAGCAGCACGATCGAGGCTGCCTTGACGCCCGCACCGCTGGCCACGATGAGCCCGAGTACGGCGGCCAGGCTGTAGGCCGGTGCGGTCGACGCCATGCCGACAACCACGCTGGAAAGCAGTCCCAGCGACCCACCTTTAAGGCCCTTGCTGTCAACACTTCCCCCGCCGCCGGGGGTGCCCGGGTTGAGGGTGGTCTCGCCTGTGGTCATCGACTCTCCTTCACGCCTGGTCCTAGCGTTGGCAGAATACGGTTTGAGTGGAGTTTTTGCGCGTTATCAACTAAATCAGTCTTCACAGCCACCCCACAGCAATGGATTTCGTTGTATAGCTGCCATTTGGCAGTGGTGGGCTCGGCGGAGAGTGTTCCCCGCGAGCGCTCACTGTCGTACAAAAAGCCGGCCCGAAACCGTACAAGGGTGATCGCTCAGGCGGAGAGCAGTCGAGCTATCCGGCGGACCATTTCCACGTGCTGTCGGCGGGCATCGTCAGACACCACGTAGACGGTCTGCCAGCCGAGCTCCTGCAGCGCTGCCCGCTTCTGCCGATCCCGACGAAGATGATCAGGTGAACTATGCCAATCGAATCCGTCATATTCGACGGCCACCATCTTGTCCAGCCAGGCGAAGTCGAGTCGCCACAGCCGGCCGTCGTGGTCGATGACTTCATGCTGCAGTAGCGGCTCCGGCAGTGCTGGCAATGCGAGATATCAAAAGGTGTCGAATGCCTATGTCGTCGATGCGAGGGGGAACGATCCGATGGCCCGGCCAGTAGGTTTTGGTTTGGCCCGACCCGGTGATGGCGTCGCCAACGCGGGCCGCCAATTGCGAGATCGACAGAGTCTGGTTGTCGGTGGTCCCCGGTAGGTTCTTATCGAAGGGTTCGGGGCCATCGCGGCCGGGGACGGTCACACTCAACGAGGAGCACCGTGGCAGACACCAAGGTCATTTTCATCGCTTTCGCGATCGAGGACGAGCGGCAACGAGATTTCCTGAAAGGAGAGTCGCTGCACCCCCGTGCGCCGTTCGAGTTCATCGATAATGGGAGATCGACTGCGCCAAAGATGAGGGCAAGCCAATTCGTGGCATCTGGGCCTACAAAGACGACCGCACCACCCTGTCGGGAGTAACTACGTATACGTGGAGCGACGACAACATCACCAACTTCATCGACTCCCTGTAGACCGTCATGCGGAAGGCACTGATCGTTGGGATCGACTACTACGACCACATAGGCCACCTCAGCGGGGCCGTCAACGATGCTCACGCGGTGAAGAACACGCTGGAGCGCAACGCCGATGGCACCTTGAACTTCCCCACTCCGCACCTGCTCACCGGGAGCGGCCCTGGAGCGCCGGTCACACGGCAGAAACTCAAGGAGTCGGTCCGCGAACTCTTCGCGGATGACGCTGATATCGCCCTTTTCTACTTTGCCGGGCACGGCTACATCGAAGACACGGGCGGCTACCTATGTGCGAGCGACTGCCAGTCAGGAGACGATGGCTTTCCCCTGGCCGAGGTGATGTCCCTGGCGAATTCGTCGAGAGCCAAGAACAAGGTGATCATTCTGGACAGCTGCCACGGCGGCGCGGCAGGAACCAATGCACTCAACGAGCGTGTCGCCGAGATCTCCGACGGCGTTACCATTCTCACAGCCTCGACCGCGGCTCAGTATGCGATGGAAACACCCGGGGGCGGTTCCGGTGTTTTCACGAGCCTCGGGGGGTTGAGCACGTGCAGGGCAGCGACATTCTCGGAGTCGAAGCCGTAGGTGGCGGCCGCGGTGCCGAGGCACACGGCGACGGGTTGTCCGCAGCGCAGGTCCAGCCCGCGAAGCCGGGTGGCACGGTCCGCAGCGCCGAGACTGTAGATGCCCGGCCAGACCTTAGCCAGCTGCCCGGTGCGTAGGTGTCGCTGCATCGCGCGACGGCTCAGGTATCCCAGGATCTGGGGTGACGTCGCCACCCCGCCCTGAGCGGCGAACACGGCACACAGCGCAGGAGGCACGTCGTGAGCGTCGGAGAAACGTCAGATGCGCACCAGTCAGCCCTGTGGACGGCCACCAAAGCTCATCCTTGTACACAAAATCAGCGCAAAACCGTACAAGAGTGAGCGCTCGCGGGAAGAGCTACCGCGCAAACATCAACGCGCGCTTGACCTCTTGGATCGCTTTGGTGACCTCGATACCGCGGGGGCAGGCCTCGGTGCAGTTGAACGTCGTCCGGCAGCGCCACACACCGTCGACCTCGTTGAGGATGTCGAGGCGTTCGGCGGCAGCCTCGTCGCGGCTGTCGAAGATGAACCGGTGCGCATTGACGATCGCCGCGGGCCCGAAATACGAACCCTCGCTCCAGAACACCGGGCAGCTCGTCGTGCAGCACGCGCACAGAATGCACTTGGTGGTGTCGTCGTAGCGGGCCCGGTCGGTCTGGCTCTGGATCCGCTCTTTCGTCGGCGGATTGCCGCTGGTGATCAGGTACGGCTTCACCGCGCGGTAGGCGTCGAAGAACGGCTCCATGTTCACCACGAGGTCCTTCTCCACGGGCAGGCCGCGGATCGGCTCGATGGTGATCGTCAACGGCTTGTTGTTCTTCGGCAGCATGTCGCGCATCAGCACCTTGCAGGCCAGCCGGTTGACGCCGTTGATCCGCATCGCATCCGAGCCGCAGACACCGTGCGCACAGGACCGACGGAACGTGAGAGTGCCGTCGAGGTAGCCCTTTACGTACAGCAGCAGGTTCAGCAGCCGGTCCGTCGGCAGGCACGGCACCCGGAAGCTCTGCCACCCTGCGGCGTCGGGATCGTCGGGATTGAAGCGGGCGACCTTCAGCGTCACCATCGTCGCGCCTTCGGGCACGGGGGGCAGGGGCAGATCGCCTGGTCCAGCCTTATCGAGGACAGGTGCACTCATCGCTAGTACTTCCGTTCCATCGGCGCGTACCGGGTCTGGACGACGGGCTTGTAGTCCAGCCTGATGTCAGAAAGCAGGTCGCTGCCCTGCTTGAAGGCCATGGTGTGGCGCATGTAGTTGGTGTCGTCGCGGTTGGGGTAGTCCTCGCGAGCATGGCCGCCGCGGGACTCCTTGCGATTGAGCGCACCGACCACGGTCACTTCGGCCAGCTCGAGCAGGAACCCAAGTTCGATGGCTTCCAGTAGATCGCTGTTGAAGCGCTTTCCCTTGTCGTGGACGGTGATTCGCGCGTACCGCTCTTTGAGGGCATGGATATCGGTGAGCGCCTGCTTGAGGGTCTCCTCGGTGCGGAACACCGCGGCGTTGTTGTCCATCGACTGCTGCAGAGTGCTGCGGATATCGGCGACGCGCTCGTTACCGTGCTCGGAGAGGATGTCACCCACCCAGCCGACCACCATGGATGCCGGTTCCGGCGGCAGCTCGACATGATCGTGCGAATTCGCATACGCCGCAGCGGCGATACCGGCGCGACGGCCGAACACGTTGATGTCCAGCAGCGAGTTGGTGCCGAGCCGGTTGGCGCCGTGCACCGAGACGCACGCGCATTCGCCGGCGGCGTACAGCCCGGGCACGATGTTGGTGTTGTCGCGCAGTACCTGCCCGTTGATGGTGGTGGGGATGCCGCCCATCACGTAGTGGCAGGTGGGGTAGACCGGCACGAGTTCGGTGACCGGGTCCACACCGAGGTAGGTGCGGGCGAATTCGGTGATGTCGGGCAACTTGGCTTCGAGGACATCGGCCCCGAGATGCCGCACGTCGATGTAGACGTAATCCTTGTTCGGCCCGGCGCCGCGGCCTTCGAGCACCTCCAGCACCATCGACCGGGCGACGATGTCGCGCGGGGCGAGGTCGACGATGGTCGGCGCGTAACGCTCCATGAAGCGTTCACCCTCACCGTTGAGCAACCGGCCGCCCTCGCCGCGGACGGCTTCGGAGATCAGGATGCCCAGGCCGGCCAGGCCGGTCGGGTGGAACTGGTGAAACTCCATGTCCTCCAAGGGAAGTCCCTTGCGGAACACGATGCCCAGCCCGTCGCCGGTCAGGGTGTGGGCGTTGGAGGTGGTCTTGTACATCCGGCCCGAGCCGCCGGTGGCGAACACAATGGACTTGGCGTGGAAGATATGGATGTCGCCGGTGGCCAACTCGTAGGCGATGACTCCGGTCGCGACCGGGCCGCCGGGGGTCTCGGTGAGAGCGATGTCCAGGGCGTAGAACTCATTGAAGAACTCGACGTCGTGCTTGACGCAGTTTTGGTACAGGGTCTGCAGGATCATGTGGCCGGTGCGGTCAGCGGCGTAACACGCACGTCGGACCGGGGCCTTGCCGTGATCACGGGTGTGGCCGCCGAACCGGCGCTGGTCGATGCGGCCCTCGGGGGTGCGGTTGAACGGCATCCCCATCTTCTCCAGGTCCAGCACCGCGTCGATGGCCTCTTTGGCCATGATCTCGACGGCATCCTGGTCGGCCAGGTAGTCGCCACCCTTGACGGTGTCGAAGGTGTGCCACTCCCAGTTGTCGTCCTCGACGTTGGCCAGCGCGGCGCACATGCCGCCCTGAGCGGCGCCGGTGTGGCTACGAGTGGGATACAACTTGGTCAGCACCGCGGTGCGGGCCCGGGGGCCGGCTTCCACGGCTGCGCGCATACCAGCGCCGCCCGCGCCGATGATGACGACGTCGTAGCGGTGTTCCTGAATTATTGAGCTCATTTCGTCCTTCAGATCTCAGATCACGAGATGTTTGCGTCGAAGGTCAGCAGCACGTAGGTGCCCAGCACGAGGGTGAACACCATCGACAACGCGAGCAGTGTGTTCAGCCAGAACCGCGTCGAGTCCTTGCGGGTGTAGTCGGCGATGATCGTGCGCATACCGTTGCCGCCGTGCAGCTGCGCCAGCCATAACAGCAGCAGGTCCCAGGTCTGCCAGAACGGTGACGCCCAGCGCTGCGCGACATAGTTGAAGTCGATCCGGTAGACGCCGTTCTGCCACATCAGCATGACGAAGAGATGGCCCAGCGCAAGGAAGACGAGCACGATCCCGGAGAAGCGCATGAACAACCACGCGTACTTCTCGAAGTTGGGCATACCCTTGGCCCGTCGCGGGGCCCGCGGATTGTCCAAGCCGGCGGGCCGGTCGTGGCTGCGTTCCAAGATCGGGGCGATGTCGCCGCGACCCAGCTGACTATCGGGGGCGGTCATAGGAACCTCTCCGCCATGTGGATACCGAGGACGACCAGGGCGGGCACCATCACCAGCAACCAGACGATGGCGATGCCGAGCAGCATCTTCTTTTGATGCCGCGGGCCTTCGGACCAGAAATCGATCAGGATGACGCGGATGCCGTTGAGGGCGTGGAACAGGACCGCGGCCACCAGGCCGATCTCCATCAGGCCGACGATCGGCGTCTTATAGGTGTCGATGACTTGGTTGTAGGCCTCGGGGCTGACCCGTACCAATGCCGTATCCAATACGTGGACAAAAAGAAAGAAGAAGATCGTGGCGCCGGTGATGCGGTGCAATACCCATGACCACATCCCTGGATCGCCCCGATACAGGGTGCGCCTGCGCGGCCTCTCCTGTTGAGTCGGCTCTGCTGCCGCTGTACTCATCAGCGCCTCCAACGCCATCGGTGGACGCCGGTGTTCACACTGATCAAACGCCGGCGTGGCGGTGTCTCGATATCACCATCTTGTCGGGAAAAAGTGCATCCGTGAACCGTCGGGTGGACTCTAATCCCATTTGCAGCACCGAACGAACTGCCATATCGGCTAAATGCGCTGTCGCAGCGCGGAAGTTAGGGTGACCTTAATGATGTACCGGCGAGTAGGTAAGGCTTTCGGAATGCATTCAGAAATGGCTTGGTGACCGGTAAATGCACACGCAAATCGAGTGGAAAGTACTGCGGGACAAAGCGATTGAGGTCGCCGGGCGGGCGTACGCGCCGTATTCGCGCTTTCCCGTTGGCGCGGCGGCCCTGGTGGACGACGGCCGGGTGGTAGTCGGCTGCAATGTGGAGAATGTCTCATATGGCCTGGGTCTCTGTGCGGAGTGTTCTGTGGTCTGCGACCTACATTCCGGCGGCGGCGGAAGGCTGCTCGCACTGGTGTGCGTGGACGGCGACGGCACCCTGCTGATGCCCTGCGGGCGGTGTCGTCAGGTACTGCTGGAGCACGGCGGTTCTGGCATGCTGATCGACCACCCGTCCGGACCGAAGCGGCTCGCCGAACTGTTGCCCGATGCCTTCGGTCCTGACGACATCGCCCGCTATGGCGGTCTACCGAGCTAGGGGGAATTGTCGTGACGCAGTTCACATTCGATGCTCCGACGGTCATCCGGACCAAACGCGACGGCGGCCGGTTGTCGGACGAGGCGATCGACTGGGTGATCGACGAGTACACCCGCGGCGGCGTCGGCGACGAGCAGATGGCGGCGCTGCTGATGGCGATCTTCCTGCGTGGCATGGATCGTGGCGAGATCGCCAGATGGACAGCGGCGATGATCGCCTCGGGGGAGAAGATGGACTTCAGCGATCTCCGGCGATCCGGCCGACCGCTGGCGCTGGTCGACAAACACTCCACCGGTGGGGTGGGGGACAAGATCACCATCCCGCTGATTCCGGTGGTCGCAGCGTGCGGAGGGGCGATTCCGCAGGCGGCCGGGCGTGGCCTCGGGCATACCGGGGGCACGCTGGACAAACTGGAATCCGTTTCCGGCTTCACCGCGGAGATCTCGAAAGACCAGATACGCCAACAACTCTGCGAGGTCGGCGCCGCCATTTTCGCCGCCGGGCAGCTGGCACCCGCCGACCGCAAGATCTACGCACTGCGTGATATCACCGCGACGACGGAGTCGCTGCCGCTGATCGCGAGCTCGATCATGAGCAAGAAGCTAGCCGAAGGCGCCGATGCGCTGGTGCTCGACGTCAAGGTCGGCTCCGGGGCGTTCCTCAAGAGTGAGGCCGAGGCATGGGACCTGGCGCGCACGATGGTTGGGCTCGGCGCGGCACACGGAGTCCCGACGCGGGCGCTGTTGACCGATATGGCCTGCCCGTTGGGGCGCACCGTGGGTAACGCCGTAGAAGTCGCCGAGTCACTCGAGGTGCTGGCCGGCGGGGGTCCGGCCGACGTGGTGGAGCTGACGGTCGCGTTGGCTCGCGAGATGGTGGACCTGGCCGGTCTCGATGGGAAAGACCCGGCGCAGACTCTGCGCGACGGCACCGCCATGGACAGCTTCCGCGCACTCGTCGCGGCCCAGGGTGGTGATCTCGATCAGCCGTTGCCGATCGGTGCCCATTCCGAGACGGTGATTGCACCGACGGGCGGCACAATGGGCGATATCGACGCATTGGCGGTGGGGCACGCGGTGTGGCGGCTCGGGGCCGGTCGCGCGAGCTCCGGCGAGCGGGTCCAGCACGGCGCCGGGCTGCGAATACACCGTCGTCCCGGTGAGCCGGTGGCCTCCGGTGAGGCATTGTTCACCCTCTATACCGATAACCCGGCAAGAATCGGACCAGCGATGGCCGAACTGGACGGCGCCTGGAGCGTGGGTGACACCTCCCCGGCGGCGCGCCCGTTGATCATCGACCGGATAGGCACGGGATTGGAGCAGCGATGAGCAAGTACGCCGAACCGTTGGGGATAGAACTGATCCGGCAGGCTCCGAAGGCCCTGCTGCACGACCATCTCGACGGCGGTCTGCGGCCGTCGACCGTCCTCGACATCGCCGCGCAGATCGGCTACGACGATCTGCCCGCCACCGACGTCGACGAGCTGGCGACATGGTTCCGCACGGCCGCGCACAGCGGATCGCTGGTCCGCTATTTGGAGCCGTTCGCGCATACCGTCGCGGTCATGCAGACACCGGAGGCGTTGCACCGGGTGGCCTTCGAATGTGTCGAGGACCTGGCCGCCGACTCCGTCGTCTACGGAGAGGTGCGGTTCGCGCCCGAGCTGCACATCGACCAGGGCCTGTCGCTGGACGCGGTCGTCGATGCGGTTCTGGCCGGCTTCGCCGACGGTGAAAAGGCCGCCGCCGCAGAGGGCCGGACGATCACCGTGCGCTGCCTGGTCACTGCCATGCGGCATGCGGCCCGCTCACGGGAGATCGCCGAGCTGGCCATCCGGTTCCGGGACAAGGGCGTCGTCGGCTTCGATATCGCGGGCGCAGAGGCCGGGTACCCCCCGACCCGTCACCTCGACGCGTTCGAATACATGCGGAACAACAACGCCCGCTTCACGATTCACGCCGGCGAGGCGTTCGGGTTGCCGTCCATCCACGAGGCGATCGCGTTCTGTGGTGCCGACCGGCTCGGGCACGGCGTCCGCATCGTCGATGACATCACAGTCGACGCGGACGGTGCGGCCCGACTGGGCCGGCTCGCGTCGATCCTGCGCGACAAGCGGATTCCGTTCGAGCTCTGCCCGAGCTCGAATGTCCAGACGGGCGCCGTCGCCAGCATCGCCGAGCACCCCTTCGACCTGCTGGCCCGGTTGCGGTTCCGGGTCACCGTCAACACCGACAACCGGTTGATGAGCGACACCACCATGAGCCAGGAGATGCTGCGGCTGGTCGAGGCGTTCGGCTACGGCTGGAGCGATCTGGAGCGGTTCACCATCAACGCGATGAAATCGGCGTTCCTGCCGTTCACGGAACGGCTGGCGATCATCGACGAGGTGATCAAACCGCGGTACGCCGTCCTGATCGGCTGAGTTGTGATTTCGGCGTGCTGCCGACCGCTGAGCGCAGACGAGCACGCCGAAATCCCAGTTCAGGGGGCCGTCACTCCCTGCGCAGGCGCGAATCCACGAAGCGTTCGAGCTTCTCGAACTCGTCGACGACCTTGGCGTACGGGCCGGCCGGCTTGATGCCGGTGCCGTCAAGGACATAGGCGACGAAGGCTCCGAGGGGGCGGTTCGTACCCAGTGCCCTGTCGACGGTGTCCTCTTCGGAGTAGTCGCCGATATCGCGCAGCAATTCGACGGCCAGTTCGAGCTGATCGTTGTCGACGGCGTCGGGTCCGTCGGCGAGATCGTCGGACAGCCCGGTCAGTACGTAGACGTTGTCCTCGTCGACCTCGACGTCGAGAGATCCATCGGTGGCGGCGGTGTGGATGTCGGCGTAGGTACTCAGACCGGACAGGTCGTGATCGTGTTCGTCGGCCAGGTACCGGGCGAGGCTGCGCTCCGAGGTGAACACGCTGATGCGGCCATTGCGGCCGAGGAAGATCGGACGATCTTCGAGGTAGCAGCGCAGCGTGTAAAAGGTGCCCGAGCTGGTCAGCATCCGGACGGGGTCGATTCCGACCTTGACCCAGAAGTCCTCGTCGTCGCCGAGCACCAGGCCGCTGCTCTCGGCAGCCACCTCAGCGGTGTCGACGGTCAGGACAGCGGGCTCATCGGTATCGGAGTCGTCGTCAGTGTCGTCCAGGTCGGGACCGGCCAGCACCTCCTCCTCTTCAGGGGCGGGCTCGGCCAGCTCTTCGGCGGCCTTGGCCGACTGCGCCTCGTCGACCTCGGGGGTACTGACAATCTCGTCGATCGCGGCGATGACGTTGTCCCAGCTGCGCCCGACGATGACGGCGATGTTGTTCCACCGCTTCAGTCCCGCCTTGCCGGTGAACTCGTCGATGCCCCCGTTGACGCTGCTCAGCGTCGGGTTGCCGTTGAAGAACTTGGTCACCGCGGGGAGCTCGCACACCGAACCGATGGACGAAGCGATTGCCAGCGCGCTGGCCAGGGTCTGCACCGATTCTTCGGTCGGTTTCTCTGCGACCAGTTCGGTCACGGCGATCAGGTCGAACTGTCGGGCCTCGTCGGGGTCCAGCTTGTGCGCGGAACCTTCCGTGACCTTCTTCCAGGCGGGATGGTCGACCAGATCGTTGTCGGTGTCGGTGCGCACGAAGGCGACCAGATCCGCGGCGCTGGTGAATGCGTAGAGGTCTTCGTCCTTACCGAGGAACGCCTCCCATTCGTCGCCGGCGTCGCGCCAGCGCGGAGCCCACAGTGTGTAGAGGTCGCCCGCGGTGATGCCGAGACGGATTGGGACAAGGTCAGCAGCCATGCGGCACAGGATAACGACGCCCGTTGAACGGTCTGCCGGTTCCCCGCCTTATCGACACCTGCGACACCTCGGGCGGGGACTGTCACGCCTGTATCCTGGCGCGGTGGAAGGGAGGCTGCGCCGGGCTGCTTTGGCGGCGGCGGCGGTCATCTTGCCGGCTCTGTTGGTGTTCTACACAGCGGGGTATTTCCTGTTCACCCGGCCGCACGGCGATCTGCTGGGCAAAGCCGATGCCATCGTGGTGCTCGGTGGTGACAAGGACGGCCGCATCGACTACGGCCTGGATCTGGCCCGGCAGGGCTACGCCGACACCGTCGTCATCTCGAACTCCTATGACGCCGGTGATCCGACGATCGCCCGGGCGTGTGCGTCGGGCACTGCGACGATCACGGTGATCTGCTTTCGCCCGTCGCCGTTCACCACTCGCGGTGAGGCGATGTTCGTCGAGCGCGCCGCGGCCCAGCAGCAGTGGAAACACGTGATCGTGGTGTCGTGGAACTTCCACCTGATTCGGGCGCGCTACATCTTTCACCAGTGCTTCGACGGGACCGTCACGATGCGCCCGGCTCCGCACGTCTACCCCTACGACCTGGTGCAGTGGACGTACATCTACGCCTACCAGTTCGGCGGTCTGGTCAAGGCCGTGGTGCTGGGGTGCGCGGGTGCTTAGCGTCACGGGCAGCGCGTGCCCGGCGGTGACCGCTTATGGTCATCGGTTATGGATGTCCGCGTCGTCGATCACCCACTGGCCGCCGCCCGGCTGACCACCCTGCGGGATGAGCGCACCGACAACGCCGGATTCCGCGCCGCGCTGCGCGACCTCACGCTGATGCTCGTCTACGAGGCCACCCGCGATCTGCCCAGCGAGGACCTCACCGTCCGCACGCCGATCGCTGAGACGGCCGGTTCCCGGCTGGCCAGGCCGCCGCTGCTGGTACCGGTGCTGCGCGCCGGGCTGGGGATGGCCGAGGCGGCGCAGGTGCTCATTCCGGAGGCCCAGGTGGGCTTTGTCGGCGTCGCACGCAACGAGGAAACCCATCAGCCCACCCCGTACCTGGAATCGCTGCCTGAGGATCTGAGCACGCAACCGGTGATGGTGCTCGATCCGATGCTGGCCACCGGCGGCTCGATGGCGCACACCATCGGGCTGCTGCACTCGCGCGGGGCCGTCGATATCACCGTGGTCTGCGTCGTCGTGGTGCCCGAGGGTATCGGTGTGCTCGAGAAGGCGGCGCCAGGCGCGCGGCTCTACACCGCCACCATCGATGACGGCCTCAACGACATCGCCTATATCGTGCCCGGGCTCGGCGACGCGGGCGATCGTCAGTTCGGCCCGCGCTGAACGAGCGCGGCAGCGTCGGTTTCGACGGCGCGTAGCGTCCCGGTCGCGCGGGTCCGCGCGCTGTCCAGGTCATCCTGTACTGCCGCGCGGATCTCGATGTAGCACTTGATCTTCGGTTCGGTTCCCGACGGACGGACCGCCACTCGCAGCGACGTCTGTGCGTCGCCGCCGGTGTAGACGAGGCAATCGGTGCGCTCCCGGCCCTGGCGCTGCAGAAGATCGGTGACCGCTACCGGGAAGCCGCCGATCTGGGCGGGGTAATCGTTGCGCAGCAGTTCCATTGCCGTGGCTGCGTCGTCGATGTGCGCGGTCGCCGATGAGGTCAGATGCACGCCGTGTCGTCGGGCGAGCGTGTCCAGTGCCTCGGTCACGCTGCGGCCCTGGGCCTTCAGCGTCGCCACCAGATCGCAGACCAGCACCGCCGCGCTGATCCCGTCCTTGTCCCGCACTGCCGACGGGTCGACGCAGTGCCCGATCGCTTCCTCGTAGGCGTAGATCAGGGTGTGGCCGGGCATGCCTTCGTCGGCGCGCGCCAACCATTTGAAACCGGTCAGGGTTTCGACGTGCTGCGCGCCGAAATCGGCCGCGATGGCTGCCAGCATCTGTGAGGACACCACCGAACTGGCCACCACGGTGTGCTCCACGACGGTGCCGGGGTCCACCTGGGAGAGGATGTAATCGCCCAGCAGCCAACCGGTTTCGTTGCCGGATAGCATCCGCCAGCCATGTTCGGTCGGAATGCCCATCGCGCACCGGTCGGCATCGGGATCCAAGGCGATGGCGACGTCGGCACCCACGTCGGCGGCCAACGCGAGCACCAGGTCGGTGGCTCCCGGTTCTTCCGGGTTGGGGAAAGCCACGGTGGGAAAGTCGGGGTTGGGGGCCAACTGTTCGGCGACCGGGTGGACATCGGTGAAACCGGCGCGCTGCAAAACCTCGAGCGCGGTGTTACCGCCGACACCGTGGAGCGCGGTCAGGGCTATCCGTGCCGGGGCGTGGCCGTAGCGGACCGAGGCGGCGCGCTCGATGTATTGCAGCACCACTGCGGTGTCCGTCGGGGACACCGGGGCGCGGGCGATCTGTTCGGCGGGCGGGGCGACGGACATGGCGGCCTCGATCTCGCGATCGGTGGGGGAGATGATCTGCACGCCGCCGTCGAAGTACACCTTGTAGCCGTTGTCGGTCGCCGGATTGTGCGACGCGGTGATCTGGATTCCGGCCGCCGCGCCGCTCTTTCTCGCCACGAAAGCGACCACCGGAGTGGGTAGCGGGTCCGGCAGGAGCATCACCGAAAAGCCCTGCGCAGCAATTACTTCAGCGGTCGCCATGGCGAATTCGTCCGAGTGGTGGCGGGCGTCGCGGCCGACGACGACGGTGGACCCGCCCAAGTCTCGGTTCTGAAGCACGCGCGCGACGGCCCAGCTGGCCCGGGTGACCACCTCGATGTTCATCCCGCCGGTGCCTTCCCTCATCGGGCCGCGTAGACCGGCGGTGCCGAAGGTCAGGGGTGCAGTGGACATCATGACGCTGATTGTGCCGCTTCGGCGTCGGCCAGCTTGCGCAGGACCGGCGCAACGAGCATCAGGAGATTGGACTCCAGTTCGGACAGGTTGTCGCGCATCGTGGCGTGCAGCCAGGCGTCGCGCTCGGCGCGGTCGTCGTCGAGCAGGGCCGCGCCGCGCGGCGTGACCTCCAGAAGTTGTCGACGGCGATCGACGGGGTCCGGTCGCCGCGAAATCAGCTCCTCGGCCTGGAGCTCGTTGATGCTGTCGGTCAGCGACTGCACGCGTACATGCAGGCGTACCGCCAGCTCGGCGGGGGTAGTCACCCCGAGGCGGCTGACCTCACCCAGCATCTCCAGCTGGCTGAGGGTCAACCCGGTGTCCGGGCGGTGTCTGCGCATCTGGCGGGCCAGGGCCATCAGCGACTCGCGCAACTCCGTCGCTGCGGGTGTACGTCCGGACATCTCACGCATCATAACCAAGTTATACCTTGGTATATCAGTGGGAATCACGCAGAAATGCCGAGTTGAGTCGAAATAAAAGCAAGGGCATACTTGTCATCAATGGATGAGTAGGGAAAGAGGTGCAGACCATATGGCCAGGAAAGTCCAGTGGCAGCTGGGGCGCTGGTTCCTGCTGGCAGTGGTCACCGCGGCTGTCGCCGTCTCGCTGACTCACATCGGTGTGCCGTCCGCTGCGCTGTTCGCCGCACTCGGCGTGGGCATCGTCTTGGCCCTGGTATCGCTCGCGCCGTCCGGAGTGCCCAGGCGCGCCGGCCTGCTTGCGCAAGGCGTGCTCGGCGTCTACATCGGCACCATGGTGCACGGTGATGCCATCGGTGCGCTCGGCTCACACTGGCCGATCGTGCTCGGTGTCGTCCTCGCCACCTTGTTGATCAGCGTGGCGGCCGGCGCGTTGATGGGTCTGCACCGCGACGTCAGTCCGCTCACCGGAGCGCTCGCCCTGGTCGCGGGCGGTGCCTCCGGTCTGGTGGCCATCGCCCGTGAACTCGGTGGTGACGAACGGGTGGTCGCCGTGGTGCAGTACCTGCGGGTGGGACTGGTCACCGCGACGATGCCGATCGTGGTGACGCTGGCTTTTCGGCCGGATCGCTCGCACCCAACGCCGACTGCCGCCGAAAATCTCTCGGCGCCTTGGTATCTCAGCCTCGCGCTGGTCGCCGTGATCGCGATCGGCGGTGCCGCGCTGGCCAAACTGGTCCGGCTGCCCGGTGCGGGTCTGCTCGGCCCGATGGCCGTGACGATCCTTCTCGAGCTGACCGGGCTGTCCTTCGGTCTGAGCGTGCCGGTGCTGCTGGTGCAGATCGGCTATGTGCTGATCGGCTGGCAGGCCGGTGTCGCCTTCACCAGGGAGTCACTGCGCGCCATCGGTCGCGCGCTGCCTCTGGCGCTGGGGCTCATCGTGCTGCTGTCGGTGGGAACCGCCGGGCTCGGTGTGCTGCTGGCCCGTGTCGCCGGTCTGACGCCGCTGGAGGGCTATCTCGCGACCAGTCCGGGCGGTATCTACGCCGTGCTCGCGACCGCGGTGGAAACCGGTTCGAATGTCACGTTCATCATCGCTGCCCAGGTGCTGCGCGTGCTGGTCATGCTGTTCTGCGCACCGCTGCTGGCCCGCGGGATGGTCGCGCTGACCTCGCGATTCAGCCGTCAGAGCCGAGCGATCACCGAGCCGAGCAGAGAGCCCATTGCCGTCGCCGACTGACGGCCCGCTTCCAGCACTTCCTCGTGGCTGAGTGGCTCACCCGTCATCCCCGCAGCCAGGTTCGTCACCAGGGACAGCGCCAACACCTGCGCGCCGGCCGCACGGGCGGCGATCGTCTCGTGCACCGTCGACATCCCCACCAGGTCCGCACCGAGAGTGCGCAGCATCCGGATCTCGGCGGGTGTCTCGTAATGCGGTCCCGGCAGGCCCGCGTACACGCCTTCGGTCAACGACGGGTCGATCTCGCGTGCCAGCGCCCGCAACCGCGGTGAATAGGCGTCGACGAGATCCACGAACTGCGCGCCCACCAACGGGGACCGCGCGGTTAGGTTGAGGTGATCGCTGATCAACACCGGCTGGCCCACGCCGAAATCACTGCGCAAGCCGCCCGCTGCGTTGGTCAGGACCACGGTGTGAACACCGGTCGCGCAGGCCGTGCGGACCGGATGGACCACCTGGCGCAGCTCGTGGCCCTCGTAGGCGTGAATCCGGCCCAACAGCACCAGCACCCGGTTGTCGGCCACCGTCAGCGAGATCACCTGACCGCCGTGGCCGGCCGCACTCGGCGGGGTGAAACCGGGCAGCTCGGACATCGGGACCACAGCGGACGGTGTGCCCAGGGCGCCCGCAGCGGGTGCCCAACCCGAGCCGAGGACGACGGCCACGTCGTGGCGTGCGACGCCGGTGCGCTCGGCGATGGCGGCCGCGGCCTGCTGGGCCGCCGCAGCGGGGTCAGTGCTCACAGAGAGGGAGCCTAACGGTGGTGCGATACTGCTGTGATGCCCACAGCCACGGCGTTGAACAATGTCGAGGACGTCGTCCTTCGCCGCCGCGGCGACCTGGTGGAGCTCTCTCATTCGATTCATGCCGAGCCCGAGTTGGCGTTCGCCGAACATCGCAGCTGTGCCAAAACCCAGGCCCTGGCCGCTGAGCGGGGCTTCGAGATCACGACGGCGCCGGGCGGTTTGGACACGGCGTTCCTCGCATCATTCGGCAGCGGCCCGCTAGTGGTCGGGGTCTGCGCCGAGTACGACGCGTTGCCTGGGATCGGGCATGCCTGCGGGCACAACATCATCGCCGCGTCGGCGGTCGGTGCGGCGCTCGCGCTGGCGGAGGTCGCCGATGACCTCGGGCTCACGGTCGTGTTGCTGGGCACACCGGCTGAAGAGGCCGGCGGCGGAAAGGTGTTGATGCTGCGCGCCGGCGTCTTTGACGACATCGCGACGGCGGTGATGGTTCATCCCGGTCCGGTGGATATCGCCGCCGCACGGTCTCTGGCCTTGTCGGAGGTCAACGTCAGCTACCGCGGCCGTGAATCGCACGCCGCGGTGGCGCCCTTTCTCGGTATCAATGCTGCCGACGCCGTCACGATCGCGCAGGTCGCGATCGGGCTGCTGCGCCAGCACCTGGAACCCGGTCAGATGATGCACGGCATCGTCACCGACGGTGGGCAGGCCTCCAACGTCATTCCCGCCCATGCCGAGATGCGCTACACCATGCGGGCCACCGAATCGTCGTCCCTGCATACGCTCGAAGAGCGGATGTCGGGGTGTTTCCTGGCGGGTGCGTTGGGGACCGGCTGCGAGTACGACGTCACCGAGGCGTCGCCGCTCTATCAGGAACTGACCCCGGACGGTTGGCTGGCCAACACGTTCCGCGCCGAAATGGAACGGCTCGGCCGCACCCCGGTGCCCAAGGAATTGGAGGCGGCGTTGCCACTGGGCAGCACGGATATGGGCAATGTCACCAAACTGATGCCGGGGATCCACCCTCTCGTCGGCGTTGAGGCAGGCGGGGCGTCGGTGCACCAGCCCGCGTTCGCGGCCGCCGCGGCAGGCCCCAGCGGCGATCAGGCCGTCATCGACGGCGCCATCATGCTGGCGCGCACTGTGGTGGCGCTTGCCGAGACGCCGGCGCAGCGGGACCGGGTGCTGGCGGCCCACGAGCAGCGGGTGCGCGCATGAGCCTGCGCGAAGGCACGCAGGCCTGGCTCGCCGAGCACTACGACGATGTCGTGCTGTGGCGCAGGCATATTCACCGCCACCCCGAACTCGGGCGGCAGGAGTTCGCCACCACGCAATACGTCGCCGAACGTCTCGCCGATGCCGGTCTCAACCCCAAGGTTCTTCCCGGTGGCACCGGTCTGACCTGTGACATCGGGCCCGAGCATCTGCCCAGGGTGGCGTTGCGTGCCGATATGGACGCGCTGCCGATGGCCGAACGCACGGGAGCGCCCTATGCCTCGACGGTCCCGAACGTCACACATGCCTGCGGCCACGATGGACACACCTCGATCCTGCTGGGCACCGCCCTGGCCCTGGCCTCGATGCCGGATCTGCCGGTCTCGGTCCGGCTGATCTTCCAGGCCGCCGAGGAGCTGATGCCCGGAGGTGCGATCGACGCCATCGACGCCGGCGTGCTATCGGGGGTGTCACGGATCTTCGCGTTGCACTGTGACCCTCGGCTGGCCGTCGGTCGCGTCGCGATCACCCCCGGTCCGATCACGTCGGCCGCCGACGCCATGGAAATCACCCTGCACTCACCGGGCGGGCACACGTCGCGCCCGCATCTCACGGGTGATCTGGTGTACGGGCTGGGCACACTGATCACCGGCCTACCCGGTGTGTTGTCGCGCCGCGTGGATCCCCGCCACAGCACGGTGATGGTCTGGGGTGCGGTCAATGCCGGCGTTGCCGCCAATGCCATTCCGCAGAGCGGCACGCTGGCCGGCACCATCCGCACGGCGAGCCGCGACACCTGGGTGGAGCTCGAAGGCTTGGTCACCGAAATCGTGTCGGACCTGTTGGCGCCGTTGCACATCGAGCACTCGCTGAACTACCGCAGGGGAGTGCCCCCGGTGGTCAACGAGGAGATCTCGACCCGAATCATGACCCACGCAATCGAAGCAGTCGGCCCCGATGCGTTGGCCGAAACCCGGCAGTCCGGCGGTGGCGAGGACTTCTCCTGGTACCTGGAGGAGATCCCCGGGGCCATGGCGCGGCTTGGGGTATGGAGTGGGCAGGGCCCGCAGCTGGACCTGCACCAGCCGACCTTCGATCTCGATGAGCGGGCACTCGGCGTCGGTATCCAGGTGATGGTCAACATCGTGGAGCAGTCCGCCGCGTTTTAGGGATTTCGGCGTGCTCGCGACCGCTCAGCGGTTGGCTCCACGCCGAAACCCCTAGGTGCCGGGCCCGATATTGCGAGCTGGGCGGGTTCGCAGGTCGTGCACATAGTCCCCCGGGGCGCCGGCGATCTCCGCAGCATCCGCCATCACGCCGAGATAGCGGGCCGAGGGGATACCCCCCTCCCAGGCGTCGAGCACATACAACCAGGCGAGCACGGGATCGGTTGTGGTGTCCGAGGATTCGCGGTGCACTCGACACCGAATCTTCTTGTGGACGCCGAACTCCGAGCCTTCCCACCGGTCCAAATTGCTCTCGTCGGAGGGGGTCATGTCGTACAGCACCACGAACACCTTCGCATCCGGGTCTTCGACGACGGTCGCCAGCGCGCCTTCCCAGCCGATGTCCTCGCCGCCGAAGGTCAGCCGCCAGCCGTGCAGCCAGCCGGTCCCGGCCATCGGTGAATGCGGCGCCCGTTGGAGCATCTGCTCGGGATGCATATTCGACCCGTAGGCGGCGTAGATCGGCACGGGGAAAAGCTTAGACGTAAGCCCGATCGCCGGTTGTTGACTAGGTTATGAGCGTGCCAGCCCGCATCGTGATCATCGGTGGTGGACCTGCCGGCTATGAGGCCGCGCTCGTCGCCGCATCCCACGGCCGTGAGGCCGCCCAAATCACCCTCATCGAGGCCGAGGGCGTCGGAGGAGCCTGCGTTCTGCACGACTGCGTGCCCTCCAAGACGTTCATCGCCTCGACCGGTGTCCGCACCGAACTGCGCCGCGCATCGGGGCTCGGCTTCGATATCGCGATCGAGGACGCCAAGATCACGCTCTCCCAGATCCACAACCGGGTGAAGACACTCGCGGTGTCCCAGTCCGCCGATATCGGCTCGCAGCTGGTGCGCGAGGGCGTCACGGTGGTCCGCGGCCGTGGCGAGCTGGTCGACGACATTCCCGGTATGGCGCACCACCGGGTGAAAGTCACCACCCCCGACGGCAAGATCGGCGTACTCAAAGCCGACGTCGTGTTGATCGCCACCGGCGCCAGCCCGCGGGTGCTGCCTGGCGCGGTGCCCGACGGCGAGCGCATCCTGACCTGGCGTCAGCTCTACGACCTCACCGAGCTGCCCGAGCACCTGGTGATCGTCGGCTCCGGGGTGACCGGCGCCGAGTTCTGCAACGCCTACACCGAACTCGGCGTCGACGTGACCGTGGTCGCCAGCCGCGACCAGATCCTGCCCCATGAGGACAGCGACGCAGCCGCGGTGTTGGAAGAGGCATTGGCCGAGCGCGGCGTGAAGCTGGTGAAGAACGCCAGGGCGGATTCGGTGACCCGTACCGAGAACGGCGTGCTGGTGAAACTGGCCGACGGCCGGACCGTCGAGGGCAGCCACGCACTGATGACGGTCGGCTCGGTACCCAACACCGGCGGGCTCGGCCTTGAGCGGGTGGGCATCGAACTGAGCAGGGGCAACTACCTGTCCGTCGACCGGGTGTCGCGCACCTCGGCGCCGGGAATCTATGCGGCGGGGGACTGCACCGGGCTGCTGCCGCTGGCGTCGGTCGCGGCCATGCAGGGCCGGATTGCGATGTATCACGCGCTCGGTGACGAGGTGGCGCCGATCCGGCTGCGTACTGTCGCCGCGGCGGTCTTCACCAGGCCGGAGATCGCCGCGGTCGGCATCTCGCAGAACGCGATCGACAGCGGTGAGGTGGCGGCGCGCACCCTCATGCTGCCGCTGACCACCAACGCCAGGGCGAAGATGTCGTTGTTGCGGCGCGGCTTCATCAAGATCTTCTGCCGGCCCGCGACGGGTGTGGTGATCGGCGGAGTGGTGGTCGCCCCGATCGCCTCGGAGCTGATCCTGCCGATCGCGCTGGCCGTGCAGAACCACCTCACGGTGCGCGACCTGGCGCAGACGCTGTCGGTGTACCCGTCGCTGTCCGGTTCGGTGATCGAGGCCGCTCGCCGGTTGGTGGCACATGACGACCTCGACTGACGGCTAGGGAACGCGCTGGGGCCCGCGCCGGACGATGCACACACGTAGCGTGGACTGCAACTGACAAGTAACGAGGAGTACGCGTGAGCGAGTCGGCTTCCTTCCTGAGCCCCCAACAGCGTGCCCAGGCCTGGGAACGCCTCGGCAACGAGCAATTCGACGTCGTCGTCATCGGCGGTGGTGTGGTCGGTGCTGGCAGCGCCCTCGATGCGGCCACCCGCGGGTTGAAGGTGGCCCTGGTCGAGGCGCGCGATTTCGCCTCGGGCACCTCGAGTCGATCGTCGAAGATGTTCCACGGCGGACTGCGCTATCTCGAGCAGCTGGAGTTCGGTCTGGTGCGTGAAGCCCTGCACGAGCGCGAGTTGTCGCTGACCACACTGGCGCCCCATCTGGTCAAGCCGCTGCCGTTTCTGTTCCCGCTGACCAACCGGGTGTGGGAACGGCCGTACATCGCGGCGGGCATCTTCCTCTACGACCAGCTCGGTGGCGCGAAATCCGTTCCGGCGCAGAAACATCTGACCAAGCACGGCGCGCTGCGATTGGCGCCGAGCCTGAAGCGGAACGCTCTGATCGGCGGCATCCGCTACTACGACACCGTCGTCGACGACGCCAGGCACACCATGACCGTCGCGCGCACCGCGGCCCACTACGGCGCGGTGGTGCGGTCCTCGACGCAGGTCGTCGCCCTCCTGCGCGAGGGTGATCGGGTGGTCGGGGTCCGGATTCGGGACTCAGAGGACGGCGCGATCACCGAGGTGCGCGGCCACGTGGTGGTCAATGCCACCGGCGTGTGGACCGATGAGATCCAGGCGCTGTCGCATCAGCGCGGCCGGTTCCGGGTCCGGGCATCCAAGGGTGTGCACGTGGTGGTGCCCCGCGACCGGATCGTCAGCGAGGTCGCCATCATCCTGCGCACCGAGAAGTCGGTGCTCTTCCTCATCCCGTGGGGTACACACTGGATCATCGGGACCACCGATACCGACTGGAATCTCGACCTGGCGCACCCAGCGGCGACCAAGGCCGATATCGACTACATCCTCGAGCATGTCAACACCGTCCTGGCCAATCCGCTGACGCACGACGATATCGACGGCGTGTATGCCGGTCTGCGTCCGCTGTTGGCCGGTGAGAGCGAGGAGACGTCCAAACTGTCCCGTGAGCATGCGGTGGCCTCACCATCGCCCGGCCTGGTGGCGATCGCGGGCGGCAAGTACACCACCTATCGCGTGATGGCGGCCGATGCGATCGATGCGGCGGCGGAGTTCATCCCGACCAGGGTCGCGCCGTCGATCACCGAGAAGGTGCCGCTGGTGGGTGCCGACGGCTACTTCGCCTTGGTCAACCAGACCGAGCGGGTGGGTGCGACCTACGGCCTGCACCCGTATCGCGTCCGCCATCTGCTGGACCGCTACGGCTCGGCGATCGACGAGGTGCTGGCGATGGCGGCCGACGCCCCCGAACTCCTGGCACCGATCACCGATGCCCCGGTGTACCTGAAGGTGGAGGCACTCTACGCGGCGGCAGCAGAGGGGGCACTACACCTGGAGGACATCCTGGCTCGCCGGATGCGGATCTCCATCGAATATCCGCACCGCGGGGTCGACTGTGCCCGTGAGGTGGCGGAAATCGTTGCGCCGGTGCTGGGCTGGAGTGCCGAGGACGTCGAGCGCGAGGTGGTGACGTACACGGCGCGGGTCGAGGCCGAGGTGCTGTCGCAGACCCAACCCGACGATGCCTCGGCCGACGCTCTGCGCGCGGCCGCACCAGAGGCGCGCGCGGAGATCCTTGAACCGGTCCCGCTCAAGTAGCCGCCGAGAGCCCCCGCTTCCGGTCCGGGACGGTCTGGGGCCGGCGCGGGTGCGGGTGCACGGCGGCCCGGTGCTGGCCGAGCTGACCGAGCGGTTCGGGCCGGATGCCCGCGCGAAAGTCCTTGGCGGAGAGGTACTGTGCGCCGACGGCACGGTCGTGGATGCGACGACGGTACTGGCGCCGGGCGGCGTCGTGTTCCTGTACCGCGACCTGCCGGTGGAGGTTCCTGTCCCGTTCGACATCCCGGTCCTCCACCGCGACAACGACATCGTGGTGGTGGACAAGCCCCATTTTCTGGCCACGATGCCGCGCGGACGTCATGTGGCGCAGACGGCATTGGTGCGGTTGCGTCGAGAACTGCAGCTGCCCGAGCTGAGTCCGGCGCACCGCCTGGACCGGCTGACCGCGGGGGTGCTGTTGTTCACCACCCGGCGAGAGTTGCGGGGCCGCTACCAGACGCTGTTCGCGCGACGGGAGGTGGGCAAGACGTATCTGGCGGTGGCGCAGACGGTTCCGGAGCAGATACCCGCGGTGGTCCGCAGCCGCATCGTCAAACATCGCGGGACGCTGCAGGCGTTGGAAGAGTTGGGTGAACCCAATGCGGAAACCGAAATCTGTTATCTGGGCGGCAACCAGTTCCGGCTGACCCCGCGCACCGGCCGGACGCATCAGCTGCGGGTGCACATGAACGCCATCGGTGCGCCGATCGTCAACGACCCGTGGTATCCGGTGGTCGAAGATATTGCCGCCGAGGACTTCAGCGCGCCGCTGCAGCTACTGGCGCACACGCTGGAGTTCGACGATCCGATCAGTGGCCGGCGGCGGCACTTCGT
Source organism: Mycolicibacterium komossense (assembly GCF_025822605.1). GTDB lineage: Bacteria > Actinomycetota > Actinomycetes > Mycobacteriales > Mycobacteriaceae > Mycobacterium > Mycobacterium komossense. The sequence continues at coordinate 229,834 of NZ_JACKTY010000029.1, read as the reverse complement.
CAGTGGCCGATCACTCAGAGGTGACTGAGGTTGCCAACCTGGGTCCGCTGGTGCCGCTGCTGTCGCTCGGCAACCGCGAAATACCACGCGAAAGCCGTTGCGCTGGTGGCAAACAGGATGAATCCGAAGAACAGCCAGGGGCGCCGGATACCGCGCCGCATCCCGTCGATGATGGTGAACACGGGCACGAGGATGAGGCTCATCACGGTGTAGTCGACGCTGGCGGAGGCGGCCGCCGGATTGTCGTATCCCAGCACGATGAACTGCTGCCAGCTGCCAGGACCCCAGATCGGGTTGTCGGCGCCCGTCTTGTACTCCAGGACGAACTGGTAGTTGAAGTACCAGCAGATCGGGATCACCAGCAGTCCCGTCAGCAGGTAGAGGATTTCGAGTCCCGAGAACAGGGGACCAGTGGCGGGTTTGGCAAAGATCTGCGGATTCGAGCGAACGATCCAGACGGCGGTCAGTACTCCGAGGACGGCGTGGACGATCAACGAAATCATGGTCTGCAGTATGCGTCGGACTCAGAAAAGTTTTGTCACTTTTGACGAAACTTGATGTTCAGCGCTGGCAGGACGGGCACCAGTACGTCACCCGGTCACCGCCCTTGTCGGTCTCGATGGGCGTCCCGCATCGACGGCATGGCTTGCCTGCCCGGCCATACACCCATAGTTCCCGGCCGGGTTTGGTGTCCCCGGTGGTGGTCCGGTTGACCCGAGATCGGTTGGCCCACAACATCTGCTGTGCGCGGGTCACGAGGCGGAGCGGATTCTTGACCTCCGTCACCGCAGTGGTCGGGCGCAGTCCCACGACGAAGCACAGCTCGTTGGCGTACACATTGCCGACCCCGGCCATCACCCGCTGGTCCAACAGCGTCTCGGCCAACGGTCGATCCGGGTCGGCGCACAGGTTCTCGACGGCCGTCGCTGCCGACCAGTCGTCGCCGAGCAGATCGGGCCCGAGGTAAGCGACAGCGTCCATGTCGGCTTTGCGGTCGAGGATTTCCAGTACACCCAGATCGACGCCGGATGCCCGGCAATCAGCGGTCTCCAGGATGATCCGCACGGTGTGCTGGGGGACGCGCAGCGCGCCGAGCTGCCAGCTGCCGTCCATCTTCAGATGCGAATGAATGCTGGCCGGACCCACCCTGACGAACAGGTGTTTGCCGCGACTGACCACCTCGTCGACGATCTCACCGGTCAGATCGACGGTCGCGTAGCGCGGGACCCGCACGTCGCACCGCGTCAATGCCTTGCCCACCAGGGCGGTACGAAGCTTCTCTGCCGTGCGGAAGACGGTGTCGCCTTCGGGCATGGATACGACGGTACCTTCGGCGATCGGACCGTTGCGCGTGGGCAAGGTCACAGAGTCGGTCTTTTCCGGCCGGGGAACTCTCGCGGCACCAGATTAGTTAAGTGAGCTAAGCAGAGCGACCATCAGAGGAGAGTTTCGTGGCACGGACCGACGACGACAGCTGGGATCTTGCGTCCAGTGTGGGTGCAACCGCCACCATGGTGGCCGCTGCACGCGCCATCGCCACCAAGAACAAGGTCATCGACGACCCCTTCGCTGAACCCTTGGTCCGCGCCGTCGGTGTCGATTTCTTGACCAAGTGGGCCACGGGGGAGTTCGTCGGCGTAGACCTCGACGTGGCGGGTTCCGGTTTCGGGCTGGCGCAGATGCCTGCTGCGATGGCAGCCCGGACGCGTTACTTCGACACCTTCTTCGCCGACGCCGCAGCCGCAGGTATTCGGCAGGCGGTGATTCTCGCCTCTGGGCTGGACGCGCGCGCCTACCGGCTCAGCTGGCCCGCCGATATGGTGGTTTTCGAGATCGACCAGCCCGAGGTCATCGAGTTCAAGCAGACCACGCTGGCCGGCTTGGGTGCCGAGCCCACAACAGATGTCCGCGCTGTGGCGGTCGACCTGCGCAACGATTGGCCTGCCGCGCTGCAGAGCGCGGGGTTCGATCCGGCGAAGCCGTCAGCGTGGATCGCCGAAGGTCTGTTCGGATATCTGCCGCCGGAAGCGCAGGACCGGCTGCTCGACGCCGTGACCGAGCTGGGGGTATCGGGCAGTCGGATCGCGACCGAGGCGGTGCCCAACAATCCACAGTTCGATCTGGATGCGGTCAGGGAGAAGATGCGCGAGGCGACCGAGAAGTGGCGCAAGCACGGATTCGACCTTGACTTCAGCGAGCTCGGCTTCGACGGCGAACGCCATGACGTGGGTGCGTACCTCGCTGCGCGCGGCTGGACTTCCGTCGGCACCCCCATGGGGGAACTGTTGGCGGCCAACGGTTTCGACGGAATCCCGGAGACCGGGGACGACCAGCCCACGATGAACGGCGTCACCTATTACACCTCGACATTGGCGCGCTGACCAGCAAGACTGAGGCGATGGATGAACAGCTGAGCAAGACAGAGATCGGCAAGGACGCCCTGCAGGAGACGGTCGTGTCGGTTGCCTCTGCCGTTGGAGAGGTTGCCTCGATCATCACCACCGCCGTGAAAGATGTCGCCGGCGCCATCGGCGGCGTGGCGACGGACCTGTTCGAGATCCGTGACGGCGTCCGTCGAGCTTCGGAGCGTTCGCAGGCCGAGTGACCGCAGTTCGGCCGCTATTGAGCGGGCGGAAAGTTGACGACGCTCCCGTCAAGCGGGAGTTGGTTGGTGCGCTCGCTGGGCTTCGGTTCTGCCTCGACGTCTTGGCCGACGATCGAACCGACGACGGCGAACTTGTCGATCAGGTAGGGCACGTTGTCGCTGGACAGCGGCAGCGGAGCTCGTGAGACGTGGAAATGTAGGTGCGCCTCGCTGGTGTTGCCGGAGTTTCCGAGGCGACCGATGACCTGGCCGCGGGTGACCTTGTCGCCGACCTTGACTGCTGCCGATCCCGGGATCATGTGCGCGTAGAACGCGAAGTTGCCATCCCCGATATCAATGATGAGATAGTTTCCGCCGAGCTGGGGAAACGTGAGATCGGTCGGGACAATATGGGGCACAGCCTCTTTCATATCGGATACCACTGCTGATACGGTGCCGTCCGCCACGGCGAGCAGCGGGGCGTCATAAGCTCGGTAATCCGCGTTGTTCGTCCCGGCGCCGGTGAATGTGGACAGGGGATGACTGTGGGGATCGAAGCGCACCCAGTCGATGGCATAGCGCTCGCTGCCGTTGAGTCGCCCGGCGACCGCCATCACCGCTCCCCGGTGTGAGGTGATGGAGCAGCAGCCATTGAGGGCCGCCCAGTTGTCGCCGGCGAGCGGCGGCCCGATCACCACGGGTGATTGCGTGCTGGTGCGGACTGCACCACCGATCTGCGTGATCGCGTCCGGATATCTGGCCCCCTCTTTCGCAGTGTCAGATCCTGCTGGGCCGAGTGTGGCGGTCAGTCGGTGCGTCACCTCGGCGGGCACCTCGGCGCGGTCGGCGTAGGTGTCGTCGAGCACCAATACCGCGGTGCGGCCCACGGGGATCTCCGTGATGGGTGCGGGTGAGTAGTTGGGGATCAGAAGAGTGCGGGCGACGGTTTCCTTCTGATCGATCCGGGCGACGGTGGCGCCGTCGGGCCCATTGGCGAGGGTCTCCACCTGCGTGATCGACACCGGCCGCGGGCCCGCGTTCAGCACCGCGACCTCATAGGCCACGTGAAACTTTCCGTCTGTGCCCTGCACCGGAATCGGGTCCGGGCCGAGGGTGGTGAAGACCAAGGGCGCGACCACGTCGATGTCCAGCGGGTACCCGGGCAGAACACCGCCACGGCTGTCGGCGGCAATGGCTGGAGCCGGCGTCGGCGGAGAGGAGCAGCCCGCCAGCAGGGCGACGCAGGACAGAATGATCGGTGTTGTGCGCATGTATTTTTCGTCTCGCCTATCGCTCGCGGAATTCTCGTCGACAGGGGCGTCGCCGCGCTAGAGCGTAGCTGGCCGCACCGTGGCCAGACAGTCGATCCGTCAGAACCGCAGAAGTAGGTGGTGGGCTCAAAGCCCTTGCGCAACGAGCGGAACCGGGTGACACCGACGTCCTGGATCGCTTCGGAGTGGTGGCGCTGCGATACTTCCGGAAGGACTGTCATAAAACGTTGTGCAACAACAAAAGTGGCTCATCTGGTATCCGCGCTCAACGCAGTCGCAGGCCGCGCGGAGTCCTGGAGAAACCGGAATCGGTGAGCCCGGATACCACCGGCGAATCGCGAATGTCGAGCACCGGCACGCCGTTGATCCGCTCCACCAGTAACGCGTCGATGCGCCTGCTGGTGACCAGCTCAGCCAGCGCGGCGGCCGCCGCGTGCTGGGTTTCGCCGTCCTCGGTGAAGGTGAGCAGCGATCGTCCACCCCGTTCGACGAACCACACCAGCGCCCCGCTGACGAGGACCACCAGTGCGCCGGCTTTGCGGCCCGGCCGGTGGGCTTTCTCGCTTTCACCGTCCCCGGCGCGAGGCCAGGGCAGTGCCGCGCCGTACGGGTTGGCGGGATCAGCTGCGGCCAGCGCGATGCCCTGGGCTGCGGCGGCATCGGCCTGTTGTGGATCGACGTTGTCGGCAAAGGTCCGCAGCCGATCTACCGTAGCCGACATGGCGAACTGCGCCCCACCCAGTGACTCGACGAAATAGCCCCGCTGACAGCGGCCGGTGTCTTCGAATGCCGAAAGGACCTTGTAGAGCATCTGGAAGCCGCCGGGGATGTTCTCGGCCATCACCGGCCCCTTGGTCAGTACGCCGTAGCGGCCCAGTAGCAGCTCCGCCGAGAAGTGCGCGCGCACGGTCGAATCCGGTTCGGCGGCAGGCAACGCCGACCACCGGCCCGATACCGTGGGATCGGTGCTGCGGGTCTGGGCGTGTGCCACGCTATACCGGCTCATCCTGGGCGCGCGCCGCTGCCGGTGCGCCGGTGTTGCGGATTTGCGGCCGCCGGGGCGTCGACCACCGGTCAGCAGTGCGCGCACCGGAGCGAACGTGTCACCGGTGATCCAGCCGGCCCAAATCAGTTCCCACAAAGCCTGTTTGAGGGTCTCGGTACTGGTGCCGTCGGTCATGAGTTGGCGGAAGAAGAACGCCCCCCTGGCGTCGCCCGGGCGCCCGAGCGTGTCGAGCAGCGCGCGGTGGGTATCGGTGAAGTCGAGTTCGGTGGGTGGGACCAAGGTCAGCGGCGCGGATTCCGCCGGGTGGAAGGCGATCCAGCCGTCGCCGCCCGAGATCGGACCGGCGCCCGACCAGGTGACCTCACCGGTGGCCAGCAGTTCGTCGAGCATCGCCGGCTGGTAGTCGCGGACGCGCTGACCGAAGACGAGGGGTTCGACGGCGGACGCCGGAATCGGCACGCCGGCAATCTGTTCGATAACTCCCGCCAGCCCGTCGATACCGGCGGCTTGCCCGAGCTGCTGCCATGACGGCAGGAACCGGGCGTAAGCGGCGGTGCTGACCGGCTCGACCTGTGCCCGCAGCGCCGCCAGCGACCGCCGGCGCAGGATACGCAGCACCTCGGTATCGCACCATTGTTCGCCGCCGACCACACCGGTTGGCGCATCGATGAATTCGCCGCGCACCAGCTTGCCGTCAATCGCCAGCCGGCCCAGTACATCGGCGGCAACCCGCAGCCCGAGGCCGAACCGGGCCGCGGCGTCGGCGGTGCTGAACGGGCCACGGGTGCGGGCGAAGCGGCCCAGCAACTCGCCCAGCGGGTCGGTCACCGATTCGGTGAAACTCGCAGGCACCCCGACCGGCACGGCGACGCCCACACCGTCGCGCAGCCTCCCGATATCCTCGATCGCCACCCACCACGATCGCCCGGCAAACGCCACGGTCAGTGCGCGCTTGGCCGCGCGCAGTCCGTCCAGCCAACTGCCGACATCGCTGGCGGTGCTGCGTTGCGCGATCTCCTCCTCGGACAGCGGTCCCAACAACCGCAACAGGTCGGCGACGGCTTCCGCGTCGCGGGCGGAGCGCTCCTCGGTCAGATGCTGCAGTTGCCGGTCGGTGGCTACGACGACATCCGGGTCGAGCAGTTCGCGGAGCTCGACCCGGCCCAGTAGTTCCGCGAGCAGGGTACTGTCCAAAGACAGTGCAGCGGCGCGTCTTTCGGCCAACGGACTGTCGCCCTCGTACATGAACGCGCCCACATAGCCGAACAGCAGCGAAGCGGCGAACGGTGACGGCGTCGCGGACTCGACCTCGACGACGCGGACCCGTCGTGATGCGATGCGTTTCATGAGGTCGATCAGCATGGGTACGTCGTAGACGTCCTGCAGGCATTCCCGCACCGCTTCGAGCACGATCGGGAAATCGGGGTACTTGCGGGCGACATCGAGGAGCTGTGCAGCGCGTTGGCGTTGATGCCACAGCGGAGACCGTTTGCCCGGGTGCCGCCGCGGCAGCAGCAGTGCCCGCGCGGCGCATTCGCGGAACCGTGACGCGAACAACGCCGAGCCGCCGACTTCCGCGGTCACCAGCGGCTCGATCTCATCGGCGTCGAAGACGAACAGGTCGGCGAACTGCACGTCGTTGGTGTCCGACAGCGTGTCGGGTAGTCGCACGATGATGCCGTCGTCGGACGCCGTCGGCTTCTCGTCGATGCCGTAGCGTTCGAAGATCCGCTTCCCGATCGCCAGCGCCAGTGGTCCGTGTACCCGTAATCCGTAGGGGGAGTGCAGGATCACCCGCCAGTCGCCGAGTTCGTCGCGGAACCGTTCGACCACCAGCGTCGCATCGGTGGGCACCACGCCGGTCGCTTGCCGCTGGTCGTCGATCAGCTGCCACAGGTTGGCTACTGCATAGTCGTCGAAACCGATATCACGGCAACGCTCGTCGAAATCAGGTCGGTCCAGGCGGGCCAGTTCTCCGGTGAAGGCGCCGACAGCGGCACCGAGCTCGGCGGGCCTGCCGACGGCATCGCCACGCCAGAACGGCAGCCGCGCCGGCTCACCAGGAGCCGGCAGTACGAGCACCCGGTCATGGGTGATCTCGGTGATCCGCCAGCTCGTGGCACCGAGTGAGATGACATCGCCGGGGCGGGACTCGTAGACCATCTCCTCGTCGAGTTCGCCGACGCGGGAGGGTTTGTCGGTATCCGCGCTGGAGGCCAGGTAGACGGTGAACAGCCCGCGGTCGGGGATGGCTCCACCTGAGGTGACGGCGAGTCGTTGCGCACCGGGGCGAGCGGTGACGGTGCCGGAGTCGCGGTCATAGACCACCCGGGGACGCAGTTCGGCGAAATCAGTGGACGGATACTTACCGGACAACAGGTCCAGGGTGGCTTCGAAAGCGCTGCGCGGCAACGTCGCAAAGGGGGCGCTGCGCCGGACCGTGTCGAACCACTTGTCGGCGTCGAGGGGTTCCAGCGCACATGCCGCGACCGTGTGCTGGGCCAGTACGTCGAGCGGGTTGGCCGGCACCCGCATGGTCTCGATCTTGCCGCCGAGCATGCGCTGCACACTGACCGCGCAGCCGATCAGATCGGTGCGGTGCTTGGGGAACAGCACTCCGCGTGAGATCTCGCCGACCTGGTGCCCGGCCCGGCCGATCCGCTGCAGCCCACTGGCCACCGACGGCGGCGCCTCGACCTGGATCACCAGATCGACCGAACCCATGTCGATGCCGAGTTCCAGGCTGGACGTGGCGACAACCGATTTGAGCCGGCCACTCTTGAGCGCATCCTCCACGTCGGCGCGCGCTTCCTTGGACACTGAGCCATGGTGGGCGCGGGCCAGGATCGGGTCAGCGCCGTAGGTTTGCCCGCTACCCATGATGTGGGCGGGCGCACCGCCGCCCACACCGGGGTTGCCGCCCTCGGGCAGGGGAACCCCGATGCGTTCGGCGTGAATTTCGTTGATTCGTGAGGTGAGTCGCTCAGCCAGCCGCCGCGAGTTGGCGAACACGATGGTGGAGCGGTGCGCTTCGATCAGATCGACGATGCGTTCCTCGACGTCGGGCCAGATGGTGTTGTTCTCCAGGTTGGCCATATCGGGCACCGGCACCTGCACCGACAGCTCGAATGTCTTGGCCGCGGGCGGGGCGACGATATTCGTCGGTGTCTGCCCGGACAGGAACCGCGCGACTTCCTCGGGTGGGCGGACCGTCGCGGACAGGCCGATCCGCTGTGCGGGAGTGGGCAGCAGCGCATCGAGGCGTTCCAGCGACAGCGCCAGATGTGCGCCGCGCTTGGTGCCTGCCACGGCGTGCACCTCGTCGACGATCACCGTGTGCACACCGGTCAAGGTTTCCCGGGCCGCCGAGGTCAGCATCAGAAACAGGGATTCGGGGGTGGTGATCAGGATGTCCGGCGGCTTGCTGATCAACTCGCGTCGCCGCGCGGCCGTGGTGTCCCCGGAACGCACTCCGACGCTGATCTTCGGCGGGGTCGCGCCCTGGCGCTCGGCGATGCGGCTGATGCCGGTCAGCGGGGTGCGCAGGTTGCGCTCGACGTCGACGGCGAGCGCCTTCAGCGGAGATACATAGAGAACCCGAGTGCCCCGCCGCTCATCCGGGACGTCGAGGCGGGCCAACCCGTCTATAGCCCACAGGAACGCGGCGAGAGTCTTGCCGGAGCCGGTAGGTGCGATGACCAGCGTGTTGTCACCGTCGGCGATGGCCGCCCAGGCCTGTGCCTGCGCCGGCGTGGGCTCGACGAAGGTGCCGGCGAACCACTCCCGCGTCAGCGCGCTGAAGCGGGCGAGCGGGTCTTTGGTCCGGGCCACCTCTCCATGGTGCCAACCGGGTGTGACATTCCTGCGATTTCGGCGTGCCCAGTAGCGCTGAGCGGTGGTGCACACGCCGAAATCACCAGTTCAGCGGCTAGTCCAGGCTGCGCTGATAGCGGCGCATACCGGCGATCCAGCGGTCGTAATCGGACCCCTTGCGCCGATACATGTCGAGCACCTCGGGATGGGGCAGCGCCAGGAATCTGTCGGCCCGGATGGCCTCGATCGTCGTTTCGGCGACGTCGTCGGGACTGATCACCGCACCCGAGCGCACCACTGATGCACCGCTGAGCCGTCCGACCGGATCGTCGGAGGCGGTGACCGCCTGCAACAACGGGGTGTCGACACCGAGGGGGCACACGCAGGTGACGCCGATGCCGTCGTCGCCATAGGTGATGGTCAGCCACTCGGCGAATCCGACCGCGGCGTGTTTGGTGACCGCATATCCGGCGGCGCCGAGCTGTGTCAGCAGGCCCGCGGCGGACGCGACCGATACGAAGTACCCGCCGCCACGGGCTTGCCATCGCGGCACCAGCAGCATGGCAGCCCGGGTATGCGCCAGCAGGTTGACGTTGAGGATGCGGTCCCAGTCGTCGTCCGTGCCCAGGCCGCTGGGGCCCATGATGCCGGCGTTCGCGACGTAGATGTCCACCGGCCCGAAATCACTTTCGGCCGTGGACAACAGCGTCTCGATATCGGCCGACAGGCTGGCGTCCGCGCGCACCGCGGCGGCGGCAGCACCGATGGCCGCGGCCGTCTCGCGTGCACCGCCCTCGTCGAGGTCGCCCACCACTACGCGTGCACCGGCTCCGGCCAGCGCTTCCGCCAGCGCCCGGCCGATACCTGAACCTCCACCGGTGACCACGGCCACCGTGCCGTCAATGTCCATGCCGACGTGCTTACCTCCAGCGCGTGCGGTCCACGCAGGCGGGTGGACTTAGAGGCCCGAGAACGCACCCCGTTGGTGCACGAGTCGAGCCACGACATCGTCGGACATCGGAATCGCGCCCCGGGCCAGCTCGACCGGAACCGGTGGTAGATCACCGTGCACGTCGCGGTGCAGGCGTTCCATCTCCTCGTCCAGGCGGGCTGCTGTCGCCGCGGCATCCTCGAGGCTGCGGGAGATATCCAGCGGAACCTCACCGCTGAACTTGTAGAAGATCTTGTGCTCGAGGCTGGCCCAGAAATCCATCGCCACCGTGCGCAGCTGCACCTCGACGGGAACGGCGACAACCCCGTTCGAGAGGAAGACCGGGACCTCCACGATGACGTGAAGGCTGCGGTAGCCGTTCGGTTTAGGCTGACGAACATAGTCTTTCACCGCGAGTACGGTGATGTCGTCTTGCCGGATGAGCGCCTCGAACACCCGGTAGACGTCCGAGGTGAACGAGCAGGTGACGCGAACACCGGCAATGTCGGTGATCGTCTCGCGGATCGTCTCGAACCGAGGCTCGCAGTTCTTGCGCGCGATCTTGTCCAGCACGCTCTCCGGCGTCTTCAGGCGGCTGGTCACATGCTCGATCGGATTGTACTTCTGTAGGTGCTGAAACTCCTGCTGAAGAATCCCGACCTTGGTGGTGACCTCCTCCATGCCGAATTTGTACGAGAACATGAAGCGGGAGAACTCATCGCGTAATGCGTTGATCTCATCGAGGTCGAGGAAGGTTCCGGGTCCACGTTCTCGCACGTCGTCCATATCTACCAGCATGCCTGAGCGCGGCACGGGGGCGATTCAGCCGAACTGGACGCCCTGGGCCAGCGGTAGCTCGGAGGAGTAGTTGACCGTGTTGGTCGCCCGCCGCATGTAGGCCTTCCACGAATCCGAGCCGGATTCGCGGCCGCCACCGGTCTGCTTCTCGCCGCCGAACGCGCCGCCGATCTCCGCGCCCGAGGTGCCGATGTTGACGTTGGCGATGCCGCAGTCCGAGCCGTCGGCAGCCATGAACCGCTCCGCCTCGCGGATGTCGGTGGTGAAGATTGCTGACGAGAGACCCTGTGGCACAGCGTTGTTCATGGCGATGGCCTCATCGAGATCGTCATAGGTCAACACATACAGGATCGGTGCGAACGTCTCGGTGTGCACGATTGCCGTCTGGGCGGGCATGCGGACCACGGCAGGCGCGACGTAGTACGCACCTTCGCCAGATTCACCGCCGACCTCCTGTCGCTCGCCGCCGGTGACGTGGCCGCCGTCGGCGCGGGCCAGCTCCAGTGCGCCGACCATGTCGCGGTAGGCGGTCTCGTGGATCAGCGGACCGATCAGGGTGCCGTCGGCGGACGGATCACCGACAGGCAGGCTGCGGTAGGCGGTGGCGATCCGCTCGACCAGGGTGTCGACCACAGACGAGTGCGCGATCACCCGGCGCAGCGTCGTGCAGCGCTGTCCGGCGGTCCCTGCCGCGGCGAAGACGATGCCGCGCACGGCCAGGTCGAGATCGGCCGACGGGGTGACGATCGCGGCATTGTTACCACCCAATTCCAGCAGCACCTTGCCGAACCGCTCCGCGACGCGCGGAGCGATCTGGCGGCCCATCCGCACCGACCCGGTGGCGCTGAGCAACGCGATCCTGGGATCATCGACCAGCTGTTCACCGACCTCGCGGCCGCCCTGGACCAGGCGCGCAACGTCCACGGGTGCACCGACGTCCAGCGCCGCGCGGTGGATCAGCGTCTGGCAGGCCAGCGCGGTCAACGGGGTCAGCTCCGAGGGTTTCCACACGACGGTGTCGCCGCACACCAGCGCGACCGCGGTATTCCACGCCCAGACCGCGACCGGGAAGTTGAACGCGGTGATGACGCCGACGACGCCGATCGGATGCCAGGTTTCCATCAACCGGTGACCGGGGCGCTCCGAGGCGATGGTGCGACCGTAGAGCTGACGCGACAGGCCGACCGCGAACTGGCAGACGTCGATCATCTCCTGCACCTCACCGAGGGCCTCGGAGGTGATTTTGCCGGCCTCGATGGTTACCAGGGTTCCGAGGTCGGCCTTGTGCGCGACGAGCAGTTCGCCGAGTCGGGCGACCAGTGCACCTCGCACCGGCGCCGGGGTGGTGCGCCAGATCGAATAGGCCTGCGCGGCTGCGGTAATCGCGGCTTCGGTGTCCTCGTGACTGCTCTCCGGCACGGTGAACAGCACGTCACCGGTCAACGGAGTACTGGCGATCACCCCATGCGCACCGGGAGCGCCGAGCTCGTCGCTCACGCCGATCGCCGCCAGTGCGGCCTTGGCGCTGGCCCGAAGTTCATCGGCGGTGGGAAGCGCGGCCTGGATGGTCACATCGGTGGGCCTGCTCATACTGATATCTCCTGTGTCTGCTGGGCTGCTGCTTCGTAAAGCGCGTAGGGGTCCAGAAGGTCGCGGCCGATTGCGCCGGCCATCCAGTCGTTGCTGTACCCGGAGTCATCGGTGACCTCTGCGGCGGTGGCGTCAGCGTCGAGATTCGATCGGAAGATGCCGGCCGCGGAGGTGGGTAGGAAGTCCTCGTAGACAACGGGTTTCGCTGGATCGCCGCCGTAATAGTACGCCAGACCCGCGGCGGCCAGTTCTTCGTCGCTGGCCGGGAAGTGCCGACTCCACACCGCGGCAGGATCGGAGGCCCCGGTGAGTTCTGCATAAGCGCTGTCGTAACGTTCCCGGCCGGCCGGCGTCAGCGCCACACCGCGCGCCTCGACCTCGCCGAACCGCACCCGCAACGAGCCGTCGGTGACCCGGCCGTCCGCTTCGCGGAAGCGTCGCGGTTCGGCGAGTGCGCGAAATGAGGTCTGGCGCAACAGCACATCTGGACCGGACCAGCGCGGCGGACCCTGGATGGCGTCGATCATGGCGATTCCGCGTGCGGCCATCCTGACGTAGAGATCGTCGATATCGAGCACCCGGGGCGTCAGATGGTTGATATGGGTCCGGCCCACCCCGGCGATATCGGCCGCCACTGCCGAGACGGTCGACAGCTCCTCATACCAACTCCGGTCGATCGGCTGACGCGACAAGGCAAAGGCGTCGACCGCGCGGACGATGAACTCCTCGGCATCCTCTACGTCACAGCTGCCGGCCGCGGTGATGGCCCTGGCCTGCGCGATCAACTCCGGTTCGAAAAGCGCGCGGTCGGCGAGTGCGCGCTCGACCCGCGGGCGCAGATCACTGTCGAAAAATCGCGGATCGGAGGTGGCCAGCATCGAGGTGAACACCCGGAAGGGGTTACGGGCCAGCTCGGTGGCATCGACGGGCCGAAAAGCGGTGGACACCACGGGAACTGGGGAGTCGGCGTCGCGAAGATCGTAGAAGCCGACCGGATACATGCCGAAGGCGGCGAACAAGTCGGCCACCTCGGCAAGTTCAGCAGGTGTGCCGACGCGGACGGCGCCGTGGCGTTCGGCGGTCACCCGGTCGAGCGTGCCGAGCCGCTCGGCATCCGGGTGTGCGGCGACGTAATCACGGTTGACGTCGCTGCTGACGTCGACGAGCGTGGTGTAGGCGGGTACCTCCGCGCCGTACATCGCCGACAGTGCGGCGGCGAACCGGGCACGAAGCTGCCACGTTTCCAGCGTCCTGGACCTGGTCACAGAATGCTCCTGGGATAGTCTCCGGCCATGGCCGATGCCGAACACCTCGACGATATCGATCGGATCCTGGTGCGTGAACTGGTCTCCGATGGCCGCGCCACGCTGGCACATCTGGCCACCACTGCGGGCCTGTCGGTGTCGGCGGTGCAATCGCGGGTGCGCAGGCTGGAGACCCGCGGTGTGGTCACCGGATATACGGCAAGGATCAACCCAGAGTCCGTGGGGCACCTGCTGTCAGCGTTCGTCGCCATCACTCCTCTCGATCCCTCTCAACCCGACGATGCCCCCGCCCGCCTTGAGCACATCGAGTCGATCGAAGCGTGCCACTCGGTGGCAGGCGAGGAGAGCTACATCCTGCTGGTGCGTGTCGAGTCCGGGCGGGCGCTGGAGGAGCTGCTGCAAGAGATCAGGACCGCGGCGAACGTTCGGACGCGAAGCACCATCATCTTACAGACTTTTTACGCAGGTAGAGACTTCATACCGGAATAGTTCCTGTTTGAGCGTGACAGGACCGTAAAAAATCCGTTAGCATTGCCGCATGACCGTTGTCCTGCCTTCACGTCCGGCTTCCACTGACATCGCCCCTGCCCACGTCCACGACGTGCTGGGCCGCCGCATCCTGGCCGACGGGATGGACCTGGTGCTCGATCTCGACCGTTCGCGCGGGTCCTACCTGGTGGACGCCAGGAACGGTCGGCGGTACCTGGACATGTTCACGTTCTTCGCCTCGTCCGCGCTGGGCATGAACCACCCGGCGCTGGCGGATGACGAGGCGTTCCGCGCCGAACTGGCCGAAGCGGCAGTGAACAAGCCCAGCAACTCCGATGTCTACACCGTGCCGATGGCGCGCTTCGTCGACACCTTTGCGCGCGTGCTCGGCGATCCGGCGCTGCCGCACCTGTTCTTCGTCGACGGTGGGGCACTCGCGGTCGAGAATGCACTCAAGGTCGCCTTCGATTGGAAGAGTCGGCATAACGAGGCTCGCGGCATCGATCCGGAACTGGGCACCAAGGTGTTGCATCTGCGCGGCGCATTCCACGGCCGCAGCGGCTACACGCTGTCGCTGACAAACACCGACCCGAACAAGGTGGCCCGGTTCCCGAAATTCGACTGGCCCCGCATCGATGCGCCCTACTGCCGGACCGGTGCGAATAGCATTGAGCTGGAGGCAGAGTCGCTGCGCCAGGCCAGGGTGGCCTTCGAGGCCAATCCGAACGATATCGCCTGCTTCCTCGCCGAGCCGATCCAGGGCGAAGGTGGCGACCGGCATTTCCGGCCGCAGTTCTTCGCCGCGATGCGCGCACTGTGTGACGAGTTCGACGCGCTGCTGGTCTTCGACGAGGTCCAGACCGGCTGCGGCCTGACCGGCACCCCGTGGGCTTTCCAGCAGCTCGGTGTCACGCCCGATGTGGTGGCCTTCGGTAAGAAGACACAGGTGTGCGGCGTGATGGCCGGTGGCCGGGTCGACGAGATCGCCGACAATGTCTTCCATGTCAGCTCGCGGATCAACTCCACCTGGGGCGGCAACCTGGTCGACATGGTGCGTTCGCGCCGGATCCTCGAAACCATCGAAGGCGAAGGGCTTTTCGATCGTGCGGCCGAGCAGGGCCGGTATCTGCTGGCTCGGCTGGACGAACTCGCCGGCGAATTTCCGGCAGTGGTGCTCGAGGTCCGTGGCCGCGGCCTGATGTGTGCGTTCAGCATGCCGACCGCCGCTGTGCGCGACGACCTGATCGCGCGGCTCTGGGATCGCGGGGTGGTGATGTTGGCCAGCGGGGAGAACAGCGTGCGGTTCCGGCCCGCGTTGACGGTGTCACGTGCGGAGCTCGACATCGCGGTCGACGCGGTACGCGACGCGCTGCGCTGACCCCGGCCGACAGTCCGTGCCAATCCTGACCGGAACGGCACATACCTCCCTATCATCGGGTGGTGCAGGCACCGGAGCTGAGCGTCGCGGCAACGCCGGCTTTCACCGCCGCGGAAGCAGCCCGCTACCGCGCCGAAGGCTGGTGGATCGATTCGACGATCTCGGATGCCGCGCGCCGAAACGCCGCGCACACGCCCGACGGAACCGCCTATATCGACTATCCGGACGGCTCGCTGACTTGGCGTGAACTCGATACTGCCGCAGACCTTCTGGCTGGGGAACTGGCGGGATGCGGTGTTGGTACCGGTGACCGCGTCGCCGTCTGGCACGGCGACACGGCTGCCATCCACGCGCTGTATGTCGCCACCGAGCGGTGCGGGGCCGTGGTGGTGGGCATCGGTGCGCGCGCCGGCACGCGCGAAGTCACCCAGCTCCTGCGCAGCGCGCAGCCTCGACTGATCGTCAGTGACCGGCCACGCGGGGACCCGGCGCGCACCGCCGCGAGCGGCGTGGCAGACGCCGTCGGTGTCCTGGTTCTCGAAGATCTTTCGCTCAACACCGCCGCGCCGTTCACACCGGTGCCTGCCGACGCCGCCCTCGGCCCCGACGACGTCTTCCTGATCAATTCCACTTCGGGCACCACCGGGATGCCCAAGTGCGTCGTGCACACCCAGAACCGCTGGCACTACTTCCATCAGCAAGCAGTGGCCAACGGGCAGTTGAGCCCCGACGACATCTTCATGCCGGTGATCTCGACGCCCTTCGGCTTCGGGATCTGGACCACCCACACCACTCCGATCCACCTCGGCGCCACCGCGGTGCTCCTCGAGCGGTTCACTCCCGCGGCTGCGTGCGAGGCGATAGCCCGGCACCGGGTCACTGTGTTGTGCTGCGTCAGCACCCAACTCACGATGCTGATGGCCGATCGCGCGTCCCGCAGTCACGACCTCAGCTCGTTGCGTGTCGTGTTCACCGGCGGTGAGGCGTTGCCGTATCGCCCTGCCGCCGCGTTCGAGGAACTCACCGGCGCCAAGATCCTGCAGTTCTACGGATCCAACGAAACCGGGTTGCTCAGCGGCACCACTCTTGACGACACGCTGACGCACCGGCTGCGCACCGGTGGCCGCATCGTGCCGGAGATGGCGGTCCGGTTGTTCGACGGTGATGACGACGTGACCGATAGCGGCCATGGTCAGCCGGCCTGCCGAGGGCCGGCCACCAGCCTGGGCTATCTCGGCGGTACCGACCACGACACGCTGTTCACCGCCGACGGGTGGATGCGGATGGGCGATATCTGCGAGATCGACGACGACGGCTACCTCAGCGTTACCGGACGGACCTCGGATTTCATCCTTCGTGGCGGCAAGAACATCAGTGCATCGCAGGTCGAGGATGCCGTCATCACCCACCCCGCCGTCGCGCTGGCGGCTGCGGTCGCCATGCCCGACCCGGTGTTCGGCGAGAAGGTCTGCGTCTACATCGAGCTCGCCGATTCCCGCACCGTCGACCTGGCCGAGCTCACCGACTTTCTGCTGGCGCTTGGCGTCTCCAAAGAACTGCTGCCCGAGCGCCTCATCGTGCTCGACGAATTACCCCGGTCGTCCGGGGGAAAGATCGCCAAAGGCCAACTTCGATCCGATATCAGGGACAGGATGGGGACCGATCATGAACGCTCCTAGTGCACGACGCGGCGGACTGGAAGTGTGGGCGCCATCGGTGGTGCCACCCATCGGCGTCGACCTCACCCATGAGCAGGCACTGGCCATCGCGTTCCGGCACCTGGCCGCATGCGGATTCGCGGAGAACATGGCCGGGCACATCACCTGGCAGCTCGACGGCGGCACCGACATGCTGGTCAACCCGTGGGGACTGTGGTGGCAGGAACTCACCGCCTCCGATATCTGCGTGGTGGACTCCGACGCCTCGGTGATACGCGGCCGGTGGGACGTCACCCCGGCCATTCACATCCACACCGAACTGCACCGGCTCCGCGAGGACGCCAGGGTGGTCATCCACAACCATCCGTATTACGTCTGCGTGCTCGCTGCGCTCGGCGTGCTCCCCGAGTTGGTGCATCAGACCGGTGCATTGTTCCTCGACGACATGTGCCTGGTCCCGGAATATGACGGTGAGGTCGACAGCCCTTCGCGCGCAGCAGATCTCGCGACCCGCATCGGTAGCGCCAACTTGACCATCCTGGCCAATCACGGTGTGTTGGTGACGGGCCGCTCCCTGGCGGAAGCGGTCTATCGCGCCGCCTCGATCGAGCGGGTGTGCAAGTTGGCCTATGACGTCATGCTCACGGGTCGGCAGCCATCGCAGATGTCATGGTCGGATATGGCGGGCATGAAGAAGTCGCTCGTCGAGCGGGCCGCCGACGTGTACTGGGCGGGGGCCGCTCGGATGACCATCAAAGCTGATCCGGATGTACTGAGCTAGAGAAGGAGATCGCCGACGATGAAGTCGATCGATGAGATGGCCGCCAACCTGAACTTCACCACCGCTGGGACGGGTGAGGAACGGACGGTGACGTTCCTGCCCGAGCCGCAACGCTCCCCGCGTCGGTACACCGTGATCTCGGTGGACGATCACATCGTCGAACCACCCGACACCTTCACCGGGCGCCTGCCGCAGCGCTTCGCCGATCGTGCACCCAAGGTGGTGGACACTGACAGGGGCGGGCAGACCTGGGTCTACGACGGGCAGGAACTGCCCAACGTCGGCTTCAACGCCGTCGTCGGCCGGCCCGTCGCCGAATACGGCTTCGAGCCCGTCCGCTTCGATCAAATGCGAAGGGGGGCATGGGATATTCACGCACGGGTGAAGGATATGGATCTCAACGGCGTCTACGCCTCGCTGAACTTCCCGTCCTTCCTGCCCGGCTTCGCGGGGCAGCGGCTGCAGCAGGTGACCAAGGATCGCGACCTGGCGCTGGCTTCGGTGCGTGCATGGAACGACTGGCACTTCGACGTGTGGGCGGGGTCCTATCCCGACCGGATCATTCCCTGCCAGCTGCCCTGGCTGCTCGATCCCGAACTCGGCGCCAAGATGATCTACGAGAACGTCGACCGCGGATTCCACGCCGTCACCTTCAGCGAGAATCCGGCGATGCTCGGCTTTCCGAGCATTCACTCCGGCTACTGGGAGCCGATGATGGCCGCGTGCGCCGAGACGGGCACCGTGGTGAATCTGCATATCGGATCGTCGGGCACGTCACCCTCGACCACCGACGACGCACCCCCGGACGTCCAAGGTGTGCTCTTCTTCGCCTATGCGATATCGGCGGCAGTCGACTGGTTGTACTCCGGGTTGCCGAGCCGCTACCCGGATCTGAAGATCTGCCTTTCCGAAGGCGGCATCGGCTGGGTCGCCGGCCTGCTCGATCGCCTCGATCACATGCTCAGCTATCACGAGATGTACGGCACCTGGCGAGATCTCGGTGAAACCCTGACTCCCGCTGAGGTTTTCAAGCGGAATTTCTGGTTCTGCGCCGTCGAGGACCAGTCGTCATTCGTCCAGCGTGAGCGTATTGGGATCGACAACATCATGCTCGAAGCGGACTATCCGCACTGCGACTCGACCTGGCCGCACACCCAGGACACCATCCACGACGAAATCGGCGACCTGCCCGCCGAGGCGATCCGAAAGATCACCTGGGAGAACGCTGCCCGGCTCTACCGTCACCCGGTGCCGGTCGAGGTGCAGAACGATCCGGAAGCGTACTGACCGAGGGATTAGATTCCGCCGCGGCTGACCAACCGGCTCAGCCGAGTGCGCTTCGGATCATCGACCGCAACCGGGTCAGTTCAGCGCCGCCGACCAGTGCACAGCCGTGCAGCTCGGCGAGCTTGCGTGCCGCAGGCGTGAAATCGTGGTTGGTCACCACCATCGTCTTGGTGCAGTCCTGCATCGGTGCGCCGGCGACGACCTCCTGGACGGCACCGGGGCCGACTGGGCGACCGAGCCGTTTGCACTGGATGGCAAGGCGATTCGGCCGATTGCCGACGATCAGGTCGACGCCCCAGTCCCCCGAGAGGGGAGTCATGATCACCGGCACGCCGCAGGTTCGCGCGATCTGAGCGACGTACTCTTCGAACTGTGTGCCCGACATCGCCGCGGCAGGAAACTCCCGCGCACCCGGTGTGCGCGCGCCCCTGACGGCTCCGCGCAGGAAATGGAAAGTGAGCAGAGGCATGGCGGGTGCTACCGCGCCGAGCGCCACGCTCCACCATGGCGGGACACCGAGAACGAATGCCACGCTGCCGGCCACAAGGCCGACCGGAATCCACACTTTCACCCGCACGGCGCCGATCGTAGATCCCACCGCCGACACCAGCGCCTATGGTGAGGCCTATGACCTCATCCGAGTCTTCGCGCAAGCGCACATCCGTTGCCCAGCGTGAACGCGCCGCCATCGTCGCTACTCTCCGTGCCGTCGGCCCCGATGCCCCCACCCTGTGTGAAGGGTGGACCACCAAGGATCTGGCCGCCCATCTCGTCCTGCGGGAACGTCGTCTCGACGCCACCGCAGGTATCTCCTTCAAGCCGTTGGCGAGTTACACCGCCAAGGTGCAGGACCAGATCGCTGCGAACACGCCCTGGGAGACCCTGCTGGACCAGATCGCGTCGGGCCCGCCGATCTATTCGCCGTTCAAACTGCTCGATCCGCTGGTGAATGCGACGGAGATGTTCGTCCACCACGAGGATGTGCGACGGGCACAGCCCGACTGGGAGCCGCGGGAGCTGGACGCGGCCACCCTGTCGGCAGTGAGCCGGCCGTTACCGGTGCTCGGCCGCATCGGCCTGACCAAGGTGCCCGCCCGATTGGCGCTGCAGACGCCGGACGGCCATTCGGTGTTGACCACGGGCAAGGGGCCGGAAGTGGTGATCACCGCCGATCCCGCAGAGCTGTTGTTGTTCACATTCGGTCGCAATGCCGTGCATGCTGACTTCAGCGGCGACCCCGACGTGATCTCGGCGGTCAAAGGCGCTCAGCGGGGTCTGTGAGCGATCGCCATACCCGCGCGGGTGTCATCGGCAGTCGACGTAGCCGTACTCCGACGGCGTTCTTGACGGCATTAGCCAACGCGGGAGCGACGGGGTTGTAGGGCGACTCACTCATCGACTTCGCGCCCATCGGGCCCAGATCGTCATAGGTGTCCGCAAAGTAGACCTCGGTCACCGGTAGGTCGGCCAGTTGTGGAATGTGATAGTTGCGGAGCACATCGGTGGTGACGGCGCCGTTCGGTGCGATCAGCATTTCCTCATAGAGGGCCGTGCCGATCGCCTGTGCCACACCACCTTCCACCTGACCGCGACACTGCTGCGGGTTGATCACCACCCCGGCGTCGCCGGCCTGCACGGACTGCAGGATCATCACCACACCCGTTTCGACGTTGACCGCGACGCGAAATCCCTGGACGTTGAAGGCGACTGACCGGGGCGTGCCATCGTGGTGACCGGTGCCGGTGAGCGGACCCCTGGCGCAGAGTTCGGCGAGATCGACGAATCGGTCACCGCACTGCACCCCGTGGGGTCCCAGCTCGCAGTTGTGATGCGGTATCTGTATCAGCGCGGCAGCGGCATCGATGATCGCCGTACGTAGGTCCCGGCACGCGTTCTGCACCGCTTTACCCGCCACCACGGTTCCCGCCGAGCCGAATGCCCCGGTGTCGTAGCCGCCGACGTCGGTATCGGACTGGTGCAACGTGATTCGGTCTGCGGTGGTCTGCAGTTCGGTGGCGGCGATCTGGGTGTGCACCGTAGAGGTGCCGTTGCCGAACTCGGCGGTACCCACCGACAGCAGGTAGTCGCCGTCGCCAGAGAGGCTGATCTGCGCGTCAGCGAAGTGTCCGCGCGGCGGAATGGTTGCGATCATCGACAACGCAACGCCTGTACCGGTTTTCCACTGCGGACCCTCCGGGGCGGCGATCCCGTTGCCGCTGGACAGGGCAGCCTCGGTGAGATCCAGGCATTGGTCGAGCCCGTAGCTTCCGAAAGTCAGGTCGTCCCGCAGGACATGAGAGTCGACGAAATCATCGCCGGGCACCACCACATTGCGGCGACGCATGTCGAAGGGATCGATTCCGAGCTGTTCGGCAAGTTCGTCGATGGCCGATTCGACAGCCCAGATCACTTGTCCCAGGCCGTAGCCGCGGAACGCCCCAGAAGGAAGGTTGTTGGTGTACACCGCTTGCGCATCGACCCGCTTGTTCGGACAGCGGTACACCGCGATGGATTCACCGCAGCCGTGGAACATCACGCCGGGGCTGTGATTGCCGTACGCGCCGGCGTCCATCAGCACGTCGACCCCCAGTGCCGTGAGAATCCCGTCGGCATCCGCGGCGATGGTGATATCGGTCCGGTACGGGTGCCGGCATGGGGCGAGGGTGAATTGGTCGGAGCGGGTGAATTCGTAGCGCACCGGGCGGCCGAGCCGCAGGACGGCCAGTGCCACCAGGTCCTCGGTGAGCATCTCCTGTTTGGCGCCGAAACCGCCGCCCACGCGCTTGGTGAACACGTGCACGTCGTCGCGGGGGAGCCCGAAGACATGACACAGTTCGTCACGGATCAGGAACGGCACCTGCGAGCTGGTCCTGATCACCAACCGGCCCTGGTTGTCCCGCCATCCTGTGCAGCCGTGGGTTTCCAGGTGGGCATGCTGGACCCGCTGGGTATGCCACCGGCCGGTGACGACGGCGCCACCACTGGATCGGGCGGCCTCGACGCCGACCGCGATATCGCCGACCCCGCCCCGCAATTCGGCGACGATGTTGCGGGACACATCGACGATGCGCGATGCCGGGCCTTTGCCTTCGTGCACCATCGGCGCGCCGAGCTGACGCGCGGTGTCAGGGTCGAAGACCGCTGGCAGTTCGTCATAATCGACGACGATTGCCCGGCAAGCTTGTTCGGCGGTGGCGAGGTCATCGGCGACGACGGCGGCCACTCGCTGACCGACAAAGCGGACTGTGTCATCGAGCACAAAGGTGTCGTCCGGGTCGTCGAGTCGGTTGTCGTGGCGGGCGGTCGAGAATGCTGTCGCCGGACTGTCGCGATGAGTGAGAACCAGCCGTACGCCTGGAATAGCTTCTGCGGCAGTGGTATCGATCGACCGGATCCGCGCGTGCGGTACCGGACTGGGCAGCACTGCCAGGTGCAGCAGGCTCGACGGGGTGTCGTCGGGCCAGAAGTCCATCGTGTACTGCTCGGTGCCGGTCACCACACCGAGCCCGGCGGGCGCTCCGATCGAGCGCCCGACATCGGCTGCCTGTGCCGGCTTTTCGGTATTCGCCCGACCGGCCAGCGCGTCGGTGATCGGGCGATATCCGGTGCAACGACACAGATTGCCCTTGAGATTGCGGGGGAGGTCGGCGAGCTGTTCGGCAGTGAACGTCGAGGTGGTCGTCACCATGCCCGCGGTGCAGAAGCCGCACTGGAAACCCGCAGCCTCCAGGAACTGTCGTTGCACCGGATGCAGATCCTCCGGCGTGCCGAGCCCCGCGACCGTGGTCACGTCATGCCCGTCGGCGCGGTAGGCGGGGAAGATGCAGGAATGCACTGCGGCGCCGTCGACCAGGACGGAACAGGCCCCGCAGTCACCCGCGTCGCACCCCTTCTTGACCTCGAAATAGCCGTGTTCGCGCAGGTACGTGCGTAGGCATTGACCGTTGCGCGGCTCACCGGGTAGGTCGGCACCGTTCACCCGGATGCTCATCGCAGTTCCGCGCAGATCTGCCCCGCCAGCACCAGGGAGACGCCGCGGCGCCAGTCCGGATCGCCGTGGGCGTCGACGGTCCACGCATCGTCGGGGATGGTGGCGTGGGCTGCCCGCAGCGCCGCATGGTCGGGAACCCCTGGGAATTCGAACACGTAGGGGCGGACGGTAGCTGCCGTGATCGAGACGGCGCAGCGGCCCCCATCGGCGGGGTCGTCCAGACGGCCGATGACGACGATCCCGGACCGCCCGAGCGGGGACGGCGCCAATTTACGGAACGCCGTGGTGGCACGCAGGGCTTCGGCGGGCAGGTGTACCGCCCGCAGGACATCGCCGGTCGCCAGCACATTGGTGGCCGAACCGGTGACGAAGTCGGTGATCGGTAACTGGTATTCCGAGCCGTCAGCGCGCCAGATCGTGACGATCCCGTCCAGGGCGGCCGCCAGCGAGATCATCGCTCCGGCAGGGAAGGACAGGCAGATGTTCCCGCCCACCGTGGCGGTCCGCCACACCTTGAACGACGCGAGAAGCGCGGTGCAGCACTGATGCAGCAGCGGTGCCGCGGTCCAGTCGCCACGCAGGGTCGGAAGCTCGGCGGACAAGGTCGACACCTGTTGGATGGTGCACGTCGCGGCGAGCTCAATGCCGCTGTCGTCCAGGGTGATCGGTGGCCATCCGAGCGCGGTGATGTCGACCAGCCTGCGCAGGTGCACCTGCGGCTCGGAGAACAGCCAGGTGCCGCCCGCCAGTACTGCGTCGTCAGGCCCCAACGGCCAGACGTCGGCGCGCCGCGTCGGCACGTCGATCACCTCGACCGTGTTGAGGTCCATGTCGCAACGCTAGCCAACCAGGGGTGGGGGCGCACCGCGACCATTAATGCAACTCATCGGTTGCACTAGCGTGAGGCTATATGCAATGCTGGAGTTGCAGATCGAAAATTCACTCCCGAGGAGGTCGTCATGAACACGTTGGACATCACCAGAACCATCGATATCCATGCCCCGGCAAAGAAGGTGTGGGCGGCGCTCACCGACCCCGCGCTGATAACCCAATGGTTCGGTGACACAGCAGAATTCATCGCCGAGCCGGGCGCCAAGGGGGAGTTCGGCTGGGTCGATCACGGCGGTAGTTTCCGGATCCTCGTCGAACACGTCGAAGAGCCCACGACGCTGGTGTACCGCTGGGCCCGCGAATTCGACGTCGACCCCGTTGCCGGTAACTCCACGTTGGTTCGCTTCGATCTCGAGGAGATCGCCCAGGGCACCCGGCTCACGGTGATCGAGACCGGTTTCGAGGAGCTGGCCGACCCGCAGGGCGCTCACGACGGCAACGCCACGGGCTGGCGCAACGAGCTCGGTGAGCTCGTCGAGTTCCTGGAGTCGGCGGAGGCGGCACCGGCGTGACCGCAGTCTCCAAGCACGGTATCCCCGCGGTTTTCGGAATCCTCGCCGACGAGACCCGATGGCAGATCCTGACCGAACTCGGCGCCCAGGATCTGTCGGCGAGTGCACTGGCGGGCCGGCTGCCGGTCAGCCGGCAGGCGATTGCCAAGCACCTGACCGCTCTCGCTGACGCAGGTTTGGTCGAATCGCTGCGCGTCGGGCGTGAAATCCGCTATCGCGCGCTCGGCGGTCGGCTCAGCGCCCTGGCCGACGAGCTCGAAGCCGTCGGCCGGCGCTGGGATCGGCGCCTCGCCGCGATCAAGCGGATCGCCGAAGAAATCGATTGATCGCGGCGCGCGAGAGACAGATGATCGGCTCCTGCTGACGGTCTATTTCAACTTTCGCGTTTGTCGTCGCCGCCGGCGGGGAACACTGGAGAACTTACGAAGGGCAGGACGATGGCGACCACGCGCAGTTCACCACAGCGCTCCCGAGACGACCACCTGGGCCGCGAGGACGATGATGTCCGCGCAGCCATCAGGTTCGCCGTCGTGGCCTCGGTCGCCGGTGTCGGATTCCTCGTATTCGCCGCGATTTGGGTCAGCACCTGCAGCAGTACCGACATCGACACCGTCGCCTGTGGCGCGCCCCAACGCACTCTGCTCGGTCTCGGCGCGCCCGCGATCCTGCTCGGCGGCGGGGTATGGGCGTTCATCCGCACCTACCGGGTATGGCGCGAACAGCGCACCTGGTGGGGCTGGCAGGGAGCCGGCTGGTTCCTGATGACGTTGATGTTGCTTGCTCTGACTATCGGGTTCCCCACGCTCGCCGGACCTGCTCTCGGCTAGCTACTCCCGACCACGACCCGTGGACACCCCTAAGACGTGAATCAAGTCCCGCGACGGTGGCGCTTGCCCCACCGTCGCGGATGACACCGCGCCTCGCGCGCCACAAAGAGCCCAGTCGGAATATCCGACTGGGCTCTTTGTGTGCCCTCGACGTCCTCGCCGACGCACTGATGCCGTCGGCGGCGTCTGGCGTTGTCCAGCCACTGTTTTGCCGTGGCAATGATGTGGGTATGAAGCCTCGCACAATGACTTCACAGTTCAGTGCCGCACGCCGGCAGGTGACCGAGAGCGAGGACACCGAGCGTGTCGACCGCCACCGCGAACACCGGGACAGCCGTCGCGCTACCGCCAGGCATATCGGTCGGCTGACCGGACGTCAGCGGCATCACGCCCGACTTCACTCATACCGAGGGCACCGCCTTGGTTAGCCAGCCTGACCACTGGGGTAACCTCGGTCCGATATCGCCGGGAGGCATGCACATGTCCGACGCTCACCACACTGACCACGCCGATGCTCGCAGCCCGCGGGCGGTCGAAGTCAGGGTCTCCGCACAGCTGGAAAATCTTGCTGTCGTTCGCACGTTGATAGCCGCTGTCGCCACCTTCGAGGATCTCAATCTCGACGCCGTCGCCGACCTTCGGCTGGCCGTGGACGAGGCATGTACTCGCCTCATCCGGTCCTCATCGCCCGAGGCCACCTTGGTGCTCGTGATCGATCCGCGCGACAGCGAGGTCGTCATCGACGTCTCGACGACATCCGAGGCCGAGGACATCCTGACGCCGGGCAGCTTCAGCTGGCATGTGTTGACCTCCCTGACCGACGAAGTCCGCACCTTTCGGGACGGTGCAGAGCTCGACGGTGTTGGGCCTGTATTCGGGATCTCGATGACGACGAGACGAGTGAGTCCAGCCAGGTGACGCCACCTGCGTCCCGCGGATCGTCCTCACGATCGAGTTCTGAATACGCCGACGTGCCGGATCTTTTCCGGCAGTTGGCGACCCTCGAAGACGGTTCGGCGGCATTCCAACGCCAGCGCGACAGCATCGTCGAACGATGCCTGCCGCTGGCCGATCACATTGCCCGGCGTTTCGACGGCCGCGGCGAACCGCATGACGATCTGGTTCAGGTTGCCCGCGTCGGTCTTGTCAACGCGGTTATCCGGTTCAACGTCGACGCCGGTTCGGATTTCGTGTCGTTCGCCGTCCCCACGATCATGGGTGAGGTACGACGGCACTTCCGTGACAACAGCTGGTCGGTCAAAGTGCCGCGGCGGCTCAAGGAACTGCACCTGCAGCTCGGTGCGGCGACCGCCGAGCTGTCGCAACGTCTCGGCCGCGCACCGACACCGACCGAACTGGCTGAGCTGCTGGGGATGGACCGAGACGAAGTGGTCGAGGGCCTCGTCGCCGGCAGCTCGTACAACACCCTGTCGATCGACAGCGGTGGTGGCAGTGGAAACGAGGACGCCCCGGCCATCGCCGATACTCTGGGCGATGTCGACACCACCCTCGACCAGATCGAGAATCGCGAAGCCCTGCGTCCGCTGCTGGAATCGCTGCCGGACCGGGAGCGCGCCGTGGTGGTGCTGAGGTTCTTCGAGTCGCTGACCCAGACGCAGATCGCCGAACGGATCGGGGTCTCGCAGATGCACGTGTCCCGGCTGCTGGCGCGGGCGCTGGGCCGGTTGCGCGACCAGCTGGAGTGAGTCGGCCGGCTTTCCGACAGCCAAGCGGCCCATGGTATTCCGGCGTCAGACCACCGGTGTCAGTGGCCCGCCCATGATGTTGCCGACGATGCCGCGGATGATGCCGCTGCCGTCTTCGCTGCGTAGACCCTGATACCAGTCGGCTGTGGTGACCGGGTCTTTGGCGTGTGTCACGTCGCAGCGCTTACGGGCCCGCAGCACCAGCTCGCCCGCACGTTCCGTGCGCGCCCCCTGGTAGGCAGCCAGCGCCGCATGCACGTCGTCGGGGTGGTCTGTGAAGGCCCACTGCAGGGCGATGGCATCTTCCATCGCCGAGCACCCGCCCTGACCGATATCCGGGGTGGTGTTGTGCGCGGCGTCGCCGAGTACGGCGACCCGGCCCTTGGTCCAGGTGTGGAACGGATCCAGGTCGAGGATCTCCACCCGGTTGGTGGTCGTCGGGTCCAGTGTGTCGATCAGCTTCTGCACCCCGGGCGCCCAGCCGCCGAAGTGGCTGCGCAATACCTCACGGGCGCTTTCCTTTTCGTAAGGCGCTCCAGCAGGCTCCACGACGTCGAAGAAGAAATAGAACCGGCCGTCGGCTACCGGCATCACCGAAACCCGTTTCCCGTCACCGACATAAGTGGTCCATTCGGTCGCGGGCCCGATCTCCTCGTCGACCTCGACGAGGCCGTTGAAGTTGACGTAGCCGGCGTAGCGGCGGGTGACCGGCGCACCGAGGATGTACTCGCGGGTGATCGAAGCGGCCCCGTCGGCGCCGATGATCACGTCTGCGGTCGCCGTCGAGCCGTCGGTGAAAGTCGCAGTGGCCTGCTCGGCACCGTCGGTGACACTGACCATCTTCATACCGAAGTTGATGTCGGCCAGGCCATAGGCCTCCATCAGCATCGACTGTAGTTCGGCGCGGGCGATCGGGTACGGCCGCTGGCCGACCTCGTCGATGAGGGGTTGCATCGAGAACCGGCACATCGTCTCACCGGTGTGTCCGTCCACATAGCTCATCGAGTTGACGATGCCGCCGATGGCCGCGGTCTTCGCCTCCAGCCCAAGGTAATTCAGGCATTTGACGCCATTGGACCAGACGGAGATGGCGGCCCCGACCGGCTTGTTCTCCGTCACCCGCTCGTAGACCTCGGTCTCGAAGCCGATCTGGCGAAGGGCGATGGCTGCGCTCATACCGCCCATGCCGGCACCGATGATCATCGCCTTCAAGGGAACCTCAGCTTCCTTTGTAGGTTGAGTACGCGTAGGGGGACAAGAGCACGGGAACGTGATATTTACCTGCGGGGTCGGTGATGTCGAACGCGATCACAATTTCTGGATAGAAGCCGACGATGCCCTGGGCGACAAAGTAGGCCGCGGTGTCGAACGTGAGACGGTGCACGCCGGACAGCTCCTGGGAGGCGAGGCTGCCGATGCGGCCATCCTTGTCGGTGACAGCCTGGGTCAGCAGTGTGCCGGTGGTATCGGTCAGGGCGACCGGCACGCCGACCGCGGGCTGCCCGGTGACGGCGTCGAGGACATGCGTGCTCAGATGTGTCACGTACCGGATCCCTTCGGGGGGCTGGTCTCGGCGGGCGGATCGACGCCCACATCGGTGGGGGGTTCACTGAGTAGTCGTTCGAGCCGTAGCCGGTTGATCTTGGCCAGCTCGCTGCGCATCACGCGACGCTCGGTGTCCGGGTCGTTGTGTAGCCGGTCGGCGAGAATGTCGAGTAGCTCCTCGGCCGAGCGCCCGCTGGCGCACACCAGGTAGACATAGCCGAACTTCTGGTCGTACTCAAGGTTTTTCGCGGCCAGCTCGGCTTTGACGCTGTCGGCGGCGGTGGTGACGGCGGCCTGCTCGCGGGCCGAGGAGGCATTGTCGACCAGCGACACTGAAGCGCCGATGCGCGGGTGGCCGTCCAGCGCAGCGTCGATCTCGGCGTCGGGTAGCTCGGCGAGTACCCGATCGGCGCGGTCCAGCAGGGCGTCGACGTCGCGGAACGGGCCGCCGGCGAGCACCCGGCGCGCCCAGATCGGCGAGGAGCAGACACCGAACAGCAGGTTCATCCGCTGCCGGTCGGTCAGACGGGTGAAACCGTCCAGACCCAACGATCCCTGGATGGGCATCTACTGCAGTTCGTTGAGCCGGCTGAACCGGGCCGCGGCGATCGGATTGGCATCGGCCACCAGATCGTCGAATCGGTAGTTGGCGATCTTGGCGATCTCGATCAGCGCGAACGCCTTCTCGGCCGGTGTCGAATTGTCCATTCGCGACCAGCCATTCTTGAGCACCCGGTCGAAGTGTTCGGTCTCGCGCGCGCAGATCACCAACGGGAAGCCGAAGTGCTCGCGGTAGGCGTTGGCGAGCTCGACGACGTCGTTGTGGTCCTCCTCGGCCAGGTTGCTCAAGGCGACGTGGTCGACGGCCAGGGCGTGCCCGGTCTCGTCCTCGGCGCCCAGGTCGTGGAATCGGTTGATCAGCTCCAGCTGTTGCTCGGACGAGCCGGTCAGTACCGCGTCCTGGAACGCCTCGCGCAGTGCCTGGGTATCGGAGTACGGACGTTGTTCGAAGGCCCGCTCGACTGCCCACGGAATGTCCTGCACCACATGCCCGAATACCTCGGTGAAGCGTTCCTTGGTCATCGAGTTCACCTCGTCGAGCGTAATGGTGCCCCCGCCCGCGACCCTAGGTCCCTTGCTGATGCCGAGGTGGAAGAACAGCACGTTGAGCAGGATCGCGGCGATGCCGCCGATGCTGATCCCACTGCCGAACAGCAGGTCGACACCGGTCGGCATGGACTTGGCGACGTCGGGATAGGCGGTGACCCACAGGGCCAGCGCCAGGCTGGTGGTGACGATGATCAGGTTGCGGTGGTCGGTGAAGTCCACCTTGCCCAGCGTCTGGATGCCGACGGCGGCGACCGTCGCGAACAGCGTCAGCGACGCACCGCCCAGTACCGGGTTGGGCACCGACGACACGACGGCCGCCACCTTGGGCAGGAAGCCCAGGACGATCATGATGACGCCGGCCGCGGCCACCACCCAGCGGCTCTTCACGCCGGTCAGTCGCACCAGGCCGACGTTCTCCGAGAACGCCGTGTAGGGGAACGAGTTGAAGACGCCGCCGATGACGGTGGCCAGGCCGTCGGCGCGCAGCACATTGCCGATGTCGGAGGCTTTGATGCGCTTGCCGACGATCTCGCCGGTCGCCATGGTGCTGCCGGTGGATTCGACCGCGGTGATCAACAAGATGATGATCATCGTGATGCAGGCGACGAAGTCGAACTTGGGGAAGCCGAACACGAAGGGCTGGGTGAAGCCGATCGCGGCAGCGTCGCCGACCTTGTCGAAGGTCATGTCACCGAGCGCGAAGGCGACGGCACATCCGATCACCAGGCCCAGCAGTACCGCGATGGTGGCGATGAAGCCGCGGAAGAATCGCTGGATCCCGACGATGATGGCGATGGTGCCCAATGCGTAGAGCAGCCAGCGGATGTTCGTCGGATCATGTTCTCCCGTATGGGGATTGGTGACGGCGTCACCCGCACCCACCGGGACCAGGCACAAGCCGATGATCGTGATCAGGGTGCCCGTGACCACCGGCGGGAAGAACCGCAGCAGTTTGACGAAGATCGGCGCGATCAGGAAGGTGAAGACGCCAGCGACGATCACCGCACCGTAGACGTACAGCAGGCTGGACGCGCCGCCGCCATGGGCCAGTCCGATCGCGATGATCGGCGAGACTCCGGCGAAGGTGACGCCCTGAAGCAGGGGGAGTCGGACACCGATCTTCCAGATCCCCACCGCCTGGATGATCGACGCGATGCCACAGGTGAACAGGTCGGCCGTGATCAGCTTGACCAGATCTTCCTGAGGGAGCTTGATCGCGCCGGCGATGATGATCGGCACCAGGACCGCGCCGGCGTAGAACGCCACCACGTGCTGGAACCCGTAGAGGGCGAGTTTGGGGGCGGGCAGCACCTCGTCAACCGGATGCACACGCTTCTTCTGGGGTGTGGATGGCGGGGCCGACATCAGTAAAGAATCGACCAGGTTCACACTGTTCGCATGTCGAAACCGGGCGAGACTGTCGGCGTGCTGTTGGCCGCGGGCGCCGGTACTCGCTATGGCATGCCGAAAGTGCTTGTCGGAGAACGGGAGTGGCTGCGGCTCGCGGTCGCTGCGCTCGTCGAGGGCGGTTGTGACGATGTCGTGGTGGTGCTGGGCGCTGCCGTGGTGGACGTGCCCGCACCCGCGCGCGCGGTGATCGCGCGGCGGTGGTCGGACGGGATGAGTGCTTCGCTGCGGGCCGGACTCGCCGCGGCGGCCGGGGCGCAGCGGGTGGTGTTGCATCTGGTGGACACCCCCGATGTCGGCGCCGACGTCGTGCGCCGGGTGCTGGCGGCGGTGGATCGCAGCCCGTCGGGGCTGGTTCGGACGACCTATGACGGAACGCCGGGACACCCGGTGGTGATCGACGCGCAGCACTGGCCGGAGCTGGTGGGATCGCTATCCGGCGATCAGGGCGCCCGCCGGTTCCTCTCGGCCCACTCCGCGGACGTCGTCGTCGTCGAATGCGGTGATCTGGCCACCGGCACAGACCGGGACTTCCCGCCCGAAGGCTGAGGGAACGCTCGGCAATCTCAGTGAAAGGCGTACCCACCGTCGGGAAAGACGGTGGATCCGGTCGTGACGCGGCTGGTCAACAGGTAGGCCACGGTATGTGCGATGTCGTCCTCGGTGGCCAGCCGCCCGACCGCGGAGGCGGCGCGATAGGCCGCGAACGCGGCCTCACGGACGGCAGGGTCGCGCTGATTCCAGAGGTGGCCGTCGACGGTTCCCGGGGCGATGGCGTTGACCGTGATCGGCGCGAGTTCGACTGCAAGTCCGCGGGCCAGCCCCTCGATGGCGGCGTTGGCCGCACTGTAGGCGGGGGCCATCGCCGCCGGACGTGCGCCGGCCGCGCCTGACATCAGCACCACGGCGGCGTCGGGAGCCAGCTTCGGAAGCGCCGACTTGACCACCCGGTACTGGCCCCAGAATTTGGAGTCGAAGGCGGAGGCCGCCTGGGCGACGGTCAGCTCGGACATCGGTCCGGTGACGTAATCGGCGGCGGTGGTGAACAGGCCGTGGACGGTGTCGGTTCCGCCGAAGAACTCGTCGACCGAAAGCTGATCCGTGGTGTCGACGCGATGCCAGCCGGCCCGTGGGCCGAGCGCGTGTGCGGCGTCGGCGAGACGGTCGGCCGAGCGCCCGCCCAGGACGACGCTGCCGCCACCGGCGATCACCCGTCGGGCGGTCGCCAGACCGATACCCGATCCACCGCCGATCAGGACGATGTTGCGGTCGGCGAATACTTCGTCAGCTGTCGGGGCCGGCATTCGAAAACCGTAGCCGGACCAGCTCGGTTCCTCGGATACCCGCGCGGTCAATCTGGTTCGGGGCCTGCGTATTCCGTGCCATTCATCGTGCGCAAAACCATCTCCCCGGCCCGAGCCAGGTATGCACCCGAGTCAGGTGTGCACCGTGATCCCGAGAACAGCCGAGGCCCACCGGCGCACGGTGTCCTCCGACATTGCCGCGGCGTCCTGGAATCCTGGCCGCGCCCGGCTGTGCAGGTACGCCGTGACCGGATCCAGGGTCACCTCGGCGAGTAGTTCACCGGTGGTGGGTTCGCAGACGGCCCACGTGTAGCGGGTGTCGTCGGCCCAGCCGTCCTCGGCGTCATGCACGTAGTCGAGGTCGACTTCTCCGAGGTCGGCCAGCGCGGGTCGGTCATCGACGCGATCGTCGTAGCGCAGCGCACGCAGGTACCACTGACCGTTGTTGATCTCGACGGGCTCCATGTCGCCGGCGGCGCTAGTCCTTGATCTCGGCGACGACGGTCCCCTGGGTGACGGCCGCACCGGCCTCCACCGCCAGACCCGTGATGGTGCCGTCCTTGTGCGCGGTCACCGGGTTCTCCATCTTCATGGCCTCGAGCACGACGATCAGATCGCCAGTGGCCACGACCTGGCCCTCTTCGACGGCCACCTTGACCACGGTGCCCTGCATCGGAGCGGTCACGGCGTCGCCGGACGCGGCGGCACCGGCATGGGCACCACGCTTGCGCGGCTTGGGCTTCTTCCGGATGACTCCGGACGGTGCTGCTGCGCCGCCACCGACGGCGAGGTCACCGGGCAGCGACACCTCGAGACGGCGTCCGCCGACCTCGACGACGACGGTCTGGCGGGGTGGCTGATCATCTTCGGCCTCGACGGCACTACCGCCGGTGAACGGCTCGACTGTGTTGTCCCACTCCGTCTCGATCCAGCGGGTGTGCACGGTGAAGCCGTTGTCATCGCCGATGAAGGCGGGGTCCGACACCACTGCGCGGTGGAACGGGATGACGGTGGCCAGGCCTTCGACGTTGAATTCGGCGAGCGCACGGCGGGACCGAGCCAACGCCTCCTCGCGGGTGGCGCCGACGACGATCAGCTTGGCGAGCATCGAGTCGAACTGACCGCCGATGACGGAACCGGTTTCGACACCGGAATCCAGCCGCACACCGGGGCCGGTCGGCGGCTCGAACTTGGTGACGGGGCCGGGTGCGGGCAGGAACCCGCGGCCGGCGTCCTCGCCGTTGATACGGAACTCGAACGCGTGGCCGCGCGGCGTCGGATCCTCGGTGATGTCGAGCGCCTCGCCGTTGGCGATCTTGAACTGCTGCAGCACCAGGTCGATACCCGCGGTCTCCTCGGTGACCGGATGCTCGACCTGCAGGCGGGTGTTGACCTCGAGGAAGGAGATCAAACCGTCCTGTCCGACGAGATACTCGACAGTGCCCGCGCCGTAGTAGCCGGCTTCTTTGCAGATGCGCTTGGCCGACTCGTGGATCTCTTTGCGCTGGGCCTCGGTGAGGAACGGAGCAGGGGCTTCCTCCACGAGTTTCTGGAAGCGACGCTGCAGCGAGCAGTCCCTGGTACCGGCCACCACGACGTTGCCGTGGGTGTCGGCGATGACCTGGGCCTCGACGTGCCGCGGCTTGTCCAGATAGCGCTCGACGAAGCACTCACCGCGACCGAATGCCGAGACGGCCTCACGGGTGGCGGAGTCGAAGAGCTCGGGGATCTCCTCCATGGTGCGCGCGACTTTCATACCGCGCCCGCCACCACCGAAGGCCGCCTTGATGGCGATGGGCAGGCCGTGCTCCTTGGCGAAGGCGATGATCTCGTCGGCGTCCTTGACCGGGTCCGGGGTCCCGGGGACCAGCGGTGCCTGCGCGCGGGCGGCGATGTGGCGGGCGGTGACCTTGTCGCCGAGGTCGCGGATGGACTGTGGGCTGGGCCCGATCCAGATCAGCCCGGCGTCGAGGACAGCCTGGGCGAAATCAGCATTCTCGGAAAGGAACCCGTAGCCGGGGTGAACCGCGTTGGCGCCGGACTTGGCGGCAGCCTCCAGGATCTTGTCGAACACCAGGTAGGACTCGGCCGAGGTCTGGCCGCCGAGGGCGAACGCCTCATCGGCCAACCGCACGTGGGGGGCGTCAGCGTCGGGTTCGGCGTACACCGCCACGCTGGCCAGGCCGGCATCCTTGGCCGCGCGGATGACCCGAACCGCGATCTCGCCGCGGTTGGCAACGAGAACCTTGGAGATGCTCGAGCTGGCATGACTAGGCACTGCGCCTCCTGATGGAATGTCTCTAAGAAATTACTTTAAGAATCTTCGTTGGGCAGTTTAAGCGCCACGCCTTCCGGGGGAGCCAGGCGGTCTCGGTTACTGCTCGGTAGGGAGGGCTAGGGGTCCCGCAGCCGCCGCTTGATGCGCGCCAGCATCGCCGACATTCCACGCAGTCGCAGCGGGCTGATCAGCGCCGCAAGGCCGAGAGCGGAGTAGAAGTCGTCCGGCACGGCCAGAATGTCGGCGGCGGACTGACCGTCGAGACCGGCCGCCAAAATCGAGGCGAAGCCGCGTGTCGTGGGTGCCTCGGCGGGTGCGCTGAAGTACAGCCGGACGGATCCTCGATCGCTCGCGTCGACATGGAGGAACAATGGCGACTGGCATTCCGGGACCGGCTCCATCGAGGCTTCTTCGAGCTCGGCGGGCAGCTCGGGGAGCTCACCGGCGAATTCGAGCAGCAGCTGAAGTTTGTCCTGGCCCTGCATCTCGGCGAATTCGGCGACCACCTCGGAAAGAGCTGCCGGCAGACGGCTGGTCTCGGTCATCAGGTGGGCGCGTCTCCTGGTGCTTCACCCGTAGCGATGGGGACCCGCACGGTGTTGCCCCACTCGGTCCAGGAACCGTCGTAGTTGCGCACGCCCGGCACGCCGAGCAGGTGTGTCAGGACGAACCAGGTGTGGCTGGACCGCTCGCCGATGCGACAGTAGGCAATCACGGGCTTGTCCGGGGCGGCCGTGACGAACTCGTAGACCGCGTCGAGTTCGGCGCGGCTGCGGAACCGGCCGCTGTCCTCGGCAGCCTTGGCCCACGGCACCGATATCGCTGACGGGATGTGGCCGCCCCGCAGCGCGCCTTCCTCGGGGTAATCCGGCATGTGGGTGCGCTCGCCGGTGTACTCCAGTGGCGAGCGGACGTCGATCAAGGTCTGGGTTCCCAGCGTCGAGAGGACATCGTCCTTGAACGCCCGGATGGGGGAGTCGTTGCGCTCGACCACCGGATAGCCGGTGGAGGTGCGGGTGGGGACATCCAATGTGGTGTCGCGGTGATCGGAGATCCACAGGTCACGTCCGCCGTTGAGCAGGCGGACGTCGTCGTGCCCGAACAGCGTGAAGACCCAGAGCGCGTAGGCCGCCCACCAGTTGCTCTTGTCGCCGTAGATGACGATCGTGTCGCTACGCGAGATGCCCTTGCGGTCCATCAGGGCGGCGAACTGTTCGCCGTTGATGTAGTCCCGCACCTCGGGATCGTTGAGATCGGTATGCCAGTCGATCTTCACTGCGCCCGGGATATGGCCGACGTCGTAGAGCAGCACATCCTCGTTGGACTCGACGATGGCCAGGCCCTTCGTGCCCAGATGGGCGGATAACCAGTCGGCGGTCACCAGACGTTCAGGGTGGGCGTAGTCCGCCAGTGCGGGGCTCGGATCTGCAGGTATCGGCACGAAAGTGAGCCTACCGGTGTGGAGCGGGGAAGCCGGTGGTCCCGACTCCGGTTTGGCCGGATTGGCTGCGGGAATCGCCGGATCAGGTAGCTTTACCGACCCGATTTGTCGCCCACAGGTCCGTTATCGACACTCCCACGGCTGCCAGAAGCGAACGTGTCAGGGGCAGGCTGAGTCCGATGACATTGGCCGGATCGCCTTCGATTCGGTCGATGAACCAGCCGCCGAGACCATCGAGGGTGAACGCTCCCGCGACGCCGAGAGGTTCGCCGCTGTCGATGTAGGCGGTGAGGTCTTCGGCTGTCGGCGTTCCGAAATGCACTGTGGTTAGAGCGGCTGCCGATTTCTGCGTGACGATCGCGGCCTCGCGCAGGCGCAGCAGGCAATGTCCGGAGTAGAGCTGGCCGGAACGGCCTGCCATGGAATGCCACTGAGCCTTGGCTGCCGTCGCGGTGCCCGGTTTCCCATGCAGCTCACTGTCGCGGAAAAGCATCGAATCACAGCCCACCACAACGCAATCCGCCGCGACGTCCGTCGGCAACCGACTGGCGACGTCGCGAGCCTTGGCGACGGCCAGCGCGGTGACGATCGTGTCGGGAGCCGCCCCTGCCTGCGCGGAGATGATCGCGTCCTCGTCGACGGCGGAGACGACGACGAGCGGTTCGACACCGGCACCGCGCAGCACTCTGAGCCGCCCGCTGGACGCCGAAGCCAGGACCAGCCTGGTCATCGGCGCATGTGGGTCCGTTCGAGCAGGGTGACGTGCTGCCAACTGGTCAGGCCGTAGCGCAGCTTGTCGACGGGATGGCCCCACGGGTTGAGTTCCTGCGGGCCTGGCTCGGCTGCGCCGCCACCGGCGGCGCTGAGAACGGCGACCAGTGCGGCCACCTCCTCGTCGGACGGCTGGCCCTTGAGGACGTGGATCTCCGGTGCCGACGTCGGTGCCGGCACGTCGATCGTCATCTCGCGCGGGTCGCTGACCTCGGTGATGTCGGCATCGTGGTTCATTCGGCAGTCCTTAACAGGTTGTCGCGGGGCACAGCTCGATCAGAGCGGGATGTTCCCATGCTTCTTGGGGGGGATCTGGCTGATCTTGCGCTCCAGCAGTCGCAGCGACGTCGCGATGTAACCGCGGGTGTGCGAGGGCGGGATGACGGCATCGACGTAGCCACGCTCGGCGGCCACGTAGGGATTGACCAACGTGTCCTCGTAGTCCTGCTGCAGTTCGAGGCGCAGCGCGTCGACGTCCTCGCCGTTGTTCGCCGCTTCCTTGAGCTGGCCGCGGTAGACGAAGCCGACGGCGCCCGAGGCGCCCATCACCGCGATCTGGGCGGTGGGCCAGGCAAGGTTGACGTCACACCCCATGTCCTTGGAGCCCATCACGCAGTAGGCGCCGCCATAGGACTTGCGGGTGATGACGGTGATCTTCGCGACCGTGGCCTCGCCGTAGGCGTACAGCAGCTTGGCGCCGCGTCGGATGATGCCGTTGTACTCCTGGTCGGTGCCGGGCAGGAAGCCGGGAACGTCGACCAGCATGACGATCGGGATGTTGAAGCAGTCGCAGGTGCGGACGAACCGGGCGGCCTTCTCCGAGGCGTTGATGTCCAGGCAGCCGGCGAACTGGGTGGGCTGGTTGGCGACGATGCCGACTGGCCGGCCCTCGATCCGCCCGAACCCGACCAGGATGTTCGTGGCGTAACCCTGCTGGACTTCGAGGAATTCGTCATCGTCGAGGATCCGGGTGATCACCTCGTGCATGTCGTATGGCTGGTTCGGTGAATCCGGGATCAGTGTGTCGAGCTCGAGGTCTTCTTCGGTCAGGTTGTCCTCAATCGCGCCCGGGTGTGGCGGGGCCGGGTAGCGCGGTGGCTCAGCGGCGCTGTTGGGCGGCAGGAAGGACAGCAGGTCACGGACGTAGTCGAAGGCGTCCTGTTCGCCGGAGGCCACGTAGTGCGCGGTGCCGGATTTCGCCATGTGGGTGTGGGCGCCGCCCAGCTCCTCCATGGTGACGTTCTCGCCGGTGACGGTCTTGATGACATCCGGGCCGGTGATGAACATCTGGCTGGTCTGGTCGACCATGATCACGAAGTCCGTCAGCGCGGGGGAGTAGACGTGGCCGCCGGCCGCGGCACCCATGATCAGCGAGATCTGCGGGATGACACCCGAGGCCAGGATGTTGTTGCGGAAGATCTTGCTGTACAGGCCGAGTGAGACCACGCCCTCCTGGATGCGGGCGCCGGCGCCGTCGTTGATGCCGATCAGCGGGCGTCCGGTCTTGATGGCCAGTTCCTGCACCTTGACGATCTTCTCGCCGTAGACCTCACCGAGGCTGCCGCCGAACACCGTGGCGTCCTGGCTGAAGATGCAGACGTCGCGGCCGTCGATGGTGCCGTAACCGGTCACCACGCCGTCGCCGACGGGGCGGTTGGCCTCCAGCCCGAAGTTGGTGCTGCGGTGCTTGGCCAGCGCGTCGAGTTCGACGAAGGATCCCTCGTCGAGAAGTGCGTAGATGCGTTCGCGGGCGGTCAGTTTCCCCTTGGCGTGCACCTTCTCCACGGCGGCCTCGCCGACCGGGTGCAACGTGTCCTCGGTCCGCCGCCGCAAGTCGGCGAGCTTGCCGGCGGTGGTGTGGATGTCGACGTCGTTCGCCGCGGAAGGTTCGGTGACACTGGTCATGGTGTCGATGGTATCGGGCGTGTGGTGCCGTTTTCTTAGCGGTTACTTAATTGCCGTCCGTGGCGCCGGATGAAGGCGCGACGGCGGAGTGCAGAGCGTTTGCTGACGCCATCGGGGAAACGGCCGGGTCCGGCTGAACTGGGCCGGGTGAGGGCTAGGGGAACTCGGTGTCGCCGAGCATCTCGGTGGCGAGTCGTGGCCACGTGAAGGCCGGTCGCAGCAGCGACCGCAGTGTCGGGACCGCGGTCATCCCGTCGTGCATGGTCAGTCGCGGCAGCATGAACGGATCGATGGCATGGCCGACTCGCCCGTTGGTGAAGGAATAGCCAGCCTCGAACCCCGCTTCGCGGGCTGCTGTCCGCACCCGCAGGGTGTGGCACCCACCCGGGTAGACGACGTCGGTGACGGCTTTTCCCGTCCAGTCTTCGAGGCGCCGCCTGCTGCGGCGGATCTCGGTGTCCAACTCTTGGTCATCAAGTCCAGTGAGGTTGCAGTGAGTTTCGGTGTGTACTGCTAACTCCGCCCCGGCGGCGACCGCATCGTCGAGTTCCTGCCGGGTCATCGTTCGCCGGCTACCCGGCCACCACTGCGGTTCGACCCCGAGTCGATCGGTTACCACCGCCAGCGTCCATGGCAGGCGACGGTCGGTGAGCTCGGAGATGGCGAGTTGATGAACGCCGATGATGGCGTCGTCGAACATGACTGTCGCCAATCCCCTCAGTGAACGGCCGTCGCGGTGCCGTCGGGTGATTTCACTCAGAGGCACGATCGCGAACCGCAGGCGCGACAACAGATCAAGATGGAGTCGAAAGTGGTTGAGCGACACCGCATACTGAAAGGGCTCGTGCCCATTGGGCAGGATGTCGTGGTAGGCGAGTACGACTGCCCCGGGAGGGCTGAGGATCACC
The DNA here is from genome assembly GCF_025822605.1 of Mycolicibacterium komossense. Taxonomy (GTDB): domain Bacteria; phylum Actinomycetota; class Actinomycetes; order Mycobacteriales; family Mycobacteriaceae; genus Mycobacterium; species Mycobacterium komossense. The sequence continues at coordinate 190,387 of NZ_JACKTY010000029.1, read as the reverse complement.
GACGAGCCGCCGTGGTGATGTCAGCGAACAGTGCGGTCAACATGGCGGCGCTGTGCTGGATGTCGAAGTGTTCGGCGATATGCGCGTGTGCCGCGCGGCCCATGTCACGCCGCTTGGCGGGGTTGTCGAGGAGCATTCTGAGGGCGGCCAGGATGTTCGCCTGATCGAGATGGTCGACCAGGATTCCCGTGCGGCCGTCGACCACCATGTCCGGTATCGCACCGGTTCGTGAGGCGATGACCGGAAGGCCCGCGGCGCCGGCCTCAAGGATGACATTCGGTGATTGGTCGATTGCCGACGGAAAGCACATCATGTCGGCGCCCGCGAGAAGATCCCAGAGCCGGTCATCGCCGGAACTCAGGTCGTTGACGACGGTGACCGCCGGGTGCGTTCCGACCGCATCTCTGGTGATGAGCAGCAGGTCGCATCTGTCGGCCAAATACCGCTGATGAAGATCCAGCAGGGTATTCCCGCCCTTGGGCTCCATCTGGGCGCCAACGAAGACGATCGTCGGACGCCGATCGGCCGGCGGTTCTGGTAGCCGGCGCGAGCCATCCAGGAATGGCGACCAGATCCCCATCGGCTGGGTTATCACCTTCTCGGGCGCCAAGTGGTAAGCGGGACCCGTCAATGACGTTGTGACTCGATCGGCGTTGGAGACCACCATTCTTGCGGCTTCGAGAACACGGCGTTCGAACGGCAACGAGGCCCGGACCGCCCATGGCGTGAACCTGGTCGCGGTGCGGTAAGAGAGCGAGTAGGCATTCAGCTCGTTGGTGCTATCGGTGGTGACGACGGTAGGTACCTGCTGAAGCAACCGATGGGAGCCAAGCATGCAGTTTTGTGTGTAGACGTGCATGACGTCGATGTCGCCCTGGAGTAGCCGGTCCGCCACCCGTTGACGTAGCGCACAGGAGTGCAGCAACTGGCTTCGCAACGGTTGCAGGTCGACATCCCAACGGCCAAGCACGGGCACCGGTTTGCGCAGGACCTTTGCGATGAGCTGAGGCTCGTTGGCGTCGATGAACTCAACGTCAATATCGTTACGCTGCGCAAATGCTCGACGGAGCGAATGATGAACGGTGGCATGGCCGCCGATGTTCTCGTTAATGAACAGTGCGCGCACGACCGTTCCTCTCCCGATTCCCCGGGGGGCATCGCAATGCTGGCAAATGTGATGCGCTCTGGATGCGATGCGTGCACACGTGTGCCAACTATACCTTCAGAACGTTGCTGACTGCTAACCGCCGCCGCGAGGACGAACTCCTCGAGGCGGCCCGGCGCGGCCGTTTCGATGCTCCTACTTGATGCGTTCACGGTGCCGCTCGGCAATGGATGCACCGGCCGAGGTAGTGCTGCGATCGTATCGTCAGCGAAGCGGGATCGACCTGGTGGTCGCCTCCCGGTGTGGTGGATGATGGCCGATCTGCGCACGGTGGTGAGGGCATTACGACGCTGACCGCGCGCGACGGCCGACTGGAAAAGGGATTCAGCAACCCAAATTCAGCCACTTGTTGACATCGCGGCAAATGTCGGCCAGCAATCGCCCGGACAATGGATCGTCGCCGCAGAATTATCGGTTGCCAGAACCGCTGGTGGCGCTGCCCCGGTTGGACTGCTCGCGAGCCCTACGGCTGCGTACAGTGCCATCGTGAGCTACCCGGAAAATGTTCTCGCCAAGGACGAGCAGGTGGTCCTGCATCGCCATCCGCACTGGAAACGCCTCATCGGGCCGGTGTTGGTTCTCATCGTTGCCACCGCCGCTGCATCGTTCGTTGCCGCCTACGTCAACTCATTGGGCTGGGAACGGACCGCCAAGACGGTGGTGTCACTTGTCATTCTGGCGATCTGGCTGGTGCTGATCGGCTGGCTGACGCTCTGGCCGTTTTTCACCTGGTGGACAACGCATTTCGTGATCACCGACCGCCGGGTGATGTTCCGGCACGGCTTACTGACCCGCACCGGTATCGATATTCCGTTGGCCCGGATCAACAGCGTGGAGTTCAGGCACGGACTATTGGACCGGATGCTGCGCACCGGCACCCTGATCATCGAATCAGCGTCGCAGGACCCGTTGGATTTCTACGATATTCCCCGGGTCGAGCAGGTGCATGCGCTGCTCTATCACGAAGTCTTCGACACCTTGGGGTCTGAAGAATCGCCCAGCTGATCGGGCGAACGCCGGCTCGGCCGGCGTAGCGGGGTGACCTTGGGGGGGTGTGCCTCGAACTCGTCCTCGAATACCTCAGCGATACCGCCACCGGTGAGCGCGGATTCCAGGGCCTTCTCCGAGTCGCCACCGAGCGCATCGGGGAATACCCACCGCTTGAACGCCCAGAACCGGAACCCCATCTGCAGCAGATTGCCGATGATGTAGGCCGACAAAAAGTCCGCGATGTTCTCCATGGTCAACGTCACAGTCGGCACCCGAAGCTGCAGGACGTAGCTGGAGAACCACAGCGGCGCCATGCTCAGGAGCACGCCGACAGCGCTGAAACCGAAGAACAGCAGTGCTTCGTGATGACGCTCCCGGCCGCCGCGATCGCGGAAGCTCCACTCGCGGTTGAGGATGTAGGACGCGATGACCGCGACGACACCGGCGATGATCTTCGCCGTGACCGGCTTCGGCTCGAGAATCGTCAGCTTGAGCGTGTAGAAAATCGCCGAATCGATGATGAATGTGGTGCCGCCGACAATGGCGAACTTGATGAGTTCATGGTGCCGTTCGGCAAATGGACGGACCGGTCGCGGCAGGCGCGCGATCGTGGCATCAGCGAAGGACACGACTCCTTAGTGTACGTATGCAACGGTTCCGCCGCGAAAGCGCTGTCGCGCCGCAGGTCAACCCCTCGCATTGCGGTCATGACACCATGATGGCCGTGGCACCCACCTCACCCACCCGGCCCCCAAGGGCAAACCCTGTCGTCGCGATGATCGGCGGCGGTCAGCTCGCCAGGATGACCCACCAGGCGGCGATCGCCCTGGGTCAGACCCTGCGGGTTCTGGCCGTCGACCCCGCCGATCCGGCCGCGCAGGTCAGTCCCGATGTCGTCATCGGCTCGCACACCGACCTGGACGCCCTGCGCAAGGTTGCCGCGGGCGCCGATGCCCTGACGTTCGATCACGAGCACGTGCCGACCGAGATGCTCGACACCCTCGTCGCCGAGGGCGTCAACGTCGCGCCGCCGCCCGGTGCGCTGATCCATGCCCAGGACAAGCTGATCATGCGTCGGAGACTTGCTGCGCTGGGCGCGCCCGTGCCGCGCTACTCTGCGGTGGAGACCGCCGACGATGTGGTGGCGTTCGCCGAGGAGATCGGCGGCCCCGTGGTCATCAAGACGATCCGTGGCGGTTACGACGGGCGTGGGGTCAGCATGGCCGATGACCCGACGGCAGCCAGGGCGATCGCGAGTGACTACCTTGATCGTGGCGTGCCGGTGCTTGTGGAGGAACGAGTGGCGATGCGCCGCGAGCTCTCGGCCTTGGTGGCGAGGTCCCCGTTCGGGCAGGGCGCGGCGTGGCCCGTGGTCGAAACCGTGCAACGGGACGGTATTTGTGTCGAGGTGATCGCCCCGGCGCAGGATCTTTCCGACGAACTGGCCGCGGCGGCACAGGAACTCGGCCTACGGCTGGCGCACGAACTCGGCGTGGTTGGGGTCCTCGCCGTCGAGCTGTTCGAGACCACGGCGGGCACGCTGTTGGTCAACGAGCTCGCGATGCGGCCGCACAATTCCGGTCACTGGACCATGGACGGGTCGGTGACCAGCCAGTTCGAACAACACTTGCGGGCTGTTCTGGATTACCCGCTTGGCGATACGTCGGCCACGGGGTCCGTGACCGTCATGGGCAATGTGCTCGGCGCCCCGCAGGCGCCCGCCATGTCGGTGGACGAACGGGTGCACCATCTGTTCGCCCGGATGCCCGACGCGAAGGTGCACCTGTACGGCAAGGGCGAGCGAGCGGGACGCAAGCTCGGGCATGTCAATATTGTCGCGCCGCCAAACGGCGGCAGAAGCCCAGACGTGGCTGCCCTTCGGGAGCGTGCCATGCGGGCCGCACACTGGTTGTCGCACGCCGAATGGACCGACGGATGGGACGAACACTCATGAGCACACCCCTCGTCGGGCTCATCATGGGTAGCGACAGCGACTGGTCGGTGATGTCCGACGCAGCCGAAGCGCTTGCCGAATTCGAGATTCCGTTCGAGGTCGGGGTCGTGTCCGCACACCGCACACCCGGCCGCATGCTCGACTACGCGCAAGGCGCCGTTGCGCGGGGCATCCAGGTCATCATCGCCGGTGCCGGTGGAGCGGCCCATCTACCTGGGATGGTGGCATCGGCGACGCCGCTGCCGGTGATCGGCGTACCGGTACCGCTGGTCCGACTGGATGGTCTGGATTCCCTGCTGTCGATCGTGCAGATGCCGGCCGGAGTGCCGGTGGCGACGGTGTCCATCGGCGGGGCCCGCAACGCCGGACTGCTGGCAGCGCGAATCCTCGGCGCATCCGACCCCGCGCTGCGTGGCCGGATGATCCAGTTCCAAGCCGATCTGGAAGCGATGGTGCTAGAGAAAGACCGGGCGCTTCGGGACCGACTTCTCGGACACGACACAGCCGGGTAAAGTTACCGGCGAGTAGCAAGGAGACCATGATGGCTGGTTGGGCCGGTAATTCGTCGTTCGATCTGTTTCAACTGCCGGAGGAGCATGTCGAGCTCCGGGCCGCGATCCGGGCACTGTCGGAGAAGGAGATCGCGCCGCACGCAGCCGACGTCGATGAGCACGCACGATTCCCTGACGAGGCCTTGCAGGCGCTGATCGCCTCGGGTTTTAACGCTGTGCACGTGCCGGAGGAGTACGACGGGCAAGGCGCTGACTCGGTGGCGGCGTGCATCGTCATCGAAGAGGTGGCGCGCGTCGATGCGTCGGCCTCACTGATCCCGGCGGTCAACAAGCTGGGCACCATGGGCTTGATCCTGCGGGGCAGCGACGAGCTGAAGAAGCAGGTGTTGCCGTCGTTGGCCTCTGGTGAGGCAATGGCCTCCTATGCGCTGTCGGAGCGCGAGGCCGGCAGTGACGCTGCCTCGATGCGGACGCGGGCCAAGGCCGACGGGGATGACTGGATTCTCAATGGTGCCAAGTGTTGGATCACGAACGGGGGCAAGTCGACCTGGTACACGGTGATGGCGGTGACCGACCCCGACAAGGGTGCCAACGGCATTTCGTCGTTCATGGTGCACAAGGACGACGAGGGCTTCGCCGTCGGCCCCAAGGAGCGCAAGCTCGGGATCAAGGGCTCGCCGACCACCGAGTTGTACTTCGAGAATTGCCGCATTCCCGGTGACCGGATCATCGGTGCGCCGGGCACCGGTTTTAAGACGGCGTTGGCCACGCTGGACCACACGCGTCCGACGATCGGTGCGCAGGCGGTGGGCATCGCCCAGGGCGCGGTGGACGCCGCGATCGCCTATACCAAGGACCGCAAGCAGTTCGGACAGTCGATCTCTGATTTCCAGGGAGTGCAGTTCATGCTCGCCGATATGGCGATGAAGGTCGAGGCGGCCCGGCTGATGGTCTACTCGGCCGCTGCGCGTGCCGAGCGCGGTGAGGGCAATCTCGGCTTCATCTCGGCGGCGTCGAAATGCTTTGCCTCCGATGTGGCGATGGAGGTCACCACCGATGCGGTGCAGCTCTTCGGTGGTGCCGGCTACACCACTGATTTCCCGGTGGAACGGATGATGCGCGATGCCAAGATCACCCAGATCTATGAAGGCACCAACCAAATCCAACGGGTCGTGATGTCACGCGCCCTCCTGCGCTGACCCGAACCGGTCAGTAGTTGGGGTACTCACTGCGATGCGGTGGCGATCGCCTTGAGGGCTGCATAGCCGGCCTTGGCGGAGAAATCCTTGCGCAGGACGCCGAAGTTCTGTTCACGGTCCGACGGGTCGGTGCCCGCATCGCGGATCGAGTAGAGGAATGCCGGGCCTAGCCATGCCGTATCGCGGGCGGTCTGGAGCACGATCGAAATGGTCTGTGCCTGAACGCTCTCGGTGACGGCAGCCGGATCGGTTCCCGTCGGGGCGCCGAATTCCGTGAGCCAGATCAATTTCGCCGTGTCACCGCCGGCGACCATCACGGCGCGCATCGGGGTCATCAGCTGAAATGCGCTCCAGGACGCCGTCGTTGGATCGTTAGGCAACGCCGGAAAAGTGTAGGGGTGCATGCCGAGAGCGTCCAGGTACTTGTTCGCGCCTGCCGAGTAGATCCCCTTGACGAACGTCAACGGAGCGATATCGGTGCCGTTGTCGCCGGCGGGCGAGAGTCCAGCCGAGACGACCGTCAGATTGGCGCTGACCGACTTGATGGCGGTGTAGCTGGCGGCCAACAGTTTGTTGTAGGTGGCGATATTGGGTTTGGGTTTGAAGAACGCCACGATGTTGGGTTCGTTCCACACTTCCCAGGCCGCGATTTTGCCCAAGTATCTCGTCGCCGCATCCTTGGCGAAGGAGGCAAAGGTGTTCGGATCCGTCGGGGGAGTGTGACTGTCTGACGAGCCACTGGCCCACTGCGGTGTGTAGGTGACAAGCCCCAGCGGGCTCATGCCTCTGGCGACAACGGCGTTGACGACGCGGTCGGTGCCCGACCAGTCGCGGACACCCTTGTTGAATTCAATGGACGACCAGTCCACGCCAAGGCGTATGAGGCGCACCCCTGCGGCGGCGGCCATATCGAGCTCGCGCCCCAGGTCGGCATCTGACATTTGGAACAACGCACCGCTTTGATTACCCCCGACTAGACCATGAAAGTTCACTTGCACAGGTGGGGTTGTTGTGGGTGGGTTCGAGGCCACCGCGGGGGTGACAGTGATACTGTCCACGAAAAGATTCCGGTCGCAGAAGAAAACAAAGTCGTTTGTGAAGGCAACGGAAAAGCTGTGCGAGCCGGCTGGAATGGTGACCGGCACAGTGAACGTCGTCCACGATGTCGCACTGACCGCCGTGGAAATCACGGTCTTTCCGTCCACGGCGACGCTCATGGTCGGTGCACCGAAGCACTGCTGTCCCTTGACTCGCACGGTAACCGAAGTTGATGCGGGAAGCGAGATCGTCTTGGAGGCAATGGAATTGGACTGCAGCAGAAGTGATGAGCCACCGGTGGCAGTCTTGTCAGGGTAAACGGATGCGGCGGAGGATGGGGTTACCGCCATCGAATTGGCGACAAGTACGGCGTCGTCGGCGGCAGCACGGGGCGCGCGCTGAAAGGCAACCATCGACAGGAGCGTGGATAGAAGCGCGAACAGTGCAATGCCTAAACGGATCTTCCGCATCGGGGGTGCGCTCCTAAAACGGGGGGAATCTGAGAGCACACTTTTCACTTCCGTCACTTTAATTGCAATGGAAACGCCTATCGCTTTGGTAACGATGCGTTGCGTGACCGGCCATCATCGAGGGTCTATTAATCGCGCACTGCTGCTATGTGTTTGGGCGCCCAGCCGATTCAGAAATTTCTTTGAAACAATGGCGAAATTCGCTAAGAATTGCAATATGGGGAGGTTGCCCAGCGTGCTGGCGTCGCCCCCACGCAAAAGGCAAGTAGCTGATCTGGTCGGGCTACGTCTTGTTGACGCTTGGACTCCAGCCGAGTCTGTGCGCTGGTGGCGCCGATCTCCGTGCCCGCAGCGCCCACAGCGCCACGGCGAGGGGCAGGTGGACACTGCCGAGCAGGTCCATCAGTCGGCAGTTGACTTCTCGTGGCGGAACGATCACGTAGGTGTTCGCGCGGTATCCGCCCGGTTGCGCGCAACAGGGCGGCGCGCCGCCTGCGCACTAGCTTTCGCGCTGGCAGTCAAGGTTGACGTTGGGCGTGGTTGACCGGCCGGGCGGGATGCTCGGCTTTCAACGCGATGAACAGTGCGTCTGTGTTGGTTGGTGGGTCGTCGAGTTCCGGCAGGCTTTCGTGTGCGCCGTGATGGCGGCCCAGGGCGAGCGGGCGGCAAGCTAGGTTGCGCTGTCGAGCGGCATAGCCGACAAGGCCGTCACCGTTCGCCGCTGAGCCTTCCTTGACGATAGCGCTGTTCATCGAAGGGTTGATGGGTTCGCAGTAGTCGGTAGGCCAGGCGGCACGCGTGGCGGGCAAGCGCGACGCGGGCCTGGATCGGGGCCATGCCACGGGCCCGCAGTTGCGCATCCCGCTCGGCGAATGATGGTGAGTTTGGCGCCAGCTCCAGCTGGGAAATGCCTTCTCGCGAGACCGACAACGACATCTGATCGACCAGCGTTCCCGAGCCGTTGCTGATCCACATCCGATGGAATGCCTTACCCGGATCTATCGCGACGATCACCGTCGCCGGATCAAGCGCAACCTCCAACACCGACATGAGTAGCCTCCTCCGAACCGGACCTCCTACGAGAATCCGCCCAACGACTACTCATGGCCTATCAGCCGAGGTCCACTTTGCGGAATCGTCTACATCCATTGCTGAAAGAGCTCTGGCACCTACGTTGAAAAGTGCTGAAAGCGCTTGTCAATGCGGAAGTGCGTCTGCAGATTGCGCCGGCTGTGCATGCTGTTTCCGACGCCGCGACTCCGGGCCAGTGTCCGCGGCCTGAGCGCATATCTGCAGATAAAGCCCGGTGAACATGCATCGGCGCGCTAGTCCTCAAATCCCGCGTGTGGGTACGAACCCCGATAACTGTCGAGGCGTCAGGAGCGGTGGTAAGGTCAACGCGGTTATTAGCTGAGATTGGTTCGGCGAATAGAGGGGATGTCGCGGAGTTGTACATAGTCCAGACGCCGTCCTTTGCCAAACGCCGCCGGTCCGAAGTGGCTCCGCGAATCAACAACCGGTGATCTGTGGTGACGGTGTGGGAGATGTCGTGAATCCGCGGGTTTCTGTCTGTGTGCCAGCGTTGAACGCTGAACGGACCATCGCTGCCACGCTGGAGTCCATTCTCGCCCAGGACTTCGACGACTTCGAGATCGTCGTGATCGACAACAACAGCAGCGACGGCACCCGGTCCATCGTGAACTCGATCAAGGATTCGCGTATCCGCCTCTACCACAACGAGACCACGCTTCCGATGGCTGAGAATTGGAACACTGCGGTTCGCCATGCTCGGGGCGAGTTGTTCAAACTGGTCTGTGCCGACGACCTCATTGCACCGCAGTGCCTGTCGATCCAAGTCGACACGATGGGTGACGACGGTATCGCGGCCACCTCGTCGCTGTTCGACGTCGTCGACGACGACGGCGCAGTGATTGCGCGCCAGCTCGGGGCTCACGAGCTCCAGGGGTATCGAACGTCGGAGCAGGCCGTCCGGACACTGGTCCGCAAGCTTCCCGATGAGGTGGGGCCCACCGGTGCTTTCATGTTCCGCACCGCTGACATCGCCAAGACGGCGGGGTTCCGGGCGAATTTCATGTATGCGCTGGATATCGATCTCTGGGTCAGACTGTGTGCCAGGGGTGCGTTCTACGGGCAGTCGGTATCGCTGGCATCCAACCGTGCGTCGTCCTACAACGTGTCGAGCCGAACCAGCACGGTGAGCAAGTTTGTCGATATCATCCGATTCAATCACGCTATGGGACAGGAACTTTCGGACAGGATCAGACTGCTCGATGTCGCCACAGGAGATCTGAGGGTCGCGCGGGCGGCAGTGCGCCGCCTGGGCATCAAAACTGCCGATATCGCCAGAGGGCACCGGCGCATGCCAATATCGGCGAAGTAGGCCGGGTCCGGTCAGTCTTCGGTGAGCAGTCGCAGCATGCGCGGCACAGTGACCGTGACGTCGTGCAGTCTGGCCACCTTCTCCCGCCCGCGCTGTGCCATCACTCGACGCAACCCCGGTTCGGAGATGAGCGATGTGATCGCCTCAGCAAGCGCCTTCGGATCGCCCGGGGTGACCAGAAGACCCACATCGCCATCGAGGTATTCCGCGGATCCGCCATGGTCGGTGGCGATCACAGGAACACCGGCCGACATCGCTTCGAGGATCCCCAACGGGCCGGCCTCGGGCCCCACGCTCGGTGATATCAAGGCGGTCCACCTGCCAAGACACTGCGTCGAGTCGGCATGTCCGAGGAATCGGACCCGGCCGATGAGCTCGGGGTCGTTTGCGGTGCAACGAAGTTCGCCGACGTAGTCGTCCTCGCCGGGAAAATGATCGCCGGCCATCTCCAGGTCAACGCCGGGTACGAGTCTCATCGCTTCCAGGGCTACCCGGTGACCTTTCCATGGAGTGAGCTTGGCCAGTATCCCGACCACCGGACGTTCCAGCGTGGCGATATCGGCCGGTTCGGCCTTGAGGTGCACACCGTTGAAGGACACCAGAACCGGAAAATCAAAATCTTCCAATTGCCTTGCGGTGGTGTGTGAAACGGCCACGGCGCGTCGGATGGCTGGACCGCTGAACCGCACGACCATCCGCTGCTTACGCATCGTCACGGTGTCATGCACCAACCAGGCGCAGCACCGCTTGCGCAGCGTCAACCGCAGGGCGGGTAGAGCGAACAGCGAGTTCACGATGACGCTGGTGTGGCTGTCAGTGGTGAGCGGACGCAGGATGACCGCGGCGCGTACCCAGTTCATCAACAGACGGACCATCGCGAAGTATCGGTCGATCCCGCTCGCGGCGGAGAACCCGAGCTTCGGTATCGGTATGTGTCGGATGTTCGCGGGCAACTGTGCGCTCAGCACCCCCGTCGGGCATGCGACCACCACCTGTCGGCCATCAGCCAAGGCCTCCGTCGCCAGCGCGATCAACACCCGTTCAGCGCCGGATACGGCGTCGGTATGCGATACGAAGACGATTCGGCGCCCGGCTTCCGCTGGACAGGTCACGGCTTGACTCTCGCCGTTGTGCGTCTGAATGTGCGCCGCAGGCTGAGGCCGCCGGTCAGCCCGAGTAGGTGAGCCCCGAGCAGCGTGACCGCGGGGTTGACACAGGCAAGAAGTACCCACGGTGCCGAATGCAGGCCCGGCACCAGTGTCGTAATGGCGATGACGGCCGCGGCAAGTAAGGCCGGCCCGACCACAGCGCCTGCCGGCAGCATCCCGGAAATCTTGACGCTGAACAACACGACCACGCAGACGACCGCCAGCAGCGCGGCCTCGCTGATGAGCGTGGCCCACGCTGCGCCGTGATAGGAGAAGCGTGGGATCAGGACAAGGTTCAGGCCGACATTGAGTAGCAACACCAGCAATGACACCCAGGGGTACACCTTGTGCTTGCCCGCTGATACCAGCACCATCAGCCCGAGCTGGGAGAGCGCGGAGAGGCAAGCGCCGGTCACCAGCAAGTTGGTTGAGAATGCCGCGGCCTCGAAACGCTCGCCGTAGAGCAGAGCAAGTAGGTGGTTGGCGGCGGGCCAGAACGCTGCCAGGCCTGCTGCGCCGAGGACGGCGATGATGGATGCCGCACGATGGATAGCCCTGCGAAACGCAGCAGGATCGTCAGGCCATGCCGACACCATCAAGGTGGTGAACGGGGTGACCACGGCGACCGCGGCGACGAGAACGAAATCGGCGAACTTGTATCCGACGGAGTACAACCCAACCGCGTCGAAACTGTCCAGGCGCGCCAGCATGACCAGGTCGATCTTCGAGGTCATTTCGATGAAGGCAAAGCCGATGCTCAGCGGCACGGCTTCCAGGAGCATCTCTTTCCAGCGCCATATCTCTGGTCGAGAGATGGTGGCCGTGCCCACATGTCCGCGGCGCACTCCGCGGATCTTGCCGACAATACTCACCACTTCGTTGACGATCGCCGGGATCACGAACACGATGAGTATCGGTGCCAGCAGTGCGGCAAGGATGGTGAAGATGAGTTGAGCCAGCTGGCCGAGCATCTCGGCAGCGGCCACGTAGGTCAGCCGCAACCGGCTCTGGTATAGGACCGTCAGCGCATGACTAGGTGTCGCGATCACGACCACGATCCCTGCCACCGCGGTCGCCCACACGACGTGAGCGGAGTATCCGGAGATGACGACGAACAGGATCGCTACCACGTAGCCGATGCACCCTAACGCCACCCGCAACAGGATGAAAGACGTAGCGACTCTGGCGCGTTCGTCTTCATCGTCATCGACGAGCTTGGCCAGTACGACACGTCCGACGCCGAGATCGGTGACAATCGACATCAGGCCGAGCACTCCGAAAATGAAGGAGAACTTGCCCCACTCGTCCGGCGACATCATCCGGGCGATGATTACTGTTCCGGCCCAACCCATAGCCGCAATAGCCACGCGGCTGGCGAGTAGCGAGAACGTGTTGCGAACGGCACGTTCGGAAGGTGAGCGCTCGGCCTGTCGCTCGGCCTGATCTGTCACAAATATGCTCCGGACAGGCCGTAGGCGTTCATCGTGAGCTCGGCAGTCCGAGTCCAGGACAGCCTCTGCGCCGCGAGCTGTCCGCGTACGCTCAGTTCCGCCCTGGCGTCGGAATCGTTGACCAACAAGCGAAGAGCTTCGGTCCAATCAGCCAACCGGTTCGTCGCTACCAGAACGGCGCCGTCGTCGACGACATCGGGTAGGCCGCCGACCTTGCTGGCGACCACTGCGGCACCGCACGCCATCGCTTCGACGGGAGGCAGCCCGAAACCTTCATAGACCGACGCGTAGGCGACCACCGTGGCGGCACAGTACATCGCGGGAAGGTCCTCGATCGGCACGTAGCCGAGACCGATGGCCGAAGCAGGCGCGAACCGGCCCGTCGAGCCCTGGCCGGCGAGCACGCATGGAATGCCGAGCGCACGGGCCGCCTCGGCGACCAGGTGCGGTCGCTTCCGCGGTTCGACTGTGGCCACCTGGAGGATGAACTCATCCGGCAACTGATACTTCGCCCGGACGGCGTCCACAGCACCTGGCAGCGGAGGCGTCGCCCACGGGCCAGGCGCCAGAGGCGTCACCACGGACTGTCGTCCACTGATATCGCGGATTCGTTCGGCGGTGAACATCGAGACGGCGATGATGACGTCGGCCCGCCGTAACGAGTCAGTGACCAATGCTTGTTCTCCGAGCGCACGCACCTTCCCGAACGCCCACGGCACGTCGAAGACCGAGAGATCGTGCACGGTCGCGACTGACATGCGTGGTCCGGAAATCGGCAGGTCGACGTCGAGGCTATGAAAGATATCGGAGTGTCCCACCGGCAGTTTCGCCTGTAAGGCCCTGACCGCGCCGCGGCTGTTGCGCACGGTCACAGCCTTGATACCGGTCGGAAGATCGGCCTCAGCCGATCGCTGGACCAGGGCAGATGCCTCGCCGGTCGTGGATAGCCGGGGGGCGACTGCGCGCAAGAATTCCCGGGCATACGTGCTGACGCCGCCACTTCCGGGCTGCAAGGCGAGCGCGCCGAAAGCGATCGCGTCCCCGGAAGTCGTCACGTGGCCGCACTCCTATCTCACTTAGCGTGTCTCACATAGCTGAACTGTCTGGTGCCACCGTTGGCGCTGGTCGATCTTAACTCTTCGCTGACGAGCAGCCGTACCTTGCGTCTTGCAATAGGTTAGACTTTGCCCGTGGCGAAGCGAAAGATTCAGGTCCCGGCTTCGGTCACGGCAGATAATTCCACGGATCGGACTGTGGTCGGCCCCTGGGGCGATCATCGGACTAGCAGGTGGGTGCGTTTTGGGTTCGCCTCCGGACCCGGTGGAGCGCCTGTGGTCAGCTCGGGAAGCCGTGGTCAGGACACGGTGGGGACTTTGACATTGTTTCCATTTGCCAAATCTGCACAGATCGTAAAAAACTGACCCGATGTGAAGTCGCTGAATTCACAGTGCTGTGTAGTTCAGCAAGGGTGACCCGTGAGAAAGTGAATACCTGACGTGCTTATCAACCCGCTAGACGACGGCAGGACCCCTGACGTCATGGGCCACCTCAGGAGGCTGCTGAAGGTCTCGATTCCGTCCGCTGCGGTGGCTCTACTCGTTGGATTGTTGGCCCAGTTTGTGCTGGCCCAGATCAAACCCACCTACACGGCCACCGTTACCGCCCAGATCGACGCTCAGATACCAGTGGTCAGCGGCGATGCCTACCTCTATCAGATGACCGCGCCCTACTTGGCGTTGGCGCAATCCCAGACGGTTCGTCAGGCGACGGCGCACGAGATGGGCATCGGTTGGGATGCCGATCGGGTCGGCGAAAACGCCGTTGTCAAGGTCTCGAAATCCCCACTCCTATTAGACGTCACAGGAACCGCGCCGGACCGACAACAGGCTCTGATGTTGGCGACCTTGACGGTGCAAAGTCTCGACAAGGAGTCCCGCGCTCAGCGTCTCCAAGAGCTTGACCGCGCCGTGGCGGTGCCGAGTGCGGAGCTCGAGTCGCTGCAACAACAGGTTGCGGCGATCGATGAGGCATTCACCGAAAAGTACGGTTACTCCGATCCGACCGCAGACGGTGATCCGGTACGCGCCAATCTGGTTCTGCGGATCCAAGATCTCGTCAATCAGATCAACCGCATTCGCGAAGGCGGGGTGAACGGTCTGTCAGTGCTGGCCGCGCCTGACGCGGGGAGTATCGCTGCGACCGCCCCTGTGTCTAAATCTGTCGCACTGTTCGCGGCCTTGCTGGCGTTCATCGTTACCGCCGAAGCCCTGGCGTTCACCCGCGGTCGCTTCGGGCGCCGCCTCACCATGCCCAGCGCGGAACGGATAACTAGCGCGAACTCGATGACCATCGAGACCAGGGAGTCGACATCGACCGGGTTCCCTCCGGTGACTGCGGGGTTGATCGCCCGCAGAGCCAGCCGAGATCAGCGGACGATGGTGATCGTCACGATTCGCGCGGAGAGCACACTGCGGACCTGGCTGGCCGGAGAAGTGCACCCCGAACTCATCGAGGTTGAACTCATGACCTCGAATTGGGCAGCGAAGCTTGGTGATCAGATCGGGCTGGTGATCGTGATGGCATGCGTCGGTGAGAACGCGCGCCGTGCTGTCGCCCAGACCGCGAAAACCTTGTCCAGTCTTGGCATTCCGAGCCGGATGGTGTTGATCCCGGTGCCGGGCGCGTCAGCCACGACGGACACCGCAACGGAGGCACTGGCCAACGATTCCGCTGCCGAGCCCGTCACCGCCAGCCGGGAAAGCAACGATGTGGACGTCGATTCGTGAGGATCGCACACCTGTTGAGCGAGCTGTGCGACACCGGGAACGGCATTGTCAATGTGGCGGTAGATCTGGCCTGTATGCAGGCTGCCGATGGGCACGAGGTCATGGTGATCTCGTCCGGCGGCGGCTACGTAGAACTGGTTGAGACGTTTGGAGTTCAGCATCGCATGTTGCGCTTCGACCGTCGTCCGGGCTCACTTCGGACCGCCCGGCACGGCCTGAAAACTCTTCTTGCCGAGTTCGAGCCCGACATCGTGCATTCGCACACCCTGACACCTGCGCTGCTGTCGTATCTCGTGCGATTCGAAAGCACCGTCAAACGGCGCGCTGCCGACTATCGCCTGGTGACCACTGTGCACAATGAGTATCAGCGTGGCGCACTGCTGATGGGGCTCAGTGATGCGACTGTCAGCGTCAGCGATGCGGTCAGTCAAGCCATGGCGAAGCGCGGAATTCCCGCGCCCCGAAGGAAGATGGTGCACAACGGCACCATCGGTACTCCGCGCCGGCGCCCGGCGGCTGAGGTCCCAGCGATGAGCCTCGGTGACAGGTCCATCGTGGTACTCGGCGCGGTGTCGGAGCGCAAGGGTGCTGATGTTGTCGTGGCGGCGTTCGAACGGCTCGCGTCCGAGTTTCCCGATCTATCTGTGTGGTTTGTCGGAAATCAGGATTGGCAAGAAGTGGTCACGAGGGCAGCGGAGCTGTCCTGTGGTGACCGAATCCACTTTGTTGGCCTCGAACGTGAGCCCGCTAAGTACCTCAATGCGGCCACCGTCATGGTCTTGGCGTCGAGGCGCGATCCATATCCGCTCGTGGTGTCGGAAGCTCGCGAAGCCGGTGTGCCGATCATTGCGTCTGCGGTTGACGGTATTCCTGAAGCTCTTGACGGCGGCGACTCTGGCTTGCTCTTCCCCGTCGGTGACAGTGCGGAATTGGCCAACTTGATCCGTCGCGTATTGCAGTCGCCGGAGCTGAGAAGAGATCTCGCCGAGAAGTCGAGACAGGGGATAGAGCGATTCTCGGTGGACCGGATGAGCGCTGACTACATCGACGTCTATCTCGAGCAGTTGGCGTTGCGGTGTTGATTGCCGTAGCCGCACTCGGTGTGGCGGCGTACTTCATCTTTCACCGCGCGCAGCGGGGCCTGCTACTGCTGGCCGCGCTCACCCCGTTCAATGGTCTATTGCCGATTCTCCCCTTCAGCGTCCCGCCGTGGTGGAAAGAAGCGATGGTGCTGTTGACGCTGTTGTCCGCGGCGTATGCCACCCGAGGTCGGGTCCCGCGGCGCTTGAATGTTCCGTGGTGGCCCGCGATGGCGGCATTTGCCGTATTCGGTTGTGCTTCAGCCGTTGTCACCTTAGGCGTGCTCAGTTTGATACCGATCAAGATTACTTTTTTCTATCTGCTGGTCGTGGTTGCGCTCTGGCTGGCGCCGTTCACCGCTGCCGACCGTGACAAGCTCGTCACCATAGTGCTCGCAGTCGGTACCATCAACGCCAGTTGGGGGATTGCGCAACAGTTCCTCGGTGAGCAATTCCTCGTCGATCTGGGCTACAAGTTCGGAGACCAGGTCCGTACCGCCGGCGATATGTTGCGGAGTTTCGGGACATTCAATCAGCCCTTTGGGTATGGGCTTTTCCTGATGCTGACCATCCTGATCGGTCTGACCGTCGCACTCGGCGACCCGCGTCGGCGGCGCAATCAGGTCTTCTTGTGCCTTCTTCCTGTGCTGGTGGCAGGGATGGTGCTCTCTGTGGTTCGAGCCAGCTACGTCGGTCTGGCCGTCGGGCTGCTCTGGATCGGCGTTTTCCGATACCGAAAGGTGTTGGCCGGTTTAGCAATTACGGGTGTCGTCGCGGTGCCCGTCATTCTCCTTGCGATTCCGAAAAGTGCCATCGCGACCGTCTTCTCGCCCGATAGTTTCGGTACCAGAGCCGAAGGCTGGCGGGTGTCATGGTTGATGATCCTGGACAAACCATGGGGCGCCGGCCTCGGACGAGCGGGGTCAGCCGCGGACAAGCTCGTGACTGACCCCATCCGGTTGCCGGATAGCCTGGCCAACCGCATCGACGGCGCGACGGCCTACTCCATGGGGGTGCCGTATCAGCCTGACAACTACTACGTGAAGATACTGATCGAGCTCGGCCCGGTGGGCCTGTGGTTCTTCTTGATGTTCGTGGTGGCGGCACTTGTGTCCACTCTCAAGGTCGCTCGCAAGGCTGCAGATCGGATTGAGTCCAGCTTTGCGATCGGGGTGGGCGCGGTGCTCGCTGCCGCGATGGTCGCATCGTTTGTCTCGACATATTTGGAGATCTTCCCGATGGATTACTACACCTGGCTGTTGCTCGGTGCAGTCGGCTCTATACCGCTGTCTAACAACCTTGTTCGGACCGAGCAGGGATTGGATGCGGCTCCAGCCGTCGGAGCGCTGAGATGATGGAAGCTCGACGACCGTGGACGACGCGCGTGCTGGTGTTCTGTCATGTTGTGATCCTGGTCGCGGCAGTCGCGCTGGTCGGCGTGATGGGACCCGCGCCGGAATCGACTGCGGAGCCGGTGAATTGTGCCGCCGGCGAGGATATCGGTATCGCCGGAGGGGCCGAACTGATGAGCCTGTCCGATGACGACCTGGACCGGGAGCTGAGCTTCATGCGCGCCGCCGGCGTTCGTTGGCTGCGGGTCGGTGCCGATTGGGCGGTGGTGGAGGGGACCCGGGGGCAGGAGAACTGGGGCCAGACGGACCGCGTGGTGGATTTCGCACTGGCGCGCGGATTTCGCCTCCTCGGGATCGTGTTGTCCACACCGCAGTGGGCGCGCCCTGCTGACGCCTCGGGGGAGACGTTCGCTCTACCAGCGGATGTGAAGGAATTCGGCCGGTTCGCCGGCGACGCCGCCGCTCGGTACGCCGGACGGATAGGCGCGTGGGAGATCTGGAATGAGCCGAACAACCCCATTTTCGCTAAACCACGGCCAGATGTCGCGGTCTATGCATCCATGATCGAGGCCGCCTCGGCTCAGATCCGAGCCCGCGCGCCCGGTGCCCAGATCATCACCGCCGGGCTTGCGCCCGCGGGTGACGATGGCCTGAGTATCGCTCCGACCACGTTCGTCGATCAGCTATACAACGTCGCAGACAAGGGCTCCTGGGATGCGGTCGGCATCCATCCCTACACCTATCCCGCGCTTCCTGATGATCCAGACACCGGTGATTGGAACACCTTCCAACGTATCGAGATCATCCGAAACACCATGGTCGACAACGGCGATGGTGGAAAGAAGATCTGGATCACCGAGTTCGGAGCGCCCACCGGCGGCGCCCCTGACCAAGCCGTATCCGAAGACGCGCAGGCCACTGCGATCAGCCAGGGGATCGATCGGATGCGGGGCGCGTCCTACTTCGGCCCCTTGTTCATCCATCAGAGCCGAGACCGTGGCGCCGACCCGAACGATGTCGAGGACCACTTCGGGCTTTTGCGGCTCGATTTCTCTGAAAAGCCCGCCTACGCCGTGGTTTCCGCGATGTCCGGCAAGTGTTGACGATGTCGGCAACCCGTATCGCGATCGTGCACGAGCGATTCACCGAGATCGCCGGTTCCGAACATGTCGTCGAACAACTGGCGCGGCAGTGGCCCGATGCGGATGTACACGTCCCGTTGGCCAGGGCGGTGGGGATACCCAACGGATTGTCGGCGCCTCCGGTGACGACGTGGCTGGACTCGCCCTACCGCATGCTCGGCCAGCGCTCGTACGCGCCGCTGACCCCGTTGATGCCCCGTAGTTTCCGTGGGATGCGACTGGGCGAGGTCGACGTCGTCATCGCAAGTCATCATGCGTTCGCCACTCAGGTGGCCTTCGCCACCGACGCGCCCGTCATCGCCTATGTGCACAGCCCAGCGCGCTGGGCCTGGGATCCCGCCTTGCGGGCGCAGGAGGCCGGCGGGCCGGCCGGCGCTGCGGTGCTCTCAGGGCTGTCCCGAATTGCGCGGCGTGGAGAACTCGCGGCTGTTGGCCGGTTGCAGCAGGTGGTTGCCAATTCCACCGCGGTGGCCGATCGGATCTCCCGCTGGTGGGGGCGTGATGCGGTCGTTGTGCATCCGCCGGTGGATACCGAGGGCTTCACCCCCGACGATTCGGTCGAGCGCGGGGATTTCTTTCTCCTGGCGGGCCGGTTAGTGCCCTACAAGCGGCCCGATCTGGCGATTCGCGCCGCGAAACAAGCCGGCAAGCGACTGGTGGTGGTCGGCGACGGCCGGGCCATGACCGCGTGCCGGGAACTTGCTGGTCCCGACACCACGTTTGTGGGACGCGTTTCTCACCAGGAGTTGCTCGATTTGTATCGCCGCGCGCGAGCCCTGGTGATGCCGGGAATCGAGGATTTCGGCATCGTGCCGGTGGAAGCGATGGCCACCGGTTTGCCGGTGATCGCACTCGGAGCGGGCGGAGCGGTGGACACCGTGGTGCCTGAGCGGTCCGGAGTGCTGGTAGACACCGGTAGCGATGACGAGGTGGTGGCTGGTTTCGCGGCTGCCATGCGCTCGTTCACGCCGGCTGACTATCACCACGGTGAGGTCCGGGTCTGGGCGGAGAACTTCTCACGGGAGAATTTCCGGAGGCGGATTCGTGACGTGGTCGATGGCGTTCTGGCCAACTGACGCTTGTATTCGAGCCAACTGCCGGGTGTCGTAGCCCCACAGGTTTGCGTCCGGCACCCATGAAATGGGCATCAGGACGAAAAAGTGCTGGAACTCAGAATCCGTGCGAAAAGCAACGATGCCAGTGTCGGATGGCACTGCCGAGTGGGGCCCAACCGTCAATAATTTGCATTCATTACAGCAAACATATTAAGGCGACACGCGCGGATGTGATGTCTGATAGATCGAGCTCAAGCACTATTGATCGAGCGGGACACGAAATATCGAGCAATCACGGCAAATATACGATCGAGTCAATACTGTGATCTATGTCACTGGATGGGTTTGAAACGTGGCACTCGGGCTACAGACGTGAAAATATTAGCTAGAAATTCCTACAGCTAACGAAAGTGGCCTCACGAAGATGTCAGCTGCGCATCCCTCAGACGAGGCGGAAGCGGAATTCTCCGCGCCGTCCGTCCGCTCAGGCGCGGGGGCCGTCGAGCGATCAATTTTTCATCTAGTGGGACCGGATGTAGTGGGTCCGGTCCGGGGCCCGTCGAACTCGTTTCCGCTGGGCTCCGGTCGCAGTGATGATCACGCCACCGCGGAGTTCGGGCCGACGCCTGTCAGCCAGTTGTTGGATGACGCCACGGCCCGAACCTCCGAAGGCAGACGATGGCAACGGTCGTATCGACGGCAGGTCCTCGCCGTCGACTCGATCGTCGTCATCGCCGCCGTCGTGCTGGCTCAGATCGGCAGGTTCGATCTCTTCGGGACCGAGTCCAGCGGTTATGTGAGCTGGGAACGGGCTACGGCTCTCTCGGTCGGGTTGGCGCTCACCTGGCTGGTGGCCCTGGGTGTTCTCCAATCGCGAGACATCTCGCTCGTTGGCATCGGCAGCGAGGAGTATCGGCGGGTCGTGTCGGCGACCGCATGGGTGTTCGGGTTGGCCGCGGTCACCAGCCTGATCCTGCAGACCCAGCTGTCGCGGGGCTACCTGATGATCGCCCTGCCGATCGGCCTGGTCGGGCTGCTGGCCGGGCGGCACGCCATCCGACGGAATCTAGCGAAGAAGCGGTTGCGTGGGGAGTTCGTCACCCGGGTGCTGATCCTGGGCAAGCCGGAGCAGGCCGCGGTGCTGTGCACCAGCCTCGACCGGTCCAAGGAGGTCGGCTACTCGGTGGCAGGGGTCTGCATACCGGACTACGACGGCGCAGTCGGTCAGCAGCTGATCACCTCCAGTGGCGCCCTACCTATCCTTGGTGACGAGAACTCGGTCGAAGTCGCGCTCAGGCTGACCGGGGCCGATGCGCTGGCCGTCACCGCTGTCGAGCAACTGGGTCACGAGAAGATGAGGAAGCTGGCCTGGAGGCTGGACTCGCTCGGCGTGGACATCATCGTCGTGCCCGGGATGACCGATATTGCCGGCCCTCGGCTCAAACTGCGGCCCATCGACAACCTTCCGCTGTTCCACATCGCCCGACCCAACCACGGTGGGCCGTCCATGTACGGAAAGCGCGCCTTCGATCTGATCTTCGGTACCGCAGCGCTGGCCGTTCTCCTGCCCGCGATGGTGATCACCGCCTTAGCGATCAAATGCGATGACGGCGGACCGGTGTTCTTCCGGCAGGACCGTGTCGGCCAACACGGAAAGCTTTTCCGGATCCTGAAGTTCCGCAGCATGTCGGTCGACGCCGAGATTCGCAAGGGTGCCGAGCAGTCCAAGGGCGGCAACGCTGGCGTGTTCTTCAAATCGGCCTCGGATTCCCGAGTGACTCGCGTCGGTCGGTTGATCAGGGCTACCAGTGTCGACGAGTTACCTCAGCTGTTCAACGTCCTCGGGGGATCGATGAGCATCGTGGGCCCGCGACCGCTGGTCCCCGGAGAGGGTGAGTCTGTCGAGGATTTCGTGGCGCGACGGGCACTCGTCAAGCCCGGCATCACCGGTCTGTGGCAGGTCTCGGGTCGCTCGGATGTGTCCGAGGAGGAACGAATCCGGCTCGACCATTCCTATGTCGACAACTGGTCCTGCGTCCAGGATCTGGTCATCGTGTGGCGCACCGCCCGGGCAGTGCTGAACCGCGACGGTGCCTACTGACTGATCGCGGCAGCGGCCAGTAATCTCAGCCGGTGAACACCGAACCCTCACGACCCGCCCTCGACATCGCGGAACTCCGCGCCAGCGCCGTCGAGCCGGCGGGCCGTTGGCGTCTCATCGACGTCGTAACGCAGACCGGCTCGACCAATGCCGACCTTCTGGCCCGGGCAAGCGCGGGCGAGGATATTCGCGGTGCAGTGCTGGCCGCGGAATTTCAGAACGCCGGGCGGGGACGCCACGGGCGGGTATGGTCGGCGCCGGCGCGCTCCCAGATCTCGGTCTCTGTCGGGATCGACGCCGCCGCGGTCCCACCCTCGGGCTGGGGATGGTTGCCGCTGGCCACCGGGGTGGCCGTGGTGGACGCGGTCGCCGAGGTGACCGGTGTGCAGGCCGGGCTCAAGTGGCCCAACGACGTTCTCGTCCCTGGTGGAAAACTCGGGGGCATCCTCGCCGAGGTCGCCGCACCTGCGCAGGTGATCGTCGTCGGGCTGGGACTCAACGTCACACTGACCGAGGCCGAAGCGCCTGATCCCGCTGCACGATCGTTGGCGATGTTGGGAGTGCCGGACGTGGATCGAAATCAGTTGTTGAGCACCATCCTGGGACACCTGGCTTCGAGGATCGACAGCTGGCGGGCTGCGAACGGCGCCGACAAAGCATTGGCCGCCGACTACCGCCGCCGCAGCGTGACGTTGGGCAGCGATGTCCGGGCGATCTTGCCGGGTGACAAACAGGTCATCGGGGTGGCCCGCGACGTTGACCAGTTGGGCAGGCTATTGATCGACACCGCGGACGAACGCGTGACGGTCGCCGCCGGAGACGTCACGCATCTACGTCCGGCCGGGTGACGTTCGCGGCCGGTGGGGTCTGGTGCAACTGCATCCCCACGGTGACGACGGCGGGATTGGCACGGCCCGGCGTGACGGGTGTCTGCAGCGCCTGGAAGCCGTAGACGAACAGCGACACCGACACCAGCGACCACACCATGCCGATCAGCCAGTTCACGTCCGTGTGCCCAATGGTATTGGCCAGGAAGAACACCGCGACTGCGACCAGCGGATAGCCCAGCGTGATGTAGAACCGGGCGTCGCGACTGTGGCACCAGTTGGGGTGCCGGCGGATGCGGAGGTGCCACGCACCGAGCGCAATGACCATTGCGATCCCGAGTACGGTCGTGTTCGTCAACAACCCCCCAGGCTGCGGTGGCCAAAAAGTGGCCACAGTCTGCTTGCATTCTGCGCCTGCGGGGGTGTCTGCCGCAACACTCCGGGTAGATCATTCCACCCAATATCTAGGCACCTGTCCGGTGGCCGTTGACGGCGTCATGGGCACCGTCAGGGAGTCGCTGCGGGATGGACTCGATGGTGTGGGCGGCGGCGCGCCGCCGGTGCGACGCGCTGTCCAGGGCGTTGACGCCGTAGACAAACGAGATCATGGCGGCGAGTGCCCACATATTGCCCAGCGCCCACTCCCACTCGGTTGAGGTGGGTGAAGCGGTCAGCCAGTACACGGCGAGCGCCATCATCGGATAGCCGCTCATGATGTAGAACCGGCCGTCGCCGCTGACTGACCAACTGGGGTGGCGTCGAATTCGGAGGTGCCAAGCCGACAGGACAATGACCGTGGTGATCGCGGCGAAGGTCACGCCCATCCGAACTCCCGGCATCATCGGCGGCGTAGTTACTTCTGCTGTGCGCTGAAGCTGGGCTAACGATCCGGCGGCACCAGCGAAACTACGTCAGAAGAAGCTAACAGCCATACCTGGGTGGTTGGCTGGTAAACCCTGAAACGTCGCTGAGATTGGCCGATCTGAGGCACTTTTGCGACAAAATACATATGTTTTGCAGTTGTTTGCATGCAAATCGGTGGTTAAGCCTTGCCAGGGTTCCTTTGCTAAGTTTGCGCTGTCATCGCAAAGTGCGAGTGACCTTCTCGGTCGTCCTACGTCTGTCCTGGGCGGCGGGGTCCGGGTTCGCGACCTGCACCAGCGACGCTCCGGCGGCGAATACCGCCAGCAGATTACCCACCAACAGCTCGGGAGTTTCCCACCCTCCGGCCGACCACACTCGGTCGGTTGCGGTCAGTTCAGCCGTTCCCGCGGCCGCGCGGGCGGCGGCCAACAGGTCCTCGGCGGATCGACCGGCCAGCGCGTCGCCCGGTGATCGTTCCGGGATGACCTGGTCGCCATGAACTCGTACCGATGTCGCATAGTCGGTCAGCCCGATCGGCAGATCCGGTACCGGCTTGCCGAACGGATCCAGCGACAACACGGCGATTTCACCCAGACCTGCCGCCCGGTCCGCCTCGTCGAGTCGGTCGATCGTGCACAAGGCGATATCGGCTGAGCCCTCCGGCACAGCTTGGCCGGGGGCCGGAAGCACCACCTCGGCGCCGACCCACCAGGTTCCGAACAACACCGCGGCGGTCTGCCAGTGAGCCGGCAGCAGCACGGCAACCCGGCTGCCCGGACCGGCGCCCAACTCGTCGCGCAGCAGGTTGGCGGTCTTGGCCGCCCAGTTGACCAGTGTGACCGCGGAGACCTCGATCCGTTCCCCGGTGGCGTCGTCGTAATAGGTGATCCGTGGACCCATGGGGTCGTCGCGAATCAGCGGATCCAGCAGCGCGCTGGAGAGGTTGACTGGCACGCTAGTTGACGCACTGCGGGTCGTTGGACGCTGCGGTGATGATCGGTGACGGCGGGGGAGCTGTCACATCGGAGGTGGCGGCGGCCGGGTCGGCGGTGTCGCCGCTCAGCATCTGGCTGTCGCCCTGCAAGCCCGACCCGGGCCCGGTGTAGTCCGCGGCCAGCACCACCCGCACCGAGCCCTGAGGGACCGAGTCATTGGCGACGACCGGCAGGCCGCCCAACTCCTTGGCTACCGCAACGGCACCCAGATCGTCGGACGCCGAGGCCTGTACCTGACTGTTGGAGACGGGCCCGGTCTCATTGTTTCCGACATTTCCGCTACCGAACCCCTTGGTGGACAACACGTCTGAGACCGCAGCCGCCAGGCCGTTGATCTGGGTGTCGTTGACCACCTCCACGGTGGTCTTATCCGGTGAATACGCCAACTGCTCGGTCTTGCCCTCGGCCTGGTCATGGAGCAGGCTGGTCACCCAGTCCTTGACCGCCAGGGG
This sequence comes from Mycolicibacterium komossense, assembly GCF_025822605.1. Taxonomy (GTDB): domain Bacteria; phylum Actinomycetota; class Actinomycetes; order Mycobacteriales; family Mycobacteriaceae; genus Mycobacterium; species Mycobacterium komossense. The sequence goes on along the minus strand of NZ_JACKTY010000029.1, from coordinate 165,406 downwards.
ATCCACCCGCACCACGCTCTGCATGCCGTCGTCGCTCCAGCCGGCCTCGTCGAGGACCGGAATGGTCGCGAAGGCGACGCTACCGCCGGCCAGCTTCTGCAGCTGGTCGATGAAGGCCATGATGTCCCAGCCGTCGCTGAGTACCACCGACCGCTGCACGGCCTGCTGCAACCGGTCCAGCGTCGCCGGGCTGGACAACGTCTTGCCTGAAATCACCTGGTGGGCAAGCGAAGCCATCACGACTTGCTGGCGCACGACGCGATCCAGGTCACCGCGCGGCAGGTCGTGGCGCTGCCGGACGAAACTCAGCGCCTGCGGCCCGTTCAGCCGCTGCCAGCCGGCGGGGAAGTCCGCGCCTGAAAGAGGTTCGTACACCGCGTCTTTGAGGCACACGTCGACACCGCCGATGGCGTCGGTGATCAGTGAGAAGCCCAGCAGCCCGATCTCCGCGTAATGATCGACCGTGACACCGGTCAGGTCGGCGACCGTCTTGATGAGCGCCTCGCGTCCTGCCTCGGTGGCTTTCGGTTCCGCCACCGCCGGGTCCACGCCCTGGTCTTCGACGAGCTGCTTCATCTTTTCCAGTTTGATCTGGCCGAACACGCCGTTGATCTTGGTCTTGCCCAATCCCGGTGCCTCGACATAGGAGTCGCGGGGGATCGAGATTGCGGTGGCAGACTGTCCGTTGTTGGGGATACGCACCAGGATGATGGTGTCGGTGTTGGTCGAGACGTCGTCACCGGCATGCAGGGCCGCGAGCTCGTCGGCCGAGAGCGGATTGCCGTGCGCGTCGGTCCGGCTGTCCAACCCGACCAGCAGGATGTCGATGGCGCCGTCGTCTCCACCGCCGCCGAGCGCGGCAGCGCTGATGTGGTTGATCCCTTGTTCGAACGAGCGGATCTTGCTCCACGCGACACCCGTGACGAGCACGATCGACAGTGCGACCACGGTGGCGACGATTCGGAGGACCCGGGCAGGCATCAGACCAGGCTACTGGCGAGACCGCCAGTAACCGGGTAGCCGGGTGCGGCGTGCCAGACTCTGCGGTGTGCCAGAAGACCAGCTGATCGCCGACCGGATCGTCGTCACGGGTGCCGGCGGACAGGTCGGCCGGTTCCTGTCGGCAGAGGTTGCGCGCCGTGGCGGCACTGTCGTCGCCCTGACCTCAGCGCAGTGCGATATCACCGATCCCGTGGCCATCGACCGCGTCGTCGACGCCGTGTCCGGGGCGACGACGGTGCTGATCAACTGTGCTGCCTATACCGATGTGGATGCCGCCGAAAGCAATGAGACCAGGGCGTATCAGGTCAACGTCGCGGGTGCGGAGAACCTTGCGCAGGCCTGCGCCCGGGTTGGCGCCCGGTTCATCCACCTGTCCACCGACTACGTGTTCAGCGGCAGGTTCCCCGGCACCACCGCGCGACCGTACGAACCCGACGACGACACCGGGCCGTTGTCGGTGTACGGCCGCACAAAGCTCGCCGGTGAGCTGGCGGTGCTGCGAGCCCTGCCCGAGGCGACTGTGGTGCGGACTTCGTGGGTGTATACCGGCGGTGCCGGTGGTGATTTCGTCGCGATGATGCGACGGCGCGCCGCTCGGGGCGAGCCCGTCGAACTCGTCGACGATCAGATCGGGACGCCGACCTACGTCGGAGACCTGGTGACCGCGCTGCTGCGCATCGCGCGCGGCGATATCCACGAACCGATCCTGCATGCCGCAGGCGACGGCAGCACGAGCCGCTTCGAACAGGGGCGGGCCGTCTACGCGGCGGTGGGCGCCGACCCGGACCTGGTTCGGCCGGTCAGCGCTGCGACCAACCCGCGGCCGGCCGCCCGGCCGGCTTACTCGGCGCTGGGCAGCCGGCTCTCGACGGCGGCCGGGATCGCGCCACCGCGACCCTGGCGGGACGCCCTGCACGCAGCCCTGACCGTCGCCGCTGCGGGGGACCGTTAACCTCTACGCCGTGAGCGCGTCCGACCCCGATGACCTGCCCGTGGTGACAGTGACGTACTCACCGGGTTCGCACCTGGAGCGGTTTCTGTCGTCGTTGACGTTGGCGACCGATCGGCCCGTGCATGTGGTGATGGCCGACAACGGTTCCACCGATGGCGCGCCGGAGGCCGCCGTCGAGCGTTTTGACAATGTCCGGTTGTTGCGCACCGGCGCCAACCTCGGATACGGCAGTGCGGTCAACCTCGCAGTGGCGTCGCTGGACGCCACATCGACGGCCGGTGCTTCGGAGTTCGTGGTGATCGTCAACCCGGATGTGGTGTGGGGTCCGGGCAGCATCGACGCCCTGATGGAGGCGGCCGAGCGCTGGCCGCAGGCCGCGGCGTTCGGACCGCTGATCAGGGACCCCGACGGTTCGGTCTACCCATCGGCGCGACACCTGCCCAGCATCATCCGTGGCGGGATGCACGCTGTCGTCGGGCCGGTGTGGAAACGCAACCCGTGGACCGCGGCCTACCGTCAGGAACGCATCGAACCCAGCGAACGACCGGTCGGTTGGCTCTCGGGATCGTGCCTGCTGGTGCGGCGCGCGGCATTCGAGTCGATAGGTGGATTCGACGAGCGCTACTTCATGTACATGGAAGACGTCGATCTCGGTGACCGGTTCGGCCGGGCCGGTTGGCAAAACATCTATGTTCCTGCAGCGGAGATCCTGCATGACAAAGGTCACTCCACCGGCAAAGACCCCGCACGAAACCTCGCGGCCCATCACACCAGTACCTACACTTACCTGTCGGATCGACATGCGGGTTGGCAAAGGGCCCCTCTTCGGGTTGCGATGAAAATCGCGCTTGTCGCTCGCAGTCGATTGGCAGTCCGCAAAGCACGCCGCGAACGGATGAACGGGGGGCACTAAATGGCAGATACCGGTGCGACGCTGGATCCCAAGAAGGTCGACGCCGTCGTCTTGGTCGGCGGAAAGGGCACGCGGCTGCGTCCGCTGACCCTGTCGGCGCCCAAACCGATGCTGCCGACTGCCGGGCTGGCGTTCATGACCCACCTTTTGGCCAGGATCGCAGCCGCGGGTATCGAACACGTCATCCTGGGCACGTCGTACAAGGCCGCGGTGTTCGAGGCCGAGTTCGGCGACGGATCCAAGCTGGGGCTGCAGATCGAGTACGTCTTCGAAGAGGAGGCACTCGGTACCGGCGGCGGTATCGCCAACGTCGCCCCCAAACTGCGCCACGACACTGCCATCATCTTCAACGGCGATGTGCTCTCCGGCGCCGACCTAGGTGAGCTGCTCAATCACCACGCCAGCCACCAGGCTGATGTGACGCTGCATCTGGTGCGGGTGAGCGATCCGCGGGCGTTCGGCTGCGTGCCCACCGACGGCGACAACCGGGTGCTGGCATTCCTGGAGAAGACCCAGGATCCGCCGACCGACCAGATCAACGCCGGCTGCTACGTCTTCAACCGCGAGATCATTGACCGGATCCCACGCGATCGTGAGGTGTCCGTCGAACGTGAGGTTTTCCCGACACTGCTCTCCGACGGTCTCAAGGTGTGCGGCTACGTCGACACCTCGTATTGGCGCGATATGGGCACTCCGGAAGACTTCGTCCGCGGGTCCTCGGATCTGGTCCGCGGTATCGCGCCCTCACCGGCGCTGACCAAGCCCCGCGGTGAGTTCCTCGTCCACGACGGTGCGTCTGTCGCTCCCGGTGCGCTGCTCATCGGCGGCACCGTGGTAGGCCGTGGCGCAGAGATCGGCCCGGGCGTTCGGCTCGATGGTGCCGTGATCTTCGACGGCGCACACATCGAGGCCGGCGCGACGGTCGAGCGCTCGATCATCGGGTTCGGTGCCCGCATCGGTCCGCGTGCGCTGATCCGCGACGGCGTGATCGGCGACGGTGCCGATATCGGCGCGCGCTGCGAGCTGCTGCGCGGCGCGCGGGTATGGCCGGGCGTCAAGGTGCCGGATCTCGGTATCCGCTACTCCAGCGATATCTGACCTCGGCGCGAATCACGCTGCGGCGATTGCGCGACCGACCAGATACTCCAGTGCGGCATCGGTGCCCGGCGGCAATCCGTCGACGGGCCACCACTGCAGATCCAGTGACTCATCGCTGATCGCGATCTCGGCACTCGGCGGCGCGTAGGCAACGAACTGCAGGTCCAGATGCCGAGTCGGCAGACCCAGCGAGCACGTCAGCGGGTGTACATGAACCGCAGCCAGGCGCCCCAACGTGAGGCCGGCGACACCGGATTCCTCGGTGGCCTCCCTGAGTGCGGCCGCGCCGATGTCGGCGTCGCCGATCTCGCAGTGTCCGCCGAGTTGAACCCAACGGCCCAACCGCGGGTGCAGCGTCAGCAGTACCCGGGTACCGCTGTCGTCAAGCACCGCCGCCGATGCGGTGACGTGCCCCGGTTCACATTCGCGTGCACAGCAATCCGCTCTGGCCATCACGAACGCCAACACGGCGTGGCGCACTGAATCCTGGCCGGGGTCGGGGGCCGACCATTCGGTCAGGGTGTCGATCACCGAGTCGCGCAACGTCATCGGCGTAGCAGCAGGTTGTCCACCACCGCAGGCTCGCGGGGCCGGCCGGCCGCATCTTCCTCGGGCGGATACCCGATGGCGATGGCGCCCAACGGTTCCCAGTCCAGCGGCAGGTCGAGTTCGGAGCGCACCAGATCGGGGGTGAAGATGGTGGACCCGATCCAACAGCTACCCACCCCGCGGACCGCCAGCGCCACCAGTAGACCTTGGATGGCCGCGCCCGCCGCCACGGTGAACATGGTGTGCTCGGCCGCGGTGCGGACCGCGTCCGGATAGCTGTGGGCGCCGTCGGAAACCATGAACGGGATCACCACTTCTGGTGCGTCATAGAGGATTTGGCCGCGGGCGATCCTGCGTTCGATCGCCTCTGCCGGTGTGTCGTCGCCGCGGAGATCGGTGCGCCACTGTTGTTTCATCTGATCGAGTAACGCGGTTCGCCGCTGCGGGGACTGTAGCCAGACGAATCGTACTGGACGGGTGTGGTGCGGCGCTGGCGCGGTCAGCGCTTCGGCGACAGCACCCTCGATGACGCTCGGTTCGACGGGCGCCGGGCTGAACTGCCGCACGGAGCGCCGCAGCAATTGCGCCTGCCGACGGCCGAGGTCGATGGCCTCGGCGGTGCCCAACCAGAACAGATCGTCCTCGCCAGGGCGCAGCAGATTGCGTCCCGTGGAGCCGTCGTCGGTCAGGGTGAGTCCACGCACCACCGCGACGGGGATGCCGGTCAGCTTCCCCTTGACCAGGTCGGCCGCCGCGGCGATCTCGTCGGCGACGGCGACTTCGGTGACCAACAGTTCATTGCCGTGTTTGTCCACCGCGCCGGCGTAGCCATGCAGCACCGGAATGCCTGCCGCGCCGATGGCGGCGTCGGTCTGACCGTTGCGCCAGGCTCGGCCCATGGTGTCGGTGATGACGATCCCGACTGAGACGCCGAGGCTTTCGCGGAGCCCGCTGCGCAGCCGGGCGGCGCTCCCGTCGGGGTCGACCGGAAGCAGCGCCAATTCGGAGGTCCCGATATTCGAACCGTCGACACCGGCCGCGGCCTGGATGAGGCCGAGGTTGTTCTCGGTGATGAGGGTTCGGCCCTTGCGGGCCAGTATCCGCACCGCCTCGCCGTCGATCAGCTTGCGCCGCAGGTCGTCGCGGGCCTCGGGATCCGACGGCGCCGCCACGATCCGGCCCTCGCATTTGGACAGCACCTTGCTGGTGACCACCACCACATCCCCGTCGCGCAGCCACGGCGCGGCGGCGGCGAGTATCGCCGTCAGGTCGTCACCGGGGCGGAACTCGGGAAGGCCAGGCACCGGCAGGATCTCGATGGCCGCCGCGGCCCCGTGTTCGTTGCCGCCTTGAGGGCCGAGGCTGTTCACAGGCCCTCCGTCGAGACGCCGGCCAACTCGAGGCCGGCGCGCACCATCGCCGCAGTGGCGGACGGTTCGGTCATCAGCAGGGGGATGGAACGGACTGCGACACCGTCGATCTCGGCATGGTCGTCTTGGGAGATCAGCCAGCCGTCCAGCAGGCCCGTTCCCGATCGGCCACCGTAGTGCCGGCCGACCGCTTCGGATGTCGACTCGACGCCGATCACGGTGAGGCATTCATCGGCCATCCCGCGCAACGGTTTTCCCCCGATGATCGGTGAGTACCCGACCACGGGCGCGGTGGTCGAGCGCAGCGCGCCCCGGATACCAGGGATCGCGAGGATTGCGCCGACGCTGACCACCGGGTTCGACGGGGCGAAGAAGACAATATCGGCGGCCATGATGGCGTCGACGACATCCGGCCCCGCGGTGGCTTTTTCGGCGCCGACGAAGGCGAAGCTGTGGGTGGGCACCCCGGCGCGATACCGCACCCACCATTCCTGGAAGTGGATGGCCCGCTGCTCGTGGCTCTCGGGATCAGTGATGACGACGTGCGTTTCACTGCGGTCGTCGCTGGCCGGGAGTAGCCGCGCGCCGGGCGTCCAGCGCGAGCACAGCGCCTCGGTCACCGCGGACAGTGGGTAACCGGCCCGCAGCATCTGGCTGCGCACCAGATGCGTGGCCAGGTCGCGATCGCCCAGGCCGAACCAGTCGGGTTGCACACCGTAGGCGGCCAGTTCCTCCTTGGCGTGCCAGGTCTCGTTCCGGTGGCCCCAGCCTCGCTCGGGGTCGATTCCGCCGCCCAGGGTGTACATGCAGGTGTCCAGGTCGGGGCAGATCCGCACTCCGTGCATCCAGGCGTCGTCGCCGATGTTGACCACGGCGGTCAGTTCGTGCTGCGCACCGACCGGGTCGGCGAACTGGCCCTGCCTGAGTAGCTTTTGGACGCCCAGCAGGAAGCGTGCGCCGCCGACGCCGCCGACGAGAACGGTCACCTTCACACCGAATGACACTAGTCGGACGACGATGCGCTGCGAGGAACGAGCAGGGTGGAGGAGTTCGAACCATGGACGGCGGAGTGGGGGTGTGTCGCGCGCGGCCCTGGCGACCCGGTAGGTTCAATCACCGGTTGGTAGCCCCTCGGGGTCACTGTAAGATCACAGTCCCGACACGCCCAGGGACCGACACACGGAATTGTCGGCGGTCAATGGTATGAATTCCAGTTCTCCCCCTTGACCTCTGCAGCTAACCCGTGTCTAATCACATCAGTGTCATTTCCCGGTTGGGCTGCCGGTTCCGGTGTCGCAGACCGAGATTCGATCGTATGTTCGAATTGGAATGACCGGAGATTAATAGTGGGGCACATTCAGCATTGATGAAACCAAGGTGAGGAGGCGGAACATGTCCTATGAGCACCTTGTTGGCGCAATTGGTAGTGCCGCAATCGGAAACACGGCCCATACCAACATGATCCCGTTGACCCCGGAGACTCCGGCCCGGCCGCATTTGAGTTTGGTGGCCGACAGCTACGAACTGGAACCGGAATCCGAAGAGAACCAATGGCAGGACCGCGCATTGTGCGCGCAAACGGATCCAGAGGCCTTCTTTCCCGAGAAGGGCGGCTCCACCCGTGAGGCCAAGCGCATCTGCCTTGGTTGCGAGGTGAAGGACCAGTGCCTCGATTACGCGCTGGCCCACGATGAGCGCTTCGGCATCTGGGGTGGACTCTCCGAGCGGGAGCGTCGTCGACTCAAGCGCGGAATTATCTGACCTGAGCCGTCAGTCGTTGTCGATCGTCGGGTCGATAACGGACGGCTCGACGCCAAGGTATGTGGCGACCTGAGCAACCAGGATTTCGTGTAACAGTTCGGTCAGTTCGGTCGAGTCTTTGGCTCGGCGCTCAATGGGCTTGCGGAACAATACAATTCGCGCCCGCGTTGCGTTTCCCCTGATATCGACACCCGCTGGGATCAGTCTGGCCAGCGCGATCGGCCCGTCCGCGACCACTTCCGGCGGGAACTGCACGTTCTCGGGATCTCGCGGCGAGATGCGAGGAATCTCATCGACGGCGACATCGAGTGTCGAAACCCGGTCCTGCCACCGCCGTTCGATCGGCTCGTAGGCCTCCAGCACTGCCATGTCGAAGCGCTCGGCGCGGCTGCGCCAGCCCGGCACCGTCGGCGGCAGCAGCGGGCCTCGGACTTCGCGACCGTGCCGGGATGCCGACCGGATGCCTGCGCGGCCGCGTCGAGAGCTGGGGGAATCAGCCACCGGGCGATCGTAACGGTTCGACATCGCCACGGTGACAGGTGCGCGTGTCCGGCACTCTGCGGGGGTTTCCGCACGATAGCCTCACGAACGTGAATGTTCCCCGTCGCTGCTGCCGGCCCGGGTGCCCGCATTATGCGGTGGCGACGCTGACGTTCGTCTACTCGGATTCGACGGCCGTCGTCGGCCCGTTGGCCACCGTCCGCGAGCCCCACTCCTGGGATCTCTGTGTCACCCACGCCGGCCGGATCACCGCCCCCCGCGGGTGGGAGCTGGTGCGCCACGCCGGCCCCCTGCCCACTCATCCCGACGAGGATGACCTGGTGGCCTTGGCGGACGCGGTGCGTGAAGGCCGGGACGGGTTGCCCTCGGGTCCTCCCGTCAACGGCTTCTCCGATCCGGTCGGCCACCCGACGGTGCATGCGTCCGTGACCGGCGCGGGTGTGCTGGCGGCGCCAGCACACCGGCCTGGCGGTGCCGGCCGTAGGCGCGGTCATCTCCGGGTGCTGCCCGACCTGACCGACTGAGCCGCGGTCGACTCGTTCGCACCCCCGAGGTTGTACCGAGGTAAAGCCCAGTGCGCGGATTTGACGGCGTAACCCGACGGGTCGAACGGCTAGGCTGGCGTGCAAAGTCCATCCGTCAGGAGTGCTGTTGATGTCGCTGTCCGTGAGGTCCGCTGAGTCGGTTGCCCGTGTCATCAAGGCCTACGACGTGCGTGGTCTCGTCGGCGAGGAAATCGACGAAGCCTTCGTCTCCGAGGTCGGTGGCGCGTTTGCGCGATTGGTGCGCGACGAGGCCCATGGCGCCGACCGGGTGGTCATCGGCCACGACATGCGGGAGAGTTCCCCAGCTCTGGCTGCGGCGTTTGCTGCCGGTGTCACGGCTCAGGGCTTGGATGTCATCCGCATCGGGCTCGCCTCGACCGACCAGCTGTACTTCGCGTCGGGACATCTGGACTGTCCGGGGGCGATGTTCACCGCCAGTCACAACCCGGCTGCCTATAACGGCATCAAGCTGTGCCGAGCGGGCGCCAAGCCCGTCGGACAGGACACCGGCCTCTCCACCATCCGTGAGGAAGTCGTCGCGGGCGTACCCGAATTCGACGGCCCGGCAGGCACGCTTTCCGACCAGGACGTGCTAGCCGACTACGGCCAGTTCCTGCGGTCGTTGGTCGACGTCACCGATCTGCGCCCGCTCCGGGTGGCTGTCGACGCGGGTAACGGCATGGCCGGTCACACCGCGCCCGCAGTGCTCGGGGCGATTCCTTCCCTCACGGTGCTCCCGCTGTTCTTCGAGCTCGACGGCTCGTTTCCCAACCACGAGGCCAACCCGCTCGATCCGGCGAACCTGGTCGATCTGCAGAAGTTCGTCGTCGAAACCGGCGCCGATATCGGCCTGGCCTTCGACGGCGACGCCGACCGTTGTTTCGTGGTGGACGAACGGGGCCTGCCGGTCTCGCCGTCTGCGGTGACAGCCCTGGTCGCCGCGCGCGAGCTGCATCGTGAGATCGGCGCCAGCATCATCCACAACCTGATCACCTCGCGCGCCGTACCCGAGCTGGTCATCGAACGGGGCGGCACGGCCATTCGGTCGCGGGTCGGCCACTCGTACATCAAGGGTTTGATGGCCGAGACCGGAGCCATCTTCGGCGGCGAGCACTCGGCGCACTACTATTTCCGCGACTTCTGGGGGGCCGACTCCGGGATGCTGGCTGCACTGTATGTGTTGGCCGAACTCGGCGGGCAGGACCGGCCACTGTCGGAACTGACAGCCGACTACCAGCGCTACGAGCCATCCGGTGAGATCAACTACACCGTCGCCGACGCCCCGGCCTGCGTCGAGGCAGTGCTGAAAAGCTTTGGTACCCGGATTCATTCGATCGACCACCTGGACGGCGTCACGGTCGACCTCGGGGACGGCAGCTGGTTCAACCTGCGGACGTCGAACACCGAACCCCTGTTACGGCTCAACGTCGAGGCCCGCACCGTTGACGAAGTCAATGCACTCGTCGAGCAGGTGGCAGCCGAGATCGTCGAGACGAACGCCCGCAGGCAGGCGGTGCCATGAGTGCGCTGCGCGCCGGCATAGATCTCGACGACACCGAGGGGCTCATCGCCGCGGACCGCGAGGGCTTGTTGCGCGCGGCGTCGATGGCAGGCGCCCAGGTACGGGCCACCGCCACCGCCGTCGCCGAAGGCGCGCTGGAATCGTTGCGCAGCGATCAACGGCCGCGCTCGGTTATCTGGGTTTCCGGCCGGGGCGCCGCCGCTTCGGCCGGCGCCATGCTCACTGCAGTCCTCGGTGGGTCTGCCGCCGAGCCGATCGTCGTGGCCGCCGAGACGCCGCCGTGGATCGGCCCCCTCGACGTCCTCGTCATCGCCGGCGATGATCCTGCCGACCCAGCGCTGGTCGCCGCGGCGGCCACCGGTGTGCGGCGGGGATCCAGCGTCGTCATCGCGGCGCCACACGAAGGTCCGCTGCGCGATGTGACGGCGGGCCGGGCGGCCGTGCTGGCACCGCGGCTGTGGGTACCCGATGATTTCGGTCTGTGCCGCTATCTGGCCGCGGGATTGGCGACGATGCAGGCGCTGGATTCCCGGTCGGCAGCTGCGGTGGACCTGATGTCCCTCGCCGATCAGCTGGACGCGGAAGCACTGCGCAACAGTGCCGGTCGTGAGGTGTTCACCAACGCGGCCAAGGCCCTCGCCGACCGGATGACCGGCCGCAGCGTAGTGCTGACCGGGGACAGCGCGGCCACGCTCGCTCTGGCCAGACACGGTGCCGCGGTGCTGTTGCGGATCGCCCACAAGGCGGTCGGTGCCGCCGGGTTGGCCGATGCCTTGGTCGCCCTGCGGTCGGACAACTCCGGAGATGTCGATTCTGTGCAGGCGTTGTTCCACGACGAGGAATTGGACGGCCCGCTGCCTGACCGGCTGCGGGTGTTGGCGTTGACAATGGCCGCGGAGCGTCAGGTGGTGGTGGCGCGAGTCGCCGGCCTGGGGGACGTCGATGTGGTCGGGGTGGAAGATGTGCCGGATCCGATATCGGCTCCGGTGGATACCGGCCGGCCCGAGCAGCAGTTGGCGATGCTCGCGGTGCGGGTGGAAATGGCAGCCGTGTACCTACGGCTGGCGCGGGGATGACGGGGAAGAGCTAGTGGAGTTGCTACGCGGAGTTATCCGCACCTACGCCTGGGGATCGCGCACGGCGATCGCCGATTTCACGGGCCGTCCGGCGCCCACCGCGCATCCGGAAGCAGAGTTGTGGCTGGGAGCTCACCCGGCAGACCCGGCGTTCGTGGAGACCGAAGACGGCGAACGTTCGCTGCTGGACGTGTTGCGCGATGATCCCGAGGGACAGCTCGGGCCGTCGGTCCGGGACAGATTCGGCGACGTGCTTCCGTTTTTGGTGAAGGTGCTGGCCGCCGACGAGCCGCTGTCGCTGCAGGCCCATCCGAGTACCGAACAAGCGGTGGTGGGATACCAGAACGAGGACCGGATGGGCGTCCCGTTGTCGTCGCCGGTCCGCAACTACCGTGACCGCAGCCACAAACCTGAGTTGCTCGTCGCGATCGAGCCGTTCGAAGCGTTGGCGGGATTCCGGCCGGTGGCCCGGACCGTGGAGCTGATGCGGGCGCTGGCGGTGCCGGAACTCGATCCCTTCGTCGAGCTATTGGTCGGCCAGTCCGCGGCTGACGGTCTTCGGACGCTGTTCACCACCTGGATTACCGCGCCGCAACCTGACCTCGATGCGCTGGTGCCCGCCGTCCTCGACGGGGCGGTGAACTATCTGCGTTCGGGTGCAACCGAATTCGCTGACGAAGCCAGGACGGTCTTGGAACTCGGTGAGCGCTACCCCGGCGACGCGGGCGTGCTGGCCGCCCTGCTGCTGAACCGGTTGCAGCTCGCCCCTGGCGAAGCCATCTACCTGCCCGCCGGAAATCTGCACAGCTACCTGCGTGGTGTGGGCTTCGAGGTGATGGCGAACTCCGACAACGTGTTACGTGGGGGGTTGACCCCCAAGCACGTCGATGTGCCGGAACTGCTGCGGGTGCTGGACTTCACGCCGGCCTCGGCGGAGTCGCTGCATCCACGACTCGACCAGGAGGGGTTCGATCTCGAATACCTCACCCCGGCAGTAGAATTCGCTGTTTCGGTGCTGCGGCTCGACGGCGAGAACCTCGGCCACGAAGTGGACGCTCCCTGTCGTCATGATGGACCGCAGATCCTGGTGTGCGCGGAGGGCGGTGCCGTCGTGCGGGCGAAGTCGGACACCTTGACGCTCGAGCGCGGCGCGGCAGCCTGGGTATCCGCCGACGACGGGCCCATCCGACTGGTCGCAGACCGCCCGACCCAACTGTTTCGGGCGACCGTAGGTATTTGAGCGAGGAGCGCCACCATGTCGACTGCCGGGAGTACCCGTGCCATCGTGGCCGCACTGGCGGCCAATGCCGGCATCGCCGTCGCGAAATTCGTCGGCTTCCTGATCACCGGGAGCTCGTCGATGCTCGCTGAGGCGGTGCACTCCGTGGCCGATACGTCGAATCAGGCGCTGCTGCTGTTCGGGCAGCGCCAGGCCCGCCGGGAGGCCGATGCCCTGCATCCGTTCGGGTACGGTCGCAGCCGGTACTTCTACTCCTTCGTGGTGGCGCTCGTACTCTTCACCCTGGGTTCGGTATTCGCCCTCTACGAGGGGTATCACAAGATCTCGCACCCCGCGGAACTCACCTCGCCGTTGGTCGCCGTTGTGATACTGGTGGTTGCAATCTTGTTGGAGTCGTACAGCTTTCGCACCGCGATGGTCGAATCCCGGCCGCTGAAAGGCGACGGCAGTTGGTGGCGGTTCATCCGGACTTCCCGCAACCCGGAACTGCCGGTCGTGCTACTCGAGGACACCGGCGCGCTGATCGGGCTCGTCCTTGCGTTGGCCGGTGTCGGTCTCACGGTGCTGACCGGTAACCCGGTCTGGGACGGTATCGGCACCGCGGCCATCGGCGTCCTGCTCGGTGTCATCGCGGTGATCCTGATGGTCGAGATGCATAGCCTGCTGATCGGCGAGGGTGCCACCAGTGCGGAGGACCAGGCTATTCGGCAGGCGTTGGAGCAGACCGAGCACGTCGATCGGCTGATCCACATCCGCACCCAGTACCTGGGACCCGACGAATTGTTGGTGGCCGCCAAGATCGCGCTCGCGCCGACCACCGAGTTATCCACGGTGGCAGCGACCATCAACGCTGCGGAGGCCGCCGTCCGCGCCGCTGTTCCCGCCGCGCGGGTGATCTACCTGGAACCGGATCTGGACCGGGCGCTGACCGGCTAACCGGCTTTGGCGTGGGCTCGCTGCGCCCACCACAGCCGCATGTTGTGCCGCACCGTCCGACTGACCAATGTCGGTGATGGGACCATGTAGAGGCTGTCCAGCAGGCTGAAACGCCGCAGAAACCATTCGGCCAGAACGGGATCCGTCTCCGCTGCACCGAGAAACTGGTCGAACAGACCGCCGACCGGGCCGTACCACCACGGCTTCGGGCCCGGCGCCAGGTGCAGGACCTGGTCGCCGATGGCCGTCATCGTCCACACCGGATAGGTCGTCTTCGCGGTGGCCTTGGCCAGCCGGGTGGCGATGTCCGAGTCACCGCATTCCAGTACTGTGCGCAGGTTGCGGGCCTGGATCGACGACATCGTCATGCCCTGGCCGAAGGTCGGGTTGAAGCTGACCACGGCGTCGCCGAACGGAATGATCCCGGTTGGGAAGCGGCTGAGCTTGTCGTAGCGGCGCCACCTGCTGACCGGGTATTTGTGAAATGCCACGTCGCCGACCGGGGTGCCGGCGCGGAGCGCGGCGCTCACGTGTGCAGGCAGGATATCGTCGGCCAGCGCGCACATCTCCGTAAATCTTTGTGGTGGTTCAACTTTGGCGATCCCGAAGGTGGTAACGGTCCAGGTGTGGTCCTCGTAGTACAGCATCCCGAGGCCGAGTGGCTGCTCGCGGCAGGCGCCGGCCACCACCACCTTTTCCTCGATGAGTCCGGCCGGAATTCGCACCTGCTGGCTGGCGTATCCGATCCCGACGTCGACGGTCTCCTCGGGTGGCCGCTCGAAACCCCACTGCTGTAACCACACCGGCAAGCGGGTACCGCGACCGGTGGCGTCGACCACAAGATCTGCGGGTACGGCGGTGTCCTCGGCGGACTCGACATCGTTGGCGTCCAGCAGAACACCGGTCACTCGCTCTTCGGCGGGGGAGTAGCAGGGTTCGGCGACGCCGACGTGCCGGATCTGCACATTGGGGATGGCCTCCACCCGCCGCCGGATCTGCCATTCCAGATGCGGCCGGCTCGGTACATAGGCGGTGAACTCGTTGCGGAGCGTGTGGTCGGTGCCCAGTACGTGGCCGGCTGCACCAAAGTGGATGCAGTCCGGGCGATTCTCCAGCATGGGCACACCGGCCGCGACCATGTCGTCGAGCAGGCCGGGGAAAAGGCCGTCGAATTCGGCGGCGCCGCGTGCCATCAGCAGGTGCACGTGCCGGCCCTGAGGTACCGCCGCGCGCTGCGCGGGAGCGCTGGGCAGTTCGTCGCGTTCGAACACGATGACCTGTCGATAGTGGTCGGAAAGCACCCGTGCGGCACAGAGCCCGGCGATGCTGGCGCCGATGACCACGGCGTCTTGTTCCTTGGTCCTCCCCATGCTCGCGACGTTACGCGCGGTACCGCCCACATTTGCTGGGAATCGGCTGGGCAACGGTGACGGGAGTATGACCTCCAGTCATTCGTCGGGCGGTGTCACCGTCTACTTTACAAATAATGCCTCTGTGTCTAGACGGTCGACAAAATCTTATCTATAGTCAAGTTCATTCGAAGGCGGATCTTCCAGAAGGTGGTAGTCGTGACATCGCAGTTGGACGAACACAACGGACCGGTAGCGGCCGAGCAGTGGCGGGATAAAAAGCGCCGGCTGTGGCTGATGGGGCTGATCGCACCCACCGCGCTGTTCACCGTGATGCCCCTGGTGTGGGCACTGAACCATGTCGGCTGGACCACGGCCTCGCAGGCTTTCTTCTGGATCGGGCCGGCTCTGGTCTATGTCCTGCTGCCGGTGCTCGACCTGCGTTTCGGCCCGGACGGTCAGAACCCACCGGATGAGGTGATGGAGCGGTTGGAGAACGACAAGTACTACCGACGGTGCACCTACATCTACATCCCGTTCCAGTACGCCAGCGTCATCGTCGGGGCTTATCTGTTCACGGCGTCAGACCTGAGCTGGCTGGGCTACGACGGTGGCCTGAGTTGGGTGGCCAAGATCGGCCTGGCCCTGTCGGTGGGCACCCTCGGCGGCATCGGGATCAATACCGCACACGAATTGGGGCACAAGAAGGACTCCCTGGAGCGCTGGCTCTCGAAGATCACGCTGGCTCAGACCTGGTACGGCCACTTTTACATCGAACACAACCGCGGCCATCACGTCCGCGTCGCTACTCCGGAGGACCCGGCCTCGGCCCGCTTCGGTGAGACATTCTGGGAATTCCTGCCCCGCAGTGTATTTGGCAGTCTGAGGTCGTCGTGGGAGCTCGAAGCGGCGCGGTTGCGCAGGCAGGGCAAAAAGGTATGGCACCCCAGCAATGACGTGCTCAACGCATGGGCGATGTCAGCGGTGTTCTGGGGAGTGCTGATCGCGATTTTCGGCTGGGGAGTCATCCCGTTCATGGTCATCTCGGCCATCTACGGATTCGGCCTGCTGGAGACGGTCAACTATCTCGAGCACTACGGACTCCTGCGCCAGAAGATGGAAAGTGGCCGCTACGAACGCTGCTCACCGCAGCACAGCTGGAACTCCGACCACGTCGTCACCAACCTGTTCCTCTATCATCTGCAACGGCACAGTGACCACCACGCCAACCCCACGCGTCGGTACCAGACGCTGCGCAGCATGGACGGTGCGCCCAACCTGCCCAGCGGCTACGCATCGATGATCAGCCTCACCTACTTCCCGCCGCTCTGGCGAAAGGTGATGGATCACCGTGTTCTTGACCACTACGACGGCGACATCACGCGGGTCAACATCGATCCCCGTCGGCGGGAGAAGATCCTCGCTCGCTATGGGGCGGTCAGCTGATGGCGTGCTACCGGTGCCCTGTCTGCGACTACGTCTACGACGAGACCAAAGGTGCTCCGCGGGAAGGGTTTCCGCCAGGTACCCCGTGGGCCCAGATTCCTGACGACTGGTGCTGCCCCGACTGCGGGGTGCGCGAGAAGATCGATTTCGAGATGACAGGAGTGAGCGCATGACGACATCGGACGAGGTCTACAAACTGTTCCGCTGTTTCCAGTGCGGGTTCGAGTACGACGAGGCCAAAGGCTGGCCCGAAGACGGTATTGCCGCTGGCACACGGTGGGACGACATCCCCGAAGACTGGAGCTGCCCGGACTGCGGCGCCGCCAAATCCGACTTCGAGATGATCGAAGTTGCCCGGCCATGACGGGCCTGCCCTGTTGACGCCTGCCCTGGTTGGTGTCAGTGTCGCCCCTGTGGCAAGGGCCCGCAGGGACAGAACAGGCAGCGAGGGTAGACCCGTACGGGTTCCCTACGCCGAGGCGTCGCGCGTGCTGTTGCGTGACCTGGTTCTCGACGCGATGCGCGATCTCCTCGGCACCAAGGACTGGTCGTCGATCACCCTGGCCGACGTCGCCACGGTGGCCGGGATCAGCAGGCAGACGATCTACAACGAATTCGGCTCACGGCAGGGTTTGGCGCAGGGATACGCCCTGCGCCTGGCCGACCGCCTGGTCGACGCGGTGGACGACGCCATCTACTCCAATGTCGGGAATGTCGAAGCGGCGTTCCTGGAGGGCTTCCGTGCCTTCTTCGCCGAATCCGCGTCGGACCCGTTGGTGATCTCTCTGCTGACCGGTGCGGCAAAACCCGACCTACTGCAGATCATCACCACCGACAGCGCGCCGATCATTTCCCGGGCGTCGTCGCGGCTGACGGAGTCCTTCACCCACAGCTGGGTGCAGTGCAGCGCCGACGATGCCGGCGTCCTGGCCAGAGCCATCGTGCGGTTGGCCATGAGTTATGTCTCGATGCCGCCGGAGTCCGACCATGACGTCGCGCGGGACCTGGCCAGATTGATGACACCGTTCGCCGAACGCTACGGTGTTATAGATACTCCGTAGCTGTCAGTGCGCCTTAGCGCCTGTCCCGCGAGCCCGCAGGCTATGGGTATCTGCATGGGTGTCGCCACGCGCATCTGTGCGCTCATGAGCAATTGACGAATGAAAAGGGGCTCTACATGACTGCACCGACACTGACCGCCGACGTTCTAAACGGGATCGACTTCAAGGTCGCCGACCTCGGACTCGCGGAATTCGGCCGGAAAGAGATCCGGCTCGCCGAGCATGAAATGCCCGGATTGATGTCGCTGCGCCGCGAATACGCCGAGGTCGCTCCACTCAAGGGTGCGCGCATCTCCGGATCGCTGCATATGACCATCCAGACCGCCGTCCTGATCGAGACCCTCGTCGCCCTCGGCGCCGAGGTCCGCTGGGCGTCCTGCAACATTTTCTCCACCCAGGACCACGCGGCGGCCGCAGTGGTTGTCGGGCCGCACGGGACTCCCGAGGAGCCCAAGGGCACCCCGGTCTTCGCGTGGAAGGGTGAGTCGCTGGAGGAGTACTGGTGGGCGGCCGAGCAGATGCTCACGTGGCCCGGCGAACCGGCGAACATGATCCTCGACGACGGTGGCGACGCCACCATGCTGGTGCTGCGCGGCGCGCAGTACGAGAAGGCCGGCGTGGTGCCCCCCACCGAGGACGACGACTCCGATGAGTGGAAGGTCTTCCTCGGGCTGGTCCGGGCGCGTTACGAGACCGAGAAGGACAAGTGGACCAAGATCGCCGAGTCGGTCCAGGGCGTCACGGAGGAGACCACCACCGGTGTGCTGCGGCTGTACCAGTTCGCCGCCGCTGGTGAGCTGGCGTTCCCGGCCATCAATGTCAACGACTCGGTGACTAAGAGCAAGTTCGACAACAAGTACGGCACCCGGCACTCGCTCATCGACGGCATCAACCGGGGCACCGACGTCCTGATCGGCGGCAAGGCTGCCCTGGTGTGTGGCTATGGGGACGTCGGTAAGGGCTGCGCCGAGGCGCTCAAGGCGCAGGGCGCGCGCGTCGCCGTCACCGAGATCGATCCGATCAACGCGCTCCAGGCGCTGATGGACGGCTTCGAGGTCAAGTCGGTCGAGGAGGCGATCGGCTGGGCCGACATCGTCATCACCGCCACTGGCAACCAGGGCATCGTCACCCTTGAGCACATGAAGTCGATGAAGCACCAGGCGATCCTGGGCAACATCGGCCACTTCGACGACGAGATCGAAATGGCCCGCCTCGAGCGCGATCCGAGCGTCCGTCGGATCAACATCAAGCCGCAGGTTGACGAGTTCGTCTTCGACGACGGCCACTCGATCATCGTGCTGTCCGAGGGCCGACTGCTGAACCTGGGCAACGCCACCGGCCATCCGTCGTTCGTGATGAGCAACAGCTTCTCCAACCAGGTGATCGCGCAGATCGAACTGTGGACCAAGAACGACGAGTACGACAACGAGGTCTACCGCCTGGCCAAGCACCTCGACGAGAAGGTCGCTCGTATCCACGTCGAAGCTCTCGGCGGCACGCTGACCAAGCTCACCAAGGAACAGGCCGAGTACATCGGCGTCGACGTCGACGGCCCGTACAAGCCGGAGCACTACCGCTACTGATTTCGCGAGCAGACACAAAGTGCCCCATTTCCGTAAGGATCTGGGGCACTTTGTGTCTGGTCGGCGAACGCAGTTAGGCTGCCGCCCGTGCTGATTGTCATTGAAGGCCTCGACGGTGCAGGCAAACGCACGCTCACCGAGGGCCTGCGATCACGGCTCGAGAGTGCGGGAAAGTCGGTGGCCACGTTGGCCTTCCCGCGGTACGGGCAGTCGGTGCCCGCCGATGTGGCGGCCGAAGCGCTACACGGTGACCACGGCGACCTGGCCGGTTCGGTGTATGCGATGGCCATGCTGTTCGCGCTGGATCGAGCGGGTGCCGCCGACCAGATCGCCGACCTTCGACTGAACTACGACGTGGTGCTGCTCGACCGTTATGTGGCCTCGAATGCCGCCTACAGTGCGGCGCGGCTCGGCCAGGACGCCCACGGCGAGGTGGTGGACTGGGTGTTCCGCCTGGAATACCGGCGGCTGCAGCTGCCGATGCCGGATTGGCAACTGCTCCTTGATGTTTCGCCCGAACTGGCCGGGGAGCGAGCGCGTCAGCGTGCTGAGCAGGAGGTGGGCCGCGCGCGGGACGCCTACGAACGTGATGACGAATTGCAGCAGCGCACCGCCGCGGTCTACTCCGGGCTGGTCGACACCGACTGGGGCGGGCCGTGGCTGAGGATCGCACCCGGCGCGACCGCCGAGGAGATTCTCACCGCTCTCGACCGCTAGATCGTCACCGGTTCGGCGACAACGGCAGGCGCTGCCCGGGGCGTGAAGAGGTCGCCTGCCGTGGACCGCATCGCCGAAGCCGTCACCTCCAGCCGGTCCGGATCACTGCCGTCGCTCGGACTCAGCGCGACCACCTCGACGACGACACCTCGGCGCATCAACCGGACCCGCGCAGCCGGCGTCGACCCCATCACCAGGCGGGTGCTGACCGCTCTTGGGCCCGATTTTCGGCGCTTGGGACCGTTGCCGGGATGGTCGGGCCCGGTTTTGCGGGGAAACGCCCGTGTGGTACCGGAGTTTTGTCGCGTTCTGGTGACACCATGGACTCCATGAGGCAAAGGATTCTGGTCATCGATGATGACGCGTCGCTGGCCGAGATGCTCACCATCGTTTTGCGCGGAGAGGGTTTCGACACCGCGGTTGTCGGTGACGGCACCCAGGCGCTCACCGCGGTCCGTGAATTGCGACCCGACTTGGTGCTGCTGGACCTGATGTTGCCCGGCATGAACGGCATCGACGTGTGCCGGGTGCTGCGGGCGGACTCCGGCGTGCCGATCGTGATGCTGACCGCCAAGACCGACACCGTCGACGTCGTGCTGGGTCTGGAGTCCGGTGCCGACGACTATGTGATGAAGCCGTTCAAGCCGAAGGAACTGGTGGCCCGTGTCCGGGCCAGGCTGCGCCGCAACGAAGACGAACCCGCGGAGATGCTGTCCATCGCCGACGTCGACATCGACGTTCCCGCCCACAAGGTGACCCGGCTGGGGGAGCAGATTTCGCTCACCCCGCTGGAGTTCGACCTGCTGGTGGCGCTGGCACGCAAACCGCGCCAGGTGTTTACTCGTGATGTGCTGCTCGAACAGGTGTGGGGATACCGGCACCCCGCCGACACCCGGTTGGTGAACGTGCACGTGCAGCGGTTGCGGGCCAAGGTCGAGAAGGACCCGGAGAACCCCCAGGTCGTGCTGACCGTTCGAGGTGTTGGTTACAAGGCCGGGCCGCCGTAAATGATCCTCCGCTCGAATCGGCGCATCCACCGGCGGTCGGCACCTTTACTGCGCGGTCTGAGTGCGCTGAGTCGAGCTGTCGGCGTAGCGTGGCGGCGCTCGCTGCAACTGCGGGTGGTGGTTCTGACGCTCGGGCTGTCGCTCGCCGTGATCATGGTGCTCGGCTTCGTCCTGACCAGCCAGATCACCGACCGCATCCTCGAAGTGAAGGTGCGCGCCGCCACCGAGGAGATCGAGCGTGCCCGCAACACCGTCAGCGGCATCGTCGGCGGTGAGGAGACCCGCTCACTGGACAGCAGCCTGCAACTGGCGCGCAACACACTGACGTCGAAAACCGATCCCGCCGCCGGCGGTGGCCTGGCCGGAACGTTCGACGCGGTGCTGGCGGTGCCCGGCGACGGACCGCGGGCTGCGACCGCCGCCGGCCCCATCGACGAGGTGCCGAAGACGTTGCGCGACTTCGTCAAAGCCGGGCAGGTGAGCTACCAGTACGCCACGGTGCGCACCGACGGCTTCTCCGGGCCGGCGCTGATCATCGGTAGCCCGACGTCCTCGCGGGTGATGAACCTCGAGGTTTACCTGATCTTTCCGCTGACCAGTGAAGAGAGCACCATCTCGCTGGTGCGCGGCACGATGGCCACCGGCGGCCTGGTGCTGCTGGTTCTGCTGGCCAGCATCGCGGTGCTGGTGTCGCGGCAGGTGGTGCTGCCGGTGCGTTCGGCGTCGCGGATCGCCGAGCGCTTTGCCGAAGGACACCTGACCGAGCGGATGCCCGTGCGCGGCGAGGACGATATGGCGCGACTGGCGGTCTCGTTCAACGACATGGCTGAGAGCCTGTCACGGCAGATCACCCAGCTTGAGGAGTTCGGGAACCTGCAGCGCCGGTTCACCTCCGACGTCAGCCATGAGTTGCGCACCCCGCTGACGACGGTGCGGATGGCGGCCGACCTGATTTACGACCACAGTGAAGAGCTCGACCCGGCGTTGCGGCGATCCACCGAGCTGATGGTCAACGAGCTGGATCGGTTCGAAACCCTGCTGACTGATTTGCTGGAGATCTCCCGGCACGACGCCGGAGTGGCCGAGCTGTCGGTCGAGGCGGTGGACCTGCGTTCGACGGTCAACAGCGCACTGAGCAATGTGGGGCACCTCGCCGATGACGCCGGCATCGAGTTGTTGGTCGAGATGCCTGAGGACGAGGTGATCGCCGAGGTCGACGCGCGGCGCGTCGAGCGCATTCTGCGCAACCTGATCGCCAACGCGATCGACCATGCCGAGCGCAGGCCGGTGCGGATCCGGATGGCTGCCGACGAAGACACCGTCGCGGTGACCGTCCGCGACTACGGTGTCGGGCTGCGTCCCGGCGAGGAGAAGCTGGTGTTCAGCCGGTTCTGGCGGTCAGACCCGTCGCGGGTCCGCCGCTCGGGGGGCACAGGTCTGGGCCTGGCGATCAGCATCGAGGATGCGCGACTGCACCAGGGCCGGCTCGAGGCGTGGGGCGAGCCAGGCAAAGGCGCCTGCTTCCGGCTCACCCTGCCGTTGGTCCGTGGGCACAAAGTGACGACGAGTCCGCTACCGATGAAACCCATTGCGGCGGAGCGCAACGACCGCAGGGATTCGGCGAAAGCCGCCAACCAGGTGCGTCAACGCGACCGCGAACCCGCAGGGGAGACCGTGTGAAGCGCTGGCTGACCCTGCTGGTGGTTGGCGTGCTGGCGTTCTGCACGACGTCGCTGGCTGGATGTGCGGGCGTACCCAGTTCGTCTGCACCGCAAGCGATCGGCACCGTGGATCTGCCGGCGCCGCCGAGCCTGCCCAAGCCGACACCGGGGATGGATCCCGATCTGCTGCTGCGTGAATTCCTCAAGGCCACCGCTGATCCCGGTAACCGGCACTTGGCGGCCAGACAGTTCCTCACCGAGTCGGCGTCCAACGCCTGGGACGATGCCGGTAGCGCCCTGCTGATCGATCAGGTGGTGTTTGTCGAGACTCGCGGTGCTGATCGGGTTTCGGTCACCATGCAGGCCGATATGCTCGGCTCGCTCTCCGATATCGGCGTCTTCGAGACCGCCGAGGGGGCACTGCCCGACCCGGGCCAAATCGAGTTGGTGAAAACCACCGACGGCTGGCGGATCGACAAATTACCCAACGGCGTTTTCCTGGACTGGCAACAGTTCCAGGAAACCTATAAGCGGCACACGCTGTACTTCGTCGACCCCACGGGCAAGACGGTGGTGCCCGATCCTCGTTACGTTGCAGTCTCCGACCCTGATCAGCTGGCCACCGAACTGGTGTCGAAACTGATTACCGGACCGCGCCCGGAGATGAATGACACGGTGCGCAACATGCTGGGGCCGCCGCTGCGGCTGCGGGGACCGGTGACCCGCGCCGATGGCGGCAAGACCGGGATCGGACGCGGGTACGGGGGCGCGCGGATCGAACTGGAGAACCTGTCCACCACCGATCCTCATAGTCGGCAACTGCTTGCCGCGCAGATCATCTGGACGCTCGCGCGTGCCGACATCAAGGGTCCGTATGTCATCAGCGCCGATGGCGCCGCGCTCGACGATCGCTTCGCCGACGGCTGGGACACCTCCGACGTCGCAGCCACGGATCCGGGTGCGGCCGACGGTGCGTCGGCCGGGCTGCATGCGCTGGTCGGCGGATTCCTGATGTTCCTGGACGGTCAGCGGTCGACCCGGGTGCCGGGAACGTTCGGGCAGATGCAGGACCAGATCTTGGCGGCGCTCTCGCGCGACGGGCATCAGGTGGCTTCGGTGGTGACGCTGCGGGCCGGTGCCCCGGATATGGCGTCGGAATTGTGGATCGGTGACAGCGGCGGAGTAGCGGTGCCGGCCACCGATGCGCGCAGCCTCTCCCGTCCAACCTGGGCGCTTGACCAGGCGGTGTGGCTGGTGGTCGACGGCAACAACGTGGTGCGGGTGATCAGAGAGGCGGCGTCAGGTCAGCCGGCCAGAATTCCGGTCGATTCGACCGCGGTGTCCACGAAGTTCCCCGGTGCGATCGCCGACCTGCAATTGTCGCGTGATGGCACGCGTGCCGCGATGGTCGTCGAGGGCCAAGTGATTCTGGCTGGGGTGGCGCAGACTTCTGGCGGCGAATTCGCGCTGACCTATCCGCGCCGCCTCGGATATGGGCTGGGTTCCTCGGTGGTATCGCTGTCGTGGCGGACTGGCGACGACATCGTGGTCAGCCGCAACGACCCCACCCACCCCGTGTCGTATGTGAACCTCGACGGGGTCAACTCCGACGGTCCCAGCCGCAATCTGCAGATGCCCGTGACGACGGTGGCGGCCAGTCCTTCGACGGTGTATGTCGCGGATCAGCGTGGCGTCAAACAACTTTCGGGTTCGGGTGCCGAAGACGACCAGGCTTGGTCGGAGGTGCGACCGTTCCTGCTTCCCGGTGCGGAGCCGGTGTTACCAGGCTGAGGTGGCTTCGCTGGACGGCCGGGTGGCCGCGCGCCCTCCCCGGCGGCCGAGTCAGGTCACGCGGCAAAGGTGAATTGAGATGATGCGGTCGGGTAGCTAGCCTCGCGTTATGGCCGATAGCGGGGAAGAACTGAAGGTAGACCCCGCCGTTCTGGCGGCGACCTGTGAAGCGCTGTCGGCGGCGTCGGACCACCTGCTTGCGCAGCTGAAGTCCTTGGACGGCACCGTGACCTCGATGTTGGCGACCTGGCAGGGCGCGTCGGGGGGTTCCTACTCAGATGTCTGGACCAAGTGGCACCAGGGTGCCGACGAAGTGGAGAAGGGCCTGGCGGCGATGGCCCATCTGTTGGGCGAGGCCGGCAAAGGCTACGAGGACCAGGAACAGGCTTCGGGGGAGAACCTGCGCGGGGTTTATCGTGGCTGAGCAGTTCGCTGTGGATCCAGAGGTGATCGCCGACGCGCTGGACCGGATGACCGACTTTCAGCGCACGGCCGAAGCACTGCTCAGCGAGATCGACACGACGGTCAAGAACCTGCATGTCAGGTGGTCGGGAGAGGGAGCGGCGGCTCACACCGAAGCCCACGATCGCTGGACCAGGGGAGCGGCGATGATGCGTGAGGCGCTCGACCAGCTGCACAAGGCCGGTTCGGGTGCACACGGCAACTACACGGCTGTGATCGCGGCGAATCAGAAGATGTGGTCCACGTAGGCGATGGCTCCGCTGATCGTTGATCCCGCTGCGCTCGACGGCGCGGGGGCTTCCCTGGTCGATGTCGGCAAGGACATCGGTCTGACGTTGTCGACGCTGAGCGGGACCCTGTCGGGTTGCGGGTCGATGTGCGGCAACGACCCGGTCGGTGAAGCTATGGGTAACGCCTACGACCGGTCGGCCGACGCCCTGCTCAAAGGCATGGCCACTGCCCGCAACGGTTTGGTCAATCTCGGTGACGGCGTGCGGATGTCGGCGTTCAACTACTCGATAGCCGAGGCGCAGTCAGATGTCTCGGGGCGGGCCCAGCCGTTGCCCGCGCCGACGGCGAACGGCAAGATTTCGGCGTCGTCGGCACCGTCGTCGGTCGGTGCCGGAGACTCCGCGCCCGCGGGGTGGGGGTGGGTCGCCAAGTACATCGGCATGATCTGGCCCAACGGTGACTCGGCGAAACTGCGCAGCGCCGCCGGCGCCTGGGTGGCTGCCGGCACGCAGCTGCTGGTGACTGAGGCGAGTGCCGCTGGACCCTTGGGAATCGTTGGTACCCAACAGATTCCCGAAGGCGAGATGATGGGGCAGATGTTCCCGGCGTCGCTCTCAGCCGCCAGTCAAATCATGTCCGCCACCGCCAGTCTGGCATCGACGTTGACAACCTACGCCGGGCAGATCGACGCCACGCATGCCGCGATCGTCGACCTCCTTTCGCGCATCTGCGATCCGATGACCGGGATCAAGGAGATCTGGGACATCCTCACCGACGAGGATGAAGACGAGATCAAGCAGATCGCCGACGACATCAAGACCGTCGTCGACAGCTTTTCTGCCGAAGCGTCGGCGTTGGCGACGCAGATCTCCACCGAGGTGTCTGCGGTCGAGAACGTCATGTCGGGGCTGGCCCCTGTCGCCGACAAGGTGTGGGACCAGTTCCTGCACGGCACAGATGTGGGCCGGGCGATCAATCAGGTGGGTCAGGCGTTCAAGGGTGTCGGACTCGAGGCCGGCGAAATTGTCGGCGGCCTTGCCGAGGATGCCTGGAAGTACAACCAGATCCGGGCCCTGGTCGACCCCAAGGGCTTCTTCGGCGACCTCAATAAAGAAGTAGAGGGTGTGGCCCCGCTGGTGGGCCTGGGCGGTGAAGGTGCTCCCGGGGTCTTGGACCTGTGGAAACAAGTCGGCAAAGACGTGTCGCACTGGGACATGTGGTCGACGAATCCCGCCGAGGCGTTGGGGCGCACGGTCACCGATGTGGGGAGCTTCTTCATTCCCGGCGGGGCGGAGGCCAAGGTCGCCAACGCCACGAAGGCGCTCGAGAACGTCGCGGACCACCTTCCCGGTGTGGCAGACCGGGTTGCGGGTGCGGTGCCAGAAGTTAAAGCGCCCGAAATTCGACCGCCGACTCCAGAAGTTCCGGCTCCTCGACCCGCAGAACCCGTGCCAGCCCCTGCTCCGCGCCCGGGCGAGCCCACGCCGGCACCCGCTCCGCGTCCGGCTGAGCCGTCGTCACTGCCGCCGGAAGCTCCGCGACCGACTTCGCCGACCGAGAGCCGGCCGCCTGCGGCCCCTTCGACTGCTCCGCACGAGGCGCCGTCGACACCGGCAGCTTCGGGTGAGGGTGCGCCGACTCCAGGCGGCCACGGAGTTCCAGAAACAGCCCCCGCGCCGACAGCCGGCCCGAGCCCGGGTGGCCATGAGGTGCCCGTGACAAGCCCGAGCGCGGGAGCGGCCGGTGCACCCAAGTTGCCTGATCTGGGCGGGATGGCCTCGGCGGCAGGTTCTGCTGGGGAAGGCGTGCCGAAGCTGCCCGACTTGGGCGGGATGGCGTCCTCGGCCGGCGGCGCCGGGGACGACCTCCTTCCCGCAGGCGTCGGCGCACACAGTGCCGAAGCTGTTGACGGGGCCGCCTCGCATGGCCACGGGCCGGGTGGGGAAGGTCCGGGACACGGTTCTGGTGAGGGATCTGGAGGCTTGCACAGTTCGGGTGGTGACGGTCCGGGCATGGGCGGTGATGGACCGGGTTCCGGCGGTGACCACACACCGCCTGGCGACCGTGACCTTAGCGGTCCGCATGACTCCAGCGATCCGCACGATCCGCATGACCCCCACGATCGGAACGACTCGCATGACGACCAACCCGGTCATGGCCTCACCGACGAGCTTCGCGACCAGATTTTGGCAACAGAGAAGGGGCACAGGCCGGATCCCAGCGAATATCTGTCACCGGACCAGATCGAGAGACATCTTGAGCGATTTGATCAGGGTGTTACGCGATTTATGGTTAGAGATAACTTGGAACAATGGGGCATTGGGCAAACGGATGGTACGTCGTTCGTCTTTCCGAGCGCCGAGCTCGACAATTTAATGTCGGCAACCGGTGGTGATCTCAGGCGTATCGAAGAGTCGTTGGGCCTTCCCGATGGATTCTTCAAGGAATACGATATCGTGAGGGTCGATATCGACGACCCACGAAGCTATGATTTGCGTGTGCCATCCGGGAACGAAGCGGGTGCCAATTCGCAGTGGCTTCCAGGGGGATTCCTGCCAAAGGGCATGCCGGAGGCCGTGATCGCCGGCGGGGATGTGCCCCGGAGTGATTATAGGGTGACCGAACTGCCTGGAGACGGAGGCTCTAACGGGGGCTCGTTAACTGGGGAGACGCAGACAGAAGGCGGAGCGAAACGACCTGATGACAACCAGCCAGATGATGGAGCGCCGAAGTGACATTCGATAACACCTACATTTCGAGGGAACATCGTTACCTGTTGGGTATCCATAGAGAGACTGGCGTACATTTCGAGGCAATTCCGGTAAGTAACAGCATGGTCGATTACATCGAAGCTTACAAAATCAGCGACGAAGAATACGAAAACTTTATGGCTGATGAGCAACAAGCGATCGATTTCGCCGAATCATGTCGCCGCCACGAACAAGACGATCGTCTATTCCTCCGCCCCGGTTCTGACCGAGGCATCCCACGTTAAAGTTGTAGTGCGTTCGACTCGGCGACCAAGTCTCCATGCGCTCAATCGTGATGAAGGTCCCCGCAGACGGCAGGACTACTCGATTGGGACAAGTGACAACGCTGGGAGCGGGCATATGAAACCGATCGTCATCGACAACGACGACACCCTCCGCGACGACACTGTCCAGGATCGACTCGTCGCCGACGACCACGACGCTTATTCTTTCTTCGGGAATCGAAGCGAATTTCCGGACTATACCGGCAATTCCCCTGAGATCGTCGTGGGGATACTCCATAGTTGCAGCGCCCTCGCCACTGCTGGTTGACAGCGACATTATCGAGGTTGGATTTCCAGGCCGTCCGGAATCAGAATTGACGTACGTCGGTAGCTGGCAGTGGGATGTGCACGGAAAGGCGCGAGGCGCCGAGTTTGTGCGGCGAGCTGCCGCAGCCACCCTCACCGCGATCGAGGAGGTTAGGTCGACACGATGACACAGAGTTTCATAGACGCGATCCTCGCGCTTCCAGCCACGCCTGGGGTGACCTATTGAGGAACCACTGGCGCAGGCATGACTTCAGTGATAACTCTGCAGGAAGTCTTACCGACCTCAGCTGATCCAAGGGTTGCTAGTGAAAACTTCGCCGCCGAGCAACTGGTGGCGATTGTGACGATGACCGGACGCAGCATCGCTCAGTTGGCCCGCCATCCTGATGAGCGGGAGATAGCGCTTCTTCCTGGCACTATTCTTCAGCCCGTTGGCTCAGTGGCTGTCGATGGTCTGGCGAAACCTGTTGCGCTGCTGGCTGAACCGGGTGATGCACCTAGGCTGCCTGAAAATTCAACAGCGTTGCGCGAAGCTGTGCGAGCCCAAGTTGCGAACGCGCTGACCTTGCTGCCAGTTGTCGTACATTCTCCTGGCCGATTTACCCCGCCCCAATGATTTCCTACGTCATTTAGGCAGTTTGATCGTGCCGCCTAAATGGTCTCCACGGGACGCTGATGCTGACTGGTGGTGGGACCAAGTATCAGCAACTTATGCCAATAGCGTCGCTGGAGAAGTGCACGCTGTAATTGGGTCGAACTTGAGACCGGGGAACGTACGGGAAACGGTAGAACTACCGAGACCTCTGGATAATTCCAATGTCACTCGAATCGTGATTGCTGATCCGCAAACCGACACTGAAAGAGTTATATTTCAACGACTATAAGGAGCGAAGGTGGACGACGATCATCTGAAGGCTACCGTGATCGCGGCGATCAGGGACACCGCCGTGCCCAGGGTAGACGCCGCCAAACTTGTCGAAGTCTATGGGAAAGATCGCGGCGAGTTATTGGCCGATTAGGTATCGACACTCGTACAAGCGGCGGTATCGATACCCATCGACTGGGATGGCAAAACCCTGGAGCAGGGCGCCGAGGACATAATGGTTAGGTTTAGCAAGATCACCTTCGGCGATATTCAGGAGTTCAACCTGGGCGCGTTGAACCTGATCGTTGACGAGAAGGGGTTCACGCCTGGCTACGCATCACCGGAGAATCGCGGCTAGCTACGTCGACCTGAAAACCCTTGGTAGGTGTTCGCCGTGGCCGAGTCTGTCCGATTGGTGTCGCAAACGCCGTTGACGGCGGTGATTTATGCAGCGAGGGGAGTCAGGGAACGATAATCAGATGGACGGGAACCGGGAGGCCGACATGACTTCGGGTGACATCGGACGTGATGCAGGACTCGAAGAGTTACTTGGCCACTATGAGAAGTGGCGTCAGATTTATACATATGCAGGGAAGTCTCCGATGGATGAACCGTGCTGGGAGGGCGGCCGTTTGAGTTTGCGGGCCGGTTACCCCTCCCCGGCTTGGACTGCGTACATCATCGAAGCAAAAGGCGGTGGGTATGACGTCCTCAGGTCAACCACCGAGCATCGCAACGAGCCGTTCGAAAGCTTGCGTGGATTCTTTACCTCACTCGATAATGCCGGAAAATATGTAATAGCCGATATCGGTGATTCCCTCAGGATCGAGCTCCGAATCGACCCGATCTACTGGGCGTGGGAGGACTCAGGACTTGATCCACGCGTAGTTCAGACGTCCCTGGGTCGGTATATTTCCAAGTTCGAACTAAGAGAAGATCCGACCAGATATCTTGTGCTTCAGGTTGGCGGGATGCAGCCGGAGAACCGGCTATTGCCGTTGACATACGGTGAATTGGATGAGTTGCTCTTGGACGGCCCACCTGAGTCCGTCCTTGCACGTCTTGGCGACTGGCCCGACCGAGGTTTGCCACGTTGAGTGGCGTCGGGTCGGGTGTGAACATCGGGCGTCGGCTTCGAGATCCGTACGCACACAGTGAAAGTCACTGAAAGGGTGAGCAATGGCAACGTTTGTCATTCGTAGTCTGGACCTTGGCCCATCCGACTTCGGGGGCCAACTTCCGGTTCGTGCCAACATCCTGCGCCAGATGCCTGGTCCTGATCGCGACGATTACCTTGTGGCGCGCCTGGAGCGCCCGATCAAATACCACTATCCCGACGCGTTCGACACGGCCAGGGCGCAGCATGATTTCTTGGCCACCGACGAGGACGGACCGTTCGTCTGGATTTACGTGATTGTGGCGTGTGCGCGATTGGTCGGAACTCGGTTTCATGCCCAAATGCGGTCGTTGCCGATCAATATCGCCTTCGTCATCGACAACACGCTTGGAAACGATGAGCGGTTGGATTTCGCCAAAGTCGAATTCGCGGCAGTCGGGTTCGCCGACGCGGTCCCCGAACCGACGCCGAGCAATCTGACCGAAGGCGAAACGCGGCAGAGCGACCAAGCCCACACACTGGTTGACAACACAATCGTCCGACAGGCTGTCGCCGCATTCGCCGCCGAGCCTGGACAACGACGTGCTCTCGAGGTCCTGAGGACGTGCATGTTCGGTGACCTCTTGTTCGATATCACCGGCTCGGAACTCTCGGCGACGGGGCAGTTCGAGGCTGGGGCACGAATGCAGATCGGCGGCGGCACCGGGCCGGGAGGCGGCCGGGCGTTGTTTGCATACACCCGCAACGACGAAATCGCGCGGATGTACCCGCCGGGGACGCGTATTCGGTCGATGGTGACGCCCGCGGTCGGCGCACTCGAGTTGGTGCGACGCCAGCATGATTCGTGGCTCTACATCGACCCGGCGGGCCCTACATGTGCGATCTCGGCAGCAGAGGTCGACTTCGCGCTGCGCAATCCGCGAAATGAGCCGCTGAAGGCAGCCCTGGCCGCACTGGCGGCAGGCGATATCGACCGTAAGGCGGTCCTTGCGGCTTTCTTGGAGGACGGCCCACTATTGCTCGGCCTCGACGACGCCACGCCCGACAACGTGAGCGTCGGATCAACGACCTTGCCAGACGGTTCCACTGGACTTCTCGGCTTTACCAGCGCTCCCGAGGTGGTTGCCTTCAGACCGTCGGACGCGGTAACCGCGTTCACCACCCGCGCTGTGGTCGAGATGATCCGCAATGAAGGCCACGGTGGCATTGTTATCAACCCGTCGGGACCCACAATTGCCCTGTCGGCGGCCGAAATCGGCGCTACGGGCCCAAAGTCACCGAGATTCACACCAGGGTCGTGAATCCCCGCGCACAACGACCCTCACGTCGATCTCGCCGCCGGGCCACCCGCACGCCCCCCGCAACCTGTCACACCCCGCGACCACACTCACACCATGCTCGATCTCATCCTGCCGCTGGAATGTGGTGGCTGTGGGGCGCCGTCCACTCGATGGTGTGAAACCTGTTCCGCAGCAATCCAAGTCGCCCAAGACGAGCCGCACCTCGCCACCCCGCGGCTGGATCCGGGCGTCCCGGTGTTCAGCTTGGGCCGCTACGCCGGAAGTCGCAGACAGGCCATCGTCGCGCTCAAAGAACACGGTCGCACCGACCTCGTCGCGCCGTTTGCGCATGTCTTGGCAACGGGCATCCACCACCTCCACAACTGGGGCCTGCTCGACCTTCCGCTGACGATCGTCCCGGCCCCGACGCGTCGCCAGGCAGCTCGCCGACGCGGCGGTGATCCGGTCGCCCGAGTGGCAACGGCCGCCGTCGCTGCCCACCCGGACATCGTGGTTGTCTCGGCGTTGCGGATGAAAGCGCTGGTTCGCGATTCCGTCGGCCTCAGCACTTCGGCCAGGGAACGCAATATCGCAGGTCGGGTGCTTATGACAGCTAAGGACCTGCCGTGTGACCGTGACGTCCTCGTCGTCGACGACATCATCACCACCGGGTCGACGGCTCGGGAATCTGTCCGTGTCCTGCAAACTGCGGGAGCGCGGGTGGCGGGTGTGCTGACACTGGCTGCCGCGTAAGTAGCGCTCCCGGGGGAAGGACCACGGTCCGTGTAACGAGCGTCGAAAGAACTGGCAACAGGTGTGCGAAAAAGGTGGCACGTTTGGGTGAACGCGGACTACCGTCGGTTCCTACGATCCGCGATTCCATCGCGGCGGGCTTCAGACAGTGAGGCCCCACTTCGGCCGACTGCGGTAGGAGGTGAGCTTTCGACACCTGGCGCCGCGGGGCTGCCCATTCGAATCGGTTCCCAGAGCTCTCGGCGCACGTCCTTCACGAGTCAGGCACGCCAGTGCGCGTGCGACGTGCAACAGAAATGAGTTGTCAAGCATGTCAACCCAATCCGTGGATACTGCCCAAACGCTGACCCCCTACCGCGAAGTCGACGATCATTCCGAACCGGCTCCCAATGCCGAAGTGGTCGTCAAGGGACGCAACGTCGAGGTCCCCGAACACTTCCGCCTGTACGTCTCCGAGAAGCTCGCCCGTCTGGAGCGCTTCGACCGCACTATCTACATGTTCGATGTCGAACTCGATCACGAGAAAAATCGGCGTCAGCGCAAGAGTTGCCAGCACGTGGAGATCACCGCGCGCGGCCGCGGTCCTGTCGTCCGGGGCGAAGCCTGCGCCGACAGTTTCTACGCCGCGCTCGAGTCCGCCGTCGCCAAACTTGAGGCACGGCTGCGCCGTGGCAAGGACCGCCGCAAAATCCACTACGGCGACAAGACGCCGGTATCCCTGGCCGAAGCGACCGCGATGACCGCCGATTTCTCGGCTCCGGCCGAGGCGCTCGATGCCGTTGCGGCCGAACTGGACGCCACGCCGCTCGACGACCACGAACCCGGTCGGGTGGTGCGCACCAAAGAGCACCCAGCCAAACCGATGACCGTGGATGACGCGCTTTATGAAATGGAATTGGTCGGGCATGACTTCTTCCTGTTCCAGGACGAGAGCACCGACCGCCCGACAGTCGTCTACCGCAGACACGCCTACGATTACGGACTGATTCGGCTGGCCTGACCCGACCGGCCTGACCTGCAGTTTGTCTCGAGACCCCGCCCGACCGCCGCGGTTGGGCGGGGCTCGCGACACAATAAGTCGACGTTGGAGGGGCCGTCTTCCGGCGTCACCTAGGATGGAGCAGGCAAAGACTCCAATCCTGTAGGGGATAAATTCGTGCTTTCGAAGTTGCTGCGCCTTGGTGAAGGTCGCATGGTCAAGCGCCTCAAGGGGGTGGCTGACTACGTCAACACCTTGTCCGACGACGTCGAGAAGCTCTCCGACGAGGAGCTGCGCGCCAAAACCGACGAGTTCAAGAAGCGCTATTCCGACGGCGAGAGCCTCGATGAGCTGCTGCCCGAGGGTTTCGCCGTCGCTCGTGAAGCTGCCTGGCGGGTCCTGAGTCAGCGCCCGTTCGACGTCCAGCTGATGGGCGGCGCGGCGCTGCATTTCGGCAACGTCGCAGAGATGAAGACCGGTGAGGGCAAGACCCTGACCTGTGTGCTCCCCGCCTACCTCAACGCCATCTCCGGCGACGGCGTCCACGTCGTCACCGTCAACGACTACCTGGCCAAGCGCGACAGCGAGTGGATGGGTCGCGTGCACCGCTTCCTCGGCCTTGATGTTGGCGTGATCCTGTCGGGGATGACGCCCGACGAACGACGCGTCGCTTACGCCGCCGACATCACTTACGGCACCAACAACGAGTTCGGGTTCGACTACCTGCGCGACAACATGGCGCACTCTCTCGAAGAGCGCGTTCAGCGCGGCCACAACTTCGCCATCGTCGACGAGGTCGACTCCATCCTGATCGACGAGGCTCGTACCCCGCTGATCATCTCGGGTCCCGCCGACGGTGCCTCGAATTGGTACACCGAATTCGCCCGCCTGGCTCCGCTGATGGAGAAGGACACCCACTACGAGGTGGACATCCGCAAGCGCACCATCGGTGTGCACGAACTCGGCGTGGAGTTCGTCGAAGATCAGCTCGGCATCGAGAACCTCTATGAGGCCGCCAACTCACCGCTGGTCAGCTACCTGAACAACTCGCTCAAGGCCAAAGAGCTGTTCCAGCGCGATAAGGACTACATCGTCCGCAACGGCGAAGTCGTGATCGTCGACGAGTTCACCGGCCGCGTGCTGGTCGGGCGCCGCTACAACGAGGGCATGCACCAGGCCATCGAGGCCAAGGAGCACGTCGAGATCAAGGCCGAGAACCAGACGCTGGCCACGATCACGCTGCAGAACTACTTCCGGCTCTACGACAAGCTCTCCGGGATGACGGGTACCGCCCAGACCGAAGCCGCGGAGCTGCACGAGATTTACAAGCTCGGTGTGGTCCCGATCCCGACCAACCGCTCGATGGTCCGCACCGATCAGTCGGACCTGATCTACAAGACCGAAGAAGCCAAATACATCGCGGTCGTCGACGACGTGACCGAACGCTACGAAAAGGGCCAACCGGTCCTGATCGGTACCACCAGCGTGGAGCGCTCGGAGTATCTGTCGCGGCAGTTCACCAAGCGCAAAGTCCCGCACAACGTCCTCAACGCCAAGTATCACGAGCAGGAAGCCGGCATCATCGCCGAAGCCGGCCGGCTCGGCGCGATCACGGTCGCCACCAACATGGCCGGCCGAGGCACTGACATCGTGCTCGGCGGCAACGTCGACTTCTTGGCGGACAAGCGCCTGCGTGAGCGCGGCCTCGACCCCATCGAGACTCCCGACGAGTACGAGGCAGCTTGGGATGAGGTGCTCACCGAGATCAAGGCCGAGGCCACCGAGGAGGCGGCCGACGTCCGTGAAGTCGGCGGCCTCTACGTGCTCGGCACCGAGCGCCACGAGTCACGTCGTATCGACAACCAGCTGCGTGGTCGGTCCGGACGACAGGGTGACCCGGGCGAGTCACGGTTCTACCTGTCCCTGGGCGATGAGTTGATGCGCCGCTTCAACGGCGAAACACTTGAGGCGCTGCTGAACCGCCTCAACTTGCCCGACGACGTGCCGATCGAGGCCAAGATGGTCACCCGCGCGATCAAGAGCGCACAGACCCAGGTCGAGCAGCAGAACTTCGAGGTCCGCAAGAACGTCCTCAAGTACGACGAGGTGATGAACCAGCAGCGCAAGGTCATCTACGAGGAGCGCAGGCGCATCCTCGAAGGCGAATCGCTGCAGAAGCAGGCCGAGGACATGCTCGTCGACGTCGTCACGGCGTACGTCGATGGCGCGACCGCGGAAGGCTATTCCGAGGACTGGGACCTGGAGAAGCTCTGGGAGGCGCTCAAGACGCTTTATCCGGTCGGCATCGATCATGAGCACCTGATCGACTCCGACGCGGTCGGAGAAGCGGGCGAACTGACCCGAGAAGAACTTCTGGAGGCTCTCGTCGACGACGCGAAGGCGGCGTACGCCAAGCGCGAGGCAGAGCTCGAAGCCCTCGCCGGTGAGGGCGCGATGCGGCAGCTCGAACGCAACGTGTTGCTGTCCGTGATCGACCGCAAGTGGCGCGAGCACCTCTACGAGATGGACTACCTCAAAGAGGGCATCGGCCTGCGTGCCATGGCACAGCGCGACCCGCTGGTCGAGTACCAGCGTGAGGGCTATGACATGTTCATGGGCATGCTCGACGGCCTGAAGGAAGAGTCCGTCGGCTTCCTGTTCAACGTTCAGGTCGAGGCGGCGCCGCAAGCGCCGACGGTCGCTCCGGTGGCGACGCCGGAGGGGCTGGCCCAGTTCGCCGCCGCGGCGGCCGCCAACGCTCAGGCCCAGCGTGCCGCCGGCTCCGATACCCCCCGCCCGCCGGCTTCGGGCTTGCGTGCCAAGGGAATTGCGGACGACGACTCGGATAAGGCGCTCACCTACACCGGCCCGTCCGAGGACGGCGACGCCCAGGTGCAGCGTCGCAACGGCCGCGGGGCGCACGCTGCTCCGACGGGGACCCGGCGGGAGCGCCGCGAGGCGGCCCGCCGCGCCAAGAAGGGCTGACGCCGCACCCGCTGGGCCCAGCTGCTGCTGCGCCCCGGCGGGGTGCCCAAAGTCGCGGGCAAGGCCTGCGTCACAGGGAGAGCTGGGCTCGGCCGAAATCCGTTGCCGGGGAAGCCATTTGGGTCGTTGGCCGCTATCCGGGTGGAAGCCTCACCGGGCCAGGTGCTGTTCCTGCACCCGATCTCGCTCGGTGGGACACTGCGCCAGGCCGACCACGGTGCGCGCGAGCATCACGGCGCCTTCGATGAGGGCTTTGTCGGCACTGGGCCCGGCTGCCGCC
Source organism: Mycolicibacterium komossense (assembly GCF_025822605.1). Taxonomy (GTDB): domain Bacteria; phylum Actinomycetota; class Actinomycetes; order Mycobacteriales; family Mycobacteriaceae; genus Mycobacterium; species Mycobacterium komossense. Next base: position 129,073 of record NZ_JACKTY010000029.1, on the reverse strand, counting down.
TTCGCGAATACCGGCTGGTGAATAGAGGCCCCGTTGGCGTCGATTCCGACGATCGGGTGAATGGCCGGCATGGCCTGCGTGATGTTGCCCATGTCGGTGGAACCGAAGGGGGAGCCGGCTTCGATCTGCGCGGTGACCGGATTCCTGTCCAGGCGCTGCATCTCTTTTCGAAACAAGTCGGCGAGCCAACGGTCGGGTGTCAACTCAAGGTACGTCGGCTCTGTCTCTCGCACCTCAAAGTCGCAGCCCGTCGCCACGGCGCCCGCGCGGAAGCAGTCCGACATCCTGTCCCGTAGTTCGCGCAGCGAGGAGGTGTCGTCGGCGCGCATGATGTAGTCCATCGCCGAGCGGGCCGGGATCACGTTGGCGGCTTGCCCGCCCTCGCTGATGATTCCGTGCACCATTTGGCCACGATTCAGGTGTTGGCGCAGCAGGCCAACCGCGACCTGAGTCACGGTGGCCGCATCCGCGGCGTTGCGCCCCAAGTGGGGGGCAACGGCCGCGTGTGCTTCTCGGCCGTGATACTCGACCGCCACCTGTGAGAGCGCGAGTGATCGTGCGTTGGCCATGTCGTAGGACCCGGGATGCATCATGACGGCCGCGGCGACGTCGTCGAACGCGCCGGCCTCAAGCATGAGCGCCTTGCCGCCGCCGGCCTCCTCGGCGGGCGTGCCGAGCAGGACGACGGTCAAATCCAGTTCGTCGGCCACCTCGGCTAGCGCCAGCGCGGTCCCGACGGCCGATGCCGCGATGATGTTGTGACCGCAGGCGTGGCCGAGCTCCGGCAACGCGTCATACTCCGCGCAGATGCCGACTGCCAGTGATCCGGCGCCGTAGACGGCCCTGAACGCGGTATCCAACCCGGCGGTTCCGGCAGCGATATCGAACCCGCGCTCAGCGACCAGTGCCTTTGTCTTGGCGCAGCTCCGGTGCTCGGCGAAGGCGAGTTCGGGCTCGCTGTGGATCGAATGCGACAGCTCGACGAGATCTCCGCTGCGGCGTCGGACGGCCGCCTCTACCGATGTCAGCGCATTGTCTGAGGTCATCGCCGAAGTATGTCATCCGCTCGCGCTTCACATCATGTAACGCAATGGAATCGTCAAAATCGATTGCTAGACCCTATGGCTATGTCATAGTGCTACCCGTGGATGAAGCACAGGGCGAGATCGAGGCGCTTACGCGTGCACTTGACCTTCACTCCCTTAGAATCTTGGTCGCTATCAACGAGACGGGATCTATCAGCGCCGCCGCCCGCGCTCTCGGCTACACCCAGCCCACGATCACTCAGCACGTGCAGCGTCTGGAAACGCGACTCGGCGCCCCGCTGGTGGCACGGTCGGCGCGCGCCGCCCGTCTCACCCCGGCAGGGACGCTGCTTGCCCAACATGCGCCGCGGATCGATGCGAGTATGACCGCGGCCGCAACAGAGCTGGCACGCCTGCTCGGCAGGCGGGCCGGCGCCGTCCGCCTGACAGGGCCTCCCGAGTCGATCGGCCTCGTGGTAGCGCCGGTGTCGGGTTGGCTCGCTGCGCACTTCCCCAGCCTTGATATCAGCGTTGCCGAGGCCGCCGACTCAGATGAGGCAGTCGCCATGGTGCAGGGCGGCCGCGCAGATCTGGCGATCGTGTTCGGCACCGTCGCCGCCGGACGGCGCCGGACCGGCCGCCGGCGCGCCGGTACGCGATCGACGTTTCTGTTCGCCGAGGAGGTTGTCGCCCTGACGACGGCCGACGTTGACGCCGACGGGGTGCGTGTCGACCCACGGGGACTGGCCGATCAACCTTGGATCCTGGGTCCCGGGACCTACAGCGACGCCGTCGCGGCGTCCATCGGGCGGGTGGTCGACGCGGGTGACACCCTCGTTACTCGCACTGAATCTGCTCTCGCCCTTGCCAACTGCGGACACGGCACGGTCTTCCTGGCCGAAAGCGCGTTACAGGGATCCGCTCTGGCGGACCGAGTTCGAACGCTCGCACTCGATCCGCCGATCACGCGCCGCGTCACCGCGGTGACCCTTGCCGACGCCGCGGCGAGCCCGACCATCAGCGTCGCGCTGCGGGGTTTGGCCTCGTACCGCCCGGCGACTGTCGGCATCGACGAACTTGTTGCCGCACGACGCCGAAGCGATAGTCACCGCGCCCGATTCCCCATCTCTGTCCGATCTCGCCTGTTTCCCGACGAAGAAAGTGCACACATGCCGTCAATTCAATCGGGCCGTGCAGCTCGAGCAACCGCTGTCCTTGCCACCGGCGCACTCGTGCTGGTCGGGTGCGCCGGTAATGACTCTCGCCAATCGGCCGGAGCCACCGATACGGGCGAGCAGATCGAGCACATCACGGTCGCTCTTCCCGGGTCGCTGTCCAACCTTTACGTCGGGCAGGAGTCGGGGATCCTGAACTACTACGTGGCGTCCATCGCTCAGGAAGGTCTGGTCTCCCTCGATGAGACGGGTCGGGTCAAGCCGGGGCTGGCCGAGTCCTGGACACAACCCAATGAGGTCACCTACGTCTACGAGTTGCGCGACGACGCCAAGTTCCAGGACGGCACCCCCGTAACCCCCGAAGACGTCGTGTTCAGCCTCGACCAAGCTCGCAGTGAGACGGCCTCACCCGGTATTTCGAGCCAGATGGCCGCAGTCTCGTCCATCGAGAAGACCGGCGATCACGAGGTCACGGTCCGGCTGGCCAAACCAGACGCCGCGTTCGCCAAGACGATGAGTGCCGCGGGAGCAGCCTTCATCACCTCAAAGGCGTTCTGGGAGCGCAACCAGGGCAAGGTGGGCACCCCCGGTGCGCTGCTGATGGGGACGGGCCCCTACAAGGTCACCGAATTCGTCCCGGATTCACACGTGAATTTCGAGCGTGTCGATAACTGGCGGGGTCAGGAGCCGAAGGTCAAGGACATCACCATCAACTTCATCTCCGACGATTCGACCCGGTTGGTCGCGGCTCAGTCCGGCAACCTCGACATGGCATTCAACGTCCCACTCGCGCAGACCACACAGTGGGAAAAGCTGCCGAACATGCACGTCGACTATGTCAGCGACCTGTCGTATGTGGGCCTTTACCTGAATCCGAACATAGCGCCATTCGACGATCCGAAGGTCCGCGAGGCCTTCGCTCACGCGGTGGATCGAAAGGCCTATGTCGAGAAGTTGCTGCGCGGACACGGCGAGGCGGCGACGGCCATCATGACGCCGGAATCCCTGACCAGCACGTTGTCGGCTTCCGAAGCCCGCGACAAGCTTGCCACGGTGCCGCAGCACGATTTCGACATGAATGCTGCTAAGGCGGCGCTCGCGGCATCGACACACCCAGGTGGGTTCGAGGCCGAAATCCTCACTCCCAGTACGGGTCCCCAGCTCGGTAAGGCAGCTCAAGCTCTGGCCCAGAATCTCAAAGAGATCGGCATCGTGCTCAACGTGCGCGAGGTGCCTATTGAGGAGTGGCTCGCCAGCCTGGACGCATCGTCGGACCACGGGATCGGGCTGATGTGGTACTTCTCCACCTCCGGAGACCCCGCCGAAGTGCCGAACTACTTGCTCGGCGCTGGTAACCCGGCTGGTTACGTCAACCCCGCGATCAACGAACTGCTCGCCCAGGCCGGCGCGGAGCCGGATCCGGGTAAGCGCATCGATCTGCTGCTGAAAGCGGAGACGCTGCAGGCCAAGGACATCGTGAACGTGCCGTTGTGGTGGGGCCAGTCGGCGACCGCCTTCGCGGACAACCTGGGCATCCGGAGCAACACCCCGTTCACGTTCCTCTCCTCGTGGCCCGCCCAGCTCTACCGGGCGCAGTCGTGACCGATGTGCTATCCGTGCGGCGGCGGGCGACACGCCTCGGGTGGCCTGCCGCCCGCCTGCTGGCGCTGCGCGCCCTTGGCACTCTCGCTGTGCTCGTCGTGCTGTCGATCCTGATTTTCGCCCTGCTGTACCTGGCGCCCGGCGATGTCGTGAAGAATCTGCTCGGCAACCGCCCCGCGACACCGGAAGCAGTCGCGGCCATCCGTGCCCAGTACCACCTCGACGAATCCCCGCTCGACCAGTATCTGCGCTGGCTCGGCGGATTCGTGCACGGAGATTTCGGACAGTCGGTGCGCTTGCAGGTGCCGGTGAGTGAGGCGATTTCCCAGCGGCTCGGTATCACCGCCCTGCTGTGCGGATTCGCATTTGTACTGGCGATGGTGGTTTCCATCCCGCTGGGTGTGCTCAGTGCGGTGCGGGCCGGCGGCTGGATCGACCGGAGCGCCAGTGCGCTGGCTGTGGTCGGACTCAGCGCCCCTACCTTCGCGCTCGGGTTACTCCTGCTGACCGTCTTCGCCTATCTGGTGCCGATCCTTCCGGTTTACGGCGTCGGCGACGGGGGACTCGACACCGTCCTGCATTTGACCCTGCCGGCGATCACCCTGGCGCTCGGGCTGGGAGCCATCGTGGTGAAGCTGACCCGTACCGCGATGCTGCGGGAACTCGAGACCGACTACGTCACCTCGGCGAGGGCGCGTGGACTCTCCGAGGCAACGGTGTTGCGGTTGGCACTGCGCAACGCGGCGATCCCGATCACCACGGGTGCGGGATTGCTGCTCACCTTCCTCGTCGGTGGCACCGTCCTGGCGGAGACCACCTTTGCGCTGCCCGGGCTGGGTACGCTGCTGCGAGATTCGGTGTTGTTCAAGGATATTGCTGTCGTACAGTCGCTGACGTTGCTGGTCGCTTGTGTCATCACGGCCATATCACTGTTGGTTGATCTCGCCTATCTGTTACTCGACCCACGGGTGCGACAGAGCGGGATCCCCGCATGACCGCGCCTGCCCTGCGCCGACCGTTCCTCGTTTGGCGCCAACGCATTACGCTGTCCACGTTGGCCTGTATGGCAGTGCTCATCGCGGCCAGCTTGGCCGCGGTGTTCGGTCGGCTCCTGTTTCCTGACGCGATGCACCAAGACATCATGACCGGCTTGGTCCCGCCTGGCTCGGTCGGACATCTGTTGGGCACCGACGAATTGGGACGCGATGTTCTTGCCATGTCGGTGGCCGGTGCCGGGTCAGCCCTACTGGGTCCGGTCTGCGTCGCGGTGGGGTCGATGCTGGTCGGTGTCCTGCTCGGCACCCTTGCCGGCTACGAACGCGGACCGATCGACTTTGTGATCAGCAGATGGACCGATCTGCTGCTGGCGCTGCCGCTGCTCTTGGCCGCCATCGTGGTGGGCGGCGTGCTCGGCGGCGGCTATTGGGTGACTGTTGTGCTCCTGGTCATCCTGTTTTCGCCTTCTGACACCCGGATTGTGCGAGCCGGCGTGCTCGAACAGTCCGCGCGTTCCTATGTCGAAGCGGCACAAATGCTTTCGTTGTCCCGATGGCGGGTGATGTTCCGGCACATCCTGCCGAACGTGTCGACGTTGATCGTCACCAATGTGATGTTGAACGTCGCATTCGCTCTCGTCGCCTTCTCATCGTTGTCATTCCTGGGCGTGGGAGTACCGCAGGGCACCGCCGATTGGGGAGCCCAGTTGGCCGCCAACCGGGAGATCATGTTCGACAATCCGGCGGCGGTGTTCGTCCCGGCACTTCTGATCGTCGTCGTTGCCTGCGCCGTCAACCTCGTGGGTGACTGGCTGGGGCAACGCCTTGCACAGCACGGGGAGACCATGTGAACGGGATCAGTATCGAGGGACTGACGGTGATCGGTCGCGGCGGCCCGGTGGTGGCGCCGCTGGATGCGGCGATCGCGCCGGGCTGCACCCTGGCGATCATCGGCGAGTCTGGATCGGGCAAGACGCTCACGGCGAAAAGCCTTGTCGGGCTTCTTCCCCGAGGATTCCGCGCCGAGGGATCGTTACGGGTGGGTGCCGACGTTGTTGCGCTGGACGCCGGCGCGAAGCTGTGGCGATCGGTGCGTGGTGCCACGGTGTCGCTGTTACTGCAGGATCCGTTCACCAGCCTGTCGCCGGTCCACCGGTGCGGAGATCAGATCGCGTGGACGTTGCGGGCGGCTCAGGGCCGCTCGATCGGTCGTCGCCAACGTGATTCGGATATTGCCGAACGGCTGGCGGAAGTGAAGCTGCCGCCGCATGTGGCGCGCGCCTACCCCCATCAGCTCTCAGGCGGGATGCGGCAGCGGGTCGCCATCGCGGCCGCGCTGGCCGCGAATCCCCGGCTGTTGATCGCCGACGAACCGACCACCGCACTCGATGCGTCCAACCAGGCCGAGATACTCGATCTATTGCGTTCGGTCCAATTGTCTCGCCAGCTCTCGATAATCCTGATCTCCCACGATCTCGGTCTGATTCGGGGACGTACAGACGAGGTGCTCGTCATGCAGATGGGCGCGGTCGTCGAACGCGGACCGACGAAAGCCGTTCTCGGCGCGCCGCAGCATGAGTACACCCGCGCGCTCATCGACGCCGACCCGAGTCTGCGGATGGACTCTGCCCCCAGTCGTTCCGGCGGACCGGCCCAGGACCTGGTGCGCGTATCAGGACTCGGCAAGAAGTTCGGTGAACGGGCTGTACTGCAGGATGTCGACGTTCACGTCGGTGCCGGCCGGATCGTCGGCGTGGTCGGCGAATCCGGCTCGGGTAAGTCAACTTTGGCGCGCTGTATCGCGGGTCTGGAGCGGCACGACCACGGCACGGTCGAGTTCGACGGGGCCGTGCTGGCGCCCGGTCGAGGCTCTCGCACGCCGCAACAGATGCAGATCGTGTTCCAAGACCCCTACTCTTCGCTGAATCCGATGATGACGGTGGGCGCGATCTTGCGTGAGGCCCTCCACATCGCGGGACGTCCGGCCGAGGAGGTGTCGGCCTTGCTCGATATCGTCGGGCTGCCCGCGGACTTCGCCGCCCGACGGCCTGCGCAGCTGTCCGGGGGGCAGCGGCAGCGCATCGCCATCGCCCGCGCATTGGCACCTCGGCCGCGGCTGTTGATCTGCGATGAATCTGTTTCAGCACTGGATGTTTCGGTCCAGGCGCAGATTCTTGACCTGCTCCTGAACCTGCGCAGCGAGCTCGGTCTCACGCTGCTGTTCATCTCCCATGACCTCGCCGTCGTCCGGTTACTCGCCGACGACGTCGTCGTGCTGCGCAACGGCCGCGTGGTGGAGCAGGGCAGCTGCGATCACGTGCTCAATTCTCCCAGCCACGAATACACTCGCACGCTCGTAACGGCCGCTCAGCGCGAAAACGCGGTAGCGGTCGCAGGCTCAGAACAGGACTGATATGACACAGCTGCAACAATCGATCACCGTCGGCGCCGACGCCATCGGTCAACTTCTCGGCGCCGGACTAGGCGAAACCCTTGGCCCCGAGCGTGTCTCGCGGTGGGAGGTAAACCGTGAACCTTACCGTCCCTGCGTTGTCACGTTGTCGCACGACGACGCAACGGTGGCTGCCGCATTGGTGACCGGTCGCCCCGCCACCGCAGCGTGCAAGATCGTCGATCTGTGGTGCGATGACGACGGCGTGGCCGGTGCGGCGCTGTTGGACGCGGTGGTGGAGCTGGCCCGGACACAGGCAGCGGTGGTCGCGAAATGGGAGGTACCTGCCGGCGCCGAGCTGCCGCCGTTCGCCCTGACGCGGGGATTCGTTCCGATGCGACCGCCGACATCTGCCAGGGGCTCCGAGTCGGTTCGCGGATACGCGCTGTGGCTCGAATCGGTGCCGCATCCCGAAGCCAGGTACTACGCCCAAACGACGGACTTCACCTGCGGCGCCGTCGCCGCGCTGCTGGCGGCCGAGCTGGCGGGCCGGCCCGGGTTCGCCGGCGATCACACCGACCGCCGACTGGAAATCGACTTCTGGCGCGGGGCAAGCAACTTCCCCGCGTGTGAGCCGATCGGGCTTGCCGTCGCCTTGCAACGCCACGTCGGCGCAGAGCGGGTTGTCGAAGTCACGCTCAACTCCGACAACCCAGTGCTCGTCGAGGATTTCGTCGGATTCGAACGCGAGTTCCGCCTGGAGCTGCAAAGCGACTCGATGCGGCACGCGGCCGAGTTGCAGATCCCGTTGCGCGAGGACCGGATCGAGGTCGCGGAGATCGCCGCGCGGATCGCCGGCGGTGAGGTCGCACTGCTGCTGATCACTCAGATCCCGATGCACGGTCAGAACGAGCCGCATTGGATTACCGCCCACGCCTCCGATGGTCATTCCGTCGTGATCGTGCAAGACCCGTGGATCGACACACCGGCCGGTGAGACATGGGTCGATTCCCATGACCTTCCCGTCAGGCTCGCGGACCTCGGCTCGATGTGCAGCTGGGGAGCGGACGGATATCGCGGCGTCGTGTTCCTCACCCGCTAGTGGTCACTTGCACAAGGGTGTCCGCACCGAAACCGAGGACGCCTCGCCGTCTGACCTGAGAGCACCGACGGTGGTGCGGACCTCATAAGCACTAACCCATGTGCAGGGCGACAACCTGCCAGCGCTCACCCCGCGGCGCGGTGACCCGTTCGACACGGCAGGCGATCGCGTGCGTACGTGGCCCGCGAGAGTAAGACGCGGACACTTCGAATGCGCATTCCTCATTGTCGGCGGCCTGCAGCCGCACCCGGCGCAGCAGGGCCGCGGCCTGGCGTACCTGCGCGGCTCGGCTGAACGTCCCGACAGTCTCGGCGAGCCCGCAGGCCAGCAGCGGGCGCAGCTGCGCCACTGGTCTGCGCCTGTCGATCACTTCGAGGACGCTCCGTAACGCCGCATCGGCGAAAGCCGCCGCATGCCGGAACCGGTCGGACGGCGGCGCGACGTCCGGCGTGCGCTGGCCCAGGTGCCGGGCCCGGTTCGTGGGGCGGTGTAAAGAGGCGGCGAGTGCCGGGGCGCACGGCCCGGTGCCCACGACCGGTGGTTCGTAGTCGACCACGGGCCTGACGATGGCCCCGCGGGAATGTGACGTGAAAACGCTCATCTGATGCCCTCCAATGGACGCGACTCAACGGACGGGTCTGCTGGAGATTGGCAGCCGAAGGCCCTGATCATGGCACATCCCGGAATTCTGCGTCTCCACCCACGATGCGCGCTCACAGGTGCTCCGGTTACCGTGACTGACGCAGCTTCCGTACAGGGGAGGGGGACGACGCCGCGATGGTCACCCGGTTGTCGTCGTCCGACGCGTCGTTCTATCAGCTGGAGAACACCGCGACACCGATGTATGTCGGCTCATTGTCGATTCTGCGCAGGCCCCGCAACGGCCTCAGTTACGACGCGCTGCTGGCCACCGTGGAACAACGTCTGGCGCAGATCCCGCGGTACCGGCAGAAGGTGCGGGAGGTCACGCTCGGCCTGTCGCGGCCGGTGTGGATCGATGACCGCGAGTTCGATATCACCTATCACATCCGGCGTTCGGCGCTGCCCTCGCCGGGCAGCGACGCCCAACTGCACGACCTGGTCGCCCGGCTGGGATCGCGACCGTTAGACAAGTCGCGACCACTGTGGGAGATGTACCTCGTCGAGGGCCTGACGAAGAATCGCGTCGCGATCTACACCAAATCCCACCAGGCGTTGGTCAACGGAATGTCGGCGCTGGAGATCGGGCACGTCATCGCCGACCGGACCCAGCGTGCACCCTCCTTCGGGGAGGACATCTGGATACCGGCGCGAGAACCCGGCACCGGGTCGTTGCTGATCGGCGCGGTCGGGGACTGGATGTCCCGTCCGCGTCAGCAGCTGCGCGCCGTGCAGTCCGCGGTCTCTGACGTCGTCACCAATTCCGGCCAGCTCGTCGAAGCCGGTCGCCGCGTTGCCGACGTCGCGCGCACCTTCGCCAGAGGCACCGCGCCGAGCAGCCCGTTGAACACCACGGTGTCGCGCAACCGGCGTTTCACTGTTGCCACCGGCCGCCTGGAGGATTACCGGCACCTGCGGGCCCGCTATGACTGCGATGTCAACGACGTTGTGCTGGCGGTCATCGCCGGTGCCCTGCGTAACTGGTTGCTGTCCCGCGGTGAACCGGTCACCCCGACCTCGACGGTGCGCGCGATGGCGCCGATGTCGGTGTACACCTCGTCGGAGTCGGAGACGATGGTCGGACGCGGTCAAGCCGTCAGTGAGGTGGCGCCGTTTTTGATCGATCTGCCGGTGGGAGAAGGCAATGCGGTGGTGCGGCTGTCACAGATCGCGCACGCCACCGAATCCCATTCTACCGCGGCCACATTGGTCGATGCCCGCACCATCGTGACCCTGTCGGGTTTCGCGCCGCCGACGTTGCACGCGATGGGGATCAGGGTGGCCACCGATTTCTCCGCCCGGGTCTTCAACCTGCTGATCACCAATGTGCCTGGCGCACAATCGCAGATGTATGTCGCGGGCACCAAACTCCTGGAGACCTATGCAGTTCCGCCGCTGCTGCACAACCAGGTGCTCGCCATCGGCGTCACCTCCTATTGCGGCATGTTGTATTTCGGGATCAATGCCGATCGGGATGCGATGAGTGACGTCGACGTGTTGCCGGCGCTGCTGCGCGAATCCCTGGATGAACTGTTGGAAGCTGCACAGTAAACAGTTCGGAGTACGATTCGCCGATGGGCAAGGACAAGAAGTCGGCGAAGGGCAAGCCGAAGAAAATCCCGAATGATGTCTATGAAGCCGAATTGTTCCGTCTACAAACAGAATTCGTGAAGCTTCAGGAATGGGTGCGGCATTCGGGTGCCAGGGTCGCGGTCGTCTTCGAGGGCCGTGATGCCGCGGGTAAGGGCGGTACCATCAAACGGATCACCGAATATCTGAGCCCCCGCGTCGCGCGGATCGCCGCCTTGCCCGCGCCGACCGACCGCGAACGCGGACAGTGGTACTACCAGCGCTATATCGCGCACTTACCCGCCAAGGGTGAGATCGTGCTGTTCGACCGGTCCTGGTACAACCGTGCCGGGGTAGAGCAGGTCATGGGATTCTGTACCCCGCAAGAACATACGCTGTTCCTGCGGCAGACCCCGGTGTTCGAGCAGATGCTCCTGGAGGACGGGATTCTGCTACGCAAGTACTGGTTCTCGGTGTCCGACGACGAGCAGCTGCGTCGGTTCCGCTCCCGGATGAACGATCCGGTCCGCCAGTGGAAGCTCAGCCCGATGGACCTGGAATCGGTCTACCGCTGGGAAGACTATTCACGGGCCAAGGACCAGATGATGGTCCACACCGACACCCCGCTGAGTCCGTGGTACGTGGTCGAATCCGATATCAAGAAGCACGCCCGGCTGAACATGATGTCGCACCTGCTGTCCACCATCGACTACCACGATGTCGAGTTGCCGAAGGTGGAGCTGCCGGAACGGCCGGTGCTCTCGGGTAACTACGTGCGCCCGTCCCGGTCGCTGTCGACCTATGTCGATGATCACGTCGCCACGTTGATCGGCGATCGGGAGTAAACCCTCGGCTAGTCTCGCCTGATGCGGGTCTACCTCCCGGCGACGCTGGCAATGTTGCAGCAGTTCGTCGCCGACGGTTCGATGTTCCCGGTCAGTGGGACCGCGTTCGCGGTGACGCCGACCCTGCGGGAGGCCTACGCCGACGGCGATGACGAGGAACTGGCCGAGGTGGCATTGCGAGAAGCGGCCCTGGCGTCGATTCGGCTCCTCAGCTTCGATGACGATGAGCCGGCCCCCGCCGACGGGGCTTTACCCGTTCGCCGCGCCGTGCTGGTCGCCGATGTCGAATCGGCGACGCTGCGCCCCGACCTGGACGACGCCGTCGTCCGGCTCGGCGGCCCGGTGGCGTTCGACGATGTGGTCGCCGCCTTCGTCGATACGGCCGCGGCCGAACCGGCGGTGCGGGCTGCGATCGACGTCATCGACGCCGCTGATCTGGGGGACGAGGACGCGGAGCTGATCGTCGGAGATGCCCAGGACCATGACATGGCCTGGTATGCGACGCAGGAACTGCCTTTTCTGCTGGAATTTCTCTGATTAGGGTAGATACGACACCGTAACTTACGGTACCGTAGGTTCTATCATGGCCAAGAACACCATCAAGATCAGCGCCAAGGTTGTCGACACGGTTCCGGCCACCGTCGCCGGTGCTGACAAGCATCCGGGTTGGCACGCGTTGCGTAAGATCGCTGCGAGGATCACCACGCCGCTGCTGCCGGACGACTACCTGCAATTGGCCAATCCGCTGTGGTCCGCGCGTGAACTCCGGGGCCGCATCCTCGACGTCCGCCGGGAGACCGAAGATTCGGCCACGCTGGTGATCAAGCCCGGCTGGGGTTTCACCTTCGACTACGAACCAGGCCAGTACGTCGGCATCGGGGTCCTGATGGACGGCCGCTGGCGGTGGCGGTCGTATTCGCTCACGTCGAGTCCGGTGACCGGTGCCCGCACGATCACGATCACGATCAAGGCGATGCCGGAAGGTTTCCTGTCCAGCCACCTGGTCGGGGGCGTCGCGCCGGGAACCATCGTCAGGCTGGCCGCGCCGCAGGGCAATTTCGTCCTGCCCGACCCGGCGCCTGCCTCGGTGCTGTTCCTCACCGGAGGCTCGGGGATCACCCCGGTCATGTCGATGTTGCGCACGCTCGAACGCCGCGGTCAGGTCACCGATATCCAGCACCTCCACTCGGCGCCCACTGCTGACGAAGTCATGTTCGGTGCGGAACTGCAGGAGCTGGCCCGCGCCCACAGCGGCTACCACCTGACGGTTCGGACCACGCGCAGCCAGGGGCGACTTGACCTGAACCGGCTCGATGACGAGGTGCCGGACTGGCGCACTCGTCAGACCTGGGCCTGCGGTCCTGAAGCGATGCTCAACGATGCCGAGCGGGTCTGGGCGGCCGCCGGGATCGAAGGCAATCTGCACCTGGAGCGGTTCGCGGTGACACGGGCCGCTCCCCATGGAGCGGGGGGCACCGTGACGTTCGCGCGCAGCGGGAAGACGATCGTCGCCGACGGCGCAACTCCGCTGATGGATGCCGGCGAACAGGTCGGCGTGCAGATGCCGTTCGGCTGTCGGATGGGTATCTGCCAGTCCTGTGTCGTGAGCCTGGTCGAAGGCCACGTCCGCGATCTGCGCACCGGGGTCGAGCACGAACCGGGCACCCGGGTTCAGACGTGCGTGTCGACCGCATCGGGTGACTGCACGCTGGACGTGTGACATTTACTCACTAGTAACCTACGTCGTCGTAGGTTACGCTATCGTAGGTACCGGCAAGGAGGAGAACAATGGCAGTAACTGACGTTCCGGCGTTTACGCACCTCACTGACGCTGATATCGAGAGCCTGGCCGTTGAGCTCGATGCCATCCGCCAGGACATCGAAGATTCCCGCGGAGAGCGGGACGCGAAGTACATCCGCCGCACCATCGCCAGCCAGCGCGCCCTGGAGGTAGCGGGCCGCTTGATGCTGGCCGCCAGCTCCAAGCGTTCGGCATGGTGGGCGGGAACCGTGACATTGGGCGTGGCCAAGATCATCGAGAACATGGAGATCGGCCACAACGTCATGCACGGCCAGTGGGACTGGATGAACGACCCAGAGATTCACTCCTCAAGCTGGGAGTGGGACATGAGTGGGTCCTCCAAGCACTGGCGGTTCACTCACAACTTCATGCATCACAAGTACACGAACATCCTCGGGATGGACGACGACGTGGGCTACGGCGTCATCCGCGTGACGCGCGACCAGAAGTGGAGCCCGTTCAATCTGTACGGGAACCTCCTGTTCAACACGCTGCTGGCCGTCGGCTTCGAGTGGGGCGTCGGGTTGCAGCACCTGGAGCTGGGCAAGATCTCCAAGGGTCGCGACGATCGTGCCGCCACCATGGTGCGAGTGCGCGAGTTCGGGATCAAGGCCGCCCGCCAGCTGGCCAAGGACTACGTGGCCTACCCGGCGCTGACGTCGTTGTCCCCGTTGGCCACCTTCGGTTCGACGCTGAAGGCCAACGCTGTCGCGAACGTGATTCGCAACGTCTGGGCCAATGCCGTGATCTTCTGCGGCCATTTCCCCGATGGTGCCGAGAAGTTCACCAAAACCGACATGGTGGGTGAGACCAGGGGACAGTGGTACCTCCGGCAGATGCTCGGCAGCGCGAACTTCGAGGGAGGCTGGCTGCTGCGGTTCATGAGCGGCAACCTGTGCCACCAGATCGAGCATCACCTGTTCCCGGATCTGCCCAGCAACCGATATCACGAGATGTCGTTCCGGGTTAAGGAGATCTGCGACAAGTACGACCTGCCCTATACGACGGGTTCGTTCCTGCTGCAATACGGTAAGTCCTGGCGCACCATCGCCAAGCTGTCGTTGCCGGACAAGTACCTGCGCGACACCGCCGACGATGCACCGGAGACTCGCAGCGAGCGGATGTTCAGCAATTTGGACTCGGATTTCGCGACGACGGATCCCACCACAGGGCGCCGGCGCGGACTCAAGTCCGCCATTGCCACGGTGCGAAAGTGGCGCCGCGACAACGCCGGAAAGAAAAGCGGAGCAGCGGGCGACCGCAAGCTCGCTGCCTGACCGACCACGACAACCACAGCGGGCCTGCGCGTGATGCGCAGGCCCGCTGTGTCGTTGTGCGAGTGGTGTATCAGGAAGGCACGTAGTCGAACGTGTCCGGGTTGGGTCCGGTGCGGCCTGCCTCGCCCTTGTCGAGCGCCGACAGCGCGTCGATGTCGTCATCGCCGAGCTCGAAGTCGAATATCGCGAAGTTTTCCTTGATGCGTTGCGGTGTAACCGATTTCGGAAACACGATGTCGCCGCGCTCGATGTGCCATCGCAGCACCACCTGGGCAGGCGACTTACCGGTCGCGGCGGCGATCCGCTCGACCACCGGGTCGTCGAGGACCGCGCCCTGGGCGATCGGTGACCACGCTTCGGTCAGGATGTTGTGCTCAGCGCCGTAGGCCCGCACCTCTTCGTTGGTGAAGTACGGATGCACTTCGATCTGATTCACCGCCGGCACGGTGTCGGACTCGGCCGCGAGCCGAGCCAGGTGCGCGGTCTGGAAATTGGAGACGCCGATGCTGCGCGCCCGGCCGTCTTTCTTGAACTCCTCCAACGTCTTCCATGTCGAGACGAAATCGCCGTCATACAGTGTGGGCAACGGCCAGTGGATGAGGAACAGGTCGACGTAGTCGAATTCGAGCGCCTTGAGGGTCTGGTCGAATGCGCGGCGCGCGTCATCGGGTTTGTGGAAGCCGTTGTTCAGCTTGCTGGTGACATAGACCTCACGGCGGTCAAGGCCGGAGTCCCGGACACCCTGCCCGACCCCCTTCTCGTTCTGGTACATCTCGGCGGTATCGATGTGTCGGTAACCGATGTCCAGCGCCTGCTTGACAGCACCGGCAGTCTCGTCCGGCTTGACCTGGTACACACCGAAACCAAGCTGCGGGATGTGCGACCCGTCATTCAGTTGGATCGCGGGCACATTGCTCACTGGTGAACTTCCTTACTCTGGATTATTGCGGCACTTGTTGGCGTGCCCTGTCAGGCAACAGAACAAACAAACCCCGCCGGACAGGGATTCCGGCAGGCGTCACGAATGTGTCGATTCCGCCTCCTTCAGCACGCCCAATAGCCGGCGGGCGGCGGCGACCCGGCCAGCGGCCGGTCCGGTCAAGGTGTCCAGCGCGCATTCCGGGTCGGCCGGCGACCCCATATGGCCGCAGCCGCGCGGGCATTCCGCGATCACCTCGGCCAGATCGGAGAACGCCAACAGGACATCGTCGGTTTCGATGTGCGCCAAACCGAAAGATCGCACGCCGGGAGTGTCGATCACCCAGCCGCCGCCATGCAGTGGCAACGCGACCGATTGGCTCGAGGTGTGTTTGCCCTTGCCGACGCCTGAGACAGTACCGGTGGCCCGTGCTGCATCCGGGACCAGGCGATTCACCAAAGTCGACTTTCCGACGCCGGAATGCCCGAGCAACACGGTCAGCAGGCCGGCCACCAGGGGCTCGACCACCTCGATCGGATCCTCGCGGCCAGCTGTGGCGATGGTGATGTCGAGGTCGGCGAACTGTGCGGCGAACGGCTCCGCCGGTGCCAGATCGGATTTCGTCAGGCACAGAATGGGTTTAAGGCCGCCCGCATACGCGGCGATCAAGGCGCGTTCGACAAAGCCGGTTCGTGGTGGCGGGTCGGCCAATGCCACCACGATCAGCAGCTGATCGGCATTGGCGACCACCACCCGCTCGCTCGGATCGGTGTCATCTGCGGTGCGGCGCAACACTGTTCGGCGTTCTCCGCGGCGGACGATGCGGGCCAGCGCATCAGGGCGACCCGACAGGTCGCCGACGATATCGACGTCATCGCCGACCACGATCGGGGTACGGCCCAATTCCCTTGCCCGCATGGCTGTTACGGGCTGTAGGGGGTCTCCGTCAAGCACGCAGCCCCAGCGTCCGCGGTCGACCGTCACCACCATCGCGGCGTGGGCGTCGGCATGTCGGGGCCGGGTCTTGGTCCGCGGCCTTGACCCCTTGCCCGGTCGGATCCGGACATCGGACTCGTCATAGTCGATACCGCTCAAATCTGGCCCGTCAACATGTCGGCCCACAGCTGCGGGAACTCGGGCAGGGTCTTCGAGGTGGTGCCGATGTCATCGATTTCGACACCGTCGACCCGTAGCCCGATGATCGCGCCCGCCATCGCCATCCGGTGATCAGCGTAGGAGTGCCAGGTTCCCGGGTGCAGCGGCTCAGAGGTGATGACGAGGCCGTCGGCGGTCTCTTGGCAGTTGCCCCCGAGACCGTTGATCTCGTTACACAGGGCGGCCAGCCGGTCGGTCTCGTGTCCGCGCAGATGCGCGACACCACGCAGGCGCGAGACAGCACCGGGGGCTGCGAGAGCGGCCAGCACCGCCACCGCGGGGGTCAGCTCGCCGACGTCGTGCAGGTCGACGTCGAAACCGCCGTAGAGCGCGGACCCCTGTACTTCCAGATGCAGATCCGCTTGCGAGACAGTCGCATCCAGCAATCCCAGGATGCCGAGAATGGTCTCTGCGGGTTGCAGACTGGGCGACGGCCATCCGGTGACCCGCACAGTGCCACCGCTGACCACCGCCGCGGCCAGGAACGGCACAGCGTTGGACAGATCCGGTTCCACTTCCCATGCGCGGGCGCCGACCAGGCCTGGTGCGACGTGCCAGCGGTTGGCGGTCGAATCGTCGACGTCGATGCCGGCTTGGCGCAACATCGACACCGTCATCGCGATATGCGGAGCCGACGGCACCGAGGTACCGGTGTGCTGCACGGTCAGCCCGTCGTCGAACGCTGCGCCGGCCAGCAGCAGCGCCGAGACGAACTGTGATGAGGACGACGCGTCGATCTCGACGGTGCCGCCGCGGACCGCGCCGGTACCCGTGACCCGGAACGGCATCGCCGCGCCATCGACGTCCACGCCGAGTACGCGCAGCGCGTCGAGCAGGGGGGCGATCGGCCGCCCTCTGGCCTGCTCGTCACCGTCGAATTCGACGACGGCCTCGCTCAGCGCCGCCACCGGCGGCACGAACCGCAGCACCGTGCCCGCGAGCCCGCAGTCGACCGTGGCGCCGGCGGCGGGGGACAGCCGGCCGGAGACGGTCAGGTCGGTGCCGGTGGCATTGACGGCGTCGATATCGAGGCCCAGTGTGCGCAGGGCGCCGATCATCAGATCGGTGTCACGGCTGCGCAGGGCGCCGCTGATCGTCGAGGTGCCCTGACCCTGCGCGGCGGCCAGCGCAGCCAGCACCAGCGTGCGGTTGGTCAGTGACTTCGAGCCGGGGATGGCGACGGTGGCATGGACGGGCGACGGGGTACGGGGCGCCATCCACGCCTTGAGGTCAGTCACAGGTCCATCCTGCCTTGTCTGACTTCCTCCGAGGTGATCTGGAACCATTGGCGGCTATGTGTGGACGATTCGCGGTCACCACCGACCCGGCGTTGCTTGCCGAAAAGATCAGGGCGCTCGACGAGACGGCCGCGGCGGAACAGAAGGACGCCTCGGACCCGAACTACAACGGCCCGAACTACAACGTGGCACCGACCACCACCATCACCACCGTCGTCAAGCGGCACTCCGATCCCGACGACGAGTCGACCCGCCGGCTTCGGTCGATGCGCTGGGGCCTGATCCCGCCCTGGGCCAAGACCGGATCGGACGGCGGCCCGGAGAGCAAGGGCCCGCTGCTGATCAACGCCCGTGCCGAGACGGTTGTGACGTCACCGGCGTTCCGCAGTTCCGCCAAGGCCAAGCGCTGTCTGGTGCCGATGGACGGCTGGTACGAGTGGCGGCCGAACGGCGAACTCGCTTCGGGCAAGAAGGCGACAAAGACGCCGTTCTACATGTACGGCGGTGACGGGGAGCCGCTGTTCATGGCCGGGCTGTGGTCCACCTGGCGACCGAAAGATGGAGACAACGCTTCGTCGATCGATCAACCGTTGCTCAGCTGCGCCATCATCACCACCGAGGCGGCCGCTCAGCTCGCCCACATCCACGACCGGATGCCGTTGACCATCAGCATGGCCGACTGGGACCGGTGGCTGGATCCCGATGCCCCGATCGACGAAGGCCTACTACGCGGGCACGGCGATCTGGACCGAATCGAGGTCCGGCAGGTGTCGAGGCTGGTCAACAGTGTCCGCAACAACGGGCCGGAACTCATCGAGCCCGCGCAGCCGGAGCCCGAGCAGGGGACGCTGCTGTGACCGGGGCGCGCCACCCGTTGGCCGATGGTCACGTCGTCGACGCACTCGGCGCCGACGCGCGCGCCGCCGGGTACACCGTCGACGGGGTGGCGGATCTCCTCGGCGCGGACGCTGACGCTGCCCTGAGCAGGGGCGCGGTGTGGCCGGCGATCCGTGCCACCGGTAACGCTGCCGCCGCCATGGTGCCCCGGGCGGCGCTGGTGCGACTATTTCTTCTCGGCCTGGATGAGACGACGGAACGGGTGGCAGCCGCGTTCCCCTCGGCCGGCGTCGCTGCGCTGGTCGCGAACGACGTTGTGGAGCTGACTCCGCAGGGGCAGCTCCGCGCGCTCCTCGACATCAGGCCGCACAGCGACGGGGCCCGTGACTACCTCGTGGTGTCCGACCGGGACAGCTCTGGTCGTGAAGGTCCGGTCCGCCATGACCACGTGCTCGGTATCGGCGGGGCGGCGTTGTCGCTGGCGCGCGCGGTCGTCCGGACGCCCGTGGCGCGCGCTCTCGACCTTGGCGTCGGCAGCGGTATCCAGTCCCTGCATCTGAGCGCGCACGCCGGCGAGGTCGTCGCCACCGACACCAACCCCCGCGCGTTGGCGCTCGCCGCGGTGACCGCGCGGCTCAACGGGATGGTGTGGGATCTTCGCGAGGGCAGCCTGTTCGAGCCGGTCGCGGGGGAGCGGTTCGATCTGATCGTCTCCAATCCGCCGTTCGTCGTGGGCGCCGGTTCGCGCGACTTCCTCTACCGGGACTCCGGCATGGCTGGAGATGCGTTGTGTCAGAACATAATCGGGAAGATTCCCGATCATCTCAGACCCGGTGGAACCGCTCAGATCATGGCCAACTGGATGGTCCGACCCGGCCAGGACTGGCGTGAGCGGGTCGGTGGCTGGCTGGCCGGGAACGGACTGGACGCCTGGGTGGTGCAGCGTGAATTCGCCGACCCGGTGACCTATGTCTCGCTCTGGCTGGCCGACGCCGGTGAGACGGCGGAACAGGCGGTCGAGCGGGGCGCGCAATGGCTCGACTGGTTCGAGGATGAAGGCATCGCCGGAGTGGGGATGGGAATGATCTGCCTGCGTGCCGCCGGCGGCCGGACCGAACACGTCCTCGAAGAGATCACCGGCGCAGGGGAGGAACTGACCGGGCCGGAAGTCGACGCGTTCTTTGCCCGCCGCCGCTATCTGCTTGAGCACACCGACGACGACCTGCTGGCCGCCAGGCTGTCCACGGCCCCGGTCTTCCTGGAGCAGCATTCCCTGCCAGGCGCCGAGGGCTGGCAGGAGGTCGGCGCCGTGGTCCGTAGGCCCGGCGGGCCGGGCGCGGTACTCGGCGTCGACGAGGTGTTCACCGCGATGCTGGCGGGCTGCCGCGGTGAATTACCGCTGGGCGGCCTCGTCGAATTGTTGGCGGCGGTGCACGGAGTCGACGCCGGCGCCCTTGCCGAGGCCGCGATGCCGGTGGTGCGGGAGGCCATCAGCCGCGGCATTCTGTACCAAGTGGGCTAGCTGTCCCACGTGAGCTAGGTCTGATCCTGGACGTAGCCCGGCGGATTCGGCGTCTCCACCCACAGATCGACGCCGAGCTCCGAGCCGGGGATGCAGTCGTACACCGAGAGGTCGGTCACCCCGGAGTCGACCAGCACGTCTTCGCACAGCAGAGATTTGCCGGTGAACTCGCGGGCCGGCTTGTTCACGATCACGTAGGCGGCGTCGGAGTACACCTCGGGCTTGCGGGCGCGGCCCATCGCCTCGTCGCCGCCGAGCAGGTTCTGCACGGCGGCGGTGGCGACCATGGTGCGCGGCCACAGCGTGTTCGACGCGATCCCGTCGGCCCGCAGGTCCTCGGCCATGCCGAGACCGCAGAGTGTCATGCCGAATTTCGCCATCATGTAGGCGGTCGGTTTGAGCCATTTCTGGTCGAGCAAGATCGGCGGCGACAGCGTCAGGATGTGCGGGTTCTCCCGGCCCAACATGTGCGGGATGCAGGCGGCCGAGACCGCGTACGTGCCACGCACGTTGATGCCGTTCATCAGGTCGAACCGCTTGAGCGGTACCTCGGTGATCGAACCCAGGTTGATCGCCGACGCATTGTTGACGCAGATGTCGATGCCGCCGAACTGCGCCACCGCTTGCGCCACCGCAGATTCCACGGACTCACCGTCACGGATGTCGCCGACGATCGGGAGCGCCTGCCCGCCGGCCTCCTCGATCTCCTTCGCCGCGGTGTAGATCGTCCCCTCTAGTTTGGGGTGAGGCTCAGCGGTCTTGGCGATCAGCGCGATGTTGGCGCCGTCGCGGGCCGCCCGCTTGGCGATGGCCAGGCCGATGCCACGGCTGGCGCCTGAGATGAACATGGTTTTGCCGTTGAGGGACATGTCGTCACACTAGGCGGCGTCACACTAGGCGGCGACGATGTCGGCGGTCACCGCGTGGGCGAGTTCGATCAGATCCCCGGGTGCGACAGCGATCTCCAGGCCGCGTTTACCGGCGCTGCACAGCACTCGATCCCACAGCAGGGCCGACTCATCGACGACTGTCGGGAGCGCCTTGCGCTGGCCCAGCGGCGAAATGCCGCCCAGCACGTAGCCAGTAGCTCGTTGGGCCGCCGCCGGGTCGGCCATCGCCGCTTTCCCCACTCCCAGCGCGGCAGCGGCGGATTTCAGCGAGAGCTTGGCGGGGACGGGCAGCACGGCCACCGCTAATCCGGTGGGGATCGCCAGCACCAGTGTTTTGTAGATCTGTTCGGGACTCACACCGGCGACGACGCTGAGTTCTGCGACAGCTTCGGCGCCGTAGGCCTGATTCCGGGGATCGTGTTCGTACTGCAGGACGGTATGCGGGATGTTTGCGGCCACCAGCGCCGCTATCGCCGGAGTTGCCGCTCGTGCCACGACGAACAGGGTAGCCGGGCGTTAATCGGTTGACAGTCGGGAATTAGCGGGGTCGTGAACGCTGTTGTTGGAGTCAAGTCAGGCCCCGCAATCGCGGGCTTGTCGGTCACTGCACATAGGATTGGAAGACAGGGGAGTCTGGTGTCGACGGTATGCCTTGAGCGTCCAGTGGCAGTGGCGTCATCGACGTTGTTGCCACAGCCGGCGTTCATCGGTTCTACCGGGACGGAAGGGACTGTGTCTTTCAAGATGGCCGACATCGATAGCGTTAACGGTGTGAGCGTGGCTGAGCCGCCTCCACCAGCGGAAACGGATGCCGAACTCACCGCGAGGTTTGAGCGCGACGCGATTCCATTATTGGATCAGCTCTACGGCGGTGCGCTGCGGATGACGCGCAACCCCGCAGATGCCGAGGATCTACTTCAGGAAACCATGGTCAAGGCCTATGCCGGTTTCCGGTCATTCCGCGAGGGCACCAACCTCAAGGCGTGGCTTTACCGGATCTTGACGAACACCTACATCAACAGTTATCGCAAGAAGCAGCGGCAGCCGGCGGAGTATCCGACCGACGAGATCACCGACTGGCAGTTGGCGTCCAACGCCGAGCACACCTCTACGGGCTTGCGTTCGGCCGAGGTGGAAGCTCTCGAGTCACTGCCGGACACGGAGATCAAAGCAGCGCTGCAGGCGTTGCCAGAAGAGTTCCGGATGGCGGTGTACTACGCCGACGTCGAGGGTTTTCCCTACAAGGAGATCGCCGAGATCATGGATACACCGATCGGGACGGTGATGTCCCGGCTCCACCGGGGCAGGCGCCAGTTACGCGTATTACTCGAAGATGTGGCCAAGGAGCGTGGTTTCATCCGAGGCCACCAACTAGACGAGCCTGAGGAGGTGTCGTCGTGAGTATCGAAGAGAACTGGAAGCCTCCGGTAGGTCCCGTCGATCCCAATCACCCCGAATGTGCGGCAGTGATTGCGGAGGTGTGGACTCTGCTCGACGGTGAATGCACTGCGGAGACGAAGCAGAAGCTGCAGCACCATCTCGACGAATGCCCGACGTGCCTGCGGCACTACGGGGTCGAGGAGCGGATCAAGACGTTGGTTGCCACCAAATGCAGTGGCGAGCGGGCCCCTGAGGGCCTGCGACAGCGGTTACGGCTGGAGATCAGCCGCACCACCATCATCAGGGGTTAAAGCTCAGCTCAAGCGTTGGGACGCTTGCCGTGGTTGGCCTTGCTGTGCTTACGGTCGCGCTTCTTACGTCCACGCTTAGCCATGAGGTACCTCCAAGTTGAGTGAATCGATTGCTTTGGCCGCACCGGCAGGCGGTGGCGAGCACTACCACTAGTGTCTCACGCAGCAGATGGTGCTCTATCCCCGCGCCCTTATGGTTCGATAGAGCGGCAGTCTGGATGTTGCGCGGGAGCGCCGGAATGACCCGGAACGAATGAGGTGAAGATGGCCGAGGATGTTCGTGCTGAGATCGTGGCCAGCGTGCTTGAAGTGGTGGTGCACGAAGGCGATCAGATCGGTGAAGGCGACACCGTCGTGCTGCTGGAGTCGATGAAGATGGAGATTCCGGTACTGGCAGAGGTAGCGGGCACTGTGACCGAGGTCAGCGTGTCAGTCGGCGATGTCATCCAGGCCGGCGATCTCATTGCCGTGATCAGCTAGGCGGCCTATGTCTACGCTCGGTGATCTGCTCGCCGAGCACACCATCCTTCCGGGTAGCGCGGTCGATCACCTGCACGCCGTGGTGGGCGAGTGGCAACTGCTGGCAGACCTGTCTTTCGCCGATTACCTGATGTGGGTACGCCGCGATGACGGCGCTCTGGTGTGCGTAGCCCAGTGCCGGCCCAATACCGCTCCCACCGTGTTACTGACCGATGCCGTCGGCACGATCTCCATCGCTGAGGACCTCCCGCTGGTCGCGGCCGCGTTCCAGTCCGGTGCGATCGGACGCGAAGACGACGCCGGGAGGCAGTTCGCGATCGGCAAGACCGGGCTGAACGTTGAAGCCGTCCCGGTCCGTCACGACAACAATGTGGTCGCCGTGCTGACCCACCAGACCGCCCTTGCCGCAATGCGCAAGTCAAGCCCACTGGAGATCGCGTACCTCGACTGTGCCGGCGACCTGGTGCACATGCTGTCCGAGGGCACCTTCCCCAATGTCGGTGATCTCGCCATGTCGCGATCGAGCCCCCGCGTCGGTGACGGATTCATCCGCCTCGATGTCACGGGTACGGTCGCCTACGCCAGCCCCAATGCTCTCTCGGCGTATCACCGGATGGGGCTGACCTCGGAGTTGGAAGGCCACAATCTGGTGGCCATCACCCGGCCGCTGATCTCGGATCCGTTCGAGGCGCAGGAGCTCGCCGCGCATGTCCGTGACTCGCTGGCCGGCGGGTCCAGCATGCGTATGGAGGTCGACGCGGGCGGCGCCGCGGTGTTGCTGCGGACCTTGCCTCTGGTGGTGCACGGCAGTGCGGTCGGTGCGGCGGTGCTGATCCGCGACGTGACCGAGGTCAAGCGACGGGACCGCGCGCTGCTGTCCAAGGACGCCACCATCCGCGAAATCCACCACCGGGTGAAGAACAACCTGCAGACGGTCGCTGCACTGCTGCGGCTGCAGGCCCGCCGGACCAACAACGCCGAGGGGCGCGAAGCCTTGATCGAGTCGGTGCGCCGGGTGTCGTCGATCGCGTTGGTGCACGACGCGCTGTCGATGTCGGTGGACGAGGAAGTCAACCTCGACGAGGTGATCGACCGGATCCTGCCGATCATGAACGACGTCGCGTCGGTGGATGCACCCATCAAGATCAGCCGGGTCGGCGCACTCGGTGTGCTTGACGCCGATCGGGCTACCGCTCTGGTCATGGTGGTCACCGAACTGGTGCAGAACGCCATCGAACACGCCTTCGACCCGGTGACCAAACAGGGCTGCGTGATCATCCGTGCCGAACGCTCGGCACGCTGGCTCGACGTCGTCGTCCACGACGACGGCAAGGGCCTCCCCGACGGGTTCAGCCTGGAGAAGTCGGACCGGCTGGGATTGCAGATCGTGCGTACCTTGGTGTCCGCGGAACTGGACGGCTCATTGGGAATGCACGACCTTGCCACCGGAGGCACCGATGTCGTGCTGCGAGTACCAATTGGTCGCCGTACACGACTTGCCGCACAATAACAGGGAAATGTGGGCAAAGTAACGGCCCCGACAATTGTCGGGGCCGTGACTATGAATTTGTTCTCGGGTTTATACCGAGGTACGTGCCTTCGTCCGGGCGTTGCGACGCTTGAGTGCGCGCCGCTCGTCTTCGCTCATGCCGCCCCAGACGCCGGCGTCCTGGCCTGACTCCAAAGCCCAGCTCAGGCACTCAGTGGTGACCGGGCAACGGTTACAGACAAGCTTCGCGTCAGCAATCTGCGCGAGAGCCGGGCCACTGTTTCCCACCGGGAAGAACAGTTCCGGATCCTCGTCGCGACAGACCGCCTTGTGGCGCCAATCCATGGCTATTACTCCTTAACTGTGGGCGCAGTCATGCGCACCTGGTTTTGTGTCTTCGGCTGTTAACGCGTGCGTACGAAATGTTTCTGCACTGTTGCATCTGATCGTTTCACAGGCAGAACAGATGTCAAGAGTGCGGAGTTAACACGTGTGCAACGTCACTAGCGAGGTCCGTTACCCGAGCCCTCATTCGTTTGTACTACACTAAACCCACCTGCGCCCTGAATTGCCTCTGGCAATTGAATCGCCGCAGGTCAGGCAGGGTCTCGATGGGGTGGTGCTACCACGGCCAGGGCCTGCGGGACCGACCTGAAGGTCATTTCTTCTCGCATACCGATGTAATCGCCGTCGATCTGGCTGGCGACCGGCGTGTCGGCCGTCACGCGGACGAAATCGACATTGTCGTCGCGGATGAGATGCTTCGCGTTCAACTTGGGCCGCTTTGCCAACATCTGCCGCACGAGCCCCAGATTCCGCCAGACACTCATGCTGGTGGTCGCGAACACCCCGAGGCCGGTTTCGAAGGTGCAGTCCGGGTTTGTCCACACCGGCCGGGTGTTCGCATACGTCCATGGACTGGCGTTGGACACGAAGACGAAGTGCACACCAGAAACGGGTTCGCGGTCTGGTAGTTGCAGCGTGAGTACCGGATCGCGGCGAGCGCTGCGCAGCACCGTCGGGACTGCCGCCGAGATGTAGCGCATGGCCGTGACGCCTTTGTGTTTACGCCTGCGGGCTTCCACTGCCGCGACCACCTCGCCGTCGACGCCCATGCCCGCGGTGAAGACGCCCCAGCGCTCGCCGCAGTCCATCAGGGCGATCCGCCGCCAGGTTCGGTTGCGCCGATAGTCGCTGAGCAAGTCGATCAGCAGGTTGGTCGCCAGGATGGGGTCCGACGGGATACCGAGTGAGCGGGCGAAGACGTTGGCGGACCCGCCGGGCACGACCGCGACCGCGGGCACGTGCCCCAACGGCAGGGGACCGGGTCGCCCCAGCAGTCCGTTGACCACCTCGTTCACGGTCCCGTCGCCACCGTGCACGATGATTACGTCCACACCGTCCTTGACGGCCTGTTCGCCGATTTCGATGGCGTGACCGCGGTGGTTGGTGTGCTCGACGGTCAGGCTCACCCGGCTCTCCAGGGCGTGGGCCAGCAGATCCCGGCCTGCCGAGGTGGTCGAGGTGGCGTTGGGGTTGACGATCAGCACGGCGCGCACGAGGACTCAGCCTATCGGGACGTCTGCGGAGACTGCGTTGCATCGAGAGTCAGCTCAGAGCGATATCCGGGCGCTCGGCGAGTGCACCGTCGGCGCGGTGTTCTTCGAGTTCGCCGGTGCGCCTGGCAGCGCAGCACGGCGGCGTCGGTACCGTACGGAGGTGACCGAACGACGCCTGCTCCTGGTCAACGGACCGAACCTGAACCTGCTCGGCACTCGGCAACCTGAGATCTACGGGGCCACCACGCTGGCGCAGATCGACGAACGGGTCGCCGTGCTGGCCGCCGAGTTCGGGTTGGCCGTGCGCGCAGTGCAGAGCAACCACGAGGGTGTGCTGATCGACCAGATCCACGCCGCCCGGGCCGACTGCGCGGGGATCATCATCAACCCCGGTGCTTATAGCCATACCTCGGTTGCCATTGCCGATGCGCTGATCGCGGTCGAATTGCCGGTTGCCGAAGTGCATTTGAGCAATATCCATCGGCGGGAGCCGTTCCGGCATCACTCGTATGTGTCGGCCGTCGCGGAGATGGTGATCGCGGGAGCGGGCCCGCTGGGTTACGAGATGGCGGTGCGCTACCTGGCGGGCAGGCTCACCCCGTGACACCAACTCCCGTCCGGTATGCCGGCTATCTGGTGGCAGCGCAGGGGGTACTCGCGGTGGTGGCCGCTGTCGTGCTCGTGGTGCGTGCGCTCGGTGGCGCCGATCAGCACGTCGTCAACGGCTACGGCACGGCGGCCTGGTTCGTGATCGTCGGCGGCGGTGTGCTGGCTGCCGGTTGGGCGCTGGTCACCGGCCGTCGCTGGGGTCGCGGCATCGCGGTGTTCGCCAACCTGCTGTTGCTGGGCGTGGCCTACTACGTGTACGGCTCCCATCAGCTGGTCTACGCGGTGCTGATCGCCGTGGCAGCGGTGTTGGCGCTGGGCTTGTTGTTCAGCCCGGCTGCCGTGCAATGGGCGTCGTCGACCCGGGACGCCGGTGAGCCGCCGAGTTAGGGCCGCAGCGGCGGTCGGCGGGGAAGATCTCACGGCGATTCAGCCTCAATCGCCATTTCCCGGTAGCCGGTAGTCGAAGGTCTTGTCAGCGGGGTTCTGGCAGATACCTCCGTCGGATTCACTGTTGCACATGGAAGTTCACGTCGCGATCGAGAATTGCGACCTGAAGTCCGGTGCGCTGGAAGGAGGTGGCGCTCAGCATTCTTGGCCGAATAACACTAGGAGCACATATGGCACGTGACGATGCACATTTCTATCGGACCGCGGATGGCACCGGACTTCCGCACGATCCGTTCAACGCGATCGTCGGGCCGCGCCCCATCGGCTGGATCTCGACCCTCGGCGCGGACGGCGTCAGGAATCTGGCGCCGTACAGCTTCTTCAACGGCTTCAACTACCGTCCGCCGCTGGTCGGCTTCGCGTCGGTCGGGTGGAAGGACTCGGTTGCCAACATCGAGGCGACGGGAAACTTCGTCTGGAACCTGGCGACCCGGCTCTTGGCCGACGCGATGAACGAGACATCGGCATCCATTCCCGCGTCCGAAGACGAGTTCGTCCGCGGTGGCGTCACCGCCGTTCCCGCTGCGCTCATTTCGGCACCGCGAGTCTTGGAGAGCCCGGTCAATTTCGAGTGCCGACTCACGCAGCTGATTCAGCTCACCGATATGGAGCACAAGAATATCGACACCTGGCTGGTGCTCGGACAGGTGGTGGCTGTGCATATCGACCGAGAGCTGTTGGTGGACGGGGTCTATGACACCTCGGCCCCATCCCCGATTCTGCGCGCCGGTGGTCTTGGCAATTATGCCGAGGTGTCGCCGGAAGCGATGTTCACCATGATCCGGCCGGACGACCGCTAACCGCCGGACGAGGCCAACGAGTTCAGCTCCGAGCCCGACACCCGGTAGGTGGTCCATTCGGTCTGCGGTTTACCGCCGACCTCGTCGTACAGCGCGATGGCGTTGACGTTCCAGTTCAGCACCGCCCACGAGAGTCGGGTGTAGTTGTGCTCCACGCACTCTCGGGCCAGCGCCTCGAGCAGCGTGCGCGCCAGACCGCGGCGCCTGAATGCCGGGCGGACGTAGAGATCTTCCAGGTAGATGCCTGCCACCCCGTCCCAGGTGGAGAAGTTCAGGAACCACACCGCCATGGCCGCGACTGCGCCGTCCACCTCTACGATATGGGCATAGGCTACCGGCTTCTCGCTGAAAAGTGCTGTGCGGATTTGCTCTTCGGTGACGACGCACTCTTCGATGGCGCGCTCGAACTCGGCCAGTTCGCGGATCATCGCGGTGATGTGGACCTCGTCGCCGGGTACCGCCCTTCGGATACGTTCAGGCATGGTTTCGGTCATGTGTTCGCCCCCAGTCCGGTCATGATGGTGGTCAGTTTTGTTGTGGTCTCGTCGACTTCGTCGTCGGGATCGGACTCGGCGACGATCCCACCGCCGGAGTGGGCCAGTGCGGTGCGGCGGTCGGCCGACAGCAGGGCGCAGCGGATGGCCACCACGAAGCGACCGTCGCCGCCGGCGTCGCACCAGCCGACAGCGCCCGCATAGAATCCGCGGTCGCCCTCCAGTTCCGCGATCAGCGCAGCGGCGGTGTCGGCGGGCACTCCGCCGACTGCCGGCGTCGGGTGCAGTGCTAGTGCGAGATCGATTGCGGTGGTTGATGTTCTGCGCAGGCGTCCGCTGATCGGGGTGCTCAGATGCCAGAGGGCATCGGTGGCGTGTAGTTGCGGGGTGGTCGCGATCTGCAGGTCGACACACAGCGGGTCGAGGGCCGCGCGGATCGCGTCGATCACCAGCTGGTGCTCGTGGCGGTTCTTGCCGGATTCAACCAGGGCTGCCCCATTGGCGCGGTCGGTGTCGGGGTCGGCCGAGCGGGGTGCGGATCCGGCGAACGGTTGGCAGGTGACCTGGTCGGCGTTCCGGGCGACCAGCAGCTCCGGGCTGGCACCGACCAGTGCAGCCCCGCCAAACTCCGGACCGGCGGGGGAGAGGTCCACCAGGTAGGCGTTTGCCGCCGGATCGGCAGCGACCAGGCGTTGCAGGATCGTCCGGACGTCCCACGGGCTGTCGGCGACCATCCGTAGGGCGCGCGCCAGCACCACCTTGTGCAGTTCGCTGTTCGGCGCGCGCAGCTGCTGCACCGCCCTGGACACCCGGGCCCGGTGCTCCTCCGGTGCCGGCAGCGTCGCATCCAGACGAACGTTAGGCATCGCTTCCATCGGCCAGTGCGGTAGCCCGTGGCTGAAATCCACGTACTGCGGGGCCTGCAGCGCTGCGGGTGCGTCCAGATCAAAAGGCAACGCGCCCACGATGATCGGCACCTCGTCGTCGCGCAGCGCGGCGGCAGCCTCCGACACCGAGGGGTACGGGGTGCTGATGCCTTCGGCTATCAGCGTGCCGGTCGGACCGGCCAGCACAAAGGTGGGTTCGGGCGTCACGTGGGCGGCAGGCACGGGTGCGAGTACCCGGTGAGCCCCAGCGCGGTCAGCTGCCGGACCCCGTGCTCGAAGCCGCACACGGCTACCGACGCCGCCGCCATCGAGAAACGGATGCCTTCGTTCAGCGGCTGCTCGATCCACCGGGTGATCACCGAGCGGGAGAAATGCCCGTGGCTGACGAACACCACGTCGCGGTCCGCCATGTGCTCCAGCGCCAACGCGACAGCCTTGTCGGCGCGTTCAGAAACCTGCTCGACGGTCTCGCCGCCCTTGGCGCCGTATGTCCAGATCATCCAATCCGGCACGGTCTCGCGAATCTGTGGAGTGGTGAGGCCTTCGTAATCGCCGTAATCCCATTCCGCCAGTAATGGTGAGATTTCGTCGACGGTCAGACCCGCGATCTCGGCGGTGATGAGTGCGCGTTTGCGTGGGCTGCTGAACACCAACGGATTGTCGAGCTTGAGCTCCGCGAGCGCCTCAGCAGTGACCTTTGCCTGCTCTCGACCGTTTTCGGTCAGGTCCAGTTCGGTCCGGCCGGTGTGTTGCCCCGACTTGGACCATTCGGTTTCACCGTGCCGCAGTAGCAACAATCGATGCTTGTCGACGCTCACGGTCACCGATTGTGCCCGACCCGTGCAGGCTCCGTCGCGTTACCGTTGGTCCATGACCGTGCCAGGATGGAAACCGTGACGGGGAGACATGTACTCGCGGTGGCCAACCAGAAGGGTGGGGTGGCCAAAACCACAACAGTGGCGTCGCTGGGGGCGGCGATGGTCGAGCAGGGCAGACGGGTACTGCTGGTCGATCTTGATCCGCAGGGCTGTTTGACGTTCTCCCTCGGCCAGGACCCCGACAAACTACCGGTATCGGTGCACGAGGTTCTGCTCGGTGACGTAGAACCGGGCGCGGCGGTGGTGGAGACCTCCGAGGGGATGTCACTGCTGCCGGCCAACATCGATCTTGCCGGTGCCGAGGCGATGCTGCTGATGCGCGCGGGACGCGAGTACGCGCTGAAGCGGGCGCTGGCCAAATTGGACGGTTATGACGTCGTCATCATCGACTGCCCGCCATCACTGGGTGTACTCACCCTCAACGGACTGACTGCTGCCGATGACGTCATCGTGCCGCTGCAGTGTGAAACGCTGGCCCACCGCGGTGTGGGGCAGTTCCTGCGCACCGTCACCGACGTCCAGCAGATCACCAACCCCGACCTGAAACTGCTCGGCGCGCTGCCGACGCTCTACGACTCGCGCACCACCCACAGTCGCGACGTCCTGCTGGACGTGGCCGACCGCTATGACCTACCGGTGCTTTCGCCGCCCATCCCGCGCACGGTGCGCTTCGCGGAGGCCAGCGCGTCGGGGTCGTCGGTGATCGCCGGCCGCAAGAACAAGGGTGCGGTCGCCTACCAGGAGTTGGCGGCGGGACTGCTGAAGCACTGGAAGTCCGGCAAACAACTGGCGACCTACACCCCGGAGATCTGAGCTTCTCAGCCCAGCGCCACGACGTTGCGGCCGCGCTGCTCCAGCACGATCGGGCCGGACACGGCGGGCACGATCGCGGTATCGGCCGGCGGGCGCTGCACCGCGATGATGCGTTCGCGGGCGCCGGTTTCCGCGTTGTAGACACCCAGACCGTTGGTGACCGGGATCAGTAGCTTCTTCGCCATCATCGTCGCGGGTCCCAGTGGAACGACGGGACCGTCTGCTGCCACGGTGTAGCGGTAGCTCAGGTGGTCGGCGTCGAACACCATCACCCGATCGCCGGTCCACCAGGTGAAGAAGTCGCCCGCCCGCGTCACGTCTCCCGCGGGTCCGAGCCGGCCGTCCGCCGCGGACGGGGCCTCGGGAACGGGCGTGCTCGACAGTTCGGTTCCGGTGTCGTCGACGACCGACACCCGGGGGGAGGGTAGCGGTAGATATACCGCCGTCGTGGTGTCGGAGACCGCGAGCACCCGGGCTCCGGACGCAGCGGTAATCCCTTCTTGCGGAATGTCTTTGAGCTTGGGCTGGTCGTCCTGGTCGGCAGGCAGGAGCAACGTCAGCCGCACGTTCTGTTCTCCGGGGCAGGACTGAATCACCGACACCGCTGCCGTGCTGGCTGCCGCCGACAACAGGGTGCAGCCCTTACCCAGGCCAGTGCTCACAGGCAGGACGCGGGCGTCGACCTCGCCGTAGCCCAGCACCCGGACCATGTCCGAGCGCCACAGCTCCAGTCGGGTCGAGCCGGCGGCGAGCACAGTCGTTCCGTCCGAGGACAGCTCGACGTGTTTGTCGGCATAGCCGGAGCGGGTGGGGCCACGGGTGCCGTCGGTCGCGTCGATGGTGCTGACCTGGCCGCAGCCGCGGCCGTCGGGATAGACCGCGACCGCATAGAAGTACAGGTAGGACACCCCGCACAGTTCGCGGTCGCGGGCGAAGGTCCAGCGCGTCGCGCCGGTGGTCGGGTCGAGCCCGGCCACGGTGTTGCCGTTTCCGGTGACCACCGCGCCGCCGGCGACCACCGGGGCGGTGGTGTACGGACTGGCCGCGGTCCACAGCTGCTTGAGCGTCGCAGGGACTGCGGTGGCGGCGACTGCGGAGGTACTGCGGTCCGCGGCCGGTCGACTGATGGTCGCCCTGGCATCACTGGTCCACCAGATGATCCCAGCCGCCAGGGCGACGACGATGGCAATGGCCAGTGCAGCGACGATATCGCCCCTGGTCCGGCGCTCAGGCGCGACCATGGATGGCGCCGATTTAGCCAGCGTTCACGGACGCGCCGGGGGCGGCATCCGCGGGCTTGCGGGGACGACGGCGGCGACGGCGACCGGCGGGGCCTGCCTCGCCGCCGGCGTTATCGGCCTGGCCGTCTTGAGCTTCGCTGCTGTCCGGCCCGGTCGACTCGGTGGTCGTCTCGACGTGTCCGGTGCCAGCCTTGGCGGCACCACGGGTGCGCTGACGTTGGCGGTTGCGGGTGCGCGGCTTTTCCGTCGCCGAGTCGGCGCCGGCCTCATCACGCGCCGGGCGCCGCGGTGCCTGCTTCTTCGGCCCGCCGACGGTGCCCTTCACCTCGGTTGGGATGTTCAGTTCTTCGTAGAGGTGCGGCGAGCTGGAGTACGTCTCCGCCGGGTCGGGGCAGTCCAGCGCAAGGGCCTTGTCGATGGCCGTCCACTTCGCCATCTCGTCCCAGTCGACGAGCGTGACCGCGATACCGGTCTTGCCCGCGCGGCCGGTCCGGCCGATGCGATGGACGTAGGCCTGCTCGTCGTCGGGGCACTGGTAGTTGATGACATGGGTGATGTCGTCGATATCGATACCGCGAGCTGCGACGTCTGTGGCGACCAGCACGTCGATCTCGCCGGTCCGGAACGATTTCAATGCCTTCTCGCGGGCGCCCTGGCCCAGGTCGCCGTGCACGGCGCCGACCTTGAAACCGCGTTCGGCGAGTTCGTCGGACACCTTCTGCGCGGTCCGCTTGGTGCGGGTGAAGATCATCGTCGCGCCCCGGCCGTTGGCCTGCAGGATGCGGCTGACCATCTCGACCTTGTCCATCGCATGCGCGCGGTAGGCGAACTGCTCGGTGGTGTCGTGCGTGGCTGCGGAATGCGGAGCCTCGGCACGGATGTGCGTGGGCTGATTCATGAACGTGCGGGCCAGCGTGATGATCGGGTCGGGCATCGTCGCCGAGAACAGCATCGCCTGGCGGCTGTCCGGGGTGAGCCGCAGGATGCGCTCGATATCGGGCAGGAAGCCCAGGTCGAGCATCTCGTCGGCCTCGTCGAGCACCAGCACCGAGAGCCCGCCGAGCTGGAGGTGCCCCTGATTGGCGAGGTCGAGTAGGCGGCCCGGGGTGCCGACGACGACGTCGGCGCCCTTCTGCAGGGCCTCGATCTGCGCCTCGTAGGGGCGGCCGCCGTAGATCGGCACCACGGACAGTGCGCGGTCTCCGACCCGCAGATATTTCGCTGCGCCGGAGAGATCGCCGTGCACCTGCAGGCACAGTTCACGGGTCGGGACCACGATCAGGGCACGTGGCGCGCCGGTCAGCGGCCGTTCGGTGTCGGTGGTGATGCTGTTGAGCAGGGGAACCCCGAACGCCAGCGTCTTGCCCATTCCGGTGCGGGCCTGGCCGATCAGGTCATCGCCGGCCAGCGCCAGCGGCATCGTCAGTTCCTGGATGGCAAACGGGTGTTCTTTACCGTCTTCGGCCAGTGCGCGGACAATCTCCTCGCGAACACCAAGGGTGGCAAAGCTGTGTTTGAGTACGGTCATGCGGCTAGGTCATGCCTTTCAGTCTCGGTCCGAGTCATTTCAGTCGTCGCGTCTCACACGCGCGCACGAGTTCTGACAGGAACGAGACCCACAGGCGCCGGGTGAGGCCCCTGCGATGACACCGATTCGTTGGGCCCTCGCCTGAGACTCAAGCTGTAAACCAGGCGGACCAACTGCGTGCACGCACACTTCCGGGAGCGGTAAAAACGCCGCTACCCGCTTCCATACTAGCTGGTCGCATTCGCTCGGCTGTCTGCGCCACACGCGCATCCTCCGGCCCAGGAAGCGGACCCACTACAGTGAGCCCATGAGTTCGACGCAGCCCGCGGCCGACCCGTCCTCCTCGGAGTCGACAATTTCGGCGGACCATCCGGGTGTCGACGAACTGTTCGCGTTGCTCGCCTACGGCGAGGTCGCGGCGTTCTACCGACTCACCGAAGAAGCCAAGATGGCGCCCAACCTCGCCGGTCGGATCAATATGGCCAGCATGGCCGCCGCCGAGATGCAGCACTACGAGATGTTGCGAGATGCGTTGGCGCGCAGGGGAGTTGACATCGTGCCCGCGATGTCCGGCTATGCCGCCACACTCGAGGATTACCACCGGCTGACGACGCCGAGCACCTGGCTCGAAGCCCTGGTGAAAGCCTTCGTCGGTGACGCAATGGCTGCCGACTTCTACATGGAGATCGCCGACATCCTGCCGGATGACGTCGCGGGTGTCGTGCGCGCCGTGTTGTCCGAGACAGGCCATTCGCAGTTCGTCGTCGCGGAGGTCAGAGCGGCGATCGCGGACAGCGAGCGGCAACGCAGCCGGCTGGCACTGTGGTCACGCCGCCTGCTCGGTGAGGCCATCACCCAGGCCCAGTACGTGCTGGCCGATCACGACGAGCTCGTAGACCTGGTGATGTCGGGAGCCGGCGGCGGCCTGGGTCACATGACCGAGTTCTTCGACCGTCTGCAGCGCACGCACGCCGAGCGGATGCAGCAGCTCGGACTGGCCTAGCGGGCTGGCCTAGTTAGGGCGTGCAGGTCGCGATCATCGAGTTGTTGGTCTGCACGGACAGGATCGCGCCGGACGAGTCGGTGATGGCGCAGTTCAGGTGACCCAGCAGGCTGGTTGCGGTCACCGACTTGATCTCCACCCCCGGATTGAGGACCACTGTCTTGGTCCAGGGCAGCGCCACGTTGACGTCGGTGCGCGGGAAGCCCTGCTCGTCGGTGTAGATGACGCTCACCAGGTCGAGTAGCTGACGGCTGCCGGTGACCGTGTATGTGATCGTGTTGGGCGCCGGTACGGCTGCTGCCGGGGTTTCGGGGGGTGCCGGCGGCGCGGTGTCGGCCGGGGTCGTAGTCACGGTGACGACGGTCTCGGATGGTAGCGGCGCTGCCGAGGGTGTGCTGGGGGGCACGGTGGCGATCACGGTCCGCGGGGTGGTCGACGGCGTGAGCTCACGCCAGCCCTGCTGGGTGGGGATGGCTGACTTGGTCGACGAGTCGCTGCCGTACATGAGGACGGCGGTGGCGGCGACGGCGACCAGCAGGACGACCGCCGCGCAGATGGCGACCCAACGCCATTTCGTGTCGTGTTGGTCGTAGGACGCGTACGAACCTTCATACGAGTCGTAGTCCTCGTAGTCCTCGGCCGGGTAGTTGAGGTCTTCCTCGGGGTAGTAGCCGTGGTACGAGTCGGTGACGCCGGTGGTGTTTTTGCTGGTGTGGCGGTGATCGGCGTGGTCGCGGTAGCCGCTATCGCCAGACCCCTTGAGGGTGCCTGGTCCGCTCCAATAGGGCTTGCTCATTGCGTCATCACCGAGACCATTTCTTCACCCTGGTCACTTCTGTCACTTCCTTCTCACGATCGTATCGGGCGGTACTCGTCCGTGCCGTGGCCGTCCGGGCGTGTCGGAGCGGCGCGCGCAGAAGGAAATCGAATTGTTATCACTCCAGGTCGGATGTGGGATTCGCTGACCGCGAACGCCTGCTGCGAACCCTCGGCCCCTGCGTCCACTAGCCTGCTTGCTGTAAGCGCTCACGAATCGAAAGGGTCACGCGTGGAGGTCAAGATCGGTGTCACGGATAGCCCTCGCGAGCTTGTGTTCAACAGCACGCAGACACCCGATGAGCTCGAAAAGCTGGTGAGCGCCGCCTTGGCCAAGGGTTCGGAACTGCTGAGCCTCAGCGATGACAAGGGCAAGCGGTTCCTGGTACAGGCGTCCAGGATCGCCTATGTGGAGATCGGTGCCGCCGACAGTCGTCGCGTCGGGTTCGGCATCGGCAGTGGTCCGGTGACCGCGCCCACTACGACCGAGTAACCGCTACGAACGAGTAAGGGGTACGTGGGACAGACCGCCCCAGATGAACTGCACCGTGCCCTCTACGGCGTCGTCCTTCGTGATCGGCCGCTCGTTGTCCAGCCAGTAGCGTGCCGAGTCGACGCTGATGCTGACCAGTCCGACGGCGATCATCCGGGCACGGTGCGGATCCAGCCCCGAATCGTGGCTGATCAGGTCGAACACCGCGTCAGTGCACGCCTCGGTGGCGACCTTCACCTGCACTGAGACCTGAGGCTCGGTGACGTAGTCGTTTTCGAAGATCAGCCGGTAGCCCTGGCCGTCATGCTCGATGAAGTCGAAGAACGCCTGGACCGCAGCGCGGACGCGCTGGCGGTTGTCGGTGGTGGTCCGCAGCGCTTGGCGCACGCCCGAGACGAGGTTCTCCACATGGCGGGCCAGTACGGCCAGGTACAGCTCCAGCTTGCTGACGAAGTGCTGATACAGGACGGGCTTGCTGACCCCGGCGCGATCGGCGATCTCGTCCATTCCCGCGGCGTGATAGCCGCGGTCGACGAAAACCTCACTGGCGGCTTCCAGTAGTTGCCCTCGGCGTTCGTCACGGGGTAGCCGGTTGCCGCGCCTGTTTCCTCCCGCACCTCGCCGGCCGGCCGCATTGGCGAGATCGCTCATGTAGTCCTCTATCTGCATTGGTGTGAGCAGGCCGGTCGCGTTCTCACGCAGCCACTCATGAGATCTGACCCTACTACTGAACGCTGTTGCAACATCGATGGGCAGGTCGCGTGGCATGGCCGGGCGCGCCGAGAAGTGCCGGTGTGGTTGTCTATGCCATTCTTGGTCAGTGACCAACGACCCCGAGCGTCGCGGGGGGAGCCGCACACCGGTGCTGCGTAACGAGTGGCGAGAGCCGCTACGCGCCCAACGCGACCCGCTGGCCAGCGATTCTGGTCGCGTCAGGTCCAATCGCGACGAGCACCAACGGTGGCGGAAACAGACCTGGCTGGGGCGGTTCATCTCCACCTACGGTTGGCGCGCCTACGCGCTGCCGATCCTCGCAGTCATCACCGGAATGGTTATTTATCAGACTGTGACCGGACCGCAGACACTGGTGCCTGCGCCGAGCGACGAGGTACACGGTCCGCCGACCATCGGCGTGCAAGGCACCAAGATCATCGGGGCACCCCCGCGCGGCCTGACGCAGTTCGACGCCAATCTGCCCACCGGCATCCTGCCCGACGGCGGACCGTTCACCGAGGCGGGCGCCAAGACGTGGCATATCGTGCCCGGCGCTGAACCGCAGGCGGGTCAGGGTACCGCGAAGGTATTCACCTATACCGTCGAGGTCGAGGACGGTCTGGACACCACGTCCTTCGGTGGCGACGACGGTTTCGCTCAGATGGTCAGTCGCACACTGAGCAACCCGAAGAGCTGGATTCACGACCCGCAGTTCGCGTTCACCCGGATCGACAGTGGGGAACCGGATTTCCGTGTGTCGCTGACGTCGCCGATGACGGTTCGGGAGGGTTGCGGCTACGACATTCCACTTGAATCTTCTTGCTACAACCCGTCTTACAGCCCCGCTGATGGTGGCGCTGCGCAGCCGCGCGTGTTCATCAACGAGGCCAGATGGGTGCGCGGTGCGGTGCCCTTCCAGGGGGACGTCGGCTCGTACCGGCAGTATCTGATCAATCACGAGGTCGGTCACGCGATCGGCTACGAGCATCACGAGCCGTGCCCCGAGAACGGCGCCCTGGCGCCGGTCATGATGCAGCAGACGTTCTCCACCTCCGACGACGACGCCTCCAAGTTCGATCCCGAATGGGTCAAGGCCGATGGTCGGACGTGCCGGTTCAACCCCTGGCCGTATCCGATCGCGTGACGACCGATGCGGCGAGGAACGAGCCGCTGAGGAGTCGGGCAATCTGGCACCGGCGTGACGACCGATGCGGCGAGGAACGAGCCGCTGAGGAAGGCCTCGACGTTCGTTGCCGTTGACAGGGGTACCTGATCTGATGGTGAGATCCCTGACCGTGAAATCGAGGAGCTATCGGTGTCTGCCCCGACGAGAACGTTGCCTCCGCTGGTCGCGCCGGCTGCAGAGCTGACTCGCGACGAGGTGGCGCGCTACAGCCGGCATCTGATCATTCCCGACCTGGGTGTCGACGGGCAGAAACGCCTCAAGAACGCGAAAGTGCTGGTGATCGGTGCCGGCGGCCTGGGGTCGCCGACGCTGCTCTACCTGGCTGCCGCCGGCGTCGGCACCATCGGGATCGTCGAATTCGACGTCGTCGACGAGTCGAACCTGCAGCGCCAGATCATTCACGGCCAGTCCGATATCGGCCGGTCGAAGGCGCAGAGCGCGCGTGACTCGATCCGGGAGACCAACCCGTTCGTCGACGTCCGACTGCACGAGGTGCGCCTGGAACCTGACAACGCTGTCGATCTTTTCGCCCAGTACGACCTCATCATCGACGGCACCGACAACTTCGCCACCCGTTACCTGGTCAACGACGCCGCGGTACTCGCGGGGAAGCCCTACGTCTGGGGTTCGATCTACAGGTTCGAGGGTCAGGTTTCGGTGTTCTGGGAGGACGCCCCGGCTGGGCTGGGGTTGAACTACCGGGACCTCTATCCCGAGCCTCCGCCACCGGGAATGGTGCCGTCCTGCGCCGAAGGCGGCGTGCTCGGCATCCTGTGTGCCTCGATCGCCTCCGTGATGGGCACCGAAGCGATCAAGCTCATCACCGGCATCGGGTCCACATTGCTCGGGCGGCTGATGGTGTACGACGCGCTCGACATGACTTACCGCACGATCACGATCCGCAAGGACCCGGCGACCCCGAAGATCACCGGCCTCATCGACTACGAGGCGTTCTGCGGGGTCGTCTCCGGCGATGCCGCCGCGGCCGCCGCCGGCTCCACGATCACTCCGCGGGAACTGCGGGAACTGCTCGATTCCGGTAGGAAGCTGGCGCTGATCGACGTCCGCGAGCCCGTCGAGTGGGACATCAACCACATCGACGGTGCGGAGCTCATTCCCAAATCCAGCCTCGAGTCGGGCAGCGGCCTGTCGAAGTTGCCGCAGGACCGGCTTCAGGTGCTGTACTGCAAGACCGGCGTTCGGTCCGCCGAGGCGCTGGCGGCAGTGAAGAAAGCCGGTTTCGCCGACGCCGTGCATTTGCAGGGCGGTATCACCGCGTGGGCCGAGCAGTACGAGCCCGACATGGTGATGTACTGACCTGCTTCATATTGTCGCCTGGGTAAAAGCGGCTCCGGCGGATTCGCGACACAGCTGGTCAGCGCCACGATTCCGGCTGGGTCCCCTATAGGGTGGCTGGGTGAGTGGTGAGCGTCCGCCTGAGCATGTGTTGGCGGCATTTGGGCTCAATGGCGCGCAGCCGATCGCCCTCGGCGCCGGCTGGGAGGGCGGCTGGCGCTGCGGGGAAGTGGTGTTGTCCATGGTTGCCGACCACGCCCGTGCGGCGTGGTCGGCGAAAGTCCGGGAGACCCTGTTCGTCGACGGCGTCCGGCTGGCCCGCCCGGTGCGGTCCACCGACGGCCGGTATGTCGTCGCGGGCTGGCGCGGCGACACGTTCGTCTCGGGAACACCGGAGCCCAGGCACGACGAAGTCGTCTCCTCGGCTGTCCGCCTGCATGAGGCCACCGCGAAGTTAGAGCGGCCCCGATTCCTGACCCAGCCGCCGGTGGCGCCGTGGGGGGACGTGGACGTCTTCATCGCCGCCGATCGGGCAGCGTGGGAGGAGCGTCCGCTGCATTCGCTGCCCGCGGGTGCGCGGGTATCGCCGGGGTCGGCGGACGGTCAACGTTCGGTGGATCTGATCAACCAGCTGGCAGTCCTGCGTAAGCCGACGAAGAGCCCGAATCAGCTTGTGCACGGTGATCTCTACGGCACGGTGCTGTTCGCGGGCACGGCTGCGCCGGGAATCACCGACATCACCCCCTACTGGCGGCCCGCGGCGTGGGCGGCGGGCGTCGTAGTCGTCGACTCGCTGGCGTGGGGCGAAGCCGACGACGGGCTGATCGAGCGTTGGAATGCGCTACCGGAGTTTCCGCAGATGCTTTTGCGCGCCTTGATGTTCCGGCTAGCTGTGCATGCACTGCACCCGCGTGCGACGGCGTCGGCGTTCCCGGGCCTGGCCCGCACCGCAGCTCTGGTGCGGCTGGCGCTCTAGCGGGCTGACGGCTCGTCGTCGAAAACATGCCTGACGCACCGGTCCCCGCGCAGCGGCACCCGGCCGTCGGTAGCCAAGACACCTTCGGCGCGCAGACGCTCGAGCTGACGCGTGGCCAGGTGTGCCGCCGGGCGGCCCGACGCAGGAATCACCCGATGCCACGGTAGGTCGGAGGAGTCGGTGCGCATGATCCAGCCGACGATGCGCGGGCTGGAAAGCGCAGCCGCAGCGGCGATATCGCCGTACGTCGCGACCTTGCCCGACGGGATCGATGCGACGAGAGCGCGGACGCGCTCGACCTGCTCGTCGGTGATCGCGGCCATCGCTAGTCCTGCAGGCTTTCCCGGATGAGCGCCGCGGTCTCTTCGGGTTTGGCCTGCGCCACCATGTGATCGCAGTCGAAGTCGCGCAGGGCGAAATCGGTACCGAGCCGGTCTCGCAGCGCGGTGGTCAATTCAGCGGAGACATACGGCGGCGAGGTCCTGGTCGCTCGCACCACGGTGGTCGGAATACCCTTGGGCGGTATTGGGATAGGGCGCGCCAATTCGCTCCAGTACGACATGACGGCAGGCAGGCTGATCCGCCAGCCGAACCGACCGTTGGGCAGGGCGATCAGATGCTCGTCGAGGTCGTTGTCCAGCAGCCAGGCATCCACCTCTCCCCAGGACCCGCTGATCTTTTCCGCCCGCGCCTCGGCCCGATCGGGGTAGTCCGGGGAGGCCAACATCGCGTCGGCAATCGTGCGCATCCAGCCGCCGTCGAGACCCACCGCGGGATCCAACAGCACCAGCGCCTTCACGAGATCGGGCCGCATGACCGCCAACTGCAGGGCGACCGCGCCGCCGAAGGAGTGCGCCACCACCA
Source organism: Mycolicibacterium komossense (assembly GCF_025822605.1). GTDB lineage: Bacteria > Actinomycetota > Actinomycetes > Mycobacteriales > Mycobacteriaceae > Mycobacterium > Mycobacterium komossense. Next base: position 87,826 of record NZ_JACKTY010000029.1, on the reverse strand, counting down.
CAACAGGTCCGGCGGGCTGGTCGGACTCGATGACCTTGGCCAAAGCGGTGGCGTTGACCTCGATAGTCCACGGTGCTGACCAGGGGGAGCGGCCGTGCCCGATGAGGTCGGGGGCGGCGACGGTGACGTCGGGCAGATACCGGTTGGCCAGTGGCGCCCAGCGCTGACCGTGGCCGGTCAAGCCGTGAACAGCCAATACGGCCAATGGTCCGGGCGGCCCGTAGCGGTACACCTGAAGATCGTCGGTCACTCCTCGATCCTGCCAGCTTTCACCCGGAATCGCGGTCGGGCGAATGTCGGACCTCCGTGATGTCATGCGTGCATGCTCAGTCCTGCCGTCACGACAGCCCGCACCGGTGCCCGGTGCTGGGGAGAAGACGTATCCGCGGTCCTCGACCCGGAACCGCGCGGGATCTTCCGCGTTCTCGGTGGTCCCGGTACCGGCAAAAGCAGCCTGCTGATCGACGTGGCGACGGCCAGGATCGCCGCGGGTGCCCAGCCGGAATCGGTTCTCCTGCTTACCGGTTCGGGCCGGTTGGGCGCGCGCGCCCGTAGCTCCCTGACCACCGAACTGCTCGCCGCCCACCCGGTCGCGCCTGATCGCGCGGTGGTGCGTGCGCCGTTGGTGCGGTCGGTCCATGCCCTCGCCTTCGCGGTGCTGCGGCTGGCGGCGCAACGCGCTGGGGATCCGCCGCCGCGGCTGATCACCGGCGCTGAGCAGGACGGCATCATCCGGGAGCTTCTGGCCGGCGATATCGAGGACGGTGCGCTGGCCTGGCCGCCCGAGTTGCGGGTGGCGCTGGGCACCACCGGTTTTGCCACCGAACTGCGGGATCTGCTGGCTCGCTGCGCCGAACGAGGTGTGGATCCTGCGCAGCTGCAGCGGCTCGGCAAGCTGGCGGGGCGCCCGGAATGGACCGCGGCGGGCCGGTTCGCTCAGCAGTACGAGCAGGTCATGCTGTTGCGGGCGGCAGTAGGGATGGCCGCTCCGCAAGCCACCGTGCCCGCACTCGGTGCGGCCGAGTTGGTCGGTGCTGCGCTGGAGGCGTTCGCGACGGATCCCGACCTGCTGGCCGCCGAGCACGCCCGGATCTCCACGCTACTGGTCGACGATGCGCAGCATCTCGATCCGCAGGCAGCGCGGTTGGTCCGCCTACTCGCCGCCGGAGCGGAGACGGCGGTGTTCGCCGGCGACCCGAACCAGACGGTCTTCGGCTTCCGCGGTGCCGATCCGGCGTTGCTGTTGGCCGACTCGCCGCCCTCGGTCACCTTGCGCATCACCCAGCGCTGCAGCCCTGCGATCGCCCGGGCCATCACCGGAGTTCTCGGCCAGCTGCCGGGCGCGGCACCAAGTCGTGAGATCGCCAGTGCCGGGACCGAACCGGGCGCGGTCAGCGCGCTGCTGGCTGCCTCCGAACATGCCGAAGCAGCCCTGGTCGCCGACACTCTGCGGCGGGCGCACCTCATCGACGGGGTGCCCTGGTCGCAGATGGCGGTGATTGTGCGCTCGGTTCCGCGGGCGGCGGCCTTGCCGCGGGCATTGGCCGGCGCAGGCGTCCCGGTGGCGCCGTCGACGACGCATGGTCCACTGCTGGACAACGCGACGGTGCGGGCGCTGCTCACGGTGCTCGACGCCACCGCCACCGGTCTCACCGGCGATCATGCGTTGACGCTGCTCACCGGGCCGATCGGCCGGATCGACCCGGTGACGCTGCGCCAGCTTAGGCGGGCGCTGCGCCGCATCGACGGTGCCGAGCCGCCACGCGAGTTCGGTGAACTGCTGGTCGGGACGCTGAGCAACGGGATCCCGAATGCCCTGTCCGCGTCGCATGCCAAGCCATTGCGCCGGATCGCGGCGGTATTGACCGCGACGGCGGCCGCCGGAGCTGATCCCCGGGCAGCGCTCTGGCAGGCTTGGCAGCGCAGCGGCCTGGCGCGGCGCCTGCTGACCGCGAGTGAGCGCAGCGGTACCGGCGGCCTGCGCGCTGCGGCGGATCTGGACGCAGTGACCGCGCTGTTCGACATCACCGATCAGTTCGCCGCGCGCACCGCGGGTGCCTCGGTGTCGGGCCTGGCCGACCATATTGCCGGGTTACAGCTGCCCGCGGCCGCCAGCGAACCGGTCGAGACGCCGGAGGCTGTCTGCGTGCTCAGTCCACATCAGGCGCTGGATCGCGACTGGGACGTCGTCGTGATCGCGGGTTTACAGGAAGGCTTGTGGCCCAACACCGTTCCGCGTGGCGGCATCCTCGGTACGCAGCGGCTACTCGATGTGCTCGCCGGAATCACCGGCGATGTGTCGCTGACGGCGCCGTTGGTCGCCGAGGAGCGGCGCCTGCTGATCACTGCCATGGGCCGCGCCCGCGACCGGTTGGTGGTCACCGCAGTCGACGGTGCCGCGGATGACTCCGATGAGATGGTCGTACCGTCGCCGTTCTTCTACGACATCGCCCGCTTCGCCACCGTAGATGGCCGCCCCGCCGAACTTCCGGCGCCGGTCGTGGCGCCGCCGGTGCTGTCGGTCGCCGCCGTCGTAGGCAAGCTGCGCAGTGTGGTCTGTGCACCGACCGGCGCCGTCGATGACACCACAAGAGATTGTGCTGCAGCGCAATTGGCGAAACTGGCCGCTGCCGGGGTGCCCGGCGCTGACCCGAGCTCCTGGCATTCCTTGGTGCCGGTCAGCACCGAAACGCGGCTGTGGGATGACGGCCCGGACGCGGTTGTCTCGCTGTCCCCGTCGACGTTGCAGACTCTGCAGGACTGCCCGCTGCGCTGGCTGATGGAACGCCACGGCGGAGCCGATGCCCGCGAATTGCGGTCCACTTTGGGCTCGTTGGTGCACGCGCTGATCTCGCAACGGGGTAAGAGCGAGTCGCAGCTGATGGCCGAGCTTGAGGCGCTCTGGCAGCAGCTGCCGTTCGAATCGGACTGGTTCGCGCGCAACGAGCTGACTCGCCACCAGCTCATGCTGGCGACCTTCACCGAGTGGCGTGAGCAGACACGCGCAGAGCTGACCGAGGTGGGCACCGAGGTCGATGTCGACGGCGTGGTGACAACCCAGGGCGGCGAGGCGGAAGGCCCAGACGTGCGCCTGCGCGGGCGGGTCGATCGGCTGGAACGCGACGCCGCCGGTGGGCTGGTCATCATCGATGTCAAGACCGGTAAGAGTCCGGTCAGCAAGGACGATGCGCAACGCCACGCCCAGCTGGCGGCCTACCAGCTTGCCGTCGCCGAAGGTCTACTGCCACAAGGCGATCAACCGGGTGGCGGTCGGTTGGTCTACGTCGCCAAGACCGGTGCGAACGGCGCCACCGAGCGGACCCAGGATCCGTTGACTCCGCAGGCACTGGCCGACTGGCGGGGCGAGGTGCAGCGCGCCGCGGCGGCGACCGCAGGTCCGCAGTTCGTAGCGCGTCGCAACGACGGCTGCGCGCACTGCCCGGTGCGGCCCGCCTGCCCAGCGCACACCGCGCCGACGTCCGAGGAGATTCAGTGACACCCGCACCTCGTTACAGCCCCGCGGAGTTGGCTGCGGCGCTTGGCCTTCATCAGCCCACCGATGAGCAGGCCGCGGTCATCTCGGCCCCGGCCGGTCCGCTGGTCGTGATCGCCGGCGCCGGTGCCGGAAAGACTGAAACCATGGCGGCACGGGTGGTTTGGCTGGTCGCCAACGGCTACGCCGATCCCGGTCAGGTCCTGGGCCTGACGTTCACCCGCAAGGCGGCCGGCCAGTTGCTGCGCCGGGTCCGGTCGCGTCTGGCCCGGCTCGCTGGAGCGGGGCTGTCCGGAGTCACACCGCCTGCGGCCGACGCCGCCTCGGAGACCGTTCGGGTCAGCACCTATCACGCGTTCGCCGGCGCACTGCTGCGTGAGCACGGCCTGCTGCTGCCGGTCGAACCGGACACCCGGCTGCTGAGTGAAACCGAATTGTGGCAGCTGGCCTTTGACGTCGTCTGCCGGTACCCCGGCGAACTGGACACCGAGAAGACACCCGCCTCCGTCACCGCCATGGTGCTGCGGCTGTCCGGTCAGCTTGCCGAACACCTCGTGACGACCGACCAGTTGCGTGATACCCATCTGGAGTTGGAACGGCTTGTTCACGCCCTGCCCGCCGGGCCGCACCAGCGTGATCGCGGGCCCAGCCAATGGCTGCTGCGGATGCTGGCCACCCAGACCGAGCGCACCGAACTGGTGCCTCTGATCGACGCGCTGCACCAACGGCTGCACGATGACAAGGCGATGGACTTCGGCATGCAGATGTCGGCGGCGGCCCGCCTCGCCGTCCAGGCGCCGCAGGTCGGCGCCCAGCTGCGACAGCAGTACCGGGTGGTGCTGCTCGACGAATACCAGGACACCGGTCACGCACAACGAATTGCGTTGTCCGCCTTGTTCGGTGGCGGCGTCGACGACGGTCTTGCCCTGACCGCGGTCGGGGACCCGATCCAATCGATCTACGGCTGGCGCGGTGCGTCGGCGACCAATCTGCCGCGATTCACCACCGATTTCCCCACCTCGGACGGCAACCCGGCGCCCACCCTGGAATTGCGCACCAGCTGGCGCAATCCGCCCAGCACACTGCAGGTGGCCAACGCGGTGTCCGCGGAAGCCCGGCGCCGCTCGGTCGCGGTGCGTGAGCTGCGGGCCCGCCCCGGTGCCGAGCCCGGCACGGTCGCCTGTGCGCTGCTTCCCGATGTGGCAGCAGAGCGAGACTGGTTGGCCGACCATATCGCCGGCCGCTTCCAGGCCGACGGTGACTCACCGACCACGGCGGCGGTGCTGGTCCGGCGCAACGCCGACGCCGGTCCCATCGCCGACGCGCTACGGTCTCGCGGGGTGCCGGTGGAGGTCGTCGGACTGGCGGGGCTGCTGGCAGTCGAGGAAGTCGCCGACGTGGTGGCCATGCTCCGACTGGTCGCCGACCCGTCCGCCGGTGCCGCCGCCATGCGGGTGCTCACCGGCCCGCGCTGGCGCCTGGGTGCAGGTGATATCGCCGCGTTGTGGCGTCGCGCGCGCAGCCTCGACCACCGCCCCGCCGCCGCGGTCGCCAGCGCCGAACAGATCGTGGCCCAGCTGGCGCCCGATGCGGATACCGCCTGCCTGGCCGATGCCATCAACGATCCCGGTACCGCTGACGCGTATTCCATTGCTGGATATGGCCGGATCTGCGCTCTGGCCGATGAGCTGACCGCACTGCGCGGTCATCTTGACCATCCACTGAACGATCTGGTCGCCGAGGTCCGCCGGGTGCTCGGCGTCGACGTCGAAGTCCGCGCGCTGCACACCGCCGCGGACGGGTGGACCGGCGGCGAACAACTTGACGCGTTCGCCGACGTCGTCGACGGCTATGCCCAGCGAGCCAACCGGGCGCGCAACGATATTCACGGATTACTGGCCTACCTGGATGCGGCGGAAACCGTCGAGAACGGGTTGGCGCCCGCGGAGGTCACGGTTGCGCAGAATCGGGTACAGGTGCTGACCGTGCATGCGGCGAAGGGGCTGGAATGGCAGATCGTCGCCGTGCCACACCTGTCGGCGCGGGTGTTCCCGTCCACCGCGTCGAACCGCACCTGGCTCACCGACGCCGCGGACCTTCCTCCACTGCTACGTGGCGATCGGGCACAGCTGGGACCGCACGGAGTTCCGGTGCTCGACACCTCTGCGGTCACCAATCGAAAGCAGTTGTCGGACACCATCGCCGAACACCGCAAGCTCCTTGATCAGCGCCGGGTCGACGAGGAACGCCGGCTGTTGTACGTGGCGATCACCCGTGCCGAGGACACGCTGCTACTGTCCGGCCACCACTGGGGCGCCACCGACACCAAACCCCGCGGGCCGTCAGATTTCCTGTGCGAGCTCAAGGACATCATCGAACAGTCAGCAGCCGAGGGCAGGCCCTGCGGTGAAGTGCAGTGCTGGGCGCCGGCCCCCGCTGACGGCGAGCCCAACCCGTTGCGCGACAACGTGGTCGAGGCGATCTGGCCCGCCGGGCTGTCGGAGCCCGCCCGCACCGATATCGGCCGCGGTGCCGTTCTGGTCGCCGCGGCGATGGCAGCACCGGAGTCCGCACCGCTATCTGACCCGCACGGCTGGGCCGCCGACGTCGATGCCCTGCTGGCCGAGCGCGCACGCAGCCAGGACCATGCGCCGGCGCCCACGGCACTGCCTGCGCAGCTCTCGGTGAGCAGCCTGGTGGATCTGGGCCGTGACCCGCTCGGTGCTGCGCAGCGCCTGCGTAGGCGGATACCGGTGCGGCCGGATCCGCATGCCATGCTCGGCACGGCTTTTCACGACTGGGTGCAGCGCTTCTACGGTGCCGATCGCCTCTTCGACCTCGACGACCTGCCCGGTGCGGTCGATCACGACATCGCGCGCGCCGATTCCGACGACCTGGCTGAGCTGCAGGCCGCGTTCATGGCATCGCGCTGGGCGGCACGCACGCCCATCGATATCGAGGTGCCGTTCGAGATGGTGCTGGCCGGGCGCGTCATCCGCGGGCGCATCGACGCCGTCTTCGCCGACCAGGACGGCGGCGTCACGGTCCTCGACTGGAAGACAGGGGAGCCACCGCACGACGCAGATGCCGAGCGGCAGGCCGCCGTGCAACTCGCGGTGTACCGGCAGGCCTGGGCCGGGCTGCACGGCTGCCCCGAAGCCTCGGTGCGCGCGGTCTTCCACTACGTGCGCAGCGGTCGCACTGTGGAGCCGCCGGTGCTCGCGGACCGCGCCGAACTCGAGGCGCTGCTGCACGCAGCCGATCCAGGCCTCGCTGGTCCCGTTAGCGAGGAGCAGCCCGCCTGATCTTCAGCGCAGTGGTGATCATCGGAATCTGCAGGGGCAGGCGGGCGATCGCACCGAGGCGCACCGGCCACGGCTTGCCCCACCACAGCCGGACCATGTTGACGTTGGCTGGGAAGACCGCCAGGTACAAAGCGACCGCAGCGGTCGCGCCCAGCCGCCGGGTCTGAGGCGCCAGGATCAGCGCGCCGGTCGCTACTTCGGCCACACCGGAGGCGTGTGTGTAGAACCGTGGCGTACCAGGCAGCTCGGCCGGAACGATCGTGTCGAACGGCTTTGGGGCCAGGAAGTGCAGCACGCCCATGCCGACGAGTATTGCGCCGGTGATGTAGGCGGGTCGCTGACTGGCAGTGCTCTGGGCGACGGATGTGGTCGGGGTCATGGTTACATTGTGTCGTGCGTGCCGGCGAACGGGTCCACAGTGGCCGAAAGTAGGTTGCGGCGACGGCTCCGCAGCTTCGACGAGACGCTGACCGCCAAGCCCGATGCCGCTCTCGTCGATTACCTGCACATCCCTGAGCGCTTCGTCAGCCCAGCGCGCAAGATCGTCACCCGGGTGGCGTACGCGCTAGCCGCGCTCTTCCTGGCGGTGTTCATCGTCTACCTCGACCGCGACGGCTATCGCGACGTGCAGGAAAACCAGCTCTCGTTGCTGGACTGCCTGTACTACGCCACGGTGTCGCTTTCGACGACGGGCTACGGAGACATCACCCCGTTCACCCCGTCCGCGCGACTGATCAACGTCCTGGTGATCACGCCGCTGCGGGTGGCGTTCCTGATCGTCCTCATCGGTACGACAGTGGAAACCCTTACCGCGGCGTCGCGCCAGGCCCTCAAGATCCAGCGATGGAGGAACTCCGTGCGCAACCACACCGTCGTGATCGGCTACGGCACCAAAGGTAAGACGGCGGTGGCCGCGATGGTCGGCGACGGCATCCCGCCCGCGGAGATCGTCGTCGTCGACACCGACCAAACGTCACTCGACCGGGCCAACCAGGCCGGCCTGGTCACCGTCCGCGGTGACGCCAACAAAGCCGATGTGCTGCGGTTGGCCGGTGCGCAGCACGCCAAGGCGATCATCGTGGCCACCAACAGCGATCCCACCGCCGTGCTGGTCACACTCACCGCCCGCGAACTCGCGCCGAAAGCCAAGATCATCGCCTCCATCCGCGAGTCCGAGAATCAGCACCTGCTGCAGCAGTCCGGTGCGGACTCGGTGGTGGTGTCATCGGAGACGGCAGGGCGCCTGCTCGGTATCGCCACCACCACGCCCAGTGTCGTGGAGATGATGGAAGACCTGTTGACCCCGGATGCCGGGTTCGCCATCGCCGAACGGGAAGTCGAGCACAAGGAAGTCGGTGGTTCGCCGCGGCATCTGCCCGATATCGTGCTCGGCGTCGTGCGTGACGAGAAATTGATGCGGGTCGACGATCCTGATGTCGACGCCCTGGAGACCGGTGACCGGCTGCTCTACATCCGCAGTGCGGGAGAAGACCGTGGTTGATTTCCAGCTCCGCAACGTCCCGCTGCTCTCGCGGGTCGGCGCCGACCGTTCCGATCAGCTGCGCACCGATATCGACGCGGCGATCGCCGGGTGGGCTGACGCCGCCGTGCTGCGGGTGGACGGTCGCGGCCAGGTATTGATCGCCGACGGACGGGTCTTGCTCAGCGACACCACCGGCCTGGGCGGCGAACCGCCTGCGGAGGCTGTCTTCCTCGGTCGTATCGAAGGCGGCCGGCACGTCTGGGCGATCCGCGCCGAGCTGCCCGTACCCGAGGAGGGCGTCGACGCCAACGTGCTCGACTTGCGCCGCGCCGGAACGGTTTTCGACGATGTCAGCGCCCAGCTGGTGTCCTCGGCGACCGCGCTGCTGAACTGGCACGACAGTGCCAGATTCAGTGCGATCGACGGATCACCGACGAAGTCGGTCAAGGCCGGCTGGTCTCGGGTGAACACGGTGACCGGTCTCGAAGAGTTCCCCCGCATCGACCCGGCCGTGATATGCCTGGTGCACGACGGCGCCGACCGGGTGGTGTTGGCCCGCCAGACGATGTGGCCGGAGCGGATGTTCTCGCTGCTGGCCGGTTTCGTCGAGGCCGGCGAATCGTTCGAAACGTGTGTCTCCCGCGAAATCGCCGAGGAAGTCGGCCTGGACGTGCACGACGTCCGCTATCTCGGTAGCCAGCCCTGGCCGTTTCCGCGCTCCCTGATGGTGGGGTTCCACGCACAGGCCGATCCAGCGCAGGAGTTCTCGTTCAACGACGGCGAGATCGCCGAGGCAGCCTGGTTCACCCGCGACGAGGTCCGCGCCGCGCTGAGCATCGGCGACTGGTCGAGCGCCGAGGGCACGCAGTCGAAACTACTTCTGCCCGGCTCGATTTCGATCGCCAGGGAGATCATCGAGTCCTGGGCTTGGGCCGAGTAGGCCCAAGGGGCTAGCTCACCGAGAGTTCGGCGAGCTTGCCCTGCACGTCGCGGAGGCTGGGGTTGGTCATCGTCGAGCCGTCGGCGAACTTCACGGTCGGCACGGTCTGATTCCCGCCGTTGGCTTCCTGCACGAATTTTGCGGCGGCGGGATCCTTCTCGATGTCGACCTCGTCCCAGGTGATGCCCTTGGCCTTGAGCGCCGTCTTCAATCGCACGCAATAGCCGCACCAGGTCGTGGTGTACATGGTGAGTTCGCTAACCGTCATGCCTTCAATAGTGCCCGATTCTGCGCGATCGACACACCGGGGGCCACGGCCGCCGATCGGGAGCTTGTCGCCCATCCCTGCGATGATGAACGCCATGCCGACCGATACCGCCCTGATCGCCGGCCTGGACGACGAACAGCGGGAAGCGGTGCTGGCCGGCCGCGGCCCGGTGTGCGTACTGGCCGGTGCCGGAACAGGTAAGACCCGCACCATCACCCATCGCATTGCCCATCTCGTCGGGGCGGGACACGTGTCCGCCGGCCAGGTGCTGGCGGTGACGTTCACTTCACGCGCCGCGGGGGAGATGCGCAGCCGGTTGCGCGGTATCGACGCCGCCTCGGAGACCGCTGCGCGGGTGGGCGCGGTGCAGGCCCTGACGTTTCACGCCGCCGCGCGTCGCCAGTTGTCGTACTTCTGGCCGCGGGTTGTCGGCAGCACCGGCTGGCAGCTGCTCGACTCCAAGTTCTCCGTCGTCGCTCAGGCCGCCAGCCGCGCGAAACTCCAGGTTAGTACCGATGACGTGCGAGATCTGGCGAGTGAAATCGAGTGGGCGAAGGCGTCATTGATCACCCCGGAGCAGTATCCGGCCGCGGTCGCCGAGGCTCGCCGGGACATCCCGCTGGACGCGGCCAGGGTCGCCAAGGTCTACGCCGGGTATGAAAGCCAGAAGGCCCGCGCCGAGGTGACGCTGCTCGACTTTGACGACCTGCTGTTGCATACCGCGGCCGCCATCGAGAACGACGCCGCGGTCGCCGAGGAGTTCCGCGACCGCTACCGCTGTTTCGTCGTCGACGAATACCAGGACGTGACACCGCTGCAACAGCGTGTGCTGACGGCGTGGCTGGGCGGCCGGGACGACCTGACGGTGGTCGGTGACGCCAACCAGACCATCTACTCGTTCACCGGGGCCACCCCGCGCTATCTGCTCGATTTTTCGCGGCAGTTCCCCGAAGCGGCGGTGGTGCGCCTTGAGCGGGACTACCGGTCCACTCCGGAGGTGGTGTCGCTGGCCAACCGGGTCATCGCGGCTGCGCGTGGCCGCGTGGCCGGTAGTCGCCTGCACCTCATCGGGCAGCGCGATCCCGGCCCGGTGCCCACGTTCTCCGAGTATCCCGACGAGGTCGCCGAGGCCGCCGCGGTCGCGAAATCGATCAAAAAACTCATCCAGACCGGTGTGCCCGCCGCCGAGATCGCCGTGCTGTACCGGATCAACGCGCAGTCGGAGGTTTACGAAGAGGCGCTGACGGCGGCGGGTATCGCCTTCCAGGTGCGCGGCGGTGAGGGTTTCTTCAGCCGCCAGGAGATTCGACAGGCCCTGCTGGCATTGCAACGCGCAGCCGAGCGGGCACCCGAGACGCCGGAAGGTGGGCTGCCCGGCGTGGTCCGCACCTTGCTTGAACCGCTGGGCCTGACCGCCGAGCCGCCGACGGGCACCAAGGCGCGCGAGCGCTGGGAGACGCTGACCGCGCTGGCCGAATTGGTCGACGAGGAGGTGGCGACGCGCCCAGAGCTGGAGTTGCCCGCGTTGGTCGCCGAGCTGCGTGTGCGGGCCGATTCGCGCCATCCACCGGTGGTGCAGGGCGTCACGCTGGCGTCGCTGCACGCCGCCAAGGGGCTGGAGTGGGATGCGGTGTTCCTCGTCGGGGTGGCCGACGGCACCCTGCCGATCTCGCATGCGTTGTCGCACGGCCCCGAAAGCGAAGCGGTGGAAGAGGAACGGCGGCTGCTCTACGTCGGAGTCACCCGCGCGCGCGTGCATTTGGCGCTGAGCTGGGCACTGTCGCGCACTCCGGGGGGACGGCAGACCCGCAAACCGTCCCGCTTCCTCAACGGCATCGCGCCACAGACGGACGCCGACACCGGTCCCAGCAAGCCGCGACGTCAGCGCGGTCCGGCGTCTCGGTGCCGCATCTGCAACAACCAGCTGAAAACGCCGGCTGCGGTGATGCTGCGGCGGTGTGAAACCTGCTCGGCCGAGATCGACGACGAACTGCTGATCCAGCTCAAGGATTGGCGGTTGCGCACGTCGAAGGAATTGAAGGTGCCCGCCTATGTGGTGTTCACCGACAACACGCTCATCGCGATCGCCGAACTACTGCCCGCCGACGACGCCGCGCTTACCGCGATCCCGGGGATCGGCGCCCGCAAGCTCGAACAGTTCGGTGCCGATGTCCTCGAATTGGTCCGCGCCCGGGCCTGAAACCGAAAACTCGCAGGTCAGAAAATTGCTTGTCGCTTCAGCGGCGACCCGTTACCCTAAAACCCGCACCATTCATGGTCGCGTCACAACAACGATGGAAGGAGGAAGCTCGCTGTGATCACTAGCCAAAAAGCCGTATCCGTTGCCGGTTTGGCATACAGCGCAGGGTTCCTCCGCGTCGCACCGATGAATATCGGTTCGGCCGTCGCCCAGACCATGCCTGCCTCCGCGCATGCGGGTCAGGCGGCCCATGCCGCATGGGCGGTCGCCGCTATTACGCAGCCGCGTAAGCGCCGCACCGCCACCGCGACTGACGCGTCCGTGAATCGGGGCTCCACCTAACAGCCCGCGAAACAAGCCACATGGCCACGGACCCGAAGTCACCCGGATCCGTGGCCACAGTGTTTTTCGAGGGAGAATCCCTCGAAAACCTGGTCCCGGATCTCTTGGAAGACAGAAGCCACGAGACCAGGAAGCAGGTGAAGGACATGTCAGCCCTGACAGTCCGTGCTTGTCAAGAAGAGCCGAAGCTGCCGGAGCTGCCGTGCCACGTCGGGGAGCCCGATCTGTGGTTCGCCGACAATCCCGGTGACCTGGAGCGCGCCAAGCTGCTGTGCGAGGACTGTCCGATTCGTCGGCAGTGCCTGGCTGCGGCGCTGGACCGCCAGGAACCGTGGGGCGTGTGGGGCGGGGAGATCTTCGATCGCGGCACGATCGTTGCGCGCAAGCGCCCGCGGGGTCGTCCGCGTAAGGCGGTCGCCGCCTGACGATGCGGGGTGAGGAACGAGCCCCGTTGAGGAAGAAGGCAATCAGGCGGTCGCCGCCTGAACGACTGAGCGACTGAGTGCCTGAGCGACTGTGCGGTCCCGGAAGGGGCCGCACAGTCGCGAACGTCAGGCGGGGTCCGAAAAGCCGGGGACGAGTTCCTCGGCGATGCTGCGTACGGGCACGTGCGCGTCGAGCTGGCAGGAGATCGCCACGATGGAGGCGATGACCCGCATTGGGATCGCCAGCTTCGGTGGGATGTCCATCTGCCTGGCCGCTTTGATCTGACCGGCCGCGCGGTCGAAGTTCAGCGTGGTCATTCTCTGCAACCACTTGCGGGTGTAGTGGAACTCGTCGACTTCCAACGGCTGCACGTACTGCTGCAGCATGTCGTCGATTTCGCGCGTAGAGACCTGCTGCCCCTTCTGGATGAAGCCGATTTTCTCCATCGTCGGCAGTAGCTTGTCGTAGTTCTTGTCGACGGCGTAGCGCAGTATCGAGCCGAGTTCTCTTGGCATTCCACCCGGCAGGGGAGCGACGGCACCGAAGTCGAGCACGCCCATCTTGTCGTCGGGCATCAGCATGAAGTTTCCCGGATGCGCGTCGCCGTGCATCATCTCCAGCCGTCGCGGTGCATCATCGGTCAGTTCAAAGAGCCTGTAGCCCATCAGATCTCGCTGCTGCTGCGTGCCGGTGCGGATGATCTGTGCCAGCGGTATGCCCTCGATCCACTCGGCGATCACCACCTTGGGTGCACTGGCCACCACCGCGGGCACGACGAAGTGCGGGTGATTCTTGTAGGCCGTGGCGAATGCCCGCTGGTTGTCGGCCTCGAGCCGGTAGTCCAGCTCCATCTCGGTACGTTCGATCAACTCGTCGACGACGCCCTGTACGTCGGCGCCGGGGGAGAGTTGCTTGAAGATGCTGACCATGCGCTGCATGGTTTTCAGGTCGGCGCGCAACGCTTCGTCGGCGCCGGGGTACTGGATCTTGACGGCGACTTCGCGTCCGTCGGACCAGATCGCCTTATGGACCTGGCCGATGCTTGCCGACGCCACCGGCATGTCGTCGAACGAGGTGAACCGATCACGCCACTTCGTGCCCAGCTGGGCGTCGAGCACGCGGTGCACCTTGGCCGCGGGCAGCGGCGGGGCATCCTTCTGGAGTTTGGTCAGCGCGTCGCGGTAGGGCTCGCCGAATTCCTCCGGGACCGCCGCTTCCATCACCGACAGGGCCTGGCCGACTTTCATCGCGCCGCCCTTGAGTTCACCGAGCACGGAGAAAAGCTGATTGGCCGCTTTCTCCATCATTTCGGCGTTCACTTCATCGCGCGACTTGCCGGTCAGGCGCTTACCGAACCCCAGCGCGGCGCGACCGGCGAAGCCCACTGGCAACGACGCCAGCTTCGCGTTCCGCGCCATGCCACCGCGTTTGATATCTGCCACCACACCATCATCCACGACGCGCGGCCGGGCCCTCATCGGGAGCTGGCAACACCGGCGGTCAGCATCGGCACCGCGGGTGCCGTGGCCAGCGCCGGGTCCCGATCGAGCCCGTCGAGACGTCGAATTCGAGAGTGGCTGACAGCGTCGACGGTGCGGGCCGGTCGCCAGGGTTACCGGCCGGCCCGCGGATGGCACTGATCACGGTGTCGACCTGGTTGAGAGCCAACGCGGCGGTGGCCAGCATGGTGGCCCGGTCGGCGGTGCCGACGGTGTCGCGCAGCTGGGCTGCGACCGCCGGCCACGCGGCGTCCCGGTCGCTGCGGTGCAGGTCAGCGCATCCCAGGCAGCTGGTAACCCCGGGAACCACGAGCGGCCCGACCAGGCCGACGCCGTCGCGCACTCGGACCAGCAGGTGGGGGATACCAGCGTCGTGCAGGTCGCGCACCATCCGGGGTTCGGCGACCAGATAGTCCGACAGCACCACCAGATCGGTGGCCTCGGGTCGCACGACGGCGTGCGGCTGGCTGCTGTGCTTGATCCGCGCGCCGGAGCAGCGCAGCGCATCGACCAGCAAATCCGATAGTGGCCCACGCCCGTGGATCCGGATCGACGCCGTCCGTCCCACCGGGTGTGTCGGCGCCGGTCTGGCCACGCCCGCTTTCACCAGCGCGTCGATCAGACCCGTGAACTCAGCGGTATCGACTGGTCCGCGGCTGATCGCCTCACGGACCAGCTCGTCGGCATCGACGGTGCTCTGCATCAACCGCAGCACCCCGGCCAGCGCGGAAGCCGTCAGGCCCCGGGGCGGGCGCACCAGGACGGCCCGGCGCGGATCCCAGCCCACTTGGACGGCCCCGTCGGGCCGAACCAGCACCGGCAGCGCCGGGTCCAGGCTGTATTGCCCTGTCATACGCCGACTGTGTCACGGCGCCGACAGGCCCGATGTCAGCTATCCACAGGTGGGTCTTGCGGCTTTTCCGGGGTGTCCGGTGTCGTGAAGTCCTTTTCGAACTCGGCCAGTGCCTCTTCGATGCCGCTGGTGTCACCGCCGATAATGCGGTCGATGAACCCGGCCGGTTCGTCGAGGTCGGTGGTATCGGGCAGCAGATCGGGGTGCTGCCAGACGCCGTCGCGGACATCGATGCCCGCAGCATCGGTCAGGCGCTCCCACAGGGCGGCGGCTTCACGTAGTTTGCGGGGCCGCAGTTCGAGGCCGACGAGGGTGGCGAAGGTCTGCTCGGCAGGTCCACCCGTAGCGCGTCGGCGGCGCAGCGTCTCACTGAGCGCGCCGGCACCGGGGATCCGTTCGCCCAGGGCCGAGGTGACCACTGTCTGCACCCAGCCCTCGATAAGGGCCAGCAGTGTTTCGAGCCGTTCCAGCGCGGCGGTCTGCTCGGGGGTGGCCTTGGGCTCGAACATGCCCTGGCTGAGCAGCTGCTCCATTGCGGCCGGATCGGCCATCGCAGCCGGATTGAAGCCCTGGGCCAAGCCTTCGATGCCGCTCATGTCGATCTGCATGCCCTTGGCGTATGTCTCGACGGTGTTCAGCAGCTGGCTGACCAACCACGGGACGTGGCTGAACAACCGATGGTGCGCGGCTTCACGAGCGGCCAGGAACGTCAGGATCTCGGCGCGGGGCAGCTCGAGACCCTTCGACAGTTCTTCGACGGCGTCGGGCATCAGCGCGGCAACGCCCTTGGGGCCCAACGGAAGTCCGATGTCGGTGGACGTCAGCACCTCTTTGGACAGTGTGCCCAGCGCCTGACCGAGCTGCGAGCCGAACGCCATCCCGCCCATCTGCGTGATCATCGACAGCAGTGGACCGGCCATGCTCTTGGCTTCTTCGGGCAGCGCGGACGCCCAGACCGTGGAGATCTGTTCGGCCACCGGATCGCATAGCCGCTTCCAGGTATCCAGGGTGTTGTCGAGCCAGTCGTTGGGAGTCCAGGCGACGGCTTTGGTGGTGCCCGCCGGCAGGGCGGTCGCCCCATCGAGCCAGGTTTCGGCCAGGTGTACCGCGTCGGAGATCGCCGAGACGGTGCTGGCGGGAATGGGCGCGACGAAGCCGATCGAGCTCGACGCCAATTGGCGGGCGAGGTCGTAGTTCACCGGTCCCGACTGGGTGCCCCCGCCCATCGCGCCGCCGGCACCGCTGAACATCTGACCCAGCTTGGTGAAGATCTGGCCCAGGTCGCCCATGTCGAAGTTGCTGCCGCCGGCGCCGAAGCCGAACGGGTCAGAGGGCCCGGACGGGCCGGAACCCGAACTCGATCCGGAATCGGATTCGTCCTTCTTGCGCTTGTCGGGGTCGGGGTCTCCGCCGGACGAGAAGCCAAAGGGCAGGTCAGCCATGACCTCAACGGTACTCACCACGCGCAGGCGGTGCGCGGCGCCCGGTCACGCTCTCAGAGAAGCTCGGGCGAACCGATGCTCATCGGGCCGCCGTCGGCCTTGCCCTAGTCTTGGCGGCGTGAACAGGCGGATTCTGACGCTGATGGTGGCGCTCGTGCCGATTGTCGCCTTCGGCGTACTGCTTGCCGTGGTGACGGTGCCCTTCGTTTCGTTGGGGCCGGGGCCGACGTTCAACACCCTTGGTGATTTCGACGGTAAGCCCGTCGTAGACATTGAGGGTACCGAGACCAAGCCGACGTCGGGCAACCTGAACATGACGACGGTGTCGCAGCGCGACGAGCTGACTCTCGGGCAGGCGCTGACGTTGTGGATGTCCGGCAGTGAGCAACTGATTCCCCGCGATCTGGTGTACCCGCCGGACAAATCGCGCGACGAGGTGGACAAGGCCAACGACGCCGATTTCAAACAGTCCGAGAGCAGCGCCGAGTACGCCGCGTTGAACTACCTGAAGTACGCCAAGGCGGTGACCGTGGAGAACGTCGCCGATTCCGGGCCGTCCAAAGGCATACTGCAGACCGGCGATGCGATCGACGCGGTCAACGGGACGCCGGTATCGAACCTCGACGAGTTCACCGCGCTGCTGAAGAAGACCAAGGCCGGCGAGGACATCGTCCTCGACTACCGCCGCAAGAACGCCCCGGCCGGCGTCGCGACGATCACGCTCGGCTCCAACCCTGACCGTGACTACGGCTACCTGGGCGTATCGGTGCTCGACGCGCCGTGGGCGCCATTCAAGATCGACTTCAACCTGGCCAATATCGGCGGCCCGTCTGCGGGCCTGATGTTCAGCCTGGCCGTGGTGGACAAGCTCACCACGGGCGATCTCAACGACGCGAAGTTCATCGCCGGTACCGGCACCATCTCCAATGATGGGGAGGTGGGCCCGATCGGCGGGATCACCCACAAGATGGAGGCCGCGCACGACGCCGGCGCCACGGTGTTCCTGGTGCCCTCCGATAACTGCGACGAGGCCAAGTCGGGCAGCATCGACGGCCTCGAACTGGTCAAAGTCGGCACCCTCACCGGGGCCATCGATGCCCTCCACGCCGTTTCAGCCGGTGGCGAACCACCGCGTTGCTGATCACTGGCTCCGCGTTCGCTGGATTTTGTTTGCGTAGAGTTAGGCCGATACAGCCAGTGTCTGCCGGCGGCAGCACCAACACGATCAGGAGTTAAAACGTGGGGATGCGGCCCGCCGCGAGGATGCCGAAGCTGACCAGGCGTAGCCGGATTTTGATCGCGATCGCTCTTGTCGTCGTGCTACTGCTGCTGGTGGGTCCGAGGTTTGTGGACACCTATGTCGACTGGCTGTGGTTCGGCGAGCTCGGCTATCGCTCGGTGTTCACCACCAAACTGCTCACCCAGCTCAGCCTGTTCTTCGTGACCGGGATCCTGGTGGGGGCGATCGTGTTCGCCGGTATGGCGCTGGCCTACCGCGCCCGGCCGGTGTTCGTGCCCTCCAGCGGGCCCAACGATCCCGTCGCGCGGTACCGCACCGCTGTGATCGGCCGGTTGCGGCTGGTGGGCATCGGCATCCCGGTGGCGATCGGCATCTTCGCCGGGGTCATCGGGCAGACGTACTGGGTGCAGGTCCAGCTGTTCCTGCACGGCGGTAATTTCGGTATCACCGACCCACAGTTCGGTAAGGACCTGGGGTTCTACGCCTTCGATCTGCCGTTCTACCGCGTGCTGCTGTCGTACGTGTTCGTGGCGGTCTTCCTGGCGCTGATCGCGAACCTGATCGGGCACTACATCTTCGGTGGCATCCGGTTGGCCGGCCGCAGCGGTGCGCTCAGTCGCGCGGCCCGTATCCAGCTGGTCACCCTGGTCGGGGTCCTGGTGTTGCTCAAGGCGGTGGCCTACTGGCTGGACCGCTTCGAGTTGCTCAGCCACACCCGTGGCGGTAAGCCGTTCACCGGCGCCGGCTATACCGATATCAATGCCGTCCTGCCCGCCAAACTGATCCTGCTGGCGATCGCACTGATCTGCGCCGCGGCGGTGTTCTCGGCGCTGGTACTGCGGGACCTGCGGATTCCGGCCATCGGTCTGGTGTTGCTGCTGCTGAGCTCGGTGATCGTCGGCGCCGGCTGGCCGCTGGTGGTCGAGCAGATCAGCGTCAAACCCAATGCGGCGCAGAAGGAAAGCGAATACATCAGCCGAAGTATCGTGGCCACCAGACAGGCCTACGGGCTGACCGACAAGTCGGTGACCTACCGCGACTACAGCGGCAATGCGCCCACCGATGCCCAGCAGGTGGCGTCGGACCGCTCCACGATCTCCAACATCCGGCTGCTCGACCCGACGATCGTCGGTCCGGCTTTCACCCAGTTCCAGCAGGGCAAGAACTTCTACAGCTTCCCCGATCAGCTGTCCATCGATCGCTACACCAGCGCTGACGGCAATCTGCGTGATTTCGTGGTCGCCGCACGTGAACTGAACCCGGACCGGTTGATCGACAACCAGCGCGACTGGATCAACCGCCACACCGTGTACACCCATGGCAACGGGTTCATCGCTTCGCCGGCCAACACCGTCCGCGGTATCGCCAACGATCCCAACCAGAACGGTGGCTACCCGGAGTTCCTCGCCAGCGTGGTCGGCGCCAATGGCACCGTGGTTTCGCCCGGACCGGCGCCACTGGATCAGCCGCGGATCTACTACGGCCCCATCATCGCCTCGGCGCCCTCGGACTACGCGATCGTCGGCGCGAACGGCACCGACCGCGAGTACGACTATGAGACCAACACCGACACGAAGAACTACACCTACACCGGATCCGGCGGTGTGCCGGTCGGAAACTGGTTGGCGCGCAGCGTGTTCGCTGCAAAGTTCGCCGAGCGCAACTTCCTGTTCTCGAACGTGATCGGGCCCAACAGCAAGATCCTGTTCAACCGCGATCCCGCCGAGCGGGTCAAAGCGGTGGCGCCGTGGCTGGACACCGACAATGGGGTGTACCCGGCGATCGTCAACAAGAAGATGGTCTGGATCGTCGATGGCTACACGACGCTGGACAACTACCCGTATTCGGAGCTGACGTCGCTGTCGAGCGCGACCGCAGACTCCAACGAGATCGCAGCGAACCGGCTGCTGCCGGACAAGCAGGTGTCCTATATCCGCAACTCGGTGAAGGCCACTGTCGACGCCTACGACGGCACGGTCACGCTGTATGCGCAGGACGAGACCGATCCGGTGCTGCAGGCGTGGATGAAGGTGTTCCCCGGAACGGTCAAGCCCAAGTCCGATATCAGCCCGGACCTCGCCGAGCACCTGCGCTACCCCGAGGACCTGTTCAAGGTTCAGCGGCAGTTGCTGGCCAAGTACCACGTCGACGATCCGGTGACGTTCTTCTCGACCTCGGATTTCTGGGACGTGCCCCTTGATCCGAACCCCACCGCATCGAGCTACCAACCGCCGTACTACATCGTCGCCAAGGACATTGCGCAGAATGACAATTCGGCGTCCTTCCAGCTGACCAGCGCGATGAACCGGTTCCGGCGGGACTTCCTGGCGGCCTACATCAGTGCCAGCTCGGACCCTGCCACCTACGGCAAGATCACGGTGTTGACCATCCCCACACAGGTCAACGGGCCCAAGTTGGCGTTCAACGCGATCAGTACCGACACCGCGGTCAGCCAGGATCTCGGTGTGATCGGTCGCGACAACCAGAACCGCATCCGGTGGGGCAATCTGCTCACCCTGCCGGTGGGCCAGGGCGGGCTGCTGTACGTGGCACCGGTCTACGCATCACCGGGTGCCAGTGACGCTGCGTCGTCATATCCCCGCCTGATCCGGGTGGCCATGCTCTACGGCGACAAGATCGGCTACGGCCCGACGGTGCGTGACGCCCTCGACGGCATCTTCGGTGCCGGCGCCGGGGCGGCAGCGACGGGTCCGGCACCGGTGCCCGGTGCGCCGCCGGCCGCACAGGTGCCGGCTGCCACGCCGGGGACGCCACCGCCGGCCGCGAATTCGCCGGAGGTGCCGTCGCCACCGATGGCCGTGGTACCGCCGCCACCTGGTGGCAACGTGCAGCTCTCGACGGCGAAAGCGACCGCACTGCAAGAGGTTCAGTCGGCGCTGGACGGCATGCAGGCGGCGCAGCAGAGCGGTAACTTCGCGCAGTACGGCGAGGCGTTGCAGCGTCTCGATGACGCCATGAACGCGTACCGCACCGCCAAGTAGCTCGCCGGTGCACTACCGGTTACTGGGCCCGCTGCAGGTCACCCACGGCGCCGCGACGGTGGATATCGGTCCGCCCAAGCAGCGCGCCGTGTTGGGGGCGCTGCTGCTGGCGCAGGGGCGGGTGGTGTCCACTGACCGCCTGATCGACGCGGTCTGGGGTGACGAGGTGCCCGGTAGCGCGACGGCGAGCCTGCAGGCCTATATTTCTAACCTGCGCAAGGCTTTACGGCCCGATACCGGTGCCGCGTCGCCCATCGTGCGGCAGGCGCCCGGCTATTTCCTTGCCGTCAACGGGGCCGACGACGTCGACCTGATCACGTTCACCGACCACTGTGTGGCTGCGCGTGCGGCGATCAGCGCCGGAGAGTGGCGCGACGCGCTGTCGTCAACGGACGCCGCGCTGGCGCTGTGGCGGGGCTCGCTGCTGGAGGATCTGCGCGACGAGGACTGGGTCAGACAGGAATCGGCCGGTGTCGACGAGTTGCGCACCGAGTGCCGGGAGAACCGCGTCACCGCGCTGCTCGCGCTCGGCCGTAGTGCTGAGGCGTTGGTCGATGCGGCCCGGCTGCGCGCCGATGATCCGTTGCGGGACCGGGCTTGCTGGTTACTGATGCTGGCGTTGTATCGGGCCGGGCGCGGACCGGAGGCGCTCGAGACCTTCGCCGCGCACGCCGCCCACCTCGACTCCGAGCTCGGATTGGAACCCGGCGCCGGACTGCGGGATCTGCAGACCGCCATTCTGCGGCAGTCCCCGGAGCTGGCGGCGTGGCCGCGCTCACCCGCATGGACCGGAGCCGAGGATCTGTCGTCGCCCGCCCCGGCCCCGGCGACACCGGAGCATCCTGCCGGGTTGCCGCGGCGTGCGATGATCGGTCGTGCTCGCGAATTGGCTTTGCTGTCAAAAGCTCTCGTCGACGCAGGTGGTGGAGCCACCTGCTGGCTGGTGCTGACCGGCCCACCGGGGATCGGGAAGACTCGCCTGGCCGAAGAAGCTGCTGTCCGGGTATCGGCGGCGCAGGGGCGAGTGGTGTGGGTGAGCTGCCCTGACGAGCGCGGCACCCCGCCCTGGTGGCCGATGCGGCAGCTGATCCGCGCTCTGGGCGCGGATGCCGATGCGGTGCTCGAGGTTCCGGCCGATGCCGATCCTGATACGGCGAGATTCCTTGTCTACGAACGTATTCACACTCTGCTGCAAGACTCTGGGCGGGCAGAAGCACCGTTGGTGGTCGTGATCGACGACGCGCAGTGGGCCGATCCGACGTCGGCCAGCTGCCTGGCCTATATCGCCGGCGCCCTCCGTGAGCATCCCGTCGCGATCATCATGACAGTGCGCGACGGTGACCACAGCGCCGAGCTGACCCGGCTACTCGGGACGGTCGCGCGCGGAGATCGCAACCGGCACATCGATGTTCCTGCGCTGAGCCGCAGCGAGGTGACGGCACTGGCCAACGATATCGCCGAGGACCCGCAGGATGAACTGACCGACGCCGAGGCCGCGATCCTCGCCGACCGCACCGGCGGAAACCCCTTCTTCGTCTCTGAGTACGCGCGACTTCCGCGCGAGGAGCGCAGTGCTGGTGATATCCCGTCGGCGATCAAATCGGTGCTCGACCGCCGGCTCGCCGGTCTCGATGCAGCGGTCCTGCAGGTGCTGCGCGCCGCCGCCGTGGTCGGCGACACTTTGGAGGGATCGGCGTTCGGATTGTTGGCTGAGACCACCCGGCTCGATATGGAGACACTCGCCGACTACCTTGACGAGGCCGCCGATGCGCGAATCCTTGTCTCGGCCCACGACGGCGCGGGCTACGAGTTCGCTCACGGGTTGCTGCGTGAGCATCTGCTGTCCTCGCTGCCCGCGTTGCGCCGTCAGCGACTGCACGCCAAGGTCGCGGAGGTTTTGGCCGGCAACAACTCTCATGATGCGGTGAGCCGGCGAGCCCAGCATCTGATCGCCGCGCTGCCGTTGGTGGACCCGGCGGTGGTGGTGGCTGCATGCCGGTTGGCCGCCGAGCACGCGACCGAACAGTGGAGCTCCGATATCGCCGCGCTCTGGTGGCAGGCTGCGCTGGATGCCTATGACCAACTGCCGCCCGCGGAGCGTGACGACGCCACGCGTGATGGCCTGACCGTAGAGCTGTTGGAGGCGCTTGGCCGTGCCGGTCGCGGGCAGACGGTTCTCGACAGTGCCTCCACCGGGCTGGCGGAGGCGTTTCGCGCCGGTCGGGCGGCCACGGCAGGCCGGGTGGCGGCGGCACTGCTGCGCGTCAGCGGTAGCTGGCCCTGGCTGGCTCCGGGTGGCGATCCGTCTGAGCTGCTGGCGCTACTCAACCGTGCCGCCGAACTGTGCGACGACGATCCCGCCGCGGGCGCGCGGGTCCGCGCCGCGTTGGCGGTGGGCAACTGCTACCAGGTGGATCCCACGGTCTCCGCCGTTCTGCTCGATACGGCTGCCGAACTTGCCGAGCAGGCAGGCGATTCCGACGTCATTGCCGATGTCCTGGTCGGACGCATCATCACCTACTCGGGGGTGGCGCAACGCAGCGCCGAGATCCTGCAGTGGATTCAGGAATTGATCATGCTGCAGCACAATAGAATTCGCGAAGACGCGGTGATCGCGCACTCGGTGGCGACCATGGCGGCGATGAACCTCGGTGACGCGGAGGCGACCGAACGGCATCTGCGAGCCGGAATCGAAGGTAGCGAGCAATTGCGGCTGCCGGTGCTGCGGGCGCAGTTGCGCTGGATGGAAGCCGTCCTGGCGGTGTGGCGTGGTGATTTGGTCGAGGCGCAGCGTCATCACGGCATCGCGCTACAGGTCCACGAGCAGACCGAGCTTTACGGCGCAGGTAGCAGCATCATCGCTGCGGCGGCACTGTTGCGGGAGACCGGCGAAACGGTAGATGTGGCAGCTCTTTTCGGAGACGAGATCGACGCCGGGGGAGAGAGCATGTTGGAGGTCGCGCGTGCCGCGCTGCTGACGGTCCAGACCGGGCCGGCGGCGCGGGTCGAGGCCGCCGAGGTGCTCTCCCGTGGTCCGGGGAATCCGCACGTGTGGACCAGCTTGGGCTTCACTGCGCTTCGCGCGCACCTCTGTGCCGATCACGGGCTGGTCGACTTCGCGCCCGGTCTGCTCGATGAGCTCGCCCCGTTCGCAGACCGCGTCGCGATGCTGGGGCACGTCGGTACCGTCGGCCCGGTTCCGTTGGCCATCGCCAGGTTGTACGTGTTACTCGGCGATATCGACCTGGCGCGGGAACAGGTCGCCATCGGCGAGGCGATGGCGATGCGGACCGGGGGAGTGCCCGCGCTGCTGCGCTGCCGGCTACTGCGCGCCGAACTGGACGGTGACCGGTCGCTGGCCGAGGCGGTCGCCCTCGAGGCTGAGCGGGTCGGCATGCGCGGGGTGGCTGCTGCCGCGCGAGAGCTGGCCGCCCGCTGACGCTCTTGGAGATTTCTTGGATCGCCTTGATGGGTGCGCACCAAGAATGCGCCAAGGCCGTTCGGTGAGTGTTGGGGCACCCCCACGGCACAACCAGGAAGAGAAGCCCTATGAGTCTCGCCCCCGCCACCGATCGTGATCTGGCCGCCAGCCTGCGGCACGGGATCGCCGGTGTCGTAGCGCTCCCCGAGGATCCCGACTATCAGCGCATCATGCCGTGGAACGCGGCTGTGCCCGTCGCCCCGTGCGCCGCCGTCTTCGCCGCGTCTGCGCACGACGTCGCTGCGACGGTTCGGGTGGCTGCTTCCCACGGCCTGACGGTGGCCGTGCAGGCCACCGGCCACGGTGCGGTGCCGATCGGCGCCGAGAGCATCCTGGTGCACACCGGCGCCCTCAATGGCTGCGTCGTCGACTCGCGTAACCGCACCGCCTGGGTTGGTGCCGGCGCCACCTGGCAGCACGTGCTCGACGCCGTCACCCCGCTGGGCTTGGCGCCCGCCTGCGGCTCGGCTCCCGGTGTCGGCGTGGTCGGTTTCCTGATCGGTGGCGGGATCGGACCGCTGGTCCGCAGCATCGGGCTGTCCTCGGACTACGTCCGCGCCTTCGAGTTGGTCACCGGCTCCGGTGAGATGCTGCGTGTGACGCCCGAGCAGCACGGTGATCTGTTCTGGGGTCTGCGCGGCAGCAAGTCGACACTGGGCATCGTCACCGCTGTCGAGATTGAGCTCCTTCCGATTACCGAATTTTATGGTGGCGCACTCTATTTCGATGGCTCCGATGCCGCAGCGGTACTGCGGGCATGGCAACGCTGGTGTGTTGGACTGCCCGAGTCGGTCAGCACCTCGATCGCGTTGCTGCAGCTGCCGGAACTACCCGACGTGCCGTCGCCGCTGGCTGGCCGATTCACTGTCGCGGTGCGCTATGTGGCGCTCGGCAGCGCGTTTGAGGGGGCGCGACTGCTGGCTCCGATGCGGGAAGTGACGGAGCCGGTGATCGACGCCGTCACCGTGTTGCCGTACGCGGCGATCGGTGCGGTGCATGCGGACCCCCCTAATCCGACGCCTGCGCACGAGAACCATGCTCTGCTGCGGGAGCTGGCCCCGGAGGCCGTCGAGGCGCTGCTGGCCGTCGCAGGCCCCGATGCGGGCTCGATGCAGACAGTTGTCGAGCTGCGCATGCTCGGTGGGGTGCTGGCTCAGCCGGCCCAGCACCGCAGCGCGTTCTGCCATCGCGGTGCGGCGTTCGCGCTGACGACAATCGGGGCCCTGGTGCCGCCGATCGCCGACCTGGTGCCCGCCAATGCGGCGGCCATTATCGATGCGCTCGCACCCTGGTCTACCGGCGGTCAGCTGCCGAACTTCGCGGCCTCATCCGACCCCGAACGGCTGGCCCGCTGCTACGACGAGGACACCCTGTACTGGCTGGCTGCCCTCGCCGAGCGCTACGACCCGGCTGGTGTGCTGCGCGTCGGGCAGGTGGCGAGGTATCCGATGTGAGCGCCCTGCCGTCCCAGCTTCCCGCGAGCGCGCACCCTGGTACGTAATTCATCGCCCGTTTCGTACAGCGATGCGCGCTCGCGAGGGGCAAAACGGTCTCTGAGCACCCGATTTGGAGGCTTCGCGGCTGACCAGTAACCTTGTGTTTACCCGTCGCGGGGTGGAGCAGCTCGGTAGCTCGCTGGGCTCATAACCCAGAGGTCGCAGGTTCGAATCCTGTCCCCGCTACTAAATGGGACGGCCCCCGGAGATTACTCCGGGGGCCGTTTTCATGTCTGGTCGGACCACCCGGTGGATAAGCACGTGGCGCATCACCACTCGGCTAGCTTCTGGTCAGGCTGGGGGATAGACCGAGATCGCAGCTATCCCGCGATTGAACTTGGGCCGCGCGGTGGAGAAAAGCCCGGATAACCTTGGCGGGCAGAGCAGCTGTCGCGCTACAGCCCATCACTCTTGAGTCGCCGCAGCCCAAGGGATTCGAAACCGACCACATAGAGCAACGTCATCAGCACCATCCAGTCCATGAAACCCAGAGCGTTACCGCTGATCCCCGGCGCGACGGCAGGTTCGTGAAGAATATGCTCGGCAGCGAATCGGTAGTACAGCACAAAGGTCAGAACGCCGAGTCCGAACGTCACGGCAGTGCGGATGGCGTAGTTCGCAGCGTTACCCATGCTGGTGGGGCGATTGCCGAAAGCGTTGGCCCAGAAGATGATCCAGAATGCCCAACAGACGCCGAGTTGTGCCGGGTACTGGGCAACACCGCTGCCGAGCGAATCAGTGGTCGCCGAGCCGAACAGTATTTCGACAAGCCATACGGCGACGAAGTAGAACGCGGTGCCCAGCGTCAGATTTCCCGCCGTCGAAGCAAGTGCCACCCGCGCCGGGCCGCCTGCGAGGCGCCATGGCCAGTTGTCCAAGGTCTGTCCGGTCAGCAGGACGGATACGACGACGCTGTAGAACCAGCCAAGGACGCTGTCCAGCGACATCATCGGATGTGCGTCGCCGACGCTGGCCGCGGGCAGGCCAATGACGAAGTACAGCAACAGGGTTGGGCCGGCGACAGCGGCGATCTCGGCGAGGCCGACGGCGGGTTGTTTGAGCCCCAGTTGTGGCCACGGCCAGTGTTGCCAGTTCAGCACGGCCATCACGAACGTTCCGAAGCCGAACAACACGAACAGCGCGCCGGTGAAGTAACCGAGCCCGCCTGCTCGGTCCGGCGCGAAGTCGGGGTCGATGCTCCCGAGGCCTGCCGCGAGTATCCAGGTCATCGCAACCCCGAACGCGACGGCACTCAGCGCGATCGCACACCCCCGCCACGGTTGTGCCAAGCGGTCGAAACCTGCGAACTCGGAATTGAATCCGATGAACACTACGAACAGGATGGCCCAGAATAACGCCGCGTTGAATGGCAGCGGATAGAAGTTCCACGGGCTGGTCTCGGGGTCGGCGAGCAGATACCACCCTGAAAGCGCGAGTCCGACCACCACCGCGAGGTTGGCCAGTCCGAACGCCACCCATCGATTGCGGTCAGCATTGTGCTGCACCTGGTCGGGTAGGACGGCGATGGGAGTGTGACCGGCGTCGTCTGCGCTCGGCGGGACGTGCGTTGTCGACATCGGTGTCGCTCCTTGCAGGTGGCGGGGTGTGCTCGCGCCAACTATGAGGTGGATCACAAGGTCGGTCTAGAGTTGCAGTGAGTTGCGGTGTCGGTGCCCGGACAGTCCTATCTACTGCGGATGTCTGCTGCGGATGCGGGGCCAAGTTGAGCCGCTGCTAGCAATAACTGCGCCTACTGTGGCGTCACACCTGGATAGACGACGTCGGTGTATTCGTCGCGTGATATGACCAGAGTCTCTGCGGGACTGGTCATATCGATATAGAAATGGCCGGCAGTTCGACCGCTGTCCCTCGGAACGCCCAGCGCAACCAAATCCTGGGAAATCTCAGCCGCTTTTGCCTGATCAAGCCGCCACACCACTCGGGAGGGACTGAGTTCGACAGTCGCTGCGCCGGGTTCGATGTGAAACTCCTGGTCGACACCATCGTGCACAAACCGCGACGAGCCGTTGTTTCTCGCCTCTTCCACGGCGTCTTTCATCTCGTCGACGCCGCTGCCGTCCAACGTCAGCAGCACCGCGTCCTCACCGAGATAGAACTCAGGCAGGAAGTTGACGCGAACAATGCTCATTGCTCTCCCAGGTCACCGCATCGTAGCCAGTCCGCCTGCCAGACTCACAGCTCGGATGTGTTTGGCTTCGATACGTTCGATTCCAGGGGTGCTTGCGCGGACCCCCACACCCCTGGTGTCTGCGCGCCTGCCATACAAGAGGCGCAGAGTCCTACAACGCGCAGCGGGTGATGCCGGCACGGTCCCGTGACCCAAACCGTACGTCGTTGGTGGGCGCGCCGGTAGGCGTAGCTTCCGCCCAACGCCGTGAAGCGAAAGCTGGCCAACTAACTGGGAATTCGCTGTGTAGAGGCAATTGCTGCGCGCCAGCCTGCGACACTTCAGACCATCACATCCGGTCGGAGGAGACAGACGTGGCGGGCAACCTTCAGGTTTACCAGGACACGCACCTCACGCCCGGCAAGTATGTGCTGCGCAAACTACCGCATATCACGGCGTTGTTCTGGGCGATCAAGATCCTGGCGACCACGTTGGGTGAGACGGCGGGTGACTTCTTCTCCCAGACACTGGGCCTAGGTACCCTGCGCGCCGCGATGCTGTTACTCGCCGTCCTGCTCGTCGCTCTGGCAATTCAGTTGCGGGCCGGCCATTTTCACCCGGCGCTGTTCTGGATCGTGGTTGTGCTCACCAGCACTCTCGGCACCACGATCTCGGACTTCATCAACTACACATCGGGCCTCGGGCAGCTCACCGGGGCGCTGATCCTTGGGAGTGGGCTGGCTGCCGTAATGCTGATCTGGTGGCGCAGCGGCCAGACCCTCAACGTCGAGAACGTCGCTACCCTCACCGGCGAGGTGTTGTTCTGGGTCGCCGTCATCTTCTCCAACAGCCTCGGCACGTCTACGGGGGATTACCTGGCGAGCGACCAGGGGCTAGGTGTGGGATTGCTCCCCGCCGCGCTCGTGTTGACCGCGGCGATGCTGATCCTTCTGGCCGCCCACTACTTCACCAAGATCAACGCCATGCTGCTGTTTTGGATCGCCTTCATCTTGACGCGCCCCTGGGGTGCGGAGGTGGGGAACATCCTGAGCAGGAGCCGCGACCACGGTGGAGTGGGGTTGGGCAACGCCGGCGCCTCGGCGATCCTCGTCGCTGCCTTGGTGGTACTCGTCGGCTACCAGATTCTCGACGTCCGCCGTCATCCGCTGGAGCCGTTGCCGCTGCCGTTGAACCGCCACACCGGGCAGCTGCAGCGGCCTAACGGTGACGTCATCACTGTTACGGCGGGTCCCCCCGTGTCGCCCGGATAGTTGGTGCGGTGGTCGTGATCAGTTGGCGGGGGCGACCTCGGCAGCCGCCTGCACCACAGTCCCTGCTGGGGCGGGGGCGGGAACACCCAGCTTGCCGGCAACGAAATCGGCTGCCTGATCGGTCATTCCGTTGCTCTTGTAGGAGCTATGGGCGGAGCGATCCAGGCCTCCTGGGAAGCAGACCGGGTCACCGGCGGCGCACATCTGGACGGTCTTGGCCGCGTAGAGGTCGCCGATGGTGATCGGGGGAGCGCTGCGGTCGGCCACACCCAGGAACCAGGGGTCGGGGGTCCCGAACAAGGCCACCGCCGCGACGTGCGAAGCGACGGATGCGGGCATCGGGCCGGACAGGCCGGCCGGCAACGCCACGCCGGCCGGGACGACGCTGCTGGTGGTGTATCCGGCGACTGCGGCGCCCTGGGAGTATCCGCCGAGAACGATCTTGGTCGACGGGCATTGGTTGGCGATCGACTGAATCCTGTTGCTGGCGTCGGCAACTCCGTCGACGGCCTGGCCGAAGTCCAGTGATGCGGGGTAGTTGACCCCGTAGACGTCGATGGACTTGCCCGGCAGGCGCGCGCTCAGGGAGTCGACGAACGCCTGGCCGGTGGCGCCGACACCAGGTCCTTCGAATGTGCCGCGGGCGAAGACCACCTCGACGTTGGCGCACGAGTCGTCGGCGGCGTTGGCGGTTGCTGCGGGGCCGGCCACCAGACCGGTCGCGACGGCTGCGAATGCGAGTGCCGAGAAGATCGCCGATTGCGCGGTCTTGCTACCCGGGCGGGCCGGTTGCGGTGTTGTCATGAGGTAGTCCCCGTTCTTGACGCCTGGTGCCATCGCTTCTGTGTAGAGGTGGCAACTGGTAGCTATAAGTCCGGACCCCTGAGCTGCGATTCCACCTTTGTCAAGTGATGTATGTCTCCGATGAAATAACTCGATCCCGGGATGCTCAGCGGCGCGCGAAGCGTTTGCGGAGTTCCGCCGGACGCTGACGTCGTACGTGCCCCATTTCGTCTGCGGTATTACGGGGCTACCGTCGATGAGTGTCAGTCAACGAGCCATTGATCGCTGCGCTGCGGGCCAGCGTGCCGGCCGCCCGGCTACTACTCGACCCGCAGGTAATGGCTTCCTTCGAGCATGACGAAGCGGAGTGGGCGCCGCACTCCTCGCCGATCGCCGTCGTCCGTCCCTCCAGCACCGAGGAAGTCCAGGCCGTTGTCCGGGCCTGCCTCGCCCATCGCACACCCGTGGTGGCCCGCGGTGCCGGCACCGGACTCTCGGGTGGCGCGAACGCCACCGCAGGCTGCGTCGTCATCGCCCTGGACGCAATGACGGCGATCAAGACGATCGACGAGCTGGAGCGGTATGCCGTCGTCGAGCCCGGCGTCGTCAACGACGATCTTCGCGCGGCCTGCGCGGAGCACGGTCTGTGGTATCCGCCTGACCCGGCCAGCTCGCCGTGGTCCACGATCGGCGGCAACGTCGCGACGAACGCCGGCGGCCTGTGCTGTGTGAAGTACGGGGTGACACGCGACTACGTCATGGGAATGCAGGTGGTCACCGGGACCGGTGACGTCGTCCGACTGGGGCGCAGGACCGCCAAAGGCGTGGCCGGCTATGACCTTGCGGGCTTGATGGTCGGTTCGGAAGGAACACTGGGCATCATCACCGAGATCGTGGTCAAGCTTCGCCCGCTGCAGGATCCGCAGCGCACCATCGCCGGTTACTTCGATTCCGTCGTCGACGCCGGCCGCGCGGTCAGCGCGGTCGCCGCGGCGGGATTGACGCCGTCGGCCCTGGAACTGGTGGACAGGCAGTGTCTCCTCGCCGTCGACGCCTGGAAGAACATGGGGCTGTCGGTGGACGCGAACGCCGTGCTACTGGGCCGCGTCGACACCCCGGACCCAGCCGGTGAGCAGGAGGCGCAGAAGATGCTCGCGTGTTTCGATGAGGCCGGGGCCTCCTGGTCGGCCGTGTCCACCGACCAGGAGGAGGCCGACGCCCTGTTCGCCGCCCGGCGGCTGGCGTACCCCGCCATGGAGCGGCTGGGCCCGGTGCTCACCGAAGACGTGTGCGTTCCGAAACGCCATGTTGCGGAGATGCTTTCGCGAATCGAACGGATCGGCCTCGAGTACGGCATCACGATCGCCAACATCGCGCATGCCGGCGACGGCAACCTGCACCCGCTGCTCATCACGCCCCGCGATGACGACGCCGCCCGAGTTCGCGCTCAGGCGGCGTTCGCCGAGATCATCGACGCCGCGCTGGAACTCGGTGGCACCGTCACCGGTGAACACGGCGTGGGCCTGTTGAAGAAGGACGGGCTGGCCAAGGAAGTCGACCCCGTTGTATTAGCGATGCATCGCTCAGTCAAGGCCGCGCTCGACCCCTACGGAATTCTCAATCCGGGCAAGATCTTCGACTGACGACGCGCGTCCCCAGGGCTGTCACGTTTCGTCCGTGCCTATTCGGGTCGTTCGACGATGTCCGCTAACGGCAGTTCAGGCTCCGAGGGACCTGCCGAGCGAGGGTCATTCCCGCGGCGCCACGGCAGCAATGAGGATGTCAGCGATTCGCGCGTGCAGCGCGTCGGTGTCGTCCTGGGTGGCGATGGTGGTCAGGAAAAGGGCTGCGCCGGCGGCCATCGCGAGTGCGGCCCGGGCGTCGCGCTCGGCGGCTACGGGATTGTCGTCGTGCCCGCTGGTGAACAATGCCACCGCGGGTCCACTGAAGTCGGCCCACAACCGATCGCGGAGCTCGTTGTTTTCGGCCATCGCGAGCAGCAGTCCGGGTATCGCGGCTCTGACTTCAGCACGGGCATACAGTTGGCGGCTGCCGCGGGCCACCCACTCCACCCAGCCGGCGCGGTCGGTGCCTGCGAAGGGCGCGAGATCCGGCGTCGCACCGAGAATCGCGTGCAGAACGACCTCCGCCTTTGACGACCACCGGCGGTCCAGGCTCGACCGGCTCACTCCAGCGCGGGCCGCGATCAGCCGCATGCTCAACTCGTCCCAGCCCACTTCGAGCAGCAGCGCGCGGGTCGCTGCGAACACCCGCTCATCTATCGAACTGTCCCGCGGGCGTCCTATCGACCTGTCGTCCTCCACGGCAGCCAGTGTGATCCTCCGTTTTCGAAATCGGCTATGCCTGCTGGTCCGGCCCTGTTATATTACGATGCCAATGGCACCGAAACTAACTCCCATGCCCGTCACCATTGATGCGACCCGCAAATCCGAGGCATTCACGCCCGCTCGCCTCGGGCCCTTGACGCTGAAGAATCGGTTCATCAAGGCGGCCACCTTCGAGGGCCGGATGCCACGTGGCGAGGTCACCGACGACCTGGTCGATTTCCACGTCGAGGTCGCGCGCGGGGGAGCGGCGATGACGACCGTGGCGTATTGCGCGATCTCACCCGGGGGGCGCGTGCATCGCGACACCGTGGTGCTCGACGCTCGCAGAGCTGTTGCGTTGCGCCGGTTGACCGATGCGGTACACGCCCACGACACGCTGGTGTCCGCCCAGATCGGACATGCGGGTCTGGTCGCCAACACTCGGTCCAACCGAGCCCCAACGCTGGCGCCGTCGACCCGATTCAGTGCTCCGGCAATGGGATTGGTACACGCGGCCACCACGGCGCAGCTCGACGAGGTCATCAGTGACTTCGGTGCTGCAGCAAGAAACGCCGTCGACGCCGGTTTCGACGCAATCGAAGTACATTTGGGGCACGGCTATCTGGTCAGCTCGTTCTTCAGCCCCAACCTGAACAAGCGCGACGACAGCTTCGGCGGTGACGCGCTGCGCCGCGCCGAACTGGCTCGCCGGGTCGTCGAGCGGGTGCGTAGAGAAGCCGGTGACACCGTCGCTGTCATCGCCAAATTCAACATGGATGATGGGGTGCGGGGCGGCTTCTGGCTGACCGACAGTCTGCTGACAGCAGGCCTTCTGGAGTCCGACGGGCATCTGGATGCGTTGGAGCTGACCGGTGGCAGCTCGCTGCTCAACCCGATGTACTACTTCCGCGGCGATGTCCCGATGGCGGAGTTCATCGCCTCGCAGCCCGCGATCGCCCGGCTGGGGTTGCGGCTCATCGGTCGTCGGATGTTCCGCACCTACCCTTTCGAAGAAGCGTTCTTCTTGCCGTTGGCCCGCCAGTTCCGCGAGGCGCTGACCATGCCGCTGATCCTGCTCGGTGGCGTGAACACCATGCCCACTGTCGAAACCGCCCTGGCCGAAGGATTCGAGTTCGTCGCGATGGCGCGGGCTCTGTTGCGCGATCCCCAGCTGATCAACCAGTTTCACGCCGGCACGCGCAGCGAAGGGCTGTGTGTGCACTGCACGAAGTGCATGGCCACGATTTACGACGGCACCCGATGCGTGCTACGCCCCGAACCGTCGGAATCTCAGTGAAGGTGCACTGAGCAGGTCAACACCCCGACTGACTGGTGTTGGCGCCCTGGTTCGCTCGCGCGAGATACCTTTCCAACCGCGACAGCTCCGGCTGGGCCCCAGA
Organism: Mycolicibacterium komossense; assembly: GCF_025822605.1. Taxonomy (GTDB): domain Bacteria; phylum Actinomycetota; class Actinomycetes; order Mycobacteriales; family Mycobacteriaceae; genus Mycobacterium; species Mycobacterium komossense. The sequence continues at coordinate 54,447 of NZ_JACKTY010000029.1, read as the reverse complement.
AGCCGCCACGGCGTCGGCGGCGACCAGGCACGCGATCTGCAGTGCCGACTCGGCAGAGATGTCGAGGATGAGTGTGCTGGCGAGCGCGGCGAAGAAGGCATCGCCGGCTCCAACTGTGTTGGCCACGTGTGCAACTGGCGCCGCGTCGACGTGGTGCCTCACCTGCCCGTGGCGGAGGAGATCTGCGCCGCGAGACCCGCGGGTGATGACCACCAGGGGCGCGTCGCGCAATTCCGGCAGGTCGCGGTATTCACCCTCGTTGACCACGAAGAGATCGGCCCGTTCCAGCAGTGCCACCGGAATATGCTGGGCGGGAGATGGATTCACTGCGACGAAGCCGTCGAACTCGGTGGCAGCCCGGGTCGCCGTCGTCAGAGGAATCTCAAATTGCAGCAGCAGGGCATCTGCATCGGCGGTGGAGTCCTGCGACACCATCACGTGCCCGTTCGCCCCGGGTGCAACCATGATGCTGTTCTCGCCGTCGGCGCTAACCCCGATGAGCGCGACCCCGGACGGGTGGGCGTCGTCGCGCGTCACGGAGTCGACGTCCACCCCGAAGCCGGTGAGCCGCTCGAGCAGCCACGCACCCTCCGGGTCGTCCCCGACAGCGCCGATCATCCGGCAGGTGCCCAGCAGCTGGGCGACGGCAGCAGCCTGATTGGCGCCTTTGCCGCCCAATCCGCGGGTCGCATCGCTGCCGAGCACCGTTTGACCTGGGCTCGGCAGCTGCTCGACATGCACGGTGTAGTCGAGGTTGATGCTGCCCGCCACAGCCACCAGTGGGCTCATCCGGGGCTGAGTAGCGGCAGGTTCTGCAACATCGACCGCAACGTGACCGCTTCCCGGGGAACGAATTCGGCCACGGTGAGCCCGACCAGGTCGAATTCGGCGGCCACCAAGTCGATCAGTCCGAGCGCGGTGGCCTTGGAGATGCCGTCCTTCTCCCACGCCATCCCGAACGCATGCTCGTCACTGTTGATGACATCGAGGTCGAAGTGGATGGCGACGTGACGAACACCGCTGTCGCGCAGCCATTTCAGCACGGCGCCGTGAAAGACCTCGGTCGTGGCGGGTGGTACGAGAGACAGACCCCAGGATTCGTGGGTGTGGCTGTCCTGGTCGTCCCAGCCGTGCACCCCGGCGAGCAGAATGCGTTCCGCAGGCAGTGTCGCCGGCAGACGATCAAGGACCTCGGGGTCGCCGTGTCCGCTCAGGTGTGTGACCACCATGGTGTTGAAGCCGCAGTTGGGGCCGCCGGGCAGATTGCTGTCGGCGTGGCTGTCGAGCCAGATCACGGCCAGGTCATCGGGATACCGCGACGCCAGGTACGCGAATGGTGTCAGGCTGACCGCGCAGGTCCCGCCGAGAGTGACGACGCGGTCGGCATCTGCTAGACGCATCAGTTCTAGGGCTTCGTCATGCTGACGCAGGACCTCGAACTTGCCGACGATGCCGTCCTCCAAGGGCAGGTCGACGCTGTAGTCGGGCACCCGGATGCGCGACGTCGGTCCGGCGTGGGGCGGGGCGAGGAATGCCGTCAGTTGACCGCCGATCCCGTAGGCCATGCGACTCTCGTCGCGGTCGAGCCCCGCGGTGTAGTGCTCGACGCCCTGCGGCTCGCCTCCTTGCCACTGGGGCCATTCCAGGCGCAGGGTCGTCACTTGTGTACTCCAACAGTGGCCGAAGTGTCTTCGATGGTGTTCAGCGGCGAGCGAGAGACGAGCTCGAATTCAGCCTGGCGATCGAAGTTTCGGGTCAGTAACAGATAGAGGCCCGCCGAGACCAACAGCCCCACCGCAAAGGAGAAATCGGCACCACCCATCGCGGCAGCGGCCGGCCCGACCCACACCGTGGTGCTGAAGAACGGGATCATGCAGACGAATCCGGCGGCGTAGCTGATCATCCCCGTCTTGCCCCAGACGCCATAGATACCGCCGTCGGTTTTGAGAATATCTGAGATGGAGAGGATTCCGCGGCGCACCAGGTAGTAGTCGGTCAGGTTGACCGCGGTCCAGGGGATCAGGAAGTAGGTGAGGACCGCGAGGAACACCCCGAACGTGTTCAGTGCGTTGTCAGGCAGGAACAGACTGGCGATGATCGCCAGCGATCCGAGGGACCCGATGCACAGCGCTCGCACGCGGAAGGTCGAGGTGAAGCGGCGGAATCCTTCCACTGCGGTCAAGAATGCGACGGATCCGCTGTAGAACGCGACGGCGACAGCGTTCAGGCAGGTGAACAGCGACACGATCATGATTGCAACGGCGAGACCGCTGGAGGCGGTGCGGGCCAGTTGGTCGAAGGCCGCCACCGTGCTGGCCTCCGGGTAGGCGATGGCGAGGACGGCGCCGAGAAATTCGATCCAGATCGCCGAGACCAGGGTGCCGCCGAAGACGGTCGCTGACACCTTGGCGCCCGACACACGTTCAGGTAGGTACCGGGTGTAGTCCGAAACCACTGGTGCGACGGCGATCTGGAAGGTGGCCGACGCGCCGAACTGCAACAGGAACGCGGTGAGTTCGAAGTGGGTGTCGGAGAAGTAGTCGCCGATCGGCAGATAGGCGAAGGCGCAGAAGCTCAGCACCAACAGCGCTGCCACCATCAGGTAGGAGACGATCTTCTCTGCCCGCATCACCAGCCGGTAGCCGATGGTGGCGACGGTCAGCGCGGCGACGCCCACGAGTAGCCCCAATGGCCATAGCGGAATGGATGGGGTGACTACGTTGATCGACAACGCGCCGGTCTGAACGTAGAAGATGGCAAAACCGAACTGCACCAACGTCGCCGCCACCAGGGGCAGTACCGCCCCGCGGGTGCCGAACTGCGCCCGCGACTGGATCATCTGCGGCAGACCCATCCGCGGGCCCTGGGCACCGTGGAAGGCTTGGAAGAGCGTCCCGAAGATGCTTCCGGAGATGATGGCAAAGGTGGACCACCCCAGGCCCAGACCCGCCAGAACGCCCAGTGCGCCTGTCGACGCCGTCAGGAATGAGGCGTTGATCATGAACCACAGCTGCGTCTGGGACCAGAGGTTGCCGGTGCGTTCATTGGGCGGGACGTAGTCGAACGAGCGATCTTCGAGGAACTGATTGGTCATCGGTTGTCCTGGTGTCTCGTGTCGGGAGTGGGGGGATCGGGGCCTAGCTGTGGGTCATTCGCCGGCGCTGAGCCAAGTGAAGAGCTGGTGCCACAGATCGCCGTAGCCATCCCATGCCAGGAACGGGGGCGGCGCCCAGTGCGGCGCCAGATCCGAGGTGAACACTGCGACGCGACCGTCTCCGGCTGTGCCGACTGCGACCAGCGGAGCGTCGTCGACGGTGACCAGAACCTCGGCTTCGGGCTTGGCGATGGTGGCGTTGTAGCCGAGGACGGCGGGCCAGTCGCGGCTCGCTGGCAATGCCGGATGCTCTTTGACCACTACGGGTTTGACACCCTGGGGAGCTTCCACGCGGTCGTCGCCGACCAACAGTTCCACCGGCAGGAGGTCGCTGATGGGGCTGCGCGCGTAGTGAGCCTTGCCCTCGATCCCGGAGAACGACAGGTAGCCGCCGACCATCAGCAGGGCACCGCCCTGGCGGACGTAGTCGGCGATCAGCTGCAGCCGATTGACCCCAGGAAGGGAATTCTTGAACACCGACGGCGTGAGCAGGAAGGTATTGGAACCGACATCGCTGATGACGACGCAGTCGTACGCGGCCAAACCCTCGACCGTCTGCGGCATATCGTCGGCGATGCGATGTGCGGGAATGTGGTCCACCTGCCAGCCGCGGTTGCGCACAGCCTCCTTGAACTCGGCTCCGCCTTCGGTGTATTCGCTGTTGGTGAAGCTGTCGAAGCCCTTCTGGTGGATGAGGTGGACGTGCCAGGATTCGCCTAGGAGCAGAACGCGCATTGTTTTGTTTTCCTTTACTCGATGGTTCCGGTCGTGAACAGCTGGTGGAACTGCCAGTCATGTTCGGGGACAATGAGATCGGCTTCACGCCGGATTCGGTCGTAGCCGCGCATCAACTCGGGCAGGTTCCAGAAGGAACCCATCGGCCAGTTGAGCTCGAGGTTGCGGTAGTTGTACATGACGTCACTGGTCAGACACACCGTGCCCAACCCGGTCTCGACCATCACGACCATGCAGCCCGGGGTGTGGCCACCGATCTTGACCAGCCGGACGCCGTCGGCGATGTCGACGTCACCGTCGATGACCACGAGGCGGTCGCGAATCTCGGTGATCTTGTAGGAGTACTCCGGGTAATAGAACATGCAGAACGACGGCGGCGCGATGCCTTGCGGGAGTTCGTCGCGCTGCACGTAGAACTTGGCACGCGGGAAAAGGTGATTGTTGCCGATATGGTCGAAGTGCAGGTGCGTCAAGACCACAATGTCGATGTCGGAGGGGGTGACCCCGTGTCGGGCGAGGCCGGCCACCAGGTCCTGATCGGAGGTCCGGGTGGCGACGAAATCGACTCCGTAGCGGCTCTGCATGGTGCCGACCTCGTCGACGTCGCCGAGTCCGGTGTCCACGAGGATCGTCTTGTCGGCTCCTTCGATCAGCCACACCGGGACGGGGACCATCACCCCGGAGGTGATGTCTCCGTTGAGTCGCACGATGTCATCGCGGAATCCGAAGGGCTTGACCGCTTCTGGGTCCAGGTCGGGGTGTGCGCCCGCGTTGAGCAGGCTCACCGCCAGTGAGCTTTCGAGTTCCCCGGTCACGATGTTGTGGATGCGCATGATCTACTCCTTGATCTGCTTCGGCCAGAACCTATTGAGCTGAGGGTGATTCGGCAGTGCTGCTCCGCACGACGAGTTCGACGGGTAACACGGTGTGTCGTCGGGCCCCTTCGCCGGACAATTGGGTCAGCAGTGCTTGCGCCGCCTTGGTACCCATCAGCGTCGCGTCTTGGCGGATGGTGGTCAGCGGGGGAAATGCGTGGCGGGCGGCGATGAAATCGTCGAAGCCGATGACCGAGCATTCGTGGGGAACGCCGATCCCTGCCTCGCGCAAGATCGTCATTGCGCCCAGCGCGTTGAGGTCGTTGGTCGCGAAGATCGCTGTGACCTCCCTTGCGCGGATCGCAGGGATGAGGTCACGCGCTGCCCGGGCACCGCTGTCCTCGTCGAACGAGCCCTCGATGACCATGGCGCGCTGGCCGGTCGCCTTCTTCCACTGCCGCTGGAATCCATCCAACCGCTCTGCACTGCTGGCTAATTCGCTATTGACGCCGATCACGGCGGCGCTGCGGTGACCAAGGGACAGCAGGTGTTCGGCGGCAGCGCGGCCACCCTGGCGGTTGTCGGAGGAGACCGAGGACACGGTGACGCCCGGCAGTGCCTCGTCGACGGCGACGACAGGTAACCCGGCCAGGAGTTCCGCCAGTGTCGATGCCGCTGGGGTCGCGCCGGAGGCGTAGAGGACGCCGTCGACGGCACGCGAGCGCAGTGTCTCCAGGTAGAACACTTCGCGTTCGCGGTTCCAACCGGTGTTGCAGAGCAGGACGTTGAAGCCGTTCTCGATGCAGGCGGCTTCGACCCCTTTGGCGAGGTCGGCGAAGAAGCTGTTGCTGATATCGGGCACCAGCAGTCCTACGGTCTGTGTGGAGCCCCGCGCCAGGTTGCGGGCTGTCCGGCTCGGGACGTAGCCGAGCTCGGTCATCGCCGCCCGGACGCGGTTGGCCACTTCTTCGCTGACCGGGCGGTTTCCGCTGAGGACATGCGAGACCGTCGTGCGACTGACTCCAGCGCACTGCGCGACGTCGGCGATGGAAACGGGCATGTGAACCACTCTCGTATGCAAACCGGTTTGGCAAACCGGTTTGCGTGACTTTAGGAGCGGTCGGCCCTGGTGTCAACCGGAAGGGTGTCGATCAAGCTCGTCGGCAGCGATGCGCAATTTGACGTTCCGATTCTGCGACTCGGCCCTGAGTCTGTCGAACGCTGCGAAAAGCCTTGGCACGTAGACTGGCCGCATCGATAATCCTCATCAAGACGCAGCGACCGACCCGATCCGAATCGCCGTGCTTGCCCCGATTGCCTGGAGAACGCCACCTCGTCATTACGGGCCTTGGGAACAGTTCGCGTCGCTGCTCACCGAGGGACTGGTGGCGGCAGGGCACCACGTAACGCTGTTCGCGACCGCGGATTCGCTCACGGCGGCCACGCTGGCTGCCACCGCCCCGTGCGGCTGGTCCGAAGACACCACCATCGACACGAAAGTCGTTGAGTGCGTGCATATTGCGTCGGTATTCGAACGTGCGGAGGAATTCGACGTCATTCACAACGGCTTCGATTTCCTGCCGCTCACCTACAGCGGGCTGGTCTCGACCCCGGTGATCACCACGATCCACGGATTCTCCTCGGCTCGGATCGTGCCGGTCTATCAGCGCTACGACGAGACCACGACTTATGTGTCGATCAGCGACGCCGACCGGAATCCGAACCTGCGCTACGCCGCGACCATCCATCACGGCATCGCCATCGACGACTTCGCGATCCATCCAGATCCCGGCGAGCATCTACTGTTTTTCGGGCGGATCCATCCTGACAAGGGCACCGCGGCCGCGATCGAGGTCGCGCGCAGATGTGGCCGTCGACTCGATATCGCCGGGATCATTCAGGACGAAAGCTACTTCCAGACCGAGGTGGCACCGCACGTCGACGGTGACCGAGTGCGCTACCTCGGTGCCGTCGACGCGGCGATGCGCGCCGAAGTACTGGGTGGGGCGCACGCGCTGCTGCACCTGATCGACTTCGACGAGCCGTTCGGCTACAGCGTCGCGGAGGCCATGGCCTGCGGCACGCCGGTGATCGCCAACTCACGAGGCTCGATGAGCGAGCTCATCGAGGACGGGGTGACCGGTTGTCTCGTCAACGATATCGACTCAGCGGTGGCCGCAGTGCGGACCGCCGGCACCCTCGACAGAGCCGAAATCGCCCGACACGCTGCCGACCGGTTCAGCGTTGACGCGATGGTCGACAAGTACGTAGCGGTATACCGTGACGCAATGGCGAACCGGTCGTGAGTCAGCCGATGACCGCCGACTGGTGGAAGACCGCCGTCGTCTACCAGATCTATCCACGCAGCTTCGCCGATTCGGGCGGTGACGGTATCGGCGATCTCGGCGGCATCATCGGGCGACTCGATTACCTGAAGACGCTCGGGGTGGACGTGATCTGGTTGTCTCCGGTCTACCGTTCTCCGCAGGTCGACAACGGTTACGACATCAGTGATTATCGCGATGTCGATCCGGTGTTCGGCTCCCTCGCCGAGTTCGACGCGCTGCTGACCCACGTCCACGAACGCGGGATGAAGCTGGTGATGGACCTCGTGGTCAACCACACCTCCGACGAGCACCCGTGGTTCGTCGAATCGCGTTCATCGCGTGACAATCCCAAGCGGGACTGGTATTTCTGGCGCGACGCGCGCGACGGTGCCGAGCCCAACAACTGGGGCTCGTTCTTCTCCGGCTCGGCCTGGCAGTGGGACGGGAAGACCGGGCAGTACTACCTGCACCTGTTCGACCGCAAACAACCGGATCTGAACTGGGAGCATCCGGAGGTGCGGGCAGCTGTCCGCGACGTCATGACCTGGTGGCTCGACCGCGGTGTCGACGGGTTCCGGATGGATGTCGTCAACTTCATCTCCAAGGTGGCCGGCCTGCCCGACGCCACAGCAGTGCCAGATCGGCAATTCGTCAGTGCAATAGCTGAATTCGCCGATGGTCCGCACGTTCACGAGTATCTTGCCGAGTTGAGTCGCGAGGTATTCGGTGGGCGCGAGGGTGAGTTCATCACGGTCGGTGAGATGCCGGGAGTGACGCCGGAACAGGCGCGGCTCTACACCGATCCCGCTCGGGGCGAGCTGAACATGGTCTTCCAGTTCGAACACGTATCCGTCGACCAGGGCCCGGCGGGCAAGTTCGATTACCGCGGTCTCGACCTGGTGATCCTGAAGAAGGCGCTGTACCGCTGGCAGCTGGCGTTGGCAGAGGTCGGGTGGAACAGTCTGTACTGGAACAACCACGACCAGCCACGCGTCGTGTCCCGATTCGGCGACGACGGCTCGCAGTACTGGGCGGCGTCGGCCAAGGCATTGGCGACCGTTCTACACGGTATGCGCGGCACCCCGTTCGTCTATCAGGGTGAGGAACTGGGCATGACCAACTATCCCTTCCGGACTGCGCAGGACCACCAGGATCTTGAGGCCATCAACTATTACCGCGACGTGGTCGAACGCGGTGGCGACACGGAGGCGGCACTGGTCGGGCTTGCCAAGATCAGCCGTGACAACGCCCGCACGCCGATGCAATGGGACGCCGGGCCGAATGCGGGCTTCACCGCCGGAAACCCGTGGCTGCCCGTCAACCCCAACCACGCCTGGCTCAACGCGGATGCCCAACTGGCCGAGCGTGATTCAGTTTTCACGCACTACCAGGCGCTGATCCGGCTGCGTCACGAGTGGCCGATCCTTCGAGACGGTGATTTCACTCCGCTGCTGGAGGACGACCCGCAGATCTGGGCCTACACCCGGCGCGCCCCGGTCGGCTGTCTCCTGGTGATCGCCAACTGCGGACGCGAGCCAAGGACGGTGGAGATCGCTGCGGAGTGGATCGCCGCCGACCTGTTGCTCGGCAACCTGCCCGGCACCGCCGCCACGGCGGACTCGACGTCGCTTCACTTGGCCGGGTGGGATGCGCGGATCTATTCCGCAGGCTGAGGTAGTCCGTCGGTGAGTGCCTCGAGCAGTTCGGGTAAAGCGACGGTGGCGATTCCGATGGCAGCGTCGCCGATCCCGTAGGGGATCACCAGCGTGTCCGCGTGCAGGAGAGCGCCGCAGGAGTAGACGACATTGGGGACATAGCCGTCTTGTTCGGCCGCGGTGGGGCTCAACAGCGGGGTGCGCAGACGGCCGAGGATCTTCGTCGGGTCGTCGATGTCCAGCAGGATGGCGCCGATGCTGTAGGTCCGCATCGGGCCGACGCCGTGTGTGAGCACCAGCCAGCCTGCGTCGGTTTCGATCGGGGGCCCGCAGTTGCCGAGTTGCAGTGCCTCCCAGGATTCGACGGGCTGCTGACACGGCAGCGTCGTGGCCCAGACACTCAAGTCGTCGGAGTAAGCGATCGCGTTCGACTCGCGGTCTGATCGGGAGAGAGCTGCGAAGCGTCCGTGGATCTTTCGGGGGAAGAGGGCCAAGCCTTTGTTGGTGGCGGCGCGTCCGACGAGGGGCGTTGAGGTGAAGCTCTGAAAGTCGTCGGTCGCCAGCAGTTGCTGGCTGATCTCCGAACCGCTGTAGGCCGTGTACGTCGCGTAGTAGGTGAGCGAACCGTCCTCGTCGCGCAACTGCACAAAGCGCGCATCCTCCATCCCGGCGCCCTCGGCCTGCGTCGAAGGCCAGAGAATGCGCTCGGTCAGCGGTATCTCGTCGGGGAACCTGACCCGGTACGTCCGGTCGGCAATGCCGCGGATCACGTCGATGGTGGCCGCGCCGCGGCCACGGGTGCGCAGATTACCTCCGAGTCGAGCGAGCTGTCCGTCCAGAGCGTCGCGGGTGAAGCGACCGCCGAGCGCGTCGAGCACATAGTCGGCGGCCTCGCCGGCGTCCTGCAGCCGGGCGAGTTCACTGCGGAAGACGGCTGCGCTCAACTCGGCGCCCTCGGTGACGCCGATGGTCGCGTATCGCGCGGTCTGATCCATCGCGACGCCGCCGCCGGCGTCCACGACTCCGGTGCGGAATCCGATCGAGGATTGATGTCCTTCGCCGATGCCGCGGACACTCATCACGAAGCGGACACTGCCCGAGTCGATTCCGGACTGATCAGGGTGGGCCACCATGCTCGGGTTGCATAGCGCCGCACCTTCGATGGCGTACTCGCTGGTGAACGCGGCACCCACGAGCAGTGAACGCGGATCAGAGAGGTCGTCGGTCGGGGTCAACCGATCGGCCAGTTCGCGGGAGTGTCGCCGGAACGTGCCTTCCAGATCGCGATGGCGGTCCTCGAACCGCGAGAAGACATCCGCCAGCGACGACCGGACGTCGTCGTCGTCCAGCGCCAGAATGCGTCGCAACACCGCACCGGTCCGTGAGTCCTGGAGTTCGAAGCCTTCCTGCCCGGGCACGAACAAGCGGGTGATGACCCGCGACTTGTCCGCCGCCAGCCGCACCGGGGTCCGGGTAGCCAACGCGGGGTGCAACGACGTCACTGCGCCGTCATCATCAGTCGTTGGGCGTGCTGCAGCGTCGAGAGCAGGGCGAGGGTGGATTCCGCGCCCTGGTTGGCATTCACCCGGTTGGCGTGCAGGCCGTCGAAGCCGCCGCCGGTCGCGGGGTCCCACATCGGCTGCCCGATGTCGTTGTCGCCTTCGAACCAGCCCACGGCGGCCTTCAATCCCGTCGACCAGATCTGCCGCGAGTCGCCTTCGGCGGCACGCGCGCAGGCGTCTGCGAGAGTGGATACCTCAATGGGCTGCTGGTCATAAGCCGGCCGTGGATCACCGAGCCCCCGGCCGGCGGCAGGGCTGGGCGAGAGGTGACCGCCCGTGGTCTGGTCCTCGATCAGCCACTCCAGCATCCGCAGGCCGCGCTGAAGTAACACCGGGTGCCCCAGTGCGCGCCCGGCGACGATTCGTGCTTCGGCCAGAACGGCATTGGCGTACCGGAGTCGCGGTTCGGGCCACTGCCAGTCGGATTCGCCCTGCGGTTCGGTCGCGGTGCCCGCGTAGTCGGCAAGAAGGCGCCGGGCCACCTGATGCTCCGGCAGCACAGTGAGAACTTCCGCGGCTCCCAGTGCAGCGAAGGCCATCGCCCTGGGCCACGGCGATCGTCGCTGCAGAGCTCGATCGAACTGGGCGATCGCAGTGTCACGGACACCGGTCAGATCGCTTCGCGCGGCGGCGGTGCCCAGTCCCCAGATGCTGCGTCCCCAGCAATCTTCTACGGTGGCTTCGTCGGTCCACCGTCCGCTGGCGTCCATCCGATTGCGATAGCCGCCGTCGGGAGCCTGCGCTTCGCCCAGGAACCGCAGGGCAAGGTGCACGAGCCATTGCACGGCGGGTGACGGCTCCCGTTCCCGGCTTGTCACCACGAGCACTCTGGCCATGTCGTCGGTGCAGTAGCCGTGTTCGGGCCGCGGTTCGGCGAAGAATGCGTGCTCGAAGGTGCCGAGTTCGTCGGTCATCGCCAGCAGGTGGTCGAATCGAGGAGTCAGCAGCGTCGTCATACCAGCGCCCCGCGCTGGGCGAGTAAGGAGCGCGAAACGTCCAGGTACGCGTTGGCGACAACGGGCCAGGCCATGGTGGGGGCGAGCCGGATCGCCTCGGCGGCCATGGCCTCGGCGATGTCCGGCTTCGTCAGCAGCGTGTGCAGAGTCGCTGCCAATGCGTCGGGATCATCGTGGGCGACAACGGCGCCTGCACCACTGGCCAGTAGTTCGACAGCGTGCGGAAATGCGGTGGCCACCACTGGGCGCCCGGTGGCGATCGCGTCGACCAGTACCCCGGAGGTGACCTGGTCGGTGGAGTCGTACGGCAGGACGACGACTGCGGAGGCCTGCGCCAACCGCGTCAGCGACGCGCGGTCGCGATACCCGGCGTCGAAGGACACGGAACCGGCCACTCCTCGCCGGCGGGCCTGCTCGGCGCGGGCCTCGCGATACGATTCACCTTCTGCGGCAAGTACTTTCGGGTGTGTTCGACCGGCGACCACATAGTGGGGCCGCGACGGCAGCTCGTGCAGCGCCACCATGGCGTCGATGACTCGCTCGATGCCCTTGCCCGGCCCCAACAGTCCCCAGGTCAGCAGCGTCGGCCTGTCCTGCCGTGCCGGCGAAGCCAGATCGGGTGGCACGAAGGCACCATGAGAGATGGTCACCACCTTGCGGGGATCGACGTCGAATCCGAGGCGCAGGCGTTGGCTGGCTGCCTCGGACATCACGACCATCTGGTCCGCCAGGGCGGCGACTGCTTCGAGGACCGAACGTTGGTGCGGTGTCGGATCTTTCAGGACCGTGTGGGCCACGACGATCGAGGGCACCGTCAGTCCCGCGAGGACGTCCACGACGTCGTCTCCATCGGGACCGCCGTAGATGCCGTACTCGTGCTGCACGATCGCGACGTCGCTGCGATTCAGTAGCTGCGCTGCGGCCGCCACCGATGCGGGGGAGTCGCTCACCAGTTCGCCGATGATCCTCGGGTCGGCCGCCGGTGATCCGTCGGCAACCCGGACGACGCTGATATCGGCGCCGTGCACGGACAGTCCGTCGGCGAGTGCAGCGCTGAAAGTGGCGAGGCCGCAGCGGGTCGGTGGATAGGTGCTGAGGACGCCGAAGCTCGGAGAAGTGGCAACCCGGCGCGCGGGGGCGGCTGAACAACGAAGGGAGGATGGACTGATCAACGTGGAATTCCCTAAGGCAGTGTCTCGGACGTACTGGCACGAGCAGATGCTCGGCGAGGTAACAGCGGACGCCGTCCTCATCCCGGACTGGCTGAATTCCCAACGGGATCAACGTTACACCCCAGGCGGTGACCGGGCCTGCTGTACAGGTTCCGGCTCCGCCGACATCTGGCGCTGATGTGACCATTCCTTGCGCTTCAGGTAAACGATAATGGGGTGAAGTACCGTAGGTGAGGCAGGGCACTGGGAGAGCTAGGAGCGTGGCGTGGCGCGGGTGCGAAATCAGGACGCGCGGCGCAGTCAGCTGGCCGCAGTGGCGATCGACGTGATCGCCGAGCGCGGCTTGGGCGCGGTTCGCGTCAAGGACATCGCCGAAGCCGCAGACGTCTCTCCGCGCCTGGTCGCCTACTACTATCCCGAGATCGACGACCTCATCGACGAGGTGTACCGCGTCGCCGTGGACCGCTACTACTGGCAGCGGTTGGAGGCGATTAACAAGCTCGAGAGCCCTGTCGACCGACTCGCCAATCTGATCGAATCCGGATTACCGGCCGGCGACGATGACGTGCTCAGCCGGGCTCTCTACGAATTCTCGGTCAACGCTGGGCGAGATCCCACGCACGGAACGTTGATGACTCTGCTGTTCGAGCGGGAGGTCTCGCTCTACGTCGCGGTTCTCGAGGCCGGCGGTGCATCCGGCGACTTCACACTCACCGAGCCGGTGCAGGCGATTGCGCAGAATTTCGTGGCACTCGAGGACGCCTTCGGGATGTACCTCAACGGCGGGAACTCCTCGCTGGACGCGTCCGCGGCGACGGGGTTGCTGCGCAGTTACGCACGCTCGGCGACCGGCGTCCACCTCTAGCCGAAACCTTCCTCAGGGCTTGACGTGGCATCGCCACGGGTGCATTCTTTGCGTCTAAGCGCAAAGAATGATGGATGAGGACGGCGATGGCTGAGCAATCGGGTTTCTTTCACGACGAGCGCTGCCTGTGGCACAGCACGGGGGAGGCGGTGCTCTTTCTGCCCGTGGGAGGGTGGCTGCAACCACTGGCCGGCGGCGGTCACCCGGAATCGCCCGAGTCGAAGCGGCGCCTCAAGTCGCTGCTGGACGTATCGGGCCTGAGCGCCCAGCTGGCGGTGAGCAGCGCCGAGCCGGTCACCCGCGAAGATCTGCTGCGCGTGCACACCGCCGGGTACATCGACCGCTTTCAGGAGTTGAGCGCAGGCCGCGGCGGCGAGATCGGCCCGGAGGCGCTGTTCTCCCACGGCGGCTTCGAGATCGCCGCGCTGTCGGCGGGTTTGGCGAAGCGGGCCGTCGCCGACGTGCTCGACGGCATACTGCCCAACGCATACTCGCTGTCACGCCCACCGGGGCATCACTGCCTGCCCGACAGTGGAATGGGATTCTGCCTACTGGCCAACATTCCGCTTGCGATCGAGGCGGCCAAGGCCAGTCACGGTCTCGGCAAGGTCGCCGTCATCGACTGGGATGTTCACCACGGCAACGGAACTCAACATATCTACTACCAGCGCGACGACGTCCTGACAATCTCGCTACACCAGGAGAACTGCTTTCCCACCGACAGCGGCGCCGTGGCCGAACGTGGAGAGGGGGCAGGGCTGGGCTTCAACATCAACGTGCCGCTGCCGCCCGGGTCTGGCCACGAGACCTACCTGCATGCGGTGCGGAGCATCGTCATCCCTGCGCTGGAGGAGTTCCGCCCCGATCTGATCGTGGTGGCCAGTGGGCTCGACGCCAACGCCGTGGATCCGCTGGCGCGACAACTGCTGTACGCCGGGTCGTTCCGTGAGATGACCCGGCTGGTCAAAGACGTGGCACATTCCGTGTGCGACGGCCGGCTGGTCGTGGTGCACGAAGGTGGCTATGCCGAGTCCGCAGTGCCCTTCTGTGGGTTGGCCATCATCGAGACGCTCTCCGGGGTGCACACCGAGGTCGTCGACCCGTTCGAGGAGACGTTCATCGCGCAACAACCGACCGCCCGAGTCGTCGACTACCAAATCGCGATCGTCGATGACATCGCCCGACAACTACCCATCGCCCGCTGACGAAAGCCACTCTGGAAGGACATCCATGACCGACACCATCGCGCACTCGGACACCTCGCTTGCCACCACCGAGGACCTGGGCCAGCTCGCCCAGCGCCACCTCGTCATGAGCTTCACCGCCGGATCTGTCTACACCGACGCACCTCCGCCGATCATGGTGCGGGGACGCGGAAGTCTGCTCTGGGATGACCAGGGCAAGGAGTACATCGACGCGCTGGCGGGACTGTTCTGCGTCAACGTCGGCTACAGCTTCGGCGATGAGATCGGCGACGCGGTTCGTGAGCAGATGGCCGAACTGCCGTATTACACCAACTGGGGTGCCGCACATCCGCCTGCGGTCAAGCTCGCCGCCAAGATCGCCGAACTGGCTCCACCTGGACTGGACCGGGTGTACTTCACCTCCGGCGGAGGCGAGTCGAACGAGGCCGCCATCAAACTGATCAGGCAGTACCACCAGGCGCAGGGCGAGCATTCCCGGATCAAGTTCATCTCACGGCGGGTCGCCTATCACGGGACCTCCTACGCGGCGCTGTCATTGAACGGTATGACCAACCTGCGCAAGCAGTTCGAGCCGTTGATGTACGGCTCGCGCCACGTCTCGAACAGCAAGCGATACAAGCGTCGCGCAGACGAGACCGAACAGCAGTTCACCGAACTCCTGCTCAACGAGATCGAAACGCTGATCGTCCAGGAGGGCCCCGACACGGTGGCGGGGATCTTCCTGGAACCCCTGCAGAACGCCGGCGGTTCCCTGGTCCCACCGGCGGGATATCACGAAGGCGTGCGCGAGATCTGCGACCGCCACGGAATCCTCCTGGTGGCCGATGAGGTCATCTGCGGCTTCGGCCGGCTCGGCGAATGGTTCGGCTCGACCCGGTTCAATGTTCGTCCCGACATCATCACGTTTGCCAAAGGTGTTTCCTCAGCCCATATTCCGCTCGGCGGCATGATCACCACATCCCGAATCCTCGACGCGGTGAACAACGGACCCGACGGCATGTACCTGCACGGACTCACCTTCGGTGGGCATCCAGCCGCATGCGCGGCCGGGCTGGCGAACATCGCCGTCATGGAACGCGAAGATGTGCTCGGCAACGTGAAGCGCAACGAGGAGTACTTCCGCGCGCAGCTCGAGACGCTTCTCGATCAGGCGCTCGTCGGTGATGTCCGTGGCCTCGGCTATCACTACTCGCTGGAGTTGGTGACTGACAAGTCGCGGTGCACGTGGTCGGCCGAGACGAGCGCGAACGATTTCGTCTACTCCATTCTGCAGCCCGCACTTTTGGACGCGGGTATCCTCTGCCGTGCGGCGGTGGACCACGAAGGCACCCCATTGATGCAGTTCTCACCGCCATTGGTGTTCAGTCGCAACGATATCGACACGTTGGTCGGTCGGGTGCGCCGAGTGCTCGACGAGCTCGCCGCTCGCGTGTCATAACCGGATGTCGCTTCGCCCGTGGCCCAGTGTGGGCCACGGGCGATTTGGCATGGCATCACTCAAATACATTGCGCACCAACATGTATCGAATTTTCCGATCTTCGATACAGGAAAATAGCGCTTTACAGTTTCGCGCCTGAGCCGCAGTGTCGTGACACAGGAGTGATCCCGCTCACTCGGATGATGCAAGGAGTGAAATATGGTGAAAGACAAACAGTTCGAGGTCTCTGCCGGCGAGCAGACCGCTCGGGCCGCGAGCGAGTCCCAGCACCTTCAGAAGACCCTCGGCCGGCTGGACATCATCTTCCTGATCGTCGCAGCGGTCGTGTCGATCGAAGTGCTGGGTCAGGTGTCCAGCTTCGGTGGGCAGACCTTCACCTGGGCGCTGGTGCTGGCGGTCTTCTTCCTCGTGCCCTATGGCCTCATTTTCGCCGAGATCGGCAGCACGTTCACCGAAGAAGGCGGAGTCTACGTCTGGGTGCGGCGTGCCTTCGGCCGCCCGATGGCCGCAATGGCCTCCTTGCTCACCTGGGTGACGCAGCCGGTCTGGGTCGGCGGGTCGTGCACGTTCATCGCCGCGGAGGTGTGGAGTCAGTACGTGACACCCTTCGAACACGGATCCTTGACCGACTACGCCTTCAAGACGGTGTTCATCTGGATGACCGTCCTGGCGGCGGTCATCAGCCTCAAGCACGGCAAGTGGATCCCCAACGTCGGTGCCATCCTCAAAATCGTGTTCCTGCTGAGCTTCGTCGTAACCGCCGGAATCTATGCCGCACGCCACGGCTTCGCGGGCCTGACTGCCAGTGACTTCTCGCCGACTCTGGCGGGTCTGCTGGGCGTCACCCCGCTGTTGTTGTTCTCCTATCTGGGCTTCGAGTCGGGGAACAGCGCCGCGGGGGAGATGAAGCGCCCCGGGCGCGACGTTCCGATCGCGATTGCCCGGTCGTCTGCCATCGCGGCTGCGGCGTATCTCCTGCCGATCGCCGCGATTCTGCTGGTCGTGCCTGCCGAGCAGATCACCGGTATCGGCGGTCTGATGGATGCCGTCGCCATCGTCTACGGCGTCTACGGTTCGGCGGCACCACTGATGTTGACCCTCACTGCGATCACGTTCGCCCTGGTGCTGATGACGCAGGGATCGGCCTGGATGATCATCAGCGATCGGATGCAGGCGATGGCCGCCGCTGACGGATCGTTCTTCGGTGGCTTCTTCGGCCGATTCCACCCCAAGCTGGGCACCCCGGTGCGTGTGAACCTTCTCTCGGGCGTGGTCGGCACGGTGTTCATGCTCGCCGCCATGGCCCTCAGTGGCTCCGCGGCCGCGGTATTCGCGGTGGTGCTGTCCATCGCGATCTCCACGTTCCTGCTCAGCTACCTCCTCGCGATCCCCGCGGCGATCCGACTACGGACGGCTTTCCCCGATATTCCAAGGCCATTCAGAGTGCCGGTTTCGAACAACGGATTCCGGCTGCTGGGCATCCTGTGCTTCGCCTGGGTGGCGCTGGGCAGCTGGGTCGCCGTCTTCCCCGGCACGCTCGACCGGCTGTTCGGCCTGGACTACGACTTCGAACAGATATGGGGGGTCAGCGCCGGCGTGTTCGAACTGTTCACCCTCGGCACGCTCGCGGCGCTGGCGGCGCTCGGCCTCGTCGGATACATCGTGGCCCGGCCGCTGCGGGTGGCCAAGCCCACCGACGAACCGGTTCCGGGTGACGGCGCGGCTACTACATCGTCAAAACCGATCCAAAGTGCCGGTTCTTTGTGATTTACCTGTCCTACGCAAGGTCCAATACTGAGGTGATCGCGGTCACCCGCCGCAGCGACTCACTTCTCGAAAGCCGGTGCCCATGACTGAACCCGCATCATCTCCGGAGTCCATCGAGCGTCGAACCATCGAGCACATCCCGCTCGACGAGCGGCACGGCCGAGCCCGTGACCTGTTCACGGTGTGGTTCGGCTCCAACATCATGCTGCTGACGATCATCACCGGCGCCCTGTCCACCACGGTGTTCGGTCTGCCGTTGTGGGCCGGCGCGCTGTCGGTGGTGCTCGGCAACGTCATCGGCGCAGTGGTGATGGCACTGCATGCTGCCCAGGGACCGCAGATGGGCGTCCCGCAGATGCTGCAAACCCGCGCGCAGTTCGGGTCCTACGGCAGCCTGCTGGTCGTCGTCCTGGTGGTGTTCATGTACCTCGGGTTCTTCGCCTCCAACGCGGTCCTCGGTGGCCAGGCCCTGGCCCAGGTCACCGGATTGCCCACCAACGTCGCCATCGTGATCATCGGCGTGATCAGCGTCGTCGCCACGATCGTCGGTTACCGGCTGATCCACAAGGTGACAGCCGTGCTGTCGGTGGTCGCCGGCGGAGCGCTGATCGTGGCGTTCGTCTGGATGATCGGCGTGAACGGTGTTCCGGCCGAGACGTGGCACTCGGGCGGATTCACCTGGGCGGGCTTCATGGCCACGCTGTCGGTGGCCGCCCTGTGGCAGATCGCCTATGCACCTTATGTTTCGGACTACACCCGCTACATGCCGCGTGACACCGGACAACGGGCGGCCTTCTGGGGGACCTACTCCGGCTGCGTGCTCGGCTCGGTGCTGCCGATGCTGCTCGGCGTCCTGGTGGGCGCTGCGCTGCCCGACGATGACACGCTGGCCGGATTGTCCACGCTGACCCACGGCGTCAGCACGGGCATCTTCGCGATCTTCGCCATCGGCATCACCGCCACCAACGCGATGAACCTGTACTGCGGGACGCTGTCCACGATCACCGTCGGACAGACTTTCTTCCCGAAGTGGAAAGCCGGCGCCAGCAGCCGGGCCGTGGTGTCCGTCGTCCTGTTCTCGATCACACTGGTGCCCGCGTTGCTCAGCGCCGAGGACTTCCTGGCCAACTACGCCAACTTCCTGGCTCTGCTGCTGTGCGTGCTGATCCCATGGACTGCCGTCAATCTCGTCGACTTCTACCTGCTGCGCCACGGCGACTACGACATCGACGCACTGTTCGAGCGCGACGGCGGACGATACGGCCGGTTCAACTGGATCGCGATCGGCTGCTACTTCGCCGGCATCCTGGTGCAGATCCCGTTCCTGTCGACGACCCTGTTCACCGGCTTTATCGCCGAGAGCATGGACAAGGTCGACATCTCCTGGATCGTCGGCCTGGCAGTGATCTGCCCGCTGTACTACGTGCTGATGAAGCCCAAGCTGCGTGCCCAGTCCGGCCATGACCCCCTGCGGGCCGGAAGCGCCGTATGACGACGGCCGACTACCTCGTCGTCGGCGGCGGCACCGCGGGATGTATTGTCGCCGCCCGACTTTCGGAAGATCCGAACGTAACGGTGACGGTGCTGGAGCCCGGGCCCACCGATGAGGGTGAGCCACGTGCGCTCGACATCCGCCGTTGGGCGGAGATGCTGGAAGGGGAGTACGACCTCGACTATCGCAGCATCGCCCAGGACCGGGGTAACTCACACATCCGGCAGGCCAGGATGCGCATCCTGGGTGGTTGCTCGACCGCCAACACGATGATCACCTGGCGGCCCCTGCCCGCCGATCTCGACGAGTGGGTCGCTCTCGGCGCCCAGGGCTGGGATCCAGCATCGGTTCACCCGTACTACGACCGGCTGGCCACCCCGATCACTCCGGTGGCGGACAAGGACCGAAATCCCTACGTCGCCGATGTCGTCGAGTCGGCACGGCAGGCACTGGGCCTGCCGGCGCGGACACACTGGAACAGTGATGACGACTTCGCTCGAACAGGCAGGGGCGCAGGGTTCTTCGAGATCGGCTACACCCCTGAAAGTCATCTCCGGTCATCGACATCGGTGCATTACCTGCATGAGGCGATTCGCACCCGCGACAACCTCACGGTCCGCCACGGTATACACGCCAACCGGGTGCTCGTCGAGGACGGGGCCGCGGTCGGTGTGCTCGCCACCGACGGCGACGGGACCGAGCACCGGTTCGACGCTACGCGTGAGGTGATCGTCTGCTGCGGCGCGATCGACACCCCGAAACTGCTGCAGCTCTCCGGCATCGGCCCCCGGCAGGTGCTCCTCGACGCCGGCGTCGAGGTCGTCGTCGACAGCCCCGGGGTGGGGGAGAACCTGATGGACCACGCTGAGGGCTTGATCGTGTGGCAGGCCGTGCGCGAGGTCCCCGGGACCTGTGCAACAGGATGGGATGCCGGTGCGGCGGTGCGCCTGCACGAGGACGGCCCGGCCCGACCGGATGTCTTGATGCACTTCCCGGTGGAAGCGGTGGCCGATCACGCCGTCACCTACGGTGTCGAGCTCCCAGACCGGATCGTCTCGATCGCACCGAACGTCGCCAAGCCGAAAAGCCGTGGACGCGTCTGGATCACCTCCGAGGACCCCGCCGCGGCGCCCAGCATCGACTACCGGTACTTCACCGATGCCGACGGCGCCGACGAGGCGACCCTGATCGCAGCCATCCGACTGGCACGGCGCATCGCCGCCGAATCCCCGATGTCGCAGTGGATCGGACCAGAGGTGTTCCCCGGCTCGGACCTGACGTCCGACGAGGACCTGTCGGTGGCGCTGCGCGCGACGCATCAGACCGTCTATCACGTGTCAGGCACCTGCCGGATGGGTGCCTCCGACGACCCCATGGCCGTGTGCGACCCGGAACTGCGGGTGCGCGGTGTCGACGGGTTGCGGATCGTCGACGCATCGATCTTCCCGACCATTCCCTCGGTCAACCCCGTGGGAACGATCATGACGGTCGCGGAACGTGCCAGTGACCTGATCCGCGCTGATCGTCGCAGCCCTGTGAAAGCGGCTGCGACGCAGCGCGTCTGACTACAGCTTGATCCAGGTGGTCTTCAGCCCGGTGTACTTGTCCAGCGCGTGCAGCGAGAGGTCGCGCCCGAAGCCGGACTGCTTGAACCCGCCGAACGGGGTCTGTGCGCTCAGGGCGTCGACGGTGTTCACCGAGACGGTCCCGGCACGCAGCGCCGCGGAGACCCGGTGGGCCCGCCGCAGATCGTTGGTCCACACCGAGGCGGCCAGGCCGTAGATGGTGTCGTTCGCCATCCGGATGGCTTCGTCCTCGTCGTCGAACGTCTGCACCGCGAGGACGGGGCCGAACACCTCGTCGGTGATGAGTTCGGCGCAGGAGTCGAGGCCGGTGACGATAGTCGGTTCGATGAAGCAGCCGCGGCCGTCGACGGTGCTGCGCTGGCCGCCCACGCGGATCTCACCGTTGGTCCTGGCCCGGTCGATGAATCCCAGCACATGGGCGGTGTGGGCTTCGTCGACGATGGCGCCCTGCGTCGCGGCCGGGTCCAGCGGGTTGCCGGGGAGCATCGCGGCGGCCCGCTCGATCAGATCGGCGACGAACTGTTCGGCAATCGACTTATGCACCAGCAGGCGGGAATTCGACGAACACACGGCGCCCTGGTTGTAGAACGCGCCGAAGGCGGCCATGTCGACTGCCTGATCCAGGTCGGCGTCGGCGAACACCAGGTTGGGGCTCTTACCGCCGCATTCGAGCCACACCTGTTTGAGATTCGACTCGGAGGCATAGCGCAGGAACCGACGCCCGGTGGCGGTGGATCCCGTGAACGCCAGGACGTCGACGCCCGGGTGCAGGCCGAGGGCGGCGCCCGCGGTGTCGCCGAAGCCGGGGACGACGTTGAGGACACCGTCGGGCAGGCCGGCCTCGGATGCCAGCTCGGCGAGTCGCAGTGACGAAAGCGGTGCTCGCTCCGAAGGTTTGAGGACCACCGAGTTCCCGGCGGCAAGTGCCGGTGCGACCTTCCAGATCGCCAGGTCCAGCGGGAAGTTCCACGGTGTGACGGCTGCGACGACGCCCAGTGGCTCGCGCGTGACCAGGGCCAGATTGCCGGGTTCGGTAGGGGCGATCTCGCCGTTGATCTTGTCGAGCGCCTCACCGTAGTAGCTGAAAAGGCCTGCGCCCGAGGGCACGTCGACGGTGTGGGCCTCGGTGACGAGCTTGCCCATGTCAAGAGAATCCAGCAGCGCCAGCTCGACGCTGTTGTCGTTGATCAACTCCGCGAGCCGCACCAGCACCCGCTTGCGTTCGGAGATCGAGGCGTGTGACCAGTCGCCGCCGTCGAACGCCCGGCGCGCAGCGGTGACCGCGACGTCGACGTCCTCGGCCTGCCCCGAGGCCACCGACGCGAGCACTCGGCCCGTCGAAGGGTCGACGGAGTCGAACGTCGCGCCGGACTGGGCCGGACGGAAGGAGCCGTCGACGAAGATGCCGTCGCGCGGGGTCAGTGCCGCCGCGTGTCGAGTCCAGTCGTGCAGCGTGGCCGGGGTCTCTTCGGTAGATGTCACGACATCACCCTGCCGCTCCAGCACTAACCTGTACAGCCGGTGTTTCCGAAGCTTAAGATCAGTTTTCTCGATGCGAGGGAGTGGCATGCCGGACTACACGCTCAGGCAGCTCGAATACTTCGTCGCGGTGGCTGAGGCCGGCAGCGTCACCCGCGCCGCGGCGTCGGTCCACCTGTCCCAGTCCGCGATGTCGGCGGCGCTGGCCGATCTGGAGAATGCGCTGTCGGTACAGCTGCTGGTCCGCCACCACGCCAGAGGTATCAGTCTGACGCCGGCGGGGCGCGAACTGCTCATCGAGAGTCGTCGGCTGCTGGCCTCGGCCGCTGATCTGCGGGCTGCCGCGCAGGGGCTTGGCACGTCGCTGAGTGGCACGCTGTCGATCGGCTGCTTCCAGGTGGTGGCGCCCTACCTGTTGCCGGAGCTGTTGGCCGTCGCTGCCGAGAAGCTGCCGAAGCTGTACCTGCACACCACGGAGACGGATCTCGCCGAACTCGCCGAAGGGGTTGCCAACGGCACCTTCGAGCTCGGCATCGGCTACGACCTGGTCGATGATGCGCGCCTGCGCCGGTGGCCGTTGTTCAGCCTGCCGCCCTACGCACTGGTGGCCGGGTCACATCGCTTCGCGACCCGCGACCATGTCGATCTGGCCGAACTGGCCGAGGAACCGATGGTCCTGCTCGATCTGCCGCACAGCCGCGACTATTTCCAGAGCGTTTTCACCGCAGCAGGTGTCAGTCCGAACATCCGCTATCGGTCCACGACCGTCGAGACCTGCCGTGCGCTGGTGGGCCGTGAGCTGGCCTACTGCGTACTCAACCTCCGCGCCGCCGTCTCGACAGCCTTGGACGGGCATGCCGTCGCCGTTGTTCCGATCAGTGGCACTGTGCCGAGTCTGACCGTTGTCCTGCTTGATGCGGTCGCGGCCAGGCCCACCCGGCGGGCCAGTGTGGTCGCCGACTTGTGTCGCAACCTGTTCGCGAGCCCACCGAACACCTGACGTGCGTGGATCGGTTATCCCGATGCCATACATCGGATCTATGCGCTGTACAGATGCAACTGGCCGTTGAACGATGGAGAGGCGAGTAAACGCAGCCCAGTTCGTGGAGGTTATGTTGTCCAACCAAGAAGTCGAGGTCCTCATCGTCGGCGCCGGCCAGGCCGGGATCGCGATGAGTGAGCACCTCGGAGCCAAGGACATCCCGCATCTCGTGCTGGAGCGCGACCGGGTCGCCGAGCGCTGGCGCTCGTGGCGGTGGGACTCCCTGGTGGCCAACGGGCCAGCATGGCATGACCGCTTTCCCGGCCAGGAATTCGACACCGACCCCGACGGCTTCCCCACCAAAGAAGAGGTGGCGGACTATCTGGTCAGCTATGCCGACCGGATCGACGCCCCCATCCGCACCGGCGTCGACGTGACCTCGGTGCGAAAGATCAACGGCAAACCAGGGTTTCGCGTCGACACCTCGGAAGGGACGATCGACGCCCGCTATGTGGTGGCGGCCACGGGTGCGTTCCAGAAACCGATCATCCCGCCGGTGGTGCCGGAGACGGCGGGTCTGCACCAGATCCACTCCAGCGGTTACCACAACCCGCAACAACTGCCCGACGGGGCGGTCCTGGTGGTCGGCGCCGGGTCCTCCGGTGTCCAGATCGCCGACGAACTTCGGCAAGCGGGCCGGCGGGTCTACCTGGCTGTCGGCCCTCACGACCGGCCACCGCGCAGCTACCGCGGCCGCGATTTCTGTTGGTGGCTAGGCGTTTTGGGCAAGTGGGATCTGGCGGCGCCCCCGCTGGGCGCCGAGCACGTCACGATCGCTGTCAGCGGAGCCCACGGTGGACACACCGTCGACTTTCGGGAGCTCGCGGGCACCGGCGTCACGCTGACAGGGCTGGCCGGACCCTTTGTCGACGGCGTCATGCACTTCGCCGATGACCTGCGTACCAATATCGACAACGGGGACGCCAACTACCTGTCCATGCTCGACGAAGCGGACGCCTACGTCATCCGCAACGGACTCGATCTGCCCGAGGAGCCGCAGGCCCGTGAGTTCCTGCCGGATCCGGACTGCCTGAGCAACCCGCTGCGCGAACTCGACCTCGACGCCGCCGGCGTCACGTCGATCATCTGGGCCACCGGCTTCGCCTTCGATTACGGCTGGCTGCAGGTCGACGCATTCGATGAGCGAGGCAAGCCAGTGCACCAGCGGGGCGTGTCGACCGAACCCGGGATCTACTTCCTCGGACTGCCCTGGCAATCGCGCCGCGGATCCAGCTTCATCTGGGGAGTGTGGCACGACGCCAAGTACCTCGCCGACCAGATCGCGATTCAGCGCGGCTACCTCACCTACGACGCGCCGGCGCTCGCCGAGCGCTGACAGAAAGGAGCGCACACATATGAGCGACGCGACACCCCCGGGGGCAACTCACCGCCGGATCCGGCCATTCAACACCAAGGCCACCTACCCCGAACAGAACCTCGACAACGACCTGTGTCAGGCGGTGGTCGCCGGCGGCGTGGTGTACTTGCGCGGGCAGATCGGCCAAGACCTCGACACCAGGGAATCGGTCGGCATCGGCGACGTCGAAGTACAAGCCGACAAGGCCATGGCCAACATCGCGATGTTGCTCGACGAAGCGGGCAGCA
The DNA here is from genome assembly GCF_025822605.1 of Mycolicibacterium komossense. Classification (GTDB taxonomy): domain Bacteria; phylum Actinomycetota; class Actinomycetes; order Mycobacteriales; family Mycobacteriaceae; genus Mycobacterium; species Mycobacterium komossense. Next base: position 29,591 of record NZ_JACKTY010000029.1, on the reverse strand, counting down.
GCCTCAAGGACATCGTCAAAGTGACTGTGTACCTGGTCGACATCCGGTACCGCGAAGTGGTGTACCGCGTCATGGGGCGCTGGCTCAAAGGCGTGTACCCCGTCTCCACCGGACTGGTGGTCGACGCCCTCGCCCGTCCCGAATGGCTGGTGGAGATCGACGCCACCGCGGTGATCAGCCAACCCGCGGACCCGTCGTGACGTTCTCGCTTGTAGTTCGCGACGGTACGACGTTCGGAATGGTGGTCTGCTCGTCGAGTCCTGCCGTGGCATCGCGGTGCGTGCATCTGCGGGCCGGGGTCGGAGCGGTGGCCAGCCAGAACGTGACCAACCCGCACCTGGGATTCGTCGCGTTGGAAGCGCTGGCCGGGGGCGCGGATGCGCGGAGGGCACTCGACGCTGCCCTCGCCGCCGAGCAACACCCCGAGTACCGGCAGCTGATCGTGGTCGACCGCAACGGTGGAGCCGCGATCCACACCGGTGCCCAGGCCTTGGGGATCCGCCATGAGGTGCGGGCGGAAAGCGTTGCGGCAGCGGGCAATATGTTGCGCCACGAGAGTGTCATTCAGGCTCTGGTGGACGGCTATTCGACGTCGACGGCGTCGGCGCTCGAGCAACGGTTGCTCGACGGCCTGGACGCCGCGCTCGCCGCCGGCGGGGAAGCCGGTCCGGTGCACTCGGCCGGGCTGCAGGTCACCGAGGACGTGCCGTGGCCCGTCACCGACCTGCGGGTCGACTGGCACGACGACCCGATCGCCGAACTGCACCGACTGTGGGCGGTGTGGGCACCGCAGAAGGCGGATTACCGCACCCGTGGACTCGATCCCACCGCCGCACCGTCCTACGGGGTACCGGGAGACCTGTGAGCACCACACTGGAAGACGCGATCCGCACTGCCGGTGACCGTGCGGTCGACGAGATCCTGGCGCTGTCTCACGATCTGCACGCACATCCCGAAATTGCCTGGGAGGAAGTCAGATCCTGTGCCCGCGTCGCCAGCGATCTCGCCGACGCCGGGTTCACCGTGCAGGAGAACTTCACGGATCTGCCGACGGCCTTCCTGGCTCGCCGCGGCACCGGCCCATTGCATCTCGCGGTGTGTGCCGAATACGACGCGCTGCCCGGCATGGGACATGCCTGCGGGCACAACGTCATCGCCGCCATCTCGACCGGGGCGGCCAGGGCGCTCGCACCTTATGTCGACGATCTCGGCATCACCCTGTCGGTGTTCGGCACACCTGCCGAGGAGGGCGGGGGAGGCAAGATCGAAATGCTCGACCGCGGTGGGTTCACCGGAGTGCACGCCGCCGCGATGGTGCATCCCGGTCCTGTCGATGTGGCTCGCGCCGAACCGTATGCCGTGTCGCACAGCCACATCCGCTATGACGGCAAGTCTGCGCATGCGGCGGCCTATCCCGACCGCGGGATCAACGCCGCCGATGCGTTCACCATCGCCCAGGTCGCCATCGGTATGCTGCGCCAACAATTTCCGCACGACACCCGCGTGCACGGCATCATGACCAATGGGGGAGAGGCGCCCAACGCCATTCCCCAACGCACCGAAGGACGTTGGTACGTCCGCGCCCGGTCACTCGCCGAGCTCGCCGACCTCGAGCAGCGGGTGAACCGGTGCTTCGAGGCCGGTGCCCTGGCCACCGGCTGCGAGCTGACCGTCACCCCGGAGAGCAAGCCCTACGCCGAGTTCCGCACCGACGAACGACTGCTCGACCACTACGTGCGCCGCGCCGAGCAGCAAGGCCGTCGCTTCAGCTCAGGGGCCGATTCGTTGATGAACCGTGCCTCGACCGATATGGGCAATGTCTCGCAGCAGGTGGCGGCCATCCACCCCTACATCGGGATCGATTCGTTGCCCGCGGTCAACCACCAACCCGAATTCGCCGCTGCCGCGGTGTCTTCGGCTGCCGATCGCGCCGCGGTCGACGGTGCGCGTGCCCTGGCAATGACTCTGCTCGATGCGGCCACCGACCCCGATACCCGGCGACATCTGATCGGCAGCCCGACGTGACCTCGACGGAACTGCGGCGCGAACACGATCTACTCGGCGACTACGAAGTGCCTGGCGATGTGTATTACGGCGTGCACACTGCACGTGCGCTGGAGAATTTCCCGATCACCGGCACTCCGATCGCGCGCTATCCAGAACTGATCGTCGCGCTGGCCTGCGTCAAGCTTGCCGCCGCACGCACGAACCATCGACTCGGGTTGCTCAGCGCTGAGCGAACCGACGCGATCGTCACGGCCTGTGAGGAGATCAAGGCCGGAAAACTGCACGACCAATTCGTCGTCGACGTCATCCAGGGCGGCGCAGGCACCTCGACGAACATGAACGCCAACGAAGTCATCGCCAACCGTGGTCTTGAGCTGCTCGGCCACTCCCGTGGCGACTACCCCCGCCTGCATCCGCTCGAACACGTCAACCTCGGGCAGAGCACCAACGATGTCTATCCCACCGCGGTCAAGGTCGGTCTTCAATTCGCCGTGCACAGGCTGCAATTGGCCATGACCGAGTTGGTATCGGCCTTCGCCGAGAAGGCAGTCGAGTTCGGCGGACACCTCAAGATGGGGCGCACCCAGCTGCAGGACGCGGTCCCGATGACGCTGGGTCAGGAATTCGGCAGCTACGCAGTGATGGTCGGCGAAGACGCGGACCGGCTGGGGGAGGCCCTCGTCCTGATCTCCGAGATCAACCTCGGTGGCACCGCGATCGGCACCGGTCTCAATGCTCATCTGGATTACGCCGGCCTGGTCTGTGAAGAACTCTGCGCCGTCACCGAATTGCCCCTGGTGACCGCGTCGAATCTCGTCGAAGCCACCCAGGACGTCGGTGCCTTCGTGCAACTCTCTGGCGTCCTGAAGCGGACAGCGGTCAAGCTGTCGAAGATCTGCAATGACCTGCGACTGCTGTCATCGGGGCCCCGAGCCGGCTTCGGGGAGATCAATCTTCCACCGGTGCAAGCGGGTTCGAGCATCATGCCGGGCAAGGTCAACCCAGTGATCCCCGAAGTGGTCAATCAGGTCGCATTCGAAGTCGTCGGTAACGACATCGCGATCAGCATGGCCGCCGAGGGCGGACAGCTCCAACTCAACGCCTTCGAACCGATCATCGCCCACAGCCTCTTCGAGTCCTTGGCGCACCTGACCGCGGCCTGTGACACGCTGCGGCGTCGGTGCGTGGTCGGCATCACCGCGAACGTCGAACACATGCGTTCGACGGTCGATCGCTCCATCGGTCTGGTCACCGCGCTCAACCCGTACATCGGATACGAGGCGGCGACCCGACTGGCGGCCGACGCGTTGAGCACCGATACTGACATCGCCTCGCTGGTCCTGGACCGGGGGTTGTTGACACCCACCGATCTGGCGAAGATCCTGCAACCGGAGAACCTGACCCGGCCGTGGCGCGGATTGACGGACGGGGCGGAGCTGCCATGACGAGCACCGTCACCATCGGGTTGGCCCAATGGCTGCCGCGATGCAATTCCCATCAGGACAATCTGCGCGACGCACTCGGGTTCGTCGGTGCGCTCGCCGACCAAGGCTGTACTTGGGTTGTGCTACCCGAGCTTTGGCCGTGCGGATACGATCCGGCGACGCTCGCTCGCGATGCTCGGGAGGCCGCCGAGCCGATCGACGGCCCCCGAGGCGCCGCGCTGTCAGGTGCCGCCCGCGCGCACGGCGTCTGGCTTTTCGCCGGCACAGTGCCTGAGCTCGACGGTGATCTCCTCTACAACACCGCGGTCGTCTACGACCCGGCCGGCCGACTGGCTGCGGTGCATCGCAAGGTGCACCTGTACACGCCGCTGGGTGAGGAAAAGGTCTTCGCGGCCGGTGATCGACCGACCGTCGTACACGTCGACGGGGTGGCAACGGTGGGGCTCAGCACGTGCTTCGACGGTGACCGTCCGGCGTATGCAAGGCAGCTGAACCAGCTCGGTGCACGCGTCGTCATCGCACCGTGTGCGTACGAAGTGGGTGCCGAGCCGTGGTGGGACGTGCTCTACCCCGCCAACGCCTTGCTCAACGGTCAGTGGTGGGTGATGGCGAATCAGTGCGGCCAGGACCTGCTCGGCAAGAGCAAGATCATCGCGCCGGACGGATCGGTGGCGGTGCAGGCAGCCCGGGTGGGACAGCGCGACACTCCGGAGCTTCTCGTGGCGACCCTCGATCTCGAATCCGGGATCCGCGAAGCCGAACGCGTCTCCGGTGCGTTGTGGGCTGATGAGCGATAGCGCGTAGGACGCGAGAATCGCCCGGTTTAGCCGAGCCGGCCACCGGGTACTGGCTGAGCCATGACATGGGGTAAGCGGCGGGGCAATGAGGTCGAGCTGCGGCAGTACCTCCTTGAGGAGGCGGAGTCCTTCGGCGCTTTGTACGGTTCGATGGTGCCGGAGGCCTTGGCGGCGCTGTCGACGACGATCGACGCGCTACGTCGTGGCGATTACGTCACCTTCTACCGCTACCAGCTGCCGGGCGGCCACTCGTGGGCGGCGCCGACAGCCGGGGACGCGTGCGACCGCATCCTGTTGACCGCGGACGACGAATTGGTCGTCATCGAAGCGGAACCGTATCGGCGCGCCAGCTAATCCTCGCGACGCAGCGTCAGGATGGTGACATCGTCATCGGTATCGCTCGACGCCATCGCCGTCGAGAGCCAAGACGCCGGCGAATCACCGAAGCCCAGCAGAGTTTCGGCCAACCTGTCCAGGCCGTCGTCGATAGTCGAGTCGCGTCGTTCCACCAGACCGTCGGAGTACATGATCAGCCCGTGCCCGGGGTCGACGGTGAATGTGCTTGGTGCGTAGGTCATCCCCCGGACGCCGATCGGAGGCGATAGCACGATCGGGGCAGGGTTGGCTGTCGGTGCCGCATTCGTGATGAACGGCATCAAGTGACCGGCACTGGCCGCCTCGGCGTGTCCGGTGCGGAGGTCGACTCGCGCGACGATGACGGTGGCGAACGTCCGCGGCATCATGTGCGTGCAGAAGTCGTTGAGCCGGTTGAGGGCTTCGGCCGGTGCGGCCCCGGTGAACAGGTGTGCGCGAAGGACATTGCGCAACTGCGCCATTGTGCCGGCTGCGGTCAGGCCGTGGCCGGCGACGTCGCCGAGCAGCACCACCAACCGGCCGTCGGGAATGGTGAACGCGTCATACCAGTCACCGCCCACGCGCCCGCCCACGGCGGGCTCGTAATGCGCTGACAGTTGCCAGTTTTCGAGCGTCGGGATCGAGCTGGGCAACAGGCTGCGCTGCAGTGTGTCGGCCATCCGCAGCGTCTCGCGGGTACGGCGGTACAGCGACTCGACGAGGTGTCCGCGCAACAACTCGGCAGACTCGACCTCGCTGGGCGACCACGGCTCGCTGCGCTGGTGCACGGTTTCGCGCCACCGTTCGAAGGACTTCCGTGGACTGAGCCGGACGTGGTCCCCTTCACCGACTGCGATCGCCTTGTTGTGCGGGTCGCCACCCCAGTCCACCGAGCGCAGCACCTCGCTGCGGAACCAGATGGCGTACTGACCCTCTGGCAGGTTGAGCGCGAGTGCGCCCGCAGCCAACTGCGGATCGATGTCGAGTGCGGGTAACTCGGTGGACAGACGGTCGGTACCGGCGATCTCGTCGTCGGCGCGGCGCGCCCATGCGGCGACGGCGGCCACCACCGCCGGCGGCGGCACGGACCCGTGCACCCGGTGCTCACCCTGCAGTTGGACTGCGACACCGTCGGCGGGCACGAGATCGAGCAGGTTCGGGTCGCCGAGGAGCGCTGCCGAGAGTGGTATCGCGTCGTTCAGCGTGGCGACGGTGAGCTTGCCCAGCACTGCCTGCGCGTGCAGTCGCTTGTGTAGGCGATCGTCTTCGAACCGGTCGACGAGCCGCAGCGAGAGCGTCGAGCCGAGGAACTCCGCGGCCGCTCGGGAACCGAACGGCGGGAGATGGGGACCGCTGTAGTGATGGCAGGCGATCAGCCCCCACAGCCGGCCGTGCCGCAGCAGTGAGATCGACATCGACGCGTGCACGCCCATGTTCTGGAGGTATTCGACGTGGATGGGGGACACACTGCGCAACGTGGCGTACGTCAGGTCAAGTGGTGCCCCACTGTCCGGATCGATGGCCGGAACCAGCGGTGCGGGCGTGTAATCGACGTCCGAAATGAGCCGAATCCAGTTCTTCTCGTACAGCGCGCGGGCCTGCGCCGGGATGTCGGTGGAGGGGTAGTGCAGACCGAGGAACGAGTTGAGGTCCTCCCGCTTGGCTTCGGCAACGACCTCACCGTTGTACTCCTGGTCGTAGCGGTACACCATCACGCGGTCGAATCCGGTCAGGTCCCGGACCGCGCGTGCGGCGGTGTCGTACAACTCGCTCAGCGTTGCCGTCGCGTTGAGCTCTTCGATCGAGCTGCGCACCGCCTGGTAGGTGTTCGGGTACGAGAAGGGCCGTTCCCCGTCGGCGATCTCGAGTTCGATCAACAACACACCGCCGGGCTCCCGGTGCAGGATCGCGTCGAACATCTTCAGCTCGCCGGCGACGTCGATGAGGCACTCGTGCGGATTGCGCGTACTCAAACTGCCGAATGTCGACGCCGCCTGAACGAGCTTGGCGGCCTGTTCGACGCCAATTACCGCTGACAGGTGCCGGCCCAGAACTTCGTCGACCGATTTGCCCAGCAATTCCTCGACGTTCGCGCTGAGCTGGCGCACCTCGAAGTCTGGCTCGCGCACGACCACGAGTACACCGCGCGGCTGGATGCTGCCGGGGATGTTGATCGGCTCTCGGGCGCAGTTGTCGAGGTCAATGGGGGTGCCGACGGGAACCAGGTCGTGCTCCGGCGTCGAGTTCCCACTGCGCTGATCGTCGCGGTCGGTCACGGGATCAGCTCGGCAGGCTCTGTGACGGACAAGGAAAAAACCTCCAGCGGATCGAGGTGGGCTCGCCCTGGGCTGGACCAGTCAATCGCAGTACGCAATTCCTTTGTGAAAATGTACTTACCTATTGGGGGATCTTGCCAATCCCCGAGGTCGATGACCTCGCGTTCCCTCAAAATCGGTATCTGACCTCCCGGGTATGGTCCGGCAATGACCGATAGACGGAAGCGAATCGCAGCCAAACAAGCGCGGCGGGACGCCCGCCGCAGCAGGGCTGGGCAGCCAACACCGGCAAAGGCGCCGATACCCCAAGAAGCTCCTTTGCTCGACGAAGTCCGCAAAGCGCTGGACACCGGGCAACCGATCGAACTGCTGGGGCTGGTCAGCATGGTGATCGCGGCTACCGCCCCTCGCCAGCCGGTTTTGTTGCGACCCTCCGAGGCGCAGGTTCCGACCGGTCTCGACGAACTCATCTCGGCATTCGTCGAGTTCCAGGTACTGGAGACCACCGCGCTACTGGCGGTCTTGCGCGAGCTTGTCGCCGATGATGACCTGCGCGACCGCTGCCGACGCGAAGTCGATCGACGCGATGACGACCTGCCGCGCTGGCTCGCTGAGCTCGGGAAAACCGGCGTGGACAGGGCGGTACGGATGTCGCACATTCTCGGTGACGGCGACGAGCTGCTTCTCGGCGTTCGACTTGCCGACGGGCAGGACCTGACGTGCTGCGTGTTCATCGACCACCTCTCGATGTCGGCGGTCAAGGACGCGTTCTTTGTACCGGAGCCGATCGGCTCGATCCTCGCCGTCGCCGAAGCGGCCAACACCGATCCCGACACCACCTTTGTCGGCGTCGAGCTGCATGAGGCTCACAGCAGTCTGGCCATGGCGCTCGAGCGCCATCTGCCGAGGGTGATGCAGGTGGAGTCGGACACCTGGCCGGGCAGCCGTGCGCTGGTGCAGTGGGTGGCCCGGCTGATGCCGGTTGCCCGGGCTACTTCCGCTGCACCGCATCGGAATTCAGCGATCGAGCCAGACGTGAGCGAATCATTTTTCGCTTCGCCGGACGGGGTGCCTTTCCAAGAGCTCGGTCACCGCACGCTGTTGTCGCACTGCATCGAGCAGGGCACCGGCGACCCGCTGAGGTGGAGTGCGGCGCGCCTGAGGCTACTGCTGGCGGGTGAAGACGCCGACAACGAGGCCGTTGAGCTGGAGTTACAGCTCAACCTCCCTGATCTGCTCCGCGCGTTTGTGCCCTTCGCGCATGCGACCAGCGGCATCCGGCAGGAACTCACCGAAGAGGCCGTGGCGGCCATCGATGACATCGCTGATGGTTACCGGGCGGCGTTATTGGCCGCCGCGGAACGTCGTGACTCGGTCGGCGTCGACGACGACTCGGCCTGAATATCGCGGCGAGTGTGACGCGCCTCTCACGGTGCCCATGCAGGGGTTTACCGATATCGCCGGACGGGGTAGAAGACCGATTGGGTCGTAGCGAAGAAGTTCGCACCACTACCAAATGGAGGTTTCCACCCATGAAGCTCAACCGCATCGTCGCCAGCGCCGCCGTCGTCGGCGGTCTGACCGCAGGCGCCCTGGGACTCGGTGCCGCCACCGCAAGCGCGGATCCGTACCCGCCCGTACCTCTGCCGCCGGCGGGACCGGAGGCAGGTGCGCCACCCGCGTGGGCGCCGCCTCAGCCCGCTCCGCCGGCCTGGGCTGCGGGCAACCCGCAGGTCTGGGACACCGGCTGGCAGCATTGGGGCGTCTGGGTGAACGGCGTTTTCGTCCCGACGTACTGACAGCCGACCGAAAGACGACCCCCGGGTTCCGGGGGTCGTCTTTGTCTGTCTGCCAGTACTTTTCGGTGATGCACTGCCCTCAGGTCGGCGCTGCGCTGGTCGCTGCTGCGCGCACGCGCGCCACGGCTGACCCGGTCGAGGAATTGGCTGAGACAGAGATCCGGAGGCGTCCGAGGGCAGGGGCGGACAACAACCTCTGAGTGGCGTGAGACCATCGCGTCCGGCTTGCACAGGGCCCGGTGATTTGCCGTCCAGGGGCTGTCATGCTGCACACTGTCAATTCGATGGCCGCTCAGGTGCGGCGGGAGGAGGAGATTCATGGACATCCAGACCGATGCCGGGCGCTATCCTCGTCTCGACGGGGGCGCGGTCAAAGACGTTGGCCGCCTGCTGTTGCGCTGTGGTGACCGGCCCGGGCTGGTGGCGGCGGTCAGTGCCTTCCTAGCTCGATCCGGTGCCAATATCGTCTCGCTCGATCAGCATGCTACGGAACAGTCGGGCGGAACGTTCATGCAGCGCACCATTTTTCACCTCCCCGGACTGGCCGCCGCGCGAGACGGGTTGGAGCGTGACTTCGCCGAACAGGTCGCGACGCAGTTCGAGATGGACTTCCGGCTCACCGAAGCGTCCAAGCCCAAACGGGTTGCGATCATGGCCTCCAAGGACGACCACTGCCTGCTGGATCTGTTGTGGCGCAACCGCCGCGGCGAACTCGACATGTCTGTCGTGATGGTGATCTCCAACCATGCCGACCTCGCGGACCGAGTTCGCCCATTCGGCGTCCCCTTCCTGCACGTTCCAGCCACCAAAGATGTGCGAGCGCAGGCCGAAGAACGACAACTCGATGTTCTGCGAGGCAACGTCGACCTGGTGGTGCTGGCGCGTTACATGCAGATCCTGTCGCCTCGGTTCCTGGTCGAGGTCGGTTGTCCGCTGATCAACATCCACCACTCATTCTTGCCCTCGTTCATCGGCGCCGCACCGTATCGGCAGGCCAAGGAACGCGGGGTCAAGCTCGTCGGCGCGACGGCCCATTACGTGACCGACGAACTCGACGAGGGCCCGATCATCGAACAGGATGTCGTGCGCGTCGACCATCGTCACGGCGTCAGCGATCTGGTCCGGCTCGGCGCCGACGTCGAGCGGGCCGTGCTGTCGCGGGCAGTGCTGTGGCATTGCGAGGACCGCATCATCCGCTACGGAAACCAGACCATCGTTTTCTGACGTCAGCGGCTCTCCGCGGCTCTCCGCGGTGCTGCGGGGTGCTGCGGGGTGCTCCGCCGACAGTACGGGTGAGCAGTCCCTGTGCTGATGAGTGCGAATGCCCGTGTCTGACAACATCATTGCTGACATGGGAGAGTGCTGAGAAGTGGCTGAGTGCGTGTCGATGCCGATCCGTCGGTGTCGGCCGGGCGCGTCGAGCAGCTGTGCTGTCGCCGGCGGACCTCCGGATAGATCAGTCGTAGTCTGCGCCCGAGGACCAATTGCTACTACGCTGGCTCGTACAAGCACACACGGTGGCCTGGACTCCGCCGCTGATCAGAACGACCAGACGGCCGAGGACCCTCCATGGCAATCAGTGACATCGCCGCGTACACGCATCTGAGCAGCACCGATATCGAAGCGCTCGGCGCCGAACTCGATCTGATCCGTCAAGACGTCGAGGAATCGCTCGGAGCCAAGGACCGGCGCTACATCCGGGGGACCATCCTTTTTCAGCGCACGCTGGATATCGCCGCCCGACTGCTGATCGCCACCAGCCGGTCACGCACCGGCTGGACGATCGGCACCGCCGCACTGGCCTACGCCAAGAGCGTCGAGAACATGGAGATTGCCCACAATGTCGGCCACGGCCAGTGGGACTGGATGAACGACCCGGAGATCCACTCCAGCAGCTGGGAGTGGGACATGGTCGGAGTCTCGGCGCAGTGGCGGTACTCGCACAACTACCGCCACCACGTGTTCAGCAATGTGCTCGGCGTCGATGACGACCTCGGCTTCGGTGTGATCCGAGTCACCCGCGATCAGCCATGGGAGCGGCAACACCTCATCCAGCCGCTGCGAAACCTGTTGCTGGCCATCGGTTTCGAATGGGGCATCGCGCTGCACGATCTCTACTCCGAGCAGGACCGAGTGGAGGCGCCGGAGAAGCGGGCAGAGCAGACCCGTGCCTTCAAGGCGAAGATCGCCCGCCAGTGCGCAAAGGACTACCTGCTGTTTCCGGCGCTGAGCAGGTCGCGGTGGCGACGAACGCTGTCGGCCAATGTCACCGCGAACGTGGCTCGCAATGTGTGGGCCTACGTGGTCATTTTCTGCGGGCATTTTCCCGACGGAGCGGAGACCTTCACCCCCGAATCGATCGAGGGGGAGGGTAGACCGGAGTGGTATCTGCGTCAGATGCTGGGTGCCGCGAATTTCAACGCGGGCCGGCTGATGGCGTTCTCCAGCGGAAACCTCTGCTATCAGATCGAGCACCATCTCTTTCCCGACCTACCCAGCAACCGGTTGGCCCAGGTCAGCGAGCGTGTCCGCGAGCTCTGCGACAAGTACGATCTGCCCTACACCACCGGGCCGTTGGCGCATCAGTATCTGCTCACCCTGCGGACCATCTTCCGATTGGCGCTTCCCAACGACTATCTCGCCGAACGGCGACGCGGACTGCGTACCGTATTTGGTGACCTCACCCGCAGGTTCCGGCAGTAAGGTCGACGGTGGCGCGTGTGCCGGCAGGCATGCAGGCAATGGCGCCCTCCGCGGTTAGGGTGGTCGTTCCCATGGACCTGCGTCGTGCTCCCGTTACACGTCGGCGCCCACCGCCATGAGCGCGCCGGACCCGCTTGGTGCCCGAGCAAGGTTCCTGGCGGCGATCGACAAAGCCTCCCATCGTGGTGACGCGCCGGTCCGCCTGTGTGAGGCCGCGGTGATCGCGCTGCCGGTGCAGCACGCCGGGATCACTGTGCAGGTCGGCGATGTCGGTTTGGAAGTCCTCTGCGCCAGCGACTACATCGCGGAGCGCGTTGAGTGGGTGCAGGTCAGTCTTGGCGAGGGCCCGGCGTGGGAGGCCATCACCACCGGGGGCCCCGTGGTCGCGGCCAGCTTGTCCGTGACCGACGAGCGTTGGCCGGTGTTCTCTTCGGAAGCCGCGGCCTCGGGGGTCGGTGCACTGTACGCGGTGCCCCTGCAGGTCGGGGCCATCAAGGTCGGTGTGCTCGACCTGTACCGCGATTCCGAAGAGCCCATGGCCGACGCCGACTTCGCCGATGCGGTCGTGGTCGCGGATCTGATCACCGCGATCCTGCTCACGGTGGGGCGCACAGGTCGTCTCGCGGAGCCCTTGGGTCCGTGGTGGGATCAGCCGCTGAGCAGCCGTGAGGTGCACCAGGCGACCGGCATGATCATCGCTCAACTCGGCGTCGGGGCGAGGGAGGCCTACGTTCGATTGCAGGCGTATGCCTACCTGCACCGCCGCCTAATTCGGGAGGTGGCCCATGACGTCGTCTGCCGGCGGCTGCGTTTCGATTCCGATTCCGATAACGACGATGACTTGGACCCAGATCCGATGGTTCCGGCATAGCGAACTCGGAAATGTTCTATCTGCCCTGACATACATGCGAAAATCTGGCTGGAAGGAATTGCGATGGATCGCTACGAACGCCTGGCATCAGCATTTGTCGGGCTGGCGGACACTCTCGTCGCCGACTACGACGTCGTCGAGCTGGCGCAGCAGCTCATCGATAGTTCGATGACTCTGCTGCCGATCGCAGCTGCCGGAATTCTGCTCGGCGATGGGGCGGGCGAACTCCACGTGTTTGCCTCCAGCAGCGAGCAGACCCGCCTCCTGGAATTACTTCAGGTGGAAGCTGACATGGGTCCCTGCCTGCAGGCCTACCGGACCGGGCAGGGGGTGTTCGTCGAAGACCTGTCGGTCGATCCGCAACGCTGGCCGGCGTTCTCGCAACGCGCCGCCGAGTACAACTTCGGTTCGGTGTCCGCGCTACCGCTGCGGCTGCGCGACGAACGGGTGGGTGCGCTCAACCTGTTCCGCACCGACACCGGCGCGCTTCCGCCGACCGATGTCGCGGTGGGTCAGGCGCTGGCCGACGTGGCGACCATCGGAATCCTGCACCAACGGATCCTGACCCGCTCCGAACTGGTCAACCAGCAGCTGCAGACCGCACTGAACACCCGGGTGGTGATCGAACAGGCCAAGGGCGTGCTCTCCGAACGCGGAGCCGTCGATATGGACACCGCCTTCAAGTTGCTGCGCGCCCATGCGCGGCGCACACAGCAGCGCCTCGCCGATCTGTCGGCCTCGGTGGTCGCCGGCGCCGACACTGCCACCATCCTCGACGCCCCGTCCAACTGATTGGTTGGCTAAGCTCGCAGCCGTTGCGGCAAAGGTGCTGCGGCGACGAACGAGGGGAGCCCCACCATGCGCCGGCAAACTCAGGCACGGCCCGTTCAGCTGCCGCCCAGCCGTCCGGTGATCGTGCGCGGCGCCGATGGCACCCGCCTGCACACCGAGGTCTTCGGTCCTGAGGACGGTTATCCGATCGTCCTCGCGCACGGCATCACCTGTGCCATCCGGGTGTGGCACGAGCAGATCGCCGACCTGTCCCGGGACTACCGCGTCATCGCCTTCGATCATCGCGGTCATGGCCGCAGCGGCGTCCCCGGCCGCGGCCACTACAGCCTCAACCACCTGGCGTCGGACCTCGACGCCGTCCTTGAGGCCACGCTGGCGCCGGGGGAGCGTGCTGTGATCGCCGGCCATTCGATGGGCGGCATCGCCATCAGCGCCTGGGCTGATCGCTACCGACACCGGGTCTCGCGCCGTGCCGACGCCGTCGCATTGATCAACACCACCACCGGCGAGATCATCCGGCAGGTGAAACTCCTGGCCGTCACGCCCCGGTTGGCCGGCGGCCGGGAGGTGATCGGACGGCAGCTGATCAAGCGGTTCGGTGGCATGCCGGTAGTCCGGGCCGCGGAGGCGTCCAGCCGGCGTTTCGTCGCGGCCCTCGCCGTCGGGCGCGACGCCGATCGTGAGATCGGATCCTTCGTCTACGAGCTGTACGCGACCACCCCGGCTGCGGGCCGGGGCGGTTGCGCGAAGATGCTGATCGACTCACTGGAGAAGCGCCATATCCCGCTCGACGGGCTGACCGTGCCCACACTGGTCATCGGCAGCGAACGCGACCGCCTGCTGCCACTGGACTCCTCGCGGCGGATCGCCGAGCGGGCGCCGAATTTGGTGGATCTGCTCGAACTGTCCGGTGGCCACTGTTCGATCCTGGAATGCCCCGCCGAAGTCAACGCGGCGCTGCGCGCGTTGGCCGAATCTGCTTCGGCCGCGACGAAGCTCAGTTCTTGACCAGCGATCCACCCTGGTAAACGGTCTGACGCCGAGGCTTGCCGATGCGGTGGGCGCGACGCGGTTGAGTAGCCTGACGAGGATCGCAAGCCGATGGTAACGCCATTAGCCAGTGACGCTCATGACAATTCCGGCTCTAGAGGGAGTGGTAGCCATTTGTGCAGCATGAACGTCACTCCATGCCGGGCTAGGCGGTCCTGCGGTTCACAGTATCGGCGTTTGCCGGCAAGGAGTATCACCCCGTGGCACTATGAGGGAGTCGAGCCTGGACCTCGCTGGACGGGTGGGCGGGAGTGGTAACTGGCCCGGTCTGCCCTTGAACTAGTTGAAGGGCGATGTTTGATGTGAGTGCTGAAATCTCAGAAGTGGGCACAGTCCCGGAGCCAGAATTTGCCAAGACCGGACCGCATCTTCGGTGGGAGCTGAGACAGGTGATGTCGCGGGTCCGTCCGGAAGATCTCTCAGCCGCTGAGGTTTCCAGTCTGCTCGCCATCCTCGTCCCGGCCCATTCTCGTGTCATCGGCGGACCAGCCGGACGGCCAGCTCTGCGGGTCCTCGGAGTTGCCGGCGAGCACCCGGCGTCGTAGTTCGCTCAATAGCGAATCGACCGACGCGCCGCGCAAATCCCCTGTGAGCGTGGTCAGTTCCACCACGCCGAGTTCGTCGCTGGCCAGGTATCCGGCAGCCACCAATGCTTCGACCGGAGATCGGCCGTACGCGCGTGCCAGGGCCACCACAGCTTCGGCGCGGGGCTTTGTGGTTCCCCGTTGCCATCGCGAGATGCTTGATTGATCGATGCCGGTCGCGGCAGCAATATCCTTCTGGGCCGTGTCGCCGGTCACCGTGACGACGTACTCCCACCAGGTCACTTGCGCCCCTCGATCGGGGTTGGGAGCAATCGTCACTTTGTTTCCGTCCCACGCGTACCGACTGATATCGCAAGAGCGTAGCTCTAAGAAAGTGTATTGCATGTAAGCACGCATATTAGTATGCTTACATCCATACACGTGGACTGAGACCAGAGGGAGCGATGCGCGGCCAGCGCCGCGACAGCCAGCGATGTGAAGGCGCGAGCCGTCAAAATCTGCAGTCCCGGCTCTTCGTGAGCCGCCAAAGGAGCTTGAAATGAAAAATTCTGTCTATCCCTTCGCCGTCGGTATCGCCCTCGCGGGAGCCGGGGCCGCCTTGGCCCTCGGTGCCGGCTCGGCGCAGGCGGCACCAACAGTCACACCGTCACTGTCGCCGTCGGTGGCCAGCGCATGCCTGCTGGTGCCCACCGGTTGTTCCGTCGGAAGCACGATTGGGAGCAGCTTCGCGCTCAGTCCTAATGTGCCCACTCCGAACGCGCTTGCTGCAGCCTTCATCGGCCCGGTCGCCGGTGACCCGCTCTACAACCTCATCGGCTTCGCCGGGCAGATTCCGATCGTCAACATCTTCATCGCCAACGGCACCAACGGTGCAGCGGGTACCGGGGTCAACGGTGGCAACGCCGGGCTCCTCATCGGCTTCGGTGGTACCGGCGGATCGGGCGCCGACGGAGTGGTCGGCGGTAACGGCGGTGGCGGCGGACTGCTGTTCGGTGGCGGTGGCGGTGGTGGCGCCGGCGGGGTCGGCGCCGTGGGCGGCAACGGTGGAAGCTCCGGCATCCTCGGGGTGTTCAGTAGCGGTGGGACCGGCGGCGCCGGAGGAACTGGCGCAGCAGGCGGTAACGGCGGAAATGCCGGCAGCTTGGCGTTATTCGGCCATGGCGGCGCCGGCGGCGTCGGTGGCGCAGGCACAGTCGGCACTATCGGTGCGGCGGGCACGGGCACAGCGACACTGGGGGCCACTGGTACGGCCGGAACAACGGCGGGCACGACGGGAGCGAACGGTGTAAACCCGGCACCGAGTGGTGCTTCCGGAAATGCGGGCACAGCGGGGGTGGCCGGTACCGGTGGTGCCGGAACCGCAGGCACTGACGGAAATCCCGGCGGCCTCGGCGGGGCGGGTGGCACCGCAGGTGTGTCCGGCGTCGGCGGCGCGGGAGCAAACGGTGGTAACGGCACTCCTGGCGCCAATGGTGGCGAAGCCGGAGCCGGCGGCGCGGCAAGCACGGCCGGTGTAACCGCAGTCGGCGGAGCTGGCGCGGCGGGTGGCAATGGTGGAACCGGTACCACGACGGGCGGCGCCGGTGGCGCCGGTGGTGCGGCGGTCAATACCGCCGGCGCAGCGACGGGTGGCGCCGGTGGCGCCGGCGGCAGCGGCGGAGTCGGTGCCGCCGGAAGCAATGGTGGTACCGGTAGTGCAGGTGGCGTAGGTGGTGTAGGCGCCGACGGCACGAATGTCGGCGGCAGCGGCACCGCAGGCGGACCCGCAGGTGCCGGTGGCAATGGCGGCACCGGTGGGCTCTTCGGTGCCGGCGGCGCAGCAGGTAACGGCGGCACGGGCGGCACCGGTGGTGCCGGCGGCGTTGGTCAGGCAGGCGCGAACGGTGGCACCGGCGGAGTCGGGGCGGCCGGCGGCGCAGGTGGTACCGGTGCCGACGGCGGCAATGGTGGTGCCGGTGGTGCCGGTGGTGCAGGCACCGGCGGTGGTGTTCTCGGTGTCGGTGGAACAGGAGGCGTCGGTGGCTCAGGCGCCACCGGTGGAGCCGGTGGAGCGGGTGGCACCGGAGGCAGCGGCGGGACAGGCGGGGCCGGTGGGACCGGCGCAGCCGGTGGCACCGGTGGAGCGGGTGGCACCGGAGCTGCGGCAGGTAAGGCAGGTGCCGGCGGAATATTCGGTGGTACCGGGAAGGCAGGCACCGCCGGCAGCGCCGGGGCCAATGGAACCACCGGAGCAACCGGAGCGCACGGCGCCACCGGTGCTACGGGCAACACCGGCGCAAAAGGCGCCACCGGCGGCAGTGGCGCCGGCGGGACCGCAGGTGTGCATGGAGCCACCGGCGCGGCGTCATAAGCGCTGAGGCGGTTCTCGCCTAGAAGTTGTTGTCATCACTGGGGGCGTCGGCTGTGCCGACGCCCCCAGCGTCATACTCTTGCCGACCTGCTCTGGGCCGCAACGTAACTCAGCGTCGAACTGGCAGGGCCGCAGCCACTTCGGCGGCCGCCCGTCGCCCTGACCTGACGGCGCCGTCCAGGAAACCCGTCCACTCGTCTGCGGTTTCGGTACCTGCCCAGTGGATCGGCCCGACAGGCCGGCGTAACCACGGGCCCACCGTCGTCCACGACCCAGGTGGGACTGCCGCCGTCGGGCCACCAGGCGCGAATGGCTCAGTGCCCCAACTGTGGTCGAGGTAGTCGATCGGGTGCAGCGCCTGCTCGCCGAACAGTGCGGCAAACCCCGCCAGTGCGCGCTCGCGGCGCTGCTCGGCGGGCCAGGTGTCGAATTCCCTGGCATCGACAAATCCCAGCAGCACACCCGGCCCCGGGTCGTCGCCGGTGTACGGCGGGCTGACGTCGAAGGTGATGAAAACGGGTCCGGTGTCCGAAAGTGATTCGCCGGATTGGCCGTTGGCGCGCCAGAACGGAGTGTCATACACCGCATAGGCCTTGCTGAGGTGTCCTTGTGGCCAGCACTCGACGAGTTGTCGATGCTCGGACGGCAACTCAGGGGTAAAGGTGATCGCCCCGCGGTGCTGCGGCGGGATGGCCACGACGACTCTGGTCGCCCGCACGGTGTTGGGTCCGTAACCCACGGTGGCACCGTCGTCGTCGTACTCGATACGAATGACGTTGGCATTCAACCGCACCCGCTCGCCCAGCTCAGCTGCCATCTTCAGCGCGATCTGCTGGGTGCCGCCGGGAAAGCGGTCCTGCTGGGCGCCGTCGGTGACGTCGAGCATCCGGTCCAGACCGCCGGCCGCCCGGACGTAGCGTGCGGCGTGCAGCATCGACACCTCATCGGGTTCGCACCCCCAGGTGACTCTCGCCATGATCGCCAGCAGGTCCCTGGTCGTCGACGACGCCCGCACCGACCGCAGCCATTGACCCAGTGACTGGGCATCCAGCTCCGCTGCCCGCGGAGCCGTCCACGGCTCGCCGATCGGCACCTGTCGGGCCACCCTGGCGAACTGCCAGCGCACCCGCCACACGTTGAGAAGGCCGCCGATCGACAGGTTCGGGACTGTGCCCGCATACGAGCGGACCCGACCGCGCCAATTGATCAGGTTCTTGCCCTGGTGATATGTCGGGATGGTTTCGCAGTCCAGTTCAGCGGCCAGTTCGGCGACTGCGTCCTGGGTGGGACCGACGAAGGTGCCGCCGAGGTCCACCGGCAGACCGGCCACCGCGCCCGTATGGGACCGGCCACCGACCCGGTCGCGGCCCTCCAACACCAGCACGCTGTACCCGAGTCGCGCCAGCTCCCTGGCCGTCGTCAGTCCGGCGAAACCGGCACCCACCACCACGACATCCGCTGTGTCTGTCACGGCTCCATCCTCTCGCGATTTTGGCGTGCTCACGACCGCTGAGTGGTCAGGAGCACGCCGAAATCGCAGAGATGTCAAGGCGCGACGGTCAGCCAGTCGGCGAAGCCCGAGGGGTCGTGCCGTCCGAGTGCACCGTGCTCGAACAGGCCCCACCCCTCTTTGGCGATGCCGCTGCTGTCGGTGCAGACCGCGCGCCCGACGTGATCGATCACCCCGAAGCCTGCCCTGGCGACGATCGCCGGGTCAGTCATGTCGTAGGTCCGCCGCTCGGTGAACTTCTCGCCCTTCCATACCCCGTGGATCCAGTCCGAGTCGCCGCCGTAGCCGCCGCCGACGTGAATCGGCACCGGCAGTTTGGATTCGACATCGAAACGGAGCGCGGAGCCGTCACCAGCGGTCGCCTCGACGGTGGCGCCGGTCGGGATGCGGGTACCGGAGCGGTAGTGGATCTTCACCCGCGGCCAACCGAGCTGCTCGACCCTGCCGTCCTTGAAGATCCTGGTGCAATCGTTGAGCGACCGGAAGCCGTCGGGCGCCTCCTGGATGATGATCACGATGGCGAAGTCGTCGAAGGCCATCGGAATGTAGAGCCACCACATGCCTTCGAAGGGCGGATCGGCGGGCCGACCGGCGGGCTCGGCTTCGCCGATCGGCCGGATGCCCCAGGACCGGTCGCGGCTGCCGATCCAGGTCGCCGGGTCGACGATGATCTCCTCACCGTCGATCGCCAGCGAGCCGCTCCATGTGCCGAGCTGGGCGAAGCGCTGGGCGTCGAGGGTGACCCGATTGCCGGTCCGCATGATGTGCGGCTGCTCCTGCACGACGTCGAACAGCCCCTCCCAGGTCAGGTCGGCGGCGATGCCCTCGGTCTCGTCGAAGGCGATCCGGATCTTGTGCAGCGGCTCGGACACCTCGAGGTGGTAGGCGCCGACATGCTGGTTGATCCGGTCCTGGTCGATGGCGTCGGAGAAGTGCACCGCGGTCTGGGTGTCACCGCTTCCGCCATATTTGCCGCCTTCGCGGCGGGAAACCAGGAAGTACGCGTCCTTGACGCCCAGGTTCGGGTAGTAGCCGATGCCCGTGATGGCGAAGATGTCGCCGGTGCGGTCGTGGGCGTTGAAGTAGGACCGGTCGTAGAAGTTGCGGTCCGACGAGCCCGGCCACGCGATGGGCTGCGGAACCTGGTGTATCGGGTACTCATCCATCGGTCCGAGCATCAGGCTTCTCCGATCAATCTCTTCAGCAACGACCCGTGGTAGAAGAGCGACTCGACGTCCTCGGGCATCTCCATCTCACCGAAATGCACGCGCCGAGCACCGGTCCGCATGAACACGCACGCCCAGATCACCCCCGAGTACACGTAGAACCAGGACAGGTCGCCGAGTTCCACGCCGGCGAGCTTGGCGTAGGTGGCGCGCACGTCCTCCTCGCGCAGCACATCGGGTAGGCCCGGCATTTCGGCCAGTCCGCAGAGTTCCTGGAACACCATGTGCGCGAAGATTGTCCACGCGACGTCGAGCTCCCGCGGCCCCAGTGTCGTCATCTCCCAGTCCAGCACCGCGACGGGCCGGAAATCCTGGTAGAGCACATTGCCGACCCTGGCGTCGCCCCACAGCAGAACCGTCTCGGCGTCGGCCGACTCGGGCCAGTTAGCTTCCAGCCAGGCGAAGCTGCGTTCGAGTAACGGCGAGCGGCCGATGCCGGGGACAGCGAACTCGTACCAGGATCTCAGCCATTCAAAGTGGCGCTGCAGTGGTGTCAGTGTTTCGTCGGTGCCTTCGGCCAGAAATCCGAAGGTGTTCTCGGCGTTGGGAATCGAGTGCAGTTTCGCCAATACCTCGATGGTGGCGTCCTGTAGTTCGCGCTGCTTGTCGGCGGGCGCGTCGAAGAACCAGTTCCCGCCGAAGGTGTAGGGCATGACATCGGGCGGCACGATACCGTCGACGTGATCCATCAGAAAGAACGGCGTGCCCAGTACCTCGCCGGTGTTCTCCAGGTAGCGCACGCGGGGCACGGGCACGTCGGTCAGCTCACCCGCCAGGCGCATCACCTCGAACTGGTGATGCAGGTGGTAATAGGGGAACACCGGGATATCGGCCTCGGTGGGGGCGACGCGGGCTACCCACTTCTGTTCCTGCGCTTCGCCGTTCTCGGTCCATCGTCCCGTCAGGATGATGGTCTCCGAGGACATCCCATTGGAGTCGACGCCGCTCTCGACGGTGATATCCGGCGTCACACCGCCGGGCATGACAGTCGACAACCACTGCGAGAGCACCGCGGGCAGTGTGGTGACATCGCGGCTTGAGCGTTGCAGTCGGCCGACATCTTCGACAGCCGGTTCAGTAGCCACAGGTACTTCCTTCGCGAGGTAATTACGATACGGTGGGTAGCGTTATGAAAGCAGACCCATCCATCGTTGACAAGGCATCGGGCGCGGGACGGCCCCGCGACCCTCGCATCGACGCTGCCATACTCGCCGCGACTGCGGAACTGCTTGTCGAAATTGGCTATTCGAATCTCACGATGGCAGCCATCGCCGAGCGCGCGGGTACCACGAAAACCGCCCTGTATCGGCGCTGGTCCAGCAAGGCGGAACTCGCGCACGAGGCGGCATTCCCCACGGGCCCGGGTGTGCTGGCGATTCCGACGGGCGATATCGCCATGGATGTGCGGGCGATGATCGCCGCTGCGAGGGATGTCTTCACCAGCCCGGTGGTGCGGGCCGCACTGCCGGGACTGGTCGCCGACATGACCGCCGACGCCGAACTCAACGCGCGCGTGATGGGTCGCTTCGTCGGACTGTTCGACGCGGTGCGGATCCGTATCGCCGAAGGGGTCGAGCGCGGCGAGGTGCACGCCGATGTCGACCCGGGCCGCCTCGTCGAGTTGATGGGCGGCGCGACCCTGCTACGACTGCTGCTGGATCCCGAGACCGACCTCGACGACGAGTGGGTGAACGGAACGGCCGCGATCGTCGTGCACGGGGTCAGGACACCGAAGGAGGACGTGTGAAGCGACTTGCAGGACGAACCGCAATCGTGACGGGCGCGAGCAGGGGACTGGGCGCGTCCATTGCGGTGGCGCTCGCAGCCGAGGGCGCTGCAGTAGCGGTGGTGGCTCGCACCGAGCAGGTTTGGGACGAGCGGTTGCCAGGGACCATCGGCGAGACAGTGGCCGCCATCGAGGCGATCGGCGGTACCGCGGTTCCGATTCGAGCGGATCTGCTTGACCCCGAGGACATTCCGCGTCTCGTGGAGGAAGCCCGGGCCGCGCTGGGCCCGATCACACTGCTGGTCAACAACGCGGCGTTCACCGCACCGGGGCGGCCACCGCGGACCGACGCACCGCCGCGACCGAAGGCGCCCAGGCCCGACGGCGATGCCAAACCGGACTGGCCCGGCTTCGTCGCGATCCCCGTATCGGCGTTCCGCCGGCACTTCGAGATCTCCGTCTTCGCGGGTTACGAGCTGATGCAACTGGTCGCTCCCGACATGATCGAAGCTGGTCTCGGGTCCATCGTCAATATCTCCTCGGTGGCTTCCCGGCTGCCGGGCAGCGGCCCGTTCGGCGACACCTCGAGCGGCGTCCTGCCTGGGTATGGCGGGTCGAAGGCCGCGCTGGAGCACCTCACGTCGTGCGCGGCCTACGATTTGCAGCGGCACAACATCGCAGTCAACGCGCTGTCGCCGTCGCAGCCGATGATCACGCCCGGATTGTCCTATTACATCAAGGAATTCGACTCGAACGTGGGTGTGAACGAAGACTTCGCCGAAGCCGTCGTGCGCCTGGCGCTGGTCGATCCGACCGTGGTCACCGGCCGCACCGTCGGGCATCGTGAGGTGTTGGACGGCAGCTTCGCCGGTTTCGACGTGTCGTCGGCTTCGCTCTAGGGAATCGCTTGTGAGCCGGTCGGTTTGAAGTTGGGATTGGCGATCGCGGTCGAAACGCCGCTGCCGATGGGGCCGCGCCGGTCGAACAGACTTGCCGTCGCGATGGCCACCCCGCCGGCGCTGTAGTGCGTCAGTGACGCCATTCCGATGAATTCGCCCTCCGGGAGTCGGCTCAGCAGCATCGTGTAGTCCGCGTTGATGAAGGCCAACCCCGAAAGGCCGAAGTTGGTCAGGCTCGCGGTGACGTCGACGGCCATCGCGGCGCGCACGAACGGGGTGAGCTTTTCACCGCGCACCAGTTCCCGAAAGTCGTAGACCCAGGCGTAGCGCCTGCCGTCGTGCTGCCACGCGAAGCCCTTACCGTTCGAGTCGGGTTCGCGTCCATAGGGCGCGACGAACATCGGTATCGCCGACGGCCATTCCTCGGGCTCGTCGGGTACCGGGGGCATCTCCACCGGGGTGGTCCACACCTGTTCGTCAGGTTGTTCGCCGCGCCGGAGATACAGGGCGGAGGCCCTGGCCACCTCCTCGCCGCCCTGGATCAACGAGGCGTCGACGGCCTGCATCCGGCGCCCGGAGCGGACCACGGTGGAGGTGGCGCGCACCGGTTCCATCGAGACCCGGCGCATGATGTCGACGGTCAGCCGCGCGGGCTGCAACTCGGCATCCGCGGTGACGCGCTCGATCTCGCGGGCCAGTAATCCGCCGACCACCTGGCCGCCGAGGGTGGGACCCCAGCCGCCTTGGGCGATCTCGTTGGGCACGAAGGTCTCACCCTCGCGCTCAAAGTACGGTGTCACCTGCGCCTGACCCATGCCTGCGCCTTTCCGTCGCCGCTACTGAATCACTTACAGTAACTGGCTCTTGTTTCGGGCG
This sequence comes from Mycolicibacterium komossense, assembly GCF_025822605.1. Taxonomy (GTDB): domain Bacteria; phylum Actinomycetota; class Actinomycetes; order Mycobacteriales; family Mycobacteriaceae; genus Mycobacterium; species Mycobacterium komossense. The sequence goes on along the minus strand of NZ_JACKTY010000029.1, from coordinate 6,365 downwards.
GCCACCTCGGCCCGGCGGGCGTCGAGTCCTGCGGTGTCCGGCCGCATGGTTTTCGTGATCGCGTGTTCGGCGGCGAGAGCGGCATCGGTCACCGGGGCCGAACCGCGGACGTACATCTCCTTGAGCCCGGTCATGATCGGGGTGGGCACCTCGGCGATCTGGGTGGCGAGCTCGACGGCCCGGTCCAGCAGCCGATCGTGGGCGACCACTTCGGTGACCAGGCCGATGCGCTCGGCACGGTGTGCATCGACGACCTCGCCGGTCATCGACAGTCGGCGGGCCATGGCCGCACCCACCCGCTGCGGGAGCCGGGCGGTCATGCCACCGCCGGGCAGGATGCCGACCCTGGCGTGGGTGTCCGCGAAAATCGCGCGCTCAGAGGCGATCAGAAAGTCGCAGGCGAGCGCCATCTCGAGGCCTCCGGTGAAGGCGGCGCCGTTGACGGCCCCGATGATCGGGGTCGCCATCTCGGCCGGTTTGGTGATGCAATTCTGCGTCTGGAATTTCGCGAAGTACTCCATGCCGAGGCGCTGCGCCTCCTTGAGGTCGACGCCCGCGCAGAACGCCGGGTCGGTCCCGGTCAGCACCACGGCTCGGATGTCAGCCGACGTGTCGGCCTCCACCAGTGCCGCGAACAGCGCCTCGATCAGGTCCCGGTTCAACGCGTTTCGCGCCTCCGGCCGGTTCATGGTCAGCACGCGTACGGCGCCGTGGTCGGCAATGACGACGGAAGTCATGGCCTGACGTTAGCGTGGCAGCCCCTCAGCGCAGGAAGTGTGCCGCGTTATCGGCCAAGTCCAGCAGCGGCTGCGGCAGCGCACCGAGTGCCAGCGTGATCGCCGCGGTGATCGTCACCGTGGCGATGCTCAGTGAACTCGGCACCACGACCTCGGGCGCATCGGCGGGCGATTCGGTGAAGAACATCAACACGATCACCCGAACGTAGAAGTACGCGGCGATGGCGCTGGCGAGTACACCGACGATGACCAAGGGGATCGCCCCACCTTCGCCCGCCGCCTTGAACACCGCGAACTTGCTGACGAATCCACTGGTCAGGGGAATGCCGGCGAATGCGAGGAGGAACAGCGAGAACACCACCCCCACCAGCGGTGAGCGACGACCCAGGCCGGCCCACTGGGCGATCGTGGTGGCTTCCTCACCGTTGCGGTCGCGGACCAGGCTGACCACCGCGAAGGCGCCCAAAGTGCTAAATCCGTAAGCGAACAGGTAGAACAACGTGCCCGACAGTCCGCTGTCGTTCAGCGCGATGACACCGGTGAGGATGAACCCGGCGTGCGCGACCGCCGAGTAGGCCAGCATGCGTTTCACGTCGGTCTGGGTGATGGCGGTGACGGTCCCGACGATCATCGTCAGGATCGCGATGACCCACAGCACCGGTCGCCAGTCGGCCCGCAGATCGGGGAGTGCGACGTAGAAGATGCGCAGCATCGCGCCGAACGCGGCAACCTTGGTGCCGGCGGCCATGAAGGCGGTGATCGGGGTCGGCGCACCCTGGTACACATCGGGTATCCACGAATGGAACGGCACCGCGCCGACTTTGAACAGCACACCGACCGCGAGCAGGCCGGTGCCGATCAGCGCGAGCGACGTGTCACCCCCGCCGCTGAGAACCGCGTCCCCGATACCCGTCAGCGAGAGGGTGCCGCTGTACCCGTAGAGCAGGGCGACACCGTAGAGGAAGAACGCCGACGAGAACGCGCCCAGCAGAAAGTATTTCAGCGCGGCTTCCTGGGACAGCAGCCGTTGGCGTCGGGCCAGTCCGCAGAGCACATACAGCGGCAGCGACAGCACTTCCAGAGCGATGAACATGGTCAGCAGGTCATCGGCCGCCGGGAAGATCAGCATGCCGCCGACGGCGAACATCGTCAGCGGGAACACTTCGGTCTGCGCCACACCGGCTTTCGTCGCCAGTTTTTCCGCGACGCTGCCCGCGACCGCGGCGGCCTGTGGGGTGAAGGCGTCCAGCCCGGCAGATTCCGAATCGTGGGAAGCACCCACCCGGATGCGCCGCTCGGCGACCAGCAGCACCCCGAGCACGCCGATCAACAGGATGGTGCCCTGCAGGAACAAGGCAGGCGGGTCGACGGCGATTGCCCCCATCACGGCGAGCCGGCCCGGTGAGCCGTGCAGGCCAAGTGCCAGCAGCACGACGGCGACAAAGGCGGCCGCCAGGCCGCCGATGCTCAGTACGAGTTGAGCGCGGTACCGCGCCTTGCGGGGCAGAAACGCTTCGACGAGCACACCCGCGACGGCCACTCCGAGGACGATCAGGATGGGGGAGAGCTGCCCGTATTCGACACTCGGTGTGGGAAGACTCATTTCACCGGCCCTTCCGCGATCCGGTGCGCCGGGTCGTGCTGGTTGATGGTCGTCAGGGTGTGCTCGACGGCCGGGTTGATGATGTCCAGCGCCGGCTTCGGGTAGACGCCGAGAAGCAGCAGCAGCGCGATCAGTGGTACCACTACGGCGATCTCGCGCGGACGCAGGTCCTGCATACCGTCGTTGGCGTGGTTCGCCGGGCCGCCCATCATCCGCTGATAGAGCCAGAGGATGTAGATCGCGGAGAGCACCAGGGCCGTCGAGGCGATCACGGCGAAGGCGGGGTAGCGGGTGAAAGTGCCGATCAGGACCAAAAATTCGCTGATGAACGGCGCCAAACCGGGTAGCGACAGGGTGGCCAGCCCGGAGACCAGGAAGGTGCCGGCCAGGATCGGGGCGACTTTTTGTACACCGCCGTAGGCGGCGATCAGTCGTGTTCCGCGCTGGGACACCAGGAATCCGGCGATCAGGAACAGCGCCGCGGTGGAGATGCCGTGGTTGACCATGTACACCGCCGTAGGCGGCGATCAGTCGTGTTCCGCGCTGGGACACCAGGAATCCGGCGATCAGGAACAGCGCCGCGGTGGAGATGCCGTGGTTGACCATGTACAGGGTGGAGCCGGACTGGCCCTGGCTGGTCATCACGAAGATGCCGAGAATGATGAAGCCGAAGTGGCTGATCGAGGTGTAGGCGATCAGCCGCATGACATCGGTTTGCCCGATCGCCAGGATGGCGCCGTACACGATTCCGATCACCGCGAGCGTGATGATGAAGGGCCGGAACAGCGTTNAGGCGATCAGCCGCATGACATCGGTTTGCCCGATCGCCAGGATGGCGCCGTACACGATTCCGATCACCGCGAGCGTGATGATGAAGGGCCGGAACAGCGTNGAGGCGTCGGGGAACAGCTGCAGGCAGTAGCGCAGCATGCCGAAGGTCCCGACCTTGTCGACGACGGCCATCATCAAGACCGCAGTGGCGGGCGTCGATTCGACGGCGGCGTCCGGCAGCCAGCGGTGGAACGGCCACAGCGGCGCCTTNANCGCGAAGGCGAACATGAAGCCGAGGAACAGGGCGTTCATGATGGCGGGGTTGACGCCGAGCTGGCCGCTGGAGACCGCGGCGACGATCGCGCGGAAGTGTCGCTGTTCGCGGTCACCACGTACAGCCCGATCACCGCGGCCAGCATGACGAGCCCGCCGAACAGGTTGTACAGCAGGAACTTCACCGCTGCTTTGGAAGACTCGGCGCGGCTGGCTCCATATCCGCCGATCAGGAAGTACATCGGGATGAGCATCGCCTCGAAGAACACGTAGAACAGCAGCACGTCCAGGGAGGTCAGCGAGATCAGCACCATGCCCTCGACCGCGAGCGTCAGTGCGACGTAGCTGTGCTCCGAACGCCCGGCCAGCCCGGTCTGGTCGCGGGCGTCGTTCCAGCCGGCGAGCAACAGCACGGGCACGAGCACCGCGGTCAGGACCACCAGCGCCAGCGCGATTCCGTCCACGCCCAGGATGTAACCGGTGCCGAACGTCGGGATCCACACGTGATCCTCGACGAACTGGTATTGCTCGCCGCCCGGCTTGAACGCAACAGCGAGGACAATCGCGATCACCAGCACCACCAGCGAGACGGCGATACCGGCATACTTCGCGAATTGTCTTGCCCCCGAAGGCAACAGAATGATGATCGCGGCGCCGAGCATCGGCACCGCCCACAGCACGGTCAGCCAGGGAAAGTCGGTCACCATACCCGCACCACCAGAACCCCCGCGACCACCAGTGCCGCGCCCGCCAGCATGGACAGCGCATAGGACCGGGCGAAACCGGTCTGCAGACCACGCAGCCGATCCGACGCACCGCCGACGAGCGCCGCCAAGCCGGTGGCCACGCCGTCGATACCCCTGTCGTCGACCACCACCAGGTCTGCGGTCAGCACCTGACCGGGGCGCATGAACGCCGCCTCGTTGAACGCGTCGCCGTACAGGTCGTTGCGGGCCGCGACCGTCAACACCGATACCTCCTCTGGTGCGAGCTCCGGCACGGTTCGGGTGGCGTACATCCGGTAGGCGGTGGCGATGCCGGTGGCGACGGCGGTCAGTGTGAGGGTGGTCAGTGTCCAGATGGGGGTGGGGTGCTGGGTGTCGGGGACGGCGCCGACGACGGGGGCGAGCCAGTGCTCCAGGGTGCCGCCGATGGCNGTGAGGGTGGTCAGTGTCCAGATGGGGGTGGGGTGCTGGGTGTCGGGGACGGCGCCGACGACGGGGGCGAGCCAGTGCTCCAGGGTGCCGCCGATGGCGAGTAGGGCGCCGGCGCCGACGGATCCGATCGCGAGGACGATCATGGGTGCGGTCATGGCTACCGGCGATTCGTGGGGGTGGGTCTCTGGTTGCCACCTCTTGTCGCCGAAGAAGGTGAGGAGCATGACGCGGGTCATGTAGAAGGCGGTGATCCCGGCTCCGAGCAGCGCCGCGCCGCCTAGGAGCCAGCCCTTGATTCCGCCGGTGTTGAAGGCGGTGTCGATGATGGCGTCTTTGGAGAAGAACCCGGCGAACGGGGGGATCCCGATGATGGCCAGGTAGGCGAGGCCGAAGGTGACGAACGTGACGGGCATGAGTGTGCGTAGGCCGCCGTAGCGGCGCATATCGGTTTCGTTGTCCATGGCGTGCATGACTGACCCGGCACCGAGGAACAGGCCGGCTTTGAAGAAGCCGTGGGTGAGCAGGTGCAGGATCGCCACCGCGTACCCGGCCGGGCCCAGACCGGCGGCGAGCACCATGTACCCGATCTGGGACATGGTGGAGGCGGCGAGGGCTTTTTTGATGTCGTCTTTGGCGCAGCCGATGATCGCGCCGAACAGCAGCGTGACCGCGCCGATGATCGCCACGAAGGTTTGCGCGGTCGGGGCCAGATTGAATACCGGTCCGGAGCGGACGATGAGGTACACCCCGGCGGTGACCATGGTCGCGGCGTGGATCAGCGCGGAGACCGGGGTGGGGCCTTCCATCGCGTCACCGAGCCAGGACTGCAGCGGGACCTGCGCGGACTTGCCGCAGGCGGCCAGCAGCAGTAGCACTCCGATCCAGTTGAGGGTGGCCGAGGACAGGCCCGCGGTGGCGGCGAATACCCCGGCAAAGGACAGGGTGCCGATGTGGGTGAACATGATCATCATCGCCAAGGCCAGGCCGATGTCGCCGACTCGGTTGACGATGAACGCTTTCTTGGCTGCTGCGGCGGCGGCGGGTTTGTAGGACCAGAAGCCGATCAGTAGGTAGGAGGCCAGGCCGACGCCTTCCCAGCCCATGTACAGACCTAGGTAGTTGTCGGCCAGGACCAGTAGCAGCATGGCGGCGACGAAGAGGTTCAGGTAGGCGAAAAATCGGCGCCGGTCGGGGTCGTCGTGCATGTAGCCGATCGAGTAGAGGTGGATCAGGGCGCCGACGCCGGTGATCAGCAGCACGAAACACACACTCAGGGCGTCGAGTTGGAGTCCGAAGTCGACGTGGAGGGCCGCCACGGGCACCCAGGTGAACAGGGTGTCGTGCACGAGGCGCTCAGCAGGTGGCGCCAGGGCCAGATCGATGAACAGCATCACCGCCCAGCCGAAGGAGGCGATCACCGTCGCGCATCCCAGAATATGTCCCCAGGCGTTGGTGCGGCGCCCGCCCAGTAGTAGGACGGCTGCCCCGGCCAGGGGTAACACGATGAGCCAGATCAAGGTCATCGCGGCTCAGCCTTTCAGGAGGTTGGCGTCGTCGACGTTGGCGGTGCGTCGGGTGCGGTAGATGGTCATGATGATCGCCAGCCCGACTACCACTTCACACGCGGCGACGACCATCGTGAAGAACGCCACCACCTGTCCGTCGAGGTGGCCATGCATCCGCGAAAACGTGACGAACGCCAAATTGCAGGCATTGAGCATCAACTCCACGCACATGAACATCACGATCGCGTTGTGCCGCAACAACACTCCAGCCGCACCAATCGTGAACAACAACACCGACAAATACAGATAACTCACCGGG
>NZ_JACKTY010000028.1 GCF_025822605.1 Mycolicibacterium komossense | reverse complement strand
GAGGCTCCGCCCGCGCCGGGCGCCGAGGCTCCGCCAGCCGGTGCCCCCGCCCCGGGTGCGCCGCCACCAGCGGCTCCCGCCGGGCCACCGGACCCGCGCAAGGATCTGGCGCAGCGGATCGCCTTCGAGAAGCAGCTGCGCCAGAGCACGAATCAGAACGTGCAGATTCTGGCCATCCAGTACCAGGCCGGTCGCTGCAACGACGACGACGTGCTCGCCGGTAACGACGACCCGAACCTGCCGCTGATCACCTGCTCCACCGATCACCAGTTCGTGTACCTGCTGGACAAGTCGATCATCAGCGGTGAGCAGATCAAGAGCGCATCGTCGACGTTCGACCAGCAGGGCGCCCGCTACGTGGTCGACATCGAATTCAAGAGCGACGCCGCCGACGTCTGGGCCAACTTCACGGCCGCGAACATCGGCACGCAGACGGCGTTCACGCTGGACTCGCAGGTCGTGTCCGCGCCCGAGATCCAGGAAGCGATTCCCGGCGGACGCACTCAAGTCACCGGACAGTTCACCGCCGACTCCGCCCGTGAGCTGGCAAACGTACTCAAGTACGGCTCGCTGCCGTTGTCGTTCGAATCCTCGGAGGCTGAAACCGTCTCCGCCACACTGGGATTGACGTCGCTGCGGGCCGGCATGATTGCCGGCGCCATCGGTCTGGCCCTGGTGCTGCTGTACTCGCTGCTGTACTACCGGATCCTGGGCCTGTTGGTGGCGTTGTCACTGGTCGCCTCGGGCGCCATGGTGTTCGCCATCCTGGTGCTACTCGGGAGATACATCGGCTACACGCTCGACCTATCCGGTATCGCGGGTTTGATCATCGGTATCGGTACTACCGCCGACTCGTTCGTGGTGTTCTTCGAGCGCATCAAGGACGAGATACGGGAAGGTCGCTCGTTCCGGTCGGCGGTGCCCCGCGGTTGGGCCCGGGCCCGCAAGACGATCCTCTCGGGTAACGCCGTGACCTTCCTCGCGGCCGCGGTCCTCTACGTCCTGGCCGTCGGCCAGGTGAAGGGCTTCGCATTCACCCTCGGCCTGACCACCATCCTCGACGTCGTGGTGGTGTTCTTGGTGACCTGGCCGCTGGTGTACCTGGCCTCCAAGTCGCCGACCATGGCCAAACCGGCGCTCAACGGCCTTGGCGCCGTGCAGCAGATCGCCCGGGAACGCCGGGCCGCCGCACATTCGACGGGACGGGGGTAAGCGCATGGCTGACAACGGAGACGACAAAGACACCACCGGCGACATCACCGGCGATACCGACGTCGAGCTGACGGAATCCGGCGCGACCGAACTCACCGACAATGCCGACCTGCCACGCCATGGGTTCTTCACTCGGCTGTACACCGGCACCGGGGCCTTCGAGGTCATCGGTAAGCGCAAGATGTGGTTCGGGATCAGCGGTGCGATGGTCGTCATCGCCATTGCCAGCATCCTGATCCGCGGTTTCACCTTCGGTATCGACTTCGAGGGCGGCACGAAAGTGTCGATGCCCGCAGTCGGTGGCTCCGGCCAGGTCACCACTCAGCAGGTCGAGGACGTGTTCAGCCAGACCCTTGGCAGGGCGCCCGAGTCGGTCGTCGTGGTCGGCAGCGGCGCCTCTGCGACGGTGCAGATCCGCTCGGAAACCCTGAACAACGACGAAACCAGCAAGCTGCGCGATGCGTTGTTCGACAAGTTCCAGCCGCGCACCGACTCCGGCGAGATCAGCAAGCAGGCGATCAGCGACTCGGCGGTGTCCGAGACGTGGGGCGGCCAGATCACCAACAAGGCGCTGCTGGCCCTGCTCGTCTTCGTGGTGATCGTCACCATCTACATCACGTTCCGCTATGAGCGGTACATGGCGATCGCCGCACTGGCCACGATGTTCTTCGACCTCGCCATTACGGCCGGGGTCTACTCGCTGGTCGGTTTCGAGGTCACGCCGGCCACGGTCATCGGCCTGCTGACCATCCTGGGTTTCTCGCTCTATGACACCGTCATCGTCTTCGACAAGGTCGAGGAGAACACCCACGGATTCGAGCACACCACCCGGCGAACCTTCGCCGAGCAGGCCAACCTCGCGGTCAACCAGACGTTCATGCGCTCGATCAACACCAGCCTGATCTCGCTGTTGCCGATCCTCGCGCTGATCGTCGTCGCGGTCTGGCTGCTCGGCGTGGGCACGCTCAAGGACCTGGCGCTGGTGCAGCTGGTGGGCGTCATCGTCGGCACCTACTCGTCGATCTTCTTCGCCACCCCGTTGTTGGTGTCGATGCGGGAACGCACCGACATGGTCAAGACGCACAGCCGGCGAGTGACCAACCGGCGCAACAAGGCGACCGGTCCGGCGTCGGCCTTGGTGATCGGAGACGACAGCGCCGACAGCGAAGCGGTGGCTGCGATCAGCGGCGCCTCGGCCCGCAGCACAGCGGGGGCCGTCGTGTCGGCGCCGAGCAAACCAGCACCCGGGGTCCGGCCGTCGAGACCGACGGCCAGTCGCACCGGGCGCCCGACGGGTAAACGAAACACCCGGCGCGGATAACCGCCATGGGTGCCAGGAGCCGGGGCAGAAGTGCCGTCGCGGTGGCGGCAATCGCGGCGTTGTTGGGGGCGATGGGATTGACGTCCTGCTCGCAGGGCGCGGCCGATCAGATCAACTACGCCGTCGACGGCAGCCTGGTCACCTACAACACCAACACCGTCAACGGGGCAGCATCCGGTGGGCCCCAGGCGCTGGCGCGGGTGCTGACCGGTTTCGGCTACCACGGCCCGGACGGCCAGGTCGTCGCCGATCACGACTTCGGGTCGATCTCGGTCGTCGGGCGTGAGCCGCTGGTGCTGGACTATCAGATCGCCGACAACGCGGTGTACTCCGACGGCAAACCCGTCACCTGCGACGACATGGTGCTGACCTGGGCCGCGCAGTCGGGCCGATTCCCGGCGTTCGACTCCGCGAACCGGGCCGGCTACATCGACATGGGAAGCATCGATTGTCAGCCGGGGCAGAAGAAGGCCAGAGTCTCGTTCGCGATCGACCGCAACTTCGCCGACTACTCCCAGCTGTTCACGGCGACATCGATGATGCCCTCACATGTCATCGCCGACGAGCTCGGCCTCGGCGACGGCGGGATCGTCAACGCCATCCAGACCGGCAACATGCCGGTGGTCGACCAGATCGCCCAGGTGTGGAACACCACCTGGGACCTCAAGCCTGGTATCGACGCCAAGCAGTTCCCGTCGTCGGGCCCCTACAAGATCGACGCGGTGCAGGACAACGGCGCGATCGTGCTCACCGCGAACGACAAGTGGTGGGGCGCCAAACCCCTGACAAAGCGAATCACGGTGTGGCCCCGTGGAATCGACGTCCAGGACCGGATCAATGACGGCACCTTCGATGTCGTCGACATCGCGGCCGGATCGTCGGGAACTCTGACCACCCCTGACAACTACAGCCGCACCGAGACGTCGTCGGCGGGAATCGAGCAGCTGATCATGTCCGGCCAGGGTCCGATGGCGGCGCTCCCGGCCCGGCAGGCGCTGGCGCTGTGCACCCCCCGTGACATCATCGCCCGCAACGCCGAGGTACCGATTTCCAACGCCCGGTTGAACCCGGCGACCGAGGATGCGCTGTCGCAGGCCGAGTCGGTAGCCGAGGGCGGCCGCTTCAGTGTCGCCAACCCCGATGCGGCGCGCAATGTGCTCGGCGCCAAGCCGTTGGCCGTGCGGATCGGGTACCAGACGCCGAACGCCCGGCTGGCTGCGACGGTCGGTTCGATCGCCAAGGCGTGCGGCCCTGCGGGTATCACCGTCACCGATGCTGCCTCGGATACCGTTGGGCCGCAAAGCCTCCGCGACGGTCAGATCGATGCCCTGCTGGCCAGTACCGGCGGAGCCACCGGCAGCGGGTCCTCGGGTTCGTCGACGGTCGATTCGTATGCGTTCTTCAGCGGCGACGGGGACAACCTGTCGCGCTACAACAACAATCAGATCGACGGAATCATCAGCGCGCTGGCCGTCACCGTCGATCCCAAGGAGCAGGCACGGTTACTCGGTGAGGGCGCCCCGGTGCTGTGGGCCGATATGCCGACGCTGCCGCTGTACCGTCAACAGCGCACTCTGCTGGCATCGAAGAAGATGTTCGCGGTGAGCAGTAATCCGACCCGCTGGGGTGCCGGCTGGAACATGGATCGATGGGTGCTGAAGCAATGACGTCGAGTCGATCGGTCGCCGATCTCATCACCGCACTCACCCGTGAGGTCGCCGACTTTCCCGAACCGGGCATCCAGTTCAAGGATCTGACGCCGCTGCTCGCCGATGCGCGGGGGCTGGCGATCGTGACCGATGCGCTCGCCGAGATCGCGTCGGGCGCCGACCTGGTCGCCGGTATCGACGCCCGCGGCTTCCTGCTGGGCGCTGCGGTCGCTCTCAAACTCGGGACCGGGGTGCTCGCTATCCGTAAAGGTGGCAAGCTGCCGCCGCCGGTGCACTCGCAGACCTATCAGCTGGAGTACGGCACCGCCACGCTCGAGATCCCCGCCGACGGTATCGATCTCGCGGGACGCAAGGTGGTGATCGTCGACGACGTGCTGGCCACCGGCGGAACCTTGGCCGCCGCGTATCGGTTGTTGCTTGCCGGCGGGGCGAACGTGACCTCTGCGGCGGTTGTCCTGGAGTTGTCGGCCCTGCCGGGCCGGGCGGCTGTTGCGCCGCTGCCGGTCACGAGTCTTCAGCTGATCTGACCGCTCCGCAGGCCGATTCCAGCCCTGGCCCGGGGTGTCGCCTGACGGTCAGATGTACAGCGCATGTACATGTGCAGCACAGTGTCTGCGCGTCTTTCGCTTGCGTCAATTCCTTTGATTCAATTCGCCCATCCGCATCCGTGCGCACACGTTGGTCGAGAGGTTGGGCGAGAGTCGATGGGTTTGAGGCTGGGTTTGAACAGATCTGCTTCGTGGGGCACAGCACTGACGTTGGGTCTTGGGCTGGGCGTCGCGACCCTGACGACATCTGCAGTGGCGAGTGCCGAGCCCTCGGATACCGGCTCGGCGTCGGCTCCGTCTTCGGTGTCTTCGGCCTCGGGAGCCAAGGCGAAGGCCAAAACTGCTGTGCCCAAGTCGCATTCGGCATCTGCGCGGCAGGCGGCGAGCGCGGGCAGCCCGGCTGCGGCGGGGGTGGTCAAGACGTCAAACGTCAAATCCACCGCCACCGCCACCGCCACCGCCACCGCCACCGCTGACGCGCCGACCGGTGACGCACCCAGCGGTGACGCTGCCGCCGGGCCCCCAACTGCGGTCCAGGCCTCGGCGACCAGGCCACGGATCACGAAGCCGGTGACTGCCGCGCCGTCGACAACCATCCCCACCCCTGCCGAGCCACTGCTGGATCCGGTCACCCTGGTGCGGGTAGTCGTGGACAGCGTCGTTGCCCAGGCCGCGGGCATTCTCGGATATGGACCGGTCAGCGCCGACAATCCCATTCAACCGCTCCTGCCGCTGCGCACCATGATCGAGGACGCATTCGCCGCGTTCCGGCGCGCAACGAATGTCGGATCCACGAACGAAACGCCGGCGCTCGACCCAAAGCAGTTGTACGAGTTCGTCACCGGCGAGGTCATCGGTGACCTGCTGCCGTCGGATGCCAACGGCGACCCGCTGACCTATCTGGTCGTGCAGGGCCCGACCAACGGCACCCTGACGGTCAACGCCAACGGCACCTACTACTACAAGCCGAACCACGACTTCGCCGAGACGGGCGGCACCGACACCTTCGTCATCGTCGCCGATGACGGCCGGCAGGGCGAGACCGTGGTTCCCGTCAACGTCTCGGTGGCCCCCACCTTGGGCGTGACGGAGTCCTTCTGGTTCCGCAACTACACCCTGGCGCCGCTGAAGTTCACCGGCTACGCCGGCACCACCGGCGATCTGGATTCTGGCCCGGCGGTCGGTACCGTGATCCTGCCCGGCGGGGAAGCCAACTGGAATGTCACGTGGTACCTGTTCAGCTCCGGATCGATCACTACGCAGTTCGCCACTGTGGGATTCGGCGCGACCCCGTCCAATCCCGGGTTCGTCCCGGCCGGTATCGGCAGCACCTATCAGGTGTCGTTCAAGACGAATTCGCGGGACACGGAGTGCTCATCCGGGGCGGGCGGCCAGTGCAGCGTCCCCAACGATCGGCTGGCCATCGCTCTGGACAAGGGCAATCCCGTCGTCACGCTCAACGCCGCGGACGCGGCCAAGATCGCCGCGGTCCTTCCTGGGATCTGCTATGACGGCTCGCAGGCGTCGTGCAGCTACAACGCGATCAGCGAGGTGGAGGGTTTCAGTCCGGTACGGACGATCGGCACCCCGGTGACCAACACGACGCAAACCCCGACGACCTACAGCATCGGCATCGCTGACCAGGTCGGGCAGAGCGACAGTGTCGGAATCAGCGTCAAGCTTTCGGGTGGGGCGTTGGCCAAGCTTGCGTCGCTGATCAACATCGAGATCACGGCCAACTATGGGCACCAGTGGACCAGCCAGCACACTTTCACCCAGACGATGACGGTCCCGGTGGCCGCCGGCTACACCTCCTGGATCGAAGGGTCGGTGCCGGTATGGCGGGTGACCGGCGACTTCACCGTCAAGATAGGTAATTCGACCTACCAGCTCAACGGCGCGACCTTTGATACGCCCAATCCGAACGCCCCCGGCAGCTACGTCATCAGGACCAAACCGATCGGTGCGGTCGGTGACGGGGTGGTTGTCGGGTCAGAGCAGGTCTGAGGTCACCGGTCACCCTGAACCGGACACGCCGACCACTCGGTTGCCCAAGTAGAGATATCCTCGAAGTCGTTCCGATGGCGAGGAGGTGACGGCGTGGCTGAGGACTGGGCTGGGCCGGCCACCGCGCCGATGCCGGTGGCGGAGATCCCACTGACCGAGTCGCCGCCTGCGGAGACCCCCAAGGCCGCCAGTAGCGCGTCCCGGCGTGTCCGCGCCCGGCTGGCGCGCCGGATGACCGCCCAGCGCAGCGCCATCAACCCGGTGCTCGAGCCGCTCGTCGCGGTGCACCGGGAGATCTACCCCAAAGCCGATCTGGCGCTGCTCCAGCGCGCCTACGCGGTGGCCGAAGAACGCCACGCCACCCAGCTGCGTCGCTCCGGTGACCCGTACATCACCCACCCCCTGGCGGTCGCCAACATCCTGGCCGAACTCGGGATGGACACCACCACGCTGGTGGCCGCCTTGCTGCACGACACCGTCGAGGACACCGGTTACACCCTCGAAGCGCTGACCGCCGAATTCGGTGACGAGGTTGGCCATCTGGTCGATGGGGTCACGAAGTTGGACCGGGTGGTCCTGGGCACCGCCGCCGAGGGCGAGACGATCCGCAAGATGATCATCGCGATGGCCAGGGATCCACGGGTACTGGTGATCAAGGTGGCCGACCGGCTGCACAATATGCGCACGATGCGCTTCCTCCCGCCGGAGAAGCAGGCGCGTAAGGCCCGCGAGACGCTGGAAGTCATTGCGCCGCTGGCACATCGGCTCGGTATGGCCACGGTGAAATGGGAGCTGGAAGATCTCTCGTTCGCGATTCTGCACCCGAAGAAGTACGAGGAGATCGTCCGGCTGGTCGCCGATCGCGCACCGTCGCGTGACACCTACCTGGCGAAGGTCCGTTCCGAGATCAACGCCACCTTGAGCGCATCGAAGATCAACGCCGTCGTCGAGGGCCGGCCCAAGCATTACTGGTCGATCTACCAGAAGATGATCGTCAAGGGCCGCGATTTCGACGATATCCACGACCTGGTCGGGGTGCGGATCCTGTGCGAGGAGATCCGCGATTGCTACGCCGCCGTGGGCGTGGTGCATTCACTGTGGCAGCCGATGGCCGGGCGGTTCAAGGACTACATCGCCCAGCCGCGCTTCGGTGTCTACCAGTCGCTGCACACGACGGTCGTCGGTCCCGAAGGAAAACCGCTGGAAGTGCAGATCCGTACCATCGATATGCACAAAACCGCGGAATACGGCATCGCCGCCCACTGGCGCTACAAAGAAGTCAAGGGCCGCAACGGAGTTCCCACCGGGCACGCCGCCACCGAGATCGACGACATGGCCTGGATGCGTCAGCTCCTCGACTGGCAGCGGGAAGCCGCGGACCCCGGTGAGTTCCTGGAGTCGTTACGGTATGACCTGGCGGTCCAGGAGATCTTCGTCTTCACCCCCAAAGGCGACGTCATCACGCTGCCTGCGGGTTCGACACCGGTGGACTTCGCCTATGCCGTGCACACCGAAGTCGGCCATCGCTGCATCGGAGCACGGGTCAACGGCCGTCTGGTCGCGCTGGAGCGCAAGCTCGAAAATGGCGAAGTAGTCGAGGTTTTCACCTCCAAGGCGATGAATGCCGGCCCCTCACGGGACTGGCAGGGTTTCGTGGTTTCGCCGCGGGCCAAGGCCAAGATCCGGCAGTGGTTCGCCAAGGAGCGTCGCGAAGAGGCGCTGGAATCAGGCAAAGATGCGATCGCCCGCGAGGTGCGTCGCGGTGGACTTCCGTTGCAGCGCTTGATGAACGGCGATTCGATGAGCGCGCTGGCCCGCGAATTGCGCTACGTCGACGTCTCAGCGCTCTACACCGCGGTCGGCGAAGGGCATATCTCGGCGCGCCACGTGGTGCAGCGACTGCTGGCGACCCTCGGCGGTGCTGATGACGCCGAGGACGAAATCGCCGAGCGGTCGACACCGTCCACCACCCCGGTGCGGCAGCGCAGCAACGACGATGTCGGGGTCGCGGTGCCCGGCGCACCCGGTGTTCTGACTAAACTCGCCAAGTGCTGCACCCCGGTGCCCGGTGACGTGATCATGGGCTTCGTCACCCGCGGCGGCGGAGTCAGCGTGCACCGAACCGACTGCACCAATGCGTCGTCACTGCAGGATCAGTCCGAGCGGATCATCGAGGTCAAGTGGGCGCCGTCGCCGTCATCGGTGTTCCTGGTGGCCATTCAGGTCGAGGCGCTCGATCGGCACCGGTTGCTCTCCGACGTGACGCGGGTGCTGGCGGACGAAAAGGTCAACATTCTGTCGGCGTCGGTCACTACGTCCGATGACCGGGTGGCGATCAGTCGGTTCACCTTCGAGATGGGCGACCCGAAGCATCTCGGGCACGTGCTCAACGTGGTGCGCAACGTCGAGGGCGTGTACGACGTCTACCGGGTGACCAGCGCAGCGTGAGCGTCGCCGGCTAGTTCAGTTCCATCGACGTGATCTTCACCGGCATCGCCGGCTTACCGTCCTTGTTGCCGCCGGTGACCCCGGCTGCGGCGATCTGGTCGACGGGAGCCATCCCGGTCTCGTCGACGGAGCCGAACACGGTGTAGGTCGGGGGGAGTTTGGAATCGGCGTAGACGATGAAGAACTGACTGCCGTTGGTGTTGGGTCCCGCGTTGGCCATCGCGAGGGTTCCCCGCGGGTACAGCAGCGGAACGGTCAGCGCCTTATCGTCGGGTGGGTACTGATCGGCGGGGTATTCGTCGGCGAAGGTGTACCCGGGGCCGCCCGTGCCGGTGCCGGTGGGGTCGCCACACTGCAGGACCGACAGCGACTTGTTCGCGGTCAGCCGGTGGCAGCTGGTGCCGTCGAAGTACTTCTGTGCCGCCAGGCTGATGAAACTGTTGACCGTGCAGGGCGATTCGCCGTTGTTGAGTTCAAGTCCGATGGCGCCCTTGTCGGTCGTCATCGTCACCAGGACGTTGGCCGGGGTAGTCGGCACCTTGCCGCTGCGCGGCGGTTTCACCGGCCTGCTCGCCGGTGTGGTCGTCGGCGGATACGCGCAGTTGGCGCCCAGCCCCGCAGGCGGAGTGAATTCGGGCAGTTTGTCGATGTTCAAGTCGGGTGTCGGGTAGGCCGTGTAGCCGGGGCGTCCGGGGTACCCGCCGTTGAGCCGGTCGATGTTCTGGCCCACCCACGCGACGAACAACAGCATGAAGACCAGCGCGATGATCGACACGAACGTGATCAGGTAACCCACGATCAGTCCCGCGATCGCCAGCCCGCGGCCGTCCTCGCCGCTCTTCTTGATCTGTGAGAGCGAGATGTGTCCGAAGATGACGCCGAGCGGCGCCAGGACGAATGCGCAGACGATCGACGCGATGGCCATGGCATTGGTCGGGCGCGGCCCGGCGTAGGGCGGCGGGTACGGCGGTTGGGGGTACGGCGATTGACCGGGGTACGGCTGGCCGGGATACGGCTGACCCGCGTACGGCTCGCCGGGGTACGGGTATGAGTAGGTCTGGGGGTACGGCTGGGCCCAGTCGTCGCCGGTTGGCACAGGCTCAGGCTCGCCGTACGGCGGCGGGACCGTCATCAGATCTAGTCGAGTGCGATCGACTTGATCGTGACGTCGTTCTTCGGCTTGCCGTCCGGGCCACCGTCTGCCGTGCCCGCCGCGGCGATCTTGTCGAGCGTCGCCAACCCGGTCGCGTCGATCGTGCCGAACGCGGTGTACTGCGGCGGCAGCTGGGAATCCTTGTAGACCAGGAAGAACTGGCTGCCGTTGGTGCCTGGGCCGGCGTTGGCCATGGCCAGGGTGCCACGGGGATAGATCACCGGCTGCTGCAGGCCGGGATCGCCCGCCGGGTACTGATCAGTCGGGTACTCGTTGGCGTACTGATAGCCGGGACCGCCGGTGCCCTGCCCGGTCGGGTCACCACATTGCAGCACCGCCAGGCTGTCCGACGTCGTCAGCCGGTGGCACGGGGTGTTGTCGAAGTAGTTCTGCGATGCCAGGCTGGCGAAGCTGTTCACCGTGCACGGCGCCTTGGCGTTGTCGAGTTGCAGGCCGATGTTGCCCTGGTTGGTGCTCATGCTGGCGCTGATCTCGCCGGGATCGGTGGGTACCTTGCCGGTGCGCGGCGGTTTGTTCGGCTTGCTGGCTGCCTCTGCGGCCGGGTACTGGCAGTTGGCGCCGGTCGAGGCCGACGGGGTGAACGCCGGCAACTTGCCGGTGGCCGGCGGGGCGGCGGTCGGGCCACCGTCGGGGGCCGGCGCTGCCGAGGTCGGGGTGCTGGAATCGGCCGACGCGGTCGCGGCACCCGAATCTTTATGGGTGACGAAGTACGTGCCGGCGGCGGCGGCGATCACCACGACCACGGCGACGACGCCGCCGATGATCGTCATCGTCCTGCGCTTGCGCTCCTGCTCAGCTCGGCGCTCCAGCTGCCGCTCGAGTTTGCGCTTGGCTGTCTCACGCCGTTGTTCGTTCGTCGGCACCGCGACTGTCCTCCAATAGCTCTGGCCGGATATCTCGCACCGAGTGTGCCAGTCGTACCTGAACAGAGGCGGGCCGACCCGCATGAACAGCAGATGGGAAACTGTTCGACGTGCTGATCACCGGGTTCGCTACTGGGGCCTCGGAGGCGAACTGTTATCTCCTCGCGCCGCGCTCCGGCGCCGAAGCCATCGTCATCGATCCGGGCGTGGATGTGGTGGCGACCCTGGACTACTACTTCGACGTCAACGAGCTGACGCCCGCTGCGGTGCTGTTGACCCACGGCCACCCCAGCCACACCGCATCGGTGACCGAATTGTGCGACGGTTGGGAGGTCCCGGCCTATCTGCACGCGGCCGACCGTTCACTGCTCGCTGACCAGCATGGCGGCCTGCCGGAACAGATCATCGACATCGCCGATGCCGCGGAGCTGCGGATCGCCGATATCCTCGTCACGGTTGATCACACCCCTGGCCACACCGCCGGTTCGGTGGTGTTTCGGGTGACCGCCGAATCCGACGAAGGCGACGTCGGCGTGGCGTTCACCGGCGACACGCTGCTGTGCCGGACCATCGGGCGAGGCGACAACCCTGGCGAAGACCTGCGGCAGGTACTGGCTTCGATCAGGGCAAAACTGATGGTGCTCGATGACAAAACCGTGGTACTACCTGGTCACGGCATATCCACCACGATCGGCGCCGAGCGCCGGTTCAACCCGTATCTCAAAAGGATGACGTGAGCGAGTCGCAGTCTTTTCGAGCCCCCAAGGGCATACCCGACTACCTGCCGCCGGATTCGGCACAGTTCGTCGCCGTGCGTGACGGTCTGTTGGCTGCCGCGCGGCTGGCCGGCTACGGCGATGTGGAGTTGCCGATCTTCGAGGAGACCGCACTGTTTGCGCGCGGTGTCGGTGAGTCCACGGATGTGGTTTCCAAGGAGATGTACACCTTCGCCGATCGTGGCGAGCGGTCGGTGACGCTGCGCCCGGAAGGCACCGCCGGGGTGATGCGCGCGGTCATCGAGCATGGACTCGATCGCGGCGCGTTACCGGTCAAACTCTGCTACTCGGGTCCCTTCTTCCGCTACGAGCGGCCGCAGGCCGGTCGGTACCGGCAGCTTCAACAGGTTGGAGTCGAAGCGATCGGCGTCGACGACCCCGCCTTGGATGCCGAGGTGATCGCCATCGCCGACGCCGGGTTCCGGTCCTTGGGCCTCGACGGGTTCCGCCTGGAGATCACCTCGCTCGGCGATGACAGCTGCCGACCGGCGTACCGCGAGTTGCTGCAGGAATTCCTCTTCGGCCTCGACCTTGACGAGGTCACCCGGGCGCGCGCCCAGATCAATCCGCTGCGGGTGCTCGACGACAAACGGCCGGAGATCAAGGAGATGACCGCTGAGGCGCCGTTGATGCTCGACCATCTCTCCGAAGACGCCAAAGAGCATTTCGACTCGGTCCTGGGCTACCTCGACGCCCTCGCTGTGCCCTATGTGATCAATCCCCGGATGGTGCGCGGGCTGGACTACTACACCAAGACGACGTTCGAGTTCGTGCATGACGGGCTCGGTGCGCAGTCCGGGATCGGCGGCGGCGGCCGCTACGACGGCTTGATGAGTCAACTCGGCGGGCAGGACCTGTCCGGGATCGGGTTCGGTCTCGGCGTGGATCGCACGATGCTCGCGCTCAAGGCCGAGGGCAAGACGGTCGGGTCGCCCGCCCGGGTCGACGTGTTCTGTGTTCCGCTGGGGGAGCAGGCCAAGCTTGCGCTCGTGAAGGTGGCCGCGTCGCTGCGGTCGTCGGGTGTGCGGGTTGATCTGGCCTACGGCGATCGCGGGGTCAAGGGTGCGATGCGCGCTGCCGACCGCTCAGGTGCGACGCTGGCACTGGTCGCCGGCGACCGCGATATCGAGGCAGGCACCATCGGTGTCAAGAACCTGTCGACCGGCGAGCAAGTCGATGTCGCCGCGGATACGGTTGTCGCCGAGGTGATTTCGCGTTTCGGCTAGACGCGTTGAATGCCGACTGGGTGCCTGTCCCAACGGCGGTGGCCCGGCCGGCGGTGGCCCGGACGCCGGGTGCGCCCTCCGATTTCGCGGTTTGCGGAGGTGCGCAATCCATGGGTTTTGCCCTGATCTGTTCACCGTGGACCGGTGGGCCGGCCCCAGGCACGGCAGACGGGGATGTAACGCTCCGGTACCGTCGAGGGATATGACGAACATGGGACATGCGAAGGGCAGAGTCGGAGCAATCGTCGGTACGGCAGCATTGGTAGCCGCCGCGGGATGTGTAGCCAGCCAGGCCACAGCGATGGCCGATCCGGCCGGCCACCAGGTGACATACACCCTCACCTCGGCGGGGGACGCCGACTTCCAGCTCTTCTATCTGACGTCACAACCTCCGAACAAGGCGGCCTACAACGCCGACGCGTACTCCTTCGTCAAGCAGGAGCCGATTCATCTGACGGCCGGTCAGCCGTGGACCTTCACCACCACGCTTGCGGATCCTCAGTGGGCCATTCTCACAGTGAGCAGCACGACGCACGGCGGCCAAGCTGCCCCGAATCCGCACTGCGACATCGCCATCGACGGGCAGATCGCAGTGGCCCAGGACGGTCCCTACAACCTTCAGTGCCAGCTCGGCCAGTGGTGACACGGCCGCCCCGCGCAGCAGTGTCGGGCTGAGTTCAGTGGCCATCCGGGCCGCCGTGGGGGACGCGCAGTCCACCGCGGCGGCCCTCTTTTGTGGGGCAGGTGTAAGCTCGAGGTGTTAGTGCCGCCGGCCCCGACGCGAAAAATTCGTCGCACTTCCGGCCAGGCGGGCTCAAAAGTCTGGAATACCTTTAAATCAAAGGAATTGATCTATGGATGACAGCAACCTTTTTTCGCATCCCGTCGTCAACGAGCCGATTTCGTCGAGCGATATCGTCGATCGCCCGGTGAATACGTCGCTCTTCTCCGATTCTGCGAACTCGACCACGCCGAACGCGGGTCCGAAGCCGAGCTGAGGCTCGGCTTCGGCCGCGTGCGCAGTGCGAATCGCACCTCACTAGCTGCAAAACGACCTATGGGCCGACTGGGAATGAATTCCCGGCCGGCCCATAGGTTTTGAAGCTCAGACTGCGGTGACTCCAGTTGCCTGGGGGCCCTTGGCGCCCTGGCCGACCTGGAACTCGACCCGCTGGTTCTCCTCGAGCGAACGGAATCCGCTGCCCTGGATCTCAGAATAGTGGACGAAGACATCCGCGCTGCCGTCGTCGGGTGCGATGAAGCCGAAGCCCTTTTCGCCGTTAAACCATTTCACAGTTCCCTGTGTCATATTCTTGTACTTACTTTCACTTGAATGAGAATGCAGAAAGCATCCTTGAAAAATTTTAGCACGTAGTCCATAGATGGGGAAGCGGGCGGCCAAACTCGCGGATCCGCCGGGCATCCTTGACAGTGGATCGAACATATGTTCGCATTGCTCTATGCGGTGGGCTGCCCAGGGAGTGGATGTTGACGACGGTGCGCTGCCCGGCCTGAAGCGGATCGGTTTCGTTCGCAGTGTCCGCACCCCGCAGTTCGACGGCATCACCTTCCATGAGGTGCTGTGCAAATCGGCACTGAACAAGGTTCCGGATGCTTCGATGCTGCCGTTTCGCTACACCGTCAACGGTTACCGCGGGTGCTCACACGCCTGTCGATACTGTTTCGCCAGGCCGACGCACGAATACCTGGATCTGAACTCCGGCAACGACTTTGACACCGAAATCGTGGTCAAGACGAACGTCGTCGAGGTGCTGCGCCGAGAAGTGTGCCGGCCGTCGTGGCGGCGTGAGACCGTCGCACTGGGCACCAATACCGATCCATACCAGCGGGCCGAGGGTCGATACGCGCTGATGCCGGGAATCATTGGTGCCCTGGTCGATTCGGGTACGCCGATGTCGATTCTGACCAAGGGCACCCTGTTGCGCAGAGATCTGCCGCAACTGGTGGATGCGGCACGGCGGGTGCCGGTGTCGGTGTCGGTGTCACTCGCCGTTGGCGATGCGCAGCTGCACCGAGATGTCGAACCGGGGACACCGACCCCGTCGGCCCGTCTCGCGCTGATCTCTGCGATCCGCGATGCCGGACTCGACTGCCAGGTGATGGTCGCACCGGTTTTGCCGCACCTGACCGATTCGGTCGAACACCTCGACACGCTGCTGGGTCAGATCGCCGCAGCGGGCGCCACCGGAGCGACGGTGTTCGGACTGCATCTGCGCGGCTCGACGCGAGGCTGGTTCATGTCATGGCTGGGAGCCTCGCACCCCGAACTCGTCGGCACATACCGGGACCTCTATCGGCGGGGTGCTTATCTGCCGCCTGGCTACCGCAACGCGCTGCGGGAACGGGTGCAGCCGTTACTGAGCGCTCACGGCCTCACGGGGGACCGGCGTCGCACTCAGCGGCCACCGGACAAAGAGCACGCCCCAATCGCCCCTTCCGCCGGGGCGCTGCAGGACACGCTTTTCTAGCGTCAGTCCTTCGATGCCTGGGTGAAGGTCATGACGTCCATGTTCCAGTAGCCGCGCATGTTGGCGATCTGACCGGCGTCGTTGACGCGGTAGGTGAACACTCCGCGGACCTCGCTGGACAGGCCGCCCTCGAATTCGCTGCGCAGGATCAGGATGTGCGCGATTTCGTTGGGGGAGCTGGACGGGAACGTCTCCTCGCAGGTGATCCGCAGATTGTTGGTGGCGATGTTGGTGTCATAGAAGGCACGGACCGCCTCCTTGCCCCGCACACCGTTACCGTCCGGATTGGTGATCGCCTCGCCGATGGGGTCCTCGATCACCACATCGTCGGCCATCAGCGCGAGCCATGCTTCGCGGTCGTGCGACTGCACTGCCTTCCATGAGCCCTGCGATGCGGCGAGTGCGGGGGAAACGTCGGTCGTGGGCTGGCTCATGCATGCTCCTGAAGTTCGACTGCCGTGTGCAGTGAACACAGTAGCGATTCGTGTCTACTGGCGGCCGCGTTTCACCTGGTTGAACGGGACACCACGGTCGGCCGCCGGCTCCCTGGGGAAGCCCAGGATGCGCTCGCCGATGATATTGCGGGCGATCTCGGTCGTGCCGCCGCCGAGCGACGCGGCCTGGCGGGAGAGGAAGCGGCTGACGTAGGTGAAAAGGCCCGTCCCATCGTCGACGACGCCTGCGCCGCCGGTGAGGGCCACGGCGGTGTCGATTTCGAACTGGACGGTCTCGGCATGCGCGATGCGGATGATGGACCCGGCGGCCGGCGGCAGTGACCCGTCTTGCATGGAGTGGAACACGTGGTCGACCAGCTGGACCTGCACGTGGCGCCGAACCAGGGCACGGCCGGCTATTTCCTGTGCGCGTTCGCTATCGGCCTGACCGGTCCGCGCCAGCAATTCGACGTAATCGATGAGCTGGTCGGTTTCGCCTTCGGCGCCGATCCCACTGGCGAATTCCGAGCCGCCGCCCACCGCACGACGCTCGTGGTGCAGCTGTCGGGAAGCGACGGCCCAACCGTCGTTGACCGCTCCGACGACGGCATCGTCACCGAGCTCCAGGTCGTCGAAGAACTCCTCGCAGAATTCGTCACCGCCATCGACCTGTTTGATCCGACGCATCGTGATGCCCGGGCTCTTGATGGGCACCAGGAACATGGTCAGGCCTTCGTGTTTGGGTACATCCCAATCGGTGCGAGCCAGCAGCAGGCCGTAGTCGGCGGCAAAAGCACTGGTACTCCACGTTTTTGCGCCATTGATGATCCACTTGTCTCCGTGCCGGTCGGCCCTGGTGATCACGCCGGCGAGGTCGGAGCCACCACTGGGCTCGGAGAGTAGCTGGACCAGGATCTCCTCGCCGCGCAGAGCTGCGCCGATGCGCTGGCGCTTCTGCTCCTCGCTACCGGTATCCAAAAGCGTTGCCGCGCAAATGGTGAACGTTGGCACGTTGAGGATGACCGGTAGCTCGTAGCCGCGAGAGGCCGCGTCGAAGGCCTTCTGGTACTCATAGGGCAGGCCCAAGCCGCCGTACTCGCGCGGAAAGCAGATACCGGCAAAACCGCCTGCGTAGAGCATCTTCTGCAGCTGACGTGCTCGCAGCCAGGGCGCATCGGCACCACGGTCGGCGTCCGGGCGATTCGCCGGGTCGATGACGGGCATATTCGCCGCCAGCCAGATGCGTGCCCGCTCGGCGAACTGCTCGACGGTCTCGACGTCAGTCGGTGCCCGTGAGAGATCAGTCACTTCGGTCATGAGGCGGCCTCCAGTGCCTTGGTGATGGCATACACGCGCAGGTTGTGCTCTTCCGGCGTGCCGAACAGGGAGCGGTACAACGACACTCGACGCAGATACAGATGCAGGTCGTGCTCCCATGTGACCCCGATACCGCCGTGCAGTTGGATGCAGAGCTGCAACATCCCGGGCGCGTGCTCGCCGATGTAGGACTTGGCGACGCTGGCCGACAAGTCCGCATCGGTGCTGCGTTCCGCGACCGCGTTGACGGCGGCCCGGGCGGTGGCCCGGCTGGTCTCCAGCCAGATCTTCATGTCGGCGAATTTGTGTTTCAGTGCCTGGTACGACGCCAGCGGCCGACCGAACGAATGCCGGTCGAGAGACCATTGCACAGTCATGTCGAACACCGCCTCCAGGACGCCGACGACTTCGGCACACTGCAGGATCTGGGCGATCTGGCTTTGGCGGGAGATCAGAGCGGGTGTGGTCTCGGCGGTGCCTACCACTGCCGCGTCGTCGACCTCGACAGCATCGAATTGCACTCGGGCGTAACGCTTGACCAGGTCGATGGATTTTTGGGAATCGATCCTGACACCCGCGGCGTCGGTGTCGACCAGGAACTGCAGCGGCTGGCCATCGAGTGCCGCGACCACCAGCAGCACGGCGCTCTCGGCGCCGGCTTCGACCCGATCCTTGACGCCGTCGAGGCGGTACCCGCTAGCGGTGCGGGTCGCGGTGACCCCCGGTGTCAGCGGCGCCCAGCTTCGGCCCGGCTCGTACACGGCCCACGTCGCCACCGCCTCACCGGCGATCAGAGCTTCGATGAGCCCTGTGTGCACCGGGCCGGTGCGCGCGTCGACGAGGCCGGCCAGCACGGTGCTGACCGGGTGCAACGGACCGGGGGCGACGGTTCTGCCGATCTGCTCGGCCACCAGCGCCACGTCCTGCACGCCGTCGCCTGACACGCTGCCGCCGCCGAGTTCATCGGGAACCAGTAGACTCGCCCAGCCCAGCTCGGCGGCACGGCGCCACCAATTGGGATCGAAAGCGACTCCGGCCGCATGCAATTCGCGCACACGACCGAGTGGCATTTCCTTTTCCAGGAACGCCTGCGTGGTGGAGGCGAACAGCAGTCGTTCCGGGGAGGTGGCCTCAGTCACGGTGTCGTGCTCGCTTTCTCAAGCTGCGAACGTGCGCGGCGGATTCCGACGCGCACGTTCGCAGGGCTGAATTCTTCGGATCAGGCCAGGACAAGCGCGGGCACGTCCGGCTTGTGGACGATCCGGTTCGGCACCTTGAACAGATCGATCATGTTGGCGCCCATCACCTTGCGCACACCATCCTCGTCGAGTCCGTGTGCTTCCAGGTCGGAGACCAGATTGATGGGATCGGAAAGACCCTCGGGGTGCGGCCAGTCCGAACCGAAGATGACGTGGTCTATGCCGATCAGGTCGCCCATCTCCTTGAAATTGTCCTCCCAGAATGGCGCGACGTAGACGCAACGTTTGAACGCCTGGATCGGATCCTCGGGGAACAGATCAGGCATTTTCGCGTAGACATCCTTGAATTGGTAGAAGAGGTACGGCACCCATGACCCGCCGTTCTCCACCGAGAGGATGCGCAGGTCCGGGTTGCGGGTCAGCGCGCCGTGGCAGACCAGCGCCGCCATGGTGTCCTCAATGGGACGCTTGCCCATCGCGACCATCCGGAACGAGGTGGGCGAGAAGGGCTTGAACTCGCTGCCGGGCTCCCAGTCGTTGAGATAGTTCGAGTACCCGCTGTCGGAGGCGTGCATCGACACCGGGATGCCGGCCTTGACGCAGGCATCCCAGAACGGATCGAATTCGGGCAATCCCAGCGAGCGACTGCCGCGGTAGCCGGGCACCGGTGCGGGCCGGACCAGGACGGTCTTGGCGTCGCGCTCCAGGCACCACTGGAGTTCCTCGAGGGCGCGGTCGACGTCGCCCAGGTTGATGACCGGGGTGGAGAAGATTCGGTTCTCGTAGTTGAAGTGCCAGGTCTCATACATCCATTGGTTCAGGCCGTGGACGATGTCCAGGATCAGATCGGGATCGTCCTTGAGTCGTTCTTCGACAAGGGACGCCAGCGTCGGGAACATCAGTGTGTAGTCCAGGCCGAGACTGTCGAGGACTTCGAGCCGAGCGGCCGGGTCGCGGAAGGCCGGAATGGCCTTCATCGGCTTGCCCATCACCTCGCGGTAGCTTTTGCCGCCGCTGCCGTGCCGGAAGTAATCCTCCTGGGCGCCGGGGCGGGCGACCACTTCGAATGTGGGGTTGGGAATGTAGTCGCTGACCTGGTTGCGGACCATGATCTTGGTCCGGCCGCGGACCTCGATGTAGTCGATGACGCCCTTGCGGTGCTCGGGCAGGAACTGGGTCAGCGCCTCTTTGGGCTCATAGAAGTGGTTGTCGGCGTCGAATACCGGATAGGACAGTTCGCGTGATGGCATATCTGCCTCCTGAAGTCGTGCGCGAAACATCGGCTCAAACGTGACTGAAGCCGCTGCTGGTAACGACGTTACCACCGTAACGGTAATGACGTTACCACTCGTGGACCTGCGGAAACAGTGGGGTCGCACCGGGCAATTTTTGCGGCGTTCTAGCTGGCCAGGCCGTGGACGCAGAAGTCGTAGATGGCGTCGCTGTCGATCTCTACGCCGGTCAGTTCCCTGCTCAGGTTCCGCAGTCGCATCGCGCCGAGGGCGGTCTGCATAAAGATCGCGGCAGCGGTGTCAACCTCGATGTTCGAACGGAAGGAACCGTCGGCGATACCCCGGCGCAGGATGTCGCGAATGAGGTCGTGCAGTGGCTCCAGCACCCTGGCGAATTCGCGGGGCTTGGTCTCTTGCAGGTGGTCGTTGTAGAAGGTCAGGCCCCTGTTGATGCCTTCTTGGGTGCTCGACGACGCGGGTGCGCTGAGCCGTTGGACGATCCGGCGCAGCGCGTCGGTCGCGGTCAGTGACGATGTCTCGGCCCGCCACCGCTCGGTGGATTCCGACATGATCTTGTCGATGAGCGCCAGCAGCAGTTCGTCCTTGGTGGCGAAGTGCTGGTAGAACGCCCGAAGCGAGGTCTTGGAACGCTCGACCACTTCGAGCACCGTGAAGTCGGTGCGACCGGTCTCGCCGAGGATCGCCAGTGCCGATTTCATGAAACTGTTTCCGCGCGATTCCGCTCGGGCCCGGCCGGGACCGAGCGCGGGCGCGCCGTCCGGCTGCCGCGGTTCGCCTCCGCTCGCCTTCGCCATGAACGCCCCTGACGGTGTCGTGCGGCTGATTGTCCGCTTGCTTGGAGCACGAGGCTACCGGCTCTGGGGGCGCCCCCAGGTCCTTACGCCGTGGGGGCGCGACGGTCGTCAGCGCTGAGCGGGTGCCTAGCGCAACAGGGTGATGACGGGCTACTGTTCTGGACCCATGACCGGATTGGCCGGGCTCCGATCACGCCCGGATCGGATGCCGCGGCACCGGCTGTGCGACGAATGCCTCTGGGCGGCAACTGGTATCGGAACAGACGGTGGGTCCTGGACGGGCCTGGTGAGGGGTGGCAGACGTGACAACGGGATCCGCGCAAGTGTTGTGGACGCTGGGCGAATTGCTCGATCTGTTCGATGTGGACCTCGCCGGCGACGACGTCACCGCCGACACCGGTCGAGCCGGCGAGGATGACCGCCAGGTCGTGGAGGGCACGCAAGTGCTTGCGCAGGCGATCGTCGCGGTCGCCAAACGGTTGCCGGACAAATCGATTCGCTCGGTGCACGCCGTGTTCAGCCGCGCCGTATTCGTCGGCGCACCGGTCGAGTTGGCACTCGACGTGGTACACGAGGGCCGGTCGGTGGCCACCACCGTTGTCAGCGCAGCGCAGAACGGAAAACGGTGCATCACCGTGACGGTGCTCGCCGATGTGCCGTCCGATGATGTGATCACCCACCACTTGCCGCGGCCGGCGGTGCCCGCGCCGGCCGATGCGAACGTCGCGAGGATGCCGATGACGGGACGTGAACTGCGGCTGGTCGACGTCGTCGACGTCAACAGCCCCGACGAGGTCGGGCCGCCTGAGCTCTACGCGTGGTTGCATTACGACCCGATCCCCAGTCGCGATGATCTGGCGAAGGCATTGATCGCCTATTTCACCGGCCATTTGGGGATCTCCACCACCATGCGGGCGCACGAGGGGATCGGCACCGCCCAAGCGCACCTGACGGTGTCGACTGCTCCGATGACCGTCACGGTCAGCTTCCACGAGCCGGTGCGCTGGGATGGCTGGCTGCTGTACACCCACGAGAGCACTCAGGTCGGGGCGGGCATGTCCTATGTGCGCGGCGCAGTGCACACGGAAGAGGGTGAGCTGATCGCGTCGTTCACCCAGGAAGGTCTGATTCGGCCGCTACGCACCACCGATACCTCGATCAAGGCACAGTCGCGCTTGTGATTTGGGTGTGTATTCGACCGGTCAGCGGTTAGCAACACGCCGAAATCACTGGACGGCGTCGCGGAGTACGTCCAGCGGCAGCCCGCCGAGATCCAACGCCCGGCTGTGGAAATCCTTGAGCGTCACACCACGCCCGGTCACGGTATCGCGCAGCTGTTGCCAGATACGTTGACCGATCGCATACGACGGCGCCTGGCCGGGCCAGCCCAGATACCGGTCCAGTTCGAACCGCAGATTGTCCTCGGCCATCGCGCTGTGAAAAGTAAGGAACTGCCAGGCGCGTTCCGGATCCCACACGCCGCCGTCGGGTGCCCTCATCTCGCAGTGCACGCCGATGTCGATTACCACCCGGGCGGCCCGGAAGCGTTGCGCGTCAAGCATTCCCATCCGGGCGCCGGCATCGTCTAGCCAGCCAAGTTCGGCCATCAGGCGTTCGGCGTAGAGTGCCCAGCCCTCACCGTGGCCGGAAACCCAGCAGGCCAGTCTGCGCCAGCGGTTGAGGTCGCCGGCCAGGGCCACCGCGCGCCCGATCTGCAGGTGATGCCCGGGCACGCCCTCGTGGAAGACCGTCGTCGTCTCCTGCCAGGTGTGGAACGTGTCCACGCCTGGCGGCACCGACCACCACATCCGGCCCGGCCTGCTCAGGTCCTCCGACGGTCCGGTGTAGTAGATACCGCCGTTCTGAGTCGGTGCGATCCGGCACTCCAGGGTCCGCAGCGGTTCGGCGATCTCGAAGTGGGTGCCGGCCAGGGCGTCTACCGCGCGATCGGAGAGCTGTTGCATCCATTGCTGCAGCGCCTCGGTGCCCTCGATGACGTAGCGGGGCTCGGTGTCGAGTCGGCGCAGGGTCTCGGCCACCGATGAGCCGGGGTAGAGCCGCTGTGCGATCGACTCCTGTTCGGCAACAATGTTTTCCAGTTGTCGCAGACCCCACTCGTAGGTTTCGTCGAGGTCCACCGACGAGCCGAGGAACGACCGCGAGAACAACCGGTACTCGTCGCGTCCGACGGCGTCTCGGGCACGGGCCGCCGGGGCAATCTCCGTGCGCAAAGCCCCGGCCAATGAGGCATAAGCCGCCGCAGCGCCCTGCGCCTGCCGGAGCAACTCGTCCCTCAGCGCAGCGCTGACCACCGGTGCGTCGGTCACCATATCGACGAAAAGCGACTGGGTGCGGGCGGCTTGGGCGATGCCGCGCTGCACCTGCCGTTGCGGCGGCGCATGCCCTGACAAGACCGCGGCGCGTAGTCCGGCCAGGTAACCGTCCACCCGCTCCGGTATCCGGCCGAGTCGGCTGCCGATCACCGACCAGTCGTCGTCGGTATCGGTCGCCATCAGGTCGAAGACATCCCGCAGGGTCTGCAACGGGGAAGCGATGACATTGAGTTCACCGAGATCCAGCCCCGCATCGTGTAATTCGACCGCGATGCCGAGGCGTTCCCGCATGGCGGCGATGGTGACGTGATCGACATCGTCGACGGGCTCGGCGCCGTTGAGCGCGCGCAGGGCTGCCCTGGCTGCGTCGGCCCGGGCTTCGACGCCGGCGGGGGAGTAGTCGGTCAGATCCTCGTCATAGTTCGTCTTCGTACCGATGATGCCGAGTTCGGTTGCCGCGCAGGGATCCAACGCAGCGAAGGTCTCGACGTAGTGTTCCGCGATTGCATCGACCGCGGTCCCAGTCCTACCCAATTGCGCTGCTCCTCCTCATCGCTCGTGCCTCGCTCTGCATCGGTCGCAGCGCTACCCAATTGCGCTGCTCCTCCTCATCGCTCGTGCCTCGCTCTGCATCGGTCGCAGCGCTAGCCAAGGTTGGTGGCGTTGTAGGTATCGCACTTCTTGGGGTCGCCGGTCTGATAGCCCGTGGTGAACCACTTCTGTCGCTCCGCCGACGACCCATGCGTCCAGGACTCCGGGTTCACCCGGCCGGTCGCCTGCTTTTGGATACGGTCATCGCCCACCGATGAGGCGGCCGAGAGCGCGTCGGCGATGTCCTTGTCGGTCAACGGCTGTAGGAACGTCACATTGGTGCCGGCCTGCTTGGTGATGGCCGCATAGTGCGCCCACACACCGGCGTAGCAGTCGGCCTGCAATTCGGTACGCACGCTGTTGCCTTGGGCGCCCTGAGCGCCCTGCTGGGCCTTCCCGATATCGCCGAGTAGATTCTGGACGTGATGCCCGTACTCGTGGGCGACCACATACTCCCTGGCCAATGGTCCTCCGCTGGAGCCGAATTGGTCTTGTAACACCTGGAAGAAGTCCGTGTCGATATAGACGGTCTGATCGGGCGGGCAGTAGAACGGTCCGACCGCACTGTCGGCAGGACCACATCCGGTTTGCACGGAGTCCTTGAACAGTCGCAGGTGCGGTCGGGTGTAGCCGGGCAGTAGCTGGGCCCACACCGCGTCCACGGAGTTGCCGGTGGCGATCACGTTGCAGTCCACGTTGTTGTTGGCGTCCGCGCCGGTCTTGCACTGGCTGACATCGAAGCCCGGACCTCCCGCGTTCTGCGGGCCGGCAGGCTGCTGGTTGAGGACGGTGCCGGGGTCCACGCCCAACAGCAGCGCGAGCACGACGATCACCAGGCCGCCGACCCCGCCGCCGATGGCGATACCACGTCCACCGCGGCCGCCACCGCCGCCGCTGCTCGACGTGGTGCTGGTGTCGATCTGCATACCTTCGTTGAAGGTCATGGGCACCCTCCGTCTGCGTGCGGCCCGGTGTGTCGTTGGAGCCGCGCTGCTGGCGGTCCCGGCCAGGTCCAGCTTTTCACACTACGATTCAGTGCGTGGCCGTCGTCGCCGAACTCTCGAGCGTTGCGCACACGTCGGCAGGCACACTTGCGGGAACCACCGAGGGCGGCGTCGCCGTGTGGCGTGGGGTCGCCTATGCCCAGCAGCCGGTGGAAGATCGCCGCTTCCTGGCGCCCGCGCCGTTGCGACCCTGGACCGGTGTTCGGGACGCGATCGAACACGGCCCGCTGCCGCCCCAGGGCCGCTCCTTCGTCGGTGGCGGCCGCGACGACCCGAAGGTGCGCGACGAGGCCTGTCTGACAGTGACAGTCTGGTCGCCGGACACGTCGGGATCGCTACCGGTGATGGTGTGGATTCCCGGCGGCGCGTTCGTCTACGGCGCAGGCCAACTGCAGCTCTACAACGGCTCGCGGCTGGCCGCCACCGGCGATGTGGTGGTCGTCAATGTCACCTACCGCATCGGTGTCTTCGGCGGTTTCGAACTCGGTTCGCTCGGTGCGGGTTTCGACGACAATCTGTGCCTGCGGGACCAGATCGCCGCATTGCAGTGGGTACGCGAGAACATCGCCGCATTCGGCGGTGACCCCGACCGGGTCACCGTGTTCGGAGAATCTGCCGGTGCGACGTCGGTGCTGGCGCTGCTGGCCAGCCCCGCGGCCGAGGGGCTGTTTGCCAGGGCGATCGCGCAGAGTCCCGCGTTACCGCTGATCGCCGACGTCGACACCCGCGCCGAGCAGGCGCAACGGTTTCTGCACGAGGTCGGCGCGAATGCCGCCGAGCTCAAGGCGCTGCCCCAGCGGCGACTGCGACGGGCCGCGGGTGTGCTGCAGGGCGAGAGTGCCGCGACCACGCCCACGCTCGCCTACGGACTGACATACGGTGTCGACCTGTTACCGCGGCATCCGATCGACGCTGCGGCGTGCGGTGAGATCCACCGCGTCCCACTGATCGTGGGGACCAACAGCCACGAGGCGTCGATGTTCGCCTGGACCAAGCCACCGATGTTGCCGACCACGGTCGAGAGCGTCCAGGCCTACTTCGCCCGTCAGGCCCCGGCTGCCAAGGCGGAGGTGCTTGCCGCATATCCGGACTATCCGCGCCGCGCGGCGCTGATCGCCATCGGCTCCGACGTCATGTTCAGCGCCCCGATGTGGGAGTTCGCCGACGCCTACAGCGAGCACGCGCCGACCTACGTCTACCGCTTCGATCACGCAACGTGGACGCTGCGGGCATTGGGTCTCGGCGCCACTCACGGCAGCGAAATCGTGCACATCCAGCACAGTTACGGCTCGTATCTGGGCCGTAAATTGCATCCGCTGGGCCGGCGGGTGCAACCGGCGGTGGGGCGGCGCATGCAACGGACGTGGCTGAGCTTCGCCACCAAGGGCTGGCACGAAGGTGCAGCCTGGGCTGACGACTGGGAGCGCTACGACGTCACCCGGCGGGCCACCCGGGTCATCGAGACCGGCCGCGATATCACCGTGGAGGATCCGGACGCGGTCAGGCGTTCGGCGTGGGCGGGTGTGCGCTGACTACCTCTTAGGTGACTACCTCTTAGCTAACGTAGCGGCGCAGATTGTGCAGGAAGCGTTGGAACAGCCACCCCATGACCGGTTGGCCGATCGTCATACCCAGCCGGCCCGCGAACCCGCTCGGCTTCATCGCCATCACCCAGGTCAGATGGCAACCGTCGGAGGTCGGCACCACGCGGTAATCCTCGGCGAACGCCGAGATGGCGTTAGAGGTGCTTTGGTTGAAGCGGAAAGCCATGTGCGAGAACGGTTCCCAGGCCAGAAACTCCTCCTCGCCGACGATGTTGCCGCGCATGCTGACGGTACGGGTGGTCCCGACGCCCCTGGGTTCGGGGCTGGTCCAGGTGACGTTGGTGATGACCGAGGCCCACTGCGGCCAGGACTGTGCGTCGGCCAGCACCTCGAACAGTTGCTCGGGTGTGATGGGTAGATCGACAGTGCTGACGAATCGGAATGGCGCAGTCTCGGCGAAATCGAGGCCGACGCGCTCGCAAGGGTAGGTTTTCGCCACGGGTAGACACCTTAGGCGATGTGTTCACTTCACAGTTTGGATGTGCCGTCGACCGCCAACTCAGCGTCGGTGGTGTAGGTGGCGTCGATCCCGAGAAACAGGATCGCCTTGGCGACTTCCTCGGGCTCACCCATGCGCTGCACCGGATTGTCGGCCGTCACCGCAGCGATGAGCTACCGAGCCGCCTCGATCGGCATCGACCGTTCCAGGATGCCGGTGTCGACCGCTAACCCGGCCCGTCGCCGGCCGCCGCGAGCAGCGGGACGAGCACCTCGCTGATCGGGACAGGCAGGCCGTGTTCGCGTGCCTTGCGCAGGATGACGCCGTTGCGGATATCCCATTCCAGCGGTCGGTTCGCCTCCCGGTCGGTCAGGATCGACGTCGTCAGGTCCTCGGGTGCGGCGGTGAACATCGTGACGATCTCGTCGATCACGCTGTCATCGAGGTTGGCTCCTTCGGCGCGCGCAACCGAGAGTCCCTCCGCGAGGTAACGGCGGGTCAGCGCCTCGATGTCGTCGCGGCGGAACATGCCCGAGCGCCGTCCGGTCAGCACCATCAGCCCGGCGACGGCGTTGGTCAACAGCTTGCGCCACGTCTCGGTCGCGAAGTCGGGATCCAGATCGGCCGTCACCCCCGCGTTGCGCAGCAGGTCGGCCAGCCTCTCTGCAGGTTGGGACGCGGGCAGGACCAGTCGAACTCCGGTCCGCAGCCGTACCCAACCCTCGGGCTGGGTCTGCGCCGAGAACCAGACGACAGCGGGGACCACCGCGGCGCCGGGACAGTACCGGCCGACCCTCTCGACCTGCTCCACGCCGTTCTGCAACACGCACACCACGGTCCGCTCGTCGCACAATCGGCTCAGCCATGGCTCGGCGGCCGCGTTCTGGGTGTCCTTGACGGCCAGTAGCACGACGTTCACCGGGCCATCGACCTCGGCTGGGTCGGTATGGACCGGACCGGGCAGGACTATCGGATCGCCGACGCCCGGGTCGGGCCGCACCTCGATAGAATCTCGCGGGGTGTGCCCGCAGATCAGCACCGAGTTTCCGGCGGCGTGCAGGTAGGCGCCGAGCGTCGAGCCGATGGCGCCGGGGCCGACAAGTGCGATGGAGGTTCCCACCGACGCCAACGTACCGGCGAAACTGCCACTACTACACTGTTGCAGTCCTCATATCAGGCCTTACCAGATCCAACTTTTGGGAGTTTTTGTGCTGCGCAGTCACACCGCCGGATCGTTGAGAGCCACCGACGCCGGTGCGAAGGTGACGCTCGCCGGCTGGG
Source organism: Mycolicibacterium komossense (assembly GCF_025822605.1). GTDB lineage: Bacteria > Actinomycetota > Actinomycetes > Mycobacteriales > Mycobacteriaceae > Mycobacterium > Mycobacterium komossense. The sequence goes on along the minus strand of NZ_JACKTY010000028.1, from coordinate 515,280 downwards.
TGGCGCGCCGGCGCGACCACGGTGGCGTCATCTTCATCGACCTGCGCGACGCGTCAGGGGTGTCGCAGGTGGTGTTCCGTGACGGTGAAGTCCTGGCTCAGGCGCACCGCCTGCGGGCCGAGTTCTGTATCGCCGTCGAGGGCATCGTCGAGGTCCGGCCCGACGGCAACGCCAACGCCGAGATCCCGACCGGTGAGATCGAGGTCAACGCGACATCGCTGACGGTGCTCGGCGAGTGCGCGCCGCTGCCGTTCCAGCTCGACGAGACTGCGGGTGAGGAAGCCCGGCTCAAGTACCGCTACTTGGACCTGCGCCGCGAGAACGGTCCCGGCGCGGCAATTCGCTTGCGCTCCAAGGTCAATGCCGCCGCCCGCGGGGTGCTGGCCGGACACGATTTCATCGAGATCGAGACGCCGACGCTGACCCATTCGACCCCCGAAGGCGCCCGTGACTTCCTGGTGCCCGCCCGGCTGCAGCCGGGCTCGTTCTACGCACTGCCGCAGAGCCCGCAGCTATTCAAGCAGCTGCTGATGGTGGCCGGGATGGAGCGCTACTACCAAGTCGCGCGGTGCTACCGCGACGAGGATTTCCGCGCGGATCGCCAGCCGGAGTTCACCCAGCTCGACATGGAAATGAGCTTCGTCGACGCCGATGACGTGATCGCGGTGGCGGAAGAGGTGCTGGCGGCGCTGTGGGCGTTGATCGGCTACGAGGTCCCGCTGCCGCTGCCGCGGATCGGCTACGCCGAGGCGATGCGCAGGTTCGGCTCCGACAAACCGGACCTGCGTTTCGGCGTCGAGCTGGTGGAGTGCGCGGAGTTCTTCTCCGACACCACCTTTCGGGTGTTTCAGGCGCCGTACGTGGGCGCGGTCGTCATGCCAGGCGGGGCGTCGCAGCCGCGTCGGACGCTGGATGGCTGGCAGGAGTTCGCCAAGCAACGCGGTCACAAGGGGCTGGCGTATGTACTGGTCGCCGAGGACGGCACCCTGGCCGGTCCGGTCGCGAAGAATCTCACCGACGCCGAGCGGGACGGACTGGCCGCGCATGTCGGTGCCAGCCCCGGTGACTGCATCTTCTTTGCCGCCGGCTCGGCGAAGTCGGCGCGCTCCCTGCTGGGCGCGGCGCGAATCGAGATCGCGCACCGCCTCGATCTGATCGACCCGAGCGCCTGGGCTTTCACCTGGGTGGTCGACTGGCCGCTGTTCGAACCGGCCGACGACGCCACCGCCTCCGGTGATGTCGCCGTCGGCTCCGGGGCGTGGACGGCAGTGCACCATGCCTTCACCTCCCCGAAGCCAGAGTCGGAGGCCACTTTCGACACCGATCCGGGTATCGCCCTGGCCAACGCCTACGACATCGTCTGCAATGGCAACGAGATCGGCGGCGGTTCGATCCGCATCCACCGCCGCGACATCCAGGAGCGGGTGTTCGCGATGATGGGAATAGACAACGCCGAAGCTCAGGAACAGTTCGGATTCCTGTTGGACGCGTTCGCCTTCGGTGCACCACCGCATGGCGGTATTGCGTTCGGCTGGGACCGCATCACTGCACTGTTGGCCGGTGTCGACTCGATCCGCGAGGTGATCGCCTTCCCGAAATCCGGCGGCGGTATCGACCCGCTGACCGATGCGCCCGCGCCGATCACCGCGCAGCAGCGCAAGGAGTCCGGCTTGGATGCCAAACCGAAGTCGGCCGAGGCGCCCAAGACCGATGCGCCCAAGGCCGAGGCGCCGACGCCGAACTAGCGTCTGCGGGGGCTCGGTTCCCCGGGCTCCAGGAGCTCCCTGGCGCAGTCGCCGAAATCCCTGACCAGGGAACTGGATTCATCTGTGCGGTGCATCAACGCCACCTGGCCGGGGCTCACGTCTCGCAACGGGATGGTGGTGAGTTCTGGCTGCAGATCGGGAACCCGACTGTCGGCGGGCACGATCAGCACCGCATCGCCCGCGGTGAGGTAATCGAACAAATCGGCTGCGTCGTCGAGGACGGGCCCGTCCGGTGCGGGTCGACCATCCGGCCGAGGGTCGATGCGCCAGAATGCATCCCACACAGGGTCGCTCACCCTCGGCATGATCTCGTCGGCGATGTCCGCGAGTTCGACGTCGTCGCGTGATGCCAATCGGTGCTCCCGTGACAAAAGCAGCGCCCTCGGTTCCTGGTAGATGACCTCGATCTCGACGCCCTCGGCAGGGGTGGGCAGGCGGGTGAGTGCGATGTCAACGACGTGCTCGGTGACCGCTGGGTGGGCGCCGTTCCAGGGCAGATGCCGGGTGGTTACCTCGGCGTCGGGATGACGTCGACGCAGCTCACGCACGGCGGCTCCGATGACGAGATTGGTGGTGTATCCGATTGTGATCGTGTGCGGTGCCGCGGCGGCGCGGGTGTGCGCGGCGGCCCGAGCCGCGGTGGCGAGCATCGTCCGGGCATGGATCAGGAACGCCTGGCCCGGGTCGGTCAGCCGGCTGCCCTGCGACGTCCGCAGCAGAAGCATTGCACCGAGCTGCTTTTCGAGCCCACGGATCTGTCTGCTCAGCGATGGCTGGGTCATGTGCAGCGCCGCCGCGGCCCGGCCGAAGTGGCCGTATTCGGCGACGGCGACGAAGTACCGCACCACGCGCAGGTCGAGGTCGACGGGGGACAGCCCAGAATCGGACCCGGCATCGGGCACCGGGCCAGCTTAGCGTGCGTTCATGCCCATCAGGCATGGACCGATGCGAAAGAGGCGTTGGACGCGTCGGCCCGGTGGACCGCACGGTGGAAGCATGGCCACTGGAGTGTTGCTGACCCCGAATCGTTCCGCCCAGCATGTCGTCGACGACGCCGTGGCGCAGGCAGCACTGGCGTACGAAGCCGGTGTGCGCCAGGTGTGGCTGGGACAGCAACTCGACCTCGACGCGATCGCGGTCGCCGGGATGATCGGCGCGATGGTCCCCGGGTTGGGAGTCGGGACCTCGGTGGTACCCATCAACCCTCGCCATCCGCTGATCCTGGCGGCCGCCGCGCAGACCGCGCAGTCCGCCGCCCACGGTCGCTTCAGCCTGGGTCTCGGACTGGGCGTCGCCGTACTCGAAGGGCTGGCTTTCGGCATATCCACCAGTCAAGCCGCCCAACGGCTTCGGGAGTACCTGACCGTACTCCGGGCGGTGCGTGACATCGGAACCGTCGAGTTCCGCGGCACCCACATCACCGCAGTGGACCCACACGTCATGCCGGTCGCGTTGCCGTCCGCAGCGCCTTACCCGCTCTACGTCGCCGCGATGGGCCCGCAGACCCTGCAGGTGACCGGCGAGCTGGCCGACGGCACCCTGCCCTACGCCGGCCCACGCACGCTCGAGGAGTTCGTCGTTCCGACCATCGGCAAGGCCGCGGCCGATGTGGGTCGGCCGGCCCCGCGGGTGTTCGGTCTGGTCAGCGTCGCGGTGACGGACGGCAGCGAGGGCGCCGACGCTGCCCGTGCGGTCGCCGTCGAGACCATGGCCATCTACGACCAGGTGCCGTCGTACCAACGCGTCAACGCCCGCGAGGGAGTGGACAGCGTGGTCGACCTCGCTCTGATCGGGACTGCCGAAGACGTCGCCCGCGGGCTGGCGCGGTACGTAGATGCCGGGGCGACCGATCTGGTGTTGATGCCGCTGCTGAGCGGCCATGAGGAGCGACGTCGGGTGTATGAGCTCGCGGCCGGATTCTCGGCCATTACGTCCTAGGTAGTCGCCTTACGCGCCGCGGTGCGTAACGCTGACCCGATGACGACACCTGATGCTGAGGCTACGGACTTCGCGGCGAAGATGCCGCTGGCAGCGACGCTCGGCATCACCATCGACCACGCCGACGCGGCGTGCGTCACGGGTTCGATGGCCTGGGCTGCGGACCGTTGCACGACGGGCGGGCTGTTGCACGGCGGTGTGTTGATGGCGTTCGCCGACACCATCGGTGCGGTGTGTGCCTTCCTGAATCTGCCGCCGGATGCCGGCACTTCTACCATCGAGTCGAAGACGAACTTCTTCCGTGGGGTCCGCGGCGGCGTGGTGGCTGCGACGTGCACACCGCTGCATGTGGGGCGGATGACGATAGTCGTACAGACGGACCTGATCGATGACCGCGGCAAACGGGTGGCACGGGTGACACAGACCCAGGCGGTGTTGCCGGCTTCGGCCTAGGTGGCGAACACCTGGCTGTCATCGGCAAATGCCTTGAACTCCAAGGCATTTCCCGCCGAATCGTAGAGAAACATCGTCCACTGTTCGCCGGTCTGTCCTTCGAACCGCACGTACGGTTCGATCGCGAATTGCACTTGCGCGGACTGCAGTCGCGTCGCGAGATCGTGAAACGTGGGCACCGTCAGGATCAGGCCGAAATGCGGTACCGGAACGTCGTGTCCGTCGACCGGATTGTGCGCACGAGCGGGCGGGTCGGCGACGAGGTGAGTGACCAGCTGGTGGCCGTACAGATTCCAGTCCACCCAAGTGTCTGCGCTACGGCCCCGCGCGCAACCCAGTAAGTCGCCGTAGAAATGCCGCGCCGCCTGGAGATCGTCGACAGGCACTGCCAGATGGAAACGGGGGATGGGGGAGTCGAGCTCCGAGGTCATGGGTACCTTCCAAGAATCGTCCAAGGATGGGAGAAGTCCGGCCGCATAAGCTGGACCACAACCCAAGTATGGGGAAGAGAAGCCAACCCGAAGGGTCTTGACCGACGACATGACCGAAATCGACAAGAGCAAACTCGCCTCCGACGTCGCCGCGCTCACCGACTTCAACCGCACTATCGTCGAGGAATTCCGCGCCAATGGTGGCAAAGTCGGTGGCCCCTTCGAGGGTGGCACCCTGCTGATTCTGCACACGACGGGGGCGAAGTCCGGCGAGTCACGGTTGTCGCCGCTGGCTTACAAGTGGATCGACGGGAAGATGATCATCTTCGGGTCGTACGCCGGTGCCGATCGCAATCCGGCCTGGGTGCACAACCTGCGCGCCGATGCGCGGGCGCACGTCGAGATCGGGTCCGACACCTACGATGTGACCGCGCGCGAACTTCCCGCCGGGGAGCGGGAGGCGATGTACGCCAAGATCATCGACGTCGTGCCTGTCTTCGCCGACTACCAGGCCAAGACCAGCCGGGTCATCCCGCTGTTCGAACTGACCCGGGCGTAGGTCGCCGGAACAGCTGTTGCCACCAGTTTCGGTGCGGCTCGGGCCTTGTCCGCTGTCCGGCCTGGCGGGACGTGGCGTCACGATTGCGTCAGAAATGGTATTGCAGTACCACTCCGCAGACACTGAACTGGACGTCCCGGTGGGGACGGCCAGTTCGTGCCTACTCGAGGTTGGTTGGGCGGCTACAACCGTTCGATGATCGTTGCGTTGGCCATGCCGCCGCCCTCGCACATCGTCTGCAGCCCGTAACGACCGCCGCGCTGCTCCAACGCGTTGACCAACGTCGTCATGATGCGGGCACCGCTGGCGCCGAGCGGGTGGCCGATCGCGATCGCACCGCCGTTGACGTTCGTGCGCGCCAGGTCGGCGCCGGTGTCCTTGGCCCAGGCCAGCACCACCGGCGCGAAAGCCTCGTTGACCTCGAACAGGTCGATATCCGGCAGTGACAACCCGGCGCGGGCCAGCACCTTCTCGGTCGCCGGAATGACGCCGGTCAGCATGTACAGCGGGTCCGATCCCACCACGGTCGTGGTGTGAATCCGGGCCAGCGGCTTGAGGCCGAGGCGTTTGGCGACCGCGCCGCTGGTGATCATCACCGCGGCGCTGCCATCGGACAGCGGCGACGAGTTGCCCGGTGTGATCTCCCAATTTATCTGCGGGAAGCGCTCTTTGAAGCTCTCGTTGTAGAACGCGGGCCGCAGACCGGCCAACGTCTCCACCGTCGTGCCCGGGCGGATGATCTCGTCGGTCGAGAGTCCGGCGATCGGGGCGAGCTCATTGTCGAACAAGCCGTCCTTGGTGGCGCGGGCCGCCTTCTCATGGCTGCTTGCGGAAAATTCGTCGAGTTCGGTGCGCGACAGGTTCCATTTCGCGGCGATCAGTTCGGCGCTGATGCCCTGGGCCACCAGACCCTCGGGATAGCGCTGCGCCATGCCGGCGCCGAACGGGTTGCTGCCCGGTAATACCGAGCTGCCCATCGGCACCCGGCTCATCGACTCCACGCCGGCGGCGATCACGATGTCGTAGGCCCCGGCGAGGACGCCCTGGGCGGCGAAGCTGATGGCCTGCTGGCTGCTGCCGCACTGGCGGTCGACGGTGGTGCCGGGCACGGTCTCGGGGAAGCCGGCGCCGAGCAGCGCGTTGCGCGCGATGTTGACCGCCTGGTCGCCCACCTGGGTGACGGCCCCGGCGATGACGTCGTCGACCCGGCCCGGATCGATCCCTGTGCGGGCAACGATCTCGCGCAGACTGTGGGCCAGTAGATCTGCGGGCAGGACGTCGTGTAAGGCACCGTTGGCTTTGCCTTTGCCTACCGGGGTGCGGACGGCCCCGATGATCACTGCATCCCGGTCCGAGTATCCGGTCATTATTTCCTCCTGAATCTCACCGCTGAGTAAACTGATATGTACCCAGATTGTGACACCTGGGTATAGTTGAAACAACTCAGTAGTGAGGATGATTCCTATGGCGGTGCTCCTGGGCCCCCTGGCCGACCGTGACGCATGGTCGGCAATAGGGGAGTGCCCGATCGAGAAGACGATGGCGGTGGCGGGGACCAAGTCGGCGATGCTGATCATGCGGGAGGCCTATTACGGCACCACCCGCTTCGACGATTTCGCCCGTCGCGTCGGAATCACCAAGGCCGCGACCTCGGCACGCCTTTCCGAACTCGTCTCGGCCGGCATGCTGCAGAAACGCCCCTATCAGGAGCCTGGTCAGCGGGTCCGAGACGAGTATGTGCTCACCGACGCGGGCCGGGATTTCATGCCGGTGGTGTGGGCGATGTTCGAGTGGGGCCGAAACCATCTGCCCAACAACACCCGGCTGCGGCTTACCCATCTGGACTGCGGCGCGGACGCATCCGTTGAAATCCGCTGCGAGAAGGGTCATTCCGTGCCGCCCGACGAGCTCGGTGTCCGAGTGGTCCGACGCAGCCGGCCCGAGGGGCAGTGACGCCCGGCGTGCGCGACGGCCTGGATTCGAGGGCGGGCCAAATCTGACAGATCCGAGCCGCCCGGTCCGGTTCGACCGGTCCAGCCGCGGCGTGGAGCGGGTCGTGAACCCTGTTCCGCGCCGCGCGCGCTCCGGTAACGCGGGATGGCGCTGAACTCGCGCAATGCGATTGCGTGCCGGTTGTGATGGGATCTTCGCTATGGGAATCAAAGTGGCGCTGGAGCATCGCACCAGCTACACGTTCGACCGCTTGGTTGAGGTGTACCCGCATGTGGTCAGGTTGCGGCCCGCTCCACACTCCCGCACTCCCATCGAGGCTTATTCGCTAGAGATCGAACCGGCCGACCACTTCATCAACTGGCAGCAGGATGCTTTCGGTAACTTCCTGGCCCGGCTGGTTTTCCCCAACCGCACCCGCAGCCTGACGATCACCGTGGGGCTGATCGCCGATCTGAAGGTGATCAACCCGTTCGACTTCTTCATCGAGGAATGGGCCGAGCAGATCGGTTGGGAGTACCCAAAGGCCCTGCTGGAAGACCTGAAGCCATACCTGCGTCCGGTCGACGAGGACGGTGAGGGATCAGGGCCCGGTGGGCTGGTCCAAGAATGGGTGCGCAATTTCCACACCCGCCCCGGCATGCGGACCATCGACTTCCTCGTCGCGCTGAACCACGCGGTGAACACCGACGTCGGATACAGCCTGCGGATGGAACCCGGCGTCCAGACACCGGACTTCACCTTGCGCACCGGGATCGGGTCCTGCCGGGATTCGGCGTGGCTGCTGGTCTCGATCCTGCGCCAAATGGGGCTGGCTGCCCGATTCGTCTCCGGCTATTTGGTGCAGCTGACCAGCGATGTCAAGGCTCTCGACGGGCCCTCCGGGCCAGCGGCCGACTTCACCGATCTGCATGCCTGGACCGAGGTCTACGTTCCGGGTGCGGGCTGGATCGGGATGGATCCGACGTCGGGACTGTTCGCAGGCGAGGGGCACATCCCACTCTCGGCCACCCCGCACCCCGCTTCGTCGGCGCCGATCAGCGGTGCGACGGACAAAGCCGAGACGGTGCTCGATTTTTCGAACACCGTCACCCGTGTGCACGAGGATCCCCGCGTCACGCTGCCCTACACCGATGACGCCTGGGCTGACATCACCGCACTGGGCGCCAAGGTCGATCAACGTCTGACCGCCGCCGATGTCCGGTTGACGGTGGGTGGTGAACCGACATTCGTCTCGATCGACAATCAGGTCGACCCGGAATGGACCACCGACGCTGACGGCCCCCACAAGCGTGAACGGGCCTCGGTGCTGGCCGGTCGGCTCAAGAAGATCTGGGCGCCGCAGGGCCTGGTGCAGCGCAGCCAAGGCAAGTGGTACCCGGGCGAACCCCTGCCGCGCTGGCAGATCGGGCTGTTCTGGCGGGCCGACGGCGAACCCTTGTGGACCAACCCCGAGTTGCTGGCCGATCCCTGGCCCACTCAGCCGAACACGGCCTCCATCGCGCCGGATGCTCCGGCGCAGCTTCTGGCGGCGATCGCCGACGGACTCGGGCTGCCGCTGACCCAGGTCCGGCCTGCGTACGAGGATGCGCTGAGTCGGTTGGCCAATGCCGTCCGGCTGCCCGCGGGCGACCCCCCGGCTCCCGAGGACGACCTGACCGAAGACACCCCCGACGCCAGGGCGGCGCTGCTGGCCCGGCTGGAGAATTCCGTGGCGGAGGCCGCCGCGTATGTCCTGCCGCTGCACCGTCGCGACGACGAGCTCGGCTGGGCCAGTGCGGACTGGCAGCTGCGTCGCGGCCGCATCGTCCTGCTCGACGGCGATTCGCCGGCCGGGCTGCGGCTGCCCCTGAACTCGATCAGCTGGCACCCGCCGCAACGGACGTACCAAGCCGACCCGCTGCTATCCCGGGGTGGTCTGCGAACCAAGCCCGAAGCGGTCGAGGCTGTCGTCGAAGTGGACGAGACCGCGCCACCGACGGCGATGGTGGCCGAGATCCGGGACGGCCTTCTGTACGTCTTCCTGCCACCCACCGAGGAGCTCGACCACTTCGTCGACCTCGTCGCCCGCATCGAGGCCGCGGCCGCCAAGATCGACTGCCCACTGGTGGTCGAGGGTTACGGACCGCCGTCCGACCCGCGGCTGACGTCGATGTCGGTGACCCCCGACCCGGGTGTCATCGAGGTCAACGTCGCGCCGACGAAGAGTTTCGTCGAGCAGAAGGAACAGCTGGAGACGCTCTACGAACAGGCCCGGCTGTCGCGGTTGTCCACCGAATCCTTCGACGTGGACGGCACCCACGGCGGTACCGGCGGCGGCAACCACATCACCCTCGGTGGGACGACGCCGGCGGACTCGCCGATGCTGCGTCGACCCGACCTGCTGGTCTCGCTGCTGACCTACTGGCAGCGGCATCCCTCGCTGTCCTACCTGTTCGCCGGGCGGTTCATCGGCACCACCTCGCAGGCCCCCCGAGTCGACGAGGGCCGGCCCGAGTCGCTCTACGAGCTGGAGATCGCCTTCGCCGAGATCGCCAGACTGGCCGGTACCGAAGGGTCAGCGAAACCGTGGATCACTGACCGCGCGCTGCGGCATCTGCTGACCGATATCACCGGTAACACGCACCGGGCCGAATTCTGCATCGATAAGCTCTACAGCCCCGACAGCGCCCGCGGGCGGCTCGGCCTGCTCGAGCTGCGTGGCTTCGAGATGCCGCCGCACTTCCAGATGGCGATGGTGCAGTCGCTGCTGGTCCGGTCGCTGGTCTCCTGGTTCTGGAACGAGCCGCTGCGGGCACCGCTGATCCGACACGACGCGAACCTGCACGGTCGGTACCTGTTGCCCCACTTCCTCATCAACGACATCGCCGACGTCGCCGCCGATCTGCGGGCACACGGCATCGATTTCGACACCAGCTGGCTCGATCCGTTTACGGAGTTCCGTTTCCCGCGGATCGGCACCGCGGTGTTCGACGGGGTGGAGATCGAGCTTCGTGGCGCGATCGAACCGTGGAATGTGCTGGGTGAGGAGTCCACGGCCGGGGGCACCGCGCGGTACGTCGACTCGTCGGTGGAACGGATTCAGGTGCGGATCATCGGCGCCGACCGGCACCGCTTCGTGGTGTTGTGCAACGACCAGCCGATCCCACTGTTGGCAACGAACAAGGCCGACATCCAGGTCGGTGGCGTGCGTTTCCGGGCTTGGCAGCCTCCGAGTGCGCTGCACCCGACGATCACCGTCGACGGCCCGCTGCGGTTCGAGCTGGTCGACCTGTCCACCGGCACCTCACGCGGTGGATGCACGTATCACGTCTCCCATCCCGGTGGCCTGGCTTACGAGACGCCACCGGTCAACGCCGTCGAAGCCGAGTCGCGGCGAGGCCGCCGATTCGAGGCGACGGGTTTCACCCCGGGGCCGATCGATCTGGCCGAGATCCGCGAGAGGCAGGCCAGACTGTCCACGGATGTGGGCGCGCCCGGCATCCTCGATCTGCGCCGGGTGCGTACCGTGCTCCAGTGATAGATCGCCGCACCGCAGTAGTCGGGTCGGCGTGGGAGGCAGTACGGCAGGGCCGCACTTCGTGTCGGTGTCTGTCTCAAGAGAGAGTCAGGAGGTAGGCGTTGTCTGTTCCGCTGCCCGCTTCCGGACCGGGCCTCCGCGCTGACGGGCACGACCACGATCAAATGCTCACCGGATATCGGGCGGCGCGGGCGCAGGAAGCGCTGTTCGATGTCCGCGGCCAGCGCAACGCCTCAGCCGGAAACGGATACGACGAATTCGTCGATGCCGCGGGCAACGTCCGGCCGACCTGGCAGGAGTTGGCCGAGGTCATCGGCGACCGCGGTCGGCAGGGCCTGGACCGGCTGCGCACGGTGGTGCGCGGACTTGTCGACAACGACGGCATCACCTACATCGAGGTCGACCGTCACGGCGACAAGGTCACCGATGGCGAAGGTGCGGCGTCGCCTGGGCCCTGGCACCTGGATTCGCTTCCGCTGCTGATCTCGTCGTCGGACTGGGACACCCTCGAAGCCGGCGTGGTGCAACGGTCCCGGCTACTCGATGCGGTCCTGGCCGATCTGTACGGGTCCCGGCGAGCCATCACCAGCGGGGTACTGCCGCCGCAACTGCTGTTCGCCCACCCTGGTTATATCCGGGCGGCCCGCGGTATCGACATTCCCGGGCGTCATCAGTTGTTTTTGCACGGCTGCGATGTCAGCCGGTCCGCTGACGGCACGTTCCGCGTCAACGCCGACTGGACCCAGGCGCCGTCCGGCGCGGGTTATGCACTGGCCGACCGCCGTGTCGTCGCGCACGCCATCCCTGATCTGTACGAACGGATCGGACCCAGCCCGACGTCGCCATTCGCGCAGGCGCTGCGCTTGGCGTTGATCGATTCGGCCCCCGAAGGTGCCGACGATCCCGTCGTGGTGGTGCTCAGCCCCGGCACCTACTCCGAGACCGCCTTCGACCAGGCGTACCTGGCCAGTGTGCTCGGCTTTCCGCTGGTGGAGAACGCCGACCTGGTGGTCCGCGACGGCAAACTGCTGATGCGTTCGCTGGGCACCCTCAAACGGGTCGACGTGGTGTTGCGCCGAGTCGATGCGGACTATGCCGATCCGCTCGATCTGCGCAAGGACTCCCGCCTCGGCGTGGTCGGCCTGGTCGAAGCCCAACGCCGCGGTGCGGTGACCGTCGTCAACACCTTGGGCAGCGGCATCCTGGAAAGCCCTGGGCTGCTTCGATTCCTGCCAGAGCTCGCCGACCTGCTGCTCGGTGAGACGCCGTTGCTGGAGACGCCGCGGGTGTACTGGGCCGGCATCGATACCGAACGGTCTCATCTGTTGGCCCGGCTGTCGTCGCTGCTGGTCAAGTCGACGATCGGCGGCGAGACGATCATCGGGCCGGCGTTGTCGTCGTTCGAGCGTGACGAGCTGGCCGCGCGCATCGAGGCCACCCCGTGGCAGTGGGTCGGCCAGGAGCTACCCCAGTTCTCCACGGCGCCAACGGATTATTTCCGCGGCGGGGTGTCTGCCGCGAGTGTCGGGATGCGTCTGTTCACCGTGGCGCAGCGCGGCGGTTACGCGCCGATGATCGGTGGACTGGGCTACGTACTGGCCCAGGGTAATGCTGCGCACAAGCTCAATACTGTTGCTGCTAAGGATATTTGGGTGCGTCCGCCGGCACGCGCCAAGGCTGAGCGGACACCGACGGTGCCGACGGTGCAACTGCCCGCGATGACTCCTAGCGGTACCCGCGGGATCAGCTCGCCGCGCGTGCTGTCGGATCTGTTCTGGATGGGCCGCTATTCGGAGCGTGCCGAGAGTCTGGCCCGGCTGTTGATCGTGACCCGCGAGCGTTATCACGAGTACCGATACCGGCAGGACATGGAGGGCAGCGAATGCGTGCCCGTGCTGTTGTCGGCACTCGGGCAGATCACGGGTACCGACGCTCGCGCCGGTGGGACCTATGCCGAGACCGTCGCCCAGGCCCCGGACACGTTGTGGTCGTTGACCGTCGACCGGCACCGTTCGGGATCGCTGGCACAGTCGGTCGAACGCCTTGGGCTGTCGGCGCGCGCGGTGCGTGACCAGATGTCCAACGACACCTGGATGGTGCTAGGCGCCGTCGAACGCGCGTTGGCCCAGCAGTCGGAGAAGCCGCCGATGTTGGGTCAGTCGAACCACCTGGACGACACTGTGCTGGCCGCGGCGCACACCCAGACACTGGCGGGCATGCTCGCACTGTCCGGTGTCGCCGCGGAGTCGATGGTGCACGACGTCGGTTGGACGTTGATGGACATCGGCAAACGAATCGAACGTGGGCTGGGGTTGACCGCGCTGCTGCGTGCCACCATCACCACGGTGCGCAGCCCGGGCGCAGAGCAAACGATTACCGAATCAGCACTGGTGGCGTGCGAGTCCTCGGTGATGTACCGGCGACGCACGCTGGGCAAGGTTAGTGTGGCCGCTGTGGCTGATCTGGTGCTTTTCGACGCGGAGAACCCTCGCTCGCTGGTGTACCAGTTGGAGCGGCTTCGGACGAACCTCAAATCGTTGCCGGGGTCGTCGGGTTCGTCGCGCGCCGAGCGGCTCGTCGACGAGATCAGCACCCGTCTGCGCCGCCTCGATCCGGCGGACCTCGAAGAGGTCGACAGCGACGGGGTACGGGCGGAACTGGCCGATCTGGTCGACGGGGTGCACTCCGCGCTGCGGGATCTGTCGCAGGTCATCACTGCGACCCAGCTCTCGTTGCCCGGTGGCACGCAACCGCTCTGGGGTCCCGACGAACGACGGGTGATGCCGTGACCGTCGTCGCCGACGGCTCGATCTTGTCACCTGGCGGCGCGGACGGCAGTCGTTGTTACCGGATCACCCATCGCACCGACTACCGCTACTCCGATGTGGTGACCAGCTCGTACGGTCGCGGTTTCCTGACTCCGCGGGATTCATCGCGTCAGCGTTGCCTGACGCACGATCTGGAGATCGACCCCGAACCCGCGGACAGCTCGACCAGCCGAGATGTGTACGGCAACCTCAGCTCGTACTTCCACGTAACCCAACGGCATTACGCGCTGAGCGTGACGGCTACCTCGGTTGTCGAGGTCGACCCACCGCCCCCCGATCTGTACGGCGCCGGTGCGGCCGTGGCACCGTGGGAGATCTCACGCCCGGTGGGGCCGGACGGAGCATTGGCCTCCGAATTCACTCTCGACCTGCAGCAGGCCGAGATCACCGACGCGGTTCGCGAATACGCCGCCCCGAGTTTCATACCAGGCCGGTCGCTGATCGAGGTGCTCATCGATTTGAATGCGCGCATCTTCGACGATTTCACCTATCGGTCCGGATCGACCACCGTGTCCACACTGGTGAGTGAGGTTTTGGCTGCACGTGAAGGGGTATGCCAGGATTTCGCGCGGCTGGCGATCGCCTGTCTGCGTGCAAATGGGTTGGCTGCCAGTTACGTTTCGGGATATCTGGCCACCGACCCGCCCCCGGGTAAGGAGCGGATGGTGGGTATCGATGCCACCCATGCGTGGGCAGCCGTATGGACCCCGCAAAACCAATGGCTGGGATTGGATCCCACCAACGATCAGATGGTCGACGAGCGATACATCATCGTCGGGTGGGGTCGCGATTACGCCGATGTGCCGCCGCTTCGCGGCATCATCTACACAGATTCTGAGCGCAGCGTGATCGACGTGTCCGTCGACGTGGCGCCCGTTGAAGATCCTGCAGAAGGAGTGCTTCACAATGCGTGATTTCATCTGTCCGAACTGCGGGCAGCACCTGGCGTTCGAGAACTCGGTATGTCTGTCGTGCGGGAGCAAGCTGGGTTTTTCGCTCGACGCCATGGCGTTTCTGGTGATCGCCAAGGGCGAGGAGAGCGAGCACGGCGGCGCCGTCGATGCCAACGAGTACCAGCTGTGCGCGAATTTGCATGCCGCCCAGTGCAACTGGTTGGTACACGTGGAACCGGTGCGCCAACTGTGCACCTCCTGCGCACTGACCCGCACCAGGCCCAGCGATGCCGACGCACCGGCGATGGCGGCCTTCGCGACGGCGGAGGCGGCCAAGCGGCGCCTCATTGTGGAGCTCGTCGATCTGAAGCTGCCGATCGTCGGGCGCGGCGAGGACCCGAACTACGGATTGGCATTCGACCTGCTCTCCAGCGAGTTCGAGAAGGTGTTCACCGGTCACGAGGACGGGGTGATCACCCTTGATCTCGCCGAAGGAGATGATGTGCACCGCGAGCAGCTGCGCATCGCGATGGCCGAACCGTACCGGACGCTGCTGGGACACTTCCGCCACGAGATCGGGCACTATTACTACTACCGGCTTGTCGGGGCGGCGCCGAAGTATCAGGAGCAGGCCCGCGCGCTGTTCGGTAACGCTGAGGCCGACTATCAGGCTGCGCTGGACCGCCATTACAGCGAGGGCGCTCCGCCGGGTTGGGAGAAGAACTACGTGTCGTCCTACGCGACGATGCACCCCGCCGAGGACTGGGCGGAGACGTTCGCGCACTACCTGCATATCCGCGACACCCTTGATACCGCAGCAGCTTTCAGCTTCGCGCCGGCGTCTGCTACGTTCGAACGCCGCAATCTGGGCCCCAGCGGTTTCGACTCCATCATCGAGATGTGGCTACCGCTGTCCTGGGCGCTGAACATGGTGAACCGCTCAATGGGTCACGACGATCTCTACCCGTTCGTGCTTCCGGCCAAGGTGCTGGAGAAGATGAGGTTCATCCACACGGTCATCGACGAGGTCACGTCTGACCCGGCGAAGCTGGCGGCGGCCGCCTCGCCGGCGTAGGGCTCGCGCGAGATTACGCGTATCGGCCTCGAATCGTGTTGATGACACGGGATGCGATGAGGTCGATATCTTCGTCGCTCATCGCGGTCGACAGTGCCAGTAGGCCGTTGGTGCCGACGAGAACGCCCGCTTCGTAGAGCCGCCACCACATCGCCGTGGCGTCATCGACGATCAGGCGTAGCAGCGACCCACTGCCGTTCACGGTCAGTCCCGCATCCACCAGCCGGTCGCGGAGCCGGTTTCCTTTTGCGTTGAGGGTGGCCACGCTGGACGCAGGAAAGCGATGTAAGGCTGCCAGGCCGGCGGCCATGGTGACCGGGTTGGCGCTGAAGGTGCCGCCCCACGCAACCGGTCCGTCTCCGAGTGGACTGAAGGCGTCGAGTACATCGGCGCGTCCGCCGATGGCGCCCACGGGGAACCCGCCACCAATGATCTTGCCGAGCGAGACGACATCTGGAGTGATGTCATAACTCTGGTGTAGTCCGCCGGCGCCGAGGCGGAACGTGATCACCTCGTCGATTGCCAGTAGTGCGCCGTAGGCAGTACTCAATGTGCGTGCAGCCATGGCGAATTCGCGCGTCACCGGCTGTAGGCCAGCCCGGTTGGGCATCAGGTCCAGCAGGATGACGGCAACGCGATCGCCATACTGTCGCATCGTTGCTTCGAGTTCGTCCAAGTCGTTTTGCGGCAGGACGATCGAAGCGGCGGCGACACTGTCGGGGACACCGGGCGCATCCGAGGCCACCACGCCGTCGTATGTTCCGTGATAGCTCCCGTCGAACCGCACGACCAGGTCGCGGCCGGTGTGGGCGCGCGCACCACGGATCAACATCATCACGGCCTCGGTTCCGGAATTGCAGAAGCGCCATCGTTGCAAACCGGTACGAGTGCTGAGTAGTTCAGCCATCTCGATTTCGTAGGAGGTCGGAAGGCCGAATGCGGTGCCTCTTGCGGCTGCATCCATTGCCGCAGAGAGAATCTCAGGGTCCGCGTGCCCGTGGATCAACGCGGTGTAATTGTTGTTGCAGTCGATACTGCGGTGCCCGACCGCGTCGACGACCGATGCTCCCTGGCCTTTCACGGCATAAGGCGGATGCGGGTTGACGAACAACGTCGAGCGGGTGTTGCCTCCCGGCATTACCTCGATGGCGCGGTGGAACAGGGCATCTGCGTCGTTCATCGGCCGGCGCTGATTGTGCGGCTCTGCTCTCGCATGAATCCGGGCAGGTACCACGGGCCGAGTCCGCCCTTGCCCGAGGAGCCGCTGGCCTTCCAGCCGCAGAACGACTGCAGGCCGGGCCATGCTCCTGTGGTGGCGCCCTCGCGACGATTCACGTAGACGACTCCGGCCTGGATCTCGTCGAGGAATCTGTCGGTCTCCTCCGTCGCGGCACTGAAGATGCCTGCGGACAAACCGTATTCGACGGCGTTTGCCTCGGCCAGCGCGTCGTCGATACCGTCCACGGTAGTGACGGTGACCACTGGGGCGAACAGCTCTTCTCGCGTCATCCGGTGACCCCGCGGTAGTCCGGTGACGAGCGTCGGGGCGATGAAGTGGCCCGGTCCGGGCGGGACGGAGCCGTTGATCACGGTTGCGCCGTCGGCGCGGGCCGCAGCCAGGGCCGCTGTCACCCGGGACGTGACGACTTCGTCGATCAGCGGTCCGACGAAGACGTCTGCTCGGCCGGGGTCGCCGACGACGATCTGTTCGATTCGTGCCGACAAGCGTGTGACCAGCTCGTCGTGAACCGAGCGGTCCACAATGACTCGTCTTGTCGCGCTGCACTTCTGGCCTGAAAATCCGTAAGCCGAGCGGACGATACCTTCTACCGCGTCATCGATGACGGCGCTGGCCATCACGATGGCCGGATTGCTGCCGCCCATTTCGGCCAGGACAGGTTTGGCGTACGCGCCGCTGGACAACGTCCTTATGATCCCCCAGCCGACGTCCGCCGATCCGGTGAAGGCCACGCCATCGATATCGGCATTGGCGAGGAGCTGGCCGGTCTGCGCACCGCCGTGTACGACGTTGAGCACCCCCGCGGGTAGCGACGCAGCCAGCAGTCGCGCGGCCAGATCGGTAGAGCGCGGCGTCTTGTCCGAGGGCTTCAAGACGGCTGTGTTCCCGGTGACCAAAGCCGCGGCGGTCATGTTCACCGCCAACGCGACGGGGAAGTTGAACGGCGCGAGAATCCCGAACACGCCGTAGGGCCGCAGTACATCGGTGGTCGTGTCGGTCGCAGTGGGTCGAAGCGGTGTGCTGAATCCGTTGTGGGATTCGATCTGCGCACAGTAGTGCTCGATCAGATCGATCGACTCCTGAGCCTCGGCCAGCGACTCGATGCGTGACTTGCCCGTTTCGGCGGAGATTGTTGCGGCGATGTGGATCGCGTTATCCGAGAAGCGAATCTTCGCCGCCCGCAGTGCGCTTACCCGCTCCGCAAAGGACAGGTTGCGCCAACCACGCGCGGCCGCTTGAGCCGCGGCGACGGCCTCGTCGACAATTTGCTGGTCACCGGCGTGCGCCTTGGCCACGACGCGCCCGGGGTCGGCAGGGTCGCGGCGGTCGAATACCTCACCCTGCGGGCGGTCGTCACCGGCGATCACGTGCGGTAGCGGCCCTGGAATCTCCGTGCGGCACGTCTGCAGAGCGCTCTCGAAGTCCCGATCGAGTTCGGGTGCCAGCGTTGTGCTTCCGTAGTTGAGAGTGGTCATGAGTGTCCGTTCAGGCAGAGGGGTGGGCGGGGGTGCCGACGATCACGCGGTCGGGGGCCCAGGTGGGCGACCAGGTGAAGATGGGGTCGGCATCGAGGACAGCGTCGGCGGCGACTACCCCGATGGAGGGAGCGAGCTGGATGCCCGATCCGCCTGCGCCCAGGGCGCAGATCACCGTCGGCTGGTCCGGATGGCGCCCCACTATCGGCCGGTGATCAGGACTCATCGGATAGATTCCCTGCCAGCTGCCGCTGATCGTCAGGTCATCGACAATGTGCAGACGCTCGGCCATCAACGTCAGAACTCGCTCGACGTCGGCGTCACCGACACGCCGGAGGCTCACGTCCGGTGAAACGGGTTCGTGTACCCCTTCGTCGGTGTGCAGACCCGCAATCAACTGATCGACTCGCTCGGACCGAAAGTAGACGCCATCGGTCCCGGAGTCGGGCACATAGTCCATGACGAAGGGAAGTAGCGGGTCCATCGGCGACCGTAGATCGACCGTGATGGCGCCATGCAACTGCGGATGAAGGGCGATGGGTGCTCCCAGGCGTTCACCGACACGCGCGCCCCAAGCGCCCGCCGCGTTGACGACGACGTCCGCCTCCACGAAACCTTTGGAGGTAGCCAATCGCCACCTGCCATTGGCGTCGACATCGGCACCCAGCAGTTCGGTTTTGGTCGAGATCCGTGCGCCCGCAGCGGTAATCATTCGTGCCGCGAGGGTGCAGTACTCGTAGCCGTCGATATAGCCGTCGGAAGCGCCGTACAGGCCGCCTATGCGGTCGGAGGTCACGAGCTGGGGCCACGTGCCGGCGATGTCGTCGGCCGTCATGACGCGTGCGTCGACAACACCGAAATCCCGCTGGATCTTCAGGCTGTCCTCGAAGGTGTCGATGTCAGCTGCGGTCGATCCCAACCGAAGATAACCGCATGAGACAAAGCCAAGACCGTGGTCCGCGGCCAATCTGTCATAGAAGCGCCGGCCATACACGCGGGCTTCGATGTCGTCTGCGCGAAAATACTGTGTCTCGACCATCCCCACCGAGCGGCCCGACGACCCTTCGCCCGGGTGGCTTCGTTCGATCACGTGAACGTCGGTGCTACCACGGTTGATGAGCTCGAGAGCAGTGGACAACCCGAGGACGCCAGCTCCGATCACGACCACGCTTGGGGCCGTTGTCATTACGCCTCCATGAAGATGGGAATCCCTGGCGGATTGGATGAGTCGCCCCGCCGTTCGTACCGACATCCGGCACTGCTCTAAATCCTATAGTTCAGTTTGTTTAAGGGCAAGGCTGCTCTGGTCGGCCGGCCATCAGACAGCCAGGGACACCACCGACCAGCCGTAGGTTGATACCGGGAATCGTTGCAGGACTGGCGATTGCGTCCGGGACTGATCAGCTCGAGACTGGATCGGGAGGCCCGTGCTGAGCACCGGAACCGTGGAGACGACGACGCGATCGGATTCGTTGACCAGTGCCAACGGCACCGAGATTCGGCGCAGGTCGGCGGTCAGCGACTCGGTGAATCGACGGACGTCGACGTCGGCGGCGACAACACCCTGTGGACCGGACGGGCCAGGCACGGGCAGGGAGACGGTGACGGTGTAGTCGTCAGCGCCCCACGCGTCGATGAATGGCCCTGACAGCGTGGGAAGCCCGCTGTCCCTGGCGGTTCGAAACCATCGCAGGGCCGCGTAGTCGTAGAAACTCTCGGAGTCGGGATCGACACTGTGGGATCGTTCTACTGTTGTGTCGCCCCGGTGCACCCACCACACCATCGCCGGAGGACGCCCCGAGTCGAGATAGGAGACCGCATACCCGGCACCGGCCAGAGCACCTGCGCTGCCGCCGTCTTCCAGCATCTGGCGGGTGGCGCTTGCCAAGTACTCGAAATCTTGCCTCGCCGAGGATACGTTGCCCGCCAGGACGTTCAGCTTATTGACGACAGAATCGATGCGGCTGGCCACCTCGATGGCCAGTTCCTCGATCTCTTGGCTCACATCTTTGCCGCGTCCGGTCATCTTGGCTTCCTTGCACTCGAGTCGACGCGCTGCCCGGCCAGGTCGCGGGCAACCTCGATGCCGGCGTTCCGTGCGGCGCGCAGCGCGTCTTCGTGCCGGCCGTCGCGGACCGCCTCTAGCAGAGACTTATGTTGTTGCCCAACAGTTTTACGTAGTTTCGCGTTGCTGTAGGCGACCGACAACAGGGGTCCGTAGTCGATCACACAGGTCACCGTGGCTCGGGTCAGCCGCACCGACTGCGACGCCGCGGCCAAGGAGATCGACAGTCTGCCCTCAGTGCGCCGAGCGCTCGTCGAGTCCTTAGCTCGGGCAAAGGTGCCCACATGGGACTGCATCCCGTTGACTTCATCGTCGGAAGCGCGCTCGGCGGCCAGGGCGGCGGCCGCTCCGGCGACGCTGATCCGCCAGTCTGACAAGTCTCGGATATCGACCAATGACATCTCCTGAAGGCGCGAATATCCATGTGCCACCGGGTCGTAACCATCGCGTCGAATGAAGCTGCCTCCGGTTCGGCCGCGTCTGGTCTCGACGAGTCCAGCCTGGCGCATGAGGGCCAGAGCATCACGTAACGTAACCGGGGAAATACCCAGTTGCGCAGCGAGTTCGGTCTCCGGTGGTAGTTGTTCGCCATCCTTGAAGACGTCCAGCGCGACCGCGCTTCGTAGCCGATCGAAGACCAGCTGGGTTCGCCCACCGTGCTCGAGGGGTGAAAAGATCACCTCGCGAAGTATGTCCGATGTTTGCGGTACCGCCATCGACGTCATACCAACTTTCGCGTCTCATGGTTGAGCCGCCCGGGAGCCGGCTTCGCCGACTCCCGGGGACTTCAGCGACCTAGTATGCCCAAGACTTCCTCGGCGGCAAGCCCCCCGGTGTGCAAAGCGCCTTCGACGCCCAGGCGCGCATCGAAGTCCGACCCGGCAAAGGTGATCCGGCCTTGGCGTTGGCGAGCCTTGGGGCGCAGTGTGGATTGCCCCGGTCGCAGGTAGCTCCAGGTGCCCCGGGAATACTGATCACCGGCCCAGTCGTGCCAGGCCACCGCATCCACTGTGATATCCGGTACGTACTGGCGTAGCGAGTTCTGCACCGCTCCAACGTCATCGAGATCCACGATGCCCGCTTCGGAGGTGAAGCCCACAACGATTGCCCGATCCCCGTCGTGGAAGGTGGTCGATGCTGTCGCGAACCCTCCGCCAGGCGGGATGCCGTGTGCGTAGAAGGGTTCGGGGCAATTGCTGACGAACACGGTGACCTTCTCGGCCTGTCCGGCGACCCCCTGGCTTGCCAGTGTGTTCAACTCCGGTGATAGCCCAGGGGAGAATCGAACCCCTGAGAGCACTCCGATGGGTAGTGCGCACACCACCGCCTCGACCGTGAGCGTGGCAGTGGACGTCGTCACCCGAACATCCGCGCCGGTGTCTTCGACCGCGACGACCTCGGTCCCGAGCAGGACGTCGGCGTCCGAGCCCGACATGACCGCATCATGCAGTGCACCCGTTCCGTCGGCCAGCTGCGGACCCAGGGTGCGTGCCATCGGTGTGTCGTACGGAGCGGCGAAGAACGTCGCTGCGGAAACTGATCCGCTCTTTGCGATGGTGTGCAGCAGAGGCAACGCCGACGGAACATCCCACGGGTCACCGGCCAGGGTGACGATGTGCGTGGAGAACAACTCGCGAGTGTGTGGTCCGAGCGCCAGACCCTCGAGCAAGCTCGGCCACGGCACGTCAAGATCTGCCACGTCCTGATCTTCGATCGGCTGGATCGGGTCAATCCGAGACGCCAGTTCCGAGATCCGTAGGAGGAGACGCTCGAAAGAGACGAGTTCATCGAGCGGAACCGGCATCGGTCCGACCCTGCGCTGGCCGTCGGACAGCCAGATCAGCTTGGTTTTCGCCAGTGAACCCCAATCCAGCCTCAGATCGTGCTCGTCGATCTCTTTCCAGGTCAGGGGATAACTGGGCCGGTCCAGCATGAACGCCCCGCCCCATTCCACGGCATGGCCGTCGAAGTAGGCCGGCTGCGACCACATCCGACCCGCGAGGCGATCGCGTGCCTCGATGATCAGCACGCGTAGACCGGCGCGGGTCAACTGCCGTGAGGCCGTGGCGCCGGCAAAGCCGCCGCCCAGAATCGCGACGTCGTACTTGCCCTGTGGGCTGTCCACAACGCGATGCATAACTCTCCTGCTCTCTTTTTCGAACTACTGAGACTGGAACGCTGCCAAGGCGTTCGACACGGGGTCGAGGTTGTCGGCGTAATACTTGGCGTCTTCGCTCACAGTGTTGGCGGCGGTTTCTTTCGATACGACGTAGGGCTGCACGGCGGGGTTGTAGTCCGACGGGCCCAAGTCCTTTATCGCGGTGGTGTAGGTCGTGCGGTCGACGAACCCGATCTGCCCCTTACGGTCGAGGATCCACATCGCGATGGCCGCCTGTCCCACCGCGGGGTCCGGAGCGCCCTTGGGCACCGCGAAGTAGGCCGCGGTCGTCAGGCCGCCGTTCCAGGTGAAGTCCAACGGCAGTTTTTGGTTGACGATCGCGTCGTATGCGCGGCCCGTCCACACCATGCCCATCGAGCATTCGCCGTTATTGAGCAGCTGCAGGACTGTCGAGCCCGACTCCCACCACACGATGTCGTCTTTGATGGTGCCGAGCTTCGCGAGTGCGCGATTGACGTCAAGGGGATACATCTTGTCGGCGGGAACGCCGTCCGCAAGCAGTGCCACCTCGAGGGTGCCTGCGCTCACCGGATACTTATACAGGCAGCGCTTGCCGGGAAAATCCTTGGTGTTGAACAGATCTGCGGTCGATGTAGGCTTTTTGCCGCCGAGCGCCTTGGTGTTCCAGACCAGCACCGAACCGTTGTCTTCGACCCTGACCCCGTACTTGTCGACACTGGCGCCGTCGATCTTGTCGACCGGGACTTTCGAGGTGTCGAGTTCTTCGAGCAGGCCGGCATTCGCAGCTTGGTAGAACTCGCCCCCGGTGCCGAACTCTATGAGGTTCCAGGGCACGTTGCCCGCCTCGGCAGCGGCCCGGAACTTCGTCGAGGTCCCGTCGGTGAACTCTGCCTGGGCCGGCAGGCCGGTCAGCGCCGTGAAGTCCTTCCACACCGTCTCGTTTTTCGCGTCGGTGGTGAGGCCACCCGACGAGTCGTACCAGGTCAGCGACCCGTTCAGGCCTTTGAAGGTGGAGTCCGGAAACACCGCGGGGTCGAAATCCCCGGCGCTTTGCGTCGGTGCCTGCGAATTACCGCACGCGGCGGTGATGGCACTGCAGACTGCCACGGCCAAGACCGCTGTCACCTGCTTCACTTTCGCTCTTGACATGGCTGCTCCTTTGGGCAAGGTTGTTTTAACCGATCGAACTGTATCTTTAATCTAGGTCACGTCAAGAGGAAACTGTGAGAACTGCTACACGAGCCCCCAATGAGGCCGAGCCCGATCCGGCTGAATCGGCTTCGCCCGCAGGGCCGTTGGAGGCCAGTCGATTCCGGCCGCGGCGGCCGGTGGGAACTGCCGTGCTGTTGGTGGCGCTGGTGGCCTTGTACGGGGTCTTCTTTTTCTGGCCGCTGGTGAGCATCGCGCTGCGCAGCCTCAGTTCGGACGGATCCCTGTCCTATACGCTTGCCAAGTTCTCGTTGGTCAACTACGCAAGTCTCTTCACCGACGCACTGCTGCGCGACGTGCTGGTGAACACCGTGATCACCGCGACGGTGTCCACGTTGGTGACGTTCGTCTTGGCGTTCCCGAGTGCGTATCTGATGTCACGCCTGCAGCGGTCGATGTCGACGACGTTGTTCATGATGATTCTCTTACCGTTCTGGGTGTCGATCCTGGTCCGGCTGTTCGCCTTCCTGGAATTGCTGTCGTCCAACGGTCCGGTCAATTCGATACTGGAGACGCTCGGTGTGGGACGCCAGCAACTCCTGTTCAACTCCGTCGGCACTGTTATCGGTATGGTGAATTACCTTCTGCCGTACATGATCCTGGTGCTGTTCGCAGCCATGAGCGGAGTGGACCCGAACCTCACCCGCGCGGCAAAGTCGCTCGGCTGCTCGAGTTGGCAGGCCTTCATCTCGGTGTATCTGCCGTCGATTCGCGGGTCGGTGGTCG
This sequence comes from Mycolicibacterium komossense, assembly GCF_025822605.1. Taxonomy (GTDB): domain Bacteria; phylum Actinomycetota; class Actinomycetes; order Mycobacteriales; family Mycobacteriaceae; genus Mycobacterium; species Mycobacterium komossense. The sequence continues at coordinate 491,012 of NZ_JACKTY010000028.1, read as the reverse complement.
GTGCGCTGCTGCTGAACTTCATCATCGCCACGGGTTTCTTCTTGACACCGGCAATCCTCGGCGGTCCGCGGGACATCACTATCTCCACCTACATCGCCACGCAGGTGCAGAACTATCGATGGGGGCCCGCGAGCGCATTCGGCGTCATCCTGCTCATCGTCACGTGTATCGGCTTCGCCGCCGCGGGCCGAATGACCGGCCTGACGGCGGGGTCGGGTATTACGATCACCGGATCCAAGGGCGTATCGCGCGACGAGGCAATGCCTTTCGGGCCGGCCAAGGTCGGGCTGTGGGCAGTGACAGTCGTCGTCATCGCATTCCTTTTCGCGCCGATCGCCTTCGTCTTCCCGCTGTCGTGGGGCGTCGACGCCACCATCGCCTGGCCGCCGCGCGGGTTCACTCTCGACTGGTATCACGTGGCGCTGACCAACCCCATGTGGACCGATGCGCTCCAGAAGAGTGTCACCGTCGGGTTGGCCGTCGCGGTGCTCTGCGTCGCGCTGGCCGTAATGATCGCCCGCTGGATCCGCACGCTGGACGGCCGCCCACGACTTCAATCGGCGATCATCAGCGTGGTGTATCTACCGGTCATCGTTCCGGTGATCCTGCTGGCCATCGGCACCTTCGACGTGCAGAACCGGATCGGACTTCTCGGTACGTGGTGGGGCCTGGTCTTGGTGGAAACCATTATGGCGCTGCCGTTTACCTATCTGGTGGTGGCAGCGGCGCTCAACAACGTCGATTCGAGCTTGGAAAAGGCCGCGTGGACGATGGGGGCGAGTCGCCTCTATGCCCTGCGCAAGGTCGTCATCCCGACGGTAGTGCCGGCAATCATCGGTGCGGCCTTACTGGCCTTCATCAGCTCGTGGGACGAGGCAGTGGTCGCGCTATTTCAGACCAGCTTCGACAAGACCCTGCCCGTCAACTTCTACGCTTCGTTGAAGAGTGGATCGAGCCCCGTCATCGCCGCTATCGGCGCGATGCTGATGCTGTTGGTCCTGATACTCGGCGCAGCATTCCTCACCATCGCGGCGGTGCGCAACCGCCGCAAGCACAACGCCGCACCACCTAACCCGACCCCGTAACGAGGCCTTCATGATCACCGAACAGAAGCCGGCACCCGCAACGACACCCGTCGGCGAGTCCTTCATCGAAATCCGGGATTTGCACCATGAGTACGCCGGTATCACCGCACTCGACAGCGTGTCGCTCGACGTTCGGGCAGGCGAATTCGTGACCCTGCTCGGTCCTAGCGGATCGGGCAAGAGTTCTCTGCTGCACATTCTTGCCGGACTCGTCAGCGCCACGTCGGGGACGATCAGCATCGCTGGTCGCGACATCACCCGTGTACCACCGCAGAAGCGCGAGATCGGCCTGGTCTTCCAAAACTACGCGCTGTTCCCACATCTGACGGCCGCCGAGAACATCCGGTTTCCCCACAACGTGCGCAAGACGCCCGAGCGGGACGCGTCGGCACGAGTCGCCGAGGTGCTCGAACTTGTCGAGCTCACCGCACTCGCGGATCGACGCCCCGATCAGCTCAGTGGTGGTCAGCAACAACGTGTGGCGGTCGGGCGAGCGATCTCGGCGGTCCCGAAGGTGCTGCTTCTCGACGAGCCGCTCGGTGCTCTCGACCGGCGTCTTCGCCAACAACTCGGTCACGAGATCCGGCGTGTGCAAAGGGAAACGGGAATCACCACGCTCTACGTCACTCACGATCAAGAAGAGGCGTTCACCATGTCCGATCGGGTGGTGGTGATGAACCACGGGGAGATCCGGCAGGTCGGCACTCCCGAAGAGGTTTATGCACGGCCTAGCGACTCCTTCGTCGCCAACTTTGTCGGTGAGGTGAACCTGTGGCCGGTCACCGTGGACAACCGCGAGTCGGGCACGACCATCGCGACCATCGCCGAGACGGCTCGGTTCAGCGCGCGCTGCGGCGATGACGCGCGCCGCTCGGCGGGGGCGCTGGTGGTCGCCGTGCGGCCCGAGCGTGTCTGGGTATGGCGGCCGGACGGCCCCCCGCCCCGCCCCGAGATTCAACTCGTCGATTCGGGCGTGATCGTGGAGTCCACATTCCTGGGCAACAGCCGAAGCGTGGTCGTCGAATCGGGGCGACTCGGCAGAACCACCGCGCTGCTCTATGACGGTGAGGAGCCGCGGGACCGCGGAGAGAATGTGTCGTTCGGCTGGGAAGCCAGACATGCCTTGGTAATTCCGCAATAGCTGTCGGCGCAGACGGGTTGGTCGGCGACCCCGCGGCCCGGCATCGGACATCGTCTAAGAACCTATTGCCGGCGGGGCCGTCGGCCAGCTTGCCCGTGGAAACCGGGCGGTGTCTGCGCTAGCCGCGGAATGCGGTCAACGCGTCGATGACGAAACGGTGATCGTCCTCTCCTGCGAGTCCTGACACGCCTACCGCGCCGATCAACGACCCGCGCACCCGCAGGGGAACCGCCCCACCTGCCAGTGCGATGAAGGCGCGGTCATACCCGCCCTCGACGAAGTAGTCCGAATCGCCGGACCATTGTTTGCAGGCTGTGGCGAAGGAGGAACAGTTGTGTTTGGCAACCGCCCGGAACTTTCGGATCAACCAATCGTCATTCGTGGCCGCCGCGCCACTTAAGGCGCGGTGGAATACCTTTTGTTCGCCGAAGTGGATGGCGATCGCGACGGGCAGCGCCGCCGCCGATGCCGTCGAGGCCATCGCGCTACCGAGGTTCCACGCATCGTCGTAGGAGAACCGGTCGAAGGTGATGGCGTTCTCTTCCGCCAGCACGGACTCGTATAGATCGAGCCATCCTGATGAATCGCTGGGCAGTTGCATGGTGTCCTTCACGGTAGAGGCGGCTGGCCGAAATATAGTGCATTGTCGACAATACTCTGCGTTCGGCCTGCTGGACTCAGGCCGTAACCACGCCGGACGACTCGTCAGTGACCCTCGTCCTGGTTGGTTGCTTCTACCGCTTCGCGGAAGGCGGCGACCTCGGCTGCCTCGTCGTCGCTGACTTCCTTCGTTGCCAGGAAGACTGCTATCAGCCGCGCATTGGGATCCGTGGCGAGTGCGGGCAGATAGCGGTCGCGCCAGGTCCACAGGTTCGGATGCGGATGATCGGTCAAGGCTTCGGCGGGGGCCAGTTGCCTGATCGCCCGTTCGAGTTCGCCTCGGCCGAGGGTGTAGGACGCTGTGCCACGTCGATAGCCGGTGACGTCCGCCATCACCACGCCGGGCAACGAATGCTGCCCGGCATCAACAACATTGACAACCTGGAAGTGCTCAGCAAGAGGGCCGGGGGCGTCTGCCGGTATGAATCCGACCCCGTGGGCGTAGGGGGGATGCCAACCGTGCAGAGTCCCGGCGAGCCGGTCATGCTCTGCGGCAATCTCCTCGGCGGTGTGCCACTGCTGCATCGTGAATCCCCTCGGTAGTCGTGACGGCGAAACCCGTGTTCGCCCCGATATGAGTGTTGGTCGTCCGAATGGCGACATGTCTGCGCCGCAATGTGCAAGCGCCCCTGCGCACTACGTATCGCAGCTGGTCTTCTTCACCAGGGCCGGCGTGAGCCTGCTGGAGGGTGGATGGCGATGTTCGGTACGGACTGGATATTGCTCCTTGTCGACAATAGCCTATCTGCCTTCCGTGCGTTCTCCGACCTGGGGCAGCCGCGTTTGTGAGGGTCTTCGCCCCGGTCCGGTATCGCACCGGCGCGGCAGGGGCGGTCGACAGTGAGTGTTGGGTCCGACGGTCGGTATCGATTCGCGCGAATACTTGACGCCGAAGGAGATCGACGCCAGAATCAAATTGGCTCATGTCGACAATGCACAATTATTCGATCTCGTCCGATTGTGTTCGACGTCTGAGACGCCCATCCGTTCGACGCAGCCCGCACGTCGTGACGGTGTCTTTCAAGAGAGGTCCTCATGGCATCACATACTTCCGGCGACGGGAACCCCCCGGTCGATGTCCTCGTGATCGGAGCCGGCCCGTCCGGTGCGGTCGTCGCACACACCGCTGCCGCCGCAGGCTTGAGTGTGGTCGTGTTGGAGCAGGGCGACTGGGTCAACCCGAGCGATTTCCCGGCGAACCACCCTGAATGGGAACTGCTGATCCAGCATGACTGGTCCCACGATCCCAACGTTCGTAACCTTCCGTCGGACTATCCCGTTGACGTCGCGGACTCCGACATGTGGCCGGTGATGTTCAACGCAGTCGGCGGCAGTTCCATCTTTTACGGCGCGGAGTGGCCGCGTTTGGTCCCTTCGGATTTCCGGGTGAAAACACTCGACGGCGTCAGCGACGACTGGCCTATCTGTTACGACGATCTCAAGCCGTATCACGACGAGGTCGACGCGTTCATCGGCGTATCGGGGGTTGACGGTGATACCGCCTACCCAGACGGGCTCGAGTACCCGCTGCCCCCGAATCCGTTGGGCAAGGCTGGGATCAAGGGCGCCGAGGCGGCCAACACCCTGGGCTGGCACTGGTGGCCGGGTACCAATGCCATCGCGAGTCAGAAGTTCAAAACCCTTGAGCAGTGCGGTCGTTGGGGCACCTGCGAATGGGGCTGCCCCCAAGGCGCGAAAGCATCGTTTGATTTGATCTACCTGCCGCAAGCTCAGAAACTTGGGGCCAAGGTCGTCACCGGCGCCCGGGTTCGCAAGGTGGTGACCGACGATGACACCGGGCTGGCCACTGGCGCGGAATATGTCGACCGCGAGGGCGTGGTGCAGTTTCAGGCCGCCCGCGCCGTGGTCATGTGCGCCAATGGGGTGGGTACACCGCGGCTGCTACTCCTGTCCGCCAGTGACAGACACCCCAATGGTCTGGCCAACTCTTCGGACATGGTCGGGCGAAACCTGATGCTGCATCCCAACTGCAGCGCACTCGGGTTCTACGAGGAGCCGCTGGAGAGCTGGCGCGGTCCGGCCGGGCAGTTGATCCATTCCCTCGAGTTTTACGAAACCGACGAATCGCGCGGGTTCGTACGGGGAAGCAAGATGCACATCCTGCCGACCCCGGGCCCGCTCAACGCCATCGAGGCCCACCGCCAACTCGACTTCGAAGAACTGTGGGGCCCGGCAGTACACGATGTCGCCCGACTGGCGCAGAACGGGATCCTCTGGGCCGCCAACACCGAGGATCTGCCCGAGCCGCACAACCGCGTCACCCTCTCGCCCGATCTGGTCGACAGTGATGGGCTGCCGGCGCCCAAGATCGAGTACCGCATCAGCGAAAACACCCGCAAAATCTTGAAATTCACCGTCGACCGGATGGTCGAGCTGCATGAAGCCGCGGGAGCGGTCCGCATCATCACCCAGGAAATCTGGGTGGACCAGCCGGGTCATCTACTGGGCACCGCCCGGATGGGGGACGACCCGGCGACCTCCGTCGTCGACTCGTACGGCAAGACCCACGACATCGACAACCTCTACATCGCCGACGGCAGCATCTTCGTCACCTCCGGATCCGCCAACCCGACGTGCACGATCAGCGCCCTGGCGCTGCGTGTCGCCAAGAACCTCGTCGACCAGTTCGCCACCCGAAAGGCAAACGTATGAGCTCCAACGGACGTCCAACCGCTACCCAGCAACGCCTTTCGGTGCCGCCCCGCAACACCCGTCCGCCGCGCGCGCTCGCCGGGACCGAGTTGGCGGCACTGCTGCGGGTGGCCGACTGCTTGATCCCCGCGTCGGGTGCCAACCCGAAAGCCAGTGACGCCGAGCAATACACGTCATACCTACAGCTTGCGCTCGCGGCACGGGCAGACGTGTTCGACGCCATCGTCGACGGGGCCACCAGCCTCGCCGATACCCCGGAGGACGGATTGTGGGATGCGCTCAAGAAGATGTCGGCTGAGGACGCGATCACTTTCGATCCGCTGTCAGCGGTAGTGGCCGGCGCCTACTTCATGACCCCGCAGGTGATGAAGCTGATCGGCTATCCCGGCCAGCACCGTGATCCTGCCCCGGTCGAACTGGCCGCAGACGAGATCGGCAGCGGAATCCTCGACCCGGTGTTGGAACGTGGCTTCATCTATGTTTCCGCGGCTGGTGAGTAAGGGGCAGGCGCCTTTTCCAGAGCTCGGCGGGCTCAGTGTCGTGGGGTGGGATCCGCGGCACTGAGCCCGCCGAGGCACAGTTTCGGCTCAGAAGTCCGACGCATCCGGTCCGGCGAGCACGAGCGGACGCAGGTCGGTAATCCAGTCGTTGTGAAGGCGTGGCGGTTCACTTACCCGCCAGTTCAGCCCGGCGGCCTCCAGGTCGCGGGAGTGGATTCCGGGGCGGGCGGCGGTGGCGATGACGTAGTCGTCCTCACGGTCGAGTCTGCCTCTCCACGCGTGTACGTCTGCGGGGGTAAGTCCTTGAGAGTCCTTGGTAAGAGCAAAGACTCCGTCCCATCGCCGTGCCCGGGCCACTGGGCCACGGTTGGTGCCGATGGAGGCCACCCAGATCGGCGGCCGCGGCCGTTGATAGCCCCTTGGGCTCAGGTGCGCGTGTACCGTGAACGCGGGTCCGACGTGATCAAGTGTTTCACCTGTGAACATCGCGTCGATGATTGTCAGGCCCTCGTCGAGTAGTTCGGCGCGTGCCCGGAGGTCGGTCGGTTCACCAAAATCGCCGAACTCCTCCTTTGGCGGGGCGCCCAGGCCGAACCCGGCGAGGACTCGACCGCCAGAGAGATGATCGATGGTGATGATCTCCTTGGCCACCTTCCAGGGGCGGCGACGGGGGAGCGCGACGACCATCGGGCCGAGTGCGATCTTCGAGGTCGACACAGCAATTGCCGAGAGGGTCGCGGCGGGGTCCAGTACGTCGACGCGCTGAGACGCATCGGTCTGCAGGGTGTCCCAGACGAAGAACCCGTCCCACCCCGCGGCTTCGGCCTGCATCGCCAATTCGACTATGGCGTTTGGGTTTCCGACGTTGGGTACGTTGAGTGCCTGCTTGAGTGACATGATCGCCTCCTGCCCGCGGTCGGCTAGTGCTGATGTGGCGCGGCGCCGTAGCACGCCACCGTGGTTCCGCCGTCGAGCGCGAGCGCAGTGCCCGTGGCGGTGCCGGCGTGTAGCAGCCACACCGCAGCGTCGCCAACCTCGGCGGCGCTCGCAATGGCGCGCAGCGGAACACGGGCAATCTCGGCCTTGTAGGCCTGGTCGAGATCGTCGGACAACGCAAGCTCGCTGCGCAGCATCGGGGTATCGACTGGTCCTGGGCACAGGGCGTTGACCCGCACCCGGGGGGCCAGCTCCGCGGCGAGGGCACGAGTGAGTCCTAGCACGCCGGCCTTACTCGCGCAGTACGCCGAGTAGTGCGGCATCCCGATGGATGCGGCTTCCGAGCCGAGGTTGACGATGCTGCCTACTTCCGTGGACGCGCGCCTGGCTGCGACTACGGCCTGGCACATGAGGAAGGTGCCGGTGAGGTTGACGGCCAGCGTGGTGTGCCAGCTGTCGGTTGTGATGTCCGACAGCGGTCCGGGAGCGCAGACACCCGCGGCGTTGATCAATCCGAACGGCGTTCCCAGTTCGTCCACGACGGCCCCGACTGCCGCGGTGACCTGTTCGGGATCAGTCACGTCGCAGGGGCGCACCAAGGATGTCGAGCCATCGGGAAGGGCCGCCGCGACTTCTCGCAGCGCCACCTCGTCGCGGGCCAACAGCGCGACTGCATGTCCACGCTGGGCGAGCAGGTGCGCAGTGGCGGCGCCGATACCGGACGATGCTCCAGTGACAATTGTGACGGGTAAGACCATGGCGGGAAACATCTTTCACTCGTTGGGGGTGCAGGGCTGCTCGGCTTCGACGGTCATCGTTCAGTCGGCAGTACCAGCACGCCGTCAAGCCTGCGTGCCACTGCGCCGAAGCTGTCGTGTAGTTCCTCGGGCAGTACTGATTCCGGCGCGTTCTGGTAGGTCACCGGGCGCAGGAACCGGCGGATCGCCGTGGCGCCGACCGATGTGTGCAACGAATTCGTCGCCGGCCACGGTCCGCCGTGCGTCTGAGCCCACGACACCGCGACTCCGGTGGGAAAACCGTTGTAGACGATGCGCCCGGCTGTCGGTCGCGCGATTTCGGTGAGCTGGGCTAGCAGGGTGTCCTCGTCCGCGCCATGGTGGATGGTGGCCGTCAGCGAGTGTGGCAGCAGCTCCATCGTCGAGCGGGTGGCTGCTTCGACGTCGCCGGCGGGGTACCGCACGATCACGGTTACCGGGCCGAAGATCTCAGTGACGAGATCTCGGTGCAGATTCGCCACGTTGGTCTCGAAGGCGATGGGCTCGACGGTGAAACCGGCGTGGGTAGACCCGTCGCGAGGGTCACCAAGGATGCTGAGGTGTTGCTGCTCCCGCAGGTCGCGGGTTTCGCTGCGGTAGCTGTTGAAGATGCGCTCGTTGAGCAGGGGGGCGGCGGCCACGTCGGTCAGTGCGTTACGCACCGCGTAGGCCAGGGCGTCGCCGTCGGCGTTGTCGGGAACGAGCACCAGGCCGGGCTTAGTGCACAGCTGACCGGCTCCGAGCGTGAACGAGGCGGCCAGCTCGGTGCCGATCGTCTCGCCGCGTTCCGCGGCGGCCGCCGGCGTGACGATCACCGGGTTGAGGCTGCTCAGCTCACCGTAGAACGGTATCGGGTCGGCGCGCCGATTGATGATGTCCAGCAAGGCTTTTCCACCGCTGAGTGAGCCGGTGAAGCCGACGGCCCGGATAGCGGGATGTGCCACCAGGTGGACGGCGGCACTGCGTCCGTACACGGCGCCGATCACTCCCTCGGGTGCCGCGGTCTGGACGGCAGTCGCGGCCAGCACGTCCAACGACAGTTTGGAGGTGGCCGGATGAGAGTCGTGTGCCTTGACCACCACCGGGCTGCCGGCAGCCAGAGCGGAGGCGGTGTCTCCGCCGAGTACCGAGAATGCGAAGGGGAAGTTGCTGGCTCCGAAGACCGCGACCGGGCCGATCGGGACCAGCATCCTCCGCAGGTCCGGCCGCGGCCCCATCGCACTGGCACCGGCGCGGTCGATCGTGGCTTCGAGGTAGCTGCCGTCGCGAAGTACGTCGGCGAAGAACCGAAGCTGATACACGGCGCGGGTTAGTTCGCCGTCGAGTTTGCCTACGGCGAAGCCGGTTTCGAGCGCCGCGGTCTTGACAAGTTCGTCGCGGTGGCGCTCAGTGGCGTCGGCCATGGCGTCGAGTAGTTCACCGCGCCCATGACGGCCCATGGCCTCGAGGCCTGCGGCAGCGGCTGCGGCGATCTCGGCGATGGTGTCGACCTGGTGATCGGGTGTTGCTTCGACGACCGCCGGAAGCGTCGCAGCGGTACGGGGATCGACGCCGGCGATGCGGGTCATGATCGTGCCTTTCGGTTGGCAAGTCGGCGCGGCCCGCCCATGCTGAGTCTGGGCGGGCCGCGATGAGCAGCTGCGGATCAGGTGAGGCTGATGCCGATCTGTTTGACGCGGGTGAACTCTTCGATGCCCAGCTGTCCACCCTCTTTGCCGTAGCCGGACGAGTTGAAGCCGCCGATCGGCAGGTCGGGCGCAACGACGAGGTGGTTGTTGATCCAGACGTTGCCGTAGTTGAGGGCGTTGACCACGCGCATACCACGGCCGATATCGCGGGTCCAGACGGATCCGGCCAGGCCGAAGTCCACGCCGTTGGCCAGGGCAACCGCTTCGGACTCGTCGGAAAAGGTCTGCGCGGTCATGACCGGACCGAAGATCTCCTGCTGAATGAGGTCGTCATCTTGGCTCAGGCCGCTGATGAGCGTGGGCTCCAAGTAGAAGCCCGGCCGGTCAGGCCGGTTGCCGCCGCAGAGAACCGTCGAGGAGGTGGGCCGGTTGGCGATGAGCTTCTCGACGCGGTCGAGTTGCTCGGCCGAGATCAACGGTCCCAGGGTCGTGTGCTCGTCGGTCGGGTCGCCCAGTGTCACCTTCTTGAGGTTGTCGACGACGGCTTCGAGGAACCGGTCGGCGACGGTGTCGGCGATGATGAGCCGGGTGGCGGCCATGCATTCCTGGCCGGCGTTGTAGAGGGCGGCACCGACGATGCTCTCCGCGGCCGAGTCGATATCCACGTCGTCGAACACGATGACGGGCGCGTTGCCGCCGAGTTCGAGAATCGCCCGGTTGGGGTTCTGCGCGGCCGCCGCGGCGATATTGCGGCCGGTGGCCGTCGACCCGGTGAAGGACACCAGGTCGACGCCCGGGTGGCCGGCCAAAGCAGCACCCACCACGCTCCCTTGGCCGTTGACGATGTTGAGCACCCCGGCCGGCAGATGCTGCTGGGCCAAGGCGGCGAATGCGACGGTCGACAGTGGCGTGATCTCGGCCGGTTTGATGACCACGGTGTTGCCGGCGGCCAGGGAAGGCATGATCTTCCACACCGCCTGCCACAATGGGTAGTTCCACGGCGTGACACCGGCGACGACGCCGAGGGGCTCGCGGCGGATGAAGGTCGTTGTGCCGGCGACGTATTCGCCGGCCGCCTGGCCGCTGAGCACACGGGCGGCGCCGGCGAAGTGGCGCACCGAATCGGCGATGTCGGGCAGTTCTTCCTCGGTGGCTGCGGTCAGCGGTTTGCCGGCGTCGAGTACTTCCAAGCCGATGAATTCGCTGAGGCGACTGGCGAATTCAACGGAAATAGCGTGCAACGCCTCAGATCGCTGACGAGCTGAGAGAGCTGCCCACCCCGGTTGTGCGGCGCGGGCAGCGGCCACTGCGCGATCGACGTCCTCGGCAGTGGAGGACCTGAACGACGTCAGTACCTGACCGGTGCCCGGGTTGAGAACGGTCAGAGTGTCGGTGCCGGAACCGTCGACCCACTGGCCATCGATCAGGTTGGCGACGGTGGGCACGGTGGGGGCGGTGAATGCCATGGTGCTTCCTACTCTTCGGTGGTGTGGCGTGGTGATGTGAACCTGTGCAGGGTGGTATCGGCGCGGGGCCGGCACCACCCTGCACCATTCAGTTGTGGATACCTTCGCGTTCCAGCTTGCCGCGGTGCGCCGAGGGGATGAGTGCGTAGATGCCGAATCCGATCGCGATGGCTACCAGCATGCCGACTCCGACCCGCAGCCAATCCGACCACACCAAGATGACGCACAGCACGATCGACCAGATGATCGCGATGGCGAACACCACGGGTGAAGCGGCTTTGAGGTTGAAGGGATGGTCAGGCAGCTTCTTGCGGAGTACCGCAACGAAGCCGACCGCGACGACCACACCGTAGGCCAGCGCCCAGGCGAGTGCCGTCATGGCCGATAGCACGCTCAGCAGTGAGGACCAGCAGCACACAGCGATCGAGATGAGGGTGACCACGAAGGTCGCGTTCATGGGAATGCGGTTGCCGTTGAGCTTGTGCAGCCAGTGTGCCGCCGGCATCTGGCGGTCACGGGCCTGGGACCAGACCACACGGACCGCAGTCAGCTGCAGCATGGCGATGCATGCCATCAGCGCGACGATGGCGACGGCCTCAAAGACGGTGGTCAGCGTGCTGCCCACCGCCGAGTCCAGGATCAGCTTGACGGGGGTGGGGCTGGCCATCACCGCGCCGACGTCGGGGATTGCTCGCACCAGCAGGTAGAAGAAGATGGTGCCGCCGATGACGGCCGCGGTATTGGCCAGCACGGTTCCCCACGCGGCGTTGCGGGCGGCGTTCTTGGTCTCCTCGGCCGCGTTTCCAGTGGCGTCGAAGCTAGAGATCGTATAGGCGGGCAGGATCATCGCGAACAGAAAGCCGATCCAGGCGACGTTCCCACCGGGCCCGACGGTGCCGGCGGTGTCGAACAGCACTGACGCCGGTGCTCGGTCGTACTTGGCGACCACGAGCGCGACGATGACCATGATGATGATTGCTGCTTCGGCGACCACGCCGATGTTGTTGAGCAGGGCGGCCGCCTTGACGCCGGCGATGTTGACCAGGGTGACCAGAATGATGATGCCGATGGCGGCCATGGTGATCTGGGTACCGGAGAGCTCTCCGAAGCCGAACCAGCCTGCGATGAACGGCACCATGCTCACCGATAGCGCGGCCACGGCCACGGTGTGGGCGACAACGAGCCACCAGCCGCCCTGCCAGGCCAGCCATTGCTGTTTGGGGGCCAGGCGACTGATGATCTGGTAGACCCCGCCGGAAAGCGGAAAGGCTGAGACCAGCTGAGCCACAGCCAATCCCACGCCGAATACCTGTAGCGCGCCGCCGATGATGAATGGCCAGAATGACGCCGGACCGAAGAAACCGAAGCCGACAACGATCGTGGTGAACACCACCGAGCCCACCGAGATCGAGGTGAACTGCACGCCGAAGGACGAGAACAGGCCGAGTGCTCGATTGAGTTCCTGCTTGTAGCCGTACTTCCGCAGATGGCTTTCATCGTTGGCCGCAATGTCGGCCAACGATTCACCGTTGCCCGCGGTGACGGGCGGGGGATTGTCAATTGTCATGGTCTCTTCGCTTCTGAGTCGGACGGTCTGGACAGTGCGGTTCAAGCCCGTGGTTCATTGTGCGTTGTCGACAATATGCCATCGCTCAAGGGTGTGCAATACCCAAATGCGATCTTGGACACAGAGATTTCAGCGAGTGGGTACCGCCCAAAAAAGGGTGATGAACAGCCACAACACGACAAATCCCCGATGGCGCTCGTGGGCGGGCCCTGGCATCATCGGGGAGGCGAATCGACTACGTGGTGCGGCCAATCTGCGAACCGAGTGCCGCGTCCTGCAACGGGTTGCCGACCTCGACTCCGGGCGCAAAGTGCACGTGGTGGCCGAAGGCCTCGCGGATGCGGTCGTGGTCGCCGGTCTCGATCACGGCGATGAGTTCCTCGTGCACGCCGGCGACGTCTTGAGCTGACTGGAAGGCCTCGTGATCAAAGATGAAGAACAGGCGCAGCTTCAATTCCCAGTCTTGCCACAAGGCGAGAAGGGTTGCATTGCCCGACTTCTCGTAGAAGTAGCGGTGGAACGCGAGGTGCTTCTCGATAGCAGACACCAGATCACGCCCGGATGCGCGGTCGAGCTGCTCCAGTAGTTTGCGTAGTTGCTTCCAATCGGCATCGCCGAGTCGCGGCAACGCCTGCGTCACCGCGTACGGTTCAATCAGCGCGCGAATGGCTGCGATCTCGGCGATCGTCTCCGGGGACACCGACGCGACGTAGGCGCCCTTGAACGGCACCTTTTCGACCAGGCCCTCCTCCTCGAGGCGACTCAACGCCTCTCGCACCGGAGAGCGACTGATCCCCATCTCCTCGGCGATGTGCGCCTCACGCAACTGCGATCCCGCAGGCAGACCGCCGGACAGAATCGCCTGTCTGATCTGAGCAAGAACCGCGGTCGGCGCTTTTTGGTGTGCCAGCGGGACGAAGGTAGCCACGTCTTTCCCCTCTGTGGGATCTAGTCGACAATACACCGCGCCTCCGGCCATGCGCGGTTCCACTCGCCGACACAGTGAGGAGATTCAGGACGTGGCGGAGCCCGCTTGGGGGCCCAACCAGGTGTCCGAGAGAGTGAAGCCGGTCGGGAACGGATCGCTCGGGTCCACCCCGACCTTACTGAAGTCGGTGATCCAAGCCTGTCCGGCGATGCTGGGCACGATGGCCGGCACGCCTCCGACAGTGGTCACGCTCTCGATGACTCCGTCAAAGTGGGTGTCCAGGATCGAACGATGGATGAAGTGCTCGCCGGGTTTGATCTGACCGCGCGCGTGAATGGCTGCCAGACGAGCCGAAGTTCCTGTGCCGCAGGCGGAACGATCGATGCGCCCCGGCGAGACGATGACTGCGTTGCGGGCCGTCAACGCGCCGTCGATGCGCTGCAGGGGAGTGGTGAACTCGGTTTGGGTAATGCCGGGAAACTCGGGATTCTCCGGATGTACCGCCGACAACTGTTCGGCGGCCGAGGTCTTGATTTGTTGCCCGACGACGCACAGGTCGCGGGCCTCCGACGGTTCGAGCGCGAATCCGACACTGGCGGCGTCGACCAAGACGTAGGCCATGCCACCCCACGCGACATCGACGATGACTGTGCCGTAGCCCGGCACTTCGATGGGGGCGTCGAGGTGGTAGACGAATGCCGGCTGGTTGACGAATCGGACGCTGGTGACCTTGCCGTCGCGGCAGGTGCACTCCAGGTCGATCAGGCCGGCGGGCGATTCGAGGGTCAAGGTGGTGACCGGCTCGGTCATCGGCACCATCCCGGTCTCGAGCAACACGGTTGCTACGCAGATCGTGTTGCTGCCCGACATCACCGGATATTCGGTGGACTCCATGATGACGTAGCCCATTGCGGCGGCGGGATTGTTTGAGGGTAGGACGACGTTCGTGGAGCGGACCACATTGCCGCGAGGTTCATGCAGCAGCCGCTGACGTAGATCGTCGCGGTGGTCCTGCAGATAGTTGCGCTTGTCGAGCATCGTGTGCCCCGGGACATTGCCGATCCCCCCTACGACGACGTTGCCGATCTCGCCTTCGGCGTGGCAGCCAACGACATCGACCATATTGCTGAACCGCATGAGATGACTCCGCTCTATCTAGCTTCGTGGTTGAGTGGCACGAAAACCGTTGAAGGCCAACGTGAAGACGGCAGCCTCCAACGGGTCTAACGTGTGATCAGCGGTAGCCGTTGGCCAGCGCCTTCTCGGTATCTTTGCGCACCGCGGCGGCGACGTCGGCGGGCAGTGCCAGCCGCGGGGGACGGCACGAACCACCGCGGAGGCCGGCGACGTCCATCGACAGCTTGATGGCTTGAACAAAGGCGGGCTTGGAGTCCCAGCGCAACAGCGAGTGCAAGTCGCGGTACATCGGGAGTGCCTTATCCAGATCCTTGGCCACCGCGAGCTCCCACAGTCGCACAGATGCGGTTGGGAGCGCGTTGGGATATCCGGCGATCCAGCCCTTCGCTCCGGCCAGCGCGAGTTCGAGCACGACGTCGTCGGTACCGACAAGCACGTCGAGTTCTGGTGCCAGTTCTTGGATTTCGTAGATCCTACGCACGTCACCGGAGAATTCTTTGACGGCAACGATCAGGCCGGCGGAGTGCAGCCGAGCCAACAACGCCGGAGATAGATCGACCTTGGTGTCGAGAGGGTTGTTGTACGCCACGACCGGCAGGCCGGCTGAGGCGACCTCTTCGTAGTGGGCGAACACGATATCGTCGTCGGCCCGGTAGGCGTTCGGTGGCAGCGACAGCAGCGCGTCGGCGCCGGCGTCCTTGGCCTGCTTGGCCCAGAACGTGGCCTCGCGCGATCCGTAGGCGCCGGTGCCGGGGACCACACTGAATCCCTCTGGTGCGGCTTCGACGGCGACCTCGACAACCTTGGCTCGTTCCTCGACGGTCAGGCACGAGTACTCGCCGAGCGAACCGTTGGGGGTAACTCCCTGGCAACCGTTTTCGGCCAACCAGCGGACGTGGTCGGCGAATGCACCGAAATCGACCGACTGGTCAGCGTTGAACGGTAGCGCGCTCGCCACCACCACGCCGTGCCAAGGCTGCGTGCTCATATTGGGATCTCCTCTGGTTCTGGTGGGGAAACATCACAAGTAAATTATTGTGTGTTGTCGACAATGTACTACAGCTGCTGCGCGGAGGAAAGCGGTATCTCGCCACCTCGGGTGGGCCGGTGGCCGCCCCTTTAGTCGTGGAGTTCGTCTTCGACGACGCGGTTAGCCGCTGCGATCCATCCGGTCGCCAGCAGCGCGGCCAGCGCGAGGGTCAACGCGAGAATGGTCGCGCTCCAACTGTCGGTGAGATCATGCAAGGCGCCCGCCAGTAGTGGGCCTGCGGCTGCGATCAGGTATCCGATCGTTTGCGCCATGCCGGAGAGATCAGCGGCCGCAGAGGCGCTCTGGGTCCGGAGTACGAAGAGTGTCAGCGCTAGACCGATCCCCGCGCCTTGCCCGATGCCCAGCAGGATGACCCACAACACCGGGGCGCCGTTGGGGGCGAGGAGGAGGCCGATGAGGCCGAACAAGAAACCCAGCACGGACACGCCGACGAAGACGCGCTGGTTGGTGCTCCGAGTCGCAAAGATCGGGATGAGTAGTGAGCTGGCCGTTCCCGCGATGCTCATTATCGACGCTGTCAGCCCGGCCCGGGACTGGCTCAGCCCGGCGTCGGTAAGCAGCGTCGGCAACCACGCAATCAGTGCGTAGTAGACCAGCGACTGCAGGGCCATGAACAACGACACTGCCCACGCGAGCTTTGATCTCCAGACCGGTAACCGTGTGACCGGTGCCGATATCTGCCGGTGCCCTGCCGTGCATATGCGAGGCAACCACAGTGCCAGTGCAACCAGGGTCATCAGCCCCCATGCCCCCAGGGTCACGCGCCAGTTCAGGCTCAGCGCGGAACCGAAGGGGACGGTGCCTGCGGCGGCCAGCGCCGCGCCGCCGTTGAGGCATAGTGAGTACAGGCCCATCATCGGTCCGGTGCGCAACGGGTAGTCCCGCTTGATCAGGCTGGGTAACAAGACGTTTGATACCGCAATCCCGATTCCGGCGACGGCCGAACCCACGAACAGTGCGGGCACGCTCGGCAACATTCGAAGTCCGATACCGGCCAGCAGAATGATCAAGGCGCCGGTCAAGGTGCGGTCTATTCCCCACCGTCTTCCGGCCACAGGAGCGGCCAGCGCAAATACGCCGAAGCACAACAATGGCAGTGTGGTGAGCACACTGACTGCGGTGGCGCCCAGTCCGGTGTCGGCGCGCAGCTGGGGTGTCAGCGGTCCGACGGCGACCAGGGCCGGGCGCTGATTGAGCGAAATCGCGACGACGGTGGACCCCAGCGCAAGCGAACGCCACGCGCCGACGTGGCTGCCCGCGGTGCGTTCCTGTGTGTTGGCCACGATGTACTTCACAACCGGCCGGTCCCGCTGGTCATCGAATTATGTAGCAAAACAATGCCATTGGCTTGGTACACAGTCCCGTCCAGGAGCGGCCCGTTGCGACCGGACCTTGCTACCTGGGGCGTGGCGGCGTTGCCTACCGGCTCGGAGACCCGGACCGACGCGACGCCTTGGCGAATCTCCCGACCGCCTCCAGGAACTCTGGTATCTCAACCTCGTCGCCAATCGGTTGGAGGATTATCGTGTCGAGTCCCGCCGCACAGTAGGGCGCGACACCGGCGCTGATATCGCTGGCAGAGCCACCGACGCCGAATTCGGATGCGGGCGTTACCTTCCACCGTCGGCTCTCCGCGGCCAACCGCTCGGTGGAGTTCGCACCCGGCGCGCAGGCGAGGTACATCACTTGGCGAAAGCGTGTGCAGTCTCGCCCGTGATTGACGTATCCGAGCGCGGTTTGCACGCTCTCCGCGGTCTGCTGGCAATCCAGGAGGACACCGTCAGCGACTTCGCTCGCCAATTTCAACGTCTTGGGGCCGGCGCCGCCGATGAACACGGGAACCTCGACTTCGGGGACGAATTCGAGCCGTACCGCATCGAGTCGAATGTAGTCGCCGGCGACACTGACGGTCTGCCCGGCGAGAAGGTGCCGGAGAGCTGTCACGTATTCGCGTAGCAGGGTTAGTGGCGACGTCACCGCGATTCCCGCTTGACGCATCCACGGCTGCACGCCGTGACCGATAGCCACTTGCACTCGGCCAGGGAACATGGTTGCCAGTGTCGAGATTTCCAACGCCGTGGCGACCACGGTGCGCAGGGGTGCCGGCAGTACTCCGACGCCGACTACCAACGATGTGGTCTGTGCCAGCGCGACCGCCGCCTGGGCAATTCCGCCTTGTAAGAAGCAGTCCTCCCACAGCCACAATTCGTCGACGCCGCTCTGCTCGGCCGCGGCGGCGAACGCCGCCAACGCACGGGGATCGAAATCTGGTCGCCAGACCACACCTACCCGCGCGGGAATGCCGTTGGCCGTCATGGGTTCGGACACAACCGTTCTCCTGAAATCTGTGGTTGACGACTAGGGCCCGCACAGTGGCAGATGGAATCCCGATCCGCGAAGATCGAACGGAATGTATGAGTTGTCCATCAAGCCGATGAAGACCTCGCCGCCGGCTGATTCGACGGCGGACACGAGGCTGCTGGGCAGGATCATGGGTCGCCCGGGACGAGCAATCTGAAAAAGCCGACGCGTCGCGATGATTCGACCACCTTGTGACACGGTCATGTGCGGCATCCATAGCCGCCGGTTGGACATCACCATCACGCGCGGGGCCGCGGTGCCGGTGCCGTCCCGACTCGCGTCGACGAACCAGGCTCCGATGAGGGGTGGCGCTGTCACCAGACGCAAGCCGGTCGCGTGCGTTGTCTGCCTGGTCCACATCATTTTCAGCCCGTCCATCGAAGCGCTGTGAGATCAGGGCCACTAGGTGGCACTGATAGTCCACAATCTGCGCGCTGGGTTCCTGTTCAGTTGCGGCTGCGAGCCGCGCTGTCGGAGCAATCGTAGTCGATTGTCGACAATGCGCAACTGTTGTGGCAATTGAACCGCTTAATCGATGCTCCGGTTGGGGCCCAGTGGCGCCGTTGATCGGACTGCGCCAGCACTGGCGATCACGACCAGCGACACAGCGAGGTAGTCGGTCAGCCCGAGCTGCTGGCGAAGAATGAGCCATCCGGCGACGGCCGCGATAGCTGGGGACAGGCTGGTCAGTACCGCGAACGTGCTGGCGGGCAGGGAGCGAAGCGCGATGAGTTCGAGTGAGTACGGAATGACCGAACACATCAAACCGACAACCACCACCAGCCCCGCGACCTCCCAATGCAGAGCTGCACCGAGATTGACCGACAACACCGCTGCGGGGGCGGTTAACAGAGCCCCGAGTACGGTCGCCAATGCAAGTGCATCGAGATTGGCGAACACCTTCCCTGCGTGCGCGGTGGCCAAGATGTACCCCGCCCAGCTGACGGCGGCTCCTGCGGCGAGCACGAGGCCGATCATGTTCGCGGCGGGCAGAGGGCCGCCACCGAGACCGAGCAGCGCAACCCCGGAGAACGCCACCAAGGCCCAGATCCAGCCGGCCCAGCGGCGATTCAGTAAAACCGATAGCAGCAGCGGCCCACATATCTCGACGGTGACTGCGATCCCTAGGGGAATGCGGGAAAGGGCTTCGTAAAAAAGAAGATTCATCGTCGTCAAGGTCACCGCCAGTGCGACGATAGCTCCGAAGGCTCGACGATCGAGTCCGTGGATACGCGGGCGGACCATCACACACAACACGATCGACGCGACCAAAAACCGCGCAAAGACTGTGCCGGCAACGCCCAACGACGCGAACAAACCGACAGCGAAGGCGGCGCCGAATTCTTGCGCGGTCGCTGCTGCGACCGCAAGCAGGGCCGGCAACGTTGGTGTGCCTCTGTGCTGCACTGATAGTCCCGTCATCGTCGTTCGCCCGGCGCTTCGATCGCCAAACCACGGGCGAGGATGAACGATATTGCCGCACGCCATGGTCACGCACTCGACGAGTCGGTCCGCAGCAGCCGCAGCCGAAGAGATCCCGGGGTAGCTGGTCCTACTTGAGGTAAGGGCCAAGCAAGGTACTCCAGGCCCGGTCTAGCTTCTGGTATTCGTCCGCGCAGCGCTCGGCGCGGTCCGCGGGCAGCAAGTTCTGTGCGACAACATCTCCGGTGGCCTCTGGGTCGGCGCCGTAGGCCCAGCAGACCATGTTGAACATCCGTGCTCGGCTGGGTGAGTGCACATCGGCGAGGGTCGCGTCATCGACCTCACCGTCGTTGAGGGTGCTCATCGCTGCGAACCATCGGGAGGAATCCATGATGGCGTCCACACTGTCCTGATCGATCTTCCCGTCGTCGCCCGGGCGGAGCAGCAGGTACACCGACGCCTGATCGGCAACGTCCTCTTCGCGACCGACGGCCGGCAGGTCGTAGAGGTCGATCGTCATATGACCCGTCTCGTGGTAGAACGCTGCCAATGCCTCATGAAAGGTGCCGGCATCGGGATCTTTGTCGCCGAATCCCTGATAGATGTCGAGGCTGTTCGCGATATCCTCGTAGCACAGGATCATCGCTTGATCCGAGGCACTCCAGTAGTCATTGGGCTCGTCGCACTGGGTGCCTTTCAACGGCACGTCGTAGGGCAGTTTGAGCGTCTCGTTGATGTCGTCGGCCAACTGGGGAAGCAAGTTGTTGTCCTGCATGAACTTCCGGCCGCGAATGGCGTCGGGGGTGGTGGCATCCCCGTAGACCACGGTCATCTTGCCGGGCCAATCGGTATCAGTGGGATCACTGTCGGGTTTGCCGTTACTGTTGACGTCCGTGTTGGTCGGCGTAGGAAAGTCGGGAGAGACGACTTCGGATGCCGAAGTGTTGGTGGGGGATTGCGGCTGGCTGGCTGAATCCCGGTGTCCGCAACCGTTCGCGACCACGGCCAGTGTGACTGCCAGTCCGACGACACCTGCGCGCCCGCCTCTTACCACGTGTGAGTCCTCGTTCTCTACCGGATATCAGTTTGGAACTTCGTCGCGAACCTAAAGGCGCTCAGCACGGCGTTTATTGATGACTGGCAGGCCTTTTCGAGGATCTGGGAATTCGAATCAACCTGGTTGTCTTTGGCCTAAATACGTTCACAACGTCCCGCGGGGCAGCATAAGATCAACGCGAAGCCTCCGTCAACAGTTGCATTCAAATCGAGAGCGCGGCAGCCGTTCGTCGATTACTCCTATCGCCGTTCCAGCGTCGTTATGGGAGATATGGGATTGCGCCTTGGTCTCGAGTGCGGAGGCCGAATTAGGTTCTGGGACTGGCGACGTGCGCACGGGCGTGTGCGACTGCTTCGTCGAGTGAGTCGATCAGATGATTTCCGTGACGGAGTGCCTCGGTGGCGCCGACATTCGTCAGCAACGCCAGATGTTCGGGACGAACTCCCTTGATAAGTACCGTGATTCCTCGGGACTCCAGCTCTGCAGTGATCCGACCGAGGCTGTGCGCCCCGGTGGCATCCAGCATCCCCAGTGAAGACATGCGGATTATCACCACCGACACCTGTGGATAGTCGGTGATCGCACTCGAGAGGCGATCGGCCGCACCGAAGAACATCGCGCCGTCGAGACGCAGCAGCGCGATCCGCTCATCGCCAGGCTGTTGTGGTCCCGGTAGCTCTTCCCGGGTGACCGCGCTGCGCTGGGCCACCGCGCGCAGCGCGAAGACGGCTGCTGCGAGTATGCCGATCTCGACCGCCTCGATCAGGTCGAAACAGACGGTGACAAAGGCAGTGCCGACAAATATCGAGGCGTCTGCCCACGACGAGCGCAGGACGTTCCTGGCGGTTCTCATCGATATCATCCGAAACGAGGTCACCATCAGAACAGCCGCCAGGGCTGCCAGCGGAATGGCTGCTACCGGCCCGGTGGCGAGGTAGACCACCGCCAACAGGACGATCGAGTGCACGATTGCCGAGAGTCGGGTTCGTGCGCCGGAACGAACGTTGACTGCGGTGCGGGCGATGGCGCCCGTCGCGGGCATACCCCCGAACAGCCCGGATGCGATGGACGCAAGTCCCTGCCCGACCAGCTCCCGATCCGGGTCGTACGGACCGGTGGGGGACATGCTCGCCGCCACTCGCGCCGAGAGTAACGACTCGATGGCAGCGAGCGCCGCAATGGCAACGGCGGCACCCAACAGTGAACGCAGGGCGCCGAGGTCAGCGTGCGGCAGCACCGGTGCGGCCAGATGAGAAGGCAGCTGCCCGATCCGGGCGACCGAGCTGTTCATGACCGTCACCAGCAGCGTTGCTGCGACGATGGCGGCCAGTGACTCGGGAATGGCGTGGTGTAACCGGCTCAACCCGATCATCAGGGCCGCAACCAAGGCCACGATGAGCAGAGCCGGTGCGGCAGTGGACCAGTGGGCATGCTGGAACACTCGCCATGCTGCCGCGAGTGGGGATGTTTCCGAGGGGGTCGGCTCACCGAACGCAGCCGGTATCTGTTGTAAGAAGATGACAGTCGCAATCCCCAGCGTGAACCCCTCGATGACAGGCCAGGGGATGAATGTCACCGCCCGCCCCAGGCCGCTGGCACCCGCGGCCATCACGAGTACCCCGGCTAAGAGGGTCACCAGGGCAATACTGCTCAATCCGTAGTGACCGACGACCGGAGCGAGCACTACGGCCATCGCGCCCGTCGGACCTGACACCTGCACACGTGATCCACCGAATACCGCGGCGACCACACCCGCAACCACTGCGGTGACCAGGCCGGCAGCGGCTCCGACGCCGGAGCTGATCCCGAAAGCCAACGCCAGGGGAAGGGCGACGACACCGACGGTGACGCCGGCGAGAACGTCGCGCCGCCAGGAGGTTCGTAGACCGGCATAGTCGGATCGGTGCGGCAGCAACCGGACCAACCTGTGTGCAGTGGCCGCGATCACTGCGGTGCGCCCAGCGGCGGCAGCGATGCCACTGCGTCGAGCTGATCGCTACGGGCAGCCAGGGTGTCGGAGAGAAACACCCGTGCCAGTTTGAGTAGTTCGGAGATATTGGGATGGGCGAGTTCGTAATGCACCGCATTCCCCGTTCGATGCCCCACCACAACGTAGTGACGTTTGAGTACTGCCAGGTGTTGCGACAGCAGCGTGGGTTCGAGTTCTGTGTCGGCGAGGATGTCGCTGACCGGCACGGCGCCCTTTGTTGCCGAGAGGATCTCCAGGATGCGAATTCGGGCGGGGTGCGCCAACGCCTTGAAGAGGTTCGCCTTGATTTCGTATAGCGGTCGCACGGCATCGCTGGGGAACATGTTGGGCACGGCGGCGACCTTACGAATGATGGATTGAACGAATTATCAATCCATAGTACGTCTCGATCTGATGGTTTCTGCTACCGGGCGCTCCTGCTGCCGGTGCAATGAGTGCTGCATGGCCGCCGAGTAGGCGTCAGCTGGCGAGTACGGCGAGCGCTTCGGCAGCACCGAGGCCGGCGTAGAGGGCCGGCTATTCAACGCAGCGCTCGGGCAGCTCTCTAGTGGGCAGAGGGGCTGAAGAACGGCAGCTGATCGCGCGGCGCAGTCATTTCTCGACTGCGGTACCGGTGTGCCGGTTGCGCGGTGCGGCGGAACGGGGCGGTCGAGAACGCATGTGATCGCGGGCATTTCCCATCATGTCCCCGAGGGTGCGAACGTCACGTTCGTCGAGGGAGTCGAAGAGTAACTCGCGCACGACTTGGATGTGACCGGGTAAGACCGTGTCGAGTCGGGCGCGGCCCTCCTCGGTGATGTGGACGACCGTGGCGCGCTGGTCGTCTGGGGACGCCGAACGGGTGATGAGGCCCTGCTTCTGCAGCAATCCGGCCTGATGGGTCAGTCCGGAGCGGCTGTACACCACACCGTCGGCCAAGTCGGTCATGGTCAAGGGCTGGTCCGTGTGGGCAAGTTTCGCGAGGATCTCGAACTGCACGTAACTCAGACCCCCCTCGGCGTGCAACTGCTCTCGCACCGCGTACTGCAGGAGACTGACCACTTCCATCAACCCGAAGTAGGCCCGTAGCTGGGCGGGGTTGAGGACATCGGTCATACGGTCAGTGTAGTGCTTCGACATCGAAGTGCCTGCTGGTAATTGGGACTCGATCCTGGACCCATGTGAGGGCGTAGACGGATGTTCGAAAACCTTGCGTGCGTAGCGATCACGAGAGCCCCGCGCAGCGGCGCGGCGCGGCGCGGTTGGTGCGATCCGCAGCCATCGGGATGAATATCACGGCTGTGATCACGCTCACGGTAAAAGCTGAGATTGCTTCGACATTGAAGGGAGTTGTAGCGCAAGTAACTGCTTCAAGTTTGAAGCAAATGATCGAGGAGGAAATGATGAGGGCTGTCCGATACCACCGCTACGGCGGCAGTGAAGTGCTCGAATACGAAGATGTCGCGCGACCGGTACCGGGCCCGGGGCAGGTGTTGATCAAGGTCGCCGCCACTTCGTTCAACCCGGTGGACGCCGGTATCCGCGGCGGCTATCTGGCTCAGGTGTACCAGATCGGTTTTCCGCACATTCCCGGCGTCGACGTGGCGGGGACCGTTGCCGAGCTCGGTGTAGGCGTGCTTGGCTGGAATTCCGGCGACGCCGTCGTGGCGTTTCTGCCGCTCGATGCCGATGGTGCTGCCGCGGAATACGCACTCGCGCCGGCTGACTCATTGGCTGCCGCCCCGGCGTCGGTGGCACTGGCCGATAGCGCAGCCTTGCCAGAGGCAGGGTTGACGGCGTGGCAGTCTCTATTCGAGGTGGCCGCTTTGGCTGGTGGTCAGTCGGTCCTCATCAACGGAGCTTCCGGCGCGGTCGGCGGCTACGCCATTCAACTGGCCAAGGCCGCCGGAGCTGTCGTCACCGCCACGGCGAAGGCGCGTGACGCAGACCGTCTGCTCGACTACGGCGCCGATCGCGTCGTGGATTACGTCGACTACACACAGTCGCCGATCACCGTCGACGGAGCGCCGTTCGATGTGGTGCTCAACTTGGTGAGTACCACCGACGAGCAGACCGAGGCCTTGATCGGTCTCCTCGTCGATGGCGGATTCCATGCCGGTACAATGGTTTTCGGCCCGGAGAACCCCGGACGAGGGATCCGCACGCAGCGGGTCTTCGTTCGCAGCGACGCCGCTCAACTCGCCGGACTCGTCAGGCGCGTCGATGCCGGAGAGCTGCGCATCGAGGTCGCCTATCGACGCCATCTTGCTGATGCCGCGGCGGTGCACGACGAGTCCGACGCCGGGCGCCTGCACGGCAAGACCATCCTCGTGCCAGGCGACCAGTAGCGCTCTCCCGCAACGACAGTCACCACCGAGACGATTTCGCGCAGGTGGTTGTTGTCGGCGGGATGCGACCGCTACCCGCAGAGCCACCGGCTAGGACAGTTCGATGTCCAACCGCTCGCGCAATTCGGCCACGCTGATGCCGAATGTCTGGCGTACGTGTACGCGTCCGTCACCAGAGGCGTCGATATCGAATACCGCGTGCTCGGTGTAGACGCGACTGACGCAGCGCTTTCCCGTGAGTGGGTAGGTGCAGTCCGTGACCAATTTGGCCGTGCCGTCCTTGGCGAACAGGTTCATCATCACGAAGACGCTCTTGGCGCCGATTGCCAGATCCATGGCACCCCCGACGGCCGGTATCGCGTCGGGGGCTCCGGTGTGCCAGTTCGCCAGGTCGCCGCGCGCACTGACCTGGAACGCCCCGAGTACGCATACGTCGAGGTGGCCGCCGCGCATCATCGCGAATGAGTCGGCGTGGTGGAAGTACGAAGCCCCGGGTGTTTCGGTCACCGGAAGCTTGCCGGCATTGGTCAGGTCGGGGTCGATCTCGTCGCCGACGGCCGCCCGTCCCATACCCAACATGCCGTTTTCGGTGTGCAGAATGACCTGCGAGTCCGGGGCCAGGTAGTCGGCGACAGTCGTCGGCTGCCCGATCCCGAGATTGACATAGGACGCCGGGGGAATGTCGCGGGCGACCACCGCGGCCATCTCGCGGCGCTCGAGTGGCCCACGGTCGAGGTGTTCACGCTCGGTCATGAGTCTGCCTTCGCATGGGTGCCGGCCAACGCCGACAGATCAAGTACCCGGTCGACGAAAATTCCCGGAGTCACTACCGTTTCGGGATCGATGTCGCCGGTCCCCACCACGCGCGATACCTCGACGATGGTCAGCGCTGCCGCCGTCGCCATCACCGGGCCGAAGTTACGTGCGGTCTTGCGATACAGCAGATTGCCTGCGCGGTCGGCAATGTGGGCGCCGACGAGTGCGACGTCACCGTGGATGGGGTACTCCAGGACGTAATCGCGGCCGCCGATGGTGCGGCTCTCCTTACCCTCGGCCAGCGGTGTGCCGACACCGGTGGGGCAGAAGAAAGCGCCGATTCCGGCGCCTGCGGCCCTGATCCGTTCGGCGAGATTGCCCTGGGGGACCACTTCGAGGTCGACTTCGCCGGCGCGGTAGAGCGCGTCGAAGACGTAGGAATCGGTTTGTCTGGGAAACGAGCAGATCACCTTGGCGACGCGGCGCTTCGCCAACAGGGCGGCAAGGCCGGTACCGCCGTTGCCCGCGTTATTGCTCACGATCGTCAGGCCGGACGCGCCCTGCGCGATCAGGGCGTCGATGAGTGTGGTCGGCATGCCCGCCATTCCGAAGCCACTCACCAGAATGGTTGCCCCGTCCTGGATTCCGGCGACAGCTTGCTGGGCGTCGGTGTGAATGATCGTGCGGCTCACGAGTTCCACCGTCCGTCGTCGGTCATGTCATCGCACTGTCTGGAATACCGCGGCCAATCCTTGGCCACCACCGATGCACATGGTTTCCAGCACATAGCGCGCGTCGCGACGGCGCGCTTCGTAGGCGGCGGTGGCCAGGATTCTTGCGCCCGTCGCCCCGATGGGATGCCCAAGCGAGATACCCGACCCATTGGGGTTGAGACGGTCATCGAGGGGGTCGAGCTGCCACTCTGCGAGCACGGCCAATACTTGCGCTGCGAATGCCTCGTTGAGTTCGATGAGGTCGACCTCGTCGAGGGTGATGTTCGCCCGGTGCAGCGCAGCCGAGGTGGCGGCGACGGGGCCGATGCCCATCGTCTCGGGCCGGCATCCGGTGACGGCCCAGGACCGCAATGCCAGCAACGGCGTCAGTCCGGTGCGTGCGGCGTGCTCACGGGTGGTGACGACGCACAGTGCGGCCCCGTCGTTCTGTCCTGACGCATTGCCTGCGGTGACAGTCGAATCCGGATCTGCGGTCGAGCGGATCGGGCGCAGGGCAGCGAGCGTGGCGGCCGAGATGTCGGCACGCGGGTGTTCGTCACTGTCGATCACCACATCGGGTTTTCCCCGACGCCCGGGGACGGCGACGGGCACGATTTCGTCGGCGAACCGACCCGCTTTCTGCGCGGCGATCGCACGCTCGTGTGAGCGGGCGGCGAGATCGTCCTGCGCGGCGCGGGTGATGCCGTAGTCGCGACGCAGGTTTTCGGCTGTCTCGATCATGCCGCCGCTGATCGGGTGCCCGTGGCCACCTGCGGTTTCGCGGGCACGGTCGAGGCGGTCGACCAGCGTGACGGCGCCCTGGCGGACCCCGGTGCGCAGTCCCAGTGCGTAGTGTTCAACGTTGGACATCGACTCAGCGCCACCTGCGATAACGAGTTCAGCTGCCCCAGTGGAGATTTGGCCGGCCGCGTACAGCACTGCCTGTAAGCCGGATCCGCAGCGCCGATCGACCTGTACGCCCGGTACGCCGACGCCAAGCCCTGCGTCCAGGGCGGCGATTCGGCCGATGGCGGGCGCCTCGCCATTGGCGTAGCCGTTGCCGAGGATGACATCGTCGACGTCACGTTCGCCCAATCCGGTTGCCTCGACGAGTGCGCGCAACGTCTGGCAAGCCAGCTCGACGGCGGTGAGCGGCGCCAGGACGCCACCCATCCGGCCGACCGGAGTACGGATCGGGTTGCAGATCACCACATCAGCCATATCTCGACCGTAGGCGCATAATTGGATAACCTGAAGTACCCATTCGGTTGTTATTAATATCTTTAAGGTCTTGGATATGGAACTGCGGCACCTTCGGTACTTCCGCGCCGTCGCCGAGGAGCTTCACTTCAATCGTGCGGCGGAGCGGCTCAATATCGCGCAACCGCCACTGTCTCAACAGATTCGGCAACTGGAGAACGAACTGGGCGTGACGTTGTTCCGACGCAGCACGCGCAAGGTGGAGCTGACTCCCGCCGGGCAGCGTTACCTCCAGGACGTCGTGACCATCCTGGGCGCCGTCGACGATGCCGCCGAGCAGGCTCGATTGGTGGCCGACGGGCAGCGCGGCCACCTCTCCATCGGATGCGTGGGGTCGGCGACGTATTCCCTACTCCCGCAGCTTGTCCGTGAATTGCGGGACCAGCTCCCGGGAATCAACGTCAGCATTCGTGGCGAGATGTTGGCACCGGCCCAGATCGAGGCATTGCTCGCCGGCACCATCGACGTGGCACTACTGCGTCCGCCCGTCGTGCATCCCGGCGTGACGACGATGGCGATCCGCCGGGACAGGCTGTTGGTCGCGTTGCCGGCGGATCACCCATTGGCAGGGAGTACCGAGTTACGCCCCGCCGACCTCCGCGACGCCGACTTCGTGGTGCATGCCGGCCACGGTCGATCGGCGATGAGCGGGGTCGTCACCGGGTTGTGCGCGGAGGCCGGATTCGTCCCGCGTATTCGTCACTCCGTCGAGGAGACCTCCACGTTGTTGACACTGGTTGCCGCCGGGCTCGGGCTGGCGGTCGTGCCATCCCCGACGGCCGCGCTCGGGATTCCCGCCGTCGCCTATGTTCCCCTTGGGCCCGGCTCGGTCGGCATCGACCTGCTGGCCGCCACCCGCGACCTGGACCGGTCAACGTTGATCGACCGCGTCCTTGCGGTCCTGCGCCGCGTGGCTGCGGAATAACCGCGCGCACTGAGGTTTTCGAGTCGATTCAAGTGTGGGCCGCCGGACGGCACCGCTTGGAACAGAGGCGGGGCAGATCATCTGTATCGAGCTTTCGCTGAGCATACCGTCTAGATCGCCGTCGGCCAGGGAAGTGGGGTGGGGGTAGGGGTAGGGATAGCGACAGGGATATGGTTCGGATAAGTGAAATGGGTGTCGTGACGACACGTACCCCGTCCCGGGATCAGTCGAGCCACGGTGCGTCCCTGGTGGTTAACCGGCGCCGTCACCGCGGCATGCCCATCGAAGTCACCCCGACCTGAGGATTTCCGTGAAGCTGGGCAAGATCGTGTTCATCGGGGCGGGTTCCCTGATCGTCGTTGTCGCGCTTGCGCTCGGAGCCTGCTCGATCTACGACGTCGTGGCCACCAAGTCGGAGTCATCGAGCCTGCGGCCGTACGGACGGCTGGTCCCGGTTAACGGCAAGAAGATGAACGTGGTGGTGCGGGGCTCCGGTACGCAGACCGTGGTGCTCCTGCCCGGCTACGGAACCGCCGCTCCCGGCCTTGACTTCGAGCCGATGATCGCAGCACTCGAGGGCACCTACCGGGTGGTGGTGGTGGAACCGTTCGGCTACGGTCGCAGCGACGTCTCCGACACGGAGCGAACCACGGCGAACATCGTGGGCGAGGTACACACCGCGCTGCAGCGCCTCGGCGTCAACCGCTATGTCCTGATGGGGCACTCGATCGCCGGCATCTACGCCCTCGACTACGTCAACACCTACCGCAGCGAAGTGAGCGGCTTCGTCGGGATCGACACCAGCGTGCCGAACCAACCCGGTATGGATAAGCCGATCCCGGTCAAGGAGCTGCGAATTCTCAAGTCGCTGGGCCTGATGCGCGTTCTCACTGCGATCATGCCGGACCCCTACGAGGGACGCCCCTTCACCGAAGACGCCAAGAAACAGATGCGTTCCCTGTCGCTCCGCAATTCGTTCAATGCCGACCTGGCGAGCGAGGCAGACCAGATGCCCCGCAACTTCGTTGCGGCCCAGGCGCAGTCATTCCCGAAGGACCTGCCGCTGTTGCTCTTCGTGGTCGATGACAACGCCGAGGTGGCCGGGTGGGTGGAGTTGCACGAGAAGCAGGTTGCGCAGTCCGATCGCGCAGAGATGGTCCTGCTCCGGGGGGATCACTATCTCCACCACACCCAGTCGCAGGCCATGGCTGACAAGCTCGCCCAGTTTCTGGGTCACGACCAGCCGACCAGCTAGCGATCCGCGTCTGAGTTCATTTAGGAGTGTGGGGGAGGACTTCGTCGGCTGGTTTGGTCCAGTCGAACGGGTGGCAGTGTTGATACCACCCGCGGCTGAACGCGGCGATGGCTGCCATCCGTTCCTTGACGCTGTCGAATGAGGCCCGCCGTATCAGTTGGCGGGTGCTGATCGAAAAGAACACCTCGACCATGTTCAGCGACGATCTCAGTTCAGGCGTGACATGCCATTCCGTACTCGATGGCTGGATGTTCGCCAGTTTCCTTGCGGACCAGTCGAATCACAGGACATCGCCGTGGATGACATGGAACCGATCGGTAGCTCAAGGCGCGGTAGTCCCGGACCAAGGACTGGGACGCGCTGCGCGAGCAGTCCGCCAGCGACGTGGTAGTGAACAGCAGGAAGTCCGGAGGACAGCGGATCTGCGGCACCATCGACTTCCTGGTCGTTCTGCGCTATATGCGATCAGCGGCGTGAACACTGTCCGCTCAAGCCGCAACAGCCGTTCAGACTGCAATCTCACCGCTCACCGTCGCCTCAGGTGAACCCGATGAGTACTGCGCGGGCATCAACCCGACGAACGATCCAATCGCGTTGCCGTTGACTCGATTCCAGTCACCGATTTCCACCGCCAACGCGAAACCAGTCAAGGTACTCCGCACGACCATGGGTGAGTGGGGCCCCGGCCCGCCCGCGTTTGAAGTGATTTGGCGGCCGTTTTAGTCCAGATGAAAGGGGTGGGCACGGTTGTTCCGGCCGTTGACGTAGGAAGCCGCGATATCGCCATCAGGAATTCCTGATCTTCCTGAAGCACCTCGCACAGACCTATCCCGACCAGAAACCAACGGCGCTGCTCGCATGCTCAATTCAACCAAACAAAACCGCCCAACTGATCTAGGTGCGCGGCACTAGAACGGCACAGGTATCTTGTGCTGAGCAATTCTGACGTCGGGGGCAACGTGGCACACCCAAGCGGTCCAGTCAGGCAGCCATGGTTTCTGAAGGCAGCTGCCGGCGGAGGCTCTGTGGACGCTGGCCGAATCCCTGCCTCGGACTGGCTCGACGGTTGGTGTCACGCTGACAACGATCCGCGGGCGATGGCCTCATCTGATCGAACTGGCACCATCAACGGCACGGCGATCGCGGCACTGGCTTTCGCGGTCGCGTGTGCGCCTATCGGCATTGTTCTGGGGCACGTCGCTCGTCGGCAAATCCGCCGCACGGGTCAAACAGGAGGTGGCCTGGCGGCCGCCGCACTGATTGTGGGGTACCTCCTCACGGTCGTGCCGGTTGTCCTCTGCATATCGGTCACTGTCACTTTTGCGCTGGCGGATGCGGTTCACCGTCGACATGACGCGGCGCCGGCAGTCAGCAACTCGTCGCTGCATACAGAATTCACGGCTGCAGCCGGCTACCCGAATTCTTCTGGCAGTCTGTAGGTTCAGTCGCCGGGGCCACTCGGCCAACGGCAGTGGGAGCGGGGCGGTGATGCCGTGAGCGCGCGCTTCGTCGAACTTGATTGGTCTGAGACCGGTATGGGAGTAATCAGCCTGCGCAGGCGGGTCGAGCCGTCTCTGAACGTTGACGTCTACGAGGTCAAGCTCGACGACGAGTTCTTGATGTCGAGTCTGTTCACGGTGGCCGAGGTGGAGCTCGCGCGCCTGGGACTGGCGCAGGCGGTTGATGCCGACCTCGATGTCGTCGTCGGAGGGTTGGGGCTCGGCTACACCGCGCAGACAGCGCTGAAGGATCCCCGCATTCGTTCGCTCGTCGTGGTGGAGGCACTGGCGGAGGTCATCGGCTGGCATCAACGTGCGTTACTTCCCGACACCGCGGAACTGGTGTCGGATTCGCGGGTCCGTCTCAAACGAGGAGACTTCTTCGCCATGGCCGACAGCGCTGCTGGTTTCGATCCGGAGGCGCCGGGCCGTCGGTTCCACGCCGTGCTCCTCGATATCGACCACACCCCGAGACATGTCCTGCATCCGAGCCACCGCGCGTTCTACACACCTGCGGGACTCGAAAAGCTGGGCGCACACCTGCATCCCGGCGGGGTCTTCGCGCTCTGGTCCGATGACCCGCCCGACCCTGACTTCGAGTCGGTCCTCGCCACGGTCTTCGACCGGTCCGAGGCCTCCGTCGTCCGGTTCCCCAACCCGCTGACGGGCGGGTACTCGACCAATACGGTGTACGTCGCGAGTTAGATGTCGGGGGAGCGCTGGGTCGCCTGATCAGGGGACAGTGGATTCACCCGGTGCAGTGACTCATTAGCGGACAGACCGTCGACCGCGAATGCGCCATCGTTATCTCACTGCCGGAAGCCCGGCCGACACAGAGCCAACACTCGTGCAAGGAGATTGACATGAACACCATCGACCGCGGCCTCGTCACCGCGACCGCTCTGCTCGCCGTGCCCGTCCTGATCATGCTCGGCGCACCGACAGCGAGCGCCAGCTCTGATCTGCAGTCACTGGTCCCTACGCCGGCCAACACCCAGCGCACCGACGGGCCGAGCTCGGTTCAGGAAAACGGCATCAACGAGCACTTCCTGGTCAACGGCGCACCCGGCGACGTGATGGGCTCCTACCAGACTGCACTCCAAGGTCGAGGTTGGACGCTGACAGTCACCAACGCCGGCGGCGGCTACGGAGGCGGCGGTGCCACCATCACGGGGACCAACGGCAGCGCATACGGCGTCTTCACCGGTGGAGGCTATGGCAGCACGACCGATATCCAGGCATGTGCATGGCCGACGAAGCCGTCGAACACCAACTGCGGACAACGCGATTGAGGTACGACCGACCGGCGCTACCTCGCGCCGGTCGGCGCTGCGGACCAGCTGAATGTGCGTTCGTCCGTAGCTCAAGCGGCCAGCGCGGCCAGGAAGACAGCGGCGATCGCTTCCAAGCCCCGCTGGTCATCATCGTCGAAACGGCTCGGGAGCGGGCTGTCGAGATCGAACACCCCGATCAGCTTCCCGTCCTGGATCAACGGGACCACCAATTCCGAATTGGTGTTCGCGTCACAGGCGATATGGTCGGCTACCGCGTGCACGTCATCTACGCGTTGCGTCTGGCCGGTTCGGGCCGCCGCACCGCATACCCCGCGGTCGAGGCTGATCCGCACGCACGCGGGTTGCCCCTGAAACGGGCCCACCACCAGCTCGGTACCGTCGAAGAAATAGAAGCCGACCCAGTTGAGATCTGGAAGACTATGGTAGACAAGCGAACTCACATTGGCCGCGTTGGCTATGCGGTCGTGTTCACCATCGATCAGTGCCGTGGCTTGCTGCGTCAAATCCTGGTACTGCTCGGTCTTGCTGCCGGACAGGGTCGACGGTACGAACGACATGGCGTCCATGATACGGATCGTGCTGAATTGTGAGTTCGGCACTGTGTTCAGCGATGTCGGCTGCGATGGGGGTCGGCATAGCGGCCGCTATGCCGAAGGTGAAGCGCTTCAAGTCAAATCGTGATCATAGCCCCGGTGTGGCAGACCGTCGATCAGCGCGGATCTTCCTAGGATCGCCTGCGTGACTGACCGCTACGGACGCGATGTATTGGCCGCCCCGCGAACGCCGAACCGGCCGCGCTCGACTGAGCACCCCGTCGAACTGGGCATGGTCGTCGAGGACGCCCAGACCGGGTATGTCGGCGAGGTCGTCGTGATCGACGGTGACCGGATCGAGCTGGAGGATCGGCATCGGCGCAGGCGGCGCTTCCCGCTGGGCCCCGGCTACCTGCTGGAAGGCAAACCGGTGATCCTGGCCGCACCCAAACGCAAAGCCGCCCCGGCCGCGCCGGCCCGGACCGCGTCAGGTTCAGTCGCGGTGACCGGAGCCCGCGCCCGGACCGCGCTGGCCAGCCGCATCTACGTCGAGGGCCGCCATGACGCCGAGCTCGTCGAACAGGTCTGGGGCGACGATCTGCGCATCGAAGGCGTGGTGGTCGAGTACCTCGGCGGCGTCGACGACCTGCCCGGCATCGTCGCCGAGTTCGCGCCGGATCCGCACCGGCGGCTCGGCGTGCTCGTCGACCACCTGGTGGCCGGCTCGAAGGAAGCCCGCATAGCCGAGGCCGTCCGGCGCGGGCCGGGCGGCGCCAACACGCTGGTGGTCGGGCATCCCTACGTCGACATCTGGCAGTCCGTGAAACCCGAACGGCTGGGTCTGAAGGCGTGGCCGGTCATCCCGCGCAGCATGGAGTGGAAGCACGGTATCTGCGAAGCGCTGCGCTGGCCGCACGCCGATCAGGCCGATATCGCCAGAGCGTGGCAGAAGATCAGGTCGCGGGTGCGGGACTGGAATGATCTCGAACCGGCACTGATCGGGCGTGTCGAAGAGTTGATCGACTTCGTGACGGCGCCCGCTTAGCTGCAGATACTGGGCCTGCCGGCGAGGTAGTTGCACTGGTCCGGGAACCGATCGATCACCGCGGGTTGCAGGGGGGCGATGAACGACAGGGTGAACGGGGTCTTCACCATGCCCGCCTGCCCTCCGCAGACCGCGCCGTGGATCTTGGTGTGAGTGCCTGCATTGGTGGCGCTGTCGAAGGCGTAGTTATCGGTGGTCGGCGCTGTGCTGCCGTCCGGGCACTGCATACCTTCGGGGTTTTCCACCTTGAAGGCCCACAGATCGCTGACGAGTCCGGCCCTGACGGTGAAGTTGAGTACCCGCTCTTCCCTGGTCGCCTTGCTCGGCGCGGCGCTGGACAGTTGTAGGACGCAACCCAGGCTTTGGATGGTCTCGTCGCTGTAATCAGACTGAGCCCGGGTGCCGTTCGGCTGAATGCAGCTGCTCTGCATCGTCCACACGGCCGGTGGGACGCCTGCCTCGTTGAGCGTGTAGGTGCCGTCGGCAGGCGGGACGATGGCGGCGGCTGGTGCCGCGACGACCAGGGCTACGACAGCGGCAGCGGGGACTGCGCAGAGTCGGCGAAGGACGGTCATCCGTCAGGTCTATCACTAACCTGTCGGCCGAAGTAACCGGTTGCCGGAATGCCGCACCGGTCAGCCCCGGGGTGGCAACGGCGGACGAGGTTCGCCGTGTTTCCCGGCGCCATGGTAAGCCTGAACCGTGTCCGACGGTTTGTTCGATATGCCCGGGCCTGACGGCCTTCCGCAGCCGCGGACGTTCGCCTCGGCTCCGCCGCCGTCGGCTCCGTTGGCGGTGCGAATGCGTCCGCTGTCCCTCGACGAAGTGGTCGGGCAGGATCATCTGCTGCGGCAGGGGTCCCCGCTACGCCGGCTGGTCGACGGCTCCGGCGCGGCGTCGGTCATCCTCTACGGGCCGCCCGGTACTGGTAAGACGACGCTGGCGTCGCTGATCTCGCAGGCGACCGGCCGGCGGTTCGAGGCGCTGTCGGCGCTGTCAGCCGGAGTGAAGGAAGTCCGGGCGGTGATCGACGTGGCTCGGCGGGCCGCGGCGCACGGCGAGCAGACCGTGTTGTTCATCGACGAGGTGCACCGCTTCTCCAAAACCCAGCAGGATGCACTGCTGGCCGCGGTGGAGAACCGCATCGTGCTGCTGGTGGCGGCGACTACCGAGAACCCGTCGTTCTCGGTGGTGGCACCCTTGCTGTCCCGGTCGCTGATTCTGCAGTTGCAGCCGCTGACTTCCGACGCGGTACGCGCGGTGGTGCTGCGGGCGATCGCCGATCCGCGCGGCCTCAACGCGGCGGTGACCGCCGAGCCTGACGCGGTCGAGCTCTTGGTGCAGCTGGCCGCCGGTGATGCCCGGCGGGCACTGACCGCGCTGGAGGTGGCCTCCGAGGGCGTGGGGACCGGCTCGATCACTGTAGAGACCATCGAACAGTCACTGGACAAGGCCGCAGTGCGCTATGACCGGGACGGTGATCAGCACTACGACGTCGTCAGCGCATTCATCAAATCGGTGCGCGGTTCCGACGTCGACGCCGCTCTGCACTACCTGGCCAGGATGCTCACCGCGGGGGAGGACCCGCGGTTCCTGGCCCGCAGGCTGATGATCCTGGCCAGCGAGGACATCGGGATGGCAGACCCCAGCGCGCTTGTGACGGCAGTGGCGGCGGCTCAAACGGTCGCCCTGATCGGTATGCCAGAAGCCCAGTTGACGTTGGCCCACGCCACCGTTCACCTGGCGACGGCGCCGAAATCGAACGCCGTCACCACCGCACTCGGTGCCGCGATGGCAGATATCAGGGCGGGTAAAGCCGGCCTGGTGCCGCCGCACCTGCGCGACGGCCACTACTCGGGCGCCGCGGCCCTGGGTAACGCGCAGGGCTACAAATACGCCCACGATCATCCCGGTGGTGTTGCGTCGCAACAGTATCCGCCCAGTGAACTGGTTGGGGTGGACTATTACCACCCCACCGGACACGGTGCGGAACGGGAAATCGGCAGCCGGCTGGAGAAATTGCGGGCGATCGTGCGCCGGCGATCCTGACTGAATCCGGAAAGCCTCCGTAAGCAAGCGATCCCGGCTGACACGGAGGCGGTGGTCAGCCGGGATCGACTCTCGCAGAACGGTTATCGGCGCAGAAGCCCTGTCCGACGCTTGCCCGTGGCGGCGGCGACGATCGCGACACCGACGGCCGCGACAACGACCTGGACCAGAAGCTCCAGCCAGTCAATTCCGTTGGTAGCAGTGGGTATTCCCATCGCGCGAGCCAGCGCCGTGCCGATGAAAGCGGCTACGATGCCGACGAGCACCGTCACGAGCATGCCGATGGGTTGCTTACCCGGCAGTACTAGGCGGCCAAGAACGCCGACCACAATGCCGATGAGGATTGCAGTCACGATACCGGTGATGGTCATGTATTCCTCCTGGTGAGAAGTTCTGTTGAGTGGCGATGCCGCTCACATACCCCGCCCGCACCTGAGTCAAACGAACGCGTCAATATCCGGGGGTGGGTTAGTTACTGGGTTAGTTTCAGTCGCATGCCCGCCCGCATGGCAACACTTGTTCTCGACGTCGACACCTCGCGCCGGCGGCTGGTCGATCTGACCGACGACGTGCAGCAGTTCTGCTCGGGGCGTGGTGACGGCCTCTGCAATGTCTTCGTCCCACACGCGACGGCGGGGGTGGCCATCATCGAGACCGGGTCTGACGACGATCTGGTCGACACCCTGGAACGGCTCCTGCCCCGCGACGACCGCTACCGGCACTCGCACGGCTCACCGGGCCACGGCGCTGACCACGTCCTGCCCGGGATCGTGTCCCCGTCGGCGACGCTGCCAGTGCAGGGCGGCAAGGTGCTGCTCGGGACCTGGCAGAGCGTCGTTCTCGTCGACCTCAACCGCGACAACCCCCGGCGCTCGGTCCGGCTGAGCTTCATCTCGGCCTGACGTCGCGGTGATCCCGGCACCTTCGGTTCGCTGCCTTTTCATCGCCGGTGAGCCGACCGGTACTGTAGGGCGGTCGAAAGACAGCGATCAAATACTCCAGCGAAAGTGACGACGTGCAGACACACGAGATCAGGAAGCGCTTCCTCGATCATTTCGTGAAGGCGGGCCACACCGAGGTACCGAGCGCCTCGGTGATCCTCGACGACCCGAACCTGCTGTTCGTCAATGCGGGCATGGTGCAGTTCGTGCCGTTCTTCCTTGGGCAGCGCAGCGCGCCGTGGGACCGCGCCACCAGCGTGCAGAAATGCATCCGCACCCCGGATATCGAAGAGGTGGGCATCACCACCCGCCACAACACCTTCTTCCAGATGGCCGGCAACTTCAGCTTCGGTGACTACTTCAAACGCGGTGCGATCGCGCTGGCATGGGACCTGCTGACCAACTCGGTCGATGAGGGCGGTTACGGCTTCGATCCCGAAAAGCTTTGGGCGACGGTCTACCTCGACGACGACGAGGCGGCCGATCTGTGGCGTGAGATCGCGAACCTGCCTGTCGAGCGCATCCAGCGTCGCGGAATGGCCGACAACTACTGGTCGATGGGCATCCCCGGGCCCTGCGGGCCCTCCTCGGAGATCTACTACGACCGCGGACCCGAGTACGGCATCGAGGGCGGACCCGAGGCCAACGAGGACCGCTACATCGAGATCTGGAACCTCGTTTTCATGCAGAACGAGCGCGGTGCGGGGACGAGCAAAGAGAACTTCGAGATCCTCGGCCCGCTGCCGCGACAGAACATCGACACCGGCATGGGCGTCGAACGGGTCGCCTGCCTGCTGCAGGGCGTCGACAACGTCTACGAGACCGACCTGGTTCGCCCGGTGATCGACCTCGTCGCCTCGATCGCCCCCCGCGGCTACGGCGTGGGTAACCACGACGACGACGTCCGCTACCGGATCATCGCCGACCACAGCCGCACCGCGGCGATCATCATCGGTGACGGCGTCAGCCCCGGAAACGACGGCCGGGGATACGTGCTCCGGCGCCTGCTGCGCCGCGTCATCCGCTCGGCGAAACTGCTCGGTATCGACACCCCGATCGTGGCGCAGTTGATGGCCACCGTGCGCGACGCGATGGGCCCGTCGTATCCGGAACTGGTCACCGATTTCGACCGCATCAACCGCATCGCGGTGGCCGAGGAGACGGCGTTCAACCGCACCCTGGAGGCCGGCTCCCGGCTGTTCGACGAGGCCGCCGAGATAACGAAAGCCTCGGGCGCGACCGTGATAGCGGGGAACTCGGCGTTCACGCTGCACGACACCTACGGGTTCCCGATCGACCTCACCCTGGAGATGGCCTCCGAGGCCGGACTTTCGGTCGACGAAGCCGGCTTCCGCGCGCTGATGAACGAGCAGCGTCAGCGGGCCAAGGCCGACGCCGCCGCCCGTAAACATGCGCACGCCGACCTGACCGCGTACCGCGAACTCGTCGACGCCGGCCCGACGGAGTTCACCGGATTCGACGAACTCACCTCGCAGGCAACGATTCTCGGCATCTTCGTGGACGGCAAACGGGTGCCCGTGGTGGCGCACGGCGGCGAGGGTGAGACCCCCGACCGCGTCGAGATCGTCCTCGACCGCACCCCGCTCTATGCCGAATCCGGGGGGCAGATCGCCGATATCGGTTCACTCTCGGGCACCGGCGGCGCGGCCAAAGCTCAGGTCACCGACGTGCAGAAGATCGCGAAAACGCTGTTCGTGCATCGCGTCAACGTCGAATCCGGTGAGTTCGTCGAGGGCGACACCGTCACCGCCGAAGTCGATCCCAAGTGGCGCCACGGTGCTACCCAGGGCCACTCCGGCACCCACATGGTGCATGCGGCGCTGCGACAAATATTGGGCCCCAACGCCGTTCAGGCTGGGTCCCTTAATCGGCCGGGCTACCTGCGCTTCGACTTCAACTGGCAAGGCCCGCTGAGCGACGCGCAGCGCGACGAGATCGAGATCGTTGCCAACGAGGCCGTCGAGGCCGACTACCCGGTGAACACGATGTACACCAAACTGGAGAAGGCCAAGGCGATGGGCGCGATGGCACTCTTCGGTGAGGCCTACCCCGAGGACGTCCGCCTCGTCGAGATCGGCGGGCCGTTCTCCCTGGAGCTGTGCGGTGGTACGCACGTGCACAATTCCGCGCAGATCGGACCGATCACCCTCCTGGGTGAGTCCTCGGTCGGTTCCGGGGTGCGCCGCGTCGAGGCCTACACCGGGCTGGACTCGTTCAAACACCTGGCCAAGGAACGCGCGCTGCTCGCCGGCCTGGCGTCATCGCTCAAGGTGCCCTCGGAGGAGGTGCCCGCCAGGGTGGCCACTCTCGTCGACCGGTTGAAGGTCGCCGAGAAGGAGATCGAGCGGATGCGGCGGTCCACCGCGGCGTCGGCGGCGTCGAATGCAGCCGCCGGTGCCGAGCTGGTGGGTAAGGTCCGTGTGGTGGCACAGCGGATGCCTGTCCAGACAACGGCAGGCGACCTTCGTTCGTTGGTGGGCGATATCCGTGGGAAGTTGGGCAACGAGCCCGCGGTGGTGGCACTCATCGCCCAGGGCGACAACGACGCGGTGCCCTATGTCATCTCCGTCAACGCCGCAGCTCAGGATCTGGGTCTGCGCGCCAACGACCTGATCCGCACACTGGCCTCGACAGTCGACGGTCGAGGCGGCGGCAAGGCCGACCTCGCGCAGGGTTCGGGCAAGGATCCGACCGGTATCGACGCAGCACTTGATGCGCTGCGTGCGGATATTGCCCGGAGCTAGCCCGAGTGACCTCATGCGAGCACCGGCTGCCTGACCGGCCGGGCGGCGACGACCCCGGCCGTGGCAGGCGCCTTGGTGTCGACGTGGGGAGCGTCCGGATCGGGGTGGCGGTCAGCGACCCCGACGGGATCCTGGCCACCCCGGTGGAAACCGTCGCCAGGGACCGCAACGGAAAACACCTCCGCAGGCTGACCAAACTGGTTGCCGAGCACGCCGCCGTCGAGGTCGTCGTCGGGTTACCCCGCACTCTCGCGGATCGCAGCGGTCCTGCGGCGCAGGATGCCATCGAGGTGGCGGATCTTCTCGCACAACGTATTTCACCCATCCCAGTGCGACTGGCCGATGAACGCCTGACCACCGTCACCGCGCAGCGGTCGCTGCGGGAGGCCGGCGTGCGGGCCAAGGGCCAGCGCGCTGTCGTCGATCAGGCCGCCGCGGTGGCGATCCTGCAGAGTTGGCTCGACCAACGCCGCGCTGCGGCGCCGCCGTCCCAGGAGACGACCAATGGCTGACGATTGGGACCAAGTAGACGGGGGAGAGCGGGCGCAGCCGGTGGCAGTGGGTCCCCCGCGCTACCGGCGAAGTCGGGCCGCGCGACTGCGCGCCGAACGACGCCGTCGCCGGACCCGCACGTTCGCCGGTATCGCCGTGGCGCTGTTGATCGTCGTGGTGGTGGCTGCCGTTTTCCTCGGCTCGCGGCTGTGGAACGGACTGTTCGGCACACCGAGTGACTACACCGGCGACGGTGGCAGCGACGTGGTGATCCAGGTGCACGACGGCGATTCGACGACCGCCATCGCCCAGACCCTGCTCGACCATCAGGTGGTCGCGACGGTGCAGGGCTTTGTGACCGCCGCGCAGGGCAGTGCGGCGATGCAGGCCATCCAACCGGGTTTCTACAAGGTGCGTACCGAGATTCCGGCCGCCTCGGCCGTCGAGCGTCTCGCCGATCCGCAGAACCGCGTCGGCAAACTGACGATCCCTGAGGGTCGTCAGCTCGACGACATCACCGATGCCAAGACCAACGACGTGACCGAGGGCATCTTCTCGCTCGTCTCACAGGCCACCTGCGTCAGCCTCGACGGCAACAAGAAATGCGTATCCGTCGACGATCTGAGGGCTGCGGCCGGTGCGGGGCCGCCCGAGTCGCTGCAGGTGCCGCAGTGGGCGACCGAGGCGGTCACCAAGATGGGCAGCGACCACCGCCGGATCGAAGGGCTGATTGCGCCCGGCACCTGGAACGTCGACCCCGCGGGGACGCCCGCGAGCATCCTGGCCACGCTGATCTCCGCAAGCAGTGCGAAATACACCAGCGGCGGGTTGCTCGACACCGCGACGACGATGAACATGTCGCCGTACGACATCCTGGTCGTCGGCTCGCTGGTGCAACGGGAAGCCAAACCCGACGATTTCGCCAAGGTGGCCCGTGTCATCTACAACCGGCTTGGCGAGCGCCGCAAACTGGAATTCGACTCCACCGTGAACTACCCGCTGGACCGTCAAGAAGTCGCGACGACAGATGGTGACCGGGCCCAGGTCACGCCCTGGAACACCTATGCCTCCGAGGGGCTCCCGGTGACGCCGATCTGCTCGCCCGGCGACCAGGCGCTGGCCGCGGCCGAGCATCCCGAA
Organism: Mycolicibacterium komossense; assembly: GCF_025822605.1. Taxonomy (GTDB): domain Bacteria; phylum Actinomycetota; class Actinomycetes; order Mycobacteriales; family Mycobacteriaceae; genus Mycobacterium; species Mycobacterium komossense. The sequence goes on along the minus strand of NZ_JACKTY010000028.1, from coordinate 449,639 downwards.
GCGGGTGACTGGCTGTACTTCGTCACCATCGACCTGCAGGGCACCACCCTGTTCACCAGAGATTACGAACAGCACCTGGCCAATATCGAGCTGGCCAAGCGCAATGGCGTCCTCGACAGTGCACGCTGACCCCGGAGCCCGCCGAGCTGCGGTCCTGGGCTTCCCGATCGCCCATTCGCGATCACCGCAGCTGCACCTGGCCGCCTACCGCGCGTTGGGCCTGACCGACTGGACCTACGAGCGCATCGAGTGCACCGCCGACGAGTTACCCACACTGGTCGGCGGATTAGGCCCGGAATGGGTCGGACTGTCGGTGACCATGCCCGGCAAATTCGCGGCACTGGCGTTCGCGGACGAGCACACCTCGCGGGCGGAGCTGGTCGGTTCGGCCAACACACTGGTCCGCACTCCGGCGGGCTGGCGGGCTGACAACACCGACGTCGACGGAGTGACGGGCGCACTGGGCTCCGCAGGGCCCACCGCACTGGTGCTGGGTTCCGGCGGTACCGCGCCTGCCGCCGTGGTCGGTCTGGCTGCCCTGGGCGTCGAGCGGGTGACGGTGGCCGCGCGCAACCCCGACAAGGCGGCCCGGCTGCTGGACGTTGCCCAGGCCGCCGGGGTGAGTGCGCAGTACTGCCCGCTCGAAGGTGCCGCGCTGGTGTCACATGTGGCCGCAGCGTCCGTCGTGATCAGTACGTTGCCCGCCGATGCCGCCGCCGCGTACGCGTCGGCGCTCGCGTCGGCGCCGGTCCTGCTCGACGCGATCTACGATCCGTGGCCGACACCGTTGGCTGTCGCGGTGGCCGCCGCGGGTGGCACGGTGATCAGCGGCCTGCAGATGTTGTTGAATCAGGCCTACGCCCAGGTCGAACAATTCACAGGGCGGCCCGCTCCTCGCGAACAGATGATCGCCGCTCTGGGTTAGCGTGCGCGGCGTGGGGGAGAGCATCGGCCGGATTGCCGCCGTCGTCGCCGCGCTCGGCTGGATGGCGACGCTCAGCGTCGTCGATGTCCGCGATCGCCGGCTGCCCAACGTGCTGACCCTGCCTGGAGCGGTGGTGATCCTCGTCGTGGCGGCGGTCTGCGGCCGCGGACTGCCTGCCCTCATCGGTGCGGCCGCGCTGGGCGGCGCCTACCTCGTCGTACATCTGGTGGCACCTGCTGCGATGGGCGCCGGGGATGTGAAGCTGGCGCTCGGACTCGGCGCACTGACTGCCGCGCTGGGGACGGAGGTATGGGCGTTGGCTGCGTTGGGCGCGCCATTGGTGACCGTCGTCTGGGGCGTCCTCGCCCGGCTGCGCACGGTGCCACACGGCCCGTCGATGTGCCTGGCCACCACTGCAGCCGTCGCCCTCACCTGTTTACCGTGACTTCGGCGTGTTTCCGACCGGTCAGCGGTTCGGAGCACTCCGAAATCACACCTGAACGGCGGATTACTCCTTGGAATACCGCGCGTGGGAAGATGGGACGCGTGTTGCGATGGACCACTGCCGGTGAATCCCATGGCCGTGCGTTGGTAGCCATGGTCGAGGGCATGGTCGCCGGTGTGCAGGTCACTTCCGACGATATCGCCGACCAGTTGGCCCGGCGCCGTCTCGGCTATGGCCGCGGCGCCCGGATGAAGTTCGAGAAGGACCAGGTCACAGTGCTGGCGGGGGTGCGCCACGGCAGCACCCTCGGCGGGCCGATCGCGATCGAGATCGGCAACACCGAATGGCCCAAATGGGAAACGGTGATGGCGTCGGATCCCGTCGAAGCTGGCACGCTGGCGCAGGAGAGCGCACGCAACGCGCCGCTCACCCGGCCGCGGCCCGGCCACGCCGACTACGCCGGCATGCTCAAGTACGGCTTCGATGACGCTCGGCCCGTCCTCGAGCGCGCCAGCGCCCGCGAGACTGCCGCCCGAGTGGCGGCCGGCACCATGGCGCGGCACTTCCTGCGTCAGGCGCTCGGTGTCGAGGTGCTCTCGCACGTCATCTCCATCGGTGCCTCCGACCCGTATGCCGGACCACCGCCGCAGCCCGGCGACCTCGCGGCGATCGATGACAGCCCCGTCCGCGCCTTCGACAAAGCGGCCGAGGAACGGATGATCGCCGAGATCGAGGCTGCCAAAAAAGACGGCGACACCCTCGGTGGTGTGGTTGAGGTCGTCGCGCAGGGATTGCCGATCGGCCTCGGTTCGTTCACCAGCGGTGACAACCGGCTCGACGGCCAGCTTGCGGCGGCGGTGATGGGCATCCAGGCCATCAAGGGTGTCGAGATCGGCGACGGCTTCGAGACCGCGCGCCGCCGCGGCAGTGTCGCCCACGACGAGATGTACCCAGGGGCCGACGGAATCGTGCGCTCCACCAACCGTGCAGGCGGTCTCGAAGGCGGCATGACCAACGGGCAACCGCTTCGGGTGCGGGCCGCCATGAAACCTATCTCCACGGTGCCCAGAGCACTCGCCACGGTCGATATGAGGACCGGCGACGAAGCGGTCGCCATCCATCAGCGGTCCGACGTCTGCGCTGTACCCGCGGCCGCGGTGGTCGTCGAGGCCATGGTGGCGCTGGTATTGGCGCGGGCAGTGCTGGAGAAATTCGGCGGCGATTCGCTGACCGAGACCCGGCGCAATGTCGAGTCCTACCTGCGCGCAGTATCGGAATCGGAACCGGCGCTCGACGCGGCAGCCACACCGACCCGGGTCACGGGCTAGGTGAATTGCAATGGCGCCCAAGGCCGTTCTGGTCGGCATGCCGGGTTCGGGTAAGTCGACGATCGGCCGCCGGCTGGCCAAGGCGATGGACCTTCCGCTGCTCGACACCGACGTCGCGATCGTCGAAACCACTGGGCGCACCATCGCCGACATCTTCACCGTCGACGGTGAGCAGGAATTCCGCCGGATCGAAGAAGAAGTCATTCGCAAGGCGCTCGACGAACACGACGGCATTCTCTCTCTCGGCGGGGGCGCGATCACCAGCCCCGGGGTCCGGGACGCACTGGCCGGCCACACCGTGATCTTCCTGGAAATCAGTGCAGCGGAAGGCATTCGGCGCACCACCAGCGGTGTGGTCCGGCCGTTGCTGGCCGGGTCCGACGCGGCCGAGAAATACCGCAGCCTGATGTCCGAACGCGTCCCGCTGTACCGGCGCGCCGCCACCCTGCGGATCAACACCAACCGGCGCAACCCCGGTGCGGTGGTCCGCTACCTGGCGTCGCGCCTGGAAAGCTCCACCGGCACCCGGCAGGCCCGGCGACGTCGCAGGCCGCCGTGGCGGCTGGCGCCGGCGCCGGCCAAGAAGTGCGGGACCGACAGCGCAGACCAAGGGCCGGCCGCCCCGCCCACTCCGGCAACCCCCGCGGCGATGGCGGCCCGTCGCGCCGAGGCTCGCAAATGACTGACAACAACACTCCGGTCACCATCGAGGTGGCCGTCGATCCGCCGTACCCGGTTGTGATCGGCACCGGTCTACTCGGCGAGCTGGGGGAGCTGCTCGACGGCACCCACAAGGTGGCCATTCTGCATCAGCCGACGCTGGCGCAGACCGCAGAGGCTATCCGTAAGCACCTGGCCGACAAGGGTATTGACGCGCACCGCGTCGAGATACCCGACGCCGAGGCCGGTAAAGAACTGGCGGTGGTCGGCTTCCTCTGGGAAGTCCTCGGCCGGATCGGTGTCGGTCGCACAGACGCTGTGGTCAGCCTGGGTGGCGGTGCAGCGACTGACGTCGCGGGTTTCGCCGCCGCCACCTGGCTACGCGGGGTGTCGATCGTGCATGTGCCGACCACCCTGCTGGGCATGGTCGACGCCGCTGTCGGCGGTAAGACCGGGATCAACACCGAGGCAGGCAAGAATCTGGTGGGCGCGTTCCACCAGCCGCGAGCGGTGCTGGTCGACCTGGCGACACTGCAGACGCTGCCACGCAACGAATTGGTCGCCGGCATGGCGGAGATCGTCAAGGCCGGGTTCATCGCGGACCCGGTGATCCTCGACCTCATCGAAGCCGATCCCGAGGCGGCGATCGACCCGTCGGGCGATGTGCTGCCCGAACTGATCCGGCGGTCCATCGCCGTCAAAGCCCAGGTCGTCGCGGCTGACGAAAAAGAGTCGTCGCTACGCGAAATCCTGAACTACGGGCACACTTTGGCGCATGCGATCGAACGTCGCGAGCGTTATCGCTGGCGCCACGGAGCCGCAGTGTCGGTGGGACTGGTGTTCGCCGCCGAATTGGGCCGCCTCGCCGGGCGCCTTGACGACGCCACCGCCGATCGCCATCGCTCGATCCTGGCGTCGCTGGGATTGCCCGTCACCTACGCCGCGGACGCGCTGCCGCACCTGATGGAATACATGGTGGGCGACAAGAAGACGCGCGCCGGGATACTTCGCTTCGTCGTCCTGGACGGCCTGGCCAAACCCGGTCGCCTGGAAGGGCCGGATCCGGCGCTGCTTGCGGCGGCCTACTCGGTACTGGCCGCCGACTAGTAGCGCCCGGGGTCAGTCCGTGCGCTTGTCCTCGAGAACAGTGGTCTCCTCGGAGATCGGCTCGGTGTGCTCGTGGCGTTCCGCAGTGGCCACGGCGGAGGTCTGCGGTTCGGCCTCGTGATGGGCCTCGTGCTCGGCGGTCAGGGCAGTCGCCGGGGCGTTATCGTCACGCACGGCCGCGAACACATCGGTATCCGCGCGGCCCTCGTCGTAGTTGGCGCCCTTACGGACAACCGGCGGAGCCTTGCGATCGACCAGCCAACGCCCGACCGAGACGGCGATGATGGCCGGCACGAAGATCAGCAGGGCGGTGAACGCCGCGAACGTCGTCACCTCGTTGATCAGGCCGCCGGTGTACAGCCCCTTGTAGAACACCGAGATCAGCCACGCCACGGCACCGCTGACCACGCCGGCGAACAATCCGGCCAGCAGCCAGGTCATGGCCAGGTCGTTGCGACGATCCGGATCAGGGTTGGCCCGCGCATCGGCCCGGCCGTCGACGAAGCCCCAGACCGCCACGGCGATCGCGAACACGACGAGCAGCACGATGCTGATGATCAGCGCCTTGGTTTCGAACGCGTTGATCAACGCCCCCTGGACCAACCGGACGATGACCATCAACGCTGCGAATACCAAACCGCGCACCAACCACTTACTCATGGGGGCACAGCGTAGCGAGTACCGTCATCGGTCGTGACACATTCCCAGCGACGGATCCGATTGAGCGCAGAACTGCGGTCTTTCCGTGCCGGTTCGGCCGGGGCCGACGCACTGGACGCGATGCTGGTCACCGACCTGAACAACGTCCGTTATCTGTCCGGTTTCACCGGGTCGAACGCGGCGCTGCTGATCTTCGCCGACGACCGCCCGCCGGTATTGGCCACCGACGGGCGCTACCGCACCCAGGCGGCCCAGCAGGCACCTGATCTCGAGGTCGTCATCGAACGGGCCTGTGGCAAGTATCTGGTCGCGCGGGCAGCTTCCGACGGTGTCGGTCGGTTGGGTTTCGAAGGGCACGTGGTGACCGTCGACGCCCACGCAACGCTGACGCGGGAACTCGACGACCGACCGGGTACGACGTTGGTCCGCGCGTCCGGGCTGGTGGAGACGTTGCGAGAGGTGAAGGACGACGGTGAGGTGGCGCTCTTGCGGTTGGCCTGCGAGGCCGCCGACGCCGCCCTTGCCGATCTGGTCGAACGTGGTGGCCTGCGGCCGGGACGCACTGAGAAAGAGGTCAGGCGCGAGCTGGAATCGTTGGTGCTGGATCACGGCGCCGATGGAATTTCGTTCGAGACGATCGTGGCCACGGGTGCCAACTCGGCGATCCCTCATCACCGCCCGACCGACGCGGTGCTGGCCAGCGGTGATTTCGTGAAGATCGACTTCGGTGCGCTGGTCGCCGGCTACCACTCCGATATGACCAGGACGTTCGTCCTTGGCGCAGCGGCGCAGTGGCAGCGTGAGATCTACGACCTGGTGGCGACGGCGCAGCGGGCGGGGCGCAAGGCACTGGTTCCCGGCATTGTGCTGGGGGCTGTCGATACCGCGTCGCGGCAGGTCATCGCCGATGCGGGATACGGCGAGACATTCAGCCACGGGCTCGGGCACGGTGTCGGTCTGCAGATCCACGAAGCGCCGGGAATCAATGCCACCGCCGCCGGTACACTACGTGCTGGTTCCGCGGTCACCGTGGAGCCAGGTGTCTACTTGCCCGGTCGCGGCGGTGTCCGCATCGAGGACACACTCGTCGTGCAGAACGACGAGAAGCGCACCCCCGAATTGCTTACGCGGTTCCCCAAGGAACTGCAGATCCTGTGAACTAAGGAGTTACCCACGTGGCATCGACTGCCGATTTCAAGAACGGCCTTGTCCTCAACGTGGACGGCGTGCTGTGGCAGATCATCGAGTTCCAGCACGTCAAGCCCGGCAAGGGGCCGGCCTTCGTGCGTACCAAGCTCAAGAACGTGCTGTCCGGCAAGGTCGTCGACAAGACATACAACGCGGGCGTGAAGGTGGAGACGGCCACCGTCGATCGCCGCGATGCCACCTACCTGTACCGCGACGGCAACGATTTCGTCTTCATGGATTCCGAGGACTACGAGCAACATCCGCTCTCTGAGCAGCTCGTCGGCCGGTTGGCGGACTTCCTGCTGGAGAGCATGCCGGTGCAGATCGCCTTCAACGAGGGCGCGCCGCTGTACCTGGAACTGCCGGTGACGGTGGAACTCCTGGTCGCCAGCACCGAACCCGGTCTGCAGGGTGACCGCTCCAGCGCGGGTACCAAGCCGGCCACCTTGGAGACCGGCGCCGAGATCCAGGTGCCGCTGTTCATCAACACCGGCGACAAGCTGAAGGTGGATTCCCGCGACGGAAGCTATCTGGGTCGCGTGAATGGCTGACAGCAGGTCCGGCAAGGTCGGCAAGTCAGGCGGCCGCCACCACGCCCGGAAACGGGCCGTCGATCTGCTCTTCGAAGCGGAGGCCCGCGGGCTGACCGCCGCCGAGGTTGCCGATGCGCGCGCGGGCCTGGCCGCAGCCGACCGTGACGTCGACCCGTTGAGCCCCTACACGCTGACCGTGGCCCGTGGCGTGACCGAGCACGCAGCGCACATCGACGATCTGATCAGCGCGCATCTGCAGGGTTGGACGCTGCAGCGGCTGCCCGCCGTCGATCGGGCCGTGCTGCGCGTCGCGGTATGGGAGCTGCTGCACGCCGAGGATGTGCCGGAGCCGGTGGCCGTCGACGAAGCCGTCGAGTTGGCCAAGGAACTGTCCACCGATGATTCGCCGGGCTTCGTCAACGGTGTTCTCGGCCAGGTGATGCTGGTGACTCCGCAGATCCGTGCCGCGGCGGCGGCAGTTCGGACTACTGGAGAGGACACCTGAGCGACGGCCGTGAACCCCGTCGCGTCCACTCTGCGTGACTGCTCAGCGTTTCTCGAGCCGGACGTTCATGACCGGCGAGGCACGCTTGCTCCTCTGCATCGTCGACCGAGTCGACCGTGAAACGCCCCAACACTGGGTCGCGCCGGTCTACGTTGCTCAGCGCTTCACCGGACAACCCACCCTCGTCGAACCGGAAAAGCACGCCGAATGGGGTTGGTTCCGGCTCGACCGGCTCCCGGTGTCACGTCGGATTGGAATTGACCCCTTTGCGACGATTTGGAATTGACCCCCGCGGAGGCTTCCTGCCAGTTCTGGGCTCTGGACTGCGCTGCGACGATGGGCGTCGTGAAGCCGAGATTTGCGGATCGCCTGCACGTGCGACAGGTAACGGGAGCGGACTGGGAGTGGGAGTGGATCGGCGATGAGGAACTCAATCGCCGGTCGGGGCCGCTCGACGAAGAGTGGCTAGAGCACGTCCTATCGGAGAGCGACGGTGTCCAGTTTGTGGTGAACGTTACCGATGGCCGATTTCGATAACTCAATGTCGGTGGGCCCGCCCCACTTTTCGGACTGCAAACGGATGTGGCCGACGTGGTGCACCCCGACGGGCGGACGTCTCCGTGAGTCGTGCCTCCGTAGAGAGATCAAATCTCCAAACGCATCGTTACCGCGTCAAGGCCGGGCGCGAACCCGCCTTCCTCGACACCGACAACAGCGAAGCCGTATCGCTCGAAGAACGGTCTGGAATGCTGGCTGGTCATGAGCGCGACACTCGACGCTGTGTCGTCCTCTCGTATCAGGCGTAGGCGTTCGCGGAGCAGGTAGGACCCAATACCCTTGCGGTGGCACGACCGTTCCACCATTCCCCAGCACAGCGATGCCGAGCCATCAGAGCTAACGCTCCATCCACCGCATGCAACAACGGCCTCCGCGACCTCCACCACGTAGTAGGAATGGCTTAGATCGTCCAGAAACTCTTCGAAATCACCAACTTCGCACGGGGCGAAGAAGTCCGGCGTGTTGCCGAGCATGAGCGCGAGGCAGTGATCCCTGTCTCGCCGACCATAGTCTCTGATGTTCGTGGTCACTCCTTTCGTGAGAGTGTTCCGCACCTAGGCTCGTTCTGCAGGTCGCCATGACTAGTCAGAATTGCTTCACCGACTGATCGAGCGGCCAGTACCAACATATTCACGATTGGGCGGCAACTGCGCCTGGCCGCCATCGCCTACCCACTGACGATCTCCATCTTGGTACCGTTTCCATCCTCGTGGCATTGGTTCTGGTTCGTGCTCAACGCGATCGCGGCGATCGGCGGAGCTGTGTCACTGGTGCGCTTGCTCCGTTCGGAAACAGCAGTCCGATAGCCAGGTCAGGACCGCGCCGTCGTCGCTTGGGAGACCTCGGCGATCACGTCGGCATACCATCTGAACAGCCGGATCGGTTGTGAAGGATCGGATTTCAACAACTCAGCCCAACAAGCCGCGACCGCGGCGCGCGCTGCTGTGCCTACCCATGGCTGCGGAAGCAGCTGCGGGGGCAGCAACGGGTCGGGTTCGACGGCCCGGGTGAATTCCGCCGCCAGTTTGATCGCGGTGGTCAGACGGTCGGTTTGTGACCCATTCCGCAGCGCCGGCAGTGAATGTTCGGCGACGGTAAGGAGCCGTTGATGCCGCTCGGCGATCCGGTCCAGGGGCCACAGTTGGTGGGCAAGTGCGCGCGGTTCATTGACATCGCCTACAGACAAGTCGGTGGTGGTCAGTGTGGTGACGTGTCCGGCGATCGCCAATTCGGTTGCTGCTGCATATATCTTGTCCTCCCATATGTTTGGCGAGACGTACAGGCCGCCCTGAATGAGCGCGCCGCCGAGCCGCAGGATCACATCGCGCATCGAGTCGCGCGCGGTCCGGGCTGACTCCGGGACCCCAAACGCCGCGAGGTGCCACACCCCGTCCCACGACGCGCTGCCCCGGTCTTGGGCGTACATGTACCGCACGTACTCGAGGTCCGGTGTGATCGTGCTGCGCACGCGATCCGTCGCCCGCAGCACGGCCTTGCGCCCGCGCCCCTCTTGGGTGAACTGTCCGTCGGCCACTAACCGTTTGATGCACAGCCGTACTTGCTGATCGGTCATGCCGAGCACGTTGGCGACGTCGTACAGTGCACCGCTGTCGATCGTGGCGTCTTCGCGGATCATGCTCTCGACGAGCGTGCGGGTGGGGATGTCCAACGGTTGGCTCCTTGCCCGCCAAGCGCGGGTGTGACTTTCGGCGATTCTAGGCGACCGGTTCTCGTTCGACGACGACCAGCGGGATGTCGGCGGGCGCGCCGAGGTGACGGTCGAGGTCGGCGAAGAACCGTTTCGGGTCGATGACGGCGTCCGGCGGATGCACGCCGGGACGCCGTGCCGTGCCGTCGATGATCTGTGACATACCGACCGCGAGTGGGATTCCCGTTGCGCGGCCCATGTCGCCGAGCACCCCGCGGGCGGGTTCACCGGCTGGACCCGCCAGGTTCAGGTATGCGAGCACCATGTGATCGCGCCCCTTGCTCGGGCCGGCGAGTGCGGCGAAGAAAGGCGGCAGCGTGCCCGGCCCCTTGGATCGCAGCGCGGTCGGCAGGGATCGGAGGTAGGGCAGCAGGGTTGGCTTGGCGAACTGCGCGGCGGCCGTCTCGTTGGTCAGCCGGCCGCGGTCGATATCGTGGCGCAGCACATCGAGGTAGGCAAGCGTCTGCGGAGAGATCACCATCAGGTTGACGGCCTCGCCGGTCAGGCCGAGGGTGCGGTGCAGCGTGATCGGCTCGGGATGACCGATCGAGTAGGCGGTGCCCGCGCGCCCGCCGGGAAGCGTCAACGTGACCGGCTGTAGCGGGCGTTGCGTCGTGGGCCGGCCCCCACTGACGGTCGAAATCGTCCCGCTGCTCTGCTGCATCCAGTGCACGGCGGCGGCCGAGGGTCTCCCGTCGGGACCCAGCAACGCCTCGGAACCGTCATTCGCGCTACCCGCGCCGGGAACGTCGACCGGCCACGCGGTGTACGCGTCGCGCACCGAGTCGAGGTGGGCGGCCGCGGTTGCGGCGAGCAGGTTGCTCACGCCGGGGCTCGCGCCCATCCCGACGACCGCACAAACACCTGCGCTGCAGGCGATCTCGTCGAGTTCGAGCATCTGCACCGTTGGTTCCCAGTCATCGCAGATGTCGACGTAGTGCGTTCCGGTTGCGATGGCCGCCCGCAACACGGTGAGTCCGAAGCGGTAGTACGGGCCGACGGTGTTGACGACCAGATCCGCCGGGCGGAGCGCGTCGCGCAGCCCGGCGTCGTCGGTGACGTCCACCGTGATGGCACGGACCGGCACCGGCGCGTCGGCGAGCTGGCGGGACAGCAGTTCGGCGGCGTCGCGGTCGCGGTCGGCGATGACGATCTCGTCGACACCGGGCAGTTGCGTCGCGACTCGGACGGCGACGGCGCCCATCGCGCCAGGCCCACCCAGGGCAAGAATCCTCATGGTGTGCTCCTCGCTGGTTGTTGTTCGACGTATCGGCGGAGGTTGTCGAGATAGCCAGGCGCATAGATCTGTCGCGGTGCGAACACGGCAACCAGGAACGACTTCACGCTGTCGTGGTTGTTGTCCACGTCTGCCCTGGCGATGCTGTGCGATGCGTGGGGGTATGTCTGGACCGTCAGCAGGTCGGGGCGCACCAGTTCCCGGTAGACGCGCTCGGTCTCGGCCACGTCGACGTTGAGGTCGCCCTCGCCGAGTTCCAGCAGCACCGGAATCCTGATCTGGGGCAAGGTGGGGCTGATATCGGACAGGTAGTTGCGCGCGACGAATCCCCACCGGTCGGCGGACATCGGTGGCGAGTCGATGCCAGTCGCGACGTATCGGTCGTATCCGGCGTTGTCGCGTAGCAGTTGGTTTGTCCGGTCGCGGCGCGCGAGGGCCGTGGCGAGTTCGGACTGGGGGGCGTTGCGGGCCCGCAGTTCGGCGCGCAGATTGTATTCGCCCTGGCGCTGCCAGTTGACGGCCACTCCGACCAGGATCACGAACTGCATATCGGGCCTGCGCGCTGCCACCTCGGGCAGCACCCACCCGGCCTGGCTGATGCCCCATCCGCCGATGCGACGAGGGTCGATATCCGAGCGTCCGCGAGCCCAGTCGATGGCGGTCTCTACCTCGGCCGCGCGGTCTCGCATGCTCTGGTTCAGCCAGTTGCCCGGCGCGCCGTCGATGCCCGGCTTGTTCCAGGACAGCGACGCGTAGCCGGCGCGGGCGAACGACTCCCAGATCGGCCGATAGAACGAGTCGCGGGTGGCGTCGGCAGGCCCGTCGCCGTGCACGAACACAACCAGCCCGAACGGCGCGCTGCCTGATTTCGGCAGCGCAAGCACTCCGTCGAGAGGCTGTTGCGGGCCGGGAATCGTGACGCGTTGTTCGCGGATCGCGAAGTCATTCTGATAGATCACCCACGCCCCGGCCGTCAGCACCAGCGCCGCGACGCAGCCCAGGGCGATCAGCGTGCGGCGCACCCATCGCAGCCAGGGTTTGCGATCCGTTGTTCTATTGAACATAAAACGATCGTATTGAAATTGATAGTAATTGGCTACTCGTAAGGGTTGTGGTGCTCAACAACGAGGCTCGGCGCATAGGTGGGCCCGCCGAAGAATCGTGGTCAAGCTCGCTAAGGAAGCGGTCGGGCTCGATGGCCGCCTCGGGTGAGTGCACACGCGGTTGCGGACGGACGCCCGGACCGCTCCGCTCGTCTGGCCGTTGGCCGTATGGGTACCGATAGGCGGGCCTGGTGTGATGACCAGGGAGGTTGGTCAGTCAGGTGATCGCCAGATTCGGCCGCCTCGACACCATCGTCCGTGCCGAGGCCACGGGGTTGCCCATCTCGGCCTGAGGCGGCAGAGGCGCTAGAGGTCCAGGGCTTGGTAGGTGCGGCGCACGAACCGCGGCTGAGCCGACTGCAGCTTGGCCAGCGAGGTGTTGCCCGCGACCGCGGCGCCGGCGGCGTCGGAACTCAGGTCGGGGAGGTTCTGGATGAGATACAGCATGATCAGGTCCGCCGACGGATCGGCCTGCCACCAAGTGCCGTAGGCGCCGGGCCAGCTGAACGTACCCAACCCGCCTGGCCCGTACAGCTGACGCGACTGCGCGGGGTCGGTCACCACTGACAGGTTCAGGCCGAAGCCGCGGCCACGCCAAAATGGCATGCCAAGGAATGGAAACTTCTTCTGCTCGTCGGTCAGCCGGTCGGCGCGCATCAACCGCACCGACTCCTCCGACAGCACCCGGACACCGTCCACCGTGCCGCCGCTCAACAGCATGCGGGCGAAGGCGAGGTAGTCATCGGCCGTCGACCACAGCCCGGCGCCGCCCGTGCAGAACTTGGGTAGCGCCACCTGCGCCGGACCCATCGCGTCGTCGCGAAGCGTGCCGGTCTCGTCGAGCTTGTACATCGTCGCTGCGCGGCGGCGGCCTTCGTGGGTCACCGCGAAACCGGTGTCAGTCATGCCGAGGGGGCCGAAGATGCGGTCGGCCAGTACCTCGGCGAGTGGCTTGCCTTCGATCCTGGACAACGCGATACCCAGCACGTCGGTGGCGTGACTGTAGGTCAGCCGGTCGCCGGGCTGGTGGGCCAGTGGCAGCTGAGCCAGCTCGGCCAGCCAGCGGTCCTGGTCCTGGCGGAACCTCAACTTGCCGTACGCCCGGCTGAGCGGCGGGCCGACCGAGAACGCGTAGGCCAGGCCACTGAGGTGCGTCATCAGGTCGGCGTAGGTGATGGGTCGCTGCGCCGGGACGGTCTTGTCCAGTGGGCCCGACGGGTCGGCCATCACGCGCATCTCGGCCAGCTCCGGCAGCGCCAACGCCACGGGATCGGCCAGCGCGAACCTGCCCTCCTCCGCCATGGTCATCGCAGCTGCGACCGTCACCGGCTTGCTCATCGACGCGATCCTGAACACGGTGTCCCGCTGCATCGGCAATCCGGCGTGCACGTCGCGGTGGCCGAGCTCGTTGACCTGCAACACCGTGCCGCCCCGCCACACCAGGGTGACCGCGCCGGCGAGCAGACCGGCGTCGATGGCCTCGCGGATGGAGGCCTGATTGCCTTGGAGGTTCACCGGTCAAGCCTAGTCAGCTGATTGAGAGCTGCTGGTCAGGTGCTAAGCTGCCCGGCAGTTCGACATCCTTTAACGATCCGTCCAGAGAGGCGGAGAAGGAGGTCAGGCCTCGCAATGGGCTCCTCAGGCAGTGCCGCTTCCCAGGACCGGGAGTTGATGTCCGCATCGGACGTCAGTCGCACCATTTCCCGGATCGCCCACCAGATCATCGAGAAGACCGCACTCGACGGTGTCGACGGCCCGCGCGTGATCCTCCTCGGAATCCCCACCCGCGGTGTCCTGCTGGCCACCCGACTGGCGCACAACATCGCCGAATACTCCGGCGTCGACGTCGGGCACGGTGCCCTGGACATCACGCTCTACCGCGACGACCTCAACACCAAACCGCCCCGCCCGCTCGAGGACACGTCGATCCCGGCGGGCGGTATCGACGGTGCCCTGGTCGTCCTCGTCGACGACGTGCTCTACTCCGGCCGCTCGGTGCGCTCGGCGCTGGATGCGTTGCGCGATATCGGCCGTCCCCGCGCAGTGCAACTGGCGGTGCTGGTCGACCGCGGTCACCGCGAACTGCCCATCCGTGCCGACTACGTCGGCAAGAATGTGCCCACTTCGCGCAGCGAGAACGTCAAGGTGCGCCTCACGGAGCACGACGGCTACGACGGTGTGAAGATCGCCCCACACGGAGGCCCTGCCCGCTGATGAGCGCTCGCGCGAAGAAGAGACAACTATGAAGCACCTGTTGACCGCCGCCGACCTGAGTCGCGACGAAGCCACCGCGATCCTCGATGACGCCGATCGTTTTGCCGGCGCCCTGGTGGGTCGCGAGGTCAAGAAGCTGCCGACACTGCGCGGCCGCACGATCATCACGATGTTCTACGAGAATTCCACCCGCACCAGGGTGTCGTTCGAGGTTGCCGGCAAATGGATGAGTGCCGATGTGATCAACGTCAGCGCATCGAGTTCGTCTGTGTCCAAAGGGGAGTCGTTGCGCGACACTGCGCTGACCCTGCGTGCCGCCGGAGCCGATGCACTGATCATCCGCCATCCGGCCTCCGGTGCAGCGCAGCAACTGGCGGCGTGGACCAACACAGGACCGAGTGGACCTTCCGTGATCAACGCCGGCGACGGCACGCACGAACATCCGACCCAGGCCCTGCTCGACGCGCTGACCCTGCGGCAACGCCTCGGCTCGATTGAGGGTCGGCGGGTGGTCATCGTCGGAGACATCCTGCACAGTCGAGTCGCCCGGTCCAACGTCGAACTGCTGGCCATCCTCGGCGCCGAAGTGGTGCTGGTCGCCCCGCCGACGCTGCTGCCGGTGGGCGTGACGGGCTGGCCGGTGACCGTCTCCCACGACCTCGACGCCGAACTGCCCGCCGCGGACGCCGTGCTGATGCTGCGTGTACAGGCCGAACGGATGACCGGCGGCTTCTTCCCGTCGACTCGGGAGTATTCGGTGCTGTACGGATTGTCGGAGAAACGGCAGGCTCTGCTGCCCGAGCATGCGGTGGTGCTGCACCCCGGCCCGATGCTGCGCGGGATGGAAATTGCGTCTTCGGTCGCCGATTCCTCACAATCGGCTGTGCTGCAACAGGTTTCGAATGGTGTACACGTGCGGATGGCGGTGCTGTTTCATTTGTTGGTCGGGGCTGAACAGGAGGCGATCAGCGCATGAGCATTCTCATCCGCGGGGTCCAGCTCTACGGGGAAGGCGACCAGGTCGACGTCCTGGTCGATGACGGCCAGATCACCGAGATCGGCGCGGACCTCGCGGTGGGCGAGGCTGAGGTGATCGAAGCAAGCGGGCAGGTGCTCCTGCCGGGCTTCGTCGATCTGCACACCCACCTGCGGGAACCGGGCCGCGAAGACACCGAGACCATCGAAACCGGCTCGGCGGCAGCGGCTCTGGGTGGCTTCACCGCGGTCTTCGCGATGGCCAACACCAACCCGGTCGCGGATTCGCCAGTCGTCACCGACCACGTGTGGCACCGCGGACAGGCCGTCGGACTGGTGGACGTGCATCCGATCGGTGCGGTCACCGTCGGACTGGAAGGTAAGCAGCTCACCGAGATGGCCATGATGGCCAACGGCGTCGGCCAGGTCCGGGTGTTCTCCGACGACGGCCATTGCGTGGATGATCCACTCGTCATGCGCCGCGCACTGGAATACGCCACCGGCCTCGGCGTGCTGATCGCCCAGCATGCCGAGGAGCCCAGGTTGACAGTCGGCGCCGTGGCCCACGAAGGCCCCACCGCCGCGAAGCTCGGACTGGCCGGGTGGCCGCGGGCAGCTGAAGAGTCGATCGTCGCGCGTGATGCGATCCTGGCCCGCGACGCCGGCGCCCGCGTACACATCTGCCACGCCTCGACGGCGGGCACCGTCGAGATTCTGAAATGGGCAAAAGCGCAGGGTATTTCGATCACCGCGGAGGTCACTCCGCATCACCTGCTGCTCGATGACAGCCGGCTGGCCACCTACGACGGTGTCAACCGGGTCAACCCCCCGCTGCGTGAGAATTCCGATGCCCAGGCGTTGCGCCAGGCTTTGGCAGACGGGGTGATCGACTGTGTGGCCACCGATCACGCGCCGCACGCCGAACACGAGAAATGCGTCGAGTTCTCCGCGGCCCGCCCCGGCATGCTGGGGCTGCAGACGGCGCTGTCGGTGGTCGTCGAGACGATGGTCGTTCCCGGCCTGCTGAGCTGGCGCGATGTCGCCCGGGTGATGAGTGAGAACCCGGCCCGGATCGCGGGACTGCCAGACCAGGGTCGTCCGCTGGAGATCGGTGAACCGGCGAACCTGACGATCGTCGACCCGGATTCCACCTGGACGGTCTCCGGCAGCGCGCTGGCCAGCCGTTCGGCCAACACCCCGTATGAGTCGATGACGCTGCCCGCCAGCGTGACCGCCACCCTGCTGCGGGGCACCGTCACCGCCCGAGACGGGAAGTGCCCACTGTGAACACCCCGACTCTGGTGAGCTCGCTGGTCTTTGCGGCGGTGCTGGTGGTGCTGATCGCCTTCCTCATCCATCTGATCCTGCGCGGCTGGCGGCGTCGGGCCGAACGGCAGGTCACGCTGGTCGGAAAGTTGCCGGCGATGCCCGATACCGTCGGGCCCGCGCTGATCGGGGCGACCAAAGGGCTCTATGTCGGCAGTACGTTCGCGCCGAGCTGGCAGGACCGGATCGCGGTGGGCGACCTCGGTTTTCGCAGCAAGGCGGTGCTGACTCGGTACCCGGAAGGGATCATGCTGCAGCGCAGCGGCGCGACGCCGATCTGGATACCGGACGAATCGATCACCGCCATCCGCGCAGAACGGGGCATCGCCGGAAAAGCCATGACGCACGAGGGAATTCTGGCGATCCGTTGGCGGCTGCC
The DNA here is from genome assembly GCF_025822605.1 of Mycolicibacterium komossense. Lineage (GTDB taxonomy): Bacteria > Actinomycetota > Actinomycetes > Mycobacteriales > Mycobacteriaceae > Mycobacterium > Mycobacterium komossense. The sequence continues at coordinate 432,788 of NZ_JACKTY010000028.1, read as the reverse complement.
ATCCGGTACCGAGATCGACACCGGGTTCCGCGGAGACGACCGTGATGAGTACATGAAATGGGTTTCGCAGGGTTGCGAAGGCACGGACGCCAGTATGAAAGATGACGCATGACAGACAAAGCAGTACTCGTTCTCGAAGATGGCCGGGTGTTCACCGGGACACCCTTCGGTGCGGTGGGACAGACGCTCGGTGAGGCGGTGTTCTCCACCGGGATGTCGGGCTATCAGGAGACCCTGACCGACCCCAGCTACCACCGCCAGATCGTCATCGCGACGGCGCCGCAGATCGGCAACACCGGCTGGAACCACGACGACGCTGAAAGTCGGGGCGATCGAATCTGGGTGGCCGGCTACGCCGTTCGCGATCCATCGCCGCGCGCCTCCAACTGGCGTGCCACCGGTACCCTGGACGACGAACTCGTCCGGCAGGGCATTGTCGGGATCGCCGGGATCGACACCCGCGCTGTGGTGCGCCACCTGCGCAGCCGAGGTTCGATGAAGGCCGGCGTCTTCAGCGGCGACGCGCTGTCTGCCGCAGAAGATACTGACGAGCTGGTAGCCCGGGTGCGCGGCCAGGAGGCCATGCTCGGCGCCGATCTCGCCGGCGAAGTCAGCACTGACGCCGTCTATGTCGTGGAACCCGAAGGAGCGCAGCGCTTCACGGTCGCTGCCCTCGATCTGGGCATCAAGACCAACACTCCGCGCAACTTCGCCCAACGCGGGATCCGCAGCTTCGTGCTGCCGTCGTCGGCGACGTTCGACCAGATCGCGGACATCAAACCCGATGGGGTGTTCCTGTCCAACGGGCCGGGCGATCCGGCCACCGCCGACCACGTGGTGGAGGTGACTCGGCAGGTGCTCGAAGCGGGAATCCCGTTGTTCGGCATCTGCTTCGGTAACCAGATCCTCGGCCGGGCGCTGGGCCGGTCGACCTACAAGATGGTGTTCGGCCACCGCGGCATCAACGTTCCGGTGATCGACCACGTCACCGGCCGGGTGGCGGTGACCGCGCAGAACCACGGCTTCGCCCTCGAAGGCGAAGCGGGCGAGGAGTTCGACACGCCGTTCGGTGCTGCCGTGGTCAGCCATACCTGCGCCAACGACGGCGTCGTCGAGGGCATCCGGCTGGCCAACGGGCGCGCCTTCTCGGTGCAGTACCACCCGGAGGCCGCCGCCGGTCCGCATGACGCGAATTACTTGTTCGACGACTTCGTCGATCTGATGGCAGGAGAGAAGTAATGCCACGTCGCACCGACCTCAACCACGTCCTGGTCATCGGCTCCGGGCCGATCGTGATCGGGCAGGCCTGCGAGTTCGACTATTCGGGCACCCAGGCCTGTCGAGTGCTGCGCGCCGAAGGCCTGCAGGTCAGCCTGATCAATTCGAATCCGGCGACGATCATGACCGATCCCGAGTACGCCGATCACACCTACGTCGAGCCGATCACCGCCGCGTTCGTGGAGAAGATCTTCGCCCAGCAGGCCGAGCGCGGCAACAAGATTGACGCGGTGCTGGCCACCCTGGGCGGTCAGACCGCGCTGAACACCGCAGTCGCACTGCACGAGGGCGGGGTGCTCGAAAAGTACGGCGTCGAGATGATCGGCGCCGACTTCGAGGCCATCCAGCGCGGAGAGGATCGGCAGAAGTTCAAGGATATCGTCGCCAAGGTCGGTGGCGAGTCCGCGAAGTCCGCGGTCTGTTACACGATGGAAGAGGTCCGCGAGACGGTTGCCGACCTGGGCCTTCCGGTCGTCGTTCGGCCCTCGTTCACGATGGGTGGGCTCGGCTCCGGCATGGCGTACTCGGTCGAGGACGTAGAGCGAATGGCAGGCGACGGCCTGGCCGCGTCGCCAACGGCCAACGTGCTGATCGAGGAATCCATCTACGGCTGGAAGGAATTCGAGCTCGAGCTGATGCGCGATCACCGCGACAACGTGGTTGTCGTCTGCTCGATCGAGAACGTCGACCCGATGGGGGTGCACACCGGTGACTCGGTGACCGTCGCACCCGCCATGACACTGACCGACCGCGAGTATCAGACCATGCGCGATCTCGGCATCAGCATCCTGCGCGAGGTGGGCGTCGACACCGGTGGCTGCAACATCCAGTTCGCGATCGATCCCAAAGATGGCCGGCTCATCGTCATCGAGATGAATCCGCGGGTGTCGCGCTCCAGCGCACTGGCGTCGAAGGCCACCGGTTTCCCGATCGCCAAGATCGCCGCGAAGCTGGCCATCGGTTACACCCTCGATGAGATCGTCAACGACATCACCAAGGAAACCCCGGCTTGCTTCGAGCCGACGTTGGACTACGTCGTGGTCAAGGCGCCGCGGTTCGCCTTCGAGAAATTCCCCGGTGCCGACGCCACCCTGACCACCACGATGAAATCGGTCGGTGAAGCGATGTCGTTGGGGCGCAACTTCATCGAGGCGCTCGGGAAGGTGATGCGGTCACTGGAGACCGGTCGGGCCGGGTTCTGGACGGGCCCGGAAGTCGAAGGTACGGCCGCGGAGATCCTGGAGCGGCTGCACACCCCGACCGACGGACGGCTCTACGATATCGAGGCCGCGCTGCGGTTCGGCGCCAGCGTCGAGGACGTCGCACAGGCCTCGGGCGTCGACCCATGGTTCGTCGAGCAGATCTTCGGCCTCGTCGCGCTGCGGGCCGACCTGCTGCAGGCTCCGGTTCTCGATGAGGTACTGCTGCGGCGCAGCAAGCACAACGGGCTCTCCGATCGCCAGATCGCCGCGCTGCGGCCCGAACTCGCCGGCGAGATGGGGGTGCGGTCCCTGCGCCAACGCCTGGGCATCCACCCGGTCTACAAGACCGTCGACACCTGTGCGGCGGAGTTCGAGGCGAAGACGCCCTATCACTACAGCACCTACGAGATGGATCCTGCCGCCGAGACCGAGGTGGCGCCCCAGCAGGAGAAGCCAAAGGTCCTCATCCTGGGCTCCGGGCCGAATCGGATCGGGCAGGGCATCGAATTCGACTACAGCTGTGTGCATGCCGCGACCACGCTGACGCAGGCCGGTTTCGAGACGGTGATGATCAACTGCAACCCCGAGACGGTGTCCACCGACTACGACACCGCCGACCGGCTGTACTTCGAGCCGCTCACCTTCGAAGACGTGCTCGAAGTGTTCTACGCCGAATCTGCCTCCGGGGCAGGCGGCCCCGGCGTGGTCGGCGCGATCGTTCAGCTGGGCGGGCAGACGCCGCTGGGACTGGCGGAACGCCTGGAGAAGGCCGGTGTCCCGATCGTCGGCACCAGCCCGAAGGCCATCGACCTGGCCGAGGACCGAGGGGCCTTCGGCGATGTGCTGATCGCCGCCGGTCTGCCCGCGCCGAAGTTCGGGATGGCGACCAGTTTCGATCAGGCCCGCAAGATCGCCGCCGACATCGGCTACCCGGTGCTGGTCCGGCCGTCCTATGTGCTCGGCGGCCGCGGCATGGAGATCGTCTACGACGAGCAGACCCTCGAGGGCTACATCACCCGCGCCACCCAACTGTCACCCGAGCACCCGGTGCTGGTCGACCGCTTCCTCGAGGACGCCATCGAGATCGACGTCGACGCACTGTGCGACGGCACCGAGGTCTACATCGGCGGCATCATGGAGCACATCGAGGAAGCGGGAATCCATTCCGGTGACTCGGCCTGTGCGTTGCCGCCGGTCACGCTGGGCCGTCAGGACATCGCCGCGGTGCGACACGCCACCGAGGCGATCGCCCACGGCATCGGTGTGGTGGGCCTGCTCAACGTGCAGTACGCCCTCAAGGACGACATTCTCTACGTGCTGGAAGCCAACCCGCGGGCCAGCCGGACCGTGCCGTTCGTTTCCAAGGCGACCGCCGTCCCGCTGGCCAAAGCCTGTGCCCGAATCATGCTGGGCGCCAGCATCGCAACGCTGCGCGAAGAAGGTGTGCTGGCGCGCGAGGGCGACGGTTCGAACTCGTCGTCGTTTGCCCCGATCGCGGTGAAGGAAGCCGTCCTGCCGTTCAACCGGTTCCGCAAAGCTGACGGGACGCAGGTTGATTCGCTGCTTGGTCCCGAGATGAAATCCACCGGCGAGGTGATGGGCATCGACCGGGATTTCGGTAGCGCATTCGCCAAGAGTCAGACCGCGGCCTACGGGTCACTGCCGGCAAGTGGAACGGTGTTCGTGTCGGTGGCCAACCGCGACAAGAGGTCGCTGGTGTTCCCGGTCAAGCGACTGGCCGATCTCGGGTTCACGGTGCTGGCCACCGAGGGCACCGCGGAGATGTTGCGCCGCAACGGCATCCCGTGTGATGTGGTGCGCAAGCATTTTGAGGAGGCCAGCCCCGACCGGCCGGCCATCTCGGCTGTCGACGCGATCCGCGCCGGCGATGTCAACATGGTGATCAACACCCCGTACGGCAACTCCGGACCCCGCATCGACGGGTACGAGATCCGTTCGGCGGCGGTGCAAATGAACATCCCGTGTGTGACCACGGTGCAGGGAGCGTCGGCTGCGGTGCAGGGCATCGAGGCGGGTATCCGCGGCGATATCGGTGTGCGGTCGCTGCAGGAGCTGCACGCCGCACTGGACAGGCACTGAGCCGTGCCGGGACTGCACGCGGGATTCGGCGCCCGGCTTGCCGATGCGATGGCCGCGCGTGGCCCGCTGTGTCTCGGCATCGACCCACACCCGGAGCTGCTGCGGGCGTGGTCGCTGCCGGCCGACGCCTCAGGTCTGGCCGCCTTCAGCGCCATCTGCGTCGAGGCTTATGCGGGCTTCGCCATCGTCAAGCCACAGGTGGCGTTCTTCGAGGCGTACGGATCGGCAGGGTACGCGGTGCTGGAACGGGCCATCGCCGATCTGAGGCAGGCGGGGGTGTTGGTGCTCGCCGACGCCAAACGCGGCGACATCGGGACCACCATGGCGGCCTACGCGGCGGCATGGGCAGGGGATTCACCGTTGGCCAGTGACGCCGTCACAGCCTCGCCGTACCTCGGCTTCGGATCCCTGCAGCCGCTGCTGGACACCGCCGCTGGGCGCGGTCGCGGAGTCTTCGTCCTGGCAGCCACCTCCAACCCGGAAGGGGCGTCCGTGCAGCAGGCCGTCGCTCGGGACGGCCGAAGCATCGCCCAGTCGATGGTGGACGCCGCCGCGGCGGTCAACGCAGCGAGTCAGGGGCCGGGCTCGGTCGGCGTGGTCGTCGGTGCCACCCTGGCCGAGGTACCCGACCTCAGCGGCCTCGGGGGACCGGTACTGGTACCCGGCGTCGGCGCCCAGGGGGGTCGCCCGGAATCGCTCAAGGGTCTGGGCGGGGCGGCCCAGGGCCAGCTGCTGCCGGCGGTGTCGCGGGAAGTGCTGCGGGCCGGGCCAGATGCGAAGGCGGTACGTGAGGCCGCCGAGCGGATGCGCGACGCCGTCGCCCACCTTTCTGCGTGAAGTTTGCTACACAGAGGCGGACCACCCTGCGGGTGGTCCGCCGTCGGTGGTGATCGGTTACCGCGGAATCCAGACGTGGTCGAGCCCAGATGCCTCAGCCGGCTCCGTTTCCTCGCACCAGGCCGTCCGAGATCGGCGCCGAGGCGGTCCGGCAGTCCGGATCGCAGCCCCGGCGTCGAAGTCGACGTCGGGGCTGCGTCGGGCTACAGCGGGATCCAGATTCCGAAGAACCAGAATCCCCAGTTGTTGTAGTCGGCGTTGTAGAACGGCGTCACCCAGTTGTTGTTGTAGTTGAACGGCTGATGGTCATAGCGGCCCTGGTCGATGCCTCTCCAGGCCTGGTCTTGCGGAGGCGGTCCCCAGTTCTGGCCGCGATCACCGCCGGGAATCCAACCTGGCCCGCCGCGGCCGTCGCCCGGTCCACCGGGACCGCCCCGACCGCCGCCGCCCCAGCCGGGCCCTTGCGGGGGTCCACCAGGGCCGCCAGGGCCACCGGGACCTCGATCTGGGCCACCGGGGCCGCCGGGACCCTGCTGAGGGCCGTCAGGACCCCGCTGGGGACCACCCGGGCCACCCGGACCACCCGGGCCACCGGGTCCGCCTCCAGGAGGGCCGCCTTGCCCGCCCGGCCCCTGGCATCCCTGAAAATCACACGGCGGGGGACCGGGTTGCGCCGCCGCAGTGCCCGCGCCGAGGCCAAAGCCACCCACACCCACTGCGATCGCTATTGCTGATGCGCAGGTCACGCGCTTGATATCCATCATGAACATCCCTTCGAGGCCTTGACTGAGCCGCTGATCAACCCCGACCGTCCCAGGTTATGTAGCCAAGCTATGTGTCAGCTGTCCTTGGCCTATGACTGCTGTGGGTGCGCCGGTCGCGACCGACACGCGCGACACGCCGCACGGCGTTGATACGAGGAGAATCCACAGAAAATGCGGGCCGACACCCGCTGTGATGGCCGGTTCCGGCGCGCTTTCAGGTGCCCAAGCACTCCCGCCCACCCGCGAAAACCGCTGGTGGGCAGGGTGTTCGAAGGTTGCGGGCCCGACAACGTGCGATGTCGAAAAGTGGCCTGGGCGCCGGCTGCGACCCACCGATGCGGTGGCCATCAGAGCCCTACACGCTGGGCCTTTGTCGGCTGAAGAGGGGGGTGGGGTTAGATTTCGTCAGGGAGCCTGGGTACGGTCGTCCCCGCTGGCTGGAGTAACCGGCCGAGACAAAACAACATCGATGACAAGCGGCTGTGATCCCAGGTTGCATCGCAATGGCATCAAGATGGCAATGAGAGACGGAGGAACCGTGGCCCTTCCCCAGTTGACCGACGAACAGCGTGCGGCTGCGTTGGAGAAGGCTGCTGCCGCACGTCGAGCGCGTGCCGAGCTCAAAGACCGGCTCAAGCGCGGCGGCACCAACCTCAGGCAGGTTCTCAAGGACGCCGAGACCGATGAGGTCTTGGGCAAGATGAAGGTTTCCGCACTGTTGGAAGCCCTGCCCAAGGTCGGCAAGGTCAAGGCGCAGGAGATCATGACCGAGCTGGAGATCGCTCCGACGCGCAGGTTGCGCGGCCTCGGCGATCGTCAGCGCAAGGCCCTGCTGGAAAAGTTCGACCCCTCGTAAGAGGTCAGTGATCGCCGACGAGGGATCGGATGGCGCGCAGCCCGGGCCTCCAACACAAGGCCGGGTCGTCGTACTGTCCGGTCCCTCCGCGGTCGGCAAGTCCACTATCGTCCGGTGCCTCCGGGAGCGGGTGGCCGACCTGTACTTCAGCGTTTCAGCAACGACGCGGTCACCCCGGCCAGGCGAAGTCGACGGGGTGGATTACCACTTCGTGACCGCCGAAGCGTTTCAGCAGCTCATCGACCAAGGTGCGCTGCTCGAATGGGCCGAGATCCATGGCGGTCTGCAGCGCTCGGGAACTCCCGCGCAACCAGTCCGTTCTGCGACGGCCGCCGGCCGACCGGTGCTGATCGAAGTCGATCTCGCGGGGGCCCGGGCGGTCAAACAAGTCCTGCCTGAGGCGCTCAGCGTCTTCCTGGCACCCCCGAGCTGGGCGGATCTCGAAGCGCGACTCGCCGGTCGGGGAACCGAAACTCCGGAAGTCATGGCTCGCAGACTGGCCACCGCCAGAGCTGAATTGGCTGCTCAGGACGACTTTGACGTCGTCGTCGTGAACAGGCAATTAGAGGCTGCCTGCTCGGAATTGGTATCCTTGCTGGTGGGAACTGCGTCGGACACTTCGTGACGGCCCGTTAAGACTTCCCGACACTGAGTTACCGAGTTCGATAAAGCGTTCCCAAAACAGAGCCCGTCAAGGGCCTCAGCTATAACCTGCCAGGAGATTTCTACGTGAGTAATCCGCACGCCGACACCCAGACCGCCACCGAGCACAGCGATGTAGCCGGCGGTGGGATCGGCGCCTACGACACGCCGCTGGGTATCACGAATCCGCCCATCGACGAGTTGCTGGATCGTGCGTCGAGCAAATATGCGCTGGTCATCTACGCCGCCAAGCGCGCCCGGCAGATCAACGACTACTACAACCAGCTCGGTGACGGCATCCTCGAGTACGTCGGCCCCTTGGTCGAGCCGGGCCTGCAGGAGAAGCCACTGTCGATCGCGATGCGGGAGATCCACGCCGACCTGCTTGAGCACACCGAAGGCGAATAGACCGAAAGCCGACACAGATGGCCCAGAAGCGGATCGTTGTCGGCGTGGCCGGTGGTATTGCCGCCTATAAAGCCTGCTCGGTCGTCCGCCAACTGACCGAGGCCGGTCACGAGGTTCGGGTGATCCCCACCGAGTCGGCATTGAATTTCGTCGGCGCGGCCACCTTCGAGGCGCTCTCCGGGCATCCGGTGCATACGGGTGTCTTCCAGGACGTGCCGCAGGTTCCGCACGTTCGCCTCGGCAAGGAAGCTGACCTCGTGGTCGTCGCTCCGGCCACCGCTGACGTGCTGGCGCGAGCGGTCGCGGGCCGTGCTGATGATCTTTTGACGGCGACCCTGTTGACGGCGCGATGTCCGGTGCTGTTCGCACCGGCGATGCATACCGAGATGTGGCTGCACCCGGCGACGGTCGAGAACGTCGAGACCCTCCGGCGTCGCGGATCCGTGGTGCTGGAACCGGCGTCGGGCCGGCTCACCGGAGCCGACACCGGGCCGGGTCGGCTGCCCGAGCCGGAGGAAATCACGACCTTCGCCGAACTGCTGCTGGCCAGACCCGACGCGCTGCCACATGATCTGTCCGGAATCAGGGTTCTGGTCAGCGCAGGCGGTACCCGTGAGCAGCTCGACCCGGTGCGGTTCATCGGCAATCGCAGCTCCGGTAAACAGGGCTATGCGGTCGCGCGGGTGGCTGCCCAGCGCGGCGCCGAGGTCACCCTGATCGCAGGGAACACGGCAGGCCTGGCCGATCCGGCCGGTGTCGAGATGGTGCACATCGGATCGGCCGCCCAACTGGCCGACGCGGTCTCCAAACACGCACCCGACGCCAATGTCCTGGTGATGGCCGCCGCGGTTGCCGACTTCCGCCCGGCCCACTTCGCCACCACAAAAATCAAGAAGGGTGCGTCGGAGCCGACCTCCGTCGATTTGGTCCGCAACGACGACGTGCTGGCGGGGGCGGTCCGGTCGCGTGCCGATGGTCAGTTGCCGAACATGCAGGCGATCGTCGGTTTTGCTGCTGAAACCGGCGATGCGAACGGCGACGTGTTGTTCCACGCCCGCGCCAAGCTGGCCCGCAAAGGCTGCGATCTGCTGGTGGTCAACGCCGTCGGAGACGGCCGGGCATTCGAGGTCGACAGCAATGACGGCTGGTTGTTGGCCGCCGATGGCGCGGAGTCGACCTTGGAACACGGGTCGAAGACTTTGATGGCCAGCCGTATCGTGGATGCGATCGCAAAGTTCTTGGAGGGTCGCCAGGCGTAGCCGCTTGGCGGGTGGGGATCAGCGTGCACGAAAGACTTGCGCAGTAGGGTTTGCGCCGGGCAGGGTACCGAGGTCGGCGCGGACGCGGATATGCTTTGCTTAACTAACAAACGTGTTGCTTAACTAACAAATGTGCCAACCAACACACAATCTATTTTGCATGCCGGGAGGACGGAAACGTGAGCACTAAGGGTCGGCTGTTTACCAGTGAGTCGGTGACCGAGGGACACCCCGACAAGATCTGTGACGCCATCAGCGACTCGGTGCTCGACGCGCTCCTGGAGCAGGATCCCCGGTCGCGGGTCGCCGTCGAGACGCTGGTCACCACCGGGCAGGTCCACGTTGCCGGCGAGGTCACCACCTCCGCCTACGCCGACATCCCGAAGATCGTCCGCGATCGCATCCTCGACATCGGCTACGACTCGTCCACCAAAGGTTTCGACGGCGCGTCCTGCGGTGTGAACATCGCGATCGGTGCGCAGTCTCCCGATATCGCCCAGGGTGTCGACACGGCGCACGAGGCTCGCGTCGAGGGCGCGGCCGATCCGCTGGATCTGCAGGGCGCCGGCGACCAGGGCCTGATGTTCGGCTACGCCATCAGCGACACCCCCGAACTCATGCCGTTGCCGATCGCGCTGGCGCACCGGCTGGCTCGCAAGCTGACCGAAGTGCGCAAGTCCGGCGTCGTCGACTACCTGCGTCCCGATGGCAAGACACAGGTGACCATCCAGTACGAAGGCAACCGCCCGGTTCGCCTCGACACCGTGGTGCTCTCCACGCAGCACGCCGACGGTATCGACCTCGTCGGGACACTGACCCCGGACATCAAGGAACAGGTCGTCGACGCGGTCCTGCGCGAGCTGGGCCACGACACCCTCGACACGTCGGACTACCGCCTGCTGGTCAACCCGACCGGCAAGTTCGTCCTCGGCGGCCCGATGGGTGACGCCGGTTTGACCGGCCGCAAGATCATCGTCGACACCTACGGCGGTTGGGCTCGCCACGGCGGCGGCGCCTTCTCCGGTAAGGACCCGTCAAAGGTGGACCGCTCGGCTGCCTACGCGATGCGCTGGGTGGCAAAGAACGTCGTCGCAGCTGGGCTTTCCGAGCGCGTCGAGGTCCAGGTGGCCTACGCCATCGGCAAGGCGGCCCCGGTCGGGCTGTTCGTCGAGACCTTCGGCACCGAGGCCGTCGACCCCGCCCACATCGAGAAGGCCATCGGCGAGGTGTTCGACCTGCGGCCCGGCGCGATCATCCGCGACCTCGACCTGCTGCGTCCCATCTACGCGCCGACCGCTGCCTACGGGCACTTCGGCCGCACCGATATCGACCTGCCGTGGGAGCAGCTCGACAAGGTCGACGACCTCAAGGCGTTCCTCTAGGACACCGCCGCCGAGCAGTCCCCCAGCGGGGGTGCCCCGGATGAAATCGCACGCCCAGGCTTCTGGGCGTGCGATTTTGTGTCTGCTCGCGTTAGGTAGGTGAGCATGGACCACGTCACCTTCGTTCCCACGGTCGATCAGCTGAACTACACGTTCGGCGGTGCCGAGCCAGTACTGCGCATCAAGCCCGGCACAGTCCTGACGCTGTGGACCGAGGACGCCTACGGCGGGCGCATCACCAGCCGCGACGATAAGGCCAGCGTGGCGCTGGACACCGAGGACCTCAACCCGCAGACCGGGCCGTTCTGGATCGAGGGCGCCGAGCCCGGCGACACCCTGGCCGTCCACCTCGTCGACCTGACCCCCGCCCGCAGCTGGGGTGCCTCCACGCTGATTCCGTTCTTCGGTGGGCTCACCAGCGTGCCCGCCAGCCCGACGTTGCAGGAGCCGCTGCCGGAGCGCACCTATATCTACGAATACGATCGCGCGGCTGACACCGTCGGGTTCTCCGCCCAGGGCAGCAACTTCGAGCTGAGCCTGCCGGCCAATCCGATGCTCGGCACCGTCGGTGTGGCCCCGGCTCGGCGGGAGGTGCGCAGCTCGCTGGTTCCCGACGCGTTCGGCGGCAATATGGACACTCCGGAAATGCGCATCGGCGCAACGTGTTACCTGCGGGTCAACGTCGAGGGTGCACTGTTCTCGCTCGGCGACGGGCACTACCGCCAGGGCGAGGGCGAATCGTGCGGCACCGCGGTGGAGGGCGCGATGCACGTCACCGCCATCGTCGACCTGATCAAGGGCGGTGGCCCGGAGTGGCCACGACTGGAAAGCGACACCCACCTGATGTGCATCGGCTCGGGGCGGCCGCTGGAGGAAGCCTGGCGGGCCAGTCAGGTGGAGATGATCGGTTGGCTCGGCGACCTGTATGGACTGGACCGGCTGGACGCCTACCAGTTGCTGACGCAGATCTCGCAGGTGCCGATCGCCAACGTCGTCGACACGAACTACAGCGCGGTCACCAAGATCGACAAGCAGTTGCTCCCGCCGTCACCCGCCTACGGTGGCATCCATGCCGAGTTGCGCAGTGCAGCAAAGTCACTGGGGACCATTTCGTACTGATCGTCGACCCAGCGCAGGAGAACCCGCCGTGGTTACCCGCGGGCCGGTTGCGATGCCGACGATGACGACGATGACGGCACGGTCGACGGCCGGTCGATGATCGTCGAGGCCGGCCCGCCGACCCGGTAGCGCGCCCCACGGTGTTCGGCAGGCAGGCGGTCCCCGCGACCCAGAAGCTTGTTGCGCAACGTACCCGGCGTGTACTCCGTCTGATACGCCCCGCGGGCGGTCAGCTCCGGGACCACGTAGGTGATGAAATCGGCGAACGAGCCGGGCGTGATCGCGTACGCCAGGTTGAAGCCGTCGACATCGGTTTCCTCGACCCACTCCTGCAGGGTGTCGGCCACCCCGGCGCCGGATCCGACGAATCGTGGTCCCATGCCACCGATTTCGCCCCATTCGGCGATATCGCGCACGGCCCATTCGCGGCCGTCGGGGTCGGCGGACTGGAACGCCGCGACGGCCGACAGGATGGCGTTGGAGTCGACGTTGCCGATGGGTTCGTCCAGACCATAGCGCGACAGATCCACCCCCATCCAGCCGGACATGAACACCAGGGCGCCCTCGGGATCCCCGTAGGACAGATACTCGGTGAGTTTGGCGACCGCTTCCTCGTCGGTCGCGGCGGTCACCACGGTGGACAGGTTGAAGATCTTCGCCGAGTACGGATCACGCCCGGCCAGCTCCAGCTCGCGCCGGATCGTCGTGACCGTCTCGCGCAGAATGGCTTTCGTCGGTGCCGCGGTGAAGATGGCCTCGGCGTTCTCGGCGGCGAATCGCACACCGCGCGGCGATGACCCGGCCTGGTAGATCACCGGGGTGCGCTGGCTTGACGGTTCGGCCAGATGTACTCCGGGAACGGTGAAATGTGTTCCGGCATGGCCGATGTGGTGCACCTTGTCCGGATCGGTGAATACGCCGTTCTCGCGGTCGCGGATCACCGCGTCGTCCTCCCACGACCCCTCCCACAGCTTGTAGAGCACCTCGAGGTACTCGTCGGCGTGGTCGTAGCGGGCGTCGTGCGCCGGCTGATCCGTCTGGCCCATGTTGCGGGCGGCGGCAGGCAGATATCCGGTGACGATGTTCCAGCCAATACGACCGTTCGTCAGGTGATCCAGCGTCGAGATTCGGCGAGCGAACGGGTAGGGATGCTCGAACCCGGTGCCGGTGGTGATGCCGAAGCCGAGGTGTTCTGTGACCAGAGCCATCGCGGAGACCAGCAGCAGCGGATCACCGACCGGGATCTGCGCCGCCTGGCGGATGGCGGCCTCGTCGCTGGCGCCGTAGACGTCATAGGTGCCGAGCACGTCGGCGATGAACAGGCCGTCGAATCGGCCCTGCTCCAACAGTTTCGCCAGCTCGGTCCAGTACGTCAGGTCCTTGTAGCGCCAGGACTGGTCTTCGGGATGGCGCCACAGACCGGGGGATTGGTGGGCGACACAGTTCATATCGAACGCATTGAAGCGGATCACACGAGTCACCGTCGCCAGCATGGTTCTGCGCCGGGCTGTCGTCACTGGTTGTATTCACCGCGATTCTATGTGTGCGGCGATTGCCGCCAGCCTGATTTCAACCATTGGTGCGCGCTGCCGGACTCGACAGGCTGCGCAGAATGGCTATCGACGTTTTGGGACCGGCCGAACAGACTGGCAGGGAACAGGATTCCCGCGACGTCGAGGCGAAGAGGCCGGCGCTGTCCGGCAAGCAGGTGTGGTGATGACAGTGCATGAGTTACATCTCGGCGTCAACGTCCTCTCGGACGGCATGCACCCCGCGGCCTGGCGGCATTCCTCTGCCAATCCGCACTGGTTCACCGATCCGGCCTACTGGATCGACATCGCGAGGGCGGCCGAGCGCGGAACTCTCGACGCACTTTTCCTCGCCGACAGCCCGTCGCTGTTCCAGGAGCCGGACCAGCCGCTGGTAGCGCCGCCGCTGGCGTTGGACCCGATCGTGCTGTTGTCCACGCTGGCCTCGGTCACCACCCATCTAGGGCTGATCGGGACGGTGTCGACATCGTTCGAAGAGCCTTACAACGTCGCCCGGCGCTTCGCATCGCTCGATCACCTCAGTCGCGGGCGGGTGGCGTGGAATGTGGTGACCAGCAGCGACCCGTTTGCCTGGCAGAACTTCGGGCACGGCCCGGTGCCCGACGAGCAGCCGCCGCGAGCCGAACGCTACGGCAGGGCAGCGGAATTCATCGATATCGTACGTGCGCTATGGGACTCCTGGGACGACGACGCGGTGCTGGCCGACAAGCGCACCGGTGCGTTCAGTCGAGGGCTGTTCCGCCGCGAGTACACCAGCACCACACTGCGGGGACACCTCGGTTTGGCGCGGGTCCCGGATCGGCGATCGCGGGTGGTTTCCCGGTCCGCCTAAGGGTGCAGGGCGGCCTTCAGTGCCGCCAGCCCGCGGTCCATCGCCTCGGTGGCGGCGGGTACGACGCCCGCGTAGCCGAGATAACCGTGCACCAGCGTCTCGGCGTTGTCCAGAGTGACGGGAACACCTGCAGCAGAGAGCAATTCGGCGTAGCGTAGGCCGTCGTCGCGCAACGGATCATGCCCGGCCACCGCGATATAAGCGGGTGCCAGATCTGCCAGGTTCGCCGCGCGACCAGGCGCAAAACCGGCAGGCGGATCGGTGAGGTCGACATCGCCGATGTACCACGTGTTGAACGCCGCGATGGCCGCGAGGTCGAGCACCGGAGCGTTCGCATTCTCGGTGTACGACGGCAGCGTGATATCGGCGAGTGTCGGTGGGTACCAGAGCAACTGGAATGCGAGCGTCGGCTCACCGTTGTCCCTGGCCAACTGGGCGATCACCGCCGAGAGATTGGCCCCGGCCGAATCGCCGGCCACCGCGAGCCGGCTCGGATCGGCGTCCAGCTCGGCGCCGTGCTCGGCCACCCACCGGGTCGCCGCCCATGCGTCGTCGACAGCGGCCGGATACGGGTTCTCCGGCGCCAACCGGTAATCCACCGAGACGACGACCGCGTCCGCGCCGACCGCGTGCTGGCGGGCGGTGCCGTCGTGGGTGTCGAGATCGCCGATCGCGAATCCGCCACCGTGGAAGAACAGCACCACCGGCGACGCCGAGGTGTGATCCGGCGGCCAGTAGATCCGGATGGGGATCGAACCGGCCGGCCCGTCGATCGTGCGGTCTTCGGTACGCACTTCGGGAAGGATCGGGAACCGCGGTAGGGCGCTGAAGCCGGCCCGCGCGGCTTCGACGCCCTCGTCGGGTGCGAGCCGGAAGGGGACCGCGTCAAGTACCTTCTGCAAGATGGTGTCGATGGCGGGCACACGGAGAACTTACGCGCCGTGGCTGGGACGGCTCTGGGCGGCTGCAGCCGTGGCAGGAGCGGCGTACGGCGTTTTCCTGGTCGTGACGGCGCTGACCTCACCCGCCGGCGCCGAGCTGACCGGGCGATTCCCCGGACAACCCGTCGCGAAGGCACTGATGGCCCTGCTGCTGGCGGCGGCCTCGCTGTTTTTTCGGGGCTCCTACCCCATCTACCGTGAACGACGGTGGTTGCTCGGTGCCCTGCTGTTCTCGGCGGTCGGCGATTTCCTGCTGGCCATGCCGTGGTGGGAGCCGTCGTTCGTCGGCGGCCTCGGCGCGTTCCTGATCGCCCACCTCTGCTATCTGGCGGCGTTGTTTCCGCTGGCCGCGCCGTCGCCCCCGCGCCTGGCGGCCGCCGCCGTGACGGTGGTGGCGTGCCTGGCGCTGCTGGTCTGGTTCTGGCCCAGCCTGACGAATGCCGGGCTGACAATCCCGGTCACCGTTTACATGCTGGTGCTGGGTGCAATGGTGTGCGCGGCGCTGCTCGCCGGTCTGCCGACGATGTGGACCGCCGCGGGCGCGGTGTGCTTCGCGCTCTCGGACGGGATGATCGGCATCGGCCGCTTCGTCCTTGCCCCAACAAACGCAGAGGCACTGGCAGTCTCGATTTGGTGGGCGTATGCGATCTCGCAGATCCTGATCACCGCGGGCTTCTTCTTCGGCAGGTCCGGGGTCACGTCCGACCAGCATGCTACACCTGCGCAGTGAGCACCCCGAACACCCAGCGCCATGCCGCCGAGCATGAGCCGATCGCCCGGGTGCTGCCGCTGCTCACCGTGCCGCACCTGGACCGCGAATTCGACTACCTGGTGTCCGCCGACCAGTCCGATGACGCCCAGCCCGGGGTCCGGGTGCGGGTGCGGTTCCACGGCCGTCTGGTCGACGCCTTCGTGCTGGAACGCCGCTCGGAGACCGACCACGAGGGCAAGCTGGGCTGGTTGGAGAAGGTGGTCTCCGACGTACCGGTCCTGACACCGGAGGTGTGTCGGTTGGCCGACGCGGTGGCCGCCCGCTATGCCGGTACCCGCGCCGATGTGCTGCGGTTGGCCATTCCGCCGCGGCATGCCAAGGTGGAGCGCGAAAACCCAACGCCGACAGCACCATTGATCGTCGATGCACCCGACCCGGCGGCATGGGCACGCTATGCCGGCGGCGCCCAGTTCCTCACCGCACTGGGCGAAGGCCGCGCCGCCCGGGCTGTGTGGCAGGCCCTGCCCGGTGAGCACTGGACCGAACGCTTCGCCGAGGCCGCCGCAGCCACCCTGCACGGCGGCCGCAGCGTGCTGGCCGTCGTGCCAGATCAGCGTGACGTCGACGCGCTGCTGGCCAGCGCGCTGACCCGGTGCAGTGCAGAGAGTGTGGTCGCGTTGTCGGCGGGCCTCGGACCTTCGGCCCGCTATCGGCGCTGGCTGGCCGTCCTGCGGGGCAGTGCGCGGTTGGTGATCGGCACCCGCAGCGCGGTCTTCGCCCCGGTGCACGACCTCGGGCTGGTGCTGATGTGGGACGACGGCGACGACTCGTTATCGGAGCCGCGGTCGCCGTATCCGCACGCTCGGGAAGTCGCGATGCTGCGGGCGCACCAGATACGGTGCGCCGCTGTCATCGGCGGCTACGCCCGAACGGCGGAGGCCCAAGCCCTGGTTCAGAGCGGGTGGGCCCACAACCTGGTGGCCACCCGCCAGACGGTCCGGTCCGCCGCGCCGCGGGTGGTGCCACTCGAGGACGGCGGCTACGCCGAGGAACGGGATCCCGCCGCCAGGACCGCCCGGCTGCCGTCGGTTGCGCTGCGGGCGGCGCGCACGGCGCTGGCCGCGGACCGGCCAGTGCTGGTGCAGGTGCCGCGCCGCGGCTACGTTCCATCACTGGCCTGCGCGAAGTGCCGGACCGTCGCGCGGTGCCGGCACTGTACCGGGCCGCTGTCACTTACCGGACGCTCCTCGGTAGGCGCCCTTTGCCGGTGGTGCGGCCGGACTGATCTCTCGGTCCGCTGCGCCAAATGCGGATCGGACGCCATCCGGGCCGTGGTGGTCGGTGCCAAGCGGACCGCCGAGGAACTCGGCCGGGCGTTCCCGGGCGCCACCGTGATCACGTCGTCGGGGGAGTCGGTGGTCAGCACGGTCGGCGCGGGGCCCGCCCTGGTCGTCGCGACACCGGGCGCGGAACCGTCTGCGCCCGATGGTTACGGCGCCGCCCTGCTCCTGGACAGCTGGGCGCTGCTGGGCAGGCAGGACCTGCGAGCTGCGGAGGACACGCTGCGCCGGTGGCTGGCCGCATCGGCGCAGGTCCGCTGCCACGGTGACGGTGGGGTGGTCGTGGTAGTCGCCGAAGCCGCGATCCCGACCGTGCAAGCTCTGGTCCGGTGGGATCCCGTGGGGCACGCCGAGGCAGAGTTGGCGGCCCGCTCGGAGGTGGGGTGGCCGCCGAGCGTGCACATGGCCGCCCTTGACGGGGCAGCCGACGCCGTGGCCGGGCTGTTGGATGAGGCACGACTACCCGAGGCTGCCGGCGTGCTGGGGCCCGTCGATCTGCCTCCGGGGGTGCGCCGGCCCGCGGGGGTCGCCCCCGAGGCGGAGGTCATCCGGATGCTCGTGCGGGTGCCCCGCGATCAGGGTCTGCCGCTGGCGGCCGCTCTGCGCCGGGCGACCGGTGTGCTCAGCGCCCGCCGCGATCATGAGCCGGTTCGGGTGCAAATCGACCCGTTGCACATAGGGTAGGCACGGACTTGCCTTTTTTGGGGACGATGGAGGCCTGACATGGGGCGGATCGGCCGGGTCATCCGCTGGTCGATTGCGTTGTTGCTCATAGCCATCGCCGTCTTCTGGCCATTGGTCATCACGGGGGCTTCCGCTGGCGGCGCCGTCGCGGATCCGGTGACGTTCAGCAACTACCGCGCCGAATACTCCGTCGACCGCGACGGAAACCTGGACGCCACCGAGACCATCACCGCGGGATTTCCCGGCGGCCGCCACGGCATCTTCCGGTTCTGGGATGTAGCCAACCGCAACAGCCCGCACGTCCGCCAGCCGCCACTGATCACCTCCATCACCGTGGACGGGCAGCCGGCCCAGTTCGGACTCTCCTCCGAGGAGAGCGGTCGTTTCGCGGTCGCCAAGATCGGCGACCCTGACAACTACCTGCCCTCCGGCACCCACATATACGTGATCCGCTACAAGATCCGCGGCGTCCTGGATCCGGGTAACACCGGTGCCGGCAAGACCTTCGCCAGCAACACCGTCGCCCCGACCGCGTCGACGCCCGACCCGCCGACCGTGTTCTTCTGGAACGTCGTTGCCCCTGGCTGGAACAACCACATCGACCACGCCGAGATCTCGGTAACCCTGCCCGGCGAAGTGACCGGCGCACAGTGCTCGGTCGGTACCGGGGTCGGCATCGCCTGCGACGATCTCACCGTCAAAGGCGACACGATGACGGTCTCGGCCAGCGACCTGGCACCCCGCACCCCGGTCACGGTGCGCGTCGGGGTGGACGTTCCGACACCACCGCGCACCGAGGTGCCGTGGAATTACACCTGGGACCGGATCCTCGGCCGCTCGGAATCCGGTGTGCTGTGGGTGCTCATGCTGACCGTCGTCGGCGCCGGAATCGCCTGGATGATGGGTAAGGCGACGACCGAACGTCCACCCGCATTTCCGCTGCAGTACGCGCCGCCAGAGGGACTCGGCCCGGTTCAGTTCGAATACATCCGTACCGAATCTCCTGCCAAGAACGGACTGACAGCCACGCTGTTCTACCTTGCCGAGCGCGGACTGGTCACGCTCAAGCAGGACAGCGAGACCAAGTGGTCCATCCGCGGGAAGGGGGACCGCGAGGACTGGGCGTCGGTGGACCCCGTCAGCCTCGCGGTCGGATCCGCCCTGAAGGTGACGAGATCCGGCAGTGAATTCGACGCCAACGGCACCGTGACCGCGGGTAAAAAGTTGACCAGTGCCAAGGCCGAGATGGATGCCGCGGTGCGCAAATGGGCGTTCGACGACGGGTTGCAGATCAAGCGCCGCGGCGAGTTGTGGACGCGCGCCGCGAATGGGCTGGCGTTCTGCCTGCTGATCATGGCAGCGCTGCTGATCGGATTCTCGACCACGATGTGGGTGGTCCCGTTCGCGGTGTTCTTCTTTCTTTCGGCCAGAGCCTGGCGACCCGGTGTCGGTACTCGACGGACACCGGCTGGGCGGGAACTCTGGTCCCGCGCCGGCGGATTCCACCGGATGCTGGCCACCGACTCAGCCGAATCCCGGTTCGACTTCGGCGCACGCAAAGACCTCTACGCGGCCTACGTCCCGTTCGCGGTCGCGGCCGGCGCCGCGGCGTTGTGGGCCAAGAAATACCAGACCGCCACCGGTACCGTTGCGCCCCAACCAGGCTGGTATCCAGTACCGATCGGCCCCTCTTCCATGGCTGGCGGCTCGGGTGGGATCAATTTCGACAGTTTCGAATCGGCATTGTCGTCGTCGATCGGTGCCTACACTGCCTCGCAGTCCTCGTCGTCCAGCGGTGGCGGTGGTGGCGGCGGCTTCAGCGGTGGGGGCGGCGGCGGTGGAGGAGGAGGTGGAGGCGGCTCATGGTGACGTACCTACTGATCGTGATCCTGCTGATCGCGGTCGCGGTGTTGGTCGCATTCGTGCTGGGCTACAACAAGATTCGCTCGGCCGACGTCCGTGTCCAGGAGGCCCTCGGTGGTATCGACGTCGAATTGACCCGGCGGGCCTCGCTGATCCCCAGCCTGGTCAGTACCGTCCAGACGTTCGCGGCGCACGAAAAGGCCATCCTGGACCACGTCACGGAAGCCCGAGCCGCACTGACCTCGGCCACCGGCGGGAAATCGGTGGCGCAGCGCAGCGCCGCGGACCAGCAGCTCGATCAGGCGGTCGGGCAGGTACTGGCCCTGGGCCAGTCCTATCCGCAGCTCAATTCGTCGAACAACTTCCTCGACCTGCAGCAGAATCTGGCCGACACCGAGAACAAACTGGCGTTCGCCCGGCAGTACTACAACGATGCTGTCGCCACCCTGAACAAGCTGATCAGCACCATTCCGTGGATGTTCGTCGCAGGCACCACCGGGGTATCGCAGCGCGAGTTCTACCAGACCCCGCGCTGAGCGGGTCCCGGCCCTTCGGGCCGAGGCGGCCCGGCGCACTCCTAGACTGGCGCGGTGCGTCTTGTCTTCGCCGGCACCCCGGCACCCGCTGTGCCAGCGCTGAGTCGTCTCATCGCATCGCCGCGCCATGAGGTGATCGCGGTGCTCACGCGACCCGACGCAGCGGCGGGCCGGCGCGGCAAACCCGCCCCGTCCCCGGTCGCGGTGGCGGCAGCCGAGCACGGTATTCCGGTACTACGCCCACAGCGGCCCAACTCCGCGGAATTCGTCGCCGAACTCACCGAGTTGGCGCCCGACTGCTGCGCGGTGGTCGCCTACGGTGCACTGTTACGCGACGGTCTGCTCGCGATACCGCCGCACGGCTGGATCAACCTGCACTTCTCGCTGCTGCCGGCCTGGCGGGGTGCTGCGCCGGTCCAGGCCGCCATCGCTGCCGGCGATACCGTCAGTGGAGCCAGCACGTTCCAGATCGAAGCCAGCCTCGACACCGGGCCCGTTTTCGGGGTGGTCACCGAGACCATCCGCCCGACCGATACGGCAGGGGAACTGCTTGACCGGCTTGCCGTTTCGGGTGCGGCACTTCTGGAGAGCACCCTCGACGGAATCGAAGACGGCTCGCTGCGCCCCGTCCCGCAACCCGTGGACGGCGTCAGTCTGGCACCCAAGATCGACGTCGACGCCGCCCGGATTCGCTGGGATCTCCCGGCGCACACCGTGGAACGGCGGATCCGCGCGGTCACCCCGAACCCCGGTGCGTGGACCATGATCGGCGAACTGCGCGTCAAGGTGGGGCCGGTGACTCTCGCCCCCGATGCCGAGACGCTGTCAGCAGGGGAGATCCGCATCGAACGCAACCGGGTGCTCGTCGGAACCGCTTCGCACCCAGTGCAATTGGGCACCATCCAACCGCCGGGTAAGAAGCCGATGGAGGCCGCCGACTGGGCCCGCGGAGCCCGTCTCGACGGGATGGTGCGGGCATCATGAGCGACCGTCCGGCCCAGCGCCCCCGGCGGCAGGCCCGTAAACCACTCGACCCCGCCCGCCAGGCCGCCTTCGACATCCTGCGTGCGGTGTCCGAACGTGACTCTTACGCCAACCTGGCGTTGCCCGCACTGCTCAAGGAACGCGGGATCGTCGGTCGTGACGCTGCTTTCGCCACCGAATTGACCTACGGCACCTGTCGCACCCGCGGTCTGCTGGACGCGGTGATCGCCGCGGCGGCCGGCCGGCCGACCGAGAACATCGACCCGGTGCTGCTGGATCTGCTGCGGCTCGGCACCTATCAGCTCCTTCGCACCCGCGTCGAACCGCATGCGGCGGTGTCCACCACCGTCGAACAAGCCGGTATCGAATTCGACACCGCCCGTGCGGGTTTCGTCAACGGAGTGCTCCGTAAGATCACCAGCAAGGACGAGGCCGGCTGGGTTGCCGAGCTGGCGCCGTCGAGCACCACCGACCCGATCGGGAACTTGGCATTCACCAACGCCCACCCGCGGTGGATCGCCCAGGCTTTCGCCGATGCACTCGGTCCGCGAGCAGGCGAGCTCGCCGCCCTGCTGAGCACCGACGACGAGCGGCCCGTGGTGCACCTGGCGGCCCGCCCCGGCGTGCTGACCGCCGAGGCGCTTGCCGACGCCGTCGGCGGCGAGGTCGGCACCTATTCGCCGTACGCGGTGTACCTGCCCAGCGGGGACCCAGGTCGGTTGGCGCCCGTGCGCGATGGTCAGGCACTCGTCCAGGACGAGGGCAGTCAGCTGGTGGCCCGCGCGCTGACGCTGGCGCCCATCGACGGTCCCGACGGCGGACGCTGGCTCGACCTGTGCGCAGGGCCGGGCGGCAAGACCGCGGTGCTCGCCGGGATCGGCGCCGAACGGGGTGCCACCGTTACTGCTGTCGAACCCGCCCCGCGCCGGGCGGATCTGGTGGCCGAGAACACCCGCGGCCTGCCCGTCGACGTGGTCCGAGTGGACGGCAGGGAATCCGGACTGACGCCAGGGTTCGACCGCGTGCTCGTCGACGTGCCGTGCACCGGCCTCGGCGCGTTGCGTCGCCGACCTGAGGCCCGCTGGCGGCGGCAACCATCCGATGTACCGGACCTGACCAGACTGCAGCGGCAGCTGCTGGCCGCGGCGATCGAGCTGACCCGACCCGGCGGGGTCGTGCTGTATGCGACGTGTTCACCGCACCTGGCGGAAACCGTGGGCGTCGTCGCCGACGCGATCCGCCGCCACCCTGTCACCGCGATCGACACCCGACCGCTGTTCGCCCCGGCCGCTGACATCGGTGCCGGCGGCGGCGACGGTCCGCACGTCCAACTGTGGCCGCACCGCCATGGCACCGACGCCATGTTCGCGGCCGCCCTCCGAAAGGACCTCTAAGGTGAGCCGCATGTCGCCGACGTCCGAACCCGCCGGAAAGCCCATGATCGCGCCGTCGATCCTGTCCGCTGATTTCGCCAGACTGGCCGATGAGGCTGCCGCCGTGCACGGCTCCGACTGGCTGCACGTCGATGTCATGGACGCACATTTCGTGCCCAACCTGACGCTGGGCCTGCCGGTGGTGGAAAGCATTCTGGCGGCCACCGACATTCCGATCGACTGCCACCTGATGATCGACAACCCGGAGCGGTGGGCGCCGCCCTATGCCGAGGCCGGTGCCTACAACGTCACGTTCCACGCGGAGGCCACCGAGAACCCCGTCGGCGTGGCCCGTGATATCCGGGCCGCGGGCGCCAAAGCCGGTCTGGCCGTCAAACCCGGTACCGAGCTGGAGCCATATCTGGAAATCCTGCGCGATTTCGACACCCTGCTGGTGATGTCGGTCGAGCCGGGTTTCGGTGGACAGAGCTTCATGCCCGAGGTGCTGTCGAAGGTGCGCACCGCGCGCAGGCTCGTCGATGCCGGTGAGCTGACAATCCTGGTGGAGATCGACGGCGGTATCAACGCCGACACCATTGAGGCGGCTGCCGAAGCCGGCGTCGACTGCTTCGTCGCCGGGTCGGCGGTCTACGGCGCCGAGGACCCGGCCGCGGCGGTGGCGGCATTGCGGCGCCAGGCGGGTGCCGTTTCGCCGCACCGCCCGCTATGACACTGCCCGAGACGCTGGAGCGGGCCATGCGGCTCGCCGTCGAACAGGCCGACCAGGTCAAGGGCGCCACCTATCCGAATCCGCCCGTCGGTGCGGTCATCCTGGACCACGACGGGCAGATCGCCGGTGTCGGGGGCACCGAACCCGCCGGAAGTGCGCACGCCGAGGTGGTGGCGCTGCGTCGCGCAGGAACCAAGGCCTCGGGCGGGACGGCGGTGGTCACGCTGGAGCCGTGCAACCACTACGGCCGCACGCCGCCCTGCGTGGATGCGCTTCTGGCAGCAGGTATTTCAACCGTCGTCTTCGCCGTCGCCGACCCGAACCCGGTCGCGGCCGGCGGTGCAGCGCGGCTGGCGGCGGGCGGCATCGAGGTGGTCGCCGGCCTGGCGGCCGAATTGGTGCGTACCGGACCGCTGCGGGAATGGCTGCACAAACAGCGCACGGGCCTGCCACATGTCACCTGGAAATACGCGGCGAGTATCGACGGCCGCAGTGCCGCGGCCGACGGCTCCAGTCGGTGGATCACCGGTGACGCTGCCCGCGCCGATGTCCACCGCAGGCGGGCCGCTGCCGATGCGATCGTGGTGGGAACCGGTACGGTATTCGCCGACGACCCGACGCTGACCGCACGCCTTCCCGATGGCCGCCTGGCCGAGCGCCAGCCCCTGCGGGTGGTCGTCGGGAAACGTGAAATCTCCTCTGAATCAAACGTTCTCAACGACGACTCGCGCACGATGGTGATCCGGACGCACGACCCGCACGAAGTGATCCGGGCACTGTCGGACCGCACCGATGTATTCGTCGAAGGTGGTCCGACGCTGGCCGGCGCATTTCTGCGGGCCGGGGTGGTCAATCGCATCCTGGCGTATGTCGCGCCGATCCTGCTGGGCGGGCCGGTGGTCGCAGTCGGCGACGTCGGCGTGCCCAGCATCGGCAAGGCGCTGCGCTGGCGCTATGACGGGATGGACACCCTCGGACCGGATGTGGTGCTGTCGCTGGTGCCGCAGTAGGCGTGCCTACTCGGTGGTCCTGCGGGGGATCCGGGTCGTCGCATCGGGATCGGCGCGGTGCGCACCTGTCCGCGGAATCCGCTGTGTCGCAGGATCTCTGGAATCCGTAGGCACAGAGAATACCTGAGTGGCCGGCTCGTCATCCTGGACCGGGGCCACCGCAAGACCGTCCTCGTCGGCGTGTGTGTGCTTACCGGCGATCAGCAGACCGAGAAACGCGCCGACGACGCAGACGATCATCGTGATGAAGAACATCCCGCCGTACTGCATGGCGAACGCCGTCTTGTACCGGGTCGCCTCGCCGGTGACCTTCTCAATCAGGCTGGTTCCGCTCGACGGCGGAAGTGAGGCCAGGATCTGGTTGAAGCGATACAGGCCCCAGGCCGACAGCGCGGCGACACCGACCAGCATTCCACTCATCCGGGCCACCACCACCAGCGACGAGGCGATGCCGTGCTGCTTACCGGGCACCACCCGCAGCGCAGAGGAAGTCAACGGGCCGATCACCAGGCCGAGCCCGAAGCCGGCGACTACCAGGTCGGTGTCGAAGGCGGGCAGCGAGAACAGCCCGAGGTCGTGGCGCATCGACAGCACGTCGACGCCCCACTTCGATACCAGCCAGTAGCCGGCTGCGGCGATCAGCATGCCGACGAAGACGACCACCCGGTCGCCGATCCTGGTGGCGATCCAGCCGCCGATCAGCGCGCCGACCGGGAGCGCGGCCAGGAACCAGGTCAGTTTCAGGGCCGCGGGCACCTGTTCGAGCCCGAGGACGCCCTGGCCGAACAGTTCGACGTTGACCAGCGTCACCATCAGCGCGGCACCCGCGCACAGGGAGGTGCCCAGCGCCGCCGCGAACGGGAGGAACCGCACGCCCTGGGGATCGATCAGCTTGGTGTGCGAAATGCGTTCCCAGACGAAGAACGCGATCGCCGCGATGACGGCGCCACCGACCAACCACACGCCCGAAGGCGGCAAAATCTGCTTGCCGTCGGGCTGCGGGTTGTAGAGGCCGATGACGGCCAGGCCGAGCGCGATCGCCAGCAGCACACCGCCGACGACGTCCACCTTCTCGGGCGGTTCGGTACCCCGATCCCTGGCGGGGACGCTGAACTGGATCATCACCATCGCGAGGATCGTGAACGGGATGTTGATCCAGAACACGTCGCGCCACGTGCTCAGCAGGGTCACCACGGCGACGCCGTAGAGCGGGCCCAGCACGCTGCCGAGTTCCTGCGCGGCGCCGATACCGCCGAGCACCGCGGCCCGGTTTCGGGCGGCCCACAGATCCGCGGCGAGCGCCAACGTCACCGGCAACAGCGCACCGCTGGACGTGCCCTGGATGAACCGGCCGATGACCAGCACTGTCAGGTCATTCGACAGCGCGGTCACCACCGAGCCGACGGCGAAACCGACCAGGCCGGCTTGCAGTACCAGTTTCCGGCCGAAACGGTCCGACAACCGGCCCAGCAGCGGCATCGCCGCGATATACCCGAGCAGGTACCAGGTGATGATCGGTGTCACCTGCTGGATCTTGTTGATCGGGATACCGACGCTGGACATGATGTCTGTCATGATGGTGACCACGACATACGTGTCGATGGCACCCAGTAGGACAGCGAGGCCGCCTGCGCTGATCGCTATGCTGCGGCTGGAACCCCGGGAACTCTTGGAACTCTTGGCCTGCATTACATCGCGGGCTTGTTGACGGTGACCGGCGTGTTCCAGTTCGACAGCACCATCTGGATCGACGTGCCGCTGGCCGGGTCGATCTGGGCTTGCACGAGGTTGTGATCGCCGCCCTTCTCGATCCACGCGGTGCCCGGTACCGCGTCGGTGACCTTGAGGTCCGGGATCAGCTTGTTGACGGCGTCGGCGCTGACCTTGCCGGTGACCTTGACGGTGTCCACACCGTTGACGGTCTCGCTGGACTCGGATTTGGGGTCCGAGAAGTTGGCCAGGATGTTGGCCAGGCCGGTGTCCGGGTTCAGGATCGTCGAAGGATCGTAGATGTCGGCGGCGGGACCCAGGTCGAGCCAGCTGTTCGGGCTCAGCGACGCGTAGAGGGTGTTGTCGATGACGACGAGGCCGGCGTCCACATCGGAGCCGCCCATCGTGATGGTCGCGTTGCCCTGCACCGCCGTCGCGGGCACGTTCGTCAGGTCACCGCTGAGTTTCTTGATCGGCAGACCTTGGATCTTGCCGTTCACCGTGATGTCCAGATGACCACTCTTCAGGTTCTTGGTGGTCTGCGCGGATTCCTTCAGCAACCCGGCGGCATCCGGGAGTGGCTCGTTGGAGGACGAGGACGACGAGGAGCAGCCGACTGCCACTACGGCGGCGGTGCTGATGGCGGCCATGGCGAGGAGGATGCGGGACAAGCGGGGGCGCGTCTGCATGTCTGCATCGTAGAGGGTGTGCAGATTCGGCTCGAACCCGCTTGATTACCTTTCGGTGTCGGTTTGGCGCGCGATGGGGCGGATGACATGGCCATTGACCTGCAGTTTCGGTATATGCGGATGGAGAGCGGCACAGGGCTGCCGCCCGATCGCCGAACTCAACGCCAATCCGGTGGCGACGTTCCTTGGTGAGAAGCAGCTCTGAGGCCCACTCGGTCGCCGCTTCCGAGTACGCCACCTCTAGCCTGGTAGGCGTGTTCACCGGAATCGTCGAAGAGCTGGGCGAAGTCGTCGGCAAAGAGGATCTGACCGATGCGGCGCGGTTTGTCATCCACGGGCCTGTCGTCACCGCGGACGCCGGCCACGGCGATTCGATCGCCGTCAACGGCGTGTGCCTGACGGTGGTGCAGGTGCTCCCGGGCGGCAACTTCAGTGCCGACGTGATGGCCGAGACCCTCGACCGGTCCAGCCTGCAGAAGCTCGCCGTCGGCTCGCGCGTCAACCTGGAACGAGCCGCCGCGGTGAACAGCCGGCTCGGCGGACACATCGTCCAGGGCCACGTCGACGGCACCGGACATGTGGTGAGCCGCAGTTCGTCGGAGCACTGGGATGTGGTGCGAATCTCTCTGCCGCGCAGTGTGGCCCGCTATGTGGTGGAGAAGGGCTCGATTACCGTCGACGGCATCTCGCTGACGGTGTCAGGCCTGGGCCGCGATGACTCCGGAGACTGGTTCGAGGTGTCGTTGATCCCGACGACGCTGGAGCTCACCACGCTGGGGCGCGCTCCGGAAGGCACCCCGGTCAACCTCGAAGTGGACGTCATCGCGAAATATGTCGAACGCCTGCTGAGCGAGAAAGAAGTCTGACGACTACCGGCGATGGTCAGCCGAGCAATATCCAGCACAGTCTGGTGGTTCATACTGATCTCAGCGTTTTACACACGGGTTCACTGGGAGCCCGGGCAAGGGTGGCATAGATGACGAGGCTGGATACCGTCGAACGGGCGGTCGCCGACATCGCCGCGGGCAAAGCCGTCGTCGTCATCGACGACGAGGACCGCGAGAACGAGGGCGACCTGATCTTCGCCGCTGAGAAGGCCACCCCGGAGCTGGTGGCGTTCATGGTCCGCTACACCTCCGGCTATCTGTGCGTTCCGCTGGACGGCGAAGTCTGCGACAAGCTGGGCCTGTTGCCCATGTACGCGGTCAACCAGGACAAGCACGGCACGGCCTACACGGTGACCGTCGACGCCAGGCGAGGTGTCGGCACCGGTATCTCGGCGTCCGACCGCGCCACCACGATGCGGCTGCTTGCCGACCCCACCAGCGTGGCCGACGATTTCACCAAGCCGGGACATGTGGTCCCGCTGCGTGCCAAGGACGGCGGGGTGCTGCGGCGCCCCGGGCACACCGAGGCCGCCGTCGACCTGGCCCGTCTCGCAGGTCTGCAGCCCGCCGGCGCGATCTGCGAGATCGTCAGCCAGAAGGACGAAGGCGCCATGGCGCAGACCGACGAGCTGCGGGTTTTCGCCGACGAACACGACCTAGCGCTGATCTCCATCGCCGATCTGATCGAGTGGCGCCGCAAGCACGAGAAGCACATCGAGCGCATCGCCGAGGCGCGCATCCCGACCCGGCACGGCGAATTCCGCGCGGTCGGCTACAAGAGCATCTACGAAGACGTCGAACACGTGGCCCTGGTCCGCGGTGAGCTGGCCGGCGCGCACAGCGACGGACACGACGTGCTGGTGCGGGTCCACTCCGAATGCCTGACCGGCGATGTCTTCGGCTCCCGCCGATGCGACTGCGGTCCGCAGCTGGATGCGGCGATGGCGATGGTGGCCAGCGAGGACCGCGGAGTGGTGCTGTACATGCGTGGCCATGAGGGCCGCGGTATCGGCTTGATGCACAAATTGCAGGCCTACCAGTTGCAGGATGCCGGTGACGACACCGTCGACGCCAACCTGAAACTGGGGTTACCCGCCGATGCACGCGACTACGGCATCGGTGCCCAGATCCTGGTCGACCTCGGCATCCGTTCGATGCGGCTGCTGACGAACAACCCGGCCAAGCGGGTCGGGCTGGACGGCTACGGTCTGCACATCATCGAGCGGGTTCCGCTGCCGGTACGCGCCAACGCGGAGAACATTCGGTACCTGATGACCAAGCGCGACCGCATGGGTCATGATCTGGTCGGGCTGGAGGATTTCGAGGAGTCTCTGCCGGGGGAGCTGGGCACATGAGTGGAGGCGCAGGAGTTCCGGAGATGCCCGACGTCGACGCGAGCGGGTTATCGCTGGCGATCGTCGCGAGTACCTGGCACACCGAGATCTGTGATGCCTTGCTCGAGGGCGCTCTGCGTACCGCCAAGGGCGACGGTATCGACGAGCCGACCGTGGTCCGGGTGCTCGGTGCCATCGAGATTCCGGTGGTGGCCCAGCAACTGGCCAAGAATCACGATGCGGTGGTCGCTCTCGGTGTCGTGATCCGTGGCCAGACACCGCATTTCGATTATGTCTGCGACGCGGTCACCCAGGGCCTGACCCGGGTGTCGCTGGACGAGTCGACACCGGTTGCCAATGGCGTGCTCACCACGAACACCGAGGAGCAGGCGCTCGATCGGGCCGGACTGCCGGGCTCGGCGGAGGACAAAGGCGCGCAGGCGGCGGCCGCGGCCCTGAGTGCCGCGCTGACGCTGCGGGACCTGCGCGCCGCACCGTGACAGTGCCCGCTGACGACGCAGCCTGGGATGTCGTCGTGCGTCCGCGTCTGACGCCGTATGTCGCCTATGCCGCGGCGTTCGTCGTCCTCGTGGCGCACATCGCCATCGGGTTCCTGCTCAAGATCAAGTCCACCGGGGTGGTGTTCCAGACTGCCGATCAGATCGCTTTCGCGGTGCTGGGTGTGATCCTGGCCGGGCTGATCCTGCTGCTGACCCGGTCGCGGCTGCGGATCGGGCCCGCCGGTTGTTCGGTTCGGAACCTGTTGGGCGACAAACTGATTCCGTGGTCCGATGTGGTGGATATCTCATTTCCGATCGGCGCCCGCTGGGCGAGGGTCGATCTGGCCGACGACGAGTACGTACCGGTGATGGCTATTCAGTCGGTTGACAAGGAACGTGCGGTAGACGCGATGGACACCGTCCGCATGTTGGTGGCCCGATACCGGACCGATTCCAGCGCTTCCTGATCGTGCAACGGGCTTGTCGGCGAAAGTCGTCGTCGCGCGGTACTAATCTGGAGCGGTGCCCGATCCAGCGACGTACCGGCCTGCACCCGGGTCCATTCCGGTGGAACCTGGCGTATACCGGTTCAGGGACCCGCACGGCCGGGTCATCTACGTCGGGAAGGCCAAGAGTCTCCGCAGTCGGCTGACGTCCTACTTCCAGGATCTGTCCGCGCTGCATCCCCGGACCAGGCAGATGGTCACCACCGCGGCCAAAGTCGAGTGGACGGTCGTCGGCACCGAAGTCGAGGCGCTGCAGCTTGAATACAACTGGATCAAGGAATTCGATCCGCGCTTCAACGTCCGCTATCGCGACGACAAGTCCTATCCGGTGCTGGCGGTCACTCTCAACGACGAATATCCGCGGTTGTTCGTCTACCGCGGACCGCGCCGCAAAGGAGTCCGCTACTTCGGTCCCTACTCCCA
Organism: Mycolicibacterium komossense; assembly: GCF_025822605.1. GTDB lineage: Bacteria > Actinomycetota > Actinomycetes > Mycobacteriales > Mycobacteriaceae > Mycobacterium > Mycobacterium komossense. Next base: position 402,337 of record NZ_JACKTY010000028.1, on the reverse strand, counting down.
CGCGTGGGCGATCCGGGAGACGCTCGATCTGCTGACCCGGGTCTTTCCCGCACGAACCTGTTCGGCCGGAGTGTTCAAGCGGCACAGCCAGATCGACCGGCCCTGCCTGCTCGGCTACATAGACAAGTGCTCGGCGCCGTGCGTCGGCAGGGTCACCGCCGAGGAGCATCGCAAGATCGTCGCCGACTTCTGTGATTTCCTCTCGGGTAAGACGGACAGGTTCGCGCGTGAACTGGAACACCAGATGACCGATGCGGCCGAGGTGCTCGACTTCGAGCGGGCCGCGCGGCTGCGTGACGACCTGGGGGCGCTACGGCGGGCACTGGAGAAGCAGGCCGTGGTGCTCGGCGACGGCACCGATGCCGATGTGGTGGCCTTCGCCGACGACGATCTGGAAGCGGCGGTCCAGGTGTTTCATGTCCGGGGCGGACGGGTGCGCGGTCAACGTGGCTGGGTGGTCGAGAAATCCACGGAACCCGATGACAGCGACGGAACCGCGGTGCTGGTGGAGCAGTTTCTCACCCAGTTCTACGGCGATCAGGCCGAATTGGGAGGTTCGGCAGACGACGGTGGCGACGAGTCAACTAATCCGGTTCCGCGCGAGGTCCTGGTGCCGTGTCTGCCGCCCAATGCCGAGGAACTCACCGTCTGGTTGTCCGGGTTACGCGGCTCGAGGGTGTCGTTGCGGGTGCCCCAGCGTGGCGACAAGAAGGCGCTCGCCGAAACCGTGTCCCGTAACGCGCAGGAGGCGCTGCAGCAGCACAAGCTGCGCCGGGCCGGTGACTTCAACGCCAGATCCGCCGCGCTGCAAAGCATTCAGGATGCCCTGGGGTTGGTGGATGCGCCGCTGCGGATCGAGTGTGTGGACATCAGCCACGTCCAGGGCACCGATGTCGTTGCCTCGCTGGTGGTTTTCGAGGACGGGCTGCCGCGTAAATCGGACTACCGCCACTACGCCATCAAGGAGGCGGCCGGCGACGGTCGCTCCGATGATGTGGCTTCCATCGCCGAGGTCACCAGGCGGCGCTTCTGGCGTCATCTGCAGGACACCCAGAACGTGGAAGAGTTTGCGGCAGAGGGTAAATCGCGTAGATTTGCCTACCCGCCCAACCTTTACGTCGTCGACGGTGGTGCGCCGCAGGTGAACGCGGCTGCGGCGGTGCTGACCGAGCTGGGTATCTCCGATGTGGCGGTGATCGGCCTGGCGAAACGACTAGAAGAGGTGTGGGTGCCCGGAGAACCCGATCCGGTGATCATGCCACGCAACAGCGAGGGGCTGTATCTGTTGCAACGCGTGCGCGACGAGGCCCACCGGTTCGCCATCACCTACCACCGCAGCAAGCGGTCGAAGCGGATGACCGCATCGGCGCTGGATTCAGTGCCGGGCCTGGGTGAGCACCGACGCAAGGCGCTCGTCACCCACTTCGGCTCGGTGGCCCGTCTCACACAGGCGACGGTCGAGGAGATCACTGCGGTGCCCGGTATCGGGGTGACCACGGCCGTGGCCGTGTTGACCGCGCTCGGGGCAGGCCCGGAGCCGAGTGGGCCCCCGCCGGCCGAGAATGCCCGGGAAATGTTGGTATCCACCACGAACACCACCGAGGTACGCGATGATGGCTTGGCCGAACAGGCAGCCGAACAGGCATCCGGATGACGGACGGTACTGACCACGTGACGCGGGACGACGGCTCAAGCGATATCGGCGCTGAAACCGACTCCGGTATCGATGTCGTTCTGGTTACCGGGCTCTCGGGCGCGGGCCGAGGTACCGCCGCCAAAGTGCTCGAAGATCTCGGTTGGTACGTCGCCGACAACCTGCCGCCCGAGTTGATCGCCCGGATGGTGGATCTGGGCCTGGCGGCCGGCTCGCGAATCACCCAACTCGCCATCGTGATGGACGCGCGCTCCAAGGGTTTCACCGGCGATCTCGACTCGGTCCGCACCGAACTGGCGACCCGCGGCATCACGCCGCAGGTGCTGTTCCTCGAAGCCTCCGACGACATCCTGGTCCGGCGCTACGAGCAAAACCGGCGCAGTCATCCGCTGCAAGGTGATCTGACGCTCGCCGAAGGCATCGCCGCCGAGCGCGTAATGCTGGCACCGGTGCGCGCCGGCGCCGATCTGGTGATCGATACCTCGAGCCTGCCGGTACCGGCGCTGCGGGCGAGTATCGAGCAGGCCTTCGGTAGCGAGAAGATCGCCGAAACCAGCGTGACGGTGGAGTCCTTCGGCTTCAAATACGGCTTACCCATGGACGCCGACATGGTGATGGACGTTCGGTTCCTGCCCAACCCGCACTGGGTGGACGATCTCCGTCCGCACACCGGTCAGCATCCGGCGGTGCGCGACTACGTACTCGGGCAACCGGGTGCGGGCAAGTTTCTCGACACCTACCACGAGCTGCTCGATCTGGTGATTGAAGGCTATCGCCGGGAAGGTAAGCGCTACATGACCGTCGCCATCGGCTGTACCGGCGGCAAGCACCGCAGCGTCGCGATCGCCGAAGCCCTTGCCGCGCGCCTGCAGGCCAACGGCCGGCTGTCGGTGCGTGCCTTGCACCGGGATCTGGGTCGCGAGTGAACCCGGGCGAAAACAGCCGCATCGTCGCGCTGGGCGGCGGCCATGGCCTCTACGCCACTCTGTCTGCCGCCCGTCGGCTCACCCCGCACATCACCGCGGTGGTCACGGTGGCCGATGACGGCGGCTCATCGGGGCGGCTGCGCAGCGAGCTCGATGTGGTGCCGCCGGGAGATCTGCGAATGGCGTTGGCGGCCTTGGCATCTGATAGTCCGCATGGTCGGCTGTGGGCGACCATCATCCAGCACCGGTTCGGTGGCAGTGGTGCGCTGGCGGGTCATCCGATCGGCAACCTCATCCTGGCCGGCCTCAACGAGGTGCTGGCCGACCCGGTGGCCGCCCTCGACGAACTGGGGCGCGTCCTCGGCGTCAAAGGCCGGGTGCTGCCGATGTGCCCGATCGCCCTGCAGATCGAAGCCGATGTGGCCGGGCTGGAATCGGATCCCAGGATGAGCCGCGTGATCCGCGGCCAGGTGGCGATCGCGACCACCCCGGGCAAGGTTCGCCGGGTGCGGCTGCTCCCCGGTAATCCGCCGGCGACGCGGCAGGCCGTCGACGCGATCATGGCTGCCGATCTGGTGGTCCTCGGACCGGGTTCGTGGTTCACCAGTGTCATCCCGCACGTCCTGGTGCCCGAGCTGGTTTCGGCATTGAATGCGACGACGGCGCGCCGTGCGCTGGTGCTCAACCTCGCGGCCGAACCGGGGGAGACGGCAGACTTTTCCGCCGAGCGGCATCTTCATGTGTTGGCTCAGCACGCACCCGACTTCACGGTGCACGAGATCATCGTTGACGCGACACGGGTACCCGGAGACCGTGAGCGCGAACAGCTGCAGCGGACCGCGAGCATGCTCGATGCTGCAGTTCAGTTTGCTGACGTGTCCAGACCTGGTACACCTTTACATGATCCGGCGAAACTGGCGGCGGCACTCGAAGCAGTGCGCGTCCGGGGGGCCGTGCCTATCGCACCGACTATGCCGGGTGCAACCCCTGACGTGGATGGACAGAGTCTGAGTGGACCGAGAGGTGACGATCCGTGGCGATGACGGCCGAGGTCAAGGATGAACTGAGTCGGCTGATAGTCAATTCGGTCAGCGCCCGCCGCGCCGAGGTTGCGTCGCTGTTGCGCTTCGCCGGTGGCCTACACATCGTGTCCGGCCGGGTGGTGGTGGAAGCCGAAGTCGATCTCGGCATCATCGCGCGCCGGCTGCGTAAGGACATCTTCGATCTGTACGGCTACAACGCCGTCGTGCATGTGTTGTCTGCCAGCGGGATCCGCAAGAGCACGCGGTACGTGGTGCGGGTCGCCAAAGACGGCGAAGCGTTGGCGAGGCAGACGGGTCTGCTGGATCTGCGCGGCAGGCCGGTGCGCGGCCTGCCGGCCCAGGTGGTCGGCGGCAGCGTGGGAGATGCCGAAGCCGCGTGGCGAGGTGCCTTCCTGGCCCATGGCTCGCTGACCGAACCGGGTCGATCGTCTGCGCTGGAAGTGAGCTGCCCGGGCCCGGAGGCGGCGCTGGCGCTCGTGGGCGCCGCGCGACGGCTCGGAGTCAGCGCCAAAGCCAGAGAGGTCCGCGGTGCCGACCGGGTCGTCGTGCGTGACGGCGAGGCGATCGGCGCGCTGCTCACCCGTATGGGCGCCCAGGACACCCGGCTGACCTGGGAGGAGCGGCGGATGCGCCGCGAGGTCCGGGCCACTGCCAACCGGCTGGCCAACTTCGACGACGCCAATCTGCGCCGCTCGGCCCGCGCGGCCGTTGCTGCAGCGGCCCGGGTGGAGCGGGCTCTGCTGATCCTCGGTGACAGCGTCCCCGACCACCTGTCGACGGCCGGCAGATTGCGCGTTGAGCACCGTCAGGCCTCACTGGAAGAACTGGGCCGCCTTGCCGATCCGCCGATGACGAAAGATGCTGTCGCAGGCCGCATTCGGCGGTTGCTGTCGATGGCAGACCGGAAGGCCAAACAGGACGGTATCCCCGATACCGAGTCGGCTGTGACGGCCGAGCTGCTCGAAGACACCTGACCTCGACGCAGTACCCGTCAGCGCAGCCGCACCAGTTTTTCCCTGGCCTTGGTCAGGCCGTGCGCGCGCCGGCGGATCCCGTGCCATGGGTCGCCACGCGTCGCCAACCGGCGACGCAGGTTGGCGATCGTGTAGTCGCCAGGCGCGAGGCGGGGGAGCTCGTACCACTCCATGGGCGTCGACACCGGGCCGCCGGGCCGGGCTCGGACGGCATAGGGCGGCACGATGGTCTGCCCGAAACTGTTGCCCGTGATGTCGATGTAGACCCGGTCGCCACGGTTGCTCTTACGCTGTTCGACGGTCAGCAGGTCGGGTTCCTGCTTCGCCAGATGCTCGGCGACCTCTAGGGCGAAGGCCTGGGTCTCATCGAAGGTCGCCTGCGGGCGCAACGGGACCACCACGTGATAGCCGCGGGCGCCCGACGACTTCAGGTAGGAGGTCAGGCCGATGTCGTTGAGCAAGTCCCCGGTCATCGTGGTCGCCCGCCGCAGCGAGGCGATATCGTCGACCGACGGGTCCAGGTCGAACACCAGTTGGTCGGGCCGGTTCAGCGCGCGGGTGCGGCTGAGCCAGGTGTGCGGGGTGATACAGCCCTGGTTGGCCAAGTAGACCAGCGCTCGGGCGCTGTTGACCGTGACCTGCGATTGCGGTCCGTTGGCGGTGTCCACCTCGGCGGTGTCGATCCAATCCGGAAAGTGGGACGGCACCTTCTTCTCGTAGAAACCCTCGCTGTCGATGCCGTCAGGAAAGCGCTGCATGCTGATCGGGCGGTCCGTCAGGTGCGGCAGCATCACCCTGGCGACCGACGCGTAATACTCCGCTAGGTCGCGTTTGGTGAGGCCCGCGCGGCCGTCTTTCGAGGATTCGCTGTCAGGAAACAGCACTTTGTCCGGGTTGCTGATGTCGATTTGCGCGACTATCACCGGTCCGGGTTACCCCGATGTGGCCTGAGTTATCCCTCACGCCGTGGTCGGAATGTTCATCAACCAGCCTGCGCGACGCCGGTGGCAGGCCACTAGGCTGGCTGGCGAGCAGTTACATCATGCGGACTTGGCATGCGAACTCAGAGGGAGAGACAAGTGACGATCCGGGTAGGCGTTAACGGCTTCGGCCGAATCGGGCGCAACTTTTTCAGGGCGCTGGATGCGCAGAAGGCGCTCGGCAACAACACCGATATCGAGATCGTCGCGGTCAACGACCTGACCGACAATGCGACGCTGGCGCACCTGCTGAAGTTCGACTCCATCCTGGGCCGGCTGCCCTACGACGTCAGCCTCGAGGGCGAGGACACCATCGTCGTCGGCGACACCAAGATCAAGGCGCTCGAAGTCAAGGCCGGACCGTCGGAACTGCCGTGGGGTGACCTCGGAGTCGACGTGGTGGTCGAATCGACCGGCATCTTCACCAACGCCGCCAAGGCGAAGGGGCACCTCGATGCCGGCGCCAAGAAGGTCATCATCTCCGCGCCCGCCACCGACCCCGACATCACCATCGTGATCGGCGTCAACGACGACAAGTACGACGGCAGCCAGAACATCATCTCCAACGCGTCGTGCACCACCAACTGCCTCGGCCCGCTGGCCAAGGTGCTCAACGACGAGTTCGGCATCGTCAAGGGTCTGATGACCACCATCCACGCCTACACCCAGGATCAGAATCTGCAGGACGGTCCGCACAGCGACCTGCGTCGCGCCCGGGCGGCCGCACTGAACATCGTGCCCACCTCCACCGGTGCCGCCAAGGCCATCGGCCTGGTGCTGCCGGAGCTCAAGGGCAAGCTCGACGGCTACGCGCTGCGGGTGCCGATCCCCACCGGATCGGTCACCGACCTGACCGCCGAGCTGGCCAAGCCGGGTACCGCCGTCGAGATCAACGCCGCGATGAAGGCCGCCGCCGACGGACCGCTCAAGGGCATCCTGAAGTACTACGACGCACCGATCGTGTCCAGCGATATCGTCACCGACCCACACAGCTCGATCTTCGACTCGGGCTTGACGAAGGTCATCGACAACCAGGCCAAGGTCGTCTCCTGGTACGACAACGAGTGGGGCTACTCCAACCGGCTGGTCGACCTGGTCGCGCTGGTCGGCAAGTCGCTCTAGTCCACCCGGCAAGCATGGCGATCAAATCTCTGTCCGACCTGCTGGCGCAAGGCGTAGAAGGTCGGGGCGTACTCGTGCGCTCCGACCTCAACGTCCCGCTCGACAACGGCATCATCGGGGACCCGGGCCGCATCATCGCTTCGGTGCCGACGATCAAGGCGCTCAGCGACGCCGGCGCCAAGGTCGTCGTCACCGCGCACCTCGGCCGGCCCAAAGGTGAACCCGACCCGGAGTTCTCGCTGGCCCCGGTGGCGGTGGCGCTCGGTGAACAACTGGGCCGACACGTCCAGCTCGCCGGTGATGTCGTCGGCACCGACGCGCTGGCCAGAGCCGAAGGGTTGACCGACGGCGACGTGCTGCTGCTGGAGAACATCCGGTTCGATCCGCGTGAAACCAGCAAGGACGACGCGGAACGACTGGCGCTGGCCGAGGCGCTGGTGGCGCTCGTGGCGGATCCGGGAGGAAACCCGGCAGCGTTTGTCTCGGACGGCTTCGGTGTCGTGCACCGCAAGCAGGCCTCGGTCTACGACGTCGCCACCTTGCTTCCGCACTACGCGGGCGCGCTCGTGGCCACCGAGGTCGAGGTACTCAAGGCGCTGACGAGTTCCACCGAACGGCCCTACGCCGTGGTGCTCGGCGGGTCGAAGGTCTCTGACAAGCTCGCGGTGATCGAAAACCTGGCCACCAAAGCCGACAGCATCGTCATCGGTGGCGGCATGTGCTACACCTTCCTTGCCGCGCAAGGACTTTCGGTCGGCACCTCACTGTGTCAGCCCGAGATGATCGAGACCTGCGCCAAGCTGCTGGAAGATTACGGCGACGTCATCCACCTCCCGGTGGACATCGTCGTTACCGAAAAGTTCGCCGCGGATTCACCGCCGGAGACAGTCGCCGCCGACAAGATTCCCGACGGCAAGATGGGCCTGGACATCGGCCCGGAGTCGGTCAAGCGGTTCACCGCCCTGCTGTCGAATGCCAAGACCGTCTTCTGGAACGGCCCGATGGGGGTCTTCGAGTTCCCGGCCTACGCGGCGGGCACCAAAGGAGTGGCCGAGGCCATCATCGGCGCCACCGCCAAGGGCGCGTTCAGCGTCGTCGGCGGCGGGGATTCCGCAGCAGCGGTACGTCAGCTGGGCTTGCCCGAGGACGGTTTCTCGCACATTTCCACCGGTGGCGGTGCCTCACTGGAATACCTTGAGGGCAAGGAACTGCCCGGCATTTCCATCCTCGAGCAGTAGTCAACATATAGGAGCTTTGTGGCCCGCACACCGCTGATCGCCGGCAACTGGAAGATGAACCTCAATCATTTCGAGGCCATCGCCCTGGTGCAGAAGATCGCATTCTCGTTGCCCGACAAGTACTTCGACAAGGTCGACGTCACGGTGATTCCGCCGTTCACCGACCTGCGCAGCGTGCAGACACTGGTCGACGGCGACAAGCTACGTCTCACCTACGGCGCGCAGGACATCTCCCAGTACGACTCCGGCGCCTACACCGGCGAGATCAGCGGTGCGTTTCTGGCCAAGCTGGGCTGCACGTTCGCCGTCGTCGGGCACTCCGAGCGCCGCACGTACCACCACGAGGACGACGCGCTGGTCGCCGCCAAGGCGGCGGCCGCGCTCAAGCATGGACTGACTCCGATCATCTGCATCGGTGAGGGCCTGGAGGTCCGCGAGGCGGGCGATCACGTCGCCTACAACGTCAACCAGCTCAAGGGCTCGCTGGCGGGGCTGTCCGCCGAGCAGATCGGTGCCAGCGTCATCGCCTACGAACCGGTGTGGGCGATCGGCACCGGCCGGGTGGCCAGTGCCGCCGACGCACAGGAAGTCTGCAAGGCGATCCGTGAGGAACTGGCCGAACTGTCGTCGCCGGAGATCGCGGCCACGGTCCGGGTGCTCTACGGCGGATCGGTGAACGCCAAGAATGTTGGAGAGCTCGTCGGCAAGGCCGATGTCGACGGCGCACTGGTCGGTGGAGCGTCGCTCGATGGCGAACAGTTCGCCATTCTTTCGGCAATCGCCGCAGGTGGGCCGATTCCCTGACCAGACGCTGCGGCCTGTAGTCTGGCGGCCATGGAATTGGCTCTGGACATCACGCTGATCGTGACGAGCGTGCTGGTGGTTCTGCTGGTGCTGCTGCACCGTGCCAAGGGTGGCGGTCTGTCCACGCTGTTCGGTGGCGGTGTGCAGTCCAGCCTGTCCGGGTCGACCGTCGTCGAGAAGAACCTCGACCGTCTGACGCTGTTCGTCACCGGCATCTGGCTGGTCTCGATCATCGGCGTCGGCCTGCAGATCAAGTACGGCTAATCGGCTGACCGCTCGCCGGGAACCACCGGCCGGCATACACGCTGCCGAGTACTGTCACCTCGTTCAAGCGCGCGGGGTCGACGTCGTAGAGATCCTCGGCGAGCCACGGCTCCAGGTCCCACATGCTGCCGGGTTCGTTGAATGCCGTGACACCGTTGTGATGCAGATAGTCGACCATCTGCCGCAGCCCGGCGGCGACGTCCACCATGGTGTTGGCCGCGCCGTGGCCGGCCATTGATGCCGCGGTGATCCCGAGTGTGTCGATCGCCGCGGAGTTCAGGAACCACTCGTGGCAGGACCGCCGCCACACCGCGATCGGCCGCGAGGCGCTGATCTGATCGAGCACGCCGCGGTCCAGTACGCCGTGCCACAACCGGTGATAACCCCACGAGATCAGCCATTCGCCTGCAGGGGTGCGTTGTTCGGCCTCGGCCAGCCGCTGCCGATAGTCATCCTGGGACTGCGCGGCCGGGCACAACTTGCCGGGCAGCGCCCAGTCCTCGGTGGCGATCACCTCGGTGACCAGCGTGGCGGCCCCCAGTACCGGGTGCAGATGCTGGTCGATGAAGCCGGCGCAGACGACGGCGTCGGCGAACGTGTCATCGACCTCATACTGGCCGCTATCGAGGTCCTCGAACACACCCACCGCGATGATCCGGTCACCGTCGACCAGGATCGCGGACGCCCTGGGCTGGGCCGGGTCCACGGTGATGACCGTGCGGGCCCGGAACAACGTCGGTGTGCGTCAGTCACGGCATCGATACTGTCGTAGCGACCTCGTTCTGCGCCGAATTCGCGGTGCGTCGATACTTGACGTCATGGCAGAGCTCTCCGATACGCGTTCCGACACGGCCCTGGAACCGATCGGTGCTGTTCGTCGCACCCAGGTGGGCCGCGAGGCGACCGAACCGATGCGCGAGGACATTCGGCTGCTCGGCGCGATGCTGGGCGACACCGTCCGCGAACAGAACGGTGACGAGATCTTCGACCTGGTCGAACGGGCCCGCGTCGGCTCGTTCCGGGTGCGGCGCTCGGAGATCGACCGCAACGAGCTGGCGCAGCTGTTCGACGGCATCGACACCAAGAAGGCGATCCCGGTCATCCGCGCCTTCACTCATTTCGCCTTGCTGGCCAACGTCGCCGAGGACATCCACCGGGAACGCCGGCGCGCCATCCACGAGGCCGAGGGCGAGCCGCCGCAGGACAGCAGCCTCGCGGCCACCTACCTCAAGCTCGACGCGGCCGATCTCGATTCCGCGACCGTCGCCGTCGCGCTCACCGGTGCACTCGTCTCGCCGGTGATCACCGCACACCCGACCGAGACCCGCAGACGAACCGTTTTCGACACCCAGCACCGGATCACCGAGCTGATGCGGCTGCGGGCCGGTGGGCATGCCCGCACCGACGATGGCGCGAGCATCGATATCGAGCTGCGCCGGCAGATCTTGATGCTGTGGCAGACGGCGCTGATCCGGTTGTCGCGGTTGAAGATCCAAGACGAGATCGAAACCGGCCTGCGCTACTACCCGGCCGCCTTCTTCGAGGTCATCCCGCAGGTCAATGCCGAGGTCCGGGAAGCGCTGCGGGCCCGCTGGCCCGACGCCGAGCTGCTGCCGGAGCCGATCCTGCGGCCCGGCTCGTGGATCGGCGGTGACCGCGACGGCAACCCGAACGTCACCGGTGATGTGGTGCGGCTGGCCACCGGCAGCGCCGCGTACACCGCGTTCGCGCAGTACTTCATCGAGCTCACCGCGCTCGAAGAGGAGCTGTCGATGTCGGCCCGGTTGGTGACCGTCAGCGACGACCTGACCGCCCTGGCCGATATCTGCCATGAGCCGGCCCGCTCCGACGAGCCCTACCGCCGCGCGCTGCGGGTGATTCACGCCAGGCTGACCGCCACGGCCGCAGCGATCCTGGACCGCCAACCCGAGTACCAACTCGATCTCGGCCTCGACCGATATTTCTCGCCGGAGGAGTTCGAGGCCGATCTGAACACCGTCGATGTATCGCTATGCAGCAACGGCAGCGCGCTGCTGGCCGACGATCGGCTGGCACGTCTGCGAGAAGCCGTGCATGTCTTCGGATTTCATCTGTCCGGCCTCGACATGCGGCAGAACTCCGATGTGCACGAAGAGGTGATCGCCGAGCTGCTCGCCTGGGCCGGGGTGCATCCGGACTACGCGTCGCTGCCCGAGCAGGAGCGGGTCGACCTGCTGGTGGCCGAGCTCAGCACCCGCAGGCCGCTGATCGGGGAGAGCGCCCAGCTATCCGAGCTGGCGACCAAAGAGCTGGGCATCGTGGCCGCGGCGGCTCGCGCCGTCGACGTCTTCGGCCCCAATGCGGTGCCCAACTACATCATCTCGATGTGCCAGTCGGTCTCGGACATGCTCGAAGCGGCGCTGCTGCTCAAGGAGGCGGGGCTGCTCTCCGTAGTCGGGGGAGCCTCGGGCGACACCCCCTACAGCCCGGTCGGTATCGTGCCGCTGTTCGAGACGATCGACGACCTGCAGCGTGGTGCGTCGATCATGGAAGCGGTCCTGAGTATTCCGCTGTACCGGGACCTGATCCACGCCCGCGGCGAGAGCCAGGAAATCATGCTCGGCTACTCCGACTCCAACAAGGACGGCGGATATCTGGCAGCCAACTGGGCGCTGTACCGCGCCGAGTTGGACCTGGTCGAGATGGCCCGCAACACCGGGATCCGGATGCGGCTGTTCCACGGTCGCGGTGGCACCGTCGGCCGCGGCGGCGGCCCCAGCTACGACGCCATCCTCGCGCAGCCCCCCGGTGCGGTGAAGGGTTCGCTGCGGATCACCGAACAGGGTGAGGTGATCGCCGCGAAATACGCAGAGCCGCGCATCGCGCACCGCAACCTGGAGACGCTGCTGGCCGCCACCCTGGAGTCGACCCTGCTCGATATAGAAGGGCTGGGTGGATCGGCCGAGAATGCCTATGCGGTGCTCGACGACCTGGCGGCCAGGGCCCAGCGGGCCTACTCCGATCTGGTGCACGAAACCCCGGGCTTCGTCGAGTATTTCAAGGCCTCGACGCCGGTCAGCGAAATCGGGGCGCTCAATATCGGCAGCCGGCCGACGTCGCGTAAACCGACGACATCGATCTCGGATCTGCGGGCCATCCCGTGGGTACTGGCCTGGAGCCAGTCGCGGGTGATGCTGCCCGGTTGGTACGGCACCGGGACGGCATTCGAGGACTGGATCTCCGAGGGGGACGGCCGGTTGGAGGTGCTGCAGGACCTGTATCGCCGGTGGCCGTTCTTCGCCACCGTGCTGTCGAACATGGCGCAGGTGATGGCGAAAGCCGATATGGGTCTGGCGGCGCGGTACTCCGAGCTGGTCGAGGACGAGGCGTTGCGGCGCCGGGTGTTCGACAAGATCTTGGCCGAGCATGACCGCAGTATCAAGATGCTCAAACTCATCACCGGCCAGGACGATCTGCTCGCCGACAACCCGGCGCTGGCGCGCTCGGTGTTCAACCGCTTCCCGTATCTGGAACCGCTGAATCACCTGCAGGTCGAGCTGCTGCGGCGGTTCCGCTCCGGCGACGAGGACGAACTGGTCCAGCGCGGCATCCTGCTGACGATGAGCGGGCTGGCGACGGCGCTGCGCAACAGCGGCTGACAGCTACCGGGCCTGGTAGCTGATCGGGCACCTGCCCTCGGCGCGTGCGACGCCACCGATCTGCGCGGGCACCGGTCGGGGATAGGCCGACCAGCCCGGCGTCATCTCATAGCTGCTCAGCAGGTGCGTGACCGCCGTCGTCATCGCGGCCAGTGAGAACGGTTGCGCCGGGCAGGAATGCCGGCCGTGCCCGAACGCCGTGACCAGTGCCGGACTGGCCAATGCCGACACGTCGGCCAGCCGGTGCCCGGTCCAGCGGTCCGGATCCCAGCTATCCAGGTCCGGCGCGGCTGTGGTGTTCAGCAGTGGCAGTAGGGTGGCGACGGTCCAGCCCGGCGGCACGTCGTAGACGGCGTCACCGGTGTCCAGGTGGACCGGTTTGAGCACGGTCCGCGACATGATCGAGCGTTGCGCGAGCCGGGTGCTCTCCAGTGCGCAGCGACGGGCCAGATCGGCATCGCCGGCCACGATCCGCTGCGCCGCAGCTGGGTGTTCGAGAATGTCGACCATCGTCCAGCCCACTGCGGCAGCAAGATTCGACATCGACGCGATGTGGATCAACGCGATATCGAAGGCGATACCCCTGAGCTGCTCCTCGGCCGGCGCATCGGTCCACGCGGTCACGATTCGGCAGAACAGCGAATCTGGGCCGCCGGTGTCACCCTTCCATCGGTCGACCGAGGCGCCCACGATCTCGACCACTTCGTCGAGCGCGGCCCGCTCAGCGCGCTTACCGGAGGCTTCGACCTCGGCCATCGTATCGGGATGGACGAACGCGTCGGATCCGTCGAGGATGTCGAAAGCCGTTACCAGGCGGTCGAACTTGTCACCGACGGCGCAGCCCGGCCCGGCCCACGACGCCAAGCCCATCCGATGGCTGAGCCGTCGCGTCAGATCGAATGCATCGACCGAACCGGCCGGTCCCAACTCGGTGACGGTCCGCTCGAGAGCCAGCTTGAGGTTTTGCAGATAGGCGGCCACGTCGTCGCGCCGAAACAAGGTGCCAGGCAGGACGCGCCTGCCGTCGAAGAGCTCCTCGGGCAGTTTGCGTCGCAACATCAGGTAGTCGGCGACACCTTTGCTGGCGCGTTCCTCTGGCAGCGCGTAGAACGATTCGACGCCGGTCGGGGAGAAGGTGAACAGATAGTTGTCCCCGCCGCTGCGCAGCGCGAAGGTGTCTCCGTAGCGGTGCCGCGCCGACGCGATCGCCCCGACGGCATCGTCCACCGCGACGTCCCAGGGCAGCCCGGTATCGGCGGCGAACGGTGGGGAAGGCGAAACGGTCACTCTCTACAGCCCGGTGCGGCTGCGCACCGCATGCACAACTCCGCGCACCGCGGACTCGGTGGCCGAGATCGGCGACACCACCGCCTCGCCGACGTCGACGATGCGCTCCACCCGGTCGACGATGCCCTCAAGACGGTCCACCATCGCGATCAACCGCGGCGCCAGCTCGTCGATGCGGCTGATCGTCTCGTTGAACCGCTCCAGGGTGGCATCGAGGGCATCCGTCGACCCGTTGAGATCGATGAGTGTCTCGGTCAGGCCGGTGAGAACGGTGTCCACCTGCTCGACGGTGACATCGGCGTTGAGTGCTGCCTGGGCGAGCGTTCTGAGTCGTTGCTGGGCCGGTCGTGTACGCGGGGTCCGGGCATCCCTGTCTGCCATGGTTGCCAGTATGGGCGCTGGACCTGGCGGTCAGACGGACAATTAGAGTTTCGACGCCGCCGCGGCGTCGAGCAACCACACCGTCTGCTCGGTGCCGACAGCCCCCGCCGCGGGCCAATCGACAGCTTCGGCGCCGCCCACCGCCGCCGCGACCGCGTCAGCCTTCTCCGCGCCCGCCACCACCAGCCAGACCTCGCGAGACCGGTTGACCGCGGGCAGCGTCAACGTGATTCGCCGCGGCGGGGGCTTGGGTGAATCCTCGACCCCGACGACGAACCGGGTCTTCTCCAGCACCGCGGGCGTGTGCGGGAACAACGAGTTCACGTGTCCTTCCGGCCCCATCCCGAGCAGGTGCACATCGAAGGCCGGGGTCGGCTCGCCCTCGCTGGCGTTGGCGGCCAGCACGGTTTCGTAGGCAAGCGCGGCAGCGTCGAGGTCCGACCCGAACTCACCATCGGAGGCGGCCATCGGGTGAATGTTGCGGGCCGGGATGTCGATAGCGTCGAGAAGCGCTTCGCGGGCTTGCTTCTCGTTGCGCTCGTCATCGGCTTCGGGCACGTACCGCTCGTCGCCCCAGAACAGGTGCACCACCGACCAGTCGATCGCACTGCCGTGCTCCCCGACATGCTTGAGCAGCTTCACCCCGGTGCCGCCGCCGGTCAACACGATGAACGCCTGACCCCTGGCCTCGATCGCGGCGGTGATCGCCCCGATCAGGCGGTCACCGGCGGCCGCCACCAACTCGTCGGTACCGGCGTAAGTCTGCACAATCGCGGTCATATGTACTGCACCTTATCTATGCCTTTGAGGGCGGACAGGTAGATCTCGTCGGCGTCGAGCCTGCGCATGTCTTCGGCCAGGCACTCTCGAGTTTCCCTGCGTGCCAACGGGAGTCTGGCCTCGGGCTTGGCGGTCCGGGACAAGGTGGCGGTGACACCGTCCTGGGGCCTGCTGAGCGTGATGGTCTCGCTCGCCCGGATCAGCTCGACCTTCAGGTCTCCGACGGCACGTTGTACCGGGCCGTCGATCCGGCTCGCCAGCCACCCCGCCAGGATGTCCAGGGCCGGCTCCTCCTTGCGGCCCGACACCAAAGCCGACTCGATGGGCTCGTGCGGCCCCTGATCCAGGGCCGAGGTCAGCATCGCCCGCCAATAGGTGATCCGGCTCCACGCCAGGTCGGTGTCGCCGGGGGTGTAACCCTCCAACCTGCTCTTGATGCAGGCCAGCGGATCCTGGCCCAGAGTGGCGTCGGTGATGCGACGGATTGCCAACTGCCCCAAAGGATCCTGAGCTGGTACTCGAGGAGCGAGATCTGGCCACCAAGCCACCACCGGGGTGTCGGGCAGCAGGAACGGCGTGACGACGCTGCTGGCCTGTGCGGCCAGCGGCCCGGACAGTTTGAGCACCACCACCTCACCCGCGCCGGCGTCGTGGCCGACCCGGATCTGGGCATCGAGTTTCGCGTCGTCGGCGTCGCGGTCGACCGGCAGGACGACGATCACCCGGCAGGGATGCTCGCGGCTGGCGGCGTTCGCGGCCTCGATCGACTCTTCCAGCACTCCTGGGCTGTCCGGTGCGATGACGAGCGTCAGCACCCTCGCCATGGTGAAGGCGCCGCCTTCTTCCCGCAGGGCGTCCAGCCTCTTGTTGACCGCGTTGGTCGTGGTGGCTTCGAGGTCGACGATCACTTAGGGCCTCCGCCATTCCCGGCCGGTGCGCCGCAGCATCTCGAACGCTGACTCCGGGCCCCAGCCGCCTGCCTCGTAGGGATCGGGGCGTGCCAGTGCCTCAGAATCAAGGCGAGCCCAGTAGTCCAGCGCGGGATCGAGTATCTTCCAGGACAATTCGACCTCCTGGTTCACCGGGAACAGCGATGGCTCACCGAGCAGAACGTCAAGGATGAGTCGCTCGTAGGCTTCGGGGGAGTCCTCGGCGAAGGCCGACCCGTAGGAGAAGTCCATGTTGACATCGCGGACCTCCATCGAGTGGCCGGGCACCTTCGACCCGAACCTCAGCGTGATGCCCTCGTCGGGTTGCACCCGGATCACCAGCGCGTTCTTGCCGAGTTCGTCAGTCATCGTCGCGTCGAACGGCAGGTGCGGGGCCCGCTTGAACACCAAGGCGATCTCAGTCACCCTGCGGCCCAGCCGTTTTCCGGTGCGCAGATAGAACGGCACCCCGGCCCAGCGGCGGGTGTCGACTTCCAGGGTGATGGCGGCGAACGTCTCGGTGGTGGAGGTCTTCGAGAAACCGTCCTCCTCGAGCAGCCCGAACACCTTCTCGCCGCCCTGCCAGCCCGCCGTGTACTGACCGCGGGAGGTGTTTTCGTCCAGCGGTTCCGCCAGCCGGGTTGCCGAGAGCACCTTGATCTTTTCGGCCTGCAGTTCGGCGGGGCTGAAGCTGACCGGCTCTTCCATCGCGGTGAGAGCGAGCAGCTGCGTCAGGTGGTTCTGGATGACATCCCTGGCAGAGCCGACGCCGTCGAAGTAGCCGGCCCGCCCGCCGAGGCCGATGTCCTCGGCCATCGTGATCTGCACGTGGTCGACGTAGTGCGCGTTCCAGATCGGGTCGAACAGCTGGTTGGCGAACCGCAGCGCCAAGATGTTCTGGACCGTCTCCTTGCCCAGATAGTGGTCGATGCGGAACACCGACTCCTCCGGGAAGACGCTGTTGACCACATGGTTGAGAGACTTCGCACTGTCCAGGTCGTGTCCGAAGGGCTTCTCGATCACCACCCGGCTCCAGCGGTCGCCGTCGGGCCGGGCCAGTCCCGACCTGGACAGCTGCTCGCACACCGTCGGGAACGCCTTCGGCGGAATCGACAGGTAGAAGGCGTGATTGCCGCCCGTACCCCGTTCAGCGTCGAGCTTGTCCAGTGTCTCCTTCAACGAGGCGAATGAGGCGTCGTCGTCGAACGTGCCCTGCACGAAGCGGATGCCCTCGCTGAGCCGGTCCCAGACCTCCTGCCGGAACGGCGTGCGGGCATGCGCCTTGACCGCGTCGTGCACGATCTTGGCGAAATCCTGGTCCGCCCACTCGCGCCGTGCGAACCCGATCAGGGCGAACGTGGGTGGCAACAGCCCGCGGTTCGCTAGGTCGTAGATCGCCGGCATCAGCTTCTTGGTGGCGAGGTCACCCGTGACCCCGAAGATCACCACCCCGCACGGGCCGGCGATGCGGGGCATCCGCTTGTCGCGCTTGTCCCGTAACGGGTTAACCCAATCGGCGGATGCGGTTCCGCTCATTTGTTGGCGGCATCCAGCTGCTCTTGGGTCGCGTCGATCAGCTCCTGCCAGGACTTCTCGAACTTCTCCACGCCCTCGTCTTCGAGCACGACGAAGACGTCGGTGAGGTCGATGCCGACAGCCTCGAGCTTGTCGAAGACAGCCTGCGCTTCCGCGGCGGTTCCGCTGACGGTGTCACCGGTCACGACGCCGTGGTCGGCGACGGCATCAAGGGTCTTCTCGGGCATGGTGTTGACGGTGTTGGGCCCGACCAGCTCGGTGACGTACAGGGTGTCGGAGTAGTCGGGGTTCTTGACTCCGGTGGACGCCCAGAGCGGCCGCTGCACCGGCGCGCCGTCCGCTTTGAGCGCCTCGTACCGGCTTCCGCCGCCGAAGACCTCTTCGTAGGCCGCATAGGCGAGACGGGCGTTGGCCACACCGGCCTGCCCGCGCAGTGCGAGCGCCTCCTCGGATCCGATGCTCTCCAGCCGCTTGTCGATCTCGGTGTCGACGCGGGAGACGAAGAAGGATGCGACCGAGTGGATCTTCGACAGGTCGTGCCCGGCTTCCTTGGCCTTCTCCAGTCCGGCCAGGTACGCGTCGATGACCAGCTTGTGCCGCTCCACCGAGAAGATCAGCGTGACGTTGACGGAGATGCCTTCGGCGATCACCGCGGTGATCGCGGGCAGACCAGCCTTGGTGGCCGGAATCTTGATCAGCACGTTGGGGCGGTCGACGATCTTCCACAGCTCGATCGCCTGCAGGATCGTCTTGTCGGTGTCGTGCGCCAGGCGCGGGTCAACCTCGATGGACACCCGGCCGTCGACTCCGCCGGAGGCCCTGAAAACCTCGGCGAACACGTCGCAGGCATTGCGGACGTCATCGGTGGTGACCGTACGGATGGTGGCGTCCACATCGGCGCCGCGCTCGGCCAGCTCGTTGACCTGGGCGTCATAGGCATTGCCCTTGGACAGCGCCGCCTGGAAGATCGACGGGTTGGTGGTCACACCCACCACGCTCTTGGTGTCCCGGAGCTCGGCCAGATTGCCTGACTGCAGACGGTCGCGGGACAGGTCGTCGAGCCATACGGACACGCCTGCGGCGCTCAGTGCGGCCAGGTTGGGGTTCTGTGTCATTGCTCTTGCCTCAATCTATGTCTGGAGGGTTGCTGATTCAGTTGTCCAACGTGCGTTCTGCGGCCGCGACAACCGCCTCCGGGGTGAACCCGAACTCGCGGAACAGCGTCTTGTCGTCGGCGGACTCGCCGTAGTGCTCGATCGAGATGATCTCGCCGGTGTCGCCTACCAGCTTGTGCCACGGCATCGCGATACCGGCTTCGACAGCGACCCGGGCCGAGACGCCCGGGGGGAGCACACTGTCGCGGTACTCCTTGGGCTGGCTTTCGAACCATTCGACGCAGGGCATCGAAACCACATAGGCGGTGATGTCCTTGGCGGCCAACAACTTCTTGGCCTCCACTGCCAACTGCAGTTCCGAACCGGTGGCGATGATGATGACGTCGGCGTCATCTGCCGGATTGCCACCGCCGAGCACGTAGCCGCCCTTGGCCACGCCGTCGGCGTCGGTTCCTTCCAACACGGGGATGCCCTGTCGGGTGAGGATGAAACCCACCGGACCGCTGCCGTTGCCGCGAGCCAGGATGGAGCGCCACGCATTCGCCGTCTCGTTCGGGTCGCCCGGCCGGACCACCGACAGGTTCGGGATGGCCCGCAACGCGGCCAGGTGCTCGATCGGCTGGTGGGTGGGTCCGTCCTCGCCGAGACCGATGGAGTCGTGGGTCCAGATGTAGATGGTGTCGATGTCCATCAGCGACGCCAGCCGGACCGCGCCGCGCATGTAATCGGCGAACTGCAGGAACGTGCCGCCGAATGCTCGAGTCGGGCCGTGCAGCGCGATGCCGGACAGGATCGAACCCATCGCGTGCTCGCGGATGCCGAAGTGCAGCACCCGTCCGTACGGATCGGCCGTGTAGTCCTTGGTCGAGATCGACGTCGGGCCGAAGGATTTCGCGCCCGCGATGGTGGTGTTGTTGCTACCCGCCAGATCGGCGGAGCCGCCCCACAGTTCGGGCAGCTTCGGTGCGACGTCGTTGAGCACCTTGCCGAAGGCGGCCCGGGTGGCCAGCGGCTTGGAACCCGGCTCCCAGTAGGTGATGTCGGCATCCCAGCCCTCGGGCAGTTCCTGCGCCAGCAGCCGGTCCAGCAGCTTCTTGCGTTCCGGCTCGCGCTCGGCCCAGGCGTCGAACTCGGGCTGCCACTTCTCGTGTGCCTCGCGGCCGCGCTCCACCAGCTTGCGGGTGTGCTCGATGACCTCGTCGCGGACCTCGAACTTCTTCTCCGGGTCGAAGCCCAGCACGCGCTTGGTGGCGGCCACCTCGTCGTCGCCCAGCGCCGAGCCGTGCACGCCGCCGGTGTTCATCTTGGTCGGCGCGGGATAGCCGATGATCGTGCGCAGCTGGATGAACGACGGCTTGTCGGTCACGGCCTTGGCCGCCTCGATGGCCGCTTCGATACCCGTGACGTTCTCGCCGCCCTCGACCTCCTGCACATGCCAGCCGTAGGCGCGGTAGCGGTCAGCGACGTTCTCGCTCAAAGCGATGTTCGTGTCGTGCTCGATGGAGATCTGGTTGTGGTCGTAGAACACGATCAGGTTGCCCAGCTGCTGGGTGCCGGCCAGCGACGACGCCTCGGAGGTGACGCCCTCTTCGATGTCGCCGTCGGAGGCGATCACGTAGATGAAGTGGTCGAACGGGCTGGTGCCGGGTGCCGCGTCCGGGTCGAAAAGACCGCGCTCGTAGCGCGCGGCCATTGCCATGCCGACCGCCGATGCCAGGCCCTGCCCCAGCGGTCCGGTGGTGATCTCCACACCGTCGGTGTGCCGGAACTCCGGGTGACCGGGCGTCTTGGATCCCCACGTCCGCAGCGACTCGATATCGGAGAGCTCGAGGCCGAAGCCGCCGAGGTAGAGCTGGATGTAGAGCGTGAGGCTGCTGTGTCCGCAGGACAGCACGAAGCGGTCGCGGCCCAGCCAGTGCACATCGCTGGGGTCGTGGCGCATCTGGCGCTGGAACAGCGTGTACGCCAGCGGGGCCAGGCTCATCGCGGTCCCGGGGTGGCCGTTTCCGACCTTCTGCACGGCATCCGCCGCGAGTACCCGGACGGTGTCCACCGCCTCCGAATCGACGTCAACCCAGTTGTCCGGGTGATGGGGTCGGGTCAGTTCGGAAATCTCTTCGACTGTCGTCACAAGCACACTCCTCGATGGCACGTCTGGCTGGCAAGCCGTTCTAGGCAACCCTAATGGTCGTGGGTCCGTCGCTGCAGGGCACATCCGCCAGGATTTCGCCGACCCTTCACCTTGGGATGGTCGATGCGCCGTGCGAACCTGTCCAGAACCGACCCTGCGGTAACGGGGCCGTTCGACTTCGGTCTACCATCGTCTGTAGTAGAAGCTGCGCGGCTGCCGCCCCCCCTCGCGATATTTAGGAGTTACCTGCGTGAGCATTCGCGAGCGCTATCACAACAAAGGGGCGCCCAGCCGGTTGCGTACCAGATTGCTGGCGTACCTCGCGCTCACCAAACCCCGAGTGATCGAGCTGCTGCTCGTGACCACCATCCCCGCGATGCTGTTGGCCGAGCGCGGCATCGTCAATCCGCTGTTGATCGTCAACACCCTCTTCGGCGGCATGCTGGCCGCCGCAGGTGCCAACACGCTGAACTGCGTCGCCGACGCCGACATCGACAAGGTGATGAAGCGCACTGCGCTGCGTCCGCTGGCGCGAGAGACCGTGCCCACCAGGCACGCCCTGATCTTCGGGCTGGCCACCTCGATCGGTTCGTTCTTCTGGCTGTGGTGGACCACCAACCTGCTCTCCGGTGTGCTCGCCGTCGCCACCATCGCTTTCTACGTCTTCGTCTACACGCTGCTGCTCAAGCGGCGCACCTCCCAGAACGTGGTGTGGGGTGGTGCCGCGGGGTGCATGCCGGTGATGATCGGCTGGTCGGCGGTCACCGGGACCATCGGCTGGCCCGCGCTGGTGATGTTCGCGATCATCTTCTTCTGGACGCCACCGCACACCTGGGCGCTGGCGATGCGCTACAAGGACGACTACAAGGCGGCGGGCGTGCCGATGCTGCCCGCGGTACGCACGGAGCGTCAGGTCACCTTCCAGATCGTCATCTACACCTGGGTGACCGTGCTGGCGACGCTGGCGCTGGCCCCGGCGGCGGGGTGGCTGTACGCATCGGTCGCCCTACTGGCCGGGGTGTGGTTCCTGGCGATGGCCCATCAGCTCTACGCCGGTGTGCGCCGCGGCGAACCGGTCAAGCCACTGAAGCTGTTCCTGCAGTCGAACAACTATCTGGCCGTGGTGTTCTGCGCGCTGGCCGTCGACTCGGCCCTGTCGTTGCCGCTCATCTTCCGCTGAGCCGCCGAGCCCAACCGGCGGGCTGAGCGCCTCGCTAGGGGACCAGCACGATCGACCCGACCGTCTTGCGGCCCTGCAGATCGCGATGGGCCTGCTCGGCCTGCTCCAGCGGGTAGCGCTCGCTGACGGTGATGGTGATCGCCTCCGAGGCGATCGCGTCCAGGACCTCGCCGGCGCGCCAGGAGAACTCGTCGGGCGTCCGGGTGAAATGCGCCAGCGTGGGCCTGGTCAGGTAGACCGAGCCGGCGCTGTTGAGCCGCTGCGGGTCGACCGGCGGTACCGGGCCGCTGGCCGCCCCGAACAGCGCGAGCGTGCCCCGGATGGCCAAGCTGGCCAGGCTGGCGTCGAATGTGCTGGCGCCGACCCCGTCGTAGACGGCGGCGACGCCGGCGCCATTGGTCAACTCGCGGATGGTGGCGGCGAATTCGGTGGGATCCTCCGGATAATCCAAGACCTCGACGGCACCCGCCTGTCGGGACAGTTCGGCCTTCTCCGGAGTGGACACGGTGGTGATCACCCGGGTGCCGATGCTGGTCGCCCACTGCGTCAGGATCAGCCCGACACCGCCGGCGCCGGCATGCACCAGGATGGTGTCCGACGACTGGATCGGGTACACCGACTTGATCAGATAGTGCGCTGTCATCCCCTTGAGCAGGGCCGATGCCGCCGCCTCGGAGGGCACCGCGTCGGGTACGTATGCGACGAAATCAGCTGGTGCCAGGCAGTATTCGGCGTACGCGCCGACGGCGTTGGCGGTCACGACACGGTCGCCGATATTCAGAGCGGCCACGTCGTCGCCGATCGCGGCCACCGTGCCGCACACCTCGCTGCCGACGATGAACGGGACCTCCCGCGGATAGAGCCCGGACCGGAAATAGGTGTCGATGAAGTTCACCCCGACGGCGTCGGCCTTGATCAGTACCTGGCCGGTGCCGGGTTCGGGTTGCGGCTTCTCGACGAAGGTCAGGACTTCAGGACCGCCGGTTTGCGCGATTTCGATTGCGTGCATGCTGACTATCATCCCCAATCGTGAGGTTCGCATGAAGTTGGCACGGCCCGATATCTTCCATCCCAGGATCGTGTTGGCCGGCTGCCCGAAGCTGGTACGAGGTGACGGCGACGACGACGGACTGGTCGCCGCCCTGCGGGAGCGGGGTCTGCACGCCCGCTGGCTGTCCTGGGACGACCCCGCCACGCTCGACAGCGACCTGGTGATCCTGCGGGCCACCTGGGACTACATCGAACGCCTGCAGGACTTCCTGGACTGGACGACGCGGGTGCCCCACCTGCTCAACGCGCCTCCGGTGATCACGTGGAACACCGACAAGCGATACCTGCACGATCTGGCGGTCGCCGGGGTCCCCGTCGTGGAGAGTGAATTCTTCGCGCCGGGGGAGGCGGTGCACCTACCCGGTGGGGAAGTGGTGGTCAAGCCGGCCATCGGTGCGGGATCGGTTGGTGCGCAACGCTTCACCGACCACTGTGCGGCCCGTGATCACGCCGCGAAACTGCAGGAGAACGGCTCGACTGTGTTGGTCCAGCCCTACAACCCGCATGTCGAGGCGGGGGAGACGGCCCTGGTGTTTCTCGGCGGGCGGCCGTCGCATGCGTTCACCAAGGGTCCGATCCTGCCGGCGCCGGGACAACGGCCGGTTTTCGACGAATCCGGCACCTACGCAGAGGAATCGCTGAGCACCGCGGACCCGGACTTCGCACTGTGGGACGTCGGACACGCCGCGCTGGCCGCGGCCGCGGCCCGGCTGGGCACGACACCGGCGGATTTCCTCTACGCCCGGGTGGACATCCTCGGCGGCCACGACGACCCACAGCTGCTGGAGCTGGAACTCGTCGAACCGTCGTTGGGTTGGCGTCAACTGGAGCCAGCCGCGCGCACCGATGCCCAGCGGAACTTCGCGCTGGGAGTCGAATCAGCCCTCGAACGGCTGGATCTCGGTCCGCTCTCGCATCGACGCCCCTAGCGCGGGGCCGCGCCGGCCAACCGGATTCCGGTCGTCACATCGAAGTGATGGACCTCCCGGGCGGACAGGCGAACCGTCGCGCCCGGCGTGATGTCAGCGAGCGTGCCGGCCTCGACCACGCTGGTCAGCCGCTGATCGGCCGCTCGCACAGTGACGATGGCACGCGGACCCAGGAGTTCGACCAGTTCCACGGCCGCTTCGCCGTCGGGTGCTGGGGTCAGCGTGAGGTCGTCGGGGCGGATACCGATGGTCACCGCCGCGGTGTCGGATGCCCCGATGGCGATCCTGATACCCGATTCGGTTCGAAGCTCTCCTGCGCTGACCGCGCCGTCGATCAGGTTCATCTTCGGGCTGCCGACGAACGTCGCGACGAAGGTGTCGGCGGGCCGCAGGTAGACCTCCTCGGGCGGGCCGGCCTGCGCCACCTGGCCGTCGCGCATCACCACGATGCGGTCCGAGAGCGTCATCGCCTCTTCCTGATCGTGGGTGACATACAGCGAGGTGATACCGAGCTGGCGTTGTAACCGCAGCAATTCGGTTCGGGTCTCCACGCGCAGTTTGGCGTCGAGGTTGCTCAGCGGCTCGTCGAACAGGAACACCGCGGGCTCGCGGATGATCGCTCGGCCGATGGCCACCCGCTGCTGCTGGCCACCCGAGAGATCCTTGGGCTTGCGTGCCACGAGTGCACCCAGCCCCAGTGACTCGGCGATCTCGTCGGCCCGGCGCAGTGCTTCCGTGCGGTCGATCCGCTTGGCGCGCAACGGAAAAGCGATATTCTCGCGCACTGACAGGTGTGGGTAGAGCGCATAGTTCTGGAACACCATCGCGATATCGCGTTCTTTGGGTTCCAGCCGGGTGACGTCCCGGTCTGCGATATGAATCGTGCCGGAGGTCACCTCCTCCAGACCGGCCAGCATCCGAAGCGAGGTCGTTTTTCCGCAGCCGGACGGCCCCACCAGAACAGTCATGCTGCCGTCGGCGAGTTCGAGATCCAGCCCGGAGACCACCGTCGCCGTTCCGTAGGACTTGTTGACTTTCGAGAATGTCACTGACGCCATGTGCGAACCTCGCTCGTTGTGTTGACTAGTACTTGACCGCGCCGCCGCTGATCCCTTGGACCAGGCGTCGCTGGATGAAGAAGCTGGCGATCAGGACAGGGATGATCGCGATCATGATGGCCGCACTCATCGCGCCGATCTGGACGCCGCGGAACGTATTGAAGTTCGAGATCGCCACCGGCAGGATCGCGGCGTTTCCCGGAGCCAGGATCAGCCCGTAGAACATGTCGTTCCATGACAGCGTGAACCCGAAGATGCCTGCGGCCCCGATCCCCGGCAACACCTGCGGCAACACCACCAGCCGGAAGGCCTGCCAGCGGGTGAAGCCGTCGACGCGGGCCTGTTCTTCGAGTGAGGAGGGCACCGCTTCGAAGAAGCCGATCAGGAACCAGGTCACCAGCGGCAGCACGAAGCTCAGGTGCGCGAAGATCACCGGGACCAGCGTGTCGGTCAGCCGCAGAGCGTGCGCCATGGTCAGGAACGGGAAGACCATCACCGCCGGCGGCACGACCTGCGCGGCCAGCATGCCGAACCGGGTCAACGAACCGCCGGCGCGGAATTTGGCGATCACGTAGGCGCCCATGCTGCCGACCACCAGGCTGATCGACACGGTGACGAGACCGACGATGAGGCTGCGCCCGGCCGCGGAGAGGATTCCGGAGTCGAGCACCGATCGCCAGTTGTCGAGCGTCGGCCCGAACGTGACCAGGAACGGCTCGGCCATCTGGGCGGGCGTCTTGAAGCTCGCCAACGCCACCCACACGATCGGGACGAGCACGAAGACGAACGTCGCGGTCAGTACGGCGATGCGGAGGATTTCTAACCAGCGGGGGCGGCTCATCGCGTCCTGTTTCTTTCCATCGTGCGGAACGCCACCACGATCACCCCGAGCACCAGCACGAGCACGATGAACGCCATTGCGCTGGCCCCTGCCAGCCGGAAGAACTGGATGCCCTCCAAGTACATGAAGTACTGCAGCGTCTGGGTTTCCGTGCCCGGACCGCCACGGGTGGTGGCGTAGACGTATTCGAAGACTCGCAGCGCGTCCAGTCCGCGCAGCAGCACTGCCACCGTCAGCACCGGGGCGAGCATCGGAATCATCACCCGGCGGAGCTGGTAGAGCGGACTCGCGCCGTCGACGCGCGCGGCCTCCAGCGGCTGCTTGGGCATCGACTCCAGCCCGGCCAGGATGAGCAGCACCATGAACGGAGTCCACTGCCATACGTCGATGAAGGCCAGGGTCAGCAGCGCGCGGCCGGGACCGAAGAAGTCGTAGTCGGCCCCCACCGCGTGCAGGAGCGCCGGAATCGCGCCGATCTGGTCGTTGAGCAGGAACCGGAAGATCAGGCCAACGGCGATGGGGGTGATGAACATGGGCCCGAGCACAATCGCCCTGGACAAGTCCTTGGCCCATTTTTGTTGTTGCAGCGACAACGCGATGGCGAAGCCGATGACCAGCTCCAAGCTCACCGCCACCACCACATACAGGGCGGTGGTGCCGAAGGCCTCCCAGAACGACGAGTTCGTCAATGCGCTGGTGAAATTGGCGGTGCCGACGAACTCGGGTGGTTTCCGGTCGGTCAGGCGGTAGTTGGTGACGCTGAGATAGGCCGCGTAACAAAGCGGGAATCCGACAGCCACAGCGAACAGCGCCAGTAACGGCGCCAGCATGCCGTATTTGAATTTCACTGTGCTGCGCCTATCGCTGCGACCGTCGGATTCCCTTGTCTCACTTCTGAATCCGCTCCGCTGCTGCCTGGGCGTCGCGCAGCGCGTCGGCAACGCTCTTGTTGCCTGCGACCGCTTCGTTGAGTTCGGTTCCCACGGCCTGGATCATTTCTTCACCATTGCGGCCCTGAGTGAGCGGCTCGGCGTTGTTGAGGATCTGACCGACGGTCTTGTAGTAGTCCGCACCGTAGCCATGAGCCAGGACGTCGGCGTTGGTGAGTGAACTCTGCCGAGTGACGGCGCCGCCCTTGGCTACTCGCTGCGCGTCGACGGACGGCGAGGTGATCCACGAGGTGAAGGCCCAGGCCGCATCCGATGTCGCCGAGTTCGCCGGAATCGCCCAACTCCACAGGCCGAGGGCCGACTTGCCGCCGGGGATAGGAGCGAGAGCGAACTGACCTGCACGCTCACCAGAGGCGCCGGCCGGATCGTTGAGCGCGGGCAGGTTCCAGTTGTAGCCGACCATCGAGGCGGCCTGGCCACTGGACACCGAGCGGAATGCCTCGTCGAACGCCCAGGACAGGCTGTTCGGCGGTGCCGCGGTGCGGTAGGTCTCGATGTAGGCGTTCAGAGCGCGGGCGGCCTGCTCGGTGTCGAGAGTGGGTTTGCCGTCCTGGCCGTAGATCGACCCGCCGGCGGCGAACAACCAGTTGGCCCATTCTTCGAAGATCTTGTAGCCGCGCTGGGGCTGCATCGCGATGCCGGCGCGGGTATCGGTCTTGAGCCGCTGTGAGGTCTGCACCAATGCGTCCAGATCCGTCGGCACCTGGAGCTTGGCTTCGGCTAGGTCGCGGGTGTTGTAGATGTAGCCCAGTGCGTAGTTGTAGAACGGCACGCCGTAGGTGGTGCCGTCGACATCGGTGATCTTGGTCAGCGACGGGAAGAAATCATTCGGCTGGTAGTCGGTGGTGGCGTCGATCCGCTTGTTCAGCGGTTGCAGGAACCCGGCTTCCGCGAAGTCATCCATCCACGGGTTGTCGACCACGATCAGGTCGTAGGCCGGGCGCGCCGACTGGAACGACGAGACCAGCCGGTCCCGCATCTGGTCGAAGGTCATGGTCTCGATCTCCATTTTGACCTTCGGATACTTCTGGTTGAATTCACCGACCAGGCTCTTGACGATGTCGGTGTCGGGCACGTTCTCCATGAGAACCCGCACGGTGCCCTCGGTGTCGGTGGGAACGTCGCCGAGCCCGGAAGACTGCTGTTCGCCGGAGCCGCCGCTGCCAGCGCAGCCGGCCAGGGTCAGTGCCCCGGTCAGAACGAGCGCCGGAATCCATCGGGTCGCCGTCGGTCGCGCCGCGTGCCGACGGCGGAACATCGGAATTTTCATAGGTCCTCACTTTTCCTTGTGCGGGTTGGGTGGATCGAGTCGCTCATGCGTGCCCGGCGCGAACTCAATCCATGTAGGCGCCACCGTTGACCGAGAGCGCTTCGCCGGTGATGAACCGGGCGTCATCGGAGACCAGGAATGCCACCGCGCGTGCGACGTCATCGGGGGTCTGCAGGCGAGCCAGCGGGGTGGCGTCGATCCACGACTTCTGGACGCCTTCGGGTGTGGAGCCGGTCAGGCGGGCCTCCCACTCCAGCTCGCGCGATTGCATGGGGGTCGCGACAAACCCGGGGCACACGCAGTTGACGGTGATCTGGTTGGCCGCCAGCTCGAAAGCCATCGCCTGGGTGAGCCCTAGCACGCCGAATTTCGATGCCACATAGTCGGAGAGGAATGGCACGCGGCCCTGCTTGGCGGCCATCGATGCGGTGTTGACGATCGAGCCCTGGGTGCCGGTGCGGATCATCGTCCGCGCGGCGGCCTGCCCGCACAGGAACACGCCCTTGAGGTTGATGTCGAGGGTGCGCTGGTATTGCTCAGGCGAGACGTCGACGAACCGCTCCATCGCCGAGATTCCCGCGTTGTTGACCCAGGCCTGCAGACCGAGGCGATCGGCGACGTCATCGGCCAGCACCGTCGCCGCTGCTCCGTCGGTCACATCGAGATGGGCCGACTCGTGGCCGCGCTCGGCACCGCCGGCCAGTGCGGCGACGGTCTCCGCGGCGCCGGCCGCGTTGACATCGGTGACCACCACTCGCCAGCCACGATCGGCGAGTGTGGTGGCGATGGCGCGGCCGATACCTGAACCGGCGCCGGTGACAACCACGGTGCGGCTGGACGAGCTGGGAGAGGAAGTCATGGTCGGTTCCTTCGTGCGAGGCGGTGTGAGACGGGAGTCAGGACATCGCCGAGCGTGCGCCATTCGGCGTACGCGTCGGCGTAGCGCGCTGCGTTGCGCGCATCGGGGGTGACGGGTTCGCCCAGAGTCCGGAAGTTTGCGGTCTGGTTGAAGTCGACGAGGATGCCGACGCCGACCGCGGCGATCACCGCCGCGCCCAGTGAGGCGCCCGGATGTCCGATGATCGGGGACAGCGGCGTGTCGAGGACGTCGGCGAGGATCTGCTTCCAGAGCACCGAGCGACTGCCACCGTTGGTGACCAGCGCCCGCCGCAGCGGGACGCCCATCGAATCGAAAACCTCGGTGTGGTGTTTGAAGCCGAACGCGATGGCCTCCAGCACCGACCGGTACATGTCGGCACGGCTGTGGGCCAGATCCAGTCCCACGAAGGCGCCGCGCAGATCAGGATCGTGCAACGGGCTCTTCTCGCCGAGAAAGTAGGGGAGACAGAGTATTTCGGCCGGCTCGCGATGCTCCGCCTCGTCGTCGAGCGCGAGCAGGTCGACGCCGCCGGAGAGCGTCTGGAACCACCGGATCAGACTGCCGCTGGTCGCCATGCAGCCGTTGGGAAGCCAGTGTCCTGGGATCGGATGCGCGTCGAGGTACATCCGGCCGTCGATGACCGGACGATCGCTGGCCGCCAGAATGTCGCCGGCGCCGCCGAGCTTCACCAGCCAGTCACCCGCGCTGTTCACACCCGCTGCATAGGCAGACAGCACGTGGTCGGCGCCGCCGACGATGAGGGGTAGACCGACAGGAAGTCCGGTGGCGGCGGCAGCAGCCGAGCTGAGCTCGCCGGCCTGCGCCCCCGGCGCCAGTACCCGCGGCACCAGATCGGTGGCGAGTTCGGCCGCGGTGAACATCGGCTCGAATCGCTCGCCGGCAACGGTGCCGAGCCCGGATTCGATGGCCCAGTTCAATTCCACGTGGGGATCTGCGCCCAAAGCCATCAGCACCCAGTCGTACGAGCCGACCAGATGTGCGGTGTCACTCCAGGTCTCAGGCGCGTGCCGACGCAACCAGAGTGCGGTCGGAGCAACCGACTGCTGGGTGATCGCCGAGCCCGTCGCGGCCAGTACCGCCTCGGCGTCGAGCAGCCCTCTGAGTTCATCGATTTCCCGGGTGGCGCGGGCGTCGTTCTGCAAAAGCGCGCGACCCACCGGCGCGCCGGCGCTGTCCACGGGTACCACCGCGGGAACCATGCCGGTGGTGGCCAGTGCGCCGATCCGCTCGGTACTCACGCCCGATTCGGCCAGCACTGCGCGAATGCCGTCGTGCACGTTGTGCAGCCACTGGGCGGGATCGGCTTCGGCTCGGCCGGGGGCGTCGGCGTAGAGCCGGGTCTCTCGTGCGGCCTGGGCGACGATGCGTGCCTCGGCGACATCGACGAGCACGGTTTTGGTTCCCGTGGTGCCGATGTCGACGCCAATCGTGAACTCTGCCATGCCGTCCTCTCTGTTGGGTGCTGCGCACCAAGCTCCGTCGCAGTGAGATCACACTACCCTGCGTCTGTTAGATTCTCACAAGATATGTGGGAATGTAACGCAATGTCACGAGATTCTGTACGCTAACTGTGATTTAGTAACACCGATCTTGGAACGTGCGGACGATGGACAACGGAGAGGGCTCCTCATGACAACTTGGCTCGACGAGGTATTTGCCGTGCGCAAGCCGGTGATCGCGATGCTGCACCTGGCTGCGTTGCCCGGCGATCCCGGATTCGATTCCGTCGCGGGAATCGCCGCTGTCGTCGACCGGGCGCGCGGTGAACTTGCGGCGCTGCAGGAGGGCGGCGTCGACGGCGTGATGATCTCCAATGAGTTCAGCCTGCCGTACCTCACGCAGACCGAGCCGATCACCGCGATCACGATGGCACGAGTGATCGGTGAGTTGCTGGGGGAATTCACCGTCCCCTTCGGCGTCAATGTGTTGTGGGACGGCCGAGCGTCTATCGACCTGGCCGTCGCAACCGGAGCGCAGTGGGTGCGGGAGATCTTCACCGGTGTCTATGCCAGCGACTTCGGGCTGTGGAACACCAACGTCGGGGCGACCGCCCGCCATCGCCACCGCATCGGCGGCGATGGCGTGAAGTTGTTGTTCAACATCGTGCCGGAATCTGCTGTCTACCTCGCTGAGCGTGATCTCGCGTCGGTCACGGCGACGACGGTGTTCGCCACCCGGCCCGACGCGATCTGCGTCTCGGGCCTCACGGCGGGGGCGCCGACCGACTCGCAGGCGCTACGCGTGGTCAAGGATTCGGCCGGCGCAGTGCCGGTCTTCGTCAATACCGGTGTGCGTGCACACAATGCGGCGGATCAGCTGTCGATCGCCGACGGGGCGATCGTCGGCACCTACTTCAAGGAAGACGGTCTCTTCGAGAATAGGGCGGTCGCCTCCAGGGTCGCCGAATTGATGGGTGTGGTCAAAGAATTCCGTCAGACGTTATGAGTGAGGATCTTCGTCGGCTCGCGGTCGAGGCTGCGCGTCGCGGAGCAGCTGTCTGTCTGCAGAAACTGGGCGAATCGGTCGACGTGGCGACCAAGAGCGCGCCCGGTGACGTGGTGACCGCTGTGGATCGTGCTGCCGAGGAGGTGGTACGCGCAGTCCTCCTCGCGGCCAGGCCCCATGATTCGGTGCTGGGTGAGGAACTTGCCGAACATGTCGGTTCGGGAACGCTGCAGTGGGTGGTGGACCCCCTCGATGGCACCACCAACTACACCCGTCGAATTCCCTACTTCGCCACGTCGGTGGGGGTGCGTTCGATCTCCGACGGTAGTTGGCTGGCGGGTGCGGTGTCCGCACCCGCCCTGGGATCCACCTGGAGCGCAGCCAAAGGTGCTGGCGCACAACTCGAGTCGAATGGCGAGACGGTGGCGTTGCCGATTTCGCTGCTGCAGTCGACGGTGCGCCTGGTCGGGACCGGGCTGTCCTACGACCCGGGTCATCGTCGGCGTCAACTGCGGGAGCTGAACACCCTGATGGCCGGATACACCGACATGCGGCGGTTCGGTGCGGCGGCAATCGATCTGTGCCTGCTGGCACAAGGCAGTCTCGACGCGTTTGTCGAGGATGATCTGGCGGTCCACGACTGGGCGGCGGGCGCCTTGATCGCTGAAGAGGCTGGAGCCGAGGTCATGCGGGACTCCGGCGCGGTGTCAGCCCGCTGGCGTTGACCGGGCGGCGTTGACGCACACCACGTCGACGCCTGCGGCCCTCAGTGCCGCGACCGTCGGATGCGCCGGCGATCCATCGGTGACGAGCACCGAAATATCGGCCACTGGAGCGACATTGATCAATTGCACGCGGCCCAGTTTGGTGGCGTCGGCGGCCACTATCACCCGGTCTGCCGAGCGCATGGCCGCCTGCTTGACGTTGCCCTCTTCTCGGTGATACTCCGACGCCCCGCGCTTACCGTCCACGCCCGCGATACCCATCACGTAGGTGTCGCAGTTGTAGCGCAAGTAGAAATCCTCGGCCTCCGCGCCGATCAGGCTGAGTTCCCCCGGGCGGACCTTGCCGCCAGTCAGCAGGATCGTGGTCTCCGGTTCGTCGGCCAGCTCGACAGCCACCAGAACGCTGGGGGTGATCACCGTCAGCCCGAGATCGCGGCCCCGCAGAGCGCGCGCCACGGCCAGTACGGTGCTGCCGCTGTCGAGGATCACCGTCTCGTGTGGAGTCAGCAGGTCGGCGACCGCGCGCGCGATGTGCAGTTTCTCGTCGGCGGAATCGGCCGCCCGCGCGGCAAAGGATGGCTCGGTCGATTTGCCGCCGAACGCGATTGCCCCGCCGAGCACCCGACGCGCAACGCCCTGATCCTCCAACCGCTCGATATCACGGCGGATGGTCATCGCCGAAACACCGAATTCATCGGCCAGCGTGGCGAAGTCCACCTCGCGGTCGGTGTGGATGCGGGCGGCGATCGCCGCCCGCCGAGCGTGTGAGCTCAAGCCAGGTGCCATGCAGCTCAGCATAGAGCAGGCTGTTAATTATTCACAGATATCACAACGATATCGACCGTCATGTGTGGATGGTGTGAGCGGGAAACGCTCAGTCCGGCGCGGACTGCGCCTCGCTGCGTGGTCGCATCGACGCCCACAGCGCCGCGGTCGCTGCGGTACAGGCCGCCGCACCCGCGACGTGCACCGCGACCAGAGCTGCGGGCACTCCGGTGAAAAACTGCACCGCGCCGACGACGCCCTGAGCGCAGACCAGGGCCACCAGCACGACGAGGCGCGTACGTATCGGCCGGGCGGCGCGCACAGCCACCAAGCCGAAACCGAGCCCGACCAGCAGCGCCAGATAGGCAACCAGCAGCGTCGAATGGGCGTGCACCAGCGTGGTGATCTCGACCTGTAGCCGCACCACCGGACGGTCTACGCTCTTGTCGCCGGCGTGCGGTCCGGCCCCCGTGACGAACGTCCCGGTCACCAGAACCGCGGCGAGCACTATGGCGCTGAGGAACGTCAACGCACGCAAGGCCTTCGGCACCTGCAGCCGCGCCACGCCGGATCCAGCTTCATCGGGCTCGCCGATCTTGACGTACAGCAGGACCGCGAGCCACACCATGGTCATCGAGGCCAGCAGGTGAATCGCCACTGTCCACCACAGCAGCCCGGTGAGCACGGTGATTCCGCCGAGCACCGCCTGCACCACCGTCGAGGCGGGCATCAGCCAGGCATACACCAACACCTCGCGCCGGCGCCGGGCCCGGGTGACGGCCAGGACGGCGGCGATCGCGGTCAGCACCACCGCGAAGGTGATCATGCGGTTGCCGAATTCGACGGCCTGGTGGATGCGGGGCACCTCGGCGTGCGCGACCGGGATGAAGCTGCCGGGAAAGCACTGCGGCCACGTCGGACAGCCAAGGCCTGACGCCGTCACCCGGACGATCGCACCGGTGACGGCAATACCGCCCTGGGTGAGGATGACCAGGGCCGCGACGACGCGCTGCGCCCGCAAGCTCGGCATGGGCAACACGTCGACCAGCCGCAGGAAAAACCGACTGACGGACATCGCCCGATCGTAGAGGACGGCAAACTACAGGCCGTAGTAGGGCCGTAGTAGGGCCGTAGTAGGGCGGTAGTACGGCCGTAGTAGGGACATGGTGGGAGCGACTCCACGGTCGGGTGCCGCTACTTCGTCGTACGTCCAGTTAGCGCGCGTTTTCGCACCTCAGGCGTGTCGCAACTGGACGCTCGACCCAGATCTCGTCGGCGCCGCACCTGGCCGGACCCACCACGGGATAGTGCTCAGGTGAAGCGGAACCATCGCAGCGCGCAGACGGCCGCGATGACGCCCCACACCGCGAGGACGGCCAGCCCGAACCAGTCGAGCGACATCGTCACGGCCTGCGACAGCGCCTCGGTCAGTGCGCCGGACGGGGTCAGCCGGGCGACCCATCTGATGGCGGTGGGAACAGCGCCCGTCTCCAGGGTCAGGGCGCCGAGGCCCGCGAAGACGAACCACAGGAGGTTGGCGACGGCCAACACGATCTCGGCCTTCAGCGTGCCGCCAAGCAGCAGGCCCAGCGCGGCGAAACCCGCTGTGCCCAGCGCGATGACGACAGCGCCCAGTAGCAGTCCGACCGGTTCGGGCCGCCAGCCGAGCGCAACTCCGATGACGCCCAACACGATTGCCTGCAGGAACACCACGGCGATGACGGCCAGCGATTTGCCGGCGATGATGCCCCAGACGGGCAGGGCGGTGGCGCCCAGTCGTTTCAGGGCTCCGTAGCGGCGGTCGAAGGCGACGGCGATGGCCTGACCGGTGAATGCGGTGGAGATTACGGCCAGCGCCATGATGGCCGGAACGAAGGTGGCAGCCCGGTGGTCGCCGAACGAACCCAGTGGCAGCAGCGTCAGCCCGATCAGCAGGGTGATCGGGATGAACATCGTCAGCAGGAGCTGCTCACCGTTGCGCAGCAGAAGTTTGAGTTCGAGCCCGAACTGGGCGGCCAGCATCTTCTGCACGGTGCTCGGCCGCGGATCGGGCGTGAAAGTGCCCGGTGGGAAAAGTGCTTCACTCATCGCAACCCCCGGCCCGTCAGATCAAGGAAGACATCCTCGAGGCTGCGCTGTTCGACCCGCATATCGGTGGCCAGCACGTCGAGGCGGGCGCACCACGCGGTCACCGTGGCCAGCACCTGCGGGTCGATGTGACCCTCGACCAGGTACTCGCCGGCGGCGACCTCGGAGGCCTGGTAATTCTCCGGCAGCGCCGAAATCAGTAGTGACAGGTCGAGCCGTCGCGGCGCGGTGAAGCGCAGCTGGTCTTCCGCGCCCGAGCGCATGAGTTCCGCGGGAGTGCCGGCCGCCACCGCGACACCGTGGTCGATGATCACCAACCGATCGGCCAGCTCCTCGGCCTCCTTGAGCTGATGGGTGGTCAGGACCACCGTGACGCCGTCGCGGCGCAGCCCGTCGATCAGCTCCCAGACCACCAGCCGGGCGTGGGCGTCCATCCCGGCGGTGGGCTCGTCGAGAAAGACCAGTTCCGGTCGCCCGACCAACGCGCAGGCGAGAGCCAGGCGCTGCTGCTGGCCGCCGGAGAGCCTGCGATAGGTGGTGCGGGCGGCCTCGGTCAGCCCCAGAGTGTCCAGCAACCAGCGCGGATCCAGAGGATCGGCAGCGTAGGCGGCGACCAGCTCGAGCATCTCCCCGGCTCTGGCCGCGGGGTAGCCGCCCCCACCCTGCAACATCACGCCGATCCTGGCGCGGAGCTTGGCGTTGTCGGCCGACGGGTCCATGCCGAGGATCTCGATCGAACCGGCGTCGGGTTTGACGAACCCCTCACACATCTCGACGGTCGTCGTCTTGCCGGCCCCGTTGGGGCCGAGCAGCGCCAGTACTTCGGCCCGGTGCACCTCGAGGGTCAGCTCTGAGACAGCCGTCGTCGAGCCGTAACGCTTGGTGACCCCGCGCAGGCGGCACGGAGGTCCCCCAAAGGAACTTGAACCCGGACTCACGGTGACTCAGCGTAGGCGCCGCCGGAGACAGCACGTGCCTGCCCCGGTGTGGGATGCGACTCAACTGGCGGGGATTCGCCATCGGGCCCCGGCTCGGGGTTGTCTCCGGAC
This sequence comes from Mycolicibacterium komossense, assembly GCF_025822605.1. GTDB lineage: Bacteria > Actinomycetota > Actinomycetes > Mycobacteriales > Mycobacteriaceae > Mycobacterium > Mycobacterium komossense. The sequence continues at coordinate 366,284 of NZ_JACKTY010000028.1, read as the reverse complement.
TCCGGCTCGGGCAATTTGCGCCACGGCAGGTGGTGGTGGGTGATCAGCATCAGCAGCGCCACGATCAGCGCGCTGGCCAGGGTGGCATCGACGATCTGGAAGAGCGCGAATCGGTCACCGTTGGCGGTGGGCCCGAAGATTCCGACGATCAAAGTGACGGTGATGGCCGCGATACGAAAACCGGGTCGAGTGGCCCAGGCAGCCAACGGGATGATGGCCCACAGCAGGTACCAGGGCTGTACCACCGGGAAGAGCAGCACGGTGGCACCAAGCGCCACTCCGAGGCCGCCCACCGGATGTAGGCGACCGCGCAGCACCGACAGCAGCAGCCAGGTGACCAGAACGGAGATGATCAGCACGCCGATGGCGCGGGTCAGCGACAGCACGGCGGTGGTGTGGTCGCCGAGGCCCAGCAGGATGCCGACCTGTCCGGTGCCGAGCGCGATCAGCGTGGGCGGTGACATCCAGCTGCGTACGACGTTCGCGGTGCCGAGGGTGAACAACCAGCCGAAGCCGAGGCCGCTGGCCCAGCCGATGACGGCCATCACCGCCACTGCCAGCGCGCCCAAACTGCAACTGGCCATCAGGAAGGCTTTGATCGTGCCGCCCCACCGATGGGCTAGGGCCATCGCGACGAAACCCAGTGCCAGCAGCGACGGCAGCTTGACCTGTGACGACAGGGTGATGAGGACGGCGCCGACGATCAGCATGCCCAGCGGCCGCCAGGTGATCCACTCCGTGCGGTTGTGCGGCCAGTGCACCGGCCGCGGCACCAACCGCCGGGTGGAATCGATCCCGCGTAACGCGAATTCGGTGCCGGCCAGCATCAGGCCGAGCATCAGCGCTTCGTTGTGGATGCCGGCGACCAGGTGCATGAACAGCAGCGGGTTGCAGGCACCGAGCCACAGTGCGCTGACCTCGGCCACCCCGCATCGTCGGGCGATCCGCGGCGTCGCCCAGACGATCAGTCCGACTCCGAGCAGCACCACCAGCCGGTGGGCGAGCACCGCCCAGACGATGTTCTCTCCGGTGAGCTCGGAGATTCCGCGCCCGATCCACAGGAAGAGTGGGCCGTAGGGCGCCGGTGTTTCCCGCCACAGGCTCGGCACCGACAGGGTAAAGACGTGATCGAGGCCGAGGCCCGGCGCCGGGCCCACCCGGTAGGGGTCGAGGCCCAGTCGCGCTATCTGGCTCTGCGCCAGATAGGAGTAGACGTCCTTGCTGTACATCGGCGGCGCGACCAGTAGCGGCAATGCCCACAGCATCAGCGTGCGGTCCAGTTGGCTGCGCGACATCAACCGGCGTTTGCCTGCGGTCTGACGAATGTTCGCCGAGGTACGAGGCGACGAGGAGTCGGACGATTGACCAACAGCGAAACGGCCCAGCATCAACCAGGCCAGCGTCATCATCACGGCGCCGGTGGTCGTCATCGTCAGCGACACCGTCTGGATGCGCGATGGCAGGTTCAGCAGCCGAACCCCGAAGGTCGGGTCTTGCACCACAGGTCGGGCACCGGCGCCCAAGGCCCCGATCGCCATCAACACCGTGCCGGTGGCACCGAAGAGCCGGGTCCGCCGCAGCGCGACGACCTCGGCGTCGTTCAGCGGTGACCCGACAGTGCGCTCGTCGCCGTGCCAGCGGGCGATGGACGAGCTCAGCGAGCGTTGGCGGGCTGCCACCAGAGCACTCTAACTGGCGCGTTATTCCCGTCCGGGCCTGTGAGCATCGCGACGACTTGATAAGGGTGCCCTTGCTGGACCCGTTCCGGGAATTGGGTCACACTGGTGTTGTGAAAATCCGTCTCGAGGCTGCGCGCGTGCACGATGGTGCCGCGCCCGCTCACGACGGTGACACCCGTAGGGCCATCATCCGCCTGCTCGTGGAGTCGGGTCCGGTTACTGCGGGCCGGATTAGCGAGCGGCTGGGCTTGTCCGCCGCCGGTGTACGCCGTCACCTCGACGCATTGATCGATGCCGGTGATGCCCAGGCCAATGCGGGTGCAGCCTGGCAGCAGGAGGGCCGGGGTCGTCCCGCCAAGCGCTACCAGCTGACGGCGGCCGGGCGGGCCAAGCTCGAGCACACTTACGACGATCTGGCGTCGGCGGCCATGCGGCAGCTGAGGGAGATCGGTGGCGACGACGCCGTCCGGACGTTCGCCCGCAGGCGTATCGACACGATTCTGGCCGGGGTGCAGCCGGCCGGGGGCGATGCCGAAGTCGAGATCGAAGGCGCCGCGGACCGGGTAGCCGACGCGTTCACCAAGGCCGGGTACGCCACCACCACGACCAGGGTCGGCGGGCCGATCAGGGGAGTGCAGATCTGTCAGCACCACTGCCCGGTATCGCACGTCGCCGAGGAGTTCCCCGAGCTGTGCGAGGCCGAGCAGGACGCGATGGCCGAGGTGCTGGGTACCCACGTGCAACGGCTCGCGACGATCGTCAACGGTGATTGCGCCTGTACCACCCACGTACCGCTGAGCCCCGGCGCGCACTGAACTACGCACGACGAGAGAAAACCTTCGGCGCTCAGCCCGCGTCGAAGCCACCACAAGAGCAATAAGGAGTGTGTCGCTATGACACTCACACCGGAAACGCCACTTACCCAGGAAGAGACGATTGCGTCGCTGGGCAAGTACGGCTACGGCTGGGCTGACTCGGATGTGGCCGGAGCGAGCGCTCAGCGGGGCATCAACGAGGCTGTGGTGGCCGATATCTCGGCGAAGAAGAGCGAGCCGCAGTGGATGCTCGACATCCGGCTCAAGGCGCTGCGCACCTTCGGCAAGAAGCCGATGCCGAACTGGGGTTCCGATCTCGACGGGATCGATTTCGACAACATCAAGTACTTCGTGCGCTCCAGCGAGAAGCAGGCTGCCACGTGGGACGACCTGCCCGCGGACATCAAGAACACCTACGACAGGCTCGGCATCCCCGAGGCGGAGAAGCAGCGGCTGGTCTCCGGTGTCGCCGCGCAGTACGAGTCCGAGGTGGTCTACCACTCGATCCGTGAGGATCTTGAGGCCCTCGGCGTCATCTTCCTCGATACCGACACCGCGCTGAAGGAACACCCCGACCTGTTCCGGGAGTACTTCGGCACGGTTATCCCCGCCGGGGACAACAAGTTCTCCGCGCTGAACACCGCCGTGTGGTCGGGTGGCTCGTTCATCTACGTCCCCAAGGGCGTGCACGTCGACATCCCGTTGCAGGCCTATTTCCGGATCAACACCGAGAACATGGGTCAGTTCGAGCGGACGCTGATCATCGTCGACGAGGACGCCTATGTGCACTACGTCGAGGGATGTACCGCGCCGATCTACAAGAGCGATTCGCTGCACTCGGCCGTCGTCGAGATCATCGTCAAGCCCGGTGGTCGCTGCCGTTACACCACCATCCAGAACTGGTCGAACAACGTCTACAACCTGGTCACCAAGCGGGCCCGCGCCGAAGCCGGCGCCACCATGGAGTGGATCGACGGCAACATCGGCTCGAAGGTCACCATGAAGTACCCGGCGGTGTGGATGACCGGTGAACACGCCAAGGGCGAAGTGCTCTCGGTGGCGTTCGCCGGCGAGGGCCAGCATCAGGACACCGGTGCCAAGATGTTGCACTTGGCGCCGAACACGTCGTCCAACATCGTCTCCAAGTCGGTCGCTCGCGGCGGCGGACGGGCGTCCTACCGCGGCCTCGTGCAGATCAACAAGGGTGCGCACGGTTCGCGCTCCAGTGTGAAATGTGATGCGCTGCTTGTCGATACGATCAGCCGCAGCGACACCTATCCGTACGTCGACATCCGCGAGGACGACGTCACGATGGGACACGAGGCCACTGTGTCGAAGGTCAGCGAAGATCAGCTGTTCTACCTGATGAGCCGCGGCATGACCGAGGACGAGGCGATGGCGATGGTGGTGCGCGGTTTCGTCGAGCCCATCGCCAAGGAACTGCCGATGGAATACGCACTGGAGCTCAATCGTCTCATCGAGCTCCAGATGGAAGGCGCGGTCGGCTAGATGGTTCAGAATCAACTCACTGAAGCTGTCGAAGGCACCGCCGGGATCATCAAGAACAAGGGCGAGCGATTCGCCTCGTTCGATGTCGATGCCTTCGAGGTGCCCGGCGGGCGCGACGAGCTGTGGCGGTTCACTCCGCTCAAGCGACTCCGTGGCCTGCACGACGGCACCGCACCCGCGACCGGCACCGCGGTCATCGAGGTCTCCGAGCGCGATGGTGTGACGGTCGAGACCGTCCGCCGCGGCGACGAACGTCTCGGCCAGGGCGGCGTGCCATCCGATCGCGTTGCGGCCCAGGCATTTTCGTCGTTCAACTCGGCGACGGTGGTGACTGTCAAGCGCGATACCGAGGTGGCGGAGCCCATCGAGATCACCGTCGCCGGCCCGGGTGAAGGTGCAGTGGCCTACGGGCACCTGCAGATTCGCGTCGAGGAACTGTCGCGGGCGATCGTGGTGGTCGACCTGCGCGGCAGCGGAACCTACGCCGACAACGTCGAGATCATCGTCGGTGACGCGGCCGCGCTGGGCGTCATCTGGATCGCCGACTGGGCCGACGACATGGTCCACGTCAGCGCCCACCACGCCCGTCTGGGCAAGGACTCGGTGCTCGGCCACGTCAATGTCACGCTCGGTGGCGACGTCGTGCGGACCGCCGCGACCGTGCGGTTCACCGCTCCCGGCGGCGAGGCGCAGCTGCTCGGTACATACTTCGCGGATGACGGCCAGTTCTTCGAATCCCGGCTGCTGGTCGATCACGCCGTACCGAACTGCAAGTCCGATGTGCTGTACAAGGGTGCGCTGCAAGGTGATCCGGACTCCAAGAAGCCCGACGCGCACACGGTGTGGATCGGCGACGTGCTGATCCGTGCCGAAGCCACCGGCACCGACACCTACGAAGCGAACCGCAACCTGGTACTGACCGACGGCGCCCGCGCCGACTCGGTGCCCAACCTGGAGATCGAGACCGGTGAGATCGCCGGCGCCGGGCACGCCAGTGCCACCGGCCGTTTCGACGACGAACAGCTTTTCTACCTGCGCGCCCGCGGAATTCCCGAGGATCAGGCGCGGCGACTGGTGGTGCGGGGCTTCTTCGGCGAGATCATCGCGAAGATCGCTGTCCCGCAGGTGCGCGAGCGCCTCACCGAAGCAATTGAACGAGAACTAGCGATCACGGAATCGAAAGCAGCCCAATCATGACCACTCTGGAAATCAAAGATCTGCACGTCAGCGTCAAGGACCCCAGCGGCGCGGCCGACATCGAGATCCTCAAGGGCGTCAACCTGACGGTGCGGTCCGGTGAGACGCATGCGGTGATGGGCCCCAACGGATCCGGCAAGTCCACGCTGTCCTACGCCATTGCCGGTCATCCGAAGTACACCGTCACCTCGGGATCGATCACCCTCGACGGCGACGACGTGCTGGCGATGAGCGTCGACGAGCGCGCCCGCGCCGGGCTGTTCCTCGCGATGCAGTACCCCATCGAGGTGCCCGGCGTCTCGATGTCGAATTTCCTGCGGACGGCCGCCACCGCGGTGCGCGGCGAAGCACCGAAGCTGCGGCACTGGGTCAAAGAGGTCAAGTCGGCGATGTCCGATCTGGACATCGACCCGGCGTTCTCCGAGCGCAGCGTCAACGAAGGATTCTCCGGCGGCGAGAAGAAGCGTCACGAGATCCTGCAGCTCGGCCTGCTCAAGCCGAAGATCGCGATCCTCGACGAGACCGACTCGGGCCTGGACGTCGACGCGCTGCGCATCGTCAGCGAGGGCGTCAACCGGTATGCGGAAACCGAGCACGGCGGCCTGCTGCTGATCACGCACTACACCCGCATCCTGCGCTACATCCGCCCCGCTTTCGTGCATGTGTTTTTCGACGGACGTATCGTTCAGTCCGGCGGGCCTGAGCTGGCCGATGAGCTCGAAGAGCACGGCTACGAGCGCTTTACGCAGGCCGCGTCCGCAGGGTCCTAGGGGTATCGCCATGACGATCTCGGTGAGCCAGGGGCCGGCACTGGATCTGGCTGCGACCAGGGCTGACTTTCCAATTCTGAGCCGGGTCATGCGTGGCGGCCATCAGTTGGCCTATCTGGATTCCGGTGCAACGTCGCAGAAGCCGCTCGCCGTGCTCGACGCCGAGCGGGATTTCCTGCTGACCTCCAACGGGGCGGTGCACCGCGGGGCCCACCAGTTGATGGAGGAGTCCACCGACGCCTACGAGCAGGGCCGGGCGGACATCGCGGCGTTCGTCGGCGCTGACCCTGACGAGCTGGTGTTCACCAAGAACGCCACCGAGTCGCTGAATCTGGTCTCGTATGCTTTGGGCGACAACAGGTTCGATCGCGCAGTCGGCCCCGGCGACGTCATCGTCACCACCGAGTTGGAGCACCACGCGAACCTGATCCCGTGGCAGGAACTCGCGCGCCGGACCGGCGCGACCCTCAAGTGGTATGGAGTCACCGACGACGGCCGGATCGACCTGGACTCGCTGCAGCTCGACTCGTCGGTGAAAGTTGTCGCCTTCACCCATCACTCGAACGTCACCGGCGCCATCGCGCCGGTCGGCGAGTTGGTGGCGCGGGCCAAAGCCGTCGGAGCGCTGACAGTGCTCGACGCCTGCCAGTCAGTGCCGCACGAGCCCGTCGACTTCCACGGACTCGATGTCGACTATGCCGCCTTTTCCGGGCACAAGATGCTGGGGCCCAACGGAATCGGTGTGCTTTACGGTCGGCGCGAACTGCTCAATGCGATGCCGCCGTTCCTGACCGGTGGCTCGATGATCGAAACCGTCACCATGGAGGCCGCCACCTACGCGCCGGCCCCGCAGCGGTTCGAGGCGGGTACTCCGATGACCTCACAGGTCGTCGGTCTGGCCGCCGCGGCGCGGTACCTGTCTGCGATCGGGATGGACGTGGTCGCGGTTCACGAGCGGGAGCTGGTGGCTGCGGCAGTGCAGGGCCTCACCGACATCCCCGGTGTGCGCATCATCGGCCCGACGCGGATGGCTCATCGCGGCTCGCCGGTGTCGTTCGTCGTCGACGGAGTCCACGCACACGATGTCGGGCAGGTGCTCGATGACGACGGGGTCGCCGTGCGCGTCGGTCACCACTGCGCGTGGCCGTTGCACCGCCGCTTCGGGATCGCCGCCACCGCCAGGGCTTCGTTCGCGGTGTACAACACTCTCGACGAGGTCGACCGGCTGGTCGCGGGTGTGCGCCGGGCGCTCGAATTCTTCGGGCGGGACTGATCCGCCGTGAGAATGGAACAGATGTACCAGGAAGTGATCCTGGACCACTACAAGCACCCGCATCATCGCGGTCTGCGTGAGCCTTTCGGCGCCGAGGTCCATCACGTCAATCCGACCTGCGGTGACGAAGTCACGCTGCGCGTCGCGCTATCCGACGACGGTGAGACGGTTACCGACATCTCCTATGACGGGCAGGGCTGCTCGATCAGTCAGGCCGCGACCTCGGTGCTCACCGACCAGGTGATCGGGAGCAGTGTCGACGCCGCCCTGGAGACGGTGGCGGCGTTCACGGAGATGATCTCCTCGCGCGGCAGCGTCGAGGGTGACGAGGACGTGATCGGCGACGGTATCGCCTTCGCCGGGGTGTCGAAGTATCCGGCGCGGGTCAAATGCGCGCTGCTGGGTTGGACAGCGTTCAAGGCCGCACTGGCCGAGGCAACTGAGGAGATGGACGATGAGCGAACAGCTGGATGAGGAGACGCTCGCCGATCTCGAAGAGGCGATGCGCGATGTCGTCGACCCCGAGCTGGGGATCAACGTGGTCGATCTCGGCCTGGTCTACGGCCTGGGCATCGAGCAGGGTGACACCGGCAAGGTGGCGTTGATCGATATGACGCTGACGTCGGCGGCGTGCCCGCTGACTGATGTGATCGAGGATCAGTCGCGCAACGCTTTGGTAGGTGCCGGCCTGGTCAACGACATCAAGATCAACTGGGTCTGGAATCCACCGTGGGGCCCGGACAAGATCACCGAGGATGGCCGCGAACAGCTGCGGGCCCTCGGGTTTACCGTCTGAGACAACAGCTTTCACATCATCGGGCGGGTGCAGGCGTTGACGGCTTTTCCCTTGGCGGTGCGCAAGGTGTTGTTGTTCAGCGGTATCGCGGCGACGGTGACGGTGATCGTATTGGGTGCGCTGGCGGTCATGGCACCCGTCACGGCGATATCGGCCAAATGCCCGGTGGGGGAGTCTGAAGACCTCTTCACCGAGGTGTGCGTCCCCGAGCTTTCGCCGTCGATCATCGAGCTGACGCCGTCGGTGTTCGGCGGTGCGCCAGAGGTCGACGGCGTACCGTGCACAGGACACAATTCCTACGAGTGCATCGGGTTGGCCGAGGAATCGTTGGGCTCTGGTGCCAGCACCGTCAGCGCGCCCAACCCGGCGGCGATGGTGTCGGGGCAGAGCGATGCCCCCGCCACGACCGCCCCGGAGACGCCGGCGGGGCCGCCGACCGGACAGAACCTGACTTTGAGTCCTGGCGTTTCGCCGGCGGCGAGTCCCTAGTAGACAGAGAACCGTGGCCATCGACGCGTACACCACCACCTGCAGGCAGCTTCGCGGTATCGCCGAGAGCCTGCTCGCCGGTCCGCAGTTCCGGGCGACGGGCACGATCCGGTTGGCGGTCCGACCCGCCGGTTTCGTCGGGACCGCCCTGCCGGTCGAAGTCCAGGGCACCGATTTCGCCTGGCCGGAGGGACGCGTCGCGCTGTCGGGTCCGCTGCCCGCGCTGGAGCAGGCGACGGGGCTGGCGTTCGGCCCACCCGAAGGCGTCTACACCGTGGTGGATCCATTGCCCGCCGACGCCGTGCTGGATCTCGACGCCGCGGCCGCCAACGACGTGTACCGCAGTCTGTATGCCGGCGGTCAGGCGTTGGTGACGTTCGCGCCCGACGAGCATCCGGTGCTCTGGCCGGAGCACTTCGATGTCTCCGTCGTGGTCGACGAGGTGAATTACGGTGTTTCGCCCGGGGATTCGTTCCACGAGCGGGCCTATGCCTATGTCAGCCCCTGGCAGTCGCGGTCCGGTGAGTTTTGGAATGCTCCGTTCGGCGCCGCGCGGGCGCTGGATCTCGCCGTATCGGAAACGGATCTGACGGACAGCATCGTCGACTTCTTCGAGCGCGGCCGCAACCACCTGTGAGGGGCACCTACTGGACTGGTGCGGCCGCGTCGTAGCTGGGAACATTCACAGTGACGCCAATGTTAGGAGAAACGTGGCTACTCAAGACCTGACCGCAGACAAGTTCAACGACACCATCAACGACAACGACATCGTGCTGGTGGATTTCTGGGCGTCGTGGTGCGGTCCGTGTCGCTCCTTCGCCCCGACCTTCGCCGCCTCGTCGGAGAAGCATCCGGACGTGGTACACGTGAAGGTGGACACCGAGGCGGAGCAGGAGCTCGCCTCCGCGGCGCAGATCCGCTCCATCCCGACGCTGATGGCGTTCAAGAAGGGCAAGCTGGTGTTCAACCAGGCCGGCGCTCTTCCGCCGGCGGCCTTGGAAGATCTGATCCAGCAGGTCAAAGATTTCGACGTCGACGCCGCCATTGCGGCCGAATCGGCCAGCCAACCCGAGTAAGCGGCGTCTGCGGGCGGGACGCACGCGATAGCGTGCAGTCCCGTGACCTCTGAATCCGGTTCCGAGTTTGTCGTTGTCGAGCGCCCTCGCCCGCATGTGGCGTTGGTCACCCTGAACCGCCCCGAGCGGATGAACTCGATGGCGTTCGATGTCATGGTCCCGTTGAAGCGGGTGCTCGACGAGATCACCTACGACAACGACGTGCGCGCAGTGGTACTCACCGGCGCCGGGCGCGGGTTCTCCTCGGGTGCCGACCACAAGTCGGCAGGTAGCGTCCCGCATGTCGACGGCCTGACCAGGCCCAGTTTCGCGTTGCGCTCGATGGAGGTGCTCGACGACGTCATCCTGGCGCTGCGCAAACTGCACCAACCGGTGATCGCCGCGGTCAACGGGGCCGCGATCGGGGGCGGGCTGTGTCTGGCGCTGGCCTGCGATATCAGGGTCGCCGGTGCGGCGGCCTATTTCCGGGCCGCGGGGATCAACAACGGGTTGACGGCCAGCGAGCTGGGCCTGAGCTTCCTGTTGCCGCGGGCCATCGGCACGTCGCGGGCTTTCGAAGTGATGTTGACCGGCCGCGATGTGGACGCTGTCGAGGCCGAGCGCATCGGCCTGGTGTCGCGTCAGGTCCCGGACGACGAGCTGCTGGCGACCTGTTACGACATGGCCGAGCGGATCGCCGGTTTCTCCCGCCCGGGTATCGAGTTGACCAAACGCACGCTGTGGAGTGGACTGGACGCCGTTACTCTGGAGGGGCACATGCAGGCGGAAGGCCTGGGCCAACTCTATGTACGCCTGCTCACCCGGAACTTTGAAGAAGCGGTGGCGGCGCGCGCGGAGCAGCGAGCCCCGGCTTTCTCTGATGAGAAGTAAAGCCGACGACAAATAGCAGCACCGTGTTTGCGGTGCCGCCCGCAAGAAAGCACTAGGAGCGTCACCGTGATCACCGCAACGGACCTCGAGGTCCGCGCTGGAGCGCGAACCCTGTTGTCCGCTGAAGGACCCGCGCTGCGGATTCAGCCGGGCGACCGGATCGGGCTCGTCGGGCGCAACGGCGCAGGCAAGACCACCACCATGCGAATCCTCGCCGGCGAAGGTGAGCCCTATGCCGGTGCGATCGACCGTACCGGCGAGATCGGCTACCTGCCACAGGATCCGCGCGAAGGTGACCTCGACATGCTGGCGCGTGACCGGGTGCTCTCGGCGCGGGGCCTGGACACGCTGCTATCCGAACTGGAAAAGCAACAGGCCTTGATGGCCGAAGTCGCCGACGACGCCACCCGCGACAAGGCGGTACGGCGGTACGGCGTCCTGGAGGAGCGCTTCTCTGCACTCGGTGGCTACGCCGCCGAAAGCGAGGCAGGCCGGATCTGCGCCAGTCTCGGTCTGCCCGAACGGATCCTGACGCAGCCGTTGCGGACGCTGTCCGGAGGGCAGCGCCGGCGCGTCGAACTGGCCCGCATCCTGTTCGCGGCCAGCGACACGGGTTCCGGCTCTGACACGACTCTGCTGTTGGACGAGCCGACCAACCACCTCGACGCCGACTCGATCGGCTGGCTGCGCTCCTTCCTGCAGAACCACACCGGGGGACTGGTGGTGATCAGCCACGACGTGGAGCTGCTCGCCGACGTCGTCAACCGGGTGTGGTTCCTCGACGCGGTGCGCGGTGAGGCCGACGTCTACAACATGGGCTGGCAGAAGTATCTCGATGCCCGCGCCACCGACGAACAGCGTCGGCGCCGAGAGCGGGCCAACGCCGAGAAGAAAGCCTCCGCGCTGCGCACCCAGGCCGCCAAGATGGGTGCCAAGGCCACGAAAGCTGTTGCAGCGCAGAATATGCTGCGACGGGCCGAACGCATGATCGCCGAGCTCGACGATGAGCGGGTCGCTGACAAGGTCGCCAAGATCCGGTTCCCCACCCCGGCGGTGTGTGGGCGGACGCCGCTGGTGGCCAAGGGACTGACCAAGAACTACGGCTCGCTGGAGATCTTCACCGGTGTCGACCTGGCCATCGACAAGGGATCGCGGGTCGTCGTCCTCGGCCTCAACGGTGCGGGTAAGACCACGCTGTTGCGCATTCTGGCGGGAGTGGAGAAGGCAGACGCCGGCGCCATCGAACCTGGGCACGGTCTTAAGCTGGGCTACTTCGCCCAGGAACACGACACCATCGACGGCGGTGCCTCGGTGTGGGAGAACATCCGGCACGCGGCACCCGACACCGGCGAACAGGAACTGCGCAGTCTGCTCGGCGCATTCATGTTCACCGGCCCGCAGCTCGACCAGCCCGCGGGCACGCTGTCCGGCGGCGAGAAGACCAGGCTGGCGCTCGCCGGTCTGGTGGCCTCGACCGCCAACGTGCTGCTGTTGGACGAGCCGACCAACAACCTCGACCCCGCCTCGCGTGAGCAGGTGCTCGACGCTCTGCGCAGCTACCAAGGCGCGGTCGTGCTGGTGACCCACGATCCGGGGGCCGCCGAGGCTCTGGAGCCGCAACGGGTGGTGCTGCTGCCCGATGGCACCGAGGACTACTGGTCGGACGAATACCGGGAACTGATCGAACTCGCCTGACAACTCCCACAGGCGATCTCGTGATTCCGGTCACGCCACGGGGTGCTGTTTCCTACGCTTAGCGGATTCGGGGGCCGGTTACCGCGGGGAGGCGTAGTTGAGGAAACCCAATGCAGCGCGAGATCAACTGCTGCACGATCTCCGCAACGCCTACGAGGGGGGCGCCAGCATCCGCACGTTGGTGGCGTCGACGGGACGTTCGTACGGATCGATCCACTCCATGCTGATCGAATCGGGCACACCGCTGCGCGGGCGTGGCGGCCCCAACCACCGCCGCCGCGTGCCTTAGCGCTGCATCAGCGTCAGCGCTGTCGCACCGAGGCCTCGACCAGATCCAGCACCCCGCTGAGCCGCTTCACGTCTTCACCCGAGGCCAGCCTGGCGACCAGTCCGTCGAGCACGAGGTCCAGGTAGCACTGCAGCACATCGCCGGGCACGTCATCACGTAGTCGGCCCGCCTGTTTCTGCCGGCGCAATCGATCCGTCGTCGCCGCCGACAGTTCGGCCGAGCGCTCCGCCCAGCCCTGGTGAAAGACCGGGTCGTTGCGCAACTTGCGCGCGATCTCCAGCCGGGTGGCCAGCCAGTCGAACTGATCGGGTGCGGCCAGCATGTCCCGCATCACCTGAATCAGGCCTTCCCGGGAGGCGACATCGGCCATGCGCTCGGCATCTTCGCGCGCCAGCTCGAAAAACAGCGAATCCTTGTCGCGGAAGTGATGGAAGATCGCTCCCCGCGACAGACCGATGGTCTGCTCGAGCCGGCGCACGGTGGCCTTGTCGTAGCCATATTCGGCGAAGCACCGCCGCGCGCCATCGAGGATCTGGCGGCGGCGCGCCGCCAGATGATCCTCGCTGACCCTGGGCATCCGCTAGCCGGACTTGAGCATGTTGCGCAGCACGTACTGCAGGATTCCGCCGTTGCGGTAGTAATCCGCCTCGCCGGGAGTGTCGATGCGCACCACCGCATCGAATTCGACCTTGCTGCCGTCATCCTTGGTGGCGGTGACGTGCATGGTCTTCGGCGTCGTGCCCTCGTTGAGCGCGTCGATGCCGGAGATGTCGAACACCTCCGTGCCGTCGAGCTTCAGCGATGCCGCCGACTCGCCGGCCGGGAACTGCAGCGGGACCACGCCCATCCCGATCAAGTTGGAGCGGTGGATACGTTCGAACGACTCGGTGATGACCGCGCGCACGCCGAGCAGGCTGGTGCCCTTGGCCGCCCAGTCGCGCGAGGAGCCGGAGCCATACTCCTTACCGCCCAGCACCACCAGCGGAATACCTTGTGCCGCATAGTTCTGCGCGGCGTCGTAGATGAAGGCCTGCGGGCCGCCATCCTGGGTGAAGTCGCGGGTGTAGCCGCCGGAGACGTCGTCGAGCAACTGGTTCTTGAGGCGGATGTTCGCGAACGTGCCGCGGATCATCACCTCGTGGTTGCCACGGCGTGAGCCGTAGGAGTTGTAGTCCAACTTGGCGACGCCGTTGGCCTCGAGATACTCCGCCGCCGGGGTGCCCTGCTTGATGTTGCCGGCTGGTGAGATGTGGTCGGTGGTCACCGAATCGCCAAGCAGTGCAAGAACTCTGGCGCCGGTGATATTGGTGACCGGAGCGGGCTCGGCGGGCATGCCGTCGAAGTACGGGGGCTTGCGCACGTAGGTCGACTTCGGGTCCCAGTCGAAGGTCTTGCCCTCCGGGGTCGGCAGGTTCTGCCAGCGCTCGTCGCCCTTGAAGACATCCGCGTAGCTGTCGGTGAACATCTTCCGGTTGATCGACGACGCGATCACATCGGAGATCTCCTTCGACGACGGCCAGATGTCCTTGAGGAAGACGTCGTTACCGTCGTTGTCCTGGCCGAGCGGCTCGGTTTCGAAGTCGAAGTCCATGGTGCCGGCCAGTGCATAGGCGATCACCAGTGGCGGTGACGCCAGGTAGTTCATCTTGACGTCGGGGGAGATACGACCCTCGAAGTTACGGTTGCCCGACAGCACGGCGGTGACCGTGAGGTCTTGCTCGTTGATGGCCTTGGAGATGGCGTCCGGCAGCGGGCCGGTGTTGCCGATGCAGGTGGTGCAGCCGTAGCCGACCAGGAAGAAGCCCAGCTTCTCCAGATACGGCCAGACGCCGGCCTTCTCGTAGTAGTCGTTGACCACCTGAGAGCCTGGGGCCATCGACGTCTTGACCCACGGCTTGGACGTCAGCCCCTTCTCGACGGCGTTGCGGGCCAGCAGGGCGGCACCGAGCATCACCGACGGGTTGGAGGTGTTGGTGCAGGAGGTGATCGCCGCGACGACGACGGCACCATGGTCCAGGACGAACTCGCCCTGCTCGTCGGAGCGCACCTTCACAGGCTTGGACGGCCTGCCCTCGGCGCCGTTGGCGGCGGATTGAACGTCGACAGAATCGGCGTCGGCGAAGGACAGCGACACCGAGTCGCTGGCGGGGAATGACTCGTCGACGGCCTCGTCGAGCTTGGTCTCGGGCGTCGGGTGGTTTTCCTCGACGTAGTTGTGAATGTCCTTGCGGAACGCGACTTTGGACTCCGAGAGCAGGATCCGGTCCTGCGGGCGCTTCGGTCCGGCAATGGATGGCACGACGTCGCCGAGGTCGAGTTCCAGGTATTCGGAGAAGACGGGCTCCTTGTCGGCGTCGTGCCACATGCCCTGGGCCTTGGCGTAGGCCTCGACCAGCGCGAGCTGCTCCTCGCTGCGGCCGGTCAGGCGCAGGTAGTCGACGGTCACGTCATCGATCGGGAAGATCGCTGCGGTGGAACCGAATTCGGGGCTCATGTTGCCCAGGGTGGCCCGGTTGGCCAGCGGCACTTCCGCTACGCCCTTGCCGTAGAACTCGACGAACTTGCCGACCACGCCATGCTTGCGCAGCATTTCGGTGACAGTGAGGACCACGTCGGTCGCAGTCACGCCGGGCTTGATCTCGCCGGACAGCTTGAAACCGACGACGCGGGGGATGAGCATCGAGACGGGCTGGCCGAGCATGGCGGCCTCGGCTTCGATGCCGCCGACGCCCCAGCCGAGCACACCGAGACCGTTGACCATGGTGGTATGGCTGTCGGTGCCCACACAGGTGTCCGGGTAGGCGACGCCGTCGCGGGTCATGGTGACGTGCGCGAGGTATTCGATATTGACCTGGTGCACGATGCCGGTGCCGGGCGGGACCACCTTGAAGTCGTCGAAGGCGCCCTGGCCCCAGCGCAGGAATTGGTAGCGCTCGCCGTTGCGGCCGTATTCGATCTCGACGTTCTTCTCGAAGGCGCCCGCGTTACCGAAGACATCGACGATGACGGAGTGGTCGATGACGAGTTCGGCAGGGGCCAGCGGGTTGACCTTCTCGGCGTCACCACCCAGGTCGCCGACGGCTTCGCGCATGGTGGCGAGGTCGACGATGCACGGCACCCCGGTGAAGTCCTGCATCACCACGCGGGCGGGGGTGAACTGGATCTCGATGCTCGGATCGGCCTTGGGATCCCAATTGGCGATCGCCTGGATGTGATCCTTGGTGATGTTGGCGCCGTCCTCGGTGCGCAAGAGGTTCTCGGCGAGGACTTTCAGGCTGTAGGGAAGCTTCTCGGCCCCGGGCACCGCGTCGAGGCGGTAGATCTCGTAGCTGTTGTCTCCGACCTTGAGCGTGTCGTGCGCTCCAAAGGAATTCTTGCTGGTCACATCAACTCCCGGCATTTGGTTTTCTTCGCAGACGGGCTGTGTCCACGATCGGCCCCAAGCCTAACAGTACGCTTGTCCTGCAAAACTTCGGGGGCGATTCGGGGTCTGCACCAGTCCAGTCTTCCGTCGTAGGGCGAGTGCTGCCACCCGACGCCCGGACCGTCGCGTACCGTGCTGGCAGCGTGTGCTGAAAAGACGAACACAGTCAGCGAAGAGAGAAGTGGGGTCGCATGCCCGGGCCGCAGATCATTCCGTTCCTGCCCGCCTACATCCCGCAGGATGTCGACATCAACGCCGTCCAGGCGGAGGTGAAATCCGACGGTGTCAGCGCCCCCGCCGCTGTCGAGCCCGGACTTCTCCAGGTCGTCGCCGATGCGCACCGTGAGGGCATCGACCTCAAGATCGTCGTGGTCGATCACAGTCCGCCGATCGACACTCCGCTGCGCGATATCGCGACCGTGGTCGGAGCGGCCAATCCCGATGCCACCGTCCTGGTGCTGAGCCCGACTGCCGCCGGTTCGTACAGTCCGACGTACGACCGGGCGACGCTCGAGGCCGGTGAGGATCTGGCCAAGACCGGGAACCCTGTGCAGTCGGCGGAGAACTTCGTTAGTCAGTTACATACGGGCGTGTTTCCCTATACCGCATTCACCATCGTGCTGACGCTCGCGGTATTCCTCGCGATCGGCGTGACGCGTTTTCTCCAGGTCAAGGGCAAGCAATCCCACCAGTCCGTCGAAATCGCTCCTACCAGCGATAACTGACACTCTCGCCGACCATTCGGCAAATTCAAAAGGTCACTATTAGGTCACGTTCATTTTAATTACATATCTGTAATTTGTGACTGATGTTTCTTTAGCGTCAGTTGTGACGTACGGTGCAAACGGTGCCTAATGTTGCAGTTGTGCCTCCAGTGACCGCTGGGCGCTGGCACCGCCCGGTTGAGTTGAGCCATAGGAGACGAGAGTCGAATGAGACGCGTGCACGGGGCATCTCCCTTGCTGACCCTCGCGCTGCTGTTGAGCACGCCCGGATTGGCTGTGGCAGAACCGGATTCGGGTCCGCCTGCACTGGCCGCGTTGATCGCCGACGTAGCCAATGCCAACCAGAAGCTGCAAGACATCGGTGCGGCCGTGCAGTCGCAGCAGGAAAGCGTCAACAAGGCTCTGGTCGACGTCCAGACCGCACGCGATAACGCGGCGACCGCGCAGCAGGATCTCGACGCCAGCGAGCAGGCCGTCAAGGACACCAACGCGGCTATCGCCGACGCCCAACGGCGCTTCGACACCTTCGCGGCGGCCACGTACGTCAACGGGCCTTCCGGCGCCTTGCTCGGCGCGACGAACCCCGAAGACATGATCGCGACGGCCACCGCCGGGCAGACCCTGGCCGCCAGCTCCGGTCAGGTGATGGCCGACCTCCAGCGCGCCAGGACCGAGCAGGTGAACAAGGAGTCGATGGCGCGACTGGCCAAGCAGAAGGCCGACCAGGCTGCCAATGACGCGCAGTCGAGCCAGGACAGTGCCGTCGCGACGCTGGCGGCCTCGCAGCAGACATTCGCCGACCAGAAGGCGCAGATCGACAAGCTCGCCGCCGAACGCGCGTCCGCACAGGCGAAACTCGATGCCGCGCGGCAGTTCTCGGCTCCGACCGGGATATCGCCGGCCGCGCGGCCGGCGGCGCCCGCAGCGACACCCGGCGCCGCGCAGGCAGGAGACTGGGATCACAACGCCGCTCCGGCTGCTTCGGTGCCCTACGGCGATGTGAGCCAGTGGGACACCACGCTGCCGATGGTGCCCAGCGCCTTCGTCTCCGGTGATCCGATCGCGATCGTCAATGCGATCCTGCAGATCGGGTCGACCTCTGCCCAGGCCACCGCCGATATGGGCAAGAAGTTCCTGCAGAAGCTGGGCATCCTCGCGCCCGACTCCACCGGCATCAACAATGGCGCGATTCCGCGGGTCTACGGTCAGCAGGCTTCGGAATATGTGATCAAGCGCGCGATGTCCCAGATGGGTGTGCCCTACTCCTGGGGCGGTGGGACCGCGGCCGGGCCCAGCAACGGAATCGACTCCGGTTCGGGCACAGTGGGTTTCGACTGCTCAGGGCTGATCCTCTACGCCTTCGCGGGGGTCGGCATCAAACTGCCGCACTACTCGGGTTCGCAGTACAACATGGGACGCCAGATTCCGTCGTCGCAGATGCGCCGCGGCGATGTCATCTTCTACGGACCCGGCGGCAGCCAGCACGTCACCTTGTATCTCGGGCAGGGTCAGATGCTCGAGGCTCCCTACACCGGCTCGAACGTGAAGATCTCGCCGGTCCGTACCAGTGGCATGACCCCGTACGTCGTCCGCTACATCGAATACTGATGGGTTGAGTATCTATGCGCCGTGAGCTTTTTCGTTACCTACGTCCGATCGGGACATTGTTGGTGGCGATCGGGCTATTGGTAGGTCTTGCGATACCGGCGTCGGCCGACCCCGACGCCGGTGGGTGGGATCCGACGCTTCCCAAGCTGCTCAGTGCAGGGGCGCCGGGGGATCCACTGGCCATCGCCAACGCGTCGCTGGCCGCCACCGCGCAGGCCACTCAGGCGACGATGAACCTGGGCCGAAGCTTCTTGTCCAGCCTCGGGATCGGTGGCGCCCCCGAATCGGTGGCGCCAGGCCGGGTCCGCGGCCCGGCGGCGATCGAGTACGTGATCCGCCGGGGAGCGTCCCAGATGGGAGTGCCGTATTCATGGGGAGGCGGCACTCCCACTGGGCCGGGGCCCGGGGTCGAGCAGGACGCCGGCAAGATCGGCTACGACTGCTCCGGTTTCACCCGTTTCGCTTTCGCCGGTGTCGGGGTGCTGATCCCCAAATACTCCGGCGACCAATACAACACCGGCAGGCACATTCCGCCGTCTCAGGCCAAGCGCGGCGACCTGATCTTCTACGGTCCCGGCGGCAGCCAGCACGTCACCATCTATCTCGGTAACGGGCAGATGCTGGAGGCGTCCTCGGCGAAGGGACAGGTCGCCGTCAGCCCGGTCCGTACCGCTGGTATGTCGCCGTACCTGGCGCGCATCATCGAGTCCTGACTACACCGTTTCATGGATGGACCGGCTCCCGCGCGCCTGAGAGCGGGCTGAGCAAACTGCCGCCACGGGTACCGGGACGTCGACGGATCCCGGAGTGCCTGGAATAGTTGAGTCGGGCAGGTCGCTGCCCTGTCGAGTTTGAACAGCTGTGGAGGATTGTCGATGACGTCACCAGGTGGGTCGCCCAACTACACGCCGGGGGGTGCGCCCGGCGCGCACGCGGCCCCGCCGTCAACGGGTGCTCCTGTGCCTTCAGGCCCCCAGGGGCCGCCCCCGCAGGCTGGCGGCGCGAACGGACTCGCCGCCGAGGTGCACACTCTTGAGCGGGCGATCTTCGAGGTCAAGCGCATCATCGTCGGTCAGGACCAGCTGGTCGAGCGCATCTTGGTCGGTCTGCTCGCCAAGGGGCACGTGCTCCTGGAAGGCGTCCCCGGTGTGGCCAAGACCCTGGCCGTCGAGACGTTCGCCAAGGTCGTCGGCGGCACATTCGCGCGCATTCAGTTCACCCCCGACCTGGTGCCCACCGATATCATCGGGACCCGGATCTACCGCCAGGGCAAGGAGGAGTTCGACATCGAACTCGGCCCGGTGGTGGTCAACTTCCTGCTCGCCGACGAGATCAACCGTGCCCCCGCGAAGGTGCAATCGGCACTGCTCGAGGTGATGGCCGAGCGCAAGATCTCGATCGGCGGAAAGACCTACCCGCTGCCCAAGCCGTTCCTCGTGATGGCCACGCAGAACCCGATCGAGAACGAGGGCGTCTACCCGCTGCCGGAAGCTCAGCGCGACCGCTTCCTCTTCAAGATCAACGTCGACTACCCGACGCCGGAAGAAGAGCGCGAGATCATCTACCGGATGGGCGTGACGCCGCCGGAGCCCAAGCAGATCTTGAACCCGGGCGATCTGCTGCGCCTGCAAGATCTGGCGGCCAACAACTTCGTGCACCACGCGCTGGTCGACTATGTCGTGCGCGTCATCACCGCCACCCGCCAGCCCGAGCAGTTCGGCCTGCCCGACGTCAAGGCGTGGATCGCGTTCGGTGCGTCCCCGCGTGCGTCGCTCGGTGTGGTCGCCGCCGCCCGGGCCCTGGCGCTGGTGCGCGGGCGCGACTACGTCATCCCGCAGGACGTCATCGAGGTCATCCCGGACGTGCTGCGGCACCGCCTGGTCCTGACCTACGACGCGCTGGCCGACGATATCGCCGCCGAGACGGTGATCAACCGGATCCTGCAGACGGTCGCATTGCCGCAGGTGAATGCTGTGTCGCAGCAAGGGCATTCAGTGCCCCCGGTGATACCCGGCGCACCTGCGCAGCCGGCGTCCGTACCGGCTGGCGGTCGGTGAGCGATCCGCACACCGTCGCGCCGCCATCGTTCCAGCGCGGCGAGATCGGCGACCCGAAGCTGTCGGCGGCGCTGCGGACGCTGGAGCTCACCATCAAGCGCAAGCTCGACGGTGTCCTGCACGGTGATCACCTCGGGCTGATCCCCGGTCCAGGGTCCGAGCCAGGAGATTCGCGGATCTACCAGCCCGGCGACGACGTACGCCGGATGGACTGGTCGGTCACGGCGCGTACCCAGGTGCCGCACGTGCGGCAGATGATCGCCGATCGGGAGCTGGAGACCTGGCTGGTGGTCGACATGTCCGCCAGCCTGGATTTCGGCACCGCCAACTGCGAAAAACGCGATCTGGCGGTGGCGGCCGCGGCGGCCATCACCTATCTGAACAGCGGCGGCGGCAACCGGCTCGGCGCGATCATCGCCAACGGCGACACGATCACCCGGGTGCCCGCGCTGTCCGGTCGGCAGCATGAGCAGTCGATGCTGCGGACCATCGCGACCATGCCGAAGGCCGCACCGGGTGTCCGTGGGGATCTCAATGCCGCTATCGATGCGCTGCGCAGGCCCGAACGCCGGCGCGGAATGGCAGTGGTGATCAGCGACTTCCTCGGCCCCATCACGTGGATGCGGTCCCTGCGGGCCATCGCCGCCCGCCACGAGGTGCTCGGCATCGAGGTGCTCGATCCTCGTGATGTCGAGCTGCCCGACGTCGGCGACGTGATCCTGCAGGACACCGAGTCCGGGGTCACCCGCGAGTTCACCATCGACGCCCAGCTGCGCGACGACTTCGGCAAAGCGGCCTCGGCACACCGCGCCGAGGTGGCCCGGACCTTCCGGCGCTGCAACGCGCCCATCCTGACGTTGCGCACCGACCGTGACTGGATCGCTGACATCGTCCGCTTCGTGGCGTCCCGCCGCCGCGGGGCCCTGGCATGACGCCGGCGCCCCGCCCATGACAGGAATGACAGGCCTCTTTTCATGACATTGCCGCTGCTCGGACCGCTCTCGTTGTCCGGTTTCGAACACCTGTGGTTCCTGCTGTTCTTCGTGGTGATCGCCGGGCTGGTCGTGCTCTACCTGGTAGTGCAGCGGGCCAGGAGCCGGCGCGTGCTGCGCTTCGCGAATATGGAGCTGCTGGAAAGCGTCGCCCCGAAGCGGCCGGCGAAATGGCGCCACCTCCCGGCGATTCTGCTGATCGCCGCGCTGACGCTGCTGACCATCGCGATGGCCGGGCCCACCAACGACGTCCGGATTCCGCGTAACCGCGCGGTGGTGATGCTGGTCATCGACGTCTCGCAGTCCATGCGCGCCACCGACGTGGCACCGAGTCGACTGGCGGCCGCGCAGGAAGCCGCCAAACAGTTCGCCGATCAGCTGACCCCCGGTATCAACCTCGGCCTGATCGCCTACGCGGGCACCGCCACCGTGCTGGTGTCGCCGACCACCAACCGTGACGCCACCAAGCTCGCGATCGACAAGCTGCAGCTCGCCGACCGGACCGCCACCGGTGAAGGCATCTTCACCGCGCTGCAGGCCATCGCGACCGTTGGCGCCGTCATCGGCGGAGGGGACGCGCCGCCGCCGGCCCGCATCGTGCTGATGTCCGACGGCAAGGAGACGGTGCCGTCCAACCCGGACAACCCCAAGGGTGCCTACACCGCTGCCCGCACCGCCAAAGACCAGGGCGTGCCGATCTCGACGGTGTCCTTCGGTACCCCGTACGGCTACGTCGAGATCAACGACCAGCGGCAGCCGGTTCCTGTCGACGACGAGATGCTGAAGAAGATAGCCCAGCTGTCCGGCGGTGACGCCTACACCGCGTCGAGTCTGGAGCAGCTCAAGCAGGTGTTCACCTCGCTGCAGCAGCAGATCGGCTACGAGACCATCAAGGGCGATGCGAGTGTGGGTTGGCTGCGCCTCGGCGCGCTGGTCCTGGCCCTCGCGGCGCTGTCGGCGCTGCTGATCAACCGGCGGCTGCCCGGCTAGACGGCCGATGCGGGCATCCCCGCGAGCAGACGCAAACTGACCCGAAATCGCCGGGGAAAGCGGGATTTTGTGTCTGCTCGCGCCGAAACGATAGGTTGACGGATATGACCGACTCCGCTGTCACCGACGCCGCCGGCCTGTCTCAGGGCGGTAAACCGTCATTCGTTTCCCGATCAGTGCTGGTCACCGGTGGAAACCGGGGGATAGGCCTGGCCATAGCCCAGCGCCTGGCCGCCGACGGGCACAAGGTCGCCGTCACCCATCGCGGTTCGGGTGCCCCCGATGGCCTGTTCGGGGTGGAGTGTGACGTCACCGACAACGCGGCCGTCGACCGCGCCTTCACCGAGGTCGAGGAGCACCAGGGCCCCGTCGAGGTGCTGGTGTCCAACGCCGGGATCTCCCAGGACGCGTTCCTGATGCGGATGACCGAGGAGAGGTTCGAGAACGTCATCAACGCCAACCTCACCGGTGCGTTCCGGGTGGCGCAGCGGGCCTCACGGAGCATGCAGCGCAAGCGGTTCGGGCGCATCATCTTCATCGGCTCGGTTTCCGGCACCTGGGGTATCGGCAACCAGGCCAACTACGCCGCCGCCAAGGCCGGGCTGATCGGCATGGCCCGCTCGATCTCCCGTGAGCTGGCCAAGGCCAACGTCACCGCGAACGTGGTGGCACCCGGCTACATCGACACCGAGATGACCCGCGCCCTGGACGAGCGGATTCAGGCGGGGGCCTTGGATTTCATCCCGGCCAAGCGGGTCGGCACCGCCGAGGAGGTCGCCGGGGCCGTCAGCTTCCTGGCGTCCGAGGATGCCAGCTATATCGCCGGTGCGGTGATCCCGGTCGACGGCGGCATGGGCATGGGCCACTAGAACTTTCTTTACAACGAGTTAAGGACTGATATGGCAGGGTTTCTCGAAGGCAAGCGCATCCTCGTCACGGGGATCATCACCGACTCCTCGATCGCGTTCCACATCGCGAAGGTTGCGCAGGAGGCGGGCGCCGAGCTGGTGCTGACTGGGTTCGACCGGATGAAGCTGATTCAGCGCATCGCCGACAGACTTCCGAATCCGGCTCCGTTGTTGGAGCTCGACGTGCAGAACTCCGAGCATCTCGACAGCCTGGCTGGTCGCGTCGCCGAGGTGATCGGTGAGGGCAACAGGCTCGACGGCGTGGTCCACTCGATCGGCTTCATGCCGCAGACCGGGATGGGCGTCAACCCCTTCTTCGACGCCCCGTACGAGGACGTCGCCAAGGGTATCCACATCTCGGCCTATTCGTATGCGTCCCTGGCCAAGGCCGTGCTGCCGATCATGAACCCCGGCGGCGGCATCGTGGGCATGGACTTCGATCCGACCCGCGCCATGCCTGCCTACAACTGGATGACGGTGGCCAAGAGCGCGCTGGAATCGGTCAACCGGTTCGTCGCGCGTGAGGCCGGCCAGGTCGGCGTTCGGTCGAATCTCGTTGCCGCAGGCCCGATCCGGACGTTGGCGATGAGCGCCATCGTGGGTGGCGCGCTCGGCGCCGAGGCCGGCGATCAGATGAAGCTGCTCGAAGATGGCTGGGATCAGCGGGCGCCGCTCGGCTGGAACATGAAGGACCCAACCCCGGTGGCAAAGACGGTGTGTGCCTTGATGTCCGATTGGCTACCCGCCACCACCGGCACGATCATCTACGCCGACGGTGGCGCCAGCACCCAGCTGCTCTGATGGACTTCGATGCAGTCCTGCTCCTGTCCTTCGGTGGTCCGGAAGGGCCCGAGCAGGTGCGGCCGTTTTTGGAGAATGTCACCCGCGGGCGCAATATCCCGCCGGAGCGGCTCGACGAAGTGGCCCAGCACTACCTGCATTTCGGTGGGGTGTCACCGATCAACGGGATCAACCGCGCACTGATCGAACAGATCGGCGTGGAGATGGCTGCGCGCGGCACGGTTCTTCCGGTGTACTTCGGCAACCGCAACTGGGACCCCTACGTCGAGGACACAGTCGCGCAGATGCGCGCCGACGGTATCCGCCGGGCCGCGGTGTTCTCGACATCAGCCTGGGGCGGCTACTCGGGATGCGCGCAGTACCAGGAGGACATCACCCGGGCCCGTCGTTCGGTCATCGAAAAGCATGGTGCTGCACCGGAGTTGGTTAAGCTGCGGCAGTACTTCGATCACCCGCTGCTGGTCTCGATGTTCGCTGATGCGATCGCCGACGCGGCGCTTACTCTGCCCGAGGATCTGCGCGCGGGCGCCCGGTTGGTATTCACCGCGCATTCGATCCCGCTGCGGGCAGCGTCGCGGTGCGGTCCAGATCTGTACGAACGCCAGGTGGGCTACTCCTCGGCCCTGATCGCGGCGGCCGCGGGGTATCCCGACTACGACCAGGTATGGCAATCCCGATCGGGTCCTCCGCAGGTGCCGTGGTTGGAACCCGATGTGGCCGACCACCTCGCGTTGCTGACCGAGCGCGGCACCAAGGCCGTCATCGTGTGCCCGGTGGGATTCGTCGCCGACCACATCGAGGTGGTATGGGACCTCGATGACGAGCTGGCGGTGCAGGCGCAAGCCGCCGGTGTCGCCTTCGCGCGGGCGTCAACTCCGAATGCCCAACCGCGGTTCGCGCAACTGGTTCTCGACCTGATCGGCGAGCTGGCGGAAGGAAGTTCTCCGGCCAGAGTCATTGGAACCGAACCGGTTCCGGGCTACGGCAACAGCATCGACGGGGCATACTGCACTCCCGCGTGCACGCCGCCGGCTACCGCCGCCAGGCCGAGTGCAGGATCGCACTGACGGCAGCCAAGCGCGCCGAACGCACGACGCCCGACAGCGGCCTTAGCGCGTCACTGGCGATCTGCATCTCCGACGAGGACTGATGGCCGATCGGCATCAGTCCGGCGCTGACGGTGATGATGGCGTCCACATGCGCGGCGTTCTCCAGGACCCGAAGCGCTCGTTCCGGGGAATGCTCGGGGGCCTGGTGCAGTCGGGCGGATTCCAGCACCTGCTCCACCATTCCGCGCGGGTCGTCGACGTCGATACCCGAACCACCCGCCCGCAGCGCGGTCAGCGCGTCGGCCGCCGACCGGACCGCCGACCGCAGCGCGTATTCGGCTTCACCCAGATCGGCGTGCTCCGGGACTGGCGCGTGGGAGAGCGAGTAAGCGGTCCACGACAGCCCGAACAGCTCCGGCGACATATCGAAGTCCGGATCGTCGTCCTCACCGTCTTCGTACTGGAATTCGGGCACGATGCCGATCGGTGTGCCGCGCTCCGGAACGACGACCAGGGCTTCGCCGGCGGCGATGGCGTCGCGCTGGAACGCGGTACCCGCAGGCAACCCGCGCACGTCACCGGGGATCGGCAGCGCGATCCTGATGGTCGGTTCGGACATCGACCGGGAACCGGTTGCGGTGCGGAGCGTCTGGAGCAGCGACACGGCTCCGGCATCGGTCACATCAGGCCACGGCAGCCCCGTGCAATCGGCCGCGACCGAGTCATAAGCGGTCACCGAATGCCTTGGCGCCCATTGAGATAACGCGTCAAGGACGTCGTCGGGCGCGGCCTGACCAGCGAGCCAGGCGTTGGCCCACACCGACAGCGAAACACTTGGGCACCACATGATGTGAGGAAGTGTAATAGTTCGCGACCGATAGAGCGGGCCGCGCAGGCTGCGCGGCGCGATACCCTGGTTTATGCCCGCGGCTCTGATCTGGTTCATCGTCGCCGTTGGGCTGGCGGGTGCCGAGGCCCTGACCGGCGACATGTTTCTGCTCATGCTCGGTGGCGGTGCGCTGGCCGCGGCGGGCAGCAGCGCCATTTTCGACGGTCCGCTGTGGGTCGACGGCGCGGTCTTTCTCGTGGTGTCGCTACTTCTACTCGCGTTGGTCCGGCCATCGCTGCGCCGCCGGCTGACATCGGCCACAGCGCTCGAAACCGGCATCGAGGCACTCGAAGGCAAAAAAGCGCTGGTGCTCGACCAGGTCACCCAGCACCACGGCCAGGTGAAGCTCGAGGGCGAAGTCTGGACGGCGAGGCCGTTGAACGACCACGATGTCTACCAGCCCGGAGATCAGGTGACCGTCATGCACATCGACGGGGCGACCGCCGTCGTCTGGAAAGACGCATAACAGGGGAGGAAACCCGAGATGGATGGAGCAGTCGCCGGTTTAGTTCTACTGGCAGTGCTGGTGATTTTCGCCGTGATCGTGGTGGCCAAGTCGGTGGCGCTGATCCCGCAGGCCGAGGCCGCGGTCGTGGAGCGGCTCGGTCGCTACAGCAAGACGGTGTCGGGGCAGCTGACGCTGCTGATCCCGTTCATCGACAAGATCCGGGCCAGGGTGGACCTGCGCGAGCGGGTGGTGTCGTTTCCTCCGCAGCCGGTCATCACCGAGGACAACCTGACGCTCAACATCGACACCGTCGTGTATTTCCAGGTGACCAACCCCCAGGCCGCGGTGTATCAGATCAGCAACTACATCGTCGGCGTCGAGCAGCTGACCACCACCACTCTGCGCAACGTGGTCGGCGGCATGACCCTGGAGCAGACGTTGACCTCGCGTGACCAGATCAACGGCCAGTTGCGCGGTGTCCTCGACGAAGCCACCGGCCGGTGGGGTCTGCGGGTGGCGCGGGTCGAGCTGCGGTCGATCGATCCGCCGCCGTCGGTGCAGGAGTCGATGGAAAAGCAGATGAAGGCCGACCGTGAAAAGCGCGCGATGATCCTGACTGCCGAGGGTGTGCGCCAGTCGTCGATCACCCAGGCCGAGGGCCAGAAGCAGGCCCAGATCCTCGCCGCCGAGGGCGCCAAGCAGGCTGCGATCCTGGCCGCCGAGGCCGACCGGCAGTCTCGGATCTTGCGCGCCCGTGGCGAGCGGGCCTCGGCCTACCTGAACGCACAGGGCACCGCCAAGGCCATCGAGAAGACGTTCGCGGCGATCAAGGCGGGTCGGCCGACTCCGGAGCTGCTCGCCTACCAGTACCTGCAGACCTTGCCGTTGATGGCCAAGGGTGAGGCCAACAAGGTCTGGGTGGTCCCGAGCGATTTCGGTTCGGCTCTGCAGGGTTTCACGAAGATGCTGGGCGCCCCGGGTGAGGACGGCGTGTTCCGCTATACGCCGTCGCCGATCGACACCGACCTGCCCAAACCGGAGGATGACAGCGACGAGGTCGCCGAGTGGTTCTCGACGGCCACCGATCCGGAGATCGTCCAGGCCGTGGCCAAGGCCGAGGCGGACGCGCGGGAACCGGTACCGCCGCTGGCCGTCAATCCATCCCGCGAGTACCCGCCGTTGACTCAGCAGCAGGTGCCGCCCTCGGATTACCCGGAAGGCCCAGGGCGGCACAGCGGCTCGTGAATGTCGCCGGCCGTCGGGTCAGCTGGTGACAGCCGGTTCCGGAGCGGTGCTGGCCTGCTGGAGACGTCGGTGGGTGCGCACCTCGTAGAGGAGTCCCACGACGCCGACGCTGGCGGTGCACAGCGACACCAGGACCAGCATCGGGCTGACATTGCCGGTGAACGCGTCGCCGAGGATGACCACCGCCGCGGTGCCGGGCAGCAACCCGACCAGCGTCGAGGCGGTGTACGGCAGTACGCGCACCGACGAGGCGCCGGCTGCGTAATTGATCGCGGAGAACGGCACCGCCGGGATCAGCCGCATCGACACGATCGCCAGCCAGCCCCGCTGACGCAGCCGGGCGTCCAGGGAGTCGATCGCCGGGTGGTGCACCAGCTTGGACAACTGCCACCCGGCGGCGCGTACCAGCAGCAGGGCGGCGACGGCGCTCAGCGTGCTGGCAGTCACCGCGATCAGCACTCCGTTGACGCTGCCGAACAGCAGCCCGGCGGCCAGCGTGAACGCGGTCCGCGGGAAGGGGAACACGGTGACGACGACGTGAGCCGCCAGGAACGCCAGCGGGAACCACGGGCCCAGTGAGGTGGCCCAGTCGCGCAGTTGGACGGCGGTCGGCAACGGCACCAGAAGGGCCACTGCGACGAGGATCACAGTCGCGGTCGAAGCGACGATGATGCGCCATCGCGGTATCTGCCGCGCGCTTGCGGCAACGACAGCACCCGCCGTGCGCAGACTGCGGGTAAAAGTCCTAGCCACGGCCGATAACACTACGTGTTCACCGTGAACAACTCCGTGCACCGCCGCGTCCGGCCGCCGTGCCGCGCCGACGATGGGCGACGGTCGCCTCATCGCGGGTGATCCCCATCATTTAGCCTGATGGACGAGTGGGGGGCCACATCGCGAAGCGCGTCCCCGAATGCCGCGAAAACAGGAGCTGCCGGTGTCCCCAGAGGCCTCGATCGTGCCCGCTGATTCAGTCGATCTGCAGTCGGCGCTCGCCCGATGGCGCGAGGGTGTGGCCGGGGTGTTGGCCAAGAGCATGCGACGCGAGGTCTCCGAGCTGCCTGCCGAACCAGAGCGGCTGCTCGACACCGCCACCTATGAGGGTTTTCCGGTGCGTCCCCTCTACACGAGGCTGGATACCCGGCCCGAGGCACCGTTGCCCGGCACCTGGCCGTTCACCCGCGGTGGGGACGCGACCAGGGATGTGTTGGCGGGCTGGAAGGTGGCCGAGGCGTTCCCGTTGCCGGGTCAGGGGGCGGGCGAGGGTAACGCCAGCGTGCTCTCGGCACTCGCGGACGGGGTGAGCGCGCTGGTGTTGCGGGTCGGTAACCCGGAAGTCGAGGGCGGCGTGCCGGTCGGTGAGGTGGACCGCCTCCTCGAAGGCGTGTTCGTGGAGTTGGTCCCGGTGATCGTCGATGCGGGCGCGGATTTCGTCGCGGCCGCGGACGCTGTCACCGCGGTGATCGCCGGCCTGGACGGCGACCGACGGGCGACGTTGTCGATCGATCTCGGTGGCGACCCGCTGACCGCCGCGCTCAGCGGTGCGCCGGCGCCGTCGGTGGCGGATGTGCTCAGCGTGGCGGCTGGGCTCACGGAATACCAGGGCGGGATACGGGCGATCACGGTCGACGGTCCCGCGCTGCACAACCTCGGCGCCAACGCGTCGTGGGAGCTGGCCGGAGCTGTCGCGGCCGGCGTCGATTATGTGCGCACACTCGCCTCCGCCGGCATCGGAACAGCGGATAGCTTGCGGCAGATCAGTTTTCGTTTCGCCGTCGACGACGACCAGTTCATGACGATCGCGAAACTGCGGGCCGCGCGCCAACTGTGGGCGCGCGTCGCCGAGGTGCTCGGGGTACCCGAGGCCGGTGCGGCACCGGTGCACGCGGTCAGCTCGCTGGCGATGATGGCACAGCGCGATCCCTGGGTGAACATGCTGCGCTGCACGCTGGCGGCGTTCGGTGCCGGCGTCGGTGGCGCCGACACGGTGCTGGTCCATCCGTTCGACATCGCGATCCCCGGGGGTGCACCCGGTGTCGCGGCCACGTTCTCCCGCCGGATCGCCCGAAACACCCAGCTGCTGCTGCTGGAGGAATCCCACCTGGGCCGGGTTCGGGATCCGGGTGCCGGCTCGTGGTTCGTCGAAGACCTGACCGCGCAGCTCGCGGAGCAGGCGTGGGCGCATTTCCAGGAGATCGAGGGACGCGGCGGATTCTCGGCGGCCGGCGGTTTCGTCACCGACCGGATCGCCGATGTCGCCGGGGCGCGGCGCAGTGACATCGCGCATCGGCGCACCGCGGTCACTGGCGTCAACGAATATCCGAATCTCGCCGAAGCTCCACTGCCGCAGACTGATTCGTTGCCTGCAGTGGCCCGCTACGCGGCCGGTTTCGAGGAGCTTCGTAATCGTTCGGATGCTTTTCTGGCGCTGACCGGCGCTCGGCCCCGGGTGCTGCTGTTGCCGTTGGGGCCGCTCGCCGAGCACAACATCCGCACCACGTTCGCCGCCAACCTGATGGCCTCCGGTGGTATCGAGACCGTCAACCCCGGCCCGCTGGACGCCGACGGTGTCGCCGCCGCCGTCACGGACGCAGGCTCGCCGTCTGTCGCGGTGATCTGCGGCACCGACGCTCGCTACGGGACCGAAGCCTCGGCCGTCGTGGAGGCTGCGCATATCGCGATGGTGGAGCATGTGTACCTGGCCGGACCCGAGAAGGCGGTCACCGGGGCAGCTCATCGCCCAGACGATTTCCTGACCGCGAAAATCGATGCGGTCGAAGTCCTTTCGACCCTGCTCACCAGATTGGGGGCCTGAGCACAATGACGGTTCATGAGGTCACCGGCCAGTCGGCGGGGGAGATCGGCAGTTTCGCCGAGATCCCGTTGTACGGCGAGACGTCGCCCGCTCCGGCCACCGCCGAGGCGGTCGCGGCGCAGGTCGCCGAGGCGGCGTCGAAACACGGCTACGCAGCCGAGCAATTCGACTGGGCGACACCGGAAGGTATCGACGTCAAGCCCGTATACATCGCGGCTGACCGGGACGCCGCCGTCGCCGACGGCTACCCGCTGGACAGCTTCCCGGGTGAGCCTCCGTTCATCCGCGGGCCCTATCCGACGATGTACGTCAACCAGCCGTGGACCATCCGGCAGTACGCCGGGTTCTCCACCGCCGCGGAATCGAATGCGTTCTACCGCCGAAATCTGGCCGCCGGCCAGAAGGGCCTGTCGGTCGCCTTCGACCTGGCCACCCACCGCGGCTACGACTCGGATCACCCGCGGGTGGCCGGCGATGTCGGGATGGCCGGTGTCGCCATCGATTCCATCCTCGACATGCGGCAGCTGTTCGACGGTATCGACCTGTCGACGGTATCGGTGTCGATGACGATGAATGGCGCGGTGCTACCCGTGCTGGCGCTCTATGTGGTGGCGGCCGAGGAGCAGGGTGTGCCCCCGGAGAAGCTGATGGGGACCATCCAGAACGACATCCTCAAAGAGTTCATGGTCCGAAACACCTACATCTATCCACCGAAACCGTCGATGCGGATCATCTCGGACATCTTCGGTTACACCAGCACGAAGATGCCGAAGTTCAACTCCATCTCGATCTCCGGCTACCACATCCAGGAAGCCGGTGCGACAGCCGATCTGGAGCTCGCTTACACCTTGGCCGACGGTGTCGAGTACATCAAGGCCGGTCTGGCCGCCGGGCTGTCGATCGACAAATTCGCCCCGCGGTTGTCGTTCTTCTGGGGTATCGGCATGAATTTTTTCATGGAGGTCGCCAAGCTGCGGGCCGGCCGGTTGCTGTGGAGCGAACTGGTGGCGCAGTTCGATCCGAAGAGTTCGAAATCGTTGTCCTTGCGCACCCATTCGCAGACCTCCGGCTGGTCACTGACCGCGCAGGACCCGTTCAACAACGTCGCCCGCACCTGTATCGAGGCGATGGCAGCGACTCAAGGGCATACCCAGTCGTTGCACACCAACGCTCTGGACGAGGCTCTGGCGCTGCCCACCGATTTCTCCGCGCGCATCGCCCGCAACACCCAGCTGCTGTTGCAGCAGGAATCCGGCACCACGCGGCCGATCGACCCATGGGGTGGTTCGTATTACGTGGAGTGGCTCACCCACCAACTGGCCGCGCGGGCGCGGGCGCACATCACGGAGGTGGCCGAACACGGGGGAATGGCCCAGGCCATCGACGCGGGCATCCCGAAACTGCGCATCGAAGAAGCGGCGGCCCGCACCCAGGCCAGGATTGACTCCGGTGCCCAGCCGGTGATCGGCGTCAACAAGTACCAGGTCGCCGAGGACCACGAGATAGAGGTCCTCAAGGTCGAGAACAGTCGGGTGCGGTCCGAGCAGCTCGCCAAGCTGGCCCAGTTGAGAGCCGATCGCGACGAGTCCGCCGTCCAGGCTGCATTGGCCGAATTGTCCAGGGCCGCAGGTGAACACGGTGTGGCCGGCGACGACGGGCTGGCTAACAACCTGCTGGCTCTGGCGATCAACGCAGCCCGAGCCAGCGCCACCGTGGGCGAGATCTCGGATGCTCTTGAGCGGGTGTACGGACGTCACCAGGCCGAGATCCGGACCATCTCCGGCGTCTACCGAGACGAGGTGGGGGCGGGCAAAAACGTGGAGAAAATAGAAGCGGCAACGGAATTGGTCGAGAAGTTCGCGGAGGCCGACGGGCGCCGGCCCCGCATCCTGGTCGCCAAGATGGGCCAGGACGGGCACGATCGCGGCCAGAAGGTGATCGCCACGGCCTTCGCCGACATCGGGTTCGACGTCGATGTCGGTTCGCTGTTCTCGACGCCTGACGAGGTGGCTAGACAAGCCGCTGACAACGACGTGCACGTCGTCGGGGTGTCCTCGTTGGCGGCCGGACATCTGACATTGGTGCCGGCGCTGCGCGACGCGCTGGCCGAGGTGGGCCGGCCAGACATCATGGTGGTGGTCGGTGGCGTCATACCTCCGGGTGACTTCGACGAGCTCTACGCAGCGGGAGCGGCTGCGATCTTCCCGCCGGGAACCGTCATCGCCGACGCCGCGATCGGTCTGCTGAACGAGCTCGCCGCGCGGTTAGGGTACGACCTCGGCTGATGGCCGACCCGGGCAAAGACACACAGCGATCCGTCACCGAACTGGCCGCGGCCATCCGCCGCGGTGACCGTTCGGCGTTGGCCCGCGCCATCACGCTGGTCGAGTCGACCCGGGCCGACCATCGGGAGAAGGCCCAGGAGCTGCTGCTCGAGTTGATGTCCCAGTCCGATTCCAAGGTGGGCAGCGCCATGCACGTCGGTATCACCGGGGTGCCGGGGGTGGGTAAGTCGACCTCGATCGAGGCACTCGGGATGCACCTGATCGAGCAGGGGCACCGGGTGGCGGTCGTCGCGGTGGATCCGTCCTCGACCCGCACCGGCGGATCGATACTGGGGGACAAGACGCGGATGGCCCGACTGGCGGTCCACCCGGACGCCTACATCCGTCCGGCGCCGACGTCAGGCACCCTCGGAGGGGTGGCGCGGGCGACGCGCGAGACGATGGTGCTGCTCGAGGCCGCCGGCTTCGATGTGATCCTCGTCGAGACAGTCGGTGTCGGGCAGTCCGAGGTGACCGTGGCCAACATGGTGGACACATTCGTGTTCCTCACCTTGGCCAGGACCGGCGATCAGTTACAGGGCATAAAGAAGGGCGTCCTGGAGCTGGCGGATGTCATCGTCGTCAACAAGGCCGACGGCGCGCATACGACCGAGGCCGCGAAAGCCGCACGTGAACTGTCCGGGGCGATTCGGTTGATCTATCCGCGCGAAGTGCTGTGGCGGCCGCCTGTACTCACCATGAGCGCGCTTGAGGGCGTCGGTGTGACGGAGGTATGGGACACCGTGCTGGAGCACCGGCGCGTGTTGACCGAGGCCGGCGAGTTCGTCGCCCGTCGGCGCGCGCAGCAGGTGGACTGGACGTGGTCGATGGTCCGTGACAGCGTCCTCGATCGGGTGTTGACACACCCCGACGTGAAAAAAATTCGTAGCGATGTCGAACGCCGGGTCCGCGACGGCGAACTGACCCCGGCGCTCGCAGCTCAGCAAATACTCGATGCGGCCTCTCACTAGGTCTCTTAACAAATCGGTAACAGTTGCTGTGTTTGCGGCTGGACGCGGTAGGTTCAAATATTTGTGACCCAAGCAACTGCTCAGCAACCCGTGGCGGAGGCCGTGGACAGTGGCTCGGACCGCCTGCACGGGGATTTCGATCCTGCATTCGCGTGTGCGGTTCGCAGTTTCGCCGCCCTGTTCCCGCATCGCCGCCTCGGCGGTGGGGCGCTGGCCGTCTACCTGCACGGTGAGCCCGTCGTCGACGTCTGGACCGGCTGGGCCGACCGCCGGGGCGCGGTGCCCTGGACGGCGGATACGGGCGCGATGGTGTTCTCCGCGACCAAGGGGATGGCCTCGACGGTGATCCACCGCTTGGCCGATCGAGGTCTGATCGACTACGACGCACCGATCGCGGAGTACTGGCCGGAGTTCGGCGCCAACGGCAAGGCCGATATCACTGTGCGGGAGATGATGCGGCACCGTGCCGGGTTGTCCCAGCTCAACGGCATCAAGCGGGCGGAGCTGATGGACCATCGGTTGATGGAAGAACGGATGGCGGCCGCGCCGGCGTCACGGTTGCGCGGGAAGCCGGCCTACCATGCGCTGACCTACGGGTGGTTGGTGTCGGGCCTGGCCAGAGCGGTCACCGGCAAGGGAATGCGGGATCTGATCAGGGAGGAGCTGGCCGACCCGCTCGACACGGACGGGTTGTATCTCGGCCGGCCACCGGTGGGCGCGCCCACCCAGCCGGCGCAGATCATCTCTCCGCAGCTGAACATCCCGAATCCGTTCTTCGACCTCGCGGCACCGAGACTGGCGGCGCTGCCCCTGTCGGCGATTTTCGGCGCCATGTACTTCCGGGGTATGAAATCCATGGTCCAGGGCACAACGCCGCTGTTGGACGGGGAGCTCCCGGCCGCCAACGGGGTGGCGACCGCACGCGGCCTGGCGCGGATGTACGGCGCTATCGCCAATGGCGGTGAGGTCGACGGTCGGCGTTTTCTGTCACGTGACCTAACGGCCGGTTTGGTCGGCCGGCCGAGTCTGCGCCTCGACCGCAGCATGGTCATGCCGATGTCCTTTCACCTGGGGTATCACGCCTTGCCGCTGCCCGGAGTGCTGCCCGGGTTCGGGCATGTCGGACTCGGCGGCTCGTTGGGCTGGGCGATCCCTGAAACGGGCCTGGCCATTGGTTTTGTACACAATCGGCTGCTTACCCCGCTACTGGTGGGGGATCAGGCCGGTTTCGTCGCGACCGCCGCCCTGGTTCGGCGTGGTGCGGCGGTTGCGGATAGCCGCGGGTATCGCACTGTCACCGAGGCCGGGGCCCATTTTGCGGGTGCCGGAGGTTCGCTGACGGCCACCGTCGGCTATCCGGAAAGGACGGTCGGTATTTAGGCCCCGGCGCGTCGGTCCGCGAACTATCGGCCGCTCCAAAAAATTGAATACGGGCGTAGTCAAAATGAAACCTTAATTTTTCCTGAGTTTGCGGCGTTGCTGATCTTCCAGGTTTTGATCTTTGACGCTTCCACTGGCCGGATTGTGGCAACAACACTGTGAAGGGGGAGCCGGCGACCTCGGCTCAGGGTTCGCGAACTCCTGGTCGGCCTTCGCTCAGTTTGCGAGAGCAACAAGACCGGTTTGCACGGTGTAATCTCTCGGAGGGTCACTGAGCTGCAACGATGCAACCAGGCGCTTTATCGGATAAAAGTTGAGCCGCGCGGGGTTTTTTTACCTCGCCGTTAGCGGGCAGCCGCTACGCTACCGGTTCACATTGGTAACAATTGTTCGATGCAGGGCATGTCTTAAGATGACGAAACCGTGCGGGGATGATTTGCCTGCATCTGAGATCGTCCGGGAACTACCGTGTATCGCGTGCGCAGAAGAGGTGAGCAGACTTGGGGAATGCACCGGTCACCCCCGTTGCAGTCATCGGGATGGCGTGCCGTCTTCCGGGTGGAATTAATTCCCCCCAGCAGCTGTGGGATGCGTTGCTGCAGGGCAGAGATCTGGTTACCGAAGTGCCGTCGGACCGCTGGGATGCGGACGACTACTACGACCCCGAGCCCGGAGTGCCGGGGCGGTCCGTCAGCAAGTGGGGCGCTTTCCTCGACGACGTAGCGGGTTTTGATCCTGAGTTCTTCGGGATCAACGAGCGCGAGGCCACCGCGATGGACCCGCAGCACCGGCTCCTGATGGAAACGTCGTGGGAGGCGGCCGAGCACGCGGGTCTGACCCCCGCGTCGCTGGCCGGCACTTCCACGGGAGTGTTCTTCGGCCTCTCGCACGACGACTACGCGGCAATCACCAGTGACGCCGGGATGTTCGACCAGGCCTACGCATTCACCGGGACACCGTTCTCCATGGCCTCCGGTCGGGTCTCGCATTCGATGGGTTTGCGTGGACCGGCGATGACGCTGGACACGGCGTGCTCCTCGAGTATGTTCGCGATCCACTCCGCGTGCCGCAGCCTGCACGAGGGGGAGAGTGATCTCGCGCTGGCCGGCGGCGTGATGTTGATGCTGGATCCACGGCTCTATGTGTCGTCCTCGGGCCAAGGGATGCTCTCACCGACCGGGCGGTGCCACTCGTTCGACGTGGCGGCCGACGGCTTCGTGCGGTCCGAGGGCTGTGGTGTCGTGCTGCTCAAGCGCCTGTCGGACGCGGAGCGCGACGGCGACCGGATCCTGGCGGTCGTGCGCGGGACGGCCTCCAACCAGGACGGCCGCACCGACAACATCCTGACGCCGTCCAAGGACGCGCAGATCGACGTGTTCCGGTCGGCGTTGGCCGTGTCCGGGGTCGAGCCGGGCACCGTGGGAATGGTCGAGGCGCACGGCACCGGCACCCCGGTGGGCGACGGCATCGAGTTCAGCAGCGTCTCCACTGTCTACGCCGCCGACGGACCCGTCGCGCTCACCTCGGCGAAGAGCAACTTCGGCCATGCTGAATCCGCCGCGGGTGTTCTCGGCCTGATGAAGGCTGTCCTGGCCGTCGAGCACGGTGTGATTCCGAAGAACCTGCATTTCCACCGTCTTCCCGATGAGATGGCCAAGATCAAGACCGGCCTGTTCATCCCGGAGGAGACCACCCCGTGGCCCGCCGAATACACCGGTCCGCGTCGCGCCGCCGTGTCCTCGTACGGGATGTCGGGCACAAACGTGCACGCCATCGTCGAGCAGGCGCCGGCGTCGACGTCTGTGCAGCACCCGGCAGCCGGCTCCGCCCCAGCAGAACCGCTCGTCTTCCCGGTGTCCTCGAGCTCGGCCGAGGAGCTGCGCCGGACAGCGCAACATCTGGCCGAGTGGGTCGAAACCGCCGGTGCCGACGTGGCGCTGCCCGATCTCGCCTACACCTTGGCCCGCCGTCGCGGACACCGGTCGGTCCGCACCGCGGTGATCGCCCAGAGCCCCGCGGAACTCGTCGAACGCCTGCATGAGGTCACCAACGGCGACGACCCCTTCCAGCCGGCGGTGGGCCGGGACGACCGGGGACCCGTCTGGGTCTTCTCCGGACAGGGCTCTCAGTGGGCGGAAATGGGCGCCGGTCTGCTGGCGACCGAGCCCGTGTTCGCGGCCACCATCGCCGAGATCGAACCGCTCATCGCCGCGGAATCGGACTTCTCTGTCACCGAGGCGCTGCTGGCTCCCGAGACCGTCACCGGCATCCACCGCGTGCAGCCGACCATCTTCGCGATGCAGGTCGCGATGGCGGCCACCATGAAGACCTACGGCGTGCGGCCAGGTGCCGTCATCGGTCATTCGCTCGGTGAAGTGGGTGCCGCCGTCGTCGCCGGCGCGCTGTCGCTCGAAGACGGTGTGAAAGTCATCTGCCGCCGATCGCGGTTGTGCCTGGAACTCGCCGGCGGCGGTGCGATGGCGTCGGTCGAAATGCCCGCGCAGCGTGTCCGTGAAGAGCTCGAGCAGCAGGGCATCGAGGACGTCGTGGTGGCCGTCGTCGCCTCACCGATGTCCACGGTCATCGGCGGCGCGACGCAGACCGTGCGCGACATCGTCGCGGCGTGGGAACTGCGCGAGGTGATGGCGCGCGAAGTGGCAGTCGACGTGGCGTCCCATTCGCCGCAGGTCGACCCCATCCTGGACCGGCTGGCCGAGGAGCTGGCCGACATCACCCCGCTGGCCCCGGAGGTCAAGTACTACTCGGCGACGTCGTTCGACCCCCGCGAAGAGCCGTACTGCGACGCCGACTACTGGGTCGACAACCTGCGCCACACCGTCCGGTTCTCGGCTGCAGTCCAGTCGGCTCTTGAGGATGGCTTCCGGGTCTTCGGTGAACTGTCGCCCCACCCGCTGCTGGTCCGCGCCGTCGACCAGACCTCGGCCGCCGCGGATATCGCGACGGCAGCTCTGCCCGCGATGCGGCGCGGCCAGGAGATGCCGAGCGGCCTGCGGGGATTCCTGGCCAACCTGTTCGCCGCAGGAGCCGAGATCGACTTCTCGGCCGTCTTTCCCGAAGGCAACCTGGTCGATGCGCCGCTGCCCACCTGGACTCAGCGGCATCTGCTGCTGGGCACCGATGG
This sequence comes from Mycolicibacterium komossense, assembly GCF_025822605.1. Classification (GTDB taxonomy): domain Bacteria; phylum Actinomycetota; class Actinomycetes; order Mycobacteriales; family Mycobacteriaceae; genus Mycobacterium; species Mycobacterium komossense. The sequence goes on along the minus strand of NZ_JACKTY010000028.1, from coordinate 328,058 downwards.
CGCGGACCATCAGGTGCGCGGCGCCCACCTGGTTGCTGCTCACCCGCTCCTGGGTGCGCACGTGCGACTACTCGAAGAACCGGCCAGGCATGTCTGGGCGGCCGAAGTCGGCACCGCGGCCTTGCCCTGGCTCGTCGATCACCAGGTCAACAACGTGGCGGCGCTCCCGGGCGCCGCCTACTGCGAGATGGCCCTTGCTGCTGCCCGGGCCACGTTCGGTGACGCCTCCGAGGTTCGGGACGTCAAGTTCGAGGCGATGCTCCTCCTCGAGGACGAGACCCCCGTCAGCGCGGATGCCTCGGTCGATGCCGCGGGCGCCTTCGAATTCGTGGTCGAGACCGACCGGGACGGTGAGCGCGAGCGCCGGGCCAGTGCGGTACTGCACGCGGCCGATCCCGACGAGACGAGCACCACCTACAACCTGGTCGAGCTGCTCGCCGCGCACCCGCTGCGGATGGCGGGCGAGGATGTCCGGCAGTGGTTCGACAGTCGGGGCGTCCAGTTCGGCCCCGCGTTCACCGGACTCGCCGCGGTCAACGCGAGCGACGGCGATGCCGACACGCTCGTGGCGGAGATCGGCCTGCCCATCTCGATTCGCAGCCAACAGACCGCCTTCGACGTGCACCCGGCCCTGCTCGACGCCTGCTTCCAATCTGTCGCGGCGCATCCCGGAGTCCAGACGACCGGTACCGGCGGCCTGTTGCTGCCGCTGGGCGTGCGGCGACTGCGGGTGCACGCACCGACCAGGAATGCGCGCTACTGCCTCACCACGGTCACCTCGCTGGACGGCAGCGGCGTGGAGGCCGACATCGTGCTGCTCGACGAGTTCGGGACGGCACTGCTCTCGGTCGACGGTCTGTCGATGGGCAGCGGCATGTCGGAGGGCAACGAGGGCGCGCGGGTGCTCAACGAGCGCCTGCTGGCCGTCGAGTGGCGCCAACAGGAGCTGCACGAGGTGACCCAGGCCAACCCCGGCACCTTCCTGATCGTCAGCACCTCGGACGGCGCGGATCTGCTGACTTCGCAGCTGGCCGACGCACTGAAGCTGCGCGACGCGGACGTGACCACCATGTCGTGGTCCGAGCACGCCGACCATGCGGGCCACGCCACCCGACTGGGTTCGTACTTCACCGCCAAGGCGTTCAGCGGCGTCGTGGTGGTCGCCACACCGCACAACAGCGTCCCGGAGGAACAGCTCGCTCGCCGCGGCGGAGAGCATGTCCGCCACCTGGTGCGGATTGCCCGTGAGCTGCCGGAGGCGCCTGGTCGCCCGCGCCTGTACGTGGTGACCAGAGGTGCTCAGGCGGTGCTCGGTGACGATCGGCCGAATCTGGAGCAGGCCGGCGTCCGCGGCCTCCTGCGCGTCATCGGTGCGGAACACCCGAGCCTGCGACCCACTCAAATCGACGTCGACGACACCTCCGATGCCAAATCGGTTGCCATGCAACTGTTGTCGGGGTCCGAGGAGGACGAGACCGCCTTCCGCCGTGGTCAGTGGTACACCGCACATCTGTACCCGAGTCCGTTGCGGCCCGACGAGCGTCACACCACGGTCGTCGACAACCAGCGCGACGGCATGCGGCTGGAGATCCGCACGCCCGGTGACATCGAGACCCTGGAGCTGGCGGCATTCGATCGGGTGCCGCCGGGGCCCGGACAGATCGAGGTGGCCGTCGCCGCATCCAGCCTGAACTTCGCCGATGTGCTGGTCGCGTTCGGTCGGTACCCGAGCTTCGACGGGCGCCGCCCCCAGCTGGGCCTGGATTTCGCCGGTCTGGTCACCGCGGTCGGCCCCGATGTCACGTCGCATCGGGTCGGCGACCACGTGGGCGGCATGTCGTCCAATGGCTGCTGGGGCACCTTCCTGACGTGTGACGCCAACGTCGCGGTGACACTGCCTCGCGGACTTCGGGCCGACCAGGCAGCCGCGATCACCACTGCGTCGGCCACCGCCTGGTACGGCCTGCACGACCTGGCCAGGATCAAGGCCGGCGACAAGGTGCTGATCCATTCCGCAACCGGCGGCGTCGGCAAGGCGGCCATCGCCATCGCCCGTGCCGCAGGTGCGGAGATCTTCGCCACGGCCGGCACTGAAGAGCGTCGGGAACTGTTGCGAGACATGGGTATTGCCCATTGCTACGACTCCCGTAGCGCAGCGTTCGCCGATCAGATCCGAGTCGACACCGATGGCTACGGCGTCGATATCGTGCTGAACTCGCTAACCGGCGCATCGCAGCGGGCCGGCGTGGAACTGCTGGCCTTCGGCGGCAGGTTCATCGAGATCGGCAAGAAGGACATCTACGACGACACCCGGATGGGACTGTTCCCCTTCCGTCGCAACCTGTCTTTCTACGGCGTGGATCTGGCTCTGATGTGTGCCACCCACCCTGAGCAGATCCGCGAGTTGCTCGACACTGTCTATCGGCTCACCGCCGAGGGTGTGTTGCCGCAACCGGAGACCACGCACTATCCGCTCGCGGAAGCCGCGACGGCGATCCGCGTGATGGGCGCGGCCGAGCACACCGGCAAGCTGCTGCTGTCGATGCCGCGGGTCGGGCACACCAGCGTCGTCGTGCCCCAGACCGAGGCGCACGTGTTCCGCGGAGACGGCTCCTACATCATCTCGGGTGGTCTCGGCGGTCTCGGTTTGTTCCTCGCGTCGAAGATGGCTGCGGCCGGTTGCGGCCGGATCGTGCTGAACTCGCGGTCACAGCCGAAGCCGGAGGCGCTGGAGGCGATCGAGCGGATGCGCGCCGGGGGTACCGACGTCGAAGTGGTGACGGGTGATATCGCCGAATCCGACACAGTGGACGCCCTCGTCGCGACGGCGACCGCGACCGGTCTCCCGGTTCGGGGTGTCCTGCATGCGGCGGCGGTGGTCGAGGACGCGATCCTCACCAACATCACCGACGATCTTGTCGAGCGGGATTGGGACCCCAAGGTCTACGGCGCGTGGCACCTGCACCGCGCCACCATTTCCGAGCCCCTGGACTGGTTCTGCTCGTTCTCGTCCGCAGCTGCTCTGCTCGGGTCACCCGGCCAGGGTGCCTATGCGGCCGCCAACAGCTGGTTGGACGGGTTCACGCACTGGCGCCGCGCACAGGGTCTGCCCGCCACGGCGATCGCCTGGGCGGCCTGGGACGAGATCGGCCGGGGCTCCCACCTGGCCGCCGACGGCGAGACCACGATGATCCGCCCGGAGGAAGGGGCGTACGCGTTCGAGGCCATGCTGCGGCACAACCGGGCCTACAGCGGATATGCGCCTGCCATCGGCACGCCGTGGCTGACCGATCTGGCCGAGCGCAGCTCGTTCGCCGAGGCTTTCCGCTCGAGCACCTCGGGTTCGGCCGGCGTCAGCGGCTTCCGTGCCGAGCTGCACGAGCTGCCGCGTGACGAGTGGCCGGCCCAGGTGCGACGGTTGGTGTCCGAGCAGGTCAGCCTGATCCTGCGCCGTTCCGTCGATCCCGATCGACCGGTGTCGGAGTATGGTCTGGACTCGCTGGGCAACCTTGAACTCCGTACCCGGATCGAGACGGTAACGGGAATCCGCGTCCGGTCGATTGACATCACGACGGTACGGGCGCTGTCCGAGAATCTGTGCGAGATGCTGACTGGCGTCGTGACGTCCGCCGAGTCTCGGTAGTGCGGTCAGGTTAGGGGAAACGAATGGTTCAGTTGACCGCGATCCAACACTGGGTGGATGCACCCGGGTCGGTTGTGTCGTGGGGTCCTTCGCCGGCGTCGGTGAAGAAGTTGAGCGCCGCCCCGGTGAGCGACGTACCCGCCAGCTACCAGCAGGATCAGCACATCCGCAGCTTCCGCGAGCACACCGCCAACGGACTCGAGATGGCCCGGCTGCTGATCCCGGCCTGGAATGTGCCCGGTCGGTGCGATATCCGCGCCATGACCTACGTCATCAACGCCTACCTGCGCCGCCACGACACCTACCGCAGCTGGTTCGAATTCGCCGACGACGACAGCATCGTCCGCCACACCGCCACCAACCCCGATGACATTCAGTTCGTCGCCACCAGGCACGGCGAGATGACGTCGGGGCAGTGGCGCGACCACATCCTGGCCACCCCGACTCCTCTGGAGTGGGACTGCTTCCGCTTCGGGGTCATCCAACGGGCCGACCACTTCACCCTGTACGTCAGTGTCGACCATCTACACGGTGATGCGATGCTGATGGTGCCCCTGTTCGTCGAACTGCACATGAACTACACCGCGCTGGTCGAAGGCGGGGCCCCGATCCGGTTGACGGAGACGGCCTCCTACCACGACTACTGCGTCCGCCAGCGGGAGTACACCTCCGGGCTGACCCTGCAGTCGCCCGAAGTGCGCGGGTGGATCGACTTCTTCGAGAACAATGCGGGCTCGCTGCCGAAGTTCCCGCTACCGCTGGGCGACCCGTCGGTGCACTGCCTGGGTGACCTACTCACGGTCGAGCTGATGGACGCCCACGAGACCGACAGGTTCGAGCTGGCCTGCACCGCGGTCGGTGCCCGGTTCATCGGCGGTGTGTTCGCCTGCGCTGCCATCGCCGAATGTGAACTCTCGGGAACCGCCGACTATCACGTGATCACGCCCACCACGACCCGCACGACGCAGGAAGAATTCGCGACGACGGGTTGGTACACCGGCCTGGTCCCGATTTCCGTTCCGGTCGTCGGGCGATCCTTCGGTGAGGTCGCGCGTGCCGCGCAGGCCTCCTTCGACAGCGGCATGGACATGTCCAACGTCCCGTTCGAGCGGGTCTTCGAGCTGGCCGAATCGCTGCCCCATATAAAGAAGCCCGGCTCGGGTGTGCCCATGCTGTCGTATCTGGACATCGGCCTGCCGCCGCTGAATCCGGTGGTGATGTCGTACTGGCAGCGGCTGAACGGCCGAATCTACTGCGACCTGGGGGCGGCCAAGCAGATCGGTATCTGGGTGAACCGGCGCGAAGCCGGCACCACCGTGACGGTGGCGTACCCGGACAACCCGATCGCGCGGGAATCCACCTCCCGGTTCGTCGACGCGATGAAGGCTGTGTTCCTGGAAATCGCCGACGGGCGCTACGCGCCGGCAGTCCTGGCCGGGGCCGGCGCGGCAGGCTACGGGCAGTAGGACGTCTCACCTGTGCCGACGCAGAACCGTCCCGCCCGTTCACCTTTCAGGGGACGGGCGCCCAAACATCCACCGCAGCAAGATAATCGGCTCACCTTCACCGATCAGGCGCTTTTCCTCGCGCTGCGTGCCACCGGCGAAGAGGCCGTCATGCAGTGCGCGTGGCTCTACGAGCATCCGGTGGACCTCGAGGGGTTGAGGCGCTTTCACCGGAATTTCGGTTATGGGCTGGCCGGCCGACGCATCGAGCCGTCGCCGCTGCCCTTCGGACGCCATCGATGGGTGTCGTCGCTCGGTCCGCCCGTAGGTATCGACTTCGTCGAACACCCCCGTCCGCGTGAGGAACTCAGCGATTGGCTCGACGAGCGGGCTCAGCTCCCGATCGATCCGCAGTGGGGCCCGGCGTGGCATCTGGGCGTGCTGCCGCTCACCGACGGTTCGACGGCGGTCACGATGGTGGGGTCGCACTGCATCGGTGATGGCGGCGGCGCGTTTCTCACCGTCTTCGAGGCTGTCAACGGAGTCAACCGCGATCTCGGCTACCCGCCGCCGTTGTCCCGCACCCGCTCGCGCGCCATCCTCACCGACGCCAGGGAGACGGTCCAAGGGCTACCGGAGGTGGCCCGCACGGTCGCCGAAGCGGTTCGGCAGGCCCGAAAGCGCAAGCGCGACAGTGCGAGTTCAGGTGCACCGGCACCCCGCGATGTCGCCGGTCGTCACGACGACGAGCTCGTGGTTGCGCCCGCCATCACGGTTTTCGTCGACGCCGCCGAGTGGGATGCCCGTGCCGCTGCCCTCGGTGGAAACAGCTATGCGCTGAGCGCCGGGTTCGCCGCGAAGCTGGCTCAGCGGATCGGGCGGGTGCGCGCAGTAGACGGCATGGTCACCCTCAACGTCCCGATCAATGATCGAACTCTGGAAGACACCAGGGCGAACGCGGTGACACTCGGCGATATCACCGTCGATCCGACGAATGTGACCTCGGATCTGACCGCCCTGCGCCTTGCCATCCGGGAGAGTCTGAAGGCCCGCAAGGATTCGCCCGACGAGGCGTTGAAACTCCTGCCGCTCATCCCGTTCCTGCCCAAGCGTGCCGTGCGCAAAACCGCCGATGCGATGTTCAACTTTGCGGACCTGCCCGTGTCGTGTTCCAACCTGGGGGAGTTGCCCGCAGATATCGGCCGCGCAGATGGCACCGACGCCGAGTTCGTCTACGTCCGCGGGGTCGACGGTGCCGTCACCAGAGGTTTCCTCGAAGCGCGTCGCGGCCTGCTCACCGTGATCTCGGCACGGGTGAACGGTCGGCTCAGCCTGGCCATCATCGCGTATCGCCCCGGCGCCGAGAACACCAAACCCGAATTGCGTGAGCTGGCGGCGAAGGTACTGGCCGAGTTCGAGCTGACCGGTATCATCGACTGAGCATGACGTTCTCAGTACCGGCCAGAAGTGTTGGGCCACAGGATAATCAACTGGAGCTGATCGACCAGGCCACTTTGCTGTCGATGCGTGCCACGGGCCGCGGGCAACTCATGCAGATGTCTTGGCTCTACGAGCATCCGGTTGACTTCGACGGGCTGAAGCGGTTCTACCACGACCTCGGGTACGGGCTCTACGGCCGGCGGATCGAGCGGTCGCCGCTGCCGTTCGGCAGGCACCGGTGGGTCTCCTCGTTGGGGCCGGCATCCGATATCGATTTCGCCCCGCATCCGCGTCCCCGCGCTGAACTCACCGACTGGATCGACGAGCGGGCGCAGCTGCCGATCGACCCGGAAACAGGTCCGGCCTGGCGCTTGTCCGTGCTTCCTCTGACGGACGGGTCGACGGCGATCTCGATTATCGGCTCGCACTGCATCTCCGACGGCGGCGGGGCGCTGTTCACCATGGCGTGCGCGGCCAACGGGGTGACCAGCGACTTCGGTTATCCGGCACCGGGTTCTCGGTCCCGGCTGCGTGGGCTGATCACCGATTTCGGGGAGATCGTGCGGGATCTGCCCAAGATCGCGAAGGCGGCCGTCGCTGTCACGAAACTCGTGTCGGCAAGTCGCAGGCAGAGCCGGGAATCCGCACCGGCGAAAGCCGAGGTTGCGCTGGGGCCGGAGTATGACGAGGAATTCATCGTGCCTGCCATCACGATCTTCGTCGATACCGCCGAGTGGGATGCCAGAGCGAACGCGCTTGGCGGAAACAGCTATTCGCTACTCGCCGGGTTGGCTGCGAAGTTCGCCGAGCGGATCGACCGCCGAGAGGCCGACGGTAGCGTCACGTTGCTGGCGGCAGTGAGTCAGCGGACGATGGAGGACACTCGAGCAAACGCGATGTCCTTGGCGAAGGCCAGCGTCGACCCCGAGCCGGTGACGACAGATCTCTCCGCTGCCCGGGCTGCCCTCAAGACGGCCGTCACCGCGGTCCGCGAGTCGAACGACGACCTGGGGCTGCTGCTGCCGCTGATACCGCTGATCCCGAAACGGCTGATGAAGCGTGCGGCCGGCGCGTTGTTCGGCTTCGGCAATCTTCCGGTGGCGTGTTCCAACATGGGCGATCTCGACGCGTCGATCGGCCGTCCCGACGGCACCCAGGCCGAATACGTCTATCTGCGGGGTGTGGATCGCCAGATGACCCGACGTGAGCACGAACGGGCCAACGGGGAGCTCGTCCTGGTGTCGGGACGGATCGCCGGGAAGGTGTCCATCGGCGTCATCGCCTACCGGCCCGGCGGCGAGAATTCGAAGGCCGCCCTGCGTGAGCTGGCGGCTAAAACCCTGGCGGAGTTCGAGCTCACCGGTGTCATCGATTAGCCATCCATCGGCAGACAAGCCCGACAACACACTGGCCCTGATGGACCAGGCATCGTTTCACTGGGTGCGCGCCAGCGGGCATGTTCACTGTGTACAAGCCACCTGGGTGTATGCGCGCGAGATCGACGTCGACGGGCTCAACCGGATGGTCGACAACCTCGCGCACGGACTGATCGGCCGGCGGATCGAACGGTCCCCGCTGCCGTTCGGCCGCGATCGCTGGATCAGGTGGGAGCCGTCGACCCCCATTGATGTTGCGGCACCGATCCGATCGCAGTCCGATGTCGCCGTCTGGGCCGACCAACGTGCGGCGGTGCCCATCGATCCCGAGGCGGGGCCGTCCTGGCATGTCGGCATCGTCCCGATCGAAAACTACGGAACCGCCGTCAGCATTGTCGCCTCGCACACCGTCATCGATGGCCTGGGCTTCGCCATCGTGCTGGCCGACGCCGCCAAGGGCATCACCCGTGATCTCGGATATCCGCCGCCGCGGGCCCGTCGGCGCCTTGCCGCCGTCGCTGACGATGCCCGCGGGGCGGCGCTGGGTGTGCCGGACATGGTTCGCGCGGTCGCTGCGGCGCCGAAGCTCGCCAAGAAGGCCAGCCGCGGTAAGGCGAGCCCGAACCCGAGCCGTACACGCTCCACGCAGATCTCGGATGCCGATCGGCGGATCGAGCTGCCGACGGCCACCGCCTACGTCGATATCGCCGACTGGGATGCTCGCGCCAAAGCCCTTGGTGGCACCAGCAATTCGCTTTTCGCCGGCTTCGCCGCGAAGCTTGCGGAACGGACCGGCCGGGTGCGCGACGACGGGCTGGTGACGCTGGCCTACCCGGTCAGCGACCGCACCGAGGGCGACACCCGCGCGAATGCGCTCAAATCGGTGGAGCTGACGGCCGACCCGGCACCTGTCACCGGCGAGCTTCGCACCCTGCGCGCAGGCATCAAGCAGGCATTGACCGATGGGCTGGGAGATTTCGCCGATCAGGAGGCTTTGCTGCCGCTGATCCCGTTCATTCCGCTCGCGGTGGCCAGAAACGTGCCGCCGGAAGCTGGGGGTTTTGCGGATCTTCCGGTGGGATGTTCGTACCTGGGTGATCTCGATCCGGCGGTGGCACTCGCGGACGGGACCGCGGCCGATTACTTCTCCATCAGACTGGTCGAGCAGAACCTCACCACCCACAGTCATGAGCTCAGTTACGGCGAACTGCACATCACGTCGGGGCGTAGCTGCGGCAAAGTGTTCATGGCGGCAAGGGCGTATCAACCCTGGACGCCGAACTCGCGCGAGCATCTGCGCGGACTGCTGGCGGCCGTCCTGGCGGATTTCGATCTGAGCGGCACGATCAACTAGCGCGGCTACAGCCCGTGGAAACCGACCGCGATCATGATGCCGCCGATCACGGCCAGGACGATCGCCAGATCGCGACGGGTCCGCGCCCGAATCCAGTTGCGCAGCGTGACCAGGACGGCACGGGTCCGGTCGGGCGCGACCAGACAGCACAGCAGGGGAATCCCCACCACGACGTCGCCGATGACGACGAAGGTCAGCAGCGCGCCGAGCTGCACCAGGGGGGCGCTGTCCGATGTGGCGATGAGGACCAGCAGCGCCATGTAGTCCACCGACGGCACCGCGACTCCGAGGCCCATCACGCCGGACAGCCACGGTGAGTCGCGTTGCACGAGCCCGCGGGCATGTGTCGTCAGCCTGGCCAGGGCGCGCGGCGGAACCGGTTCGAACGGGGCCTCCGCTGCGGTATCGCGGGGGATCGTCGCAGCGGAGGGGGATCTACGTGAAAAGCGGGCACCGAGGACGCTGACGGCCAGCCCCGCTGCGGCCACCAGGGCGATCACGCCCATACCGATCTGGACCTTGGCTCCGCTGATGTCGAGGTCGAGGAAGAAGCCGTGGTGGAACACGAACAGGACGAGCACGCCGACGCCGATCGTCACCGCGGCGGTGGTGCACAGGAAGGCCAACAAATGCAGGATCGGCCGGGACTTGCTGAGCATCAGCGTGATCAACCCGATGCGGGTCGGCTCGAAGTTCACCGCGATGGCCAACACCAACACGGTCGTCCACATGGGTGATGACCTTACCTACGACGCGGTGCCCGGACCGTGCGCGGTCAGCGAGCTCCGCCGTTGCTGGCTGCGGTTTCGCAGATATCGGCTGCCTTGGCCGCGCTGACGGCGGGCGGTGTCATCTCCTTGGCGATCTCGCGGGTGCGGGCCAGCACCTCCGGGGCGAGGATCACCCGGAGAGCGGCGAGCAGCTTGTCCTGCGTGATACTCGAAAATCGCCGGGACGCACCGATTTTCAGCCGTTTGATTTGTTGGCCCCAGACCGGCTGGTCTGCGACCGACCACAACACCAGCGTGGGAACGCCGGCCCGCACCCCGGCCGCGGTCGTGCCCGCGCCTCCGTGGTGCACCACCGCGCGGCAGTGCGGGAACATGGCCACGTAGTTCACTGCGCTGACGAGCTTGACGTGCTCGGCGCGGGGGACGCCGGACAGATCCCACGACCCGGTACTGATCAGCGCCCGTTCGCCCAGCTGTGCGCACACCGCGGTGATCATCGCGATGACATCGGCGGGCGACTCGATCGGTGTGCTGCCGAAGCCGAAGTAGATCGGTGGCGTCCCGGCGGCGATCCACGCGGCCACCTCGTCGTCTGTCGCGGTCACCAACTCCCGCGTTATCGACCCGACGAACGGCCGTTTGCCGCCCCACTCTTCGTTCAGTCCGGGAAACAGCCGCGCGTCGTAGGCCTGGATCTCGATCGCCCCGCTGTCGACGATGCGGCGCACCGAGTTGACCTTGGCTTCGGGTAGACCCAGCTCCCGTCGCTGCGCGTCCTCGGCGTTCTTCTGCAGCCGCCACAGGGCCCACTCGGCCACGCCGAACGCGCGGGGGATCACCGGCTGCGGAAGCGGGACCGGGAAGAGATGGCTGTTGGGCCGGGCGGGGAAATAGTGCAGTGCGGCCAGCGGGATCTGATAGTGCTCGGCGACGTTCGCGCCGATCTCCTGATAGGTCGTGCCCGTCAAGATCAGGTCGGCGCCGTCGGCAAGCTCGACCAGGGTGGCACTCATCTCGGCCCAGCCCCTGGTCATGTACTCGCGGCCCTCGCGGAACGTGGTCATGGGGTTCTGGAATTTCCACCAGTTCTGGAACGCGTCGGACTCCATTTGTTCTGCGGAGTCCACCCCGTAGGGGACCGCGGGGATAAGGCCGTTGGCCTCGGTGAACCCGACGAGGTTGGGTGGGCACGCGATGCGGACGTCGTGGCCGCGTTCGAGGAGGTCCAAACCGACGGCCAGGCAGGGCTCGACGTCGCCGCGGGAGCCGTGGACCGCGATGGCGAATTTCACTCGGTGCCCAATCGGGGTCCGGCGGGTCGCACAGTACGGCGGCGGGCCGAAAAATCGACCGCGGTGGGCAAACCGGTCCTGTGCGATGAATGAGCCGTCCTGCCGAACACGCACCCATTACAGCACAGCGTGCAGGGCTCGCGAGATGTCGTCGACGCGCGGTTCGGGGTGCGCCCTTGCCGGTCCAGGACTGGCTGGCGCAGTTGTCCACTCACGTCGGGAGGGGGCGGGAAGATCAGCTGCGCCCGCTGCTGAAGAAGACGCTGCTTGTTCGCTGAGAAGCTGTGTCGAGCCGGCGTGCAACGGCGTCAAGACACCAATTCCGCGATCACATAAGTGATTATCGCCACCGTGTAGCGTGGTAGAGGTGTTTAAGCGGCTGACAGCGCGGGCTGCGGCAGCGGGAATTGGCTTTACGGGCCTGGGCCGGCTGATTGTTCGCCACCCGCTCATGGTCGTCGGCGCCTGGGTCCTGCTTGCCGCTGTCTTGTTGCTGGCGCTGCCGCCGTTGGCGGTCGTGGCCGAGAAGCATCCGCCGCCGTTGTTGCCGGAGAACTCGGCGGTCCTGAAGTCGAACGCCGCCATGAAGGACGCATTCCACGAAGGTGACTCCGCGAATCTTGCCGTCGTGGTGTTGAGCAACGAGAACGGGCTGAACGCGGAGAACGAGGTCACCTACCGGGCTCTGGTCGACAAATTGTTGGCCGATCCCAAAGATGTCGCCGACGTACAGGATTTCGTGCGTATTCCCGAACTGCGTTCGGTGATGACCAGTAAAGACCACAAGGCCTGGAATCTGCCGGTCAACCTGACCGGCACGATGGGTACCCCAGAGGGCCAGACGGCGTATCAGAATGCAGCCAAAGTCGTCCGCGAGACCACGGCCGACACCGGCCTGACTGCGAACATCGTCGGCGCTGCGGCGACGTTCGACGATGTCACCACGCTGGGAGCGGAAGACCAGCACCTCATCGAAATAGCGACGATCGTCACCGTCCTCACGATTCTGATCATCGTGTACCGCAACCTGGTGGCGATGGTCATCCCGTTGATCACCATCGGCGCATCATTGGTGGTCGCTCAGCAGGTCGTGGCCGGGCTCGGCATGGTCGGCCTCGGGCTCGGGCCGCAGACGCTCGTGCTGATGACCGGGATGATGATCGGAGCAGGCACCGACTACGCGGTGTTCCTCTTCAGCCGGTATCAAGAGTGCGTCCGGCACGGGGAGAGTCCGGACGACGCCATCGTCAGTGCGCTCGGCTCGATCGGCGGGGTGATCGCGGGGTCGGCGGGAACCGTGGCGATCACCTTCTTCGGCCTCGGATTCGCCACGCTCGGTGTGTTCGCGACGGTCGGTCCCGCGCTGGCGATCACCATCGCCATCGGCTTCCTCGCGTCGATCACGCTGCTGCCGGCGCTGATCGTGATGGCGGGCCGGCGTGGCTGGGTGAAGCCGCGCCGCGATCTGACCGGAAAGTTCTGGCGGCGCTCGGGCATCCACATCGTGCGCAGGCCGCGGATTCATCTCGTGACAAGTCTGGTCATCCTCGTCGCGCTGGCCTTCTGCGCGACGTTGACCAAATACAACTACGACGACCGCAAGAACCTGCCAGAAGACTCTCCGAGCAACCTCGGATATGCGGCCATGGACAAGCACTTCCCGATCAGCAGCACGCTGCAGCAATTCATCCTGATCCAGTCTCCGGGGGACCTGCGCACCCCCAAGGCGCTCGCCGACATGGAAATGATGGCGGCCCGGGTGGCCCAGCTGCCCAATATCGAGATGGTGCGCGGTATCACCCGGCCGTCGGGGGAGATGCTCGAGCAGGCCAAGGCCACGTATCAGGCGGGTGAAGTCGGCAGCAAACTGGGCGACGCTTCGCAGCTCATTTCGGCCAACGATGCGAACCTCACCGCACTCAGCAGCGGGGCCAACCAGATGGCGGATGCCCTCAATCAGGTCCGTAACACGGTCGTCGGCGGGCTGGGCAGCATCCGTGGTGTCGCGGCGGCACTGGAGGAGATGCAACGTAAGTTCGGCGGTACCAAGACGCTCGACGAGATTGACAAGTCGGCCAGCCTGGTCACAAATATGCGCGAGCTGGGTGATTCGTTGGGGGTCAACGTCGCCCGGATCAGCGATATCTCCGCGTGGGCGACGCCACTGGTCAACGCACTCAATACCAGCCCCCAATGCGACAGCGATCCGGGTTGCGTCGACTCCCGTGCCGACCTGCAGCGGTTGGTCGCGGCCGGTAATGACCCGGCGATGCAGAGCATCGCCGAACTCGGGCGCCAACTCCAGACCGCTCAGGGCAGCGAGACACTCGACGACACGGTGGGCTGGCTCAACAAGACCATCACCACCGCGACGGCTGCGGCGCGAAAGTTGGGGATCGGGGATGCGAGCGGGCTCCAGACAAAACTCAACACCTTGCTGCAGGGAGCCAACACGCTCGCCGATTCGAGTCGGCAATTGGCCTTGGGTGTTCAGACGCTGGTCGATCAGACCAGGGTGATGGGCAATGGCATGGACCAGGCGTCGGCGTTTCTGCTCGCCATGAAACGCGGCGCCGCCGACCCGCCGATGTCCGGCTTCTATATTCCGCCGGAGATCCTCACCCAGGCTGAATTCAAAAAGGCCGCTGCGCTATTCGTGTCGGAGGATGGGCACACCGCGCGATATCTGGTTCAGACATCGCTGGATCCGTTCAGCACGGCCGCCATGGATCAGGTTGGCGAGATCATCAAGACCGCGGAGAGCGCCAGGCCCAACACCACGTTGGCCGACGCGCACATATCGATGGTCGGCTTCTCCGCCGTCAACAATGATGTCCGAAACTATTACAACAGCGATGTTCGTTTTATCGTCATTTTCACGCTGATCGTCGTCTTCTTTATTCTGATGATCTTGCTGCGCGCGATCGTCGCGCCGATCTACCTGGTGCTGTCGGTCATTCTCTCGTATATGTCGGCATTGGGAATCGGTGTCGTATTTTTTCAATTCGTGCTGCACCAAGATATGGCCTGGAGTGTGCCCGGGCTGGCCTTCCTGGTCCTGGTCGCAGTCGGTGCGGACTACAACCTGCTGCTGATATCTCGTATTCGCGACGAGTCCCGCCTCGGAGTTCGATCCGGGGTCATCCGCACCGTGGGTGCGACGGGCGGCGTCATCACCTCGGCGGGCCTGATCTTCGCGGCATCGATGCTGGGCATGGCAGCCAGCAGCATCAAGGGCATCGTGCAGATGGGCGTCATCATCGCCGTGGGCCTGCTGCTGGACACCTTCTTGGTTCGGACCATCACCGTGCCGGCGATTGCCGTCCTGCTCGGTAAGGCGAACTGGTGGCCGTCGAATCTGGCCAAGGAGTTTGCCAAGGCAGACAAGGAAAAGCGGGCCGAAGAATCCGCGGCGGCTGAACTCGCTTCCGCGGACTCGGCGCCAGGGTCGGCTGCCGACTAGGGCGCATTCAGAAGCGAAACGTCAGCGCTCGGTCACCGGTCGGCCTTGGTGAACCATTTCGTCTTGACCCGCCAGGAGTGCGCGGCCGCGAGGGCGAACACCGCGCCGCAGATGCAGGCGAAGAACCAGACGAGCTTTCCGCCTTCGAGTGCCTGAATAGGGTGTACGAAGGCGGTGGTGATCCGGACGGCACAGGCCATGATTCCGCTGGCCGACGCGACGAGATAGACATTGGCGATCAGCCGCGAGCGTGGATCGCGGCGCAGGATGAGCAGGGCGCGGAAGCTGTAGCCCAGAAGGTAGATGAGCGTCCCGCAGAGGATCAGCCAGTAGATGCTCAGCCACATGTCGGTGGGGACAGTGAAGAAGTCGTCGCGGTAGATGCTCGACGCGTGACTCAGGGAGAACGCGATCAGCAGCAGCGGGATACAGATGGTGGCCGGCCGCTCCACGTATTGCTTGAACGTCGCGTGCAGCGCGTTGTCGTCTTGCAGTCGGCCGAGCGCGTTGTAGACGATCGCGGAGGCGGCGACGATGTAGCAGTCGTGGCCGAGGTAGTCCTCGAGGTTCCACATGCCGGTCAGGGAATGTAGCCAGTGCCCGAGCGTTTGGGAGGCGAAGGGCGACATCAGCAGCAACGCGGCGCCCTGGAGAGCGATGTTGAGGGTGGCAGCAACTTCCCATCGGCACGTCCACGTGACGCGGCGGATCCACAGACTCCAGGCGATACACCCGACGGTGATCGCGATGAGCGTTGCTATAGCCACAGAGAGTGCCTTCGGGCCTGAATACGGGTCGCCAAATTCTATAACTTAAAGCGGCGGTGCGTCTTGGCGTGGCGATAATTCGGAAAGTTTGGTCGGACGGCGTGTGGCTGTTTTATTTACGGTCTCGTTAATTGTCGCCACGGTTACCGGAGCGGACTCGATGTAGCTCCACACTTCTTGGCGACTCATGAGTCCGAATCGGATCTGCAGGTCCGGATAGCTCAGATCGAACCGGTCCGCGACGCGACGCAATTCCTCGGCGTTGGGGTAGTCCTGTTCTTTGATCCGGCGGTAATAAGTGCTGCTTGACGTGCCGAGGGAGTCGTAGATCTCCTTGGCCTCAAGGTCTCCGTCAAGGAGGTAGTCCAGCAGCGCCTTGAGCTGCCGACCATTTTCATCTGTCCGGGGCACCACTACACCTTAACTGGGCACCCCGCTTTTGGGCACGTCTAACCGCAAACTTGACATCACCTGTTGTATTGACACTGCCGTCACGGTTTTGGCAGTGGTCTCCCATTTTTGGGACATGGTGTGTAGCTTGATCTGCATGGCTGCTCCTTATGTCGCTCAATCGGACTCGACGCCGCTACGGATAACCGACTACGACATTGCCGGGCGTCCCAGTCCTGGAGACCTGGCGAAGTTCTCCGCGCCCCTTTCGGAGGTGCTGACCGACGAGCTCGACGAGGCGCAGCGAATCCTCGGCATCCCCACCGAGGAGATCGTTCTGGCCGCACTCGGCCGCACCATTGCCCGCACCATCGGTGAGGGCTACGTCGCGGTCGATTTCACCGGCGGTGAGCACAGCGCCTCCGCCCTGGCCCTGCACTGCGCCGCACCGGAGCGCGCCAGCGCCAGCGAGATGCTGGTGAGCGTGCATCGTGAACTCAGCGCCGCGCCGCGCCGCGCCCACGAGCAGCCGGCGGAAGTCCTGATCTCCTACCGCGGCTCGGCTCCGGAGCTGGCGTGCTTCGACCACGCCCTGGAGATTCGGTTCTACCGCGACGGCGGACTGATGTATCTGGACTGGCAGTACGACAGCCGGCAGTTCGCCTCCTACACGGTGGAAGAGCTCACCGAGCAGTTCCCCTTCGCTCTGATCGAGCTGACCTCGGAGGCCACCCCGGCGCTGCTGGGCAAGACCGACGTCGCCATCGCTGTCGGCGCCTTCGGTCGCTAGCGCCGGGTCGGATTTGCGCCGCTCGGTAGAATTTCAGCCGAACGGCACAGATCCGGCCATCACCGGGGAGCCTTCGGAAGAACAGCCTGATCAGCTCAGCTGATTAGGCCCAGTAGAACCGAACGGGACGGCCCGTCACAGCCTGCAGTTGAGCGGCCACGCGTGTGCGTGTGCAAGCGGGGTGGTACCGCGGCGCTCGCGCACCAGCGCGTCGTCGTCCCCGTGCCATGACGTTGGGCACAGGAGACGACGGACCGCAGTGACTGAGAACGCTTACCCCAAGCTGGCCGCAGGCTCACCGGATTTTCCGGCGCTCGAAACCGATGTCCTGGCCTATTGGGCTGCCGACGACACGTTCCGCGCCAGCATCGACCAGCGCGACGGCGCGCCGGAGTACGTGTTCTACGACGGGCCGCCGTTCGCCAACGGCTTGCCGCACTACGGTCACCTTCTGACCGGCTACGTCAAAGACATCGTTCCCCGCTACCGGACCATGCGCGGTTACAAGGTGGAGCGGCGCTTCGGCTGGGACACCCATGGTTTACCCGCCGAGCTCGAAGTGCAGCGTCAGCTCGCGATCACCGACAAGTCGCAGATCGAAGAGATGGGCATCGAGAAGTTCAACGATGCCTGCCGCGCGTCGGTGATGAAGTACTCCGACGAATGGCAGGCGTACGTCACCCGGCAGGCGCGCTGGGTGGACTTCGACAACGACTACAAGACGATGGACCCGTCGTTCATGGAGTCCGTGATCTGGGCGTTCAAGCAGCTCTGGGACAAGGGCCTGGCCTACGAAGGCAACCGGGTGCTGCCGTACTGCTGGAACGACGAGACCCCTCTGTCCAGCCACGAACTGCGGATGGACGACGACGTCTACCAGAGCAGGCAGGACCCGGCGATCACCGTCGGTTTCCGAATCGAGGCGGGACCGCTGGCCGGCTCCCATTTCCTGGTGTGGACGACGACGCCGTGGACCCTGCCGTCGAACCAGGGTGTCGCCGTCAATCCCGATGTCAGCTACGTCGACGTCCGAGGTTCAGACGGACAGCGGTATGTGCTGGCCGAAGCCAGGCTGGCCGCCTACGCCAGGGAACTCGGCGAAGAACCCGAGATCCTCGGCACCTACGCTGGTGAGCAACTTCTCGGCATGCGTTACCTGCCGCCGTTCCCGTACTTCACCGACCGCGCCGAGTCCGGACCGGATTTCCAGGTGTTGCGTGGCGAGTTCGTCACTACCGAGGACGGCACCGGCATCGTGCACATGGCGCCCGCCTACGGTGAGGACGACAAGGCCACCACCGACACGGTCGGCGTCGTGGTGGTGACACCGGTGGACTCCAAGGGTCGCTTCGACTCGACGGTGCCCGACTACGCGGGGCAGCATGTCTTCGACGCCAACCCGCAGATCATCCGCGACCTGAAGAACCGCACCGGGCCCGCTGCGGCCAACGGTGCGATCCTGCTGCGCCACGAGACCTATGAGCACTCATACCCGCATTGCTGGCGCTGCCGTAACCCGCTGATCTACCGCGCGGTGTCGTCGTGGTTCATCAAGGTGACCGAATTCCGGGACCGGATGGTCGAGCTCAACCAGGAAATCACCTGGTATCCCGAACACGTCAAGGATGGCCAGTTCGGCAAGTGGCTGCAAGGGGCGCGGGACTGGTCGATCTCCCGAAACCGCTACTGGGGCAGTCCGATCCCGGTCTGGAAGTCCGACGATCCCGCGTACCCGCGCATCGACGTGTACGGCAGCCTCGATGAGCTCGAGCGTGATTTCGGGGTGCGCCCGGACAATCTGCACCGGCCCTACATCGATGAGTTGACCAGGCCCAACCCGGACGACCCGAGCGGCAACTCGACGATGCGCCGCATCGAGGACGTGTTCGATGTCTGGTTCGATTCGGGATCCATGCCGTATGCCCAGGTGCACTACCCATTCGAGAACAAGGACTGGTTCGAAGGGGCCGCGGGTGGGGCGGCGGGAGCCGCTACGGCCGAAGAAGCGCACTTCCCCGGCGATTTCATTGTCGAGTACATCGGCCAGACCCGCGGCTGGTTCTACACGATGCACATCCTGGCCACCGCGCTGTTCGACAAGCCGGCGTTCAAAACCTGTGTGGCGCATGGCATCGTGCTGGGCAATGACGGTGCGAAGATGAGCAAGTCGCTGCGCAACTATCCCGACGTCAGCGAAGTGTTCGATCGCGACGGTTCCGATGCCATGCGTTGGTTCCTGATGGCCTCGCCGATCCTGCGGGGCGGCAACCTGGTGGTCACCGAACAGGGCATTCGCGAGGGTGTCCGTCAGGTGCTGCTGCCGTTCTGGAATGCCTACAGTTTCCTGTCGCTCTATGCGCCGAAAGTCGGTGTCTGGCGTACTGATTCGGCACACGTACTGGACCGCTACATCTTGGCCAAGCTCGCCGTGCTGCGCGACGATCTGACCGCCGCATTGGATATCTGCGATATCTCCGGTGCCTGCGACCAGCTGCGCCAGTTCACGGAGGCCCTGACCAACTGGTATGTCCGCCGCTCGCGCAGCAGATTCTGGGACGAAGATCCCGATGCCATCGACACGCTGCACACGGTGCTCGAGGTGACGGCGCGGTTGGCGGCGCCGCTGCTGCCGTTGGCCACCGAGGTGATCTGGCGCGGGATCACCGGCGGCCGATCGGTGCACCTGACCGACTGGCCCGCTGCCGACCTGCCGTACGACGCCGAGCTGGTGGCGGCCATGGACCAGATCCGCGAGGTCTGCTCGGTCGGTTCCTCGCTACGCAAGGCGAAGAAGCTGCGGGTGCGCCTGCCGCTGCCCAAACTCACGGTGGCGGTCACCGAGCCGCAATTGCTGCAACCCTTCACAGATCTGATCGCCGATGAGCTCAATGTGAAATCCATTGAGCTGACCGATGACATCGCCGCCTACGGCCGCTTCGAGTTGGCGGTCAACGCCCGGGTGGCCGGCCCGAGGATCGGTAAAGACGTGCAGGCCGCGATCAAGGCGGTCAAATCCGGTGCGGGCGTCGTCAACGCCGATGGCACCCTGACCGCCGGCCCGGCCACGCTGCTGCCGTCGGAGTACAGCTCGAAACTGGTTGCGGCGGAACCGGAGTACACCGCGGCGCTGCCCGACGGTGCCGGACTGGTGGTGCTCGACGCCGATGTCACTCCGGAGTTGGAGGCCGAGGGCTGGGCCAAGGACCGGATCCGTGAACTGCAGGATCTGCGAAAGTCGACCGGGCTGGAGGTGTCCGACCGGATCGCGGTGCGGATGGCGGTACCCGCAGGCAAGGCGGAGTGGGCCCGGACGCATCGCGATTTGATCGCGGGCGAGATCCTGGCGACCAGCTTCGATTTCGTCGACGCCTTACCCGACGGATCGGATATCGGTGACGGCGTGACGGTGGCGATCGCCAGGGCGTGACTTGTGTTCACCGCCGCGTGACCGTGTTCGGTTCGAAAGTGGTCTGGCGACAACCTGATACGTGAAGTCGGATGGATTCAGCCCGCGGTGACGCGCGCGGTGTCCGCCCCGATCGACACGGTGTCCCCTGGCCGCAGCTGACGACCGCGCCGGGTCTCGACGTCACCGTTCACCTCGACCAGCCCGTCGGCGATGGCCGCCTTGGCGTCCGATCCGCTGTCGATCAGATCGGCGAGCTTGAGGAACTGGCCGAGTCGAATGGATTCGTCTCGGATCGGCACGTCGCGGGCGGGCATGGCAGTGAGATTAACGTGAGAGGTGGCCATAGCATCGAAACTGTGGACGCCGCCGATTCTGTCGCCGACGCGCCTGCGCAGGCGGGACGGTGGGTCCTGCATCTCGATATGGACGCCTTCTTCGCCTCCGTCGAGCAGCTGACCCGGCCGACACTGCGTGGCCGGCCGGTGCTGGTGGGTGGTCTCGGCGGTCGCGGTGTGGTGGCCGGTGCGAGCTACGAGGCACGCCCGTTCGGCGCGCGCTCGGCGATGCCGATGCATCAGGCGCGCCGGATGGTCGGCGCCCCGGCGGTCGTGCTGCCGCCGCGCGGTGTCGTGTACGGCGTGGCCAGCCGGCGGGTCTTCGACACCATCCGCGCCATCGTCCCGGTGCTGGAACAGCTGTCGTTCGACGAGGCCTTCGGGGAACCCGCCGAACTCGTCGGCGCCAGCGCAGAGCAGGTCCACGAATTCTGCGAGCACCTGCGGGGCCGGGTCCGCGAGGAGACCGGACTGACCGCTTCGGTGGGCGCCGGTGCCGGTAAACAGATCGCCAAGATCGCGTCCGGGCTGGCCAAACCAGACGGTGTCCGGGTGGTTCGGCGAGCCGAGGAGCGACTGCTGCTCGAGGGGTTGCCGGTCCGTCGGCTGTGGGGGATCGGCCCGGTGGCGGAGGAGAAGCTCAACCGACTCGGTATCGAGACCGTCGGTCAGTTCGCCGCATTGGCCGATTCCGAGGCGGCCAGCATTCTTGGCGCGACCATCGGACCGGCGCTGCACCGGCTCGCGAGGGGCATCGACGATCGGCCGGTTGCCGAGCGGGCCGAGGCCAAACAGATCAGTGCGGAATCCACGTTCGCCACCGATCTGACGACGCTGGCTCAGTTGCACGACGCCGCCGGGCCGATCGCCGAGCACGCGCATCAGCGCCTCGAGCGGGACGGCCGCGGTGCCAGGACAGTGACGGTCAAATTGAAGAAGACCGATATGACGACGTTGACCCGCTCGGCAACCCTGCCCTACGCGACCGCCGAGGCCGCGACGCTGATCGCCACCGCCCGCCGGCTGCTGCTGGACCCGGTGCAGGTGGGGCCGATCCGGCTACTGGGGGTGGGTTTCTCCGGGCTGTCGGATGTGCGTCAGGAATCGCTGTTCCCCGACCTGGATCAGGGTCAGGTCGAGCTCGGTGAGACCCGGGCGCCGGTCGCGGCGCCCGCGCTCGAAGCCGGTGGCTGGCGCATCGGTGACGACGTATCCCATCCCGATCTCGGCCACGGCTGGGTGCAGGGCGCCGGGCACGGGGTGATGACGGTCCGCTTCGAGACCCGCAGTTCGGGTCCGGGTCCGACCCGCACGTTCTCGGTCGAGGAACCAGCCGTGACCCGCGCGAACCCGGTGGACAGCCTGGACTGGCCTGATTTTGTCGCCGATATCGAGCGGTCAGCCGAAGAGAGCGAGGACATCACCGGCCGGTAGACCCGCTGCCAGTGCGGCCATCAGCAGCACCCGCGCCTGTGGTGGTCGCAGCTGCGGTACCACGATCGCGCCGGCATCCACCATCGCCCGTCCCGGCCCGTAGGTCGCGCCGGCCTGACCGCCGGGCACCCGCGTCGACACGGCGACGACGATGCCGGCCGCGCAGTGCTTGACCACACCGTCGATGACAGCCCTGCCCGCATTCCCGGAGCCGAGCGCTTCCAGCACCAGCGCCGCGGCGCCGGCAGCCACGCAGGCGTCCATCGCCACCGCGTCACTGCCGGCGTAGACGGCGACGATATCGACGCGCGGCGCCTGCGCGGCCGACAGTGCGCCCAGCGCCGGCCTTTGCTTGTCCCCGGCCGCGAGGAAACGGCCACCGGAAATTGTGCCCACCGAGGTGCCGGCGAAGCCGCTGAGGTC
Source organism: Mycolicibacterium komossense (assembly GCF_025822605.1). Taxonomy (GTDB): domain Bacteria; phylum Actinomycetota; class Actinomycetes; order Mycobacteriales; family Mycobacteriaceae; genus Mycobacterium; species Mycobacterium komossense. Next base: position 305,766 of record NZ_JACKTY010000028.1, on the reverse strand, counting down.
CTCGGTGGCCACCTTCTGCAGGCCCAGTGGCTGCAGTACGCGGCCCGCAAAGCACACCAGGACGCCAAGACCACGCGCCGCCGGATCGGCTGCCAGGATCAGAGCGTCCCGCAGGTTCGCCGGTCCGTCGGCATCGGGGGCGTCCGCGCTGCGCTGGGCGCCGGTGACGACAACGGGCGCGATGCCGCTGTAGGTGAGGTCGAGCCACAGCGCGGTCTCTTCCATCGTGTCGGTGCCGTGGGTGACGACGATGCCGGCGACGTCCGGGGAAGCCGCGGCATGCGCAACCGCGGCCCTGATCCGGTCCCAGTCGGCCGGCATCAGGTGCGAGCTGTCGACGGCCATCAGCTCGACCACGTCGATGTCGACGCCGGCATCGACACCGGACACCAGCTGTGCACCACTTCGGCTGGGGCGCTTCACCCCGTCGGCGTCCGAGCGCGTGGCGATGGTTCCGCCGGTGGCGATCACGACGACGCGGCTCATGCGCCTGATCATGCCTGACCATCGGTAGGGGATGATGGGGAGGTGACTGACGAAACATCCGGTTCCGCCGAGCCGGTGACCGAGGCCACAGCAGCCCCGGAAGCCTCGACCACCGAGGTGGCGGCAACCCCTGAGGCGCCGGTGGACAAGCCAAGGATCCGGCTCCGGCTCCTGTTGTCGGTCGCCGCCGTGGTGCTGGCGCTCGACGTGGTCACCAAGGTCCTCGCGGTGCGCTGGCTGACGCCCGGGCAACCGGTGTCGATCATCGGCGACACGGTGACCTGGACCTTGGTCCGTAACTCCGGAGCGGCCTTCTCGATGGCGACCGGTTACACCTGGGTGCTCACCCTCGTCGCCACCGGGGTGGTGATCGGCATCATCTGGATGGGCCGGCGCCTGGTGTCGCCATGGTGGGCGCTCGGTCTCGGGATGATCCTCGGCGGCGCGCTGGGGAACCTGATGGACCGCTTCTTCCGGTCGCCGGGCCCGCTGCGCGGGCACGTCGTCGATTTCTTCTCCGTCGGTTGGTGGCCGGTGTTCAACGTGGCCGACCCCGCGGTCGTCGGCGGGGCGATTCTGCTGGTCGCGCTGTCCCTGTTCGGATTCGATTTCGACACCGTCGGCCGGCGCGGCCACGACGTGCCGGACCCTGATCCCGCCACCGAGTCCGCCTGATGACCGAACGGTCGATGCCGGTCCCGGAGGGGTTGGCAGGAATGCGCGTGGATGCAGGTCTGGCTCGGCTACTGGGACTGTCCAGGACTGCGGCCGCCGCCCTGGCCGAAGACGGTGGCGTCGACCTGGACGGCGTGCCCGCCGGGAAATCCGATCGGTTGCCCGCCGGTGCGTGGCTGGAAGTCCGGTTGCCCGAGGCGCCAAAGCCGATCGAGAACACCCCCGAGTTGATCGAGGGGATGAACATCCTCTACGCCGACGACGACATCGTCGCCGTGGACAAACCCGCCGGGGTGGCTGCCCACGCGTCGGTGGGCTGGACCGGCCCGACGGTGCTGGGCGGGCTGGCCGCCGCCGGCTTCCGGATCACCACCTCCGGTGTGCACGAGCGGCAGGGCATCGTGCAGCGTCTCGACGTGGGCACATCGGGGGTGATGGTGGTCGCGATCTCCGAGCGCGCCTACACATTGCTCAAGCGCGCCTTCAAGGAACGCACCGTCGACAAGCGCTACCACGCGCTGGTGCAGGGACACCCAGATCCGTCCAGCGGCACCATCGACGCACCGATCGGCCGCCACCGCAGCAACGACTGGAAGTTCGCGGTGTCCGAGGGCGGCCGGGCCAGCGTGACGCATTACGACACGGTCGAGGCGTTCACCGCGGCCAGCTTGCTCGACGTACACCTGGAAACCGGCCGGACCCATCAGATCCGTGTGCATTTCTCGGCCACCCACCATCCTTGCTGTGGCGACCTCACCTACGGCGCCGATCCGACGCTGGCGAAAAAGCTTGGGCTGGAACGGCAATGGCTGCACGCGCGGTACCTGTCGTTCACGCATCCCGGTGACGGGCGCAAGATCGAGCTCACCAGCCCATATCCGGCCGATCTGCAACATGCTCTTGACGTGCTTCGCAAGCACGAGTGAGCAGGACGCCGGCTGAGCAATCCCGCCGTTCGGGCGTGCTGTTCGGTATCGGCGCGTTCGGCTGGTGGGGTCTGTCTCCGGGGTTCTTCCCGCTGCTACTGCCCGCCGGGTCCATGGAGGTCCTGGCTCACCGCATCGTGTGGAGCGCTCTGAGCCTGACCCTCGTGCTGCTGGTGGGCCGACGGTTCGGCGATCTGCGTCGGCTGTCCGCCCGGACCTGGCTGCTGCTACTGGCCGCATCGGCACTGATCTCTGCCAACTGGGGTGTCTACATCTACGCCGCGACGCACGGGCACGTCGTCGACGCGGCTCTGGGGTACTTCGTCAATCCACTGCTCACGGTGGCACTCGGGGTGGTGATCTTCCGGGAACGCATCGGCCGTTGGCAGCTGTTCGCGCTGGCGCTCGCCGTTGTCGCGGTGGTGGTGCTCACCGTTGAGGTGGGTACGCCGCCGTATATCGCCATCGCGCTCGCCGCTTCTTTCGCGGCGTACGGGTTGGTCAAGAAAGTGGTGGTGGCCGATCCGAGGGTCAGCGTGGCGGTGGAAACGTTCTTGGCGTTCCCACTGGCGGCCGGCTACCTGATCACGCTGCAGGTGGTCGGGCAGGGACACTTCGTCGACTTCGGGACCGGGCACAGCATTCTGCTGATCCTCGCCGGACCCGTCACAGCGATCCCGTTACTGCTGTTCGCCGCCGGCGCACAACGATTGCCGATGGTCACGATGGGTTTGTTGTTCTATCTCAACCCGGCTTTGCAGATGGCCTGGGGAGTGTTCGTCGGGCACGAGCCGATGCCGCCCGGCCGGTGGGTCGGGTTCGGGTTGATCTGGGTTGCGCTGGCGGTGTTCAGTGCGGACGCGTGGCGGTCGCGCTCGGGCTCCGCGGCAGCGGCCGGCTCCTAGGGGGTACTGCAGACGAACTTGTTCCCCCGGAAATCCACGGTGACCTCGCCCTGGTGTTCCCAGTACTCCACGCCCTCGCTGCCGTAGCGCGCACCGCTGCCGGTTTGCTCGGCGAAGACGATCGCCGATTCCGAACCCCAGGTCAGCACAGCGGCCGGCGGATCGAACTGGTTGTAGAAGCGGGCTGTGAAAGGTTTGGCCGGATCAGGGCAGCGATAATCGATCGTTTCCGGGCGCGCGGTATCGGGATCGTCGATTTTCAGTTGGACCAGCCGGGTCCGGTAGGCGTCGAGCACGCACTGGTGCGCGTCGTCCGCCTTCCAGCAGTCGTCGCGGCTGGTCTTCCAGTTCTCCTGAGCTGATTGCAGTGCGGCCCGGGTCGCTGCCGGTTCGTCCCGTGCTTCGTCGACGGCATGCTGAAACTCCGATGCCAGCTGCTGGTCGAGGCTGACCAGTTCGGGGTTCTTGCAGATCAGCGTCTCGACATCCCCGTCGGCCTTCGCGCAGTTCACCGCTGGCGCCGCCGTCGGGACAGCGGTCGTGGTGACGGCCACCGTGGCGGTGGTCTGCTCAGCGGCCGGATCACTGCCGCAGGCCGACAGGGCCAGGACGCCGCCGAGCAGCGCAACAGCCAGCCCGGTCCGGCCCCGAAGGGAGTTGGTGGTCCGGTTCATCGCCCGACTCAACCACGGCATTCGACGGCGCCCCAAAGACACGCCGGGGCGCCACGCCGAGACACGGCCGAATCACCCCCGCCGGTAGCTCGGCGCTGTCGGTCGGCAGTCCTAGACTGACGGGCCTATGGGTAACAGCAGCCCCTCGTCGGGATCCTTCGTGCACCTGCACAACCACACCGAGTACTCGATGCTCGACGGTGCCGCGAAGATCGCGCCCATGCTTGCTGAGGCCCAGCGCCTGGAGATGCCCGCGATCGGTATGACCGACCACGGAAACATGTTCGGCGCCAGCGAGTTCTACACCAAGGCCACTGATGCCGGCATCAAGCCGATCATCGGAGTCGAGGCTTACATAGCTCCCGGATCGCGGTTCGATACCAAGCGCATCCTGTGGGGCGATCCGGGCCAGAAAGGCGACGACGTCTCGGGCAGCGGCTCGTACACCCACATGACGATGGTCGCCGAGAATGCCACCGGCCTGCGGAACCTGTTCAAGCTGTCCTCGCTCGCCTCATTCGAAGGTCAGCTGGGTAAATGGTCGCGGATGGACGCCGAGATCATCGCCGAGCACGCGAAAGGGATCATCGCGACCACCGGTTGCCCCTCCGGTGAGGTGCAGACTCGGCTGCGGCTCGGCCACGAGCGTGAGGCATTGGAATCGGCCGCGAAATGGCGGGAGATCTTCGGGCCGGAGAACTACTTCCTGGAGTTGATGGACCACGGTCTGTCGATCGAACGGCGGGTTCGTGAGGGCCTGCTGGAGGTCGGCAAGAAACTCGGTATCCCGCCGCTGGCCACCAACGACTGCCACTACGTCACCCAGGACGCATCCCTCAACCACGAGGCGCTGCTGTGCATCCAGACCGGCAAGACGCTGTCCGACCCGAACCGGTTCAAATTCGACGGTGACGGCTACTACCTGAAGTCGGCCGCGGATATGCGCCACCTGTGGGCCGAGATCCCGCAGGCGTGTGACAGCACACTGCTGATCGGCGAGCGGGTGCAGTCCTACGCCGAGGTCTGGACACCGCAGGATCGGATGCCGATCTTCCCGGTGCCCGACGGCCACGACCAGGCGTCGTGGCTGACACACGAGGTCGACGCGGGTCTGCGCCGACGCTTCCCCGGCGGCGTTCCGCAGGACTACGTCGATCGCGGTCAGTACGAGATTCAGGTGATCTGCGACAAGGGCTATCCGTCGTACTTCCTCATCGTCGCCGACCTGATCAACTACGCACGCTCGGTCGACATCCGCGTCGGCCCGGGCCGCGGTTCCGCCGCCGGGTCGCTGGTCGCCTACGCCATGGGGATCACCAATATCGACCCCATCAAGTACGGGCTGCTTTTCGAACGGTTCCTCAACCCCGAGCGCGCATCGATGCCCGATATCGACATCGACTTCGACGACCGCCGTCGCGGCGAGATGTTGCGCTATGCGGCCAACAAGTGGGGAAGCGACCGCGTCGCCCAGGTCATCACCTTCGGCACCATTAAAACGAAAGCCGCACTGAAGGATTCAGCGCGCGTGCACTACGGTCAGCCGGGCTACGCGATCGCCGACCGGATCACCAAGGCGTTGCCGCCGCCGATCATGGCCAAGGACATCCCGCTCTCGGGGATCACCGATCCGGCTCACGATCGGTACAAGGAGGCCGCCGAGGTCCGCAGTCTGATCGACACCGACCCCGATGTCCGCACCATCTATCAGACGGCGCGCGGCCTTGAGGGTCTGGTCCGCAACGCCGGTGTGCATGCCTGCGCGGTCATCATGAGTTCTGAACCGCTGATCGACGCCATCCCGCTGTGGCGCCGCCCTCAGGACGGCGCGGTCATCACCGGCTGGGACTACCCGTCGTGTGAGGCCATCGGTCTGTTGAAGATGGACTTCCTCGGCCTGCGAAACCTGACGATCATCGGTGACGCGATCGACAACATCAAGTCCAACCGGGGGATCGACCTCGACCTCGACGACATCCCGCTCGACGACCAGGCCACCTTCGAATTGCTCGGCCGCGGTGACACTTTGGGCGTGTTCCAGCTCGACGGCGGTCCGATGCGTGACCTGCTGCGCAAGATGCAGCCCACCGGTTTCGAGGATGTCGTCGCCGTCATCGCGCTGTACCGGCCGGGCCCGATGGGGGTCAACGCCCACAACGACTACGCCGACCGCAAGAACAACCGCCAGGCGATCAAGCCGATCCACGCGGAGCTCGAAGAGCCGCTGCAGGAGATCCTGGCCGAAACCTACGGCCTGATCGTCTACCAAGAGCAGATCATGCGCATCGCGCAGAAGGTGGCCGGCTACTCGCTCGCCCGAGCAGACATTCTCCGAAAAGCCATGGGCAAGAAGAAGCGTGAAGTCCTTGACAAGGAGTACGAGGGCTTCTCCGAGGGTATGAAGGGCAACGGGTTCTCCGCCGCCGCGGTCAAGGCGCTCTGGGATACGGTCCTGCCGTTCGCCGACTACGCGTTCAACAAGTCCCATGCCGCCGGCTATGGGTTGGTGTCCTATTGGACCGCCTACCTCAAGGCCAACTTTCCCGCCGAGTACATGGCCGGTCTGCTGACCTCGGTCGGTGACGACAAAGACAAGGCGGCGGTCTACCTCGCCGATTGCCGTCGCCTCGGTATCACGGTACTGCCGCCGGATGTCAACGAGTCCGAACTCAACTTCGCTTCGGTCGGTTCCGATATCCGCTACGGGCTTGGCGCAGTGCGTAACGTCGGCGCGAATGTCGTTGCCTCGCTGATCAATTCGCGCACCGAGAAGGGCAAGTACACCGACTTCTCCGACTATCTGAACAAGATCGACATCGCGGCCTGCAACAAGAAGGTCACCGAGTCGCTGATCAAATCGGGCGCTTTCGATTCGCTCAACCATCCCCGCAAGGGCCTGTTCCTGGTGCACACCGACGCCGTCGACTCGGTGCTGGGCACCAAGAAGGCCGAAGCGATAGGCCAGTTCGACCTCTTCGGCGGCGGCGACAGCGGGGCCGACTCCGGGGTGGACTCCGTCTTCACCATCAAGGTGCCCGAGGACGAGTGGGATGACAAGCACAAGCTCGCCCTGGAGCGGGAGATGCTGGGGCTCTATGTCTCCGGGCATCCACTCAACGGTGTCGCGCACCTGCTGAGCGCCCAGGTCGACACTCAGATCCCCGCCATCCTGCAGGGGGACGTCGCCAATGACACCCAGGTCAAGGTCGGCGGCATTCTGGCGTCGGTGAACCGGCGGGTCAACAAGAACGGGATGCCCTGGGCTTCCGCGCAGATCGAAGACCTCACCGGTGGTATCGAGGTGCTGTTCTTCCCACAGACCTACTCATTGCACGGCGCGGAGATCGCCGACGACGTCGTCGTGCTGGTCAGCGCCAAGGTGGCGATCCGCGATGACCGCATCTCGTTGATCGCCAATGATCTTGTGGTGCCGGACTTCTCGAATGCCCAGGTCGACCGCCCGCTGGCGGTGAGTCTGCCCACCCGGCAGTGCACCGTGGACAAGGTCAGTGCCCTCAAGCAGGTGCTGGCCCGGCATCCCGGCACCTCGCAGGTGCATCTGCGCTTGATCAGCGGGGATCGCATCACCACGCTGGAACTCGACCAGTCCCTGCGGGTGACGACGTCGTCCGCGCTGATGGGTGACCTCAAGGCGCTTCTCGGGCCCGGCTGCCTCGGAGGTTAGCGCCTCAATCCGGCTCGGCGGCTGAGTCTTTCTTGCGTTCCCGCTTGCGTCGGTAGAGATCGTCATCTGCCGAGGCGAACAACTCGGCCAGCGCCGCGTCGCTATCCGGACGCCCGACGGCCAGCCCGAATGTGGTGCGTACCGGGTGATCGGTCGTGAGCTGAAGACCGAGATTGCGTGCAGCGCCTTCGTCGTACCCGCTGACGACGGCCACGAATTCGTCACCGCCGACCCGGCCGATCACGGCCTCCTCGGGCAACCTGGTCACCCAGTGCCGCGTGAGATCGACCAGGACCTGGTCGCCCGCGGCGTGTCCGTTGCGATCGTTGATGGTCTTGAAGTCGTCGATATCCAGGGCGAAGACCGCGACCTGCTCGCCTCGCTTGTGGGCCCGCGCGAGCACCTGGTGCGCATGCCGATCCACGCCGGCCCGATTCCACGTCGACGTCAGGGGATCCCGCAAGGCGGCGTCGAGCAGCGCCGAGTTCATCACCCCCAGGATCTCCGACGCCGCGAGTATGCAGATGGCGTAGAGCAGCAGCCACAGCGGCTGCACCGACGCGGGCGCCACCAGCAGCGCCAGCACCGCGGTCACCGCGATGGCGATAGCGCAGAGTCGGGCTACGCGGGGCCCATGCCAGGTGCGGATGTACATCACCACGAACATGATGGGGATGAGCGACCACACTTGAGCGACGTCGTGCCGGTGGAACAGCAGAGCCGCCACTGGCGCCGCGGCCACGCACAGCAAGGCCGCCGCGTACCGCTTTCCGTGGAGTGGCCTGCGGAAGGCCAGCGCCACGCCGATCAAACACAGTAGGACGGCGGCGATTTCACCACGGGGGTCCGATTGCGTCGGATCCAGAGCTACCGCCGACACGATGGCCAGCGAGTACACCGCGAGCAGGATCGCCAAGTAGGCGATCAGGGTCCGCCACCGCAGGGTCGCGCTCAGATCCGGCCCGCCGGACCGGCGGATCTTCTTCAGCGGCATCCCGAGCACGTGCGTCCCCGAACCTCTCGCGACAAATTGCATTCAACTGACGTGTACCAAAGTAGTGGCAGCCGGTCACGCCAGGACGTTGACCGCCCGCGCGAAGACCAACCCCAGGGTCGACAGCGCAACCAGTGACTGCACGGTCATCATCAACTTGGCCCAGCGAGACAACGGCATGGTATCGGTGGGGGAGAAGGCCACCACATTGGTGAAGCTGACGTAGAGATAGTCGACGAAGGTGGGGCGCCAGCCGGGTTTGGCATTGGTGGGGTCAGACATCTGGGGAAACAGGAAGTCCGGATAGGGCCTTTCACCGTCGATGCGCGCGAACGGCCCGCCGCGGTCGAGTTCCCAGTACCAGATCCCGAACGCGATCACGTTGGTGATGAAGATCGCTGCGCCACTGCCCAGTAACGTCTTGGGGTCGTTGCTCACCTGTCCGGCCAGGATGCGGTAGTCCAGGATGATCGCAGAGGCGGTGTTGTCGATGGTGATCGCCGCGGTCAGCGCGAAACTGGCCCATTTGCCGACGGTGGTGCGTCGGGACAGTCGCACCGGATTGATCACCAGCAGGACGATCAGCAGTAGTAACTCGAGGATGACCAGCGGCCACCGCGGGACCACGGTGTAGGCCGTGGGGATGGCGCGCTGCAGGACGATGGCCGCGACGATCGCGAGCAGCACCGGCAGCCGGCTCTCCGGCGTGCCCGGCTTGAGCCACGAGGGGACGAGGCGCTCGCCGTCTGCGCCGAGATGGGAGGTGATGCGTTCGGCACGACGCATGAATTGCTCGACCGGTGTCCGGGGTTCAGGCGTAGCTGTCATCGGCTCAGTGTGTGCGCGACGACAGCTGCGATGAGCGACGACACGACTGGGAGTTTCCCGAAGGAGTCCTGCCTCCGCCGCTTGCGGGGCGTTCGAGATGGTGCCCGGCAGTAGCCCTGGCGTGGTCCGGCGAGTGGACCTGCAGACGCTGCGCGGACTGGTTGAGGGTTAGCGCTCCGCAGAGTCCGAGGAGAAGACGCTGAGCCCGAGCCAGACCACGGTGGCCGTCGCGGCGCCGGCGAGGACCGCAGGGGCCGCGCTGGCGGTGGCCGCGCCGACGATGACCAGCACCAACAGTCCGATTCCGAGGGCCACGACTTTGTAGGCCGGCCACGGGACACCGGCAATGTGGATCTGCGCGCTGGGCCTGACTGCTGACCGGAACTGCTGGACTGTGGTCATGATTAAACGATAACGCGGAAACAGAGTTTCGGCTAGCCGAAACCTGGAATCAGGGGTAGCGGCTTTTGCTAGTCGATCTAAGCTGGGCACATGCCGCTTACTGGAGATTATGAACCCAGCACTTCCGACTGGGCCCGCGAGAATGCCGAGACCTACATTGCTTCCGGTGGCACCGAGGGCACCGAATTGAAGGGCCGCCCGGTCATCCTGCTGACCACGGTCGGCGCCAAAACAGGCAAGATCCGCAAGACACCTCTGATGCGGGTGGAGCATGACGGCGAGTACGCCGTGGTGGCCTCGCTGGGTGGCGCACCCAAGAATCCGGTCTGGTACTACAACATCAAGGCCCATCCTCAGGTCGAGTTGCAAGACGGCGAGACCACCAAGGACTACGACTCCCGAGAGGTTTTCGGCGATGAGAAGGCACTCTGGTGGGAGCGCGCCGTGGCGACCTGGCCGGACTATGCGGATTACCAGACCAAGACCGATCGGGAGATCCCGGTCTTCGTCCTCACCCCGGTGAGCTGAGGCAGAGCCGAGCCTTCTGAGCGGACCGCAGGCGGCAGGTGGCACCATTGACCGGTGTCCGCCGAACTGAGCAATAGGCCCGTGCCCGTGTCGCCGCTGTCCGCGGCCGACATCGACCTGGCGGCTGAGCGAATTTCCGGTGCCGTCAGCCGGAGTCCGTTGCAGTACAGCGACCGGTTGTCGCAGGCCGTCGGTGCGGAGGTGTATCTCAAGCGCGAGGATCTGCAAGTCGTCCGGTCCTACAAGCTGCGTGGCGCCTACAACCTGCTGATGCAGCTCAGCGCCGACGAGAAGGCGGCCGGAGTGGTCTGCTCGTCGGCGGGCAACCACGCGCAGGGTTTCGCGCTGGCCTGCCGCTCGATGGGGATCCATGGCCGGGTCTATGTGCCGGCCAAGACGCCGAAGCAGAAGCGGGACCGAATCCGCTATCACGGCGGCGAGTTCATTGAGCTGATCGTCGGCGGCGCCACCTATGACCTGGCGGCCGAAGCTGCGCGCGACGACGTCGCACGCACGGGTGCCACCCTGGTGCCGCCGTACGACGACCTGCGGACGATGGCCGGGCAGGGCACCATCGCCGTCGAGTTGCTCAGTCAGCTCGACCGCGAGCCCGATCTGGTGATCGTCCCGGTCGGCGGCGGCGGTTGCATCAGCGGCATCACCACTTACCTCGCGTCCAGGACCACCGGTACGGCCGTGCTCGGTGTCGAGCCGGCGGGCGCGGCCGCGATGGTGGCGGCGCTGGCCGAAGGCGAACCGGTGACGTTGACCGATGTCGACCAGTTCGTCGACGGCGCGGCCGTCGCACGTGCCGGCGCGCTGCCGTTCGCGGCGCTGGCCTCCGCCGGTGACATGGTCTCCATCACCACCGTCGATGAAGGCGCGGTCTGCACTGCGATGCTCGACCTCTATCAAAACGAGGGCATCATCGCTGAACCCGCGGGCGCGCTGTCGGTCGCCGGTCTGCTCGAGACCGATATCGCACCCGGCTCGACGGTGGTCTGCCTGATCTCCGGCGGCAACAACGATGTGTCCCGCTACGGCGAGGTGCTGGAGCGTTCGCTCGTGCACCTGGGTCTCAAGCATTACTTCCTCGTCGACTTCCCGCAGGAGCCGGGCGCTTTGCGGCGATTCCTCGACGAGGTCCTCGGGCCCAACGACGATGTCACGCTGTTCGAGTACGTCAAGCGCAACAATCGGGAGACCGGGGAGGCGTTGGTCGGCATCGAGCTCGGTTCCGCCGCCGACCTCGACGGTCTGCTGGCCCGGATGAACTCCTCGGATATGCATGTCGAAAACCTGGAGCCGGGCTCACCGGTCTACCGCTACCTGACCTGAGTTCCGCCCGGCGGTACGTGCGCGACGGGTGGTCCGGCCCGGCCAACCACTACCGGCGTTAGGCGAACAGCGGCTGCCCGAGGTAGTGGCCCTGCTCAGGCGCCGGCGGGACCACGAAGATCGCCGAACCGATATGCCGGATGTACTCGTTGAGCAGATCGTGTGCGCCCAAGCGGTTTTGGATGTCGATGAAATGGCGGGGGTCGTTCTGGTAGGAGACGAACAACAGGCCGGCATTGAGCTCGCCGTTGTCGTCGAGCCCGTCGGTGTAGTTGTAGGAGCGGCGGCGGATCATGATCCCGCCGTTGTTTTCGTGGGCGGCCAGTGCGACGTGGGATACCGGGTCGATCACCAGATCGTCGGCAGTGCGGGCGCTGAAATCCGGAGTATCGAATTCATGGTTACCGCTCAGCGGCGCCCCGTTCTCCTTGTGCCTGCCGATGATCTGCTGCTGGTTGCCGACGCGATCGGTGTCCCAGGTTTCCAGCAGCATGCGGATTTTCCGGACCACCTGATACGTCCCGCCCTCCAGCCAGGGCTGGTCGCCGTTCGTGATCCACACGAACCGCCGGTAGTCGTCGGCGGTGGCGATATTGCGGGTACCGTCCTTGAATCCCAACAGGTTTCGTGGTGTCTGCTGCCCGGGCCCGGCCGAAGCCCGACCGAAACCCAGCACCGCCCAATAGGGGTACACGATGCCGCGGCCGAGGCGGGCCAGGTTGCGCACTGCGTGATAACAGACCTGCGGGTCGTCTGCGCACGCCTGTACGGAAAGGTCGCCGCCGATGAGTTTGGGGTCGAGGTCATCGCCGTTCAGTACGGGCAGTTCGGTGAACAGTGCCGGGCGTTGCGCGCTCAGGCCGAACCGGGTACCGAATACCTTCGGCCCCAAGCCGACCGTCACGGTGAGGCCGGCCGGGCTCAATCCGAACGCCTCACCGGTGTCGGCGGGTGGCCGCACCGCGACCTCGGGCTGGACCGCGCCGATCGGGTTCCCTTGTTGCAGTACGGCGGCGGCGGCCGACCACCGGGCCAGCAGGGCCTGCAGGGCGCCGCGGTCCGCGGACTCGTCGAACCGGAACGACATGAAGACGCAATGGCGCTGCGGTTCGGTGGCGATCCCGCCTTGGTGCGTCTGCCCGTAGAACGGGTAGCTGACGGAGAGGTCGACCACGTCATCGGCGGCCGGCGGGCCCGGTGCCAGCGCCCAGGCCGCACCGCCGCCGGCAGCTGCGCCGACCGCCAGACCGCCGGCGCCGGCCAGCAGGGCGCCGGCGAGCATGCCGCGCCGGGACACACCCGTCGGGGCGGGTGCGTCTTGTGCAGCTGGTTCGTCGGGCATCAGTTGGCCGCCACAACTTTCTGCGCGACGGTGGCCAGGCTTTGGTGCAACGGCTGGATCACCGCGGTCAACTTGGCTGCGTCGCCGGCCCGCAGCTGTGGGGTCCATACCTGGTAACCGCCGGGCGCCGCGGGGTCCCGATAGCCGTCGAGTGCCGTCAGCACAGCCTGGAACTGCTGGTCGAGCTGCGTGACCAGGTTCGCGTCGATCTTCTGCAGTCCAGGGCGCAGGGCGGCGTAGGCCTGTTGCGCGCCTTCGACGTTGCCCGCGAAGTCGACGAGGTCGATATGGCTGAAGGCCTCTTCCTCGCCGGTGATCTTGGTGTTCTGCACTTCTTCGATCAGGTCGGCCGCACCGTTGGCCAGATCCTCCGGCTTGTACTGCAGCGGTCCGACCACTCCGACGAGCTTGCCGACGTTACCGACGAGCTCGGTACTGTAGGCCTTGGTGGTGGGGCTGATCGTGTTGCCCTGCCACAGATCTCGTTCGATGGCGTGAAATCCCTTCCAGCCGACCTTCGCATCCACCGGCGTCGACTCCCGCATATCGATCAGATAGTCGAGGTTGCCCGCGTTGTCATCCACCGCGAAACCGGGCAGCACGAAGCCGTCGACATTGGATTCGGAACGTTCGTAGAACGGGCGTGCCTTCGCGTACTCGACTTTGGCCTGCTCGACATTGCCCGACTGCACGGCGGCGTCGAGCGCCTTGACTCCCGCATTCAACTGGTTGACCTGATCGACGATGTAGGCGGAGTAACTCTTCGTGCCGTCGGACATGATGGTCTGCACCGAGCCGGCCGGCGTGGCGGCGGCCTGGCCGGTCACGGTGAGATCGGTGTACTCGTTGCCGGCGCCGGGGCAGTAGACCTTGTAGGGACCACCGTCGAGGGTCACCGTGAATGACACCGGATCCAGCCCGGGGGCCAGGTTCTCCTTCTCGCCGACGATGCGCTGGTCCTTGATCAGTTCCATCTCGGTGATGCCTGGTGCACTTGAGTTGGTGACCTTGAAGGTGACCGGCCCGGCCGCCACGCTGGGGGTGTCGAGCGTGCAGGTGTCCTTGCCGGCCTCGTTGGCCATCGTCACGTTCACGGTGTTCACGCCGCCGGTCGCCGCCGAGGTGGCGCTCTTGGCCGAAGAACTGTGCGCGCCGCAGCCGCTCAACGCCAATGCGGTGGCTGCGGCCACCGCGGGTGTGGTCAGCAGCAGGCTACGTCGTAAGTGGCGACGCGACACCGATCCCGTGTGCAGGTTCATTGTTATTGTCTTGCCTCTCTTCACTTGTGGGGGAATCGCGGCCGGTCCGTATCGCGAACACGGCCGACGCTGCGGCAGCAGCGCCGAGGAGAATAGGTAGCCAGATCCGCCACAATGTGCGTTCGGCGCGGTCTTTGGCGTTATCGCTGAGCAAGGCGGTTACCGCGGCGTCATCGCTGCTCAGCGTCGCCCAGTCGGAGCCGAGGCTGCCGAGGCTGACGGTTTTGGAGCCGGGGATGCCGCCTCCGCTGAGGGTGGCTACCCGGTTACTGCCGGACTGGGCGCTGATCAGCGAATCACCCAGGGTGACAACGCTATAGGAGTCAGTGGCCGACCAGGAGACCTGGAACGGACCGGGGGTCCTGGTGGGGCTGAGTCCGACTGGCAGCCGTCCGCCGGTCAGGTTGGCGAGGTCAGCCAAGCTGGCCGTCGTCGAGGTGATACCTGGATCGGTCGGTACCTGAGCCTGCCACAGCTGCGCTTGGATACCGTCCACGGATTGGGCACCGGCGGATCTGAGTGTGACGTCGATATCCGGGGAGTGGTCGATGGCCGCGACCGTCAGAGTCGCCGAGTCGCCCTCTGGAGCGAAGGTGATGATCAAGTCAGTGCCGTCGGCGTTGGTTGTCCTGCGCACGGGTCCCGGCTGTTCGGCGCCCTGCGCCGGTATCAGGAATGCCAGCACCAGCGCCGTCGCCGCCAGGCCGAATGCCGCAGCGGCCAGCAGATTCCGGCGCGCCGACGGTGTCGCCGCGAGGTTCTTGGGCCAGAGGAACACCACCAGTACCGGCACGGCGTAGAACAGCCAGCCGAGCACCTCGATCAGGCGTGGATCGCTGGGCACACCGAACATCCCGGTGACCAACGCACCCAGCACCGATTTCGCCGGCATCCAGGACGAGAAGTCGAACACCTGCTGCTGGCCGATGTTCACCCAACCGGCCTCATGGGCGGTACGCAGGGCGCCGGTGACCAGCCCCGCCGCGATGAAGATCAGGAAGACGCCGGTGACCCGGAAGAACCGGCCCAGGTTCACCTTGAGACCACCGTAGAAGATTCCGATTCCGATGCCGATGGATACGGCGATCCCGGCTATCCCGCCGAACAGCGCCGCCCAGCCACTGCCGTGCGTCGACTGTGCTGCGGCCAGCAGGAACACCGCGGTCTCGAAGCCCTCCTTGAGGACCGCCAGGAACGCCATGGTGACCATCGCTACCGAGCCGCCGGTATTGAGTGCTTGGGCTGCTTCGTGTTCCAGCTCGCCTTTGAGTTGGAAGGCGTTGCGGTTCATCCAGATGATCATCGTGGTCACGAAGATGACGGCCACCACGCCGATGACCGTTTCGAGCATCTCCTGCTGCGCCTGTGGTAACGAGGTGGACAGCGCATCGAGGCCGACGCCGACGGCGATACTCAATGTCACGGCCAAGGCGACGCCTGCCATCATCGGGCGCACTGATCTGCCGTTGCGTCTGAGGAACGCGCCGACGATGCTCACGATGAGGGTGGCTTCCAAACCCTCGCGCAGACCGATCAGGAACGTGCCTACGAAAATGCCTTGCAGGCCAGCTCCTTTCCGAAGACCCGGCACCCGGGCGACTACGGCAAGGCTAGGCTTACCAACCTAGTGCGATCCACTGTTGCGCCGGATGCACAGCAAACCCGCAGCGGGGTTCACAGCGTGCCGGCAGCCATGGTGGGCGGCTCGCTCGCAGTCCTCTAGGTGCGCACCACGGCGAAGGATTGACCCGCGAGCTCGGTATGCGTGTCGCCGGCGGTGGGAACGCCCCAGGCCAGCATCAGCTCTCCGGTGACCGGTACGGCCACGGCAGCGTCGCCGAGGTTGCAGATGATCGCCAGTGCGCCGCGGCGCAGGACGATCCACCGCTGTTCCTCGTCGAAATCGACCGTCATGTGGTCCAGCCAGAAATCGGCGAGATCGGGCTCGGCACGCCGCAACTCGAGCAGATCACGGTAGAGCCGGTGCAGCCTGGCATGCTCACCGATCTCCACCTCGGCCCAGTTCAGCTTGGAACGCTCGAACGTCGCGGGATCCTGCGGGTCAGGCACATCGTCGGCATTCCACCCATGCTGGGCGAATTCGGCTTTGCGTCCGTTGCGGGTGGCTTCGGCCAGTTCGGGTTCTGGGTGCGAACTGAAGAACTGAAACGGTGTGGATGCGGCCCATTCCTCACCCATGAAGAGCATTGCGGTGAACGGGGTCAGTAGCGCCAGCGCGGCGCTGACCGCCAACTGCCCGGGGCTCAGATACGCCGACGGACGGTCACCGATGGCGCGGTTCCCCACCTGGTCGTGGGTGGCGGTGTAGGCGAGAAGTCGGCACCCGGGAATCGACGAGGTGTCGAGCTGTCTGCCGTGGCGACGGCGCCGGAACGAGGAGTAGGTGCCGGCGTGGAAGTATCCGTTCTTCAGCGTGTGCGCCAGCGTTTCGATCGAACCGAAATCCGAGTAGTAGCCCTGGCGTTCGCCCGATATCGCTGTATGCAGAGCGTGGTGGATATCGTCGTCCCACTGGGCGGTCAGCCCATAGCCGCCCCGTTCACGCTCGGTGATCAGCCTGGGATCGTTGCGATCGGATTCGGCGATCAGCGCCAGGGGACGGCCCAGTTGTGTTGAGAGCGCATCGGTTTCGGTAGCGAGCTCGTCCAATAGGTGAAAAGCCGTGGTGTCGACCAGAGCGTGCACGGCATCCAAGCGCAGACCGTCGGCGTGGAAATCGCGCATCCAGCGCAGAGCGCAGTCGAGGATGTAACGGCGCACTTCGTCTGAATCGGCATCGGCGATATTGATGCCTTCACCCCACGGATTGCTGGCCGAAGACAGGTATGGACCGAACTTCGGCAGGTAGTTCCCCGACGGTCCCAGATGGTTGAACACGGCGTCGATCAGGACGCCCAGGCCACGGCGGTGACAGGCGTCGATGAACCGGACCAGCGCGTTCGGCCCGCCGTAGGGTTCGTGGACGGCGAACCACAGCACCCCGTCGTAGCCCCAGCCTCGGGTGCCCCCGAACGCGTTGACCGGCATGAGTTCGACGAAGTCGATGCCGAGTTCGACCAGATAGTCGAGCCGGTCGATGGCAGAGTCCAGCGTGCCGGTGGGGGTGAAGGTGCCGATGTGCAGTTCGTAGATAGCCGCGCCCGCAGCGGATTTGCCCGGCCAGTCGGCGTCGGTCCACGCCGCCGACGCGGGGGCCCACAGCTGCGAGCGTTCGTGGACACCGTCGGGCTGGCGCGGTGAACGTGGATCGGGCAGGACCTTCCTGTCGTCGTCGAGCACGAAGCCGTACCGCACCTCGGGTGCGACGTCGATACTCGTGCGCCACCAGCCGTCGTCACCGCGCGTCATCGGGTGCAGTACGCCATCGACGTCGAGACGGACCAATTCTGGTCGCGGTGCCCACACCGCGAAGTCGTGCTCAGGCATGTGTGCCCTCCGAAGCCCTCTCCAGCAGAGCGACGGGAAGGTCGCTCAACAGATCGCCGACTGCTACCGTCCCGAAGTGCTCGGCGCCGGTGAGTAGATCGGTCCACGTGCCCTCAGGCAGCGTGACCGTGGTGTCCCCCCAGCCGGTTTCGTCGATTCTGCTGGTCCAGCGACTGGTCGCCACCAGGACATCCTGGCCGCGCAGGAACGACACCAGATGCTCGGCAGCGACACCGTCGGCGAAGACCGGGGTGTACCCGCCGGCCAGGAAGCTGTCGGGCCGGCGCCGACGCAGGTGCAGCGCCGCCCGGACCACCCGGAGCTTGGGATGGGTCAGTTCCGCCAATGCGGCACGCCGGGCCGCATAGTCCACCGGGCGCCGGTTGTCTGGGTCGACCAGGCTGTCCTCCCACAGCTCGGTGCCCTGGTAGACATCAGGCACTCCCGGAACGGTGAGCGCCAGCAGCTTCTGGCCCAACGCATCGCCTTGTGCGGTCCGGTCGAGCCGGGCGACCAGGGCGGTCAGCTCGGTGGCCACCGGCCCGTCGATCACTGCGTCCAGCCAGGTGTGGATCGCGTCCTCGAAGTCACTGTCCGGGTCGTTCCACGAGGTGTGCAGATTGGCTTCCCGAATCGCCTTCTCGGCGTAGGCGTGTACCCGCCCACGCAAGGTTGCGTCGACGTTTCCGTCGGCGGGCCAGATCCCGAAGATGTTCTGCCACAGGAACAGTCCGGTGGCGGCGTCGACCGCAGGCAGTCGCCGCTCCCACGCGTTGACCAGCTCCGTCCACAACGACGGCACCTGGGAAAGCACGCCGATGCGGGCTCGGACGTCCTCGCCGCGTTTGGTGTCGTGGGTGGTCAGTGTCGTCATGGTGGTCGGCCACAGCCGGGCACGGACCTCGGCTCGGCGATGGAACTCGGCGACGCTCACGCCGAAGTGTTCGGGTTCACCGCCGACTTCGTTGAGCGACACCAGCCGCGCGTCCCGGTAGAACAGGCAGTCCTCGGTGGACTTGGCGGTGACGGCCCCGCAGAGCTGCTGGATACGGACGGCCGGCTCGCTGCCGCCGGCCAGCGCCGCCGACACGAGTTGCAGCGGCTCCGCCAATTCCGGTGCTTCGGCGATTGTTTCGGCGATAGCTGTGGACATCATCACCGACAGGCTCGGATAGTCACTGCGGTACACGTGCAGGTGGGTCAGCAATGCCGCCACCGCGGTCCCCAGCAGTGGGTGGTCGCGGCCGGTGGTGGCGGCGATGGCCCGTTGCAACCGGCGCAGCTCGCTGGACAACGTCACGGTGGCGGCCGTCGTCTTGAGTTCGGCCGACAGCGCTGGCACGGTGGCGTAACGGAAACCGGCTGATTCCACGAGTTCGGTGAGAGCCTGTTCGCCCGTTGGATCGACGAACACACCGCCGACCTCGCGCAGGACGTCATAGCCGGTAGTGCCGGCCACCGGCAGCGTCAGCTCCAAGGCCTCGTCGACGGCCAGGATCTTCTCGATGACGAGGTAGGCTTCCGCGCCGACGAGTGCGCGCAGCCACTCCAGATAGCCTGCCGGATCGGACAATCCGTCGGGGTGGTCGATCCGAAGGCCGTCGACCAGTCCGTCGGTGAACCACCGTTTCACCTCGGAGTGGCTGGCCGCAAAGACGTCGTGGTCCTCCTGCCGTAACCCCGCCAACGAGGTGATGGAAAAAAATCGCCGGTACCCACACAGTCCGGAACGCCAACCGATCAGCCGGTAGTGCTGACGGTCGTGCACGTCGGGCCCGCTTCCGTCACCGGTACCCGCCGCGATCGGGAAGGCCAGATCGCCGAGGCGCAGGACGTCGCCGTCGACCAGCAGGTTCGCGAGGTCCTCGTCAGAACCCAGCACGGGCAACACGATTCGGCCGTCGGGATCCAGCGTCCAGTCGATGTCGAAATACGAGGCGTACGCCGACTCCTGGCCGGACTTCAGCACGTCCCACCACCACGGATTCTGTTCGGGTGCGTCGACACCGACGTGGTTGGGCACGATGTCGACGATGAGGCCCATCTTCCGCTGGTGGGCAGCTGCCGCAAGTCGCGACAACCCTTCGGGCCCACCGAGTTCGGCCGATACCGAGGTCGGATCGGTGACATCGTAGCCATGGGTGGAACCCGCGGATGCCGTCAGGATCGGGGAGAGGTAGACGTGGGAGATGCCGAGTTCGTCGAGGTAGTCCAGCACGGCCTCGGCATCGTCGAAGCGGAACTCGTCGCCGCGCATCTGCAGTCGATACGTGGACAGCACGGGGAACGCCATCCGGATCAGGCCGTCTTCCGCAGAACCAGCAGCGAACGCGCTTGCAGTGACACCTTTTCGCCGGCCCGCACCACGAGATCGCTGACCCCGGTGGGCGCGGCGGTGTCGAGTGCGCTCGTCCACTCCTGCGCATAGTCCTCACCGTCAGGGGTGACGAAGTCGACGGGTTCGTCATGGGCGTTGAAGCACAACAGGAAGGAGTCGTCGATGACGCGCTCACCCCGGGAGTCCGGGGTCGCGATCGCGTCGCCGTTGAGGAACACCGCGACACACTTTCCGAACCCCGAACCCCAATCTTGCGGGGTCATCTCCGCGCCGGCCGGTGTCAGCCAGGCGATGTCCCTGGCCTGATCGCCGGTCCGGATGGGTTTGCCCTCGAAGAACCTGCGGCGGCGGAACACCGGGTGTTTGCGGCGCAGCTTGGTGGCCTTGCGGGCGAACGACAGCAGGTCGGAGTTGGTCTGGCACAACGACCAGTCCATCCAGGACAGCGGCGAATCCTGGCAGTAGACATTGTTGTTGCCCAACTGTGTGCGACCGATCTCGTCGCCGTGACTGATCATCGGGGTGCCCTGGCTGACCATCAGCGTGGCGATGACGTTGCGCATCTGCTTGGCGCGCAACGCGACAATCTCGGGGTCGTCGGTCGGCCCCTCCACCCCGCAGTTCCACGAGCGGTTGTGGCTTTCGCCGTCACGGTTGTCTTCACCGTTGGCCTCGTTGTGTTTCTCGTTGTACGAGACGAGGTCGTTGAGTGTGAAACCGTCGTGCGCAGTGACGAAGTTTATGCTGGCCGACGGTCGTCGACCGGTGGCTTCATAGAGGTCGGAGGAGCCCGTCAGCCGGGAAGCAAATTCACCAAGGGTTGCGGGCTCGCCCCGCCAGTAGTCACGCACAGTGTCGCGGTATTTCCCGTTCCACTCGGTCCACAAACCTGGGAAGTTGCCGACCTGGTAACCGCCTTCACCGACATCCCACGGTTCGGCGATCAACTTCACCTGGCTGATCACCGGATCCTGCTGAACGATGTCGAAGAAAGCGCTCAGTCGGTCGACGTCGTAGAACTCGCGCGCCAGCGTTGAGGCGAGGTCGAAGCGGAAGCCGTCGACGTGCATGTCCAGAACCCAGTACCGCAGCGAGTCCATGATCAACTGCAGCGTGTGCGGGTGCCGTGCGTTGAGGCTGTTGCCGGTGCCGGTGAAGTCTTTGTAGAACTTCTGATCGCCGTCGAGCAGACGGTAGTACGCCGCATTGTCGATACCGCGGAAATTGACCGTCGGACCGAGATGATTGCCTTCGGCGGTGTGGTTGTAGACCACGTCGAGGATCACTTCGATGTCCTCGTCGTGAAATGCCTTGACCATCGACTTGAATTCGGCGACTGCGCCACCGGCGTGCCGGCTGGCGGCGTACTGATAGTGCGGCGCGAAGAAGCCGAGCGTGTTGTATCCCCAGTAGTTGCGTAAGCCGAGATCGATCAGCCGGTGATCGTGCATGAACTGGTGCACCGGCATCAGTTCGATCGCCGTGACACTCAACGACTTCAGATGATCGATGATCGCCGGATGGCCCAGCCCGGCGTAGGTGCCGCGCAGCTCCTCGGGGACGCCGGGATGCGATTCGGTCATCCCCTTGACGTGTGCCTCGTAGATGATCGTCTCGTGGTAGGGCGTGCGCGGCGCGCGGTCGGAGGCCCAGTTGAAGAACGGGTTGATCACCACGCTGGTCATGGTGTGTCCGAGCGAATCGACCATCGGCGGGGTGCCGCCCGAGGCGAGATCCTCGGCTTCGAGGTCGTAGGAGTACAGCGCCTGGGTGAAATCGAAATCACCGTGGAACGATTTCCCGTAGGGGTCGAGCAGCAGCTTGCTGGGATCGCAACGATGTCCGGCCTGCGGGTCCCACGGCCCGTACACCCGGAACCCGTACCGCTGGCCAGGGGTGATGGTCGGTAGGTAGGCGTGCCAGACGTAACCGTCGACCTCGTCGAGATTGATCCTGGTCTCGCTGCCGTCCTTGGCGATCAGGCACAACTCGACCTTGTCGGCGACCTCGGAGAAGAGCGAGAAGTTGGTGCCGGCGCCGTCGTAGGTCGCGCCCAGGGGATAAGCGGTCCCCGGCCAGACGGTGGTGACCGGGGGACCGGCGGTTCCTTGGGTTAACGGGGCTGGCTCACTCGACGACGACCTAGAGGACCAAGAGGACATTGTCTGACCTTATCGGCGCCCGGCATGGGCCGCTCGAGTCGCTGGGCCCAGGTCGGCGCTGTGTTACCACCAGCCGGTAGCCGCACCGATCTGACGGCCAAGTTCATTGGTCATCGTGCGCATGTAGGTCGCAGAGAAATGGTGAGAATCGTGATATAGCAACACATTTCCCTCGATCACCCGGCAGTAGTCCGGCCGGCACACGGCGTCGGTCATATCGAGCGGCTTGAGGTTCGGGAACTGCGCGATGAAGTCGAGCGTGGGGTTACGGTCTTGGAGCACATCGGAGCGCTTCATGCCGCAGGACACCGCGCTGCCGCCATCGGCCAGGCAATCCGCGGCTTCGCTGGGCCTACCGTCTTTGACCAGCCACGGGGTATCGCGCATCGCCAACACCGGGATGTTGTTGTCGGCGAATTTCTGCCAGATCCCGATATAGCTGCCGGGCATCACGTCCCCGGGTTTGATGTTCCACGGCCGCGTCGATGTGGTGAACACATAGTCGGGACGGTCGGCGACGAGCTTGTCCATCGTCTGGTTCACCCACTCGTGGCACTGCGGGTAGGCGGCGTTGTTCCCCATGATCAGCGGTACTTCTTCGGTGGACAGCGGGCAGCCCATCTTCAGATAGGTCACCACCTTGAAATGCTTCATTCGCCCGAGGAGATCCAGCGCGGTGATCCAGTGTTCGGCGTGCGAGCCGCCGGCCAGCGCGATGGTCCGGACCGCGTCCTTGTCCCCGTAGGTGCAGTTGATCAGCGAGCCGTTGTTGAAGTCGCTGATACAGCCGTCTTCGGTGGTTTCGGGCAGGTCGTTCTTCGCTTCGAGCACGGTCGGCCGCATCGGCAGCTTGGGCACCCGCGCCTGGTTGATCAGGGCGCGCGCGCCTGGGTAGTCGCGTGAGCTCAGCCCGGACAGCTCCTTGCCGCTGGCCCGTTGCACGGTGACGTGTTCCCGCCAGGTGAACGAGGTGGCGGTCAGCGCGACACCGAGCAGGGCAACCACCGATCCCAGGGCGATCGTCGGGCGGCGCAGCCGGGTCCGCCAGGGCAGGCGCACCACGGGGGCCGTGGCTTGGGCGGGGCCCCGGTAGCGCAGCGGCTCCTCGACGAACCGCATCGTCAGATACGCCAGCAGCCCGGACACCGCGAGGATGCCTGCCCCGTCGAGGAACGTCGCGTGCGGGTGGCCGGAGAACGAGAGCCAGAAAATCAGGAGTGGCCAATGCCACAGATACAGGGAGTAGGCCATCGCGCCGAGTGTCACGAACGGGCCGATCGCCAGGATCCGGTTGGGCAGCGGCATCTTGTCCCGGGTGCGCGGGTCGCCCTGGCGGTTAGCTGCGGCGAGGATCATCAGAACCGTCGCGCCGACGGGTACCAGTGCCCACGGTCCGGGGAACTCGGCGACACCGTCGATGAGTGCGCCGCAGGACAGAATCGCCGCCAGTGCGACGGTGGCGACGACGGTGCGCAGCCACATCGGCCACCGGACGTAGGGCACCAGCGCGCCGACCAGCGCGCCGAGCAGCAACTCCCAGGCTCGCGCGAACGTGTTGTAGTACGCGGTTGCCTGATTGGCCTGGTGGGCGAAAATGGCAAAGACGAAAGACGCGATGGTCAACGCGGTCAGCACGGTGATGTACAGAACCCGCAGTCGTTTGCCGAGGGGTTTGCGTAGCCCGGCCGCGAGCAGGGCGACCAGCAGCAGCAGGCCGATATAGAACTGCCCCTGTACCGACATCGACCAGATGTGTTGCAGCGGGCTGACAGCCTCACCGGCCCGCAGATAGTTCGACGCGGTGTCGGCGAGTTCCCAGTTCTGGTAGTAGCCGAGGCTAGCCAGGCTCTGGTCGGCAAACGTTTCCCAGCGAGTTTCAGGCTGCACGAGAATGGTCAGGACGGCCGACGCGGCAAGCACCACGACGAGCGCGGGCAGCAGCCGGCGAACCAGCCGCACGACTTCACGACCCGGCGACAGCGACATCGCGGGGTTGAGCGCATTTCGTAGTAGCCGGCCGCCGAAAAAGAATCCGGACAGCACGAGGAAAACGTCGACACCACCGGAAACGCGGCCGAACCAGATGTGGAAGACAGCGACCAGTGCGATCGCGACGCCGCGCAGGCCGTCGAGATCGTGGCGGTAGAAGCCCGCTTTTCTGGTACCCATCGTGGGGGCACTCACAGGAACCGAAACGGTTGCTGGGGCCGCTCGGGGAGGGGTCAAGAACATCATGGTCGAAGGACAATCTACCTAATCAGGCTGGGTCGATCGCGTCGAGCAAAGGCGGCGCGTCCCCGGTATCGCGTTAGGCTCTGACTCCGTGTCGGCGCAGTCCGGGTTGTCCCCGTCCCTAACACCCCTGCAAATCAGCGCCATCGATGCCGCGCATATCTGGCACCCCTACAGCACGATCGGAGCCCCGGGGACGCCCCCGCCGGTCGTGACGGTGGCCGCCGAGGGCGCCTGGTTGACGGTGATCCGCGACGGTCGCGAGGTTCGCGTCCTCGACGCGATGAGCTCGTGGTGGACGGCGGTACACGGGCACGGCCATCCGGTCCTCGACGCAGCGGTCACCCGGCAACTCGCCAAGCTCAATCACGTGATGTTCGGCGGGTTGACGCACGAACCGGCGGCCCGGCTGGCCCAGCTGCTCGTCGAGATCACCCCGGCCGGCCTGGAGACGGTGTTCTTCAGCGATTCGGGTTCGGTCTCGATCGAGGTCGCGGTGAAAATGGCGTTGCAGTACCAGCTCAGCCACGGCCGGTCTGGTAAGCACCGGCTGATGACGTGGCGGGGCGGCTACCACGGCGACACGTTCACCCCGATGAGCGTGTGTGACCCCGAGGGCGGCATGCACGAACTCTGGTCGGGGGAGAACTCGGTCCTGGCCGCGCAGATATTCGCTCCGCAGGTGCCGACGGGCTACGACCCGGCCTACAGCGCCGAGTTCGAGGAGATCCTCGCCGACCATGCCGGCGAAGTGGCCGCGGTCGTGGTGGAACCGGTCGTCCAGGGTGCGGGTGGGATGCGGTTCCACGATCCGCGCTACCTGGCGGACCTGCGAGCTATCTGCGACCGCCACGACGTGCTGCTGATCTTCGACGAGATCGCCACCGGCTTCGGTCGTACCGGGGAGCTGTTCGCCGCCGACCACGCCGGCGTCAGCCCCGACATCATGTGTGTGGGCAAGGCGTTGACCGGCGGCTACCTCACCCTGGCGGCGACACTGTGCACCGCCGAGATCGCCCGGGTGATCAGCAACTCCGAGGCGGGCGCGTTGATGCACGGCCCGACGTTCATGGCCAATGCGCTGGCGTGTGCGGTATCGGTGGCCAGCGTCGAGGTGCTGTTGGCGCAGGACTGGCGGGCGCGCGTCGCCGAGATCAGCGCCGGACTGCGGGCCGGCCTGGAGCCGGCGCGGTCGCTGTCGAATGTGGCCGATGTCCGC
This sequence comes from Mycolicibacterium komossense, assembly GCF_025822605.1. GTDB lineage: Bacteria > Actinomycetota > Actinomycetes > Mycobacteriales > Mycobacteriaceae > Mycobacterium > Mycobacterium komossense. The sequence continues at coordinate 280,326 of NZ_JACKTY010000028.1, read as the reverse complement.
GTGTGCGGTGCGATCGGTGTCATCGAGACCGTCGAGCCGGTCGACCTCGCGGTGGCCACGCCTGTCGCGCTGGACAACGGCGTCTGGTTGCGTCCATTCCGCAACCTGATCTACGCGATGCCGCCGTACATCTGCCCGCCCGCAGAGATCGAGCAGATCACCTCGGCAATGGTGGCGGTTGCTGCCCAGTTGTCAGATCATCGGCCTGAGGCGTTAACCTGAACACTGTTCAAGTGGATCCGTGATTCACATTCCGTGATCGATGGGGAGTAGCCGGTGACCCGCGCCGTTGTATCGCCGCTGATGTGGTTGGAGGACGTCGCGCAGCAGCGGCGGCTGGCTGGGCTGCGGCGATCGCTGAATCCGCGTCGGGCCGGGGCCGTCGAGGTGGACCTGGCGTCGAACGACTATCTGGGTCTAGGGCAGCACCCGGCGGTCATCGACGGTGCGGTCGACGCGCTGCGGACCTGGGGTGCCGGTTCCACCGGTTCGCGACTGGTCACCGGCGACACCGAACTGCACCAACAGTTCGAGGTCGAGTTGGCCGAATTCATGGGAGCGTCAACAGCTTTGGTGTTCGCCTCCGGGTATGCCGCCAATATCGGTGCGGTCGTCGCACTGTCCGGTCCTGGCTCGCTGGTGGTGTCTGACGCCTTCTCGCATGCCTCATTGGTCGACGGCTGCCGGCTCTCGCGCGCCCGCGTCGTGGTGACTCCGCACGCCGATGTCGACGCCGTCGAGGCAGCGCTGGCCGATCGCGACGAAGAACGCGCACTGGTCGTCACCGATTCGGTGTTCTCCGCCGAGGGCACGCTGGCCCCGCTGCGGCGGCTGCACGACGTGTGCCGTCGGTACGGCGCGGTGCTGCTGGTCGATGAGGCCCACGGCCTGGGTGTGCGGGGCAGTGGTGGCCGCGGTCTGTCGCAGGAAGTCGGCCTGGCCGGTGCCCCAGACGTGGTGGTGACCACTACGTTGTCCAAGGCGCTGGGCAGCCAGGGCGGCGCGGTGCTCGGCTCGGCGGCGGTCCGCGACCATCTCATCGATGCGGCGCGGACATTCATCTTCGACACCGGTCTCGCGCCGGCCGCGGTCGGCGCCGCCATGGCGGCGCTACGGGTCCTCGCCGCCGAGCCCTGGCGGGCCGCCGCGGTGCTGAGCCGTGCCAGGGAGCTCGCGCAGATGTGTGACGTCCCAGAACAGCCGGAATCGTCGGTGGTCTCGGTGATTCTCGGGGCCCCCGAGGTGGCGCTGGCCGCCGCAACCGCGTGTCTGGACCACGGGGTGCGGGTGGGCTGCTTCCGGCCCCCGACGGTGCCCGCGGGCACCTCACGGCTGCGTCTGACGGCCCGCGCCTCCCTCAGCGACGAGGAAATGCAACTGTCGCGTCAGGTCTTCGCCGAGGTCCTCGGAAGGGCACGCTCATGAGCATTCTGATGGTCACCGGCACCGGTACCGGCGTCGGCAAGACCGTCGCCACCGCCGCGCTGGCCTGCCACGCCAGGCTCGGGGGCCTGGACGTCGCGGTCTGCAAACCGGTCCAGACCGGCACCGTGGACGGTGACGACGATCTCGCTGAAATCGGTCGGCTCTCCGGGGTCACCGCGCTGACCGGCTCCGCTCGCTATCCCGAACCCCTGGCGCCGGTCGCCGCGGCCGAGGCGGCCGGCCTTCCGCTGCCGACGCGGGCAGAACTGCTCAGCACCATCCGCGACGCGGATGCGCCGGACCGGCTCACGCTGGTCGAGGGCGCCGGCGGCCTGGTCGTCGAACTCGGTGCGGACGGTGTCACGCTGCGCGATCTTGCAGTCGAGTTGTCGGCACCGGTCCTGGTCGTGGTCGCACCGGCTCTGGGCACCTTGAACTACACCGTGCTGACGCTGGAAGCGCTTGCCGCCAAAGGACTGACGTGCGCGGGACTGATCATCGGCAGCTGGCCTGCCCAGCCCGGGGCGGCCGAAATCTCCAACCGTGGTGCGCTGGCCGAGCTGGCGCCGGTGCGGGCCGCGTTGCCTGCCGGGGCGGGGTCGTTGTCGGCCAAAGATTTCGCGACGCTGAGCGTTCCGGCCTTCGATCCGGGGTGGGTCACCGGCCTGGTCGGCTGAGATGGCGCACTCGGTCGAGGTGCTCTTCGACGCCGAGACCGACGCTGCGCTGCGCCGCGCGTGGCACGCGTTGACCGCGGCCGGGTTGCCCAGCCAGGCCGGTCACACCGGGGCGAGCAATCGGCCCCACGTAACGCTCGCGGTGGCCGACGCTATCGCCGCCGAGGTCGACGCCGGCCTGATCGGTTTGGCTGACCTGCTCCCGCTGGACTGTGTCATCGGAGCACCACTGCTGTTCGGGGCGGGACGATTCACGCTGGCGCGGCTGATCGTGCCGTCAGCCGCGCTCCTGGGCTTGCAGGCCATGGTGCACCAGGTCTGTGTACCCCACATGACGGCCGGCCCGGCGCCACACACCACGCCGGGGCGGTGGACGCCGCACGTGACGTTGGCGCGTCGACTGAGCGCCGCACAGCTTGAGGCGGCCGTCGGCGTCGTGCAGGGGGCCGATCTGGTCGGGCGTTGTGTGGGGCTGCGCCGCTGGGATGGTGATCAGCGTGTCGAACACATCCTGGTCAGCTGAAGTTTCCTGCCCGTACCGCCAGGCCGTCGATCAATACCGACAACCCGAACTCGAAGGCTCGGCCGGTGTGGTTCAGCGCTTCCCGTGGATCCAGCAGTGAACGCTCGGGTTCGAGTGCACCCGCGGCGTCCCATTGCAGTCTGGACTGTTCGTCGACGGTGAAGCCGAGGACGTAGTAGATGATCGTGCGTCCTGCCAGCTCGGCATTCTCGGGTGCGACGCCCGCGTCGACGGTCGCGTCGGCCAGCGCCGCCAGGATCTGGCGCATGCGCGCAGACTGCCCGGCGGCGAAACTGGCCGAGACCAGCTCGGCACCGTCGGTGTGGGACAGCAGCGCATCGCGTAACCGCTGCGACGCCTCGGTGATCCGGTGCTGCCAGTCCGTGGCCTCGGCCGTGTCGCACGCCGGGCGTAGCACCTCGTCGGCGACCGCCCCGAGCAGCTGTTGCTTGTCGGCGAAGTGCCAGTACAGGGATCCCGCGGTGACGTCGAGTTCACGGGCCAGCCTGCGCATCGTCAGGTCGGCGATCCCGTAGTTGTCGAGGATCTCGGTGGCCTTGGCGATGATTCGACTGGCGATCTCGCCGCTGGGGTCGCGTTTGTGCTGTGGCACGCCGCTACCATAGCCTGAACACCGTTCAAGTAAGGATTCGCACGCACGTGCAGATTGGAGTGCGCCCGGTGACGCAGTCGGCGATCAGCAGTACCGACGTTTTGGGACTGGCACGTGAGCAGGTGCTCGAGCGTGGCGAAGGCCTGACCCAGGACCAGATCCTCGAGGTGCTGCAGCTGCCGGACGACCGGCTCGAGGAACTGCTGGCGCTCGCGCACGAGGTGCGGATGAGGCACTGCGGACCCGAGGTCGAGGTCGAGGGCATCATCAGCCTGAAAACCGGCGGCTGCCCCGAGGACTGCCACTTCTGTTCGCAGTCAGGACTTTTCGCGTCTCCGGTGCGCAGCGCGTGGCTGGACATCCCGAGCCTGGTCGAGGCCGCGAAGCAAACCGCGAAGTCCGGTGCCACCGAGTTCTGCATCGTTGCCGCGGTCCGCGGTCCCGACGAGCGGCTGCTGTCGCAGGTGGCCGCCGGCATCGAGGCGATCCGCAACGAGGTCGAGATTCAGATCGCCTGCTCGTTGGGCATGCTGAACCAGGAGCAGGTCGACCGGCTCGTGGGGATGGGCGTGCATCGCTACAACCACAACCTGGAAACCGCGCGCTCGTACTTCACCAATGTGGTGACCACCCACACCTGGGAAGAGCGCTGGGAGACGCTGTCGATGGTCCGCGAGGCGGGGATGGAGGTCTGCTGCGGCGGCATCCTCGGCATGGGCGAAACGTTGGAGCAGCGTGCCGAGTTCGCCGCGAACCTGGCGGAGCTGAACCCGCACGAGGTGCCGCTGAACTTCCTCAACCCCCGGCCCGGCACGCCGTTCGGTGATCTGGAGGTGCTGCCGGCCTCCGAGGCGCTCAAGGCCGTCGCCGCCTTCCGGCTGGCGCTGCCCCGCACGATGCTGCGGTTCGCCGGTGGGCGCGAGATCACCTTGGGTGACCTTGGCGCGAAGCAGGGCATCCTCGGCGGTATCAACGCCGTCATCGTCGGCAACTATCTGACCACGCTCGGCCGTCCGGCCGAGGCGGACCTGGAGTTGCTCGACGATCTGCAAATGCCGATCAAGGCCCTCAACGCGAGCCTCTGAGAAGGGCGAGCACTCCCAGGTGATGGTTCAACAGCTGCCCACTCCCGTCGGAGCCGGTATTTTCAATGTCTACACCGGTGCGCCCGCGGGTGGGGTGGTGCCGGCGGCGGCGCAGCTGGGCCTGGAACCGCCACGCTTCTGCGCCGACTGCGGACGTCGGATGATCGTGCAGGTACGGCCGGACGGCTGGTGGGCGAAATGCTCCCGGCATGGTCTGGTCGATTCGAAAGATCTGGAGACGCAGAGATGATCCAGCTGACGCCGCCCGTGGATGATGCCCCGGCGCCGTCGCGGGTCTCGCGAGGGCGGGTCGTGCTCGTCGTCATCGCTGGCCTGGCCGTGGCGGGCGCCGCGGTCGGCGCGGTCTGGGCGTGGATCGCGCCGCCGGTGCACGGCGTGATTGCCCTGGCCAAAAGCGGTAATCGGGTGCACGCCTACCTCGGTAATGAGGCGGACCACTTCTTCGTCGCCGCGTTCATGATGCTCGGCCTGCTCTGGGTGGTGGCGGTCGTCGCCCCGGTCCTGGTCTGGCAGTGGCGTGCCCACCGCGGCCCGTTGATGGTGGCGGCGCTGTCGATCGGTGCGGTGATCTCGGCGGCCGTTGCCACCGCCGTCGGTACCGTCCTGGTGCGGTTGCGCTACGACGTCGTCAACGTCGACACCGCGCCGGTCACGCCCGAGCACAAGCTGGTTTACTTCACCGAGGCGCCGTCGGTGTTCTTCGGGCACACGCCATTACAGATGGCCACCACACTGCTGGTGCCCGCTGCGACGGCCGCCCTGATCTACGCACTGTTCGCGGTGTCGACCGCCCGCGACGATCTCGGCGGCTACCCACCCGTGGACGTCACGGTGCCGAGGGTGCCGGCGTTCGTGCCACCCGAGGAATCACCGGCCGCGCCCCAGTAACGCGTTTCGGTCGCTTACCGGTCGAAGGTGGACAGCGGTTTCCGTTCGATCCGTCGACCACTGAGCACCTTGGCGCTGATCAGTGCGAGCCGCGCCATCCCGCGATACGTGGACGGATTGAGCAGCGTGGGCCAGGTGGTCCGAACCAGGTGATCCTGCAGCGGGCGGCCGGCGAACCGGTCCCGCAACCAGCGCAGTGTCATGGGTGCCGACATCGGGTGCAACAGCATGTGTTCGCTGAACAGGTCGCGGTGGTAGGTGACGTCGGAGCCGCCGTCGATGTAGATGTCGGCCAGTTCGTCGATGTCCGCGACGGACACGATCTGGTCGTGCTTTGCCTGCACGATCAGCACGGGCGGTGTGGGTGCTGCGGTGCCGAGCTTGATATCGGCGAAGACGTGCTGCACCTCGGGGCTGTCGAGGATCTCCTCGAGCGGCCGGTCGACCAGGGAGCTCATGTCCCTGCGGATCATCTTGATCACCGCGGCCATGGTGGTCAGTTTCTCGACGCGGTCCAGCATCGCCTGACCCTCGACCGTGACATGTTCCTTGATCACCCGGTCCAGGTCGGGATAGATGTGGGACAGCGCTGCGACGACCATCGCGGGCAGGCCCGAATAAAAGCTGCCGTTGAGTCGGCGGAAAGTGTGCCCGAGATCGCCGACGGGCGAGCCGAGGACGGCGCCTACGACGTCGAGCTCGGGCGCATAGGTTCCGGTGACCTCGGCGGCCCACGCGGTGGCCAGCCCGCCTCCGGAGTACCCCCACAGTCCCACTGGGGCGTCTGCGGCCAGGTTGAGTCGCTCGGAACCCAGCGCCGCGCGGATGCCGTCGAGCACTCGGTATCCCGGCTCGTGCGGTGCGCCCCACGTGCCGTTCGGCCCTTCGTGGTCGGGCACCGAGACGGCCCAACCCTCGGCCAGGGCCGCGGCGATCAGCAGGAACTCGAACTGCGCCAGCGCGCCGACGGCTTTGGCGCCGCGGCGCAGGGCATAGGACGGAAAGCAGCGACCGGCGACGGCGTCGATGGCGCACTGATAGGACACGATCGGGCACGGTGTTTCGGGGGTTCGCTCGGCAGGCACGAGCACAGTCGTCACGGTCGCTTCCGGATTGCCGTGCATATCGGTGGTGCGATACAGCAGCTGGGTGGCCGCGAGGCGCTGGGGAATCAGCCCGAGGAACGCCATCTCCACGTCACGCGAGCGCAGCACCGTGCCGGGTTCGGCATGCTCGAAACCTGGTGGCGGCTGGTAGAAGGGGTCATCTGCCGGGAGTGCCGGCTGGACCCTGCGCTGCAACTCCGTGTGCGCCGGGCGGCCGATCCATTCGGCGCCGGTCGACTTGGCTGCGCTGCCGATGTCCATGCTGACTCCCTCTGACATGAGCCGCCATTGTCTCTTAAAGATCCCTTAAAAACCAATCTTTTCAGCTTGGCGGACGCAAGGCGGCAAACTCGTCAGTGACACGCAACTGGGAGTCGGCAAAGCGGAACACGGCGGCCGGCCGGCCGCCACTGCGACCCGATTGCGCAGTGGTGCCGGTGCGGGTGATGACGCCGCGGCGCTGAAGGACACGTTGCAGGTTGGTCGCGTCCACCTGGTAGTCCAACGCCGCACTGTAGATGTCGCGTAGCGTCGAAAGAACGAATTCCTTTGGGGCCAAGGCAAATCCGATGTTGGTGTAAGACAGCTTGGCAACCAGTCGGGCGTGGGCGTGGGTCACCATCGGGCCGTGGTCAAAGGCCATCGGGGGCAGTGCGCTGACCGGATGCCAGCGGGTGTCCGGCGGCAGTTCGGGGGTGGCGGGGGAGGGCACCAGGCCCAGGAAGGTCGAGGCGATGGTGCGGGTTGCGGGAACGCGATCGGGATCGGAGAACACCGCCAACTGCTCCAGGTGGGCGATCTCGCGGAGGTCCACCTTCTCGGCGAGTTGACGCCGAACTGAACTCGTCATGTCTTCGTCGTGCCGCAGGCTGCCGCCGGGTAAGGACCACGCGCCACGTTGCGGTTCCTGTGCACGCTGCCATAACAGGACGCTGAGCTGCGGTTTCGGTGTGCCGAGGCGCCGTACCTGAAACACGACGGCGAGCACCTCATGGGCGGTGCTAATATGAACCATGTTTTCGATTATAAGTCGAAAACCTCTACGGCGAAAGGAGCGGCCGTGACCGTGCTGGACCGCTTTGCAATGGAATCCACTCTGGCCGCGCAGATCACCGACGGCCCCGGCGGGTATTCGGGCGTGCCCGGCGACGAGCAGTGGGCGGCGGAAATCAGGCGTCTGGCAACGCTGCGCGGGGCCACCCTGTTGGCGCACAACTACCAGTTACCGGCTATTCAGGACGTCGCCGATCACGTCGGCGACTCGTTGGCGCTGTCGCGGATCGCAGCTGAGGCCACCGAGGACACCATCGTGTTCTGCGGTGTGCACTTCATGGCCGAGACCGCGAAGATCCTCAGCCCGGAGAAGACCGTCCTGATCCCGGATCAGCGGGCGGGCTGCTCACTGGCCGACTCGATCACGGCCGCGGAACTGCAGGCCTGGAAAGACGAATATCCCGAGGCGGTGGTGGTGTCGTATGTGAACACCACCGCTGCCGTGAAGGCGCTGACGGACATCTGCTGCACCTCGTCGAACGCCGTCGAGGTGGTGGCGTCCATCGATCCCGACCGCGATGTGCTGTTCTGCCCGGACCAGTTCCTCGGCGCGCACGTCCGTCGGATGACTGGCCGCACCAATCTGCACATCTGGGCCGGCGAGTGCCACGTGCACGCCGCTATCAACGGAGACGAGCTCGCCGATCAGGCCAGGAGTCATCCGGACGCCGAGCTCTTCGTCCACCCCGAATGCGGTTGCGCGACGTCGGCGCTCTATCTGGCCGGCGAGGGCGCCTTCCCGGAGGACCGGGTCAAGATCCTGTCCACCGGCGGCATGCTCGACCAGGCCCGCAAGACGAATGCCCGTCAGGTACTGGTTGCCACCGAGATCGGGATGTTGCACCAGTTGCGTCGGGCCGCACCGGATATCGATTTCCAGGCAGTCAACGATCGCGCGTCCTGCACATACATGAAGATGATCACCCCGGCAGCGATGCTGCGCTGCCTCGTCGAGGGTGCCGACGAGGTTCACGTCGACCTCGAGACAGCGCGGCTGGCCCGCCGCAGTGTGCAACGGATGATCGAGATCGGGCAGCCCGGCGGCGGAGAATGACCGCCATTGCGTGCGGCGGCGGTACCCACTGGCAACAGCGCGCCGACGTGGTGGTGATCGGGACGGGCGTCGCGGGCCTGGCTGCGGCACTGGCGGCGCATCGGCAGGGCAAGCGTGTCGTCGTGCTCAGCAAAGCGCCACAACAAGAAGGGGCGACTGCCACCTTCTACGCCCAGGGCGGTATCGCGGTGGTACTGCCGCGCACCGAGGATTCGATCGATGCCCACGTCGCGGACACCGTCGGAGCCGGTGGCGGGCTCTGCGATCCTGAGGTGGTGTACTCGATCGTCGCCGACGGGTACCGCGCGGTGACGGAATTGGTCGCCGCCGGAGCGCATTTCGACGAATCCGAACCGGGACAGTGGGCGTTGACCCGCGAAGGTGGGCATTCCCGGCGCCGCATCATCCACGCCGGGGGTGATGCGACCGGGGCGGAAGTGCAGCGCGCCCTCGACCGGGCAGCGGAGCTGCTGGACATCCGGCGTAACCATGTCGCGCTACGGGTGCTGCGCGACGATGCCGGCGTCACCGGGGTGGAGGTGCTCGGCGAGGATGGCCTTGGCATCGTGCATGCACCCGCCGTCGTCGTGGCGACCGGCGGTCTCGGGCATCTGTTCGGCGCCACCACCAATCCCGACGGGTCGACCGGCGACGGTATTGCGCTGGCGTTGTGGGCGGGAGTCCCGGTCAGTGATATCGAGTTCATTCAGTTCCATCCGACCATGCTGTTCGACGGCCACACCGGCGGTCGCCGGCCGCTGATCACCGAGGCGATCCGCGGCGAAGGCGCGACTTTGGTTGACAATCAAGGACATTCGGTGACAGCGGGGATGCATCCGATGGGTGACCTTGCGCCCCGGGATGTCGTGGCGGCGGCGATCGACGCACGGCTGACCGAGACGGGAGATCCTTGTGTTTACCTCGACGCCACCGGCATCGCAGGATTCGAAGAACGCTTCCCGACGGTGACCGCGGCCTGCCGCGCCGCAGGGATCGATCCGACCAGTGAACGAATCCCGGTGGTTCCCGGTGCGCACTACAGCTGCGGTGGTGTTCTGACCGACGCCTACGGACGCACGGAGCTACCTGGGCTGTATGCCGCCGGCGAGGTCGCCCGGACAGGCATGCACGGGGCGAACCGGCTGGCCTCCAACAGCTTGCTCGAAGGTTTGGTGGTCGGTGGACGGGCCGGGCGGGAAGCGGCCTCGCACGCCGCGTCGACCGGACCGACGCGCGGCGAATTGACCGATCGGCCGGACTATCACGCCCTGGGCCGCGCGGAACTCCAGCAGGGAATGTCACGCCATGCCTCCGTCGTGCGCGATGCCGCCGGACTGCGCAGGCTCGACGATCTGCTCGGCACCACGCGCCGCCGTAACCCGGCCACACGCGCTGGGTTCGAGGACATCGCCCTGACGGTGACTGCGCAGGCCGTCGCGTCAGCGGCATTGGCGCGCAACGAGAGTCGTGGTTGCCACCACCGCGGTGACCATCCCGAATCCGTCGACACCGAGGCCCGCAGCACAGTGGTCCGGCTCGTCGGGGGCAGCGCAGTGGTCGAAGCGCCCGCGGCGGTGGCGTGATGATGCTCAGCGACCTCGAACTCGCCGAGGCGCGCGCGACCATCGTTCGTGGTCTCGACGAAGACCTGCGGTTCGGGCCTGACATCACCACGTTGTCGACGGTTCCCGCCGACGCGATGGCGACCGCCGCGATGATCACCCGCGAGGACGGTGTGGTGGCGGGGATCGACATCGCGCTGATGGTTCTCGACGAGGTGCTCGGCGCGGACGGCTACCGTGTGCTCGGCCGCGCCGACGACGGTGACCGTCTCAACCCAGGTGACGCGCTGCTGACACTGGAGGCCGAAACCCGCGGCCTGCTCACCGCGGAACGGACGATGCTGAATGTGGTCTGCCACCTGTCGGGCATTGCCACGGCGACTGCTGCCTGGGTCGCCGAAGTCGAGGGCACCAGGGCCAAGATCAGGGATACCAGAAAGACCTTGCCCGGCCTGCGGGCGCTGCAGAAATACGCGGTCCGCGTCGGTGGCGGGGTGAACCACCGGATGGGACTCGGCGATGCCGCGCTGATCAAGGACAACCATGTGGCCGCCGCGGGCTCGGTGGTCGCCGCGTTGCGCGCCGTCCGAGAGGCCGCACCGGATCTGCCGTGCGAAGTCGAAGTGGACTCATTGGATCAGCTGGACGCGATTTTGGACGAGGACGTCCAATTGGTGCTGCTGGACAACTTCGCGGTCTGGGAAACGCAGATCGCCGTGCAGCGTAGGGACACTCGGGCGCCAGGTGTACAGCTGGAATCCTCGGGTGGGTTGTCGCTCGACTCGGCAGCGGCGTATGCCAGCACCGGCGTCGACTACCTGGCCGTCGGAGCGCTGACCCACTCCGTACGGATCCTCGACATCGGGCTGGACATGTAGTTTCCGGACGTGGTGCACCGCCGATCACCTGACAAGTCGCAGGTGACGGTTAGCTGTCGGATTAAATCCGAGAGCACGCCAATGAAGTGACGGCTGGTGCCGCACGCGGTCGGCGCGCACGAACGTCACCAGCGATACCCGCCGAAGAGCTGCTTATGGGCCGGGAGGTCGCCGCCGGCAGCTACCATCGCGACATGTCGGAACCCACAGACGCTGATTCGTCCACCCGCCGCGCCCACCGCCCCACGCCGTCGAACGATCGGAGTCGGCTCGCCCTCATTGTCGTTGCAGTCATTGCTGTGGTCGCTGTCGGCCTGGCTGCGTGGGCCCTCGTCCGGCCGGCGAAGACGTCCTCATCAGCCGACTCGGCCACCCCTACCTACACCGATGCGCAACGGGCTGACAGCAAAGCGAAAATATGTACCGCGTTCAACACGGTCCGGACCGGTGTCTCCCAGAACACCAATCTCGTGCCGCCCGGTGGCCCCGACGATGTGACCGGCGCGCTCGCCGTTGCTGCCAACGCCCGGCTGTCGCTCTACGACGGTGGCCAGTACCTTCTCGCGCGACTGGACCCCAGTACCGCACCGGAGTTGGCAGACGCGGTGCGTGCCTTCGGAAACACCTTGATGGACATCGGTGCGGCGTCCACCGCGGGAGCTCAGAACAGCGACCCGCAGCAGGCCGGGCGGCTGCGTGACGCCGACGCGGCGAACACCACCATCACCAATCTGTGTAAGTAGCCGCCGGTCGAAGCCGCCGGGACGCACCTCGAACCCGGCGGCGGACCGGCCTAGCCAGCCTGGATCGCGTCGAGCGCGCGGTTTTGCTGGTATCCGATCGCCTTCTTGGCCTGGCGGCCGCCGTCGCGGCGGTACTGCCGCTGCAACTGCCTGCGGGTTCGGCGAGTCGGCAACGAATCCAGCACTGCCGCATCGAATTCCCGTAGGCGCCCGGCCCGTTCGGCATCGATCCGCTCGGTCACCCAACGGCGCTCTGCGCGCAACAACAGCACCACGGGGATCAGGAAGATCGCGAAATTGGCCGCGAACTTGATCATCAGCGTCGGCAGACCGCCGCTGTCCCAGCCGGGGGTCGGGGAGTCCCAGATGAAATGCATCAGCGAGGCGCAGAACATCAGCGTGCCGGCCACCAGGATGCGTCGCGGCCACGGCCACTGCGCGCGCCCGGCGAACGACGGCAGCAACAGCAGGGCACCGACAGTCGCCAGCGACGTGTACGCCCAGTGCGCGGGCACCGCGGTGAGAATCCGCAGTACCAGGTTCGAACCGGCGCCGGACAGGTCGGAGTCGAGGCTGGAGATGGCCTCGTTGGCGGCGTAGGTGAGGTCTTCCATGACGTCGAACCCGAATCCGACGAACATGCCGAGCAGGAGTGCGTGCGAGATCCGGGTGAGCACCCGTGCGGCCAGCACCAGGATCACCACTGCGCACAACACCTTGGAGGCTTCCTCGATGAACGGCGCGGTCAGCGCGGCCGACCATTGCGTCACGGTATCGGGTGCCAGTACCCGCGACCACACGGCGGACAGTGCGTCGTTGCCATTCATGGCCATCACGACCGCGGTGGTGCCACCCAGCGCCGCGCCGGCGACCAGGACCTGGGCATAGGCGCGCACGCTGCGGAACGGGTCGAACTTGAGCATCAGCCAGATCATGAAGACGATGAAGCCCACCCAGATCGGACTGAGAGCGATCTGCGCGTCCAGGGTTTCGTGGACGGCGACGGCGCTGCTCTCCAGGAGCTCGAGGATGCCGATCACCAGGGCGGCGAGAAAGACCCAGAAGACGGCCGATTCCGGGCGGTAGACAACGGGGGTTCGGGCTACGGTGGTCGGCTCGGCGGCCACGTCTGCGGCGGTCACTGCTTGTCCCTCTTCATCATCGGGCCCACCACATCGACGATGGGTGGTGCGGGTTGGCCGGGCCGGGCCAGCGAGATCACCGAGACCACGACATCGTCGTCCATCAGGTAGGCACAGGTGCCGGTCATGTCGGTGGTGACCACCAAGCAGGTTTGGCCGGTCAACGTGCCATCGACGGAGGCGATCGTGCCGCCGTCGAGGGCCGAACTGATGCCCTGGATGCGGTTGGCCCGCATGAGTCGCTGGGCTACGGACTCCGGATCGCGTCCCGACCTTTCGTAGACCTGCACGGCCACGATCGATCCGTCCGCTCGCAGCAGTGCGCTGTCGCCGTTGTCCTGGGCTTCCCAGCCGTCGGGAGCGGTGACCACCACGCCGTGTCCTTCGGCGGTGTACACATCGACCTGCTGGGTGGCTTCGGCGCTTTCCCAGGCCGGTTCGGGGAGTAGTTCATTGGCCAGCATCGGCAGTCCGGGGACGGCGATCAGGCCCGCTGCGAGAGCTACCGCAGCGGGCCGTTGGGTCAGCCGGCGTCTTCGGGGCGGCCGATCTAAGACGACGGACGGTTCTGCCATGCCCCACTCACCCCTATGGAATTGACGATGCTGTCAGGATTCGGTGGAAACAATAGGTGATCAGCAACCTCTTTGCTAGCGCAAGACCACGCTTCAGGCGGTCGTGCGTCGCACCAACGACAACCCCACTGCAGCCGTGGCGAAGAGGCCGGAGAACGTCCGGTTCACTGCGATCTGTTGCCGAGGCGTGCTCAGCCAGCGCAGCACACGCGCCGCCAGGGCCGCATAACCGCCCATCACCACCAGGTCGACCGCCACCATCGTCGTGCCGATGATCAGGTACTGCGGCAGCAGCGGCGCCGACGGCACGACGAACTGCGGCAGCACCGCCAGCAGGAACACCAATCCCTTGGGGTTGGTGACGTTGACCAGGCAACCCCGCAGCATCATCGGTGCCGCTCTGCCGTCGGTGGACTGGCCCAGCTGCGCGCCGAGGTCGAACGTCGCGGTCCGCCACTGCCGAACCGCCAGGTAGATCAGGTAGAGCACGCCGAGCCACTTGATGATGGTGAACGCCAGCACCGAGTTGGCCAGCGCGGCACCCAGCCCGATGGCGACCAGCGCAAGCTGTGTCATCAGGCCGATCTGCAGGCCGAAGATCGACCAGTAGGTGCGCCGCACCCCCTGTGCCAATCCGGTCGCCATCGACAGGATTGCGCCCGCGCCCGGTGACAGACTGATCGCCACAGCCGCGCCCAGAAACGCCAACCACAGTTGCCATTGCATGGCTGCAGTGTGGCAGTGGGCGACATTGCAGCTCAATCGATTTTTATTCAGCTGGACCGATCAGGGACAATTGGCCCGATGGCCAGCTTCGAGATGTCCCGGATCGACCTGCGCAACCGCCGCATGTCCACTGCGCAGTTGCGCGCCACCCTGCCCCGCGGCGGTGTCGACGTCGATGCGGTGGTGCCGACGGTGCGTCCCATCGTCGACGAGGTGGCCGCCCGCGGCGCGGTCGCGGCCTTGGAATACGGCGCCAGGTTCGACGGGGTCCGACCCGATGCGGTGCGCGTTCCCGCCGCGGTCCTGGCCAAGGCGCTGGCCGATCTGGACCCCGACATCCGCGCCGCGCTCGAAGTCGCGATCGAGCGCACCCGCGCCGTGCACGCCGATCAGCGCCGCACCGACACCACCACCGAACTCGCTCCGGGGGCCACGGTCACCGAACGGTGGGTGCCCGTCGAGCGGGTCGGGCTCTACGTCCCCGGCGGCAATGCCGTCTACCCGTCGAGTGTCGTGATGAACGTCGTGCCCGCGCAGACCGCGGGTGTCGATTCTCTGGTGGTGGCCAGCCCGCCGCAGGCACAGTTTGGCGGCTTGCCGCACCCGACGATCCTGGCCGCCGCCGCGCTCCTCGGTGTCGACGAGGTCTGGGCCGTCGGCGGCGCCCAGTCGATCGCCCTGCTGGCCTACGGGGGAACCGACACCGACGGCACCGAACTGGCCCCGGTCGACATGATCACCGGGCCGGGCAACATCTACGTCACTGCGGCCAAACGGATCTGCCGCTCGCAGGTGGGAATCGACGCGGAGGCCGGCCCGACGGAGATTGCGATCCTCGCCGACCACACCGCCGACCCGGTCCACGTCGCCGCCGACCTGATCAGCCAGGCCGAGCACGACGAGATGGCGGCCAGTGTGCTCGTCACGCCGAGCAGCGACCTCGGTGTGGCGGTGGACGCCGAGTTGGCCGTGCAGTTGCAGTCCACCGTGCACCGCGAGCGCGTCACCGCCGCGTTGCTGGGCCGTCAGTCGGCGACGGTGCTGGTCGACGATCTCGATGCCGGTATCCGGGTGGTCAATGCCTACGCGGCCGAACACCTCGAGATCCAGACGGTCGACGCTGCGGCCGTGGCGCACCGGATCCGTTCGGCCGGTGCGATTTTCGTCGGAGCGTGGTCGCCGGTGAGCCTGGGGGACTACTGTGCCGGCTCCAATCACGTGCTGCCGACCGCCGGCTGCGCGCGCCATTCCAGCGGGCTGTCGGTGCAGACGTTCCTGCGGGGCATCCATGTCGTCGACTACTCGGAGGCGGCGCTCAAAGACGTGTCCGGATATGTGATCACGCTGGCGCAGGCCGAGAACCTGCCGGCCCACGGTGAAGCGGTACGACGGAGGTTCGAAGCGTGACCGGTGAGCGCATCACCTTGTCCGATCTGCCGCTGCGAGACGATCTGCGTGGCAAATCGCCTTATGGCGCACCGCAACTGGTCGTTCCGGTCCGGCTCAACACGAATGAGAATCCGCACCCGCCCACGCCGGCGCTCGTCGAGGACGTCACCGCGTCGGTACGCGAGGCGGCCGCCGAGTTGCACCGCTATCCCGACCGCGACGCCGTCGCCCTGCGCACCGATCTGGCTGCCTACCTCAGTGCCCAGACCGGCGTTCCGTTGACGGTTGACAACCTCTGGGCGGCAAACGGTTCCAATGAGATTCTGCAGGAGCTGCTGCAGGCGTTCGGCGGTCCGGGCCGTAGTGCGATCGGTTTCGTCCCGTCGTATTCGATGCACCCGATCATCTCCGACGGCACCCAGACCGAATGGCTCGAAGCGGCCAGGGGAGACGATTTCGGCCTGGACATCGACGTTGCCGTCGCCGCAGTCAAGGGACGCCACCCTGATGTGGTGTTCCTGGCCAGCCCGAACAATCCGTCGGGGCAGAGCGTTCCGCTGGCCGATCTGCGCAGGCTCCTCGATGCCATGCTCGGCGGCGTCCTGATCGTCGACGAGGCCTACGGCGAGTTCTCCTCGCAGCCCAGCGCGGTGGCCTTGCTTGCCGACTACCCGGCGAAGTTGATCGTCACCCGCACCATGAGCAAGGCGTTCGCGTTCGCCGGCGGCCGGTTGGGTTACCTGATCGCCGCTCCGGCCGTGATCGACGCCATGTTGCTGGTGCGCCTGCCCTATCACCTCTCGGTCGTCACCCAGGCCGCGGCCAGGGCGGCGCTTCGGCACGCCGATGACACCCTCGGCAGCGTCGCCACCCTGATAGCCGAGCGTGATCGGGTGTCAGAGGCGTTGTCCGGCATGGGGTTCCGGGTCATCCCCAGTGACGCCAATTTCATCCTGTTCGGCGAATTCGCCGACGCGGCCGCCACGTGGCAGCGCTACCTGGACGCCGGAATCCTGATCCGCGATGTCGGCATCCCGGGATATCTGCGTGCCACCACCGGACTGGCCGACGAGAACGACGCGCTGCTGGCTGCGAGCGCACGTCTTGTCGACACCGAACTGGCCCCAACAGTAGGAGCACCGTGACCGACCGCATCGCCAGAGTCGAGCGCAAGACCAAGGAATCCGACATCGTCGTCGAGATCAACCTCGACGGCACCGGCGCTGTCCACATCGACACCGGTGTGCCGTTTTTCGATCACATGCTGACCGCCCTGGGCACCCACGCCAGCTTCGACCTGACGGTGCGCGCCGCCGGTGACATCGAGATCGAGGGCCACCACACCATCGAGGACACCGCGATCGTGCTGGGCCAGGCGCTGGGGCAGGCGCTCGGCGACAAGCGCGGAATCCGCCGGTTCGGAGATGCCTTCATCCCGATGGACGAGACCCTGGCGCACGCCAGCGTCGACGTCTCGGGGCGCCCCTACTTCGTGCACACCGGTGAGCCGGAGTTCATGGTGCACTTCACGATTGCCGGCTCCGCGGTGCCCTATCACACTGTCATCAACCGGCACGTCTTCGAGTCGCTCGCCTATAACGCGCGCATCGCCCTGCACGTGCGCACCCTCTACGGCCGCGACCCGCACCACATCACCGAAGCCGAGTACAAGGCGGTCGCCCGTGCCCTGCGCGAGGCCGTCGAGCCCGACCCCCGGGTCTCCGGTGTGCCGTCCACCAAAGGCACTCTGTGAGCCGCCCTCCCAAGAAGCTCGTCGTGCTCGACTACGGCTCGGGCAATCTGCGGTCGGCACAGCGCGCCCTGGAACGAGTGGGTGCCGAGGTCGAGGTGACCGCCGACTCCGCACTGGCCGCCGAGGCCGACGGTCTGGTGGTCCCCGGTGTCGGTGCCTACGAGGCGTGCATGGTCGGTCTGCGCGCGATCGGCGGCGAGAAGATCATCGCCGAGCGGCTCGCCCGCAACCGCCCGGTGCTCGGGGTGTGTGTGGGCATGCAGATCCTGTTCGCCCGCGGAGTCGAGTTCGGGGTGGAGTCGGTCGGGTGCGGTCAATGGCCCGGCACCGTCACCCGCCTCGATGCGCCGGTGATTCCGCACATGGGCTGGAATGTCGTCGATGCCGCACCGGACAGCCAGTTGTTCAACGGACTCGGTCCCGACACCCGGTTCTACTTCGTGCACTCCTACGCCGCGCAGACGTGGGAGGGCGACGCCGCCGCCAAGCTCACCTGGGCGACACACCACGTGCCGTTCCTGGCCGCCGTCGAGGACGGGCCGCTGGCGGCCACACAATTTCATCCGGAAAAGAGCGGTGACGCTGGTGCGACACTTCTCGCGAATTGGGTTGAGGGACTGTAGTTTTGAATACTTCGAAGCCGAGCGTACCGCTCATCCTGCTGCCTGCCGTCGACGTCGTCGAAGGCAAGGCGGTGCGCCTGGTACAGGGCAAAGCCGGAAGCGAAACCGACTACGGCTCGGCACTGGAGGCCGCCGAGGTCTGGCAGCGCGACGGCGCCGAGTGGATCCACCTGGTCGACCTCGACGCCGCGTTCGGGCGCGGCTCGAATGCCGAACTGCTGGCCGAACTCGTCGGCAAGCTCGACGTCGCGGTGGAACTCTCGGGCGGCATCCGCGACGATGCGTCGTTGCAGGCCGCCCTGGCCACCGGCTGCGCACGGGTCAACATCGGGACGGCCGCCCTGGAGAACCCGCAGTGGTGTGCCGCGGCGATCGCTGAGTACGGCGACCGGGTCGCGGTCGGGTTGGACGTCCTCATCGGCGAGTCCGGGTACCGGTTGCGCGGTCGCGGCTGGGAGACCGACGGCGGCGACCTGTGGGAGGTGCTGGAGCGGCTCGACCGCGAAGGCTGCTCGCGTTTCGTCGTCACCGATGTGACCAAGGACGGCACCTTGACCGGGCCGAACCTGGAACTTCTGGCGGCAGTGGCGGAGCGTACCGACGCCCCGGTGATCGCCTCCGGCGGTGTCTCCAGTCTCGACGATCTGGTCGCGATCTCCACCCTCACCGACGCCGGCGTCGAAGGTGCCATCGTCGGAAAAGCGCTCTACGCGGGGCGTTTCACGTTGCCGCAGGCGCTCGCTGCGGTCAGCGGTTAACGCCACGATGGCACCGGGCACCACCGACCTGACCGCACTTGTCGCCACCGCGGCGACGATTCTCGACGCTGCGGCGATACCGTTCGTCGCGGGTCGTGGTGCGGAGTCCGCCGTCCGGAAAAAGGGCAACGATTTCGCCACCGAGGTGGATCTGGCCATCGAACGCCACGTCGTCGAGGCCTTGACCACCGCCACCGGCATCGGGGTGCACGGTGAAGAATTCGGCGGCGCGCCCATCGATTCGCCACTGGTGTGGGTGCTCGACCCCATCGACGGCACCTTCAACTACGCGGCCGGTTCCTCGATGGCCGCCATCCTGCTGGGTCTGCTGCGCGATGGCGAACCCGTCGCCGGTCTGACCTGGCTACCGTTCACCGGCGACCGCTACACCGCCATCGTCGGTGGTCCGCTCTATGCCAACGGTGTCGCGCAGGAGCCGCTCGGTACCCCAGTGCTGGCCGATTCGCTGGTCGGGATGGGCACCTTCAACGTCGACTGGCGTGGGCGCTTTCCGGGCCGCTACCGGCTCGCGGTCCTGGAGAATCTGAGCCGCCAGTGTTCCCGACCGCGAATGCACGGCGCGACCGGAGTGGATCTGGCCTACGTGGCCGACGGAATACTCAGTGGGGCAATCACCTTCGGTGATCACGTGTGGGATTACGCCGCCGGCGTCGCGCTGGTGCGGGCAGCCGGGGGAATTGTGACCGACCTCGACGGCAAACCGTGGACGCCGGCCTCGCTCTCGGCCGTGGCCGGCGCGCCGGGGGTGCACGAACAGCTCATCGACATTGTGAAATCTGCTGGCGAACCGGAGGATTACCGATGACCACCGTCCGCCGTGATGTAGCGACCCGGGTGATCCCGTGTCTGGACGTGGACAACGGCCGGGTGGTCAAAGGGGTCAACTTCGCCAACCTGCGCGATGCGGGTGATCCGGTGGAGCTGGCTGCCACCTACGACGCCGAAGGTGCCGACGAGCTGACGTTCCTCGACGTCACCGCGTCATCGTCGGGCCGGTCGACCATGCTCGATGTCGTGCGGCGCACCGCCGAGCAGGTCTTCATCCCGCTGACGGTCGGTGGCGGGGTGCGCTCGGTCGAGGATGTCGATGTGCTGCTGCGGGCCGGTGCTGACAAGGTGTCGGTCAACACCGCCGCGATCGCCCGCCCGGAGCTGCTGGCTGAGCTGTCACGGCAGTTCGGCTCACAGTGCATCGTGCTCTCCGTCGACGCGCGCACCGTCCCCGAGGGGGAGGCACCGACCCCGTCGGGCTGGGAGGTCACCACCCACGGCGGTCGCCGCGGCACCGGTATCGACGCCATCGAATGGGCGGTCCGCGGAGCCGAACTCGGGGTGGGGGAGATCCTGCTCAATTCGATGGACGCGGACGGTACCAAGGCCGGATTCGATCTGGCCATGCTGCGTGCCGTCCGGGCCGCGGTGACGGTCCCGGTGATCGCCAGCGGCGGAGCCGGCGCGGTGGAACATTTCCCGCCCGCCGTTGTTGCCGGAGCCGACGCTGTCCTGGCGGCGACGGTCTTCCATTTCCGGGAGCTGACCATCGCCCAGGTCAAGGCGGCGATGGCAGCGGAAGGGATAGTGGTGAGGTGACGCTCAACCCAGATATCGCGTCCCGCCTCAAGCGCAATGCCGAGGGCCTGTTCACCGCCGTCGTGCAGGAGCGTGGCAGCGGTGACGTCCTGATGGTCGCGTGGATGGACGACGACGCGCTGGCGCGCACGCTGGCTACCCGGGAGGCCACTTACTTTTCCCGGTCCCGCGGCGAGCAGTGGGTCAAGGGACTGACCTCGGGGCACACGCAACGCGTGCACTCGGTTCGGTTGGACTGCGACGGCGACACCGTCCTGCTCGAGGTGGACCAGGTCGGCGGCGCCTGCCACACCGGCGATCACACCTGCTTCGACGCCGGCCTGCTCCTTGCTGCCGAAGACTAGGTGCATCGCGTTTCGCTGCACGGGGTTGTCGGTGCCCTGCATCAGAATCTCCCCATGACCGATACCGCCGCTGCCCGTAAAGCGCGCGGTGCGTTTTTCACCCCGCCGGAGATCACCCGGTACCTGGCGCAGTGGGCGGTGCGCTCCGCCGATGACCGGGTATTCGAACCCTCGGCCGGTGACGCGGCTTTCCTCGTTGCCGCCATCCGCCGATTGCAGGAACTGGGTGCCGTCCGCCCCGAACTGCAGGGTGTGGAAATCGACCCCGCCAGCGTCACCACGGCTCGGCGCCGAGTGGCCGAGGCGGGCGGCACTGTGCACCTGCGCACTGCGGACTTCTTCGACGTCGCGCCGGATCCCGCCTACGCCGCAGTCCTGGGCAACCCGCCCTACATCCGGTATCAGGATTTCCACGGCAGCCAACGCGCCCAATCACGGCGTACCGCATTGCAGGCCGGGGTCACGCTGTCGGGTCTGGCGTCGAGTTGGGCCGCGTTCACCGTGCACGCCGCGATGTTCCTGCAGCCCGGCGGACGGATGGCTCTGGTGCTGCCTGCCGAGCTGCTCAGCGTGAACTATGCCGCGGCGGTGCGCAAATTCCTCTTCGACCGCTTCGCCAGTGTGGAGTTGGTGATGTTCGACGAGCAGGTGTTCCCGGGCGCCGAGGCCGATGTGGTGTTGCTACTGGCCGACGGGTTCGGTCGGGGGCCGTCGAGTCATGCCGTCATCCATCGGGCCCGGAACGCACAGTCGCTGACATCCACACTGGTGCAACGTCATTGGTCGCCTCCGGACCCTGCTGACAAATGGGTGAGCGGTCTGATCGGTGATGGTCCCGTCGAGACATTGCACCGGCTGCACACCGGCGGGCGATTCATCTCGCTTGAACACTGGGGCGACACCACGCTCGGCATGGTGACGGGCAACAACGGATTCTTCGCGTTGTCCTCCGAGCGGGTGCGGGAACTGGGCCTACGCAATGCCGACCTGCTGCCGTTGTCTCCGCCGGGGAGTGCACACCTGCGCGGGTTGACCCTGTCTGCTCGGCAACTCGAGCAGCTGGGGGAGCAGGGCAAGTCCATTCACCTGTTCCGGCCCGCCGCCAGCCCGACGGCGGCAGCTCGGCGTTATGTCGAAGCCGGTCACGCTGCGGGGGTCCACCTGGCCTACAAATGCCGGGTGCGCACACCGTGGTATCGGGTGCCGTTGCTTGCACCCGCCCATCTTCTGTTGACCTGCATGAACGCCGACACGCCACGGTTGGTGAGCAACCGGGCCGGGGCACATCACCTCAATTCCGTGCACGGTGTCTATCTGCATCAGGACCTGGTAACGCTGGGCACCGACCTCCTGCCGCTGGCCGCGCTGAACTCGGCTACCGTGCTGAACGCCGAAATGGTGGGACGGGCCTACGGTGGCGGCATCCTGAAAATCGAGCCGCGCGAAGCGGATCGGTGGCTGGTGCCGGCTCCGCAGTTCGTTGCCGACCGCGCCGACCGACTCCGTGCCGTTCGGCGAAAGGTGGCTGCGCTGCTGGCCCGCGGTGAGCTGATGGCTGCCGTACACGAGGTCGACGACGCTCTTGACCTGGATGTCGATGTGGAATCGATTCGGGCAGCGCGTCATTCGCTGGCCTCCAGAAGGGCGGTAAGGTCGCGGCGTGCCCGCTGAACCGTCGACGAAAGCCACTGCGTGGGCCATCTTCGACCGGATCGTCGCCGATGCGGCACCCGCGGGTGTGCACAGCAACCCGTGGCTGCGCTCGGGCGAGACGCTGTCATACCGTCCGGACTTCAGGGTGCTGCGCAAGCTACTCGGGGTGCCGTTGTATCTTGACGCGCCGTCCACCACCGGAGTTCCTGCGCTGGCACTGGATGTTTGGCTGTCCTACGAATTGCGCCGTGCCGGGTTTCATCCGGACGGGGTCTGGCCCCGCCCCACCGACCCGCGGATCATGCCGGGTGCCATCGCCAACCTGCTCGACGGGCTACCGCAGAAGGAACGCCAACTCATCGAGCACCGGCTACGGCGGTCGATGAAGGGTGTGGCGGGTTCCAGCGCCAGCATTCTCGGCAAGCACTACATGAAACAGGTCGACGTGGTGATGTCGGACTGGGACACCGGGCCCGAGCTGTTGATCAGCACCAAGAGGATGGACTCCAGTTTCGGTAAGAACGCCGCGAACCGTGTCGAGGAAAGCTACGGCGACGCCAAGAATCTGCGGCTGCGCCATCCGCTGGCTGCGCTGGGATTCGTCTACGGCCTGCGCTCGACGATTCTCACCTCCGAACCCGACAAGGCGGAGTGGCTCATCGATCTGCTCGCCAAGCTGGGCACCGAGGACGACGCCTATCACGCCGTCGCGCTGGTGATGATCGACTATGAGGCAGAAGCCGCCGAGTCGCCGGACAAAGAAGTGGACAGCGTCGAAAGCGCAGAAACTGACGCGCTTTTCGAGATCGTTGATGTTGAGACCGCGGCGGTGGACGAGGCGCTGGCTGCGCTGCCCGACATCGCCATCCGGCATGACACGGTGCCGCCGGCGCTGCAGCCGGCACGATTCCTCGCCACGATGGCCAATCGTGTCATCGACATCTCGCCGGTCACCCGCCACCGAGAGGCGCGTCGGCGCCGCGCTTGCGCCGCCGAGGATTAGGCGATACGCGAGCTCGCGCTGGCCCGTGCCGTCCAGCGACCGTCCTGGAAGCCGACCGTCACGGGGTGTTCGAACGCCTCGGTCACGTTCTCGGTGTTCACCACCTCGAGAGCTGGTCCACTGGCGACGGTTCGGCCCTGCGCGATCAGCAGGGCATGGGTGGTGGTCGTCGGCAGTTCCTCCAGATGGTGCGTCACCAGGATCGACGCCATCTCCGGATGCGAATCATCGAGTGCATCAAGGGTTTCCAGGAGTTGCTCGCGTGCTGCCACGTCCAGGCCGGTGGTGGGCTCGTCGAGCAGGAGCAGTTCGGGTTCGCCGATGAGAGCGCGCGCGATCAGCGTGCGGCCGCGTTCGCCCTGGGACAGGGTCGGCCACACCGCTTCGACGCGGGCGGAGAGGCCCACCGTATCGATCAATTCCTCGGCCCGGCGCACCTGCTCAGGGGTCGGTGTCCAGCGCGCCGCCGTGTCGATGGTGGCGGTGATGCCGGTGAGCACCACATCGCGCACGGTCAGTGGATACTGCAGCCGGTGGCGTGGATTGACATGCCCGATCGACCGACGCAGCACCGCCAGATCCGTGCGGCCCATCTGGCCGCCCAATACCCGCACTGATCCTGTCGTGGGAAACGTCATGGCCGAACAGAAACCCAACAGGGTGCTCTTGCCTGCGCCGTTGGGGCCCAGCAGGGCCCAGTGTTCGCCCGCCTGCACGGTCAGTGAGATGCCATCGATGATCTGTTTGCCGTCGCGGCGAAACGTGACGTCGGTGATCTCCAGGACTGGGGTCATTCGAATGATTCCTTCAATCCGCTCAAATGGGTTCTGCTCGTAGCGGCCGCAGCTGTCGCGTTGCGCGCGGCGATGGCTTCGACCAGTTTTTCATGCGCGTCGTGGTCGGCGGTTTCGGACGGTACCGGCCGGATCTTGAGCATGTCGATCATGGCCGGTCGCAGCCGCGGCAGGAACGCGTCGAAGAGCTGCGTCAGCACGTCATTGTGCGCGGCGACGATCACCGCACGGTGAAATGCCATGTCGGCGTCGACATGATCGGGTATCGACTGGCCCTCGCCACCGCGGGCAGCCAGGGTACGACGTAGGACGCGCAGATCTGCGGGGGTACGTCGGACGGCGGCCAGCGCGGCCGCCTCGGTTTCGATGGCCAGACGAGCCTCGATGACCGAGGCCACGGTTGCGCGGCGCAGGACGCTGTCCCAGTCTTCGCCGGCATCGAGTGCGGTGACGAACACTCCAGCGCCTTGACGACTGTCGAGCACGCCCTTGCCGGCCAGCTCGCGGATCGCCTCGCGCAGGGTGGAGCGGCCGATGCCCAGTTGCGCCGCGAGTGTGGTCTCGCCGGGCAGGCGGTGCCCGAGTGGCCACTCGCCGCCGCGGATCCGCGCCAAGAGCAGCTCGGCGGTCTGGGCTGCCAGCGGATGGCGCTGAACTTGGGAGATCATCGTCTACCTCTCTACTTGTCTGAGGAGTTGTGTATAGTCTAACCATCATGACGCGCCTTCTCCTGCTTAGTCGCCACGGCAGGGCCTGACTCGACTGGCCCCCTGCCGTGGGGTGGCGTGATGCCGGTCGGATCTTCCGTCCGCCGAATAGGAACCTTCATGATCTGGAATCGTCAAACCCCATCTCCGATGCCGTGGCATCGTTACGCCAATATCTATGACCGGGTGGAAGTCCCACTCGACCAACGGGATTGGCCGAACGCAAGGATCACCGCTGCACCTCTATGGGTGCCCGTGGACCTGCGTGACGGCAACCAGGCGCTGGCCGAGCCGATGGACCCGGAGCGCAAGCGCGAGTTCTTCGAACTGCTCGTCGCCATGGGCTACAAGGAAATCGAAGTCGGGTATCCCTCGGCGTCGCAGACCGATTTCGACTTCGTCCGGTTGATCGCCGAAACCGATATCGCACCACCGGACGTCACTATCGTGGTCTTCACCCCGGCCCGGCGTGACCTGATCGAGCGCACGGCCGAATCCATCCGCGATATCCGCAACGACGTGGTCATCCATATGTACACCGCGACCGCCCCGGCCTGGCGAAACACTGTGCTGGACAAGAGCCGTCACGAGTTGCGCGAGCTGATCCTGGCCGGCGGCCGCGATGTGCTCGAGTTCGCCGGTGACCGGCCCAACACGCGATTCGAATTCTCTCCGGAGGTGTTCAACCTCACCGAGCCGGACTTCGTGCTCGAGGTCTGCGACGGTATGACCGAACTGTGGCAGGCGACCCCCCAGCGCCCGGTGATCCTGAATCTGCCTGCCACTGTGGAGGTCGCCACCCCCAACGTGTACGCCGACCAGATCGAGTACATGCACCGCAACCTCTCCCGCCGCGACAGCGTCGTCCTCTCGGTGCACCCGCACAACGATCGAGGAACGGGGGTGGCCTGCGCCGAACTGGCCGTGCTGGCCGGTGCGCAACGCGTCGAGGGTTGCGTCTTCGGCAACGGTGAACGCACCGGCAACGTCGACATCGCGACGCTGGCGCTCAATCTGCTGGCCCAGGGGGTCGATCCGATGATCGACTTCTCCGATATCGACGAGATCGCCCGTACGGTCGCCCACTGCACGCGGATGTCCATTCACGAACGCCACCCGTATGTGGGCGACCTGGTGCACACCGCGTTCTCGGGCACCCATCAGGACGCCATCAAGAAAGGCTTCGCCGAGCACCGGGCCCGCGCCGAGGCGACAAGCCGTCCCGAATGCGAAATCGATTGGCGGGTACCGTATCTGCCGATCGACCCGGCGGATGTCGGCCGAACCTACGACGCGGTGATCCGGGTCAACTCACAGTCGGGCAAGGGCGGTATCGCCTACTTGCTGCTGACCGAGTACGGGCTGGATCTGCCGCGGCGGCTGCAAATCGACTTCGCCCGTCACGTGCAGGGCCACACCGACGAGACCGGTTCCGAGGTGACCGCAGCCGAGTTGTACGACCTGTTCGAATCGGTCTACCTGGCTCGGCAAGGACCGGTTGAACTCAAGGACTGGAACACCAGCAGCGACGGGTCGACGGCGATCACCCTCGTTGTCGACGGCCGCGACCACCTCAGCATGCACCGCGACATCGGTCCGGTCGAGGCACTGACCCGCGCGCTGGCCGGGATCGGTCGGCCGGTCGAGATACTGGGCCTGACACAGCAGTCGATCGGCGCCAGCGCCGTCACCTATCTGGAGTATCGGCGCGGCGACGTGACCGGGTGGGCCGGTGGCCGCAGCGATTCCGTGCTGGCCGCATCGATGGCCGCGGTGCTGGTGGCCGTCAACGCGCCCTGAGTGCCTCGAGCGCCTTGTCGGCATGCGTGTCCATGCTGACCTCGCTGGCGATCACGTCCAGGATCTTGCCGCTGGGGTCGATGACGAACGTGGTGCGCTTGACGGGCATCAGTTTGCCCAGCAGGCCGCGTTTCACGCCGAAGCTGGTGGCGACGGTGCCGTCGGCATCGGAGAGCAGCGGGTAGTCGAACTTCTGCTTGTCGGCGAACTGCGCCTGCTTGTCGACGCTGTCGGTGCTGATCCCGACGCGCTGCGCGCCCGCCGCGGTGAACTCGGCAGCCAGATCCCGGAAGTGGCAGGCTTCCTTGGTGCAGCCCGGCGTCATGGCTGCGGGGTAGAAGAACAGCACCACCGGTCCCTGCGCCAGGAAGTCGCTGAATCTCCGATCGGTGCCCGTCTGGTCAGGCAGAACAAAGTCCTCGACAACGTCGCCCCGTTTCATGGCTACCTACGCTACGCCCGGACTTCACCGCCGGTCTGGGAGGATGGGACCGTGCAAGCCAACGCTCAGGCCGTCACCACCGCGCGGGAGGACTTCCGCGTGCTCGCGGCCGAACACCGCGTGGTCCCGGTGACCCGCAAGGTCCTCGCCGATAGCGAAACGCCGCTGTCGGCCTATCGCAAGCTGGCTGCCAACCGGGCGGGCACCTTCTTGCTCGAGTCGGCAGAAAACGGCCGCTCCTGGTCGCGATGGTCGTTCATCGGGGCCGGCGCGCCGTCCGCGTTGACCGTGCGCGATGGGGAAGCGGTCTGGCTGGGCAGCATCCCGCAGGACGCGCCCAGCGGTGGTGACCCCTTGACCGCACTGCGTGCGACGCTGGACCTGCTGTCCACGGCCTCACTGCCGGGGCTGCCGCCGTTGTCGTCCGGCATGGTCGGCTTTTTCGCCTACGACTTGGTCCGCCGTCTGGAGAAGCTGCCGTCGCTGACCGTCGACGACCTTCAGTTGCCCGACATGCTGATGCTGCTGGCCACCGATATCGCTGCTGTCGACCACCACGAAGGCACGATCACGCTGATCGCCAATGCGGTGAATTGGAACGGCACCGATGAGCGCGTCGACGAGGCCTATGACGACGCGCTCGCGCGATTGGACGTGATGACCGAGGCGCTGGGCCAGCCGCTGCCCTCGACGGTGGCGACCTTCGACAGACCCGAGCCCCGTCACCGCGGCCAGCGCACCGTCGCCGAGTACGAGGCCATCGTCGAAAAGCTGGTCGGCGATATCGAAGCCGGTGAGGCCTTTCAGGTCGTTCCGTCGCAGCGGTTCGAGATGGACACCGCCGTCGACCCGATCGATGTCTACCGGATGCTGCGGGTGTCCAACCCCAGCCCGTACATGTATCTGCTGCACGTGCCGGATGACCAAGGCGGAACGGCGTTTTCGATCGTCGGATCCAGCCCGGAGGCGCTGGTCACCGTGCAGGACGGCTGGGCGACGACGCACCCCATCGCCGGGACCCGTTGGCGCGGGGCAACCGAGGAAGAAGACCAGCTGCTGGCCAAGGAACTCCTCGAGGACGAGAAGGAACGCGCGGAGCACCTCATGCTGGTCGATCTCGGCCGCAACGATCTGGGCCGGGTCTGCGTGCCGGGCACCGTGCGGGTCGAGGATTACAGCCATATCGAGCGGTACAGCCACGTCATGCACCTGGTGTCCACCGTCACCGGGCTGCTGGCCGAGGGCCGCTCCGCGCTGGACGCGATCATTGCCTGCTTCCCGGCGGGAACCCTGTCCGGTGCGCCGAAGGTGCGTGCGATGCAACTCATCGAAGAGGTCGAGAAGACCCGCCGCGGTCTGTACGGCGGCGTACTGGGCTACCTGGATTTCGCCGGAAACGCCGACTTCGCCATCGCGATCCGTACCGCGCTGATGAAAGACGGCACGGCCTATGTACAGGCCGGTGGGGGTGTGGTGGCCGATTCCAACGGGCTCTACGAGTACAACGAGTCCGCCAACAAGGCCAAAGCGGTGCTCAACGCGATCGCCGCCGCCGAGACCCTGGTTCCAGCGTCCCGTTCCGTCGGCGATGGCTGACACCGATCGCGAGCAACGGGGCAGACGGATGATCCGTGTCGCCCAAGCGCTGCTGGTGGTGGCCAGCCTGGCCCTATGGGTGGGCGCGCGGCTGCCGTGGGTGGTGGTGAGCTCGTTCGACGGGCTCGGCCAACCCAAGTCGGTGACGCTGTCTGGTGGCGCCTGGTCGACAGCCCTGCTGCCACTGGCCCTTCTCCTGCTGGCGGCCACAGTCGCGGCGCTCGCCGTCCGCGGTTGGCCGTTGCGGCTGCTGGCGGTGCTGGTTGCCCTGGTCAGTGCCGCAACGGCCTATCTGGCGATCAGCCAGTGGGTGATCCCCGACGTCGCGATCCGCGCGGCCGACCTGGCTCAGATCTCGGTGGCGTCGCTCGTCGGCGTCGAGCGACGCTATCTCGGTGCCGCCCTCACGCTAGCCGGCGCACTGTGCACGCTGGTGGCGGCGTTTTTGCTGATGCGTTCAGCGGCGACCGGGCGGGCCGCGACGGCCAAGTACGTCGCCCCTGCGGCGCGTCGGTCGGCGGCGCGCTCGGAGATTGCAGAGACCCCCGCGGCCTCGTCGGCTGACCTGTCTTCTGATCCGTCTTCGAAGCCCGCGATGTCGGAGAGAATGATCTGGGACGCGCTTGACGAGGGCAACGATCCGACGGACCGGCAACCCGGGTCTGACGTGGGTTCTGTCTGACAGGGGCGGTTATCGGCGATGCGCCTGCGGCGGCTACCCTTCAGAGGCGTCATCGGGATGCCGGTGGGGGAACCGCGGGAGTTTTTGCGACGCGGGGAGTACAGGGAAGGGAACGACAGGCATGAGTTCGGCAACAGTGCTCGACTCCATTCTTGAAGGAGTCCGCGCTGACGTTGCCGCTCGTGAGGCCGCCGTCAGCATGACCGAGATCAAGGCAGCGGCCAACGCAGCCCGGCCGCCGCTGGATGTGATGGCGGCATTGCGTGAGCCGGGCATCGGCGTGATCGCGGAAGTCAAGCGAGCGAGCCCGTCCCGCGGCCAGTTGGCCACCATTTCCGACCCGGCCGATCTGGCCTGCGCCTATCAGAGCGGCGGTGCGCGGATCATCAGCGTGCTGACCGAAGAACGTCGCTTCCATGGTTCGCTCGCCGATCTGGACGCGGTACGCGCGGCGGTCTCGATTCCTGTCCTGAGGAAAGACTTTGTGGTGCGGCCATACCAGATTCACGAGGCGCGGGCGCACGGCGCCGACATGCTGCTGCTCATCGTCGCCGCACTTGAGCAGCCTGCGCTGGTCTCGATGTTGGACCGTACCGAATCATTGGGAATGACCGCTCTCGTCGAGGTGCACACCGAGCAGGAGGCCGACCGTGCCCTACAGGCGGGCGCCCGGGTGATCGGGGTCAATGCCCGCGACCTGAAAACACTCGAGGTCGATCGTGACTGCTTTGCCCGGATCGCACCCGGCTTGCCCAGCGACATCATCAGGATCGCGGAATCGGGTGTCCGCGGCACCGCCGACCTGCTCGCCTACGCCGGGGCCGGCGCCGATGCGGTCCTGGTCGGCGAGGGTCTCGTGACCAGTGGGGATCCACGTAGCGCAGTCGCCGACCTGGTGACGGCCGGGACTCACCCGTCCTGCCCAAAGCCGGCCCGCTGAACTCCTGACGCTTAGGCACGAATGATGTCTGATTTCACAACTCCTGAACTTCCACGCTCAAGCGCGGCCATCGCCGAACCCACGGTGCACGATCCCGATGCCCGCGGTCATTGGGGTGTCTACGGCGGACGGCTGGTGCCCGAAGCGTTGATGGCGGTCATCGAAGAGGTGACCGCCGCCTATGAGAAGGCGCGCTCCGACCAGACGTTCCTCGACGAACTGGACCGGTTGCAGAAGCACTACACCGGTCGGCCGTCACCCTTGTATGAGGCCACCCGGCTCGCCGAACATGCCGGTGGAGCGCGGCTCTTCCTGAAGCGGGAAGACCTCAACCACACCGGATCTCACAAGATCAACAACGTGTTGGGGCAGGCGCTGCTAGCCAAGCGAATGGGTAAGACCCGAGTGATCGCCGAGACCGGCGCCGGTCAGCACGGTGTGGCCACCGCCACGGCGTGCGCGCTGCTCGGCCTGGAGTGCGTGATCTACATGGGCGCGTTCGACACCGCCCGTCAGGCGCTCAACGTGGCACGGATGCGTCTACTCGGTGCCGAGGTGGTTTCCGTAGAGTCGGGTTCGAAGACTCTCAAAGACGCGATCAACGAGACGTTCCGCGACTGGGTTGCCGACGCTGACAACACTTACTACTGCTTCGGGACCGCGGCCGGCCCGCACCCGTTCCCCACCATGGTGCGCGATTTCCAGCGGGTCATCGGGCTGGAGGCGCGGGCACAGATCCTGGACCAGGCCGGTCGGCTGCCTGACGCGGTCACTGCGTGCATCGGTGGCGGTTCCAACGCCATCGGCATCTTCCACGCCTTCATCGACGATCCCGACGTCAAGCTGGTCGGCTACGAGGCGGCCGGTGATGGCGTCGAAACCGGAAGGCATGCAGCGACATTCGCCGGAGGCTCCCTCGGCGCCTTCCAAGGTTCGTTCTCCTACCTGTTGCAGGATGACGACGGGCAGACCGTCGAATCGCATTCCATCTCGGCAGGCCTGGACTATCCCGGTGTCGGCCCCGAGCATGCCCACCTCAAGGACCGCGGCCGCGCCGACTATCGGCCGATCACCGACAGCGAGGCGATGGACGCGTTTGGGCTGTTGTGCCGGACCGAAGGCATCATCCCGGCGATCGAATCCGCGCACGCGGTGGCCGGTGCGCTGAAGCTGGGTCGCGAGCTGGGGCTGGGTGCGATCATCGTGATCAACCTGTCCGGCCGCGGCGACAAAGATGTGGAAACGGCCGCCCAGTGGTTCGGTCTGATGGACGGGGGAGCCGCGGGATCATGACCGTTCAGCAGAGTGACCTCCATGAGACTCGCGGTTTGGCAGCGACATTCGCACGCTGCAGACAGGACAACCGTGCCGCGCTGATCGGCTACCTGCCCACCGGCTATCCGGATGTGGACACCTCGATCGAGGCGATGACCACGCTCGTCGACGCCGGTTGCGACATCATCGAAGTCGGGGTGGCGTACTCCGACCCCGGAATGGACGGGCCGACCATCGCCGCGGCCACCGAGGCGGCGCTGCGCGGCGGTGTACGCGTGCGCGATGCACTGCGGGCAGTGGAGGCCATCAGCGCTGCCGGCGGCCGCGCCGTGGTGATGACCTACTGGAACCCGGTGCTCAAATACGGGGTCGACGCGTTCGCCCGTGATCTCGCCGCCGCGGGTGGGCTTGGGCTGATCACCCCTGACCTGATCCCCGAAGAGTCGCAGGAATGGTTCGCCGCGTCCGACAAATACGGACTCGATCGCATCTTCCTGGTGGCGCCGTCGTCCACCCCGGAACGCCTGGCCAAGACCGCAGAAGCGTCGCGCGGGTTCGTGTACGCGGCTTCGACGATGGGTGTCACCGGTGCCCGCGACGCGGTATCGAACAGCGCACCGGAACTGGTGGCGCGGGTCAAAGCGATCTCCGACATTCCGGTCGGAGTCGGACTCGGAGTGCGCTCGCGCGAGCAGGCCGCTGAAATCGGTTCGTACGCAGACGGTGTGATCGTCGGTTCGGCGCTGGTGTCGGCACTGACCGAGGGCCTTCCCGCGGTGCGGGCACTGACCGAAGAACTGGCGGCCGGAGTCCGGCAGAGAGTCTCTGGGGTTTCTGGGTGATAACCACCACGTTGGCTTACTTTCCCAGCCCCGCACAAGGTGTCTGGCATCTCGGCCCCATCCCGATTCGGGCGTACGCGCTGTTCATCATCGCCGGCATCATCGCCGCGCTGGTGATCGGTGACCGCCGCTGGGCGGCCCGCGGCGGCGAGCGCGGCGTCATCTACGACATCGCCCTGTGGGCAGTGCCGTTCGGCCTCATCGGTGGCCGGCTCTATCACGTGATCACCGATTGGAAGACCTACTTCGGCCCCGAAGGTGCGGGACCTGTTGCGGCGTTGAAGATCTGGGACGGCGGACTCGGGATCTGGGGGGCGGTGGCGCTCGGCGCCGTCGGTGCTTGGATCGGCTGCCGGAGCCGCGGTATCCCGCTGCCCGCCTTCGGCGACGCGATCGCTCCCGGCATCGTGCTGGCGCAGGCGATCGGCCGGCTCGGCAACTACTTCAATCAGGAGCTCTACGGCCGCGAAACCACCGTCCCGTGGGGGATGGAGATCTTCTACCGGCAGGACCCGTCGGGCATCCTTGACGTGCACTCGTTGGCCGGTGTCTCGACCGGCAAGGTCGCGGGGATCGTGCATCCGACGTTCCTGTACGAGTTGCTCTGGAATCTGCTGGTTTTCGCGCTCCTGATCTACTTCGATCGCCGTTTCAGGATCGGGCACGGCAGGCTCTTCGCGATGTACGTGGCCGGCTATTGCGTGGGCCGGTTCTGGGTCGAGCTGATGCGTGATGACGTCGCCACCCAGATCGCCGGGATCAGGGTGAATTCGTTCACCTCGACATTCGTGTTCATCGGCGCCGTGGTGTACATCATCTTGGCGCCGAAGGGTCGCGAAGATCCGGAATCCCTGCGCGGACACGCCGAGGACGGCGAGTCGGTCGTCGAGGAACTGAGCAAGGAGTTCGTCGCAGTGGCGGCCACCACCGGAGTCGTTGCCGCCGCGACTGCCGCCGGCCGCGAGGACGAACCCGATCCGGAGCCCGCCGAGGATACGCCGGAACCGGTGGTCGATACCGACGCTGCTGATGATGAGACGACTGCCATCGCGGTGGTGGAACCGGAGTCGGTTCCCACTGATGCCGACGATGTTGAGTCCGATCCCGAGGACGAGGCGCTCGTCGAGGCCGAGGCCGCTGCGCCCGGGGTCGAAGCGGAGACCGCCGCGGTCGCCGAGGATGCCGATCTCCTCGACGAAGACCATGACCCGGTCGACGAAGAGGACCTCGAAGGTCTCACCGGTGATGCGCCCGTGACTGGTGCACCGCTTTCCGAGCAGGCAGAAGAGCTCGACGAGTCCGAAGACGACGAGTCCGAAGACGACGACGAACCCGAGTTGGTAGCCGCCGCCGAGGTTGCGTCGGATTCTGAGGACGACGAGACGCCCGCCACCGCCGAACCTGAGGTTGATGACGAGGACGAGGACGGGGCGCTCGTCGAGGCCGAGGCTGCTGCGCCCGACGTCGAGACCGAAACGGCCGCAGTCGCCGAAGACGAGGATCTAGCCGACGAGGATCACGACGCGGTCGACGAGGAAGACCTCGAAGAAACCGCTGTCGCCACGGGCGCGGGCGAGCCGGTATCGGAGCAGCAGGAAGAGCTCGACGACACCGAAGACGACGACACCGAAGACGACGATCCGGAGCCGGAAGCCGCGTCCGACCCTGAATCGGATGCTGCGGAGACCAGCGACTCGGAGGCGTCATCATCTGATGACGCCGGTGCAGAAGAGGCTTCTGGGGAGGCGGTTGAACCGGAGCCCGAGAAGCCGGTAACCCCGGCTGTTACGGCGACTCCGGCAGACAGCGGCAAGCAGTCGCGGTGGGCGCGCTTTCGTCGACGCTGAGTATCACCAGCCGTTCGACCCCGGTATGCCCTTGAACGGGCCGACCACCCAGCTGGTGATCCAGCCGCCGTAGAAACCGCCCGGCTGCGGAACAACGGTCTCGCCGTTGACTGTGCAGCGGTCAACCGCGGCCGCCATCACCGCCACGGCACCGGCCAGCGCCTCGAAGCCCGAGGTCGGGCTGAGATACGTCCAGGCCGCACGCGGAGCAACCGCAGTCGCGGACACCAGATCGAAGTAGCTGGCCGCGCCCTTCCACTCACACCATGACGAGCCCGCCGCTGGGCGCAGCACGCCATCGGAGAACGCCTCCGCCGGCAGGTAGTACGTCGGCGGGTGGCTGGTCTCCAGCACCCGGAACCCGGTCCGGGTCGATGCGATCACCTCTCCGCCCAGTTCGACGGTGATCGAGCCCGCGAAGGTCTCCAGGCGCGGCGGCCGCGGGTAATCCCACACCGACTCCTGTCCTGGACGGGGTGGTTCGGGTGTTGGTCGGCGCGTCATAATTCCAGCGTACGAACCACCTCGAGAGCATCGGCTCATGGAGCCCCGCTTCTGGCATGCTGTGACCTATGACCGACCCGCAGTCCGGTGCCAACTCCAACGAGGGCTACCCGCTTCCGCCGTACACCGGCGGCGACTACCCGCCGCCCGCAGGGCACTACCCGCCGCCAGGTCAGTACCCACCCCCAGGTCAGTACCCAACCCCGGGTCAGTACCCACCCCCGGGTCAGTACCTGCCGCCGGGTCAGTACCCGCCGCCAGGCGCTTACTACGACCCGGCTGCTCCTTTTGGACGTGACCCGCTCTCCGGCGAGCCGCTGTCAAACAAGTCCAAGGTCATCGCCGGTCTCCTCCAACTGATCGGGCTGTTCGGCATCCTGGGTATCGGTCGCATCTATGTGGGGCAGACCACTTTCGGTGTCGCTCAGCTGGTCGGTTGTTTGATTCTTTCAGTCGCCACCTGCGGGGTTGGTGTTCTTGTCCCCATCGTCTGGGCCATCGTCGACGCCGTCCTGATTTTCGCCGGCAACACCCGTGACTCGCAGGGCCGGCCGCTGCGTGATGGAACCTAACGGCTCTCCGTCGTCACTCCGGATCGGGCGCCTCACGGCGCTCGGATCCGGAGTCATCTTCGCGGGAGCCTTGACCTACGTAGGTTTGGTCGACCCGCACCGGCCAGGGTCCCTATTTCCGGTGTGCCCATTCAAGATGCTCACCGGTTGGAACTGCCCGGCCTGCGGCGGACTCCGGATGACACACGACCTGTTGCATGGCGATATCGCGGCTGCGGTGGTCGACAACGTCTTCCTGCTCGTCGGTCTGCCCGCGTTGCTGGCCTGGGTCCTGCTGCGCTGGCGCCAGGGCAAGCGGGTGATGACCACCCCCGCGCTGGTCGTCGTCGCCGTGTTGGCCGTGGCGTGGACCGTGGCGCGCAATCTGCCCGGTTTTCCGCTGGTCCCGACGGTTCTCGGCGGGTAGTCCCGCCATCTCGCTGTTACACTCGACCTTCGGCGGTCCACTGCGTTCATGAAACGCGTATCGCCGTTGTCGGGCCGGTGCAGTCCCGGATATCACACGTAGGACTGCGGCCGATCAGCGAGCTGAGCGCCCCTGGCGCACACCAATTCTGACGCCGCAGGACAGACTGCGGAGGTGCGTTGAAGATGCTGTTCTCGGCGGTGCCGGAGGCACAGGGGTTGTACGACCCCAATCAGGAGCACGATTCCTGCGGTGTCGCGATGGTCACCGATATCAAGGGCCGTCGCTCGCACTCCATCGTCGCCGACGGTTTGATCGCACTCGAGCACCTCGAACACCGCGGTGCTGCCGGCGCCGAGCCGAACAGCGGTGACGGCGCAGGCATCTTGCTTCAGCTTCCCGTCGAGTTGCTGCGCGAGGTGGTGGATTTCGCCTTGCCCGGACCGGCTGTCGACGGCGCTAACACGTTCGCCGCTGGTATCTGCTTCCTGCCGCAGGATCTCGTCGCACGGGCCGCCGCCCAAACCCGGATCGAGGAGATCGCTGCCGATGAAGGCGTCGAGGTCCTGGGCTGGCGGCCGGTACCCGTGGACCCGGAGGGCGCCGATATCGGTGCCACCGCGTTGGGTTGTATGCCCTACATGGCCCAGCTCTTCGTCGCCGCCCCGGAGCAGAACGGCAGCCGACTGTCCGGGATCGCCCTGGACCGCAAGGTGTATCCGTTGCGCAAGCGCGCCGGGCATGCCACCCCCGAGAGTCTGGCCGCAGGCACCGGCATCTACTTCTCGTCCCTGTCGTCGCGCACCATCACCTACAAGGGGATGCTGACGACGATGCAGCTCCCCAAGTATTTCGAGGATCTGCGCGACGAGCGGTGCATGAGCGCTATCGCGATCGTGCACAGCCGGTTCTCCACCAACACGTTCCCGTCGTGGCCGCTGGCCCACCCGTTCCGGTTCGTCGCGCACAACGGCGAGATCAACACGGTCCGCGGCAACCGAAACCGGATGCATGCCCGCGAGGCCATGCTGGAGAGCGCCGTGATCGGCGGAGACCTGTCCCGGCTGTCACCGATCTGCACACCCGACGCGTCGGACTCGGCGTCGTTCGACCAGACGCTGGAACTGCTGCATCTCGGCGGCCGCAGCCTGCCGCACGCGGTGATGATGATGATTCCCGAGGCGTGGGAGAACAACTCCACACTGAGCCCGTCGCGGCGGGCGTTCTGCCAGTTCCACGCCTCGATCATGGAGCCATGGGACGGTCCGGCGTGCGTGACGTTCACCGACGGCACTGTGGTCGGGGCGGTGCTGGACCGCAACGGTCTGCGCCCGGGTCGGTGGTGGCGCACCATCGACGACCGGATCATCTTGGCCAGTGAAAGCGGAGTGCTCGACGTGCCCTCGGCGGAAGTGGTGGCCAAAGGTCGCCTGGAGCCGGGAAAGATGTTCCTGATCGACACCGCCGAGGGCCGGATCATCTCTGACGACGAAATCAAAGATCAACTGGCAGAAGAACATCCCTACGACGAATGGCTCCACGCCGGTCTGGTCGACCTGACGACGCTGGCTGACCGCAGCCGAGTTCAGCCCAACCATGAGTCGGTGGTCCGCCGCCAGATCTCCTTCGGATATACCGAGGAAGATCTGCGCATCATGCTGACGCCGATGGCGGCCTCCGGCGGTGAGCCGCTCGGATCGATGGGCACCGACACACCCACCGCGGTGCTCTCGCAGCGGTCGCGGCTGTTCTACGACTACTTCGTGGAACTCTTTGCCCAGGTGACCAACCCGCCCCTGGATGCGATCCGTGAGGAGATTGTCACTTCGATGGCCCGGGTGATGGGACCCGAGCAGAACCTGCTGGACCCGACGGCGGCGTCGTGTCGGCAGATCATGCTGCCCTGGCCGGTGCTCGACAACGACGAGCTCAACAAAATCGTCCATATCAACGACGACCACGAGCATCCCGGCTTGAAGACGACGGTGCTGCGCGCGCTCTACGACGTCGAACGCGGCGGCGACGGGTTGTTCGACGCCATCGAGGAGCTTCGGATCCGGGCGTCGGAAGCCATCGCGAAAGGCTATCGGACGCTGGTGATCTCGGATCGCGATTCCGATCACACCCGGGCGCCGATCCCGTCGCTGCTGGCGGTATCCGCCGTCCATCACCACCTGGTCCGCACCAAGGAACGCACCACGGTCGCGCTGGTGGTGGAAAGCGGTGACGCCCGAGAGGTCCACCACATCGCACTGCTCATCGGGTTCGGCGCCGCGGCGGTCAACCCGTATCTGGCGTTCGAGTCGATCGAGGACCTGATCCGCGAGGGTGAGCTGACTGGCATCGAAACCGCCACGGCAGTACGCAATTACCTCAAGGCTCTGGGCAAGGGTGTGATGAAGGTGATGAGCAAGATGGGCATCTCGACCGTCGGCTCCTATACGGCTGCACAGGCTTTCGAAGCGATTGGGCTGGACAAGGCCGTCGTCGACGAATATCTGACAGGAACAGTCAGCCAGCTCGGCGGTGTCGGCCTCGACGTCATCGCCGAGGAGGTCAAGCTGCGCCACCGGAGGGCGTATCCCGAGAACCCGACCGAGCGGGTGCACCGCCGGCTCGAGGTGGGCGGTGAGTACCAGTTCCGTCGCGAAGGCGAACTGCACCTGTTCACTCCGGAAACGGTTTTCCTGCTTCAGCATTCGACGCGGACCGGGCGGCACGACGTCTTCGCGAAGTATTCCGAGGAAGTCGATCGGCTGGCCCGTGAGGGCGGTGCGCTGCGCGGTCTGTTCGGTTTCAAGACCGGCCTGCGGCCTCCGGTGCCGCTGGAGGAAGTGGAATCCGCCGACGCCATCTGCACCCGGTTCAACACCGGCGCAATGAGCTACGGCTCGATCTCGGCGGAGGCCCACGAGACGATGGCGATCGCCATGAACAACCTCGGTGGCCGGTCCAACTCCGGTGAGGGTGGTGAGGATGTGGATCGGCTCTACGATCCGCGCCGGCGCAGCGCCGTCAAACAGGTGGCCTCGGGACGCTTCGGTGTCACGAGCGACTACCTGGTCAACGCCTCCGATATTCAGATCAAGATGGCCCAGGGCGCCAAACCGGGTGAGGGCGGTCAGTTGCCCGGGTACAAGGTGTATCCGAACATCGCCAAGACGCGGCATTCCACTCCGGGGGTCGGTCTGATCTCCCCGCCGCCGCACCACGACATCTATTCGATCGAGGATCTGGCCCAGCTGATCCACGACCTGAAGAACGCCAACTCGGCGGCCCGTATCCACGTCAAGCTGGTCAGCTCGGTGGGTGTCGGCACTGTCGCAGCCGGCGTTTCCAAGGCGCACGCCGATGTCGTACTGATCAGTGGCTACGATGGCGGCACCGGCGCCGCGCCGCTCACGAGCCTCAAGCACGCCGGTGCACCGTGGGAGATCGGGCTGGCCGATACCCAGCAAACACTGGTGCTCAACGGTCTGCGTGATCGCATCACCGTGCAGTGCGACGGCGGTATGCGCACCGCCCGCGACGTGATCGTGGCCGCCCTGCTCGGTGCCGAGGAGTTCGGCTTCGCCACCGCGCCGCTGATCGTGTCGGGCTGCATCATGATGCGGGTCTGTCACCTGGATACCTGCCCCGTCGGGGTCGCGACCCAGAATCCGGAGCTGCGAGCCAGGTTCAACGGCAAGCCGGAATTCGTCGAGAACTTCTTCCGGTTCATCGCCGAAGACGTCCGGAAGTATCTGGCCGAGTTGGGCTTCCGCAGTATCGACGAGGCGGTTGGGCATGCCGAGACGCTCGACACCGAAGCCGGCGTGGCGCACTGGAAGAGCAAGGGGCTGGATCTGAGCCCGATCTTCCGGGTTCCTACCGACTCTCACGGCGTGAAATTGCCCCAGCGCCACCGCGTCCGCGATCAGGAGCACGGCCTGGAGTTCGCGTTGGACCAGACCCTGGTTGCCCTGGCCGAGGGTGCGTTGGAGGACGCCCACAAGGTGGTGCTGGAGCTGCCGGTGCGCAACGTCAATCGCACCGTCGGAACACTGCTGGGCTCCGAGGTGACCCGTCGCTACGGGGCCCAGGGCCTGCCGTCGGACACCATCACGGTCAAGCTGACCGGATCGGCCGGCCAGTCCCTTGGTGCATTCCTGCCGCCCGGTATCACCATCGATCTGCTCGGCGACGCCAACGACTATGTGGGCAAGGGTCTTTCCGGTGGCCGGATCATCGTGCGGCCACCCGACGATGTGCTGTTCCTGCCGGAGGACAACGTGATCGCGGGCAACACGTTGATGTACGGCGCCACCTCGGGCGAGGTGTATCTGCGTGGCCGGGTGGGGGAGCGGTTCTGTGCCCGTAACTCCGGTGCGCTGGCAGTGACCGAGGGCGTCGGAGACCATGCCTGTGAATACATGACCGGCGGTCGGGTCGTCGTTCTGGGTGAGACCGGCCGCAACATGGCGGCCGGCATGTCCGGCGGTATCGCCTATGTCCTGGGCCTGGACCCGGCGAAGGTGAATCCCGCGATGGTGGAACTGCAGCGCCTCGAACCAGAGGACCTGACTTGGCTGCGCGAGGTGATCGCCAGGCATGCACAGTTCACCGGCAGCACTGTCGCCACCTCGGTGCTGGCCGACTGGCCACGGCGCAGTGCCCAATTCACCAAGGTCATGCCCACCGACTACCAGCGGGTGTTGCAAGCCACCCGGATGGCCAAAGCTGAAGGGCGCGATGTGGAAGCGGCGATCATGGAGGCGACACGTGGCTGACCCCCAGGGATTCCTGCAGGTTGCGAAGGTCGAGGCAGCCAAGCGACCCGTCGACGAGCGGGTCGGTGACTGGCGCGAGGTGTACGAACGCCAGGATCCGCACGAACGCGCCGGCGAGGTCAGTCAGCAGGCCCGGCGCTGTATGGACTGCGGAATACCGTTCTGCCACTCCGGAACTGCGGGCTGCCCACTGGGCAACCTGATTCCCGAGTGGAACGACCTGGTCCGTCGGGGCCGGTGGGACGCCGCGAGCGACCGCCTGCATGCAACCAATAACTTTCCCGAGTTCACCGGACGGTTGTGCCCCGCGCCGTGTGAGGCGGCCTGTGTGCTGTCCATCGGTGAGGAGCAGACCGGCGGCAGCGTCACCATCAAACGGATCGAACAGTCGATCGTCGACCAGGCCTGGATGGACGGCACCATCGAGCCGCAACCCGCGGCGATCTCGACAGGCAAGAGCGTCGCGGTCGTCGGCTCGGGTCCGGCCGGACTGGCTGCAGCCCAACAACTTACGCGCGCGGGCCACCATGTGACGGTGTACGAGCGCGATGACCGGCTGGGCGGACTAATGCGCTACGGCATCCCGGAGTACAAGCTGGAGAAGTCGACGCTCAATCAGCGGCTGGCCCAGATGCGGGCGGAGGGAACCAGGTTCGTCACGGACTGCGAGGTGGGCGTCGATCTGTCCGTCGACGAGCTGCGGGCCCGTTTCGATGCGGTGGTGCTGGCGGTCGGGGCTCTGCGCGGCCGCGACAACGAGGTTGAAGGCAGACACCTCAAGGGTGTGCACCTGGCGATGGAGCACCTCGTTCCGGCGAACAAGGAATGCGAGGGGGACGGGCCGTCGCACCTTTCCGCGGCGGGCAAACACGTGGTGATCATCGGTGGCGGCGACACCGGTGCGGACTGTCTCGGCACCGCGCATCGGCAGGGTGCGGCGTCGGTGACGCAGCTGGACTACAACCCGGAACCACCCGAACAACGCGACGCCGAACGGTCACCGTGGCCGGCGTGGCCGCTGGTCCTGCGTACCTCGCCCGCGCACGCCGAGGGCGGTATGCGCCGCTATGAGGTCGCGGTGCAGCGGTTCATCGGCGACGACGACGGCAACGTTCGGGCGATGGAGATCGCGGAGGTCCGGGTCACTCGCGACGCCGAGGGACGGCGCTCCATCGAACCCGTCGGCCAATCGCTGGAAGTTCCGTGTGACCTGGCGCTGCTTGCCATCGGCTTCGAGGGCGTGGAGCACATGGCGTTGCTCGACGGACTCGGGCTGGAACTCAACAGGCGCGGCGCCCTGGCGTGCGGGTCGGACTGGCAGACCACAGCGCCCGGTGTTTTCGTCTGCGGTGATGCCCACCGGGGTGCCTCACTGGTCGTCTGGGCGATCGCGGAAGGGCGCTCGGCCGCCCACGCGGTCGACACGTTCTTGATGGGCGAGTCGGACCTGCCGGAGCCCGTTCGGCCGTCGGCATTGCCGCTAGCAGTGGTCTGACATGGCGCGTGAGTGTAGAGATCGCCAACTCCATCTGTATCGGTCGAGAAGGATCGTCAGCGCGACTATGCTCGGGCGTCGTGAGTAGACGCGGGAAGATCGTTTGTACGCTCGGACCGGCCACTGGGTCGGATGAATCAGTCAGGGCTCTTGTCGAAGCCGGGTGCGATGTTGCCCGCCTGAACTTCAGCCACGGTGACTATGCCGACCATGAAGCGGCCTATAAGCGGGTACGGGCCGCCTCCGACGTGACGGGCCGTGCCGTCGGCATCATGGCGGACCTACAGGGGCCGAAGATTCGGCTGGGCCGGTTCGCCGACGGACCGACAGTTTGGGCCAACGGCGAGACCGTGCGGATCACCGTCGAGGACATCCTCGGAAACCACGACCGGGTGTCGACCACCTACAAGCGGCTGGCGCAGGATGCGGCACCCGGTGACCGGGTCCTGGTCGATGACGGCAACGTCGGTCTGGTGGTCGAGCACATCGATGGTGACGACGTGGTCTGCACGGTCACCGAAGGTGGCAAGGTCAGCAACAACAAGGGCATGTCGCTGCCCGGAATGAATGTGTCCGCCCCCCCGCTGTCCGAGAAAGACATCGACGACCTGGAGTTCGCGCTGCGCCTCGGTGTCGATCTGGTGGCTTTGTCGTTCGTGCGGTCGCCGGCTGATATCGAGCTGGTACACGAGGTGATGGATCGGGTCGGTCGCCGGGTCCCGGTGATCGCCAAGCTGGAAAAGCCGGAAGCCATCGACAACCTCGAGGCGATCGTGCTGGCGTTCGACGCGATCATGGTGGCCCGCGGCGATCTCGGTGTCGAGCTGCCGCTCGAAGAGGTGCCGCTGGTGCAGAAGCGCGCCATCCAGATCGCGCGTGAGAATGCCAAACCGGTCATCGTCGCCACCCAGATGCTGGAGTCGATGATCGAGAACTCCCGGCCCACCCGGGCGGAGGCATCCGACGTGGCCAACGCGGTGCTCGACGGTGCCGACGCGGTGATGCTGTCCGGCGAGACCTCGGTCGGTAAGTTCGCGCTCGAAGCGGTCCGCACGATGGCTCGTATCGTGTCCGCGGTCGAAGAGAACTCCACCGCAGCTCCTCCGCTGACCCACGTCCCGCGTACCAAGCGCGGCGTGATCTCGTATGCGGCCCGCGATATCGGCGAACGACTCGACGCCAAGGCACTGGTGGCATTCACCCAGTCCGGGGACACCGTCAAACGCCTGGCCAGGCTGCACACCCCGCTGCCGCTGCTGGCGTTCACCGCCCGTCCAGAGGTGCGCAGCCAGCTGGCGCTGACCTGGGGAACCGAGACGTTCATCGTCCCGCATATCGACACCACTGACGGCATGATCCGGCAGGTCGACAAGTCACTGCTGGATCTCGGCCGCTACAAGCGCGGCGATCTGGTGGTCATCGTCGCCGGCGCTCCACCGGGCACAGTAGGCTCGACCAACTTGATCCACGTGCACCGGATCGGGGAGGACGACCACTAACCGCCGAGTCGACCGACTAGTTTTGGGGGATCGGGCGCCAGTGAGCGACTTCGAGGAGCTGCTGGCAGTTCTCGACCTGCGGCGCACTGGGGACGACACCTTCGTTGGTAGTCATCCCAGCAAGAACCCGGTCCGGACGTTCGGTGGCCAGATGATGGCGCAGGCGCTGGTGGCGGGTAGTCGGACGCTCAAGCACGAGCAGCCGCCGAGTGCGCTGTCGGCGCATTTCATCGCCGGCGGCGACCCGGAGAAAGATCTCGATTTTCACGTGGTGCGGCTGCGCGACGAGCGTCGCTTCGCCAACCGCCGCGTCGACGTCATGCAGGACGGCGCGCTGCTGAGCAGCGTGATGATCTCCTTTATGTCCGCCGGACGTGGGCTCGTGCACGGGGTCACCGCACCGGAGGTGCCCGACCCGCAGGGGTTGCCGAAGATCGGCGAGCTGCTCGAGGGTTATGAAGAGATCGTCCCGTTGTTCGCCGGCGCGTTGCGGCCCATCGAGTGGCGCTACACCAACGATCCGGCGTGGGTGATGCGGGACAAGGGTGGCCGGCTCGAACACAATCGGGTCTGGATGAAGTCCGAGGGGCAGATGCCGGCCGACCCAGTGCTGCACAACGCCGCATTGGTTTATTCCTCGGACACCACGATCCTCGATTCCATCATCACCAGGCACGGGTTGTCCTGGGGCTGGGACCGGATCTTCGCCGTGACCATGGACCACACGGTGTGGTTCCATCGCCAGGTCCAGTTCGACGAGTGGGTGCTGTACTCGACGACATCGCCGGTGCTGAACGATTCACGGGGGCTGGGCACCGGCCATTTCTTCGACGCCGCGGGACAGATGATCGCGACTGTCGTCCAGGAGGGCATCGTGAAGCATTTCCCGGGCGCCAGCCAATAAACGTTCCGCAACGGGATCGTCAAATCCGGTAGATCCGCAGCTAAGCGTGATACATCAGCAGTTGGGGGCATAAGACGTTTCGGTGACGTTGTTTGCATAGGCAAACGAATGGGCTGATACGGGGAGGTCAGGTGAACGAGCTACCGGTAGGGGTGGCGCCGAAGTTGCGGGTGCGAGAGCGGGTGGTCTTTCACGCCGACACGGTGTCCGCCCGGTGGATCGGGGCATGCGCGCTGCTCAGCGCGGTGTGTTGGTTGGTTGGCCTCCTCGTCCACGAGCATCGGCATGCCAATTGGCATGCCGCCGGCGGTCTTGCGTGGTCGTTGACGGTATTCGCCGCGGTCGCGCTGATCGCCCGCGGCGTATTCCTCGGTCGGCCGGTCACCGCACTGCACGCCACCGCGGCGTTGGCCGCATTGCTGGCGGGCCTCGGTGCGCACC
Organism: Mycolicibacterium komossense; assembly: GCF_025822605.1. Taxonomy (GTDB): domain Bacteria; phylum Actinomycetota; class Actinomycetes; order Mycobacteriales; family Mycobacteriaceae; genus Mycobacterium; species Mycobacterium komossense. Next base: position 235,606 of record NZ_JACKTY010000028.1, on the reverse strand, counting down.
TGTTGTCCTTAGATGTGGCGGGCAACGTGCTGATCGCCGGCTCAGGGCTGGCGCTGATGTGGCCGACCAGTGCCCGTCCCGACCCCGGCCAACGGCAGCGGATCTGGTCGTTGATCACCATCAGCCGCAACGACCCGCTGGCACCGTTCGCCATGCAGGCGCTCAAGAGCTACCACTTCAGCGCCGACGGCAGGGCCGCGCTCGCCTTCCGAACCCGACTGGGCTACGCGGTGGTCAGCGGCGATCCCATCGGGGACGAGACGCGCTTCCCTGCGGTGATCGATGATTTTGCCGCGATGTGCCGCTCCCGCGGATGGCGGATCGCTGTATTGGGCTGCAGTCAACGCCGCCTCGGACTGTGGGCCGATCCCGCCACCCTGGGGCAGAGTCTGCGGGCAGTCCCGATCGGGCGTGACGTCATCGTCGACATCCCGCGGTTCACGATGGCCGGTCGAACTTTCCGGAACCTCCGCCAGGCGGTACAGCGCACGCACAACTGTGGGATTACCACGGAGATCGTCGCAGAACAGGAACTGGACGAGCGACTGCGGGCCGAACTGGTCGAAGTCCTGCTGGCCTCGTCCAAAGGCGCACATACCGAACGTGGTTTCTCGATGATCCTCGACGGCACCCTGGAAGGCTGTTACCCGGGGATCCAATTGATTGTGGCCAGGGATCGCGCCGGTCAGGTGCAGGCGTTTCACCGCTACGCAGTGGCCGGCGGAGGCTCCGATATCAGCCTCGATGTGCCGTGGCGGCGGCGCGGTGCGCCCAACGGAATCGACGAACGGCTTAGCGTCGACATGATCAATGCAGCAAAAGCACTTGGCGCCCAACGTTTGTCGCTCGCCTTCGCCGCATTCCCCGAGATCTTCGACGACGACCGTCGCGGCCGGGTGCAGAGCCTGTTCTACCGGGCGATCCACCTCGGTGATTCGCTGGTCGCCTTGGAGTCGTTGTACCGATATCTGCGGAAGTTCCACGCGCTGGGCGATCGGCGCTACGTCCTTTTGTCGATGACGCAGCTGCTGCCGCTGCTGATCGTGCTGTTGTCCTTCGAATTCATGCCGCGGCGGCGTCGGCTATAGCACTCGGAGCGGCTATGGCGTGGGGGTCAGCGTCACGCTGAACTGGTTCTCCAGGTTGCCGCGGAACTGGTCCTCGCACTGCGTCTGAGCTGATGTGTCATTTCCGGCCTTCTGCATGCAATCGACGTAGTCGCGTCCGCCGATCTTGAAGAAGCCCCAAACGCCGAACGCGATGACGCAGGCGCTCAGAATGATGCCGAGCACGCCGAGGGCGATGCCGGCGATCGCGACGCCACCGTTGGTCGCCTCACCGCGCTTGGCGCGGCTGTGTCCGATGAAGCCGAGGACGATCGCGACGATACCGAGTAGGAAACCGCCGAATACCGAGATGGCCGCGGGCAGCGACACGATGGCGGTGATCAGCGCGGCAATACCCAGGCCGTTTCTCGGGCTCGCAGGCGGCGGCGTGTAGCCCGCGTAAGGCTGCGGCGGGGGCGGCGGGTAACTCGCTCCCGGCGGGAGGTAATAGCCGCCCTGCGGTGGATACTGCGGCGGGTACTGCTGCGGATTGCCGGGTGCGTAACCACCGGGCGCGCCCGGATAGGGAGGCGGCGGAGGTGGGGTTTGTGGTGTTCCCGTTGGTGTCTCGGGGGAGCTGGAGGATTCGGGTGTTTCAGTCATTGCGTGCGCTCCAGATCAGGCTGTGGTGGACGAGACCCGCTGCCAGAGTACCTGCTCGCTTGTGTGTGAAGTCGCGGACACGTGATGTCACCGGGCAGGTGGTGTGTCGCCACCACCACCGTGCGGCCGGGTTCGAGTAGTCCGCCTTCTACGACGAGGAGTTGGCGCAAAAGTGCCTCGGCGTCGGCGGCGTCGAGGTGTTCAGTGGGTTCGTCGAGCAGGAGTACCGGTGCGCGGCACAGTAACGCCCGGGCCAGCAGCAGTCGGCGCCGCTGCCCGGCCGACACCGCCGACGCACCGCCGGTCAGCACCGTGGCCAAGCCATCGGGCAGCGCCTGCAGCCAGTCGCCGAGCCCGACGCGCGTCAGGGCTGTGGTCAGTTCGTCATCGCCGCAGTCGCCGCGGACCACCAATAGATTGTCGCGCACGGTCGTGGCGAAGATGTGGGCGTCCTCGGCGAAATACGCTACCCAGGAATGTAATTGGTGCTCATCGACCGTGCCGATTGGCACGCCGCCGATGGTGAGGTCGCCGGCGATCGGCGGCAGCAAGCCGGCGATCGTCATCAGCAGGGTCGATTTCCCCGACCCGCTCGGGCCGGTAACAGCCAGTCGGGCACCCGGTTTCAGATCGAGGCTGACGACGGAGCCTGGACTCGAGCCGGGATGACCCGCCCGCAACGCGGTGCCGCGCAGTGCGGAATCCCTCGGGGTCGCCGACGCGATCACGGTCGCGACGGCACCGGACCCGGTGAGAGCGAGCAACCGTCGGGCCGCAATCCGGGACCGGGTCAGCTGAATGGCAGCGCCGGGAAGTGCGGTGGTCGCCTCGAAGGAGGACAGTGGCAGCAGCATCAAGATCGCCAAGGTGGTCGGTGCGACGGTGCCGGAGATACCGATTCCGATGATGACGGCGCCGAGCACGCCGACGCCCATCGCCGCGGTCGGCACTGCCGCGCCGTATGCCCCGGGTGTCGCCGCCCGGTCAACGGCTTTGGCCCAGTCGCGTTGGCGTTGACCTGATTCGGCAATGATCGCGGGCAGCCGCCCACTGACGCGGAGTTCGGGGGCGTGTTCGAGGGCGAGCATCGCCGTGATGTCCCGGTCGCCATGGTGAATCCGTGCGAGCTCTTCCTGGGCGGTGGCCCCGCGGGCCGCCAGCCACGGCGCGACCACCCCCGCGATCAGCAGACAGGCAGCCAGCAGCGCGGCGGCAGGCAGGGAGATCACGGCGATCACGCCGACCGCGATCAGCGAGAGCACCGTGGCCACCGCGATCGGCAGCACCGCGCGCACGACGGCGTCGGCGAGTTCGTCGACATCGGAGCCGACGCGGCCGACGAGTTCCCCAGCGTGCAGGCGGGCGGTGACGTCGACGGGTCCGCGCGCGAGTCGGTGGTAGATACCGCGGCGGGCCGAACCGGCGGCCCGCAACGCGGTGTCGTGAGACGCCAGCCGCTCGCAGTAGTGCAGCACACCACGCGAGATACCGAACGCCCGGACGGCGACCACGGCCACCGACAGGTCGAGGACCGGTGGCATCTGCCAGGCCCTGGTGATCAGCCAGGCCGAGACTCCGGCCAAGGCGAGAGCGCTGGTCAGCGAGAGCACTCCGAGGGTGACGGCGAGTAGGAGCCGGCCCAGCCTGGGCCGCAGCAGCGGCAACGCCAGGATCAGTGGGTCGTCAGACAGTCGCACGGCTCGCCACCTCGACGATCTGGTCTGCGATCGCGAGCACCGGCGCGCGGTGCCCGACGACGACGACGGTCGTGCCCCCGCGGGCGCGGGCGGTGATCGCCTGCAACACCCTGCTCTCGGTCTCGGGATCGAGGTGAGCGGTGGGCTCGTCGAGCAGCAAAACCGGCGCGGGGGAGCCCAGCGTGCGGGCCAGGCCCAGCCGTTGGCGTTGCCCAAGGGACAGACCGACCCCGCCGCGGCCGAGTCTGGTCTGCAAACCTTCCGGCAGGTCTCCCAGCACTTCGTCGAAACCCGAAGCGGCACAGGCTGAATCGAGGTCGGCCAGCTCGCCGAACAAGGCCAGGTTCTCGGCGACGGTGCCGGGTATCAGCACCGGCCGCTGCGCCAGCCACGACAGTTGGTGCCACCATGGCTCGGGTTCCAGATCGGCGATATCGACGTCCCCCACGCTCACCCGGCCGGTTGTCGGTGTGGTCAGCCCGGCGATCACCTGCACCGTGGTCGACTTGCCCGCCCCATTGGCACCCACGAGCACGGTCACCTCGCCGGGCGCGAGGACGGCGCTCAGGCCGTTCGGCGCCGGTCCGTCACGGCCTTCGACACTGAGATTCTCCAGCCGGATGGGCCTGCCCGCGGCGCACACCGTGGCGGTGCCGGTCGTGATGCGGGACTCGCTGTCGATCAAGGCGAAAGCCTTGTCGGCGGCTGACTTCCCATCCTGGGCGGCATGGAATTCGACGCCGACCCGGCGCAGTGGCCAGAACACCTCCGGGGCGAGCAGCAGTACGGTCAGGCCGCTGTCCAGTGAGATCCCGCCGTACACCAATCGCAGCCCGACGGATACCGCCACCAACGCCACACCGAGCGTTGCCACCAGCTCGAGGACCAGGGTGGACAGGAATGCGACGCGTAGTGTCGCCATCGCCGAACGGCGATGTGCCGCGCTCAGTTCGCCGATCCGCTCGCCGGGCCCTTCGGCCCGTCCCAGCGCCCGCAGGGTGGGGAGTCCGGCGATGAGGTCGAGCAGCCGGGCCTGCAGGGTCGTCATCGCTTCCAGCGCCGCCGCCGACCGGTCCGCGGTGGCCAGTCCGATCAGCACCATGAACACCGGGATCAGCGGCAGCGCGACCAGTACGACAACCGCAGCCTGCAGGTCATACCAGGCGATCACCACGACCGCGGCGGGAGTGAGGATCGCGGCCAGGAACAATGCGGGCAGATAGGAGGTGAAGTACGGCCGCAGCCCGTCGAGACCACGCAGGACGACGAAGGCGGCGTCATCGCGGCGCCGTGCGAGAGTGCGCGGTTCGGCCGCGGTCACCGACCGCAACACCTGGCCGCCCAGATCGGCTATCGCCGCGCTGGCGCCGCGTTGACTGAGCCGCACCTGTAGCCATTGTGCGACCACCCGAATCATCCACAGCACCAACAGGATCAGCAGCCAGGTGCGCCAGTGTGGGAGTGTGCGCGTCGCCGGGTCGGTGATGACCCCGGCCACGACGTGGGCCAGTACCACCGCCGATCCGATTGCGGCGCCACTGATCACGACACCGCAGCACACCGTGGCGACCAGGAAGCGCCGGACGGCACCCGAGGCCCGCCACAACCTCGGGTCGATTGGTGCGTTCCTCCTCATCGCTCGTGCCTCGCTCTGCATCGGTCACGCGCCGGGGTCGAGTGGCGCCCGGCTGCTGTTATTCAGGACACCTGCCTCGACAAACCGATGGAATCGGGGATCCGGTCGGCCGAGATGCGCTGGCGGAATACCCAGTACGTCCACGCCTGGTAGATCATCACCAGCGGCGCGAAGATGACGGCCGCCCACGTCATGATCTTCAGCGTGTATGGACTCGACGACGCGTTGTGCACCGTCAGGCTCCAGTCCGGATTCAAGGTCGACGGCACCAGATTCGGGTACAGGTCACCGAATAGCAGCGTGATGACCGCGATCACCACGAGCGTCGTCGCCACGAACGCCCACCCGTCGCGCGTGCCGGCCCGCAGCAGGGCGACCGCCGCAAGCTGTGCGATCACCGCCACGCCCAGCACCAACCACGTCCACGGTTTTCCATGCGCCAGTTGGGTCCAGATACCGAATGCCGCGACCAATGTCGTCACCGGCAGCGACGCCCATCTGGCGATCCGCAGCGCGTCGTCGCGGACCTCGCCCGACGATTTCAGCGCCAGGAACGCAGCACCGTGCAGCAGGAACAGCCCACCGGTCGCGAGCCCGCCCAGCAGGGTGTACGGGTTGATCACATCGGTGAACGACAGGTCGACCTGTTTGTGGGCATCCACCGGTAGGCCGCGGACCAGGATGGCAAAGGCAACGCCCCACAGGATGGCGGGCAGCCAGGAACCGATGGCGATGCCGGTATCGGCGTAGGACCGCCACTTCGGATCGTTGATCTTGCCGCGCCATTCGATCGCCACGATGCGCAGGATCATCGCGAACAGGATGGCCAGCAGCGGCAGGTACAGCGTGGAGAAGACCGTCGCATACCAGTCGGGGAACGCCGCGAACATGGCGCCACCCGCGGTGATCAGCCAGACCTCGTTACCGTCCCAGACTGGGCCGATGGTGTTCAGCGCGGCCCGTCGGCGCCGCTCGATCGCTTCGGGTCCACCCGATTTGCCCAGGCGCCCGATCGGCTCCATCAGCATTCCCACCCCGAAGTCGAAACCCTCCAGGATGAAGAAGCCGAGAAACAGTACTGCCACGAGGATGAACCAGAACTCTTGTAACCCCATCGCGATCAACTCCTTGCGCGACTAGTAGGCGAACGACAGGGGTTTGACGTCGTCTTCGCCGGGCGGCGCAGGCGGCGCCGGTTCGGAATCGTGTTCCAGCGGTCCTTCGACGACATAGCGGCGCATCAGGTAAAACCACACGACAGCCAGGGCGGCATAGGTCAACGTGAAGGTGATCAGTGAGAACAGCACCAGGCCTGCCGAGTTGTGGGAAACGCCGTCCTGCACGGTAAGTCGGATCGCCTGGTCACCGGTCGGGTTGGGCACCACCACCCACGGTTGCCGGCCCATTTCGGTGAACACCCAGCCGGCGCTGTTGGCCAGGAACGGGGTGGGGATGGTCAGCAGAGCGAACCAGGCGAACCAGCGTTGGTCGGGGATCCGGCCACGGCGGGTCAGCCACAGTGCGACCATGGCGAACAGCACCGGGATCAGCAGGAAGCCGATCATCGCGCGGAAGGCCCAGTACGTCACGAAGAGATTGGGTCGGTAGTCGCCGGGCCCGAACTTCTGCTCGGCCTGGGCCTGCAGATCTTTGACACCCTCCAGGGTGACCCCGGTGAACTTGCCCTCTGCCAGGAAGGGCAGCACGTAGGGGATCTCGATGACGCGGGTGATGCTGTCGCAGTTGTTGTGCGTGCCGACGGTGAGGATCGAGAACTTGGGATCGGTTTCGGTGTGGCACAACGATTCCGCCGACGCCATTTTCATCGGTTGCTGCTGGAACATCAGCTTGCCTTGGACATCGCCGGTGAGGAACAGCGCCGCCGCTGCGATGAGTGCCACCCAGCAACCCAGGATAGTTCCGGGCCGGTAGATCGTGGCGGCGTCGCCGGATTGGCCGTCGGCTGTGCGGGAGCGCACCATCCACCACGCGCAGATGGCCGCCACGAAGGCGCCTGCGGTCAGGAACGCTCCGCCCACGGCATGTGAAAACGCGGCCAGCCCAGTGTTGTTGGTGAACAGCGCCATGATGCTGGTCAGCTCGGCGCGGCCGGTCTCCGGGTTGAACGTCGCGCCGACCGGGTGCTGCATGAAGGAGTTGGCGCTGATGATGAAGAACGCCGACGCGTTGACGGCGATCGCGACGACCCAGATGCAGGCCAGATGCACCAGCTTCGGTAGCCGTGTCCAGCCGAAGATCCACAAGCCGATGAACGTGGATTCGAAGAAGAAGGCGACCAGACCTTCCATCGCCAATGGCGCGCCGAAGATATCGCCGACGAACCGGGAGTACTCGCTCCAGTTCATCCCGAACTGGAACTCCTGGACGATGCCGGTCGCCACGCCGATGGCGAAGTTGATCAGGAACAGCTTGCCGAAGAACTTCGTCATCCGGTACCACGCGGTGTTGCCGGTGGCCACCCACACTGTCTGCATGATCGCGATGAGCGGCGCCAAGCCGATCGTCAGCGGCACGAAGATGAAGTGGTAGACCGTCGTGATGCCGAACTGCCAGCGCGATACGTCCAGCGCGTTCATCTACGTCATCTCCCCGGGGCTACGGGTCGAGTCGTTACGACTCCACTACGACAGAGTGTAGTAGGTCTGGCAGGCCCAGTCACTAGGGACTTTAGACCTCATCGGGATGACTTTTGGTCGCTACTCGATGGTGGTCGTCGGTGCGGAAGCCGCTGGCGCCGCGGGAGCAGGCTCCGCCGGATCCGGGGTGAGCGCCTCGGCGAGGTTCTTGCCGGCCTTTCGGATTCCGAACGATGCGACGACCTCGAAGACACCGATCACGACGAACCACGCGCCGACCACGATCGCCAGCGTCGTGACCGACTCGAACGGCGATGCCAGCATCACGATGCCGGCGGCCAGACTGATGACGCCGACGAAGATCTCCCACGCCCGGCCGGGCAGCGTCGGATCGCTGATCGCCGACACCGCCGTCGCGACACCGCGGAAGATGAAGCCGATACCGATCCAGATCGCCAGCAGCAGAATCGAGTCCGCCAGGCTCCGGAAGCACAGGACCGCAAGGATCAGCGATGCCGCACCGCTGATGAACAGCAACACGCGGCCGCCAGCCGAGACATGCAGTGCGAACGCGAAGAGCACCTGCGCGATCCCGGTGATGAGCAGATATGCGCCAAAGAAGATGGCACCGATGAGAATTGTCTTGCCGGGCCATGCCAGAACGGCAGCGCCGATAACGATGGCCAGTAGTCCCGACACCAGCGCCGACTTCCACAAGTGCGGCAACATGCTTGGAGTAGCAGTGGTTTCCATGCGCGCAGTGTGACACACCGCCGATGGGCATCGGGCGATTTGGCCGCCGGTGCGGTGGACGCGCGACCCACAGCCAGAACGCAGAATGTCCTGTGGTCCGCCGACGAGGTCGTTAATGTCTCGTTACCGGCAATGCGCGCTGGGTCCATGGTCGTTAACGTCAGCGCCTGAACAGACGGATGACGGCCCGATGCAGAAAGAAGAAACACCGTGGTAGCTGGAAGTCAAGACCGTCGAGTGGGGTCGCGCTGGTGGCGCGGCGCGGTAGTGGTCGCCGCCTGTAGCGCGCTCGCGCTGTCGGGCTGCACCAAGAACAGCGACACATCCGGTCCTACGACCTCGACGACGGCCGCGCAGGCCGCGAAGGTCGACGACATTGCGAACACCGTCCCTGAGGACATCAAGTCGTCGGGCAAGCTGATCGTCGGCGTCAACGTGCCTTACACGCCCAACGAGTTCAAGGATCCCAGCGGCAAGATCGTCGGCTTCGACGTGGATCTGATGAACGCGATCGCCTCCACCCTCGGCCTGACCGCCGATTACCGGGAAGCGGATTTCGCCAAGATCATCCCGGCGATAGAGGGCGGTACGTTCAACGTCGGCATGTCGTCGTTCACCGACACCAAAGAACGTGAGCAGACCGTCGACTTCGTCACCTACTTCTCGGCCGGTTCGCTGTGGGCCAGGCCGAAGGGTTCGGACATCGGCCCGGACAACGCCTGCGGCAAGAAGGTCGCGGTTCAGTCGACCACCACGCAGGAAGTCGACGAACTGCCGGCCAGGAGCAAGACGTGCACCGACGCCGGTAAGCCGGCCATCCAGATCCTGAAGTTCGACGGCCAGGATCAGGCCACCAACGCGGTCGTCCTGGGGCAGGCTGACGCGATGTCGGCGGATTCCCCGGTCACCCTGTATGCGATCAAGCAGAGTGACGGCAAGCTGGAGCAGGCCGGCGAGACCTTCGACTCGGCGCCCTACGGTTGGCCCGTGAAGAAGGGCTCGGCGTTGGCGGCATCGCTGCAGAAGGCGCTCGAGCATCTCATCGAGACCGGCGATTACAAGACGATCGCGAGCAACTGGGGCGTCGAGGCCGGCATGATCGACAAGCCGGTCATCAACGGCGCAACCAGCTGATCGCCGGATTGACCTATGAGTGTTGATGTTTCGCCGCCCCCCACCAGTCCAGCCGACGGTCCTGCCGCAATTGACGCGGTTCCACTGCGGCACCCATGGCGGTGGGTGGCGGCGATCGTCATCCTCATTCTGGCTGGGCTGTTCATCTACGGCGCCGCCACCAACGATGCCTACGGCTGGAAGTTCTTCGGCAAGTACATCCTCGACGAACGGATCGTCTCCGGCGTCTGGATCACGATCCAGCTGACTGTCTGGTCGATGATCCTGGCGATCGTGCTGGCCGTCATCCTCGCAGTCATGCGGTTGTCGCCGAATCCGGTCTTCCGGTCGGTGGCCTGGGTGTACCTCTGGGTCTTCCGCGGCACACCCGTGTTCGTCCAGCTGGTGTTCTGGGGCCTGATCCCGACGATCTACAAGAACATCCAGCTCGGCATCCCCTTTGGTCCCACGTTCTTTCACCTCGATATCCAGAACCTCTCGATGTACTTTCTGCTGGCGATCCTCGGCCTCGGTTTCAACGAGGCGGCCTACCTGGCCGAAATCATCAGGGCCGGCATCAGCTCGGTGCCCGAAGGGCAGTCCGAAGCCTCCACGGCGCTGGGTATGTCCTGGTTGCTGACGATGCGGCGCACCGTTTTGCCGCAGGCGATGCGGGTGATCATCCCGCCGACCGGCAACGAGTTCATCGGTCAGCTCAAGACCACGTCGCTGGCCGTCGCGGTGCCGTTCACGCTCGACCTGTTCGGCCGCCAGCGCGATATCGCCGCGGTGATCTTCCAGCCCATCCCGCTGCTGCTCGTTGCGGCCGCGTGGTACCTGCTGATCACCAGCATCCTGATGGTCGGCCAGTTCTACCTGGAGCGATACTTCTCCCGGGGTGCTTCGCGCAAGCTGACCGGTAAACAGCTCGAGGCGCTCGCCAAGGCGCAGGTACTGAGCGAAGGAGGAGGGGTATGACTCAGCTTCCCGACGCAACCGGTGCTGCCACGCCGATGGTCAAGGCCGAAAGCGTCTGCAAGAACTTCGGTGCGCTGCGGGTGCTCAAGGGTGTGACGCTGGAGATCGGCAAGGGCCAGGTGCTCGTTCTGGTCGGGCCGTCCGGCTCGGGAAAGTCCACGTTCCTGCGTTGCATCAACCACCTCGAGCAGGTCAACGCGGGACGGCTCTACGTCGACGGCGAGCTGATCGGCTACACCGAACGCGGCGGCAAGCTGCACGAGATGGCGCCGCGGGCGGCGGCCAAACAGCGCCGCGATATCGGGATGGTGTTCCAGCACTTCAACCTGTTCCCGCACCGCACCGCGCTGGCGAACATCATCGAAGCACCCATGCAGGTCAAGGGTGTCAAGAAGGCGGAAGCCGTCGAACGCGCGAAAGATCTACTCGAACAGGTCGGGCTCACCGACAAAGCGACCGCCTATCCCGCCCAGCTGTCCGGCGGTCAGCAGCAGCGGGTGGCGATCGCCCGGGCATTGGCGATGAACCCCAAACTGATGCTCTTCGACGAGCCCACCTCCGCATTGGATCCGGAACTCGTCGGCGAGGTGCTCGGCGTCATGAAGAAGCTCGCGAGCGAGGGCATGACGATGGTGGTGGTGACCCACGAGATGGGCTTCGCCCGTGAGGTCGCCGATCAGCTGGTTTTCATGGACGGCGGCGTCATCGTCGAGAGCGGTAATCCCCGTGAGGTGCTGGCCAACCCGCAGGAGGATCGCACCAAGCTGTTTCTGTCGAAGGTGATGTAGCTCCTCAGACAGCTGGTACCCGCGTTCGGGAGTACACCTGAGCGAGGAACTGTTCGACCGCGACGGCCGAGTGCGCCGCCCTCGGTGAGCCGAAGATGTCGAAAGCGTGCTGTGCGTAAGGCAATTCGGCGTACACCACGGGCTGGGTGCTCACCTCGCGCAACCGCCGCGCGAAACTGCGGCCCTGCTCGACGGGGATCAACGAATCGTTGGTGCCGTGCAAGATGAAGAACGGCGGGGCATCGGCGTTGACGTGGCTGATGCTCGACGCCGACTGGTAGGCATCAGGGAAGTCGCGACGCCGTTGTTTCAGGACGTATTTCGCGAGCATCGGCACCATCAGTGGGTGCATCGAGGTGTCTTTCCTGGTGAAGTCGTAGACGCCGTAGAACGGGACGGCCGCCTGCACGCTGGTGTCGACATCAGGGAAACCCGGCTGGAATTCGGCCATGTTCGGGGTCAACGCGGCCAGCGACGACAGGTGCCCGCCGGCCGAGCCGCCGGTGATGGCGATGAAGTCCGGGTCACCGCCGTACTCACTGATGTGTTCCTTGATCCAGGCGATCGCGCGTTTGACATCGACGATGTGATCAGGCCACGTCGCCCGCGGGCTGAGCCGGTAGTTGATCGACACGCACACCCAGCCGAGTTCGGCGAGATGACTCATCAACGGATGTGCCTGTCCACGTTTGCTTCCCAGCATCCAGGCGCCGCCGGGAACCTCGAGCAGCACGGGTGCGCGACCACCGCGGTCGAGATCGGGACGGCGCCAGATGTCGAGCAGGTTCTTCCTGCCGAACTCGCCGTAGGGGACATCACTGTCGTGGGCGTAATCGCGGTAGATCCGCAGCATGCGGACGACGCCGGGTCGCTTGGCCGTCGCACCCATCGGCGCGGGACGCTTCCAGAGGTCCCCACTGTCGGTGCGCCGGTCGGTGCCCAGCTCGGCGTCCAGGGCAGCAGTCAGCGGCTGATCGGCCTGCCGTCCTGCGCGGTAGAGTCCGAGCAGTCCCAGCCAGGACAGGGCCGATACCAGCCAGGCGATGCGACCCGTCCGGCGGCCCAGTCCGGGCGTCACCGCCGTGAGCGCCGCGGCCTCAGCCGCGATCATCTGCAAGGGCAGCTCCGAGGCGAACACCCCATAGGTGAAGGCGTACAACGACGGGTAACCCCGCTTTGACAGCGGCCGGTAGCCGTTGGCCGTGAGGGCAGCGCTGATCGCCGCGATGAACACGGCCGCGATGTGTTTCACACGCTTCACGCCCACCACCCTATGCTGAGCAGATGCCGGCTCGGCTCGATCCCACCTCGGATCCCAGCCAACCGTTGTGGCGCGCCGCGCAGGTGTTCCGCCTGCTCAGCTACCTCTACTCGATGGGTTTCCAGATCGTCAGCAATGACGAGCTGACCCGCCCGGCGCTGGGCTGGCTGCAGTTCGGGGTGCTGTCGGTGTGGACCCTGGTATGCGCCGCCGCGTATCTGCAGGGTTTCGGCCGCCGGGCGACCTGGGTGGTGGCCGAGCTGGTCGTGGTCGTGGCGCTGATGCTGTCGACGGCGCTCATCGCCTCCCCGCAATGGATCGCGGACAACCAGTCGCTGCCGACCACATTGTGGGCCACCAACGTCACCATCTCGGCGGCGATCCTGCGCGGTCCGGTGGCGGGCATGCTCGCCGGGGCGGCGGTGGTGGCCGCGTCGGCGGCGTTGAAGGGTTACGTCACTATCGATCTGGCCCGCAACGCGACCATCGTCATCGAGCTCGCCGTCGGGCTGGCGATCGGATTGGCGGCTCAGACCGCGCGTCGCGCGCACGCCGAATTGCAGCGTGCGGCACTGCTGACGGCCTCGGTGGCCGAGCGGGAACGCCTGGCGCGGCAGGTCCATGACGGCGTCATCCAAGTGCTCGCGCTGGTCTCCAAACGTGGCAGGGAAATCGGTGGTCCCACAACCGAATTGGCCGAGCTGGCCCGCGAACAGGAAAGCGCGTTGCGCCGGCTGGTCAGCGACAGCGGTGATGGCGGTGATGGCCGGGATGCGCATCCGGCGCTTGTCGATATCCGCTCCGGTCTGAGCAGGCAGGCCGGTGAGCGGGTGGTCGTCAGCGTCCCCGGTACCCCGGTGCTGCTGGACTTCGCGGTCGCCGCCGAACTGGAGGCGGCCGCCGTCAACGCCCTGGACAACGCACGGACCCATGCCGGCCCCGGCGCGACAGCGTATGTGCTGGTCGAAGATCTCGGCGAGGTGGTTACGGTCAGCATCCGCGACAACGGCGTAGGGATCGCGCCGGGACGTCTCGAACAGGCGCAGGCCGAGGGCCGGGTCGGGATCTCGAAGTCGATCGTCGGACGCTTGCAGGCACTGTCCGGCACCGCAACGCTGAGCACCGATCCCGACGGCGGCACCGAGTGGGAACTGACCGTACCCAGAGGCAGGAAGGGGAAGGCTCGTGGCTGAAGCCGGGCAGACGTGGAACGTGATGGTGGTCGACGATCACCCGATCTGGCGCGATGCGGTGGCCCGCGATCTCGCCGAGGACGGTTTCACGGTGGTGGCGACGGCCGACGGTGTCGCCTCGGCCCGCCGCCGGGCGGCGGTCGTCCAGCCCGATGTGGTCTTGATGGACATGCGACTCGGCGACGGCGACGGTGCGCAGGCCACCGCCGAAGTGCTGGCGGTGTCGCCGTCGAGTCGGGTGCTGGTGCTGTCGGCCTCTGGTGAGCGCGACGACGTGCTCGAAGCCGTTAAGGCAGGTGCCACCGGATACCTCGTCAAGAGCGCATCGCGAGCCGAACTCGCCGACGCTGTCCGTGCGACCGCGGCCGGGCGGGCGGTGTTCACCCCGGGCCTGGCAGGTTTGGTGCTTGGGGAGTATCGCCGCATCGCGCAGCGGCCGGAATCCGAGGCCGCCGCGCAGGTAGGACCGACGCCGACGCTGACCGACCGCGAGACCGAAGTGTTGCGTCACGTCGCCAAGGGACTGACCGCCAAACAGATCGCCGCGAAGCTGTCGGTCAGCCACCGCACCGTCGAAAACCATGTTCAGGCCACATTCCGCAAGCTGCAGGTGGCTAATCGCGTCGAATTGGCGCGCTACGCCATCGAACACGGTCTGGACCAGGAACCGTAGGCGCCCCGGCTGGCCGTGACGTCGGCGCTGTTACCTGCCGGCCGCTGCGGGTGCACACTGCAGCACCGACAGGATGGCATCGACCGCGCTTTCGCTCGCCCGCCCGACACTCTCCTGCGTGAAACCGCCGACGTGCGGAGTGGCGATCACCTTCTCGTGGCCTACCAGGCGCAGATCATTAGGTGGCTCAGTCGAGAATGCATCGACCGCATAGGCAGTCAGGTGGTCCTCGTTCAGCGCCGCCAGCACCGCATCCTCGTCGACGAGTTCGGCGCGTGCGGTGTTGATCAGGAGTGCCGCCTTCGGCATCCGGGCAAGACGCGCCGAGTCCAGTAGCGGCTTGTCGCCGGGTGGTGCATGCAGGGACAGCACATCCGCGGCGGCCAGAACCTGGTCGATGGTGGACCACCGGAATCGCGCGGGTGGAGTCCACCTCGGGTCGGGAAAGGCGTCATAACCGATGACGTTCATCCCGATACCTGCTGCCATCGTCGCCAGCCGCCGGCCGACCTGTCCCACCCCGATGATTCCCATCGTGCGCCCGGACAGCTCCACACCGGCTGAGCGTGACCAGTCGCCGGCTTTGAGTCGCGCGTCCGACCACGGGATACGTCGCACCCCGGCGAAGGCGAGGGCCAGCGCCAGTTCGGCCACCCCCTGCGAGTTGGCGCCGACGGCCGGCAGCACCTCGACTCCGAGCTCCCGTGCAGCAACCAGATCGATGTTGTTGACGCCGACTCCGTTTCGTGCGATCACCCGCAACTGCGGAGCGCTCCGTAGCACTTCGCCCGAAATCGGTTCCACGCCTGCCAGATACGCCACGCACGTCGGCAGTTCGGTGAGCAGCTCTTGGGTGGTCGGTGTACGAGCAGGGGCGGGAAACACCAACTCGAAGCCGTGCTGTTGGAGTCGTTCCAACGCCGGATGCCGACCCGTTGACAGTGAGCGCGGCGTCACCGCCACTCTCCCGGGAGGGAGCGTCGGTGCCGTCGCGCCGGGGGTCAGCCCGCCCATTTCGGGTTGTCCACGAACGTCGGCCGGCCCTCCACGTCGATGCAGAGCTTGCGAAAACCCTTCTGCTCGATGGTTCCGTAGTCGTGGCCCGCATGGCCGGGGAAGCCGAAGAAGGTGATCAGTGGTTCGGAGCTGCTCGTGTTGATACTGCGGTGCGCGTAGCGCCGCGGCACGTAGACGGCTTGGCCCGGCACGAACTGTGCCCACTGGACGTCGCCTTCCGGGTTCTCCATCAGCATGTAGCCCTCACCGGAAAGGCAGAAGTAGATCTCACCGGTGTCGAGCACCGTATGGAAGTGCCCCTTGGTCATGAAGTACTCGTCGCCGACCTTGCCGGGATAGACGATGCTCGTACCGTAGGCGACGTCACCCGAGGTCTGCGGGACGCCCATATCGTAGAACTCGTAGACCAGGACGTCTTCGCGTTCGATCCAGTCCTGCGCGGCCTGGGCGTCGGCGTACATGCTCGTCATCGCCGACAGTGTCCTGCGCAGCGGTTCACGTGCCGCGGACAGCCCGGTGCTCAGATCGAACGGAGTCACCGTGGCAGCAACTGTCGTGGCGGCGGCGGATGTGGTGGTGGTCATGTCAACCCTTCTCTGTGGTGGTGGTGGTGCGTGCAATATCGGCAAATGCATCGAATTCCGGTCCAGCCATGGGTATTTCGACGTCAAAGACGTCGCTGATGACCCGGGTCCAGCCGTGCAAGAAGTAAACCCAGCCGTCCTCGGCCCGTACTCCACGCGTGTCGCTTTGGGCGCGCGCCTGATCCAGGAACAGCAGATCGCCGCGATAATTGAAATCCCACGCGATGCTCTGCTGTGGGAAGACAGCGGCAGCGCCGAGCGGCGAGCCAGGGCGGTCCTTACCCAGGCCGGTGGCGTTCACGACGATCGAGCCGGGGGCCAGATCGGCGAGTTGGCGATCGTTGTCGGTAGCTGAGGCGGCGTGCACATAGTCGAACTTGAGCTCGGTGGCCAGCCGGTCGTGGATGGCACGCATCTCTTCCAGGCGCCCCGGGCGGCGGTTGGTCACCACGATCCGCGAAGGCGTGTCGTCACCGCGCTGCTGACGCCGGTGCAGGTACAGCGTCAGCGCCAATGCCGATCCGCCTGCGCCGAGCAGTAGAAGTTCGGCACCGTCGCGCCAGTAGTTTTCGGCGACGATGGCTTCCAGGGAAAGGCCGCTGGTGAGGGGATCCATCGCCTGGGCACGCAGTGTGGTGCCTCGCTTGGAGATGCTGCTCACCTCGCCGAGCAGCGCAGTGGCATCGCCCGCCTCATCGAACAGGTCGCGGGCAGCCTGGTAGAGGTTGAGCTTGTGAGTGGTGACCAGAGCACCTAGCGACAGCGGGTCGTTCTTGATGAACGACACCACCTTTCGGTAGGCCTCGGGTTCGGCGTCCAGTGGCAGATCGATTCCGGTGATGTGGGCGTCGATACCCAGATGTCGGGCCCAGGCGGGGAAGACTTTCATAATCGACGATGCGCCGGTGGTGACACCGACGAAGTACATCGTCGGTTTTTGGGCAGGAGGGGGTAGGGACATGTGGCTACTCCAGTGTTGTGACGACGAATGACGAAAGCTGACAGGCGAACTAGTGGTCTTCCCAGCTCCGCGCCCGGCTCACGGCCTTCTGCCAGCCGGCGTACATGGTAGAGCGGGTGGCCGTCGGCATCTGCGGGACGAAGGTGCGGTCGACATGGTAGGTGGTGGTGAGCTCGGCTCGGTCTTTCCAGTAGCCGGTGGCCAGCCCGGCCAGATAGGCGGCGCCGCGTGCGGTCGTCTCCACCACGGTGGGCCGCACGACGCCGATGTCGAGCAGGTCCGCTTGGAGTTGCATGAGGAAACTGTTGCGGGCCGCGCCGCCGTCGGCGCGGATCTCCCTGGCTTCGATACCGGAGTCGTTCTCCATCAAGGTGATGACATCGCAGATCTGGTAGCAGATGGCTTCGAGCGCTGCACGGATGATGTGATTTCGGTTGGCGCCCAACGTCAGACCGACGATGGCGCCACGTGCATACGGGTCCCAGTGCGGTGCCGCCAGGCCGACGAACGCCGGCACGAAGTACACGCCATTGGAATCGGGCACGCGCCTGGCGGCGAATTCGGTGTCGGCGGCGTCGTAGACGATCTTGAGCTCGTCGCGCAGCCATTGCACGGTCGCCCCCGACACGAAAATCAGTCCTTCCAAGGCATATTCGACTGTTCCGTCGAGACCCCAGGCGGGAATGGTCAGTAGCCCGGCGGTGGAACGTACCGGCACGTCACCGGTGTTCATCACCAAGCTGGCGCCCGTCCCGTAGGTCGTCTTGACCATGCCGGGTTCGAAACAGGCCTGCCCGAACAGCGCGGCATGCTGGTCGCCGATTGCGGAGGCGATGGGGATCTCGGCTTCGATGAAGATATCTCGACAGGTGTGGCCGTAGACCTCACTGCTCTGGCGGACCTCGGGCAGCATGTCTGGCGGGATGTTGAGCTCCTTGAGCATCCGGTCATCCCACGCGAGCCGATGGATGTCGAAAAGCATTGTGCGTGACGCGTTCGTGTAGTCGGTGACATGAACTGTGCCGCCGGTGAGATTCCAGATCAGCCAGCTGTCGACGGTGCCGAAGGCGAGTTCGCCCCGTTCGGCACGCCCGCGGACACCCGGGATGTTGTCGAGGATCCAGGCCAGCTTGGTGCCGGAGAAGTAGGCGTCGATCAGCAGTCCCGTGGTCGCGCGCACGTGCTCCTCGAGACCGTTGGCTTTCAGCCGGTCACAGAATGCTGCCGTCCTGCGGTCCTGCCACACAATGGCGTTCGTCACCGGTGCACCGGTGACGCGGTCCCAGACGATGGTGGTCTCGCGCTGATTGGTGACGCCGATGGCGGCGACATCACGTGCGGTGATCCCTGCTCGGGCGAGCGCCTCCTTGGCCACGGTCACCTGGGTGTTCCAGATATCGAGCGGGTTGTGCTCGACCCATCCTGGTCGGGGGTAGATCTGGGGGAACTCCTGGGCTGCCTCGACCACGACGTCTCCGTCGTGGTTGAACAGGATGGCGCGAATACTCGTGGTCCCCGCGTCGAGGGCCATGACAACGCTGTCACTCATCGACCCCGCCCTTTCTGTGTCGTTCACCGAGTCGAGCAGGTTCTTCCGGAAAGGTCACCATGGCTTTCATGCCTGCTCCAGAGGACGCGTGCTCCATCGCCTCGCCGATCTGCTCGATATCGAAAGTGCGGCTGATGAAACGACTCAGATCCACCCGGCCTTCGGTGACGAGCGCCAACGAGCGTTCGTAGTCGGAGTTGCTGCTCCCGGTGGTGCCGGTCAGCACCAGCCCTCGGTAGTGCACCCGGTTGGTGTCGATCTGGGCCCCAGCGCCGCGCCCGAGACCGGAGAAGAAGTTCAGGCGCCCGTGCGTGGCCAACAATGTGACTGCCTGGGTCTGCACGGCGGGGTCGGAGACACAGGTGAGCACGACATCGGCGCCACGTCCCGCGCTCTGTTCCATCACCACCTCTTCGAGATTCTCGCGGGAGGTCAGCACTGTCACGTCAGCACCTGCTTCGCGGGCGCGATCGAGGCGCTGAGGTGAGCGGTTGGCGACGATCACCTTCGCCGCCCCGGAGAGTTTCGCCAGCAGCGTGTGGAAAATGCCGATCGGTCCCGCGCCGACGATGACCACGATGTCGTCGCGCCCGACATCGAGGACATGCTGGCCCCGAAGGCAGCACGAGAACGGCTCGAGGAGCGCGGCGGTGGCGAAGGAGACGTTGTCAGGCAACCGAAAGACGTTGCCGCGCTGCAGCGCGTGGCCCGGTACCCGCAGGTACTCCTCGAACCCGCCGTCGATGGTGATACCGAACGCTTCGTAGTCGGGACACATGTTGTTCAGGCCCCTGCGGCAGAACCGGCAGTGTCCGCATCCGATGTTGGGGGTGATCGACACCCGATCTCCGGGGGCGAAGCCACGGGCCTGCGGGCCGACTTCGACCACCACGCCGGCGGTTTCGTGTCCGAGCACCCGGTGACGGCCGTCCGGTAACTTGAAATGGCCGTGTTCGGCGATGCGCAGATCGGTGCCGCAGATCGACGCGGCACGCACGGCGACCAGTAGCTCGTCGACCCCGATGTCGGGAACCGGGATGTCCTCGACCTTGACTACTCCCGGACCATGGAATACGGCGGCTTTCATGGCCGCCCTCCGCCGGCCGCATGCGCTCGCGCCTCGGCGCGGGCCTCCGGTGAGACGGCGAAGACGACCTTGTTCGACCAGATGCGTTTGCCGGCAATGTCGGCCATGAGTTCGGGAGCCTCCTCGAGACCGCGCACGTGGCTGATCAGTGGTGCGACTGCCAGTGAACCCCTGGCGATGTGTTCCACCACCATGTCCCATTCGCTGCGCCCGGATGGCATGATCCGCGAGTTCCATGTCCCGATGATCACCAGCTCGCGACGGATGAACGAGGAGATCAGGGACTGCGGGATGGTGACGTCACCCTTGAGGTCGCCAAGGAGAAGGATCTGCCCCTGCGGTGCGGCTGCTTCCAGGCACTGAAGGAAGGCCGAGGGGAATCCGCTCGCTTCGACGACGGCGTCGAGCCCGCGGCCACCGGTACGTTCTCCGGCCGCGGAGACAGCATCCTGTGTCGAGGCGTCGAGCACCTCGAACCCCAACTGCTCCATCAACTCCAGCTTGCGGCGGTCGACGTCGGCGACGAGCACCCTGGTCCAGCCCAGGATTCGGAGCCACTGGGCAGCCAGTGCCCCGATGGGTCCGGCGCCGACCACCATCACCGTGCCCGCCGCGGGGACCCGCAGCTTCTGCACTGCGTGCAGTGCGACAGCGGCGGGTTCGACCGTAGCGGCATGGGCCAGCGGCATGCTGGACGGTACCGGCACCAGGTTCGCCTCGGGGACCCACAGCATTTCGCACATCCCGCCGTCACGGCGCGAGCCGAAATAGTCGTAGGCATCGCTGAGCGCCCACTCACCGACGCGGGTCAGTGGGTCGTCGGACCGCGGTAACAGCGGGAAGACGGCCACTCGGTCACCCGGTGCGAACGTGCTGTCCTCGGGCGCCTTTTCTATCACCGCGGAGAATTCGTGTCCAAGGACCAGCGGGTAGTGGTAAGCGGTGTCGTGGGCGAACCGCAGAACATCGGAACCACACACTCCGACGCTGCCGACCCGCACCAGGACGGGCCGCTCCCCGAACGGCAGGGGATCGGGTAGGTCCTTGTACACCAGAACATCTTTCGACTCCAGAACGGCCGCTTTCATCGGGTCAGACCTCCATCCCGTACCGGTGAGCCTTGTGTGTCGGGTAGAGCGAGATGGTCGGTATGGTCACGTCAGGGGTGCGGGTGGCCACCCACAAGGTGGCCTCGGCGACGTTGGAGACGTCTATGCAGCTGGCGTAGATGCCCTCTGCCATCTCCTTCTCGTCGAGCCAGCCGTCGGTGTAGGCCGGGATGTCGTCGTCGTAGAGCCCTTTGTCGATAATCTCGGTCATCGGAGTGGCGACGTGCGACGGGTTGATCACCGTCACCCCGATGTTCTTGTCCTTGCCCTCCAGCAGGATGTTCTTGCTGAAGCCGAGCATGCCGTGTTTGGAGGCGCGGTAGGGGCTGTGCCCGGGCCCGGAGGCGATCCTGGTCGAGGACGAGCCCATGTTCATGATGCGTCCTCCGGTGGGCTGGGTGGACATGACGCGAAAGGCCTCGCGGCAGCTCAGGAAGACGGCCGTCAGATTGGGGCCCATGGTCTTGTTCCATTCCTCGAGTGTCACCTCGACGACCGGTGGAGACAGGGAATCACGGCCGGCACTGTTGACGACGAGGTCGACCGAGCCCCAGGTTTCTCGCGCGGAGGCAAAGAAGTTGACCACCGATGACTCGTCGGTCACATCTGCGACATGCGCTTCGGCGATCCAGCCGTGTGAAACGATCTCGTCGACAACAAGTTTCAGTCGCTCAGCGTCGTTGTCCACGACGAGCACCTTTGCCTGGTTTGCGGCGAACGTGCGGCTGACCGCTTCACCGATACCGGATGCGCCACCGGTGACGATGGCGACCTTGCCGGTAAGTGCTGAGCCTGATTCTGGAAGGTAGTTGGGCGCGAATGTCGGGGTACTCATTGTAATTTCCTCTCGCAGTTGGGATTTTATGAAATGGTGACGGTGCTGCCGATTGCCGCTGCTTGTGCAGCTCGCTCGGCGATGACCGAGAAGTCCCCGGCACTGATGTCGGCCGCCGGCGCAATCCACGTCCCACCGATCGCCGCGACGTTGGGTTGGGCCAGCCAACCCGGTGCGGTGTCCGCCGTGATACCACCGGTCGGCATGAAGGAGACCTCGCCGTAGGGTCCGCCCAGCGCCTTGAGCATGGCGAGGCCACCACTGGCGACTGCGGGAAAGAACTTGAGCAGAGCCAGTCCGTTGGCCAGACCCTGTTCGACGCCGGTGGGTGAATTCACCCCGGGGATGATCGGAATCTGTCGCCGACGGCAGTGGTCGACGACTGCTTGATTGAAGCCGGGCGTGACCACGAAGGCGGCGCCGGCCTCGATGGCGACGTCCACCATCGTCGGTGTCAGCACAGTGCCGGCACCGACGAGGACGTCGCGGCAGTGTCTCCGCAACTGCCGGATCGCAGCGGCAGCGGCAGCGGTGCGGAAGGTCACTTCCACGACGGGGAGTCCGCCGTGCTGTAGAGCCTCACCGAGACGGGGCGCCGCAGCGGAATCGTCGAGTTGGACCACGGGAACGACTCGAAGGTGCGACAGGTCGGTCAGGATGCCGGCCATCACCGTTCACCTGCTTTCCGGTTGGTTGGGACGATGTCGAATGCGGCGCCCACCGCGGGAACGGTCCAGGCCGGTCCGCCGCCGCCCTTGCGGAGTTCATCGATCACCGCGTCGGGTGCGACGGTGTTGAAGTCGAAGAGCCCGAAATGATGGCAGATGAACGCGGGAATGCCTGCGGTGCTGCATAACTCAACTGCTTCGGACAACTTGAAATTGCCGGGAACGCCGTTGGCCAGCCGATGGCGGTCTCGACCGTTGATCGGCAACAATGCCACATCGATATCCAGGGCCGCCAGGATGTCGATCTGTCCGGGGTAGGGCACACAGTCACCGGAGTGGTAGATGCGGGCCGTGCCGGTGTCGATGACATAGCCCAGGAAGTGGTGGGCGCCGTCGGCGTCCCGGGTCAATTCCTCGTGTGCCGCCGGGATCGCGGTTACGCTGAAGGATCCGAGCCGAACCCGCTGGCCCGCGTCGATACCGTTGAGCAGTTCAGCAGGAATATTGCGTTCGATGGCGATCGACGCCCGGGCCAGGGGAGTGACGAACTGCGGTCGGTTGGATTGCAGCAGTCCGCTGATCGTCCACGGATCCATGTGATCGGTGTGGGCATGGGTGTGGAGCACGGCGACAACGGAATTCAGATCCTCACCGGCGATCGGGGCGGCATGCAGGCGTTGATGCGGGAACACCGTCCCGGCGTATTTTGTCGCGAGACTGTCGGACAGATAGGGGTCGACGAGGAGGACCTGCTGGTCACGGCGGATGGCGAACCCGGCCTGACCCAACCACCACACCTGGGTGGTGTCGCCGCTGGCGGCGGTGCCGTTCATCAGATCGTCGATCGTGAGTGAACGCCTGTAACGCACGGAGAACGGCCCGTCACCCGGGCCCTGCGCGACAGTGTGCGGCACCAGCGTCGCGGCGCCCGACGTGCTCACTGCGCCCCGGCCGGGACCCGCACCGGGGCGTCGGAGGTGTGCTCCGCGCCGGGGGTGACCGCACCGGTCATCAGTGCCACCGCGTCGGGCATGCTCAGCTGCGATGTCGGTACGCAGGCGATACGACGTCCCAGACGCTGCACGTGGATTCGGTCGGCGACCTCGAAAACGCTCGGCATATCGTGGCTGATCAGGATTACGGGTATACCCCGGTCGCGGATCTGGGCGATCAGCTCAAGGACCTTTCCCGATTCCTTGACGCCCAGCGCGGCTGTCGGTTCGTCCATGATGATCACGCGGCTGCCGAAAGCGGCGGCTCTGGCCACCGCGACCGCCTGGCGCTGGCCGCCGGAGAGTGTCTCCACCGCTTGGCCCAGATTCTGGATGGTCGCGAGGCCGAGCTCCTCGAGCAGGATTCGAGAACGTTCCCGCATGGCCCGGCGATCGAGCAGGCGCAGGACGCTCCCGCGTACTCCTGGCTGTCGAATCTCTCTGCCCATGAACAGGTTTGCGCTGATATCGCGGGCCGGGGACACCGCAAGATGTTGATAGACGGTCTCGATGCCTGCGCTTCTCGCGTCGATCGGGGAGCGCATGGTCACCGCCGCGCCACCCACCCGGATGCTTCCTTCGTCGGGGACCAGTGCACCGGACAGGCACTTGATGAGTGTGGATTTGCCGGCGCCGTTGTCGCCGATGACGGCCAGCACCTCACCGGGGTGCAGAACCAGGTCGGCGCCAGAGAGTGCGGTGACGTGGCCATACCGTTTGACGAGGCCGCGGGCTTCGAGGGCGGGTGCATCGACTGTTGTTGCGGCGGTGTTCATCCCGCGACCTTTCTGGTCCACTGATCCAGTCCGACTGCGACGATCACGAGCACACCGGTGGTGAATGTCTGCCAGAGCACATCGACTCCGGCCAGGGTGAGTCCGTTGCTGAAGACACCGACGATGAGCGCTCCGATCAGGGTGCCGACGACGTGGCCACGACCACCGAAGAGACTCGTTCCGCCGATGACGACGGCGGTGATGCTGGTGAGGTTGGCGCCTTCGCCGGAGAACGGACTGATCGAGCCCACCCGCCCGATCAGGAACCAGCCGGCAGCCGCACACACCAGCCCTGCCACGGCATACACGCTGAGCAGCACCCGTGAAGTGCGAATCCCGCTGAGTCGTGCGCCTTCCGGGTTGTCACCCACCATGTAGACGTGTTCACCCCAGGCGGTCCGGCGTAACACGATTGCCGCGGCTATCACGGTGAGCAGCATCAGAATGCTGCCGTAGGTGATGCGTGCGCCCAACACGGTGAAGGTCTGGCCTGGCCACAGCAGCAGGCGGGGCAGATCCTGGCCGCGGATGGTTTGACTGTCGGAGAGCCAGATGGTCAGTGCCGTAAAGACGCTCAGCGTACCGAGAGTGGTGATGAATGGCGGGATCCGGAATCGCGCTACCAAGGCCCCGTTGACGAGTCCGCACACCAGGCCGGTGATCAGCGCCGCGCCCAGTGCGAGCACCGCGGGGATCCCGTGTTCGGTGGCCAGTTGACCCGCCACGACGGTGGTGAGGACCATGATCGCGGCCACCGACAGGTCGATGCCGGCGGTGAGCACGATCAGCGTCTGGGCGACTCCGAGCATTCCGACGATCTGGACCTGCTGGAGTATCAGCGACACGTTGCCGGGTTGCAGAAACGCCGGGCCCACTATCGCGGTGAAAGCTACGGTGGCGGCGACGAGCACGGCGGTGGGGCCGAGCAGTGGTCGGCTGTGCAGTCGGCGCTGGATCCGCGCGCCCAGTGGCGCCGGCGACGTGGCGGAAAGTGGCTCGCCAAGGCGTCGCTCGTCTGCCGGCGATGTGAGCGTCATCGGGCTGGCGTCAGGTGACATCGTCTTCCTCCTTGCGTGTCATGAGTAGCGTTCAGCCCCAGCAGTTGTGGAGTCCCCAGGCGGAATCTTTCGATTCCACACCTGGCATCGGTTGATCGGTGATCAGGGTGACGCCGGTATTGGTGAAATCCAGGCCCGGACTGTTCTCGGGTTTGGCTCCGCTGTCGAGGTACGCCTTGGCGGCCGAGAGCGCGTCGGTGGCCATCGTGATCGGGAACTGCATCGACGTCGCACCGATGACGCCCGCCTTGACGTTCTGCACGCCGGGGCAGCCCCCGTCGATGGAGACGATGGTCACCTGATCCTGCAGATTCGCGGCTTTGATCGCCTCGTACGCACCGGCCGCGGCGGGTTCGTTGATGGTGTAGATAAGATTGATTCCGTTGTCGCGCTGGAGGAGCTTCTCCATGGCTGTGCGGCCCCCCTCCTCGTTGGCGTCGGTGACCTCGTGGCCCACGATGCGACCGTCCTGTTCGTCACCGATCGCGCTCGCGTTCTTCACGTCGATCCCGAAGCCCTGGAGGAAGCCCTGATCGCGTTCGACGTCGACCGCTACATGTGCCGGGCTGAGATCCAACATCGCGATCCTTGGTTGCTTTCCGTCGAACTTCTTTGCCGCCCACTGTCCGACGAGGAGGCCGGCCTGGAAGTTGTCGGTGGCATAGGTGGCGTCCGCGGCGCTGGTCGGATTGGTCGGCGAATCCAGCACGGCCACGAACACACCGGCGTGGCGGGCACTTTCGATGGCGGGGATGATCGCTTCGGAGTCCGACGGCGCGATCAGAATCGCCTTGGCGCCTCGGGCCACCAGGTTCTCGATCGCCTGGACTTGAGAATCGTTGTCGCTCTGACTCTTTCCGGCAAGCGACTGGAGGTTGAAACCCAATTCCGCCGCCTTGGCCTGCGCCCCCTCGCGCATCTTGACATAGAACGGATTGTCGTCGGTCTTGGTGACCAGTCCGACGAGTACACCTGAGGCCTGGTTGCCTGCACCGCTGCTCCCGCAGGCGGTCATGCCGACCGCCAGACAGACAGCTCCCGCGGTGACGAGCGTGCGCCACAGCAGCACGGTGGGAAAAGAATTGCGGTGCACGGAAGACCTCCAACGCCGTTGATGGAAATTATTTCGACTCGATGGATCAAAGTGTGAGGGAAATTACTGCGATTGTCCAGAGGTGATGTGAAAGACATTTCTATCGACTATGGTCGGGAGGGCAATGTCGCTGGTAGGCAGGTAGATGCCGGCCCGAAGAGGTCTGCACAGGGAGGGGCACGATGGCGGTCCACGACGAGGTCAGCGTCCTGCAGCGCATTGCGAGCCGACTCCCGTACCTGCCCGATGCGCTGCGTCAGGTCGCCGACTACGTCCTGGCTCACCCCGAGGCGGTGCAGACCATGAGCATCACGACGCTGGCTGCGCAGGCGCGGGTCGCCGACTCGACGGTGTCGCGATTCGTCCGCGAGATCGGACTCGACGGCTACCAGTCTCTGCGGCTCGCCATGGCCGAGGCGGCGTTTGCGAACCGCGCCACCGGCAGTACTCGCACCCAGGGCTTCGTCTACGACGGCATAGCGCGAACGGACGGCCCCGAAGAGGTGGTGGCGAAGATTCGCTACAGCAGTGAGATGGCTCTGGCGCAGACGGCGGAGCGGCTCGACGTCGACGTGTTACGTAAGGGGGTCCAGGCGATCGGGCGCGCGTCGACGATCGTCTTCACCTGCATGGGCTCCTCGAGTATTGCGGCAGAAGAAGGGGTGATGCGCTTCACGCGAGCGGGCAAGAAATGCATGCTGTTTCGGGACCAGAGCATTCAGGCCATGGCCGCAACCATCCTTGGCGAGCAGGATGTGGTCATCGCGGTGAGTGACTCGGGCCGCTCGATGCCAGTGGTGGACATGGTTACCACGGCCCGTTCGCACGGAGCTGCCACCGTCGCCATCACCTCGGATCCGACCAGCCCGCTGGCGAAGGCATCGGAGGTGAGTCTGTTCACCTCGTCGGTCCCATCGGGTGGTGAGTTGTACGGCGAAGCCGTGACAAGCAAGTGGGGCCAGCTACTGGTGATGGATTCGCTCTATGCCGCATTCGCCGCAACGCACTTCGACGAGACCGTCGCACACCTGCAGGAAACCTACGCCGCGGGTATCCAGCGCTCTCGCGGATCGTGAACTGACACGACCTATCCAGATGGCGAAGTCAGGTAGTCCTACTCATCCCGTGGGCCGATTGCGGCGACACGATGGCAACCATGACCGAACCTCACCAGGCAGCGCTGCACCGGCTCTCGGAGGAATTCACCGCGATGTCGCGCCAGTTGGCTCGTGTCGCAACGCAACTCAGTGAGCTCGAGCGGACCATGCCTGCCGCCCCTGCGCAGCAGCCGTATCCCGGCCCGGTGTTCACACCACCGGCGGCCGCACCGCCGATGCACCACCCGCAGTACCAACCTCAGACGGCGCCACCGTCACCCCAACCGGCGCCGCCCGCCGCCTATCTGCCCCCTCGCGCCCCGGGCCCGCCCAAGCGTTCGCTCGCAGAGCGGATCAGCGCCGCGGGCGAGCGAGGTCTGATCGGTAAGCTCCTGGCCGTCGCCGGGGTGGCCGTCACCCTGATCGGTGTCGTACTGCTGGTGGTGCTGGCTGCACAGGCCGGCATCCTCCGTCCTGAGATCCGGGTCGGCGCCGGTGCAGTGCTGGCCGGAGGGCTGGTCGCGATCGCCGATCGGTTGAACCGCCGCGCTGGCGGACGCATCGGCGCGATTGCGTTGGCCGCCACCGGGATCGCCGCCGCGTATATCGACGTCATCGCCATCACCACGGTTTATCACTGGGTGGCCCCAGGAGTCAGTTTGATCATCGCCTCGGTCGTCGGTGGCGGTGGTCTGGTGTTGGCCCGGCACTGGGATTCCGAGCAGTTGGGGCTGCTGGTGCTCGTCCCGCTGCTCGTCCTGGCACCGATCGTCACCGGCGGCATCACGCTGACCCTGATCGCCTTCATGCTGGTGCTGTCCGCTGCGTCGCTGCCGGTACAACTCGGCAAAGACTGGGTCTGGATGCATGCCGCACGGACCACTGCGGTCACCCTGCCGCTGCTGCTGGCGCTGCTGATCAACCGCGTCGTGACCGGTGACGATCCGTGGCTGATCGGCGCGGCCTGCGGGATCGCCGCGGCACTGGCCATCGTCGGCGCCCTGATCCTGATGCCGTGGATCACCAGTCGCGTGGTGATGGCACTGGTCACCGTCGCCGGGGTGCTGCCCGCGCTCGCGGCGGGGGTCACCGGCGGACGTGTCCTCGCCGCGCTGCTGGCCGCCGCCGTCGCAGTCGCCATGCTCGCGATCGTCGTCACCGGTCGCATCCCCGGCGTCACCGGTGCGGTCCGCCAGATCTGGTCGGCACTGTCGGCGGTGTCGGCACTGATCGCGGTGACGGTCGCCTTCAACGGACTGGTTGCCGGGCCGGTCCTGCTGGCCATGGCGACGGTCGTCACCATTGCGGGTCGCGAACACCGCGTCGCCCGTTGGGCGGCAATCGGATTCGTGGTCGTCGGGGCAGCATTCTTCGTCGGTTCCGCCCCGCCGCGCTATCTGACAAATCCGACCGTGCTCCCTACCTCCGTCGCCGTCTCCACGCTGGCGGCCAGCCTGCTCATGATCGCGGTCGCCGTGGCGATCGCCTGGTCCTGGACTGCGGGGGAGGCGGACCTCGATGACGGGATCCGGCTGCTGTGGACCGGCGTCGTCGCGGTAACCGCCTACTGTGTCACCACATTCACCGTGACGGCCGGGGTGTTGATGGCCGGGTTGGACGGGGGATTCCTCGCCGGGCACATGGCGGCGACGATCGGCTGGATCGCGATCGCCGCGGGGCTGTTCGTCTATGCCCTGCGGGTCGCGCACCGCGACGCCCGCACGGCGCCAATTGCCGGCGGGCTGGCGTTGACCGCCGCCGCGATGGTCAAGCTGTTCCTGTTCGACCTCGGCACCCTCGACGGCATCTTCCGCGTCGTGGCGTTCATCGTCGTCGGACTGGCGTTGCTGGGAATGGGCTCCGGGTACGCCCGCAGCTTGGCGCAGCAGGACCGCTAGTTGTGATTGCCTAACCTGGCAAAGGCATACCTGGCCAATCGTGATCGACGAGACACCGGCGCCGGCATTATCTGGCTACCGGCGACGTTACGGTTAACGAGCAGCTAGAGGTTCCAAACTCACGAACCGGAGCCCGGCAGGTACCAAAGACGATTCGCACGGAAGGACATCACTATGAGTGCCACAGCAACCATCACCAGCAACCGACGCGAGGCCGACGAGGTCACCGGATTCGTCGCATCACCGGATTTTGTCGCCAACCTGCAGAAGGTGTTGGTCGACCTCATCGAACTCCACCTTCAGGGCAAGCAGGCGCACTGGAACGTCGTCGGAACCAACTTCCGCGACCTGCACCTGCAGCTCGACGAACTCGTCGACTTCGCCCGTGAAGGCAGCGACACCATCGCCGAGCGTATGCGTGCCCTGGACGCCGTCGCCGACGGCCGTTCGGATACCGTCGCCGCCACGACGTCGTTGCCGGCGTTCCCGGCCTTCGAGCACAACACCACCGAGGTGGTGGATCTGATCACCACCCGCATCTACGCAGCAGTCGACACCATGCGTGCCGTACACGACGCGGTCGACGCCGAAGACCCGAGCACCGCGGACATCCTGCATCAGCTGATCGACGGCCTAGAGAAGCTGGCCTGGATGATCAAGTCCGAGAACCGCAAGGTCTAACGGAGTCGTTCCAGACTAATCCGGTTCGCGGCGTTCCACATCGCCCGGAGGCTCCTCGGGTACGAGGAGCTCTCCGGGGTGGTGATAGGTGTTGACGCGGCCTTGGCCGGTGTCCAGATGTGGTGGTGGGATCCATTCGGTGCGGCCGTCTTTGCGTTTGTGGGTCCGTCAGCCGCCGGGTCCGACGAGCCGGTTATGCGGTCCACACGCCAGGGTGAGGTCGCTGATGTTGGTCAATCCGTCGTCAGCCCAGTCGCATTCGGCGTGATGCACCCCGGTCAAAAACCCGGGGACGGTGCAGCCGCGATCCTTGGCGTGCAACACAATCCGCTGATCCGGTGACGCAATGTGTTTCGTGCGGCCCAGATCCAGCACCCGCCCCTTCTGGTCGAAGATCACCAGGTAGTGGTGGGCGTGCGAGGCCAGTGGAACCACGTCGGTCATCGGCATCAGCGTCCCGCCGGAAGTCACGGCCGGTCCGGCCCCGGATTCTAGTTCCTTGAGCGTCGTGGACACCACGACCGTGACGGGCAGCCCGTGATGGCTACCCAACTCACCCGAGCACAGGGTGTTGCGGCCCATCGCCGTCAGTGGGTCATGCTGGCGTTGCGCGGGGGTGCAGCGATCACCCTTGACCTGCGCCTCACTCGCTTTTCCCTTCACGCACGGGGCGTCACCTCGGTGATGCTCTTGGCGCCCAACTCCCGCGCCGACCGGTCGCGCACCAGCTTGCCGACCAGCCGATGCCCCATCGCCGGTTGCCGCCGGGACGCAGTCTCCAACCGGGCCAACACTGCCACCACCTCGGGGCTGGTCAACCCGTCAAAAGAGAGTTCGACAAGCGAATCGACCGCAGCCTCCAGCCCCGACACGGCGGCGTGCACCATGTCGCGATCCGAAACCAGGGCCGAACTCATAGCACAAAACTAGTGGCAGCTACCGACAAGAATCCTCCACCTGAAACATAAGTGACAGAAGCGTTTTCACCTCAATGGCGCCGCCGTAGCCGGTATCCAGACAACGTCCGGGCCGGGGGCGCGTCGGCTGGGAACCCGCACGCTTGCGGGGAGCCGGGCCTGTCGGTACCCCGCTTGCGTTCAGGAACTACGATGCGGTGATGCCCAACCCGATCGGACTGCTACGGCATCCCCTGGTCACCGTCGCGGCGGGCGCCGGAGCCGTTGCGGCAGAGGGCGCATCCACCGTCTACCGCACCGCCACCCGGCTGCCGTTCGTCGGTGAGCGACTCACGCGCGGTGTCACTGCGCTCTCCCGCCGTGGCGACGCCGTCATCAACGCAGGGGTCGATCCGCTGCGGGCACTGCTCACCACGATTGCGGTTCAGATCGTCGGGCAGGTGCTGGCCGAACTGGACCTGACCGCACTCGTGCGGGACAACGTGGACGTCAATGCCATTGCCCGCGAAGTCGATATCGACGCCATCATCGACCGCATCGATCTCATCGGGCTGGCCGACGTGGTGATCGACGGTGTCGATCTGCCGGCGATCATCCGCCAGTCCACCACCTCGGTCACTGCCGAGGTGATGACCGACGTGCGGAGTCAGGGTGAGCGCGCCGACGATCTGGTCACGGGGATCGTCGACCGGATGCTGGGCCGAACCCGGGACGGCCTGTGACCGGGGCTGCCCCGCAGGCGGAGAGCACGCGCAACGCCGGGATCGTGAGCAGGGGAGTGGCAGCCGTCATCGACCTGCTCGTCGTCCTGGCCGTGATGGGGGCGGCGTACCTCGGGCTGATCCTGGCGACCCTTGCCTTCTCGCCCCGGGCATTCAGTTTTCCCGCACCGTCACTGGTTTTCTCGGCGTTCGGCCTGGGTGCGGTGGCTGTGCTCTATCTCGCCGGCTGCTGGCGAGTGTCGGGCTGCACCGCAGGTGCGGTGGTGATGGGCTTGCGGGTGGAGGGGCGCACGTCACCACGACTTCGGGTCACACTGTGTCTGGCCAGGGCGCTGGGCTGCGTACTGTTCCCGATCGGGCTGGCCTGGGTGGCCGTCGACGGTCAGCGAAGGTCGTTGCAGGACATCGTGATCGGCAGTCGAGTGGTATACAACCGCGCGCCCTGACCCGGCTCAGCGGTTGGCGGCCAGCACGGACAACAGTTCGTAGCCGACATGGGCCGCGGCGATACCGGTGATCTCGGCATGGTCATACGCCGGTGCCACCTCGACGATATCGGCGCCGACGACGTTGAGGCCCACCAGCCCCCGCAACGTGTTGAGCAGTTCCCGCGAGGTGATGCCGCCTGCCTCGGGGGTGCCGGTGCCCGGGGCGTGCGCCGGGTCGAGCACGTCGATGTCCACCGACACATACACCGGACCGCCGTCGAGGCGTTTGCGCATGCGCTCGACGATGCTCTTTACACCGTCGAATTCGTAATCGTCCGAGCGGATTACCTGGAAACCCAGTACGCCGTCGTCTTCGAGATCCTGCTTGCTGTACAGCGGGCCCCGGATCCCCATGTGCAGCGAGCGCTCCATGTCGATCAAGCCCTCTTCACTGGCCCGCCGGAACGGCGTCCCATGAGTGAAGGGCGCGCCGAAGTAGGTGTCCCAGGTGTCCAGATGAGCGTCGAAGTGCAGGACCGCGATCGGACCGAGGTCACGGGCCATGGACCGCAGGATGGGCAGCGCGATGGTGTGGTCACCGCCGATCGTCAGCACCGTCGAGCCGTCCTTGCGCAGGTCTGTGATCGAGGAGTCGATCGTGGTGATCGCATCCTCGATGTCGAAGGGATTGACGGCGATATCGCCGCAGTCGGCTACCTGCTGCGTCGAAAACGGTGCGACATTCAGCGCAGGGTTATAGGGGCGCAACAACTTCGATCCGGCGCGAACATGCGAGGGGCCGAACCGTGCCCCGGGCCGGTAGGACACGCCACTGTCGAACGGGATCCCGACGACGCTGACGTCCGCGGACGCCACCTGGTCGATCCTGGGCAGGCGGGCGAAGGTCGCCGGTTCGGTGTAGCGGGGATGACGGGAGGCGTCCGGTGGACCGAGAATCTCGTTGTCTGTCATCGCTTCTCCTCTTCGGTGATTGACGGTGCGGCATCGATGAGGGCCAATTCGTGAGTCACATCCAGGGACCTCGTCACCGCGATGTAGACGAGGCCGGACACCAGCAGGCCGATGATGAAGGCTATATCGACTTCGCCCATTGCTCTCGCGGCGGGCCCGACGAAGAACGGGAGATCCACGAAGGGGATCTCGGCGGCAACGCCCACGAGGAACGCGGTCAGCCCGCGCCACGACCAGGCGCCGTAGATTCCGTTGGGGGTGAACAGGTCTGCGATCACGTAGTGGCCACGGCGGACGAAGAAGTAGTCGGTGAGGTTCACCGCCGTCCACGGCGCCAGCAGGTAGAGCATGATCAGCAAGGTGGTGTTGAGTGCCGTCGTGGCATTGGTCAGCAGCAGGCCCATCACCAGCCACGCCGCCGCCAGCACCACGATGGTCACCACCCGCAGCGAGCGGGTCGGGTTCACCGACCGCAGCGAATCGAGTCCGGTTACCACCGTGAGCATTCCGCTGTAGGCGTTCAGCCCCATCGTGGCTACCAGGACCAGTGTCGAGACCACGGCCAAAATGGCGCCCAGCACGGGCACGACGGCGTTTCCGGTCTGGTTGATGCCCGCGAGCGCGTCGCTGGCCCCGAGATAGGTCGCCATCCAGGCGCCCAGCGGGATCAGCCAGGCGGGG
This sequence comes from Mycolicibacterium komossense, assembly GCF_025822605.1. GTDB lineage: Bacteria > Actinomycetota > Actinomycetes > Mycobacteriales > Mycobacteriaceae > Mycobacterium > Mycobacterium komossense. Next base: position 202,083 of record NZ_JACKTY010000028.1, on the reverse strand, counting down.
GAGGCTGATGCGCCGACGAACACCGACGCGATGATCGCCGAAGGCTTGGTGCTCCTCGGGAGGTACCGGCTGTAGTCGGACACATAGGGCGCGTAGGTGATGTTGTAGGACGCAGCGACACTGAACTGCACCAGGAACGCCACCACGCTGAAGCCGCCGGCACCCACGCCCGGCGCGGTGGTCCCGACGACCCCGCCGAAGATCACACCGGCCGTCAACACGATCCACAGCGGCAGCGATATCCAGAACAGCACCCGAAATGTCTTGTGCAGCAAGTCATGACCGAAGATGGCGACCAGCGCCGCGATGAGGGTGATGACAACCGCGACGATCGTCGGGTTCCATCCGAATATCGACTGCAGCCCGGATTTGATGATCACGACGTCGACGACGTTGAATCCGACGAACGTGAACAGGGTGCCGATCAGGGGCAGCAACACGCCGCGATAGCCGAACTGGGCCCGCGACTGGATCATCTGCGGCAGCCCGAGCACCGGCCCCTGCGTGGCGTGGAACGCCATGAACAGGGTGCCGAACGCGATTCCGGCGATTCCGGCGACGATCGTCCACCACAGTGAGAGGCCCAGGCTCGGCCCGACGAACCCCAGCGCCAGGGTGAACGGCTGGAAATTGCCGACGAACCAGAACGGCCCCTGGTGGCTGACTTTGCCGTGGCGTTCGTCATCGGGCACGTAGTCGATGGAACGGCTCTCGATCATGGCGCTGCGACCGCCGGGGTCGACTGCCGGGCTGTCGGTCGTGTTCATGAGTCCTCCTGGTCAGCCCTGAACCGAGCCGGTGGGCCGCAAATGTGATGCCTCCCACAATGGAGTGACCACCCGTCCTCGGGATATAGCCGAATTGTTCATTTCATCTATTACCGTTGGGCAATATGTACAAGAGGCGTCACTGATGCTCACCGTCGCCGACGTCGCCGCCGCGTCCACGCTGGGGCTGTCGGTTGCCGCGGGAGCCGACGGGCTGCAGCGCGAGGTGACCTCGGCACACGTGTCAGAGTTGACCGCGCCCGGGGACTGGCTGCGCGGAGGCGAGCTCCTGATGACGGTCGGCCTGGTGCTGCCGATGGAGCTGGCCGAATGTCGTGCCTACGTCTCCGAATGCGCCCAGGCGGGTGTCGCCGCGCTGGCGCTCGGACTCGGACACGGCCTGCCGTACAAGTCGTGTCCCGAACCGCTGCGGATTGCGGCGCAGGAATGCAGTGTCCCTTTGCTGACCGTGCCGGATGAGACACCGTTCATCGCGATCACCAAATGGGTGTTCGCCGCCATCGCCGCCCAGGAGCGCGCGCACCTGCAGCGAGCGATGGAGATCAACCGCCGGCTCACTGCGGTCGCCACCAGTTCCGCGCCGCTGGCGGCACTGCTGCTGGCCTGGTCGGAGTCCAGCGCGACGCCGTGCGTCGTGTGCGACAGCACCGGCCGGCTCGTCGGCGCCACGCCGGTGACCCCGGCTGACGTCGTGCGGCGGGCGTTGCAGGCGGCGTCGGCGTGCCCGCCGGATCAGACCTCCTGGGCGATGGTCGGTGAATTCGAGGTACACACCGTCGGCGCCACCGTCCCGCTCGCGCGGATCATGCTCAGTGCCGACATGGATTCGACATCGCGCAGTTCGTCCACCGTGCTGGTCTCGTTGATCGCTCTGGACATCGAGCGGCGCGACCTGTCCGGCCGCGCCGAGCGTGAGCGTCGCTCGCAGGTGTTCACCCAGCTCTTGCGCCCGGGAATCAAGCGCGAGCGCGCTCAGCAGCTGGCGGCGGCGGTGGGTCTGGACGCGGCGTATTACCAGGTCGCCGTGGTGGCCGCCGACGACGTCGATGCGCTGGCCTTTCGGCTGCAGTCGGGATTGGAAAGCGCACTGCTGCGGGTGATCGGCGGCACGGTCGAGGTCGCCCATCCGGACCTGACGGCACTGATGGACGCCCTGCAGACGCATGCAGCGGGCCTTCCGTCGGGCATCGGTGCGCCGACGGCACCGGACACACTGGCGGTATCGGCGATGCAGGCCCGTTCGCTGGTGCCGGTCAGTGCGCGGCTGGGCCGAATCGTCACCGCCAGCGAGGGTGCGACGGTATCGCTGTTGCTGTCGCTCGGCAGTCCCGATGCGGTCCGTGGTTTTGCCGACGCGGTACTGGCTCCGATGGACCAGCTCGACCCCCGCGAGCGGCTCGAGCTGGTCCGCACCCTCGAGCAGTGGCTGCGGGTGAACGGTGCATGGGATCCCGCGGCGGCGCGACTATCCCTGCACCGCAACACCGTTCGCAACCGCATTGATCGGATCGCCCAATTGACGGGTCGGCGTCTCGACGACGGAGACGACCGGATGGAACTGTGGTTGGCGCTCAAGGCCCGCGCCGCACTGCCGCAATAGCGTTAACCTTCGAGGATGACCCGGATCGCCTGCTGTCAGATTTCGCCCGCCATTGCCGACCTGGCCGGCAACTCGGCCCTGATCGAAGATCAGATCACCGCGGCGGTCGCGGCGGGTGCCGACATCATCGTGCTACCGGAGTTGGTGACGTCGGGCTACATGTTGGCCGACGCGGACGAGGCACGATCCGTGGCGCTTACCCCGGACAGCCCCGAGTTCATCAAATGGGCTGCGGCAGCTGGTGATTCCGTGGTCATCGGTGGGTTCTGTGAAGTCGGCGAGGACGGTCGCCTCTACAACAGCGCAGCCGTCGTCGACGCCAATGGGGTGATCGCCACGTATCGAAAGACCCACCTATGGGATCGGGAGAAGCTGATCTTCACCCCGGGTGCCGCCCTGCCACCGGTGCTGAAGACCCGCCACGGCGTCATCGCGGTGATGGTCTGCTACGACCTGGAATTCCCCGAGCTGACCAGGCTGGCGGCTGTTCAGGGTGCGGAACTGATTGTCGCGCCGGTGAACTGGCCGCTGTTTCCGCGCCCGGAAGGCGAGCGCCCCGGCGAGGTCGTCACCGCGATGTCCACCGCCCGCGTCAACAAGATCGCGGTGGCGGCGTGTGACCGCAGCGGCGTCGAGCGTGGTCAGCGGTGGACCGCGGGCAGCGCCATCGTCGACCCGGACGGCTGGGTGGTGGCGACTGCGGGTCCCGACGCGGGGCTGGCAATCGCCGACATCGACCTCTCCGTCACCCACGACAAGTCATTGACCGAGCACGTCGACCTGCTTGCGGACCGGCGTCTGGACCTGTACTGACCCGCCGCCCTCGCGAGGGCCGACCAGGTACCAGGTGTGCATCACACCCTTGCCCTTGATCACGACATCCCCACGCTCTTCGAGGAAAAACTGGCTCTTGAGCCGTTGGTACACCGCGTCTGGCACCTGGATGCGGCCCTCCTGGTCCGTCGACTCCATGCGGGAGGCGACGTTGACCGCGTCGCCCCAGACGTCGTAGAAGAACCGCCGCGATCCGACCACCCCGGCGACCACCGGGCCTGCGGCGATACCGATCCGCATCGGCACCAGCCGGCCGGTGGGATCGCGCAGCGTCGCGGCCACCTCGGACATGTCGAGGGCGAGCGCAGCCAGTGCCTGAAGATGGTCGGGCCGTGCGATCGGCACGCCGCTGACCACCATGTAGGAGTCACCGCTGGTCTTGACCTTCTCCAGACCGTGTCGGTCGACCAACAGATCGAACGCGGTATACAGCTGATCCAGGAAAGCGACGAGATCACACGGCGCAGTGTCACTGGCGCGTTCGGTGAATCCCGCGATATCGGCGAAGAGGATTGACGCGTCGTCGTATCGGTCGGCGATCATCCGGTCTCGTGTCGGATCCTTGAGTCTGGTCGCGATGCTGGCCGGCAGCATGTTGCTCAGCAGCGTCTCCGAACGCTGGTACTCACCCTCCATGGCGACCTCGGCCCTGGCGGTCTCCCGCATCGCGAACCAGACGGTGGCGAAGGCCATCACACTCGCGGTGAGCACCGAGGTGATGAAGCCGATCGTGAGGGTCCAGGCCGGTTGCAGCCCGGTGTCACTGGGCACCATGACCTCGAGCACGATCACGAGCACCGCACCGACGCCGGCCAGGATGCCCGCCAGCGCGATGCGCTCGACACCGAGCACCAATACCAGGATCGATGCCGAGACCAGCAGGTAGAACTGCAGGCCGGAGCCGGTGCCGATCTGCCAGCAGATGAAGAACACCGAGGCGTAGGCGACGACGATGAACGCCAGTGGCGCGACGAGTTCGCCGAACTTCGCCAACAAGGGGATCAGCAGGAACACCACCCCGGTGGCGACGTTGCTCACCCCGATCGGCCATGTGCCGTAGCCGCCGAGGAGCTGCCAGATGCCGAAGCCACCGCTGACGACGGCCGCGATCCAGGTGGTGATCTTCAGGACCCGGTAGCGGCGCGCGGCGCTGTCGGCGTAGTGCTCGTTGCGGACCGGCACGCACGGTTGGGGGCGCCGGAACCGGCCCTCGGCCAATGCGGACGCAGTGGCTTTACGCCTGATCGCCACAGGTCAGAGCCTAAACCGGCGGGCCCTTCGATGTCGGGGTTTCACTCTCGGCGCTACCTGCCGAGGCCGACCATGCGCACCGCGTGGTCCACCACAGCGTCGAGATCTTTGCCAAGGTTGCCCGAAACCCATTGCTGCGCAAGCTCGGTCATGGCGCCGGTGTACATCGCCGCGGCGACGTACGTGGCAACGGGGTATTCGGCCGGATGAGTCTGTCCACGTTCGGTGAGCACCATCTGTCGCAGCGCATCCTGTGCCACCGTGCGTCGCGCTGTCAGCACCGGGTTGGCTCTCGCCTCGGTGAACAGCACGCGCCCCCGGCGCGGATCGGCGGAGCTGAACCCCAGCACGGCGCTGATGCCGGCCCGCGCCCGTTCCAAGTCGGTATCCCCGGCGCGGGAGATCGCCGCCTCCACCTCGGTGGCGAGTCCCGCCGCGACCGTGTCGTAGACGGCGCCGAGCAGTTCGTCGGTATCGGCGAAGCTCTCGTAGAAATACCGGGTGTTCAAGGCGCATTCCCGGCATACCGAACGGACCGAAACCGCGCCCTCGCCGCCGTCGCCGAACAGCCGGAAGGCCGCGCCGACGAGCAACGCGCGGCGCTCGATCCTGCGATTGGTCAGCGGAACCCCGGCCCACCTGGTCGGACTCGACATAGAACTAGCCTATCTCCCACAACTCTGGTGACAGGTGTAGCCAGAAATGTATTCTTAGGCGACGCGCACCCCGTATCCGAGGAGAGTCCCGTGCAGCTACCGCATCAGCTACTCCAACATCGATTGACCCGGTTCTACGACGACGAGGTCCGCAGCCGCTACTTCAGGGGACTCGATTTCGCGGGCCCGCAGGGGGACCCGGGCTGGTTCGGGCCCGGCAGTGCGGTGTGGCATGTGCACTCGCATATGCCGGCGCTGGTTTTCGGCCTGCAATGTGCCGCCTACCTTGAGCGCTTCGACCCCAGCATCTTCTGGATGGGGGTGGACCATTCGCGGATCGTGGCGCATGCCGAGGACGGCGAGCCCACCGGACTGGTCGACCCCGAAGGTGCCGCGGTTCGCCTCGGTCACTCAGTGTCCTTCTTCATCGCGACGGCCTACGGATCCACCGCCGATGCCGAGCGGGTCGCCAGGACCGTGCGCGCGATGCACCACACGGTCAAGGGTGTGCGGCCCGACGGGCTCGGTTATGACGCCGACGATGCCGACTGGTTGCGCTGGAACTACGCGACGGTGGTGTGGGGACTCGCGACGGCACACGAGTACTACCATCCAAATCCACTGCGGGGTAAGAAGATCGACCGATACTACGGCGAGTTTGTCAAGGTCGGCCACGCCCTCGGTGGCACCGACCTGCCGCACACCAAGGCCGAGACCCTGGAATGTCTGCATTCCTATCTCCCGAAGCTGGCCCTGACCTACGGCGCGGCGATGGCCACCGGCCCTAATCTGAGCGCTTCCGAATCCGGCCCGTTCGGCGCCGACTTCATCGACTGGGCGATCCGCGACACCCTGCCCAGTTGGGCCGCCGCGATGGTGATGCACCGTGCGCCGAATCCGATCGAACGCACCATTCGGCAGGCATCGGTGTGGGCGGTCATCAACGGCATCCACACCGCGATGGGTCCGCTCCCCGAGTTCCGGCTGGCGCAGAAACGGGTCTCCGGTCGCCGCGTCGGTGCGCCGAGCGCACCCGAATACGAATTGGGCAGCGACCCGGTCAGAAGCCGGGCGAAAGCCGAACAGATGGCCTGACCTGATCGCGTATCGGCGCACGTCGGCCCAGCCTGCTTTAGCATTCGACGTCAATATCAGGTTTCGGTGGCGCCGAGGAGCAGCCTTTGGAAGTCACGCGGTTCGGGCACTACGAGTTGCTGGAACTGCTGGGTCGGGGCGGGATGGGTCAGGTATTCCGGGCGCACGACACTGTCACCGATCGAGTGGTCGCGCTCAAAGTTCTGCCCGCCCATGTCGTAGGCGACCCCGTTTTCCAGGAACGGTTTCGACGGGAAGCGCACGCCGCGGCCGGTTTGAGCGATCCGCATGTCGTGCCCATCCACGGATACGGCGAAATCGACGGCCAGCTTTACCTGGACATGCGCTTGATCGACGGCGAGGATCTGGGCTCTGCGCTCGCCGCGGCCGGGGGACCGTTCCCTCCCGAGCGTGCAGTGAAGATCGTCGAGCAGGTGGCGTCTGCTTTGGAGTCGGCCCACTCGGTCGGCTTGGTGCACCGGGATGTGAAGCCGTCCAATATCTTTCTGGCCGCCAGAGACTTCGTGTACCTGATCGACTTCGGGATCGCGAGAACCACCAGCCAGACCGGGTTGACCAGTGCGGGCAGCACGCTGGGAACCATGGCCTATATGGCGCCGGAACGGTTCAAGACCGGCAGGAGCGATCCGCGCTCCGACATCTATGCACTGACCTGCGTGCTGCACGAATGCCTGACCGGCCGCCGGCCCTATACGGGCGAAAGCCTGGAACAGCAGCTGGCCGGCCACCTGATGACGCCACCACCGCTGCCATCGGCGGTAAACCCAGCTCTGCCAACGGGTTTCGATGCGGTAATCGCCAAGGGGATGGCAAAAAAGCCCGACGACCGTTACCAGTCCGCGCTGGAACTCGCCGACGCCGCCCGCGCCGTTCTGGGCGGGCCCAGCTCGCTGGGGAAGCGACGACCGCGCCACGCCCGCCCGCCGCGGCGGTTCCGCAACCTGGCCGTCGCCTGCGCCGGGCTCGCCCTGGTCCTGGTCGCCGGGTTCGTCGTCGTGCAGGTGCGCGACACCGGCGGGGACACCCCGGCCAGCGGATCGACCAAGCCCAGCGGATCGCCGACGACAACCACCGCCCCGCCCCCGTTCCTCAGCGATCCGAGCGCGATCGCCGCGACCGTGCCCGCGGCGATCAGGTCGGCGGGCAAGCTGGTCGTCGGCGTAAACGAGCCTTATGCGCCAGCGGAGTTCATGGATTCCGACGGAGCGATGGTCGGCTTCGACATCGACCTGATGGATGCGATCGCCCGCGTCCTGAATCTGCCGGTGGAGTACCGGGAGACAGCGTTCGAGAGCATCCTGCCGTCGGTGCAGGCGGGGGCCTACGACGTCGGCCTCTCATCGTTCACCGACACCAAGGAACGGGAGCAGACGGTCGACTTCGTGACGTACTTCCAAGCCGGAACGTTGTGGGCCCAGCGACCAGGTACGCCGGTGAACCCGAACAATGCCTGCGGCCGCAAGGTCGGAGTGAAATCGAGGACCATCCAGGACACCGAGGAACTGCCTACCAAGAACAAGGCCTGCCTGGCGGTCGGTGCGGCGCCGATCGACACCGTGGAGTTCTTCAGCCAGGACGAGGCCGTCGATGCGCTGGTCTCCGGAAAAGTCGACGCCATCTCGTCCGATTCACCGGTCACGGGTTACGCGATCAGCCAGAGCAAGGGCGCGCTGGAGGCAGCGGGGGAGATCTTCGACGCCGCGCCCTACGGATTGCCGGTCGCCAAGGGATCACCGTTGGCGGAGTCTCTGCGGCAAGCGGTCATGCTCGTGATCAAGAGCGGCGAGTACCGCACCATCATGGAGAAGTGGGGAGTCGAGGCCGGCATGATCACTGCCCCCGTCATCAACGGTGCTTACAACTGAAACGGAATTCAGGGGATTAGCCCCACAGGAAATGCTGCCGTTGAGATAGGCGATGCGGCCGCATTATTTTGCGTTTCCAGCCGAGCGTTTTCCGGCCAGATGGCGGATACCCTTGCGGTCCCACGCCGGCTGTGCACTCGTTGAAAAGAACCTGGGTTTACCTGCCAGAACACCGAAACCGCGCCGAATACCCGCCGCTCAGTGAGAATAGATTCCTGTCGGAGTGCCGAGACGGCGCCAGGGAAAGGGATTGTCCATGCGAGTCAGTAAATCGGGGATGGCGATACTTGCCGCAACAGCGTGCATGACGGTGGGTTTCGTGGCCGCGCCGATCGCCACCGCGGACACCTGTGACCCCGCGGTCACCATCTGCCAAGGCGGCGACGTAACACCCGCGCCCGAGTCGTCCTCGCCGGATTACTCCCCGCCGGTGGTGGCCTCCCCGGACGACGAATATCCGTTCGACGGCACCTGGTACTTCGATCCCGCGGGCGGTGGGACATCGTTGCAGCCGGTCCATCCGTCCGGCGGTGGCGGGGGAGGCGGCGGAGGCGGCGGCGGACACCATTAACGATCCGACCGAGCCGATTACGCAGCTTTTCCGTTGACCGCCAACACTTTAGGAGATTCAGCCATGTTGCAGTCCATTCGTAGCTCGCGCCGGGCAGTCGTCGGCGTGATCGGTGCCGGTGCGATGGCCGGTGCGCTACTCGTCGGCATCGCGCCGACCGCCCTCGCCGACCCACCACCGCCGGCGCCCGGGTGCTCGGCCGGGGATTTCGAACAGGTCACCGCCCAGGTAGCCGCCGCGACGTCGGTGTACATGTTCACCCACCCCGACGTGAACGCGTTCTTCTCCTCCCTCAAGGGGGTGCCGAAGGCGCAGGCCAAGAGCCAGATCGATGCCTACTACGCGAGCAACCCGCAGGCGCAGGCTGATCTCAGGGGCATCCGCCAGCCACTGAAGGACATGAAGGCGAACTGCCAGTAGTGGTGCCCTCGGTGAGACTCGAACTCACACTGCACGGGTTTTGAATCCGTTTCCTCTGCCAATTGGGATACGAGGGCTTGCGGGTAACCACCATAGAGGATGCCCCGCCGGACCCCGCACTCCGTGGTCCGGTAGCGCCCGAGGTCGCCCTTTGCCGCCCGCCGCGACACAATGGCGTCATGACTGGGCCAACGACAGACCCTGAGGCGACCACGACGCACCGCGTGCTGATCGCCGAGGACGAAGCTCTCATCCGTCTAGACCTCGCCGAGATGTTGCGCGAAGAGGGCTACGACGTTGTCGGCGAAGCCGGCGACGGGCAGGAAGCGGTCGAGCTGGCCGAGAAGCTGATGCCCGACCTGGTGATCATGGACCTGAAGATGCCGCGCCGCGACGGCATCGACGCGGCGTCGGAGATCGCCGCCAAGCGGATCGCGCCGGTTCTGGTCCTCACCGCATTCAGCCAGCGCGATCTCGTCGAGCGGGCCCGCGACGCCGGCGCCATGGCCTACCTGGTCAAACCCTTCTCGATCACCGATCTGATTCCGGCCATCGAACTCGCGGTCAGCCGGTTCAGCGAGATCTCGGCGTTGGAACACGAAGTTGCCACGCTGTCGGACCGGCTGGAGACCCGCAAGCTCGTCGAGCGCGCAAAGGGTTTGCTGCAGACAAAGCAGGGGATGAGCGAGCCCGAGGCGTTCAAGTGGATTCAGCGGGCCGCTATGGACCGCCGCACCACCATGAAGCGCGTAGCAGAAGTGGTCCTGGAGACTCTCGACACGCCGAAAGACCCTGCTCCATCGGAGTAGTGGGGCACGACGCGCGCGTTAATACTGCGTTTCCCAGCTGGTTGTTTTCTGTGAGATGACTGCGCTGACCGCGTTGTTTACTCGGGGGCGCCCATGACGGCGCGACCAGCGTTGGTCAACACCACGCGATTCGGCGATGCGTTGGCTATGTTTTGACCGAAGCCTCGACGGACCAGCCAGCTGGCTGTCCGGCCGATGCCGAGATGACCACTGACCCGGAGGTGAAACGTGCGCGGTCGCGCGACACGGAGTGCATTCGCTCTGAGTTCGGCAGCCCTGCTAGTCATGGGCATTGCCGGCTGCAACCAGTCCAAGCCCGAAGAAGGGGCGGCTCAAAGCGATCTGAAGATCGTCGAGCAGGTCCAGATCGATCAGAACGGTGCCGAGGTCAAGCCAGAAGCGGGCGCCGTGCCCGCCAACCCGGCGGGTGACGGAAAGGCCACCTGCCCTCCGCTGTCGCTGGCGATGGCCGGCGCACTGACCGGACCGGATGCCGCCCTCGGGATCAACATCAAGAATGGCGTGCAGTTGGCCATCGACCAGCACAATGCGGCCAACGCCGGGTGCCAGGTGCAGCTGAAGACCTTTGACACCGAAGGTGATCCGCAGAAGGCGACGCAGGTCGCCCCGCAGATCGTCGACGATGCCTTCACCATCGGCTTGGTCGGCCCGGCATTCTCGGGCGAGACCAAGGCCACCGGTCAGGTGTTCGACCAGGCCGGCCTGGTGGCCGCGACCGCGTCGGCCACCAACGTGACGCTGTCGGAAAACGGTTGGAAGACCTTCTTCCGCGGACTCGCCAACGACGGTGTCCAGGGTCCGTCGGTGGCGAACTATCTGAAGAACAACCTCGGCAACAAGAAGGTCTGCGTCGTCGACGACAGCACCGACTACGGCCTCGGTCTGGCCCAAGCGGTCCGGGAGACCCTCGGACCCGTGGCGGACTCCGCCTGCAACATCTCGGTGAAGAAGGGCGACAAGGACTTCTCCGCCGCGGTGAACCAGGTCAAGGGTGCGTCGCCGGATTCGGTGTTCTACAGCGGTTATTACGCCGAGGCGGCACCGTTTGTGCAGCAGCTGCGCGACGGCGGCTATACCGGCAAGTTCGTCAGCGCTGATGGCACCAAGGACCCCGAGTTCGTCAAGCAGGCCGGCGAAGCGTCCAAGGACGCGCTGCTGTCCTGCCCGTGCGGGCCGGCCACCGGTGATTTCGCCAAGCAGTACACCGAGAAGTTCGGTCAGGAGCCCGGCACCTACAGCACCGAGGGTTACGACCTCGGCACGATCATGCTGAAGGGCATCGACGCGGGCAAGATCACCCGCCCCGATCTGCTGGACTGGGTGAAGAACTACCAGGGCCAGGGTGTGGCACGTAAGTACCAGTGGACCGACACCGGTGAGCTCACCACCACTCTGATCTGGATGTACAAGGTTCAGTAGCACCGTCCGTGAGACGCGTCCGGGCCCGCCTGGCCCGGACGCGTTCTCGCTGAAGCTCGTTCTACGCGAGGAGCCGCCCCCGGATGATCCATGATTGCCTCGGCCAGTACGCCTGTCTCGCAGCCAACATCGGTTTCAACCTGGAAGGTCTGCGAAATAGCTTCTGGCAGTTAACAATCGACGGTCTATCCTGGGGCGCGATATACGCGCTGGTGGCAGTCGGCTACACGTTGGTGTTCGGTGTGCTGCGGTTGATCAACTTCGCCCACTCCGAAATCTTCATGCTCGGCATGTTCGGGGCTTACTTCTGCCTTGACATGATCCTCGGCTTCACCCCGAGCGGCGATGCCTACAGCAAAGGTGTGCTGCTGACCGTGCTGTATCTGGGCATCGCGATGTTGTTCGCGATGCTCGTCTCCGGATCCGCTGCTGTCGGACTGGAATTCGTCGCCTATCGGCCCTTGCGGAAGCGCAACGCGCGCCCGCTGACCTTCCTGATCACCGCGATCGGTATGTCGTTCGTGATCCAGGAGTTCGTGCACTTCATCCTGCCACAGCTGATCAAGGGTTATGGCGGCAACAATGCCCAGCAGCCGATCATCCTGGTGCAGCCCAAGACTCAGTTCACCATCCTCGGCGCGACCGTCACCAATGTGACGCTGGTGATCATCGCCGCGGCGCTGATCCTGGCCCTGATAACCGATGTGGTGATCAACCGCACCAAGTTCGGCCGCGGTATCCGCGCGGTCGCCCAGGATCCGACGACCGCGACACTGATGGGCGTCTCGCGGGAGCGGATCATCATGACCACCTTCCTGATCGGCGGTCTGCTCGCCGGCGCGGCTGCGCTGCTCTACACGCTCAAGGTGCCGCAGGGCATCATCTACTCCGGCGGCTTCCTGCTGGGCATCAAGGCGTTCTCCGCCGCCGTTCTCGGTGGCATCGGTAACCTGCGCGGTGCGCTGCTCGGTGGTCTGATCCTCGGCGTCATGGAGATGTACGGCCAGATCGTGTTCGGCACCCAGTGGCGCGACGTGGTGGCTTTCGTGCTGCTGGTCCTGGTGCTGTTGATCCGGCCGACCGGCATACTCGGCGAAAGCCTCGGGAAGGCACGAGCATGACGACGCCCGAAACATCGCCGGCACCATCGCCCGCCCCGAACAGGCACGCCAAGAAGCGCTCGGCCGCGGCACCTGGCGATGCGATTCGCGACTGGTGGGGGAACCTCGGACGGGTCCAGAAGTGGGCCTTCGGTGTCATCGGCTTCGCCGTGATGACGTTGTTGCCGATCTACACACCTGGGTTCATCGACACCCCCGGAGTCAGTTTCGACGGTGTGATGGCCCAATTCGCGATGATAGCCATCGTCGCCATCGGCCTGAACGTCGTCGTCGGGCAGGCCGGCCTGCTCGACCTGGGATACGTCGGCTTTTATGCCGTCGGCGCGTACACCGTCGCGCTGATCACCAGCCCACAGAGCCCATGGAACCAGATGGGCCCCCACGGTTTCTTCAGCAGCGACTGGGCCTGGTTGTCGTGTGTGCCGCTGGCGATCGCGTTCACTGCGCTGGCCGGGCTCATCCTCGGCTTTCCGACCCTGCGGTTGCGCGGCGACTACCTGGCCATCGTGACCCTCGGCTTCGGCGAGATCATCCGACTGCTGGCCGACAACCTCAACGACGTGACCAACGGCTCCCGCGGGCTCGGATCGATCGCCTTCCCGCGACTGGGGGAGAGCAAGGTCCACGACGGCTACTTCTCCGGCGCCAATGCGATGGGCAACGTCAACAACGGCACCTGGTGGTACTGGCTCGGTTTGATCTTCGTCGCCGTGATCCTGCTGATGGTCGGAAACCTCGAACGCAGCCGAGTCGGGCGTGCGTGGGTGGCGATCCGCGAAGACGAAGACGCCGCGGAGGTGATGGGCGTCAACACGTTTCGCTTCAAGTTGTGGGCATTCACGATCGGCGCCGGTATCGGTGGTCTGTCGGGTGCCCTCTATGCCGGCCAAGTTCAGTTCGTGGCCCCGACCAACTTCAACATCATCAACTCGATGCTGTTCCTGTCGGCCGTGGTGCTCGGCGGCCAAGGCAACAAGCTCGGCGTCATCTTCGGCGCGTTCATCATCGTCTACCTGCCGAACCGGCTGTTGGGCGTGCATCTGTTCGGGGTCAACCTCGGTGACCTGAAGTATCTGTTCTTCGGTCTGGCACTGGTCCTGCTGATGATCTTCCGCCCACAGGGCCTGTTCCCGGTGCGCCAGCAGTTACTCGCCTACGGCAAACGAGCGCGCTATCTGTTGCGCAGAGCCGACGATTCGAAGGCGGCCGCATGAACGAGGCCGTGCGCGCCGACACCCACGGCGACCCAGACACCCCGATCGACGAAAGCCTGGCCGCTCTGCACCGGGACGTGCACGCCTCCGAGGGTGAAACGCTCTTGGAAACCAGTGATCTCACCGTCAAGTTCGGCGGGCTGACCGCGCTCGACTCCGTCAGCTTCACCATCAAACGCGGCGAAATCCTCGGCCTGATCGGGCCCAACGGAGCCGGGAAGACCACCTGCTTCAACGCGATCACCGGGGTGTATCGGCCTACTTCGGGTTCGGTAACCTTCGACGGCGCGCCACTGGGCCGGATCAAACGCCACGAGATCACCCGCCGCGGCATCGCCCGCACCTTCCAGAACATCCGACTGTGGGGCGAGATGACGGCGTTGGAGAACGTCGTCGTCGGCACCGACGCCCGGCACAAGACCTCGGTGCCCGGCGCGGTGTTCCGCACCCCGCGGCATCGCCGGGAAGAGCACTCAGCCATCGAAAAAGCCGCTGCGCTTTTGCAATTCGTCGGCATCGCCCACCGCGGCGAAGAGAAGGCCAAAAACCTGCCCTACGGTGATCAGCGGCGGCTGGAAATCGCCCGGGCGCTGGCCACCGAACCGAAGCTACTGTGCCTGGACGAACCGGCGGCCGGTTTCAACCCGAGTGAGAAGGCCGCCCTGATCGAGCTGATCAAGGCCATCCGTGATGACGGCTACACCGTGTTGCTGATCGAGCACGACATGCGGTTGGTCATGGGGGTGACCGACCGGATCGTCGTGCTGGAATTCGGCCGCAAAATCGCCGACGGGCTCCCCGCCGAAATCCGCGACGACCCCAAGGTCATCGCCGCCTACCTGGGAGTGCCTGATGACGAACTCGACTGAGACCAACCCGGGACCCCCGGTGGGCGACGGGCGGCCGGTCCTTCTCGAAGTCCGCGATCTCGTCGTGCATTACGGCAGAATCGAAGCCCTGCACGGTGTTTCGTTGATCGTGCGGGAGGGTGAGCTGGTCACCCTGCTAGGCGCAAACGGCGCGGGCAAGACCACGCTGATGCGCGCGATCTCCGGTCTGCGGCCCGCGACCTCAGGGTCGGTGTGGTTCCAGGGGCAGGACGTCACCCGGGTCAAAGGGTACAGACGGGTCGGCGAAGGGCTTATCCAGGCTCCGGAGGGGCGCGGCGTCTTCCCCGGGATGACCGTTACCGAAAACCTCGAAATGGGCTGCTATGGAAGGAAGTTCCCGACCAAAGCCGAGCACCGCGAGAAGCTCGAGTGGGTATTCGAGACATTCCCGCGCCTGGCCGAGCGGCGCACCCAGGTCGGCGGCACGCTCTCCGGCGGCGAGCAGCAGATGCTGGCTATCGGTCGGGCGCTGATGGCCCGACCGGTTGTGTTGCTGCTCGACGAACCATCGATGGGGCTGGCGCCGATGGTGATCTCGCAGATCTTCAAGATCATCTCCGAGATCAACAAGCAAGGCACCACCGTGCTGCTGGTCGAACAGAATGCACAGCAGGCGCTGAGTCGGTCCGATCGGGCCTACATCCTGGAGACCGGAACCGTCACCCGCAGTGGGTCGGCCCGGGAATTGTTGGCCGACGACAGTATTCGCGCCGCCTATCTCGGCGTCGCCTGACTCGCACCTCTGCTCGAGCCCGCGAGTCCCTGCATGGCACGCCGCGCAATTCACGTAGTCTGCACACATTCGTCGGCAGCGCTTCAGTCGATTCGGAAGCGCTTCACCCGCGCAGCCGCACCGCCGATGAGACGCACGCGGCTGCGCGGGACGCCGAGATGCTCGGCAAGTAACCGGGTGGCAGCGACGTTCGCCTTCCCGTCGACAGCCCGCTCGCGGACATAGAGCGTCAGGCCGCCTGCATCATCGACCTCGACGAGGGGGCCTTTCCGGCTGCCGGGTTTGACGTTGACGGAGATGACGATGTGCTGAACCTAGGCACGAGTGCGAGGGCGAAGCCGCCTACCTCGCGACGATAACCGACGAGCCGTGGCCGAAGAGGCCCTGGTTGGCGGTGACGCCGACGGAGGCGCCCTCGACCTGACGTCCGATGGCCTGCCCCTTGAGCTGCCAATGAAGTTCGCAGACCTGGGCGATTGCCTGGGCGGGGATGGCTTCGCCGAAACTGGCCAGCCCGCCGGATGGATTGACCGGAATCCGGCCGCCGATAGTCGTGGCCCCGCTGCGCAGCAGAGCCTCGGCTTCGCCTTTCGCGCACAGACCCAGGTGCTCGTACCAGTCCAGCTCGAGTGCCGTCGATAGGTCGTAGACCTCGGCCAGGCTCAGGTCCTCGGGTCCGATACCGGCTTCGGCATAAGCGGCATCGAGGATCTGGTCTTTGAACACCCGCTCGGGCGCCGCGACGACCGCAGTGGAATCGGTGGCGATATCGGGCAATTCGGGCAGGTGCTGCGGGTAGCGAGGGGTCACGGTGGACACCGCGCGGACCGACGGTACGCCCTCGACGGAACCGAGATGCTTCTCGGTGAACGCCTTGCTGGCCACGATCAAGGCGGCTGCACCGTCGGACGTGGCGCAGATGTCGAGCAGGCGCAGTGGGTCGGAGACGACAGGACTGGCCAGCACGTCCTCGGCCGAGACTTCCTTGCGGAACCGGGCGTTGGGGTTCTGCAAGCCGTGCTGAGCGTTCTTGACTTTCACCTGGGCGAAGTCCTCGAGCGTGGCGCCGTAGAGGTCCATCCTGCGCCGCGCCAGTAGCGCGAAGTACACCGGGTTGGTGGCACCGATCAGGTGGAAGCGCTGCCAGTCGGGATCGTTCTTACGTTCCCCGCCGACGGGGGCGAAAAACCCTTTGGGGGTGGTGTCGGCGCCGATAACGAGCGCGACGTCACAGAAGCCGGCCAGGATCTGGGCGCGGGCGCTCTGCAGTGCTTGCGAGCCGGACGCGCACGCGGCATAGCTGGAACTGACGGGCACCCCGTTCCAGCCGAGTTTCTGGGCGAAGGTGCCACCGGCGACGAAGCCGGGATAGCCGTTGCGGATGGTGTCGGCACCGGCGACCAGCTGGATCTGGCGCCAGTCCAGGCCTGCTTCGGCGAGCGCGGCGCGGGCGGCGACGACGCCGTACTCGGTGAAGTCGCGGCCCCATTTGCCCCACGGGTGCATGCCCGCGCCGAGGATATACAGCGGCTCCGGAGTTCCAGTGCTCATTCCGCTATCTCCCATGCGTAGACGGTACGAACGAATCCGTCCTCGTCGGTGTAGAGCGGCATCGTGGTCAATTCCATCTCCATCCCGACCTTGAGGTCGGCGGCCAGCGTTCCCTCGACGACCTTGCCCAACACGATGATCCCCTCGGCAGCGAGTTCCACGGCGGCAACCGCGAATGGCTCGAACGGATCCGGGGACGGATACGGTGGGGGCGGGGCGTACTGGTTCTCGGTGTAGCTCCACAGAGTGCCGCGCCGGGATAGTGGCACCTGCTCGAGGTCGTCGCCGACACAGGCCGGATTGGGGCAGTTGGTGGCCCGCGGGGGGAACACGTAGGTCCCGCATTGCGTGCATTTACCTGCGATCAAATGGGTCTTACCGTCGTCACCGGTGGTGAACCACCCGTCGATAGCCGGTAGTTGTTGTTGCACATCCGAAGACCCAGGCACCGGCTCAGCTTAATGGATGACGACCCCGAAACTGAAACGTGTTGCAGTTTAGCTGGCTGCCGATGTCGACCAAGACAGAAGGCAGCGCTTCGGGTGTCGCCTCGCAGCCCCGGTCTGACGGTGGCCAGATCTAACCGCACCTCACTCGTAGTGCGCGCGAAAAGCGAGACATCGCAGGGCATTTCTGGTTAGCTCACTTCACGTTTCTATGCGAACTGGGTTTGCCGACTGGAATTCCCGCGGGGTAGGGAACAGGTCGTATGGTCGGCGAAAACGTCCCCACCGGACCGCGGGACCTGAGACGGGCCTTGGCTGTCCACGGCTGAAGCACATCTATGGGCTGTGGCTGGCTGCCACCGAGCTGGAGGAGAAAGTATGCGAGTAGTCGCGTTCGCGCCGTCGCTTAGCGCCGTTTACAACGATGCTGGCGGCGTCGACACGAAGGGCTTTCCTATGACCAGCTGCTATGTAAAGAGCTTTCCTTCGCAGCTCACCGTGCCGATGGTCGTGGCGTTTTACGCACTCGGCGGCGCCGATTACGACCCTGTCCGGTACATCGTGGCCACCTCGCCGGCGGGGGAGCGCGTCGGCAGCCTGGAGTTCGGTTGGCATTGGGACGACAACCCGCCCAACCCGGTGAAGTTTCGTGTCCTCGTCCAATACCTGCCGATGCGGGTTGAGGCCGCCGGCCCCTACAGCATTGGCCTCTATGACAGCCTCGATGCCACGGAGACCGACCACCTCTTTCCGCTACCGGTGTTGAAGACGGACCCGTACATCCGTACCCGCACTCAATAGCGCCCGGCATTAAGGCCGGATTCCGAAATGATCTGCTCCCAGTGGGTCTGCATGCGCGCGACCCTGGCGTTCGAATCCAATCACCAAGGCGCCCTTGGCTATCCGGTCAGCGATGAGCTGGCGTACCCATCTGCTTTAGTATCCCTCCGGTATTTCGCGGCGGCAGCAGCCAGGTCCTCCCGGCGCCGGCTGACTCCCGAGGCGTGCATCTCCCGGTTGGCCGCGACGATCTCGGCGGTCGCTGCTCGTCGGTTGTCCTCGTAGGTGCGTAGGCCTGGGCCGAAGTCACGGAGCAGTTCGTCGGCGAGCACCCGCGCATCGAGGATGGCCTGTGAACCCCCATTGGCCCCAACGGGATACATCGGATGGGCGGCATCGCCGAGCAGGGTGACGTTCCCGGTGCCCCACCATGGCAGCGCGTCCCGATCGACCATGGGGTACTCGAAGGCGACGCTGCTGGCGCGCACCATCGCGGCGGGGTCGAGCCAGTCCAGTTGCCAGCTGCTCACCCGCGCGGCCACCGCGTCGACGTCGGCGGCGACATTCCAACCCGCGTCACCGGGTAGCGGTCCGGGCGTCGATTCGGGAACCTGCAGAACCCAATTGGTGAGACCGCCGCCGATCGGGTAGGTGATGAGATCGACGCCGGCCGGCCCTTTGACGATGGCCATCGTCTGACCGTCGAGGAAGGGCTCGGCCGGTGTTGCACCACGGAACATCCGGACTCCCGACCACATCAGCTGATCGTTCTCGGGATGCAACTGGGCGCGGACCACGGAGTGGACACCGTCGGCCCCGATCAGTATGTGCGCAGCCATCTCACCGCGGGAGGTGTGCGCGGTGACGACACCGGGGGAGTCGTCGAACCCGCTGAGCCGGGTGCCGGTGAGTACCGCGTCAGGGCCCAACCGGTCGCGTACCGTCGCGAGCAGAAGCATGTGCAGTTCTCCGCGATGAACCGAGTACTGCGGGTAGGCATAGCCGCCGGCGATACCGCGCGGTTCCTGGAACAACAGGTCGCCTTCAGAACTGAAGAACGAAATCTTGGTTGGGGCTACCGCGATATCGGCCAGGGCCCGTCCCAGACCGAGCTCGTCGAGTTCACGGACCGCGTGGGGAAGCAGGTTGATCCCTACGCCGAGCGGGGTCAATTCGCGAGCGCCATCGATGACGGTGCTGGTGATGCCCCGCGCGTTGAGGGTCAGGGCTGCGGTCAGACCGCCGATCCCACCGCCGGCGATGAGTACCTCTGCTGTTTCGGTCATGACTCCAGCGTCGGTGACCAGGAATGATAAGTCCAATACCAATATTGGAATGAAACTATAGTGATCACTTATGGAACTGCGGCAGCTCGAGTACTTCGTCGCGGTCGCCGACGAAGCCAATTTCACCAGGGCGGCCGAGCGGATCCACGTCGTGCAACCAGCGGTCAGCGCCCAGATTGCACGGTTGGAACGTGAACTGGGCCAGCTGCTGGTGGACCGGACCCGTCGGCAGATCCGCTTGACCGCTGCCGGCGAGGCGATGCTGCCGTTCGCCAGGGCGGCGCTGCAGGCGGTGTCCGACGCCCGCCGCGCGGTACAGGAGCTGACGGATCTGGTGTACGGCACCGTGACGCTCGGCACGGTCACCTCGCACAACGTCGACACGCCCGCTCTGCTGGCCGACTTTCACGCCGACCACCCGAATGTCGAGATCACTTTGTGCACGGACACTTCTGACGCGCTGATCGACGGCGTCCGCAGCGGCCGCCTTGATGCGGCCGTCGTGTCGATCGGTTCCGACGAACGACCGGACGGACTCGACATCGAGATCGTCACCGACGAAGCGATCGACGCCGCGGTCGCGTCCGACGACGGGTGGGCTGACCGGCCGAGCGTCACCCTCGAGGAGCTCGGGCAGCGTCCGCTGATCGCGCTGCCGGTGGGATCCGGCATCCGGCATCAACTGGACTCGGCGTTCGCCGCCGCGGGCATCAGGGCGCGGGTCGCCTTCGAAGCCACTACGCCGCAGGCACTCGCGGACCTGGCCGAGCGCGGTCTCGGCGTGGCGATTGTGCCGAGCTCGGTAGCGCGCAACCGCACCGGCCTGCATCCGCTACCCATCGTGCCCGAGCTACGGGGGCGCCTGGTGCTCGCCTGGCGCTCGGCCGGACCGATCAGTCCGGCGGCTCGAGTCCTCGTCGAGAAGGCTCGGCGATTACTTCGTGTCGGGGCGGATGCATAGAGTAGGGCCGTGAGCCCAGCCAAGACCGTTCCCGGTAAGACGGCAGCAGCGAAGAAGACCGACGCCAAGCCCACATTGATGCTGCTGGACGGCAATTCGGTGGCCTTCCGCGCCTTTTACGCTTTGCCTGCCGAGAACTTCAAGACCCAGGGTGGCCTGACCACCAACGCGGTCTACGGCTTCACGGCGATGCTGATCAACCTGCTGCGCGACGAGGGCCCCACCCATGTCGCGGCGGCATTCGACGTCTCTCGGCAGACGTTCCGCAAGGAGAAGTACCCCGAGTACAAAGAGGGGCGGTCGGCCACCCCGGACGAATTCCGCGGTCAGATCGACATCACCAAGGAAGTGTTGGTCGCGTTGGGCATCACGGTGCTCGCCGAACCGGGATTCGAGGCTGACGACATCATCGCCACCCTGGCCACCCAGGCCCAGGCCGAGGGGTACCGGGTGCTCATCGTCACCGGTGACCGTGACGCTCTGCAGCTGGTCAGCGATGACGTCACCGTGCTTTACCCCCGCAAGGGGGTCAGCGAGCTGACTCGCTTCACCCCGGACGCAGTGCAGGAGAAGTACGGCCTCACGCCCACCCAGTACCCGGACTTCGCCGCACTGCGCGGCGACCCCAGTGACAATCTCCCCGGCATCCCCGGGGTCGGCGAGAAGACCGCGACCAAGTGGATCGCCGAGTACGGGTCGCTGCAGGCTCTGGTCGACGGCGTCGACGGCGTGAAAGGCAAGGTCGGCGACGCACTGCGGGCGCACCTGCCGTCGGTGGTGCTCAACCGCGAGCTCACCGAGCTGGTCAAAGACGTGCCACTGGCGCAGACCCCGGACACCCTGCGCATGCAACCGTGGGATCGTGACCACATCCACCGGCTGTTCGACGACCTGGAGTTCCGGGTGTTGCGGGACCGTCTGTTCGACACGCTGGCCTCCGCCGATCCGGAGGTTGACGAAGGTTTCGACGTGCGCGGGGGGGCGCTGGAGCCCGGCGTATTGTCGGCCTGGCTGGCTGAGCATACGGTCGGCGGCCGCTCCGGGCTGGCCGTGGTCGGCACCCACCTGGCGTTCGACGCCGATGCCACCGCGGTGGCCATCGTCGCTGCCGACGGCGAGGGCTGCTACCTCGACACCACGACGCTGAATTCCGACGACGAGAAGGCCCTGGCTGCCTGGCTTGCCGATCCTGGCTCGACCAAGGCGCTGCATGAAGCGAAGCTGGCCATCCACGACCTCGAGGGGCGCGGTTGGGCCCTGGACGGGGTCACCTCCGACACCGCGCTGGCGGCCTACCTGGTCCGGCCCGGTCAACGCAGTTTCGCTCTCGATGACCTGTCGCTGCGCTACCTGCGTCGAGAATTGCGTGCGGATAACCCTGAGCAGCAACAGCTTTCACTTCTCGACGACAGTGACGGCGTGGATGATCAGGCAGTCCAGACATTGATCCTGCGCGCCGGTGCGGTTGCCGATCTGGCCGAGGCGCTCGATGTCGAGCTGGCGCGGATCGACTCCTCCTCGTTACTGCAGAACATGGAACTGCCCGTCCAGCAGGCGCTCGCGGGCATGGAGACCGCAGGTATCGCCGTCGACATCGACAAGCTCACCACCTTGCAGTCACAGTTCGCCGGGCAGATCCGTGACGCTGCCGAGGCTGCCTACGCCGTCATCGGCAAGCAGATCAACCTCGGCTCGCCCAAACAGCTTCAGGTCGTGCTCTTCGACGAGCTAGAGATGCCGAAGACCAAACGCACCAAGACCGGCTACACCACCGATGCGGACGCCCTGCAGTCACTGTTTGAGAAAACCGGCCACCCGTTCCTGGAGCACATGCTGGTGCACCGCGACGTCACCCGGCTCAAGGTCACCGTCGACGGACTGCTGAACTCCGTGGCCAGCGACGGCCGTATCCACACCACCTTCAACCAGACCATCGCGGCCACTGGCAGGCTTTCTTCTACGGAACCCAACCTGCAGAACATACCGATCCGTACCGAGGCCGGCCGCGAGATCCGGGATGCATTCGTCGTCGGTAATGGCTACGTCGAGCTGATGACCGCGGATTACAGCCAGATCGAGATGCGCATCATGGCGCATCTGTCTAAAGACGAAGGCCTTATCGAAGCGTTCAACACCGGCGAAGATCTGCACTCGTTCGTCGCGTCGCGCGCATTCGGGGT
Source organism: Mycolicibacterium komossense (assembly GCF_025822605.1). Classification (GTDB taxonomy): domain Bacteria; phylum Actinomycetota; class Actinomycetes; order Mycobacteriales; family Mycobacteriaceae; genus Mycobacterium; species Mycobacterium komossense. Next base: position 179,571 of record NZ_JACKTY010000028.1, on the reverse strand, counting down.
GCCGATCGACGAGGTCACCGCGGAGCTGCGACGCCGCGTGAAGGCGATGTCGTACGGCCTGGCCTACGGACTGAGCGCCTACGGCCTGGCCTCGCAGCTCAAGATCTCCACCGAAGAGGCGAAGGTCCAGATGGACCAGTACTTCGCCAGGTTCGGCGGCATCCGCGACTACCTGCAGGCCGTCGTCGACCAGGCCCGTAAGGACGGATACACCTCAACCGTGCTCGGCAGGCGGCGTTACCTGCCCGAGCTCGACAGCAGTAACCGCAACGTCCGGGAAGCTGCCGAACGGGCTGCCCTCAACGCCCCTATCCAGGGCAGTGCCGCCGACATCATCAAGGTGGCGATGATCGACGTGGCCGCGGGTTTGCGGGAGGCAAAGTTGACCTCCCGGATTCTGCTGCAGGTGCACGACGAACTGCTCCTGGAGATCGCCGACGGCGAACGCGAACAGGTCGAAGCCTTGGTGCGCGACAAGATGGGCAGTGCGTACCCGTTGGATGTCCCGCTGGAGGTTTCGGTTGGTTACGGCCGCAGCTGGGACGCCGCCGCGCACTAGCTGGGGAGGCGGTATCCCGCCAGCCACTGCAAGGTCGGGTGGGCCGCCGCAGCGCGGATATCGCGCAATGCCTGTGTCTCCTCGGTGAGCAACGCGTACACCCGCTGGTCGCCGAAGCCGCGGTCGATGCGGTCGCGCACGAAGGCCAGCTCGACCACCTGAGCGGCGAAGCGTCGCACCACCGTCGCCGCTGGCTTCCCGCCGATCCGGCGGACGGTCGCGGCCGCGAGTTTGCGAGTGCGAATGGAACCCAGCCATGTCGCCTCGTTGGCGGTGATGAGGTTGGCCTGGACCATGCCCGGCAGTGTGGCGGCCACTATCTGCTGCTCCCGACGGCGGCTATGGACCGCGAGCCAGATGGCCAGCAGGAACACGGGCACCATCCAGGACAGATAGACCAAGAAGTAGGTCTCGACGCCGAACAACGCTGAGCCGTTCCACAGCGCGTGCATGATCACCGCACCCGCGTAGCCCAGCAGGATGCAGCCGGCTCTCGCCACGATGCCGCGCCGCTGCAGGGCGAAGTACACGCCGATTCCGGTCATGGTGGTGAATAGAGGGTGCGCGAACGGCCCCATGATCAACCTCATCGCGGCGACGAGCAGCGATTCGCCCAGCGATTCGCCGTTGGCGATGTAGGCGATGTTCTCCAGCCACGCGAAACCCGCGGCGGTGAGGCCTGCATAGACCAGACAGTCGGTCAGCGAGTTGAGTTCGTTGCGTCGACGGCCAGTCATCATCAGCACCAGGAACAACCCTTTGAGGGCTTCTTCGATGATCGGCGCACCGATCCCGGTGCTGACGAAGTTGTCGGTCGCGTCATCGCCGGTGGCCAGCGCTGACCCGAAGTAGAGCTCGAGAACGATCGAGATGACGACCGCCACCGACGCGCCCCAGACAAAGGCGAGGACGAGCAGCCGCGGCGGCTCCGGCTCCCAGCGGTCAAGCCAAAGATAGGCGAGGACGACGATCGTCATTGCGATGCTCGCCAGGAAGAATCCGACGGCGGTGCCCACCGGATTGGATGCCGTCAGCAGGATCACCACCAGGCCGGTGACGGTGCCCAACGCGATGACCACGCCCAGAGGTGCGCCGACTTTGCGGAGTTTCTTGGGCAGCGGCCCGATCGGGAAGCTGAAACCGGCGGTCGGGAGAGATATAGGTGAATTCCCCACGCCGCAGATTATCTGCGGATACCCAGGAATGCGGGAAGGTCAGGACCGGGTTTGTCCTGCGTGTACCCCGTCGAGTAACCTTGGGCCGTACTTGTGTGCTTGATCATGGGTACACACGAAATCTCCACAAATCTCGTCACCCACTTATCCCTACGATCAAACGTGTCCGGAGCAACCCAACAATATGCCAAGTCCCGTCGCAACCTCGCCGCAAGTAGCCGTCAACGATATCGGCTCGGCTGAGGACTTTCTCGCCGCCATCGACAAGACCATCAAATACTTCAACGATGGCGACATCGTCGAAGGGACCATCGTCAAGGTCGACCGCGACGAAGTCTTGCTCGACATCGGCTACAAAACTGAAGGGGTCATCCCTTCTCGCGAACTTTCGATCAAGCACGACGTCGACCCCAATGAGGTTGTGTCCGTCGGCGATGAGGTCGAAGCCCTGGTTCTCACTAAAGAGGACAAAGAAGGCCGCCTGATCCTGTCCAAGAAGCGTGCGCAGTACGAGCGCGCCTGGGGCACGATCGAGGAGCTCAAGGAAAAGGACGAGGCCGTCAAGGGCACCGTCATCGAGGTCGTCAAGGGCGGCCTCATCCTCGACATCGGTCTCCGCGGCTTCCTGCCTGCCTCGCTCGTCGAGATGCGTCGGGTGCGCGATCTTCAGCCGTACATCGGCAAGGAGATCGAAGCCAAGATCATCGAGCTGGACAAGAACCGCAACAACGTGGTGCTGAGCCGCCGCGCCTGGCTGGAGCAGACCCAGTCCGAGGTGCGCAGCGAGTTCCTCAACCAGCTCACCAAGGGCGCCATCCGCAAGGGTGTCGTTTCCTCGATCGTCAACTTCGGCGCCTTCGTCGATCTCGGCGGCGTCGACGGCCTGGTGCACGTTTCCGAGCTGTCGTGGAAGCACATCGACCACCCGTCCGAGGTTGTCCAGGTGGGCGACGAGGTCACCGTCGAGGTGCTCGACGTCGACATGGACCGCGAGCGGGTTTCACTGTCGCTCAAGGCAACTCAGGAAGACCCCTGGCGTCACTTCGCCCGCACGCATGCCATCGGGCAGATCGTGCCGGGCAAGGTCACCAAGCTGGTCCCGTTCGGTGCGTTCGTCCGCGTCGAAGAGGGGATCGAGGGCCTGGTGCATATCTCCGAGCTGGCCGAGCGCCACGTCGAGGTGCCGGATCAGGTTGTCGCAGTCGGTGACGACGCGATGGTCAAGGTCATCGACATCGACCTGGAGCGTCGTCGGATCTCGCTGAGCCTCAAGCAGGCCAACGAGGACTACACCGAGGAGTTCGACCCGTCGAAGTACGGCATGGCCGACAGCTACGACGAGGCGGGCAACTACATCTTCCCGGAGGGCTTCGACGCCGAGACCAACGAATGGTTGGAAGGCTTCGACAAGCAGCGCACGGAGTGGGAGGCCCGGTACGCCGAGGCCGAGCGCCGGCACAAGATGCACACCGCGCAGATGGAGAAGTTCGCTGCGGCGGAGGCCGAAGAGGCAGCTCGTCCCTCGACCTCCAGCAGCTCGTCTCGCTCGGAGGGTGAGTCCGCTGGCGGATCGCTCGCCAGCGATGCGCAACTCGCCGCTCTGCGGGAGAAGCTCGCCGGAAACGCGTAGTAGATCACGCTCATCTAATGTGGGCGCGCAACTGAAAACCGCGCAGGAAGTCCTCGGACTTCCTGCGCGGTTTTATTTCTGAGGGGCAGGCCATGCTGAGGATCGGATTGACCGGCGGTATCGGCGCTGGGAAATCGACTGTGTCATCGACGTTTTCGGAGCTGGGCGGCATCGTCGTCGACGGAGATGTCATCTCCCGTGAGGTCGTCGAACCCGGCACGGAGGGGCTGGCCATGCTGGTCGAGGCATTCGGTTCCGACATCCTGCTGCCCAGCGGGGCGTTGAATCGGCCGGCGTTGGCTGCCATCGCCTTCAGTGACGACGAGAAGCGAAAGACGCTCAACGGCATCGTGCACCCGCTGGTCGGGGCTCGCCGCGAAGAGCTGATCACTGCTGCCGCCGATGATGCCGTGATCGTCGAGGACATCCCACTGCTGGTCGAATCACAGATGGCGCCGTTCTTCCCGCTGGTGATCATCGTCAACGCCGACGTCGAGGTCCGGGTCAAGCGGCTCATCGAATATCGGGGGTTCAGCGAGGAAGACGCGCGGGCCCGCATTGCCGCCCAGGCCACCGTGGAGCAGCGCCAGGCAGTGGCCGATGTGTGGCTCGACAACTCCGGGGACGCCGACGATCTGGAACAACGGGCCCGCGCCCTATGGCAGGACCGCATCATTCCCTTCGCCCAGAACGTGCAAGACCGACAGCCGGCACAGGTGGCGCCGCACGTGGTTCCGTCGGATCCGTCGTGGCGGGATCAGGCCAGCCGCATCGTGGCGCGACTGAACACGGCATGTGGCCATCGAGCCCTGCGGATAGACCACATCGGGTCGACTGCGGTTCCTGGTTTGGACGCCAAGGACGTCATCGATATCCAGGTCACCGTCGATTCGCTCGATACCGCCGACGAGCTCAGCGAGGCCTTGCTGACTGCCGGCTACCCCCGGGTGGAGTCCGTCACCGGTGATATCGCCAAGCCCGATGGCCGTAGCTCGGTGCCGGGCTTCGACCGTGTGAACGATCCGTCGTTCTGGTGCAAGAGATTTCACGGATCGGCCGACCCGGGGCGGCCCACCAACCTGCACATCCGTGTCGACGGCTATCCGAACCAGCAGTTTGCGCTGCTGTTCGTCGACTGGCTCAAAGCCAATCCCGACGTGCAGCATGACTATCTGGCTCTCAAGCGAACGGCCGAAACACAGGCCCGCACCACCGCCGCCTACGCCGACGTCAAGGAACCGTGGCTCGTCGACGCCTACCAGAGGGCCTGGGCCTGGGCCGACGCCACGGACTGGTCGGCGGGTGGCACGCGGACCTAAGTGGCAGGCGGTGGCGGCGGGGCAGCGCCGGGAGGTGGTGCGTCGGCGGGCGGCGCCGGATTACCGTCAGCCGGAGGCGGCGCGCTGGGCACGCCGGCGACCGGCGCCTCGCACGTCAGCGCGCCGTAGTCGGGATCGTCCTTGACCGGTAGCGCCCGCGGGGAGATGAAGTCATCAGCCTGGGCGACCAGCGCATCGTTGATCAGGATCTCGCAGTGCAGGTTGGCCGAGTAGGGCCATTGGATCGAGACGCGCATGGTGGCGGTCGCCGATTGCGGCAGGACCGTCTGGGCTTCGAAAACTCGGCCGGGGATCATTGTCGGGTTGGCCGTCTGCTGTTGATTGCCTTCGGCTTCGTAAGTGATCGTCGCGCCGCGGGACACCCCGTCGATCCGCGCCCGGTAGGTGATGTTGGACAGCAGCCCCTGGTCGGGCGCGGGTTGCTGCGCCGGCTGGACCGTACTGGGAGACGGGTTTTCCGGATCGGCCGATGCAGTGGCCGGGGTGAGTAAAGCCCCAACGGTGAGCATCAACGCCGCAGCGGTCGCTGCACGTGTCATAGGCCCTATGTTCGCAGACACGATTTTCTATCGCCACGACAGGTCCATAGCGTTACTACGTAACCAGCTGACCAGGTCATACTCGTGCCTGGCCAAGCCGTCAACCGCAGCTGTCGCCGTGGCGATGGCCCGTTCCGCAGTTTCGGCGGAGATCAGGCCCATCTGGTGGGCTTCCAGAAGTTCGTCCACGTCGACGAGCTCGGTGCGCCGGCCCGAGTACACGACCAGATCCAGATACTGGTCGACGGTGTGCCAGAGCTGGCCGGTCACGGTGATTTCGGCGATGTCGAGGTAGAAGTCCTGGTCGCGCTCATGGCCGGGGTTCCAGTGGAAGATGTTCGCCCGCAGGCCCAGCGTCGGGAGCAGCCACGATTCCAGGTAGTGGAACTGGGCTCGGCCCGGGGTCGGCCTGGCCATGTACAAGCCCCAGGGCCGCTGGGTGTACACGTCGACGGCCCGCACGATTCCCTTGGGATCGGTATTCGTGTAGGCGGCGACGTCGAATGTCTCATGCTTGGGCGGGTGAATGATGCCAGCATAGGTCGGCCATCGCGGCCGATCTGAACTTGTCGGTGCCTCGGCCTACCCTGGTGAACATGGCTTTCGCTACCGAACATCCGGTGCTCGCACACTCGGAGCACCGCCCTGTCGAGGACATGGTCCGCTCCGACGGCCGCTTCCAGGTGGTCAGCGAGTATGAGCCGGCAGGGGACCAGCCTGCGGCCATCGAACAGCTAGAACGCCGGATCCGCGATGGGGAGCGCGATGTCGTGCTCCTTGGGGCCACCGGCACCGGCAAGTCGGCCACCACGGCCTGGCTGATCGAGAAGCTGCAGCGGCCCACACTGGTGATGGCTCCGAACAAGACGTTGGCCGCCCAGCTGGCCAACGAGCTGCGGGAGATGTTGCCGCACAACGCCGTCGAGTACTTCGTCTCGTACTACGACTATTACCAGCCTGAGGCGTATATCGCCCAGACCGATACTTACATCGAGAAAGACAGCTCGATCAACGACGATGTCGAACGGCTGCGTCACTCGGCCACGTCCAGTCTGTTGTCGCGGCGTGACGTCGTGGTGGTGGCCTCGGTGTCGTGCATCTACGGTCTTGGCACCCCGCAGTCGTATCTGGACCGCTCGGTGGAGCTTCAGGTCGGCACGGAAGTTCCACGGGATGCGCTGCTGCGGCTGTTGGTCGACGTGCAGTACACCCGCAATGACATGTCCTTCACCCGCGGCTCGTTTCGGGTCCGCGGCGACACGGTCGAGATCATCCCGTCGTACGAAGAGCTGGCGGTGCGCATCGAGTACTTCGGCGACGAGATCGAAGCGCTCTACTACATGCACCCCCTGACCGGTGACGTCGTCCGGAAGGTCGATTCGCTCCGCATCTTCCCGGCTACGCACTATGTCGCGGGGCCGGAACGGATGGCGATGGCCATCTCCAGTATCGAGCAGGAGTTGGAAGAGCGGCTGGCCGAGTTGGAAGGCCAGGGCAAGCTGTTGGAAGCGCAGCGCCTGCGGATGCGGACCAACTATGACGTCGAGATGATGAAGCAGGTCGGGTTCTGCTCGGGCATCGAGAATTACTCGCGTCATATCGACGGCAGAGCGGCTGGTTCGGCACCTGCCACGCTGATCGACTATTTCCCCGAAGACTTCCTCATGGTCATCGACGAGTCCCACGTCACCGTTCCGCAGATCGGTGGCATGTACGAAGGCGACATGTCCCGTAAGCGCAACCTGGTCGACTTCGGATTCCGGTTGCCGTCCGCGGTCGACAACCGCCCGCTGACCTGGGAAGAGTTCGCCGAGCGCATCGGGCAGACGGTCTACCTGTCGGCCACACCAGGACCCTATGAGCTCAGCCAGGCTGGTGGTGAGTTCGTCGAACAGGTCATCCGGCCGACCGGTCTGGTCGATCCGCAGGTCATCGTCAAACCGACCAAGGGGCAGATCGACGACCTGATCGGCGAGATCCGCGCCCGCGCGGAACGCGACGAGCGGGTGCTGGTCACCACGCTCACCAAGAAAATGGCCGAGGACCTCACCGACTATCTGCTGGAGACGGGAATCCGGGTCCGGTATCTGCACTCCGAAGTGGACACCCTGCGACGGGTGGAGCTGCTGCGGCAACTCCGGCTCGGTGAATACGACGTGCTGATCGGGATCAACCTGCTTCGGGAAGGTCTGGACCTTCCCGAAGTGTCACTGGTGTCGATTCTCGATGCCGACAAAGAGGGCTTCCTGCGGTCGGCTCGCAGTCTCATCCAGACCATCGGCCGGGCCGCTCGTAACGTCTCCGGTGAGGTTCATCTCTATGCCGACAAGATCACCGATTCGATGGCCCAGGCCATCGACGAGACCGAACGCCGCCGAGCCAAGCAGATCGCCTACAACGAAGCCCACGGTGTCGATCCACAGCCGCTGCGCAAGAAGATCGCCGACATCCTCGACCAGGTGTACCGCGAGGCCGACGACACCGAAGCCACCGTGGAAGTCGGTGGATCGGGCCGCAACTCGTCGCGTGGTCGCCGGGCTGCGGGCGAGCCGGGGCGCGCGGTCAGTGCCGGCGTGTTCGAAGGACGGGACCTGACAAACATGCCGCGCGCCGAGCTGGCTGACCTCATCAAGGATATGACCGCGCAGATGATGGCCGCCGCCCGCGACCTCCAGTTCGAGCTGGCGGGACGCATCCGCGACGAGATCGCTGACTTGAAGAAGGAGCTGCGTGGCATGGATGCGGCCGGGCTGAAGTAGCCCAAACGGAACTCGCTTGATCTCAACCATGGTTGAGCTCGTACGGTGATGCGGTGACCGAGACAGCCGCACCCGAGGCGGCATCATGGCGGGCGTTACTCGGCCCGAAACACCTGGGTGCCGCGACGGTTCTCGCGGGTGGCATCGCGCTGTATTCCACCAACGAGTTCCTGACGGTGAGCCTCCTGCCCAGCGCAGTCGCCGAAATCGGCGGAGAGCGGTTGTATGCGTGGGTGACGACGGTCTACCTCGTCGCGTCCGTAGTCACGGCGACGATGGTCAATCCGATCCTCGTGCGACTGGGGGCCCGCCGCTCCTATTTGCTGGCGCTGTCGGTGTTGCTGGCGGGCACCGTGGTGTGTGCGCTGGCGCCGAGCATGGGGATCATGTTGGCCGGTCGCGCCGTGCAGGGCGGTGCAGGCGGTCTGGTCGCGGGCCTCGGCTATGCGGTTATCAATTCCGCTCTACCCCAATCACTCTGGATCAAAGGATCGGCCCTGGTTTCGGCGATGTGGGGTGTCGGTATCCTCGTCGGGCCCGCGATGGGCGGGCTGTTCGCCCAATTCGGTTCCTGGCGCTGGGCGTTCGGTACCCTGGCGATCCTGACGGTTGCGATGGCCGCGCTGGTCCCGGTCGCACTGCCTGGTCCCAGCGCCGAGGAAGCTGCCGTGGCGACCGGTGCCGGCCTGCGGATCCCTATCTGGTCTCTGCTGCTGTTGGGCTGCGCTGCGTTCGCAGTGTCCGTGGCCGGTATCCCGCGCAACCCGGTGGTGACCGCCGGCCTGCTGGTACTGGGCGTGGTGCTGGTCGGGCTGTTTCTGATCGTCGACCGGCGGGCGGCCGTATCGGTGTTGCCCGCCACGGCTTTTCGGCCCGGCCCGTTGAAATGGATTTACGTGACGCTTGGGCTGTTGATGGCCGCGACGATGGCCGACATGTATGTGCCGTTGTTCGGTCAGCGGCTCGCGCACCTGGAGCCGGTGGTGGCCGGGTTCCTCGGGGCCACGGTGTCGATCGGTTGGACGACGGGGGAGCTGGTCAGCGCGTCGATCAAGAAGACTGCGCTGACGGTTCGGGTGGTCACCGTGGCCCCGGTGGTGATGGCCGCCGGGCTTGGCCTCGCGGCGCTGAGCCAGGTGGACAATGCCGCGGTCGGCGCCATCATCGTGTGGGCGGTGGCGTTGGTGATTGCCGGCACTGGCGTGGGTATGGCGTGGCCGCACCTGTCGGCGTGGGCGATGGGCGGGGGGATGATCCGGCCGAGGGTGGCACCGCCGCCGCGGCGATCAGCACCGTGCAGCTGATCTGCGGCGCGTTCGGCGCCGGGCTGGCCGGCGTCATCGTGAACATGACGGACCGCGGTGATGCCACTGCACCGCGTTGGCTCTTCGGCGGGTTCGCGGTTGCGGCCGTTCTGGGTTCCATCGCCTCGTATCGCGCGAGCCGTGGTCGGGTCACCACGAGCTAGAGTCGACAGCCGTGGACGCCTTCGCTGCCGGCCAACTGAGCCGTTCCCTGGATGCCCTGCACTCGGCGAGCTATTTCGTGCCTGAGGCGGGGGAGAGGTTCGGGGCTCTCGGCCTGGGCGGCCGGATGGCGTACTTCGCCGCGCGGTCGGCCCCGATGGGCGCGGTCGGCCCGAAAGTCGTTGCTGCGACGTTCTTTAACTTCAGCCCGGACCTGATTGCCTCGGCCATTCCGGCGGCCTGGCATCTGGCCACTCCGGATACCGTGACCCGGGTTCGCTACGAAGTCGTTGAGCACGCTCTGCCGAGGCTGTTGGGCCCGGAACTGGCGCATTCAGCCGAGATCGTTCAGGCGGCCGAGTTGTTGCGCCGCACCGCCGAGTCGATCCCCGCCGCCGACGGCAGGCCGCTCTACGCCGGCCACGCTGAGCTGGACTGGCCCGAACAGCCGTATGCGCAAGTGTGGCATGCCATTACGCTGCTGCGTGAGTACCGTGGCGACGGCCATATCGCTGTTCTGGTGGCTAACGGACTCAGTGGCATCGAGGCTCTGGTCACCCACACCGCGACGGGAATCGGATTCGACCCCGAGTTCGGTCGCTGGTTGCGGGGGTGGACCGCCGAGGAGTGGGACGCCGCCGTCGACCGCTTGCAGCAGCGCGGCCTGCTCGACCGGGACGGCGCACTCACCTCGGCCGGGGTCGACCTGCGCGGTGTTATCGAGGATCGCACCGACGAACTTGCCTACGCCCCCTGGGCCACACTCGCCGAGGACGAGGCCGCCGAGCTCACCCGGACTGCAGCGACGCTGCGGGCAGCGATCCAAGCCGCCAAGGTCTTCCCGTCAGGTGCATTCGGGCCACGCCACGGCCAGCATCGCTGATTCCCGATCACTCGGGCTCGTCGTCGAGCTGGCGCAGCGCTGTGACACCGTCGACTGCAGCCAGAATTGCGGGCGCCTGAAGAATCGAGGTGCCGCTCAAGGTGAGGAGCACGCCGACCTGGCCGGTGTTCTCGGTCCCCGGTGCGTCGGAGGAGAGCTCGTTGAGCGTCCAGCGGTGTCTGTCGCAGAGCTGCAGGATCTGGTGCATGGCGCCATGCCCGTCCTGGTAGGTCAGGTGTAGTCGGACGGTTCCGCTGAGCCGCGAGGCCAATCTGCGGGCCAGCGGATTGAGCCCCACCACGATCACGAAGTGCAACCCGGTCACGGCGATCGCCAATGTCAGCAGACCGGACCCCGCGGCCATACCGATCGCCGCGCATTCCCAGATCGCGGCGGCAGTGGTCAGGCCGTGTACGGCTCCGCTACGGGTGATGATCAAGCCGGCGCCGAGAAAGCCGATTCCCGAGACGATCTGGGCCGCGACGCGGGACGGGTCGACCATGACCAGACCGGGCTGCAGGACGTCGGCGAAGCCGTACTTACTGATCAGCAAGATGAGCGCAGCCGACGTACCGACGATGGACTGGGTGCGCACGCCTGCGCTCTTGCCCCGGATCTCGCGTTCCAGGCCGATCAGCGCGGTAAGGCCGAATGCGACCAACAACTCGACGATCTGGCGGGTGCCCTGCCCTGCGCCGCCGAATAGTGGGGGGTCTGCGAGCCAGATCTCCATGACCACTAGTTAACCGGGTGGGACCCGCGCGATGACTTTTGACACGCGGTGCGGTCTGACTGGGTGAGACCAACTTCGAGGAGAACCCATGCCCCAGATCCCCGCCGCCTTTCCCGCCGTCTCGGGCCGTGACGAATGGCTGACCGCGCGCAGGAAGTTGCTGACCCGTGAGCGTGAGGTCACGCACCTGCGTGACGCCGTCAACGCCGAACGGAAGCGGTTACCGATGGTCAGGGTGGAGAAGGACTACGTCTTCGAGGGACCTGACGGTGAGCTGCGCCTGGTCGACATGTTCGAGGGCCGCAGCCAGCTCTACATCCACCACTTCATGTGGATCGACGCCGTCGATGCGGGCTGCCCGAGCTGCACGGTCGCCGGTGATCTGCAGTTCAACGAGCAGAGCCTGGCAATGCTGCACGGTCGAGACCTGAGTCTGGCCTGCATATCTCGCGCGCCGTATGCGAGCATCGCTCGCCACCGGGACAGTCACAAATGGACGTTCCCGTGGTATTCGTCGCGCGACAGCGACTTCACCTACGACTTCCACGTCACGCTGGATCCGGCGCGGGCGCCGATCGAATACAACTACATGTCGCTCCATGAACTGCACGACGCAGGTTTCACCGACGATGAGCTCCGCGGTGACTTCCCGGGTGCCAGCGTGTTCCTGCGCCGCGGTAGCGACGTCTTCCACACATACTCCGCCTACGCGCGCGGTCTCGACCACGCGTCGGTGGGCTATCCGTTCCTGGACCTGACGCCGTACGGCCGGCGGGAAGCCTGGGAGGACGCGCCCGCCGGCTGGCCGCAGGACGGCGCCGCCGAAGGAGTGCCACGTGACGTGGTCTGCCACTGAGCTGCTTCGATCAGGCCGATTCAAACGGTAGGCGGGCCAATACCGTGCTGGCATTGTCGTAGACACGACACAACACAACGCGGGTGTGGCCGAGTGGCTAGGCACCGGCCTGCAAAGCCGTTCACGCGGGTTCGAATCCCGCCACTCGCTCGCGTATTTGGGCTCGCTGCACCCACACCTCGGCGTAGCGTGCTGATGTGTGACAACGATGTCCGAATGGAAGAGGACCGGCGCCGTTTGTAAGAACGGCAAGCCGGTCGAAGAACGTGAGATAACCACCCACTTTGCCAACGGCGAACCGTTGATCGAAGTGGAGACGCGGTGCTGTGAGGCCTGCGAGCCTCACGATAGTTAGTGCCCGCGGTGACGGGACGTATCCCTCTTGTTCTCTCTCACCTCGGAGATTCCGATGTCTCTTTCGCTCTACCTGACCCACACCAGCCCTCCGTTGGGCATCGAGGGGGCGTCGGAGCCTCATCGAGCGCGGTCCCTGGGTAGCTCCGTGGTTAGGGTGGCGGTATGACATCGAGACAAGAGCATCCGAACAACGCGCCCGGTGTCCCGATGCTGATCCCACCGTGGCTCGAGAACCTCCAGATCAAATACGTCAACCGGCTGATGTTCCCGTTGACCAAGCGGATGCCCGGGTTCGCCGTCATCACTCACCGCGGACGTACTTCCGGTAGACGCTTCGAGACCATCGTCACCGCTTACCGTAAAGACAACGTCCTGGCCATCGGTCTCCTGCACGGGAAGACCAACTGGGTCAAGAACGTCCTCGCGGCCGGGGAGGCCGATATCCGTATCGGTGGCAACGATCTGCACCTGGTCAACCCCCGCATCCTGCCGGTGGGCACCGTCGACCCGACGCTGCCGCGGGTTCCACAGATGCTGGCCAAACGTCAAGGCACGTTCGTCGCCGACATCGCGCCCGCCTGAGCCCTGGCGCGCCACGCCGTCACGGGTGGTCGGCCCGTTGCAGTTCCTCGGGGGAGTCGGGTTGGCGCCGCGATAGCCTCCAGCGTTGCGAGCTCGATCGGTTCGGATTTGATGTCCGGCTCGTGCAGTTTCGCGCGCAGTTCGGCGGTCCGTCGTCTCGACCCTCGACCGGAGGCATCGGGAGTAACTCGGTCAGATCTGGCGGGCGGGCTTGGTGGATTCCGGGATGATCACCGACAGACCCCAGCTGACGATCGACAACACAATCGCAGCCCAGATCGCCGTCCACCAGAATTCGTCGATGTGCAGGCCCCAGTGCGTGGTGTTGTCGGTGATCCACGACGTGATCCACAGCATCAGCGCATTGATCACGATGTGGAACAACCCGAGGGTGAGGATGTAGAGCGGGATCGACAGGATCTGGACGACGGGTTTGATGATCGCGTTCACCAGGCCGAAGATGACGGCGACGACGAGGATTATGCCGATCCGGTGCAGCGTTGTCTCGCCGCCGACGAAATCGATCCCCGGCACGATCAGCGTCACCACCCACAGTGCGAATCCGGTCAGTGCGGTACGGATGACAAATGGCCCCATGGCGATGATCTTGTCACGGCTGCCTCGGTCAGTGGGTGGCCTTCACCACCTGGGCGAAATGGAACTGCCACCGTTCGACGATCCGGAAGCCGTGACCAGCGGCGGCCTGGAATGCGGGTACCGAGTTCAGCCGTTGCCCGGGCGTGAGCCGGTCTCCAGTCTGGTGATCTGGTTGCGTCGCGTCACGATCGGACACCAGCCACAACGCAGGGCATGTTCTCAGTCGATCGGCCCAGCTCCAGATCGAAAGATGGCTGTCCCACAACATATTTCGATCTACAGCGAGGCGGCCCCGGCCGGGATCGACGAGTTTGTCGTACACCCACGGCCTGGCCGCCGTCAGCGCCCGAATCGGACCTGGTTTCCAGGTCTCGGTATTGTCCAGTGCCAGACAGTCGCCGGGGGCGGCGTGTGCGGAGAGGACATCGGCTACCTGGCTGAAATCCATCCCTTCGTTGGCGTACGGGCCGCGTTGTACGACAAGGTAGTTGGGCGAGGCCGCCGCGCCGAGGAGGCCAACGAGAACAGCCACCGGGACCATCGACCGGCCCAGTGCAACCACGCTGACCCCGAGGAACAAGGCCATCGCCGGTGCGGTGAAACTCAGGTACCGCGGGTAGTAGACGGGTGTGCTGAGCGCCGAGTGCACCAACAACACGACGGTGGGGACGACCATCCATACCAGCGTGACCAATACCAGCCGCCATGCGCCGTGGTCGGGCAACCATCTACTCGGTCGGCGCAACAGCGCCGCCGCCACCACCACAACGGCGGCCAGCAACGCGAAGGGAACGCTCTCGGTGAAGTACTGTGCGCGCAGCACGTCGCCGACACTGTGCCGGCCCAGCGGCGAGATCCACTGCACCTGGGCGATCTGAGCTCGGCTGAAGACCAGAAACGGCACGGCAGTGAGGATTCCGGCGCCGACGGCGAGAACCCACGGGACCATGGCGTGGGGCCGGCGCTCGGCCGCCAGCGTAACCACCACAGCATGGGCCGCGATGACCAGCAGCACATAGACATTCAACGCGGTGGCCATCACCACTCCCACTGAGTACATCAGCCACCAGGGCGCTGCCCGGCGCCGAGTCGCGGTCACGCACAGCACGGTCAGCCACACCGCAGCCGCCATCGTCAGTGCGTACGACCGAGCTTCGATGCCGGCCCAGGTCACCCGGGGCAGTATCGCGAAGATCAGCCCGGCGGTCAGCGCCACCGCGCGCGTCGAAAGCTGTTTGGCGAGAACGACTATGCCAGCGGCGGCGATGCCCACCGCGGCGGTGCTGGGCAGGCGCAGGACCAGCTCGGTTGGGTGGACGCCCGGGGGCAGGATGGCCAGCCAGCAGTGCATCAAGAGGTAGTACAGGCCGTGGACGGCGTCGATGTTGTGCACCATCGACCACAACTCGGGCAGCGGCCGCGATGCTGCCGACAGCGTCGCCGCCTCGTCGTACCACAGCGATGGCTTATCGACTCCGATGACAGCGACCACCATCGTCACGGCCGCGATGACGCCGGGGTCCGGCGCGCCGCGGTGCCGCCCGGTCGGGCCGCGCAGAGTCTCGACACGCTCGAAGGTAGGTGTCAAAACCATGCAGTCACCCGCATTCCGGTGTCGGCGCTGTGGGGCCGGGATGCCACACGCTAACCCCGTCGGCTCGGTCTCGCGCGCCGAGTGGAACCGCGGCCGCAGATGGGCTACGAGTTTTGTTGGCGGACAGCCGAAAACATGTGTCCTGGATAACGTCGCAAGTGCGATACCCGTCACGTGTCGGCTGACACACGTCATCCCGCCGACTGGCATCACCAGTGGTTATGCGGTAATAGACGCGGCGATCGCGGCAGGGGTTGTACGCAATCGCGCCCATCGCCGCCGGGCTACGGGTTACTGTCTCGATTGGCGTTGCAACTGAACACTTGGAGGCTATTGATGAGCAGCTACAAGACCGTTGTCGTCGGCACCGACGGCTCAGACTCGTCGCTGCGTGCTGTCGACCGGGCGGGTGCGCTCGCTTCTGGGCCGGATGCAAAGGTGATCATCGCTACCGCGTACTTCCCGTCGTCCGACGATTCGCGCGCAAGTGACGTACTCAAGGACGAGGGTTACAAGCTTTCCGGCAACGCGCCGATCTACGCCATCCTGCGCGAGGCCAGGGACAGGGCCAAGGCTGCCGGAGCGACCAACGTCGAGGAGAAGGCCGTGGTCGGCGCTCCTGTCGACGCACTGGTCGAACTCGCAGAGGAGTCCAACGCTGACCTGCTCGTGGTCGGCAACGTCGGCCTGAGCACCATCGCCGGCCGTCTGCTGGGCTCGGTGCCCGCGAACGTCGCGCGCCGGTCGAAGACCGACGTGCTGATCGTTCACACCACGGGTTAGGCCTGGTTCAGGCCAACGACTGCAGTACTTCGCCGACCGCGCGTTCGGCGGACTCCACGGCACCTTCCATGTAGGCGCTCCATTGGGTGGCGGTATCGGTCGACGCCCAGTGCAGCGGTCCGATCGGCGCGCTGAGCGCATGGCCGTAGGTGGTCCACACGAACGGGCCCATGTTGGCGTTGTAGCAGCCGCGCGTCCAGGGCCGTTCGGTCCACTCACCGTCGACGTAGGCGATCGGGTGCGCGGCTTTGGGGCCGAAGACACGGACCATTTGGGCGATCAGCGCTTCACGACGCTTGATCTCGTCCCACCGGTGGAACGTTCGGGCTTGCGCGCCCTCGAGGAACGCCAGGATGACGCCTTCCTCACGCCCCTCGATGCAGGTGTCGTTGGACATGTGGGCCGGCCCGACATCGGAGATGAACTGGCCGTTGAAGCCGTCTTCGCGCCAAAACGGCTCCTCGTAGATGAAGAACGCCTTCATCGCGGAACCGTGGGGCATCCGCTGGGTGACCTGGTCGCGTACGCCGGGCAGCGCCGGGTCGTACAAGATGCGTGAGGCCAGGGTGGGTGCGATCGCCACGATCGCCCGTTTGGCCCGGAACGTGCGGCCACCACGGCAGTGCACCGTGACGGAGTCACCACTGTGCTCGATCGTCTGGACCGGCGCGTCCAAGATCAGCTGATCGCTGAGCTGCGCGGCCAGCCGGTCGGTGAGCTGCGCGGTGCCCCCGACGAACCGGGTGGTCTGCGCGCCCCCTTCGGCCTCGGAAAACAGCGCCGCGCCCACCCCGCACGTCTGAATGGTGAACAGCAGATGCAGGAAGGACACCTCGACGGTGGGGACAGCCAGAATTCCGACCGTGCAGATCTCGAGCAGCGTGCGGGCGATCGGCGTCAGCCCCTGCGCGTCGTACCAGGCACCGGCGGTGATCGCATCCCACTGCGCTGCCTCGGGTGCCAGCCACGGAGCCTCGGCAGACACCGTCGCCGCCAGTGTGTCCAACGTCGCGAGCACCCGGTTGACCGACGCCACGTCGTCACCGAAGCGCTGGTAGAACTCGGTCTGGTCCAGCACACCGGTGCCGCACAGCTCGTATTTGGTCTCCCCGGCCTCGAATTGCGGGTAGGTCTGGACGCCGAGTTCGGCGGCCAGCCGGAACATCCGGGTGTGGGTGTCACCGATCCACTGCGCGCCGATCTCCAGCGGGATCCCGGGGAGGGGGGATTCGGTCAGGATCCGGCCGCCGGTGCGATCGTTGGCCTCCAGGATCAGCGGCTCGTAACCGGCCGCCTTGAGTTCCCGGGCGGCGTAAAGGCCTGACAGACCGGCCCCCACGATGATGACGTCAGCCTCGCGCTCCATGCACAGGGACAGTACTGAAGTGGTGGCCGGCTATCCCGCCGTTGAACAGCTGTCACCAACCGCGTTCGCGCCATTCCGCCAGGTGTGGGCGCTCGGCGCCGAGCGTGGTGTCGTCCCCGTGGCCCGGATACACCACCGTCGAGTCCGCGTAGACGTCGAAGAGCCTGGTGGACACGTCGTCGAGCAGCTTCTCGAAATCGCCCGGTTGCCATGTTTTCCCGACACCACCGGGGAACAGGCAGTCGCCGGTGAACAGCTGGGTCACCCCGCCTACCGCGTCACCGGACAGCGCCAGCGCCACCGACCCCGGGGTGTGTCCGCGCAGGTGGATCACATCGAACGAGAGGTCACCGACGGTCACGGTGTCACCGCCGGCGAGGATCCGCGACGGGGTCACCGGCAGCGGCCCGGCGTCGAGCTCGTGGGCGGCGGTCGGCGCCCCGGTCGCCGCGGCCAGTGCCTCGAGCGCGAGCCAGTGGTCCTGATGTTGATGCGACGTCACGATGAGGGAGACTGAGGGGGCGTATCGCTTGACGACGTCGACCAGGGTGTCGGCATCGTTGGCGGCGTCGATGAGTAGCGATTCGCCGGTGCGGGAACACGTGACCAGGTAGGCGTTGTTATCCATCGGGCCGACGGACACTTTCACGATCGACGCACCGGGCAGGACGCGACGTGCGCCAGTACCAGGTTCGACATGGCCGGTGTACTCGTCGTCGACGACAGTCATGGTGGCCACGTTATCCCTGCCGTCGAACTCTTGTCGGTGGGGGCACCTAGCATGGATAGCGACGTCTACGGTTTGTCGCTGACGGCGTTGTGAACTGCATGAATGAGCACTATTGAGCTTGTGGAAGGGGCCGGGTGGCTGATCGCCTGATCGTCAAGGGAGCGCGTGAGCACAACTTGCGCAGTGTCGACCTTGATCTGCCCCGTGATTCCCTGATCGTCTTCACGGGACTGTCGGGGTCCGGTAAGTCGTCGCTGGCGTTCGACACGATTTTCGCGGAGGGCCAGAGGCGCTACGTGGAGTCGTTGTCGGCCTACGCCCGGCAGTTCCTCGGGCAGATGGACAAGCCCGATGTCGACTTCATCGAAGGCCTGTCGCCTGCGGTGTCGATCGACCAGAAGTCGACCAACCGCAACCCGCGATCGACCGTCGGCACCATCACCGAGGTGTATGACTATCTGCGCCTGTTGTATGCCCGCGCGGGTAGTCCGCACTGCCCGGTGTGTGGCGAGCGGATCGCCAAGCAGACCCCCCAGCAGATCGTCGACCAGGTTCTGGCGATGGATGAGGGCATCCGGTTCCAGGTACTCGCGCCGGTGGTCCGCACACGCAAGGGTGAGTTCGTCGACCTGTTCGAGAAGCTCAATGCGCAGGGCTACAGCCGGGTCCGCGTCGATGGGGTCGTGCATTCGCTGACCGAAGCGCCGAAACTCAAAAAGCAGGAGAAGCACGATATCGAGGTGGTCGTCGACCGCCTCACCGTCAAGGCGAGCGCCAAACAGCGCCTGACCGACTCGATCGAGACGGCGCTGAACCTGGCCGACGGCATCGTCGTCCTCGAGTTCGTAGACCAGGAAGAGGGCACGGCGCACCGCGAACAGCGTTTCTCGGAGAAACTGGCCTGCCCGAACGGGCACGCGCTTGCCGTCGACGACCTCGAACCCCGGTCGTTCTCGTTCAACTCGCCCTATGGTGCCTGCCCGGAGTGCTCGGGCCTCGGCATCCGCAAGGAGGTCGATTCAGAACTCGTCGTCCCCGACCCTGAGCTGACGCTGGCCGAGGGGGCGATCGCGCCGTGGTCGATGGGGCACACGTCGGAGTACTTCACCCGGATGATGTCAGGTCTGGGCGAAGCACTCGGCTTCGATGTGAACACTCCGTGGAAGAAGCTCCCGGCCAAGGCGCGTAAGGCCCTTCTCGAAGGTTCCGACGAGCAGGTGCACGTCAAGTACAAGAATCGCTACGGGCGAACCAGGTCGTATTACGCCGATTTCGAAGGCGTCATGCCGTTCTTGCACCGCCGGATGGAACAGACCGAGTCTGAGCAGATGAAGGAGCGCTACGACGGCTTCATGCGCGACGTGCCGTGCCCGGTCTGTGAAGGTACGCGCCTCAAGCCCGAGATCCTGGCCGTCACGTTGTCCGCGGGTGACCGTGGCGAGAAGTCGATCGCCGAAGTGTGTGCCCTGTCCATCTCCGATTGCGCAGATTTCCTCAATGCGCTGACCCTGGGACACCGCGAGGCGGCCATCGCCGGACAGGTTCTCAAAGAGGTGCAGTCGCGGTTGGGCTTCCTGCTCGACGTCGGCCTGGAGTATCTGTCACTCGAGCGGGCTGCGGGCACGCTGTCCGGTGGTGAGGCACAGCGCATCAGGCTTGCCACCCAGATCGGCTCCGGGCTCGCCGGTGTTCTCTATGTGTTGGACGAGCCGTCGATCGGGCTGCATCAGCGCGACAACCGTCGACTCATCGAAACCCTCACCCGTCTCAGGGATTTGGGTAACACGCTGATTGTCGTCGAGCACGACGAGGACACCATCGCCCACTCCGACTGGGTGGTCGACATCGGCCCGGCGGCCGGTGAACACGGCGGCACCGTGGTGCACAGCGGGTCCTATGCGGATCTGCTGAAGAACCCGAACTCGATCACCGGTGCCTATCTGGCGGGCCGGGAGAGCATCGAGATCCCGGCGATCCGTCGCCCGATCGACCGCAAGCGGCAGCTCACCGTGGTGGGGGCCCGCGAGAACAACCTGCGCGAGATCGACGTCGCGTTCCCACTGGGCGTGCTCACCTCGATCACCGGCGTATCCGGGTCCGGCAAGTCCACCCTCGTCAACGACATCCTGGCTTCGGTGCTCGCCAACAAGCTCAACGGCGCCAGGCAGGTGCCGGGCCGACACACCAGGATCAACGGTCTGGATAACCTGGACAAGCTCGTCCGGGTGGATCAGTCGCCGATCGGCCGCACGCCGCGCTCGAACCCGGCGACCTACACCGGAGTGTTCGACAAGATCCGCACGCTCTTCGCGGCCACCACCGAGGCGAAGGTGCGTGGGTATCAGCCGGGCCGCTTCTCGTTCAACGTGAAAGGTGGCCGGTGCGAGGCCTGTTCGGGTGACGGCACCATCAAGATCGAGATGAACTTCCTGCCGGATGTGTACGTTCCGTGCGAGGTCTGCCACGGCGCCCGGTACAACCGGGAGACCCTCGAGGTGCACTACAAGGGCAAGACCATCTCCGAGGTCCTCGATATGTCAATCGAGGAGGCGGCGGAGTTCTTCGAGCCGATCTCCAGCATCCATCGCTATCTGAAGACGCTGGTCGATGTCGGGCTGGGCTATGTGCGGCTGGGGCAGCCGGCGCCGACGCTCTCGGGTGGTGAGGCGCAACGGGTCAAGCTGGCCGCCGAACTGCAGAAGCGGTCGACGGGTCGGACGGTCTACATTCTCGACGAGCCGACCACCGGCCTGCATTTCGAGGACATCCGCAAACTCCTCAAGGTGATCAACGGCCTTGTCGACAAAGGTAATTCGGTGATCGTCATCGAACACAACCTGGATGTCATCAAGACCTCGGACTGGATCATCGATATGGGGCCCGAGGGCGGCGCCGGCGGTGGCACCGTGGTGGCCCAGGGCACCCCGGAGGACGTCGCCGACGTACCGGAGAGCTATACCGGAAAGTTCCTCGCCGAGGTTCTCGGCGGTCGGGCACCGGTGGCAGCAACCCCGAAACGGGCGCCACGCAAGCGGAAGGTCAGTGCCTAGAACTACAGGTCGAGGACCAATCGCGGACCCGCGGCGCGGGACACGCAGATCATCATTGTCGATCCCTGCCGCTTCTCGTCGTCGGTGAGCAGGTCGTCGCGATGGGCGACGGTACCGGACAGCACCTTGGTCTCGCAGGTGCCGCAGATCCCCATCTCGCACGATGCCGGAGCGTCGACTCCGGCAGAGCGGACCGCCTCGAGCACGCTCTGGTTGCGTCCGACGTCGATCGTCAGCCCAGACCGCGCGAGTTCGACTGTGAACAGTTCAGAAACAACGCTTCCGGACGGCGGGTTGGCTGTGGTGAAGCGCTCGATGTGCACATCGTCGCGACCGGCGGCGGTCATCTGCGCAGCCAACGAATCCATCAGGCCGGCCGGTCCGCAGCAGAAGACGGCGGCGCCATCAGCATCGGCGACCAGTGTGCCCAGATCAGGCCGGCCATCGACATCCTCGGCCAGCAGGCGCACCTTGCCGCCACCGAGCGAGCGCAGCTCCCCGGCGAAGGAGAAGTGTTGCGCACTGCGCGCGCAGTACGTGAGCTCCCACGGGGTGCCGGTGCGCTCCAGGCTGTTGATCATCGGGAGCAACGGTGTGATACCAATTCCGCCGGCGATGAATACGTACCGTGCCGCGTCGACGAGAGCAAACGCCGAGCGCGGGGCCGAAGCACCGATGACGACACCGGGTCGCAGCTCGCGGTGCGCCTCGACGGAACCACCACGGCCACCGGTCAATTCGAGCACGGCAATGCGATAGCGGGT
This sequence comes from Mycolicibacterium komossense, assembly GCF_025822605.1. Classification (GTDB taxonomy): domain Bacteria; phylum Actinomycetota; class Actinomycetes; order Mycobacteriales; family Mycobacteriaceae; genus Mycobacterium; species Mycobacterium komossense. The sequence continues at coordinate 157,808 of NZ_JACKTY010000028.1, read as the reverse complement.
TCGATCGGCAATATCGCCACACAGGGAGTACTGCCGAACTCTTCCGGACGGAAGATGAATGTCGATATGCGCGCCGGGAGTCCACGCCGGCAGCGTCGCACCGTCGGTCGCGGCCAGTTCGAATGATGTGACACCGTCGCTTTCGAAGCGGGCGGCCGTCACCCGGAGCAGCAGATCAGGCTTTCCGGGTGTCATCGTCCACGTCCTCCAGGCGGCCCATCAGCTCGTTGAAACAGCGCCGGTAGTTCAGGGTGAACCTATCGGCGGGCACGGAGAACTCATGAACCTCGTTATCCCAAGGGATCTCCCGCGGGTCGAGGTCTTTGACCACCGGAGCGTCTTCGAGATACACCATCTCCTCAAGACGCAGGCATTCTTCGAGGCTCTCACCTCGGTAGCCGACCTCGTTGGCCACTCCCCAGAAAATCTTGACGTGTTCGTAGCTGATGGGCGACGGGAATCCGGCGACAACTCGGCGGCCCAGCTTCTCATAGTCGTAGGTGATCGACGCCAGGCCCGGGGCAACGCAGTGGTAGCGCATCATGCAGTTGCCGTCGTTCGCCCATTCGCCACTGCCAGCATCCAGTGGGCGGTCCATCCAGGTGTCGATCCCGTCACGGTTGACCTGCAGCGGCTCGACCACTTCCGGGCTTGGGCCCATCGAAACCTGGTGCACGAAGGGGAAATGCGCGACGTCGCGAAAATTCTCGATGGTGGCTCCGACCCCGACGGGGGAGTCGATCGGGCTGGCGGCCAGCCACTCAAGGTCGATACCCCGCCATTCGGCCAGATCGTACATTTCGGTGATTGGGTCCTCCAGTACCGTCCATACGTGACCGTACTTCAGGACGGCCGGGTAGGTGGCGATGCCGGCCTTCGGTGGGATTTTCGACTGATCGGCGAGTGACGGGATCCGGCTGCACCCACCGTGGCTGCTGTCGAATTCCCAGCCGTGGTAGGGGCAGGCGATGGAGCTCTCGTGGACCTGGCCGATGGACAGATCGCCGCCGCGGTGGGGGCAGCGCCTGGACTGAACCGATACCACACCCGAAGGGCCCCGGTAGACAACGAGTTTCACCCCGAGCAGGGTGGCTTGTTGCGGCGTGTCGAGGTCGGCGATTCGTGCGACAGGGAACCACGAACGCCGCATTGCAGCTTCGGCGAGCTCACGTTTGGTGGTCTTCGCGGGCGTAGGGGACAGCACGGCGGCGGTCATCGTTAGTACCTTTCGGATGGACTGTGAAGTGGGTCAGATGCCGACGAGCAAGGCGCCGCCGTTAACGGGGATCGTCTGGCCGGTGATGAAGCCGGCGCCGTCAGAGGCCAGAAACGCAACAGCGGAGGCGATCTCGCTCGGTTCGGCGAGCCGGCCGAGGGGGACGGCGGCCACCTCGGCCTCGTAGTAATGGTCGGGGATCATCCTGGTATGCACCGCGCCGGGGGCGATGGCGTTGACCAGGATCCCGTCGGTGACCAATTCCTGGGCCAGTGCTTTCATCAGCCCGAGTTGAGCGGCTTTGGACACCATGTAGCCGTAGGAGTGCCCGTCCGGCACCTGGCCCCACTGCGATGAGATGAAGATGACTCGCGGCGCATCGCTGCGACGCAGGTGAGGCACCGCCGCTCGGGTGATGTCGAACGGAGCGAGCACGTTGACGTTCAGATAGGGCTGCAATTGGTCGGAGGTGGTATCGGCCAGCGTCGTGAAATTGTGCATGAGACCGGCGTTGTGCACCAGCACATCCAGGCGACCCCACGTTGTGATGGCAGCGTCGATGATCCGCGCGGATGCTTGCGGTTCGGTGATGTCACCGGCGACGGTGACGACCTCAGCGTGCCTGTCTTCGCGCAATTCCTTCGCGACGGCGTCGAGTTCGCCCTGGTCCAGATCGGTGAGTACCAGACGGGCTCCCTGTGCGGCCAGCGTGTGGGCGTGGGCTGCCCCCATGCCCCTGGCTGCACCGGTGACGATCGCGACGCGGCCGTCGAGCCGACTTCCGGGCAGTGTGTTCATCTCAGGTGTCCGACGAGTGCGGCTCGGTGATGTACAGCATGTTTCCGTCGGGATCGAAGAACGGCCGGTACCGGTACCAGGTTCCGTTCGGGTGTTTCCATTCGATCCGCTCGTCGACCCATTCAACCTTGCCTTCGAGATAAGCCTCGGATTCGTCGAGGTCGTCCACCTCGAATGCGAATGAGTCGATCCCGGGAGCGTTGTCGGGATTGACCGCGGTGCGCCGGGGCGCATGCTCACCGACCTCGGATTTGAAGATATAGAGCGTCAAATTACCGAAATCGATTGCCGCCCAATCTTCCTCGGCCTCGTATGGCAGGTAGAACGGCAGGCCGAGCGTGCCGTGATAGAAGTCGACAAGGGCCTGGACGTCCTTGGTCAGGATGTCCATGTTGTCGATACGCTTGAGCTTGAGCATGAGGAATCTCCTTGCGGAACTAGGTATTACGAGGGAACGTGCACGGGCCACCGTCGTGTGCGGTAAGGGTGCCGCCCACGACATCGAGGGCGACGGTGGCCAGAGTCTGGAATTGCGCAGCGGCGGGCAGCGCCGGGTCGGCATGGCAGCACAGCGCACCGCCGCCGAGCAGGTGCGAGTTCATTGCGCTGACAACGTCGCTCACGTCCAGGTCTGCGCGGCCGGCCAACCGGCGGCGCAGGGTGTCATAGCGCAGTACGGTGTCCGGTCCGGTGCGTAACTCGGTGTCGTGGAACGCGGCCGGCGTGCTCAGAAAGTGGTTGGTGTGCAACAACAGTCCGCCGTCATCGGGAAGCGCGTAGCCGACGCCGCCAGGGTTGCACTCCACGCTGACCGCCGCACTCTCGCCGTTCGACGCCGCGATCAGTGTCAACGACGATGATGCTGACACCGGTGCCGTCGAGAGGCGCACCAGCGCCTGGTTCAGATCCTGCGCATCATCGAGCACGGCGCGGGCCAGGACGTGCACCGGCGCACCGATTCCTGCACCGTCGGACCCGTGGTGGAGGATGTTGAAAAGTACGCCGAGTCCGCGGGTACTGACACCGATCTTGCCGACGATGCCGTATTCGGTCAGTGTCGTCGTGACATGGCCATCGGGGTGCGGGATTTCCCACACGAACCACAGGTCAGCCAGGTCTGCGTACCAGTCCCATGCCTGAACCGCAACGGGTTGCCCGTGCCCGAGCAGGACGGCCGTCGAACATTCGTGGACACCGATTGCCCCAACCGCGGCCAGGATCTCGGTTCGCGCATTGACCGCCGCGATCGAGGTGATCGGCAGCCCGGCTCCCTCTGCGATACCGCTGATCTCCGCTGCCAGCGCCGGGGAGACGAGCGCAATCTGCTCTGCGGCCAGTGCGCCGAGGTGCGCGAGGTCGACGGGCGCGCCGGCTGCTCTGTCGAACAGCCGCTGGTAGGCATCGACAGTGGCGGTGATCTCATCCGCGAACGCCCGGCCGAGTTCTCGACCGCGGCCCTCGGCCGCGGTGGCCGACGAGCGGAAGGTCCGCACGGTCATGACGGCCCGGTCAAGCGCGGTGCGGCGTGTTCGGCGACCTCGTCGAGGCGGGCGAACCACACATCATCTGAGGATGCGATGTGCTCGACGACCTTCTCCAGTTGCGCCATCCGGTAGGGGCGCCCGATCACCTCCGGGTGCATGGTGAAGCTGGTGTGCCGCTGCTCGCTTCGGGCCGCTTCGAACTCCGCGATCCAGCTGCGGGTCAACTCGGCCGGATCCGCGACGTTGCCGCCGCCGTCGATGTTCCAGCCGAACCTGGGCCAGTCGTCGAGCGACCAGTGCACGGGTATCTCCAGGATCGAAAGGTGCTTCCACCGCTCGAGGTACGGGCGGTCGTCGCCCATGCAGCTCGAGTCGTAGCGGAAATCGTTGTCCACCAAGAGTTCCAAGGTCTCGGGTGTGAGCTCCCAGGACGTCGAACGATAGCCGACGGGCCGCGGTGCACCAGCCTTCGCCAGCGCCTCGAATCCCCGGTGGATTTCCTCGGTCTGCTCCTGCACGCTGACCTTGTCGCTACGCAAGTGCAGATAGCCGTGGTGGGCCACCTCGTGTCCGCCTGCCAGTAGGCTCTCGACCAGACCGGGGTGAACCTCGGCGGTGTAGCCGGGTACGAAGAATGTCGCGGGAATCGAATAGCGGCGCAACAACTCCAGGATCCTTGGCACCCCGCGGACCACACCGTAGCGGCCTTCGGACAGGATGGTCAGCCGTCGGGCGTACTCCTCACCTTCACCGAGCCAGCCGGATTCGGCGTCGACGTCGAAGGTCAGCGAGACTGCGGCCGATGCGCCGCCGGGAAACGTGCTCTGCTGGTCGGTCATGCTGCCCCCACTTCAGTCTTCGGCTCCTTCGGGCCTTGCAGCGAAGCGGAGTGTTCGTCAGTGGCTTTGAACTGAAAGGTGTTGCCTTCCTGGACGATTTGGCGGTAAGCGAAGAGCAGTACCGAGATGGACAGGACGACGACGCCGATCAACAGTTCCCTGATTCCGCCGTACCCGGTGATTTGCGCCGACAGCGCGCCGACAGCGACCAGCACGGTATCGAAGGCGGCGAGCACGCCTGCGATATAGATCCACTGGCGGCCCAGCTTGATCGGCCGATTGGCGTCGGGCTGCTCGCGGCGCAGGTTGATGAACCCGGTCAACGCGAGTACGTGACAGATCAGGTAGCCCAGGATGCCGGCGACGATCACTGCTAGTGCTTGCCCGACGAACAGGATGAGCACGACATTGACCACCAGGTCCAGCGTCATCGCCCGACCCGGAACCTTGAATCGGTTGAGCTGGCCCAGCTGCTTGATCGTCAGGCCCTCCAGCGCGCTGCCGTGCAGTACGCGTCCGCCGTCGGCGGTGGTCATCACCATGAGCAGCAGCAAGCCGGCGATCAGGCAGACCGTCATCAACCAGGCGGAGCCAGGGATCAACTTCTCGAACGCGCCGAGATAAAAGGAGACCGGGTCGGCGGCGGCATCGGCCTGATTGGTCAGTCCGCCCACGCCCAGTGGCACCAGCAAGTAGACGACGATGACGAAGATGCCGGCCAGTCGCAGCGCAATCCGGGTGTCGCGGTTGGTGTCTCGGAATTCCGGAACGAATGTCGCTACCGCCTCGATGCCGTAGACCGACCAGGCGAAGACGAACATCCAGGCGATCGCGGTGCGCCAGCCGGGGAATCCGCTGGCCGCCAGGTCCCAGTGCAGGTTGGAAATAGACCAGTCACCGCTGATCAGTGGGGCGGCGGCGAACAGGACCAGCGGGATCAGCACCAAGATGCCGGTGGCATACATGATCCACATTGCTGGGCGCATACCGAGAACATTGAGCGCCCAACCGAGCAGCAGCACTCCGAGTGCGACCATGTGCGGGAAGCCGATCGTGGCCAGGCCTGTGGAGAACGTCCACGTCTGGCCGGGAAACCATTCGGCCTGGACCAGGCTGCCGATCTGCAGGCCGTAGATGGCCAGGGAGCTCGACCAGGCGAACCAGTAGCCGTAGGTGGCCAATGGGCCGGCCAGTGTCGTCTTTCGTCGCCAGCCCTGGTTGGCGTACATGGAGATGCCGCCCACCTTGTCGCTGAACATGCCCGCCATCTCGGAGTAGATGTAGTTTTGCAGGCAGGCCACCACGGCGACAGTGCCCAGCAGTGCCAACGCCGTCCACGCACCGATGAAGCCGATGCCGTAACCGAGACTGATGAACAGCGCGGCCGGGATGGACAGGCTGATGGTGAAGCCGTCCCACCACCGGAGGGTCTTCTCGTAGGCAGGCTGGGTGTCAGGTGAAGTCATGGGCACTCTCCTCAAGTTCGGATATGCATTGCGTGGCTGATCATGCGATGGCTGCGCATTGCGTCTGTGTTAACCCACAGAATCACGCATTCAGGCGTTGGGGGGACGCTAGCACTGGCGCGATGCGAAGGCAACAGATTCTTGCGCATTAGCCCAGTGTTTCTTCCGCAGGCTGCGCGAAGCATCAATAGAGCCCGGCAAATAACCGCAAAGCGCTATCGACGACCTATGCTTCTCGGCATGGCGGAGTACACCCTCGATGATCTGGACCGAGCCATCCTGCGTGAGCTAGAGGAGGACGGCCGGCGGGCCTTCCGCGAGATCGGGCGCTCGCTCGGCGCCTCGGAGGCGACGATCCGGGCCCGCGTGAAACGGCTTCAAGACCTCAAGATCCTGCGCATCGTTGCCTTCGTCGATCCCGAGCAGGTCGGGGGCACCCAGCTTTCCCTCATCCACCTCAGTGTCGAGTTGGCTCGGCACGAGAAGGTCGTCGAGGAACTCGTCGAACTCCCCGAAGTGACGTACGTGTCGACGTTGTTGGGTCGGACCGACATCTGTGTCGAGGTGTCCACGACGGACAACGCCGAGCTGTGGAGCTTCCTACGGGACAAGCTCGGCCCCATCGACGGCATCAAATCGGTGGAGACGATGTCGATACTGAAGGTCCACAAGCTGCGCTATACGTCCCCGGCGATCTAACGAGCGGGCACCTACGTAACCGGGGGAGTCAAGCGGCTCGTCGTTCGGCGCCGATGAATGACCGCACCTGTCAGGCTTTTCCGCGTTCTCCCGTCGGCGCCTGATCGGGATGCATCTCGGCGCGGATCTGCGCCAGCCGCTCAGCCCCGGCCTTGTGCCGTGCCTCGTACTGCTCCTCTATGCTGCGCCCCTCGGGAGTCTCGGCGTCCAGCTCGGCCCCACCCAGCGATGCGCCGTATCGGGTCTCGATCTTCGCGCGGACCGAATCGAACGTCGGGACGCCGCTCGCCGTGTAACCGGAGTCCAGCCCGGTCAGAACCGGGCCGGCCGAGAAAGGCTCCGACGGGAGCACTTCGGCGTCGAGTACATCGTCCGGCTCGTCACGCCGTGCATGGCGGCCGCGGGATTCCTCAGGCATGCCGCCACCGTACTCCCGGCGTCAGACAGCGCAGGCGCACTAAGGACCTATGCCTTGGGCCCGCACCGTCGTGTTCAGCGGAGGAACCGGGGACGCCATCACCGTGTCGGGCCCAGCAGTCTGCCCCGGCAGGGCGACCGGCGGGTCACCCGGCGTGCCGATCGCCCCCGCCAGCCATGGCAGCGAGGCGACGAAGGCCTTCTCGGCGAAGGGCCAGTCGTGCTTGCCGGGCTGCGCGACGACCGCGCAGTCGAAACCGTTGGCGCGGCCCAACCCGCAGAGTGTGTTGGCGGCGACGGTCTGGTCACCGGGATTGCCCGTGGCATCGCGGCCACCGAGCCCGACAGCTCCCGCGTCGCCCGCGGGCACATTGCGATGCTGCTGGGCCGTCTGGCTCCCCGAGATCGCGAACCAGCCCGAAACCCCGGTGTAGGGGCCGTGTTTGGCGATGACCGTGGCGGGGTCGAATGACGCCCAGGCCGCGGAGCTGCCACCGAACAACCGGTCGATCGTCTGCACCTTGTTGCCGGCATTGGGGGACATGTCGCCGGCGATGTCGACGAATGAGCTGAACATGTCGGGATGCATCGCGGTCAGGTCGACCGCACAGGTGCCGCCCATGGACCAGCCCACGATGCCCCAGTTGGCGGCTTTGGTGCTGACACCGAAGTTCGAGGCCATAAACGGCACAACATCTTTGGTGAGGTGATCGGCGGCCATCCCGCGTGGGCCGTTCACACACTCGGTGTCGTTGTTGAACGAGCCACCCGAGTCGACGAACACCAGCACCGGTGCGTTGCCGCCGTGCGCGGCGGCGTACGCGTCGATGGTGGAGATCGCATTGCCGGTGCGCAGCCAATCCGACGGGGTGTTGAACTCGCCACCGATCATCATGACCGTCGGCAGCTTCGGCGGGGGACTGGTGGCGAACCACGCCGGTGGCAGGTAGACGAGCTCGTCGCGGTGTTTGAAACCGGACGCGGTGGCTGGGATGGTGACGCTGACGACGCTGCCCTTGGCCGGCAGAACGTGCTTGGCCTGCGCCTGCGCAGCCGTCGCAACCACGGTGGCGCGGTCGGTCTGGTCGGGCAGCGGCCCGGCGGACAGCTGATTCCAGGCGGTTTGTACCGTCGGGAAATAACCGACCCAGAGATTCACCGCCAGCGCCGCGCTGAGCAGGCAGAGCGGAACTGCCAACAACGAGACGCCGCGGCGCCACCAGCGGGCGCTGCGCCAGCCCACGACCAGGACACCCGCCGCCAAGCCGGACAGCGCCACCCACAGCCAGAGCTGGTTGGGCGCCGGATCCCCAGCCAAACCGTCAGACGCGATGTACCAGTGGGCCAAGGCGGCAACCCCACCCCCGACCACCGCGGCCACCGGTACCCAGATCAGGCGCCAGCGACGTGAGCGCCAACCGACGGCCAACACGAGCACGAGGGCGGCCACCACCTGGACCGTTATCGGTATCCAGCCGTGCATCAACGACATTCGGTGTTGTGCGGAACCGGCCGGATCCGCCAGCAGAGATGTGGCACGACCCGTAACCAGAGGCAGCGAAGGTGTCACGGCACCATCGTGAACCGACTTGCTTACCGGCCGCTGTGAGCGGGCTGGGACACCACCGAAGTGATTGCCAGCTAACGCGGTTTGGCCAAGGGGAAGGGCAACGTCTCACGGATGCTGCGGCCGGTGATCAACATGACCACGCGATCAACACCCATTCCCAGACCGCCTGTCGGAGGCATCCCGTACTCCATCGCCTGCAGGAAATCTTCGTCGAGTTCCATCGCCTCGGGATCGCCGCCCGCGGCCAGCAACGATTGCTCTTGCAACCGGCGGCGCTGCTCCACCGGGTCGGTGAGCTCGCTGTAGGCGGTGCCGAGTTCGACGCCCCAGGCCACCAGGTCCCACCGCTCGGCGACGCCGGGCAGGCTGCGGTGAGGCCGGGTCAACGGTGAGACCGAGGTCGGGAAGTCCTTGTAGAACGTCGGGTTCTCCGTGCGGTCCTCGACGAGGTGCTCATACATCTCCAGGACGACGGCGCCGGGGTCCCAGTGGGTCTGGTAAGGAATTCTCGCCGCGTCCGCGTAGCGCCGCAGAGTGGCCAGGTCGGTGGTGGTGTCGACGTTCTCACCCAATGCTTCTGACACCGCACCATGGACTGTTTTGACGGCCCACTGCCCTGAGATGTCGACAGGTTCGAGACTGCCGTCCTCCCGTGGCCGCATGACGACGTGCGCGCCGTTGGCGGCCAGGGCAGCGTTCTGGATCAGTTCGCGGCACCCGTCGATCCAGACGTTGTAGTCGGCGTGCGCCTGGTACGCCTCCAGCAGCGTGAATTCGGGGTTGTGGCTGAAGTCCACGCCTTCGTTACGGAAGGCCCGGCCCAGCTCGAACACCCGTTCCACCCCGCCGACGCAGAGCCGCTTGAGGTACAGCTCCGGGGCGATCCGCAGGTAGAGCGCGAGATCGTAGGCGTTGATATGGGTGATGAACGGGCGGGCGTTCGCACCGCCGTGGATCTGCTGCAGGATCGGGGTCTCGACTTCGAGGAAGTCCTTGGCGAACAACGTTTCCCGGATGGCGTGCAGGACCTGGCTGCGGGCTCGGATCAGGTCGCGCGCCTCGGTGTTGATGGCCAGGTCGACATAGCGGGTGCGCACCCGCGCCTCCTGGTCGGTCAACCCCTTCCACTTGTCGGGCAGCGGGCGCAGGCATTTGCCGATCAGGCGCCAGCTCTGCACCAGCACCGAGCGGGTGCCGTTCTTGCTGGCACCCATCGTCCCGGTCACTTCCACCAGGTCGCCGAGGTCGATGGCCGCGGTGAAGCCGGCGGTGTCGCCCCCGGTCAGCGATGAGTTGTCGAACAGCAGCTGCACATCGCCCGACCAATCGCGCAGCTCGGCGAACAGCACACCGCCGTAGTCCCGTATCCGCAGCACCCGGCCTGCCACGCTGACGGTCGTGCCGTCCTCACAGTCGAGCGCCTGGGCCACCGTGTGCGACGGCGGGCTGCCCACCGGGTAAGCATCGATTCCGCTGGCCTGCAACGATTTCAGCTTCGCCATCCGGACCCGTACCTGCTCGGGTAGCCGTGGTCCGCGGTCGACCTCGGGAGTGCCGATACTGAACCCACTGATATCCGGGGCCGAGCCGTCCTCGTGCAGCAGCCCGGTGTCGACGAGAGTCTGCGGCACCGACGAGTGCTGGCCGGTGTGCTGTCTGGCGCGCCGGCTGAACGGCAGTACCAAGAAGCCCTCGGCGATCACCGATGCGACGCCGACGCGAGGGATCAGCCGGGCATCCTCGTAGCAGGCGTACCGCGGCACCCACTCGGGCTGATATTTCATGTTCGAGCGATAGAGCGTTTCCAGCTGCCACCACCGGGAGAAGAACACCAGCAGCGCCCGCCAGAGCCGGGCGACCGGACCCGCACCGAGTTGGGCGCCCTCTTCGAAAGCGGACCGAAACATCGCGAAGTTCAGGGAGATCCGTGTCACCCCAATGCTTTCGGACTGCAAAGCCAACTCGCTGACCATCAGCTCGATGGTTCCGTTCGGGGAGTCAGGTGAGCGGCGCATCAGGTCCAGCGACACACCGTTGGCGCCCCACGGGACCAGCGAGAGCATTGCGACGACGTCATTGTCCGCGTCGTCGGGCTCGCCACGGACGGCCTCGACGAGCAGGCAGTCGGAATCCGCCGGGTCGCCGAGGCGGCCCAGGGCCATCGAGAAACCACGCTCGGTCTCGGTGTCGCGCCAGCGGTCAGCCCGTCTGGTGACCTCGACCATCTCCTCGGCGGTCAGCTCACGGTGCCGCCGGATACGAACCGTCAGCCCGGCTCGGCGCGCCCGCGTCACGGCTTGGCGGACCGGTTTCATGTCCGGGCCGGACAGCTTGTAGCGGTCCGGGTACAGGATGGCTTCGTCGCCGAGCTCGATCGCGTTCAGCCCCGCCTCGCGGAACGCCTGCGCGGCAGCTGAGCTCGCACCCATCACACCCGGCGCCCAGCCGTACTCCTGGCACAGGGCCAGCCATTCGGCCATGGCCGCGGGCCACGCCCGCGGGTCACCGAGCGGGTCCCCGCTGGCCAGGCAGACGCCTGCTTCGACGCGATAGGTGATCGCCGCCCGGCCGTTGGGGGCGAACACCACAGACTTGTCCCGACGAGTGGCGAAATAACCCAGTGAGTCGTTCTTGCCGTACAGCTCGAGCAGGCCGCGGATCGCGGATTCGTCCTCGCCGGTCAGCGCATTCGCGGCGCGTTGCGACTGGAACAGGACGACGGCCGCGACCATCAGCGCCACTGCGCCGAACAAACCGAGCAGGGCGTTGACGAAGACATGCGGGTGATGGCCGGAGAAGGCATCCGCGTCGACGCCGGCGAAGACCACGACCCGGTTCGCCGCGTAAGGCAGCCGCTCGTCATGGTCCAGCGACCCGGGGAACATCGACAACAGTCCCCAGCCGACCAGGATGCCGATCGCCATGCCGGCCACCAGGACTGCGGCGGCCTTGAACAGCGCACCGCGGCGGACCCTGGCCCAGAACTCTTTGCGGGCCAGCACCAGGAACGCGATCGCCGCCACGTGGAAGAGCAGGCCGATGACTTCACCGGCGTCCTCCATCGCCGAATCGCCGCCGGTGATCAGATCGCCGACGTTCCACACGATCGCGGCGACCATGTAGAGAACCAAGATCCACCAGGCGAGGCTCTTGCGTGCCGCCAGCGCGGCTGCGAGCAGTGCCAGAACGAACGCCCAAGCAAAGCTGGTGTCGGGGAAATTGAAAATGTAGTTGTTGACGAATTCCCGCGGAATTTTGATGAGCCACCGCACCGCGGGGGACACGCTGGCCAGCAACGACAAGGTGGCGATGACGCCGATGGTCCAGCCGGCGGCTGCGGGCACCCACCGGTATCGCGTCTTCGGCTGGCTCGCCGAACGGCTAACGAGGGTCATAGGCCGCGAGGATAAACGCTGGAACCTGGGAATGGGTGTGGGACCTACCAGACCGGCCCCGTGTATTTCTCACCCGGACCCTGGCCGGGCTCGTCAGGTATGGCGCTGGCTTCCCGAAAAGCCAACTGCAACGTCTTCAGGCCGTCTCGCACCGGTCCGGCGTGCGGGCCAAGGTATTCGACCGAGGCGGTGACGAGACCGGCCAGCGCGACGATCAGCCGCCGCGCCTCATCGAGGTCGCGGTAGGGGCTGTTCTCGGGATCGGCCGACGACAGTCCAAGCTTTTCGGCCGCCGCGCTCATCAGCATCACGGCCGCCCGGGTGATGACCTCGACGGCTGGTATGTCGGCCAGCTCACGTAGTGGTAGGTCGTCGGGGTCTGCGGAGTCGTCCGTCGCGATTCTGGGATCATCGGTCATGCCTGCTAGACTGGCATGCGCGACCGTCCCGGCTAACGCCAGGACAGCAAGTGGAGTCCCACTCCCACCGTTGGCCACGGAAAGATCCAAAGGCTCAGCGGTCCGGTCACAGACATCCTACGGATGTCTGTTCTGCGTCTCACGCAGGCGGTTTACGCCGCGACCGGTCGGCATCGGGCCCTGCATATGCAGGGCCTTCTCGCTGATGGCGTGGCATATTTCTCGCTGTTCTGCGTTGTTCTCCGTGGTCGGTCCTGACCAGAGGAACAACCCGGGAGGCCCCATCAGCACTGAGACCCGCATCAATGAGCGCATTCGCGTACCTGAAGTCCGCCTGATCGGACCTGGTGGCGAGCAGGTAGGCATCGTGCGCATCGAAGATGCTCTCCGCGTCGCGGTAGACGCCGATCTCGACCTTGTCGAAGTGGCGCCAGACGCCAAACCACCGGTCTGCAAGATCATGGACTACGGCAAGTTCAAATACGAGACGGCTCTCAAGGAGCGCGAGTCTCGCAAGAACCAGCAGCAGACCGTCGTCAAGGAACAGAAGCTTCGCCCCAAGATCGACCCGCACGACTACGAGACCAAGAAGGGTCACGTCGTGCGCTTCCTCGAGGCCGGGTCGAAGGTCAAGGTGACCATCATGTTCCGCGGACGCGAGCAGTCGCGGCCCGAACTGGGTTACCGCCTCCTGCAGAAGCTGGGCGCCGACGTTGCCGATTACGGCTTCGTCGAGACGTCCGCGAAGCAGGACGGTCGCAACATGACGATGGTGCTGGCACCACACCGAGGCGCCAAGACCAAGGCGAGGGCGGCCCACGACGCTGCTGCGCCACCGGCACAGCGCGCGGCGGCGAGCAGCCCGGCTCCGGCGGAGCCGACTGAGACACCAGACCCAACACCGACCTGATTCAGCGACGAACACTGAATCATCACTGAGAACTGAGGACACATGCCCAAGGCCAAGACCCACAGCGGCGCTTCGAAGCGGTTCCGCCGAACGGGAACGGGAAAGATCGTGCGCCAGAAGGCCGGCCGTCGCCACCTTCTCGAGCACAAGTCGTCGCGACGGACTCGTCGCCTCGACGGCACCGCTGTCGTCGCTGAGAACGACACCAAACGCGTCAACAAGATGCTGAACGGTTAATCCCGTACCCCCATATTCGTAGTTCGACCGAGAATCAAGAAGAGGACAACCCATGGCACGCGTGAAGCGGGCAGTCAACGCGCAAAAGAAGCGGCGTACCGTACTCAAGGCCTCTAAGGGCTACCGCGGTCAGCGGTCCAGGCTCTACCGCAAAGCCAAAGAGCAGCAGCTGCATTCATTGACCTACGCCTACCGCGACCGGAAGGCCCGCAAGGGTGACTTCCGTAAGCTGTGGATCTCGCGGATCAATGCTGCCGGCCGGGCCAACGGCATCACCTACAACCGACTGATCCAGGGCCTCAAGCTCGCCGGTGTCGAGGTGGACCGCAAGAACCTCTCGGAGATCGCCATCAGCGACCCGGCCGCGTTCACCGCACTGGTCGAGATCGCGAAGGCTGCTCTGCCTGAGGACGTCAACGCGCCGTCCGGGGAAGCCGCCTGAGCCTGGCCGAAGGCCCGCTGACCGAACGCTCCGCGAGAGTGGCGGCAGCGCTCAAACTGCACCGAACAGTCGGACGCCGCCGCGCCGCACGCTTTCTCGCCGAGGGACCTAATCTCGTCGAGACCGCGTCGCGGCGCGGTTTGGTGTCGGAGGTGTTCGCCACCGAAGCCGCACTCGACCGGTTCGGGTCGATGCTGGTTGATGTTCCGGTCCATGTGGTCACCGAACGAGCCGCAAAAGCACTGTCGGAGACCGTAACTCCCGTCGGCTTGGTGGCAGTGTGTGAAGTGCCGCAGGTGACGTTGGCCGAGGTATTGAGCTCGGCCCCACGGTTGGTGTCGGTGGCAGTCGGCATCTCCGAGCCCGGCAATGCCGGCACCCTGATCCGGATCGCCGACGCTATGGGCGCGGGTGCGGTGGTGCTGGCCGGACACAGCGTCGACCCGTACAACGGGAAATGCCTGCGCGCGTCGACGGGCAGCATTTTCTCGATACCGGTGGTGGAAGAGCCGGACGCCGCCGCGGCGGTCGCCGCGTTGCACGAGGCAGGGTTGCGGACGTTGGCGACCACGGTGGATGGCGAACTCGACCTCGACGCTGCCGAATCGCTACTCGGTGAGCCGACGGCTTGGGTGTTCGGCCCTGAATCTCAGGGCCTGCCGGCCGACGTCGCTACGCTTGCGCAGCACCGGGTGCGGATCCCGATGCCTGGGAACGCCGAGAGCCTCAACGTCGCCGCCGCCGCCGCGATCTGCATGTACCAGAGCGCGCGAGCAGGGCGGCTGGGCTCCAGGCACTGATCCGTCCCTCGGGTTGATCGCAAAACTCTAAACGTTGTCCTTGTCGTCGGGCAGTGGCCGGTTCGCGACGACGGGGAACGGCCCGGTGTATCCCTGCCGTTCCTGCGCGACCGCCAGCACCCGGGAGCGCACCGCAAACCAGCCGATGGTCAGCGCGGGGACGATCACCACCAACGTCGCTACCGTCCACGTCCCGATGGGATGGTCGAACGCCATCAGGACCAGGACCGCTACCAGGAACACCAACGTGACGTAGCCGGTCCAGGGCGAACCCCACAGCTGGAATGACGGTCGATTCAGGATGCCCCGTTTCGACCACCGGAACAGCTGGATCTGACAGATGACGATGGTGCCCCAGGACGCGATGATGCCCAATGCGGCCATGTTGAGCACGATCTCAAATGCCTGGCCAGGTACGACGCCGTTGAGAAGAACGCCGAACAATCCGATGAACGCGGTGAGCAGGATTCCGCCGTAGGGCACACCGCCCTTGGACATTCGCGAGGTGAATTTGGGGGCACTGCCGTTCATCGCCATCGATCGCAGGATGCGGCCGGTGGAGTACAGACCAGCGTTGAGGCTGGAGAACGCAGCGGTCAGCACCACGATGTTCATGATCGTGCCCGCACCCTCGAAGCCGATCTTGGAGAAGAACGTGACGAACGGGCTCTCGCCGGCTTTGTAGGCGGTGTAGGGCAGCAGCAGGCCCAGCAGGAACAACGAACCCACGTAGAACAGGGCGATACGGGCAATCACCGAGTTGATGGCGCGCGGCATGATCCTCTCGGGATCGGCTGTTTCGCCGGCCGCGGTGCCGACGAGTTCGACTGCAGCATAAGCGAACACGACGCCGGAGGTGACGATCACCAGCGGTAGCAGGCCGGTCGGGAACAGTCCGCCGGCGTGCGACATCATGCCGAATCCGGTGGACTGGCCCTCGACCTTGTAGCGGCCGGCCAGAAATACGGTTCCCACCACCAGGAAAGTCACCAGCGCAACCACTTTGATAAGCGCTGCCCAGAACTCGAGTTCGCCGAACAGGGTCACCGAGATCAGGTTCAAGCACAGCACGACAGCCAGCGCGATCAACGCGATGAGCCATTGCGGGATGCTCGAGAACGACGACCAGAAGTGGAAGTAGGTGGCAATGGCCGTCGAGTCCACGATCGCCGTCATCGCCCAGTTCAGGAAGTACATCCAGCCGGCCACATAGGCTGCCTTCTCGCCCAGGAACTCGCGCGCATAGGACACGAACGATCCGGAGGACGGGCGGTGCAAAACCAGCTCACCGAGTGCCCGGAGGATGAAGAAGACGAAGACACCGCAGATGGCATAGACGATGAACAACGCTGGTCCCGCGCTGGCAAGGCGGCCGCCGGCACCGAGGAACAGGCCGGTACCAATCGCGCCGCCGATGGCGATCATCTGGAGCTGACGCGGTTTCAGCCCCTTGTGGTAGCCCTCGTCCTCTTGGGTAAACGCCGAGGTGTCATATTCCGCCGCAGAGGCTTTCTTCGCCATCTGGTCATGTCCTCCCACTAATGATCAGGGTCGGCGGGCGTCACGATCGCCGGCGGCCGGTGGTGAATTGTCGGACACGTCGCGGAAGGTGAGGACGAATCCGACAACCGCGATCACCGCAGCGATCGCATAACCGATGATCGAATACCAGCCGGCGTGCAGGTAGGCGGTCACCGCGACGATTGCCATCGCCAAGAACACCATGCACATGCCGATCAACGGGATCTTGGCGAACAAGTCACCTGGTGCCATCAGCCTCACCTCGCTCGATTCTGCGATATCTCACAGTGAACACCTGCTGCCGGTGGGGTGGCAGCGGAATTCGTCAAATGCGCACCGCGCTCGGGTGGGCGGACGAACGTGCGGCCGGGGTCGTCTTCGTCCGGCCGGATTTTCAGGTCAGGTCGTCTTCTTGCGACTCGATGACAGTCTGGGACGGGGCGGACCGCTCCCACAGCACCGCTCCCACGCAGGCCGTGACCACCCAGGCCGTGCCGATGACCCCGCACCAGGTCAACAGCGCCATCGCCACCCCAATCGGGCCCAACTCGTCCCATCCGTTGAGCAGGCGGGGGAACACGATCCGGGCGGCGATCGGAATGATGGTTCCGTCGATGACAACGCCGGCCAGGCCGGCAAGCACCACATACTTCCGGCCGCGGCCGCCATCGCGGACCAGCAGCATCGGCGTCAACGACCAGAAGATCCAGACCGGGATGAGTGAGGCCACGAAGCGAACCACTCGCAGGAGGCCGTGGTGATCGCCGCCGAATGCAATTCGCTCCCGGAAGCCGATCATCGCCAGATATAGCGCGAACCACGCGACACCGCGCCAGACCTTGCCGACCAAGCCGAATTGCTCACGGCGCCAGGCTTTCGCGAAGACCCCGGCGATCGTCGTCCCCATCGGGATCACCCATATCAGGAAGCCGGCGACGCCGACGAAGGTCCAGCTGGATCTCAGCCCCGACGAATGTCCAAAGGCGTCGCGCACATGGTCGGTCAGCGGTGCCACCAGGCCGAGAGCGCGACTGAACACCGTTCCGGGACTGGCGTTGTCGGCGAAACCCGTCAAATAGCTGAACCCCATGATGATCAACGGGATGACGGTGGTGAACAGCTGAACCGACACGAGAATGCCCAGGGTGCTGCCGTCGATCTCGTTGAACCGGGTGATGATCGCCGCCGCCGGACGGACTTGGCGTGCCGCCGCCAGCTGACGATAGCGCTCTTCGAGCCGTCGACGGACGGCAAGCGGGTTGGGGCCTTCGCTCACGAGTGGGACGCTACCTCGGCATGACCGAGGCGACCACTACCGCGTCGTCGACTGTGGGCAGGGTGATCTGGATGTGCGATACCGTGAGTGCGCCTGCGGTCCAGAGGGTTTGGTAATCCGCCGACGAGGCGACCAGCTGCAGGGTGACCGTGTGCCCGGGTTGCAGGGTCTCGGCCACTGGTTGCAGCGTGATGTTGACGGTGTGAGGCTGGCCGTCCAACGTCACCGGGATCGGCGTGATCTGATTTCCGAGCACCTGGCCGGTGGTGTCATCGACGAGTTGGGCGTAGACGTGGCTGCTGATTCCCTGGCCGGAATAGGTCAGGCTCAGCTGTGGTGCGCCGACGATATACGTCGTGCTGGTGGGCGCCGGGACGGTGAGGTTGTAGGCATTCAACGCCCGTGTCCCACCGATGGGTGCAACCAGCAACAGCGGGCCAGAACCGCCGATGAAGGGCAGCAACGGCATAGTGCCAATGCTGTTACTCGACGCGCTGATTGGGGTTCCTGCCGATGCCGGGTAGCTGCTCGACGAGTAGTACTGCCCACTCTGGTCGACCCACTCGAACTGAGGGCCGGTGACCGCGCTCTGGTCTTGCTTGACGTAGCGCGCGAGCCAGGCGAGGGTGTCCGCCGTGATCAGGTTGCCGTCGGTGGGGTCGAACAGGTTGTTCGTGCACAGCCCGTGGCCGCCGCAGAACCATACGACCTTGGTGGGTACGCCGGCATTGATCAAGGTCAATGCATTCAGATTCGCTTCCTGCAGCGTGAACAGTGTGTCGACAGTGCCCTGGATGATCAGGGTCGGCGCGGTGACGTCGCCGACGAGTGCGGCGGGACCGCGCGCGGTCAGCAGGTCCCGCTGCTCCGGAGTCAAGCTTCCGGTCAGCAGGCCGTAGATCGCCGCCGGGTAGATCGCCGGATTCGGCCGGGCCAGCGTCGCCACCAGGACGGCGGTCAGCAGAGATCCCCAACCGCTCTTGAAGGCTTGGTTCGGATAGAGCGAGGAGTTCAGTGTGTTCCATGAGATGGCCGGAACAATCGCGTCTACCCGGTGGTCCGTGGCCGCTGTCACCCACTGGACACCACCGCCATAGGAGGCGCCGACCATCCCGAAGCGTGGGTCGCCAGGAGCGTCGAGCTGAACCTCCGGTTGGGTGGCCATCCAGCTCACGATGGCCGAGACGTCGCGGGCCTCGAAGTCGGGGGAGTCGAGCTCCAGTTCCCCGCCGGAGTTGTATTCACCGCGCGGATCCCAGGTGACGACGTTGTAACCGGCATTGCGCAGAGTGCCGACCTGCACTGCGCCCAGGAAATCGGTCAGGATGCCGTCGAACGGCGTGCCATCGAGGCTGGTGCTGCCGGGCATGCCGAGACCGGGCCCCGCCAGGATCGTGGGAGCTTGTTGCCCGGCTTGCAGTCCTGTGGCGGGCATGAAGTGCACATAGATCTGGGTGCCGTCGAATGAGGTCAGCTTGATGTCGCGGGCGACCGGCGCGTTGGCCGGTGCGCTCGGGTCCACCGGGTAGCCGACGAACGGATGCACCAGATCGCCGAAGATCGGGATCTGGTGGATGAACGCGACGATCGGTGTCACCAAGACCGGCCCAAGCACTGGGATGCGTTGCAAGAAGGCCAGTGGCGGCGTCTGGGTGACGGCGACGCCGGGTAGTGCGGCCGGTGTGACTACGACGTTCGCGGCCTCCGTAGTGAGGGCTGCGGACACCGGCCCGCTGTTCGCGGCGATCGAGGTGGGAGGGCGGGCGCCACTCTCGGTGTGTTTGCGCGCCACAGCCAGGGTGGACCACGTCGCCGCCACGTCCAAGGGCGGCGTTGTCGGAGCGCCGTCGGTGGAGGGGATGGTCAGGCTCACGATGGGCGCGGCTGCCCTGTCGACCAGATGACCGGTGGCTGGTGCGGAGTCGACAGTGGTGCCGGCTGTCGAGGTGGCGGGTACCGCTGCGGTTCTGGTGCTGTATGCGCCTGGCGCCCTCGCCCCGGCCTTGGCGACAGTGGTTGCGGCTCGGGGCTTTCCGGCTGTGGTACTCCCCGACTTCGAGTCCGAGCCTGCACTCGCCGAGGACGATGCCGAACCGGAGGGTGCACCCGTGTCGGCGGATGCCGCACCGCAGCCGTACAGCACTGCGGCACCGATCCCCAGGGCTGCCGCCAAACCGCCGACCCGTCCCACGTACGCCGCTGCCCCCATACCCACCAGACTCCGTCAGATCCCGCGTTCCACCGGCAGCAATCCGCGCTCGACGGCTGCCACGAGTGCGGCATGGTCGGCTTCGGTCTGGTCGGCATACCGCCGCGCGAACACAGCCAATGCCTTGTCCACGCGATCGGAATGTCCCATGTATCCGGCGATCATCGAGGCACCGCTGGTTCGGGCATGTCCTTTGGCCAGCAGCTGCCCCACGACGGCGGCGTAATCCTCGAGAGTGGAGGCGTCGATGGCATCAAGTGGGATGCGGCCCTTCATATTTCGGAACTGTCGCACGTAGTACTGCCGGCCGGCCATCGTGGTCCACCCCAGCAGCGGATCACTGACCGTCTGCAGCGACTGCTGGTACTCCACAACTCGTTGGCCTTGATGCGCATGCCACGCCGACTCGCCGTGCACATAGCGTGCCAGCACCGATCGGCGGGCCTGCTTGAGCTGTAGGAACACCACGTCTTCGGGCGAGGAGCCCTCGAGGAGCGCGACGTAGGCGCGCAGTCCGACGCTACCGACCCCGACGACCTTGTGCGCGACATCGAGCAGCGTGTAGCCGCCGAGTACCCGACGCCAATACGGGGACAGAGTTTCCAGATAATCGTCCAGGGCCTGCGCCAGCAGCTCCGCCTCGCGTTCGGGCAGCCGCGTGATCAGCGGCGGTTCCGCGATGATCTTCCGGACGCCGTCGACTTCATGGGTGAAGCGCGGCAACGCCCGGTCACCGGTCCGGGAGCGCGCCCGCTCCGCGGAACGGGCCACCTCCGCCTGCAGCGGGCCGGCCGTCTCGGCAGCCAGCCGGTCGACGTCCAGCCGGACGAAGGCGCGGGTGAACAGTGGCAGGTCGGCCAACCTGCGCAACTCGTGGCGGTAGGCCGCCACGCAGGACAGCACTGCGTCCTCACAGTGCTGTTCCGACGCTCCGTTCTCTCGGCCCGCCACCCAGATACTGGCCACCAGTCGCCGCAGGTCCCATTCCCAACCGCCCGGGTGCGCCTCGTCGAAGTCGTTGAGGTCGATGACCAGATCGCGTTCCGGTGACGCGTAAAAGCCGAAATTGCCCAGGTGGGAATCGCCGCACACCACGGGCGTGATCCCGGTGGAGGGCAGGTGCGCGACATCCTCGGCCATCACCACGGCGGTGCCGCGAAGAAAGCCGTAGGGGGAGGCGATCATTCGGCCAACCCGGATCGGGATGAGCCGGTGGACTCTGCCCTGGTGACTGAGATTGATCAGGGCTACCGGGTCTGGCCGGTCTCCTGGAGGTGTCCACTCGGCTAATGAACTGCGCGGCACCTTCTCTCGGAGCCTTTTGCCCAGCGCATAACGTTCTGCTCTCGTCACGGGTCGCTGCCGCAACGAGCGGTAGGACCCACCGTCGACCTCCGCGAGCACGGTGTGGCCGGCGGCCGCCTTGGCGCCACCGGCGCTTTTCGATGAGTTGTCCATCCCGGCCTACCTTCTCACGAAACAGGCCCGGTGATACCCGCTAACACCAACTGAGCAGGCGCGGGTCAGGTCGACGCCAAGTACGTCGCGATTCCCCGGGTGACGGCAGCCGCATAACTCCTCCTGCCGTCGACGGAGCTCAAGACGGCGGCATCCTCGGTGTTCTTCATGTTGCCCATCTCGATGAGAATCGACGGGTACTGGGCGAGGTTGAGGCCGGCCAGGTCGGCGCGTCCGTAGAGGCCGTCGGTGCCGCGGTAGGTGGAGGGTTGCATTCCGGCGGAGACCAACTGGTCGCGCATGACGGTGGCGAATCTCGGCGCAGGCCCGGACTGTGCGTCGTTGAGCGGCGGGTTGGAGTAGTTGACGTGAAACCCGCGCCCATCCGTCGGTCCGCCGTCGGCGTGGATACTGACGATCGCGTCCGGGCGAAGGGCGTTGGCCATTTCGGCGCGCTGGTCGACGCAGGGCCCCAGCGCATCGTCGTCACCGCGCGACATGGCGGTGCGTACTCCGAGTTGACTGAGTTCGGCCCGGATGCGTAGCACGGTGTCCCAGTTGAAGGAGTGTTCGGGGTACCCGCCATCGGTTGTGGTGCCGGTGGTTTGGCATTCCTTGGTCCCACCGCGACCGGTGGGCACCTGTCGGTTGATGGAGGCATCGTTGGCGCCGTTGTGCCCGGGATCGAGGAAGACGATCTTGCCTGCGAGGCTCGACGTGGCCCTGGCTGCCGGAGTGTTGAGTAAGGGGATCGTATTCAGGGTCAACAACACTGGTGCGCTGGCTGCGTACCTGAGTACGGTGCGCCGAGTGGGGCGGTCGCCTCGGCACCCGCGCGATTGGTCGTCTTGCATGGCGGAAAGGTAGCCACCCAACCTTGGGTCCGGTCAACGACATGTGAGGCAGCGGTCATCGAAACCCGATCGCATGCGTATTGATACCGGTGCGTGATTCGATGCTCGTGTCGTCGGAGACCACCGCGGCGACTGCCAGTCTGCTGTGAATGTTGGCGCCCGGGACGCATGGGTGCTGTTGGGGCGTAGCGTCCTGCAAGTCATTGGCAAGTAGTACGTACCGAGGAGATGGACGGGATGCACATTCCGGACGGCTATCTGTCTCCTGCGACGTGCGCGGTCGGCTTGGCCGTCGCGGTCCCGCTGCTTGCCGTTGCTTCCGTGCGGGTGAAGAAGGTGGTCAAAACTCGGCAGGTGCCTACGCTGGCGATGCTGTCGGCGGTCTGCTTCCTGACGATGATGTTCAACGTGCCGATCCCGGACGGCACCACCGCACATGCCGTGGGTGGGGCGCTGGTAGCCGTCCTACTGGGACCGTGGGCCGCGATGATCGCCGTCGCCGTCGCGTTGGCCTTCCAGGCCCTGCTGTTCGGGGACGGTGGGGTGCTCAGCTACGGCGTCAACGTGTTCAATATGGCCGTCGTGTTGCCGTTCGTGGCCTACGGCGTCTACCGCCTCGTCTCCCGTGGAAGCACGCTGACCTCGGGGCGGCGCGTTGTGGCCGCCGCCGTCGGTGGCTACGTCGGGCTCACTACGGCCGCGCTGTGCTGCGGCATCGAACTCGGCATCCAGCCCATCTTCTTTCATGACGCATCGGGGACTCCGCTGTATTCGCCCTACCATCTTTCGCAGTCGGTTCCGGCGATGTTGTTGGCACACATGGTGGTTGCCGGTGTCGTCGAAGCGTTGATCACCGGCGGCGTCGTCGCCTACCTGCAGCGGGCCAATGTGCCTCTGCTCCAAGTGAATAACCCGGGAGTTCCGGTCGACGCCGATGGAGATCCGGCACCGCGGCCCAAGGTGCGACCCATCGTGGTAGCGGCGAGCGCGATGGCGGTCTTGGTGATACTCACACCGTTGGGTCTGCTGGCGCCCGGGGGAGCGTTTGGTGAAGCTGCTCCAGAAGACCTCGACCTCGGAAAGTTTGGCTTGAAGGCCATCCCCGCCGGGCTGGCGAAGTACGCCGGGTTCTGGCACCACACGCTGCTCGGCGACTACGGCTTCTCCGACGGCTCGCACCCGAGCATTGGTTACCTGGTGTCTGCGCTCGTGGGAATCGTCGTTGTCGGCGCCGCGGTGTACCTCATCGTGCGCGCAGTGCAGGCGGTCACGGGGCGCAGAACAGGTGACCAGAGCGACGTCGATACGCCGGCGGAGACCTCTGCATGACGGCGGTGGCATCTACCGATGCGTCCGCACCGGACTGGCTGCTCAACCGCGAGGTTGCTCTGTGCCCGTGCGGATGTATCGGCAAGCGCCGCAAGGGTTCCTACGTCGAGAAGACCCTCACCGGCGGTGCTGATCTGCTGCGGCAGGTGATGTTCAGCGACGACACGTCGGAGCAGAGCGGGCTGCTGCAACGGATCGACCCGCGGGTCAAGCTGGTCTCGCTGTTCGGGTTGCTGGTCGTCGGAGCCTTGCTGCACTCCATACCTGCGCTCCTGGTGCTCTACGCAAGCACCTTGGTGCTCGCCGCGAGCAGCGCGCTGCCACTCGGGTTCTTCGTCAAACGGGTCTGGCTCTTCGTCCCCATCTTCACCGGATTCGTCCTGATACCAGCTACTCTGAGCATCGTCACCCGAGGTGACGTGATACTGACTCTGTGGCACTGGAACGGCCAGCCGCAAGGAATCACCCAGCAGGGACTGGTGTCCGCGCTACTGGTCATCTGTCGCGTCGCGTCGTCCATCAGCCTGGTGATTCTCCTGACGCTCACGACTCCGTGGACCCGGCTGCTGGCGTCCTTGCGCGCGCTGGGAGTGCCACGCATGTTCGTGCTGATCATCGGGATGGCGTACCGATACCTGTTCTTGCTGCTCGGTACGGTGACGGACATGTACGAGGCCCGCAAGGCGCGCACGGTCGGCGCAGAGAAGCACGACGGAGCCGCCCGCAAATTCGTCTTCGCTTCCGCCGGTGCGTTGATCGGAAAGTCGTTGGCGCTCTCCGAAGAGGTGCATCAGGCGATGGTCTCGCGTGGTTATCGTGGTGACGTAAGGGTTCTCACCCAATCGAGACCTGCCCGAGCGGAACTGCTGTTCGCCGCCGGCGTTGCCGCGTTTGGCGCCGCGCTGTTGATCGGTGAGCGCTTCCTTGTCGGCTGAAAACTCGGGGCCGATCCTCGCGTGCACCGACCTCGTCTACCGCTACCTCGGGAAGTTCGAAGCGCTCGCGGGCGTGTCGTTGACGGTTGCGGCAGGGGAGAAGGTCGCACTGTTGGGTGCGAACGGATGCGGAAAGTCGACGCTTCTCAAAGTCCTCGACGGCCTGGTGTTCCCGGACAGCGGCGGCTACACCGCGTTCGGCGAACCCGTCACCGAGGACACCCTCGAGGACGAACAGATGAACATGGGCTTTCGATCCCGGATCGGTTTCGTCTTCCAGAACAGCGACGCCCAGGTCTTCTCGCCGACCGTGCGCGACGAACTCGCCTTCGGGCCGCTGCAGCTCGGCCTGGATCGCGCTGAGACAGCTGGCCGCGTGGATGACGTTCTTCGTCTGCTGGGGATCGAAGACCTGGTCGATCGGGCGCCGTTCCAGCTCTCCGGGGGCCAGAAGAAACGGGTTGCCATCGGAACGGTGCTCACGATGAACCCCGAGGTGTTGCTCTTCGACGAGCCGACCGCAGCGCTCGACCCACGGACCTCCGAGTGGCTGACCGGGTTGATCGAAGAACTCGCCACGGCAGGCAAGACCATCGTGCTGGCGACCCACGACCTCGACAGCCTCGACCGCCTTGCCGACCGCTGCATCGTCTTCGGCGAGGATCACACAATCTTGACGGACGGATCGCCGAAAGACGTTCTGGACGACCGGATGCTACTGCTCGAGGCCAATCTGATCCACGAAAGAACGCGGCTGGCAGGCCAGACTCGCGGCCGCTCAGGCGGGTGAGTGTGCGTGCTCCCCGGTGACCGCTTATCCGCATTTATGCGCAGATATTAGGAGAGGGGGCATACTGCGAACATGACGAAAGGGAGCGCGGCTACGGATCACAGCGTCGAGCAGGCGCGGTCGATCCTGCGCCGTCACGGTCTGCGGTGCACAGCGCCCCGGCTGGCCGTGACGTCGGTGTTGTTCGCGGTGCCGGAAGCAGGCCACCTCAACGCGCAGGAGATCGTGGCACTACTCGAGGAGCGCGGCGACCCCGTAGATCTCACCACCGTCTATCGAACTCTGGCCACCCTGGTCGACGTCGGGGCGCTACACGCACTCACCGTCCACGAGCGCACGACCTACGGTCTGACCGCTAACGCTCACCACCACGCGGTGTGCACTTCCTGCGGCGAGGTCATTGAGGTTCCCGCCGAACAACTCTCCCAAGCCTTGGCGCATGCCAGTGATGGCAGCAGATTTGCACTGTCCGCCACGGCGGGTCTCACCCTGCACGGCCTCTGCCCGCGTTGCCAGTTGCAGGCGAGTGGATGAGCAGTACCGGCAACAGTGCACCCCTGCAGCCGCGCGTGCGGATTTGACCTACTCAGATGGCTGAAGGTGAGTGATGACGGCGAGATCTCGGCCGGCATCTTTGGCGGCATAAAGGGCGGCGTCTGCTTGCCGGTGGAGCACGTCCGCCAACTCGACCGGATCCCGATGCGCGGGTGTGACGACGATTCCCGCTGACACAGTCACCGCGCGACTTCCCGGCGCCGGTCGTATTCCCAGCTGCGGGACACCCTGCCGGATCTGTTCGGCTCGTTCGCTACCGTCACCGCTGGTATCGATCCAGACGATCGCGAACTCTTCACCGCCAAGCCGTGCTGCGATCCCGCCGACCGCGGCCGCCATCTCGGTGAGGTACTGGCCCACGACGCGCAGGCACTCATCGCCGGCGAGGTGCCCCAATCCGTCGTTGTAATCCTTGAATGAGTCGATATCAAGAATCGCGAACGCGACTTGCCTATCAGCCTGAACGGCCGACCGGAGCAGATCGTTTAACGACTGATCGAATTGTCTGCGGTTGAGCAGTCCGGTCAACGGGTCTTCTCGGGCGAGTCTGTCCAACCGTTGATCGACGAGCCAACTGATCCGTCGGGAGCGCTCGAGTTTGTACGCGAAGCGCAGTGTCACCGACACCATCACGATGCAGGCGCTGACGGCGAGCAGCCGATTACCGGTGATCGGGAAAGCCGTGAGTTCGACGGCCACTATTCCAGTCAGTCCCGCCAGCGCAGCGGGTGCCAGCATGGTGAAAGGGATCTGGACTACGGTCAGGCTCAACAAAACTGACAGCGGCATGATCAGCGGCACGACGTCGTAGCCTTTGGGCAGCTGTACCACTCGTTCGGCCATCTGGGCAGACAGAATGACTGCCACCCCGGCGATGTAGAGCTGTGGCGACCAACGATTCAGGCGGGTCCAGGTGTTGCCCACCAAGGCCAGCAGTGCACCCGGGGTCAGCCCGAAGATGAGTGTGAGCCGGCCGAGTCGGTCGGCTTCAGGGGGAATCTTCAATAGCGGAGTCTGAAACATGAGCAGCAGCGCAATCACGACGAGCAGACCGATCATGATGAGCCGGCGTGCACTGCGTCCCTCGGCGGCGAACACCGCCTGGAACTTCGATTCGGGACCAGGCGCAAAGCGCAGCGAGCGCGGCAGCTCAAACTCGCCCGCAGTGGAAGGCTGACGTTCGGTCGGGTCATCGTATCGATCGCGGGAACCGCGAAGTTCCTGTCCGGCGAACACGATCAACGAGTCACGTCCGGCACGTTTGGCCTCATACAGCGCGGTGTCCGCCCGCGCGAACAAATCACTGACAACGCTGTCGATATCGGAGTCGCCGGGCGCCATACATGCAAGTCCTGCAGATGCAGTGATCGTGGTTGGGACACCAGGCAGCGGTTCCAGCGTGATATTCGCCAGGCCATGGCGCAATTGCTCTCCGCGCGTGGCGGCCGTTGCGCCATCGAACCACAAGACGGCGAACTCCTCGCCGCCGAGGCGCGCAACGAACCCGTCGGTTCCAGTTGCCATCGTGAGATGCTCGGCGACCACGGCCAGGCACCCATCCCCGGCCGGGTGACCGTACTTATCGTTGTAGGTCTTGAAGTAATCGACATCCAGAATCATGAGTGCGAAGGCGCCGTCGCGCTGCCGAGTGGATTCGACCGTGGTCCGCAAGATCTCATTGAAATGTCGCCGATTCGCCAGGCCGGTGAGCGGATCTGTCTTCGTCAAAAGATCCAGCTCGCGCTGGCGCAGCCAGCCGAGGCGGGTCCAGCGTTCGAGGTCATAGGCGGCGGGCAGAGCGACCGTGACCATCGCGGCAGCGGCCGCGATGTCGAACAGCCCGTTGCTATCGGTATCTAGCACCAGTAACTCGACACCGACCAAGCCGACCAATCCCAACAGGATCGCTGGGGCCAGGACCACAAACCGGATCTGCACGACGATCAGGCTCATGAGCACCGCGATAGGCATAACCAGCGGAACGATGTCGATACCGTTGTCCAGGCACGCGACTCGCAGCGCCATCATTGCGCCGATATCGATGTAAACCGAGGCGATGAACAACGCCGAAGACCACCTGCGCAGCGGACTGCGATCGCCACTGAACCAGCGCAACACCATCGGAACCAGCACACCGATGACCAGGAAGCGACCGAGCGGCAACACGTCGGGCGGCACATCCAGAAGCACCCGGTTGCAGATCAGCACGATCGTGATGACCACCAGCATGATCAGCCACATCTCTGATCGCGCGCTGCGCCCTATCCGGTCGAAATAGACCCGGTACTCGGCCTCTAGCGGACCGTCGAAACGAATCGAACCCAGTACCGGCGCCCAGGCTCGTCGCAAACGGCTCAACATCGCATCGGTGCCATCGCCGACATGCCCACGCAAGCACAGCGAGCCGCATCGAGGGGGGAGTAGGCCGCACTCGACTCAATGCCGGCAACAAACTCGGAACTCGTCACGCCCCCCCTTGCGTCATCCACGGCGGGGCTGACCGCGGCCGTTCCTGCGGGCAAAGAAGTCCCGAGTATGGCGGCCGTCAAGTCAGCCCAGCCGAAACGGCTGTGACGCACAACCTGTCACATCAGGATTGGAATCCAGCGCTGTTACCACCACAGGAACATAGCCACCGTGGACACTGAACAAAGCCGGCGCTGTACCCACATCCGAAAACTACCGCCTGCTGCGTTTCGTCAAGTGATTTGGCCCCACCGTCGTCACGAATTTCGGCCCCACCTCGTCTAGCTGGTGAGCTTGAGTGAACTGCCATCGACATCTCGTCACCTAACAATGAAATCGTTCATTAAGTGATTGAAATCTTCGTCGAGCTGGAGCAATGGTCAACAGATGACACGGGGTGCCGTTGGATAGAACGGGAGGGGTCAAGCGTGTCAGCTGCGCCGACGTTGTCATCACGCAGAGGTGCGAGTCCTTGCACCTCATGCAACTCGCATTAGTTTATTGCCGATAAGCTACATTATGTCAACTCATGTACGCCGTTTTCATCTGATGAATCAGGAACGCTTTGAGCGGCCCCTCACCCGCAGTGTTGGGTCGAGTTGCCAAAGCGCCTTGACGCCAACAGGTTCAGTGGATTGCGCCAGGTTCTCGCCACCTCCTTCCGGTGCAGTTGTCGCGACACGCGCCTATCAACGTTCGTTTCACGATGGACCTACCAGGCCCGATGTGGTAATGATTCAGTAGATGATTCAATGATGCATCAGATGAGACGTCCGGGAGGCCGAATTGCCCGTCGATAAGAGCGGTCGCGTGTTCCTGGTTGGTTCCGTTCCGCTGCTGCATCCTGAGGTCCAAACGGTCGAGGAAATGTTGGACGGCTGGCGCAACCAGCAACTGTGCCGCAACCTCGACCACGACACCATCGACGGCCGTATCGGCCTGGTTCGCCGGTTCATCGCGCACACCAACGAGTTCCCTTGGTCGTGGACACCGGCCATCGTCGAGGAATTCTTCGCCGATCTGCGTGGCATCAAGGGCCGCCGCCAATCCACGATCCGCGGCTATCAGAACGGCCTACGGTTGTTCTGCTCCTACATCGCTGATCCCGACTACGGCTGGGACCGAGTCTGCGAGCAACGATTCGGCACGCACCCGGCACAGGTGTTCTTCGCCTGGAACACCGCCACCCACGTCCAGGACAACGAACAAGACCCTGAGAAGCGGCCCTTCACCAAACGGGAGCTGCAGGACTTCTTCGACCACGCCGACGATCAGGTCACGCTGATCGCCAACTCGAAGAAGAAGGGCTGGTTACCGGCCTACCGCGATGCGGTGATGTTCAAGGTCGCCTACTCCTACGGAGTGCGCTTCAACGAGCTGCGGCACCTTCAGACCGTCGACTTCTCCCGCAACCCACACGCACCGGAGTTCGGCCGCTACGGCGTAGTGAAGGTCCGCTACGGCAAGGCCAAGAAAGGCTCCCCACCCAAGCGGAGGACCGTTCTGACGGTGTTCGACTGGACGCCTGACATCATCAGTGACTGGCTCACTCACGGTCAGCCCTACCTCGACGACGGCATCGACCTGTTCCCCAGTGAGCGCGGCGCTCTGGTTGCCGAACGGACGCTGCTGCGCAGATTTCGGCGGTACTGCAACGACCTCGAGCTCTCCGCTGGCCTGGATCTGCACTCGTTTCGGCGTTCTTACATTACCCACCTCATCGAAGACGGTTGGGACGCCAAGTTCGTGCAGGACCAGGCCGGCCACGAGTACGCGAGCACCACCTCGCTCTACACGGGCGTCTCAAGTGACTTCCGCACCCGTACTCTGCGCCGCGTCCTGGACCAGACCATCAAAGATGCTCTCTCCTTCGGCGAAGAGACATCGTGAAACGCGACGTCGACTACACCTGGCGCCTCGCCGAGCTGATGGCCGCGCACGGCATGCACAACAGCACCGACCTCATCCCCCGCCTCGCTGAACGCGGAATACAGCTGTCCCGGCCACAGGTCTACCGCATCGTGCACCAACGTCCCGAACGCGTAGCCCTGCAGTTGATGGCAGCACTGTGCGACATCCTCGGTTGCGGCGTCGAAGATCTCGTCACCGTCACGGCCACCGACGCTCGCAAGAAGAAGACCGCCTCGGGCACAACTGCACCACCCAACGTCGTCGAACTCAACAAGTCCATCCGACCCCGACGAGCACGAGTCATCACCGATGGCAACGATTAACCCCACACCGCGATCCACTACCCGCGGTCGACCACGCGTCACTACCGGCGCCCTCGAATGCAGCCGATGCCACCGAATGGCCAACAAGCTGCGGGTCTACTGGCCTGGAGATCAGCTCTGCCACAGCTGCTTCTACACCGCGATGCGCACCCACGGCATTTGTCCCAACTGTGGACACGACGGCGTCCTTCCTGGCCGAACTGACGACACCGACTCGCGCCCGGTCTGCCTGACGTGCGCCGGCATTCCGGGCGACTTCACCTGCAGGACCTGCCATGGCGAAGGCGAGATCTACCGCCGCGGCCGGTGCGCCCGCTGCGCCCTGCGCGAGGACCTGTGCAAGATTCTGCTGCACGATCCCGCCGACTTGTCCGCCATGCAAGCACTCATCGAAGTACTCTGCGCAGTGGAGCGACCCGAGAGCATTCTGACCTGGAAGCGCAATCAACAAGTGCTGGAGCTACTTGGCGGAATCAACTCCGGCGCAATATCACTGACCCACGACGGCCTTACTGCGGCAGGTTCCGGCCGCCATATCGATCACCTGCGCAGCCTCCTGCAACACCACGGACTGCTCCCACAACGCGACGAACACCTGGCGCGCTTCGAAGTCTGGCTGGCCGCCAAAATCGACGCGATCGACTCCCCGACGGTTCGCACTCCGGTCGAGCAATTCGCGACCTGGCACCATCTCCGACGCCTGCGCAGCGAATCTAGACCCGGCCAATCATCCGACGGCCCAAAACGTTCGGCGAAGCAAGAGATCACCGAGACCGTAAAGTTCCTCACCTGGCTCGAACAGACACACCAGTGCACCGTCGCTGACTGCACACAACAAGATGTCGACGAGTACCTCGCCTCTGGTCCGACTACCCGCCATCTGATCCGGACCTTCTTCATCTGGGCGAAGAAGAGCAAGATCAACGTCGCGGTCCAGATCGGTTTCCGAGACGCGAAAACCAGTCCGACGATCACCCAAGACCAACGCCTGGCATGGCTCAAGGAACTGCTCACTGGCGACTCCGAGAGCCTTCCCTACCGGGTTGCCGGCGTCCTGCTACTCCTCTACGCCCAGCCGCTGACCAAGATCGCGGCCCTGCAGTCCACTGCGATATCTCAAGCCGATGGAGAGACCCGGATCGCGCTCGGTAAGGACCCCATCCCCGTCCCCGAGCCATTCGCCTCCCAACTGAACTACCACCTTCGCCATCGCCCCAACCTGCGTACCACCGGCGGAGCAGTAGGCACACCGTGGCTCTTCCCGAGTAGCCGACCCGGTCGGCACATTGATCCGCAGGCCGTCATGATGCGACTACGGGGAGTCGGCATAAACCTGCAAGGTGCGCGCAACACCGCCCTCCAAACTCTCGTCTCCGAAATCCCCGCTCCCCTGGTCGCCGAAATGCTCGGCTACAGCGATCAAGTCACCCAGAAACACGCGGATCTGGCCGGGACGACCTGGGCAAACTACGCAAGTTCGCGAAACGCGGCACCGTCAAGGAGTGAACGGACTGATGGATCTAACTGAGAGTGAAGAGCGTTACATCCGGGACTACGTCAATACCCAGTCACCCGATGACGACCAAGCCGGGTTGGTCCAGAAGATTGGGTCGCAACGTGTCCTTGGTCGTACCCACGAAATCTACGACGTCCATGGCGCATCGACGCGATGGTGGGTGGTCACCGACCCGACCAACCTCTACCTACAGACGGATTTCCCAAAGGCCGAACACGCATTGACATTTCATATCGGACTTGGCGTAATGATGGCTGAACGTAGCCGATCGGAACTTGCGGACGAGGACGAAGAACACGTTCCGACGTCTTGGCGTCGTTATCGTCAGGCACTTCAGGCTATGAACGAGGCGACGGAAGCCGAGGACTACCAGGCAGTCGGCATCAAATGCCGAGACGCACTTATCGCAGTGGCCAAAGAACACGCTGACTCAGAATGGGTTGGTGAAATCGCCGAACGGCCGAAGGCCGCGGACTTCAAAGGCTGGGCGAATATCTTCGCCGACCGCCTCACCGAAGGACGCATGCGGTCTTACATGAAGGCGCTCGCCGAGAAGACTTGGGACCTAACCGTGTGGCTCCAACACAACAGTAACGCAAACGAATACGACGCAGATCTCGTGCTCGAAGCTACAGCGCATGTTCTTGGGAGTCTCGGCAAATTGATCCGCCGACACGAAGATGGAGAACCTGAGCGGTGCCCGAGGTGCGAATCTTACAAATTGGAGGAGGACATCGTAAAAGATGACTCTCGCGAAGGGTTTTACGAGTCCACGGTCTGCGGTGCCTGCAACTGGCGGTCGGAGCCAACGTACACGTCGTGGGCAGAACACTTTAAAGACGCTGATCTTGAGGGGTACTTGACGGGCCCCGGTCTCGGGCTATGCGACCGCCTGCACCACGACCACGACGACAGCGAAAACCCGGCTGGCTCAACACCTCAGAAGTCCCCAGGCGCGCAAACGTGAGGATCGCTACACGGCTACCACTGCGTGTTCCCGGGCCAAGTGGCGGTGGGCCGGTTGGCTAGCGAAGCGCTTGCAGACGGCGCCGAATCAAGATGGAGAATTCGATGAATGACCTCATACCTAACCTGGACAAGCTCGCTCAGTTGCTCGAAAAGGACTCGGACGCAGCCCAATTGGTGGCAGCGTTTTCAGCCGCTTCTCTGCCGGAAGCTCAAGCGAACCTTCGAAAGATTGCCAGCGGTTGGGACGGGCCCGACGAGCGGGAAAACTCCACGGGTAAGGCACGCTCTTGACGATCTCGTACATCGAAGTCTGTGGGTTTCGGTCATACGGTGTCGAGCCGCAGCGGGTTGAGCTAAGCGCTGGGTTGACGGTCATCCACGCAGACAACAGCCAAGGAAAAACGAGCCTGGCCGAGGCATTTGAATTTCTTCACACCGGCACAATCTCGCGGCGTCAACTCGCCGGCGGCAGCCCGGGTGAATTCGAAGGGGCCTTGCGAAACGCGCATATCGGTCCGGCGGCTCAGGTCTACGTAGAAGTGGGATTGCTCGACGCAAATGGGACTGAGGCGATCATCCGCCGAGAACTCAACGTCGATTACCGCGGAGCTACCGACTGCGAAAGCACGTTGACGGTGAACGGGGTAACGACCGAGTCGGTGACCGACGTCGGTCTTCACCTATCAGATCCTCCTCTAGCTGCCCCGGTGCTGCTTGAACATGCACTGCGCTATGCGGTTTCTGCCAAGCCGGGCGATCGAAGCGACTACTTCAAAGCAATGCTCGAAGTCGCTGACCTGGACTTAGTGCGCACCGAAATCGCCTCCCTCGTCACCGAAAGGGAGGCACGACCGCGGGAGTCATTAGTCCAGAAGTTTGACTCGCTTGCCTCAGTCCCAGCGTTGTCGCAAATGCTGACAGCTTCGCAGGTGACGAGCGAACAGCAACTCGCGACTTCCATGCTGACAGTGCTGAACACGATCATGCCGCCCCCACCGGAAGACGTACCAGATGAGCAACCGCTCGTCACGGCAATTGACCGAGTCCAGCGCGAGCTTGCTTCGCGGCAGAACAGCGTGGTGCCCGTTCGCCAACTACGGCCAAGTCGAAATACTCAGCCAGGTATACACATTGAGGTCACAAGATCTGAAAAGCATGAGCAAGTCCCCGACGACGTAGCGCTAACAGCGCGATTATCCGACTACAACACACTTGCAGGCACCCTAGAGCGATCCGTCTCCGACGTGCTGCCGCTTCTCACGGCCGCGCTCAGTGTCGATGTGGTCGTGCAACATGACGGTGACGGACCCATTGACTGTCCGCTGTGTCAGACATCTGATGCCTTGACCGCTGAGCGACTTGCCGCCATCCGGCGGCAGGTGGCCGACCAACAAGGCCTTACGCAATCTGGATCCGCGCTTCGCACCACAGTCCTCAGTCTCGCCGCTGATCTGAAGAGGATCAGAGACTGGTCAGCACAGACAACGCCGACCGCTGCATCGTGGACCGTTGAGCAACGCAGTGCATACAGCGGAACGATCCTCCAACTGGGTGATAGCACCGAGGACTTCGATATTGCTGTGGCGGCAGCGATTTCACTCAAGACTGCGGCCAACGACCTCAACGATGCAATCGAGGCAGTACAGCCCGTCCTCGGGCGAATCGTCGATCGACTTGAACAGCTACTCGACGTCGCGGACCCAGACATCACCGAGCTAGTACAGCGCGACCTCGTCATGCGTCAATGCCTGGAGAAGCACGCATCGGCAGTCGAAAGATCCCTTGCGGCATCAGATATCTGCATCGAGGACGTGGAGCCCAGACTCTCGGCGCTGAGTGCGACCGACGGCTGGATGGCGCTGATTGAGCTTTCCAGCAATACCGAATTGGTGTGGCAGGCCATCGTTCGACAAAGGAACGCAGATGGCTGCACCACTCGTTTGAAGGCGGCGCAACGCGTCATTGTCAGCGCCATTAAGAAGGTCCTCGACCAAAAGCTCGAGCTGATGGCCGACGAGATTCGGACCTGGTGGTCACTGATGCGCCCCAACGAACTAACCGTGTTCGATCGCATTTCCCGGCGCGGTTCGGGAAACCGCTACCTCGACTTGACGGCGTCGCTAGTGCCCGAACCGGCTGGCAGTGGAGTGATCCGCAACGCGCTCGCCGTCCTCAGTAACAGCCAGGTCAACGCCTTGGGCTTGGCAGCCTTCTTGGCCCGATGCCAGTTGCTGGACTGCCCTGCCATTTTCCTTGATGACCCAGTACCGGGCTCCGACCGGGAGCATCGCTATACCTTCGCAGGCTCTGTCGTCGCAAAACTGCTCGAGGATGGCCGCCAAGTGATCGTGGCAACACATGACGCAGAGCTTGCCCGAACGCTTCAAACTCTTCATCAGCATCTGCGCATCAACGAATTTTGCGCCAATCTCCTTGATCCACGAGTTGGCACGCGCATCATCCGCACAGGCGATGACTTTGAGCGCCTCATGCTCGACGCCTCCAGTCAAATGAGTTCACCACTGATAGAGAATCGAAGGGCTGCGGGAAACAGTCTCCGGATTGCAACGGAGAGGCTCGCAAAACACATTCTGGTAGCGGCGCGGGCTGCCGCAGGCGATGTGGATGCCTCGCTCCCCGACTACGACAATAAGAACTTAAGAGAACTTCGCCCGTTGGTCACCGGCCACGCCAAGGCCCCCAACGAGCCGGGACAGTGGACGACTCTTGCTCGTATTCTCAACGATTCCGACCACGACACAAGTCCACCTCAGCCTGCCGATCTGAAGATCTGCCACGACATGCTGAGGGATATCAAGCGACGGCACAAAGTGAGCACTCCGGCCGATGCCCAGTGAGCGCCTGGGTCTCCGCTTCAGCGAGGCCGGCAGGCCCAGCGGCTTCAGTGCCGCACCGATGCACATCATTACCCAAACAGCTTCTTCCCGAGGAACCGACCACGACTATCGAGGAGTCGCCGAAACTCGGAGTGGGCGAATGTAGAAGCTATGGTGCGCGACTAGACGCGGAAGCCGCGCGCGGTTGTGCGACGTCGTAGACGATCTTGCCGCCCGTCAGGTCGTGGTCGAATCCGATGATTAACCGCACATCGGGGGAGCTGAGGTCAGTCCCCTTCTCTCGCACGGTCGCGAGAATGTGGCTGACCGCCCGCTCGAGGTCGGCGCCGTGTTGCGGCTCAACGGGACGAGTCTCGCAGATCAGCACCGCGGCAATGCCGTTGGGGACTCTCATACCGGCGAACGGTGTGAACCCTGGCACGTCGATCATGCCAGGCCGAAGCGCGCGGGCAACGAACACGCAAATACGCACCTCGTGGCCCTCGGGCGGAGTGGGAAGCCAGATTGTTTCCGGATTCAACTCTTTGGGCTCGGCGACTTCGACTAGGTCTTGATGACGCACACGGATCTCAAGTCCGCGCCGCAATCCGG
The DNA here is from genome assembly GCF_025822605.1 of Mycolicibacterium komossense. GTDB lineage: Bacteria > Actinomycetota > Actinomycetes > Mycobacteriales > Mycobacteriaceae > Mycobacterium > Mycobacterium komossense. The sequence continues at coordinate 121,555 of NZ_JACKTY010000028.1, read as the reverse complement.
TGCCGCCGATCTCGTCGGGCGGATCCCACTCCTGGATCGCCCGGTCGCCTTGGTGACCTAGTTCCATGGCTCTCGCCGACGCCTCAGCGGATTTGACCCAGGCGTGCCGCCATTTGCCCTTCGGATGCAAGCTCCACTTCTGGTACTCGACGATGTCCTTCACGGCGATGTACACGTCCGCAACGGTTTTGCCGCCCCACATCCGCCACACCGCTGAATGGCGCCCCGGCTTGCCGACGACGAACCGGATGCCCCTCGGCCCCGGCAAAACCAAGTCAGAAGTGCGGCCTTGCTCGTCGTGGAGTTTGACGACCATCGGTGGGATCGAAGGCATTATCCGCTATCCCCCTCTACGAACTCCTCGACACATCTCTACGGGATACATGAGGGCGCCATCGTGTCAGCGCGTCATCTCCGAAGGTCACTGCTCCGCCAAAGGAAGGGCATCGATAAGGTCGGCCAAGTCGTCAGGTTTACGCGGCATCTCGGTCTTGAAAACTGACAGTTCCCGACAGCTGATCACCTTGTCCCGCACAGCCTTATCGGTAAACACGATGTCGCAGTAGGGCACCGCGACCGATAGCGCGTCGATGTCGTGGATGTCGTTTGGGGTCCACACGTGCTTGGCGTTCTTGTGGTAAATCGTCTTCAGCGACACTGCCACACGCGTGGACGGCATGCGGTCGCTGATATCGCGGATTTGGGTGCGATCGATCTTATCGAAGGCACTTGCCGAGGTCCCGGCGATCGCCGTGTTGATTACGTCGAGAAGCTCGATGCTCATTTCGCGCGCGCCGACCACATCCCGCAGATTTCCTTGCCGCGACGCTGGATCGGCATTGAGCAGTGTTACAAGTTCTTGTTCCTGATCGGCGCGCTTCGTCAAGATGTTGCGCCAACCGGCGAGGGAATACCCTGCAGCCTGCAACTGGGGATCCTCATGGTCGTCGGGGCCGGTGAGGAGCGCACGCTCGGCCCACCGCTCCAAACTTGCACACGCGTCGTCACCGGGATCGATACCCATCCCTCGGCACATCTGCCTGGCGATCGCGTCCGCATCCGGCGCGTTGGTAATCAGGCCTCCCCGCATGCCGAACGCCCACTGCAGGCTCGGGCCGATGAGGCCGATCGGACTGCGGGACGGGATGGATACTCCAGGAAGCTCGCCGAATGCGGACTCGACCTCAAGCCTTTGGAGTTGCGGCCGCCCAAGGAGATAGGAGAATCCCGACAGCTGTTCCATCACCGCGACACGGGCACGGCGACGACTGACATCGGCGATGTTGTAGAGCTCGATCGCTGCCGTGGACGACAGCGGGAACAATGCTCTACCTTCGCTTCTCGCCCGGCGGCAGGCTTCCAGGACACGCGCGTAGCCAGCAGGCGCCGTATTACCTGCATCTACCTCGGCCATGTTGATCCACCCCAGCATGTCGAGATAGACGAGCGCCGGTGGTCGAGGGGGCAGGACCAGACTCCTCGGCCAGATCACATCGTCGCGAATCGCATATGTGGCGGCCACGCACATACCACCTTCCTACGTTCATAACGACCTTGGTCATGCTCCTCGCGGTCGCTTCATGGGTCAACTCAATTTCCGCGTGCGATCCCGTGCCACAACACGCACACGACACATCTGCCCGCGCGTACGTCATCCGTCACCGCGCCAGGTTCCGTCCATCGATCGCTCGGGCCTGCGGGAAGGGGGGTTGCGGAGGTCTTGGCCGACGTCGACCTCGCAGCCGTCCGATGGTGCGGCTATCTGGGTGGACCGGTCCCTAACTTCGCGGCGGCAGGCGGAGCAAGGCCGTGATGCTCTGCGCGGTCCACTGCAGGCCCTATCAGGCAGTCAGCAAACAGCTCATGGGTTCGATATGCGGGTCGATGTGCAGGCGCCGCGGGCCGGGGACGTCTGGGTCAGAACGCCGTCGCGTGGCAAATGTCGAATTGTGTGGAGCTACGGGCCGCTTCTGAACGGCCAGACTTGGTTGGTGCAACCCCGTTGCGCTGTGTCTGGCCGAGCCCTAGGTCGCTCAACCCAGGTGTATGGGTTGGGGTTTGGTGGGCACCACGATCACGGTCGGGCCGTCTGCGTCCAAGGCAGCGGTGAACTCGCGGGCCAGTGCCTCGGTGTCATCGACATCGACCGTGTGGCAGCCGAAACCCCTTGCCAAGGAACCGATGTCGAGGCCGGGCAGATCCAGGCCGGGTACCCCGGGCGTCTGCTCCAACACGGCGAACGACTTGAGGATGGAGTATTCGCCGTTACGCATCACCACGAAGATGATCGGCAGGTGATGCTGGGCGGCAGTCCAAATGGCCTGCACCGAGTATTGGAACGATCCGTCACCGATGGTGGCCACCACGGTGCGCTTGACCCCACGGGCGCGATCGCCCAGTGCGATTCCGACGGCACCGGGCACCCCCCAGCCGATGCCACCGCTGGCGGTGGCGAAGAACGACGCCGGACGCGTCGTCGGCAGAAACCGCATCTGTTGGGCCAACGTCGACGTCGACTCAGTGACCAGTGGTGAATCGGCGGGCTTCACGTCGCGCAACGTCGCCCACACCGCGTCCGCCGACAGCGGCGCGGAACCCGTCAGATCGACATCGTCAGTCGGCCTGTGCGCGACCGGGACATTCCGATCGGTGTGGTCATCGATCAGCTCGACGAGCTGCTCCAGGGTCAGCAGCGCATCCCCGATCAGGCTGTCACCTACGGGCGCCGTAGCGGCCAGCCGCGGATCGGAAGTGATCTGGAGCAACTCGGTGCCCTCGGGGAGATACTCCCCGGCGACCCAGGGGTAGTACCGGAAGACCTGCGCTCCGATCACCACCACCAGGTCGTGACCTCGCAGGGTGTCGCTGACACCGCCGACCGTCATCGGCAACTGCCCCTGGAACAACCGGTGATCTTCGGGGAATGACGCCCGGTCGGGCAGCGCGCTGCTGTAGACGGCGGCACCAACTTTCTCCGCGAAGGCCACCCCGGCAGCCCAGGCACCACTGCGATCCACCTCCGGCCCGAACACCAACACCGGACGCTGGGCGGCGTCGATGCGCTGGGCGAACGCGCGCAGCCGCGTCGGGTCCGGGCTGAACCGCTCGCTAAAGGTGCGGATCACCGCGGGTCCCAACGCCGGCTTCTCCCAGTCGTCCAGCGGGATCGACAGATACACCGGCCCGGCCGGGGGTTGCAGCGCAACGGTATAGGCGCGCATGAACGCTGCCGGGACGTCCTGGGCCCGCTTGGGCTCATAGGCCCACTTGACCCATGGCTGCGGGAGGACCGTTTCGTCGGGATTGCTCAGATACGGTTCACACAGCACCATTTCGCGGGTCTGTTGACCGGCGGTGACGATGAGCGGGGTGTTGCCCTTGAAGGCGGCGATCAGGCTGCCCATCGCGTTTCCGGTGCCGGCGGCGGTGTGGACGTTGACCAGGGCGGGCTTGCCGGTGGACTGGGCGAAGCCATCGGCCATGGCCATCACCGAGGCCTCCTGCAGACCCAACACGTAGGTGAAGTCCTCGGGGAAGTCCTTCAAGAACGTCTGCTCGGTGGAACCTGGATTGCCAAACACCGTCGTCAGCCCAAGGGCGCGTAGCAGATCGTAGGTCACCTCGTGAACGGATTTGTGGTCAGACATCGGTCGGCCTTTCGCTTGAGGATCCACTGGCTCCTGCCCCGCCACGTCCAGTTCCTCGGTGACGCTAATGTGGTCGGCGGGCGTGAATGCGCTCGTGGGTGCACGGTTTGCGCGTTTCCGTGCACACGTCGGCGGTCGCCCTTGTGAACCCCGGCGGGCACGGTGTGCGGTGGACATCAGACCCCGTGGTGACCGAGGAATTCCACGATGGCGTCGGCGACTTCGCGCCACCCATGGTCGGTGGGCAGGGAGTGACCGCGTCGGTCGAAGATGGCGAGTTGGGTGACCCCGCCATTGCGGCGTTGCACTTTATAGGCCGAATACACCGTCGCCGCAGACACCGTACGGTCGTTGCTGCCGGCGATCATCATTAGTGGCCCACGATCGCTGCGGGTGTCCACGGTGGCGTCTCGGTGGATGGCGAGGTTGGCCAGCATCGCCTGCCGCAGCGCCGAGGTGGGTGCGGGGATGCTGAAGGCGTGAAAGAGCCGGTCGGATTCATCGCGCGGCACAGCGTTGGCGATGCCGCGGTGGTAGCTCTGCGCGGTGTGCGACCAGCTGTTCGTCCGAAGCCTCCAACACCCGAGCGTCATTGCGGCGGTGCGGATCTGCGTGAAAGCCAGCCGAGGCACTCCCCGGAATGGGGCTGGTTCTATGGCGACGGCGGCACGCGCGAAGCCCCGCCCGAGCAGGCGTTGGGCAATCAACCCGCCAGCGCAGTGGCCGATCACTACCGGCGTTGCGGGCAGCTCGGCGATGATGGCCTGGTAGTGCTCGGTGATGGCACCGATCCGGTAGCCGTTCATCGCCTCGGGGTGGCGGCGCGTCTCCAGCACGGTGGCGGCCTCACCGGGCCACCCCGGGGCCATCGATGGATGGCCAGCGGCTTCGAACAGCGCAACCCAATCCCGCCAGCTGGTGGAATGCATCCACAACCCGTGGATGAACACCACCGGCGTGGGCGGGGCCTGAGCCGACATACCCGTCCTCCTGCCGTGGATGCGGCCTGGGCCCCGCTGGCGTCGGCCCGCTGCCGCTCCGTGAACATAAGCCGGTCGGCGCGCAAGGGTGTGCGCCGTAGTGCACGACTTGCGACGACTTGCGCACAGAATGCTGTGGACAATTCCTCGACCGCGCCCCGACCGGTCCTAACGTCCTACATTGCTAAGAGGTCATGGGTGCAGGAGTTGACCAGAGACGGAGAGGGAGCGCTCGATGGCGGTACTGCTCGACACGGACGGCCTGCCTCGGGCCGAACGCGCCGACGCGGTGACGTCGGCGATGCACGATTCATTCCTCTCGTCCTACATCGGACCGCAGGGCAACGGCGACGCCGTTTCGGCCCGCATGGACGAGTGGACCTTCGGCACCACCTCGCTGTGCCAATCGGCCATGCGGGGCATCCGGGTGGGCCGCACTGCCAAACAGGCGCGGAGCAGCCCGTCGCCTATGCTCGCGATCGCCGTGCAGGGCAACGGTGAATGCGCCTTCAGCCGCGACGAGGAACAGCACGTGCTCAGCACCGGGCAACTCATCGTCTACGACAAGAACACGCCCTACGAGTTCGGTTGGACCGGTCACGGCATCTCGTTGTGCCTATACGTCCCCCTCGACGACCTCGGAATGTCGCACGACGTCATCCGCGAGGCATGCACCCGACTGCACCTGAGCCCGCTATACCAGCTGGTAGTCGACCACATCGCCGGACTGGGTCGCAACGCCGTGGCGCTCGCCTCCGACCCCGCCGCTGCCGGAGTCGGTACCGCCAGCGTCGAATTGGTGCGAGCCCTGGTCGCGTCAGCCGCCCACGACGCGCGCGACCGACGCGAGGCCTTTGCGACCACCTTATTGACCCAAATCCGCGCCTACATCCGCCTGCACCTGTCCGATCCCGACCTCACGCCCGAGGCGATCGCCGCCGCGCACCACATCTCGGTACGCCATCTGTACAAGATGTGCGCCGCCGCGGACTTCAGCCTGCACGCATGGATCACCGCCCATCGCCTGCAGGGTGCCCACGACGAACTCGCGGGGACGACCAGCCAACATCGGTCCATCGCGATGATCGCGCAGCGCTGGGGGTACTCCAATCCGACGCACTTCAGCCGGCGCTTCCGCGACGCGTATGGCATCACCCCGCGCGACTGGCGCCGCATGGCCGGACACGGCGAGCAGTACTCATTGGTAGGAGGCGACATGCCTGGTGCAGGAGTGAGGGGTTCACGTGGTGGTAGTCCTTGACACCGAACTCCTCCCGGAGTCCGATCGCGCCGACGCGGTAATCACCGCCATGGGCGAGTCTTTCGTGGCGTCCTACGTTCCCCCCGAGGATCCCAGCGCATTCACCCGAGCCCGTATGGAGGTGTGGGCCTTCGGCTCCACCAGCATCTTTCGATCGGGCATGTCGGGGCAGCAACTGGTACGCACCGCCAAACGCACGCGCAGCCATCCGTCATCGACGCTCTCACTCGCAGTGCAACAGATCGGTGAGTCCGCATTCGACCAGCAGGGGCAGCAGCGGATCCTGGAAACCGGGTCGCTTCTCGTCCATGACGACAACTCGCCCTATGAGTACACCTGGTCGGGGTTCGGCGCGTGCACGTGCCTGTTCGTCTCGCTCCACGATTTGGGACTACCTGTCGACCTCATCCGGGATGCCAGCACACGCGTGCGCGCCAGCCCGATTCATGATTTGGTGGTCGACCACATTCTGGGGATGACTCGCAACGCGGACGCGTTGAGCGACGATCCCGCCGCAGCAGTGGGACTGGCCAACGTGAGCGTCGAGCTGGCCAGAGCTTTGCTGACTTCGGCCGCCGGGGATACGCGCCATCGTCGCGATGCCCTGGCTGCCACGTTGCTCACCCAGATCCGCGCCTACGTCCGCAAGCACCTCACCGACCCCGACCTGACACCAGGCAAGATCGCTGCGGCGCACCATATCTCGGTCCGACACCTCTATAAGGTCTGCGCCGACGCCAACTTCAGCCTGCACGAATGGATAACTGCCCTCCGGATGGAGGGAGCCCGAGAAGAACTCGCGGGCCGCGAGAGCCGGCACCGCTCCATCGCGATGATCGCGCAACGCTGGGGGTTCTCCAACCCGACGCACTTCAGCCGACGCTTCCGCGACGTCTACGGCATCACCCCGCGCGACTGGCGCCGCATGGCTGGACGACGCGAGGGTATAGACGGCGACACGTCTTCGGTCTGAGGACACCTCCTCGGCGTCGGCTCGTGCACGGATCGGACAGAACCGTGCACAGACGAGCCACCGCAGGCGATGACCGGTCGTTAGCGTGAAGGCGACGTCGATCCCCGATCCGAATTAGCGCCCGCCGGAGTCCGGTCCCTGCGATCTTACGAGCCACGCGACGGCCCGACGAAAGGAGAACCGTTGATGTCCAACGTCTTCGACGACTTCGTCGATCTGGTGACCAACCGGCGGCTGATCCGCTCTCGCCGTTCGCCATCTGCCTGTGCCGTGCGGCCCTTCTCGACGGATTGGCCTGACCCCACTGCTCCCCGGACCCGATGAGCTGGCGGGTCGGCAACCTCGCGTCGGTGAAGAGCTCGAGGTTCTGGTGGGGCTGGACGGCGCTGACTCTGCTGTGCGCCAGCACTGCGGTGGGCTTCGCGTTGAAGTCGCGCGTCCTCGGCTCCCACGGCCACGGGCACGACGAGGCGCTCGACTTCATCAGCGTGATCACCGCCTTCCTCACCACGACGGCAGCCATCGTGATGGGTCTGCTGATCAACGCGGCGAAGAGCTTCGTGGACACCACCGCTGACCACTGGGCGATGTACGCCGCGCAGCTGCTACGGCTCGATCAATGTCTGCGCAACTACGGCCCCGAGACCGAACCGATGCGTCGGAAACTGCAGAGCTTCACTGCCGCGGTCATCGCCAATACCTGGCGGACCGAATCCGGCCCGACCGCCGTCGGCTACCCCGAGGTGCGGTCCATGAGCCGCGAGCGCGCCAGCCTGGTTCTCAGCGACATCCTCAACGACGTCAAGATCGCGATCCTGCGACTGCAACCCAGCGACCCCGTGTCGATCAAGCTGGGCGCTGATTGCTTCGAGCAGTATCAGGAATTCGCCCGCGCCCGATGGTCACTGCTTCTGGGACCTCAAAATTCGGTCCCCTCGGCGTTCCTTCGGGTGCTGGTGTTCTGGTTGATGATCATCTTCATCTGCTTTGGCCTGCGCGCGCCAGCCAGCTCGATCGCCATCATCATGATCGGCCTGTCGGCCACCACACTCAGCAGCATGCTGTTCACGGTCGTGGACATGGTGAACCCCTACGACGGCATCTACGACATCTCCAGTGACACCATGCACGACGTCCTCGGTGTCATGACGTCACACAATCCGCCCGCAAACGTATTCCCCTGATTGCTAAACCACGAGGACTGAAGCGTCAGCGCCACAAGCCATATGCCCGTGTCAGGCTAGCCGCACGTGTAGAGGGTGCGGCTCCCCAATCGAACCTCGAACGCTCCTCCCCCAGAAGGCGTGCACGGATCGGCTGAAAGCGTGCACAAACGATCGGATCGACACATCGCCACCGATCTAGCGTTGGGGCAGACCCACCCATCCGCGGATCGGGTGGGCCGACATGCTGACACGACGTGATGAAGAGGAGTCGACCTGATGAGCCACGACGACGAAGCCCAGGAAATCAGCGCCCGGTACCGCGCCTACTGCGACGCCTGCCAAAGCGCGCAGCTGGACGAGGTGCCATCCTTCTGGGGGCTGCCCGCCCTCTTCGTCGTCGACACCGGAGCACCAGAGACCATCAACACCGTGCTCAACACACCGGAAGAACTGATCGCCTTGTACAGCACCGAATTCGGTGCCTCCACCGGCGTCGACCAAACCGTCATCGACAGCAGCGAGGTGGTCTTCTACGGAGACCAACTGGCGACCATCAAGACATCGTTGCGCCACTTGGCCGGTGGCACACTGCATGACACCCAGGACGCCATCTACGGCTGCCGCAAGGTTGACGGCGAGTGGCGCTTCGTCTCCCATCTCAGCGTCGAAGTCACGCAATGACCCCGGACCCGCACCCACTGCGGCACGCTCTATCCCCGAACGGCAATCCTCCATTACGACGGCATCGTCGCATTCTCCCAAACCGACTTCACCGAGGACCTCAAGAAGATCAGCGTCCCGGTCCTCGTGATGCACGGTGACGACGACCAGATCGTGCCCTACGCCGACTCCGGACCGCTATCAGCCGAACTCGTCCAGAACGGCAAGCTCATACCTACCACGGCTTTCCGCACGGCATGCCCACCACCGAGGCAGACACCATCAACGCCGACCTGCTCGCCTTCTTCACGACCTGACACCCGTCACGGACTAACTTGAGGAGAGAGACATGGATCTAGGTCTCACCGACCGCGTGTACGTCGTCGCCGGAGGCAGCAGGGGCCTGGGACTGGCCGTGGCCCAATCACTGCTCGCCGAAGGGGCCCGCGTCGTGCTGTCGGGTCGGGGTGCGGAGGTGCAGACCACCGCCGACGCCCTGGGCGGCCCCAACAAGGCGATCGGCATCATCGGTGACAACGCCGACGAGACCACCGCCGGGCACCTGGTCACCGCCGCCCGAGAGCACTTCGGGCGCCTCGACGGTGCATTGATCAGCGTGGGTGGACCTGACCCCGGCGCGGCGATGGACGTCGAGGACACCGTCTGGCGTCAGGCCTTCGAGACGATCTTCCTCGGTGCCCTGCGGATCGCTCGCGCGGTCGCCGTCGCCGCCCCGGGCGGCTCGATCCTCTTCGTCCTGTCCTCCTCGGTACGCGCGCCGATCCCCGGTCTGGCCGTCTCCAACGGCCTGCGACCCGGGCTGGGCATGCTGGCCAAGACACTGGCCAACGAACTGGGTCCAACCGGCACCCGGGTCAACGGCCTTCTGCCGGCCTACATCGCGACCGACCGCGCCAAGCAACTCGCCACCCTCACCGCAGACACCGCTCCCACCAACTCGCTGCGCCGCCAGGGCACACCCCTGGAAGTAGGCCATGCAGCGACCTTCATCCTGTCCCCCGCCGCCAGCTACATCACCGGGACGATGATTGCCGTCGACGGAGGCGCCATCCCCGCACTATGACGAACCCGATCGACCGCAAGTGATTTCATCCAACGAAGCCAACACGCGAAGGGAACGCACATGAGCACACCATCGTCGGTCAAGAACAACCCGGTGATCTTCGTCCACGGCCTTTGGATCCACTCCAGCGCCTGGCAGCCGTGGATGGACCTATTCTCCGAACGCGGGTACACCGTCTCCGCACCCGGCTGGCCGGGTGACAGCGAGACCGTCGCCGCGACACGGAACAACGCAGACGCGCTCAACGACGTTGGCATCGCCCAGATCGTCGACCACTACGCCGAACTGATCGGTGCGGGAAGACACGAGGTCAAGCCGATCGTCGTGGGACACTCCTTCGGCGGGTTGATCGCCCAAGAGCTGCTCGCCGGCGGGCACGCCGCCGCGGCCGTCGCGATCGACCCCGCCCCCATCAAGGGAGTCAAGGCTCTCCCCCTCACCCAAATACGGGCAGCGTTTCCGGTTCTGGGAAACCCGGCGAATCTGCACCGCACGGTGGCGTTGACCGTCAAGCAGTTTCACTACGCGTTCGGCAACGCCCTGACCGAGGAAGAGTCCAACGACCTGCACGACCGCTGGACCATCCCGGGCCCCGGACGGCCATTATTCGAAGACGCCACCGCTAACTTCTCCAAACACTCCCCCGCCAAGGTCGACACCCACCTGGCAGAACGCGGACCACTGCTGCTGACCTCGGGCACCGAAGATCACACCGTTCCGTTGAAGGTCACCAAGGAGGTCTACGCGCTATACGGCAATGGCAGCTCTGACACCGACTTTCACGAGTTCGAAGGCCGTGGACACTCCTTGACGATCGACAGCGGATGGCGCGACGTGGCCGAGGTCTCTTTGGATTGGCTTGGCAGCAAGGGACTTTGAGTGCGCAGCACGTCAACTACCGATTGCGCCGAAATGCCTGTCTAAGTAGTCCATCAGGGCTGCCTCGTCAGTGGCCGGACCGATGAAAGCGAGGTAGCCGTCGGGCCTGACGAGGTATAGACCAGCTGATCGGGCGTCATAGGATGTGTGCGCCCCCAGTTGAGGATCACTCAGTACGGTCACGTCCTGGAGCGCAACCTCAGGTGTCTGGTCAACCACGACGAGCAGCGCGCGGAGCAGTCCGCGGCTACACGATTGCGTGCGCCGCGCCATTTCGCCCAACGCTTGGGCGTCGCCGCGTCTGCTGTGTCCCTGGAAGATCAACAAGCGGAACTCGGTAGACCGGAAGTAGGTGAACAACGACGTTCGGTGTCCCTCATCATCGAGGACAGCGCCATCAGGTGCCCGATCGCCGGCCTGCAGTCCGGCCCCGACGTGGACGTGCCGTTCGGACAGCACCGACGACCGATAGTTGACACCCAATTGGGAGCTGCGCTGCAACGCGGCGTCGGTCACGTGCTCACGGAGCGAGGCATGACTCAGCAGAGGGACTGCCACATGGTTCACCAGGAACTCCGCCACTGAGTTGTGCGCCATCGCCAATCGCTGATTGACGTCGGTCTCCTTCAACACCTGACGGGCGACGGGGAGCCTCTCGGCTTCGTAGGTGTCGAGCAGCACCTCGGGTGCCCCGCGCAGTATCACGGCTGCCAGCTTCCACGCGAGGTTGTAGCTGTCCTGAATGCCGGTGTTGAGCCCCTGCCCTCCTACGGGGCTGTGAATGTGGGCCGCATCGCCTGCGACGAACGCGTGTCCCTTCCGGTAGTGTCCGACCATCCTGTGGTGAACGCGAAAGTTGGACAGCCACAATGGTTCACAAATTGTGATGCGGGTGTCGTGGCCCCGATCGGTGAGTAGCCGTTGGAAGACCTCGACCGATGCCTGCGGCACCTGGTCGGTCGTATCGGTGTCGACTGCGGCCAATAGCCGCCACACCCCGGGTTCGCGAAACGGAATCGCGGCGAGCAGGCCCTCGTCGTTCAGCCATAACATGGCCAGGCCATTCGGGAGATCCCCCTGCAAGTGGACGTCGGCCAAAATCAGGTTCTCCGGATACTGACTCCCCTCGAAGGACAAGCCGAGCTGCTTGCGTACCAAGCTGTGGGGCCCGTCGCAACCGACCAACCAGCGGGCGGTGATGCGCTCCGTCGAATTCGTCGTTGGATCGGCCACGTTGGCGACGACGCCCTCTGCGGACTCGTCGAAGCCGGTTAGCTCACGCCCGCCTTCAACGCAGCCGCCGAGTGCGGCGAGTTTCGTACGCAGGACACCCTCGATCACGGCTTGATTGACGATGACGACGCGGGGAAAGGGTTGATCGGGTTCGGCAGACGGTAGCGGCAACTCGAGCCGGGCGACTTCGGCCCCCCGGCGCATCACCACGACGCCTCGCACGGGGTTGGCGCCCTCCAGTATCCGCTCGGCCACACCGAGCGAATCGAGCACCTCCATCGAACGCGGCTGTAAACCATTGGCGCGTGACGTAGCCGGAAACTCGGTGAGCTTGTCGACGAGTCGGCAACTGACCTGACGTCTACGCAATTCGCAGGCCATCATCAGCCCGACTGGGCCGGCACCGACGATGAGGACGTCGGTCCGGCTGGACGTTGGAGCACTCACTACGTCACCTCTCCTGGTCCGATGATTGCGATGCGTCGGCGGTAGTGCGGATCATGGACCTGCGCGAGCATGAAATCGGCGACGTCGCCGCGGGCGATCCGGGGGATGGCGTGCAGTGCCAATGCTTCGCCGTGGCGATACCCACCCGTTCGGGGGCCGTCGGTGAGCAACGGTGGATACACGATGGTCCAGTCGAGATCGCTTGCCGCTAGAGCTTCTTCAGCTCGGTCCTTATCGGTCTCGATGGCGCGGCCTAGCGTTCGAAACGCCAACCGAAAACTGTTTGGCGCGTAGGCGGCGCTGCGTCCGACGCCGAGCGCCGACAGCAAGACGACTCGGGTCACTCCGCGCTCGGACATCGCCGGAACCAACGCGTCGACGGTGGCCCGCATCAAATCAGTGGGCAGGAATGAACGTTCAATCGGCGTCCCCAGCGCACACAGCACGGCGTCGACGCCGTCAAGAACGGCGGTCAGGGCCACTTGCTCAGTAGCATCGCCGACGACCCATTCCAGCCGCGAATTCTTTACCGCCCCAATGTCGGGATGTCGCGTAAGGGCGACGACCGTGTCATCACCCGCGATCGCCTGGGCGATGATTTGGGAGCCGGTCCGTCCCGTTCCACCCAGCACGAGCAACTTCATCGCGAACGCGGACTGGGCGAAGGCCGTCCAGTCGATGATCTTATGACTGCGTCCATTACCGCGGGCATGGCACGACCTAATCTCGTTTCTGGCGGGAGGTGTTCCCGCGACCGTGGGTCACGCTAGCTCGATGCGCCCCCGCGAGTCCGCCCGGTGGTGCACGCTTCTTGCGTTCTAGTGCACGGTTCATGGCGTCTGGTCCTTCTTCTGCCACGTCCGATGACTGACGCGCATTCAGTTTCTGACAGAGCGTTGAATGCTCAGAGCCAGCGTGGGGCTGGGTTTGGTGGAGCCCGGCGGCGCACTCTGACCTACGCGTGATCGCGGTTGCAGCGCATCCTGCAGATGCGAGAACTGAACTGCCCGTGACAGAAGTTGCTTAGCCGATGCAGATAACATCGGTCAGTGTCGAAGATCAATCGGAGAACGTTGTTGACCGGTGGCGGTGTCGTGGCGGCGGGAACCGCAGCATTCGGTGGTTACGAGTTGCTCAGCCGCTCAGGGCGAACCGATGCGGCGGCATCCGGAGGAAACAAGCCGAACATCCTCGTCGTCGTCGTCGATCAGATGCGAACACCGCAATGGTTTCCCGACACCCAGCGTCTGGATGCCCTGCTGCCAAACCTAGGGCGGCTGCGACAAAGCAGCGTCGCGTTCGATGCGCACTACACCGCGTCGAACGCCTGCACGCCGTCGCGGGGAGTCATGACGACGGGGCTGTACTCACATCAGACCGGCTGCCTCTACACGGGCGACGGCCCCACCGAATCGAGCCTCGCCCCGAAGTTCCCCACGTGGGGCACGATGCTGCGCGAGCAGGGCTACCGCACCTGGTGGTGGGGCAAGTGGCATCTCGGAGCAGCGGCCGACACCACCCCCGACGGACTCGACGCGCACGGCTTCGCCGGCGGCACGTATCCCTCCCCCAACGGCGCGCCCAACCAGGGGCTGCAGCGGGATCCCGGCATCGCCGACCAGTTCGTCGACTGGTTCGACGCTCACGCGACCGAAGGCCCGTGGTGCACGACGGTCTCCCTGGTGAACCCCCACGACATCATGTGGTGGCCGAAAACGCCTTTGCCAGAAGATGTTCCACGCTTCTTCGCCGAGAAGCCGCCCAACTTTGAGACACCCGCGGACCTCGCGCACCGCAGCAAGCCGCAATTGCAGATCGACTACATCGACTACATCGCACCGCTGATGGCTGGCGCGCTTGCGTTCTCGGGACCTGACGTCGACGAACGGTGGGCCCGCGGCCTTGACGTGTACCTGTGGCTGCAGCAACAGGTCGACCACCAGATCGGCAGGGTCCTCGACACCGTGACCGCACGCCCCGAGATCGATCGCAACACCATCGTCGTCTTCACCTCCGATCACGGTGAGTACGGCGGTTCACACGGTATGCGCGGGAAGGGCGCGGCCATCTACGAGGAGGCCATCCGTGTGCCGCTGTACATCCGCGACCCCTCCGGTCACCTCACGCCGAGCCGAGGCGACGTCCGTACCCAGATGACGTCCAGCGTTGACCTCGCACCGCTGTTGTTGACGATCGGTGCCGGCGGGAACGGCTGGCGCAGCGATTCCCGGTTCTCGCATCTCGCCGACCGAGCCGACATCGCAGGCATCGCTGCCAACCCTGCGGCGTCGGGGCGCCCCTGGATCGCTCACGTCACCGACGACATCTCCGTCGAGGAGATGGCCGCGATGTTGACGTCGCCGGGGCTGCCGACCTCGCAAGCACCGACGAACGCTCCCGGCGAGGTGCCGACGTCGGCGCCCAGCCACATCGTCGCCGTCCGCACGCCTGCCGCCAAGTTCGGTGTCTACTCGCACTGGAAGCCCGGCGGCATGGATGTCGCCCGGTCCCGTCCGGTCGACCTCGAACTCTATGACTACTCCACCCCGATGGGCGTACGTGAGATCGACAATCAGGCCGGGCGGAGCCGTCAGCAGGAGGGTCTTCAGGGGCTCATCGACCATGAGGTGCTGCCCGAGATCGGCGCCCCGCTACCCGCCGCCCTGCACGAGGCTCAAGAACTCGGTCTGGCCAACATGCAGCAACTGACCGCGGCCCGCGGAGGCTAGCAACTTCGACCTGAAGTTGGGCACGGCTGCGGCAGCCGCACGGACGAGAAACCCCAACTACCTGGGCGAGATCCTGATCTACGCCGCATATGCACTGCTGTCCATGCACTGGATCTCTTGGATCGTCCTGGTGGACTGGGTATTCGGCTTCTTCGTGCGCGACATGCTCAAGAAGGACAAGTGGGGTCATCCGGATTAACTACGAGGTCTAGTAAACAACAAGGGGCCACTTGTTGTTCGCTGCATCTCGACAAATACAACCGTTCGTGTAACGTCGAAGCGTGGGCGGCCCGATCGTCAGATCGACCGGTACAGCAAACAAAGCCTGTAGCAGGCGTCCGCCATTCCGCTCAGCGGAAATAAGGTTCAACCGTGCCACTGAGCTTGACGACCATAGGGTTTCCGTGGCGATCCTTCGCGGTAGGGACTTCAACACGGACCCAACCCTCGGCCACGTTGTATTCGTGAACATTGGTTTTCTCGGTGCCATTGAAGCGGATACCCACATCGCGGCGAAGCACCTCTTCGCTGTAGAAGGCGCTGCGCGGATCGATGGACAGGTGATTCGGTGGAACGTCTGTGTACTGATCCTCGGACATGGTGGCCTTCGTTGAACGCTCGGACTCTTCTCAAATAATTTACGCGACCGATGCCTCCGGTCGCGCCGTAGGCTCACGGCGTGCACAACGTGACCCTGGCCAACGCCGCGTCAACGGCGGCGTTGACGGTGGGGCTCGCGGCCTATGCAGCGTTAATCTTCGCCGGCATCGCTGTGGCGATCTTCGACGCACGCCGGCACAGACGGGGCCGGGCGACCGCCGCTGCGGTGATGGTCGGACTGCTGACCCTGGCAGGGCTGGTTTTCGCGATCGCCAGCAGTGTCGTGTGAACCGTCGCAACGCGGCGGGGTGAACACCAGGTGCAGGGCGAGGTCCGGCAACTCCCGGAAGTAGCAAAGGACCCCCACACGCGCCGATCCCGCGAGTGGACCCCAGTGACCCGACCCACAGGCCGCAGAGCGATACCAGTTCTGGTCCGTCCGCTGGTGGCGCCCTGGCCGGCAGTCCGCGCTTATCCCCTGTCACATTCCCCCGATTCACTGCAACGCATCGCGAGGAATACGACGGGATCGAATATGGCGGCTTACCAGTAAATACGCCGTTTTCATCAGATAAATCACGGGCGTTCTGAGCGTCCCTCACCCGCCGCGCTAGGTCGAGCTGCCCAAAGCACCTCGACGCCAACAGGTTTAGTTGGATTGGGCCCACGCGCAAGTCTAGGCTGGCTGCAGCGTTCGCTCGATCTGCTTAGACCTCGGCGCTGAGTCGTTTAATTGCGAAGACTCCGCCGATCAGAAGGTCGCCACTGTCGAGCACCGTGGTGATGCCGCCCAACGCGTTCCAGCGGCGGCTGTCGTCGGGGAACATCCAGCGTTGCTTGAGTTCGCCGGTCAACCAGTCCAGCCCGACGTATTGGTAATCGCCGTGGTCCTTGTGGGCGCAGTACATCAGACCCGTGGCCGCGGAGACGACGGGGACCATGATGTCGGAGTTGTCGACCTCGTTGTTGATCCAGGATTGTACGAAGCGCCGGTCATCGGGATTCCAGATGAACTTCTGCGCCCCGCGAGGTGCGGGACGGGTTACACCTGCGGTGAAGGCATTAGGTAACCCCGGCGTCGGCACCGGGTCCGGGTAGGAACCGTTGATCACCGCAACGCCGTAGCCGAGCACATTGGCCGACGGCTCAATCGTCAACTGGGAGATCGCGATCCTCGCCTGATCAGCGATGCGCCGCGACTTCGTGCCGGGGCGCTGCTCGAAGTCGGCTGGGATGTCGTCGCGCCAGAACCCCACCAGGTTGGTGCCGCCTCGGGCCGCGTCGGCGATCACCACCAGTTTGTCCGGGAATCCACTCGTACCCCGATTCCCACGCGCCGTCGGCCTCATCAGTCGACAGCGTCTCGCCATTCCAGACCACCTTGAGCATGCGTCGGGAGGTCACGACGTAGATACCGTTGTGCTCGTCGATGACGATGCTGTTATCGACGGCCTCGCCGGGAAAGGTGACGAAGTCTTGAACGTTGAGGTCGCGGTCCAGGACCACCAGGGCGCCGGGCGCGGCGGCGGCGATGAAGCCGTCGTAGGTCATGTTCAGCCCGATGATGCGGGTGACGGCCTTGGCTGTCTCCTCGGGCAGTGCGTCGGCGACGTTGACCGATTTCACCACCCGGACCGGGCCGTCGACCACATTGTCATCGCTGGTCTTGAGGACTTGATTGGCGCCGAAGACGCAGTAGTGGTTGCCGTCGCGGTCAAACAGGTTGTACACCCCGTTGATTCCGGCTTCGAAGGTCACGCCGAGTCTTTCGACTCCCCCGATGGCCGCCAGCAGTGCAGTGTCATCTACAGCTCGGCGGGCCTCATCGACCTCGGTCAGCACCCCGTTGATCGCCTCGTCCGTCGCCAACGCGGCGCTGTCTTCGTATCCCGGATACGGGGTGAAGGAGACCGCGTCCAGTGCGTTGCCAGTAAGCCGTAATTTGAGGATGCCGAGCGTTCCGCTGGCGAAAGCGACGGTATCGGAACCGATGTTCTTCACCGCCGGGTTGGACACCATGACATTCGTGACCGCCTTGACATCACGATCAAGGACAAGTTGACGTCCGACAGAGGGCCCGGCCGGAAGAACCGAATCCGTTGCGCCGGAGTTGAAATGGGAGGTGGGATACACGCTGTCGGTCAACCATAGATTGCGGGCAGGCACGGACGGCGTGGACACGGACGCGTCACGAGTCATCTCTCGATGGTTCCACTCCGCGCTCTACCGGAGACACGAATCGGCGACATCCGTACGGCTTCGCGACATCGCCGCCCAATCGCCAACTGAGTCGGGCACCTCTCGCTTGATTCAGCAACACGGCCACTCCTGAACCGGATGTAACCCTTCCACAGGGGGAATACGGCGGGATCAAATATGGCGGGTTACCAGTAATGCGCCATGTTCACGAAAAATGCTGTCTTTCAACGCAATTCTCCCTCTGCCCCGTCTACAGGGGGCGGTTGAGGCCTTTAGCAGCCGCGACTACGGCTGGGTGGTTGAGGTTGAGATGTTCGAGTTCGATGAGCTTGGGCCGTTCCCAGCTGGCAATGACTGTCCAGTTCGGCCGATGGAAGGACCACCATTGAACCGCCTGCCACTTTCTGTCGTCGATGGCAGGCGAACGCTGCGACCAGATGCGGTGAGCCCATTCTGAAGTGACGGCAAGGTTGCGGGTCACGATCTGTGTCGGTCGTAGCCCCAGCTCTACCAGGCGGTGTGGGTCATCGAGGTCGCAGATGCGCATATCGTCGGGCAGTTCGTACACCCCGAGTATCTTGCGCGCGCCAGCCACTGCAGGAAAGTCGAACATTGAGTCGGTCCAGCGTGAAAGGTTGCCAAACGCTTCGCCGCACGCGGCTTCGGTTTGGCGGGCTACGTACCAGACGTAATAGTCGGGGTGGTCAGCCCGGCCACCGCGTTGCGGGCGGTGCTCATACAGCGGATGCCCTGGTTCGCCGGGCGCAGCGGTGTCAAGGTAGGGAAAGACGCGGTAGACCAGCACTCACGCCGCCCCGCCCCACATCTCTGCGTCGAGCGCTTGAAGAACTCGAGCGGCTCCATCGGTGAGTAGAACGTCAAGAGGTCTAGCTCCCCCGAGGAATGCGTTAGCGCTTTCCATCCAGATGCGTGCCGACTCGCCTCCCCACACCAAACGCGCGCGTGAATAGACGTGTTCGAGGTCGATGAGGGCTGGGGCAGCGGCCGGGCCCGGCCGCTCCTCACCTGATGCCCAACGCGACGTCTGCGATGGACTCACACCAATCCACTTAGCCAGCTGGGCGCGTGAGAACACGTTTGCGAGGAAAAGAACCCGCTGTTCAGCCAAAGGATCGTCAGCGGCGACACGAGCCGTCCGCGCGGCCTTGACTGCGGTCGCCTTCTTAGTGGGCGCCCTCTTCACCGGAGTTCTGGCGGCGGCCTTCTTCGACGCACTCTTGGCGACAGCCACCTTCTTTGGAGCCATATTAACACTCTACCCAATGTTTTCCGTGGGCAACTAGTATGACTGGACAGAAGCTTCCGCCCGCTGGACATTGGCGCTGGCACTTGGGCCCATGCGTCCACCCACATCCCGGCCGACATCTCTGTCGCATAGCAAACGATCAGCGGTCAACTATGGCCCAAACTGAAGCCCACGGCCCAATCGTCGCCCTACCCAGCGCCCTGGAGCTGGGCCCACTGCGATCGCCGGCAGATCCACCGCTAGGCGCCTCAGGAATACGGCGAAATCGAATATGCAGGGTTACCAGTAACTGTCGCCGTTTTCATCTGATGAATAACGGACGTTCCGAGTGGCCCTGTCCGGTCTCGATTTAGCCCCTGCCATCATCGAGAATCAGGCGCTTCGCTCATCCTTGGGCCGCCCTGCCCAGAGGGAATGCGGCGGAATCGAACATGGCGGGTTACCAGTAGTCTGCGTGTGCTATTGCGCTGCACCCCAATTGGTTTCATCTGACTACGGTTTACACCGAGAGCTGGGATTACAGATCTAGGCCGAAACGCAGTGCCTTAGTCAACGGCGTAAATCGGTTTCAGCACGGATTGCTCGGGGCCGCCGCAGC
This sequence comes from Mycolicibacterium komossense, assembly GCF_025822605.1. GTDB lineage: Bacteria > Actinomycetota > Actinomycetes > Mycobacteriales > Mycobacteriaceae > Mycobacterium > Mycobacterium komossense. The sequence goes on along the minus strand of NZ_JACKTY010000028.1, from coordinate 101,832 downwards.
CACGGTAATCATCCGGAAATCACCGGCTCGGTGCGGTCGCCTGGCAACCAACGTTGACTTAAATAACTTACTAGGTAAACTTATCGGATAAGTGTTCCGGCTGCAGGATTGGGAGGGTCGGGGCACGTACGGCTCGATCGTCTTCCCCACTCACCGAACAGGTTGGAGGATGTGCATTGCCGTCTTTGAAGGTCCTTGTCTGCGGTGCTGGCGTCGCAGGACAGGCACTGGCCTACTGGCTGGTGCGCAGCGGTCATCGAGCGATTGTGGTCGAGCGCTTCCCGACGCTGCGCGACACCGGCGCCCAGGTCGACCTCCGTGGTCAAGGCATCGCAGTCGTCGAGGCCATGGGGCTTCTTGCCGCGGTGAGAAGCAAGCTCGTGGACGAAGCGGGCGTCGCTTTTGTGAACGGACAGGGCAGGGCGAGGGCGACGATCATGGCCAACACGTCCGGTCGAGGACGCCAGACTCTGACCTCTGAGTACGAGATCATGCGTGGAGACCTCGTGCGCATTCTCAACGATGCGACGAAGAACGACGTCGACTACGCCTTCGGGTTGGGCGTCGAGCGCTTCGAACAGGGCGAGAACAAAGTCGTGGCGCACTTCTCGGACGGCTCGTCCGATGAGTTCGACCTGCTGGTCGGCGCCGACGGCCAGGGGTCGCGCATCCGCGGGGCCATGTTGCCGGCTGGGACTCCCGAGCCGTACCGGCGGGTCGGGATCCACATGTCGTATTGGTTTGTTCCGCGCGTCGAATCCGACAGCAACATCCGCGACACCTACAACGCGCCCGGCGGGCGAATGATCATGCGCCGCAGCCACAACCCCGACGAGACCCAGGTGTACTTCGTGCTGCGGGAAACATCGGAGGAAGCCTCAGCCATCCATCGGGAACCGGTGGAACGTCAAAAGGAGTTCTGGGCCGCCAGGTTTCGCGACGCGGGATGGCAGTCCGACCGATTCATCGAAGGCATGGCGGCAGCGGAGACCTTCTATTCCCAGGAGGCCGTCCAGGTCCAAACGAACGCCTGGTCGCAGGGACAGGTGGTGTTGGTGGGAGATGCCGCGCACTGCTGCTCCCCCTTCAGCGGCATGGGAGTCAGTGGTGCGCTGGTCGGCGCATACGTCCTGGCAGGTGAAATAGACCGGAATCGCGATGACCTTCCTCGTGCGCTGGCGAACTACGACACGATATTTCGACCGTTCGTCGACAAGATCCAGGCCACGGTGCGGCCAGGTTTGCTGCGCCTCGGCATGCCGATGACTCGGTCCGGGATCAATGCCTTTCTCACTGTTGCGGAGTTGGCGGCCTTCCTGCGTCTGCCTGACCTCTTCGCGCGGGTCTCGACCCAGGACCGGGGCGGCGACTGGCTACTCCCGGACACCCCGCAACGTCATCACTACTAGCGCGGCGACGGCACTGGGCCTCTTCACGATCGGTACAACAAGTCACAAGATGGGAGATGTACATGGTGCGGCGTCGAGACCGGGGTGGCACGAAGACCCGAGCACACATTGCGGCCGTCGCTACCGAGCTCTTTCTGGAGCACGGATTCGACGAGGTCACCATCGCCGAGGTGGCCGACGCCGCCGGCGTCTCGAAAGTCACGGTGTTCTCGCACTTCCAGCACAAGGAAGACCTGATGCTCGACCGCTTCCCGGACATCGTCGATCTCATACGGCGGGCAGTTCACCAGCGCACCAACGACGTCGGCGTTGTCGACGCGTTCCGGCAGATAGCGGTCGACCTGGCCGAGCAGGAGCATGTGCTGTCCGGGCTGACCGGCGACATCGAGCCCTTCATGCGTACCGTGACGAACTCGCCCGCGTTGGTCTCGCGGCTGCAGGCGTTCCAATTCGAGATCGAGGCGGAGTTGGCCGCCGCACTCCGCGACGACGACCGGTTCACCGGCGACAGCGCGCTGATCGCGGCTCTGCTTGTGGCGGCGTACCGAACCGTGGCCGTGAAGACTGTCCGGCGCCGACTCGCCGGACACGACATCGCCGACATCGCCGCTGCGCATCGGGAGCAGTTGGAGACCGCGTTCGACGTACTGACGACAGGCGTGCCGGCCGCCAGCAGCCCACTGTCCGCGATACCTGAGGCAAGGGAGGGTCGCGTTGCGCCCTACAGGACCTGATGAACCCCACCACGACCTCGTCGACTCGCAGTTGCGGCACAGCCCACACCCGATCTACGCGCGCTGGCGCTCCGAGTGCCCGGTCCGGCGGGCTCGGCTGCCCGCGGGCGACGAAGTGTGGCTGGTCACGGGATATGACCAAGCGCGGACAGCGCTGACCGATCCGCGATTGTCCAAGGCGCCGAGCATTTCTCAACTGAACAGGGGTCAAGCAGACTCGCTCGGCCGGCACATGTTGGCGGCCGATCCGCCCGCCCACACCCGGCTGCGCCGACTGGTTTCTGCGGCTTTCACCACTCGGCGTGTCCAGGCGCGCGACCGCGGATCGGGGAAATCACCGACAACTTGCTGGTAGCGATGAGCGGCCACGACCCTGTCGACCTAATCGATGCGTTCGCGCTCCCCCTCCCCATGCAGGTCCTGTGCGAACTGCTTGGCGTCGCTGTCGATGAACGGAATCTGTTCCGCGCCTGGTTCGGCGACCTGGTTTCCGGTGTCGAGATCGTCGGCGCCGAGCGGCTCCAATCGTCGAGGATGGCGCTACTGAACTACCTCGAGGATCTTATTGAGCACCGCCGCAGCCACCCCGCCGGTGATCTGGTCACCGGCCTGATCGAGGCGCGCGACAGCCAGGATCGGCTCTCCGAGGATGAGTTGATTTCGATGGTGTTCCTACTTCTGTTCGCAGGCCACGAGACGACCGTCAACCTGATCGGCAACGGCGCCTATCTGCTGCTCAGCGACCGTGACCGCTGGGAAGGCTTGCGAGCCGACCGTACGCTGCTGCCCGGCGCGATCGAGGAGTTCCTTCGGTATCAGAGCCCAGTCGAGATGACCAGCAGCCGCATCGCCACCGAGGCCTTCGAGTTGGATGGCCGGCACATCGCGGCCGGTGATGTGGTGATGGTCCTCCAAGACCGTTGCCCCGCTGACTTATTCGCCGCACTGCTAGCCTCAAATAGTCCGTGATGTTGCGACGTTGACTAGAACCCACCCCGTCGTCAACAAGCTATACGGCCGTACCAAATATGGTTGAGTTGTCCAAAGCAATGTCAGCTACCAGCTGGTGCCATCAAACCCTGGAATCACACACCGTCCGTCCGCGGCCACGCGGCCTATCACCATGCTGTCGTAACCGGTGCAGGACGAGTTGAGCGACTCGCAGGTATTGATCGACGTGATCACCTTGTCCGCGCCGCAAGGAGACCCCGGAGCTGGAGGGTCGGCTGCGGCGACGGCACTACTAAGGCTCAACGCGAGCAGCGCTGCAGACGTGACGGCGAACGAGCGGGTCGAGTCGAACATGATCGGTACCTCCACTGTTGATGGCCCCGTCGTGCACCCATGTTACGCCCGGATCGGGCGATGCCAGCTGTGCTGAAGCGGAGGCGCGCGGACGGGTGAGCTTCCCTATCTCGCACCTATCTCGCAGCGCTATAAACCGCTCCCTGACGGTGAGGGGGATCGGTCAAACCGCCACTACGGCGCAATCGCGCCTCTCGAACACATTGCTGCGCAACGCAGTAATACGGCCGGACGGGTTACAGAGTGCAGCGGGAACCCCTGCGCGACGGCTATGGACGGTTGGCCGGTCCGCGTCGCGGACCGGCCCACATCTCGCTACAGGATGCTGCCCGTGCCCGGCGGCAGCCACCCGGACTCATCGCGCAACACCGCGTCAGGGGCCACCGACGTACCCCAGCAAGTTAGTCAATCGTCAGCCGACGTTCGTGACGCCGGCCGTCGACACAAGGAAACCGTACGCGCGGCCGCCGCAGTGGCGGTCGCCGCCCTGTACGGCCACAATGTCCGGGCTCGACGCCTGGCCACCGGGAAGCTGGCGAACGAGCAGCGACGCGCTGGCTGAGCAGTAGGTACTGGCCGACCGAGCCAGAATCGCCCGCAAACTGCACGACGTTGTGGCACAACATATCTCGGTGATCACCATCCGAGCGGAGGCAGTAGCGCTCCAAGCCGAGGGCGATCCAGGCAGATGGGCGGAGGAGCTCGTCGAGATCCGCGCGCTGTCGCTGCGGACGCTGGCGGAGATGCGCCAGGTACTCGGCCTGCTGCGCGACCACAACGGTGCGGGCCACATTACGCCACAGCCAGGTCTCCACCTGCTCGACGAGCTGGTTGCAAACGTCACCTCCGCCGGATTCGACGTCACCGTTTCAGTCTCGGGCGTCCGAGCGGCTGGTGCTTTCCGAGCACACTGTCAAAACACACGTGGCGCGGATCCTGACCAAGCTCACCCTCCGTGACCGCGCCCAAATGATCGTCTACGCCTACGAAACCGGGATGGGCCGTCCCGGCGGGTGACATGCGCAAGCCCACCCCCTAGCCGCTCTCGCGCCTGCCGCGATCAGTCAACCGCCCCGGACGGGTGGGTGGAACGAATTGGCCCTTGCACATGCTCAGGATCAGGGCGATCGCGTCCTCCGAGTGGAATGCTGGAGTCAGAACTTCCTGTAACAGCAAGCCTCGCATCGCGGCAATGGCGACGGTGGCCACAGTCATCGCTTCCTTGGTGTCGAGCCCTTCGCGTTCCGCGAGCGCGGCCAGCATCGTGGTCAAGTCGTCGAGCGAGTCGCTGAACTCGCGAAAGTCCCCCGGGCTGTACGCGGCCAGTCCTACGACGTGAAAGAAGCCGCGGACACGCGACACCTGCTCCGGGCGGGTGTAGGTCCGCCAGATCTCCATGAGAAGGTCGTCGAAGGTGCCCTGCTGGGTGGCTGCAAGAAGCGCCTCGTTGTCATGAGATCGCTGTGCCTTGAGCATGGCGGCCAAGACGCCCGAGAGCGACCCGAAGTGATAACGCAGGAGTGCGTGGCTGGTCTCGGCCCGGGCGGCGACCTCACGCAGCGACACCTCCGGTGAGGGAAGGGCCCCGTCGAAGGCGTCGAGAAGCCGAGCCAGGAGACGCTCGCGTGCGTCGCCTTTGCGTTCCGTGCTTGACAAGATCACTCTCGCAGTTTATCCATTGGATAATACTTTGCCAATGGATAAAGTTGCTGAGGGTGCCACGCTGCGACGCGCCCTCCAAGTTGTGAAGGACCTTCGATGAGCCCTATGTGGCAAGGCTGCCTAGCCGACACCGACTATTTCGAGATGCGCTCCAGCGGTGGGCATAACTACGGCGTCTGGGTTACTACCCCACCGGGTTACGACCCCGCCAGGACGCCAGCGCCTGTCGTGTATGTGCTCGACGGCAACTTTGCCGTGGGCATGACTGCTCCGCTCATCGTGACCCAGATGGATCCCATGCAACGGATCCAGCCCTACATCCAAGTCAGCGTCGGCTACGCGGGCGAAGAGGCACAGGACTGGGATCGGCTGCGCAACAGAGATTTCGTGCCACCCGGTGAACCTATCGCCCAGGAGTTCATCGACGCCGTGGAGACGGGGCTCCAAATGGGCGTGCGGACGCGCGAGGAGGCCGACGCCTACCTTGCCGAGTTACACGACACCCACGCCGATGTATTCCTGAGCTTCCTCACCGCGGAACTGCATCCGCGGATCGAAAACGACTATGGCACAGCCGCAACCGGACACGGCCTCTTCGGATACTCCTACGGCGGACTCTTCAGTCTCTACACCTGGCTCACCGGCGCCACCCTCTTCGGGAGCATCGGAGCTGGCAGCCCCGGCGTCATTGCCGAAGACAGCCAGATCTTCGCCCAACTCCACGAGATGGGCGACAGCCACCGCGCCGCCAAGCTTCACGTGACCCTCAACGACCGCGAGCTTCTCGGAGACCTGGCCGTCTACCAAAGCCTCGCGAAGAACACGGCCACCGTCCTTCACCGCCTCACCTCACGCAGCGAAGCGGTCACCAGCGAGATCCTGCACGAAACGCACGTCACTGGCCTACAGGCCTCGTTCCTCAGCTACCTCAGGACCTGCCGTCCGCGGTAAGACGTGCTCCTTCCCCGGGAGTATCCCTCGCCTGGCACTCCCCTGAGGGTCGAACAATTAGATCCGGAGTGGATGCGACGCCGGAGGCAGCTATGTGTTAATAATGAAGACACATTAATGTTGATTTGATCTGGACCTGAGGAGTGCCAATGGGCACCTATGATGAGGCCGCGCGTCCGTCGGCCCCCAATGTGGTCATGATCGTGCTGGACGACCTCGGCTACGCCCAATTGGGCTGCTACGGGTCAGACATACAGACACCGACCATCGATCGTCTTGCTCGAAACGGACTCCGGTACAACCGCTTTCACGTCACTGGTCTGTGCTCACCGACACGAGCCGCATTGCTCACCGGCCGAAACCACCACTCGGTGGGGATGGGCTTCCTTGCCGACATCCCGACTGCCCACCCGGGCTATACCGGCAAGATTCCGGCCTCGGTGCCGACGCTGCCGCGCTTACTGCGGGATTCCGGCTGGAGCACGATGGCCGTAGGTAAATGGCATCTCGCACCGCGCGGCGAACGGACGAGTGCCGGACCGTTCACCCGCTGGCCGCTGGGACTCGGGTTCGAGCGCTATTACGGCTTTCTGCTCGGCGACGCCAATCACTGGGACCCGCAACTGGTACGAGACAACACATATCTCGACGGACCTGATGTGCGCCCAGACGGCTACCACTTGACCGAGGACCTCACCGATGAGGCGATCAGGATGGTGGTCAGCCAACAGCAGTCAGCACCCGGCAAGCCGTTCTTCCTTTACTTCGCCACGGGGGCCATGCACTCACCGCATCATGTCCACAAGAGCTGGGCCGACTCCTACGCCGGACAGTTCGACATCGGTTGGGACGGCTGGCGAGACGAGGTATTCGTACGCCAGCTCGCCGAGGGAGTGGTGCCCGCAGGCACCACGCTCACCGAGCGACCCGATTGGGTCCCGGCTTGGACCACCCTCACGGCAGACGAACGCGCCGTGTACGCGCGGATGCACGAGGTATATGCAGGCTTTCTGAGCCATACCGACAGCCAGATCGATCGATTGATCCGCACGCTGGAGGACCTCGACGTCATGGACAACACGCTCGTTCTCATCATGTCCGACAATGGGGCCAGCGCAGAAGGCGGCGTGGCGGGAACGAGCAACGAACACCGGTTCACGCATCGGGTGCCAGAGTCGGCGGCCGACAACCTCAATCTCCTACCGGACTGGGGTGGCACGGCGGGGTATCCGCACTATGCGTGGGGCTGGGCGTGGGCCGGCAATACTCCTTTCCGCCTGTGGAAGCGGTATGCGTGGCTGGGCGGTACCCGCGTTCCGCTGATCGTGCACTGGCCGCGCGGTATCGGCGACGGAGGCGCTGTGCGTTCACAGTTCGCGCACGCCATCGACGTCATGCCAACAGTGTTGGAAGCCTGCGGGGTTCGGCAGCAGTCGCCCTCTGCCGAAGCTACCGACAGCGCCGTTCAAGGGGCGAGCTTGTTGCCGACATTCAACGACGCGGCGGCGCCTGCACCCCGATCCACGCAATACTTCGAAGTCGTGGGTTCCCGGTCGATCATTGCCGATGGCTGGAAGGCCACGACGGATCACGTGGCCCAAGGCGTGATGGACGAGGAGGCGCTGCTGGAGGGTAGCCGGGACTTCGCCGCTGATCGATGGTCGCTGTTTCGGGCCGACGACTTCTCCGAGGCTCACGACGTGTCGGCGGATCACCCCGACGTGGTGGCGCGATTGACCGCCCGGTGGGCAGCCGAGGCCGCCCGCTATGACGTGCTCCCCCTGACCGATTCGTTGGTGGCACGAGCTGCGGAGATGGTATGGCCCGAATTCCCGCCCGCGCAGCGCGTGGTGTTGCGGCCTGCGGGCGGGCCGGTCGCCGATGAGGCATTGCCCTTGCTGTACAGCCGGTTGTCCGCTGACGTCGACGTCCCGTCCGGGGGTGCCAACGGTGTGTTGTTTGCGATCGGCAACTGGACCGGAGGGCTGGCGGCGTTCGTGATCGAGTCCAGACTGCACATTGCTGTCGCAGCCCCGGGCGGCGACATCCGAGTGCGGGCCGATCGGCTGCTGGCGGAAGGACGCCACAGCGTGGGCTGTCGGTTACACCGCCTCGACGGCGCGACCCGAGTGGAAGCAGTGATCGACGACACTGTTGTCGGCTCGACGGTGGCGCCGGTGACGCTGCCCCATGTCTGGCAGCATGGTGGGACTTCTTTGCTCATGGGTCGAGACCGCGGCCTGCCGGTGTGCGAAGACTATCGACCACCGTTTGCGTGGAACGGTAGATTGCGTTCGGTGACAGTCGAATCCGATCTGGAATCGCTACCAAGTCAGGAACTACTCAGGGCCGCGCTCAAGTCTGACTGAATCGGCTCCTCCACGGCGCGACGCCTCCAGGGTTTCGGCTGAGGCCGGCGCCCTGATGATCGCAGTCAGCGAATCGACGAGGTCGGACACGAACATCGCCGTGGACGGCGCGTCGGTTGCGTTAGCCCGTTGTCGCTGGTGGTCGGCCACCGCATTCAGGGAGCTTGTGTAGACGAAACGGAGCCTGGCCGCGGCGACGGCTTCAGGGAGATGCGAAAGATGCTCCCAGATAAGCTGATTGAGTCGTTGCCCGTGCCCCGTCAACGAAGGATCGGCCAGAATCCAGGCATGTCCACCGGGTTCGCCGTATCCGTGAAACAGCAGTTGGGCTACCAGCTCGACATGTCGCTCCCCCCGCTCGATGCTGCTCACCTGAGGGAGAATCAAGGCCGCAAGGAGGCGTCTGAGCTCTGTCGGGTCATCACCCGATACCGCCTGGTCGAGTAGTCGTCCGCGATCTTCATCGATTCGTTCGAGGCGATCTTCGAGTATGGCCTTGATCAGGTCGTCTTTTGAGCCGAAGTGGTAGTTCACCACCGCGGCGTTGCTTTGCCCGGCGGCGAGCCTGATCTCGTTGAGGCTCACAGCTGCGATCCCCCGGTCGGCGAACATCGTCTCCGCGACGTTGATGAGCTTGAGGCGCGTCGCTTCTCCGCTGCTGGTGCGGCCGCGTGTGCGCGCCTGTTCCCGAATGCGGTCCGACTCCGAGGGCATTGCCCGATGGTACGCATCTCCTCGGATCAGTATATAATGAGGCCTCATTAGTTTAATCGGCGTGGAGAAAGCACGGGTGTGCAATGCAGGTGGAGCTGGCGTCCTTGGCACTGGTCATCGCCGTGTCGCCGGCCTCGGTGGTGCCGGCGATCCTGATGCTGCACACGCCGCGTCCGCTGGCTGCGGGATGGGCGTTCGCTATGGGCTGGATGCTCTCCGTGGCGGCCACGACCTGGCTTTTCGTCGAAATCGCCGGGCAATTGCCTGACGCCGGCGGTCCGCCGCCACCATGGATCCGACCCGCAACGATGATGCTGGCGGTGCTCCTGATCCTCGCCGGCCTCGTCACCTGGATGCGCCGGGGACGTAGCGCACGTGCGCCGCTATGGCTGCGGGCACTGGACTCGGTCACTGCGCCACGGGCACTGGCCGCCGCGCCGGTTCTGGCGGCCCTGAATCCAAAGGTGCTTTCTGCCTGCGCTGCAGCAGGTTTCAGCATCGGGTCCACCGCGCAGTCCAGCCTGGCCCAGTGGGGTGATGTCACCGGTTTCGCCCTGCTCGCCAGCGCGACAGTGATAGTGCCGGTGCTCAGCTACGCGATCTGGCGTGAGCGCATGAGCGAACCCCTGCGACGGCTCAGGGTCGCGCTCGAACGCCATAATGTCGCCATCCTGGCGGTGGTTCTCGTTGCCGTAGGGCTGATGTTGTTGCTGCAAGCAGCGTGATCGCCCTGCCCCTGACGATATGAAGGAAAACCTGTGTCTGTAGCTAATTCTCACCGTCCGAGTCGACGGCTGCTCGCTCTCCAGAAGCTCATGCTGTTGTCGACCTCGCGATCAGCCGGTGTTCAGGATGTAGGGAACACGCGCAGAATCACCCGATCGATGGAGTCGCTCCAGCGACGGGCGCGCGGAGTCCAGGAATCCACCGACTCGGTGGCAGGGGTGCCCGTTCGGTGGTTCCGGCCGGACCGGGCGGACGCCGGATTGATCTTCCACGTGCACGGCGGGGCCTTCGTCGCCGGTAGTTCCCTGGCGGCCCGTGCCCACAGCACGCTGGCCCGGTCCATTGGTGCGGAACTGATAAGTGTCGATTACCGGCTTGCGCCGGAGCATCCGTTCCCCGCGGCGCTCGATGATGTGTGGGCGGTCTACTCGGAGGTCGCGCGCCACCGGCCTACCGTCATTGTCGGGGAGTCCGCGGGAGGTGGTCTGGCCCTGTCGCTGGTGCGGCGAGTGTTGGACCGGGGTGGTCACGCGCCGAAAGGTCTCGTGACTATGTTTCCCTGGGCAGACCTCACCAACAGTTCCGAAAGCTTCGAGCGGAACGAACCTCGAGATCTGCTCTCCCGCAGGGGTCTTTCGCGTAGTGCGGTGGCCTACGCCGGCGACTGTGATCTGAGGATGCCTCTGGTGTCACCACGCTACGGCTCATTCGCCAACTTTCCTCCCACGCTGATCGTGGTCGGTACCCACGACTGCCTACTCGATGACTCCCGCACCGTTTCGACCCGCATGCGTGCCGACGGTGTAGATGCCACACTCATCGAAATAGCCGGCGGATTCCATGGTTTCATCCTGTTGCCCGCACCGGAGTCGAAGGAAGCCAGGCGGCAGATATCGTCCTTCGTAGGCTCAGCCCTAGGCGACCGATGATTGACCGACTGAGTAATGCCATCAGCGCATCTAGGCCGTCATGCGTGATGCTTCCGTTCGCGCCGTAGGCTCACGGCGTGCACAACGAGACCCTGGCCAGCGCCGCGTCAACGGCGACGTTGACGGTGGGGCTGGCGACCTATGCAGCGTTGATCTTCGCCGGCATTGCGGTGGCGATCTACGACGTACGCCGGCACCGACGGGGCCGGGCGATCGCCGCCGCGACAATGGTCGGGGTGCTGACCCTGGGCGGTCTGGTTATCGCAATCATCAGCAGTGTCGCGTGAACCGTCGCAACGCGGCGGGCGTGAACACCGGATGGTTATGGGTTTCGCCGGACTAGAGGTCGCATCCACTGAGATCGGACATGCGCCGCCTGCCGCCCTTGCGTCAAGAAGCACCTGCTTTCTCGCCTGCCGCGACGGGTAGGCCGTGCTCGAGGAGGTCGAAGACGGCATCCAAGGCTTTGCGCGGCTGGGGCTCATCGCCGATGAACTGCGGGATCTCCAACACGTAACGCGAGACAGCACGAGCCGTTACGTCGTCGCACGGTCGCCCCAGTTCGGTTGCGATTGCCTCGGCAAGTGGCTTCTCGCAACGGATCCAGAGTGTTCGGGAGTATTCCCGTAGGGCTGGGGTGGTCATGATCAGTTCGGTACGCCGGACGAACGCTCGCGAGGGATCTCTCTCGAACGGTCCCCTACCAGCCATGAACTTCCGCAATGCGGTGAGCACTGAGGTGCGCGGCGGCCTGCCGTGAACGGCGGCAAGCAGACTTTCGAGTCGTTCCACGCCATCGTCGAACATCACGGCCGGCTTCCCGTCGGGAACGTGCTTGAACAATGTGGGCACTGAGATATCGACCTCGTCGGCAATGTCTTTGACCGTCACGGTGTCATACCCCCGGGCGAGAAAAAGACGCTCGGCCGCCTCGGCCAAAGCGCGACGCGTCTGCGCGTTCTTGCGGGCGCGACGGCCCGGCACGTCAGTCGTCACTGGATCACCATACAGAGTGGTTGCAAGTTGCTTAACTACCTTATCCACTATATAACTTTAGTGCCTAAAGGTTTACGATACTAGGAGTTCAAATGGATGGCGAATCAGCCGATCACACAACCACCTTGGTCGTCGGAGGCAGCCTTGTCGGCCTCTCGGCGGCAGTCTTCCTCGCGTCGCATGGCGTCCCGACAACTCTCATCGAGCGCCATTCCGGTAGCGCGCTGCACCCCCGCGCCATCGGCTACACGACCCGCACGATGGAACTGTTTCGTAGTGTCGGGATCCAGCTACCGGCGAGCACGCAGAACGGCCCACCCCGTCGAGCACGCGTCGAAAGCCTTGCCGGACAGTGGTTTGAGGAGTATCCATGGTCACCACCGGTAACTGCGCCAGCAATCACGGCGGACCATTCCCCGGTGCAGGCGAGCGCGATAGCGCAAGACGCGTTAGAGCCCATTTTGCGCAAGCGCGCCATCGAACTCGGCGCTGACTTGCACTTGGGCACCGAGCTTGTCTCCTTCGACGACAACGGTGGTGGTGTCACCACCATCGTGCGCCGACGGGTCGACGGAAGCGAATACCGTCTCCACGCCGACTATCTGGTCGCCGCCGACGGGGCTGCCAGCGGGATCCGCAGCCATCTGCGCATCGCCCGCACGGGACGGGGTCTGCTGTCAGTCCAGCGCAGCATCCTATTCCGGGCACCCGAGCTGGAACGCTATCTGCGCCAGGGCATTGTGCAATTCGAGATTGAACAGCCCGGATTCGACGCCTTTTTGACGACCTACTCCGACGGGCGTTGGGTGTTGATGCTCAAGGACGACTTCGAGCGGTCCGAAGACGAACAACGCACGGCCATTCGGCGCGCCACGGGAATCGAAGATCTGGCGATCGACCTGATCACCACCGGACGTTGGGAGCTGTCAGCGCTCATCGCCGACCATTTTAGTTGCGGGAGAACCTTTCTCGTCGGGGATGCCGCGCATCAACTCCCTCCGAATCGCGGCGGCTATGGCGCCAACACCGGAATCGGCGACGCGCACAACCTCGCCTGGAAAATTGCCGGCGTCCACGCCGGTCGAAGCGAGCCGGCGCTCCTCGACACCTATGACGCCGAACGGCGCCCGGTCGCATGGCTACGCCATGAGCAGATCTTCGCCCGTGCCGACTACAAGGCCTACATCGACACCCCCACCTCCGAGGCTGAAATCATCGATGACGTTGCCATGGAACTCGGCCAGCTCTACCGCAGCGTCACCGCAGCAGACGTAGACCCCGACCTGCCGGTTGCCCGCAGGCCAGATGAATGGCTCGGGCAACCCGGCACCCGGGCGCCGCACGTGTGGATCGCCGAAGGCCGCTCGACGCTGGACCATTTTGGGCGAAACTGGACCCTCGTCACCGACTCAGAAACATGGCGCACCGCGGCCGAGTCCGTTGCCGGCCAACTCGGTCTTCAGATCGATGTCCTCTGTTTCACACCCGACTCCGAGTTGCACACACCAATAGTCACGGCATACGGACTGGGCCCCGGTGGGGCTTCCTTGGTGCGACCTGACGGCTACATCGCATGGCGCTCGGCGACGGCTCCAACCTGTCGTGAAACGGCGCTGTCGGCCGCGCTGACCACCGCCGCAATACTCACCCCGAGACCGTCAAGATGGGACGACCACGCCGCCATCGTCGACCTGACCGCGCGTTACGCCGACGCGATCAACCGCGGCTGGGGCGGCAAGACCATTCATCCGGAGGCGATTGCGGACCTCTTCACCGCCGACGGCACATTCGAACACCCGGGCACAACTCCGACCATCGGAGCCACCGCGATCGCAGCAGGATTGGCCGAAGCCACCGCACCCGTGCCGTTGGCCATGCACGCCTTCCTGAACCCCATCCTTGTCATCAACGGCGATCGTGCCACCGGTCAGTGGCTGATGTGGGTAGCCGCCGACGGCGATGACGACCCCCGCGCCGCGTACCTCGGTGCCGACATCGCCTATACGCGTGCTGCGGATGGATGGCGCATCCAGTCGATCGTCATCACACCCGGGATGCGGATACCAGCCGAAGCAAGATGAGCCCGACCGGAAGTTGAGCCGGTGGCGGATCTCCACGAGTTGCTGAGCCGTTAGTCGGCCCTTTCCAGGCGCGGTTTGACGGTCGAGAGTTTGTTGATCACCACGTCACTGTCGGTGACCGTCTGGGCGTTCTAGGTGCATCTCGCGGATGGCATCTGCAAAGCGTCGGCCGATGCGCTGGTGTGCTTGTGGGCCTGGATGCAGTCTGTCGGCGAGTGGGAACTCGGCGAAGTCAGCCGGGCCGTAGAGCGTCAATCCGTCTAGGTAGTGGATGTTCGGGTCGCTGGTCGATCGCTGTTCGACGATGGCCGCGAGTTCGTCACGGATGACGCTGAGTGTGAGCTTTCCGGCCGCGGTCTCCGCGGGATCGCCAGTTGCGACGAAAGACATTGTGCCGCCCGCGAGATCGGGCGCCAACGGTCCAGGAGTGTGTTCGTGGATGGGACAGCGCAAGGCGGAGACGACGATGATCGGAGTGATGGGGTGTCGGTGGGGTGAAGTGCGTTGGAGCCGTGGCTGATGGAGCTGCCGTGATGCAGCCAGATGGGCCGAGTGATCGGGCAGCCTTCCATCGGGTGGTCGCTCCGAAGTGCGATCAGTTCGGCGGTTTCATTGTGCGGCAGCCAGATTTCGACTGTCTTGTGGCGATCGGGGAGGTCGGTGAAACGGATCGTGCCGGGTGCACCGGGCAGGAGTGTCTCGGTGCCGGTAGCGGCGTCCCTCATCAGAATGTTGCCGCCGCTGAGGGTCTGCGCATTGCGCTCGGGCCCACGCCGGCAGCCGATGCGGAAGTAGGCCGTGCGGCGTCCGCTCGAGTTCGCGAGCGCCGCGCAGGAGATCCACTGAGATCGGGGTGGTGATGGTGGCCGGCATGGTCATAGCGTTCCGTTCAGTTGTTCAGCGAGGCGGGTCACAACAACCATTGGGCCAGCGGGTGTACGAGGTACCTCAGCGAGAATGCTTCGTACACCGCACCGACGGCGAGCAGGATGGCGGCAGGCAGGGCAAGCCAACCGAGCTGTCCCAGTCCTCGACGATAGCCTTGCCGGCGATTCTCGATACCGACGGTTCGCGGCCACATCCAGCATTTGCCGAGCAGGTATGCGCCTGACAGGAAAAGGATGTATGCCTGGAATTCGATGATCACTGTGAGGCAGTGAGGAATCAGAGCCACCCAGCCGATCTGACTGGCGGGGACGAGCGTCACTCCCGTCGTGTATGCCCAGTATCCGAATAGTGCGATGCCCGAGAACGGCACGATCAGCGATGGCAGAACGATCGTCAGCGCACCCATCTTCACTGTGTTCACTGCGAGAATGGTCAGCGCGAAGAGCCATGGGCTGTTGATCAGCGACCGGACGAGATCCGCTGTGCCGTCGTCGGTTAACCGTGCGTGCTGGGCTTGGCTGAGATGCGGAAAGATGATTCCGACACCGAAGCCGATCACAAGAAGTCCGTAGGCGCCCGCGTTCATCAACACGTAAGCTCGGGCGTTTGCGCGGACGATGCCGAACGGTCCCCACGTCATCAGTCGAGCCGCTGTTGTCTCCGAGTGCGATGCCATGTCTCCTGTATTCGGTTGTGGGAAAGGTGCATTCGTGGTCGACTCACCGCTGCCGTCCACGCAGTCTCCCTGCGCCGGACTACCATCACCAACACACCGTGCTAGCGTTCAAACTAACACACCGTATTAGTCAGCCGTACGGCCACGATCGCACGCCTTGACGAGAGGGAACCGCCATAGAAACGCGAGAGAAGATTCTCAAAGCGGCGGCAGAGATGATTGCTGACGACGTCACGGCGACAATCAGTGTCCGCGCAGTCGCGGCACGCGCCGGCGTGAGCACGGGGTCGCTCCGGTTCCACTTCCCGACTCAACGAGCCCTACAGGACGAGGTGCTGAGGAGGATCTACCAGCACTTCATGCCGAACGACCCGCTCCGGGATCGGTCCCTGCCCGCCCGAGACCGGTTGGTCAATTGTCTGCGGCAGATGCTTGCCCCCGCCGGGGTTGGCGAAGACGCTCGAAGAGCGTTCAAGGCGGCATTCGCGGCATTCATCGCACCCGACCCGAGCGAACAGGTTCACACGGCGTACCTCAGTTACGAACGGGCGTCCGCAGGACGGATAACGCACTGGCTGAACGCCCTCGACGACGAAGGCGCTGTTCCCCAGAGGGATCGCGCCAAAGACGTACGATTCCTGCTCACCGTGCTCAACGGACTGGCGATGGAACGTGCACTCCCCTACGGTGATTCGGTCCTGCAATCCGAGACCGACACGCTCTACACGGCGGTGGACGCGATCCTGGGGACCGCCGCGTCATGACGATGGGGCGCAGAATGGGGCTTGTCAGGTTCTGCACCACTGGATCGGGCACCCATCGTGAGCTTGATCGTGAGCTTGTCCGATCACGCGTCCAGTTTCGCGACAACTACCTGCCACGAAGCTTTAGTCTCCCCCGGTGCCGGAAATGAGCCCCTCCCCCGACTTCGACGCCGAATTCGACTTCATCATCGTCGGAGCAGGCAGTGCGGGCTGCCTGCTCGCCAACCGTCTCAGCGCAAACCCTGATCATCGCGTGCTCTTGGTTGAGGCCGGCGGCAAAGACAACTGGTTCTGGATCAAAGTTCCGGTGGGCTACCTCTACACCATCGCCAACCCCCGCACCGACTGGTGCTTCACGACCGAAGCTGACCCAGGTCTGGCCGACCGCAGCATTCATTACGCGCGCGGCCGTGTGATCGGCGGCAGCTCGTCGATCAACGCCATGATCCATATGCGCGGACAAGCCAGCGATTTCGACCTATGGGCGCAGGCCACCGGTGACGATCGCTGGCGGTGGGGTGACCGGGACGATGCTGGCGAGACACTGTCGATCTACAAGGAATTGGAAGACTACTTCACCGGCGCCGACGAGTGGCACGGCGCCGGCGGCGAAATCCCCGTCGAACCCCCGCGGGTGCGCTGGAAGATCTTGGACGCCTGGCAAGCCGCCGCTGCCCAGGTGGGCATTGCCCCGATCGGCGAGTTCAACCGGGGGGACAACGCCGGCAGTGCGTACTTTCACGTCAATCAACGGCGTGGCCGTCGCTGGTCGATGGCCGATGCCTTCCTGCATCCCGTCGCCCACCGCCCGAATCTCACCGTCTACACCCACACCCAGGCCTTGGAGCTGCTGATGGACGACCAGGTCCATGACCATCAGCGTCGCGGTGCCTGGATGACAGCTGCGCGCCGTGCCACCGGTGTGCGGCTACTCAAAGACGGGCAGATCATCGACGTCCAGGCCCACCGCGAGGTGATCCTGAGCGCCGGAGCTATTGGATCGCCGCATCTCATGCAGGCATCAGGCCTCGGCCCGGCCGGGCTGCTCGCCCAGCATCAGGTCCCGGTAGCCGTCGACCTGCCGGGAGTGGGTGAAAACCTCCAGGACCACCTGCAGCTGCGAACGGTGTACCGGGTGCGGGGCGCCCGAACCGTCAACACGCTGTACCGCAATTGGATCACCCGCGCAGGCATGGGACTTCAGTACCTGTTGCTGCGTTCAGGACCCATGACCATGCCGCCCTCCACGCTGGGAGCTTTCGCCACAAGCGATCCCGCGTTGGCCAGCCCCGACTTGGAGTGGCATGTGCAGCCCTTGTCCTTGCCCAAGTTCGGCGAACCGCTCCATCCTTTCGGCGCGATCACTCCCTCGGTCTGCAATCTGCGACCCACGTCGCGTGGCCATGTGCGCATGGCCAGCGCAGATCCGCTGACCTATCCAAAGATCTCCTGCAACTACCTGTCCACTGACGCCGATCGTCACGCCGCCGTGCGGGGCTTGAGGATGACCCGGCAGATCATGGCGGCGCCGTCCCTGGCCCGCTACTGCCCAGAAGAGTTGCTTCCCGGAGCGCAACTGGTGAGCGACGAAGACCTCCAGCAGGCGGCTGGTGAGCTCGGTACAACCATCTTTCATCCGGTGGGCACCTGTGCGATGGGAGCCTTCGACGCACGCGGTCTGCCGCGCTCGACCGCCACGGTGCTCGACACCGACTGTCGCGTGTACCGCGTCGCCGGCCTTCGAGTGGTGGATGCGTCGGCGATGCCGACCATCACGTCGGGTAACACCAACGCCCCGGTCATGCTGATCGCGGAGCGCGCTGCGCGGGCGATCCTGGAATGAGTCCGTCGACACCAAGTGGTCCCCCGGTTTAGCTGATCTTGACTTACCCAGTGCCGTAGCGACTTCCGCCATGCTGCATGGCCGACAGCGGTTGCCGGTAGACCGGCGGCCCGGTCATCACAGCCCGGAAGGTACGACCGTGCCGTTGACCGTGACCTCGACCTGGTCCGTCTTGGGGTCGTACTCGATCTTGCCGTGTTCGAAGGTCGTAACGAGGAGATCGCCGACGGCGCTCTCGTCGCTGGTGGGCGCGCCCAACGGACCCATCGAGCCGTTATCGCCGGTGACCGCAGGCACGCCCTCTGGGTCGCGCTGGACATTCCAGGCCTCACGGATCTTGCCCCAGGTGATGTATCCAGGCGTGCCCGCGTCATCGTTCTTGGCAGTGATCACGCCACCCTGGAACTGCTGGAAGACCACACCGCTCTCCCGGGCACCCGCATTGCGGTCACCCGTCAGTGGTTTGCCAAGAGCTTGCCGCTGGATCTCGGTTGCCGACGCGTACTTGGCCGCAATCGGACCGGTCAGCGTCACCTCGACGTCTCTCTCCCCGATGAGCTTCACTTCGGTTGGTGGGGCTTCGGTCTCGGAGGTGGCGATCAACCCGACTTGCGGCGGCGTCGACGGGTCGGCGCTCTTGCCATTGCTGCAGCCCAAGGTGATCAATGCGATGACGGCCAGGCCGACGACTCCCATGTGGCGGTACCCGATCGTCCTCATGGGCTCACTCTCGCGTCTTCCTGTGGTGTGGGTCAAATTTCGGCTGAATCGCTCGTCCGGCCGGTTATCTGCTGGGGGCATACACCTCGGTCGACAACGCCTCTTGGTGGGCCCACGACGCCAGTAGGGCCAGATTGTCGGCGGCCGCTCCTCCCGCAGTTGCGGTGTACACATTCAACTGCAGGCCAGATTCGGTGGGCAGATCCATGGACTCGAAGTTCAAGTCGAGCAGGCCCACCACCGGGTGGTTCACCCGCTTGCTCCCGTGTCCCTTCAGCCGCACGTTCCGAGATGCCCAATGCTGCCGGAATAGCTCACTGCCACTGGATAATTCGCCCACCAAGGCGATGAGTTCCTCGTCGTGGGGATTATTACCCACTTCCATACGCAACATCGCGGCCGCATTTCGCGCCGCTTGGTCGTAGTCGACGAAGAACGTCTCGGCCTCGCTGGGATGCAAGTACACGAACCGCGCCGTGTTGGCGGGCCGTCGAGGGTCGGCCAGTACCGGTGAATACAGCGCGCGCCCGGGTTGATTCATGGCCAGCACGTCGAGGCGCCCATTGCGGATCAACGCCGGCGCACCGGTAATGGCGTCGAGCACCTCCTGCAGCGCGGGGCGCACCGTCGCGGGAGATTTGCAGTGCCGCCGACCGCCAGGCGCCCTGGACTGGCGTGCGAGATGGAACAGGTGATCGCGCTCCGCTTCGTCGAGCTGAAGAGCCGTGGCTAGCGCGTCGAGCACGCCGGCCGATGTGCCAGCCAGGCCGCCACGCTCGATGCGCACGTAATACTCGACCGAGACCCCAGCGAGTAGCGCTACCTCCTCTCGGCGCAGACCCTCTACCCGGCGTTTGCCACCGTAGGCGGGCAGGCCAGCCATCTCAGGCCCGATGCGGGCGCGACGCGACCTCAGAAACTCTCGAATCTCGGTGCGCAGACCAAGCGTGGCGTCCATCCACTCACCGTAGGCCCGCACCGCAAGCGAAGGGAGGTACCGCCAATACCCTGAAGCCTCACGCGGTCGTGGCGATCCCTCCGTCGACGGGGATGATGGTGCCCGTTAGGTAAGCGCCTGCGCGGCTGGCGAGGAACACGGCGACACCCGCCATGTCGTCGTCGCGGCCAATCCGGCGCAGCGGGGCCGACGCCGCGATCGCCTCGCCGAACTCGTCGAGGGTTGCCGCCATCATCGTCGACGGGAACGGTCCCGGCGCCACCGCGTTCACCGTGATGTGCTGCGGTCCCAGCTCCTTGGCGAGCACTCGGGTGAGTTGATGCAGCGCGGCCTTGCTGCTGGAGTACGAGTAGTTGGGCCGGTTGGGGATGTGGATGGCGGCGATGCTGCCGATGTTGATGATCCGCGCGGGATCGTCGGCGGTGCCAGCGCTGCGAAGTGCTGGCAGCAGCGCCTGCGCCAGCCAAAACGGCGACTTCAGGTTGAGATCGATGACCGTGTCCCAGGCTGCGTCCGGGAACGTCTCCAACGGTTCGTCCCACATTGCACCGGCATTGTTGACGAGGATGTCCAGACTCCCGGAGTCGGCCGTGACGAGCTGGGCGAGGCGCTCACACTCCTCGCGTCGGGACAGATCGGCGGGGACCGCCCACACGTCGCCGAATTCAGACAGCTGTTCCTGCGCCTGAGCGCAGGCTTCTGCGTTGCGTGAGCTGATGATCACGCGGGCGCCCGCCTGAAGAAGCCCGCGTGTGATCATCATTCCAATACCCCTGGTACCACCGGTGACCAGGCCGCGCTTACCGCCGAGATCGAAAAGTTCTGCCTGCGTAGTGAATTGGCTGTTTGCCACGTGTCGCCTTTCTCGTTGGTCGACGTGACCGTCGGTCGTTACCGTTGCGTCTTCGGTCCTGCTGAATGAGCCGATCGGCAATAAGGCTGACGGGAACCTCTCGTAGCAAGTTATGCCGCATTCCCGAGGCCGGGGAGATCCCCGTAATACAGGTACTGCCAGGGGCCCTCTTGTCCGCTAGCCAATTGACGGGGGCGGCGAGCGCCGCCACCAATGGCCTGGGGCGTTCACTCGACGGGCGAGCCCTCTACCAAAGTAGGCGTCGCGATCCGGAATAAACCCCGCACCCGATGGGCTTGGGTCATGAGTCGACCCTTCTTCAATCAAGGAGCATCCATGACCCGTCCCGTCCGCGTCGCAGTGCAGATCCAGCCCGGCGGCACGCCCGACTACCGCACCTGGCGCGACGCGGTCCTGGCCGCCGACGACCTCGGCGTCGACGTGATCTTCGGCTACGACCACTTCCATCGCCCAGCGATGAAGGGCATCGTCGACGGCAAGCCCGTCATGTTCGACGAGCAGCCCGACGTCGCCAACTTCGAGGGGTGGACCGCGCTTGCGTCGTGGGGCGAGATCACCTCACACGCCGAGATCGGGCTCCTCGTCACCGGCGTCGGATACCGCAACGCGGATCTGCTCGCTGACATGGCTCGCACCGTCGACCACATCAGCGGCGGCCGGCTCATCCTCGGCCTCGGCGCTGGGTGGTACGAAAAGGACTACACCACTTACGGTTACGACTTCGGAACCTTCGGCTCCCGCTTCGACTTGTTCGACGAGAGCCTGATCCGCATCGAGAACCGCCTCGCTGCACTGGTTCCGCCACCCGTGCGTAAGCTACCGATCCTCATCGGCGGCACGGGGCCCAAGCGCTCGCTGCCCGCCGTTGCCAGGCATGCCGATATCTGGCACGCGTTCCAGGACCTCGACGCCTTCCGCAAGTCCAGCGACCGCGTCGATGAGCTGGCAGCGACGTTCGGCCGCAACGGGTCCGACATCGAACACTCGACGCTCTGGGTGAACGCCGAGAGCGCCGATGCCTTCCGCGAGGCAGGGGTGACGTTGTTCCAGACCGAGCTCACCGCCGATGACGGCTACGACCTCACTTCTCTCAAGCAGGTGCTCACATGGCGGGACAACGGGTGAGGCCGCGACGCTGGACCATGTTCATCTAAGGAAACATTCCGGTCAAGCCAGACCTCTGGCGTTGCGCAATCCTCGCTCCATGAGTGCTGCGCTTGTCGGGTGAGCAATATGAAAGAGGCCTCTTCGCAACGTGATTCGCCCACTGAGAAGTGTATGACCGTGCGCTTGAGATTTCGGTGAGGTTCTTAGGTCCCGACGGCAACTCATTGGGAGAATCAACCACAAGCGACACCCCATGTTGCGATCATGCAGCAGAAGAGCCACTCCCCCGCCGAGTGATTTGACATCCTCCGCCGGCATTTGATTGCGCAACTTCTTAATCGCCGCCTGTGAGTTTCCTGGCGAGTGGTCGGCTATTCGGACAACTGCGAATCCCTGCTGTCACACTTCAATCGATCCGTCTTGATCCAGACCATTGGAGACGCGTTGGGGTCGAGTCACAACCAGCGGCTCTCAACTTGCCGAGTCGCGCGAAAGCCGTTGGCCAGAACTATAGTTCGGGGTTTTAGATTCAATCTGCTTGGCCCAGACATCCGATAATGGGTTAAGCCCGTCACGGGGGTAAAGGGATGCATGATCCAGATTTCGATGCCGTCATAAGCTATATCGACGCGCTGCCACTGGAAGCTGTGGTTCGGAATAAGGAACCCGAAGAGTTTGTGCATTGGAGCGGACGTCAGCGCACGCTAGTCGAGATGAGCGCTCGCAGCCTGGATATCCTCGTCATCGGCCGGGAAGCCGACGTCGAATACATCACCGGCGTGCCAGAAGTGTGGGTCGCAACGAAGGTGCCGGTAGCCCCAATCGGTGTCCTGGTGCGCGCGACCGGTGAGTTGTACCTGAGCGGAACCGCGGACGAGGTGAACACCAAGGCGATCGGCCCCAACGAAGTGTATGGGTTGAGCTGGGACCCGACGACACTCGTTGGAGAACTGCAGAACATCGCGGGGGCATCGGCAGTGCGACGGGTCGGCTTCAGCACGGTCTCACCGAAGGTCCGGGCGATGCTGCCGAATGCCTTTCCCAACGCCGAATTCGTCGAAGGTAACGTGGCCATTCACACCGCGCAGGAAATTCAGACTCCAGACGAGATTGCATCACCTTTGACTGACGGTAAGAAACAAGCGAGCGTTGTCGCGTCGAATCTCGTCACTTTCGCCGACACTACTCCTGTTGCGGTGCGCAATGATGTTGGTCATTGGACGCTATTTGCACAGCTGGCCGCTTCGAATGCTGTTCCGAATAGAGATGAGGTCCGAGAATGGATGGACTTCTATATCAAGGTACTGACTACCACTGGCTGGGAAGTGGCAGGAGATATCGTGAATGAGACGACCGAGGAGGTCGTCGGATCAACCGTACATGAAAAGATATTGGCGCTGGCAGTTGCCGCCCTCGGCCCCATCCCTTCGGCCGTCAACATGGTGGCACTCGCGCTGAACGCATTGCAGGGAATGAACAGAAACAGTCCGTGGATCAGGCTATTCAATCGGCGAGCGGAGGATGCGCGGAGTTGCGGGCTTCAAATCGCCGATTGTGAGGCGGACGACGCAGGCGCGGTTACCCTCCGTGGGGTTGAATTTCTGGTCGAAGCGCACCAGAGGCTGACTCAGTTTCTGTTCTTCCGATTTGCCTCAGGCGATGCGAGACTGTACCAACGAACACGAACTTTGAGACTTTCGGCTGAGAATCGACAGAAGTACTCGGCTGCGGTGGCACAGAAAATCCTGGATAGAATCACCGACAACATCTTGTCGTTTGATGTGTGACCGAGCGCCGCAAATGCCGGACAACCTCCGTCGCGGCGAGGCTCACCGCATCGCCAGTCTTGCGCTCTGCCAACGGACTCAGCCTGCAGGATGACCTATCCCATCTAGCCGACCGCCGACGATGCGCCCGCATCTTCGGCGTCCCGATTCGCGATACCGTCTCGAACATCGTGCGTCTGCTGCGAGCAGAAACCCCGGATGAGGTAGTCGATTCCGCGATGGTAGGCACTGTGCCGATCGAGCATGTCGGTGGCTTTCAGGGCGGCGACGAGGTGTGGGAACTCCTCTGAGCCGAGGGTGTCGAGTTTCTGTTGGGTTGTTGCGGCGGCTGCCGGTTTGTTTGTCTCTACTGTGAGCACAGAGCCGAGGGTGTAGCTCCACAGCGCTCGATACATGACCAATGCCTCTGTGTGACTCAGGCCGGTTTCTGTTGCGGCGGCGATGATTTGGTCGACGAGCCACAATGCTCCCGCGCCACCGGGACTGCCTGTGCGCAGCACCTCTGCTATCCATCGTTGGCTCACCAGCACCTCGAACACGGCCTGCAGCAGCGTCGCGATGCGTTCGCGCGGGTCGGCGGGTAGTTCGATATCGGGAAACGGCGCCGAGACGTCGTCGAGGACAAGGCCAAGCAGTTGCTCCCGGTCGCCGACGTGGCGGTAGATGGCCATCGGTGTCACGCCGATAGCGGCAGCCAGTGCTCGCATGCTGAAGTTCTCGATACCAGCGTTGTCGAGGTGAGTGCGGGCGACGTCGACGATGAGGGTGCGTGTCACCGTCGGGGGCCTACCGCGCCTGGGCGCCTCGGGCGTCATCGACTGAGTCAATCACGGAGGTGACTCTTGCGCATCGCAGCTGTAAGAAGTACTAATATTGAATTATGATATGCCGTATACAAATTAGGTTGCCCACGTCTTCGGTTTGCCGATGACGACGCTCGTCGGTAATCCGTCCGCGTTGAGATTCGGCGTGCTGCTCAACATGGGGGCCGTGCTCGGAGCCACCGCCGAGGCCGTATTCGATCTGACTCTGCAGCAGGCGCTCGCCGCCGAAGAGCTCGGATACGCCGATCTCTGGGTGACCGAGCATCACTTCATCACGTTCGGAATCAACCCCAGTGGTCTGACGACTGCCGGCTTTCTCCTTGGGCGAACCCGGCGGATTCGTGTCGGGACTGCCATTGTTCTGACGCCGTTGCGCCATCCGATCGAACTGGCCGAGCGGGCGGCATTGCTGGACCAGCTCAGCGGCGGACGGTTCGACCTCGGCCTCGGCCGCGGCGGATACAGAAGGGATTTCGAGATGCTCGACGTCGACTTCGCCCGGTGGGACGACGAGCCGCTAGCAAGTGCGCAGCGCCTTGTCGACCTTTGGAACAGCCCGGATGAGGCGGCGATCGTGCAGCCCCCGCCGCGCACCCTGCCTCATCCCCCATTGCTGTTGGCGACCTCAAGCTCCCCCGGCGTTGAGTTCGCGGCCCGCAACGGGATTGCGCTGCAGCACTACTTCGCCACACCGACCGCGCAACGAGTTGCCCTGGAGTCCGAGTATCGCGAATGTCGAGGCGGAACGCAGGGCGCGCCAGCCCATCTGCACACACTCATTGTCGTTGTGGATGGCGCTCCGAATCGTCGCGACCAACTTGCTGCGGCACTGCGTCGCTCCTTTCGCGACGGGAACCATCCCCATGTTCCACAGGCTTCCCATCGGCACACCGGACCGGACGGCAAACCCGCCAGCCCAGACGCGATGGCCGAGCAGGTCGCGGCCAATGCGATTGTCGGAACGCCGTCGCGGGTGGTCGACGAGCTCGGGCGGTTCATCGAAACCACAGGTGCGCAGAGGATCACACTCTTTCACGAAGCGATCGCTGACCCCGCAATCGCCATGAGGTCGCTCGAAGACTTCGCCCTTCTCGTTGCACCCCAACTCCCGACAGGCACAGAACGGGAGAGAGCATCATGAGCAAGGTCACTCCTCAACGGCCGATGGGCCCGCGCTCTCATCGCGCGCATTGACTACGGTTTCGCACGCTTTCCTGGCGCTTCGCTACCGGGATCAGCCTTGCGCACAGCGATTTTCGACGCGTGGGTCCGCCGATTCCTCGATGAGTACCCGACCGCTACGGTGATCGGTGCAGGACGGTGCCGCCGAGCTCGGGGGCCGGTTACCGTTTGACGGGTGCCGACCGTTTTCCGTCACGGCCAAGGAGGATTGGGTGCTATGGCGAGTGCTTTGGTCTCAGTGCCGGACCTGGTGCGGGTGCTCGATCTGACGGGGGTGTTCGCCAACGCCCTGCTCGGCGGCGCGGTCGCGCGCCGCCACGAATTTGACCCGGTCGGTTTCGCCGCGCTGGCGATCGTGTCGGGTCTTGGCGGCGGCCTCATCCGCGACACTCTGTTGCAGCGCGGCACGCCGGTGGCGTTAACGAATTATGCGTATCTGACGACGGCGTTGATCGGCGCGGCGGTCGCGTTCGCGGTGCGGTTCGAAGGGCACCTCTGGGAGCGGCTGTTTCCGTTCGTGGATGCGCTTGCGTTGGGTTGCTGGGCAGCGGTCGGCGCACAGAAAACCCTCACGCTCGGGTTGGGTTGGCTCCCGGCGGTGCTGTTGGGAACGGTGACCGCCGTCGGCGGTGGCGCGGTGCGCGACATCGCGGTGGGCAGGATTCCGACGATCTTCGGTGGGAACACGCTGTATGCGACCTGCGCAGTGATCGCCAGTGGGACACTGGTTTTGATCCAGCTCTGGGGGTACCCGCAGGCAGGCCTGGTCGTAGCGACGGTCGTGGGCGCGGTGTTGTGCCTGCTGGCGCGCTGGCGGGGCTGGATCCTGCCGGAACGTGTCGAATGGCGCCGGCCCGATCGCTTCCTGACCCGCCGACGAAAGGACAAGTGATGGCTAGGAACTCACAGACTTCGCCCAGCATGACCGTGCTGGCCGGACTCGCTAGCATCCGAGGCTGGCAGGAAGAGTTCTACCGAGACCTTCATCAGCATCCGGAACTCTCGCATCAGGAGCACCGCACCGCAGCGCGGGTCGCCGAGCGATTACGTGGGACCGGGTTTTCGGTGCACGAGGGTATCGGCGGCACCGGGGTCGTCGGGGTGCTGCACAACGGGGACGGGCCTACCGTGCTGCTGCGCGCGGATATGGACGCCCTCCCCGTCAAAGAGGCGACCGGTCTGACCTACGCGAGCACGACCACGGTCACCGATGCAGCCGGAGCCGAGGTGCCGGTGATGCACGCCTGCGGGCACGACGTGCACGTCACCTGCCTTCTCGGTGCAGCACAACTACTCTCCGACCGCACCGAGCAATGGAGCGGCACCGCCGTGGCGTTGTTCCAACCAGCTGAGGAGGTCGGCGACGGCGCCCGCGGGATGGTCGAGGACCACTTGGGCGAACTGCTCCCAAAAGTCGATGTCGCCCTGGCCCAGCACGTGCTGCCGATCCCAGCCGGGATGATCGGCACCCACCCGGGACCGTTTCTGTCCGCGGCCGACAGCATGCGGGTCACCGTTCACGGCCGGGGCGGGCATGGTTCCATGCCGCAGACGACAGTGGACCCGGTGGTGCTAGCCGCGATGATCGTCATCCGGCTACAGACCGTCATCTCCCGGGAGACGCCGCCCGGTGAGATCGCGGTTTTGACCGTCGGGAGCATCGCCGCCGGCACCAAGAGCAATGTGATCTCAGATCATGCGGAACTTCAGCTCAACGTCAGGACGTACAGCGACGCCACCCGCACCGCGATCTTCGATGCCATCCGCCGAGTCGTCGTGGCCGAATGCCAGGCCTCGGGATCGCCGAAGGAACCTCAGTTCGAATTATTCGACCGTTTTCCCTTGACCGACAATGACCCGGACACGACCGCACGTGTCGCGGCGGCCTTCAGCGCGCACTTCGGCGACCGCAGCACGACGATGCCGATGGGGACCGCCAGCGAGGACTTCAGTGACATCCCGAACGCACTCGGCGTGCCTTACACGTACTGGGGTGTGGGCGGTATCGACCCCGACGCCTATCGCACAGCCGAGCAAGCCGGGCGAGTGTCACAAGACATTCCCGTCAACCACTCGGCCACCTTCGCCCCAGTCCTCCAGCCCACGCTCACCACCGGGACCGAGGCACTCGTCGTCGCCGCACTGGCTTGGCTCTGACTAAGTGTCCCTGATGCCTCCCGGTTCATGACCGAGCCTGCGGAACCGCCAACGACGTTGAGACAGGTACGACCGGTGGCGCCGCCGCCGCGGTCCCCGGCAACTTCACCTGTAGGGCCTGCCCAAAAGAAGGCGAAGTCTCCCGCTTAGACGAATGTGCCAGATATGTACTTCTCACCCACGATGGCCTCGCTGCCGCCGGGTCCGGCCGAGGCGTCAACCACTTGCGCAGCCGCGGTCTGTGGAATGACGCCGCACGCGGTCCATGCGTGCCTCATTGATCTGGTGGACGCGGACGCTCACCTCCAACTGAAAACGATCCGCGTGGTTCTTGAGCGACAGGCCGGTGAGCTCCTCGATGAGCTTTATCCGATACAGCAACGAGTGCCGGTTGAGGTACAGCGCTCTCGCGGCCGCACTGGTGTTCGTTGCCTCGTTGAGGAGGATCTCCAAGGTGTGTACAACCTGCCCACGGCGGGTCCGGTCATAGTCGACGAGCGGCTGCAAGGTCTGCAGGATCGTCGCCATGCTCCCCGGATGCTGCCGAAGCACCTCGGCGAACTGTCGCGGACCGACCGGTCCCTCGGGCACCAACGCCGGCACCGATGCTGCGACGGTGAAGGCCTGGCCGCGCTCGGGAGGAAGGAGCACCCAACTGACGAGGTTCTCCGGAAACGCGCTGGACTGCTGGGCGGACGCGACCAACCCGGAGACCGTGGGCGTCGACATCGCCGAGGAGAAGTGGCTCATCACCAGGTCGTCGGTGACCGATGAACTCACTGTCACACCGGCCGAGAGCGCCAACTCGTTGAGAGCCTTGGCGAAAGTGTCGGCGAAGGCGTTCCAGCTGCTGTCGTCACGGTCGCGGCGTCCGATGACCATCTGGACCTGCACGTCCTGCGGTGACGGATGGACAAGGGGCAGCAGACTCCGCTGGACCTCGGCGAATGCGACCTCCCACGGCAGCAGCACCACCGGGAACTCGTGACGATCGGCCAACGGGACCAGCGAGGCAAGGATCTCGTGGACGGCGACCTCGGGCGGCGGGCTCAGCACCACCCCCGCCGCCGGCGAGGAGGTGAGATAGGTGAGGAAATCGCGCACGCCCGCCTGACGGATGTCGGCGCCGGTGGTCAGCACCAGATCGCCGGCACGGACAAAGGACTCAGCAGGCGCGTGCATGATGTCCACCCAGAGGACCTCACGGGTCAACCCTTGATGCCCAGCAATAACCGAGCCCAGGTCCAGTGGCGGCACGGTCAAGGCCGCCGCCACACTCAGCGGCGAGTCCCAAGACATGTCACCCCTTCTCCTGATCGACCGCTTCTGCCCGCTTGCTGACTTCGGTGCCGGCGAAACCGCAGCGGGGCGCCGATGCCGTCGAGAACGACGGTATCAACGCCCCGAGCGGGTATGAAAACACGAGTTCGGTTGATGCCTATCTGTTGGTTTACCGGTCAGCCGAGGACAGGTCCGCAGTAGATCGCCGGCTGAGTAGCATGCCGAGTCCGAGCAGCACCAGCGGCATCACGCCGAAGATCACGGCGAGGGTGGAGCTCCCACCGACGACCAAGGTCAGGTTCGACACCACCAGCACCAGGGCCGCGGCCAGCGCGAGGGTTGCGATCGATGCCAGCACCACGATGCGCGGCGAACCGCCGCGGCGGGTGAAGAAGATCACGACAGAGATCGTCGTCATCAGCCACAGGATCGCCAGCGCCAGGATACCCAGACCGCCCAGCGGGCCGAAGATCTGCAGCACCGGGTCCAGCTTCAGTGCGGCGAGCACGCCCATGATCACGAACGACAACACGGTGATCAGAATTGAAGCGTTCGCCGGTGAGCCGTGGCGCCCGTGGACGTCACCGAACCGCTTCGGCAGAACGCCGCTCTTCCCCAGCACGAACGCGTAGCGGGAACTGATGTTGTGGAATGCCAACGCGCAGGCGAACACGCTGATGAACCAGAAACCGGTGGTGAGATCGCGACCCAGCATGCCGAGGTACTGCTGGGCGGTGTTCACCATGAAGTTGTCGGGATCGTCCTTGGCCGCCTGGATGGCGTCCGGGCCGCCGTTGCCCTCGATCAGGGCCCAGCTCGAGAAGGCGTAGAAGCTGGCCACGATCCCCACGGCCCAGTAGGTGGCACGGGGGACGGTTCGGTCCGGGTCCTTGGCCTCGTCCCGGAAGACGGCGGTCGCCTCGACACCGACGAAGCCCCACAGTGCGTACAGCAACGCGATTCCGAACCCGCCGGCGAGGCCCTGCGGTGAGAAGGAATCTCCCGTGATGCCATGCTCACCGCCGCGAAGCACGATGACCAGATCCAAGACGACCAGGATGGCCACCTCGGAGACCAGGAAGATGCCCAGAACCTTGGCACTGAGATCGATGTCGCGGTAACCCAGCCACCCGACGATCGCGAGCACCAGTCCGGTCAACAACCACCAGGGGATGGCCGGTCCGCCGAATCGCTCGATGAAGCCGGACAGGATCACACCGTCGTACGCAGCTACGCCGAGCAGCGTGCACATGTACGCCGGAAGTGCGAGCACGGCCGCGCCGGTGCCGGCTGCGCGGCCGAGCCCCTTCTGGATGTATGCGTAAAAGGCGCCGGTGTCGGTGACGTACTTCGACATCGCCACGAAGCTGGCCGCGAAGAGCAAGAAGATGACACCCGCGACCAGGAACGCGACAGGAATACCCGTGGTGTTGCCGAGCACCATCCCGATCGGCACGTTTCCACCGATCGTCGACAGCGGCGCTGCAGCTGCCACGACCATCAGGACGATCGCCGGGACGCCGAGATTGCCGCGCAATTTGCCGGCGCGACCATCTGGTGACTTTTCGCCGCTACATATGTCGTCTGCGTTGACAACGTCAGACATGGGCTGATCCTCCTCTGCCAGCAGAGCCGCAGATTGCCGGCTCCGTCGAATTCCGGGCAAGTCTGCGAGAAGGACGCGCAATCTGCCAGAGCGGTGCGGCACTTTCCAACACCTTGTTGTAGGCCAGGTCACACGGGTGCGAGCGGTCCGCATCCCGCATCAAACAGATTGTTGGAAGGTCTGCATACGTCGTTGCCTCGCCCCGGTGTTCGGTCGATGCTGGGTCCGTCACACAACAGGAGAGGTACGGCGAGCGCATGCACCTGGGCAGCACCGAGATCGAACAGGACCACCGGCTGGGACGCATTCGGATGCTCGATGAGCAGCGCGTCAACCTCGACGGCTTCGCCGAGGCAGACCCGGAACTGGGAATGATCTCGCACCTTTCGCCCAACGACCCGGAACCGTCGTGGGTCGTGGCCGAGGACGGCACCGTGCTGGAGATGGACTCGACGCCGGCCGAACAGTTCGACACGATCGACGAGTTCATCGTGCGCTATGCGATCGACCACACCGAGGCACCCAGATCGATGGCGATGGGTGAGGTTGATCTGGCTCGGCTGATCGTCGATTCGAGCGTTCCGCGCGAGCAGGTGCTGGCTGTCTGCGCAGGACTCACCCCGGCCAAGATGGCCCGCGTTGTCGCGATGTTGCAGCCCGTCGAAATCCAGATGGCGATGATGAAGATGCGGTCACGTCGGACTCCGGCGAATCAAGCCCACGTCACCAATCGTCTCGACGACCCGTTGCTGATCGCAGCCGACGCGGCCACCGCAGTGGTCTACGGATTCCGGGAGCTGGAGGCGACCGTCCCGGTTCTCGACGACGCCCCGGCCGTCGCCGTGGGGCTCCTGATCGGCTCCCAGGTGCCTGCCCCCGGTGCGTTGACGCAGTGCTCTGTCGAAGAGGCCCGTGAACTGGAGCTGGGCGTGCGCGGATTGGTCTCCTACGCCGAGACGGTATCGGTCTACGGTACCGAGCAGGTCTTCACCGACGGTGATGACACTCCGTGGTCGAAAGCGTTCTTGACCTCGTCATATGCCTCCCGGGGCATCAAGATGCGACTGTCCAGCGGGGCGGGCTCCGAGGTGCTCATGGGCCAGGCCGAGCGAAAGTCGATGAACTATCTGGAGTCCCGGTGTGTAGCCCTGGCCAAGGGCATCGGAGCGCAGGGCGTGCAGAACGGCGGCATCGACGGTGCCGGCATCACAGCGTCGGTGCCCGGAGGGGTTCGAGAACTGATCGCCGAGAACCTCATGGTCATGCTCCGTGGGCTCGAGTCCTGCAGCGGCAACGACAGTTTGATGTCCGAGTCCACGATGCGCCGGACCAGCCGGACGTTGCCGGTGCTGCTATCCGGTTCGGACTTCATCTTCTCCGGATTCGGCTCGGTTGTGGCCTACGACAACATGTTTGGACCATCGAACTTCAATGCCAGCGATCTCGACGACTACCTCGTCCTACAGCGCGACTGGGGTGTCGATGGTGGCCTGCGGTCGGTCGACCCAACCACCCTTGAGGCCATGCGCCGGCATGCCGCCGAAGCCACTCGGGCAGTCTTCGAGTACCTCGGGCTCGCAGACTTCGATGACGAACACGTGGAAGCTGTTGTCGGAGCGGCGGGTTCGAAGGACCTACCGCAGACCGACGGCGTGAAGGTGCTGAGTGCGGCCAGGATGATCGAGCAGTCGGGACTCACGGTGCTGGACGTGGTGGGTGCGCTCGCCGAGACCGGTTTCGGTGACATCGCGGATCGGGTTCTGGGCATGGCCACGGCCCGGGTCGCCGGCGACTATCTACAGACTGCCGCGATCTTCGACGAGGAGATGAACGTGCTGTCGTCGTTGACGGATCCCAATGACTACCGCGGGCCGGGAACGGGGTACCGGCCGACGGCGGAGCGCCAGGCCCAGATCGACGCCGTGCGGCAGGCGCGGTCGGTGGCCGACCTGGTCAGGGAGCAGGCGACCTTCGCCCGGCCGGGCCGCTTGGTGGACCTTGGGCCGGCCGGCGTCGGCGAGGATCCGCGGGAGGTCGTCATCGGTGTCTCACCCGCGTTCGGTACCAAGCTGTTTCAGGCCCTGTCGGGCCTGACCATCTACGACGTGCTCGAGCAGATTCTCGCCGGCCTGGAGGAGGAACACTGCGTAGCGCGGCTGGTGCGGATCACCGACAGCATCGACCTCGGCGCGATCGGGAAGTCCGCGGCGCAACTGTCCGGGTCCGGGATCTCGGTGGGGCTACAGGCCAAGGGCACCACGATAATTCACCGTCGCGACCTGTCTCCGCTGGCCAACCTCGAACTGCTCAGCATCGCGCCGCTGATCACCCCGGAGATGTATCGGTTGATCGGCATCAATGCCGGCCGGCACGCCAAGGGCACAACGCCCGCCCCGATGCGCAACGCCTACACCGAGGAGGCGATCACCGCCCGATACCACACCAGAGTCGTTTCCATGGTTGCCATCGAACGGGAGCAGTCCGCACCCCGCACAGGCGATGAGATCAGCACGCACGTTGAAATGGAGTTCACGCGATGACCATTACCTCACATTCGGGTCGCAGCATCGGCGATGTGACCGTCGAGGCAGCCCGCTCCGGCGATTTGACTCTGGACGATATCCGGATCAGCCGGGAGACCCTGCTGGCTCAGGCGGACACCGCGCAGCGCAGCGGCTCGATCCAGTTGGGGATGAACCTTCGACGCGCGGCCGAGATGACCGCACTCAGTGCCGAGGACATGCTGTCGGCCTACGAGGCGCTGCGACCGGGACGCTCCACGTTCGCGGAGCTGGAAGAGCTGGCGCAGCGGCTTGCCGAGCAGAAGGCACCCACCTGCGCAGAACTCGTTCGTGAAGCCGCAGCGGTCTACCAGCGGCGTGGCCTGCTGAAATGACCATCTGGGCCGGTGTCGACATCGGCAACGCCACCACCGAGGTGGTCCTCTGCGGAGACTCCGTGGGGCTCGACGTGCTGGCCAGCGCACGCACCCCCACGCGCGGCGGCAAGGGATCACTGGGTGCCGTCCAACGCGCCGCGCAGCTGGCCCGCCGCCTGGCAGATGCTCGCGGACTGGTCGTCGAACGGGCCGCCTTCGCCCCGACGCCACCCGTCCACTCGACAGTCGGACGCGTCCAACTGCAGACCCCGCGCACCGGACGGCTCACCATCGCCACCCGCTCGGCAGCGACCACCGCGGGCGATGCCGCCGGTGTCGGAGTTCCGGTGCCGGTCGAACAACTCGCCCATGCCGACTCCGACCGCCCGATGGTCGCCTGCGCGACCGCGGAGTGGGGTTACCTCGAGGTGGCGGCCCTGGTGAATGCGGCGGTCGATGACGGCCGAAACGTGGTTGCGGTGCTGACGGCCAACGACGAGGCCGTGCTGGTGTCCAACCGGCTACGGACCGGTCTGCCGGTGATCGACGACATCGACGTGCAGCCCCTACTGTCGGCAACACTGATCGCGGTCGAGGTACGCCAGGGTTTCGCACCGCTGCAACGGCTCACCGACCCCTTCTGGCTCGCCGACGTGTTCGGCCTCCGCGACGACGAACGCGGCGATGCCCGTATCGTTGCCGACCAGCTCTTCGACAGCGCGTGCGCGGTGATCTCGCTCGGGCGCTCCACGCCGGTGCCCGCCGACGACTCGCCCCGTCGGGTTCTCGAACCGGCCGTGCTGTCGGCCGCGCAGACCGATCAGGCCTACGTCGTCCAACTGGCAGACATTGCGGCACAAGCCAACTCGCGACGCGGGTCGGTTGAGGTGGACAGTCTGGTGATGGCCACCATGGGCGGCGTGGAGGAACCGCCGGCCGACGCCGATGCGCTCAGCAGCGCCCTTGGGGTTCCGGTGACACGGATCGACTCGGAAGCCGCTGCCGCGCGTATCGGCGCGCTCACCACCCCCGGTGTCACGTCCGACGTCGTGGTGGTGGACGTCGGAGGGGGAACCGTCGACGTCGTAAGCTACGGATCGCGCGTCGTCTTGCCGGGCGCAGGGCAGCTGCTCACCGCCGCCACGGCCGCCGCACTGGACGTTTCCAAGAGCGCGGCCGAATATGCGAAACGGGCGGAGGCGCTCTCCGCTGTCACCGTCCAACTCGTCGAGGACGAACACGGTCGGCGGCAGTTCCTCGACAAGCCGATCGACGGCCGATGCACGGGGTGGTTGCTGACCTCGGCACCCAGTGGTCTGCTGCCATTCACGTCGCGGCTTTCCGGCGCGGAATGGCGCAGCTGGCGACTCGCGGCCAAGCGGCTGGTCATCGGCGGCAACGTGATGAGGGGTATCCACCAGGTGGCCCCCGGCGCCGCCGGAGTACTGCTGGTCGGTGGCGGAGCCAGTGACGACGAGCTCGTCCGAGCGGTCAGCGAACAGCTCGGCCACCAGGTCACCGTCGGGCGCGGCAACGTGCGCGGGGAGCTGGGCCATCGCTTCGCCGTTGCCTACGGGCTCGTGGTCCTGGCGGCCTGAGGGTTGTCGCCAAGCTGTGATGAATACGGCGGGTTTCGAATTGAGGGTTACCGATAGGCGACGTGGACGCGCTCGATGTGCCCTTCGAACGGGAATGGTGCTTTGTCGTAGTAGTCCATGGATACCGGGGAGCCAAGGCAGGTGCCGATGTCGAGGCAGTCGTTGGCGGTGAACAGCAGCGAGGCGCTGATCGGCACGTGGCATTGTGCAACGACCTCGTCGGCGGCTCGCAGAGTGATGTCCAGCGGGCCGCCGGGCCGCTGTTCGGCGTAGGTGGTCTCCACGACGATGGTCGTGTTTCCAGCGGGAAGCCTGCTGACTGAGCGGGCCTTGGTGCGCATGAGGATGAACAGGTTGTACTCGTAGCAGAGGTAGCCGTCATCGAGGTAGCAGGTGACTCCGCCGGCTACCCCGCCCAGTGCGTAGAGCACCCCGTTGGCGTTGGCGGGCAGGTCGGCCTCGATGGTCACAGAGTTGTTCCTGTTGCCCAGCGACGGGGCGCAGAACTCCGGCATGCGGGTGAGATCGCCGGAGAACTCCCACTCGGTATAGGGCGGGGCGATGCGAAATTCGGGGTGATACACCGGCACCCACAGCCCACCGCCGACGGGCAACACCTTGTTGCGTGCGGCTTCGATGGCGAACAGTTCGCGCATCTGGGCGAGCTTCTCGGGCATCTCGGCGGCCAGATCGTGGGCTTGTGACCAGTCCTCGTCGAGGTGATAGAGCTCCCAGCGGTCATTGTCCGGGGTCCAGGACTCGAACCCCTCGGGCAGGCCCGGCAGCCAGGGTGTGCGGGGTCCGAACGCCGACGCCATCCACCCGTCGTGATAGATCGACCGGCTGCCCATGACCTCGAAGTACTGTGTCTTCTTCCCGCCCGCCGCTGAGCGGTCGGTGAGGGTGGCCG
The DNA here is from genome assembly GCF_025822605.1 of Mycolicibacterium komossense. Lineage (GTDB taxonomy): Bacteria > Actinomycetota > Actinomycetes > Mycobacteriales > Mycobacteriaceae > Mycobacterium > Mycobacterium komossense. Next base: position 65,903 of record NZ_JACKTY010000028.1, on the reverse strand, counting down.
CGAAGCTCGCCCCAGCGATGGGAACCTGCTGGACCCCGTTGACGTGCAGCGGCGCCACGATGCCCAGGATGTCGTACAGGGTGGGCACCAGGTCGGTGCAGTGCAGGAACTGATCGCGGGGCACTGGGTCCGCCGCGACCTTCTTGGGCCAGCGGATCGCCATCGGGTTGCGGGTACCCCCCAGATGTGACGCGAGCAGCTTCATGCCCTTGTAGGGCGTGACACCCGCCCACGCCCAGCCGGCGTGGTATTGGTTGTCGACCTTCGGCGAACCGAGCACATCGAGGCCGCCGAGCTCCTCGAGGGCGTCGATGTGTTGGCGAACGGTGGTCGGGATGCCGTTCTGGGCAAGGAGTTCGGCGATGGTGCCGTTCTGGCCTTCCCCGGAGGACCCGTTGTCGCCCCAGATGTAGATGAAAATCGTGTTGTCGGCGTAACCGAGGCGGTCGAGTTCGTCGGCGAGGCGGCCGACTTGGACGTCGACGTGTTCGGCGTACCCGGCGGCCACCTCCATCAGGCGGCGTTGGAACGGCTTCTCGTCCTCGGGGATGCTGTCCCAGGACGCCAATGTCTCATCACGCGCGGTGAGTTCGCAGTTCTGCGGAATCCACCCCCTGTCCTTGGCGCGGTCAAACACCCGCTCCCGGTAGGCGTCCCAGCCGTCGTCGAACTTGCCCGCGTACTTGTCGGCCCACTCCTTCATGATGTGGTGCGGGCCGTGTAAGCAGCCGCTGGCCCAGTACATGAAGAACGGCTTGTCAGCTTGCAGCGCCTTGTGGTTGCGCAGCCAGCCGATGGCATCGTCGGCCAGGTCCTCGGAGAGGTGATAGCCCTCCTCGGGAGTCTTGGGCGGCAGCACCACGGTGGTATTGCGGACCAGGTTCGGTTCGTACTGCGAGGCTTCGCCCGCGAGGAACCCGTAGAAGTACTCGAAACCCAGTCCGGTGGGCCAGTTCTCGAACGGGCCGGCTGCGGTGGTCTCCTCTGCGGGGGTGTTGTGCCATTTGCCGAATGCGGCGGTGCTGTAGCCGTAATCCTTGAGGACCTCGGCGGCCAGGGCGCTGCTGGGCGGGATATGCCCGGAGTAGCCGTCCCAGTCATTGGCCAGTTCGGCGATCTGGCCGTTGCCGATCTCGTGGTGGTTGCGCCCGGTCAGCAACGAGGCTCGCGTCGGGGAACACATAGCGGTCGTATGAAATCGGTTGTAGGACACACCTTCACAGCAGATACGATCCATGGTGGTGGTCGTGACCTCCCCACCGAACGTGGTAGGCAGACCGGGGCCAGCATCGTCGATGAGCACGATGACGATGTTCGGTGAGTCCTTGTGCAGCCGAGGCGGGATGACGCGTTGGGCGTAGGTCGACTCTTGCAGCGTCCTGCCGGCGATGCTCGCCGACGGCGTCGGCGGGAACGGCAGTGTCGCACCGTCGGGCAACACCGGAGCAATCACGCCCTCGGTACCCGCGCTGCCATTGCCGGTCGCGGCAGGAGGCATAGCCGCTCCTCTCCTTGAAGCTGCATGCGCCCTCGCGCACACGACGAGCCCAGGCGAATGTACCCGACGCCGCCCGCCATTCGGCCTCCCCGACGGCCCCACTGATAACCGGCGAACTTCGAGGATCGATCACCGACGTAATTCGCGTAGGAGACGAGCGCGGAGTGTCCGGTCTTGGGCAGTCTCGTCTAGTGCGACAACATTGAGGACATCGATCCACGCGTTGATATGCACTTATCTGCCCGGCGACCGTGTCGACCGAACCAACGAACAGCGTTGCCAGACTGCACGTCAGATACTGGCGCGCCGCATCACGGATGTCATAGGTGCCTGCGAGTTCGCGTTGGTGTTCACAGGCGATTTGAGCAGACTCGCGCAGTTCCTCGACGGAGCGGGTCTCGAGGATCTCATTCCCATGGCGTCGGAACTCTTCCAAGGTTTGGCGCGCTTCCCGGTCGGAATCGGCTAGGAGCACGAAGAATTGCTTCCATAGCTTTATTTCGCGGTGATATACCGCCGCCAAAGTGCGCAGCTCGGCTGAAGCGTGTGTGGTGGGATCGGTTGCTGGGTGGGTTCAAACCCGGACCAAGCGTCCTCGACCTTGAACCACTGGCCTTGGTAGTCGAATGGTTCGTCTGCGGTAAGCGCACGTACGAAAATCTCGAGATACTCCTTGGCGCGGGCGTACCGCTGCGCCTTGTCCGAGAAATCGCCGTCACGCCGGGCGGCGCCATCACACCCGGACGGTGAGCAACGGTCAATCCGACGCTGGTCGTCGCCGCTGCAGCATGAGCGGCGACGAGCCATGGGTCCGGCCACGAGCTGTAGATCTGGACCAAAGACCGATCAAATCCATCGCTCTGGTCGTTTCTTGCCCGTCGCGCGATGTGGACGACGACAGTGCCGCGCTGATGGTCCACCAGGTCAGCGCGACGGCCGCTGCGGAGCAGCGCTCCCGCCACGGGCGTACTCGATGCTAGGTAGCCCACTGATCCCAGGGCACGCTCCAGTCGCCGTTTTGCCATAGCTGCAGCGGCTTGCCGCCGGAATGCCGCACTTCGACGACGTCGCCGGGCACCGAGAAGTTGTAGAACCAGGTGGCGTTGTCGCGGTTGAGGTTCAGGCATCCGTGGCTGGTGTCGGTGTTGCCCTGTGCCCACACCGTGCTGTCTAGCTCGTGCAGGTAGACGCCGTCGGTACTGATGCGCACGGCGTAGTTGATCGACTCCTTGTAGCCCAGGTGGGAGTTGATGGGCAGCCCGAATGTCGAGGAGTCCATCACCACTGGATTGCTTTTGTCGAGCACCGTGTAGACACCTGGCTGGGTCCAGAAGCTAATGGTCTTGTCGCCGACGGTGTCGGTTCCGCCCCGACCCATCGAGGTGGGCATGGTTCGGGCCAGCACTCCCCCGTCGTAGACACTGACTTGCTTGGTGGCATCGTCGGCGATCGACACGTGGGAGGCGCCGATCGTGAAGGTCAGCGGCGCGTCTTGACCCACGGTGACCACGGTGCCCGGCGCGTAGTACTGCGGGGGGCGCCAGTGTGCGGTGGTGTCATTGACCCAATGCCAGGCGCCCGACACCGGCGGGGAGGTGGATACCGCGAGTTGCTGCTCGGCGGCACCGCGGTCGGCGACCGGCGCCGCGAAGTGCGCAACGATCACTACCCCGATGCCGTAGGTTCCGCCGTTAGTGAGCGGGGCGCCGGAGGTGGATGTCAGTGAATATCCCGGCGGCGGCCCCGGGTCGTCGTCAGCGCGTGCCGAGTCGGTGGGGCCGGCGAGCATCGCGATCAGCAGCGTCGCCGCCGACAGCATCATGGGCGTGCGGAACGCACGTGTCATCGGCAACTCCTGTGATTGAGTCGGGGCAAAGATACTTCCTACGATAGGTCCGCTCCCCGTGGGTGGACTGTCAGCTGCGAAGCTACATGTGCGCGGTGGGCGAACCCATCTGATCGCATCTGGTGAGCAACCCGGCGTGCCCCAGATATCCGTCACATGATCGGAAATATGACGACCGCCGTCGGCCATGCAGTAACACTGTGGTCATGACCATTGCAGAGGAGGTCGCGGCCGAGCGGGCGGCACTCACGGTGTCGTTGATCGACGTGGGTCCGGCGGCTCGTACCGCGTGCGGTGAGTGGACTGCACTGGACCTTGCGGCCCAGCTGGTGGGTGAGGAACGCAACGGTGGTGTGACGACTTTTCTCGCCAGATCCCCAGTAGCACAGGGCATTTCAGTGACGGGTACGCCAAAGATGGTCGACACCGCCCTGCGCCTGGAGCGTCGACACGGCTTTGCGGCACTTATGGACAGGTTGCGTCGGCCCATGCCGCGGCTCCTGCTGCGGCCGCGGGTAGCGCCATTGACTATGTTCGAGCATTGGACGCATCACGACGATCTCATCGGCGTCGACAATGGCTCCCACGCCGTGCCGGGAACTCCCCCGGACCTTGTCCGATGGCTGTCCGGGCGCAGCACACTAGGCGAAATCACCATGACCGGACCCAACGCCCTCGTGCAGGCACTACACGCATTCGCGGGTCGGGTCTAGACCTCGGCACTACGAACCATCACGCAGCGAATGGATCATGCTCTGCAGGATCCGGAACGCTCCCGACTGCTCGGACTTGGTCATGCCGGCCAGCATTCGGGTCTCGACCGATCGGACCGCTGCAGACGCCTTCTCCAGACTGCGTCGACCGCGAGGGGTGAGTCGCGCGGGAAGTACCTTCCCGACAGGTGCGTCCGCAGGCCTGGTCACGTAGCCCTCGCGTTCGAGAGCCTGGAGCAATACGTTCATCGACTGCCGTGTCACGAACGCGCCCCGCGCGAGCTCGGAGTTACTCAGGCCCGGTCGTTGAGCAAGCAACTCGAGGCAGGAGTAGCGCGTCACGCTCATCCCTAGCGGCCGCAACACCTCCTCCATGGCGGAGCGCAGGACGCTCGACGCCTCTTTCAGGACATAACCCAGTGACGTCTCCAGGTCAACGCCGACACCATCTTGACTCATGTCAGCATTCTGACATACGTTGATTCGTGTCAGTAAATTGACACAGACAGAAGGAGCATCATTGTGCCCGCCACCGGTCCCGACTTCATCTCGCTTCAAGCGCGCGACCTCGACGCATCGCAGGCGTTCTACGAGAAATACCTCGGCCTCGTCCGCTCGCAGGCCGGACCTCCGCACGCGGTCGTCTTCGAGACGACGCCGATCGCGTTCGCACTGCGCGACGTCGTTCCCGGTACCGACCTCGCATCCGTTGTTCAGCCCGGCATCGGCGCCGCGATCTGGCTGCACGCCAACGGCGTCCAGGCCATCCACGACGCACTCGCCGCCGACGGTCACACCATCGTCTCCGCGCCGATTGACGGTCCGTTCGGTCGGACATTCACCTTCGCCGACCCCGACGGCTACCAGATCACTCTCCACGACCGGGCCTGATCAGCCACACGTCTCCGAACAGTCAGCGGTCACACGTCACGACGATGAACCCGTCCTTGCGTTGCGTTCGTCGATGGCCGTCGAAATCTCGGCGTTGAACACCGCGCCCTCTCCGGCGGCTGCGCTTTGCACCAGGTCCGCAACAACCTCAGTTCAGCGGACGAGCCGGAAGAACCCCCGGACCTGCTCAACCAGTGACTTCGGCTGCTCCAGTGCGGCGAAGTGGCCTCCGCGCGGCAGCTCTTCGAACCAACGCAGGTCGGTAAACCGCAGTTCGGCCTCCCGTCGCGACGGGCGGGTGATGTCTCGCGGGTAAACCGACAGCCCGGACGGCGCAGTGACCTTGTCTCGGAAACTGCCGAAGCTCTCCCAGTACAGGCGCGCCGACGACGTGGCTGATGCGGTGAACCAGTAGACCGAGATCTCGTCGAGGATCGTTTGCCGCGACACCGCGTCCTCGGGGTGGCCGTTGTTGTCCGTCCAGGCCCAGAACTTCTCGGCGATCCAGGCCGCCTGGCCCGCCGGGGAATCGGTGAGGCCGTAGCCGAGCGTCTGCGGCCGTGTCGCCTGCTGACCGGAATACCCCCGCCCGGTGCGCTGGAATTCCTTGGCGGCCTTGAGGTTCGCCAGCTCCTCGGGAGTCGGGTCGTCGAATGCGCCCAGTGCGACCGACCCCATGTTCAGGTGCACGCCGGCGACTCTCTCGGGTGCCACCTCGCCCAGCGCGCCGGACACCGCCGAACCCCAGTCACCGCCCTGCGCGCCGTACCGCTCGTAACCCAGCGAAACCATCAACGTGTCCCAGGCGCGCGCGATGCGAGTGACGCCCCACCCGGTGGTCGACGGCTTGTCACTCCAGCCGTACCCCGGCAAGGATGGCGCGACCACGTGGAATGCGTCCGCTGGATCCTCGCCGTGCGCGCGCGGGTCGGTGAGCGGGCCAAGGATCTGGAGGAACTCGAGCACCGACCCGGGCCACCCGTGCGTGAGCACCAGCGGGAACGCATCCGACTCGGGCGAGCGGACGTGCAGGAAATGGATCCCCAGCCCGTCGACCGTGTCGCGGAACTGCGGGAAAACGTTGAGCCGCTTGGCGAACCCGAAATCGTAGTCCTCGGCCCAGCTGCGGCAGAGCTCCTGCGCGTAAGCCAGCGGCAACCCCTGTGACCAGTCGTTCACCGGCTCACGCTCGGGCCACCGCGTCCGTCGCAACCGGTCACGCAGATCCGCGATCTCGGCTTCGGCGATGCTGACCTCAAACGGCTCGGCGACCACAGTGGTGCTCCCTGTTAGGCGAAATCACGGCAACCTACCTCCTATGTCATTTCGGGACCGGCCCCCTTCCGGACGACCGATCACCGTGCTACCGGCGATGTGCACCCACCCACAGAGTGCCAGACTCTGTCGACAGATTCTCCGGTCTGGTGTTGATGCGTCCACGCAATCTTCGTCGCCTAAACCGTCACCAGTGCAACGGCTTTAACGGTGTCCGCATCTCGCGGGCCGGAGCCCAGTAACTGAACATCGATTTCCGCCCCGTCGCGCTGACGTACGGTGCTTGGCCCGTAACGTCTACCCCCGTGGACGAGGGGGTGAGCAGCGATGCAACGCAGGTTCGGTTCTCCGCGGCGCCGATGGATCTCGGTGGTGGGTTGATGTCGTCCGGCTTTGCCGGAACCAGTTGCCGACCCCAGCACTGCAGATGGGGCCGATGATGGGCGACCGGCTAGCGGCCGCGACCCAGGGAGCCGGCCTGGTGCCCGTGCTGCAGCCGATCATCGCGTTGCCAGCCGAGACGGTGGTGGGCTTTGAAGCACTGGCGCGGTGGCCGTCGCTCAACAATCCCCATCCTCCGGACGTGTTCGCCTACGCGTCGGCCACCGGGCAGCTGGATGAACTTGATCAGCGGTGTATCGAGGCAGCGATGCGCGCAGCCCTGGCACGCCGGTTGCCGCGTGGCACCTTACTTGCCGTCAACAGTGAACCCGAAAGCGCTTATGTCGGGCCGGCAGACAGCGACGCACTAGCCAGCGGACGGGCCGAACTGGCGGTGATGTTCGAACTGACCGAACGTAATCTGCTGACCCATCCGCGAGCACTGCTGGCCAAAGTGGCTGCCCTGCGTCGAGACGGTTTCGCTATCGCCCTGGACGATGTTGGCGCGCACCCGGATTCGCTGGCACTACTCGATGTCGTGTCACCCGATGTCATCAAATTGGACCTCCATCTGGTGCAGTCCCAGCCCCGCCGAGACCAAACCCGGATATTGGCCGCGGTCTTGGCCCATCACGAACGATCAGGTGCGGAGATTCTTGCCGAGGGTATCGAAACCGATGCCCACCTCGAGCAGGCGCTCGCCCTGGGCGCGACACTTTGCCAGGGCTACAAATACCCTGATCTGGGTCCTGGCAACGAGAGCCATCCGTGGTCTCCGTCTACTCAGCATCCGCCGGCGCAAATCGTGACGGGGTCACCGTTTGGTCTACTGACCAGCAATAGGGAACTGCGAACCGGGCGCAAAAAGACTCTGACGGCGTTTTCGCGGCACATCGAAGATCAGGCCAGCTACACCGCTGACCCGCCGATGGTGCTGGCTACGCTGCAACAAGCGGAGAACTTCACTGCGGCCACGCGCCGCCGTTACCTCGACCTCGCTCAAACCTCGCCGCTGGTCGCGATGTTCGGTGAACACTTACCGCCCTGCCTCGAGCCGAAGATTCGCGGCGTCCACCTCAGCCAGACTGATCCATTGCGCGCCGAATGGACCGTACTGGCGTTGGGAGCGCAGCTCAGCGTGGCGCTCATCGCCCGCGAGCGCGCTGACGTCGAAAACGAGCGGCGCGCAGATGACGACCGGCGCTTCGACTTCACCATCACCTACGACCGCTCCCTGGTCACCGCCGTCGCGCGCAACCTCCTAGGCCGAATGTCCTAGCTCGCGGGGGTTCGTTCCCCGGTGCTTGGCACCTCCGGCGAGGGCGAGTCGGAGTCGAGGTCCCCCTGTGCTGGGGATGATGGATCCGGGGACGTTGCCGCCGTGGGCATTTCGGTAGTCGCCTGGCCTCCGGCGTCGATCACAGCGAGCACCGGCCGCCTGCGTTTCGGGCGTGTTAAGAGTTCGTGCGTCTGAGGCTTCTGTCTTGCGGCGAGGTAGCTGTGGACTTACTGTTCGCCGATAAGCGATCTGTTAAGTGACTCTTAACGAGATGAGGCACGTGTTTTCTGAACCCGCAATTGCCCTGAGCGACAGCGACGCTGCAGCGCGTGACCAGCTCGGAAATCGACTCCGACAGGCGCGCGAACGCGCGCGGCTATCCACCCGGGACGTCGCGTCCCGGGCAGGGGTGAGCGCAGGCTTCATCAGCCAGTTGGAGAACGGCAAATGCGGTGTCTCCGTGGGAGTTCTGAAACGTATCTCGGCGGCTGTCGGCATCTCGGTGGCCGACCTGCTTGCCGACGAAGCACCCGTCGCGCGGCCGGTGTTGCGGGCGCACGAGCGGCCGGTCTTTTCCAGTGACGGCGGGCTGCAGAAACTGCTGCTCTCGCGGCCACCGCTCCAGCAGCTCGAAGTGTACGAGGGCACGTTCGAGGTGGGCGGCTCGACCGGCCCCGACGCGTACGCCCACGACAACGCGCAAGAACTGTTCTACGTGCTCACCGGCCACCTCGAAATCTCGATCGCCGCCGAGACACTGATCCTCGGGCCACGCGACAGCGTCGAATACCTCTCATCGGTTCCTCACCGAGTCGTGAACATCGGCGCAACCCCCGCCCAAGCCATGTGGATCACTTCGCATTTCACGCCGCCCCTCGACACGAATCCACTCAGCGCGCTCCCCGCACACCAGATGAAGGAATGACACCATGTCTACTCCCAACCGCCTTTTGATCACCGGAGGCCACGTCTTCACCCCGGCCGGAATCGTCGAAGAACCCGTTCTGATCGAAGACGGCATAATCACCGCGATCGGTGCGGATGCAGTGGCCACAACCGATGCCGTTGAGATCGACGCGGCTGGTGGCCTGGTCGCCCCCGGCTTTCAGGACAGCCATATTCACCCGTATCACGCCGGTCTCGACATGATCGCCTGCGATCTGACTCCGTATGTCACCGCCGAGGGCTACCTCACCCGCATCGCCGAATACGCTGCGGCCAACCCCGAGCTGGAGTGGATCAGCGGCGGCGGCTGGTCGATGGATTCCTTTCCGGGTGGGCTGCCGACGGCTGCGGCGCTGGATGCCGTCGTTCCCGACCGGCCGGCGTTCTTTCCCAACCGCGACGGTCACGGCGCCTGGGTCAACACCAAAGCCCTGGAGATCGGCGGTATCGACGACACGACGCCGGACCCGTTCGACGGTCGCATCGAACGCGACGCCGACGGCCACGCAATCGGGACGCTACAGGAAGGCGCCATGGGTCTGGTCGCCCGGCACATGCCGCTGCCGACCCAGGACGATATGGACGAAGCGTTGAAAATCGCTCAGCAGCAACTGTTTGCCTGGGGAGTGACCGGGTGGCAGGACGCCATCGTCGGTGCCACCAACGACACCCCCGACCCCCTCGATTCCTACCTGCGTGCCACCGCATCCGGGGTGCTGAAAGCACATGTCGTCGGTGCGCTGTGGTGGGACCGAAACCGCGGTCTCGAGCAGATCCCCGAGCTCGTCGAGAAGCGCGAACGCGCGCTGGCGGCAGGGTTTCGGGCCACCACGGTCAAGATCATGCAGGACGGCGTCGCCGAGAACTTCACAGCAGGAATGCTCGAGCCCTATCTCGACGCGTGCGGCTGCCCCGGAGAGAACATGGGCAAGAGCTTCCTCGACCCCACCACGCTCAAGGAGATCTCGGTCCGACTCGACGCCCTCGGCTTCCAGCTGCACTATCACGCGCTGGGTGACCGGGCGGTGCGCGAGTCGCTCGATGCGGTGGAGGCAGCCCGAATTGCCAATGGCGACAGCGATCTTCGCCACACGCTTGCGCATATCCAGGTGATCCACCCTGACGACATTCCGCGGTTCGCCGAACTGAAGGTGGTTGCGAACATGCAGCCGCTGTGGGCACGCCACGAGGGGCAGATGGACCTGCTCACGATCCCGTTCCTCGGTACCCGGCGGGCCGGCTGGCAGTATCCGTTCGGTTCACTGCAGAGGGCAGGATCGCAGCTGGCTTCGGGAAGCGACTGGCCGGTGAGCACGGCGAATCCGCTGGAGATCATCCACACCGGAGTCAACCGGGCTCCCGCCGGAGCTACGGGCCCGGCGGCGCTGCCCTTCCTCGGCGAGCAGGCACTCTCCCTCGCCGATGCGTTGATCGCGCATAGCCTCGGCACGGCTTACCTCAACCACGACGAGCAGCGCTCGGGCACCATCGAGGTCGGCAAGGCCGGCGACATCGTGATCCTCGACCGTGATATCTTCGCTGCCCCCGTGGCCGAGATCGGTTTGGCCGCTGTGATTTACACGATCATCGGTGGCGAAATAGTCTATGCCGCCACCTCGACCCTGGTATCGGCATGAGCATCATGGACGTGGCCACCGAAACCTCTGCGCCGGTGGCTGCCGCTCCCGGTTCTGTGGAACTGCGCTCGCTGACCAAAAGGTACGGATCGGCCGTCGCCGTGGACAACGTCAGTCTTCACGTGCAGCCCGGTGAGTTCCTCAGCTTGCTGGGACCGAGCGGGTGCGGCAAGACCACGACCCTTCGGATGATCGGTGGATTCGAGTTTCCCGATGATGGCACCATCGCGATCTCGGGCCACAGTGTCGAGAACCTGCCGCCGCACAGACGTTCGGTCAACACCGTGTTCCAGGCATATGCGTTGTTCCCGCACATGAAAGTCGCTGACAACGTCGCCTACGGCCTGCGCCGATCGGGTGTTGCGCGGCCGGAGATAGCCGGCCGAGTCAGCCGTGCCCTGGACATGGTGCGGATGACCGCTTTCGCCGATCGAAAGCCGGCACAGCTCTCCGGTGGGCAGCAGCAACGCATCGCGTTGGCGAGAGCTCTTGTCAATCGGCCAGCGGTACTGCTGCTCGACGAACCGATGAGCGCCCTGGACCGCAAGTTGCGGGAGGAGATGCAAGTCGAACTGAAACTGCTGCAGCACGAGCTCGGCACGACCTTCATCTTCGTGACGCACGACCAGGAGGAAGCATTGTCGATGAGCGACCGGGTCGCCGTGATGAAGGATGGCCGAATTGAGCAGATCGGCACGGCCGCCGTTATTTACGATTCGCCCGAGTCTGCTTTTGTGGCGGGTTTCATCGGCCGGCAGAACTCCTTCGTTGGCTCGATCTCGTCGTTCGACAGCACTGGGGTGAGCGTGCACACCGCCGGCCTCTCGTTGCACTCGTCGCGCCCGACCAAGGGCGACATGGCGGCCGCGAGTGGCGCAGAGGTCACCGCGGCAATCAGACCGGAGTCGGTGGCCGTCACCAGCGCGCCCCCGCCCGCACCTGCGTCGGACACGCCGGTCAATTCCGTTACCGGCACGCTGCTGGGGGTTTCCGAACTGGGACACAGCCTGCAATTGGTGATCCACACGCCCAGCGACGACCAGATCCTGGCCCGACTCCCCCGCTCCGCCAACCCGCCCACAGAGCTCGGATCGCCCGTGGTGTGTTCGTGGTCCCCAGACGCCGTTCGGATATTCACCTCGTAATAGCTTCTCGCCCAATATCTCCCGAGTCTCCCGCCCAACCTGGAAGTTACTCCATGAATCAGCCACAGCACCTGCGCGCTCTCGTTCCCGATGCGCTGAAGAACTCGCTCAGCCGCCGAGCTTTCCTGGGCGGCACCGCAGCGCTCGGAGCCGCCGCTTTTCTCGCGGCCTGCTCCAAACCGTCGGGGGGCGGCGGCTCATCATCTGATGGCCTGAACATCTACACCTGGGGCGAGTACGACGATCCCGCTGTGCTGACCGATTTCACGTCGGCCAAGGGCCCGAAGATCACGGTCGACTCCTACGGCTCGAACCCAGAGATGATCGCCAAACTCAGTGCTGCGAAAGGCACCACGGGTTACGACATCTGCGTACCGACGCACTCCTCCATCCAGCAGATGGCCACGGGCGGACTGCTCACCGAACTCGACCACACCAAGTTGCCGAACATGAAGAATCTCAACGCCAAAGTGGTCAACACTCCTTTCGACCCAGGCAACAAATACAGCGTGTGTAAGGACTGGGGCTCCACCGGCTACGTCTATGACAGCACCGTCATCAAGCGCGAACTGACGTCGTGGGCCGACTTTCTCGACGCCGCGCAGAAGGAGGCATCCGGTAGTTTCTCGCTGCTGGAAGACCAGGGCGAGGTCGCGTTCACCTACTTCTGGGCCAACGGGATCGACGAGAACACCACCGACCCGGTCCACATCGCGGCTTATCGCTCCTTCATCCTCGACAAGATCGCGCCTCATGTGCAGGCCTTCGAGTCGTCGACCAATACCTCCATCTCCTCCTCGGCCCGAACCCTGATTCACTGTTGGAACGGAGATGCCCGCCTGGGCATCCTGGCGAACGCCGAACCCGATCGGTACAAGTGGGTCTGGCCCTCAGAGGGCGCCAACCTCTGGCAGGACAACTGGGCCATCGTCAAAGGTGCGCCTCACGAGGACGCGGCCTACGCGTTCATCAACTATGTGCTCGATCCAACCGTCTCCCTCAAAGAGCTCACCTATATCGGCTACAACACCGGAATCGAAGGCATCGAGGCGGCGGCCACGAAAGCCGATATCAAGCGACCCGACATGGTCTTCATCAGCGATGACATCATGAAAAAGCTTGTCTACAGCCAGATGACGTCGGCAGACGGCACCATCATCGGGATCTACGACGAGCTCAAGGCGGCGGCGGGCAAGTGACCGTGGTAGAGGACCAAGGGGTGCAGGCGCCGAACACGGCGGGCACTCAGTCCGCGGCGCGACGCGTGCGACTGCCCGGCGGGCTGGGCGCCCTGCCGATCAGCGTGTTCATGCTGCTGTTCTTCATCCTGCCGATCGGCCTCGTGGTCTGGTACAGCTTCGGTTACAAACCCGGCCTGTACGTCACCCACGCGAACGATCTCCTCTCCTTCGACCGATACGGTGAGGCTGCCTCGCCTGCCTTCTTCGCGATCTTCGTTCGGACCCTGAAGATTGCGGTCGTCGGAACCGTGCTCTGTCTGGTGATCGCGTTTCCGATGGCCTACTGGATGGCTGTCAAGCTGGTTCCGAAATGGCGCGGTGTCGTGCTGGCCCTGGTTCTCATTCCCTACTGGACCAACTTCCTGGTGCGCACCATCGGTTGGCAGATATCGCTGACCCCAGAGGGTTTCGTCTCGAAGATGCTGCAGTGGGCCAACCTGACCGATGGGCCACTGCATGTGCTCTACACCTCGGCGGCGGTTCAGCTCGGTGTGGTCTACAACTATCTGCCACTGATGATCCTTCCTCTGTACGTCGCGCTGGAGCGTCTCGACCCGAAGCTGCTCGAGGCCAGTCGCGACCTCGGCGGCAACGCATGGAACACGCTGTGTCACATCACTATTCCGCTGTCCTCACCCGGGGTGACGGCCGGAATGCTGCTTGTCTTCGTCCCGTTGATGGGCGACTACATCACCCCGGCCGTCCTCGGCGGCGCCAGCGGCAGCATGGTCGGCCAGATGGTGGCCGCCCAATTCCAGAGCGCACAGAACTGGGCACTCGGCGCCGCCATGGCGGTGTTGCTCATGTTGGCTATTTTCGGCACGACCGCCGTGGTTGGCGGTCTCCTCAAGGTTGCAGGGCGGATCACCACCGCGATGACATCTCTGACACTGCCGGCAAAGGAGTCATCATGAGCAACCGTCGCAGGTTCAGTCCTGCCGACGCCTTCCTGAACGTCTGGGGAATGCTCGGGCTGCTGTTCCTCTTTTTCCCGATCCTCGTCATCGTGGTCTTCTCGTTCAACAGCGGGCGCACCTTGCAGACGTTCGAGGGGTTCGGCATTGAGCCGTACCTGGCGGCCCTGAGCAATCCGGCGATCGTCAACTCCATCACTGTTTCGGTGGTCACCGCCGCCGGCACCGCCGCCGCAGCCACCCTGCTCGGCACCTTCGCCGGGATCGCACTCACTCGTCGACCCGGATGGTGGGCACCTGGGCTGCTCGTGCTGCTGGGCCTGGTGATGGTGACACCGGAGATCGTCTCGGCGATCTCGTTGCTCCCCTGGTTCGTCACCCTGGGTGTCGATTGGGGACTCACCGGTTTCAACATCGGTCAGGTGCGCCTGATCATCGCCAACTCACTGTTCGCAAGTGCAGTAGTGACTTTCATCGTTCGGGCCCGAATGACCGGGATGAACGAGTTCCTCGAAGAGGCGGCGGGTGACCTATATGCCACACCGTGGCGCCGGTTCACCGACATCACCCTGCCACTGATCCGTCCAGCCGTCATCTCCGGTGCGCTGCTGGCTTTTACGCTCAGCCTCGACAACACGGTCGTCTCGTCGTTCGTCTCGGTCGCCGGCTCCACACCCTGGCCGGTCTATATCTTTGCCTCGCTGAAGGCATCGCTGCGGCCGGAGATCGCCGCGATGTCCACGCTGATGCTGGTGCTCACCTTGATCGTGCTCGGTATCGCCGCCCTGATCCTGCGACGGGATCCGGCAGGTTCTGGCAGCGGGGCCGCCGGCTTGACCGACGCGATGGTGGGGCGATGAGGCCGAATGGCATGGCGCGCAGGGAAAGGTACCGCGGCCACCAGTGGTTCGACGATTGCGTCGAGTTCTGCGAGAAGTACGACCAGAACTGTTTCGATGCGTAGTTCGAGCACCGTCCGCTTGAGTTCTTCCGTCCCCTCGTGGAGCAGCTCTTCGCCCGTGAACCGTGGAGACTCCCGCGCTGAACTCTGGATGAGTCGCGCTTCCTGAGTGCGTCGCCGCGGCCAATCGCTACCTTTACTTGGTGAAGCTCGGACTGGACACACGGCTGGCCGACTACCTCAGTGCGGCCCGCGAGGAGTGCTCATGAGCCGCGGCAGGGTTGTTCTTGTCGCACTCTGCGGGCTGCTCGTCGTCGTCGTCGTCGGCGTGGTGTTGCTGCGGGTGCAGTCGACGAATCCGGCGTCCATGAATCCCGCCGAGACAGCGCCCTCCAGCCAGACGACGGCCGTTGCCGGTGTCGCCGCGTGCCCACTGACAAGCTTGCCGCCCCAGGTGAGCGACACTGTTCGGGCCATCCGCACCGGCGGACCATTTCCCTTTCCGCGTCACGATGGTGGAGTCTTCGGCAACCGCGAGCGGCACCTACCCGAGGCCGCCAAGGGCTATTACCACGAGTACACGGTGATCACCCCCGGCGCCCGCGACCGCTCGACGAGGCGCATCATCACCGGCGGCACACCGGTCACCGATCCTCGCCAGTACTTCTACACCAGCAATCACTACGAGTCGTTCTGTTTGGTCACCGGCGCCGGAGGGCAGTGAGGCCGAGCGATGGCGCGCACTTGTACCCCGAAGCGCACAATGGCCCCTCCTTCGCCGGGGTGAAGGAGGGGCCATTGTCGATGCTGCTAGTCGCTGCTGGACGAGCCTGACGACTTCTTCGACGACGACTTGGCCGCCTTGGCCGCCGAATCGCTGCTCTTGCTCGAGCCTGATGCGCTGCCGGACTGGGCGCGGTGCTTGCCCGATCCGGTCGATCCGGCCGGCGTCGACGAGCTGTCGGTGGACGACGAGCCGGTGCCGGCACCTGCTGAGGTGGTGTCCGGAGCCGAGCCGACGGTATCGGCGCCGCCCGACGCTGCTGCCGACTTGACAGAGGACGTCGATCCGGTGGATTCCGTTGCGTTCGTTACCTTCACGGCGGCAGCCGAGGAGCGCGCCGTGCTGGGTGCCGGTGCCGCGGTCGACAGGGTGACCGTCTTGGCGGCCGTCGGCAGTTCCCCAACGGAGTTGGTGACCGCCTGTGCTGACGGCGGGACCGGAGCGCCGATCGCCTGGGCGAAGACGTCGCGAGCATGCAGCAGGGACGCGACGAGACCGGAACTGAACTGCCCCGTGTACGGGCTGAGCAGCCCGACCGTCCCCTGGGATTCGACACCGTTGAGGATCGCATCGGTGAAGGCGGCCGGCGCGTTCACGATCACGTTGATCGCCGCCCCCACATCGCCGACCTTGACCGCGTCGATAATCTGCTGGCCGGTGTTACCAAACACGTACGCCGCTCCGGCCAACGGCGAGAGCGCCGCCAGGCCGATGGGCAGCAGCACATTCGGAATCGCCGCGACGACGTTCGCGAAGTTCTGCGACGCGGTGGTGAAGATCTGCGGGATGTTCAGGAGGCTGATGGCAGGCGCGAGAACCAGACCGAGCCCGGTCTGGAACACGGTCTGGACGGCATCGTTGAAGTTACCCGCGGCAAGCTGGGTGGCCGCGGTGATCAGAGCCTGCGGGATCGACGTCACTCCCGCCACGAGGCTGCCGGCAGCCTGTTCGAGGGCAGGCGCGATGATGTTTGCGTAGGCCAGTTGGTTGGTGATGAACTGCTGCAGGATCGGCGCCGGGTCGGACTGCACCTGCGACCCGATCGCCGCGACGTTGGCGAACGTGGTCTGCAGGACCTGTACCCACTCGGTGATCGGATCGACCGCCGCAGCGAGATTCACTGCGGCCGCCGACGCGCTGAGCGCCGGAACGTGCACCTCCGGAGGTGCCAATGAGATTGGTGAAACTGCGATGGCGCCTGCCCCGACCAACGCGACGCCAGCGGTGAGATATGACCGAACAGCTAACTGCATGACTCTCCTTAAGAACTCCGGAACCCCGCGACAGAACTGACGATAGGGCAACTTACTGGGGGGTAAGCGCAGAATTGCCAAAGTCGGCAAACTGGTGGGCCGTGAGTCCAGCCGCCGGTATCCGGCCGAGTATTAGTGACAAAGTTGCTGGCCAGGAGCAGTTATTCGAATCCGCTCATGACAATATGCCCATATCGTTAGATACGGTAAGTAACAATTCGGAACCGTAGCTTACTTGCGAGTAATGTGATCAGCAGCATAGTTCGAGGTCAGGTAACGTTTCTGTAAAGCCCCGTATTGGCAAAGTGCGAGCCATTGGCCCACGGGCGACAATCCGGGCCGCTGCCAGGCTTGCGGGCGCCAGCAATTTTCAGTCGATGACACATGTTCGCCAGCCCGTGCCGAACCGAAGGCACCAGACCGGGGCGCAGTCGATCAACATCACCCGCGGTACCGTGACTGCCGTGAACTCATCGCGCAAATCTGCCTCCGCCGTGTTCGTAGCCTGCGCCGCAACGCTCGCCATGACGCTCACCGCGTGCGGCTCTGAAGCGGAAACACCCGCGGCGAGTTCGACTTCCGCCATCAAGACCGCCCCTTCCACCGTCACGCAGATGTCTACGGACGCGAACTCCTGCCCGACGACACCTCCGGCGGCTGGGGGCGCCGCCGAATGGACCTTGCCGGGAGCAACCGGCAGCGTCGCGGTGACCGGATCGACGGACACCGCCGCGCCACTGGTGAACGTGACCGCCCCGTTCAGCGTTGCCGAGACCCAGGTGCACACCCTGGTGGCAGGCAGCGGTCCGGTGGTCCCGGGCACCGCCACCGTGTCGGTCTGCTACATGGGCGTCAATGGCCGGGACGGTTCGGTGTTCGACAGCAGCTACCAGCGCGGCGAGCCGGTGGACTTTCCGCTCAACGGCGTGGTGCCGGGCTTCCAGAAGGCCATCACCGGACAGAACGTCGGGTCCACGGTCGCTGTTGCCATGACCTCGGCCGACGGCTACCCCAATGGTCAGCCGGCTGCCGGAATTCAACCGGGCGACACCCTCGTCTTCGCGATCAAGATCCTCAGCGCCAGCTAAAACAGGGTCACCAGCGTCGATTTCGCTGAATTGGCAATACATCTCGGGTAGCACGCTAGCGTCGGAGCCCATGACACAGGTGTCGGTGTGGGTGGGGGCCGGGGTACTGACCGCAGGAGTGTCGGCGGCGCTCTTGGGGGGAGCCGGTACAGCCGGTGCGAACACCGACGGTGGCCCGAACACCGGTCCCGCCAACAAGGCCGCCACAAGCAATGCCACTTCCCGCGCAGGTTCGGCACCCGATCGCGACGCAGCCGCATCGCGGAAGACCCGTGCCGCGAGCGCTTCGAGCACTGCCACAGTGCCGACGGGCGGTACCAGGAAGCTGCTCACCCATACCAGCCAGCAGTCGCCGGTCACCGCGGAGGCCACCACCGCCACCGAATCCACCGCTCCCCCTGCCGCGCCCACGTCCCGCGCCGCCAGTGCATCCCGCGCCGCGCGCGCAGCCGGTGTCACCGGTTCTGCCGCTGAACAGACCGCGACGATCCCGGGCATCGGTGGCATCCTGGGGCCATTCCAACCGGACTATCCGCCACTGGTCAGAGCGCTCGGATCGGCGATCTTCAGCCTGCTCGGTGCCGTCGTGCAGGCAACCGATGGCCCACCTGTCGTGCCGCCGGAGCTGAAGGGTTCCGTTCAGGTCAGCAGCTCCACCCTGGTCATCGCGCCCGGCACCGAGGTCGCGGCCGACTGGTACTTCCCCACCGGCGGCGGACAACCGCAGCGACTGATCTACCTGCAGCACGGCATCCTCGCCACCGGACCGATGTACAGCTACACGGCGTCGTATCTGGCGCAGCGGACCAACAGCATCGTCGTCGTCACCACGATCACCTCGAACCCGTTCGCCGACAACGGTATGTGGCTCGGCGGGGACAACCTGCACAACGCTGTCGCGCAACTGTTCCTCGACGACAACCGGACAGCACTCAACGCCAGCCTCACCACCGCCACCCTCAAAGCCGGCGCGACAGCGCTGACCGTGCCCGACGAGTTCGTCCTGGTCGGGCATTCACTGGGCGGTGGCTTCGCCCCCGGGGTCGCCGGCCACTATGCCGAGGGCCTGGTCGCCCGCCGCGCCGACGCCGGCGGCGAAGGCGACACAACCAACCATCTGGCCGGCGTGGTGACCTTGGACGGAGTGCCCTTCTCCCCCATCATGCCCAATGCACTGGATCGGCTGAAGGCGTTGGAAGACAGCAACAATGGCGATGCTGCCGATTACGTCCCGGTCTACGAGATCGGCGCCCCGCTGAACTATCTGAATTCGCTCAGCGAAATCAACGAGGATCTCACCGCCGCCCGGCCCGGAAAGTTCAACGGGGTGGTCGTCAACGGCGGTGTGCACATGGATTCCATGCTCGGCGGCAACCCGCTGATCCAGGCGGCGGCGTACCTCGTCGCGGGAATCCCGCAACCCCAGAATCCGCCCGCCGTGCAGCTGCTGATGGCGGGCTGGATCAACGACATGTTCGCCGGGACAGTCGATCCCGTCACGGGGCGCTGCCTCGGCCCCGATTGTCAGGGCGCCTACGGAGATCCCGGCGACACCATCGTCATACCCACCGACCAGGGCCAGGCATCGGCAGTGGTGATCGGTTCCGGCGCACTCCCCGCTACCCCGACGATTACGTCGGACCGCTTCGAACCGATTGCGGCGGCGTCGATTCCGCTCAGTATCGCGGTATGACCACGCTGTGGCCAGTCCCGCCGGCACCTATCGCAGCGTAGCGATTCCGGCCAGGATCAGGTCGATCCCGGCCAGGAACTGCTCGCGATCGTCGTGATCACGCAGCTGCGCAGCGATCTGACGCGTGAACGGATAGTGGGCTGGATCATGCTCCGCCCACTTCGTCGCAACGGCATCGAGGAACGCTGTGCGATCGGTATCCCGGGGTAGCAGGCGGGCATTGGCCGCATTCTGTCCGGCCACTCCGAGAATGTAGCTCACCAGTGCCGACCCCGAATTGAACTGCGCCCGTTGCGGAATACCGAGCGCCTGGAGCTGTGCGCCCACGCCCTCGAAGATGTGCAGCATCGCCGAATGCCACGGCTCCCGCGAGAGTTGGGCACCTACCCAGGGGTGCGCGTCGATGGCATCGAAGATGCCGAGCGCGATCGCGCGGATGGCCTCTTCAGGATCGGAATCGTCGGGCACATCCGTCATCACGCGGGTGATCACGTCCTCAGTGGTTGCCGCCAGAAGTTCGTCTTTGTTGGCAACATGCCAGTAGATCGCCCCGGCGCCGGTCGCCAGCCGCGCGGTGAGGGCGCGAAATGTCATGGCGCGCTCACCCCCGGCGTCCAGGATCTCGATCGCAGTCTCGACGATCCGCTCTTTCGAGAGCGCATCGGATCGCCTCGCGTGTGTGGTCACGATATCCATTTTGACATGGCTGGAACGTTGTTCCAAGATAACTGCGGAGCTCCGCCTGGAACGACATTCCAACGAATATCTGGAGGAACGATGACGACAAAGATCACGATTGTCGGGGCGGGTCTCGGCGGCCTCACCCTGGCGCGGATTCTCCATCTCCACGGCATCCCGGCAACGGTATACGAGGCGGATCCCTCGCCGGAGGCGCGCACGCAAGGCGGTCAGCTCGACATTCATCCGGAGAACGGGCAGCTGGCATTGAAAGCGGCAGGCCTCTACGAAGAGTTCGAGTCACTCATCCATATCGGCGGCGAGGCGCTGAGAGTGCTCGACAAAGACGCGACGGTGCTGATGGACGTCCCCCACGGCCCGGAGCCAGGCGATCGACCCGAGGTGCTGCGCGGCCAGTTGCGGCAGATTCTGCTCGACTCCCTGCCTGCCGGCGCGGTTCAGTGGGGCCGCAAAGTGATCTCAGCCCAATCACTGGGCGGCGGCGCTTACCAGTTGACCTTCGGCGACGGCTCCACCGCCGTCACCGAGTTGCTCGTCGGCGCCGACGGCGCATGGTCGAAGGTCCGGCCGCTGCTCTCCGATGCGACACCCGAGTATGTCGGCATGTCCTACGTGGAGGCCTATCTCTACGACGTCGATGAACGCCACACTGTGGCAGCCCGGGTGGTCGGCGGTGGCTCGATGCTCGCGTCCGCGCCCGGCAAGGGGATTCTCGCGCACCGCGAGCCGGAAAATGTCCTACACGCCTACGTCTTCTTGAACCATCCCGCCGAATGGTTCGCCGACGTCGACTTCACCGACGCCGCAGCCGCGAAAACGCGGGTGGCAGCCGAGTTCGACGGCTGGGCGCCCGAACTCACCACGCTGATCACAGACACCGACACCCCACCGACGCGTCGGCCCCTGTATACCCTGCCGATCGGACACCGCTGGGAGCGTGTGCCCGGAGTGACACTGGTCGGCGATGCCGCCCATCTGATGCCGCCGTCCGGCGAGGGCGCGAACCTGGCCATGTTCGACGGCGCCGAACTGGCGAAGGCGATCGTCGCATTCCCCGGCGACATCGAAGCAGCACTGGCCGCGTACGAGGCGGAACTGTTTCCGCGAAGCCGGTCAGCCGATGCCGAAGCCGAGCAACTCCAGCTGACCCTGTTCGGCGACGGTGCCCCGTACGCGCTCGTCGACGCCTTCACGTCCGCCCTCCAGACATGAGGTCAGCTCTTCCTGGCTGCCCCGACGAACAGGGCGCCTCCGAACCGTTGCTCGATCGCCCCCGTGCCGTGCAAACCATGGCGAGCCAGTTCGGCGGCGAATTCTGCTGCCTCGAAACGGTTTTCACGGGGGTGGTCGGTCAGCGTGCGGACCACCCAGGTATCCAACACGTGGCGCGGGAGCTCCTCGAACAAGAGCAGGCCTCCCGGCCGAAGCACCCGGGCGATTTCGGCGATCGATAACTGCCAGTCGGGAACGTGGTGGATTATCCCGAAGTCCACCACAGTGTCTATCGCCCCCGACGGCTGGTCGATAGCGCACACGTCGCCGACCGACAGCGTGACCGGCCGGCCGTGCAACCGCCGCTGGGCCTTGGTCACCATCAATTCGTCGAGGTCGAAGGCGCTCACCCGATCCGCGCCGAACCGATCGAGGATGATCTCGGACCCCACGCCGCGGCCGCAGCCAATCTCAAGTACATGCTGCCCGGACAATGCACCGCCGGCGAGTCTGCGGAACCACGCGGCTTCGACACGGTGCTGATGAGCAGCACGCAACGGATTGTTCATGGCCGCACGCTCGATCGAATTGAGTTTCATGAACTAAGGTTGACCTAACTACGGAGCGCCTACCACCGGTAAGTTGACGGACGATGCCCCAAACCCGCCAACATTCCGAGATGCCCGCGCCGCGCCCGCTCCGGGCACCTCACGGTGCGGGCCGGCTCACCTCCGGTCAGCGCATCGACAGGCACATCCACGCCGAGGGGCAGCTGGTCTATGCGGCATCCGGTGCAGTGGCCACGACGACCGAACGCGGAACCTGGATCGCCCTGACCAATCGGGTCACCTGGACGCCGCCGGGATTTGAGCATGCCCATCGCTTCTATGGCAGAACCGACATCCGGCTCATCGGAATCCCCGACGAGTTCAGCCACTCCCTGCCGCCACTCCCGAGTGCATTCGCGGTAACCCCGTTACTACGGGAAGCCCTGCTGGCACTGACCGATCGGCGAGACATCCGCCCGGACATCTACGCGCGGCTGTGCTCGCTGGTGATCGACGAACTCGCCGAGACCGCAGAACAATCCCTGCATCTGCCCGAACCTCATGACGACCGACTGCGCGCCGTCACCGATCTCCTGCACGCCGACCCCGCGCGGAGCACGACCTTGAGCGAGCTCGGACGCACTGCCGGCGCCAGCGAGCGCACCTTGAGTCGGCTGTTCCACACCGAGTTCGGAATGAGTTTCCATCGCTGGCGGACCACGCTACGAATTCACCACGCCCTGGCCCATCTCGCCGCCGGCCAGTCCGTCACCGACACCGCAATCGTGTGCGGCTGGTCGAACCCCTCGGGCTTCATAGAAGCATTCACTTCTCTCGTCGGGCAGACCCCGGGCCGCTACCAAGCTGCAGTTGCCTTGCGGTGAAAGGCGATTCGTCAGGTTGGGGGTTGTGCTGAAAATGAGTCTGCGCACCCGCTAGCATCGCCCGAACACGTTTGGCGCGCCGCCACGTGGGCTGGGAGAGGGTTATGACGAAAGTGGACAGTGTGGAAGCCACGACACCGTCGATTCGTGAACTGACGGTTAGGGGCGTTGTTCTCGGCGGTCTCATCACCCTGATCTTCACCGCGGCCAACGTGTATCTGGGCCTCAAGGTCGGTCTGACGTTCGCCACCGCGATCCCCGCTGCCGTGATCTCGATGGCGATACTGCGTTACTTCCGCGGGCACACGATCCTCGAGAACAACATCGTGCAGACGATCGCCTCGGCCGCAGGCACGCTGGCGGCCATCATCTTCGTGCTGCCCGGCCTGATCATGATCGGATGGTGGACCGGGTTCCCATACTGGATCACGGTCGCGGTGTGCATCGTGGGCGGCATCCTCGGCGTGATGTACTCGGTGCCGCTGCGGCGCGCGCTGGTGACCGGCTCTGACCTGCCCTATCCGGAAGGCGTGGCCGCGGCAGAGGTGCTCAAGGTCGGCGAGGCCGATATTGACGGCGGCGAGGGCAGCAAACGCAGCCTGCTCGCCATCCTTGTGGGTTCGCTTGTCGCAGCAGGATTTTCACTCCTGGCCGCGATGAAAGTCATCCTCAGTGACGTATCCGCCTACTTTCGGGTCGGCTCCGGCGGATCGATGGTCGGCGCGAGCCTGTCACTGGCGCTGATCGGAGTGGGCCATCTCGTCGGTGTCACTGTCGGTTTCGCGATGGTCGTCGGCCTGGTGATCTCGTTCTTCGTGCTTCTGCCGACGCTGACGTGGGGCAACATCGCCGAAGGCAGCGCCGTCGAAGATATCGTCTCCAGTACGTTCTCCACCGACGTCCGGTTCGTCGGCGCAGGCGCCATCGCGATCGCCGCGGTCTGGACCCTGCTCAAAATCATCGGCCCGATTGTCCGAGGCATCCGGGCGGCCGCCGTCTCGACCCGAGCGCGCCGCGGGGGTGAGCAGGTGGAGCTGGTCGAACGCGACCTGCCCATCTGGATCGTCGGCGGCACGATCGTGGCGTCGCTGGTGCCCATTGCACTGCTGCTGTGGTGGTTCCTCGACAGCACGCAAGTCACCGGCAACCGGCCACTCATCATCGTGGTGACCCTCCTGTTCGTCGTCTTCATCGGCGCACTACTCGCCTCCGTAGCGGGGTACATGGCCGGCCTGATCGGCTCGTCCAACAGCCCGATATCGGGTCTCGGAATCCTCGTCGTCATCATCGCTTCGGTGGTTTTGGTGCTGGTCCACGGCCGCACCGACGATGCCGCGCAGACGCTCGGACTGGTCGCCTACGCCCTGTTCGCCACCGCGGTCGTGTTCGGCATCGCCACCATCTCCAACGACAACCTGCAAGACCTCAAGACCGGCCAACTGGTAGGTGCCACGCCGTGGAAACAGCAGGTCGCCCTGGTGATCGGCGTCGTCTTCGGCGGGCTGGTGATCGCTCCCGTGCTCGATCTACTGAACAATGCCTTCGGTTTCGCCGGCGCACCGGGTGCGGGGGCCAATGCCCTGGCGGCACCGCAGGCGGCGTTGATCTCGTCGCTCGCCAAAGGGGTCTTCGGTGGGGATCTGAACTGGAAACTGCTCGGTCTCGGCGTGGCCATCGGTGCGGCGGTGATCCTGGTCGACGAGGTGCTCAGACGCGCCACAAAGTTCAGCCTGCCGCCGCTGGCAGTCGGGATGGGCATGTACCTGCCGATGTCGCTGACGATCGTCATCCCCATCGGCGCCGTGCTGGGCCGGTCTTACGACAAGTGGGCCGAGCGTAGAGGCGAGTCAGCCCAAGACACCGAGCAGAAGCAGCGTCTGGGCGTGTTGATGGCCACGGGCCTCATCGTCGGTGAGAGCTTGTTCGGGGTGGTCTTCGCAGGCATCGTCGCGGCCGCCGGCACCGACAGTCCGCTCGCGGTGGTGGGCGAGAGCTTCGCGAGCTGGGCGGAGATCCTGGGTGTGGCGCTGTTCGTGGCGGTCGTCGCCGGGCTGTACAAGTGGACGCGGCGGCTGGCCGTGGTCGAACGCTGACCACCCGGACTCGGTCAGGGCGTCGGTGCGTACGGCAACGTCGGAGGTGCCGCCGGGTCGGGGGCCGCCGGGTCGAAATATCCGGGTGGCGGCGGACCGGTTATCGGGTAGTAGCCCGGAGGTAGCGCCGGGCCTCCTTGGTAGGGCTGCGGGCCGGTCCCCGGAATGGTGCCGGTCGAGGATTCCGGGGCAGTCAGCGACACGTACCCAGGTGGCAGCTGCGGCGCGGGACCTGCGCCGTCCGGGGCACCCGTGGCGCCTGGCACGGTCGCCGGCGGCGCGGTCAGGGCCGCGGCTGGGTCAGTGGTGTGCATGGCATGCCAGATATCCCGCAGGTACCCGAGCTGACCGGGGGTCTGCCCCTGCCCGTACACCGGGTTCTGCACCTGTGGCACCTGTGGAGTGAGGTCGGCCGGCGGCGGCGGACCCACGGGTGCGTCGGCGGCGACCGCCACGGGCGTGCCGTCTGGTGGCGGCGGTGCACCTGGATCTGCGGGCACCGGCGTCGGGTAAGGCACCGCCGGATCCGCACAAGCCTGGCCGGCCATGGCCAGTGCGCCGCCGGCGATGATCACACCCGCGGCCGCGACCCTGGCGGCGGTGGCGAATGGTCTCGCACGCTGCGGTTCAGTCATAACTCTGGCTGTCCTCTCTGGTGGCGCTCCCAAACATTCAGGACAAGCGCCTAACCCGACCTGCGAGCAAGGCTAACGCCTATGTGGGCTTGGCGATACCTCATGGCGACACGCCATGATGGTCGGTGTGGAGTCGTCCCGCATCGACCGATGGCTATGGGCCGTCCGACTGACAAAAACCCGGCCGGATGCGGCGGAGGCCTGCCGAGGTGGGCATGTGCGGGTCAACGATCGGGTGGCGAAGCCGTCGACGATGATCGTCCCCGGCGACGAGGTGCGAGCGCGGGTGGGCGACACGACGCGGATTGTCGAGGTAGTCCGGGTGATCCAGAAGCGGGTCGGCGCACCGGACGCCGCGACCTGCTATCTGGACCGCACACCCGCGCCACCACCGACCGCCGCCATCCCGGTCGCTGCCCGCGATCGCGGCACCGGCCGACCCACCAAACGCGATCGCCGGATGCTGGACAAGTGGCGCGCCAGCGGTGTCTAGCGAGGACCGCGACCGCTGGGACGCAAAGTATGCCGCGACCGAGACTGCCGGTCTGCGCGACATCGCACTACCCGCCGTCTTCGCGCCGTATGCGGAGCTGTTCCCGGCGGCCGGACTTGCTCTGGAAGTTGCGTGCGGACGGGGCCGGGCCGCGATCTGGCTGGCCCGGCGCGGCCTGGTCGTGCTGGGGTTGGACATCTCCCCCGTGGCCGTTGCACAGGCCGGTGAACTGGCCCGGGCGGCCGGGATGGGCGCGCGGTGCCGATTCGACGTCGCCGACCTCGATGACGGGCTTCCGGCCGGTCCGGCCGTAGATGTGGTGCTGTGTCACAAATATCGCCATTCCGGGCTGGACAGGCAGCTGCTGGCACGGCTGAAACCGGGCGGGTTACTCGCGATCAGTGCACTCAGTGAGGTCGGCGCCGGCCCTGGCTCGTTTCGGATACCGCGCGGCGAGTTGCAGCAGGCTTTCGGTGCCCTCGACGTGATCGCCGAGGGGGAAGCAGACGGCCTTGGGTGGCTGGTCGGCCTCCTGCCTGCGCCGGACGGTAACGGGTAACCCGCGCGGTACGACTGACGGGTGGGAACGCACTACGCTTTGTTGACACCACCGGAAAGAACCGCACCCCACATGACTGGATCCCAGCGCGTCGCGCACCTGGCAGCGGCGATCGCTGTCGCCGCCGGATCGGCTGTCGGCTTCGCGAGCGGGGCGAATGCCTCCCCCTGCGATCCGATCACCCTGTCGATGACCCCGCAACCCGTCCTGTCGTGCCCTGA
Source organism: Mycolicibacterium komossense (assembly GCF_025822605.1). Taxonomy (GTDB): domain Bacteria; phylum Actinomycetota; class Actinomycetes; order Mycobacteriales; family Mycobacteriaceae; genus Mycobacterium; species Mycobacterium komossense. The sequence goes on along the minus strand of NZ_JACKTY010000028.1, from coordinate 39,075 downwards.
TCCGGCTGCCCCGGCCCCCGTCGTCGGAGCGTCGGGCCCCGTTCCCGTCGTGGGAACGCCACTGCCCGATGCGCTTCCACCGCCAGGGCAGGCGCCCGCGATCCCGCCCACCTCCAACGCCGACGGCACCCAGGACTTCGGCTCGGACGGTTTTATCGGCGACGTCATGAACCAGTTCGGCAACGGCGTCCCGAGTGAGTTCATCTACGGCCCGATGGCTCCGCCTCCGCCGTCCTGACCTGGAGCACCCGGGCGCCTGTGGAGACATGTAGCTAAACGTCGGGCAGTCCGAACCAGTGGGAGAGCGATTCGCGCAGTGCGCCCCTCGCGGTCCCGGCGGGTTCGTCGACGCCGGCCGCCCAGGCAATATGACCGTCGGGGCGGATCAGGATGGCATCCGCCGGGCGGTTGTCGGCCTCGGCGGTGTGCACGTCGAGGCGGCCATGCCACCCCGGCGTAACCTCGCGCAGGTCTGCGCGGTCGGCGAGGTCGAGCAGGACGGGCCGGCCGGCGTGCAGCGTATCGGCGACGCTGCCGATGCTCCCCCGCAGGGCCAGATCGGGCGCGAAGGTGCCCGCCAACGGGTGTGGGTCGGCCCCGGGCATCGGATAGCGGAGGTCGGCTCCGGCGATGAGCGCACCGACCCGGCGCCGGGCTGGGTCGTCGAGCAGGAGTTCTGCGACCACGTCCCGCAGCGCGTGGGCCGCGGCATCGAGCCCCCGCCGCAGGGCGACCTGAGCTTGGGTGTGCAGCAACGTGCGCGCACCTGCGAGGTGGCGTTCGGCGTGATAGCTGTCGAGCAATCCGGGCGGTGCCCAGCCCTTGACCTCGCCGGCCAGCTTCCACCCCAGGTTGACGGCATCGAGCATTCCGGCGCTGACCGCGACACCGCCGGAGGGGAACAGATGAGCGGCGTCGCCGGCCAGCAGAATGCGGCGGTCCCGATACCGTTCGACATGACGAGCGTGAAAGGTGAAGCGGGTCAACCGGGTCGGTTCGCCCAGCGGGATGTCCGCCCCGAGTACGCGACGGACACTGTCGCCGAATTCGGCCACCGTCATCGGCTGGTCGTCGTCGTAGGTCCGGTTTTCCTCCTCGCTGGTGTACACGCCCAAGTCGTGCGGAGTGTAGGAACTGATGGCGAACACCCCGTTCGCCGTCTGGGTGTAACCCGAGCGGAGCCGACCGAAGCCCGGGACCAGGTAGTCGCCATCGTCGAGCAGTGTCAGCGCGTCCGGCATGCTGAACGACCCGAGCCGGTTCACCTCGGGATATGTGATGCCGGGGAACGGAATCCCGGTCAACTGGCGGACGCGGCTACCCACCCCGTCGCAACCCACCAGGTATTGCGCGCTCACCTGGTACGCATCGTCCGGGCCACAGACGTCGACGCTCACCTGCCCGTCGTCCTGGCGCAACGCCACCATCTCGTGTCCGCGCCGGATCTCCGCGCCCAGCTCGCGGGCCAGTTTCTCCAGCAGGCTCTCCATCTGCGGTTGGGGCAACAGCAGTGCTTGCATAGGGGGATCGACCAACTCGGTGAGGTCGACGTGCAGCCCGCCGAACGGAAAACGTGGAGCGGGACGGGGTTGGCCGCTGGCCGCTTCGAAACGGTCCAGAAGTCCCCGATAGCGCACCATCTCCAGCATCCGGCCGCCGAGGCCACCCGCCTTGGCCACTGCTCTGGGTTCGGGTAGCCGCTCCAACACCAGCGTTCGCACCCCTGCCAGGCGAAGCTCGCGAGCCAGCGTCAATCCCGTCGGGGCAGCGCCCACGATGATCACATCGGTTTCCGCCACAGGCATTCGCATCTCCCATTTGTGCAGGTAGTGGGGTTCGGCGAGCCATTCTGCGCCTGCTTGGGGGTCTTGCGGCAAGCCCCCCAACCGGCTATAAGTTGAGAGTGGGAGACGTTCCCATACTCTTCACCGCCACCCTCTCGGGACTGCGGTGTCGCGTCAATTACTTTGGCAGTCACGCGCTTTGGTGGACTTTTCGAAGCTGTCGCCGCCCGCCACCCAGCCTGTGACTCAGCACACTGTGTGTTCGATGTTTGCGCGGCCCGCGAGTGGGGAACTTAGCCCATCAAAATTATCGATTGAGGCGCTGGGACGTGCGTGACGCTGCCGAGCCCTCGGGGATCACGGAGCTGATTATGGTCAATAGTCTTGAGAACATGTCTTCTGCGGGTGGCGCAGGCCGCAGGATCGGGCAGATGCTGTTCGCCGCGATGGCCGGCGCAGCCGTCGTCTATCCGGTTGCGTCCGCCCCGGCGGCATCGGCCGACCCTTGTCCCGACGTGCAGGTCGTCTTTGCGCGCGGCACGTTCGAGCCGGCGGGCGTCGGGGCGATCGGCCAGGCGTTCGTCGACTCGCTACGGGCACAGCTCCCCAACAAGTCGGTAGCCGTCTATGCCGTGAATTATCCTGCCTCACTTGACTTTGCGCGTGCAGCAGACGGCGTTCTCGACGCCAGCAACAAGGTTCAGGACGTGGTGACAACCTGCCCGAATACCAAGATGGTGCTCGGCGGCTATTCCCAGGGCGCGGCGGTGATGGCCTATACCACCACCGATACTCTCCCGCCCAACTATCAACTGCCCGCTGGGATTACGGGCCCGATGCCCAAGTCGACAGCGGGTCACGTCGCCGCGGTCACCTTGTTCGGCAAACCCTCGAGCGGCTTTCTGCAGATGCTCGACCAGACTGCGCCGCCGATCACCATCGGAGCCGAATACGGCCCCAAGGCCCTCGATCTCTGCGTGGACAACGACCCGGTGTGCTCGGGCAACGGCGGCGACCCCGGTGCGCATGGTTCTTACGCAGTCAACGGGATGACCGACCAGGCGGCGGGGTTCGCAGCGCAGCATGTCACGACCGATGTGACCTAGCCACCGCTGACCCGGGCCGGCTTCGGCCATACCTGATCGAGCCATAGGGTTTCCCCATGGCAATTGTCGCGGCAGTAATCGTGGTCATCACCCTCGCGGTGATGACCACGGGGAGAGCGCCGGCCGTCCTGGCTTTGGTATGCGCGCTGGTGGTGGCCGGCCTAGTCGGAATAGCCACTCCCGCAGAGCTGTTCGCCGGGCTGAGCAATGGCGGCGTGATCACCATCGCCGCAATGCTGGTGATCGCCAAGGGGGTGCTCTACACGGGGGTGGTCTCGCGGGTCACCTACCGGCTCCTCGACGGTGTCAGCAGTTCGGTGCAGACACTGAGCCGGCTCATCCCGCCAGTCGGTGTGGCCTCCACGTTGATCAATACCACTCCGATCGTGGCGATGCTGATCCCGGCCGCGAAGGAACTCGAGCAGCGATCCGGGGTCACGGCGCGCAGCGTGCTGCTGCCCATCGCGCACGCCACCACGCTGGCCGGGTCGGCGACGCTCATCGGCACCAGCTCCAATCTCCTCATCGCCGGCCTTGCGGCGCAGTCCGGGGTGATGGTGTCGATGTTCTCGTTCGTCCCCATTGCCGTCCCGGTCGCTCTCGTCGGGTGGCTCGTTCTTCTGATCACCGCACCGCTGATGCTGCGCGGACGTTCGGAAACCGGCGAGCAACAGCCGTACTGGCACGCCGAGATACCAGTGGCCGCCGGGGCGACCGCCATCGGCCGCACCGCGGTGGAGATCGGCGTACTCGCCACACCTGACTTCGATCTGCTCGAAATTCAGCGCTGGGGCGAAGCGGTCAAGACCGATTCGGCGATCGAGGAGGGTGACCTCCTGATCTACCGTGCCACCGAAGCGGGCGTCCGAATGCTCTGGGGAACACCACGATTCGGCCAGTCCAGGCAGGATCTCTACAAGGTGTCGATCGCCACCGACGAACAGGCCACCGTGCGCGAGCTCGAAGAGGACGACGACATTCTCGTGATCGCCGCCCAGAGCGAAGACCTGTTGCGCGACACACCAGCACGCCAGGGTGAAATGTGCTTTGTCACTGCACGTTCCGCCAGCGTGCTGACCGACCACGCACTGGTCGGGCTGTGGCAGAAGGTGGCGGGCAAGGCGCCGCAGACCAGCAAGACCTGGATCGCACTGACGATCCTGACGGCGGTGATCGTCGCCGGGTCGTTCGGGCTGGCGCCGATCGAACTGGCCGCCGTCGCCGGGGCCACGCTGATGGTGGTCACCAAGGTGCTGACTCCGCGGTCTGCGGTGCGTGCCCTGAACTGGAATATCCTGGCGATCATCGCCGGATCGATCGGATTGGGCACGATCGTCGTTCGGAGCGGTCTGGGCGCCGATATCTCCGCCGCGATCCTGCACCTGTCAGCGGGCAGCACCGCTCTTCTGGTGCTCGTCATCGCGGTAGGCACCACGCTGCTGACCAATATCGTCACCAATGCCGCGGCAGCGGCGATCCTGACCCCTGTGGCACTGACGGTGGCCGAGACCAGTGGGCTGGATCCGGTGCTACTCCTGACCCTGATCGGCACGTGCATCTCGTTCACGTTCCTCAACCCGTTCAGTCACCAGACAAACCTGATGGTGATGAAACCGGGCGGCTATTCGACGGCGCTGTTCATCCGCTTCGGCATCCCGATCACCGTGGTGTCGCTGGCGGTGGCGTTCGGTGTCGGCTGGGCGCTGCTGAGCTGAACGGGTTCTAGGCCGGTAACTGCGGTTTACCGGCCCGATACCCGGGTACGCCGCTCTGATGGTCAAAGCATTCGGATACAGCAGCAATGGCGGTCCCGACGTTCAGGAGTTTCTCGATCTCGAGATGCCTACTCCCCTGCCCGACGAGTTACTCGTCGAAGTCCGAGCGGCAGGCGTGAACCCGGTCGACTGGAAAATTCGCTCCGGCCTGCTGGGTGCCGCCAGCCCCGGCGACCTTCCGGCGGTGCTGGGTTCAGAGGTCTCCGGCGTGGTGCGCGAGGTGGGTAAGGACGTCGAGGGATTTCAGGTCAACGATGAAGTCTTCGGCACCGTGGCGACCGGCTCGGGCGGCTACACCGAGTTCACCGTGCTGCCTGCGACTGCGGCGGCACACAAACCACCGCAGGTGTCGTTCACCGATGCCGCGACACTCGGAGTTGCGGCAGCCACCGCCTACGACGGGGTGACCCAGCTGGGCCTGAAAGAGGGGCAGACGTTGCTGATCAACGGGGTCGGCGGCGGTGTCGGAGTCGCAGCCGCCCAGATCGCGCGGGACCTGAACATCAATGTGATCGGCACGGCGAGCGAGGACAAACGGGCACTCGTCGAAACCCTGGGCGCCACCCTGGTGCCCTACGGCGACGGAGTCAACGGGCGGATCCGCCAACTGCTGCCCATGGCGTCGACGCCATCCTCGATCTGGCCGGCGGAGAGGGCTTGCGCGCGGTAGCCGACCTGCTCGACGATCCGACCAAGCTGATCAGTGCCGGAGATCCGGACACCACCACCGCACTGGGCGGTCACATGATCGAACGGGACCGGACCTCAAAGGTCCTCCAGATCGTCGGCGACCTGGTGGCCCAGGGCAAGCTGGATCCCCACGTCGAGGACGTCCGTCCGCTCGACGACGCGGCCGAAGCGCTCGCGGCGGTCGAGATCGGCCACGCCCGGGGCAAGGTGGTGATCGAAGTCAGTACCTGACCGCCCTGTCCGACAGCTAACCTCGGGCGATGAGCAGCGACGGTCGGAAACGGGTATTGGTCATCGGCGGCGGTTTTGGCGGGTTGTTCTGCGCCAGGGCTCTCGGCGGCGCAAACGTCGACGTCACACTCCTGGATCGGGCTGCCGGGCACGTCTTCCAGCCCCTGCTCTACCAGTGCGCCACCGGGATACTCAGCATCGGCCAGATCAGCCGCTCGCTTCGCGAAGAGCTGGTGCACCATCGCAACGTCACCACACTGTTGGGCGAGGCAGTCGAGCTCGATGCCGAGGCAAGGCGAGTCACCGCCATGCGCCCCGACAACACCCAATTCAGCGTGGACTACGACGTCCTGGTGGTGGCCGTCGGAATGCAGCAGTCCTATTTCGGGCGTGAGGAATTCGCCCAGTGGGCACCCGGCATGAAGACACTCGACGACGCGTTGAGCATCCGCCAGCGGCTGTTCTGCGCGTTCGAGATCGCCGAGACGCTGCCACCGGGACCAGAACGGGACAGCTTCCTGACGTTCGCGGTCTGCGGCGGTGGTCCCACCGGCGTGGAGTTGGCCGGCCAGATCCGTGAGATGGCCACCCGCACGTTGGCCAACGAATTCCACAGCATCGAGCCCGAAGATGCCAGGGTGCTGCTGTTCGACGGCGGTGACCGACTGCTGAAGAGTTTTGCGCCAGCGATGGCCGGCAAGGCCGCCCGAATCCTGCAGGAGCTCGGTGTCGAACTGCACCTGGGGGTGCACGTCACCGATGTGCGACGCGACGGCGTGACCGTCACCCCGAAATCGGGTGGCGCGGCCGAAGAGTACGCGACCAGGACCGTGCTGTGGACAGCCGGTGTCGAAGCGGTGCCGTTCGCGCGCACGGTCGCCGAGGTATTGGGAGTGTCCGCGGACCATGCCGGCCGCATCGCCGTCGCCCCTGATTTGTCGGTCCCCGGACATCCGGAGATCTTCGTGATCGGCGACCTCGTCGGGCGGGACAATCTGCCCGGCGTCGCCGAGAACGCCATGCAGGGCGGACTGCATGTGGCGGCCAGCGTCCGGCGCGACCTCAAAGGTGAGGCCCGCAGAAACTTCCGCTACCGCGACCTCGGTTCGGCGGCCTACATCAGCCACGGTCACGCGCTGCTGCAAGCCGGACCGATCAAACTGACCGGTTACCTCGGCTGGCTGGGGTGGGGGTTCATCCACATCGCCTTCCTGACCGGGCTGCAGAACCGGTTCAGCACCGTGGGCACCTGGTTATCTGCAATAGCTCGAGCCCGCCGAACCGACCGGACGTTCATCCTCGGCAGCGCCGCCTCCAAAGAGCCCTACACCTGGTGACGGAAACGCATGTCGCTTCCGCAGCGAAATGCACGGCGGATACTTGCTAGGGCATGCGTTGGCGCAGTAGCTCTACGGCTTCTGTCTGGTAGGCGTGTTCGGCCCACCCCAGCGGTGTCGCATGGAATCTGGGCTCCGTCATTGACGGGTCGGCGCCGGCGTCGAGTAGTCGGCTGATCAACGCGACGTCACCCTCCCAGGCGGCATGGTGCAAAGGAGTGGCGCCCTCGGCGTCGCGACTGTTCGGGTCCGCCGGAAACTGCGGCGTCACCAGTTCGACGCCCGAAACGTCGACGCCATGGTGGGCCAGCAGGGCGAGGCGTCCGGCAAAGCCGTGCTCGGCGGCCCACTCGACCTGGCGCTGCCACATCTGTGCTCGCGTCTCCATCGCTGCGCCGAGACGCAGTTCCCATGGGCTGGGACCGGCGCCGGCCAGACCGTGAGCGAACAACAGCGTCAGGTGTTCGTCGTCGGACCGGAACATCCGGTTGTAGAGGGCCTGCTGGTCCACGGGATGCGCGCCGCGCGCCAGCAGCAGTGTGGCCAGGGCGGGAGCGAACGGATGTCGGGGCTGCCGGCGCGGCCCCTGCTCGCCCTCACCGAAGACACCGGTCAACGCGGTGAACGGCGGCGTCAGTCCACCCCACAGAAAGCCGGCGTTCGGATCGGCGCCGGCATCGAGAAGCAGCGTGGCTGCCGCCAGCGTCTCGTCCTGGCCGCGCTGCAGTGGTGCTCGGGAGTAGCACAGATACAGCAGCGGCACCCAGCCGAACGGGCCGCCGCCGGCGTCGGCCGACCCAGGCCGGTCCGCCAGATGTCTGGCAAGTGCGGCCGGGTCCGCGGCCGACGCGGCGGCCCAGATGTGGCGCTGCACCAGCGACGGATCAGCGCTGAGCAGGTCGGCGGCGGCCTGCCGGCGCGGCGGCGCATCGGTGGCGTCATAGCGCAACGATGCTTCCGAACAGAACCGGTCGGCCGGCTCGAGCGCATCCTCGTCCACACTGCCCGGATCGACTCTGAGGTCATCGATGTCTGCCATGATCGCCCCCTGTTGGCTCGCTGTCAGCGAGACTACCCACCGCAGCTCGGTCCCCTACGATGGCGACGTTCCAGGAGACCGACGGAAGAGAAGCAGTGACCAGCACCGGCGACGCCGTCGACCAGCTGCGCGCGGATTACGACGCGACGCCGTACACCTCGAACTCTTTTCCGCAATCCGCACCGGGACAACTGGCTGCCATCGCCCACCTTTTCGGCTTGGACACCCCCGCGGTCCCCACCGCTCGGGTACTCGAAATAGGCTGTGCCGCTGGGGGAAACATCATTCCGTTCGCGGCAGCGCAGCCGCGGGCGCACGTAGTGGGCGTCGATCTGTCGCAGGTGCAGATCGACGAGGGCAGGGTCCGGGCGCAGGCATTGGGACTCGACAACCTGCAGCTTATCGCCGGCGATATCGCCACGATCAACCTGACCGGACTCGGGCAGTTCGATTTCATCATCGCCCACGGCGTGTACAGCTGGGTGCCGCCAGAGACTCAGGAGGCACTCCTGGCCGGCATCCGCGCGTGTCTGGCCCCGGACGGTGTGGCCTACGTCAGCTACAACGTGTATCCGGGGTGGAAGTCCAAGGAGGTACTGCGTGACGCGATGCTGTTGGCCAGCGGCGCCAGCACCACGCCGGGTGAGAAGATCCGCGATGCACGCGGCATGCTCGATTTCCTGGAGGAGGTCGCTCCGTCCGACGGCGTGATGGCCCGGGTGATCGCCGAATGTAAGGCCTCCTCTGAGGGTTTCGGGGATTCCTATCTGCTGCACGACGAACTGGAGACATTCAACTCGCCGTGCTACTTCTACGAGATGGTGGGCCGGGCCGGGGCCCACGGCCTGGCGTATCTGGCCGAAGCCCGGCCCGAGACGATGCTGCCCGGCTATTACGGTCCCACGGTCGCGGAGTACGTCAGCGCCAAGAGCTCGGGTGTGCAGGTACTGGTGGACCAGTACCTCGATTTCGTCACCAACCGCATGTTCCGGGAGTCCCTGCTGGTCCATGCCCAGCGGGCGCCGCAGGTTCGCTACGTCCCCGCGCTCAGCCGCTACCACGGACTCCACGTCGCGGCCTGGTTGCCGCCGGTCGACGGGCCGACGGTACTGGACAATTCGCGCCAGGAGTACCTGCAGTCCGACGGGGCGACGCTGTTCACCAACGATCTTGGTATCAAAGCCACCCTGGATGTGCTCAACGCCCGCTGGCCCTGGACCCTGTCCAGAGCCGAACTCGTCACCGCTGTCCACGACCGGATTCGGTCGGCCGGCTTCAGCCCGGGCGACAATCTTCCCGACGTCATCGACAGCCTGGTGGGCACGCTGATCATGCAGGGACAGTTGCGCTACCGGCTCGAGCCGGTGGCGCTGGAACCGGTCGATCCGGTGCCGCTTCGTATCGACGAAACCGCAAGGCGGATGGCGGAATCAACGTCGGGACGCAGTGCGGCGGCAACATTCAACCGCTGGCACGAGACGCTGGAGCTCTCACCGTTGGACAGCCGGCTGTTACCGCTGCTCGACGGAACGCGCGACAATGACGCCCTGGTGGATGCCCTGTCGGTAAGCCTGCGGGCACACCCGCTCGAGATCGAGTTGGCCGGCAGGCCGGTCGCCGGCGAAGCCGAACTGCGGGCGGTCCTGGCCGAATACGTCGAGACGATGCCAGCCCGCCTGACCGAGATGAAGCTGCTTCGGGTCAGGTAGGACCGGTCAGTGGACGCCGAGCGTGCCGTCGAGGTACTGGACCCGGCATGCTCGGCGTGCCAACTTACCGCTGGTGGTTCGTGGGATGGCCCCGGCGGGCAGGAATCGAATATCGATATCGGACAACCCATATCGCTGTGACACCGCGGCGCGAATTGCGTCGATCGCAGGTTGCGGGTCGGCGCGGGCAGTACGTGCGGCCCGTTCGGCGATGATGACCAGCCGGTCCTGCGGGATCGAGAACGCGGCCGCATAACCGCGCCGCACCATCGGCGAGGCGTCCGCGGCGGTCTTTTCGATGTCTTCCGGGTAGTGCTGGCGACCGCCGATAGTCACCAGGTCGGCGAGTCGGCCGGTGACATAGAACTCACCGTCGAGATAGGTGCCGAGATCACCGGTACGCAGCCAGGTCGCTGCGGCCGGTACGCCCTCTGCGTGGCTGCCGCCATCGAGCCGGGCGGCCAGCTTCGCGCCGAACGTCCGTCGGGTCTCATCGGACATCCCCCAGTATCCGCGGCCGATGTTGTTGCCGCGCAACCAGATTTCCCCGATACGCCCATCGGGTAGCTCAACGCCGCCGGCGGGATCAGTGATCACGGCCCACTGACTGCGGGCGATCTGTCCGCACGACACCTGGGGTACCGCGGTGGGAGCATCGGCACCGACAGGGACCGCACGGCCGATGGCCAGCTGCTCGCGGTCGAAAAAGACGGCACTCGCCTGGGCCTGGTGCCCGATCGTGGCCACGAACAGCGTCGCCTCGGCAATCCCGTAGGACGGTTTGATCGCCGTGGCGGGCAGACCGAAAGGCGCGAACGCTTCGTTGAACGCGTCGATCGCGCTGATGCTGACCGGTTCGGAACCGACGATCATCGACACGTTGGCGAGGTCGACATCGGCGCCGGGCGCGGGCCGGCCGCGTTGGGCGGTCCACTCGTAGGCGAAATTCGGCGCAGCGGTCACCACCCGACCCTGCCGTGAACCATCCGAGAGGGCCTGAATCCAGCGAAGTGGACGACGGATGAACGCGGTGGGCGACATCAGCGTGGAGTGTCCCCCGTACACAGCGGGGAAGCCGATCATCGAAAGACCCATATCGTGGTAGAGCGGTAACCAGCTGACGCCGTGGGTGTTTCGATCCAGCAGGTCGATCGAGAGGATCATCTGGATCAGGTTCGTGCCGACCGCCCGGTGGGTGATCTCAATGCCGACCGGCGGACGCGTCGACCCCGAGGTGTACTGCAGATGCGAGATGTCGTCTTCGACGAGTTCGACCGCGACGAAGCTCTCTCCTGCGGAGTCGGGAATCTCGTCGATGACGATGACCCGAGGGCGCGCGGCGTCGGGAAGCTGCTCGAGATGTGCGGCCACGGACTCGGTTGCAGCCGCTGTGGTGATCACCACGGTGGGCCGGGCATCGCGTAGGGCCGTCGCGAGACGCTCGGCGTGCCCGGGTAACTCAGGGGCGAACAGCGGCACCGCAATCGTCCCGGCTTTGATCGCCGCGAAGAACCCCGCGATGTAATCGATACCCTGCGGCGCGAGGATTGCCACCCGATCTCCGCGACCCGCAACCTCCTGCACCCGAGCACCGATGGCGCGCAGCCGAATTCCGAGATCGCGCCAGGAGATCTCGACGGCCCGGCCCTCGTCGGCGCCGGCATGGTCCAGATAGCGATATGCCACGGAGTCACCGACGTGCGCGATGTTGCGGTCGATGAGTGATATCAGGGTGGTGCCGGGCGGGAGCACGATGGCGCCGTCGGCGTCGAGGCAATCTTCGATCTGAAGCAGGCCGGATCGACTCACGAAATTCTGCTCCGCTGGATAGTCACGTGTGCCGAGTCATCTCCCTGCTGGCCCATCAGCGTCGTCAAGGCTTCGACAGCGAGGTTATCCGAAACCTGGACAGGCGACCGTTCTGCCCTCGGCCCGCTGTGACGCTGCTTACAGTGATATTGACGGCGGCGTCGACCCCTAAGGCGATGTCGTATGCACGATCGAAGGAGTTCACATGACCCGTACACACTTCAGTGCACTCGGCGCGGGCGGCCTCAACTGGGACAGCCTCCCGTTGAAGCTGATGGCCGGAGGCAACGCGAAATTCTGGAACCCGGCCGATATCGATTTCTCCCGCGATCGCGCCGACTGGGAGTCGCTGACCGAAGCCGAACGCGACGTCGCCACCCGCCTGTGCGCACAGTTCATCGCAGGCGAGGAAGCGGTCACCGAGGACATCCAGCCGTTCATGGCCGCCATGCGCGCCGAAGGCCGACTCGGTGACGAGATGTATCTGACGCAGTTCGCCTTCGAAGAGGCCAAACACACCCAGGTGTTCCGGATGTGGCTGGACGCGGTCGGCATCACCGAAGATTTGCACACCTACGTCGACACCCCGTCCTACCGGTCGATCTTCTATGAAGAGCTGCCTGCGTCACTCGAGGCGCTACGGACCGACCCATCGCCCGCGGCGCAGGTGCGTGCCTCGGTGGTGTACAACCACATCGTCGAAGGCATGATGGCGCTGACCGGCTACTACCTGTGGCACAAGATCTGCGCCGACCGCGGCATCCTGCCCGGGATGCAGGAATTGGTGCGCCGCATCGGCGACGACGAGCGCCGCCATATGGCCTGGGGCACCTTCACCTGCCGACGCCACGTCGCCGCCGACGATGCCAACTGGTCGGTGTTCGAGGCTCGGATGACCGAGATGATGCCGCTGGCCTTGAGCAACACCGACGATTTCTACGGGCCCTACAACGGCAACATCCCGTTCGGCCTGACGATGGATGAGTCCATGCAGTACGCCACCGACAAGGGGATGCGCCGCTTCGGGACGATCAGCAGCGCCCGCGGCCGCCCGGTCGGCGAGATCGATGTGGACTACTCGCCCCTGCAGCTGGAGGACACCTTCGCCGACGAGGACGAGAAAGCACTGGCCACCCTGAGCGGCTGACCGATCGTCCGATGATGACTACCGGCGGTTACTCGAATCTGGCGCGCCGCGCATAGCTGGATGGTCCATGATCAGTTCATGTCTGAAACCAAGATCACGGTCATCTACGACAATCCCACCGATCCCGAGGCGTTCGAGTCGGCCTACCCGGTCGAGCAACTGGAGGCGGCGCGCAAGGTTCCCGGTTACACCCGGTTCGAGACGTCGAAGGTCTGGCCCAAAGAGGACGGCAGTCCGACGCCCGCGCACCGGATGATCGACTGGTATTTCCCCGACTACGACGCCGCCAGCGTCGCTGTCACCACGCCGGAATTCGGCGCCTTCTTCCAGGCGATGGCCGCCCTGTCCACCGGCGGTGTGCGCGTGCTGTTTTCGGATATCGAAGTTACTGAATGATGCGCACCAGATAGGGCGCCATGTTGTTCGTCCGCACCGGCGACACCGTCACGCCGGTATCGGTGGTCTCCAGCATCTGGGAGTTGCCGAGGAACATGGCAACGCTCTGGCTGCCGTCGGGGCCGTAGAAGATGAGGTCACCCGGCAGAGCCTGCGCGGGGAGCACCTTCTGGCCGGCGTTGTACTGCTCGCCCGAGGTGCGCGGCAGTTTCACCCCGACGCCGGCGTAGGAGTACACCATCAGCCCGGAGGCGTCGAAGCCGACGATCTGCTGCACCGGCGCGGCCGGGACGGTGGGGCTGCCCAGCAATCCCGGAGCCGCCACCTGCGGCGCAGCCGGGACTACCGGTGCGGCGGGCAGCAACGGCGCGGTCGAGCCGGGGATGGCCGCGGCCGGGGCGGGGTCGGGACTGCTCGGGTTGCCCAGGCTGGGGCCGTTGGCATTGCCGCCGCCGTAGGCGAATGGGACACCGCGCTGCGAGAGCCCCCGTGCGATCAGGGCGTCGATGTACTTCTGGTTACCCGCCGGCCGGGTGTACGCATCAGCGTCCGCAAGACCCGGGCTCGCCACCAGCAAGGCCAAACTGATCAGGACAACCCATACGCGCCTCATTCGAACCGCACCTCTTTCCACGTCAACTGCAGATATTTTCGCCCATGCAAGAGTCCGCGAACGAATTCCCAGTGGCCACAACGCCAATGAGATGCGCGACTGTGACGCAACGGTGATCCCGTGGGTCGGCGCCGCTCGATTACTGGCAGTATTTCAACCTATTGAGTCAGTACTGCCAGTTCCGTCGCGATGGTCCTGATCCTCGGTCGCCGCCGACCTACCTGGCCGCGGCGAGCGCGGCGGCGGCCGCCGCGCGACGCATCTCGATCGCCTCACCCAGGCTGCGGGCCAGCCGGGGATTGGCCCGGACCACGGCACTGATGGCATCGCGCGGTACCGAAACCAGGGTGGTGTCGGCGAGTGCGATCACGCCACTGACCACGCGCTGGCGGGTCAGCGCGGTGGTACCGATGTAATCCCCCACGCCGAGGTCGCCGACACTCACCTGGATCCCGTCTGCGGTGTAGACGACCATGGCGACCGCGCCTTCGGTGATGAACCCGATGGCGTCGGGCACGATGTCCGCCCGCTGAATCGTCTCGCCCTCGGCATACATCAGGCAGCGACCGTGGGTCACCATGATGGCCAATGCCTCCTCGTCCAGGCCGAATGACCCGGCAACGATCCGCAGGTGGGCATCGATGTACTCCGAGTGCCGTTCCGGGGAGTTGTCGGCGCCGTCGAGGTGCAGCCCGGCCCGCTGCGCGGCATACCAGGCCCGGTGTAGCAGTTGGGTTTTCGTCGAGTTCTCATCTGTTGGAGAGGCGATCGGGACGGACACCTGATAGTCGGAGTCGCCGAGGGCGGCGACCTGCGCCGGTAGATTGGCAATCTTGGCCGGTAGCTCCTCGGCCACCGCGAGCAGCGTGGCTCTGACGGTGCCGGGCCGGTCAGCCGAGGTGAAGGAGAGTCTGGCGGTGGCCCGGTAGGACGCGCCTGCGACGCGACTGAGGTTGGTGAACGAATCGGTCGCCAGCGCACCGTTGGGGATGATCTTGACCCCGTTTCCGGTGTCGATATGCACCGAGCGCCAATTCACTTCGACCACACGGCCTTTGGCATCGGGCGCATCGAGCCAGTCGCCGATTCGGAAGGGCTGCTCGAACAGCATCAGCAACCCGGCGATCACCGGACCAACGGCCGACTGCACCGCGAGGCCGATCACGATCGAGGTCACCCCCACCGCCGTGATCAGCCCCCCGATATCAGTCCCCCACACCCAGGACAGCAAGATGCCGATCCCGACGACGATCAGCACGAGCCGGCCCAGATCGATGAAAATCGTCGGCAGACGTTCGCGCCAACTGCCGGCGCGAGCCTCGCCGAAGAGGACGGCGTTGGCGCCGGAGAGCAGGAACAGCATCACCAGGAAGCCGAATACCGTGGCCGCAATGCGCGACCATGTCGCATGCACATTGGTGTGCTCGACCTGGTCGACCAGCAGGAACAGCGCGCAGGCCGGAAGTACGTAGTTGCGCAGCAATTGAATTGGCCGGGCGTAACTGCTCTGCCGTCGGGTCAGGAAGTTCGCGAGTTCGGTCAGCACGAGCAGCACGATGGGCAGCCCGACGACGATGATCAGCGCGGGCCAGAACCAGTCCTGACTGGTCAGACTGCTCATACCGGCCGCCGCGAGGCCAACTCGAGGGACCAGATTGCCTCGGACCCGGCGGCGCCGGTGACTGTCCCCGCCGGGGCGAACGAGTAGATACCGTCGAGTTGGTCGTGGACTCTGCCGCTGACGAAGACCCCGGGGGCATTGTTCGCTCCGTGGACGCGATGCGCGAGGTCGACAGCCTCTCCCCACAGGTCGTACACCCGCGCGCGCTGGCCGAGCAGACCACTCGAGACCGACCCACTGTCGATACCGGCACGGATCGCGAGCTCGGCCCGATGTTGGGCGTTGGTGCGCTCGATGATCTCGGTGAGCTCGCTGGCGAAGGCAACGGTGCGGCTGGCATGGTCGACGCGCGGCACCACCAGTCCGCAGGTGGCAAGAAACCCGTTGTGCAGGTGGCGAACTCGCTCGATGCCGTGGCGCTCGGCAGCTTCGCCGATACCCTCGATCACCGAGTTCAACAGTCCTACCGATTCATCGGCCGATGTCGAACGGGCAAACTCGTCGAAGCCGACGAGTTCGGCGTAGATGACCGACACGTCGCGATAGTCGCCACTGATGTTCTCCTCGCCGTCGCGGTATCGGCGTGCCAGGGGCTCCGGCATCAAGCTGGCGAGCAGATCGTCGATCTCCTTGCGCTGGTCGTCGATGAGTTCCTGCTTCACGGCCAGGGTGTTGCTCATCTCGTTGAATGCCGCGCCCAGGTCACCGATCTCGTCTTTGGTGGTGACCGGTACCGCCACGCCCCGTTCGCCTGCGCTCACCCGGCGCACCGCCGCGGCAAGCCTGGTCAGCGGTCTGGTGAAGATCCGGCTGAAGAACAGCGCCAACAGGCAGACCACCAACACGATGGCCGCGATCGACAGCGCGATGTTGCGGGCGAAGTTGTTGACCGGCGCCAGCGCTTCCGACTCGTCGATCTTCGCGACCAACACCCAGTCGAGTCCGGGGATGTTCAACTGTGTGTAGGCCACCAGGGATTCGGGACCGATGTAGTCCTCGTCGGCGGTGACACCGGATTCGCCTGTCAGTGCGCGATTGACGGCGACGGTGTCGACGGGTTGCAGCAGCACGCTGCCCTTGAGTTGCACTTCCCGTTCGGCGATATCTTCCGGGGTGCCGTTGGCCACCACGTCTTTCACGAACGAGCCGGGATCGGTCAGCAGCTCACGCGACACCGACCGCATCAACTTGTCCGGTCCCGCGAGGTAGGTCTCGCCGGTGGCCCCGAGGCCGTCCGCTTCCCACCTGTTGTTGCCGGTCATCACCGAGTTGATGCGGTCGAGTGACAACTGCAGGGCGAGCACGCCGGTGATCACCCCGTCGCTGCCGATCGGCGACAACACCCAGGGGGTGGGCATCCCGAGCGACGGTGCGTAGCGTTCGAAATCGGTCACGAACGTCTCGTCGACGGACACCGCCTGCACGGCCTGCCGATAGCCTTCTGCGAGTTTCGTCGTCTTGTAAGGGCCGGTGAGCACATTGGTCCCCAGATCCACGCCCTTGTACGCGGTGTAGACGACATCACCGGTGGTGTTGAGGATCAACGCATCCTCGAAACCGAAACGCTTGGTGATGTCTGCGAAGAACGGTTGGTAGCGGGCGTTGGCCGCTGACCACGCGCTCTCATCGCCCGCCGAATTCGAAGCGAGCGACTTCTGGAAGTCCCCTTGAGCCGGAACGGTATACGCGTTCTGCAGATAGATGGCGGCGTTCGAGGTCGGCTCGAACAAGGTCGGGTCGACCTGTTTGCCGGTCCGCTGACTCAAAGCCGGAGCGAATACCGTCTGGTAGTAATCGCCAACTGCCGCCTGCGCATTCGGCGGCAACGGCGTCGTCTGCAGTGTCGCGAGTGCGGCCGAGAAGTCACGGGTCGCGTTGACCGCCGTGGCTCCGTGCGTGACGATCGACGCGCCGTCGGTGATGCTCCGGTAGTACGCGGTGATCTCCCGCGCCCGGGACTCCCGAAGCTGCGTCAGGCGGTGATATTCCGCCTGACGCAGCGAGTTGGTCCCGGACACGTACCCGATGGCTCCGGCCACCAACACCGAGGTCACGCTCACCGTCAACAGCATGATGAGAAGCTTCGACTGGAACCCCAGCGACCGAGTGCGCGTGCGGTTGGGCGCAAGTCGAGCCACAGCAGGTCCCCCAGTACGCAGTGCCGGCACAGACGATTGCGCGAATGCTAGCCGGTCACAACGCTGAGGGTCGCTGTTATCGACGAGAAGGGAAACCCGGCCCGGCGGGCCTGATCAGCTCAGTGCTGCGAGCGCCGCATCGTAATTGGGCTCCTGGCCGATCTCGGGTACCAGCTCCGCGTACGCGACGTTGCCGTCGGCACCGATCACGACGACGGCCCGACCCAGCAGCCCCGCCATCGGCCCGTCGGCGATGGTGATGCCGTAGTCCTGGCCGAAGCTGTCGCGGAATCCCGAGGCTGCGGTGACGTTCTCGATGCCCTCGGCACCGCAGAAGCGGTTCTGCGCGAAGGGCAGATCGTTGGAGACGCACAGCACCGAGACACCGGTGCCGGCCGCGCGCTCGTTGAAGGTCCGGACGCTGGTCGCGCAGACTGGGGTGTCCACCGAAGGAAAGATGTTCAGCAGCACGGACTTACCGCTGAACTGCTCGCTGCTGACCGGCTTCAGGTCGCCGCCGGTGAGGGTGAAGGCGGGGGCGGGAGCACCGATAGAGGGAAGCTCGCCGACTGTGTTGATGGGATTTCCGCGCAAGGTTATCTGTGCCATCCCCCTAGTCTGTCAGGGCCGTCGCGCGCCCGTCAGCCTAGGGTGGGGCGGACCCGGCCACTAGGTGTCGAGCTGACCGGCGATCCCCCGCTCGATCCTGGTCGCAGCGGCGGTCGGTAACACCAGAAGACCGTCGAGTTCCCTCCTGGCGAGCTCGTAAGCCTGCTGCCGTTCGGGTGCCGTCGCGCTGGCATCAGAGGCGACCCGCAGCAGCGCCTGCGCGCGTGCGATCCGCTGCTGGCCGTCGGCGGAGAAATCACTTCTGCGGGTGCGCTTCGCCTCGGCTTCGGCCGCGTCGAACGCGGTCACGTAGTTCTCCACCGCGGCGAGATACTGCGCGGCGGCCTCTCTGTCGTCGAGCAGATCCTCGGCCTTGTCCGGCCGCAACAGATCCGCCCGCAGCTTCGCCTTGTGGAATTCGATCGTGAGCGGGTTGCGCATATCGGTCATCAACGGCAGATCGAGCAGGGTGGCGAAATCGAGCTCGTAGTCCAGCCACCGACCGTCCGTGCGCGTGTGCTCCTCGACCATCCGCGTGATCGCCCGCCACTGCGCGGCCTGACTGTTTCCGGAACCGGTCGCGGGCGCGGCCGGTTGAAGCTCGTCGCCCCGTTCCCCGTGCCGGAGGTCTGCGGGCTCCTGCATTCGCCGCTGGGTGGCGGAGAACCCCTTGACCGCCGCGTAGATCACGCCGGCCAGCGGCACGAGCACGATCAGCAGCTCCACCAACCGAAACAGCAATCCCATCAGGCCAGGATGCCAGTCGCCGTGTCACCGCAGCTGTCTGTTGAGCTCAGACCGGCCAGCTTTCGCGTCGGTACGCGGCATCGAAGAACATCCACTCGTAGCGAGCGGTCGTCACGAAATGCGCGCGGGCCACCTCTTCGTCGGACGGCGTCAGGGTGGGCCCGACCTCGTCGGTCACGTGCAGAACTTCGGCGACCGTCGCCGCGAACTCGTCACCGCCGTAGCTGTCGATCCAGCTCTGGAAGCGACGGTCGGGTGAACCTCGTTCGAGCAGCGCAGCGCCGACGCGCGCGTAGATCCAATAGCAGGGTAGGACTGCGGCCAGGCCGTCGGCGAAGGTGCCGCCGTAGGTGGTGGCCAGCAGATAGCTGGTGTAGGCGCGGGTGGTCGGCGACACCTCGACGGCGCCGACGGCAGCCGGGTCCAGCCCGAGGTCGGGCAGCAACGCGGCGTGCAGGGCCAGTTCGACGTCGAAGACTTCCGCCGCGTGCCGAGCAAACATCGATGTGATGGCCGGGGTGGGTGCCTTGGCTCCCACGACTGCCAGTGCGCGGGCATAGTCGCGCAGATAGTGCACATCCTGTGCGACGTACTCGGCAAAAACGTCGGCGTCCAGGGTTCCGTCTGTGAGTCCGGTGAGGAACGGATGGTCGAGGATCGCGTCATAGACCGGCTCGATGTCCGCCCACAGCCGCGTTGACCAGGTCTCATCCGAGAGAGTCGGTGTCGTTGTAGCGCGTGCCATGCGCACACCATAATGCGTGGTCATTCCTGGCCGATCCGCAGCTGTTGTCCAGGTAGGCGACAGAGACATGCCAGAAATGCCACCTAATGTTCAGCCTGGGCGACCTTGTATTCGAGTTCGCGCGTGTCCGAAATGCCTTGACCTATGGGAGGTCCGTCCGTGGTGAAACCTGTTGTCCTGGGAGTGCTCGGTGTCCCCGCGGCCGCCCTGGCCGCGCTGGCATTCAGCGGTGGCGTCGCTGCCGCCGACGACTACGCCGGACAGTCCTACTCGGATGCCTCCGCCGCGATCAGCAGCGCAGGCCAGAAGGTGGTGATCGCGTCAACTGTGGGCGATCAGGACGCTCAGGGAGACTGCGTGGTGTCCCACTCACAGAAGGCGCCCTGGATCAAGGGCGATTCGTTTGCTCCGGTGACCGATACCGTCCTGGTCTACCTCAACTGCGATGCCAAGCTGGCCTCGAACAAGACGCCCGGCAACTCGTTGGCCAGTCCCGAGGGACAGGCCGAGAAGGCCACCGAGGATGAGGCAGCGGCCAAGGCCGCGGCTCAGCAGAACGAGGCCGACCAACTGGCGGGCACCGACCAGAGCGTCGGCGCGCCCGGAGCGCACTGAGCCTGTCTGAAGCCACAGAGACCCTCACTGCGCGTTTCTAGCCGCTCCGAGGATTCGTCGCCAGCGGGTGACGGAGTCGGCATCGATGACAGCGAAACGCCGGAGTAGGTCGGGATCCGGTGCCGCGGGCATCGGTGCGACCGGGAGATACCCGTCGATAGGTGCCAACGACCGCGACGCGGCCACCACATCTCCGTCGAGCAATGTCCTGGTGCCGAGCCCGCAGGCATACGGCAGCGCCGGAAGCGCGCCGGCCAGCGCAAGTCCGGCCGCCAACCCGATGCTGGTCTCCATCGACGACGACACCACACAAGGCAATCCACAGACCTCGGCCACCCGCAGCGCACGTCGCGCTCCGCCGAGTGGCGCGCAGGCCAGGACCGCGATGTCGGCGGCGTCGGTAAGGGCAATCCCGCCGGGTGAAATCCCAGCGGAGTACCGGGGATCACGAAGCGACTGGTCCGCAGCGATCATGACCTGGACCCGCCGCCGGACTGCGGCCAGTTCGTCGAGCGTCCGGCACGGCTGCTCGACGTACTCCAGGCCGCCGGCGGCGGAGCTCAGCGCGGCGATCGAACTGACTGCGGTCTCGACGTCCCACCCGCCGTCAGCATCGACCCGGACGGTGCCACCGGCCCCGAGCGCGTCGCGGACCGCCTCAAGTCGGGCGATATCGTCGGCGAGCGAACCTGGGTTCGCGGCGACGACGACCTCCGCGGTGGCGCAGCCCGACCCGGCGACGATCTGGTGGGCGCGAACTGGATCGACTGCGGGCACCCTGACGGCGATCGGGACCCGTCCGCGGACCGGATCCGGCCACCCGACGGTGCTGACTTCGATTGCTGCGGTCAGCCATCGCGCCAGCGTCGTCTCGTCGCTGTCGGCCGGCGGACTGAACTCGCCCCATCCTTGCGGGCCTTCCAGGAGCATGCCCTCGCGCTGACCGACACCGTCGGAGACGGAAATCGCGAAGATCGGCGCGCTGTCGAAGTCGATCAGTGTTCTCATAGGCCTCATCAAGCTAGCGGTAGAGCTGATCGGGCGGACCGTGGCACCGCCAATTAGTGTGCAGTTCATGGGCACTGTCCTGACCGTCAACGTGGCCCAGCTACGGCCCAATCCCGACAAAGGTCGACCGACCGGCATCGACAAGCGACCGACCACCGAGGCGATTGCCATTCGTGCACCCGGCCCGATGCGGAACGGTCTCGGCAGCGGCCTGGTCGGCGACGTGATCGGTAACCACCAGGTACACGGCGGCGACGATCAGGCCGTCTATGCCTACGCGCGTGAGGATCTGGATGCCTGGGAAATCAGCCTCAACCGGCCATTGACCAATGGCGTATTCGGCGAGAACCTCACCACCGACGGCATCGACGTCACCGGCGCCCGTATCGGTGAGCGGTGGTCGGTCGGCACGGACGGTCTGCTGCTCGAGGTGTCCCGACCGCGGATCCCCTGCCGCACCTTCGTGGCATGGTTGGACATCAAGGGCTGGATGAAGACCTTCACCGCCGCTGCAGTTCCCGGCGCCTACCTGCGGGTGATCCGGCCGGGCACGGTCCGCGCAGGTGACGCGGTGGTGGTCACCGAGCGCCCCGACCACGACGTGACGGTGGGATTGGTGTTCCGGGCCCTCACCCTGGCACCGGAGCTGTTACCGCGGATACTGCACGCCGACGCGTTGGCCGAGGAAGTCAAGGACGTCGCCCGCCGGCGGGCGTGAAACCGCACCAGCAGCGTCATCCTGTCGAGGGAGAAGGCAAGCGCTGGCGACCGTGACCGCCACCACTACGATGAGCAGCGCCTGTCAAGCACTTACCCACTCTGGCTCGAAAGGGCGATCTGTGACCTTCTCCCTGGCTTTGAACGACGATCAGATTCAGCTGCGTGACTGGGTGCATGAGTTCGCCGAGAAGGTCATCCGCCCCGCTGCGCCCGAGTGGGACGAACGCGAAGAGACGCCATGGCCGATCCTTCAGGAAGCAGCGAAGATCGGCCTCTACGGCTACGAGACGATGGTGACGTTGCGCTCGGACGAGACGGGACAGAGCTTCCCGATCCTGGCCGAGGAACTGTTCTGGGGTGACGGCGGTATCGGGCTGGCGATCCTGGGCACCGGCCTGGCCGCCGCAGGCATCGCCGCGGCGGGCACCCTCGAGCAGGTCATCGAATGGGTCCCGCAGTGCTACGGCGATGAGAACAACGTCAAGGTCGGGGCGTTCTGCTCGTCCGAGCCGGAAGCCGGTTCCGATGTCGCAAACATGCGCACCACCGCGAAATACGACGAGGCGTCCGACGAATGGGTCATCTCCGGCCAGAAAGCCTGGGTGACCAATGGCGGTATCGCCGACGTCTTGGTAGTACAGGCGGTCGTCGACGCCGACCTCGGCTCGCGCGGACAGGCCGCGTTCATCATGAAGGCCGACACACCGGGCATCGCGGCGCCGCAGAAGCTGCGCAAGCATGGCCTTCGTGCGTCGAACACCGCCGATATCTTCTTCGACGACGTCCGGGTGCCCGGCACCGCGTTGCTGGGCGGCAAGGACAAGCTGGACGAGAAGCTGGCGCGGGCACGCGAGGGACAGAAAGCCGGCGGCCAGGCGGCGATGGCCACCTTCGAACGCACCCGCCCGACGGTCGGGGCGATGGCGATCGGGGTGGCGCGGGCGGCCTACGAATACGCCCTGGAGTATGCGAAGGGTCGGGTCGTGTTCGGCCGTCCCATCATCGAGAACCAGGCCATTTCGTTCATGCTGGCGGATATCGCCACCGAGATCGATGCCGCGAGACTGCTGGTCCGCCGCGCCGCCTGGATGGGCGCGACCGGTGAACGGTTCGCGGCGGCGGAGGGCTCGATGAGCAAGCTGAAAGCAGGGCGGGTCGCCGTCTGGTCGACCGAACGCGCGATCCAGATTCTCGGTGGCGTCGGCTACACCCGCGAATACCCGGTGGAGCGAATGCACCGCGACGCCAAGATCTTCGACATCTTCGAGGGCACCGAGCAGATTCAGCAGCTCGTCATCGCCAGGTCGATCTCCGGCGTCCGGCTCGTCTGAAGCGTCACGCACCGAATGGCCGTGCTGAGAACTCCCGACGACCGCTTCGACGGGCTGCCGGGCTATCCGTTCGCGCCGAACTATCTCGCCGTCGAGACCCGCGGTATCGATCCGTTGCGGATGCACTACGTCGACGCCGGTCCGTCCGACGGACCGGCGGTTGTGCTGCTGCACGGCCAACCCACGTGGTCCTACCTGTACCGGGCGGTCATCGCGGTACTCGTCGAGTCCGGCCTTCGGGTCATCGCACCGGACCACATCGGGTTCGGCCGGTCCGACAAACTCACCGACCCCACCGACTACACGTTCCGGCGCCACATCGACTGGGTGCACTCGCTGATCGTCGGTCTCGAACTGCGCGATGTCACACTCGTGGTCCAGGACTGGGGTGGGCCGATCGGGCTGAGCGTATTGACCAGGGAACCGCAACGATTCGCGCGGGTGCTTGCCACCAACACGATTCTGCACACCTGCGATCCGGCCTTGGCCGGTGCGCTGGCCTGGCCTCACCACGGAGTAGGCGACGACCGGGTGCTGTTGCAGGAGACGCTGCTGGACTATGTGGCGTACTACCAGCGCTCCCCCGACATAGTGCCGAGCTTCTTCCTCGACGCCGTCGCCGGTCCACTGAACCCGGAGGTCCTGGCGGCCTACGACGCGCCGTTTCCCGACCGTTCGTACAAAGCGGGCCTGCGACAGTTGACCGCATTGGTGCCGCTGACCCGCAACGACCCCGGCGCCGCGATCGGCCGGGCGACGATGACAGCATTGCGACAATGGCGACGGCCATTTCTCACCGCGTATTCGGACGGCGATCCGGCGACGCGTGGCTGGGAAACCATCTTTCAGCAGCAGATCCCTGGGGCTGCCGGCCAAAACCACACGACAATTCCCGGAGCCGGCCATTTCGTCCAGGAACAACGCGGTGCGGAATTGGGCCACCTTGTCGCCGACTTCGTTCGGGCCAATTAGGCCACGCAATTCCCGCGGGGCCCTTCTCGTCAAAATGCCTACTCGAAATTGACGGTAGAGTGTTACCAGAGTGACTGCAGTGATTATTGGGTAACCGCAGTCAAACGCTACCTACGAACAGGGTCGAGGAGACGGACTGTGTCCGCCACGTGTGAGTCCACCGGCAACGGGACCCGGTTGACGGCCGTTGTCACCGGGCTGATGGCCGTCCTGATGGCATCCCTGGTCAGTGCGACCACCGGAGCGCCCGGCGCATCGGCCGCCCCGTCCTGCCCTGACATCGAGGTGGTCTTCGCCCGCGGAACCGACGAGCCGGCCGGTATCGGCCGGGTCGGGCAGGCGCTGGTCGACAGCCTCAAACCCTTGGTGAAGGGCAAGTCGATCGGCACCTACGCCGTCGACTACCCGGCCTCCTACGACTTCCTGGCCGTTGCCCAGGGCGCCAATGACGCCAGCACCCACATCCAGTCCATGGCCGCGAAGTGCCCTGACACCAAGATGGTGCTGGGCGGCTACTCCCAGGGCGCCGCGGTCATCGACGTCATCACCACCGCCCCGATCGCCGGACTGGGCTTCGCGGCGCCGATGCCGGCCGCCATCGCCGGCCACATCGCCGCGGTGGCTGTTTTCGGCAATCCCTCAGCCCGGCTGGGTCAGCCCCTGACCCGGATGAGTCAGGTGTATGGCGCCAGGACTGCCGACATGTGCAATACCGCCGACCCGATCTGCTCATTGGGCAACAACTTCGACTCACATGTGAAGTATCCCGAGTCCGGTCTGGTCAAGACCGCCGCCAAGTGGGTCGCCGACCACATCATCCCGCCGCCGCAAGATCGTGCGGCGCAAAAGGATTCGTCGAAGGCCGACAGCGCGCAGAAATCTGTCCGCGCCAAGTCTTGACTCGATCCAGAAAAGTACGACATAGTTCTACCCGTGTCTTCGGGGTCAGGTTTCGCGGATCTGCTGCGCGACGCAGCACTGCGGGTGACCCGTCCGCGGATTGCGGTGCTCGAAGCGGTTCACCTACACCCGCACGCCGACACCGAGACCCTCTTCACAGCGGTTCGTACCGATCTGCCCGACGTTTCCCGGCAGGCCGTCTACGACGTGCTCAACGCGCTGACCGCGGTCGGACTCGTACGGCGAATTCAGCCGTCGGGCTCGGTCGCCCGCTACGAATCGCGCGTCGGCGACAACCATCATCACGTCGTCTGCCGGTCCTGCGGCGTGATCGCCGATATCGACTGCGCCGTCGGCGAGGCGCCCTGCCTGACACCGTCGGACGCCGAGGGTCGCCTCGACGGCTACGTCCTGGACGAGGCCGAGGTCATCTACTGGGGCTTGTGCCCAGACTGTTCGACGTCAATCACTTCGGGATCACGCCCGTGATCACAGCCCGATTCACCACTCCCGAAAGGAAATACAGTGCCTGAGCAAACCAGTCCCCCCATCGGGGAGGCTCAGACGGAGCCAGCCGAAAGCGGTTGCCCGATGACGATCAAGCCCCCCGTCGAGGGTGGCAGCAACCGCGACTGGTGGCCCAATGCGGTCAACCTGAAGATCCTGCAGAAGAACCCCCCGGCCATCGACCCGACCGACGAGGACTACGACTACCGCGAGGCCGTCAAGTCGCTCGATTTCGAGGCCTTCGAGCGCGATTTCGACGCGCTGTTGACGGACTCGCAGGACTGGTGGCCCGCCGACTTCGGCCATTACGGTCCGCTGTTCGTCCGCATGTCGTGGCACGCCGCGGGCACCTACCGGGTGGAGGACGGCCGCGGCGGTGGCGGGCGCGGTATGCAGCGCTTCGCGCCGCTGAACAGCTGGCCCGACAACGTCAGCCTGGACAAGGCCCGCCGCCTGCTCTGGCCGCTCAAGAAGAAGTACGGCAAGCAGATCTCGTGGTCCGACCTCATCGTCTATGCCGGCAACCGGGCCCAGGAGCAGATGGGCTTCAAGACCGCCGGGTTCGCCTTCGGCCGTCCCGATTTCTGGGAGCCCGAGGAGGACATCTACTGGGGCGCCGAGCACGAGTGGCTGGGCTCCCAGGAGCGATACGCCGGTTCCGGCGGCGACCGGACCAAGCTGGAGAATCCGCTCGGTGCCAGCCACATGGGTCTGATCTACGTCAACCCTGAAGGCCCCGAGGGCAATCCGGACCCGGCGGGCTCTGCCATCGATATCCGCGAGACGTTCGGCCGGATGGCGATGAACGATATCGAGACCGCCGCACTGATCGTCGGTGGCCACACCTTCGGCAAGACCCACGGCGCCACCGACATCCAGAACGGGGTGGAGCCCGAAGCCGCCCCGCTCGAGCAGTTGGGCCTGGGCTGGAGCAACCCCGGCGTGGGCAACGAGGCCGTCAGCAGCGGTCTCGAGGTGACCTGGACCCACACCCCCACCAAGTGGGACAACTCGTTCCTGGAAATCCTCTACGGCAACGAGTGGGAGCTGACCAAGAGTCCTCAGGGCGCCAATCAGTGGAAGCCCAAGGACGGCGGCTGGGCCAACTCGGTGCCGATGGCCCAGGGCACCGGCAAGACCCACCCGTCGATGCTGACCAGCGACCTGGCTCTGCGGGTGGACCCGATCTACGAGCGGATCACCCGTCGTTGGCTGGATCACCCGGAGGAACTGGCGCAGGAATACGCCAAGGCGTGGTTCAAGCTGCTGCACCGGGACCTGGGCCCCGTCACCCGTTACCTCGGCCCGCTGGTACCGCAGGAGACCTGGCTGTGGCAGGACATCATCCCGGCAGGCACGCCGCTGTCGGATGCTGAAGTCGCCAGCCTCAAGGCAGCCATCGCCGAGTCCGGTCTGACTGTCCAACAACTGGTTTCGACCGCGTGGAAGGCGGCCTCGTCCTTCCGGTCCAGCGATCTGCGCGGCGGTGCCAACGGCGGTCGGATCCGGCTGCAGCCGCAACTCGGCTGGGAGGTCAACGAATCCGACGAGCTGGCACAGGTGATCGCCAAGCTTGAGGAGATCCAGCAGGCGTCCGGCACCGCAGTGTCGTTCGCCGACCTGGTGGTCCTCGGTGGTGTGGTCGGCCTCGAGAAGGCAATCAAGAGCGCCGGATTCGACGTCGAGGTGCCGTTCACCTCAGGTCGTGGCGACGCCACCCAGGAGCAGACCGATGTCGAGTCGTTCTCGTACCTGGAGCCCAAGGTGGATGGCTTCCGCAACTACGCAGGCAAGGGCGATTCGCTGCCGCCGGAGTACCGGTTGATCGACCGGGCGAACCTGCTGGGCCTGTCGGGGCCGGAGCTGACGGTGCTGATCGGCGGCCTCAGGGTGCTGGACGTCAACCACGGCGGCACCAAGCTGGGCGTGCTCACCGACAAGCCAGGCCAGTTGACGAACGACTACTTCGTCAACCTCACCGATATGGGCACCAAGTGGGCTCCGTCGTCGGCCGATGACGGCACCTACGTCGGCACGGACCGGGCATCGGGCGCGCAGAAGTGGACCGCCAGCCGCGTCGATCTGCTGTTCGGCTCGAACTCGCAGCTGCGGGCGCTGGCCGAGGTGTACGCCGAGGATGACTCGAAGGAGAAGTTCGTCAAGGACTTCGTCTCCGCGTGGACCAAGGTGATGGACGCCGACCGCTTCGACGTCTAGGTCGTCACAGGGACACCGCCCCGCGAGCCCGTCGGCTCGCGGGGCGTTGTTGCTGCTAGAGAGTGCGTATTCCCTGATACAGCAACACAATTCCGATCACCAGCAGGATGACTGCGGTGATAGCGGCGTGCTGGCGTTCGATCCATTCGCGGACGCGCTCCAGCGGCCGGGCCAGCCGTTCGGCGGCCACCGCGTACGCCAGCATCGGGATCAACACGGTCGACCCGGCGAGCAGGGCGTACACCGCGACGGCGAACCAACTGCCCGGCGACCCCAGAGCTGCCGTGCTGATCGCCAGGCCGGCTGCGGCATTGATCACCAGGAGCTTGGGGTTGACGAAAGTCAACACCACGCCAAGGCCGGCCGCACGCAGTGGCCCGATTCTGCCGACAGTCTTCAGGAAAGCCGGGGCTTGACCGGCCTTTCGCCGAGTGAGCCAGCGCCATCCGCCGAAGGCGATCAGCACCACGCCGATCCCGATGCGCACATAGGCCGCCCAGTGCGGCGTCGCCTGCCCGGCGCCGCCGAACGCGCGCGGCACCGCCACGAAGGCCGACGTCAGTGCGATCAACCCGGCCAGCCAGCCGAACAGGAAAGCCAGTCCGGTGGGGCGCGGACGGGCGGTGTGCAGGACCAGTAGCAGCGCCGGGATGATCGACAACGGCGATGCCGCGACCACGAGCGCCAGCGGAATCAGCTCGCCAAGCAGGGATCCCCATGCGCCCCCGGCCACGCAGACCCCTTCCTGTTAGTTAGAAGGGCTCATAGTACGTACACAGTGGAACCAGCATCTCGGCCGACGTCAGGGAACCGTGGTGGCCGATCAGGCGCGAATGGTGGGGTTCCGCTGCAGACCGGGTCACCGCTCCGTGACCGTTGGCAACCACGACGACGTCGCCGATCCGTGCGGTGACGTGTGCCGCCACCCGCGGGCCGAACCACCCGGACGCGATCACCTCGGCGCGGGTCAGCACCGTGAAATCTGCGCCGAGAACGGTGCGCCACGCCGCCGCCACCTCGTCAGCGGCCCCGGGTTCGGTGTAGACGTGCCGAGCCCGGGGTTCGCCGCCGACGGCCCGGACGCCGACCCGCAGCTCTGAGTTCGTGTCGAAGTCGACGGGCTCGGCTATCTCCACCATGCCGTGGTCGGCGGTGACGATCAGCGCCGACCCGACCGGCAGCCGCTCGGCGATCAGCCGGACCGTGAGATCGACCTGAGCGAGCTCCAGCGCCCAGGCCTCCGAATTCGGGCCGCGCACATGTCCGGTCAGGTCCAGGTCGCCGTGATAGGCGTAGACCAGCGACCGATCCCCCTGACCAAGAGCGGTGATCACCCCGTCGACGAGGTCACCGGACGAGAAGCATGGCCGAAACTCGCTGCCGCGCAACGCAGCCCGGGTGAGTCCGGACCCATCCTGATATGTCGGGGCAACCTGCGTCACCGTGACACCCTCGGCGCCGGCGCGCTCGAACGCGGTTGGAACCGGCTGAAACTGTTCAGGCACAACACCTTTGAGAAGATCCACCCTCGGGCCCTTACCGGTGAGTCGCCAGTTCAGCGGATTCATCAGCCGATCGTGGCCCGGGATCGCCAGTAGATAGCCGACGATGCCGTGTTCGCCGGCCGGGACACCGGTGCCGAGGGAGGCGAGGCTGGTCGCGGTGGTGCTGGGGAATCCGGCCGTCAGTGTCCGCTGCGGCGCGCCGTTGGTCAGCGCAGCGTTCAGAAAGGGCGCGACATCACGATGAGCGGCCAGCAGCTCAGCGCCCATCCCGTCGACCAGGAGTACGGCAACGCGACGAGCACCGTCGGTGCCCAGACCGATCCGGTCGGCCTCCCCCGCCACGCCGAGCACACCCAGTACTGAGGGGATGAGGTCAGCCAGGGCACCGTTCCCATAGCGGGGGGTGACGAATGGTGGCACGCCGCTAAGTCCGCCGCGGCAGCTGCGAACTGATCAGCGGCACCAGTCGCTGCGCCATGTAGATGTGTCCGGCGTCGGTGGGATGGACCCCGTCCGGACCGATCAGGTCAGGTCGGCCCGCGAACCAGCCGGCTGCGAGCGGGTCGAAGAACGATGCGCCGGCCCACTGCGCCTGGGACTTGAGGACATCGCGGATCTGCAGAATATCGGGGGGCGCGTCGGGGGTCGGCCATGGTGGCCCGACGACGAGCAGGTTCGCCGACGGGGCGAGCTGGCGTGCCAGCGCGAAAGCGTCGTGGGCCATCCCGGCCAGCACCGTCGGATCCACCCCCTGGTCGTTGCGGGAGCCGAAGAACACGACGAGGTTGTCGTCGGGGTGCACCACCCGGCCGGTCAGGTCCACGAAGAGGCTGCCGTGGTCGCCGCGCACGCCGTAGCCGGCACGTCCCTCGGCTGCAACGTCGGGCGAGATCTGCACCCCCTGATTGGCCAACGCGTCAAAGGCCTGGACGGTCCATCCCTTCGGGCCGACGCCACCGATGTCGGTGCCGTTGGTGTAGGAATCGCCGATCACCGCGATGTGGTACAGCGGCGACTGGCGGTTCGCCAGTCGATAGTCCGTCGCTGGTCGGGCGGCCGCGCCAATACCGGCTACCACGGCCAGTGCGATCGCCAGCGCGATCAGACGACGCATTGCCACCTCCACTGTCGTCACTGCCACTGCTCTATCTGCCAAAGCCCCCGCCGCTCGAAATCAGCCTAGGGCGGGGAACCGAGAAGTCCCGCCCAACCCGCTGGACGTCACATTGCTCGTCGCCTGCGTTCCGGTTCCTCTGCCGTGTCGGCGTGCACGGCGGTGAGCTGGGCGTCGGGCCGCACGCGGCTGGCGTCGGCCATCCTGCGCATCCAGCGGCGCGCCGGCTCCTCCACGAAATGGAACAGCAGCATGGCGGTGCCGAAAGCGATGCCGATCATCGCGAGGACGATCAGCTTCCACTGGCCGACGGTCGGGACCAGGGCGAACTGCTCCCCCAGCCAGAGCCACGCCGTGTGCACCAGCTCGTGGACCATGTAGAGGCTGAACGACACCTGCCCCAGGTAGACCATCGGCCGCAGTGCGAGTAGCCACGGCAGACTCCCCGCACCGACTGCGAGGGTCACGACGAGCGGCAGAAAGAGCACGTCGACCAGAGCGCCCGCGTCGTACAGCCAGGGCTGCGGATGCGCGTCGAACCAGTACAGGGCACCGACGGCCACCGCGACCAGCAGCACGGACAGGTAGCCGGCGCCGAGGCGAGATCGGTCGCTCAACTGCAGTTTGCGGACCGCCGCGCACGCGAGCGCACCCGCGGTGAACTGCATGATGATTCTCGGCAGCCAGCTCCACGGGGTGTAGAGGTGGCCGCTCGCCAGGAGCAGTACCAGCGGCGGCAGGGTCGCCGCGAAGGCCAGCCACATCAGGCTGCGGGCGCGGGTGACCCGGGCAACGCGGAAGATCACCAACGCGAGCCCGCCGAAGAGCAGGTAAGCCAGCCATTCCGCGCTGATCGACCACGCCGGCCCGTCCCAGCTCGTGCCATCGAAGAAGGGCTGAAACCACAGCTGGACCAGCAGTAGCTGCCGCAGATAATCGGTCGCGTTGAGGGTGCCGACGAGCTTCGACGGCACATGGCCGACATAAAGCGTGAAGATGATCCACGCGGCAGCCAAGTGCATGGTGACCAGGTAGACCGGCCACACCCGCGCCAGTCGCAGCCAGAGGAAGCGCACTGTCGCACGCGCCGACCAGGTGGGCCCCATCTTGTCCAGATAGTTCAGCGTGATGACGAAACCGCTGAGGATGAAAAACAGGTCCACTCCCTGGGCGCCGCGGTCCAGGATCGGCCTCAGCGCGGATGCCACCGACGGTGCCGCCGCCCACAGCAGCGGGCGAAAGTGAAACAGCACCACCCACATTGCCGCGACAATGCGAAGACCGGACAGGGCCTTGATCTCTCCGGTACGCAAAGCCCTCTTCCCGTGACTCCGGCCATCAGCCGGCCGGTCTGCTCGCTTCGCCGCGCCTGCACCAGCCGGCACGTTGAGCGCGAACTGGCGCCTACGAATCAGGCCTTCCCCCGGCGCCGGCGGCACTGGCACATTACCAATCAGGCTGCGGCATTGTCGCGCACGCAACGCTGTGGAGTTGCTGGTGGCGAAGCGGACCGCTCGACAGGCAACGGCCATGGCCCGCATCTGCGTGGCTAATCAGTGAATAAATCCGCATATGCGGATCAATCGGTTGTTAAGCCTCTTGGGCCGGCGCTACGATGCGGCGGTGCCGATGATCCGCGTCCGCGAGGCGGCCGAATTGCTCGGGGTCAGCGATGACACGGTCCGGCGGTGGATCGAGGACGGCAGTCTGCCGGCCAGCCAGGATGCCTCGTCGCGCAAGGTGATCGATGGCGCCGCGCTCGCCGACTTCGCCAGGACCAACGCGGCGACGGCGCCCAAGGATCCGATCGGCGTTTCCAGCTCGGCCCGGAACCGATTCGCCGGCCTAGTCACCAAGGTCACCGCCGACACGGTAATGGCACAGGTCGAAATGCAATGCGGGCCATTCACAGTCGTCTCGTTGATGAGCTCGGAAGCGGTGCGGGAGCTGAATCTCGAGCCGGGCAGTATCGCCGTTGCGGTCGTCAAGGCCACCACAGTCATCGTCGAGACCACAACCCCCCAAAAACCCTGAGAGGGGAGATCATGAGACGTTCACGAGCGATCGCGTTGGCCGGCGCCGCGGGACTGGCACTGGCATTGATGGCGGGCTGCGGCTCCAGCGGGCAGTCGTCCTCGAGCGGTACGTCCGTCGTCGGGACGTCGGCGAGTTCGGATTCCGGCGGAAAACTGATGGTGTTCGCCGCCGCCTCCCTCAAGGGCACCTTCACCGACATCAGCAAGCAGTTCGCGACGGACAACCCGGGCACATCCGTCGAATTCAACTTCGCGGGTTCGGCTGATCTGGTCACACAGCTGACGCAGGGCGCGCCCGCGGACGTCTTCGCCTCAGCCGACACCAAGAACATGGACAAGGCCGCGGCGGCCAACCTGCTGGCCGGCGATCCCGTGAACTTCGCGGCCAACACGCTCACCATCGCCGTCGCACCGGGTAATCCCAAGCACATCGCGTCCTTCAACGATCTGACCAAGCCCGACACCACCGTGGTGGTATGCGCTCCCCAGGTGCCGTGCGGGTCGGCAACGCAGAAGGTCGAGGACGCCACGGGAGTCAAGCTCGCTGCGGTCAGTGAGGAATCCTCGGTGACCGATGTGCTCAACAAGGTCACGACGGGACAGGCCGACGCCGGGCTGGTCTACGTGACCGACGCGATCAGCGCCGGCGACAAGGTCACCTCGGTGCCGTTTCCCGAATCGTCGGGCGCGGTGAACATCTATCCGATCGCCGCGCTCAAGCAGTCCACGAATGCGGCACTGGCCAAGAAGTTTATCGACTACGTGACCAGTGAAGCCGGCCAGAAGGTGTTGTCCCAGGCTGGATTCGCCAAGCCCTGATACCCGGCCTGTGCCCCCGCAACCGGCTACTGTGACACCCATGCGCACTGTGATCTCGGTGATAGCGCTCGGGTTCGGCGTACTCCTGGCCCTGTTCGGTCTGCTGTGGTTCCTGCAAGGCATCGGCGTGGTCCTGGGCAGCCCGATGAGCAACACCACCACGTGGACGGTCATCGGGCCGATCACGGTGTTGATCGGGATCGCCATCGCCGTGATCGGGTGGCGAGCCAGGAAATCCTGACAGTCCTCGGGACGCACAAGGCGCACCCGCTCGGGGTGCGCCTTGTGCGTTCCGATGGTCAGCGGCCGCTGTGCTGAACCGAGGTGTCCACCTTGGGTACGTGCACATCGGGCGTGATCTGGTCCAGCCACGAATGGTGATCGATTCCGGCGGGAACGAGGATCGAAGTCACGGCAGCCGGGGCGTCGACGACGGCCGCCTGCGCGGGCGCGGCGAGCCCGACGACCCCCGCGGCCAAGGCGCCGGCAACGACGGTGGCAAATCCGAGATTCTTCACGGTGCTTACTCCTCCTGGTTCAAGCGGATCGCGCTCGAACCCTGTTGCGGCCTGTCTGGTGGTCATTCTGGCCGGTCTGAGTGGTCCAACTCCGCTGCCGGGCGCTTTAATTCCACTGGCAGCAATTGATCGTCGGATGGCAGGGATCGAGCGGTCCGGCCCAGATCACGGCAACGGGCACTAGTCTCGGGTGCTGTGGCATCTCAGATCAGTCGTTACCGGACGATAGCGGCGGGCCCGCAGGCGATCTGGGAGGTGCTGGCCGACTTCGGCGCCCTCAGCGGATGGGCCGACAACGTGGATCACTCCAGCGTGCTGGAACACGGTCACTCCGAGGGAACTGCCACCCCGATCGGGACGGCGCGCCGCGTGCAGATCGGACGCAACACGCTCGTCGAGCGGATCACCGCTTTCACCCCGTCAACCGAACTGGCCTACGACATCACCGGATTGCCGGCATGGGTCGGACAGGTCAGCAACCGCTGGAAGCTGACGCCGACCGCCACCAACGGCACAGTCGTGACCTTGACCAGCACAGTCGACACCAGCCGCCGCCTGCCCCGGCACCTCGGAAGGGGTGTCGAGCACGTCGTGTGTCGGGTGCTGGCCAAACAGTCCGATGCGATGCTCGCCGGGCTCGCCGACAGTGTTGAGTCCCGCCGTGGCTGAGCACCTGTCGGACCGTCCCGACATCGTGATCGTGATGACCGACGAGGAGCGGGCCGTCCCGCCGTACGAGGCGCCGGAGATATTGGCCTGGCGTGACGAAATACTCTCCGGCAGAAGATGGTTCGACGAGCACGGGGTCAGCTTCCGTCGGCACTACACCGGATCGCTGGCGTGTGTGCCCAGCCGCCCGACCATCTTCACCGGCCAGTATCCCGATCTGCACGGCGTCACCCAGACCGACGGCCTCGGAAAGATGTTCGACGACTCCCGGATGCGCTGGCTGCGCAGCGGCGAGGTGCCGACGCTCGGTAACTGGTTACGCGCCGCGGGGTACGACACCCACTACGACGGCAAATGGCATATCTCCCACGCTGATCTGCCCGCCCCGACCGGTGGTGGCGCGCTCGCCACGAACGACGATGACGGCACGGTCGATGCCGCCGCGGTGCAGCGCTACCTCGACGCCGACCCGCTGGGCCCGTACGGCTTCGCCGGCTGGGTCGGCCCTGAGCCGCACGGAGCGTTGTTGGCCAACAGCGGTTTTCGGCGCGACCCGTTGATCGCCGATCGAGTGGTCGCCTGGCTGGAAGACCGCTACGCTCGACGACGGGCCGGTGACGTCGATGCCTTGCGCCCGTTCCTGCTGGTCGCCAGTTTCGTCAACCCGCACGACATCGTGCTCTTCCCCACCTGGGTGCGGAGCAGCCCGGTCGAACCGTCGCCATCGGACCCGCCGCCGGTACCCGCCGCGCCGACCGCGGACGAGGACCTGGCGACAAAGCCGGCAGCGCAGATCGCCTTCAGGGAGGCGTACTACTCCGGTTACGGTCCGGCAGCAGCGATAAACCGGACCTACGACCGCAACGCCCAGCGCTATCGCGATCTCTACTACCGCCTGCATGCCGAGGTCGACGGGCCGATCGATCGCGTCCGCCGCGCGGTCACCGAGGGAGGTTCCCACCACGCGGTGCTGGTCCGCACGGCCGATCACGGCGACCTCCTCGGCGCGCACGGCGGATTGCACCAGAAATGGTTCAACCTGTACGACGAGGCGACGCGGGTTCCGTTCGTCATCGCCCGGATCGGTGCCAACGCCACCGCGCCCCGAGTCGTCACGGCACCGACCTCGCATATCGACCTCGTCCCCACGTTGCTCGCGGCGGCCGGCGTCGACACCCGAGCGGTCGCAGCCACTCTCGCCGAGTCGTTTTCCGAGGTGCATGATCTGCCCGGCCGGGACCTCATGCCGGTGGTCGACGGTGCGCGCGCCGATGACACTCGCGCCGTGTACCTGATGACCCGCGATAACATGCTCGACGGTGACAGCCGGGCCTCGGGCCTCGCTCGCCGGTTGAAACAGACGGTGAAACCTCCTGCACCGCTGCGGATTCAGATCCCTGCTCATGTCGCGTCCAACTTCGAAGGCCTCGTCGTCCACGTCGACGAGGCGGCCGCCGCCCACGGCGCAGGCCACCTGTGGAAGCTGGTCCGCAGTTTCGACGACCCCGCGACGTGGACCGAACCCGGTGTCCGGCACCTGGCGGCGAACGGTATCGGCGGCGAGGCGTACCGGATGTCCCCGCTGGACGACCAGTGGGAACTCTACGATCTGACCACCGATCCGATCGAAGTCGACAACCGCTGGGCCGACCCCGACCTCGACGCGCTGCGGCAGCACCTCAGAACGCAGCTCAAGACAGCCCGCACCGAGTCGATTCCCGAGCGAAATGCGCCGTGGCCCTATGCGGTGCGTCGGCCGGTGACGGCCAGACGCCGAAACCAGAGGATCCGGAACGCCTG
The DNA here is from genome assembly GCF_025822605.1 of Mycolicibacterium komossense. Lineage (GTDB taxonomy): Bacteria > Actinomycetota > Actinomycetes > Mycobacteriales > Mycobacteriaceae > Mycobacterium > Mycobacterium komossense. Next base: position 2,848 of record NZ_JACKTY010000028.1, on the reverse strand, counting down.
ATAACAAGCCGGTTACGGCCAGCGTGGGCTACCGGCCCCATCCCAGACCTGGGCTTAGCTGGTCGGGTGAATGCGTTCCGGTACGGCGTCATGACGGTGCTGACCGCGATGCTGCCCGGCCTCCTGATGGTGGCTGGCGTGTCGGCGGTCGCTCATGCCTATTCACGCGAAGGCCTGCCGGTCGAGCAGATCGACGTGCCGTCCCCGTCGATGGGCCGCAACATCCGCATCGAGTTCCAGGGCGGTGGACCGCATGCCGTCTATCTGCTAGACGGTCTGCGGGCCCAGGACGACGCCAACGGCTGGGATATCAACACCGCTGCGTTCGAGTGGTACTACGAGTCCGGCGTATCGATGGTGATGCCGGTGGGCGGGCAGTCCAGTTTCTACACCGACTGGTACCAGCCCGCGAAGGGCAGCGCGGGGACGTTCACCTACAAGTGGGAGACCTTCCTGACCCAGGAACTCCCGATCTGGCTGGCGCAGAACAGGGGCATCGATCCGACCGGCAATGCCGTGGTCGGGCTGTCCATGTCCGGCGGTTCGGCGCTGACCCTGGCGATCTGGCATCCCAGCCAGTTCATCTTCGCCGCCTCGCTGTCCGGATTCCTCAACCCGTCACTTGGGCTGTGGCCCACGATGATCGGCCTTGCCATGAAGGATGCCGGCGGATTCAGCGCGGGGAACATGTGGGGCCCGGCCAGCGATGTGGCCTGGCGGCGCAACGATCCGATGGTCAACGTCCGCAGGCTGGTGGCCAACGGCACCGCGGTCTGGGTTTACTGCGGTACCGGCACCCCGTCGGACTTGGATTCCAGCGGTGACGCCAATGCCGGCGGGCTGTTCAGCGCCGGGTTCCTGGAGAACATCACGCTGAACACCAACAAGCAGTTCCAGGAGAGCTACCTGGCCGCCGGCGGGCGCAACGCCGTGTTCAACTTTCCGCCCAATGGCACGCACAGCTGGGGTTACTGGGGCGGTCAATTGCAGGCGATGAAGCCGGATCTGCAGCGACTGCTGGCTCCGCCGCCGCCTGCCCCACTACCTCCTGCGCCGCCGGGCTGACGGTGATCGACCCGGCCCTGCGGGACTACCCGGTGGATCCGCCACCGTTGGTCGGCGGTGTCTACCTCGACCAGAGCTGGGCCGATCTGACGTTCGTGCACTGGCCTGTGGAGCCGGAAACCGTCGAGCATCTGTTCCCGCGCTGGACCCGGCCGGATGTGTTCTGCGACGGCCTGACCTACGTCGCTTTGGTGCCATTCACCATGTCCCGCACAGCAATTGGCGGATCGGTGTTTGCACTGCCGTATTTCGGCCGGTTCCTGGAGACCAACATCCGGTTGTACTCGACCGACGATGCGGGGCGCCACGGCGTGTTGTTCTGTTCGCTGGAAACAGCACGGCTGGCGGTGGTGCCGGTGGTCCGCCTCGGGATGGGAGTGCCCTACACCTGGGCGCGGATGCGCACGACGAGATCCGGTGATCGCATCACCTATGACAGCGTGCGGCGCTGGCCCCGGCGCGGCCTGCGCAGCCACCTGACGATCGCCATCGGGGAGCCGGTGGCCCCGACTCCGCTGGAGGTGTGGCTCACCGCCCGCTGGGGCGCGCACACCCGCAAGGGCGGCCGGACGTGGTGGGTGCCGAATACGCACGGCCCATGGCCGCTGCGCAGCGCACAGGTCGTCGATCTCGCCGACGATCTGCTCTCGGCCAGCGGCGTGCGCCCGGCGGGTGACCGAATGCGCGCCCTCTACTCCCCCGGCGTGCGCACGCAGTTCGGTCGTCCCGTCGCGCTCGCCTAGAGCAGCTGCGCCGCCGTCTGGCAAATGGCGCCCTGGGTAGGACTTATAGGCTTAGACAGGCTAAGATCTCCGATATGAAAGGCGCTCTTCTTGCCGCTGTGCTCACCTCCGCCGCAGTAGTCCTGGCCCCCGCTGCGCAGGCTGATCCTGATACGGATTTCGCCAATGATCTGCACAGCTTCGGGATTTACGGTCCGCGTGACTACAACGCCTGGATCGGCAAGATCGCCTGCTGCGCAGGCTGATCCTGATACGGATTTCGCCAATGATCTGCACAGCTTCGGGATTTACGGTCCGCGTGACTACAACGCCTGGATCGGCAAGATCGCCTGCAAACGGATGTATGACGGTCTTGACGGCGACGCCTACAAGTCCGCGCACTTCATCTCCTTGCAACTGCCCAAGGGCAGCAGCACCGCGCAGGCCTGGCAGTTCCTGGGTTCCTCGATCAACTACTACTGCCCCGACAAACTGCCTGTCCTGCAGNCAGCCGCAGTCCCGCAAAGCTGAAAGGTGAGGTGAGCGCGATGCGCCGATCTGACAAGAGCAGGTTCGTTCGAGCCGGCGTCGCCGCACTGGCCGTGGCCGCTGCGATGGCCAGCGTGCCCGGCCTGGCCGCCGCCGACGCCAGCGACGACTACCCGATCCCCAACCGGATCATCAAAACCCAGTGCACCGTCGAGCAGTACATGGCCGCGGCCCGCGACGTCGAGCCGATCTATTACTCCCGGTACATGATCGACTACAACAACCGCGGCCCGGACATCGAGCAGATGGCCCGCGATCGCATCTACTGGTTCTTCTCCCTCGACGCCGCCGGTCGGCGGCAGTACTCCGAGGACACCGCCACCAACGTCTACTACGAACAGGTCGCCACCCACTGGGGTAACTGGGCCAAACTGTTCTTCAACAACAAAGGCGTCGTCGCCAACTCCACCGACGTCTGCATGAACTACCCACCCAGCGACCCCTCGGTCTGGGTCTACTCACCGACGTCTGCATGAACTACCCACCCAGCGACCCCTCGGTCTGGGTCTACT
>NZ_JACKTY010000027.1 GCF_025822605.1 Mycolicibacterium komossense | reverse complement strand
GTCGTGGGACGAGTTGACCGGTCCTGACGTGGTGCAGGTGTTGGTGCGGTTGGACACGCTGACGCGGTGTCAGCCGGTGATCGAACACCGCTTGATCGGGACGTTGATGCGCGACGGGTCGGCGAAAGAGTTGGGCGCGAAGAATTTCAGCGATGTGTTGACCACCGCACTACGCATCAGCCCCAAAGACGCCAAGCGGCGGCTCAG
>NZ_JACKTY010000026.1 GCF_025822605.1 Mycolicibacterium komossense | reverse complement strand
GGCTGCTGTGCGCAGCACCGGCAGGCGCAGACGTCGACCAGTGCGCGCCCCCCGGCGTGGACAGTGCCAGCGCGCTGCCCACCAACCTGGCCGCCGCGGCCAGCGCGCTGCCCACCAACCTGGCCGCCGCGGCCACCACTGCCCCGCTGGACACGGTGCGGGCTGAGAACCTCGGCCTGAGCACCCCCGGCGTACTCACCGTCGGCACCTTGTCGGACGCACCGCCCAGCATCTGCGGCACCTTGTCGGACGCACCGCCCAGCATCTGCATCAACTCGGCCGGCCAGTTCACCGGCTTCGACAACGAGCTGCTCCGCGCCATC
>NZ_JACKTY010000025.1 GCF_025822605.1 Mycolicibacterium komossense | reverse complement strand
GGCTCGGAACTCGGCAGGAAACGGTTTCGGCACGAGATTGATCCTTCCAGCAAGGACGAATCCTCACAGGTCAGGAGTCAACCAAACTGGGGGCAGTCCCAAGAGACGACCCTGACGAAGTCGACAGACGCCATCCGACCACTGGCTAGCACGATGTCGTCTAGGTACTGCGATTGCTCCAGCATCTGGCGGTGCACATTGCTGCATTGCACCGCCGCCGCAACCTCTCCCAACCTCTTGTCGCAGACAACACGAACGTTCACGACGGCGTCTGCCGTCCCGCACTCAACATCTTCTTTGCCGTCCAAGGTGCGGACGATGGCGAAGGGCAACACGTCATTGTTCCGGCGCGTAATGGCGCTGGGAAACACCACATTCAGGAGAGTGGCAACGACCTCTTCGGCATCGTCTGGGCCTTGGTCAAGCACGCTTGCAGCCCTTGCTGGAGTTGCACGGTCGGCACGCTGGCTGCCTGTTCAACAGCCGGTGATCCGTACTGTCCCCACTGATGTGGTCCCACGTGGTGGCACGCGCTCCGCTGCAAAGGATCTGGAGCGCGCAGACACCGAAGGGCTTGCCCCACGCCTTGAATGCCGGATGTTCATATCTGGCATTCCGCCATCGACGGGTGTGCGCCGGGCACCTTGTGTTTGGTGACAACGCGCCACAATCGAGACACGGCCGCTTCACCTCTGCCCCGGCATCGCATTCTGGTTAGCGACGTGCTCAGAGAACGCCGCGAAATTCGCGTCCTGGGACTGAGCTGCGCTGGCGTGGTAATCGATCGTGTTGTGGTTGGTGACGCTCGACTGGTTGTTGTTCTGCGTGGTGCTGTTGTCTGCGACCTGTTGAGCAGTGAGCGGGTCCTGACCCTTATCCGGTCCCTTGCCCAGAATCTTGTCCGTCAGGCCACCGGCGACATTCTTTGCAGCAGGCCGGATTCCAGCCACACCGCCGAGAATTTTGCCGAACCAACCTCGCATCGGGTCGGCGAGTTCAGACTCGACTGGCAAGAAGGTCTGCATGAGGCCTTCGACGCCGATACCGGCCGCTTGGGCGCCAAAGCCAATGGCACGGTTAATCTCATCGATACCGATCTGTGCGCCTGCCGCTGCCGCTGCGCCTCCAGGGAAAGCACCGGCACCCGATGCGGCTGCTGACTCTGCGGCGCCGATGATGCCGCCACTAAAGCCGATGCCATCAGACGCGGGTAGGCCTTCGCCCTGTGTGATGCCCCGCTGTGCGGTGTCGCGCGTTGCCGTACCTCCCGCTTTTTGGTCGGCAGGTCCCGGCAGCGGTCCACCAGGGGGGCCGCCTGGGCCACCAATGCCACCCGGTGCCCCTGGAGGTGCCATAGGTGCTATCGGAGGACCACCGGGCATTCCCGGTGCGGGTGCGGCTGGCCTGGTTGCGGCTGGCTTGGGTGCCGAATTCACATCGCCGACGACCCGCCCGCCCTTGTCGTAGCCGCGAATCTGTTCCAGCTCCGGCCCGAAATGCTGGGCTGGCCCCTTCGGTACGACGAACTCACCGGGGGTGAGCATCGCCGGGACAGTGTCAGATGGCGCGATACCCGCCGGTCTTGCGCCGGGCTGGCCATCCTTGGCATCTGGATACTGTCCGAGAATGTTTGGCATCTGCTGGCCATTGGCATTCGTCCGCGGTGCCAGCATTCCCAGCAATCCCGAGCCAGGACCCGCGGTGCCGTAAGCCGCGGTGACGCCACTCAGCGCCCCGACAACCGGTGCCATGGCCAGGCCGCCAAGCATCTTCGTGAGGTTCTCAAAGATGCCCGGCAGTCCCTTTGAGACGCCGAAGTCGGAATCTAGCGTGGCACCGATCTGTTGCATGCCATTGCTGTACTGGTTAGCCGAATCGGAAAGTTTCTTCCACGTGCCCTGTTGGGCCTCGGAGAGCTTGTCTAGCGCTTTTTGGTACGCCCAACCATCTTCGATAACCTTCTCGTGGGCGGCACTCTTCTCCAAACCCGTTGCCGTGGGGTCTTTGCCGAGAACAGCCTCATCCATGCGCGACTGTTGGAGGTTATACCCCGACTTCCAAACGTCCTGCCTTGCTTCGGTTACCGCGCTCTGGTCTACGTAACCGGGAGCGCCATAAGTGCTTCCACCCGGCCGGTAGTAATGCGACGTGAATGCCGGATCGAATGCGCCCGTTCCGCCGATCCCGCGATTGGCAGCCGCCACGTCACTGCCCCAGTTGAAGGGAGTGCCGTCAGGCAACGTGGCCTGCATATGCGCCGGGTCGTAGCCAACGTTCATCGCGCCGGGAATATTCGCACCTGTGTTGTTCGGCAAGAAGCCATGCGCCGGGAGCCACGTAGCAGCATTACCGGTGTTCAACCGGTCAGCGCCACCCATAGGTAAGCCGTCCATCTCCTTGACGAGATCGCCTACCGCACTTGAACAGTCAGCGAGACCTTGAGACAGATCGAACGTGCCGCCCGGGTCTACGTAATGACCAGACGGGACGTTCGCCAGTAAGCCGCCGCCACCTGGCGCGGCCGTCGGCATGCCAGCGGGTAAGTAGTCGGCCGGGTTGAGACCCGCCCGTATCTTGTCGCGCTCACTAGCAGAACCGCCGCCCGACGGGTTGTAGCTTCCGTTAGGGCCACCCAATGACGTGGGGATAGCGTCCTGCATAGACGGGGTGGGGGCATAGCCGATCGAACCATCACGCCTGCGATACGTACCGGCGGGCAATCCATTGGCGCTAGGTGGGTGCGCGGCATTGTCTGCGGTAAGCCAGCGGTCAGCCGCCGGATTACCGGGACCGGTTGCTGCGCCGGGGGCCGCGCCGGGCAGCTGCATCCCGGCGCGGGTCAACGCATCGTCTAACTTCTGCTGAGCTAGCGCCTCTGGACTTTGGGAGTCGCGATAATTCGGATCTAACAGCCAGCGAATCGAATTCGCGATGTTGGAGATAACCCGCAGTGGATTAGTCGCGGCCGGGATCTGCGTGGCGACTCTGCCGACTTGCGTATCGAGTCCGTCGAAAATGACTTTAACTAGCTGGAGCGGTCCGGCCCACGTCTCAAATCCGTTGCCCGCATTGGTCGCTACCGACGCAATGGTAGGCAGCATCTCCGCAACTGTGTTCAAGGCATCTACGATGGCTGGCAGCGACTCCTCGCCAATCGGGGCGAGCTTGCCGAAGGCGCTAATGAAATTGCCTGCGACACCGGAAAGCTGTTGGAAGGCACTGATACCACCGGCTAGCCAACTCTGCAATTGACCACTAGCAGAGGCGGACTGAATGAACCGTGCGAACTCAGACGCCGCGTTGCTGATGCTCGTGGCGAGCGGGGCCAGCGCACTGGAACCTACGGCCATAATGTCGGTAATAGCGCGGGTCATCGATTGCGCGGCGGGTGCTGCGGCCTGAAATGCTGCGCCGATATTGGACATAGTCTGACTTAGCGCGGCGCCGGTTTCCGGCGTCATCAGCTGGTTGCCGATGCCCTGGAACATCTGGTTAAAAACGCCGGCGATGGTCGTCGTCATACCTTGGACCGAGGGCAACAGCGTCGTGGACAGCTTCTGCAACTCGGGTCCGATGCCTGCGAAGAAACTGTCTTGTGTCGCCTCTCGCAGGTCTTTAATCGGTCCGGCCACAAGAGATTTCAGCGTGATGGCCGCTTTTTGCGCGTTCGGACTCAGATTATTGAGTGCGGCCGCGAACTTTTTGGGGTCGGACATCGAATCAATTGCGTCCGAAAAACCATGTGTAGCAAGCGCTATTGTTCCGAAGGCGGCACCCGCAGCACCAGCAGCGGCAGGCAACAGCCAGATCGCCTGGGACGCAGCCGTTGCGACACCGACAACCTGGACTAGGGCGGGTGCTAGGGCCAGCACTGCACCCGGCATCGCGAACTTGCTAAGACCACTCAGCGCGGTGCCGAGCGATTCGACCCCACTGACTGCGGGCGTGAGATCTTGCACGGTGCGCTGGGCGTCACCGAGCTTGCGGCTGGCACTGTTGCGGTCGGCTTCGATTTTCGCGACCTGCTTAAGCACGTTCGCCGACGCGATGCGCGCCTTCATGAGGTCGTTCTCTAGTTTGGTCTCGGCACCGATGTCACGGACGTTTTCCCGGCGACGTTGGGCGAGTTCACTTTCTGTCTGTGCGTAGCGGCGGGAGATGCCCTCGGACGTGGTACGGGCCGCGAACAAATCTGCCTCTTTTACCGCGATTAAATCGGCAGCGTCAGCGGCGTCTTTTGTTGCTTTCTTCAACCGGGGGGACAAGGTCCTGGCGTAAGCATCGCCGTGCGCCTTGCCCTGTGCCGCACCGGCGTTGGTGCCGATTCGTTCAAAGTCAGATTTCAGATCGCGCTCAAGCTTGTCGGTATCCGATCGGAGCTGACGATCTTGAAGTCTGAGCAAAACGTCCAAATGGATCGCGATGGCAGGTATCCCTTCTGTAGATTCTTGATTGGCAGACTGTTGCGAGTCGTCAGCAAACATCCGAAGTTTGACCCCGCCGCTGCCGCTCATCCCGTGAACGGGGGCACTTGGCGACGTGTCGGCAACAAAGAACCGAGCACGGCGGGGGGTTTTCCACGCGCGAAGGAGGCCCGGCCGCGGGAACGAACAGACGCACCGGCCGGGAGAAAAAACGCGTGGAAGATTAAGCCCGCCGCCCCGGGAGCGCGGAGAACGCTCAGACCGGGGCGACGGGAGTACAGAGGGCGTTGCGCCCCAGATAGGACGACAGGGGCGGGCAGCCCATCGCGGGATCGGCGTTGCGATCCGCGATGGGCAGGCGCGGGGAACGATTGTGTCCAATGGCGGTGATCGCAGGTCGCATAACCAGAATACGAATATAGAAAACTGTTCCACGGCGACCGACTACGCCAAGACGTCGCAGCTATGGGGCCAGGACGGCAGTTCGGGGGCGCGCGTTAACGCAGTCCCGGCGTTAGGAGGCCCAGCGAGCTTTCGCGGGCGTCGTAGCTGCGGGCCTGCCAGAGCGGGTCACGTCCACGTAAGCGGAGAACGTCTCGTCAACGGTTTGGTAGCCGCCGCCGGGTGATGCCGCCAGCGGGACAGTGGTCGTACTGCCGTCGGCGTGCGTGATGGTGATCGCGGTCGGAGTCACTGTGCGGCCCCTGCGACGATGGTGGTGCGCGGGATCGGGGATGCCCTCAAGATGGTCGTTGATTGCGTCTACGGCGATGCGGGCCACCGCGGGCGGGATACGTACGAGATGGTCACCCTGCCTGATGTCGACACCGCCAGCGGCATGCGGCGTGACGAACACAGACATCATCCCCGGGGAGGTTATTTTCAAATCGGCTGCTTTCTTATGAGACTTGCTAGATAGGCTAATAATCGCGGACGGGCACTTACCCGGGCGCTACCCACGGGCGTTAGGCGAACGTCACCCAGTAATAGTTCGGACATCCTTCAGCGTGTCCAGATGAGCGGCACGTTGCGCGGCACCCATCGATGACTTGCTCTCTTTTCTGGCCAGCCATCTTTTGATCTTTAGAACTTGAGCACTCGTCAACGCCACCCGCTGGAACTTGAGAATCTGGTACCACCACGGGTGCCGTAGGCACCCTGACGGCAGCCCTTTCAACACTCGTTAGATTCGATGTCGTTAGGCCCACTGGCGACTGTGATCGAAGCGCATCAACGTGGATCGGAACGTGGCGGAGGTGTCAATGGCCAAGTTGAAGTATCCGTTGGTGGCCGGATAAATGTATCCACCCCGTGCGGTGATTCTTAGGTCGGTGTGGGTTTGTCCTTCCGGTGT
>NZ_JACKTY010000024.1 GCF_025822605.1 Mycolicibacterium komossense | reverse complement strand
CGGCGCCCCAGGCGGCGCGGCAGCCGGTGGTTTCCGTGGTCGCCCCGGCGGCGGCGGTGGCGGCGGTCGTCCCGGCCAGCGCGGTGGCGCGGCAGGTGCGTTCGGTCGTCCCGGTGGCGCAGTCCGTCGTGGCCGCAAGTCGAAGCGGGCGAAACGCGCCGAGTACGAAAGCATGCAGGCACCGGTCGTTGGTGGCGTGCGGTTGCCGCAGGGCAACGGCGAGACCATCCGGTTGGCCCGTGGCGCATCCCTGGTGGACTTCGCCGACAAGATCGATGCCAACCCGGCATCGCTGGTACAGGCGCTGTTCAACCTCGGCGAGATGGTGACCGCCACCCAGTCCGTGGGTGATGAGACCCTCGAACTGCTCGGCAGCGAGATGAACTACATCGTTCAGGTCGTGTCCCCGGAAGACGAGGACCGCGAGCTGCTGTCCTCCTTCGACCTCACCTACGGCGAGGACGAGGGTGGCGAGGACGACCTGGAGTTCCGTCCGCCGGTCGTCACCGTCATGGGTCACGTCGACCACGGCAAGACGCGCCTGCTGGACACGATCCGCAACGCCACGGTCCGCGAGGGCGAGGCCGGCGGCATCACCCAGCACATCGGTGCTTACCAGGTGCTGACCGAGCTGGAGGGCAACGAGCGACTGGTTACCTTCATCGACACCCCCGGTCACGAGGCGTTCACCGCCATGCGTGCCCGTGGTGCCAAGGCCACCGACATCGCGGTGTTGGTGGTCGCGGCCGACGACGGCGTCATGCCGCAGACGGTGGAGGCCATCAACCACGCGCAGGCAGCCGACGTGCCGATCGTGGTGGCGGTCAACAAGATCGACAAGGAAGGCGCGGATCCCCAGCGGATCCGGTCGCAGCTCACCGAATACGGCCTGGTGGCCGAGGAGTTCGGTGGCGACACCATGTTCGTCGACATTTCCGCCAAGAACGGCACGAATATCGACGCGCTGCTCGAAGCCGTCCTGCTGACCGCCGACGCCTCCCTGGATCTGCGGGCGAACCCCGACATGGAAGCCCAGGGTGTGGCGATCGAGGCGCACCTGGACCGCGGTCGCGGTCCGGTGGCCACCGTGCTCATTGCGCGCGGCACGCTGCGGGTCGGCGACTCGATCGTGGCAGGCGATGCCTACGGGCGGGTCCGTCGCATGGTCGACGAGCACGGCGAAGACGTCCACGAGGCGCTGCCGTCGCGGCCGGTCCAGGTCATCGGCTTCACGTCGGTGCCGGGCGCCGGTGACAACCTGCTGGTGGTCGACGAAGACCGCATTGCCCGTCAGATCGCCGATCGTCGCAGTGCCCGTAAGCGCAACGCGCTGGCGGCACGGACCCGCAAGCGCATCAGCCTGGATGATCTCGATGCAGCGTTGAAGGAGACTTCGCAGCTGAACTTGATCCTCAAGGGCGACAACTCTGGCACCGTCGAGGCGCTGGAAGAGGCGCTGCTCGGCATCGAGATCGACGATGAGGTGGAACTGCGCGTCATCGACCGCGGCGTCGGTGGTGTCACCGAGACCAACGTCAACCTGGCGTCGGCGTCGGACGCGATCATCATCGGGTTCAACGTCCGCGCCGAGGGCAAGGCCACCGAGCTGGCGAACCGCGAAGGTGTCGACATCCGGTACTACTCGGTGATCTACCAGGCCATCGATGAGATCCAGGCCGCGCTCAGGGGCATGCTCAAGCCGGTCTACGAGGAGAAGGAGCTCGGCCGCGCCGAGATCCGGGCGATCTTCCGATCGTCCAAGGTCGGCAACATCGCAGGCTGCCTGGTCCAGTCGGGCATCATGCGGCGTAACGCCAAGGCCCGTCTGCTCCGCGACAACGTCGTGGTCGCCGAGAACCTGACCGTGTCCTCGCTCAAGCGGGAGAAGGACGACGCCACCGAGGTGCGCGAGGGTTATGAGTGCGGTCTGACGCTGACGTACGGCGACATCAAAGAAGGCGATGTCATCGAGACGTACGAACTGGTCGAAAAGGCGCGCGTCTAGATGAGCGAAGCGAACAAGACAATGAAGGCACGGGTCTAGGTGGAGCGTCGTAATGGTTGATGTAGGACGGGCCCGTCGGCTCTCCAAGCGCATCGGCACCATAGTCGCCTCAGCGATCGAGTTCGAGATCAAAGATCCCCCGTTGGCCTTCGTGACCATCACGGACACGAAGGTGACGGGTGATCTGCACGACGCCACCGTCTACTACACGGTGCGTGGCGTGACTCTCGACGACGATCCGGACTACGCAGGTGCGGCCGCAGCCCTGGAACGGGCCAAAGGCACCCTGCGGACCCGGGTCGGGGCCGGCACCGGCGTGCGGTTCACCCCGACGCTGACGTTCGCGCTGGACAAGGTTCCTGAGACGTCCCAGAAAATGGAGGAGCTGCTGGCCCGTGCGCGCGCGGCCGACGCCGAACTCGCCAGGGTTCGGGAGGGCGCCAAGCCGGCCGGTGAAGCGGACCCGTACCGTGTGAGTGGGGTGGAAGAGGCTACCGGGGGAGCTGACGACGACACTGACGAGTGGGACGCTGAGGAATCCGTTGACCGCGATCGACCCGAAGACTGACACTGTCGTAGCTGGACGCCGGGTAGGCGCCGATGAAGCAGTCGAAGTGCTGGTTGCTGCACAGAGTGTCGTAGTGATCTGCCATGTTTTCCCCGACGCGGACACCATCGGAGCCGGCCTCGCGCTGGCTCAGGTGCTGGAGCGCTCAGGCAGGGCCGTCGAGGTCAGTTTCGCCGCCCCCGCCACGTTGCCGGAGTCGCTGTGCAGCCTGCCGGGCGGTCATTTGCTGGTCTCTCCCGACGAGGTCAGCACCGATGCCGATCTGGTGGTCACGGTCGACATTCCGAGCATCAACCGGCTCGGCGCGCTGCGCGAGCTGGTCGAGCCCCAACACCGCGACGTGGAGGTGTTGGTCATCGACCATCACGCTTCCAATCAGCTGTTCGGGACCGCCAACTACGTCGACCCGTCCGCGGATTCGACCACTTTGCTGATCGCCGAGCTGCTCGACGCCTGGGGCGAGGCGATCGACCCAGCCATCGGACACTGCCTGTACGCCGGGCTGACCACCGACACCGGATCGTTTCGCTGGGCCAGCGCCCGTGCCCACCGGCTCGCCGCGCGCCTGGTCGAACTGGGGGTGGACAACGCGACGATCAGCCGCACCCTGCTGGACACCCACCCGTTCGCGTGGCTGCCGATGCTGTCGCGGGTGCTGTCCTCTGCGCGGCTGAAGCCCGACGCGGCCGGCGGCCGCGGACTGGTGTACGCCGTCGTCGGCTACCGGGAGTGGGCCGATGCCAGGCCGGAAGAGGTCGAGAGCATCGTCGACATCGTTCGCACCACCCAGCAGGCCGAGGTCGCTGCGGTGTTCAAGGAGATCGAGCCACAGCACTGGTCGGTATCCATGCGCGCCAAGACATTTGACCTGGCGGCGGTGGCCATGACGTTCGGCGGCGGCGGGCACCGGCTCGCCGCGGGTTATTCGGCGACGGGATCGGCCGACGAGGTGGTCCAGGCGCTGAGTTCAGCCCTTGGCTGAGGCAACCGCTGTCCCGTCGGGGAGGCGGATAGCCGGACTGGCGCTGCCGGCGCTTGGCGTGCTGGCTGCCGAACCGCTCTATCTCCTGTTCGACCTCGCGGTCGTCGGACGCCTGGGCGCGCTGCCGTTGGCCGGCTTGGCGATCGGCGGCCTGGTACTCGGCCTGGTGGCCTCGCAACTGACCTTCCTGTCCTACGGGACGACCGCCCGGTCGGCCCGGTATTTCGGAGCCGGCGACCGCCCGTCCGCGGTCGGTGAGGGTGTGCAGGCCACCTGGCTGGCGATCGGGCTGGGCACCGTGATTGCTCTGGTCGTCGAAGTCGTTGGGGCTCCACTGGTTTGGGCTATAGCTGATGGCGGCGAGATCGCGGCGCAAGCCTTGCCGTGGCTGCGGATCGCAGTCCTCGGCGCCCCGGCGATCCTGATTTCGTTGGCAGGGAACGGCTGGATGCGGGGTGTGCAGGACACTGCACGTCCGTTGCGGTTCGTGATCGCCGGGTTCGCGTTGTCGGCGGTGTTGTGTCCGGTGCTGGTGTACGGCTGGCTGGGTCTGCCTCGGCTCGGGCTGACGGGTTCGGCGGTGGCCAACCTGGCGGGGCAGTCGCTGGCCGGACTGCTGTTCCTGTCGGCGCTGCTCGCCGAGCGGGTGCCACTGCGCCCACTACCCGTGGTGCTACGGGCCCAGGTGGTGATGGGGCGCGATCTGCTGGTGCGCACCCTGGCCTTCCAAGCGTGTTTCGTGTCGGCGGCTGCGGTGGCCGCCCGCTTCGGGGCGGCTGCGGTGGCCGCGCATCAGGTGGTGCTGCAGCTATGGAGTTTCCTTGCGCTGGTGCTGGATTCGTTGGCGATCGCGGCGCAATCTCTCGTCGGGGCCGCCCTGGGCGGTGGTCACACCGCGCATGCGAGGTCGGTGGCCTGGCGGGTGACGATTTTCTCGGCAGTGGCGGCGGCGCTGCTCGCATCGGTGATCGCGATCGGCGGATCGGTGATCCCGGCGCTGTTCACCGACGATCGGTCGGTGCTCGACGAGATCGGGGTGCCGTGGTGGTTCCTGGTGGCCCAGCTGCCGATCGCCGGGATCGTCTTCGCGCTTGACGGGGTGCTGCTCGGCGCGGGAGATGCGCGTTTCATGCGCAACGCCACCCTGGCCAGTGCGCTACTCGGGTTCCTCCCGTTGATCTGGCTGTCACTGGCGTTCGGGTGGGGACTGTTCGGCATCTGGTCGGGCCTGACCACCTTCATGGTGCTGCGGTTGGTCTTCGTCGGCTGGCGGGCGTTATCGGGACGCTGGCTGGTGGCGGGGACCAGCCCGGCCTGAGTCGGACCCGCAAAGGGTGGAACGGGCCGGCGTTACCGCACCTGGGCCCGACCGCGGTCCAGCACGGCGTCGCGGTTGGCGGCGATATCGTCGCCGCTGGTGCTGCGCATCCACTTGCGCGCCGACTCGGCTTCGATCCACAACGACGCATCGGTCTGCGCGGCATCGATGCGGTGATAGGAATCCAGCAGTGCATGGACCGCGTGCTGGTTGTTACCGACGATTGACGTGGCAACTGCCCGCGCGGCCGTCAACAGCTGGTCGTGCGGTACCACCTCGGTGACCAGACCGGCCCGCAGTGCGTCGTCGGCCGACAGGTAGTCGCCGGTCAGGCTCATGCGCCTGGCCATTCCGACGCCCACCTTCTGCGGAAGTCGCACCGAAAGGCCCCACGTCGGAAGCAGCCCCACCCGGGCGTGCGTGTCGGCGAACCTGGCCCGGTCCGACGCGATCAGCACATCGCAGTACAGGGCCAACTCGAGGCCGCCGGTGACCGCGGCGCCGTTGATCGCGCCGATCACGGGTTTGGTCATCGCGGGCCAGCGCGGCGAGATGTCGGGCAGCGCTGTCGAATCGCCGAGCTCCTTGAGGTCGAGGCCGGCGCAGAACACTGGGTCGGCGCCGGTGAGTATGACGACGTCGACGCCCGGCTCGGCCTCGGCGTCGGCCAGCGCGGCGAAGAACCGGTCCCGCAGCGCCGACGACAAGGCGTTGCGCGACTGTGGCCGGTTCAGCGTCAGGGTCTGGATTCGCTCTTCGGTCTCGATGAGGAGGATGTCGTTCGTCATGGAGCCAACCTATCGTGGTGGCATGTGCCGAAACATCACCGAGCTGCGCGGGCTTGAGCCCGCTGCCACCGACGAGGAGATCGAGGCCGCCGCCAGGCAGTACGTCCGCAAAGTCAGCGGGATCACCCGCCCCTCCGGGGCCAATGTCGGACCCTTGGAGAAGGCGGTCGCGGAGGTCACGGCCACCACCACCCGGCTGCTCGACCAGCTTCCGCAGCGCCGGCAGCCGCCCACAACCGTTCCGCCGCTGCGCCGGCCCGAGGTACGTGCGCGCATCGCCGCAGCCGCGAAGTGACCGCCGCCCTCAAAGAGTGGAGTGCGGCGGTACAGGCTCTGTTGGCAGGCAGCCAGACCGTGCTGCTGCGCAAGGGCGGAATCCATGAGAAACGCTTCGACGTCTCGGCCACCGATTTCCTGCTGTTCCCGACGGTCGCGCACAGCCACGCCGAACGGGTCCGCCCCGAGTACCAGGATTTACTCGGTCCTGCCGCCGCCGACAGTACCGAGACCCATATCGTCATCCGCGCCGCAGCGAAAGTCATTGCCGCAATTGAGGTTCGACGACCCGATCAGCTCGACGAGATCGCCGATCTACATATCTGGACCGCAGACTCGGTGCGCGCCGACCGGCTCGACTTCCGGCCCAAGCATCTGTTGACGGTGCTCGTCGTGCAGGCCAGCCCGCTCGTGCGGGCGGTCACCTTGGCCCGCACTCCCGAATTCGGGGGCTGCACAAGCTGGGTTTCGCTACCGGGCGCTACCCAAGTCGGGTCGCCCGTGCACGACGACGCCGTATTGCACGAGATTGCCGAGCGGGTCGGTCAGCACGTCGGCTGACGGTCGACGGGCAGGATCAGCCGTGACGGCATCGGGCCCGCCCCGAGGGCCACGCTGTGCGTGGCGGGCGCCATCGCCCGGCCCGTCAGCGCGGGTTCGTCGGTGCCCAGGTTTCGGGCGTAGCGCGGGTGCGAACCGCCCGCGATGATCACCCGGATCCGGTGACCGGCCCGGAACCGGTAGGCGATGTCGTCTAGCTCGAGCCGCAGGCCGGCGCGGTCGCCGTCGCCGGTGTACCGCTGGAAGCCGTCGCTGACATTGCGTGAACGGCCCTTCGGGTCAACCTCGCTGAGTCGGACGAACACATCGTGGTTGGGGTTGTCGCAGGTATGTGCCAACTCGACCACCGGTGTTCCCAGCACCGTCAGATCGGAGGCCAACGCCGCCCCGGTGAAGCTGATGACGTCGGTGCGCTCGGCCAGTGCGCTGTCATCGCGGTAGCCGCTGCTCGGCGAGAGCAGTCGGCCGCCGATCGTCGGGGTGGGATCGGCCGGATCGAAGGTGAAACTGGCGGGTGTGGGGGACGCCGCCGGGAGGGTGTCGACCAAGCCGCCCGCCGCCCCCAGATACATCACCTGCTCGCACGTCGTAGCCGGTGGCCAGTCGGGTAGGTCGACCCAGCCGCCGTGGACAATCTCCACCTCCACCGGGCTACGGTCCGGCTCCGGCTGGTGGGCCAGGTGCGTGCCCAGCCACGCCAACGACTCCCTGCCGACCAGGGCCGCCGCTCGTGTCGTCATCTGACCGTGGGTCCAGGGGCCGACGGTCAGGGCAACGGTCGCCCCCCGATCGCGCAGCTGCCGGTACTGCAGCAGCGTCTGGTGTAGAAACGTGTCCTGCCAGCCGGTGAGCAGCAGGATCGGGACGTCGACCTGTTCCAGCGCCGCCGACATCTGCCGCGGCACCCAGTACGGGTCGCCGGCGTCCGGTTTTGCCAGCCAGGACTCGTACCACCTGGCCTTCGTGCCGAGCAGTTCGCGTGCCGCCGCGCCCATCGGGGCTCGGCCGGCCACCTCTTCGACGATTCTGCCGGCCTGCAGACCTCGCACGATCTTGCGTAGTCGGGCCGGATCGTCCTGATGCGCCATCGCATCGCTCCAGCCGAGGAAGTCGCTGACCGCGAACGCACCGCGTCCCCAGGAGACCTCGTGGAAGTCGTGCGGCCCGACGGTGATGACGGCGGCGGCCAACTCGGGCGGCGGATCCGACAACATTGCCCACTGGGTGTATCCCAGATACGACAGGCCGATGGTCGCGAACGAGCCGGTGAACCACGGCTGATCTCGCAGCCACGCAGCGGTGTCGTGCCCGTCGGCGGCCTCGTTGACGATCGGCTCGAACTCGCCGCCGGAGCCCTGGGTTCCACGGACACTCTGCTGGATCACGTGGTATCCGCGGGCGGCGTAGATGGCCCCGTACAGCGACGTAAATGGCCATTTGCGGGGATACGGCGTGCGGACCAGCAAGGTGCCCGCCGGGCTCGACGTGCGTGGCGCGTAATGATCGGCGAGCAGTTCGACACCGTCGCGCATGGGCACCCGCACGTCACGATGCACGCAGAACTCCGTCGTCGGCGCCGGCATCCGCATGGCCCGGCTGATCGCTCGGCGGGTGCTTGTGCGCAGGACAGTTCCGAGGGTCACCCGGACAGGCTACCGGCGCCGGAAAACCTGCTCAGAATTTGTAGAACGGCGAAAGCTGTTGGCCCCGCGCCACATTCTCCTGCAGACAGTCCGGGGCGGGGTTGGAGTACTTCGGCGAATAGAACAACGACTGCTGGATCAATCCCCAGCTGGTCTTGTACGCGATCATGCAGGAAACCCACCAGCGGTCGTTCCAGTCGGTCGGCTTCATCACCCAGAACTGGGCGGCGCGATGCCCGTTGATAGTCAGTTCGACGGCGTCGGCCGGGAGACTCTGCTCGTAGGTGCGCCAGATGATCGGCTCGACGGCGAGCTGGTAGTTACCGGCGTCGTAGTGGCAGCGGCCACTGTCCTCGGGCTCGGGTGGGGTGAACCCGAGTCCGAGCCCGTCGGTGACATCGATCGGGATATCGCGGCAGGCGTCGAACGGGGACGGGTCGGTGGTGGGGATGACCAGACTGGGCGGTGGGGCATCGATCAGCGGCACGCCCGTGGAACGTAGCTGCAGATCGGGGACTCGGACCGCCTGCGGTCGCTGCGCACCCTCGCCCTGTGCAACGACGACGACCGCGGTGAGTAACGCCACCGTTGCCGCGACAAGCCGCATCCTGGTGACCATCATGCGGGGAGTGTACAAGTCAGCAGAAGCCCTTCATCGAAGAAATCAGAACCTGTTCTAGTTTCTCCTGGAAGCGGCCGATTGTTACTTCAGTAGGCTTGAACCTCGTGGCGACCCAAGAATCTCAGCGTGGCTCGCGGCCCACCCTGTGGGCGATCAGCGATCTGCACACCGGACACACCGGCAACAAACCGGTGACTGAGTCGCTCTATCCGTCGTCGCCCGACGATTGGCTGATCGTCGCCGGAGACGTCGCAGAGCGCACCGATGACATCCGGTGGTCCCTGGACCTGCTGCGTAAACGCTTTGCGAAGGTGATCTGGGTGCCGGGCAACCACGAGCTGTGGACCACCGCCAAGGACCCGGCCCAGGTATTCGGCCGATCCCGCTACGACTATCTGGTCAACATGTGCGACGAGATGGGGATCGTCACCCCCGAGCACCCCTTCCCGGTGTGGACCGACGAGGGTGGGCCCGCGACCATCGCGCCGCTGTTCCTGCTCTACGACTACACATTCCTGCCCGAGGGCACGGCAACCAAGAGCGAGGGCCTGGCCGTCGCCAGGGAGCGCAATGTCGTGGCGACCGATGAATTCCTGCTTTCCAGTGAGCCGTACGCCACCAAAGAGGCGTGGTGCCGCGACCGCCTGGCCTACACCCGCAAGCGGCTCGACGAGCTGGACTGGATGACGCCGACGGTATTGGTGAATCACTTCCCGCTGGTACGCGACCCCTGCGATGTGCTCTTCTACCCGGAGTTCGCACTGTGGTGTGGGACGGTGGAGACCGCCGACTGGCACACCCGCTACAACGCGGTGTGCTCGGTGTACGGGCATCTGCACATCCCGCGCACCACCTGGTACGACGGGGTCCGTTTCGAAGAGGTGTCGGTCGGCTATCCACGGGAATGGAAGCGCCGCAAGCCATATCGTTGGCTTCGCCAGGTGCTGCCCGATCCGCAGTATGCACCGGGGTACCTCAACGATTTCGGCGGTCACTTCTCCGTCAGTCCGGAGATGCGCGCAGAGTCCGAGAAGTTCCGCGAACGGCTCCGCAGCAGGCGGTCATGAACAGTCTGATCGGGGCGGTGCTGCCCGACACGGTCGCCTCGGCGGAGCTGTACAGCGATCCGCCCGATGTCGCACCGCTGCCAGAGGAAGAATCGCTCATCGCGAAGTCAGTTGCCAAGCGGCGCAACGAGTTCATTACAGTGCGGTATTGCGCGCGCCTGGCCCTGGCCGATATCGGTGTGCCGCCCGTGCCGATCCTCAAGGGCGACAAGGGTGAACCGTGCTGGCCCGACGGTGTGGTCGGCAGCCTCACCCATTGCGAGGGCTACCGCGGCGCCGTCGTCGGCCGGCGTGAGCAGGTTCGGTCGGTGGGAATCGACGCCGAACCCCACGGGGTCTTGCCCAAGGGTGTGCTCGACGCGATCAGCCTGCCCGTCGAGCGCGGTGAGCTCAGTGTGCTGCCAGGCGGCTTGCATTGGGATCGAATCCTGTTCTGCGCCAAGGAGGCAACCTACAAGGCATGGTTCCCACTGACTCACCGATGGTTAGGCTTCGAGGATGCGCACATCACGTTCACGATTGATGGAACCGGCGCTGAGACCGGTGCGAAAGGCAGCTTCGAGTCGCAGATCCTGATCGATCCGGCCGCCGAACACGGCGCCCCGCTGTCCACTCTGGCCGGTCGGTGGTCGGTGGCCGACGGCCTGGTGCTCACGGCGATCGTGCTGTGACAGAAGTTCCTCCCGGCCTGGTGATCGTCGACAAACCGGGCGGCATGACCAGTCACGACGTCGTCGGCCGCTGCAGACGCATATTCGGAACCCGCAAAGTCGGCCATGCCGGCACGCTCGATCCGATGGCGACCGGGGTGCTGGTGATCGGTATCGAGCGGGCGACCAAGATTCTCGGACTGATCTCTGGCACGTCCAAAACATATTCGGCCACCATCCGGCTGGGTCAGGCCACGTCCACCGATGATGCCGAGGGAGAACTGCTCCAACAGGTTTCAGCCGATCACGTCACCGACGAGGCCATCGAGTCAGCGGTCGCGGCCCTGCGCGGCGGTATCGAGCAGGTTCCGTCGACGGTCAGCGCCATCAAGGTCGGTGGAAAACGTGCCTACCAGCTGGCTCGCGAGGGGGAGACCGTTGAACTGAAGGCGCGTGCGGTGCGCATCGACCGGTTCGATGTCATTGCGATTCGTCGCGACGCAGGTCTGGTGGACGTGGATGTCGAGGTCGACTGCTCGTCGGGTACCTACATTCGCGCGCTGGCCCGCGATATCGGTGTCACATTGGCCGTGGGCGGGCATCTGACGGCGTTGCGGCGCACCCGGGTCGGCCATTTCGGCCTCGATCAGGCCCGCACGCTAGACATTCTCGCCGAGGGGCCCAGGCTGAGCTACAGCCTGGACGATGCGTGCCTGCTGGCCTTTCCTCGCCGCGACATCAGCGCCGACGAGGCGTTGTCCGCCAGCAATGGGAGAGCGTTGACGCCCGCCGGTATCGACGGGATCTACGCGGCAGTCGACCCGGATGGTCGGGTGACGGCGCTGTTGGAGGACGGGAAGTCTCGGACGAAATCCGTTGTGGTGATCAGGCCGTCAACCCTCTAGCGCGGCCAGTCACCCCGGCGAACTCCGGAGAATCCTTATCTTCCGACGGCAACATCTCATTTAACATGCTGTAAAAAGTGTCAGCCGGCATGCGGCGGTATATGTGACGACCCGGCATTCTGGCGGCCATCCACGACTCAGCGTCGGTGCTGAGGCGGTTGAATCAATCCTCCGAGTAGTTTAATATTGATTAGAAATTAATCCCTCTTGCCGGTTGGAGCCGCATAGCCCATGGTCGATTCCTTGCTTGCCGAGCGCGTCGCCATCGTCACAGGTGCTGGCCAGGGCATCGGACGAGAGATTGCCCGGACCCTGCATGCCCACGGTGCACATGTGGTGCTGGTTGACCTCGACGGTGACGCCGCCAAGGCCGCCGCCGCGGAGCTCGACGGTGTGGGATTGGCCTGCGACGTCACCTCTGAAGAGCAGGTCAAGGCGGTCGTCCGCGACACAGTGGGCGAGTTCGGCCGTCTCGACGTCTTCGTCAACAACGCTGGCATCACCAGGGACGCTTCCCTGAAGAAGATGACCGTCGACCAGTTCGATGCCGTCATCACCGTGCACCTGCGCGGGACGTGGCTGGGAGTCCGTGAGGCGTCGGCGGTGATGCGTGAGGCGAAGACGGGCAGCATCATCAACATCTCGTCGCTGTCCGGAAAGTCCGGCAACCCCGGCCAGACCAACTACAGCGCCGCGAAGGCCGGCATCGTCGGGTTGACCAAATCTGCGGCTAAGGAATTGGCGCACCACAACGTTCGGGTCAACGCCGTGCAACCCGGGCTGATTCGCACCCCGATGACCGAAGCCATGCCACCGGAGATTTTCGCCGCGCGCGAGGCTGACGTTCCGATGAAGCGGGCGGGCGAACCGGTCGAGGTCGCCGGTGCGGTGGTCTTCCTGGCTTCGGATCTTTCGAGTTACATCACCGGCACGGTCATCGAGGTCGGCGGAGGTCGGTACATATGACAGCGGTGTCGGTCGCCAAAGAAGCGGGTATCGGCCGAATCATTCTCGACCGACCGAAGCAACTCAACGCCATCAACGTCGAGTTGGGCGTGCAACTGGAGCAGGCGATTCAGCAGCTGGGTTCGGATCAGGACGTCAGTGTCATCCTCGTTCGCGGTGCGGGCGGAAACTTCTGTGCCGGAGGAGATTTCGCTGAGGTAGAGCGACTCCGTGAACAGGGGCCGGATGCGTTACGGTCGTTGTTCGTTGCCTTCCGCGCGGCCTGCGATGTCATCGCCGCCGTCGATGTTCCCGTCGTGGCAGCTGTTGAGGGCGTCGCGGCCGCTGGTGGATTCGAACTCCTGCAGGCTGCCGACATCGTGCTCGTCAGCGATGATGCGCGAATCGCCGACAACCACATCAGGTTCGGCATGATTCCCGGTGGGGGCAGCACCCAGCGGTTGCAGCGGCTAGTCGGCCATCAGCAGGCCATGGGATTGCTACTCAGTGGCGAACGAATCTCGGGCACCGATGCCGTCCGGCTGGGTCTGGCTTACCGCAGTTTCCCGCAGTCCGAATTCGAGTACGCCACAGAGGAATTCGTGGCAACCATGGCCGGTCGTCAGCGCAGCGCCCTGACGACCATCAAACACTTGGTTGTCTCGGGCTCGTGCAAACCGCTGCCCGAAGGGCTGGACGACGAACTTGTCGCGGTCGTGAACCACATCAGCCAAGGCGCCGGGCGCAACGGCGCGTCGGCGTTCAGCCAACGAGGAGCAGCTCAGTGACGACTGTCAATGCCACCACACCTATCGCGCTCGACGTGGACGGCGGCATCGCCCGTCTACGACTGAACCGACCCGAGGTCTCCAACGGGTTGAATGTCGAGCTTCTCAAGTCTCTCCACGAGGCGATCCTGACCTGTCACGCCGATCCGGGAGTCCGGGTCGTGCTGCTAACCGGTGAAGGCCGAAACTTCTGTGCCGGCGGCGATATTCACACCTTCGAGTCCAAGGGCGCCGCTCTGCCCGACTATCTACGTGAAGCAACGGCGTGGTTGCAGCTGGCTTCCGCCGCACTGATCCAGCTGCGGGTGCCGGTGGTAACCGCGGTGCAAGGCTTCGCCGCGGGCGGTGGCGGGTTGGGGCTGGTCTGCGCATCTGACATCGTCATTGCCGCCGAGTCGGCGAAATTCTTCTCCGGCGCCGTGCGCGTGGGAATGGCGCCTGACGGCGGGGTGTCGGTGACGCTCACCCAGCTGGTCGGCTTGCGGCAGGCGCTGCGGATCGTCCTGACCAACCCGACCTTGACCGCCGCCGAGGCCCTGCAGATCGGGCTTGTCACCGAGGTCGCCGCCGACGAAGCGTTACTGGCCCGCGCCGAAGAGGTCGCCGCCCAGCTGGTCGAACTGCCCACCCAGGCGCTCTCGGCAAGCAAGCGGCTGGTCTGGAACGGTGTCGGTGCGTCCGTCGAACAGCGGCTGGCCGAAGAGGCCCGCACGGTCTCTGAGCTTTCCGGTACCGCCGACGCACTGGAGGGTCTGCGGGCCGTCATCGAACGACGACCGCCCAGGTTTCAGAAGTGACTGCCGCTGCTGTGCTGACCGAGCAGATCGGCGCTGTAGCGGTGGTAACGATGAATCGCCCCGACAAGCTGAACGCGATCGACATCCCGCTGCGGTTGGCCCTCGCCGATGCGATCGAGGCCGCCGACGGCGACGCGAGCGTGCGGGCCATCGTGCTCACCGGTGCCGGAAGGGCGTTCTGCTCGGGCGGTGACATCGCCTCCATGGACCGGATGACGCCCCAGGACGCCCTGGAGCGAGCGCAACTGGCGCAGCGCGTCATCCGAGCCATCTGGAGTACCGGCAAGCCCGTCGTCGCTGCGGTGGAGGGAGCGGCGTTCGGCGCCGGGACCGCGCTGGCTGCGGCGTGCGATCGCGTGGTGGCAGCACATGACGCCAAGTTCGCGACAACTTTCACCAAGGTCGGACTGGCCGGCGATATGGGCGCCTACGTTTCGTTGCCGACCCGGGTCGGGGTGGCGCGAGCTCGGCAGATGCTGATGCTGCCCAAAACCGTTGGAGCGCAGGAGGCTTTGGAAATTGGTCTCGTCGATGCGGTCGTGGAGACCGGAACGGCACGCGCCGCCGCGCTGGATGATGCGACGCAATTGGCCGCCGGTCCGGCGGATGCGCTCGCCGTCATCAAGTTGCTGCTCGCCGAGGCGTCGGGTTCGTCACCGTTCATCATGCTCGATCGGGAGGCCGCCGAGCAGGCCGTGCTCTTCGGCAGTGACGACTTCGTCGAGGGCATCACCGCGTTCCGGGAACGGCGTCCCGCCGTCTTCGGCACCAAAGAAGGAGTTGGGGAATGACTTCAGGACTGACGGGGATCAGCCGCGTCGCGCCGCTGATCCAGCGCGATAAAGTGCACGCTTCGCTCTACACCGACCCGGCTATCTTCGCCGAGGAACTGACCAAGATCTGGTATCGCACCTGGGTCTTCGTCGGTCACGAAAGCGAAGTCAGCCAGCCGGGCGACTACGTCCGCAAGCGGCTCGGTCTGCAGGACGTCATCATGACGCGCGATCGCGACGGCGAGATTCACCTTCTGCTGAACAGGTGTGCGCACCGAGGCAATCAGGTGTGCGACGACGCCAAGGGGAACTCCGCAACTTTCCGTTGCCCGCTGCACGGTTGGACGTTCCGAAATACCGGCGAGCTCATTGGTTTCCCGTTCCATAAGGGGTACGGCACCCGCAAGCTCGACCTCGCGATGGGACGCGTTGCGCGCGTCGACTCCTACCATGGTTTCGTGTTCGGCAGTTTCGCCGAAGACGGGCCCTCACTGCTGGAGCATCTCGGCGCCGCGGCCGGTGAGATCGACCGGTTGGTCCGGCTGTCGCCGGAGAACCGCGTCGAGCTGACCGCGGGTTGGCTCGGGCACGAGACCCATTCGAACTGGAAGCTGCTGGCGGAGAACGAGACCGACGGCTATCACCCGCAGTTCGTGCACGGATCGATCTTCGGGGTCACCGGCAGCACCATTGCACCGCTGTACAGCGAAGCCTCGACTGCCGTCACCCGCGACCTCGGCAACGGTCACAGCGAAAATGACCTGCGCCCGGAATTTCGGAAGTTCGCCGAGCCGATGAGGTGGTTCGGCACCACCGAGCAGAGGGTGCCGGACTACGTCGCGGCGATGCGGACGCTGCACGGGGAGGCGGCCGAGCAGATCCTCATCGAGGGCGCACCACACGTGATGATCTTCCCGAACCTGTTCATCGCCGAGATCCAGGTGTTCAATATTCAACCGGTGGCGTCCAACCAGTGCACTCAGTACTCCACCGCGGTCCAGCTGGTGGGCGCACCCGAACTGAACAAGCGGATGGTGTCCCAGTGCGTCGGGTCAGTGGGTCCGGCAGGCATGCTCCTGGCCGATGACACCGAGATGTACGAACGTAATCAGCTGGGTCTCGAAGCCCGCCAGCCGGAATGGCTGCAGATTCGCAGGGGTTTACAGCGCGAGCGCACCGACGACAACGGCTTCACCGTCGGTGGTGCCACTGACGAGACCGGCATGCGGGGCTTTTGGTCGCACTACGCATCGTTGATGGAGGCAGAATGACCAGCACGATCAACGCGACCTCCGATTCGAGTGGCGAGCTGACAGCGGTACCAATCGGTTTCGACGTCCGCGAGGTCGAGCAATTCCTCTTTCAGGAAGCGCGTTTCGCCGACGAGAGTGACTACGACTCGTGGGAGGCGTTGTGGACCGACGACGCGCTGTACTGGGTTCCCGCCGGTAACGACGGGCCCGACCCGCTGCAGACGATGTCGGTGGTCTACGACAACCGCAACCGCATCTCCACCCGGCTCAAGCAGTTGCGGACGGGTCGGCGCTACGCCCAGGCACCACCGTCGAATCTGCGCCGCCTCATCTCCAATGTCGAGCTTCTCGGCGGCCGGCCTAGCGCAAGCGGTGGAACCGATCTGGAGGTGGGGGCCAACTTTCTGGTCGTCGAGTCCCGTGCGCGCGACACTCGCCTGTGGGGCGGACGGGTGACCTTCCGGTTACGGCGGGTGGATGACGGAACGCTGCGGATGTCCTACAAAAAGGTGGTTCTGGTGGACAAGGACAAGCCGCTGCCAACCCTGGGTTTCCTGATCTGATGTCCATCGAATTCAGCGGTGACGCGCCCCTCAACGTGCCGGGTATCGGCCCGTTGGTGGAAAGCGAATTCGCCCAGGTATCAGTCAATATCGACAATGCGGGGAACTCACCGCGGCTTCGTCTGGAAGACCTCCGGACCGGGCGGGTGCGCTATCTCGACGCTCTGGAACTGGAGACCATCGTCTGGCTGCCCGAAGGCAAGATGGCCCAACTGCTCGATCCTTCCGCCGATCGGTGGAGCGGCGCATGAGGCGTGCAGCGATCGTCGCCCCGGTACGCACCGCCGTCGGCGCCTTCGGCGGCAGTCTGCGGCCCATGCGCGCCGAAGACCTCGCCGCCAAGGTGGTCGAGGCGACCGTGCAGCGCAGCGGCGTCGACCCAGAGCGCATCGAGGACGTGGTCTTCGCGCAGTCCTACGCCAATTCCGAAGCGCCGTGCATCGGGCGGTGGGTGGCGCTGCATGCGAACCTGCCGATCACGGTGCCGGGTCTACAGATCGACCGACGCTGCGGCGGGGGCCTGCAAGCCGTCATCACCGCGGCGATGTCCGTTCAGACCGGAGCTGCCGATGTCGTGATCGCCGGCGGTGTCGAGTCGATGAGCAATATCGAGCATTACACGACCACCGCCCGATGGGGTGCCCGGTCGGGGAATCAGATGCTGTATGACCGTCTCGACCGGGGCCGCGAAAGATCGCAACCCACTTGGCGTTTCGGTGAGATCAGTGGAATGATCGAGACGGCGGAGAACCTGGCAGGTGACTACGGTATCGACCGTGAGGCAGCCGACGCCTTCGCCGCGCGCAGCCATCACCGGGCCGCCGCTGCCGTGGCCTCGGGTGCCTTCGATGCGGAACTCGTTGCCGTCGAGGTTCCCCAGCGCCGGGGCGAGCCAGTCGTGTTCGACCGTGACGAGGGCATCCGCCCCGACACCACGGCGGTGTCGTTGGCGAAGTTGCGCACGATCACCGCGGGTGGCACGGTCACCGCAGGCAACTCCAGTCAGCAGAACGACGCCGCCGCAGCGTGTCTGGTGGTGGCCGAGGACAAGCTCGAAGAACTTGGCCTCGAGCCCATCGGGTATCTCGAAGGCTGGGCTGCAATGGGCTGCGAGCCGTCCCGGATGGGTACTGGTCCGGTCGGCGCGGTGGAAAAGCTATTCAGTAAAACCGGATTCGGCTTCGACGACCTATCCCTGATCGAGATAAACGAGGCTTTCGCGGTGCAGGTGCTCGCGGTGCTGTCCGGTTGGGGACTCAAGCTCGCTGATGTTGACGACCAGCTCAACGTCAACGGCTCGGGAATCTCGCTTGGCCACCCCATCGGGGCCACCGGTGTCCGAATCCTGACCACCATGCTGCATGAATTACACACCCGTGGTGGGGGATTGGCATTGGAGACCATGTGTATCGGCGGCGGCCAGGGTATCGCCGCAGTCTTCCGGGGAGTCTGAGGGTGACGACGGGAATGCTGGCCTACGCCTCCTACCTCCCGCGGCGTCGGTTGGCCGGAGGTGATATCGGCCTGCGCCGGGGGGACCGGGTCGTCGCGTCTTATGACGAGGACAGCACCACCATGGCGGTCGCGGCGGCCGCTCGCGCGCTGCACGGGCAGGCCTTGCCGACCAACCTATACTTCGCCACCAGTAGCCCGGCTTACGCCGATAAAACCAACGCCGTGGCCATTCACTCCGCCCTTGGGCTGCCCGAAGACGCTTTCGTCACTGACCTGTGCGGGACTGGCCGCAGCACCATTGCGGCATGGCGATCCGCCGCTGCCACCGGAGGTCTCGCGGTCAGCGCCGACATCCGAGTGGGTCGGCCCGGCTCTGCCGATGAACGCCTCGGCGGTGACGGCGCCGCGGCCCTGCTGTTCGGTGACGGCCCTGCAATCGCCGAGATCGTGGCCAGCACGTCGCAGACGGCTGAGTTCCTCGATCGGTGGCGATCCCCGCAATCGGTCACCGGCGAACAGTGGGAGGAACGCTTCGGCGCGGAGCGCTACGCGGGGCTGATACGTGCGGCGGTCGAGAAGATTCTCGACGATGCCGGCCTCGCCGAGGTCGATCACGTGGTGATGGCCTGCCCCAACAGTGCTATCACCAAGCGAATTCCGACTCTGGTCAAGGCGGTGAAGGCCACCCATATCTCGCCCGTCGGGTTCTCGGGCGCGGCCGATGCCGCGATTGCGCTCTGCTCCGCGCTCGACGTCGCCGCACCGGGCGAGACGATCCTGGTGCTGTCGGCATACGACGGCTGTGATGCCCTACTCCTGTGTGCCACCGACCAATTGGTATCGACTCGCCAGGCGACGCTGGTCAGTGCGCAGCGCACCGGCGGCATCACGGTACCGCATTTGACCTATCTGTCCTGGCACGGTCTGGTCAAACTCGAACTGCCCCGGCGTCCCGAGCCCGACCGGCCCGCTGCACCTCCCGCGGCCCGCGCCGAAGGGTGGAAGTTCGGCTTTGCGGGAACACGTTGCCGCAATTGTAGATTCATACACCTGCCGCCACTTCGGGTGTGCCGCAGCTGCGGCGCCCTCGACGAGATGGACCCCGCTCCGGTATCGAATCTGCAGGGCAGCATCGTCACCCACACGGTCGACCACCTGGCGTATTCGCCGTCGCCACCGATGATCCAGGCCGTCGTCGACGTCGACGGCGGTGGGCGCTGCACCATCGAGGTCACCGACGCCGAGCCGGCGGAACTGCGGGTGGGTGCCAGGGTGGCCTTCACGTTCCGGCGCCTGTTCACCGCCGGTGGTGTGCACGACTACTTCTGGAAGTCGTATCTGTCGGACCAGGAAGACGAAGAATCGGGGAACGATGGCTAGCCGCGGGATCACCGACAAGGTCGCCGTCGTCGGCATGGGTTGCACCCGCTTCGGCGAGCGCTGGGACAGTTCGACCGAGGACCTGATCCTCGAGGCGTTTGGTGAGTGCATCGAGTCGACGCCGAATATCAGCAAGAGCGATATCGACGCCTACTGGCTCGGAACCTTGGGGTCGGGGCAGTCGGGCTTGACGTTGAGCCGCGCGCTCTCGACCGACGACAAGCCCGTGACTCGGGTCGAAAACTACTGTGCCACCGGTTCCGAGGCCTTCCGCAATGCCTGCTATGGGGTGGCGTCCGGCGCCTATGACGTGGTGATGGCGGTCGGCGTGGAGAAGCTCAAGGACTCGGGTTTCTCGGGTCTGATGCGCAGCGATCCGCCCAGTGATGGCACCTCACCGGAGTTGTCGATGACGGCGCCCGCAGCGTTCTCGCTGTTGGATCCCGCCTACTGCGCCAAGCACGGTGTGCATCCTGACGAGATGCGGGCGGCGATGACGCATGTTGCCTGGAAGAATCACGACAACGGATCGCGAAACCCCAAGGCGCAGTTCCGTTCACCGGTCGCTCCGGGGACGATCGAGAAGGCCGTCAAGGTTGCGGGTCGTCTTGGCGTCTTCGATTGTTCGGGTGTCTCCGACGGTGCGGCATGCGCGCTCATCGTTCCCGCAGAGCGAGCGTTGGAGTACACCGATACGCCCATGTACGTCAAGGGCTTGTCGCTGGTGGCGGGCTCGACGCGGGGTTCGATGGATTCCGGTTTCGATTACACCACTTTTCCCGAGGTCGTGCGTTCGGCGCGAGATGCCTACGCCCAAGCTGGAATCGGCGATCCCCGCTCTGAACTCTCGATGGCCGAAGTTCATGACTGCTTCACTCCCACCGAGATCGTCCTGATGGAGGATCTCGGTTTTTCGGATAGCGGGCTGGGGTGGAAGGACGTGCTCGGAGGCGACTTCGATGCGGACGGACGCCTGCCGATCAATCCCGATGGGGGATTGAAGTCATTCGGCCACCCGGTCGGTGCCAGCGGTCTACGCATGCTCTATGAAGCGTGGCTACAGTTCCGCGGCACCGCAGGGGACCGTCAGCTGTCCGATCCTCACACGGCACTTACACACAATCTTGGCGGCCGCCCTGGCGGCTGTGTATCGTTCGTATCGATCGTCGGACGCGAACTCGGTCGCTAGAGCCACCGTCATCTTGCTAAGAGATGAGCAGGAGTGCAGCCGTGATGAGCATGACGGTGGCGGTGGCGCCGTGGACTCCCCAGGCGATGGACTTGGGGCCCCCGCTGTTGAGCACGATGGCCGCGTCGGCCAGCGGAATTATGGTGGCGGCCAATATCACCCAGCCAAGTAGGTGGGTCGCCCCTGCGACCAAGAGAATGATGACGAACAGACCCGATGCGATATCGCGGACGCCTTTGACGCGGAGGTAGGCGGCGACTGAGGGCTGACTGACATCTGGCACCACGCCGTAGCCGCCGGCGCCGACGCGCGGCGCGATGATGAATCGTGCGCCGATGAAGATGATGGCCGCGGCGATGAGTCCAGCGAGCACGTATCCGATGGTGGTGGTCATATCGAGTACTCCAGCTTTCTTAGTGAGTAGGGGAGAAGGACGTCGGTTCTAGTAGGACGGACGCAACGTCGACGATCTCGTCGACATCGAAACCGGCCATATCGGCGGCGAATTCCGGGCTGGCCATGACGTCTCGGGTGATCTTTTCGGGGTCGGCGCCAGGTGGATAGTGGACGAGTGCGACGAGTCGATTCGCGCCTTCACCCTGTTCGGTCCACACACCCTGGGTGGTGACCCCGAACGCGGTGAAGGTAGCGAGGTGCCGGGCCCAGTGCACGGTTGCGTACCGCTGCAGAGCGTCCGGTGATCGAAGTGTGTAGATCCTGAGCTGAAACATCGAATGCTGCGCTGCCTTTCGCCGATAACGGCGGAGTGAGTCCGGTCGTGGACAACTGCTAGCAACGCTAACTCTAGACTTGCTAGATGTCAATAGCGGCGCTAACGCATCTAGCAGTGATACTCTTCGCGAATGGCCATCGAGGATCGACGTGAGCGTGAGAAGGCCGCCCGCCGGCGGCTGATCATCGAGACGGCCCGCAGGCTGGCTGAGGCAGAAGGCTGGGATGCCGTCACCACCCGGCGGCTGTCCACCGAGATCGAATACAGCCAGCCTGTCTTGTACAAGCACTTCGCCGGCATGGAACATATCGCTGATGCCGTCGCCATCGACGGATTTGTGGAACTCGGCGAGGTGACGCGGGCTGCCCGATCGGACACCGGCACCGCCGGCGACGTCCTGACCCGGATTGGCCACGCCTATCTCGACTTTGCCCGTGACAACCCGGCGGTGTACGACGCGATGTTCACCCGCTCGACGTCCTTTCGCTTCGCAGCCCTGGACACACCGCCTGAGCTGACGGCGGCCTTCAGCGAGCTGCGCCAAGCGGTCAGCCTCGTCGTCGACGAACAGCATGCGGACACGCTCACCGAGGTGTTGTTCGCCGCACTGCACGGACTGGTCACCCTCAGCCGTGCCGACCGGCTACGCCCGGACTTCGCCTCGGAGCGTCTTCAGCTGCTCGTCGAACTGTTCACCAGCAGAAGGGAAACGGAGCGCTAGGCAGCGTCGATACTCCTGAAGCTCCGCTGTTCCGGGGCGGCCACCGTATGACGAATCAGCTATCCCGCGGGTGGCTGGAGCCGAAGCAGGACCTCCGTCGGTCAGCAGCTGTTCGGTTGGCTGGCCGTTGCGCTCGCGATGAGGTCTTCTGCGATACCCCACTCTGCGAGCACGGCGCGCGTATCGGCTCCCAGCGGGACGGGAGCGGTGCCGACGGCGGCTGGTGTTCCGGAGAAGCGCGGTGCGGGAGCTGCTTGTAGGACACCGTTGTGTTCGACGACGGTGC
This sequence comes from Mycolicibacterium komossense, assembly GCF_025822605.1. Classification (GTDB taxonomy): domain Bacteria; phylum Actinomycetota; class Actinomycetes; order Mycobacteriales; family Mycobacteriaceae; genus Mycobacterium; species Mycobacterium komossense. The sequence continues at coordinate 84,649 of NZ_JACKTY010000024.1, read as the reverse complement.
CGCGGGCCTTCAAATGGGGGTGCTCGGCGGCTTCGCGCAGGCTCATGACCGGAGCGACACACGCGTCCGTCGGCTCGAAGACTTCGGTCCAGTGCGCCCGCGTGTTAGCGCGGAACGCTGCGGCGATCCGTTCGCGTGTTCGTGGCCACGTTGATCTGTCGTCCTGTAGAGCGGTGTCGACATCGTGCAGTCCCAGGCCGGCGAGAAGCAGACGATAGAACTTGGACTCGATCGCGCCGACGGCCATATGTTCGCCGTCGGCGGTCGCGTAGACCGCGTAGTACGGTGCTCCGCCGTCGAGCATGTTGACACCGCGTTCATCACGCCAGGTGCCGGTGTTGAGCATCGCGTGGGTTGCCGACAGCAGGTGTGCGGCGCCGTCGATGATTGCGGCGTCGACGGTGCGACCCTTGCCGGTTCGGCCGGCCTCCCATAGTGCGGCGAGCACCCCCATCACGAGATAGGTTGCCCCACCGCCGAAGTCGCCGACGATGTTGAGCGGGATCTGCGGTGGGCCGCTCGCGTCACCGATGGCGTGCAGTGCTCCGGTGAGCGCGATGTAGGAGACGTCGTGACCGGCCCGGTTGGCGAGTGGACCGTCTTGGCCCCAGCCGGTCATCCGTCCGTAGACCAGTGCCGGGTTGCGCGCGTGACAGTCGGCGGGCCCGATACCCAGCCGCTCGGCTACGGCCGGCCGGTGTCCCTCGATGAGGATGTCGGCGTGCGCGGCCATGGCCAGCACGATCTCGACAGCCGCGGGCCGCTTCAGATCCAGGCAGACCGACCGCTTTCCGCGGTTGAGTAGATCCTGGGTGGGGTCCCCCGGAAATACTCCCGGGCCGCCAGGCCGATCGATCCGGACGACCTCAGCACCCATATCGGCCAACGTCATTCCGGCGAACGGGCCCGGCCCCATGCCTCCGACTTCGAGGACTCGGACGCCGTGCAATGGGGCGGGAAGTGGCGTGGTCATGGGCTTTCCTCTCGCGGGGCGAATCAGACGATGTTGACCACGTTGAGAAACCGCTCGCCGTAGTCGTGGTCGCCGCCGATGGTGATGTTTCGGTCCTGCCACCGTGCGCGCCGCGTCGCCCACTCCGGAAACTCCTCGGTGGTGGCGACGATATCGGCGGCGCGGTGAACTTGTGCCAGGCCCGCGGTCACGGTGCCGTCGGCCGCGATCGACCAGAAGCCGCCGCCGAGCCCTGTGAGTTCCAAGCTCACGGGTCTGCGCATCCACTCCAGCGGCGCTTGGCGCAGCTGGTTCGACAGCACCGCCAGCATCCATTCGATGACCACTGACATCCGGTTGGCATCGGTGGGAGGTGTCTCCCTGCCGATGGCGGGGGCTATGTCGAAGCGCAGATGCGTGTGGTGATCGAACACCATCGCCGCACCGAGCAGCAAACCGATAGGGAAGGAGCCCAATTCGGCCAGGCGGATCCGCAGCCGGCTCAGCGGCGTCGTCGCAACGGCGCCGGACAACCGGGTGACCCGGGCGCTCCAACGGCTGTACTCCTGGAGAACTCTGTCGGGCTCCCAGGAGCGCCGGGCCGCCACCATCGTGTCGTTGGTGTGCTCGATGTCCTTGCTCAACAGCATGGTCACCGCGGACGGGGTGAACAGCGAGTGGCAACCGGAACCGAGGTGAGCTACCACGTCCTGGACCCGCCAGCCCTCGGCTGCACTTCGCGCCGTCCATTCCTGGCAACTCAGGTCAGAACAGAGGCGTAGGATCTCGTCGCGCTCGGCGCGCAGGGCCGCTGTACGGTTCGGCTGGGCTCGCACGATCATCGGGTCAGTGCCCCTTCTGGCTGACAACGTAGTCGTTGACGGTCCCCGAGCCGGTGCGCTCCAATGCGCCTTGTGTCACAAGAAGTTCCAGGTGGGCAAGTACTTCGAGAATCGCGGTCATACCGTGCACCGCGCCGAGTTCGTCGATGGTGCGTTCGTGCCGGGTCCACCGCATCTGCCGGGCTACCTGATAGGCGGTGGAGTTGCCGGCCGCCACGAGTTCGCGTGCCTGTTCGAGCCGGTCGCGGTGGTGCTCGAGAAGTTGCTCGGCCCGGGCCTTGACGCTCTCGGTGACGGCGCCGTGGGCGGGCAGCATGGTTGCGTCTGGGAGGTCGAGGAAGAGCTTCAGCGACGCGAGGTAGGAGCGCAGTGGCAGTTCTTCGGGCTGCCGCTCGAGCGCTATCGACGGGGTGATCCGCGGCAGGATGTGGTCACCGGTGAACGCCAGGCGCGATCGACGGTCCTCGTACACGATATGGCCGCGGGTGTGCCCCGGCGTAGACCTGGCGACCGGATCGACGCCTCCACAGTCGATATGGATGCCGTCCTCGAGCCACACGTCCGCGGGGCCATACGGGACGTTGCGTTCGTACGTCTCCAGCGGGAAGGCTGCGATGGTCTCCGCGAGTTCGGTCGCCCCGGCTGCGATGAGCTGCTGAGCCTGGACGGGGTAGGTGCAGGTCCGTTCGTCGAACGCCTCGATCGAATGGCGTTCCTCCCGGCCGATCATGACCGTGGTGCCGTACCGCCGTTGCCAGTCGATGGCCCGCGAATAGTGGTCCCAATGGTGGTGGGTGACGACGACGCGTGCGACATCGTGGGGCGCGAATCCGAGCCGGGCCAGGGCTTCGACGAGCACTGTCTCGCTGGCGTCGTCGGCCCAGCCCGAATCGACCAGGGTCACGCCATCCTCTCCGAGGATGGCGTAGACATTCACCTCGCGCAGATCCCGAAGGGGCAGTGGCAAAGGAATTCTCACGACGTGGGACGGGAGCTCGTCGTCGCTGTCTACGTCCAGGTCCGACGTCAACTGGTTGTTCGACATCTCAAGCGAATCCCTATCTCCCGACGCCCCGATCATAATTTAACACACGATAAAAAAGATTCCGCTGGCGTCCGGCATCGCGGTGTACCCGGTGGTGTGTCGTCGGTCAGGCGACGTTGAGCAGATCCAGGAATCGGGTCCATAGTCCTCGTCGCCGGCGATGGTCAGGTCGCGGCTGCGCCAGTATGCGCGGCGGTTCGCTCATTCCGGGAACTCCAAAGCGGAGGCGCGAACGCGGCGAGGTATCTGCAATCGAGTGGGACCCGTTCGTCAGGGCGCGATGCATAATATTAACGCACGATAAAATCGGTCCGTGAACACCGATCTCCGTGCCATCGTTGAATCTCGCAGATCTGATCGGCTACCGGCCGATGCGGCCACGACGCTGGCACAGCTACTGGCCATTCGGACGAGCTGTCGAGCCTTTAAGCCGGAACCCGTTGCCGGGGAGACTATCCGGGCGATTCTGGCCACCGCGCAGCTGACGGCCTCCTGGTGCAACAGCCAGTCCTGGAAGCTCGCGATCACCAGCGGAGCGGGAACCGACCGGCTTCGCGATGCGCTGTACGCCGCGGCATCGAGCGAGTACGTCGAGACGCCCGACATTCCGTTTCCGCGGGAGTATCGCGGGGTGCATCTCGACCGGCGCCGGGAGAGCGGATACCAGCTCTATTCTGCGTTGGGCATCGAACGCAGGGATCGCGAGCGTCAGATGGCACAGACGTTGGAGAACTTCAGGTTCTTCGGCGCCCCGCACGTGGCGATCGTTCACACCGATGAGGCGCTGGGGCCCTACGGTGCGGTCGATTGCGGCGGATACGTCAGCAACTTCCTCCTCGCCGCGGCCGCACACGGTGTCGGCAGCATCGCCCAAGCCGCGCTGGCGATGTATCCAGGAGTCCTTCGCGACGAACTCGGCCTGGCGGCGGACCGCACCGTCGTATGCGGGATTTCCTTCGGTTACCCCGACATTGACCATCCGACCAACGGCTACCGCACCTCACGGGCCCCACTCGACGAGGTCGTCGAGTGGGTTACTACCTGATCGGCACCTGGCCCACCGTCAGGAGGTCGTCGGTATCGCCGACCAGTCGATCGGTTGCACTCGGAACCCGCGGACGTCGCGCATGCCCGGATCGATGAGCTCGATCTGGCGTTGCACGCGGCGGCTGAGCAGGCCGACGATATCGCGTTCGCGGTCCGCGGCATGCTCGGCGACGAAACGTTCAAGTCGTTGGTCGGCATCGAGCCAGCCGTCGGGTTGCACTCCGAGCAGCCGCTGCTCGTCCTCGCGATCCGCCTCTCCCACCGACGCTGCGGCCGTCGCGCCGCGGTGCAGACCTGTCAGCAGATCACGCACGATTGCCAGCCGGAAGGCAACGTGGTCATCGGGATTGAGGTCATCGAGTACGCCACCGATGATCCTCTCGACCGAGACGAAGCCCGGGTCGTTGCGCGGGGTCACCGAGGTCACCGCGGGCGGCGGTTCCAGCGAGTAGCCGCCCTCTTCGGCGATGATCTGCAAACAGATCATGAAGGACATCAGTGACCAGGCTTGCCATTGCGCCAGATCGAACTCCGCCGGCGGATCGGCACGCGTGGCCGCGGACAACATGGGTGTGAGCAGGGCGAAGCGCACCGCATGGAAGTTGACCACACTGCGGTCGATCGGTTGCCCCGTCGCGCTCGCGTAGGCGGCGTATGCCCCGGTGAGATCTCCGATGGGCTGGGCCGTGTCGCGCATACGCATGGCGCCAAGATCGGCGAGTGGGTCACCCAGGCAGGAGAATTCGACATCCATCACCGCCGTCACCCGGTCGTCGGCATGAAGGAACTGCCCGGCGTCGAAGTGAATCCACGATGTCTGTTCGCGGTGTGTCGGCACGTGGCGGTGCAGCCAGGACACGATGAACTCGATCGTCGGATCCGGCCCCGGCTTGATCTGCCGGTACCACTTCTCCGAGAGGCCGAATCCCATGTATCCGATGTCGCGGGGAGTTGCCGGACGCGAGAGGCCGATCGTTTGAAACAAGGCTGGGTCCAGACGATGCGCCTCGGCGAGCTGTGCGACGTAGTCGTTGATGACAGCGCTGCGGGTTTGGGCGTCATCGCGTTCGTCGAAGCGATCCCGGCCACGGATCGACTCCATCAGGATCGATTCGGGTTCGTCGCAGAAGGCCAACGGGGCGGGCACTGCGACACCGTTGTCATGCAGGACGCGCATGATCTCGTATTCGCGACGCAAAGAAAGGGTTTGAGTCCACGGCATGGATTCTTCGCGCTGGCAGCGGGCGTAGAGCTCGCGCCGATTGCCCTCGACGTCGACGGTGAGAAACCACGCCGGCCGCCACCGTGCCTGTCGGCGCCAGGACACGATTCGGCCGCCGGTCACCTCTTCGACCCAGGTGAACAGACGAGGCCAGGGGGCGGGCAGGGTGTCCCGCGCGCCGTCCGCGATGTCGACGGTCATCTGGTGCAACTCCTCAGTCGAAGGGGCAATCGGCGGCTGCTGACGCGCAGTGCGTGGCTATTTCTAGTCTAAATTAAAAACAACTCGAGCGGCAGGGTGAGCCGTTTCGGCTAGGTATGACGGTGTGCCGAGTGGCGCCAGACGTCGTAGACGGTGCTGACCAGATTCCGCCAAGGGGCCCGGCCGGCGCGCGGACCGCCAGCACCTGGCTCGACACCGCGCAGACGTTGGGCCTGTCCGAGTCAGAGGTCGTCGCCAAGGCCCGGCTGGCGGTCGCCATGGCATTCTCGGATGCTCAGCCAGACTTCACGCGCATCTCCGAGACGGAGGTGGCGCTGATCGCTTCGGTCCCTGGGCATTACGCGGCCACGCGTCAGGCGCGTGACGCGCGGCCGGCGCGCGCACGTCGCCGGCGACTTCCTCACTCACTCGGGGATCGAGGCTGCCCTCCTGGCCGGTGAGCGCGCCGCCACGGACCTCCACGCGGTCAGCCCGTCACGTCTCGCCCGATGAGTTGACGGGCGACGATCCACTGTTGCAGTTCGTTCGCGCCTTCGAAGATTTCGAGGATCTTGGCGTCGCGGAACATCTCCTCGAGCCGCACCGATTCACCGGCCTCGCCCACCTGCCTGGCGAAGCCCAGCGCACCGTGGATCTGAATGGCTTCTCGTACCAGATCGTTGGCCAGGCGGGTGCCGTAGGCCTTGGCCATCGCTGCCTCGGGTTCGGCATTGCGGTCACCGCGATCGAGCAGGGTCGCTGCCTTCTGATAAAGCGTTCGAGCACATTCGATCTCGGTCGCCCGTTGGGCCATCGTGAACTGCCAGTGCTGCATGGCCCCCAGCGGGCTGCCGAAGACCTGTCGGGTCCGCAGCCGTTCGACGGCGAGGTCCAAGGCCGCCTGTGCGACGCCGACGCCGGCAGCGCCGATTCCGACCCGTCCGCGGACCAGTGCCGACAGCGCGACACCGAGTCCGCCTCCTGCCGTGCCGAGAATATTTTGGTGGGGGACCAGGACGTCGGTGAACACGATATCGGCGGTGATCTGCCCGCGATGCCCCATCTTGAGATCCGGGGCGCCGATTCGGATACCGGGTGAGGACAGGTCCACGAGCAACATCGTCGCTCGGTTGCTACCCGCGCCAGCCCGCGCCAGGACCGAGACCCAGCCGGCCACGATGCTGTTGGTAATCCACCTCTTTCGGCCGTTGACCACGAAGCCCTCTGGGGTGTCCTCGGCTACGGTCTGCATCCGCTCGGCGGTCAGATCGGAGCTGGTCTCGGGTTCGGTGGTGGCGAACGAGAATGCCGTTCGGCCGCTGACCAGTTCCGGGATCAACCGAGCGCGCAGGGTGTCGTTGGCATAGGTCAGGGTCTGCGGAACCAGAATGCACTGGCCGTCGTATACCCCGGCCATCGACGAGGAATGGTAGGCGATCTCCTCGGTCACGGTGCAGGTGCCGAGCATCGGGTGCTGCAGTCCCCGGCCGTAGTCGAAGCCGAAGGGCACAGCGAACAGGCCTTCGGCGGCAAGTCCGCGGAATGCATCCCACGGGAAGCTATCGGCGGACTCTTCGCGTTGGCCGATGTCACGCGCACGGGGGGCCAGCTGCTTCTCCACCGCGGCGCGTGCGTGCGAGCGTAGTTCGACGATCTCATCCGGCAACCACACGTCGTGGGTCATGCGGTCTTGCGTCCTGGGAACGGCGGCGACCGTTGGTGGCGGGTCAGCCGGTGTCATGGGAGCTCCTAGTCGTGCCGCTGTGGCGTTCGTGAAACCTTGGTGAAGTTCATGGTCGAAAAGCGCCGAGGATTCACGAACGGCGGTCGAGGATGAAATCGACTGCGCGCAGAGCGATCATCATGGTGGGGGCGTTGGTGTTGCCTGAGGTGATGGCCGGTATCACCGAGGCGTCGGCGACGCGCAAACCATCGACTCCGTGCACGCGCAGGTCCGGGCCGACGACCGACCCGTCATCGGTTCCCATCCGGCAGGTGCCGACTGCGTGGTAGATGCTGCCCTCGGCTGTAGACAGCCAACGCCGCGCATCGTCGTCGATCGGAGTCAGATTTGCGCCAGCCACCCTGCGCATGGCGGTCTGAGATTCGATGAGCTCGCGGGTTAGCTTCGCGCCCACCAAGAGCTTTCGCACATCCTCGGGCCGGCCCAACCGGTCGAATTCGATATGCGGCTTCCCGTCCCGGACGCGGACCCGCCCGCGACCTTCGGGATGCATCAACACCGTGTAGGCCGTGAATGCATCAGAGCGCTTCACGATGGCCCGACCGGTGACGGGGTCGAGCTCATAGCGGACAGGGCTGACCGCGATCTGGAAGTCCTCGGTGAAGAGCTGAGCCTCGAAGGGGGTGGTGGTCATCGGACCCTCACCCCGCGCGAGGAATTCGCGAAGTGCCTTGGCGGCGCGGACCGGGCCCATGGTGTTGATCGTCGGTACCTTCGAGGCCCAGGATTGGGTGACGACGAGATGGTCATGGAAGTTCTCGCCGACGCCCGGCAGGTCGGCCACGCGTCCGCCCGCGGCTATGCCGGAGTTCATCAACAACGCGGGGGACCCAATGGCCCCGGCGCACAGGATGACTTCCTGGCGCGCCCGGACGACCTGATCACCGATCTGTACGCCGATGGCGCGTCCGTGCTCGACGATCACCCGAGTTACCGTCTTGCACGTCAGGACGTGTGGGCGTTGTTCACGGGGGACGCGGCGGAGGAATTCCCGGCCCGACGAACTGCGATAGCCGCGCCGCTGGTTGACCTGGCTGCGCGCCACGCCCAATTGGTCGGCGCCATTGGGGTCCGGGTTGAGCCGATGGCCAGCGTCGGTAGCTCCCTGGATGAAGGCGTCGTCGATGTCGTGGTGATGGCCGCACCACGACACCGCGATGGGTCCGGATCCGCCGCGATGCTCGTCGGGACCTCCTGCCCAACTTTCCAGCGCCTTGAGGTGGGGGAGCACATCGCGGTAGGACCAGCCGGTCGCGCCGGCCTGCGCCCAACCGTCGTAGTCGGCTTGGCGCCCCCGCGCGTAGACCATCGCATTGATGGATCCGCTTCCTCCGACGATTCGGCCGCTGGCGAAGGCGCTGGCTTTACCGTCCTTGCCCGGCTCCGGTGCGGTGGGGTACTTCCAATTGGCAGTTGCGTAGAGCGTGGCGATGCCCAGGGGGAAGGCCACATCGGGGCGGCGATCGGTACCGCCTGCTTCCACGACGATCACACTCGCGCCGGCCGAAGCCAGGCGAGCCGCGATGATCGAACCGGCCGAGCCTGCCCCGACCACGATGTAGTCCGCGAGTTGTGGGCGCTTCATACTGGCGTCCTATCGTGGCAGCGTGGTGTAGGGGTGGCCTTGAGCTGCAGTGGATTCCAATGAACCAGCATTGAGGTCACGCCGCGCGTAGCTGTGCGATCATCTGGGTGACATCCCAGAAGTCTCGGTGGCTGGTCAGCTTGCCGTCCGTTCCGTAGCGGCAGGCGGCGACGCCTGGCACGCTGAATCTCCGCCCATTGGACGGGAGTAGTGAGCCGTCGGCCAGCCGGAGCGCACCCTGGAAAGATCCGTCCCACAGCCACTCGAGGTAAACCACGCCGTCACGAGCCGCCGGGGCGCTGAACTCGATGACCGAGTCCGGGGCGAACTTCAGCATCCACCGGTGGAAGCGCTCGATGCCGTCGTGGCCTGCGTAGGTCGTGTCCATGGCCATATCGGTGTACGTGCCCGCCGGATCGAAGAAATCGAGCAGGCTGACGGAATCCTTGGTCCACGCCGTTGAGTAGGCAGCGGCGAAGGCATCGAGGTTCTCTGTCGGGCAGGGTGCAGGCATGGCGACGGCCGTCCTTTGGCTGATGAGCAGTGTTTAGTTGAGATTAAAAAGAATCTAACCCATGTGGTTGACCTGAACCAGAATGGCGCAGCCGATCCTCTCGCAGAGCGCATATCGAGATCATCGTGAAGTCGGGTGGCCCTGACTTAACCCTAAAAAGATCGCCGTCGGGATTCGTCGAAATGCTCCAGCGAGGTCCATAGAGTGCTCTATGGTGATGGCGAAGCGCTGGTCGAAGGTGCACGTGAAAAGAGGGAACGCGATGGCGATAGATGTGCAATCCGCGGCGGGCGATATCGCGCAGGCTCGCGATGAGGGCGCTCTGCGCGCGGATTTTCGCATGTTGCGCGTCGCTATCTGGTCGGTTGTCGTGTACTGCGGGCTGGGTCTCGTCGGCTTCGCAGTGTTGGCCGGCTTCTGGCCGCCGCCAGCGGAATACCTGGGCGCAGCGGAGATCGCCACCTAATTCCGTGAGCACGAGACGGCCATTCGGACCGGCATGGTGATGATGGCGATGGGCGCGCCGTTCTACTTCGTGTGGAGTGCGGGCCTGTCGAAGATCATCAGCCGAATCGAGGGACCGATGGGGGTGCTCTCCACTATCGAGCTGCTCGGTGGGCTTCTGACCGCCATCGTCACCCTTGTCCCGCCGACGATCTGGTTGACGGCAGCGCTGCGGGCCGGCACGCGCACCGACGGAGCCATCCAGTTGTTCTACGACTTCGGTTGGATCTTCTTCGATCTGACGTTCATGTGCTCGGTTCTGCAGAGCATCGCTCTGGGCTTGGCGATCCTGCGGGACCGTCGCCCAATGCCGCTGTTCCCTCGTTGGGTCGCATGGGTTGCCTTCCTCGTGGCCGCGACATACTTTCCGCTCATCTTCGTCCCGTTCTTCCGGGACGGTCCGTTCGCATGGCACGGGCTGATCAGCTTCTGGGTAGTGTTCGTGATGTTCTTCGTGCTGATTGCCCTCGTTACGCCCTACGCGCTCAAGGCTTCACGCACCGTGGAAACTGAGATGACGACCCCGGCTTGACCGGTGGTCGAAGGATCAGACGGACGACGCGCTGCCGCGCACGAGTTCGATGAACTGACCGAGCATGTCGTCGAGCACGTATGCGTCGAACGGGTGGCTGAGTTGTTGCCAACCCACGATGATGCTCAGTCCGTGCTGTGCCAGGAGACCCGCTCGCGAGTTGGTCACTCCAGCGGCGGAGACGGCTTCGCGAATGATGGCCAACCGCTGAGTATCTACGTGATACTGAGCGGTCGCCACCGCCGGATCCGTGGCGCTCCACAAGCGCATCGCGGCTTCGGCGCTGTGCGGCACCGACCGCGCTAGCAATCGCAGTGTCTCCAGGCGATTGAACGGGTCGGATGCCAGTTGAGCCTGTGCGGAGATCTCGGCGGTCTGTCCGACCCAGTTCTCCAGGAACTGGGCGACGAAATCGTCCCAACCGGCGAAGAAGTGATAGAACGATCCGCTGGACACCCCCAGCCGCTGGTGTAGCGACGTCATCCTCAAGTGCCCAAATCCCTGGTCGGTCAGGATCTCCAGAGCTGCCGCGAAGTACTTCTCACGACTGGCGTTTCCGGACACGGCACTCCTCCACTCGAACCGCATGGCGGTGGCCATCGTTTCACGCAGCGCGGCGATCTCGCCACATCCATCAGCCGTTAGAGTTGTTGGCGTGCAAGTAAGGGATTGCTCGCAGAGGCTGGCGGGGTGGCGGTGAGCACTCCGTCGCGACGTTCGCAGCGCGAACGGGTGGAGGAGTCTTCCCGCCGGCTCGCCGAGGCAGCCATCGAGCTGATTGCCGAGAAGGGGTATGCCAATACCACTGCCCAGGAGATCGGTATCCGGGCCGGTTACAGCCGTGCCATGGTGCGTGAGCGGTTTGGGTCGAAGGAGGCGCTAGTCGACGCTGTGCTGCGCGACTACGAGACCCGCATCGACGCGCCCCAAGAGCCTGGAACCTCGGGTCTGCAACGGGTGCTTGCCCCGATCCTGGCCCTCCGGGATTTCGCGGCCGAGGATCCACGGCTGTTGCGCGCGGTGTTGAGCTTGAATTTCGAAGCCCTGCATGACCATGACACGCTCCGGCAGCGTATCCAGAGCTGGCTCACGCAGGTGGAAGAAGGTATCGGCCGCGCGGTCACCGACGGGCAAGCCGACGGTTCCATATCGAGTTCGGGCGGCATCGACGATATCGGTTCTGAGATGGTCGCCATGGGCATCGGTTACGCGTATAGGTGGATTCTGGACCCGAGCACCGCCGACTTCGACGGGGTGTTGACGCGCTGGCATGACCGTGTCGCCGCCCGGTTGTCCGGACCAGCGTAGGCGGGTGCTTTCGGCGGACTCAGCTGGTGCCCTTCAGTGCCCGCACCGCACTGACCGCATCGGAATCGGCGATGACCGCAAAGCAACGTTCCATCAGGACCTGAAGCAGCTCTTTGCCTCTGGGATTGAGGCTCTCCCATGAGGTCATGGCGAGCAGCGGAAGGGCGACTTGCGCCACGACGGCGAGCTGGAACTGCTGCCACGCCTGGTCGAACGGGTAGTCGATGCCCAAGCCGGAGAGGGTTTCGAGGTACCGGGTGACCAGCTCCCGCTCCTGTCCGTTGCGTTCTTCGGGTGTCAGTCCCTGACCGACGAGGTAGGCGACGTCCCACATGCCGCAGCCGCGACCGGCGAACTGGTAGTCGACGGTGACGTGCGGGCCCGCATCGCCAAAGAAGAGGTTATCGGCCCGCAGATCGCCATTGATGAGCGTGGCCGGCTCGGTGAGCGCGCCGAGCAAAGCGGATGCCAGCACGGCGTACTCCTGGATCGCCTCGGCCAAACCGGCTGGGGCGCTGGCGCGCCCGTGTTCCAGGTAGATCGGCCAGCCGGCTGTGGCGCCGACGGTGAACAGGCCTGCCATGCGCGCATCGTCGATTGGCAGGAAGGCCGGGTTGGTGGTGTTAGGCGGTTTCATCTCCCAGCCCCAGGCGTGAAAGCGCGCCACCTCGTCCAGCACGGCGTGCATGCGGTCAATGCTCAAACCCTCGAGGTGGTCGGCGTTCTCGAGGTGGGCGAGGTCTTCCATGACGATAACGAAATCTGTGCTGTCATCTTCGATCGCGGCGAAATAGGCACGCGGCGCGCTGACCGGGGCGGCGGGCGCGATGTCGTTGTAGAAGGCCACCTCGCGGTCGTAGAGGTACATCGACTTGGCCAGCTCGAGAAAGGCGGGGTAGTCGGTGGGCCATTTGATGATGAGCGTGGCCGGGCCGTCGCCGTCGAGCTCCAGGTGGGCTCGGTACAGGAAGGATGCGAAACCGACCCCTTCGGCAATCCGTTCCACTCGAAGGCTTTTGATGCGGGATCCCGATGCGATGGCTCCCGCCGAGGCGAGGACGTCGGTCAACCAGTTGGCCGTCAGCTCGGAGGCGGTGCGGGGGAAACGGGAGATTGTTGAAGCCATATTAGAAAAGTAGTTGTTAACTTGCGCACAAGCAAGTAAGAATGTGGTCATGGTTACACATCGATTCAAGATCGCCGGCAGTCGGGCACTGGTCACCGGTGCCAGTAGGGGAATCGGCGCCGACCTGGCACGCGGACTGCGACGCTCCGGTGCAACCCTGGCCCTCGTCGCCCGCCCATCCGACGAGTTGTTCGCGTTGGCCGAGGAGCTCGGCGCCAAGGCGTACCCGACCGATCTCACCGATCACGAGGCCGTCGCTGGGCTGCTGGATCGCGTCGAGGCTGACGGTCCCATCGACATCCTGGTGAACAACGCCGGCGATGAGAAGATTGGTCGTTTCGATGAAATGACCTACGAAACCTTGGATTTCATCCTCGACCTGAACGTCCATGCGGTGGTCGAACTCCAGCGCCAGGCGATACCCCGCATGGTGGCTCGGGGTCGCGGCCATGTGGTGAACGTGTCGTCGATCGGCGGCCTCATCTGCCCGCCAAATCTGGCCGTGTACGCGGCCACCAAGGCCTTCATCACTCATCTGACTGCCAACCTCGCTGCCGAGTTTCATGACACACCAGTAGGTTTCACCAAGGTGGAGATCGGCGAGGTAGCCGACACCGGTCTGATGGAGAAGGGGCGGACCGATGCGGTCTTCGCCGCCTTGGTGCAGCGGATGTATCGGCTACACCTGAGTCGACTGATCACGCCCGCGGAGATCACCAGCGCCACGTTGGCGGCGATCGAGAACGGGCGGCTGTCGGTGCGGTTGCCCCGGCGGATCGGTCTCAGCTCGTACCTGGTGGACGCCCCGCGTGCGTTGACCAGCCTGCTGGCACGGGATCTTCGCCGTAAGCAGCCCGCGACGGCCAACCGGTGAGAGACCGGGCGGCGAGTCCGAGGACGGTCGTCGAACGCTACAACTACGAACTCTGGAACGCCCAGAAATACGCCGTTGCAACGGAAATCATCGGCGATGAGATCGTTCGCAACACGCCGGGCGGCCGGACGGTCCTGACCCACGAACAAGCGGTCCAGCGTGTCCGGGACCTGTGGGACACGGTCAAGAACGTCCATTTCACCTTGTTGCGGGTCGTCTCCGACGACGAACTCTGCACGATCGTCTACCAGGCGGAGATGGTCAACCATGACGGCACTGCCGATGCCATCGCCGCGATCGAGGTGTTCCGGGTAGACCAGGGGCGAATCGTCGAGGTGTGGAACCCCTGCGATTACGACCATGACCGGTGGCCTGAGTTTGCCACGGAGAGGAACGCATGAGTACGACTGTTCGACCGGAGCTGGGCTTCTATGCCCTTGGTGGACAACCCGAGTCGCCGAGGGTGCTGATCGACGAGATTCGTCAGGCAGAGGCTATGGGTCTTGGTCACGCCTTCCTCTCGGAGCGATTCAATACCAAGGAGGCGTGCACGTTGTCCGGCGCGGCCGCGGCGGTGTCGGAGCACATCGGCATCGCCACCGGCGCGACCAACCACAACACCCGCCACCCGATCGTCACGGCGGCCTACGCCCTGACGATGCACGGGATGAGCAACGGACGTTTCACTCTGGGCATCGGCCGCGGAATCCCGCCGTTGCAGGATGCCTTCGGGATGCCCCGCATCACGACCGCACAGATGGAGGACTTCGTCGGCGTCATGCGCAGACTCTTCCGCGGGGAAACCGTTGTCGGACATGACGGCCCGATGGGCCGCTATCCGATGCTGCGTCTCGGCCAGGATTACGACGTCGACATCCCGATGGGCATGGTGGCGTTTGCGCCGAACTCGTTGGAGATGGCCGGCCGCGTGATGGATCAGGTCATCCTGCACACCTTCTTCACCGACGAGACCTTGGCTCGATGCGTCAAGACGGTGAAGTCCAGCGCCGAACGCGCAGGGCGCAACCCGGATGACGTCAAGGTGTGGTCGTGCCTGGCGACCATCGGCGATCACATCCCCGAGGAGATGCGCCTGCGCAAGCTCGTCGGCCGCCTTGCCACCTATCTGCAAGGTTACGGCGACCTGATGGTGCGGACGAACCGCTGGGATCCCGAAGTTCTGCAACGCTTTCGCGACGATGAGGTAGTCAAGAGCTTCTACGTGGGCGGGCTGCAGGCGATCGACAGCCCGACCACGCCCATCGAGAAGCTCGAGCACATCGCGGCATTGCTGCCGCCGGAGTGGACGGCGCCCGCGGCGACGGGTAGCGCGCAATCCTGTGTAGCGACCCTCCGCGAGCAGCTAGCGCTCGGCGCCGACGGCGTGATCCTGCATGGTGCGACCCCTAGCGAGCTGGAGCCGATCCTGGCGGCCTATTAGGGGGTGGGGTAGGGGGCGCATCGCAATGGTCTTGCTCGGCGATAATTTCTAGTCTCTATTCAAATCGCTCGCTGGTGTGCGATGTGCTCAACTCCGGATGCGTGTGCGCAGGCTTCCGACCGCAGTGGATAGAGGATTGTCGATGCTCGACGACGCCCGGACCCAAGCTCTGGATCTTCAACCTGTGTTCCTGGGGTGGGGTTGCTGCCGTCCTGATCACCCTCATCGGTTGGGTGGTGGCGGGCCTGTTGCCGTTGCCGCTGGGTCCGTCGCACAGCATGCAGGATGTCGTCGCGTTCTGCTCCACTGACAGCACCCGCGGGATCCAGAATCAATGCGTCGGTGTAGTCGTCGAGATAGGCCTTGACCTCGGTGTGGTGCGGATAATCCGGCAAGTCGTCGCTCATGGGAAAGTCCTTGAACGACAGGCAGTCCCGCGAGGTATCGATGTGCAGTGAGCGGTAGGCACTGGAATGACCGTTGGGGTTGCGGAACGCCCAGTTCCCGCCGACGCGGTCGGAGGACTCGAAGCAGTCGTACTCGACACCGGCGTCGGCAAGGTTCTTGGCTGAGGTGAGGCCGCTGATACCGGCGCCGATGATGGCGGTCTTGGGTGTGGCGTCCATGACTCTCCCTAAATATTGTGACCGCAGTCACGGTAACAGGATTTTCTGACAAGAGTCAACAAATCGGACGTTCGTTTTTATCGTGGAGTTGTCTAGCAGAGATGGGAATATATTCGGTTTTACCTGCCTGTTTGATGCGATATCTGTCACCAACCCGGCTTCGTTTCTAATTGATATTCATCTACCGTGTGTGAGGCGCATCATGGCACCCAGGCCGACGAGGAGGACACGATGGCAGCGTTTCCGGAGGATGTAGCGGGCCTGCGGTATGCCCATCTGCCTGCGGATCAGAGCGCGGAGTTGATCGACCTCACGGTCGGTCAACTTCTGGCGCTCCGGGCGCAGACTCGTGCCGATCAACCCGCGCTCGTCGGAGTCCGACACGATGGTTCTCCCGACCGCCTGACCTATGCGCAGCTCTACGACGAAGCTGCTCGGGTCGCGACGGCCCTGAGCGCGCTGGCCGAGCGCGGCAGTTATGTGGCCCTTTGGGCTCCAAACATACTGGAATGGACGGTTATTCAGTACGGTGCGGCGCTGGCGGGCATGGTGCTGGTTGCACTCAACCCGGCACTGCGGGCCGGGGAACTCGAATATGCGCTCACGCACTGTCGCGCCTCGGTCCTTATCCACGCCGACAGCAATCGCGATGACGACCTGGTCGAGGTTGTGGCCGGCGTAGCAGCGGGGCTGCCGAACCTGCTGTGCATCTCCCTGTCGGAGCGGGATCGGTGGCGGACCCCCGAGGTGAGCGCCGCGGTCCTCGCTGCTGCGCCGACCGATGCCGACGATGCGGTGATGCTGCAATACACCTCGGGTACGACGGGCCGGCCCAAAGGCGTCCTGCTCAAACACCGGTCGTTGGTCAACGTCGCCAAGCTGACGCTTGAAGTCGCGGCAGTGCAGCGCGGTTCGGTGTGCCTGAACCCGCTGCCGATGTTCCACACCGCCGGTTGCGTCATCGCGACTCTGGGCCCGCTATGGATCGGCGGGACGGTGATTCTCGTCGAACGCTTCCGGCCGGCTCCCGTGCTCGAAGCGATGCTGCGCGAACGGGTTTCGGTGCTGTTCTACGTGCCGACGATCCTCGGCGCGCTGCTGGAATGTCAGCGCAGCGCGCCCACTCCTGCTCCGGCCCTGAAAGTGATCATGGGGGGCGCGTCGAATGTTCCGGCCTCGATGATCGAAGACGCCAAGAAGATCTTCGGCGCGTCGGTATTGAATCTGTTCGGGCAGACGGAGCTGGCCCCCGTGCTGTCGGCGACCAGGCCGTCGGACTCGCGCGAGGATCAATTGACCACCGTCGGCCGACCTTTGCCCAGAGTCGAATGCAAGATCGTCGATCCGGTATCTGGCGAAACAGTCGCGGTGGGCCAGCCTGGCGAGATCTGTGCTCGGGGGTATCAACAATTTCTGGAGTACCTCCACGACCCCGAGGCGACCGCCCGCGCGGTGGACTCCGAGGGATTCGTGCACACCGGCGATCTGGGCACCATCGACGAGCGCGGATACCTCAGCGTCACCGGACGTCTCAAGGAATTGATCATCCGGGGTGGGGAGAACATCGCACCCGCCGAGATCGAGACGGTCCTGGTCAGCCACGATTCCATCGACGACGCTGTTGTCGTCGGGGTGCCCGACGACCGTTGGGGCGAGATCGTCGCCGCAGTGATCCGACCCCGCGGCGGGGCAGCGCAGCTGGTCAAGGCCGACGTGGTCGACTACGTCGCTCGTCGACTCGCGCTGTTCAAGGTCCCTGTCCGCTGGTTCGTCACGGACTCCCTGCCCACCACCCCCACTGGCAAGGTGCGCAAGTTCGCCCTGCGCGATGCCATTGCCTCCGGCCACCTGCGGGAGATCTGAGATGGCTCGATCCGTCAGCACAGTCCACGACATCCATGCCAGACGACAGGCGCTCCGCGACGCCTTTGTGGAATGGAAGCCCACCACACTGCACGGTCGGCTCGATGCGAGCGCCGAGCGTTACGGAAACCGGCCGCTGGTCATCTCCGATGACGAGGTTCTGACCTACCGCGATGTGGCCCGCCAATCACGTGGTCTGGCTGTGGGATTGCGTCAGCTGGGCATAGTGCCGGGGGATCGGGTCGGCCTGGTCATGGCCAATCATCCCGAGTTCGCCACCCTCAAGTTCGCGATCTCGCGGGCTGGCGCCATCGCCGTGCCATTCAACTATCTCTACAAGCAGGACGAACTCGCCTATGTGCTGGCCGATTCCGGCTGCCGCGTGCTGGTGACGATGACGGGCTTCGACGGCCTGGACTACCAGGGCATGCTCGACGGGCTCGCACCCGGCTGGGACCGGGCCGGTTTCGCGGACCGCCCTGGCGCGGACCGTGACGCGGTGCCCCAGCTGCGACACGTGGTGGTGTTGGACACCGACGGGCGCGCCCGCCGCGGTGTCAGGACGGTCGCCGACGTGGCGGACCTGGAGGACGAGGACTGCGACGACATCGAAGTCGGCTTGACATCACCCGACGATCCGGCCGACATGCTCTACACCAGTGGAACCACCGGCACCCCCAAGGGAGTTATCACCACACATGATGCGGTGCTGCGGACCGCTTACGCGTCGGCGTTGACCCGCGCCTATGACGACGGACGGCGAATCCTCTTCTCGCTGCCGTGTTATCACATGTTCGGGTACGTCGAGGGACTGCTCTCGGTTCTCTACGTGGGCGGAGCCATCATCCCGCTGACCTCATTCAGTCCCGAGCGATACTTCGCAAGCGTCGAACGCCACCGGGCGACCGACATGTTGTGTGTGCCGACGATGGCTGTGGCCATGAGCGAGAGCCCGTTGAAGTCCTCCTACGACCTGTCATCGCTGACCGCCCTGCTCTGCGGCTCCGCGCCCGCGCCGGTATGGCTTTGGCCCCGTATTGCCGAGGATTTCGGCGTCCACGAAATAGTCACCGGGTACGGAATGACGGAGTGTGGCGGGGCGATGACGCTCACCCTTCCAGAGGGTCCCCTGCACTTGACCACCGAGACGGTGGGTCGGCCGAAAATGGCCGGAGCGGCGTCTGTTCCGGGGTCCGACGAGCTGGTCGTCTACAAGGCGGTCGACCCGGTGACGGGTGATGATATGCCGGCGGGAGAAGAAGGCGAGTTGGTCTCGCATGGGCCGACAGTCATGCGGGGCTTCTGGAACCGACCGGAGCAGACCGCAGTCGCGCTGCGCGGTGAATGGCTGCACTCCGGTGACCTAGGTGTGGTGCGGTCCGATGGCTATCTGCGCGTCACGGGTCGCAGCAAGGAGCTCTACAAGAGCGGCGGCGAGCTGGTGATGCCCAAGGAGATCGAGGACCTCCTGGCTCGTCACGACGAGATCAGTCAGGTGTTTGCGATCGGATTGGTCGACGATCGATGGGGTGAGATCGGTTGCGCTGTCGTCGTTCGCGCACCGGGAGCGACGCTGACCGAGTCGGATGTCCTGACACTGTGCCGGGACAATCTCGCCAAGTTCAAGGTGCCCAAGCGCGTGGTGTTCGTCGACGCCGACGATCTTCCGAAGGAACTGTTGACTGCACTAAGAGCCTGTGGGTCTACTGCTGGGCAGCGAAGGGAGCCGGGATGGAACTGCGAGAGTCGATCAGACAAGGCCGCGTTCAGCTGCCCGCCGTCGGCAAGGTGTGTTTGAGCGAAGGTGTCCCGCGCTTTGTCGTGGAGGCCGATGGACGCCCAGTCGAACCCATTGGTGCCTACTTGAGTGAGTTGACACTCGCCGATGGAAGTCCCCTGACACCGAAGTCGTATGCGTATGACTTGCTGCGCTGGTGGCGGCTGTTGTCGTTGCTCGACGTAGCGTGGGATGAGGCGACCCGGGCCGAAGTGGAGCTGTTGGTGGGGTGGATGCGATCAGCGGTCAATCCGCAACGGCGCCGGACCGCAACGGATGGACTTCAGCCGGGCTCCGTAAATCTGCACACCGGGAAGCAGGCATTGGCCGCCGGGTATGCGCCCTCGACGATCAATCACCAGCTGACCGTCTTGTCCGAGTTCTACGACTTCCATCTGCTCTTTGGGCGTGGGCCGGCGCGCAACCCGGTTCCGGCGTCACGACGCCGGCACGCAATGGCGCATCGCAGCCCGATGGAACCCGTGCCGGCGTTCCGGCGGGCACCCTTGCGCCAGAAGATGCCCAAAAGGGCGCCCCGCTCCATTCCCGACGCGCTGTGGGATGAATTGTTTGCCTCGATGGGCAACGACCGTGACCGCGCGCTGCTGGCGTTCTTCGTGTCCTCCGGTGCCCGGGCCACCGAATTGCTGGAACTGATCGCTGAACGCGTCGACTGGGGTCGCCAACGCATCTGGGTGGTGTCGAAGGGCAGCCGCGAAGTCTCGGTGGTGCCCGGCTCCCCGGACGCCTTCGTCTATCTCGCATTGTATTTCGACGCCTTCGGTACCCCTGCGCCGACGGAGCGGGTCTGGCGCACGATGCGCGGCACCCCGCGGCCGTTGACCTACTGGGCCATGCGCCGGGTGATGCAACGCGCCAACGACAAGCTCGGCACGAACTGGTCGCTGCACGATCTTCGGCATACAGCGGCGACCCGGATGGCCGCCGACCCCGCTCTCACCTTGGTCGAGGTGCAGACCGTCATGCGGCATCGACACCTCGCCACGACCGAGGCATATTTACAGCCCCGTATAGACGAGCTGCAGGACAAGATGCAGGAGCATTTTCGTCGACCACGAACCGAACCGACCTACACCACCGGATATACGGCCGAGGACATCGCGACGGTGTTCGGTGAATGAACGGCGCGCCGAGCGTGCCCTGCGCTTGCGGCGCGACCAGCCTGGGTCGGTGCGCTACACGCGCCCGGCGGTGGTACCGACGTTCGACATCCGCGAACCTGCGCATTTTCCGCGCGGTGATCTCCGCCGCGCCGACGTCGAGCAGATCCGCACTGTCGCCAAGCAGGTGTGGCCGGACCCGGCGAGCCGACGCCGCAGCCGCGACCGCGGTCTATACAAGCTGGCGGCTTTGCTCGCCGAACACCCTGGTGACACGTGGCAGCAACGGTGGGATGCCAGCCCGTTGGGTAGCGAGCAGGTCGCCGCCCGGGTGCTGGGTGGCGGGGGCGCGGTGGGCACCGAATACACCCAGGGCGTGCAAACCCTGTTCGCGCTGCGCATCGTGCGGCCCACGCTGGCGGCGTTGCGGATCAACCAGCTCACCATCTATCCGCAGTACGTGGTGCCCGCCGAGAACGACGACGGTTTGAACGGCTTCGCGGCCGCGGTGAGCGCGGCGGCGCTGTCGGACCACTTCAAGCGGTGGGCGTTGTTCGACGTATGCGCAGCGATGACCATCCACGGGGTGTCCTTCGCCTATGTGACCCCAGAGTCGTTCCTGCACTACGCGTTCGAGACGCGCGAGACGACACCACGCACCGGGTTGCACGTCGGCAAGTACGTCGGCCACTCGGCATGGCAAGTTCTGTTCGCGATGGGACACTTCCCGCCGTCAGCACCACCCACTCTGCGCAACGCGCTGCGTGCCCCACAGTTGACGATCGAGGAGATGGTCGACCGTTACGAGGTCGCCGACCCGCGAATGCGGGAGCTCTTCGTGGCGTATCTGCACCGCCGCTATCCCGACGTCGACTACTCCGGCCTACTCGCCGCGGCCTACGCGATCGTCAAGCTGTTCTGGAACGGCATCATCGAGATCAACCCCGCTCAGGGGGACTTGAACGTGTCGCAGGAGGTGTACCAGCAGTGGCATCGCAGCGTCGTCGTCCGTGAAGACGGTGAGCAGCGTCTGGACATGTCGGCGGTGCTTTCCCCGGTGCGGGCGTTCTACTTCGATCTGCAGTCCTGGGCGGTCGACGAACCCGCGATGTGGGGTCACTGGGTGACAACGTGTCCGGTGCCGCGCAGCACCATGAATCAGATCGGCAGGGCCAAGCGCCGCGTGCGCGAACGCGTCCATGCCACGGTACGCACCCTGCAGCCGCTGCTCCCGGTGCTGGTTGACCACGTCACGGCCGACTACGAACGCTGGGCAACGCTGTTGCACCGGGCGACCGCCGCCGCGGATGGCGAAGCTTTTACGATCGGCGGCGCCACCTTCGTCCGAACCTTCTCCCGCGAGGACAACCGGCGCGTGCGCCACGGTCTGCCAGCCAAGGTCCGGGTCTTCGACGAAGCCGGTCGACGCATCGACGTCAACCGCTCAGAGGACTCCGCATTCTGGGCCTGGGCTATCGTAGAAACACTGCGCCACAGCGGGTTACGGATCGAAGAACTGACCGAACTGTCCCAACTCAGCGTGCGACAGTACCGCCGACCCAACGGCGAGGTGATCGCCTTGCTCGTCGTCGCGCCGTCCAAGACAGACCGCGAGCGGGTCATCCCAATGTCCGCGGAGCTGTTCCACGTCATCGCCAGCATCATCCGCCGGCTTACCGTCGGCGGTAAGACGGTGCCCATGGTGACGCGGTTCGACACCTACGACAGGGTGTGGAGCGACCCGCAGCCGTTCCTTTTTCAGCGTCACATCGGCCAGCACGTCGAGGTCATGACCACCGGAGGCATCGCCGAGAAGCTGCGCCACCTCTGCCAGGCCATCGCCGAGAATGACCCCCGGTTCGAGGGAGTCCACTTCCGCCCGCACGACTTCCGCCGCCTGTTCGCCACCGAGTTGGTCAACAACGGCTTGCCGATTCACATCGGCGCCGCGCTCCTCGGGCACCTGAACTTGGAGACCACCCGCGGTTACGTCGCGGTGTTCAACGAAGACGTCATCCGCCACTATCAAGCGCATCTGCAGCG
This sequence comes from Mycolicibacterium komossense, assembly GCF_025822605.1. GTDB lineage: Bacteria > Actinomycetota > Actinomycetes > Mycobacteriales > Mycobacteriaceae > Mycobacterium > Mycobacterium komossense. The sequence goes on along the minus strand of NZ_JACKTY010000024.1, from coordinate 62,282 downwards.
CAGACGAAAGGCCCGGCCCGCCGAGGAGTATCCGAACGTGACGGTTGACGAGTGGGAGGAATTTCAAGCGCATTTCGATAAACGTAAGGTCGAACTGGGGAGCTGCGGTCGACCTTACGCGACACCATGCATTCATGAGCACGCCTGTGTCCGTTGCCCATTGCTAAATGTGGACCCGAATATGCTGCATCGTCTCGACGAGATCGAAGCCGACTTGATCGCGCGGCGCCAGCGGGCCGACAACGAGGGCTGGCAGGGTGAGATCGAGGGCATAGAACTCACCCTGGGCTTTCTGCGCGGCAAACGGGGCGACGTCAACGGTCGCATCCGTCGTTCCCACGATTTGGGAATACCGACCCCCGCACCTCGTGATCATCCGGGGTAAAGCGGGCTCGAAGCACGCCGCACGTGCCGGGATGAGGGAGGGCTGTTTCTCGGTAGTCTCGCACCGTTTCCTGTCACACGCCGCTTGTGCGTGCGCCTACCCACACACCGGATCGTCCGGGAGCGATGAGCAAGTGTGCCGATAGCAGCCGCACCGACCCTCGGCACGGCAACGGCGACGGCAACGGCACACGATGTCCAAAATATTGTGCGGGTGGCCGGTAAGCCCGTTGCGTTACAATCCTCGATGCAGCTGGTTTGCTGCGTGGGGCTCTGAGCCCGGCGCGGCATCGAGCGGCGCAGGCTTCCACAGATGCGTCGTGAGAGGGAACCCGGTGGGAATCCGGGACTGTCCCGCAGCGGTATGCAGGAACGACCGCCGTCATCAGCACTGGCTCGCAGAGATACTTCCGCGGCTGGGAAGCGACGGCCAGTAGGAGCATCGAAAATTGATGTGCGCCTGTGAGTCCGAAGACCTGCCAACTGTGTCGGGCGCGCCGCGCTCGGCGGCACATCGCCTCGTGGAATGGGCGCATTGTCCTTGCGGTTCGCGCGTGCTCTGGCGCTGCGATGGCTGTTCGGCTCTACGTCTGCTGGCGATGTCCACCCGTCGCACATTGAAGGACGTCTCATGACACCTCAACCATTCACCGCAACCATTCTCGGCTCACCCCGCATCGGTCCCCATCGCGAACTCAAACGGGCCACCGAGCGCTACTGGGCAGGCACGATTCGTCGTGCAGAGCTCGATTCGATTGCCGCCGGCTTGCGCCGCGACACCTGGACAGCACTGACGGCCGCCGGCCTGGACTCCATGCCAACGAACACGTTCTCCTACTACGACCAAATGCTCGACACCGCCGTCCTATTGGGCGCCCTCCCTCGGCGGGCCGCCGACATTGCCGACGACCTCGACCGGTACTTCGCCGCGGCCCGCGGAAACGACGCTATCCAGCCACTGGAAATGACCAAGTGGTTCGACACCAACTACCACTACATCGTCCCCGAGATCGGCCCGGACACCCGGTTCGCGCTGAACCCCGCCAAGGTGCTCGGTGAAGTGAAGGAAGCTCGAGACCTCGGCATCACCGCTCGGCCAGTCATCGTCGGACCGCTGACCTTCTTGGCGTTGAGCAAGGCCGTCGATGGTGCCGGCGCACCGATCGGACGTCTCGACGAGGTGATCGCGCTCTACGCCGACCTGCTCGCCGACCTGGCTGACGCCGGCGCGGACTGGGTGCAGATCGACGAACCGGTGCTAGTCACCGACATCCTGTCCAACGCCGCCGAACTCACCGCCCAAACCTACCGACTCCTAGGTGGGCTGACGAAGCGGCCCGCGATCTTCGTGGCCACCTACTTCGGCGCACTCAACGGCGTACTAGCGGCATTGGCCCGCACACCCGTGGAGGCCATCGGTGTCGACCTGGTCGCCGGCGGTTACCAGGCCGTGGGTGCGGTCCCCGAGCTAGCGGACAAGACCGTCGTCGCTGGGATCGTCGACGGCCGCAACATCTGGCGGACCGATCTCCACACCGCTTTGGGCATGTTGGAGTCGCTCCGGGGTTCGGTTGGCGAACTAGCGGTGTCGACGTCGTGCTCGACGCTGCACGTGCCCTACACCCTGGATGCGGAGCCCGACGTCGACCCCGCCCTGCGTAGCTGGCTCGCCTTCGGATCCGAGAAGGTGACTGAGGTGGTTGCGCTGGCACGGGGGCTGCGGGACGGACGCGAGGCCATCACCGAGGAGATCGCCGCCTCCCAGGCCGCCGTGGCGTCACGTCGTTACGATCCGCGGCTCAACAATGCTCACGTTCGCGAACGAATCTCCTCCATCGCATCGTCAGGTGCCACGCGCGGGCCCGCCGCCGACCGGCGTTCGGCGCAGAATGAGCGGCTGCACCTGCCTGCGCTGCCGACCACCACGATCGGTTCCTATCCGCAGACCACGGCGATCCGCAAGGCCCGAGAAGCATTGCGGGCCGGAGAGATCGACCAGGTCGAGTACACCCACGACATGCGCGCCGAAGTCGCCGCGGTCATCGCACTGCAGGAGGACCTCGGGCTCGACGTGCTGGTGCACGGCGAGCCCGAACGCAACGACATGGTGCAATACTTCGCCGAGCAGCTCGACGGGTTCTTCGCCACCCGCCACGGCTGGGTGCAGTCCTACGGCACCCGCTGCGTGCGTCCACCGATCCTCTACGGCGACGTGAATCGGCCCCAGCCGATGACCGTCGAATGGGCCACCTACGCGCAGTCACTCACGCGTAGACCTGTCAAGGGCATGTTGACCGGACCGGTGACGATTCTGGCGTGGTCGTTCGTCCGCGATGATCAGCCACTGGCCGACACGGCGAATCAGATCGCGCTGGCCATCCGCGATGAGACCGTCGACTTGCAGGCGGCGGGCATCGCGATCATCCAGGTCGACGAACCCGCACTGCGGGAACTACTTCCGTTGCGGTCGAAGGATAAAGGCGACTACCTGGCGTGGGCGGTCGGTGCGTTCCGCCTGGCAACGGCGGGGGTGAACGATTCGACACAGATCCATACTCACCTGTGCTATTCGGAGTTCGGCGAAGTGATCGGCGCGATCGCCGACCTCGACGCCGACGTCACCTCCATCGAGGCGGCCCGGTCACGCATGGAGATTCTGGACGATCTGAACGCGATCGGGTTCTCCAACTCCGTCGGGCCGGGCGTGTACGACATTCATTCACCGCGCGTACCCGGGACTGCCGAGGTCGCCGCGTCTCTGCGGGCGGCGTTGAAAGCCGTTCCTGCAGAGCGGTTGTGGGTGAATCCGGATTGCGGGCTGAAGACCCGCGGTCAGGATGAGGTCGTGGCGTCGCTGCGGAACATGGTCGACGCGGCCAAGGAAGTGCGAGTCGACGGCTGACGGTGGGTGCGTTGCGGGGACGGACCTCAGTGGTCCGTCCCCGCAACGCTGCCCAATCACGTCGCCGTTCCCCGAATCAGGAGTAGATCCATGACACTTGGCACCATCGCGCTCGAACTCGTCCCATCCAACGCCGAGCACGGCCACGAACGGGCACTCGAGGAAGCCCGCAAGGTGGTGAAGGCTTCCCTGGAATCGGGCCTCGACGGGGTGATCGGGCATGTGATGATCCCCGGCATGATCGAGGAGGACGACGGTCGACCGGTCGAGATGAAACCCAAGCTCGACGTCCTGGACTTCTGGTCCCTGATCACGCCGGAACTGCCCGGCGTGCGCGGGTTGTGCACGCAGGTAACGGCCTTCCTGGACGAACCAGCGTTGCGGCAGCGCGTGGTCGATTTGCGCACCGCCGGGATCGATGGCATCGCCTTCGTCGGGGTGCCCCGCACGATGAACGACGGCGACGGTGCGGGCGTCGCCCCAACCGATGCACTGGCGATCTACGAGGACCTGCTGGATCACCGCGGTGTCATCCTCATTCCCACCCGCGAGGGTGAAAATGGGCGGTTCGAGTTCAAGTGCGATCGCGGCGCCACCTACGGCATGACACAGCTGTTGTACTCCGACGCCATCGTGGGCTTCCTGACCGACTTCGCGAACACGACAGATCATCGTCCGGAGGTCCTGCTGTCCTTCGGTTTCGTGCCGACGCTCGAACATTCTGTCGGCCTGATCAATTGGCTGATCCAGGACCCGGGCAATGCAGCCGTTGCCGCTGAGCAGGACTTCGTCAAGACCTTGGCCCGCACCGAACCCCTCAAGCGCCGCCAACTGACGGTCGACTTGTACAAGCGGGTGATCGACGGTGTGGCGGACCTGGGTTTCCCGTTGAGCATTCACCTCGAAGCGACCTACGGCATCAACGTCGCGGCATTCGACACCTTCGCCGAGATGCTCGACTACTGGTCACCGCCGACACCACGATCCGCCAACACGTGACAGCCGCCTGTAACCACAACCGACAGGATCGACGACAGTGGCACTGGATCAGTCCAAGCCGACCGTCACCGTGTGCCGCGGATGCTGTTGCGGCACGGTGAAGAAGCACCCGACGATCGACCACGACGCCCGACTGGCCAACCTGCGCAACCGGGTCGAGGGCATTGGCAACCTACGCGTCAGCGACTGCCTCGGACCGTGCGAACGGTCCAACGTCGTGGTGGTCTCGCCCTCGAAACGCGGGCATCGCGTCGGCGGCCGTCCTGTGTGGCTCGGTTACGTCCTCGACGCGGCCGCAGAAGCTGGCATCGCCACGTGGCTCCTCGACGGCGGGCCTGGTCTCGCGCCGCCGCCGAAAGCGCTCGCGTCGTTCATCTTTCGACCAGCATCGAAGTAGACGACAACACCCGGCAGTACTAGCGCGTCAGTCGGCGGTGATTGCGGCTCACGAGATCACCATGAGTAGGTCGCTGCCTTCGACGTGCGCGGTCGGGGTCACCGCGATCCGTTCGACTCTGCCCGCTTTGGGCGCGGTGATGGCGGCTTCCATCTTCATCGCCTCGATGGTCGCCACGGTCTGCCCTGCATGCACCGACTCTCCGACGCTGACACCGAGCGTGACGACCCCGGAGAAAGGGGCGGCGACGTGGTCGGGGTTGGCTCGATCGGACTTCTCCGCGGAGGGGACGTCGCTGGCGATGCTGCGGTCACGCACCGCCACGGGCCGCAGCTGTCCATTGATGATGCACATCACCGTCCGCATACCGCGCTCGTCGGGCTCGGAGATCGCCTCCAGGCCGATGAGCAGCTCGACACCCTTCTCCAGCTGTACCCGGTGTTCGTCGTCGCGGCGCAATCCATAGAAGAACTGATTGGCTGACAGCTGCGAGGTGTCCCCGTATTCCTCGCGGTGCGACACGAATTCGCGTGTCGGTCCAGGAAAGAGCAACTGGTTCAGTCTCATCCGACGTCTCGGGCCAACGGCGGCGAGGGCGGCTTCGTCGTCGGTGCTGAGTGCTGCAGGCGGTGTGGCCGCTGACCGGCCGGCAAGCGCCCTAGTGCGCAGTGGTTCCGGCCACCCGCCGGGGGGATCGCCCAGTTCACCACCCAGGAAGCCGATTACCGAGTCGGGGATGTCGAAGCGCGCTGGGTCGTTGGCGAATTCGTCGGCGTCGACTCCGGCGCCGACGAGCGCCAAGGCGAGATCCCCGACGACCTTGGATGACGGTGTCACCTTGACCAGCCTGCCAAGTATTCGGTCGGCGGCGGCGTAGTTGGCCTCGATCTGTTCGAATCTGTCGCCGAGGCCCAGCGCGAGGGCCTGTTGGCGGAGGTTGGAGAGTTGACCGCCGGGAATCTCGTGCTCATAGACGCGTCCGGTCGGTGCCTGCAGTCCGGATTCGAAGGGCGCGTACACGTTTCGCAATGCCTCCCAGTACGGTTCGAGCTCGCAGACGGCGCGCAGTGACAGTCCGGTGTCGTGGTCGGTGTGTGCGGCTGCGGCGACGATCGAGGACAGGGCGGGCTGGCTGGTGGTGCCGGCCAGTGGCGCTGCGGCCCCGTCGACGGCGTCGGCACCGGCCTGCCACGCCGCCACGTAGGTGGCCAGTTGCCCGCCGGGGGTGTCGTGGGTGTGCACGTGCACCGGCAGGTCGAACCGGCTGCGCAATGCGGTGACCAGGGTGTGGGCGGCGGGTGCCCGCAACAGCCCGGCCATGTCCTTGATCGCGAGCACGTGCGCACCGGCGTCGACGATCTGTTCGGCGAGCTTGAGGTAGTAGTCCAGGGTGTAGAGGTTCTCAGCCGGGTCGGACAGGTCGCCGGTGTAGGACATTGCGACTTCGGCTACGGTGCAACCGGTTTCACAGACCGCGTCGATGGCGGGGCGCATCGACTCGACATTGTTGAGGGCATCGAAGATCCGGAAGACGTCGATTCCCGTGTCGGTCGCCTCCTGCACGAACGCCGTAGTCACGACATTCGGGTACGGGGTGTACCCCACGGTGTTGCGGCCACGCAGCAGCATCTGCAAGCAGATGTTGGGGACCGCTTCCCGCAACGCGGCGAGGCGCTCCCACGGGTCTTCCTTCAGGAACCGCAGCGCGACGTCGTAGGTGGCGCCGCCCCAACATTCGATGGACAGCAGTTCCGGGGTGAGCCGGGCGATGTAGGGCGCCACGGTCACCAGCCCGCTGGTGCGTACCCGGGTGGCCAGCAGCGACTGGTGGGCGTCGCGGAAGGTGGTGTCGGTAACGGCCACGGCGTCCTGATCACGCAACGCACGGGCGAAATTCTCGGGACCAAGTGCCCGAAGTCGTTGTCGCGATCCGGGTGGCGGCGTGATGGTGAGATCGACGTCGGGCAGCTTGTCGTGGGGGTAGACCGTGGAGGGTCGCGGGCCGTGCGGTTGGTTGACGGTGACGTCGGCGAGGTAGGTGAGGATCTTGGTGCCACGGTCCGCGGATGGTGGTCGGGCGGTCAGGAGGTGTGGTCGCTCGTCGATGAACGACGTGGTGATTCTTCCTGCCTGAAAGTCGGGATCGTCCAGAACAGCCTGCAGGAAGCCGATGTTCGTCGACACCCCGCGAATCCGGAATTCGGCAACACCGCGGCGGGACCGGCGTACCGCGGTCGGGAAGTCCCTGCCACGACAGGTCATCTTCACCAGCATGGAGTCGAAGTGCGCACTGATCTCGGCACCCAGATGGGTGCCGCCGTCGAGCCGGATGCCCGCGCCGCCGGGTGTCCGGTAGGCGGTGATGCGGCCGGTGTCGGGCCGAAAGCCGTTGGCTGGGTCTTCGGTGGTGATCCGGCATTGCAGTGCCGCGCCGCGCACCTGAATGGACTCTTGCTGGAGGCCGAGATCCTGCAGGGTCTCTCCGGCGGAGATCCGCAGCTGGCTGGCCACCAGGTCGACGTCGGTGATCTCCTCAGTGACGGTGTGCTCGACTTGGATCCGCGGGTTCATCTCGATGAAGACGTACCGTCCTTGCTCGTCGAGAAGGAACTCCACCGTCCCAGCGCCGGTGTAGCCGATGCGTCGGGCGAAGGCGACCGCGTCGGCGCAGATCCTGTCCCGCAGTGCCTCGGGGAGGTTCGGGGCGGGTGCCAGCTCGACGACCTTCTGGTGGCGCCGCTGCAGGCTGCAGTCGCGCTCGTAGAGGTGAATCACGTTGCCGTGGATGTCGGCGAGGATCTGTACCTCGATGTGGCGAGGGTTGATCACCGCCTGTTCGAGGAACACCGTCGCGTCGCCGAACGCCGAGGATGCCTCGCGGCTGGCCGCCTCGATCGCCTCGCGCAGACCAGAATATGCTGTGACTCGGCGCATTCCACGCCCACCGCCACCGGCGACGGCCTTTACGAAGAGCGGGAACTGCATGGACTCGGCGGCCGCCAACAGTTCCTCGACCGAGGTTGAGGGGGCCGATGACGCCAGCACCGGCAGCCCGGCCTCGCGTGCCGCGGCGATGGCGCGGGATTTGTCACCGGTCAGTTCGAGCAGGTCCGCGCCCGGGCCGACGAAGATTATCCCGGCGGCGGCGCACGCGCGGGACAGCTCGGGGTTCTCCGAGAGGAACCCGTACCCCGGGTAGATCGCGCTCACGCCAGCTCTTGTCGCGGTCTCGACGATCTCGGCGACCGACAGGTAGGCACGGACCGGATGACCGATCTCACCGATCTGGTAGGACTCGTCGGCCTTGAGCCGGTGTATCGAGTTTCGATCCTCGTAGGGGTACACCGCGACCGTTGAGATGCCCATTTCGTAGGCGGCGCGGAACGCGCGGATGGCGATTTCGCCACGGTTGGCGACCAGCAGTTTGGAGATCATGGGTTCAGGCAAGTGCGCGCTGGGGTGGGCCGGAGTAGTCACTCAGGGGCCGGATCAGGGCGTTGGAGGCGGCCTGCTCGATGATGTGGGCGGTCCACCCGGTGATGCGGCTCATCACGAAGATCGGCGTGAAGCTGGGGATGTCGAATCCCATGAGGTGGTAGACGGGGCCGGTCGGGAAGTCGAGGTTCGGTTTGATGCCGGTGGTAGCCAGCATTCCGCTCTCCAACGTGCGGTAGATGTCGAGATACTGCTGGCCGCCGCGGGCAGCGACCACACGTTCTAGGGCCGCTTTCATGGTGGGCACTCGCGAGTCTCCGTTGCGATAGACGCGGTGTCCGAAGCCCATGACCTTCTCCTTGCGGGAGAGCTTGCCGTGCAACCATTCCGAGGCTTTGTCGCCGGTTCCGATCTCGATCATGTCGTGCATGACCGCTTCGTTGGCCCCGCCATGTAGCGATCCCTTCAGTGCGCCGATCGCCGCGGTCACGGCGCTGTAGATGTCGGACTGGGTGGAGGTGACGACCCTGGCCGCGAACGTGGAGGCGTTGAAGCTGTGCTCGGCGTACAGCGTCATCGACTGCTCGAAGGCTTCGACGATCACCGGTTCGGGCACCGTATCGAAGCACATGTGGAGGAAGTTCTCCGCATAGCCCAGCCCGTGGTGGGGTGCGATCGGCTCCAGCCCGCGGCGACGGCGCATGTCGGCGGCCACGATGGTAGGCAGAATCGCCCACATACGAAGGGATTTGGCGTAGTTCGCCGCTTCGGAGCTGTTGTCCTCGTCTGGGTCCTCGGCGCCGAGGTAACTGATCGCGGTGCGCACGACGTCCATCGGATGGCAGGTATCGGGCAGCTTGGCCAGCAGCGAGTGCATCGATCGGTTCAGGCCGCGGCTCGCCCGTTCGCGCTGGCTGAACAGCTGCAGCTGGCCCTCGGTGGGGAGTTCGCCGTGCCACAGCAGGTAGGCCACCTGCTCGAAACTGCAGTTCGCGGCGAGGTCCTGCACGGGATAGCCGCGATAGGTCAAGGAGTTCGTCTCTGGGACCACCTTGGAGATGGCGGTGGTGTCGACGACGACGCCGGCCAATCCCTTGTAGATGTGGGGCTTGTCCGTCGGTTCGGCCGTGAGCGTCACGGTGTCACTCCTTGCAACGCGAAGTTATAGATGTCGGAGTCGAACTGGTTGTACTCGGTGTAGCGCAGCAATTCGTAGAGTCGGGCGCGGTGTTGCATGCGGTCGAGAAGACCTGATTGCGTTCCGGCCGAATGGACTTCGCGCAGGCCGATCTCGACCGCGTGCATGGCCAACCGCAATGCGGTCACTGGATAGATGACGACGTTGTAGCCGATGTCGGCCAGCACGGCGGCGTTCAGCAAGTCGGACTTGCCGAACTCGGTCATGTTGGCCAGCAGTGGGGTATCGATCGCCGCTCGGAACCGTTCGAATTCGCTTGCTGCGGTGAGGGCTTCGGTGAAGATGAGGTCGGCTCCAGCGTCGGTGTAAGCCTTGGCACGTTCGATGGCCGCGGGCACCCCCTCGATGGCCGCGGCGTCGGTGCGGGCGCAGATGACGAAGTTGGGGTCCCGCCGGGCCGATACCGCGGCGCGCAGTCGTCGGACCATCTCCGAGGTCGGGACGACGGCCTTGCCGTCGAGGTGGCCGCACCGCTTCGGGTTCACCTGGTCCTCGAAGTGACAACCCGCCAGCCCGGCGTCCTCCAACACCGTGACGGTCCGTGCCGCGCTCATCGGCTCGCCGAACCCGGTGTCGGCGTCGATGAGGGTGGGGAGGTCGGTGACCGACGCGATCTGCGCACCGCGGGAGGCCACTTCGGTCAGTGTCGTCAGACCGATGTCGGGTAGACCGAGATCTGCCGACAGCACGGCACCCGACACGTAGACACCGTCGAAACCGATGTCTGCGATGAGTGTGGCCACCAGGGGCGAGAAGGCACCCGGAAAGCGCTGGAGGTGTCCTGAATCCAGCGCTGCCCGAAAGTGAGCACGCTTGTCGGCGGCGGGTGTGACCGACGCGAGCAGGCCGCTCATCGAAAGATTCCTGACGGAATCGTGGGAGCCTTGTCGAGCACCCGGGGGTCGACCCGGACGTTCAGCGCACCGAGTGCCCCCGCCTTGAGCCCTGAGACATTGTCGACTGCGTCCAAGAACCGTTGCTGCTCTTCGGCTTCCACGACGCCATCGGCGAGTTCGGTGAACTTGGCCACGTACTGTTCACGGTCGAACGGGCGGGCGCCGAGCGGGTGCGCATCGGCGACGGCGAGCTCGTCGACGATGGTGTCGCCGTTCTTCAGCGTGATGACAGCTCTGGCGCCGAAGGCCTTCTCGCTCGGGTCGGTCGAGTGGTAACGGCGGGTCCACTCGGCGTCCTCGACGGTGGAGATCTTGCGCCACAGGTCGATGGTGTCGGCTTGGTGGGCACGCTCGGGTGCGTAGGACCTTTCGTGATGCCAGGTGCCGTCCTGCAGGGCGACGGCGAAGATGTACATGACCGAGTGGTCGAGGGTCTCCCGTGAGGCGTCGGGGTCGAACTTCTGCGGATCGTTGGACCCGGTTCCGATCACCACATGAGTGTGGTTGCTGGTATGCAGCACGACCGACTCGATCTGGTCGAGATCACTTATCCGGCTGCGCATTCGGCGGGCCAGGTCGATGGGCGCCTGACTCTGATACTCCGCGGAATGTTCCTTGGTGTAGCTGTCCAGGATGGCCCGCTTGGGCTCCCCCGGGCCGGGCAGTGGCACCCGATAGGTGTGCTCCGGGCCGGCGAGTAGCCACGCGACGACGCCGTCCTCACCTTCCCAGATCGGGGCGGGTGATCCCTCTCCCCGCATGGCGCGGTCGACGGCCTCGATGGCGACCTTGCCCGCCCAGGCCGGCGCAAACGCCTTCCAGCTGGAGATGAGGCCCTTGCGGGACTGCCTGGTGGCGGTCGTCAGGTGCAGGGCTTGCCCGACGGCGGCGTAGATGGTCTCCGGGTCCAGGCGCAGCATGGTGCCCAGGCCCGCGGCGACCGACGGACCGAGGTGCGCGACATGGTCGATCTTGTGCTGGTGCAAACAGATTCCCTTGACCAGGTCGATCTGGACCTCGTAGGCGGTGGCTATGCCGCGGATCAGGTCAGCGCCGCGCACACCCAACTGCTGCGCCACGGCCACCAGGGCCGGGATGTTGTCGCCGGGATGGGAGTACTCGGCGGCCAGGAAGGTGTCGTGAAAATCCAGCTCGCGGACCGCGACGCCATTGGCCCACGCCGCCCACTCCGCAGAGACCGTGCCGTCGACGCCGAAGACGCTCGCTCCATGGCGGGTCCGGTGGGCGAACGCCTGGGCCCGTCCCACCGTCACCGGTCTGCGGATCACCGACGCCGCCGACACCGCAGCGTTGTCGATGATGCGGTTGACGACCATCGCCTCGGTCTGCGCCGGTACCGGCACGGGGTCGGCGGCGATTTCCGCGATCTTCCACGCGAGGTGTTCCGAGCGCGGGAAGTCCTCCGCGCTGCGGCGGGTCTTGACGTCGTGTTCAGGCATGATCCGCACAGTACGCAGCCCCTAGTGAGCACGAAAGACCCTGTAAATGCGTAATCTTGTGTCCATTATCGACCTGTTTTGCGAATATTGTGTAAGCCGAGTCGGATACAGTTTTCCTGGTGGCGAAGACGTTCGCGGGAGCCCGCCTGAGACGGCTGAGGGACGAAAGGGGCCTCACGCAGGTCGCGCTGGCGCGTGTCCTCGGCCTGTCGACGAGCTACGTCAACCAACTCGAAAACGACCAGCGGCCCATCACCGTCCCCGTGTTGCTGGCGCTGTCGGACCGCTTCGACCTGCCCACCCACTACTTCGCCGCCGACACCGACGCCAGACTGGTGTCGGACCTACGCGACATCCTCGCCGACGGCAGTGCTACCGCCGCTCAGATCGAGGAACTGGTCGCGCGCATGCCCGAGGTCGGGCAGACGATGGTCAACCTGCACCGTCGGCTGCACGACGCGACCGCCGAACTCGAGACTGTGCACGGCCGCGCCAACCTCGACGTCCAGTCCAGCGGCCAGCAACCGATGCCCTTTGAGGAGGTGCGCGACTTCTTTTACGACCGGCGCAACTACGTCGACGAACTCGACCGTGCCGCCGAAGATCTCGTCGCCAAACACGGCCTACGGGTCGGCGGCATGGACGAGCAGCTAGCCGCCGTCCTGGTCGAGGAGTTCGGGATCATCGTGCGCGTCGACGACGGTGATGTGCTGGGGCCCAATGAGAAACGTCGCTACCAGCCCGCCACCTGCACCGTGTTCGTCGCGCGGTGGCTCCTGCCGGGACAGCGAGCATTTCAGCTCGCCACCCAGCTCGCGATGCTGTTGCACTCCGACCTCATCGATGCGGTCGCCGCCGCCGACGATCAGCTGAGTTCCGAGGCTCGCGACGTGGCGCGGATCGGGCTGGCCAACTATTTCGCTGGGGCGCTGCTCCTGCCGTACCGGTTGTTCCTGTCCGCGGCTGAAGGCCTCCGCTACGACGTCGACCAGCTGGCACGGCGATTCGAGGTGGGCTTCGAAACCATCTGCCACCGACTCTCCACGCTGCAACGCCACGACGCCCGCGGGGTGCCGTTCATCTTCGTCCGCACAGACAGCGCCGGAAACATCTCGAAACGTCAGTCCGCGACAGCCTTTCACTTCTCACGCGTCGGAGGGAACTGCCCACTCTGGGTGGTACACCACGCATTCGCCAGGCCCGGGCAATTCCTCACCCAGGTAGCGCAGATGCCCGACGGCCGCTCCTACTTTTGGATCGCCAGGACCACCGACGCGCCAGTGAGCCGCTACCTCGGGCCACAGAAGAGCTTCGCGATAGGGCTGGGGTGCGACCTCGCCCACGCGACCAAACTCGTGTACTCCGTGGGAATCGATCTCACCGACCAGGACGCCGCCACACCGATCGGCGCGGGATGCCGGATCTGCGACCGAGCGGCCTGCCCGCAGCGTGCGTTCCCCTACGTGGGGCGGCCCGTCCACGTCGATCCCCAAAGTAGCAGCAACCTGCCGTATCCACCTGGTGCACGACACGATCAGTCGACGACCGGTGACCGCTAGCGTCGGCCGGCCCCCGCCTCGCCCTCACGGCGCGGTTGTTTCACGTGTCGCGCACATCTCACAGCCCCGGACGCACAGTCTGTTGCCAGGTAAAGCGCCTGGTCGCGGTCGAAGGTTTACGCTAACTTGCGCTTACGTGTGACGGTGCAGGGAAGCCGGTGAAATTCCGGGACGGTTGCGCCACTGTGAGCCACGACATATTCGTCGCGGTCAGTCAGATACCTCGCCGTCACGCCATCCACCCACGAACAGGGACGCAACATCCCTAGAGGAGGCCACCATGTCCACCGCTTCAATCCCCGCGTCAGGCCCGAGAGTTCACGTCTCACCCGAGGCCATCTCGCGGGGTCGAGTAGTCGTCATGCTCTCGATCACCGTCTTCCTGGCGCTGTTGGCGTACTACTTCGTCGGGGTCGACGAGGGCATGACCTCGGTATTCGGCAAGACCATGGTGGTCCACGAATGGGTCCACGACTCCCGGCATCTCCTCGGATTCCCCTGCCACTGAGCAGCGAGAGCCACACATGGAACTGCGCATCGTCCTTCGGGGCGCCCTGGCCGGTGCGATCGCCGGCATTCTCGGGTTCGTCTTCGCCCGGATCTTCGCCGAGCCCGTGATCAATCAGGCCATCGACTACGAATCCGGCCGCGACGACATCCTCGACAAGCTCAACCAAGCAGCGGGCGGCATGCCTGGCATGGACGGCCCGGAAATCATTTCCCGCACCGTTCAGTCCACCTTTGGCATCGCCACCGGCATCATCGCGTTCTCCGCCGCGATGGGCGCGCTGGTGGCCGTGGCCTACGTCGCGCTGCACGGCCGGGTGCACCTCCGCCCCCGCACCCTGGTGTGGCTGATCGCTGGATTCGGGTTCCTCGGGGTGTTCCTGCTGCCGTTCGTGAAGTACCCGGCAAACCCGCCTGCCATCGGGCACACCTTCACGATCGAAACCCGCGGCCACCTGTATCTGACGATGGTGGCCGCATCACTGATCCTCCTCGGCTTGACCGTCTATCTGTTCCGGATGATGGTGCGGCGCTTCAGGGCCGGGGGCGCCGCGGCGATCAGTGCCGCCGGGTTTCTGATCGTGTTCAGCGCGTTGATCGGGTTGTTGCCCTCGCTGGGCGACTTGCAGGCCAACGTGGATGCGGCCAACCAGTTCGGCTTCGCCCGCGCCGCCACCGAGACCCCACAACCGATCACCAACATCCTCTCCACACCCCTGACCATCGACGGCCACACCGTGGCCCCCGGGCAAATCGTCTACCCGGGCTTCGACCCCGACGTGCTCTGGAAGTTCCGCTGGTACTCAATCCTCAACCAAACGCTGGTATGGGGCACCATCGCCCTCGCCTTCGGGTGGCTGCTGGAACGCTTCGTGGGCGTCCCGGCCGCCCCACGGGCCACCCCCCAACGCGTGGCATTCGAATAGCTCGCGTCGGCGCTGCCGGCGCCCAGCCCCTCCTTCACTGGTCAGCTGGCTAGTTGACAAGTGCAGAGAAACACCGACGGGCAAGGTCCAGAAGTTCAGGCTCGTCGAGCTGGTGGTGCGCTAGCCGGTGAGACTCTTGAGTTGACCAACGTGATCGACCCTTTCTGCATGCGTCTCTGCCAGCGGCTCGGCGATGAGACAGCTCACCCCTGCTGCGCGGTAGGCCGACAATCGCGCTTCGATGTGTTCCGCTGAGCCGATCAGCGCGATCGATCGAACGAAGTCCTGAGGCACGGCGGCGGCGGCCTCCTCTTTCTTGCCCTGCAGGTACAGCGCCTGGATCGCCTCAGCTTCTGCGGCGAAGCCATAACGACTGAACAGGGTGTTGTAGAAGTTCTTGCCCTTGGCGCCCATGCCACCGACATAGAGCGCGACGTGGTTGCGCACGCCCTGCAATGCCGCTGACTGGGCATTCTCGTCGTCGGTGATCAACAGGAAGGTCTGCACGGCGATGCCGAGGTCGCCAAGTTCTGGATCGCGTTTGGCGCGCCCCGACGCCAGTGCTTCGCCGAAGGCGAGTTCGGCAAGTTCGGGGTGGAACAGGAAGGGCTGCCACTCGTCGAAGATCTCGGCAGCCAAGGCGACATTCTTGGGGCCGATCGCTGCCAGCAGCATGGGAATCCGGTCACGCAGAGGCCTATTCATCATGCGCAGCGGCTTGCCGAGTCCGCTGCCGCCGTCTTCCTCGGTCAGCGGAAGGTGGTAGTGCTGTCCGTGGTACTCGGACTTTTCGCGTCGCCAGATGGTGCGGCAGATATCGACGTGCTCGCGGGCGCGGCCCAGGGGAGCATCGTATTTGATGCCATGAAACCCCTCGACGACCTGCGGTCCGGATGCACCCAAGCCCAGGACGCACCGCCCATTGCTGATGTAGTCCAGACCCGCGGCGGTCATCGCCAAGTTGGTGGGGCTGCGCGAGAACATGGGCAGGATGCCGAATGCCAACTCGACACGTTCGGTGGTGGCGGCCGCGAATCCCAGTTGGGAGACGGCGTCGAAGCCGTATGCCTCGGGCACCATGACTCGATCCAGCCCGACGGACTCGAAGTCGCGCAGGTGGGCGATCGTCTCGCGAAAGTCCCCTGCGT
Source organism: Mycolicibacterium komossense (assembly GCF_025822605.1). Classification (GTDB taxonomy): domain Bacteria; phylum Actinomycetota; class Actinomycetes; order Mycobacteriales; family Mycobacteriaceae; genus Mycobacterium; species Mycobacterium komossense. The sequence goes on along the minus strand of NZ_JACKTY010000024.1, from coordinate 46,471 downwards.
AGGTGATGGGCATCCCGACCTTCATCTGTCACTCCTGGATTCGACTCGACTGCCACGAACAACACAGAATTTAACATCCAATAAAAACCAACTCGGAATCAACCGCATCCACATCCTATGACGCTGCAGCATCATGGTTTAATCTAGGTTAAATAGTAGGCCGGTTTCACGTTGGATGGAGGTGGGGATGTCGACGGCGGCGCGGATCTCACGGCAGGTGGGATTGATGTGCGATGCTCCCGACGCCGTGGCGGCCTGGCTCCGGGAACGCGGCGAGCCCGTCGTCGGCGAGGTCAGCATTGCCCGCGTGGGCTTCGGCCAGTCCAACATCACCACTGTCGTCAGTGCGCAGGACGGTCACGAATGGGTGTTGCGCGAACCCCCGCCGGGTGATCGCGCGGAATCGGCACACGATGTGGCACGCGAGGCCCATATCGTGACAAGTCTGGCCCATAGTGACATCCCCGTTCCGCGAGTCATCGGAACCGGGAAGACCCCGGCCGGCAACGCGTTCTTCGTCATGGAGCGGGTGGCGGGGTCTGCCCTGGAGAGTGAGGCCGATGCTGGGGCGCTGAGCGCCGGGCAACGGCGCGAGTTGGGTCTGGAAGTCATCGACACGCTCGCGCGTCTGCACACACTCGATCCTGCGACGGTCGGCCTGTCCGATCTCGCACGGCCGAGTTCGACGCCCTACGTGGGGCGACAGATCCGTCGGCTGACAGCGGCCTGGGAACACATGGGCCAGCAGACTCCGCACCACCGGTTATGGGATTCGGTGCGAGCCCGGCTCGCGGCGTCACTGCCCGCGGACGCGCCAACGGTCCTGATCCACGGTGATTTCCGGCTGTCGAATCTCCTTGTGCAGGACTGCCGGATCAGCGCGGTACTGGACTGGGAACTGTGCACGCTCGGTGATCCGCTCGCGGATCTGGCCTGGCTGCTCGACGACTGGCGCCAACCCGCTGACGAGGTCATCTCGATGCCCAGTCCGACTCGGGCGGGCGGCTTCCCGGAACGATCTGAGCTGCTTGAGGTGTATTGCCGGGAAACAGGATTGAATGCCGACCGGATTGCCTACTACCGCGGATTCAGCCAATGGCGAGCCGCGACTCTGCTGCAGGGGGTCGCTGCGCGTCGCCGATCGGGCCTGCTGGGGACGCACGGGCAACTCGACCTCGATCAGCTCGACAGCACCATCGCGACACTGATCAACGCCGCCGCCGCTGAGTTGGAGACCGTATGACGAACATGAACCCCGCCGACGACGGTACCCACGAGGTCGGCTCCGAACCGAACTGGAACGAGTCGATGTATGTCCAGTTCCACGATCCGAACGCTGGATTGGGCGGATTTCTCCGGTTGGCGAAACGCCCCAACGAAGGCCGTGGTGAACGCACGGTCTGCCTTTATCTGCCCGACGGCTCCGTTGCGTTCGGCTACAGCCGGCCTAGCGTCTCCGCTGGTGGAGCCTTCGAGGGGGCAGGACTGCTGGTCGAGGTTCTTGAGCCGTTCGAACACCTCCGGGTGTCCTTCGGGGGCGCGGTGAACCTCCTGCCGGAGCCTGCGGCATTGGTCGATCCCAAGGCGGCACTGTCGAGCACGGCTGTCACCGGTTGCGCTGTGGCACTCGACCTTCGAGCCGTCACACCACCGTACGCCGAGAGTTTCGACGGCGCAGGGCAGTCTTTCGCGCCGAACCACTACGAACAGCTGATGGCAGTCAGCGGAGTGCTGACGCTGGGCGAAACATCCACCGATATCAACGGTTTCGGTCTCCGCGACCACTCATGGGGGCCGAGGTCGTGGCAGGCGCCGCACTTCTACCGATGGGTGCACGGATCCAGCCGGGAAGTCGGGTTCATGGGTGCTTACTTCGGCGATCCCGACGGTGCAGACCGCTTCGGCGGGTTCGTCTGGGACGGCGGTGCGCTGCACCGCTGCGAGGAGGTCGAGGTCTCCACCGAACGGGACGTTGATTCCGCGCCCCGATCGGTGACCGTCACATTGACGGCGCCGCAACGTCGATGGACGTTCCACGGCGAAGCCAAAGCTGTTGTACCGCTGCGTCACCGGCGAGGGGACAGCGATTCGGCGACCGACGCCACCCGGATCGCCGAAGCAGCGATGGTATGGAAGGCCGAGGACGGGACGACGCTGCACGGGATGGCGGAGTACCTGGACCAGGTATACGACGGCGAACTGGCCGGACTGAGGATATAAGGAGCACACGATTTGAGCACGCAATCCGACCACAGGACCGTGACGGTTTTCGCCGATCTCGCCGAGTTCGCGGGCGCCGAGGGTACCGAACTCGGCCCCACCGACTGGCTCGTCGTCGATCAGCCCAGAATCGACCAGTTCGCCCAGGCGACCGATGATCACCAGTGGATTCACGTGGATCCGCAGCGGGCGGCCGACGGCCCCTACGGTCGCACCATTGCGCACGGTCTGCTCACGCTGTCGTTGCTGCCGCACTTCATGCACGACCTGTACCGGGTCGACAACGTCAAGATGGCAATCAACTACGGCTTCAACAAGGTTCGATTCATCAGCCCGGTGCCGGTGGGATCGCGCCTGCGCGCCACAGCCACGATCACCGACATCGTCAAGCTCAACGGGGGAGCGCAGGCGACATTCACCACGACCATCGAAGTCGAGGGATCGGACAAGCCGGCCGCGGTCATCGAGTCCATCATCAGATACCTGGCTTGAGATGTCGGTTGAGACGCACAGCGATGCGACATCCAGCGCGAAGGCGCTCTATGCTGCGTTGGCGGCGGGTGATAAGGATGCGATCGACGCTCTTTTGAGCGAAGAGTTCGTCGGTCACGCCGCAGAGGGCCTGCCGCTGGGGATGGGTGGGGAGCACCGCGGCCGCGAGGCCATGCAGCGCAACCTCTGGTGGAAGATCGGCAAACACTTCAAGGTCGAGGCGCAGCCGGCCGATTTCCGCCTGCTCGATGACGGCAGGCTGCTGGTGGCCGGGCACTACCGGGGCGTCGCTCGCCGGTCCGGCCGGCGCCTCGACGCCGAATTCACCCACGTGCTCGCGTTCAATGCCGAGGGGCGCATCACCTCGTTGCGGCAGCTCACCGACACCGCGGCCTGGATTGAGGCCCTCGGTGCCGACGCGCCGTTGCAGCGCATCGAGTATTCGGTCGCCGACGGTGTGGCGACGATGTGCCTGAACCGGCCGGATGCCCGCAATGCGATCGACCTGCAGATGGCGCAGGAGACCCTCGTCGTCGCCCGCCGGATCGCTGCCGACCCCACGGTGCGGGCCGTCCTGATCTGTGGCAATGGTCCGTCGTTGACGGTCGGTGGTGATATCGCCTTCTTCCGTGAGACACCGCCGGCGGAATACGCAGACCTGTTGGTGCGCATGACGACTCCGTTCCACGAGGCCTTCCGGATCCTCAGCCGGCTCGATGCTCCCATCGTCACGGCCGCACACGGGTCGGTGGCCGGCGGCGGTATCGGCTATGCGTACGCGGCCGATATCGTGCTGGCAGCCGAAGGAACGAAGTTTGTCACGGCCTTCGCCGCAATCGGGCTCTCCGGGGACGGCGGTGGAACCTGGCACCTGCCGCGTCTGATCGGACCCGCGCGAGCGGCGCGCGCCTATCTCCAGAACCGCCCGATCACCGCCGAGCAGGCGCTGGAGTGGGGCATGATCAGTGAAATCGTGCCCCCGGCGGAACTGCGCGAACGGGCGGCGGCGCTGGCCCGATCGCTGGCTCAGGGGCCGACCCGGGCCTTCGGCCGGATGCGGGCGCTGTTGCGGGACAGCGCGAACAACGATCTGTCCCAGCAATTGCTGGCTGAATCCGAAGGCATCAAAGCCACCGGCGACACCGTCGACGCCACCGACGCCGTTGCGAGCTTCATCGCAAGACAAACTCCACAGTTCGAAGGAAGGTAGAACGTGTCGAATCTCGTCGTAGACACCGAGGAGCACAGGGCAATTCGCGAGAGCGTGGCGGGGATCGTGTCCCGCTACGGGCAGGAGTATTTCCTCGAGCGCGGCCGCCGCGGCCAGGGGATCGAAGAGCTCTGGAAGGACCTGGGCGCCTCAGGTCTGCTGGGTGTGCATCTGCCGGAGGAGTACGGCGGTGGGGGCGGCGGCATGGCCGAGGCCGTCGTCGTCGTCGAGGAGTTGGCGGCCCACGGTATGCCCATGCTGATCTGGGTGATTTCGCCCGCGATCTGCGGCAGTATCCTGGCCCATCACGGCTCTGAGGCCATGAAGCGGGAGTGGTTGCCCAGCATTGCCGATGGGTCGCGCAAGATGGCCTTCGGTCTGACCGAGCCCGACGCCGGCTCCAACAGCCACAAGGTCGCCACCACGGCGCGGCGTACGGACACCGGGTGGAAGATCTCCGGTTCGAAGTACTACATCTCGGCCATCGACCAGGCCGAGGCCGTGCTCCTGGTGGCCAAGGATGCCGAACACTCGACTCCGGAGAAGAGCGCACTGTCGCTGTTCGTGGTGCCCACCAACAGCCCGGGCCTGACGTTGCAGGAGATCGAAACCTCCATCGTCTCGCCCGATAAGCAGTTCACAGTGTTCCTCGACGAGGTGGAGGTAGGCGAGGGCGCGCTCATCGGCACGGCGGGCCAGGGGCTCAAGCAGGTGTTCTCGGGCCTGAATCCCGAGCGCATCCTGGTCGGTGCGATCTGCAGCGGTGTCGGACGGTTCGCGATCGATAAGGCCGCGCAGTACGCCAAGCAACGCCAGGTCTGGTCCACCCCGATCGGCGCCCATCAGGGTATTGCTCACCCTTTGGCCGAAGCGCACATCGCGGTGGAACTCGGTCGGATGGCCACCATGCGCAGCGCCGAACTCTTCGATGCGGGCGAATCAGCGGCCGAGGCAGCCAATATCGCCAAGTTCGCCGCATCTGAGGCCTCGCTGCAGGCGCTTGACCAGGCTATCCAGACCCATGGTGGCAATGGTCTGGCCCACGAATACGGGCTCTCGGAGCTGTGGTTCATCACCCGCCTGATGCGCACTGCTCCGGTCAGCCGGGAGATGGTGCTCAACTTCGTCGCACAGACCTCCCTCGGCCTGCCGCGTTCGTACTAGAACCGAAAACCGAAAGGACACAACGTGACCGAACAACGTGAGTTCGATGCCATCGTCATCGGAGCCGGCGCGGGGGGATTGTTCACCGCTGCCCGCCTCGCGCATCGTGGCTACCGGACCCTGGTGGTCGAAAGGCTGGACAAGGTCGGTGGCCGCGCGTCGACCGACGACATCGACGGGTTCAAGGTCAACAACGGGGCGATCGTCATCGAGGTCGGCGGCATCACTCAGCAGACCTGTGAAGAGGTCGGTGCTCCGTTCGAGATCCGGGAACCCAGCCCACCGATCCTGTACCGAATCGGTGGCAAGGACGTGGACGTCACCGGTGGCGGCTGGGGGCTACTCCTCGGCAAGCTCACCCGCCAAGGCGCGAAGCTGGTCAAGGGCATTGGCGCGGCGCGATCCGACGACGGGCTGCCCGAGGATGAAATCACTACCGCCGAATGGGTGTCCAAATACACCAAAAACGAAGGGGTGCATGGCATCTTCCGCAATATGTGCGCCTCGGTGTTCGCAGTGGGATCAGAGGATCTGCCGGCCAGGGTCTTCCTGACGTACTTCACCCGCAAGAGTGCCTTCAAGCGTTTCGGTTTCCACCCGCAGGGCACGATCGGTCTCTGGCAGGGGCTGGCGGAGGTGGTGGCCTCTCATGGGGGCGAGGTCTGGTTGTCGACGGACGTGACGAAGATCGTCGTCGACGGTAACAGAGTGACCGGCGTACAGGTCGAACGTGACGGTACGACAATCGATATCGCTTCATCGATCGTCGTCAGTGATGTCGGGCCCGCGGCGACCGTGGGCTTGATCGGCGCGGGTAACGTGCCTGCGGACTATCGGGAGCTGGTACGCAAGGGTGATCGTCCTACCGCGATGATCTCGGTGAACTTCGCCAGCCAGGAGCGGTTGATCGAGGCGCCGGGCATGTTGAGTTTCGCCAAATCGCGCAGGGTGGCCTACATCGCGAACTTCACCGATATCTGCCCCGAGATGGCACCGCCGGGATGGCACCTCTACGTTGGCACCTCGGTCCCCAAGCCGTCCGTCGGCGACTTCGACGAGAAGGCCGAAACCGATCTGCTGCTCGAGGATCTCCGGGACACGATCGACGGTTTCGACGAGCGGGCGAGGGTCCTCAATATTGCCATCACACGTGACGGCTGGCCCCCGCAGCGTGCGGTCGCCGGGTTTGACCTACCGCGTGACACCCCCTTCGAAGGGCTCTGGAACGTCGGCGACGCTGTCAAGGAGTACGCCAACGGCGGTACGACCGCGTGTGCGGAGACAGCGCAGCTCGTCGTCGAGGAGATCGCGGCGACCTTCTCGTTGACGACCAGCGGCTAGCTTCAGCGCTCGCGACTCAGCTGGGCTTGACAGCGCCGTCGGCAGTGTGCCGACGGCGCTGTCAATCGTTGGATCCTGCTCGCGTGTGTCATGAGCAACACTCGAATGTTGACTGTGCTACACACCATAAGTACTATATTTTTTAATCAGAAATAAGTTTTGTACGTGTGTCGCACTGGAGAGGGAACGATGGGGTTCAACAACTCTGACGAAGTCACCAAGTACATCGGCGGGATCTTCGAAAATGCCTTCGGGGATCCGGAAATCGGGCCGAAGTTGGCCGAGACCGGCTTGGTGGTGGCCTTTGACTTCACTGAGCCGGACGCCCTGGTCGTCGTCGACATGGCCAACAAGGCGGTCAGCGGCGGCGGCCCGGATGCGCCAACTCCGTCGGCCACCATGGGCATGACGGCCGATCTGGGCAACGCCTATTGGCAGGGAAAGGTCAACCTGCCGATGGCGATGGCCAAGCGCAAAATCAAGGTCGATGGCAACGTGGCGAGTCTGCTCAAGCTGGCCCCGCTCGGTAAGAAGCTCTACGGCGACTACATCCAGCGACTCAAGGATGACGGCCGCGAAGATCTGGTCGTCCAGTAAAACATGTTCCCAGGAGCACACGCCGCTACCGCACCCCAGCGTCCGGCGGTCGTCATGGCAGATTCCGGCGTGACGGTGACCTACGGTCAGCTGGACGAGAACTCGGCCCGGTTGGCCGCCGTACTGCGGCAGCTGGGCCTGCAACCCGGTGATGTCATCGCCGTCTTGTCGGACAATGTGCCAGAGGCTTTTGAAATCTACTGGGCCGCAGTACGGTCTGGCCTCTACGTGACCTTCGCGAACTGGCACCTGTCGCCGGCCGAGGCCGCCTACATCGTGGCCGACAGCGGCGCGCAGGTTGTCTTCGCTTCCGCGGGGGTCGCATCGCTGAGCATCGAAGTTGCCGCTCTGGTACCCCAGGTCGAGCACTGGTACGCCTTCGGCGGCGCGATCGACGGATACAAGTCCTATACCGAACTGCTGGAGCAGGCGGGTCCTCGGTTGACCGACCAGCCCCGCGGATCGGAGATGCTGTACTCCTCGGGCACGACCGGCAGGCCCAAGGGCATCAAGCCGCGGCTGTTGCCCATTCAGGTCAACGAGCCCGGTGAGAGCGTCACCGCTCTTCTGCAGCACGGTTTCGGATTCACTGCCGATGACGTCTACCTATCGCCGGCCCCCGTTTATCATGCGGCGCCGCTGAAGTGGTGTGCGGCCGTGCAGGCGCTGGGTGGCACCGTCGTGGTGATGGATCGATTCGATGCCGAGGGTTCTCTTGCGGCGATCCAGCGGTACAAGGTCACGGCGCTGCAAATGGTGCCCACCATGTTCGTACGTCTGCTGCAACTGCCCGAAGAGACGCGAGCGTCCTACGACGTGTCGTCACTGCGGCTCGCGGTGCACGCGGCGGCACCCTGCCCGCCGGACGTCAAGGACGCGATGATCGACTGGTGGGGCCCGATCCTCGCCGAGTATTACGGGGCCACCGAGGGCCACGGTGTCACGCTGATCAGCACGCCCGAGTGGCGCAAGAAGCGGGGATCGGTCGGTAAGGCCGCCATCGGCACCGTGCATATCTGTGATGACGACGGCGTAGAACTGCCCACCGGCCAGCCCGGCGTCATCTACTTCGAGCGCGACGAGCCGCCGTTCACCTATCACAACGACCCCGAAAAGACTTCCGAGTCAAGGCATCCCGCGCACGATAACTGGGCCACCGTAGGCGATATCGGTTACCTCGACGAGGACGGCTATCTGTTCCTCACCGATCGCAAGGCATTCATGATCATCTCCGGGGGAGTGAACATCTACCCGCAAGAGGTCGAGAACGTGTTGGCTATGCACCCGCAGATCTACGATGTCGCCGTGATCGGAATTCCTCATCCCGAGATGGGACAAGAGGTCAAGGCGGTCGTACAGCTACGTGATGGTGAGTCGCCGTCCGACGGACTGGCCTCCGAGATCATCGATTACGTCAGGGAGCGGTTGGCGCGTTTCAAGGCGCCACGTTCGGTCGATTTCGTCGACGAACTGCCCCGGTCAGCCACCGGAAAGCTCGTCAAACGCACACTGCAGGAACGATATGTGGAGGTAGGAAGATGACCGCTGGACTGACATCACCCGGCCGCACCTACGATCCGGTCAGCATATCGCCGCTGAGTTTTTGGGCCGGCACGGCCGAGGACCGAGAGGCGTCGTTCAAGATCTTGCGGGACGAGCGCCCGCTGAGCTGGCACCCGCCGCTGGCCGGCGCGCTGATGGCACCCGAAATCGACGGCATTTGGGTGGTGACCCGCCACGAGGACATCGCCTACGTGAGCAAGCATCCAGGTTTGTTCTCCTCGGCCAAAGGTGTTCAGAGCGAGGCGGTTCCGGAGGAGATGCTGGAGGCGGCCGAGTCCTTCCTCGGAATGGACGGGGTCAGCCATTCCAGCCTGCGCAAGCTGGTGAGCTCGGTCTTTACCCCCCGCCAGGTGGCCAAGATTCAGGATCAGATCAAGAACCAGGCCACCACGATCGTCGACGAACTGCTGCGGACCAAAAATGGTGACTTCGTTCAGCAGGTCTCCAAGCGCCTGCCCATGTGGACCATCTACGAGATGATGGGCCTGCCCGAGGACATGCGGGACGAGGCAGCGCACAACGCCGACGGCATGGTGTCGTGGGCCGACGAGGACGTGGCCGCCGGGCGGGAGTCGGGGGAAGTTCTCAGCGATTCGCTGGTCGGCCTCCTCACGGCCGGTCTGGAATTGGCCGAGCTGCGCCGCTCGCAGCCGACGTCCGACCTGATGTCGCAACTGGTACAGGCCGAGGTCGACGGTCGCAAGCTCACCGACGAAGAACTCGGTGCCTTCTTCGTTCTGTTGTCGGTGGCCGGCAACGACACCACTCGCAACACGATTACTTTGACAACCCATGCGCTGCAACAGTTCCCCGCCCAGCGGGAGCTGTTGGTGCAGGACTATGACGGGCACATCAAGCCGGCCATGGAGGAGTTCGTGCGCTGGGTGACTCCGGTGATGACCTTCCGCCGCACCGTCACCCAGGACACGGTCCTGCGTGGACAGGAGATCAAGGAAGGCGAGTGGGTCATGATGATGTACTCCTCGGCCAACCGCGACGAACGGGTGTTCGCCAATCCTCACACTTTTGATATTCGCCGAAAGCCTAACAACCACTTAGGCTTTGGAGGCGGTGGGCCGCACTTCTGCATGGGTAGCTTCCTGGCCAAGATGCAGCTGGAGGCGTTCTTCCGCGAGTTGATCTTCCGGGCCCCGAACCTGCGAGTCGGCGAGCCGGAGTACCTCGTCGGCAACTTCGTGCGCGCCGCGAAATCCATGCCTTACACCCTCGATTAGGAGTTATAGATGGCTGCCTTCCAAGGAAAGCGCTTCGTCGTCACCGGTGCCGCCTCCGGCATCGGTAACGCAGTTGCCGAGCGTCTGCTCGCCGCAGGCGCGGAAGTGACCTCATTGGACCGGAACACCCCCACGGCTGCGGTGACGCGACACATCGAGGTCGACCTCGCCAATCCCCGCAGCATCGACGCCGCCCTCGAGCAGCTCGATGGGACATTCGACGGATTGCTCAACGTCGCGGGCATTCCCGGCACGGCCCCGGCTGATCTGGTGCTGGCGGTTAACACCCTCGCCGTCCGTCACCTGGCGGAGGCGTTCTTCGAACGGCTCAACCCCGGTGGTTCCGTGGTGATCGTGTCCTCGACCGCAGGTTTCGGCTGGCCGGCCCGCCTGGACACCATTCGGGATCTGCTCGCCACCGACACCTTCGAAGAGGGCGCAGCCTGGTTCAAGGCCAACCCGCAGCAGGGCAACGCCTACAACTTCTCCAAAGAAGCCACCACCGTCTACACCATGACGATGGGCCTGGCCGTCGTCGAAATGGGTCTGCGTATCAACGCGGTGCTGCCCGGTCCGGTCGAGACCCCGATCCTGGTGGACTTCGAGGAATCGATGGGCAAGGACAACCTCGACGGCATCAAGGAACTCCTCGGCAGGCATGCGACTCCGGACGATATCGCCTCGGCTGTGCTGTTCCTGGCCTCCGATGAGGCACGGTGGATCAACGGTCACGCGCTCGTCGTCGATGGTGGGATCAGCGGCGCCGTACTCTCCGGTGTCGTCCCCGCGCCCGAGATCTGAGCCGAGACGTGTCGATCCAGGCAGCTTCCGGGCACACCTCGCTGACCGGCCCGGCAGCCGACGCTTTTGATCTGTCCGCGCTGCGCCAGGTTTTCAACACCGGTCGCACCCGGGATCTGAGCTGGCGGCTGTCTCAGCTCGAGGGTATCGAACGGCTTTGTGACGAAAGAGAATCCGAGATCTCCGCGGCGCTGCACGCCGATCTCGGCCGGCCGGCGGTCGAGGCGTGGCTTGGCGATATCGCCTCGACCAAGGGTGAAGCTACTTTCGCGCGCAAGCACCTCAAGTCGTGGATGCGGCCGCGTCGGCAACCGCTGCCACTGGCCCAGCTACCGGGACGGAGCTGGGTGCAGTACGACCCACTCGGTGTCGTCCTGGTCATCGGGCCGTGGAACTACCCGCTTTACCTGAGCCTGGGACCGATCGTCGCCGCCGTGGCGGCGGGCAACTGCGTGGTACTCAAGCCCTCAGAGCTGGCGCCCGCCACTTCGGCACTGTTGGCCAAACTGGTGCCGCAATACCTCGATGCCGAGGCGGTCCGGGTCGTCGAAGGTGATGGCCAGACGACGCAGGATCTGCTGGCGCAGGGTTTCGATCACGCTCTGTTCACCGGTGGCACCGAGATCGGCAAGTTGATCATGGCCGCCGCCGCTCCGACGCTGACGCCGGTCACCTTGGAACTCGGTGGTAAAAGCCCGGTCGTCGTTGCCGCTGATGCGAACCTCGACGTCGCGGCTCGACGTATCGCGTGGGTCAAGCTGCTGAACTCCGGCCAGACCTGTATCGCGCCGGACTATGTTCTGGCGGAGCGGTCGATCGCCAAGGAGCTGACCGACAAGATCGTCGCCAATATCAAGGCCTTTCGGGCCGAGGACATTGGCGGAATGCGGATCGTCAACGCACGGCAATTCGACCGGCTGACCTCCTTGATCGATTCCACCACCGGCACGATCCTCGCCGGCGGCGGCTACTCGCGCGAAGCGTTGACGATCGAGCCCACCGTGATCCTCGACCCGTCAGCTGCCGATCCGGTGATGGCCGACGAGATCTTCGGACCGGTCTTGCCGGTGATCACCATCGAATCAACCGATGCGGCTGTGGATTTCGTCAATAGCAGACCGAAACCCCTGGCGCTGTACGTCTTCACGGCGTCTCGGCGGTTGGCAAAGGGATTGGTGGACTCGATTCCGTCCGGCGGAGCGGTGGTGAACCATGTGGCGATGCACTGTCTGGTCCCGCAATTGCCCTTCGGTGGAGTGGGCGCCAGCGGGATAGGTGCTTATCACGGGCGCTGGGGTTTCGAGGCGCTGAGCCATCGGCGCGCGGTGTTATCGAAGACCACCTGGCCCGATCCTCTGTTGGTGTACCCGCCTTACACGGATCGGGCCATCAAGATCATGCGCAAAATCTTCTGACGGTACAGCAGTTTTCGACGATCAAACCTTCGAAGGAATGGAACGAGCAACATGGCAGGGCTTGACGGCAGGGTCATCATCATCACCGGTGCGGGCGGCGGACTGGGGCGCGAGTACGCGCTACTCGCCGCCGACGAGGGCGCCCAGGTGGTGGTGAACGACCTCGGGGGAGCCCGCGACGGATCGGGATCCGGGCAGGCCATGGCGGACACCGTCGTCGACGAGATCCGCCAGCGCGGCGGAACGGCGTTGGCCAACTACGACAACATCTCGACGGAGGACGGCGCGCAGTCGTTGGTCGACGCCGCGGTGACCGAGTTCGGAACAGTGGACGGCGTCGTCAACAACGCCGGCATCCTGCGCGACGGCGCATTCCACAAGATGAGCACGGAGAACTGGGACGCGGTCCTCAAAGTCCATCTTTACGGCGGCTACTACGTCACCCGCGCGGCCTGGGCACACCTGCGCGAGAAGAAGTTTGGCCGGATCGTCATGGCCACCTCGACCAGCGGACTGTTCGGCAACTTCGGCCAGGCCAACTACGGCGCGGCGAAACTCGGGTTGGTCGGACTGATCAACACCCTCGCCATCGAAGGCGCCAAGTACGGGATCCTGGCGAACGCCGTCGCGCCGATGGCGGCGACACGGATGACCACCGACATCGCCCCGCCGGAACTGCTCGAGAAGCTGCCTGCCGCGCAGGTGGCGCCGGTCGTGGGCTACCTCCTCAGTGAGCAGTGCACCGATTCGGGCAGCGTGTATGTCGTCGGCGGCGGAAACATCCAGCGAGTGGCGCAGTTCCAGAACAAGGGAGTGACCTTCTCGGAGACACCGACGGTCGATGAACTCACCGCGCGCTGGTCGGAGATCTCCGATCTGTCCAACGTCGAACTGGGTTGCAACCCGCTCGGCTGAGCAGGCTGTTCGGACAACCCGTGCTTGAGGAGTGACGTTGACGAAGCGAGTTCTATCACTGTGTGCCCTGGCCGGCCCAGCGACTGTGGTCATCGCGCTGGTTGGTTGGCTCATCGCCGGCGTGCTGCCCATTCCACTGGGCCCGGACAGTTCGGTCCACGAGGTTGTCGACTTCTACAGCCAGACTCGGGTGCTCGCCGGAATGGCGGTCGCGTCGGTGGGCATTTGTCTGGTGTTCCCGCTCATTGCGGTGATCGGCGTCTACATGGTGCGCATGGAGGGCCGCACGCCCATCCTGACGTTCCTGCAGTTGATCACCGGAGCGGCGACCGGCGTGCTGCTGCTCCTACCGATGTTGTTGATGGCGGTGATCGGGTTTCGGCCCGATCGCAACCCCGAGTTGACGGTGACCCTCAACGACATCGCCTGGCTGCTCTTCATCACGCCGATCGCTCCGTTCATCATCCAGAACGTCGCGATCGGTGTCGCGATCCTCAACGACAAGCGCCAGACGCTGCCGCGGTGGGTGGGATACGTCAACTTCTGGATTGCGTTCTCGTTCCTGCCCGACCCGCTGGCGTTCTTCTTCCACAGCGGTCCCTTCGCGTGGCGCGGCATCTTCATCTTCTGGTTGGCACTGACGACCTACACGATCTTCCTGGTGGTGATGGGAGTCATGTTGCACAAGGTGATCAAGGAGTCGCAGGAGCAGGACATGACCGCGGTATCCGGAGCGTCGGCATGACGAACCCTGGGGCGCAGGCAGATACCGGAATGCCAGAATTTCTCGGTGGCACGACCGAAGCCGATGAGGTCGGAGCCACGCAGCGTCCGAAAAGGCCGGCGGCCGGGCACATTCCCGGCGAAGCCGGATTGTGGATCTTCCTTCTCGGCGATATGACGCTGTTCGCGGCGATCATGCTGGTGTTCCTTTGGGACCGGCGTGCGCAGCCGGACCTCTTCACGCAGTCAGCTCACCAGCTAATTCAGCCGATCGGGGCGGTCAATACCCTGGTCCTGCTGCTGAGTTCGTATCTGGTGGTACGCGCGCTCGCCGCGCACCGAGCCGGAAGACACACTGTCGCCAGGCAATTAGTCGGCGGGGCGATCGGGTGCGCGGCGGTGTTCGCCGGACTCAAGGCCGTCGAGTACACCAGTGAGATCACCGCCGGTCACACACCGGCGTCCGGGACATTCTTCACGTTCTACTTCGTCCTTGCCGGGCTGCATCTACTGCACGTCCTGATCGGTTCGGCACTGCTGCTGGCCTGGCAGGGCATGCTCAAACACCGACGCCCGTGGGTGCGGGCACGCGGCGTGGTGGAGGGCTTCGCGTCCTATTGGCATATGGTCGATCTGCTGTGGGTGGCGATCTTCGCGCTCGTCTATCTGGTGAGCGCCGAATGAACGGCGCGGTGTCCGATCGGGTCAACGCGGTGTTCGCCGGCCTTGTCCTCGCGACATGCCTCACCTGGTGGCTCGGCAGCGGCACATCGTCAACGGGCGGCGGGCTCGGAGTCGCCGCGACGTTGACCATCGTGATCGCGTTCGCGAAAATCTTCTTCATCGGCATGGACTTCATGGAGCTGCGCGCCGCTCCCACCGCGCTGAAGGCGCTGTTCACCATCTGGGTAGCTGCGGTTGCCGTTGCAGCCATCGCACTGGTCGTGATCTGACGTGGTGGACCCGCTCAGTCTCGCCCGCACCCTGCTGTTCGTGCCGGGCGACAGGCCCGGCCGTTTCGACAAGGCCAAGTCATCCGGCGCGGACGGTGTCATCCTGGATCTCGAAGACGCGGTTGCGGCGCCGGCCAAGGAAGAAGCACGGGCGCACGTCGCGAACTGGCTTACCGGCGGCACAGCCGCCGTGGTGCGCATCAACGCGGTCGACACACCGTGGTTTGCCGATGATGTCGCCGCGCTGCGCGGCACAGGCTGCACCGTCATGCTCCCGAAGTCGTCTGCCGAAGGTATCGAGGCCGTCGGCGCGGTGCTGGGGGAGCAGACCCGGGTGATTGCCCTCGTCGAAACCGCGGCAGGCGTCATGGCGGCTTCGTCGGTCTGCGCTGCCCCCCACGTGATTCGACTTGCGTTCGGCAGCATCGATTTCAGCACCGAACTCGGGGTGGCGGCGGACGACCGTGAAGCGCTCCTACACGCGCGTTCGGTCCTCGTCTTGGCCTCGGTCGCGGCCGGTCTCGCACCGCCGCTCGACGGCGTGACGACCGACCTGACGAGCGGGGACCAGGCAGGCACCGATGCGGCGTATGCCTCACGGTTGGGCTTCACCGGGAAGATGTGCATCCACCCGATCCAGGTCGAAGCGGTCAACTCCGCTTTCGAGCCCGACCCCGCGCAACGGGAATGGGCGCGAACGGTTTTGGCTGGTGCTGCGGGTGGAGCGGCCAAGGTCGACGGCCATATGGTCGATGCCCCGGTGCTGGAGCGCGCCCGCCGCCTACTCGATCGCCATCAATTGCGCCGCTGATGATGACGCTGAGCCGAGCGCCCGCTCGGCTCAGCGCGTCTGAGTTGTCAGGTACCCGAAGCGATATCGCGCCCGATGATCTCTTTCATGATTTCGGTCGTTCCGCCGTAGATCGTCTGGATCCGAGTGTCGACGAAGGCGCGGGCAACCGGGTATTCCGCCATATAGCCATATCCGCCGTGCAGTTGGAGGCACCGGTCGATAACGCGCTTTTGCAGCTCGCTGACGAACCATTTGCCCTTGGCGGCGTCGATCGGCGTGAGTTCGCCGGAGTTATAGGCCAGTACCGACTTGTCGACATAGGCCTCGGCGACATCGATTTCGGTGGCCATCTCGGCGAGTTCGAACCGGATGTGCTGATTGGCTGTCAGCGGCCTGCCGAAGGCGTTGCGCTGGCGGCAGTACTCGGCGGTGATATCGAAGATGGCCCGGGTGGTGGCCATCGCCTTCGCGGACACTCCGAGCCGCTCGCGGGGGAGGTGGCTCATGAGGTACTGCAACCCGCGGCCTTCTTCACCCAGCAGGTTCTCCGCCGGTACGACTGCGTTGTTGAAGAACAGCTCCGACGTGTCCTGCGCCGGCAACCCGATCTTCTCCAGCTGACGGCCGCGTTCGAAGCCGGGGGTGTCCCGCTCCACCACGAAGAGGCTGAGGTCCCCTGAGCCGCCCTCGTTACCGGTCCGGGCCGCGAGGACCACGACATCGGACATGATGCCGCTGGAGATGAACGTCTTCTGGCCGTTGATAATCCAGTTGTCGCCGTCACGTTTGGCGGTGGTGCGGATGCCCCGCAAGTCGCTGCCCGTGCCCGGCTCGGTCATCGCCAGTGAGCCGATGATCTCGCCGGAGGCGAACCCCGGCAGCCAGCGCTGCTTCTGCTCGTCGTTGGTCAGATCGAGCAAGTAATGCAACACGAGATCGTCCTGCAGGCTGACTGTCAGCCCGAAGGACAGGGCATTGATCCGCGCCACTTCCTCACAGACGATCATCCGGTAGCGGTAGTCCGATTCGCCCGCTCCGCCGTAGGCCTCACCGACCTGTAGGGCGTAGACACCCGCCTTGGCGGCCCGGGCGAAGACCTCCCGGTCTATCCAATGCTGGCGATCCCACTCGTCCTTGTGGGGCTCGACTTCACGAGCCAGGAACTCCCGCACCGTCTCGCGGTAGGCCTCGTGATCGGCATTGTAGAGCGTGCGCTTCATGGTCAGAGCCGTTCGATGATCGTGACGTTAGCCTGCCCGCCGCCCTCGCACATGGTCTGCAGGCCGTACCGGCCGCCGGTGCGCTCGAGTTCGTGTAGCAGCGAGGTCATGAGACGGGCGCCGGTGCAACCGATGGGGTGGCCGAGGGCGATCGCGCCGCCGTTGGGGTTGACCCGCTTGGGGTCGGCCCCGAGTTCGGCGATCCAGGCCAGCACGACCGGCGCGAAGGCCTCGTTGATCTCGACGGCGTCGATGTCGTCGATCGACATGCCGGCGCGCTTGAGGGCGTGCTGGGTCGCGGGGATCGGTGCGGACAGCATCATCACCGGATCGGCGCCACGCACTGACATGTGGTGGATTCGGGCACGGGGCGTGAGGCCGAATCGATCGACGGCGTCCTGTGAGGCGATCAGCAGGGCGGCGGCGCCGTCGGAGATCTGACTGGCGACGGCGGCGGTCAGCACACCCCCTTCGGTCAGGGTGGCCAGGGCGGCCATCTTCTCCAGGGAAGTGTTGGCGCGCGGCCCTTCGTCGACGGAAACCCCTGCGTAAGGCGAGATTTCGCGCTCGAAGTAGCCATTGGCGATGGCCGCCAGTGCGCGCTGGTGACTTTCCAGTGCGAAGCGCTCGTTGTCCTCGCGACTCAGATTCCACTGGCTGGCGATCATCTCGGCGCCCCGGAACTGCGAGATCTCCTGATCGCCGAAGCGCTCCAGCCAGCCGCGGCACCCGGTCCACGGATCCGTGCTGCCGAACGGCTCACCCGCGGCGAAGGCACTGAGGATGGGGTACTGGCTCATCTTCTGGACCCCGCCGGCGACGATGAGATCCGAGGTTCCGCTCATGACTGCCTGGGCGGCGAAATGCACTGCCTGCTGGGCAGATCCGCACTGGCGGTCGATCGTGACGCCGGGCACCGACTCGGGTAGCCCCGCTGCCAGGGCGGCGGTACGGGCGATGTCACCGGCTTGTGAGCCGATGTTATCGAGACAGCCGAGGATGACGTCGTCGATCGCGGCTGGATCGACGTCGTGTCGGCCGACTACCGTCTTGATGACATGAGCGGCCATGTCGGCTGGATGTTCGGCGGCGAATCCGCCGCTTCTCTTGCCGACGGCGGTGCGGACGGCATCAACTATGAAGGCTTCAGGCATGTTAGAAATCTAACACAGATTTGAAAATGTTCTAAGCGCCCGGATCGCCTTCGTTATTCACGGGCAGGAGTGCACCTCTGACGAGATCCTGTGCGGCCCCGACCACAGCGGTCAGGGCAGTACGGCTGGGATCCCACCACTCGGCCGCCCAATTGAGCGCGCCCATGATCAGCATTTGGGCGATTCTGAGGTCGAGGTCCTTGCGTAACGCGCCCGCATTCGCTGCGTCATCGAAGAGTTGGCGCCAGATCGCCCCGTAACGATCTCCCTCTTGGTCGGCCCGGATCCGTAGGTGCAGCGGTATCTGACCGTGGTTACGGATTGAAGCCGTTGTGTAGTCGGAGATTTGCAGCTCGTGCCGCAGATGTGCTTCCACCGCTGTCAGGATTCGGTCGATGGGCGGGGTGTCGGCGGGCAGCGCGGCGAGCATCGCCACGAGATGCTCGCGCATATCGGCCAGACCGCACGCCAAGACTTCTTCGATGAGGTAGTCGCGGGAGTCGAAGTAGTAGTAAATCGCCGGCGTTTGAATCGCAGCACGCTGCGCGACGTCGGACAGTCGGGTGCCGGCATAGCCCTTCCGGCTCAGCAGATAGGCAGTGGCGTCGAGTATTCGGCGTCGAGTGCGGGCGTACTTCGTATCGCCCGCCCGGGCCGCGGTCATCACGGCATGGTGTAGCCGCCGCTGACCGAGATCAGCTGACCGGTCACCTGGCGGGCGGCTAGGGGGGAGGCGAACCACAGAACGGAGCGGCCGACGTCATCGGCCGTCGTCAGCCTCCGCATCGGGGTGTCCTTCAGCATGAATTCGATCTGCTTGGGGTTGAAGACTTCATCCTCGCCGACCGACCAAAGGCTCTCGGCACCAACGGCATCAGGGCCGTCGGGTATCACGAGTCCCGGACAGACCACGTTGGACCGGATGCCATGCCGGCCGTGTTCGCGGGCGGTGGTGCGGGCCAGCGCCACCATCGCAGCCTTCGATGCGCCATAGATACCCTGTCGGATCTGGCCGAAGGCGGCGTCGCTGGCGATGAACACGATGGAACCGCCACCGGCGTCCTTCATCGGACCGAGGGCGGCCTGAGTGGCCGCCACCGCCGAGAAGAAGTTGACCTCGATGGTCCGCTGCCACTTGGTTCGGTCGGTGTCGGAGGCGATGAAACCCGGGACCGACCATCCGGCATTGTTTACCAGGACGTCGATGCCACCCCAGGTGTCGACCGCCGTGCCGATGGCTTGATCCGCACCGTCGGGACCGGTGAGGTCGGCGATCGCCAACTCGACTGCGGCGGCCCCGCGTTCGAGAGCCTCACCCCTGACCTTCTCGGCCTGGGGCTCGTCGATGTCGCTGATCACGATTCGTGCACCCTCCCCGGCAAACTGATGCACGATGCCACGCCCGATGTTGGACGCTCCTCCGGTGACGACGACGCGGGCGTTGGTCAGTCCGAGGTCCATTGGTCTCCCATCTCATGACGCCGACAGCGGTGAATCCGAGGCGGCGCGTCCAGCGATACGCGAAGTTTAACGTCTATTAGAAAAGATCTGGTCAGAATCGCACCCAAAACTGACGAGGGCGTAGGCGGCTTGACACTGCCACGGGCATATTTTAATGTTGATTAGATTATCTCCCTCGTGATCGACGCGGCCGCCCCGGGCCTGCGGGGGATGGGCAAGGGCAAACGCGTGGAGGGCACATGAAGGTCGTCGTCGATTTCGCCAAGTGCACGGGACTGGGCATCTGCGAGTCCATGGCGCCAGAATTCTTCGAGGTCAACGACGATGGTGATCTCGTCTTGCTCAAGGAGGACATCACCGACGTCGAGCTCCAGTCGGTCGAGGAGGCCGTGTCCGGCTGCCCGACCGAAGCCTTGCGGATCGAGCGCTGAATGCGACTTTCGTCGGGGCAGAGGCGATGAGTATCGATCGGCTAGTGGTCATCGGTGGCTCCCTGGCGGGGCTACGCGCCGTCGAGGCCGCCCGCAAAGCGGGTTTCGACGGCTCCATCACCCTCATCGGCGCCGAACGCCACCTTCCTTATGATCGTCCGCCGCTGTCCAAGGACTTTCTCAATGCCACTGAGCCTGGCGGGCAGGCTTCGGCCCCCTTCTTTCGAAGTGATGACGTTTTCGCCGACGAGTTGCGGGTCGAACTGCTTCTTGGCGCTCCGGCGACGAGTCTGGACGTCGGGCGCAGGATCGTGTACATCGGTGACCGCGAAGTGGGCTACGACGCACTGGTGATTGCCACCGGATCCAAGCTGCGGACACTGCCCGACACTGATCATCTCGACGGTGTCCACGGCCTGCGCACGCTCGATGACTCACTCGCGATTCGCGCCGCGCTGGACGCCGGTGCTCGGACCGTGGTGATCGGTGCCGGATTCATCGGCTCGGAAGTCGCTGCGAGCGCCCAAAAGCGAGGTGTTCCAGTCACTGTCGTCGAAGCCCTGCCGACCCCGCTGGTGCGTGCGACGGGCACCGTGATGGGGGCAGCCGTTGCTTCGCTACATGAACGCAACGGTACAAGGCTGCTGTGCGGAACCGGGGTTAAAGCCCTTGAGGGTGACGGTCGTGTGCAACGAGTGGTCTTGAGTGACGGCACGGTTCTCGAGGCCGATCTCGTCATAGTCGGAATCGGCGTGGTGCCGTGCACAGATTGGCTTGAGGGGTCCGGTCTGACGGTCGACAACGGTCTCGTTTGTGACGAAACCTTGTGGACGGGGGTCCCGGGGGTCTACGCGGCTGGTGACGTCGCCAACTGGCTGAACCCAATGTTCGGCGTGCACCAGCGCATGGAGAACTGGACCGCGGCCGCCGAACAGGGTGCCGCCGCCGCGCGTAACGCCATCGATCCGGACAACGCCAAACCATATGAGACAGTGCCGTATTTCTGGTCCGATTGGTATGACGCCAGAATCCAGTTCGTCGGGGTGCCCGAATGCGACGAGGTACTCGTCGTCGATGGTGACGTCGACTGTGGTGACCGATGGACCGCGCTCTACCGGCACGGGGACCGTCTGGTGGGTGCGCTCACCCTCAACGGTCAAACGGTGATCATGAAGTACCGCAGGATGATCGCCCAGAAGGCTTCGTGGGATGAGGCCTTGGAGTTTGCCGACAAGCGAAAGGCAGCCGCCGCGGCTAAAGTCGCCGCGTTGCCGTAGTGGGCACCTGGCGCGCCGCCCACTACAAGGGGTGCCCGGTGGCTGGGGCGTCGGGAGGGCTTGGGCCGACGAACGCCAAAGCGGCCCCGGCATCATTCCGGGCCCGCTTTGGCGCCGGAGGTTTCAGATCCCTCCGCGCGCGACAAGTTGGCTCGCGATCACGTTGCGCTGGATCTCGTTGGTGCCCTCGCCGACGATCATCAGGGGTGCATCGCGGAAGTAGCGCTCGACGTCGTATTCAGTGGAGTAGCCGTATCCGCCGTGGATGCGAACCGCGTTGAGGGCGATCTCCATGGCTGCCTCGGAGGCGAACAACTTGGCCATCCCGGCCTCCATATCGCAGCGTTCCCCGCTGTCGTAGCGTTCTGCAGCGTGGTAGGTGAGTTGACGCGCGGCGGTGAGCTTGGTGGCCATATCGGCCAGGTAGTGCCCGATAGCCTGATGCTTCCAGATGGGCTGGCCAAAGCTCTCGCGGTCCTGGGCATAGGCCAAGGCGTCCTCCAACGCCGCGGTGGCCACACCCAGTGCCCGCGCGGCCACCTGGATACGGCCGGTCTCAAGGCCCTTCATCATCTGAGCGAAGCCGCGGCCCGGTTCACCGCCGAGGACTGACGACGCAGGCACCCGACAGTCGTCGAATGCCAACTCGCAACTCTCGACGCCTTTGTAGCCGAGCTTGGGTAGATCCCGGGATACCAACAGGCCAGCGGTGTCCCGCTCTACCAGGAGTACCGAGATGCCCTTGTGTTTGGGCTTCGCGCTCGGGTCCGTCTTGCACAGCAGGGCGATGAGACCCGATCTACGGGCATTGCTGATCCACGTCTTGGCTCCGTTGATCACCAGGTCGTCGCCGTCGGCGCGCGCGACTGTGGTCATGGCTTGCAGATCTGATCCGCCGCCGGGTTCGGTCAGTGCCATCGTGGCCCGAAGCTCGCCGGTGGCCATGGCCGGCAAGTATGTCTGCTTCTGTTTCTCGGTGCCGAAGAGACCGATGAGCTTGGCCACCACGGTGTGTCCGCCCATGGCTCCGGCAAGGCTCATCCAGCCGCGCGCGAGCTCCTGTGTGACGTCGACGTAGCAGGGCATCGACACCGGTGTGCCGCCGTATTCCTCCGGGATGGCCAACCCGTAGATGCCGATGCGCTTCATCTGGTCGATCCACACTTCGGGATACTCGTTCGCGTGCTCGACCTCGCGCACCGATGGTTTGACGTCCCGGTCGATGAACTGGCGGACGGTTTCGACCAGCATGGTCTCTTCGATGCCCAATGCTGTTGTCATGTCGCCCTTCCTGGCGTTGCGTCGGAACTACATGTAGTCGACGGCGGTGGGTGGTGGGCGCGGCATCAGCCGCACACGGGCACACCCGTATTGACGAGATTCGTACCCCCTGTTTTTAACACAGATTAAACTATCGATCAATGTGGCGCCGACGCAGTGTGTTCGATGGGGGCGATCCGGGTGCTGGCAAGGCAATCCGGGGCTGGTGTTAGGGCTGCTTCTTTCGTCGCCTGGTGGCAGTGGTGGTGGCACTGGGCGAGAGGCCATGGCGAACCAAGGATTGGGCATTGGCGACCACCGCGTCGACCGAACCGCGGCGAGGGTCCCACCATTCAACAGTCCAATTGAGAGCACCGAGGACGAGCATCTGCGCGATGTACAGGTCGAGGTCGGCACGCAGCTCACCGGCGCGGGCGAGGGCGTTGATCAGACCTCGCCATATTTCGCCGTAACGTTCCTCTTCGCGAATCTGGCGTTTCCGGATGGTGTCTGGCACCTGACCCGCATTACGGATGGATGCGGTGGTGTAGTCGGAAATCTCCAGCGCGTGGCGCAGATGAGCCTCCACTGCCGCCAAGAGACTGTCCAGGGCGGATGTTCCGGGAGGTAGCTCGTCGAGAACTGCGACCATATGCTCGCGCATGTCGGCGATGCCCGCCCACATCACTTCTTCGATGAGGTCCTCACGGGAAGGGAAGTAATAGTAGATGGCGGGTGCCTGAATTTCGGCCTGGGCAGCTACGTCAGTCAACCTCAGGCCGCCATAGCCTTTCACGCTGAGGACGTAGGCGGCGGCATCCAGTATTCGTCGCCGGGTCAGCGCCGATTTGGAATCCGGGTCGCGGTCGCCATCCGACGAGGTGACAGCGTTGTTGATGTCCCTCGCCCGTGCCATGAGCCAGATGGTACCCAGCACAGGCCCGCACGTCTCGCAGGCGCTACCGCGACGGCGAGCCCCAGTTGCGCGCTGTCGCCCGTCCGCTCACGGATGTTCACGCGGTGGCGACGATGCCGGATTCGCGCAGTCGGTGCACGTCGTGAGGTGACATCGCCAGGCGTTCGGTGAGCACGTCGAGCGTGTCGTCGCCCAGCGTCGGTGCGGCAATCGCTGCTGCGCGGGCACCGTCGACGGACACTGGTGAGCCGGCAGCGAGGTAATCACCGATCCGGGGTTGACGCACACTCGTGAACAGCGGGTTGTCGGTGACGCGTGGATCGATCGCGGCCTGCGCGAAAGTGCGGTAGCGCTCCCACAGAACCGACGTCGTCGACAAGTCCGCCGAGATCTGGTCTGCGCGGCGATTTGCGAACCAGTTGGTGAACAGAGCGGTGAGAGCGTCGCGGTGACGGTACCGATCGCTCTCGTCGGCGAAGTCGGCATGAAGCGCTTCGGCAAGGGCGGCAACAGCCTCGGTAGTTCCAGTGACCTTGGCGAGGTCGCGGATGTGGCGGCCAGTGAGGGCTACGATCATGAACGTGACCCCGTCTTGGCTGGTGAAGTCCTGGCCGTACTGGCCGTAAATCGCGTTCCCCAGTCGCTCGCGCTGCGTACCGTTGACCATCGGCTCGGTCAGGAAGCCCAGGTTGCTTGCGGTGGCCAGCGCTACGTCCTCCAGGGGTAGCCGTATTCGGCTGCCCTGGCCCGTTGCCTCCCGATGGCGCACGGCGGCCGTGATGGCCAGGGCGGCATACAGTCCGCAGGTGACATCCCAGGCCGGTAATACATGGTTGACCGGTCCCGGCGCCGACGGATGCCCGGTTACCATCGGGAAGCCGACCCCGGCGTTCACGGTGTAGTCCACGCCGGTGCCACCGTCTCCGCGCCCGGAGACCTCCAGGTGGATCAGGTCGGGACGCATCGACACCAGGGCCTCGTACGAATGCCAGTCGCGACCCACCACGTTGGTGATCAAGATCCCGCCGTGAGGTCCACTCTCGGTGACCAGTCGCTGCACGAGTCTCTGGCCCTCCGGTGAGCGCAGGTCAACAGCGACCGACCGTTTTCCCTTGTTCAAACCGGCCCAGTAAATGCTTGCCCCGCTGTCGGCCACGGGCCACCGCTGGTAGTCGGCGGCGCCGCCGATCGGGTCGACGCGGATGACCTCGCACCCGAGCTGTGACAGGGTCATTCCGGCCAGGGGGACGGCCACGAAACTGGAGAGCTCGACGACCCGAAAGCCCTCTAGCGGTGTGGCGGCAGCTGACGTGGCGGACATGATCTGATCTCCTATCGCGAGGCGCGACGCCTGCGCAGATGTCGTAATTCAAAGTGGAAGCGGTCCTCGGAGCGATCCATCCGGGCGAGGCAGTCGCGATCCGCGCCGCGATAATTTCTATCGCTGGTTAGATTACCTTCGCAATGGGGCGTTCATTCACCTGCCGCTGGGTTCGCCGGTGCGGGACATGTCAGCTAGCTGGAGTTGCCGCGCCCAAACGCGCCACCGGCCGCGTCATTCCTGTGAAAAATCATCAATCACAACAATATTCGTGACACGGCAGGTATCCGCTGGGTGTCGATCCGGTTGACGGCGACGTCAGAAAAAGACTGTGTCCGCACGACACCGAGAGGTTCACTCGGCCCAACTATCCGACGCTTGCCTTCCGGTGGTTTTTTTATTTTACTTTCAAATCAGTAGTGAGCCGGATCACTGTAACCCCGGCCAGGTGGACACGTCGCCGGAGAGGGACATGGTCGGTTGATGCCAATTACTGTGAGCGGGCGACGAGTCGTCCGGGGATGCCGAAACTTTCAGGCCCGTCCCACGCCGACGCGGCGGACGGTGCGCTAGATGGTGTCGACCGGTATCGCCGCCAAGCCGTTTCGGGGCTTCGGCGGCTTCGTCGCAATGGCACTGGACACGTTCGTGTGCTTGTTCCGGGGACCGTTTGCCTGGCGTGAGTACCTGTTGCAGACGTGGTTCGTTGCGCGGGTGTCGTTGGTGCCGACTCTGTTCTTGTCGGTCCCGTTCACAGTGTTGACGGTGTTCACCTTCAACGTGTTGTTGGTGGAGTTCGGGGCGGCCGACTTCTCCAGGACCGGCGCGTCGCTGGGGACGGTGAATCAGACGGGTCCGATCGTGACGGTGCTGGTGGTCGCCGGTGCCGGCGCGACGTCGATGTGTGCCGATTTGGGGGCGCGCACGATCCGTGAGGAGCTCGACGCACTACGGGTGATGGGGATCAATCCCATCCAGACGCTGGTGGTACCGCGGGTGCTCGCCGCCACCACCGTCGCCTTGCTGCTGTCATCGCTGGTGATCCTGGTCGGATTGGCCGGCGGATTCTTCTTCTCGGTGTACTTCCAGCACGTCACGCCTGGTGCCTTTGTCGCGGGGATGACCTTGATCACCGGGCTCAGCGATGTCTTGGTGGCTTTGATCAAGGCCACCCTTTTCGGCCTGACCGCCGGCCTGATTGCCTGCTACATGGGCACATCGGTCGGTGGTGGCCCCGCTGGGGTGGGTAACGCAGTCAACGAGACCGTGGTGTTCTCCTTCGTCGCCCTGTTCGTGATCAACGTGATTGTCACCGCCGTTGGCTTCCAGGTGACGCCATGAGCGTGGGATCGTCTGTGGCGCTGAAACTTCCACGCACCGCTAGAGCGGGACGAGGCATCGTCGATGGCATCGAACGGATCGGCGGACAGGCGCAGTTCTACGCCAAGACGGTGCTGTCCATCGGTGATGCGCTCACCCGGTACACCGGCGAACTGATCCGGCTGATTGCCCAGATGAGTCTGGGTACAGGTGCATTGGTGATGATCGGTGGCACCACCGCGATCGTGGGATTCCTGACGCTGTCGACCGGCGCGCTGGTCGCGGTGCAGGGCTACAACCAGTTCTCTCAAGTGGGTGTCGAAGCGCTGATCGGATTCGCCTCGGCGTTCTTCAACGTGCGACTGATCGCGCCGTTGACCGCTGGTATCGCGATGGCAGCCACCATTGGTGCGGGCGCGACCGCGCAGATCGGTGCGATGCGGATCAGCGAGGAGATCGACGCGCTGGAAGTGATGGGTATCCGCTCGGTGGCCTACCTGGCCTCGACGCGGGTGGCTGCGGGGGTCGTCGTGGTCATCCCGGTGTACTGCGTGGCGGTGATGGCGTCGTTCTTCGCCGCCCGGTTCGGCACCACTGTCTACTACGGGCAGTCTGCCGGTGTCTACGACCATTACTTCTACACGTTTCTCTCCACGACAGATCTGTTGTGGTCCTTCGTGCTCGCTCTCGTGATGGCGGTGGTGATCATGCTGGTGCACACCTATTACGGCTACAACGCAACCGGCGGTCCGGCCGGTGTCGGTGAGGCGGTGGGTCGGGCCGTACGCACGTCGATGATCTCCGCCTCGGTGGTGGTGCTGTTTGTTTCGCTGGCCATTTATGGCCAGACCGGCCACTTCAACTTGGCGGGTTGAGCATGGCGGCGACGAGATGGGGTGAAAGCCGAGCGTCCCGGCTCTGGTCGGCGCTCGCGCTGGTGGTCGTGATCGTGGCGTTCGTCTACGTGACGATGGGCGCGTTCAACAAGAGTTTCAGTTCCTTCGTTCCAGTCACGTTGGTTTCGGACCGGGCGGGACTGGTTATGGAGGTCGGCGCAAAAGTTAAGATGCGCGGCGTGCAGGTCGGCGAGGTCGGCACCATCACCGGCGGCAACACTCCAGTTACGTTGAAGCTGAATCTGTTCCCCGACCAATTGAAATTCATTCCAGCCAACGTCGCCGCCCGCATTCAGGCCACCACCATCTTTGGTGCCAAATACGTAGAGCTGGTGTACCCGGCAGATCCCAGTGCGACGCGCCTGGCCTCAGGTGCGGTCTTGCAATCGGACAATGTCAGCACCGAGGTCAACACGGTGTTCGAGAACCTGGTGGGTCTGCTCAACCAGGTCGATCCCGCGAAGCTCAACGCAATCCTGTCTGCGCTCGCACAAGGCGTCCGTGGGCAGGGCGAGCGCATCGGCGAAGCCAGCACGGGGCTCAATGAGGTTTTGCTGCAACTAAATCCGCGATCTGAGACCATTAGGGCCGACTTTCGCTCACTCAAGGGTTTCGCTGACACTTACAGTGCGTCGGCGCAGAACATCCTCGCAACCCTGGACGCGGCGAACACCACCAGCGATACCGTCAACCGGCAAGCCAAGCAGCTGGACGCCTTGCTGCTCAACATCACCGGTTTCGCCAACAGCGGTGTCAATCTGCTTGCGCCGAACCGTGACAACTACATTCGGGCGATTAACGACCTGCAATCCACGACATCGCTGCTGAACAAGTATAATCCGGAATACACCTGCCTTTTGGTCGGCGCGAAGACGCTGCTCGATACCGGTTATCCCGGTATTACCGGAGGGGACAACGGCAAGTCTCTGGTCGTGGACGCCGCACTGCTGTTCGGCAAGGACCAGTACCGCTACCCCGAGAATCTGACCATCATCGGCGCGAAGGGTGGACCCGGTGGAAAGCCGGGCTGCGGCTCGCTACCCGATGTCGCGAAGAACTTTCCGGTCCGCGACCTGGTGACCAACACGGGGTGGGGTACCGGGGTGGATATCCGGCCCAATCCGGGAATCGGACGCCCGTTCTACACCGATCTGTTCCCCGCCACCCGGGGCGTACCCCAACCTCCGACGCTGCGCGGACAGGATCGGGGTCCTGCGCCAGGTCCCATTCCTTACCCGCGTGCTCCGGCCTACGGCGCCCCGATGTACGCCCCCGACGGCACCCCGCTCTACCCGGGGCTACCGCCGGCGCCCCCACCCGGTCTGCCGAGGGAACCAGGGCCGCCACCGCCGGGGGCGGATCCATTCGTGGTCCCCAATCCTGCAGAAGTCCAGCCCGATCCACCGGCCACCCCGCTGCCGGTGCCGGCATCACCCTCACCGTGATCGGCACGACGTTGCCAGGCGACGACCGCCAGGGAAGGACGCAATGAAAGACAACCTGTCCGGTGCTGTTGCGCGCCTGAGTGTCTTCGTCGTGGTCTGCTTGTTGGGAACCTTTGCGCTGCTGGCGATATACGCGCAGTTCCGTTTCGAGGACGGTAAGACCTATACAGCGGTGTTCAAGAATGTCAGCGGGCTGGCAGGAGGAAACTTCGTCCGAGTAGCCGGTGTCGAAGTGGGTAAGGTCACCCACATTTCGGTCAACGCCGACAGCACCGCATCGGTGGAGTTCACCGCCAATGATCGGGTCTTCCTGACCGATGGCAGCCGCGCCGCCATCCACTACGACAACCTGATCGGCGGGCGGTATCTCGAGTTGCTCGAGGGGGCGGGGGGCACCAAACGGCTGCCCGAACACGCCACTATCGGTTTGGATCACACCTCCCCGGCGCTTGACTTGGACGCATTGATCGGCGGCTTCCGCCCGCTGTTTCGCGCCTTGGACCCCAACCAGGTCAACGCGTTATCTGGCGAGCTCATCTCCGCTTTCCAAGGCCAAGGTGCTTCCATTGGTTCGTTCTTGACCCAGACAGCGGCACTGACCAGCACGCTGGCCGACCGCGATCAGTTGATCGGGCAGGTAGTCGTCAACCTCAACACCGTGCTCGGCTCACTGGCAGGCCAGGGCGACCAGTTCGCCAAGGCAGTGGATTCGCTATCGTCTCTGGTCGGCGGGCTGGCGGCTCGCAAACAGGATCTCAGCAACGGACTGGCCTACACCAACGCGGCCGCAGCGTCCATCACCGACTTACTGACCCAAGCCCGTGCCCCGTTCAAGGAAACGGTGACCCAGACCGATCGGGTGGCGGCGACGGTGCTAGGCGATAAGGACTTCTTCGACGACTTCCTCAACACCCTGCCCGACGCTTACAAGGTCCTCGGCCGCCAGGCACTGACTGGTGACTACTTCAGCTTCTACATGTGCGACATCGTGCTCAAGGTCAACGGAAAGGGTGGACAACCCGTGTACGTCAAACTGGCGGGCCAAGATACGGGCAGGTGCACCCCGCGATGAAGAAGCCTTTCGGCAACCGGGAACCGATGAAGCCGTTCGCCGAGCGCAATCCCGTCGTGCTCGGTGTCATCGGTGCCGTCGTGCTGGCGGCACTGGTCATCGGTGCTCTCCAGTTCCGCACCGTTGTGTCATATGCCCAGGGACGCACCTACTCGGCGAGTTTCGCCGACGCGGGCGGCTTGAAAACCGGTGCAGCAGTGCAGGTTGCTGGTTTCAAGGTGGGTGAGGTCAAGAGCATCTCGCTGCAGGATGCACACGCCCTGATCACTTTTGACATCGATGACAACATCCGAGTCGGCGATCGTTCCGAGGCGGCAATCAAGACCAAGGCGCTTCTGGGCTCCAAGGTGCTCGAAGTGACTCCGATCGGGGACGGCACGCAACAAGGTACGATTCCGCTCGCGCGAACCACCTCGCCGTATCAGCTGCCTGATGCGCTCGGAGACCTCTCGGCGACCATCAGCGGCCTCAACACCGGTCAGCTGTCCAGCTCGCTGACCGTGCTGTCGCAGACCTTCGCCGACACCCCGCCCCAGCTGCGGGCGGCGTTGGACGGAGTTGCGCGCTTCTCCCAAACCCTCGACGAACGCGACGCGCAGCTACGGTCGTTGCTGGGCAATGCCAGCAAGGCCACGGGCATTCTGGCTCAGCGCAGCGATGAGATCGTCAGCCTGGTCGCCAATACCAACGCCCTGTTGGTTCAGCTGGAAAGTCAAAGCAGCGCACTGGATCAGCTCTCTAGCAACTTCTCGGCGCTCAGTAAGCAGATCACGGGATTGATCGCCGACAATCGCACTACGCTCAAGCCTGCCCTGGATCGGCTCAACGGTGTGCTCACGATCGTCGATAACCGCAAGACAAGGATCCAAGAGGCACTGAAGGGTTTGCGCGATTACGCGACCTCGCTGGGGGAGTCGGTGGGGTCGGGCCCCTTCTTCAAGGCCTACCTTGCCAACTTGCTGCCCGGCCAGTTCGTGCAGCCGTTCATCGATGCCGCGTTTTCCGATCTCGGTCTCGATCCCAACGTGCTGCTCCCGTCGCAGCGCGTCGACCCGCAGGTCGGGCAGCCCGGCACGCCGGCACTGCCGGTGCCGTACCCGCGGACTGGCCAGGGAGGCGACCCGAAACTGACACTGCCCGATGCGATCACCGGCAATCCAGGGGACCCAGGCTGTGGGCCGGCTGGCTTACCGCTGCCAGGTCCGACCGGTTGTTATCCCTACCGGGAGCCGCTGCCCGCGCCCCCGCCTGGTGGTCCGCCGCCCGGCCCACCCGCCGACGTCGCGCCGGCGTCCACCCCCACGCCGGTGCTTTCTCTGGCGCCCGGTGAGGTGCCCCCCGCCAGCCCGGAGGCAGGCCAGTGAGAATCCGCAGCCGACGCCTCGGCTTGGCCGCCGTGCTGATCGTCAGCCTCGTCGCTGGATTCGTCGTAATCCTGCGCGGTGGAGCCGATCTCGGCATCGGCCGCACCCATCTGGTTGCCTACTTCGACAACAGCAACGGCATCTTCGTCGGCGACGAAGTGCGCATCGTAGGTGTCCCCGTCGGGGTGATCGACAAGATCGAACCGCAGCCGATGCAGGTCAAGATCAGCTTCTCCCTCGACGACACATACAAGGTCCCCGCCGATGCCAAGGCAGTGATCCTGTCGCCGTCGCTGGTCACTTCCCGTGCGATCCAACTGACCCCGCCCTACACCTCGGGGCCCGTGATGGCCGATAACACCGTGATCGGGCGAGATCGCACCGCGGTACCCGTGGAATTCGACGACTTCCGCCAGCAGTTGCAGAAACTCAACGATGCTCTGCAGCCGACCGAGCCGGGCGGTGTCAGCCCACTCGGTGCGTTGGTCAACACGACCGCCGACAATCTGCGTGGCCAAGGCGCCACCATTCGCGACACCATCGTCAAGCTTTCCCAAGCGATCTCGGCGCTGGGCGATCACAGTGACGACCTCTTCACCACTCTGAAAAACCTGTCGCTGCTGGTTTCGGCGCTGCAAGGCTCCAGCGACCTGCTCGCTCAACTCAATCAGAATCTCGCGTCCGTCACCAATCTTGTCGCCAACGACCCCAACGAGGTGGGCAATGCCGTGCACGACCTCGGTGATCTGGCTGGGCAATTGGCCGGATTCGTCAACGACAACCGCGAATCACTGGGTATCACCGCCGATAAGCTGGCCTCGGTGTCCCAAGCGCTGCATGACAGCATCCCCGACATCAAGGAAGTTCTCCACGTTGCGCCTCCGACGTTCCAGAACTTCCTGAACATTTACCAGCCCGCTCAGGGCACGCTGACCGGGGCGCTGTCAGTCAACAACTTTCAGAACCCAATCACATTCCTGTGCGGGGCCATTCAGGCCGCATCGCGACTAGGTGCCGAGCAATCGGCGAAACTATGCGCGCAATACCTGGCGCCGATCATCAAGAATCGCCAGTTCAATTTCCCTCCGATCGGGATGAACCCTCTGGCCGGCGCGATGGCCCGGCAGAACGAGGTGACCTTCAGCGAGGACTGGATGCGTCCGGACTACGTTCCGCCCCAGGCTCCGATCCAGCCACCACCAAGTGAAACGCCGGCAGCCGCGGAAGCACCGGCGCAGTCCCCGCCCATCGACCCCGCGTCTGGTTTGACTGGGATGATGGTTCCAGCCGGAGGCGGCCAGTGAGCGTCCCTCGTGTGCGCACGAAGACCGCCGGAATCGTCATCGCGGCGGCGGTGGCGACCACTTCGGGCTGCGGTTGGCATGGCCTGAACTCCCTGTCGTTGCCGGGTACCGCCGGTGGCGGTCCGGGCGCTTTCACCATCACCGCCGAGTTGCCCAATGTCACCAATCTTCAACCTAATTCCCGCGTTCAGGTGGGCGATGTGACCGTCGGCAACGTCACAAGCGTGGACATGCAGGGGTGGCACGCACTGCTGACGATGTCCCTCGACGGCGATGTGGACCTGCCTGCCAACGCGACAGTCAAACTGGGTCAAACCAGCTTGTTCGGTTCCCTCCACATCGAACTCGCACCCCCGACGAATATCCCACCAGAAGGCAAACTGCACGAGGGTTCGTTGATCCCGCTGTCTGCCGCTGGAACCTTCCCGAGCACCGAGCAGACGCTGGCGGCGATCTCTATGGTGCTCAACGGCGGGGGAGTGGGCCAAATACAAGACATCACCGAAGCCTTCAGCACGGCCTTCGCCGGCCGCGCCGACGACTTGCGTAGCTTGATCGGGCAACTCGACACCTACGTCGGATACCTCAACGATCAAAAAGACGACATCATCGCCGCAGCCGACAGTCTCAACAACCTCGTGGACCAGATCGCCGCGCAAAAGCCGGTCGTCGACAAGGCCCTGCGGACCATTCCCGATGCGCTCGCAGTGCTCGACGACCAACGCCAGAACATTGCCGACGCCATCACCCAACTGGGCCA
Organism: Mycolicibacterium komossense; assembly: GCF_025822605.1. GTDB lineage: Bacteria > Actinomycetota > Actinomycetes > Mycobacteriales > Mycobacteriaceae > Mycobacterium > Mycobacterium komossense. Next base: position 13,848 of record NZ_JACKTY010000024.1, on the reverse strand, counting down.
ATTCTCCGCACTCGCAACTGACACGACCAACCAGACGAAGAGCGCCCTGGTGCGTGAGCTCTCCGACATCGCCCCGGTGCTCAAGTCGTTGGCCGACGCAGGCCCCGCGTTGACTCGCGCCTTGAGCGTGCTGCCCACCTTCCCGTTCCCCAAGGAGCAGTTGACCACGTGGATGCGCGGTGACTACGCCAACCTGACTGCGGTCATCGACCTGACACTGAGCCGGCTGGACTCGTCGTTCTTCACCGGCACCCGGTTCGAGGGCAACCTCACCGAGCTCGAACTGCAGTGGGGTCGCACCATCGGGCAGCTGCCCAGCCCCTACACCGCGGGAAATCCGCTGGTGGTTCCATACCATATGGATCAGGGGTCGTAGGCGTGTACCTGCCCAAGCGTGTCGCCATCCAAATTGCCATCTTCACCACCGGCACCCTGGTCGCCGTGTCGGTGATGGCGTTCCACTATATGGGCCTGCCCAACTATCTGTTCGGAGTCGGGCACTACCGGGTCACACTGCATCTACCCGCCGCCGCCGGCCTCTACTCCAGCGGCAACGTCACCTACCGGGGCACTGAAGTCGGCCGCGTGGAAAGCGTCGGGTTGACCAACACTGGCGTCGACGCGATCCTGTCGCTGGATTCCAGCGTGCCGATCCCCGCCGACCTGGACGCCGAGGTCCACAGCCAAACCGCGGTCGGTGAACAGTTCGTCGCCCTGCGGCCCCGAAGCGGCAGCGGGCCGATGCTCAAGAACGGTGATGTCATCCCCGAGGATCGGGCTTCCATCCCGCCGGACGTCAATTCTCTTCTGGCCGCGACCAATCGAGGCATTCAGGCCATTCCCCACGACAATCTCAAGACGGTCATCGACGAGGGTTACACCGCTGTCGGCGGCCTCGGACCGGAGTTGTCGCGGCTGGTCAAAGGAACCACCACGCTGGCCATCGATGCGCGCAAGAACCTCGACGCGCTGATCACCCTGACTGATCGATCCCAACCCGTGCTGGACTCTCAGACCAATTCCGCGGACTCCATCGCGGCCTGGGCGGCCAACATTGCGACGGTCACCACGGAACTCAAGACTCAGGATCCAGCGGTAGGGAGGCTGTTGACCGACGGGCCCGGCGCCGCGGACGCCACCCGCGGCCTGCTCGACCGTCTCCAGCCATCGCTACCGGTATTACTGCACAACCTGGTGGGACTCGACCAAGTCGGCATGACCTACAACAACAACCTCGAACAGCTTCTGGTGCTACTCCCACAGGGCATTTCGATTCTGCAGGGCGCCGGCCTGGCCAACAGAAACACCAAACAGGCCTATCGGGGCGGTTACCTGTCCTTCAACCTCAATCTCAACCTACCGCCGGCGTGTCTCACCGGTTTCTTGCCGCCGCAGCAGCAGCGCGTTCCCACCGACGTGGACTATCCGCCGCGGCCAGAGGGCAATTTGTACTGCCGCGTGCCCCAGGATTCGCCGTTCAATGTCCGTGGTGCGCGCAATATTCCGTGTGAGACCAAACCCGGAAAACGTGCACCCACCGCTGCGATGTGTGAAAGCGACGAGAACTACGTCCCGCTCAACGACGGCTACGCCTGGAAGGGCGACCCCAACGCCACCCTGTCCGGGCAGCCCGTTCCACAGCTCCCGCCGGGGACGCCGGATCCCGCCGCGGCTGCGCCCACAATGGCACCGGCGGCAGCAGCGCCACCGCCGATCGCAGTTGCCCAGTACGACCCGAACACCGGCACGTACGTCGGGCCTGATGGACGGACCTATCGGCAGACCGACCTGGCTCGCGACGCCGACCCGCATCAGTCCTGGCAGGATCTGATGCTGCCGCCACAGGGATAACGGTCGCGAAAGCCGTCAGCTGCAGGGAACGATCCAGATCGCCTGTGCGGCAGGACTTCCCAGCTCGACCGTCTTGGGCTCGGTATCGGCGTCGTTGTCATGTCCGATCGAGACCGACACCGTGCCGGCGAAATCGCGCCTGGCCAACACCGTCAGGTGCGAATCCAGGGCGATGCCCACATCGTCGAAGTACCGCAGCATTTCCGGGTCGGCGTCGCTGATCCGAGCGACCGCGCCGTGGTCGCCGTCGGCACAAACGGCCAGCTGCTGGGCCGGCGGTGTCGGCACCTGACCGTCGAGATCGGGGATCGGGTCGCCATGCGGGTCCCGCTGCGGGTAGCCCAGTTTGGCGTCGATCCGGGCCATCATCAGATCGGAGACGGCGTGCTCGAGTACCTCGGCCTCGTCGTGCACCTCGTCCCAGCTGTAACCGAGCTCGCTGACCAGGAAGGTCTCCAACAGCCGGTGTCTGCGGACCACCGAGATGGCGGCGCGGCGGCCCCGTTCGGTGAGGGTGACGGCGCCGTACTTCGCGTGGTCGACCAGGCCCTGATCGGCGAGCTTGCGGATGGATTCCGACGCGGTGCTGGCCGACACGCCGATGCGTTCGGCGAGCATCTTTGTGCTGACTTTTTCCAGGGACCATTCTTGGGCCGTCCAGATCGTCTTCAGGTAGTCCTGTGCGACGGTCGACAAATCGTGTACCCCGAGATCGGGACCGCCATCAGGACTCACACACCAAAGTTTAGGCAATCATCACCTGATCCGGGGATCTCACGCGGCTCACGGTGCGGCGGCACCGTAGGCTTGGGCCCGTGCAGCGGTGGCGGGGACAGGACGAGATCCCCTCAGACTGGGGCAGGTGCGTGCTCACCATCGGCGTGTTCGACGGTGTGCACCGTGGACATGCCGAGTTGATCACGGGTGCCGTCAAGGCGGGTAGATCCCGCGGTATCCCGACGGTGTTGATGACCTTCGACCCCCACCCGATGGAAGTGGTCTTTCCCGGCAGCCACCCCGCACAGCTGACGACGCTGACCCGCCGCGCGGAGCTCGCCGAGGAACTCGGGGTCGATGTGTTCCTGGTGATGCCGTTCACCACCGACTTCATGAAGCTCACGCCTGAGCGCTACATCCACGAGCTGCTGGTGGAGAACCTGCACGTCGTCGAGGTGGTGGTCGGCGAGAATTTCACGTTCGGCAAGAAGGCGGCCGGAAACGTCGCGATGCTGCGCAGAGCCGGCGAGCGCTTCGGCTTTGCAGTGGAGGCGATGTCGTTGGTCGCCGAACATCATCATTCCGAAACCGTGACGTTCTCCTCGACCTACATCCGCTCCTGCGTGGACGCCGGCGATGTGGTGGCTGCCGCCGAGGCGCTGGGCCGCCCGCACCGCGTCGAAGGCGTCGTAGTGCGCGGCGACGGCCGGGGCAGGGTGCTCGGTTTCCCGACTGCCAATGTGGCGCCCCCCATGTACTCGGCGATACCTGCCGACGGCGTGTATGCCGCCTGGTTCACTGTGCTCGGGCACGGTCCGGTGATGGGTACCGTCATCCCTGGCGAGCGCTACCAGGCTGCGGTCTCCGTCGGCACCAATCCGACCTTCTCGGGGCGGACCCGCACAGTCGAGGCGTTCGTGCTGGATACCGCCGCCGACCTGTACGGCCAGCACGTCGCCGTCGACTTCGTCGCGCGGATCCGCGGTCAGGAGAAGTTCGGATCCGTCGAGGACCTGGTGGCGGCCATGGACCGGGATACCGAAAAGGCCCGTGGGATTCTTGCTGCTCAGTAGGCAGTCGCCACCCGCACGATTTCGGCTCGGCGGGCTGCACTGATAACATTTCGGCTCGAAACGACGTGTGCTGCAGTTCGCGGCGGCCGCGTCGGTCTTCTTGTCAGAAGGCCTTACTGATCGCGGACCTATCGATGGAGTGAATTCGTGGCGCTTACCGCCGAGCAGAAAAAAGACATCCTGGGCCAGTACGGCCTGCATGACACCGACACCGGTTCGCCCGAGGCGCAGGTCGCACTGCTGACCAAGCGGATCTCCGATCTGACCGAGCACCTCAAGCTCCACAAGCACGACCACCACTCGCGCCGCGGTCTGCTGCTGCTCGTCGGTCGTCGTCGCCGACTGCTCAAGTACGTCGCGCAGGTCGACGTCGCGCGTTATCGCTCGTTGATCGAGCGCCTGGGCCTGCGTCGCTGACTCGGGCTCTTGCCCTTTTAGTGATGCCCCGCCGCGCTGCCCTGACATCAGGCCTAGGGACCACGGCGGTCGCTTCTTTCGTGGTCCTCGGGCTCAGCGGGTGCTCTGGGTTATTGAGCAACATCGGTGCCGGACCTGATCTGAAGGTAGGGGACTGCCTCAAGGTCAGCGGCCCGGTCGACAGGCCCGAGGCCACCAAGGCGGACTGCGGTAGCACCGTTTCGAATTTCAAGGTGGCTGCCGTTGTCGCGAAAAGTAACCAGTGTCCCACCGACGTGGATTCGTACTATTCGCAGAGCAGCACCTTCACCCCCGAATCCACCACCGTCTGTCTGGACATCGACTGGTTGGTCGGGGGCTGCATGAGTGTCGACCCCGAGAACGATCGAGATCCGTATCGGGTCGACTGTGCGGATTCTGGGGCGGCGAACCGGCAGCGCGCCACCCAGGTGCTGGCCGGGGTGGCCAGCGTCGACCAGTGTGCCAGCGGACTCGGCTACGCCTACGACGAGCGACAGTTCACGGTATGTGTCGAGAACGTAGCCTGATCGTCGCCGGACACGGCGTGTCCCTGCCGCGTTGACCTGCCCGAATGCCGGGATTCCAAACCTCCCGGTGTACAGTGGGGCTGTTCTGAGCCTTACTGGCTCGAACGTACCGGTGCGGTTCGGGCATACCCGCGCGACCGTTCCTGTGCGTCACCCGCATTTCCGGGGAGATGGCCTCATTGTGGGCGGTCTTCGGTAGTGGCTGCCGGGCCCCTGCAAGGGAGGGTCGGCCGCTTCGATCGACGGCCGTAGCCGCATTGATGGATCCCTTGGTTCTGCGCGTGACGACGCGAAACAGCTGAACAGTGAATCTAGAGAGGCATCGCGGACATCTATGTCTGTAGCTGAAATTGACGAAGGCGTGTTCGAATCGACCGCCATCATCGAGAACGGGAGCTTCGGCACCCGCACCATCCGTTTCGAGACCGGCCGGCTCGCACAGCAAGCCGCCGGAGCTGTCGTCGCCTACCTCGACGACGACACCATGTTGCTGTCGGCGACCACCGCCAGCAAGCAGCCCAAAGACCATTTCGACTTCTTCCCGCTGACGATCGACGTCGAAGAGCGCATGTACGCCGCGGGACGCATCCCGGGGTCGTTCTTCCGGCGTGAGGGCAGGCCGTCCACCGACGCGATCCTGACCTGTCGCCTGATCGACCGGCCACTGCGGCCGACGTTCATCTCCGGTCTGCGTAACGAGATCCAGGTTGTCGTCACGGTCCTGAGCCTCGATCCCAAGGATCTCTACGACGTACTGGCGATCAATGCCGCCTCGGCGTCCACCCAGATCTCGGGTCTCCCGTTCTCCGGCCCGGTCGGCGGCGTGCGCGTCGCACTGATCAACGGCCAGTGGGTCGCCTTCCCGACTGTCGAGCAGCTCGAAGGCGCCGTGTTCGACATGGTGGTCGCGGGTCGTAAAGCCGGTGACGACGTTGCCATCATGATGGTCGAGGCCGAAGCCACCGAGAACGTGATCGAGCTGATCGCCGGCGGTGCCGGTGCGCCGACGGAAAGTGTTGTCGCAGAAGGCCTTGAGGCCGCCAAGCCGTTCATCGCCGCGCTGTGCACCGCGCAGGAAGAGCTCGCCACCGCCGCGGGCAAGGAGACCGCCGACTACCCGGTGTTCCCCGATTACCAGGACGACGTCTACTACTCGGTGGCCTCCGTGGCGACCGAGCAGCTGGCGCAGGCCCTGACCATCTCGAGTAAGGCCGAGCGCGACGCGCGCACCGACGAGCTCAAGGTCGAGGTGCTGGAGCGCCTGGGCGAGACCTATGCGGGTCGCGAGAAGGAGATCGGCGCCGCCTACCGGTCGCTGACCAAGAAACTGGTCCGCCAGCGCATCTTGACCGATCACTTCCGCATCGACGGCCGCGGCATCACCGATATCCGCGCCCTGTCGGCCGAGGTGGCCATCATCCCGCGGGCGCACGGCAGCGCGTTGTTCGAGCGTGGCGAGACCCAAATTATGGGCGTCACCACCCTCGACATGGTCAAGATGGCTCAGCAGATCGACTCGCTGGGACCGGAAAAGTCCAAGCGCTACATGCATCACTACAACTTCCCGCCGTATTCGACCGGTGAGACCGGCCGCGTCGGTTCGCCCAAGCGGCGCGAAATCGGCCACGGCGCGCTCGCCGAGCGGGCCCTGGTGCCGGTGCTGCCGAGTGTCGAGGAGTTCCCGTACGCCATCCGCCAGGTGTCGGAGGCGCTGAGCTCCAACGGCTCGACGTCCATGGGATCGGTCTGCGCGTCCACCCTGTCGCTGCTGAACGCCGGTGTGCCGCTCAAGGCCCCCGTCGCCGGTATCGCCATGGGTCTGGTGTCTGACGACATCGAAGTTGACGCGGGAGACGGCACCAAGAAACTGGAGCGTCGCTTCGTCACGCTGACCGACATCCTCGGCGCCGAAGATGCCTTTGGCGACATGGACTTCAAGTGTGCAGGCACCAAGGACTTCGTCACGGCGCTGCAGCTGGACACCAAGCTCGACGGTATCCCGTCGCAGGTGCTGGCCGGGGCGTTGGCGCAGGCCAAGGATGCCCGGATCACCATCCTCGAGGTGATGGCCGAGGCCATCGACGCCCCCGACGAGATGAGCCCGCACGCGCCGCGTGTCACGGCCATCAAGGTGCCGATCGACAAGATCGGTGAGGTCATCGGGCCCAAGGGCAAGATGATCAACTCGATCACCGAGCAGACCGGCGCGTCGATCTCCATCGAGGACGACGGCACCGTGTTCGTTGGCGCCACCGACGGTCTGTCGGCGCAGGCGGCGATCGACATGATCAACGCGATCGCGAACCCGCAGCTGCCCAAGGTCGGCGAACGGTTCCTCGGCACAGTCGTCAAAACCACTGATTTTGGCGCCTTCGTTTCCTTGTTGCCCGGTCGTGACGGCCTGGTCCACATCTCGAAGTTGGGCCGCGGCAAGCGGATCAACAAGGTCGAGGACGTGGTCAAGGTCGGCGACAAGCTGCGCGTCGAGATCGCCGATATCGACAACCGCGGCAAGATCTCGCTGGTGCTCGTCGCCGAGGAAGGTGAGGCCGCAGAGCCGTCTCAGCCCGAAGCGGCTCCAGCCGAGGCCGCGACCGCTGACGCGTAACAACTACACCCGCGGCAGGGTGGTGCAGGCGACGCAGGAGCAATCCGGCGTCCGTCGCACCACCCTGCCGGGGGGTTTGCGCATCGTCACCGAGTTCGTCCCATCGGTGCGTTCGGCATCCGTCGGTGTCTGGGTCGGCGTCGGATCGCGCGACGAAGGCCCGACTGTGGCCGGCGCCGCGCATTTCCTGGAACACCTCCTGTTCAAGTCGACGCCGACGCGCACAGCAGTCGACATGGCGCGGTCCATGGACGCCGTCGGTGGCGAACTCAACGCGTTCACCGCCAAAGAGCACACCTGCTACTACGCGTATGTGCTGGACACCGATCTCGCACTGGCCGTGGATCTGGTGGCCGATGTGGTGCTCAACGGGCGTTGCGCGGCCGAGGACGTCGAAGTCGAGCGTGATGTGGTGCTCGAAGAGATCGCGATGCGCGACGACGATCCCGAGGACACTCTCGGGGACGTGTTCCTGTCGGCGATGTTCGGCGACCACCCGGTGGGTCGCCCCGTCATCGGCAGTGTCGAGTCGATCGAGGGGATGACCCGGACCCAGCTGCATTCGTTCCATCAGCGTCGTTACACCCCCGAGCGGATGGTCGTCGCGGTCGCCGGAAACATCGACCACGACGAGGTCGTCGCGCTGGTGCGCGAGCATTTCGCCGCCCGTCTGGTGCGCGGCCTGAAACCGCAGAAGCCGCGCAAGGGCACCGGCCGGGTCGGCGGCGAGCCGATGCTGGAGTTGGTCAACCGCGATGCCGAACAGACGCACATGCTGCTCGGCGTGCGTGCCCCCGGACGGCACTGGCAGCACCGCTGGGCACTGTCCGTCCTCAACTCTGCTCTCGGTGGTGGCCTGAGTTCCCGCCTGTTCCAACAGATTCGAGAGACTCGCGGGTTGGCGTACTCGGTGTACTCGACGATGGACACCTTCTCTGACAGTGGTGCGTTCTCGGTCTATGCCGCGTGCCTGCCTGAGCGCTTCAGTGAAGTTGTCTCCGTGACCACCGAGGTGCTGGGAACCGTAGCCCGCGACGGCATCACCGAAGACGAATGCCGGATCGGCAAGGGCTCGTTGCGGGGTGGACTGGTGCTGGGCCTGGAGGACTCCGGTTCACGGATGAACCGGATCGGTCGTAGCGAGCTCAACTATGGTGAGCACCGCACGCTGGAGCGCACCCTCGCGCAGATCGACGCTGTTACCGTCGACGAGGTCAATGCGGTCGCCCGTAAGCTGCTGACCAAGTCCTACGGCGCCGCGGTGCTGGGCCCATATTCTTCGAAACGTAAACTGCCGCAACCACTTCAGTCCATTACGAAGTAGCCGGATGGTGTTCGACGTTCGTGATCTCGCCCTCCCCATCGTCGGTGCGCCGATGGCGGGCGGACCGAGTACCCCGCAGTTGGCCGCGGCGGTCGGTGCTGCGGGCGGACTCGGATTTCTCGCCGCCGGGTATCTGAGTGCGGAGCGGTTCGATACCGATATCGCTGCGGCCCGCGCCGCCGGTGGGGGCCCACTCGGGGTCAACCTCTTCGCTCCCGGCCCGAGCCTCGCTGTTACCGAGGAACTGACGCGCTACCGTGCACTGCTGCAGCCGCTGGCCGAGCACTACCTGGCCGAGCTGGGCACCCCGCATGCCGACGATGACGCTTGGCGAGCGAAGCTGGACGTGGTCGCTGACACCCGACCGGAGGTGGTGTCGTTCACCTTCGCCTGCCCCGAACCTGCTGTCCTGAAGTGGTTTCGCGACTTGGGCATCTTGACCTTGGTCACGGTGACGACATCGGCAGAGGCGCAGATCGCCGTCGAGGCGGGTGCCGATGGACTGATCGCCCAGGGCCCGAAAGCGGGCGGCCACCGCGGTACGTTCGACCCGGGTGCTGTTCCCGCAGATCAGTCGCTGGAGGATCTGCTCGACGCGGTGTCCGGTCTGAGCTTGCCGGTGATCGTCGCCGGCGGACTGGCCACCGCCGATGACGTCAGCGCCATCTTGCGCCGCGGTGCCGTCGCCGCGCAGGTTGGCACCGCGCTGCTACTGGCGGACGAGGCCGGCACCAACGTCGCGCACCGCGCTGCGCTGGCAAGCCCTGACTTCACCGAAACTGTTGTCACGCGGGCATTCTCGGGCCGCTACGCCCGTGGTCTGCGTAACGATTTCACCAGGCGTTTCGACGAGGTGGCGCCGTTCGGCTACCCGGAGGTGAACCAGATGACGTCGCCGATGCGGAAGGCCGCGGTGGCGGCCGGTGATCCGCACGGGACAAACCTGTGGGCCGGAACGGCGTTCGGTCTGACGAAAGCGGGTCCCGCCGCCGAAATCGTTGCCGAGCTCGCAGGGGACTAGAGCACTCGCACCGAGTCGTCGCGTTTCAGGACGAAGAAGTACGGCTTGCGGGAGCCACGCAGGTCCATCGCGCCGATCACGGTCTGATCGTCGATCCTGCGGAAGACATCGTTGATCGGTAGCTGGTCGTACACCATCGTCGCGGTGTCCTTACCGCGGTAGCGGGTGGTGCGCAGTCGTGCCTTGGGGCGGCGGGTGGCCAGGAGCGGGCGCAGGGCGGCGATCGGCCGCTCGAAGGACCAGTCCTTCACCAGTGGAATCTTGCTCGCCACGCCGATTCCTCCGAAGGCAAGTATCGGGTTGAGTGCCCACAGCGCAGTGGTGTCACTGGTCGGGAACAGCAGCGGGTGCACGGTCTCCGCGTCGACGAACTGCTTACCCCACCAGCCGCTGGCCTCCAGGAAGCCGTCCAGCGGATGTCCGGTCGGAATTTCGGCGCCGTGCCACGTACCGATCATGAATTCCGGCTCGACGGGGTCGGCCGCGTCGAACACGGTCAAGGCCTCTGCGGTGGTGGTGGGCGTCGCGATGGTCAGCGCGTCAGCTGTCATGGCCCCAGCTTACTTGACAGGTGTCAAGTTTGGTCAAGCGCGATGAATTTCCGTGGAGTCTGAGGTCTGTAGTGGTAGATCGTCCAAACGCCGAAAGGAAGCAGTTGTGAGCGACTACGCAGCCCCCGTCGGGGCTCCCATCTGGTTCGACTTGATGAGCAGTGCGCCCGCGCGGGCTGCGGAGTTCTACCGCGCGATCTTCGGATGGGAGGTCGAGGGGCCGCCGCAGGAGGAGTTCGGCGGCTACCAGAACTTCACCAGGAACGGTAAACGCGTGGCGGGCATCGCGCCGACCATGCCCGAAGCCGGCGGCGCGTCCGACATCTGGTCGGTGTATCTCCATACCGGCGATGCAGCCGACACCGTGGCAGTCGCGGAGGCGGCCGGGGCGTCGGTGATGGTGCCGCCCATGCCGATCGGCGATCTAGGGTCGATGATGGTTCTCACCGATCCGGCGGGTGCAGTCATCGGGTTCTGGCAACCCGGCAGCCATGTCGGCTTCACGGAGTGGGGCGAGCATGGCACGCCCTACTGGTTCGAATGCCAGAGCAAAGATTTCGACGCCTCGGTCGCGTTCTATCAGAGCGTCATCGGTGCGCGGATCGAGGAGATCGGCACCGGCGGCGACCCTGAAGTCGTCGGGCCGGACCGTTACGGTCAGGTCTTCGTCGGCGAGAGCGCGTACTCGGGAATTATGGACGCCGCCAAGCTTTTTCCCCCGGAGGTGCCGTCGTTCTGGCAGGTGTACATCACCGTCGACGACGTCGACGAGACTGTGAAACTCGCGGAATCGCTGGGAGCCGAGATCGTGATGCCCGGTGAGGTCACTCCATACGGAACCCTCGCTGCGATCCGGGATCCGCTCGGAGCGCTGATCTGCCTTGGCCATCCGCCGGCCGGCAGGTAAACCACCGGCCGGCGGGTCTATCAGGCCAGCAGAGCTGTTGGATCCGTGAACGGCATGTCGAGGTCGGCGGCCACCTGCTCGGACAGCAGCTCGCCCTGATGGGTGGACAGGCCCTTGGCCAGTGCGGCATCAGCCTGGCATGCCGCGCGCCAGCCCTGGTCGGCCAGCTTGAGGACATACGGCATGGTCGCGTTGGTCAGCGCGAACGTCGACGTACGCGGCACGGCCCCAGGCATGTTCGCGACGCAGTAGAACACGGTGTCGTGCACGGCGAAGGTCGGGTCGTCGTGCGTGGTGGGACGGGAGTCCTCGAAACAGCCGCCCTGGTCGATCGCGATATCGACCAACACCGCACCCGACTTCATATTTGCGACGGTCGCGTTGGTGACCAACTTGGGCGCCTTGGCCCCGGGCACCAGGACAGCGCCGATCACGAGGTCCGCGCGTTTGACGGCGTCCTCGAGCTCCAGCGTCGAGGAGTAGCGGGTTTCGATGTTGCCGCTGAACTCACCGTCGATCTTGCGCAGGGTGTTGACGTTGAGATCGAAAACCGTGACGTGGGCGCCCATGCCGCTCGCGACGCGCGCGGCGTTGTAGCCGGCCATCCCGCCACCGATGACGACAACTTCGGCCGGCGCGACACCGGGGACACCGCCCATCAGAACGCCCCGGCCGCCCTGGCTGCGCATCAGATGGTAGGCGCCGACCTGTGCGGATAGCCGGCCGGCGACCTCGCTCATCGGGGCCAGCAGGGGCAGCGCGCCGTCTGCGGTCTGGACGGTTTCGTAGGCGATCGAGGTGGTGCGAGATGCCAGGAGCGCATCGGTACACGGCTTGGACGCCGCTAGGTGCAGGTAGGTGAAGAGCGTCTGGCCTTCACGCAGCCGCGAATATTCTTCGGCGATAGGTTCTTTGACCTTCAGCAGAAGGTCGGCCTGGGTCCAGACCTCGTCTGCTGTGTTGACGATCTCGGCGCCGGCGGCCTTGAAATCAGTGTCGGAAATGGCGGAACCGTCACCGGCGCCGGCCTGGATGACCACGTCATGTCCACGGCGGGTCAGTTCGGCGACACCGGCCGGGGTGATGGCCACCCGAAATTCGTTGTTCTTGATCTCGGTCGGGATGCCGACGCGCATGATCTCTCCTAGATATCGTCTGTGGGTTGCGTTAAGTGTGAAGAAATGTCGACAACTAGGCAATATGTTTGATGATGATTCGTTAAAGTTGGATTGTGAACGAAGAATCGACAGGATCGATGGCGCGTATCCCGCCTGCGTCGAAGGATGTTCGGACGACGGATATTGACGACGTCGACCGCAGAATTCTGACGATCCTGCACAGCGATGCCCGCATCTCCAACAGTGCACTCGCCGATAGCGTGGGGATCGCACCATCGACGTGCCACGGCAGGCTGCGGCGGCTGCAAGAGCTCGGGGTGATCCGCGGGTTCTACGCCGATATCGACCCGTCTGCGATCGGGCTGTCGCTGCAAGCGATGATCTCGGTCAGTCTGCAGTCCAATGCCCGTGGGAAGATCCGCAGTTTCATCCAGCAGATCCGGCGCAAACCGCAGGTGATGGACGTCTACTTCCTGGCTGGGGGTGACGACTTCATCCTGCACGTCGCCGCCCGCGACACCGACGATCTACGAAAGTTCGTGGTGGACAACCTCAACGCTGATGCGGACGTCGCCGGTACCCAGACATCGCTGATCTTCGAGCACCTACGGGGAGCATCTCCGCTGTAATGGCGGTCTGAATCTGCGCGACCCTGTCTGCGGCGATGCCCCATGGGTCCTCCACGCCGACGCGGTGGTCGAGGTCCCATAGCACGCACGGCTCGCCAGGGGCCGCGACCATCGACCACGCCACGATCGTCCGGCGCAGCTGCTCGTCGGCCGAATCGTGAGCTGCGGGGATATCTTGTGGGGTGCCGCCGTCCGGATGGTGGTGGAGAAACCGTCCGTACGCTGCCTCGCAGAACGCGGAATACTGTGCGGTGCAGAGGATCAGGCCGTGCCATGCCTCGTCCACCGCGTGCGAGGGCATCCCGATCACCTGGCCGTCCCGTAACGCAGGCGCGCAGCATCGGAGCCATTGTCGTAAACCAGTCTCGACAAGTGAGCGCGGTTGCCATGGGCAACTCTTGAAGACCACCGGCGGCAATTCCAGCTCTGCCACCGCGGCGGACATTCGATCGAAGTCAGGCCCCCTACGCCGCACAGAGTCAACTTTAGGCGGTATCAGTGGCCGGGTAGGGTCTTGTTCATGGGTGGGGGCTCAATCTGGATAGCAATCGGCATCGTGGTGGCGGTCCTGGCGCTGGCCGTCTTCGTATTGGTGTGGCGCGCCCTGGGTGAGGCGAAGAGACAGGCCACAAAGCGGCGCAAGATCTGGGCCGCCGGGACGGCGGCCGGGGTCGGCCTCTACGGCAGTGGTGGCAGCAGCTGCGGTGGTGGAGGCGGCGGCGGAACGAGTTGTGGTGGCGGGTCCGGTCATTGCGGCGGGAGTAGCTGTGGCGGCGGCGGCGGCTGTGGTGGTGGTGGCTGCGGCGGAGGTGGCGGGTAAGCGTCGCAGTGCGATCGAATTGCCTTGCGCTGGAACAGCTTTCTTTGTGGCGCATGTTGATGTCGCGGCCATGCTGAAGTCCCCGCTGGGTCACCGGGGAATCGACCAGGGCGGCGTGGAGCGTTAGGGGACGTCCTCGTCGTTTGGTGTGTTCCTGTGCTGCCGGCTGAGGAGTCGGTCGGGGTGGTGGTAGGCGTTGGTGGTGTGTTGGCCGGTGTCGAGGTGGGGTGGGGGTAGCCATTCGGTGGTGCACTTCGGTGTGGT
>NZ_JACKTY010000023.1 GCF_025822605.1 Mycolicibacterium komossense | reverse complement strand
AACTGGGCCAAACTGTTCTTCAACAACAAAGGCGTCGTCGCCAACTCCACCGACGTCTGCATGAACTACCCACCCAGCGACCCCTCGGTCTGGGTCTACTAGCACTCCGGTTTTAGGAATCCGCCCGGCCACTGTGGTCGGGCGGATTTTTTGTGTCCGTTACCTGCGACGGGCTGCGACGAAAAAGTCCGCCGGACCCACTGGGGTCGAGCGGACTTCTTCGTGAACAGATGCGCTAGACGGTCGCCTCTTCCTTGGGTGCGGGCGGCGGTGTGGGTGAGGACGGCCAGGGTTCGGCGACGGGACGCTGCCGCACGCGCTGCGGCCACCAGAACCACTTGCCCATCAACGCGGCGATGGACGGGGTCATCAGGGATCGAACCACCAGGGTGTCGAACAGCAGACCGAGACCGATGGTGGTGCCGACCTGAGCCATCACCGTCAGCTCACTGATCGCGAACGACATCATGGTGAAGGCGAACACCAGGCCCGCCGAGGTGACAACGGAGCCGCTACCACCCATGGCGCGAATGATGCCGGTGTTGATTCCGGCGTGGATCTCCTCCTTCATCCGCGAGACCAGCAGGAGGTTGTAGTCCGCACCGACGGCCAACAGGATGATCACCGACATCGCCAGCACCATCCAGTGCAGCTCGATACCGATGATGTGCTGCCAGATCAGCACCGACAAGCCGAACGACGCACCGAGCGACAACACCACCGTGCCGACGATCACCGCCGCTGCCACCACACTGCGAGTGATGATCAGCATGATGATGAAAATCAGGCACAGCGAGGCGATTCCGGCGATCAGCAGGTCGTAGTTGGCGCCGTCCTGCATGTCTTTGAACGTGGCCGCGGTGCCGCCGAGGAAGATCTTCGACCCTTCCAGCGGTGTCCCCTTGATCGCCTCCTTGGCGGCTTGCTTGATGGCATCGATCTTCTCGATGCCCTCCGGCGTCATCGGGTCGCCGTCATGGCTGATGATGAACCGGACCGCCTTGCCGTCGGGCGAGAGGAACTGCTTGATACCGCGTTTGAAGTCGGGGTTGTCGAACGTCTCCGGCGGCAGGTAGAACGAGTCGTCGTTCTGGGCCGCATCGAACGCCTGGCCCATGGCGGTGGCGTTCTCCGAACCCGCGGTCTGCTGATCCTGCATGCCCTTCTGCGTGGCATACATCGTGAGCATCATCGTCTTCATGCTCTTCATCGTGGCGATCATCGACGGCATCAGCGCCACCATCTGAGGCATGAGCTTGTCGAGCTTTTCCATCTGCGGCATCAGCGCCTGGATGTCGTCGGTCATCGTGTCGATGCCGTCCAGCGTGTCGAAGATCGAGCGGATCGACCAGCACACCGGGATGTCGAAACAGTGTGGCTCCCAATAGAAATAGTTCCGCAGTGGCCGGAAGAAGTCGTCGAAGTTGGCGATGTTGTCACGCAACTGCTGAATGTCGACGGTCATATTCTTCATCTGCACGACCATGTTGTGCGTGACGTCGGCCATCTGCGCGGTGATGCTCGACATCTTGGTCATGCTGTCGATGGTGTTCTGCATGTCATCGGCCTGTTTGTCCTGGTTGTACTTCTCGTTCATCTTCTGCGTCGTGCTCTGCATGCTGATCTGGAACGGGATCGACGTGTGCTCGATCGGCGTGCCCTGCGGACGCGTGATCGCCTGCACACGTGAGATTCCCGGCACGCGGAAGATGGCCTTGGCAACCTTGTCGATCACCAGGAAGTCCGCCGAGTTGCGCATATCGTGATCGGTCTCGATCAGCAGCAGTTCCGGATTCATCCGGGCCGGCGAGAAATGCCGGTCGGCCGCTTGATAACCCAGCTGCGCGGGCAGATCCTTCGGCAGATAGTTGCGGTCCGGGCAGGGTCAGCAGCCCGACCAGAGCCAGCGCGATCGTCGCAACCAGGATAGGCCCGGGCCAACGCGTCACGGCCGCACCGATTTTGCGCCAGCCCCTGGTCCGCAGCGCGCGCTTCGGCTCCAGCAGATTGAAGTGGGTGGCCACCGTGATCACGGCCGGGCCGAGCGTGAGCGCCGCCAGCACCACGAAGGCCATGCCGATGGCCAGCGGAATACCCAGGGATTGGAAGTACGGCAGATTGGTGAAGTGCAGGCAGAAGGTCGCGCCCGCGATCGTCAGGCCGGAACCGAGCACGACGTGGGCCGTGCCGTGGTACATCGTGTAGAAGGCGGTTTCCTTGTCTTCGCCGAGACTTCGGGCTTCCTGATATCGCCCGATCAGGAAGATGGCGTAGTCCGTGGCACACGCGATGGCAAGCATGACGAGCAGGTTGGTGGCGAACGTCGAGAGCCCGATGATGTTGTGGTACCCGAGGAAAGCGATCAATCCCCGGGCAGCGGCCAACTCGAGCACCACCATGGCCAGCACGATGAGTACCGTGACAATCGATCGGTAGATCAACAGCATCATCACGATGATCACCACGA
Source organism: Mycolicibacterium komossense (assembly GCF_025822605.1). GTDB lineage: Bacteria > Actinomycetota > Actinomycetes > Mycobacteriales > Mycobacteriaceae > Mycobacterium > Mycobacterium komossense. The sequence goes on along the minus strand of NZ_JACKTY010000023.1, from coordinate 884 downwards.
AGGTGAGCCCGGTGATCATCTGCAGGCTTCGGTCGCCGGCGATGTGCTGATCCGCTGAGATGGCCGCAGGACCGGTGACGAACGCCTTCAGTCCGGCCGGCGGCGGATCGTCTTTGAGGATGTTCTGGACGGCCTCGACGGATTCGTTGGCCAGCGCCTCGCCCTGGTTGCCGGCCAGGTAGACCTGGGTGTAGGCGGCCTTGCCGTCCGGGCTCTGCGCCCCGGATGCGGTCAGGGTGTCACCCCAGAAGTCCTGCACATGCTCGACGTGTTTGGTGTCGGCTTCGAGCTTCTTGATCAGCCCGTCGTAGTACTGGTGCGCGGCGTCACCGAGGGGCTGATCTCCCTCCAGCACCACCATCACCGAACTGTTCGACTTGAACTCGTCGAAGACGTGGCCGACTTCCTTCATCGCCACCACCGACGGGGCGTCATCCGGGCTCATCGAGACCGAACGGAGGATCCCGACGGCCTCCAGTTGGGGCACGACGGTGTTCAGCACCGCGATGATGAAGATCCAGGCCAGGATGATCGGGATCGCCAACCGGCGGATCCACGGGGCTATCCCTGCGGGCTTATCCTGCCGACCGTGACGCTGTGCAGGCAACGTCGCCTGGTGCCCGGCAACCGTCGGGATGGCGTCCGTGGGTTCGTCGCGCGGGGGTGAACTCATGCTGATTTCACCAGGCAGAAGGTCTGGGCGGTGACGCCGGTTGAGGAATTCGTGTCCTTGACGACATCGTCGACGGTGATGCGGCAGTTGATGTCGGTGCTGTCACCCTGGGCCACGATATTGGGAAACACCGACGGATCGGTAGTACTCAACGTCAACGTGAACGGCAACGGCGCATGATCAATCCGCTGCGGCTGAGCATCAAGGTCCA
>NZ_JACKTY010000022.1 GCF_025822605.1 Mycolicibacterium komossense | reverse complement strand
CTGGGCCAAACTGTTCTTCAACAACAAAGGCGTCGTCGCCAACTCCACCGACGTCTGCATGAACTACCCACCCAGCGACCCCTCGGTCTGGGTCTACTGACGGTCACGGGTGGCTGTCGCACTTCGAGATTGCACTGAGGGCGCTAAGTCCCGTCCGCAGGGGCGGATATCGCAGTCGCTGCCGAACGTCCCCGCAGCAGTACCGAACCGAGCGATGACCACAGCGCGCGTTCGTCGTCGTCGGCCCGGGTGAGCGCGGCACCGGAGGTCAGGATCCGGCCGTGATAGGCCTTCGCGCGGTCGGCCAGCCGGGCCGCCTCGTTGACCGGATCGCCGATCACCGTGTATTCGAAGCGACTCAGCGCGCCGACGAAACCGGCGAATACCGGTCCGGCGGACAGGCCGATACCGAAGTCGAGGTAGGGCAGCTGCCGCATATCCAGAGCGAGTTCGCGAGCCGTCGCCAACGCGTCCGATGCCGCGGTCGGGCTATCCAGCGGCGCCCCGAAGACCGCCAGTGCGGCATCGCCCTGGAACTTGTTGACGAAGCCGCCGTGCCGGTCGACCGCGGTGACAACGGTCTGGAAGAAGTGGTTGAGAACGTCGGCGACATCTTGCGGTGGGCGACTCGCCGCGAACTGCGTGGAGCCGGCCAGGTCCACGAAGAGAATGGCCACCTCGCGCACGTCGCGGTACAGCGACTCCTCCCGCTGCACCAATAGCCGGACGACGTCGGCGCCGACGTTCCTGCCGAACAGATCCTGGATCCGGTTCCGCTCCTGAAGGCCCGCGATCATTCGGTTGAATCCGCTTTGCAGGCGGCCGATTTCGGACCGCTCGTAGACATCGACGGTGTGGTCGAGGTGACCATGCTCCACTTCGGCCATCGCATCGACGACGTCGCGCAACGGGTCGGAGATCGACCGCGAGACCAGGATGATGGCCCGCAGGCCCCACAGCACCGCGATCAGCGAGAGCACGAGCACCGGCACCTCCACCGAGGCGGATTTGTCGATCAGCCAGCCGTTGGCCCTGGCCACGATCAGCAGTGCGCTACCGAGACTCGGTAGTGCACAACACAACACCCACATACTGAGCAGGCGGGCGAGCACCCCTGGTGCGGTATCGCCGGTGTCCATGCCTGGGGCGGCGGCGACGGTGATCGGACGTAACGTCCGCAGGGTGAGCAGCATCGCGGTACAGACGGCGGCGATGGAGCCGAAGACGATCGCGGGTGCGGTGAGCGCAGCTACGGTGACGGCGCTGTCGAGATTGACCAGGACCACGACGGCGCCGCTGGCCAGCCACACCGTGATCAGTAACAGCGACTGTCGCCGACCGATCCGGGTCGCCGATCTCAGTTGGGCGCGAGTTGGTTCGGCCCCGGGGACGAACCAGCGCAGTGTCGGCCAGATGGTGACGACGCTGCCGACCGCGACGGCCACGATCGCGGCGATGACGACGGCGACGATCGCAGCGGCGTGGCGGCCCTCGAACATGCTGCGCGCGGGGCCGGCGGTCTCCCGACCAAGCGCGGTCATGATGACGACCACCTCGGTGACCGCCAGGATATGAGCGATCGTCACGCCTGACGCGTACCGAAATGCCAGTCCTGCCGCATCACCGGTGGGAGGTTGCTTCACCCAACCCGTGCCCTGATCCCCGTCGCCACCCCGATGCCGCTGAGGCAGAACTGCACCAGGTGGTCGACGTCCGCCGGGGGCGGCCGTCGCTCCGAGCCGACGTAGCGACGCAATGTGCCCATCGTGCAGTGGAACACCGCGTCGGCGTCGCGGTCCGGGTCAGTCCGGCCCATTCGCTCGATCGGCTCGCTCAGCAACTCCCGAAGCGGTCGCATGACGTCGTCGTCGGACGCCTGGCGGTGTGCACTGGCCGACATCTGCGCGACGGTGGCCGCACACATGCTGAACATGTGCGGGTCGGTGACCTGGGCGAGCAGGCCTTGCACCCATCGGGCGACCTTCACCGCCGGATCGGACTCGCGGCTCATCTGCTCCTCGAGCAGCGCGGCGACGACGGCGATGCCGCGCTGCATCACGGCCAGAAGGAGATCGTCCTTACCACCGAAGTGGCGATAGAACGCTTTGTTGCAGCTGCCCGCCTCCACGATGATCTCGCTGACCTTGGGTGGTTCCGGCGCCGAGCGTGCCATCACCCGGACCGCAGCGGTCAGAATCCGGTCCACTTCTTCGGCGGTGCGCCTGCGCTCGGCCAGGGCTCGCTCGACCGCGGGCGCGGTCCGGCTGTTCACCGTCACGCCGACACCATCCGGGCCGTTCGCATATTCGAGAATAACCTTCTCTTAGTGCGCGATGGTTGTTTCCGTCGAATCGCTCGTCCGGCCGACCCTGAGGACGTGCGGCTGCGCCGGTGGGGATCGCCATCTGCGCGTCAGAGGTCGAGGAAAAGGTCGGGAATGGGCTGATCGCCGCCGCCGTAACGGGACAGATCGGTCACGCCGGATTCGATCAACAGGTCGGCGTCGATGAAGCACTGACCGGTGGTCTCTGGCGCTGGGCGGGACAGGATCTCGACGGCGGCATCGGCCATGATCTCCGGAGTGCGGGACGACGCGGCCAAGGTGCTGCCGTCGGACATGCTGGTGACCGCCGCGGTGGCGATATAGGTCTGCGGCCACAGACAGTTCGAGGCGACTCCGGATCGTCCTTCTCGCGCGCGGAACTCTTCGGCCCAGCCCAGTGCGAGCAGTGTCATTCCGTATTTGGACAGCGTGTAGGACGGGTGCCGGCCCAGCCAGTAGGGGCTCAGGTTGATCGGCGGCGAGATCGTCAGGACGTGAGCGTTCGACGACTTCCGCAGGTGAGGTAGGCACGCCCTGGTCAGCAGGAACGTGCCACGGCAGTTGATGTCCTGCATCAGGTCGTACTTTTTGGCCGAGAGCTCTTGGCTGCCCTCGGTCGCGATGGCGCTGGCGTTGTTGACGCAGATGTCGACGCCGCCGAAGCGTTCCACCGCGGTGTCGACGGCGTGCTGGACATCCTCTTCCTTGCGCACGTCGCCGACGACGGCTGCGGCCTGACCGCCGGCGGACTCGATGTCCTCGGCCGCGGTGTAGACCGTGCCCTTGAGTTTGGGGTGCGGTTCGGCGGTCTTGGCCAGGAGCACCACGTTGGCTCCCCGGCGGGCGGCCCCGATCGCGATGGCCAAGCCGATCCCGCGGCTGGCGCCGGAGATGACGAGGGTGCGGTCGTGCAGGGAACTGCTGTTCTCGGCCATTCATCTCCCGGGGTCGACCGGCTACCGCCGGGCTGTCCCGGCCGTTCGCCAACAAGCGATGGTATTGGCATTCTCTTTTTTTGCAAGTACGTTATCCACGTGGTTCAAGTGCCTTCGCGCGCCTCCTCCGGCGTGGACAACAACGTTCAGACTGCCTCCGGCATCCCGGTGGAGCCGGTATACGGACCAGCGGACGGCACGGTCTCCCCGGGTGACCCGCCGCTACCGGGGACCTATCCGTTCACCCGCGGCAACTTCGCCTCCGGATACCGGGGCAAGTTGTGGACGTTTCGCCAGTACTCCGGATTTGGCACGGCCGAGGAATCCAACCGGCGCTACCGCTATCTGCTCGACCAGGGTGGCACCGGCCTGTCCGTTGCGCTGGACCTCCCGACCCAGTGCGGCTACGACTCCGACGACGCTGAGTACGGCGAGGAGGTCGGCCGCGTCGGTGTGGCCGTCGACACCCTCGCCGACGCCGAGATCCTGTTCGACGGGATTCCGCTGGACAAGATCAGCACCAGCTTCACCATCAATGGAACGGCCGCCATCCTGCTGGCCTTCTATGTCGCTGCCGCCGAGAAGGCAGGCGTGCCAAGGGTCAACCTCACCGGCACCATCCAGAACGACATCCTCAAGGAGTATGCGTCACGCGGCACCTGGATCTGGCCGCCGGAACCGTCGCTGCGCCTCATCGCCGACACCATCGAGTTCTGTGCCGCCGAGGTGCCCCGCTTCAACGCGATCTCGGTGGCGGGCGCGCACTTCCGTGACGCCGGCGCCAACGCGGTCCAGGAGATGGCGTTCACCTTGGCCGACGGAGTCACCTACTGCGACACCGTGGTCGAACGCGGCCGGATGACCATCGACCAGTTCGCTCCGCAGATCTCGTTCTTCTTCTACACCCACGGCGACTTCTTCGAGGAGATCGCCAAATATCGCGCGGGCCGGCGCCGGTGGGCGACCATCGTGCGTGAGCGCTACGGGTCCAGCAGCGACAAGGCGTCGATGTTCCGGTTCGGTTGCGTCTCCGGCGGGGCTTCCCTGTACGCGCCGCAGGCCCAGAACAACGTCGTCCGGATCGCTTATGAGGCAATGGCTTCCGTGCTCGGTGGCGTGCAGTCGATGTTCACCGCCGCGTGGGACGAGCCGTTCGCGTTGCCCAGCGAGGAGTCGGCGACGCTGGCGCTGCGCACCCAGCAGATCCTGGCCTACGAGACCGGCGTGACCCGGGTCGCCGACCCGCTGGGTGGCTCCTACTTCGTCGAGGCTCTCACCGACGCCACCGAGGAAAAAATCATCGAGATCATGCACGATCTCGAACAGCACGGCGGCATGGTGCGTTGCATCGAGGATGGCTATCTGCAGGGCCTGATCGCCGACGAGGCCTACCAGATGCACAAGGACATCGAGGCGGGCGTGCGTCCGGTAGTCGGAGTGAACAAGTTCGTCGTCGACGAGCCGGCGCCGGACATCGATACCTACGAACTCGATGCGCAGGGCCGTGATCTGCAGCTCAGGCGGCTGGCGAAAGTCAAGGCCGACCGTGATCCGGTGGCGGTGAAGGACGCACTCGCATCACTGTCGACAGCTGCCGAGGGATCCGACAATTTGATGCACAAGCTGATCGACTGCGCGAACGCGTATTGCACTGTCGGTGAGATGGTTTCGGCGCTCAAGGCGGTCTGGGGCGAGTTCCAGCAGCCGGTCGTCTTCTAGAAGGGGAGTGTTCTGATGAGTGCTCGCATATTGGTGGCCAAACCGGGCCTGGACGGACATGACCGCGGCGCCAAGATCGTCGCACGCACGTTGCGCGACGCCGGATTCGAGGTGATCTACAGCGGCATCCGGCAGCGCATCGAGGACATCGTCTCGATCGCTCTGCAGGAAGATGTCGCCGTCGTCGGGCTGAGCATCCTCTCCGGTGCCCATCTCGCGCTCACCACTCGAGTCGTCGATGCGCTGAAAGCCGCTGACGCAGCCGATATCGCGGTGGTGGTCGGCGGAACCATCCCACAGGCCGATGTGGCGAAGCTGACGGCGGCGGGAGCCGCGGCGGTGTTCCCGACCGGTACATCGCTGGAGGACCTGGTGACCGGCGTGCGGGTGTTGACCGCGGAAAGGGTTTCCGAGCAATGAGACTGGGCGTGATGATCGGGGCCGAGCGCGGCGGTATGGCCCGCAAGGTGCAGAAGCTGATCGCCGATATCGAGTGGGCCGACTCGGCGGGCCTGTCCACCGCGTGGATGCCGCAGGTGCCCGACGATTTCGATCTGTTGACCATGGTGGCGCTGATGGCGTCGCACAGCACGCGAATCGAACTCGGCACGGCCGTGGTACCGCTACCGGCGCAGCATCCCATTGCGCTTGCTCGCCAGGCCCTTTCGGTGCATGCCGTCTCGGGCGGGCGGCTGGCGCTAGGGGTCGGGCCATCGCATCACTGGATCATTCGGGACATGCTGGGCCTGCCGTACGACAAGCCGGCCGCCTACACCCGCGATTACTTACAGGTGTTGAACGCGGCGATAGCCGGGCCCGGCCCGGTCGATGTGGAGAATCACACGTTCACCGTGCACAATCCCACAGTGCTCGGGGCCGAGACCAAGATGCCCGTCCTGGTGGCCGCGCTCGGGCCGGTGATGCTGCAGATCGCCGGTGAGTACGCCGACGGCACCAGCCTGTGGATGGCCGACGAGAAGGCCATCGGGGATCACATCGCGCCCAAGATCACCAAGGCGGCAGCCCACGCCGGCAAACCGGCACCGCGGATCGTGGCGGGTATTCCGGTCTGCCTGTGCGCCAATTCCGAGATCGATGCCGCCAAGGACCGGGCCAACCGGATCCTGGCCGAGGCCGAGACGTCGCCCAACTACCAGCGCCTGCTCGACCGGGGTGACGCCCGCACGGTCGGTGATCTCTGCGCTGCCGGTGATGAGGAGTCAATCCTGAAGCGCTTCAGGGCCTTTGCCGATGCAGGCGTGACGGATCTGTCGGTGCGCCTGTTGCCGATCGGCGACACTCGTGACGAACTCGTCGCGTCCAAGTACCGCACCAGGGAAGTGATCGCCGACCTCGCCAGAGCAGTGCAGTGAACGGGCCGCTGGCCGCTATCCGGATTCTCGAGGTGGGCACCATGCTGGCCGGCCCGTACGCCACGATGATGCTGGCCGACCTCGGGGCCGAGGTCACCAAGATCGAACCACTCGCGGGTGACATCTCCCGCCAGGTCAGCGACAGCTACTTCGCCAGCCTCAACCGGGGCAAGCGCAGCATCTGCCTCGACCTGAACACCGATGAAGGTCAGCGGCGGCTCGGGGAACTGGTGGCGCAATCGCATGCGCTGCTGGTGAATCAGAAACCGTCGACCATCCACAAACTCGGCCTGACCTATCGGGCCTTGCGCCGGTTCAACGAGAAGATCGTCTGCGTCGCGCTCACCGGCTTCGGGCTGTACGGCGGCGACGATCCTGCCTTCGACTACATCGTCCAGGCCGCCACGGGTATCGCAACGCTCACGGGGGACCCCAAGAGCCCACCGACCCTGCCTGGGTACTCCTCGGCCGACAACTCCACGGGATTGACTGCGGCACTGGGTCTGCTGGCGCAGATCGTTTCCGGTTCCGGCGGGCAGGTGGATGTTTCGCTGCGCGACGTGATGCTGTCGCAGTTGAACTATCGGGCAGCGGCTTACCTCAACGACGGTATCGAGCCGAAGCGCTATCCCAACGGGGCGCATTCGTTTTACGTTCCCGCTCAGCTGTTTCCGACCGTCGAGGGGTATCTGGCATTGTTCGTCACCCACGACGCGTTCTGGCGACTGTTCGCGACCGAGGCGGGGATCGCCGGCGATCGGCTGCCGTATCCGACGATGGCCGAGCGGTCGGCGCGGCGCGAAGAGGTGCTGGCACTGGTTTCCTCGGCCCTGGCGAACGACACCGCGATCGAGTGGGAAGCCCGGCTGCGGCCACTGGGCATCCCGGCTGCTGCGGTACGGACGCTGCCCGAGGCGCTTGAGGCCACCCCCGAGGCCATCGTGTCAGCCGGTGCTTACCGGCTGGTCGGCAGCTCGATTCGCGTCGACGGGTATCGCCCGGAGTACCGGCCGCCGCCTGCCTTGGGGCAGCACGGCGAGCTGCCGGCTCACTCGTCGTAGTTGACGGTCAGGGGACCATCGGGAATGGCCTGGCAGGTCAATGTGTAACCGTCCGCGACTTCGTCATCGTCGAGCGCGTCGTTGACCCGCATGGTCGCTGAGCCCTCGGTCACCTTGGCCATGCAGGTACCGCAGTTGCCCGCCTCGCAGGAGAATGGCGGTGCCATTCCGGCAAGCCTGGCGATCTCCAGCAGGGTCTCGCCGGGGCGAATGGCGGCGGCGACGGTCTTGCCGTCGAGCTGGATGAGTGCCGTCGCCGGGCCGTTGGCGGTGTCGGGTGCCGCAGGTGCGGTACTGCCGGACGAAGGTCTCGTCACCACGCCTCCTCTTTTGGTATGTCAATTCTGCCCCTGTGAGAATAATATTCTCACAGAGCGATAGGATCCTCTCAGTATGACTTCAGCGTCGTTTCCAGCAATCGAGGGGGCGTCCCAGGAGACCCTGGGACGCCGCGATGCCGACCCTTGGGTGCTGGCCTTCGAGGACCGCCAGTATCGCCGTTCGGAATTGGGCGCGTTGACCGACGGACTGGTTGAGACGTTGGACCGCCGCGGGGTGACCCACGGGCAACGGGTCGCGCTGATGTCGTCCAACCGGCCCGAGTTCGTGATAGCCCTGCGGGCGATTTGGCGCCTCGGTGCTGCCGTCGTGTTGATCAGCCCGTCCTGGAAGCGCGGCGAAGTCGAGCACGCTCTGGCACTCACCCGGCCCGAGCATGCGGTCGGCGACCAGCCGCTGCTGGCCGAACTGATGCCGATGCTGCACCTCGACGAGCCGATCGCTGCGGTGGCCCAGGCGCCGTCTCGGCCGGCTCGTGCGCCAGGAGATGACGCGGTCCTCGTCTTCAGTTCGGGCACCACCGGGATGCCAAAAGCGGTCCGGCACAGCCATGCCGGCTTTGGCCTCGCCGTGCAGCAGTGGGCTTCGGCACTACAGCTGGGGGCTCGGGACCGGATGCAGATCGTCACACCGCCGAGTCACATCCTGGGGCTGCTCAACATCGTGACCGTCCTGCAGGCCGGCGGCTGGCTGCGGCTGCACCGCCGGTTCGACATCGACCAGCTCCTCGCTCATATCGAGTCCGATGGCATCACGGTCGAGATGGCAGTGGCCCCCATCGCGCTGGCGATGGCCTCGCACCCGACGCTGGAGAACTTCGACTTGTCCTCCCTGCGCTACCTCCTGTGGTGCGCGACCCCGGTGACCGTCAGCGTCGCCGAGGCTGTCACCAGGCGGACCGGCGTCACCTGGGTCACGGCCTACGGCGCCAGTGAGCTACCCGTGCTCACCTGCAACGAGATCGCCGGCGCCCGGCTGGACAACGTGGGGCGCGCCGTGCCCGGTGTCAGCCTGCGCGTGGTCTCGCTGGAGACCGGCCAGGAGCTTGCGCCCGATGAGGTCGGTGAGATTGAGGCACAGTCGAATTCGATGATGGCCGGCTATCTTCCGGACAGCGCTACGGCACCAGCATTTCACGACGGCTGGTACCGCACCGGCGACGTCGGCCACCTCGACACGGGCGGCTATTTGCGGATCACCGACCGTGCCAAGGAGATGATCAAGGTGCGCGGCTTCCAGGTCGCACCCGCCGAAGTCGAGGCTGTGCTGCACGGCCATCCCGCGGTGGCGGACTGCGCCGTATTCGGCGTGCCCGATGAGGCCGACGGGGAAGCAGTGATGGCGGCGATCACCTTGCGCGACCCAGTGCGCGGGCCGGTCGACGAGGCCGGACTCATCGCCTGGGTCGGTGAGCGGCTGTCGTCCTACAAACGTCCGAGCGAGATCGTCTTCGTTCCGGAGATTCCGCGCCTGCCCTCGGGTAAGGCTTTGCGTCGCGTGCTGAAGGAGCGCCATGGACGTTCGTCTGACTACTGAACAACAGCAATTGCGGGACGCGGCAGCCAAACTGGCCGACGACCTCGGTCCCGGTTCGGTTGCTGAACTCGACGACGAAAGTCGCATTGCGCGACTGGACAAGCAGATCGGGGCCACCGGCTGGCGCTCGTTGCGCTCGGACGAGGCATCCGGTGTCGAGGTCGCGATCGTCGTCGAGGAGTTCGGCCGCGGGCTGGTGGATGCACCGTTCCTCGGACCGGTGCTGGCCGATGACCTGATCCGCCACCTCGACGCCGACCCGGGCCCGGCCACCGTCATCATCGACGGGAAGGCGATCGACGCCAGGGGGTACCACCGCGCGCTTCTGTTGCGGGACAGCGCCGTTCTGGCCGCCGACCTCGGCGTAGCGCAGCGCGGCGTCGACCTCAGCCGGTCCGTCGCTGCCGTGGAATCCGAACCGTCGGTCATCGGCGCGCTCGGTGATCAGGCCGCCGCCCGCTGGTACGCGCTGGCTCTGGCTGCGACGGCGGCGGATCTGGTCGGTGTCTCGCGGGGTGCACTCGCGCTGGCCGCCGACTACGCGAAAATCCGTGAGCAGTACGGCAACGCGATCGGCTCCTACCAGGCCGTCGCACATCTGCTGGCCGAAAGCGCCGCGCTCATCGAGGGTTCCGTCAGCATCGTGCGGCACGCTGCATGGGCCGTCGACGAACTCGCGCCGGCAGAGGCGATCCGGTCCGCCCGGATCGCGAAGGTCTACTGCGCACGCACCGCGCGGACCGTCTGTGAAACCTCGATCCAGGTGCACGGCGGTATCGGCAACACCTGGGAGTGCCTGGCTCACATCTATCTCCGTCGCGCGCTGACCGCGACGGAGCTTCTGCCCGTCAAGCTGGAGGAGATCGATTTTGGACTTTCGTGACTCGCCGGACGAGGCCGCCTTCCGCGAGCGGTTGCGCGCTTGGCTGTCCGAGCATGCGAGAAGTTTCCCGACGTCCGGTGACGAGTACTGGGCCAAGGCAGGGGAGTGGCACCGCGCCCTCTACGGCGGCGGCTTCTTCGGATTGTCCTGGCCACGGGAGTACGGCGGTCAGGACCTGCCGCCGGTCTACGACGTCATCCTCGACGACGAGTTGACGCGCGCGGGTGCGCCGGCTCGCCCGAGCCTGGGCTACCTCGTCACCGGCCTGGGCAGGCACGGCGGTAAGGAACTGCAGCAGCGGTTCCTGCCCGGGATGATCAACGGTACCGAGCGCTGGTGCCAGGGCTTCAGCGAACCGGGCGCCGGAAGCGACCTGGCCTCGCTGACCACCACCGCCGTGCTGGATGAGGCCGGTGAGAACTACGTCATCAACGGGTACAAGATCTGGACCAGCTATTCCGATGATGCCGACTGGTGCCTGCTGTTGGCGCGTACCGACCCGGAAGCCAAGCGGCACAAAGGAATTTCAGCGTTCATCGTCTCGATGCACCAGCCGGGTATCGAACAGCGGCCGCTGAAGATGATCAGCGGCGTGACCAAGGAGTTCGGTCAGGTCGCCTTCGACGGGGCGACAGTGCCGGCGGATCAGATGGTCGGTGGACCCGGTGAGGGCTGGCCGCTGGCCATGACCGTGGTCGGCCACGAACGGGAACCGTCGACGCTCGGCTTCGCGGCCCGATACGGCAAGACCGTGCACCAATTGCTCGACGAGTTCGAGGCGGGTGAGCGGGTGCCCGACGAACTCGCTTGGGCTGCAGTCGAAACCGAGATGCTCACCCACCATGTGCAGCGGCGGCTCTCCGAGCAGCTCGACGGGGTGTCCCACGGGTCCGAGGGCTCGATCGACAAATTGCTGATGACGTGGGCGGAGCAGTCCGTCGGACATGCCGTGCTGGCGGTGACCGGAACCCGTGACCCGGACCTGCTCGGTGCGTATTTGTACAGCCGTGCGCAGAGCGTCATGGGCGGCACGTCGCAAATCCAGAAGAACATCATTGCTGCCAGAATCCTTGGACTAGGAGTCAAATGACGATGTATGACATGCCGGCGGAGATCGACGTCACGGCCGACGGCCCGCTGCGCATCATCACTCTCAACCGGCCCGACGAGCTCAACGCGGTTAACGACGCCTTGCATGTCGGGTTGGCCAGGATATGGGGCGAGATCAGCGAGGACGCCGGGGCGCGCGCCGCGGTGATCACCGGTGCAGGCCGGGCGTTTTCGGCCGGCGGTGACTTCAGCTACCTCAACGAGCTACGTGGTGATGAGGCCTTGCGCGTCAAGACCATCAAGCATGGCCGCGACCTGGTGATCGGCATGGTGCGGTGTCGCGTCCCCGTGATCGCGGCGGTCAACGGTCCCGCCGTCGGGCTCGGCTGCAGTCTGGCGGCGCTGAGCGACATCGTCTACATGGCGGAGACAGCGTTCTTCGCCGACCCGCACGTGCAGATCGGTCTGGTCGCCGCCGACGGCGGGCCGCTGGTGTGGCCGTCGCAGATCAGCATGTTGCAGGCCAAGGAGTTTGCGTTGACCGGCGTGCGGATCAAGGCTCAGCGGGCAGTGGAACTCGGCTTGGCCAACCATGTCGTCGTCGACCCGCTGGCCGAAGCGATCGTCTGCGCCAAGAAGATCCTGGAGTTGCCACAGCAGGCCGTCGAGAGCACCAAGCGGCTGATGAACATTCAGCTGGAGAAGTCGGTGCTCGCTTCGCTGGACTACGCCAACCTGGCCGAGTACGTGTCCTTCGGTACGGCCGATTTCAACAAGATCGTCGACGGGCTCGTTTCCAAGTGATTTCGGCGTGTTCGCGACCGCTCACTGGTCGGGAACACGCCGAAATCACAGGCTATTTGGGTGGGAAGCGTAGGCCGCCGTCGAGCCGGATGACTTCACCGTTGAGGTAGTCGTTCTCGATGATCGACGCGGCCAGTTGACCGTATTCGGTAGAGCGGCCCATCCGTTTCGGAAACGGCACCTGCGCGCCCCAGTACTGCTCCAACTGGTCGGCAGCCTTGCCGTAGGCGGGGGTGTTGACGGTGCCTGGGGCGATGGTGACCACCCGGATGCCCAGTGGTGAGAGGTCGCGTGCCGCCACCAGCGTCATGCCGATCACTCCGCCTTTGGCTGCCGAATAGGGCACCTGGCCGATCTGGCCCTCGTAGCCCGCGATGGACGCGGTGTTGATGATGACGCCGCGGCCACCCTCGTCCTGCAGCTCCTGCCTGGCGATCGCCGCTGCAGCCAGCCGCATCACGTTGAACACGGCGGTCAGGTAGAACGTGATGGTCGTCTTGAAACCCTCGAGGTCGAGCGGTGCCCCGTCCTTGCCGACCAACCGGCCGCCACTTGCCGGGCCGCCGTGGGTGTCCACCGAAATGCGCAGGGGGCCAAGCGATTCCGCCTCGGCGATGGCCGCGTTGACGCTGTCTTCGCTGGTTGCGTCGGTACGGACGTAGCGTACTCCCAACTCGGCTTCCAGGGCTCGGCCTTTGTCGTCGGCCATATCGGCGACCACGATCTTCGCGCCCGCGCCGTGCAACCGCCGCACGGTGGCCTCGCCGAGCCCGCCGGCCCCGCCGACGACGATCGCGGAATTGCCACTGATCTGCATTCTGTTTCCCTTCTTGCAACTACCGCTCTCAAGCTGAGAGAATACTATTCTCTCGCGCCACCTGCAGACTGCACTGAGGGAAGACCGGACGGGGATGATCGACGCTCACGATGACCGATGACATCGCCGAACTCATCACCGCCGCGCGCAACGGCTCCGCGCGGGCGGCCGGCCGATTGCTGAGCCTGGTCGAAAGCTCGCGCCGCAGCGACGTGCTGTCCCATGTCGGCCCGACGGACGTGCAGGTGATCGGCGTGACGGGTCCACCGGGCGCAGGCAAGTCGACGACGGTGGCGGTGCTGGTGTCTGCTTACCGCAGGCGTGGCTTACGGGTGGCGGTGCTCGCCGTCGACCCGTCGTCGCCGTACAGCGGGGGCGCATTGCTCGGTGACCGCATCAGGATGGCCGCCCATATCGACGACCCCGATGTGTTGATCCGATCAGTGGCCAGCCGGGGGCACCTCGGCGGACTGGCGGCGGCCGTACCCGCGGCGATCCGGTTGCTCGCCGCCATCTCCTACGACCTCGTCGTCATCGAGACGGTCGGAGTCGGCCAGTCCGAAATCGAGATCGCCGCTGTCGCCGACCCGACGATCGTCATCCTCAATCCCGGCGCCGGCGATGCCATCCAGGCAGCCAAGGCAGGTCTGCTCGAAGTCGCCGATCTGGTGATCGTGAACAAAGCCGACCGCGAGGGCGCGGACCAGACAGTGCGCGATCTGCGGGCGGAGACGTCCGCGCCGATCCTCAAACTCGTTGCCGCCCAAGGTGATGGTGTGGAGGAGGTGGTCGAAGCCATCGCCGCACATCGCCGCTCTGATACTCCGGCCCGTCGGGCGGCACGGGCGCGGGCCCAGATTCTGTCGCTGGCCCAGAGCCGGCTAGCGCGCCATCCCGATCTCGACCGGCTCGCCGCCACCGTCGCCGAGGGGTACAGCGACGCCTACGGTGCGGCCGAGCTGCTACTCGGGTATCGGGTCGATCCGGTCAGCCCAGCGCCGCGATGAACTGAGGCAGGTCCGCGGTGGTGCGGATGCCCGGCGGTGCCGCGCACACCGCCGCCACCGCGTTCACCGCCCGGTTGGCGGTGTACGCCGGGGAGATCTCGGCCATCCGGTCCAGGGGGATCGGCATCCGCAGATCGACCTCAAGAGGCGCGTCGCCGGCCACCGAAATATGCCATCCGGTTTCGTGCAGATCCCACTCCTGTTCGAGCTCAGTGGTGCAGTACCAGCTGGCGCGGAATCGGACCAGGGGTTGCCCAGCTCGCATACCGGTCACACTGATCCGTTGGGCGGCAATAGTTCCGGCGGGGAGGGTGCCCGCGGCGATCTCGACCGTGCGGCTGGCGGTACCGGCTTCGCCCGTGGACTCCAGCGCATCGACCGGCAGGCCGAGGGCGTCGGCGAGGTGCATCAGCGACGGCCCGAAGCTGGCCTGCAGATACGCCACCCGGTAAGCGGCGAACTCCCCAGGCGGCTGGCCGAAACCCATCAGATCGAAAAGGAGCTCAGGAGAAGGGCGTCGGGATAGATCGGCGTACTCGTCGATGGTCAGGGAATCCAGACGCCGTTGGATCGACGTCAGGGCCAGAGGAATCGCTTCGCTGATGAAGCCCGGGCTGCTGCCGGTGCTGTGAATGGATGTCCCACCGAGCCGGCACGCATCCTCCACCGTCCTGCGGACGTCGGGGTCCATCGACGCCGGATGGTGGAACTGTCCGGTGGTGGTCACGACATTGCTTCCCGCAGAGAGCAATCGGCCCACCTCGTCCATGTTGCAGCCGCTGGGCATATAGAGAATGCAGTCGGCGTCGAGGTCGACGATCTCATCGATCTCCCGCGTCGCGGTCACCCCGGT
This sequence comes from Mycolicibacterium komossense, assembly GCF_025822605.1. Classification (GTDB taxonomy): domain Bacteria; phylum Actinomycetota; class Actinomycetes; order Mycobacteriales; family Mycobacteriaceae; genus Mycobacterium; species Mycobacterium komossense. The sequence goes on along the minus strand of NZ_JACKTY010000022.1, from coordinate 39,192 downwards.
GGTGCCCAGCCCGCAGAAGTCGCCAGCATCGACACCGGCTTTGTCCGCGCCGTGAACGTAGACGCCCACGAGGCTCAGTCCGGGATGTTCGATGACCGCGCGTAGCGCCCGGCTGCCGATGGTGCCGGTGGCCCACTGCACCACGCGAAGCGGTCTGGTGCCGCCGGTGTTCTCGACGGTGTTGGACGGCAGGGGATATGACCTCACCGGTGACCCTTTCGAGGGGTGGATCTGGTCAGTTGTGGAACCGGACCAGGGCCTCCTGAGGGCAGGAAGCGATCGAGGCGGGTAGCCCCGTGACCGGCCGCCGATCGGCCGTGGGTAACCGGACTTTGGTCCAGGCAGGACAGCAGATCGGTCCAGAGACCCGGCATTCTCTGAGTGTAAGCGAAGTTCTTGCCGAGTGAGAATGAAATTCTCCGGCTAGTTGGCGGCGAATCCCTGGGCGCAGAAGGTCCACACTTCATCGGCGCTGATCGGATGTATGACGTCTTCGTCAGTCGGCGTGCTCGACTGTGCGGTGAACATCACAGTCTGCATTGTCATGGCCGCCATGCGCTTCGGATTGACCCCTTGACGCAGGCATCCCGCGGCGTGCGCGGCCTCCATGAGTTCGGCGAACAGCGCGATGACGGGGGCGTGGGCTACCCGGACTTCGGTTGGATGCGAAATCAGCAACTGCGGCGCGAAGTCCGTGAACAACGGGCGCTTGGCAGTCGGGTCCGGCCGGGATAGCTCGAATAGCAACTCAATTGCGACTTTCAAGCGCTCAAGGGGATCTGTCTGTCCTTCGACCGCAGCCCGGATTTGATCCGCGGCACGACTCAGTGCGTCTTCGAACAAGGCGAGCAGCAGCTCATGCTTACCGTCGAATTGAAGGTAGAAACTGCGCAGCGATTGTCGGGAACGATCGACGACCTCTTGCACCGTGAAGTCGGTACTGCCCTTTTCGGTGATGATCGCCTGGGCTGCATCGAGGAACCGCTGCACCCGCTGGCCGGCACGCAGCTTCGCGGTCTTGATCGACCGCTCGACTGCACGCTGCTTCCATGCGGGTTCTTCGCTCGGACTGCTCACCGGCGTTCCGATTCACGGCTGGCCGAAATGCCCGCAGGGGGAAGAGACATGCGAGAACTGTACCGGAGATGGGAGCGACATTTGGTCTCCAGGCCTCTCCTGACGGGTAGTTTTTGAGATCAGTACTACCATTCTGCGAGAATGCTATTCTCCAGTAGCGTAGAACAGGCCTGAAAACATGAGGTGGCTGCATGCTGTTAGAGCTCGATTCCGATCAGCGGTTGTGGCGTGATACGGCGCGCGACGCCGCTGCCAAGGAATGTCCGGCATCACTGGTCCGCGGTGTCGCCGAGGGTGAGGTGGATCCGGCACCGTTGTGGCGCACCTACGTCGAGATGGGCTGGACCGAGCTGGCTGAACCGTCTGAAGCGGTTGAGCTCGGCATCCTTCTCGAGGAGCTCGGTCGAGCTACCGATCCGACGCCGTTCCTGGCCACCATGACGCAGTTCACTCCGTTGGCGCCCGGGCATCCCGATCCGGGTCTGGCTGGATCAGCCGTGTACGACGGCGTGACCGCGGCACGTGTCGGCGCGGGCTGGGTGCTCGACGGCACCGCCCGCCACGTCCTAGACGGCGACCGCGCCGACAGGTTCGCGGTGGTGACACCCGCGGGAGTTTTCATTGTTGGCTCCGAACAGGTTTCGGCCCGCCGGGTGTCCGTCTTCGATCCGGTGCTGCATATCGCGGAGGTGACGTTCGCCGGGGTTGTCGTCGGTCACCAGGACCGGGTCACCGGCGCGGATCCGCAGCGCGCGTACGACGTCGCGCTGACCGGGATGGCGCTGACCATGGTGGGCGCCTGCCAGCGGGTGCTGGATTTGGTGCTCGAGCACGTCAAGGGTCGCCAACAGTTCGGAGTGGCGATCGGCTCCTTCCAGGCCGTGCAGCACAAGGCCGCCGATATGCATATCGCCATCGAACGGGCCAGGGCGCTGTCGTACTTCGCCGCGCTGACCATCGCCGCCGACGATCCGCGGCGGCGGCTGGCGGCGGCGATGGCGAAGGCCGCTGCCGGGGAGTGTCAGTCGCTGGTCTTTCGCCACGGTGTCCAGCTCTTCGGTGCCATGGGTTTCACCTGGGAGAACGACGTCCAGTTCGCGCTGAAGCGGGCGAAGGCGGGCGAGTTGCTCCTCGGTGGCGCAGCGCATCACCGCGCGTTGATCGCCGAGCAGTCGCTGGCCGACAGCCGCGCATAGTGAGGAGGATTCGGTGCAGTTGACGTTCGACGCCGATATCGAGGCATTCCGCGCGGAGTTCGTGGCGTTCCTCGACGAGCATCTGCCCGACCCCGGTGTCGCGGTCGAGCGGTCCCGGTCCACCGCACATGTCCCGGACTGGGCACGGCAATGGCAGCGACTGCAGTTCGACCACGGCTGGTTGTTGCCCGGCAATCCGCCGGAGTTCGGCGGCCGCAACGCGACGATCCTGCAGCAGTTCGTCCACCTCGAAGAGCTCTCGAAACGCAGGATCTATCAGAGCTACAACCCGCAGGGGCTCGGCATCATCGCCGCGTCGCTGCTGTCCTTCGGCACCGAGGAGCAGAAGCACCGCTGGGCGGTGCCGATCCTGCGGGCCGAGATGACCGCCGCGCTCGGGATGAGCGAACCCGGCGCCGGTTCTGATCTGGCGTCGTTGCGCACGACCGCGGTCCTCACGTCATCTCCGGGCGGTGACCACTTCGTCGTCAACGGTCAGAAAGTCTGGACCTCCGGAGCCCATGACGCCGATCTCATCCTGGCCTTCGTCCGCACCGATCCGCATGCGCCCAAGCACAAGGGGATCAGCGTGCTGGTGATCCCCACCGCGACGGAGGGTGTGGTGTGCCGGCCCTTCGCCTCCATCTGTGACCGCGACGATCTCGATTTCAACGAGGTCTTCTTCGCCGACGTGCGCGTGCCAGCCGAGAACTTGATCGGACCGCTCAATGGTGGCTGGGGAGTGGCCAACGGTTCACTCGGTCACGAGCGGACGTTGCTGTGGCTGATGTTCGCCGACCGGCTCGACGACCTGGTGGCCGATTTCCGGCCGGACGGGCCGCTGGAGCGCGACCAGTACGCGACGCTGCTGATGGACGCCCGCGCGCTACGCCTGCTCGGCTCGGCGGCGCTGGCCCGCGAAGCTCGCGGCGAGCAGGATGTCCCGTCACTGTCGATCTTGAAACTGCTTGGTGCCGAGGCGGTTCAGGCCGCCAGCGAGCACGCGCTGACCGCCGAGGGGATCGACGGTCTGCACCACCCGGCGCTGACGGCAGCCCACGCGCCGTTCGGCGAGGATGCGACATCGGTCAGCTGGTTCGAGCGGTATGCCCGCAGTTTCGGCGGCACCATCGCGGGCGGCACCTCGGAGATCCAGCGGTCGATCATCGCCCAACGGGTGCTCGGCCTACCGCGTTAGAGCTGAGCCAACCTCGGCGTCGAGCCGCGGGCCCGCAGACCGGCGCCGGCCTTTTTCGTGAGTTCCCGTGAGCTGCCCAGCAATTTGTCGAGGACCAGGACGCGCTGGACGTGGTGATGCAAGGGGTGCTCGGCAGTGAAGCCGATACCGGCGAGCACCTGCTGGCAGTGTTTGGCCGCGGTCAGCGCGGCCTTGCCCGAAGCGGCCTTGGCCAGTAGCGCAGTCAGGTCGTTGTTCGCCGCGCCGGGCAGACTCAGCGTCGCCTCCGCACCTTCGATGGCCACCAGCGTCTCGGCCAGCTTGTGCCGGACTGACTGGAACCCCGCGATCGGACGGCCGAACTGGACCCGGTCCAGCGCGTGCTGACGGGCCAAGGCGAGCATCGCACGCGAGCTACCGACAAGCCACCAGCCCAGAGCGCGACGAGCCTCGGCCAACCGGAGCAGCTCACCTTCATCCACCCGCCGCAGTGGCAGGCCGCCGAGGACACGGAGCTCCGTGGAATCCTCAAGCAGCCACTCCGCCGCTTGATCCTCGGGGGCTCGTTCCCAGATCACCTGGACTCCGCCGGCGTAGGGCAGCACCGGAATCCCGCCCGTCGGGCGGCGCGATGACCGGAGCACGACATCATTGAGGATCGAAGCGTGCGAACCTGTTTCGCCGAGGAGTCGGAAGACCAGCGGAATCGCCACCTCGGGCATATCCGAGAGCATCTCCGTCCAGCCCATGTCGGCCAGTGCCGCATCCAGCTCGGCGCCCGATACCGACGACATCGTCTTGCGCAGGCTGTCTTCGAGCAAAGCCAGTGACTTCGTATCCATCTGGGCGTCCACGGTCACTCCTTCCCGAGGTCCAATAGACGGCGGGAGATGATGTTGCGCTGCACTTCGGCGGTTCCTCCGTAGATGCTGGCTGCCCGCGAGTACAGGAACTCGGTGCGCCATGGGGTGTCGTCGAGTTCGACGGCGCCCGGCAACAGATCCCGGACGATGTCGTAGAGCTGCTGTTCGGCACCGGCCAGCAGTACCTTGTCGATGGAGGTGTCCGGCCCCAGTTTCTGGCCGTCGGCCAGCCGCAGCTGGGTGGCCCTGGACCGGCAACGCAACGTGTGCAACGCCAGATACGCGGCTCCCAGATCCGCGTCCGCAGCCGGCCCCAGTTCGGCCTTGACTTCGTCTATCAGTGCGTCAAGTCGTGAATACAGGTAGGCGATGCGCTGCCAGAAGCAGGTCGACCGTTCATACGGCAGCAGATCCATCGCCAGCTGCCAACCGTCGCCGACGTTCCCGAGCATGCGGTCGGCCGGCACTTCGACATCATCGAAGTACACCTCGCAGAATTCGTCGACCCCGTGCATCGTGCGCAACGGCGAGACGGTGATCCCGGGGGTGTCCAGATCGACGAAGAACGCGGTGATCGACTCGTGGTTCGGGGTTCCGGGTGCTCCGGTGCGGGTCAGCAACACACAGCGGGACGCGTACTGTGCGAAGCTGGTCCACACCTTCTGGCCGGTGACCACCCAGGTGTTCGCGGCGCGTTGGGTGGCACGGGTGGTCAGCGACGCGAGATCGCTGCCGGAGCCGGGTTCGGAGAACCCCTGGCACCAGGTTTCCTTTCCCGACAACAACTTTGGCACCATCTCGGCCGCGAGCTCGGGACGCGCGTAGTCGATGATCGTCGGGGTCAGCACCTCGAGCATCGAATAGGGTCCGGGTTCGTCGAGCCGACGACCGACGACCTCCTCGCCCACGATCGCCCGCAGGATCATCGGTCCGCCCAGGCCGCCGGCCGATTCTGGCCAGCCCCAACGCATCCAGCCGGCGTCATATAGTGCCCGCAGTACGCGGGAGTGCTGGACCTGGTGCGCATCCAGTGAATGGTCTCCCGGCGGGGGAGTCAGGTCGTGCTCGTCGAGCCAGGCCACCAACTTCGAGCGGAACTCCTCGACGAACAGTCGCTCGGTCATGCGCTCGGACGCCCGATCGCGTGCGGGCGGCCGTGGTCGTGGTCGCCGCTACGTCGGATGAACGTCATCGCCCGGGTCTTCAGTCGCCAGCCATCGGGGGTGCGCAGATAGGTGTCGCGGTAATAGCCGATGCGCATATCGTGCTGGGAGTGCTCGATAAAGCACAGAGGTTGGGTGCCGCCGGCCTGATCGGGATCGGCGTCGTCGAGGTCGATCAGTGCTGTGCCCGTCATGAATAGCCCCTTGGGGGCGGCGTCCACCAGCACCGGGAAGCGTTCCAGTGCATAGGTTTCCCCGAACGCGCTGTAGGTGCCGTCGGGAGTGAAGACCGACACCAGGCCTTCGACGTCGCCCTGGGTGATGGTGACGGCATACTTTGCGAGGAGCTGCTGGATCTCGACGAGATCCTCGGTGCGGGTGGGCTTACTTGGTGCTGTCATTTCGGAAGACCTTGCCTCCTTTCATTACAAAACCTACGTTCTGCGTAACGGTAATGTCCACCAGTGGGTCGCCCGGCACCGCGATGACATCCGCGAGCTGGCCGACGGCGAGTCGACCGCGGTCGGTGACGTTGATCAGATCGGCGGCCACGATGGTCGCCGCCCGCAGTACCGCCAGCGGCGGCATGCCCCATTCGACCAGGGTGACGAGTTCGTCGGCGTTCTTGCCGTGGGGGATCGCCGGCGCATCGGTGCCGACGGCGATCTTCACCCCGGCCTCGTAGGCCGCCCGGATCGACGTCTCGGCCTTGGGGAACATCTCGGCTGCCTTGTCCTGCAGAGCTTTCGGTGCTCTCGAGACGTCCATTGCCTGAGCCAGTCGGCGGGTGGTGACCAAGAACCGGTCGTTGTCCACCAGCATCTGGATGGCTTCGTCGTCCATCAGGAAGCCGTGCTCGATGCAGTCGATACCGCACATCACGGCGTGTTTGACCGCTTCGGCGCCGTGGGTGTGGGCGGCCACCCGCATGCCACGGCGGTGTGCCTCGTCGACGATCGCTCGCAGCTCCTCGTCCGAATAGTGTTGGGCACCAGCCTCTCCGGTGAGCGACATGACGCCACCGGAAACGCAGACCTTGATCAGCTGGGCGCCATGCTTGATCTGGTAGCGCACCGCCTTGCGGATCTCGTCGACGCCGTTGGCGATGCCCTCCTCCACCGTGAGCTCCAACGCGCCGGGCATGAAGCCGGCGAACATCGTCGGGTCCAGGTGTCCACCGGTCGGGGTGATCGCATGCCCGGCAGGCACGATGCGCGGTCCGTCGATCCAGCCCGCATCGATCGCCTTGCCCAGAGCGACGTCGAGCAGATAGCCGCCCGTCTTGACGAACAAACCGAGGTTTCGGACGGTCGTGAACCCCGCCCGCAGCGTGCGGCGGGCATTGCCCACCGCACGCAGCACCCGGGTCGGCGGATCGTCCTGCACCTGGGACAGGCCGGGATTCTCGCCCCGCCCACCCATCAGCAGGTTGACTTCCATGTCCATCAGCCCGGGCAGCAGGATCTGCTCGCCGAGATCGATGACTTCCGCGCCTTCGGGTGCGTCGCCACCAACGGCGACGATCCGGTCGCCGTCGATTGTGAGGATGCCGGGACGGACGATTTCGCCGCTGTCGATATCCAGCAGACCCGCCGCTTTGAGGGTCAGCACGGTCAGACCACCGGCTCCTTGATGAGTTGGATATACGCGGCGCCGCTGTCGAGCACGCGGGGCTGCTTCCACACCTCTACCGGGAACGACACCATGACAATCGACTGTCCCAGATGGACAAGCGCTTTGGCATCCTCCGGCATCCCTTTGAGTGGGAAGCGCGCATCGACGTAGACCATGATGTCCTCGAGTCGTGCCATGCCGGCGTCGTACAGTTCCTGCATCTCGGCCATGGTGGAGTTGAGGCGTTTGGAGTAGCGCTCTTCCTCGGTGGGCAGGCACCAGTCGGCGAACCGCTCCAGATCGGCGAATTCTTGCGGCAACCTAGACATTCACTGCATCCTTCTCGATATCTTTGGTTTCGGCGCCCGCGACAGGCGTGCCATGTGCGGCAGATCCATTGGCGTTCTTGCTTTCCTGGTACCGATCCACGTACTCGTGGGCGGTCATGTGCAGGTGGCGCAGCAGGATCTCTTGATCGCACAGTGGGAAGTCGGTGACCACCCGGGTGCCGATCTGTGTCTGGGTGGCCTCCAGGGTGTTCGCGTCCTGGAAGGCGTACTCCTTGAACGTCACGGCGGCGAGTTCTTGGGAGAGCCGTTCGCGCAGGTTCTTCGGCGGAACGAAGTACAGGTCGGCCTCGAAGATGTGCTTGTCGACGGCGGTCGGCCAGTAGTTGTAGGTCAGGTACCAGCCCGGTGCCCAGAACAACAGGGTGAAGTTCGGGAAGAACTCGAACGAGTCTGTGCCCCAGGTCTTGTGGCGGCCTGGGTTGATGGCCGGCGGCAGCTCGTCGGGCAGGATGCCCTTGATGTCCGGCCGATCCCACGGACCGAACAGACCGCTGTGCAGAATGCGCTCGATGGGTTTGACCATGTTGAGGTCCTTCGGTGGTGACATCCCGCCCCACGACGACACCATAGAATGCTGATCCTTGATGTCGTAGGCGAGCGCCTCGAAGCCGAACGAGGCCAGCTTCTCGGCCTCCTCCTTCTCCGCCTGCTTCATGTGCAGGATCGGTGCGTGGTAGAACTCGGTGAAAGCGTCGATGAACAGCTTCCAGTTGGCGTTGATCTCCGAGCGGTAGCTGTAGTGCTCGGTCATCTCGTGGAACGGGTAACCCTGCAGGCCCTTACCGAAATCCCCCAGGTAGTCCTCAAGTGACTCGGCGCTGTTGTCGAAGTTGATGAAGATGAAGCCTTCCCAGACCTCGCAGCGCACCGGAACCAGGCCGTACTGCGACTTGTCGAGGTCGAAGAACTCACCCTCCTGCTGCACGAAGGTAAGGTCGCCGTCGAGCCCGTAGCGCCAGGCGTGGTACTTGCAGACGAACTGGCGGCAGCTGCCCGAGACCTCTTCGCCGGGATAGTCGTTCCACACCAGCTTGTTCCCGCGGTGCCGGCACAGGTTGTAGAAGGCGCGGACTTTTTCTTCTTTGTCCTTGACGATGATCACCGACGTACCGGCCCCGACCGATGGCATCTCGCGGGTGAAGTAACTGCCCTTCTTGGGCAGCTGCTCCACGCGACCGACTTTCAGCCAGGTCTTCTTGAAGATGGCCTGCTGCTCCAGCTTGTAGTGCTCGGGGTCGATCGAGTCGTTGTAGTTGACCGGGGCGGTGCCGAGTTCGGGCCAATGCTCGGTCCAGCTGCCCTCAGCGGGTTTGGGAAAAAATGCCATCGGTCTACCTTTCGTCCTGAACGGGGGAGAGGCGCCGCCGGCGAGCTGGGCATCTGACCGGGGGCCTCTCACTGTTGAGAATCATATTCTCATATCCGGATAACAGATTTTCATGAAGTGGCCGTTTGGTCAACGTCTCAGCTGAAGAAAGTGAGCTCGTGCCGGAGCGCCGATTGGCGCCTCATCGGCGGCTTTCGGTGGATGTGGCGCATAGGGGGACTCTCCGGACGTTGATTCTCTCCTTGCGAGAAGCTAGTTTTCTAGATGGGAGAACGTATCCGGTAGGTGGCCTGGTGGGTTGGTCTTGGCGCCGGGTGCGCGAGTCCCGGTCATACCCCGACGCCAGCGGACCAGCGACCAGCACGCCGGAAGCGCGATAGGAAGGCACGGCAATGAACAAAGACGACATGATTTTGATCAGCGTCGATGATCACATCATCGAACCGCCGGATATGTTCGCCAATCATCTGCCGGCGAAGTACGCCGACGAGGCGCCGCGGCTGGTCCACAACGTGGATGGTTCGGACACTTGGCAGTTCCGGGACACGGTCATCCCCAACGTCGCACTCAACGCCGTGGCGGGCCGGCCGAAAGAGGAGTACGGCCTAGAACCTCAGGGCTTGGATGAGATCCGCAAGGGTTGTTACGACGCTGCGGAGCGGGTCAAGGATATGAATGCCGGCGGAGTCCTGGCGACGATGAATTTTCCGTCGTTTCCTGGTTTCGCGGCGCGGCTGTTCGCCACCGAGGACGCCGATTTCTCGCTGGCGTTGGTGCAGGCTTACAACGATTGGCATATCGACGAGTGGTGTGGGGCGCATCCGGGCCGTTTCATCCCGATGGCGGTCCCGGTGATCTGGGATGCCGACCTGTGTGCGGCCGAGGTCCGGCGGGTGTCGGCCAAGGGGGTGCATTCGTTGACGTTCACCGAGAATCCGGCCGCGCTGGGCTATCCCAGCTTTCATGACGATTACTGGACGCCGTTGTGGGAAGCCCTGGTGGAAACCGAGACGGTGATGAACGTGCACATCGGGTCCTCAGGACGGCTGAGCATCCCGGCACCGGATTCGCCGATGGATGTGATGATCACGTTGCAGCCGATGAACATCGTTCAGGCCGCGGCGGATCTGCTGTGGTCGGCGCCGATCAAGAAGTACCCCACCCTCAAGATTGCCTTGAGTGAGGGCGGGACGGGCTGGATTCCCTACTTTCTGGAGCGCGTGGACCGGACGTACGACATGCATTCGACCTGGACCCATCAGGACTTCGGCGGGAAACTTCCCAGCGAGGTGTTCCGCGAGCATTTCATGACGTGTTTCATCTCCGATCCGGTCGGGGTGAAGCTGCGTCACGAGATCGGGGTGGACAACATCTGCTGGGAAATGGACTATCCGCACAGTGATTCGATGTGGCCCGGCGCGCCCGAAGAGCTCGATACGGTGTTCAAGTCCTACGACGTCGCCGATGACGAGATCAACAAGATGACCCACGAGAACGCGATGAAGCTCTACCACTTCGAGCCGTTCATTCATATCCCGAAGGAGCAGGCCACCGTCGGCGCGCTGCGCCGGGCCGCCGCGGGGCACGACGTCTCCATCCAAGCCCTGAGCCACGACCGCACCGGCGAGAAGGTCAGCTTCGCCGACTTCCAGGCCAGTGCCAAGGAGATCTCGGGCGCGAAGTGATTCGCACCGCGTGAAAGGGAATGTATGTCTAGCGGAATGAGTTTCGAGCTCACCGAGGATCAGCAACTGATCCGCAAAGGGGTGGCCGAACTGGCGTCGAAGTTCGATGACCACTACTGGATGGAAAAGGACCTCAACCACGAGTTCCCGCAGGAGTTCTACGACGCCATAGCCAAGGGCGGGTGGCTCGGCATGACCATTCCCGAGCAGTACGGTGGCCACGGGCTGGGCATCACCGAGGCCACGATCCTGTCCGAGGAGGTGGCGCGCTCCGGTGGGGCGATGAATGCCGCCAGCGCGATCCACCTGTCCATCTTCGGGATGCAGCCGGTGGTGGTGTACGGGTCCGAGGAGATGAAGAAGGCGACCCTGCCGCGCATCGTCAACGGCGACCTGCATGTCTGCTTCGGCGTCACCGAACCCGGTGCCGGCCTTGATACTTCGCGGATCACCACCTTCGCCAAGCGCAGTCATGACCATAAAGGTGACCACTATGTGGTGAACGGCAGGAAAGTCTGGATCTCCAAGGCGCTGGAATCCGAGAAGATCCTGCTGCTGACCCGCACCACGCCGTATGACGAAGTCACCAAGAAGACCGACGGTCTGACGCTGTTCCTGACCGACCTCGACCGCGACCACGTTGAGATCCGCCCGATCAAGAAGATGGGCCGCAACGCTGTCTCCTCCAATGAGCTGTTCATCGACGACCTGCGGATACCGGTCGAGGATCGAATCGGTGATGAGGGCAAGGGCTTCCAGTACATCCTGCATGGACTCAATCCAGAGCGGATGCTGATCGCGGCCGAGGCACTCGGAATCGGCCGCGTCGCACTCGACCGGGCGGTAAAGTACGCCAACGAACGGGTAGTTTTCGACCGGCCGATCGGGATGAACCAGGGCATTCAGTTCCCGCTGGCAGACTCCCTGGCTCGCCTCGACGCCGCCGAGTTGATCCTGCGCAAAGCCACTTGGCTCTACGACAACGGCAAGCCGTGCGGGAGGGAAGCGAATATGGCCAAATACCTCTGCGCCGACGCAGGATTCGCCGCGGCGGACCGAGCTCTGCAGACCCATGGCGGCATGGGCTACTCGGAGGAGTACAACATCTCACGCTACTTCCGGGAGTCCCGCCTGATGAAGATCGCACCGGTGAGCCAGGAGATGATTCTGAACTTCCTCGGCTCGCATGTGCTCGGCCTGCCCAGGAGCTACTGACGGTGAATTCTGCGCCGCTGGCCGGTATCACGATCGTCGCGATGGAACAGGCGGTGTCGGCGCCGATGTGCACCCGCGTCCTCGCTGATTTCGGCGCCCGGGTCATCAAGGTCGAGAACCCCAAGGGCGGCGATTTCGCGCGTGATTACGACGACGTCGTCAACGGACCGGGTGGCCTTGCGGCGCACTTCGTCTGGGCCAATCGTGGCAAGGAATCGGTCACCCTCGACCTGAAATCGCCCGAGGGAGTGGAGATTCTGCATCGCCTGCTGGAGAGGGCCGATGTTCTGGTGTCCAATCTCGCACCGGGTGCCGCCGCACGGCTGGGCATCGGACCTGCCGACCTCGCAGTGCGCCATCCCGACGTCATCCCGGTCGAGATCGACGGTTACGGACCCGGTGGCCCGATTTCCCACAAACGGGCGTACGACCTGCTGATCCAGGCCGAATCCGGGGCGTGCGCGGTGACCGGGTTTCCCGGCATGCCTGCCAAAGCCGGTCCGCCCGTCGCCGATATCACCACCGGTCTGTATGCGGCGCTGTCGATCATGGCCTTGTTGATCGCCCGTCCGCACAAGGGGGCCCGCGCCGGCGCGACTGCCGCTCCGGCGGTGGCGGTCAGCCTGTTCGACACGATGACCGACATCATGGGCTACCAGCTGACCTACGCGCAGCACTCCGGTGTCGACCAGCAGCCATTGGGGATGAGCTCGCCTGCGGTCGCGCCCTACAGTGCCTACCCGACCGGGGATGGGCAGACCGTAGTACTCGGAACGACCAACGACCGCGAGTGGCAGCGCCTGGCCAATGACATCATCGGGCGGCCCGATCTGGCGCAGGACCCGCGGTTCGCCACCAACGCCGACCGGGTTGCCAACCGGGACGTGCTCAATGACGCGATCGGATCATGGTGTGCCCAGCACGATCTCGCCTACATCCAGAAGACGGCCGATGAGGCGGGGATCGGGAACTCGCGCTATAACCTACCCAGCGAAGTGGTCGCCCATCCGCAGCTGGCCGCGCGCGACCGCTGGCGCCAGGTCGACACGCCGAAGGGAGAGATCTCGGCGCTGCTGCCGCCACCGGTGATCTCCGGGTACGAGCCGGCGATGGGCGCGGTGCCGGGACTGGGTGAACACACCGACGCCGTCCTTGCCGAACTGGGTTACGGTCGCGCGGCCATCGCCGCCCTGCATGCGCACGGTGCGGTCGGACCGCTGTACCGGTGAGCGAACGCCAGATACTCCTGACGCAGGATCGCGACGGGGTGCGCACCCTGACCCTGAACCGGCCGCTGCGCAAGAACGCCCTGTCCCCGCAACTATGGGTCGAGCTGCGCGATGCGTTGCGGGCGATCACCGATGATGACAGCGTGCGGGTGCTGGTCATCACCGGTGCCGGCGGAGCCTTCTGTTCGGGGGCCGATGTCTCGGTGCCCGAAGATGTGCACCCCAATCGCAAGCTGCGCAGGCTGACCGACGTTGCATTGGCACTCGACGAATTGCCGATCCCGACGATCGCCAAGGTTACCGGCGTGGCTGTGGGTGCCGGCTGGAATCTGGCCCTGGGGTGCGACTTCGTGGTCGCGACACCCGATTCGACGTTCAGCCAGATCTTCGCCAAGCGTGGCTTGTCGGTCGATCTCGGTGGGTCGTGGCTACTGCCCAGGCTCGTCGGTATGCAACAGGCCAACCGGTTGGTGATGCTTGCCGAGACCATCGACGCCGGCGAGGCGCACTCAATGGGCCTGGTGACCTGGGTTCAGTCGGCTGAGGAGATCGACCACTTCGTGCAGGATCTTGGCGACCGGTTGGCTGCCGGGCCACCGGTGGCGACGGCGCATAGCAAGGCACTGCTCAAAGCGGGCGCGAACAGCACGTTGGCGGAGGCACTGGCCAATGAGGCACGTGCCCAGCCGGGCAACTTCGCCACCGTCGACTCCGCCGAGGCGTATGCGGCGTTCGCCGAAAAGCGCGAAGCCTCGTTCACCGGAAAATGGGCTGTACCGCAACGTAAATCGTAGCGAGAACAGGAGAACAGTAATGCGGGAAACGGTCATCGTCGAGGCGGTGCGGACTGCAGTCGGTAAGCGGAACGGCGGTTTGTCAGCCATGCATGCCGCGGACCTGTCGGGCATCGTGCTCGAGGAGTTGCGGCAGCGCACCGGTATCGACCCCGGCATCGTCGACGATGTCGTCTGGGGGTGCGTGTCGCAGGTCGGCGACCAGTCCAGCAATATCGGGCGTTACTCGGTGCTCGCCGCGGGCTGGCCCGAGAGCATTCCCGGCACCACTGTCAACCGGGCGTGCGGATCATCGCAGCAGGCACTGGATTTCGCGGTCCAAGCGGTGATGTCCGGCCAGCAGGAGGTCGTCGTCGCCGGCGGAGTCGAGGTGATGAGCCGGGTCCCGCTCGGCGCGGCGCGCTCCACCGGGATACCGTACGGACCCAAAGCGCTTGCTCGCTATGACGGTTTCTCGTTCAACCAGGGCATCTCCGCGGAGATGATCGCGCAGAAATGGGGATTCACCCGCGCCGGCCTCGACGAATATTCGGCGCGCTCACACGAACTCGCTGCCAATGCGCAGGACAGTGGTGCCTTCGAGGCACAGATCGTCGCGGTCACCCCCGATGGCGCCCAGCCCGTGCTCACAGACGAAGGCATCCGCCGCGGTACCACCACGGAGAAGCTTGGCGGACTCAAACCGGCCTTCGCCGAGGACGGAATGATTCACGCGGGCAACTCATCACAGATTTCCGACGGTGCGGCGGCACTGCTGGTGATGACTGCCGACCGCGCCCGTGATCTCGGACTGACGTCGCTGGCCCGCTATGTGGCAGGCGCGGTCACCGGGGCCGATCCGGTGCTGATGCTGACCGGACCCATCCCGGCCACCGAGAAGGTGTTACGCAAGGCCGGACTCGGCATCGATGAGGTGGGTGTCTTCGAGGTCAACGAGGCGTTCGCACCCGTTCCGATGGCCTGGTTGGCCGAAACCGGCGCCGATGCCGACCGCCTCAATCCGCTTGGTGGAGCCATCGCACTTGGCCATCCACTCGGCGCCTCGGGGGCGGTGCTGATGACGAGGATGATTCATCACATGCGCGACAACGGGATTCGCTACGGGCTGCAGACCATGTGCGAGGGCGGCGGCACAGCCAATGCCACCGTGGTCGAACTCCTTCAGTAGCAGGAGGGGAAAGCACCATGCGTCGAGACCTGTTCACCGAGGACCATGAGGCGTTCCGTGGGCTGGCCCGCACCTTCGTCGAGAAGGAAGTGGTGCCGCACTATCCCGAGTGGGAGAAGGGCGGTCGGCTGCCTCGCGATGTGTTCAAGCAGATGGGTGAGCTCGGGATGCTCGGGATGGCCATCCCCGAGGAGTACGGCGGCGCGGGAATGCCCGACTACCGCTACAACGTCGTCCTGCAGGAAGAAGCGGCACGGGCGCTGGTCACCCTCTCGACGGTGCGCACCCAACTCGAGGTGATCCTGCCGTACTTCCTGCACTATGCGAATGACGAACAGCGGCAACGGTGGTTCCCGGGCCTGGCCGCGGGCACGCTGCTGACCGCGGTCGCGATGACGGAGCCGGGCACGGGTTCAGATCTGGCCGGGATGCGCACGACGGCGGTGCGCGCCGGTGACCATTGGATTGTCAACGGCGCCAAGACCTTTATCACCGGCGGTATGCAAGCCGATCTGGTGGTTGTCGTCGCCCGTACGACAACCGATCCGGACAACCGGCGCAAGGGGCTGACCCTGTTCGTCGTCGAGGATGGCATGGCGGGGTTCACCCGCGGCCGCGAGCTGGAAAAAATGGGCTGCAAGGTGCAGGACACCGCCGAGCTGTCCTTCGTCGATGTCCGCGTTCCCGCCGCCAACATGCTGGGGGAGGAGGGCGAGGCGTTCGGCTATCTGGGGCACAACCTGCCGCAGGAACGCCTCACTGTCGCGGTCGGATCGGTGGCACAGGCGCGCTCGGCGATCGGTGCGGCGATCGACTACACCAAGGACCGCACAGTGTTCGGTTCCACGGTGGCGGCTTTTCAGAACACCAAATTCGAACTCGCGGCGTGCTCGACGGAGGTCGAAGCCGCGCAGGCGATGCTGGACCGGGCGGTGAGTCTGCACGTCGAGGGCGAGTTGTCCGGTGCGGACGCCGCTCGGGTGAAGCTGTTCTGCACCGAGATGCAGGCCAGGGTGATCGACCGGTGTCTGCAGCTCTTCGGCGGCTACGGCTACATGACGGAGTATCCGATCGCCCGCCTGTACACCGACGCCAGGGTGGCCAGAATCTATGCCGGTACCAGCGAAGTCATGAAGGTCATCATCGCCAAATCGCTGGGCTTGTGAGCTGAAACCGTCGACACCGGACGCCTGTGGCAATTCTGCCCAAAGCGCCGGTATCAACTCGGCGGCGTGATTAGTCTGCGTTTCAGACCTGGGTGACCGGGGCCGGAAAATTCATCAAGTGAGACCCTTGTCACAGGGGTCAAACTAACCTACTGTGTGTTCACTAGGTTGGTTCAGCAAAGCGAAGGCTCTGACTGCACGATGACTTCCCCGAGGCCGTATGCGAGCCTGCTCGCCAAGGGCGAGGACCGCAAAGCGCGGATTCTCGCCGGTGCGCAGCGCTTGCTCACCCGCAACGGGTGGCGCAACACCACCCTGGCGCAGATCGCCAAAGAGGCGGGGGTCAGCCCCGCCGGGCTGCTGCACCACTTTCAGTCCAAGGAACAGCTGCTGCACGCGGTGGTGGATGCTCGTGACGCCGATGACGACGCCAATGCCGATCGAGGGGGCGATCTGATCGCCAGCATTGCGCACGTCGGCGAGCGCATCAGCCGGGCGCCCGAACTGGTGGGAACCTATGCGGTGCTGCTGGTCGAGAATCTGATGCCCGATGCTCCGCTGCATGACCGACTGTTCGACCGTCAGCGCGCCGCCGTCGACATCGTCGCCGATCTCATCCGGCGGGGCCAGCAGGCCGGTACCTATCGCACCGACTTCGACCCGACTCTCAAGGCCGTCCAGATCGTGTCCCTCATCACCGGAATGGAAATCTCATGGTTGCTGGATCCGTCAGTCCCGCTGCAGGAATCGATTCAGGAGTACGCGAGATCGCTGGAACGGGAGTTCGCGCCGGACGGCAGATCGTGAGGTACCGGCTGGACGTCGTTGCCCCGAGCGTCGTCGAGGTGGTCACCTGCGCCGGTGGCTGGCTGTTCGACCGGGTGATGGCCGGCTGGGATGTCACCGTGCTCGTCGCCGACAACTGCGATGACCGGCCGCTGCAGATCCTCGGCGCTGAAGCGGCCAACCTCGAGACGGCGCTGGCTTCGGGCTTATCGGGGTTGACCGGCCCACGTCCGCACGCACTGGCGGTGGCCACAGAACTCTACGATCGCGATGCCCGGGTGCGGCAGGGCGTTCGTCAGGCGCTGGAGAGCGGTCAGACCGAGGTCACCCTGTGGGGCGACACCTGGCCCGCCGAACTGGATCGCGTCGACTCGGTGGAACACCGGCTCAGCGTCGCCGCCCGCGCATTCAAGGCTCAGGCGTTGGCGGCCGCATCGGCGCCGGTGGACCGGATTGCGTTCACCGAAACGTTCCGCAGCGGCACACCGGCCTGCTGTCCGGTTGCCGCCGATCTTGTCCCGGCCAGCTGAGCCCGGCGACCGCGAGAGCCGGACTAGTCGACGATCGCGATGGCCTGCCGGGGGCACTGCCGCACCGATTCTTTGATCTGCTGCTCATTTTCCGGCGTCACCTCGTCGGAGAGCACGTGGAGGTAGTCCTCCTCGTCGAGATCGAAGACTTCCGGGATGATGCCCATGCAGATCCCGTTGCTTTCGCACAGGCCGAAGTCCACTGCGATCTTGGCCATCACTTCAGCACTCTCACTGGCACATTCTTGTAGCCGGCGACATTTTGCATGTTGACCTTCGTCAGTCCGGCGAAGTCCACCTCGTAACGGGGCATGAAATCCAGCAGATGTTCCAGTGCGAGTGCAGTTTCCATGCGGGCCAGCGCCGCCCCGAGGCAGCTGTGAATCCCATATCCCAGCCCGAGATTCTGGGCCTGGGTTCGGTCGCGATCGATATCGAACGTCTCGGCGTCGGTGAACGCCCGCGGGTCGCGGTTGGCTGACCCCTTCATCAGGAACACCGCCTTGCCTGCGGGTATGGTGCCGCTCGGCACTTCGACGTCCTTGAGGGTGTAGCGCACGTTGTACTGCACGGGCCCGACATAGCGCAGGAGCTCCTCCACGGCGGCGGGTACCTTGCTTCGGTCATCGAGCAGCTTCTGCCACTGCTCTGGATGGCGGGCGAATTCGACGACTGCGCTACCGACCAACTTGGTCACGGTCTCCGCGCCCGCGCCACCGAGAAGCAGGGTGAAACCGGTGATCTCGATATCGTCGAGCTTGCGCAGGATGCCGTGGTCGTCCGGGATTTCCGCCGCGATCAGCCGGCTGATCATGTCGTCCTGCGGATTCTCCCGCCGCTCCTGAACCAAGCCGTAGTAGTACACGCCGGAGTCGATATTGGCCGCCATGTTGTCGTCGTCCATCTCGATCTGGCCCGGCTTGCGATGCAAACTGGCGTCGATCCAGTGCCGGACCTGCTGGCGGTATTCCTCGGGCACGCCGGCCATCCGGGCAATGACCTCCACCGGGAACGGACCGGAGAAGTCCTGCACGACGTCGAACCGGTCCGGATCGACCTTGCCCAGATAGTGCTCGATCAACTCGATGACGGTGTCGCGCTGGGACTGGATGGCGCGCGGGGTGAACGCCTTGTTCAGCAGGCTGCGCATATGCCGGTGATCAGGCGGATCCATGAAGATGATGGACTTCTGCGGCGGCTCGGTGCTGCGAACCATGCCCAAGTCGCACCCGCGAGATGACGAGAACGATTTGCAGTCCTTGAGCGCGGCGGCGACGTCCGCATGCCGGGTCAGCGCGTAGAAGTCCTCGGCCTCGTCGTAGTACAGGGGTGTCTCCTCGCGCATCCGCGCGTACACCTCATACGGGTCGTCGAAATACTTCTGCGCGTAAGGATGGAACACCAATTTCGGCTTCGTCATCTGCGTTCTCCTCCGCATGTGGCCGGTAAGCGGAATGTTACGAAAGATTCTTCAACTGTAACGCTAACAGTAGCGACTATCGGAGAGGGCGAAATGCCCGGAATGGGCCCGGGTTTTCGTGGTTCAGGTGGACCCCAGCCACGTGCTGACGACGTCGTCGAGGACGCCGAGATCAGCCCCCAGCTCGGCCGAGATCTTGCGGACCACCTCGACGTCTTTGGCGATGAAGCTGCCGGCGGTGTCGATGAATTGCTCGACAGAACCTCTGGTCGCGACCCCGCTGAGGGCGCGACTGGCGCCGCTGCCGTGGGGAAGTGCCGCCAGCAGCGCCGTTTCGGGCACTCCGAGGCTGCGGGCGAGTCGGACCGCCTCGACGAGTAGGCCGATTTGACCGGCGAACAGGGTGTTGTTCACCAGCTTGACTCGTTGGCCCGCCCCCACCGGACCGATATGCAGAATCGGATCGCCGTAGGCCGCGAGCACCGGGGTCACCCGGGCGAGGGCATCGTCGCCACCGCCGGCGAATATCGTCACGTGCCCGGCGGCGATATCGTGTGGTCCACCGCTGACCGGTGCGTCGACGACGTCGACGCCGAGGGCTTGCCCGCGAGCGGCGATCGCCTCTGCGGTGCGGGGACTTCCGGTCGTGTGCAGCACCAGGGCGGATTTCGGTGCCATCGCGGTGATCAGGCCGGCAGTCAGGCATACCTGCCTTACCTGCTCGTCGGTGAACGCGCAGACCACCACGACCTCGGCCCGGTCGGCCGCCTCCTGTAACGTGGTGACCGCCGTGGCGCCCAATTCGGCTATGGCGGAGCACTTCTCATCGGAGCGGCCGAGCACGCCCACCTGGTGGCCGGCGCCGATCAGTCGGCGGACCATCGGGGCGCCCAGTCGTCCCGCGCCGATGAAGCCGATCCGGGTCATCGTGGATGATCCATCAAAACCAGGGCCGCGTCGGCGGCCGTGAACACCGCCCCCTCCGGGGTATCCGCGGTTCCCGCGAGATTCGCGGCGTGCCGGACGTCCTTCTGGAGCAGTGCGCCCGCGATCGGGGCAAGTCGCTCCAGCGTGCCGCCGAATGCGGCGATACTGCCCAGCGCCATACTGTTCGCTGAGCCTCTGGCGACCACCTCGCACAGCTTGGTGCGCGGAATTCCAAGTTTTTCACCGAGTTCCAGCAGACTCATCGCGCTGCCCAGGTTCGCGCTGAACAGCAGGTTGTTCAGGATCTTGGCGACCTGGCCGGCGCCGAGCGGGCCCAGGTGGACCACTGGATCGGCGTAGGTGGCGAACACCGGCCGCGCGCGTTCGACATGCTCCCCGGCGCCGCCCACCATCACCAGCAGACGCCTTTCCGCCACCGCGGGCGCGCCACCGCTGACAGGTGCATCGATGACCGAAATCCCCTTGGCAGCAGCTTTTTCGGCGAGCTCGCGACAGGTGTCCGGGTGCACCGTGCTGTGGATGGCGATGATGCCGCCCTCGGCCATACCGGCCAGCAGGCCGTTCTCGCCGTCGGCGAGTTCGTGCACGTCGGCGTCGCCGACCACGCAGACGCAGACCAGGTCACTGTCGGCAGCCAGCTCGGCGGGGGAGCCCGCCACCTTGGCGGCGGTATCGGCATATGGCTCAAGCGATTCCGGCCTGCGAGCCCACAGGGTGAGGGGAAGCCCGGCATCGACGATCGCCCGTGCCATGGGTCCGCCCTGGCTGCCAAGTCCGATGAAACCGACCCGCATCAGCTTCCTTCCATCGTGAAATCGGTTGTCTTGCCGGTCGTGCACTGCTCGACGAACGTGAGCACGCTCGCGTGATAATCGGCCGCGGTGTGGCCGAGGCTGAGGTTGTGCCCACCCTCGGCCTGCTCGTGGACAACTACCTGGGGTGCGGCGGTGAACAGCGCGGCCACCTCGGTGAGCGCGGCGGGACCCGTTTCCCAGACCCGCTCGTAGGCGCCGAGGCTGAAGCGCACCGGGATCTGCACCAGGGCCGCGAGATCGGGCAGATCCCTGGCCCACCCGCTCACCACCGACGCCTCGTACCGGACGCCGGCGGGGCCGCCCTGGATGCGCACCGCACGGTCGACACCGTCGGCATACAGGTGTGCGGGCTCCCAGAGCAGCTGGCGCAGACCGGTCGGAATGCGCTCGATGGAGGCCCCCGAGAGGATCGCCATGGCCTCTTGCTGTTGCCGAACACCGGTGCCGGAGATCTCGATGCCGAGTAGCGCGTCGCCGCGCTCGTCGGCGGCCATCCGCAGCGCCAGCTCGCAGCCGGCGGAATGGGCAAGTAGGAACACCCCTGCGCCGCGGTCGCGGGTACCGAGGATTGTGTCGATCGTCCCGTAGGCCGCATCGATTCGTTTTGGCGTGCTGGTGAATTCGTCGGCGTACAACGCGGAGCTGCCGAACCCCGGCCGGTCGATGGCCAGCACGGTGAACCCGTGTTCAGTGCCGGTCCGTAGCAGCGACAGGGCGGGAAAGCCGGGGCAGTCGAAGTACAGGGCCGTCGTCGCACCGCCGTGGATGGCGACGATCGTGGCACGCGGATTCGGCGCTTCGGCCAACAGGCCTGACATCGGTACGCCGTCGACGAGGACCACGCGGGGGATCGGTGTGCCCGTCACGTGTCGGTCCGCATCAACAGCACGCCGCTGGGAGTCAGGCCGCCGCTGCTGGCGACGGCCACCCGCGCGTCCTTGACCTGGCGATCACCGGCCTCGCCGCGGAGTTGGGTCACCGCCTCGTGGATCAGGCCCATGCCGTGAGTGCGGCCGTGGGAGAGCTGTCCGCCGTGCGTGTTCAGAGGGATGATCCCGTCGCGGGCGATGTTCTTCCCCCCGTCGAGGAAGTCTTTGGCCTCGCCGATTCCACAGAAACCGAGTGCCTCCAGCCACGACAGGCAGTTGAAGGTGAAGCCGTCGTAGAGCTCGGCAACATCGACATCCTTGGCGCGCAACGATGTTCGAGTCCACAGGTGGGCCGACTGGCCGAGCACCTGGGGTTCATGCGTCATCGTCGTCTGGTCCCAGTCGGTCCGCTCGATGATCTGGGTGCCCACCGCCTCGAAGAGCACCGGTTTCTTGGCGAGGTCACGTGCGGCGTCGACGGTGGAGACGATCACCGCGACCGCGCCGTCGCATGGCACATCGCAGTCATAGAGTCCGAAGGGTGTGGTGATCGGCCGCGCCGAGAGGTAGTCCGCCATCGTCATCGGATCGCGATAGATGGCCGTCGGATTCAGTGCGGCATTGGCCCGTTGGTTGATCGCGATCCAGCCCAGAGTTTCGCGAGTGGTGCCGTACCGGGCGAAGTGCCGCTGGGCGTTGAGCGCCAACGTATGCGCCGCCGAGGTCGCGCCGAACGGCATCTGCCAGCTGGTGGTGCGCGCGCCGCCCGGCGGTGACAGCTTGCCTTCCTTCATCAGCTGGCTGTACGTCGCCTCCCACAACGTGCGGAAACACAGCACGTGCCTGGCCATCCCGGTCGCGACGGCCATCATCGCCGCGATCACCGAACCGCCGGGCCCGAACGTGTCCATCCCGCCGTTGATCCAGGTCGGCCGCAGGCCGAGCACACCCTCGAGTGCCGTCACGCCTCCTTCGCCCATTCCGACCGCGTCCATCGACGGATACGTCGACAACCCGTCGATATCGGCGAAGGTGAGTCCGGCGTCGGCGACGGCCGCCTCGCAGGCCTCGACCGTCAGGGTCAATGGCGGAACCATCAACCGGCGGCCCAGTCGGGACGCGCCGATGCCCGTGATAGCGGACTTGTCCTCGAACCGGTCGCCACTGACCGGTGGCCGGACGAACCGGGCGAAATCCGCTGGCGCGATCTCATCGGCGACCCGTGGGGCGATCTCGGTGTCCCCAGTGGGCCTGAACACCGGAAGCCAGACGTCCTGGGCATGTTCGAAGACGACCTCGAGCTGCTGGCCGAGGGTGAGCTCGTCGGGGTTGCAGCCCACCACGTTGGTGGTCAACCGCACCCGCGGGTCTTCCTCGATGGCGACCTGGGCCACCACATACGAGGCGGGCAGGCCGGGCAGACTGAAGCGGTGGTTGACGGTGAACGCCGATAGCGTGGCGCGTCCGGAGACCGGTTTGATCTCGATGTTGTGCCCGCGGCACTGGCGGCACAGCGGTGCCGGCGGGTGGACCAGCGCAGTGCAGTCCTGGCATTGCTGGAACCGCAACTGCCCGTCGGCGCCGGAGGTCCAGAAGAACTCGGTGTCCATCCGTAGCTCGGGAAGTACCACGCGGCTGGATATCGGCTGGTGCTCGAGGAATGGGATCGCGGCCTCCAGAGTCGGAGAGGATATTGTGCTTATTCGCTTTGGAGAATCACGTTATCAGTGTGAAGTACGGTGGATCTAGGTGCGATCGGGTTCACCTGGCGCGCCGGGCCAGCCGCGGCCGGTCGAGGACGAGGACACATTTGCTCTGCAACCGGATCCAGCCGCGCTCGGCGAACTCCGAAAGCGCCTTGTTCACGGTTTCGCGCGAGGCGCCGACCAATTGGGCGATCTCCTCCTGCGTCAGATCGTGTTCGACGCGGATGGCCTCACGGTCGGCCCCGTTGGGCCCAACCGGCTCGCCGCGGTGGGGCACGCCGAAGCGACGGGTCAACTGGAGCAGCAGCTTGGCGACGCGCCCCGGCACGTCGGTGAAGATCAGGTCCGCGAGATTGTCATTGGTATCGCGCAGGCGACGGGCCAGTACGCGCAGTAGTTGCTCGCCGATCTCGGGGTGTGCTGCCATCCATACGCGCAGGGCGTCGCGATCCATCGTCACCGCGCTCACCGCCGTGACTGCAGTGACCGTGGATGTCCGCGGACCGGAGTCGAACACCGACAACTCGCCGAAGACGTCCGACGGGCCGAGCACGGCCAGCAGGTTCTCCCGGCCGTCGTGGCTGCGCCTGCCGATCTTCACCTTGCCGGTGACGATGATGTACAACTCGTCGCCCGACTGTCCTTCGACGAACACGGTGTGGCCACGCCGGAAGGTGACCGGTGTGAGTTCTCGGGTCAACGTCGCCACCGCGTCACGGTCGATCCCACCGAAGATGCCGCCGTCCACCAGGACTTCGGAAACCGCGCTTCTGGTCAACGGGGCGGTCCGGTAGCGGGGACAGGCACGGCGATGATGGCATGCACCGGGCAGTCGAGAAGCGCGCGGTGCACTGCGTCCTGATCTTGTTCCGGCACAGTGCCGTTGCCGATCAGTGAGGCATAACCCCAGTCGTCGAGGGAGAAGTATCCGGGCGCATGCTTGGCGCACAGCCCGAAGCCGTCGCACATGGTCCGGTCGAGCCTGATTTGCATGCCGACAACGTCACTCATGTGCACTCACCACTTCCACTTCGTAGGGGCGTGCGGCGGTGAACGGGCCGGTTCCGCAGTCGGTACAGCTGCCGGCGAGGTGGCGCGCCACCTCCTGCGGGAACTTCACCAGCAGGCTGGCGGCGATGTTGGCCGCGGCGTCCAACGTGGCACACGCGCCGCGCCCGCGTAGTACCACCGACCACCGTTCCAGCCGGGAAAGGTCGTCGCCGGTGGCTACACCGTCGCGCAGCGCCTCGGTGACTGCCGCCATCGCCGCGGTGCCGTTGAAACACGACCCGCACTGACCGGCGTTCTCGCGATCGAAGTAACTCATCACCGACGCGGCGACCGCCACCGGGCATTCGTCGGTGATGACCGAGATGGCTCCACAGCCCAGACCGCTCCCGAGATGGCGCATGGCCTCGTGATCGAGGGTGGCGTCGAGAACCTCGCGGTTCAGCAGACCCGCGAAGTAGCCGCCCATCAGCACTCCGCGGACCTGGTCGGCGCCCACGCCGTGCTGCCGGAGGAGATCGGCAATCGCTGTGCCGTAGGGGATTTCGTACAGCGTCGCGGGTCGCCCGGCTCCGGTCACGGTGGCCAGGAACGTGCCGGCGGAACCCGGCGTGCCCGCCGCGCGATAGGCCTTGGCCCCGTGCTGGTGCAGATAGGGCAGGTGGGCCAGGGTTTCGACGTTGCTGACCTGGGTGGGCAGCCCGCCGACGCCCACTTCGAACGGGCGTGGTGGCTTGTCGGTCGGTTTGGCCGGCCCGCCGTTGATGGCCCGCACCGCGGCAGTCTCCTCGCCGGCGACGTAACCCGGATCGACGACGCGCACACTGACGGTCAGGCTGCCCGGACCGGCCGGGAAACCGCTCAACTCGCGCAACGCGGTTTCGATGGCCGAGGCCGCCTGGCGATCCGAGACGTACACATGCGCGTGTTCGGCTCCGATGATCCTCGCGGCCAGTCGAACACCGTCGAGCACCAGATGCGGCCGATGCCGCAGCAGCCACCGGTCTTTGATCGAGGCCGGTTCGCCCTCTTCGCCGTTGGCGACCAGGACGGTGTCCTGGCCGCGCCGACCGGCGTCGAGCACGGTACGCAGTTTGACCCCGATCGGGAATGCGGCTCCACCGCGGCCGAGCAGACCGGACAGGTCGACTTCGGCCAGGAGGGCGTCGGGGTCCGTGAGCGGCTGGTAGCCACCGCTCTCGCGGTAGTCGGCCAGATCCTCGAGGCCCGAAGCGGTGCGCAGTAGCCGCGGGACCAGGCCGGGCCATGTGGCAACGGCGATTTCGGCACCTTCGTTCACGTCGAGAGTGTTTATGATGGGCTCCTGCCCTGCGGGCCTGCCGCCACGGCGTCGCCGTTACGCTTGCGCGCATGCGAACCGCGGTGGTGCGAGTCGGCGTCGATCCCCGCGGTGAGCTGTCCGCCGATCAGCTCGGAGCGGCCATGACAGCGCTCGGGGAATTGGCTCGTGGCGTGGGCGCCGAGGTGCTCGGCGCGGATCTGGCGGCGCTGCCGCCGAGTCGGCGTGAGGTTGAGGTGCTGCTGGCCGCTGACGACCGCGATGCTGCGCTGGCTGTTGTAATGCGATTGTGTACCACGGTGTTCGGTCCGCTGGGGGCCACGCCGGTGCCCGGTGTGGTGACCTTCGTCAGTCGCGGGACCGACGACGACGCCCACGGAGTGCTGTCCGGTTTCGGTTTGACCGGGCAGGTCGAGCGGCGTCCCGGCGGTGACGGGTGGGACATCGTCGACGTGACGCTGCGCAGAGAGGACCTGGCCGGGGTGCCGGAGAGTCGCATCCACACGGCGCTGGAGGCGTCGCTCAACTGTGAGGTGCGCATCCTGGTCGACGAGGGGCGAGCCTGAGGCGGAGTGGCTGACCATCAGCGGCCGAGGAACTCGAGGATCGCGGGGGCGGCCTGTACCCAGGTGTCGAACAGGCAGAACTTGCCTGTGGCGGTGAACTTCTCGCCGGCACGCTCCCAGGCATCCTCCGGCCACGGCGGGTCGATGAGCTCGGAACCTTTGATCAGGCAGCTCACTTCGAGCGAGGTCCGCTTCGGGTGGTCCCAATCGTTCTCACCGCCACGGATGATCAGCGCCGGCACCTTGATGTTGTCGAACATGTCATCGGGCACACCGGGAATGGTCTGACCAGGTTTGGAGACGAAGGCGTTGAGCCAGCGCAGCATCACCTTGAGGAATTCGTCGGTATCAAGGGCCTCGAAACGAGCTCTGTTGCCGGGGTTTTCGGCGATCCGCTCCTTCCACTCAGGCACCCGTAGCAGCCCTTCGACTCCGAGGCCGCGGACCGCGAGAATGCTGGGCACGATGTAGTGGCCGCCGAGGACGAACGAGCCGTAGACCCCGCCGACGATGTTCCAGACCACCAGCTTGGTGACCAGTTCGGGGTAGAGCATGGTGGTGAGCATCGAATCCCGGGCGCCGCCGGAGCCGCCGGCGATGATGCACGGCCCGATGCCGAGGCCGTTGATCAGTGCGGCCAGCGTCTCGGCCCGCATATGCGATTCGCTCAGCCCGGAGAACTGCACGTCGGATTTTCCGCAGTTGGGCCGGTCCCACAACAGCACCCGGTAGCCGCCGTTGACCAGCGCCCGAGCCAGTGGGCGCAGGCCGGGGATGTCCTTGCTGAATCGCCCGCCCGGCGTCAGGGCGATGAAAGGGCCTGCTTCGTTACCTGCACCGAGGATTTCGTAGACGACCTGGCCGCCGTTGATCTCCATGGTCTTCTCGCCGCGGCGCAAGGTGGCCTTCTCGGACGCCTTCTTGGAAGCCTGGGTAGGCACAACGTTCTCCTGTAACTGTCAGGCCATGACCAGGACGTCGTTGTCGACGACCCGGACGGGGTAGGTGCGGATGCTCCACTCGGGTTTGACCGCGGTGGTTCCGGTTGCGAGCTCGAAACCCCATTGGTGCCATGGGCAGAAGATGAACTCTTTGTCCCGGACCATCACCGCGTCCCCCGGGACGTCCTCGTCGACGATGGTGCGCCCGCGGGCCCGGCCCGAGCACAGGGGGCCGCCCTCGTGCGGGCAGTAGTTCGCGATCGCGTAGAACGTGCCGTTGACGTTGTAGACCCCGACGCCGTGCCGTCCGATCGGCACCAGTTTGTGTGTGCCAGATGGTATTTCGTCTACCGTGGCGACGATGTGTTCACGCCCCTGCGCCAGCCGGGGCGGGGTGCTTTCGGTAGCCAACTCAGAAGACCCGAACCTGACCCTCGAGCACCGGGACGGTATCCGGCAGCTTGTAGGTCTCGATTCCGTTGCGGAACATGATGGCCTCGCGGGCATGTTCGGGTAGGTGCTTGACCAGCCAGCGGGGATCGTCGAACGTCCAGTGTGGATAGTCCGAGGAGTACAGCAGGATCTTCTCGCATTCCATCCACTCGAAGGCGCGCGACAGCTCCGTCTTGTCCTCCGGATAGTCCAGCGGTTGAGTGCTGAACTTGATGTGGTCTTTGACGTACTCGGAGGGCTTTCGCTTGATGTCCAGCCACGACTTGCGCTTCTGATAGATGGCGTCCATCCGCCACATCAGCGGCAGGATCCAGGTGAAGGCGTGCTCGATGAAGACGACCTTCATGGTGGGGAAGCGGTCGAAGACGCCGTCGAAGATAAGACTCATCACTTGGTTGGCCGCCAGCAGGGAGTAGGTGACCATGAAATCGTGGTTGTAGCTGGGCAGTCCGACCGGCGGGATCGGCAGCGTCTCGTAGACACCGCGCGACAGATGGCAGCTGACCGGCATGTCGTATTTGGTGGCGGCCTTCCAGATGGGGTCGTAGATCGGGTCACCCCAGGACGGGCGCGGTTCGGCCTTGATCAGCAGCTGCGACATGTACGGGTGTTCGGCCCATTTCTCGATCTCCGCAACGGCACCGACCGGATCCTCGATGGCCAGGCAGATCGACCCACGCCAGCGCTCGTGCCAGTTGTTGTGACCGTCCAGCCAGTTCTCCGCGAGCCAGGAGTTGGTCGCCGTGCAGTAGGCGGACGTGGCCTCGGCCAACCGGGATTCCCCGTGGGTGGGCTCCAGGATCGCGATATCGGAGCCGGCCTCCATGATCAGCTGGCGCAACGCCATATCGGGATCGCTGCAAGCGAATTCGCCGTCCGGCGGGAAACTGTCGACCCGCATCGCGTAGGAGTGCGCGTAGTCCGGCGCGTCGTAGTAAATTGTATCGCCGACCGGATGGTTGAGGAAGTACTTGCTGCGCCACGGCTCGGGGATGTAGTCGATCAACTGGCCGCGCTTGGGCATCGGGTGCACGTCGGAGTCGACGCAGCGCACCGCGATGCGCTCGGCGGCGGGTACTCGTGGTTGGGCTGACGTACTCGAAGTAGTCGTCATGGTGGCTTCCTCGCTTCCCTCTACTGTGCCGGAACGGCGGACGGTACGACGGGACTTGCCGGCATTTCAAGGCCATACAGCTCGGCGGCATTGCGCCAGCAGAACTTGTCGCGCTGCTCAGCCGAATAGCTACTGGGAACGGTCAATTCGTTGCTGTCCCAATGGGGGTAGCTCGAGCCGAACATCGTGATGTCTTCTTTGCCGGTGAAGCCGAACCACTCTCCGGCGAAATCGGTGTCGCCGGGTCCGTCGAAGAGGCCCTGCACGAAGTAGACGTGCTCGGGCAGGTAGTCGCTGGGCATCCTCGGCGCCCACGGTGTCTGCTCCAGGTGGGGTCGGCCAAAGCAGTCCATTCGCCAGATGAACGGCGTCAACAGGTCCGCGGCACCGTCGGCCCAGACGAACTTCAGGTCCGGGGATCGCTCGAAGACACCCTCGGCGATCATGTTCATCAGGTGATAGAGGTAGTTCAGGGACATGAAGGAGAGGTACTGCTCATAGGTCCGCGTCTTTCCTGACGGTGTCGGCGGGAACTGAATTCCCGCGCCCACCTCGATATGCACTGCCACAGGAAGATTGGCCGTCACCGCGGCATCCCACAGCGGCCAGAACTGCGGCTTGCCGTAGAGCTCGCGCGACTGTAGCGGGATGCCGATCTGCACCACCGCGGGGTGGTCCTTGTACTTGTCGATTTCGCGGAGGGCGCCGGCGATGTCGTCGGGATTGACCCGGATGGTGCCGCGGAACCGATCGCCGAATTCACCGTCGAGCCAACGGGTCACCAGCATCTCGTTATGGGCCGCGGCGATCGCGGTGCCCAGATGCCGGTCGGGCATGATGCCCCGGGTCATCGGGTGCAGGATCGCGATGTCGACGCCGCGGTTGTCGAACAGCTCCTGGGCGACCAGTTCGGGATCTGAGCCGGGGTACTGCCGGTCGGGTCCCTTGCTGCCCGTGACGTACTCACCGCCGGGCGCGCCGTACCAGTCCATCTCGTAGTCGGGAAAGCCCCGGCTGGCGAACGGCTCGCGCAGGAACGTCCCGCGCAGATCCTTGTTGGACTTGCAGAAGATGTGGACGCTGGTGTCGATGACCGGGGTCTTCGAGATGCTTCCGCTGCCGTCGTCGAACTCGATCATCAGTGCCACCCACCTGCGGTAACACGCTGTTCGGAGGGATTTGGCGCACTGGGCCCACAGTCGGACATGTCCTCCATAGTACAACCCGGTTCTTCAACGGCAAGAATGGAGTTCTCAGTCCGGCGCAGCGGTGCGGAATCCGCCGGGGCAAAGGTGAGACTTCTGTTTCTTGTATTACAGAATGATATTCTCGCATGGTCTGTGGTAGTCGATCCAGCCCCTGAGGAGAGCAGTGCAACTCACGTTTGACGCCGACGTCGAAGAGTTCCGGGCTGAGTTCGTCGCTTTCCTCGACCAGCACCTCCCGCCCGAGTCCGAGACCGGTGAGCGCTCACAGTCCTGCTCGGACGTGCCTGAATGGGCGCGGCGCTGGCAGCGGTTCCAGTTCGACAACGGCTGGCTGCTGCCGGGCAACCCACCGGAATACGGCGGGCGCAACGCCACCGTGATCCAGCAGTACGTACACCAGGAGGAGCTGTCCCGGCGGCGGATTTACCACAGCTACAACCCGCAGGGCGTGGGCATCGTCGCCGCGTCGATCCTCTCGTTCGGCACCGAGGAGCAGAAGCAGCGCTGGGCGGTGCCCATCCTGCGGGCGGAGCTGACGGCGTCGGTCGGCATGAGCGAGCCCGGTGCCGGCTCGGATCTTGCCTCGCTGCGTACCAGGGCGGTCTCCGACGGAGACGATTTCGTCGTCAACGGCCAGAAGGTGTGGACTTCGGGCGCGCACGATGCCGATGTCCTGATGACGTTGGTGCGGACCGATCCCGATGCACCCAAGCACAAGGGCATCAGCGTCGTGCTCATCCCGACCGAGAGTGAAGGCCTGGTTCGCCGGCCGTTCGCGACGGTATGTGAGAAGGACGATCTGGACTTCAATGAGGTCTTCTTCACCGACGTCCGGGTGCCCAAAGAGAACCTGCTCGGCCCACTCAACGGTGGCTGGAAGGTGGTCAATGGCGCCCTCGGTCACGAGCGCACCATGATGTGGATGCAGTTCGCCGACCGGCTGCACAACCTGAGTCGTGACTTCCGTCCGGTCAGCGCCCTGGATCGCGACAAGTACGCCACGCTGCTGATGGACACTCAGGCGCTGCACCTGCTCGGCTCGGCCGCCGTCGCCGGGGCCGCCCGCGGCGAGGTGGATCTCGCGTCGATCGCCGTGCTGAAGGTGCTGGGCTCCGAGGCCGAGCGCGATGCGACTGAGCAGGCGCTGTCCTGCGGCGGAGTGGAAGCGCTGAACCATCCGTCGACCACGTCCGCGTTCGCGCCGTACGACCTCGACTACCTCTCGGCCGGCTGGTTCGAGCGGTACATGCGCAGCTTTGCCGGAACAATTGCGGGCGGTACCAACGAGATTCAGCGCAACATCATCGCGACGGTCGGACTGGGCCTGCCGCGCTGAGTTGTGATTTCGGCGTGCTGCCGACCGCTGACCGGCGATCAGCACGCCGAAATCACTACCAGTCGATGACCGCTGACTCTTTGCGCTCCGTGATCGGCCGGGCCAGCTCCTGCTCGTTACATATCCGCTGCAGCTGTTCAAGCGTCTCGTCGAGGTTGCGGCCCAGCCGCTTGCCCGGGGTAAACGTCGCGGGCAGATGCTTCATGCCCTGGATGACGCCGATCGTCTCGTAGTGTTCGGTGCCTGCGGGGTCGCAGACGTAGTCGGGCATCCGGTCGAGCACGGCGGTCAGCATCGACTTGAACACCGTCCGGGCGACGTTGGAGCCGACGCAACGGTGCACCCCGATGCCAAAGCTGAAGTGCCGATTTCCTTTTCGATCCAAGATGATCTCGTTGGGCCGCTCGAAGACGGCCGGATCGCGGTTGGCCATCGCCCATGAGATCCACAGGCGCTCACCTTCTTTGAACTTGGCACCCTCGAATTCGGTGTCCTCGGCGAACGTCCGGCCGTCGCCGGGAGCTGGTGTGTAGTACCGCAGGAACTCCTCGGTGGCCGGGTTGAGCAGGGTGTCGCGTTCCCTGCTGAGCAGCTCGCGTTTGTCGGGATTCTCCGACAGCCATTCCAGTGAGTGTGCGGTCAATGCGGTGGTGGTGTCGAAGCCGCCGCCGATGACCAGCCCCAGGTTGCCCAGGATCTCCAGATCCGGTGCGGGCTCGCCGTCGATACGCAGTTGCAGCAGCGCGTTGACGAGGCCCGGTCGCGGGTTCTCCCGGATCTCCATCATCGTGGTGATCATGTCGATACCCATCTGCCGGTTCATCTCGGCGACCCGCGGGGCATCGGGGGAGTGTTCCGGTGTGGACACCCCGAGGTGGGCGGGCTCGCTGTAGATCATCCACTTGTTGAGCTCGATACCCATCATCGCCAGCGTGAGGACGGCGGGCACCACGTTGGCCAGGTCATCGACGAAATCGATACGGCCGGATTCGATCTTCTCATCGATGGCCGCCCGGGTGATCTCATCGACGAACGGCTGCCACCGCTTGATCGCGGCGGGGGAGAGATAGGGATTGAGCGCGCCGCGGTAGGTACTGTGCTCGGGTTCGTCCATCTCCAGGATGCCGCCTCGCACGACGGTGGCGCGTTGGGCCCTGGGGATGGTGATGCCCTGATATCCCTTGCGCTCCCCGTGGAGATCGTGGTCGTTGGATACCGCCGGGCAGCGGGCCAGCTCAAAGACTTCCTTGCTACCTGCCGCGATCCAGTGCCCGTCGTAGACCTCCGTCCACGCCATCGGGCACTTGGCGTGCATCTCCTCGGTGATCTTGTCGAACTGGTCGCGGTACTCCGGGGTGTGCCGATCGAAGTGATACGGACGCTTCTTCGGATCGCTGTCGGCAACGGTGTCGTCGACGCTCACGGTGTGGTCTCCCTAGCCGATAAATGGTGCGGTGCAGTGGTTTTCGCGGCTATCAGTCTTCGACGGTGATGGCCTGTTCTGGGCAGCAATGTGCGGCTTCGCGGACCAGGGCCTCCTGATCGGTGGGGATCACGTCGAAGACCACCGATGCGTGGCCGTCGACGTCGTCGAGCTCAAACGCGTCCGGGGCTGTCATCGCGCACAGCGTGTGTCCTTGGCAGCGGTCCGAGTCAACCCAAGCCTTCACTGGCATCCCTTCATCCCTTCAGCACTGCGAGTTCGGTTGTGCCACAGTCAATTAAGACTGGGCAGTCGGGTCAGACGTGGTAGTCGTACCACTTGAGGTAGCCGCCGGCGTCGACCCGCAGTTGCATGCCGGTGACGAATCGTGACTCGTCCGAGGCCAGCCACAGCACTGCGTTGCTGATGTCCTCGGGTTCTATATAGTTCACCTTCATCGCCTGCTGGACTCTGAAGACGGGCTCCGCATCGGCGCGGGTGGGTGTTTCCAGGTCCGGCCGGAACGAGCGGTACATCGGCTCGCTCTGGAGCATGTCGGTATTGCAGTTGGTCGGGTGGATGACATTGGCCCGGATGCCGCGGACGGCGAGTTCGGTGGCCAGATAGTGCACGTACTCGGAGATCATCCGCTTCGAGACCATGTATCCCATGCCGCCGGGATCGGCGCCGGGGTTGGGCTTGTTGTGGGCGTCCATCAATGCGGCCGCCGACGCGGTCGCGATGATCGTGGCGCCCTCGTGCAGATGCGGTAGCGCGACCTGGATGGCGTTGATGGTGCCGATCAGGTTGGTGTTGATTCCGTCGGTCCACGCCTGCATCGGCGGCTGGCCCTTCATGGCGGCGACCCCGGCTTGTGCGACGACGATGTCCAACTTGCCCAGTTCGGCGATGCCGTTCTCCAGTGCTTGCTTCAATTGGCCGGCCTCGCGGACGTCTGCCTGTGAGATGACGGCTTTGCGGCCGGCCTTCTCGACGAACGCCGCGGTTTCTTCGAGGTCGTCCAGCGTGGCCAGCGGGTAGCCGATGGTGTCGATATCGGCGCAGATGTCCACGGCGATGATGTCGGCGCCCTCTTCGGCGAGCCGGATCGCGTGGCTGCGGCCCTGCCCACGGGCAGCGCCGGTGATGAATGCGACCTTGCCCTCAACACGTCCCACAGAAGTTCCTCTCGTTAGATGGCTGAATCACGACCGGGGCTCGTCGCACGTGATGGCGTTGCGGAACCTGAACTGTCTGGCGCGTGGAGCGAGGGGAATAGTCTCGAACCTCAAGAATCTCCCTTTCGATTGTGAGAACCGTACTCTCGGACTGAAGTGTCACGCAAGGTTTGCGAACGAACAGTCTTGAAATGCGCAAATGGTCCGGACAAGGGGCCCAGCCCGTGTTGACAGCGCCCCGCCGGTACTGGTTAGTTGCATGAGTTCTCGTATGGAGAATGTCATCTTCGCCTAGGATGAGAATCTAATTATCGAATGCGATCAGGAGGTCGGATGGCATCCCACGAGGCCGCTGAGGTAGTTCGGAAGCCCGCTCAGAACGGTCAGGCGCGCGCCGCAGATCGCCGCATGCTGATCAACGGGCAGCTCGTGGATGCATCCGCGGTCTTCGCCAGCCTCAACCCGTCGACCGGCGAGATTCTCGGTTACGCCCCCGACGCGGATGTCGACGATGCGCAGGCCGCCATCGCCGCGGCCCGGCGTGCGTTCGACAACACCACCTGGGCCACCGACGTCGAGTTCCGGGTGCACTGCCTCGAGCAACTGCACGCGGCGCTGGTCGAGCATCGCGACGAGCTGGGTGACCTGACCATCGCGGAAGTGGGGGCCACTCCAGCACTCCTGGCCGGCCCCCAGCTCGACGATCCGATCCGCATCGTCCGCTATTACGCCGACCTGCTGAAGACCTATCCGATGACCGAAGACATCGGCAATGTCGAAAGCCGCGGCCAGCTCCATCACCGTTGGGTGGAAAAGGAAGCTGCCGGCGTCGTCGCCGCGATCATCGCCTACAACTATCCCAACCAGCTCGCGCTGGCCAAGGTCGCGCCCGCACTGGCCGCCGGCTGCACGGTGGTGCTCAAGGGTGCCCCTGACACGCCGCTGATCACACTGGCCCTTGGCGAATTGATCGCCAACCACACCGATATCCCGGCCGGCGTCGTCAACGTAATCAGTTCGGCCGATCCGGCTGTCGGCCCCGTCCTGACGGCCAGTCCCGACGTCGACGTCGTCACCTTCACCGGCTCCACCCCGACCGGCCGGGCCATCATGGCCGCAGGCAGTGCGACGGTGAAGCGGGTGTTCCTGGAACTCGGCGGCAAGTCGGCGATGATCATGCTCGACGACTTGGATGACGAAGCCATCGCCTCATGTGCACTCATGGCCGCGTTCACGATCGTCACGCACGCCGGACAGGGTTGCGCACTCACCACACGACTCCTGGTGCCCAACAGTCGGAAAGACGAGATCGTCAAGCAGGTCGCAGGCAACCTGGCCCACGTGCGCCACGGCGACCCGGCCAATCCCACGACGTACATGGGCCCGCTGATCAGCGAGCAGCAGCGCAACAAGGTGCACGGCATCGTCCAGCGTGCCGTCGAGGCCGGGGCCACTCTGGTGACCGGTGGCGAGAAGCTCGACCCGGGCTTCTTCTATGCGCCCACCCTGCTGACCGACGTGGATCCGGACAGCGAGATCGCGCAGGAAGAGATCTTCGGCCCCGTGCTGGTCGTCATCGGCTACGAGGA
Organism: Mycolicibacterium komossense; assembly: GCF_025822605.1. Classification (GTDB taxonomy): domain Bacteria; phylum Actinomycetota; class Actinomycetes; order Mycobacteriales; family Mycobacteriaceae; genus Mycobacterium; species Mycobacterium komossense. The sequence goes on along the minus strand of NZ_JACKTY010000022.1, from coordinate 3,978 downwards.
CGACGACGATGCGGTGCGCATCGCCAACAACTCGATCTACGGCCTGGCAGGCGGCGTCTTCGGCGACGAGGACCGCGCACTGGCCATCGCCCGCCGGATCCGCGCCGGCTCACTGAGCATCAACGGCGGCAACTACTTCGGGGCCGAGAGCCCGTTCGGCGGATACAAGCAGTCCGGCATCGGCCGCGAAATGGGCGTGGCCGGGCTCGAGGAGTTCCAGGAGCATAAGACGTTCGCGACGGTCGTTCCCGGAGGGCAAGCATGAGTCTGCCGCTGGAAGGTATCCGCGTCCTGGAGGTCGCGATGTACGGCTTCGTGCCCTCGGCCGGCGCCGTGCTGGCCGAGTGGGGCGCCGAGGTCATCAAGATCGAGCACGCCGTCAACGGCGACCCGCAGCGCGGGTTGCGCCAGACGGGAGCGCTGCGGGTCGAGGGTGATCCCAACCCGAACATCGAACATGCCAACCGCGGCAAGCGCAGCGTCGGCCTGGATGTGTCGAAGCCGGAAGGCCGTGAGGTGCTCCTGGAACTCGCGCGTCGCGCAGACGTCTTCCTGACCAGCTTCCTGCCCGGGCACCGCAGGAAGTTCGGCATCGATCTCGACGACATCCGCGCGGTCAACCCGAAGATCATCTACGCCAGGGGGAGCGCGCTGGGTCCCCGCGGCCTGGAAGCAGAGAAGGGCGGTTACGACATGACCGCCTTCTGGTGCCGCGCAGGTACCGCCGCCACCATCACCCCGCCGGGCATCGAAGGCATGATCGGCCCGCCCGGCCCCGCCTATGGCGACACCATCTCCGGCACCAACCTCGCGGGCGGGATCGCCGCTGCACTGCTCAAGCGTGAGCGCACCGGTGAGCCGTCGACCGTGGATGTCTCACTGCTCGGCAGTGGGTTGTGGGCGATGGGCCACACCATCGCGCTGACCTCACACCTCAATCAGCGGATGGTGGCTCCGACGCCGGGCGTACACGGCTCGCCGGTCAACCCACTGGTCGGCGTGTACGCGACAAAGGACAACCGGTACATCTCGCTGGTCATGATGCAGCCGACAAAATTCTGGGCCGACGTCTGCAGGCACATCGACCGACCTGAGCTTGCCGATGATCCGCGCTTTGCCACGGCGGAGTCGATTGCCGAGCACACCGCCGACGCCGTCGCCATCCTCCGGGAGGTGATCGTCACCCGCACCCTGCCGGAGTGGAGTGAACGGTTCGCCACCCTGGCGGGGCCGTGGGCTCCCGTTCAGGACACCTTGCAGGCGGCCGACGACGCTCAGGTACTGGCCAACGAATACATCATCCACGCAGGCGAACTGGACCTCGTCGCCAATCCCGTGCAGTTCGACGTTACGGCGCCGCACACCGGGCCGGCCCCGGCCTTCGCCGAGCAGACCGACGACGTTCTGGTCGAGCTCGGCCTGGACTGGGATCGCATCATCGAGCTCAAGACTGCTGGTGCGGTCACCTAGGTCGCTGGAGACTCCCATGCCGTTCATCGCCGCGATTGGTACGTATCTGCCCTGCTGGGGCTGTGATGTACGTCGCATTATCGGTGATGACGAGGATGCGATCACACTTGCCGTCGAGGCGGGCCGGGCTGCCCTGCAGGGCGGCGCGACGGTGGAGAACGTCGTGCTGGTCAGTCGTGATCTGCCGCTGACCGAGAGCAGCAACGCGGCCGTCCTGTTGGCCGGGCTCGGACTGGACCCCGAGCTTGAGGTGACCGAGCGACTCGGCGGCGCCCCCGCAACACTGGATGCGCTCAGCTCGGCGCGGCCACGGACCATGATCGTCGGTGTCGACGTCGACCCGGCCGGAGCGGCCGCGATCGTCACCGCGGACCGCGGTCTACAGGTGCGTACAGCCGCCCGGGTGGCGCGGAGCCTTCCCGTGCGCACCCGCAACGCAGTCGGCGTCGTGCACGACTACGGCGACCCGCGGCTGTTACACGAGCGCGGGCTGGTGGCCTCACTGGAAGCGGCGTGGCTCGACACCCCCGTCGCGGTCGCCGGCGTGGATCACGGTCAGGCTGCCGAGCTGTGCGTCGGCAGGCCCGCTGAACTACCCACCACCGGCGCGAGCGCCGGTTTGTTCGCGCTGTCCCATCTCGCAGAGACGGGCACCACCGGGCCACTGGTCGCGGTGGAACAGGCGAACCTGTCCGGGCTGACCGTCGCCGGTGGCAGCGCGGCGGTGTACCGGCGCGAGTCGCCGGCACGCCCCAAGCCGAGCACCATCTTCGTTGCCGAAGCCGACATTCCCATCTCGCTGGCCGCCTACGAACGTGCATTCGAGGCCAAAACTCGTTGGGAAGCCGGCAAATTCGCCGACAGTGAGCAGTTGGACTTCCCGCCGCGGTATCGCGTTGCCGACAACGGAGCGTTGGCAACCGGCTACGAACTGGTGGCTCTGCCACGGGTCGGCACGGTGTACACCTCGGTTTCTGTACATCTGCCTGTCCCCGGACTGCGCACCCCCTACGCCCTGGCGATCGTCGAGCTCGACCACGTCGGTGTGCGGGCATTGGTGAAGGTGACTGGCGCGGAGCCGGATTCGGTGGAGATCGGGGATCGGGGCCGGTTGGTTCTGCGCAGAGTGGCAGTGCGATCCGGTGTTCCCGACTACGGGTATGCGTTCCAACCGGAAGCGGGGGCAGCGTGAGGAAGGTTGCCATTGTCGGTGCGGGTATGACGTCCTTTGGTGAGCATTTCGCGCTCGGAATCAAGGACCTGCTGCCGATGGCATTTGCCGAATGCGCCGCCAGCGTCGACAAAGGCGTGGACAAGGCCGATCTGCAAGCCGCCTGGTTCGGCTCGATGGGTACCACCGACGGCTTTCCCTCCGGCATCCTCGCCGACTCACTCGGTCTGCCCGACCTGCCGGTCACGCGGGTGGAGAACTCGTGTGCGACCGGTAACGATGCCGTGCGTAATGCGTTGTTCGGCATCGCTTCCGGCGCGTTCGACGTGGCTTTGGTGATGGGTGCCGACAAGCTGCGCGAAACCGCATCGAAGGCGATGCTGTGGGAGTGGGAGGCGATGGCCCGCGATATGGCCTGGGATTATCCACTCGGTCTGGTCGCGCCCGCGGGTTTCGCCCTACACCTCAAGCGGTACCTCTACGAGTCGCCGGCCACCCGTGAACACATGGCGATGGTCGCGGTCAAGAATCATCGCCACGGGGTGAAAAATCCCAAGGCGCGCTTGCGTTTTGAGATCACCCTGGAAGAAGCGCTGGCAGCCCCGACCGTCGTCACGCCGTTCGGGACGTTCGACTGCGCACCGCAGAGCGATGGCGCCGCCGCATTGATCCTGGCCGCCGAGGATGTCGTCGACCGCTTCACCAGCCGGCCGGTGTGGATCCGCGGCGTGGGCCTCGGGCTGGATTCCGTTATGCATCAACACAAACGGGATATGACGTCCTTCCCGTCGACGGTGCGGGCCGCGAAGCAGGCATTCGCGATGGCGGGGTTGTCGCCGTCGGACGTCGATGTCGCGGAGGTGCATGATTTCTTCACCGGAGTCGAGATGATCAGCTATGAAGACCTGGGTTTCGCCGACCGGTTCGAGGCCCACAAACTGCTCGAGGCCGAGGTGACCAGCGTTGGTGGCGCCCTGCCGGTGAATCCGAGTGGTGGTCTGAAAGCAAAAGGCCACCCGCCGGGCGCGACGGGCGTCGCACAGTGCGTCGAGCTTTTCGAACAGTTGCGGGGTGAAGCTGTGAACCAGGTCGATGGTGCGCGGATTGCCCTGGCGCACAACATCGGTGGTCCGACCGCAGTATCAGCCGTGACAATCCTCGAGGGGCCGACAACCCATGGCGAATAAGGGTCCGGACCGGTGGTCCGTGGGTATGCCTGCGCTGAAGAGCGCCAAGGGGCCGATGTCGGCGATTGGTGGCCTGTTTTCGATGTCGGCGGATGCGGTGAAGTTCATCTTTGTGCGGCCGTTTCAGTGGCGGGAGTTTCTGGATCAGTC
>NZ_JACKTY010000021.1 GCF_025822605.1 Mycolicibacterium komossense | reverse complement strand
TGACTCGCCGGATCCGGCGCCCCGAAAAACGTCTTGATCCGCATCACGGTGAAAGCCCCGATCAGCACCACCACGACAATCAGCACCGGAATCCAGGCGCGCTTCAGCACGCGTGTCATGCGGCGGCGGTTTCCGCGCTGGCGACTGGAGCGGGAATTCCCCGCGAAGAGCCGTTTGTCCGTGGCATATCGACCTCATTCTTCTTACCGTCGCCATAGATTAGTACATTTAAGTTCTAAGCGGCACCACAGAATACGCATGTAGCTGTGGGAAGCTTCACCAGAGGCTCGACGGTGAGCATTCGGCGTTCGGGGTGACGTTTATTTCACCACACTCGACTCGCCTTTCCCGCTGACGGGAAACAGTGTTGATTCCGGCGTCGCCGAACGCAGCGACCGGGCGACCGAACGAGGCCGGCCGGACGCATCTCCACCACTACGCAGTGCACTGTCGATCAACCACAGAACCGCGAATCATTCTTCACAACAAGGGAATTGAGTCAACCGCTGCGGCCGGCTCGGACACCGAACGATATCGACGACCGAACGATCCCGACGGAACGCGCCGTCGACGGGCACGCGCCAGCGGACGGAAGCGCAATTTCCCGCACCCTGCGGAACAGCTCCGAATGCACGTTGTGCTAACACCCCGCCACCGGTCAATTCACGTACATGCGTACGTAAACCCCGGCCCTCAACGACCCTAGCCGGCGGTGCCGGGGAGTTTGCCCGCTGCTGGCGACCTACTATCGACGCGTGAGCACCAGGTGGCAGCGGACAGGTGCGCCGCGCGGCGACGACTACGACGCCCGCTGGGATGCTCTGGCCGCGCAAGGACACAACCCGCACGGAGAAGCCGACCTCGTCGAGGAGCTCCTGCGCGAGGCCGGCGGTTCCCGCGTGCTCGACGCCGGCTGTGGTACCGGCCGGGTGGCGATCGAGCTGGCCCGCCGGGGGTTCGCCGTCACCGGTGTCGACGCCGATGCCGGGATGCTGAACGCGGCCCGCGTCAAGGCGCCCGCGCAGACCTGGATCGAAGCGGATCTGGCCGACCTCAGCGGACATGTCGACGGTGTGTTCGACCTGATCGTGCTGGCCGGCAACGTGATGATCTTCCTCGAGCCGGGCACCGAAGGCGACGTGCTCCGAGACCTGGCCGCCCGGCTCCGCCCGGGGGCGCTGGTGGTCTCGGGATTCTCGCTGCGGCCGGACCGCCTGTCGCTCGGCGACTACGACACGCTGGCGACGGCCGCCGGGCTGGAACCCGTCGCACGCTGGGGGACGTGGGATCGTCGACCGTTCGACGACGGCGACTACGCGGTGTCGGTGCACCGGCTCGTCAGCTGAACGAATCGTCCAACTCGCCGAGCGACGCGATGAGTGCGCTGTTGGCCGAATAGTCGACTGGGCAGGCGATGATGCTGACGGTGTCGGCCGCCAGGGCTTCCCGCAGAGTGGGCAACAGTTCGTCGGCCGAGCCGATTCGGTAGCCGGTGGCGCCGAAACTCTGCGCATAGGCCACGAAGTCAGGGTTGGTGAACCGGGTGTCGACGTTGTGGCCGATTTCGAGGTCCATCTTCCAGCTGATCAGCCCGTAGGCATCGTCCACCCAGACCAGGATGACCATCGGGGTCCCGACGCGCAGCGCGGTCTCGATCTCCTGGGAGTTCATCAGGAACGAGCCGTCGCCGGTGGACACCAGGATCTTCGCCTCCGGCCGGGCGATCTTGGCGGCGATCGCACCGGGCAACGTCCAGCCCATGGTGGACAGACCGTTGGAGATCAGGCAGGTGTTCGGCTGGTAGGTCGGGTAGAGCCGCGCCATCCACATCTTCAGTGCGCCCGTGTCCACCAAGGCGATATCGCTGCGCGCCAACGCCGCCCGCGTGTCGGCGACGATGCGCGCGGGCGCCAGCGGAAAACTGTCGTCGGTCCGGCCGCGATCGAGTTCCGCGGAGAGCAGGGTGCGGATACGCTCGCCGATGGCGGTGTATCGCTGCTCCGGACCGACCGCCTGGGCCAGGGCGTCGAGGCTGCGCCCGATATCCGCGTGCAGGCCGACGGCCACGTCGTAATGGGTGTCGACCTCGGCCGGAAAGCGGTGGATGTGGATGATCGGAGTGTCCCCGCGCGGGTTGATCCGGATCGGGTCGAACTCCTGGAGTTCGTAGCCCACAGCGACGATCGCGTCGGCACTGTCGAAGCCGAAGTTCACGTAGTCGTGCCGCATGAAGCCGACGGCGCCCAGCGCCAGCGGGTGGTCATCGGGCATGACGCCCTTACCGTGGAACGTGGTGGCGACGGGGACGCCGAGCGTCTCGGCGAACCGGCGCACCGCCTCGGCGGCATCGGCGCGGGCGGCGCCGTGCCCGGCCAGCACGATCGGGTTACGCGCCGCGCGCAGGATCTGCGCGGCCCGGTCCAGCTGCGCGGCAGACGGGTCGTCCGGGCGCGGGACGTTGACGTGCAGGGGCCGTGCCTCGGGAGCCGCGTCCGCTTGCTCGACGTCCTCGGGTACCGCGAGGTAAACCGCTCCCGGGCGTTCGGTCTGTGCGAGTTTGAAGGCCTTGCGGACCATCTCCGGAACCGACCCCGGCGTCGCTACCAGCGCCGACCACTTGGTCACCGGGGCGAACATCGAGACCAGGTCAACGCCCTGATGCGATTCCTTGAAGCTCCGCCGCATCCCGACCTGAGCCGAAATGGCAACCAGCGGCGTCGAATTCGTGGTCGCATCGGCGACACCGAGGAGCAGGTTGATGGCGCCGGGTCCCAGCGTGGCCGAACACACCCCGGCTTTTCCCGTCAACCGGCCGTACACCTCGGCCATGAACGACGCACCCTGCTCGTGGCGGGTCAGCACATAGTCGATGGTCGACCTCGACAACGCGTCGACCAACCGGATGTTCTCTTCGCCCGGGATGCCGAAGACATGCGTGACGCCCTCGTTCTCCAGGCATTCGACGATCAACTCGGCCGTCGTTCGACTCTGGGTTGGACTCTCGGTTCGACTCGTTTCGTCCATGGGCGAGAGCCTAGTCACCGGCGGTTTCCCCCAACGCGCAGACTCACGCGCCACTGCCGGTATTGTTAGCCCGACGTCGGACTCCAGCACAGGGGTACGTGTGTCGGGATTGTCGTGACGTGAGGACCTGTTTTGGGGATGGTTGGGCCGCATGGCGCGGAACTGGCTGTCGGGGCCGAGATCGCTGTCGCCTCACATATGAAGCCGTTATCCCTGTTGCTCGTCGAAGACGATCGTGGCGATGCACTGCTGGTCGAAGAGCTGATCGCCGATGCGGTCGGCGATATCCGACTGGTGTGGGCGGAGTCGGTGGCCGCCGCCCAGCGTGAACTCGCCCACTTCCGCCCGGACTGCGTCCTGCTGGATCTGAACCTGCCGGATGCCAACGGGATCGCCGCGCTCGACGACGTCGCCAAGCTGGACGCCACCTTGCCGATCGTGGTGCTGACCGGCCTCAACGACGAACATTTCGGAATGTCAGCCGTCGCGTCCGGCGCGCAGGACTACCTGATCAAGGGCCGGGTTGAGCCCGAGGTACTGCGGCGTGCCCTGTTGTACGCGATCGAACGCAAGCGGGCCGAGCTGACCGCGGTCGAACTGCATGCCAGCGAGCTACGGGCCAAGGAGAACGCGCGCCTCGAACGCGGTCTGCTGGCTACGCCGTTGCTGCTGGAGAACCCCGGCGTCGATATCGTCGCCCGCTACCGGTCCAGTCGCGAAGATGCCCTGCTGGGCGGCGATTTCTACGACTTCATCCAGACACCTGATCGCACCGTGCACGTCGTGGTCGGCGACGTAGCCGGACACGGCCCCGACGAGGCCGCTCTCGGGGTGGCGCTGCGCATCGGCTGGCGGGCACTGACCTTCGCCGGTCTGCGCGGCAATGAACGAATGCGTGAGCTCGAACGCCTGCTCCGTGCCGAGAGTTCCAGTGTCGGCACCTTCGCGACGGTCCTCAGTCTCGCCTTCGCCCCCGACAGCCTGCGGTTCACGGCGATCCGGGCCGGCCATCCCGGCATGCTCGTGCACGGACCGGACACGGTGGACTGGCTGGAACCGCCCAGCGGGCGGGCGCTGGGCCTCAGCGGTACCGATTGGCCGCTCAACGAGCTGGAACTGCCCGAGGGGCACGCGATCGTGCTACTGACTGACGGCCTGTTCGAAGGGCATTCCGGGCGCGGTAACGAGCGCCTCGGCGAGGACGGCCTCCTCGAGTTGGCCCGGTCGTTCGCCTCACTGCCGGGTCCCGAGTTCGTCGATGCGCTGATCGCCAGCGCCGAGCGCCGGGCCCAGGCCTGGGGCGGGTTGACCGACGATATCGCGGTGGTGCGGGTCGAACGGGCGGCGCGATGATCGATCCGGGTCCCTGGCGCAAGAGCCCGTTCACCGTGCAGGGCCTGCAGATGCTGGTGCTGGTGGTGATGGGCATCCTGGTGCTGGGCGGCGCGATCGGCGGCGGGATCCTGATGAACCGCACCGACGATGTGTCCGGCGAGCTGATTGACATCATCCAGCCGTCGCGATCGGCGGCCTACCGGCTGCAGGCTGCACTTCGCGACCAGGAAACGGCGGTTCGCGGTTACGCCATCAGTGCCGATCCACAGTTCCTGACGCCCTATCACGAAGGTATGACCGCCGAGGCGACGGCGGTCGACGACATCCGCCAACGGGCCACCGGCCGCTCGGAATTGATATCCGACGTGGAGGCGATCGAGCAGGCGTCGGCGACGTGGCGGACCTCGTTCGCCGAACCGCTCATCGCCGGTGTGACGCCTGGCCGGCCCGGGGTGGTGAACTCCGATCTGGCCGAGCGCGGGAAGACCGAATTCGACAGTATCCGGACACTTTTCGACGTCCAGAACCAACACCTGACCACTGCTCGCGCGGACGGCATCACCAACCTGAACGCGATCCGGACGTGGCGGGACCGGGTACTGATCGCCATCATCGTGGTGGTGCTGATCGCGGCCATCGCGCTGGCGATCGTCATGCAGACGGCGGTCACCCGCCCCCTGAACGCGCTGGCTGCGGCGTGTCGGCGGACCAGCGAAGGACACTTCACCCAAGAGATTGTTCCGCAGGGCCCCAAGGACATTCGGGCCATCGCCATGGATGTCGAAAACATGCGGCAGCGAATCGTCGACGAACTGGAAACGACGCAGGCGGCCCGCGCCCTGTTGGTGACACAAACCGAAGCCCTCGACGAGCAAGCCACCGAATTGCGCCGCTCCAATGCCGAATTGGAGCAGTTCGCCTACGTCGCCTCGCACGATCTGCAGGAGCCGCTGCGTAAGGTCGCGTCCTTCTGCCAGTTGCTGGAGCGCCGCTACGGAGACAAACTCGACGAACGTGGCACCGAGTACATCGGGTTCGCCGTGGATGGCGCCAAACGCATGCAGGCACTGATCAACGACCTGCTCACCTTTTCCCGTGTCGGCCGACTGAACTCCGCCTACGCCGACGTCGACCTGGAAGCCACGTTGAGCACCGCGGTGGAGAATCTCGCCGCCGCCATCGAGGAGTCCGACGCCACGATCGAACGCCCGAATAGCGAACTCCCGACGATCAACGGGGATTCGACGCTGCTGGCCATGTTGTGGCAGAACCTGCTCGGAAATGCGATCAAGTTCCGCCGCGAAGGGGTGCCGCCGCGGATCGAGATCGGCTGCGTACCAGGTACCGGTGACCACGATGGTCATTGGTTGTTCACCGTGTCGGACAACGGAATCGGCATCCCGGAGGAATTCACTGACAAGGTGTTTGTCATCTTCCAACGCCTGCATGTCCGCGATGCCTACTCCGGCACCGGTATCGGACTGGCGCTGTGCAAGAAAATCGTCGAGCACCATGGCGGAACCATCTGGATCGACAGCTCCTACACCGAGGGAACGCGATTTCGGTTTACCCTGCCCGAAGGTGCGGTACCCACTGACAAGTTGGACCGTAATCCCGCGGCCACTACGGAAGGACCACCACCATGACTCCCGCCAGTCGAGCGATCGACGTCCTGCTCGTCGAGGATGACCCCGGTGATGAGCTGATCACGCGGGAAGCGTTCGAGCATAACAAGATCAACAACACACTCCACGTGGCGCACGACGGGCAGGAGGGTCTGGACTTCCTCTACCAGCGCGGCAGCTACGAACACGCGCCTCGACCGGATCTGATCCTGCTCGATCTGAATCTGCCCAAGTACGACGGCAGACACATCCTGGAAAAGATCAAAGGCGATCCCGACCTGTGCCACATTCCGGTCGTTGTGCTGACCACATCGTCAGCGGAAGAAGACATTCTGCGCAGCTACAAACTGCACGCCAACGCCTACGTCACGAAACCGGTTGACCTGGATCAATTCATGGGTGCGGTACGTCAGATCGACGAGTTCTTCGTTCAGGTCGTCCGGCTTCCCCACACCTGATTCGCGGCGCGAGCTGGCGCGGGGGCGCCGCCTCAGCCGGGATTCAGCACCTTGCGGTAGAACACCCGCCGGAAGCCGTCCTGGCTCCCGCGGGCGGTCTCCTGGTAACCCAGCTTCGGGTAGAACGTCAGGTTCTCGGTCATCGCCTGGTTGGTGTACAGCCGCACCTCGGTCAGGCCCTGTTCGGCGGCGTCGAATTCGGCGCGGTCCATCAGTTGCCGACCGTAGCCACTGCCCTGGGTGGCGGGCGCGACGGCGATGACGTCGAGGAACAGGTGGTCGCCCTTGTTCTCGGTGACGAGGAGGCCGACAAGTGTTGTGCCGCGGTCGATCACCCAGATCCGTGACGACTGCAGCAGCTGCGCATAGTCAGCCGTCATCGGCGCCGGCGGCCGACCGATCCGCTCGACGTACTTGGTGTATGCCGCATTCACAAGGTCGGTGATCGCGGGCAGGTCTGTGGCGTCGGCGCGCCGCAGGCAGGTGTCAGCCACGACCGCAGCGTACTCACCTGGTCGCGAGGTGCTCCTCGGCGTATCGCGCCGCCCACTCCTTGCGCGGCCGGATCGACACGTCGACATCGGTGGCCGTCGCACGCAGCGCACCCACCGTCGCCTGCTCCTTGGGGATCCGCGCGAACGGATCCCACCCGAAGAACCGGCACGAATTCTGCCAGGTGATCTTGTTGATATCGACGTCGTCAGCACCGGCGGCGTTGAGTTCGGCCAGCACCTGCTCGGGCGCGTCAGGCCAGAAGCAGTCCGAATGCGGATAGTCGCACTCCCAGGCGATGATGTCGATCCCGATCTCATGCCGCAGCTTCAGCGATGTCTTGTCGGTGACGTAGCAGGCCAGCGAGTGGTCACGGAAGACGTCACTGGGCAGCTTGTCGCCGAAGTCCCGGCGCAGCCACTTCTGGTTCGTGTAGTGCCGGTCGCTGCGGTCGAGGTAGAACGGGATCCAGCCGATACCCCCCTCGGAGAAGGCGAACTTCAGGTCGGGATAGTTACGCATCGCCGGACCCCAGAGCAGATCCTGGGCGCACATCGCCGAAACCTGCGTGGCCAAGATGATCAGGTTGTCGATCGGCGCGTTGGGCGCCATGCTGATCGCCCCGAATCCGGTGCCGATGTGCAGGCACATCACCACGTTCTCCTCGGACAGGGTCCGGAAGACCTGGCCCCAGTAGTCCTCGTCGTGGTAGCTCGGAATGCCTTCCAGATGCGGCAGTTCCGGCATGGTCACCGCATGGCAGCCCTTGGCGGCCACCCGACGGATCTCGGCACACATGGCCTCGGGGTTCCAGGTCGGCAGCACGGCGATCGGGATGAAGCGGTCAGGGTAGCTGCCCGCCCATTCGTCGATATGCCAGTCGTTGTACGCCGACACCATCACCAGCGTGACGTCCTCGCGGTGCTGGTTGAGGTGCCGGGCCGAGAAGCCCGTGAACGTCGGGAAGCACATCGAGGCCAGGATGCCGTTGCGGCTCATATCCTTGACCCGCGCGTGCACGTCGTAGACGCCGGGCCGCATCTCGGCGAAACCGGCGGGGTCGCGGCCCCACTCCTCCGGAGGCCAGGACACCACTGCGTTGAGTCCGCTGACTCCCTGTGGTTTGCCCTGGTAGAACCACCGGTCGACGCCCTGATCGTCCTGTACGACGATCGGTGCGTCCTCTTTGTACTTGGCGGGTACGTGGTTGAGGAACATATCGGGAGGCTCCACGACATGGTCGTCGATGCTGACCAGAATCAGGTCGTCGGTATTCATATCCAACTAGTACCCTCTAGCGGTGTGACCGTCTCTGCGCCATCGGACAGAGGTTTAGCCCAACCGGCCAAGTTGGCCGCACCGATTCGCCCGGTGATCGAACTCCGCCGTGGCGGCCATGCCCTGGCGGGCAGTTATCTCTACGAGGGTGACGGGCTGATCACCGGCTGGCACTCGCACGAGGTTCATCAGATCGAGTACGCCCTGCATGGGCTGGTCGAGGTCGAAACCGATACGGCGCACTACCTTTTGCCACCGCAGCAGGCGGCGTGGATCCCCGTCGGCCTCGAACACCAGGCCGTGATGAACCCCGACGTGAAGACGGTCGCGGTGATGTTCGACCCCGGTTTGATCCCGGATGGCGGCGGCCGGGCCCGGATCATCGCAGTGTCGCCGCTGATCCGCGAGATGATGATCTATGCGTTGAAGTGGCCGATCAACCGGCCCGCCGGTGACGACGAGTCGGACAATTTCTTCCGCACATTGGCGGCCCTGGTCGCCGAGGCGCTGGATCACGAAGCGCCACTGAGTCTTCCGACATCGGACAACCCGATCGTGGCGGCCGCGATGGCGTTCACCAAGGAGCACCTCGACTCGGTGACGGCCGACCAGGTCTGCCGGGCCGTCGCCGTGTCGGAACGCACGCTGCGCCGGCTGTTCCAGGACACTCTCGGCCTGCCGTGGCGAACCTACCTCCTGCATGCCCGCATGCTGCGGGCGATGGCGATGCTGGCCGCGCCGGGACAGTCAGTACAGGACACCTCGACCGCCGTCGGCTTCGAGAGCGTGAGCTCGTTCACCCGCGCGTTCACACTGTTCTGCGGGGAGACCCCGTCGTCGTATCGGCGCCGCGTCACCCAGACCCAGGCGTGACGACAGTTCAGTAATCCCATTCTGCGGCAAGGATCTCGGCCAGGTACGCGTCCTGCGCCGGCTGCTGCAGCCGGTCGCGCGCGAAGCGGCGGATCCGCTCACGGATCTCCGGTGACTCATCGGACTGGACGTCGTCGCCGACCGTCACCCGGGTCGAGGCCCAGTCCCGATCCCAGGCAACGGATTCCGTCACCGGCAGCCGGCCTGCGTCAAGCAGAGGCAACAGTGCCCGACCGCCGGCATCGAGCACACCGGTCCCGCTGATGTCCCCGGTTCGCAGCGACACCACCACCCCCGACGCCGACTGAGTACCGCCCACTGCGACGGTGACGATCGCGACAGCCAGCCCGCCGCGGGTCTCGACGGTCCAGTGCACGGTGTCCTCGGCCGCATCGAATATGCCCGGCGCCACAGTCGTCCACCGGAGCGAATCCACCCCGTCGGCGATGGCGCCCACACCGCCGCGACCGCCGTCGGTACCCGCGGCCAACGCGTAATCGTCCCGCCGGCCGGCAGACACGTCGGCCCCGGGCGGCGGTAGCTGATCAAGAGCGGCTTCCAACCGCGCCCAGCCGGCGCCCTCCAGTCCGATATCCGACGCGAGCTCGCCGCACGCTCTGGCGAGACCGACCACCCGGGGATCTCCACCGAGAGCGTGCGCGGTGAGCGCCACCGGATGCGGGGCGAGCAGCTCCCCGACGTCGGAGTCCGGTGTGTCGTCGGTGAAGTAGTCCTGGGCCGCGACCGTCCGCAGCGCGATCTCGGCATCCAGCAGCGCCGCGTCCAGGGCCGGGATACCGGCGCGCGCACTGGCGGGCCACCACCGGCGCAGCCAGTGTCCTAGCGCCAGTGCGCGCAGCGGATCGACCGATCCCCCGATCAACTCGACGCCGGCGATTTCGAGGTTCGGTCCCGCGCTGCGAGCCGCGCCGTCCAGAGCGGTGACGACGGCGTTGTGCCCGGATTCGCCCAACACCCGCCACAGCCAGTCGGCCCGGCGCACATCGGTGAACGTGATCTGCGGTGCCGCCGCCGGGTCGTCGACCGGCCAGGACAGCACCGCACCGCTGACCTCCAGCAATGCGGTCGCGGGCACCGGCGCAGGCCGGGCCGCGGTGCTCCACAGCCCGGATTCGGTCACCAGTCTCATCCGGCGCTCCCTCCGGCCGGATGCAATTCCAGCATCGCCTTGATGCGCTGTCGATGATCCAGGCTCACCGACCGCGCCACCCCCTCGAGCAGTGCCCGTACCTCGTCGACGTCATCGCAGGGTTCCTGCCAGACGTCACGGCCGTGTAGCCGCGCCCAGAGCCGGCTGACGTAGGGGCGGACGAATGCGGAGAGGTCATCGATGACCTGCTGCTGGCGCGGGTGCACCGGTCCCCCGTCGATCAGATAGCGCCGCGCATGCAGGACATAGGCCTCCTTGCGCAGCCGTGCCTGAATCCGAGCGGCCAACTCGTAGGTAGTGTCGGCGTGGTCGGTCAGCGGGTCGAGTTGAACCGCCAGCGCGATTCCCGCCACCAGGGCGGCCTGCTTGTCGTCGGCCAGCAGTCCCCATGGCGCGCAGGCCCGGTCGACCTCCTCGGCGCACAGGGCCGGAATATCGGGCAGCTCGTCGCGATCCATGGCGCGGCGCAAGGTGGCCCGGACCCGGTCGACAACGGTCCGGTCGAGCGGACGCTCACTGCTCGACTCCGGACCGATTGGTGGCAGCTGTTGCGGGGCAACGGAACTGAGCCCGACCTCGACGATCGACCAAGGTAGCTCCTGGGCCGGCCGCCGTGCCAGTGCCCCGAGGTTGAAGGGCGTCGCATCCGCGATCAGTGCCGACCACGCCCGCTGGCGCGCGACCGCTTCGCGATGGCCGGCGGCCGGGCCGAGGACGGTGGTGAGTCCGGCCAGGAACGGGCCGGTGATGGTGTCGCCGGGCTGGATGTCACGCCAGCTGCGGTCGCGCTGTCGAGTCAGCCCGGCGATCACCCGTGGGTCGGCCACGTAACGGTTGAGCACCTCGATGGCGGTGCGATCCCGGTCCCGGTGGATCTCGCGCAGGACGGTTTCGGGGCTGCGCTGACCCGGCCGGTCCGGCGCGCCCGCGGTGACGGCCAGCTCGAAACACACCGGGAAATAGAGCTCCTGGCTATTGCCGGTGGTCAACCGCAGGCGCCGCCGCTCCAGTTTCAGTGCCGCGAACCATGCTGCGGCACAACGTAAATAGTGAGCATTGTCCACAACCAGGTCATAGACGGCCGCGGCCACCTCAGCGTCGAGGACCGGCGCCGAGAACTGGGGATTGGCCCGTAATCGCAGAACCAGCGGATCGAGGATGCGTTTGACTGTCCTGCGCAGAGGCCCGCCGTCGTCACCGCTGAGCACTTCTACACCGGGACCGATCGCCCGCCACGCCTGATCGATGACCGCCCGGCGAGGGCGCTGCCCGTCCGGACCGGGCGCCCCGGCGACGGGTATCGCCTGCGGGCTGGTGCTCATCTGCCAAGGATAGGCGCGCCGAAATGGTGAGGCGGTAGTTGTCGAGACCGGCGAGCCCGGTGCGCGGGGACTGCCGGGCTCCCCCTCGCACCGGCTACCGCTGCCCGTCCACCGCGAACGTCACCAGTGCCGCCCAGTAGACCGGGCTGGCCGTCACGTCCCCGTCACGCCAGCGGCGCATCTGCGCCCGCTGCCAGCGATTCACCGCGAGCGCCGCCTCCGGCTGCTGATGCGCCTCATCGACCGCGCAGACCAGCTCAGCCATCGGATCCATACCCGGTTCGTCGGGCGCGCAGAATTGCCGGTAGCCGGCGCCGGTGGGCAGTGACCACAACGTGGCGGTGACCAGTTGCGCGCCACCGAGGATCATCGCCGCAACCAGGCCGGTGGCCTCGTCGAACCGGTAGTCGCCGCCGGACTCGCAGGCCAGCAGCGCTACCCGCGGCGGTAGCGGCAGGCGCAGCGCCATCAGGTCGGCGGCGGTCAATGCGCGCTGCTCCGCCAGGTGGATCGCCGCCCGGTCCGCATGTCCGAGATCACCGTCGGCGGCGCTCGCGTGCCCGACGAACAACAGTCGACTCGGAGCCTGCTGCAGCAGCGCCGCCAGCCAGTCGCGGTCGGCATCGGTGCGCCGGAACAAGTCAACGGCGGCACCGGCGCCCGGCAGCACCTCCTGCCGCCGCGTCAGCTCACCGAAGTGCCGCACCAACGGAGTCTTCGGGGTCGGCCGGCCCAACACCGAACCCAGTGCCGAATCTGGGCGCTGGCCCGGCACTTTGGGGTCGAGGATCAACAGTGGCGGGTGCTCGAGCAACTCCGAATACGGTGTCGGGGTGCGCGGTGAGTGCACGATATTCGGCGGCGCCGCCATCAGCACGTCCACCAACTCCATCAAGCGGTAGCCCTCGGTGCGCGCGCTCAGATCATCGAGCCGCCAAGGGATCCGCGCCGGTTCCTGGCCGCGGGCCGTGGTGGCTGCCGCTCGCGCCCGGACCAGTTCCTCCTGGGTGGGCCCGGTGGTGGGAACAGCCAGCAGACCCCAGGGCACGCCGGCCAGCCGGGCGCTCGGCGTCACGAACAACACCGCGCGGGGCTGGGCGATGCACTCCATCAGCAGGTCCCAGCCGGCCGGACCGATCAGGAGGACACCGAGCACGTAGGCGACGGTCAGCTCTGTCTGCGCGGCGGCGAACGCCCCAGTCGTCAGGGCCCTTTCGACGGCCTGTCCGCGGCTCTCGCCAGGGTGCGGATCAGGCAGAGCGTCTGCCAGCTGCTGCAACGCCGCCAGCAGAATGGGTTGCTCCACCACCCAGGTGACAGTCCTGGCCGGCTGCCGCAGCACTCGCAGGCTCGCGTAGGTCGCAATGCCGACGTCGGCGAACCTCAGGACCAGCGTGAGGGGCTCGGCGGCAGCGGTCACGGCGAGGTCGACCAGGCGGTCTCGGCGGCGGTGACGTCGCGGTGATATCGCGCCTGCGCCAGGGCACGGTAACGCCCGAGGATGGGTGCGCTGTCCGGCTGCATCCGCAGGGGTGGCAACGGGCCCAGCCGGGTCAGCCCCGCAGCGACCGGTGCCGGCGGTCCCGCTGCGGCCACCGCCAGCTCTGCAGGCTCTGACGACAAGGCGGTCGTTGCCCAGTCCCCCGGCTGCCCGGATGGCGGAACCGAGCTGAATGTGCCGCGTGCACTGTGGTATTCGATGAGCTCACTGATCAGCTGGGTGTTGTCGGCCTCCCAGGCCACGGCGAAGGCACCTGCCAGCATCGGCGCGGCGACCCGGCTGGCCCATCGCAACCTGGCGTCCGCGTCGGCGATCGAATAACGCACCGAATCCACCGCCAGCGCCGCAGGCACTTTCAGGTCGGCGGCACGCTCGAGCTTGGCCGCGGCGTTGCGGTACGCGGCACTGCCGGGCTCGGCGTAGGTCACCCCCAGCGCAGTCGCCTGCCTGGCCTGGGCCGCCTGCCAGTTCTCCGACGGATCACCGGCGCCGTCGAAGCCCAGATCGGCCAGACCGTCGGCGCGCCAGATGGTGCCGAGGTGATCGTCGAGTCGGGCGTACTGCAACCAGCTGGCCCGCGGCCAGGAATCCAGCGCTTCCCTGGCGCGCCCAACCAGGTCGACCGCCTCGGCGAACCGGCCCAAGAAGATCGGAATCCAGCTGCGCTGCAGCAGGATACGGTGGATGTACAGGGGCTTGCCGAGCTCACGCCAGTGCCGTTCGGCCTGTGCGAAGCACTGGTCGGCAGCTTCGAGTGCACCCGCGCCCATCCGGGTCAGGCCGAACAACAGCCAGCAGCGTGATACGTCGTCGGCGCGGGCGTAGCGGGCGATCACCGGATAGGCCTGCGCCACCAGTTGCTCCGTCATCAGGTGGTCACCAGCTGACCAACTCGCGGCACCGCGTTCCAATTGCGTTCTGGCCGTGGCGAGTTCCCAGCCGCGTGCAGCCGCCCTGGCACCAGCCCGGTGCAGCCAGGGGATCGCCCGGGCCAGCTGACCGGTCTCGACACAGAACCTGCCGTAACCGGTGGCCGCTGTCACCAGCAGGTGGTCGTCGGCTTCGCCGGAGTCCGCGCCCGGTGGGCCGAGGTCGGCGATCACCCGCTCCCACATCGGCGCTGCCCTGCTGTGCAGATCATCCTCGCCGAGGGCCCTGGCGCACAATATGGTGGCGTAAGTCAGCAGATGATCCTGCTCCGGTGCGAGTAGCGCCAGTTCGATTGCGGCGGCGTCATGCTCACCGTCGGCCGCGAACAACCCGACCTGCAGGAAGCGTGTCTGGCGGACGCCTGGCCCGATCGTCCGAATGCAGTCAGCCACAGCATCATTGGCACCGCGGGTCAGATAGATGCTGCCGAGCTCGGCGACGACGTCGATCAGCAGATCCTCGCGACCACTCTGCGCGATCCGCGCCAACAGCGATAGCAGCAGGTCTCGGGCGCGCTCCTCCTCGGCCGCGAACGCGAGTCGACGCGCGCGGTGCAGGTCCTCGTCGAGGTCGGGCGACACGGCTGCATCATAAAACGCGCGGCGGGCGCGCCTGGTACACCCGCCGCGCGCCGGAGCTACTCCGCTCAGTTGCAGGTCACCTTGACGGTGAACTTCTTGTTGATCATCCCGGCCATCGGGTTCTTCATATCGGCGCCCGTGGCTTCACCGGTGATGGTGTAGGAATTGCCGTCCACCGAAACCACAGCGGAGCCGACCTTCATACCCATACTGTCGCTGACGGCCAGCGAGTTTCCGTCGACCACCATGCCCAGCGATTCGACCGTCGGAGTGGCGGCATCGGTCATCACGATGCCGATGCCCTGTTGGCCGCCGACGGCACCGCTGGCCACGGTGATCTTGCCTGCCGACTTCACGCAGGTGACGGTGTTGAGATCCAGGCCGGCCAAATCTGCGCCATCGACCTTGACCTCGTTACTGCTGGCCGCTGTGCTTGCGGTCGCACTGCTGGCAGCCGGGCTGCTGCTGGCACTGGTGTGGCTCTGGTTTTCCGAGCAGGCCATCAGGATCGTGGCACCCGTGCTCAATCCGATCACTGCCGCGAGAACTCGTTTCACGGGTCTTCCCTTCCTCTCCGCGCCGCCTCGTTGGCGCCGTCGAAGGGAAGTACAGACGGGGACCCGCGCTACCGATCCCAACATCCATCGTCCTGATCGCCCTTGCCCTGAGCCGAAAAGCCGTCGAGTCCCGCCAGGAGTTGCCACCCGCAGCCGGAGCCCGCAAGATCCTCGCTAATGGACGCACATCTCGCCTTTGAACTCGCCGGCGTCGACGCGATCGGGCAGGGCAGTCTCGTTGCCTCCGGCGAGTTGTCAGCCACCGAACTTCTCGACGCCGCGATCACCAGGGTGGAGGCAGCGCGCGATCTCAACGCCGTCATCACCGACCTGTTCGAGCGCGGACGCGAGCAGGCGGCCACCCTTGACGCCGACGGCTCCCTGCGCGGGCCCGATGCCGGCCCGGTGGCGGGAGTTCCGTTCCTACTCAAGGATCTTGGCGCGTCGCTGGCGGGCGCACCGGAGGCGATGGGCTCCCGGGCCTTCCGAACCCACATCGCGACGGAGACCGCCGGGATCATCGAGCGGTACCTGGCGGCCGGGCTCGTCGTGTTCGGTAAGACCAACACCCCGGAGTGGGGTAACCACTGCACCACCGAGCCGTCGCTGTTCGGGCCGACCGTCAACCCGTGGTCCCCACTGATCACCCCCGGCGGGTCCAGCGGCGGGTCGGCTGCAGCGGTGGCCGCGGGCGTCGTCCCGGCGGCCAGCGGTGGGGACGGCACCGGCTCCATCCGCGTTCCCGCGTCGTGCTGCGGAATCGTCGGACTCAAACCGCGGCGCGCGCGGACCTCGTTTGCGCCCGGCGCCGGCCACGGGATGGAAGGTCTGGTCAACAACCACGCGCTGACCCGATCCGTGCGCGACAGCGCGGCGCTACTCGATATCGTGGCGGGCGCCGCACCGGGCGATCCATACTCCGCGCCGCCACCGGCCGCCCCTTACCTGACGTCGATGTATGAACTGCCCGCCCCGCAGAAAATCCTGATCGCGACCACCTCACCGTTCCCGGGCACCACCACCGACCCCGAGGTCGCCGCGGCCGTCGAGGCGACCGGCCTGGTGCTGGAATCCCTGGGCCACCACGTGGAGCCCGGAGCGCCGACAATCGATCCGGACGAAGTCACGGATGCGATCGCCGTCCTGCATACCGTCAGCAACGCTCAGCTGCACGCCATGGCGACCGCCCATCTCGGTCGCGAACCACACGAGGACGAATTCGAGGCCAGCACCTGGGTGATGGTCCGAGAAGGGTTCCACACCACCGGCGTCGCCTACGCCGCGGCCATCGACGCCGTCCACGCCCAGACCCGTCGCTTCGTCACCGCCATGGGCGATCACGACGTCCTGCTGGTGCCAACCCTGCTGACTCCCCCGCCGCCGTATGCGCTGCTCGACCAGCCGCGCGGCACCACCAGGGCGTTCTTCGACGTGGAGTTCGCCACCACCGGATGGACAACGCTGGCCAACGTCACCGGCTGGGCCGCGATCTCCCTGCCGCTGGGCACCACCTCCGGCGGGCTACCCATCGGGGTTCAGCTGATGGCGCCGGACGAGACGATCCTGCTGCAGTTGGCCGGCCAGCTCGAAGCGGCGACGCCGTGGGCGTCGCGGCGACCAGCACGCTGGGTGGCACCCGTAGCTAACTGACCGTCCTGGTCTGAGCCGACTGTGTCGGGGCCCACAATCCACATGCGACACTGGGCCACATGGTCGTCCCCATCGCACGCCCCAAGCTGGAAGGCAATGTTGCCGTCGGCGGTGATCGCCAGATCGGTTTTGCCGAATTCGGTGATCCACAGGGCCGGGCCGTTTTCTGGCTACACGGCACCCCCGGTGCCCGCAGGCAGATTCCGGTGGAGGCCAGGCTCTGTGCCGAACAGCAGGGCATCCGGCTGATCGGCATCGACCGGCCCGGGATCGGCTCGTCCACCCCGCATCAGTACGGCACTGTCGCCGACTTCGCCCACGACCTGCACACGATCGCCGACGTGCTGGGCATCGACCAGATGGCCGTGGTCGGGCTGTCCGGCGGCGGCCCATACACCCTGGGGTGCGCGGCCGTGCTGCCCGACCGCGTGCTGGCCATCGGCGTGCTGGGCGGGGTCGCCCCCACCATCGGCCCCGACGCCATCGGCGGCGGCGTGATGGCGCTGGCGTCCTTCGTGGCGCCCGCACTTCCGATCGTCGGTCTCCCGCTGCGGCTGGCGGCGGTCAGCTTAATCCGGCTGATCCGGCCGGTCGCCCCCGTGGCGTTGGAGCTCTACGCGCGGATGTCCCCCGAAGGTGACCGCCGGATGCTGGCCCGCCCGGAATTCAAGGCGATGTTCCTCGACGATCTGCTCAACGGTGGCCGCAAACAGCTCGCCGCCCCATTCGCCGATGTCGTGGTGTTCGCCCGCGACTGGGGCTTCCGGCTCGACGAGGTCAAGGTGCCGGTGCGGTGGTGGCACGGCGATCTGGACCACATCGTGCCGTATACGCACGGCCAGCACGTGGTGTCCAGGCTGCCCGACGCCGAGCTGTACACGCTGCCCGGCGAGAGTCACCTCGGTGGCCTCGGGCGGGCCGAGGACATCTTGGGCACCATGATGGAACTCTGGGACGACGCGACCGCCACCCCGTAGTTGGCCCGCTCACTCCTCGCTCGTGAGCACCCGTCGGAGCAGGTGCATCGCGATGGTTGTCGATCGCTCGCGGATGTCGGCCCGACTCCCTGGCAGTCGCATGGTCCTGATGGCTGACGCACCGCCGCGCACCTTCACGCAGAAACACACGGTGCCAACGGGTTTCGCGTCGGTTCCGCCGCCGGGGCCCGCAATGCCGGTGATCGCGATCGCGGTATCCGCCGAAAAGCGATGTAACGCTCCGTCTGCCATCGCCTCGGCGACACCTTCGGACACCGCGCCTTCGGCCGCGATCAGCTCCGCGGGCACGCCGAGCAGTTCGGTCTTCGCGTCGTTGGCGTAGACCACGGCACCACCGATCACATACGCCGAGGAACCGGGGCGCTCGGTGAGCCGCGCCGCGACCAGCCCGGCGGTGCACGATTCCGCCGTCGCGATGCGCCGGCCGGACAACAGTTCGGCGACCTGATCGTCGACCAACGCACCGTCGGTCGAGAACACCTCCTCGCGGTGGCGCTCACGCAACAGCTCGACCAACCGGTCGTAGACGGGCGCTGCGTCCGGCTCGTATCGGGTGACGATTTCCAGCTCACCCCGCCGCAGGCAGGTGGTGATTTCCAGACGGTCGAAGGCGTCGATGACGTGTTCGCCATCGCGCAGGGTTTCCGCCAACTCCGATTCCGGCAGGCCGAACATCCGCACGGTGTCCTGGCGGTACTGCGTGCGCCCGGCAATCGCCTGTTGCAGCGCCGGGGTCTCGGTGGCCGTGCGCCACATCGGTTGCAGCTCACGCGGCGGCCCGGGGAGCACCAACACGGTCGGCCGACCGGGTCCGTCGCCGGGCACGATGACCCCGGGAGCCGTCCCGACGGGATCGAGCACC
The DNA here is from genome assembly GCF_025822605.1 of Mycolicibacterium komossense. GTDB lineage: Bacteria > Actinomycetota > Actinomycetes > Mycobacteriales > Mycobacteriaceae > Mycobacterium > Mycobacterium komossense. Next base: position 81,285 of record NZ_JACKTY010000021.1, on the reverse strand, counting down.
ACCGCCCCGGCCGGGATCATGGCCTGCTTGCGGTTGGCGGCGAGCACCGACTCGAAATCGGCGTCATTGCCGGGGCCTGTCGCGCGCCGTGCCATCAGACGGGTGAGGATCTCGGCGATCTTGGCCTCGAGGGCGGCGTCGAGAATCAGCTCCCGGCCACAGAACCGGGCGACCACCGCAACGGTCATATCGTCGGCGGTCGGGCCCAGTCCCCCGCTGGTGACGATCAGGTCCACACCTTCACCGGCCAGGAAACGCAGCTGCGCCTCGATGTCAGCCGGACGATCACCGCAGATGGTGATGTGCGCCAGCTCCACGCCCAGCTCCAGTAGGCGATCGGCGACGAAGGGACCGTTGCGGTCCTGGACCCGGCCGGTCAGTACCTCGGTGCCGGTGACGACGATTCCCGCGCGGACGCTCACCCTTACGACGGTGCGACGCCCGGCGCGCGGACGATCATCGGAACGGCAGGGAAGTACGCCGCCATCTCCGAACGCGACTTACGCAGTGCTGCAGTGCCATAGCCGTGTTTGCGGTGCTCGGGGTGAATCCAGACGCGGACGTTGACCTCGCCGTCGACGAGCTCGCCGAAGACCATGCCCACCTTGTCGGTACCTTCGACCGCCACGAACCACGCCGCCTCTTCGGCCGCCACCCGGTTCAGCGCCGCCTGGATCTCGTCGTCCAGATTGCCTGCGGGAGCACCGGAACCGTCACCCGCTGCCTTGATTTCCTCGGTGCGCGCGGCGAACAGATCGCGGTCGGTGGCGCTGGCGAAGGGGCGCAGCGCCAGCGTCTCCCCCTTGCTGGCGGGCCGCTCGTTGAGCGTGAAGTGCAGCTGGCTGTTCAGATCGTCGAGCTCGGCGGCGATCGTCCGGCGCGAATCCTTGGTCAGTTGGTTGAACGACAGACCGAGCACGGCCTCGGCAGACCGAGCCGAGGTGCCGAGCAGTGCCGCGATGGCGTCGACCGCGGTCGCCCGGTCCTCGGCCTCGACGATCGCGTCGAGCACCTCGTGCCGGCGGTTCAGTGCGGTCATCAGGGCGTCGGTGATTTCGCGGCGGTCGGCGGCGATGTCTTGATCAGGCATGGCCCAAGCCTAGAACAGCCGACCGTCCGCGCCGCACCCGTCGGCGGGGTTCCGTATCGCCGTCGGCTACGGACTCGTCGACTCGCCGGTCTCCGCGCACCTGGCGTGACGCTAGCGCACGGGCGGCTATTCACCTGGGCTGACCGGCACCACGACCGGGTCGGTGTTGTACCCGCTGACCCGAACCCACGCCGGTGTCCCCGCCGAGCCCGCCGGTACCGTCGCGCGCAGCGTAACCGTCTCACCGGGGAACACCGTGACGTAGTTGTCGCTGTACTCGATCGGGAGGATCTCGTCGCCGTCGCGCGCCGACATCACCTCCGCGCGTTCGAAGAACGCCACCTGTCTGGACGGGTTGGCGAGCTGGATCGTCACGGCGGCACTGTCGTCGGAGGCGCGCTGAGCGTGGATGTCCAGCGGCGCACGCGCCATGGTGTTCAGTGCCGTCATGTCCGCCCAGCTGGCCTGCCTGAGGTCGAACGCCGCATCGTTGCGCGGATCGCCGACGTCATCGCGCTGCTGTGACTGCCAGTAGACGTTCTCGCTGAGCACCGTGTCGGAGTTATCCAGTAGCTCGCAGCGCACGAAGTACACCGGCGAGTCCACCGGAATCCGCGGCAGGCTCAGCGCCGGAGTCGCTCCGCCGGAAGGGATGTCGATCCCGTCGACAGTGCGGTCGTCGCGCACCCGGCCGGTGAGATCGTAGGTGCGAACCCGGACCTTGAGGTCCTTCTGATTCTGCGGTGACTGGTTGACCGCGGTGATCTTCGCCTGGGCGTGATCGCCGGTGGCGTAGCTGTCGAACACCACCGATAGTGGCCGCAGTCCCGTTTTGGCGCCGTAGTAGGCGCCGCCGGGACGCAGGTAGTAGTCGAACAGATTCCCGAAGAACGACGGCCAGTGGTTGTTGAGCATCCAGTAGATCGTCATCTTGTGGTTGTCCCACCCATTCGCGGCGAACGCCTCGAACTGGGCCCTGGTCGACTCATAGTGTGCGAGTTGGGCTTTGCGGGCGAATTCCTCGGCGCTTTGCGATGTCCCGTACCGGCGGACCACCGCGGTACGGATGCTGGAGAGCTGCGAATTGCTCGCGTTGGAGCCGGCGTGGAAATACCAGTCGTCGTTGATCGGCCACAGCTTGTCCGCCGGGATGAACTGTTTCAGGCTGGCATAAGGCGGGATGTGTTCGTTGTCGCCCTGTTCGGCCGACGATCCGCGGGTGGCGGCGTATTGACCGGCGAACCAGTAGCTCGGAGGGCGCCAACTGTAGGGACCGGCCATCTGGATGCCGTCCCAGGCGATATCGCCGTCCTCGTCGTGGTTGATCGACGACACGGTGTCCACCACGGCGTTCTGCCAGTGTTCCTCGGCGAGGATGTCGTGATACCAGCCGCGCACCTCCGGGGGTGGTCGGCCGTCGCTGCCGTTGGCCCAGATGAAGGCCGAGGCGTGTGGGCCGAACTCCTCGATCTGGGACCGCATACTCGCCTGCGCGACGTTGCGGTCCTCTTCGTCCCACTGCCACCACTTCTCCCACTGGTTGCAGCACATCCACCCGTACATCAGCGGGATACCGAGCTCGTCGGCGGTCTCGGTGAGGTGATCGCCGGGGAACTTGCCTTCCAGCCGCAGCATGTTGAGGCCGAGATCCTTGACATAGTGCAGGATCGCGGTCTCCCGGCCGGGGTCGTACTTGTAGAGCAGGTCAGGGGTGTACGTCGCGCCGCGGATCAGGAAGTCTTTGCCGTTGACCGTGAGGTAGAAGTTGCCGCCCTGCCCCAGTTCGGGGAACTGGTCGTCGGAATCGCGGTGCTGGGTGACGGTGCGGATCCCGAAGCGCTGGTGGGCGGTGTCGACCACACGGTCGTACTGGCGGAACTCCAGCTGCAGGTCGTAGAGATCCGGCTTGCCCATGGTGTAGGGCCACCACAGGTCCGGGTGAGCCACCGTGAGAGCAGTGAACGCATCTGGACTGAAACTGATCTCGCGTTGTTGGCCGGGATTGAGCGTCACCGGTTGCTCGACCTGGATGCCCGGCTTGCCCGCCCGGGTGATGGTGGCCCGCAGGACACCGCGGATCTTCTGCGACGAGTTGTTACGCACGTCGGCGTCGATGGTCAGGCGCGCGGAATCGGTGGCGGGCAGCGGAAGTTCGGTGGTGACCGTTGCTGTCCCCAGTGTCGCCGCGCCAGAGGTCCGCAGGTACACCGGTTTCCAGATACCGGCGTTGCGGTCCGGGGGGAACGAATTGCCGTTGGCCGGATTCTTCTGGGGCCCTTGGTATCCGAGGTACTTCCAGTTGAGCCAGTCATACCAGCTGTCGGCCAGTTCGACGCCGTCGACATCCTGGATCGCCTGCTCCGGGGTCACCTTCACCGCGAGGGTGTTCTGCTCGCCGGGCCGAATCCACGGCGTGACGTCGAGGTCGTGGCTGACATACATCCCGACGATCTGTTTACTGTCGGCCACCATCTGGCCGTTCAGCCAGATCTCGGCCCGGTAGTTGATACCAGGAAACCCGAGCGCGTAGGTGCTGTGCCCGGCCGGCGCGGTGAACGTGGTGCGGTACCACCAGTCTTGCTGATAGAGGTCCGCCGGCACGTCGTCGCGCAGGTTGGTGCCGAAATACAGATTGGGATAGGTGCCGTCATCCTGCAGTGCTTCCAGCACGGTCGAGGGCATCTGCTTGATGGCATGCCAGTCGCTGTCGCTATAGCCGGCGCTGGAGACTGCCGCCCCGTCGGCGGACACATCGCGCGCCGAGGCCAAGCGCCAACCCTGTGCCAACTCGATCGTCGAAGGCGCCGCTTCGGGGCGGGCAAATGCAGGAAAATCGCCGGCACACAGCACCAGCAGAAGTACCAGCGAACAGGCGAGGGTTTTCAGGCTGGCGGTTCGACGCGTCCCACTCGATATGGCCGGCCTCCTGACGTGTTTACGCCGAATACATTACGAGATCCGGGAGTCGCCGACGAACTGGAGCGGCGCCGTACTAAACTAGAACACGTTTCAGTTTCGCCCATCGCCCCAGCAAGGAACAGGCATGCACACTTCACTCTGTGACCAGCTCGGCATCGAATTTCCGATCTTTGCCTTCACCCACTGCCGCGACGTCGTCGTCGCCGTCAGCAAGGCAGGTGGTTTCGGAGTGCTGGGGGCGGTCGGCTTCACCCCCGAGCAGCTCGAAATCGAGCTGAAGTGGATCGACGAGAACATCGGCGAGCACACCTACGGCGTCGACATCGTCATCCCCAACAAGTACGAGGGTATGGACTCCGGGCTGTCCGCCGACGAGCTGGCCAAAACGCTCGTCGACATGGTGCCCCAGGAGCATCTCGACTTCGCCCGCAAGATCTTGACCGATCACGGTGTTCCGCTGACGGCGGAGGACAACGAGAGCACCCTGCAGCTGCTCGGCTGGACCGAAGCCACCGCGACACCCCAGGTCGAGGTCGCGCTCCGGCACCCCAAGATGACGCTGATCGCCAACGCGCTCGGGACCCCGCCGCCGGACATGATCAAGCACATCCACAACGAGGGCCGCAAGGTCGCCGCCCTGTGCGGCTCCCCCAGCCAGGCGAAGAAACACGCCGAGGCCGGCGTCGACATCATCATCGCCCAGGGCGGCGAGGCCGGCGGGCACAGCGGCGAGGTGGGCTCGATCGTGCTGTGGCCGCAGGTGGTCAAGGAAGTGGCACCCGTGCCGGTCCTGGCCGCGGGTGGCATCGGCAGTGGCCAGCAGATCGCCGCGGCGCTGGCCCTCGGGGCGCAGGGCGCCTGGACGGGCTCACAGTGGCTGATGGTCGAGGAGGCCCACAACACTCCCGTCCAGCAGGCCGCCTACATCAAGGCCGGCAGCCGCGATACCGTCCGCAGCCGCTCGTTCACCGGCAAGCCGGCCCGGATGCTGCGCAACGACTGGACCGAGGCCTGGGAGAACCCGGACAACCCGAAGCCACTCGGAATGCCGTTGCAGTACATGGTTTCCGGGCTCGCGGTGTCGGCGACCAACAAGTATCCGAACGAGACCGTCGACGTCGCCTTCAACCCGGTCGGCCAGGTGGTCGGACAGTTCACCAAGGTGGAGAAGACCGCCACCGTGATCCAGCGCTGGGTGCAGGAGTACCTCGAGGCGACGACCACCCTGGAGGAACTGAACGCCGCGGCCTCGGTTTAGGACTCACGCTGCTCAGGGCTGAGGCGGTTCAGGACCGAGGCCTAGGCGTAGAAGTCCTGCTGCCAGCCCTTCGCGCCGGCGCATTCCAGTGCAAGGCCGTCGACGGTTTGCGCCATGGCCTTGCCCGCCTGGGGACACGGCGCACCCACCGTCTGCACTCCGTATAGCGGTGGGGACCACACCCAGAACCCGGAATCCACCGGCGGCCACTGGTTTGGGATGTAGTGGCAGGCGTAGGTCTGGCCGGTGGCTCCGCGGCCGAAGATGAACCGTTCCCAGCTGTAGCAGGCCGTGCTGAGCTCGACGCCGTAGACCATGTTCGGCACATCGGCCATATCCTGGGCGGGAGCCGCGGCGGCCGTCGGTGCGGTCGTCACGGTCGCCGCGGCGACGCCTATGACTGCACTGGCCGCGCTCAGCGCAATGGTTAGTTCGCGAATCATGTCCCGCCCTCAGCGTGTAGAAGGTTCGTGATCTTCGCAGACCTCGCCCCGCCAGCCCTGCGGGTGGAAAGCCTAGTGCGTGGGGTGGGCGGCCATGATCAACTCAGATCTTTTGCACGAAACGCGGCACGGGCAACGGTGGCAATGCCGCTCAGAGTGGTTACCTTGACACATGCTGTCCAGCCGAAACTTCCTGATGCTGGCGGGACTTGGCGCCCTGCTCGCGACGTTCGTCCTGTTCGCGGGTGTGGTGATCCGCCAGGGTGGCCCGACGGCGTTGCCGGCCGCCGATGCGGCCCCCGCTACCTCGACATCCAGCACGTCGACCACGTCGACGACGACCTCCAGTGCCACTCCCACGACCACCGGTACGAGTGCCACCTCGGCGACTACCAGCACGTCAGCCGACTCAGGTGCCTACGCCACCGACAGCCGCGGCTTCGTGGATTCCGCCGCGCGCTGCGACGACGGCCAGACCGCGGTCGCCGTGGGGCACACGCAACGATCGCTGGTGGTGATCTGCTCGGTCGGCAGCGGCTACCAATACCGCGGAGTGCGGGTCAGTGACGGCGCCGGCCTGAAGGCTGCGGCAACGGCGACCAGCGACGGCTTCGAGGCCGAGACCGACGGCTCGGTGTACTCGGTATCGCCGACGGAGTTGCTGGTCACCGCTGGCGGCAAGGTCATCTACCGCGACACCTGGATCCAGTACCGGCAGCAGCCGACGTTATCGACCGCCACGACGTCGACCGCCACTACGTCGACCAGCACGAGCACCTCGACGACCAGCACGACTACCTCGACAACAGCGAGCACGGCGACCTCGACGAAGGCCACCGGCTGAGCTTTCGCTACGGAGCTGGCGCAGGCGCCGGTACGTCGGCAGGCGCCGGCGGAACCACAGGTGCCGGCGGCACCGCAGGAGCCGGAGCGGCGGCAGGAGCTGCCGGATCCAGCGGCGGCGGGACGGCGCCTGGTGCGCCGGACTGCGGACCCGCGGGCATCCCGGCCGGCGGCATCGCATCGGCGTCCATGGGGCGTTGGGTCAGGAGCAGCAGCGCGTCGCCGCCGCTGACGTCCTGGGTCTGGACGGCGTGCCAGAGATCCCGCAGATACGACAGCCCATGACCCTGCGGCGGCTCGGTGGGATCGTCGGTGGTGCCTGGCGGCAGGTTCTGCGGGCTCGGCAGGTGCGGCACGCCGTTGACGGGTGGCGCAGTTGCGGGCGCGGGCAGTGCGGCCGGATCAGCGGACATGTTCTGCACCGAAGCGGGAGCGGGGAGCACCGGAGTGGAGGCGACGGGACCGGGCTGAGCCGCGTCGGCCAGAGCCGGCGCCGGCGGGACCGGAGCAGCCTGGGCGGGAACGGGCTGGTTGGGGTCCGGCCTGAGCGGAACCGGGTCAGCGGCCGCCGTCGGCGTCAGCGTCACTGCCGTCAAAACTCCGAGTGCACCAAGGGCGGCGGACAACGCCACCCGGCGGGGTTCGATACGCACCATAGTTATTCCTTCACCTCAGCCGCCCCATTCGTTACAAGGACAAGACGCGGGCTTTTACTGCCATCCGTCCGGCGACTGACAGGCCGTAGCCCAGAACTACGAGACCGACGGCCAGGATCGCCACATTGCTCAGTACGCCGCTGACCCCGATGCTGATGGGGTCGAGAAAATAATAGGGCGCCCGCCGACCGGCCCGGTTCAGCACCAGCAGGGCCAGCCCCAGATAGGCCGCCGGGTAGGACAGCCACGCCAACGGCTGCCACCAGCGGACCAGGCCCTGGCTGTGTCCGACGAGCAACCAGTCGGCAAGGGCGAGAATGGGCACGACGATGTGCAACAGGATATTCGGGCCGGTGTAGCCCATGCTCAGGTTCACCAGGTACAGGTTCCAGATCACGCCCGCCACGACGACGTACATAACCACCGCGCCGCGCAGGCCCACCCTGCTGTCGGCCCGAGGTGAGACCAGAGTCCACAAGTAATAAGCCCCGGCCAGCACATTGGCTTGATAGGTGAACGTCAGTAGCCGCCACAACATCCCGGATCGGGACTGTGTTTCCACCAGAGCCATCGCCGCCAGGACAGCGGCGACGATGCCCACCCGCAGCACAACCCGGACGGGCTGCTCGGCAAACCGCATGGGGTAGTCAAACACGGCAGCCTCCGATTCACTCGGTTCGACGCGTCCTGGTGTGCTCTTCCTCCGGTCGGAACACGTTTCAGTTCAAGGATTTCAGAACCGGCCACGGGGCGCCCATCAGCGGTGTACCAATGCAGACGAGACCTAGAACATGTCGCAAAAAAACGAATCTCGCCGCAATAAAGGAGCCAGCCGATGCCGAGTCCGAGCCTGCCACCCGGTTTCGATTTCACCGATCCTGACCTGAATTGCGCGCGACTGCCAGTCGAAGAGCTCGCGCAGTTGCGCCAGAGCGCACCGATCTGGTGGAACGAACAGCCACTGGACTCCGGGTTCAAGGACGGCGGGTACTGGATGGTGACCAAGCACAAGGACGTCAAGGAGGTTTCCGTCCGAAGCGACATCTTCTCCAGCCTGGCGAAGACCGCCCTCCCCCGCTATCCGGAGGGGTCCACCCAGGATCAGCTCGAGACCGGCAGTTTCGTCCTGTTGAACATGGACGCGCCGCGGCACACCCATCTGCGCAAGATCATCTCGCGGGGGTTCACCCCGAGAGCCGTCGAACGGCTCCGCGAGGACCTCGGCCAGCGCGCCCAGAACATCGCCAAGACCGCGGCCGCCGAAGGCCGCGGCGACTTCGTCGAACAGGTGTCCTGCGAACTGCCCCTGCAGGCCATCGCCGGCTTGATCGGCATCCCGGTGGAAGATCGCAAGAAGATCTTCGACTGGTCCAACCAGATGGTCGCCGACGACGATCCAGAATTCGCACACAACGACGGCCGCAACTCGGCCATGGAACTGATCATGTACGCCATGCAGCTGGCCGCCGTCCGGGCCGAGCAACCTGGCGAGGATATCGTCACCAAGCTGATCCAGGCCGACGTCGATGGGCACAAGCTGACCGACGACGAGTTCGGCTTCTTCATGGTGTTGCTGGCGGTGGCAGGCAATGAGACCACCCGCAACTCGATCACGCACGGCATGATCGCTTTCGCCGATCACCCTGACCAGTGGGAACTCTACAAGCGGGACCGGCCGTTCTCCGCGGTCGACGAGATCGTCCGCTGGGCGACGCCCGTCACGTCCTTCCAGCGGACCGCGCTGGCCGACTACGACCTGTCCGGGACGCTGATCAAGAAGGGCCAGCGGGTTCTGATGTCATACCGGTCGGCCAATTTCGACGAAGAGGTCTTCGACGATCCGTTCGCATTCAACATCTTGCGTGATCCCAACCCGCATGTCGGTTTCGGTGGAACCGGTGCGCACTACTGCGTCGGCGCGAACCTGGCCAGGATGACGATCGAGCTGATGTTCAACGCCATCGCGGACCACATGCCGGACCTGACTCCCGTCAGTGCACCGGAAAGATTGCGGTCGGGCTGGCTCAACGGCATCAAACATTGGCAGGTCGATTACCAGGGCCAGAAAGATCAATTGGTCTGACTGGTAAACCGATCCCGATCTGTCGACCGGGCGAGATCACCGACGGCTGAGAACCTCCACGGTGACGGCTGATCAGTTCCCGAGGTGCAGCTTTTCCTTGAGCCAGGACCGAACCGGTGTCTGCGGTTCGGGCGGCGCCACCACCTGCGGCGCCGGCGGCGGCACGTATGCGGGCGGAGGCACGTACGCGGGCGAGGCCACATCGGCCGGCGGCGCGACGGCGGCCGGGTCGTCGGGTACATAGGCCGGGGCCTGCGGCTCCGGCGCGTAGGTGGACTCCGGTTCCGGCGCGGGAGGCAGCGCTTCCTCGGGTGCCGGGGCCGGGTCGACTGCTTGCGGCGGCGGCGCATCAGCCACCGGGACCGCGGGCGGTGCCTCCGGCACGATCGGCGCCGCGATCGGCGGTGTGCCGGCGGTCTGGAGGACCTCGCGACTCTCGACCGGTATCGATTGGGCCGGAACCAGATGGGGGCCCAGCGCCAGCGAAACCGACACCACGAAAGTCACCGCACCGGCCACCAGCATCGTCATCGGGGCGGCGTAGGACTTGCGCTTGATGACGCGACGCGGTTCGGGGGTGTACTCCCAACGGTCTTCCTCGCCGGTCCCGAACAGCGACTGAGCTCCGGCGGAGGTGGCAGAGGCCAGCGCGGCGCCGTGCGCCAGAGCCAACTCGGCCTCCGGCGGATCGAAAACCGGCAAGGCCAGCGCCTCCTCAAGCCGGGTTGCGACGGCTTTGAGCCCACCGACCGAACCGACCACGAAAAGCCCTTCGGGGCGCCAGTCGTCGCGATCGAAGATGGCGGTCACCCAGTCGATGAGCGCGTTCTCGCTGTCGAGGGTGTGACTGACCAGTGTTTCGACTTCACCGTCATAGGTGTCGACCAGCGACAGCATCACCGCATCGGGCTCGACGACGCACACCGCGGTGCGTTCGTAACCGATCACCCGCCCGATGCTGCAGGCCAGCGCTTCGGCGGCTTGCGGAAGTTTCACCAGCACGATGTTGTGCAGACCGAGGCCGGCAAGAGAGTCCAGCAGCTGGGAGGCTTCCAGGTCGGCGTCGTCGCTCCACGTCACGCCGATGGAGTGCAGCCGCTGACCTTCTGCCTCGGCGATGCTGAGCACAGCCTCGGCCACTTCCTCGGAGGCCCGGGTGGTGAACTCGTCGTGTTCGAGGGTGGCTCCGTCACCGGTTTGCCCTTCCACCAGCACGGTCTGGACATTCGTCGGCGTCACCAGGAGACCGAGCACGGTGTCCACGTATGTACTCCCTTCGTGCCCGGGCCGCGCCACCGCCGCTGGATGCGCCATCCAGAAACGCCGTCACGCTGTCCGGGGTAGCGAGGCCAGGAGCTGACCCGCATCGCGTGAGCCTACCCGCGCACAGGTATAGCGGCTCGATGCTCTTTCTTTACCGGATCGTGACGTGAAAAGCCAACGCTGGATCAGCTCGGCTGACCTGACCTGCACGGGACGGCTGCGATCAGCGGGGTGTCGACACCAACAGCCCCGAGCCGGGTCGCGCCACCCGGCGCACCGAGGGGCTGCTCTCGGCCCGGCAGCACCATGGTGAAGAACGCGGCGTTGTCGGCCAGGTGCTGTTCCTGGTCTTCGGGCAGGTCGGTCTCGTAGTAGATGGCGTCGACCTTGCAGATCAGCTTGCAGGCGCCACAGTCAACACATTCGTCGGGGTTGATGTAGAGGGTGCGATTGCCCTCGTAGATGCAGTCCACCGGGCACTCGGCCACGCAGGATTTGTCGGCGATGTCCACGCACGCTGTTCCGATCACATACGTCATGGTCCTGACGTTAAGTGCGCCGGCGCGGAATGGGCCGCGGCGAAAGTCCCTTCTTCGGGGACCTTGGCAACCAACTCGGCCGTGACCACGACCCCGGTGGACAATCGATCTCATGACCGGCGTGCTGTTCTTCGACGGTGAGTGCGGAATGTGCACCCGGGCCCGCAACACCCTGGTCCGCTGGGATCGCACCGGTGAGCTGCTGACTGAGCCGTATCAGCAGGCCGGCACGGCGCAACGCCTCGGCGTTGCGCCGGAGCGGCTACCCGAGTCGGTCTGGTGGCTGGATTCGTCCGGGCAGGTCTACGCCGCCGCCGAAGCCGTCAACGCCGCGCTCTCGGCCGCTCTGGGCACTCGACTGCCGCTGAGGTTCTATCGAATGGTCGGCGTCCGGCAAGTGCAGGAAGCCGTGTACCGCTGGGTGGCCACGCACCGCTACCGGTTCCCGGGCACGACGCCGTACTGCCAGTCGGATCCGGCCGGCTGCTAGACCGGCCGAACCGCCGCCGCGGAGCAACTCAGCGGCTTTTGATCCTTGAAATGCACCGCAGGCATCCCGTCGACGTAGATGTAGTCGACATCGGCGGCCCACGAGGTGCCGGGCTTCACCCACGGCGGGGCGTCCTGCGGGTAGGCGACGGTGTAGTCGCTATAGAAGTCGACTCCGGCCGGGCAGCCAGACGTCTTGGGCGGCAGCGGATTCCACGCGTGGACGATGATCGGATTGAGCAGCCGCCGACCTTGCGCGCAGTTGGGCTGGCATTCCACGGAGTTGTCGGTGCCCGTGCCGGTCGCACCGTCGGCACCCCAGGAGGTCCACGACATGTCCTGCATGACGCTGGTGCCGTCGCAGCCGTACATGATCGTGCCGGGCTGCTCCACCACGGGCAGATCAGGGGTGTAGCAGGCGCCGAACATGTAGGCGGTGGCACCGGCTGTGACCGGATCGGCCATCGCGACGGGCGCAGCGAGACCGAACGCCGCCACCACCGCCGAGGCCGTAATGACTGCTGCGCGGATCATGACGCTCCTTCGGGATGGCCGACGTGATCTCGCATGCTAACGAGCCCGCACACGTCCCGCCCGTCCAGCGGGCTCGGTCACCAGCGCTGCCGGGATTTCCGCGGCCGGTTCAGTTCTCTCGTGGCAGCAGTTCGGCGATGAAGCGGTCGATGAACTCGTCGGCCCCGGTCGGTCCGGCCGGGCGCACGACGAATTTCGTCAGGCCGGCTGCAATGTAACCGTCGAGCTGGCGATGCAGATCGGCCCAGCTGCCGGCGATGAGGTCGGCGGGCTCGACATCGGGTCGTCGGCTTCGGATCGCCGCCACGGCCTCGGCGCCGAGGCCGCCCTCGGCGACAGCCAGGCTGATCCCGAAGTGGTCTGGTTCGATCTCACGGCCGACCTGCGCGGCTTCGGCTTGAATCTGCTCACGGGCCCGCCGCGCTTCATCCGGGGTCAGGAAGCTGCCCAGCCAGCCGTCGCCGAAGCGGCCGATCCGCCGAAACGCCGCGGGAGCCGAACCACCCAGCCAGATGTCGAGCGGCACGGCGGTGGGGTCACCGACACCGGCCCCGGTCACGGTGAAGAAGTCGCCGGCGAAGTCGACGTCGTCGCCGGCGAGCGCCGCGCGCAGCAGCTGCAGCGATTCGTCGAACACCGCCGCGCGCTGCCCGTCGGGAACCGCGAATATTTCCCGTTCGGACGGGATCGCGGACCGCAACCCGAAAGCGGGGAGCACTCGCTTGGGGCCGAGGGCGGCCAACGACGCCAACGTCTTGGCCACCAGCACGGGGTGCCGGCCGCCGGGCAGTACCGCCACCGACGTGCCGACCTTGAGGCGCTGGGTGCGCCCCAGCGCGAACGCCATCCCGACGAACGGGTCGACGGCTTTCGAGTAGACGAGTTCGGAGAACCACAACGAGTCGACATCGGCAGCTTCCAACCGGTCGACGATCGCGCCGAGATGTTCGGGACCGGTGTCAGCACCGAGGCTTACACCGAATCTGATCTTCACCACGCCACCCTAACCAGCACAGGCCAGGTCCCTGCGGTGAAGCGTGGGCGCCGCGCGCTCGTCGCAGCCCCATTTGTGCCCTCGTGCCGGACAGGTCACGACGCAATCTCGGGCACATCACTGACGCCCCCAAAAAAACTTTTGTGACCGAAGTAACGCTTGCGTCAGTTGGGGCGAAACATGCCATATGAAATCCATCCGGAAGTTCTTCGCAACGGCGGCAATCACCGGTGCCTTCCTGGTCGCAATCATCGCCGGGCTTTTCTCCGCATCCACCGGCACCGCGCATGCGGACACCGCGAATTGGGATGCGATTGCACAATGCGAATCCGGTGGAAATTGGTCGACGAATACCGGCAACGGGCATTATGGCGGTCTGCAGTTCAGCCAGGCGACCTGGACTTCCAACGGCGGTTTCGGCTCGCCCGCCACCGCCTCACGCGAGGAGCAGATCCGGGTCGCAGAGAATGTCGCGCGCACTCAGGGAATGGCCGCCTGGCCCAAATGCGGCGCCAATGCGGGAACAGTTCCCTTCGCCGCGACGGGAAGCCAGATCAGCCTTCCGCAATGGCAGCCCGGCATGATCCTGCGCAAGACCATCAACGACATCATGGCGCTCATCCCCCACGCCTAGACTCCGCGCAGGGCTACGCCGCGCGACGAACTGGAAGCTCGGCTGAGCTACCCGCTCAACGAATTCAGCACCTTGGTCATCTGGGTTTCGGTTTCGCCGGCGAGCTTCTCGAAAACCAGTTTCATCGCGGGGCTCATCAGCTTCGCCGGGCCGTGCATTTCGAGGTCGGCCCGATAGTCGAGTTGGGCTCCGCCCTGGGCGGGCGTGACGACGATGGTGTCGGTGGACGTGGCCGACTTGTTGGTCCCCTCGAAGACCAGCCGGCTCTCTGTCAGCTCCCGCAGCACGTACTTGAGCTCGGCGGTGACTCCGACGATCTTGGAGACGTTGTGCCAACTGGAGCCGATGGTGACCGGGCCGTCGTCGATGCGGGTGCAGGTTTGGGTACCTGGGTCCCACTCCTCGGCGTTGGCGAAATCCTTCAGATAGTCCAGAACCTGCTTCGGCGCTGCGGTGACGGTGAATGTGCGGGAAACGGATGGCATGGCGCCTGTGTACCCAGTCAGCCCGGTGCTTTTAACCCCGCACCGCATAGCGGAATTATGACGTTGTCGGCACGCAGCAGCTCCACCGCCAACTCCCAGTTCCAGGGACGTTCTGGTGCAGGCGTGGCGGCCACCCGCGCAGCGGCCCAGCAGACCGCCGACGTCGGCTCCACATAGAGACCCTGCGCGGCAAGTTCAGCCCGCCCGGCCCGCACCTGCGCATCGCTGACCGCCACGACCGTGCCGCCGGTGGCGCGCACTGCGGCCAGGATCTGTGCACCTCGCGGTGGCGCCGCAATCGCGATGCCTTCCGCGACGGTCGGCTGCGCCTGCACCGGGGCCACCGTGTCCTGCCGAGCGGCGAAGGCCACCTCCAGCGGCGAGCAACCCGCCGCCTGCACGGCTACCAGGGTCGGCATCCTCGCGGCCAGACCCGCGCCGACCAGTTCCCGGAACGCCAGATAGCAGCCCAGCAGCATGGTGCCGTTGCCGACGGGCACCACGACGGTCGACGGCAGCTCGCCGCCGCAGTGCTCCCAGATCTCGTAACCGTAGGTCTTCACCCCGTGCAGGAAATACGGATGGAAGACGTGGCTCGCATAGAACACTCCCGGCGCCTCGGCAGCGTCCAGCGCCGCCGAGGAGGTGTCGGCGCGGGTTCCGGAGACCAGGGTCAGCTCGGCGCCGTGGGCCCGCATCTGGGCGAGCTTGCCGGGCGATGTCGAGGCCGGGACGAAGACCTGGATCGGGATGCCGGCGCGGGCGAAGTACGCCGCCGCGGCCGTCCCGGCGTTCCCACTGCTGTCCACCAGTGCCGAGGTCACCCCGAGGCGCTTGGCCAGGGTTGCCAGCACCACCGCGCCGCGGTCCTTGAACGACAGCGTCGGCATCAGGAAGTCCGCCTTGAGCCCGACGTTGGGCAGCCCTCGTGCCTCGACGATCGGCGATCTGCCTTCGCCCAGGCTGATTTCGGCATCGAAGGGCACGGGCAGCACCGATTCGTAGCGCCACAGGGAACCACGACTCCCCTGTACCGCGGTGATATCCAGGGCGGGTGCCGAATCGATGTCGAACACCCCGCCGCAGTTACAGCGCCAGGCCAGGGTCGAGACGTCGTAGCGCGCGCCGCAGGCGCCACACACCAGGGCCGGTAGTCCTTCGGCGGCTGTCGTGCGCTTCATGCTCACCGAACCAGCTTTCCTCATCCCGGCGCGATCTCTCCATCTGGCCACGTGGTGAAGTCAGGTGAATCTAGGCTCCCCTGGTGGGAATCCTGACACCTGTCAACGGAGCGCCGCCGCCCGATGTACCGCTGCCCGACATCAACCTGTCCGCGTGGGAATTCTGGGCCCTTGACGACGACATCCGCGAGGGTGCCTTCGCCACGTTGCGCCGGGAGTCCCCGATCACGTTCTTCGGCGCGACGACCGGGCTGGCGGGTTTCGATCCCGGACAGGGGCACTGGGCGCTCACCCGCTACGACGACGTGCATTTCGCCAGCCGCCACCCCGATGTCTTCAGTTCCAGCGGCGGGATCACGATTGGTGACCAAACACCGGAACTGGCAGAGTATTTCGGCTCGATGATCGCGATGGACGATCCGCGTCATCAGCGCCTGCGGGCGATCGTCAGCCGGGCGTTCACCCCGAAAGTGGTGGCTCGCGTCGAGGCCGCGGTGCGCGATCGCGCCCGCCGTCTGGTCGCCGACATGGTCGCCAAGCACCCCGACGGTAACGCCGAACTGGTCGCCGAGTTGGCCGGCCCGTTACCGCTACAGGTCATCTGCGACATGATGGGCATCCCCGCCGCGGATCACGATTCGATCTTCAGATGGACGAACGTCATCCTCGGGTTCGGAGATCCGGACCTGACCACCGACTTCGACGGTTTCGTCAAGGTCGCGATGGATATCGGCGCCTACGCACACGCGCTGGCCGACGACCGCAGAGACCACCCGCAGGAGGATCTGACCACCAGCCTGGTCCACGCCGAGGTCGACGGCGAACGGCTCACCTCGGCCGAGGTGGCCTCGTTCTTCATCCTGCTGGTGGTGGCCGGAAACGAGACCACCCGCAACGCGATCAGCCACGGCCTGCTGGCCCTGACCCGCTATCCGCAGGAGCGCGATACCTGGTGGCGTGATTTCAACGGCCACAGCAAGACCGCGGTCGAAGAGATCATCCGGTGGGCGTCGCCGGTCATCTACATGCGCCGCACGCTGACCCGCGATATCGAACTCAGCGGCGTTTCGATGGCATCCGGCGACAAGGTCACGCTCTGGTACGGCTCGGCCAACCGAGACCAGGAGAGGTTCCAGGATCCGTGGCGCTTCGACATCCGTCGCGACTCCAACCCGCATCTGGGATTCGGCGGGGGCGGTGTGCACTTCTGCCTCGGCGCGAATCTCGCCCGCCGCGAGATCAGTGTGGCCTTCGAGGAGTTGCATGCGCAGATCCCCGATATCCGTGTGACGGATGAGCCGGCGCGGCTGCTGTCGTCGTTCATCCACGGGATCAAGCGGCTGCCGGTCCGTTGGACCCCGCGGTGACCGACCTCGCCCGACTACAGGGTGGCGGCTTTCGGACCGATCGACGAACAGATGGCGCCCGACGGCGTTGCGATCCCGGCGCAGCCCGTGCCGTTCGCGACATAGTTGACCCCGGGGATGTACGGCGACAGGTAGACCTGCGCGATCTCATAACCGTTGGCCAACTCGCACCGGCCGGGGCTGGCACCGGATGCGGCGATGCAGACCTGCGACGACTTCGGGTTCGCCGTGCCCTTACATGCCGCCGGGGTCAGCGTGGCGGTCACCATCTGGGTGCCGGACACCTCGACGACGCTGGGTGCACTGAGGGTGAAGTCGCAGGCCGCGGGGACCTCACTGGACGCGGACCCTGCGGCCGCGATGGCGCCGAGCACGACACCCAGAGTCACCGGAAACACCGCGAGACGCGCAATCATGTTCGAAGCGTATGCGTTGACCACGCAGCAGTCACAGCGAATCACCAGGCTGGCACGTTCTCCGTGGTACTCGTAGCGTGATTCACATGAAGCAGCAGTTGCACTGGATATCGATGCACGGCGTGGTCCGCGCGCTGGTCAACATCGGGGCGCGACGCGGTGATCCGCAGGCCCGCCTGGTCGCCGACCCGGCCGTCCGGGCCGATCCCGTCCCGTTCTACAACGAACTGCGCGGTCGCGGGCAACCGTTGATCCGCTGCCGCACCGGGTATCTGACGGTGGATCACGGCGTCGCCCACGAGTTGCTGCGCTCGGACGATTTCCGCGTCATCTCGTTGGGCTCCAACCTGCCCAGCCCGCTGCGCCGGCTCGAAAACCGCACCAGGACACCGGGATTGCATCCGCTGCGGCCACCGTCACTGCTCGCGGTCGAACCGCCTGAGCACACCCGGTATCGCAAGACCGTCTCGTCAGTGTTCACTCCGCGGGCTGTCGCGGCACTGCGGGGCCGGGTGGCGGCCACCGCGGAGGCACTGCTCGACGAATTGGCGGCGAAAGGGTCTACCGAAACACGCGCCGTCGATGTCGTCGACCGGTACTGCGCCCAACTCCCGGTCGCGATAATCAGCGACATCCTCGGCGTGCCCGACAGCGAGCGTGCGAAGATCCTGGAGTTCGGCGAGCTGGCGGCGCCCAGCCTGGACATCGGGTTGACGTGGAAGCAGTACCGCCGGGTGCAGGATGGCTTGGACGGTTTCAACACCTGGCTGGCAGATCATCTCGAGCGCCTGCGGCGCGAGCCGGGCGATGACCTGATGAGCGAGTTGATCCGGATCTCCGACTGCGACGCGCACCTCGACGACGACGAGTTGCGGGCGGTCGCCGGCCTGGTGCTCGCCGCCGGGTTCGAGACGACGGTGAACCTGCTGGGCAACGGGATCCGCCTGCTGATGGATGCCCCGGATCAGCTCGCCCGGCTGCAGGACAATCCGGCGCTCTGGGCCGGTGCGGTCGAGGAGATCCTGCGGTTCGATTCGCCGGTGCAACTCAGCGGCCGGGTGGCCCGGGTCGACACCGAGGTGGCCGGCACCCGCGTCGCTCGCGAAGAGATGGTGGTGATCTATCTGGCGGCGGCCAATCGTGACCCCGCCGTTTTCGAGCATCCCGATCGATTCGACATCGAGCGATCCAATGCTGCTCGGCACCTTGCATTTTCGGGTGGACGGCATTTCTGCCTCGGTGCCGCGCTGGCCCGTGCCGAGGGCGAGGTGGGACTCAGTTCCTTCTTCAACCGGTTCCCGGATGCGCGACCGGCGGGCCCTGGCCTCCGTCGGGACACCCGGGTCCTGCGCGGCTGGTCGACGCTGCCGGTCACCTTGGGACCGCAGCGATTAGCGCCGGTGAGCGGCGTGCGGTGACTCCTCGACGGCGCCGGCAGTGTTCTCCAAGCGGTTGTCCGAGCGGTCGTCGATCACTTCGGCATCGTCGTTCGTGTCGGCCTTGACACGCGGGTCGATGCTGTCGGCGTGAGCCCGACGTTCGTCCAGGTCATCGCGCGAGCTTTCGACGGATACGCGGTGCGACTGCGCACGCTCCTCGAGACGGGCCGCCTCGGCGGCCTTGACCTCGGCTTCGGCCTTGGCGGCCCGCGCCTTGGCGGCGGTCTCGTCGGCCAGCGCCTCCCGGCGGGCGACCACCGCCGATTCCTGCTCGACTTCGCCGCGGATCCGCTCGGCTTCGCTGTGCAGCTTGTGATTGCGCCTGCTGCGGGCTGCCCAGGCGAGCGCACCCAGAACAAGCACCGCCGCGACGATCCCGATGACAATCCACATGGTGGTGTTGGTAGCCATAACGGCTCCTTTGATTGGTGGGCCGCGCCTACGACAGCCCCGTCAATAACTCGGGGTTCCCAAATCGTCAGGCGCCAAACGCACCCAGCGCGGTCAGCATGCCCTGCGCCGCGCTCGGCCAGGTGAAACGTTCCGCCCGCCGGCGGGCATCGTGGCGGCGCTCCCGCTCCGGTCGGCCGATGATCCCGGTGACCGCCGCGGCGATGGCGTCGGGGTCGTTGTCGGCGCACGCACCACTGTCGGCCGTCAGGATTTCGGTCAGCGCCGAGGTGCGGGACACTACCGCCGGGGTACCGCAGGCCAGGGCTTCCAGCGCGGCCAGTCCGAAGGTTTCGTGTGGCCCTGGCGCCAACGCCACGTCGGCAGACGCCAGCAGCGCCGCGACCGACTCCCGGCTGTCGATGAAACCCGTGAAATCGACAGGTAGGCGGCCCGCCTGGCGTTCCAGCCGATGGCGCAGCGGTCCGTCACCGGCGATCACCAGCCGTGCGTCGATTCCCGAATCCCGAAGTGCCGCAAGGGTGTGAATGCTTCGATCGGCTCGTTTCTCGACCGACAACCGACCGCAGTGCACCAGCAGCAGCTGCGCGGGAGACGCCCACCGGCCACGCACCGCGGCGGAGAAATGGCGTGGATGGAACACGTCCAGATCGACGCCGAGGGGAACAGTCAGTACGTTGGGCGCCCGGATCCTGTCGAACTCCTCGCGGGCGAACTGAGTGGTGCACAGCACGGTGTCGTATTCCTGCGCAGTGCGACGGTTCGCGTAATCGGCTACCCGCCTGGCAATTCCGGGCGGCAAGAGTTGGCCCGTGAGTCGGTCCAGTCGTTCATGGGAGATCATCACCGTGGTCACGCCGTGGCGAGAACCCCACCGCCCCAGTGAGCGCAGCGTGCAGCGATCCGATACCTCGATCGCGTCGGGCTCGAGTGATTCCAGCAAGGCCGTCACTGGCCGGGGCAGCACCGCCCGGTACCCACCGGTGAGCGGAATCTTGCGGGCCGGCACCGAAATTCGGGTGACACCCGACGACAGCTGGCTGCGGGCGGCGTGCGGTCCTGGCACGATAAGGAACACCTCGTGGCCACTGGCGCAATACTCCGCACCGAGTCGGTCCACCGCGGTACGCAGGCCGCCCGAGCGCGGGCCGTAGAAATTCGCGACCTGCACGACCCGCATCATGGGAGCATCACATCGGGGTGGCGTGTGCGGTCATCAACAGCAGCTCAACCGGGACCTGAATGGTCGATGAACTCCCCCGCCACGGTTCACTCCCGCTTGGGCGGGAAGTAGATTTCCTGCGTTGCGGTACACACGAGTTCACCGTTGCGGTTGAACATCGTGCCGGTCGCCAGGGACCGGCCCGCGGTGGCACTGGGGCTCGATTCGTCGTAGAACAACCAGTCCGACATCCTCGGCGGCCGATGGAACCACACCGAGTGTCCGCGCATCGCCGAGATCGGCGGCCCGGCCATCGTCTTCCACCGCGGTACCAGGGTGGGCTCGATGAGGGTGACTGCCGACAGGTAGGCCGCCAGACAGTCGGCCAGCACGGGGTCGTCGGGAATATCACCTCTGGGACGCAACCACATTCGGCTTTGCGCTGCCCCCTCGGCGGTGGTCACATTGCGTCGCTCGAACCAGTCCAGACTGGTCCACGTCCCGTGAGCCGGTATCGATGCCAGCGATTCCGGTTCGGCCACCACGGGCATGCTCGGTTGGTACTCGATGTCCTGCACTGCGGAACTGAACGAGGTGGTCGCTTCCATCAGCACCGTTGCGTTCTGCCGGCCCGTGACCCGTCGCGCCGCGAAGGTGCGACCGTCCTGCAGCGGGGCGACCTCGAAATCGACGGGATACCTACCGTCGCCGGGGCGCAGGAAGTAGACGTGCATGCTGTGCGGCGCGCGGCCGCCGGCGGTGCGTGCCCCCGCCATCAGAGCCTGGGCGGCGATGTGGGCACCCAGAATGTGGTGGGCCGGTCCGTCGAATTGCTTACCGACGAACATCCCCGATCCCGGGGTCGTTGACACCTGGTCGAGGTCTAACGAATCGAGCACAGCGCTCAGCGTGGATTCCATCACCCGGCATCATGCCTGGTGTGCCTTTCGGTGGACCGCTGCAACGCTTCGTGAACCTCGTCAACGCGGGGGTGACAGCGCTGGCCGGCGCCCCGGTGGTGGGCCGATTCGTCGAGCGCTACATCACCACCATCAGCTACGTCGGCCGAAAATCCGGGCGCACGTTCAGTCTCCCCATCGGATATCGCCGCACCGGCGACGACATCACCATCGGGGTCTCGATGCCCGACCAGAAATCGTGGTGGCGCAATTTCCTCGGCGCGGGCGCACCGATGACCATCGCCCTCGACGGCACCGAGCGCACCGGGCACGCCGTGGCCACGCGCGACGACCGGGGCCGGGTGACGGTGGCGCTGCACCTGGACGCGCAGTAGCTCGACGCGCGGCAATCAGACCAGGTATTTCCCGAACCACTCCTGCAGCTTCTGCCAGGCATCGGCCGCCGCCTCGGCGTTGTACCGCGGTCCGCTGTCGTTGAAGAACGCGTGGTCGGCGTTCGGTTCGACGACCAGCAGGTGGTTCAGGCCGGCCTTGTCCAAGGCGGTCTTGGCCGCGTCCTGGGTCGAGGTGACCCTTGTGTCGAGCGCGCCGTAGAAGCCGAGGACGTTCGCCTTCGACCCGGCGAGATCAGCGCCGTCGGGGAACGGGCCGTAGAACGGCACCGCCGCGGCCAGTTGCGGTTCGCCCGCCGCCAGCAGCTGCCAGGTCAGCCCGCCGCCGAAGCAGAAGCCCACCACCGCCAGCTTCTTGCCCGGTGCCCGGCGCCCGAGCTCCTCGACGCCGGACTTCAGGTCGGCGACGAAGCGCTGCGGATCGACCTTGCCCAGCGCGGCGGTGGCTTCCGCGGGATCGGTGAAGGTGGCGGTCCCGCCCTCCTCGGAGAGTAGGTCGATGGCCAGCGCCGAGTACCCGACCCCGGCGAGCCGGCCGGCGACCGTCCTTACCCAGCTGTTGAGTCCTTTGTTCTCGTGGATGACGAGCACCGCACCTTTGGGATCGGCTGCTTCGGCCCACGCGCCTTTCAGTTCGCCGGCCGGACCGGCCCAGGTGATATCGGTGGTCGGCAATTCCTCCTCCATTCCCGGAGCCGTCCCCGCCGCCGAAGCGGGGGTGCCGGTACTCCCGGAGGCAATCGACGAGGCCGGGGTAGCGCCGCGCTCGTCACTGCAGGCCGCGATCAAAGCTGTTGCGGAAGCTGCGGATACACCCAGCAGCGCCAGGCGGCGCATCGCCTCACGGCGCGACAGCAATCCGTCCACGTGATCGGTGGCGATCTCTTCGGCGATGTAGCGCTGTAAGGGAGTCACCTCATCGAGTATGCGCCGGAGGTCGTCGAGGGCGCGCAGGCCGACTGGGACCCGGCCGACTGGAACTGAGCCTGTGAACACATCAACAAATGTGTTCACTAAATCGTTGACACCCGCGACTGGAACAGGTTCTATTAGCGGTTGTGACCTTCGACACGATCATCCGCAATGGCCGCTGGTTCGACGGCACCGGAGCTCCGTCCTGCACCCGCAATATCGGCATCAAGAATGGCCATATCGCGACGATCACCCCGCACCACCTCGACGAGGCGGGCTGCGCTGACGTCATCGACGCCGAAGGCAAGTGGGTATTGCCGGGACTGATCGACATCCACACCCACTACGACGTGGAAGTGCTGCTGCGGCCCTCACTGTCGGAATCGGTGCGCCACGGCGTCACAACCATCACACTCGGTTCGTGCTCGCTGTCGACCATCCACGTCGACGGGGTGGACGCCGGCGATATCTTCGGCCGCGTCGAGGCGATCCCCCGCGAGGACGTGATCGGCGCCGTCGAAACGCACAAAACCTGGTCGAACTGCACCGAATACATCACCGCCCTGGAATCATTGCCCCTGGGACCTAATGTGACGGCCTTCATCGGCCACTCCGATTTACGCACGGCCACAATGGGTCTCGACCGCGCAACCCGCAGTGATGATCAGCCCACCCCCGCCGAGCTGGCCCAGATGGAGCGCTGGCTCGTCGATGCGCTGGATTCCGGCTTCCTCGGGATGTCGTCGATGCAGCTGCTGTTCGACAAGCTCGACGGCGAGATCTGCCGGTCACGTACATTGCCCTCGACCTACGCCAAACCGCGCGAGCTGCGCAGGCTGAAATCGATACTGCGCCGACGCGGCCGGGTATTGCAGTCCGGGCCGGATATCGAGAACCCACTGAATTTGGTCTCGAATGTGGTGCAGTCGTTGGGCGTGGGCCGCCGCAAGCTCAAGACCAGCCTGCTCTCGGCCGCCGACGTGAAATCCAACCCGTACGCGTGGCTGATCTTTACACCGTTGTCGCGAATGGTGAACCGGTTCGGCGGCGACTTCCGCTGGCAGCACCTTCCGGTGCCGTTCGAGGTGTATGCCGACGGTATCGACCTGGTGATCTTCGAGGAGTTCGGCGCGGGTGCGGCGGCCTTGCACCTGCAGGACGAGGTGGAACGCAACGACATGATGCGCGACGAGGCCTACCGCCGCCAGTTCCGCAAGCAGTACGAGAGCAAGCTCGGAGTGCGGGTGTGGCAGCGGGACTTCTTCGACGCCGATATCGTCGACTGCCCGGACCCGACTGTGATCGGCAAGTCATTCGGCCAGGTCGGCAAGGACCGCGGCGGTCTGCACCCGGTAGACGCCTTCCTCGACCTGGTCCTCGAACACGGCCGGGCGCTACGCTGGCGCACCACTATCTCCAACCACCGGCCCGAGGTGCTCAAGAAACTGGCCGGCGACGCCGGGATCCAGATGGGCTTCTCCGACGCCGGCGCGCACCTGCGCAATATGGCGTTCTACAACTTCGGGCTGCGCCTGCTGCGGCATGTCCGCGATGCCGAGCGCGCCGGGGTGCCGTTCATGACCGTCGAACACGCGGTGCACCGACTGACCGGGGAACTGGCCGACTGGTACGGGATCGACGCCGGGCACCTGCGGGTCGGTGACCGCGCCGACGTGGTGGTGATCGACCCCACGAAACTCGATGCGACACTCGACGATTACGCCGAGGAGCAGGTCGAGCAGTACGGCGGCCTGTCGCGCATGGTCAACCGCAACGACGACACCGTCACCGCGGTGTTCGTCGCCGGTCGCGCCGTGTTCCGTGACGGTCAACCCACACCGACGCTCGGCCACCAGCGCACCGGCAGCTTCCTGCGCGCCGGGCGGTCGACACCTGCACCCACCCAGAAAGGCGAACTTGCCGATGTCCGTTGAGGTTCGGGTGGCCGACGAGGCCACTGACGTGAAAGCCACGGTTCTCGGCATGTGGGCGGCACTGTCGCGCCGCGACTGGGACGAGCTGAAAACCTATCTGTCGCAGGACTGCATCTATCTGGATATGCCGGTCGGTCCGACGGCGGCGGCGCGCGGCCCGGAAGACATCGTCAAGCGGCTCAAGATCGGCCTCGAACCGCTGGCCTCCTACGAGAACTTCACCGGACTGCTGGTCGCCGACGGCGCCGATGTCATGTACGAACATCACGAGGAATGGCATTGGGCCACTGGCGAATCGGCGGTGCTGCAGTTCGTCACCGTGCATCGCGTGGAGGACGGCAAGATCACCCGGTGGAAGGACTACTGGGATATGGGGGCACTGGCCAACCACGCCCCGCCGACGTGGCTGGCGGACTTCGCTGCCGCGGACATGTCATGGATCTTCGACGCCACCGGCCTGGTTTAGGGAGTAACGATGCTCGACCTCAAGATCACCGGCGGAACTGTCGTCGACGGCACCGGCAAAGAACGCTTCCAGGCCGATATCGGCGTCAAGGACGGTCGCATCGTCGAGGTACGCCGCCGCGGCGATACGGGGCCGGGGATAGAAACGGACGCCGTCGAGACCCTCGATGCAACGGGCCGGATCGTCGCACCCGGATTCGTGGACGTGCACACGCATTACGACGGCCAGGTCAGCTGGGACGAGACGCTCGAGCCCTCCAGCATGCACGGCGTGACCACCGTGGTCAGCGGCAACTGCGGCGTCGGTTTCGCACCCGTGCGCCCCGGTAAGGAACAGTGGCTGATCGAACTGATGGAAGGTGTCGAGGACATCCCGGGCAGTGCACTGGCCGAGGGCATCACCTGGCAGTGGGAAAGTTTCCCGCAGTATCTCGACGCCATCGAGAAGCGCCATCTCGCAGTCGATTACGGAACGCAGATCGCGCACGGGCCGGTACGCGGCTACGCCATGGGCGAACGTGGCGCCAACAACGAGGAAGCCACCGCCGACGATATCGCCGCCATGGCGCGGATCGTGCAGGAGGCCATCGAAGCGGGGGCGCTGGGCTTCTCCACCTCACGCACCGAGGCGCACCGGGCCATCGACGGGCAGGCGGTGCCAGGCACCTATGCGGCCGAGGCCGAGCTGTTCGGCCTCGGCCGGGCGATGGCTGCAGGCGGGCAGGCGGTTTTCGAAGTGGCCCCGCAGGGCACCGCGGGCGAGAGCCCCGCCGAAGCGTGCATGCGCGAAATGGAATGGATGGCAAAGCTTTCCGATGACATCAGCCTCCCGGTCTCGTTCACGTTGATCCAGGCCTCCCATGCCCCCGAGCTGTGGCGCCAGCAGCTCGACCGGGCCGAGAAGGCGCATGAGAACGGGATCGAGCTCTACGCACAGTTTGCCGCCCGCCCGTTCGGTATGCTGCTGGGCTTCCCGGGCTACCACGCCTTCACCCACCGCCCGACCTTCCGGCGGCTCAAGGCAGAACTCGGCCGCGAGGAACTGGCAGAGCAGCTGGCGAATCCTGCGGTCAAAGCCGCGATCCTGGCCGAGGAGGATGTGGCGCCTGCTCCCGGCGTGCTGCTCGACGGGCTGTTCGCGCTCGCGCAGTACAGCACCGACCGGCTCTATGCGATCGGCGATCCGCCGGATTACGAACCGACTCCGGACAAGACGGTGGCAGCCATCGCCACCGCCAGAGGCCAAGATCCGCTGTCCACCATGTACGACCTGATGCTGGAATCGAATGCCGGCGCCATGTTGATGCTGCCGTTCTTCAACTACGCAGAGGGTGACCACAGCGCGATCTACGAGATGATGCAGAGTCCCGCGGCGGTGTCGGGCCTGTCCGACGGCGGCGCGCACTGCGGTCTGATCTGCGACGCCTCCTACCCGACCTTCCTGCTGACCCACTGGGCAAGGGATCGCCATCGCGGGCCGAAGTTCTCGCTGGAATATGTGGTGCGTAAGCAAACTCTAGATACCGCAAAGCTTTTCGGGCTGTCGGACCGCGGTGTCATCCAAGTTGGCAAGCGGGCTGATCTCAATGTCATCGACATGGCCGCCCTGACTCTGGACGTACCCCGGATGGCTTACGACCTACCGGCCGGTGGCCGTCGGCTCATCCAAGGGGCCAGCGGGTATGACGCCACCGTGGTCAACGGGGTGGTGACCCGGCGCCACGGTGCCGACACCGGGGCCCGGCCGGGCCGGTTGCTGCGCGGCGTGCGCTAACGCTCACACACTCCAAGCCAACCGGAACTTCGCGGCCAGCTCATCGGGAGTGAGATCGCCGTAGTTGTCCTGCTCGTGGCGCCGGACCGTGACCAGCATGTCGACTACCGGATCACCGAGGATGCTCCGAATCAGATCGGAATCATCAAGGGCGGCGAGAATATCCGTCTGTTGATCGGGTAGTTGTACCGTAGCCGCCTCGGCGCGCTGCTGCACCGTCTGGGTGGCCGGGTCCACCGTGGTCTCGCTCGGCAGGGGCGCATTGCGCTCGATCCCGTCGAGGGCAAGCCCGAGGATGGCGGCCGTGGCGAGGTAGGGATTGGCCGACGGGTCGACGATCTTCACCTCGACGTTGGCGCCGTGCGGGTTGCCAGAGCCGCCAGCCAGGAAGCGAACCGCGGCTTCGCGATTCTCACTCCCCCAGCACACATACGCACCAGCCCAGTGCCCGGGCTGCATGCGCAGACCCGACAGGATCGAGCCGGACAGGACGCCCTGGGCAGCTGGCAGGCCTGCGAGTACACCGGCGATCGCGCTCGCCCCCTGCGGTGTCATTCCGTGCGGGCCGGACCCGCCGGAGAACACGGGGCTGCCGTCTCGAGTGAGCGAGAAGTGTTGATGTGCGCCGGAACCGACCGCCCCGGCGAACGGGACCGGGGACAGGCTGACCCGCAATCCGTGTTGGCGCGCCACCCGGCCGATGATGATGCGCATCAGCACCAGATGGTCGGCCGCGGCAACCGGCGTGCGGGGGCGCAGCGAGATCTCGAACTGGTTGAGGCCGTATTCGGGGTGGAACTGTTCGATGCCCACCCCGGCGGCGGTCGCCGCCGCCATCACATCGCGGGCGAAGTCCTCGTGCTCGAGCAGGCCCGCCAGTCCGTACTGGGCCCAGAGATTCGACGGCAACGCGGCGCCGTCAGGCCCGACCAGGACGAATTCGATCTCGTGGCCGATCCGCGCGGCCAGCCCGTGCTCAGCCAACCTGGCCTCGATCCGCGCCAGGGTGCCGCGGCTGCACATCGCAATCGGGTTACCCGCCTGATCGTAGAAAGATCCTGGCGCCCAGGCCATTCCGCCACCGAGGATGGCCAGGGCCGGAAGGTCGATGCGGATCCGCTCGTCGCCGACGACGCCGATATCGTCAGTGAACGCGATACCGGTCTGGTCGATGGTGAATCCGTGCCAGACCGGACTGGCGCCCAGCCCGGGGTCGGCGAAGGCGTTCACCCGACTGAAGGGCACGGTTTTGGCGTGGGTCAGACCGGACGGGCTGATTACGGTGCCGATGACGGCGATGACATCGTTAGCGTCAAGTGCTGCGGTGGCGGCTGTCATGCAGCCATCTTGCCCCGATTTCAGCGGGCGGGAATGGTGAGCTTGCAGGTCTGCCCGAGGTCCAGCGTGCGCAGCACTCGGCCCATGCCCACCCAGAGCGCGCACGACAACGCGAGATCGGCCAGCAGCTCGTCGGAGAACTGCGCCTTCGCGCGCTCCCAGAAGTCCTCGTCATCACGCAGTGCGGTGTGCTCGGTGCCGAAGCGGTGCGCGAACTCGGCGGCAATCCGTTCCTGCTCGCTGTAGCCCGGCCAGGTCCGCCACTCCGAAGCGTGGTCGTAGAGCTCCTCGTCGACACCCGCCGCGGGGCCGTCCTCGTCGCGGGTGTTAACGCAGACCGCGCACTCGTTGTCCTGCGCGATCACCATCCGCGCCAGTTCCCGAACCCGCATCGGCAGCCGGCCCTTGTCGTAGACCGCCTTCTGGAACTGGTAGAGGCCACCGCCGAGGTCGGGCGCTTTCACGAACCAGCCGGCGAGGTCATCGTCTGCGAAGTCTCCGATTCGACTCATGGCGCGATGCTACGCCCGGCCGGCTGCAATTGGAACACGTTCTAGTTTGCGGATGCGCGCGGCAGTGCCACCGTCCGGTCGGCGTCGTCATCCCAGTTGCGCTGCACCAGCATCCGATGCGCCACGCGCTCCAGAGCATTCTCGACCTCGAGGCGATCGGGGCCGGTCTCGAATTCCGTCGAGCGGCTGAGCTGTTGCATGATTCGCGCGACGACCAGCGACGACACGAAATCCACCTGGCGCAGGCCGCGGCCGGTAGGCCAGTATTCACTGCCGGTGCGGAACGCGTAGCCGGTGTCGACGAGTCGAACGAACGTAGGTTCGAGCACCTCGGCCGGTACCCGTAATCGGTCGGCGATATCTTCGACCCGCGCCGACCCTGTCGCCTGGACATACCGGTTGATCTGCATGAGTGCCCACAGGCGGGCGATATCGAGTTCGCAGCCCGGATAGCGGACGAAGTTACGCAGTCGAATGTCGGGATCGTCGCGGAACATCCGGCCGATCGACATCTCGAGGATTTTCTCCGGGGACTCGGTGGTGTGCATACCGAAGGCTTCGCCGAGGTCGACGGCGACGTTGTCCATCTCCTGCAGGGGAACTTCCTTGAGGAACAACGCGACGATGAACCCGACGACGGCGACGGGCACGGCACAGATGAAGACCGTGCCGAGCGAGTCGGCGTACGCGCTGACGATGGGCGCAGCCATCTCCGCGGAGAGCCGGTGCAGTGCCGCCGGTGAGTTCGTCGCTTCCGGAGGCGCACCACTGGCGGCCAGGGCCGGCCCCAGACGGTCGGCCAGGAAGTTGGAGAACAGCGAGCCGAAGATGGCCGCACCGAACGAACTGCCGATGGTGCGGAAGAAGGTCACCCCCGAGGTCGCGACGCCGAGATCCTCGAACCGCGCGGTGCTCTGCACGATGATGGTCAGCACCTGCATGCTCGAACCGATGCCGGTGCCGAGAATGAACAGATAGATCGACTGCTGCCAGGTCGGGGTGCCCGCATCCATCGTGGACAGCAGGAAGAAAGCCACCGCCATGATCGCGGTCCCGGCCACCGGAAAGATCTTGTACCGGCCGGTGCGGCCGACGATCTGTCCACTGCCGATCGAGGTGATGAGTAGCCCGGCCACCATCGGCAGGGTGCGTAAACCGGATTCCGTGGCCGAGACGCCGTCGACGAACTGCATGAAGGTGGGCATGAAAGTCAGGGCGCCCAGCATCGCGAACCCGACGATGAAGCCGAGCACACAGCACATCGTGAAGACTCGGTTGCGGAACAGCCGCATCGGCAGGATGGGCTGGCTGGCTTTCGTCTCGGCCCAGACGAACAGGCCGATGGAGACCAGTGACAGAACGAAGAGCCCGATGATCATCGGCGAGGTCCAGGCGTATTCGCCGCCGCCCCAGCTGGTGGCCAGGGTCAACCCGGATGCGCCGAGGCCGATGAACAGGATGCCCAAGTAGTCGATCGCCGGCTTGGTGGTGCTGCGGGCCAGGGCGGGGATGGCGACGGCGCTGACCAGGAGCACGACCAAGGCCACCGGCACGTTGATCCAGAAGGCCCAGCGCCAGGTCAGGTGGTCGGTGAAGAAGCCACCCAGGAGCGGGCCGATCACTGTCGTGACCCCGAAGACCGCACCGAGTGCGCCCTGGTATCGACCACGGTCGCGGAGCGGGATGACCTCGCCGATCACCGCGGTGGCGGTCACCATGATGGCGCCACCGCCGATGCCCTGCACCGCACGGGCCGCGACGAGCATGGTCATGGACTCGGCCAGCCCGCACAGCACCGACCCGGCCATGAAGAACCCGACGGCCACCTGGAAGACGACTTTGCGGCCGAACAGATCACCCAGCTTGCCGACGACGGCGGTCACGATCGTCGAGGCCAGCAGATAACTGGTGACAACCCAGGACTGGTGTCCGGCGCCACCGAGATCGGCGACCACGGTCGGCAACGCGGTGGCGACGATTGTCTGATCCAGCGCCGACAGCAGGATGCCGAGCAGCAGCGCGATGAAGATCAGGTTGCGCCGTTGGGGCGTGATCATCGCGCTGCCGGACTCGGGGTCCGCGGCTTTCACGGGGGCAGACTGGTTGCTCATAGGGGATTTATCGCCGAGGATCGCGAATTTGTTAGTCAGACTAGGAAAATCTTGGCGGACTGGCCCAGCGTCAGCGTCCGGGCCTGGTGATACTGCTCGAGAACCTGGGGAGTGGACTCGGCGGTGAAGGTCGCCACCCCCTCGAGCGGCCAGGCCGGTGGCTCGTCACTCTTGGTCAGCGCCCACGCCGCCTGCCGGGCGGCGCCGCGCGCCACGTACTCCCCTGGCGTTGGCACGTCGACGGGTCTACCCAGAACAGCCGGCGCTATAACGCGCACGGCCGCCGAGTGTGCGCCGCCGCCGACGAGTAGCACGCGCTCGACGTCCACACCCTGGTCGGCGATCTTGTCCAGGCAGTACGCCATCGAACTCAGCAGGCCTTCGACTGCAGCCCTGGCGACGTTGGCCGCCGTGAGGTTCGTCGTCGTCGTGCCCTGCAGGGCTCCCCGCGCGTCGGGCAGGTTGGGCGAGCGCTCGCCGTCGAAATACGGCACCCAGACCAGACCTTCAGACCCGGCCGGGGCCGACAGTGCCAGCTCGGCGAATCGGGAGAGATCGACGCCCAGCATCGCGGCGACGGCGGCGAGAACCGGCGCGCCATTGAGGGTGCACACCAGCGGAAGCTGTCGGCCCGTCGCATCGGCGAAGCCGGCGACGATACCGTCCGGATCGTGCGGTGCCGCCTCGCCGACGGCGCTGACCACCCCGGACGTCCCGAGCGACATCACGCAGTCACCGGATGCGGCACCCAATCCGAGCGCGGCCGACGCGTTATCGCCGGCCCCTGGACCGAGAATCGCGGCACCGCCGGCGAACTGGCCGCCGGCGTCGTGCGGCCCGAGCACCACCGGCAGTCGTGGCTGGCGGCCTCGCATCGCGAGCGTCAACAGATCGGTCCGATACTCGTCGGCCTCGGCCGAGTAGTAACAGGTGCCGCTGGCATCGCTACGGTCGGTGCGCAGGTCCGCGAGGTCGGAACTGCCGGACAACCGCCATGTCAGCCAGTCGTGCGGAAGACAGACCGCGGCCGTCCGATCGGCGTTGGCGGGCTCGTTGTCGGCCAGCCAGCGCAGCTTGGTGGCCGTCATCGAGGCAACTGGAACCACCCCGATCTCCTTGGCCCATCGGGCCGGGCCGCCGAGGTCGTCGATCAGCTCCTGTGCGGCGGTCGCCGAGCGAGTATCGTTCCATAGCAACGCATTTCGTACGACTGCACCGGATTCATCGAGGCAGACCATGCCGTGCTGCTGAGCCCCGACCGACACGGCGGCGACATCGTCGAGACCACCGACCCCGCCGATGGCCGTCTGCAATGCCTGCCACCAGGCCTGCGGATCCACTTCGGTACCGCCGGGATGCGGAGCCGACGCCGAGCGCACCACGTCACCGGTGTCCGCATCACAGACCAACACCTTGCAGGACTGGGTTGACGAGTCGATTCCGGCGACGAGGGTCATGCTGCCGAGGCTAGCCGCCAGAACCACCAGAACCGCCGCCCGGGGGCCGCGATACACACTGAGCCGAGTAGAGCTCGACGCCGAGGGTGTCCATCAACTGAAGCTGCGTCTCGAGGTAGTCGATATGACCTTCCTCGTCCTTGAGGATCGTCTCAAGGAGATTCGCACTGGTCGCGTCGCCCTTCTCGCGGCACATCATCACGCCGGGGCGAAGTCGGTTGAGCACTTCGTACTCGATAGCCAGGTCGGCTTCGAACTGCTCGCGAATCGTCTGGCCGACGCGCAGCGAAAAGAGCCGTTGATAGTTCGGCAGTCCATCGAGCAGCAGAATGCGATCGGTGATCCACTCCGCATGGTGCATTTCCTCGAAGGATTCTTTGCGCGTGTGCTCGGCGAGCTCGGTGAAACCCCAGTTGTCCTGCATCTTGGAATGCAGGAAATACTGGTTGATCGCGGTGAGCTCGCTCGTCAGTTGCTCATTGAGCAGCTTGAGAACATCTGGATCGCCTTGCATCGGATCTCCTCGACAGGTGGGGCTGGCACCGTTCGGCACCCACGGTGCGCGGGGCTGTGCGCGCGCCGTTCAGCGACAAACCTAGCCGAGTTCGCAGCGCAGAGCACGCAGAAATGCCGGTGGAAATGGCGCCTACCAGGGGATTTACCATAGGCACACCTAACCAAGGTTCCCCTAACAATCTGCCCGCACTTAGGTTAGACTCCACTAATATGTACGTCTGCCTGTGCACCGGAGCGACCAGCCACGTGGTGGCTGATGCGGTGGCCAACGGGGCGTGTACCTCTAAAGAGGTCGCCATCGCCTGTGGCGCCGGCACCGACTGCGGACGCTGCCGGCACACCGTGCGATCGATCATCGAGTCCTATTTCAAGGCCAGGACTCCTGTCCCGGTGAGCTAGCCGGGTTAGCTCTCTTTCCCCTTGTTGAATTCTGCGAGTGCGTCGGCGTTGGCCGCGGCTCCCATCAATTCGGCAAAACACGCGTTCTCCCGCGCACGCGCGGCATCGACACCCGCCAGGACCGGTGCCACCATCGTGCTCTTGACGGCCATCAGCGACGAGATCGGCCGAGATGCGAGCACGTCGGCGTGCTTGCGGGCCTGCACCAGCAGCTCATCTGGTTCGCACACCTTCCAGACCAGGCCCATGCGCAGGGCTTCGTCGGCGTCCACCCATTCCGAGGACATCAGCAGCCAGGCCGCGTTCTGGCGGCCGATCAGTTGCGGCAGCAGATAGGACGACGCCGCCTCCGGGGCGACCCCGAGGCTGGTGAACGGACACTTCAGCCGGGCCGTGGTGGACATGAATGACAGGTCAGCGAAGCCGAGAATCGTTGTGCCGATTCCGATTCCGAGACCGTTCACAGCACAGATCAAGGGCTTCGGGAACGCGGTCAGCGCATCGATGAGCCCCATGAAGCCGTGCTCCCCCGGCGTGAAGCCGGGGTCGGTGATCCTGGCCTGCATCTCCGCCAGATCGGTGCCGGCGCTGAAAGCGCGACCCGTCCCGGTGATCAGCACGACCGCGACCTCGGGATCGTCGGCGGCCTCGCGCAGCGCGACTGTGGTCGCGTCGTAGAGGGCTTCGTCGAAGGCGTTGAGGGCTTCGGGCCGGTTGAGGGTGAGCGTGCGCACCCGGTTCTCGTCGGCGATGTCGAGAGTCACCCGCCCAGACTATGAACAGTTATGAATTGCTGTACACCCGGGTGGGCGTGACGAATACCAGCGTGCGGCCCTGAGCTGCCATCACCCTGTCGTACTCGTCCCAATCGTCATGGGTGCCACCGGCTGCGGTGAACACCTCGCGTAGCAGCAGCCGCAGTTGGTCTGCACCCACCAGCCACTCCGCCGGATCATCGGGGCCGGCGAGTTCCGCCGGGCCTTCGACGGTCGCCCACTGCCAACCGTTGCGGAAAGTGGCAGCCAGGTTGGGCCGCGCCCGCAGGTTCGCCAGCTTGACCTTGCCGTAGGTGACGAACCCCAGCACCTGCTCACCCGTTGCGGGGTGGGCGATCACGCCGGCGTTCACCAGCGAGGCCTGCACCGTGCCGTCTGCGCGCACCGTCGAGATCACCACCAGCCCACTGTCGTCTTTGGCCAGCGCGACGGCGTCGTCCAGGGTGGTCATGACGCGAAGGGTGAGCGTAGGACGTAGCGGCTGGTGGGCACGGTGTCGACGTTTTCGTTGGCGCCGAAGGCCGCCGTGCTCGCCACCATCTTGCCGATCCGCGTCGTGAGGTCGGCGTCGTCAGCGGCACCGAAGAACGCGGAGATATCGGAGACGGCCTCGGCCGGGAACAGCTCCTCGACGATCGCAGCCAGGGTGGGCGCCTGCGGTGTCAGCGGTCGCACCACCGCGTTCTGGATGTACCCGAACGTCGCCTGGGTGTCGATGGCCACCGAAGTGTGGTCGAGCTGCCATCGGCGCCGCCAGGTTTCCTCGGTCAAGGTGTCCGGTCTACGCAGCAGTGCGACGTTCGCCATCCCCGTCGTCCGCTCGCCAGGTTCGGTCCGCGGTGGGGCCAGCGGAACGGATTCGGTGACCAGGTAGGCGAACACGTCGTCGCACTCCTTTTCCAGCAACGCGATGGCGGCCGTCACCTGGTCGCCGTAGGACTGCTGGGTCCACAGGCTGACGAATCCGCTCACCGGGGGATCCAGCGTCGTCAGCGTCATCAACGATTCCCGCACCGCGTCGTCCTTGACGTTGATCGTCAGTCCCGGCAGATCCAGGTCGAGCAGTTCCTGTGCAAGCGGACCGCGCACCCGGGCACACCATTGTTCTTGGGGTTCATCGCCCCTTGTGCTGCGCAACGCCAGGATCACCTTCTCCATGACGTGAACTTACCGCGCCCTGTGTGGCCATAATGACTGCATGATCAAGGGCCTCGCCCTGCGGCTGTCCTGGCCGTATGTCGGCGAGGTGGCCAGGAGCCTGTTGGGCGTGGTGCTGGCGGTCGCGGTGGCGCTGCATTGGGGGTCGGCGCCGGCGGCGATCGCTGCGGGCGGCAGCGCTGCGATAGCGGGTGCGACCGCGCTGCAGGACGGTACTCGCAGCCGAATCCAGCTGGTGGTCGCGGTGTCCCTGGCCATGGGTGCCGCGGCTTTTCTCGGTGCCCTCAGTGCGCCGCACGCTCCGATTTTCGTTGTGGTGGTTGGACTTTGGTGTCTTATCGCCGGCCTGGTGTGGACGTTGGGGTCGAATGCCGGCCTGGTCGCCGCCGCTGCCGCCGCACTGCTGGTCACCTCGTCCGCTGTCGCGCAACCCTTCGCGGACGTGGTCACGACGACCGTCCTCACGGTGACAGGCGGGCTGACGCAGGCGGTCCTGGTGGCCGCGTGGCCGCGGCAGCGGTGGCAGATTCAGCGCCTGGCGCTGACGAACGCCTACCGCTCGGTGGCCCGCCATGCGCGGCTGCTCGCCACCGAACCCGTCGACGCCGCAGGGTCTGCTCTGTCCTTCGACCCGACTCCGCTGATCTCGTTGCGGGATGCGTTCACCGGTTCCGATCGTCAGGCCCGCCGTCGACCGCCTGCCTTTCGGGGGCTGTACGGCTTACCGGAACGGATCGCCATGACGCTGGCCGCGCTCGGGCCGTCGGCGGGCACCCCGGAGGTGGCGGCGGTCCTGGCGGCCGCCGCAGACGTACTCGACGGCATCGCCGGGTCGGGGCGCGGGGCACACGATGTCGCACAGCGGGAGCTGCTCCGCCTCGACACTGCCGTCGCCGCAATCACCGGATCCCCGGCTGCCGCGGGCCGGCGGCTGCAGACCCAACTCTGGGAAGCGGCGACGCTCCGGTTCACCGGCTCCGCCGTGCCGGCCGGGACCGTGCAGGAACTTCGTCGGCCACCGGTCTCGGAATTGGCTGCCGCGGCCCGGGCAACGCTGCTGACGAACCTGGATTGGGAGTCGCCGATCCTGCGGCATGCGGTCCGGCTGGCGGCGGCCGCGGCGATCGGGACCGCCGCGGCCAGGGGCACCGGGATGTCACATGGTTACTGGATCGCCTTGACCGTGGTGATGGTGCTCCGGCCGGAGACGGCACACACCTATACCCGGTGCATCACCAGGATTGCCGGAAACGCCGTCGGGGTCACGGTCGCGACGGGGATCACGGCCGTGCTGCATCCCTCGGGCGTGGTGTCCGCGCTGCTCGCGGTGGCGTTCGTCGGGATCGCCTACGCGGTGTCCGGCATCGGGTACGCGGCCCTGAGCGCCGCGCTGGCCGCCGCCATCGTGTTCCTGCTCGACATCTCCGGCGCCGCCGACAGTGCGACGATCAAGGAGCTCCTGATCGCCACGGTGATCGGCGGAGCGCTGGCCGTGGCGAGTCATCTGCTGCTGCCCGATCGCTCCCTGATCCGGCTACGGCAACGCGCGGGCGAATTACTCAAGGCCGAAATCGATTATGCAGCAGCGGTGCTGCGGGCCTTCGTCCATCCTCTGCATGATGCGGCGGAGCTCGACGCCACGCTCACCGGGGCCTGGCAACGGGCAACCAGGGCACGGTCGGCATTCGAGGCCGCCAGCGGTAGCGTGCGCGCCGAGGCGCCGGAGGTCCGGCGCTGGCTGATGACGTATCGCGGCGCACTCAACGCGGTGACGGGCGCCTGCGCGACGCTGGAATCGCACCTGCCGACCCCCGACGTCGCAGTCGACCGCAGATTCGTCGTCGCCGTCGACGACTACGTGGACTCGTTGCGCGGCGACCTGCCCTCGGCAGGCCAGCCGTGGACGGTCGACGCCGCGCACCTGACGGAGGCGGACCAACAACTCAAGCAGGCGGCGGCTCTGCTGGCGATCGATAACGCTGGTCAGCGCGTGCTGGTCGCCGAGGTTGCCACCATCACCCGACATCTCCTGGCGATCGCCCCTCCAGTAGGATTCACCCGCGTAGGGTGACCACCGTTACGTCTCCAGAAATGAGGGATCATGGCACCCGAAAAGCACCTGGCGCGGGAACAACTCCCCATCCCGGATGTCAAGCATGTCGGGCTCACCACCTATGACGCCAAGGATCCCAACACCAGCTATCCGCCCATCAGAGAACTGCGGCCACCCAAAGGTGCCCCCAACGTGCTGATCGTGCTGATCGACGATGTCGGCTTCGGTGCGTCGTCGGCCTTCGGCGGGCCGTGCAACACCCCGGTCGCCGAACGCCTGGCCGCTAATGGTCTCAAGCTCAACAGGTTTCACACCACCGCGCTGTGCTCCCCCACCCGGCAGGCGATGCTGACCGGACGTAACCATCATTCTGTCGGCATGGGAGCGATCACCGAGATGGCGACGTCTGCGCCGGGCAACAACAGCATCAGACCGAAGGACAAGGCGCCGATCGCCGAAACCCTGAAGCTGAACGGGTATTCGACCGCACAGTTCGGCAAGTGTCATGAGGTACCCGGCTGGGAGGTGACGCCAGTCGGGCCGTTTCACCAATGGCCTACCGGTTCCGGCTTCGAACATTTCTACGGCTTCGTCGGCGGCGAGGCCAACCAGTACTACCCCGGCCTGTATGAGGGCACCACGGCGGTGGAGCCGCCGAAGTCCCCAGAGGAGGGCTACTCGCTCACCGAGGATCTGGCCGACCGCGCCATCACCTGGGTACGCCAACAGAAGGCGCTGATGCCGGACAAGCCGTTCTTCATGTATTTCGCACCGGGTGCCACCCATGCCCCGCACCAGGTGTCGAAGGAATGGTCGGACAAGTACCGGGGCAGGTTCGACGACGGCTGGGATGCCCTGCGCGAGCGCACGATCGAAGCGCAGAAGAAGCTCGGAGTGGTTCCGCAGGACGCCGAACTCACCAGACGCCACGACGAGATCCCCGCGTGGGACGACATGCCAGACGAGCTCAAACCCGTGCTGGCGCGGCAGATGGAGATCTACGCGGGCTTCCTGGAGCAGACCGACCATGAGATCGGCCGAGTGGTCGATGCCATCGACGACCTCGGATTTCTCGACGACACCCTGATCTACTACATCATCGGCGACAACGGCGCCTCGGCCGAGGGCACCCTCAACGGCTGCTTCAACGAGATGACGACGCTCAACGGTATGCCGGGGATCGAGACGCCGGAATTCCTGCTCTCGAAGATCGATGAGTTCGGCACACCCACCGCCTACAACCACTACGCGGTGGGCTGGGCGCACGGGTTATGCGCGCCGTATCAGTGGACCAAGCAGGTCGCGTCACATTGGGGCGGCACCCGTAACGGCACAATCGTGCACTGGCCCAATGGTTTTGCCGACAAGGGTGCGGTCCGAAGCCAGTTCCATCACGTCATCGACGTGGCGCCGACGATACTGGAGGCGGCCGGGCTGCCCGCGCCGACGTCGGTCAACGGCATCGCCCAGGCCCCGCTGGAGGGGGTCAGCATGATCGACACGTTGCGGGAGGCCGCGACGCCCGAATCGCACCACGTGCAGTACTTCGAGATGATGGGCAACCGCGGCATCTATTTCCAGGGCTGGACGGCGATGACCAAGCACCGGACCCCCTGGTCGGCGGACGCCCCGCCGCCGTTCGACGACGACGTCTGGGAACTTTACGGTCCAGACGACTGGACCCAGTCGCACAACCTCGTCGAGCAGCATCCCGAGAAACTGGCTGAGTTGCAACGGCTCTGGCTGATCGAGGCAGTCAAGTACAACGTCGTTCCGCTCGACGATCGCGGCTTCGAACGGATCAATCCCGATATCGCGGGCCGGCCGCAGCTCATCCGGGGCAACACCCAACTGTTGTTCTCCGGTATGCGGGTCAGTGAGTGGTGTGTGCTCACGCTGAAGAACAAGTCCTATTCGGTGACGGCCAATCTCGTCGTACCCGAAGGCGGCGCCAACGGCGTGATCATCACCCAGGGCGGCAGCGTAGGCGGGTGGTCGCTGTACGCGCACGACGGAAAACTGAAGTACTGCTTCAACTTCTTCGGCATCGAGCACTACATCACGACTGCGGACCGACCGATCCCGGCCGGGAAACATCAGGTGCGAATGGAGTTCGCCTATGACGGCGGCGGACTGGCAAAGGGCGGCGACGTCACGCTCTACTACGACGGTGAAGCAGTCGGCACCGGTCGCGTCGAGCAGACCATCCCGATGGGCTACTCGGCCGACGAAGCGTGTGACGTCGGCTCCGATACCGGCTCGCCCGCGTCACCGGACTACGGCCCGACGGGCAACCGCTTCACCGGCGAGATCGAATGGGTGCAGCTCGATATCGGAGAGGACAACCACGACCACCTGATCACCGCCGAAGACCGGTACAACCTGGCGATGGCGCGGCAGTAGTCACTCCTGCGGAGCAGGTCCGACGAGCAGCTGGGTCACCACCGGCGCCATCCACAGCGCCAGCTCGTCATGGTCGATCTCCGCGACGGCGGGGTTACGGATCACATAGCGGGTGGTGGCCAACCCGATGATGAAGGCTCCGAACAGTCCGGCGCGTTGGAGGTGGTGATCCGGCGCGATGGCCATCAGCGATGGCGCGATCTGGGTGGCGAACACCCGCCGCATCGCGTCGGCGGCCACCGGGCTCGTCATCGCCGCGCGCAACAAGGCCACGAACGTGCTGTCGTACTCCCAGACCGCGAAGAACCGGGGTAACAGCGCTTCGGCGAGCCGTTCGGGCTCGACTTTGGTCAGATCGGGCAGGTCGATGGAGAACTCCGCGGCCGCCGCGAACAGGTCCTGTTTACTGCCGAAGTACCGAATCACCAGGGCCGCATCGACACCGACATCGCCGGCGACGGCGCGCAACGTGGTTCGTTCGTATCCCTCGGCGCCGAACCGTTCTCGGGCGGCAGCGAGGATGTCCGCGCGGGTGCCCTCGGCATTGCGGGCACGGGTGGTCGCCATCAGGTCACCGTACGCATGCCGTCACGGTGGTGACACTAGTCCGGCACAAACGCCACATCCGTGCCCTGGGCCAACACGACGTACATCCGGCGCCAGGGATCGCTGCCCTTCAGCTGCCACTGGTGACCGGAGCCCGCGGTGTCCTCGGCCAGCAAGACGTCGCCGGGGTGCAACGTGAACTCTTCACCGTCACGAGTGATGAAATCCAAAGTGCCCGAGAGCGTTACGACGAGTTGGCGGACCGGCGCGGTATGCCACGCGAGTGCACCGCCGCCCGCCGTCTCTTCGACCGTGACATGGGTGGACGCCATCGTGCCCGACAGGAGGTCGTTGTTGCGGCCCGGCCGCATGTCGATGGTGCCGATCTGCACGTGGGAACCGTCATCCTGACCGGTCCACAGCCGGACGCAACGAATCATGCGGCCGATCGTAGCTGCTGACCTAGAACGGCGGTGACTCGTCGGCGTCGTCGGGCCACTGAGAAATCGCCAGCCGCACGCGAGGATCGATGGGTTCATTGACGGCCACCCCGGGAGCTTGGTGGCAGAAGTGTCACCACCAAGACCACCCGAACTGTCACCAATGTCCTGATCCAGAACTGTCACCGATGTCCCGAGACATCACACCGACGATTCTGGGACCACCGGACGCGTCTGCGCGCGCGTACCGTCGGCGGGGTGGCGCTTGCACCCGCGACCTGGCCCCGTCCACTGCTATGGGCGATCCGTACGTCGAACAAATACCTACTCAACCCCGTGATCGGCAGGCGGGCCGGCGGAAAGAACTCGTACGCCGCTGCGATCCGGCATACCGGCAGAAAGTCGGGCACGCAGTATTCGACGCCCATCGGCGCCGACCGCACGTCCGGCGGGTTCGTCATTCCGCTGGCCTACGGGACCCGGGTGGACTGGCTGCAGAACGTGTTGGCCGCCGGGCGGGCCACGGTGTCGGCCGAAGGCGAAACCCACGACGTCACCGACCCCGAGGTGATCGACGCGGCGACCGCGTTGCCCCTGCTGACGCCGAAGCGAAGACGATCCTATGAACGCATCGGCATCGCGGACTATCTCTCTGTGAAGCGAACCTGACCAAACCCGCCAGACTCCGAATCGTGATGACTGCTTGTCTTGACACCCACCTCGATATCCGGTGGCGTTGTCGCGACAGTTTCCCCACCACTAAGGTTCGACCATGACGGCTGCCACCGACGTTTCCGATCCCTACTATGATCTCGGCTCCTACCGCCGCGACGTCGAAACCCCAACGCCCCAAGCACAATTGTGGTTCAACCGCGGCCTGGTGTGGGCATATGCCTTCAACCACGCCGAAGCCGTCACCTGCTTCGAGCGGGCGCTCAGCATCGACGCGGAGCTGGCGATCGCGCGCTGGGGCATCGCTTATGCGATCGGACCCAACTACAACAAGGCCTGGGACGCGTTCGACCCCGTCGACCTGGCCGCCTCTCTGGCCCGGGCTCGGATGGAACTGGGCCTGGCCGCCGGCGGCCGGGCGAGCGCCGCCGAACGAGGTCTCATCGAGGCCCTGTCCCTCCGCTTCCCCACCGACGATCCCGACGACGCCGCCGCCCTGACCGCCGGGCATTACGCCTACGCCGACGCCATGGCCGAGCTTGCGGTCGCCTACCCCGACGACATCGACGTCCAGGCGCTGGCAGCCGACGCGCTGGTGAACGTCACCGCGTGGGCACTGTGGGACACCAGCACCGGCGAACCCGCGCCGGGCTCGCGCGTCGTCGAAGCCAAACGGATTCTCGACGATGCCCTGGCCACCGACGCGGGCAAGGCCCACCCGGGAGTCCTTCACCTCTACCTGCACACCATGGAGATGTCAGCGCATCCCGAGGTGGCGTTGCCCGCCGCGGACCTGCTGCGCGATCTGGTCCCCGATGCCGGCCACCTGCAGCACATGCCCACGCATATCGACGTGCTCTGCGGCGACTACCGCAGCTCGGTCGAGTCGAATCTGGCCGCTGTTCGAGCCGACCGAAAATTCGTGGAACACCAAGGGCCGCTCAACTATTACTCGCTCTATCGCGCGCACGACCTGCACTTCGTGGTCTACTCGGCGATGTTCAGCGGCCAGTCGCAGATCGCCTTACAGGCCGCCGATGAGCTGTCGGGACAGCTGACGCCGGATCTGCTGTCGATCGAATCGCCGCCGATGGCCGACTGGCTGGAGGCGTTCGTCCCCTTGAAGGTGCATGTGCTGATCCGGTTCGGGCGCTGGGATGCCCTGATCGCCGAACCGCTGCCCGCCGATCAGGGCCTGTACTGCGTCAGCACCGCCATCATTCACTATGGCCGCGGTATCGCACATGCGGCGAAAGGCCAACTGCCGCAGGCTCATGCCGAACGAGAGGCGTTCACCGCCGCGGTCGCCACGGTGCCGGATACGCGCTGGCTGTTCAACAATGCCTGCACCGATATCCTCGCCGTCGCCGCCGCCCTACTCGACGGTGAAATCACCTATCGCGAAGGACGATTCGACGAGGCCTTCGCGCATTTGCGGCACGCGATCGCCCTGTCGGACGGCCTGACCTATGACGAGCCGTGGGGCTGGATGCAACCCGTCCGGCACGCCTACGGCGCCCTGCTGCTGGAGCAGGGCCACGTGGAGGAGGCCGCCAAGGTCTACGAAGCCGACCTGGGGCTCGATCCGACGCTGGCCCGGCCGTGTCAGCACCCGGGCAACCTGTGGAGCCTGCACGGCTACCACGAATGC
Source organism: Mycolicibacterium komossense (assembly GCF_025822605.1). Taxonomy (GTDB): domain Bacteria; phylum Actinomycetota; class Actinomycetes; order Mycobacteriales; family Mycobacteriaceae; genus Mycobacterium; species Mycobacterium komossense. Next base: position 38,650 of record NZ_JACKTY010000021.1, on the reverse strand, counting down.
CTGCAACGGCTCGGCCGTGACGGAGAGGCCGGCATCGTGGCCAGACAGCTCGAACTCGCCAAGGCCCGAGCCGATGTGCCGGTCGACGCATCCTGCGCCTGCCGGTTGGAAACCGCACCGGCCTGCTGTGGCCGGTAGTACCGGTCATCACCGTCCCCGCGTTCGACCCGGTGCGTAAACTCCGGACCTGTGGGACTCACCGCTGAGGACGTGCAACACCTGACGCGCTGCGTGCAACTGGCCCGGCAGGCGCTGGAAAGCGGGGACGAACCCTTCGGTTCCATCCTGGTCGACGCCGACGGCAAGACGCTGTTCGAAGATCGCAACCGGGTCGGCGGCGGCGACCCGACACGGCACCCCGAATTCGCGATAGCCCGGTGGGCGTCGGACAACATCGCGCCCGTCCGGCGCATCCGCACCACCGTGTACACCTCCGGTGAGCACTGCCCGATGTGCTCGGCGGCGCACGCCTGGGTCGGGCTGGGCCGCATCGTGTATGCCACGTCGGGAGCCCAGCTCAGCGCGTGGCGCGAGGACTGGGGCGCCCCGCCGTCACCGGTGGCCCCGCTCCCCATCAGCGTCGTGGCGCCCAGAATCGCGGCCGACGGCCCGGTACCGCAGTTCGAGGACGAGATGCGCGCACTCTACGAAGCCAAGTTCCGGCCATGACCGAACCGGACTGGGTGACCCACGCGATCTGGTGGCAGGTCTACCCATTGGGATTCGTCGGCGCCTACCCGAGCGACGCCCCACCTCAGCCTGCAGAGCACCGGTTGCGCCGCCTCGTGGGCTGGCTCGATCACGCGGTCGAACTCGGCGCCTCGGGTGTGGCACTGGGGCCGGTGTTCGCTTCTCGCACACACGGATACGACACCACCGATCACTACCGAATCGATCCGCGCCTCGGGGACGACGCTGACTTCGACCAGTTGATCGAGGAATCACACCGGCGTGGGCTGCGCGTGCTGCTCGACGGTGTCTTCAACCACGTCGGCACCGAATTCCCGCACTATCTGACGGCTCTCGACGGCGGCTCGCCCCACCAGCAGGAGGCCGCCCGCTGGTTTCGCGGCCGGCCCGGAGAGTTCGGCACGTTCGAGGGCCACGGCGACCTGATCACCCTCAACCATCGCAACCCGGCGGTGGTGGACCACGTTGTCGATGTGATGTCACACTGGCTCGGTCGCGGCGCCGACGGCTGGCGCCTGGATGCGGCTTACTCGGTGCCGGAGCGCTTCTGGGCGCAGGTGATACCGCGGGTCAGATCGGTGCACCCGGATGCGTGGTTCGTCGGCGAGGTCATCCACGGCGACTACCCGGCGGTGGTGTCGGGATCAGGATTCGACTCGGTGACCCAATACGAGCTGTGGAAGGCGATCTGGAGCGGCCTCAACGATGGCAACTTCCACGAGCTGGACCATTCGCTCAAGCGCCACAACGACTTCCTGGAGACATTCGCGCCGCTGACATTCATCGGCAACCACGACGTCACCCGCATCGCCAGCCAGCTGGCCAACCCCGCGCATCCCGCCCACGCATTGGTGATCCTGATGACCACCGGCGGTGTGCCCAGCGTGTACGCCGGTGACGAACTGGGATTCCACGGTGTCAAGGAGGAGCGGTTCGGAGGCGACGACGCCGTGCGACCCGAGTTCGGCGCTCCCCCACTCCCCGTCGACGACGCCGGTGCTCAGACGTTCGCGTTGCACCAGTACTTGATCGGCCTGCGCCGCCGGCACCCGTGGCTGCACACCGCCCGCACCAGAGCGCTGCGGCTGGAGAACCGGCAGTACGTGTACGAGACCCGCAGCGGGGACAACGCACTCATCGTCGCGTTGAACATCGACGACACACCGATGCGGCTGCGGCTGGCGGAGTTGGGCCACCAGAGCGGCGTCGTCATCGCCGGAGCGGGCGCGCCGCCCGAGGAGGACGTCGCCGAGACGACGGTGGCGCCCCAGGGCTGGCTGATCCTGCGGCCGGTCCAGTAGGGCGGCCTGCGTCGGACCGAAATCAGCCCGGCAGCGTCGTAAATCCCGCGCCCGTGTGTCGACAAATCGGGCCGAATCGTAGGGCACGCCTGAGAATCCCCCTGACCTCACTGCTTTGTCCAGCCGCGCAGGCTAATCTTCAGAACCGATGACGACACCGACCGAACCGGCGGAACCGGCGGAACCTGAAACGCCGGCACGGCGACGGCGCAGAAACCGGGGTTTCCTGTCCCGCGTCAGCATCCAGTCGAAACTGCTCGTGATGTTGTTGGTGACCAGCATTCTGTCTGCGGCGGTGGTGGGCGCAATCGGCTACCAGTCGGGCCGGAACTCACTGCGCGCGTCTGTTTTCGACAGGTTGACCGAAATCCGCGAATCGCAGGCGCGCGAATTGGAATCGCAAATCTCGGATCTGAAGAACTCAATGGTGATTTACACACTGGGATCGACCACTTCCAGCGCCATCGAAGAATTCACCGCCGGGTTCAACCAACTCGCCAGTTCGACGATCAATCCGGCCCAACAGCAGTCGATCGTGGACTACTACAACAACGTTTTCGCCAAAGTCGAGGACAACCAGACCGGCAACACCGTCGACATCACCAACCTTCTCCCCGCCTCGAACGCCCAGCGATACCTCCAGGCGAACTACACCGCGCCCTATCCGAACGCCGACGACGCCATCAAGAACGACGACGCCCACGACGGCAGCCTGTGGTCAGCAGCCAACGCCCGATACAACAGCTTCTTCAGAGAGATCGTCAACCGCTTCGCGTTCGAGGACGCCCTGTTGCTCGACACGTCGGGCAACGTGGTCTACAGCGCCTACAAGAACGTCGATCTGGGCACCAACATCCTCAACGGGCCCTACCGGGACGGCAACCTGACCGACGCCTACATCAAGGCGGTGGCCTCCAATGCGAGCGACTACGTCGGCATCACCGATTTCGGCGATTACCAACCTGCCGACCAGCCAACCGCATGGCTGGTGTCGCCCGTCAGTAGCCAAGGCCGGGTAGCGGGCGTGCTCGCACTGCAATTCCCCATCTCCAAGATCAACCAACTCATGACCGCCGACCGCCGTTGGGAACAAACCGGAATGGGCAGGACCGGCGAAACGATCCTGGTGGGCGACGACACCCTGATGCGTTCGGACTCCCGGTTGTTCCTCGAAGATCCGCAAGCGTACAAGCGGGCGGTGATCCAAGCCGGCACCCCGCCCGACGTAGCAGAAGAGTCGATCCGACAACAGGGCACCACCCTGGTTCAACCGATTGACGGCGACGCCGCCCGGCGGGCGGCGCGGGGCCAGACCGGGACCGAAATCGAGCGGGATTACCTGGGCAACGAGACCCTGCAAGCCTACGCACCCGTCGACATAACCGGCCTGAACTGGAACATCATCGCCAAGATCAACACCGATGAGGCCTTCGCACCGGTCTCGGTATTCACCCGCAAACTTGTGTTGTCCACGGTGATCATCATCTTCGTCGTCTGCATCGCGGCGATGCTCTTGGCAAGACTCTTCGTCCGGCCGATCCGAAGACTGGAAGCCGGCGCCCAGCACATCAGTTCCGGCGAGTACGGAGTCACGCTGCCGGTGCATTCCAGGGACGAATTCGGCGACTTGACAGTGGCTTTCAATGATATGAGCCGCAACCTGTCGATCAAGGAAGACTTGCTCAACGATCAACGCAGGGAGAACGACCGGCTGATGCTGTCGCTGATGCCGGAGCCGGTGGCCCAGCGTTATCGCGAGGGCGAGGAGATCATCGCCCAGGACCATCAGAACGTCACGGTGATCTTTGCCGATATCGTGGGCCTCGACGAACTGTCCGCTGACCTGACTTCCGACGAACATCTGTCCATCGTGAACAAGCTGGTCCGCCAATTCGATTCAGCCGCAGAGAATCTCGGTGTGGAACAGGTCCGGATCCTGCACAACGGTTACCTGGCGAGTTGCGGGCTCAGCGTGCCGCGGCTGGACAACGTGCGCCGGACGGTCGATTTCGCGGTCGAGATGCAGCGCGTCATCGAGCGGTTCAACGGCGAGACCGGACACACCCTCAAAGTGCGAGCTGGCATCGACACCGGAACTGTCACCAGCGGGCTGGTCGGTCGGGCCAGCCTGGCCTACGACATGTGGGGGTCGGCCGTGAGCCTGGCTTACCAGGTGCAAAGTGGCACACCGCAGCCCGGTATCTACGTCAGCTCCGACGTCTACGAGGCGATGCGGGACACCAAATCGTTCGTCTCGGCGGGTGAGATCTCGGTCGACGGTGTCGAGCAGCCGATCTGGCGGCTCAGTGAGCGGTCGTCGTGACCAGCATCGTCAGCACCCCCTGGTTCTTCTGGGCCGTCGCCGTAGCCGTCGGCCTTCCGGTCGGACTGGTGGCACTCACCGAGGTACACAATGCCTTGGCGCGCAGGCAAAGCAGTCTGGCCCGCCCCGTTCACCTGCTGCGCAACTACATCCTGCCTCTCGGTGCGCTGCTGCTCCTGTTGGTGAAGGGCACCCAGGTCTCGGCGCAGGCAACGCCGGTCCGCATCGTCGCGACGGTGCTGGGGTTCGTGGTGTTGATCCTTCTACTGTCCGGGCTGAAGGCCACCCTGTTCCAGGGTGCTCCGGAAGGCAGCTGGCGTAAACGGATTCCGTCGATCTTCCTCGACGTGGCGCGCTTCGTCGTGATCGCGGTGGGGTTGGCGCTGATCTTCTCCTACGTCTGGGGCGCGAACGTCGGTGGCCTGTTCACCGCATTGGGCATCAGCTCGATCGTGCTCGGCCTGGCACTGCAGAACTCGGTCGGTCAGGTCATTTCAGGTCTTTTACTGTTGTTCGAACAGCCCTTCCAGATCGGCGACTGGCTGGACACGCCGTCGGCTCGGGGACGCGTCATCGAGGTGAACTGGCGGGCAACGCATATCGACACCGGCGGCGGCCTGCAGATCATGCCGAACTCGGTGCTGGCCGCCGCGTCCTTCACCAACCTGAGCCGCCCACCAGGTGCCCACTCGATCTCGGTGGTGACGGTATTTGCGGCCAACGATCCGCCCGACGATGTCTGCTCGATGTTGACCCAGATGGCCTCGAACCTGCCGCAGGTGCGCGCGGGAGCTGTCCCCAAGGCGGTTCCGGTCGGCGGTAACGAGTACAAGACCTCGATACCTCTGCAGTCCCCGTCCGAGGACGGTAGTGCGCGAGCCACTTTCCTGAAGTGGATCTGGTACGCCTCCCGACGGGCCGGGCTGCACCTGGACGAGGCGGACGACGACTTCAACACCGAGGAGCGGATCAAGAGTTCGTTGCGGGAGATCGCCCCGATGTTGCGGCTCAGCGAATCGGACCGCGAGCATCTGCTCCCGTACGCCAGGCTGGCGCGGTACGGCGCCGAAGAGACGCTTCAGGCGGCCGGGCAGGTACCCAAACGGATGACATTCCTGGTACGTGGTCGGATCCGGCTGTCCGTGAAAGGCGAGGCTGGGACCGTCATCCCGGTCCGCACTCTCGACGCCGGCGACTTCATCGGACAGACCGCTTTGACCCGAGAACCCTTGCGCACCACAGCGAACGCACTCGAAGAGGTCACCGTGCTGCAGATCGAACGCGAACACATCGAGGAGCTGGTCCTGCACCGGCCTTTGCTGCTGCAGGAAATCGGCCGCGCCATCGAAGAGCGCAGCAAGGATGTCCGCCGGGCCCTGGCTTCCGTCGGCGAATGAGTTCCTGAATCAGCCCTGCGCAGTCGGGCGGATCGTCATATCGCCGATCTCCACGTCGTGGGGTTGCTCTATCGCGAACGCGATCGCCCTGGCCACCGCATCCGCGGGGAGGCCGAAATCAGTCGGATTGAAATCGGTGCGTACGTAGCCGGGTGAGATGGATGTGGTCCGGATGACGCCGTCGGTGGACTCCTGGCGGAGCGCCTCCAGAAAGGTGCGGATCGCATTTTTGGTGGCGGCGTAACCGGCCATGGTGGGCACGATCTTCAACCCGGCAGTCGACACCGTCGTGACGAAATGACCGCCACCTTGGCGCTGAAACACCGGCATCGCGGCGGCGATGCCGTACAACACGCCACGCAGATTGACGTCGATCATGTTCGCCCAGCCGTCGACATCGCCGTCGCTCACCGGGCTGAGATGGGCGACGCCCGCGTTGGAGACCAGCACGTCCAGGCGGCCAAACTCGTCGGTGGCGCGTCCGACCAGCCGCTCCAGATCGGCGCGGACCGTCACGTCCGTGGAGCTGGTGATGACGGAGGCACCTGCCGCACGTAGTTCTCCGGCGATCTCCTCAAGCCGGTCGCCCCGCCGGGCGCCCAGCACCAGCGCGTCACCCTTCGCTGCGAGCAGTCGGGCGGTCGCCTCGCCGATACCACTGCTCGCTCCTGTGATGGCAACAACTTTCACGAGATGCCCAGCACGAGCTTGCCGCGGGTGTGGCGCTGTTCGAGAGCCAGGTAGGCGTCCTGCACCCGCTCCAGCGGATACACCCCCGCGATCGGTACCTCGAGCTCACCGGCAGCGATCAGTCCGGCAAGTTCGGCCAGCACGGCGACGTTGGCCGCCATCGCACTGCCTTCCAGCTTGACGCCGAATTTCTCGACGGCCGGGAAATCGATGATGGTGTCGATCCGGTCGGGTTCGACGCCCAGCTCGTCGACGGCCAGTTCGACGTATCCGCCGCCGAAGAGGTCGAGGAAGGCCTCGACGCGGCCCGACGGACTGGCCTCCCGCAGCCGGTCCGCCAGCCCGTCGCCGTAGTTCACCGGGATCACGCCGTGGGCGGCGAGCCAGTCGTCGTTCGACGGTCCAGCGACGCCGAGAACTGTTGCGCCGGTTCGCTTCGCGAGCTGGACAGCGATGGAACCCACCCCGCCTGACGCGCCGGATACCGCGACGGCGTCACCTGGTGTCAGATTCACCGAGCGCACCGCCGCGTAGGCAGTCGTACCCGCGACAAACAGACCACCGGCGACCTCCCAGGGCACGCCGGCCGGCTTGCCGGTGAGCTGCTCGGCCGGCACCACGACGTATTCGGCGTGGCTGGAGCGCAGGTCCGAGAAACCGAGCACCTCGTCGCCGACGGCGAAGCCCTGTACACCGGCACCGAGCTCAGTCACTACACCGGCCAAGTCGCTGCCCTGCCCGGACGGGAAAGTGGCCGGAAACTGCTCGTGCAGCGCGCCGCGGCGAATCATGGCCTCACCAGGGTTGATCCCGGCCGCCTTTACGGCGACGAGCACCTCACCCCGGCCAGGTTCCGGGCGCGGCACCTCCCGCACCTGGAGAACATCGATATCGCCGTAGCCGTCGAACTGGACTGCTTTCATGCAGGCTATGACCGGTCAGCCGGCGCGGCTATTCCCTCACAGGGACTCCTTAGCATCCGCCCCTACGGTTATGGCGGTGAGTAGCTCGGTACGTCCGGTTCTGCAGACCGTGCTTGTGGACGTCGCACCGCCCCTGGTGGCCTATTACGGGCTGCGTGCCGCCGGGGCCTCCGAATACGTGGCATTGATATCCGCCACCGTGTTGTCGGGAGCGCGCGTCCTCTACGGCGTACTCCGAAGCCGTCGACTCGATCCGTTCGCCGCCTATCTGCTGCTCACCTTCGGGATGAGCCTGGCCGTCGGCCTGGCCACCGATGACCCCAAAACGGTCCTGATCGGCAATACCCTGGTCAACGGTATCGGCGGGCTCATCTTCCTCGGTAGCTGTGTCGTCGGGACGCCGCTGACACAGGTCGTCGGCGAGCGCTTTCGAAAATCAGATGACGAACCTGTTCGGGACGCCGATCGCTTCCGCCGCGTCCACATTCAGCTCTCGGCGATGTGGGGCATCGGCCTTCTCCTCGAAGTCGCTGTTCGTCTGGTGGTCATCGCCAACGAGTCGGTCGACGTCGCCAACGGCGTGAACTCGGCGATCACCCTGCCCGTCATCGGTTTCCTGGTGCTGGCGACCATCGTCGTCGCCCGACGGAATGCGGGGGAACAAACCGCGCCACTCTGAGGTTGAGCCGGGCAGTATCAACTTTGGAGGAAATATGGCGCAAGCCCAATCTCTGCCGGTGTTGTTCATCGCCGATCCGATCGTGCTCCCTGGCATGGTGGTCCCGATTGCGCTGGACGACGCTGCGCAGGCCGCAGTCGACGCCGCGCGTGCGAGCGAGTCCGGCAAGCTTCTGATCGCCCCCAGGCTCGACGACCGCTACCCCACCCACGGTGTGATCGCCTCGATCGTGCAGGTCGGGCGGATCGCCGGCGGCGCAGGAAGCGCCGCCGTTGTACGCGGTGAACGTCGCGCCCATATCGGTACCGGGACCACCGGCCCCGGCGCTGCGCTGTGGGTCGAGGTGGAGGAAATCGCCGACGTCGAGGTGACCGACGACGTCAAGACCCTGGCCGCCGAATACAAGAAACTGCTGCTCGCGATGCTGCAGCGGCGGGAGGCCTGGCAGATCATCGATTACGTCAACCAGCTGACCGACCCGTCGGCACTGGCCGACACGTCCGGTTATGCCTCGTATCTGACCGATATCGAGAAGCGTCAGCTGCTGGAGACCACGGATGTGGCCGAGCGCTTGCGGGTCCTGATCGACTGGACCAGCAGCCATCTGGCCGAGACCGAGGTCAACGACAAGATCGCCGACGATGTCAGGTCCGGCATGGAGAAGACGCAGAAGGAGTTCCTGCTGCGCCAACAGCTGGCCGCGATCCGCAAGGAGCTCGGCGAGGGCGAACCCGATGGGTCAGATGACTATCGCGCCCGTATCGAGGCTGCTGACCTGCCAGAGAAGGTCCGCGAAGCCGCGCTGCGTGAGGTCGGCAAGCTGGAACGCTCCAGCGAGCAGAGCCCCGAGGGTGGCTGGATCCGCACCTGGTTGGACACCGTCCTGGACCTGCCGTGGAACGTCTCGACCGAGGATTCCACCGATCTCAAAGCCGCTCGCGACATCCTGGATGCCGATCACCATGGTCTCGACGATGTGAAGGACCGCATCGTCGAGTACCTGGCCGTCCGTGCGCGTCGTTCGCAGCGTGGCATGGCCGTCGTCGGCGGGCGTGGTTCCGGTGCCGTGATGGTGCTGGCCGGGCCTCCCGGTGTCGGCAAGACGTCGCTGGGTGAATCGGTTGCCCGGGCGTTGGGTCGTAAGTTCGTCCGCGTCGCCCTGGGTGGAGTGCGCGACGAGGCGGAGATCCGTGGTCACCGGCGGACCTACGTCGGCGCCCTGCCGGGCCGCCTGGTGCGGGCCATCGGCGAAGCCGGCTCGATGAACCCCGTCGTGCTACTCGACGAGATCGACAAGGTGGGTTCGGACTACCGCGGTGATCCGTCGGCGGCCCTGCTTGAGGTGCTGGACCCGGCGCAGAACCACACGTTCCGCGACCACTACTTGGACCTCGATCTGGACCTGTCGGATGTGGTGTTCCTGGCCACCGCCAACGTGATCGAGAACATCCCGTCAGCGCTGCTGGACCGGATGGAGCTGGTGCAGATCGACGGCTACACCGAAGACGACAAGGTCGCCATTGCCCGCGACTTCCTGCTGCCGAGGCAGCGGGACCGGGCGGCGCTGACGGCCGAGGAAGTCGCGGTTACCGATGCCGCGCTGCGCAAGATCGCGGCCGACTACACCCGCGAACCCGGCATGCGGCAGTTCGAGCGGTTGTTGGCCAAGGCGCTGCGCAAGGCCACCACGAAGCTGGCGGACAACCCACTGGTCAACCTCGTTATCGATGAGCCGGATCTGGTTGGCTACCTTGGCCGTCCGCGGTTCACCCCGGAATCCGAGGAGCGCACCGCGGTCCCCGGTGTGGCGACCGGACTGGCCGTCACCGGGCTCGGGGGCGACGTGCTGTTCATCGAGGCCAACTCCAACGACGGCGAATCCGGCCTGGCCTTGACCGGCCAACTGGGCGATGTGATGAAGGAGTCGGCCCAGATCGCGCTGTCCTATGTCCGCGCCCACGCCGAGCAACTCGGGGTCGACCCCAAGGCGCTGGACCGTCGGATCCACGTGCACGTACCTGCGGGGGCGGTGCCCAAGGACGGACCGTCCGCGGGTGTCACGATGGTGACCGCGCTGGTCTCGATGGCGACCGGCCGCAAGGTTCGCGCCGACGTCGGCATGACCGGTGAGGTCACGCTCAACGGCCGGGTGCTGCCCATCGGGGGTGTCAAGCAGAAGCTCTTGGCCGCCCAACGGGCCGGACTGTCCACGGTTTTCATCCCGGCGCGCAACGAGCCCGACCTGGACGACGTGCCAGCCGAGGTGCTCGAAGCTCTGGAGGTCAAACCGATGACCGACGTGGCCGATATCATCGCGCAGGCGCTGGAACCAGCGGCTGAGACAGTGACGGTCGCGGCTTAGTCACCAGATTGCGGTCAGGGTCGTGATTTCCTAGAAGTCACGACCCTGACTGCATTTTCGAGCGAGGAGACCGAATGCCCAGACGCGGAGAACCGTTGCGCAAGCTCGGCTTCCTGACGATCGGCCGGTTCGACGCGTCAGATCCGGGACCGGGGCTCGAGCAGACCTTGACCGTGATCGAGCGGGCCGAGGCCCTCGGCTTCGACAGTGTCTGGTTGCGCGACCGGCATCTGCAACCAGGAATCTCGTCGCCGGTGGCGATCATGGCTGCCGCTACTCAGCGCACCAGTCGCATCGAGTTGGGCACCGCGGTGATCCCGCTGGGCCTGGAGAACCCACTGCGGTTGGCCGAGGATCTGGCCACCGTCGACATTCTGTCCGGTGGGCGGATCAACCCGGGCGTCTCGGTCGGCACGCCGATGATGTACGACCATTACAAGACCGCGCTCTATCCCGAGACCCACGATCAGGAGAACTTCTCCAAGGACCGGGTGCTGCGCCTGCTCTCCTGTCTGCGCGGTGAACCCGTCAGCGATTTCGAGGGCACCGTCGGGATCGAACAGTTCACCAACTACGTGCAGCCGCACTCCGCCGGCCTGGCGGACCGGCTCTGGTACGGCGGCGGATTGTCGTCGGCGATCTGGGCCGGCCAGCAGGGCATCAACTATCTGACCAGCTCCGTGGTCAGCACGCAGGACATTTCAGAGGGCACGTCCCCCACTGATTTCGCGACCATCCAGGGGCAGCAGATCGACGCCTACCGCGAACACCACCCCAGCCCCGAAACAGCAAGGGTGTCACAGGGTTTGGTGGTCATCCCGACCGACTCAGCGAGCCCGGACCAGGTCCGGCGCTACCGCGAATACGCCGCCAGCCGGTTCGAACGCACCAAAAGTCCGCAGGGGCCAAGAGGCATGTTGTTCTCCCCCGACTACGTCGGCACCTCCGACGAACTCGCCGACCAACTCTTCGAGCATGCCGGGTTCCAGCGCGCCAGTGAGATCGCGTTCGCGCTGCCGTTCACCTTCGACGAGGACGACTACACGCAGATCATCGCCGATATGGCCGAACAGCTCGGCCCTAGACTCGGATGGCATGGCCTATGACCAGGACCTCGCCAACCGCATTAGGGAACTCCTCGGCACCGAACCCGGCGTCTCAAAATATCAAGAGAAGCCGATGTTCGGTGGCCTGGCCTTCCTGATCGGTGGCCACATGGCCGTCGCGGTCAGCAGCAAGGGCGGGTTGATGGTCCGCGTCCCGCCCGGGGACACGGCAGCACTACTGCAGCGGGCACACGTCAGTCCGATGGTGATGGCGGGCCGGGAAACCCGCGGCTGGCTGCTGGTCGCCGAGGACGGTGTCAAGACCAAACGCCAGCTCGAGCGCTGGGTGACCCGGAGTTTCGAGTACGCGAAGGGTCTGCCACCGAAATAGGCGCGCCGGCACCACAGCTGACGCGGGCTAAATTGAGAACCAGGACGGAGATGTGACCATGACCAGTTCTACGACGTTCGTCATCATCGGCGGTGGCCTCGCGGGCGCCAAGGCCGCAGAGGCTCTGCGGGAGCAGGATTTTGAGGGCAAGGTCGTGCTGTTCGCGCAGGAGGAACAGCTGCCCTACGAGCGGCCGCCGCTGTCGAAGGAATTCCTGGCCGGCAAGAAGACGCTGGCGGAGTTCACCGTCGACGATGCCGACTGGTACCGCGACCACAACATCGACCTGCGGCTGGGCACCACCGTCACGGCCATCGATCCGCAGTCGCGCACCGTCCGGCTCGACGACGGCAGCATCCAGGGCTACGACAAGCTGCTGCTGGCCACCGGATCGCGGTCGCGCCGGCCGAAGATTCCCGGTTCGGTCTCCTCAGGTGTGCATTACCTGCGCACTGTCGACGACGCCGAGGCACTGAATTCGGTTCTGACCGAAGGGTCTTCACTCGCGGTTATCGGTGCGGGGTGGATCGGCCTCGAAGTCGCAGCCACTGCGCGGGAACGTGGCGTCAACGTCACCGTCGTCGAATCCGCGAAACTGCCGCTGCTGGCCGCTCTCGGCGAGGAAGCCGCCGAGGTCTTCGCCAGGCTGCACCGCGAACACGGTGTCGACCTGCGCCTGGAGGCCTCGGTCGAGGAAATCACCACCGAGGACGGCACCGCCACCGGGCTGCTGCTCGGTGACGGTTCGACGGTCGCCGCCGACTCCGTCCTGGTCGCCGTCGGCGCCCAGGCCAACGTCGAGCTGGCCGAGGAGGCGGGGCTGGCGATGGCAGGCGGCGGTGTTCAGGTCACCTCGTCCCTGCGCACCAGCGACCCTGACATCTACGCGGTCGGCGATATCGCCGCCGCGGACAACCCGGTGTTCGACACCCGCATCCGCACCGAGCACTGGGCCAACGCCATGAAGCAGCCCGCCGTCGCGGTGGCCGGAATGCTCGGCAAGACAGCCGAATACCCCCAGGGATACCAAGAGCTGCCCTACTTCTTCACCGACCAGTACGACCTGGGCATGGAGTACGTCGGCTATTCGGTTGGCTACGAGCGCGTGGAGTTCCGCGGCGACGTACCGGGCCGGGAGTTCACCGTCTACTGGCTCGACGGTGACGACCGGGTGCTGGCCGGGATGAACGTCAACATCTGGGAAGGCCTCGACGACATCAAGGCGCTCATCCGTGAGAAGCGGCCACTCCCGCAGTAGCAGCCCCGGTCGACGTCCTGGCGATGAGCTCCGGTCGGAAGACCACGTGGCGAGGTTCGGCGCGGTCGACCGCTGCCAGCAGTAGTTCGATTGCGGTGGTGCCGATATCCGCGCTCGGCTGACGCACCGATGACAGTGGGATGGCTGCCGACCGGGCGAAATCGATATCGTCGTAGCCGATCAGCGCGATCTCGGTGGGCACCTCGACTCCGCCCTGCACCAACGCCTGCAGCATCCCGATGGCCAGCAGGTCGTTCGCACAGAATACCGCGTCGGGTCGGTCCTTAGGCCTGCGCGCACAAAGCTTTTCGCCTGCCGCCCGGCCGGCCAGCACGCTGGGCTCGTCCGTTTCGATCACTTCGAGGATCACCCCGGGGTGATCCTCGATCGCGGAGCGCGCACCGGCGAGACGGTCGGCGACCTGGCGCAGTCCGTGCGGGCCACCGACATAGGCGATGCGCGTCCGGCCTTGCTCACCCAGATGCGCCACCGCCAGGCGGCCGCCGGCGACGTCGTCGACGGCGACCGACGCAAACGGTGTCCCGGTGCCGTCACGGTCGACGAGGACCACCGGGACTCCCCGGCTGTGCAGCGCATGGAGTCGGGTGAGGTCTTCCCCCACCGGGGAGATCAGCAGCCCGAAGACGCGCTGTTCGTCGAAGGTCTCCAAATAGGCGCGCTCGCGGTCGGCGTCGTCGTCGGAAGTCCCCAGCAGCACCACCAGGTTGGCGGCAGCGGCGCGCCGTTCGGCCGACCGCGCGACGTCGGTGAAGAACGGGTTACCGACATCGAGAACCAGGAGCCCGACGCACCGCGACGATCCGGCCCGTAACTGCCGAGCGGCGTCGTTGCGGATGAAACCCAGCCGCTCGATCGCGGCGTGGACCCGCGCCACGGTGGCAGGAGCGACCCGCTCCGGCGCGTTGAGCACATTCGAGACGGTGCCGACGGACACCGAAGCTGCCGCCGCGACTTCTTTGATGCCGACCGCCATCGACGCGCTCCTCTCAGGTCGTGGCTCGTGGGGCCAATCGCACCAGCTGCGTCACATGCTGCGGCGTCAGCTCCTCGAGACTAGCGACACCGAGCAACCGCATCGTGCGTTCGATCTGACCGGCCAGAATCTGGATCGCCCGATCGACCCCGGCCTGCCCGCCGGCCATCAGGCCGTACAGGTAGGCGCGGCCCACCATGGTGAACCGCGCGCCGAGCGCGATGGCGGCGACGATATCGGCGCCGGCCATGATGCCGGTGTCGAGGATGATCTCGGTGTCATTGCCGACCTCGGCGGCTACCGACGGCAACAAATGGAACGGGATGGGCGCCCGATCAAGTTGGCGGCCGCCATGATTGGACAGCACGATGCCGTCGGCGCCGATGTCGGTCACCGCTTTGGCGTCGGCCACCGTCTGGATGCCCTTGACCACCAGCTTGCCCGGCCACTGCGTCTTGATCCAGGCCAGGTCGTCGAACGTGACGGTCGGGTCGAACATCGTGTCGAGCAGTTCGGCCACGGTGCCCGACCAGCGGTCCAGCGAGGCGAACGACAGCGGTTCGGTGGTCAGAAAGTCGATCCACCACTGCGGCCGGGGCAGCGCGTTGGCGACCGTGCGCAACGTCAGAGCGGGCGGGATCGACATGCCGTTGCGGGTGTCGCGCAGCCGCGCCCCGGCGACGGGGACGTCCACCGTCACCAGCAGGGTGTCGTAGCCGGCCGTGACGGCGCGGTCGACCAGCGCCATCGACCGGTCCCTATCCTTCCACATATAGAGCTGAAACCAGTTGCGCCCGAGCGGGTTTGCCGCCTTGACATCCTCGATGGAGGTGGTGCCCATGGTGGACAGGGCGAACGGGATACCAGCCCGGCCTGCCGCGCGCGCGCCGGCAATCTCCCCCTCGGTCTGCATCATCCTGGTGAAACCGGTCGGCGCGATGCCGAAGGGCAGGCTGACCGGGGCGCCGAGCACATCCCAGCCGGTGTTCACCTTGGACACGTCGCGCAGGACTGCGGGATGGAATTCGATGTCCTGGAATGCCTGTCGCGCTCGCGCCAGCGACAGCTCGGCCTCCGCCGAGCCATCCGTGTAGTCGAACGCAGCCTTGGGGGTGCGGCGTTTGGCGATCCGGCGCAGATCGTCGATCGTCAACGCCTTGTCGAGCCGGCGCTTGGTGGCGTCGAACTCGGGCTTCTTAAATTGCATCAGCGGCGCGAGGTCATGTCTGTTGGGTATCCGACGCTTCATATTCTTCACGCCCTTCCGGCCGTAGAATGCTGCGGCACATAGGTTTCGGTGGAGAGTGTGGTGGCTCTACTTTTCTTCAAGGTGGCCCGCAGCGCCTCCAGGTCACCGCTGAGCACGCCGTGGGCGCGGGCCTGGATCAACACATTACCGATGGCGGTCGCCTCGACCGGGCCGGCGATCACCGGCCGCCCCACCCGGTCGGCGAGCAGCTGGCACAGTAACCGGTTCTGCGCCCCGCCGCCGACGATGTGCACAGTCTCGACCGGCGTGCCCGACAGTTCGGCGGCCTGTTCGACACCCTGGGCGAAGCCGGCGGCCAGGCTCTCGACGATGGCCCGCGCCATCTCGGGCAGGGTCGCCGGCCCGGGCAGGCCGTGTTCGGCGTACCACGCGCGGATGCGGGCGGGCATGTCACCGGGCTCGAGGAACCGCAGGTCGTCGGCGTCGAACACCTCCGGTGTGCGCGGGCACTGCGCGGCCTGCTCCAGCAGATTCGGCAAGTCCACCGATATGCCCTCACGGCTCCATTGCCGGACCGACTCGCTGAGCAGCCACAGGCCCATCACATTGCGCAGGAAGCGGATTCGATTGTCGGCGCCCACCTCGTTGGTGAAGTTCGCGGCGCGGGTCGCCTCGGTGACGATGGGCCGGGGCAATTCCACCCCCACCAGCGCCCAGGTCCCGCAGGAGATGTATGCCGCGGATTCGGCGGCCATCGGCACCGCCACCACCGCCGAGGCGGTGTCATGTGAGGCCACCGTGGTCACCGGCAGACCCGGGTCCGCCCCGACCCGAGCCGCCAGCTCGGGCAGCAGCCCGCCGAGTACAGCACCGGGCTCGACCAGATCGGGGAAGAGTCGCCGGCGCAGGCCGAGCAGCGTCCCCAGATCGTCGTCCCACCGCCCGTCGACGCCCAGCAACCCGGTGGTCGAGGCGTTGGTCCGCTCGGTCCCGGTGACACCCGTCAGCCAGTAGCCGATCAGGTCGGGAACGAGCAGCGCCGTATCGGCCATGTCGATCAGGCCCTCGCCGACGTCGGCCGCCAGTTGGAACATCGTGGTGAAAGGCAGGAACTGCAGCCCATTACGGGCGAAGACCTCGTCCTGCGACAGCCGGGTATGCACCAGATCGGCGCCCACCGCACCGCGCGCGTCGCGGTAGTTGTACGGCAGGCCGAGCAATTTCCCACAGCGCAGCAGGCCGTAGTCCACCGCCCAGGAGTCGACGCCGACGCTGGTCAACCGCGAAGCCTGCCGGCCGGCCTCGGCCAGACCGGTGCAGATATGGGCGAACAGGCCGGGCAGGTCCCAGTGCATCGCGGTCCGGTTGCCGTTCCACAGGTATACCGGGTCGTTGGCGAACCGGTTCACCGCGTGCATCTCGAACGTCGTGCGGCCGACCGATGCCAGCATCACCCGGCCACTGGTGGCACCGAGATCGACAGCGACGAACTGCTGGGTTGTCATCGCACACTCATCGCAGAAAAGCCGCGGCCACACCGGCGTCGACGGGCACGTGCAGCCCGGTGGTGTGCGAGAAGTCCGATGTGCACAGCGCGAACGCGGCGTTGGCGATGTTCTCCGGCAGCACTTCACGTTTGAGCAGGGTGCGCTGCGCATAGTAGGCGCCCAGCTCCTCCTCCGGCACACCGTAGACCGCCGCGCGTTTGGCGCCCCAGCCGCCGGCGAAGATCCCCGACCCGCGCACCACGCCGTCGGGGTTGATGCCGTTGACCTTGACGCCATGCTCACCGAGTTCGGCGGCCAGCAGCCGAACCTGATGGGCCTGATCGGCTTTGGTCGCCGAGTAGGCGATGTTGTTGGGGCCCGCGAAGACCGAGTTCTTCGACGAGATGTAGATGATGTCGCCGCCCAGCTTCTGCTCGATCAGTGCCCGGGCGGCCGCCTTGGACACCAGGAACGAACCACGGGCCATCACGTTGTGCTGCAGGTCCCAATCCGCGGCCGTGGTCTCCAGCAGCGATTTCGACAGCGACAGTCCGGCATTGTTGACCACGATGTCGATACCGCCGAACGCCAGTACCGTTGCGTCGATCGCGGCCTGCACTGCCGCCTCGTCGGTGACGTCGGCGGCGATCCCGATCGCAATATCGGCGGAGCCGATCGCCTCCCTGATTTCTGATGCGGCGGCCTCAGCCTTTTCGGCGTCCAGGTCGGCGATCACGACGCAGGCACCCTCGGCAGCCAGTCGGGTGGCGATGGCCTTCCCGATGCCGGACGCGGCGCCGGTGACCAGCGCGATGCGGGTGGCCAGCGGTTTCGGCTTGGGCAGCCGGGCCAGTTTGGCTTCCTCCAGTGCCCAGTACTCGATGCGGAACTTCTCCGCCTCGTCGATGGGCGCGTAGGTGGAGATGGCCTCGGCGCCGCGCATCACGTTGATGGCGTTGAGGTAGAACTCGCCGGCAACCCGGGCGGTCTGTTTGTCCTTGCCGTAGCTGAACATTCCGACGCCGGGGATCAGCACGATCGCGGGATCCGCACCGCGCATGGCGGGCGAATCGGGCGACGCGTGCCGCTCGTAGTAGCCGGCGTAGTCGGCCCGGTACTGTTCGTGCAGCTCCGTCAGCCGAGCCTTGACGTCCTCGATCGAGGCGTCGGCGGGCAGGTCGAGCACCATCGGTTTGACCTTGGTGCGCAGGAAGTGATCGGGGCAGCTGGTTCCGAGAGCAGCCAGCCGCGGATGTTCGCTGCTGGCCAGGAATTCCAGTACCCGCGGGTCGTCGGTGAAGTGCCCGACCTGAGGTTTGTCGGTGGAGGCCAACCCGCGGATGAACGGCGCCAACTCGGCGGCTTTGGTGCCCCGTTGCTTGTCGGGCAGACCGGCGTAGCCCTCCAGTGGTGCCCCGAAGGGCGCCGGCTTGCCGTGGGTCTCGAGGTAGCGGGCGATGGTGTCGATGATCTCCAGCGAGTACGCCTCGGCTTCCGCGGAGGTCTCCCCCCAGGCGGTGATGCCGTGGCCGCCGAGGATGGTGCCGATCGCCTGCGGGTTGCGCCTCTTGATCTCGGCGATGTCGAGACCGAGCTGAAAACCGGGGCGGCGCCACGGAACCCACACCACGCGGTCGCCGAAGATCTGCTTGGTCAACGCTTCGCCGTCGGCTGCGGTGGCCAGCGCGATCCCCGAATCGGGGTGCAGGTGGTCGACGTGGTTGGCGTCCACCAGGCCGTGCATTGCGGTGTCGATCGACGGGGCCGCTCCGCCGCGACCGTGCAGGCAGTAGTCGAACGCCGCGACCATCTCGTCCTCCCGCTCGACGCCGGGGTAGACCTCGACCAGCGCGCGCATCCGGTCCAGCCGCAGCACGGCCAGCCCGTTCTCGGTCAAAGTGCCCAAGTCTCCGCCGGATCCCTTGACCCACAACAGGTCCACCGGAGCTCCGGTCACGGGGTCGACATCCGAGCCCTTGGCCGAGGTGTTACCGCCGGCGTAGTTGGTGTTCTTCGGGTCGGAGCCGAGACGGTTCGAACGGGCGATCAGCTCGGCGACGGTGCTGTTTTCGGAAAGGTTGGACATCGACTTCATGCTCCCCAGGAGGATTGGGTTCCGCCGACGCGTTCGGCGTCGATGGTGGTCTGGTAGCCGGATTCGGCGAAAGCGGACATCGGGTTGGCGGGCAGCCCGTGCTCGGTGCGCCACTGCGCCAGCCGTGGCCGGACGTCGGTGTAGAAGGCGTCCATCAGGACCTCGTTGGCGTCCAGCACATCTCCGGCTTCCTGCGCCACGGTCAGCGCCTCGACGTCGACCAGCGCCGCCCTGGTGGCCATCTCCTGCACGTTGAGGACCGACCGAATCTGGCCGGGGATCTTCGCCTCCACGTTGTGGCACTGGTCGAGCATGAAGGCGACAGGCGAGCCGTCGTCGAGGCCGCCGCCACGTAACACCTCGAACATGATGCGAAACAGCTGGAACGGGTCGGCCGCGCCGACGATGAGATCGTCGTCGGCGTAGAACCGCGAGTTGAAGTCGAAGGAGCCGAGCTTCTGCAGGCGCAGCAGCTGGGCGACGATGAACTCGATGTTGGTGCCGGGTGCGTGGTGGCCGGTATCGAGGCACACCATGGCGCGCTCCCCCAACGCCAGGGTGTGCGCGTAGGAGGTGCCCCAGTCCGGCACATCGGTCATGTACATCGCCGGTTCGAAGAACTTGTACTCCAGTACCAGTCGTTGGTCGTCACCGATGCGTTGGTAGATGGTGTTCAACGATTCGGCGAGGCGCTCCTGGCGGCCGCGGATATCGCCCTGCCCGGGGTAGTTGGTGCCGTCGGCGAGCCAGATCTTCAGATCGCGTGAACCGGTCTCGTTCATGACCTCGATACAGGCCAGGTGATGATCGATCGCCTTCTGCCGCACCGTCTTGTCGGTGTGGGTGAGGCTGCCGAACTTGTAGTCGTCGTCCTGGAAGGTGTTGGAGTTGATGGTCCCCAGCTTCACCCCGTGTTCCTCTGCATAGCCGGCGAGCGAGCGGTAATCGTCGACGGTGTCCCACGGAATGTGCAGTGCCACCGTGGGAGCCAGCCCGGTGAAGCGGTGGACTGTCGCAGCGTCGGCGATCTTCTCCTGCACGGCCCGCGGTGTACCCGGCGTGCCGAACACTTTGAAGCGGGTGCCGGAGTTGCCGAACGCCCAGGACGGCAGTTCGATCGCGAGATTGTCGAGTTGCGTGCCCATCAGGCTGCCACCTCCGTCGTGGTCGGGCTCTCCACCCGACCGTAGCGTTCGATTTCGATCTCCTGCAGGGACTTGCCCTGCGTCTTGGGTGCCCAGACGGCACCGATCACCATGGCCACCGTCAGCAATGCGACCAACAGGATTCCGACGGTGGTCAGGCCGGTGGCTGCGAGCAGCGTCGGGAAGAAGTAGCTCAGCAGACCCGTGACACTGCGAACGACGAAGAACATCACGCCCTGCGCGCTGGCGCGGTAAGGCGTGGCGAACAGTTCACTGGCCCAGAGACTGTAGAACGCCTGCGCACCGATGCCTGCGGAGACACCCCACAGCACCGCGAACACGAGCATCGTCGGAACCCCGGCATCGGTGAAGGCCACCAACACGATCCAGCCGACGATGCCCAGTGCCGCGCCGACCACATACAGCCACCGTTGCGACACCCGGTCGGCATAGCGCATGAAACCGAAGTAGGTGGCCGCGACAGTGCAACCCCAGACCAGCACCTGCAGCAGATCCTGGGCGACCGGACTGTGCAGGCCTGCGGTGTCGTAGACCCGCGGCATAAAGATGCCCGCCTGGCCGGCAACCGTGTTCCAGAACAGGTAGATGCCGCCGAGGAACAGCAGTGCGGTGATGTTGATGCGGCGGGAGAACAGTCCGCGCAGGCCGCGGGCACCCAGGGGTTCGGTCGCCTTGGCCGGCTCGCGCAGGCCCGCTATCCCTACTTCTGAAGTCCAGATCTTTGATTCCGCCAGCCCCTGGCGGATCCACCAGACGATGGCGGCGACGACGAACAGGTGACCGAAGATCAACCGGGAGCCGAACAGGCCCAGCGGCGCCATGGCGGCGGCGAGCGCGAACCCGATCAGCGGACCCATCGACCACGCCAGCTGGGCGGTGCCGACGTGCTTGGCCCGGTCCTTCGACGGCGCCTGCTCAGCGATGTAGGTCCACGACGCCGGGACGCCCGCGCCGACGGCGATACCGGTGACGATGAATGCGACCAACAGCATCGTGAAGTTAACGGCGAAGGCGGCGAGCAGGACACCGACCATGTAGACCAGCAGGTCGTAGGTGTAGATCGCCTTGCGGCCGAACCGGTCACACAGCGGGCCACCCAGGATCGCACCGATCGCCGCACCAAAAGCGTTGGCGCTCAACGCAGCCAGCAGTCCTACCGCGAAGTTGCTGATCCCGAACGCGGACTGCCAGAACCCGAGACTGGTGGCGATCGCGATGATCGATCCGGCTTCGATGTAATTAGACATCGCCACCGATATGGTGGCCCGCCATCCGGTTGTCGAGCGTGCTCCGATTTTCATGAGAGGTCCTATTCAGGCGAGATGGAAGTACTCGGCGAGGGGTGTGATCTGTTCGTCGGGATCGGCTTGAGATCCGCCCACGAAGTACTGGGCCATTCCGGCCTGCCACTTCGCGTTGATCTCGGTCTGAGCCATCCGCTGTTGGGCGAGCGCGAAATCGTCCGTTTCGAGGTAGCCGACCACCAAGCCGTCCGCAGGGCGCAGGAATAACGAGTAGTTGCCCCAGCCCGCCGCGCGCAGCGCCTCGAGCATTTCCGGCCACACCTCCTGGTGTGCCTGCAAGTAATCCTCGACCCGGTCCGGCTTGAGCTGAAGCAGGAAGCACACGCGCTGGGTTGTCGCGCCCGACATCTGAGCCTCCGATATTGAAACGTTTCAAAATGTGATGTGGGCGACTGTATGCCCGACCCATAGGGAAGTCAACACCAGCTCGCCGAGCCTGCCCCCACCCTCGCTGCCGGCGCCGATACGCGCCCGGACTCGACCGATGGACCACCGTGGCATCCTCAAGTACGTCGATGATCGGCGGCGGCTGCCCGCCGTCCACAACCTGCTGACCACGAAGAGACTCGACGAAGGGAATCAGGCGTGAGCGTCGAACCCGATGAACTCAGCGGCACCGAACAGGCGGTCCTCCTGGTACTGATGGCGCAGTCCGCGCCGGTGCGCAACCCGGATCTGGCCACACTGGGCCCCGAGCTCAAGAAGCGCGACCGGGATCGGCTGGCGGAAAAAGGCCTGGTCGATATCAATACACAGCGACGCCCGATGGAACTCGAGCTCACCGACCTGGGCTGGGCCACCTGCGCGAAGCTGATTGGCAGCGACACACCGCAACGCCCTTCGGGCCAGGGCAAGGCGCTCTACACCGTGCTGCACGCGCTTCGCCGCTACCTGGACCGCGCAGACCTGGCGCCCGGCGATATCTTCTTTGCTCCGGACGACGCCCCGGACGACGAGCCGGACCACACCGAGGCACTGGTGCGCGACGCCTACCTCCGCCTCGCCGCCCACGCGGGCGGCTGGGTGGACCTGGTCCGGCTGCGCGAGGCGCTGCCCGGGGTGTCTCGCCCCGAGCTGGATATAGCGTTGAGCAACATGTATCGGTTACCCGGCGTCAGCCTGATCCCCGAGGAGAACCAGAAAACACTGACCGAACAGGACCGGGCTGCCGCCGTCAGGATCGGTGACCAGGACAAGCACCTGATCGCGATCGAGTCGTGACGGACGACATCCCGAAAGACGACATCCTGAAAGACAGGGAGCGGGAAGCCCTGAAATCGTTGCGGCTGTCGTTCGCACCCACTGCCGACGACCTCTGGCACGCCCAAGGCGCCCACCACGTGCCGGGGGTCCACGACGCAGCCCTGGAGCAGGTGATGGCGGCGTTCGCCGACGCCGACGCCCTACCGGATTCGAGTCCGCTCGGCGTGGTCATCCGCGGACAGGCGGGGTCGGGCAAAACCCATCTCCTCGGCCAGGTCAGAGAACGGGTGCAGGCCGCCGACGGGTTCTTCTTCCTGCTGGAACTGCTTGATGCCACCAGCTTTTGGGAGTCCGCGCGCAGCAGCATCCTGGAAAGCCTCGGCCGCCCCGGCCACCAGCGTGAGACCCAGCTCAAGGAACTGCTGTGGCGGCTGGCCTCCCTGGCGCACATCTCTCGGGCCGACAGACGCGCCATCAGCGGCGAGGACGAGCTGACTCCCGAGGTGCTGACCACCTTCGTCAACGCGCTCCACAAGGCGAACCCGCAGACAGTGCGGCAGACGCATCACACGCTGCGGGCCCTGGTCCTGCTCGGCGCGACCGATCTCGGCGTCCAGGACGTCGGGCAGGCGTTTCTCAACTCGTCGGAGGATGTCGACGACACCGGCCGCAAGACGTGGTCCATCGGGATCTCGGCGATGACCCCTCAGGAATCCGTCCGCGACATCTCCCGCATCGTCGCCATGGTGGGTCCCGCGGTGCTGGCGATCGACCAGATCGACACCCTGCTGGCACAGTCTGCGACGTCGACATCCGGACGCACCAAGGACGGCGATACCGACAACCGCGATCTGGACCACGTCGCGCACGGGCTGATGGCGACCCGCCAGACGATGCGGCGCACCGCCGAGGTGGTGGCCTGTCTACCCGCAGTCTGGGAGTCGATCCGGTCGCGGGCCACGGCCACGGTGGCCGACCGGTTCCGGGAAACCCCGCCGCTCAAGGGCCTGCCCAACGCGGCCGTCGCCCGCGCAATCCTGGAGCGGCGTTTCACTGCCAGCTACCGGGCGGTCGGGTTCACCCCGCCGTACCCGAGCTGGCCGATCCTGCCATCGGCATTCGACGACGCGCCTGACTACACCCCCCGCCAGCTCCTCAAACGCGCCGACACCCACATCCGCAGCTGTCTGGACCGTGATGTCGTCGAAGAATTGCGGCATCTGAAGGCACCGTCGTCGGAGCCGGATATCCCGCATACCGACGAGGGCAACCCGAACGAGAGCACCGAGCTGGACCGGCGCTTCGCCGAATACCGTCAGCTCGCCGTCGGCATCGCCGCCCTTGACCCGGAAGGCGAAGACACGACTGTTCCCAGCCTGTTGTCTGCGGGACTCGAGGCGTGGATCACCGAACGGGGCGACGTCGAGCAGATCTTCCGGTTCGATCCGCCGCCAGGCCAGCAGGTGGTACTGCACGGTCGGCTGCGTCAGACGCTGGACCCCGCCACCGATGACGAGCGGCACTGGGCGTTTCGGGCGATCGCCAGCCCGAATGCCGTCGCTGCGCAGAACCGCATCAAGAACGCTTGGTCGGCAACGGGTTTCGGATCCCACCTGGATAAGCGCCAGCTCTTTCTGTTGCGCAATACCCAGTGGCCGAAGGGTAAGAAAATGAATCAGGTGCTGGCGGACTTCGAGGCGGCCGGCGGACGCACGCTGACGCTGCCCGAGGACGATCTCCGGACCTTGACCGCGCTGCGGGACCTGATCGAGGACAACCACCCGGACCTGCCCAGTTGGCTGGTCGCACGCAAGCCCGCACACGGACTGCAGTTCCTGCGCGACGCACTGGGCGAGGGTGCGGGACCCACGCCGGTCGACGCGCCCGCTGCACCGCCCATTCCCGAACCGCCACCGGCGCAGTCACATCCGGCGCACCAGGAGTCGTCCACAGCAGTACCGTTCGGGGTCGACGGCAGCACCGGTTCGGTGTTGAGCGTCGATCTGCTGGCCCTGCGCAAGCACACCGCGATCTTCGCCGGTTCTGGATCGGGTAAGACCGTGCTGATCCGGCGCCTGATCGAAGAGTGCGCCCGGCGCGGGGTGTCGGCCATTGTGCTGGACCCCAACAACGACCTGGCGCGCCTCGGCCTGCCCTGGCCCGCGCTCCCCGCCGGGTGGGATCCCGCCGACACCGCACGCGCCGACGACTACCTGCGCAACACCGAGGTGGTGGTGTGGACCCCGGGACGCGAGGGCGGCCGGCCGCTATCCTTCCAGTCGCTCCCGGACTTCGCCAGCGTGGTCGACAACGCCGACGAGTACACCGTGGCAGTCGAATCCGCTTTCGCCGCACTGGAACCGCGATCGGTTACAGGCAACACCGCGAAAGCCAATCACTCGCGCGCCGTCCTGTACGAAGCACTGAGCTGGTACGGGCGACAGTCGTCGACGAGCCTGCGCGGATTCACCAAGCTCCTCGCAGACCTGCCCGCTGACGTCAGCTCGATGGCAGGCGCCCGCGAGCTGGCAGTGCAGCTCAGCCAGAATCTGCGCGCCGCCATGGTGATGGACCCCCTCTTCGGCGGCGCGGGGACTCCGGTAGATCCCGGGACACTGCTGACACCCTCGGACGGCTACCGGGCGCGGCTATCGGTGATCAGCATGATCGGGCTGTCCGACGGGTCCCAGCGGGAGGCCTTCGTCAACCAGTTGCAGATGGGACTGTTCGCCTGGATCAAACGGCACCCGGCCGGCGACCGCCCACTCGGCGGGCTGCTGGTGATGGACGAGGCGCAGAACTTCGCCCCGTCGGGTCGCCAGACCGCCAGTCTGCGAAGCACTTTGGCGCTCTCGTCACAGGCGCGTAAGTACGGCCTCGGATTGGTGTTCGCCACCCAGTCGCCCCGCGGGTTGCACAACAACATCCCGGGCAACGCCGCGACCCAGTTCTACGGTCTGCTCAACTCCCCCGCCCAGATCGCCGTGGCCAAGGAGATGGCCAGGGTCAAGGGCGGGCTGGTCCCAGATATCAGCCGACTGCGGGCGGGCAGCTTCTACGTGGCGCTGGAAGGTGGTCGCTTCCACAAGATCACCACGCCGTGGTGCCTGTCCTATCACCCGCAGAGCCCGCTGACCACCGAGGAAGTTCTGGAGTTGGCGCAGTCACCCCGGCGTTAAACCAACGACGCCGTTCCGTCGGCGCGCACCTGCACCTTCGCCCCGGCCGGATCGGCGCCGTCGCCCACCATGGCCGCGGCCACCGCCGGATCGGTGAGGACGGCCAGTGTGCGGGCGTCATCCGGGGTCCGGACCGCCAGGAAAGCCTTCTGCGGATTGCCATCCCGGTCGAAGGGCGCCGTCCACGTCTCGAGAGTGCCGGTGCCCTCCCACTCACCGAGCGACCGCCGGATCGGTTCGGCGTCCACGGTGGCCTGCACGTCCTCCCAGCGGAACGCAGTGGGCGGCGGTTCGCTGCTGTAGACCCCGAAGCTGTGTTTGGTGAGGTATCCGCCGTTGGCGGTGATCAGCCCGCGCTGTCCCGGGTGCGCCACCAGCTGTTCGGCCATCGTGGCGATCGAATGCATGACGTAGTTGTTCCATGGACCGCCCGCGAAGGTCAGCCCGCCCGTCACCGTCAACGGCCGGCCCGGATCGCCGACCGGCAAACCGATTTCGGCGGCCGCGACCTGCACCGCCGACGGGAAGCAGGAGTAGATGTCAATGAGGTCGATCTCGTCGACGCCGAGGCCCGCGAGTTCCAGGGCCCGGGCGGCGGCGATCCGAATGGCCGGTGACCGGTGGTACTCGTAGCGCTCGCCGATATCGTAGGTGTCGTGCGAGTCGGCGCCCGACCACGGGAAAACCCAACGCTCGGAGGGGATTTCCAGGGATTCAGCCTTTGCCACGGACGTCAGGATGAGCACCGCGGCCTGGTCGACCATATTGTTCGAGTTCAGCAGCTTGGTGTAGGGCCAGCTGATCATCCGGTTGTCCGGGCCGGGCTGCCAGATCTCGTCCGCAGTCCACGCCTTGTTACTCCAGGCGTGCGGATTGTGTTGGGCCACTTCGTTGAACTGTGCCCACAGCGCGCCGATGCGACGGCGGTGTTGGGTCGACGACTCCCCCACGTGGACGCGGACAGCTTCCTCGAACATCGGATAGATATCCGACGGCAACCCGAGGCCGATCCGCGCCATGGCGGGACCGGCCATCTCCACGCCGTCGTCGGAACCGGGTGCAATCGGCACCGACTCGTCCTGGGTGCTCCAGGCGGGTCGAATGCCGTTGGCTTTCTGACGTTTCCGGGTCCGCCAGGTTTCCGCACCGGCCAGCAGCACCACGTCGGCACGTCCGGCCACGATATCGAGGCACGCCTGGTTGAGCAGAGTCTGCGGGACGTTGCCGCCGATGCCGGTGTACCTGGTCGACGGGTTGTCCGCCCCGATCAAACCGCCCAGCAGCAGGCCGGGATCGCGGTAGCGCCAGGATAGGAGGTTTACCACCCGGATGGCGTCCACGGCAGCCAGCACCCGCGGGGCGGCGGCCTCGCGGGCGGCGGCGGCCATCAACTCGACCGGTTCGAGCGGCTCGGGAGTGTCATCGCGCTGGTTGAGCTGGCCATAACCGACCAGCACCGGAGTCGTGGGGTCCAAAGACATGGCGAACACGATAGTTGACACCTGTCAAGCAGGTCCGACCCGGTAGACGATCGGAGCGGTCACGGTGCCCTTCAGTGCTCACGAAGTGAACAGAACACCGTCGGCGATCAGACGGTCGATATCGTCCTCGGCCAGACCGAGGACTGTGTGGCAGATCTCGCGAGTGTGCTCGCCGGGCATCGGAGCAGGCCGCAACGGGCCCGGCGGGATGTGCCGGTACCGGACGGGTCCGGTCTCGGTAGGCAGCGGATGCTCGATCAGCGGATGGGTCATATCCGTGAACAGCGGTGGGACGCCTTGCTGCGCCTCTGCGTAGACATCGCTGGCCCGATTCATCGGGCCAGCGGGGATCCCGGCCTCCTGCAGCAGTGCGCTGGCCTGCACGGGCGACCGAGCGGCAGTCCAGTCGGCCAACTCCGCGTCCCCGATCACGGTGGCCAGGGCCGTGCGGTCGGCATCGTTGCGGACCGAGATCACACACCACTCGTCGTCACCCACACAGGGGTACACCGCATGCCGGCCGGTGTCGGCGTCGACCAGATCGGGGAAGGTCGACTGTAAGCCCTGGGTGACATAGGTGGTGTCGAGCTGGTTGACGACGACCTCGGCCTGCGACACGTGGATCCGCGCGGCTGCTGGAGCCTCGTCGCCTGCGCAGTCGCGATGGATGAGTGCGGCCAACGCCCCGATGGCGGTGATCCTGCCGACCACGTGATCGGGGAAGATCGTGGTCGCGTCGTAGAAATCCCACAGCCGCGTCAGCCCGGTAGTGGCGCGCACCAGCGGTCCGTAGCCCATCCGGGTGCTCCAAGGGCCGGTGTCACCGAAGGCGCTGCTTTCGGCCAGCACCAGCCGCGGATTGAGCTCCCGCAGCCGCTCCGCCGAGAAGCCCAGCGCAGCAAGGGTTCCGGGTTTGAAGTTGGCGAAGAGCGCATCGGCTTCAGACACCAGGGCCGCGAAGATCTCGGCACCCTGCGGACTGCGCAGTTCCAGCCCGAACCCGTAGTTGTTCCGGTGCGCCCAGGCGAACGAGTCGCTGATCGGCTGCCCTTCCCTGGTCTGGCGCAGACCGTCCGGGAACTGGGCGCTTTCCACCTTGATCACCTCGGCGCCCAGGTCGCCGAAGAGCCGGCTCAGTTCGCCGCCCGCAACGATCACGCCGAGGTCGATGATGCGCAGCCCCGCCAACGGCAGCCCGCCGGACTGCTCGGCCGGGGCGATCGTTTCGGCCGGCGCTCGCCACTGGGCGGGGTCGTGACCCAATGCCGGTGCAGCGGTGCGAAATCCGGTGTGCAGCCCGTTGACCGTCAGGTAACCGACCGGCATGGTGGCCGTGATGTCGGACGCCAGTTCGGTATCGACGAGGGCACCGACGGCGGTGAAATGCTCAGAACTCAACACCTCGCCTGCCGTCAGGACGGCAGCGATCGGTACGCCGTGGGCCTGGCCGGCGCTGACCAACTCGTCCATTGTCTGGTCCGCACACAGAGCGCCGAACAGTGCGCAGATCTCCGTCCAGGCGCCGTAGCGCGCGACGATCTTGTCGAACTTCGGATCCTGGAACTGTTCGGGTTCGCCGAGCCAGGCCCGTAGGCCCCGCCATTGCCGCGGCGAGAGCAGACAGATCCGGACATGACCGTCACGACACGGGAAGATCGGGTACGGATCCTGGTTGCGGGGCCTGCCCCGCCACCGTTGCCCGCCCGGCCTGGCCAGCGTCGCCTGCCCTTGGGTACCGAACGCGGGATCCAGGGTGGTGACCACGGCATCCAGCCGGCTGAAATCGAGATAATCGCCCCTGCCGCAACGTAACCGATGGTAGTAGGCGACCAGCACCGCCCACGCGGCCTGGACCGCCGCAGTCGCCGAGGCTATTCCGTCCGGCGGCAACACCGGCGCTCCGGTGGTGGGGCCGGATCGCGACAGCGCGCCCGACAAGGCGTAGAGCACGGCATCGGTGGCCTGCCAGGTCGCGCGGGCCCCGGTCAGCCCGAAATCGGTGACCGACAGCGTCACCAAGTGTTGGAACCGGTCGGCCAGCTCCGCGCACGAGGTGCCGTAAGCCGCCAAGCTCCCAGGAACCCCGGAGTCCACGACGATGTCGGCATCGCCGGCCAACTCGATGAGGCGGCGGCGATCCGAGCCCTCTGCGGGGTCGAGTACCGTCGCGCGCTTGTTCGCATTGTGCAGCGCGAACGGAATACTGACCCCCACTACGGTGGGCGGCTCGGCCCGCGCGGGGCTGCCGTCGGGTCCTTCCACCTTGAGGACGTCGGCGCCCAGATCGGCGAGGATCCGGGTGACGGCATCCGCTCCGCCGCTCGACAGGTCGAGCACCCGGAGCGGGGCCAGAAGGTGATCGCCGGTGACCATGGCGATCACCTTAGTGCGGGGCGACTATTCGTTGTCCCCGCCGGTCGACGCGGTCGCTGCAATGGTCTGGTTGCCGACCGCGCCCCGGGCATCGGGCCACACCCAGTCACGCACATCGGGAACATCGTCGCCGTGCTCGCGGGTGTACTCGCGCGCAGCGATCCGTCGGTCGACCATGTCCTGGCGGAACGAGGCGTACTTCGTCCCCAGTGACGGCACGCGGTCGATCACGTCGATCACCAGATGGAAGCGATCCAGGTCGTTGAGCATCACCATATCGAAGGGCGTCGTGGTGGTGCCCTCCTCCTTGTAACCCCTGACATGGAAGTTGTTGGCACCGGTGCGGCGGTAGATCAACCGGTGAATCAGCCACGGGTAGCCGTGATAGGCGAAGATCACCGGCTTGTCCGGGGTGAAGACCATGTCGAATGCCTTGTTGGACAACCCGTGCGGATGCTCGGACTCATCCTGCATTCGCATCAGGTCGACCACGTTGACAAACCGGATCTTCAAACCGGGAATGTGCTGCTTGAGTAGATCGACCGCGGCCAGCGCTTCCAGCGTCGGGACGTCACCCGCGCTCCCGATGACAACGTCCGGTTCCTCTCCGAAACGCTCGGAGCCCGCCCACTCCCAGATGCCGAGACCGCGGGTGCAGTGGGCGATGGCCTCCTCCATCGTGAGGAAGTTCGGGGCGGGCTGCTTACCTGCCACCACAACGTTGACGTACTGCCGCGAACGCAGGCAGTGGTCATAGGTGGACAGCAGGGTGTTGGCGTCCGGCGGCAGGTAGACCCGCACCACCTCGGCGCGCTTGTTGACCACATGGTCGATGAAACCGGGGTCCTGGTGGCTGAAGCCGTTGTGATCCTGTCGCCAGACATGGCTGGACAGAAGGTAATTCAGACTGGCGATCGGCCGCCGCCACGGGATGTGGTCGGTGACCTTGAGCCACTTCGCATGCTGGTTGAACATCGAGTCGATGATGTGGATGAATGCCTCGTAGCAGTTGAACAGGCCGTGGCGCCCGGTCAGCAGGTATCCCTCCAGCCAGCCCTGGCACTGGTGCTCGGAGAGCATCTCGATGACGCGGCCCACCCGGGCCAGGTGATCGTCGACCTCGGGGCCGAAGAACTCGGCGTTCCACTGTTTGTCGGTCGCGTCGAACACACCCTGGAGCCGGTTCGACGCGGTCTCGTCCGGCCCGAAGATCCGGAAGTTGTCGGGGTTGAGCCGCACCACATCGGTCAGCCAGCTGCCGAGCACCCGGGTCGCCTCGGCCACTGTCGACCCCGGCGTGGGCACGTCCACGGCGTACTTACGGAAATCGGGCAGCCGCAGATCCTTCAGTAACAGACCGCCGTTGGTGTGCGGGTTGTCGCTCATCCGCAGGGTGCCTGCCGGTGCCAGGGCGGCGATCGCGGGATCCAGCGTGCCGTTCTCGTCGAAAAGTTCCTCGGCGCGGTACGAGCCCAACCAGTCGGCCAGCACCTGCAGATGTTCGGGGGTATCACGGGCATTGGCCAACGGAACCTGGTGTGCCCGCCAGGATCCCGTGGTCTTCTTGCCGTCGATATAGGCCGGTCCGGTCCAGCCCTTAGGCGTGCGGAACACGATCATCGGCCAGGCCGGGCGCTCGTCGCTGTCCGCCGCACCCACCTTGATCTCGGCGATCTCATTGAGCACGGTGTCGAGCAGTGCGGCGAAGCGACGGTGGGCGTCCGCGTGATCGCCCGCACCCTCTTCGTCGGTGACCTCGAAGAAATGCGGTGTATGTCCGTAGCCGACCATCAGGGCACGCAGCTCGTCCTCGGGAATCCGGGCCAGCACAGTCGGATTCGCGATCTTGT
This sequence comes from Mycolicibacterium komossense, assembly GCF_025822605.1. Lineage (GTDB taxonomy): Bacteria > Actinomycetota > Actinomycetes > Mycobacteriales > Mycobacteriaceae > Mycobacterium > Mycobacterium komossense. Next base: position 7,248 of record NZ_JACKTY010000021.1, on the reverse strand, counting down.
AGCCGTTGAGATGCAGGATCGGCAGCACCACACCGTCCTTGGCGGCGTTGGTGAACTTGTTGGAATGCCAGCTGGTGGCCAACGCGCCGGTTTCCGCCTCGCCGTCACCGACCACCGCCGCGACCAACAGGTCCGGGTTGTCGAACGCGGCACCGTAGGCGTGCGACAGCGCGTAGCCGAGCTCACCCCCCTCGTGGATCGAGCCGGGGGTCTCCGGTGCGACGTGGGACGGGATACCGCCGGGGAAGGAGAACTGCCGGAACAACCGGCGCATCCCTTCGACGTCTTGGGTGATGTCGGAGTAGACCTCCGAGTAGGTGCCGTCGAGGTAGGCGTTGGCGACCAGACCCGGACCGCCGTGACCCGGGCCGGTGACGTAGATCGTCGACTGCGACCGCGCTTTGATCGCCCGGTTCAGGTGGGCGTAGATGAAGTTGAGCCCCGGTGTGGTGCCCCAATGACCGAGCAGCCGTGGTTTCACGTCGTCACGCGCCAGCGGCGTGCGCAGCAGCGGATTGGCCAGCAGGTAGATCTGTCCGACGGACAGGTAATTGGCGGCGCGCCACCACCCGTCCAGCTGGGCGAGAACCTCTTCGGTCAACGGTTCCGTGTCGAAGCAACCCCACGCAGTGGTTGCAGAGGGCACAGCAGTGTCAGAGGTCATCACCCCATCCTTCCCCCGATTCACAGGGTTGGCACAGGGCAGCACGCGTTGTTCATCAAGGCCTTAAGTCACTCATTTCGGTCGGTACAGTGGAGTGGTTATGTCTGATCTCAGCGCAGTGGAGCCGCCTCCTCATCCGCTGCTCGGTCAGCTTGCGGCGCTGCACCATTTCCGGATCTATACCGACATCGCAATCGTCGTCGTCGTGCTGGCACTGACCAATCTCCTCGCGCACTTCACCACACCCTGGGCCAACGTCGCCGTCGTACCCGCCGCCGCCATCGGCCTGGTCGTGCTGGTCCGCTCACGCGGGCTCGGCTGGAGTGAACTCGGACTCGGCCGTGAGCACTGGAGATCCGGCGCCGGCTATGCCGCCGCGGCGGTCGGCGTCGTGCTGTCCGTGATCGCCATCGGTGCGCTCCTGCCCTGGACGCGGCCGATGTTCATGAACAATCACTATGCGACGATCTCAGGCGCGCTACTGGCTTCGATGATCATCATTCCGCTGCAGACGGTGATCCCCGAAGAGCTCGCATTCCGCGGGGTCCTACACGGCGCCCTCGACCGCGCCTGGGGTGTCCGGGGCGTCGCGGCCGCGGGCTCGCTGCTGTTCGGGATGTGGCATATCGCCACCTCGCTGGGCCTGACCAGCAGCAACGTCGGTTTCACCCGACTGCTGGGCGGGGGTTTCTTCGGCATGATCGTCGGCGTCATCGGGGCGGTGATCGCCACCGGTGCCGCCGGTTTCGTGTTCACCTGGTTGCGCCGTCGCAGCGGCAGTCTGATCGCGCCGATCGCGCTGCACTGGTCACTCAACGGCATGGGCGCTCTCGCCGCGGCGCTGGTTTGGCACCTGTCTTAGCTGGTCACCGCTCTTAGCCGGTCACTTCCCGCGTTTGCGCGCCCGGAAGTCGCGGTTCTTCAACTTGTTACCGCACGACGCCATGACGCACCAGGTTCCGCCATGGTTGCGAGACCGGTCGTAGAACGCCCACTGGCACTCGTCGTTCGCGCACGATTTCAACAGCTTCCAGCTGCCGTCCAGTTGCGCATCTTTGACAACGAGCAGGACCTCGAGCAATCGCGCCTGGACCGACGTACCGTCCGGGCCGAGCGACACCGTTCCCTCGTCGGTCAGCTCCGCCCGCGCGCGGCTCGCGGCCGCCACCTGTCGCAACGGCGCCAGGGCTTGTGCACTCGGAGCGGGTCCGCCGGTGTTGCGAATAGTCATGGCGCGCAATGCTTCCCGAACTCCGACGATGGTGTGCAGATCTTCGGCTGCAAGGTCGTCGTCTGGATCGAGCAGGTTGTTGGCGATCAGCCAGGGCGCGGCATCGGCAGGATCGGCCAACAGGTCGTCCCCGGACTCCCGGTCGAGGGTGTTGATCAGCGCCTGGACCTGCCGCAACGCACCAGGGGCCGGCTTGGTCTCCTCATCATCGAGCCATTGAGCGGCCGGTCCTGGCGGCACTGTCATGCCACCCAGCCTAGCGCCAATGACCAATAAAATCATTTGACTGGTCACTCGTGACCGGTATACGGTTTTTACCAGTCACTTACGACCTAGAGGATGCCGTCATGACTCAGAACCGGATCGAACTCGCCATCGCAGTCGCAACCCGGTTACCGCCGGGGTCGACACGCCGCATTCCCTGGTCGGCACGCTTGGCGGCGCACATGTTCGCCCGCAGATACGACCGCCAGGTTGAGAACCGGGTGCCCGCGATGCCAGGGTCCGCGTTGGCCGTCCACACGGCGCGGCTCACCGGCATGCGCGAGCGCGAAGAGTTGGCTCGCGCTTTGCGTGCGGTGCTGGACAGCGGTAGAGAACCGCGGGGCGGGGCGCTGCCCTCGCGCGGGGCGCTGCAATGCGCCAGGCTCGCGGCGGCCGAGGACATCGCCGGCCAGGTGACGCTGCGCCTGCATGCGCCGCAGCCGGTGCGGGCACGCGGCATCGCCCGGCTGCGGCTGCTTCTGGGCGACAGCGCGGGACCGCTCTACTACTCAGAGCGCGGCAGTGTCGCCGCCGAGCTGCGTGGCGTACTCGCCGCGCTGTAGCCACGCGCGAGTATCAGTCCCGGGCTAGGACTTTCTGACCAAGCCGACGATCCACAGCAGGATCACGGACCCGAGGATCGCCGTGAAGAAGGTGAACCACCAGCCACCCTCGGCCGTATCGAAAAAGAAGCTGAGCAGGAAGCCCCCGATCAGCGCGCCGACAATACCGATCACGATGTTCAGCACAATGCCCGAGCCTGCGCCCTTGACGATCTTGCCGGCGATCCAGCCGGCGAGGGCGCCGATGATGATGTACCCGATGACACCCACGCTGGTGAGCGTCGTCGAACGAGCCAGAATCTCAGTGCTCGCCTGCGAAACGAGTGCGTTATCCATGAGTTAGGTATACGCGCCGACCGTAACGATTCGGCAAGAGAAACGTGTCAGCCTTGCGGCATCATTTCGGGCACCGGAGTGGTGACCGGCACCGGCACTCCCACGGGTGCCCGTCCGGGCGGCGGGGGCGGCGCGTTCGGGTCCGGCGGCGGAGCGTTGGGGTCCGGTGGCGGCGGCGCGGGTGGCGGCGGCGCGGTCCACGGCCGGATCGAGTTGGCCAGCGCAATCGCCGCGCCTGGATCGACCGGATCCTTGGCGGTACCAAGCCACACCACGAACCAGCGCTCGGGAGTGCGCTGTCCGCGCGGCGTTCCCGGCGGCGGCGTCGAGCCGACCACGCCTGCCCAGATCTGACCGTCGGGTTTGGTCGTGTCGGTGAACTTCACCTCGTAGTAGGCCGCGCTGCCCGCCATTCCGGCGGCATCCAACGGTGCGGTCTGCTGGTTGACCCGGGTGCCGGGGAACGGCATGAAGAACTCGCCCATGTCGGAGGCCAGCCGAACGGCGGCCTTCGCATTGTCGGGCTCGGCGCCGGCGAAGAGCTTCAGATCGAGGCGACCCAGGATGATGCTCGTGTCGGTCGCGACCGGTGCCGGCTGGCCGTTGACGGCGGGGCCGGTCTCCTTGGTCAGCAGCGCCTGGCCGTAGTTGAGCTTGCTGGCGTCACCCTGAACCCAGCCGGGAGGCACCACGAAGCTGAAGCCGCCGGCGGCGTTGTCAACCCGGCCGGGCTCCGGCGGCGGGGGCGGCGCCGCATTGGGATCGGCCGGCGGCGCGTTCGGATCCACCGGGGGCGGTGGCGCGTTCGGGTCTGCCGGCGGCGGAACCGGCGCATTCGGATTCGCCACCGGTGGTGGCGCGGCGTTCGGATCGACGGGCGGCGCGGCAGTCGGAGTCGGCGGTGCCGGCGCCACCGGATCCGCAGAGGCCAAGGTTGCCGGCAGCGCCAGCGTCACCGCGCTGGCACAGGCAACCGCGGCCACCGCCAGCGATGTCCATCGCCCCCTGTGCCGCTTCACTGTCGGGTCCGGCTCATCCATGGCGACGAACCTACCGTGTTACGGCCGTGACGCAAGTGTGGGTTGCTCACCATGTGAACCATTCTCACGCTGCCGCCGGCCAACAATTATCGGTGCTCGTCAACGTCAACCGGAGTCGCTGAACACCGGATGGATGGCCACCTCCTGCGCCTTGACTGCCAGCCACAGCCGCATCCCTGCCACGACCCGCAGCTCGGCCGCCGCCTCGGGCGTGATGTCGGCGGCCAGACCGGGTGCTCCGTCAGCCTGGCTGCCCGCGCGCACCCGGATTGCCGCACCGCGGGAGTCCAGTTCGGCCACGACGACCTCGACCATGTTGCGTGGACTGCCGTGCGGTTGCTCCCGAAATACCGCGACAGCGGCAGGGGGAAAAACCGCGACGGCCCGTTGCCCGACGGCGAGGAACTCGCCACCCTCGGCGGGCACGCCGTGCCATCGGGTTCCTGACTCCGTACGCAGGACACCACCGACCTCGAGGCTCCCGTTGATCAGGTTGACCCCCGCGATGCGGGCGCCGAACGCGCTGCGGGGCGCGGTGAGCACCTGCGCTGCGGCACCGATCTCGGCAATCCGCCCCGCTTCGATGACCATCACCCGATCCGCCAGGGTGAGCACGTCGAGCACATCGTGGGTCACCAGGACCGCGGCGCGACCTTCGCTGGTGAGTACGCGGCGCAGCAGGGCTCGGATCGCCGCGGCCGCGGCGACATCGAGTCCGGCCATCGGCTCGTCGAGTAGCAGGACATCGGGTGCACCCGCCAGCGCCCGGGCGATCGCCACCCGCTGCGCCTGCCCACCCGAGAGTTGGCGGGGCTTGCGATCCACGAACTGTTCGGCGTCCACTTCCGCGAGCCAGTGCTGCGCGGCCTGCCTGGCCCCCGCTTTCCCACGGCGCCGGAGCCGCGGCGAGAACGCCACGTTCGCCGCCACGGTCATGTGCGGAAACAGCAGCGGATCCTGGAGTAGCAACCCGACCCGGCGATCATAGGTGGGGACGAATACCCCGGCGTCGGTGTCGGTCAGCACCCGGTCACCGAGGCGCACGTATCCGCGATCGGGCCGGACCAACCCCGAGATCACATGCAGCGCAGTCGATTTGCCTGCCCCATTGGGGCCGAGTATCGCGAGCACCTCACCGGCTGCGATGCCGAACTCCATATCGACGTCGCGCTCGGCCAGGACGGCACGCACCTGTAGGCCCGTCATCTAGCCCACACCGGTATTGCCCAACTTGCGGGCGCCCAGCCCGAGAACCACCACCGCCGCCACGACCACGAGCAGGATCGACAACGCGACGGCCGCATCGGCGTCGGTCTCGCGCTGAAGGTAGATCTCCAGCGGCAGCGTTCTGGTCACCCCTTCGCGCGAGCCGGCGAACGTCAGCGTCGCGCCGAATTCTCCCAGCGCACGCGCGAATGCCAGCACCGCCCCGGAGATCAGACCGGGCGCCAGCAGCGGCAGAGTCACCCGCCACCAGACCGTCGTGGGCCTGGCCCCCAACGTGGCGGCCACCACCTCATAGTTGCGCCCCGCGGTCCGGGCCGCCCCTTCCAGCGCGATGACCAGAAAGGGCAACGAGACGAAGGTCTGGGCCAGCACCACCGCGGCGGTGGTGAACGCGATGCGGATACCCGCGGCGTCCAGATACTGACCTATCAGACCGAGCCGGCCGAATGTGTAGAGCAGCGCGATCCCGCCGACGACCGGCGGCAGCACCAGGGGCAGCAGGATCAGCGGCCGCAACCAGCGCACCGGCCGGGCATCGCTGCGCGCCAGCACCAGCGCCATCGGCACGCCCAGGATCAGGCACAACATCGTGCTGGCGAACGCCGTCTTCAGGCTCAACAGCAGTGCCGCCGTCGACGAAGTACTACTGATCAGCGACCAGAAATTCGGCCAGTCGACCTTGGCTGCCATCGCGGCCAACGGCAGCACGACGAATGCAGCACCGACCGTGGCCGGGAGATAGACCCACCGCGGCAGAGCTGACGCTTGCCCCACGGGATGGCCCACGGGGCCGAACACTAGAGGATCGGGCACCCCGTTTCTCGATTCGTTTCCAGATCGCGGCCGCGTCGAGTTTCACCACCTAGCTACTGTCCAGTAACATTGCGGACGATCGACGCCAGCAGACGCTGGGTTCAGCGTTGAACACGAGGAGGTCATGGCGATGGAAGTGCTGGTCACCGGTGGTGATACTGAAATCGGCCGCGCTATTGCCGAAGGCTTCCGCGACGCCGGGCACCGAGTCGTGATCTCGGGTGCCCGCCGCGATGAGCTCGAAGTGGCCGCCAAGGAACTCGATGTCGACGCCATCATCTGCGACCCCACCGATCCCGCCAGCCTCGCCGAGGCCAGGACGCAATTCCCGCATCACCTGGACACCATCGTCAACATCCCCGCCCCGCGCTGGGAAGGTGGCGACCCCCGCACCTTCGATCTGGTCGAACACGCCACCGCGTGGCGCAACGCGCTGGATGCAACCGCCCTGGCACCGGTGCTGATGCTGCATACCCTCGGCGACCACCTCCGTTCGGGCGGCGCCGTGGTCAGCATTGTCACCGAGAGCCCGCGCGACGGTAGTGCGCAGGCCGCAGTCAAGGCCGCGCTGTCGGAGTGGACCGCCGGCCGAGCCAATCACTTCGGCACCCGGGGCATCACCGTCAACGTGGTCGCCGCCGGGCGCGGTTACGAGGCCGGCTACGACGGCCTGACCAGCGCTTCGCCATCGCTCGCCGCCGAACTCACCCGGCTCGCACTATTCCTGGCGACTCCGGAGGCCCGTCACATCACCGGGCAGACGCTGCACGTCAGCGGCGGCGCGCCCGTCAACTTCGGGTAACCACTTCGGCTGAAAATATTCCCGCTTCGCCCCGAGCGAAACGGGGTTACGGTTCCGTTTAACCGTCATTAGGGTCGGATCCCATGACGATTCGACTCGGACTCCAGATCCCCAACTTCTCCTACGGCACAGGCGTCAGCGAACTCTTTCCCACTGTCATCGCCCAGGCGCAGGAAGCCGAGGCCGCCGGCTTCGACTCCGTCTTCGTGATGGACCACTTCTATCAGCTGCCCGGTCTCGGCACTCCCGACCAGCCGATGCTCGAGGCGTACACCGCGCTCGGCGCCCTGGCCGCAGTCACCGAGAAC
>NZ_JACKTY010000020.1 GCF_025822605.1 Mycolicibacterium komossense | reverse complement strand
TGTCCGTGGCCATGAAAAGGTATCCACTGGTGGCCAAGTCGAGGTATCCAGTTTTGGCCAGATAAAAGTATCCACCCCGTGTTCGTCGTGTCGATCAGGAACTGCGGGCCCCGATGGTGACGGTGAAGGCGCCAACCAATCGCCATCACCATCGGGGAGTTCCATTGAAATCTGCGAAGGACCGCATGGACATCATTTCCGCCTACTACGAGCTCGGGTCCTACCGGGCCGCCGCCGCGGCGTGCGGCACCACCCACCCGACCGTCAAGAAGATCGTGGACAAGTTCGAAGCCGACCAGGCCGGGGTCGCGCCGCCACCTCGAGCAGAACGTGCTCACAATTACGACGCGGTCGTCGATCTGGTCGCCGAACGCGTCGAGAAGTCGCAGGCCCGGATCTCGGCCAAACGGCTGTTGCCGATCGCCCGCGCCGCGGGGTACGAGGGTTCCGGACGCAACTTCCGCCGTCTAGTCGCTGATGCGAAAGCGTTGTGGCGCAGTGAGAATCATTCCGGGCGCCGCCCAGCGGTGTGGTCACCGGGTGAGTACCTGGTCATCGACTGGGCCCAGGCCGCGCCGGGGCTGTTCCTGTTCTGCGCGGTGCTGGCGTTCTCGCGGTGGCGATTCGTCCGCTTCGCGACCGATCAACGCGCGTCCACGACGCTGGCGATGATCGCCGAAGCCTTGGGCGCGGTCGGTGGTGTTCCTGTTCGGGTACTGGCCGACCGGATGGCCTGCCTCAAGGGCGGGGTGGTCGCCAACGTGGTGGTCCCGACCCCGGACTACGTCCGGTTGGCGGGGCACTACGGTTTCGCACCGGACTTCTGCCACGCGAACGATCCCCGATCCAAGGGCATCGTGGAGAACCTGTGCGGCTACGCCCAGCGCGATCTGGCCGTGCCGCTGCTGACCCAGGCCGCCGTCGATGGCACCGCGGTCGACCTGCGGTCGGCCAACGCCGCTGCGGTGGTGTGGTGCGCCGAAGTCAACGCCGTGACCCATACCGAGATCCAAGCGATTCCCGACAATCGACTCATCATCGAACATGAACTGCTGCAACCACTCCCATCACTACGACTGCAGATCGGGGCGCCGTCGGTGCTGCGCAAGGTCGACCGGCTCTCCTGCGTCCGTTACGGGTCGGCACGCTACTCGGTACCAACCCGGCTCATCGGCACCACCGTGACCGTCGTCGTGGATCACGGTGCGCTCTGTCTGATCGAACCGGCCACCGGGGTGATGGTGGCCGAACACGAACTCGCCGCGCCGGGCAGCGCCTCGATCCTCGACGCGCACTACGACGGACCACGACCGGCACCGAACCGCGGACCACGCCCCAAAACCAGCGTGGAGAAGCAGTTCTGCGACCTCGGCGCCGACGCGCAGGCGTTCCTGGTCGGCGCAGCCGCAATCGGCAACACCCGGCTCGGATCGGAGTTGGAGATCCTGCTCGCCCTGGGCGCCGCCCACGGCGAGCAGGCATTGGTGGCCGCGCTGCACCGGGCGGTGGCGTTCCGACGGTTCCGCGCCGCTGACGTCCGTTCCATCCTGGCCGCCGGCACCGGGACGCCACAACCCCGCCCAGCCGGGGACGCGTTGATCCTGGACCTGCCGGTCGCCCCGACCCGCTCCCTGGACGCCTACAAGATCACCCCCGCCAAAGACGGTGAGGCAACGCCATGACCAAGACGTCGCCGGTGACCGCCATCGAACCTGTTGCCCCACAATCGGTCCCACCACTGGCCGCTGATCTGGATGCCGGGTTGCGCCGGTTGAAGTTGGCCGCCGTTCGGCGCACCGCACCCGAAGTACTGATCACCGCCAAGACCCAACGCTGGACCCCCGAGGAAGTACTGCGCACACTGGTCGAGACCGAGCTAGCCGCCCGCGATGCCTCCAACGTCGTCAACCGGCTCAAGGCCGCGGCGTTCCCCGTGCCCAAGACGTTGGAGTCCTTCGACGTGCCCGCCTCCACGATCCAGCCGAAGGTATTCGACTACCTGTCGACTCTGGAATGGATACGGACACAACAGAACCTGGCAATCATCGGACCCGCCGGCACCGGCAAGAGCCACACCCTCATCGCGCTGGGAACCGCAGCCATCCACGCCGGACACAAGGTGCGCTACTTCACCGCCGCCGACCTAGTGGAAACGCTCTACCGCGGCCTGGCCGACAACACCGTCGGCAAGATCATCGAATCCCTACTGCGGGTCGACCTGATCATCCTCGACGAGCTCGGCTTCGCCCCGCTCGACGACACCGGCACCCAGCTGCTCTTCCGGCTCGTCGCCAGCGCCTACGAACGCCGATCCCTGGCCATCGGATCACACTGGCCATTCGAACAATGGGGCCGGTTCCTGCCCGAGCAGACCACCGCCGTCAGCATCCTCGACCGCCTGCTGCACCACGCCACCGTCGTCATCACCGACGGCGACTCCTACCGCATGAAAGACGCCCAACACCGGAAGGACAAACCCACACCGACCTAAGAATCACCGCACGGGGTGGATACATTTATCCGGCCACCAACGGATACTTCAACTTGGCCATTGACACCAACACCGGAAGGACAAACCCACACCGACCTAAGAATCACCGCACGGGGTGGATACATTTATCCGGCCACCAACGGATACTTCAACTTGGCCATTGACATGGCGGCGTTCGACGTTGTAGAAGTTATCGATGTAATCGGCCATGGCGGCGGCTAATTCGATGGTGGTGGCCCACTTGCGGGTGTTGAGTAGCTCAACCTGCATCCGGGCCCAGAACGACTCCATGGCGGAGTTGTCGAAGCAGTCGCCCACCGTGCCGAATGAGCCGAGCAGGCCCCATCGCCGCATGTTCTCCCCAAAGCGCCAGGCATGACAGGAGACAATGAGCACATGGCAATAGGTCAGCCGACAAAGCGTTTGCTCCCGTCGATCGGGCTCATCGCAGCGGGCTTGATAACTGGCCTCGGTCTATACCTGTGCGTGATGTTCGCCATGGCGGCAGCGGGGTTCTACACGCTGTCGTTCGGAACCGGCAGTTTCGTGGCACTGCTCATCTGCCTCCTGATTGCCGGCGCTGCTGCGATCACAGCGAGACGAGATGCGGCTGACGAAGATACGGCCGACTTCCACCGGAAGATTCGGACTTTCGTGTTCGCGATGACCGCGCTGCAGGTGGTCCTGTGCATCTTCTTCGTCGCGTTCATGCCGAAGACGGTGCTGTTCCTGCCTCACAGCTGAGATCGCAAACCTGTGCGGCCGTTCCGTTGCGTATCCAAGCTCCGCCAGTGGACATTTGGACTGAGAATTGGACATGAGACTTGAGGAGCTGACCGGACCCCGTGAATTGGTCCACGTGATGTGTACCCGTGTTGTTGGTCCACGGTTGTGAGAGTCGAGGGCACAGTGATCATTAGGAGGTCACATGCCCCGTCAGTACTCGTCATCGGTGCTCCGGCAAATAGTTTCCCGGCTGCGGGCAGGTGAACCGGTGGCCGCCGTGGCGGTCGAAACCGGGATCTGTGAAGCGACCCTGTTCCGCTGGAAACGCCAAGCACTCATTGACGCCGGAATCATCGAAGGCACCCCAAGCGTGGAAGCCGACGAACTCGCGGCCGCCCACAAGCGCATCGCCCAACTCGAGGCCGAGCTGGTCCTGACCCGGGATGCGTGCGAGCTGTTCGACGAGCAGGCGGTGGTGCCCCCAAAACGCCGACGCGCGATCACTGAAGGGCTGATCGCGCGAGGACACTCGGCCCGGTCTGCCTGTCGGATAACGGGATTGGCGCGAACATTGCTGCAATACCACCGGCGATGTCCTGTTCCGGACCGCGAGGTGCGTCGACTGATCGTCGCCGACACGATCACTGAGATCTATCAGCGATCGCGCGGTACCTACGGTCGCAAGCGGGTCCGCGCTGCACTGCTGGCCGACTACGAGAGGAACGTCAACCACAAGCTGGTCAACTCGATCATGTCCGAGCACGGCCTCTACGGGCTGCCGCGCCCCGGGCGGCGAAAACCCAACCTGATCGATGTCTACACTCCCGTTGACCTGGTCAACCGGCGGTTCACTGCCACCAGGCCCAACGAACTATGGTGCACCGACATCACCGAACACCCCGCGCGTGATGGCAAAGGTCTACTGTTGCGCGATCCTGGACTGCTTCTCGCGGATGATCGTGGCCCGCACCTTCTCCACCACTCCCGACACTGTCCTGGTCAACAATGCCGTCAACATGGCTGGGGACAACCGAACGCGAAGTGGCCCAACGATTCTGCATGCCGACCACGGTAGTCAGGGCGGATTCAATCGGTTGTCGCAACACCGGCTTGTTGGAGCAAGAGCACCTGGCCCTCGAAGGCATACTGCCGTCAATCGGCACCGTCGGGGATAGTTTCGATAATGCTCTGGCCGAATCGGTGAACAGTAGCTACAAGACTGAACTCATCGACCATCAACCGCTCTATCCCGGCGCTACCGAGCTGTCCCTGGCAACGGCCGAATGGGTCGCTTTCTACAACCGTCAGCGACCCGGCGCTACCGAGCTGTCCCTGGCAACGGCCGAATGGGTCGCTTTCTACAACCGTCAGCGACCCAATGGCTATTGCCAGGACCTGACACCAGACCGGGCCGAAGCGCTCTACTACCATCGCCTCCAGCACCCTCAAACCGAGGAGGCACTCAAGTAACAGAGCCCCCGGACACACCGGGGCGGATCAAGTGGTTGGACTAGGTCTTTCCGCCACGGTTGACCACCTGCAGATCCTCTGCACGCACGGTGACGACCGCCAGGGTCTCGCCGTCGGGATCCGTGAACTCGACTTCATATGAAGCAGGCGCGTCCTGCGGCGGGTACTGCGTATAGTCCATCACGACGGCGCCCTCGGCTCCGGCGGGCAAGCCGTGCTCCGGCAGGGGTCGCAGCAGTCGGACGATATCGAGTTCTTCGGGTTTCATTGCGCAAACGCTTTCATCTCTTGGTGGGGATAGCGGTAACCAGTCGCACGACGCCGTCATTGTTGCGGATCCACGCAAACGTCACTTCGATGGTCTTGCCATTGGCTCCCATTATCGGGATCACCTGGTTGTACTTCTGGCCGAATTCGGTGACTCCCATTGGCACCGCCTTAGTCGAGTCGAACACGATCTGCGACTCAAGGGCGGCGGAGTTCTCCCTGGTGAAGCCAAGTGCCTGCTCGAACCACTTCGCCTTCGGGCCACCAACTGCGTGGTCCGGGTTGAGCAGGTAGGTTTCCAGCTTCCGCTTAATGCTCTCTCGCGAGAGGTTGGCGACTTCGGACGCCGACAGCCCCGCACCCGCGCCCCCGATTTCGGCCTTGAAAATCGTCGGCCGCGCCGACAGAAGGCCGCGTAGTTCGGTCACCGATCGGCCGGCGGCGCCCGCGGCACTCACCGCGGGCAACCCGGCAAGTTCTGCCGCGGCCCGGAACTCCCTGATGATGCGGGCGATCCGCGAGCCAGTCACCGTGAGTCGTGCCACGTCGACGACCTTCGAGACGGCTTCGCTCGCACCGGCTGTGAACGGTATGAGAACGGCGGCAAGGATTTCGGTGACAGCGATAGTCGCGCCGAGTTCGAGCATCTCGCTGAGGATCTTCGAGTGCGCATCATCGATGGTTTGCGCATAACTCGAGCATGCCTCGGCCGCGGCATCGTAACCGTCGGCGACGGCCTTGATTTGGTCCCGTTCCAGGATCATGTTTTTGATCAGGTTGGGAAACTCGGGCGACTGCTGGTCCATCAGCGGAGCGATCGCCCCCATTGAACTGGTTCCGCCGTTGACAAGGGTTGCCGCCGAGCGTAATTCGCGAGCTGCGGCATTCCAGGCGTCCTGGGCCGCCCGCAGCTGATCCTGATGCCCGTTGGGCCACAATTCGCCCTCGACGTACGCCGAAATCGTGTGCCACCACTCAGGCACGTCGCCGTGCCCACCTTCAGCAGACGGGACGCTCGGCTTTGCGAACGGGGGTGCGCCCATCGGTGGCATGGAAAGCACGGTCTCGTTGTTGATGGCCGACTCCCCATCGGCATTAATATGATTGATTCCCGTCGCGTACAACAGATCCGAGCACTGGCCCGCACCCTGCACGACCCCTTGCGACGCCTCCATCAAGTTGGTCACCAACGGGTCGTACTTGCTCGCCCAGGCCTGCGCGCCGTTATCGGTGCCTGCCATACCGGCCTTACCGCCTAGGGCGGTCGCAAGGGTGTTCACCGCCGATCCGGCCGCCGAACGAACGCCCATGTAGACGTGCGCCGCTTCCAGGACGACATCGGAATCGACGGCCTGCGTCACGGCCACATCTTGCTGTTGTGTTCAGCAACGCCGATGTAGTCGCGGTGGGCCCTGGCCGCGCTCTCCCGCAGGAAGTCGGCGCTCTCACGCATCTCCTGCGAAAGCCCCATCCATGTCTGGTGATACTCCTGCTGGCTTTCGGCGCCGACGCCAAGCCAGGTGCCGTGCAGCTCCGCGATCTGCCGATCCACCGCGGCGGCAGTCTCCTCAGCACGGGCATTGAACCGCTGCAGCCGTTCGGTGAAGGCCAGCAACTGCTCGAGGTTGACGGAATAGCGGTTCATCCCCTCGTTCCGTTCTGCCCCAGCGAGCCGAGTGCCGACGCCGCCTGATTCTCGTGCTCGACCAGCATCGACACCGACTGAACAAGCAGATCTGCGTGCTGCTCCAGGATGGCTGTAACAGCCTTGGCATCTTGGTGCCACTCGTCCCACGCCGGCTCGTAGGCCGATCCGGCCTTACCGATCCAATTCGGCGACAGGTCACTCCAGGTGCGGGCGATATCAGCGAGCTCTGCGCCCAGGTCGTCCGCCTGACCTGAAAGGAACTTTGCGGTGGTCGCCATCGCCTCGAGCTGTGCCTGCAGCACTCCGGACACATTCGCCTCTCAGGATCGCTTGCACATCGTCGGGGGTAGTCAAGGTGAGCAGCCGCGCTCGTGCAACTCACCCAGCGGTGAAGACGGCAGGACTGCGGGCACCGTGACAGACGTCGAGGGCCCCCCGGCGCCCCGGTGGCTGCACGTCTGCAAGGCCTTGTCAATCTCCACGCCCTATCGCCGGCGGTGTTCACTGATGGCGCGATTCAAGAAGATGATGATCGCCCGCGCCGCACCCGCGGCCGCCGATCACGAGGCCGGTGATGCCGCCGCGGCGGGCGCCTCGGCGAAGGCTGTTTTTTGCGGTGGCTCGGGCGGCGGTTAAGGAGTTACCGGCGCTGCCGCCGTCGGAGAGTGACCGGTTGGCTCGACTGCTCATAAACCCACCGTTTCCCAATGACTTGACATGCCAACTCCCTGAGGCGCGATAAAATGCGACGAACTGGTCGCGTCCTTTGGGAGTGATTGCAAGCCATGACCGCTCGCCGAGCACCGCAGATCTCCGCACGGAAACAACCCAGGCAGACCCGTTCAACTGAACTCGTCGCAACGATCCTCGAAGCCGCTGCTCAGGTTCTGGCCAACGAGGGAGCGCAGCGCTTCACCACAGCACGAGTTGCCGAATGGGCCGGGGTCAGCGTCGGATCGCTCTACCAGTACTTCCCGAACAAGGCGGCACTCCTGTTCAAGCTGCAGGCCGACGAGTGGGTGCAGACAGGGGAAATGCTGCGGGGCATCCTGATCGAGGACGGCCGCAAGATGCCAACCACACGGCTGCGCGCTCTCGTTCACGCCTTTGTTCGTTCAGAGTGTGACGAGTCCGCACTGCGGAAAGCACTCAGCGATGCCGCGCCGCTTTATCGCGACGCGCCCGAAATGCAGGAGGCCCGAGCTGCGGCGGTCGGCATCTTTCAGGCGTTCATGCAGGAGTTGTTGCCTAACGTGCGCACGCAAACTCGCGTGCTAGCCGGCGACCTGATCGCCACCACACTCACTGCCGGGGCGAAGGAGTTCTCCGAACGGCCCCACACCCCCGCGGAGATCACCGCCTACGCAGAGGCAATGGCGGACATGTTCTGTGCCTACATCACTGAACTGGCCTAACGAAGACCACCGTAAAACCTGACGAACGTCGGCCGTCTCACCGCGGGCCCGAACGGTTGCGTCCCGCCGACCAGGGTAATTCCATCCGTTCCAGCACACCGGCCGCATTCCCCAAACGCGAATACCGAATGCGAATGAATCGTCGTATTCTTGCGGTACGCACGAACTTGGTAAAGCCCAGGTTGACTACCGATGTGCCCGCCGAATGCAAGAGCACGGTCGAGGAGACTCATGAATGCTGAAAAGAAAGTCTTGATCTGCGGCGGCGGTATCGCCGGACCGGCATGTGCGTACTGGCTGCAGAAGTACGGCTACATCGTCGTCATCGCCGAGAAGGCGGCGAGTTTGAGGGACGGCGGTCAGAACGTTGACGTCAAAGGAGCGGGTCAACGTGTCATCGAAGAAATGGGACTCGCTGAGATTATCGAGGCGAAGAACACCATGGAGGAAGGCCACAAGTACCTCGGCGCGGATGGTCGTGTGATCGGGGTCTTCCCGAAGGGTGCGCTCGGGACTCTCACCCGCGATTTCGAGATCCTCCGCGGTGATTTGGCTCAGATTTTCTATGACGCCACCCATGACCGGTGCGAGTACCGATTCAACACCGCTGTGGCGCATCTTGAAGACAAAGAGGACTGCGTCTCAGTGACTTTCGATGACGGTGCCGTTGAAGAATTCGAATTTGTGGTGTGCGCCGAGGGCATCGGATCCTCGACCAGGCAGATGGTCATGGCCGAACACGTTCGTTTTCGCTACCTCGGCGCTTACATGGCCTACTTCAACATCCCGAAACATCCTGGCGATGATCACTGGGCTCGTGTGGTCCACGCACTGGGCGGGACGTTCCTGGCGCTGAGACCGGGTACCGACACAGAGACGACGGCGTTGGTCACCTTCCTCGCCGACGATGTTGGTGTCACCCCCAATGACCCCACCTCTCGAAAAGAACTGTTAGAGAAGGCACTTACAGGGCGGGGGGCCATCGCCGATCGAGTGCGCGCAGATCTCGACGCTGTTGGTGACTTGTACTTTGGACCGATGAGTCAGGTCGAGGCATCACGTTGGTCGAGGGGTCGGGTCGTGCTCCTGGGTGACGCCGCGTACTGCCCCACGCCCTTCACTGGCTCCGGTACCGGGTTGGCCCTCGTCGGCGCTTACATACTCGCCGGTGAGGTCAAGGATCGGCGCAATCTAGCTGAAGCGTTTGCCGCCTACGAGAGAATCGTCCGCCCCTACGTAGAGACCGCGCAGAAGCAGTTGAACCCCAGAATAATCCGCTTCTTGCACGTCAAGACTCGACTGGGAGTAGCAATCATGCACACCATCTTCAGAGTCCTCGCGCTCGACGCTACGCAGCGGCTGGCCAAGCTCGCCGCTACGAAGCGTGACAAAAAGAAGCCTGCCGATGATTTCCTCCTGCCCGTCTACACATAGATTCCGAGACCGCCCACCCAACCACTCATCACGCGGTCGTCAACTGAGACAAGATCCGATCGATCTCGAATCTTTAGTAATGGGACAGCGAGGCCATCGTGCTGCCTGTTGCGGATCTTGGATCGCTCTGGGCGCGATGATGCGGGGTGTGCCAAGTTGATTCCGCCGGCGATGGGTGCCGGGGTCGTCGTTTCGGACGCCTAACCGTCGGTGCCCGCGGGAACGTCAGCCGTGCTGTGGCCGTGGCTGTCTGACGCCGAGGCTGTTGTGCAGGCTTTCGATGACCCAGAGATCCAACGTTGACATGTGCGGCGCTTCGATTCCGTGGATGAGGCACGCAAGTGGATCACTGGCTGGACGGCCGGCTGGGCAGACGAGTCGGTCCCCCACATATGAATGGGGAAGCGGCCGGGTGGTGGCGTGCGTCAAGTTCCTATTGACAAACTTGGCTTTGTCAACTCACTATTGACATGTGTCGGGCTCACTCACCGTGATTGGTCAGCAGCTTCATCGCCAGCTCGGCCAGATCCTCGCTGCCCCGGTTCTGAATAGCGAGAACCAACCGCTCGAGTTGGTGCGCGCAGCGCGTGACATTCAGGACGGAGCTGAGGTCTTGATGGCTGCTGCTGTGCAGCAGGCACGAGAGGCGGGCCGGACATGGCAGGAGATCGGCGAAGTGCTCGGTGTCTCGCGTCAGGCCGCTTTCCAGCGATACGGCAAGCCTATTGATCCTCGGACAGGAGAAGTCATGAATACCAGCCCACTTCCTGGTGCGGCCGAGTTGGCCAGGGCGGTCATCGATGATCATGCTCATAGCCGGTGGGCTGATGTCAGCGCGCGGTTCGATGACACGATGCGCGCCGGGCTCACCGAAGAGGGGCTTGCCGAGGCGTGGGCTTACTTTGTGGGGCTGGCCGGGGCATACGAGGGCCACGGAGACACCGACACCGTGCGTGCTGGCGACTTCACCATCACCAATACACCATTGGTCTTCGAGGCCGGTGATTTCGTCGCTCGCATCACCTTCCGTGACGATCGGACGATTGCCGGCTTGTACATCCTCAATCCCGATGTGGCCGACGGCGCGGGTGGGCCGGCCGCCTCGTGAATTGTTAACCGCCTAAACCAGTCTGGGTGAAGCGGCACCGCAAGTGCGGATCATGTGCCGGCGTCATCGAATGGTGTTGACTGGTGTGGATGAGCAAGCTGGCGAATGGCTCACCGCGGGACGCAAGCCGTTTCGGCTCTTCCCGGTTCCCAATCCCCTACTGCAGGTGCTGGAGTCACTACGTCAGCCGTTGTCGCGGGTGTGCTGTCGAGCCCAGGAGTGATCGTCGCGCACATATGATGCGATACCCAGCAAGGACTTTCGAGTGGGGGAAGAGACGCCAGTTGAGGATCGTCGCCAAAGCGGCTGCAGCGCTAATCGCCGTCATCGTCTTTTTCTCTACGCTGGCCACCACGACTGCCGTCGGACAGTCTGATGCTCTCACCGCTTCCGTTGACCGTGCGTTTCGACCGCTGTTGGCCCAGTACGACATACCGGGTATGGCGGTAGCGGTGACGGTCAACGGCCAGCGGCACTACTTCAATTATGGGGCTGCCTCCAAACAAAGCGCCGCCCCCGTGACACCGGACACCATCTTCGAGCACGGTTCGATCAGTAAGACGTTCACCGCAACGCCGGCGTCCTACGCTCAAGCGCTGGGCCGAATCTCGTTGAACGATCATCCCGGCGCCTACATGCCCTAACTGGTGGGCAGCGCCATCGACAAGGCCACCTTGCTCAACTTGGCCACCTACACGGCAGGCGGTCTGCCCCTGCAATTTCCGCCCGATGTCACTGACGACGCCCAGATGCAAACATACTTTCAGCAATGGACACCTGCTGCGGCCCCCGGACAACAACGGGAATACTCCAATCCCAGCATCGTCCTACTCGGCCACCTCACCGCTCTTGCACCGAACAGCGACTTCAGCGGCCTGATCCAAAGCCGAATCTTCCAGCTCCTGGGACTATGTATCCGCAATATTTGGCAATGCAGTACCTCACCGATCTGAACATGCTGGTCAACGTCGGAGGCCGCGAGCGCACACTCGACGACTTCGCGCGGTTGTGCGGGGCGGCGAGCTTCCGCCTCGACAGCGTCACACCGCTACTTCCACCCCCCCCGCTGCCTTCTCGCTTCTAGAAGTGTCTCCGAACACTGACGAATAGATGGTCTAGGGGAACGGACGACGTCGCAGGGGAAGGTGGCGGCCGGTGAGAGTACTTGTTGCCAAGCGGCCACCACCACCGCGCCAGGAACGCAATGTCTGGTCAGCAATGAACGGCGAGATCGTCGTCGCCCGTTTGTATGCCAGCACAGCGGCGACGCTCACATACACCAAGGCATCGTCTCGCATGGGTACTCAACCGAGGTCGAGGTGGCCGCCGACCTCATCGACGGCATGAGCATGACCGCCGAGCGTTACCCCGCGGAAACCCTGCTGCACGTGACCACCGGGCTGCGCAATGTCGATACGAGGCCGTATAGGCACCGATGGTGAGCCAAATAATGATCCACTCCCGTTTCCATAGGCGAACGACATCAAACTTAAGGTAAATAAGAGAAATGTAAGGTAACGGTAAGGGTAGATTCGGTCGGGCACGCAACAGGGAGGTGCGTCGTGACGGTTGCAGCGGACGTGGAGGCCGAAAAAGCAATGCTGGCTGACACTTTGGAGGCTGTCGGCCCTCACGCTTCGGCGGGATGCGGCGATTGGACATCATTCGACCTTGCAGCGCACATTGCCGCCGCCGACCGGGCGGCTGGAACGATCGCATTCTGCATCCGAGTGCTAGCCGCGAGAGGCGTCCAATTCCACCCAAAACCCCAGGTAATCGCGCATGCGATCAATAGGGAACGTCGTGAGGGGTATCCCGCGCTCCTCGCTCGACTGCGCCAGCGCTCTCCGCGCTTGCTACTAGCTCCGGCGGTAGCAGCCTCAACGCTGTTTGAGGTGTGGACGCACCACGACGACCTCGCCACCGCTAACAACCTCGTCCACGGCGCCCCAGACCACCTCGCTTTTGCGATCCCGCCGCTGATGCGATATCACGCCACACATCTGCCCTCTGCTCGGTTTGTCGTCCGCACGACCAACGGGCACCAGTGGACGTTCGGCCCTGACGTTAGTGACCTCGGCGTCGTCGTATTATCCGGTCCCACAGCCGATCTCATACGTTGGCTGGCCGGCCGAGGCTCTCTAACGGCACTTAACGTAGAAGCTGCACCAGCCGTAGTCGATCAGCTGCACGCCTTCGCCGGCACCATCTAATTTCGCCCCACGAAGTACCATTGGAATCAAGAGATTCGAGACAGGATCTGATCGCCAACTGCGCCAGCTGATACAACCAGCAGCGCCCTCATGCACGGCTTGGGACGCGTTACGCCCGTCGAAGCAGAAGCCCACTATTACGATCAATTGGACGCCAGCCAACCGGCCGGCTCACAGAACCTGAGGGTGCACGAAAGTGCATGAAACCGAGATGGTTCATGCTGGGGATTGGGGATCTATGTGGTTCTGGCTGTTCAAGTACATTCTCATGGGCCCGCTGTTGGCGCTGCTCGGTCGCCCGAAAATCGAAGGGCTAGAAAACGTTCCGCGTTCAGGGCCCGCCATTCTGGCTAGTAACCACTTGGCGGTCGCGGACAGCTTCTATTTGTCGCTGGCGGTGCGCCGTCGCATCGCATATCTCGCGAAGGCGGAATATTTCACCGGCACCGGACTGAAGGGACGGTTCCTTCGGTGGTTCTACACCGTCACCGGCAACGTGCCGATCGACCGCACAGATGCTGATACTGCCCAGGCAGCGTTGAACACCGCCGAGCGATTACTCGGTGAAGGCAGGTTGATCGGCATATACCCAGAGGGCACCCGCTCGCCCGACGGCCGACTTCACAAAGGTAAGACCGGTCTGGGCCGGTTGGCCGTGCGCACCGGAGCGTCGGTGATACCGGTAGCGATGATCGGCACAGACATCGTCAATCCGCCCGGCAGTAAGATGTGGCGATTCGGCAAGGTCACTGTGCGGTTCGGCAAGGCGATCGACTTCGCTCGTTATGAGGGTCTCGCCGGCACCCCCTTCATCGACCGGGCCGTCACAGACGAAGTGATGTACGAACTGATGGGGCTGTCCGGTCAGGAGTACATCGATATTTACGCAGCTACCGTCAAGGCCGGCGGCAAGAGCGCCGGCTCGACGGGTGAAACCACGCGAATCCCCCCGACCTCGGCTGCCTAGCTGTGACGGCGCCTCGCTGCGGCCGCTTCCGTGGACGAGCACGGCTCCGTAAACCCGACGTGCGCGCTCAACACCTGGCGAGGTGGCATCACCCACTCACCGGTGCTGGCTCGCAGGCTGCCCCCTGGAGTCTCGCCACTGCAGCGCCTCCAATGCCAGTGCAACGTGCACAGTGGCCCCTTCCAGTGGTCGTGGCAGCAGCGCCTGGGCTTGAACAAGCCTGCGCATCAAAGTGTTTCGATGGGTGAACAGGCGTGCAGCCGCTTGCGAGGCGTTGCACTGCTCGTGGATGTACGCAAGCACAGTCAGCTGAAGCTCGGGGTCGGCGAATTCGAAATCGCCGAGCGTGTGTCTGATGAAACGGTTCGCCTGTTCGGGGTCGGCGGTAAGCAGTGTGACGATTTGAACGTCGGCGAAGCTCGCGATCTGTTGGGTCGATCCAGCCTTCGTCATCACCCGCTGGGTTTCGATCGCATCCAGATGGCTGCGCCGGAAGCCTTCGATTCCCGCGGCTGTCGAACCGACGGCGATCCGCACACCAGGCAGTTGGCCGAGCCCAGTGGTGACGCCGGAGAAGTCTGGATTGGTGGCGCCCGGTAGCCACAGCCAGCGGGTGTCGGCACTGGCCAGCACCGACAGTGCGCGACTCCCGTGGACGGTGTGTATCAGCAACTCAGCGGCCTGGTCGAGGTCGGCGAGGTTGGTGGTCGATTCGTTGCCCCAGATGATGGCTGCGGTGTGCCCCTGATCCAGCTGGTACCCGAGTCGGCTCTCGGCATGGTCGCGAGCTAGTGGAGCGCCATCGAGAATGAGCATGACCGTTGCCCGACGTTCGGGGTGGGCTCCGCTGGTGAGATTGTCACGCTCGATCCGCATTTGGCGGTGCACCGCCGAGATCGTCTCACCCAAGAACTTGGTGATCGATTTTTCGGACACGTCGAACAGCTCTCGCATGTCCTCGGGGTCCGATGTCAGCTGATATACGACCTTCATCCAGGACTGTAATGAAATGCTCTGCGCGAGCCGGTAGGTTTCCACGACTGCGGCTTCACTGATGCCGCGTCGAACGAGGTACCGCGCGATCGCCAGGGTTTCTGTATCGGTGTTGGCCGCAACTGGTTCACCGGGATGACTGATGTTCGCGGCCGCCCAGTGCAGCTGGTTCGATCGATTGCTACGGGTGATCGCCTCCGCGGCGATCGGATCGTCGGCCAAGGGATTCCCGGACACACTCGCCATGAGGGTTGAGGTCAGCGACAGCCTGCTCACCTCGTCGTACCAGGCTGGGCGAGTGTTGATTACGGTCTTGGCGGCCCTGCGCATCAGCTCCCGCACACGCTGAGAGGGCGGGTCCCAACTACTGGCAGGCAGAGAATATTCAGACGAGTGCACCATGCACCATGTTAACCGATGGAAGTGTGCAGGGTGCCTATTGACGTGTACGAAGATTACCAACAAGCTAGGAACGCTCACCGGCCGTTCCGTGCAACGCGTTCCTATCCGAGCACCGCAATAAACGTCAGCATTCATCAGAGGAGGACCGCGTGTCATATGTTGGATTCATCGGGCAACAGTTCAGCGCAGCTAGTCAGGAATGCCCATCCGCTGAGCGCCGTCTGAATCGAGCACAAACACGGCGACGTCGTAAAGCTGGCGGAATCGCGACGGCGGCAATGACCGGTGCCATGTCGATGGTGTTGACCGTCGCGCATTCGACCCCTGATGAAGCAGTCGTGTCACGTTCCGTCTTGCTTGCGTCGAATAGCTACCAGTCAACTACAGATCAAATTATCGCTACGCAACAACAAATTGTAGCCAACAATAGTGGCTACACATTTATCACCCCATCCGACCTCGCATCACTGCCCACCTATACGCAGTCCCTCGCGTCGAGCGGGCTCGCCGCCGCATTTAGTCAGTTGTCCTTGACCAATCCTTACGATCCGAATATGGCTTACCAGGCCTTTCCCTGGAATGCTCCGTCGGCCGAGCCGCTACAATTTCTCAACGACCCAAATGCGGACAACAAGTACATCGTTGCAGCAATCGACTCCCGGACCTACACCATCACCATTCACCCAGAACCCGGAACGAAAGATGTAACCTTCGTGCCGATGTCAGGGACCGGATTGAATGGAAATTTTCTTTCTACCGGATTTAGTTACGATTTATCACAATTCACACCCAATGCCGACGGCTCGTACACCATCACGATGAGCCCCACCCAACAGCCGGGTAACTGGGTGAATAGCACAGGCGCCCAAACGCTGCTCCTACGCGATACCGTGAGCAACTGGGGCCTACTGCACGACAACATCACTTTCCAGCAACAGGGCGTGCCGTCGACGTTCACCCTCCCGGTGCTATCGAAGGGCCAGATCTCATCGATACTGAACGACATCGCCGCTAATCTGTCTGGCTCGAATTCCAGTGTCACCAATCTTGGAATCCAAAAGATGTTCGCGTCGATACCGGCTAATACGTTCAAGCCGATCGGGCCGACGACCTCCGCTGTCGGAGGACCGATCTTGCCGGGCCAGTTATCGAGCCTGGGGCATTACAGTCTTCAACCCGATCAAGCGCTCATCGTCAAGGTGCCCGATGTCGCGGCCGGATATACCGGTGCGCAGCTCTCCAATGCCTGGCAACTAGACCTCCCGTACGCGACCGCGACCGGCAGCATCAATAACAGCGAGGTCTTCAAGTCAAGTGACGGCTACACGTATTACGTGATCAGCGCACAGAATCCAGGTGTTGCGAACTGGCTTAACACTTCCGGCACGACGGACGGATCGATCTCGCTCCGGTTCCAGGAACTCACGGGCTCCGTGTCGAATACTGAGGTAACCGCTCAAGTCGTGTCCATCGCCGATGTCCGCCAGAACCTGCCCGCTGATACCCCCACGGTCACCCCGGCGGAATACGCGGCCAACCTCAAAAAGCGCCTATTCGAATACAACTACTTTCACGACCAGAACAACACTCCAGTGGGTTGGGTGACGGCGAATCTGGAAAACGATCAAATAAAGGCCGCCATCGGAGCCAGCACCTACAACCAGATCTTCGGCAGCCAAAACTCGGTGCCCTCGGTCCTGGACCGCTTACTGAACCCTGCGCTCACGCCTGACTATCTGCCCCTTGTCGGCGCCATTTTGGCCGACCCCAGCCGCAGCCTGTCAGCGATTATCCGAAACTTGCCTCTTGCCGCCCAAGACATCATGGCACCGGCAGTCTTGGCAGTCTTACGCCTGGGCATGCTGGTCGGCAACACCACTGCGGCGGTACTCCACGAAGTCATAACCGGCCAACTAGTCGGGGCGTTGCAGGCAGTGGGCGACGGCTTTCAAGGGCTCGGCACGCTCGTCAACCAAACATTTGTCGACCCGGCCACGAGCATCACCGCCGGATTCCTCAACGCACGCGACGACCTGGCGGTGGCGGTAGCGAATTCGAAGAGCTATTCCCCAGTTTCACTCGGGACCGTCCAGATCGCGATGGGGCAGATCGGTCAACTCAATCAATCGGCGGCAAACATGCTGATCGGTGGACTGGCGGGCGTACTGCAGCTGCTCAGCCCGGCCAACATTGCAAGTGCTGCGGCAACTCCCGCGTCGGCTGCTACGCCGCCAGCCACCACGGCTACGTCTGCAGTCGTGCCGGCAGCGAAGACGACCACGACAGCAGCCCCGGCCATCACCGCAACTGAGGTAACTGCCGAGGCGCCGGCGACGACCGGAGCGACCACGGCTCCCGCAACGCCGGTGACCGCGGCCGGAGCAACGCCTGCTGGCGTGAAGACAGAAACAGCGCCGGCAGCGTCAAACCTCGCCCCGACGGCGACCCCGGCAGCAGATACCGGGTCCACTGGCTCCTCGTCGACAACCGGTCAACATTCCACCGAGAGCAAGGGCGCAGCCTCCACAGGCGGCGGTACATCGACGAACGGCGCCAACTCCTCGTCGACAACCGGCCAACATTCCACCGGGACCAAGAGCGCAGCCTCCAGTGGGGGCGGCACGTCGACGCATGGCGCCAGCTCCACGTCGGCAAGCGGCCAGCATTCCACCGCGGCCAAGAAGCAGTAAGGGGTCGTACCCGGCCTGTGCCCGCACGATGAGGGCACAGGCGGGGTACACGCAAATGCTGAGAACATTGGGCATGCCGGCGTCTGATCCAGGTCACATCGCGAAAGCGCCTATGCAAGCAGCGATCCGGCGTTCTGGCCGTTGCAACGGTAACCCCAGTACGTCAGCGCCTTGGCTCGAGCTACAGCCAGGCCAGCGCCGCCACCACCAGCGCCTCGGTACCGGTGTCGAGCGTCGGCTGAATCACCGGGCCGAACGTCGGCGAGTGGTTCACCGGAATGTCCTGGCTGATCCGTCCGGCCTCGGCGGCTTTGGGGAAGGTGTCCGCGTCGATACCGCCGAAACCCCAGTAGGTCGACGGCGCCCCCGAGCGCTTTCGGGATATCGCCGACGGTGAGCACCACGGTCTCGGTGGGCGCGACCTCACGCGAGACGATGGTCTGCAAGCGGATGACGATCATCGCGGCGAGCACCACCGGGTCGATGCAGGCATACGGCATCGACCCGTGGCCGCCGCGCCCGTAGACCGTGACGCGGATGCTGTCCGCAGCGGCGAGCATCGGCACGCATCAGTACCGAGGGGCCCTCGCCGTTACGCAGGATGCCGACGACGCCGGTGCCGCCGATAGTGTCGTGCACCTGATAGCCGAACTCATTGAGTCTGTCGGACACCAGTTTTGCGGTGCGGCGTTCCTGATTCGACAGCTCAGGGTGCTGGTGTCGATCGCGGTACAGATCTTCCTGCCACTTCCGAACGTCTGGCAATCAGGCCAATACATCACCAGCGCGGGTCATATCGCAGCCTCTCCGTTGAAGTCTCTGACCACGTCCGCAACGCTCCTTAGCTGATCGATATCCGAGCTGGTGGGAATGGCATCGTCATCCCGATTCGCAGACAAGTGATTCTGGCACGTCCAGATATCCGGACATTCGGGGTTCACAAAGCGGGTGGGGGTTTACCCCCACAAGACTCGCGGGAAAACGCCGTGTCCTGCAGTACCGATGGTCCCTAGGTTGGAGGCATGGTTGCAATAGCTTCAGCCCCCGCATCGCCGACACGGCCGTCTACCCAGTACCTGGGCGTGGTACCGACCGCGTCGATGATCATCGGCGCAGCAGTGGGCATGGTTTGGTTCTGGATTCCGCTCGCACTGCTGATCATCGCCGTCAGCTCGATCCCGTCGGTGATCGGTTTCGTGGTGGCCGCGGTGTTGTTCGTCTACTCCGGCCGCGGTACGGACCGCATCGAACGGAGCCGCAGCGAGGCGGTGTTCGGTTTCGGCATCACAGCACCTGCCCGAAAGCTATCCCAGTACAACGGTTTTCAGTGCTGGGCCCACCAATTATGGCTGGACGTCAGTAGCTCGGAGTTCTGGAAGGCGCTGGCGCACAGCTACCTGCGCATGATGTTCGACATCTTCGCGGTCGGATTGGCATTTGTGCTGGTGGTCCTTGCACTGCTGGGCCCTGCTACCGCCACCGCGATAAGCAACAGCGACGCCGCGGCCGGACTTTCGTTCATCTCACCCGCGCTGGCCTGGTTCATCGCCGTCTTCGCGCTGCTCGCCGCGGCCGCCATCCTGGTTTTCGGCCCCAAGGTGGACGCGGCCATCGACCGCTGGCTGTTGCTGGCCTCCCCCACCGAGGCCCTGCAGCGCGAGGTCAGCGTATTGACCCAGGCCCGCCAAGGCGCCGTGTCCTCGGCGCAGACCGAACGGCAACGCATCGAACGCGACCTGCACGACAGCGTGCAGCCCCGCCTGGTATCGCTGGCCATGACCATCGGACTGGCCAACACCAAGCTGGACTCCGACCTGCCCGAGGCGCGCAAGCTCATCGCCGAGGCTCACGGTGACGCCAAAGCGGCACTGCTGGAGCTGCGCAACGTGGTGCGCGGTATCGCGCCGACCATCCTGGCCGACCGCGGCCTGGATGCCGCACTGTCGTCGGTAGTACAGCGCGCCGAGACATCCGGAGTGCCGGTGACATTGGAGGTGCAGCTGCCCAAGCGCCTGCCCGACGAGGTGGAATCATGCGCGTACTTCGTGGTCGCCGAATCACTGACCAATGTCGCCAAGCACGCCAACGCAACTCGTGCCGTGGTCACGGTGCGCTACCACGAGACCGCCGGTGAGTTGCGGATCTCGGTGTTCGACGACGGAGTCGGTGGTGCTCATAGCGGCGCCCGCGACGACGCGACCGGACTGCGCGGACTCGGTGAGCGGGTGCGCGCCGCGCGGGGCGCGTTCGCGGTGTCCAGTCCGCAGACCGGAACCACGACAGTGACGGCGGTGCTGCCATGCGCATTGTGATCGCCGAGGATTCGGCCCTGCTGCGCGCGGGCATCGAGCGCATCCTGATCGATGCCGACCACGACGTGGTAGCGGGGGTGGCTGACGCCACCGCCCTGCTGCACGCAGTCAATCAGCACAAGCCCGACCTGGTCATAGTGGACGTGCGTATGCCGCCCACGTTCACCGACGAAGGTATCCGCGCCGCGGCCCTGCTGCGCAGTCAGAACCCCGAGTCGCCGGTGCTGGTGCTGTCGCATTATGTCGAGGAGCGGTATGCGGCCGACCTGATCACCTCCGACACCAGAGGTTTCGGCTACCTGCTCAAGGACCGGGTGGCCGACGTGCCGGCCTTCCTGGACGCCGTTGCCACCGTGGGCGCCGGCGGCACAGTGCTCGATCCCGAGGTGGTGTCGCAAATCCTGGTACGCACCCACCGGCGGTCCACTTTGACCGTCCTGACCGAGCGCGAACACACCGTGCTGCGGCTAATGGCAGAGGGCAAGACGAACTCGGCCATCGCCACCACCCTGCACATCTCGGTGGGTTCAGCCGAGAAGCACATCGCGTCCATCTTCACCAAGCTCAACCTCGTCCCAGACGAAAGCGAGAACCGCCGCGTCCTGGCTGTGCTGCGCTATCTCGAATCCTGAAGAACTGAAAGGACTTTTCCGTGACTTCCGCCTTCGTCACCAATCCGACCGACACGTCCGCCCCACGATCGCTGACCCCAAGCGGACGCAAAGCCATCCGCACCCTGCTGGTGGTCGCCGCCGTTGCGGTGACGCTGTCCGCCGTCGTCGGCGTAGGCGGAGTCGCCTGGGGTATCGCCTCATTACGGGTCGCAGCCGACACCCAGACACTGCCCGCAAGCATGGAGTCACTGACCATCGACACGGGCCAGGCGCCCACTGCGATTCGAATCACCAGTGACCGCAACCTACGCGAGCCCAAGGTCCGAATGCGTCTGCTCAACGCGTCGAGCACCGACGCCGGGGCGCTGACCGTCGCCCGCAACGGCAACACTATTGGTCTGACAATCGCCGGCACGCCGTCGCAACTGATGAATTTCGGACCTCCCGGTGAAATCACCGTGACCTTGCCGCCTGATGTCGCCCGCCGGCTTTCCGTCACCACCAGACAACGGACCGGGCTGTTGTTCAGCCAATCGGAGCTGAGTCAGTTGACCGTCCACAACACCGATGGCGTCGTGGTGCTCGACGGTGACGCCCGCCGTATCGAGATCGACACGCAGAGCGGCGAAATCCGCACCCGCGATGCGATCTCGGTAACCGAAGCATTCACCGCCGACACCGACGACGGCCATATCGCCGTGGACTTCCGGGACGCCGCGCCACGAACCGTACAGGTGACCGGACGCGACGCGGACATCGAAATCGCCCTACCCCCAGTCGGACCCTACCTGGTGCGCGCGCAGGCCGGCAACGAACTGAAAGTCTTTGTGCCGCAGACCGATGACGCGTCCCGCGCCGCAGCAGAGGTCACCGCTCAGGCCCAGGACGGCAGCGTGACCATCACCACCCGACGTTAGGCGCCGGGTCAGCGTGTCCGATGATCAGCGGATCGGGCTGATTGGGCTCCCTGTCCACGACCGGGGCACCCCGTCCTCCGTCGCGTGAAGATCCCAGGTGCGCACGGTCCGGCTGGGTCAGTCGGGCGGGGTCGGCACGGCTCGGTGCAGCAGGGTAAGCAGTTGCCGCAATTCGTCGTCGCCGAGCACCCCCAGCGGAGTGTTCTCCGTCGCCGCGCGCACGAGGTCCTTCCGAGCTCGCCGACCCTTGTCGGTCAAGAGGAGGACGCGCGAGCGGCGGTCGGCGGGATCGACGGACCGCTCGACAAAACCCCGCGCGGCAAGCTGATTGGTGATGAACGACAGATTGGGGGCGTTGCAGTAGATGCGTTCGGCCATCACCTTCATCGACGGCGGCGGAGCGTCGGGGTCCAGCGCCCACAGCGCCTGAAAGGTCGCGGTCGTGAGGCCGTGCTCGGCCAGTGCCTCGCTGAGTAGGTGATTGGTGCGCATCCAGATGAGGTGGATTGCCGCGACCACCGCCGGGAGTTCGGATGCGACCATTCCGTCAGCCTATCGATCTCTCGAGAGTCGAAGTATCTGTTACGGTCGATACTTCAAGTCTCGAATCAAATGGAGGACCGGATGGCATCCGACTACCGCGGCGTCACCGCACTCGTCACGGGCGCATCCAAGGGTCTGGGCAAGGCGCTCGCGCTGGAGCTGGCGCGGCGCGGAGCCCGACTGATCCTGGTGTCCCGATCGGCGGCCCAGTTGGGAGAGGTCGCGACGGAGATTCGTCAGCGGTACGGCAACCAGGACACCGAGGTGATCGTCGGTGACCTGATCGCTCCAGGGGGTCCGCAACGGATCCTCGAAGAGCTCCACGACCGCGGGCTGACCGTCGACCTGTTGGTCAACAACGCCGGGGCCGGTGGGGCGGGTGCGTTCCTGCGCCGACCACTCGATGGCCAACTCCGCAGTGTCGAACTCAACGTCAACGGTCTGCTTTCGCTCACCCACGCGATCGGTGGCGAACTGGTCGCCCGCGGCTCCGGCGGCATCATCAACGTCTCGTCGGTCGCGGCGTTTCAGCCGATGCCCTTCCAGGCGACCTACGCGGCGAGCAAGGCGTTCGTGTTGTCCTTCAGCGAATCGTTGGCCGAGGAGTTGCGGGGCAGCGGCGTGCGCGTCATGGCCAGCCACCCCGGCCCGATCGACACCGGCTTCTTCGACGGCACCACAGCCAGCATGCAAGCCAATGCCGATGCACCACAGCGGATTGCGGCGCGAACGCTGGACGACTTCGCCAAGGGCCGGGCGGCGTCCTACCCCGGCGGTCGCCAGTACCGGGCCGTCACGTGGCTTGGGCGTCTGCTGCCGCGCGTCGCCGCGGCGCGGTTCACCGGCACCGTCAACCGGCGACAGCACTTCGACGAAGTGGTCGACGTCGTATAGCCGGCCGCCGTCGCGCGATCGGGGGGTCGGGCGAGTATCCCGGGCAGTTCACAGTCAACCGCGTCGGAGGTTAGGCAGAAGAAGGGATCAATACACGACTACGTGCCCGTGTAACTGGCCAAGGCATTCCGCGCTGCGCAACTCGACGAGAACTTCCAAGCGTGGCTGGAGATGCATGAGGCCATCATGGGCATCGAATTCCCCATCTATGAAATACCCGAACTCCGCATCCAACGCCTCACGCGCTTTGCCGGTCGAGTTCCCCTGCCGAGGTGAATGGTCTCATCCGCCAGTTTGTGATCGAACACCGTTAGTCGGCGCGATCTCCGCAAGGAGTGCTCGGGTCACGATCCCGAATCTCCGGAGAAGGGACACTCTTCGATACTCCACTATTGACATGTCAGTACTGGCCTGTGATGGTGGAATGACCACAACCGGGGAGACCGAACCGACTATGCCGACCCTTCCATGGACTGCACCGAAAAGGTCCAGACCGCCCGCGGGCGAGTTGACCGTGATGGCCTCTCGATTCCAGTTGCGGCAACGGCGCGACGTAACACCGTTTCTCTTGGCAGCGGTGAGGATTCGTCGGCAGATGCTGCGATCGCCGGGCGTTGTCGGCGTCTCGTTGATAGCAAAACCACTCGCAAAGACGTTCTACACACTGTCCGCTTGGGAGGATCGTGACTCACTCAATTCGGCAGTGGCGCAGCAGCCCCACCTCAGGGTGATGGAGCGCTTCCGCTCGCGTACCGAGGGATCGCTGTTTGTATTTTGGTCAGTCCCCGCATCCCAATCCCGACCCGATTGGGATGACGCGCATCGTCGACTGGAAGACGAAGCAAGCAAAGCACCCCACTACTGAGCCAAGATGTGATCGACCTCGTTTCTCTACACCAGGGGCCGGTGTGGTTATGAGGTCGGAGGATCGAACATCTCGTTTGCATCGAAACACACTGCGTCGCCTCAATTCCATCCCACGAGCTTCCCTCGTGGCTAGATGAGTCTGGGTACGAGGACGTCCGCCGTCCGCAGGGCGAGCCCCAGCGGCGTGGCGAGGGCGGCTACCAGAGCGCCCTTCGCACGTCCACGCCGCCGAGCGGTGACCCGCGGTGGCAGCGTCGCGAAAAGTGTTGCCAACGCAGGCAACGGCCGAGCGAAGATCGTGAATTCGACGATCTTGCCGTGATCGTTGACGCGGACCAGATTCATGGCCTCGAGTTTCAGGCCGCGCACGTGCCCGCTGAAGGTGAATACTCCGGTATCGCCGCGCGTCAACGGTTCAGTAGTGGATAGGCCTTCGATGACCGCGAAGATGTCGCGGTGCAGTGCGGTGACTTCCTCGCGGCCCTCGAAGCGGATGCGCGAGGTCAATGGGGTGTGAAAGATGACGTCGGATGCCACAATCCCGGCCAGTGCTTCTCCGTCGGCGTTCTCCGCAGCGGTACGCAGGGCGGTGATCGCCGACAACAAACCCGGTGCGGCTGGTTCGTCGGAACTGGAGAAGGACATCGGAACTCCTGGTGTGAGACGGGTTTCCGCGGGTAAGTGCACGTGATCGATGCTCGGTGGGAGGCTATGGCGCTGCGGTGTCCTGGGTTCCCTGTTGGGTCCACCACGTGGCGATGGCGTCGCTGAATTCCGTCGGCGCATCCGATTGCAGAAAATGGCCGACGCCATGCAGGACCGTCGTGGCGTGGTCGGGGAACGTCGCTTCCAGTCGGGTGCGGTACTTGTCGGTGAAAATGGGATCCGCGTCTGCCCACAAGATCAGTGTGGGCAAGCTGTGCAGTGGACTGAGGCCCTCGGCGAGATCGGTGAAGAACTCGCGTGCGCCGACGAGTTCGCCTGGGAGTACCGCGCAGGGGTGGCGGCTCTGCGGCGTGGGCATCACTTGGCGGTAGTGGGCCATTTCGGCTGCGGTGAGCTTTCGGCGTTTATGCGCCGAGGGGATGAAGAAGTTGACCAGTAGGTTGAACTGTTTGTTCAATGCGCGTCCGATGGGTCCCCCCATACCGCGGGAAAACACTTCACTGCTCAGGTCGCCGTTCAACGGCCACGCCCACGTGTTCGTCAGCACGAGGCGATCGAACAGGCGCGGCCGTCGCAGGCCTGCGTAGAGGCCTAGCGGACCGCCCCAGTTGTGGCCGACCAGTGTCACGTGTGAGAGGTCAAGGTGGTCGACGAACGACACGAGCAGCTCGGCGTGGTCTCTGGCCAGGTACTGATATCCGGGGGCGGCGGTGGACAGGCCGAACCCGGGGAAGTCCACCGCGATGCAACGGAATCGGTCCTTGAGGATGGCGATCACATCGCGATAGACGAACGACCACACCGGATTACCGTGCAACAACAGCAGTGTCGGCCCCGACCCCTCGTCGATGTAGTGCACGACGTTGCCGTCCACTTCTACGAAGTGACTCTCGAAAGGGAACAATTCGTCGTCCACCCAGGCCGGACGTTGCCCTACAGGTTGCACAGTGTTCATATCGGATCCCTCCGGCGAAGCGGTACTTTATATTTACAAGTAGACGGGAAATTATCAAGGGATTGTGTCCGAGCGATGGGAGCGCGGCTCTATGGGCGGATTGCTCGACGACGTCATCGCTGCCCACGGCGGCGCCCAGCGCTGGCAATCCGTTTCGTCGATCACCGCGCGCGGACGCTTAGGCGGTCTGCTGCCCAGACGGTTTCCCGGCAACAAACTGGCGACCTTCGCCGTCGAGGTCCGCCTCGACGAGCCGCATACCGTCCTTCAAGGCTTCCCACGGAAGGGAGAGCGCGCGGTGTTCGACCGCGGAGAGGTCCGGATCGAAAATCACGCTGGTGCGCCACTCGACACCCGAACCGACCCGCGTGCGACGTTCTTCGGGCTGCGCGGGTTGCGCCGCAACCTACGGTGGGACCCACTCGATGTCGCCTATTTCGCGGGATACGCCTTCTGGAACTATCTGACTGCGCCGCTGTTGCTCACCCGTAACGACGTCACCGTCACCGAAGGTGAGCCTTGGCGGGAATCAGGCCAGCACTGGCGACGACTTCTCGCAACATTCCCCGCACGGATCGATACCCACTGCCGGCAGCAGACCTTTTACATCGACGCCGCCGGCTTGATCCGACGCCACGACTTCCTCGCCGAACCCGTAGGCGGATGGGCCACCGCCGCGCTCTACTGCAGCCGGCACCGCAACGTCGACGGCCTCATTTTCCCTACCCAACGGCGGGTGCTACCCCGCGGTCCCGGCGCGCGAGTCCTGCCTCGGCCCACCCTGTTGGCGCTCGACTTCGACGAGATTGAGATCAACCGATGAGTACGCGTTCCTATGGCCAGTACTGCGGCTTGGCGCGGGCACTCGACGTCGTCGGCAACCGCTGGAATCTGCTCATCGTGCGCGAGCTACTCGTGGGGCCAGCCCGCTACGGACAGCTTCAGGCCGGGCTGCCCGGGATCGCCACCAACCTGCTGGCCGAGCGTCTGCGCGAGCTAGAGGACGCCGCCGTGATCGAGCGCCAACTCGACGCCGACAGCAACGGTGTCGCCTACGCACTCACCCCATGGGGCCACGAACTCCGTGGGGCCGTCGCCGCACTGGTCAACTGGAGCAAACCGCTCATGATCTCCGGTCCGCAAGACGACAGCTTTCAACCGCATTGGCTGGTGGTCGCGCTCGAATCACTGCTGCAGCACAAGCGAAGCCACACTCCGTCGACCATCGGTATCGAGGTCGACGCCGTCACCTTCGCGGTGAGTATCGACCAGACGGGTCCCCACGTCACGCGCGTTGACGCTAACGGGCTCCCAGAGAACATGTTTCACGCAGAACCCATGGTGGTGCTGGGCTTGGCGGCAGGCCTGCTGACCATTGATCAAGCGATCGCCGCTGGCGACCTTCGCGGCGACAAGCATGATCTCGCCGCCGTATTCGGCCCTGCCTGACCACGCTTCACCGCCCCCACCGTAGCCGCGCAGCCGGCTACGGCATCTGAGCAGCAGCTGGCGAGTGCCAGGG
The DNA here is from genome assembly GCF_025822605.1 of Mycolicibacterium komossense. GTDB lineage: Bacteria > Actinomycetota > Actinomycetes > Mycobacteriales > Mycobacteriaceae > Mycobacterium > Mycobacterium komossense. The sequence continues at coordinate 397,101 of NZ_JACKTY010000020.1, read as the reverse complement.
CAAGTGGAGCTAGGGGGCGATCCGGATCGGCCCGGGATTCCAGAGTCCGCTGCGCACAGCTCTATCGAGGGTGATGTCGGCTGCTGAGGCGTTGCCGATGGTGTCGAATTTACGCAGAGATCCCCAATCACGGCCCCAGTCGTGGGAGAGGTAAGTGGGTATGACGTGTGCGCGCAGCAGCAGATCGGTGATGCCGAGCAGGCCGCCGTTTCGGCCCTCTTGCCAGGTGTCGGGGTTCTGTAGTTTGGCGGGGTAGTCGGGCGAGATCCGGTAGTTGGGCACTTCGGTGACACCGTTGGCGTGCAGCATCGGGTGTTGGCAGGGGAACACCAGGCCAACCATCCAGTCCATCAGCACCGGCTGGGTGGATCCCAGATACTCTTGCAGGGAACGTAATTCGGGAACTCGAGGTGGTGTGACAGCTACCCACGCGCCAGGATCGAGCGAGCGGTCGTCGGCCACGATCCGCACGTAGTCGGCGTCGGCAGGGATTTGCGTGCGCGGGAAACGCAGTGTGCGCCAGGCAGGTTGGGGTCCGATGTCGTAGGGGGTGAGCCTGCCGGCGGGTCGCGGGGTCCCGTCGGGTCCGAGCGCGCCGTATTCGAGGGCGACGGTCTGGGCGTCGGTCCGGCCGGATACGACGCTGTCGCCGGTGATGGTGCCTGCGGCGGTGACCACTACCAGCGGGCGGCCCGGATCTGCCGGTGTAAGTCGGTACCAGGCCGACGTCATGGTGCTGGGTTGTTGGGGGCCGCCGGTGAAGCTGCCTGCTACCGGCACCCGTTGCGGGTCCAACCCGAAGGGCAGCGGGACGCTGGACCCGTTGATACCAGGGCTGTCCAGAGCTGTAGGTGCGTCCCAGTCGGTGCCGGGTTGGGAGTTGCTCTGCCAGATCGCTTCGGCCAGAATGTGTTCGGGTACTCCGTTCGGAGTGAACCCAATGGGGCTGTCACCGCCGAGCGGTCCCAGCGGTCCGTAGTCACCGGGCAGCGGGGTGAGGAAGCCGGCGTTCGGGTCGGGTTCAACGAGCACGTCGTCGGCCAGGCCGCAGCCGCCGGCGAGTTCACGCAGGTTGGCCCAGCCATTGGAATAGGTCGGGTATTCGCGGACCGCGCCGATCAGCAGCGACGCGACGCACACGACGACCAACACTGCCGCGGCGACCGGGACCGGTGCTGCGGTCAGTACCCGGACCAGCCGAGGTTCGGGCCGACCGGTTGCGCTGATATGCCGCCATCCCGCATAAGCCAGTGACACCAGACACAGTGCGAAGAAGACACCGCTGAGGGTGATCGGGCCAAGCCGGGGGGTGCCGTCGTTGAAGTACACGCCGTAACTCGAGACGTACCACCAGCCATTGGTGGAGGAGAAACACAGTGCAAGAACGAACAATACGATCGCGGCGAAGACGATTCGATTTCGCGCGGACCGCAGTACCGCCCGGCTCATCAGGACGGTGGCCAGCGCGGCCATCGCCGCGCCGACCGCGGCGAACAGTCCGAAATGGTGGATCCACTTGGTGGGGGCGAAGGTCAAAAAGAACACTGTGCCCAAGATCGTGCCCATCAGCCGCCACGCCGGACCGATGGCGACGCCGGGGATTCGCTTGCGCCGCAACAGCAGTAGCAGTGCCGGGAACAGGGATGCGAGGGTGATCAAGATGCCGAACCGGCGGGCGAGTGCCCCGTCGGTGGTGGGCAGAATCAGGTAGTAGTACCGCAGGTTTTCGGTGTACCAGGGTTGGCTGGGACCGATCGCGGTACGCACCCGGGTGGCTTCCAGGACCGCGGCGAGAGTCTGGTCGGCGAAAACGACTGTCAGCACCACGAATCCCGCGGCCAGCAGTGGCGCCACCAACGGCCAAGTGCCCACCTGCCGGTGCCGGGCCACGACGATCCGCAGGAGTGGTCGCCCGCCGGCCAGGAGCGCGGCGACCGCGATCAACCCGGTGGGCTGGATGCCGAGGGTGAAGGCGGCCGTCACGATCGCCAGTGCGATCGGCGTGACGCGCCGAGAAACAATGGCGCGCTCGATCAGTACGTAGGTGATCAGCGCGCCAGTGGCGATCTGCCCCTCGGGTCGCAATCCGTTGTTGAACGGCATCCACGCCGCCGTCAAGACCAGCGCAGCCGCCCACACCGCTGCCGTGTTACCGGCCACCGCTGGCCCAAGGCGCGGCAGCACCTCGCGGGACAGTAGCGCCCAGCACACCAGGACACACACCAGATCCGGCAGCCGGATCCACAGACTGATATCGCTGACGTCGGTCATCAGGGCCAGCAAGTTGTAGTACCAGCCGAACGGGTCTTCCGGGCTGCCGAACCACCTGAAGTAGTTCGACATGTAGCCCGCGTGGCCGGCGACCCGTGCCATTTGCAGCTGGTAGCCGTCATCGGAGGAGCCCGCACCGACGATGTACCAGATCACCGACAGCCCGATCACCGTGGTGTCGACGGTGGTGAATCGGCGCCACCGGACCGGGATCAGCCGGTGCGCGCGGCGGCCATCGAGGCGGTCCAGTCGCCACAGCGCCAGCAGTGCGATCACGGTCGCGGTGATCCCGCCCAGCATTGCCGCCAGTTTCAGCGGGGTGGGGGAAGTGGTGTAGCGGGTATCGATGACCGCCGACAATGACAGCCCCGGCGGCGCAGGCCCGGTCAGGTCGGTGAACACTCCGACGATCTGCGGACGCAGATTCGGGTCGGCATAGCCCGAGCGCAGGGCGCCCCCATCCGGCGCCGTGAGACCGACCGCGGTGGCGAACGTGCCGGCCTGCGATGAGGAGATGTCGATGCGCTCACAACGCGGGTCGGCGACGCGGCCGCGGGGGATGCTGGCGACGACTACGTTGCGCACGATGACGTCTACTCGCTGGGCGCCGACCGTCACGAACAGCCCGTCGAGCATCGCGTCCTTACCCCCGGTGGGCGCAGTGCCCAGGACCGTGGCTCCCGCCGGCGGCAGACTTCGTAACACCGCGCAAGGGACGGTGGCCGTCAACGACACCGGAGTCAGAGTGATCAGCGGTGCCGTCACGTTGCCCAGGCGCCCGCTCTGCGGCCACTCCAGCGTCGCGGTCGTCTGCACCACCGGTAGTACCGGTGTCAGCGCGGACAGCACGAAGCCGGCCAGTCCGGCGACGATGGCCACCCACCGCGCGAGCCGGACGTCCCCGCGGGGCCGGACCGCTGCGTGCCCGTGCGCGGCAGCTCGTCGAATTGTTCTGTCCCCCATCGCATAACATGTAACTGAAACGACTGTTACAGTCAAGGGTGTGGCTCGTCCATTCGACTACGCCAAGCGCGATGAACTGGTCAAACAGGCCACCGACGTGTTGGCTCGCACCGGGGTGATCGATACCTCGTTGCGGGCATTGGCCGCAGAAATGGGCACCAGTGCGCGAATGTTGATCTACTACTTCGGGAGCAAAGAGCAGCTGATCCTGGCCGTCATGACCGGCTTGCAGCAGCAGAACGTGCCCGAACCCGAGCTGTGCACCACCGCGGAGGAATTGCGGCAGTGGTGCCTGGACGATTGGCACCTGATCACCCGTGGCGACCAGCGTTCCCGGTTGCGGATCCTCGAGCAGGTGTTCGGCGCCGCCTGCGGACAAGACAGCCCCTATGCCCGCTACACCGCTGACACGCTCGCTCAGCTGACCCGCAACGCGCAGCTGCGAATGGAAGCCATCGGGATGCCTGCACCGATTGCCGAAACTCGCGCACGACTGGCGCTGGCCGCCATCCAAGGTCTGGTCATCGATTTCTTCACCACCACCGATCCCGACCGCGTCGATGACACCCATCGGCGGATGGTCGACGACCTCATCCTCGCCCCGTTCGAACCTGAAGCACCGCGTCGACAACGCCGACCCCCAGCCACCTCGTCGACCAGGCTGCGAGTGGGCGACAACGCAGGCCGACCGGCTCGGCTCGCCAAGCGCACGTGATCTTCGCCGAGTTCGGCGCCGAGAACGCTCTACTTCTGCGCTGAGTGCTTCGACGCCGCGCCGGACGCCTTGGCGGTGTGACCCGCCCCGGACGTGGCGGCCTTCCCGGTGCTGGCCGCCGATGCCGCGGCCGCTGTGATGGTCCGGGTTCCGGAGCCCGTCGTCGACACCGTGCGCGCCGTGGCGGAAGCAGTGAGCGGCCGCGAGGCCGCGGTGCTGGGCGTCAGATTCGACGGCGCCGTGACGGTCAGGATCGGCGGGATCAGCGGTACCGGATTCGACGGGGTGGGCGATTGGGCGCCGCCCAGGTCGGCCAATGCGGTCTGCACACCCTGCACCGTCGCGGTGGCCAGGTCGCCGGCCAGCTTCACCGGATTGATCGGCGGGATCAGCTGGAACGGGGTGGGGACGCCAGGGTTGGCGTTGGGGTCGTAACCGGTGTCGATGAGCACGCGCAGCGCCGGTGAAATCAGGTCGACGACAGGCGTCACCAAGGCGCTGGTGCCGGTCGCCTGGCCGAGTGCGATGAGGGGATCGAGGATCGGCAGCGTCCGGGTCGGGATGGTGATGTAGAGGGTGTCCCCGACCTGCACGCGGTTGGCCGGATTCGCTTGTGCTGCAAGCAATTCCTCGTAGGTGTAGCCGTCGGGCAGCGCAGTGCTCGACGGATTGGTGGCGGCGCCGTCGGGTGTCAGGTACGACGGATGCACATAGGCGAACCCGGCCAGTGCGTTGAGGTCGGCCAGCAGATTGATCGGGTACTCCGGGAAATCCGCGACGCCGTCGTACTGGAAGGCGATATCGGTGGTCTGGATGCCTGTGTTGGTCTGGCTGGGCAGGCCGAAGGTAGCGTCGAGGATCGGCACCGTCCCCAGGGCGGCCAACCGCTCGAAGATGCCGCCGTTGGGTCGTTCCGGGTTACCGATGAACACGAAGGAGTAGTGGGTCTTCTCGGCCTCGGTGAGGCTCGCCGCCAGCACGCTCTTCTCGATGCTCGAGACCGATGCACCTTGGGAGTAGCCGAAGATCGTGATGTCGCCGGCCGACGGATCCGGCGCCAGCGCAGCCAACTCCTTCTGCAGGTTGGTCACGCCGCTGGCCACCGAGACGTTCCACTTGGCGCCGGACAGTCCACCCCAGCCGGGGATCGGGAACGGCCAGAACTGGGCGATGTACGGGATCCCGACGGGGCTGCACGAATTGGCCGGGCACGGCGCGGTGTGCCCAGTGGTGCCCGGCACGATGTAGTACCTCACCGCGTTGGTTTCCAGATTGGCGATGGAGCCAGGATCGGGCTCGCCGGTGCCCGGCACGATCAGCGCTGTCGCGGACAGGGTCACCGCGGAGGTGATCGTGGCCGCGAGGCTGGTGGCGGCGACCGCGAGCAAAGCGAGGACAGCGACCACCAGCGATCGCACCGTGGCGTGTCCGCGCCGGAGTCCGGTGAGGCGTACTTCGGCGTGTTGCATGTGTTGCCTTACGTAATCCGGCCCGCCCATGGGGATCCCAGCGCGAGTCTCCTCTACCGGGGATCGGCCCCTGCCGCAGTGATTGTAGGCACTGCGCCGAGGAGTTTGCTCGGGCAAGCAAAAGATTACGGCGTGTGCCGCCGGCGGAACGTCATCCTCCGCAACATCCCGTCGCCCAATCCGATGGCGTGCGTCAGGACCGCCGAGATATGAGCGGCGATCAGCGGAACCAGCAGGTAGACCAGCACGGAGTGGGTATCGCGCAGGACGCCGAACACCGTCAGGTTGACCGGTGCGATGGCTCGCTCATCCGATGGGCCGGCCGCGGCGGGGACGGATTCGCGGTAGAGGAGCTGCACCCACGGCTCGATCGACATGAATACAATCTGAGTGAAATCAACGCGGCCCACGAGGCCGTCGAAACCGGCACCGCCGCAGGGAAAGTCGTCATGGCAATGAGCTGACCAGCGAATAAGGTCAGAGTCTGAGACGATCCCTACGGAGGAAGAGGGGGTGAGAAGGTGCCCGGGCGCGAGATCGTGCTGACCGAAGAGTTCAGCAGGGCGCTGGCACTCCTGCGCGAACGACGCCACCTCTTCGTCACGGGTAAGGCCGGCACCGGTAAGTCGACGTTGATCCGGCAGTTCATGGCGGACTCGGAGCGCAAGGCGGTGGTCGTCGCACCGACCGGCGTCGCGGCACTCAACGTCAACGGCTACACGATCCACCGGTTGTTCGGCTTCACCGCCTGGATGACGGTGGAGGATGTTCGCTCCGGCCGATACCGCCCGACCCGGTTCGCCGAGACCCTGGCCTCTCTGGACACGCTCATCATCGACGAGGCGTCGATGGTTCGGGCCGACCTGTTCGACAAACTGGCCGCCGCGCTCAGCCGATTCGGCCCTGAGCCCGGGACGCCGTTCGGCGGCGTGCAGATCGTGCTCGTGGGGGACCTCTACCAACTGCCGCCGGTGATGCAGGAAGCCGAGGCCGAGTTCTTCGCCACCCGCTACGCGACCCCCTACTTCTTCTCCGCCGACAGCTTCCGCCGCGAGGACTTCCCGACTGTCGCGCTGACCACCGTGTTCCGCCAGTCGGGCGACGACGGGATGACCTCGATCCTCAACGAGATCCGCGAAGGCATCCTGCTGGGGCACGCGCAGAGGCAACTCAACGCCCGCACCGATCCGTTCTTCGTGCCCCGCGACGACGAGTTCTGGCTGACCCTGGCACCGACTAATCGGTTGGTGACGGCGCGCAACCGCGAAAACCTCGATCAGCTGCCCGGTGCTGAGGTCCACCACCGCGCCACGCTGACGGGCGACCTGAGCCTGTTCGATCCGCCGGTCGACGACGAACTCCGGTTCAAGGTCGGTGCGCAGATCATGATGGTCAACAACGACGAATCCGACCGCTGGGTGAACGGTACGATGGGGCGGATCAGGGATGTCATCGACGGCGAAAAGCTGCTTGTGACAGTGGAATTCAATGACGGCTCGGTGGCCGACGTCGTTCCACAGACCTGGGAGGCGACGCGGCCGGTCATTGCTGGCGGGGCACTGCGCCACCAGGTCGTCGGCTCGTTCACCCAGTTGCCGTTCAAGTTGGCGTGGGCGATCACGATCCACAAGAGCCAGGGCCAGACCCTGGACCGGGTGGTCGTCGACCTGACCGGCGGGACCTTCTCCTCCGGCCAACTCTACGTCGCGCTCAGCAGGTGCACGTCGATGCGTGGGCTGGTCCTCAAGCGGCCGGTCCTGCCCAAGGACCTCAAGTCCGATCGGCGAATTGCGCGCTTCCTGAATTCGTCTGTGCGACATGGAAACAAGCGTCGCTACTGCGCTGTCGAGGTGCTCACCGTCGGCGACGAGGGCAGGATGTCACGGCCGCGCCCGGTCGAACTCGCGGTGGCGTTTGACGACGGAACCGCGGTCAGCACCGTGATCAATCCGCAGTGCGATCTCGCCGACGCGCGTCAGGCCTTCGGCATTTCCGCCTCGGATGTCCTGCTGGCGCCCACGCTGGCCGAGGCATGGAGTGTGATCGCTCCGATGCTGGTGGGCTGCACGCCGGTGGGTTTCCAGATCGACACCACGATGGGCATCATCGACTTCGAACTCAAGCGGCTCGGGCATGTCGTGGTGATGCCGTTGGGCGTCGAGGTGCCCTCTGCGGGGTTGACCCCCGAACAGCATCGGGCCCGGTCGGGCCGCACCGCCCTCGAGCGGGCGCGTGTGGCGTTGGACGCGCTCACCGCATCCGGGTACACGGATGCGGGTTCGACGGAGTTCGCGCAACCTCGGCTGGCGCCGCCGCTTTCGGGCCATCTGGTCAGTCGTGATCACCGGGCGCGCACCCCGACGTCGCTGCAGCTACCCGCGGTCTCCGCACTTCTGCAGGTGAGCCAGCACATCGGTGGGACTCTGCTGGGCAGCGTCGACGTCGAGCAGGTGAGGGCTCAGGCCGGGGCGATCGTCGAGACATCATGGCTGGCGGCGGCCCGGCATTCGGTCGCCGAGCAGCTCAAGGCTGTCGCGAAGCGCGCCCGGCTGACCGACGAGTCGATCCGGCGATTGGAATCGGCGTCGGCCCTGCTCGGTATCGAAATCATCGACAGCTCAGTCGAATCGGAGTGGGCGGGCCCGGACATCTCCGCTGTGCTGAACCCGGGGGCGCGGGTCACCTTCACCGGCACGGCGCAGGATTCTGCTGGCCGACCGGTATCCAAGGACGAGCTTGCGACGATCGCCAAGGCCCGAGGGCTGGTGCCGGTCAAGACGGTGTCGAAGTGGCAGTGTGAGGCGCTGATAGCCGCCGAGGTCGGCACGCAGTCGATCAAGGCGCGCAAGGCCCAGGAGATGGGCAAACCCGTGTTCTCCGCCGACGAATTCCTCGCGTGGGCGCGGGCGCTGCGCTCAGTCGCGCAGCCGACAGTCTGACTACGCTGTCAGGCGTCGCCCGCGGCCACCAGCGACCACAGGTTCACGTCCGGGTTGTCGCGCTGGAAGCCTTCCAGACGCCACTTGGTGGAGAACAGCGCCAGCAGGACGCCGTCGGTGCGGGTGAACACCTCGACCGACGGCTGATTCTTGAGCACCTCGGCGCCGGCGGCGTCCACGCCACGGGCCACGGTGTACGGCAGGAACTCCAGGGCGATCGGTGCGCTGAGTTCGGTCGCCATCCGGTGGGTGGCAACCTCGAACTGCATCGGCCCGACGGCGGCGAAGATGGGTGCCTGCTCACCGCGGCGGTCTGACCGCAGTACCTGTACGACGCCTTCCTGCTCCATCTGCTCGATGCCCTTGCGGAACTGCTTGTGCTTGCTGGGATCGGTGCCGCGCACAACGGCGAAATGCTCGGGGGAGAAGCTCGGGATCGGTGGATAGTGCACGGGGATATCGCGATACAGGGTATCGCCGGGGCGCAGCGCATTGGCATTGGCCAGTCCGATGACGTCGCCGGGCCACGCGGTGTCCAGCGTCGAGCGCTGCTGGCCGAACACCGACTGGGCGTATTTGGTGACGAACGGTTTTCCGGTGGTGGCGTGGGTGAGCACCTCGCCCCGCTCGAACGTGCCGGAACACACCCGGGCGTAGGCGATCCGGTCGCGGTGCGCGGAGTCCATCCCGGCTTGAACCTTGAAGACGAACGCGCTGAACGGTGACTCGGTGGGGCGCCGCTGACCGTCGACGTCGATTTGCCCGTTGGGTGACGGTGCCAGCTGGACCAGGACGTCGAGCAGCTGATTGACGCCGAAGTTCAGGGCGGCGGAGGTGAACAGGACCGGCGTCGTCGCGTTGCCGAGGAATGTGTCGCGGTCGAAGTCGGAGCCGTCGGCGGACAACAGTTCGGACTCTTCGACCGCGGTTTCCCAATCGACCCCCGCCGAGGCGAGGGCGGCGCCTGGCTCGAGGTGCTCCTCGGGGGCGGCGGTGGCACCGCCCGCGGTGCGGGTGAACCGGATGAAGTTGCCGGTGCGCCGATCGAGAACGCCCTTGAAATCTCCCGCGATACCGACCGGCCAGGTCAGTGGGGTGGGACGCAGGCCGATCCTGGCCTGAATCTCGTCCATCAACTCCAGCGGGTCCCGGCCAGGCCGGTCCCATTTGTTGATCACCGTGATGATCGGGATGCGGCGCAGCCGGCACACCTCGAAGAGCTTCAGGGTCTGCGGCTCGAGGCCCTTGGCGGCGTCGATGAGCATCACCGCGCAGTCCACGGCCGTCAGCACGCGGTAGGTGTCCTCCGAGAAGTCGGCGTGTCCCGGGGTGTCCAGCAGGTTGATGACGCAGTCCTGGCCGGTGGGCGAGGTGTACGGGAACTGCATCGCGGTCGAGGTGATCGAGATACCGCGGGCCTTCTCCATCTCCATCCAGTCCGACACAGTCGAACGGCGGCCCGCCTTGCCGTGGATGGCACCGGCCTCGGTGATGACCTTGGCGTGCAGCACCAGCGCCTCGGTGAGCGTCGACTTACCGGCGTCGGGATGGCTGATGACGGCGAACGTCCTGCGACGTCGCGCTTCGGCAGAGATGCGGTCTTCAGAGGGCCCAGTGGGACCCGTCGACCCAGCGGTTGCGGTCGCGAGACCTGCGGAATTTTCGGTCATTACCCCGTCAATGGTATTGGGCGTCGAGCGGAATCCGTAATCGTCCGCGCCGCGACCACCCTGCTAGCCGGTAGTGCAATTGGGTGCGGGCATTGACGACATCGGTCCCCGAACGCGAAAAGCTCAACGAGTCAAACACTTCCGACCACACCGGGGACGAGATCATGGAGTTCATTTTCAAGGACGAGGCATTCAAGTTCGAGACGCTGCGCGCAGCCGGGTTCGCCGGGGATGCCGGGGCCGATATCGGCGAGGTGATCGTCACGACCGCGCAAATCCCCGAGGGTGACGAGGAAGCGTGGACCGCGGCCTGGCGGGCGATCGCCGTGCGCACCGCTCAGCGCGGCGAGAGCTCGCTGGCGGTCGGCGACCCCGTCAGCGCCAGGGAGGCGTTCTTCCGCGCCTCGAGCTACTACCGGTCGGCGGAGTTCTACTGCCGCACGGATCCGGCGAATGATCCTGCGGTGCGCGACCTTTCGCGGCTTTCGAAGGACTATATGGTCAGAGCGGGCACGCTGCTCGACGGCCCGTTCCGCGAAGTCACCATCCCTTATGCCGACGGCGAGATACCGGCCTATCTGTTCCTCGTCGACGACAGCGGCCAGCCGCGCCCCACCGTCATCTACACCAACGGTTTCGACTCCACCCGCGAAGAGGGCTACTTCGTCATCGGGGCGGCGGCACTGCGCCGGGGCTACAACTTCCTGGCGTACGACGGCCCCGGCCAGGGCGCGATGATCCGCGAAGACAAGGTGCCCTACCGGCCGGACTGGGAGAACGTGCTCGGTCCGGTGGTCGACTACGCGTTGACGGTGCCCGAGATCGACAACGACAAAATCGTGCATTTCGGTTACAGCCTCGGCGGCTACCTGGTGGCGCGCTACGCCGCCCACGACCACCGGTCGGCGGCGATCGTCTGCAACGACGGGATGACGACGTTCTATGCGTCCTACCCGCCGATCCCGGCCGACGTGCTGACCCTGATCGAGCAGGAACGCGACGACGAGGCCAACCCGCTGTTGGAGACGATGGCCAAGGACGACACCAATGCCCGCTGGGGGCTGCAGAACGGGGTGTGGGTCAACGGGGTGTCCACCTTCGCCGAATATGTCCGTAGCACCGCTGCCTACACCCTGACCGACGAGGACATCCACCAGATCCAGACACCGGTGCTGCTGCTCGAGGGTGAGGACGACGCCGTCTTCGCCGGTCAGGCCGCCCACGTCGACGCTGAGCTGCAGGCGGCGAACAAGACCGCGCACCAGCACGTGGTGATGCGCAGCGCGGACGGCGCGGGCGCGCACTGCCACGAAGGCGCGATGTACCAACTGCACCAGACCATCTTCAACTTCCTGGCTGAGACCCTGCGCTGACGACGCTGCCAGGAAGGCTGCCAGGAAATACGAAAGCCGCCCCGGTTGTGCACCGGGGCGGCTTTCGGGTGGGTGGGTGAATTACCAGACCCGGACCCAGTCGACGAGCATGTCGGCGGGATAGTTTCCGCCGGCCGGATCGCCGCCACCGGAACCGCCGACCGCGAGGTTCAGCACCGGGGACAGCGTGTAATCGGGCAGGTTGAAGGGCCAGTCGTCGAGCGAGTTGGCCGGCACCGTGAAGTACGGCTCCATCCCGGGCGCGAAATCGCGCCAGAAGTACATGCCGTTCTGGTCCCAGGTCATCCGCCAGACGTGCCAGGCGTTGTCGATCGGAAACGGGAAGGTCGCGAACGACGTGCCATCCAGGCGCGCGTGCACGGTGGTGCCCGACGGCCAGTTCTGATTGCCGTACCACTCGGCCATGTCGACCTCGCCGCCGACGTTGGGATCGTTGTTGAGCAGCCACCAGGCCGGCCAGCAGCCGTTGGTCAGGCAGTCGAATTTGATCCGGGCTTCGAAGGTGTGCCCGATACCGCCCCAGAAGGTGCTCTGCAGCTTTCCGCCGAAGTACTTGTTGCCCTCTTTGGTGGCCCGGATGACCAGGTTGGAGTTGCCGTCGATGAATACGTTGCGACGGTCGTTGCGGTACTGACCCATGTTCTCGGGCCGGTCCCAGAACACGGGGTTCTTGATCTTCTCGCGTTCGGTGAAGATGACCCACTTCGACGCATCGGGGGCCGAACCGGCCGGGCCGTCGAATTCATCGTGGAACAGATACGCCGGGCCGGGTGCGGCGGCCGGTCCACCGGGCGCCGGTGCGGGTGCGGGACCGGGACCTGCGCCGGCCTCGCCCGGGTCGGCCCGGGCCAACGGTGCGGGAAGCACGGCGCCCGCCGCGGCGATACCCGCCATCACCATCCAGCTGCGTCGATCAATGTCTGGCACAAGTGCACGTTATATCGGCAACCTTGGGCGAGGTGCAATTCGACTGGTGAGTGTCGAGCCGGCGACCGTGCGATGAACACGCGCGCCCGTCAGCCGCCGTCCCCGTCGCGGCCCGAGTCGCCGTCCTGACCGTGGTGCCGGTGGTGCTCGCCGTCGCCGTTCTGGTGGTCCGCCTGCCAGCTGTGCTCACCGCCGCCGTGTCCGTGGTGCCCGCCGCCCTCGGAACCCAGTGCGAAACCGGTCGCGAAGATCGCCCCGGCGACGAAGACGGCGGCGGCTGCGGCGATGACAGCCGCCGCGACCTGAGACAGCCGAGACTTCGGCCGCAACCGCTCCCATCGAGACGGTGTCGGATGGGCAGCGGCTGCGGGCTCGATCGGCTCGGTCACGTGGCCGGGGACTTGATCTGGTTGATCTGTCATGTGGGTGAACCCTTCACAGAGGAGTTGCGGTGCAATGGCATATGCACCAGCCTCGTTCTGCTCCGTGTGACAGAGATGAGAATCAGTGATGACCTCGCTAGGAGGGTGATTACACCCTGATCTCACCCATCTCTCCCCAGCCGTCGGCGTCGATCGACTGGCTGATGATCAGCGGGGTTGAGGCCAGCACGTCGGGCGCTTCGGCGACAAACGCCTTGAAGTGCGCGCTGTTGACATGCTCGCCTCCGGCCTCGCCATCGCGGAACCCCTCCACCAGAACGTATTCCGAGGGATTCTCCAGGCTGCGCGACCACTCGAAGAACAGGTTGCCCGGTTCCGCGCGGGTGGCCTTGGTGAAGTCGGCGACGATGTCGGGGAAGTCTTCGACGAGTTCCGGCTTCGGCGTCCATTTCACGACGATGAATATCACGGTTGATCGCTCCTTAAGGGATGAGGATGGCGCGCCCGCGGACGTTGCCGTTGTCGAGATCGGTGATGGCCGTTTGGAAATCGTCGAGTGTGTACTTCTGCGTGTGCAGGTTGACCGAGCCGCGAGCGGCCAGTGCCATCAGATCGCACAGGTCGTTGTATGAGCCGACGAGATTGCCGATGAAGTTGATCTCGCTGGAGACGATGTCGATGGTCGGCACGTTGATGTTCTCGCCGTAACCCACGACGTAGTAGTCGCCGGCCCCGCGCAACATGGCGACCCCCTCGCTGGTGGCACCGCCTTCGCCGACGAAGTCGACGATAGCCTCGGCGCCGTTGCCGCCGGTCAGCTCGCGGACCTGGTCCACCTGGGTCCCGTCGGCGATGACGCCACGGTCAGCGCCGATGGCCTCGGCCAGTTTGAGCGCCTCGGGATTGCGGTCGACGACGATGAGTTCCGCCGGGGTGAGTGCCTTGAGGACCTGAATCCCGATGTGGCCCAGGCCGCCGGCACCGATGATCACGCACTTATCGCGCGGGGTGAGCCGCTTGGCTGCCTTCGCCGCCGCGTGATAGGCCGTCAGGCCGGCGTCGGCCAGCGCGGCGATATCGGCTGGTTCCAGCGAGTCGTCGATCTTCACCACGCTGCGTGCCGAGGTCTTCAGATATTCGGCGTAGCCGCCGTTGGTATCGATGCCGGGGAATTGGTTTGCCTCGCAATGCACGTCATCGCCGGAGCGGCAGGCGCGGCACAATCCGCAGGTGATCAAGGGGTGGACGATCACCTTGTCACCCTCGGCGACGTTGGTGACCGCCGAGCCGACGGCCTCCACCCAGCCGGCGTTCTCGTGACCGATCGTGTACGGCAACTGGACCTGTGACTTGTCGGCCCACTGGCCTTCGAGGATGTGCAGGTCGGTGCGGCACACGCCGGCGCCGCCGATCTTGACGACGACGTCGAACGGTCCTGTCGGCATCGGCTTTTGGACCTCGGCCATTTCCAGATTCTGGTGATAGCCGACAACTTGGACGGCTCGCATGGTGCTCATGACGGGTGGTTCCTCTCGACTAGTGGGTGAGGGCGGACAGCGGTATGAAGGCGGACGGCTCCCTGACCGTCTCGCTTCCGCCGTCGGTGTAGCGGGTGCGCAACAGCCCGCGGCAGAAATGCGCGTTGCCGTCGATGGAGATACGGGTGGATCTGGCGCGGCGCAGCATCAGTGGGACAGACTCGGGGGTGTACCCGTTGCCCTGGTGGTCGACCATCACCAGATCGACTGGCGTCGTGGATAACCCGATACTCACCCGGCGGCGCAGGAGCGACTCCGTGGTGGCGTTGCCGGGCAGATCGGCGATCGTGACCGTACCGAGTTCGGTGACCGGTCGCGCCGGGTCGGCGCGCAACAGTGCGGTCAGGCAACGCTCCATCGCCGCGGTGTGCGCCTTGCGTTGGAAGGTCACCCGCAGCTCGTCCAGATCGGTCTCGGCTTCGTGGGCGAACGTACCGCGGTAGCCGGCATCGGCTGCCAAACCTCTGTTGATGATGTCCGAGTCGTGATGGTCATCGAGCTCGACGGTGACCGTGCGCGTCCAATCCAATCCCGCCAGAACATCTTTGGCGTCCGACGCCATCAGGTAGGCGAAGTTTGGCGCGCAGAACGACGTCGGCAGGCGGAGGTGCACCTCGACATCGCCGTCAGGCATGACGTCCACCGTGTGCACGAAACCGAGATCGGTGATCGGCTCGTCGAGCTCGGGGTCGATCACCACGCCGAGCGCTCGCATGATCGCGTCCCGCAGAAACTGACGATCCACGTCAGGCCCCCACGAGGTGATCGGCCGTCTCGTCGGCGCCGCGCGGCCCGACGGCGGGCTCATCCGCTGCGTCGGCTTCGGAAGCGAGCCGCAGCTCGGCCGGCACCGGGATGTCGTACATCTTGGCCGCGTTGAGCCCGAGGATCTTCTTCTTCTGATCGGTCGTGATAGGGGCGTATTCGGCCAGCTCGGTGGGGATCTGGAAGTCGACGAACGCCTCCACCAGCCAGCGCGGCGTCCAGATCGCGTAGTCCGACGAGAACTGGATGCGGTCCTCGCCGATCCAGTACAACAACTCGCCCATGATCTGCCCGAAGTACTTGGGCCGGGTGTGGATGAACGGCATCGCGACCGCCAGGCCGGCGTGCACATTCGGTTCCTGTGTCGCGATCCAGCAGAAGTCCTCCAGCCGTGGCAGCCCGCAATGCTCGACGATGAAGTTCAGGTCGGTGAAGTCCGAGGCGACGTGATCGATATCGGCTACGTCGAACGCGTCGCGATCCAGCGGACGAATGGTCGGTCCCTTGTGGACGTGGATGTTGCGTACGCCAAGCTCTCGGCAGACCTCGAAATACCGGTAGGCCCATGGGTCGTCGAGCCGCCAGCCGCGGGACTCGCCGTGCCACTCGGCGGTGTAGAGCTTCACGCCCTTGAGGCCGTACTTCGCAACATCCTCGCGGAGCTGGTCGAGGCCGGCCTCGCCGTTGCGAGGATCGAAGTTGTGGTTGTAGGTCAGCTTGTCGGGGTTCTTGCCGGCGAGTTCGAATGCCTCGTCGGTCTGACCGAAGCCCTTGTAGTAGAACTCGCCCAGCGCCGCGGGCTGGAAGATCGCGTGGTCCACATACCCGTCTTCGAAGAGGTCTTTCATCAGCCGCGCACCACCCTGGTACAGGTAGTCCTCGTAGCTCCAGACTTCCGATTCCGGCGACAGGTTCCGGTGGTAGTCGTAGAAGCAGTCGATGAACTGCTTGCCGTGGATGTTGCGCTGGTTCTCCGGCCGGGCGTCCCACAGCGCAACGTGGGCGTCGACGATGAAGTAGCTGGTGCCGTCCTTGCGATACATGCGGTTTCTCCTGGGTGGTTTCGTCGGGAATTTGATGTGAGAGCTGTCACATCAACTGACCGGAGCCTAGGTGCGGCGGGCGGCGGAGCGGAGCCTCTCTGCGTCTCAATCTGAGACTCTGACCGGTCGATTGACGGGGGTCGCTCTGCGATGCTGGTTGTAACGTGGATCACAGTGCATCAGACGAGCCGTCCGGATTGCCGGACCGGGTGACGCTGCACCAGCTGCAGCACGGCGAGGCCCCAGTGCCCCGCCGATTGTTGGCGTCCTGGCAACGCAGCGAGGAGTACGGCGTCCCGCAGGACACCGTCGAACCGGTTTTCACCGGCACCGATGACCTCGGGTCGTTCTTCTTCGAATGCGGCAACGAGGTACTGGTCGAGCTGCATCGCACATTGGCCAACGAGCCGGTCAGCATGATGCTCACCGATTCCGACGGAGTGGTGCTCAGCCGGCTGAGCGGCGATCACAGCCTGTTGCAGGCCCTCGACGACGTGCACCTGGCGCCGGGCTTCGCATACTCCGAGCGGGAGGTCGGCACCAACGGTCTCGGGCTCGCGCTCGCTGACCGGGCGCCGACGCTGGTTCGCGCCGATCAGCATTACGCGCTCAATCTGTGCACGTTCACCTGCGCGGCGGTACCGGTCCTCGACCCCACCAGCGGGCGGCTTGAGGGCAGTGTCAACTTGACCACCTGGTCGCGGTCCTCCAGCGAGCTGTTGCTGGCGCTGGCGCGGTCGGCGGCCAGCAACACCATGGCGCTGATGCTGGCCAGATCGACGGGACGCCGACCCCGGCAGACCCCACGCGGCCAGGTGTTCCGCGTCGAAGTGCCGCGCCTGGAACCTGGGTCGGGGACCGTGCACGAGTTGTCGGATTCCTGGAACGCCGGGGTCGCCCAGGCCGAGCGGGCGATGGCGTCGGGCCACATCGTCGCCGCCATCGGTGAGCCGGGCGCGGGCCGCTCGACGCTGCTCGCCCAGGCCGCCCGCCACACCTATCCGCGCGACCGGATCCTGTCGGCGAGTGCCCCGGCTCCGACGGACGTCCAGACCTGGCTGGGACTATGGACACCCGAGCTGGGTAAGGACCACACCGCGGTCATCGTCCGTGACGTCGACATGCTCCCTACGTGGGTGGCCGAGCAGCTGCGGGACCTGGTGATGCGCTCCGGCGGAACAACCGCAGTGCCCTTCGCGGTGACCGCCGAACGGTTCGAGGACATTCCGACTGCGTTGGCCGGTCTGGTCGATACCGTCATTCCGGTTGCGCCACTGCGTGATCGGCCCGACGATGTGCTTCCGTTGGCAGCGCATATCGCCCGCCGCGCCCGCGGCCGCGACGTGGTGATCAGCCCGCCCGCGTCCCGGGCGCTGCAGAACTACGGTTGGCCCGGCAACGTCGACCAGCTTTCGCGGGTGGTGTCACATTCCGCGAGCCGCACCGACGTCATCGACGTGGCCGGCCTGCCGCCCGAGGTACTGGCCGGCTCCTCGCGGCATCTGTCCCGCATCGAAACCTTCGAGCGCGGCGAGATCGTCCGGGTGCTGTCCTCGTACGGGGCGCCGACGATGGCCGACGCGGCTCGCGAACTCGGGATGAGCCGGGCCACCCTCTACCGCAAGATCAGTCAGTACGGCATCCACCTTCCGCGCGAGGGCTGACGCGGCGTCAGCGGTGCCCGCCCTCGGGATGCCAGATGGCTTTCCAGACGATCGGGTCGTGGCCGGGGATCAGCCGGGCGTCGCGGCTCTCGGCCAGGCTGATGAGATGCTCGACGGATTCCTGCGCCAGCGGCGCCTCGAGGTCCTCGGCGCAGCTGCCGCATCGCTTGTGCTCGTGCAGGTTCTCCGCCAGATCCGCGGCGTCGGCCGTGAATATCCAGTTCCCCGTGGCGGGTAGGTGCACACCGTAGGACTGATGGCCGGGAGTGTGGCCCGGGGTGGGGATCGCGTCGACGCCGGGGGCCAACTCGGTGGCGCCGTCGAGCAAAACCCACGTGACGTCCTCGACGTCGAGGTAGTCGTCGCGATAGAAGGCGATCTCGCCTTCGGTGCCGGCGGCGGCACGTGCGCGACCGTACTCGAGTTCGTCGCGTTGAATCGCGACCGGAACCCCGGCCGCCGCGAGCAGCGGGATGCCCCCGGTGTGATCCAGGTGCAGATGACTGACAGCGGCCAGGGCGATATCGGCGAGCGTGAAACCCAGTTCGGCCAGCGCGACCTCCAGGGGTTCGCCCGCCGCTGCGCTCGGGTGCCGGTCGGCGCCGTAGCAGGCGGTCAGAAATTCTGGATCATCCAACGCGCGCCGCCCGATTCCGGTGTCCAGCAGGACCATTCCATCGGGTGTCTCCACCAGCGCCCCATAGATGGGAGTAGTGATGGTGTGCTCGCCGCCGCCGGGAACCGACAGCGATTTCGGCACGTACTCGACGCCGAAGTTCAGGGTGTACATCCGCAAGGCCGGCATCGGCACACGGTAGTCGAGTCGACGATGCGCTGCGAGGTACGAGCAGGGTTGAGGAGCGAGACAGTCCGGAGTAGTCGAGTCGACGATGCGCTGCGAGGTACGAGCAGGGTTGAGGAGGGAGACAGTCCGGATTCAGCTCGGGTTGGGCCCCGTCGCGACCGGACGTCCGGGTGCGCTCGACCACTCCGACCACGAGCCCGGGTACAGCGCCGCGTCGTAACCGGCGATCGCCAGGGCGGCGATCTCATGGGTGGCGGTGACGCCCGACCCGCAGTACACGGCGACCGGATGCGAGTCCGCGCCGAGTGCGGCGAACCGCTCACGCAGATCCGCCGCGGGCAGGAAGGTGCCCTCAGCGGTCAGATTGTCGGCGGTAGGCGCAGACACCGCGCCGGGAATGTGCCCGGCGCGCTGATCGAGCGGCTCTTCGTCGCCGCGGTAGCGGGCGGCGGCGCGGGCGTCGAGCAGTAGGTGATCCGGCGACGACGCCCGTTGCGCGGCGCCATCGGCGTCGACGGCAGGCAGCCCCGTCAGGTTGTCGACCGTGATGGTGCCCGGATCCGGTGTCGCGGCGACGATTTCGGCAGGCAGACCGCCTCGTCGCCATTCGCCCCAGCCGCCGTCGAGCAGCCGGACGTCCTCGACTCCGGCCGCGCGCAGCAGCCACCACGCCCTGGCCGCGGCCTGGCTGTTCCAATCGTCGTAAACCACCACCGGATCGCCGGGATTCAGTCCCCAGCGCCGGGCGCTGCGCTGTAGCGCGGCAGCGCTCGGCAGGGGGTGACGGCCCCGCCCGGTGACCGAGTGGTCGGAGAGTTCGGTGTCGAGGTCGACGTACACCGCGCCGGGGATATGCCCGACCAGGTACGCCTTCTGGCCGTCGGGTTCGGCGACGGTCCACCGCACGTCCAGGATACGTGGCGGTGTGCCGGACGAAAGTTGTTGTGCGAGTTCGGCTACCGAAATCAGTACGTTCATCAATGCCCCAGGCTCGGTGGTGTGAAAGCGCCCGCGGGTTGGCCGAGGGCGACTGCGACGCCGGTGCCGATGGGGCCCTGTGCGTCGAAGAGGGTTGCGGTACCGGTGGCCACGCCGGCCGAGGCGAACTGCGCGGTGGCTGCGAGCCCGATGTATTCGCCGACCGGCAGCCGGCTCAGCGTCATCGTGTAGTCGGCGTTGATGAATCGCAAACCGGCTGTGCCCCAGTGGGTCATCGAACTGGTCACCTCACCGGCCATGGCCGCCCTGGTGAACGGCGTGAGCGGTTCCCCCTCGATCAACGATCGGATATCGCGAACCCAGGCGAACTTCTGGGCATGCGACTGTTCCCACTGGTCGGCGCCGACGCCGGGTAACGGCTGGTCGAGATCAGGCCCGTAGGACCACAGCAGCATTGGCAGGTCCGCGCGGACGACCGCCGGCATCGGGGGTATCGGCGGCATTGCCAGCGGGGGTGACCACACCTGGCCGTCGGGATCGTCGCCGCGGCGCAGAAAGAGACCGCTGGCCCGGGATACGACGCTGTCATGCTGCAGGATCACGGTGTCGACGAGGGTGATTCGGCGGCCTTCGCGCTCGATCTTCGTCCGCACGCGCACCGGCGCCATCGGGATGGGCCGCAGCAGATCGACCGTGAGGCGGGCGGGTTGAAGGTCCGGATCGGTCACGGCAGTCTCCAGGGAGCGGGCCAGAAGTCCACCGACGATATGGCCGCCGAGGGTGTGTCCCCAGGGCCCTTGGGCGATGGGGTTGGGGACGAAGTCCGCACCGTCCGCCGTGAAGAAGGCTCGACTGCTCATCACGGTCACGATAGGTCAGCGGTGCCGCTGGGCCATCAGCCACTCGTCGAGTTGTGGAGTGATCGGGTCGACGATGTCGTCGAAGTCGTGATGCTTGGCCACGTAGGCGGCAACCATGGGGCAGACCGCGACGACGTGCATACCGTCGGCTCGCGTTGCCGCGAGCGCCGTCTCGACCAGAATGCCGGCCAGCCCGCGGCCCTCGAATTGCGGCTTTACCTCGGTGTGCAGAAAGATCCGCTGGCCGTCTCGCTCGACGAACGAGGTCAGACCGGCGGGGACTCCGTCGACGGTGATCGTGAACATCCGCGCATGCTGCGTGACGGTGGTCGCCGCGCCGGTTTTGTCTGTGGTCACGGGGCATCCTGTACGTCGGAGGTGGTTTTGGTGGGCGGCGCGGCCGCAGCCGCGTGATGGGTAGCGCAGGGGGCGGCAGGCGGGACGGAACTCCTTGTCTCCCAGGATGATAGCCGCTCACTTCGCCGAACCTGGGATCGTGGGATTGCCATTCTTCGCGGTAGGCGGCGATATCGTCGTGGCTGCGCCCAACGAAGTTCCACCACATCACCAGCTCCTCGGTGAAGGGCGCGCCACCGAGCAGCAGCACTCGGGCAGACCGGTCGCCGGTATTGCGCAACTCCAGCAAGGACGAGCCGACAGGCCGGTAGGCGAGTTCGGCGCCGTCCACAGCCGTATCGTCCATCGCGACCGTGCCCTTGTCGACAAGTACCCCGTGCTCGAACGTCGGATCGACATCGAGCAGCAGGCGGGCACCGGCACCCAGATCGATCTGCGCGCCGAGCAGCGGGGTGAAGGTTTGCACCGGCGAGCTGACACCGTCGAGCGCGCCGAGGAACACCCGGATGACGGCGCCACTCCGCGACGCCGGCGTCGGTACGTGGTGGTCGAACCGACGGTCGGTATCGCGGTCGGTATCGGGTAGTGCCACCCAGAGCTGCACTCCATGCAGCACGGATGTCGCCGCCGTCGACACTTCTGAATGGCAGATGCCTGCGCCGGCCGTCATCAGGTTGAGCTCGCCAGGGCGAACCATCGCGTGTACCCCGGCCGAGTCCCGGTGTTCGACTTCACCGCTGAACAACCAGCTCACCGTCTGCAGTCCGGTATGCGGATGCGGCGGTACATCCATGCCGGCGCTGCTGCGAAGGTCGTGCGGGCCGTAATGATCGGCGAAACACCAAGCCCCGATCAGCGACCGTTGGTGCTGCGGCAATGTCCGCCGGACCAGTAGAGCGCGTGGGCCGCCGAGGGGTACCTCGCGTGGACTGAGGATCTCGATCCCGCCGTCGGTCCCGACCGCAGGCGGGTGGTCAACCTCGGCAGGCTCCCGTTCGAGGTTGCTCATCACTCGATCATGCGGCCGAGACGGCGCCTCCCGCCACCGACCGGGTCATGGCCGCCGCGATCACCTCGAAATCGTGGTCGTTGACCTGGAACAATCCGAAGCGGAAGCGGAAGCCCCACCGTTTCTTATCCTCGATGAAGCCGAGGTGGTCGATCAGGGGCTTGATCGGCGTCTCGGCGCAGTCGAGAAACTCGACGTTGCGTCGGTACGGACGGAAGTCGGCCGATATCTCCACCTGGTAGACCTCGTCCCCGACGAGTCGCCCGATTGCGGTGAACGCTTGCAGCGGGTCACCGTCGGGATAGTCGGTCTTCGGCGAGTAGAAGGCGATCCGGTCGCCGGAGCCCATCCGGCGTAACCGGTCCGGCTTGCCGTGATCGGCCTGCGTGAATCCACCTTCGACGGCGCGGCGCACGTGCTCGCGGCTTACGGTGTTAATCCAGTTCGTCATGTCGCCACGGTAGGAGCGGGCACTGACAGAAAACCCGGCCACCGCCATCGAATTAGAACATGTTCTAATTTTGCGAGGAGGTGCGCCGAGATGACCACCACAGCTGCGATTCCCGCCAGCCCGGCGGAGGTGACCAGCACCTGGCTGTCCGCAGTCCTGGGTGCCGACATCACCGAAGTGACCGTGACCCCGGTCGGCACCGGTCAGACCGGCGCGACCTACCGGGTGACAGCGACCTACGCCGACCCGCAGGCGGCCCTCCCCGAGACGATGATCGTCAAGTTGCCCTCGCAGGAGGAGGAGGTGCGTCAGCGGGTGGCGCTCGCCTACCGCGCCGAATACACGTTCTACACCGAGGTCGCCGACACGCTGACGGTGCCGCTGCCCAACTGGCTGCATTGCGAAATCGACCGCAACGGAGCCGATTTCGTACTCTTGATGGAGGATCTGGCACCGGCGGTGCAGGGCGATCAGATCGCCGGCTGCAGTCTGGTCGAGGCGCGCCTGGCGGTGCAAGCACTGGCCGGGTTGCATGGCCCGCGCTGGTGCGATCCCGGCTGGTTGTCCTTCACCGGCGCGACCATGCCGCGGGCAGACGCCGATTTCGCCAGGGGGATGGGCGATCTCGCGAAGATGGCCGCCGACACCACGATCGGCAGGTTGGGTGACCGGATGTCCGAGGCCGACCGCACCATGCTCGCCGAGGCGGCGGCCTTGGTCGATCCGTGGTTGCTGTTGTTCCCGGACCGCTTCAGCCTGTTGCACGGTGACTACCGCGTGGACAATCTGCTCTTCGATCCGGAGCGCACCCGCGTCACCGTCGTCGACTGGCAGACGCTCACCGTGGGGCTGCCCGCCCGCGATCTGGCGTACTTCGTGGCTACCAGTCTGACGCCGGAACTGCGCGCCGCCAAAGAGCAGGAGTTGGTCGACGCCTATTACGACGCCCTGATTGTCGAGGGCGTGACCGACTATGACCGTGAAACCTGTTGGCAGGACTACATCCTGGGCATGATGCAGGTGCCGTTGCTGACGACATTCGGGTTCGCCTTCGCCGCTGCCACCGACCGCGGCGACGATATGGTGCTCGCCATGCTGGAACGCGGTTGCCGCGCGATCCGCGAGCTGCGCACGCTGGAACTGATCCGCGAACAGGAGTAACTCACGTCTTGCTGGTTTCGGTGAGAGCCGAGTGGCCCTAGGCGGCGCTATACCGCGCAACCGGAGCAATCGGAAGGTGGAACACCGTCGCCACCACTGGCAGCACATCGGATTGCCGGGTCTCCAAGAGCGCCGAATTCTCCGGCAGCTGACGCGGATTGAGCTCTCCGGCTGCGATCTGTCCCAGAACCTCATGGGCCCGCGCGAGTTCGTGGCGCTTGCGGTACTGGCCACCGGGCAGCTTCACACCGGCCCAGACCCCGTACTCGACGCCGGCATCGACGGCATGCGCGGCGCACTTACGTTGTTGCGCCAGCGGGCAGCGGCGCAGGCAGATGGTGCGAGCCTCGACCGACGCCGTTTCGTAGGCACGGGCTTTGGCGGCCCCATCGGTGTCGTCGTCATCGGAGTAACCGAACCAGAGTTCCGGATTGGCTGCGCAAGGCTGGTTCATCGTCTGCCCCTGTCTCATGGAGTGATCAAAGCGTTGACGAAAGCGTATATGCAGTCGAGTGTGTTGGCAACATAAACGACTACAAAAACGTATATATAAAGGGTGATGGGGCTGGCTGTGTACGATCCCTGCATGTCCGGAGCACCATGGTGAGCCGAGAGGCGGCTGGCGCAGCCATCCGGGCACTGCGGGAATCCCGCGACTGGTCGCTCGCCGATCTGGCCGGCGCCACCGGCGTCAGCATCATGGGCTTGAGCTATCTGGAACGCGGCACCCGCAAACCACACAAAGGCACAGTTCAGAAGGTTGAAAACGGGCTCGGCCTGCCGCCGGGCACCTACTCACGGCTGGTGGTCGCGGCAGATCCGGATGCCGAGATCAGCCAACTGCTGGCTGAGAACGCGGCTCCTGAGACACCGCGACAACCGCCGACAACGGTGGTCGTCGACCGCAATTCCGACACCACTGTCTTCGAGGGTTACGCCGAAGCTCAGCTGGAAGCGCTCAACTCGGTGATCGCCCGTTTGCCGCCGTCCACATCAAACGAATACGAGACGTATATTCTCTCCGTGATCACCCAGTGCGTGAAGGCCGAGATGTTGGCGGCCAACTCGTGGCGGGTGGCCGTCAACGCCGGCGCCGACCCGAGCGGGCCACTGCTGGGCCACGTCAAGGCCCTCGAATCGACCAGGGCGAGCCTGCTTGCCCGACTGCCGGACAGTATCGGCGCCCGTTTCGATCAGGCCTGTACCCGGTCGTCATTACCCGAGGCGGTGATAGCGGCGCTCGTCGGCATCACCACTGACGAGATGTGGGACATCCGCAATCGCGGTTACGTGCCGGCGGGCGCGCTGCCACGGGTGCGTGCTTTTGTCGACGCGGCCGGCGCTGATTCCGATCAAGGCAGCCAACGGTAGGAGAACCCGTATGGGGGAGCTGGACATTCTGAGCCGCGCGCACCGGCTTTTCGACGGCGCGCACCAGGTTCTCAATGGGCAGAGTACGGCTGCTCGCCTGGATGCGGGCAGCGATTACTATCAGACCTCCCCACTGGTCGGGCCGAATACCGGTGGGGGACATGACCGTTACGAACTGGCTGTGCAGCGTGGCCGAGAGGCGCTGCGTAGTACCTCGCGCACCGACGCGGTGTTCGCCGCTGTGCTTACCCGCGCTCAGCAGGACCATGCCCTGGCTCGCGCCCTGACCAGACAGGTGCTGGAGGCGGCGCAGGCGGATGACCAGGCACCTGCCGAATCCCCGATGGCCCAACGCGAGGCGATGCGGCGTCGCGCGGCTAGGTTGCGCGCTCAGCACGAGCACGTTTCGGCGGCTCGCCGGCAGGCCCGGCGGCGGCTGTTGCTGCTGCGTGCGCTGCGGTACCGGGTGTTGCGCCACCGTGGACGACTCGGTGCGCTGCGGCTGCCGCCGACGAGCAGCCGGGCCGGTATTGCCGTTCGGGCCGCACTGTCCAAGCTGGGCAGACCCTATGTCTGGGGTGCGACCGGGCCCAACCAGTTCGATTGTTCCGGTCTGGTCCAGTGGGCCTATCGGCAGGCCGGAGTGTCGTTGGACCGGACCACCTACGATCAGATCAACGACGGTGTCGCCGTCGCGCGATCGCAGATTCGGCCTGGTGATCTGGTGTTTCCGCACACCGGGCACGTTCAGATGGCTATCGGCAACGGCATGGTGGTGGAAGCACCGCATGCCGGAGCGACCGTGCGAATCAGTCCGCTCGGAGCCGCTGTCGCCATCCGTCGGCCGCTCTAGGACATCGCAGCGCCAGTGAATTGTTGGCGCAGATCAGCCGCGGTACCTTGTGGGCATGGTGGACCAGGCCGGACACTCGGCGACCGCTATCGCGGCGGCGTCGACCGCACTGTCCACGCGTCACGCCGGCCTGACCGAAGCCGATCGTGCGCTCGCCGAGGCAGTTGCCGCCGCGCACGCCGCCACCGTCGAGGGCCTGCGCCGTCTCGACACGATCGAGGCGGATATCGAGTCGGCTGTCGCGCAGCAGGACATGCTGGCGTTGGACACCCCCGCGGGCGCGCATCAGTTTCATCGGTTCCTGCTCGCCAAGCATCGCGAGATCATCGAAATCGTCTCACAGACCGCCGCCAATGCTGAATCGAAAACTGCTGTGCTGCAGAGCTTGTCCGGAAATTACCCGTCGGCGCCGGCGGCCTCCACAGGCTGATCGCAGGTGAATTGTCTGCGGTTGGGCGCCTCGGTACAGTCCGCCTCATGCAGGGTCGACAGCGGTGACCGACATCGTCGAGGTGCGTGACGCCATCGCGCACATCACCGCCCGCACCGGAGACCCGGACGCCTGGCGGCAGGGTCTCAGCGCGGCCGATGTCTCGGTGCTGCTACCGGCGACGGTGATCGATACGGGCGCGTTGACGGGGCTGCTCGCCACCATTCGCGCCAAGCACCCCGCGTTGTTCGATCCGGCGACCGGCGACCCGATCACCCCGCCGAAGCCACCGGTCGTGCCCGGTCCGGCGCCCAGCGGGGAGCGCGGACAGCAGGGCGAGGCGGCCGATGCCATCAAGAAAGCCGAAAATGGTCTGGCGAAACAGAATTCGACGGTAGCCCAAGTCGACCTGCACGTCGTCACGGCGATTCTGAACGCCCATGTCACCACCGCGCACGGCGGTGCCGAGTTGCAGGCCCTGCAGCGGGACGTGGAGGAGGCGGTTCGCGCTCGCACCGATCTCGACACCCCCGCCGGCGCGCGAGATTTTCAGCGGTACCTGATAGACAAACTGCGCGAGATCGGTGCCGTTGTCGAGACCGCACACCTCGATGACACGTCGAAAGCAGCGTTGGCCGGCGCCTGGACAGCTCTGTATGAGTCGGCGAAATCCGGCGTCACCCCCACCGCTGCCCCGACGGTCACCGCCACGGCCCGGCCGGCCTCCGCGTCGGATTCGGTCTTGCCGGCTTACGGGGCGGATACCGCTGTCGCGGCTGGAGATCCGGCTCTCGATCAGTTGCTTGGCGATGACCTGGGGCCGGACGTGGGCTGGCCGGGTACGGCGGGAACCGCTCCGCCGGCGCCCGCTCCGCCGGCTGCCCTGCCCATGATGTCCGGTCTGCCCCAGCTCGGGGGCGGCTCACCCGCTCCCGGCGGTGGCATCGGGGGCGGGCTGCCTGGTGCGCTCGCCGGCCCTCGGATGGACGAGACCCCCGCCGAGTCGTGGCCGACCCGTCCTTCGGGCGGTACCTCGCTCGAGGACCTCCTGCGGGAGGAGGGCCTGCTGGACGATCCGGAAACGTCCACCCCAGAAGCGTCTGATGTCGACGACGAGGTAGGAAGCGAAGGCGGGCCATCGCCGGATCAGCCGGCCCCAGCGGGGCCCACCGAGGTGCACTTGCCCAACGGCGACACCGTCACCGTGGCGAACCCGCAGATCGCCAAGGTGATCGAGGCGGCGGTCGGGGGCACGCCGATCGGTGACGCCTTCCGTCAGCAAGGGATCATCGTTCCGCCCCCGGGGACCGCGGTCGCCCACCCCCTCGATCCGGGCCGCGTCGGTTCCGGCGATATCGGCATGTTCAGCGATCGGCAGGCGCTCGCGCTGGACCGCAGTCGTGCGCTCTTCAACGGGCAGATTCAGCCGGTAGCCAGCGTCAGCGGGCCAAGCTTCCTAGGCTGGCTGCATCCGCCCGGTCCTGGCCCCACCACGCCGTCGGCGTCCTCACCGACCGCAGCACCCGAGAGCCCCAGCTCACCACAGCAGACCCGGCCGGCGACCTCGGCCGGGCGGACAGGATAGGAGACAGCGATGGCCGACATCATCCGCGTCGAACCGGACAGCCTGCGCAATGCCGCGGTTCACCACAGTGACGCCGCGGACTTCCTGCGGACCGTGCCCGCGACTCATGACGCCATCCAGGAGAGCCTCGATTCCCTCGGACCGATCTTCGGAGAGCTTCGCGAGGCGGGCCGGGAACTGCTCGAACAGCGTCGACGCTGCTACGAACAGCAAGCGATCGATCACGCGACGATGGCTGACAACCTCAAACGGTCCGCGGACTACTGGGAAGACCACGAGGCGCAGACCGCCGCCGCGCTGCGCAACGTGCACGACTGACGGGCCATGATCTACCGATGACGGATTCGCTTTCGCCGGCAGAACTCAATCCGGAGTTCGACGCCGTCCACCCCAGCGGTCACATCCTGTTCCGCAGCTGCCGCGGGGGCTACCTGCACAGTGTCGTGCTGACCGAGGCGGCGATGTCGGCCGACGCGGGGTCACTGGCAGAGGCGATCAAACTGACTGCCGACGTGTCGTATCTGAAGGCACTGATGCAGGTGCGGGGCGAGATTCTCGCTGCGGGACACACCCCGTCCGCGGAAGTGCCGACCAAATCGGACTTCGATGATGCGGTGGCGGCACTGCGGGACCACGAGTTGGCGCCGTGAGCACTGCATCGATATATACCTTTTTCCGACCTTGTACATACCTCGATGGAGGTCGGCTCCGATGACAAAGCGCTTGATCGACCCGGCCGACGACCTCCTGGCGGCTGCGTAAAAGGAGCTGAACTCCTCCGGTGTCACCGACACCGTTCGACGCGCGTTGGAGCAGGCCGCCGCGTGTTGTCGGCCCGCAGGCGGCAAGTTGCGTGGCTTCAGGAAGGCGGCCTGGCGTCGATGGCCGACGCCCACGAACGGGACGATGTGTGGCGCTGATCGAGGCCGGTCTGGTGGCGACCACTGCCCAACTCGATGCCGAAGCGCTCTACAGTGCACGCAATCCGACTGACTACGAACAACTCTGGTCCGACCGCCGCGTGGCCTACGAGTATCTGCCGACCAACGACGAGCACTGGCAGTCCGCCCTCAGCGTCCAGCGATCGCTGGCTCGGGGTGGCCGCCATCGGACGGTAGGCATGGCCGACCTTCTGATCGGCTCAGTAGCCGTCGACCATGACCTCACTCTCATCCACTACGACGGGGACTTCGATATCGCGGCCGAAGTCCTTTCCATCCGGCATCGCTGGGTTGCGGAGCGCGGCAACCTCGAGTGCATCCTGATCTGTTCGGCTAGCCAAAGTGCAAGGCGAACAGCGGATCTGTCGGCCCCGAAACTCAGTGCAACCAGTTCTGCACGGTGTCCTCGGGCGGTACGATATCGGCCGGCGGAGCTACTGGATTGGCGCCGAACAGCTCCCGCGCCTTCGCCAGCAGTCCGCGCACCTCGTCCAGCTGCTGCTGTAGCAGCGAATCTTCCATGCCCGCGACGCTACTCACAGCCTGGTCGGTGCACAATTCACCTCACTGGCCACAGGTGTGACGAAGAAATTCCGTGCTGAAGGGGTACTGGGGAGCCCGGTACGCTAACCCGGTGGCGATCTTTCGGAAATCAGCGCGTCAGCGCATGAAGAGGGCCACGGAGCAGGCCCTCTCGGTTCCGACATTTCGGACGCCCAAGGATTGCACGCCGTTGGTCCTCGGCGGCCTGTGGCCGGCGGAACTTGCGCGGGTGACTCCCGAAACCGCCACTATCGCAGAGTATCTCGACCGAGATCTGCGACGGATCGCGACCTCCGCCAATGAGAAGCTGCGCGCCATCAGCGAAGCGGGCCTCCCACCGGACGTCCAGGAGGCCGAGGAAGCCAGGGTCATCAACGTGGCGAGGGCCTTCGCGGTGCTGCGAGCCGAATCGACAATTCGCCAACTCCGCAGGGAACCGCTGGGATTCTCGCCGGAATACCTCAGTTTGGGAACAGCCGCCGAGACGCCGGCGCCGGTCGTCCCACCCGTCGAGGAACCCATCCGAGCGGAACCGACCCGCGTGTTCCCCCGGCCCGAGCCGACGCCACGTCACGCCGCCTGGCCCAGGGAAGAGCTGTCCCGCAACCGCGCCGTCGAGGAAATCGACGCACCAGAGCGCGAGGACGTCTCCGAGGAGGAGTTCCCCCAGGAGGACGTCCCGGTGCCTGTCGAACTCGACGAGGCAGCCGTCGTGCGAGCAGTCGTCAGAGAAGCAGAAGCAGAAGCAGAAGCAGAAGCCGAAGCCGAACAAGAGCCCGAGGTCATCACCCGGGATGCGCCCCGCCCGGTCAGCAGGCCCGAGCCGGTTCTGATCGAGTCAGTCAGCGAAGTCGTCGTACCGCAGCCTCCGCGCGAGTCCGACGAGCATCGGCTGCGTCGGCTCGTGTTGTATGTCGCCAGGCAGGAACCGGGACTCAAGTGGGCGGTCGGGCAGCGTGAGGACGGTACGACACTGCTCGTGACCGACCTCGCCCACGGCTGGATCCCGCCGGGCATCGAACTGCCTGCGGGCGTGAGCCTGCTGGAGCCGGACCGTCG
Organism: Mycolicibacterium komossense; assembly: GCF_025822605.1. Lineage (GTDB taxonomy): Bacteria > Actinomycetota > Actinomycetes > Mycobacteriales > Mycobacteriaceae > Mycobacterium > Mycobacterium komossense. The sequence goes on along the minus strand of NZ_JACKTY010000020.1, from coordinate 366,996 downwards.
GCGGGGGAGCGCGGCGGCCCTGCTCGGCCCGACTGTGTTGTCGGCGACGTACACCCCGGGCGACTCGTTCGGCGACGCGTCGCAGTTCGGGGCCACGATGGCCTCCACTGTCGCACGCCGGACCGAGCCCGTCGACGACCTCGGCTGGCAGCTGACCGAGCTGACCCACTGGCGCGACGGTCTGCCCCGGATGGTTCACACGATGGCGAAGGCGGGGGCGGCCGGGACCGGTGTGGTCGAGGCGGAACTCGACGTCCTGCGGGTGCATCTGGACACCATCCGCTATCAACTGCTGGCTCGTTACCCCGATGTCGAACCCGCGGTGCTGCTCAACTGCCTGCTACTGGCGGCGACGGAAGCGATTGCCAGTGGTGACCAGACTTCGGCCAACTACCACTTCGCGTGGTTCACGGCGCTGAGTGCGCCACCGCCCAGCAGCTGGGGCCCGCAGAGCTGACGCATATGTTGCTGGCAGTGCACTGTCAGGGTTTTTGCAACGCTGCGACCGGATGAATTGACGCTGCTCGAACAGGGTCGACATACTGGGGTGGTGTCGGGGCGGGCCGTTGATGGTGGGCGCAGTGATAAAGCCCTTGTTGATGAGATCCTGCGCGAATTACGCGCCGCCGCCGATAAATGGGAGGCGTTGGTCGCCGAGGCGGAACGAATTACCTACAGCGTTGATCTCGGGGATATTCACGCCACTGCTAATTCGGACGGAAAACTCGTCGAATTGACACTGAATCCGCGCGTGATGACCGACTACAGCCACGGTGAGCTGGCAGAGCGCCTCAACGCCGCGTTCGGCGCCCTCAGGCAGGAAGCCGAGACCGACAATGCGGAGCGCTACGGGGGACGGCTGCATTGATGGCAACTGAGCTGGGCTTTGTCAGAGCAGGGTCGGACCGCTACGGCTGTGGCCCAAGTGACGATAGTGATCGCGGCTGCCAGTCAGCCGAGGCCAGCTCGGAATTTCCGTCACCGGGTGCCACTGCCGCCCGTTATCGTGGAGCCACGGATGATTCCGGTGCACTTGACGCCCCACGGCCATGGGCAACAAGACAGGTTGCACTTTGTCTGGCCCGAAGTTGTCCGCCGAAAGGATATCGAGCGTGCCGCTGAATCTGTCGAACCGTGACCAGAATTCCGGTCATTTGTTCTACAACAGGCGGCTCAAGGCTGCGATCACCCGGTTCTCCGTACGGATGAAACACGATGACCGCAAGCAGCAGGCCGCCGTCGTCCTGTCGATCGTGTTCATGCTCATCGGCGTCGGTTGGATGGCGTTGCTACATGTGATGAAGCCTGCAGGACTTGTCGGTGACTCGAACATCATCGGCAATCGGGAAACCGGCGCGGTCTACGCCAAGATGAACGGTCGCCTCTACCCGGCGCTGAATCTCACCTCGGCTCGTCTGGCGACCGGTAGTGCCGGCACCCCCACCTGGGTCAATGCCGCCGAGATCGCCAAGTACCCGACCGGTCCGATGATCGGCATCCCCGGCGTGCCAGACGATCTGACGATGAACGGCGGCGGATCGTCGGCCTGGGCGGTATGCGATACCGCGCCTGCCAACGGCACGATCGCACCCCCGATGGTCACCTCGATCGCCGGGCCACTCTCGGCTTTCGGTCGGGCATCCGCAATGGACCCCAGCCAGGCGGTGTTGGCCACCCATGGTGACGGGACCTATGTGATTTGGGGCGGGAAGCGCTCGCAGATCGACCCCGTCGATCGGTCGCTGACCTTCAACCTCGGCCTCGATCCGGGCGTCACGCACCCAATCGCGATTTCCAACGCACTGTTCGACGCGATGCCCGCCACCGAACCCATTGTGGTGCCGGATATTCCAGGCCTGGGTACACCCTCGCAGTTCCTGCCCGGTTCCGTCGTCGGCACCGTTTTGGAGTCGCGGGATTCCGCTGGGACGGTCAGCGGCTTCTACGTCCTGCTGCCCGGCGGGGTACAGAAGATCACCGCGTTCGTCGCGGATCTGCTGCGAACTTCGGTTTCCCAGTCCTCCAGTGCCCCGCAGTTGGTCTCACCGGATAAGCTCGTCGACATCCCGGACCTCGATGCTCTCAACGTCGGGTTCTATCCCGCAGGCAAGCTGAATTTCATTGATACGACCGCAAATCCGGTCACCTGCGTGGGTTGGGAGAAGCAGTCCACCGATCGGCAGGCCAGTATCGCGGTGCTCAACGGCAAGGGTCTGCCGGTTTCGCCGGCGATGGACTCGCATCTGGTGCAGCTGGTCCGCGACGACCGCGACCCGGACTCCGTGGAAGCGGACCAGACGTTGGTCCTGCCAGGTGCGGCGAACTTTGTGGCAACCACCAGTGGCGTGGCGACATCGGACACCAGGGAAAGCCTCTACTGGGTGTCACCGCAGGGTGTCCGATACGGAATCGACTGGGACGACAAGACATTGAAGGCGCTCGGGCTCGATCCAGCCAGGGCCGTGCAGGCGCCGTGGCCCATCGTCCGCACGTTCGCGGCCGGCCCGGCCGTCAGCCGGACCGCGGCGCTACTGGCGCGGGACACCCTGCCCGGCGGCGGAACGGCCGCCCTGATTCCGGACGCTGCTCAACAGAACGCGGGAGGTTAACGTGTCGAAGCGAGGTTTCGTACGCGGGCAACGCAAAGCCCCGCCCTCGGTGCCGCCGGCCAGGGTTGCGGTGGCCGCCCCGTTGGCACTGCCGGAGCGTGAGCCGCGAAACATCTTGCTGATGATCGCGATTCCGGCGCTGCTGGTGGGCATCATCGGCACGTTGGTGGTGATGTACACCTCGGGTATCCGGTCACTGCAGTCCGGCTTCTTCCCGATGATCGGCCTGGTCGGTTTCGGCGCGATGATGTTCAGCGGGCGAATGGGTCGTGGCCGCAAGATCAGTTGGGGCGAGCAAGAGAAGCAGCGCCGGGTCTACCTCCGGCAGCTCGACGAGGACCGCGACGAAGTGCAGCGGGCTGCCCAGGATCAGCGCCGCAGCCAGCTTTTCGTGCACGGCGACCCGCAGAGCCTCGACAATGTCATCGGTGGTCCGCGCATGTGGGAACGGCGTCCCACCGATCAGGATTTCCTCGATGTCCGGCTCGGGATCGGCATCCAGCAGGCCAGCGATTCGGCGGTAAGCCTGCAGTGGCCCGAGGTTCCGGTAGGCGAAGAGCTGGAGCCCGTCACCGGCCGCGCCCTCCGCGATTTCATCCTGGAGCAGAGCAAGATTCGCGGTATCGGCAAGGTGCTCAACCTGCGCTCGAAGCCTGGATTCAGTTTCACCGGCGACGATATGGGCGAGCTGCACGCGTTCATCAGGGCGGTACTCTGCTCGCTGGCGGTGTACCACAGCCCCGGCGACGTCAAGCTGATGGTGGTCACCCGCCATCCCGAGAAGTGGTCGTGGCTGGTGTGGTTGCCCCACAACCAGCATGACGAGATGTTCGACGCGTGCGGCCTGCGGCGCCTGGTGTTCACCTCGCCCACCGAACTCGAAGACGCCCTAGATGCCGAGCTGCACCGCAAGGGTCGCGGCCCGTGGGCGCCCCCGACCGGCAGCAGCCCGCTGTCCATGCCGTCACCGGCGGAGGCGATGACCAGTTCGGCGCTGGGCCCGCACTGGGTGATCGTCGACGACAACGTCGGGACTCCCGAGCAGTGGGAAGGCGTCACCGGCCAGAAGGGGATGGCCGGAATCACGGTGTTGCGGTTGGCTACCCGTCACGGTTCGGGTGTCGGTTTCACCGACGAGGACGAGCGCTTCGAACTTCGGGAGGGCAGGCTACGGCATCGCGGAGCCTTTTACGGGGTGGCCGACATGCTCGCCGAGAGCACCGCGGATCGCTATGCCAGGGCCATCGCCCGGTGGTCGCCGATGAGTGCCGACGAGTTGTCGGGAATGGACAGCCAGGGCGGGGAGCTGTTGCGGGCGTTGGGTATCAGCGACCCACGTCAGCTCGATGTCGACAAATTGTGGGCGGACAGCCGCGGTCGCGGCGACGCGAAGTGGGCGATGGTGCCCGTCGGGGTGAAGCCGGGCGGCGAACTGCAGTACATCGTCTTGCGCGCCAAGGATTTCGGTGGCTTCGGCTTCCACTCCGTCGTGATCGGAACTTCCGGCTCGGGCAAATCCGAGTACTTCCTGTCGCTGTGCAACGGGATCGCCCTGACGCATTCGCCGGAGACATTCATCGTGATCTTCGTCGATATGAAGTTCGAGTCGGCGGCTCAGGACCTGGAGGGACTGCCGCACGTCGCGGGTTCACTGTCAAACCTGGGCAAGGATGACCGCCACCTCGCCGAGCGCATGCGCAAAGCCGTCGACGGCGAAATCGCCAGGCGTTACCGACTGTTCAAGGACGCCGGTGCCCGGGACGCTAACGAGTACGAGGAGATGCGGCTCGCCGGTCGCGACCTGGAGCCGGTCCCCATCTTGTTGGTCATCATCGACGAGTATCTCGAGCTGTTCCACCATCACCCCGAATGGATCGACCTCGTCATCCACATCGGTCAGGAAGGTCGTGGCTGTAACGTCTTCTTCACCCTCGGCGGCCAGCGACTTGACCTCTCGTCACTGAGTAAGGCCAAGAGCAACTTGGCCTTCCGGGTGGCGCTGCGCGCGGAGACCGCCGAAGATTCTCGCGACGTGATCAGCAGCGATGCCGCGCTGCACCTGCCGTCGAAAGAGGCCGGTTATGCGTTGCTCAAAGTGGGCCCGCGCGATCTGGAACCGTTCCGCTGCTTCTATGTCTCGGCCCCGTTCGTCCTGCCGAAGAAGGCCGTCAACGTCGACAAGACTGTCGACGTCAGCTTCACCCAGCCCCGATCGCTGACGTGGGAATACCAGCCGCTCACCGATGAGGACAACGCGGCGCTGGCGTCCGCCGACGAGCCTGATGAGCCCGACGAGTTCCTTTACCACGCAGACGGTTTCAAGAAGAAGAAGCTGCTCGACGTGATCAGGGAGTCGCTGCTCGCCACTCAGATCAAGGCGCCGCACCAGATCTGGCTGCCGCCGCTGGAAGTCAGTGAGAAGGCTGATGACCTGGTATTGCGCTGGCGGGGCAAGCCGTGGCACGTCGACTACGGACAGAACCCCGGCCTGATCTTCCCGATCGCCATCGAGGACATCCCGGAGGACCATGCGCAGCGGGTCCACGTCATCGACGTCGAGATGGACAACATCATGGTGGTGGCCACCGCGCAGCGCGGGAAGTCGACCACGTTGATGACCCTGATGACGTCAGCGGCGCTGATGTACCGGCCCGACCGGGTGACCTTCTTCTGCATCGGGGCCTCGCTGTTTCCCATCGAGGAGCTCCCGCATGTCGCCGGTGTCGTGAGTCTGTCGGATACCGAAGGAGTTTCGCGGACGATCTCGACACTCGAGGGAATCATCCGGGCGAGGGAGGCCGCCTTCAAGCATTATCAGATCGACATCTCGGATTTCCGGGAGCGGCGATTCGGCCCGGCCGGGGGCGCGGGCACCGATCCGAACGACAAGTTCGGCGATGTTTTCCTGGTGATCGACAACTTCGGTGACCTCTACGACAAGGACTACGGCCTCGGGGACCGGGCCATCTCGGTGGCCAGGCAGGGCCTGTCCTATGGAGTGCACGTGATGACCAGTTCCAACGCCTGGCTGGTCGGGCAGAAGCAGGCCCTGCTGAATGTGTCGAACGCCCGCATCCAACTTCGGTTGAGCAACCCGGATGAAACACAGATGGGCACGGGTATCGACCATCGCCGGGCGGCCCGCCACACGTTGGATCGGCCGGGGTTCGGCGTGAGCAGGCAGGGCCACGAGTTGCTGATGGGGGTACCGGAGATCTCCGGCCCCCAGGGCGAACGCATCACCGTTCGCCAGGTGGGCGCCGTGATCGCGGCGAACACGGGTCTGGAGCGGGTCGAAACGCTGGCCCGGCTGCCCGAGCACATCGCTTTGCGCGAGGTCGTCGAGGCATTCGCCACGACCCCTGCGGCTGCCGACCCGTTGAACCTGCCCTTCGCCATCGGAGAGAGCGGCCTGGCCCCGGTGGCCCTGCCGCTGCGCAGTACCCCCAATCTGTCCGTGATCGGACGCCAGGGCTGCGGCAAGACCACGACTCTGGCAGCGGTGGGTCAGGCGATCATGAGCCGGTATACCCCGGAGCAGGCGCAGATCACCGTCATCGATCCGAAGACCGCGCTGATCGGGCGCATGCAGGGCCCGCATGTGCGCGCCTACGCCTATACCGTCGACGATATCGACCAGGCCATCGCTGAGCTCACGCAACTGCTGCAGCAGCGCCTGCCACCGTCGGGGCTGAGCCAGGAGGAGCTGCTCAAACGCGCCGCCTGGGAGGGGCCGCATCACTTCGTGCTCATCGACGATGAGCAGGAGTTGCGTCCCAACGGTGTGCTGGGTAAGCAGGCCGCCACCGCGCCGCTGTGGGCCCTGATCGAACGCAGCCGCGAAGTGGGGCTGCACGTGATCATGTCCCGCCTGCCCGGAAACTGGGCCGGCGTTTCGGTGATGAACCCGTTCCTACAGAAGATGACGAGTTCGCGTTCACCGACATTGTTCATGGACAACGATCCGGCCGCCGTCAAAGTATTCGGCAGAACGAGCGCTCAGCAACTAGCGCCCGGGCGTGGATTATTGGTCACCAGCGATGGCGCGATCGAGGGAGTGCTCGTGGGGTCACCAGAGTGACTGATGGGACAGCATTCGCTGGATCGTGCGCAATTGATGTCGACAGCATGATTCAGCACACATAGAATCAGATCATTACCGCAGGAAACTTCTGCGCTCAACGGGAGGAATCAACTATGGAGGTTGTGCCAAGCGCCGTCGATCTGTCCTCGACGACCGAGGTGACTATCAGCGCTGAGATGGGCGCGAGCGCGTCCGCGGCGTCCGCAGCCTTGCTCGGCGTCACGCCGATGGGCCTGGACGCGGATTCGGCCGAATTCGCCGCCGCCCTGTCCGCCGCCGGCGGCCAGTACCTGGGGATGACGGCCGAACACGTCGGTTCGCGGCTCGGGCTCGCGGCTGACCAGTCGATTTCATCGCTGACCTACCAAGCGACGGATGCGATCAACGCCGTCAGTGGTCTCTCCTTCTAAGGCACCGATTGGGAGGGATCTCAGATGCCCGATCCGCTCTGGCCGATCAGCACGCCGGAGGCCAACCACACCAGGTTGATCTCCGGTACCGGCCCGGCAACCACGCTGGCCAATATGGCCGCTTGGCTGACTCAATTGACCACCCACGAGCTGTCGTTCGGCGCGTCCACGATGAACACTGTCGCCACGGGCGCGAGTTTCATCGGGCTCGGCGGAACGGCCTCGGCTGCTGCCAGCACCGAACTCAACGGCGCGTTACAGCTGCTCACCGGGTGGGTGGTGGAGAAGCCGCCGCTCGCCGAAGCAGCTGTTACGGCCTATGAGTCCGCTTGCTCGACGATGATTCCGGCTCCGGTGTGTGAAGCCAACCGGATGGAGGAGTACTCGGACAATCTGATCAACCCGGCGGTGTGGGGTGCCCTGACGCCCCGGATCGCCGAGTTGAACGTGGAGTATTTCGGTGAGCATTGGCCGCACAACGCCAGCGCCGGTGCCGCGTACGGGGCGGTGCTGTCGGGGTTGACCGCGCTGCTGGCGGTGCCCCCGCCGGTCGCTCCGATGTCCAACCCCGCCGCTGCGGCGGCCGGTTCGGCTGCTTCCGTCGCTCAGGCCACGGCGCAGGCGACCGGTACGCAGGCGATGCAGGCGGGTTCGAAGGCCGCGGAAACCACTGGCCAGGGAGCCACGAGTGCCGGCGGTGGCGCCAGTAGCCAGATGAGTTCCATGGTCGGCCAGATGGGCCAGATGCTTCAGCCGATGACTCAGCTCTTCCAGATGCCGATGCAAATGGGCCAACAGGTGATGCAGGCGGCTCCACAGGCTCTGCAACAACTGACGGGCATGTTCGGCCAGGGCATGAAGGGCACCGATGTCGCCACTGAAGCGGCCAACTTCAAGGCGGCTCCGGGTGCGGGCGGAGTAGGGATCAGTCCTGCGTCGCTCGGCGGTGGTGGTGGCGGCGCTGGTGGGCTGGGCGGTCTGGGTGGCGGGGCAACCCAGGGAATGACCAGCTACACACGCCCGACCAGCAGCTTCGGCGAAGGCCCCGGCCGCGCATCGGGGTTGCGGACCGGCCTGCTCGAGACCACCGAAATGCGTGCGCCGACAACGGGTACCGGCATGGGCGGCGGTGGGGGCATGCCGATGTCGCCGGCCAGCATGCTCAACCGCGGCGGCGAGGGTGGTCAGAAGGCTGACGAGGTCGCCCGCGCACGGGTGGTCGTCGACCGCGCCCGCGATGCCCGTCAAGATGTCTGACAATAATTGAATATTGCTCGCATCCAGCTAATGCTGGGCATGTACTCAGGTCTGTGTCAGGTGTTTGCTAAAAGGTGAAGTGACACAACTCGCGCAGCGCTTACACTCAAATTGAAGCCCCTGCTCGGGGATGAACAAGCAAGGGAGAAGCAAATGGCAGATCTACTCGTAACACCGGACCAGATGCGAACGGTCTCCAACAGCATTCACAGTGCGCTCGAACAGGCGATTGCCGTTGCGACGCAGTACGTCAACACCCATCAGGATCAGATGGGCGCCACCTGGAGCGGCCAGGGCGCGACCTCCTCGATGACTACCGCAGCCAAGGTCCAGGAGGACATCAACAAGATCGTCACCGGCGGCCAGCACCTCGCGGACGGTTTGAACAACGCTGCCGCCCTCATGGAGGCACATGAGGAAGAGCAGGCACACACGTTCAACGGATTCGCCCCCCACTAACCACAGCTAGCCCGCTCGGCCCCGCACACTCGACTACTCAAGGAGAACCACATGTCCATCCTTTACAACCACGGTGAGGTCGACGGCCTCTCCAACACTGTCGGTCAGTCCGCGCAGACCCTGCACGGACTGCATGACGAGGTCAAGAACCAGACGGACGCCATTGCCGAATTCTTCACCGGCACGGCGGCCTCGGCCTTCCGCGAGAACCAGTTGTTGATGCTCAGCGGATTTCAGGACCTCATCCAGGTCATGGCCAGCCACGGGCAGGCGATCGGCAGTGCCAATATGTCGTCGATCAGTACCGATCAGCAGATGGCGCAGGGCTTCGGCGGGTAAGACCACTTCTAGGCCGGGGCGCACGTGCCGCGTGCGCCCCGTTCTCTGCTCTGGGTACTGGGTCTGAATTCGGTTCGGGGGTTCCACGTGTTGACAACGACGCTCGACGGTCTATGGGCGCTTCAGGTCCTGACTGGTATCGAGGTGCTGGCACCCGAGTTGGGTTTGCGGCCAGTACTTCCCAGTGTCGAGTCCAAACAGTCGGCGCTGGATCACCCGGTCGCGGCCGAACTGCTGGAAGCAGGCGTGATCGATGAGCACGGTGATGTCGACCCCGCGGTAGTGGAGTGGCTGACCGTGCTGTCCCGCCGCGACGTGGCGCTGTACATGCAGGCGCGAACCCCCGCCGGGGGCGCTGTTCCGGCGATGGTGACGCTGGCCCGTTTTGCGCAATGGTGGGTCACTCTGGAGCGCACCGACTATCTGGTGCGACTCAGCGGCGCCGGAACGGCCAGCGCAGAAAGTGCGGCGAGCCAGGTGATCACCTCTCAGGTGGATCGTCTGTGCGGCACCAGCAAGCCGGCGCCGTTGAAGCCCGTCACGATTCCGGTCGACAAACTCCTCGAGAGCGTCAGGGACAAAGACAGCCTGCGTAAGTTCCTGATGAGCAGCGTCCAACTGGACCCCGACCAGATGCAACTGCTGATGCTGGCCGCCGACCCGGAGCAATCGGCTCAGGCGTCCATCGTGGCGTTGCAGACCGGCGTCAACACCGGTGGCCCGGCCAGGGTGCACCTGGAAAAGTCCGTGGTGACGATCATCGACACCCCAGAGGGCCGGCTGGTCGCCGAACATGTTCCACAACAGGGCAAAGCATGGATGATCATGTCGCCGGGCTCGCCCAGCAATATCGCGACCGCCGTCAACCAGATGGTGCGTCGATTACCTGCGCAGCAGGACTGGTTTTCCCACCGAAAGGTTGTGTAGGGCGCGAATGTTAGCATCAAAATTGTGACAAATCCATGGAATGAACCGGCGAATTCTCCTGAACGCCAGGAATCGCTGCGGCGCGAATCTCCCGGTGGACGTCATCAACACCAGGATTCTGTTTCGGGGACACTGCGAATTTCCGATATGGTCGCGCCCCGCAAAATTCCGCCCGGTTCGGGTTGGCGCAAATTCATCTATAACGCGACATTTCACGCCATCAATCTCGGCGAGTCGCCGGGTGAGCGGCATTACCGCGAACTGCGTGACCGTATCCGCAGGCACATTCGCAAGCAGTACGTCATCGCCGTGGTCTCCGGTAAGGGCGGTGTCGGCAAGACGACCATGACGGCGTCCATCGGCGCGGTGTTCCGCGAGTGCCGTCCCGAGAACGTGGTGGCCATCGACGCCGCACCGGGCTTTGGCACTCTGGCCGGCCGAATCGACGAAGCGCCGCCCGGCGACTATTCGGCGGTCCTCAACGACACCGATGTCCAGGGCTATGCCGATATCCGAGAACATTTGGGGCAGAACGTCCTTGGGCTCGACGTCCTGGCGGGCAATCGCGCTTCCGATCAACCGCGACCGCTGGTCCCCTCGATGTTCACCGGCGTGTTGTCCCGGTTGCGCCGGACTCACAACATCATTGTGGTGGACACCTCCGACGACCTCGAGCACCCGGTCATGAAGGCCGTCTTCGACGCCGCCGACACTTTGGTCTTCGTGTCCGGGCTGACCGCCGATACCTCGCTTCCGGTCACCCGCTCGATCGATCTGTTGCGGGCGATGGGTTACCACGAACTGGTCTCCCGCAGCATGGTGGTCCTCAATGACAGCCGCGATTCGCGCGATAAGGAAGCTCGCGCCTATTTGACCGAACGTTTCGGGCAGTCGGGTGCGACGGTCGAATTCATGCCTTACGACCCGCATCTGGCGAAGGGTGGCATCATCGACACGCAACACGAATTGCACAAGAAGACGCGCCTGCGGTTATTCGAGATCACCGCAGCACTCGCCGATAAATACACTCCGGATGCCGATAGGCCACAGTAATGGCAAAGGTTTCATTCCCGGCTCGGTGCGCTGTTGCAGTGGTCTGCGGTGAACATTTGGTGTCCCAGGTTTATCCGGCCTCGGTGCCGATCGAGGTATTCATCGACGACATCGTCGAGCTGCTCAACGAAGAGCTGCGGCGGCGCGGCCTGACCGGGCTGGAAGCCAGCGTCGGCTACGAGCTGCAGCGAGCCAACGGCGTCCGCCTTGATGTGACCAGGACGCTCGACGAACTGGGTGTCGAAGACGGCGCCACCCTGGTCCTGAGCCCCGCCGTCGACGGCGATTCCTTCGAACCGCAGTACGAGTCCTTGTCGACGGGCCTGGCCAGGATCGGCAAGAAGCTCTTCGCGCCCGTCACCCCGGAGACTGCCGCGCACACCGCGCTGGCCATTCTCGCGCTGGCGGTGTTCTCGGTGCTCGGGCTCGCGCTGCGGACCCGAATGGCCGCTGATTCACTGGCTCCGACCCTGGCCACCGGCGTCGTCGGCCTGCTCGCCGCCGGTGGCGCCGTCGCCATCTGGCGGGCGTGGCCGCAACGCACCGATCTGCTGAGCGGATTCGGATGGTTGGCCATTCCGACGCTTGCCGTCAGTGCCGCTGCGGCCGCACCGGGAGCGCTTGGTGCGGCGCATCTGTTCATCGCCGCACTCGGCGTCACGGTGCTGACCTGCGGTCTCGCGTCGGTCACTGGGCGGCATATCACCGTCGCCGCCACCGTCGTGACGTTATGTGGGCTCGGCGGCCTCGTCGCCCTGACCCGGATGTGGCAGCCGATCCCGCCTCAGTGGTTGGGAATGTGCACGCTGGTGGCGCTGCTGCTGCTGCTGACACTGGCGCCGACCTTCGCGCTCTGGGCGTCGCGGATCCGGCCGCCCTATTTCGGGTCGATCACCGGCCGGGATGTGTTCCGCCGGAGTGACGGCCTGCCGGTGGACGCTGTCGCCCCCGTCGACGACGAAGCCGGTGAGGACGAGCAGAGCGAGCCGAATCCCGACACCACACCGCGCGGGGAGGAGATCGCCAGCGCCGCCAGGCGGGCCAACAGCGTCCTGACCGGGATCTGTATCGGTGCGGCGGTGACACTGCCGGTGGCGATCTGGGCGACGCTGATGCCCGGCCTGGCCAAGAGCAATGCCGCGGCGGTGCTGGCGGGTCTGTTCGTGCTGATCTTCATCAGCCGCGGACGCACGTTCGCCGACAAGCGCCAGGCTGTCGCGCTGGTCTGTGGCGCCGCCGTGGCGGTCAGCGCCGCGGTGATCAAATATGTGCTGCACGAACCGAGCGACTCGGGTGCCGCGCTGCTGTGGGGCACGCTGGTGCTCGCCGTGTTCACCGGCGCCGGGTTGGTGGCTGCGTTGCTGGTGCCCGTCACCCGCTTCACCCCGCTGGTGCGCATGCTCGCCGAATGGCTCGAACTGGCCGCGATCGTCGCCGCTTTCCCGCTGGCGGCCTGGATCGGGGGGCTTTACACATGGGTGCGGATGCGATGACCCCAATGGGTCGGGCCCGCCAGGTCGGATCAGCGGTGGCAGTGCTGCTGTTGGTCGGGCTGAGCACCAATCTCCCGCTTACACAGGCGATTCCACCGCCGACTGTGGATCCGGCAATGGTCCCGCCGGACGGTCCGCCCGGTCCGGACCAACCCATGCGGCAGAGCAATATCTGCGCGCAGACGATCACGGTGGCCGACCCCAACGTCTCGGTGACCGCGCCCGGCTTCACCATGCTGAACATCAGCAAGGCATGGGAGTACTCGACGGGTAACGGCGTACCGGTCGCGGTGATCGACACCGGCGTCAACCCCAATCCGCGACTGCCGGTGGTGCCCGGCGGTGACTACATCATGGGCGGTGACGGCCTGATGGATTGCGACGCCCATGGCACGATCGTGGCGTCGCTGATCGGTGCCGCGCCGCTCGGCACGCCCAGGCCAACGCCGATGCCGTCGAATCCGGCATTTCCGCCCCCGGCCGGGCCGCCGCCCGCCATCGCGGCCCCGCCACCGCCCGGTGGTGCCCCGGCCCCGCCAGCGCCTCCGCCGCCTCCTGTTCCGGTGACCGTAACCGAGATCAAGCCTGCTCCGCCGGCGCCCCCTCCACCGCCACCCCCTCCGCCGGATGCGCCGTCGAGCGGGCCGGGTGATCCGATGCCGGGCGGCCCCGATGACCCCGAGGTTCCGCCACCGCCGCCGGGTGCTCCGGATGGTGTGGCCGGGGTGGCCCCGGATGCCGTATTGATCTCGATCCGCCAGTCGTCGAGAGCCTACGAATTCGTCAACCCGCAGCCCGGCGACAACGAGGCCCGCCGCAAGGCCGGCACCGTCGCGTCACTGGCGCAGGCCATCGTGCACGCCGCGAACATGGGCGCCAAGGTGATCAACATCAGTGTGACGTCGTGTGTTTCGGCCGCCGATCCGCTTGATCAGCGGGCACTCGGTGCGGCCGTCTGGTACGCGGCGACGGTCAAAGATGCCGTCGTCGTCGCGGCGGCCGGGAACGAGGGGGAGGACAACTGCGCGCAGAATCCCCTGTTCGATCCGCTGAACACGTCCGACCCCCGCGACTGGCACCAGGTCAAAACGGTGTCGTCGCCGTCGTGGTACTCCGATTACGTCTTGTCGGTCGGCGCGGTGGACAACGCCGGTGCACCGCTGGCCAAGAGCCTGGCCGGTCCGTGGGTCGCCGCAGCGGCACCGGGAGTGGGCATCATGGGGCTCTCCCCGCAGACCGCCGGTCCGGTGAATGCCTATCCGCCGGCGCGTCCAGGTGACGCCAACACACCCTTCTGGGGGACCAGCTTCTCGGCCGCCTACGTCAGCGGCGTCGCGGCGCTGGTGCGGGCGAAATTTCCTGATCTGTCCGCACACCAGGTGATCAACCGGATCCTGCAGACCGCGCACAACCCACCCCGTGGAGTGGACAACCAGGTCGGCTACGGGGTCGTCGATCCCGTTGCCGCGCTGACCTTCAACGTCCCGCCCGGTTCGCGGCTGGCACCGGACTCGCAGAGCAGGGTGATCGTCCCGCCGCCGCCGATGGCTCCACCGGATCACCGGGCACGCGATGTCGCCCTCGGGTTCGCCGGCGCGGTGGCAGCGTTGGTCCTGATCTCCGCGCTGGTCGCCAGGGCACGGCGGGCACGATGACAGCGACCGTCCGGCTCACCATCGTGATCGGCATCCTGCTGGCCGGCCTCGTCGGCTGGATGTTCGGCGGAATCTACGGCGCCGCAGGAGGATTGGTCCTCGGCCTGGCGCTCGGCGCGGTCCGCTGGTGGCAGCAGCCGCTCTGGTCGTGGGCGGGGCTGTATCTGCGGCGGAAACGTCCGATCGTCTGGAGCGAACCGGTCACGGTGGCCAACGACCGCGCCGGAGGTGGGGTGCGCTACCAGGACGGCGTCGCGGTGGTCGCGGTGCAAGTCCTCGGAAAAGCCCATGCGCCGACATTGTTCACCGGTTCGATGGCGACCCGTACCGACAACACCATCGATATCGCCGAGTTGACGCACCTGCTGCACCAGAGCCTCGGCTTGACAGTCGAGTCGCTGAGCATCGTCTCCGCCGGCAGTCGGCGTCGCAACACCGGCGACTACCCACGTGTCTACGACACCCTGATCGGTACGCCGCCGTATGCCGGTCAGCGCGAGACCTGGCTGATCGCCCGGGTTCCGACCTTCGCGAACGCTGACGCGCTGCAGTGGCGGCTGACGGCCGGCACCGCAGCGCTGGCTGCCGCGCAACGCATCAGTGCGGCATTGCGCAGCAACGGGATTCGGGCCAAGGTCGGTACCGCCACCGATATCGTCGAGATGGAGCGCCGCCACGGAAAGTCGGCGCTCGACCCAGGGCGCCAACGCTGGCGCTCGGTCCGCAGCGATACCGGGTGGCTGACCACTTACCGGTACCGCCCGCAGGACATCACCGCCGAAGGTCTGGCCCAGGCCTGGTCGTGGCGGGCCGACGGCATCATGCAGAACATCACCTTGTTCCCGAACGGCACAGCCACCGCGACGGTGACGATCCGGACGTCTCAGCCGCCGACGGCGCCGCCGAGTGTGTCTTTGCGGACACTGCCGGGAGAGCAGGCAGCGGCGGTAGCTGCCGGCTTGTGCGGCCCGACCGTCAGGCTGCGCGGCTTGCGCCCGACGCCCGCACCGCGGTCGCTGGTGCTTCCGGTGGGAGCGTCCGGTGTGCTGATCGGCAAGGTTGGTGCCGGTGACCGCCTGATGCTCCCGCTCGGCGACCCGGGCGAGTTCAGCCGGGTGCACATCGCCGCCGAGGACGCGCTGGCCAAGCGCTTCGTCATCCGGACGGCCGGCGCCGGCGAGCGCATCACCGTCCACTCTCGAAACCCTCAGCGCTGGAGCAGCGTTCGCATGCCGGATATCGCCGTCACCGATCGTCCGCGGCCCGCCGCCGGCACCACCGTCAGCGTCATCGACGGGTCGATGTCGCCCGCGCCGCGGCCCAATACGGTGATCTCCGTCGGCCGGCCGGGTGAGCCCTACCGGGGATCGGCCGATGTGGTGATCACCCAGACCGGGCCGGCGACTGTCGAGGTGACTGCGGCGGGCCGGCGACATATCGTCGAGGTCGAACTGTTCCGTGCCGAGAACCGCTACATCTCTGCGGAGCCGACCAGCCTGATGGCTGATCGCGAATACGCTGACGAGCGGCAATGACCCAAGAGACGGTGAAGACAAGAAGTTGACGACCAGTAGCAGCCAAACCGCAGCAGCACGGCGACAGTTCGACCAGGGCATGGCGCTCCTGGACAGCGATCCGTCGGCTGCGCTGGAGCGCTTCCGCGACGCGACCGAGACCGACCCCGCGATGGCCGATGCGTGGTTGGGGCGAATAGCCGCGGGTGACGAGGCGCTGACGTCGCTGCAACAGCTGTATACCTACGGGGTCCGGCTGCACCGTGAGACCAACCGGCTCGGGAGCACCCTGTCGGCGCATATCAAGGCCGGCCCATATCTGGCGATCACGGTCACCGAATCCTCGCACGCCGGGATGGCGCTGGCGTCGGCGCTCATCGATGGCGGCGAGTACGAGAAAGCTCAAGCCCTGCTGAAGGATTCGGCTCTCCTGGATACCTGGGAGAACCATCAGTGGCAGCAGTACCTTGAGTCGTACCTGATGTACGCGACACAGCGCTGGCCGGATGTCATCGCCGTGGCCGCGAAAATTCTTCCTCCCCAGGCGATCATCATGTCTGCGGTGACCGCGGCCACGAACGCCCTGGCCGCGCATGCCGCCGCGCATCTCGGGCAGGCCAGGGTCGCGTTGGACTGGGCGGACCGCATCGAACTGCGCTCGGCGCGCGGTGGGCCCAGCGAGTCACGTCGCCGCGACCTGACCGATGTGATGATCGCTGCCATCGACCCCGTCGACTTCCCGCTGATCGCCGCCGATATCGCCTACGTGCGCGGGATGGCCCACCGCCAGCTCGGCGAGGAGGACAAGGCGCAGATCTCGTTGTCCAAGGCGACGATCAACGGCGCCCTGATCCCAGCTGCCCAGCAGGCGCTCAACGACCCGACACTGCAGCTGGTCATCACCGATGAAGAAACCATCGACAGCCGCACGAACCGCTGGGATGTCACCACCGAACGGTCGTCGGAGGATCGTCAGCAGGAGGAGAACGAGGGCCGGCGCACCGAGCTGCTGGCCGAGGGCCGTGATCTGCTCAACCATCAGGTCGGGCTGTCGGAAGTCAAGCGGGCCGTGGCCGAGCTGGAGGACCAGATCGAGGTCCGCGCACTGAGATTGACCCACGGCCTGCCGGTCACGAACCAGACGAATCACATGTTGTTGGTGGGTCCTCCCGGCACCGGTAAGACCACCACCGCCGAGGCGTTGGGCAAGATCTATGCGGGCCTGGGAATCGTCCGGCATCCGGAGATCATCGAGGTCAAGCGCGCCGACTTCTGCGGTGAGCACATCGGTTCGTCGGGTCCGAAGACGAACGAACTGATCGCGCGGTCGCTGGGGCGCATCCTGTTCATGGATGAGTTCTACTCGCTGGTCGAGCGGCACCACGACGGCCGGCCGGACATGATCGGCATGGAGGCGGTCAATCAGCTGCTCGTCGCACTGGAAGTGCACCGCTTCGACTTCTGTTTCATCGGCGCCGGGTACGAGAAGGAAGTCGACGAATTTCTCACGGTCAACCCGGGTCTGGCTGGCCGATTCAACCGCAAACTGCGGTTCGAGTCGTACAGCCCTGACGAGCTGGTGGCGATCGCCATTCGCTATGGCGGCCCGCGTGCGACGGTTATCGAGCCGGCTGCGCAGGAGGCGATGAATGCGGCCTGCCGCGTGCTACGGACCTACACAGCGCCCAACGGTGAGCACGGTATCGACGTCATGCAGAACGGCCGGTTCGCCCGCAACGTCGTGGAACGCGCTGAACGACTGCGTGATTCACGCGTTGCGGCCCAGAATCGGACAGACCGCGGTTCGGTCACCGTGAGCGATCTGGAGACCGTCCGCACCCAGGACGTGATGGCCGCCATCATCGACGCGTGCGCGGAAAAGCATGTACCGCTGCAGCTCTGAGGCGAACGAGGCAGTTCAGCGGCGGTCGCGCACCGCGTCGGGGGCCGAGGCGAAGTGTTGGGCGATGGCGGCGGCGATCTCCAGGAAACGCCGGCGCGTGCGACGGTCCATCTCCCGGGAGACGTCGATCACGCCGCCTGGGCGCAGGTGCGGGTCGAACGGAACCTCCACCACCACCTGACCGCGGGCGGTGAACTGCTGAGCCAGAAGCGAGCGGGTCTTCTTATCGGCATGGCCGTCGGAGTCGTTGAGTACGACCACAGTTCGGCGCAGCAGATCGTTCTTGTCATGGTTGGCCAGCCATTCCATGGTCTGTGCGGCAGCCGAGGCGCCGTCGGCCCACGGCGACGACACGACGATCAAGGCGTCGACATCGCGTAGCGCCTCCTGGGTGACGGGGGCGTCCATCGTCGATCCGCAGTCCACGATCGAGATGGTGAAATGCCGGTCCAGGCGCATGATCGCCTCGCGATAAACGGCCGGGTCGAGCACCCGGCGCCGGCTGGTCGCCGGCTCCCCGGCGAGTACGTAGAGCCCGGATGCGTTGTTGCCCACCCTGGTGCGCAGATCGGCGAACGTCTGCAGGTTCTTGTCGGCAGCCAGCTCCCAGTAGGAGCCATGGGTGTTGGGATCGATACGGCTGCCGAGGCGTCCGAAGGCGGTGTCGGCGTCGACGGCCACCACCCGGTCGGCCGGCCGCAGTTCCGCGAAGACCGACCCGACGCTGGCGGCGACGGAGGTCTTACCGACCCCGCCCTTACCCAGCACGCCGACCTTGTAATACCCCCGGAGCGCGGATTGCACGACGGCCTCCATCTGGGCGTCGCGCCGCTCGTCGCGGGAGGGTCCCAGGTTGACCAGGCCGAAAGTGGCCGCGTAGACGGCCTTGCGCCACCCGCTGGCCGGCCGGGGCCGGCGCCCGGTGGGCAGAGACCGGCCGGGGTAATCCGCGTCGGGCCACGGCTGCTGCGGCGGCGCCGTCGTGCCGGGGGGTGGTGGCGGCGGGGCGCCATGGGGCGCCTGCGGCGGCGGAGGACCACCGTAGGGCGCGGCGGGTGGCTGCTGCGGGAACGGGGGCCTACCGCCCTGGTAGCCGGGCTGCGGCGGCCAGGGGCCAGGGCGCTGCGGCGGCGGCCCCTGCGGTGGCGGGCCGGGTGGCGGCCCGGGCCGGCTTGGGGGTTGTCGATCACGCAGGAAGTCGTCGCGGTCGCTCACTGCTGGCCTCCTTGGGGTGACTTGCGGCTGGTGGGGATCGCGGGTTGCCTGGGTGCTATGGCTAACCGGACGAGCATGTATCCAGTATCGGCCACCCCGGGCCGGACCCGGCCGGCCGTACCTCGGACGCTGCGAAGGGTCGGCATATGACCAGTGCCTTCACTGGCGGCGATCAGCACGACACCGTCGGACCGTGCACCCAGGACCCTGACCGCTGGCTCACCGCCACCGACGAGGCGACCAAGGCGATCTGCCGCGGTTGCCCACGGCGCTGGAGATGTGCCCGTGATGCGGTCGAGATGCCGGCGGCCGAAGGAATGTGGGCCGGGATCGCCATTCCCGGGTCTGCGCGCGGACGGTCGTTCGCGCTCAGACAGCTGCGCTCGCTGGCCGAACGAGGCGGATATCCACCGCGCGCATCGAGCCGGTGCACCTCGCCGGCCATCATCGAAGACGACGTGTCCGCGAAGGTCGTCCAGCCCCAAAAGTGAACTGCGATAGTGGACTACGCGTGTGATGGCACAGACCTAGAGTCTCGTTGATCGCCGGGTCGGTGGACCCAGTCGAGGAGCGGACCAGCACCCTGCGCTCTCATCCTAGCCGTACGGGCGTTATCTAAGAATCCACCTAACTTTGCGCAAACGTCTTCCGATGCGCGCGTCGGCAGAGTGCATGCACTGAACAGTGCAGATTGCACATTCCGGGAGAATATCGACGCGCCCAGCTAACTGTCTAAGCAAACGGTGTGGCAGTAGGGCTCGCGGCGGCACTGGGGGAGCGGCGAGCTCGAGCGATCAAATCGGTTCTGGCGCAGCATAATTCGAGGAATCCGGCAGTTGAGGGACGGGTGAGCCGGCACTGGGCCGCAAACGCGACTTAGGCTGGACTAAGTTGGCATGTCAGGCGGTGTTTGACATATCGTTTTGTCACTTGTCGTGACCCGGTAAAAAGGGCCGCCGTTCAACGCTGCACGGATGCCACGGGCCCCACGATGGACAGAGCCAGAAATAGATCCAGGGGCGCAACCCGCTTCCTCAGGGTCGCGGCCTCCGGAAACAGTCGGAAACTGGTCGCAGGGCCCAACAGAGGGCCAGGCCAGTCGCAGCGAATAGTCTTCACGAAGGGTCAGGTGTTCCTGGTGGGAAGAGCGCCCAGCGGGTTGTACAACCCCGCGTACGAGCATGATGCGTGTGGCGTCGCCATGGTCGTGGATATGCACGGCCGCCGCAGCCGCGACATCGTCGACAAGGCGATCACCGCGCTGTTGAACCTGGAGCACCGTGGTGCCCAGGGCGCGGAACCGAACACCGGCGACGGCGCAGGGATTCTGCTACAGGTTCCCGACGAGTTCCTGCGCGCAGTGGTCGACTTCGAATTGCCGGAACTCGGGAGTTACGCGACGGGAATCGCATTCCTGCCCCAGTCGGCCAAAGATTCGAAGCTGGCCTGCGAGGCGGTTGAGAAGATCGTCGAGGCCGAGGGGCTTCAGGTACTCGGCTGGCGCGACGTGCCAACCGACGATTCGTCGCTGGGCGCGCTGGCCCGTGACGCGATGCCCACCTTCCGGCAGCTCTTCATCGCCGGCACGTCGGGCATCGAGCTGGAACGTCGCGCCTACGTGATCCGGAAGCGCTCCGAGCACGAGCTCGGTAGCAAAGGTCCGGGACAGGACGGTCCCGGACGCGAAACCGTCTATTTCCCAAGTCTTTCCGGTCAAACCTTCGTCTACAAGGGCATGCTGACCACCCCGCAGCTGCGGGCGTTCTACCTGGATCTGCAGGATGAGCGGCTGACCAGTGCGCTGGGCATCGTGCATTCGCGGTTCTCGACGAACACGTTCCCGTCGTGGCCGCTGGCGCACCCGTTCCGCCGCGTCGCCCACAACGGCGAGATCAACACGGTCACCGGTAACGAGAACTGGATGCGGGCTCGCGAAGCGCTGATCCACACCGACGTCTTCGGCTATCACAACGACCTGAACAAGATCTTCCCGGTCTGTACCCCGGGGGCCTCGGACACGGCCCGGTTCGACGAGGTCCTGGAGCTGCTGCACCTGTCCGGTCGCAACATCGCCCACGCCGTGCTGATGATGATCCCCGAGGCGTGGGAGCGTAACGAGTCGATGGACCCCGCGCGGCGGGCGTTCTACCAGTACCACGCTTCGTTGATGGAGCCGTGGGACGGACCCGCCTCGGTGTGCTTCACCGACGGCACCCTGGTGGGCGCAGTGCTGGACCGCAACGGACTTCGGCCATCCCGGATCTGGGTGACCGACGACGGTCTGGTGGTGATGGCGTCGGAGTCGGGTGTGCTCGACCTCGACCCGGCCAAGGTGGTGCGCCGGTTGCGGTTGCAGCCCGGCCGGATGTTCCTGGTGGACACCGCCCAGGGCCGCATCGTCTCCGACGAAGAGGTCAAGGCCGAGTTGGCCGCCGAGCATCCCTATCAGGAATGGCTCGACGCCGGCCTGTTCCACCTCGACGATCTACCGCAGGGTGACTACGTGCGGATGCCGCACCATCGAGTTGTCTTGCGCCAGCAGACATTCGGCTACACCTACGAGGAGCTGAGCATGCTTCTCGCGCCGATGGCCAAGACCGGTGCCGAGGCGCTGGGCTCGATGGGTACCGACACCCCGATCGCGGTGCTCTCGCAGCGGCCGCGGATGCTGTTCGACTATTTCCAGCAGCTGTTCGCCCAGGTCACGAACCCGCCGCTGGATGCCATCCGCGAAGAGGTGGTGACGAGCCTCCAAGGCGTCATCGGTCCCGAGGGCGACCTGCTGAACCCCGACGAGAACTCGTGTCGCCAGATCGTGCTGCCGCACCCGATTCTGCGCAATGCCGAGCTGTCCAAGCTGATCAACGTCGACCCCGACCACGAGATCCGCGGCCGCAAGCACGGCTTGCGGGCGGCGGTCGTGAGCTGCCTGTTCCCGGTGGCCGACGGCGGACCCGGGCTGCGCCGTGCACTCGAGGATGTCCGCAAGAAGGTGTCGCAAGCCATCCGCAACGGGGCGCGCATCATCGTGCTGTCGGATCGCGAGTCCAACGAGTGGTTGGCACCGATTCCGTCGCTGCTGGCCGTCGCGGCGGTGCACCACCACCTGGTGCGCGAGCGGACCCGCACCCAGGTCGGTCTCGTCGTCGAAAGCGGCGATGCCCGCGAGGTGCACCACATGGCCGCGCTCTGCGGTTTCGGCGCGGCGGCGATCAACCCGTACATGGCCTTCGAGTCGATCGAGGACATGGTCGACCGCGGACTGATCACCGGGATGAGCAGTGACCAGGCCAAAGCGAACTTCGTCAAGGCTGCCGGCAAGGGTGTGCTGAAAGTGATGTCCAAGATGGGCATCTCGACGCTGGCGTCCTACACCGGCGCGCAGCTCTTCCAGGCCGTCGGCATCTCACAGCGCGTGCTCGACGAGTACTTCACCGGTCTGCACTGCGCCACCGGTGGCATCGACCTCGACGATATCGCCGCCGATGTCGCCACCCGGCACAACCTGGCTTATCTGGAACGTCCCGATGAGCGGGCGCACCGCGAGCTCGAGGTGGGCGGCGAATACCAGTGGCGTCGCGAGGGTGAATACCACCTGTTCAACCCCGACACCGTCTTCAAGCTGCAGCATTCCACGCGCACCGGGCAGTACTCGGTGTTCAAGGAGTACACCAAGCTGGTCGACGACCAGAGCGAGCGGATGGCGTCGCTTCGCGGGTTGTTGAAGTTCAAAGATGGTGTGCGCGCACCGATTCCGATCGACGAGGTCGAACCCGCCAGCGAGATCGTCAAGCGATTCTCCACCGGAGCCATGAGCTACGGCTCGATCTCCGCCGAAGCCCACGAGACGCTCGCCATCGCGATGAACCGCCTTGGCGGACGATCGAATTCAGGTGAGGGCGGCGAGGACGTGGCCCGCTTCGAACCGGACGAGAACGGCGACTGGCGGCGCAGTGCCATCAAGCAGGTGGCATCGGCGCGCTTCGGTGTCACCAGCCACTACCTGACCAACTGCACCGATATTCAGATCAAGATGGCCCAGGGCGCCAAACCCGGTGAGGGCGGCCAGCTTCCGGGCCACAAGGTCTATCCGTGGGTTGCCGAGGTTCGGCACTCCACGCCCGGTGTCGGCCTGATCTCGCCGCCGCCGCACCACGACATCTACTCGATCGAGGATCTGGCCCAGCTGATCCACGACCTGAAGAACGCCAACCCCGCGGCCCGGGTGCACGTCAAGCTTGTCAGCGAAAACGGGGTGGGCACGGTCGCGGCAGGTGTGTCGAAGGCGCACGCCGACGTGGTGCTCATCTCGGGCCACGACGGCGGTACCGGCGCGACGCCGCTGACGTCTCAGAAGCACGCCGGCGCGCCCTGGGAGCTGGGTCTGGCCGAGACGCAACAGACGTTGCTGCTCAACGGTCTTCGCGATCGCATCGTCGTCCAGGTGGACGGCCAGCTCAAGACCGGTCGCGACGTGATGGTCGCGGCGCTGCTCGGTGCCGAGGAGTTCGGCTTCGCCACCGCCCCGCTGGTGGTCTCGGGTTGCATCATGATGCGGGTCTGCCACCTCGATACCTGCCCGGTGGGTGTCGCGACGCAGAACCCGCTCCTGCGGCAGCGGTTCAACGGCAAGCCTGAGTTCGTCGAGAACTTCTTCATGTTTATCGCAGAGGAGGTGCGGGAACTGATGGCGCAGTTGGGTTTCCGCACTATCAACGAGGCAGTCGGCCAGGTCGGTGCGCTGGACACCGCCAAGGCGGCCGCACACTGGAAGGCGCATAAGCTCGATCTGTCGCCCATCCTGCACGAGCCGGAATCGGCCTTCATGAATCAGGACCTGTACTGCAGTTCGCGCCAAGATCACGGTCTGGACAAGGCGCTCGATCAGCAGCTGATCGCGCAGAGCCGGGAAGCCATCGACTCCGGCACCCCGGTCCGATTCTCGACGACGATCGCTAACGTCAATCGTACGGTCGGCACGATGCTCGGCCACGAGGTCACCAAAGCCTATGGCGGACAGGGCCTCCCGGACGGCACAATCGACATCACCTTCGAGGGCTCGGCCGGTAACAGCTTTGGCGCCTTTGTCCCGAAGGGCATCACCCTGCGGGTCTACGGTGACGCCAACGACTACGTCGGCAAGGGACTGTCCGGCGGCCGGTTGGTGGTTCGCCCGGCGGACGGCGTGCCCGATGATTACGTCGCCGAGGAGAACATCATCGGTGGCAACGTGATCCTGTTCGGCGCCACCAGCGGCGAAGCGTTCCTGCGCGGCGTCGTCGGTGAGCGCTTCGCGGTCCGTAACTCCGGGGCGCACGCGGTCGTCGAAGGTGTCGGCGACCACGGCTGCGAGTACATGACCGGCGGCAAGGTCGTCATCCTCGGCCAGACCGGGCGCAACTTTGCCGCCGGGATGTCCGGTGGCGTGGCCTACGTGTACGACCCGGACGGGGTGTTACCGGACAATCTGAACGGAGACATGGTTGATCTGGATGTGTTGGACGACGCGGATGCCGAATGGCTGCACGGCATGATCGCCGCGCACGTCGATGCGACAGACTCGGCTGTGGGACAGCGGATCCTGGCCGACTGGTCCGGGGAATTGCCGAGATTCGGGAAGGTCATGCCCAGGGATTACAAGAAGGTGCTGGTGGCCATCGCCTCCGCTGAGGCCGAGGGTACTGACGTGGGCGAAGCGATCATGGCGGCCGCTCGTGGGTGATCCAAGCGGCTTCCTCAAGCACACCCACCGTGAGACGCCCGCTCGCCGGCCGGTTCCGTTGCGGCTGCGGGACTGGAAAGAGGTCTACGAAGACTTCGACCACGACGTTCTGCAGGTGCAGGCGTCGCGCTGTATGGATTGCGGTATCCCGTTCTGCCACAACGGCTGTCCACTCGGGAACCTGATTCCCGAGTGGAACGACCTGGTCTTCAAGGGACGCTGGCGCGATTCGATCGAGCGGTTGCACGCCACCAACAACTTCCCGGAGTTCACCGGCCGGCTCTGCCCGGCGCCGTGTGAGGCGTCGTGTGTGCTGGGGATCAATCAGGATCCGGTCACCATCAAGCAGGTCGAGGTCGAGATCATCGACAACGCCTTCGCCGAGGGTTGGGTCAAGCCCCTGCCGCCGGATGAACTGACCGGCATGAAGGTCGCCGTGGTCGGGTCAGGTCCGGCCGGACTGGCTGCCGCACAACAGCTCACCAGGGCGGGCCACACGGTCACGGTCTTCGAACGCGCCGACCGGATCGGCGGGTTGCTCCGTTACGGCATCCCCGAGTTCAAGATGGAAAAGCGGCATATCGACCGTCGTCTGGAGCAGATGGAGGCCGAAGGCACCCGGTTCCGCACCGGTGTGAACGTCGGTGTGGATATCACCGCCGAGCAGCTGCAGGACGAGTTCGACGCCATCGTGCTCAGCGGCGGGGCGACCGCCGCTCGTGACCTGCCGGTGCCGGGACGCGAGCTGGACGGTATCCACCAGGCCATGGAATATCTACCCTGGGCCAACCGGGTCCAGAACGGTGACCCCGTGGTCGATGAGGATGGCGAGCCGCCGATCACCGCCAAGGGCAAGAAGGTGGTCATCATCGGCGGTGGCGACACCGGCGCGGACTGCCTGGGCACCGCGCATCGTCAAGGGGCAGCCTCGATCCACCAGTTCGAGATCATGCCCCGACCGCCGGAATCGCGGGCGGACTCCACTCCCTGGCCGACGTACCCGCTGATGTTCCGGGTGGCGTCGGCCCACGAAGAGGGCGGCGAGCGGGTGTTCTCGGTGAACACCGAGGAGTTCGTCGGCGCCGACGGACGCGTGGCCGAGCTCAAGGTGCACGAGGTCGAGATGAAGGCCGGCAAGTTCGAACGGGTCGAGGGCAGCGATTTCCAGCTGGAGGCCGACCTGGTGCTGCTGGCGATGGGCTTTGTTGGGCCAGAACGGGCAGGCCTCCTGACCGATCTCGGTGTCGAGCTGACCGACCGCGGCAACGTGGCGCGCGGCGATGATTTTCAGACCTCGGTTCCCGGGGTGTTCGTCGCCGGTGACATGGGTCGGGGTCAGTCGCTGATCGTCTGGGCGATCGCTGAGGGCCGGGCCGCCGCGGCAGGCGTGGACCGGTTCCTGATGGGTGAGACGGCCTTGCCTGCGCCCATCAAACCGACGGCCGCACCGCAGCGCTGACAATGCTCCTTCGGCGCCGTGTAGTTAGCGGATGCCGAAGGAGCACCGTCATTTCGCCGATCGCGGGCGAGCCCGGGAGGTCCCTCTCGGACCCGCCAGTGCAGGTGTGAGACTGATTCGGTAAGTCCCTCTATCCACATCAGTCACACCAGAACCAGCAGATGTTTACGCGGGGAGCCTCGGAAGGTTTGCCAAAGCTGCGCTATCTGATGTGTGAGAGCGGCCACTAAGGTAGGGTGTTGCCTCGGTCCAGCAATTTTCGACCGCAGGAGTGATCGCTGTGCACATGAACCCGATAGCCCGCCACCGGGTGGCGCGAATCGCCTGGTCACTGTTCCGGCATCCCGTTCGGAGCCGTGAGTTTCCGGCCAAGTTGGAGCGGCTGGTAACCGCCGACGAGCTTATGCGCTACGGCGGCTGACGGCTCGGAACGCCTCGACGCCGCTGACAGCGGCGTTTCTTTGCCTGACGTTATCGAATTGTGACCTACCCTGGTGCGAGCCAATCTTGCTCCACCAGACCCGGCCGTCCACCCGCCGGATCATCGGCCGCTGGAAAAATCCTGTTAGCCAGCCGAGGCCGCGACGCTGCGGTTACGAAGCGGCCGTCTGCAGCCCCGAATCGCGAATGGCCTCGGCGAGCGGCTCCAGCACCGCAGGGTCGTAGGGCGGCGGCAGATAGATGATCGCCAAGTCCAATCCCTCAGTGCCGAGCGCGCCGGCTTCGGCCACCACCTTGGCGTAATCGCGGTCTTCGCCGAGACGGACATGGGCAGAAAGCCTGATCTCCTTCGGATCGCGCCCGATGTCCGCGCAGCGGGCGTGCAGGACATCGCGCTTGTGGGCGAACTCCTCCGGCGTGCCGCCGACGAAGTTCCAGTGGTCGGCGTACTTGGCGGTGATGGGCAGGGTGCGCTTCTCACCGCTGCCACCGATGCAGATCGGCGGGTGTGGCTGCTGCGGGCCCTTCGGCTCGTTGCGCGCATCCTTGAGTTGGTAGTACGTGCCGTCGAAGGTCGTCGACTCCTTGGTGAGAAGGCTGGTCAGCACCTCGCAGGCCTCCTCGAAGCGGTCGAACCGCTCTTTGACGGTGCCCAGTTCGATTCCGTAGGCGCCCGACTCCTCTTCGTTCCAGCCGGCACCGATGCCGAGTTCGAGGCGGCCGTGGGAGATGACGTCGAGCGCCGCAGCCATATTGGCCAGCACGGCGGGGTGACGGTAGTGGATGCCGGTGACCAGGACACCGACGCGCAGACGCGCGGTGGCCTGCGCCAGTGCGGTCAGCGTGATCCACCCTTCCAGGCACGGGCCGGTGGAATCGGAGAAGATCGGATAGAAGTGGTCGAACGTCCAGCCGGACTCGAATACATCGATGTCATCGGCGGTCTGCCAGATCGGCAGCATCGCGTCCCAGGTGGTGTTCTGCGGTGAGGTCTTGAAGGCGAATTGCACTCTGTCGAGCCTAGACCCGGATCCTGAAAAGGGCGCCGCTGAGTTTGGGTGGCGTCGGTAATCGGCCCGGCATCCAGGGGCCGATTTGCGGGGTGGCGGAGGTGCCTCGGGGGCAGGGGGCAGACTGTTTTCATGGATCCGGTGGTCGCGTTGCGACAGATCGCCTATTACAAGGACCGCGCCCGCGAGGACTCGCGCCGGGTGATGGCGTACCGCAACGCGGCCGATACCGTCGAAAGTCTGGTTGACGCGCAGCGCGAACAACACGGCAAGGCCAACAGCTGGCAGTCGCTGTCCGGCGTCGGACCGAAGACCGCCAAGGTGATCGCCCAGGCGTGGGCCGGTGGTGAACCCGACGCCCTCGTCGAATTACGCTCGGCGGCAAAAGATCTCGGCGGGGGAGAGATCCGCGCGGCGCTCAGGGGTGATCTGCATCTGCACTCCAACTGGTCGGACGGCTCCGCGCCGATCTCGGAGATGATGGCCACGGCGCAGGCATTGGGCCACGAGTACTGCGCGCTGACCGACCACTCGCCGCGGCTGACGGTGGCCCATGGGCTGTCGCCGGAACGCCTGCGTGAGCAACTCGACGTCATCGACGAACTACGCGAGACATTCACGCCCATGCGCATTCTCACCGGCATCGAGGTCGACATCCTCGACGACGGCAGCCTCGATCAAGAAGACGAACTGCTGGAGCGCCTCGACGTCGTCGTCGCCAGCGTGCACTCGAAGCTGGCGATGGACAGCGCCGCCATGACGCGCCGGATGGTGGCTGCGGTATCGGGCGGGCAGGCCGATGTGCTGGGCCACTGCACCGGCCGGCTCGTCGAGGGCAACCGGGGGGTGCGCAACGAATCAAAGTTCGACGCGGAGAAGGTGTTCACCGCGTGCCGCGATCACGGCACCGCCGTCGAGATCAACTGTCGACCAGAACGCCGCGACCCACCGACGCGGCTGCTGACGATGGCGTTGGACATCGGCTGCAACTTCTCCATCGACACCGATGCCCATGCGCCGGGCCAGTTGGACTTTCTGGGCTACGGCGCCCAACGCGCCCTGGACAACGGCGTTCCCGTCGAGCGGATCGTGAACACCTGGCCGCTGGGGAAACTCCTGGAGTGGACGGCGGCCCGGCCGTGAACGTCCTTGGCATCGACACGCGCGTTACCCTTTTCGCAGGCGGTCTGATCTTTCTGCTCGCGTTGATACTCGGCATCTGGAAGTACCGGCAGATGGCGACATCGGATAATCACCTTGCCCACCCTTATGTCGACATCGCGCACCGCGCCGCTCTGCTCTATTCGTTCGCGACCATGCTGGTGGCAGTCTTCGTCGAGCTCAGTGGCTGGCCAACCTGGGTCAATCTCACCGCGGCAATGGTATTGGTGTTCTTCTTCGTGATTGCGATCGTCGAGTACATCGTCCACGGTGCGCGCCGCGATACCACGAACCAGTTCGAGCACGCTACGCCCGCACTGACCGCGGGAATGTTCGCCCTGATCGTCGGGGAAGTAGGCGGTTTCGGCGTGCTCCTCGCCGGATTTGTTGCCGGACAGCTCTTTTAGTCCGGCAGCATAGGCATTTCCAGTCCCGGGTCACGGCCGACGAGTACCCCGCGGGTCAGCGCAGCATTGCCGTAGCGGCGGCGGACGTCGTCCATGGCCAGATCGACGGCAGTCGGGTCGCCCCGCGCGTCGAATGGCAGCTCCAATTGTAGGGCTCCCTCGCGGTCGATATTGGACACCGCGAACCCGATCAGGGTGAGGCCACGTTCGGCGAACATCGGGCCCGCCGCGACGATCAGTTCCCGGGCGGTGGCCAGAATCGGCTCGGTGGCCGAGGTGGCCCGCGGCATGGTGTGGCTACGGGTGGCGCGACTGAAATCGTCGAACCGCAACCGCAGCGTGACCGTGCGGCCGGTGCGGTCCGCAGAGCGCATGCGGCGGGTGATCCGGTCGACCAGGTTGATGACGACGATGTCGATCTCGGCGGCCGACATCCGGTTACCCGCTCGGCCCAGGGCGTGCTGCGCTCCCACCGAGCGGCGGCGCGCGCCGGTGACGACGCGGCGCCGGTCGATATTGCGTGAGAGGGCGTAGAGCTGACGGCCCATCGCGCCACCGACCATCGCCGACAGTGTGGTCTCGCCGAGCTCGGCGACCTGCGCGACGGTCTCGATCCCGTGGGCGTGCAGCTTCTCCGCCGTCTTTGCGCCCACCCCCCACAACCGGCGGACGGGCAGGGGATGCAGAAACGCCAGCTCGCGCCCGGGCGGGACGAGCAGCAGCCCGTCGGGTTTGGCTTCTTGGCTGGCGACCTTGGCCAGGAACTTGGTGCGTGCGATGCCAACCGTGATGGGCAGTCCGACCTGCTCGCGCACCCGCTCGCGCAATCCGGCGGCGATCTGCACGGGCTCGCCGGAAACCCGGCGCAGTCCGCTGACGTCGAGGAAGGCTTCGTCGATCGACACCGGCTCGACCAGGGGAGTGGTGTCACCGAAGACCTCGAAGACCGCCTCGCTGGCTCGCGAATATGCCGACATCCGCGGCGGGACCACGATGGCACTCGGGCACAGCTGCAGCGCCTGTCGACCACCCATCGCCGTGCGCACGCCGTACGCCTTGGCTTCGTAGCTGGCCGCGAGCACCACTCCGCCGCCGACGATCACCGGCCGCCCCCGTAGCGTCGGGTCGTCACGCTGCTCGACGGATGCGTAGAACGAATCCAGGTCGGCATGCAGGATCGTAGCCGCGGCTGACACGAACATATGTTCGCATCGAAGTCCGACAGCTACCCGGTTTCGCTGTAGATGCTGGTGACCCAGATATGTACGAGCGTGTCCAGCACGCGGGCGTCGGGCACCGCCGGCTGATCTTCGGCGTAGGCGGCCCACATGACGCGCTCGTTCATCAGATTCAGGGCAGTGGACAACTCGCGAGCGGGCAGAGTCGCCGGTGCGGCACCCGCCGTGCGTTCGACCTCGATGACGGTGGCGATGTGGTCGATCCACTTCTGCATGAAAGTGGACCAGACCGTCCGCACCTCGGCGTTCGACGTTCGGGCGACCTGGGCTGCCAGGGTGACTGCGCGATGTGCGCCGAAGGTCTCGAAGAACAGACTGATCCCGGTGCGCCAGAGGTTTCGCAGTTCGGCGGGTGGGTGCGCGACGAGATCCTGCAGCGCGGAGTCCGCCTCGACGATGACACGCTCCCAGAGCGTCAGCAGTACCGCGTCCTTGGAGGCGAAATAGAAGTAGAACGTCGGCCGCGACAAGCCGGCGCCTTTGGCGAGGTCATCCACCGAGATCTCGGAGAAGGGTCTCTCGCCCATCAGCCGCTCCGCGGTCTCGAGGATGGCGGTCTCGCGGTCCTCGCTCGTCGGCCGCAGCGATCGGCGGCCTCGGGGCGCTCCGGCCCGGCTCAACGCTGTCACTCCAGGTACTTTACAGCTTGTCGAACTTTTCAACACACTGTTGACGGGTTCGACACAGTGTTGATAGCTTTACATCATGACTGAACATGTCGATGTTGTGATCGTGGGAGCGGGTATCTCCGGCATCAGTGCCGCGTGGCACCTGCAGGACCGCTGCCCCGGCAAGAGCTACCTGATCCTGGAGCGCCGCGAGAATCTCGGTGGTACCTGGGACCTGTTCAAATACCCCGGCATTCGGTCCGACTCGGACATGTACACCCTCGGCTTCCGGTTCAAGCCATGGACCAATGAAAAGGCGATCGCCGACGGCCGGTCGATCTGGCAGTACGTGCACGACGCGGCGACCGAGAACGGTATCGACAAGCACATCCGCTTTCGCCACCGCGTTATCTCGGCGGATTGGTCGGACGCGGACAACCAATGGACCGTCAAGGTGGAGCGGGACGGCGAACCTGCCGAGATCACGGCCTCGTTCGTGATGGTGTGCAGCGGTTACTACAACTACGACGAGGGTTTCTCACCGGTGTTCGCCGGAGCGGAGGATTTCACCGGGACGATCATCCACCCGCAACACTGGCCGGAGGATCTCGATTACACCGACAAGAAGATCGTGGTCATCGGCAGCGGGGCCACGGCAGTCACTCTGATTCCCGCACTGGTTGATTCGGGCGCGGGGCACGTGACCATGTTGCAGCGCTCACCGGGCTACATCGGGTCGCTGCCCGACGTCGATCCCTTCGCGGTCCAGACCAACAAGTACCTGCCCACCAAAGTGGCGTTCGTCGCCAACCGGTGGAAGGCAATCCTGTTCTCCACGTTCCAATACCAGTTGGCGCGCCGTTTTCCCGGCTTCATGAAGAAGACGCTGAAGACGATGGCGACTCGGCGACTGCCTGCGGACTTCGACGTCGACAAGCACTTCACCCCGAGTTACAACCCGTGGGACGAGCGACTCTGCCTGGCGCCCAACGGAGATCTGTTCCGCGCTATCCGGCACGGCAAGGCCGACGTCGTGACCGACACCATCGAGCGGTTCACCGAGAGCGGTATCAAGCTCACCTCGGGTGAGGAATTGCCGGCTGACATCATCGTGACGGCCACCGGACTGAACATGCAGCTGTTCGGTGGGGCCTCCATCACCATGAACGGCGAGCCGGTCGATCTCACTCGGTCGATGACCTACAAGGGCCTGATGCTCTCGGGCATCCCGAACGCGTCGATCACCTTCGGTTACACCAACGCCTCCTGGACACTCAAGGCGGATCTGGTGTCCGAATTCGTCTGCCGCTTACTGAATTACATGGACTCGCACGGTTTCGACAGGGTGGTGGCCGAACATCCCGGCGGCTCGGTGGACGAGATGCCGTTCATGGACTTCACCCCCGGTTACTTCCGGCGCGCGATGGATGAGCTCCCGAAGTCGGGCTCAAGGGCGCCGTGGCGCCTCAAACAGAACTATCTGCTCGATCTGCGACTGATTCGGCAGGGCCGCGTTGACGAAGAGTCGCTGCGCTTCACCAAACACCGTGTGGCGAAGCCGGTTAACGCCTAACGCGCAACCACCACGATGCCGTCGTCGTCGCTGTAGGCGATCTCGTCGGGCAGGAACGTGACCCCGCCGAAGGTCACCGCGACATCGCGCTGGCCGGCGCCGGTCTTGGTGCTTTTGCGGGGGTTGGTGCCCAACGCTTTGATGCCGATGTCGAGGGTGCGCAGCGTCGAGGCGTCGCGCACCGCGCCGTGCACGATCAGTCCAGCCCACCCGTTGGAGCGGCCCAGCTCGGCGATGACGTCACCGACCAGGGCGGTGTGCAGCGAGGCGTCGCCGTCGATCACCAGCACCCGGCCGTCACCAGGTTCGGAGAGCACCGATTTCAGCAGAGCGTTGTCCTGGAAGCACCGCACGGTGCTGATCGGTCCGGCGAACATGGCCCGTCCGCCGTACTGGCACAGCTGCAGGTCACAGCTGCGGACCTCCGGACCGATGTCGTCGACGAGGTCCGCCGTTGCGCGCGGGGTGGCAGTCACTCGTCGTCCGCGTTGCGCAACCGGCGCACCAGGTACGTCGCGAGCAGGGCCACCGCAAGGGCCACCGCCAACGGTGTCGCCGCCCGGCGCGAACCGGCAACAGGTGCGGCCACGGGCCGCGCGACGCTGTCACTGGCATGTTCGACAGTGGACTTCGCTTGTGCAGCAGCCGCTTTCGCACCTTCGGCGAGGTTGCCGGCGCCATTGGTGTCGGGCCGTGGGGCCGGCGTCGGCAGGGCGGGCGGTTCAGCAGTCGCAGCCGACGGTGCCGCTGCGCGCGGAGGGGGTGGTGGCGCAGGTGCCTTCTTCGCCGGCGGTTGGGCAGCGGCTGGAGTGGCTTTACTCGCCTTCTTCGCCGGCGCCTTCCTGGGCTCGGCCTTCTTCACTGTTTTCTTGACAGCCTTGGCCGGGGCTTTTTTCGCGGGAACCTTCTTGGCCGGCTCGGCAGTCGTCTCGTCTGCCGGCGGGCGTGCAGGTATCGCAGGTGCGCCCTCGGGACGGTCGTCGGGCTGATCCTGCTGGTCGGCCATGGGGGCTGCTCCTTCGCAGTTCGTCGTCGCGGTTCGGCGTTTCAGCGGTTCGGCGGTTCGGCGGTCGGGCGTTGCAGTGCAGGCGGCTGGCTGGTGCACACCATCATGCCAGCTCGAGGGTCAGCGGCTGCGACCTGTCAGACCGTTACGGTGAGCTCGGCAGCTAACGTCAGCGCTGCCGCGAGTTGGCCCGGCGGAGACGTCGCGACAGTCAGGCCAGCCGGGTCACAGCACGCCGAGGCGCGCCATCAGGTCGGCGTCGACACCGTCGAGTTGCTCGGCGATCGCGGCGTGCGCGGCCCGTCTGCGCGTCGCCGGCATGCTCTCGGCGGCGGTGACCGCGGCGGCGAGGTCGGTCAGCCGCCCGGTCAGCGCTGCCACGAACAGTTTCGTCTCGGGATCTTTGGGCTTCTTATCGGCGACCCCACGCAGGGAGCGTTCGGCACCGGCGATCCGCGCCGACAGCGGCCCGCCATGACCGGAGAACTGGCCGACCTGGCTCAGCGGCACTCCCAGGCGCTCGGCGCGGCGTTCGTCGAGCATCCCCCGTGCTGTCGTCGCCGCCCGGTAGACGATGGGGACCAACACGGGTGCCAGCAAGCGTGACACGGTCATCGCCCGCCTGATGCGCGCGGGCGAGAGAAGTTTGCCATCCCGCGCGGCTTTGAGTTGGGTCTCGGCCACCTTGATCGCGGCCTTATCGCTGTCCTTCTGTGCTTTGAGCTGAGCTTTGACAGTCTTGGTTTCGGCGCGTAACGCGGATTTGATCCGCCGCTTCTCGTTCTTGGCGCCCAGCTTTGCCTCGAGCTTGGCCTTGGCCTTGATGGCCTTTGCCTCAGCGCGACGTGTTGCTCGGCTCTTGCGCTTCGTGAACAGGCCCATCCCGGCCGCCTTCCGGTGCTCTTGTCGACTCGCGCGAGGTACACCCGCGATCGGTGTCGCCAACCCTATCGCCTATCTCGACGGCGGAAATTGCCACCTGGGAATATGCGAGAATGTCCCTACATAAGCGAGGCGCACGCCGCAGTCTCGGACGTGACTGCTGGTGACGCCGCCTAAGGGAGCAGGGCAATAGTGGACGGCTCACGGGTGCGGAGCGCGGCGATCAGCGGTCTGATCGCTTGCGGTTTGCTGGTGGGCGCTGCCGGCGGCTTTGGGGTGTCCGTGGCCACAGCCGGACCCGGCTGGGGCGGTGGTCAGGGCAAGGCCGGCGACGGGCAGGATCGCGGCCCGAAAAATGACAACCCCGGACCCGGCGGTGGCAGTCGGCCCGGCGGGAGGCACGGCCCCGGCGGGGGCAACCCGAACGGTCCGGGAGGCGGCGACGGCGATAGCCACGGGCACGGGGATGGGCACCACGGTCCGCCCGGTCACTGGCCAGGTGGCCACCACGGCGACCCTGGCGGCGGTGATCCCTGTGGCGGCGACGGCGGGCCCGGTGGCGTCGGCGGAGGTAAAGGCTCGGGCGGTAGCAGCGGCAACGGCAAACCGCCGCCCGCGTCGCCACCCAGTGGCGGGAACGGGGGCAGCGGTGGCGGCATACCGTCGACCGGTAAACACTCGCTCCAGCGGCCAACCGCCACCGCATCGGGTGTACCCGTTGGACCTGCTGAGCCTATTGCCGTGGACGGCGGCGGAGCGTTGCTGCCAGCCCTGGCGCCTCTCCCGGTTGCCTTGCCGGTGATCGTGGTGTCGCTGCCGGCCATCAACGTGCCGGTACGAGCCGTTCCGCCGCCACCGGCAGCACCGCCGCCTGCGGCCCGTGCACCGGTCCAGGAGGCACCGACGAGCCGCGTCACCGTGCCGGCTGCAGTGCCCGCCCGGGGCGCGCTGCCGGAGACATTCCGCGCGGGGTATCCCGAATACCTTCGATCAGCGAGAATGGTCGAGGTTGCAGGCTTGGCGGTCCCGGGTGTGGCGGGGATTTTGGCACTAACCGCCGCGGGGGGCTTAGTAGGGTATCGCCAGGCCAAAGCTGGTCTTGCGGTGCGCGCCGGCGGGACCTCGCGGTTCCTCCATTGATCGTGCTGGAGTCGCTGTCTTCGCTACCCGATGAGACAGCACAACGGAGAAGGGGGGGACATGCCAGCTAGCCGAAGCGTGACTCGGGCGGTGAGCGATGTGCTGGAACTGGCGCCCCGCCGAGGCGAAGTCACCCTGCATCGATTGCTGACCGCAGTGAGCGAGAGCCGGGGTCGAGCCATCGAGCTCACGACGGCGGACCTGCCGCCCGGCGTGTGCGGTCAGTGGCGGCAGTACGCCGACCGCGACGTGTTTCTGATCCAGCAGGGGCTGCCGACCTGGGAGCGGACGTTGGCGCACGAACTCGGGCACCTCGTGCTTGGTCACGAGGGTATGCCCGTCGCCCAGGCGGCCATGGACACCGCCGAGTTCGCCAGTGACGACCTGATCGGCTACATGCTCAACCAGCGGACAGGCTGCATGGGTCCCAGCGGCGAAGACGCCGAACAGGAAGCCGAGGATTTCGCGGCGTTGCTGATCTATCGCCTCGGCCGGATGCCATCAGACCGCGCCTCGATTGTGCAGGTCCGCCTGGGAGAGGCATTTGGTTGACCGTCTGGGTGATCGCCGGGCTCCTTGGGATGGCGACCGGAGTGCGCGTCGGCTGGGCACTGGTCAACAAGCAGTCGCTGGTCAGCGCCGCGATGATCATCGCTCTCGGCAGCCTGGCGATTGTCGCGGCACTGAACTGGCAGCCGCTGTCACTGCTGCTTGACACTGCGCTGCACTGGCCGAACATCTCGGTCGGGCTCAGCCAGGTCGCGTTGGTGGCCTGCGCGGCCGGCAGCTGCGTGATGATCACCAGCGTCGCGTCCGCTCGTACGCCGACCGTGGTGCGCCGAATTGCCATGGCACAGTACGGCATTGCCACCGTGATCGCCGTCGTCAGCTTCGCCCTTTTCTTCGCCGGGGGTCAGCAACCGGAGATGTCGGCCGAGCAGTATCTGGCGCGCAACCTGGGCACCTCGAAGACGTCGCTGCCCTGGCTGCTGCCGCTGTTGTACGTGCTGCTCGCGCTGACCCTGGTGACCTGGGCCGGTATGCGGCACTCGAACCGTAGCCGGCGCGGTCGCGCACTTTTCGTCTTCACCGTCGGCATCGTGCTGATCCTGCTCGCCAGCGCGTTCTTCCTGATCCGGGCCACCGGCACCACCCATCTCGTCGGCGTCGGAACGGCTGCGGCCCTGCTCGGCTGCGCGATGGCGGTGGTAGCGGCGGGCTCGCTGTTGCCTACAGTGGAGGACTGGTTCACGGGCCGGCGAGAGCTGCGGCTCATCGAGCCGCTGCTGGCGGAGCTGGAAAAGCGTCAGCCCGATATCGGGATCGGTGTACGCCCGCGCGGTCCGCTGGTGTTCCGGGTCGCCGAGCGGCTGTCACTCATCTCCGACGCCCTTTTTCTGGAGGCGACCGCCACCCAACGGGCGCAGCGCAGCCATGGCGGCGGCCCGGCCGATTTCGACCTCCCGGGCACCTTGACCGATGTCGAGCAGCCCGCCATCTCACCGGACGAGCAGGCACGCAGGATCGCGAAATGGATCTACGCCGGCCGGGATGGCAGACAGCATGCAGCCGAGGGAGATTTCCCGGGTCTGGGATGGCTACGGCAGCCGGACAGCTACTCCGACCGCGAATGGATCATCGCGATCGCACGGCAGTACCGCAAGCTGACGCGTTAATCGTTCACCGGGCGTCGACGGAGGAATCTCCGTTTACCAGCCGTGTGACCTGCTGCGGCGGGCTGACCGCCGGGCTAATCGTCGAGGTGTTCCCGGCGACGCAGCTCTTCGGCCTTCTGGACCAGGTCCTGCTGGGCCTCGACGGACAACCCGACGGTGCGGGCCGCAATGCGACGCACACCCTCGTCACGCATGTTGGCGAGCCACGTCAGCTCCTTGTCGAGCTTCTCGTAGTACTCGTCATCGGTGAAGTAAGCGGGCTTGATCCGGAAGAAGTTGGCAAGCGCCGCCATCGTCGTCGATGACGGGTTGGTCCGGTTGCCCGACCGCAGCTGGGACAGGTACGGAGCCGACATGGTGACGCCCTCTGACTTCAGGGCGGCGATCACCTCGGCGGACGTATGCGGCCCGCGTCCGGGCGGGTACACGGTGTCGAACAGGCGATTCAATCGCGCAGCGAACGTCGTGCTCATGGTTTTGACCTCCACTTGCTGGCAGAGCGAACGTACCCGTAGGCGTATTTGCTGATTATCGTAGCGACTGTTATCGCCACAACCAAGTGCAAACGACTGCGAAATTGACGGCCAACGAGATTTCGGGCCCTGACCGGGCCCGTCGCGGGCACTCCTGCGAAATCCGTAGCATGCGCGTACCTTGCACCAAGGCAAATGTCAGGGGCCTGTGCAACACCGCCGAGAGCCGCCAACCTTGACGGCTGTCCACTGACAAACAGTGCCGTTACCGGGCAACGACCGCCCGAGCTCAGTGTAAACGCGCGTATCTTTGCTGCCGGTGAAACGCCGCAGCGCAATCCGAAGGATGGCTCACCGACTCGTCACAGTGTCGCAGGCGCAGGCATGGCCAACCCTGGCAATGTCGAGTTAAGCCATCAGCGAAACTGTGCCCGCGGTATCCGTAGGTGGCGTGAACCGTACCCGGTCAACACCGGGGGATTCCGACGACCGGCCTGCCGACGGCTGCAATGCAGGCCAGTGGCCCCTCGGGGCCTCAGGCAGCGAGCAGCATCGCCAGGATCGCGGTGTCGGGATGGCTGATCGGGTCGACGCCGACGCGGCTGACCATCGACGTGATTGTCCCGTCGGATTCCGCCTCGACCCACGCCGCACGGTGCTCAAGGCCCAGATGCGGTAGTCCCGGCAGCAGCACGCAGCCCGATGCGGCGCCGGCGCACTCGGGCAGCGAGGGCATGGTCTCTGAGGGCGGATGGAGCATCAGCAGGGCGGGCGGCTGATGGTCGGCGAAATACCCTGCAGAGATTGCCGACTCGCCCACCACGGTGCCCTCGGCCAAGACCAGGCCGACCGTGCCGGGCTCCGGAGCGTCGGGTAGTTCCTCGCGTACGCCGAAAATCGTTGTGGTGGAGAGCAATCCAGGCAGGGATGCGACGCGGACCGCGACGATCAGCAGCTGCGCCCATTCTTTGGTCGAGTCCGGCCACCGACCGGATACCACGAAACCCTTGAGGGCACCTCGGGAATGAAAGGGGGCGAGTCCGATTGCCCGCCCTGACCCTGTTTCCATCTGCCCTCCGCGACTGCTCGGTTCGGACTTGCGTGCGACACGCCTGCGGGCCGTGAGCTCAGGATGGGGCACAACACCGTTGGCACGCAAGAGGACACGAGTGCTAATGGTCCGGACATAGAGCGGGGCGCCGTGCATGACGCACGGCGCCCCGGTATCCGGTCGAGACTCGGTGGCAGATCAGGCAGGCGGATAAACGCCCATGCCCTTGGCCTTTTCGGTCTGCCAGAAGATGTCGGAGATCTCGTCGATGGTCTTCAGCAGCTTCTCGGCGACGGCGATATCGAGCGACTTCTTCACATCGCCTGCGCCATGCACGCCGTCCCAGAACAGCTGGTGCAGGTTGGGGAACTGCTCGAAGTGGTCCTTGGTGAAGAAGTCAGCCCACAGCACGGTCAGGTGGTGCTTGACCTCTTCAGCGCGCTGCTCCTTGATGATGATGGCGCGCGTCTTGAAATGGTCGTCGTCCGAGTCGTGGTATTTCTGAAGCGTCTTGAGGCAGGACAGCGCCTCGATCTTCGCCTGCGCTGGGTCGTAGACACCGCAGTACAGGTCGCAGTGGGCGTGGGCGGGGGTCGCGTTGGAGAAGAGTCGATGCAGCAGCATGGCCCTAAACTACCCCGCCACACGCGGCACGAAAACCTACACTTCCCGGTTGTGCCGTCCCGTTCACCACGTCGTTGGCCAGTACGGCGATTCGCTGTCGTCGAGGATTCGATGCGTCCCACGCTGAATCCGGGCGACGGGCTGCTGGCGTTGCGCGGCGGCCGGGTACGCAGCGGGCAGTTACGGGTGTTCCCTGATCCGACGTTGCCATCTCGGTGGCTGATCAAACGTGTCGGAGAAGTGCGAGGCAGCGGCCGGACCGCGACGTTCGAGGCCTGCTCGGACAATCCGCACGCGCCGGGAGTGGTGGATTCACGGCGATTCGGCTGGATACCCGCCGCCGGCTCGTATCGCGTGGTGTGGACGCTTTCCTACCGCGACGACGGCTCGGTTACGTCAGGATGATGAGCGCGAGCACCCCGAGCAGCAGCAGGGCGATCACGACGGCGCGCAGACCCGCCAGCAGGTAGGACCGGTTGCAGGTCGACGAGGGTACGGACCAGTGCGGTGTCGCCGCAGCGATTCGCGGTCCAGTCGGTTGAATAGCCATCACGCGCTCCCCATCTGCCTAGTCAACACTCGCGACCCCCAGTGAGATGTATCACAACACGCCTAGTGACGGCGATCATAACCCTTCCGGATAGCTGGGGAAAATCGGACCCGTACTGCCCGGTCGGATAGTTTTCGCCGGGCGTGTTTGCATCTCGGAATACCGGGGAATCCGGAGGCGTTGGTGCGGCTTGCGGTCAGTTTTCACGAGGTGACCAGTGCGCGTCGCCCGCGTTGCACGGTCGAGTGTTCGATTTCGCTCCGCTGTCCGTCGCCTTGTTGATCGCGCCCTCACAACGGCCCTCGGTTATCCACAGTCCGCTTCGCCCGCATGCCCCTTCTGCTCGGCTTTGCCCCATCGCCGGGCTCACACCGCCTGTGGATAAACCTGTGGAAACTGTGGATAGTCACGGGATTGCTGGAGCGCACAGCTCATACGTAACCGCCACGTTCACCGCCGTTCATAGTGGAGCGGTCCGCCGTCGCGTGACAGGATCGACAGCATGGATGACGCAGCTGTGCCAGAGGAGCAGGTAGCGGGGATTCCCGTCGAATTCGGCGCGTCGGCGGTTCTGCTCGACGTCCGCGAAGACGACGAGTGGCAGCGCGGTCACGCGCCAGGGGCTCAGCACATCCCCATGGGTGACGTCCCTGCCCGGATGGGTGAGATCGATCCCGAGAAGCCGCTGTACGTCATCTGCCACGCAGGCGGCCGGTCTCTGCGGGTGTCGCAGTATCTGCAGCGCAACGGCTACGAGCCCGTCAATGTCAACGGCGGCATGTTGGCCTGGGCTGGTGCAGGGCGCCCGGTGATCACCGACGGAGGCTCCCCGGGGACCGTCTGACCCCTCCGCCGAGGCTGTTGCCCGCCTCCTGAGCCGTCTCGTTCCTCGCCGCATCGGTCGCCTCGCGCCTTTATTTCTCGGCTCCTCAGCGGAGGAAAGCGCTCCGCATCGGTCGCCTCGCGCCTTTATTTCTCGGCTCCTCAGCGGAGGAAAGCGCTCCGCATCGGTCGCCTCGCTACTCTGGTCGGGTGATCCAGGTGTGTTCGGCGTGCGGCACGCGATGGAACGTGCGTGACAAGCAACGCGCATGGTGCCCGCGGTGCCATGGAACGCTGTTGCCGCCGTCCAACGAAGTGCGCCCCGCCCCTGACCCCAACTGGGGTCGACCGGGTGGTGCGCCCCCGCTGCCGGCCGAACAACGCGGCGGTCAGCGCCCAGACATCCGCCTGCCACCGGGCTACCGGTGGATCGCCGTGCGGCCAGGGGCCGCGCCGGTACCGCACCGTCGGCGCCGCCAACTTGGTCCGACCCCGCGGTATGACGTCATCCCGCGGTGGGGTCTGCGCGACTACATCGATCCCAACGCCGCAGCGCCACCGGCACCCCCGCGAGGCGGCCCCCCGGCGACGGTGGTGCGCCTGGCGTTGGTGACAGCTGCCGCCATCCTGGCTTTCGCGGCGCTGGTGCATGTGCTGCGGTACGTCCTGCTGATCGTCAATCGGACGACCCTGCTGAACCCGTTGCTGGCGGGTGCCGCACTCTGGATCGGCGTTCTGGCCAGCGTGCTGGCCATCTTCGCCGTCATCGGCTGCGCACTGGTCCTGATCAACTGGCTGATCGCCCGGCGGGTGGCGGTCTATACGCATCACCTGGTGACCGAACCCCGACCGACGTGGGCGCTGTGGGTCGGCTGCCTGGTGCCGGTGGTCAACCTGTTCTGGGCGCCTGTGTACGTCATCGAGATGGCGACCATCGAAGGTGTCTACACACGACTGCGTAAGCCCGTCATCGTCTGGTGGGTGCT
Source organism: Mycolicibacterium komossense (assembly GCF_025822605.1). GTDB lineage: Bacteria > Actinomycetota > Actinomycetes > Mycobacteriales > Mycobacteriaceae > Mycobacterium > Mycobacterium komossense. The sequence goes on along the minus strand of NZ_JACKTY010000020.1, from coordinate 325,249 downwards.
GTGGGTGCTGAGCACCGTGGTGTCGATCTGGGCGCTGGCGACCAGCTTCACCAATGATGCGCAGGGTATTGCCGACAACACCGTGACGATGACCCTCGCGTACCTGCTCGGCTTGGCGGCAGCGGTCTCACTGGCCCGGGTATACCTCGGATTCGAGCGCAAGCCGGTGGAAAGGCCGGCGCACCGCTGGGTCGTCGTTCCCGCTGACCAGCGGGAAACCCCCGAATCCGGCGCAGCGGTTGAGCGAGAAGGCCAGGAACCGGCAGCATAGGCCTATGAAGTCGGTCGACGGGCACCCCTTCGTCGTAGCCCATCGTGGCGCGTCGGCGGACCGTCCCGAGCACACTCTGGCCGCGTACCAGCTGGCCCTGGAGGAGGGTGCCGACGGTGTCGAGTGCGACGTCCGGCTCACCCGTGACGGTCACCTGGTGTGCGTGCACGACCGGCGTGTCGACCGCACCTCGACGGGCACCGGCTTGGTCAGTGAGATGACGCTGGCCCAACTACGCGAGTTGGACTACGGCTCCTGGCACGGCAGCTGGCGCCCCGACGGGAGTCAGGGCGATACCGGGCTGCTCACCCTCGACGACCTCGTCACGCTGGTGCTGGACTGGAACCGCCCGGTCAAACTCTTCATCGAAACCAAGCATCCCGTCCGCTACGGCGCACTGGTCGAGAGCAAGGTGTTGGCGCTGCTGCATCGCTACGGCATCGCCTCACCGGCGTCGGCGGACCTGTCCCGCGCGGTGGTGATGTCTTTCTCGGCCGCCGCGGTATGGCGGATCAGACGTGCCGCGCCGCTGCTGCCCACTGTCCTGCTGGGCGACACTTCGCGCTACCTCAACGGCAGCGCCGCGACAACCGTCGGGGCCACCGCCGTCGGACCGTCGATCGCCACCCTGCGTGAGCATCCTGAGTTGGTCGACCGCGCAGCCGCACAGGGCAGGGCCCTGTACTGCTGGACGGTCGACCACTACGAGGACGTCGGGTTCTGCCGAGACGTCGGGGTGGCGTGGATCGCCACCAACCATCCCGGCCGGACCAAGGGATGGCTACAGGACGGGCTGACAGGCGCGGGCCGTGACGGCTGACCGGTCCTAGATCGCGCCGCCGGCAGCGCTTGGTGCGGTGGGATCGGCTGCAGCCCCGGTCATTTCGCGGGCGACGAAATCCTCCAGCTCGAACAGGTTGGCACCGGCCCGGTCGGCGATCCGCAACAGGGTGGTCATCGAGGCGACCTCTTCGACCTGCTCCTTGAGGAACCACTGCATGAACTGCTCGCCGAGGAAGTCGTGCTCGTCACGGGCGGCGGCCGCCAGTGCCGTGATCTGCTCGGTGACCGTGCGCTCCTGATCCAGCGCCAGGCTCAGGGCTTCCCGCGGAGAGTCGAAATCGTTGCGCACCGCGTCGATACCGGTGATGTCCACCTTGATGTCGCGGTCGAGTAGATGGCGCACCAACATCATCGCGTGGTTGCGCTCTTCGATGGCCTGCCCGTAGAAATGCGCGGCTAGCTGCGGCAGGTCGTCACCGTCGAAGTGCACGGCGATCGCAATGTATTGCTGCGACGCGGTGAATTCGTGGCGGACCTGCTCCTGCAGCAGGGCCTGGAATTTGGTGTCGGATGCGCCGTGATTAAGCATACGAATGACAATACTGCAGCTCAGAAGGCATGTCATCGAAGGTGATGCTAACTGAGGCGAGCCTGACCGAAGTAGGGTGAATCGTGGCCGCCGCCTTACGGTGACGCCAGACACAGTTTGCTGCGGGCTTAGACGGCACCGCCTGCGACGGCGGGCGCCGTCGCATCGGTGGTCGCTGCGGTGTTGAGTTCGCGGGCGACGAAGTTCTCCAGGTGGAAGAGGTTGTCGCCGGCGCGGTCGACGATCGTCAGCAGGGTGGTCATCGAGGCGACCTCTTCGACCTGCTCCTTGAGGAACCACTGCATGAACTGCTCGCCGAGGTAGTCGCCGCTGTCGCGGGCGGCCCGCGCCAACCGCGTGATCTGCTCGGTCACGCCGCGCTCCTGGTTCAGCGCCAGTTCGACGGGTTGGCGCACCGAATGAAACTCGGTCACCACGGCGGGCACCCCGGGAATGGCGACCTGCACATCCTTGTCCAGTAGATACCGGACGATCATCATGGCGTGATTGCGCTCCTCGAGCGCCTGCCGGTAGAACCGGGTGGCCAGTTGTGGCAGATCCTCGCCGTCGAAGTACACCGCGACGGCGACGTACTGCTGTGAAGCGGCGAATTCGTTGCCGACCTGCTCGATGAGTAGATCTTGGAACGACGGGGAGTCCTCTGAAGTCACGAGGACTCACCTTAGCGATTTCGGGGTCGAAATCGGTGCCTACGGCTGGGCGTCCAGCGCGGCCTGCGGCACCGGTCGGTCGGCGGCCAGTGCCTCGAACAGTTGGCCGGCGGCGGAGTGGTCCCATACGACGACCGAACCCACGTCACCGGTGGTGAATTCGCCGATCGGCACTGTAATGGCGGTGGTGTTTCCGTGCAGGGCCCAACCCAGTCGAGCCAGGTCCCAGACATGGTCGCCGTCGTTCACGGTGAGTGCATCCACGGCGGCATGCGGCACCGAATACCAGTGCCACGGGTTGAGCCAGACCGCCGGACTGGTGGCCCTGCTCAGGAGATCGGCCATGAACCGACGCTGGTTGGTCATCCGGTCGAGATCGGCGCGGGGGGTGGCGCGAGAGCGGACGTACCCCAGCGCGCTGCGCCCGTCCAGCGTCTGGCAGCCGGCGGGCAGGTCGATGCCGGCGAGGGGGTCGTCGATCGGGTCGGCAGGGCATGCGGTCACGCCGCCGAGCGCGTCGACCAGAACGGCGAAACCGTCGAAGCCGACTTCGGCGTAATGGTCGAGCCGCAGTCCCGTCGCTTGTTCGACAGTCCGGGCCAGTAGCGGCGCACCACCGATGGCGAAGGCCGCGTTGATCTTGTCTTCGCCGTGGCCGGGTATCGGCACGTACGAGTCGCGGGGGATGGACACCATCGTGGTGGGGGTGCTGGACCCGACGCCGGGCACGTGCACCAGCAGGATCGTGTCGGTGCGGCCGTTGCCGAGATCGCCGCCGGTGCTCAGCTCGGCTTGCTGCGCTTCGGTCAGGCCGGCCCGGCTGTCGGACCCGACAAGTAGCCAAGTGGTCCCCTGGCCTGCTGCGGGACGGTCCGGATAATCCGCCAGCGCAGCGGTGTGGTGCAGCGAATGCTCGATCCAGTAGGTGGTCCCGGCGAGAGCCAGAACCACCACCAGCAGCATGGTGAACAGGATGCGCAGCACAGGCGGACGGCGTCGCTTGGTGCGGACCGATGGCCGCGGTGGTGCGACGGGTTGGGCAGGAAGCGCCGCGGGCGGCGGCCGACGAGGTGGTGGTGGCCGACGAGGTGGTGGTGGTGGGGGCGGCGGTCGGCGTTGCGGAGGTGGCGGCAGCGGTTGCGCCTGCGGATGCCGTGGCGGGGGTGGCGCCGGCCGGCCGGTCTGTGGCCGGTAGGCCGGATCGCGGCGAATGAACTGCGTCGGCTCCGAGGCTGGCTCGGGCCGACGGGAGCGGGGATCCCCGGGCGGGACCCGCCGATCGTCATTCACCAGGACAATTTACGCGCTGGCCGACAGTGCCAGGCTCACGTCGGCTTGGTCGGTGTCGCCCAGCCCAGGCGCTGCGCCAGCAGCGCGTAGCCGACGAATGCGACGGTGTCGATGACGCCGTGCGCGATGATCAGCGGCCACAGCCGGCCGCTGCGCCGCCAGGTGTAACCGAACACCAGGCCCATTGCCAGATTGCCGACTCCGGCGCCGAACCCTTGATAGAGGTGATAGCTGCCGCGCAGCACGCTCGACCAGATCAGCGCCTTGGTACGACTCACCTGGAGTTGGTCGAGCCGGGTCAGCAGATAGCCGACGACGACGACTTCCTCGGCCCAGCCGTTGGCGAACGCGGACAGGATCAGCACTGGTACCCGCCACCACGAGTCGGTCAGCTCGGTCGGGACGACCTCGGCGCTGAAGCCCAGGTACCGCGCGACGAGGTAGAGGCCGAGGCCGGGGATGCCGATCAGCGCGGCCAGACCCAGGCCGCCGAGGAGGTCTGGTTTCACGCGAAACCGTCGCAAACCGATACGGGCCGGGCTCAACCCGGTGCGCCATAACAGGTAGACGGCGAGCCCGCCCCAGGCGACGAGTTGCACGATGAACGCCAGGTTCAGGCCGAGGTCGATCAGGTCGTAATAGGAGCGGCGCGGATTCAGGGCGACGCGCTGGCCGGCCAGACCGCGCAGCACGAAATCGATCAGCTGCAGCGTCGCCGTCACCGCGCTCATCCCGAACGTGACCGCCAGGACGACGACGATCTCGATGCGCATCGCCCGCCGCTCGGGCGGGGGCAGCCCGCCAGGATGCGGATCGACCGGCCGTGTCACCCCGCCACGGTAGCGGCAGCCCGATCAGGTTCGTCGGGCGCGCAGTCCGTTCACGAACGGGCAGCCCATCAGAATGCGGATCGCCTGGCTCAAACCATGAACGTCGTCGACCGGCTTACCGAAGGGCAGCCGGACGTCGTGATCGCCGTCTTCCCCCTCGACCCGCAGCCGCACCCCGTAACGGTCCAGGCCCAGCGGGCGGACCCGTCCGCGGCGCAGCTGGCCCGGCAGCTTGGAGGCCAGGCGGTCCACCATGTCGTGGTGGTCGGCGTCGATATGGCGCAGCCAGCAGGTCTCCATGGCGCAGAACGGGTCCGGCTGCGCCTCGAGCAGGGTGCTGACGCCCACCGATTCGGCTCCGGTCGCGTCTGCGACCACCACCGATTCGATCTCCAGCCGAAGCAGGGTGTAGTCCGAACCCACTTGCAGCAGAGCGGGATTGGGGTTCTCGATGGCGACGAGGTCGAGCACCTCTCGCACGGAGGACGACGGCACCGGGTAGAGCCGGCCGCGGATCCACACCAGCGAGCGCACGGGTTCCCGCAGGGGCAGCGGCGCATAGTCGGTCAGCTCGAGCACCGCTTGGACGCCGGCATGGCCGGAGCTGACGACAGTGGCGGCGGCCACCCCGATGGACGGCACGGTGATCGCGAACGAACCGTCGGCCAATAGGTGGTGCACAGCGGTGGTCTCGGGCTCCGAACCTTCCAGCGCCAGGATCGCACTGCCGGCACGCACGCAGGCGCTGCGGATCCGCTCAGCTGTCGTGGGTCCGTGCAGCGTCGCCAATGACATAGGAGTGACCTTCCGCCTGATTCGGGTGAGGAGTCTGTAACTGAGGTAAGCCTAACTTAACTAAGTCTGCGTCGGCTGCGCAAGGCGTTCCACTGGACCACTGCCGGGCATCTCTGCATCACTCGTACCTTGTTCTGCATCGGCGTCGTTCTGCATCGGCGTCCGGCTAGGGTTGGCTGTGGTCTCCATCGCCTACCTGGGTCCCCGGGGGACCTTCTCGCAAGCGGCGCTGATCGACATGTCGCGCGCCGGCCTGATCCCCGGCGACATCCGCACCGAGTGCGACGAGAAACCGACCGACAGCACACCGGCCGCGCTGGCGGCAGTGCGCAGCGGCGCTGCCGACTACGCCTGCGTGCCGATCGAGAACTCCATCGACGGGTCGGTCCTGCCGACGCTCGACAGCCTCGCGGTCGACCCCGAACTCCAGATCTTCGCCGAATTGACCCTTGATGTGGCGTTCAGCATCGTCGTCGCACCAGGCACGACAGCTGACGACGTCCGGACAGTCGCCGCCTTCCCGGTCGCGGCGGCCCAGGTGCGGCGCTGGCTGAGCGAGCACCTGCCGCACGCCACCGTCGTGCCGGCGATCTCCAATGCCGGTGCCGCCGAAGACGTCGTGGCCGGCCGGGCCGACGCGGGGGTGAGTACCGCGCTGGCCGCGCAGATCTACGCTCTGCCGACACTCGCGGACGGGGTGGTCGACGAACCCAATGCGCGCACCCGGTTCGTCCTCGTCGGCCGGCCGGCGCCCGCGCCGGCGCGAACCGGAGCCGACCGGACATCGGTGGTGCTGCGCCTGGCCAACGTGCCGGGTGCCCTGGTCGGCGCGCTGAACGAGTTCGCCGTCCGGGATATCGACCTGACCCGCATCGAATCCCGGCCGACCCGCGTCGAGCTGGGCACATACGTCTTTTTCCTCGACTTCGCGGGCCATCTCGACGACGAACCGGTCGCGGAGGCACTCGAGGCGCTCGACCGGCGTTGTACTGCAGTGCGGTATCTCGGATCGTGGCCGATGGATTCGGCCCCAGGCGCGGACGGTGAGGCAAAGTCATGAGCGGGCGGTTGGTACTGGTCCGGCACGGGCAGTCGTACGGCAACGTGGACAAGCGGCTCGACACCCGCCCGCCGGGTGCCGAGTTGACGCCGCAGGGCCGCGAACAGGCCAGGACATTCGCCAGGGGCGTCGCCCAGGCGCCCGGACTGCTGGCCCACTCGGTTGCCACCAGGGCGCTGCAGACGGCTGGGGAGATCGGTGCCGAGCTCAACGTGCCCACCCATGAGCTGGACGGCATCTACGAGGTGCAAGTCGGTGATCTGGACAATCGCAACGACGACGCGGCGGTGGAAGAATTCGATCGTGTCTACCGGCGCTGGCACGACGGCGACCTGGACGTGTCGATGCCGGGCGGGGAGTCCGGGACCGAGGTGCTCGAGCGGTATGTGCCGGTGCTGACCGATCTGCGGATGCGCTATCTCGACGACCATGATTGGACCAGCGATATCGTCGTCGTCAGCCACGGCGCTGCGATCCGGTTGGTCGGCGCGATCCTCGGCGGCGTCGAAGCACATTTCGCGCTGGAGCACCATCTGGCCAACACGGAGTCGGTGGTGCTGGCGCCGATCACCGACGGGCGATGGAGCTGCCTGCACTGGGGCTCGCAGTCGCCGCCGTTCTATCCCGAGCGGGCCGCCGATCCGGTCGAGGACGTGAAGGCCGCATCGGACCCGATGGGCTGAGTGCATTCGCACCCGACGACATCGCAGTCGATGACGAGGGTGTGCACGATCACCTCGGGGGTGGTGCAGTCCTCATCGGTGCACTCGCTGCGCCACAGCGCATGCCGGATGAGAGTGCCGTGGCAGTGTTGCAGCCCTGCCTCGCACTCCCGACACCGCACGCCCATGGGCCGTTCCTACCACTGCCGGCGGACAATCCGGTGGCGCCGCGCCACGGAAGTCAGGCCCAGCCGAGTTCGTGCAGGCGGTCGTCGCCGATACCGAAGTGGTGGGCGATCTCGTGGACCACGGTGATCGTGACCTCTTCGACCACCTGTTCCTCGCTGTCACAGATATCGAGAATCGCGTCACGGTAGATGGTGATCGCGTCCGGCAGTGAACCCGCATAGAAGGAGTCGCGCTCGGTCAGCGCGATGCCTTCGTACAGACCCAGCAGGCTGGGCTCTTCGGGGTGCCGGGCCTCGACCAGGATGACGACATTGTCGATCGCCGCGGCAAGACGCTGCGGAATCTGGTCGAGTGCGTCGGAGACCAGCTCGTCGAACTTCTGCGGGCTCATCTGAACCGCCATGCCGATCAGGCCGGGGGCGGCAGGATGACCGGGCCCGGCGCTGGGCCGGGTATCGGTGCTTCCATCGGCGGTCCGCCGGCGGGCGGCGGTGCATCAGCGGGCGGCGGTGCATCGGCGGGCGGCGGCGCGAGGGGATCCACCGGCGCAGGCGGTGCGCCGGGCGGCAGCGGGTTGAACGTATTGCCCTGCGTCGGAGGCACGCTCTGCCCGGTCGTCGGGGCCACCGAAGTGGTGGCACTGGTGGAGGGCTGGCCCGGCAGATGCTGGTTGCTGCCGGTCTGGCTCGACGACGACGACGACGACGAGGATGAGGACGAGGACGAGGACGAGGATCCGGAACCCGACGAGTCGTACGTCGAGTCGTAGGAGGGCTGCTGCGCAGACGACGGATCGGGCAGCGGGATCGGCGGCATGTTGAGCCGCTCCTGCGGGATGTCCGGCGGTGCGACCGGCGGCTGGCCGTTGATCAGCACCGGGCCCTTGGCGCTGTTGAGCAGGGTGGCCCAGCCGCCGTTACCCAGCGTCGCGCCGATACTGCAGGCCACCTGGTGGCTGCCCGCTGCCCAGCTGGGCAGCGAGATCGTGTTGTAGGTCAATGTCAGCGTCGTGGCCCGCAGCTGGACTGGTGCCAGATAGGCGTCGGTCATCTTGGTGCAGCTGTCCTTGATGAACGCATCCTGGTCTGGTTCCGCGGGCAGACCGCCCGGGAACTTCTCGGCCAGGTTCACCGCGCCGGTGACCTCCATGGCGTGCGGCGCGGCACAGTCCACCGGTGTGTCGGTCGGTTGGTTACTGGCGGGATCGATCCCGACGCAGGTTCCTGCGGGCCACACTTTGGACTGGTCGATATCGGCTACCTTGCCCTTGAACGGCAGCTGCTGGCCGTCGGGGCCGGCCAACTGGAGTCCGCACAGGATCCGCCGTTCGCCGGACTGGCGCCACGCTTTGTCGCCTGACCAGAGCATGCTGACGACGAACCGGCTGTTGGGGTCGAATTTCGGGCCGAGGTACTGCCGCACGGCGGCCTGGCACTGCTCCTGGGTGATCTGCTGGATTCGGGCCGGCGAGGGCGGCGCGGCGTCGGGGCCGTACTCGGCGCCGGGGAAGGTGCGCATGTCCACCGCTTCGGCGACCTCGAAGCGGTGGTCGTCCTTGCAGTCCACGAGTGTGGCGCCGTCGGGGTCCTTACCGGTCCAGTTCAGGCACTTCCCGGCCTCGGCCTGATCGAAGGTCTGGTTGCTGCCACCGCCGGTGCCGACACCCTTTTTGGGCTCCAGATACGCCACCAGACCGCTCTGGGTTCCGTTGACCGGAATCGCGGTGATGATGCCGGCGATCAACAGCCCGCCGAGTGCGGTCAGCAGCAGCGCGCGGCGCGTGGACGTGGCCCGGAGAGTGCGCAGCCAAGAGAACCGTTCAGGCCGGCGCTCGGGCTGGTCGTCGACGGATTCGGCCTTCTCAGGTGCGTCCAACATCGGCTCCATTGTGACAGGCGTGTCCGGTGCTGTGACAAGTGATGCAGTTGTAACGTTACGTGGTTGTGCTGTAGTGGCGCTGGTCCGGAGCTACGTTGGTGCTCATGACGGATCCGGTTGACGATCTGGACGACGAGGTGCTCGGCCTCGCCCAGCGGCTCTTCGAGATGGCCCGGGCCGGGGAGGCGATCTCCCTGGCGGCCTACCTCGACGCCGGAGCGCCCGTCGATCTGACCAACGCCGCGGGGGACACACTGGTCATGCTGGCCGCCTACCACGGTCATGCCGACACCGTCCGGACACTGGCCGACCGCGGCGCCGACGTGAACCGGGTCAACGACCGGGGCCAGTCGCCCCTGGCCGGCGCGGTGTTCAAGGGCGCGGACGACGTGGTCCGAGTGCTGGTCGATGCCGGTGCCGATCCGACCGGCGGGGCACCGAATGCCATCGACACCGCGCGGATGTTCGAGCGCGGCGGCTACCTCGAGATGTTCGGCGAGTCCGGGCCAACCCGAGGTAGGTAGTGTTCTCGCCGTGATCGACCTGAAGTTGCTCAGGGAAGACCCCGATGCTGTCCGCCGCTCGCAGACCAGTCGTGGCGAGGATCCAGCCCTCGTCGATGCGCTGCTGTCCGCCGACACGGCGCGTCGGGCTGCCATCTCCACTGCCGATACCCTGCGCGCCGAGCAGAAGGGCGTGAGCCGCGAGGTCGGCGCCGCCTCGCCTGAGGACAGACCGGCGGTGCTGGCGCGCGCCAAAGAACTCGCGGCCGGCGTCAAGGCGGCCGAGGTTCAGCAGGCTGAGGCCGAGGCGGCGTTCACCGCGGCCCACCTGGCGATCTCCAACGTCATCATCGACGGTGTGCCCGCAGGCGGCGAGGACGATTTCGTCGTCCTGGACACCGTCGGCCACCCGCCGGTGATCGAGAATCCGAAGGATCACCTCGAGCTCGGTGAGGCGCTGCACCTGATCGATATGGAGCGCGGCGCCAAGGTGTCGGGCTCGCGGTTCTACTTCCTGACCGGCCGCGGTGCGCTGCTCCAGCTCGGGCTGCTACAGCTGGCGGTTCGGCTGGCCACTGAAGCCGGCTTCACCCTGATGATCCCGCCAGTGCTGGTTCGGCCCGAGATCATGGCCGGCACAGGCTTTCTCGGTGCCCACGCCGACGAGGTCTACCATCTGGACGACGACGATCTGTACCTGGTCGGGACCTCGGAGGTGCCGCTGGCGGGTTACCACTCCGGTGAAATCCTCGACCTGTCGGCCGGGCCGATGCGCTATGCGGGGTGGTCATCGTGTTTTCGCCGCGAGGCGGGCAGCTACGGCAAGGACACCAGGGGCATCATTCGGGTGCACCAGTTCGACAAGGTCGAAGCCTTCGTCTACTGCAAGCCCGAGGAGGCCCAGGCCGAGCATCAGCGGCTGCTCGGCTGGCAGCGAGAGATGTTGGCCCGCATCGACGTTCCCTACCGGGTCATCGATGTCGCCGCCGGTGATCTCGGGTCGTCGGCGGCCAGGAAGTTCGACTGCGAGGCGTGGGTACCCACCCAGCAGACCTACCGCGAGCTGACCTCGACATCGAACTGCAGCACGTTCCAGGCGCGGCGGCTGGCCACCCGCTACCGCGACGAGAACGGCAAACCGCAGATCGCCGCGACACTGAACGGCACACTCGGCACCACCCGCTGGCTGGTGGCGATTCTGGAGAACCACCAGCAACCCGATGGCAGCGTCAAGGTGCCGGAGGCGCTGGTTCCCTACGTCGGCACGGAGGTGCTGGAGCCATGATCGACATCGACCTCGACGAACTGCATTCGTGGTTCGGCTTCGGAGTTGCCGGTAACTTCGCCGGACATCTCGAACAGGCCGGCGAGGCAGTCGATTTCGTGAACGTCGCATCGGAAGGTGTTGCCCCCAAGGGAATCTTCCCCTGGTACGCGCCCGGATCCGACAGCTTCCTCGGTGAATTCCCGTTGTCCTCCGACGCGATCATCCTGCCCGAGAGCGACGAGCCGCTGAACCTGCAGATCGAGCCAGAGGTCGGGCTGGCCTGCAAGGTTGCGTGGTCCGGTGACACGGTCGCCTCGCTGGAACCGTTCGCGCTCGGCGCCTTCAACGACTGCTCGATCCGCCGCCCCGGTGCGCCGAAGATCAGCCATAAGAAGAACTGGGGACCGGCGTCGAAGGGTGTTGCCCGTGAGTTCTTCGACATCAGCGATCTGACCCCCGACGGCCCGACCGCCACGCTGCGGCTGGTCTGTCATCTCCAGACCGCTGACGGTCAGGTGCACGAATACGGCGTCGACAGCCCGCTACTCGGTTACTCGTACTACGGCGAGGTGCTGCTGGACTGGATCGTCGAGCGGCTGGCCAACCAGAAGGGTTCTGCGGAAACGCCGTTGGAGGATGTCGGTGCGCTGATGGCGGCGGCCGGGCACCCGAAGAACGTGCTGATCGGTATCGGTGCGACGCGCTACACCGCGCTGGGGGAGTCGACGTTCCTGCAGTCCGGTGACGAAGCCATCGTCCGCGTCTACGATACCGAGTCCGACGCCTTCTCCGAGTTGCGTCAGAAAGTGGCCACCCGCTGAGGTGATTGTCCGGCGGTCCTGGCGATCTCGGCGAAATCGTCGAACAATGAGGCATCGTCGACGGCGTCCGGGGACACCACCGCCGCAGCCGCCGCGCCCTGCAGCATCCGTTTGACGGGGACTTCCAGCTTCTTGCCGGTGCGGGTGTGGGGGATGCCGCGGACTGCGATGATGTCGTCGGGGATATGCCGTGGGGAGGCTCGCTGCCCGATGGCGAGCTTCATCTGCGCTATCAGGGATTCGTCGAGATGGCACTGCGGCGCCAATGTCACGAACAGTGGCATCCAGTAGCTGCCGTCGGTCCGATCCACCCCGACCACAAGGGATTCCGTCACCTGCGGGAAGGTCTCGACCGCGGCGTAGATGTCGGCGCTGCCCATCCGGATACCGTTGCGGTTGAGGGTGGCGTCGGAGCGGCCGTGAATGACGACCGAGCCCCGCGCGGTGATGGTCACCCAGTCGCCCTGGCGCCAGGCGTCGGGAAACATGCCGAAGTAGGTGGTGCGGTAGCGCTCGCCGGTGGTGTCGTTCCACAGCCGGATCGGCATGCTCGGCATCGGCCGGGTGATGACGAGTTCGCCGACCTCGCCGGCGGCCACGGGGGTGCCCCGCTCGTCCCAGGACTGTGCGGCGACGGCCAGGCAGCGGGTGGACAGCTCGCCTGCCCAGACCGGCGCGTTCGGCGCGCCACCGGCGAACGCGCTGGCCACATCGGTGCCCCCACTCATCGACCAGACTGGTTTTTTGCCAACGTGTTCCAGGGCCCAGCGGTGCACATCGGGAGCCAGCGGTGAACCGGTACAGCCCAGCGCCCGCAGCGCCGTGAGGTCGAAGTCGGTACCCGGTGTCAGTCCGGCCTTGGCGCTGGCGTGGAGATATCCCGGGCTGGTGCCGAAGAAGGTCACCTGGTGGGCGGCGACCAATCGCCACATGGCGGCGACGTCAGGATAGGTGGGCGACCCGTCGTAGCAGACGATGCTGCCGCCCAACAGAAGGGTGGAGACCTGCAGGTTCCACATCACCCAACTCGTCGAGGTGTACCAGAAGACGCGATCGGAAGCTGTGACATCCCAGTGCAGCGCAAGCTGTTTGAGCATCTCGACGAGGATGCCTCCGTGACTGTGCACCAGGCCCTTGGGAATCCCGGTCGTACCCGAGGTGAACAACACCCACAACGGGTGATCGAAGTCCACGACGAGGGGTGTGACGGGATTCGGCGACGGGACCGTCAGGTCATCCCATTGCAGCACCCGCGTCGCGGGCAGGCGACACCCTTCGCGCCCGACGACAACCGTGGCGATCACGCTGTCGGCCAGCGCTGACGCCAGGGTGTCGATCGCGTCGGCGCGGTCGTGCAGCACGCCGTTGTAGCGGTACCCGGTGGCGGCGATCAACACTGTAGGGCGAAGCTGGGCGAACCGGTCGACGACAGCGGGAGCCGCGTAGTCCAAGCCCACCACCGACCACACCGCCCCCAACGACGCGGCGGCCAGGAAAGCGATGACCGCCTCTGCGCTGTTGGGCAGGTAACCCGCGACGACATCACCGGCGGCGACACCGAGCCCGTCGAGGGCAGTGGCCAACGCGGACACCTTCTGGCGCAACTCATCCCACGTCAGCGTGGTCGTGTTACCGGACTCGTCGACCACGATCACCGCAGGGGTGGCCCGAGATCCGCCGCGTAGCAGATGGTCGGCGAAGTTGATCCGCGCCCCGGAAAACCACTGCGCCCCGGGCAGCGCGTCTACTGACAGGACCTCGTCGTAGCCGCTGACGCAATCCAGATCGAAATACTCCCAGATGGCCGCCCAGAACTCGGCGATCTCTGCGACCGACCACTCCCACAGACCTTGGTAGTCACTGATGTCCAGCCCTCTGGTGACACGGAGGTGGTCGATGAAGGACTCCAGATTGCTCGGTGCCCCGCAGCCCTGCTCCGGTGACCACAGCGGCTGTTCGGCGCCGGCGGTGCTCACGCGGTCACTGCTGCGGCGCGTCGGCTCCGCGGCAGGATCCACACCAGGTACCAGATCCCCCCCAGTCCGATGAAAATCACAGCGGTCCAGGCAGTCTGGTGATTGGCCGACGGGAACGTCAGCGTGCCTACGACGAACAGCTGCCACAGGAAAGCGACAAGAGCGACCGGCTTGGCCCACCGGCCCAGGGAGAACTTCCCGAAGCTCTGCGGCAGCTCGCCTTTGTACGCTTTGTACAGGAAGATCGCCGCCACCAGTGTGTACACCAGGTTGTAGCCCACCGATGCGGTCCCGAAGATGGTGTTCTGCACATTCGCCGAATAGAGCTGCGGCACAGTGAACATGACGATGGCGAACACGCCGACGCAGATCGTCGCCGCAGCGGGGGTCTTACGCGAGTTGACCTTCTTGAACAGCGATGAGCCCGGCGGCAACCCGTCGCGGGCCATGGAGAACAGCAGTCGGGTGGCGCCGGCGGTGATCAGCAACGCGACGGCGAAGAACGTGACCAGCAGCAGCGCGTTGTAGACCTCGGCGACGGTCTGGCCGAACTGGTACTCGACGACGGACAGCGCGGGGGTGGCGGACTGTAGGGTCTCCGCCAGGCCGGGTGAGGCGTAACTGAAGGCGACCACCATGACGATGCCCGAGATCGCGACCGCACCGATCGACCACAGCATCGTGCGGGCGGCGGTGTTGGGGGCGTCCTTGGTCTCCTCGGCCATGTCAGCCGGCAATTCCCAGCCCGCGTAGAGGAATGCGCCGAGCAGGAAGGCCAGCAGGAACGCGTAGCCGTAGGGCTGGCCTTCGGTTCCCGGCGCGGCCTGGAACAGCACCGACACCGGTTGGGGATGCCGAACGACGGCGACGATCAACAGCACGACGGCGGCGACGATGCCGCACAGCACCTCCACGAAGACCGCCACGTTGTTCACCCAGGCAGCGAACCGGGTGCCGACGATCAGCACGGCACAGACGACGGCCGTCAACACGATGCCACCGACGACGTTGGAGTTCCGTGTGGTCTCGATGCCCAGGATGGACAGGAAGTACGGTGTTACCCCGTATATCGTTCCGGCAGAGCCGATCCCGAATCCCATAAAGCCGACGACCCCGGTCATCCAGCCGATTGGCTTGTTCGTCAACCTGCTGGACCACTGGTAGGCGTAACCGGCGATGGGCAGCCTGCCGACCAGATCGGCGAAGATGAGACCGACGAGCAGGGCGCCGACACTCGAGGGCAACCAGGACCAGATCCCCATGGTGCCCGAACTCGCCCAGATCACCGGCAGGGTGATGAAGATGCCGGCCGAGATACCGACCCCGCTGAACGACACCGCGAAGGAGGAGAACTTGCCGAGGGCGCGCGAGAGTTCCTGCTTGTAGCCGAACTGGTTCAGCTGGCCGTCCGCTGCCTCGCTCGAATCAGGTTGAGTGGGTTCGGTATTCGCGGGTTTGGCAGTGGTCATCGCGGACTCCTGGCTCTGAGGGTTCGGGTTGCTTCTTCGTTCACGCGGTAGTGGCCGTCCGCGTCGCGGATGAGTGCGACGCCGTAACTGCCGGCGGCCGAGTCTGCGCTGATCCAGCCTTCGACGACGTCGTCGAGTACCAATGCGGGGTCGCGCAGGTACGGGTCGCCGTACCCGCCGCCGCCGGCTTCCGCCCCGACCACGATGTCGCCGGCTCCCAGTGTGGTGTCGCCGATCGGGTCGAGGTCGACAGAACTCCCGTCGGCGTTATCGCGTCGCAACGTGACCGGACTGCCCGGCGCCCCACCGAGCACACCGAGGGCGGGGTGCTGGGCGAAGTCGGCGAAATAGTAGACCGTCATGTCGGTGTCGGTCGGGCCGAAGGCGACTTCGGTGGCGGGCGCACCGCGGAACTGTCCCGCGCCGCCGCTGTCGGTCAGCAGGCGGATGTGGCTGACCCGCATCGGGAATCGCTGTTCGAGCACCTCGACGCTGTCGCTGTAGACCACCATGGCGGCGTCGGGCATGCAGTAGGTCACCCAGCCGTCGCAGGTGGGTGTGCCCGGTCCGCCGTTCGAGCCGACGACGAGCTGGTTGACGTACGGCCGGTCGGTGTCGTTTCGCCGGTCCACGCCGCTGATCACCGCGAACCCGGCGCCGCAGGCTCCGCCACCCTCGGCGAGACCGTGTCCGAAACCCAGCTGGGCGAAGGCGCGTTGCACCGGATTGATGACGCGCTCAAGCACATTGGTGGTGGCCAGCGAGGTGGACATCGGCTCGGGTGGTATTCCGACGATGCAGCCCTCGCGCAGTTCGACCTCGATCCGCCGGAAGGCGCCGGAGTTGCGGGGCACATCCTCGGGGATGGCGTTGAGGATCCCGATGATGGCACCGCTGGTGGCCGTGGCCTGGGAGAGGTTGAACCCCGCCGGAATACAGTCCGGGTTGTCGCGCAGGTCGACCACGATCTTGCCGTCGGCGGGCTTGATATCGAGCTTCACGGTGATCGGGATGCCCTCGGGCGCGCAGTCGATCGGGTCATGCGTGCTCGAGGCGGTCAGCTGCCGCTCGGGTAGCCGGGCGATCGCGGCCGCCATCGACCGTTCCGAGTAGTTCAGCCACTCGGTGACGAACTGCTGAACTGTCTCGGGGCCGTACTTGTCGACCAGTTCGATGATGCGGCGTTCGCCGACCCTGGCGGCGCCGAGCGTCGCAAGGTAGTCGCCATACCAGATGTCGGGCACCCGGATTCGGCGCCGGCACATCCTGATGATGTCTTCGACGTCGGAGTAGTCCCGCTGGATCGCCACGCAGGGGAAGTTCAGCCCGCCCTCGGCGTAGATGTCCTCGGCGAACGCCATATACGTGGTCGGTTCCGCGTTACCGCAGTCGCCCTGGTGGGCCTTGGCAGCCGCGGTGAACAGATGTTGTCCGCCGTA
Organism: Mycolicibacterium komossense; assembly: GCF_025822605.1. Lineage (GTDB taxonomy): Bacteria > Actinomycetota > Actinomycetes > Mycobacteriales > Mycobacteriaceae > Mycobacterium > Mycobacterium komossense. The sequence goes on along the minus strand of NZ_JACKTY010000020.1, from coordinate 308,756 downwards.
GAACACCGGTACCAGGATGGTGTGGTCCGCGGTGTGGGTATTGCCGAGGAACGGGTCGTTGTGCAGGTAGGCGTCGCCGGGGGCGAGCTCGGGGTGCAGCCTGGTCATCGATTCGGTCTGCATTCCCGCGCCCAGGACGTGCACCTGCAGCCCTTCGGCGCAGGCCAGAAGCTCGTTGTCGGCGGTCACGATGCAGCAGGAGAAATCGCGGGCCATGTTCAACACCGAGGATCGGCCGGTTCGGAACAGGGTGTTCGTCATCTCGCGCACGATCGTCTCGAACCGACCGGCCAGCACTGGCAGCAGGACCGGGTCGAAATCGATCTTCTCAGTGGGGTTTTCGGTAGGGGTTTCGATGAGCTCCGTCACGAGTTCTCCTTGCTCAGGATGAAGCTGCCGCGGTCGCTGATCTGCAGAGTCCAGCGTGGCGGTACGACGATGGTCGTGGTGGCGAGCTGGACCAGCAGGGGTCCGGCTGTCGACTGTCCCGGGGTGAGATCGCCGCGGTCGAGCACAGGGGTGTCGACGGTGTGGTCGTCGAACACCGCGGCGCGGCGCCGGCCCGGGGCGGGCCGGGTAGGGGGTGCGGCGACGATGTCGGGGTGGTGCAGTATCCCGCGGGCGCGGATCTTCCACGCCAGGAACTCCACTGTCTCCGTCGGATCGGACACGGTGAAGATCCGATGGTGCTCGGCGTCGAACGCGCTGCGCAGTTGTCGCTCGACATCCGGGGCATTGAGCAGCTCGTCGTCGAACGGCACCTCCAGATCCCAAATCTGTTCTGCGTAGCGGGCTTCGACGACGTAGTCCCATTCGAATCCGATGACGCCGGTGCCGTCGAGGCGGTCCCCGAAGGCGCGGGCCCGCGCATCCAGTTCGCGTTTGGCGGCCAGCACGCCGGCGTGGTCGAAAGCGGCCGATGTGGTGGGGTAGCTGCGGGTGAATTCGCGCAGCACGTCGGAGAAGTGTGCCCCGGCCGCGCTGAGCGCACCGGCGGTGGGCGGGATCAGCACCCGGCTGCACCCGATCGCCTCGATGATGGGCACGATCGTCATGCCCGCGGCGCCGCCGCCTGCGACGATGACCGCCTCCCGCGGATCCACCCCCTGGTTGATGGTGATCTCGCGGATGGCGTCGGCCATCCGTTCCCCGGCGACGGTGAGGATCGCCGCGGCGGTGCGAGTCGGGTTCAGCCCGATCTGCTCGCCGAGCTTGCCGACCGCGTCGTGGGCGGCGGCGATGTTCAGCCGGACCCGCCCGCCCAGGAACGATTCCGCGTCGAGGTAGCCGAGCACCGCCGCGGCGTCGGTGACTGTCGGCTCCACGCCACCGAGGCCGTAGCAGGCCGGCCCTGGGTCGGAGCCGGCGCTACGCGGCCCCACCTGCAGCAGACCACCCGCGGCGATTCTGGCGATGGAGCCGCCGCCGGCGCCGACACTGCGGACGTCCAGCGACGCGAGCCCGGTCAGATGACCGGTATGCGTTTCCCCGAGCCAGGTTTCGCGGGTGACTACGGGTCGGCCACCGCGGACCAGGCTGACATCGAAACTGGTCCCGCCGGTGTCGCAGACGACGATGTCGTGCCCGTCCTTGACGTCAGGGCCGACTTCGGCCGCGGAGTACGCGAGGCCGGCCATCGGCGCCAGGGCGGGGCCAGATTTCGCCAGATAGATCGGTCGCTCGATGATGTCCTCGAAGAACAGGACACCGCCCAGCGACGTCGCCGCGACCAGTCGCCCGTGATACCCGACGCTGCGCAACCAGTCCTCGATCGCCTTGAGGTGGCGTTGCATCAGCGGCTTCAGTGAGGCGTCGAGCGAGACCGACGAGGCGCGCCGGAATTCGCGGATGACCGGGTTGAGGCGATGGGACACCGACACTGCGATCTCAGGCAGCCCGGCTTGAATCCGGTGTGCCAGCAGCTCCTCGTGTTCGGGGTTGACGATCGACCAGACCAGCGCAATGGCAACAGCTTCCACGCCGGCGCGCGCGATCTGGGCGACGACGGCGTCGGCGGCCGGCTCCGTCAGCGGCCGCACCACTGCGCCCGTCGCGGCGATGCGCTCGGGCACTTCGAAGGTGAGGTGGCGGGGGATGTACGGTTTCGGGAACGGTGTGGCGAAGTCGTAGGGCCGCAGCCGGCCGCCCTCCTTGCGGACCAGCAGATCGCGAAAACCCTCGGTGACCAGTAACGCGGTTCGCGAGGTGGTGCCCTCCAGGATGGCGTTGGTGGCCCTGGTCGTGGAGTAGACGAACAGCTCGGTTTGCGCCAGGAGTTCCTCGGGGGCCAGCTCCAGCTGCCGCGCGGCATCCGAAAGTGCTTCCCACAGACCACCTTCGGGGGTATCGAAGGTGGTCAGCGCTTTACCGACGGTGATCTGGTCGCCCACCCCCGACACCACCAGGTCGGTACAGGTGCCGCCGATGTCGACGGTGATTCGTACGGGCATCGAGGCCTCCATGGGTTAGTCGGGCAGGAAGGCGACGGCGTCGATCTCGACGCGGGCGCTGAAGAGCAGTTGGGACACCCCGACGGCGGCGCTGGCCGGGGGATGATCGCCGAAGCGTTCAGCTCGCGCTGTGGCGAACTCCGGGTAGTCGTCGAGGCCGACGAGGTAGGCGGTGATCCGGACGGTGTCGGTCAGGGCGCCACCGGCAGTGACCAGCGCTGTTTCGAGGTGATCGAAACAGCGGTGCGTTTGTTCGTAGAGTGTGCCGGTGACGGTGCCAGCCGGGCCGAAACCCACCTGGCCCGAGACGTGTATCCAGCGCCCGGGGCCGCTCACCGCGACGGCGTCGCTGTAACTACCGCCGGTCGCGGCGGCGAATCTGGCTATCGCCATGGTTTTTCCCGTCTAATTGAGAATGTTGAGTTCGTTGGCGACGTCGTCGAGGGCTGTGGTCAGGCGGTGGATGGCGTCGGTGGTGACGTCGTCGTCGACCACGGAGGACAGGGCGAACTCGTTGCCGTCGCCGATCAGCACGCCGCGGCGGATGGCGGCGAGGTGAAACAGCCGCGACATCGCCAGGTCCTGGCGGGGCCCCGTCGGGCTGGGCACCGTCGCGGACAGATAGACGCCGAACGCACTACCGATGCCCGTGGTCACCAGTGGCAGACCGAGTTTCACTGCGGCAGCTTCCAGGGCCGCCCGGATGTTCAGTGCGCGTCGCTCCATCGCCGCGATCACCGATGCCGTCAGATCGCGCACGGCCACCGTGCCGCACGCGGTCCCCAGCACGTTGCCGTTGAACGAGCCGCCGTGATAGACGCGGTCGGTCCGGTTCGGATCCAACCGGCCGACGATGTCGGGCCTGCCGACCACCGCCCCGACGGGTGTTCCGCCGCCGATGAACTTGCCGAGCATTGTCAGGTCGGCTTCGACTCCGAAGTGCTGCGCCGAGCCGCCCTCGGCGAGCCGGAACATCAGGCAGTCGTCGAGGATGAACAACGCTCCGTTGCGATGTGCGAGTTCCTGTGCACCGATCAGGAATTCGCGGTCTGCGGCGGTGACCACGCCGGTGTACATCACCGATTCCAGGATCACGGCGGCGATCTCAGTGCCGTGTTCGGCGAAGGCCCGTTCGAAGCTCGCCAGGTCGTTGAAGACGCCGAGTCTGGCCCGGCCCGGGTCCTCGCCCTGGCCGTGGAGGCCGGCCTCGAGCACGTCGTAGGAGCCGTGATAGCCGGCCCACGTTTTGAGTACCGACTGGCGTCCGGTGAAGGCTCGGGCCAGTTTGACGGCGAGCATGCTCGCTTCGGTGCCGGTGTTGGCGAACCTGACCAGGCCGTGGCTGGGGATGCGGCTCGACAGCAGTTCGGCGAAGGCGATCTGATGTTCCGAGGTGCCGGGCCACGCGGTCCCCGACCGCAGCACCCGCTCGGCCACCTCGACCACAGGGGCATATGCGTGGCCGTGAATGAGGCTGAGCCCGTTGCAGAACAGGTCGATGTACTCGCGGCCGTCCGCATCGAAAAGGTAAGGTCCGCTTCCTCTTTCGAACACCATGGGGTAGGGGGCGAACCAGCCGACGGTCCTGGTGCTGCCGCCGGGGAGGACGGCCTTGGCGCGTTCGGTCAGTGCCCGCGACCGCGGTGTCTCGGCGACGAACCGGTCTTGGAAACGCAACCAGGCTTGGTCGACTGTCGCCTCGATCGACGCGGTCACTGGGTGGCGTCGATTCTCTGGGATCCGGGTGCCCCTGCGGTCTGGAGCCATTCGGGATGATTGTCCAAGGTTAGTCGGGTGCGCCGGATGTGGACGCGGTGCAGGTCGGCAGCGTCTTCGGCGGCCCGGCGCTCACACGCCTCGACCAGGTTGCGGTGCTCGATGTTGGATTGCGGAAGGCTGGCGGGCAGCAGCGAGTAGACACCGCGGAACTGTCGGTTGGCTTCCTTCAGCCGGTGAATCTCGCGTTGGATCCGGGTCATGCCGCTGCGCATCGACATCAGATCGTGGAACTCGGCATCCATCCGCAGGTAGCCGGCGATGTCGCCCTCGGCGGCCAACGCGTCGCCTTCGTCGACGAGCTCACTGAGGCGCTCCAGATCTTCAGCGGTCAAGAAAGGCACGCTCGCGGCGACCGTGATGGGCTCGAGCGCTTCTCGCATGAGGTAAACCTCGCGCAGCTCTTCGGGATTCAACGGGGCCACCCGGGCGCCGACGTCGGGCTCGATGGTGATCAGGCCCTCCGCGGCCAGCAGGTGTAGTGCCTCGCGGGCCGGGATACGGCTGACCGAGAACTCGGCCGCGATGTTCTCCTGGACGATCCGGCGGCCGGGTGCCAACAGCCCCGAGACGATCTGCTCCCGCAGTACGGCGTGGATCTCCTGCGCCTTGGATGGCTTCACTGTATCCAATATGGGCAGTTTCTCGGATTCTCTGGGTTGTTTCTCCTGTGATGGTGCCACGATTGGATACAGTAAGGCCGTTGCACGCAGACCGCAATAGGATGCCGGGAAGACTTCTGCCAAGCTCGGCCGTTCCTGGGCAGCACTTTGTAAGGTGAATCCGGTGGGGACAGAGCCGGTGTCGAGTGAGCTAGCGACCGCAGTGATCTATCTGGCCGACGCGGAAGGCGCCGGCCGTGCGGCCGCACATCTGGCGGCCCCGCTGGCGGGGGTCGTGCTGGTGGTCCTCGGCGTCGTGTATCTGATTCGAGGGGCACGCGCCAAGAGGCGGGCGCCGCTGCACCCGCCGCAACCACCGTGGCCATCGCACCCGCCGCAGCCTCCGTGGCCACCGCCGTGGCAGCCGGAGTATCCGTCCCATCAGGGCTATCAGCCACCACATGGCTATTACCCTCCGCCGCAGCCCTATCCCGCCGGGCCACTGCCGTGGACAGGCGCGCCCCCGACGCGAACGTCAACCCATGGCCGGACCGGGGCGATTTTGCTGGTCATCGGGATACTGCTCCTGGGTGTCACGGTGGTCAGCGCCGCCGGCCGCGTTGTCACAGAGGCGAAATCGGCAATCGAGGTGGGCGAGTGCGCCGATATGGCGGCCGCTGGTACACCGAACGATCTCATCGCCATCGACTGTGCTGACCCCGCGGCCGTCGACGAATTGGCCTCTCGTAGTGAGACAAACGAATGCCCAGACGGTCAGCCGGTTGGCTCCGCGAAGTCGTTGTACGCCAGCATGTCCAACGGGTCGATCGCCTACTGCTTCATCCCGAATCTGAAGCAGGGCCAGTGCTACACGGTCGACACCGGGAGTTGGGTGTTCAAACCCGCCGACTGTTCCGCCGAGTTCGCGGTTCTCGTCGCTAAGCGGGTCGATGGTAAAAGCGACGAATCACTTTGCGGCGCAGACGCGAAGCCCATCGCCTACCCGCAGCCGCCGCGGACGTACTGCGTACAACCGCCATCGTGACGGCGCTCGGCGCAGGTCAGCACACGTCCTGGTGGCTACTTCTCCAACAAACTGTCGAGCACGGCCAGGAATTCCTTGGGTCGTTCGGGGGTGAACGCGGGACTCGGTTTGGCGCCCGCGATCTGGAGTGTCACGAGGGTCGATTTCAGCGGCCGCCGGATGTCGAGCGGTAACCAGCGACGCAGATCCGAGCTGCCCCAGATGCGGAATCGTTGCATGAAGATGCCCAGCGGCTCGGTCTGGTATCCGGTCACCGTCCGCAGCGGGATCACCTTTGCTGTCCCGGACGGAAAATGGTAGCGCCGCAGGGTGATCGCATGCCGGTCCAACTGCACCAGGCCGTCGTCGTACTGCTGCGTGACGGGCTCGCTCACAGCTTGGCCGATCGCAGTTCGTGACCCTTGGATGTCAGGCACCGGCCGTTGTTCAGGTTCCACTGCCAGCCGTGCAGGTTGCACGTCAGCGTCGAGCCGTCGATCACCCCGAACTTCGACAGATCTGCCTTGAGATGCGGGCACCGGCGCTGAATCTCCCAGCCGTCCAGCGTGATCGACGCGGAATCGTCATGCGCCTCGGCGAACCAGCCGTCGGCGTAGGCGATTCGCTCGTCGGTCAGGCATTTGAAGAAGGTGTACAGATACTCGTTGTAACCGCCCACCCGCCACGCGGTGAAGCGGGTGGACAGGAAGATGGTGTTGACCCAGTCCGGCTCGTTGTCACGCACCACGGTGCGCACCAGCTCGGGGGCGATCCCGAAGCCGTAGCGAAACTTCTCGTCCGGGATAGCTTCGCGCACAACCCGTTTCGGGAAGTCCAGCACTACAGTTTCGCTGCCGAGCCGCAGCTCCACCGGATAGCCGATCCCGTCGCAGATCTGGTCGGTCTGGATCATGATCGGTTCGAACAGCGCGCGCAACGGCTCCAGTAGTGGTTCGCCTTCGGCAGGCGCCCAGCCGGCCTTCTCGGCCGCCAGTACCGGTGCCATCCGCTGGGCGTAGGCCTCGATGTATGCCGCCTTGCCGGTGGTGAAGATCGCTTCGACTTCCTCGACCGGCGCCGGGTGAACAAGCGACTTCAGTTCTGCCCCAGCGAAATCGGCCGTCGAACCGGGAATCATCAGCAACCCGCCGTGCTGGCCTCCGGCGCGCATCTGTTCCAGGAACACCATCTGGTCGGGAAAGATGTTGGCCGGGTCGCCGTGGTCGTCGTTCAGATCCCGCAACGCCGGATCCAGGAAGCAGGGCGGCCCGGCCGACGGCACCACCCATGTCGCGCCGACCTGCGCGATGTACTGCCGGCAGCGGTCCATCTGGCGCTGCCGCTTCTGGATGCCGAACGCTTCCTTGGCCCGCGCCGGCATGTCGTAGACCATCGGATACCAGATGGCGCCGGAGTATTGCAGCATGTGCACGTCGACCGGGCCGAATTCCTCGGCCAGCACGTCGAGGTCAACGGGCCGGGCATCGTTCATGTTGAAGGCGACTGTCTCGCCGTCGGTCACCACCAGCCCGGAGTCGCCGATCGGGCCGTCGGCCGGTGCGCGCAGCGCGATGATCATCAGCTCCAGATCGCCCTTGGGCCCGCTGACGGTGTGCCGATGCGAGTCGGTGGTCTCGAAGAACGTATGGAAGCCGAGCTTCTCCAACTCACGACGCAGATCGGGCACCGGGAAATCCGGGAGCAGCACCACGGCGTCTTTGTTGACGTGTCTGCGCAGGTTCTCCGGGTCGAAGTGGTCCTTGTGCAGGTGGGAGACATACAGATAGTCGCAGTCACCCAGGGCGTCCCAGTCCAGCGTGCTGTTATCCGGGAACGGGAACCACGACGCGAAGTACGCGGGGTTCACCCACGGATCGCACAGGATGCTGCCGGCCCGGGTTTCGATCCGGAACCCGGCGTGCCCAACGCTCGTGACCTGCACAGATGACCTTTCCAGACGGTGGAGCTGCCCTACCGAGCTTAGCCGCCGAGGTGGTCGGGGGTCTGCCACGACCGCCGGTAGTAGTCGATGCGTATGGCATCGGGTTCGATGCCATACGCCTCTAGCAGGTCCTCCTCCCGGAGGCCGGGGTAATTCCAGCCGAGCGACAGCGTGGCCACCGCGAGGTCGGCCCACCGGTCGGCGACCCCCAATGCGCCGAGGTCGACGTGCCCGCAGAAGCGGCCGTCCGCGTCGATCAGGGTATTGGGCGCGCAGGCATCGCCGTGACAGACCACCAGCCGGTCCACGGGCGGCGCGTCCTCGAAATCGGTGCGTACCCACGGGCAGGACGCGACGGGTAATCGGTCGTGCAACATCCGGAGGCCGGCTCCGATTGCCCTGGCCGCCTGCTGCGGCCGGGCGACCCAGTGCGGGTGCACCGCAGACTCGCCGGGAAGTCCAGCGGTGTGCAGCCAGTCGCTGCCGTACCCCAGCACCCGTGGCACCGGTGTGTACCGGCTCGCCCAGGCCAAGCGGTCCGCTTCCGCGGCGAATTCACCTGGTCCGGTCTTGACGTACTCGGTGCCGTCCCCGCCGCACTCGATGCGGAAGGTGAGTGCGCCGAGCTCGTTGAGCCAGACCGCACGGACCGGCCGGCCCGCGGCGATCCGCGAAACGACGCCGGGTACTGGCGGTGAACCGGACGGAGAACTCACCCTCGAACTGTCTCAGACGAGGTAACCCAGGCCTTCGCCGCCGGACCCGTACTCGGGAGCACTAGGCTTGGCGCTTGTGGAACCGGTATACGGCACCGTTATCCAGTTGGCGCGGCTGACCTGGTGGGCCCAAGGACTGACCTTCACGGTCTCGGGCGTCGAAAACCTGCCGAAGACCGGCGGCGCCGTCATCGCCATCAACCACACCAGTTATTTCGACTTCACCTTCGCCGGACTTCCCGCCTACCAGCAACATCTGGGTCGAAAAGTGCGGTTCATGGCCAAGAAGGAAGTCTTCGACAACAAGATCACCGGCCCAATCATGCGCAGCCTGCGTCACATCCCCGTCGACCGAGAGCATGGTGCGGAATCGTTCGACGTGGCCTGCCAGCGGCTGAAGGCCGGCGAGTTCGTCGGGGTGTATCCCGAGGCGACGATCAGCCGTAGCTTCGAGATCAAGGAATTCAAGTCCGGTGCGGCCCGGATGGCGATCGCCGCGGGCGTGCCGATCGTCCCGCACATCGTCTGGGGCGCCCAGCGAATCTGGACCAAGGACCATCCGAAGAAGATGTGGCGGCCCAAGGTGCCGATCTTCATCACGGTTGGCGAACCGATCGAGCCGACGCTGCCCGCCGCGGATCTGACCACCCTGCTGCACTCGCGCATGCAACACCTGCTCGAACGAGTGCAGGACGAATACGGCACCCACCCGGCAGGGGAGTTCTGGGTGCCACACCGGCTGGGTGGGGGCGCCCCGTCGCTTGCCGAGGCAGGACGCCTGGACGCCGAAGAGGCCCGCCGCAAGGCGCAGGCCAGGGCGGCCCGACAGGCGGACGGGTCCGGTCCGGGGTAAGTGGCATGGAACCGGTTTTCCGCACCTTGGAGATCGCAGCCGGGGTGGCCGTCAAAGCCACCGGGACCGCGATCACCTTCCACGGGCTGGACACCATTCCGCGTATCGGCGGCGCGGTGATCGCGATCAACCACACCAGTTACGTCGACTTCGTCCCGGCCGCACTCGCCGCCAAACAGCGCGGCCGCCGGATGCGGTTCATGATCAAGTCCGAGATGCAGAAGATCGCACCGGTCAACTTTCTGATCCGGCATTCGAAGACCATCCCGGTGGACCGGTCCGCGGGAGCCGATTCGTACGCCATGGCGGTGACCGAGTTGCGCGACGGCGAGATCGTCGGGGTCTACCCGGAGGCGACCATCAGCCGCAGCTTCGAGCTCAAGGAATTCAAGTCGGGTGCGGCCAGGATGGCGCTCGAGGCGCAGGTGCCGATCATCCCGCTGATCGTCTGGGGCGCCCAGCGCATTTGGACCAAGGATCATCCGAAGAGCCTGGGCCGCAACAAAACCCCGATCGCCGTCGCGGTCGGCGCGCAGATCGTGCCGACGGGTACCGCCGAGCAGGTGGCCGCCGCCATGCGCGCGGAGATGACGGCAGTGCTGGACCGGGTCCAGTCGCAGTACCCGCATCCCGAGGGGGCGTACTGGGTGCCGAAACGGCTCGGCGGCGGTGCCCCGAGCCCGGTGGAAGCGAGGGCGCTCGACGAGGCCGAACTGGCCGAGCGGGCGCGTCGACGAATGGAGAACAGGTGACATTGCCCGCGTTGATCGCCAGCGATGTCGACGGCACCCTGCTCGACGAGGACGAGGTGGTCACACCGCGCACCCGCGACGCCGTCCGGGCGGCGGTGGCCTCCGGCGCCCAGTTCGTCTTGGCCACGGGCCGGCCGCCGCGCTGGATCAAACCGATCGTCGACGCATTGGGGTTGGCGCCGATGGCGGTCTGCGCCAACGGCGCCGTACTCTACGATCCGGCCACCGATCGGATCATCTCAGCCCGGACACTGTCCACGGAAGCGCTTGCCGCACTGGCCGATATCGCGACGCGCGCCATTCCCGGCGCCGGCCTGGCCGTCGAGCGCGTCGGGCGCAGCGCTCACGACTCCGCCACCCCGCAGTTCGTCAGCTCCCCGGGTTATGAGCATGCGTGGCTCAACCCGGACAACACCGAGGTGTCGATCGAGGATCTGCTGTCGGCCCCCGCGGTGAAACTGTTGGTCCGCAAGGCCGGCGCCGCCAGTTCAACGATGGCGGCGGAACTGGCCAAGCACCTGGGGGCCCATGGCGATATCACCTACAGCACCAACAACGGCCTGATCGAGATCGTGCCGCGGGGTATCAGCAAGGCGACGGGCATCGCGGAGGTCGCGGATCCGCTGGGGATCACCGCGGCCGACGTCATCGCGTTCGGCGATATGCCCAACGATGTGCCGATGCTGCGCTGGGCGGGGCACGGTGTGGCGATGGGCAATGCCCATCCTGATGCGGTGGCGGCGGCCGACGAGGTGACCGCACCCAACAGCGACGACGGGCTGGCCCGGGTGCTCGAACGCTGGTGGTGGTAAGCGCTTCTGAGGGTCAGGCGGCCTTGTCGATCGGCGTGAAGCGCTCCAACTGGATGGGGGGCCCGTTCGGCGGCGGTGGCGGCAGTTCCTGCGCGACGCCGTCAACCACCCTGGTCACCATGCCGGTCTCGCGATCGAAGTTCAGCGTGCCGTGCTGGAAGTTCTGCACCACCCACTGCGGCTCTTGGATCTCGCCGCTGGTCGGCAGGCCGAGCAGCCCGCGCTCGTAGCCCAGGGAGGCCCACGCGTCGTAGATCGAGCCGGTGACCGGTTCGGCGCCACTACCGGGCGACCAGTAGATGGCTCCGTGGTCGAAGGTCACGTAGCGGGTGTCGCTGTCAGTGGCCGCTTCGGGTGCGCGGGGCGCGCCGAGCGGACTGTTTCCGGCGCCGAGGGCCTGCCATTTGGCGTAGATGGCGCCACCTCGCAACCGGTCCTCGAGGGTGAGCGGTTTCGGTGGCTCGTTGAAACGTGCTGCGATCTCCCGGATTTCGGGCATCGCTGCGTAGGCCTGGGCGCCGGGGCAGTCCGTGTTGCCGACGTCGCGATGGGTGAAGATCGTCGGAAGGGTCGGGGTGGTGCCGCGCGGGAAGTGCGTGTAGATCGTGCCAGCCGACGTCAGTACGACGGTGCCCAGCGGGTCGACGTGATCCAGCCCGAGCCGCCACCCGATCAGGCGCCCGACGGTGCGCAGCTGGATATCGGTCGGTCGGACGTCATCGAAATTGCCGAGCATGGCCACACCCCAGGTGTCCCAGTTGAACCCGCCGGTGTGTGATCCCTCGACCGGGCGGTCGATCCCGCCGGCACGGCCCTCGAAAACCTGTCCGTACTTGTCCACCAGGGCGTTGTAGGCGATGTCGCACCAGCCCAGTGTTCTGGTGTGGTAGGCGTAGATCGCCCGGACGATGGCCGCGGAATCCTCCGGCGCGTAGTCGTTGCTGCCCGCCGTGTGGTGCACGATCGCGGCCTTGACGCCGTCGTCATAAACCGGGTTACCGCATTTCATCGACTCGTCGGCACCCCACTGGGCGCGCGAGATGATGTTGGGCGCCTGCCCGGGGGCCAACACCCCGCTGGGAGGCTGCCACTGTACGTCGACGGGCGCCTTGGGCGGTGTGATGAGCACGGCCGAGAGATTTTGTGCGAGCGATCGTTCGGTGGTCGCGGGGACGTAACCCAACTTGTCCGGCTGGCCACCGGTCGGTGGTGCGACGGTGACGGGCGCGCCGGTCGGGCGGGTGACCGCGATCTGCACTGCCGTCGTGATGCCGACGAATACCGGCTCGGTGCCTTTCGGGCCGTGGGCCGCGCCGGGCCCGTCGTCGTCGCCATTGGACTCGACGGTCTCGGCTTCGTACCAGGGTCCCCAGCTGCCGTCGCTGCGTTTGGCGCGGATCCGTGCCGACGTGCCGGTCAGATCGTCACCGGTCAGGGCGACCATCGAGAACGGGGTCTGCTGGGAGACCTCGCGAAGCGTGACTCCGCCGCCCAGTCCGGTCAGCGGTTGTTCGGCCAGTCGGGTGTCCGCGGCGCGGGGATGGTCGGCGTCGGGGGGTGTGCCCTCCAGTGCCCACGGCAGTAGAACGACGGTTGCCGCGATCGCGGTCAGAAGGATCGTCGGCGTCGGGCGCGAACGCCCCCTGCTCCGGCGCTGGGGCTGGGGCTGGGGACGAATCCCGCGACGGAATCGCGCAATCGGACCGAACGGCACGGGCTGATGTTACGTATGTGTCAGTTGATGCCAGTGTTTCGACACGATACGGATGTGAAGAAAGTGAAACCTGCAACGGCACCGCAGGGCGGTTGGGCTCGATCGCGAGGGGGGACGGGGATCAGCCCACCCTGCGGTGCCGTCTTGTAGCAGGTCTTACCCGGCCGCAGCCGGCGCGGCAGGTGCCGCCGCGGCGGCCGCAGGTGCCGCTGATTGGATGGCGCCCATGATCGAGGGCATCAGCACGCCCTTGAGCAGGTCGATCGCCTGGCCCGCGCCGAGCTGCTGAGCAGCGCTGCTGAGATCGCTGACGATGCCGCCGGAGGCCGGCGCAGGTGTGCCCAGCCCCAGTGACGGATCGCCGAGGATCGGATAGGTGCCCGCCATCGGGTCCAGGCCGGTCGGGGAGCTGATCGGCTGTTCGTTCGCTAACCCGAGTCCGAGGCCCGGGGTGGTGCCCACTGCGCCGGGAACCGTCAGGTCGGGCGTCGTGAGGCCGGGTGTGGTGAGGCCGGGTGTCGTGAGGCCGGGTGTGGTGAGGCCGGGTGTGGTGAGGCCGGGTGTCGTGAGGCCGGGTGTGGTCAGACCGGGTGTGGTCAGGCCGGGTGTGGTCAGGCCGGGCGTGGTCAGACCGGGTGTCGTCGCGCTAGGCAGCGTCAGCGCCGGATTGGTGAGCGCCGGATTGGTCAGGCCGGGCGTCGTCAGGCCGGGCGTGGTCAGACCGGGTGTCGTCAGGCCAGGGCTGGTCAGGCCGGGGCTGTTCAGCCCAGGGGCGGCCAACGCCGGATTGGTCAGGCCGGGCACACCCAGCCCCGGTGTGGTCAGGGCCGGTCCCGCGCTGATCGGCTGCGCACCGGCCGGGCTCAGGCCGGTCGGCAGTGGCGGCAGGCTGACGCCGAACTGCGACAGGCCCTGCGAGAGTGCGGACAACAGCTCGTTGGGCAGGTCGGTGACCACCGCCGCCTGGGTGAAATCGACGCTCTGTGGTGCGGGCTTGGCGTCTGCGGCCAGCTCAGACACAGCGACCACGGCAAATGGACTTGCGACTGCCAGGGCGGCGACTGCGCTCATGGCTGTCGAGAGCTTGCGTCTCCGTCGGTTAGGCACGGAAGTCTCCTCAATATCTGACTACGTGTGATGGATGGCTATGTGGAGATAGGTACGTGTCCGATGGTACGGGTGTGACTGGTGTGTCTAGAGGTACGAGACCGAATCGTGAGGGAATCGCGACCTTGATCCACTAGAGGCTCTGCGAGGAGGGTCCGGCCACCGGGTCGGATACCCTAGCTGCCGATGACTTCACCTACTCCCCGGGTCGCTGCGCTCCAGCCCGCCGGCCGTTTTGACCTGATCATCGTCGGGTCCGGATTCTTCGGCTTGACGATCGCTGAGCGCGCCGCCACACAGCTCGGCAAGCGCGTTCTCGTGCTGGACCGGCGACCGCATATCGGCGGCAATGCCTACTCCGAGCCTGAACCGCAGACCGGCATCGAGATCCACAAATACGGCGCCCACCTGTTCCACACCTCCAATAAGCGGGTGTGGGACTACGTCCGTCAGTTCACTGAATTCACCGGCTACCAGCACCGCGTCTTCGCGATGCACAACGGCCAGTCCTATCAGTTCCCGTTGGGCCTTGGCTTGGTGTCCCAGTTCTTCGGGAGGTACTTCACGCCGGACGAAGCCCGGGCCTTGATCGCCGAGCAGGCCGCCGAGTTCAACAGCGCGCAAGCGCAGAACTTCGAGGAGAAGGCGATCAGCCTGATCGGGCGCCCGCTGTATGAGGCGTTCGTGAAGCACTACACCGCCAAGCAGTGGGAGACCGACCCGCAGGACCTGCCTGCCGCGAACATCACCCGACTGCCCGTGCGCTACACGTTCGACAACCGCTACTTCAACGACACGTACGAGGGTCTGCCCGTCGACGGGTACACCGCCTGGCTGGAGAACATGGCCGCAGACTCTCGCATCGAGGTGCGGTTGGACACGGACTGGTTCGACGTGCGCGACGAAGTTCGCGCGGCCAGTCCCGACGCCCCCGTGGTGTACACCGGCCCGCTGGACCGTTACTTCGACTACTCGGCCGGCCGACTCGGCTGGCGCACGCTCGACTTCGAGACCGAGGTCCTGAGTGACTGCGGTGACTTTCAGGGCACACCCGTCATGAACTACAACGACGCCGACGTGCCCTACACCCGGATCCACGAGTTCCGGCACTTCCACCCCGAACGGGCCTACCCGACTGACAAGACCGTCATCATGCGTGAGTACGGGCGGTTCGCGAAGGACGACGACGAGCCCTACTACCCGATCAACACCCCAGAGGACCGAGCCATGGTCATCGCCTACCGCGAACTGGCCAAGGCCGAAGCCGCGTCGGCGAAGGTGCTGTTCGGCGGACGGCTGGGCACCTATCAGTACCTCGACATGCACATGGCGATTGCCAGTGCACTGAACATGTTCGACAACACGCTGGCGCCGCACCTGCGCGACGGTGCGCCGCTCGAAGAAAGCAGCACATGATGAGTGACATCCCATCCGGCGCCCTCGACGCCAGCGAAACCCGCGCCGTCAGCCTGCTGTCCCGCATCATCCTGCCGCGACCGGGTGAACCGCTGGACGTCCGCAAGCTCTATATAGAGGAATCGGAGACCAACGCCCGCCGCGCGCACCCGCCGACGCGCACCACACTCGAGATCGGCGCCGAGTCCGAGGTGTCCTTCGCGACCTACTTCAACGCGTTCCCGGCCAGCTATTGGCGGCGCTGGTCGATCCTCGAATCGGTGGTGCTGCGCGTCGAGCTGACCGGCAGCGCCCGCATCGACGTCTACCGCTCCAAGGCCACCGGCGCCCGGATCACGGTGGGCGGTACCGAGGCGTCGAGCATCGACCAGAACACCCCCGCTGTCACGGAGTTCGAGATCGGCCTCGACCCGTTCGAGGACGGCGGCTGGATTTGGTTCGACATCACCACCGACACCCAGGTGACCGTGCACAGTGCCGGCTGGTACGCGCCGATCCCCGCGCCCGGCCGGGCCAACGTCGCCGTCGGGATTCCCACCTTCAACCGGCCGTCGGACGCCGTCAACGCGTTGGCGGCCCTGACCTCGGATCCGCTGGTCGACGAAGTGATCACCGCGGTGATCGTCTCGGACCAGGGCACCAGCAAGGCCAAGGACAATCCCGGGTTCGCCGCGGCGGCCGCAGCGCTGGGCGACCGGCTCACTATTCACAACCAGCCCAACCTCGGCGGCTCCGGCGGCTACAGCCGGGTGATGTACGAGGCGCTGAAGAACACCGACTGTGACCAGATCCTGTTCATGGATGACGACATCCGCGTCGAGCCCGACTCGATCCTGCGGGCGCTGGCGCTGAACCGGTTCGCGAAGGTGCCGACGCTCGTCGGCGGTCAGATGCTCAATCTGCAGGAGCCGTCGCATCTGCATGTCATGGGCGAGATGGTCAACCAGGCGAACTTCATGTGGAGCGGCGCCGTCAACACCGAGTACGACCACAACTTCGCGAAGTACCCGCTCAACGACGAAGAACACGAGCGCAGCCGGCTGCTGCACCGCCGGATCGACGTCGACTTCAACGGCTGGTGGATGTGCATGATCCCGCGGCAGGTCGCCGAGGAGCTCGGCCAGCCGGTGCCGTTGTTCATCAAGTGGGACGACGTCGAGTACGGGCTGCGGGCCGGGGAGCGCGGCTACCCGACCGTCACCCTGCCGGGCGCGGCGATCTGGCATATGGCGTGGAGCGACAAGGACGACGCCATCGACTGGCAGGCGTACTTCCATCTGCGCAACCGGCTGGTGGTGGCCGCCTTGCACTGGGACAGCAGTGCCACCGGCCTGGTCGCCAGCCATCTCAAGGCGACGATCAAACACCTTCTCTGCCTTGAGTATTCGACAGTTGCCATCCAGAACCGGGCGATGGATGACTTCCTCGCTGGGCCTGAGCACATCTTTTCGATCCTGGAGTCCGCACTGCCAGAGGTGCGCAAGATGCGCTCCCAGTTCCCCGACGCAGTGGTGCTGCCCAGTGCGACCGCGCTCCCGGCTCCGTCGGACAAGCGCTGGCGCAAGAAGGTCTCGATCCCCGTCGGGCCGCTGGCGATCTCGTGGCGCCTTGGCCGCGGCGTCCTGCACCAGCTCACGGCGCACGATCCCGCGCACCACCAGCGCCCGCAGATCAACGTCGCCACCCAGGACGCGCGGTGGTTCTCCCTGTCGCGGGTCGACGGTGTCACGGTGACCACTGCCGATGGCCGTGGCGTGGTGTTCCGCCAGCGTGACCGGACCAAGATGTTCGAGCTGCTGCGCGAATCGCTGAAACGCCAGGCTCTGCTGGTCCGTAAGTTCAACCGGATGCGCAAGGTCTACCGGGGCGCGCTACCGGTGCTGAGCAGCCAGCAGAAGTGGGAAACCGTGCTGCTGGAATCGTCGGATCGCACCAATGCCTGAGCCGGGTTCGCCCGGCGGTGAAGTCGCGCTGCTGGTCTCGGTGCAGTCAGCTCTGGTCGGCAGGCCCGGCGTACTGCCGGTCGCCCGCGCGATGTCGTACTTCGGCGAGCACAGCCTCGGCTGGCTAGCCGTGTCCGCGCTCGGCGCCCTGCGGCAGCCGCACCGGCGCAGGCAGTGGATCGTGGCCGGGGTTGGAACCTTCACGGCGCACGCTGCTGCCGTGCTGATCAAGCGAGTCGTCCGCAGGCCCCGTCCGCATGATCCGGCGGTCATCGTCAACGTCGGAGTACCGAGCAAGCTCAGCTTCCCGTCGGCGCACGCCACCTCGACCACCGCAGCGGCGATTCTGATCGGACAGGCCACCGGACGGCCGCTGCCGGTCGTGCTGGTCCCGCCCATGGCGTTGTCACGAATGGTGCTCGGCGTGCACTATCCCAGTGACGTCGCTGCCGGTGTGGTGGTCGGCGCGGTGGTCGCGAAGGGAATCGCGGCGCTCGCCTCCCGGGTTGGCGGCCGGGGCGTAGGACACTGATGACGGTCGCCCGTGACAAAGGAGCCTTGAGTGAGTGAGGAAGCGGCGCCGGTCCTCGGGCCCCCGAAGAATCTGCCGGTCGGCATCATCAAGGCGCTGCGCCCACGACAGTGGGTGAAGAACCTGCTGGTCTTCGCCGCGCCACTGGCCGCGCTGGGCAGCGACATCGGCTACGACTACGGCCAGGTCCTGCTCAAGGTCAGCATCGCGTTCGTGGTGTTCTGTCTGGCCGCGTCGTGTGTGTACCTGATCAACGACGCCCGCGACGTCGAAGCCGACCGGGCGCACCCGACGAAGCGGTACCGGCCCATCGCGGCCGGTGTCGTGCCGGAGTCGCTGGCCTACGTGCTGGCCGTTGTGCTCGGCGTGGCATCGCTGGCGATTTCCTGGTTCGTCACCCCCAACCTCACTGTGGTGATGGCGATCTACATCGCGATCCAGTTGGCCTACTGCTTCGGCCTCAAGCACCAGGCCGTGCTCGACATCTGCATCGTCTCCTCCGGCTTCCTGATCCGCGCGATCGCCGGCGGTGTCGCGGCGAATATCCCGCTGTCGCAATGGTTCCTGTTGGTGATGGCCTTCGGAGCGCTGTTCATGGCGGCGGGCAAGCGCTATGCCGAACTCCAGCTCGCCGAGCGCACCGGCGCCAAGATCCGCAAATCGCTGGAGAGCTATACCAGCAGCTACCTGCGGTTCGTCTGGACGTTGTCGGCCACGGCGGTGGTCATCTGCTACAGCCTGTTTGCGTTCGAGCGCGACGACGCCGGCGGCTCGTGGTGGGCGGTGACGATCGTGCCCTTCACCATCGCGATCCTGCGCTACGCCGTCGACATCGACGGCGGCCTGGCCGGTGAACCCGAGGAGATCGTCCTGCGGGACCGGGTGTTGCAGCTGCTGGGAGTCGTTCTGCTGGGAACCGTCGGTGCCGCGGTCTACTTCGGCTGACCTGCCCACTGGGGTAATTCCCAAGTCCGGCCCGACCGCGCCGGTGATCCGCCGTGCGCCCGTCAGTGGCCAGCCGCCCGGCCCACCCACGCCGGCGGCCGGGCCGCCCCCTCGTCGTCCGCGGTCGTCGGCGTTGGGGCCGGCGTTCCCGTTCTCTCTGTCGGCGCGGCTGAGCCTGTGGCTCGGCGTGATCGTGGTCGGGGCGCTGTTCGGGTGGGGTGCCTGGCAGCGACGGTGGATCGCCGACGACGGCCTCATCGTGCTGCGCACGGTGCGCAATCTGCTGGCCGGAAACGGCCCGGTGTTCAACAAGGGCGAGCGGGTCGAGGCCAACACCTCGACGGTATGGAGCTACCTGGCCTATCTCGGCGGCTGGGTGGGCGGCCCGGCTCGGCTGGAGTACGTGGTTCTCGTCCTGGCGCTGAGTCTCAGCGTCATTGGCATCATCCTGCTGATGCTCGGCGCCGCCCGGCTGTACGCACCCAGCCTGCAGGGCAGGCGTGCGCTGCTGCTCCCGGCCGGCGCCCTGGTCTACATCGCGATTCCACCGGCCCGGGATTTCGCGACGTCGGGCCTGGAGAACGGCCTGGTGTGCGCCTACCTCGGCCTGCTGTGGTGGATGCTGGTCTGCTGGTCGCAGGGTCCGCGCATCGACGAAATCCGCAGGGGCACAACCGCCGATGCCCACGGCGTCGGGCGCTGGTTCACTGCCGCGCTCGCCTTCGTCGCCGGACTGAGCGTCCTGGTTCGCCCCGAACTCGCCCTGATCGGCGGCCTGGCGCTGGTGATGATGCTGATCGCAGCACGCGGCTGGCGCAGACGGGTGCTGATCGTGGTGGCCGGCGGACTGCTGCCGGTGGGCTATCAGATTTTCCGGATGGGCTACTACGGCCTGATCGTGCCGGGTACGGCCGTCGCCAAAGATGCTACGGGCGCGAAGTGGTCGCAGGGCATGATCTATCTGACCAATTTCAACGCCCCGTATCTGCTGTGGGTCCCGGCGGCTCTGCTGGTCGGTCTCGGACTGGTCCTGGTCGCGACGCGGGCGCGCCCGTGGTGGCTGCACCATGGCGTACCGACTGGCCGCGGCAGGCTTGCCCGGACCATCCAGAGCCCGCCCGCCATCGTAATTTTCTTCGTCGTCAGTGGGCTGCTCCAGGGCATTTACTGGATCCGCCAGGGCGGGGACTTTATGCACGGCCGGGTTTTGCTGGCACCCGTGTTTTGCATGCTTGCGCCGGTGGCCGTCATCCCCATCTTGGCGCCCGACGGAACGCGATTCTCCCGTAGGACCGGCTACGTCCTGGCCGGCGCGACGGCGGCGCTGTGGGTGGCGATCGCCGGCTGGTCGGTCTGGGCGGCCAACTCCCCGGGACTGGGGTCCGACGGCACCAAGGTGAGCTATTCCGGGATCGTCGACGAGCGCCGGTTCTACTCGCAGGCCACCGGCCACGCGCATCCGCTGACCGCCGCCGACTACCTGGACTACCCCCGGATGCGGGCCGTGCTGGTCGCGCTGAACAACACCCCCGACGGGGCGCTGCTGCTGCCGTCCGGCAACTACGACCAGTGGGATGTGGTGCCGGCCTACCCACCCCCGCTGCCGCCGCCTGGTGTTCCGGCACCGACCCACTACATCGGCCCGCACACAGTCTTTTTCACCAATCTCGGCATGCTCGGCATGAATGTCGGGCTCGATGTCAGAGTGATCGACCAGATCGGTCTGGCAAACCCGCTGGCGGCACATACGGCCCGTCTTGACGATGGCCGGATCGGCCACGACAAGAACCTCTTCCCGGACTGGGCCGTCGCCGAGGGGCCGTTCTTCAAGGAGCATCCTTATGTCCCGCCCTATCTGGACGAGGGCTGGATCAAAGAGGCCGAGGCGGCACTCAAATGCCCTGCCACCGACGCTCTGCTGTCGGCTATGCGCGGCCCGGTGACCCCGCGCAGATTCCTGTCCAGCCTGTTGCACGCCTACGAATTCACCAAATACCGGATCGATCGGGTGCCTGAATACGAATTGATCCGCTGCGGGCTGCCGGAACCGGCACCGTCCGAGACCCCTTACACTGGCTTACCGGCAACGGGACCCTAGCGATACTCAGCGTTAGCTGACGGGGCTTCCGATCGGTAACGCTGCAGACATGCCGAAGCGATACCCAGTCAGGTGTGTGCACTCACGCACCGAACCGCGAGCTGTGCCACGGATGTCTTCTTCCGAAAAGAAGCCGCGACACTAACGAACGGATGGTTGGGTACACGTGAGGAGCACCACGGCCGCGCGGGCCGCTACGCGGGGACGTCTGTCCCGCCGGCTGACCGCCACGGTCGCCGCGGTACTGACGCTGCCCGCGTTGGTCGCCCTCGGCGGGCTGCCCGGGGTGACCCCGACCGCGGGCGCGTTCTCCCACGACGGTCTGCCCGTCGAGTACCTCAGCGTCTACTCGCCCTCGATGGGGCGCAACATCCAGGTGCAGTTCCAGAGCCCCGGTTTGGCCTCCGGAGCACCGACCGTCCCCAGCAAGGCTGTCTACCTACTCGACGGACTGCGGGCGCAGGACGACTACAGCGGCTGGGACGTCAACACCGCGGCGTTCGACTGGTTCTTCGGCTCCGGTATCGCCACCGTGATGCCCGTCGGCGGCCAGTCCAGCTTCTACAGCGACTGGTATTCACCGTCGAATTTCAACAAGCAGCCCTATACCTATAAATGGGAGACGTTTCTCACCAGTGAGCTTCCGCAGTTCCTGGCCGCCAACAAGCAGGTGTCACCCACCGGCAACGGAGTCGTCGGGCTGTCCATGTCGGGCGGGGCCGCGCTGATCCTGTCGGCTTACCACCCGGCGCAGTTCGTCTACGCCGGGTCGCTGTCCGGCTTCCTGAACCCGTCGGCGCCGGACATGGCGCAGGCGATCCGGGTTGCCATGATCGATGCCGGCGGCTACAACGCCGACAACATGTGGGGACCGCCGTGGGATCCGGCATGGAAGCGCAACGACCCCGTCCGGCAGGTGCAGACGATCGTGAACAACGGTACCCGGCTGTGGATCTCCTGCGCCCCGGGCGGGCCGACATCTGATCCGGTGCCGCCGGCGCCGGACGCCGATCCGAACCAGGCCGTCGACGGCGCCAACTCCGGAGCCCTCGAAGCGCTCGCGATCGGGAGCAACAAGCTGTTCCAGGAGAGGTATCTGCAGGCCGGAGGCAAGAACGCGACGTTCACCTTCCCGGCCTCGGGTGACCATTCCTGGGCGTACTGGGGTGAGCAGTTACAAGCACTCAAACCTGACCTGATCGCCACGGTGAACAGGTAGTTAAGGGCCGGTTGGTGACGTTTTGGAGACGAAGTGAAAAACGAACGATCACAAAAGTTGTGGTTGACTACACGGGCACGCAGCTGTGTCTCTGCCGTGCGGCATACAAATGATGGGAATGGTAGCTCTATGAAGTTGGTCGAGAAAATGCGCGGCGTTTGGGGGCGCCGCCTAGTGGTTGCGGCCGCTGCGGCGGCCGTCCTGCCCGGCCTGATCGGTGTCTCTGGGAACACCGCAACTGCAGGGGCGTTCTCCCGTCCCGGCCTCCCGGTCGAGTACCTGATGGTGCCTTCGGCGGGGATGGGTCGCGATATCAAGGTCCAGTTCCAGAGCGGCGGCCCGAACTCGCCCGCCGTCTACATGCTTGACGGTCTGCGTGCGCAGGACGACTTCAACGGCTGGGACATCAACACCGCGGCGTTCGAGTGGTACTACGGCTCGGGCATCTCGATGGTGATGCCGGTCGGCGGTCAGTCCAGCTTCTACAGCGATTGGTACAAGCCCGCGTGCGGCAAGGCCGGTTGCACCACCTATAAGTGGGAGACGTTCCTGACCTCCGAGCTGCCCGCCTTCCTGGCGTCGCAGAAGGGTGTCGACTCCAGCCGGACCGCTGCTGTCGGCCTCTCGATGGCCGGTTCGGCCGCTCTGACGCTGGCGATCTGGCACCCGGGGCAGTTCCAGTACGCCGCCTCGTTGTCTGGCTTCCTGAACCTGTCCGAGGGCTGGTGGCCGTTCCTGGTCAACATCTCGATGGGTGACGCCGGCGGCTTCAAGGCCGACGACATGTGGGGCTCGACCGGCTCCGACGGCAACGCCTGGAAGCGCAACGACCCGCTGGTCAACATCAACACGTTGATCGCCAACAACACCCGGATCTGGATCTACTGCGGTAGCGGTACCCCGTCCGATCTCAGCGCGGGCGCGAGCTCGGGCAACCTGTTCAACGCGAAGTTCCTCGAAGGCCTGACCTTGCGTACCAACAAGACCTTCAAGGACACCTACATCGCCAACGGCGGCACCAACGGTGTCTTCAACTTCCCGGCAGACGGTGTGCACGACTGGCCGTACTGGGGTCAGCAGCTGCAACAGATGAAGCCCGACATGCAGCGTGTGCTGGGTGCGGTGCCGTTCGATCCCGCAGCAGCTGCGGCTTCTGCGACTCCTGCCGACGCCTCGGCGCAGGCCGGCGGCTAGGACTTCTCGACGCTTTGACGACGACGGCGGCGCCTCCCGATGGGGGCGCCGCCGTTGTTCGTCAGCGGCTCTTTATCGTGATGTGATTCACTACCTGCGGACGGGGCCGAACCATTCAGACCAGCGAGGGGATCTGCCAGGTGAGTAACAGGCTGCTGTCGAACGTGGCGCGGATGATGTGCACCGTGCTGTTGGTCGGCACCATGTGGAGTGTCGCCGTGGCTCCCGCGCAGGCGGCCGAAGTCGAGTACCTGCAGGTGCCGTCGGCGGCGATGGGCCGGGATATCCCGGTGGCGTTCCAGGGCGGCGGTCCGCACGCGGTGTTCCTGCTGGATGCGTTCAACGCGGGTCCGGACGTGAGCAACTGGGTGACGGCAGGCAACGCGATGAACACCCTCGCCGGCAAAGGCATCTCGGTGGTCGCCCCGGCCAGCGGTGCTTTCAGCCTGTACACGAACTGGGAGCAGGACGGCTCCAAGCAGTGGGAGACGTTCCTGTCCTCGGAGCTGCCGGACTGGCTGGCCGCCAACAAGGGCCTGGCGCCGGGCGGGCATGCGATCGTCGGTGCCGCTCAGGGCGGCACCGGGGCGGTGACGCTGGCTGAGTTCTACCCGAACCGGTTCCGCTACGCCGGGTCCATGTCGGGGTTCCTGTATCCGTCGAACACCTTCCTCAACGGCGCGCTGCACGACGGGATGATGCAGTACGGCGGCGTGGACACGAACCTGATGTGGGGTCCGCCGCAGTTCGGCCGGTGGAAGTGGCATGACCCGAACGTGCACTCGCAGCTGCTGGTCGATAACAACACCCGGTTGTGGATCTACAGTCCGCAGACTCTGACCTGCAGTGATCCGGCGGCGATGATCGGCTACTGCGATCAGGCCCAGGGCAGCAACCGAACGTTCTACACGTCGTACCGCTCCAACGGCGGTTCCAATGGGCACTTCGACTTCCCGACCGGCGGCCAGCACGACTGGGGCTCCTGGTCGGCGCAGCTGGGCGCGATGTCCGGCGACCTGGCCGCCGCCATCGCCTGACCGGGTCAGTCGAACCGCGGCCGGCGAGCGACCGATGCGGGGCGCTTTTCTCCGCTGAGGAGCGAGCGATTGGACCCGGTACCGTGAAGGAGTGCTGCACTCGGACCGATCGTCGCTGCGCGGGCTACCCCGCAGGGCGCCGGTACCGCCCCTGCTTCTGGGGTGTCTGGTCGGGGCCGCGGCTGCCGTGCTGTTGAGCGGCTGTGGGTCAGGTGAAGACGTGACGACCACCGCCGCGCCGCCCAGCGGTGACAACGCTCAGGCAGATCCCGGTCAGCCCAATCCGGCAGGTCCCTCCGGCGGCCCCGGGACCATCAACTTCAACGTGACATCCGAACAGCGGGCCTATCTCGATGCGTTGTTCAGCGCCGGGGTGCACCGGTCCAACGACCTGATGGCTCTGTCGATCGGTTCCTACGTCTGCCAGGCCCGGGCCGCCGGCCAGAGCGACCAGGGGGTGTGGGATTTCGTTTTCCCGCTGGTTCGTGGTGATGTCCACGATATGAATCCGTCCGCGGCCATGACCTCCATGGCCGCGCAGGTGCGCGATGCGACCGCCCAGTACATCCGCATTGCCACCGAACAACTCTGCTCTGGAGAACACAGCCCCTGATGAGTAGGAAACCCCGGAACTCCCGGTCCCGGTCAGCACAACGTCGCCGCCACCGCATCCTCGGCCTGGTCGCCGCTGCCGCGGTGGCCGTCGTGGTCGCTCTGATCGTCGCCGTCGTCGTGGTGATCGTCCGGCGCCCCGAGTCGTCGCCGACGGCCATTCCGCCGACCGCGCTGCCGCCGACGTCGGCCACCACCACACCGGGCAGTAAGCCGCGCCCTGCGTTCCAGGACGCCAGCTGCCCCGACGTCATGATGGTGGTGATTCCGGGCACGTGGGAGTCCTCACCGACCGACGACCCGTTCAACCCGACGCAGTTCCCGCTGTCACTGCTGGGCAATGTGACCCGGCCGCTGGCCGCCCAGTACGGCGCCGACCGCGTGCAGATCTACACCGTGCCCTACACGGCGCAGTTCCATAACCCGTTCTCCGCCGACAACCAGATGTCCTACAACGACAGCCGTGCCGAGGGGACCAGGACGACGGTCAAGGCGATGACCGATATGAACAACAAGTGCCCGCTGACAAGCTATGTGCTGCTTGGCTTCTCACAGGGCGCGATCATCGCGGGCGATATTGCTAGCGACGTGGGCAATGGGCGGGGTCCTGTCGACCAGGATCTGATCCTCGGTACGACGTTGATCGCCGACGGTCGCAGGCAGACCGGCGTGGGCCAGGATATCGGCCCGAATCCACCGGGCCAGGGCGCCGAGATCACGCTGGCGGAAGTGCCGACGCTGTCGGCGCTGGGCCTGACGATGACGGGTCCGCGGCCGGGC
Organism: Mycolicibacterium komossense; assembly: GCF_025822605.1. Taxonomy (GTDB): domain Bacteria; phylum Actinomycetota; class Actinomycetes; order Mycobacteriales; family Mycobacteriaceae; genus Mycobacterium; species Mycobacterium komossense. The sequence continues at coordinate 283,232 of NZ_JACKTY010000020.1, read as the reverse complement.
GGTTTCGGCTCCCTCAACGACCGGACCAACCAGATCTGCGGGACCGGCGACCTGATCTGCGCCTCACCGCAGGAGGCGTTCAGCATCACCCAGCTGCCCCAGACGCTCGAAGTACTCGCCGGTGGTGCCGGGCAACCCGTGCACGCGCTGTACAACACCCCGCAGTTCTGGAATCTGGACGGCCAGCCGGCCACGGTGTGGTCGGTCGGGTGGGCGAAGGGCCTGATCGACAACGCCCCGCATCCCAAGCACGGCTAGTCCCTTCGACAAAGCCCGATTTGGCCGTCGCCGCGACGCCCCGTAACATTAAGAGGAAAATAAGAGCCGGATAGGTCAGCCGTTACGGACAGGTGATCCGACGGGTAACACCTCGGCCTCTGTAGCATCTGTGAGGTTTGGGGCTAGTGACCGGCGGCTGAAGTCGAGGGAGCCGCCAAGGCTGCCCGACAGGTGCTTCGACAGGAGATGGCATGCCGTTCCATAACCCCTTCATCAAGAATGGACGGATCACCTTTCCCGAAAGCGCGAGCGTTGTTCGTCACGTAGAGCGCTGGGCCAAGGTTCGCGGTGACAAGCTGGCCTACCGGTTCTTGGATTTCTCCACCGAGCGCGATGGTGTCGCCCGTGATCTGCGCTGGGCCGAATTCAGCGTTCGCAACCGCGCCATCGGCGCCCGTCTGCAGCAGGTCACCGCACCAGGCGATCGCGTCGCGATCTTGTGCCCGCAGAACCTCGAGTACCTCAAGGCCATGTTCGGCACCCTGTACGCAGGCCGGATCGCTGTTCCCCTGTTCGACCCGAGTGAACCCGGTCACGTCGGCCGCCTGCACGCCGTCCTTGACGACTGCCGGCCCGCGGCGATCCTGACCACGACGGAAGCCGCCGAAGGCGTGCGCAAGTTCTTCCGCAGCCGCCCCGCCAAGGACCGGCCCCGCGTCATCGCCGTCGACGCCATCCCCGATGAGGTCGGCGCGACGTGGGTGGAACCGGAGGCGACTGTCGACACGGTTGCCTATCTGCAATACACCTCTGGGTCGACTCGCATCCCGACCGGCGTTGAGATCACCCACCTCAATATGGCGACCAACATCGTCCAGGTCATCGAGGCGCTGGAAGGCGAGGAGGGCGATCGGGGTGTGACCTGGCTGCCGTTCTTCCACGATATGGGCCTGATCACCGTGATGTTGCCGCCGATGATCGGCCACTACGTGGTGTTCATGACGCCGGCCGCCTTCGTCCGCCGCCCGGAGCGTTGGATGCGGGAGATGTCGGCCAAACCTGACGACACCGGCGGTGTGGTGTCGGTGGCCCCGAACTTCGCCTTCGAGCACGCGGCCGCGCGCGGGGTACCCAAGGACGGCGACGAGCCACTGGACCTGTCCAGGGTCAAGGCCGTCCTCAACGGCAGCGAGCCCGTGTCGGCGGCGTCGATGCGTAAATTCAACGACGCGTTCGGTCCGTACGGGTTCCAGCCGAAGGCGATCAAGCCGTCCTACGGACTGGCCGAGGCCACCCTGTTCGTCTCGACCACCCCGATGGGTGTGGAGCCGAAGATCATCCACGTCGACCGGACCGCGCTGAACGAGGGCCGCTTCGTGGAGGTGCCCGCCGACGCGCCGACGGCCGTCGCGCAGGCCGGCGCAGGCAAGGTCGGGGTGGCCGAGTGGGCCGCCATCGTCGACCATGAGACCGCCACCGAGCTGCCGGACGGTCAGATCGGTGAGGTCTGGATCAGCGGCCAGAACATGGGCAGCGGGTACTGGGGCAAGGCTGACGAGACCTTCGCGACGTTCAAGAACATCCTCAAATCGCGGGTCGAGCCGTCGCATGCCGAAGGCGCCACCGATGACGCGACGTGGGTGCGCACCGGCGACTACGGCACCTTCTACGAAGGCGAGCTCTACATCACCGGCCGAGTCAAGGACCTCGTCATCATCGACGGCCGCAACCACTACCCGCAGGATCTGGAGTGGTCCGCGCAGGAGTCGACCAAGGCGATCCGCACCGGTTTCGTCGCCGCCTTCTCCGTGCCCGCCAACCAGCTGCCCGACGAGGTGTTCGAGAACGCCCATTCGGGTCTGACACGGGATCCCGACGACACCTCCGAACAGCTGGTGATCGTCGGCGAGCGGGCCCCCGGCACGCACAAGCTCGATCAGGCGCCGATCGCCGACGACATTCGGGCGGCGATCGCGGTGCGCCATGGCGTCACCGTGCGTGATGTGCTGCTGACCCCGGCGGGCGCTATCCCCCGGACCTCCAGCGGCAAGATCGGCCGTCGCGCCTGCCGGGCCGCCTATCTGGACGGCAGCCTGCGCACCGGCAAGATCGCCAACGCGTTCCCCGACGCGACGGACTAACACAAGAGATACATATGGACGAGCCGAAGGTCAGGCTCGACCCGAGGTGAGGCCTTCGATGTCTGAACAGAACGAGATTCCCACAGAAAAGCGCGGCGAACTGTCCGTCCCCGAGATGCGGGCGTGGCTGCGCAACTGGGTGGGCACTGCCACCGGCCAATCCCCGGACGGGATCAACGAATCCGCGCCGATGGTCGAACTCGGCCTGTCCTCGCGCGACGCGGTGGCGATGGCGTCGGATATCGAGGACCTGACCGGTGTCACCCTGAGCGCAACGGTCGCCTTCCGGCACCCCACCATCGAGGCACTGGCGCAGGTCATCGTCGAGGGTGAGCCCGTCGACGAGAGCGCGGACGGGGAAGACGAAGACTGGTCGCGGACAGCCGATCTCGACGATATCGCGATCGTGGGCATCGGCACCCGGTTCCCCGGTGACATGAACACCCCGGAGGAGACCTGGCAGGCGCTGCTGGCCGGACGCAGCGGTATCACCGACCTGCCCGACGGCCGGTGGGAAGAGTTCCTGGCCGAGCCGCGGATCGCCGAGCGAGTCGCGCGGGCCCACACCCGCGGCGGATACCTCTCGGATATCAAGGGTTTCGATTCCGAGTTCTTCGCGCTGTCGAAGATGGAAGCCGACAACATCGATCCGCAGCAGCGGATCGCGCTGGAGCTGACGTGGGAAGCCCTGGAGCACGCCAGGATCCCGGCCTCCAGCCTGCGTGGTGGCGATGTCGGTGTGTACATCGGCGCCTCGAACAACGACTATCAGTTCCTCGCGGTGTCAGACGCGACCACCGCGCACCCCTACGCCATCACCGGCACCGCGAGTTCGATCATCGCCAACCGGGTCTCCTACTTCTACGACTTCCGCGGCCCGTCGATGGCCATCGACACCGCGTGCTCGTCCTCGCTGGTCGCGGTCCACGAGGGGGTCAAAGCGCTGCGCGCCGGTGACGTCGACGTGGTGCTGGCCGGTGGCGTCAACGCGATGATCACCCCGCTGGTCACCATCGGTTTCGACGAGGTCGGCGGCGTGCTCGCGCCCGACGGCCTGATCAAGTCGTTTTCGTCTGACGCCAACGGTTACGCCCGGTCCGAGGGCGGCGGCATGCTGGTGCTCAAACGCGTCGCCGACGCGCGCCGCGACGGCGATCAGATCATCGCCGTCATCGCGGGCAGCGCGGTCAACCACGACGGCCGGTCCAACGGCATGCTGGCGCCCAACCCGGACGCGCAGGCCGACGTGCTGCGCAAGGCCTACAAGGACGCCGGGATCAACCCGCGCACCGTCGACTACATCGAGGCGCACGGCACCGGCACCATCCTCGGTGACCCGATCGAGGCCGATGCGCTGGGTCGTGTCGTCGGTCGAGGTCGCACCGCCGAGCAGCCTGCGCTGCTGGGTGCGGTGAAATCCAATGTGGGACATCTGGAATCGGCCGCGGGTGCCGCCAGTCTGGCCAAGGTCGCCCTGGCCCTGCAGCACGACAAGCTGCCGCCGTCGATCAACTACGCCGGACCGAACCCATATATCGACTTCGACGCGATCCACCTGAAAGTCGCTGACACCGTCACCGATTGGCCGCGTTACAGCGGCCACGCCATCGCAGGCGTGTCCGGCTTCGGCTTCGGCGGCGCGAATGCGCACCTGGTGGTCCGCGAGGTGCTGCCCAGCGATCTCGTCGAGCCCGAGACGGAAGCAGTCACAACTCCATCCGCCAAGGCCGCCGAATCGGCGGGCCAGTTCATCGGCGGCGTCCGGATGGACGAGTACGGCGAGTTCATCCACGATGACGACGACGCGGACGACGAATACAGCGCGGCCGGTGCCGGTTATGCCGCCGAGGACGAGCTTGAGCTCCCCGGCCTGACCGACGAGGCGTTGCGCCTACTCGAGGTCGCCCGTGAGGAGCTGGAGTCCGAAGAGCGGCCGACACCGGTTGTGCCGCTGGCAGTTTCGGCCTTCCTGACGTCCCGCAAGCGTTCTGCGGCCGGGGAGCTGGCCGACTGGATCGACAGCCCGGAGGGCCGCGCGTCCTCGCTCGAGTCGATCGGCCGGTCCCTGTCACGGCGCAACCACGGCCGCTCGCGTGCGGTGGTGCTGGCGCACAACCACGACGAGGCGATCAAAGGCCTGCGGGCGTTGGCCGACGGCAAGCAGAGCCCGCTGGTGCTCGCGGCCGACGGCCCGGTGTCCAACGGTCCGGTGTGGGTGCTGGCCGGTTTCGGTGCGCAGCACCGCAAGATGGGCAAGAGCCTGTATCTGCGCGACGAGGTGTTCGCCGAGTGGATCAACAAGGTCGACGCCCTGGTGCAGGACGAGCTGGGCTATTCCGTGGTCGAACTGATCCTCGACGACTCCCAGGACTACGGCATCGAGACCACCCAGGTCACCATCTTCGCGATCCAGGTCGCACTCGGCGAACTGCTCAAACACCACGGCGCGAAACCCGGTGCGGTGGTTGGGCAGTCACTCGGTGAGGCCGCGGCGGCCTACTTCTCCGGCGGTCTTTCGCTGGCCGATGCCACCAGGACCATCTGCTCGCGCTCGCACCTGATGGGTGAGGGCGAGGCGATGCTGTTCGGCGAGTACATCCGCCTGATGGCGCTCGTCGAGTATTCCGCCGAGGAGATCAAGACGGTCTTCTCGGACTACCCCGATCTCGAAGTGTGCGTCTACGCGGCGCCGACCCAGACGGTGATCGGTGGCCCGCCCGAGCAGGTCGACGCGATCATCGCCAGGGCCGAGGCAGAGGGCAAGTTCGCCCGCAAATTCCAGACCAAGGGCGCCAGCCACACTCAGCAGATGGACCCGTTGCTCGGCGAGCTCGCGGCCGAACTGCAGGGCATCGAGCCGCACCCGCTCAACATCGGCTACTTCTCGACGGTGCATGAGGGTGGCTTCATCCGCCCCGGTGGCGAGCCTATCCACGATGTCGACTACTGGAAGAAGGGGCTGCGCCACAGCGTCTACTTCACCCACGGCATCCGCAACGCGGTGGACAGCGGCCACACCACTTTCCTTGAGCTGGCGCCCAATCCGGTCGCGTTGATGCAGGTCGGCCTGACCACGATGGCCGCGGGTCTGCATGACGCCCAGTTGATCGCGACGCTGGCACGCAAGCAGGACGAGGTCGACGCCATGACCACGGCGATGGCCAACCTCTACGTCCACGGCCACGATCTGGACATCCGGACGCTGTTCACCAAAGCGGAGGATCCTGCGACGGACTTCGCCGACATCCCGCCGACCCGCTTCAGGCGCAAGGAGCACTGGCTCGACGTCCGGTTCTCCGGTAACGGGGGATCGCTCATACCGGGCGCCCACGTGGCCACTCCTGACGGTAAGCACGTCTGGGAGTACGAGCCGCGCGGCGTGACCGACCTGGCTGCCCTGGTGAAAGCGGCTGCGGTGCAGGTGCTTCCAGATGCCCAGCTGACGGCGGTCGAGCAGCGGGCGATTCCCGGTGACGGCGCCAAGCTGGTGACGACGTTGTCGCGCCACCCCGGCGGCGCGACGGTGCAGGTGCACGCCCGCATCGAGGAGTCCTTCACGCTGGTGTACGACGCGATCGTGACCCGCGGTGGCGCAGCGACCGCACTGCCGACAGCCGCTGCAGCCGGCGCCGCGGTGGCCGGTACCGAACTGGTGCCGACCAGCACCGCGATCGAGGCGGTCGTGGTGGACGACGCAGAGATCCTGTCCGACAACCTGACTCAGGGCGCCAACCTCGGTGCCGGTTTCGCCAAGTGGTCCCCGGATTCCTCGGAGACCGTGGGGGACCGCTTGGCCACCATCGTCGGCTCGGCGATGGGCTACGAGCCCGAGGATCTGCCGTGGGAGGTGCCGCTGATCGAGCTGGGCCTGGACTCGCTGATGGCGGTGCGGATCAAGAACCGGGTCGAATACGACTTCGACCTGCCGCCGATTCAGCTGCAGGCCGTGCGCGACGCGAATCTCTACAACGTCGAGAAGCTCATCGGCTATGCGATCGAGCACCGCGACGAGGTGGCGCAGCTGCACGAGTTCCAGCAGACGGCCAGTCCGGAGGAAGTGGCGAAGGCCCAGGCCGAGTTACTGGGCGGCGCGACAACGGCCGAGGAGATCGAGCAGCGACTGTCCGAGGTCACGCCCGCCGAGATTGCGGAGGCCGCTGAGGAACTGAACGTAAAGGCTGCCGAGACGGCGTCGACGGTTCCGGTACCGCCCCCGCCCACCAATCCGGTGCCGCCCCCGCCCACCAACCCTGGTGGACCCGGTGCACCGATCCCGCCCCCGCCCACCAACCCGGCCGGTCCGGCTGCTGCTGCCGAACCGGCCGCTGCGCCCGAGCCGAATCTGGCGGCGGCCGCTGCGGCACTCAACCAACAGGCGATCGCCGAGGCGCTCAATTCCGATGTGCCGCCGCGTGATGCGGCCGAACGGTTGACGTTCGCGACATGGGCGATCGTCACCGGTAAGTCGCCCGGCGGCATTTTCAACGCGCTGCCCGAGCTCGACGGCGAGGCAGCCGCGAAGGTGGCGCAACGGCTTTCGGAACGTTCCGAGGGCACCATCACCGTCGACGATGTCACGTCCGCGCCGACCATCGAGGCGCTGGCCACGACGGTGCGCGAATTCCTGGAGGCCGGTGAGCTCGACGGGTTCGTCCGGACCATCCGGGCCGCCGAGTCCGACGACCAGGTGCCGGTGTACGTCTTCCACGCGGCAGGCGGCTCGACAGTGGTCTACGAGCCGCTGCTGAACCGGTTGCCTGCGGGGACGCCGATGATCGGCCTGGAACGTGTCGAGGGCACGATCGAGGAACGGGCGGCGCAGTACGTGCCGAAACTCCTTGAGCTCAATGGGGATAAGCCGTTCATCCTGGCGGGCTGGTCACTGGGCGGAGCACTGTCCTACGCCTGCGCGATCGGCCTGAAGGAAGCCGGCGCCGATGTCCGGTTCGTCGGCCTGATCGACGCCGTCCGTCCGGGCGAACCGATCGAGCGGACCAAAGAGGCGACCCGCCAGCGCTGGGATCGTTACGCGAAGTTCGCGGAGAAGACGTTCAACGTGCAGATCCCGGAGATTCCCTACGAGCAGCTCGAGGAGCGCGACGACGCCGGCCAGGTCGAGTTCATCCTCGAGGCGGTCAAGCAGAGCGGCGTGCAGATCCCCGGCGGGATCATCGAGCACCAGCGCACGTCCTACCTAGATCAGCGCACCCTCGACCTTGCCGACATCCAGCCCTACGACGGCCACGTCACGCTGTACATGGCGGACCGGTACCACGACGACGCCATCATGTTCGAGCCGGCGTACGCTACCCGCCAACCCGACGGCGGCTGGGGTGAGTTCGTCAGCGATCTCGAAGTGGTGAACATCGGCGGCGAGCACATCCAGGCCATCGACGAGCCCTACATCGCCAAGGTCGGGGCGCATATGAGCCAGGCGATCAACGAGATCCAAGCCACCAAGGGAAAGTGAGCGCGACGTGACTGCTAACACCACCGCGGAAAAACTTGCCGAACTCCGCGAAAAGCTGGAACTGGCCAAAGAACCCGGTGGTGAGAAGGCCGTCGCCAAGCGTGACAAGAAGGGCATTCCCAGCGCCCGGTCGCGCATCCATGCGCTGCTCGACCCGGGCAGCTTCTTCGAGATCGGTGCGCTGGCCAAGACACCCGGCGATCCCAACGCACTCTTCGGCGACGGTGTGGTCACCGGCCACGGCACCATCGACGGCCGTCCGGTCGGGGTGTTCAGCCACGACCAGACGGTGTTCCAGGGCACGGTCGGCGAGATGTTCGGCCGTAAGGTCGCCCGGCTGATGGAGTGGGTGGCCATGGTCGGCTGCCCGATCATCGGCATCAACGACTCCGGCGGCGCCCGCATCCAGGACGCGGCGACGTCGCTGGCCTGGTACGCAGAGCTGGGCCGCCGGCATGAGCTGCTGTCCGGCCTGGTGCCGCAGGTGTCCATCATTCTCGGGAAATGTGCTGGCGGCGCGGTGTATTCGCCCATCCAGACCGATCTGGTGATCGCCGTGCGTGACCAGGGCTACATGTTCGTCACCGGCCCGGACGTCATCAAGGACGTCACCGGTGAGGACGTCTCGCTCGACGAGCTCGGCGGCGCCGATTATCAGGCCAAGTACGGCAACATCCATCAGGTCGTCGAGGATGAGAAGGCCGCCTTCCAGTACGTTCGCGACTATCTGGGCTTCCTGCCGTCGAACACCTTCGACGACGGACCCATCGTCAACCCGGGGCTGGAGCCCGAGGTGACCCCGCACGACCTGGAGTTGGACGCCATCGTGCCGGACTCTGACAACACCGCCTACGACATGCACGAAGTCCTGCTGCGCATCTTCGACGACGGCGACTTCCTCGAGGTCGCCGCGCAGGCCGGGCAGGCCATCATCACCGGCTACGCCCGGGTCGACGGACGGACCGTCGCGGTGATCGCCAACCAGCCGATGGTCAACGCCGGAGCGATCGACAACGAAGAGTCCGACAAGGCCGCCCGCTTCGTCCGGTTCAACGATTCGTTCAACGTCCCACTGGTTTTCGTGGTCGACACCCCGGGGTTCATGCCAGGGGTTCAGCAGGAGAAGAGCGGCATCATCAAGCGCGGCGGCCGGTTCCTGTACTCGGTTGTCGAGGCCGATGTGCCGAAGGTGACCATCACCGTGCGGAAGTCCTACGGCGGCGCGTACGCCGTGATGGGCTCCAAACAGCTCACCGCTGATATGAACTTCGTCTGGCCGACCGCTCGCATCGCCGTGATCGGCGCCGACGGTGCCGCGCAGCTGCTGGTGAAGCGGTTCCCGGATCCGACCGCTCCCGAGGTGCAGAAGATCAAGGCCGACTTCATCGAGGGCTACAACCTGAACCTGGCGACGCCGTACATTGCCGCCGAACGCGGTTACGTCGACGCGGTCATCGAACCGCACCTGACCCGTCTGCAGCTACGCAGTGCCATGAGACTGCTGCGGGACAAGCAGATTCAGCGCGTCCAGCGTAAGCATGGCCTGATCCCCATCTAACCCAGGTGGGCCGAGAGTAGCCAGGCGCGTACCGATGTGCGGCCGTTGCCTTCGTCACGCACCGCGTCGCCGGCGAAATCCCGGAAGCCGGTGAAGTTCTCGGCCACGTTGGCGTGGATGCGGGCCGGCCGGATCTCGTCGATGACCCAGTACTTGCCTACGGCCTCGCGCAGTTCCGCTTCGGTGACCGCGTTGACCGGGGTGCCTTCGGGCATCGTCGTGCTGTCGAAGACCAGGACGTAGTAGGACGCACCCGGCGCCGCCGCCCGGACGATGGACTGCTGGTAGCCGTCGCGCAACTCCACCGGCATCGAATGGAACAGCGTGCTGTCGACGATGGTGCCGAAGCGGCCGTCGTAGCCGGTGAAGGCGCTGATATCGGCGACGTCGAAACTCACGTTCGTCAGGCCGCGCTTGGCGGCCTCGGCACGGGCCAACTTGATGGCCGTCGGTGACTGGTCCAATCCTACTGCGGTGAAACCTTTTTCGGCCAGAGCCAGGGCGGTCGCGGCCTCGCCGCAACCGGCGTCGAGCACGTCGCCGTGGAATCTGCCGGCGTCGATCAGCGCGGCGATCTCGGGCTGCGGTTCGCCGATACTCCACGGCGGTTTGGTGCCCAATCCGACCTCTGCGGCCTCGCCGCGGTAGGAGGCCTCGAACATTTCATTGGTCGCATGTGTCATGCCCCAGGTATATCAATCACATTGATATGTGTCAATATGATTGACATGAGTTTTCTTGAGGGCCAGCCGCTGGGCTACCTGCTGAGCCGTGTCGCCTCGGCCCTGCGCACCCAGGTCGTCACCACCGTGCTGGAACCGCTGGAACTCGCATTCCCGCAATACATCTGCCTGCGGATGCTGTCGCACTCGCCAGGGCTGTCCAACGCGGAACTGGCCAGAGGCGCCAACGTGTCGAGGCAGGCGATGAACATCGTGCTGCAGCGCCTTGAGGACCGCGGCCTGGTTACGCGACCCGATTCAGTACGGTCCGGGCGGGCGCTACCCGCCGAGCTCACACGGGCCGGCCTCGATCTGCTTGCCCAGGTGGATATCGGTGTAGGCGAGGCTGAGCGCACCGTGCTGGCGAACCTCAGTGAACGGGACCGGCGGGAGCTCAAGCGGTTGCTCGCCGCGGTGGGCTCGTAGCGGGTCGACATGGCGCCTCGGTGATGCTCCCAACTGCGCCGAGCGCTCTTCCGTCTTCGATGTCGTCCCCGCTGCGTGGCTATCGCTCTTGGTTGATCTCGCTGGGAAGCGCTGGTCGCACCGCGAGGGCGACACGCAGCGAGAGGTCTTCTGGGTCGATCGGGTATCCCAGGATCTCCTCGATGCGTCGTATGCGTTGGGTCACGGTATTGGCGTGTAGCCCCAGTCTGCGGCCACACCGTGACGGACTACCCGAGGTCTCCAAGAAGTGTTGCAAGGTAGCCAACATCCGGTCACGGCTCTCGTGCTGCAGGAGGGGACCCACCCGGTCCTCCACGAAACGCCGCGCCAGATCGCCACGCTGGGAGACGAGTATCTCGACTGCCACATCCGGGAAGCAGGCGTGCTTGTTCGCCTGCGGAGCCACCCGGGCACTCAGCAGAGCCTCCTCGTGGGTGTGTCGAAAACCTTCGATCCCGGTCCGAGGAGCGCCGAAGGCTACGCCCACGCCGGGCGGCAGTTCGAGGTCACGCAGCCGGCCATACGCCGACAAAGAGATCGGCGTGAACCATCCGTGTACGCTCGCCACTCCGGCTGGCACGGCGAGATGCTGTCTGGCCAGAGCCGCGATGCAGCGGCGCATCGGCTCACCCACTTCCCCGGCACCGCTATCGGACACCGACCAAGCGACGTACCCGATGTGGGTGTCGTCGGCGCGGTAGCCGAGACCGTCCAGCAGGTTTGTCGCGTCGACCGAACCAGCGAGGACCCCCTTGACGATCTCGCCGCGTCGCGAATCGCGTTCCTGCGTCACCGAAATGCGGACCTGGTTGAAGGCGGCGACGGTCGCACTCGTCATGGCTTGCATGTACTCGAACATGCGGATCGAACCCGCCTCCAGCTCGTCCGCGCGCGACGCGTGCGGAAGCGACGAATCCCGCAGGAAACGGGTGTAGCCGCGCCAAATGCTGGCGTGCCCTACCTCATAGGACCGAAGAATTCCCGACAGCGAAGCGTCGGCCAGCGCCATGTACTCCACGAACTCGCGGGCGGCGCACGGAAGGGGCACAGCCCGGTGCGGATCGCCGAGGAAGCTTGCCCGAAGAACAGCGAAGTGCGAGACGACAGACGAGCGAAGCACTTCCCGCGTCCCCGGAGGGCTGCTGTGCAGCGCGGGAACCTGCGACCAGAGTTCGTCGGCGAGTTCGGCGAAACCCTCCACTCCGACTTCGTCGAGCCAGACGACGAATGGAGGCGACGCAAGTCCCGGATCGTTCGCCATGACCTGAGCCTATAGAGCACCGGCGATGAATGTGAGTGTGATCACACCACACACAAAAGTGTCACTTGGGCACATCGACTCCGATTGTGGCGCAAATCATGCTTGCTCTGCCCGCAGACATAAGGAGTTCGCAATGAACCGCTCAATTGACCCGCTCGCCGGATTGCGCGTCGCCGTGACCATCGACGACCAATTCCAGTGGACGGGCATCCCCTTTCCCGCCGGGCACGGACCGAAGTCCGTCAGCCAGGCGATGATCGAGGCTTTCGCCAATCACAACGTGCCCGAGGTGTACGCGTTCAACAGCACCGCGCCGACCGAGGATGACCCCGGCATCTTGAAGATCCTCGACGACTGGTGCGCCGCTGGTCACCACGTCGGCAACCACACGCATCAGCACATCAGCCTCAACTGGATCGATGCCGAGACCTACCTCGGTGATGTCGACAAGAGTGAGAAGATCCTCAGCCCGTGGCTGGAGCAGGCACCGTCGCGTTACTTCCGCTACGCCTTCGCGATGGAAGGCGACACCCTGGAGAAGACCCGCCAGGTTCAGACCCATCTCACCCGCACCGGCTACCTGTCCTCACCGGTCACGCTGTGGTTCTACGACGCACAATTCGCCGTCGCTTACCAGCGTGCACTGGCACTGGCCGACGTTGACTCCCAGAAGTGGCTCGAAGACACGCTGGTACGCACCGCCATTACTCAGGTCCGGGAGCAGGCCGCCGCAGCTGCCGGCGCACTCGGGCGCTCGCCCGCCCATATTCTGCTGATCCACGGCACCACGATCGCCGGCGTGACTGTCGACCGCATTCTCGCAGAGCTGGCCAGGTTGGGCGTGCAGTTCATCACCTCCGAAGAAGCCATGCGCGATCCAGCCAACGCCATCGGATCGCCCCTCACCACGCGTCAGTTCCGTAACTCCTCGCAAAAGTGGGCTGAGTTCGCCGGCGTGGAGGTGAAGGACACGCCACCAGCAGTCCTCGCCGAAGTCGAGGCCGTATCGGTGCTCGAAGGCCAGAGCTGGAACGAAGTGCTGGGAAACGCCACCGCCGAGTGGGCCAGGCGGATTCCGTTCACTCCCTCTCCGGCCGACTTCCACTGAATGGACGCGACAATGACCCAATCCGCTCGGATCACCTGCGGACCGTACGAAAGGTCCCTCAGTGCAGTGCAGGAACGCGCCGCACGGATAGCCACCGCCCTCGACAGCGTCGGCGTCGGTCAAGGCGACCGCGTCGCCATCGTCATGCGTAACGAGGTGGCCTTCATCGAGCTCACGCTCGCGGTGACCCTCCTTGGCGCGGCGCCGGTCCCGATCAACTGGCACTGGACCGGTGACGACCTGGCGCACGCGCTCGCAGATAGCAGCGCCAAAGTGGCCGTTGTTCACACCGATCTGCTCCCGAATGTGCAGGAGCGGGCCGGGGATGACGTCATCATCGTCGAGGCCGGCGTCCCCGCCGAGGTCGCCCGCGCCTACGGCCTCCAAACACCGCAGATCACCGGCGAATTGCCACTGCTGGAGCAGTGGAGCACATCGCCCGAGCCGTGGTCACAACCGGCGCTGCCCGCCCCGATGAGCGTGATCTATACCTCGGGAACAACCGGTCGCGCAAAGGGAGTGCTACGCAATCCCATCCAGGACGAGGACCGGTCGGCCGTCATCTCCACCGTCGCCGAGCTCTTCCATCTCAAGCCTGGTGGAACCACTGTGATCCCGGCACCGCTCTACCACTCAGCGCCCAATGTGCACGCGATGTTCGCGGTGGCGATGGGAATGAACGTCCACCTGATGCCTAAGTTCGACGCCGAAGAGTTGCTTCAACTCATCGAAAAACACCGGGTGGACAGCCTGCAGGTGGTCCCCACCATGTTCAACAGGCTTCTGCAGCTCCCACCGCAGAAGCGTGCGGCCTACGACCTGTCGTCGTTGACCGCCATCGTGCACGCCGCCGCACCGTGCCCGCCGCACGTTAAAGCGGCGATCATCGATTGGCTCGGTCCGATCGTCCACGAGTACTACGGGGGCGCGGAGATCGGCGCCTTCACCACGTGCGACTCTGGCGAGGCACTGTCCCACCCGGGAACGGTCGGTCGACCAATTGGTGACGCGGACATACGCATCCTCGATGAAGACGGTGCCGAGGTACCCGACGGGACAGACGGACAGATCTATGGACGCTGCTTCACCGGCTGGCCAGATTTCACCTACATCGGCGACGACGCGAAACGTCGTGCGATGGAACGTCACGGCTACCTGAGCCTGGGCGACGTCGGTCACCTCAAGGACGGGTACCTGTATCTCAGTGATCGATTGACCGACATGGTCGTGTCCGGCGGTGTGAACATCTATCCCGCCGAGATCGAGGGCGCTCTACTGGAGTTGGACGGCGTCGCCGACGCCGCGGTCTTCGGGATCCCAGATCCAGATCTGGGTGAGGTGATCGCTGCGTACATAGAGCCGACCCCGGGTACCGACCTCGACGTCGAGGACATCCGCGCGCACGTCGCGGCACGCCTGGCTCGCTACAAAGTCCCACGAGAAGTGGTCGTGGTCGACTCCCTACCGCGGGAAGACACCGGCAAGTTGTTCAAACGCCGGTTACGCGAGCCCTATTGGCGAGATGTGGCGGAGTTGACCGCGATGCAGGCACGATGACGTCCCTCGTTCGCCGGGACACGCCGGCACCCGGGGTCGCCCGACTTGTCCTCAATCGTCCCGAGCGACGAAATGCCCAAAATCCGCAGATGCTCTATGACCTCGACGCCGAGTTCGTAAGCGCCGCCGGAGACGACGGCGTGAAGGTCATCATTCTGGCCGGGGCCGGGCCGGACTTCTCGTCCGGACACGACGTCAGCGAACGTGACTCGCCGATCCCGGGAGATCCCGTGGCGACACTCGGTGTCGGCCTGAGTACGCCGGGGATCGAGGGTCGGCATGCCTTCGAATGCGAGGCCTATCTCGGTCTGTGTCGGCGATGGCGTGATCTGCCGAAACCGACGATTGGGCAAGCTCACGGCCGCGTCATCGCCGGCGGGCTCATGCTGCTGTGGCCGATGGATCTGATAGTCGCGGGCGAGACGGCAACGTTCGCCGATCCCGTCGTCGCCTTTGGCCTCAATGGGGCGGAGTATTTCTCCCACATGTGGGAGGTCGGACCACGTAAGGCCAAGGAGATGCTGTTCACCGGTGCGGCGGTGACGGCCCAAGAGGCCCACGAGCGCGGCATGGTCAACCACGTTGTTCCAGACGGACAACTTGACCAGTTCACCGTGGACCTGGCGACGCGCATAGCCGAGATGCCTGCTTACGGTCTGCGGCTCGCCAAGGCGAGCATCAACGCCGCACTCGATGCCCAGGGCTACGGAGTGGCCATCGATGCCGCCTTTGCCCAGCACATGCTGGGACACGCCAACAACATGGCCAAACACGGCGACATCATCCACCCCGCTGGTGTCGAGGCAATCCGTGGACTTGCACGCCGCGGCCAAAGCTGAGGCTCCTCGGGCGAGCAGCGACTGGACCAGCACACGGGTCCGCCCAACCACAACACCTCACGAGACACCCCAACAACGTCTCGCCAAAACACATCCACCAGGAGAGTCTGTGCCGAATCCCTCTGCCGCCGCGCATGATACCGAGCCCGGTAACGGGGTCCGGTCAATGTCCGATCAGCTTGAACTGTGGCTCACCCGATACGGCGCGCCGAGCGCGAACGCCACCGAGTTACTTCTTGATCGGCACAACCCGGCCGACACCGCATTCATCGAATTGCACCTGGATGGCGACTCGCTTGTGGCAGAACAGCTCACCTACGGTGATCTTGGCGACCGGTCCAAACGTCTGGCGTCCGCGCTGGCGGCGAGGGGAGTCGGCCGCGGAGACGCCGTCGGCGTGCTCATGGGTAAACGCAGCGAGCTGGTCGTGACGCTCCTGGCGATCCTCCGGCTCGGAGCTGTACATCTGCCGCTGTTCACCGCGTTCTCGACTCCGGCAATCGACATCCGCCTCACCGCGGGGAAGGCGAAAGTCGTTGTCACCGAACCAACACAGGCACCCAAGCTAGCTGGCATCGACGGACTCACCACGATCGTCGCCGGGAAACAGTTCGACTCCCTCGTGGCGGAAAGCGAGCCCATGACCGAGTCGGTGACGGTCGGCGGTGACGGAGCACTGATCCTGCTGTTCACCAGCGGTACCACTGGCTCATCCAAAGGGGTGGTGGTGCCGCTGCGTGCGCTGGCCTCGATCGTCACCTACATGCGCTGGGGACTCGACGTCGCTGAGGCCGATGTGTTCTGGAATGCCGCCGATCCTGGGTGGGCCTACGGCCTGTACTACGGCATTGTCGGACCGCTGGCCATCGGGGCGCCGAATCTTCTTCTGCACGAACCATTTTCCGCCTCACTGACTGCCCGAGTTCTCGCTGAACTCAACGTCACCAACTTCACCGCAGCTCCCACCGTGTACCGGGCCCTCTGTAAAGATCAGACCGACGTCAACGGCGTTTCGCTGCGATGCGCGTCATCTGCCGGAGAGCCGCTGACGCCGGATGTGACGCAGTGGGCCGAGCAGGCGCTGGGCACGGAGGTACGCGATCATTACGGGCAAACCGAACTGGGCATGGTGGTCAACAACCATTGGGCAGATGGGCTGCGCCGTCCGCTGACTCCCGGCTCGATGGGCCAATCAATGCCTGGCTTCACCACGGGCATCGTCGACGGTCGGATTGCGGTCAATGTGCCGGAAAGCCCGTCGATGTGGTTCAGCGGCTACCTCAACGCACCGGAGCAGACGGCTGCACGTTTCGTCGACGGCGGACGGTGGTATCTGACCGGCGACACCGGGCACGTCGATGACGCCGGCAATTTCTATTTCTCCGCACGTGACGACGATGTGATCATCATGGCGGGCTATCGCATCGGCCCGTTCGAAGTCGAGAGCGTATTGATCACCCACCCGTCGGTCGCCGAAGTTGCGGTGGTCGGGCGACGGGACGAGCTTCGGGGTGAGGCTCTCGAAGCATTCATTGTGCTCACCGACACGTCGGTGGACACAGAGGAGTTGAAAGCTGAACTGCAACAACTAGTTAAGACGCAGTTCGCGGCGCACGCCTATCCGCGCGATGTGCATTTCGTTACCCGCCTGCCGAAAACGCCGAGCGGCAAGATTCAGCGTTTCGTTCTGCGTCGGCAGATGGATGTTCAGTCAAGCGGCCACAACGCTCCGACCGAAAGTCCGTAACTCCGGATTCTGGTTCCCAGAGTGGCTGTCTAACAGTAGTTTAGCCACCTAAGTAGCGGCGCATCCCTGAGTACGCCTGTTCTAGACCACGCCCCAAAGGTCACGTGAGCGCCGAGACCCGCGCGACCGTGAGCAGGTGGCCTCACAATCCTTCGCACCGATCAAGCAGGCATCTGAGGCGCTACGTCCAAACCCACACGAAAGGCTGGTAACCCTGGTGACGCACGTTGGAGTCGAGCGAATTTCTCGAATATCAAGCCGACGAACCCCCTGGCTTGCGACCTTGCTGACCGCCATTGCCGTAATGGCCCCTGTCGCACAGACCATCCCCGTCGCGCATGCCGACGAAAGTCGATACGAGCAGTTTTATACCCCTCCTGACCCCCTTCCGAATGGCCATAGTGGCGACCTGATCCGCACAGAGCCTTCACGTTTGGTACTCGAGCCTTCCGGACAGCTCGGCGCATTTCTCGGTACCGGAACCCGAATCATGTACCGCAGTAGCGATGCACAGGGCAATCCCGTCGCAGTGACCGGCACTTACATCGAGCCGGACAACCCGTGGCCGGGAAAAGGTCCACGGCCGCTGATTGCCTACGCGACAATTCCCTACGGGATGGGTGAGCAATGCGCGCCGTCGCGGATGTTCAATCAGGGCATCCACGCATCCCTGCAAACGGGGTTCGACCTGATGTTCAACGTCGAAGAGGGTTGGATCGCAACGCTACTTGCCCGCGGCTTCGCCATAGTTGTCACCGATGGCGTCGGAGCAGGTGTGCATGGCTCGATGTCACCGCAATGGTTGAACCGCGTCGCCGGCGGCACCGCATTGATCGATGCCGCCCGCGCAGCGATGAAACTGCCGGGCACGTCGCTGGACCCACATGGCCCAGTCGCATTTTGGGGATGGCTGTCCGGCGGTCACGCCGCATTGTCGGCCGCCGAGCTGGCGGAATCATACGGACCAGAACTCGACGTGGTTGGTACGTATGCGGCCTCTGCGCCTACCGATTTGGCGACCGTTCTAGCCCCCATGGACGGAGACTTCCTGGCAGGAGCAACCGGTTACGTCTTGCGCGGCATCTTCGCGTCCTATCCGGAATTAGAACAGCCAATCCGCGACACTTTGACCCCACGCGGTCTGGAGATGCTCGACAACACCGGCCGCCAGTGCCTGCTGCAAACCGGAATCAACTACATGTTCCGCCATTTCGACGGCTGGTTCAACAACAACATCTACGAGGCCGTTGCGGTTGATCCGTTCAAGAGTCTGCTTGCCGCACAACGTATCGGCAACGTCAAACCAACCGGTCCGGTCTACTTTGAGCACAACCGCTGGGATCCGTTCGCTCCGTACATGTCAGTGCGTCAAACGGCAGCGGACTGGTGCGCCAAAGGCGCCGACGTGACCCTCTGGACCAACGAGCAACCTCCGTTCTTCAACAAACTCGATGTCAACTCGTTGGTATCGCCGTTTGTCGACGGTGAACGAAGCATGAGCTGGCTGACCGACCGGTTCAACCACGTACCGACCACGCCCAACTGTCACGAGATCGAAGCACCGCCTCCAGACGAAGAGAGCCACGCGCCATAACGCTGCAAAACCGGACTGCCGGCGGGGACTGTCGGATAAGCGGTGGATCTGACTTGGCATTGGTTACTCTGCTGCGCAACCACATCAGTCCCACTCAGCGCGCGATCCCTGGCCCGCCCACCGATGAAACCCCCACCCAACGTTTCACCGCGTTCCGGGTCAACCACCGACTACCGACAACTAGATCGCTTCGAGCCCCAACCACCGGTCGACCGCGAACGTCTCGCCGTCGGCGCGCAGTAGCGCCCCGCCGTGGCCGGGATAGTGCGCGGGCACGAGGTAGGCGCCGAGCCGCGCGGCGTCGGTGAACACCGCAGAGCGGGACCGTGTGGCAGCCGCCACGTCCACGTCGAAGGCGCACGGGTCGTCCGGGCGGACGATCTGAATGGGGCAGTGGGTGAGATCGCCGACGAAGGCGGCGCGCACCCCGGCGTCGAGCCATACCACCGATGAGCCGGGCGTATGACCCGGCGCCGGCCGCAGCGTCAGCGACGGGCTCACCTGGTACTCGCCCGACCACAAGACGATCTGCTCCTGCACGGGAATGACGCTGTCGGAGAACACCAATCGCATGCCGTCGTTGACACCGGGTCCGTCCGGGCTGAAGAACCGGTAGTCAGCCTCGGGCATCAGATAACGGGCATTCGGGAACGTCGGCACCCAGGCATCGCCGCGGCGGCGGGTGTTCCAGCCGACGTGGTCGGTGTGCAGGTGCGTATTGATCACCACGTCAACGGTTTCCGGGTGCACACCGGCCCGGCCCAACGCGGCGAGGTAGTCGGTGTCGAGGTGATCCAACGGCGGCATGTGCGGCCGCTCGCGCCCGTTCCCGACGCCGGTGTCCACCACGACAGTCAGGCCGTCGACGTGGATCACCCAGCTCTGCATGGCAATTCGCCATAGCTGCCGATCCAGGGCGACGAACGTCGGCGCCAGCAGGTCGGCATGCTCTGCCCAGGCCTGGGGCGGGGTGTCCGCGAACAGCCCCGTGCGCATTTCGATCGTCAGTTCCAGCACCCGGGTCAGTACCGCGTGACCCAGCTGGATCCGATCTCCCGGCATCAGGGCTTGATGCGGATCTGGCCCGGACTCCACAGTCCGCTGCGGGTGGCGGTGCCCAGATCGATCTGTGCGGGGCTGGCGTCGACGATGCTGCTGAACTGACGCAGCGAGCCCCAGTCGCGGCCCCAGTCGCGCGAGAGGTAGGTCGCCATCACATGGGCGCGCAGCAGCACATCGGTGATACCGAGTAGGCCGCCGTTGATGCCGTCCTCCCAGGTGTCGGTGTCCTTGCGCTTGGCGTCGTAATCCGGGGTGATCCGGAACTTGGGTACCTCGGTGACGCCGTCGGCGTGCAGCATCGGCTGCTGGCAGGGGAACGCCAGGCCGACGGCCCAGTCCATCAGCACGGGCTGCTGCGAGCCGACGAACTCCTGCACCGATTTCACGTCGGGGACCCGCGGCGGCGTGACGGCGATCCAGTCGCCTGGGGTGAGTGACTTGTCCTCGGCGATCACCCGGACATAGGTGGCGTCGGCCGGGATCTGATCGCGCGGGAACCTCAGATTGCGCCAGGACGGCGCCGGTCCCAGGTCATAGGGCGTGACTCGGCCGGTCGGGATCGGTGCGCCGGAAGGTCCGGCGTGTCCGTATTCGAGTTCGACGGACTGGCCCTGGGTGAGTCCGTTGAACACGCTGATGCCGGTGATGGTGCCGGCCGCGGTGACCACCACCAACGGATGTGCATCGTCGCGTGGGGGCAACTGGTACCACGCGGAGTTCAGCGTCGCCTGCTGCTGCGGGCCGCTGATATAGCTGCCGGCGAGCGGAACACGCGACGGGTCGAGGCCGTAGGGCAGCGGCACAGTCGAGCCGTTGATGCCAGGCGTCTTCAGCGCCACCGGCTGATTCCAGTCGTCGTCGGTACCCGGCATCGGGTTGTCCATCCGAATCGCCTCGGCGACAATGTGATCCGGTACACCGTTCGGGGTGAAGCCGACCGGCTTGTCTCCGCCGAGTGGCCCGAGTGGCCCGAACGAGCCCGGCAGCGGCGTCAGGAATCCGGCGTTGGCGTCGGGTTCCACCAGCACGTCGTCGGCCAGGCCGCAGCCACCGGCGAACGCGCGCACATTGGACCAGCCGTTGGAGAAGGTCGGATACTGGCGTACCACTCCGATCACCAGTGACGCGACGAACGCGAGCACCATGAACCCGGCCACCAGCGGGATCGGCGCGGCGGTCAGCAGCCGCGCCACCCGGCCTTCGCCGCGGTCACGGGGCGCGAAGTGCAGCCAGGCCGCGTAGATCGCGACGATGACGAACAGGGCGAGAAACAGTGTGCTGATCGTGATTCCGGCGATGGCCGGTTTCGCGTTGTTGAACGGCACGCCGTAGCTCGAGACGTACCACCAGCCGTTGGTGGTCGCCCAGCACAGCGCCAGGATGAACATCAGCGCCGCCAGGAACGCCATCCGGTTACGCGACCAGCGCAGTACCGCCGGGGACACCAGCACCGTCGTCACCGCCGCCATCGCGGCCCCCACCGCCGCGAACAGGCCGAAGTGGTGCACCCACTTGGTGGGGGTGAACATCAGGAAGAACACGGTGCCGAAGATGATGCCCATCAGGCGCCACACCGGCCCTCGGGCGACGCCGGGTATCCGCTTGCGGCGCAGCATGATGAACATGGCGGTGAACAGGCTCAGCGCAGTGATCAGGAAGCCGAACCGCCGCGACAGTGAGCCGTCGACCGTCGGCAGGATCAGGTAGTAGTAGCGCAGGTTCTCGGTGTACCAGGCCTGACTCGGCCCGATGGCGGTGCGAATCCTGGTGGCTTCCAAGACCGTCGACAGCGTCTGGTCGGCGAAGACGGCGGTCAGGATCACGGTTCCCGCGGCGAGCAGCGGCAGGATCAGCGGCCAGGTGCCCACCATTGTGCGGCGGCGAACCAGGATGCGCACGATCGGTCGGCCGCCGGCGAGCAGCGCGGCCACCGCGATCAGGCCGGTCGGCTGGATGCCGAGGGTGAAGGCGGCCACGGTGATGGCCAGCGCCGCCGGTGTCAGACGCCCGGACCCGATGGCCCGCTCGATGAGCACGTAGGTGATCAGCGCGCCGGTGGCGATCTGGCCCTCGGGACGCAGCCCGTTGTTGAACGGCATCCAGGCGGCCATCAACACCAGGCCGGCCGCCCACAGGGCGGGCCTACTGGCGATCACGGCGGGTCCGAGCCGGGGCAGCACCTCACGGGACAGCAGCAGCCAGCAGACCAGCGCACAGATCAAGTCCGGCAACCGCATCCAGATGCTGGCGTCGCTGACGTGGGTCATCAGTGCCAGCACGTTGTAGAACCAGCCGAACGGATCCTCGGGGCTACCGAACCAGCGGAAGTAGTTCGTCATGTAGCCGGCATGGTCGGCGACGCGCGCCATCTGCAGGATGTAGCCGTCGTCGGACGAGTTGGCGCCCAACACATGCCAGAGCAGGAACCCGCCGATCACTCCTGCGTCGACGGCGGTGAAGGTCCGCCAGCGGGCTGGGATGATGCGCTGCATCCGACGGCCGTCGAGTTGGTCGAGCCGCCACAGCGCCACCAACGCAACGATGGTCGCCAGTACGGCCAGCGCCATCGCTGTCAGCTTCAGCGGGGTGGGGCTGGTGGTGAACCGGGTGTCGATGGTGGCCGAGAGCGAAAGACCCTGGGGCGCAGCACCTGTCAGGTCGGTGAAGACACCGACGATGGCGGGCCGCAGGTTCGGGTCGGCGAATCCGGACGACTGCGCCGAGCCGTCGGACTTCTTGAGCCCGACGAAGGTCGCGAAGGTGCCTGCGGTGCTCGAGGTGATCTGGATCTTCTGGCAGGCGGGGGAGACCACGTCGGCGCGCGGCACGCTGGCGACCACCACATTGCGGTCGGTGATGTCGACCCGCTGCGTGGTGACGTTGACGAACAGGGCGTTCAGGGGCGCATCTTTGCCCTTGGGCGGCGCGGTGCCGAGCACCAGGCCGCCCTCGGCAGGCATATCGCGGATGACCTGGCACGGAATCGTCGCCGTCATCGATACCGGCGACAAGCTGATCAGCGGCGCGGTGACATTGGTGAGCTCGCCGGCCTGCGGCCAGTTCAGGGTGGCCGTGGTCTGGGTGACCGGCAGCACCGGGGTCGCCACCGACAGCAGGAAACCGATCAGGCCCGCGATCATCGCGACCCAGCGGGTGATCTTGACGTCACTCATGGCAGGGCCCGGATCGGTCCGCTGCGGTGCCAGCCGAAGACGCTCATGGTGCCCTCGTCGATGACGGCGTTGGGCGCCTGCGTCGCGGGGACGACGCGGTTATAACGTTCGATCGAACCCCAGTCCCGGTACCAGTCGCCTTGCAGGTACGTCGGGACCGCCGTGGTGCTCAGCAGCGCCTGGATGAACAGGAACGGGCCGCCCTTCTGCGCGGACTGCCACTGATTCGAGGACACCACAACCTGTTTGGCGTTCGGCAGGATGCGGAACTCGGGCAATTCGGCGACCCCGAGGTGCTCCGAGAACGGGCGCTGGCATGGGAAGTTCGCGGCTGTCGCGATGTCCATCAGGACCGGTGTCTGCGAGCCGAGGAAGCTCTGCGCGGTCTGCAGCTGGGGCACCCGCGGCGGGGTGAAGCCGAACCACTGATCGGTGCTGAGGTTGGGATCGTCGGCGACGATGCGGGCGACGTTGGCCTCCGGCGGCGCCCATGCCAGCGGGAAACGCAGGTTGCGCCAAGCATATTGGGCGAACACGTCGATGGGCTGGACCTGTCCGAGCGCCTGGTAACTGCCGTCCGGCCGGTGCACGCCCCACTCCAACTTCAGTGATTGGCCGTAGTGGAACTCGTGTTCCTCGTCGTAGTACCAGATGGCGCCGGCCGCGGCGACGGTGACCAGCGGCCGATCCGGGCTGCGCGGGGGCAACTGGTACCAGGCCGAGGTGGCCTTGGCGGCCACGGAATTCTCGCCGTAGCTGCCCATCACGGGGGTGCGCTGCGGGTCGAGCCCGAACGGCAGGAACACCCGCGAACCGTTGACGCCGACCGGGCCGTAGCCACCGCCGGTGCCGGCGGCGAAGCCGATCCCGACGTTCGGCTTGTCGGGGTCACCGTCGGAGTTGACCGTGCCCGGGTTGGCGACGACGGGGTGCGGCGGTGCGAGGCTGTCGCTGATCCCGTTGGGGGTGAACCCGACAGGATTCTGCCCGCCGAGTGGACCGTAGATGCCGACCGGCTGCCCCGGGACGGGCGTCAGCATGCCGGCGTTAGTGTCCGCCTCGACCAGAACGTCATCGGCCATGGCGCAACTGGCGTTCGACAGCCCAGAGCTCAGCGCCGCGGCGTTCGCCTTGGCGACGGAGTACAGCGGATAGCGCTGCGCGGCGCCCTTGAGTAGGGAGCCGACTTCCAGGACCACCATCACTACGGCCACCACCAGCAGTGGGGTCGAGGCCAGCGCGCGGTTTCGCCCGGTGTTGGCGACCTCGGTGTGCCCGGCGTAGTCCAGCCGGAAGTGCAGCCACCCTGCCAGCAGGCCGGTGAGGATGGCCAATGCCAGGAACATCGTCGTCACCGGGTGCCCGGCCAGCACCGGCTGCCGGTCGAACCAGGGAACGCCGTAACTACTGACGTAGAACCAGGAGTTGAGCCCGGATGTCGCCCAGGCCAGCACGAACAGCAGAGCGGTCACGTATAGCGCGAGATTTCGACGACTGTGCAGGCCCACCCGGGCGAACGTGAATGCGGTCACCCCGCCCAGCGCTCCGGCCAGCCCCGCGAACACGCCGAACTGCACGGCCCATTTGGTGGGGGTGAACGTCAGGAGCAGGAGCCCCACCGCGACAGCGCCGATCAGCCGCCACGTCGGCCCGCTGCCCGCGCCGGGAACGCGGCCGCGACGCAACAGCACCGCGAGCATGCCGAACAGGCAGAGCAGCAGAACCAGCACCGCGAAGCGTCGGGTCAGGGATCCGTCGACGCTGTCCTCGACGGTCAGGAAGTAGTAGCGCAGGAAGTCCTGGTACCAGGGGATCGTGGGTCCCACCTTGTACTTGATGCGGGCCGACTCGGCGATGGACGCCAGGGTCTGATCGCGGAACACCACCACGAAGATCAGGGACAGTGCGGCCGCCAACGGAATCACCGATGCCAGCACCGCCAGGCGGCCCTCCGCGCGTCTGCGACGGATGACACCGGCGACGGCGCGGCCGCCGACCAGGAGCGGGGCCAGCGCGATCAGGCCCTGCGGCGCCAGCGTCACGCTGAACACCGCGACGACGATCGCCACCGCGGCAGGCCAGGTACGTCGCGTCGCGATGGCGTATTCGACCAGCGCCCACGTCGCGATGGTGCCGAAGGCGATCAGCGGTTCAGGGCGCAACCCGTTGTTGAACGGCAGCCAGGCGGCCAGGAAGACCGCACCCGTGGTCCACATCGTCACCCGGTTGACCGCCAGCGCCCGCCCCAGCCGGGGCAGCACCCAACGGCTGAGGATCAGCCAGGTGCCGATACCGGCCAGCGTCGCGGGAATCCGCATCCACACGCTGGCAGTGCTGATGGCGGCGAACTGGGCCAGCACGGACTGGTACCAGTCGAACGGCGCCTCGGTGGCGCCGAAGTAACGGAAGTAGTTCGTGACGTAGCCGGCCTGGTCGGCCACTCGCGCGATGGTGAGGTTGTAGCCGTCGTCGGACGACAGCGCACCGATGACATGCCACACCAGCAGCGTGCCGATGACGCCGACGTCCGCCAGCCACGTGGCCCAGCCGACCCGCCACAGCCGCGTCCAGGCGTGCGCGACGCGGCGGCCACCCTGTCGGTCCAGCACGGCCAGGGCGGTGATGGAGGCGATGACGCACAGCACGCCGAGGATCTCGGCTGCGAGCTTGAGCACGGTCGGGGAGGTGATGAACCGGGTGTCGATGTCGATGCGCGCGGACAGGCCGGGCTGCGCGGCCACCTTTAGCTCGGTGAAGATCCCCGCCACCTGGGGCTTCTTGTCGGCGGACACGGTGCCGGTGGCGCCGGGCAGGCCGACGAAGTCGGCGCCGACGCTGCCGGCGTTGGCCCAGATGTGCAGGGCGCTGCAGGTCCCGGAGGCGACGGCCGACCGTGGCGCGACCGCCGCGACGGTGTCCCGGAAGGCGACGACGACGGTATCCGCGTCGGCTCGCACGAACAGCCCGTTGCGGCTCGCGTCGATGCCGTTGGCCGGCACAGTCGAGAAGACGAGGCCGCCTGCTGCGGGCAGGGTGGCGATGGCCTGGCAGGGGATGGACACGTCGAGGGCTTGGGGGGCGCCGGAGACCAGCGGTGCGGTCACGTCGGCGACGAGTCCGTCCGGGCCGGCAGCCTGTGGCCACTGGATGGTCGCGGTGGTCTGTTCGACCGGCAGCAGCGGCACGATCCCGCAGAGCAGGACGCCTGCGATACCCGCTATGACAGCGACCAGACGGGCGATGCGGTGGGCGGGCACGAGGCTCGATGGTAGGCGACGTACTTAGGTGCGTTCACGATGCGGGGCCGTGCCACGCCTGTGATTGCCTGTTTTCTCAGCTATGTCGGCCGTAGAGGTGCCGGACTCCACAGACCGCTGCGCGTTGCCGTGCCCAGGTCGAGTCGGGCGGGCTGGGCGGCGGGATAGAAGAGGTTGAGCTGCTGCAGGGAGCCCCAGTCGCGGAACCAGTCGTCCTTGAGGTAGGTCGGGACGGTGGTGGCGCGGAACAGCAGCTCGCTGATGCCCAGCGGACCGCCGCCGATGTTGTCCATCACAGGTGAGTTGGCCTCGGCGCCGAACCGGTCGGGCAGGATCCGCCACTTCGGTACCTCGGTGACGCCGTACTGGTGACCGAACGGCCGCTGGCACGGGAACGCCATGCCGACCAGCCAGTCCAGCAGCACCGGATCCTGCGATCCGACGACGTCCTGCAGGGTGCGCAGCTGTGGGATCCGGGGCGGGGTCAGGGCGATCCAGTGCGTCGGGGAGAGGTCGTTGTCCTTGGCCACCAACCGGATCCGGGTGGCGTCGGACGGGATGCCCGACAATGGGGCCCGCAGGTTGCGCCAGGCGGGCGCCGAGCCGACATCACCGAAACCGATGGCTCCCTTGGGTTCGGACTCGGCTTCGTCGCCGGTGGTCCACTGCACCATCAGATCCGAGGCGTCGAACCGGCCGGCCGCGGACACCACCAGCAGCGGTCCGGCTTGGTCGCGCGGGGGCAGCGGGTACCACGCGCTGCGCAACAGTGCAGGCTGCTGGGCTCCGCTGCGCCAGCTGCCCATGATCGGGGTGCGGGCGGGGTCGAGGCCGAACGGCAGGCGCGCGCGGGAACCGTTGATCCCGGCCGACGGGGTGATCCCGCCTCGGGAGTCTTCTTCGCCGCCGGTGTCGCTCGAACTGGAGGTGTCGGCGAAGTTGTCCTCCTGCTGACCGATGACCGGGTCCGCCGACACGTCGACGGGGATGCCGTTCGGGCTGAAGCCGGTGGAGGTGGCCGCGGTGCCCAGTCCGTCGGCGACGGGAACTCCGATCGGGGTGAGTAGGCCGACGTTCGGGTCCTGTTCCACCAGAACGTCATTGGCCAGGCCGCAGGTCTTACCGGTGAGCGCCTCGAGATTGGACCGCCCGACACTCCAGGCGGGGTACTGCTCGGTCATTCCGAGCGTCAGTGACACCACCTCGAACAGCACCAGGGCCCACGCGGCAATCATCAATGGGGCCTGGGTGATTCGGCGCCAGCGGGGCCCGTCACCGTCGGTCGGCGAGTGGTCGCGGCCGTTGAAATGGAACCAGGCGGCGACTAGGAGGGCGACCACCGACAACCCGAGCAGCATGGTGGTGAAGCCGAAGTGCCACTCGGGGAAGGAATTCGACCACGGCACACCGAAATTGGAGACGTACCACCAGCCGTTGACGGTGGCGAACGACAGGCCGGTCAGGAACAGCACGACCGCGGCAAACAGCGCCCGGTTACGTCGCGAGCGCATCGCGGCCGCACTCACGGCGACGGCGGCCAGTGCGCCCAGCGACCCGGCCAGGCCGGCGAAGACGCCGAAGTGATGGGTCCACTTCGTGGGGGTGAACATCATCGCCAGGAACGAGATGATCGTGATGCCGATGATGCGCAGGCTGGGACCCGCTGCGGTGCCGGGGATCCGGCCCTTGCGTAGCGTCATCGCCACGGAGACGGCCAGGGCCAGCAGCAGGGTCAGAACTGCGAAGCGCCGGGCCACCGAACCGTCTGGGCTGGTGGTGAACAGGCGCTCGTAGCGGATGTGCTCGTCGAACCAGGCCAGGCTCGGACCGACCGCGGATTTGAACGAGCTGGCCTGCAGCTCGCCGATGAAGGTTTGGTCGCGGAAGATCAGGATGATCGTGACGGTGCAGGCGGCCAGGATCGGCGCCAGCAGAGCCAGGTAGCCGAACCGTGAAGTATGCCGGGCGACAATCGTTTTCAGCGGGCCGATCGCGACCAACAGGGCACCGACGGCGGCGATTCCGGTGGGCCCGGAGAACAGCGTCAGGGCGCCGATGATGATGGCGATCGCCACCGGAAGCAGCCGACTGGTCGCCACCCCCCGCTCCACCGAGCACCAGGTCAGCAGGAGGCCGAGCGCGATGATCGGCTCGGGCCGCAACCCGTTGTTCAGCGGCAGCCAGAAGGCCAGGAACATGCCGGCGGCCGTCCACGCCGCCACCCGGTTGCGTTTGACGGAGGCGCCCAGGCGGGGAATCACCTCACGGCTGATCACCCACCAGGAGGCCAGCCCGATCAGCAGGGTCGGGAGCCGCACCCAGACGCTGTGGGTGCTGACATGGGCCCACAACGCCAGCAGGTCGTAGTACCAGCCGAACGGTGCTTCCGGGGTGCCGAACCAGCGGTAGTAGTTGGCCATGTAGCCGGCATGCTCCGACACCCGGGCCATCGTCAGGATGTAGCCGTCGTCGGAGGTGTTGGCGCCCACGAAATGCCACCAGACGAGCATCGCGGTGACCACGCCGTCCAACGGTTTGATCGACCACCAGTGGGTCGGCAGGAAGCGGCGGTGCCGCATGCCGTCGTCGGTGTCCAGCACGTGCAGCGCACCGAGCGCGATGACCGTCAGGGCCACCCCGACGATCATCGCCAGCATCTTCAGCACCGTCGGCGAACTGCTGTAGCGGGAGTCGATCGTCGCGGAGAGCTTCAACCCGGGCGGGGCGGGCCCCGACAGATCGGTGAAGACGCCGACGATCTGCGGCCGGAAGTCGTACCCGGTGCGCTCGCCGCGCAGCGGTTGGCCGGGGTCGTCCTGATCGGGACCCTCGACGAGGCCGACGAATTCGCCGGTGACCTTGTCGGCCTTCGCGGTGAACACGAGTTGTCGGCAGGCGGGGCTGAGCACTTGGCTCAGCGGGGCGGTGACGATAGGGGTGTTCCTGACGATGACCAGCAGGTTGTTGCCGACCCGCTCGATCAGCAGTCCCCGGTCGACGGCCTTCGGCGCCTGTTTGGGGACGGTCGAGAGCAGGACCGTCCGGGCGGCGTTCTCGGGTCCGGCCAATCCCGCGGCGGCCTGGCACGGGATGGTGATCGTCAGATCGGTGGCGACGTACCCGATGAGGGGAGCGGTGACGCTGTCCAGCACACCGTTCTGCGGCCAGTTGAGCTCCGCGGTGGTCTGTGTGACCGGCAGGAACGGGGTGGCGACGGCCAGCAGCGCGCCGAGTAGTCCGGCGACGATGGCGACCATGCGGGCAGTCCGATGGTTGGTCCCCGTGCCGTTCACGGAGCTAGATGGTAATTCCCCTGTCTGAGGGGGTGCGCCCGGCGCCCCTGCGGCCATCAATGCGGATTCCGGATGGCCAGCACGAACGGCCCGATGTCCTTGACGGTGAAGTGCGGACCGGCGAACAGCGCCGAGCCCAGGTCGACGGTGTAGCGGCGCACGTTGGGCTGGTTGGGGTAGACGTCTTCGGCCAGACGCAGTGTGTAGGAATCGCCTGCACCGCGGCGCATCAGGAAGACGGTCGGCGGCTCCCAAGGCAGTTCGTCGAGAGCCTGGACGAACGTGTCGGCGGTCTTGATGTCAGCCCAGCTGCCGATCGCGGCGGAGCGTTTGTCGAACTGCGCCAATGGGTTCGCGTAATGCGAGGTCAGACCTTGAAAGCCCAGGTAGGGGTAGAACGACAGGAAGCTGTAGTCGGCCGTCAACACCACGGTTTCGTCGCGGGGCCGTCCCGTCGCGGCCATGATGGCGGCGTCGATCTCGGCGTAGTACTTCTCGGCGCCCGGTGGTCGACGGTCGCCCCGTTGCCCGCTGCCGTCGGTATCGGTGTACGCGACGTCGAGGTCGGGGCGCAGCACGTCGGGGATGTCCTGGCTGAATGCGACGGCGCCGACCAGCCCGATTGCGGCGGCGACCGTGACGAGGTTGCGGTTCCACCGCGCGGCCGCCGCCAGGGTGACCTCGATGAAGCCGAACGCTCCTGCGGCGGCCAGCAGCACGGTCAGCGTCGGCTGCAGCCGGAACGACAGCAGCGTCGTGCCGACGAGCGTGGTCAGCATCGACAGCACCGACCACAGATAGAAGGCCACCACGCCGATGGCCAGCGCTCCGGCCCGCACGGAGGTCCGGGCGCGGACGATCAGCCAGAGCGTGCCGAGCATGCACAGCGCACCGAGCAGTGAGAACTGCATCATCGGGAAGGTCAGTACCGCGCCGTCGGCGGGCAGGTAGTGCTGGGCGCTGCCGGTGCCGGTGAGCGGTTCACGGGCGGCGCGCAACAGGAACGGCAGCCAGGTGATCAGGCCGATGACGATCGAGATCCCACCGATGACGACCAGGCGGATGATCGGTTGCCACGAGCGCCGGGTTACCGCCAGCAGGAGCGCCATCAGCGTGAAGGTGAGCGCGGCGAGTCCGAGTAGCAGTGTGTAGAACGTCGCGGTGACGCCGAGGAAGATCCCGACGCCGACGATCGCGCCCCAGCCGCCCGTTTTCGGCGCCCGCAGGCCAGACCATGCCAGCACCAGCACCGGCGGCAGCAGGACCGTGATTATCGCGCTGTAGGGCTCGGACGATGCGTAGGCCAGCGTGACCGCCGCGGTCGCGGTGGTCACGACCAGGGCGTACTCGAAGCGGATCAGCTTGGTCCAGAGCACGAATGCCAGTACGACCGCGACGGCCATCGAGGTGATCGCCCACGGCTTGTACATCTCCCACGCCGGGGTGCCGGTCAGTGCGGCCGCACGGCCGCCGATCCAGAACCAGCCCGGCGGGTAGAACGGCGGCAGACCGGCATACGTCATATCGCGCAACGCGGGGCTGTCGGCCAGGCGGGTGATGTATTCGGTGCGGAACTGCTGATCGACGGAGATACCGAACAGGTACAACTTCGTCGCGCCCAGCGGCATCGCGATGGTCGCCACGGTGAATGCCGCCAGGAATACCACCGCTGTCGCATGTGCGAGTAGCTGGCGGCCGCGGCGCCACAGCAGTCCCGCGCCCAACAGGGCGACCAGGCAGACGAATTGGCCGACGGTGGTCAGGGCGTGCAGTTGGTTCGACGACGGGAACGCCGGCCACTGGACACGGCCGATCGCGATCAGCGCGACGGCAGACAACACCACGGTGGCGACCGCTGCCACCACCATGTGGCCGAGTGTCCTGCCGGCACCTGCCAGCGCGGTTCTCATGTCAGATGGGCAGTTTGCGGAAGATGGGACGCGGGACGTGGCGCAGCACCATCATCACGTACCGGAAGGCGCCCGGCGCCCAGACCAGGTCCTTCCCCTTGGCCGACGCGGTGACCGCGAGGTTGGCCACGTACTCCTTGTCGACGGTGAACGGAGCCTCCTTGGCGCCGGTCGCCTTCCAGTGTGCAATCGTCGTCGACGTACGTACCTGCCCGGGACGGATGACCAGCACCCGAACTCCGAACTCGCGCAATGCTTCTCCCAGTCCCAGATAGAAGCCGTCGAGGCCGGCCTTGGTGGAGCCGTAGACGAAGTTGGATCGCCGGACCCGCTCACCCGCGGCGGAGCTCATCGCGATGATCCGGCCGGAGCCCTGGGCCCGCATCTTCTCGCCGACCAGCACGCCGACGGAAACGGCTGCGGTGTAGTTGATCTCGGCGATCTGTACTGCTTTGCGCTGGTTCTGCCACAGTTCCTCGGCGTCGCCGAGCAGGCCGAACGCCACGATCGCGACGTCGACATCGCCGGCGGCCCAAGCATTGTCGATCAACTCGGGATGGCTTGCGGTGTCGACACCGTCAAAGTCCAGCCATTCGACGGACTTGGCGCCGGCCGCCTCCATCGTGGCGATGGCCTCGTCGCGGCGCGGATGGTTCGGCAGGTCGGCCAGCACCACCCTTGCCGACGAATTCTGCAGGTAGCGCGCGCAGATCGCGAGGCCGATTTCGGAGGTGCCGCCCAGAAGCAGGATGGACTGCGGGTTACCGGTGCCGTCGAGGACCATTTACAGCAACTCCAAACGTCGGGCCATATCGGATGCGAAGACGCCGTTCGGGTCGGCCTTGCGGCGCACGGCGACCCACTCGTCGATGCGGGGATACATCTTGTGAAACCTCTCGGCGTTCACGCGAGAGTCTTTGGCGGTGTAGACGCGACCACCGAATTCGAGCACCCGGTCGTCGAGGCCGTTGAGGAAGGCATCGACACCATTCTTGGTGGGAAAGTCCATGGCCACATTCCAGCCGGCCATTGGAAAGCTCAGCGGCGCACGGTTTCCCGGGCCGAAAAGCTTGAACACGTTCAACACGGAGTAGTGTCCGCTGGCTTGGATCGACCGGATGATGGCTTTGAACTCCGCCATCGCATCGGGTGGCACCAGGAACTGATACTGGGCAAAACCTGCGGGTCCGTATGCGTGGTTCCATCCGCCCACCAAGTCGAGTGGGTGATAGAACTGCGTCAGGTTCTGCACCTTGTTCGTGTAGTTGCCTCCACGCCGGTAGTACAACTCGCCGATGATGCTGAACGAAAGCTTGTTCATTGCGCTTATCGGAAATACGTCCGGCACCGTCATCAGTTGCGGCGCATCGAATTTCAGCGGATTCTTGGCGAGTTTCGCTGGTAGCTCGTCGAGCTTTGCCAGTCTTCCGCGGGTGATCGCGGCCCGGCCCAGCTTCGGTGGCGGACTGATGGCATCAAACCAGGCGCTGGAGTAGGTGTAACTGTTCTCGCTACCGTCCAGGTGAACTTCGACCGTCTCATCGAGGTTCTTGGTGGCGATGCCGTCGTTGATGAAGTAGGCAGTCTCCGTGGGCGTCATCGCGATTCGGGCGCGCACGATGATGCCGGTCAGCCCGTTCCCGCCCACGGTCGCCCAGAACAGGTCTGCTTGCGCGCCATCCGGAGTCAGCGTGCGGATCTCGCCGTCGGCCATCAGGAGCTCCAGCGACAACACATGATTGCCGAAGCTGCCCGCACTGTGGTGGTTCTTACCGTGAATATCGGACGCGATGGCACCCCCGATCGTCACCTGTCGTGTGCCGGGCAGCACAGGTACCCACAGCCCGAACGGAAGTGCCGCTTTCATCAGTTGGTCAAGGCTGACTCCACCGTCGACGTCTGCGATCTTGGTGTCGGCGTCGATGGAATGCACGGTGTTTAGCCGGGTCATGTCGATGACCAGACCGCCGCCGTTCTGGGCATGGTCGCCATAGGAGCGTCCAAGACCGCGGGCGATGACGCCTCGTCGCAGAAACGACGGACTTGCTGGGCTGGCATCGGCCACCTCTTTGACTGCGGCGGCGATCAAATCAAGGTCGGGGGTAGCCAGTACTTGAGCGACTGACGGTGCGGTGCGCCCGAACCCCGAGAGGGCGCGCGAGGTCGTCGGCAGATTCGTGGACATCGTGGAACGAGGGTACCGTCTGGGCCCGCAAGCTCAGTGCAGCCGGAAGATCACAGCTCGCTGAACGATGAAGTTGATCACGGTCGCGGTGCCCTGGGCGATGACGAATGCGACCGGCACCCGCCACGGCTCACCGGCGAACTGGAAGTAGAAGACGTGGTTGATGCCGACCTGGACGAGGTAGGTGACGGCGTACAGGGCGACGACCGCGATGAACCTGGCCCGGCTCGGCGGCGCCTGGAAGGTCCAGCGCCGGTTTATCAGGTACGCGGTGGTCGTGCCCGCGATGAAGCTCAGCGTTTTGGCGACGTTGACGCGCACGTCCTCGCTGGCGTCCCAGGACGATGCGAACAGTCGCAGGAACACCAGGTACAGGCCGAAGTCGACGATCGCCGACAGCCCGCCGGTGACGAGAAAGCGCCACACCTGGGTCATCAAACTCAGGCGTGTGTCGTCCTCAGGGCGTAGTTCGGCCATCGCGCGAAAGCCTAGCGAGTCGACCGATGCCGGCGAGGGACGAGGTGGTTGAGGAGCGAGCGGTAGATCTAGCCGGGGGACCTGGCTGCAAGAATGATCTCGTGCAGGATCTGGTCGAGGCGTGGCACAACTTGCTTGCCCCCTACAGCACGACGGGCGATATCGACGGGACGGGCCGCGCCGTTCTGGCTCGCTGGGCGGAACCGCACCGCCGCTATCACACGCTCGAGCATCTACGGGGTGTTCTTGTCGCCGTGGATGAGCTGGCGCCCGCCGTCTTGCACACAGCCACGGATGTCGCTGCGGTCCGGCTGGCCGCCTGGTACCACGATGCCGTCTACGCGGGCCGCTCCGACGACGAGGAACAAAGCGCCCGCCTGGCCGAGACCGACCTGGCTGCGCTGGGGCTGCCGACCGAGCTGGTCGCCGAGGTGGCGCGGTTGGTGCGGTTGACGGTCGAGCACGACCCGGCACCGGATGACCGCAACGGTGCGGTCCTTTCTGATGCGGATCTGGCGGCCCTGGCACTGCCGCGGGCGGATTACCTGGCCAACGGCAAGGCGATCCGCACCGAGTACGCCCATGTCCGCGAGAGTGAATTCCGGGCCGGCCGGTCCCGCATCATCGAGGCGCTGTTGGCCACTCCCGCCCTCTACCGGACGCCGGAGGGGCGGCAGCGCTGGGAGCGGGCGGCGCGGGAGAACCTGGCCGCGGAGCTGGCTGCTCTGCGGTAACCGCGGCGAGAACCGCGCACAGCGCATCCACCGCTGCGGCGAAGCCGTGGTCGGCCGGCGTCCCGAAATTGACCACCACACCGTCGGGTCGGGGAACCGTTGGCGCTGCGAGCGGGTGACGCAGCCGGGACAGGCCGGCGATCCCCACCCCGGCTTCACCCGCCCGCCGAAGCACCTCATGCTCGGTGCCGTCGGGCAGGGTGAGCAGCAGGTGCAGCCCCGCAGGCACCCCGCTGACCGAGATCGCCGGCGCGAAGGCGGTCAGTCTGTCGATCAGGACCGTTCGGCGCCTGCGGTAGGTGTTGCGCATCCGGCGGATGTGCCGGTCGTAGCCGCCGCTGGCGATGAAATCGGCCATCGTCAGCTGGGAAAGCGCATCGACGTACCACTGCTGCCCGGCGACGGCGATCACGTCGTCGACGAGATCGGCGGGCAGCACCATCCAGCCCAGCCGCAGCGCCGGCGTCAGGCTTTTGCTGGCTGAGCCCAGATAGATCACCCGGTCGGGGTCGAGGCTCTGCAGGGCGCCGATCGGCTGGCGATCGTAGCGGAACTCACCGTCGTAGTCGTCTTCGATGACGTAACCGTCGGTGCGCTGCGCCCAGTCGACGACGGCGGTCCGCCGCGACGGGTGCAGTGGCACGCCGTGCGGATAGTGATGCGCAGGGGTGAGCAGGGTCGCGGGTGTGTTCAGCCCGTCCAGATCGGACACCACCGCGCCCATCTCGTCGAAGCCGATCGGCACCGTCGGCACTCCCGTCGCGGCGATGCAGTCGCGAAAAATGAAGAGCCCGTACGCTTCCAGCGCCATCGGGGCGGCGGGCCCGAACATCCGGGCCAGTACTTCGACGGCATGCCGGGTGCCGGCGCTGATCATGACGTTGTCCGGCGAGACCCGGACGCCGCGGGCACGGGCCAGATATTCGGCGACGGCGATCCGCAGCTCGGGTCGGCCGCGGGGGTCGCCCAGTCGCAGTGCCTCGGTTGGTGCGGCGTTGAGCGCACGACGGGTCGAGGCGAGCCAGGCCGCCCGGGGGAAGGCCGAGACGTCTGGGGACCCGGGCAGGAAGTTGTGGGTCGGTTCGCCGTGGGTGCCGCGGGGCCGGGCCGGTAGCTGGTTGCCGGTGGCGTTGACCACCCAGGTGCCGACACCCTGCCGCGATGCGAGCCAGCCCTCGGCGACCAGTTCGGCGTAGGCGTCGGCGACGGTGTTGCGGGACAGACCGAGGTCGGCGGCCAGGCTGCGCGACGGTGGCAGTGCCGTTCCGGTGATCAGCCGGCCGGATCGCACCGCATCGCGCAGCGCGCTGAGCAGAACCTCGCGAACTCCGCGACTGCCGGGAGTGATCGCCTCCCGCAGATCGAGGTGCAGGTCTGCGCTATTGGCCCACGAAACCACGGCCGAATTGAACCATGAATATGGGCCTTTGCGGTTCTAGCGTGGACAACATGACCGAGACACTCAGCAGGCCGACAACCCGCATCAACCTCAACCGCGTCTCGCCCGAGGTCTACGAGGCGATGGTCGCCCTCAACAACGCAGCGGCCAAAGATCTGGACCCCGGGCTGGCCGAACTGATCAAGATCCGTGCGTCGCAGCTCAATCACTGCGCGTTCTGCCTGGACATGCACACGCACGACGCCCGCAAACGCGGCGAGACCGAGCAGCGCATCTACCTGCTGTCGGCGTGGCGGGAGGCCGGGGACCTCTACGCCGAGCCGGAGAAAGCCGCGCTGGCCCTGACCGAAGAGATGACGGATCTGCCCGGCGGTGACCACGTGTCCGATGAGGTCTACGCCAGGGCGGCGGAGGCCTTCGGCGAACGTGAACTGGGCCAGGTGATTGCGATGGTGCTCACCATCAACGCCTGGAATCGCATCGGGGTGACGACTCGACTGCGCGCGCCGCGCAGGCACTAGGGCGTTCGAGGCCTTTCGGCCTTCGCGGGGGTGCCCCGCGTCCCTAGCGGGCGCCGGCGTGCCCGAAGAAACATGAGGTATGGCCATCGACGTAGCACCAGTGACCGAACTGAGCGCGGACGAGAGCTGGCAGCTCGTCTCGGCGATGGCGCTGGGTCGCTTGGTGACGGTGGCCGCGGGTCGGCCGGAGATCTTCCCGGTGAACTTTGTGATCCAGCGACGTACCGTGCTCTTCCGGACGGCCGAGGGCACCAAGCTCTTCAGTACCGTTGCCAACGATCAGGTGCTCTTCGAAGCCGACGACCACAACGTCGCCGACGCCTGGAGTGTCGTCATCCGCGGCACGGCCCACGTGCTGAACACGGCCGACGAGATCCACGAGGCCGAGCGCGCCGGGCTGTACCCGTGGATCGCCACCCAGAAGCTGCGGTTCGTCCGCATCACCCCTGGTGAGATATCTGGCCGCCGGTTCACCTTCGGACCCGAGCCCGACGTGGGTTCTGTTGCGGGCTGAGCCTCCGCGCTTGTGAAACCTGGGCGGAAATCTGGCCTCGAAATCGCCCACGTTTCACGAACGTGAGCCGCCTCTGGTGTCGGTGAGGTGTCGGTGGACAGTGGCATAATCGAACGCATGTTCGATCGGTCGTCGTTGTTGGAGCCCGCGGAGCTGTCCGCGGTCTCTGATGATGCGCTGATCGATGCGATTGCCGCTGCTGCGCGTGCGTCGGCGGCGGCGGATGCGCGTCGGCTGGCGGCGATCGCCGAGTTGGCGCTGCGGCGCTGTGGTGATGAGGACGACGAGCGTCACCTTTGGGTGTGTGATCCGGTCGCGTCCGCGGCCGCTGAGGTGGCGGCGGCGTTGAATATCGGCCAGGGCCGGGCGGTGGGCCAACTCAAACTTGCCGCGCTTCTTCGGGATCAGCTGCCGAAGATCAATGCGCTGTTCCTGGCGGGATCGATCGATTACAAGATGGTCAACACGCTGCGGTGGCGCACCCTGCTGGTCAGCGATGACAGTGTGCTCGCCGGACTCGACGCCGGCCTGGCTGACAGCGTCGTCAGTTGGGGGCCGCTGTCTGAGCAGAAGCTGGTGCAGAAGATCGACGCGCTGGTCGAGGCGGTCGATCCTGACGCGGTGTGGCGTTTGCAGGTTGCGGCGCGTGGCCGCGATATCAGCTTCGGGGATCGTGATGACAAGACCGGCACCACCTCGATCTGGGGCCGTCTGCTGGCCTCGGACGCGGCCATCGTCAAACAACGACTCGATGCGATGGCCCGGGGTGTCTGCAAGGACGATCCCCGCACTCTGGGACAACGACTGGCTGACGCGTTGGGTGCCTTGGGTGCCGGCTCGGATCATGTGGCGTGCCAGTGCGGTTCCCCGACCTGCCCTGCCGGCGCTGATGACAAACGCGGATCCAGCGTCGTCATTCACATCGTCGCCGACCAGAACGCCGTGACGGCTCAACCCGACCCCGCCCTGCACGGGCAGGGACCCCTTGCGGCGCCAGCCCACGAGAGTCAGCAGCTCGAGCCCGAGACTCAGCAGACCGAGGCGGATCCGGCACCGTGCGCGGAGCCCGAGGCTCGGCCCTTACCGGCCTCGGCGGCGGTGCGTCGCGGTGTCGGAGTGATCCTGGGTGGGGCCATCGTGCCTGCCCCGCTGCTGGCCGAGCTGATCCGCAACGGCGCGACAGTCCGCGACGTCAGCACCCCTGGCCCGGACCTGGAACCCCACTACACGCCCTCAGCCAAACTGGCCGAGTACATCCGGATGCGGGATATGACCTGCCGCCACCCCGGATGCGATCGGCCCGCCGACCTCACCGACATCGACCACACCCAGCCCTGGCCACACGGCGCCACCCATCCCGGTGACCTCAAGTGCTACTGCCGGATACATCACCTGATCAAAACCCACTGGTTTGGTGATGGTGGCTGGTCAGATCGGCAGTTACCCGATGGCACTGTGGAAGTCACCACCCCCGCGGGTAAGACCTACACCACCAAACCTGGTGCCAGCCTGCTCTTCCCGGGGTGGAATATCACCACCACCGAGGCGCCGCCCACCGGAAAGCCACCCAGCCCCCCCGATCGAACCGGGCTTGCCGTGCCCAAACGAAAACGCACCCGCGCCCAAGATCACGCGTACCGCATCCGTGCCGAACGCGAACGCAACGCTGCCCTCATCACGCAAGCCCAAGCCCGCGCCGAAAAAGCCAAAGCCCTTCTAGCCCAACGTAGAGCGGCATCGACGCGCAACGCCCCCCACCGCAGCGAAGCTGCCGCGCCAACTCCGCAAGAGGGCGACCCGCCGCCGTTCTGATTCTGGCTCTGTCAGTCCGCGACGGCAACGGCGACGGCCTGGCGGACGCCGTCGCGGGCAGCGTCGAACTTCTCGCCGACGCTCTGCCGAGCGGATGCCGCGGCCGCAGCCAGTTCGCGCCACTCCTGGTCGATGGTGTCCCTGACTTCGCCGCGCTGGATCGCGACGGTCGCCACGGTGAAGGCGGCGTCGACGGCGGAGGACAACACGGTCCCCTGCGCGCGGACCACTGATCCGGTCACTTCGGCGGTACCGCCGATGACAGCATTCGGCAGGTTCGCCTGACCGCTGATGTAGTCGCCGATCGCGGAGCGGATACGGTCACCGGCATCGGTGACGACGTCCTGCAGCACGCTGCTGCTCTGGGTGAAGGCGGCAGGCAGAGTCGCCCCACCGCGGACCGCGCCGAGCACTACAGCGGGGGCCTCGGCGACGGCGGCGGTGACACCGCTGGCCACGTAGAGCAGCTCACAGCTCAGCGCCTGACCGGCCGCGAGCTGGCGTTCGAGGACCTCGCGAACGGCGAGTGCGACGCGGGCCCCTTCTTCGGTGTCGTCGGGGTCGTCGGTATCCACTACGACGGCCTGGAGGTCCTCAAGGTCGAGCGGCGCCGCGACCGTGTCCGGGGTGATGCCCGCCGGGTCGGCAGCCATCTCGCTGATCTCTGTGTCGGTCATGAGCGCCATTGAACGCCCCGCCGCCGAAGCTGCGATGACGCCGAAGTGACCACTTGAGCCCCG
This sequence comes from Mycolicibacterium komossense, assembly GCF_025822605.1. Classification (GTDB taxonomy): domain Bacteria; phylum Actinomycetota; class Actinomycetes; order Mycobacteriales; family Mycobacteriaceae; genus Mycobacterium; species Mycobacterium komossense. The sequence goes on along the minus strand of NZ_JACKTY010000020.1, from coordinate 243,492 downwards.
GCAGGCGACGAGCTAACTCGGAAATCAGACCCAGTACGGCACGCGGGCGCGGTATTGCCGCAGGGCCAGCGCAGCGACGATCCACCCGACCACCGTCAACACGATCACCACCACCCAGTGATGCAGTTCCTGCGGCGCACCCAGCAACGGCGCCCGCACGATGTCCAGGTAGTGCAGCAGCGGATTCAGCTCGACGATGGTCCGCCACCGGCCGGCGCCCTGCGCCTCCAGGGTGGCGTCGTTCCAGATGATCGGCGTCATGAAGAAAAGCAGCTGCACGAGCGAGAACAGCAGCGGACTGATATCGCGGTAGCGGGTCGACAGGATGCCGAAGCACAGCGATACCCAAACACAGTTCAGCATGATCAGGAACAGCGCCGGGATGAACGAAAGGTCAGCCCACGACCAGTGTTTGGGGAAAATGATCGCGATCACCACGTAGATCACGATGTTGTGCGCGAACAGAATCATCTGCCGCCACACCAGTCGGTAGACGTGCACGCTCAGTGGCGTCGGCAGCTGTTTGATCAGGCCCTCATTGGCTACGAAGACGTCCGCACCTTCCAGGATCGACGCGTTGATGAGGGTCCAGACGATCAGCCCGAGGGTGACGTACGGCAGGTGTTCGGACAGCTCGAGATGGAACAGCTTCGAATAGAGCCCACCCATTGCGACGGCGGTGGTGCCGGTGGCGATGGTGATCCAGAACGGGCCCAGCACACTGCGCCGGTAACGCTGCTTGATGTCCTGCCAGCCCAGGTGCAGCCAAAGCTCGCGACGGTTGAATCCGTCGACCAGGTCGCGGCGCGCCCGGTAGAACGTTTTCGACTGCGCCGCGGCATCGGTGAAAGTCATTTGGCGAACCTTTCGCGTCTACCCAAGCGCCGCAGGCGGATCCACTCACGTAGACCGGCCGGGTCGCGGCGGGATACCAGGAAAAACCAGCCGAACCGCAGCCATTCCTGCGGCAAGAGCTTGCGCAGGCCTGGCTGGGACAGCAGATAGCCGCGATTGCGGTAGGTGAAATAGCGCTTGGTCTCATCGTCCGGGTACTGGGTGTGCATCCGTCCGCCGAGGATCGGCTTGAACTCGTCGCCGCCCTGCGGGTGCAGGTAGACCGCGTCCAGACAGGTACCGAACGGTAACCCCGAGCGCACCAGCCGACGGTGCAGTTCCACCTCGTCCCCGCGGACGAACAGCCGAAGATCGGGCACCCCAACGGCTTCCACGGTGTCGGCGCGGAACAACGCACCGTTGAACAGGGACGTGATCCCGGGAAGCAGGTCTTGGTCCGGCCCTTCGGTGCGTAGCTCGGACGCCCGCCGTCGCCACACCAGCCCGCGGCGCAGGGGGAATGCCAGGCGTTCGGGATCGTCGAGATCGCACACCATCGGCGACACCTCGGCCAACGCGTGCTGGTGCGCACAGGCCAGCAGGGTGGCCAGCACAGTGGGCCCCTGCGGCCGACCGTCGTCGTCGGCGAGCCAGATCCAGTCCGCGCCCAACGCCAGCGCGTGCAGCATCCCGAGCGCGAAACCGCCTGCACCGCCTAGGTTTCGGTGCGATCCGAGATAGGTGGTCGGGACGGGCTGGCCGGCCACCAGTTCACGCACGCCGTCGTCGAGGTCGTTGTCGACGACGATCAGATGATCGGGTATCCGGCTCTGGGTGGTCAACACGTCCAGCGACTTGGCCAGTGAATCCGGGCGGCGGTGGGTCACCACGACCGCGACAACACACTCAGTCATGCGTGTGTGCTGTCTCCTGCAAGACTTCCCGCACATGCCGGGCCGCGTCTTCGCCTTCGTACGCGCGCACGACGTCCTCGATGCCGCCGGTCATCCTGATGGTGCCGTGGTCGATCCACATCGCGGTCTTGCACAGCCGCGCCAGGAACTCATTGGAATGGCTTGCAAACACCAGGATTCCGGAGCGTTCCACGAGTTTCTGCAGTCGCGTCTGGGCCTTTTTGAGGAAGTCGGCGTCGACCGCGCCGATGCCTTCGTCGAGCAACAGGATCTCGGGGTCGATACTGGTGACCACGCCCATCGCCAGTCGTACCCGCATCCCGGTGGAGTAGGTGCGCAGCGGCATCGACAGGTATTCGCCGAGTTCGGTGAAGTCGGCTATCTCGTCGACCTTGGCCAGCATTTGTTTGCGGGTCTGGCCGAGGAACAGGCCGCGGATGATGATGTTCTCGAAGCCGGAGATCTCCGGATCCATGCCGACGCCCAGATCGAACACCGGCGCTACGCGCCCGCGCACGGAGGCGACTCCGCGGGTGGGCTCGTAGATGCCCGAAAGCAGCCGCAGCAGAGTCGATTTGCCCGCCCCGTTGTGGCCGACCAGCCCGACGCGATCGCCCATCTCCAGCGACATGGTGATGTCCCGCAGTGCTTCGATGACCACCACGTTGGAGTCATTGCGTCCGATGGTCCCGCCGGCCTTTCCGAGGAACGCCTTCTTCAACGACCGCGATTTGGCGTCGAAGATCGGGAATTCGACCCAGGCATCGCGAGTCTCGATATGCGGGTGCGTCATTGGTGATCTAGAGGTACTGCCCGGTCGCCGGCGAGCCGCCGCCGCGTGGGTCCCCGCCGACGAGGCCGGGCGGTAGTGCGCCCTGACGCATCTGCTCGAGCTGGGCGCGGGCAGCCATCTGCTGGGCGAACAGCGCCGTCTGGATACCGTGGAACAGCCCTTCGAGCCAGCCAACCAGCTGGGCCTGGGCGATCCGCAGTTCGGCATCCGAGGGCACGACGTCCTCGCTGAACGGCAGTGCCAGCCGTTCGAGCTCGTCGCGGAGCTCCGGCGCCAGGCCGTCTTCGAGTTCGCGGATGCTGGACTTGTGGATCTCGCGCAGCCGGTTTCGGCTGGCATCGTCGAGCGGAGCTGCCTTCACCTCTTCGAGAAGCTGCTTGATCATCGTGCCGATGCGCATCACCTTGGCGGGCTGCTGCACCAGGTCGGTCACCGACTTGTCGTCGTCCCCGTCACCGGGTCCGACCAACAGCGGATCGGATCCGCCGATGATTTCGATGTTGTCGTCGTCGTCGATACTCACGTTCAGTCCGTTCCTCCGCGCCACTCGTATATGCGGGTCTGGCCGTTGTCGTAGATCCTCGCCCACGACTTCGAGTCATCCAAAGACACTAGTCCGTCGGGCATCTTGAACCCGCGCACGACGGTCGTGCTGGTCAGCACATAGCGGATATTGAGCGCCTTGACGGCTTTGGCGATGCGGGGATCATGGTCGGCGTCGTCGGCGAAGGCCCAGAAGATGAAACGCTCATAACCGGGCCCCTGCTGGACGGGGTAGTCGTAGTGCGTCCACAGCGGATGCAGGCCCGCCACGGCGTACATCCATGCGGTGCCGTCGGTGTTGGCGTTGCCGATCAGCGTGTCCTTCGCCCCGGGCAGGGTGGCCAGATAGGCGAAGGCTTCCAGGTCCTTGTCGTTCATGATCACCGAGTCGTATTTCTCGCCGATCAGCCGCTTGTGGCGGGGGAAGTAGTGATAGGCCAGACCGACGCTGACACCGACCAGCAGTATCGCGGTCGACGCGATCCAGAACGCCCGGCCCGGCGCGCGCCGGGACACGCGCTCGGTGAGTAGCCGGGCGCCGGCCACCACGAGCAATACCGCCGCGAACAGAGCGATCCCGGCCATCGGGGTGATCAGCATGGTGACCACCGCGGACAGCCGGCGCGGATCGCTGTAGAACAGGTCGCTGAAGCGGCCGGTAACCGCGCCGAGTGGGCCGCCGAACGGTGCCGAGCTGTGCACGATCGACACCACCAGCAACACCCAGACCGCGGCCGGCCAGTAGACGCGCCTGCACACCAGAATCAGCCCGCCCGCCGCGGCCAGTGCGATCAGGATGTTCTGGATCGGATAGTCGTTGAGGTGCCGGGTGTGCTGCACGATCGCGTCGAACAGGCCCTTCTTCTTGCCCTCGTGGGTGATGAACGCGTGCCCGGCGATGACCTCGGCCTGCTGGAACACCGAGAGAAACTGCGGTAACAGTGCAAGTAGCGCAGGCGCCGCGACGACCAGCAGCGTCAGAAAGTCGCGTAACCGACCGCGCACCGGGTGCCACAGTGCGTCGAACAGCCACCACATCACGACGAACACCACCGTCACCACGCCGCCGGTGGTGTGCACCGAGAACACCCCGAGCAGTGCCAACACAGCGAGGGGGATCCGGTCCCGGTGTCGCAGGCAGGACATGATGAGCACCGCCGTCGGTACTGCGACGCCGTAGGCGGCCATGTTGGGCATCGAGGCGGTGTCGAATTCGACGTAGGGCACCGAGGTGAACGACGCGGCCAATGCCGCCGCTGTTGCCGATGCGCCCGCGGCGCGCCACTGACTGGTGCGCGGACGTAGCAGCGTCCAGGTCAGCACCGCGGCGCTGGCCGGGAACAGCCAGACGGCGGCAGCCAGTGAGTTCAAGGTGTATGCCGTCGTCGGGGCGGCGCCGAACACCTCGCACTGCATCGCCGCCAAGGCGTGGAACACCGACGGGTAATACAGCTGGGCGTGTGTCTCGACGTTGCGCAGATCGCCCATGTGGGTCGACGACGCCTGCCCGGTTTCGAGGATGTAGCGGATCTCGTTGGCGTGCCAGACGGCGTCCCAGGTACTTGGGATGGACTGCCAATGCGGGATTCCCTTGTAGGCGGCGATGAAGATCAGCGCGGCGCCCAAGACGGTGCCTGCAGCGACAACCAGGGCCGGTCGCAGCGTTATCACGCGGGATTCGCTGTCGTGATCTTGGTAGCGGGACAGGAGCTTGGGCAAACTCGCCGCGATCGCGGTGACGACGACGAGGGCGGCCAGCGCCGTCAAGGCGTTCCAGGGGATTCCAAGTGCGCCGAACGGAATGATGGCAAGGCCTACCACGCCATATGTGAGTGCTGGGCCAACTGCGACGGCTATCGGTAGAGTTAGCCGTGCCGCCAGCGCAACGATCGTGCCAGGTACCACCAGCAACAAGAGCGCTTGTAGCAGTCCGAACCCAAAGCTCACTGGACTAGTATGGCTGGCCAGGTGGCAGGGTTTGATACCGCGTGGGGGCGCCACTCCCGCACGCGGGTCCAACAGCAGGCGAGATGGCTCCTGGTCTCAGGAAAAGATCGAGTAACTCCGAAGGACGGCTGGCATGGCATTTGACGTCGCCCGGGTGCGTGGTCTGCATCCAACGTTGGGCGACGGTTGGGTGCATTTCGACGCCCAGGCCGGAATGCTGATCCCCGATTCGGTGGCGACGACGGTCTCCACGGCGTTCAGGACATCGAAGGCCAGTGCGATCGGTCCCCATCCCGCTGCGCGGCGTAGCGCCGCCCTGCTGGAGGCGGCTCGGCAGGCGGTCGCCGATCTCGTCAACGGTGATCCCGCGGGCGTTGTCCTCGGCGCGGACCGGTCCGTTTTGCTGAGTTCGCTGGCTGATGCGTCGTCATCGCGGGCCGGGCTCGGATATGAGGTCGTCGTCACCCGTCTCGACGATGAGGCGAACATCGCACCCTGGCTCCGGGCCGCCAACCGCTACGGCGCGAAGGTGAAGTGGGCCGAGGTCGATATCGAGACCGGTGAGCTCCCCGCCTGGCAGTGGGAGAACCTGATCACCGCGCCCACCCGTCTGGTCGCGATATCCACCGCGTCCTCGACCCTGGGCACTCTGGTCGATCTGCGGCCGGTGACCAAGCTGATGCGTGATGTCGGCGGCCTGGTGATCGTCGACCACAGCGCGGCGGCTCCCTACCGGCTCATCGACATCGACGATCTCGACGCCGACGTGGTGGCGTTGAACACGGTCGGCTGGGGTGGTCCGCCGATCGGCGCGCTGGTGTTTCGCGACCCGTCGCTGATCGACACGTTCGGCTCGGTGTCGATGAACCCGTATGCCGTCGGGCCCGCGCGGCTGGAGATGGGCGTGCATCAGTACGGCCTGCTCGGCGGCGTTGTCGCCAGCATCGAATACCTGGCCAATCTCGACGAGGCTGCGAGCGGCACCCGGCGGGAACGGCTGGCGGTGTCGATGCAGTCGGCGGCCGCCCATATGGACCAGCTGTTCGATTATTTGCTGGCGTCGCTGCGCTCGCTGCCGCTGGTGATGGTCATCGGCAGCCCCGAGCTACGGATTCCCGCAGTCAGTTTCGCGGTGTCCAACGTGCCCGCCGAGCGTGTCGTTCAGCGATTGGCGGATAACGGGATTCTCGCCATCCCGAACGCGAGTTCACGTGTCCTGGACGTCATCGGCGTCAACGATGTGGGGGGCGCGGTGACCATCGGCCTCGCGCATTACTCGACGACGGCCGAGGTGGACCAGTTGGTTCGCGCGCTCGCCTCGTTGGGCTAGACCTCGGTTATACCGCCAGCAGTACCTTGCCGGTGACCTTGCCCGACGCCAGCAGCCGATGCGCTTCGCCGGCCTGCTCGATCGGGAACAGCGCACCCGTGATGGGCCGGACCTGACCGTCGGCGAGCATCGGCCAGACCGAGTCGACGACAGCGCGCGCGATGGCGCTCTTGCCCATCGGGCCCCCAATATGCCTGCCGCGCAACGCTGTTCCGATCACTCGGGTGCGCTTGCCCACCAGCTTGCCGATGTTCAACTCGCCCTTGACCCCACCTTGCATGCCGATCACGACCAGCTGGCCGTCGAAGGCCAGCGCGTCGAGGTTCCGGTCGAGGTAGGACGCACCCATGATGTCGAGGATCACGTCAGCTCCGGCCCCGTCGGTCTCGTGCTTGATGCGGTCGACGAAATCTTCGTCGCTGTAGTTGATACCGATGTCGGCGCCGAGTTCGCGGCACAGCTCGAGCTTGGCCGCGGACCCCGCGGTGACGGCGACCCGGCTACCGAGTGCTTTGGCCACCTGGATGGCATGGGTGCCGATACCGCTTGCGCCACCATGGATCAGCAGTACCTGACCGGCAGCCAGGTGCGCGGTCATGACCAGATTCGACCAGACCGTGCACGCCACTTCGGGCAGGCCCGCCGCGTCCACGAGGGAGATGCCGGGTGGGATAGGCATGACTTGACCCGCGGGCACCGCCGCATACTCCGCGTACCCGCCACCGGCGAGCAGCGCGCACACCTCTTGTCCGATGGGCAGTTCCGCGGTTCCCCCGCCGAGTGCCGCGACGGTGCCGGATACCTCCATGCCCAGGGTCTGGCTGGCGCCCGGCGGCGGCGGGTAATGCCCGGCGGCTTGCAGGAGATCGGCCCTGTTGAGCCCGGCCGCAGCAACCTTGATCAGGATCTCGCCGTGGTCTGGTTGGATGTCGGGGACATCCCGCCAGACGAGTTGCTCAGCAGATTCAGCAACGATTGCGCGCATGGCGATCAGGCTACTACCTGCAAGTTTGTCTACCCGCGTGCGTCGCGGTCACCTAGCATGACGCCATGGAGGGGATTATTGCCGGGCGGACTGCTAGCGATATGCCGGGATTGGATATCGCAGAACAACGATCGTGGCAGAACTTTCTCGACTCGGCGCTGCGGATGTACGCCACGTTGAATCGGGGGTTGACCGAACAGCACAAACTCACGCTCATCGATGTTCGGCTGCTCGACATGCTGGACAAATCGGAGACCGGGTCGGCGCGGATGGGTGACCTCGCGGAGGCCCTGATGTCGCTGCCGAGCCGAGTGACGAGACAGATTCGCCGGCTTGAGGCGCAGGGGCTGGTCAAGCGGACCGCCAGCCCGGACGACGGCCGAGGGGTTCTCGCGACCATCACCGTCGAAGGCCGGGAACTGGTCCGCAAGGCGATGATCACCTACTGCCAGGGGGTGCGGTTGCATTTCCTCGGCCAGTTGTCCCGGCCGCAGATGGCGGCGATGGGGGAGAACTGCCGGCGCATCAGCACCGGGTTGAAGAGTTCGGGGTCCACCGCCACCTTCGGCCGCGCCTGACTCCATTAGTCTGTTCGACGGTGGCGTGGCAGAGCGGCCTAATGCACTCGCCTTGAAAGCGAGAGACGGCTAACACCGTCCGGGGGTTCAAATCCCTCCGCCACCGCCAAAATCCTGCCCGAGCGCCCGCTGGATAGCGGCCGCTAGCTCGGCTGGCTCGGCTGTGAATCGACTGACGACGACGATTCGGCAACCAGTTGGGCCGCGGTAGCTGCCGGTCGGGGTAGCTAGCGCGCTTAGGTCGCTGACGTGGGTCGATAGCTTCGAGAGTCAACCTCTGGGCGGCTCCCAGCCGGCGGGTCCGACGGGCCGGGATCGCCTGTGGATCAATCATAGGTTGTCTGTGGATCCGCTTGCGGTTCGGTTAGTTTCGCCATTTCAGGGCTACAAAGGAAGAAAGGCGCAGACATGCGGCCGATTCGTCACGAGTGATGAACCGGCCTAGTGGCGCACGCGCCCGAAATTTCTGAAAGGCGGCTTCTTCGATGGCTTCTCGTAACCTGCTGGCGCGTGTCTCCGGTACCCGTAGCCGCTCACTGGCAGCGGCGGTCGGCTGTGGCGCCATCGTCGTGATGGGCGCATTCACCGTCACCCATGGCGGTTTATCGCCTGACCCGGCGCGGATCACCTCCGACTCGGGTGACGAAACCAAGTTCCCGCCTTATTCGTCGCCCGTCGTCCCTGCGATGAAGACGGCCTCGAACATGTCGCTCGGCGCCACCACCACAACGGAAGCCCCGGAAACTGCGCTGGCCATCGAGAAGGCTGCGCCCACTCTCAAGGCCACTCCCGGCTAACCAGCAGCGATGAATTCTGGCCCATTGCCCGGTCTGTCTGGGCATGGGCCAGAACTGCGTTCTATTCGCCGGTAAAGTTCGGCGGCCGCTTGCCGAACATCGCCGTAATACCCTCGGTGAGGTCCTTCGACGGCAGGAACGCCGAGTTCCAGGCCGCGACGTAGCGCAGGCTGGCGGACACGGCGGCGGTCCGCTGCTCATCGAGAACATCTTTGATGCCGTTGACCACCAGCGGCGGGTTGGCTGCGATCTCGGCGGCGGTGGCATGCGCGGCCGCCAACGATGCCTCCGCGTCCTCGTAGACGTCGTTGACCAGACCGATCCGTGCGGCGCGCTCTGCGCTGATGTCTCTGCCCGTCAAGGCCAGTTCGCGCAGGTGCCCGTCGCTGAGAATCAGCGGCAGCCGCGCCAGGCTGCCCACGTCGGCGACGATCGCCAGCTTGACCTCGCGCACCGAGAACTTCGCGTCCGCACTGGCATAGCGGATGTCGACGGCGCTGATCAGATCCACGCCGCCGCCGATGCACCAGCCGTGCACGGACGCGATCGTGGGCGTCCGGCAGTCCGCGACCGCAGTGATGGCCCCTTGCATCGTCTTCAGTCGAGTGTGGAAATCGGCCCTCGGCTTGGCCAGCGCTCCGTCGGCCATCATCGGGCCCAGCGTGTCGCCCATCGCGGCCAGATCCAGCCCATAGCTGAAATTGCGTCCCGAGCCGGTGAGCACGATCGCTCGCACGTCGGGATCGGCGTCCAGGGCGGCGAATACTTGCGGCAGTTCGGCCCAGAAGGCCGGGCCCATCGCATTGCCCTTACCCGGACCGATCAGCGTGACCTGCGCGACCTGGTCTTTGGTCTCGATCAGGACGGATTCGTAAGCGTCAGCCATAGACGTGAGGTTACCTACCCGAGAAGGAGAAACCGAGATGGATGAACTCGCCGGCGCCCAGGCCACGTTGGCTGTTTTGGAGCATGTGCTGCAGCCGATCGGCGGTGATGACCTTGCCCGGCGGACGCCGTGCCGGGAGTACGACGTCGTCGGGCTGACCGATCACCTGCTCAAGTCGATCACCACTCTCGGTGGCGCAGCGGGGGCAACGTTCCCCGAGCGCGATCCCGGCGCCTCGGTGCACCGTCAGGTGATGGCCGTGGCGAGGCCCGCAGTGGACGCCTGGCAGCAGCGCGGGCTGGCCGGGGACGTCGATTTCGGGGCCGGCCCCTTCCCGGCCAAGGTGGCCGCCGGCATCCTGTCGATCGAGTTCCTGGTGCATGCGTGGGATTACGCCGCGGCCACCGGCCAGGAGCTGGTGGTGCCGGACGAGGTGTCGGCCTGTGTGGAGCAGTTGGCGCACACCATCATCACACCGGAGGGCCGGGCATCTGTCGGGTTCGATCAGCCGCTCGAGACACCCGCCGGGGCGGCCGCACTGGACCGACTACTGGCGTTCACCGGACGCAGATCGGCGGGCGTCTAGATCCAGTCCCTCGCGAAGGCCAGGAAAGCGTCATTCTCGTCGGCAGCGCCGATGGTGACCCGCACCCCGTCGGTGCCGTAGGGCCGGACCACCACACGGGCGGTGTTGGCGGCCTGCTCGACGAAGTCGAGTGTGCGGTCGGCCAGCGGCAGCCAGACGAAGTTCGCCTGCGACGGCGGCAGTTCGAAACCGGCCTCACGCAGTGCGGTGCTGACCCGGGCGCGTTCGGCGACGATGGTGTCGGTGCGGGCCAGCAGTTCGTCGGCGGCGTTGAGGGAGGCGATCGCGGCGGCCTGCGACAGGCTGGTCGCCGTGAACGGCACATAGACCTTGCCCAGCGCGGTGATGATGTCCGGGTCGGCGACCGCGTACCCGACCCGGGCGCCCGCCAGGCCGTAGGCCTTCGAAAACGTCCGGATGACAACGACATTGCTGTGCGCGCGGACCAGCCCCAGACTGTCGGGCAGCAGACCGTCGCGGATGTACTCGACGTAGGCCTCGTCGATGACGATCAGGATGTGGTCCGGGACGGCCTCGATGAACCGGTTGAGCTCGTCAGGCTCGACGACGGTTGAGGTCGGGTTGTTCGGGTTGCAGACGAAGATCAGCCGGGTGCGGTCGGTGACGGCGGCCAGCATCGCGTCCAGGTCGTGCGTGTGGTCCTTCAACGGAATGGCCACCGGAGTGGCACCGGCGGTGCGCACTTGCAACGGGTAGACCTCGAAGCTGCGCCAGCCGAACATCACCTCGTCGCCCACCGAGGACGTGATCTGGATCAGCTGCTGGCACAGGCTGACCGACCCGGCGCCGGCGGCGATGTGCTCCGGCGCGAAGTCGACATGCTTGGCCAAATGCTCCTTGAGGTCGACGTAGCCGTTGTCCGGGTAGCGGTTGATGGAGTCGACGGCCCTGTCGATCGCCGCCCGCACACTGGGCAGCGGACCGTGCACTGTTTCGTTGCTGGCGAGTTTGATGGCGCCCGGCACGGTCTTGCCCGGGGCGTAGGCCGGGAGGTCGGCCATTTCGGGGCGGAGGCGGGCAGTCACCCGGCTAGTTTAGGCGAGTGAGCCAGGCTCCAGACCTGCCAGTGAGCCCGGCATCGGATCTGCTTTGCCTTCCGTAGTACGCCCTGTGTACTCTTTCCCCTCGGCGGTAACGTCAGGAGGCGTGCCAGAGCGGCCGAATGGGACTCACTGCTAATGAGTTGTCCCCTCGCGGGGACCGGAGGTTCAAATCCTCTCGCCTCCGCGGCGGTTGACCTAGGTCAGCCACCAACAATTGAAGATAGGCGCCCGTAGCTCAACGGATAGAGCATCTGACTACGGATCAGAAGGTTGGGGGTTCGAATCCCTTCGGGCGCACTGAGTCTGGATCCTCGGGGGGATACCAGCCGCCGTCGCCGGTTTCCAGCCAACTAATTGGAACGCCGGTCGCAAGGGCCCACGCATTCAAATAAATTTTGCGGACGGGCCCTTTGCCTTTCTCAGCATTGGAAATAACCGTTCGGCCGACTCCCATCATGTCGGCGAGTTCCTGCTGTTGTAGTCCCGCTTCGAGCCGTGCGATCAAAAGCCGGTACGGCTGCCGGCTCGGCGGGATGTTCCCCTGTTCGAAAACTGCTGATGTCATGAACGCGATACTAAGACATAAACGCGCGCCCGCGCAATATGTGAACTAAGTCGCAAAGTCAACAACCCACGGCCTGACGGTTGATTTAGTCAGGAGTCGGCAAACATGCATGCCCCAGCAACGCGGTAAATGTGCAGCGTGTCGCGATTGCACCAACGCGACATATGTCGTTAAGTTGGGCGCATGACCCCCACCGAGACCACGGCGACGGAACTCACCGTCTCCGAAGCTGTAGCAGCACACGAGATTCCGAAGCGCTCTCTGCACCGCGCGATCGAACGCGGACAGGTGCCCGCTCGAAAGATCGGACCGATGTTCCTGGTCGACGCCGAAGCGGCTCGGCTGTACGGAGCAATCTTCGCCGCGCGCCGCGCGCTGGCCGCGTACACCGGTCAAGCCGACGAAGACGACGAATGATCGGCGCCGTCGAATCGCTCTGCACCATCGCCGGCGACGCACTGAGCGGGCTCGGAGCGAAGCTGCGCACCCGCCGCGAAGGGTTCTCTGACTACCACGCCGGCGAGTTCCTGCTGTCCGGCGCCGACGTGCGCGCCGGCCGTGTGTCCGGCCGCATGGAGTCCGACGGGCCCGACCAAACCGAGACAATCCCGGCCGACGCCGTTCGGTTCGGGCTCAACGATCTTCCCGATTCCGAACTGATGACCATCGCGGCGACCGTGCTCGAAGGCTGGACGCCGCTCCTATTCAAGGCCACCGGCGCCACAGCCTGCGCCGACCTCCTGGTCGCCGCGCTGCGCGATCGCGCTTCCCAGTTCCGGGCTGTCGAGCTCGACGCCGGCGAACCGTTCCTGACTCCTGCCCATCTGGGCGCCCACCTGACCCGCTCGGCGCAACCCGCGTCCGAGTGACGGAACGGCCGGCGCCCCGCTGCACGGAACGCCGGCCGACGACACCCGAAGGACTGACCATCGAATGTCTGAACCAACCGTACGGCCGATCTGGACCCCCGACGATTACCGCGAAACCGTGCGCGACGCAGCGAAGCACCGCGGCGTAATCGGCGAAGTCGTCGCCGTTGAGCACCAGCCGGACGCGCTCTTGCCCGGAACCCGCATCACCTGGAAACCGTATTTCGACGAGCCCGCAACCGACGGGACGATCGTCGGCGTCGACTTCGCCGACCCATGGTTCGGGCTGCTCTACACCGTCGAATGGACCGAGAAGGGGCGCACGCTCCGCGCCAACATCAGGCCGGACCGCGTGCTGACCTGGTTCGTCGACGAGGACCAGGGCGACGAGCCCGCGCCGGCCGGCCGTCACCGGGTGCCGACTGTCGTCGGGATGCGGCCGCGGCGTGCCCGGACGATCGCGCGGACGTTGATCGTCGTCGGGACCGTGATCCTCGTGATGGCGCTTGGCGTGCTGTGGGCGACGGAGGCGAAAGCGGATCCGCCCGGTATGAAATGCGTGGATCAGTTCTGGTTGATCCCGTTCCAGTCCAACCGGCGCACCATCTGCGACGGGCCGATCCAGCCCGACGGAAGCTGGAATCGGATCCGCGAGTTCTACTCGCCGGCCTACCGCGTACCGGTGCGAACCAGCTGCTACGGAACGTATTCCTTCAGCTGCACCACCACTGGCGGATACGTCCAGCCGATGACGTCGCAGGGCATCGAGCCCTACGTCGTGACACCGGAAACCGTGCTGGCCGACGAGCCCGGACACCTCGCATGAACCCCGGAAGCATGGACAACGAGCGTGTCCGCGTCGTCAACGTCAACCAAGAAACAGTGCTGGCGCTGCTTTTCTTTCCGAGCGGCCACGTCGACATCAAATCGCAGGTGCCGCGCGACCAAGCCGTCGCAATGCTCCGCGCGACGGCCGACGTCATGGAGGCCGACCAGTGATCCGCCGGCTACTGCGCGCCGTGTTCCACACCGGCCGGCACCACGTCCATACCGCGCGCCGCGACGACAACGGCGCACTGGTCACCGTGTCGACGATCGCCGCGCGGATCCGCCGCGAAGCTGCGCTCGCCTGGGCGAAAACCGTCGACGGCAGGCCGTACAGATACGGCGGAATGTCGATCGCGGTCGTCCCAGACGTCGAGCGGTTCAGCCCGCGGCTGGAAAACCTGCTCGCGCTCTACGCCGAAGGCTGCGCTCGCGCGCTGCCTGAGCAGTTGGGGGCGATGTCGGTATGACGACACACGACGTGAAGATCGAACCGCGCTGGTTCGACCGGATCCAAGGAAACGAGAAGTTCGCCGAAGTCCGCTTCGATGATCGGGACTATCAGACCGGTGACACGGTTCGGTTCTGGCGCAACGACACCGAACCCGAGTACCGCTACAGCGTCGAGCGGCGGATAACGCACGTCCTCCGCGCGGCCGACGGGCTCGCAGGTGGGTACGTCGTGCTGTCGCTGGCCGACCCGCGCGTCGACGACTACCGCAGCCGGTGGGAACGCGGGATCGCCGAGAACGAACGGCTTGCCCGCTCGAACGCCGGCCTACGCGGCGTCAACACGCGACTTCGGAACGGCGCGTGAGCAGCGATGCGGTACGGCGACGGCAAGACCAAGGGGCAACGGCTGGCGGACCGGCGCGATCCGGTAGTACGCGGCGCGCTGAAACGACGGTGCCCGGACTGCAACTCGAAGCCGGACGAGTGGTGCGTCGGGATCGCCGAGAACAGTCGCACGAAAGGCCGGCGCCGATCGCGTCTGCACTTCGCGCGCTGCCACTTCACAGCGGAGGAAGCGTGAGGACTGTCGCCGGTGGCGCCGCGGCCGGCACGCTGATCGGCGTCCTGGTCCTGGCCGTCGGTGTCACCGTCGCCGCGTGGATTGCTGTCGTGATCGCCGTGCTGGCGATCGTCGCCGGCGCCATCGACTACGTGCGAACCCATGGCTGACGGCCGGGAGTGGCCCGGATTCCAGATCCGGTTCTGCCCGGTCTGCCGGACTGAAACCGGCACGCACCGCGAGCCCGTCGGCGACAAGCGCGGCGAACTGGTGGCCTACCACGACCACAACGACAGTTCCGACGTCCGCTGCCGGATGGCCGGCGAACGCGCAGCGATCGGCGCCGTCGCGTTCACCGCCACCGACACCGGCATATCCCCGCGGCTGGCAGCCGAACGCCAACTGAGCCGGCCGCGCGGATCCCGCGCCGTCGACGACCTACTCGAACGACTCATAGAACAGGAAACCAATGCAATTCGGAATGGACGCTAAGACGTCCGAGCGCGTCGACCTCCTGGTCCTCGCGCTCAATCGGCAGGCGCAGGCGAACGATCGGCTCGCCGCTGCGCTCGAAGCACACAACGCCGCCGTCGACGTCGAGCAGAACGGGCCGCGCGGATGACCGCGACTGGTCTGCCCCGCGAGAACTGCGAAAACTGCGGGTACGCAAAGAAATACAGCCGGCAAGAGGCCGGCGAACGGCCGGCCTACTGCGCCAACCATGACAGCTGGTTGTGCGCCGGCTGCCGCGCGTTCATGGGCTGCGACGAGAAAAAGCACAAGATCGAAGCGCTGCCGCCGCGTATCGACGTGACCGGCGTCCCGGCCAACGACGGGATTTACGCGAACATTCCCGACGACGTGTATCACGCCGATCTGGGTTCGCTGTCGTCGTCCGGTGCCCGCGCGCTGCTGTCGAAGACACCCGAGGAATTCAACTTCGAACGGCGATCGCCACGGGATCCGAACCGCAACTTCGACTTTGGGCACGCCGCACACAAGATGGTTCTCGGTATTGGGTCGCGACTGGCGATGCTCGACCCGAAAGTCTGCGGGCACACCGCAGACGGGAAGCTCGCGAAAGTCCCGTCGGCGACGTCAGAGTGGAAACAGGCCGCGGCGAAGGCCCGGCGCGAAGGAAAGCTACCAATTCCGAAGTCGGACATGGAAAAAGCGCAGACCATGGCCGGCCGCGTCTTCCAGCACCCGATCGCCGCCCGCCTACTCGGCGCCGGCCAGGCCGAACACTCGATCTACTGGCACGACGACGCGACCGGCGTCCGCCGGCGGATCCGCCCCGACTTCCTCACCGAGGGTCTGAAACGGCAAATCTACGTCGAGTACAAGACCGCAACTTCCGCTGATCCCAAGCAGTTTCAACGCGCGGTCTTCGAATACGGCTACCACATGCAGCAGGCATACCAGGAAGACGGGCTCGCAGAAATCGGGCTGACCGACGTCGGCGTGCTGTTCATCGTCCAGTCGAAGACCGCGCCCTACACGGTGTCGGTCTGCCAGATCGACCCGGAAATCGTCGAGCTGGGCAGGCGCCAGAACCGCGTCGCGATCGAGCTGTTCGCGCGCTGCACGGCAGAGGATCGCTGGCCCGGCTACGAGGGGATCCAGTCCGTCGGGATGGCCGGCTGGGCGAAAAAGCAGATCGAAGAATCCCTCGAAGTTCTCGAAGTCGCATAACCCACCACCAGGAAAGGCACCAAACGCATGACTTCTACCGAAATTGAGCAGCGCGATCCCGACGCCGGGACGCTCGAAGTGTTCCCGCCGGCGCGGGCCCACGCGACCAGCGCTGTCGCGATGCTGCACGAACACGCCGAGGTGTACAACACCGCGTGGAAACTGGCCGGCCAACTGGTCCAGACGACGATGGTCCCGAAACGGTTCTTCCGGAAGCAGGGCGACGCGACCGCGGCGATCCTCTACGGCGCCGAGCTCGGGCTGAACCCGATCCAGTCGTTACAGCGCGTGATCCCGATCCACGGAATGCCGTCGCTCGAAGCGCGGACGATGGTCGGGCTACTCAAGGCGAAGGGCTATCGGGTCCGCACGACCGAGCAGTCCGACACGTCAGTGACCGTCGAGGGCATCTCGCCGGACGGCGAAAAGTACACGAGCACTTGGACGATCGAGCGGGCGAAGCTCGCCGGCTACGTCCCAACGCCGGCACCCGGAGTGAAGAACCCGCGGCCGGACGAAAAAGACGACTGGGTGACCGTCTCGAAGACGTGGGACGGGAAGACCACAACTTCGATTCTCGGGAACATGAAGTACGTCACCGACCCGCAAACCATGCTGAAAGCCAAAGGGCAAGCGGAGGTTTGCCGCGAGCTGGCGCCCGACGTGCTGATGGGTATCAGCTACAGCCGCGAAGAACTGGAATCCGAAGATCAGCGACAGTTCGATCGCTTCGAAGAGCGCGGTGCTGTGCCGGCGCGTGTCCAGCAGGCGAAGGTGACCGTCGACGAAATCTTCGCCGACGAGGTTCCGATCCCCGACCAGACGCCCGCGGATCCGGTCGAGGCCACACCTGAGCAGATCGCCGAACAGGTCGCGGCTGGTAAGTCCGCGGAAGCGGCGGCGCGTGAGCGGATCGCCGAGCGCACCGCGGCCGAGACGCCGGCCGGCGACGTGACAGAGGACCAGGGCGACGGAGCCCCGGATCCAGAACCGTCGCCGGCCGAGCAACCCGAGACGGTACCCGATCCCGTCGAGCGTGCCGAAGCTCTGGTCGCCGAAGGCAACGCGGCAGTCCAGAAAGTCGTTGAAGCCGAAGCGAAGGCGACGTCGAAAAAGGTTGCGGCGAAGCGCTCGACGGCGCCGGCCACGAACCCGGATAAGCCGAAATCACGGATGCGGCAAGCACTTGAGAAGCGGCTGTTCGCGCTACTCGGTGACGCCGGCCTGACCGCTGCCGAGGATCGCGACGGGCGGCTCGCCGTCTACCGCACGATTCTCGACCGCCCCGAAGTCGACACGACGGACGACCTCGACGACGTGGCCGTCGCGAAGGTCGCTGACCAGCTGTACGCGTGGCAGCAACAGAACGCACTCGACGAGCAGATCGCCGGCATCCTGTCCGACGCCGCGCGCGACGAGTCCGAATCCGCAGCACCCGCAGCGGATCCCACCAGTGAAGGGACCGAGTAAGTGTTTCAAACCGACAACGAGCGGTTGGCGCGAAAAGTCGCGCTACAACTCGCGATCGACAACGGGCGCGGAGCGGAAGCCGACGTGATCGTCACCGACGCCGAGAAGTTCCGCCGGTTCCTTACCGGCACCCCCACCAGCGAAGGGAACAAGTAACCGAAATGGCACTGATCACAGACAGACCCGAAAACCTGCCCAGCGGGAACGACCTCGACAACGTGGAGGATCCCGACGCGCCCGCCCCCAAGCAGCGCACCGAAATGTACCTGTCGGGAGCCCACGTCTTCACCCTCGACGACGTACCGAGCGGTCTTGAGCGGTTTACGTTCATGGTCGACGTCGAGGTCTACGAGGCTGGCGGCGTCCGCTTCACCGGCGAGGACGGCGAGACGCGAGTCCCGATCTGCAAGGTGCGTCGCATCGGCGACATGTACTTGCCGGGCACCACGCGCCCACCGTCGAAAGACGAACTCGCCGCGCAGCAGGCGGCGGCGAAAGCCCAAGCCGCTCGCGAGAAGGCAGCTCAGGAAGAGGCCGAGCGCGCCGAGCGGGAGAAGAACGAACCGCCGATGTTCACCGAGGACGGCGATCCGCTCGACCCGGATGCGCCGAAACCGCCTGCCGGCGACGGAATTGTCGACGCCGAAGTCATCGAAGACGACGAACCATGGCCGGGCGACGTCGACCACCAGGCCGATAAGCCGGGTCTGTCCGTTGTCGGGCCGGCGTTCTCGGACGGCGCGAAGTCGTGAAGCGGCCTATCGTCGTCCGCCAGTCGGAGGCGGGCCCGAACGCGAACAACGTTGGGGACTACTGGTTCACGGTGTCGAGCGGCAACGGCGAGACCACGCTGACGTCGAAGATGTACCGCGAACGGTGGCGGGCCAACCGTGCGGCGCGCGCATTCATCGCGTCGATCGGCGACACCCCAGTCACGTTTACCCGCTGGGAGGGCTACACGCCCGTGCAGGAGGCCGAAGCGCTCGCACTGGGCCGGAAACCCCGCGGGAAGCTGACGCACGTCACCGAGCGGATCCGGCACCGCGGGTTCGTCAGCACGCAGATCACGCGCACGCAGTGAGCCCGGCAGACGCCGGCCCGTCCTGGTTCAGCGAGTGCGTCGCGTGCTTCGCGATGTTCCGCGACGGGCCAGAACAGGCCGGCGTTTGCACCCGCTGCGGGCACGAAAACCACTATGCCGATGAGGATCTGTGACAGCTCCACCAATGCTGACCGATGAGCTACTGGCCCGACTGCGGCGGCACTACATCAAGCCCGGCGAGGCCCTTCCTGGCGGCGTGTTCCTACCTGAGTGCGGGTGGAACGGCCCCGGTGGTACCCGCCAGGTCGATGCGCTGTACGCGGGATTCACAACTACCAGCGGTCGAATTCTCATCGGGCACGAACTCAAGGTGTCACGCGCCGACTGGCTTACCGAGCTGAAAACACCGGGCAAGTCCGATGATTGGGCCGACCAGTGTCACGAATGGTGGCTCGTCGTCAACGACCCGGCGATCGTGCGCCCCGGTGAGCTGCCCGCCGGATGGGGCCTGATGAGTCCGGGACGTTCTAAAACACGCATGGATGTTCACACCGTCGCCGAGCGGAAACCACGCACGCACGCGCCGTCCTGGGATGCGACGCGGTCAATCATCGCCCGTCAGGACACACTGCGGGCCCAAGCCATCGGCGCGGGCATTAACGCCGGAATTGCGCGGGAGCGCAAAGAGATCGAGAAGAACTATCAACTGCGCGTCGCAGCCGAAGTAGCCCGTCTCACCCAGTACCAACCCGACGCCGAGGCATTGCAACTGAAGCTGAAAGACATCGAGTTAGCGCTTGGGGGTCCGATCGACTGGGACGCGGAAGAACGCGGCTACATCCGGCGTGGCGAGTGGGTCGGCCTGTCCGAATTGAAGCTGGTCGCCGACGCCGTTCGCGCCGCGGGATCGGTAGCCGCTGCGCTGGAAAACGTCGTGGGGCGCTACGCAAACCCTGTCGCGCGGACCCGCACTGCCGTCGATGAGCTCGACAACGCGCTTCAAGAACTGCGCAACGCATCGACGAAAGATTCACATGGGCAGGCGTAATCCGATCCACGTGATCGGCGAGCCGATGCGCAAAGGCGTCACGTGGATATCCGACGAGCTGATCCGCTCAGCGGCTCACGATGACGTGTTGGGGGCCGACGGGTTCGTGGCGATGGCGTTCTTGCTGTCCTGGGCGCCCGCAAGCGGCAGTAAACGCGCTTGGGAGACATCAGCGGCTCAACTGTCAGAGCAATTCGGTTGGGGCGCAAACCGTCGCCGCGCCACACAGGCCCTCGAAGCCGCCGTGAAAGATGGCCGGCTGCTGATACGCGAGTACATCCGCGACGGCGAGATCGTGCCCCGCCGTTGCTCATACCTCGTCTGCGCGGGGGGCCGGCGGTTCACCGAAGAGGAACACGCGCAGTGGTCGAAGGCGATCGAACTACCGTCGCGACTGGACCCCGAATGCTGACCGCACCTTGCACCAAAACAGTGCAACACCGAGACCCGGAACATGCACCAAAACGGTGCAACACAAAAGCTGACGCCATGCACCAAAACGGTGCAACATCACCAACTTTCGAGACCGGCGATCTTGCACCAGTAGGGGTGCAACATAACGACCCCGGAACATGCACCACAGCGGTGCAAGGTGTCATGCACCTTTTTGGTGCAACACAGGAAAACAGAACCTACTTACGTAGGTACGGACAACAGATCCCGTCATGCACTGCGTGCAAGACGGTCGTTTTCCCCTACCGCAACTTGACGGCCATCCCCAGTAAGCAACTCAACCCCCGAGGTAACCAACAGACCGCGAGCGCGGAGACAGGAGCGGGTAGCGATGCCCGATGAGACGAAGCGACACCCGGACCTCGATGCGTTCGACGAGGCTCTGGCAGCGTACGAAGCTCAGGCCGACGGCGACCGAGCCGGCGCCGGCGAAGACCTCGCAATCGCCAGAATCAGCGCGATCGCGAAAGCCGCCGGCTACTCGTTCGGGATGCTTACCGACGGCACGATCGTTCTCGAACCGCCGGCGGATCCGAACTGCTGCGGAGTCTGCGCCGAAGCCGCGCTCGCCGAGTTCAAGCAGCTAGGGCACGTCGAGCGATGACGACCGCGATCGAGATTCTGTCGCCCGCCGAGGTCCAGGCCGAAGCGATCGCCGCGATCCGGGCCGCGCTGCCGGCCTGCTATGGCTGCGGGCTCACCTACGCGTCCGGCCGTGAGCACCGGCCCGACTGCACCGTCGAGCCGTCGCCGCTGCTCTGCGAGGACTGCGACGCGATCCGACTCCCATCCGAGCAGGGACCGGCCTGGCACTACGACACGAAAACCCGCACGTACCACTGCAACACCCACCAGAAAGGCACCACCGCATGACAACAATCCCGGAAAGCTGGGATGGCGCCACGGCCATCTCTGCCGAACGTACCCGGCAGCTGTTCGACGAGGGATACTCGCTCGAACACGATGCCGCGCACGGCGCGATTCAGCTGATAGACGCTGCACTCGCGTACACCGTGCAAGCCCAAGATCGACTGTCAGAAGCAGCCGGCGAAGGCGTCGGTAGCGATGGGCCGGAACACTATTGGCCGTGGGATCCCTCCACGTTCCGCCCCGACGATGACGCATTGCGCAGCATCGCGAAAGCAGGCGCACTTCTCGCCGCCGCGTACGACGCGGTAGCCGCTCAACGGTCCGCCAGCGCGAGCGGATCCGACCAGTGACCGCCGGGAAGGAAAACGTCGCGATCTTCAACCCGCTCGTTCTGCCGCTGCCGTCGTGGCACCCGGACGGGCCCGACGGTGCTGTCGACGGGTACCGGATCCCGTTCGTTTTCCCCGACGATCGCACCAGCGGCCGGCAACCGAACCGCGCCGCGTACCTACGCGTCTACCCGACCGAACACGGTTGGCGGGCATCGCTGCGCAACTGCCAAGACCACGCCGAAACCGCCGAGCAGGCACGCGCATTCGCCGGCGCCTGGATCCGCGCCGCCGAAGTCCTCGAAAACGTGGCGACCGCCGAAGCCGCACGCGCCGCGGCCGACGACGGAATCGTCGACGCCGAAATCGTCGAAGACGACGAGGACCAGGACGACGGCGACCAGCTACCGGCCGGCGCCGAGTCGATGCACATCTGCGTCGAAGGCTGCTCGGAAGACGCGCACATCGCGACCGACTGGACCACACGATGAGGCGCCCGAGCCCCCAGACAAGCGCACTTCGCGATCAGATCGTCGCCACCCTGCGAGATCGCGGAGCACCAATCACAACCGATCAGATTGTGGCGCTTGCACATCCAGTCGGGCAGTGCACCAGCAGTTCCGGCGAGTGTGTCTACATGGATCGGGACCGCAGGCCGTGTCCTGGTCACTGCTGGAAACCGCGGATCTACAACTCACTTCGCGCGTTAGAACGCACAGGTGTCGTCGCGTGCCATCGCTCACCAGAGCTGTACGCGGTGAGCTGGTCTGCGGCCGGCGAGCCAACCGACGCGCAGATGAACGCGCTGCTCGACGCATTGGAGCGGGAACTGTGATCGCCGTCGGGATTGACCCGTCGCTCACGTCGAGCGGGGTCGCCGTCCTGGTCAATGGAAAGCTGATGCACTACGGCCGATACGGGCGTGAAGGGCACAACGGCGCGACCTACACGTCGCGATCACGGCGCATTCGGAAGATGATTCGCGAAGTCACCGAAGCCGCGCTCGCCGGCGGAACACCAGACGTGTTCGTGATCGAGGAACACCCGTACGCCGTGGGCAACCAGGGCAACGAGTTCGATCGAGCCGCGGTCTGGCACGGCATTTACGGCAACATGGACGCCCGCAACGTTCCCGGCGTCGTGGTAAACAACTCGACCGGCAAGGCGTGGGTTACCGGCGCCGGCAACGCGAACAAAGTCGCCATGATCGCAGTGATTGACGAGTGGTACGCCGGGCAGATCGTCCCGCCGCTGGCGAAGCTACGGAAGACCGTCGACCACCCCGACGACCTGGCCGACGCGATCGGATACGCCACCATGGGCGCCTACAAGCTCGGCGATCCACTCCCATTCGAGCCGAAAGAGCGCCACCGCACGGCGTTATCGTTGCTGCCGTGGCCGAAGATCGCGACCGTCCGATGAACCCGCCGTGCCGCCGTTGCGGGCACTTGGGCCGCTGCCGGTCGTGTGTTGCCGATCCTGAATTCGAGTTCCGACCAGCGATTCCGCGCGTCTCGGAAGACGACTGGTTCTACCTGCTGAAATACCCCGATCACACCGTCGTCCAATGCGCCGGCGACTGGGACGTCGCGCTCAAGCACCTCCGGGCGCTACGAATCGAGTACGAGGCCGAGCAGCTGGCGGCGACCGGCCGGCGCGCGGAATCGACCGTCGTCCTGATCGGCGCATACGGCCCGAACCGCGTCGGCGGACCCGAAGGCCGCGGCGGCGTCCGCTCCTTCGGCATCACCCCGACACTGATCGGCTCGATCGACGTCCCCCGCGCAGAATGGATCCCGGCATGATCCGCTACTACTTCGCTGGTCAGCGCGTCGGAAGCGGCGTGATGAGCTTCAAGGTCGCCGAATCTGGCTGGTACTGGACTCAGACAGTCGACGACGAACTCGGAGGATTCGCAATGTCACGCATCCCCGGCGGATTTTGGTCCGGCCTGCGAACGCGGCTCACGGGTCGAGTCGGCTGATGGCCTACGCCAGAAACCGCGCCGAAGCGTGCTCGTCGACCATGAACGACGGATCCGACCACGTCCACCAGTGCGAATTCGCCGCCGAACACACCGACTGGGACCACGACGGCACCCACCAATGCGAATGCGGGGCGATCTGGTGAGCGAACGCCCCGACTTTGTGATGGTCGGCGGACAGTCCGACGGGAAATTCTTCCTACTCGCGTCAAAATCGCTAAACCACGTCGAACTGAGCATGGAGCGCGATCGGATCCAGGCTTACGGGGTATGGCCGGAACCGTGGGGCCGGCCGCGGCACACCGTCACGGCCGACATGCGCGATTACGTGACGATCATCGCCGACAGCTACGCCCAAGCGTTCCGGGATCTGTTCGACGTCTGGGATCCCATGCCAGGGCGCGCGGAGATCGCCGGCGTTCGCGCTGTCACCCAGCGCGGCCGGAACATCGCTTACCACGAACTCGGCGTCGAAACGCCGGCGCTCGACGCACCGAAAGCGATCGAGCGATGACCGCTATGCCGGTGACATATTTCCAGGCCAAGTGCGATATGTGCGGCGCGCTGTATGACGGAGAGGACGACGGCAGCGCCTTCGATACCGCCAACGATGCACTCGGAGTTGCTGAATCGTGCGGCTGGCTACGCGAACGGACCACGCTGCTGACATGCCCGGACTGCTTGAAGTGCGCCCGATGCAGCGAAAGCCCCGCATGGGTTGGCGGCGCCGGCCTGACAGCACGACATAGCCAGGTTCTCTGTGAGGACTGCGAACCCGGCCCGGCCAAGCTGACGTAAAGACGGATTATCGGTAACAGCTTTCGTGAGCACGGCGACAATGCACACATGAGACGCACAGCGATCCTCACAGCCACCGTCGCCGCATTCGCGATCGCGGCGCCGGTGGCGCCGGCCAACGCCGGCGAAGCCGGATACCTGACCCGACTCGCCATCGACTACGGCTACACGATCACCGCCGAGACCACGCCGGCCGCGCTGCGAGCCGGATACCTGCTCTGCGACGAGATGCGCAACGGCGGCCACCGCGACGAGCTCTCCGCCAGCGTCTACCAGGCGATCCCGAACGCCACCCGCGACCAGGCCGGCGGCATGGTATTCGCCGCGCACGAAGAACTCTGCCCGGATGCGGGGTCGAATATCCAGAACGGATGATCGTCGGCGACATTCTCGCCAGTCCGACATAAGTCGCCTTTGCGACATATGTCCCGATATGCGACAATTGTCGCATGGCCACCACTGCATCCCAGACCAGCCCAATCGGGTTCATGGAACCCGTCCAGTTCTCCGGTCGTCCCGTCGTCCACTACGCAGCACCAGACGGCAACGGCAACGTTTTCCCAGCCTGCGGGCAGCGAATCGGCGCCTACGCGCTGCCGTGGCGCCCCGGCCCCGGCAAGGTCGTCGACTGCAAGAAATGCGGGAAGCTCTGATGACCGGCTACAAAGCCGGCGACGCGCTCACATGGACCGCCGCGCCGGCCTGCGGCGGGCACAGCCACGACCACCAGCGCGTGAGCTTCCGCCGCTACGTCGGCACCGGTTACGCCGAAGTGATGACATGCCGCGGTTCACGGACCGTGCCAATCACTGAGCTCTATCCGACACCTGAGACGAACGACGAGAACCCGCACGACGCCTACTACGCCGCCAAGGCCCGCGTGATCGAAGCGCTCACCGCACACGGCGCAACCAGCCTCGAAACCGCTGTCCAAGGATTCACCCTCGGCGATGAGCTCGACGAAGCCGCCTACATGGTCGCCGCCCGCGGCGCCGAAGTGAAATATCGGCCCGGCGTCGGCTACTGGATCGGCCGCACCCGCAACAACGGTCGCGCGACATAGACGCCCGATATTCGCGCCTCAACGACATATGTGCCCTTCCGACTATCGTCGGAGGGGCGCATTCGTATTTCCGACCAGGAGGTTTCCCCACATGGCACTACGTGACTACACCAAGACCGACACCCCGGATCCGGCCACCGACACCGGCGAGGCCACCACAAGCACCACCGAAGCCGACGCTTCCACGCAGCCGGCCGCCACGGATCCACAGCGCGTCGTCATCGAGCAGGCACCCGCCGAACCCGCCGTGTTCTACGGCGAAGGCGGAATCGTGCCCAGCGCCGTTGCCACCACAGACCCCGATCAGCCATTCACCCCGGCCGAATACAAGCCGTTCGAGTGGTAACGGGCGGGTAGGTCCGCGCTGATGGCCGGACAGCGGAACACAGCGACTCGCGACCGGCATCGCCGAGCCATACAGCGCGGACACCCCGACTGCGGCAGCACACACCACGACTGCCGACGCAAGCACCCCGACTGCGGGATCTGCGGCGAACCCATCGACTACGAGCTCCCCCACCTCGACCCGTTCGAGTTCGTCGTCGACCACGTTGTCCCGCTCATCGCAGGCGGGCCCGACGAGCTCCCCAACAAGCAAGCCGCGCACCGGTGCTGCAACCGCGACAAATCCGACCACGTCGAAGACGAACAGCAGGCCAGCACGGGCGTCGTATTCGTCACCGCTCGCACCTGGTGACCCGTTAGCCAGATCCTTTCCGGAAAGGATCTTTGATTGCAGCGCAGAACATTTCAGCAAGAGCAAAGTTTGCCCACCACCGCAGAGGACACCATGAGCGACACCGATAACACCGCCCAGCACGACACCGAGCACTTCATCGCCGACGATGGGCACTGCACCAAGTGCCGGCACGACGTCGCATTCGAGCAGCTGGACCGCGCCATTGATGCGTGCGTGAGGGTATCGGGCTGCGATGGCGTGGCAGTGGATGCCGTGCTCATCGTGGGACTACAACACGTCGAAGACGACGGCTCACGCACAGGCCACGTCGAGGTCTACCCACGCTCAGGAGCGCAACCGAGCTACATCACGCGCGGCCTGATCAGTGAGGGCACAGCACTACTCGACGCCATCTACGCCAAGGGACTGGACGACGACCAATGATCGGCATCGTCGCCAAAAACCACGACCGCATTGCCACCATCGTGCGCGACCTTGGTCTCTACGGCACGGACGTCGTGCGGATCCCACTCCGCACGATCGAATACGCAGCACGCGGCGCCGTGCTCGACACCCTGCTCGTCGACCACACCGCAGCAGACGCAGACCTCAGTGGTGTGCTGCCATGCCTGCACACCACCAAGGGCACGGTCTACTACCTCGTCACGCTCCCGATCGGCACCCAGCCGTGAACCGGTCGCAGCGTCGAGCAGCACGACGGGGCCGTGGTCCATTGGCCGGCAAGGTGTGCACGCACGGCAACGTGATGAAAACCAACGGCCGCGGCGAACCCAACTGCCCACACGGCTGCGGGTTCACTCAGCCCGACGTCGACAACCGCGGCCGGCCCACGCCCACCCTGCGCGAGCACCTGGCCGAGCAGATCGCACGCGCGCAGACACCCGACTACCGCGGACGCGGCGCATGAACAGCCCACCGGCGTCCTGGTGCCCCCGCTGCGACGACGCCTACCCCGGACCCCGACCCGCCGGCCCCTGCCCGCAGTGCGGCACACCAGCACCCACCCCGGGTGACCCCTACCCCCGCCCCCAGCCGCCTCCCATGGCATAGGCGCTGCCCCCCCTGGTTCTTCAAAAAAAAGAAACATTGTTTCGAGAAAGGCGGCACGGCACGATGGCCGATCGCGCACGGCGACCGTTGGCGGTCGTCCAGGGCGATGGGAAGGCGCCTGCGCCGGCCAAGAAGCCGCCGGCCAAGAAGCGTGCGCCGGCCAAGCCGCGGACGATCGCGCACGCAGTCAAGCTGTCCCGAAAAACGCTTCTCGAGACGCTCCGGGATCGGATCGCGGCGGCAATGGACGATCCGCGCGCGCACCCGCGTGACGTCGGAAACCTGATGAAACAACTACTGGACGTCCAGAACCAGATTGATGCGCTGAGCGCCAAGAACACCCCGACAGCCGCCGAGCCATCGGCCGTAGCGAATACCCCGAATGAGTCCTGGGACGAAGACGCCATCTAGGCGGGCGCCGGCCAAGTCGAGCACCAGGCCTGCGTCGCCGAAACCGTCGAGTCGTCCGCCGGCGCTGACGGGTCCGAAGCTGTCGGAGGTTGCGCGGCACGTCGTGCGGCCAGACGGGATCGTCGGGACGGCGTGGCCGCGGATCCGCGACACCTGTCGGAACATGGGCTGGACGTTCGATCGCTGGCAAGACGGGCTAGGCCGGCTGATTCTGGCGCTGGACGGGACCGGGCTTTACGCGTCGGACACCTCGGTGATTTCGATCCCGCGGCAGGTCGGCAAGACGTACCTCATCGGCTGCATCGTGTTCGCGCTCGCGCTGCTGACACCCGGCCTGACTGTCATTTGGACGGCGCACCGGACGAAGACCGCGAAGGAAACGTTCGCCTCGATGAAGGCGATGTGCGAAAACCCGCTGGTCAAGCGGCACATCAAGAACGTAAGCGACTCGCGCGGCGACGAGGGGATTTACCTCAAGAACAACTCGCGGATCCTGTTTGGCGCCCGTGAGAACGGGTTTGGCCTGGGTTTCGCCGGCGTTGGCGTCCTGGTGCTCGACGAGGCGCAGCGGCTCACGTCGAAGGCCATGGACGACCTGATCCCGACGATGAACACCGTCAAGAACCCGTTGGTGCTGCTGACGGGCACACCGCCGCGGCCGACGGATGCCGGCGAGGTGTTCACGATGCTTCGACAGGACGCGCTCGACGGCGAGTCCGAAGGGACGCTCTACGTCGAGTTTTCGGCGGATGAGGGCGCGGACCCGGACGACCGGGCGCAGCTGCGGAAGGCGAATCCGTCGTATCCGCATCGGACGTCGGAGCGGGCTATCCGGCGGATGCGGAAGCTGCTTACCGAAGAGTCGTTTTTGCGTGAGGCGTTGGGGATTTGGGATAAGACGACGCACCGGCCGGTGGTCACCGCGGCGCGCTGGCGGACGCTACTCAGGGTCGGGCCGGCGGACGGGATCAAGCCGAACGGGTTCGGCGTCGACATGAGTCACGCGCGGCAGATATCGGTTTCCGCGTGCTGGATCGACGAGGACCAGGCGCACACCGAAGAGGTGTGGGCCGGCGACGATACCGACGCCGCTGTCGTGTGGATTGCGGACGCGTGGCGGCGTGCCGGCCGGCGGACTGTCGTCGTCATCGACTCGGAATCGCCGGCCGCTTCGATGATCGTGGACCTGGAAAACGCCGGCGTAACCGTGGTCGTCACGACCGGTCCAAACATGGCCGCAGCGTGCGGCGCAGTGGAAAACCGGCTGAAAGCTGGCACCCTGACACATAGCGGACAAATGTCGGTAACGGACGCAGTGGTGAAAAACGGCAAACGTCGGCCCATTCGTGGCGCTGGCGGTTGGGGTTGGGATCGGCGGAACCCGTCGGACCAGATTCAGCAGGCGGTCGCGATGACGTTGGCGCTTTTCGCGGCGACGAAGAACAAAAGGGCCGTCCGACGGACTGCCGGGACAGGTAGAGAGGCGGTAGTGCTGTGACGGCCGAGCGGACCACGAAAGCGGCGACCCAGTTCAAATTCGCGATCCCAGAACTGAACGGCGACACGCTCGACCAGATAAATGGGCTGTACCAGCAGCTGGTCGACAAGACACCGCGGAATCTACTTCGCGCGTCGTTTTACGACGGCAAATTCGCCCTTCGACGGATCGGCGAAATCATCCCGCCGAGCTACCTTCGCGCGGAAACCGTGCTCGGCTGGTCGGCGAAAGCAGTGGACGCGCTCGCGCGCCGCTGCAATCTCGATAACTTCTTTTGGCCCGACGGCGACTTCGATTCGATCGGCGGGACTGAACTCTGGGACGACAACTTCTTCGCGACAAAGGCGAACTCGGGCATGGTGTCGTCGCTGCTTCATGGGCCGGCGTTCCTGATCAACACCGAGGGCGACGAACGGGCCGGCGAACCCAAGTCGCTGATCCACGTCAAGAGCGCGCTCGAAGCGACGGGCACCTGGAACTCACGCCGCAACGGGCTCGACGAACTGCTTTCCATCACCAGCCGCGACGACGACGGCAACCCGTCCGGGATCGCGCTCTACGAAGACGGTTTGACGCTGACGGCGGACCTCGACGAGGACGGCGACTGGCAGGTCGATATCCAAACGCACAAGCTCGGCGTCCCGGTCGAAGTGCTGCCCTATCACCCGCGGGAGGATCGCGCGCTCGGCTCGTCGAGGATCACCCGGCCGGCCATGTCGCAGCAAAAACGCGCGCTCAAAGCGATCATTCGCATGGACGGGCACATGGACGTCTACAGCTTCCCGCAGCTGATCTTGCTCGGGGCGTCCGGCAAGGCGTTCCGCAACAAAGACGGCACGCTCAAAGCAGCGTGGCAAGTCGCGCTCGCGCGAGTGTTTGCGCTCGAAGACGATCCCGACGAGCCCGACGCCGGCCGTGCTCGCGCGGACGTGAAACGCTTCGAAGCGGCGAGCCCGCAGCCCCATATCGACGCGCTCGAACAGATCGCGATGCTGTTCGCCGGCGAGACGTCGATCACCGTCGAAGCGCTCGGGTTCAATAACCGGGCGAACCCGACGTCGGCCGAGTCCTACATTGCGTCGCGCGAAGAACTGATCGCCGAGGCAGAAGGCGCGACGGATGACTGGTCGCCGGCGTTCCGGCGGTCGTATATGCGCGGGCTGGCGATCAAAAACGGCGAACCGACGATCCCGAAGCAGTGGAAGTCGATCGACGCGCGATTCCGGTCGCCGCTGTACCTGTCGAAAGCAGCGCAGGCGGACGCCGGCGCAAAGCAGCTCGGCGCGGGCCCGGAATGGCTCAAGGAAACCGAAGTCGGGCTCGAATTGCTCGGGCTAGACCCGCAGCAGATCAAACGCGCGCTGGCTGAGAAGCGGCGCGGCAACTCTACGAGCATTGTCGACGCGCTGATCGCGGCGAATAGTGCCGGCGACCAGCCCGCGGCCGGCGATAATGCCGCGGCCGGCGACCAGCCGGCGGATGGCGCCGCGCAACGCGCCAGCTGATGACAACCGGAGCGCCTGAACTTCGCGCCGCGCTGGTCGCAATTGGCCGCGCGCTCGACAGTGACGTCGCAAAGTTGGCGATCGCGTTGTCCCCGCTCGGCAAGAGCGAAGCGCTTCGGTACATCACCGACGCATATCCGCAAGTGGTGTCGCCGTATCTGGCTGCGGCCGGCGATCTGACCGCGACCTGGTACGAGGACCAGCCGTTGGCGATAGGCGCGAAGGCGTTCACCGCGACGCCGGCCGAGCTGCCGGCCGTCGACCAGCTGGCGGCGAATGGCCGCTGGGCGATGCTGCAACAGTCACCGTCGACGGCATTGCAGGGCACGAGCCGGCGCCAAACGTTCCAAACTCACCGCGACACCGTGATCGAGAACGCCGACCGCGAAGGCGTCCCGTGGGTTCGTGAGGCGCGGCCGGGTGCGTGCGGGTTCTGCCGGATGCAGGCAACGCGGACGCTGACTGCGAGCCGTGGCGGCGGGGCGCCAGGCCTGTATCGGTCCGAGCAGTCGGCCGGCGGGAACTTCCACACCTCCACCGTGACCGGCCACGACTTTTGCCGATGCGTCATGGTCCCGATGCGAAACGGCAAGCCGTACACCGTTCCCGGATATGTGCATGACTGGCTCGACGACTACGACGCGGTGTCGCGCGATGCGGCCGGCAACCTGTTGTCGGCGCCACAGATCGCGGCACGGATGGAGGCTCGCGCGGCCGGCCGCGGCGAAGTGTTCGACGCCGCGGCGCAGTCGGTTACGCCGGCCGCGGCGAGCCCGAAGGTTATCGACCTGAACACCGGCCGTTCGCTGGTGAAGGTCGCAAGCGAACGCGTTGCACCGGCCGCGCTGTCGCTGGCTCAGGGTGTGGTCGAGCGGTTGGCGATCGAAGCGCCTGCTCGGCAACTCGCACTGAACCGGAAACCGGCACCGCTCGCGCTAGAAGCGGCGCGGCAGCCGAAGATGCTCACCGCGGCACCTGGCACGCCGGCCGTCACACCGCCGGATCCGCACGCGATCGCCGAATGGCTCGACGCCGAGGACGTGCACCGGCGCGCCGTCGAGTATTGGCGTCGCGTCGACACCGAGGATCTGCACACGCTGCCGGCCGCGGAGGCGATCGCGGATCCGCCGGCGCCGCCGGACCTGCCGCCGGCCGCGGCGACACCTGTCGAGATACCGGGTGATGCCGCGCCCGTCGCCGACGTCCGGGCCGTCGACCGCGCCGGCGAATCCGAACTAGATCGCTCTGTCCGCGAGTTCGAAGCGGCGATCGAGGCCGGCGACGACGCTCGGATCGAAGCTGCCGCGGCGGCGATGGACCGCGCCGAGCAGGCCGAGCAGTTGGCAGCGACCAGGGCCGCGCAGCGCGCAGCGAAGGCCGAAGCCGCATCCGCAGCCGAAAATGACCGGATCCTGGCGGCGATCGAGGGCGGCGAAGATCCTGTCTACGCCGAAGCGGACGTGCTGATCGACCGGCCGTCGCAGCGGCAGAAGATCCGCGACATGGTGAAATCCGGGCTGTACGACGAAGAGGCGGCGAAGAAAACCGTTTACGGCCAAGTCGTCGAGCGGATCCGCCGGCGCGACTTCATGGCCCAAGCGCGCGCGGACGGGCACAGCGGCAAGGGTTTCGACGACCTGCTCGACTCGGTGTTCCAGCGGCGCGTCGACGAAATCTATATCGAGGCCGAGAACGCGACGAACGGGCAGATGGTGAAGCGGAAATACGCGCTCACCTACAACCCGAAAAAGTTCTGGTACGTCAACGATGCGACGGCGCGGAAGTACATGTCCGACGAGCTTGCTCAGTGGTTCGATGAGAACGGCCGGATCACGCGGCCGATCATGCGGCAAATGGTGCTCGACGGATCGAACAACTTCGACGCGTACACAGTGATGCAAGGAGACTTCCTGCAATGACGTATCGCGAGGATGCCGAAGCTGCCTTGCGCGCCGGCCAGAACGCCGAGCTCGGCGACGCGAATCCGTACAACGGTAAGTCGCCGGCGTTGGCGAAACTATGGCAGCGCGGCTATCAAACCATGCTGAAAACACGGGCCGCGGCGACGCCGGCAATGCAGGAATACCTACAAGGCCGGCCGGAATCTAGCTAGGTCTACCCGCTCGACGCTCGGCGATTCCGCGCGCTTTGGACGCGCGACATATGTCGGGTAGGGCTGTTTTGTGGGAAACCGACATATCCTGTCGACAGAGCTTGCGCCGGCACTCGGCAATGGCTCGCCCGCCGCGCACTGCGACGGAACCCACCAGACAAACCCGAACCGGGAGCAGGACACATGAAGTTCGATCGACGCAAGCTTTACCTTCCCAACGACGACGGCGGCACGGACGGCGGCGCAGACGGCGCTGGCGCGGGTGGCGGCGCTGGCGCTGGCGGGGGAGACGACACGAAGACCGGCGGCGCGGGTAACGCCGGCGGATCTGACAAGTCGTCGAAGCGCGATCCGCTCTACGCCGACTTGCCGGACGATCATCCGCTGGTCAAGGCGCACCAACGGCTCAAGGATGACAACAAGGTCTTGAAGCCCAAGGCGAAGCTCGTCGACGACGCCGAAGAGGCGAAGAAGACCGACGGGCAGAAGATCGCGGATCTGCAATCCAAGCTCGACGCACAGCCGGCCGCAGTCGCCGGCGCGCTTCGCGAGCACCTGGTCGCGCTCCATGAGTTCGACGCCGAAGACGTCGAAACGTTCCTGACCGGCAACACGCCGGAACTGCTGCTCAAGCAATCCGCACGGCTGCTCGATCTGCGCGGCGGCGGCAAGCGTCAAAACCATGTGTCCAAGGAGGGCACGAAACTGTCTCGCCCGAAGCCGAACTCGACGACTGAGTTCATCAAGTCGTTTACCAACCGCGACGGGCAGTAACCCCGAAGGGAAAGCACCATGGCTGTTTTGCAGTCGACCGACCTGTTTCTGCCGACGAACATCGCGGACGGAATCGTCGAGAAGTCCAAGACCGGTTCTACGGTCGCCGCACTGTCCGGTCAGGAGCCGATGCGGTTCGGCAAGACCGAGATCATCACGTTCGACGACGACCTGACGGCCGAGTTCGTCGAAGAGTCGGCGGCGAAGGGATCCGACGACGCGAAGCCTGGCCGCGTGACCGCGGTCCCGCACAAGGCCGTCGTCCAGATGCGGACGTCTGACGAATTCCTCTGGGAAGAAGAGGATTACCAGCTCGGCGTGATGACGAAGTACCAGGAGAAGTGCGCTCGCGCGCTGGCACGCGGCCTGGATCTGGGCCTGTACTACCGGATCAACCCCCGGACCGGCAACGCGATCCCAGCGTGGGCGAACTACCTGAACTCGACCACGAAGCGTGTCGAAGCTGGCGCGAACGCGGACCTCGACTTCGAGGCAGCCGCCGGCCTTGTGATCGGCAACGGGTTCAGCGTCAATGGCGTTGCATTCGACCCGCAGTACGCCTGGACGCTCTCAACGGCGCGGTACGCCGACGGCCGGAAGAAGTACCCGGAACTGGGGCTGGGCAATGGCCTGTCCTCGTTCGAGGGTGTGTCGGCCGCGGTGTCGACCACCACGTCGGCGAAGGCAGTCGACGGCGACGCGACCGACAACAAGGTTCGGGCGATCCTCGGCGACTTCTCGCAGGGCATCCGCTGGGGCGTCCAGCGCTCGTTCCCGTTCCGGATGCTGGAGTTCGGCGACCCGGATAACCAGGGTCGAGACCTGGCCGGCCACAACGAGATTCTGTTCCGAACGGAAATCGTCTACGGCTGGTACGTCTTCGCCGATCGCTTCGCCGTCATCGAAGACAAGGTGGCCTAAGCCATGCCGCGATTGACTAACGCGGCCGGCGTCGTCGTGAATGTCGACGACGCCACCGCCGCGCGGTTGGACTCCAGCTGGCACCCGGTTGGAGAGAAGCCCAAGGAAACCGCAGCGCAGAAGCGGAAGCGTGAGGCCGAAGAGAAGGCCGCGCAGGACCAGGAGCGCGCCGACGTCGAAGCATGGCTCGCAGCCGAGCGGGAGTTTGTTGCGGCCGGCGGAACTGCCGGCGGCGAGTAGGCGACCATGACCGGGCCAACTCCGAACGATCCAGGCTTGCCGCTGATTACACCGGCAGACCTGGACCCGTTCGTGAAGAACATCGACGAGGCGAAGGCCACGGCGATGATCGACGACGCGCTCGGTCAGGCCGTCTATTACGCACCGTGCATCAATTCACCGGAGTTCGCGCACCGGGGGATGGCCAAGTCCATCCTTCGGGGCGCGATTCTCCGCTGGAATGAAGCCGGCACCGGTGCCGTTCAGTCGCAGACCACCCTCAGCTATGGGCAGACGATTGACACCCGGCAGCCGCGCAAGGCGATGTTCTTTCAGTCCGAAATCGACCAGCTGAAAGCACTTTGCCGAAGCGACGACACCGGCGGAGCGTTCAACATTGACACTCTGCCGGCGTCCGTGACGCAACACGCGCTCGCGTGCGATTTACGGCTGGGCGGGACGACGTGTTCGTGCGGGGCGAACCTCACCGGCGCGGCCGGCTATCCGCTTTGGGAGAACCACCCCGACGACGGGTGGGGCTGATGGAGTTCATCATCCCGGAACCGTTCGAGGTAACACATTGGACGCGGCCGAAGATCGGGAAAACCCCTGCTGGACAGGTGAAGTACGGCGATCCGGTGCCGCGGGCCCGCAGGGTTCGAGCGTTCGACGCGCCGACCGCGACTGAGGTCCAGACCGGCCAGACGGCCGGCCGCACCATCACCGAATTGCTGATGGCGACGGCCGACGCCGATTGGCCGGCTGACTCCATGGTTGAGCTGTGGGACGGCCGAAAGTTCGAGGTAAACGGGCCGGTCCGAGACGAAAACCTGGGCCCTTACGACTTTCATCCGGGTTACGTCGTCGCGCTACGGAGGGTCACCGATGGGGCGACTTAAGATCCCGATCAGCGACGACCGCAAGATCCGTCGTGTCACGGTCCGGCCGGCGTGCCGACAGGTTGCGGCGACGATCGCTGTTGTCGCTGGCCGAATCGCTGGTGACCCAAACGGTTACGGCGTCGAGGAAACCGTCGGAACTGACCGGGCCCGCGAAAACGTGTTCGCGAAGTCCGGGGAGGCCGCGCACAAAGAGGCCGGCGCCGCTCCACCGCTCCAACAAGCCGCGATGCGGGTCAAGAAGTGACCACACCGCAGATGGTCGCACCGACCATGGAACCCGCGATCGCGTGCCGCGCTTACTTGCTGAGCCGGCTCGCGGATCGCGATATCGACTTGTCTGTCGGCGCAACGCCGCCGGCGGGCGAACCGACGCGTTACGTGCTGCTGAGTCAGGTTGATTCACGTCAGCGCGGACCCGTTGCGGACTACTTGCTCCGCGCGCGTGTCTTCAACGGAGACGCGTTCGAATGCGGGCAGCACACAACGCTGCTGCACGCTGCACTGCTCGGTGCTGCACAGACCCGGATCGTCTTCCCGGACGTCGGGTCTCTGTGGGTTACCGGAACCGAACACGTCTCGGGCCCTTCGGACATCGAAGACGACGACGTAGCGCTGTTCGGGCAAGCCGTTTCCGTCTTCTGGACGGTCGCACTCAAACCGATTCGAGAGGTAACACCATGAGTTCTCCCATTCCGTCGCCGTTGGGCGACTACAACCAGGTCTTTGCGGCGACTCCGAGCGGTTTGCAGACCGCCGGCGGCCTGTATATCGCGCCGTACGGGACCGAATTGCCGACCGACGTCGACGAGCCCCTGGACGCCGCGTTCAAGTCGCTTGGCTACGTGTCGAGCGATGGCGTCACGATCAGCATCGACGGCAGCACCACGCCGATCGAGGTTTGGTCGGGTGAGTCGATCGGCTCGCTGCGCGACAAGTTCCAGATCGACTACAGCATGTCGCTGTACCAGGTGCTTTCGCCGCACGTGAACGCCGCGATCTTCGGCGACGGATCCGTGACCACCGCGGCGGCGACGTCGCAGCACGGTAACCGGATGAAGGTCGCGATCAGCTCGCGTATGCCGAAGATCGCGACCCTGATTCTCGACGCGTTCTTCGAGGACAAGGCAATTCGGCAGGTCGCCGAGTTCGTCCAGATGTCCGATATCGACGACATCACGCTGGTGCATAACGAGCCGATGGCGTTCCAGCCGACGTTCACCGTTTACCGGGGGACCGGCGGCATTCACGTCACGCAGTACAGCGACGACGGTCAGAAGATCGCCGCATAGGCCGGTGGGCCCGCGCTCCGGTCTGGTGGGCGGCGCGCGGGCCCGCCTTTATGCAGTGAACCCCCACCAGACCAGCACGACCGAACCCACCAGGGAGACAACAAATGTCCAGTAAGAGCCAGCGCGACGAACCGCAGCACTCCGACTTCAATCCCGACGTCGAGGACCAGGCCGATAAGCCGGCGCCAGAGCACGTCGGGTTGGAAGAGTGCGACGCCAAGGAACCATCGGCGTCCGATCCTGAGCTGTCGATCGCCGAAGAGTGGGGCGGCGACTACCCGGCCGGCACGGCACTGTTCTGCGCGAGGTTCGACGCAGACGACTTCGACAGCGAGTGGGGCGAGGGCGACTTCTCCGAAGGTGCCACCGTGGCGATCCGCCGCGGTACTGGTACGCCTCCGCAGGGTTGGATCATTCGCCACGCGCACCTGTCCGACTTGGAGCGGACGAAGGCGATCATCGAGAAGCACGCTTCGGCGGACGCGCTGGCAATCCTGTACTCGCTCAACGACAAAACGTTCGACGCGTTCACCGAAGCCTGGGGCAAGGACGGTGGCATGACGCCGGGAAAATCGAACAGGTCTGCGCGGCGATCCGCGAGTTCGAAGCGCCGGTAAGACGGGACGTGATCGCGCTCGGCGGCGACTTGCGACTCGACGACGGCCGGTTGTCCTGGGACGACCTGCACGCCGTCATCTTCGCATCGCCGCCGAACACGGCCGTGTTCCATGCGTTTGAGCAGGGCTGGACGACAACCGATTACCTGCTGGCGATCATCGCCGACGCCGAGCACGACCTGATCTGGCAGAAGACGAAAGACGGTCAGAAGAACCGCAAGCGGCCGAAACGGATCCCGCGGCCGAAACGCGAATCGTCCGATGGCACTACGTCCTCGGGTCTGAGCCGGGTGTCGGTGATGCCAGTCGAAGAGTTCGAGCGCAGGCGCACTGAGCGTCAACGGCGCTGGGTGGAACGAAACCAAGGGAAGAAGAGGGCCAGCTGATGCAGGGCACTTACTGGCTGACAGTCCTCCCCGAAACGTCGAAGCTGCGGCCGAATATCAAGAAGGCGCTCCGCGGCGTCGATACCGATGCGGTTATCCGGCCGTCGTTCGACATGA
The DNA here is from genome assembly GCF_025822605.1 of Mycolicibacterium komossense. Lineage (GTDB taxonomy): Bacteria > Actinomycetota > Actinomycetes > Mycobacteriales > Mycobacteriaceae > Mycobacterium > Mycobacterium komossense. The sequence continues at coordinate 205,710 of NZ_JACKTY010000020.1, read as the reverse complement.
AGGGTGCGCGGAAAGCGGGCCAGCAGGCCGGCCGCGACGTCCAGGCCGGTGTCGAGTCGCAGACGCGCGGCGGGCTTGGGAGGATGCTGCGGATCGACGGGGCCCGCTCGACGGGCCAGGCGGCCGGCAGGGAGATCAACGCCGGTCTGGCGTCGGCGAATATCGGTCGGGGTGCCGCGGCGACGCTGGCGTCGAATCTGACGTCGGGCGCTGCAAGTCTTGGCCGGCGTATCGGCGGGCTGATCGGTGGCGGGTTGAAGATCGCCGCTGTCGGTGCCGGCACGGTGGCCGCGGCCGGCCTGGGCGCCGCACTGCACGCTGGTTTCTCGCGGTTGACGGCGATCGACGACGCGAAGTTCAAGCTCCAAGGTCTCGGTAACTCCACCGAGAAGGTCCAGGCGATCATGGACAACGCCCTGGCCGCGGTGAAGGGCACAGCGTTCGGGCTCGACGAGGCGGCGACCACCGCGGCGTCTGCGGTCGCGGCCGGCATCAAACCCGGCGAAGAGCTGACGAATTACCTCAAGCTCACATCGGATACCGCGGCGATCGCGGGAACGAACCTGGCCGAGATGGGCGGCATTTTCAACGGCGTCCAGACGTCCGGCAAGGCCATGACTGGCGATCTGCGGATGCTGGCCGATCGCGGGCTGCCTGTCTTCACCTGGTTACAGGAGGCGACCGGTAAGACCGGCGAAGAGTTTTCGAAGTTCGTCGAGGACGGCGGTGTCTCGGCGCAGATGTTCCGGGACGCGGTGGCCAACAACATCGCCGGCGCCGCACAGAACATGGGCCAGTCGGTCCGCGGATCCCTGTCGAACCTCAAGGCGTCGTTCTCGCGGTTCGGTGCCGAGTTGTCGGGGCCGATCTTCGCAGGCCTGAAACCGTTGGCGATTGGGCTCACTGGGACGTTCGATTCGGTGACGGCGGCGATCAAGCCGATCATGGCGGACCTGACCGCGAAGGTCGGGCCGTGGGCTACGGACATGGCCGCAAAGATGAAGGCGTGGGCCGATAACGGCGGCGTCCAAAAGGTTGTCGATTGGTTCGGCCGGCTCCGCGACACACTGTCCGGTCTGATGGCCGGCGGCGGATCCGGTGCTGTCTCCCAGATATCGGACTCGGTGGCGAAGCTCGGGCCGGCATTGCAGAACGCGGGGCCGGCGCTGTCCGGTGTCGGCGATTCGATGAAGGCGTTCGGGCAGGCGATCGCCGAGGTCGGGCCCGAAACGCTGACGTCGGTCATGGTGCCGGCGCTCAAGCTGTTGGCCGGCGCGCTGAATTTCGTTGCCGATAACGCGTCGTGGGCGGTGCCCGTGATCGGTGGCCTGGTCGCCGCGTTCGCCGGGTTCCGTGTTGTGGGACAGGCTGTCGCACCGATCGTTAGCGCGCTCAATGGTGCGTTCCGAATCATCAACGCGCCGATTATGCTCGCACAGACTGCGGCTATTCGGGCGCAGGCCGCGGCAATGACACAGCTGACGGTCGCACTGGGCGCGAACACGGTCGCTGCTGGCACGAACGCCGGCGCGGCGAACTTGTCCGCTGCGGCGAACGCGCGCGGTCGGATCGCGACACTGGCGGCGGCGGCGGCGTCGAAGGTTGCGACCGCGGCGCAATGGCTGTGGAATGCGGCGCTGACCGCGAACCCGATCGGGCTGATCGTCGCCGCGGTGGTCGCGGCCGGCGTCGCTATCTGGGCTTTCTTCACGAAGACCGAAGTTGGCCGGAAGCTCTGGGACAAAATCTGGACCGGCATCAAGGCGACCGTTTCGGTTGTGTGGGAATGGCTTAAGACCACGCTGACGAACGCGTGGACGCAGATCGGGCCGTCGGTGATGAAGATCGGCGAGGTCGCGAAGCAGGCGTTCGGTGCGTTCGTTGGTGCTGTCAAAACGGTGTGGACGGCGATCCAGCCGGCCGTCGCGTGGGTCGGCCGGCTCTGGCTGTCGGTGCAGAAGATGAATTTCACTGTGGCGATCGCCGCCCTGAAAGGCCTCGGCGCCGTCATCGGGTGGTTGTGGACGAACGTTGTCGTGCCCGCATTCCAGGGGATCGCCACGGCGGTGCAAACGTGGTGGGCGGTAACGCAAGTCGTCTGGGCCGCAGTACAACCGGCCATCAAGGCTGTTGGCGACGTGATCATGTGGCTGTGGAACACGGTCGCGGTCCCCGCATTCGAGGGCATCAAGGGTGCGATTACCGGGTTCTGGGATGGCGCTAAGTCGGTTTGGGACATGTTTACGTCGTCGCTCGACACTGTGGGCAAGGGCGTAGGGATCTTCAAAGACGCATTCGTGACGGCGTTTAACGCGGTCAAGGACGTCGTGACGACAGTGTGGAACACGATCAGCGGGATCGTCGACAAGATCGGCAACGGGATCGGAACCGTTGTCGACAAGCTGCGCGGGATCCCCGGTATCGGTTCACTGATCCCCGGTAACGCGAACGGCCGGCCTGCCGGGTTCGCCGGTGGCCGGCCGGCGTCGGTGTCGCGCAGCGGTGTTATCAGCGGGCCCGGAACCGGGACCAGCGATTCGATCCTGGCTTTGGTGTCCAACGACGAGGGCATCGTGAAGGCGTCGGCGATGAACGGGGGCGGCGCGAACGTTGTCGCCGCGCTGAATAGCGGCTGGGTTCCGTCGCCGGAACTGCTGCACGGCATGGTTCCCGGATTCGCTGACGGTAAGGGCCCCGATATCAGCGTGGCCGAGCAGTTGGCCGGCACCCCGTACAGCCAAGGGTCGCGGTTCGACTGCTCGGGCACCGTGGGGCGCGTCGTCAACGGCGCACTGGGCATGGCTGGCGACCTGCCGACGACGAGAAACGCGCGGGAGTGGTTCGCTGCTCGCGGGTTCGTCGAGGGCTCCGGTGGGCCCGGTCAGATGTCAGTCGGCTGGTACAACCACGGGCCGAATCCGAACGACGGCCATATGGCGATGACGCTCTCCGATGGCCGGAACGCCGAATCGGGCGGCAAGAACGGGGTATTCACGATCGGCGCTGGCGCGGCCGGCGCAGACGACCCGCAGTTCGACAATCACATGTACCTGCCACAGATGTACGGCGAAGGCGCCGGCGGGTCGGCCGGCTCGCTCGGCTCGTCGACGTCGGCGTCGGCCGGGTCGTCGCGGGCAGTCCAGTCGGCGCAAACCGCACTCAAGAACGCCGGCCAGTCCGTCGACGACCGCACCTACGCGCGGGACAAGGCACAGAAGCGACTCGACGATCTGAAAACGGCCGGCAAGGACACCACCGATGCACAACACTCGCTCGACGTCGCGAACCGCGAACTCGCCGATGCTAACGATCGACAGAGCGTCGCGTCCGATCGGTTGTCCGAGGCTCAGCAGAAGGCGGCGACCGAGACCGGGGCGGCGTCGAGCTCGTCGAGCGATAGCGGGCTCGGTGATCTGGGCAAAACGTTATGGGGCGGGCTGCTCGAAACGATCGGGCTCGACGGGTCTGTGTTCTCGAATCCTTTTGAGTGGCCGACGATCAAATCGGCGATGGCCGGTGTGAACCTGCTCGGCAGCGTGCTTTCCGGTGGCACCGGATCCGATTCGGCGGGCGGCGCTGGTGGCGGTGGCGGCGACCTGCTCGGCGGATTGCTCGGCGCCGCTGATTCAACCTTGCGGACGAACCTCAACCCGGCGTCGGACCTGGCGGCGCCTGCGACGAACGTCGCACCGGACACCACTCGGCACGGCACCGGCAACGGGCAGGCGCCGGGCCCGGCCGTCGTGATCGAGAACGCCGGCATGTCACCGCAGGACGTCGCGAACAAACTCACCGCTGAACAGAACGCGCGCACGCGCACGACGAAAGTCCACTGATGCCAGACCCATTCCTCGGCGACGACGACTTCTACTTCGACGAGATCAAGCACCCGAACGACTATCTCGGCAACCCGGCGTATGCGCCGGTCGACCTCGGGCATCCGTCGTGGCAGCGGATGACGCGCTGGGAGGACATGGGCAAGTACGGCGACATCCTCCGTGGCGAGCACCCGCAATGGTTCTGGATGCACCCGGCGACGAACTGGAAGGTGTGGCACCTGGCCGGGCCGCGCGAGGGCATCGAGGGCGTGGTCCTGGCGAAGGGACTCGACGGGGTTTACGACCTGAACTTCGAGCAGCGATATTCGAACGGGCCGTACCTGATTGGCGCCGATCGTGAGCGCACCGACTACATGATGGGCGTCGTCGACTTCGGTGTGGTGATCAATCCGAACGCGAACCGCAACCGGCCGTCTGGCGGTTTCATGGCGATGCACAAGATCGAAGACAGTTTCCGGCGATCGTTCTCAGACAAGGTTCCGGGGTTCCTGGGCAGCTTCACCCGCGACCACGGGTTCCGGTGGATCCCGGCGATCAAGGGCGGACCGTGGAAGGTGAACTCGGAGAAGTCGCCGACGTCGAATGGAAACACGACGTCGATTCTCTCGGGGACGCTGCATATGCCGTGGCCGCTGTTCGCGAAGCGAGCCGAGACTGAAGTGTGGAAACCGGCGCAGGCGGACATCATTCGCGACGGCTACGCGAAGCACACGTTCCACATCGCGAACAAGGGGACGTTCGAGGCGGCGCCGAAGTTCATCGTCCGCGGGACGTCGAAAGACTCGATTCTGATCGACGGTGTGGTGGGTCACGGCGTGCGAATCCAAGACGGCAACGAGGGCAAGTACGTTCCGATTCCGCCGCTGCTGCCCGATGACGGCGATTACATGTTCGTCGATACCGACCAGGCGCGGCAGACACTCACGACGGAAAAGGAACCGATCGACGGGCAGATTTACAAGACGCTTCGCCAGTCGCAATTCCTTGAGCTGCTGCTGAAACCGCAGCTGGACGCGAAGCTGCCGGCGCAGCGGCGGACACCTGGCGGGATCGACTTTGACAACCCGATCCCGGAACGCAGCGTCGCGCATATCACCGTGACGCACACCAACCCGAACGGGTCGGTCGAAATGATTCTCCCGCAGTATTACCGGTCGTCGTGGTCCTGATATGTCGATGCTGATGCCAATGCAGCTGGCCGGCGTAGTGGGCGCCGACCCGAAGCGGGATCCGATCGCGACGTGGAACCAGGTCAATTCGCGCCGGCGTGTGATCGACGAAGAGGCGAAGGCCCCATCCCTGTATCGGCTCTGGGACAAGAAGCTGCGGTACATCGGCACCGTCCGCACGCACAAGGCGTTCGACGCCGAGCAGATGCAGCACGACACCGGCACCGGCGAAGTGGTGCTGCGCGGCGCGGACTGGCTGGTGAAGTTTGTCCGCACCGACGTTCGCGCCGAAGAGGATCTGAACTTCACCGTCGACCCGTACCCGCACCGGCGGAACTGGCGCTGGCGCTGGGGTTTCAAGGTGACCAACGTCAAGGTCGGTCGGGCCGAAGACGGCGAAGTCACTGTGACGTTGCAGATCAGCGAGAACCGGGAGCACTGGAAACACATCCTGTTCGGCGCGACGGTTTTCGCACCGCCAGAGGCGCAGGTCATCAAATGCTGGCTGCTGCCGGGCAATTGCCGAACCATCATCGCAACGACCGGGGCTGCGAACCTGGCGCGACTGTTCAATCCGGCCCTGGCCGTGTTTACAAACCTGCTCAATCCGGGCGCCTACGTCGGTGCGCTACTCGGGGCGCCGGGCAACTTCTCGATGCTCAACCACCCGATTCAGATGCAGTTCGTGAACCCGATATTCGACACCAGCCGGCTATCGGTCATCATGTCGCGCTGGCAAGACGCGCACAGTGTCACCGAGCAGATGTTGCGCGACGCCGGCTGTCAGGTCCGAACGTATATCTGGCTCGAAGAGGACGAAGACAGTCCGCACCCGGAACTTGCGATGCTGGTCGGTGAGCAGCTGGCCCGGCCGTCGCGGAACTGCATCGTGATCGCGGTCGAAGATAAGTCCGGGATTACCGGGGTCACCGGCCTGGCCGATGGCGGCGCGATCCAGCTGCTCGCCGCGACCGGCGACGATCTGATCGGGACCGTGCTCTATTCCGACCAAGACGGCGACGGCGTGAACGATCCGCTGATCCGTAAATGGTTCGGCGCGGCGCCGGCGGTCCCGTCGCTGGTGTTCCGAGACGGGCCGCGCTCGGCGATCATCTCGTCCGAGCACAACATGTATAAGTCCAAGGCGAAAACCATTATGACCGGGGGACGATCGCCCCAGTGGGCTGGTGCCCTCGCTGCCTAACCGCGCGAGGGCACCAGCCCCAAGGGCTTACTGACTCAACCAAGTTCAGACATTCCTCATCCGCTACGGGATCTCGAAGATCGCCGAAGCGATCACGTCGATGCCAGGTATGCCGGCGCAGCTTCCCGGCTCCGAAGGCGTCGAGAACGTCTACCAAAATCAGGCTGACGACCTGTTTTTCAGCTTCATCAGGTACACCGACGTGAACCGCGAATTGTCTTCTGACGAATACGGATTCCTCGAAGATTTCGTCCAGGGATCCGGCTCGGCCTACGTCATCTCGTCGCCGCTGACCATCCGCGAAGGGCTCGACAAAACGAAGCCGTTCCACGCTTTCAAGGTGTCGGTGCGCAACGCACGACCGCACCGGATCTTCATCGACGCCGATATGGGCGATCGTGCGCTGTTCGAGATCGACGGGATCCTCTCGCAGGATCACATCTCGGCGATCCGCCTCCACGAAGACGAGACCACGCCGAAGACATTCGATCTGTCGATCGGCGACGACCGCGAATCCGAATCCGGGCTAGCGCAGGTAACGAGGACGGCGCAACAGTTCTGGAACGGACTCGCGATGCTGTTCGGACAAGGGACGAACTTCTGATGGACACCCACCCCGACGACCGCTTCGCGCGGCTGGCGTTCGACATTCCGCCGGACCTACAGCCGGCGCAGGAGCTGGTTTACCTGATCGACCAGATGCTCGACAACCCGATCGACAAGCACGGCCATCACTACGACCTCCGCTACCTGAAGCCGGCGCTCGCATGGCATTTCGCGCGGTGCTGGCCGGCCGAGTTCGGCGGCGATCCGAAAATCAAGCGTCGCGAGTACCCGAACGGCTACGTCGAGTGGGTTCCGCTCGACGCGCCGGACCTGCCGGCGGATCCGCTCGACGGGCTCACTCTCGACGAAATACAGGCGCTGCCAGTCGAGCAGCGCGACGCAGCGATCCGCCGGCTACAGGTCGGCGACAGCGGCCCGGTGGCCGACCCCGACGACCGGATCCCCTGGAAGGTCCGAACGAACATTGAAATCGACGAGGAGGCACTGACATGACGATCACCGAAGCAGATATCGACGACTTCTACGCGAACCACCAGTTCCCGACCACTGGTGATGCGACGGCGCTGTTTCAGGCGATGTTGCAGTCGACGTGGGTCGGGCTGGTGGGCGATCCCGACACCCCGCCCATGGTCGGTGCGACGCTCGAAATGGTCGACGGGAAAGCCGTTATCACGACGACCGTGCTCATCGGGCCGCGCGGGTTCCCCGGCAAGAACGCGCCCATGATCGAACTGCACTGGCCGGTGCCGCTCAACGACGACGACGAAATCGACCTGCCGGTGAACTGGGGGCCGGAACTCAAGAACCACGGGTTCCTTTACGGCGGACTGGTTTACGTCTGGGATGGCGTGAACGACTTCCACGCTGCGCTACCGGGCCCGCAGGGCAAGACCGGCGCGACGCCGAAGATCACGCTCCAATACGAAACGATTCCGATGTCCGAGCGGACCCCGGAAGTGATCGCGGCCGGCGACCAGGTGATCCCCGGCGGGACACCAGAACTGCCGGTCTTCAAGATTCGATCGTTGTCGCCGCAGGGCCCGCAGGGCGTGATGGGCCCGGTCGAGGGGCTGACGAACTACGACCCGAACACCGCCGGCGGCGGGAAGTCGTTCGGCAAGGTCTTCGGTGTCCTCGCGAACAACAAGTGGGGGCCGACGGATCTGTCGACGAAGCGAGTCCAGTTCGGCACGATCCCCGAGCAGGCGTTCTCGAACTTCAATGGGCTTGCTCAGCGCGCGCCGATCCTGTCCTACACGTTGCCGGTCTGCGAGGAAGACTCTGTGCTCCGTGTCGGTGGGCACTTCTACGCGTTCGGCGTCGAGCTCGACTCGGATCCGCTGACGATCGGTTGCGAAGTGCGGCTCGGCGATCCGCTTTCCGGGCAGCTGATCGGCCGCGGCAAGGGAACCATCATCGGCTGGACACAGGTCGGGCCGCACTTCTCGTCCCCGTCGACGCCGACCGTGGCCGCGGCACCAGACAACGGCGTCGGGCTGGTCCCGGCAGGCAGCGCGCCCACGATTCACGTCGCGCTCGTCAACGACGGTCTGTTCGGTGCGTACATCTTCAACCGCACCGACGCGCAGCTCGATTGGATGCTGATTCCACAGTGAAGGACGAAACGATGACTGAGACCACCGAGACATCGCCGGCGAAGAAGCCATTCGAGAAGCGGTACAAGACAGTCGTTCCGCTTATCCGCGGCGATCGGCCAGCAGTCGCAGAGCTCGGCGCCGACGACGAGCACCAGGACGTGACGACGGCGCGCTGGCTCGGCCGTGAGTCGTTCGAGAACACCGTCGCTCACGACCGCCTGGTCCTCATCGAGTATTCCGAACGGCTGATCCCGATCGCCGATGTAGATCCGCGGCTGTCCGAAGCGCTTGGCCGGCCGGTCGGCGACTTCGACTGGTTCGAGTTCTCTGGGCTTGGCCGGCTCGACCAGGCGATGTTCGACTGGCACGCCGCGGAGTTCGTGTGGAACTGCGATCAGTGGTTGGCAGCCGAGCGCGCGCACTTCGAAGCGCTCGACGCCGAGCACCAGGCCGTCGACGCCGAAGCTGGCACCTGATGGGCGGCAAGGTCTACGACCGCCGGCCGCTGGAAGTCGATCGCGATCCGCGGAAGCAGCTCGCCGAAGAGGTCGGCCGATTCCCGAAGCTCACGCCGGAATCACTGCTCGCCGGCTACGTGAAGTCGCTTCAAGACTTCGGGATGGAGGCGCTGAGGCAGGTGATCGGAATCGACCTGCCGCTGTTTTTCGCCTGGCTCAAAGGGCTGATTCCCAACTTCGACTTCACTAGTTTCCCGACCCCGGAACAGGCATGGACGTCGATCATTCACGCGTTCCTGGATCCGCTTTCCGGTATCGGCGACGCGATCACGAAGGCATTCTCGGGAATCACGCTGGTTGATCCGGGCACCGCGGCCAACAACGTGTGGAATGCGATCACGGGCATTCTCACCGTGGGCAACAACGCGCAAAACGTCGGCAACAACGCCATGCGTGAGATCAATGCGCTTAAGGCCCGGTTCTTCGCCGGCGACGGCGCCTACTACATCGACAACCTGGACTACGCCAGCTCGCCGTACCTCCCATCGCCGTATGTGAGGTACGAATCAGGTCCGGGGGCGGGAACATTCGGGCCGAACGGCTCTAGCGCCTTGGCGTGGAAGGCAGCGGGGGCCAGTGCGCGAACCTGCTGTTACCGCAACCCAGACATGCACATCAGCACCGGCAAGTTCGGTGCCGCGATGCTCCTGGAGACCGTCTCTGAGCGTTCCGGACCGATGAACTACCTCGGGGCTGTGAACAGCTCCGGGAACGGGATTGCACTCGGACGGTCATTCAACCAAGCCGGACTAGTCACGGTCTCCGCGGGCGTCCCATCCGCCCTCATTTCCCCGCTGTCATACACCGAGGACAAAGGCGACTCGTGGGAGATCTACTACGGCACAACAGCAGACCCCAGAAGCGCGCGCATCATCCTCAACGGCGGCGCCGCGGTCGTCGTCGCCGACACCGGAATCACGCTGGACAACGACATCTATCTGTATCTCGGCGGGTCGGCCGTCAACTTCTTCTTCACCCAAGCGGTGCCCGCCCGCGTCGGGTCCTTCACCTTCTTCGAATCCAACCTGTAGAGGAACGAACCATGGACGACCAAAACCTAGCCCCAGCAACCGTGTTCGACGAGACCGGTCACGTCGAACTCACTGACTATGACGTGATGTTTGCGGTGTTCCGCGAGTTGTACGAGGGGCAGCTCGGGAAGTGGCGCGGCAACATCATGGCGCACCGCACCACAGCAGACGGCGGCCCCGGATACATCCTCGAGCTCAACCCTGAGCCGTCCCGGCTGGACCGCCCTGGCTTCACTGTCTATCTCCATGACCATCTGCAGAAGATGCCGTTCGGTGTGATTATGGCGATCACGCCAGCGGATTTCGCCGAGTACCAAGCATCCCTGCTGTGATCCGTCGGCTGCTCGACCGGCTCGACACGTTCGGGACCGACGACCCTGATTTCCACGAAGGGCAACCCGAAGATCGGTGTCCGGTCTGCGAGTGGCCGACGATCGACCATCCGGGGCATGAGCGTTGGAACGGTCGCTGGACTACTGGCGCGGCGAAGTGGCCGCACCGGCGGGCGGCTGCCGTCGCACTGCTGATCGGTTAGGCGCCCCACCGGCAACCGGCAATTAGGTCTAAAACGACATATGTCGGGCACACTTGGGGCATGGCTGAGCTGAAAGCGTTTCGCCTCAAGGGCTGGTGGAAGGTCGGCGTTGCCGACGATGTCGCCGACGCGGACGAGAAACCCGAACTCAAGGGATTGAATGCCGGGTTCACCGTCACCCCGGCCGCGAAAGGCTTCCCGGTCATTAAGGCGACGACTGCGGAACCGCCAACGCTAATCACGTTGAACCCTATAGAGGGATTCATCGTCTCTGGACGGGTCGCGGTCCGCAAAAACCAGTTCGACATCATGTTGTGGGCGAAATGCTCTGCCCTCAATATCGGCGATACCCCGCTGACGTACACGCTGCGCCCGCATGACGCGACATTCAATGGGCAGAAGCTATCCGGTCTGCCCTCAATCACCATCATCGCTCCCACGATTGCCGATGACCATGATGACGAGCTCGACGGCGAAGTCGTTGCCGATCTCGCCGAAGTTGACTGGTTGGAGACTGCGCCGGCGGTCGGTGGAGGGTTCAAGATTCGCGCGGTGCCCAATGGCTGGGACTTCGACGACGAAGGCAAGCTGCGGTTCTATGCCGATGGGACTGAGGTCGGCGAGGGCCGGGAAATTCCGTTTGCCGATATCGTCGGCACTGCTGTCTCCAACATCGTTGGAAACTACACAGACGAAGCAGTCAGCATCTTCGATCGCATGGAAGTTCGGCCGGACTTTGACCGCCGCAAAGCAATTGACAGGCTGATCAGGGATTACAAGGGGTATGGAATTTGGGATCGTCTCGATGTGTTCTGCCCGCTCGCGGCACATAGGCAACAGGCGGCGTTACTGAACTGGCTACCAGACAAGATCGAAGAGACAAATCTTCGCGCATACAACTCTCCGCTTTTCATACCGGACAGAGGTTTTAAGGGCAACGGAACGAGCAGCTACCTGGCGAACGTGTCCATTGAAGCGGTCAACACTCACGTGACCGACATGTCGATAGGGCTGTGGCTGACTACCCCTTCGACGGCCGGCGGATGGGATCTGTGGTTGACCGCCGGCTGGAATGTCGCCTTCCAGGCGGCGGCCAGCGCCGTGACTTGGCGCACCGCGAAGCCCAACGGCCTCACTGCGCCCATCAGTGCCACAGCACGGCCGGGCCTTTACTTCCTCACCCAAGACGCACCCAACAGCGCACACCTGTACAAAGAGGGATCCGAGATCGCAGCGGACACCCGCATGTATTCGGACACCGTCACGCCTAACCCGACTTCGCCGCTACTGCTGTTCTCATCCAACGGCGTGGAATCCTTCAGTAACGCAACCCTTTCGTTCGTATCGATAGGCGGCGCGATGGATGCGACAGAGCAGTCGCTGGCCTATCGAGCGCAGACCACTTTCATGCGATCGGTTGGTGTCGCCTAATGCTCGTCTTGTCCGCTGAGCAGATGGCGAGAGTCATCTATAAAGACCAGTCTCCGTATGCACTGTTGCGGCCGATCAGATTGATCGACAACAGTTACATGCTGCCCGAATCCGTCCTCGCGGAACCCGAATTTGCCTGGTGTCGACGCATTCTGAGTGAAGGTCGAATCATTCCAGCGTCTCAACTGACCATCGACCAGATCGCCCGCTACGACTACCGAGTCGTCATCAGCGGTGAGCAAATGGCACTCAGGCTCGATAGTTCGGCCGACCATCCCGAGTCCTACGGATCTCCCATGCCCAGGCTGTTCGACATGCCGAATCAGAACCTGTACTACTTCGAGTCGCATCGCAATCAGGACCGTCCGTCAGCGGATCGAAAGAACGGTCGGCGGCGAGTTGAACTCGAACAGCGACGCGATAGCGGCGTCTATTACGTTGCCGGCAACACCCTTTGGGCATCATGGTCCACACTCATCACTGATCAGCGAGCAGGCTTCGACGGGCCCAACACCAGCATCATCCACCAGTGGCATCAACACCCATCCTCGGCGATAGCCCCTCCACCGTTCGCGGTCTACCTCGATAGCGGCAACCTTGTCATCGGTGCTCGATCATCCGCTGGCGGCGTCGCGGCCTATACAGGTCCAGCGCCCGCGAGTTGGGTACCAACAAGGTTCGTCGTGTCTGCCACCCTCGGCGCTTCCGGGCATCTGAGCGTGTGGCTCAACGGCGACCAGATCATCAACGTCGACACCCCCATCGGCTACTACCACGAGGGCCTGCCGTATCTGGCCTACGTGAAATCCGGGATCTACATGAACAACACCCACACCGTGGACGCTCTCTACCATGCGAACATCGAGTTCGGTCTCGATGACCTGTCGTCCCGAATTGGGCTGCCTTTACCGATATTTGGTGATCCCGCGGGCTGGCCACGCATACGGGGGCCAGCCCGGAAAGCCAGTCCGAACCGCAAGTCGTCACGCAAAGCGTTCGTGAGTTCACCGCAACCCCGAGTATTTCGCACCGCAAGCCCGAGTTTGCGGGCGTCCCGAGACCTCTACCCACACTGAAAAGGGAGGGCAACCCGATGGGTTTTATCGCCTACATCAAGAAGACCTGGGTCAACGACGATACAGCGCTGGCCGCGGAAAGCTTCCAGCCTCTAGAGGACGCACTGCAGGCTGTTGGCCAAGAGGTGATGACCCTCGCGAAGAAGGCCGATATCCAGCCCTTCGGTCCGGGCACCGGACTATGGACGAAGCCGGCCGGCGCCAAGCTGGTTGAGATCCTGCTGAATGGCCCCGCTGGCGGCGGAGGCGCCGGTGCCCGCGAACCCTCGGGTACCCCGTCGTGCGGCGGCGGAAGCGGCGGCGCCGGCAGCATCACCCGAGTTGTCGTCCCTGCGGATTCGCTGCCGGCGACAGTGCCTGTGTTCGTCGGCACTGGCGGCGTAGGCGGCGCCGCTCAAACCGTCGACGGTCAGCCAGGCGCCAATGGCTCATCCGGTTCTGGTGCAACCACTTTCGGTGTCGCCGGAACCGGTGCGGGCGTTCTGTTCGCTGCGGCGCGTGGCACCGGCGGCACCGGCGGCGGGGCTGGTGTCGCCGGTGCGGCGGGTTCCGCTGGCGCTGGCGGAACAACCCCGGTCGGGTCGGGCGCGGCCAGCTCGGCGACCGGGACTGCTGGTACTGCCGGTGGGAGTGGCGCGAACTCTGGCGGTGGGTCTGGCGGCGGCGTGAATGCCGCTGGTGTCGCGAGCAACGGCGGCGCTGGCGGGTCCACCCCCATCGCCGCCGCCGCAGCAGGAGTCGTCCCCGGCGGGGCCGGCGCGGCGGCGACCTCCCCCACCAGTTTCTTCGGCGGCGGTGGCGCCGGCGGCGCAGGCAACGCCGCCGGACCCGGCGGATCTGGCGGCAAAGGAGCAACTCCCAGCGGTGGTGGTGGCGGCGGTGGCGGATCGGTAAACGGCTACCCATCCGGTCCCGGTATGGCCGGCGGCGACGGCTACGCCCAGATCACCACGTACGGCTGATTGGCGACGCGGCAATTGCCCCAATAACGACATATGTCGGGCAGACTCGAAGTATGAGTGATCCGACTTGGCTGCCCGACGTGCTTCGCGCCGCGGGCTTGCAGTGCGATATCTATCCGGGCGCGTTCCAGCGCGGGCACGGCGACTTCGGCGAAATCTGGGGCGTCGTCTGCCACCACACCGGCAGCTTCGGCGAGACGCCGCGGGGGATCGCCGAGCATCCGACGTGGGGGCTGGCGTCGCAGCTGTACCTATCGCGCGACGGTAAGTACACGCTCTGCGGTGTTGGCGTCGCATGGCACGCCGGCGCCGGCTCCTGGCCGGGCCTGCCGGCCAACAACGCGAACTTCCGCACGATCGGCATCGAAGCGGCCAACGACGGCGGCGGCACACCTGGCAAGCCGCATCACATCCCGTGGAGCGACGAGCAGTACGGCGCTTACGTCCAGGGCGTCGCCGCGATTCAGAAGCAGCTCGGCCAGCCGGCGTCGCATGTTCTCGGGCACAAGGACTGGGCCGGAGCTGCGCAAGGCAAGTGGGATCCGGGCGGCATCGACATGAACCTGTTCCGCGCGGACGTCAATGGCCGGCTGACGGGGCAGGTTGTGGTCCCGCCCCCGCCCCCGCCGCCTGTCGTCGTGGTGCCCGGCGTTCCGGTCGAGTATGCGAACTTCGGCGTGATCCGCCGCGGCGACAAGGGGATCCGCGTCGTTTCGCTGCAAACGCGCCTCAAGCGGAATTACTCGCGGATCGTGATCGACGGCGACTTCGGGCCCGACACCGAGGCGAAGGTCCGCGACTACCAGCGGATTCATCCGCCGCTGGTAGTCGACGGCCAGGTCGGGCCGGCCACCGCGGCAATGCTGAAGCTGGTCGGCTGATGGCATACCAGGCGCCCCGCAAGGTCGGCGATCGCCACCCGCTGATCCCGAAGGCAAAACGCAAGCTGTCCGGCAACAGCTACGGCAAGGCGCTGATCGGCGATATCTCGGACGTCTACACCGAAGCGTTCGGCGCTGCGCTGCGCACGTTCGGATCCAATGTTCACGACCAGGTGCTCAAGGGGCGCCGGCCGGCACCTGACGTGAACACGCTCGGCATCTTCGACTGGGCGATCCAGAAGCAATTGCAGATCGAGCCGGCGCCGGCCGCGCCGCCGGCCGTCCCGAAGGAACGCGCGATCGGCTACATCTGGCGCGGTACCGGCGGCATCGTCGGGCAAGACCTGGTGTACCTGGTGCTGCAACAGTGCGCGGACCTGGTGGAAATCGTCGATCCTCCATGGGACGCGACCATGGGCGGGATCCCTGTCGGAACCGCCGGCGGAATCGGCGACCCGTCCATGTGGTCGGCCGTCCAAGTAACCGTCGCGTGGGCGCAAACCGACTTCATCGCGCGGCGTGCGGCGAACCCGAAGATCCGCATCGTGATCGGCGGCTACTCGGCCGGCGCGATCGCCGCGGCCATCTTCAAAGCGTGGCTGCTCGAACACTTCCCCGAGAACTACGTGTGCTCATTCAGCTTGGGCGATCCGACCCGGCCGTTCGGCGGCGGATTCTTCGGGCAGCCGGCCAAGTGGGGCCGCGGCATCTCGACGATCAGTTACGGCGATCCGGGCGATCCGCGGCACTGCTGGCTGGCCCATGAGGGCGACATGTACACGCAGATTCCGGGCGGCGTGGTCGGCGACATCATGGACGACGTTTTCGAGGAAGTGACCCGGTTCGCGTTCCGCGATATCGCGCAGGTCGCAATGCGAATGATGACGGCGATTCCGACCATCGCGGAGAAGGCCGGCATATCGCTGCCGGCGGCGTTCGCCGCGCTGGCGACCGGGCCAATCGGGATCGCCGGGTTCGCGCTGCCTCTGCTGCTGGCGTCGATCGGCGGGTTCGTCCCCGGCGGCGACCCGGACAAGCTCACCGGCACCGCGGCGGCGGCGAAGGCCGCGACGATCGGGCTCACGTTCCTATTCCAGGGCACCGGGCCGCATATCCGCTACCACCTCGACGAGGCATGGCCGGGCGGTCCCACGTTCGTCCAGCTCGCCGTGATGCACGTCCGCGACTGGGCCAGCCGGCCGGCCGCGTAGCTCCACAACCGAAGGGAAATCGTCATGCTCTCGAAGTACACCCCGTCGCAGAAGGCGAAGGCCACCGCGGCGTTGCTGTCGTCGCTGGCGCTGTTCCTGCTCTCCTTCGCTGCATTCGTTGCCGACGTGCTGCCGACGGGCTCGGGTGCCGCGGCGGCGATCGCTGCGGGCATCGCGATCGCGTGCGCGTGGCTGGTCCGCCTAGCGACGTTCCTCACGGCCAGCGCGCCGACGTTCGACCAGATCGCCAAGAACGTTGACGACGTTATCGACCTGGTGGAGGAGATCCGGCCAGCCGCGATCGATCCCGCCTACGGCCGGCACGCCAAGCCGTAATGACTTGGAGGCAGATCGACCCGAGAAGCTGGAGGCGGGCGCAGCTCGTCACCTTCCTGATCGCGGTTGTGTGGGGCGCCGACTACTGGTTCACGCCGAGCGGTTCGTCGGCGCTGCTGACCACTCTGGAAGGCGCGATGCCGCTTCCGGTGTGGGGATCGCTGCTCATTGGTGCCGGCGCGGCTGGGTTTGTCGCCGAAATTGCGCTCGGGGATGAACCGTTGTTTCCAACGGCTCAGCGCGCCCGGTGGGGTTGGGTGACCAACGCTGCGCACACAATTCTGTTTGGCGTGTACTTCGCGCTGGCGTCCAGCTCATTGGTGGACGTCATCACGAAAGACGGCGACGGGGGCACCTACGGCTGGCGGACGCCGGCGCTGTGGTTCGGGTTCGCCTGGCTGAACGCGCAGTTTGTCCGTCGAGTCAAGGGCAACAGGTGATCGACAAGCTGCTCGAAAATGCGCCGCTATGGGTGCTCATCGCGGCGATTATCTGGCTCAAGCTGCCTGATTGGGCGGAACGGTTCGCCATCGTTGGTCGGCTACTTGAGCCACTGTCGAAGCGTTGGCAGGAGAAAGCCGCACGCAACGAGCGGAACCGTCGCGAAGTGATGGAGGCCGAAGCGCGCCGGCTCGCACCCGATTACGCCGAAATGGAACGCCGGCTCAAACGGATGGACATTCGGCTCCGGTTGGTCGAAAAGTCAAATGAAGTGAACGAGGCGTTTATCCGATATGACGCCGACTGGCACTTCAACGACGAGATGGCAGCGGTCGGCAGGCCGGAATGCGTGCCGGCGCCGAGGATTAGCCACAGCCAGTTCGAAAGGCAGTACCGCGAGGGTTGGCGACCCGACTAGGCCAGCCGTTCGAGGCCGCGCAGCCGCGCTGGCGGTGCATCGCTGGCTGCCATCATCGCGGCGCGCACTTCGGTGTCGTCGACGGCTATGTAGAGCTGGGACGTCGCGAGGCTGGCATGTCCGAGCAGCTGTTGCACGGCCGGCATGTTCCGCGACCCGCGGTAAGCCAGGGTGGCGAACCGGTGGCGCAGCTTATGCATCGTCCACCCTTCTGCCGCCATGGCCCGCGACACCAGGACGCCGACAGTTTTCGGCGCGAGGTGCCCGTCGCCGAATTTGGCGCAACCGTTGCGGAAATTTCCGCCGCCACCGTTAGGAAACAGGTAGCCGGTGGTCTTGGCGCCGGGGGTATGACCGGCCGCGCCAAGTGCTATCGCGTCTCCGAGCTCGTCAGAGCAGGGCAGCGTTCGCAGCTTTCCGCCCTTGCCGTGCACGACGAGCTGATAACCGTCGAACCCTTCGATCAGATCCGTGGTCGCGACTTGGGCGACCTCAGCGCGACGCATTCCGAGTTCGGCGGCGAGTCGCAGCATGAGCATCACGCGTGGGTCCGCGGCTATCAGCGCGCCCCTGTAAACCCGGTCGGGTGCGGGCCGCGGCGCGGGCGGGCTGGCCTTGATCGCCGGCAGCGAGTCGGCTGGATTGGCGTCGAGCAGGCCGGCTTTGTGCGCCCACCCGAAGAACGACACGGCAGTGTTGCGATATCCCCGGCGAGTTTCCTGGGCCCAATGCTGCTGCGCAGCAAAGAACCGCACTAGCGAATCGCCGGCGAGCTCTTGGGGTGACACGCCGACGCCGGCAGCGATTCGCCGGACATGGGCGGCGCGCGTATTTCGGGTAGTGACGGGATAGCCGGCGGCGGCAAGTTCCGTCAGATAGCCATCTAGGAGCGGTTTCCAGTGGTGCGGCGTCGGGCGTGGTCTCGGCCCAGTCGCCTTTTTCTCAGGAATAGTGGCAACCCCTTGTGAAGTTGGTACGAATTCACTGTCTACCAAAGCGGGGGCAATTTGCCGACGTTGCGGCATTACAGGAAGGTCACAGTTCTGCTGGCAAACACTTTTAATGCCGCCGACGATCGCGGGCTCACGCAACCTCGTCGCCGGACCATGGACCTTCGACAACGTTATTGTCGTCCGTGTCCGTTTCTCCCAGCAGCATGTGCACAGGATTAACTCCTATACAGAAGGTTAGGGGTTCGAATCCCTTCGGGCGCACTCACAGTTTTGACGACGACAGCTTTACTCCCGGCTTCTCCTTGCAGGGTTGGTCAGCGAGTCCATGCCCGCTACGGCGGAACGCTGAACCTCTTCGATGACCTCCGCATCGGTCCCTATCGACCCGCCCTGCCGACCCAGCCCGCCGTCTCCGGTCGCTATCCCATCGACATGCCGGGAACAGGTCCCCGTGTTTCGATGATTCTTCATCCGCGCAAGGAAGGGCCCTGACGACCAGCAGCGGCAAGACCCCACCGACCGATCCGCTCAGCCACGGCGAGCGCCGAACGGCGGTGATCGCGGCTTCTCTTCTGGTGGCGGTGATCATCGTGGGCGCGGCGGTGTGGGCCGCCGTCGGTCAGAGGGCGGACCCAAGTCGATCCGGCGATACGTGCGTGACAGTGCCGATGGCCAGTTCGATGGGTGGCGGAGTCGAACGCGCCTGCGGTAAGGCCGCGCAAGACTGGTGCCTAGCAGCTGAGGCCGTGCACGATGCCCATGCAGAAGCCGTCCAGGCCGAGTGTCGTCGAGCTGGGATCAGGGCCTAGCGCCCCCGCGGTGGCCGGCTGGTTCCGCCTTCGCTTCTGCCGCCACCGGCGAAGGCCTCCATCTCACGCTCCAGTTGCGCGCAGCGGATCTGGTCGATCGGCGAACGCAGCATCGCGATGGCAGCGACCAAGCCAAGCGCCACGGCACCCCACAGGCCCGCGCCGGCGGCGATCGCATCGAGTCCGGCTTGGTAGGCCGGCATCGGCGGATCGACGGGCACTCCCGAGTCGTCCACCCAGATATCAACGTGGGCACCGGCTTTGAGCGTTCGATCGCCATTTATCCAGGCGGTTCGGCTGACCGCACGCTCACCCCCTCGCGCACCGTCATCGCCGACCGTCCACAGCGCGAGGACGGGCAGAGTCGTGGTGTGTGACAGATGTGGCATCGGGTCCGTCTCGACCACCGATGCGGTGACGATATGGCGTGCCAGGGATTGCTCGGCGTAGAGCTGAGCCTGCGATTGGTAGACGGCGGCGCCTTCGGCGACGCATCCCGGGCCGGCCGCCAACGCGAGCAGACTGGCGAACAGGATCAGGCAGGCTTCGACCCGGTCGGTCCAGCGGAGCAACGGATTGCGACCGAATGCGCGCGCAAACAATCGCCAACGGCGGCAAAGCGCGAAACCGTGCATGAGGGCCCCTGCGTTCGCAGGCTGTTACATTAGTCGAACCTTCGAATTCTGATCCGTTCGACAAATCATTTCAATAACCAAACGGCGGAAACCGTGGCATCCGGTAACCGCCTTGTCGGATACGGCGCCAGGGCGGCGCGGGTAGCGATGTTGTGACACCGAATATGCTGTGTTTCAACGGTATTCGAGAGTACGGAAGCGTCAGGGCGCCGGTGGGTTGTCAGCGGCTTCTCCGTCAGCCGGCCGTGAAGTTGCTATGTATGTTCTGTCCGTACTCTGCTAAATCGCATAAGAATCACAATGAGTGAACTGTTGATTTCCGATGAATAGTCTGGGAATTGAATTGCGATATCCAGATTTAACAAATGAACATCTAATAGAAACTCCTCGAGCGTAGATATTTGGCCACTTGCGTGCCAATAACGCTCCCAAGGAGGGCTGGCAATGAACCCCTATCCCGATTGGCTCAATCCCGGAGACAACGCGTGGCAGTTGGTGGCCGCCACACTCGTCGGGTTGATGAGCCTGCCCGGCATCGCGGTTCTCTACGCCGGCATCGTCCAGAAGAAGTGGGCGGTCAACACGATGCTGATGGCCTTCACCGGTTTCTCCTTGGTGTTGGTCATCTGGGTGCTGTGGGGCTTCAAGATGGGTTTCGGGGACCCCGCGAACCTGGGGCCCGGGATACTTGGATCGTTCATCGGCAAGCCACGATCCATCGTGGGCACCGCTAATCAGGGGCAGGCGATCATCCCGCTGCTCGACGGCGCGATGCCGAAGTTCAGGTTCTCCGAGAGCACGTTGGCCTACTTCCAGTTCGTCTTCGCCGCGATCACGCCGCTGCTGTTCCTCGGCAGTGTGATCGGCCGGATGAACTTCAAGGTCTGGCTGATCTTCGTACCGCTGTGGTCGACCTTCGCCTACTGCGTCAATGCCTTCCTGGTGTGGGGCGGCGGCTTCTGGGCGCAGGCCCACGCCGGCGCCAGCAGCCTGTTCAGCACCGGCGCGCTCGACTATTCCGGTGGCTATGTGATCCACTTGGCCGCGGGCACAACAGGATTCGTCGCCGCCTGGGTCATCGGGCCCCGACTGGCCCGCGATCGCGAGCGGGCGGTGCCGAACAACCTGCCGATGGCCGCCGTCGGTGCGGGCATCCTCTGGTTGGGTTGGAACGGGTTCAACGGCGGCGACCCGTACTTCGCCGGCACCAATGCGTCGCTGGCGGTGCTGAACACGAACGTGGCCACCGCGGTGGCGCTGCTGACCTGGGTGCTCTGGGACATCTTCGCCAGTCGTGAGAAGAAGCCGACGTTCCTCGGTGCCGTCAACGGCATGATCGTCGGCCTGGTCGGGATCACGCCGGCAGCCGGCTTCGTGAACACCTTCGGCGCCATGATCATCGGCGTGGTGGCGTCGTCGCTGGTGTGGATGTCCTGGAACTGGCTGGGCCGCACGCGGTTGTTCAGCAAGGTCGACGACACGCTGGGCGTCGTCCACACCCATGGTGTGGCCGGCTTGCTCGGTGGCCTACTGGTCGGTGTACTGGCGGATCCGAACGTGACCGTCTATCTGGGTAACGGCAAGGACGTCAGTGACGTCACCGCAGCGGGGTGGCTGTGGGGCCACCATCCAGCGCAGATCTTGGTCCAGCTCTGCGCTGCGCTGACCATCATCGTCTGGGACGCCCTGATCACTTTCGCCATCCTGAAATTCCTCGGCCTTTTCATGAAGTTGCGCGCGCCCGACGAGGTGCTGGAGGAAGGTGATATCGCCGTGCACTCGGAGGAGGCGTACCCCGAAGAGTCGCTCGTCGGGGGTCGGCTGGACACCTCGAAAGCCTGAGGCCATGAAGCTCATCACCGCCATCGTTCAGCCGTTCACCGTCGATGACATCCGCACCGCCGTGGACGAGGCGGGTGTGCACGGCCTGACTTTCGTCGGAGTGCAGGGCTACGGACGTCAAAAGGGACACACCGAGGTCTATCGCGGGGCCGAGTACAAGGTCGACTTCGTTCCCAAGGCGCGGATCGATGTCGTCGTCGACGACGAGCACGTCGACGCAGTGGTGGACGCGATCGTCACTGCCGCCCGGACCGGCAAGATCGGTGACGGCAAAGTCTGGGTGACCCCGGTCGAGGCGCTGGTGCGGGTGCGGACCGGTGAACGCGACGCCGAAGCGCTGTGACGCAAGGGTCCACCGAGTGTGGACGTACCGTCGCCACGTGATGGCGCGATTCACGAACTTCGTTTGACAAGGCACCAGGCTGTGTCGAGGCTGGGTTGATGGCTGGCATCGCCGAGACCGACCCCGTCCTCGAAGGTTCGGGTATCGAGGCGCCCGTCGAACGGAATGTGCGGCGGATGTTCGGCTTCCTCGAGCGCTTCGCACCCGCGGTGGGAGCCAAGGTCGCGGTCGAACTGTGGTGCACACCGCCCGTCATGGACGCCAGCTTGAAGATGCCGCCCGGGGTCCCGGCGGGATCAGCCGTCGAGGCGTTCTGGGATGGCCATCGCGTGGTGGGCGCCTCCTGGGGTGAGGGGCCGCCGGTATACCTGGTGCACGGCTGGGGTGGCTGCCAGGCGCACCTCGGTGTCTTCATCAAACCGCTTGTCGCTGCGGGCCATCGCGTCATCGCGTTCGACCTGCCGAGTCACAACGACTCCGGCCCAGGCCAACTCGCGCCAGGACGAACCACGATCGTCGAATGTGCCCGGGCGGTAAAAGCTTTCGTGCAGACCCACGGCCCGGCCCGGGCGATCATCGGCCACTCCCTCGGTGCCAAGGCCGCCGCCCTTGCGGTGGCAGAGGGCATGCCCGTCGAGCGCATGGTGTTCCTCGCACCCATGGGTGACTTTTCCTTGTACCTCAACACTTTCGCGATGCGGCACGGCTTCGGCCCGCGAATCCGAACCGGCCTGCACCGCCGCCTCGACCGGCGGCTCGGCATCCCTCTCGACGATACTGACATCGCCGCAGTGGCCGGCAGGATCTCCCATCCGCCGCTGCTTCTGGTGCACGATCCGGACGATCCGGACAGCCCATATCGGGCAAGCGAGCGCATCGCCGAGGTCTGGCCGGAGGCACGGTTGGTGACCACCCGCGGGCTGGGACGGTTGGCGCACTACCGCATTCTCCGGCATCGCCCGGCTATCACCGTTGCCCTCGACTTCATCGGAACTGCACCCGCTATGAAGCTGTGAATGCGCCGCAACAGCCGTCCGCTCGCCCCGTTCGGCGGTAGCGTTCGCCCTTGAGGCCCGACTCGGTCGGGTCACGACGAGAGCGGTGCGCCAGTGTCTGGACAGCGGAAACCCAACATCGTCATGATCATGGCCGACGACGTCGGTATGTGGAATCTCAGCGCCTACCACCGCGGGATGATGGGGGGCTCCACGCCGAACATCGACAGGATTGCCGGCGAGGGCGCACTGTTCACCGACTATTACGGCCAGCAGTCCTGCACAGCCGGTCGGGCGGCGTTCATCACGGGCCAAACACCTTTTCGGACAGGTCTTTTGAAGGTCGGCATGCCTGCCGCCAAACAGGGCCTGCAGGACTCGGATCCCACCCTCGCCGAGCTGCTCAAGCCGCTCGGATACGTGTCGGCGCAGATCGGGAAGAACCATCTCGGCGACCGCAACGAGTACCTGCCCACTGTCCACGGGTTCGACGAGTTCTACGGCATCCTCTATCACCTCAATGCGATGGAGGAGCCCTACGACACCGAGTACCCCAAGGTCGACGGGTTTCACGACCGCTTCGGTCCGCGCAACATCGTCGACACCAAAGCGAGCGACGTCGACGATCCGACAGAACATCCCCGCTGGGGCCGGGTGGGTAAGCAGACCATCGTCGATGGCGGACCCCTGCCCCCGCATCCGGGGATGGACGACGCGGCGACCGTCAGCATGGAGGATGTCGATCCCGAGCTGGTGCGCCGATCGCTCGACTTCATCGATCGATCCGTGGCGGCCGGCAGCCCGTTCTTCCTCTGGCACAACTCCACTCGATGCCATGTCTGGACACATCTCGATCCACAATGGCAGGGCAAGAGTGGCTTTGGGCTCTACGCCGACGCGATGATGGAGCTGGACTGGGAGGTCGGTCAGATCCTCGACCAGCTCGACGAACTCGGAATCGCCGACGACACCATCGTGTTGTTCACCAGCGACAACGGCGCCGAGGTGTTCAGCTGGCCCGACGGCGGCAACCACCCGTTCCGAGGCGAGAAGGGCAGTACCTACGAAGGCGGTTTCCGCGTACCGATGGTGGCCAAATGGCCCGGTGTCATCAAGCCCGGAACCGTCGTCAACGAGATCATGGCCCATGAGGACTGGGTACCCACCCTGGTGGCCGCAGCCGGTGAGCCGGACGTCAAAGCGAAGCTGCTGACCGGGTACGACGCAGCCGAGAAGACCTTCACGGTTCACCTCGACGGTTACGATTTCACGCCATACTTCACCGGCGAGGTGGCAGAGGGGCCGCGCCGAGAGTTCTTCTACTTCAGCGATAACGCCGATTTGATGGCGGTGCGCTACAACGCCTGGAAACTGAATTTCAAGACGATCGTCGGCAATCTGTTCACCGGCAAGGAGGACACCACCAACGTCCCGGTGGTGACCAACCTCCGCCAGGACCCGTGGGAGCGCTACCAGACCGAGAGCATGCTGTACGGCCGCTGGTGGGGCGAGAAACTCTGGGCGATGGTGCCTGCGGTGAACATCGTCGGAGAGTTCCTCGCCACGTTCGTCCAATATCCACCCAGCCAAGCCTCGGGAACGCTGAGCGTCGAGAAGGCGCTGGCACTGCTCCAAGACGGCGCTCTCAAGAACTGAACAACTCTCGGCACCGCGGTCCGCGTGGTGCTTCTGGCGATCGGCGAAGGGTTTGACATGAAGAAACTGGCAGCAGTGTTGGTGATGGCCTCGGGGATGGTCCTCGGGTCGGTAGCAGTCACGCCGGTGGCGCAGGCTGACGTCTGTGCCTCCGCGGGCGGACGCCATGTCTCGGCCGGCGGCTGCACCAACGTCGCCGGCGACGCCGCGGCGGCGGCCATCGTGTCGCAGGATTATCCGTATGTTCCAGGCGAGATACCTTGCTACACAGCAGAAGGCGTGCCCTACTACACGCCACCCGGGGACCCCTGCTAGGAACCGTTCACAGGAGGGCGTCGGCGAGACGGTCGAGCTGGTCGAGTGAAGCCACCGTGGGGTGGAACAACAGTCGGTCGAACCCGAGATCGCGGTAGGCGCACACGGTGGCTCGGGCGTCGTCAGGGGTTGCGATCAGGTCGTCGATATTGAGCTGTGCATAGGCGGGTTTGAATCCGTAGTAACGAGACAGGTGATCACGTCCGCCCTGGATCACAGCGTCATTCCCCAGGGCGAAGTTGACCGACGCGTGGATCTGCGGGTGTCCAGGCCGGCCGGCGGCGTGCCAGCCGGCCCGGACACGATCGGCGAATTCCGACTGCCATGGGTACTCGCGTAGCGCACCGGCCACCCAGCCGTCGCCGACTGTGGTGGCGCGGCGCACAGTGGCATCTGATCGCCCGCCGAAGAGCAGCGGAATATCAACGGGCGCAGGGGATATCGGGCTGTTGCCACTGACGGCCTCACCTCGCCACGCTTGCCGCATGACCGGCACCTGTTCGTCGAGCAGTCGACCGCGCTTTCGGTAGTCGACGCCCACTGCGGTGTAGTCGTCCTCGCGGGAACCGACTCCGATGCCGATGGACAGCCGGGGCCCTGCCGCGTCCGCCAGGCTTGCCAACTGCTTGGCCAGCAGAACCGGCGGATACATCGGCGCCAGAAGGACATTGGTGACCAGCGTGAGGTCGGTGGTCGCGCCTGCCGCCAACGCCAGCGCGACGATCGAATCCATGCTGGGGTAGATGAGCCGGTCGATGGTGGTCACCGACTCGAAGCCGCGTTCTTCAGCCCGACGGGCCCACTTGACCATCAGGG
The DNA here is from genome assembly GCF_025822605.1 of Mycolicibacterium komossense. Taxonomy (GTDB): domain Bacteria; phylum Actinomycetota; class Actinomycetes; order Mycobacteriales; family Mycobacteriaceae; genus Mycobacterium; species Mycobacterium komossense. The sequence goes on along the minus strand of NZ_JACKTY010000020.1, from coordinate 180,129 downwards.
GGCCGGGAACGCCGGCGCAGTGGTTGGGCAGTCCGATGCCGATCTTCATGGTGTTTCTCCTTGCAGGTGGTGGTTTACGGCGGCGAACTGTGCGGCGTGGTCACCGTTACGGGCGGCGTACCGAAGGGTGCGGGCGGCGTCGGTTGTCGGTCATACGCATGACTCCAGAGTCGGCGTCGGACCACAGTTATGGCCAGTGTCTGGCGTCATGGCGGCAGATATCAACACCTGCGACGGCTGACTCGTAGTATTCCGTCATGATTGCTCCGCTGGACGGCAAGATTCTGCACGCGCTGCAGCTGTCACCGCGGGTGTCTTTCCGGCGGATCGGTGAGGTGATCGGTGCACCCGAGCAGACCGTGGCCCGCCGCTACCGCAAGCTGCGGCACGACGGTGCGGTGCGCGTGATCGGCGTGGTGAACCCGCAGATATTCGGCGAAGCCCAGTGGGTGGTGCGCGTGCACGCCAAACCCGACGACCTGCCCCGGTTGTCCGAGGCATTGGTCCGGCGCCGGGAAGTGACGCATGCGAATGTGCTGTCAGGCTGGACCGAACTGGTATGCGTCATTCGAGCGCCGTTGGGGGACAGTGCCGATGGGCTGTTGCAGCGTCTGCCGCGCACCTCGGCGGTGCTGTCCTTGGATATCGATCTGGTGTTGCACGAGTTCGGGGACGCGACCGGCGCTGCATGGACCGCCTACGGACACACCCTCACCGCCGAGGAGGCGCGACAGCTGGTGCCCCCACCGGCTTCGGCGCCGCCGAGCGGGCCCGTGGCGCCCAGGGAGGAGGATCTCCCGCTCATCGAGGCGCTTGCGGAGGACGGCCGGGCACCACACGCCCGGCTCGCCGAGCACATCGGTTGGTCATCGGCGCGGGTGAAGCGGCGCCTGGCCGCACTGGAGGCATCGGCGACGCTCACCTACGACGTCGACGTGCTGCCCGACCGACTCGGGTTCGGGGTAAACGCGATGCTGTGGCTGACGACGGCACCGAGTCATCTCGCCGAGGTGGCAGAACAGATCGCAGCGCACCCCGAGATCGCCTCGGTGTCCGCGATCAGCGGCCGCAACAACCTCATGGCCATCGCCATCTGCCGTGACGTCGAGCACCTGTACAGCTACCTGACCCGGCAACTCGCGGCCATCGACCGAGTGCAGGGCTATGACATCAGCATCCGCACGCAGCGACTCAAGCAGGCAGGCTCGCTGGTCACCGGCGGGCGACTCGTCAGCGTCCGGCGGAGTTGATGCTGCGGCAGCCGATGTGAGGCAGACATCTGATGCGTTCCCATCTGTTGGCGAGGAACCGCACATCAAGTACACAGAAATCCATCCGTCGTTGTCTCCTGACTTGTACCGTCTGCAGCACCGTCAATTCCGGGGTGCGAATGGAGATCGTCGAGTGACTACGGTTAAGCAGGTTTGTCTGGGAGTTGCGGTCGCCGGGGTGATGGCTGGTGCGGGCGCGGCGCTCGCCACTGCGGAGGCCTCCGCCGCCCCCTCCGACGGCGGCTCGGGCTCGCGCAGCTCGGCCGACGGAGCCGCCAGCGCTGCGAGCTCGGCTCCGAAGGTCACGCGCGGTGCCAAGGCCGTGGGTGAAACAGCCCCTCGGACAACGGGACAGCCCGCCGCAGCAGCCGTGAGCGACACCACGGTCACCACCAAGACCATCCGGTCGACACCCCGCCGGGCCGGCGCGGCAGAGGCGACGGTAGCGCCGTCGATAGTGGGAGGCACCGACACAGCGCAGCCCGTACTCAAATCCGTGGCGACCACCTCTGCGTCGGCCACCATCAAAGCGACCTTCGATCTGGTCACCCCGGCGCCGGTCACCCCGGCCCCGGCGCCGCTGCCGGTAGTGCCCGCCGCGCCGACGACGTCGATCGGCGTCAGTTCGTCGGCCAGCTGGAGTGCCCGTAACCGCAGCGTGCAGGCAGCCGTGATCGCCGCCACTCGAGTCGTCGACCCAACCAAACAGCATGTGCTGCTGATCGGTGTGGACGGCACGAACCTGAGCCGGATCCTGGCCGACCCCGCGAATCAGAACTTCTTCGCGCTGATGGGCGACGGCACCACCGCCGCGGCGAGCATCGTCGGGCACACCACCATCTCGAACCCGTCGTGGACGTCGATCCTGACGGGGGTGTGGGACACCAAGAGCGGCGTCGTCAACAACATCTTCACCCCGGGTACCTACAACTCCTGGCCCACGGTCTTCAACCAGCTCGAAGGGTTCAACCCCGACATCGAGACCAAAGCCATCGCCGACTGGAACGTCATCACCGATATCGCCGGCGCCGGTTCGCTTCCCGCCGACCAGATCGTCTACATCCCGCAGATCTCCGGCGATACCGACTGGTCGCAGACCGACGCGGCGGTCACCGCGGAGACCATCAAGTCGCTGCAGGGCGGTGTCGGCTACGAAAACGTGCCGAACTTCATGTTCACCTACCTGGTCCAGGTCGACGAGAACGGCCACATGTACGGCGGAGCGTCACCACAGTATGCAGCTGCCATCGAGCGCACCGACACCAATATCGGCGACATCATGGCCGCGGTGAAGGCGCGCGAACTCGCCACCGGTGAGGAATGGACGGTCATCGTCGTCACCGACCACGGCCACCAGCCGCAGCAGGGCTTCGGGCACGGCTTCCAGTCCCCGGACGAGACGTCGACATTCGTCATCGCCAGAGGCTCGGACTTCGACGCCGGACAGATCAACACCAAGTACCGGATCGTCGACGTCACTCCCACGATCGTCACGCTGTTCGGCAGCACCCCGACCGCCGACGCCGACGGGGTGTCCCTGACCTCGCTCGGCCAGAGCCAGGTCAACCCCGTCAATCTGCATCAGGCGCTCAACGACATCATTCAGATGAACGGCTACCCCGACATCCCGACGGACGTGGCGCTGTCAGTGCGGACGATCTTCGGGGCGATCCCGTACTACATCAATGGCGCGGTGGTCGCCGTGACTGATCAACTGCAGGCCGTTGCCGACCAGGGCATCCCCGTGGTGAGCGCTCTCGCAGGCATCGTGCTCATCCCGGTGCAGTTCATCGGCAACACGCTGGTCGCCATCACCCAGGCCCTTGCGGAGGTGGTCGGCCGGCTGACCGGTGCCGGCGTCATCCCGCCGAGCACGTCGACCACCCAGCAGTTCGATCTGCCGCGACAGGCCGCCGTCCTGGTTTGATCCGTCGCCGGCCGGGGCATAGCGCTAAGCCATGAGGCTGGCGCTGCGGCAACACCTGTTGACGGTCGAGCGGACGATGGCCGTCCCGGCTGAGGCAGCGTGGCACGTGCTGACCGATCTCGAAGCGTGGCCGCGGTGGGGCCCCTCGGTCCAGCGGGCCGAGCTCGCCGGCTCCGGGCCGCTGCGGCTGGGGTCGTGCGGCACGGTGTGGACTGCGGTCGGGATACCGCTGCCGTTCGAGATCACCGAGTTCGAAGACCAACGGCAGTGGGCGTGGAAGATCGCCGGACTGGCAGGTACCCGGCACACTGTGGCGCCGACAGACGGTGGGTGCCGGGTCGCCTTCGGCATGCCGATCTGGGCGCCGATCTATCTGACGGTGTGCGCTCTGGCGCTGCGGCGCATCGAGGACCTCGCCAGCAAGCAGGTCTAGGTTGGTGACCGTGAAATTGGTTGCGGGTCTCCTGGCGGTGGCGGCTACGGCTGTCACGTTCGGTGTTGCGGCGCCGGCCGCCCGGGCCGACCCCGGCGACGGTTCCCTGCCCAACGGTGACGCATTGACGCCGTTCGACGTGCAGGACCCAGCGGTTGGCCGCCTCGACCCGGCCCTGTTGGCCGCCATCCAGAACGCCGCCACCGCGGCTGCCGCGGACGGGATCACCATGACCATCACCTCCGGGTGGCGTTCGCCGGAGTTCCAGCAACAACTGCTCGACGACGCCGTGCAGACCTACGGCAGCTTTGCCGCCGCTCGGCAGTACGTGCAGACCCCGGCGATGTCCAAGCACGTCATCGGTGAGGCCGTCGATATCGGTGGCCAGGATGCCGACCGTTGGCTGATCGCCAACGGCACCCGGTTCGGGCTCTGTCAGATCTACGCCAATGAGCTGTGGCACTTCGAACTGGCCGCCGATGGGCAGGGCAATTGCCCTCCTTTACTCGCCAACGCTGCGGGCTAGCTGCGCAGGCTTCGAGGCCCAGCTGTGATCTCGCCGGGAGCGCCACGGTAGAACCCATCGTGAGAACCCTCGTGACCTGCGCTTAGAAAGTGAAGCGTAATTGACGGCATCTTCTCAGGTTCTCCATATACAGCAGCCGTAAATTTCCGGGCACAAGGTGATTAGAAATGCCGAAAACTAGGTACCCAGACCCGGTAATGGTGACGCGTGACAGCGGCTCGCTGCTCCATTCATCTCGCTCGGGTTTTGAAAATGAAGGAGCAGTGATGACCGATCTCATGCACCGGTCCACCGACACCGATCTCCTGCACGAGCTCGGCGATAGCTACCTAGCAGCGTTGGAAGCCGCCAAGGATGTGAGCTTCAAGATCGAGCATCAGATCGAAGCCAGCCTGGCCGCCGGACATTCCCTCGCCGATCTCAGCGAAGCTTCGGGGCTTTCCGTCGGACAGCTTGAGTACATCCTGGTCTCTGCCGCGGTCCAGGATCCGATCCGGATGAACCAGCGCAACTGCGGTCTCCGCGCCGCTGGCTGAGTTAAGTGATCGTCAGACCACCGTCGACGACGATGGTCTGACCGGTGACATACCCACCGGCCGACGACGCCAGCCACACTGCACTAGCAGCGAGTTCGCGGGCATCGCCCAGTCGCCCGAGTACCAACCGAGGAGCCTGGCTTTCCAGGTAACCGGGCTGGTATTCGTCGGTCATCTCAGAGAGAAAGAACCCCGGCGCCAGCGCATTCACCCTGATTCCCTTGCGCGATCCCCATTGCTGGGCGAGGTCGCGCGTCAACCCGATGATCGCCGCTTTGCTTGCGCTGTACGCGGCCTGCGGTAAACCGGCTGTGGTGATGCCGAGCACGCTGGCGATATTCACGATCGCACTGCCGGGTTGCATCACCCGGCCACAAGCCTGCGCCATCCAGTAGGACCCGTTCAGGTTCACGTCGACCACGGACCGGAACTGCTCCGGCGTCTCCCGGGTGGCGGGCACAGCGGTCCCGACGCCGGCGTTGTTGATCAGGATGTCGACGCGGCCGAAGGTCTCGACGGCGGCGTCGACCAACCGTCGGCACTGGTCGGGATCGGCTACGTCGGTGGCCACCGGATGGACCCGGCGGCCTGCCGCTTCGACGAGCGCCGCGGTCTCGGCCATCCGGTCCGCGCGCCGTGCTCCCAGCACCAGATCGGCGCCGGCCTCGGCGAAGGCTTGGGCGAACGTGACACCGAGTCCCGATGAGGCACCGGTGACGATGACGACCTTGTCGTCGAGTCGGAAGCTGTCGAGAATGCTCATGACGAGTGCCCTTCAGGATTGCGAAGCACTTGGCGGGCAATCGCGTACTTGTGCACCTCGGTGGGCCCGTCGTACAGCCGGAAGGCCCGCATATCGGAGAAGATCATGCCCACCGGGGTTTCGTCGGAGATGCCCATGCCGCCCAGGATCTGCACGCAGCGGTCGGCGACCTTGAACAGTTCCTCCGACACGTACGCCTTCACCATCGAGCTCTCATGCCTGCCCTTGGCACCGCCGTCGAGTGTCCAGCAGGCCCACCAGATCGCGAGTCTGCATTGCTGCAAGGCGATTTCGTTGTCGGCGATCATGAAGCCGACCCCCTGGTGCTCGCCGATCGGCTTACCGAACCCGGTCCTGGTGCGGGCGTGCTCGACGGCGATGGACTGGGCTCGCGACGCGGCGCCCAACCAGCGCATGCAGTGGGTCAGCCGGGCCGGCGCGAGCCGCAGCTGCGCATACCGCAGCGCCTGGCCGACCTCGCCGAGCAGCGCGGAAGCGGGCAGCCGCAGATCGTTGAAGCGGACCACGCCGTGGCCTTGGACGTAGTTGCGGTCCATCGTGTTCATCACACGTTCGATCTCGATGCCGGGGGTCTGCCCGTCGCACAGGAACAGCGTAGGTCCGTCCCCACCAAACGAATTGGGAGCGACCCGCGCCATGATGATCCAGGTGCGGGCGCCGTCGGCGCCGGTGATCAGCCATTTGAGGCCGTTGATCACGTACTCGCTGCCGTCGAACACGGCTTCGGTGTTGAGCTGATTGGGATCCGAGCCTGCCCCGTCCGGTTCGGTCATTGCGAACACGGAACGCTGCCTGCCGTCGATCACCGGGACGAGGAACTCGGCTACCTGTTCGTCGTTGGCGATCTTGTTGAGCAGGAACATGTTTCCCTCATCGGGCGCGGCACAGTTCAGCGCTACCGGGCCCAGGGTGGACCAGCCGGCGGCCTCGAAGAGCACCGCCTGATCGAGGTGGGACGGTTCGCGTCCGCCGAAGCGGGTCGGCGCCTGGAACGTGAGAAGTCCGGCCTTGCGGGCTAATTCGACCATTTCGGTGCGCAGCTCTTCATTGGGGCCGTGCCGGGTGAGCCGGGGATCGGTTTCGTAGGGCACGATCTGCTCGGCGACGAAGGCCCGGATCTCGTCGCGCAGGGCCGCGGTCTCGGCGGGGATTTCGAAGTCGATCATGTGTGCCTTTCGATCAGCCCATGCGCACGCTCGAACAGTCGCAGGGTCGCGTTGTGCAGGTGTTCGCCGATCTCCATCGGCGCCAGGCCGGCGCAGGCGCGGGCCAGGCTGCCCTCCAGGATGATGCCGAGCTTGAAACAAGCCAGCACGGTGTACCAATTGATCTGTGCGAGATCGCGAGTGGTGTTCTTGGCGTACTGCCCGATCAGCTCGTCCGGGGTCGGTAGCCCGTCGGTTTCCATCAGCGCACTGCCCAGCACGCCCTCCTGGCCGGGGTAGCGCCAGGTTGCCAGCATCCAGCCGAGATCCAGCAGCGGGTCCCCGATGGTGCACATCTCCCAGTCGACGATCGCGACGACCTCGGGGCCGGTGCGGGAGAACATCACGTTCGCAACGTGGTAGTCGCCGTGCATGATGCCCGGTGTCCAGTCGGTGGGCCGGTGTTCCTCCAGCCAGCCGGCGACGGCGTCGATGCCGGGGATATCGGCGCCGGGATAGTTGTCGAACCCCTGGTAAGACTCGAGGTCCGAAAGCCACCGGGGCACTTGGCGTTCCAGGAACCCCTCGGGCTTTCCGAAGGATTCCAGCCCGGCCGCCACGTGGTCGACCGCGCCGAGGCGGGACAGTGCCTCGGCCATCGACAGACCCATCTGATGACGTACACCGGCGTCGCCGGCGTGCAGCGCAAGCAGTTCGGAACCTGCGTTGAATCCGTCGATGGGTTCCATCAGGTAAAAGACGGCGTCACCGAGCACGCCGGGGTCATCGCACACGGCGATCAGGTGCGGATGCGGGACGTCGGTTCCGGCCAGCGCGGCCAGGACCTGCGTTTCGCGCAGGATGACCTTGTTGCTGACCGGGCGCAGGTGTTTCGGCCCGCGGCGCAGGACGTAGGGCCGGCCTGAGCGCTCGAACCGCAACAGGATGTTCTGCGTTCCGCCGCCGATCTCGGTGACGTTCTCCAGCGGGCCCTCGCCCAGGCCGCGACCGGACATCCATTCAGCGATGACTGCAGGATCGACCACGGCGATAACCTACCGTACGGTTGGTTGGGTCACGTGCGCTGTGCCCGGGAGTTGAAGGCATTGAAGACACTCCAGCCGACCAGCGTGCCGAGTGCGATCGAGAAGATCGCCGCGACAGTCTCGCCGAGGCTGCCGACATCCGCGCCGCCACCGGTGGCGGCCTCGCTGAGCGATTCGAAGCTCAAGGCCCCCGGCACCAGCGACCAGAACGCCGTCAACATCATCACGATCGCCGGTGGCGAGGTCCGGACCCGCGCCGCCACCATCGCGAACGGCACAGCCAGGAAGGCCCCGATAACGCCCCCGCCGTAGGGCGAGGACAGCACCGTGCTGCCGAGCTGCTGGCCGAGCAGTGCTACCGCGACGGCCGCGGTCAGCCAGAACAGGGAGCCTTTCGGCGCGGACAGGTAGATGTAGAGCCCGAATCCGATCACCACGATTGCCGCGTACAACGCCCACGGTCCCATCTGCGGCGACGGCGCCTGGGGCGCCACGCGGCCGGCGATATGGACCCCGATCGCGACGCCGAACACCAGCAGCATCAGCTGAACCACGCCGTAGACCAGCCGGCTGGCGCCCCCGATGATCTGGGAACTGGCCACTTCCATCGCGCCGATGGTCAGCGACATACCCGGCAGGATCGCCACCAGGGCGGGCGCGATCACCCGCAGCAACCCGTCGTTGGCGGCGTCGGCGACGAACCAGGTGGCCAGCATCGTGACAACCGTCGCAGCGAGAGTGGGCAGCACGGAGTTCAGCCAGGGGAACGGTCTGCCGATGGTGATGATGGCGCCCACCACGACGCCGAGGAAGAGGTAGCCGGGCAGCGAAGCCCAGGTCGGGTTGATGACCATGCCGAAGCCGACAGTGGTGATCGCGTAGCCGATCACCGACGTGACCGCCCCGAAGCGTGGATTCATGGCCCTGGCGGCATCGACGGCCTTCACCGCGTCGGAGGGGGTGATGGCGCCGAGCTCGGCGAGTTCGGCGATGGCGTCGATGCGGCCGGCCAGATCCAGCTGAACCGTGGCGTGTGTGGACGTCTCCACCTCGTAGCCGACGGTCCCCACTTGAATGACCAGCACGGTCGGCAACACGATCGTCCGCACGGTGTCGGTGGTGTAGCGGGCGGCGATCTTCAGCAGGCGGGCGGTCACCTGCTGGGTGGGCTGTTCCACCTCGACCAGTGCGATACCGATCGCCCGCAGCATCGACGCGACCTCGGCCGCGTCATAGGAGTCGGGACCGCTGAGCGCTCCGTGGGCTTCCTTGCGCATGGCGCGCAGCATCCGGTGTATCCGGCTTGTCGACGGTTCGGTCATCGCGATGCGCTCGCCTCGACGGGCGTCTGCTGCCAGGGCCAGCGTCCGGTGATCTCGAGTTCCAGCGAGAAGCTGAGGAACGTCCGGATGGCGACGATCCCGGCCAGCACCGCGACACTCTGCGCATTGGGCGTGATCGCGACCGTGCGGATGATGTCGGCGGCCACCAGGAACTCCAGGCCGAGCAGAATCGTCCGACCCAATTGGTTGCGGAAGTTGCGGTAGACGTCTCCGGTCTTGCGCACCATCCGGCCGATCGCGATACCGGCCGCCAGGACCGTGCCCAGCGCGATGATCGCCACCCCGACGCCGTCGATCACCTTCCCGACGGTCTCGACGATTTCGATGAAGTTCATGGCGGCAGGCTAACCGGGCCGACGGCAGTTCAGGTGCCGGCGGGCAAAACTGCCGTCAGCTCGACGAGATCGTCGAAGGTCTCCGTCAGCGTCCGGCTCATGAAGTCGGGCAAGTCCTCGACCGCCGTCTGATCGAGCGTCTCGTTCATCCCCATGCTCTGCCATGCCGTCGAGGTCACCGCGGCCCACACCGCGGCCATCAGCGCCACGGCCGGATCGTCGGGAGTCGTCCCGATCCGGCGCGCCAGCACCTCGGCGGTGGCCGTCGACCGCAGCCGGATCGTGCCGAGCTGCAGGCTCCTGGCGAGGTTGACGATGCGCAGCAGGGTACCGACCCGGGCCGCGGTCATCGTCCCTTCGCCGCGGGCGGCCTTGTCGAGCATGGTGATGTTGGCCGTCAGCAGGGCGTGCAGCGGCGGGGTCTCCAACGGGATGTGCGCCAGCTCGTCGTTGACGGCATCGGTGAAAGTGTCCAGCAGCGACAACAGCATCATGTCCTTGCTGGGAAAATAGTGCGCGACCGTGCGAGGTGAGACCTCGGCGGCACCGGCGATTTGCTCGATGGTGGTCCGCTGGTAACCCTGGCGGTCGACCAGATCGAGCGCGGCAGCCACCAACGTCGCGCGTGTCCGCTGCTTCTTGCGTTCTCGCAGCCCCGACTGGACCGGAACCCCCATAGCAGCGATGGTAGACGGGTTCCGAGGAGGGGCGTTGGCTCCTCGTAGCGAAAGTCTGTTCGCGATGGGGAGTAGTAGGGGAGTGTTAGAGGTCAGGATGGCAACCGACTAATCCGGTGAGGGTGTGCAGCTGCTATGGCGTTGAACTGGGACGGCGACGCGCAGCCTCCGGAGATGGGTACCGGCCTCGTGGAGGGTTCGGTCCCGCCGGAACTGCGTGATCGTGTCATGGCTGCCGGTATCGACGAGTTGACTCGTTGGGGGATCGAGCGGTTCAGCCTGGGGGCGCTGGCCGCGCGCCACGGCATCGACGAATCGGAAATCGTCAAGTACTGGGGCGACGGGCAGCATCTGGCTCTGGACGTGCTGTTGCGCTGGGACGGCACTCAGAGCGTGACGCCGGATACCGGCGCATTGCGCAGCGACCTCAAGGCCCTGAGTCTGGTGGTGGCGAGCTACGTCAACACCGCATTGGGCCGGAGCCTGCTGCGCGCGCTGGTGATGGAAGACCACATGTTGTATTCCGACGACACGCGCCTGACGTTCTGGAAAGTGCGGCTGGGGACGCTGCGGACCATCTTCGACCGCGCAGCCGAGCGCGGCGAACTGCGGGACGGGATCAATCTCGTGGCAGCGGTTCAGCTGTTGGTCGCACCCATCAACGTGCGGGCGCTGTACACCGCCGAACCCGTCGACGAGGAGTACTGCACCGACGTCGCCGACTTGGTGTGGCGGGCGGTCAAGCGCTAGTCACCTACCCGGTCGACGGCCACGTCGAACGTCTCGTTCTCACCACAATCGCCGGTGAACTCGCTGGTGGAGGTGCCGGGAAGATTCTTGATGGGATCCGAATTCGGTTGGGGCAGAGGAAGATCCACGGTCAGCTTTTGACGGACTGTGCCTTTCACCTCACCGCCGGCGGTGCAGGTCCCGTCTACCTCGACGCCCCAGATCCATCGGTCGGTGGTGAATTGGTAGACCTGCACGTTGTCGCGGCCCACGTCCTGGCGCGAGGTGAACAGTGACCCGCAGTCCAGCGAGTTGCGGGCGCAGATGGTCCGGATGTCCACTGGGTTGGGCGGTGGCGAGTCGCCTTCGCCGCGCCTGGTCTGGCTGAACGTGTACTGGCCGTGCAGCCCTTCGGGGGCCGCGGGGATCCGCGGCGGGAGGGCGGCGGGGTCCACGCCCGCCGGTACCGCACTGCCGACCCGGGTCAGTGTGAGTGGGGTCTGCAGCACCGTCGCGCACCCGGTGCCCATGTACATGTCGGTCTGGGAGCCCACGAATGTGCCGTCCGGACCGGGCGCCAGCGACCAGCTGGTCAGGTGCGGCGCAGTTCCGCCGCCGGGGCAGCTGCCCGCTTCGGCCATGTGGGCTTCGATCCACCGGCCGCCGACGAAGTCGAGCACGACCTTGATGTCGGTGCCGCCGTCGCGCAGCCGGGCCGCAGTGGCGACGCAGCCGGTGTCGGGGCACGCCGAATGGAATGACCAGGCGAAAGCCGGGATGGGATCGGCCGGGACCGGCTTACCGTTCTTGGTCTGTGCCTTGGCGTCGTAGTCGATGCGATAGGTCCCGTTGATAGTGGGCCCCGAGGTGTCTGCCGGTGGTTCCTGGCCCGCTTTGGGGGCCGACGAGATCTGCGACAGCGTGCCGACCAGGACCGCTGCGGCGGTCGCCACGACGGCGAGCAGACCGACCAGCGCGACGATTCGTTTCTGGCGACTGGTGCTCAATATCGGCCCTGACGTGTGACGCCCATGTTCCCCGTTCCCCTGTGGCCACAGATCACGTGCAGCATAGTGCCCGCCGGGCCCAGGGTTGGCCGGCATCTGTTGTTCACCTGCCGGCCAAGTGATGTGTCGATACTCATCCGCATGCCAGCCTGGGCCAACGAGTTTCGGATCCGGATTGCGGCGGCCACCCTGAGCGCCGTCCTCGCCGCGATGGGCGGTCTGCTCAGTGCGCCCGCGTGGGCGGCCGGCGATATCGACGGCCGGTTGACGTTCGGTGGCCTGCAACGCACCTATCTGGTGCATGCGCCCGCCGGGCTCGATCACCCGGCGGGCCTGGTGCTCAACCTGCACGGCGCCGGGTCCACCGGTGCTGATCAAGCGGCGATCTCGCACTATGACACCGTCGCTGACCAGCTCGGGCTCGTCGTGGTGTACCCCGACGGCATCGACCGCAGCTGGGCCGACGGCCGCGGTGCGTCGAAACCCGACCGCCAGGGTGTCGACGATGTCGGATTTCTGTCCGCGCTGGCTGATCGGCTGGTCCACGATTACGGGATCGCCCCCGGCCGGGTCTTCGCCACCGGAATGTCGGCGGGCGCGTTCATGACGAACCGGTTGGCCTGCGACCGTGCCGATCTCGTCGCCGCCATCGCCCCTGTCTCGGGCACGCTCGGCGCCGGGGTCGGATGTGCGCCGTCGCGGCCGGTGGCCGTCCTCGAAACTCACGGCACCGCAGATCCGGTGGTGCCCTATGACGGTGGCACCATGACCGGTCGCGGTGGCGTGAGCGACATCCTGCCCGCGACCGGGATGGCCGCGCGCTGGCGCGATGCCGACGGTTGCCCGGCTCCGGTCCAAGACGGCCTGCCCAGCGCAGGCGACGGCACGTCGGTGCGCCGCCTGACGGCGGCGCCGTGCGCTGACGGAACTGCCGTCGTCCTACTCAGTGTCGACGGCGGCGGCCACACCTGGCCTCGCGGGAATTTCGCGCTGCCCGCCGATACGGTCGGGTTGGCCACCGGTGCCACCGATATCTCGCTGGCCAGCGGACAGTTCTTCCTGATGCACGCCAGATAGCGGCCCGTCGGCGGTGGCGGCTACCATTCGCCCATGCCCCTTGGGGACGGCCAGCTGTTCGCCGGCTACACCGTTGTGCAGCGCCTCGGTTCAGGTGCGATGGGGGAGGTCTACCTCGTCCAGCACCCCAGGTTGCCCCGTCGCGATGCCCTGAAGGTGCTGCCGGCCGAGTTCACGACCGACGACGAATACCGCTCCAGGTTCCACCGGGAAGCCGACGTGGCGGCGACGCTGTGGCATCCGCACATCGTCGGGGTGCACGATCGTGGCGAATTCGAGGGTCAGCTGTGGATTTCGATGGACTACGTCGAGGGCACCGATGTCGCGCGCCTGCAGCAGGAGCGGTACTCCGCCGGGATGCCCCCGAACGACGTCGTCCGGATCATCACCGCCGTCGCCGATGCGCTGGACTACGCGCACCAAAACCAGCTGTTGCACCGCGACGTCAAACCCGCCAACATCCTGCTATCGCGCCCGGAGCTAGGAAAAGAGCGAGTTTTGTTGGCGGACTTCGGCATTGCCCGACGCATCGATGATTCGAGCGGGCTGACCGGGACCAGTATGACGGTGGGCACCGTGGCCTATGCCGCACCGGAACAGCTCATGGGGCAGACGATGGACGGGCGAGCTGATCAATATGCGTTGGCGGCCACTGCTTTCCACCTGCTGACCGGGACCACGCTATTCCAGCATCCCAATCAGGCTGCCGTCATCAGCCAGCACCTCACGTCGCCGCCACCGCCGATCGCCGCGCGGCGGCCGGAGTTGTCGAACCTCGATCCGGTGTTCGCCAAAGCGCTCGCCAAGGCGCCGGAGGACCGGTACGCGAGCTGTATGGAATTCGCCGAAGCTCTGGGGCGTCAGATCGGCGGTGAGTCCGGTGGCGATCAGGCGACCATGGCCGCACACCCCGTGACCTCGCCCCACCGCAGGCATGCGGCTGCGACCGCCGCACCTACGATGCGCCGACCGGCGATCCTGGGTGCGGTCGGAGCACTCGGGCTGGTCCTGATCGGCGGCACGGTCGCCGCGGTGATCGTGACGAAGAACAACCGCCACGAAGCCGCGGCCCGGCCCGCACCCACACCTGCTGCGTCTGCGGCGTCACCGGCGCCGGGCACCGGGGCGCCCGCCGTTCCGGTCGTTCTGATCGGTGCGGACTGCGAGACTCTCGGTGCGGCCGGCCAGTCCACTTCAGGACAGACCGCCTACTGTGCGCGCCTGGCCAGTACCGGCGACACCATGTGGTCGCTGTACAACGGCCAAGTGCCTTCTCCCACGGTCACTCCCGGCCCGACCGACCAGGTGTACCCACCGGGTATCGAAGAGCAGGTCGCGGTGTGCATGCAGCAGACGGGCCATCCGCGGGTGCAGTGTCGAGACGAGATTCGGGAAGGTAACCTGACCGGTCCGGCGTAGGCGAGTACCCAGAGCGCCCGAGACGGCTGGGTGATCCCGAACACTGGGAGAACACGGCGATATCCCTACGCCGGCGCGGCGCGGTGGCTTACTGTCCGATCATGAAGCTGTGGTTACTGGCCTGGGCAGGGGTCGTGGCGCTGTCCGGTCTCACCGGGATCACCGCCGCGCACGCTGAACCTCCGCCACCCTGCAGTTTCACCCTCTCTGCGCCGGAAGTCGTGCAGGTCGACGGTGTCGCGATGGTGACGGCCACACTCGGCCCGGACGCCTGCGGGTTCCCTGCGGGACCGTCACTGAGCATTGCGTGCCTGCAGTTGCAGGGTGTCGATACCGGTGGCACCTGCACCCAAGCGCACGGCTCGGATCCGGCGCAGATCTACGTGCCGTACCGACCGGGCGGCACCTACGCGTCCTCGGGCCGGGGCTGCCCCTCCTGGGCCGGTCAGTCGCCCGCCCAGTGGTGCCAGATCCTCGGTCCCGTCACCGCGACGCTGTAGGTCGGGCGACATTCAGCAAGTTCCCAGCACCAAGGGCGCAGACTGGAGTGGTGATGCGAGACGGCTTGGGAAAGGGCGAGACCAGACCGCGGCGAACCAGCCCACCGCCGCGGCGAGAGTTCTGGGAACTGTGGTGGGTGCGGGTCGCGGTGGTCGCCGTGGTGGCGATATCGGTGATCGTCGTTGCCGTCCTGTCCGATCCCAGCCACGCCTCCTGGGAGGCGAAGACCTGGGAACTCGTCCACGAGATGGCTGCCGCCACCGTCGGACGCCGCTAGGCAATGCAGACAAAAGTGCGGCCCCGGAAGAAATTTCCTCCGGGGCCGCACTTTTCGGCAACCTTGTCGTTGGCTTTAGGTCTGCGACTGGCCGAGGGTGACCTGCACCGTCTGCGACGCACCGGAGGCGTCCTGGTAGGTGAGGGTCACGTTGTCGCCGGGGGCCATCGAGCGGACCGCCGCGACCAGCGCGTCGGAGCTGCCGATGACCCGGTCGTTGACCTTGGTGACCAGCACACCGCTGGGCAGTCCGGCAGATGCGGCCGGTCCGCCGTCGGTCACCTTCGCGACTGCGGCACCGGGGGCGCTGGAATCGCTGCTGAGTTGCACACCCAGTGACGCGTGGGTAACCGTGCCGCTCGAGATCAACTCGTTGGCAATGCGTTTGGCCTGATCTACCGGGATCGCGAAACCGAGGCCGATCGAGCCGCTCTGGCCACCGCCGCCGCCTGCTCCGGGACCGCCGCCGCCGCCCAGCGAGGCGATCGCCGAGTTCACGCCGACCAGCTCGCCGTTCATGTTCACCAGCGCGCCGCCGGAGTTGCCGGGGTTGATCGCCGCGTCGGTCTGGATCGCATCCATCACCGAACTCTGGCCGGTGGATTCGTCACCGGTGGCGACGGGACGGTCCAGGGCGCTGACGATACCTGTCGTCACGGTGCCCTCCAGGCCGAGAGGCGAGCCGATCGCCACCACGTCCTGGCCGACCTTCAGATCCTTCGACGACCCAAGCGTGATCGGAGTCAGGTCCGAAACACCTTGGACGCGAACGACAGCGATGTCATCGGTCGGGTCGGTGCCGACCACGGTGAACGGCACGGTGCGGCCGTCGGAGAACGTCGCGGTGGCCTGTGCGCCCTGGCCGGGGGAATCCTGGCCCGACGGGCCCTGGCCGCCGGAGAAGTCCGGACCGTCCGGGCCGCCGAGACCGCTCGGCATGTTGCTCTTGGCCGACGGGCCCTGACCGGCACCGCTGACCGCGGCCACCACATGGTTGTTCGTCAGGATCAGGCCGTCCTGGCTGAGAACGATGCCGGACCCCTCTTCGCGGCCGTTGCCCATGGTGATCTGCAGCTTGACCACGCTCGGGAGCACCTTGGCGGCGACTTGCTCGACCGACCCGGCAGGCAGGGCAGCCGCGGGGGTGGCCGGCGTAACCGACTGGGAGGCAGCCGGGATGGCGGCGCGAAGCGCGCCGGGCCCGTCGGAATGGCTGACCGCCGCGATGGCCCCGACACCACCGGAGACCACCGCGACTGCCGCAGCGCCGGCCATCACGGCACCAGCGCGGGATCGCTTGTGTCCCTTTCGATTCGCCATCTGAATGGGCATCGTCGGGGTGGCGTCACCCTCATGGATCACCCGGTAGGGATCGTTGAACGGCCGCGGCGCCTGCGTCGCGTAGCGCCAGTCGTAGGGCTGGTATGCACCATGGCTGGGTTGGCCCGAATACTGCTGGCCCGCAGGGTGACTCGAATCGGATCGGTAGCCTGGCTCGCGACGTGAGGACCGCGGGTGTTTCTTCATAGCGTGACGTTCTTCCCTCGACATAGGACAGCAAAGTTGCAAGACCTACTATGAACGCACCTGCTGAGACCCGACTGAGAGCTGTATCGATATCGTCCAAGACTTTTGGTCACCGGCAGATCACGACGTCGCACATTCTCGTCCGTTAAGCAAATACTCAGGTGCGCACCTGGCGGCGGTAGGTCACCGTGTCGAACTCCCGACCGTATTCGTCGACGGCCGTGACGTCCATCTCACTGACGAAGGTGTCGGGGCGGACGTCGACGCGGATGAAGGCGTAGTTGCGGAATCGGACCCGCGACCAGGCCACCGCCTCCGGCTGCTCAGCGCCATGGGAATTCCAGACGTAACTGTTCGGTACGAAGGTGTCGGCGAGTTCGTGCCCGCGGTAACTTTCCTGCTCACCAGGTTGGAAGTCATACCGGGGGCGACCACCGCTACCGACGGTGTAGTAGACGGTGCCGTCGGTTTCGGGATAGACGATCGCGTTGTCGCCGGCGACTCGGGTGGGAGCGTCGGCACGGATCGGGTCGGTGCGTTCGAAGACATGGTTGTGGCCCTGGAGCACCAGATCGACCTGATACCTGTCGAACAGGGCGGTCCACGCCGCGCGCACGCCGCCGTCGCTGGCGTGCGCGCCGGTGGTCGAATACGCGCAGTGATGGAAGAAGCAGACGATGAAGTCGACCGCCGGGTTGGCCCGATGGGCAGCCAGTGTGCGCTGAGTCCAAGAGTTTTGGGCGCCATGTGAATATCCGGTGTTGGCGGTGATCTCGTAGCTGACGTCGTTGGCGTCCAGCGAGAGCACCGCGACGTTGCCGTAGACAAAGGAGTACACCGACGGGCAGCCGCTGGGCCCGTTGCCGGGGAAGTCCAGCCGGGTCAGATGCCCGCCGTAACCGTGGATCGGATAGGCGGCTTCCATGTCGTGGTTGCCGGTGGCGAACATCCACGGGGTGGTCGCAGCGCTGGCTTCGATCAGACCGAAGTAGACATCCCAGACGTAGGGGTTGAACTTGTCGAAACCCGAGGCCAGCTTCCCGCCGGACGGCACGAACGTCGGCGGCTTACCCGCTCCGGACGGATCGGCGTAGGCGATATCACCGGCCAGCACATGAAAATCCGGGTGGGCCGCGACGACCTGGTTCAGCAGATTGGTGGTGTGCGGCACGCTCGGGTCGTTGTCAGACTTGTAGTAGCTGTCGTCGTAGTCCCCGGCGGCCAGGCCGGGCGGCAGCACCGGTGTCTCGTCGGTGCCCTGATCGCCGAGCATGGTGAACCTGAAGGGCGCCAGCGCATCTCGTGTATTGGGCATCGCCGTCGTCGCCGAGAGGACCTCCGAGGTGAATCCGTCCTCGGTGCGCCAGCGGTAGAAATGCGGCGTCCGCCCGGCCAGCCCGTTGACCGGGACGTGCGCGTAGAACTGCTCGGCCGCAAGTACTCCGCCGTCGCTGGTCGGAATCTGGGTGACCAGGTTGCGGATTTCGGCCTCGACACTCGCCCCCAGCTCCGGCGTGGGGCCGTGGTCGACGAAGACTCTGGTGGCCTGGGGATTGCGGGAGAGTTGCGCCGCGAGGCGAAGCTGGCTGGCGGCGTCGCCACCGAACCCCACCCGCCGGTTCGCCACCGACAGCGGCGCATCCGCGGCGTAGGCGCGGGTACCGAACGGAGCGACGCCGAGGGCGGCCACCGCCGCCGCGGCGGCCGAACCGCGCAGGAAATTCCGTCTCGACACCAGGTGGCGGCGCAGATAGTCCTGATGCCAGTCGTACTGCTCGGCCATGGTCATGCTGGCGGCCGCGCTCTGCGGTATTCCGGTGTCGGGGATGTCCCCGGGAGCGCTCACCCGTTTCGTCGGCATCCTTCGATGCTCGCGCACCCGTCTCGATCAGGCTGCCCGAGCAGCAGAACCGACGAGAAAAACCTCGGTGAACCTCTGCGACGGGGAGATTAGGGTGGGGCCGGTGAGCAGTGACGAGGGCGATCCGCCGCATCCGGTTCCGGACGACAAAGACTGGACCTGGGTGCTGGAGCACCCGTGCCCCGATTGCGGATTCGTCGCGGGTGGGCTGTCGCGGGAGGCGATCGCGGCCGAGATACTCGCCTCCACTCCGCGGTGGCAGTCCGCGTTGCGCCGCGCCGATGCGGCCGTGCGGCCGGAACCCGAAACCTGGTCGGTGCTGGAATACGCCTGCCACATCCGCGACGTGCACACCATTTTCGCGACGCGCGCTCGTCTCATCCTCGACGAGGACAACCCCGAGTTCGAGAACTGGGACCAGGACGCCACGGCCGTCGAGCACCGGTACTGGGAGCAGCGCGCCGAGGTGGTCGCCGGCGAACTCGACGAGGCGGCGCGCCACGCCGCGGCCGCCTTCAGCGGTCTGTCACCCGCGCAGTGGTCACGGGTCGGGCGGCGCAGCAACGGCTCGGTGTTCACCACCGAGACGCTGGGCCGGTACTACCTGCACGACGTGGCGCATCACCTGTACGACGTGGGTGCCTGAAGCTCAGGAGGAACCCGGGCCCGACAGATCCGGCACGTTCTGCATCAGCTCGATGCGGGTGCCGTCCGGATCCGTCAGATAGATGAAGCGCGGGGATGCGGGATCGGCGGCGTCACCGAGCACGGTCCGGGTCTGCTCCACCACCGTTCCGCCCGCGGCGACGATCGCCTCGGTGAGACCGTCGATGTCCTCCACCCGAAAGGAAAGATGGGTGAACCCGAGCTCGTTCATCGGTTTGCGTTGCCCCGAACCGGTGATCGGAACGTCGACCCACTGCAGCAGTTCGATCCGGATATCGTCGCGGATCAGCATCGCCGACCGGAACCTGCCTTCCAGCTCCATTGTCGCGGCAACCTCGTTGTTGTCGAAGTCGAGTTGGTAGAGCTGGGTAAACCCGAAAACGTCGGTATAGAAGCGAACGGATCGGTCGAGGTCGGTGACGCCGATTCCGATGTGCGAGAAGCCCTGGATCACCTTGGCAGTCTGACAGAGCACGGGGCCCGCGAACAGCCTGCGTAAACTTCTGGTTTCGCGGCCTGACATGGATGTTTGTGGCGGTCTGTGGCGGGTATCTCATTCGCCGATAACCCGGGCACCAAAGCGGGCGGTGCTGCGTTGTCATCTACGCGAGTTACCCAAAACCGTTTTTGAGGAGTTGAGCCACATGGCTACGGACTATGACGCCCCGCGAGTTACCGACACTTCTGATAGGCCGGACGACTCGATCGAGGAACTGAGGGCGCGGTCGAAAGAGGCCGACTCTGCCGTGATCGACGTCGACGAAGCAGACGCGGCCGAGTTCTTCGAGCTGCCCGGTGCCGACCTGTCCGGGGAAGAGCTGTCGATGCGGGTCGTCCCGAAACAGGCCGACGAATTCACCTGCTCGAGCTGCTTCCTGGTGCACCACCGCAGTCGGCTGGCCGGCCAGAACGGCGCGGTGATGCTCTGCTCGGATTGCGCTTTCTGACGTCTAGACCGCGACGGGTAGCGCCGACATTCCGCGCAGGGTGATGTTGGGCTTGTAAGTGGGTTCCGCGGCGAGCCGCGCGTGGGGAAAACGCGCGGTCACTGCGGACAACACCGTGCTTGCTTCGAGTCGCAACAGGGGAGCGCCGAGGCAGAAGTGCGGACCGTGACCGAACCCCAGGTGCCGCAATGCTTTACGGTCGGGGTCGAACTCGTCGGGCCGCTCGTTGGCGGCCGGGTCGCGGTGCGCGGCCCCCAACAGCAGCACCATGGTGTCGCCTTTGGTCACCGCATGATCGGCGACGGTGATGTCCTCGGCGGCGATCCGCCCGAGCAACTGGGCCGGCGGGTCGTAGCGCAGGGTTTCTTCGACCACCCTGGCCGAGCGGTGCGGGTCGGCGCCCAGCGCAGACCATTGCGCCGGCGCCCGCAGCATCGCCAGGATTGCCGTCGCGATCAGGCTCACCGTCGACTCGTGCCCGGCGATGAGTAGCAGGTTGCACGTCGAGATGATCTCGTCGACGCTGAGTTGGTCCCCGGATTCCTCGACGGCGATCATTGCCGAGATCAGATCGTCGGACGGGCTGCCGCGGCGGTGTTCGATGAGCTCCCGGAAGTACTTGCGCAGCCAGCGGCCCGCATCCATCCGTTCTTGGAAGCCCTCCGGGGTTTCGCCTGTGAGCGAGATGAAGGGGTCGATCGATTGGCCGACCAGCGCCGAGGCCCGGCCGAACTGTGGCTCGTCCTCCAGCGGCACCCCGAGCAGGCGGCAGATCACGGCGACCGCCAGCGGATAGGCGAGGTCGGTGATCGCATCGAAGCGACCCTGTTCTTCGATCGTGTCCAGCAGGCCGTCGACCAAGTCGACGATGTCGGGCTCAAGCTGGTTGATCACCTTCGGGGCGAATGCCTTGCTGACGAGCTTGCGCAGCCGCGTGTGATCGGGCGGGTCGAGAAACAGGAACGCCGGGGTGCGCCGCCGATCCACCAGCCCGGCCAGCCCGAACGGTCGCGGTGGCTCACCGGCGGCGATCTGTTGCTGAGCCAGTGCCGAGGTATGCCGGTCGCTGGAGGACAGCGGGTGGCGCAACGCGTCGTGGCATTCCCGGTAGGAAGACAGCACGGTCAGGTTGAGTTCGGGCAAGCGCAGCGGGCCGTGCTCACGCAAGGTGCGATACAGCGGGTAGGGGTCGATCCGATTCTGTGGATCGAGAACCTGCGTGAACAGATCCCGCGAGGTGTCCGCGGTCGTCATCCTCCCATTGTGCAGGGCAACACCGCCCGATGCCGGGTGGTCGAGCCGAAACATGAATACCATTGCACCCCAACTATATTGACGCATGCGTCGATATAGCGCCGCCTGCTGGCTAATTCCGGAGAACTGGGCGGGCCGGTGACCGATAGTCTCGGGGTATGGCCCGCGAGCTGTCCGCCGACTTCTACCGCGTGGTGGCGGTGCTGATCGTCGTGATCGGGCATTGGCTGGTCTCGGCGGTCACCTACCGCCACGGCTGGTTCGGCAACGACTACCCACTGGACGTCCTGCCGTGGACACAGTGGCTGACCTTGATCTTCCAGGTGGTGCCGGTGTTCTTTCTGGTGGGCGGTTACTCCAGCGCCGCCTCGTTCACGCGGTGGCGCACCGACGGCGGCGGGGCGACGGAATGGGTCAGGCGGCGCCTCGGCGCGATCCTCGGCCCGACCACCGCCTACGTCCTGGTGGTGCTGGCCGTGGTCGCGGTGCTCAGCTACGGCGACGTCGGGCGCTCACCGCTGGCGTTCGGCGGCTGGGCGGTCGCCATGCACCTGTGGTTCATCCCGGTATATCTAGTCGTGCTGGCACTGACGCCGCTCGCGTCGGCCGCCCATCAGCGCTGGGGCCTTGCCGTCCCAGCGGTGCTGGCCCTTGCCGTACTCGCTGTCGACGTCGTCGCGCGCATCGTGCCGCTGCCCGCGTTCGCTGCGGTCAACTACATGTTGTGCTGGGCATTCGTCTACCAACTCGGCATCTGTTGGCGCGCAGGTGTATTGCGTGGCCGCCTGGCCGTGACGCTGGCCACCGTGGCAGCCGTGGTGGTCGCCCTACTGCTCACGCTGCACTGGTATCCGGTCAGCATGGTCGGGGCGCCGGGCGCGACGGCCCAGAACAACTTCCCGCCGACCGTCGCGCTGCTGGCCTTCGCGACTTCGCAGGCCGGGTTGCTGGTGGCGGCGGCGCCCGCGGTGACGGGTTGGCTGCGGGGTTCGCGGTTGCGCGGGCCACTTGCGGCAGCGAACACGACGGTGATGGCGCTGTACCTGTGGCAGATGATCCCGGTGGTGGTCGTCGCACTCGTCGGCTATCCCACCGGACTTCTGCCGCAGCCGCCGACCGGAACCGCGGCATGGTGGTTGTTCCGGGTGGTGTGGGTGCTGATTCTCTCGGTCGCACTGGCCGCCGAGCTGGCGCTGTTGTGGCTGGGCCGGTCGGTATTCGAGCGCCCGCTGCCCACGATCGGCATTCCGCTGCCCGGCTGGTGCGCGCCGGTGCTGCTGGTGGTGGGTGCGTGCCTCGCGGTGCCGGCGCTGGCCCGGTTCGCGGTCTACGGA
Source organism: Mycolicibacterium komossense (assembly GCF_025822605.1). GTDB lineage: Bacteria > Actinomycetota > Actinomycetes > Mycobacteriales > Mycobacteriaceae > Mycobacterium > Mycobacterium komossense. The sequence continues at coordinate 157,507 of NZ_JACKTY010000020.1, read as the reverse complement.
TTCGCCCCGGGCGGCGTGTTTCCGACGGTGTACGCCGTGCTCTACGTTGTTTCGGTCGTGCTGCTGAGCCTGACGGCGGCCCGTCGCGCCGGGAGGTCCCGATGATCGATCCCGTCGCCAGCATCGCCGAGGCGCCTGTCGGCGCGCGGGTCGGCGCGTTCTTCGACCTGGACGGCACCCTGGTCGACGGCTTCACCGCGGCAGCGCACGCCGGTCACCGAATTCGCAACGGCCAGTCGGGTATCGGCGAACTCCTCGGTGTCTTCGAGGCCGCGGTCCGCTACCGGTGGGGGCGAATGGAATTCGATCGCCTGTTGGTCCGCGCAGCCGGCTATCTGCGCGGCGAATCGCTGGCCTCGCTCGACGAACTCGGGCAGGACATCTATCTGCGTCGCATCGACGCCCGCGTCTACCCGGTGATGCGGCAGGTGGTGCGCGCGCATCAGGACCGTGGGCACACCGTCGTGATGATCTCGTCGGCGTTGACCATCCACGCCGAACCGGTGGCCGCAGCGTTGAGCATCCCGCACCTCATCTGCAACCACTTCACCGTCGACGAGGACGGCCGGTTGACGGGCGGGGTGGTCAAGCCGGTCATCTGGGGAGCCCGCAAAGCCGATGCCGCCGCACTCTTCGCGGATACCAATGACGTTGCACTGCAAGAGAGTTACTTCTATTCCGACGGATACGAGGATCTACCCCTGATGGAGGCCGTCGGTCATCCGCGACCGGTGAATCCCCGCCGCGGGCTGGCGGAGGCAGCCGCCAGGAACGGCTGGCCGGTGCTCAAGCCAGGGATCCCCAGAACCGGGTGAGCATGCCCGCGCCACGCGCCGGGTCCTGCAGCATCCACCAGTGCCCGAGGCCTTCGAGCACCTCGACGCGGGCACCGGCCCGGGCCGCGGCGCGTCGCCGCATCTCCTCGGTACCGACGTAGGTGTCCTCGGCGGCCAGCACCGCAAGGCCGGGTCGAGTCGCCGCCCGGGCGAGGTTGCGGCCGAGTTCATGGACCACGGGCGCAGTCGCGGAACGGTACAGCGCCAGGATCGCGCGGTTCATCTGCGGCCCCGCCGCGGCGGCCAGCTCGGTGGCGACGTCCAGGGGAATACCCAAGGCGCTCAGTGCTTGCGCGCGTTCGGCGACGGTGCCCGCGGACATCGTTTCGACCAGTTCCTCACCGGCACCCGGCGTCTGCCACACCTGCGCCAGGTCGTGCCACACGTATTCCTCGTCGAAGAGTCCGACGACGTCGCTGACCCAGCTGTGCACCAGCTCCGGGCGCTCCATCACCGCCGTCAGCACGTGCCCGCCACCCCAGTCGTGACCGACCACGTCGACCGGCTCGTCGAACTCGGCGAGCGCCGCAACGAGCCAATCGCGGTATGCCACGTGGGTGGCGGGAAAGTCGTCGGGCAGCGGTGCGCCGAAGCCGGGCGGAGACAGACACACGACGTCATCGCGGCCGAGTTCGGTGATCAGCGGTCCCCAGATCGCGGCGGTCTCCGGATTTCCGTGCACCAGAACAACTGTCATGCAGGCAATCTAGCGCCCGGGGGTGATCGACGTCGCGGTGGTGCTGCCATCGGAGGTGGTTGCCTTGATGGTGGCCGTGCTACCCGCCTCCAGCGGTACCCGGCCGCGGCGGGTGCCGGCGTTGATGAGGTACGACTGGGTGAAACCGTCATCGCTGCGGGCAGTGATCGTGGCATCCGAAATTTCGGTGACCGTGCCGGTCTGGGTGAGCTGGGTGGTGAAACCACCGTGTCCGTCGGACACCACGAACTCGCCGTGCAGGGCATCCGCCATTCCCCCGCCGCCCCAGGGCCCGCCGCCAGGGCCCCCCGGACCGAAGCCTGGTCCGCCGCCTGGTCCGCCGAAGCCGGGTCCCGAGCGCCCACTGTCGGCGGCGTCGATGACAGCGGCGCCACCGGCGGCCAATACCACTGCGATTCCGACGGCGGCCACCGTCTTGTTCCTCGACCAGTGCGCGGATCCTGGCGTAGGGGCGCCCCACACCGGTTCGGTCGCGTGAGGAGTGTCGGTCTCCACAGATGAGTCCATGGCACCACCGTGACGGCCTTCGCTGTGAGCCCGCTGTGTGAGAAGTCTGTGTGCCGTATGTCTGCGTTGTGCCGTCGGATTCACAGCGCGCGCATAGGATCGACACAGGGACGGCCAACTCCGCACCCGAATACTGGGAGCCATGATGCCTGGAGCTGCCGAGAGAATTGTGATGCGCCGTGCTGACGGTAACCCGATCGGTGTGCTGGTCGTCGACGACGAAGCCGTGCTGGCCGAGATGGTGTCGATGGCGCTCCGTTACGAAGGCTGGAACATCACCACCGCAGCCGACGGTAACGCCGCGATCGCGTCGGCGAAAACCGCCCGGCCCGACGCCGTCGTGCTGGATGTGATGCTGCCGGATATGAGCGGCCTGGAAGTGCTGCGCAAACTGCGCGAACAGAACCCGCACCTGCCGGTGCTCCTGTTGACCGCCAAGGATGCCGTCGAAGACCGGATCGCCGGGCTGACCGCGGGCGGCGACGACTACGTCACCAAGCCGTTCAGCATCGAGGAGGTGGTGCTGCGGTTGCGGGCGCTGCTGCGTCGTACCGGTGTCACCACCGAGGACAGCGGCGCCCAGATCGTCGTCGGCGACCTCGTCCTCGACGAGGACAGCCACGAGGTGCGACGCGGAGGTGACCTCATCACCCTGACGTCGACCGAATTCGAACTGCTGCGGTTCATGATGCGCAACGCCAAGCGGGTGCTGTCGAAGGCGCAGATCCTCGACCGCGTCTGGAGTTACGACTTCGGCGGCCGGTCCAACATCGTCGAGCTCTACATCTCCTATCTGCGGAAGAAGATCGACAACGGGCGAGCTCCCATGATCCATACGCTGCGTGGGGCCGGCTATGTCCTCAAGCCGGCCGCCTGAGGACTGATGGAGGCCGAGCACCCCGTCAGATCACACAGCATTTGGTCCCGGCCCAGCACCTGGTCGTTGCGGACCAGGCTGCTCAGCGGGCAGGTCCTGTTGCTCGCGCTGGTCTGCATCGCCATCGGTGCGGGCACCGAACTGGCGTTGAGTCAGTACCTGGTCCATCAGCTCGACGGGCAACTGGTCGATGCCGCCCGGCGTTCGGCGATGATCTCCGGATACCCGCCGCCGCCGCCCCGCCCAGATGGCAGCGGGCCCATCCGCCGGCCCGGCCCTGGCCCCGAGTTCCTGGATGCGCCCGGGCAACCGGTCGGTCTGGTGGCGGCCGTGATCACCTACGACCACACCATGCAGGCCGGGGTGCTCACCCGCTTGGGCGCTCGAGAAGGCCTGTCGCAGGCGGCCCAGACCCAGGTCGCCGCCATCACTCCGCGCGACCGCCCGGTCACCAGGGATCTCGACGGCCTCGGCCGCTACCGGCTGATGGCCACTGTCAACCGCCTCGGCGAGGTCATCGTCTCCGGGCTGCCGCTCTCCGACGTCGACGAGACGATGTTCCGGGTGCTGGTCATCTTCGCCGTGGTGGCCGCCGTTGCCCTACTGGCCGCGACGACCGTGGGCATCGTCGTCATCCGTCGCGCGCTGGCGCCGCTGACCCGTGTCGCCGCCACTGCAGCACAGGTCGCCGGGCTCCCCCTGGATCGCGGCGAGGTGACGCTGCCGGTGCGCGTGCCCGAGCGCGACGCCAACCCCAGTACCGAGGTCGGACAGATGGGATCTGCCCTCAACCGGATGCTCGACCACATCTCGGCGGCCCTCTCGACGCGCCAGGCCAGCGAGACCAGGGTCCGCCAATTCGTCGCCGACGCCAGCCATGAACTGCGCACCCCGCTGACGGCCATCCGCGGGTACACCGAACTGGCGCAGCGCCGACGCGACGAAATGCCCGACGAGGTGGCCCATGCGATGGGCCGCGTGCAATCCGAGGCGCAGCGGATGACCCGGCTCGTCGAGGACCTGCTGCTCTTGGCGCGCCTGGATTCCGGGCGGCCACTGGAACGTGAGCAGGTCGATCTTTCCCAGCTGGCTGTCGATGCCGTCAGCGACGCGCACATCGCAGGACCCGATCACCAGTGGAATCTCGACCTGCCCGACGAACCGGTGCTGGTCACCGGCGACGGGGCCAGGCTGCATCAGGTGCTGGCCAATCTGCTTGCCAACGCGCGCTCACATACCGGGCCGGGCACGACGGTGACCGTGGCGCTGTCGACCGACACCGAAGGTGTCCTGCTGCGGGTCGCCGACGACGGTCCCGGCGTCCCACCCGAGCTGCAGTCCGAGGTGTTCGAGCGGTTCACCCGAGGCGATACCTCCCGATCCCGCCGGGCCGGCGGCACCGGGCTCGGGCTGTCGATCGTCGCCGCCGTGGTCAGAGCCCACCACGGCACGATCGTCGTGCGCAGTGTCCCCGGCGATACCGAGTTCGTCGTGCGACTGCCCTTCACAGGTGGCGCATAGCAACTACCCATCTCGGGGCAATTTTGGTCGGCCACTCTGGATAGAGTGACGATCACTGCGCCAGCCAGTCCTGCGACCGCCACCGGCGTCCTGGATTTTGCCGAGCTACCGCCTACGCCGGCCCGACTCCGCGAGATTGCGGCGGTCGTCGCCCTGCTCGCCGGTACGGGTCTGCTGTACCTGTGGAATCTCGGCGCCAGCGGCTGGGCCAACAGCTTCTACGCCGCGGCGGTGCAGGCCGGCTCCCAGAACTGGACGGCGCTGCTGTTCGGGTCGAGCGATGCGGCCAATGCCATCACCGTGGACAAGACGCCTGGTGCGCTGTGGGTGATGGGTATTTCGGCCCGGTTGTTCGGTTTCAACTCGTGGAGCATGCTGGTGCCGCAGGCGCTGTTCGGGGTGGCTGCGGTGGGCGTCCTCTACGCCGCGGTGCGACGGGTGTCCGGGCCGCGCGCGGCCCTGCTCGCCGGTGCCGTTCTGGCGCTGACGCCGGCGGCGGCCCTGATGTTCCGTTTCAACAATCCCGACGCACTTCTCGTGCTGAGCCTGGTGGCGGCGGCCTACTGCGTGCTGCGCGCCCTCGATGCCACCAGCAGCGCGTGGTGGATGCCGTTGGCCGGCCTGGCCATCGGTGTCGGATTCCTGGCCAAGATGCTGCAGGCGTTCCTCGTCGCACCGGGTTTCGCATTGGTGTTCCTGCTCGCCGCGGACCTGTCCTGGCGCAGTCGGCTGATGCGCATGCTCGCCGGGGGAGCCGCGCTGGTGGTCTCGGCGGGCTGGTATCTGGTCCTGGTCGCCGTCTGGCCGGCCTCAGCGCGACCGTATATCGGCGGCTCACAACATAATTCGATACTCGAGCTGGCTCTCGGCTACAACGGTCTCGGCCGCTTGACGGGTAACGAAACCGGCGGACTGGGCAACCTCAACTTCGACGTCGGTTGGGCCAGGCTCCTGGGTGGTGAGATGGCCGGTCAGATCAGCTGGCTGCTGCCGGCCGCGCTGATCGCCACCGTCGCCGGCGTATGCATCACGTGGCGGGCGCCGCGGACCGATCGCACCAGGGCGGCACTGCTGCTGTGGGGCAGTTGGCTGCTGGTCACCGCGGTGGTGTTCAGCTATATGAGCGGCATCATGCATCCCTACTACACCGTGGCACTGGCCCCGGCCATTGCGGCGAGCCTGGCCACCGGCACCGCCCTGCTGTGGCGCCGGCGGGCCGATATCCGGGCGGCGACCACGCTGGCGGGGATGGTCCTCATCACTGCTGTGTTGGGTTTCATTGTCCTCAAACACAATTCGGAATGGCTGCCGTGGCTGCGCTGGACGGTACTGGTGGTCGGCCTGGCCGCGGGCCTGCTGATGCTCGTGATCGGCCGGTTGGCTCCCTCGGTGGTGCGGGTGCTGGCAGCGGTGGCGCTCGTCGCGGGCCTGGCCGCGCCTGCGGCCTATTCGATCGCCACCGCTGCAACCCCGCATCACGGTGCCATTCCGTCTGCCGGACCGTCGGCGGGGTTCGGCGGGCCGCCGGGATTCCTGGACGCCAGCAAGCCCGGCGCCGAGCTGGTCGCTCTGGTGAACGCCGATGCCGCCGACTACACCTGGGCGGCCGCTGCGGTCGGCTCGAACAACGCCGCGGGTTACCAACTGGCTACGGGTGCACCGGTGATGGCGATCGGCGGGTTCAACGGCACCGATCCGGCGCCGTCGCTGGCCGAATTCCAGGCTGACGTCGCCGCCGGCCGAATCCATTACTTCGTGGGCGAATCGTTGATGCATGGGTGGGGCGGCAGGCCCGGCGGGTCCGAGGGCACCGGGTCGGGCGGCAGCAAGGACGTCGCACAGGAGATCAGCGCCTGGGTTTCGGCGAACTTCCAGGCCAAGACAGTCGACGGGGTCACGGTCTACGACCTGTCTGCATGATTCACAGCCGCCGCATAGCAACTACCAACGTCCCCCCCACAGCACGAACCGAAGATGGAGACATGACCATCACACTTGAGCCGGAAACCACGACACCCGGCTTCACCGCGCGGCCCAACGCCGCCCACATCGCCGTCCAGGCCGGTGTGCCCGTGCTCGACGTCGTCGTCCCGGTCTACAACGAGCAAGTGGCCCTTGCGGATTCGGTGCGCCGGCTGCATCGCCACCTCAGCGATCAGTTCCCGTTCACCTTCCGGATCACCATCGCCGACAACGCCAGCATCGACGCCACCCCGGCGGTCGCGGCCAGCCTGGCCGAGGAGTTCGCCGAGGTCCGGGTCTGCCGACTGGAGCAGAAGGGTCGCGGCCGGGCGCTCCACACGGTGTGGTCGACCTCGGATGCGCCGGTGCTGGCCTACATGGACGTCGACCTGTCCACCGATCTGGCGGCGCTGCTGCCGCTGGTGGCGCCGTTGATCTCCGGGCACTCCGACGTGGCCATCGGCACCCGCCTGTCCCGGGGCTCGCGGGTGGTGCGCGGGGCTAAGCGGGAAGTGATCTCGCGCTGCTACAACCTGATCCTGCGTTCGACGCTGTCGGCCCGCTTCTCTGACGCACAGTGCGGTTTCAAGGCGATCCGCGCCGACGTCGCGCACGGTCTGCTGCCCCATGTCTCCGACACCGGCTGGTTCTTCGATACCGAACTGCTGGTGCTCGCCGAACGCAGTGGGCTGCGCATCCACGAGGTGCCCGTCGACTGGATCGACGACCCCGACAGCCGCGTCGACATCGTCGCCACCGCCGTCGCCGACCTCAAAGGCGTGGCCCGGCTGCTGAAGGGGTTCGCCTCCGGCGACATCCCCGTCGCGGCGATTGCCGCCCAGTTCGGTTCCGATACCGCGTCCGCGCCGAGGTCGATGCTGCGTCAGGCGGTGCACTTCGCCGCCATCGGTATCGCCAGCACCGCTGCCTACCTGCTGTTGTTCCTGGTCCTGAGCGGAACGCTCGGCGCCCAAGGCGCCAACCTGGTCGCACTGCTGATCACCGCGGTCGCCAACACCGCCGCCAACCGGCGCTACACCTTCGGGGTGCGCGGCCGGACCGGGGCCGCCAAGCACCACTTCGAGGGTCTCGTCGTATTCGGGATCGGCCTCGGCCTGACCAGCGGCGCGCTGGCTCTGCTGCACACCGTCGCCGACCCGCACCGGGCAGTGGAAGTCATCGTCCTGGTGGGAGCCAATCTGCTGGCCACCGTCGTCCGCTTCGTCCTGCTGCGCGGCTGGGTGTTCCACCCGCGCCGGACTGCCCAACACTCGAACTGAGGGACTGATCATGACCACCATGCAAGATTCGGCGACCACCATCCCGGTTGCCCCCGAGGACGTCGCTGTGCGCCGCAAACGTGGTCCGCGCTGGCTGCTCGGCGCTGATGACCGACCACGCTGGGAACGACCCGGGTTGCTGGCCCTGCTGACCGTGACCGCGGTGCTCTACCTGTGGGCGCTGGGTTCACTCGGCTGGGCCAACGAGTTCTACGCCGCGGCCGCCCAGGCGGGCACACAGAGCTGGAAGGCACTGCTGTTCGGCTCCCTGGATCCCGGTAACTCGATCACCGTCGACAAGCCACCAGCTGCCATGTGGGTGATGGCATTGTCGGGCCGGCTGTTCGGCTTCAACGCCTGGAGCATGCTGGTTCCGCAGGCGCTGATGGGCGTCGCGTCGGTCGGTCTTCTCTTCGGTGCGGTGCGACGTACCAACGGCCCAGGGGCCGGACTGCTCGCCGGCGCGGCCCTGGCGCTGACCCCGGTGGCGGCGTTGATGTTCCGGTTCAACAACCCGGATGCGCTGCTGGTCCTGCTGCTGGTCCTGGCCGGCTACTGCGTGGTGCGGGCCCTGCAGGGTTCGCCGACCCGCTGGGTCGCGCTCGCCGGCGTTGCGCTGGGCTTCGCGTTCTTGGCCAAGCTCCTGCAGGCGTTCCTGGTCATGCCTGCCCTGGCGCTGGTGGTTCTGGTCGCGGTGCCCGGCAGCGTCTGGAAGCGGCTCGGCGACGTGCTCGTCGGCCTGGTCGCCATGGTGATCTCCGCCGGCTGGTTCATCGCGCTGGTCAGCTTGTGGCCCAAGGATTCCCGGCCGTACATCGGCGGGTCCACCGACAACAGCCTGCTCGAACTCGCCTTGGGGTACAACGGCCTCGGCCGCGTGCTCGGCGGTGACGGCAACCCGACTCAGGGTGCGTCCGGCGAACCTGGCGGTGGTGGGCCCGGTGGTGCGATGTTCGGCGGCAACACCGGTCTCTACCGGATGTTCGGCCAGGCGATGGGCACCGAGATCTCCTGGCTACTGCCCGCCGCGCTGATCGGCCTGCTCGCCGGGCTGTGGTTCACCCGGCGCGCGCCGCGGACCAGCATGGCCAGGGCCGGCCTGCTGCTGTGGGGCGGCTGGATGGTCGTGAGCGTCGTGGTGTTCAGCTTCATGAAGGGGATCATGCATCCCTACTACACGATCGCACTGGCGCCCGGTGTGGCCGGCGTCGTCGCGATCTCCGTCGCCGAGTTGTGGCGTGGCAGGCAGTTCCGCAGCTCTCGTATTGCGTTGGCGCTCATGCTGGTTGCCACCGGAGTCTGGAACTTCGTGCTACTGAACCGAACCCCGGAATGGCTGCCATGGCTGCGGTGGGTGGTGGTCGTCGGGGCGATCGTCGTCGCCGCGATCCTGATCGTCGGCGGGCACCAGCTGGGCCGCTACACCGCGGCGCTGGCGATGGCCGGGTTGCTGTTCGGACTCGCCGGGTCGGCCGCCTACACCGTCGAGACGGTGCTGAACGGCCACGGTGGGCCCATGCCGACGTCGGGTCCGGCCCGCGCCGGAGATGGCTTCGGGGCTCCCGGTGGACCGGGTGGACCCGGCGGGCCCGGTGGTGGCGGTGGTTGGGGTCAGAACCAGTCGTCACCGCAGCTGGAGTCGCTGCTGACACTCAGCGATACCCGTTGGGCCGCTGCGACAGTGGGTTCGCACCTGGCGGGCAGCCTGGAGCTGAACACCGGAGCGTCGGTGATGGCGATCGGTGGCTTCAGTGGCGGCGACGAGTCGCCGACGCTGGCTCAGTTCCAGCATTACGTCAGCCAGGGGCAGGTGCACTACTTCATCGCCGGCAACGAGCATGGGCGCGGACCCGGCTCCGGCGGTGACGACAACAATGCGGCCAGCCAGATCACCGAGTGGGTGAAGCAGAACTTCGCCGCGCAGACGATCGGCAGCAGCACGGTCTACGACCTGTCCGTCAAATAAGCCCTTGCCGACGTCAAACCGAGTAAGAAGTCGGATATGGATTCCAAACCGCCGATCGCGGTCATCGAAGCTGCCCATGCCGAGCACCTGACGACGCTGCCATTCGAGGACACAACCGATTTCGAGGACGCCGACCGCGGGTTCATCGGCAAGCTGACCCCCTGCGTGGTCGAGGCTGCCGATGGCCGGGTGGTCTGGGACAACGACGTCTACAGCTTCCTGACCGGGGATGCGCCGACCTCGGTGCATCCCAGCCTCTGGCGGCAATCCACGCTGGCGGCCAAGCAGGGGCTCTACGAAGTGGTCGAGGGCATCTACCAGGTGCGCGGGCTGGATCTGTCCAATATCAGCTTCATCGAAGGCGATACGGGCGTCATCGTCATCGATCCCTTGGTGTCCACCGAGACTGCTGCCGCAGCGCTGAGCCTCTACCGCGAGCACCGCGGGGACCGCCCGGTCGTCGCGGTTATCTACACGCACAGCCACGTCGACCATTTCGGCGGCGTCCTCGGAGTGACCACCCAGGCCGACGTCGATGCGGGCAAGGTGGCGGTGCTGGCCCCGGAGGGGTTCGTCGAGCACGCGGTGCAGGAGAACATCTACGCCGGTACCGCGATGACCCGACGGGCGGCCTACATGTACGGCACCGTGCTCGATCGCGGCCCGCAAGGCCAGGTCGGCTGCGGGTTGGGCCAGACGCCGTCGACCGGCGAGGTGGCGATCATCGTGCCGACCGTCGACATCACCACCACCGGGGAAACTCACACCATCGACGGGGTGGAGATCGAGTTCCAGATGGCACCCGGTACTGAGGCGCCCGCGGAGATGCACTTCTATTTCCCGCGGTACCGCGCGTTGTGCATGGCCGAAAACGCCACGCACAACCTGCACAATCTGCTGACCCTGCGTGGTGCTCTGGTGCGGGATCCGCACGGTTGGTCGGGCTACCTGACGGAGGCCATCGACAGCTTCGGCGATCGCTCCGACGTCGTGTTCGCATCCCACCACTGGCCGACCTGGGGCCAGGAACGGATCATCGAATTCCTTTCCCTGCAACGCGATCTGTACGGCTACCTGCACGACCAGACGCTGCGTCAGCTCAACCAGGGCTTCACCGGCATCGAGATCGCCGAGACATTCCAGATGCCGCCGGCCCTGCAGAAGGCGTGGAACACCCACGGCTACTACGGCTCGGTCAGTCATAACGTGAAGGCGATCTACCAGCGCTACATGGGCTGGTTCGACGGTAATCCGGCCCGGTTGTGGGCGCACCCGCCGGAGGCCTTGTCGCCGCGTTATGTGGCCGCCATCGGTGGTGTCGACCGGGTGGTCGAGGTCGCCCAGCAGGCGTTCGATGACGGCGATCTGCGTTGGGCCGCAACGCTGTTGGATCACGCCATCTTCACCGACGAGAACCATACCGGCGCGCGGGCGCTGTATGCCGACACCCTGGAGCAGTTGGCCTACGGTGCGGAGTGCGCACCGTGGCGCAACTTCTTCCTCGCCGGCGCCACCGAACTGCGGGTCGGGAACTTCGGCACACCCACACAGACCACGTCGGTGACGATGCTGTCCCAGCTTTCGCCGGAGCAGATGTTTGATGCCCTCTCGCTCAGTGTCAACGGCCCTGCAGCGTGGGATCTTGACCTGGCCCTTGATATTTCGTTCGCCGATCTGGGTGCCAACTATCGGCTCACACTGCGCAATGGGGTGCTGGTGTACCGGAGGACCGCCGCCGACGAGTCGACGGCGGGGGTGACGTTGAAGCTGGCGGCCACGGTCAGGCTGTTGGCGTTGGCGACGGGTGATTTCACCTCACCGGGCCTGGACATCGTCGGTGACACCGAGGTACTGCAGCAGCTGGTCGGTGTGCTGGACAAGCCGGATCCGAGTTTCAACATCATCACGCCCTGAGCCTCGCCGGGGGCGACTCAGGGTTGGCCGCCGGGAAGTCGGGGTTCGAATTGCCCGCCTAGCGAGCGAATTACCCTTCGAGCCAGTCCCAGTCGTCCGGTGAATCGGCCACCTGCGCGCGAATTCGGCGTGCTTCGGCGCGCAGGGTCATGACCCGCTTGTGAATTCGATACTCCGTGGCGCGCGGCATCGTGAGGGGACCGTACATTCCGCGGCCGAGCCGTCGCACTCTCCCGTGTCTGCGCTCCCAGCGCAGCCCGTCCGAGACTGATTTGGGCGGATCACCATGGATGACGAAACCCTGCCAAATGAGGCCATCGATCAAACCGCTGATGCTCGTGGGTCCATGCTGAGTCAGGAATTCGGTGAGGGCGTACCGCAGCTCGATCCCGCGCAAGATTCTCGTGCCGTCCATGCCGATACCTTCACATGAGCGTCCGACACGTTGTTCGAATTCGCTCGCTAGGCGGGCATTTCGACAACCTACTTCTTCCGCGGCGCGCCCATCACCGCGTCACCGCGCGCCGATACCCCGCAGACAGAAACTCACCAGGTGATCGATATCGGCCTGGTCGGGGCGGTGGCCGGAGCCAACGTACCGGCGCATGGTCCCCGTGGTGCACAGGAAGATGCTGTCCACGTCGCGCGATGGATCGGAATTTACCAGTGCTGCAACGGGTTCGGTGAGCAGGGCGCGCATCGGGAACAGGATCTCGCTGTCGGCGACCTGCTGGTTGGCCGTCGCCGACATCTGGCTGATCGCCGCCCGGCTGAAAGTGAGCAGATGTGGGTCCGCGACCTGGGCCAGGCACCCTTCGATCCAGCGGGTGATTTTCTCCGCCGGTTCGGTCTCCTTGGCCATCACATGCTGCAGATAGGAGACTGTGATCGCCACCCCACGCTCCATCACCGCCAGGATCAGCTCGTCCTTCCCGGCGAAGTAGCGGTAGAACGCCTTGTTGGAAGACCCGGCCTCGGCGACGATATCGGCGACCCGGGGCGGCTCGGGGGCCATCCGTTCCATCACCCGCACCGTCGCGGCCAGGATCTTCTCGACCTCTTCGGTGGCCTCCCGTTGTCGGTCGTCCAAGGCGCGGGCCACCGCACCGGAAACCCGGGTGTCCGGCCGCGTCATGGCGCCAGGTCTTTCGCGGTCTCGCGGACCACCCGGTGGACGAATCCCAGTTTCGCGGTCACTGGCGGCGGAATCACGAAGGGGTACAACGGATTCTTGCCCATCGCGGTGTTGGCCCTGTTGAGCAACAGAGATATCCACTTCCAGTCGAACAGCAGCCGCTCCACCGGCACGTCGGCATACGACTCCAACGGCTCGATATCGCGGGGCGCGGCGAAGCGGACCTTGTCTGCGACCAGCACCATGCCCGCTTCACGGCAGGTGTCGATGGTCTCCGTGATGTGCAGGTAGTGCGCAAAGCACTCGGCGAAATCCTCCCAGGGATGCATCGTCGCGTATTCGGAGATGAACGAATCCTGCCAGTCCTGCGGGGCACCGAGCGTGTAGTGCCGGGCGATTTCTTCGGAGTAGCTGACCCGCTCATCGCCGAACAAGGTTCGGCACTCGGCGAGATAAAGCGCTGCGCCAGAACCATTTTCGACCAGAATGTGCTGGTAGTAGTGGCCGACCTCATGGCGGAAGTGGCCCAACATCGTCCGGTAGGGCTCGCCGAGTGCCACCCGCAACGTCTCGCGGTAGGCATCCAGGGTTTCGACGAGATCGATGGTGATCACTCCGCCGGCGTGGCCGATCAGCACCTTCTCTCCGGTCGTGTAGCTCGACAACAGATCAAAGGCCAAGCCGCCGTCGCGCCGCCAGAACGGCTCGATCGGCAGACCGATATCGGCGAGCTGATAGACCAACCGGCGCAGCGCCGCCGCCGTGGGAACAAGCTTCTCTCTGGCGATCGTGTCATCGGTCTCCGGTTCGCGCCGGATCAGCGAATCGGACAGGCAGCGCCCCCGCTGATACGCGGAGTCGTCCTCGGCCGGGACCAGCCAATTGCACCCCAAGGTGCTGGACTGAGTGCAGCGCACCCACCGCTGCCCGTCGATCACGGCGGCTTCGCCGGAGATGGCGACCATCGACTTCGACGGCAGGTGCAAACCCACGCCGGCCTGGCAGTTGGGGCAGTGATCGGCCTCGAACGGCGTGAAGCTGTGACACACCGGGCAGTCGAAGGCGCGCATGGGCAATATCGTTACACGGCGCGTGACGATGACAGCCCGATAAAGAAGGACGACGACAATGCAACTGCTCCTGGTCCGGCATGCCTTGCCGAACCGCAGTGAGGACGGCCAGGGCGCGGACCCGGAGTTGTCCGCCGCCGGCATCGAACAGGCGAAGCGGCTGCCGGACGCGCTGGCCCGGTTCCCGATCGTGCGAGTGGTGAGCAGCCCGCAGCGGCGCGCCATCCAAACCGGGCAACCGGCGGCCGCCGCCCGCGGCCTGACCATCGAGATCGATGAGCGGCTCGCCGAATACGACCGGGACATGACGCACTACGTGCCCATCGAACAACTGCGGACCGAACGCCCGGAGGATTGGGCACGGATGGTCGAGGGGCGTCTCCCCGGCGGCGTCGACGAAGACGCATTCCGGGCCCGCATCACGGCCGCGCTGGCCGATATCGTCGCCGCCGCCGATGCCGAGGACACCGTGGCGGTGTTCAGCCACGGCGGGGTGATCAACGTGCTGCTGCACGAGATCCTCGGCACTCGGCGGATGCTGTCCTTCCCCATCGACTACGCGTCGGTGACCCGCCTGCTGTACGGGCGCAGCGGTCAGCCCACCGTCGCCGCGGTCAACGGCACCGAACACGTCTGGGATCTGCTGCCTCGCAACCAGCGCTGGTAGGGGTCAGTCTTTCGAGGATCCCGCCCGCGTCTTCTTCTGCACGCCGGGTGCGTCGTGGGCTGCGCGCGTTGACGCTGCCGCCACCGCCGAGCCGGGGGCGGCCTTGGGAGTGGCGGAACGTTTGCCCGTCGGGGCCGGACCGGCGGTCTTGATCGGTGTGATGTCGGTGGTCTCCGCCGGCGAATCGACTTCGGGCGCTGCTGCCTTCGGGACGGCCGACTTGGTCGACGTGCCCTGCGACGGACCCGTCGAATCGACGTTGAGTGCCACGGTGGCCTTGGTCAGGTCGGGCACCGCGGCGGCGCTGGATGTGGGTCGGCTGGCCAGCGCGTCGGAGATCAGGTGTTGCGCACTCTCGATCCCCGTGACGATGTCACTCGCACCCTGCCCCAGGGCCTGCACGAATCCCGCCGTGCCGTCGATCGCGGCGTTGACGATATTGCTCAGATTCAACGTCAGGAAGGCGTTGACCAGATCCTGGGTGCCCACGATCACCGACGTCGTGAGGGCGTTACCAGCGGCAAGGACGCCGTTCACCACGGAGAAGAAGGCGGCCGGGGCCGCAGCCTGTAGGGCGGTCTGGATCACGAGGGCCATCTGGTTACGCTCGATGAGCGAGTTCAGCAGCGGTTGCCCGACCGCAACGACGCCGTCGCGGACCGCGGTCGAAAAGGTGTTGAGCGCACCGACGAAGTCGAGTTGCAGCAGCTGTTGGGTGATGGTCACCGCGGTCTGTGGAATCGAGACGAGTGTGTCGAATGCGCCGACGCCGGCCTGTCCGAGTCCGTTGAGATAGATGACCCAGTAGTCGATCCGGTTCCTGATGTCCTGCCGGACGATCGGCAAGGTGAGGATATAGGGCAGCTCGAACGCGGTGGTGTGTACCGCAGGCGCGGAAATGGCGGGGACCGCCATGGTCGGCGTCGCGGTGATCGGATTGACCGGGGCCATCGCGATGGCCCCGGCGCCCACGAGTGCGACACCGGTGGTCAGCCACGGGCGCAGAGAAATTTCCATATTGACCCCTCGAATAATTAATCGACCCGGCAAACCTATCCCGTCGGTCGAGGTCTCACAGCGGAAACACGCCCCGACCCTCGACATGCGCGCGGGCGCCAGACGGTTTTAACTCACCATTGGCCGGGTAGAGATCGCGTGGCCCTGAGGCTTCCCTTCAAAAGAAAGTGTGCCCCCCATGAAGCGTGAAGTCGGCGCGGTGCTCGATGTCGAGATCACCGCGGCAACAACACTGGAATTCCAGATCGCGGTCGCTCCACACCCCGATACCGAGGTGTACGAAGCCCTGTCATTCGTCCTGGACGGTCAACACATCCAGCCGATGGAGATCAGCGGCGCCCATGGCAATCGGATCCACAAATTCGATGCTCAGCCGGGTCAGCTGCACGTCGAGTACTCGGCCACCGTCATCGGCCAGACTCACCCGGCGCCGGTCAGCGAATATGACCTGTCGATGTACCTGCGTCCCAGCCGCTATGCCGAGGCCGATAAGTTCTACGGGTTCGCCGCAACGGAATTCGGCTCGTTCGTCGAATCGGCAGACCTGCTGGAGAAGGTGTCGTCATGGGTCGGCACCCGGCTCAGCTATGTGCCGGGTTCCAGTGATCCCATCGACGGCGCGGTCGACACCCTGCTGGCCGGAGCCGGGGTGTGCCGGGACTACGCGCACCTGGTGGTCGCGCTGCTGCGTGCGGTCAACGTGCCGGCCCGACTCGTCGCGGTCTACGCCCCCGGGCTGTCGCCGATGGATTTCCACGCTGTCGCCGAGGCCTACGTGGAAGATCACTGGCGAGTGGTCGACGCGACCTGCCTGGCGCCGCGGCAGACCTTGGTGCGCATCGCTACTGGACGCGACGCCGCCGATACCGCGTTCCTGGACAACCACAAGGGTTCGATCAATCTGAACAACATGATAGTGACGGCCGTCGTCGACGGAAATCTGCCCGTTGACCCGGTCGACGACCTGGTGTCGATCCGCTAAAGGAGCCCGGCCTTGAGGTTCTTCTTCGCCGCCCGCCGCAGCTGGAAGATCCGGGCCGCGCCGGCCAGTACCGCGATCAGGCCACCGAGTACCGCGGCCAGCAGGATGGCGACCCCCAATGGCAGGCTCCAACTCCACCCGAGGAAGGCGAACCGTGCGGATTCGGTGTTCTGGGCGATGAAGATCAACAAGATGATCAGGATCAGGAAGCCGGCGATCAGAGCTGACCATAATGCCGACGCGCGAGTGAACTTCACTGCTGATTTCGGGTTGGGCTGGGCGGCGACGGGGATATCCGCCGGGACGGCCGGCGGTTCGGGCGTCGCGTACGGATCGCTGCTCATGGAATCATCTTTGCCCTTTACCCGCCCAAAAGAAACCACGGAATTGATTCGCAGTGCGATAAAGGTCGGCGTAGCTGCGACTATGCCGTTAGTGTCGATCTCATGACCACGCTGCGAAAACGTGTGCGTAGCTGGCCGCCTGCGGTGACGATCATGGTTGCTGCACTTTTCTTGGCTGGTTGCGGGAGTGCGAATCCGCTGGGCGGCGGCGCGATATCGGGAGATTTGAAGTCCATCACGGTCGGCTCGGCCGACTTCCCGGAGTCGAAGATCATCGGGGAGATCTACGCACAGGCGCTGGAGGCCAACGGGTTCACGGTCGGCCGGCAGTTCGGCATCGGCAGTCGCGAGACCTACATCCCGGCCGTGAAGGACCATTCGATCGACCTGGTGCCGGAGTACACCGGAAATCTGCTGCAGTACTTCGACAAACAGACCACGGCGACCACGCCCGACGCCGTCGAGTTGGCGCTCGTCCGTGCCCTGCCCGGCGACCTGTCGATCCTCACGCCGTCACCGGCGAACGACACCGACACCGTGGCCGTCAGCAAGGCCACTGCGGACAAGTGGAACCTGAAGACCATCGCCGATCTGGCCGCGCACTCGCCGGAGGTCAAATTCGGTGCCCCGTCGGAATTCGAGACCAGGGCCGAGGGTCTGCCGGGGCTGAAAGCGAAGTACGGGCTGGACATCGCGCCGGGGAACTTCATCTCCATCAGCGACGGGGGTGGCCCTGCGACAGTCCGGGCACTCACCGACGGCACCGTCACCGCGGCCGACATCTTCAGTACCTCGCCGGCGATCCCGCAGAACAATCTCGTGGTGCTCGAAGATCCGAAGAACAACTTCCTGGCCGCCAACGTGGTTCCACTGGTGAGCTCGCAGAAGATGTCGGACCAACTCAAGACCGTGCTCGACGCCGTATCAGCCAAGCTCACCACCCAGGGTCTGATCGAACTGAACGAAGCGGTCGAGGGGAACAAGGGGGTCGATCCCGACGAGGCGGCCAAAAAATGGGTGCAGGACAACGGTTTTGACAAGCCGATCCCGGAAAAGTGAGCGCCTAGATGATCACCTTTGACCAAGTCACGAAGAAGTATCCGGACGGTACCGTCGCCGTCGACAGCCTCACGCTCGACGTTCCCGACGGGACGCTGGCGGTGTTCGTCGGCCCGTCCGGGTGCGGGAAGACGACGTCCATGCGGATGATCAACCGGATGATTGAGCCCACCGCGGGCACGCTGAGCGTCGATGGCAACGATGTCACCAAGGTCGACGCGGTCAAACTGCGGCTCGGTATCGGTTACGTCATCCAGAGCGCGGGTCTGATGCCGCATCAACGAGTCATCGACAACGTCGCCACGGTGCCGGTGTTGCGTGGGGAGTCGCGGCGCTCGGCACGCAAAGCCGCCCTTGGCGTCCTGGAACGGGTGGGGCTCGACCCCAAGCTCGCCAACCGCTATCCGGCGCAGCTTTCCGGCGGCCAGCAGCAGCGCGTCGGGGTGGCCAGGGCGCTGGCCGCCGACCCGCCGATCCTGCTGATGGACGAACCGTTCTCCGCCGTCGACCCGGTGGTGCGCGAAGAACTGCAGGCCGAAATCCTGCGCCTGCAGAGCGAACTGCAGAAGACCATCGTCTTCGTCACCCACGACATCGACGAGGCCATCAAGCTCGGCGACAAGGTCGCGGTCTTCGGGCCCGGCGGCACTCTGCAGCAGTACGACGAACCCTCACGACTGCTGACCAACCCTGCCAACGATTTCGTCTCCGGTTTCATCGGTGCCGACCGCGGTTACCGGGGACTGCAGTTCCGGCACGCCACCGGCCTGCCGCTGCACGACATCGCATCGGTGACCGAGGCGCAGATCGACGCGCTGAACCTCGGCGCCGGCGAGTGGATGCTGGTCACCCGTGACGACGGCAAGCCCTACGCCTGGATCAACGCCGACGGGGTTGGGCTGCATCGGGACGGAAAAGCGCTCTACGACAGCACAATCGCCGGTGGTTCGCTGTTCCATCCGGACGACAGCCTGCGCCAGGCCCTCGATGCCGCTCTGTCGTCGCATGCCGGTATCGGCGTCGCCGTCGACGGGAACGGCAAGGTGATCGGCGGGGTTCTGGCCAGCGACGTGATCGTGGCGCTGGAAAACCAGCGGGGTTAACCATGACCTATCTGCTGACGCACCTGGACAAGGCGTGGGCGCTGACGCTGATACATCTTCGGCTCTCACTGATCCCGATCGTGCTCGGTTTGATCATCGCGGTGCCGCTGGGTGGGGTGGTGCAGCGTGCGACGTTCCTGCGACGGCTGACGACCGTCACCGCCAGCATCATCTTCACCATTCCGTCGCTGGCGCTTTTCGTGGTGCTCCCGCTGATCATCCCGACCCGAATTCTCGACGAGGCCAACGTCATCGTCGCGCTGACGCTGTACACCACCGCGCTTCTGGTACGGGCGGTACCCGAGGCGCTGGATGCCGTGCCCCCGGCTGTGCTCGACGCCGCCACCGCAGTCGGCTACAAGCCCGTCACTCGATTGCTGAAAATTGAACTGCCGCTGGCTCTTCCGGTGCTCGTCGCCAGCCTTCGGGTGGTCGCCGTCACGAATATCTCGATGGTGTCGGTCGGCTCGGTGATCGGTATCGGGGGCCTCGGTACGTGGTTCACCGAGGGCTATCAGGCCAACAAGAGCGACCAGATCGTCGCGGGCATCATCGCGATCTTCGTGCTCGCCGTCGTCATCGACACCCTCATCATGCTGGCAGGCAAAGCTCTGACGCCCTGGACCAGGGCGACTCGAGTCCCGCGGGCTACCAAGCTGAAGGCGCTGGTGACCAAGTGAATTTCCTGGATCAGGCGCTGTCCTATATTTTCACCGCCGCACACTGGGGTGGCCCGGCCGGGCTGACCGCGCGGATCCTGGAACACCTGCAGTACACCGCTGTCGCGGTCGTGGTGTCGGCGCTGATCGCCATCCCGATCGGGATGATCATCGGGCACACCGGCCGCGGCACGTTCCTCGTCGTCACCGGTGTCAACGCCTTGCGCGCACTGCCCACCCTGGGAGTGCTGCTGTTGGGGGTGTTGCTGTGGGGGCTGGGTCTGGTGCCGCCCACGATCGCACTGATGCTGCTGGGCATTCCGCCGTTGCTGGCAGGTACCTACTCGGGTATTTCCAACGTCGACCGCACCGTCGTCGACGCCGCCCGGTCGATGGGCATGACGGAGACGCGGATCCTGCTGCGGGTCGAGACTCCCAACGCCTTGCCGCTGATCCTCGGTGGGTTGCGCACCGCCACGCTGCAAGTGGTCGCGACCGCGACCATCGCGGCGTACGCCAGCCTCGGTGGCCTGGGCCGTTATCTGATCGACGGCATCAAGGTGCGACAGTTCTACATCGCGCTGGTCGGGGCCCTGCTCGTGACGGTGCTCGCGCTGATCCTCGACGCGGTGCTCGCCTTTGCGGTGTGGGCCTCGGTGCCGGGTTCGGGCCGGCTTCGAAAAGGGTCGAGCCGGATGCCCCAGCCGTTGCTCGACGACGAGGTGGCGTTCGAAAGCCGGCCCGCCGGAAAGCGGCCAATCGAGACGAGTTCCGGACCGCCCTATAAACGAGGCGATCCGTCGCTTACGGTAGATGAGTGAGTGCAGCCGATGACGAAAAAGAAGGCGCCTGGCCCGCGGTTTTGACGTGGCGCGCGCACGACGATCCCCGAATGGAATCGGTGCGGGTGCAATTGTCCGGCAACCGGATCAAGGCATACGGCCGGATCGTCTCCGCCGCTACGGATTCCATTCCGGCGTTCAGCGCGTCTTATGACCTGGTGACCGATGAGACAGGGGCCACCAAACGATTGTCGCTGACGGTCACCCTGGCGCAGCGCGAACGGCAGCTCTCCATTGCGCGCGACGAAGAGAACATGTGGCTGGTCCAGGACCATTCCGGTAAGACTTCGCGCGAGGCCTACGGCGGCGCGCTGGACGTCGATGTGGTGTTCAGCCCGCTGTTCAACGCGCTGCCGATCCGGCGTACCGGTCTGCATCGGCGCGCCGAGTCGGTGACGCTGCCGGTGGTCTACGTGTGGCTGCCCGACCTGACGGTCAAAGAGGCTGCCATCTCCTACACGAGCGCGGGGCCGGACACCACGGACGGCATCAAGCTGCATTCGCCGGTCGCCGATACCACGGTCACCGTCGACGCCGACGGCTTCATCGTCGACTATCCCGGGTTGGCAGAGCGGATCTGATCACCCCGCCGGCTCGGCCGGCGGCCGCGAGTTCGTCGCGCCAGTTCTCGGCGCCGATCGTGATCGCCATGATGTCCGGCCGCGAGAAGCTGTCGTAGCGGATCCGGGCGGAGTGGCCCGCGTCCACCAGTTCGGCCACCGATCGCCGGCGCGCCAGCGAGTCCCTGGCCTTCGTCAGAAGCTCGATGGTGTGGTCCAGTACCGGCAGCAGGTCCGCCTGGTTGGCCTCGCACATCGCCCGGACCAGATCGGGTGCCGTCGCGGCCACCCGGGTGCTGTCGCGGAACGAGCCGGCCGCCAGGGCGAACGCCAGCGGGATCTCGGCGGCGGTGATCGCGAGTGCCTCGGCGGTCAGATGTGGCAGATGTGAGATCGCTGCCGCCGCCGCGTCGTGCTCGTCGGAGCGGGCGGGCACGACGACCGCGCCGCAGCTCAGCGCCAGCTCCATCACGGTCGTCCACACTTGACCGTCGACATGCTCGTCGACGGTCAGGACCCATGGGGTGCCTCTGAAGAGCCCGGCATCGCCGGCCGTCCAACCCGAGTGCGCGGTGCCGGTCATCGGGTGACCGCCGACGAAACGGGGAAGCAGACCCGCTGCCCGCACTTCGTCGTGCACGGCCTTCTTGACACTGACGACGTCGGTCAGCGCGCAGTGGGGCGCCGTCTCGGCGATATGCGTGAGCATGATGGCCAGCGCAGGCATCGGGACCGCCAGCACGATCAGGGCGTCGGTCTCAGCGGCGCGCCTCAGGACCGCGTCGAGGTCGGTGGAGGCGTCGAAACCGTCGAACGTCGCGGCCTGGGCGCCGTCTACCGAGCGGTTGTAACCGAACACCGTCCGGCCCGCCGCCGCGGCCGCCCGCATCAACGAACCGCCGATGAGCCCGAGTCCCAGCACGCAGACCTGGGTTTCAGAAGGGGTTGTCACGATCCAAGGTTGACATATCCGTGCACGTGGCTATCGACCCGCTGGTCAAGGGGCCTGGCGGGGGCTAGCGTTAGCGCTCATGGGACCACAGCGGGCGCAGAAGCAGGACGCTTCACCAGCCCAAGACGCCCCCGACGGATTCGGCGTGGCGGTGGTGCGCGAGGAAGGCAAATGGCGGTGCACGCCGTTGAAGCCCGTGTCGTTGACCAGTCTGAGCGCGGCCGAGACGGAGCTTCGAGAGTTACGCAGCGCCGGTGCGGTTTTCGGGCTGCTGAATATCGACGACGAGTTCTTCGTGATCGTCCGGCCCGCCCCGGCCGGGACCCGGCTGCTGCTCTCGGATGCGACGGCGGCGCTGGATTACGACATCGCCGCCGAGGTGCTGGAGAAGCTGGACGCCGATATCGACGACGAAGATCTCGAGGACACCGATCCCTTCGAGGAGGGTGATCTCGGCGTGCTCGCGGATATCGGTCTGCCCGAAGGGGTCCTCGGTGTGATCGTCTCCGAAACCGATCTCTACGCCGACGAACAGCTGAGCCGCATCGCCCGCGAGATGGGCTTCGAGAGTGAACTCTCGGCGGTGCTGGACAAGCTTGACCGATGAACAGCTGATCCGCCTCGCGCTCGCCGCGGCGGGTTCCGCCGGCCCGCGTGACGTGCCGATCGGGGCCGTCGTCATCGATGCCGCGGGGACCGAGCTGGCGCGGGCGGTCAATGCCCGCGAAGAACTGGGTGACCCGACGGCGCACGCCGAGATCCTCGCGCTGCGGGCCGCAGCGGCTGTTCTCGGTGATGGCTGGCGGCTCGAAGGCGCGACCCTGGCCGTCACCGTCGAGCCGTGCACGATGTGCGCCGGTGCGCTGGTGATGGCCCGGGTCGCCCGGGTGGTGTTCGGGGCGTGGGAACCCAAGACCGGGGCCGTCGGATCGCTGTGGGATGTGGTGCGCGATCGGCGGCTCAACCACCGTCCGGAAGTGCGCGGCGGCGTGCTGGCCGATGAATGCGCCGCCCCGCTGGCGGAGTTCTTCGCCCGGCAGCGGTGAGTCACCTACTCCTCGCGTTCTCCTCGTGAGCAGACGCAAACTGCCCGTCGACACGCCGTTTTCAGGGGTCTTTTGTGACTGCTCGCGCGGGGCTCGACCAGCGATTAGGGCGGCAGGCCGCGCTTCGGTAAGCTGCCACACGGTGGCGTGTCCGAGCGGCCTAAGGAGCACGCCTCGAAAGCGTGTGACGGGTAACCCCCGTCCGAGGGTTCAAATCCCTCCGCCACCGCCATAACCGCCCTCCTGTTCACTCAGGTAAGGGTGGTTTTGTGTTGCGGGGACTATGGCGATCGCGTCCCGGGCGTCGGTTTGAACATCGACGGCCTCGCCATCCGCCGGTGATACCGACTGAAATTTGAGAGGTCTTGCCAGACCGGTGACCACGCGGCGAGGCCCACTACTAGATTGGTTGGTCTAACGCCGCGCTAAGGGAGCTAGTAATGACTGCCACTGTCTCGACCCAACCCCGCTACCAAGTCGTCAACCCGGCTACCGGTGTCGCCGGTGAGGCCTTCGATCTGGCCACCGATACCGAGGTCGAAGCCGCACTCGCCGCGTCTGCCGAGGCCTACAAGTCCTGGCAAGCAGTGCCGATCGAAGAGCGGGCGAAGGTCGTACACCGGGTCGCCGAACTGTTCAGAGAGAAGGCAGCGGAACTGGGGGCCATCGCGACCGAGGAGATGGGCAAGCCACTGTCGGAATCGGTGGGCGAAGCCGATTTCTGCGGGGATATCTTCGACTACTTCGCTACGGAGGGGCCGGCTCTGGCCTCCCAGCAGGAGATCAAGACGGCCGCCGAGGGCAAGGCCTACGTCCAGAAGCTGCCGATCGGACCGCTGCTCGGCATCATGCCGTGGAACTACCCGTTCTATCAGATCGCCAGGTTCGCAGCTCCGAACCTGGTGCTGGGCAACACGATCATCCTCAAGCACGCCGAGTCCGTGCCGAAGTCGGCGCTGGCCGTGCAGAAGATCATGGACGAGGCGGGCGTGCCGCAGGGTGTCTATATCAACATCTTCGCGTCGTATGACCAGATCGAGACGATCATCGCCGACCGTCGCATCGCCGGTGTCTCACTGACCGGTTCGGAGCGGGCCGGGTCCGTGGTGGCGGCGATCGCCGGCAAGAACCTCAAGAAGTGCGTGCTCGAGCTCGGCGGCTCCGACGCCTACGTGGTGCTGGATTCCGACGACGTCCAGGCATCGGCGAATCTGGCCTGGGACACCAGGATCGGAAACACCGGCCAGGCTTGTAACTCCAACAAGCGGATGATCGTCTCAGGCGACATCTTCGAGGATTTCGTCGGTCAGCTGGTCGAGCGTGCCAAGGATCTCAAGCCCGGTAACCCGGCCGAAGAGGCGGAGGGCACGTTCGCGCCGCTGTCGTCGCGCAAAGCCGCGGAGATTCTTCACGAGCAGGTGCAGGACGCAGTCTCCAAGGGTGCGACGCTGCACGCCGGTGGTGTGCTGGGAGAGGGACCGGCGGCCTATTACTCGCCTGCTGTCCTGACCGGGATCACCCCGGAGATGCGGGCGTACCGCGAAGAACTGTTCGGTCCGGTCGCAGTGGTCTACTCGGTCGACAGCGACGAGGAAGCGCTGACGCTGGCCAACGACTCCGACTACGGTTTGGGCGGAGCGGTGTTCAGCACTGACCGGGCCCGCGCGGAGAAAATTGCGCAACGCCTCGAAACCGGGATGTCCAATGTCAATTCGCCCGCCAACGAGGGCCAGGAAGTGCCATTCGGCGGCGTCAAGCGCAGTGGCTTCGGTCGTGAGCTGGGCCCGCTGGGCATGGACGAGTTCTGCAACAAGCGGCTGTACTTCGTCTCCGACTGAGTAACCGACGAGGTAACCGACTGGCTGACAGTGCCCCGCGTCGCGTCCTGGTGGCGTAGTACGCGGGGCACTGCGCCCTCGACCGCTATTTGATCTGAGTGGTCCGTGGAATCACGCCGGACCACCTCGAATGGTGAATCCGGTGGGGTCGTCGATCTGATCGATCGCCGCCGCCATCGCTTCCGGGGTGAACGCGGGGTCGTCGATGCCCGCGGTCACCGCGAGGAACACCCGCGAGACCTTGCTGCCGCCGACCCGGTAGATGTGGGCGGTGCGGTCGCAATCGTGATGAGCGAGGTACACCACGACGGGAGTCACCTTCTCTGGATCGAGGTCCTTGACGACGTCGGCCATGGTGTCCTCGGTCATTCTGGTGCGGGCGATCGGGGAGACGGCGTTGACGTTGATGTTGTTCCGAACCCCTTCGATGGCAAGGACGTTCATCAACCCGACCAGCCCGGCTTTGGCGGCGCCGTAGTTCGCCTGGCCGAACTGACCGAATAGGCCCGAGCCCGAGGTCGTCATGATGATGCGGCCGTAGTTCTGCTCCCGCATGGTCGGCCACACCGCCCGGGTCACATGGAAGGCGCCGTGCAGGTGTACCTGAAGAACCGCGTCGACGTGTTCGGTGGTCAGGTTCTTGAACGCCGCGTCGCGCAGGATCCCGGCGTTGTTGATCAGTACGTCGATCCGCCCGAACGCGTCGAGTGCCGCTGCGGCGATCGCCTGTCCGCCTTCGTATGTCGATACCGAGTCGGTGTTGGCGACGGCAGAGCCGCCCGCCGCGGTGATCTCGTCGACCACGGCCTGGGCGGCTGATGCGGACTGCCCGCTGCCGTCGACGGCGGCACCCAGGTCATTGACGACGACGTGGGCGCCACGGCGGGCCAGTTCGAGGGCGTGACACCGGCCGAGTCCCCCGCCCGCCCCGGTGACAATGGCGACGCGATCTTCAAAGGTCATGGTCGGCACATGGACTCCTGGCGATAACGTGATTCTCCATCGGGGCGATTGACATTATCATTGGTGGTATAGAGCATTACCGGCATGTCGCCCGATGAACCCGCGCTCGCGATCGCAGATTTCTACCACGTCGGCATCGTCGTGCCCGACCTCGATTCGGCAGCGCAGCGATTGACCGCGATCGCCGGCTATGCGTGGACGAAGCCCGTGGAGTTCGCGTTGTCGGTGGTTACCGCGGCAGGAGAATGTGATCTGGTGAACCGATTCGTGTACTCGCTGCAGGCGCCGCACCTGGAATTGGTGCAGGAGGTTCCGGGGACGGTCTGGACCGCGCCGGCCCATCACCTGGGTTACTGGGTGGACGATATCGGTTCGGCCGCAGCACAATTGGAGCAGGCTGGATGCACGCAGGAAGCCCGTCCCAGCGGGCAGGCGCTCTCGACGTTCGCCTATTACACCGACCCGGCCGGTATCCGGATCGAACTTGTCGATCGCGCCCTGTTTCCGGATTGGCCGGCGTTCCTGGCTGCGATGGCGGGCTAGGTTACCGGCCGACGTCGAGTTTCACAGTGCGTCAAGCGGCACCGCTGCCGCGGGAGACGGCGTTGTCGATGAGGACCACTGCGATGGCTGCGGCAGTGGCGAAGGTGTCGGTGTTGAGGACTCGGTTGCGGGCCGAAGCGCCATCCAGGAGCAGTGCCAATTGTTCGCCGAGCTGTTCGGGGTTGGTGGCGTCGGCCTCGCGCGCGGTCTCGGTGAGCCGCGCGGCGAAAGCCGTCTTGTAGTCGCAAGCGCGCACACGTGCCGGGTGGTCCGGGTCGTGGATTTCGACGGCCGCCGCGATGAACGGGCACAGGGGCGCGTGAATGTCGAAGGCGGCGAGGAGTCGTTGGCGAGGTGTCAGGTCGGTGCGGTCGAACACCTCGGGCAGAAGGTCGGGATCGAATCGCCGTAGGTGTTCGGCGATCAGCTCATCCTTGCCGGCGAAGTGCTGGTAAAACGTGCGCTTGGACACCTGGGCCACCGCGCAGAGCTGGTCCAGGCCGGTGCGGTTGATGCCTTGATCGCGGAACAGCTGATGGGAAGCGCTGAGGATGCGCTCTCGTGCACCCCTGCCACGACGCAGGCCTCGCGGCCCCTTCTCCACCTCCGTCATGCATGCAGCGTAGCCCGGTTTGGTACTGATCGGTGTACATAGCTTGCGTTCCCCCTGGTCGGCGGATACGTTAAGCACTCTGATCGGTGTACATAACATCGGCACCGTCAACGAAATGGAGTGATCATGGGAAAGCTCGATGGCAAGGTCGCGGTGATCACCGGCGCGACAAGTGGCATGGCGCTGGCCGGTGCCAAGTTGTTTGTCGACGAGGGAGCTCACGTCTTCATCTCGGGCCGAGAGCAGGACGCGCTGGATCAGGCCGTCGAACAGATCGGGCGGAATGTGACTGGCGTGCAAGGCGATTCGGCCGACCTCGGCGATCTGGATCGGTTGTTCGACACGGTCAAACAGGACAAGGGCGCGATCGACGTGTTGTGGGCAAGTGCCGGGACAGGCAAGCAGGGCCTGCTCGGCGAGATCACCGAGGAGGACTTCGATGCCGCGTTCATGTTGAACGCGCGCGGCACGCTGTTCACGGTCCAGAAGGCGCTGCCGCTTTTCAACGATGGCGGCTCGATCTTCATGACCGGGTCCAACGCATCACTGCGGGGCTACCCCAGTTGGAGTGTGTACGCGGGAAGCAAGGCCGTGCTGCCTGCCTACGCACGGGTGTGGGTGTCGGAGTTGAGGGACCGCAAGATCCGGGTGAACGTGCTGACCCCCGGTCAGGTCGGCTCGCCGATGTTGGCGCAGGTGATGAATGAGGAGCAGATGGCTCAGTTCGAGTCCGTGATCCCGCGGCGAGAGATGGGCCGTCCCGAGGAGATCGCGTCGGCCGCGTTGTTCCTCGCCTCTGACGATTCGAGCTATGTCAATGGCCAGGAACTGGTTGTCGACGGCGGGACCACGGTGATCTGAGTGAGCGACAACGGCATGACGACCTTCGCCTCGCACCGTGACACTGTGGAGGCCTTCGTCGACAGCATGCACGGCGGCGCAGACACAGACGCCCTTTCCGGAATCCTCGCCGAAGACGTGGTGCTGTACGGCCCACTCGGCGATGAGCCGGTCACCGGTCGCGAGGCAGTCCTGCAAGCCATGCAGGGGGTCGGCGCGGCGGCTGACCTCACCTACATCGAGATCCTCAGCGGCAAGACGCACCACGCGGCCTACTTTCGGCTGCAGATCGAAGACACCGTGGTCAATGGAATGGACTACATCCTGCTCGACGCAGACGGCAAGATCGCCGAGGTGACCATCTGGTGGCGCCCGCTGCCGTCCGGCGTCCAGATGCAGAGGCACCTCGCAGGTCACCTCGGTATGCAGCCCTGGGATCTTCTCGCCCATACGGAGTAAGGGCGCCGCTCGATCTCGAACGGGCCGTGGCCATCTCGGGCCGAACCCGGCTACCAATCCACCATCGGCGCCCTGGCCGTCCGGGGCGGCAACGCCGTCGAAATCATAGGTCGCGATACGGCCAAGGCCGCAGCCCTGGCCAGTGCGCTCGGCAATGGCGCCACGGCGGGAGACTTCGGCGCCACCCCGGCCGGGGAGATCGTCATCGTGGCACTGAGATACGCCGATGTCGTTCCGGTCGTCATCCGGTACGGAAATGCGTTGGCGGACAAAGTCATCGTCGATATCAGCAACCCCTTCAATGCTGCGGCCGACGGGCTCGCCATCCCCGCTGACACCTCGATCGCGCAAGAAGTCGCCAAGGTGGCCCCGGCCGGCGCCCGCGCGGTGAAGGCGTTCAACACCGTCTTCGGCCATGTCCTCAAGGGGGATCGGAGACTGGATGTCTTCTTCGCCGGCGACGATGTGCAGGCTAAGGCACATGTGTCGGAGTTCATCGAGAGCCTCGGGTTGCGCCCGCTGGATGTGGGCGGCTTGAACATGGCGCACTGGCTGGAAGGAACAGGCCTGGTCCTCATGGGCCTCGCCCGTCATGGGGTGAAGAACTTCGAGGTGGCTCTCAGCGCGACCGAATTCCCTAGCTGAGCCGCGTCCGGACGCCGATCCCGAGCAGCGGACGGGCACACGATCCCGCCTCAGCTAACTGGTAGCGCGACTATCGCTTCGTCCGTAGTGTGTTGTCATGACGCAGGCAACTGAGGTCCCGCTGTACATGCGACGGGACGTGCTCGATCCCAGCCCGGCGCTCGGCGAGATTCGCGACTCGACACCGGTCCGGAAACTGCGGACCGCGATGGGCATGCCTGCCTATCTGGTGACGCGCCACGAGGACGTCAGGGCTGCATTGGCTGATCCGCAACGGTTCTCCAACCACAAGCCGCCTGGCTGGGCCGGAGGCCCCCACTTCGACGCCGACGAGCACGCCAAGTTGACCGCGGGCAACCTATTGGCGCTCGATCCGCCTGAGCACCAACGGATTCGGCGCATGCTCACCCCGGAATTCACTGTCCGCCGAATGCAACGGCTCGAACCCCGCATCGTCGAGATAGTCGATCAGCATCTGGATGCCATGGAACAAGCCGGGGCACCTGCGGACCTGATCGCACGCTTCGCGCTGCCGATCCCGTCGCTGGTGATCTGCGAGTTGCTCGGGGTGCCGTACGAGGATCGCGAGGAATTCCAGCATCGCGCCACCCGGCAGCTGAACTTCAGCATCCCGGTCAAGGAGCGGATGGCGCTCGGCGACGCCGCCCGCGAGCACATGATGTCGTTGGTACAGCGGGCCCGGCGCGACCCCGGCGACGACATGCTCGGCATGCTGGTGCGTGAACGCGGCACCGAGGTCACCGATGACGAATTGGTCGGTATCGGCGGCCTGCTCCTGCTGGCCGGCCACGAGACCACGTCGAACATGTTGGGGCTCGGCACTATTGCGCTGCTGCAACGCCCGGAACAGCTGGCGGTCGTCCGCGATGACCCCGATGCGGTCGGGCCGGCTGTCGAAGAGCTGATGCGCTATCTGTCGGTGGTGCAGAACGCCATCGCCCGCGTCACCACCACCGATGTCGAGATCGACGGTGTCGTCATTCCAGAGGGACAGATCGTCATCCTGTCGCTGCCGGCGGCCAATCGAGACCCGCGCTTCATCGACCACCCCGATGCTCTGGACATCGGTCGCGGTGCGCCCGGTCACCTGGGGTTCGGCCATGGCGTCCACCACTGCCTCGGTGCACCCCTTGCCCGGATGGAGATGCGCATCGCGTTCCCCGCACTGTTTCGCCGTTTCCCGAACCTCGCCCTCACGGAAGAGGTCCACGACATCCGCTTCCACGCCTACAACCTGATCTACGGTGCGCAGTCACTGCCGGTTACGTGGTGACCGCTCCGGCGCTGCGGGCTGATGCCGCACGAAATCACCTGCGGATCATGACCGCCGCCTCCGCGGCCTTCGAGCAAGACGGGCCCGGCGTCTCGCTGGATGACATCGCCCGGCGCGCCGGTGTCGGGATCGCCACGCTGTACCGCCGTTTCGGCACCCGAGAGGACCTGGTGAAGGCCGTCGCCGAACATGTCTTCGCCGCCGAGATCGCCACCGCGATCGTCGAAGACGGGCCGGATCCGTGGACCGACATCGTCGCGACCATCACTCGCACCGTCGACGCGTTCGCCGCGCATCCGGTCCTGGTTTCTCTGGCCAGGGAACACGCGGTGATGGGGATGGACACCATGGCCAGCTATCGGGCCGCAGTCGAGCGCGTCCTGGTGCGAGCCCGGGATGCCGGCGTGGTGCGGGCAGATCTGCAGGCGGCTGATCTAAAGGCCGTGGTCGTGATGGGTCTGGCGATCGCGCACCACACCGATTGCGGCACCGGGAGCCGCTCCCGTCACCTCACCCTGCTGATCGACGGGCTACGGCCCACCGGGGTGCCGCTGCCGGGGGCGTAGGTTCTTACTCGTGCCGTCCAGCGGGTTTTTCGCAGCGATCGTCGTCTCCGCAGCGCTGCTGACAGCGGGGTGCGGGGGACACACTCCCGCGGCCGAGGCGCCCTTGGCGCCGGCGTCCGCCGTGTCGGCCAGCGCGCTGCCCGACCGTCAGGGTGAACTGGGCGGGCTGACGGCCAAAGGGCTGATCGACGCGCTCAACCAGGCCGGCTTCGCCGCCCCCAATCCGGTGAACGCGACGGCGCAGGACTGTCCGTCCGCCGGTTGTGATCAGTCGGTCGTCACCGACACCGTCAGTATCAAATCGTTCCCGACGACCGGCAAGGCGGAGATCTACGCCAAGGATCGGGGCTTGTTCCAGGTGACGACCCTGGTCGTATCGTTCGCGCCGCCGATGGCGCCTGCCGATCAGGACCGCTACCGCACCGAGATACTCAAGCTGATCAACTGATTCGGGCCGCCGCACGCGGTAACCACACCTTTGCCGTGATCGTCGACGTAACCGGTCGCGAAGATCACGGTCCACATAGCGGGTTCTGGGCGGGGTGGCGCCGTCGACACCACCAATCCGTAGCGCGGCCTGAGGTAGCAGACGCAGACGCGGGCGTTCTGTGCAGCCTGCGCAGGACGCTGAGATGATGGGGTGATGACCGACCTGGTAACCGACCCCGACTATCTCGACCCGGCGGCATACGAGCCGGAAATCGACGATCCTGCGGAACTGCGTGCGCACCGTAAACGTCGACTTGCCTTGGCCTACCGCGTTTTTGGTGCGATGGGCTGGGGAACTCTCGGCGACGGGCATATCTCGGCGCGCGATCCGCAGCGCACCGACGCTTTCTGGCTCGGCCGCTATGGCGTGCCGTTTCGTGACATGACCACCGACGACCTCGTGCTGGTCGGTCTGGATGGGAGCGTCGAGGGCGGCGGCCACATCAACCCGGCCGCATACTGGATCCACGCTCCCGTCCATGAGGCCCGGCCCGAAATCGTTTCTGCGGCCCACGTTCATACGCCCTACGGGACGCCGTTCTCGGCGACCGTCACCAAGCTCGAGCCCGTCTCTCAGGAGTCGTGCATCTTCTTCGAGGACCACGAGATCTTCGACGACGAGGAAGTCGACATCAAGTCCACCGACGGCGGCAAGCGCATCGCCACCGCGATCGGGGGCGCCCGAGCGGTGATCCTGCGCAACCATGGCCTGCTGACCGTGGGCTCCAGCGTCGACGTCGCGACCGGATATTTCCTCCTGATGGAGCGCTGTGCGGAGGTACAGGTAAAGGCGCATCACGCGTGTCCGGTCAGTGCGGAGGCGGCCCGTCTGGTGCACGACGATTTCGGCGATCAAGCTGTCTGGCAAGTGTTTCAGTGGGCGCAACGCTCGCTGGTCCCGGATCCCGCCGTCATCGCGGGGCGGTAGTCGGTCACCGAGATTCACAGCGCTATCGCCGAGAGGCCCCAGGTTTCTCCAAGGTGGACACGGTTTGCTGTGAGCTCGTTGGGAACTCAGGCGGGGCTTTTCTGGTTTGCGCAGTGCTGCGCGGCGTGCCTCTGATGGATAGGGAGACAATCGGTGACACGCACGAAAAACAGTCGGACCAAGCTGCTCGCGGCCGTGATCGGCGGGGGCGCTCTAGTGGCGATGGGCCTGTTTACCGCCATTGTCGACGATGCGCCGGTCTCCACTGCCCCGTCGAGTGTGGCAGGGCAGATGACCGAGGGCGTCACCGTCACGGAGACGACGCCGGCGACCACCCTGGCCATCGCCAAGGCGGTTCCCGCCGTGAAGGCGACCGCCTACAAGTAGGTTCTCAGCCTGGTCAGACCGCGTCCATCGGAGGTCCGTCGCCGGAGTTCTGGTCGGCGAGTGACGTGGCGACCGGCGTGCCGTCGTTCACGACACCCATGACGGTGACGGTCTCGTTCACCGAAAAGGGATTACCCGCAACGTGATTCGGAATGCCATCGCTGCTGAACCGGGCGGTGGCCGGGGTGATCTTGAACGTGGTGGTGGTGCCGTCGGTGCTTCTGGTGGTGATCGACTCAGGTGACACCGCGACAACCTGACCCACCAGTTGCACGGCGCCGTCACCGAGTGCGGGGGCTGTTGTGGGTGGGGACGGCGCCGCTATGTCGAGTAACGCCCACACTGCCGCTGCGGAAGCGCAGGCAGGCAGCACTGTGAACAGAGCCAGTCGCTTGGCCCGGCCGCTGTCCTTGCGGTGTGCAGCATGCGTACGGTGAGGTCGGTCAGAAACGGTGGTGCGGAAGGTCTGCGACTCCATGGCTCACCTTTCCGTATATCGGCACCATCAACTACTGATGCGCTGTCGCACGCTCAAATACCCGGGCTTATCGGGTGGCAAACAATCAGCTCGCCGAAATCCCCGGTAATCCGCGGCTGGCTGCTCTTGTGCGTACCCTCGGAGATATGTCGACTCTGGGTGAAATCAGCGCCAATCGGCGAGCAGTCATCGCGGCTGTGCCGGCGGCAGTGGCGTTGCCGTGTTTCCTTGCGGGCTGCGCGTCGGAGGCGCCCAAGTCCGCTCCGGTCGAAGGCAGCTCGACGGCCACCGGCGGTCACCAGATCGACGCGACCGAAGTGCCGGTCGGCTCGGCCGTCATCGTGGCCGGCGCCAAACCGGTGGCCGTCGCACAGCCCACCGCCGGGCAGTTCGTCGCTTTCTCCGCGACGTGTACCCATCGTGGCACCACGGTGGCCGCGCAACCCGGGAGCACGACGTTGGTGTGTCCGTCACACGGCAGTCAATTCAGTGCTGCGACAGGGCAAGTGCTCAAGGGGCCCGCAACCGCACCGCTGGCCTCCGTTCCGGTTACGGACGCCAACGGAGTTCTGACGCTCGGCTGAGAGTCAGGCCGGTTCTGCGCGTGCCGGTGCGTAACCGTGGGTACTCACGACCTCATGCAGTTCATGTCGCCCACGGATTCGGTTTTTCTGCTCGGGGAATCGCGCGAACACCCGATGCACGTCGGCGCGCTGCAACTGTTCACACCGCCGGAGGGCGCGGGGCGTGAGTTCATCCGCGAGCTCTACGACGGCATGGTCACCCAGACCGACTTCCAACCGACCTTCCGCAAACATCCGGCAACGCTCTTCGGCGGCATCGCCAACCTCGGCTGGGCGTTCGACAACGACATCGATGTGGACTACCACCTCCGACGCTCGGCCCTGCCGTCACCGGGACGGGTCCGCGATCTGCTGGAGCTCACGTCGCGGATGCACGGCACGCTCCTCGACAGGCATCGGCCGCTGTGGGAGGCCCATGTGATCGAAGGACTGTCCGACGGCCGGTTCGCGGTCTATATCAAAATCCACCACTGCCTGATCGACGGTATCTCTGCTCTCAAGCTCACCCAGCGCACCCTCTCGGAGGACCCGGACGATCACGAGATCCGGGTGCCATGGACTTTGAAGCCCTTGAAGCCCTTGAAGCGCGAGAAAAAGGAACAGTCGCTCCTGCAGACGTTGACCGGCGCGGCGGGCACGGTGGCCGGTCTGGCCCCTTCGACCTGGTCCTTGGCGAAGGCTGCCCTGGTGGAGCAACAGCTGACCCTTCCGTTCAATGCCCCCAAGACGATGTTCAACGTGAAGATCGGTGGTGCCCGACGAGTGGCCGCGCAGTCCTGGCCGCTGGAGCGGGTCAGGAAGGTCAAAGAGGCGGCCGGGGTCACCATCAACGACGTCGTGCTCGGGATGTGCGCCGGGGCGCTGCGGTCCTACCTCGTCGAACGGAACGAACTGCCGGACGCACCGCTGATTGCGATGGTGCCGGTCAGCCTCCGGTCGGATTCGGAGGCCGACGCCGGCGGGAACATGGTCGGTGCGATCCTGTGCAACCTGGGCACCGACGCCGAGGACCCGGCAAAACGACTGGAAGTCATCAGCAACTCGATGCACGGCAACAAGGAGGTGTTCTCGTCCCTGCCTCGGTTGGAGGCGCTGGCGATGTCCGCCTTGAACATCGCGCCGCTGGGGCTGTCCGGCGTTCCGGGTTTTGTCGGCTCCACCCGTCCGCCGTTCAACATCGTCATCTCGAATGTGCCTGGGCCGCAACAGTCCATGTACTGGAACGGCGCCCGCCTGGACGGCAACTACCCCCTGTCGATCGTGCTGGATGGCCAGGCCCTGAACATCACCCTGGCCAACAACGGCGACAACCTCGACTTCGGGCTGGTCGGCTGCCGGCGCAGCGTGCCGCATCTGCAGCGCCTACTGGGGCATATCGAGACCGCCCTCAAGGATCTCGAGCGCGCGGTCGGCGCCTAGTCTCGGTGGATGCCGAAACTCAGTGCGGGACTGCTCCTTTACCGGATCAACGACAATACCGTCGAGGTCCTGATCGCCCATCCCGGTGGACCGTTCTGGGCTCGTAAAGACGACGGTGTGTGGTCGATTCCCAAGGGGGAGTACGACGTCGGCGAAGAACCTTGGCACGCCGCACAACGCGAGTTCGCCGAAGAGCTAGGCCTGCCGGCTCCCGCCGGACCGCGGATCGACCTCGGCGAGGTGCGCCAGGCCGGTGGCAAGGTGGTCACCGCGTTCGCGGTACACGCCGACCTCGATATCACCGACGCTCGCAGTAACACCTTCGAGCTGGAATGGCCCAAGGGATCCGGCCGCGTGCGGGAGTTCCCTGAGGTGGACAGGGTGGCGTGGGTTCCGCTGGCGGTCGCCAGGGCGAAGCTGTTGAAGGGCCAGTTGCCTCTTCTCGATGTCCTGAGCGGCGCGCTTACGGGCAGGTGATCGCGATGTCGAAAGACTTGGTGACCATCGCCGTGGGGTTGGCGGTGTCCATGCCGGTCGCCTTGCCGGTGATCTTGTAGGTGTTGCCGTCCTTGGTGGCCGACGCTTCGCCGCCAGGGACGCCGGGGGTGTAACCGAGCACGACGCCACCGACGTTGCCGAGACCGACCTGCTTGACCTCCGGCGGATCAGCATCGGAGAGCTGTGCGCCGAGGCCACCCGTCGTGTTGCCGATGGCGATCTGGATGTTGCCACCGAGGTTGGTGCACACCACGGTGCCGTCCACATTCTGGGCGGCGCCGTCGATGCTGAGAGTGGCCGCTCCGGGCGGCGGGTTGCCCTTGGCGGCGTCCGTCGCGGACGTCACGGCGCTCGTCGCGGAACTCGCCGCGGTCTTTGCGGTCTCGGTCGCCGAGCTGGCGTTCTCCGAGGCGGATTTATTGCTGGAACAGCCGGCCAAGCCCCCGACCACAACCGCCGCACTACCGACGGCGACTATCAGAGCACGCTTCACAACGGTCCTCCTTTGATGTTGTGATCCGTCGGCGTCGGCGGACCTGCCTTGCAGTATGGATCGCCCTCGGGAGGAGGTCCGGCGAATGGCGGAATCATCAGGTACGCCGGTCCGGCCTAACAAGCCACCTTGATGGCGAAGGTGCTGTTGCTACGGAAGCTGGGGTTGTCGGTGTTGAAACCGTCGGCGGTGCCGGTGATCGAATAGGTCGCCCCGGTCATGCTCACTGCGGCGTCACCGGCCAACCCCTGGGTGTAGCTGCCGGTGAAGCCGCCCAGGTCGGTGATGGTGACGGCCGTGACGGTCTGTTTGTCGCCGTTCGAGACCACCACCGTGGTGCCGGAGTTGGTATTGCCGGCGGTGATCGTCATGGTGTGGCCGGCCGGCGTGCAGTCCACCGACTGGAAGCTACCCAGCTTCTGGTCGTTGATGGTCACCTCGGCGGTGCCGGGCACCAACGCTCCGGGTTGCCTCTGCTGTTGCGGCGGCGATGAGCAGCCTGCGGCGATACCGACGATCAGCACAGCCCCGGTGAACCACACTGACTTCTCCACCGCACGAATGTAGCGGCCGCGGGCCGGGCCCCGTGCCGGAAATCTGTACGAGGTCCGGTTGAATGACCGTTGTGGGCAACTTCTTCACGGTGCGCGACGATCTGCCGGGGCGGCGTGGCCGGACCGGCGTGATCCATACGCCGCACGGCGATATCCACACGCCGGCCTTTGTCGCGGTCGGTACCAAGGCCACGGTCAAGGCCGTCCTGCCCGAGACGATGAAAGAACTCGGAGCACAGGCAGTGCTGGCCAACGCCTATCACCTCTATCTGCAGCCGGGTCCCGATGTCGTCGACGAGGCGGGTGGACTCGGGACGTTCATGAACTGGTCGGGACCGACGTTCACCGACAGCGGTGGTTTCCAGGTGCTGTCCTTGGGGTCGGGGTTCCGCAAGGTGCTGGCGATGGACACCGAGCGGGTCCAGGCCGACGACATCATCGCCAAGGGCAAGGACCGGCTGGCCCGCGTCGACGACGACGGGGTCACCTTCACATCGCACCTGGACGGATCGACGCACCGATTCACCCCCGAGGTGTCGATGGGGATTCAGCATCAGCTCGGCGCCGACATCATCTTCGCCTTCGACGAACTCACCACCCTGGTCAACACCCGCAGCTACCAGGAGCAGTCGGTGCGTCGTACGCATGACTGGGCGGTGCGCTGCGTGACCGAACACCGCAGACTGACGCTGGCACGGGCCGGCAAGCCGTATCAGGCGCTGTTCGGTGTTGTGCAGGGCGCGCAGTACGAGGACCTGCGACGTGAGGCGACCCGTGGGCTGGTCGGCATCCGCGACGAGGACGGGCGGGGATTCGACGGCTACGGGATCGGCGGCGCGCTGGAAAAGCAGAACCTGGCCACGATCGTCGGCTGGGTCACCGACGAGCTTCCCGATGACAAGCCGCGGCACCTACTCGGGATCAGCGAGCCCGACGATTTGTTCAACGCGGTTGCCGCCGGTGCGGACACCTTCGACTGTGTCTCGCCGTCGCGGGTGGCCCGCAACGCCGCGGTGTATTCGAACGACGGCCGGTTCAACATCACCGGCGCCCGGTACAAACGGGACTTCACGCCGATCGACGCCGAATGCGACTGCTACACCTGCGCGCACTACACCCGCGCCTACTTGCATCACTTGTTCAAGGCCAAGGAGATCCTGTCCGCCACGTTGTGCACGATTCATAACGAGCGGTTCATCATCCGGCTCGTCGACCGGATCCGGGCGTCGATCGGTAGCGGCGATTTCGACGAACTGCGCGATCACGTGCTCGGCCGCTATTATTCGCAGCGTCCCGCCTGACGGGGCCGGAGGAACTTTTCGCCCGTAATACCTGTGCTCGTAAATCCGCGCCAGGACACGGGGAGCGCTTAGACTGGCGGCGGTATTTTCTGGTCCAATCTCGCTACTTGCCGCGAGAATTTCAGGCGCGGGGATCGGGGCGCGCCATGCGAAATTGCGGACGATTGCGCGCTGTCGATCTTGCTGGAGCACTGGCGATGCGCCTCGGCGCCGCCGTAGCTTTCCCGCTTTTCTCCGAATGGGGCGGCGAGGTCATGTGAGGTATGGCCAAGAACCTCACTCTGCTGGCATTGGCTGTGTTCGCGCTGATCTGTGCGCTGGCCGCGGCTCGATCTGCTCTCGGGCTCCGACGCACAGCGTGGGGGATCTTGGCTTTCGGCCTGGCAGCCTGGGCCGTTGCCGACGTGATCCGGATTGGTCAAGTCCGACTGTCCGAACCCGAGCGATTTCCGCGGCCGGTGGATTACCTCTATCTCGCATTCAGCGCGTCGACTGTGCTGGCAATGGCGCTGTTTCCGGCCAAACGGACAGGGCAGCGACGGCTGCGTTTTGCGCTCGATGCCACCACGACGGTGCTCTGCTTGTCGTTGCTCTTGTGGGTGACGGCACTGCACCGGGTTTACGACAGTTTCGTGGGGCTGAACACAGCAGTTGTCGTGACGATGCTCTTCCAGATCGGGGACCTGGTTGCCCTGACCATCGCCCTTCTGGCGCTCGTCCGCGCAGATGTCCGCGATCGACGGGTGTTGTGGTTGCTTGTCGCCGCGCTCGGGTTGCTGACCGTCACCCACAACGCCTACGCCCTTCACGTAGCTGAGGCCGGCTACCAGATCGGCTCCATGGCCGATATCGGTTTTGCGGCGGCGCTGATCGCTTTCGCCGGTGCAGCAATACTGAGCCGGCGGCCCGCACCCCCTCCACGGCCTGCTGCGGCGCTTCCGTTGGATTCGTCGCTGTGGCTGCCATATGTGCCGCTGCTGTTGGCGGGCACTGTTGGGCCAGCGCTGATCATGTCGGGGCTGGAGCGAGTTCTGGTCCCACTAGTCGTTGTCGCGGTCTGTCTACGACAAGTGCTCACAGCCAGGGAAAATCGGCGATTGCTGGCCGCGGCGGCGGAACAGGCGCTGCGGGATCCGTTGACCGGCCTGGCCAATCGCACCCTGTTCTTCGACCGGCTGGCGCACGCGATGATGCTGGACCGCCACGACGATAGGTCGGTGACGGTTGTCTCGCTTGATCTCGACGATTTCAAACTTGTCAACGACAGCCTGGGGCACCCGACCGCGGACACCGTTCTGGTTCTCGTCGGCAAGCGCATCAGCGCATGCGTGCGGACGGGTGACACCGTCGCACGGCTGGGCGGCGACGAGTTCATCCTGCTCTTGGAAGGCCCGGCCGACCACGCCCACATGGTTGCCGAGCGCATCGTCGCGGCGTTCGCAGAGCCGTTCGTCATCGACGGGGAGAGCATGCTGATGCGCCCGAGCGTCGGCATGGCGGTCGCTTCGTCAGCCGAGCCCGAGCTGGCGCCGGAGACCTTGGTCAACCGCGCCGACATCGCGATGTACGCCGCGAAGCGCTCACGGTTGACGGGGTTGCACACGTTCAGCTCGGAAATGACTTTGTTAGAACCCGATGTGGCCTATCAGGTGGACAGCGCCGACAGGCAGCTGTCCGACGGTGTCGCGCAGGTTCGCCTACTGGGCGAGTTGCGCCGCGCCGTCGACGAACGCGGCCTTGACGTGGTTTACCAGCCGAAGTTGGAGTTGAGCACCAACCGAATCGTCGGGCTGGAGGCGCTGCTGCGATGGCCGCACCCGCAGTTGGGCGAGCTGCGGCCGGATAGCTTCATGGCGCTGGTGCGCCAGCACGGCCTGATGCGGCCGGTGACCGAGCTGGTGTTGGAGAGAGTCTTCGACGACGCGGCGCGTTGGGCCTCGTCGGGGCTGCACCCGCGAGTTGCGGTCAATCTGTTCGCGCCGTTGTTACGCGATGAGCGCCTACCCGACGCACTGCGCGACGCGCTGGACGAACATGGTCTTGCGCCGGAGATGTTGACTCTCGAGGTGACCGAAGACCTGGCCCTCGACGAGGTCAGCCGGGTGACCGCTGTACTACACCGGCTGCGCCGCCATGGCATTCGTGTCGCGATCGACGACTTCGGCAGTGGCTATTCGGCGCTGTCCTATCTCCGCGATCTGCCCATCGACGAGGTCAAACTGGACCGGCACTTCATCAAATCGGTAACCAGGGATGCGCGGGCCGCGGCGGTGGTCCGTGCGGTAATCGACCTCGCCCGTGACCTGGACATCAGCGTGGTGGCTGAGGGCGTTGAGGGCGCCGAGACCGCCGTGTGGTTGCGTGAGCACGGTTGCGATATCGGGCAGGGCTACTACTTCGGGAGGCCCGCCGCTGCCTCGGAGATCCCGCAGCTGATCGGCAGGTGAGCCTGCGCACTGCGTCATGCGTGCACAATCGACAGGGTGACTGCTTCTGGCCTCGCCGAACCGCAGGGGCTGCTGTTGCGGCTGCTGGATCCAGCCAATCGCGCCAACCCGTACCCGCTGTACGACGATATCCGCGCCCGCGGGCCGCTGGTGTTCCCCGACGGGAACCTGGTGGTCTTCTCCCGCTACGCCGACTGTGACGAGGTGTTCCGGCATCCGTCCTCGGCCAGCGACCGGTTGAAGTCCACTGTCGCCCAGCGAGCGATCGCGGCAGGCGAACCTGCTCGCCCCTTCGGCCAGCCGGGCTTTCTGTTTCTCGACCCGCCGGACCACACCCGGTTGCGCAAGCTGGCCCAGAAAGCGTTCGCGCCCAGGGTGATCAAGGCTCTCGAAGGTGAGGTCGCCACGCTGGTGGAGGCGATGCTCGATGACATCGCGGCGGCCGGCCGGTTCGATGTGATCACCGACCTGGCGTACCCGCTGCCGGTTGCGGTGATCTGCCGGCTGCTCGGGGTACCGATCGAGGACGAACCCGAGTTCGGTCGGGCGTCCGCGCTGCTGGCCCAGTCGTTGGATCCGTTTGTCACCTTCACCGGTGAGCTGCCTGCCGGCTTCGAGGAACGGCTGAAGGCGGGAAAGTGGCTGCGTGAGTACCTGCGCGGCCTCATCGACCGGCGACGCAGCGATCCGCGGGACGATCTGATCTCGGGCTTGATCGCCGCCGAGGAGGACGGCGACCAGCTCACCGAGGAGGAGATAGTCGCGACCTGTAATCTGCTGCTGATCGCCGGGCACGAGACCACGGTCAACCTGATCGCGAACGGCATTCTGGCGATGCTGCAGAACCGCCGGCACTGGACGGCGCTGGCGGCGGACCCGCAGCGTGCGGCGGCCATCGTCGAGGAGACCCTGCGTTATGACCCGCCGGTGCAGTTGGCCGGCCGGGTCGCTGCCGAAGAGTTGACCATCGGCGGTACCACCGTGCCCAAGGGGGACAACATGATGTTGCTTCTTGCTGCGGCGCAACGGGATCCGGCGATATATGCCGAGGCGGACGTCTTCGACCCAGAGCGGGCCAACCTCCGCCACCTCGGGTTCGGGCACGGGGCGCACTTCTGCCTGGGTGCTCCGCTGGCCCGCCTTGAAGCCAGGATCGCGTTCACGGCGCTGACCGCCCGCTTCCCGCAGGCCCGCCTCGGCAGTGAACCTGTCTACAAACCGAATGTCACCTTGCGAGGGCTGTCATCGCTGGATGTCACTGTCTGACCGGCTCGTAGATCCAGGGCAGGCGAGGCAGCCGCGCCGGGTCGAATTCGTCGAGCATGCCGCCGGGGTTCGTCGCGGTGAACCCGAGCGACGCCGCGATCTCGGCCATCGCAGTAGCCCGTCCGATATCGGAAAGTGATACTGCGCCATCGCGTTTCGCCAGCCGCTTGCCCGCAGTGTTGAGCACCAGGGGCACATGCGCATACACGGGCGTCGGGTAGCCCAGCAGCGTCCCCAGGTATGCCTGTCGCGGCGAGGAGGACAGCAGATCGTCGCCGCGCACCACCTGGTCGATGCCTTGTGCCGCGTCGTCGACGACGACGGCCAGGTTGTAGGCGGCCACCCCGTCGCCGCGCCGCAGGACGAAATCGTCGACCACGCCGGTGTACTCACCGTGCAGCAGATCGATCACGGAGTACTCGTGGGTGTCGGACCGCAGTCGCAGGGCGGGTGGTCTACCCCCCGCACGCCGCTGGTCCCTCGCGGTATCGGTGAGGTCGCGGCAGGTCCTCGGGTAGGCGCCCTCCGGCGCATGCGGTGCCCGTGGTGCCTGCAGGATATCTTTTCTGCTGCAATAACATTCGTAGGTCAGGCCCCGGCTGCTCAGCTCGTCGACCACGGACTCGTAGCGGTGGACGTGCTGATGCTGAAACTCCGGCGGCTCGTCCCACGCCAGGCCAATCGCGGTCAGGTCGGCGAGCTGTCGGGTGGCGGTATCGCTGGATGACCGGTCGTCGAGGTCCTCGACTCGCAGCAGAAAGCGCCGGCCGGTCGAGCGGGCGAACAGCCAGGCCAGCACGGCGGTGCGCAGATTGCCGATGTGCAGATCGGCCGACGGGCTGGGAGCGAACCTGCCCGCGCCGGCGGTGCGGGTCACGTCGGAGAATCTAATGCATGCGCACGCCAAGTCGATGGGCCTCGGCTCGCCACCCGCTGATCTACGAGATCAATACCTGGCCCTGGCTGGCGGACCTGCGCGCCACTGCGGGTACATCCGTTGACCTGTCGTCCGTGCCCGAACAGTATTGGGACACCATCGCCGACGCCGGGTTCGACGCGGTGTGGCTGATGGGGGTGTGGGAGCGCAGTCCGGGCGGTGCAGCCATCGCCCTGCAAGACCCCGATCTGGTCGAGACCTTCCAGGCGGTGTTGCCGGACTGGAGTCCCGACGACGTCGTCGGATCCGCCTACTGCATCCGCGACTACGTCGTCGATGCCCACCTCGGTGGTCGCGATGGTCTGGCCGTGGCACGGTCGGAGCTGGCCGCCCGGGGGCTCGCCCTGCTCCTCGACTTCGTGCCCAATCACGTCGCCCCCGACCACCCATGGACAGCCACGCACCCCGAGTACTTCGTGATGGACGGTGCGGTGCCGGCCAAGGGCAAGGATCCCTACTTCCCGGCATGGGCAGATGTTGTGCAGCTCAACGCCTTCTCGGCCACGCTGCGCGATGCGATGGCGCAGACCCTGTGCGACATTGCCGGCCAATGCGATGGCGTCCGCTGCGATATGGCCATGCTCACCATCAACGAGGTCTTCGCCCGCACCTGGGGCGATCGCGTCGGCGCCGCTCCCGATCAGGAGTACTGGCC
Organism: Mycolicibacterium komossense; assembly: GCF_025822605.1. Taxonomy (GTDB): domain Bacteria; phylum Actinomycetota; class Actinomycetes; order Mycobacteriales; family Mycobacteriaceae; genus Mycobacterium; species Mycobacterium komossense. Next base: position 114,293 of record NZ_JACKTY010000020.1, on the reverse strand, counting down.
AACGATCATCGGCGCCGTTCGGGCTACTCACCCGGGGTTCGGCTTCATCGCCGAGGCCTACTGGGACACCGAACATGCCTTGCAGGAGCAGGGTTTCGACTTCTGCTACGACAAGAAGCTCTACGACCGCCTAATGGACGGCGACGCCGCGGGGGTCCGGGCACACCTGTCGTCCGATCCGGCCTATCAGGAACGGCTGGTGCGGTTCGCGGAGAACCACGACGAGCCACGCCTGGCTGCCATCGCTGATCCGGCCCGGCAACGGGCCGTCGCCGTGGCGACGCTGACGCAGACGGGAGCCCGACTGGTCCATCACGGACAGCTGGAGGGCCGCAAAATTCACGTGCCGGTCTTTCTGGGTCGCGGTCCTCGTGAGGAGATCGACGACGACCTGGCCTCGTTCTATCGATCGTTGCTGATGATGTTGCACGACAGTTCGTTTCGAAGCGGACAGTGGACGTTGTGCGACGCTGTGCCACCGCTGCTGGCCTGGTGCTGGGAAGGGGAGCGGCGCTGGTCGGTCGTGGTGAACCTCAGTGACGGGCCTGCGGCGGGCCGGGTGTCCGCGCCGTGGGGCGAGTGGGGGATCGAGCTGGGTGCGTGGGGGTGGCAGTTTTCAAATGTCCGACCGGACCGGCCCAGTGATGCACTACCTTGGGCCCCATGAAGGTTCTGGTCACCGGCGGCACCGGTTTCGTCGGGGCATGGACGGCCAAGGCCGCGCAGGATGCGGGCCACCAGGTCAGGTTCCTGGTACGCAGCCCGGCCCGCCTGGGCACCAGTGCGGAGCAGATCGGCGTCGATATCAGCGACCACGTCGTCGGCGATATCGCGGACTCGGAGGCGACCGCCGCGGCACTGGCCGGCTGTGACGCCGTCATCCATTGTGCCGCAATGGTTTCCACAGATCCATCGCGCGCCGACGAGATGCTGCATACCAACCTCGAAGGCGCTCGCAACGTGCTGGGTGGGGCCGTTGCAGCGAAGTTGGATCCGATCATCCATGTGTCGAGCTTCTCGGCGCTGTTCCGCCCCGGCTTGGAGGTGCTGCATGCCGATCTGCCCGTGGTCGGTGGCTCCGACGGCTACGGCAAGTCCAAGGCCGTGGTGGAGGCGTACGCGCGGGGTCTGCAGGATGCTGGTGCGCCCGTCAACATCACCTACCCCGGCATGGTGCTGGGACCACCGGCCGGCGATCAGTTCGGCGAGGCAGCCGAAGGGGTGGAAGCCGCCGTGAAGATGCACGGTGTCCCCGGCCGTAGCGCCGCCTGGATTGTCGTCGACGTGCGGGACCTCGGCGCAATCCATACCGCTCTGCTGGAGCCGGGTAAGGGGCCGCGCCGTTACATGGCCGGCGGGCAACGGGTGACGGTAAGCCGAATCGCGTCGTCGATCGGCGCTGCCGCCGACCGCCGTCTGGTGGTGGTTCCGGTTCCGGATGTCGCGCTGCGTGCGCTCGGATCCTTGTTCGACGTGATCGGCGACCAGTTGCCGTTCGAGACCCCGATCAACTCCGCGGCGATGCAGTATTACACCCAGATGCCGGAATCCGATGACACCCCCAGCGAGCGGGACCTCGGTGTCTTTCAACGTGATCCGGACGAGACGGTAGCCGATACCGTCGAGGGGTTACAGCGCGTCGGCCGGATTTAGCCGAGGCCGGCGACGATATCGGCGAGACGGAACGCCGTCGGCTGTTCTAGCTGTGCGTAAGTGCAGGACCGCGGATCGCGGTCGGGGCGCCAGCGGTTGAACTGAGCGGTGTGCCGGAACCGCGACCCCTCCATGTGGTCATAGCGGACCTCGACCACCAGTTCGGGGCGCAGCGGAACGAACGACAGGTCCTTTCCGACGCTCCAGCGCGAACCTTCGTTCTTGCGCGGCGTCCGCTCGCCGTCCAGATGCGCGGCCCAGTTCCACGGGTGGTCGTCGAAAGAGGTGACCAGGTGCTGTAATTCGCTGAAGAGGCTGTGTCGTTTCGCCATGGGGAAGGCGCCGATCACTCCGACCGAAGCCAGCGTGCCGTCGTCGCTGTAGAGCCCCAGCAGCAGCGAGCCGATCGCGTCGGGACCGGATTTGTGGAGCCGGTAGCCGGCGACCACACAGTCCGCGGTCCGCTGGTGCTTGACCTTGAACATAACCCGCTTGTCCGGCTGGTAGGTGATGGTCTGCGGCTTGGCGATCACACCGTCGAGACCGGCGCCCTCGAATTCCGCGAACCATCGACCGGCGGTGTCCGGATCAGTGGTGGCAGGCGTGAGGTGGACCGACTGCCCGGCCCCTTGCAGGGCAGAGATCAGCGCGTCGCGGCGTTGAGCGAAGGGCCTGCCGGTGTAGTCGTCGTCGCCGAGCGCCAGCAGATCGAACACGATGAAGGACGCGGGAGTCTGCTCGGCCAGTTTCCGCACCCGCGAATCGGCGGGGTGGATGCGTTGTTGCAGCGCTTCGAAATCCAGCCCGGTGTCGGTGGCGATGACGATCTCGCCGTCGATCACACACCGAGTCGGCAGCTCTGCTTTGATGGCCGCCACCAGTTCAGGGAAGTACCGTGTCATGGGGCGTTCGTTGCGGCTGCCCAATTCGACCTCGTCGCCGTCGCGGAAGCAGATCGACCGGAAGCCGTCCCATTTCGGTTCGTACGACAGTGCACCGGGATCCACAGGTATCGCGGCCACCGACTTGGACAACATCGGCGACACCGGCGGCATGACGGGTAGCTGCATCACCCGAGACTACTGGGTGGCTCGGATGCACAGACCAGTAACGTCGTCGGCGGTGGTGTCCAAGAAGCGGGGCCCGATCTGATCCGATCCACCAGATCACCTATTGGCCAGAGCTTTTCGAGGACAGGGGACCGCGTCGGCTTCTGCGAGTGGTCGTCAGTGCAAGGGTCTCACCGTGGCGCGCTCTCGTCGCCTGGTTTTGGAGGATCGGCGGGCGGTACCTCGTCGAACACGGTGTTCTTTTGCCGCTGCTTCCTCGATTGCCAGAACGCAATGACCCCTCCGAGCGCCAGGCCCGCGGCCCCTGCGGTGAGAACGGAGGTCTTGGTGTCCGCTGCGGCCGCGGTCAGGGTCACAGAACCTGACGACATCGGGTGAGCGGCCGAGATCCCCGCTCCTGATATCCAGAAGGCCAGCGCGACGAGACTCGTCACGACGATGCGCCCGGCTGCGTTCATGGTCCTCATCTCGATTGCGCCCCGTTTTGCTTAGAGCCCAGTGTATGTTTCGCCGTACCGCGTATAGGGGTGGTACGTACGTAGTCAGACGGTACATACCGCCGCCGCTATCTGAGCGGGGCATGTCGAACTGAAAACGGCTCAGCCCACGCTCAGGGCAAGGACTCCAGCCGAAACCGCAAGGCCATAACTGTTCTGGCGAGGCGCCAGTTCGAAGGCCCGGCGAGCCAGGGCAGATCCGGCCAGCGTCGAATCCCACCCGCGACGCCGACCGCCACTGCGGCCACCGCGCCGATCCAGATCGCCACCGGCAACCGACTCCAGTCAGCCTGGGCCCGTGCCAGTGTGAGGAAGGCGGCGATCGCGATGCCGGTCGTGAGCACACTCAACCGGTCACCGGTGCCCCGCCGGCGTTTCTGACCGCGCCAGGCTAGGACGCCGTCCGCCGTGGGACCGTCAGCAGTAACGCTGCCACGGCGAGGTTCACCACCGTGACGACGGTGCTGGTCACGTCGCATCGACGAGGATGCGGATCGCGATGTCGTCGACGGCGACTGCGGTGTTCGCCAGAATGACCACTGCCGCGCCGTGTTCGCGATCGAGGGCGAGCATGCTGGAGAACCCGCCCGTGCCGCCGTTGTGCCAGGTGACATCTACGTTGCCGGCCCGCAGGGTGAACCAGGCGTAACCGACACGGCTGCCACTGCCGGCATCCCAGCGCGGTTCGAGCGCGCTGAGGCCCGGCGTCCGCCGATCGAGCAGCGCCTGCGCGTAGCGGGCCATGTCCGTCGGAGTCGAGCGCACTCCGCCGGCGGGCGAGTACGCGTTCAGGGTCCAGGCCTGCTCGCGTTGGCCGTTCGCGCTCCATCCGGTCGGCGCATCCGGGGCCAGCTCCGCCGCGGAGACGGGGACGAACGTGCGCGTCATCCCGAGCCGCTGGAGCAGAGCGCGCTCGAGTAATGCCGGGTAGCTGGTCCCGGCATGCGCGGCGAGCGCCTCACCGAGCAGGGCGGCGCCGAGGTTCGAGTACGAGAAGGAGCCGCGGTCGGTGAGTTTCGCCGCACGTGCCTGGGTGAGCAGTGTCGCGAGATCGGCGGTGTAGGGATTGCGATGCCGCAGCACCGCAAAGCCGCTGGCGATGAGATCGCGCGGCCGGTCGGCGATCCGCGGCAGGCCTGAGCGGTGGCTGGCGAGTTCCTCGAGCGTCACATCGGCTGCCGCACTGCCGCCCAGATCGAGCAGGCTCCCGAGCCGGGCGCCTGGGGTGAGCTCGCCGTCCGCCACGGCTTGCGCAAACAGCAGGGCCGTCATCGTTTTCGTGATCGAACCGATCTCGTAGACGGCGTCCGGGCCGGCGCCGAAGTGCGCCTCGACAGATGTCCGGTTGCGGATGTACACGACGCTGACGCGGTCGCGCAGCCCCTGCAGGAGGGGTGCGACACGGCCAATCAGCCCAGGATCACCGGTGGCGGGACCGGTTGTGGGCGGGGTCGGGCGACTGACGATTCGCACGTACGACGCTCTTAGCCCGTGACTACGGCGTTGCCCGTCTTCCATTGATTCCAGGGGATGTTCCAGTCGCCGAGTCCGTCGGTACCAGACAAGGTGGGGCCCACCGTATTGAGGACTTCGACGATATCGCCGCGTTTGGTGTTGTCGTAGAACCACTTTGCGTTCTCCGTGCTGGCGTTGAGGCAGCCGTGGCTGACGTTCGAGCGTCCCTGGCTTCCGACCGACCAGGGGGCGGCGTGGACATAGATTCCGCTGTAGGACATTTGGGTGGCCCAGTTGACGTCGGTGCGGTATCCGTCGGGTGAGTTCACTGGGACGCCGTACGTCGAGGAGTCCATCACCAGGAACGAGTAACGATCGCCAATGATGTACGTGCCCCGGTCCGTGGGACTCGCGTTCTTGCCCATGGAGATCGGCATGGTCTTGACGACGTTGCCGTTGACTCGGACAGTCATCGTCTTGGTGTTGTCGTCGGCGGTGGCGATGACCTCGTCACCGATCGTGAATCGATTGACGACATTGTCCTGGCCGAACAAGCCGTCGCCCAGATCGACGCCGTAGGTGTTGACCTGCACCTCGACCGACGTGCCTGGCTTCCAGTATTGTGCTGGCCGCCAACGGACTTCGCGGTTACTGAGCCAGTAGAAGGCGCCTTCGACAGCAGGGTTCGTCGTGACCTTGATAGCGCGTTGAGCGGCGAGACGGTCGGAGATGTTCTCGTCGAAACGCACGGCGATGGGCTGTCCGACGCCCACGACCTCCCCGTCTTTCGGGAGCGCGTAGGGCATCGTGAGGTTCCGCGGTGAGTGGGTTTCGAAGGTGGCGGTGGTCCTGGCTTTGCCGCCGAGCCCCAACGCCTCGGCGTTCAGTGTGTACTGCCGGTTGTACCCGAGCGGTTCTGCGGAACTCCACGTCAAACCGTCGGGGCTCAGTTTCCCGGCAACGACCCGGCCCTGCTCATTGACCAGCGTCACCGCTCCTAACACTCCGGCGCCGGAGGTCACGGTGACCGGGGATTCGACGGGAACCCCGATGGCACCGTCGGTCACCGAGACTTGCAGCTTCGGCGCGAGCAGGTCTGCGTACGGCGTTCCCTTGTCGACGATCTGGGCGTTACGCTGCTGCTGCGATGCCGACGACGAGTCGGTGCTGCACGAGATGAGCCCCAGTGCGAGGCCGGCGATACTCACGAGCAGCAGCGTCGTCGTCAACCAGATGGCTCGACGCTGTCTCGCCGCGGAATCGATGCGCCTCATGAGTGCCATCCCGTTCGTATCGCCAAAGCGGTCACCGCCTCATCTTACGTACTATCTACGTAGACGAGATCCCAAGCCGTGCAGTGGTGCGACGGATCGGCTCGTTGTGCGGGTCGCAGTGCGTGCATGTTCCAGCACCTGTTCACGTACGTAGTGTCATAGTAGATTGGGATCTGTGAAAGGCGCCCTCGACGTGGACTGTCACGGACCGAGTTCGGGTTGGGACCTTCCGGGGCGCCCGCAGCGAGGGGCCCGGCGGGCCGGCCGATGGATCGCGACGGCACTGTTGGCGGCTCTCGCACTGGCGGCGGTGGTGTTGTGCGGCGCAGATCCGTCGGCTGGGAACCGATCGGGAATGATTGGCGTAGAGCATATTTGGTGGTGATCGATGCGGCCAGCGGTGCGCGCTGAACTGCATCTCCTAGGCAAAGCAGATCAAGGCACCTGACAGCGATAATGCGGCGATGGCCACCGGTGTCCCAACCATCGCTGCCACTGCTCCGGTCAATGTGGCGCGAGTTCGGATTCTGGCCAGCCCCTCTTGTGGATCCGTGAGACGCTCGGCCCGAACGAGCACCGCACCGCCGGCCGCGGCCAGGCCATGGGCGGGCGTACCGGCGCCGGATAGCGCCAGCAGACCGGCCAGTAGCGGCTGACGGCCATGCCGACGAGCGGCGGCGTCATCGGCACACATCTCCAGCAGCGAGCCGATTTGTGCAGCGGCACTGCCGAAGAGCGCGACCTTGGGCAGAGCCGCAGCCAGGCCCCGCACGGCGGCCACGACGTAGGCGTGGCGTCCATCGAGATGAGCGCGCTCGTGGGCGACCACGGCAGCGAGTTGTATTTCGTCCAGCGTTGCCAGGGCGGCGGTGGTCACCACGATCGCCGGTGGGCGGCCCGCCACGCAATACGCCGCAGGCTCGGACGCCTCGATCACCACGACGTCGCTGCCGTCGGACCTGCCGACCAGGCGCACGGCGTCCGCGTGCTCGAAGGTGTGTCTACGCATCCGGCGCAGAGCGCCGCCGACTCGCATGCAGATCGCAATCACACTCCCGACGACAATCGCCACTGCGACGGTCGCAACGATCCGGGCCGGCCAGCCGGCGTGGCCCAGGATGATTGCCTGGAGGCGTTCAAGGCATGACAACAGAAGGGCATCGGGGCTGCCCCAATGACCGGCGGCTTCGACCAACAGCATCGCAACTGCAGCGATCGAGCATCCGATCACGGTGACGACAGCAGTGAGCCAAGCGGTTATCGCCAACCGTGGGGCACCGCCATCGGCGGTGATCCGCAGAAGTAGCTTCGATCCTGCGACCAAGACCACCACGACGTACAGCAGCAATGCCACGGCGACCGTCATCGCCGGCTCGACTTACGGGCGAGGCGTCGCAACGCAGCACGCAGGTCGGCGGATTCTTCGGCATCGATCTGCGCCACGAAATGACTGAGGACCGCTTCCGAGCGGCCGCCGCCACTCAGTGCCTCCAACATCAGGCGGGCGCTGTGTTCCTCGCGAGTCAGGGTTGGCCGGTAGCGGTAGGCCTTGCCGTCCCGTTCGCGCGACAGCCAGCGCTTGCTGTGCAGGTTGTCCATCGTCGACATCACCGTGGTGTACGCGATGTGACGCTCGGCGCTCAATTCGTCGAAGATCTCCCTGACCGTGGTATCGGTTTCGGGGTCGCGGTTCCATAGGCGATCCATGATGTCCGCCTCGAGTTCTCCGAAGCCACGCACCCGAGCCATGATCGAACCTCCTGGGTTAGTCAGTAGGCAGCTTACGGGGCCGATCGGTACGGATCACCCTGCTGAACGTTCGCCCCTAGCCACCCGACACGCCGCGCTCGCCCAACCATGACATGGGGTCGGTCTTTTCGATGCCTTCTCGATGGACCTCGAAGTGCAGGTGCGGGCCGGTCGAGTTGCCTCGGTTGCCTATGGTGGCGATCTGGTCGCCGGCGGTGACGCGTTCTCCGGTCTGCACGATGGCCGTGTCGATGTGGCCGTAGAGCGTGACAGTGCCATTCACGTCGCGGATTTTGACCCACATGCCGTAACCCGGTGTCGGTCCTGAGGCGATCACCTCGCCATCGGAGGCCGCGTAGATCGGCGTACCGACGGCGTTCGCGATGTCGAGCCCGGCGTGCAAGGTGCCCCATCGTGTTCCGAATCCCGACGTCAGGATGCCCAGCGCGGGAAAGACGAACTGCGGGCGTCGCAAGCGCGCTTCTCGCTGAGCCCGCTCCTCGGCGAAGGCGATGGCGTTGGAGAACTCCTCGCGGTGTATCACAGAATCGAAAGTGTTTGCCACTGAGGCAATTTGAATACCTGAGGCGCCTGGAAGGTGGTCCTGGGGTGGCATGGTGTCGGCGACCAGTGCCGGATCGGTCCGCCCCTGCGGTGCGTCCACCGCGGCGTTGGCTCCAGCGGCGAGCGCACCAGCGGCGAACGCGACGATCAGCAGCCTGCTTTGCGTTGCGCCGGCAGCCGGCGGATCCTTGCGATGTGTCGGAGGGCGGGCGCGTCGTGGGGCCGGCCGCGATGCGCGGACGGCAGGACACGATGGCATCAGTACCCAGGGCGACTCCTCTGCACAGTCGTGCAGATCGTCGAGTTCGAGTGCCGTCAAGACCTCGATGTCGGTGATGAAGGGACCGCCGCGACTGGATGCCAAATCCGCCGATCCGCCGAACTCGTCGACGGCAATAATCTCGGTTACGCAGGCATTATGTCCCATTGGGCGAGCGCCCTTGATCTAGGTATGTAGGGCGTAGATAGGTAATCGGCGAACGAACGACCAGCGGTGGGGCGGCTGAAAGTCGGTGGTGCGAAGACTGGTTCGTCAACGGCAGGGGCGTCGGATTCTGACCCTCGGGCGTATCCGCGATTGTCGCCACGGCCCAGTCACGCGAGGCGCGCTGCATGTCCGTCTTCCTCCTTCCCGCGCGGTGATCGTTTGGCGATGACCTACCTTGGCGGTTACTCGTTCAACGCTTGATCGACGGCGGTCGACAAGTCCTCGTAGGTCCTGAAGTTCACCCGGTTGCCGTCGAGGAAAATGGTCGGAGTGCCCTGGACGCCGAGCGCCTTACCGTCGGCGACATCCAGATTGATCCGGTCGAGTGTCGCGGGGTCTTGGTAGGCGGCATCGAAGGCGACCAGGTCGACGCCGAGCTCCGTGGCGAAACCTCGGAAGAGCGCATCTGCCGGAGTCTGTTGTTCACCCCATTGGCTCTGCGTCTCGTACATCTTCTTGTACATCGGCTCGAATTCTCCTTGCTGCGCGGCCGCTTCCACCGCACGGGCCGCACGCTCGGCGTTGAAGTGTGACTGAATTGGGAAGTAGCGAACGACGAAATTGACACGGTCGCCGTACTCGGCTCGAAGCTGTTCGACGAGCGGGAACGCCGCCCGACAGGCTTCGCATTCGAAGTCGAGGAACTCGACGAAGTTGACGTCGCTCCCTGGTGCCGTGTTGAGACGTCGACTGTTGTCGCGGACCAGTCGGCCGACGTCTTCCACCTGTGCCTGCGCCGCGGCCGGTGTACCCCGGTCCCGCACCGAGAGATAAACGCCTGCCCCGATGATCAGGGTGATAACCGCAAAGGCGGTCAGCAGAGTTCGTGTGACAGGAGCCATCGGGGCACATCCTTCTTACGCGTAGCGATCGCTGGTGCGACACAGGTACCGGGGAGGGCAGCGGCTGTTCCTAGGGGATGTTGCCGGGTACGGCAGCGGTGGCTCGGAATGCGCTTGACGATGCATCGCTGCCGACTATATACGTAGCAAGACCGTAGGTGGTCTTACCGGCCGGCGGGACGAACGAGTAACCCGGAGGTCATGGTGGCCGCGGCACTCAGTCGCGTGTCAGGGCGGCTAGATCCGCGGGGAGTGTCATCGGGGTCATGAGACCGGCGTCGATGCGGCCGGTATTGCCGATAGGATAGCGTCGGCTCAGCGATCCCGGCGCGGCTATTATCAGCCGAAGGGTAACCCTGCCCGAATCTGTTCTGCGTGAGGCAAGTCGAGGCACAGCAGTTCGCATTGATCGATCGGCAGCACCGCCATCACAACATATTAATTTATGTTGATATGTCCTGGTCGGACCGTTGACGGCGCCCTCAGGTGGGAAGTCGGCAATCTACGTAGTGAGAACGTAGAACGCGGTGTTTCCACGGCGTGCCTCCTACCGCCGTCTGCTGGCGGCTGACAAGCTACGTCCGTGAAGTCGCTCGTCGCCATTCTTCTCTCGTTGACGGCGGTGCTCTTTGTTCCCGCACCAGTGGCGCGAGCCGACCTGGCGCAGCGCATTGCGCAGGCGGACGCCTACCTTGCCACGCGTCCTGGCACGGTCGGCTACGTCCTGAGAGATCGGGCTAATGGGCTCGCTCACCGCAACGACGCGGCAGGCACGCCGATCTGGACCGCATCCACCATCAAGCTCGCAATGGTGGTCGACCTATTGACCCGGGCAAGCGCTGGTCAGATTGCGTTGACCCCTGCCGATCAGCAACTCATGGTCGACATGATGCACTCGTCTGACAGTGACGCCGCCGACACGCTCTGGGAACGGTACAGCGGACCGGACAACATGGCGTTCAACCGCAATTTCGCGACCTACGGCATGACCAATCTGCAACCACAGCAAGGCTTCAGCAGCACGTACCCGTATTGGGGATTCCAGAAATCCACCACCGAAGACCTCGACCGCCTGATGAGTTACACCCTCACCAGACTGCCGCCCGCACAAACCGCGGCCATCGTGTCGGAGATGCAACACCTCGATGCCAACCAGCAGTGGGGGGTCTGGGGGGCGGGCCCGGCCATGACCCCCGGCAACAAGAACGGATGGTCGCAAGAGCAGGGCGGCTGGGTCGTCAACAGTGTCGGCTTCGCCGGCCCCCAACAGCGTTTCACCCTGGCAATCATGAACTCCCTGGAGGGCGAGGGTGGCTACAGCGATGGCGTCGAGACGACGACTCGACTGGCTCAGATACTCCTCGCGCCGGACCGGTCTGGCTGAGCGCTATCGGCAAGCCGATATGCGAGTGACGTAAGCCGTCATTCCCCCGGGTCTGGACTGCAGTCGGAGGCGGCAAGGTCGCGGAGATACGACGAGGCGCCAACGTGCTCGGCATCGGGGAAGGATGACCCGCCGCCTCGGACCTGTGGACGAGTATTCGACGCAGCCGGCCTCGGCCATCAGTCCATCCACCATTCTTGGGCACTCCGACGTGCGAAGATCACGGAGAGTTCAGTCAACTAGACGGGAGCTGGCGTTCCGCGATGGCGATGTGCCGTTGAACCACGACCACCACGAAGTATTGGAATTTTGAGATGGCCACTGCTGCAGAAGAAATCGATGTCGACGGTATCAAAGTACGACTGTCCAACCCGGATAAGATCTACTTCCCGCAGCTGGGCGCGCAGGGCACCAAACGCACCCTCGTCGAGTACTACCGCACTGTGGCGAGCGGCCCGATGCTGGCAGCGCTGCGTGATCGGCCCACCCATCTGCAACGCTTCCCCGACGGCATCGACGGTGAGGAGATCTACCAGAAGCGGGTGCCGCAGAAACACCCGGACTATCTGCAGACCTGCGAGGTGACCTTCCCGTCGGGCCGTACCGCCGATGCCCTGAAGATCACGCACCCGTCGGCGATCGTGTGGGCGGCACAGATGGGCACCGTCACGCTGCACCCCTGGCAGGTGCGCTGCCCGGACACCGAACATCCCGACGAACTGCGTATCGACCTGGATCCTCAACCGGGCACGGATTTCACCGATGCCAGAACTGTGGCCGTGGACCTCCTCAAGCCACTCCTCGACGAACTCGGTCTGGTCGGTTACGCCAAAACCTCCGGCGGCCGCGGCGTGCATGTCTTCCTGCGGATCGCCACCGACTGGGATTTCATCGTGGTGCGGCGGGCCGGGATCGCGCTGGCCCGCGAAGTGGAGCGGCGCGCACCGGAATTGGTGACGACGTCGTGGTGGAAGGAAGAGCGCGGCGAGCGTATTTTCATCGACTTCAACCAGAACGCCCGTGACCGGACGATGGCCTCGCCGTATTCGGTGCGGCGCACGGCGATCGCGACGGTGTCGACACCGTTGTCCTGGGCGGAGCTGGCCGGCGCCGCCCCCGACGACTACACCATGGCAACAGTCCCGGATCTCGTTGCCTCCCGCGATGATCCGTGGTCCGGTATGGACGACACCAGGCAGTCGCTGCAACCGCTGCTGGATCTGGTGACAGCCGACGAGGACCGTGGGCTCGGCGATATGCCGTACCCGCCGTCGTATCCGAAGATGCCGGGGGAGCCGCCGCGCGTGCAGCCGAGTAAGAAGGTGGCGGCCAACTGGGATGATGGTTGAGGATCCCGTGAGTCCCCGGCCAGACCCGCGAGAGCACCTCCGTTGTGGGGCGCCGGCCTCACCTCTGGCGGGGCGGTGATCCGGGTCTCAGACTCGGGCGCCGATGTCGTCATGGCGTGGATTCCGTTCGGCGTGAAGACATGTCGGCGTCGGTGTCGACAAAATGGCACGCGCCGCGAGCGGTGAACGGTTCGACGAGTTGTCGGAAATACGCTGTCGGGTAGTGGGGCTTAGCGGCCATGCCGAGATCGTCGGTAGTGAATCCGCGTTGCGGATCATACGAATACGTTCGGTAGAGATGGTCCCAGACCAGGGTGAACAGCCCGAAGTTGACGTCACCGACACCCGCCCACTTGAGATGGTGAAACCGGTGACCTTCATTGAGGGCCAGTACTGATCGAAGAGTTCCGACGCGGTAGTCGACGTTGGCATGCTGGAGGAGCAGCTGCACGGCAACACAGACCGCGAGTACCGAGGCCACTTGCACGGGGATCCCCATGATGACCAGCGGTAGAACCCCGCCGATCATCTCAACCGTCTGATGCAGCGGATGCTTCATCAGGCCATTGAGGCCGTAAAACCGGCGAATGCTGTGGTGCACGGCGTGCAATCGCCACATCCAGCCGACCTTGTGGCTGGCCAGGTGGATGGTGGTGATGCCGAAATCGGCAACCAGCACCGCCAGGAACACCTGTACGACGAAGGGCAGCGAGGAAGGCCACCAGTGATGGGAAGGCGCAATCGCGGCCAGGAGGGGAATGACGGCGACACTGGCCAGGATGAAGGTTTCATTGACGACAGCGTGGGCGGCGTCACGGCCCGCATCGTCGAGCCCGGTATTCCATTCGTCGCGGTAGGGCAAGATTCGCTCGGCCGCGAACGAGCAGGCGACTGCTGTGATGATGAGGCTGATCAGCCAAAGTTCTGACGCGCCATGGGCGGCCAAATAGACGGCGGCGCCGTTGATCCCGATCAGCATGAACGGCACATAGCCGTACCGGATTACGTTCTTCACCATGCCGACCACAGTGGCGCACGCCGGCGCTTCGTGGCTTGTACAGATTCGTCGTCTTCGTCAGATTGCGGGCGGTCTAGGCCCACACCAGGTTGCGGCTCGCTTGACTAGGCGACAGGCCGAACATCTCGTGGCAGACCCGGTTGGCGTGGGCGCTGTCAGTGAAACCGGCCGCGTGGGCGGCATCAGTCAGCGACAGACCCCGCTGCAACGCTTCGACGGCCAACCGTAGCCGTACCCATCGCACATAGGTGGGAAAAGATTCCCCCACCTGCTCGTTGAACAGGCGACTCAGTCGACTCGGCGAGAGCGCGACTGCGCTGGCGATCGTGGACAGATCGACACGTTCTGGAAGAAGCGCCGGCACCAGCTCGACAGCTGCGCGCACGCTGGGATGCCAAGCCGTGCAACCGAATCCATCGTCTTGATGCTGATTATCGACGATCCGCTCAAGAATCAACGCCGGGTCAGGGGTCGATGATTCTGCCCAACTGAGCGCCTGCCCCGCCGCAGCCCACCCACTCGCGTCGTCGGTATAGCGGACGAGCTTTGCCACTTCAGACACGATCGGAGCTGCAGGGTCGACGAAGACGAGCGCGCCGCTGACGATTGGCTCGACGATGCGGATGGAATGGTCGCACCCGGACGGAATGATCGCGGCCGACGTCACCACCTGGTTGTTGCGCCCATCGGTCAGCTCGAAGCTACCCGCCCAAGCGCGCACGATTTGCGTCGCCACGTGATGATGACCGCGGGCATCTGACAGCGCTCCGACGTAGCACAAGGCGCCATCGGCGACTGCCAGCACGCCTGACCACGGAGCGGCTCCGATCTTCTCAGCCTCCATCTCCACAAGGTCTCACAGTTGACACGCCAACCGCAGCCCGCCCGCCTCGGCGGCCCGCAACCAACGTCATGTCCCGCAACACCTAGCCCTCCTGGTCCACGCTTAGCCCGTCGGGATCACCGGCAACGTGATCGACGACGGGTGCGCGCTGTCGTGCAGGATCGCTTGTGTCGCAACGGCAGTCGCGGTGCTCTGCCCGAAGGGTTCGCCGGTGTTCGGGTTCGGGGCGAACTGTGGGTAGTCGCTGCTGGAGATCTCGACGCGGATCCGGTCGCCCTTGGCGAACTCGTAACTCGTCGGCCACACGGCGATCGTGTACTTGTACGGCACGCCCGGTGTGATGGGTGTCGGCGCCGACAGCGAGTCGCGGAACGACGCGCGGATGATCCCGTTGTTGAGGTTCACACTCTGGCCATCGGGTTTCACCACGTCGAGCTTGGCGGTGAAATCGGTGTCGGGAGCCGATGACGTCGCCCACAGCGTCACCGTCGTCGGCCCGGTGATCTCGGTATCGGCCGCCATCGGGTCGCTGCTGTAGACGAGCACATCCGAACGCTGCTGCACCGGACTCTGGTCGTAAGGTCCCTGCGGGCCGGACTGTGGGCCGCAGCAGGAATGGCCGCCGAGGCTCGGGGCTGGATAGTTCGGGTCGTAGGTGTAGCTGTCGGGTGGCTGATCGCCGGGCGCGGCCGGTGTGAGCGCGCCTTGTCGCGCGGCCTTGTCGCCGGCGCCCGAGAGGTAGTAGGTGGTCCATTTCGTCTGTGGCAGTGGCCAGGACGACGCAGTCTTCCAGGTGTCGGCGCCCATCAGGAAGTAGTCCACGCGCGGCTTGCCCGCCACATCCGACGGCTTGCCTTTCAGGAAGTGGTCGAACCAGTCGAGCATCAGGTCGTTGATCGGGCTGTTGGCCACTGCCCCGATCTCTTTGAGCATCGGGGCGGGTGAATCGTCTGGCCGGCCCCAGTCGACGTGGTCCCATGGACCGATCACAAGTCGCTGGTTGTCACGCGCCTCCTGGGTGCCACCGTGGGCGGCCATCCCGGCGAAGTTCTCCACGCCGCCGGCCAGGAACGCGTCGTACCAGCCCTCGAAGTCGAGGACGGGCACGCCAATATCGGGGTAGTGGTCGCGGATGCTCCAGCGGGTCCAGTAGTCATCACGCGCCGAGTGGCGAATCCAATCGAAGTACCACGGCGCGACGTCGGGGCTGGCCGGTTGCATCGGCGGCAGGTCCTTGAACGGACGGTAGTCCATCCACCGTGTCGGGTCGGCGGTGGCGGCGGCCAGTTCCGCGACGGTTGCCGTGTCGCCGCGGTTCTCCGCGGCCGTCGTGGCGATCGACGCCATCGCCCACGGCTGGACGAACGCCAGCCGGAACTCGCCACCCTCATACGTCCAGCCGTCGTAGTAGTCGGACGCGGTGTTGGCGGGCACGATCGTCGTCAGATGCGGTGGCTTGGTGGTCGCTGCCAACCATTGCGTGGCCCCGACATACGACGACCCGTACATGCCGACCTTGCCGTTGGAGCCGGGCAGTGCCGCCGCCCACTCGACGCTGTCGTAGCCGTCATCCTGATCGTGGGCGAATTCGGTGAAGCTGCCGCCGGACGCGCCTTGGCCCCGAATATCTTGTACCACAACGAGATAACACTGCGAAGCGAACCAGTCCGGCGTTTGATAGCGGCCCGCCGCCTGCGCTTCGGTCTTGCCGTACTGGGTCCGCATCAGGATGACGGGGACGGGATCGTTCGTCCGCGGCCGGTACACGTCGGCGCGCAGGACGGTCCCGTCGCGCATTGTCGCGGGAGCGTCGTCCTGTTTGGTCACCTCGCATGGGCCGCGGTTGTGGGCCGGTGGCCAGTGGCCCACCGCGGTCGGCTCCGATGTGTGCCCGCCACAGGCCGCGACCAGCAGCGCCGTCGCGGCGATGGCGATGATTCGTTGCGCCCGCACAGGGGTGAGGTTATGCGCTGTGGCTGGCAGTCGATCGGTCGGACCTTGACTGGGGTGATGCGCAAATGCTAAGCAAGTGCTCAGCATTTGCGCATCGGGCGCCGGCGCCTTCGGAAGGGGTCCCACAATGACGCTGCAGGCGGTTTTAGACGACATCCAAAAACGTCCCGGCACGGGCGACGTGATCCCGATCATCGATCCGGTTTCCGAGGAACAGATCACCGAGTTCACCGATTGCGGTGCCGAGGGGGTCGATGAGGCGGTCGCCCGCGCGAAGGCGTCGTTCGAAGCGGAGGGCTGGTCCGGACTGCCCGGAACCGAACGAGCCAAGATCCTCTGGCGTATCGCGGATTTGATCGACGAACACGCGGCTGACTTCGCGGAGATCGACTCTGCCAACACCGGCATGATGAAGATGCAGGCGGAGTTGGTGGTACCCACCTGCGCGGAGTTCTTCCGCTATTACGCCGGGTGGTGCACCAAGATCAACGGCACTGCGTACAACGTGCGGTCCACCGGCATCGCCTCGGCCGGTTACGTCGACCAACACGCCTACACCCTCAAAGAGCCCTACGGTGTCGTCGGGCTGATCTTCCCGTGGAACGGTCCGATCTTCAATGCCTGCGCCAAGATCGCGCCCGCGCTCGCCGCAGGCTGTAGCAGTGTGGTGAAACCCGCTGAAGAGACGCCACTTTCGGCACTGCTGCTGAACACGCTGATCCACCAGGCCGGCGTACCCGAAGGCGTGGTGAACCTGATCACCGGCTACGGGCACACCGCGGGCGCGGCCATCAGTGCGCATCCCGACGTCGAGAAGGTTGCGTTCACCGGCTCGACCGAGGTCGGCAAGATGATCGTGGCCGCCTCAACGGGCAACCTCAAGAAGGTCATGCTCGAGCTCGGCGGTAAGTCACCGGTACTGATCTTCGACGATGCCGACCTGGACAAGGCGATCTTCGGGGCGGCGATGGGCATCTTCGTGCACTCCGGGCAGGGTTGCGTGTGCGGTTCGCGGATCTTCGTCCAGCGCGGGGTCTACGACCAGGTGGTGCAGGGGATCGCCGGCGTCGCGGACATGATGAAGTTCGGCGGCCCCGCCGAAGAGGGAGTCATGAGTGGACCGCTGATCAGCGCCAAACAGCTCAGCCGGGTAATGGGATTCATCGACGAGGGCAAGCGGGACGGCGTCGAGGTGGTGACCGGTGGATACCGGCTGGACCGCAAGGGTTACTTCGTCCATCCCACGGTGCTCACGAACGTCGATCCCAGTATGCGGTTGTACCAGCAGGAGATCTTCGGGCCGGTCGTATCGATCCTGCCGTTCGATGACGAAGACGAAGCCGTGGCAATGGCCAACGACACCACCTACGGGCTGGCGGCTACGGCCTGGACCACGGACGTCGGTCGCGCGCACCGGATCGTCAAACGCTTGCAAGCAGGCAGCGTGCAGATCAATTGCCAACTTGTGTTCGACCACGACGTGCCGTTCGGCGGCTACAAACAGTCCGGTTGGGGCCAGGAGTTCGGCAAAGACGGCCTGGAGGCCTACCTGAAGCAGAAGTCGGTCTGGGCTCAGCTCTGATACTGGGTCCAGCGGGCATCGGATAACCTGCCCGCTGTGCTTGTGCTGCTGCCACCCTCGGAGACCAAACGCGACGGCGGAGACGGACCACCGCTACAGCTGGATTCGTTGAGCTTCCCGTCGCTGACGCCGCTGCGCGAAGCTTTGATCGACGAGGTCGTCGCTCTGGCGGCGGACGTTCCGGCGAGTCGGCGGGCGCTGAAGATCGCCGCCACCCTGGACGGCGAGATCGAACGGAACGCGGCGCTGCGAACCGCGCCGACGCTGCCCGCGATCCACCGCTACACCGGAGTGCTGTACGACGCACTGGACTTCGGCTCGCTGAAGGGCGCCGCTGCTGAGCGGGCGCGTTCCCGGCTGGCCGTCGGATCGGCTTTGTTCGGACTGGTTCGTGCCGACGACGCCGTCCCCGCCTATCGACTCTCGGCAGGCTCATCGCTGCCGTCGGGTGGCACGTTGGCCGCCCGCTGGCAGCCGCTGCTGGAACCCGAACTGCGGCGGTTGGCCGCCGAGGAGCTGATCGTCGATCTCCGGTCCGGTTCCTACGTGTCGCTCGGCCGGCTACCGGACGCGGTCCGGGTCGACGTCGTCAACGAGGCCGCTGACGGAAAGCGAACAGTGGTAAGCCATTTCAACAAATCGCACAAGGGCCGACTGGCGCGCGTGCTGGCGGGCACCAAGGCTGAGCTCACCGATGCCGCGGGCGTCACCACCATCGCGCGACGGGCCGGGTTTCAGGTGGAGCGGCGCGGCAACGACCTGACGATCGTGCTCAGCAGCTGACCCGAATGCCTAGGTGACGGGGCCGCTGCCGAGGGTCACTTTGGCTTCGCGGGCCTGGTCCGAGCGGTCGAGCCAGGTCAGATCGATGACATTGCCCGGGTATCGCTGATCGAGGACCTCGGTCAGTGCGTTCGCCGAATTGATCGGAGTGCCGTCGATGGCGGTGATGATGTCGCCGGGCGCCACACCGGCCTGGTCGGCGGGGCCGCCGCGCAGGATCGTCCGGACCGGCAGCCCCGGTCCGTTGTTGCCGCCCGGTCCAGCGTTGATGCCGATGCCCAAAATGGCGGACGGGCCGATGTGCACGGTCGGCGACGGCGCACCTGAGCGAATCTGGTCGACGATGCCGAGCGCCTTGTTGATCGGGATCGCGAAACCTTCGCCACCCGGCGTGCTTTTGCCCATCTTGAAGTTCAGTGTGGCGGCGGCGTTGAGCCCGACCACCTGGCCGGCGCCGTTGACCAGCGCGCCGCCGGAGTCGCCGGAGCGCAGATTGGTCGATGATTCGATCAGGTCGCCGAGTTGGTGCGAGCTGCCGGTCAGTTCGTCGTGCGCGTCGATGCTGCGTCCGAGCTGGGTCACCGCGCCCTGTTCGTGGGTGAGTGGTGCGCCGGTGCCGTTGGCATTGCCGATGGTCAGGACGGGATCGCCGATCGCGACCGAGGCCGAATCGCCGAGCGGTGCCGTCGGCAGGCCCGAGGCGCCCCGCAGCTGCAGCAGCGCGATGTCGTCGTCGCGGTCATAGCCGACCACGTCGGCGTCGAAGGTCTGGCCGGTGGCGATGCTGAGCACCTTGATCGAGTTCGCGCCCTGCACGACGTGGTGATTCGTCAGGATCTGGCCGTCCGGGGTCAGGATGAGACCGGTGCCGTTGCCGATTACGCCCTGATAGTCGACGGTCGTCGTGATCTGGACCATCCCGGGCTCCACCGCGGACACCAGGGCGGAGTCGTCGACGGGCGCGGCTGCCGCCGAACCGATGGGGGCGATCAGCGCGAACAGGGCCGTCACCGATGCCAGAGCGGCCCAACGCATCAGTCGTGTCAACGCGGTCATGCCCTGCCTCTCGGCGATCCGGGGTGGATCGTTACCACTACATATTGCCCGGTGGCCGCGAAATCAACCTGTCTAGGCGGGTACCACACCTCTGGGCAGGATCAGCGGCAGATCGGTGTAGGTGACGATGCCCGGCGCCGCTGCGACGACGGCCGGGATGGCGTTCAGCGGCGGCGTCGCGGTCATGATGTGGCCCAACACCATGAACTCTTCCAGCGTGGTGGCCTCGAAATACGGCGGCGGCAGGAAGCCCACCTTCATCGTCACCGTCGGGCGCCCGGCCACCTCGATGACCCAACCGTCCTGCTCGATCGGCCAATCCGGTTCCAGTGTCTGGCCCTTCTTCCACAGGACCGAGAGCTCGACCCTGGTGACGCCCGCCACGATGCCCTTCCAACTGGCATGCACGCCGGCCACCCCGCCTGCGGGGATGGTCCACGAGCCCAGGTCGAGGTCCTCGGTGGTCTGCGCGTACTCAGCGTCGCAGCGGACCTCGTCGAGTTCGATACCCAGCGCGTCGCCGATCATCCGGACCGCCTCGCCGAAGACTCCAGTGCCGTGTGCGGTCATCGCCTGCAGATCGGGATGGTCGATGGGCTGACCGAAGCCGACCGGCTTCTCGGTGTCGGGTGAGTCGTAGAACGTGGTGTCGGCAGCTTCGTTGACGGTGATCTTGTCGACGCGGTCGCAGATGCCCGCCGCCACGATGGCCAGCTGATTCACGTAACCCGGGCTGATCCCCGAGCCGAACATCGTCGAGCCGCCCCGCGCACACGCGTCGGCGATCTTGTCGCGGCCGTCACCCTGGTTGTGGCCGGTGATGAAGGACGCCGTGGCGACGACGTTGACGCCGGCCTCGAGGATGCGGACGAGTTCGTCGACGTCGATCCACATCGGGTTGTAGACCACGACATCGGGCTTGAGTGCGAGCAGCGCGGTTACGTCGTTGCTGGCGGTGACGCCGAGCGGCTCGATCCCGCACAACTCACCCACGTCCTTGCCGGCCTTATCGCTTGACCAGGCATAACAGCCCACGAGCTCCAGTCGGGGATTGGCGGCGATGGCCTGCACAGAGCTCTTGCCGACGTTGCCGGTGGTCCACTGCACCACTCGATACGAAGAGTTGTTGCGCGAATTGTTGAGCACTCGCACAGCATAGGGTCGGCCGATGGATCGGCGGGCCTGAATGATTGACGATTTTCAGTCGTCGGAGACGGCCACCGTGCCTGATCCGGCGGAGCCGCGACGGCGGTTGGCGTTCACTGCGCGGGACTTACCCAGCGGACGTCGATTACGCAGACCGGCCGGGGACTTCTCGTCGGAGTCGGCCTCGATGGCGTCCACCGTCTCGTCTGCTGGGGACTCGGTGACTTCGGTGTCGGACGGCTGGGTGCTGTCGGCGGCCGCGGTGTCGTCCACTGTCGAATCGCCAACGTGTGTTGACGCTTTCTCGCGGGACGCCTCGTCTTTTTGGAGGTCCTTTTGAAGGTCCTTCTTCGAATCCTTTTTCGCCTTGAGCGGTTTCGGCGGCGGTGGCGGCAGCTCCGCGGCGAAGGCCAGGTAGAACGCGAGCGCGCCCAGGACGGCGATGGCGGCGGCACCCCCGTACACGCCGAACAGCCACTGGCCGTAGGTATCGAGGTTGAGCCAGATCTCGGCGATCGCGGTACCGACGATGAGTACGGCGGCCACCACGTGGGCCACGATCGACCACACCCGCAGCGACAGGGCCAGCTGCGGTGTCCCGAACTCGGGCCTGCGGGTCCTGATGAGAGTGAAGACCGCCGGAAGCGCGGTCAAGCCGATGATTGCGCCGGTGACGATGCGCATCGCCGTGCCGAGCCCGTGCGAAACGTCGCCCATCATCTCCCACCACCGAGGGAGCACGAAAGCGAAGTACAGCACAGCGGCGAGGAGGAAGGACAAGCCATGCCACGACATCGCGAGACCGCGCCGCATACCCCTCCTTGGGTTGGTGTGCCCGGGGTGTCAACCGTGTGCCGGAACAGCTACACGCACGATCGACACCCCGGGAACTGAGCGCGGAGGATAGGGGATTTGAACCCCTGAGGGCGTTAACCCAACCCGCGTTCCAGGCGAGCGCCATAGGCCACTAGGCGAATCCTCCGTCGGCAATGGTAGCGGAGGCCACTGGGTGCCCCGTCACGGCTGCGGTGCAGGGCCCCCGGTTCGGCGTATTAGACTCGCCGTGGACCCCGCGCGGCGTCTATCCTGTGAACTCCCCCAGGGCCGGAAGGCAGCAAGGGTCAATGGGCTCTGGCGGGTGCGCGGGGTCCCCTGTTTTTTGGTTCCTACCTACCGTCTTCACGGTGAAAGGCCTCCGGTGTCGTTCCTATCCCTCGGCCTTGAGGAACTGCGGGCCGAACACGAACAGCAGCAGCACAACTATGCCGAGCTGCAGGCCAAGAAGCTGACGCTGGATCTGACCCGCGGCAAGCCGTCGCCTGAACAGCTCGATCTGGCCAACGCACTTCTCGAGTTGCCCGGCCGTGACGACTACCGCGACGGTGACGGCACCGACACCCGCAACTACGGCGGCCAGCACGGACTGCCCGAGCTGCGGGCGATCTTCGGCGAATTACTGGGCATCCCGGTGCCGAATCTGATCGCCGGTAACAACGCCAGCCTCGAGATGATGCACGACATCGTGGTGTTCTCGATGCTGCACGGCGGGGTCGACTCGCCGCGGCCGTGGATCCAGGAGCTTCACGAGGGCAGCGGCATCAAGTTTCTATGCCCGTCGCCGGGGTACGACCGGCATTTCGCCATCACCGAGACCATGGGAATCGAGATGATTCCCGTGCCGATGCTCGAAGACGGCCCCGACGTCGACCTGATCGAAGAGCTCGTCGCCGTCGATCCGACCATCAAGGGCATGTGGGCCGTCCCGGTGTTTTCTAATCCCACCGGCGCGGTCTACTCGTGGGAGAACACCCGGCGGCTGGTCCAGATGCAAACGGCGGCAAAGGATTTCCGGATCTTCTGGGATAACGCCTATCCGGTGCACACGCTGACCCACGATTTCCTACGGCAGATCGACGTGCTCGGTCTGGCTGCCAAGGCCGGCAACCCCAACCGGCCGTACGTCTTCTCGTCGACATCGAAGATCACCTTCGCCGGCGCCGGCGTCAGCTTCTTCGGGGGCTCGCTGGGCAATGTCGCCTGGTATCTGCAGTACGCCGGGAAGAAGTCGATCGGTCCGGACAAGGTCAATCAGTTGCGGCACCTGAAATTCTTCGGTGACGCCGACGGCGTTCGTCTGCAGATGCAGCGCCACCAGCAGTTGTTGGCCCCGAAGTTCGCACTGGTCGCGGAGATTCTCGAAGACCGCCTCGGCGAGTCCAAGATCGCCTCGTGGACCGATCCCAAGGGCGGATATTTCGTCAGCCTCGACGTGTTGCCCAAGACGGCCCGGCGCACCATCGCGTTGGCGAAGAATGCGGGTATCGCCGTCACCGAGGCGGGCGCGGCTTTCCCGTACCGAAAGGATCCGGAAGACAAGAACATCCGGATCGCACCGTCGTTCCCGTCGCTGCCGGATCTGGCGGCGGCGATCGACGGCCTGGCCACCTGTGCGCTGCTGGCGGCCACCGAGTCGATGCTCCAAGACTAGAACCGGAATAGTTCGGCCCGCAGTCTCGCTATTCTTCGTGATGTAAATCAGTAGCTCCGCGGAGATGCAGAGATATGAAGATTGCTTGCGCCGTCCTCGTCGTCCTCACCGTGGCGGTCCACTTTGCCTTCATCGCCTACATGGTGACGGGTGGATTCCTGGCCCTGAAGTGGCCGAAGACCATCTGGATGCACATTCCCGCGGTGATCTGGGGGATCGCGATCGAGCTGATCGACTTCGTCTGCCCGCTGACCGCCCTGGAGCGCCGGGCCCGGCCCCGAGCGGGGATGGGGCCGATGCCGGCCGACGGGTTCATCGACCACTATCTGACCGGGGTGGTGTACCCGGCGAGCTGGGCCAATCTGGTCCTCGTGCTGGCTCTGCTGACCGTCGTGACGTCCTGGGTGTTGTTCGCGCGGTCACGGCGGCGGCAGACGATCTCGGCCGGGCGCGCCAGGTCCTGATTGTCTGGCTCCTCCGCATCACTCGTGCCTCGTTCTGCATCGTCGTCTCGACTAGTCACCGCGGGTAGGTAGCCTTCTCCCGTGGCTCTCTACCGCAAGTATCGACCGGCAACCTTCGCCGAAGTGGTGGGGCAGGAACATGTCACCGCACCGCTGTCCATCGCGTTGGAGGCGGGCCGGATCAACCACGCGTACCTGTTCTCCGGCCCGCGTGGGTGCGGCAAGACGTCCTCGGCCCGCATTCTGGCCCGCTCGCTGAACTGTGAGAAGGGTCCGACGGCCACCCCGTGCGGGGTCTGCGACTCCTGCGTGGCGCTGGCCCCCAACGGCGGCGGGAGCGTCGACGTCACCGAACTCGACGCGGCCAGCCACGGCGGGGTCGACGACACCAGAGAGCTGCGTGACAGGGCGTTCTATGCGCCCGCGCAGTCGCGGTACCGCATCTTCATCATCGACGAAGCGCACATGGTGACCACCGCGGGTTTCAACGCTCTACTCAAGATCGTCGAGGAGCCGCCGGAGCACCTCATCTTCGTATTCGCCACCACCGAACCGGAGAAGGTGTTGCCGACCATCCGGTCGCGTACCCACCACTACCCGTTCCGGCTGCTCGCGCCGCGCACCATGCGCACGCTGATCGAGAAGATCTGCGCTTCCGAAAGTGTCGACGTCGACGACGCGGTGTACCCGCTGGTGATCCGGGCCGGTGCGGGTTCACCACGCGACACGCTCTCGGTTCTGGACCAGCTGCTGGCCGGGGCGGACGGCAACCACGTGGCGTATCAGCGGGCGCTGTCGCTTCTCGGTGCCACCGATATCGCGCTGATCGACGATGCGGTCGAGTCGTTGGCAGCCGGTGATGCTGCGGCGCTGTTCGGCGCCGTCGAGTCGGTGATCGACGCCGGCCACGACCCCCGTCGGTTCGCCACCGATCTGTTGGAGCGGTTCCGGGATCTCATTGTGCTGCAAGCAGTTCCGGATGCCGCGGCGCGCGGTGTGGTGGAGGCGCCCGAAGACGAACTGGACAAGATGCGCTCGCAGGCCGACCGGATCGGGACCGCGACCTTGACTCGTTTTGCCGAGGTCGTGCATGCCGGGCTCGGCGAGATGCGCGGCGCCACCGCACCCCGGCTGCTGCTGGAAGTGGTGTGCGCCCGGCTGCTGCTGCCGTCGGCCAGCGATACCGAGGCGGCGTTGCTGCAGCGGGTCGAGCGGATCGAGACGCGGCTGGATATGTCGATCCCCACCGATCGGTCCGCGGGCTCCGCTGCGCCGGTGGCCGCGGGTAAGCAGTTCGTCCGCAAGACCGTCGCCCAGGCTGCACCGCCCGTCGCACCCGCGGTGCCCGTCGAGCCCAAACCGGTGGTGGTGCCTACGGTCGTTGAGCCGGAACCAGAGCCCGAGCCTGAAGTGCCCCCGGCGCCCGAGCCAACCCCGGCGCCCGAGCCAACCCCGCCGCCCGAGCCAGCCCCGGTGACCCCGCCGCCCCCGCCGGAGCCGCCCTCCGCACCGGAACCCGAGCCGTCGGTACCGCCCGCCCCGCAACCGTCACCGGTCGCGGGTGAGCCGGATGCGGCCGCCGTCCGCAGCATGTGGACGACGGTGCGCGAGAAGGTTCGTCAGCGCAGCCGAACCACCGAGGTGATGCTCTCGGGTGCCACCGTGCGAGCGGTCGACGGCGACACGCTGGTGTTGAGCCACGAGTCTGCTCCGCTGGCCAGGCGACTCTCTGAACAACGCAACGCCGACGTGATCCGCGAAGCGCTCAAGGACGCCCTCGGCGTGGCCTGGCGTGTGCGCTGCGAGACCGGGGCGCCAGAGCCGGCACCGGTGGCCGCGGCAGCGCCGGCGGCCGTGCCGGTGGTGGATGCCCGTGCGGTCGTGCGCGCCGAAGAAGAGAGCATGCTGGCTGAGGCGGCCGAGCCGGGGGATGCCGGCCCGCGCCGAGATCCCGAGGAAGTGGCGCTCGAACTGCTGCAGGCCGAATTGGGCGCTCGCAAGATCGAGGGTTAGCGCGCAGCTAGGCGTTCCACCACGGTCGCAACGGCAGCTCGCCGTTGCCGCCGTTGGCATCGAGCTTGACTGCCAGGATCTGGTGCAGCTGAACGACATTCGTCTCGAAACCGAGCCGCGAGCCAGCCATGTACAGTCCCCACACCTTGGCCGTGGGCAGTCCGACCTCTTCGACCGCCTCGTCCCAGTGCTCGACGAGGTTGCGGCACCAGTCCCGCAACGTCATTGCGTAGTGATGCCGCAGGTTCTCCTCGTGCACCACCTCGAACCCGACGTCCTGGGCTTCGGTGATGATCCGCCCGGATCCGGTGAGCTCGCCATCGGGGAAGACGTAGCGGTCGATGAACCCGCCGGCGGCGGCCCCGGTCCGGTTGTCGTGGCGGGTGATGGTGTGGTTGAGCAGCAGGCCGCCGATGCGCAGCTTCGACTGCAGGAACCTGAAATACGCCGGGTAATTCCCCACGCCGATGTGTTCGGTGAGGCCGATCGAGGAGACGGCGTCGAACTGCGTCTCCCGGACGTCGCGGTAGTCACTGTGGCGGATCTCGGCGAATTCGCCCAAACCCTGGTCGATGATGGCCTGCCGGCCCCAGGCGGCTTGCTCGGCGGACAGTGTGACGCCGATGGTCTTGACACCGTGCTTGGCGGCGTAGCGCACCATGCCGCCCCAGCCGCAGCCGACGTCGAGCAACCGGTCGCCCGCCTTGAGTCGCAGCTTCTCGAACACCAGCCGGTACTTGTTCTCCTGGGCCTCCTCCAGTGAGGCATCGGCCGTCGGATAGCACGCGCAGGTGTAGGTCATCGACGGCCCGAGCACCCACTCGTAGAAGGTGTTCGACACGTCGTAGTGGTGATGTATCGCCTCGGCATCGCGGGTCTTGCTGTGCCGCAGGCCTTCTGCCATCCGGCGCCAGCGGGGGAGGGCTTCCTGCGGCGGCGGGGCGATCGGCAGCAGATGCTCGAAGCCGATCGAGCGGACGACATTGGCGAGGACCCGCGCCGGTGGACGCTTGAACTGCAGCTTCTCCGTGAGCGCCTTGAGTAGCTCGTACGGGTCGCCGGGAGGGACACCGCGCATCTCCAGCCCGCCCGACACGTAGGCCCGCGCCATGCCGAGGTCGCCGGGAGCGGTCGCCAGGTACGTCGTCGCCTGGGGCGTCAACAGATCCAGCCCCAGCGGCGCGTCATCCGGGCCTGCGGTGCTTCCGTCGTAGGCGGTGAACTTCAGTGGCAGCTGTCCACCCTCGGCGAAGATCTGCAGGATTTCGGCCAGGGAGAGCTTTCCCGTCGCCGAGTTTGCCGTGTTCTCTTTGAATGTCGTCATCGTCGTTGCACCGCCTTCGAGTAGAGATCGAGCAGCCGTGAATCGGGATCGTAGGCCTTTTTGACCGTCTTGTATGTTTCTCCGCCGTAGAGCTCGTCGAACTCTTCGTGTGAGTAATAAGCATCCGAGTACAGCGACTTATGCCCGTCGAGATCGCTGACCTTGCGTTCGATCAGCCGGTTGGTATAGCCCTCCTCGGGGCCCACCGGTACCGAAGACCAGAAGCCTACGTTGACGTAGGTGTGGCCGGCGCGGATGGGATACAGCGGCCAGGCGCCTGCTCCCTGACGGTCCCGCAGCTTCAACGGGCACAGCCAGATCGGCTCGATCGGGACCTCGTCGAGGAACCATTGCAGAAACTCCGCGGTCCGTTCGATGGGCAGCTCGACATCCTGTACGACACGCTCGCGCGGCGGTCGGCCGTGGCGTTTCTCGATGCGGTCGGCGATGTCGAAGCGCTGGTCGTAGCCGATCAGCTTCCAGTAGAAGCTGCTGCGGCGCAGGCGGCGCGGCCAGAACCGGCGGATGGTCGGATTCTGCGCGCCGAAGGCCCGCGAACACCAGAACCAGTCGGTATCCCAGCGCCACAGGTAATCGTGAATCGTCAGGCGGTCGTCCTTCTCACCGGTGCTGTGTTGGATCGACCGGTAGTAGATGTCCTTGCCGGTGTAATCGCTGACGGGTCCGGGAGTCGCCGTCTGCACACCCAGGCACAGGTAGGACTCGTCGGCGCTGAACACCACCCCGTCGAGGTAGTCGATGCGTACACCTTCGTAGCCACCGGTTTCGACGATCCGGTCCATCGCGGAGATCAGCTCGGTCAACGAGTGGAAGCGCACGTGCTTGACCGCGACGAACGGGCGCACCGGCTCGAGCTCGATCCGCAAACGAACTGAATAGCCAAGCGTGCCATAAGAATTCGGGAAACTTCGAAACAGGTCGGGGTGCTGGTCCGCCGAAGCGGTGATGACTTCGCCGGTGCCGGTCAAGATGTCGAGCTCCAGGACGGACTCGTGGGGCAGGCCGTTGCGGAATGACGCCGATTCGATGCCGAGGCCGGTCACGGCGCCGCCGAGGGTGATGGTCTTGAGCTGCGGAACCACCAGCGGGGACAACCCGTAGGGCAGCGTCGCCGCCACCAGATCTTCGTAGGTGCACATGCCGGCGACGTCGGCGGTGCGCGCGTGCGGATCGACGGAGATCACGCCCGTCAGACCGGACACGTCCAGGCCGGGGGCGTCACTCTTGGCCCTGGTCCGGAACAGGTTCGAGGTGGGTTTGGCGAGGCGGACCGTAGCCTTCGGTGGGATGACGCGATAGCTAGCGAGTAGTCGCTCGACGCCAGCGGCGTGAGCTGCCAGTGCGTCAGTTGCGGGAACAGACACGCATATACGCTAGTCCGAGGCAGCAGCCGATGCGACCGCACGGCTGCAGAATCACACTGCGGCGTCATGTCGCGGTCACCGCAAACAAGGAGTTCTTCCTGATGGGACAGGTCAGCGCGTCCAGCACGGTTCTGATCAACGCCGAGCCCGACACGGTGTTCGCCGCTGTGGCCGACTACAACGAGGTCCGCCCCAAGATCCTGTCGCCGCAGTACAGCGAGTACAAGGTGCTGCAGGGCGGGGTCGGGGCCGGGACGGTCGCGACGTGGAAACTGCAGGCGACCAAGTCTCGGTCGCGCACCGTGCAGGCGTCGGTTGACGTCGCCGGCCACACCGTCATCGAGAAGGACGCAAATTCGTCGATGGTGACCAACTGGACCGTCGCGCCCGCCGGCCCCGGTGCCAGCGTCACCGTCAAGACGTCGTGGAAAGGCGCGGGCGGCATCGGGGGCTTCTTCGAGAAGACCTTCGCCCCGCTCGGTCTGAAGAAGATCCAGGCCGAGGTGCTGGAAAACCTGAAGAAACAGGTCGAAGGCTAGATTTCGGCGTTGAGATGGAGCCGAGTGCCAGGAAGTGTGAGCAACTCGCAGCCGGCTCTATCTCGATGACGGCTAGATCTCGATGACGGCTAGGCAGTCCGCGCCGGCTGTGTCGCCAGGAAACCAGCGATGCCCTTGACCACCGCATCGGCGTATTTCTGCTGGCCTTCGGGGGTCTTCATCAGTGCCGAGTCGGCCGGGTTCTTCATATTGCCCATCTCCACCAGGATCGACGGATACTGCGCCAGATTCAGCCCGGTCAGATCCGCGCGCCCGTAGAGCCCGTTGGAGCCGATGTAGTTGGCCGCCGGGATGCCGGAGGCTACTAGCTGATCCCGCATGATCTGTGCGAACCGCACCGACGGGCCGGCCTGGGCGTTGTTCAGCGGCGGGTCGGAATAGTTGACGTGGAAGCCACGGCCGGTCGCCGGGCCGCCGTCGGCGTGGATGCTGACGATCGCATTGGGTTGCAGCGCGTTGGCCATGGCGGCGCGCTGGTCGACGCACGGGCCGAGACCGGTGTCGTCGCCGCGGGACATCGCCGTCCGCACGCCCAGCGCGGTCAGTTCCTGCCGGATGCGCAGGACGGTGTCCCAGTTGAAGGTGTGCTCGGGGAACCCGTCGTCGGTGGTGGTGCCGCTGGTCTGGCAGTCTTTGGTGCCGCCGCGTCCGGTCGTCACCTGGTTGCCGATGGAGCTGTCGTTGGCGCCGTTGTGGCCGGGGTCGAGGAACACGATCATGCCCGCGATATTCGCCGGGGCACCGTATGCGGTGGGGCTGATCACCGGGGAGAATGCGGTCGAAGCCGCGATCAGGACGCCGACGACGATCTGCGCGCCGACACGAAGCCAGGCTGGTACGTGCACGGCGCCACCGTAGCCCGGCCGCGTCTAGGCTTGAAGGACTGAACGCGTGAAAACACCGATGCGCAACCAAGTCGAGACCAATACGCAAGGGGACTGTCATGCAACCCGGTCAACCGGACATGTCGGCGCTGCTGGCCCAGGCTCAGCAGATGCAGCAGCAGCTGATGGAGGCCCAGGAAAAACTCGCCAACACCGAGGTGCACGGACAGGCCGGCGGCGGTCTGGTGCAGGTGACGGTGAAGGGCAGCGGCGAGGTGGTGGCCGTGAACATCGACCCGAAGGTCATCGACCCCGACGATGCCGAGACACTGCAGGACCTCATCGTCGGCGCCCTGGCCGACGCTGCGAAGCAGGTGACCATCCTGGCGCAGACGCGGCTCGGACCGCTGGCCGGCGGGATGGGCGACGCTCTGGGAATTCCGGGGCTTTAGCGTGTTTGAAGGTCCGGTCCAGGACCTGATCGACGAACTGGGCAAATTGCCGGGCATCGGTCCAAAGAGCGCACAGCGCATCGCCTTCCATCTGCTGTCGGTGGAGCCGCCGGATATTGACCGGCTGACCGCGGTGCTGGGCCGCGTGCGCGACGGGGTCACCTTCTGCGCGGTGTGCGGCAATGTCTCCGACGACCAGCGCTGCCGGATCTGCAACGACCCGCGCCGCGACGGCACGCAGGTGTGTGTGGTCGAGGAGCCCAAGGATGTCCAGGCCGTCGAGCGCACCCGCGAATTCCGTGGCCGCTACCACGTTCTCGGCGGCGCACTTGACCCGTTGTCGGGTATCGGTCCCGAGCAACTGCGAATCCGCGAGCTGCTCAACCGAATCGGTGAACGTGTCGACGGCGTGGACATCGCCGAAGTCATCATCGCCACCGACCCGAATACCGAAGGGGAAGCCACCGCGACCTATCTGGTCCGGATGCTGCGCGATATCCCCGGCCTCACCGTCACCAGGATCGCCTCGGGTCTGCCGATGGGCGGTGACCTGGAGTTCGCCGACGAGCTGACACTCGGCCGCGCCCTGTCCGGCCGCCGCCAGATGGTCTAGGGAACCGCGCGGCCTAGACCCGGCGGGGAGCGGCCAGGCGTTCGCGGCGCAACTGGTCGACCTCGGTCAGCGGCAGGGGCGCCAGATCGCCGACCACCCGCGACAGCAGCAGATCGGCCAGCTCCGGGTTGCGGGCCAGACACGGCCCGTGCAGGTAGGTGGCGACGACGCTGCCCTGCACCGCGCCGTCGTACCCGTCGCCCAGACGGTTGCCCGCGCCCTTGGTCACAGCTGCCAGCGGACGGGCCGCGGAGCCCAGAACTGTTCCGCCGCGGTGGTTTTCGAACCCGGTCAGTGGTTCCTTCAGGCCGTCGATCAGTGGTGTGGAAGCCACTTCGCCGATGGTGCGCGACGCCTGCGGTGAGGTCGTGACGTCGAGCATTCCGACGCCCTCGACCCGCTCACCGGCCGAGGTTTCATACCAGTGCCCGAGCACCTGGATCGCCGCGCAGATCGCCAGCACGGGGGCGCCGCGCTCTGCGGCCTCCTGCAGCCCCGGATAGCGCAGCAGGTGTTTGGTCGCCAGGCGCTGCGCGTAGTCCTCGGCGCCCCCCAATGTGTAGAGATCCAACGATGACGGCACCGGATCGGCCAGCGTGATCTCGACAATCTCGGCGGCAAAACCGCGCAGCCGCAACCGCTGTCGCAGCACGACCGCGTTACCGCCGTCGCCGTAGGTGCCCATCACATCGGGCAGCACCAGCCCGATCCGGATCTGCGAGTCAGCCACGACGTTCCACGATCCTGTTCAACGCCAAGAAAGCGGTGTAGTTGGCGACGACCTCGACGTGACCGGGCGGGCATGAGGCGATGGCGGCCACCGTGTCGTGTACCAGGGTGTGCTCGACACCGGCGTAGCCCAGCCGGACGCCCAGGTCGGTCCCGCGCTCACCGGCGGCCACCACTGGTGTCTTGTGAAAGTGCACCCCGAACTGCTCGAAGCGCACATCCCACAGCCAGGACAGGTCTTCGCCGTCGGGAACCTGGCCGTTGACGGCGATCACCACGCCGGCGGCGTGCTTGTCGACCATCGACAGCGCTTCCTGCCAGCCGGCCGGGTTCTTGGCCAACAGCATGCGCACGGTGTGCGCGCCGAGCCGGACCGTGCGGTAGCGACCGGCCACCTCGTCGACCAGCGACACCGCGGCCACGGCCTCTGCCGGCGAAGCGCCGAGAGCGACGGCCGCGGCGACGGCCTGAGCGGCGTTACCCCGGTTCACCTTCCCCGGCAGGGACAGCTGCATCGGCAGCGTCAGCCCGTCGGGCCCGTAGAGGTTGTCGTCGTCGAAGCGCCACTGCGGGCTGGGCCGCTTGAAGTCGGTGCCCGTCGAATACCAGTGGTCGCCCTCGCGGACGATGATCTCGCCACTGCGCGGGCAGCTCACGGAGTCCGCGGCCCAGCCGCCGCCCGCGGCCACCCACACCACGTGCGGACTGTCGTAGGCGGCCGACGTCATCAGCACATCGTCACAGTTGGCGATGACGACGGTGCGCGAGTGTCGGGCCAGGCCGGCCCGCAGGGTCCGTTCGATGTGGTTGATCTCACCGACGCGGTCCAGCTGATCGCGCGAGAGATTGAGCAGGACGATGGCGCTGGGGTCGATCGCATCCGCCACATGCGGCACATGCATCTCGTCGACCTCCAGGACAGCGAGTTCGGCGTTGCGCGCCGCAGCCAGCGCGGCGATCAGGCCGGCGTCCATGTTCGCGCCCTCGGCATTGGTCGCGACGGGTCCCGTGGTCGCCAGCGCGGCCGCGGTCATCCTGGTGGTGGTGGACTTGCCGTTTGTGCCGGTCACGACGACGGCGCGGCGGTCCTCGCCGAGCTGCCGGAGGATCGATCTGTCCAGTGTCATCGCCACGAGGCCACCGATCATCGCGCCCGCGCCGCGTCCGGTCACCCGCGAAGCCCAGCGCGCACCTGCGCCGGCGGCGAGTGCAAGACGTCCCCGGGCGGTGATCACGCTCGCAGTTTAGTGGGACCCTCCCGACACGATCGTGCACAGCGCAGTGAAGGTCCGGGATTGTCAGCGCTCCGTGCCATCCTGAGTTTGTGAGCCATCTCTGGGGCCGGCCTTCCGCGGAGCCGGGCGACGGCTGGGCGGTGATCGACCTCGAGACGTCAGGTTTCCACCCCGGTACTGCACGCGCCATCAGCCTGGCCGTGCTGGCGCTGGACGAAGACGGGCGCATCGAGCAGTCCGTCGTCAGTCTGCTCAATCCCGGTGTCGACCCCGGACCCACGCACGTGCACGGTTTGACGTCGGAGATGCTCGAAGATCAGCCCACCTTCGACGAGATCGCGCCCGACCTCCTGGCGCTGCTGAAGGGCCGCACCCTGGTTGCCCACAACGTGGGCTTCGATTATTCGTTCCTGGCCGCCGAAGCTGAACTGGCCGGTGTCGAACTACCCGTCGACAACGTGATGTGCACGGTCGAACTCAGCCGACGGCTCGAGCTCGGATTGGACAACTTGCGGTTGGAGACCCTTGCCAGGCATTGGGGCGTCGACCAGGCGCGGCCCCATGATGCTTTCGACGACGCGCTGGTGTTGTCCCGAGTCCTGCTTCCGACGTTGCAACGCGCGGCTGTGCACGACATCTGGCTGCCGGTCCGGCCAGTCACCCGTCGCCGCTGGCCGAACGGCCGGGTCACGCATGACGAACTGCGCCCGCTGAAGATGCTGGCATCCCGGATGCCGTGCCCGTATCAGAATCCCGGCCGCTATGTCCGTGGGCGACCACTGGTCCAGGGCATGCGCGTCGCCCTGTCTGCAGAGTGCCGCCGCACCCATGAGGAACTTGTCGAACGCATCCTGCACGCCGGCCTGGCTTACTGCGACACCGTCGACCCCGAAACCTCGCTGGTGATCTGCAATGAGGCCGCACCCGAGCAGGGCAAGGGATATCTGGCCCGTGAGCTCGGGGTGCCGGTGGTGCCCGACACCGAATTCATGGACAACGTGCACGGTGTCGTCGGTGGCACCGGTATCGAGCAATTCACCGATGCCACCGTCGACGGTGACCAGTTCGCGCTTTTTTGATTGTCCGAATAATTAGGCCAGTGCTTTGGCTTTCAGGCCATCGAACTCAGCCTGGGTGATCGTGCCCGCGTCGAGCAATTCCTTCGCGTGGGCGATCTCCTCGGCGGGAGAGCGACCTGCCGCCTGCTTGATGTAGTCGTCGGTCTGCTTCTTCGCCGACTGCGCCGCAGCTCGCGCCCGATCGGCCATCCCGTTACCGCGGGCGATCAGGTAGACGATCGCGGTCAGGTACGGGAACACGATCAGGAAGATCACCCAGATGGCTTTGATCCAGCCGGATGTCTTGTGATCACGCCAGAACAGGTCCGTCAAAATGTTGAACAGGATTATCAGGTACGCGATGAACGCGAAGATGACAATCGTCGACCACAGAAAATGCCAGAACGTATCCCACACTTCGGCTACTCCTTAACCGTTGAGCTGACGTCTTAACCGTTGAGCTGACGTCGGACAGTTTCTGACGCCGCCGAAAGTTTAGTCCCGAACCGGGACAGCCATGACAAACGTAGTAATGACAAACGCAGTAATGGAGACGAACTGGTCGCTTTCATCGCCGCACCGGTGAATAGATCACGGGACAAAGCGAGCTGGTGCCACCCAACTCTGTTCGACGCGGCCCCTGTCCGACGCGCCGGCCGCTCGGCTAGCGCGACGCGCGGTTCACCGCCGACACCACAGCCCGCAGCGACGCCGTGGTGATCGACGTCGCGATCCCCACTCCCCAGACGGTCTTGCCGCCGACCGACGCCTCGACATAAGCCGCAGCCTGGGCTTCCTCGCCGGAAGACATCGCGTGTTCGGAGTAATCCAGCACGCTGACGTGGAACCCGACGGTGGCCAACGCATCGACGAAGGCGGCCAACGGACCGTTGCCCTCGCCGGTGATTTCGCGCTCCTCGCCGTCGACCTTGACCACCGCGGCGATCTTGTCGGTGCCGCCGTCGATCTCGGCTGCGTCGACGCGCTGCCGCATCCGCTCCAGAGGGCGGATCGGCGCCAGGTACTCCTCGGCGAATGCGTCCCACATCTCCTTGGGCGACACCTCGCCGCCCTCACCATCGGTGATCCTCTGGATGGCCTGACTGAACTCGATCTGCAGGCGCCGCGGCAGGGACAGGCCGTGGTCGGCCTTCATGATGTAGGCGACGCCGCCCTTGCCGGACTGCGAATTCACCCGGATCACGGCCTCGTAGGTGCGCCCGACGTCCTTGGGGTCGATCGGCAGATACGGCACCTGCCACAGGATGTCATCGACATCCGAATCCTCTTCGTCGGCAGCGACTTTCATTGCGTCCAGGCCCTTGTTGATGGCGTCCTGGTGGCTGCCGGAGAATGCCGTGTACACCAGATCGCCGCCGTAGGGATGACGCTCGGGCACCGGCAGCTGATTGCAGTACTCCACGGTGCGGCGGATCTCGTCGATATTCGAGAAGTCGATCTGCGGGTCCACGCCGCGGGAGAACAGGTTCAGCCCCAGCGTGACCAGGCAGACGTTCCCGGTCCGCTCGCCGTTGCCGAACAGACAGCCCTCGATCCGGTCAGCGCCGGCTTGATAGCCCAATTCAGCTGCGGCTACGGCAGTTCCACGGTCGTTGTGTGGATGCAGCGACAGGATGATCGAGTCCCGGCGAGCCAGGTTCCGGCTCATCCACTCGATCGAATCGGCGTACACGTTGGGGGTGGCCATCTCGACGGTCGCGGGCAGGTTGAAGATGATCGGGTTCTCGGGGGTCGGCTTGATGATGTCGGCGACGGCGTCACACACCTGCTTTGCGTATTCCAGCTCGGTGCCGGTGTAGGACTCCGGTGAGTACTCGAAACGCCACTGGGTACCAGGGTGTTTGGCGGCTTCGTCGACGCACATCTGCGCGCCGTCGGTGGCGATCTTCTGCACGGCGGCACGGTCGGCCCGGAAGACCACTCGGCGCTGCAGGATTGATGTGGAGTTGTAGAAGTGCACGATCGCCTTGGGCGCGCCCGCGCAGGCCTCGAAGGTTCGGGAGATCAGCTCGGGGCGGCATTGGGTCAGCACCTGGATGGTCACATCGTCGGGAATCGCGCCCTGTTCGATGATCTCGCGAACGAAGTCATAGTCGGTCTGCGAGGCCGACGGGAAACCGACTTCGATCTCCTTGTAGCCCATCCGGACCAACAGGTCGAACATCCGGCGCTTACGGGCCGGGCTCATCGGGTCGATCAGTGCCTGGTTGCCGTCGCGCAGGTCGACCGCGCACCACATCGGCGCGGTGTCGATGACGCGATCCGGCCAGGTCCGGTCGGGCACCCGGATGGGCTCGACCTCGCCCGCGAAGGGCCGGTACCGGTGGACGGGCATGGACGATGCGCGCTGGGTGTTCCATGCGGGTTGGCCGGGGTTGGGGGCACCGGCAGGGGTGCTGATGGTGCGCACCGACGAGTAGGCGTCAGCGGATTCAGAATTGGTGGAATCAGAGAAGGTGGTCATGGTGGTTGCTCCGGAAGGTCGAGGGGGGACACTCAGACCGGCGGATCGTCAAACACCCGCGACGGGAAGCCGGTCTGGATCAGACCCCGTCGCGGCGTCCGAGGAGGAGCACCCGCTGCACACGAAGGACTGTACTCGCCCGCGCGGGTTCGCCAAAACCCGGGCGGGCGCGGCCTGTGCCAAACTGTGCCGGTGAAGCGCATGGTCGCTGGTCTCGGGGCCGCCACCCTCGTTTTCACCGGTTGCGGCCACTACGTCGACGGCGCTGCGCGATCCGGCCCGCCGGCCGCTGATCCGGCCTTCTTCTTCGCGGGCGACGTGTCCGTCTACGGCCAGACGGTCGGCGCCAACGACAAGACCCTCTTGAGGTATCTGCGCGCGATCCGGCGGATCGACGTCTGCGGCCTGACCGATCGCCAATCGCTGGCCAAGATCGGCGAAATCAGTTCTCTGGGAACGCTTTACGCACTCGACGAGTGTGATGTCGAAATCAAGATGCCCGGTGCGGCCGCCGGCAGATATGTCAGTGTGGAGGTGACGATGGACCGGGTCACGGCGCCCCCGGTGTTTCGCGCCGGCCCCACCCCGATCTACGAGACCGCCAAGGATTCGTGCGAGTACCTGATTCCGCTGGACCTCTCGGAACTGCCCGGTGCGGAGCCGTTACACAAACCGGACCAGCCGTACCTGCGGATCGGCTCGCTGGGCGCATCGGACTGTGGCCTGACCAAGAAGGTCGGGGCCGCGGTCGCCGAGCGGGTCGCGGAAGGGCGACTGCCGGCTCGAGACGGTGCCGCCGTCTATCCCGCACCGCTGGCCGAACGCGACCCGTGCGAGGTGCTGCCGCTACTCGGGGTGGAGGTCGACGACTGGGACGTCAGCCGGACCCTGCCCTACCAGTGCGAATTCGGTATCTGGCGAGCCGGTTACGCCGATGTGCTCTCGGTGCGGGTGGCGCTGGAGCCGAAGATCGTCGACATCGCCACCGAAGGAAGGCAGCACCAGGTCCGCGACGGCGCCGACATCTATCTGGACGCGACGTTCTGTTCGGCCGTGTCGTTCGTGGGGCCGCCGATGCAACGCCGGTTGGCCGGCGGGGATTTCGTCGATGTCCCCAACACCGTGGTGCGCCCGGCGGTGGTCGTCGACAGCGGTGAGGCCGGGTGCGCCGGCGACGACAAACTGGTGGTCGGTATCGCGGCGGCGGCGGCGAAGTTGT
Organism: Mycolicibacterium komossense; assembly: GCF_025822605.1. GTDB lineage: Bacteria > Actinomycetota > Actinomycetes > Mycobacteriales > Mycobacteriaceae > Mycobacterium > Mycobacterium komossense. Next base: position 76,738 of record NZ_JACKTY010000020.1, on the reverse strand, counting down.
TCGGCTAGATGTGTGAGTCGGGAAAAGCGATCACCGACAGGAACCGGATGGGCACAGCCACCAGATCCACCGGCCCGTGGGCACCTTCACCGTCGATCTGCAACGAATCGCCGGGATGCAGCCGATACACCGACCGGCTGTGGCTGTAATCCATGACGCCCTCGACCATGTAGATGAACTCCGTACCCGGGTGCTGGAACATCGGATAGGTCTTGCTTTTCGCCGACAGCGTCACCATCAGGCATTCCAGCCGTTTGTGTTCTCCACGTAGCGAGCCGAGGAGTTCGTACTCGTGGCCCTCGCGGGTTCCGTTGCGGACGATGTGTGCGCCCGTGCCGGCTTTGACGAACGCGGCCGGCCGCTCGACTTCCGCGCCGCGGAACAGGCTGGTGACCGGTACGTCGAAACCCTTGGCCAGCAGCGCCAGCGTGGATAGGCTGCACGAGGTCTGGGCGTTCTCGATCTTCGACATCATCGCCTTGGAAATGCCGACGCGGGTGGCCATCTCCGCGACGGACAGCCCCTGCTGCTGACGCAACGAGCGCACGTTGCGGCCGATCGCCGCTTCGAACTCGAGTTCACCGACGTCCTGCTGCGGGTCGCGCTCACGTGCCGTCCCGGACTGGTTACGCAGGAGGTCGGTCACCTGATCAGCCTAAACGCCTAGCGCATCTCCCCGGCCCCGACATACGGGTAGGGCGTCTTGAGTAGATCGCCCTCGGCGAACCGGGATAGCCGGAAGTCGGTCTCGGGAATGCGGGGGTCGTTGCTGTGGCCGTCGATGACCAGATCGGCGATCAGGCGCCCGACCGCGGGCGAGATCTTGAAACCATGCCCGGAGAATCCGGCGGCGACGACCAGGCCCGCCAGATCGGTACGGGAGATCACCGGGTTCCAGTCGGGGGTGATGTCATAACAGCCGGCGTAACTGCTGCTGATCGCCGCATTGGTCAACCCGGGGAACCGGGTCCCGACCTTGTCGATGGTGAGATCGACGAAGGCCTCGTCGGCGCGGTTGAGGTAGTTGTCCGGGTCGACGACCTCGATGTCGGCCAGGTCGCTGTTGCCGAACAGCAAGTCCTTGCCTTCCGGACGGACGTATTGCAGCGACACCAGATCGGAGAAGACGGGGAGCCCGCTGGTATCGGCGCCGGGGGAGACCATGACGATCTGTTCCCGGTGCACCCGGATCGGGACGTCGAGGCCGTGATCGGGCCGATACGGCTCGAGAAAGGCCCGGGTCCAGGCGCCGGTGGCCACGACGACGGTGCCTGCCGACACCTCGGTTCCGTCGGTCAACCGGACGCCGGTGACGCGGTCCCCGGCGATGATCAGACCGGCCACTGCTGCGCCCTGCCGGATGCGCGCTCCGGCGGCACGGGCCGCGACGGCGAATGCCTGTGCAGTTTGGTACGCGTCGCCGTATCCGCCGCGGGCTTCCCAGCCGAAGGCGGCGAACGGGGATAGGTCCGCGTACGGCCAGAGCCGGGTCACTTCGTCGGCGTCGATCTCCTCAGTCTGCACACCGACGGCGCGCTGGGCCTCCAGGCTCTTGCGCATCGACTCGACGTTCTGCTCCCCCACACCGACGACATAGCCGCTCTGGTGGAAGCCGATATCACTACCGAACAGTTCCCGGGCGTTCTCGAACACCTCAAGGCCGGCGGCAGCCATCGCCGCCAGCGAACTGACTCCGTAATGGCAGCGGACAATACCGCTGGATTTCCCCGTCATCCCGGAACCGACGGTATTGCGTTCCAGCACAAGTACATCGACGACACCACGCTGGCTCAGTGCCCATGCCGCGGCGGCACCCTCCAGCCCGCCGCCGACGATGACGACTTCGGCGGTTTCCGTCACGAGCCCAGTCCCGGAATCCAGGACGTGCCTGCCAGTGGTACGCGTGCCATCGCGGCCGCCTCGATGGTCACGGCGACAAGGTCCTCGGGCTCGAGATGCAACAAATGGGCCTTACCGCAGGCCCTGGCGATGGTCTGTGCCTCCATCGTCAGTACCCGTAGGTAGTTGGCCAGTCGCCGGCCTCCTTCGATCGGGTCGAATCGGGCGGCCAGTTCTGGATCCTGGGTGCTGATACCCGCGGGATCTCTGCCGTCCTGGAAATCGTCGTAGAAACCCGCTGCGCTGCCGATCTTTTCGTACTCGGCAGCGTAGCGCGGGTGGTTGTCGCCGAGGGCGATCAGCGCCGCTGTGCCGATCGCGACGGCGTCGGCGCCCAGGGCCATCGCCTTGGCCACATCGGCTCCGGTGCGGATTCCGCCCGACACGATGAGCTGTACTGCGCGGCGTCCAGGAGCTGCGCGGTGCACACCGAGTTCCTGCAACGCCTGCACGGCCTGCGGCACGGCGGCCAGGGTGGGGATGCCGACGTGCTCGATGAACACGTCCTGGGTGGCGGCGGTGCCGCCCTGCATGCCGTCGACGACGACGACATCCGCACCGGCCGCCACCGCCAGCTTGACGTCGTAATACGTTCTGGTGGCACCGACTTTGACGTAGATCGGTTTTTCCCAGTCGGTGATCTCGCGTAGCTCGTTGATCTTGATGGTCAGGTCGTCAGGGCCGGTCCAGTCGGGGTGCCGGCAGGCCGATCGCTGGTCGATGCCCTGGGGCAGGGTGCGCATCCCCGCCACCCGCTCGGAGATCTTCTGTCCGAGCAGCATGCCGCCGCCACCGGGTTTGGCGCCTTGGCCGAGCACCACCTCGATAGCGTCCGCCTTCCGCAGATCATCGGGATTCATCCCGTAGCGCGACGGAAGATACTGGTAAACCAGGTTTTTGCTCTGGCCGCGCTCCTCGACGGTCATCCCGCCGTCGCCGGTGGTCGTCGACGTTCCCACCTCGCTGGCGCCGCGACCGAGCGCTTCCTTGGCTGGTCCTGAGAGCGCGCCGAAGGACATCCCGGCGATCGTCACCGGAATGGCGAGGTGCAGTGGCGCTGTGGCGGAGCGGTTACCGAGCACCACATCGGTGCCGCACTTCTCCCGGTAGCCCTCCAACGGATAACGGGACATCGACGCGCCCAGGAACAGCAGGTCGTCGAAATGCGGAAGTGGCCTCTTCGCGCCCCAGCCGCGGATGTCGTAGATGCCGGTATCGGCGGCCCGCTGGATCGCGGCGATCGTGGCGCGGTCGAAGGTGGCGGACTCTCTGAGTCCCCTGGAAGCGTAATCAGTCATCAGTAGGCACTCGCGTTGTCGACGTGGAAGTGGTACAGGGTGCGCCCTGAGCCGTAACGGGTATACGCCGCTGGGTCGTCATCATCGAAACCCGCTGCCTTGAGCAGGCTTTCGAGTTCCTGGTAATGCTCGGGCCGCATCTCCTTGGCGACGCAGTCAGCGCCCAGTGACGCAACAGCACCGCGGACATAGAGGTGCGCCTCGTAGATCGAGTCGCCGAGTGCTTCACCGGCGTCACCACGGACCACCAGTCGACCGGCCTGGGCCATGAACGCGCTCATGTGCCCGATGTTGCCGCCGACGACGATATCGATACCTTTCATCGAAATGCCGCACCGCGCAGCGGCATTGCCTTCGATGACCAGCAGTCCGCCCCCTCCGGTGGCACCGGCGGACTGGGAGGCGTTGCCCTTGACCCAGACCGTACCGCTCATCATGTTCTCGGCCACCCCGGTCCCGGCATTGCCGTCGATGGTGATCTCGGCCTGCTGATTCATCCCGGCTGCGTAGTAGCCGACGTGACCGGCCACGGTCACCGCGACCGGTGCGTCCAGGCCGACGGCTACGTTGTGGGCGCCGGCGGGATGCTCGATGACGAAGTGGCCGGACAACCCCGGCGCGTGCAGAGCCTGGTTGACCTTGCGCAGTGGCGTCGTCGCCAAGTCCATCACTATCGGGTCCATGCGTACACCACCTCCGGTTCGGGTTCCCAGATGGCGGCGTCCTCGACGCCGGGAAGCCCTGCCAGCGCACGGTATTCACTGGCCATGGCCACCCAGTCTGGGGTCTCGGCGATCACAGCCGGCTTGCAGGCGATGGCGTCGCGTACCACCGCGAAGGAGTCGTGGTTGGACACCAGCAAGGTGTAGAAGCCGTCGAAGGTGGCACACAGTTCCTTCAACGCCGTCTCCACGTCGCGCCCGGCGGCCAGCTGCTGCGCCACGAAGCGGGCACCGACCTCGGTGTCGTTCTCGCTGTCGAACCGCACTCCGGCCGCGATGAGGTCCCGCCGGATCGTGGCGTGATTGGCGAATGAGCCGTTGTGGACCAGACACTGGTCGGGCCCGACGGCGAACGGATGGCAGCCTGATGCGGTGACGGCAGATTCGGTGGCCATCCGGGTATGACCGACGCCCTGCCAGCCCCGCGCGCTGGCGAGATCCCATGAGTCGCTGAGCCGGGCCGGGTGTCCGACGCCTTTGAGGACGGCCAGGTCGGTACCGAAGCCGGCCACCAGGGCATCGGGATAGACAACCCTGGCTGCGGCCAGCAGCACCTCGGAATCGACGTCCGCGGACAGCAGGGAGGTGATGTCCACCGCGGTTACCGTTACCGCACAAGATAATTCGGATCCTACCGCAGCGGCGATGTCCGCGGGGGCAGCGTCGACGTCGACCAGGGAGACACAGCCGCGCCCCACCGGCGACCAGCTCGGGTCGCCGTACACGGCGACTCCGGTGGAGTCCGAGCCGCGATCGCCCATTTCGCACAGCATCCCGGATAGCAGTTCACCCAGGCGCGGATGCAGTTCGGGGTTGCGCAGATGCAAACCGACAATCCCGCACATCAGAAGGCCGTCAGATACTGGTCGAGCTCCCACGGACCGACCGTGGAGTGGTAGGCGAAGAACTCCTCGCGCTTGAGCGTCGCGAAATATTCGGCGATCCCATCGCCGGCCGCGTCAAGCACTCCGGAGATCACCGGGTCGGCGGTCAGTTCGTCGGCGGCGTGCAGAAGGGTGGGCGGCAAGGTCGGACTTCCTTCGATGATCGAGCCGATCCCTCCCGGGTCCAGCGAACGTTTGATGCCGTCGATCCCCGCGCCGAGTGCCGCGGCGATGGCCAGGTACGGATTTGCCGACCCGTCCCCGCCGCGTAACTCGATTCGCTGGTCGTCGGGCACCCGGATGTAGTGGGTGCGGTCGTTACCGCCGTATGTTGGATTTCTGGGCGCCCAGGAGGCGCCCGAGGCCGTCGTCAACGCGCCGGTTCGCTTGTAGGAGTTGACTGTTGGTGCAACGACCGCTTGCAGCGCGCAGGCGTGATCCAGGATGCCGCCGATGAACGCATACGCCGTCGGTGAGAGTCCGAGACCCTTCTCGTCGGAGCTGTCCGGGAAGGCCGGTGTCCCGCTGCGGGTCAGCGACAGATGCAGGTGCAGGCCGCTGCCGGTTCGGTCGGCGAATGGTTTCGGCATGAAGGTGGCGATCATGCCCCGCTCTGCGGCGATCATCGATAGCAGGTAGCGCAGTGTGATTACCCGGTCGGCGGTGGTCAGTGCGTCGGCGAACTGGAAGTTCTGTTCGAACTGGCCGTTGCCGTCTTCGTGATCGTTGGCGTAATTCGACCAGCCGAGTGAGTTCATCGCGGTCGAGATCGCGGTCAGGTGGTCGTACATCCGCGTGACGCCGCGGGCGTCGTAACAGGGCTGGGCCGCAGTGTCGGCGGTATCGGCAGTGGCCAGGCTGCCATCGGCGTTACGGGTCAGCAGGAAGTATTCGACCTCGGCACCCACCCAGGGCTCGAAGCCGGCGTCGGCGGTGCGCTGGACGAGTGATTTGAGGATGATCCGTGGTGCGTACGGCCATGGTTTGCCTTCGACGTGTGGATCGCAGTGCACGATCGCCAGGCCGTCCTTGATGAACGGAATAGGGGTGAACGACGCCGTGTCCGGCAGCGCCATCAGATCGGGATCCTTGGGCTCCTGGCCCATCGCACCGACGGCGTAGCCGGCGAATCCGACTCCCTCCGTGGCTAATTGATCCACTGCTTGGACCGGGACCAGCTTGGCGCACGGTTTGCCGCGGAGGTCGACGAACAACGCCAGGATGAACGTGGTTCCCGATTCCTGCGCAAGCGCGGCGAGTTCGGTGCTGTCGGTCATCATCGTCCTTGTCTCTTGTTGGGAATCAAAGTATCACTAGAAGAAACACCGCGCGAGCTGAAAATCCCGGTCGCCGAACGCATGCGTCGACGACCGGGACGTCAGATGGTTGAGCGCTCAGGCGTATTCGAGCTCGTACGCCGCATCGCGGTGGGCGAGACTGTCGATGCCCTTCTCCTCTTCCTCCGCCGAGATGCGAATGCCCATCGTCTTCTTGATGGCGAAGGCGATGGCGAAGGACACCACGACGCTGTAGACCAGAACCGCGCCCGCTGCCACCGCCTGTCGCCATAGCTGGTCGAATCCGCCGCCGTAGAACACGCCGCTGACCGCGCTCGGCATTCCGTCGCTGGCGAAGAAGCCGATCAGAAGCGTGCCGATGACACCGCCGACGAGGTGGACGCCGACCACGTCGAGAGAGTCGTCGTAGCCGAACTTCTCTTTCAGCCCCACGGCGTAGATGCAGATGGCGCCCGCGATCGCGCCGACCGCGATGGCGCCGAGAGGGGTGACCGCACCGCAGGCGGGGGTGATGGCGACCAGACCGGTCACTGCGCCCGAGGCTGCGCCGACGCCGGTGACGTGACCGTCCTTGAACTTCTCCACGGCCAGCCAGGCCAGCGTCGCCGCGCAGGTCGCCACGAACGTCGTCACCATGACGATCGAGGCCGAGTTGCCTGCGGCCAGCGCCGAGCCGCCGTTGAAGGCATACCAACCGGCCCACAGCAGACCCGCGCCGAGCAGGGTCAGTGGAACGTTGTGCGGTTTGCGGAGCTGCCCGAACATCGCGGACTTGCCGAGCACGATCGCGACGGCCAGCGCGGCGGCACCGGCGTTGATGTGCACCGCAGTGCCACCGGCGAAGTCGACCGCATGCAGCTTGTTGGCGATCCAGCCGCCGACCGAGTTTTCGGTGACCACGCCGTCGAAGGCGAACACCCAGTGTGCCACCGGAAAGTAGACCAGTACGGCCCAGACGGTGGCGAACACCATCCAGGCGGCGAATTTCATCCGGTCTGCCGCGGCTCCGGAAATCAGCGCGACGGTGATGGCCGCGAACAACGCCTGAAACAGGGCAAACAGGCTGACTGGCAGGCCGGAGACGGTGGTCTGGGACTGCAGCAGGTCCTTCATGCCGTCGAACTCGGTGAAGCTGCCGACGAAGCCGCCGTAGGTGGTGCCGAAAACCATCGAGAAGCCGAACAGGACCCAGAGGACACCGACGATGGCGACCGCGCCGAACGTCATCATCATCATGTTGGTCGAGCTCTTGACCGAGACCATGCCGCCGTAGAACAGCGCGAGCCCGGGAATCATCAGCGTCAGGCCGATGATGCAACACAGCATGAATGCCGTGGTGCCAGTGTCAACTGGATCCATGTGCGTACTTCTCCTGGAGTGATGCGGCCGCCCCTCGGCCGTTCACCCTTAGTGACCGATGTTTCTGTTACGTAGACAGGCGTCCAGTGTTGCGGCCACGTAAAAGTCCACAGGGAATCCACAGCGGATTTGTTCTTTACAGTGGGCCCGGTGAGGAATCTCGATCGGCGCTGGTTGGTAGCCATCGTCATCGCCGTGGTTGCCGTCGGCGTGCTGGCGTATCAGCTCTTTTTCAACAGACCGCCCGAAGACTGCAAGGCGGTCAAGGACCTGCTGGATTTCAACAACTCGCAGGGCCAGATCATCGCGAAGAAGACCGGTGACGGCGCCCTGCCGCTGGCCGACTACCAGCTGTGGGCCGACGGTATGACCCAACGCGCCGAGCAGGTCACGTCGGCCGACTTGTCACCGCACGCCATTCGGCTGGCCGAGCTCGCGACGCAGTTCGTCACGAAACTGCCGCAGGTACAGAATCCCGCGCCGGGGCAGAAGGCCCCGCCGGCCGCCTACGAGATGGCGGCCCTCAACGACCAGATCACCAGTGAGACCAAAACGCTCACGGACAAGTGCTCGGGCTAGGTGTACTGACTGCTAAGTCCCCAGGGCGGGCCAGTTGAGCACGATGTCGTCCAGCGCCAGCCGTTCCCTCGGTAGTGCATCGCGTTCGGCGATCTCCGGTGCGACGGTGTCGTAGTCGCCGAGGGTGCCGACGGCGATGATCATCAGCGGCCACAGGCCGTCGGGAATGAGCTCCGCGGCACCTTCGACGTCGAATCCCGCCATCGGATGCGCGATCAGACCGCGCGCAACCGCCTCGATCAGCAGGTTCGCCATCGCGGCACCGGCGTCCACCCCGGAGTACAGCGCAGTCCTCTCGTCCGGGCCCTCGTCGGCGGACACCAGGATCAGCGCGCCCGCCGCGGTCGCGTAGCTGTTCCCGCGGTTGAGCAGGTCGGTCAACGTGCCGAACATCTGGTCGCCGCGAAGCCCGACCAGGAAGCGGACCGGTTGGCGTTTACCCCAGGTAGGAGCCCACCGTGCGGCCTCCAGCAGGCCGGTCAGGTCGTCGCTCGCGAGCTCGGCGACAGGATCGAAAGCTCTGGGACTCCACCGTTCCGCAAGGAGGAAGTGGATGGGGACCGACGTGTCAGCCATCCGGTTGGCGGGGGCTTCTGGCACGTCATGAGGGTACTGGCCGGAAAAATGGGGTGCTCGTCTCGCTTATCCTTAGTACGAACAAACCTCCGGTATCGGCGTGAAAGGGCAGACAGTGGCGCTCGTCGTGCAGAAATACGGCGGATCCTCGGTGGCCGACGCCGAACGGATCCGTCGCGTCGCCGAGCGCATCGTGGAGACCAAGAAGGCCGGGAACGACGTGGTAGTCGTCGTTTCCGCGATGGGTGACACCACCGATGACCTGCTGGATCTGGCTCGGCAGGTATGCCCGGCGCCGCCCGCGCGGGAAATGGACATGTTGCTGACCGCGGGCGAGCGGATCTCCAATGCTCTGGTGGCGATGGCCATCGAGTCCCTCGGCGCCCAGGCGCGCTCGTTCACCGGCTCGCAGGCCGGCGTGATCACCACCGGCACGCACGGCAACGCCAAGATCATCGACGTCACCCCGGGTCGACTGCGGTCCGCGCTCGACGAGGGCCTGATCGTCCTCGTCGCCGGCTTCCAGGGGGTCAGCCAGGACAGCAAGGACGTGACCACGCTGGGCCGCGGCGGCTCGGACACCACTGCGGTGGCCCTGGCTGCGGCGCTACACGCCGACGTCTGCGAGATCTACACCGACGTTGACGGCATCTTCACCGCCGATCCACGGATCGTGCCCAATGCCAGGCACCTGGACAAGGTCAGCTTCGAGGAAATGCTCGAGATGGCGGCCTGCGGCGCAAAGGTGCTGATGCTGCGCTGCGTGGAATACGCCCGCCGCTATGACGTTCCCATCCACGTCCGGTCGTCGTACACCGACAAGCCCGGAACCGTCGTCACCGGATCGATTGAGGATTTACCCATGGAAGACGCCATCCTGACCGGAGTAGCCCACGACCGAAGCGAAGCCAAGGTCACAGTCGTCGGTCTCCCCGACGTTCCCGGGTACGCCGCCAAGGTGTTTCGTGCTGTCGCCGACGCGGATGTCAACATCGACATGGTGCTGCAGAACATCTCCAAGATCGAAGACGGCAAGACCGACATCACTTTCACCTGCTCGCGCGACAGTGGCCCGGGCGCGGTGGAGAAGCTCGCGTCGCTGCAGGACGAAATCGGTTTCACCCGTGTGCTTTACGACGATCACATCGGCAAGGTGTCGCTGATCGGTGCGGGGATGCGCAGCCACCCCGGCGTCACCGCCACCTTCTGCGAGGCGCTGGCCGGGGTCGGCGTGAACATCGACCTGATCTCCACCTCGGAGATTCGAATCTCGGTGCTGGTCAAGGACACTGAGCTCGACAAGGCGGTACTTGCGCTGCACGAGGCGTTCGGTCTCGGCGGGTCGGAAGAAGTAACTGTGTACGCGGGGACAGGCCGCTAGGCCGGGCGAGCGAAGCGACGGGAAAGCAGACAGAGATGGTCAATATCGGAGTAGTCGGCGCGACCGGACAGGTCGGCCAGGTGATGCGCACCCTGCTCGAGGAGCGCGACTTCCCGGTGACGGGTATCCGGTTCTTCGCCTCGTCGCGCTCGGCCGGCAAGAAACTGTCGTTCCGCGGGCAGGAGATCGAGGTCGAGGACGCCGAGACCGCCGATCCGACTGGGCTGGATATCGCACTCTTTTCCGCGGGCGCGACGATGTCACGCGTCCAGGCTCCGCGGTTCGCCGCTGCCGGCGTCATCGTCATCGACAACTCCTCGGCGTTCCGCAAGGACGGCGACGTTCCGCTGGTGGTCAGCGAGGTCAACTTCGACAGGGATGTGCGTGACGTCCAGCTCCCGAAAGGCATTATCGCCAATCCGAACTGCACCACCATGGCCGCGATGCCGGTGCTCAAGGTGCTGCACGACGAGGCGGAGCTGACCCGGTTGATCGTCTCGAGTTATCAGGCGGTCTCGGGGAGCGGTCTGGCCGGCGTCGAGGAACTCGCCACCCAGACCCGGGCCGTCATCGACGGTGCCGAGCAGTTGGTGCACGATGGCGGCGCGCTGGATTTCCCGGCCCCCAACAAGTACGTCGCGCCGATCGCGTTCAACGTGATCCCGCTGGCCGGGGCATTGGTCGACGACGGCTCCGGTGAGACGGACGAAGACCAGAAGCTGCGCAACGAGAGCCGCAAGATCCTCGGCATCCCGGAGCTGCTGGTCAGTGGTACCTGCGTGCGAGTACCAGTTTTCACGGGGCACTCGCTGTCGATCAATGCTGAGTTCGCCAGGCCGCTCTCGCCGGCACGGGCCCGCGAGATCCTGGCCGACGCGCCCGGTGTGACGCTGGCCGATGTGCCCACACCGTTGGCGGCAGCCGGTGTCGATGATTCTCTGGTGGGCCGCATCCGTCAGGATCCAGGGGTGCCGGATGGTCGCGGGCTGGCGTTGTTCCTCTCGGGAGACAACCTCCGAAAGGGCGCTGCGCTGAACACTATTCAGATTGCCGAGCTGCTGGCCGCCCAGCTCTGACCCGCTGGTGCGCCGACGCGGAAAAGTGCGAGTAGTTCTCGCGGTTTCGTCGATCTCGGCGCTGCTGTTGAGCCTGTCCGGACCGGCCCACGCCGACCCACCGGACCCTGCGCCCGCACCGATACTGGGCCCGCTGGCGCCCGGTCAGGTGGTGCGGATCGGTCCAACGGCCGGCACGGGTACACCGACCCGCGATTACGGTATCGGTGCCACCGATCTGTGCGAATTCATGGAATTCCCCACCGAACTGCTGCAGGTGTGCGGCGACAGTTTCGCCGGCCAGGGTGTCGGCTTCGGCGGGTGGTTCTCCCCGATCGCCCTGCACGTGGAGCGCGCGTCGATCGCGGACCCCGACGGGGTGCGATACACCGGCGTCACCGGAGTGGACAAGCCGCTGCTCGCCGACCCGACACCGCCGGGCTCGTCGCAACTGCCTGCCGGGGTGGTGTCGATCAACCGGCAGAACTACCTACTGGTCACCACGACGAAGAACTTGGTACCGGCGACGTCACGGCTGGTGAAGGCCGATGCGGCGCAAGGTGATTGGCAAACGGTGAAGGGTTCACAGCGCGATGCCGCATATGCCGGCGGTGGCCAATCGCAGATCAGCGGTTACTACGATCCGATCCCCACCTCGGACTCGTCGACCGGCTGGGTGTACATCGTCGCCAACAGCTTCGACCGCACCGGATTGGTGACGCTGTATCGCGTTGCGCCGCAGGAGTTCACCGATCGTACGAAATGGCAGGGCTGGTCCGGGTTGCCCGGAGTGGACGGCGGCTGGCGTCGGCCGCCAACTCCGCTGTGGGGTGATCGGATCGGCGAGATGAGCGTCGAGCAGATCGACGGCAAAACCGTGCTGTCGTACTTCAATGCGAGTACCGGGAACATGGAGATGCGGGTGGCGGACGACCCGACTTCGCTCGGCTCTGCGCCTGTGACGACGGTGGTGCAGGCATACGACTGGCCCGACCCTGCCGAAAGTCTGCCGCCACCGGATGACAACCAGCTGGCTCAACCGTACGGCGGATACATCTCGCCGGGGTCGACTCTCGACGAGGTGCGCGTCTTCGTCAGCCAGTGGAACACCGCATCGCGCGACCGGGCGCCGTACCGGGTTCTCCAGTTCGCGGTCAACCCGTTCAAGCCGGGTGCAGCGCCAATTTCCTAGCGCGAGAAATGGTTCGGCCCCGCCACAGGGGGGACTTGGCGGGGCCGAACAGGGGGCCCGATGCGGGGGGAGTGCGCGGGCCACCTGGTCAAGATTCTTACATCGCAGTCAGTGCGCCAGCTGACACATGAGTGTGAGGACGCTGTGTGCGGTCAGAACCATACTTTTCGGCCACCGACCGGACGGCCCACCTGGCCCAGGATCAACAACACCACGCCGATGACGAGCAGGATCCAGCCGATGGTGGCAATGATGGCGGGGACGGGCAGCAAGTAGCCCACGAGGATGAGGATGACGCCTAGAACTATCACTGGATGCTCCTGTTTTTGACGGTTGCGACAAAGAGCGGTTACCCAGTTGCTCGATCAAATAATCGCCCGGCACTTCCGGCGATAAAAATTTGCAATATCGTTACCTGTGGACAATTGCTGGCAAACAGTAGATAGTGGCTAGACCAGGCTCGAAAGCGAGAATCGACTCCTGACGGCAAAGACAATATAGCCGATCGAAGTTATTTTCGCGTAGGACAATTTGTACCCAAGGAGGATCCATGGCAAATGTCATGCACTTGCCGGGGGTGCGCCGGCAAACTCCCAAACCGGGGCGGACGGGATCTGCTGAGCGCCTTCGCGAGCTCGGCGACGTCTACCTCGGTTCGCTGGCCAGGGCCAGAGAGCTCAGTGCGGACATGGAACGTGAAATCGTGATCGCCCGCGATTCCGGCCGATCGCTGGAAGAGGTGAGCAAAGCTTCTGGCCTGTCGGTGGCCCAGATCGAGTACGTGCTGGCCTCCGTCGATTTCCAACGCCGGGCACCCTCGCTGTAGACCGTCAACGCCTGCGCTTGAAACCCGGCCGGTGGTCGTTGAGCGTCTGTACGAGCTGCCATGACCCGGGTCCGTAGTACGTCACCTTGAGTCCTTCGGTCACTTTCAGGATCCCGTCGGCCAGGAACTCGAACGAATCGTCGTCGCTGAGTTCCTTGCCGGCCATCGTCAGATCGTTGAGTTTCAGTGCGAACGCCATGCCTGAAGAGTGTGGCATGGTGACCTCGCGCGTCGTGGCCGCAAACCGCGACCCTTCACAGCCAGTTCATAACCGGAACCTAACCAGCGCTGTGGGTCGTGCGTGGATCATGCAGGTTATGAGCGAAACACCGCAATACGAGACGGAACCGACCACGTCCCCGGTTGTGACCCCACCCCCACCGGCAACTTATGACACACGCCCCGCCTACGTCGAGCCCCGCAAGCCCAGTCGGCTCTATCAGGTCGCCGCCTGGGTGGCGATCGTGGCGGGTTCGGTGTTCATCGTCGCCGTCATCTTCTTCACCGGTTTTGCGCTCGGTGTGCATTCCGGTGGAGGGCATCACGGACATCACCGTCAGGACATGGGGGAGACGCGTCAAGAGGGTCCGCCGATGATGCCGATGCGGCCCGGCTTCCTGTTCCCCGGGCCGGGTGCATTCGGGCCGGGCGGCCCGGGGATGTTCCCCGGCGGTCCAGGTCAGATGGGACCGGGTGGACCGGGGGGCCAGGGTGGACCCGGCTTCGGACCGGGTCCCGGCAATGGCGGCCCAGGCCAGAGTCAGCAGCCTCCCGCGCCCGGGCAGCAGCGCCCATCGTGAAGGCTGCGTAGCCCCGGAGACGTTCTTTTCTTGACTCATTCCAGAAAAGGGGCATACTCGGCAAGGTGACCACGACGACCCGCGAGCCCAGCTTCCTGTTGAAGGGAGCTGGGCTTCGTGTTACCCGGCCCAGGGTCGCTGTGCTCAATGCCGTTGCAGCTGCGCCACATTCAACGGCTGACGAGATCGCAGGACAGGTCAGGGGGAGCCTTGGCGCTGTCTCGACTCAAGCCGTCTATGACGTCCTGCGCGTGTGTGTCGGTGCCGGGCTCCTCCGCCGACTAGAACCCGCCGGGGCCTCCGCGCTCTACGAAACCCGAATCGGCGATAACCACCACCACCTGGTTTGCCGCACCTGTGGCCGGGTAACCGATGTCAACTGTGTTGTCGGAGCCGCGCCGTGTCTGCAGCCGTCCGAACTGGACGGTTTCGATGTCGACGAGGCCGAGGTCGTGTTCTGGGGAACCTGCCGCCCATGCCGATCAGCCAGCCCATCACCAGAGGAGATTCAACGATGACCGGAAGTTTCACCACCAGCAATACCGGCGTCCCAATCGAGGACGACAACCAGTCGCTGACCGCGGGAACGCAGGGCCCGATCCTGTTGCACGACTGGTACCTGATCGAGAAGCTTGCCCAGTTCAACCGGGAACGGGTGCCGGAGCGCGTCGTGCACGCCAAAGGTTCAGGTGCATACGGTGAACTCGTCGTCACCAATGACGTCAGCAAGTACACCAAGGCCAAGCTGTTCCAGCCCGGTGCCAAGACCGAGTCGCTGGCCCGGTTCTCGACGGTCGCAGGCGAACAGGGCAGCCCCGACACCTGGCGCGACCCGCGTGGTTTCTCGTTGAAGTTCTATACCGAAGACGGCAACTACGACCTCGTCGGCAACAACACCCCGGTCTTCTTCATTCGCGACACCATCAAGTTCCCCGATTTCATCCGCAGCCAGAAGCGGCTGCCGGGCTCGGGTCTGCGGGACCACAACATGCAGTGGGATTTCTGGACGCTGCGTCCTGAGTCGGCCCACCAGGTGACGTGGCTGATGGGTGATCGCGGCATCCCGAAGTCCTATCGACACATGAACGGCTATGGCAGCCACACGTACCAGTGGATCAACGAGGCCGGTGAACGGTTCTGGGTGAAGTACCACTTCAAGACCGACCAGGGCATCGACTTCCTCACCCAGGAACAGGCGGACAAGCTCGCTGGCAGCGACCCCGATCTGCACCGGGCCGATCTCTACAACGCCATCGAGGAGGGCAACTTCCCGAGCTGGTCACTGAAGGTTCAGATCATGCCCGTCGACGAGGCCGAGGGCTACCGGGTCAACCCGTTCGATCTGACCAAGGTCTGGTCGCACAAGGACTATCCGCTGATCGACGTCGGCACGTACACGCTGAACCGCAATCCGGAGAACTTCTTCGTCGACATCGAGCAGGCGGCGTTCGAACCGTCGAATATTGTTCCCGGCATCGGCTTTTCGCCGGACAAGATGCTGCTCGGGCGGGTCTTCTCCTACGCCGACGCCCATCGCTACCGCATCGGCACCAACTATGCCGAGCTGCCGCCGAACCGGGCCAGGGCCGCCGAAGTGAACTCCTACTCCAAGGAGGGTTCGATGCGGCACACGTTCAACGGGCCGGAAGTGCCAGTGTACGCACCGAACTCCTACGGCGGTCCGCATGCGGACCCGTCGCGTGCGGGTGACGGCGGGATGTGGGAATTCGACGGGGCGGCGGTGCGCGCCGGCTACATCCAGCATCCCGAGGACGACGATTTCAGCCAGGCTGGGACCCTGGTCCGGGAGGTGATGGATCCGGCCGCACGGAAACGGCTGGCCGACAACATCATCGGGCACGCGTCGAACAACGTGACCGAGGAGGTGCTGGCGCGGGTCTTCCAGTACTGGACCAATGTCGACGCGGAACTGGGCGCCAAGGTCGAGGCCGGCGTCCGGGCCAACCTCGCCAGTGCGGACGGCGCGGCAGAGCAATCCTCAGCCAAGCCGCAGGAGGGCCAGAGTTCTGCCCCCGGCACTTCCGAGGAGCGCAGCGCCGTCGAGGTCGGCGCACAGTCCTAGCTCTTTCTGCAGCGCTCTCTCTGCAGCCCAAAGGTGCCCCCGGTCCAGCTGACCGGGGGCACTGCTGTGGTCAGGGCTGGCATGATCGAGTCCATGACCATCGAAGCCATCTACACCGCAGAATCAACCGCCACGGGCGGTGGCCGCGACGGCCACGTCAAGTCCTCCGACGACCGGCTCGACCTGGACACCCGCCCGCCCAAGGAGATGGGTGGCAGTGGCGAGGGCACCAACCCCGAGCAGCTGTTCTCCGCCGGTTACGCCGCCTGCTTCCTCAGCGCGCTGCGACTGGTCGCCGGGAAGGCCAAGACCAAGCTGGACGACGCCACTGGCGTCACGGTCCAGGTGGGTCTCGGCAAGACGCCGGAGGGCGGCTTCGGCCTGACCGCCGCGATCATCGCCTACCTGCCCGGGCTGGAGCAGGAGGTCGCCGATGATCTCGTCGAGCAGGCGCATGAGGTGTGCCCGTACTCGAATGCGACGCGGGGGAACATCGACGTCGATATCTCGGCCAAGGTCTAGCTTGCCCAGCAAACTGGTCGCCGCGACTGCCGTTGGTATCGGGGTCGCGTTGACGCTGTCGGCTCCCGCCTCGGCCCGGCCGTCTGATCCCGGGGTGGTGTCGTACGCGGTCCTGGCCAAGGGGTCTGTCGGCAATATCGTCGGGGCCCCGATGACTACTGAGTCGGTGTTCACCGATCCTTTTCAGGGCTATTCGGTCGACATCCCGGTGTGCAACAACTGGGCCGATATCGGATTGCCCGAGGTGTATGAGGATCCCGATCTCGCCTCGTTCAACGGGGCGACGGCGCAAACCTCCCCGACCGATGACACCCACTTCGTCAAACAGGCGATCGGCGTCTTCGCCACCCCCGACGCCGCCGGCCGGGCCTACCACCGCGTCGTCGATCGCACGATCGGATGCTCAGGCCAGACCGCGTCGATGCGTCTCGATGACGGCACGACCCAGGTGTGGACGTTCAGCGGTGGCGCACCCGGGCCCTCGGATGCCGCATGGATCAAACAGGAAGCCGGCACCGACCGGCGCTGCTTCACTCAAACCAGGCTGCGCGAGAACGTTCTGCTCCAAGCGAAAGTCTGCCAGTCTGGCAACGGCGGTCCTGCGGTAAACGTCCTAGCCGGTGCCATGCAGAACACCCTCGGCCAATAATTTGGGGCCACGTCGCCGCCGGATTTGGGTACACGTCACCTTCGTGTCACCGAAAACAGTGCTGAGTTTGTCAGTGGTCTCACCGAAGATGGAGCGATGACGTTTGTCTCCACGTCACCGCACACCGCGCCGCCCCCGGATGGCGTGCGGGAACTGACGGGCTCGGTAGACGCGGCGCACCGCGTCGCCGAGGCAAGCCTGATCAACGGACCGGTGGGCCAGGTGGGCCTAGAGGTCGAGGCCCACTGCTTCGATTTGACCGAGCCGCGGAGGCGCCCGGGCTGGGAGCAGCTGCGGGCGGTCATCGAGAGCCTGCCCCCGCTGCCGGGAGGTAGCGCGGTCACCGTCGAACCCGGCGGGGCTGTGGAGCTGTCAGGGCCGCCGTTCGACGGTCCGCTGCCCGCTATCACCGCGATGGTCGCCGACCGCGCTGCGCTGCGCGCCGCGTTCGCCAAGGCCGGGTTCGGTCTGGTGCTACTCGGCGCCGACCCGTTGCGGCCGCCGAAACGGGTGAACCCCGGGTCCCGCTACCAGGCGATGGAACAGTTCTTCGTGGCCAGCGACACCGGGGCCGCGGGCGCGGCGATGATGACGTCGACAGCTTCGGTGCAGCTCAACCTCGACGCCGGTCCGCAGGAGGGATGGGCCGGAAGGGTTGCGCTGGCCCACGCGTTGGGACCAGTCATGGTCGCGATCGCCGCCAACTCGCCGATGCTCGGCGGAAACTTCACCGGTTGGCAGTCCAGCCGCCAGATGGTGTGGGGTCAGCTCGATTCCGCGCGCTGTGGCCCCATCCTGGCCGCCAGTGAAGACGATCCCGCGACCGATTGGGCGCGCTACGCGTTGAAGGCCCCGGTGATGCTCGTCCGGATGCCGGACGACGGCGCCGCGCCGGTGCTCGACTGGGTGCCGTTCGCAGACTGGGCTGACGGGGTGGTGCAGCTCGACGGGCGCAAGCCCACCACCGCGGACCTGGACTATCACCTGACCACGCTGTTCCCGCCGGTGCGCCCGCGCGGGTGGCTGGAGATCCGGTACCTCGACAGCATCCCTGATGGCCTGTGGCCAGCACTGGCATTCACCCTGACCACACTGCTGGACAATCCGCAGGCTGCCGCGGTCGCCGCCGAAGCCGTCGAGCCGGTCGGCACCGCGTGGGACATCGCGGCCAGGGCCGGATTGACCGACCGGCATCTGTTCACCGCCGCCAACAGATGTGTGACCACCGCCGCCGAATTCGCGCCGCCGGAGCTCGCTGATTCCGTGCAACGACTGCTCGAGCTGGTCGAACAGGGACGTTCGCCTGGTGATGACTTCTCCGACCGCGTTATCGACGCCGGCCTCGTGCCCGCGGTCGACCGACTCGCCCGGGAGGAACCATGAGTGACAGACAGGCGCTGGCCGACGGGTTGACCGTCGCTCGCGACCGCACGCTGCGGCTCGTCGACTTCGACGACGCTGAATTACTCCGCCAGTACGACCCGTTGATGAGCCCGCTGGTATGGGACCTCGCCCACATCGGGCAGCAGGAAGAACTGTGGCTGCTGCGCGGCGGCGACCCGGCCACCCCGGGAATGCTGCCACCGGCGATCGAGGACCTCTACGACGCGTTCGTCCATTCCCGCGCCAGCCGGGTGGCGTTGCCGCTGCTCTCGGCCGCTGATGCCCACAAATACCTGCGGACGGTTCGGGCCAAGGCGCTGGATACCCTCGATGCGCTGCCCGATGAACGCGCCGACAGTCCGTTGCTCGGCGGACCCGACCCGGCGTTCGCCTTCGGGCTGGTCATCAGCCACGAGAACCAGCATGACGAGACCATGCTGCAGGCGCTGAACCTGCGGTCGGGGGCTCCGCTGCTCGGCGGCGGCGGTCACCTCCCGCCCGGTCGGCCGGGGGTCGCCGGCACGTCGGTGCTGGTGCCCGGTGGTCCGTTCGTCCTCGGTGTCGACGCGGCCGACGAACCCTACTCACTCGACAACGAGCGGTCCGCGCACGTCGTCGACCTCCCCGGCTTCCGGATCGGTCGGGTGCCGGTCACCAACGCCGAGTGGCAGGCGTTCATCGACGACGGCGGCTATCGGCGCCCGGAGCTGTGGTCGGCGCGCGGCTGGGACCACCGCTGCCAGGCCGCGCTGGTGGCCCCGCAGTTCTGGCTGCCCGAGGGCACCCGAGCCCGGTTCGGCCACGTCGAGGCGATCCCCGGCGACGAGCCCGTCCAGCACGTCACCTTCTTCGAGGCAGAGGCCTACGCCGAGTGGGCCGGCGCCCGGCTGCCCACAGAGATCGAATGGGAGAAAGCCGCTGCTTGGGATCCCGAGGCCGGGGCTCGGCGCCGGTACCCGTGGGGTTCGGCGCCACCATCCGGCGAAGTGGCAAACCTGGGGGGTGGCGCACTGCGGCCGGCCCCGGTGGGGGCCTACCCCGGCGGAGCCTCTGCCTATGGCGCCGAACAGCTGCTCGGCGATGTCTGGGAGTGGACCACCTCGCCGCTGCGGCCGTGGCCCGGCTTCACCCCGATGATCTACGAGCGGTACTCGCAGCCGTTCTTCGACGGCGACTATCGGGTGCTGCGCGGTGGCTCGTGGGCCGTCGGTGCCGATGTGCTGCGGCCCAGCTTCCGTAACTGGGACCATCCGATCCGCCGACAGATTTTCTCCGGCGTGCGACTGGCCTGGGATCTCTGATGTGCCGGCACCTCGGCTGGCTTGGGGCACCGGTCTCGGTGAGCAGTCTGCTACTGGACCCGCCGAGCGGTCTGCTCGTCCAGTCGTATGCCCCGCGCAGACAGAAGCACGGCGTGGTCAACGCCGACGGCTGGGGTGTCGGCTTCTTCGACGGTGCAGTGCCGCGGCGCTGGCGCAGCGCGTCCCCGATTTGGGGTGACGCCTCGCTGGCCTCCGTCGCGCCCGCACTGACGAGCGGTTGCGTGGTGGCCGCCGTCCGCTCGGCGACGATCGGCATGCCGATGGACGCCAGCGCCGCCGCCCCGTTCAGCGACGGCGAATGGCTGCTGTCGCACAACGGTGTGGTCGACCGAGCCGTGCTGCCGGTGAGCCCGGCCGCCGAATCGGTGGTCGACAGTGCGCAACTGGCGGCGCTGATCTTCGATCGTGGTCTCCACACGTTGGGTGACACGGTGAGCGAGGTCGGCTTGGCGGATCCGTCGGCTCGGCTGAACATCCTGGCCGCCAACGGTTCCCGGCTGTTGGCGACCACATGGGGGGACACCCTGTCGATCCTGCGGCGCTGCGACGGCGTGGTGCTTGCCAGCGAACCCTATGACGACCACCCCGAATGGCGCGACGTGCCCGATCGACACCTCGTCGATATCAACGGTGCCGACGTGACACTCACGCCCCTGACCGCGTACGAACGACCGCGTAAAAGAAAGGTGCCTCCCCGATGACGAGTGGGACCAACCTGTCGTTGGCCAATCATCTGGCGGCCGACTATGCCGCGCAGGCCCTGCGCCACGATGTCGCCGACGGCCTGACCCGGACGCCGAAAACCTTGCCGCCCAAGTGGTTCTACGACGCCACCGGTAGCGATCTGTTCGACCAGATCACCCGGCTGCCCGAGTACTATCCCACCCGCGCCGAAGCGTCGATCCTCGCCGAACAGGCCGCGGTGATCGCCGCGGCCAGCGGTGCGGACACCCTCGTCGAGCTCGGCAGTGGCACCTCGGAGAAGACCCGGATGCTGCTCGATGCGTTCCGCGATCAGGGATCGTTGCGCCGGTTCATCCCGTTCGACGTCGACGCGTCGATCCTGGAGGTGGCCGGCGCGGCAATCCTGGACGAGTACCCCGGCGTCGAAATCGATGCGGTCTGCGGCGACTTCGAGGAGCATCTCGGCGAAATACCCGATGGTGGAACTCGATTGGTGGCGTTCCTGGGGTCCACCATCGGCAACCTGACCACCGGTCCACGGGCGGAGTTCCTGGCTTCGCTGGCCGCAGTTCTGCAACCCGGCGACACGCTGCTGCTGGGTACCGACCTCGTCAAGGATCCGGTCCGGCTGGTGCAGGCCTACGACGACAGCGCCGGCGTGACGGCCAGGTTCAACCGCAACGTGCTGACCGTGGTGAACCGGGAGCTGCGCGCGGACTTCGACATCGCGGCCTTTGAGCATGTGGCGAAGTGGAACACCGATGAGGAACGCATCGAGATGTGGCTGCGAGCCCGCGGAGCGCAACAGGTCTTCATCGCCGCTCTCGACCTGACCGTCGATTTCATCGACGGTGAGGAGATGCTGACCGAAGTGTCGTGCAAATTCCGGCCCGACGGCGTCGCCGCCGAACTGGCGGCCGCGGGGCTCACGCGCAGCCACTGGTGGACCGACGTCCCGGGAGATTTCGCGCTCTCCCTCGCCGTCAAGTGACGACGCTCGCCGAGGACGATCTCGCCCGCGACTGGCGGTCGGCGCGGCCGGTCGCGGCCGGCGTACACGTGGATTCGGCGGCCTGCTCCCGGCAGAGCTTCGCCACCATCGACGCCGCAGCTCAGCACGCCCGCCATGAAGCCGAGGTCGGCGGCTACGTGGCCGCGGCGGCGGCACAGTCCGTGCTCGATGCGGGTCGGGCCGGGATCGGCGCGCTGATCGGCATGGGCGCCGACGACGTGGCGTTCACGACCGGCTCCAACCATGCGCTGGATCTTCTGCTGGGCAGCTGGCCGGGCCCCCGGACGGTGGCCTGTGCGCTCGGCGAGTATGGTCCGAATCTCGCCTTGATGGCCGCCCACGGCTTCACTGTCTCGCCTCTTGCGGTCGACGAGCACGGTCGGGTCCGAGCGGACGCGGTGGCGGCCGCCCTGCACGCAGACTCGCCGGCGTTGGTTCACCTCACCGGCATCGGCAGCCATCGCGGTGTGGCCCAGCCGCTGGCCGAGGTCGCCGACGCCTGCCGGACCGCCGGTGTGCCGCTGGTTCTGGATGCGGCTCAGGCGCTGGGCCAGCTCGACTGCGCGATCGGGGCCGATGCCGTCTATTCATCATCGCGGAAGTGGATGGCCGGGCCGCGCGGCGTCGGGTTCCTCGCTGTCCGGCCCGGGCTGGCGCAGCGGCTGCGACGACGGGTACCGCCCCCGGAGTGGGAGCTGCCAATCTCTGCGATGCAGAGCTTCGAGCAGCATGAGGCGAATCTAGCTGCGCGCGTGGGATTTTCCGTCGCGGTCGGGCAGCACCTGGCGGCTGGGCCGGCGGCAGTGCGGGCCCGACTGGCATCGATCGGTCGTGCCACCAGAACTCTGCTCGACGGTGTCGGTGGCTGGCGGGTCGTGGAGCCGCGCGATGAGCGGACCGCCATCACCACGTTGGCTCCGCCTGCCGGTGTGCAGCCCGCCGTCGTGCGGGACTGGCTGATCACCGAGCGCGGAATCGTCACCACCGTGGCCGAATCGGCGCGCGCGCCGTTCGAACTGACCGGGCCGGTGCTACGGCTGTCGCCGCACGTGGATGTCACGGCCGCGGATCTGCAGGCGTGCGCCGAGGCCCTGGAATCGGCGGCTACGACGCCCATACGTACCTGACCTGCGGGCGGCCGGCCCGACCGTACTCGGTGGCCCGCCCGACGGCACCGTCATCAGCCAGACGTTCCAGGTACCGCCAGGCGGTGACTCGGGAAATGCCGAGTCGGGCAGCTGCTTCGGAGGCATTCAACCCCGCCGGAGTGTCGCGGAGCGCACCGGCGATGAGGTCAAGGGTGTCAGCGGAGACGCCCTTGGGCATCGACGACCGCTGATCGGCGCTACGTAGGGCGTTGATGGCCCGGTCGATTTCATGCTGGCCCGCTGCTGCTCCGCCCGAGCCCAGGGCTTCCCGGTACTCGCGGTAGTGCTCCAACTTGTCCCGGAAGGCCGCGAAGGTGAACGGCTTCAACAGATACATCGCCACGCCGTGGGCGACAGCGGACCGAACCACCGCTAAGTCACGTTCCGAGGAGATCGCGATGATGTCCGGGGCGGGGCGGATACCTCCGAGGGCCGAGGCGACATCGATACCGCTGGCATCGGGCAGACCGATATCGAGCAGCACCAGGTCGACGGGTGTCCCGTCGGCGGCGGCCGTCGCGGCGGCGCGCAGTGCGGCATTGCCGGTTCCAGCGGTGGCATAAACCACGAAACCCGTTAACCGTTCGGTGTATTGGCGGTGTGCTTGTGCGATGAGCGGGTCATCCTCGACGATCAAGACACGGATCATCGGCGTGCCTGCGCAGACTGGTGGGCCGGAATCACGGCGGTGATCACCGACCCGTAGGTGTTCTCGGCCGTGATGGATCCGCCGTGCGCGGTGATGACCTGCCAGACCAACGCCAGCCCGAGGCCGCGCTCCCCGGATTTCGTCGAATAGCCGCGGGTGCGGGCCTGGTCGAACGCGTCGGCGGACATCCCGGGCCCGCTGTCCGCGACGATCACCATCAGCTCCGACTCGGATCCCCGGACCGTCACCTCCACCCAGCCGGGCAGGTCCGCGCGAGAGGCTGGGTTTGTTGCGCCCGGCCCTTCCTCGCCCTCGTTCCTCGAGCTCGTCGGCCGGGCGGCATCGATCGCGTTGTCGACGAGATTGCCGACCAGCGTGATCAATTCACCCTGGGTCAGTGCCACGGTCGCCGGATCGTCGAGCATCGATTCCTCGGTGACCGTCAGCTCGACCCCATGATCGCGCGCCTGGCTGATCTTGCCCAGCAGCAGTGCCGCCAGCGCGGGTTCGGCCACCGTCGACATCAACCGGTCGATCAGGTGCTGCGATACCGCCAGTTCCGCGGTCGCGAAGTCGACGGCCTCCGCGGATCGGCCGAGTTCGACCATGGTCACCACCGTGTGCAACCGGTTGTCCGCCTCGTGTGCCCGCGACCGCAGCGATTCGGCGAACTGGGTGACGGAGCTGAGTTCACCGGAAACCCGTTGCAGCTCAGTGCGATCCCGCAACGTCATGACCGTACCCACAGTGCGGTTCCCCCAGCGCACCGGTTGTTCGTTGACCACCAGTACCCGGTCGGCCGTGACATGGGTTTCGTCGGTCAGGACCTGCCCCTCCGCGGTCTGTAACGAAGCCGGCAGGTCGGCCCGCGTCACCGGACCGGCCGGCAACGAAAGCAGCCGGCGCGCTTCATCGTTGACGATCTCGGCGGATCCGTGGGTGTCGAACACCAACAGGCCTTCGCCGATGGCGTGCAGTACGGCTTCCCGCTGCTCGTAGAGGGCGCGCAGATCGGAAAAGGACAGCCCCAAGGTGCGGCGGCGCAGCCGGCGTTCCAACGCGATGGCGCCGACGAAGGCCAAGAGAAGCGCCGTGCCGACCGCCAGCCCGATCGCCGGCAGCGTAGACAGCACAATGGCCGATACTTTGGCCTGGGTGACACCCGCGGACACCAGGCCGATGATGGTTCCGCCGGGACCGCGGACCGGTGCCACCGCGCGGATCGACGGGCCGAGTGTGCCCGGGTAGGTCTCGGTGAACGTCTCACCCGCCAGCGCGCGGTCGATGTTGCCGGTGAACAGACCACCGATCCGGGTGACGTCGGTATGGGTGAATCGCGTTCGGTCCGGGGCCATCACGACGATGAAGTCCATCCCGGTGGCCTGGCGGATCGACTCGGTCTGCGGCTGCAGCACGGCCGTCGGGTCGGAGCTGTCGATGGCCGCCGCCGTCGACGTCATCCGCGCCACCGACTCCGTCACCGCGATGACTTTCTGCCTGGTGAGTTCATCGGCATCCCGACGCGCGTCGAGCACCGCGGCAGCGCCGGCCCCCAGGATCAGGATCAGTAGCAGCGCGAGCTGCCAGATGAACAGCTCGCGCGCGACGCTCCGGTCGACGTGCGCGTCACGGTTCGTGGTTCGCACGGTGGGCCTCCTTTCCGGTGTTCGTGAACGAAATGAACTTATTAGTGACTTGGCTCACGTTCGCATCGAGCATTGCATCACTGCACGTGATCCGCCCGATTCAAGGAGTGTCCGATGGCTGACCGAACCTCGACCGCAACGACGCCGCGAAAGCGGGACAAGACCCACTGGCTCTATCTGGCGGTGATCGTCGCAGTCGTCGCCGGCATCGTGGTGGGACTGGTGGCCCCGCACTTGGGATCGAGCCTCGGCGTGCTCGGCACCCTCTTCGTCAGCCTGATCAAGATGATGATCGCCCCGGTCATCTTCTGCACGATCGTCCTGGGAATCGGATCGGTCCGCAAAGCCGCCTCGGTCGGCAAGGTCGGTGGGATCGCCCTGGTCTATTTCCTGGTCATGTCGACGGTGGCGCTCGGCATCGGCCTACTGGTCGGCAACATCATCAGCCCCGGGACCGGGTTGAACATCGCGAGCAATCCTGGTGCGGGCGCGAAGCTGGCGGATACGGCACACGCGTCCGGCGGGACGATGGAATTCATCACCGGCATCATCCCGACGTCGCTGCTGAGCTCACTGACGGCGGGCAACATCCTGCAGGCCCTGTTCGTTGCGCTGCTGGTCGGATTCGGACTGCAGGCCATGGGCCCCACGGGTGAGCCGGTCCTGCGCGGTGTCGGGCTCATCCAGAAGCTGGTCTTCCGGATTCTGGCCGGCATCTTGTGGCTGGCGCCGATCGGTGCCTTCGGTGCCATTGCAAAGGTGGTCGGCGACACCGGTTTCGACGCAGTCATCCAGCTCGGCGTGTTGATGCTGGCGTTCTACCTCACCTGCGCGATCTTCGTGTTCGGTGTGCTGGGCTTGATCCTGCGCTTCGTCGCGCACACCTCGATTTTCAAGCTGGTTCGCTACCTGGCGCGGGAGTACCTGCTGATCGTGGCGACGTCGTCCTCGGAATCGGCCCTGCCGCGGTTGATGGCCAAGATGGAGCACGCTGGAGTGCAGCCCGCGACGGTCGGCATCGTGGTCCCCACCGGGTACTCGTTCAACCTGGATGGCACCGCGATCTACCTGACCATGGCATCGCTGTTCATCGCCGATGCGATGGGCAACCCGCTGGCGATCGGGGAGCAGCTTGCGCTGCTGGTCTTCATGATCGTCGCGTCGAAGGGTGCCGCTGGGGTCAGCGGCGCGGGTTTGGCGACCCTGGCCGGCGGACTGCAGGCGCACCGACCGGACATGCTCGACGGCATCGGCCTCATTGTCGGGATCGACCGGTTCATGTCGGAGGCCCGCGCGGTCACCAATTTCTCCGGGAACGCCGTCGCCACCATCCTGGTCGGGGCGTGGACCAAGTCGGTCGATCACCGCAAGCTCGCCGATGTCCTCGACGGCAAGGACCCATTCGACGAGCAGACCATGGTCGACGACCATTCGGGCCCGCAGGTCGAGACCACGAAGGAGCCGATTGCAGTCTGACCTTCTTTCCCGCCGCAAGCCGCCGCCCCTGCCCGAATGGGCAGGGGCGTGCCTGTCCGGTCGTGTCGACTTCCGCTGTCTGCGGACGAGTCTTGCCCTGAGACTGTTCCCTGCGTCACACCTACGTGCCTACGTTGGCCATTGACAGACCACTGACACGCTGTGCTGCATCGCGAAAGGACGACCGGACATGAAGGTCGAAGATCTACTCAAGCCATTCCCTATCAAGGAATTTCACCCTTTCCCACGCGCCATGATGGGCCCCGGCGCCCACGAGATGGTCGGGCCGGAAGCGCTCAAGATGGGCTTCAAGAAGACCCTGCTGATGTCGTCTGGTCTGCGCGGCACCGACATCGTGCACAACATGGCCGAGTCGCTGAAATGGCACGGCCTTGAGGTCGTGGTGTATGACCAGGTCGAGTCGAATCCCAAGGACTACAACGTCATGGATTCGGTGAAGCTGTACCAGGAGCAGGAATGCGACAGCTTCATCTCCATCGGCGGTGGCTCCACGCATGACGCCTGTAAGGGCGCGCGAATCTCGGTGGCGCACGACGGTCGCAATGTGAACGACTTCGAGGGCTTCAATATGTCCGAGAATCCGAAAAACCCACCGCACATTGCGATCTCCACCACCGCGGGTACCGGCTCGGAAACATCCTGGGCGTACGTCATCACCGACACCACAACAGATCCCGACAACCCGCACAAGTACGTGGCCTTCGATGACGCCTCGGTGGCGACGCTCGCCGTTGATGATCCGGTCCTTTATTACAGCTGCCCGATCGACTACACCGCGCAGTGCGGGTTCGACGTGCTGGCCCACGCTTCGGAGCCGTATGTCTCCCGGCTGAACTTCGAGCCGTCGCTGGGCAACGCGATCCGGGCCATCAAGCTGACCGCCGAGAACCTGCGCGAGGCGACCTGGAACGGTCAGGATCTCGCCGGCCGCCAAGGCATGATGTACGCGCAATACATTGCGGCGCAGGCCTTCAACTCCGGCGGCCTTGGCATCATCCACTCCATCTCGCATGCGGTCAGCGCGTTCTACGACACCCACCACGGGCTGAACAATGCGATCGCGCTCCCGCGGGTGTGGGCGTTCAACATGTCGGCGGCGTACAAGCGATTCGCCGATATCGCACAGGCGATGGGTGTCGACACCTACGGCATGACCGACGTGCAGGCTGCCGACGCCGCACTGGCCGCCGCGATCCGGCTGCTGCGTGACGTCAACATCATCGAGAAGTTCACCGACGTCAAACAGGACAGTTACTCCAAGAACCGCCTCGGTCAGGGCCCGACCAAGTACTACGAGAACGCGCCGGTGATCAAGGGCGACAAGGCTGACGTCGACCGGATCACCAACCACGTGCTCGGTGACGCCTGCACCCCCGGCAACGCCAAGGAGTGCACCTTCGACCTGGTCCGTCCCGTCGTCGACCACTGCATGAACGGCGACCTCGACGATCTCCTTTCCTGATGCTCGATTCAATCGACGAGGTGCGTGAGGCACTCGCCGGCGAGGGCTACATCGCCGACGAGCGCCTTGCGACAACGGTTTTCCTGCAGACTAAGCTCGACAAGCCGCTGCTGATCGAAGGACCGGCCGGGGTTGGCAAGACCGAGTTGGCCAAAGCCCTTGCCCTGGCGACCGGTCGGCGCCTGCTGCGGCTGCAGTGTTACGAGGGCCAGGACGAGACCAAGGCGTTGTACGAATGGGATTACGGCAAGCAGCTGCTGTACACCCAGATCCTGAAGGAGAAGATCGGCCAGATCGTGGCTGATGCGGGCACTCTGGATGAGGCCGTCGATCGGATCGGTAAGCAGGAGAGTGTGTTCTTCTCCGACCGGTTCCTGGCCTCTCGGCCCTTACTGGAAGCCGTCCGGTCCGAGGAGCCGGTGGTGCTGCTGATCGACGAGATCGACCGGGCCGACGAGGCACTGGAAGCGGTCCTGCTGGAATTGCTTGGTGAATACCAGGTTTCGGTACCCGAGATCGGGACCTTCACAGCCAGGCATGCGCCGTATGTCATCCTGACGTCGAACAACACTCGGGATCTGGCGGCCGCCCTGAAACGGCGCTGTCTGCACCTGTTCCTCGACTATCCTTCGGCCGAGCGGGAGTTGGAGATCGTGCGGTCCAAGAACACCGGGCTCACCGAGGCGGTGGCAGCGCAACTGGTCGACGTCGTCCGTGGCTTGCGCGAGCTGGATCTGCGTAAGGCGCCGAGCATTTCCGAGACCATCGACTGGGCCCGCACGTTGGCCGTTCTCGGGGTCGGGGAACTGTCTGCGCAGGTGCTGTCCGACACCGTCTCGGTGGTGGTCAAATATGACAAGGATGTTCGCAAGGCACTCGACGCGTTGCCCAGACTGGTCGACCCGAATGCGAAAGTTCCTGCCGCACTGCACAGTCATAACGGGCACGCGCATGAGCACGGTCACAGTCATGACCACGATCACGGTCATGATCACCCACACCCGCGCGAGGACACCGAGCCCGAACCGGACGGCAAGGCGATCCGGCAGGCGAAGGACAAGCCGGGCCGATTCAAGGACGGGTATTACGGAACACCCAGCAAGACAGCCTCGTTGGGCCGTCGCCGGCCGTTCTAGGTGATGTAGATGGAAGCAACGCTGCACCGATTCGTTCGGCTGCTTCGCCTCGGGGGGCTACGCGTCTCGATCCCCGAGGCGCTCGATGCGATGCGGTGCGCAGGGCAGCCCGGTGTCCTGTCCTCACGGGCTACCCTGCGCACCGCACTTCGGGTATCGCTGGTCAAGGATCAACGCGACGAGCCGATGTTCGACGAGATCTTCGAGGCCTTCTTCGCGTTGGTGCGGGTCGCCGGGGAGGAAACAGCGCACGGGCACAGCCATGCCCACGACGACCTCGTCGACGCCGGCGAACTGGAGTCCTTCACCTTGTCGGAGGAACCCAGTGACAAGCCGGAGGAGGGGCACGAGCACGGCAAGCCCAAAAGCATCCGCGAGTACTTCAAACAGGAAGACCTGGCACAGCAGTACAACCTGCATCAAGAAGCCAACAAGATCGACCTCGCGGCGCTGACCGACCAGATCGTCTTCTCGAAGGAGAGCGCGGGACTCGACGACAACAAGTACCGGGTGGAACTGTCCGCGGACCGGCTGCAAGGGGCGGGTCCGCCCGGCACCCTCTCATCCTCTTCGGGCGGCACCAGTGTCGACGCGTCGCTGACCATCGCCGAACAGGACGCACTTCTGGGTTGGCTCAACGCCATCGAGGACCTCGATGGCGAGGGCGACGAAGCGGATGCGGCCGCATTGCGCAAGCGCCTGACCGGCGTGCTGGAGAACCTGCCGGCGGCGTTGAAGCGACACCTCGAGGCGCTGCTTGCTCTGGAGAGCAAGATCGTCGAGACCCGCGAACTCCGCGAAGCGCGGCTAGATCGAATCGGTGAGACCGAACGAGCCGAACTCGAGGACTCCCTGCGCCGGCTGGCGCGCAGCCTGCACGGCGCCTTGACCCACCGGCGGCGGACCGCCGCGGCGGGCCGGGTGGACTCCGGTCAAACGATGCGTCGCAACATGCGGTTCGACGGGATCCCGTTCATGCCGGTCACTGTGCGCCGGGCCGAGGACCGACCGCGGCTGGTCGTCCTGGCCGATGTCAGCCTTTCGGTTCGGGCGACATCGCGGTTCACCCTCAACTTGGTACACGGCCTGCAGGACTTGTTCACCCAGGTCCGATCGTTCGCTTTCGTCGCGGATGTCGCCGAGACCACCGAGCTGTTCCGCGACTACAGCAGTGAGAAGGCCTTGGGTCTGATCTTCGGTGGCGACGTCATCGACACCGCCGAAAACTCCGATTACGGCAACACCTTCGGGGAGTTCCTCGCCGAGCACGCCTCTGCGGTGACCCGGCGGACCACCGTCGTCGTCCTCGGTGACGGCCGCAACAACGCCAACGACCCCAATCTGGCGGCGTTCGAGGAGATCACCCGACGCGCCAGGGAAACCGTGTGGCTGACGCCGGAGCCGCGGTATTCGTGGGGGCTGGGCAGCTGTGACCTGCCTGCCTACGCCGAATACTGCAGCCGGGTCCGGGTGGTCCGCGATCTGTCCGGGCTCGAACACGCTGCCCACGACTTCGCCGTCGGGACGGTCGGCAGGTGAGCCTGCGAGGTCGTAGGCTGGAACCTGATGTGTTACCCGGGTCACAGTCGGTGTACTCGGAGCACGGTGGGCGAGGCGGGATTGTGGCGAATCAAGAGCGGGTGCGCACCCGCTATCCGGCACTGTTGCCGGAAAGTGCGCACGCCCGCAGATCGCCGCAGCCCACCCGGTTGCTGAAGTTCCACGCGCCAGAGATCGTCTTCGGGATCGACTCGATGATGGAGGCAGCGCACGCGGCGGTCCGACTGGGCGCGCTGCGGCCGATGCTGGTTACCGATCCCGGTCTCATCGAGGCCGGCTGGGTGGACGAGATGGTCGGCCACCTCGCGGACCAAGGGGTGCAGTGTCGTCTGTGGAGCGCCCTGACGCCCAACCCCAAAGACCACGAGATCGCCGCCGGCTACGAACTCTATGCCGAGCAGGGCTGCGATGTGATCGTCGCGGTCGGTGGCGGCTCGGTGATCGACGCGGCGAAGGGTGTCGCGATCCTCGCGGCCAACGGCGGCCACATCCTCGACTACGAGGGCGTCGACAGAGCGCAGATGCCGATCCCACCACTGGTGGTCGTGCCGTCGACCTCCGGAACCGGCGCCGATGTCTCCCAGTTCTGCATCGTCACCGATACCGCGCGCAACGTAAAGATCACCATCCTCGGCCGCGCTCTGGTGCCCGATATCACCGTGATCGATCCCCGTCTGCTGACCACGATGCCCAGCTGGCTCAATGCAGCGACAGGACTCGACGCACTGACGCACGGTATCGAGGCCTTTGTCTCTCTCGGTCACAACCAGCTCACCGATCACCACGCGTTGAGGTCCATCCAGCTGGTCACCGAGAATCTGGTCTGCACGATGGAGCGCCCCACCGAGATGCCGGCACGGGTGCTGATGGCCCAGGCGGCACTGGAAGCCGGGCTGGCCTTCACCAACGCCATTCTCGGTGCGGCACATGCGATGAGTCATCAGGTGGGTGGTTTGCTCGACCTCCCGCACGGGGTGATCAACGGGATACTGCTGCCCCACGTGATCCGGTTCAACGCCGAGGCCGACCCCGAGCCGTATGCGGTGATCGCCACTTGCCTCGGGGTGGCCGATCCCGGTGCGCCTACTGCGGAAGCCGCACTTGCGCTTGCTGATCGGATCGACAAGTTGGCCATCGACGTCGGGGTGCCACGTGGGCTGGCACAATTGGGCGTCAGTAAGGAGAACCTGCCGATCCTGGCCCATAATGCGCTTCACGATGCCTGCATGAGCACCAATCCCCGCTCCGCAGACGAGGCGCAGATGCACGCGTTGTTCCTGGCGGCGATGTGACGTCCAGCCCGGACCTGGAGCAGCTGACCGGGCTCCGCTCGGGCAAGGGCACGTTCTACCCCGAATTCCGGGTCACCGCAAAGCGGTTGGACCGGGTGGTAGCCGCACTCGACACGATCTCCCGGGCCTTGGTTCAGACGACCGAGGGGCCGGAGAACCTCGTTCGCGCGGTCGCCGAGGCGGCGCGCGCCCACCTTGACGCCGACTGGGTGCTGTTGGCACTGGCCGACGGCGCGCTACCCGAAGCCAGCCCGCGACACCTGATCCTGGACTCTGCAGGAGCCCCGTATGCGTTCGAAGGGCTTTCCGGGGCACGAGATCCCGGACCACACCTGCCCGGTGTGGTACTCAACCGGCTCAACGACATCCTGCGCGGTCAGCTCGGCCAGTTCCGGCTGCCGGTGATCGAACGACAACACGCGCATGTTCCTATCGAACTTGACGGTGGGGTGATCGGCGCCTTCGCCGCCTGGACGCCGCCGCACCGCACACTCGACGCCACCGACGGGTCGGTGATGCGGATTCTGGCGAGTCAGACCGCCGTCGCCTTGCAGAATTCGGCGCTGTACTCGAAATCGAGGGTCTTGCTTGCCCAGTCGGAGGCGCGTAATGCCGAACTGCTGGCCACGCAACGCGAGTTGGGTGCGGTGCAGCGTCATCAGGTGCTCGACTCGGAACGGCATCGGATCGCGCGTGAACTCCACGACAGCGTCGCGCAGACTGTGCTCTCGGCCGGGATGCAGATCGAAGTGTGCCGAAGCGAGGTCGAATCTCTTTCCACTGCTGTCGAACTCGTCGATCGCCTGGATCTCGCCAAGGATCTGACGCGCTCGGCCACCGAGCAGTTGCGCTCCGCCATCTACGCGCTCAATCACCCCGGTGACTCGCACCGGTCCAGCCTGGCCGAGATGCTCGGTCAACTGGCGACTGTGCACATGCCCGAGGATCTGCGAGTTTCCCTGCGGGTCAACGGCGCGGCGGCCGAACTGCCCAGCGAGATCGAGCATGCGCTGCTGCGGATCGCCGGTGAGGCCTTGTTCAACACAGCCATGCACGGTCAGGCCACCCGGGCGATCGTCCGCCTGACCTACAGCCACGCCGCGGTCACTTTGTCGATCGCCGACGACGGTGTGGGCGAACCCGACAAGCTGCGCCTGATGTTGCGGCTGGCTGAGGCCGCCGATGTCGACGGCCGGCACCGCGGCCTGGCGAATATGCGGGCCAGGGCCCGCGAACACGGCGGCACATTCGATGTGCAGCGATCCCGGATCGGCGGGGTTCGAGTGGTGGCGCGTATTCCCCGCACGGCGGAAGGTCAGAACCCATGAACCCCATCCGGCTTGTCCTGGTCGACGACCATGCCATCTTGAGACAGGGCCTGCGCTCGCTGTTGGAGCGCGACGACGATCTCGTCGTGGTCGGAGAGGCGTCTTCCGAGGCCGAGGCCGAAGCCGTCGTGCGGGCAACCTCACCCGATGTGGTCCTGCTGGATCTGAAACTGTCCGCCGGTTCGGACTACGAGGGGTTGTCCTTGTGCACCAAGCTCTCTGGCGCATATCCCGATTTGGGGCTACTGGTGCTTACCACGTTTCTCGACGAAGACCTGGTGGTGCGAGCCGTCCATGCGGGCGCCCGTGGCTATGTCGTCAAGGATGTCGACACCACCGAACTGGTGCGAGCCATTCGGGCGATCTCCGGCGGAGAGAGCGCTTTCGACGCGCGCAGTGCCGCCGCGGTGGTGCGCTCGATGTCGGGCCGGACCGCCACCCGCCAGCAGCTCACCGACCGGGAACTCGAAGTGCTTCGACTACTGGCAGCGGGCCTGTCCAACAACACCATTGGTGAGAAGCTGTTCATTTCCGCGACGACGGCGAAGTTCCACGTCAGCAATATCATGCGCAAACTCGAGGTGAGTCGACGGGCGGAGGCCGTCTACGCGGCCAGTAAGCGCGGACTGATCTAGCGGTCGAGAACCAGCCAGCCCCCGTGATATTCGGCCACTGTCGCGGTCACGGTGGGATGCGTCGCACGCACAGTTGTTGCCAGCGCGTCCAAGGCGGGGAGATCGAACCTCTGCACGTGTCCGTAACAGGTACGGGGCTCCTGCTCAAACGGCACGGCGATCACGACTCGTCGGCGCGCCAGCCGCAGGGCCTCGTCGATCACCGCGTCGGCGAGCTCCGGCGCCAGGTGCTCGATGAGGTGTAGTGCCGTGACCGTGTCGGCTGCGCCGTCGGGCAGCGGCACCGCGGCGGCGTTGCAGCTCAAAGTTCGAACGGGCCGACACAACCGGTCACTGACCTGCGCCAGTAGGCCCATCGTCGGTGCACTCAGATCGGTCGCCAGCACCTCGATTCCGTGTCGAGCCATGCGCAGTGGGAAGAAACCGAAGCAGGACCCAAGGTCTATCAACCGCGGGCCGTCGACCAGCTCCGCGGCGTGCTGGTGAATCGGCGCGAATGCGGTGGTGCCGGATTCGAGTTTGCGCAGCGAATTTCGGTAGAAGCGCAACCAGGCCGCCATGCCGCCATCGACTGTGGACCGCACCACCCCGGTGAAAGCCAGCTCGAATTCCGACCGGCCGCGGATGGCACCTGTTTCTACGAGCTCGTCGAACAGGAGGACGGCGAGCTCGTCGCACAGCTCGTCAGGTGTGAGGTCGTGGTCGATTGTCAGGATGTTGCCGCGGCGCTGAACGCAGAATCGATTGGTGCACAGTCCTTCTCGGTGATTATGACGATGGTGCAGGTCGAATCTTCTGGCCACCCGAACACCGTGTCCGGCCCACATTCCCCGCGGTGCAGGGGCCAGCGGATCGATCGAGAGTGCGCCTGGATCAGTTGCAGCATCTGCCTGTAGCGCTGTAACCGTCATACTGGACAACGCTATTGAGTAGAGGCGGCGGGCGCGCGCACCGAACGGGCGCGATCGTCGACCCGTCCGGATGGGGAGGTGACTACCCGTTCGGCGAGTGCGCTGCCGATTGGGAGAGAAATCTAGTCCGGTTTGTGGGCACTGAGGAGGAAGGCCGGAAACTTCATGCGCCCCTTCTCGTCGCGGTCGTGCTGCGGCGGTTCAAACGAGGCGCTTTTCATCGCTTCGAGCGGCGGAGTGTTGGCGTGGATGAATGCCGGTCGGACCTCGTCGATGCTCCAGTATTTGCCCACTGCGGCCCGCAATTCATCTTCGTCGACCTCGTTCGGCTTCTGCTGCAGCTCGGCCGGAAAGGCGCCCTTGGCGAACACCAGGATGTAGTAATGGGCTCCGGGAGCGGCCGCCCGGAACACCGACTGCTGGTAGCCGTCGCGACCCTCAACCGGAAGCGAGTGGAACAATGTGCTGTCGAGAATAGTGGCGAACCGGCCGTCGAACCCGGTGAACTTCGTGATGTCATCCTGGACGAACGTGGCGTTCGACAACCCACGTTCTTCGGCGGCTTTGGTGGCTGCGACGACGGCGGTCGGCGTGAGTTCGATACCCACCACCGTGTAGCCGTCGGCTGCCAGGGCTAGTGATAGTTCCGCGTATCCGCACCCGGCGTCGAGGACCTCGCTACGGATCTTCCCTGCGGCGATCAGCGCGGCTAGCTCGGGCTGCGGCTCACCGATGTTCCACGGCGGCGGCCCCTGAAACTCACCGTCGCCCTGGTATGCACTGTCCCAGTCCATCACGTCAGTCATGATTTCGACGCTACGCCGGACCATCCCAGGTGTGCACGGGCTCGTTGCTGTGCATCCGCTCGCAATACAGCCGCAGCATCTCGGCCAGGGCCTGTGGCCTGGTCATCCCGCGTTCCTGCAATGCCTGCACGGTGGACACCTGCCAGGTGGCGCCGTTGCGGCCGGTCTTCGCACGTCCCTCGATGACGCCGAGGAACCTTTCCCGAACTTCGGCGGCGACACCCCAGCGACGCAATCCCTCGTGCGCCATCGGCAACAACCGACGCAGGACCAACTCGTCGGGGGTGACTTCTCCTTCGCCCGGCCAGTACAGGCGAGCGTCCATGCCGTCGCGGGCCGACGCGACGAAATTTGACTCTGCCGCAGCAAAACTCATCTTGGTCCAGACCGGACGGTCCTCCTCGGACAGTGTGCGCAGCATCCCGTAGTAGAAGGCGGAATTGGCCAGCATGTCGATCACTGTCGGCCCGGCCGGCAGTACCCGGTTCTCGACGCGCAGGTGGGGGCGGCCTTGCACCACGTCGTATACCGGGCGGTTCCACCGGTACACGGTGCCGTTATGTAGGCGCAGCTCAGAGAGATTCGGCGTCCGACCGGCGCCGAGTTCGGCCAGAGGATCTTCATCGGAGAGTTCAGGAAGCAGCGCGGGGAAGTAGCGGACGTTCTCCTCGAACAGGTCGAAGATCGAGGTGATCCAGCGTTCGCCGAACCAGACCCGCGGCCGGACGCCTTGGGATTTCAGTTCTTCCGGGCGGGTGTCGGTGGCCTGGGTGAACAGCTCGATCCGGGTCTCGGCCCACAGCTGGTGGCCGAAGAAGTACGGCGAGTTGGCGCCGAGCGCCAGCTGCGGGCCCGCCAGCACTTGCGCCGCATTCCAGTTGCTCGCAAAGCTCGCGGGCGAAACCTGAAGGTGCAGTTGCATACTGGTGCATGCTGATTCCGGCGCTATGGTGGCCGCGTGCAGGCTCAGCCGCTCCGGGCCGCTGATGTCGATCGCGATGTCCTCTCCCCGGGCGGTGAAGATCGAATCGTTGAGCGCCTGGTACCGCGTCGAGTCACTCATCCAACCGTCGGCCAGATGTTCGGGCATCAGCGTCGGCAGTATGCCGACCATCACTATGTGCGCGCCGCTGGCATTGGCCTTGGTCTCGGCGGCGTTGAGGCTGGCCCTGATGTCCGCCTCGAGCTCAAGGCCGGAGCGGCCCGGCAAAGGCCTTGGTGGGACATTGAATTCGATGTTGTAGGCGCCGAGTTCGGTCTGATAGGCCGGGTCGGCAATCGAGGCCAGCACGTCCTGGTTGGTCATCGCAGGCTGGTAGTCGGCATCGACCAGATTGCATTCGATCTCCATGCCGGTCAGCGGGCGCTCGAACTCGAAACTGGATTGGGTGAGCATCGTTTCGAACACATCGAGGCTCAGCTGCACCTTCCGCCGATAGTCCTGCCGCTGCGCCCGGCTGTACTCGGTCTGTTTGACCTCTTCGCCCACGGTGTCGATGGAACAGGGTTACTGGCGGCGAAGCAACAGAATCGCCGAGATTGGGTGACTAGCGCGTACACATTGCCACATGTATAAAAAAGTTGGGATTGTCGATCAAGGGGGCTCGCTGTCGTGTTGAAAGCCGATATCGAGCACCTCACCACGTCGGGTGTGGCGGTTACACACCACGGCGAGGATGTGGCAATGCAGCATGCGGCTGCGGACGAACGCATCGAGACGGCGCAGCGAGGATGGCAAGGGCTATCGGCTGTGGCGATGAGCGCTCGCGCCGAGGCTTGGCAAACGACTACATCGGCGCTGCTGACCCGCATGAGTGACCATGCACAGGGCCTCCATGGCACCGCGCTTGAGTTCGTCGAAATGGAATCTACAAATGCCGACCTATTCGAGTCGTTGGCTCCAGCGCCGCCACAACAATGACGCTCACCGTCGCTGATATCGAGCGCTGGGACGGGGGTGATGTGCGCGAGGTGTTCCATGCTGCGACCAGCCGTGCCCAGGCTGCCTTCGATGCGGCCGACGGTCTAGCGTCACTACCGGCATTCTCGTCGTGGGGTGGCGCCGCTGCCGAGGCGGCGCGTGAGGCAATTGGTCGGACGCGCAAGGACCTCGACGTTCATGGCAACGAGGCATTAGCGGTTGCTCAAGCGGCAGGCAGGGCGGCTGACAGCATCGACCAAATCAAGTCTGACCTTGCGGCGTTGAAAGCTGATGCGGAAGACTCAGGTCTCGAGATCGACCCCTATAGCAACAGAGTTGTACCGATTCCTGGTTCGACGCACGGACGCCGTGAGATGCAGTCGAAAATCCCAGGATTGCAGGTCCGGCTGAATTCTATAGTGGAACAGGCAGATTCGGTTGATTCGGCGCTCGCGGCAAGTATCAATATGGCAGACGGAAAGGTGCCGATACCGCCGCCAACATCGCCCGCTCAACTGTCACCGGCGGATGCGCAGCGCAGACAGAACGAAAGGGATGCTTTCAAGCAGGCCACTGGTCGCGATCCCGTGACCGCCAGCGATTGGGAGACGGCGGCGATGCTCGATCCACATAGCTATGACCCGAAAAATCAGGGAGTTCCGGCCAGCGTTGTCGTCGGCAGAATCCAGCCCGTACCTGGGCAAGGGATCGTGCGGACTAACCTATTTATCCCTGGTGAAAAGGCGTGGACACCCCTCGGTGACAATCTCGGCGACAACCGGGGATTCAACCCCGCAGCCGGACCCGAGGACTCTCGTGTCTCAATTGTGACCGATTACGACAACGGGCTCGTCGTCGTGAGGCAGAACCCGTCGATCTTTCTTGGAGACAACGGAAATCAGTTGAAAGCAGGCCACCCTGATGTTCGAGTGAGCCAAAGCCCAAACGGATCTGTACTTATCAACTACGCGGCAGCCGACCCGTTTTCGCCGGGCGGTGAGAGCTTAGCCAAAGCTACTCCATGGAACGTTCAGGGCCGTCTGGCAATCTCCCCCGGGCTAAACGGCCCGGTTGCCGGCGGGTTGATCTCAGATTTTCCTGCTGTCGAGATATACCGAGACTCCGGTGGGCAGGCCGTCGAGTTGGGCAAGATCATGCCCCAAAATACAAGCCTGTACGGACCCGTTGCCGGGCTTCATCTCACACAGTCCATTGGCCAAACTGACCTGCTCGACCAATTTCCTGCCGCAGTATCGCCGACACCGATGGCCCGCATCCCCCCTGTGATACTGCCTTATCCTTCCGTTTCACTCGGACCGGTAGCTGAATTGACACAGGTACCCGTCGGCAGATGAGCGACCTGAGCTGGCAAGCTGACCGAGCGAAAGGGGTATGAAGAGTGCTAAGTGAGTCGACGATGCCGCAGGCGCCTAGAGACTTGGTGAGCTGGCGAGTAGGTGTCTATTGCGGCGCGGTTCTGGGCGGCCTCGTCTGGGGTTGCGTATCGCTCTTCACGATCGGAGCCCCGGGCGATCAAGCTCAACACGATGCCGCCGACGGAAGTCGGTTGCTACTGGCCGCGCTTGTCTGTCTGACGTGCATGGTCGCAGGAGGATGTCTGCTCGCATTCGGTCGGGTGCGCGTTCTGCGCACTCTCGGGATATCGCTAAGTGTGGGGCCCTTGGGCGGATGGCTCATCGTTGCGTCACTTGCTGCGCAACACTACGTTTTCGGCTGGGCTTGAGAAGTGACGTCCAGGGACGGGAATTTCCTTGATCCAGGTCGGCCGCGCCCGCCCGGATCACCATGGATGATTGTGGGCTTTGGTCTCGGATTGTTGGCGCTATCCCCAGCTGTTGTGCTCTATTACTGGTTCTTCGCCCCGATAGTGCCTCTATTACTTGCAGGGATCGCAAGGGTGCTCAGTAGCAGCAGGAAGCCGCTCTATCCCATAGCCGAAGGCCTCGTCGCTGCAGCACTTTTCGGTGTCGTCGCGGTCATCGTGTTCTTCGCAGGAGTGGCTACCGTCTACCGCTGACTGCCCGACTCGCCACCACGATCTGCGGGCTCACCAGCCCGCCGCGCAACTCCACCGTGATCGCCGGGTCGGCGTGATGCGCCAATTCGCGTAGTGCGGACGGGCTGTAGCACCGCAGCGAGCTGATGACCCCGTCGTGCACCAATGGCACGAACGGCGCCAGCGGCAGCATGGTCGCCAACCGCACCAGGTGCAGCGGCGCCGGTGGCCGCGGCAGGTCGATGATCAGCAGCTGCTTGGCGACCCTCGTCCCTTCGGCGAATACCCGAGAGGCCTGCTCGGGCGCCAGACGGTGAAACGACAACGCGAACAACGCCAGGTCGAAGCTGTCGTCGGCGGCGTCGATGGCGGTGGCGTCCATCTCCCGAACCACGGCCCGCGGATGGCTACCGAGGTCGCCCGCGGCGATAGCGGCGACCGACGCGGGGTTGATATCGGTGACTGTGACCTCGGCGGTCGGATGGTTCTCCAGCAGGGTTCGCGATACCGCGCCATGTCCCGCCCCGAGCTCGAGAATCTTCGGATCGGCGGTGTCGGCGAGCAGGTCGAGTGCTATCCCAGCGACCTGCTCGTGGTTCTTGAACACCCGGCCCACCCAATCCAGGGCGTCGGTGACCTGACGCTTCACGCTGTCGTCGACGTCGTCGCGGTCGAGGTATTCGGGTCGGTCGGTCTGCAGCAGCCGGTCCAGACAGGAGGCGTCGAAGCCGCCGCGGGGCATGGTCGCGATATCGACGACGCGCGTTTCCGTAGCCATGCTCTCTACGATGCCAGCATGAGCGCACCGTTTTCGTGGGAGCTGCCGTATCGGTGGCCGCGCAAGCCCGTTCTGGCGCGCAACCTGGTCTGCACGTCGCAACCGCTGGCGGCCGAGGCCGGGCTGCAGATGCTCGCCGAGGGCGGCAATGCGGTCGATGCGGCGCTGGCCGCCGCGATCACACTCACTTTGGTTGAACCGGTGTCGAACGGGATCGGCTCCGACGCGTTCGCCATCGTCTGGGACGGCGCGACGCTGCACGGTCTGAATGCTTCGGGCCGCTCGCCGGCGGCCTGGACGCCGGAGTATTTCCACGGTGGCCCGGTGCCCGAACGGGGCTGGAACGCGGTCACGGTCCCCGGTGCCGTCTCGGCATGGGCTGAATTGCACAGGCGTTTCGGCAGATTGCCGTTCGAGAAGCTCTTCCAGCGCGCCATCCGGTACGGCCGCGAAGGATTTCTGGTTTCACCGACAGTGGCCGGTCAGTGGGCGGCGTTGACCCCAGGGGTGCGCGATCAACCGGGATTTGCCGACGCGTTCCTGCCTGGCGGCGTACCGCCGAAACCAGGTCAGCTCTTCAGTTTTCCCGATCACGCCGCAACACTGGAGCGGATCGCGGCCACCGGCGGCGCCGACTTTTACACCGGCGATCTGGCCGAGCGGATGCAGGCGCACGCGTCGTCGCATGGTGGGGCGATGACCAAAGCCGACCTGGCCGCACACCGCGCCGACTGGGTCGACCCGATCACCATGGACTACCGCGGCTACACCGTGCACGAGATACCACCGAACGGGCAAGGTGTGGTCGCGTTGATCGCGCTAGGTATCCTGTCGAGTTTCGACATGCCCTCCCTGGCACCGGATTCCGCGGACAGCATGCACTTGCAGATCGAGGCGCTCAAGCTGGCCTTCGCCGACGCGCAGGCCTATGTGGCCGACCCGGCGTATATGGATATCCGTCCTGAGGAGCTGCTCGATAGTGAGTATCTGCGGCAGCGCGCGGCACTGATCGACCCTGGGCGGGCCAAGCCGATGACCGCGGGAACCCCGCGCGGCGGCACCGTGTACCTCACGGCAGCCGATGCCGGCGGGATGATGATCTCGATGATCCAGTCGAACTACGATGGGTTCGGCTCCGGTGTCGTCGTTCCCGGCACCGGAATCTCGCTGCAGAACCGCGGCACGAATTTCTCTGCAGCCATGGGACATCCGAACCGGGTCGGACCGAACAAACGGCCGTTCCACACCATCATCCCGGCGTTCCTGACCAAAGACGGTGCACCGGTGATGAGCTTCGGTGTGATGGGTGGCCATATGCAACCGCAGGGTCACGTCCAGGTTCTGGTCCGCATCACCGATTACGGGCAAAACCCGCAAACTGCATGCGATGCACCGAGATTCCGAGTGATCAGCGGTCTGCGGGTCAATGTCGAAGCGGGTATGCCGTCGGCGACGATGGACGGTCTACGCGACCGAGGCCATCACGTCGTGCTGCCCGACGGACACGACGAATTCGGGAGCTGCCAGGGGATCTGGCGGCTCCCGAACGGGTATCTCGGTGTCAGCGACCCCCGCCGCGATGGGCAGGTGGCCGCGTTTTAGCTGCGAAATCCCAAGCTTAGGGGGCGAAGTCGGCCGGCAGTTCGATATCGGCGACCGCCAGGTTCTCTTCGAGGTGTGCCACCGACGATGTGCCGGGGATCAGCAGCACGTTCGGTGCGACGGACAGCGTCCACGCCAGCGCGATCTGGGCCGGCGTCTTGCCGAGATCCACGGCGGCTTGCTTGACCGCGGGATTGCCCAGCACCGGATTCTCGGCGTTGAATGCCGAGCCGAGCGGAAAGAACGGGACGAAGGAGATGCCGTGCTCGGTGCACGCGTCGAGCACCGGCTGCGATGTCTTGTCAGCCAGGTTGTACGCGTTCTGCACGGTGACAATCTCGGTGCGGTCCAGCGCGATCTGCAGGTGCTCGAGCGAGATGCTGGACAAGCCGATACCGCCGATCAGTCCTTCGTCGCGGGCGGCGATCATTGCGGTGAGCTGGCGATCGAACAGTCCGCGGTCGATGTCGGCGGGCGCGCTGGGATCGTCGGAATTGTGGATGCGTAGGTTGACCGCGGCCAACTGGTCGACGCCGAGCTCGCGGAGGTTCAACTCGATATCGGCACGCAGGTCATCGGGTTGCGACGCTGGAATCCAGTTGCCCTTGTCGTCGCGACGGGCACCGACCTTGGAGACCAGAGCGAGGTTGTCGGCATAGGGGTGCAACGCCTCGCGGATGAGTTGGTTGGCTACGTCGGGGCCGTAGAATTGCGCGGTGTCGATGTGGTCGACGCCCAGTTCGACGGCTCGCCGTAGCACGGCAACGGCCTGGCCGTGGTCTTTGGGCGGGCCGAAAACCCCGGGTCCGGGGAGCTGCATCGCGCCGAAACCGACGCGGTGGACGGTGAACTTGCCGAGCTTGTAAGTCGTCATGACTTCATCCAACAGCGAAGGGGGCGCATTCAGTTCCGACTGCGCCCCTAGGTTCCACATGTCGACGATCCGAACGGGTAAGGGAACCCGGAAACTGGGACCTCCGCGTTCTAGCTTGGCAGCGCCGGCCAGCCCGGCACCGGGGCGGGGGATTGTCGAGCACCGGGCCAGGAAGTTGAAGGCCGGGTGTCTGAATGTCGTTGGCGCACTGATTTTTAGGACGACGGTTTCGGGGCCAGTAGACGCTTTCCTGTCCGGGGTAAACCAGACAGGCAAGACATTTGCTTCGGCGGCGACCCACGGGCCGAAGACATTCTCGAACGGAGCCGCAGTCTTCGCCCACGATGTCGATGCAACGGGGCTGCCGACGGCCGGCTAGCTTAGCTGGATAACAGCATCGCCGAGATTTGGGA
This sequence comes from Mycolicibacterium komossense, assembly GCF_025822605.1. Taxonomy (GTDB): domain Bacteria; phylum Actinomycetota; class Actinomycetes; order Mycobacteriales; family Mycobacteriaceae; genus Mycobacterium; species Mycobacterium komossense. Next base: position 33,539 of record NZ_JACKTY010000020.1, on the reverse strand, counting down.
TGGCTGAGAGTTGTTCCGGGTTAGATCGTCGTCGCTGGCTTGCGACGAACGCAAGCGGCCAACACACCGAGCACGATCAACGCTGGAACCGTGGCCCACCAAGCTGTTAAAAGGAAAATTGGGCCCCAGAGGGTTACCGAGGTCACCAGAAGTCGGACATACTCACCTTTGGGCACTGGTTCGGATCCACCGTAACCGAGAGTGAATCCGATCGATAGAGCTATCCCGGTGATGACACAGGCAACGACGGTAACGACAATGATTGAACAAAGCGCCCGCCCAAATGAAGGCCTCGCGACCTGTAGTTTCAACGTCCCACCGCCACAGTCGGAATGCTGCCCTCGAATGGATTAACTAGCTGCGTTGTGTGCGACGTGAAGGGATCGTCGCCGAAAACATCTTCGGCAGGGGCGGGCAGCGGACCCCGTTGGGGTGCGGTCGGACTGGAGGGCGCAGTGGCACCGGCCGTGGACTGGTTGGTGAAATCAATACGGATTACCCGAAAACATCTTCGGCAGGGGCGGGCAGCGGACCCCGTTGGGGTGCGGTCGGACTGGAGGGCGCAGTGGCACCGGCCGTGGACTGGTTGGTGAAATCAATACGGATTACAGCTGGTCCGAGGGATGTGCTCTTCCAACGCGGTACATACTTGCCGTCGGGGCCGATGAGGTAGAGGCCGGCACGAGTGTCGCAGACCAGTGTGGAAAAGCCGGTGGGAGTGGGCGTTATCCGCATGATGAGCAGGTACATGGTGCCGTAGAGCGGCTTATTCACGTAGTCGCCGTAGTTGGAGATAACCGAAGTGCCCTGCGGTCTCGGATTGTTGAACCGGCGCTTACCGACTTGGTCAGGGGGGACGCTGATCGCTCGACTGAACCCGGGATAGCCGGCATCGGGGTCTGCCAGCAGGTTGATGATGTAGAAGGACTCGGAGTAAGCGCGGATCGGAACGGCTGGCCCGCTGTACAGGTCGATTCCGGGTTCAGCGCTCCAATGGAAACGCATGTCTTGAGCCANGGGCGCCAGGTTCGGGAACCGTTGTGCCGCAGTGGTCGACGTTGGTGATGTAGTTGCGGTCGTATTCTCGCTGCAGCCTGTCATCGTCAGAATGACGGCGATCGCCGCGCAGAGCAGAGACTTATTTTGCATTGTTGTAGCCCTCGTTGTACTTCGTCCACAAGGGGTCGAGGTCCCCGAAGTCAGCGCTGTCCAGGTAGGCCTGGACATCGTTCTCAAGGTTTCGAGCGGCGTCGGTGTTGACGATGTCGGAATACTGTTCCAGGATTGACGTAGCGATCCAGCTTGTCAGTGTTGCCGACCCCGCTGTTGTACAGCTCGGCGGCGATGGCGTACTGCATCGGCAATGAGGCCCGGGGTACCCCGTTCTGGAATGGCTGCGCAGTCGGTGAATCCCCCACGAACATCTGGTCAAGTGCATATGCCGCCGTACTGGCATATTGACCCGCCAACGGCACCGAAGAGCCAACGCCATCTAGGCCGTCGATCCACGACTTCTTTCGCTCCCAAGCCTCCTGAGCCGCCTGGTTTGCGTCGTGGATCCGGTCGTTGACTTCAACAAGATTGGCATGATCACGCACCCCGTACATTTCCCCAATGGTGGTCGCATCTTTCCAGTCGATCTTGGAGGGGTCTCCGCCGGCGTCGGCGATCGTCTGGGAGAGCTCGTGTTGCCATAACTTGGTGTAATCCTCGGCCGCCTTGTTGATGTAACCCGATGCTGTGGGATCGCTGTTCAGTACCGCGAACAGGTTCTTGGTCTCGGGAAGGGAACCATTTATGACGTTCTCGCGGCTGTCGAGCAGGTCGAATCCGCGAGTATCTTCCAGTCGATTGTCCATCATGTCAGGAATGTAATGCGACATAGCATGCGAAAGGCTTTGTGTCAGATTGGGATTCATCTGCCCCAGGCTATCGCCAGCCGCGTTGAGATTGAGGAGTTTCGGGTCACCGAGTTGCCCCGCCAGTGAGTGCGCGGTTTGTCCGGCGCGCTCCGCGAGCGCGACCTCGGTGGCATTGCTCGAATCATGCACCACCGCTTGACCTTCGATGTTGTCAAATAAGCCACCGACGGACTTGCCGCCGTCTGCGTAGTCGTGGTTGAACATGTCGGCGAGAAACTTCTGCCCGCGGCCCGGATCGGTGGCCAGGCCGTCAACCCCGGCACCCGTTGCGGCGTCATGAACGACCAGGGAGTCGCCGTGCACCACGTTGAGCATGTGTTGCAGCGTGGGATCAACGCTGTTCTTGGCCCAAATTGTGCGATCGAGTTCCGCGCCGGCTGGCCCCATCGGAAGCGCCTGATCATTGGACGCCGTGACCAGCGCGTGCGCCTTGTCCAAAACCAGGGCGTCCAAGCCAGAACCCATATGGGTTGCCCCATTACCCTGGCCGGCGATATTGGCCAAGGCCATAAGTTCCTTACTGGCCATCGGCGGCCCAAGGGGTTGTGGCATTCCACCGCCGGGTTCACCCGTCGGCAAACCAGGCGTGGGAAATTGTTGGTCCATCAATCTCGCATTGGTGAGCCCTGTCGGCAGGGCGAACTTGCCACCGCGTTCCGGCACATACCCCACACTGCCGGGCTTACCTTGGCCGGGAACGCCAGTGCTGATGTAGGGGTTCGACGCGAGGTGCAGAGCGTCGGCCAACTTGGCGCCATCCGGTCCGAGCTTCGACATCAGCTCGGCCACCTGGGTGGGAGTCTTGTCGCCGAGAGATTGCGACAACCCGATGAGATAGCCGAGCTGATCTGGGGGCAGAACCAGATCACCACGTTGCAGAGCATCGAGTTGTTCCGATGACAGCGTGGTGGCCTCGGTCAGACGTTGCCGTTGCTGGTCGGTCATGGTGCTGCCCTGCTGGATGGCTGCCCCGTCGCCAGCACCGGTTCCGTTGTCCATCGGAGTGTGCGGGCCGTCGTTCAGCTCACGATTCACATCGTCGACCGACATCGCCCCGGTCGCCCCGTCAATGGCGGCCGCGAGATCGCGATCAGCGTTGTCCGCACGGGCGAGCAAGTCCACAATTTCGTCGTGGACGATGTCCATCCGGCGCTCGACTTCGGCGACGTCATCCGGATCTGTCGGCGGTGGATTCGGGGGCAGGATTTCGCTGGTGTTGATGTCAATGGTCAGGCCCCATCGGTCTGCCATCCGACAGACCTTCTGCCAGTCGGATTTGATCCCACGAACTTCCGTCTCGGCGGTCTTCGCCGCATTGGCGACCGCATCGAGCTGTTGGGCCTGAAGATTGAGGTCAGCCTGGATGCCATTGCTGGCCCGCTGTGCAGCTTCGTAGGCCTCGCCGTCCCACGGCACCGAATTCATCACCTGGCCAAGACCCTGTGAGGTCTGCCGGGTTACCTCGGAATGATCGGTAGCTGCAGCGAACACCTGATGTATGGCATCGGGATCCCACTTGTCCAGATCCGACAACGACATACTCAACCGATCAACCTCCCCAAGTCATCAACAGTGACCGTGCTCAGTCAGTCCCCGGTTCAGGCAGAGGAAGGAGGCTGCACGGCATCGGCGACTTGGCCAATCTTGGTCAACTCGTTGGCCCGTTGTTCTTCCGTCGATGTGAAAGTGTGGACTGCGGTGTGCATCTGTCGGCTGTGATTGTCGATTTTGGTGACGAGTGCGGCCGATTGAGTCTTCAACTTTGTCGCCCACGCGTTCAGAGACTGGGCCGACTGGCCGGACCAGCCTCCGCTGGCTGATGAAACACGCGTGTTGGCCGTGGTGTGGCCAATCGCGAGATCATCACTGTGGCTTTGGACCTGAACTGCTGACGTGCGCAAACCTTCCGGGTCGACAAATAATTTGTCTGCCATGGTTGCCCCCCGTTCGTGAATGTCCTTAGCCCGAGTATGGCGAATGGGCGCAGGGTTAGTCACTTCACCTGTGCACTTTCGTCCCGCGAGCAGACGCAAAAGTCCCCCGACACGTCGTGTGCCGGAGGACCTTTGCGTCTGCTCACGCAGAGTGAGTGAGCTACTCCTCGCCGAGGATCTGGTAGATCTCGCGGCGGGCGTTGTTGACGATGTCGACGATCCGCTGCTGCTTCTCGGCGGGGGTGGTGAAGGCCGCCTGACGCACGGCGCCCATCAGCTGGACGACCGCGTTACGCAGGTTGACGGTACCGGGGTCAGCGCCCTCGGTGATCTCGTCCCACGGAGCCGTCTCGATCTTCTCGGCGGCGGCGCGGCCGTCGTCGGTGAGCTCGAAAAGCTTTTTGCTGCCTTCACTTTCGCCGGCGACGATGAGACCTTCATCGACCAGCAGCTGCAACGTGGGGTAGACCGAGCCGGGGCTCGGCTTCCACAGGTCGTTACTGCGTGCGGCTATCTCCTGAATCATCTCGTAGCCGTGCATCGGCCGCTCGGTGAGCAGGGTCAAAATAGCGGCGCGGACGTCACCGCGCCTGCCACGGCCACGGCCACGGCCGCCAGGGCCGCCGCCACCGCGACGCGGGCCCGGTCCGAAACCGAAGCCGGGGCCACCGAAGCCGGGGCCACCGAAGCCGGGGCCACCGAAGCCGGGGCCGAAGCCGCCTGGTCCACCTGGACCGAAGCCGCGGCCGCCAAAGTCATGGCCGAAATCGTCTCCTTCGGCGACGTGCTCACGAACGTGGTCACGGAAATCGCGGCGGGCATTGCGGCGGTGTTCGTGCAGGGCGCGACGGTCGACTGGACCTCTAAAACCGGCATTGAAACCGAAACCGAAGGGACCGCCTGGGGGTGTGAATGGGGGAGTCATGTCGTTCTTCTTTCTTGTAGGCAGGAAGCACGATCCGAGCTTCCGATACGTTGACGATATATCGGTAACTATCGCGATGCAACCTTTATTTCCTGCCTATCGGTCTGACCTGCCCCGATCGTCGTGGTGATCCATGCGCGCGAGCAGGTCTCGGGCCCATTGCGCCTCCATTACCGCGTTGCGCAGGCCGAACTCCAGGGCTGCCCGCGGAAAGAAGCCAGCTCCCGTGCCTCCCCAGATCGGCGCATCGCGTAGCTCTTGGAGTCGGCTCAACTCGGAATCGGCGTGCTCGGCCAGGGCCATCACGTACTTGCGGGCGTCGTCGAGCGGGATCTCGTCGAGCAGGAACACCCGCAGCAGGTCGGGGAGCCGGATCGGTGGATCGTCACTGGGATCGGTGATCCACCGCAGAAGTTCGGCGCGCCCGGACTCGGTGATCCGGTACTCCTTGCGCCCGCGTGGACCGAGGTCGCCGGTCTCGATCAGGCCGGCTTTGGCGAGTTTGTTCAGTTCGCCGTAGAGCTGGCTCTGCGTCGCGGGCCACACGTTGGCCATCGACTTTTCGAAGCGTTTAAGCAGGTCATAGCCACTGCCGGGATGTTGGGCCAGAAGCCCTAGTGCGGCGATCCGAAGGCTCACAGGGAAATACTACGGCCCGACATTCCAGTTGTGGAATGTCGGGCCGAAGAGTGTTGGCGATCAGTTCGCGACGAGCGTGGCCCCTTCGGCGACCCGCAGGGCGGCCATCTTCCACGGGCCGTTCATCGCCAGTACGTAGTAGAGGGCGAATGCCACGCCGCAGCCGATGAACCAGCTGTACTGTGCGGCGCCGGCCATGCCGAACACGACACCGCCGAGCAGCACGGGTGCCATGGCGAGGATTGCGCCGATGATGGTGGCGACCACGGCCACCGGGTTGTAGCCGCCTCTGTACCAGTAGTTCGAGGTCTTCGACATCGTGAAGAGGTCGTCGACGACGATCTTCTGTTTGCGCACCCGGTAGAAGTCGGCCAGCAGTACGCCGAACAGCGGGCCGATGAAGGCGCCCAACGTCTCCAGCGTGTAATGGATGACCTCGGGATTGCTGTAGAGGTTCCACGGAGTGAGCAGCACCGATCCGACGGCGGCGATCATGCCACCCATGCGCCAGCTGATCCTCTGCGGACTGACGTTGGAGAAGTCGAACGCGGGCGAAATGAAGTTGGCCACGATGTTGATGCCGATGGTGGCGATGCTGAACGTCAAGGCGCCCAACACGATTGCGGTCACGCTGTCGATCCGCGCGACGGTCTGCACCGGGTCGGTGAGCAGTTCGCCGAATACGGGCACCGTCGCCGCCGCAGTGATGACCACCAGCAGCGAGAACACCAGGAAGTTGACCGGCAGGCCGAGGAAGTTGCCCTTCTTGACGACCTTGAAGCTCCGGCCGTAGCGGGCGAAGTCGCCGAAGTTCAGCATCGGTCCGGAGAAGTAGGACACCACCAGCGCGATCGCACCGAGCATGATGACCAGCGTGTTGCCCTTCTTTTCACCGCCGAGGCTCAGGCTGACGTGCCAGCCCGATTTCCACAGCAGATAGCCACAGAGGATGAACATCACGACGTAGACGGCGGGGCCGCAGAAATCGATGAACTTGCGGATCGACTCCATGCCACGCCAGAAGACCGCGGCCTGAAGGATCCACAGCAGGGTGAAGCTGCCCCAGCCGAGCAGGGACAGACCTGTGAAGCCGTATTGGTCGACGTCGGCGTAGGGCGCCAGGCCGGGGAACAGCTTGAGCAGCACCACATCCAACGCCGCCGAGGCCAGGTAGGTCTGAATGCCGTACCACGCCACCGCGATCAGGCCACGGATGATGGCGGGGATGTTGGCGCCGAGCACACCGAACGGACTGCGGCACACCACCGGATAGGGCACGCCGGCTTGCTGGCTGGGTTTGGCGACCAGGTTGCACAGAAAGTAGACGATGACGATGCCCACCAACAACGCGATGAGTACCTGCCAGCTGGCCAGGCCCAGTGCAAAAAGGCTGCCTGCGGTCACGTAGCCGCCGACGCTGTGCACATCTGACATCCAGAACGCAAAGATGTTGTAGGACGACCACGACTGCTTGGCCAACGGTGCCAGGTCCTCGTTGGTCAGCCGCGGGTCGTAGTGATCTTTGATCAATCCGCCGCCGACAGGATGCCCAGCGGCTTCGACGATGTCACCGGCGCCGACGACCGCACTCGGTGGTAGATCTCGGGTGTCTGTCATGGGTTTGCTTCCTGTCAAAGAGAAAACTCGATGGACGGAAGGTAGCCAGCAGATATTTCACAGCCGTTGCCCCGAGAATATATTTTCGAAAGTTCAGCCTTGCTGATCATCGACGATCAGGCCGGAACCTGACGGCAGGGTGGCGACCACCGCATTGAGCCGGGTGTGGTGGATAACGGCTGCGGTCAGTAGCCTCTCGACGTCGCGGGACAGGAACGCATCCAACATGTCGTTGTGATCTTCGTGCAACAGGGTTCGATCGGCCTGCGGCACGTGCACCATCAGTTGCACGGGTTCGGTGATGTTCCAGGCAGATTCGAGCATGTGCACCAGGCGATGCATCCGCGACGGCCGAGTCAGGCCGAGGTGAAAGTGCCGGCTCTGTCGGTGGTAGGTCTGCGAATCATTTTCCTGGACAGCCTTTTCCAGTAGGCGATTGACCTCGGCGACGTGTTCGCGGTCAGCGTCGGAGGCGTTCACCACGGCTGCGGCAAGCGCCGCTGATTCCAGTGTCTCCCTGACGACGTACATCTCTGCCAGCTCGCTGACCGTCAGTTGGGCCACGGCGTAACCGGCGTTGGTGCGGTGCTGGACCAGACCTTCGCCTTTGAGTGTCTTGAGGCTCTCGCGCACCGGGATCGCACTGACGCCAAACATCTCGGCGATCTCGCCGACCGGAATCGCCGTACCCGGCGGTACCGCGCCGTCGAGGATGACACGACGGAGCTCGTCGACGATGGCCTGTTGCGACGTACCCGTCGTGTTCATCGCGACCTTGAACAACACCGCGGAGGAGTGGCGGCGGGAGGACATCCTGGGATCTTCCTATGTTTTGCCTGGCTGCGCCCGACGGATAATATTCCACTATTGACATGTCATAGTTGGACTGTCACTGTGGTGGGATGACCGAGACCACTGACGCCGCGTCTGCACTGTTCGGCACCGGCGACTTCTTTCGGCGAGGCAACTATGCACCCGTCGCCGACGAGCTGACCGAATTCGATCTGGCTGTCGAGGGTGCGATTCCTGCTGAGATCTCCGGCTGGTACCTGCGCAACGGGCCGAACCCGCGTGAAGCGTCTGGGCATTGGTTCACCGGAGACGGCATGATCCACGGAGTCCGGATCGAAAACGGTCGTGCCGGCTGGTACCGCAACCGCTGGGTGCGTACCGACAGCTTCAAGGAAAAATTCTCGCTGTACAACGCCGACGGCAGCCGCAATCTGCGGGCCAGCACCGCCAATACCCACATCGTGAACCACGCGGGCAAAACCCTCGCCCTGGTCGAGTCGTCGCTTCCCTACGAGATCACCAACGAGCTGGAGACCGTCGGCGCCTACGACTTCGGCGGCAAGCTGGCCGACGCGATGACTGCGCACCCCAAGATCTGCCCGACCACCGGTGAGCTGCACTTTTTCGGCTATGGCAACCTCTTCGAGCCGCATGTCACCTATCACCGGGCCGACGCCAACGGGGAACTGACCGTCAATCGGCCGCTACAGGTGCCTGCGCTGACGATGATGCACGACTTCGCCATGACCGCCGAGCACATCATCTTCATGGACCTGCCGATTGTGTTCAACCTCGACATCGCTGCCAGTGGCACGGGCGACATGCCCTACCGCTGGGACGACAATTACGGGGCCCGGCTCGGCGTGCTGCGGCGCGATAAGCCGTTCGGCGACGTAGTTTGGTTCGAAATCGACCCGTGCTACGTCTTCCATGTCGCCAACGCTCATGACACCGATGACGGGAAAAAGATTGTGCTGCAGGCAGTTCGGTACGAGGAGCTGTGGCGAAACAACGGCGGATTCGACGCCGACGGGACGCTGTGGAGCTGGACGCTCGACTTCGCCGCGGGCACCGTCAGTGAGCGACAACTCGACGATCGGGCGGTGGAGTTCCCCCGCATCGACGACCGGCTCGCTGGCCTGGCCGCCCGCTACGCGGTCACCCCGGCCGACCACAGCGTCCTGCGTTACGACCTCTCCGCCGGCGCCGTCGAGGAACATCTGTTCGGCGACGGTGTGCCGGGCGAGGCGGTCTTCGTACCGTCGAATTCGGGGCCGGCCGATGAGAGCAACGGCTGGTACCTGGCCTACGTCTACGACCCCGGCCGAAACGGCAGTGATCTGGTGATCCTGGATGCCGCCGATTTCGCCGGGGAACCGGTGGCGCGGATAGCGATGCCGCGGCGGGTGCCATTCGGGTTCCATGGCAACTGGATCGGCGACTGAATCAACAACAGATCATCAGCTACCCGGATTACTGTGGCCGGATGGCTGTCATCTGGCTCGCTGCCCCTGAAGCGCACGACTACGACGCCGCGGCCGATTACCTGAGCCTGCTCGCGGATGCGGATACGGTCAGCAAGACCGTGGCCGGACTCAAGGCCGCAAAACCCGTGTACCGCAAGGCCAAGGATATTCTCCGGGCCGGCAGTCTGGCTTTGCTGCCGGAAACTAACGTGCGGGTGCGCAGTGATCTGCAAAAGATCAGCGACGGCAAGAAGCTGTCGCCGATCCTGTTGGTCCGCGGCAACGGTCCCAAGGCAGTGCAACTCCAGATCGCCGACGGCTACCACCGAGTCTGCGCAAGCTACCTGACCGACGAGAACACCGATATCCCCTGCCATTTGGCGCCCTGGGGATGACGTTCGGGTTCGATACCCTGGCCCTGCTGGTCGTCGTGGGCCTGGCCGGGCCGCTGTTGGCGGCGGTACCGCACCTGCGACTCCCGGTCGTGGTCGGCGAATTGATCGTCGGTGTGCTGCTCGGCAAGACCGGCTTCGGGATCCTCGACCACACCGACCCGACGTTCACCCTGTTCGCCGATATTGGGTTCGCCCTGGTGATGTTCGTCGTCGGCACCCATGTTCCGGTGCGGGACAAGGAGATGCGGTCGTCGATACCCGGCGCGCTCGCGCGCGCCGCTCTGGTGGGTGCGGTGGCCGCCGGGCTCGGCGTCGGCGTCGCAGCGATCTTCGGGACCGGGCACGCGGCCCTCTACGCGGTGCTGATGGCGTCGTCGTCAGCGGCACTCGCACTACCGATCATCGACAACCTGCGCTTGTCCGGGCCGCCAGTGCTCTCGGTGACCGCACAGATCGCGGTTGCTGACACCGCCTGCATTGTGTTGCTGCCGTTGGTGATTGACCCCACGCGGGCGGTGCGCGCAGCACTGGGCTCCCTGGCCGTCGCCGTGTGTGCAGCCGTGCTGTTCCTCATCTTGCGCCGTGCCGACGCCAACGGTCTGCGCGGGCGATTGCACAAGTATTCGCAGAAGCATCAGCTCGCCTTGGAACTGCGGATCAGCCTGGCGATCCTGTTTTGCCTCGCTGCCCTGGCGGTCAGCACTCATGTCTCGATCATGCTGGCGGGCTTTGCCCTTGGCGTGGTGATCGCGGGGATCGGTGAGCCCCGCCGGCTGGCCCGCCAATTGTTCGGGGTGACCGAGGGATTCTTCGGGCCGTTGTTCTTCGTCTGGCTCGGAGCGTCGCTGCAGGTGCGTGACCTCGGGGCCAATCCCGGTTTCATCCTGCTCGGTGTCTGCCTCGGGTTGGGAGCCGTGTTGGCCCACGCCGTCGGCCGGCTCCTCGGACAGCCCCTGAATCTGGCCGTGTTCACCGCCGCACAGTTGGGTGTGCCGGTTGCGGCGGCCACCATTGGGACCCAGGAACACCTTCTTGCGCCTGGGGAGCCGGCGGCGCTGATGCTCGGTGCCATCCTGACGATCGCCGCGACGTCGGTCGCCGGTGCGTTGGCAGCACGCAGCAAGCCGGCGGAGGACTCGGCTGCCGAACCGGGTTTGTGACGCCCGAACCTGGGTAGGCCACCACAGTGAACTCAATGACGCCAGAACACACCGGTCGCAGAACCACCCTGACGAACTGGGTGCTGGCGTTGCTGACGATCCCCGGCGCTGCCGCGGCGATGTTCTTTGCCTATGGCGCGGTCCTGGGCACGTCGGCGTGCAGCGCGCAGGCGTGTGAACATTTGCCTTCTGAGACGGCGTACACCGTGATGTTGTACGGCCCGCCGGTTATTGCTGTGGTGGCGGTAGTGCTGTCCTTCTTCACCGCGCGGCTTCCGCGTGGATACCTGGTGCCGGTGGTGGCCTGGATCCTGCTGATCGTCGATGTCGTGGTGATGTTCTTCGCGTTCCAGCACTGAAGGGCACGCCGGCAGGGCACGTCGGCCGCGTATGCCTGCTACACCTTCGGCATGCGGTGCGCTATCGCTGGGACCTGGGTGCCTTGCCCCGGAATGTCCGCCCCACCACGACCGCCGCGATCAGAGTCAGCGAGCCGGCGATGGCCGCCGTCGGTGCGATACCGGAGTCGAACGCCACCCGCGCCGAGTCCATCAGTAGCTTCGATGCACCTGCAGGCAGGGTCTGTGCCACCGCACTCGCACCGCTGATGCTCTCGGCGGCATCGGCGGTCTGGGTCGGCGTCATACCGCTCGGAACGTCGACGTTGGCGCGGTAGAAGGCGCTGAAAATCGTGCCCAGCACCGCGGTGCCGACGACGGCGCCCAATTCGTAGGCGGTCTCGGAGACAGCGGATGCGGCGCCGGACTTCGCCGCCGGTACCGACGCCACGATGGTGTCGTTGGAGATGGTCTGCGACATTCCCACACCGAACTCGAGAACGATGAACGAGATGACCACCGCGGTGATCGACAGATTGTGGCGGAAGAGCAGGATCATGAAGAAGCCGATCGATACCGCGATCAACCCGGCCACGATAAGGGTCTGTGGTGCAAAGTGTTTCGCGAGCCGGACCACGCCGATTCCGGCGATCACCGACACCACCGCGCCTGGCAGTGTGACGAGACCGGCGGCCAACGGACTGAGCCCGAGCACCAGCTGAAGGTGCTGGGACATGAAGAAGATGAAGCCGATCAGGCCGACGATGGACAAAAAGTTCGCGAGCACCGACGAGCTGAACGGCGCGTGCTTGAACAGATCCATATCGAGCATCGGTGTCGCGCTGCGCTTCTGGCGACGCACAAACAGCACACCGGATACAGCTCCGACGACGAATGCGGCGACTACGGCAGCCGACGGGCCGTCGTGCGCGACGGTTTTGATCGCCCAGACGAACGGCAGCATCGCCACGAAGGACAGCACGATGCTGATCGGGTCCAGCGGGCCCGGATTGGGATCGCGTGATTCAGGCACCAGCCGCGGAGCGAGCACCAATAGCGGTAGCAGGATCGGGATGGCGATCAGGAACACCGCACCCCAGTGGAAGTGTTGCAGCAGAATGCCACCGATGATCGGGCCGAGAGCCGAGCCGGCGGTGAAGCACGAGGCCCAGATCGCGATCGCGAGCCGTCGTGATGCCGCGTCGGCGAAGATGTTGCGGATCAACGACATGGTCGAGGGCATCAGCATCGCGCCGAATACGCCGAGGGCGGCACGGGCGATGACGAGAAACTCGGCACTGGGCGCAAAAGCCGCCACCGCAGAAACCGCGGCGAAACCGGTGGACCCGATGATCAGCAGGCGGCGTCTGCCGAGCCGGTCGCCGAGGCTGCCCATCGCCACCAGCAGTGCGGCGAGGACCAGCGAGTAGACGTCGACTATCCACAGCTGCGTGGACGCCGCCGGCCGGAAGTCCTCAGCGATAACCGGCAGGGCGAACGCCAGCACGGTGTTGTCGATCGCGACCAACAGCACCGGAAGCAGCAGCACAGCCAGTGCCAGCCAGGCACTGCGCGGGGCGCTCGGCGTTGAAGAATTCGCCACGGAGTCGAGGCGGGTTGACATGTGGTGCTCCTGAAGTGCGAAGAAATATGGGGTAGGGCGTCAGCCCTGGTTCGGGTTGATGGCGCCTTCGGTGAGGCTGTCGATGATCGCGTCGACGATCTGGTGCTTGGGTGTCCCATCGGCCCTGGCGGCCTCGGCGCCGGCCTGGATCAGGGCCCAGAACACCCGTCGGGCCCAGCCGGGCGGTGTCGCCGTACACGACATCCTGGTCAGCACCTCCCCGATGGCCTCGTCACCGGTGTCGAGGTGAGCCCTGAGTTCGGGATCGGCCATCACGGTCGGCTCGTTGTAGACGTAAAGGAAAATCGGGCCCAGATCGAGTTGGCATTCGACGACGCGCCGCAGTGCGGCGATCGGCGGGCCGCTGAGCGGCTCAGCCTCCTCGATGGCGGTGGTGCTCAGTGCGTGCACGTGCCTGGCGAGGGCGTGAATCAGATCTGTGCGTTCGGGGAAGTGGCGGTGCAGCGTGCTGCGTCCGACACCGGCCGCGGTGGCTATCTCATTCAGCGGCGCCGCGGGACTCTCGGCGAGAACCGTCATGGCGGCCTCGAGGATCGCCTTGCGGGTGCGGGCACGAGGCCCACTATCCTCACCCAGCTGCGCGGTCATGCGCCAAAATATAACACGAACCATTCAAAATGGGACAGTCATGTCCCATTTACGGTTTGTTCATGTCGGCGGAGCGAAGCCGGAGTGGTCCTGCGGCGGGGCTGGTGGGGGCGGCCCCTGTGACGCTTGGTTTTGAGGTGGGCCCCAGTAGGGCGCGGGCGGCAGCGGCGGCGATGGCGGCTGCACCTGGCTGGCGACTGTCGCCGACGGAGCCAGCCGGGCCAGCTCCCGGCGGTGTCTCTCGGCCAGTACCGCGGCCAGGACAAATTGCGGCGGTGCGCCCGGGGGCGGTGGCGGCGAGATCTGCGCGGACACCTCGCCGGCGATCCGGTAAGCCATCTGGTCGCGCAATGCGGGTTCGAGTTGGGGCGCGCGATTGAGGAACTGGCGAGCCAGCTCGACCTGTTCGGTCCTCAGGCCGGACAGCTGAAGCGACTCCGCCCACCACTGCAGGCCCGGTGGCATCGTCGGCGGTGGCCCCAGCTTCGGTCCACGCTCGCTGATCACCAGGGTCCCGGCGAAGACATCGCCAATTCGTTTGCCCTTCGCCGAAACCAGGCTGCAGATCACCGCGGGCCCCCCGGCGAACGACCAGATCTCCACCACGGAGGCCAGCGCGCGAAAGAGGGCTTGGCGGAACCGTTCCGGGCCACCGTCTTCGGCGACGACGCGCAGGCCCATCGCCATCTTGCCCAACGAGCGGCCCCTGGTCGCTACTTCGAACACCACCGGATAGCCAACGATCACCAACACCGTGTAGATGATCAGCACCGCCCCCGACAGGGCGGAGTCGAACTCGCTGAGCGTCATCGCCCACAGGACCACCCCGAGGATGTAGCCGAGGAACATCACCGTCACGTCGATCAGCGCGCCGAGCGCCCGCACCGGTAGTTGAGCGATCTGCACGTCGAGCACGACGGCGTCCCCGGTCACCACCGTGCCTGAAGGCACGGGCGACGTATACGGCGTGGCCATACCGGCGACGCTACTAGACTTTGCCTGGTGGATGTCGACGCGTTCGTGCTAGCCCACCGGGCGACGTGGGACCGGCTTGAGGCGCTGGTCAAAAGGCGTCGACGGCTCACCGGCGCCGAGGTCGACGAGTTGGTCGAGCTTTACCAGCGAGTGTCCACGCACCTGTCCGTGGTGCGGTCCACCTCCTCGGATTCGGTCCTGATCGGCAAACTCTCGACACTGGTCGCGCGGGCCCGCTCAGTGGTGACGGGTGCGCACGCCCCGCTGTGGCGGGAATTCGTCCGGTTCTGGACGGTCTCGTTCCCGGTGGTCGCCTACCGGTCCTGGCGTTGGTGGTTGGGTTCCGCGGTCGGGTTCTTCCTCGTGGTCGCCGTGATCGGTGTCTGGGTTGCCAACAACCCCGAGGTGCAATCGGCCCTCGGAAGCCCTTCTGACATAGATCAATTGATTAACCATGACGTCGAGTCCTACTACAGCGAGCACCCGGCGGCGTCGTTCGCACTGCAGGTGTGGGTGAACAACTCCTGGGTGGCCGCCCAGTGCATCGCATCGTCGATCCTGCTCGGCGTCACCATCCCAGGTGTGCTCTTCGACAACGCAGAGAACCTCGGGGTCATCGGCGGGCTGATGTTCCACGCCGACAAGGGACCACTTTTCGTGGGACTCCTGTTGCCGCACGGACTTCTTGAATTGACTGCGGTCTTCCTGGCCGCCGCAGTCGGAATGCGCCTGGGCTGGTCGGTGATCTCACCCGGGAACCGGCCACGCGGGCAGGTGCTTGCTGAGCAGGGGCGGGCAGTCGTCTCCGTCGCTGTCGGATTGGTTGTGGTATTGCTGATCTCGGGCCTCATCGAGGCGTTGGTGACACCGTCGCCGTTGCCGACCTTAGTGCGAATCGGCATTGGTGTGCTCGCCGAAGCCGCATTCCTCGGCTACGTCGTGTATTTCGGGCGCCGTGCGGTGCGCGCCGGTGAGACCGGCGACGTCGAAGACGCCCCCGACGTGGCGTTGGCGAGCTAGAGCTTCCCGCTGGCTTTCATCGCCAAGTAACGGTCGGCCAACGCGGGCGCAAGTTCCTCCGGCGGTGCGTCGACCACCTCGACGCCGCTACGCCGCAACCGGGACGCGATCGCTCGCCGGTCGTTACGGGACCGTTCAGCGGCGGCCGCGTCGTACACCTGGGCGGCATCGTTGCGCCCGGCGGCGAGGTCGTCGACCCGCGGATCGGCGACTGCGGCGACGATCACCTGATGCTTGGCCGACAGTCGCGGCAGCACCGGCAGCAGCCCCTCGTCCAGCGCGGACGAGTTCAGATCGGTCAACAGCACCACCAGCGCCTGTCTGCGCGTACGGCGCAGGATGGTGGCCACCGTTGCAGCCGCATCGGATTCGACGAGCGCAGGTTGCAGTGGAGCCATCGCCGTGACCAGCTGCGCCAGCAGTTCGGTGCGGGATGCCCCGACCACCGTGGCCCGGGGTACCTGGTCGTGGGCGAGGAAGTCGACATGGTCGCCGGCCCGCGCCGCCAAGGCGGCGAGCAGCAGCGCGGCATCCAGCGACCAGTCCAGCCGCGGCCAGCCGCCCGGGTCGGACGCGGTCGGGTCGACGCCGACCCGGCCCGCGGAGGTCCGGCCGGTATCGACGACGATGACGACGCGCCGGTCACGTTCGGGCCGCCAGGTGCGCACCACGACATCAGCGCGGCGAGCAGTGGCCCGCCAGTCGATGGAGCGTACGTCGTCGCCGACGACATACTCACGCAGGGAATCGAATTCGGTGCCCTGTCCGCGGATCAGTACCGGCAACAGACCGTCGAGCTCGCGCAGTTTCGCCAACCGCGACGGCAGGTGCTTGCGGGACAGGAACGGCGGCAGGATGCGCGCCGTCCACGGCACCCGGTGCGAGCTCTGCCGGCCCGCCAGGCCCAGCGGCCCGATCGAGCGGGCGGTCACCACCGCCGACTGCTGATCGCCGCGGCGCACGGGTCGCAGCCGGGTATCCACCCGCTGGCGTTGTCCGGCAGCGATATCCACTGCGTGTGTGCGTGGTTCGGCTCTGGCGCTGGGCGCCCACGCATCGCGCACCAGTCCGCGGAACCGGCGCCCGCCGGTGTTGGTCACCCACAGCGCGATGTCGACGGGTTCGCCCAGCCGTGCAGACGTGTCACCGCTGCGGGTCAGGTCCAAGCTCTTGGTACTGGCGGCCAGCGCGACATCTGCGGCGATGGCGACCACCAGGACAGTCAGCAGTGCCGCGAATGCGATTGCAGGCCAAGGCGCTACCGCGATGGGCAGGATGCAGACCAGTGCGACCAACCCGGCGCGGCGGGTAAGGACCACTACCGGGGCACCGGGACTGCGGCCAGGATGCCGTCGAGCACACCGTCCGTCGTCGCGCCTTCGAGTTCCGCCTCGGGACGCAGGGCGATTCGGTGTCGCAGTGTCGGTTTGGCCATTGCCTTGACATCGTCGGGAGTCACGTAGTTGCGGCCCGACAACCAGGCCCACGAGCGCGCCGTGCCCAGCAGCGCGGTCGACCCGCGCGGGGAGACACCCAGTTGCAGCGACGGTGACTGCCGCGTGGCACCCACGACATCGACGATGTACCCCAGCACCTCATCGGCGACGAGCACCTGCCGGACGGCTTCGCGACCTGCGGCCAGTTCGGCCGGTCCGGCCACCGGGCGGATCGAGGACAGGTCACGCGGATCGAAGCCGTGGGCATGCCGGTTGAGGATCGCGATCTCCTGGTCCCGCGGCGGCAGTGGCACATTCAGTTTGAGCAGGAACCGGTCCAGCTGAGCCTCCGGCAACTGGTACGTACCCTCATATTCGATCGGGTTCTGGGTGGCCGCGACGATGAACGGATCGGGCAGCGGGCGGGGATCCCCGTCGACGCTGACCTGGCGCTCCTCCATGGCCTCCAGCAGTGCGGCCTGCGTTTTCGGCGGGGTGCGGTTGATCTCGTCGGCCAGCATCAGGTTGGTGAACACCGGACCCTCGCGGAATGCGAACGCGGCGGTGCGCGCGTCGTACACCAGGGACCCGGTGACGTCGCCCGGCATCAGGTCCGGAGTGAATTGGACGCGTTTGAACTCCAGTTGCAGCGCGGCGGCCAGCGTCCGTACCAGCAGTGTCTTAGCCACGCCGGGAACGCCTTCGAGCAGGACGTGGCCGCGGCACAGCAGTGCGATGACCAGACCGCTGACCACGGCTTCCTGGCCGACGACGGCCTTGGCGATCTCGGCGCGCAGATCGAGCAGGGCGGCACGTGCCGATTCCGCTGTGGCAGTTCCGGTCTGGGTGGATGCGGGTGCTGGCTGTGTCACGAGTGTGCGACCTGCCTTTCGATGTCGTCGAGTGCGTGGGCGAGCTGGACCAGGTCGTCGTCGGTGCTGGGTGTCGGTCCGAACAGACTGTGCTGCAGGGCTTGTGGATCGGTGAGCTGACCGCCGCTGCGCGCCATGATGGTGGCGATGATCGCGGGTGGCTGGGCATTGGCGCCCAGTCCGAGCCGCGGCGAAAGTCGTTGCAGGGTGGCGGTGCGCAGTGCCTCGGCCGCCCGGTCGCGAGCCCGACGGGACCGGTAGAGACGGCCGCGCCCCTCGACGGTCTCCGAGGCCCGTACCACCACCGGCAGGTCCTCGGTGACCAGCGGGCCCATGCGACGCACCTTCCACAATGCGATCAGACCCACCGCCAACCATGCCTGCCAGACGATCCAGCTGACTTGTTCGGGGACGAGGTCGGATATCGATGCACCGGGACTGGTTTCGCCATCGGGATGCTGCGGCGCGTACCAGATCAGCCGAGGCTGCGCACCCGCCAGATTCATCGCGAGAGCGGCGTTGCCTTCCTGAAGCAGAGTCGAATTGGTCAGGAAGTCCGCGCTGCCGACCACGGTGATCTGGCGCCCGCCGGCGTGATATCGGACCAGCGCACCGCCGTAACAGCTGGTGATGTGGGTCGTGTCGTCGGTCGCGGCATAGGCATCGGGCGTCCCGAGCGAGACGGTTCCGGCCCGATCCGCTTCGGGGAGGTCACAATCGGGTGCCCCGCTGAGCCCGATGGCCGGTGCCCTTCGCAATTCGGGTGCCAAGGCTTCTCTGGTACGCGCGGCCGGCTCGATCAGCAGCAGGTCTCCGGGTGCGTCGGCCAGCGGTCGCAACAATTCCGGGGCAGCGGTGTATCCGGTCTGCGCCACCAGCAGCAGCGAGCCGTCGCGGACAGCCTGTCGCGCTTCGGAGGCGGTATCGGCGACCACCACCTCCACCCCCTGGTCGCGCAACAGCGCGATCAGTGCCCGCGCCCCGTCGGACGAGGTCGACTCCGGGTCCATTCGTCCGCCGGGGCGCGGTGCGGTCAGCCACGCGCTGGCGAGTGCGATGAGAGCAATGACGACGAGCGCCAGTCCGGCCCAACGCCAGGTGCGCCACTGACGTGCGGCGGTCGGAGTTACCGGCCCGGCCGTCATCGCACGTCCGCCCAGTTGTCGCCAGATGGTGCCGGTAGAGCCTCGGCATTCCCAGCGACCACCGTGTGGGTGCGCAGGTGCTCGTCGAGATCGGCGACGGCACGGTAGGCCGCTGACGTCCCCGGGACCTCACCGTAGGTGACATCGTTGAACGTCGTTGCAGCGCCGGACAGTTCCCTAGCAAGCCGGGGTAGCGACTGTCCGGCGTCCCGGGCCAGCTCGTTGGCGGTGCGCCCCGGTACCGGAGTGAGCACGCCGGTCTCTTCGAGTTGACGGGCGATGGCTCGCAGGCGATGCCGGATCGCAGCGGCCCAGTCGCCCCGTGCCGCGCACTGCTCTGCGGTCGCCCGGTGCTCGGCGGCGCTGAGTTCGGCGGCACCGAACAACTGGTAATCCCCGCCACGATTGGTCCGCATCGTCCGTCGGGCTATGCGGACGGCGATGAATATCGCCACTGCGAGCAGGACCAGCAGCAGCACAATAGTGAACCAGCCGCCCGGAACCGTGGAACCCTTGAGCAGAAGC
Source organism: Mycolicibacterium komossense (assembly GCF_025822605.1). Lineage (GTDB taxonomy): Bacteria > Actinomycetota > Actinomycetes > Mycobacteriales > Mycobacteriaceae > Mycobacterium > Mycobacterium komossense. The sequence goes on along the minus strand of NZ_JACKTY010000020.1, from coordinate 14,145 downwards.
CGATACAGAATCTCGTCGAGCCATCGCGAAAGCCGTTCGGTCAGATCCCCTTTCGGATAAATCGGCTTGCTCAGCTCGCGCTGGGCCGCTTCGTGGGCGGCGTCGCGATCGATGTCTACCGTCGGCACAGCGTGCTGATCCTCACTGCCGGGTGAGCCACAGGTGATCGGTCGAGTCCGACGGTGCCGCGGGACCCGTGGCACCGGTGCGCAATACGAGATCGAACGCCTCGGCGCGCATGCGCCGGTCGGTGTAGAGCAACACGAGCACACCGGCGAGGAACGGCGTCGTGATGATCTGCCCGATGATCGCGCCGATGGTGGCCACGACGGTGCCGATCAGGACCGCCGAGGTGGAGTCGGTGCCGGTGACGGCGGAGACGATGGCGAACGGGATCGCGATGGCCCCGGCCACCACCCAGGTGACCACGCTGGCCAGCAGCCGGATGCCAAGCACGCGCATGAAGTCGTTGCGCACCAACGCAAACGAGCGTCGAATTGCGGCGATGATGGGCAACCGTTCCAGGACGATCGTCACGGGTGCGAACGACAGCACGGTGCCCAGATAGATCAGCGCCACCAAAAGACCGAAGCCGAGCGGGATTCCGATGACTGCGGCCACCACGCCGTTGGCTGCCGCCGCGGCAGCGACAATAACCAGCACGACGACGCCGACCAGGAGCGCAGCACCGACCCCTTCCAGGAGAGCCAGTCCGATCAACGGCAGGATGCGCCCGCGGATCCTGGTCCAGGCGGCGCCGATGGTGATCGACGAGCCGAATACGGCGCGACCGACGATCACCGTGAGCATGCCGCTGAGCACGAGCGCGGCCAACGCCTGAATGACCGCGCTGACGATCGACGTCGCCGATGCGCCGATCACGGCGGTCATGGAAGTGCTCTCACCCCGCAGGGCGTCCAGCTGACCGATGGCTGCCAGCGGCCCGACCTGCAGGATCAGCCCGAGAACCTGACTGATGATGACGACGACGGCGGTCAGTCCGAGCGTCGCCTTCGGATTGCGCCGGGCGTAGATGACGGCGCCGTTGAAGATGTCACTGAGACTCAGCGGCCGCAGGGGGATGATCCCGGGCTTGAGATCCATCGGTGGTGCGGCCGGATAGCCGGGCGGTGGATACCCGGGTGGTGGGTATCCCGGCGGCGGATACCCGGGATAGCCCTGAGGTGGATACCCCGGGTAGCCCGAAGGCGGCGGGTAGCCAGGTGGCGGATAACCCTGAGGCGGTGGATAGCCGGGGGGCGGGTAGCCGGGGGGCGGGTAGCCGGGCGGGGGATAGCCCTGCGGGGGATAGCCCGGTGGTGGATAGCCCGGTGGACCTTGGTGCGGGGGCCCATACCCCGGCGGCGGTGGCGGATAAGCCTCTGGCGGCCAACCGGGGCCCGTTGGGGGCATGCTCACCGGCCGACACCCCCGTCGTCGTTGCTCATGGTGACCATCCTGTCGATGACTGCCGGAATTGACAACGTGCGTCTGCGCCGGGCCGCATGCCCAGGCGCGTAGCGTCTCGGGCATGGCCGAACTCAAAGACCGGCTGCGATCTGATCTGACCGCGGCGATGAAGGCACAGGACAAGCTGCGCACGGCGACCCTGCGGATGCTGTTGGCGGCAATCCAGACCGAGGAGGTCGCAGGCAAGGTGCCGCGCGAGCTCACCGACGAGGACGTGACCAAGGTGCTGGCTCGCGAGGCCAGAAAGCGCGGAGAGGCCGCGCAGATCTACATCACCAACGGCCGTGGCGAGTTGGCGGCCAACGAACGTGCCGAGGCCAGCGTCATCGACGAGTATCTGCCAACGCAGCTCAACGACGACGAATTGGCCAATGTGGTCAACACGGCTATGGCTCAGGTCGCGGAGGAAATCGGCGAACGGCCCGGACCCAAGCAGATGGGACTGGTTATGAAGGCCGCCAACGCAATTGCGGCGGGCAAGGCCGATGGCGCGCGCATTTCAGCCGCAGTCAAGGACCGTCTGTAGATTCCTCAGATCCGCCAGAGCGCTTCCTGCGCGGTATTCGCGATGAGTGTTCCCGCCCTGTCGTAGAGCGCACCGTGCACCAACCCGCGGGAATCGCTGCTGTTGGCCTGGTTCACCTCGTAGCGGTGCCACTGCTGCGGGTCGAAGGGACGGTGAAACCAGACGGAATGGTCGAGGCTGGCGGCGAAGCCGAGGCCGGGCCGGAGCGGTGTCCCCGGCGGACGTGCCACCGGCACCGGGCCGAGATCGGACATGAACGTCAACGTGGCCGCCCGGGTCAACGGGTCGTCCTCGATCGCGTCTTTGGTCCGGATCCAAAATGGCGGAACCGCGAATAGCGACGTGTCGGTCGGCGTTGCGCGGATATCGAATCGGCTGGCGAATTCGAGATCGGGAGTTTTCGGTATCGCTGCGTCGAATTCGACGGCGGGCGTTGCGGCCGCGAACCAATCGGCGCCGGCTTCGGGGCGGTGAAATGAGGCGATCATCTCGAGAATGACCTTCCCCTGTTGCACTGCGGTCACCCGTCGGGTGTCGAACGAGCGACCGTCGCGCGTGCGCTCGACCCGCAGTTCGATATCGACGCCGTACTGCCCGCCGCGAACAAAATAGAGATGTAGCGACTGCGGGAGCTTGTCCGGTTCGACGGTGGCACCGGCAGCACCGAGCGCCTGGGCGGCAATCATTCCGCCGAACAGCCGCGGTCCCGGACCGCCCTTCGGATCGGGGTAGACGAACACGTCACCGTCGCGGTCGAACTGTAGAAGCTGCTGGATCCAGCTCTTCGTGGCACCTGTCATCAGGTGCCGACCCTATCGGTTGCTGTGGCGGGGGCGTCGGCCGCTATGCGGTGATCGGTAGTGGTCGCGCTGACAATCGAACTCAAGTCGATGGGCGGCAAGGGCGAGTGGAGCGGCCAGCGGCGGGTTTGGTTCGGGATCAACGAACCGAAGGGGATCGGCGGGGTTTTAGGTTTGGGGATGCTCACCGGGTGGGTCAGCTCGCTGGTCGAGGCTGCGGTGAAGTTCGGCGTTGATGGTGCGGGCTTCGGCGAGTTGGTCTTCGAGGATGATGATGCGGCACGCGGCATCGAGTGCGGTGCCGTTGTCGACGAGTTCGCGGGCTCTGGCCGCGATCCGCAGTTGATAGCGCGAGTAGCGGCGGTGCCCGCCGTCGGATCGCTGGGGGGTGAGCAGTTTCGCCTCATCGAGGCTGCGTAGGAATCCTGGAGTGGTTCCTAGAATTCGGGCGGCGCTACCCATGCTGTACGCGGGGTAGTCCTCGTCGTCGATCTTGTCATTCGGGTTACCGTCGGCAGAACCGCTATTCGATTGTTCCACAACACCTTTCGAAACATCTTGCTGGAGCACAAAGAAGGGCCGGCAACCCCGGAGCGCACAATCACACCGGGGCCGCCGGCCCTGAGGAGATAACTACCATCTATCGACACTGCTGAAAAAATGCGGTATCGACCCGACTTACCATCACGGGCGATCCGACGGTAACTCCTCCCTTCTTCTTGCCTTGCGCGAGAGAGGTACTGCACTTCGGGTACTGCTTCACTTCGGGTACTGCACTTGCGGGTACTGCTTCACTTCGGGTACTGCACTTGCGGGTACTGCTTCACTTCGGGTACTGCATCTCTGCTAGACGGTCCGAACCGCTGTGTACTGCAACGCTTCTCGCGGTTCTCTCCGTCTCCGATCTTCGTACTGCCACGGGCAGTTCGTCTCTCCCGTGCCATCATCCTCTGTTCTGTCTACGAGAGAGAATATAACCATTCCGGCGGCGCATGTCTACCCCCGCGACATGAGATTTTCTCCTCCTTGCGCGACCTACTTCGGGTTCTGCGCCGTGAACTTCTTCGCCGATGTGCCCGCGTGGACGAAGGCCGGCATCACCGAACCCTTTGTCGGGCGCCGCTTGTCTCCGCGTGAGCGCACGGGCACTCGGTCACCCCCCCCGGAGGGCTGCACCAGGGCTCGGGCCGCACTGGCGGGAAGTGGGTGTTCTCGGGGGTCGGCGATTCGCGGTCAGAAAATTACGGGGCCGCTCCTTGCCTATAGGTGGCTCAGGTGCTATACAAAATGTATGCCATGTGGCATAGATAAATTGAGTGTCTGACATCAGATTGGAGAGTTGGAGGTGGCGACCATGTTGGTGCGTACCGATCCGTTCCGTGACCTCGACCGCTTCGCCCACCAGGTGTTGGGGACCGCGGCGCGCCCGACGGTGATGCCGATGGATGCCTGGCGCGCAGGCGAAGAATTCGTCGTCGAATTCGATCTGCCCGGGATCGAGGAAGAGTCGTTGGATCTGGATATCGAGCGCAATGTGGTGACGGTGCGTGCGGAACGGCCAGATGTTGATCCCGGGCGGGAGATGCTGGCCAGTGAACGCCCTCGTGGGGTGTTCAGCCGGCAGTTGGTGCTGGGAGAGAATCTCGATACCGACAGGATCGACGCGTCCTACGACGGCGGGGTCCTACGGCTGCGGATTCCGGTGGCCGAAAAGGCCAAGCCTCGCAAGATCTCGATCGGCCGCAACGATCACGATCGTGGACGCAAGGTCATCAACGCCTAGCTGGGCCATGAGAGACGACGGGCGCAACGAGCGGGCGACGATGACAGCGATCGAGGGCACCGTCATCGGTATCGACCGGGAGATCTGGTTCCTGGATCCCGATGTCGTGGCGCTGTTCGCCGAGGTGGACGACATCTTGTCCGCGGCTGCACTCACCGCGCACCGCCGGCCACCAGCGCCACCAACGGCCACCGTCGCTCCCCTGCTCCGCTCGCGATCGGCTCGCCGGTACTTCGGTGTGATGATTCGCCCCTGGCGCGGACCCGCGCACCCCGTGCGCGCAGTCCAACGCAGCCCACCTACTGCGACAGCCGCGACCGCGGTCACGCCCACCGTCAAGTGAAAGGCAGGTGATGGAATCACCACAGAAATGAACCGAGCGGTCCGCACCCCCGGCCACACCTGTGGACGCGCCTCACATCAGTGAGGACACGCCACGTGCCCAGCCAGGCGACTTCCCCGGGGGCGGGCCGTTCGTTTCTTGCGCGACCTCATCGTCGATTGAGTGCTGGCTTCGCATTTTTCACAAGGTCGGCCGTGGACACTCAATCAACGCGCGGCGCAGCACCCAGCCCTTGGTGGCGGTTGACCACCCGCAACAGAAAAAGACCCCGACCAGAATGACCAGTCAGGGCCTCTCACCTGCATCAACGCGAGTCGGGGTGGCGGGATTCGAACCCACGACCTCTTCGTCCCGAACGATCGCTACCAGGCAGTTTGCTGACGACGGATGATGATGGCAAATGGCGGTTTATGCAGGTAAGACGCTATTCGCCGTCATCTGCCATCAGTGCCCGTCGGGGGAAAAACGTACCGAACTGCGTACCGTCCTCCCGCCCCGTCGGTACGTCGGCGTCAAGAGTGTATGCATTGCCGCATACATCCATTCCGCTACGCACTTTCGGCCGCTACGTTCAGTCAACATGCGAGACATCACCGCCACGTGGCGTGACGACACTTCCCGACTGACACCGCAGCAAGTCAAATTCCTAGAGCGCTGCGACGCCAACCCCGATCACCCGAACGGACCCGAGGGTCACCGGTTGGGCATGCTCGTCATCGCTGAAATGCTCGGCGGCTGCGGGCCAGGCGGGCTGAACTAGATGCACGGAGGTTCGCAGTTGGAGTTTGTCGAGAGGCACCAGCCGTTCGAATTGTCCGACGAATACAAGTTTGGATGGCAACGGACTCACGACGAGCCCGACAAACGTTGGTACGAGGAAGTGCTAGATGGCGGCCTAGTTGTGGCGCGCGTCGAGCTTCACAACACCCTCGACGTAGGCGGTCTCCCCGGCTATGAAGCGCCCGACATCGGCGCAGTGACACTGAGGATTCACCTGCTTGAGGTTGCCAGCCAATATCGCGGGCGAGGCATCGGCACCAGGATTGTGGCCGCGCTTGTCGCGCGGTATCCAGAGCGACGCCTCGTCGCCTTCAGTGAGGCTGATGACTTCTGGGGGTTAAAGCTTCGATGGGACCGATCGCTAGCCCAGGAGAAAGGGAGGGTCGGCCACAGCACGGACAAGCCCTCTACATACAGCCGTGCGTAAGCGGACCTGCCTAGTGCCACAACGACAACCGCCCCCGTCAATGCGACGGGGGCGGTTTTGCGTTTGGTCTACTCCTGCGGAGGTTCGTCCAGATGCTCCGTAATGGTGATGGTGGAATCCTTGACAGAGCTGATGCGGAAACGCATGTCCAGCATGTGGGTGATCTTCAGAAGCAACTCAAACGGGTCGATACCGTTGTGAATCTGGATGTCGACCGCTCGGATCTCGGACAGCTCCGTAGGCGGCCATTCCGATTTTCGTACGGCGATGACATGAGGGTTGAACGTCCCCGATTCACCAGCCCCGAAATCAAGCCCGATGATCATCCACTCTTCTTGGTCGATGCCGGTGAGGTCATAGACGCTTGCGCCCATTCTCTTATCGAGCTGCGCCGTGCCACGCCAGTCGGGGTAACTCACTTGTGCGTGACCCCATTCGTATTCGTTCATTGCATACCCCTTTCGTTATCCCCCGCACAACAAGGCGGCAGCGATGAGGGTATAGGCAGGTACCGACGAAACCGCGGGCGAGCTAGCATCATGAGAGGGGGGTACATCGTGGACTGGTCATTTGTAGCTGGTGCGCTGACGGCCATTGCGGCGGCCATCGCGGGCCAGATAGTTCCGTTCTTCACGAGACGCGAAGATCGAAAGCACGAGGCGCTGCTGGAGTTTGAGCGGCGGAATGCAGACGACAAGCGCAAGACGCTGCTCGCGGTGATCCACTGGGCTAACGGCATCCGAGCAGCAGCCGCCGCGAGTCCCGATCCTATTGTCGCGTCCTACGTGCGCGCGGACATCCTGGCTTTCGCCGCCGCTAACCAACTGGACCATAGCGACGAGATAACCGCCTATACGAGTCAAGAGGTCCAGCGGGGTTACCAGCACCTCAATCAACTGTTGGAACGTGCGCTAATCGCGCCGATTCGGATGATGCTCTCTCACCTTGAAGATAAGGACAGGTCTCACACGGAGGCGATCATGTCCTACTCCGCAGAAATGCAATGGGAAGGAAAGGACTACGACCTCCGCGACCTAATGACCGCCGGGGAGAGCGCCGCCCTCGCGATGCGGTTGCGGGCAGAAATCGATAAGGCTGTGGCGTCAACGGTTGATGCGAACGAACTGCATCGTCTGGCAAGTGAGTTGATAGAGGCCGCCAAAGCCGATTTGCGCGGACATTCCGGTAAAGCATTGCCCCCCAGAATCTTCCGCCGCTCTACCCCTAAACAGCTTCCCTAGACCGCTGCCCACAACCGCCGAAATGGCGCAATGCTGGCCAGCACATCGGCGTCGAGATCTGCGGTCCCAGCGGACCATCGCATCTCGACGTCATCGACGCGATTAAGAGTCGGTGCGCCCGCGGGGCTTTCCCGGCGTTCGTAGAAGCGGCTTCCCTGAATGAGCGTGGCCAGCTTCACTGCATCGGGCGCTGCGGTCCATCCCCACGTTGCGGTGATCTGGACACGGCCATGTAGCGGCGTGGTTGTCTCCAGACGGGTCCACGGCCGACCATTAGCCGCGCCATTCAGCGGGGTCAGATCAAAGTCAGTGACCGACTGGTATGCGCCGCCCACATCCACCAAGACCTCTAGACCATCGGTGGTCATCAGATCATCGATGTCGACGCCGTGGCGGTGGCGCAGGTATCCCCCGCCGAAGTAAGGCAGGTAGCCGAAATGTCGGTGTTCGTGCCGCGGGCGGTCGGGGTGATAGAAGCGGGCCACGGGTTCATCTGCCACGCCGAACTGGCGGCCGGTGGCCTTGTCTATAGCGCGTGATGCTGCCTCGGTGGCCAAGGCCAGCGCGGGATCATCGGGATCGATCCCGCGCCAGCTTGCCAGGTCGGCAGCGGTTGCATAGCTAGGCTGCCAGCTCACTTAGACGTCCTGAGTGGCGAGAACCGTGTAGGCCTTGCGGTTCTGGATTGCGCCGCCCGCGCGCTGCCAAGCGGTGAATTCGACTTCACCGTTGTTAGCGCGGGTGTACGGATTCACCACCACGGCAAGCTGTTCCACGGAGCGCCAGACGTAGGCCTCTCGAAGATCGCCCAGCACAGCGAAATTGGCGCTGTCACCGATGCCATTCGGGAAAGTCTGGTCCAGAACGACGGGATATCCGAGCAACGTCTTCTGCGGTGCGCCAGCGATACCGGAGGCAGCCTGATCGAAGATCAGCGGTCGGCCGTTGTCGTCTTCCAACTTGCGGATAGCGGTCCACGTCGCCTTATTGAAAACCCACTTGGCATTCTGTTCGTAGCTCGGGTCCAGCTTGGCCTCAAGGTCCAACAGATCCGCGTAGGTGATCGTGGTGGTAGTAGTCAGCGCCTTGTCTTCGGTCAGGCCTGCGTGGCAGATACCGAAGATCTCGCTGCTTCCGGAGCCGACTGCGGCCTCGGCCGCCATCTTGCGCATGATGCGGGTGCCGAGCTTCTTAGCGATGTGCGCCTCAATAGGAAAGAACGCGTCCTGAATCAGCTCGACGGGAACGCGCAGCGGCAGACTTCCAGTGCCCGCCGACGTGAACTTGTACGTAGGCAGCGACACGGTGCCGTAGGCCAGATCGTCTCCGCCGCCGAACACTGCCGACTCAGCGGTGATAGCACCCTGATTCGCCGTGTCGTCGTTGGACGGGTACTCGATGGTCGCACCGTTCTGAGTCGGCAACTGCTCAACCTCGTTGAGCAATCCGCCGAAGGCCTTCTGTACCTCTACCAGCTTGTCGCGGAAACCGGGCGGGATAAGGTAGCCGCCCGCACTGTCGCCGCTGCCCAGTGCGCGGAGCTCGGTCATATCTGAATTCGACTGTCCGGTGCGAAGATACGACCGGAACGCAACGTCTAGCCCGTCGTCACCCTTGGCGGTAGCGACGTGGACACCGGCCTGCAACGAGGCATTAGGCGCAACGTATGCAGCGGTGCGGCTACGCAGTTCGGCGGTCTTCTGGGCGGCCTTCAACTGGCCCTCCAGTTCCTCGTAAGAGGTGACCTCTTCATCAGTGAGCGAGCGGGTTTCACCGAGTGCGGAGATTTCCTGGAGCTTGGCCAGGATCTGTTCAATAGTCAATCAATTGCCTTTCGTAAGGTTGGCCTTGGCGCGTGCCAGGATCATTTGAGTACGGCTGTCGATAAGGGTTGTGGTACTTGGCTTGGAGCGGAGAGAGACCGAAGTCCCCTGGTACGCAGGCAGACTGACCGGACTTATTTCAATCAATCGCGACACACTGTGATGCGTGCGGAGGTCTCTGCCCTCGTGAACGCTCCACTCGTCCTTACCGGACTGGAACGCGAACGAAACCCCGGTCAGGTCGCCGCGGGCGATCAATTCGCGGGCATCGCGTCCTGGGCCGGTGTCGGGCAAATCAACCTCGAAATGCAGGCCCCGGCTATCTGGGACAGCCGCAACGTGGACGACGATTGGCGGCCCAGTAGCTTGCCGGAATCGTGGTCCAGAAACGCGCGCACATCGGTCGCCGGATCGGCTAGCACGGCATCGAACGCGGTCCGTGCGATCACTTCCAGGAACGGGCCGATATCTGCGCGTTCGTTAAACACGCTGGCGTACCCACTGATTCGGTTACCTTTGACTTCGGAGCGGAGTTCTAGACAGCGCCGTTCAATATCACTCACCTGCGGCCACCGACTGAATGGCTGGAGTCAGTTGGTCGCCGTCAGGCAATGCAGGCATGTTCCTGATTCGGCGCGCCTCATTCTTGGTTAGGAGACCGGCCTGTACTTGGGCGATCAGTAGCGTGATCTCAGTTTCGGGATCGGGCTGCACGAGGCCGGAATAGTCGAACTCGCATGCGAGGTTTGGCGATAGGAGGCGAGAGAGACGCGCCTCAATGCGACTTGTCCACGCAGACAACGTGTACCGAGCGTAGCCGCGGTTCTGTTCGGTGAGACCTGCACCGAAGGACGTTTGCTTTTGGGTTTGACCGAGTAGGTGCGGCGGGATGCCGAACCACCGGGATACCTCGTCCACCTGGAACGCGCGCGACTCTAGGAACTGGGCATCCGCCGGGCTGATAGACCACGGGGTGATGGTCACGCTGCGGTTGATGAAGGCGATTTCACCGGCGTTATTCACCCCGGCCAGCTTGCGGTCCAGGCCCTCTTTAATGGCCTTGGCGTCTTCTTCTGGCAGCTGTTCGTCCACTGTCGCGATAGCGCTGGCCAGCAGACCAGAACCGAACAGCCGCGAGGACGCTTTCTCCCCTGCGATGGACGTGCCAAAAGAGTTGCGAGCAACAGTGATCGGACTCAGTCCACGGATACCGTCGGAACTCAGCGCCGGGATATGAACTACGTCGCGGTCAGTGAGTTCGGTGGACGTGCCGTTGGCCAGTTGGATTCGGTAGACCTTGCGGCCGTCCTTCACCTCTATGCCAACCGCCGTAGGGTGGACCGGCTGGAGTCCAAGCAACTGGCCAGCGCCGCCGTAGATCTTGAGTCCGAAGAAATTGCCCTGCAACAGCAAGTGCAACAGCATGGTCTCTACGAACTCGTAGTCCGTGATTCCATCCGGTCCCGCGGGAGTGTCGAGCCAGCTGGTTGTCCGCTGCGTGGTGCCGTCGGGACGGGTCTGCACGGTGCGAAGTGGTAGCGCTGCGATAGATCCGGCAATGAGACTTACCGAACGGAACACCGCCGATAGACCAAGTGCGGATGTCTCGTTGACAGTGACCCCGGCCAGCGACGGGGCACCGCCGAACAGGGCGAACATGTTGGGATCGGAGATTGAATAGTTGCGTTGCTCCACCGGTGGTGGCGGATCTGGGGTGCGGAATGTCCGCGTGAAAGGTGACAAATGGTGCTCCAATTATGTTGTTACAGAACGAATGCCGGTGCCTTCTGGGGAGCCGGCCGTTGTGCGCGGGCGTGCATCAGCGTCAAAGCGATTGCGGCGTCGATTTTTCCGCGGCTCTTGCGCTTCTCTAGGGTGAATCCGTGCTCACCGAGGCGTGGCTTGGCGTTGAGAATCTGCCGCTTGTACAGCTCGTCCCCGTTGTGCGAGATCTCTCTGCGCATGATCGCCTCGTAGATCTCTTTGCACGCCGGGGTCATCCGCTCAACCGACTGTGGAAAGTCCACCATCGGGAGACCTTCATCAGCCAGGATCTGCGCGGGCAGTTCGAATAGTCTTTTGTCGTAGGCGATCTCGGATAGCCTGTACGTCCGGTCTAGTTCGCGCAGGTAGCCCATGATGTCGGCAAGGTCCACGGTGCCGTCTGCCGTCGGGTGCCAGATCTTGCATTCGGTATAGAGCACACCATCGGGTTGGTACTGACCGATGACGACTGCCGTTGTGTCGCTGGACAATCCGACGTCTATCCCGACTGTCGCAGGCTCACCAGGTACTAGGCGATGGTCTAGAGAATTGAGGTCCGACCACACGCGGTCACCGTTGGTGCCTAGCCAGCAGTCCACGCCTTCCACGAATTGAGCCAGCCGGTACAGGCGGAACTCGGATTCGATCATCATCGCGACGTCATTGCGAAGGGCATCGATGCCGAGGTAACCCTCATCGATGGCCGGGTTGGCTAGCCGCCACATCGCTTCATCGCGGTAGTCACACCCTTCGGGCGCGGATAGCTCGGTAAAACTCACACCGGCCGGTGCGCGGCCGTCTAGGTGTGCTTCCCGCAGGCTCCACAGCGCCGACTCGCGGTGATCGGGTCCAGGTGTACCGATACTCACCACGAGGGAAGCCGTCCGCTTACCAGAAGCCATGACTAAGGCGTTCCAGACTGCGACAGGCTGAAACCCAATCTCATCCACAATCGCTAGCGACGGGTCTAGGCCCTGGAGCGTGTCGACGTCGTTAGCGATCGGAGAGCACTCCCCGCCGCCGCATTCGTCATTCGCGACGAACCGGGTATCCCCAATGCCCTTGTAGATGTTGGCCCGGTTAGCGAGTTCGGGCTCACTCTTGACCATCTTCAAAGCGACGTTGTAGATCGCCTTCTTAGCCTGCCCAACCGACTTGGCCACGATGACTACCTGCGGCTCACCAGTGGGGTTCTTATCGAACGTCGCCCACACCGCCATGGCGGCCAACAGAGTTGATTTACCCGCGCCTCGTGGGGCCTGGAATGCGGCCTGGCGGATACCGGGCTTCAGGATGTCCCGAATCCATGACTTCTGGAATTCGGCGAGCTTGAGCGGCTTGCCATGGCCCACGCCCTTGGGACTTCTGCAGTAGGTCTCGATGAACCTGATGCACCGCTCTGCCGGATCACCTTTGCCCTTGAAGTTCCAACGGAACCACGGGCCAGCGGTGATGTCTTTGACCTTCATTGTGGCGTTTCCGGTCAACGAATCACCTCCTCATCTTCTCTGTGACCTGCGGGTTTGCGAGTGGTAGCGGGTTCCGTTTCAGCGCAGCACAAGTCGCCTACCAGCACGTTTGCTGGAAATGCCGCCGCTGCGAAGCGTCCCGTTGTATGTGGAAGGAACGCCGGGTCGGTCAGGCGTGACCTGCGGTTTCGCAACTTTCTGGGGGTGGGTGGAGCGCGCTACCTCGCCAGAGACACGCTCGACACCCACCCCGGCCCTATGCCACCGACGAATACGACAGACCGACCGTGTACGTACTCGATTTGCAGAGCAGTTGGTCATCCTTGAGCTCAATCCAATGAGGCAAAGGGGACTGCCCCGAGTTCAGTTGACTCGCGGGGTGTGAATTTCAGGCCGCGGTTGCGACTGGTGTGTGGAGCAGTTCGAACTCTATCGGGGTGAGTCGCCCNGGGACTGCCCCGAGTTCAGTTGACTCGCGGGGTGTGAATTTCAGGCCGCGGTTGCGACTGGTGTGTGGAGCAGTTCGAACTCTATCGGGGTGAGTCGCCCGAGTGCGCGTTGCCGGCGGCGTCGGTGGTAGGTCCGCTCGATCCAGGCCACGATCGCCAGGCGTAGTTCGGCTCGGGTGGACCAGCGTCGCCGGTCGAGCACGTTGCGCTGCAGAAGGGCGAAGAAAGACTCCATGGCGGCGTTGTCCCCGCATGCACCGACGCGGCCCATCGATCCATTTAAACCGTTGTGCGACAGTGCATGGACGAACTTTCGAGACCGAAATTGGCTTCCCCTGTCGGAGTGAACGATCGTCGCCACAGGTGAGCGTAGTGCCACGGCGTGATCCAGGGCGGCCACCGCGAGTGAGGACTTCATCCGTGAGTCGATCGAGTAGCCCACGATCCGGTTGGAGTACACGTCTTTGATGGCGCACAGGTAGAGCTTGCCTTCGTCGGTGCGGTGCTCGGTGATGTCGGCCAGCCAGACCTGGTTGGCCGCTTGGGCGCTGAACTGACGTTGCACGAGGTCGTCGTGCACTGGTGGCCCGGACCGACGGTTCAGCCCACGTTTCTTGGCGAAGATCGACCAGATGCGCTCCTGGGAACACAGCCGTGCGACGCGGTTCTCGCCGGCGGTGATCCCACGCCCGGGGAGCTCATCAGCGATGAATCGGTAGCCGAAGGCGGGGTCATCGGCATGGATGTCACGGGCGGCGTTGATCAGGTGTGCGTCGTCCCAATCGCGCTGCGCCAGGGGTGTTTTGCGCCATTTGTAGAACGCCTGGGTCGAGAATCCCAGGACCCGGCAGGTCACCGTGACGGGCACGCCGTCGTCGGCAAGGTCGAGGACCAGCGGGTACATCATTTTGGGTTGGCGTCCCGGGACAGGTAGCCGACAGCGCGGCGCATCACTTCGGCCTCCTGCTCGAGGAGTTTGATCCTCTTGTGCGCTTCGCGCAGCTGCGCGGCTACATCGTCAGCAGCGGCTGACGGTGTGCCGGTCCGCCCGGCGCCGTCCTCACGGTCGGCGATTTTGAGCCAGCGATGCAGGCAGGCCTCCGAGATCCCGAAGTCCTTCGCGATCTGGCGCAGCGGCGCCTCGCCTTTGCGGGCCACAGCGATGACGTCGGCTCGGAACTCGGCAGGAAACGGTTTCGGCACGAGATTGATCCTTCCAGCAAGGACGAATCCTCACAGGTCAGGAGTCAACCAAACTGGGGGCAGTCCC
>NZ_JACKTY010000019.1 GCF_025822605.1 Mycolicibacterium komossense | reverse complement strand
GGGCACCCTGGAGCTCGGCTACCAGGTCGGCTTCCCCTGGTCACTGGGTGTGGGCATCAACTTCTCCTACTCCACCCCGAACATCCTGCTCGACGACGCCAACCTGTCGCCGACCGGTTTCAACCCGCTGGGCTCGGTCATCACCCCGAACCTGTTCCCGGGTGTGTCGATCTCCGCTGACCTGGGCAACGGCCCCGGCATCCAGGAAGTCGCGACCTTCTCCGT
>NZ_JACKTY010000018.1 GCF_025822605.1 Mycolicibacterium komossense | reverse complement strand
CCCTCCAGCCGCGACACCGCGGTAAACGCCGCGTCGCGATCGAAGGCCAGGGCCGAACTCATGCATCGAACATTAGTTCGAACCACCGACAGGAACGTGCTTGCCTGAAACCGATCCGAAAGCTGCGCACACCATCCGCACACAGAACAGCCCCCGCCGTGGCGGGGGCTGCTGCTGTGGTGCAGGTCGAACGAATCAGGCGGCAGGCGGCCCGCCGTTGAGCACACGCTGCATGTCAGGGACCATCAGCTGCAGCTGCTGTCCCCAGTAGCCCCAGCTGTGCGTGCCGTTCGGCGGGAAGTTGAACACGCCGTTGGTGCCACCGGCGGCAATGTAGTTGTCGCGGAAGGTGACGTTGGTCCGCAGGGTGAAGCCCTCCAGGAACTGCGCGGCCATCAGATTGCCACCGCCACCGGAGGTGTCGAGGTCCGACGGGGTGCCGGTGCCGCAGTAGATCCAGATGCGGGTGTTGTTGGCGACGAGGCGGTTGATGTTGACCATCGGGTCGTTGCGCTTCCAGGCCGGGTCGCTCGACGGGCCCCACATGCTGGTGGCGTTGAAGCCGCCGGCGTCATTCATGGCCATGCCGATCAGCGTGGGCCACCAACCTTCGGAGGGGTTGAGGAAGCCGGAAAGCGATGCGGCGTAGGTGAACTGGTCGGGATGCCAGATGGCCTGGGTCAGCGATGCCGAACCGGCCATCGACAGACCGACCGTGGCGTTGCCGGTCCGCGACACGCCGCGGTTGGCTTCCAGCCAGGCGGGCAGCTCCTGGGTCAGGAACGTCTCCCACTTGTAGGTGTAGTTCTGGCCGTTGCCCTGCGAGGGCTGGTACCAGTCCGCGTAGAAGCTGGACTGGCCGCCGACCGGCATGATCGTCGACAGGCCGGTGTTGTACAGCCACTCGAACGCCGGGGTGTTGATATCCCAGCCGTTGTAGTCATCCTGGGCGCGGAGTCCGTCGAGCAGGTAGACCGCGTGCGGGCCGCCGCCCTGGAACTGGATGCGGATCTCGCGGCCCATCGAGGGCGACGGGATGTTCAGGTATTCGACGGGCAGACCGGGTCGGGAGAAAGCCCCGGCTGTTGCCGCGCCCCCGGCGATCCCGATCAGGCCGGGCAGCGCGGCAGCCGCAACCGCGGCGACCGTCAGCCGGCGCAGGGATGCCTTTGCCGTACCGCGCAACTTCACGCGTACTTTCTCTGCGAGCCTCACGACTGTCGCTCCTCCATATTCGTAATTACAAGCCTGTGTTACTGATGTGACGTAAGTGAAGCATGGGATTCGCGGGTGACGCCCCCGGAAAACCCCGTGCTGGTATCGCGGTTGCCTAACGATTGGGAGTCACGACGGAAGCCGATTCGTCACCGCGTTGTGACCATGCCCGGGCGTGTTGACGCACACCGATAACCCGACGGGAGAGCTGTTCTCCCAGCGCAATCGGTTGCTAGCAGTACCAGGCCGAACCCGAGGTCACAGTTCTTCGGGAGAGGAGGACAGAGCGCGGGAGACGGCTTCGTCGGCGTGTCGATGACCGATCATCTCGAAGCCGACGACCGTCACCACCGGTGCCAACATCACCACCACCAGACACACCGCCATCGTCACGCCGGCACCAGCCAGGGCGACGGCCACACCAAGGACGGCGAGCGATCCGGCGATCAGCAGCAGGTGGAATGCATCGAAGGACCGCACCAGAACGAGATAGAGCCCGAAGATGCCCAGGATGTACACCCCGACCGGCACCGCCACGGCCAACACAGTGGTGACGGAGTCCAGCTTGGACTGGTTCTCGATGAAATAGGCGGCAGCGTGTAGTCCCGCACCCGTGGCGACGACGGCGCCGAACAATGGGATGTGGCCGTAACCCCAGCGGAAGGACCGCTCGCGGTGCACGTGCAGCAGCTGCGCCGATGGCACCACGAAGTACACCCACCACATACCGAAGGTGAGGCCGATCCCGGCGACGGCCACCAGCGCCGCGTCGAGCGTCCAGCCCTGCTTGTCGAGCACCGCCGTCAGAGAGGCCACCGTGCCCACCACTCCTTCACCCAGCGCGATGATGACCAGCAGGCTGTACCGCTCGGCGATGTGGTGCGCGTGCCAGGGCGTGAGACCGAAGCGGCGCTCGGCGATGATCGGCCCGGACATCTCCACGACCGTCATCACCGCGACGAGCAGGAAGGTCACCGCCAGCGATGTGTGCGCGATGATCACCCCGACCCAGCCGAGCTGGGCGATCGTGATGGCCGCGGCGTAGGTCAGGCACGCCTGACGTCGCGCGGGATCCTGTCTGGCGGCCCGTAACCACTGAAACACCATGGCAATTCGCATCACGATGTAGCCGGCGACCAACACGCGGTTGTCGACGTGTTCGCCCTCTTCGATGGACCGGAACATCGGCGCGATGCCCAGCGCCAGGATGACGACGCCGACCATCTGCAGCATGGTGGTGAGCCGGTACACCCAGTCGTCGGTGTCATACGCCGAGGCGAACCACGTGAAGTTGATCCAGGCCCAGACCACCGCGAAGGTGGCGAATGCGAAACCGGCCAGCCCGGCGAGAATGTGGTCTTCGGCGAGCGCGTGCGCTAGTTCCGATGCGGCCACCCCGAAGCCGATGACGAAGGTCAGGTCGAACAGCAGCTCCAGCGGGGTGGCGACCCGGTGTTCCTCGTGTGGATCGCGGCCGGTCATCCGGCGCAGGCGATGTGCGGGGGTCGCCGGTCGGGAACTCGGATGGGGCTGCTCGGCTTCGAGATCGCTCACCGCAACATCCTCTCAGGCGGGGGTTCCACCCGCAGAAAAGTCACAGGTACGGTAGTTAGGCAATCCTAAATTCAGAGAGGGCGACGATGGGGCTACCACGGAGGTTGATCGCGGCGGTCGGCGCGCTGACATTGCTGCTGGGGATGTCGGGCTGTTCGAACTCCGGTGGCGGCGACGAGCTGTTGATCTACAACGCACAGCACGAATCACTGACCAAGGAGTGGATCGACGAGTTCACCAAGGAAACGGGCATCAAGGTCACCTACCGCCAGGGTGGTGACACCGAGCTCGGCAACCAGATCATCGCCGAGGGCGACGGGTCCCCGGCGGATGTGTTCCTCACCGAGAACTCCCCGGCGATGGCCGCCGTCGAACAGGCCGGGTTGTTCACCGAGGTCGGTGCCGACACCATCGCCGCGGTCCCTCCGCAGTACCGCCCGGCGTCCAACAAATGGACCGGTGTGGCGGCCCGCACCACCGTGTTCGTCTACAACAAGGCCAAGCTGCCGGTCGACCAGCTACCGAAATCACTGTTGGATCTGCAGAGCCCGGTCTGGCAGGGACGTTGGGGCGCACCACCGCAAAAGGCTGATTTCCAGGCCATCGTCGCGGCCCTGCTTGACCTCAGGGGTGAAGCCGCCACCTCCCAGTGGCTGGCCGGGATGAAGACGAATGCCGTGTTGTTCCAGGACAATATAGCCACACTGAAGGCGGTCGACGAGGGCCAGGTCGACGGTGGCGTGATCTACCACTACTACTGGTTCCGCGACCAGGCCAAGACCAAAGAGATCAGCGGCAACACCGCGCTGCACTACTTCCGCAACGAAGATCCGGGCGCCTTCGTCAGCATTTCCGGTGGCGGCGTGTTGAAGTCGAGCAAGAAGCAGGACCAGGCCCAGCAGTTCCTGAAGTTCGTCACCGGCAAGGCGGGGCAGGAGGTGCTCGAAAACGGCACCTCGTTCGAGTATCCGGTCGCCAGCGGGGTGCCGGCGAACTCCGCTCTGGAGCCGCTCGATCAGCTGCAGGCGCCCGCGGTCAACCCGTCGGACCTCGATGCCAAGAAGGTGTCCGATCTGATGACGAAGGCAGGGCTGCTGTAGGTGGCTGTTCCCGCGATGTCGCGGCGCGCCGTCGGCACCCGGCCCGGCCCGGTGGTCTCCGCGACCGTCGGTGTCCTGGTCGCCGCCACGTTCGTGCCGCTCGGCTATGTGGCCTGGGCCGTGGTGAGCATCGGACCGGCCCAGGCCTATGCCCTGCTGGTCCGCCCACGCGTCGGAGAACTGCTCGTCAATACCGTCTCTCTGGTGGTCATCACGGTGCCGCTCTGTGCACTGATCGGAGTGGGGGCGGCGTGGCTGGTGGAGCGTACCGACCTACCGGGGCGAGCCTGGTGGCGCCCGATTTTCGTTGCGCCACTGGCTGTTCCGGCGTTCGTGAACAGCTACGCCTGGACCAGTGTGGTGCCAACCATGCACGGGCTGGGGGCCGGCGTGCTGGTCTCGACGTTGTCGTACTTCCCGTTGATCTACCTGCCGGTGCTGGCGACGCTGCGTCGGCTCGACCCGGCGGTCGAGGAGACGGCCCGCGCCCTGGGTTCGGACTCGGCCGCCGTGTTCGTCCGGGTGGTGTTGCCGCAGTTGCGATTGGCGGTTCTGGGTGGCGGTCTGCTGATCGGTATCCATCTGCTTGCCGAATACGGCGCGTTCGCGCTGCTGCGGTTTGACACGTTCACCACGGCGATCTTCCAGCAGTTCCAGGCTACCTTCGACGGCGCCGCGGGCAGCATGCTGGCCGCTGTGTTGGTGCTGTTCTGCCTGGTGCTGCTCGTGATCGAGGCGGCTGCGCGCGGTAACGCCCGTTATGCCAGGATCGGTTCGGGCGTTGCGCGCTCGTCGACACCACTTCGACTCGGCGCCAACACGTTACCGGCGGAGCTGGCACTTGGCGGCTTGGCCGTGCTGGCACTGGGTGTGCCGCTGTGGACCATCGTGCGCTGGCTGTGGATCGGTGGTGCCGGCATCTGGGATCTCGGCGATCTGACCGATGCGCTGGCTCAGACCGCGGGTCTGGCCGCATTTGCCGCGATCATCACGACCGCGCTGGCATTTCCGATCGCCTGGGTGGCGGTGCGCACGAGCGGAGTGTTGGCGCGCTCGGTGGAGGGCGCCAACTACGTCACCAGTTCGCTGCCCGGAATCGTGACCGCCCTGGCACTGGTCTCCGTCGCGATCCACCTGGCGCGGCCGTTGTATCAGACGCTGGCCCTGGTCGTCGGTGCCTATGTGTTGATGTTCCTGCCGCGCGCCCTGGTCAACGTGCGGGCTGGCCTGGCGCAGGTGCCGATCGGCGTCGAGCAGGCGTCGCGGTCACTCGGTGTGTCTGCCGGCGGGACCTTCGCCCGGGTCACCCTACCGCTGACGGCACCCGCTGCGGCTGCCGGCGCTTCGCTGGTGTTCGTCGCGGTGGCAACGGAACTGACCGCCACCCTGTTGCTCGCACCGACTGGCACCCGGACCCTGTCCATGCGCTTCTGGTCGTTGAGCAGCGAGCTGGACTATGCCGCCGCCGCGCCCTATGCGCTCGTCATGGTGGTGCTCGCAATCCCGGTCACCCTGGTGCTGCTGCGCCAGTCGACGCGGCTGGTGACGCGATGAGTGCCGCCGAGATCGTCGGGGTCGACGGGCTGACCAAGAGCTTCGGTGAGCACACCGTGCTCGACGGCATCCGGCTGTCCTTGTCCGCGGGCTCGTTGACGGCGGTGGTGGGCGCGTCCGGTTGCGGCAAGACCACCCTGCTGCGGCTGATCGCGGGTTTCGACACGCCCGACGGCGGCACCGTCACCATCGCTGGACGCGAGGTCGCCGGACCGTCGGGTTTCGTTGCGCCACATCGGCGTGACGTCGGCTACGTTGCGCAGGACGGTGCGTTGTTCCCCCATCTGAGCGTCGGCCAGAACATCGCCTACGGGCTGCGCGGTGGGCGGCGAAGCGCCCGGATCAAGGCCAGGGTGGTCGAACTGCTGGAGATGGTGTCGCTGACCGCCGACCATGCCACACGTCGACCGCACGAGTTGTCCGGCGGTCAGCAGCAGCGTGTCGCGCTGGCCCGGGCGCTGGCCCGCCAACCGGTGGTGATGCTGCTCGACGAGCCGTTCAGCTCCCTGGACACCGGGTTGCGGGCGGCGACCCGCAAAGCCGTCGCCCACACCCTCGTAGAGGCCGGTGTCACCACCCTCCTGGTCACCCACGACCAGGAGGAGGCCTTGTCGATCGCCGGTCAGGTCGCGGTGATGCGGCGGGGCCGCTTCACTCAGATCGGTTCTCCGCAGCAGGTATACGCCGAACCCGAGGACCGGTTCACCGCCCAATTCCTGGGTGACTGCGTGTTTCTGCCCGCCACGGTCGGAGTAGGCAGCGCCGACTGCGCTCTCGGCGCGGTGCAGATCCGGTCGACCGATATCCACGGCGCGGCGACGATCTTGCTGCGGCCCGAACAGCTCACCGCCACCACCGTGAGCGACAGGGAACGGGGCACCGGCGTCGGCACCGTGATCGCGACGGAATTCCTCGGCTCCGACGTGGTGCTCACCATCGACCTGCAGGGCGATCAGCCGCCGATTACCGTGCGCCAGGCCAGCGTCGACCCGCCGACCGTCGACGCCACGGTGCGGTTGAACATCCGCGGCCCCGCCGTCGTATTCCCGGCATGACTGCACTGGTCCGGCACCTGGCCGATTTCGGCGACCGACCGGCAGTGGCCACGGCCACCGAAGAACTGACGTACCGGGACCTGGCCCACCGGGTCGCCGATTCCGCTGCGATCCTGGGAAATCGGCGCCGGCTGATACTGATGGAAACCCGCAATGAGCTCGGCACGCTGGTGCCGTATCTGGGTGCGCTCGCGAGGCGACACGTGGTGCTGCCCGTGCCGCCGGGCCGCGACACCGCAGATATCGTCGCGACGTATCGCCCGGACACCGTCATCACCGGTGACGGCGGCGTCGAATTCCTCGCCGAGCCGAGCGCGGATGCACTGCACCCCGAGCTGTCGCTGTTGATGAGCACCTCGGGCAGTACCGGGTCGCCGAAGTTGGTCCGGCTGTCACGCGAGAACCTGATCTCCAATGCCGACGCCATCGGTAAGTATCTCGGTATCGACGAAAATGACCGGGCGGCAACAACATTGCCGATGTCGTACTGCTATGGGCTCTCGGTGGTGCACAGCCACCTGCGCCGTGGCGCCGGGCTCATCCTGACCGACCACTCCGTGGTGGACGACGAGTTCTGGGAGCTGTTCCTGCGGCACCGCGGAACCAGCTTCGCCGGGGTGCCCTACACATTCGACCTGCTGGACCGCGTCGGCTTCGGAGAGATGGACTTGCCCGACCTGCGCTACATCACCCAAGCGGGGGGACGGCTAGCCCCACAGCGGGTGCGCCGCTACGCCGATCTCGGTGCCCGTCGCGGCTGGCAGCTGTTCGTGATGTACGGCGCCACCGAAGCGACCGCCCGGATGGCTTATCTGCCAGCCGAACTCGCGGCCGCCAGGCCCAGTTCGATCGGTCGGCCGGTGCCCGGCGGGTCGTTCGCGATCGAACCCCTCGACGACTGGCCGGACCCCGGCGTGGGCGAACTCGTCTACCGCGGGCCGAACGTGATGCTCGGGTACGCCGGGCAGCGGGCGGACCTCGCCCTCGGTAGGACCGTCGACGAGTTGCGCACCGGTGATATCGCGCGCCGCGATCCCGACGGCCTCTACCAGGTGATCGGCCGCAGCGGCCGCTTCGTCAAGATGTGGGGACTGCGGATCGATCTGCAGCGGATCGAGACGGTGCTCAGCGAGCAGGGCGTGACGGCGTTCTGCGCAGCGGTAGACAGCGACGACGAGGATCGTCTGGCCCTCGCTGTCACCGATGAACACGACCCGGGAGAGATCCGCCGGCTTGCCGCCAGGGCAGCCGGGCTGCCGTCGGCGGCCGTCTGGGTCGCGGCGCTGCCCGAACTGCCGTTGCTGCCTTCGGGTAAGCCCGATTACGCCGCGGTTCGCGGAGCTGCCCGCCGTGCCGCCGAACCCGCCGCGGGCAGTAACGACATCCGGCGGCTGTTCGTCGAGGTGCTGCACGTGTCCGAAGCCGAGATCACCGCGGACAGCACGTTTCTGCGGCTCGGCGGGACATCACTGAACTATGTCGCGATGTCGATCCGGCTCGAGCGCATGCTGGGCTACCTCCCGCCTGACTGGCAGCAGCTGCCGGTGAGGGAACTGGAACGGCTGGCCACTCTGCCAGGCCGGAACCGCCGTTGGTTCTCGGCCAGCCTGGAGACCGGCGTCGCCCTGCGCGCGGTGGCGATCATCCTGATCGTCGGATCGCATGCCGGGGCTTTCCAGCTGTGGGGTGGCGCGCATATTCTGCTGGGGTTGGCCGGATACAACTTCGGTCGCTTCTGCTTGCGGGCGGTCCCGCGCGCCGAGCGGGTGCGCCACCTGCGGATCACCATTGCCTCGATCGCGGTCCCGTCGATCGCCTGGGTAGCGATCGCGCTGCTCATCACAGATGACTATCACCTGTCTAATCTGTTGCTCGCCAACAAGATCCTGGGGCCGTTTGACAGCATGACCGCCGGCCGGCTGTGGTTTGTCGAGGTGCTGGTCTACGTGTTGATCGGTCTGACCCTGCTGCTCGCGGTACCGACAATCGACCGTCTGGAACGCCGGGTGCCGTTCACCTTCGCGGCGGTCTTCCTGGCCGCCGGGGTGGCGCTGCGCTACGACGTCCTCGGCCTACGGCTCGGCGAGCAGGCGATGTTCACCTACCTGGCCTTCTGGTTCTTCGCGGCAGGGTGGGCGGCGGCCAAGGCACAGAACAACTGGCAGCGGTTTGCCGTCACTGCAGTCGTGGTGGTCTGCACCGCGGGCTACTTCGAAGAGGGATCGCGCCAGCTTCTGGTGCTGGGCGGCTTGATTCTCCTGTTCTGGCTGCCCGCCGTCCGCTGCCCCGAGCCGTTACCCGCCCTCGCCGGCCTGATCGCCGAGGCGTCGCTGTACACGTATCTCGTCCACTTCCAGGTGTATCCGCTGTTCGCCGGACACCCCGTGGTCGGCGTCGTCGCTGCCATAACAGCCGGCGTCCTGATCGCCCGTGCGGTCACCGAGGCTCGGCGGTGGCTGCGCGGCGGATCAACTGTCGGCGGGCTGCTCGATGATGGAGTACGTCGGGTCGGTCATGAAGACAGGCCGGTTACCGTTCTGACGCGCCTTCCCGACCAGCCGTAGCACCTGACCGGTCGCGATGCCGTCACCGCCGCGGCTGAACGAGACGGTCACCTCACCGCTGTCGTCGCCGATCGTGACGAGCAGCAGTGGTTTACCGTCCCTGGACTTCTGCGTGATTTCGTTGACCCGGCCCTCGATGCTGGTCCGCTGCCCCCCGATCAGTCCGTCGATGGCGATCACCGTGGGCGGGGCCTCAGGATGCTCGTAATCGTCGACCCGATCCTGATCGGAATGAGCCATCCTGTCCTGTACTTTTTCCAGTTCGCGGGTCACGCGTTCTTCGAACATGTCGGGGAACGCTTCGCGGATCTGAGACTGCACATCGAAGGGCACGATCGTCGCCGCGGCGTGCGGCATCCGGCTCACCGCCTGCGCGATCCGGTCGGCTGTCCGGTCGTGCAGCAGCCGTCCCAACAACGGCGCGTAGCTGCGCCTCGGCAACAGCAGGGTGACGTTGGCGTCCGGATGTTCCTCGGACGTCGTGCATACCAAATCGTGTGCGGCACGGACCACCCGGCGGTCAGGGCAGTCGATAATTCGCAGCGGGGTCACCAAACCGTAGTGCTCCCAACGCTTGCGGATTCGATCGGCGACATCCTCGTCGACCATGAAGTGCACGGCGGTCAGTTGGTCGGCCCGCAGGCCGCGGCCGTAGCGCAGGGCCTCGATCACGGCCAGGTCCACCGAGTTCACCAGCACGTAGACATAGTGGCCGGTGTAGACGCCGAAGTTGTCGGGGCGGTCGGTGCGGAACCGTTCGAGGATGGCCGCTTCGGCGCGGTATTCGCGGTTGAGCCGCATCAGCGCGAAGACCAACAGCGGGAAGATCACCACCACCAGCCAGGCGCCCTCGGTGAACTTGGCGATCGCGAAGATCAGCACCACCACCGTCGAGATGATGCCCGCGGAAAGGTTGATTGCGAGCTTGTGCCGCCAGCCGTCGGACTTGTGCGTCAGATGATGTTTCGTCATGCCGTAGCCCGCCATCGCGAAGCCCGTGAACACCCCGATGGCATAGAACGGGACCAGCGCGTTCACGGAGCCACCGGTACCGATGAGTAACACCACGGCCAGGACGGTGAGCACGATGATGCCGTTGGAGAACACCAGCCGGTGCCCGCGTTTGGAAAGCTGCCGTGGCAGGAACCGGTCCTCGGAGACGAAGTTGGCCAGCGCCGGGAAGCCGTTGAAACTGGTGTTGGCGCCAGTGAAAAGAATTGCTGCAGTGGATATCTGAACCAGGGCATAGAGGATGTGGCCGGCTACCCCGTCGCCGAACACGGCCCGGGAGATCTCGGAGAGCACCGACGGGTACCCCGCCACATATGGCGTGGCGTGGGTGGCGTACGCCAGGTAGGCGACGCCGGCCAACAGGAACGCCAGAATGCAGGCCATCACCGTCAGGACGCGGCGGGCGTTGACGCCCTGCGGGTCCCGGAATGAGCCGACGGTGTTCGAGATGGCCTCCACGCCGGTCAGCGAGGCGCCGCCGTTGGCGAACGCGCGCAACAGCACCAGGATGGTCGCCCCCATCACCAAGCCGTCGCCGTGGGTGACGGGTACCGCGCCGACGAGATGTGCCGCGTCGTACTGCGGCAGCCCCCAGAACAGATGGCGGACAACGCCGGTCACGATCATCACCGACAGCATCCCGACGAAGAAATACGTCGGCATCGCGAACGGCCGGCCGGCCTCGCGCAGGCCGCGCAGGTTGGCAAAGCACATCAGCAGCACCACGCCGATGGTGATCTCCAGGCTGTAGGGGCCAAGAGATTTCACCGCGGAGATCACCGCGACGGTGCCGGCCGCAGCCTGCACGGCGACGGTCACCACGTAGTCGATCAGTAGTGCCGCCGCGGCGATCTGCGCGATCCGGGGACCGAAGTTCTCCCTGGCGACGATGTAGGAACCGCCGGCCTTGGTGTAGGTCATCACCACCTGGCGGTAGGACGCTGCGACCAGGATCAGGATGACTAGGATGACGCCGGTGATGGGCAGCAGGAGCGTGAACGCCGCCAGCGCCGCATACGGCAGCAGCTCGATCAGGATCACTTCGGTGCCGTAGGCAGTCGACGAGATCGCGTCGGGCGAAAGCACGCCGAGAGCAACCGGATTCGACAGCCGCTCGGACTTGAGCTGGTCGGTGATCAGCGGCTTGCCGAGGATCAATCGTTTGAGCGTGTAGCCGATTGATTCGCGCGGCGGTGTCACTCGGTGGTCATGTGTCACGGCAACATTCTCACCCGTACGGGCCAGAAACTGCGCGGGTTACGGTCTTTTGCGGCAGCGAGCTCAGCGCACCAGGCGACGCAGCAGGGCCGAGGCGGTGAACACCCCGACGATCGCCGCGAGTACGAGCACCCCGATATCCAGCGGCCAGTTCGACGACGTACCGATCAGCAGACCGCGTAGCGCGTTGACCTCGTAGCTCAACGGGTTCACCGCGGACAGCCAGCGCAACCAGGTGGGCATGATGTCGACGGGGTAGAGCGCATTCGAGGCGAAGAACAACGGCATGGTGATGGCCTGGCCGATACCCATCAATCGGTCCCGGTTGCGCACCAGGCCGGCCAGCGACATCGACAGACAGGCGAAGAAGGCCGAACCGAGCACCACCACGCCCATCGCCGCGAGAATCCGCAGCGGGTTGGCCGTCAGATGCACCCCCATCAGGTAGGCGATGACCAGGACTCCGATCACCTGGGCGACCGATCGCACCCCGGCTGCGAACGCCTTACCCGCGATCAGTGCCGACGCGGGCGCCGGGGTGACCATGAGTTTGGCGAGAATGCCTGCGTCGCGGTCCCAGACGATCTGGATGCCGTAGAAGATCGAGATGAACAGGGCCGACTGCGCGATGATCCCCGGGGCGAGGAACGCCAGGTAGGACACCGACCCGGTGTCGATGACGTGCAGGTGGCTGAAGGTCTGCCCGAAGATCAGCAGCCACAGCGCGGGTTGCACCATGCGGGTGAAGAGTTCGGTGCGGTCGTGGCGGAGCTTCTGCAGTTCGACGAGCGCGAAGGTACCCATCCGCAGGACGACCCCGCGCAACCGGCGCCAGCCGCGGGGTGCGCGGATCAGGCCGTGGGTCGCGGGGGATTGATCTGTCTGTTCCGGCTCAACTGACACGGCGTGCTGTCCTTCTGCTGGAGCGGATTTCACGCAGGCCAGGACGCGGTGTGTCGTCGGCGAGGTCTGAACCGGCATGGTGGCGGAAGACATCCTCCAGCGAGGCGTCCGGCCCGACAGCCGCCTTGAGTTCGGTGGGGCTGCCGACAGTCTGCAGCTTGCCGTGATGCATCAACGCCACCCGGTCGCACAACACGTCGGCTTCCTCCATGTAATGCGTGGTCAGCAGCACCGTCATGCCGAATTCGTCCTGCATCCGTTGCACCTGCGACCAGACGCCGTCGCGGGCAATCGGATCCAGTCCGACGGTGGGTTCGTCGAGGATCAGCAGCGACGGCCGGTTGACGAGCGCCTGCGCCAGCTCGAGTCGGCGAACCATGCCGCCGGAGTAGGTGCCGGCCAGGTTGTCGGCCACGTCCAGCAGGTTCATCGCCTCCAGCGCCTCGTTCACGCGGGCCTCGCGCTGGCGGCGCGGCACGTCGTACAGCCGGGCGAACCACTGCACGTTCTGCCGCCCGGTCAGCGCCGATTCGATCGAAAGTTGTTGGGGGACATAGCCGATGTTGTAACGGATGTCCATGGTGTCGCGTTTGGCGTCCAACCCGAAGATCGAGACCGTCCCGTGTTGCACCGGCGTCAGGGTGGTGAGCACGCGAACTGCGGTGGTCTTTCCGGCCCCGTTGGGCCCAAGTAGGCCCACCGTCTCGCCCGCCTGTACCTGCAACGTCAGGTCGTCGACGGCGACGAATTTGCCGTACCGGTGGGTCAGGTGCTGACAGTCGATCGCCAGGTCTGTGATGCTGCCCGCAGTCATGTCTGCCTCTCCTGGAGCATTCGGGTCAGCTTGGCCAGCACATCCAATCCTGCTGTCAACTGGTCTATTTCGGTGTCGTCGAGGTCATCGAGGGCATGGGATATCGCGGACCGGCGGGCGTTGCGTGATTCGTCGGCGGCGCTCTGAATGTCAGGGGTGAGCCGCAGTCGTCCCACTCTGCGGTCGGCGGGGTCCGCCTCGCGGATCAACGAGCCGCCCGCGCACAGACGCGACACCAGTGTCGACGCGGTGTTGGCCGCCAGTCCGAGCTCCGCCGCCGCCTGGCTCACGGAGATGCCGGGCCGACGGCCGACGAGCCGCACCAACTCGGCCTGAGATTCGGTCAAGCCGGCGACCACGTCGGGCCCATGACTCGATGTCCGGCGGATTTGGCGCCGGAATCGGCCGACGGTACCCAACAAATCGCTGATCAGCTGGCTGCGGGACGGCACCGGGCAATAATACCTCTGCAAGAGAGGTATTGCGTCCGAACTGACCGCGAACGAATCAGAACCAGGCGTCGCGCATCTCCAGCGTGGTGTGGTCCAGGCGCTCCAGCAGATCCAGCTGTGGACCCGTCTTGGGCAGTTCGTAGCGGAAGAAGTACTGCGCAGCCTGGCGTTTGCCGTCGTAGAAGTCGCCGGTCTTACCGTGCGCGGCGCACAGCTGTTCCAGCCAGATCCAGGCGATCACGAGATGGCCGAACGCTTCGAGGTAGACCACGCTGTTGGCCAGCGCGGCGTCGATATCCCCCGAGGCAAACATTCCCGCCGTCACTGACACCAGCCGGGACCAAGCGGCCGTCAGCGCAGCGGCCGGCTCGGTCAGCTCACCGCCCGCGGCGTTCGCCTCGGCGATAGTGGTCGCGATGACCCTGCCGAGCTCGGCCAGGCTGGCGCCGCCGCGTTGGATAACCTTGCGCCCCAACAGATCCAGGCTCTGAATACCATGGGTGCCCTCGTGGATGGGGTTGAGCCGGTTATCCCGGTAGAGCTGTTCCACGTCGTACTCCCGGGTGTAGCCGTAGCCGCCGTGCACCTGGATCGCCAGGCTGTTGGCCTCCAGGCACCACTGCGACGGCCAGCTCTTGCCGACCGGCGTCAGAATGTCCAGCAGGTCTGTGGAGCGCTGGAGCTCGTCGTCGGATTCGGCACTGTGCTGCCAGTCGACCAGTCGTCCGCAGTACAGTTCCAGCGCCAGGGCGCCCTCGACATATGCTTTCTGCGCCAACAGCATTCGCTTGACATCGGGATGCTCGATGATCGGGACCTGCGGTGTCGACGGATCCTTGGCAGTCGCGGGCCTGCCCTGCGGCCGGCTGCGGGCGTACTCCAGCGATTTGAGATAGCCGGTGTAGCCGAGCGCCACCGCGCCCATCCCGACGCCAAGGCGAGCCTCGTTCATCATGTGGAACATGTAAGTGATCCCGCGGTGCGGCTCGCCGATCAGATAACCGACCGCGCCCGGCTGCCCGCCCGGCCGGTGGGTTCCGTCACCGAAGTTCAGCACCGTGTTGGTGATACCCCGTTGGCCCATCTTGTGATTCAGGCCGGCCAGCGCGACGTCGTTGCGTTCGCCGATCGACCCGTCGTCGCCGACGAGGAATTTGGGCACGATGAACAGCGAGATGCCCTTGGTGCCGGCCGGGCCGCCGGGAATCTTGGCCAGCACCAGGTTGACGATGTTGTCCGTCATCTCGTGCTCGGCCCCCGAGATCCACATCTTGGAGCCGAACAGCCGATAACTACCGTCCTCCTGCGGTTCGGCGCGGGTGAGGATATCCGCCAGCGACGATCCCGCCTGGGTCTCCGAGAGCGCCATCGTCCCGGAGAACCGGCCTGACAACATCGGCGTGACGAAGGTGGCGATCTGCTCGGCGGTGCCGAACTTGGTCAGCAGGTTGGCATTGGCGGTCGTCAGCATGACGTAGCCGCTGGTGGCGACGTTGGCGGCGGCGAAATACGCGAACCCCGCCTGCGCCACCGCCATCGGCAGCTGTGACCCGCCGAAGCGCTGATCCATGCTCAGCCCGATCAGGTCCGCGGCCGCGAACGCGTCCAGCGCCTCCTTGACTTCCGGAATCACCGTGACCGTCGATCCGTCGAATGTCGGCTCGTTGGCATCGCTGCGCTTGTTGTGCGGGGCGAAGTAGTGCGTCGCCAGCTCCTCGCACAGGTCCAGCACGTCGGAGAAGGTTTCGGCGGAGTGGTCGGCGAACCGCTCACGCTTGGTCAGTTCGTCGATCCCCAGCCATTCGAAGAGCAGGAAGTCCAGATCGCGCCGGGAGAGAAGATCCGATTTCACGCACCCGAGTATGCGCTCCGTGGGTCAGGTGGCTCGGGGGATTCGGTGCAGCGTGACCTCTGCGAGGGCGCCGCCATCCACCGATGCGGTCATGTAGGTGCCGAACGGCTGGCTGCGGCGGTCGGTGGGGGAGCCGGGGTTGAGCAGCCGTAGGCCGGTCGCACTGGTGGTGTCCCACGGGATGTGGCTGTGGCCGAAAACCAGTACGTCGGTATCGGGGTAGGTGCGCGACATCCGCGCGTCGCGACCGCTGGAGGCGCCGGTCTCGTGGACCACGGTGAACCGCACCCCGGCCAGCGTCACGTCGGCGCGCTCGGGCAGCCGGGCGCGCAGCTCGTCGCCGTCGTTGTTACCCCAGCACGCGACCAGGCGGGCGGCGCGGCTCTCCAGGGCATCGAGTGTTGCGATGTCCACCCAGTCTCCGGCGTGCACGACGACGTCGGCGCGCTCCACCGCATCCCAGACCTGCGCGGGCAGGTCTTTGGCGCGCTTGGGCAGATGGGTGTCCGAGATGAGCAGTAGTTCCATCGGCATCCATGGTGCCCCACCCCGCGACTTTGGCGTGTTCCGGACCGCTGACCGGTCGAAAGCACGCCCAAATCACAGGGCCGCCACGGTGGGTGTCATGATCCGAGGAGACATTCTTCGTCAGGAGCGCAGATGACCGGACAGGTCCCACTCGTCGACTACCTGGTACTGGGTGATCAACCGCACCTGAGCGCCAACGAATGCACGCAGTGCGGTGCGCGGTTCTTCGGCCGCCGCAACGCGTGCGCCAACTGCAGTGCAACGGAATTCGCCACCGCCACGGTCGCGACAGAAGGCATCGTGCGGGCATTCACCATCGTCGCGTTCGCCGCCCCCGGCGTCCCCGTGCCGTTCGTCGCCGCCGTCGTGGACTGCGACGGCACCAGCGTGCGCGCCAACATCGTCAACACCCCGCCCGACCCCGAGCACGTGACACTCGGCATGAAAGTCCAGCTCACCACCTTTCCGCTCGGCGTCGACACGGCCGGCGTCGAAGCCATCGGGTTCGGCTTCGAACCCCAACCCGCCAAGTAGGAGACGATCATGGCCAGCGACGACATCTGGATCCTCGGCATCACGATGACCAAGTTCGGCAAACACAAGGACAAAGACGTCCTCGACCTCGCCTCGGAGGCGGCCCTGGGTGCGCTCGCCGACGGCGGCGTCACCATCAGGGACGTCGGCGTGCTCGCGGTCGGGAACCTGATGAACGCCAACGCGTCCGTCGGTCAACAGCTGCAAAAGCAGATCGGTCAGACCGGCATCCCGGTGTACAACGTGGCGAACGCCTGCGCCACCGGCGCCACCGCACTGCGCACGGCGATCATGGCGATCAAGGCGGGCGAGACTCCGGTGGGCATGGCCGTCGGTGTCGAGAAGCTCTCCGGCGCGGGACTGCTCGGCGCATCGGCTGCGCGGGAACGGTCCGACACCTGGGCGCCGTCGGGACGCGACGGCGCGGTCCTCGGGCTCGACGGCCGGGTGGGCACCGAGAACATGCCTGGCGTGTTCGCCCAGATCGGGATGGAGTACGGCCACCGCTACGGTGGCACCAGCTTTGAGCTGTTCGCGAAGATCGCCGAGAAGAACCATGCGCACTCAACGCTGAATCCCCTTGCGGCATACCAGAAGCGGTTCACCCTGGAAGAAATCATGGGTGACGTGATGATCGCCTACCCGAACACCAGGCCGATGTGCTCGGCCAACTGTGACGGGGCGGCGGCTGCGGTGGTCGTCTCGGGGGAGTACCTCAAGACACTCTCGGGCGAACAGCAGCGCCGAGCGGTCAAGGTATCGGCATCCGTGCTGACCAGTGACCCGTATCAGGAGGCGTGCCAGATCCTGCCCGATGTCAACACGCTGACCAGGGCCGCGGCGGTCCAGGCCTACGATCAGGCCGGGGTGAGCCCGCAGGACCTTGATCTGGTGGAACTGCACGACTGCTTCGCCACGGCCGAACTCGTGCATTACGACAACCTGATGCTGTGCGAAGAAGGAAACGCGGCCGACTTCTTCTCCTCCGGCGCAACCTGGCGCGACGGCTCCACCCCCGTCAACGTCTCCGGCGGCCTCGAGTCCAAAGGTCACCCCATCGCCGCCACCGGCATCGCGAATATCTGGGAGGTCTGCCACCACCTGCGCGGCGAGGCGGGCGATCGTCAAATCGCCAATGCGACAGTCGGTCTGGCTCACGTCATCGGTCTGGGTTCGGCCTGCGGCATCCACATCCTGGAACGCGCGGCCGCCTAGGTTCGATCGGCTCCCACCGCGGCCAGGCAGAAGTCGACCAGGTGACCGACATCTGCCGGATCCGGCTCGGTGGCGGAGGCGGTGTACCGACCGATGGCGCCGGTGATGGTGGTCAGGACCGCGTCGGCGTCCCGCTCGGCATCGGCCGAGCCCATCTCGGTCAGCGGCCCGATGAGCAGGTCGCGCATCGGCGCGGTGATCTGCCCGTCGGGCAACGCGGAGAACTGGCTGAGCACCGCGCGGCTGCGCGCGGCGCGGCGCGGATCGCCGACCTGCGACAGGGCGCCCTCGATCCAGGCCGACAGCTTGGCGGCCGGATCGTGTCGAGTGGCCATTTGCTGGTCCAGGTAGGACGCGGTGAGCGCGACCCCGCGTTCCAGGACGGCCAGCATCAGCTCGTCCTTGCCGGCGAAATACCGGTAGAAGGCTGCATTCGAGGTACCTGCGGCAGCGACGATATCGCTGACCTTCGGCGGGGCGGGAGCGGCCAGCTCGATGACCCCCAGCGCGGCGGCCAGAATTTTCTCGACCTCTTCGACGGCCTCGCGCTGCCGAGCATCGAGCGCCCGCTCCACGGCAGCGACAACCCGAGACATCAGCCCAGGATAAGTTGATTCGCTATGAGCGCGCAGACAAGCACCGCACCGCCGGGGTCGCCGGGACCGCTCGCCGGGGTGCGGGTCGTCGAGATCTCCAGTTTCGTCGCGGTGCCGCTGGCCGGTATGACGTTGGCGCAATTGGGTTGCGAGGTCATCCGCATCGACCCCGTCGGGGGTGCCGCCGACTACCGGCGCTGGCCGGTGACTGACAGCGGCCAGAGCATCTACTGGGCGGGTCTGAACAAGGGTAAGCGTTCGGTGGCGGTAGACATGCGCTCGCCGCAGGGCCAGCAGCTGGTTACCAGGCTGATCACCGAGAGCGGTCCGACCGGTGGCATTCTCATCACCAATGTCGTTGGTCGCGAATGGCATTCGTTCGAACAGCTGACCAAGGAGCGCCCGGATCTGATTCACCTCGAGGTGTCGGGGCGCGCGGACGGCGGCACCGGCGTCGACTACACCGTGAATGCCGGAATCGGCTTCCCACTGGTCACCGGACCACCGACCCAGGCCGGCCCGGTGAACCATGTACTGCCCGCGTGGGATGTGTCATGCGGTCTGTATGCCGCGCTGGCCATCACCGCGGCGTTGCGCGCACGCGATGCTACCGGGGTCGGGGCGCGGATCCGTGTTCCCCTCGAAGACGTCGCCCTGGCCACCGCCGGAAACCTCGGATTCCTTTCCGAGCCGATGATCAACGGTACCCAGCGCGAACGTCTCGGCAATGCCATCTACGGCCAGTACGGCGCGAACTTCACCAGCAGCGACGGCGTCGCCTTCATGCTGGTAGCGCTGACCGGCCGCCATTTCCGGGATCTGACAGAGCTCACCGGTAGCACCAAAGCCGTTGCTGCACTGGGTGATGCACTCGATGTCGACTTCACCGACGAAGGGCAGCGATACCGGCACCGCGACGCGCTGAGCGGCTTGTTCAGCATCTGGTTTCGTGAACGCACGGCCGCCGAGATCGCCGAGGCGCTGGCGGCGACCTCGATCCTGTGGGAGCGCTACCGGACCTTCGCCGAGTGCGCCGAGGATGAACGGGTCACCGCGAACCCGTTGTTCAGCACCTTGGCGCAGCCCAGGATCGGCGAGTACCTGGCGCCTGGACTGCCCATCGAGTTCGACGGCGCCCATATTCCTGCCGTCGCCGCGCCCGCTCTCGGCGATGACACCGTCGCAGTCCTGGGTGAGCGGCTCGGCATATCGCCCGATGACGTCGCTGGACTAGCCGAAAGTGGGACCGTAGCAATGGGTTCCGACGCATGAGCGCGCTACTGGAGCTGCTCGACATGCGACCCGGCGACACCGACGTCTGGGTGGCGGCCGGGCACGGACCCACCGACAAGCGGGCCTTCGGTGGGCAATTCGTCGCGCAGTCCATGGCCGCCGCCGGAAAGACGGTGCCCGACGACGCCGGCCCGACCAGCATGCACCTGCAGTTCCTGCGCGGCGGTGCGGCGGCCGATCCCGTCGGCTATGCCGTCGAACGAACCTACGACGGCCGCACCGCGATGACGCGGCGGGTGGTGGCCCGGCAGAGCGAGCGCGTCATCACCGCGGCCACCGTCTCGTTCGCGAAGGCGCTGACCGGTCCGGTGCACGGCCATTACGGGCGCCTCCCCGAGGACCCTGACACCCTGGCTGCCACCGGCCCGGCCGGGCCCGCGCCGGGGCTGCCGCTGGACGAACTCGATATCCGCATCGTCGACGAGGGCAGCGGCAGCGATTTCGTGCGCCGGCTCTGGTGGCGCGCGACGGTCGAGCTGCCGGCGGACGCGATGATTCACACCTGCGTCGCATTGTTCGTGACCGACGTGTACATGATCGACCCGGCACTACAGGTACACGGCCATTCGATGCGCGATCGCACCCACCGCAGTGGCACTACCGATTCCTCGGTGTGGTTTCACGCACCGATCCGCGCCGACCGGTGGAATCTCCTGGAGTCGCGGTCCCCGGCGGCGGCCAGGGGGCGCGGTCTGGTGACCGCATCGCTGGTCGGCGACCACGGCATCATCGCCGCGACGCTCGTTCAGGAGGGGCTGATCGCGGCCCGCGAATGAGTGGTGCGCAAGATGGGGCACAAGCCAATGCAGGGAAAGGACAGCAATGCGGACTTTCGAATCGATCGCCGAGCTCGCCGCCGCCAAGGGTGAGGTGCTGGGTACCAGCAACTGGGTGACCGTCACCCAGGAGGCGGTCAACCAATTCGCCGACGCGACCGGCGATCACCAGTGGATCCACGTCGATCCGGAGAAGGCGGCGGCGGGACCGTTCGGCACCACGATCGCGCACGGCTTCCTGACGTTGTCGCTGCTGCCGGTCCTGATGCACGAGATCTTCACCGTCAACGGCTTGAAGATGGGAATCAACTACGGGCTGAACAAGGTTCGGTTCCCGTCACCGGTACCGGTGGGTGCCAAGGTGCGCGGCTCCACCACGCTCGTCGACATCGAGGACCTGGGCAACGGCACCTCGCAGGCGACCCTGTCGACCACCGTCGAGATCGAGGGCGCGGCCAAGCCGGCCTGCGTGGCCGAGAGCATCGTCCGCTACCTCAGCTGAGTGATTTCGGCGTGCTGGGTTGCGCTCACGGCGACCGGACACGCCGAAATCACGAGTAGGCGTCGATCCCGAGCTTGATCGCCAGCACCATCCCGCCGACGCCGATCAACAACCGGATCGGCGTCGCAGGGGCGTGCCGCACGACGATCGGGCCCAGCCGGGAACCGATCAGGCAGCCCGCACCCAGCGGTACGACCGCCGCCCAGTGGACGGGCGCCACGAACACGAAGATCAGCGCCGCCACCGAGTTCGACGCCCCGAGCAGGACATTCTTCGATGCGTTCGCATGTGGCAGCGTCGCGCCGCCCGCGCGCAGCAACAGCGCGAGCAGGAGCACTCCGGCGGCCGCTCCGAAATAGCCGCCGTAGACGGCGATCGACAGGATCGCGGCCGCTTCGAGTACCCGCATGGACCTGCTTTTGCGCGGCTGCTCGCCGGGTGTCAGCGCCGGGGGCGGTAGCAGGATGGCGATCGCCGAGAGGCCGATCAGGATGGGTACGAGTTTCTCGAACCCATCGGCCGGCGTATTGAGCAGCAGCACCGCGCCGAGGACACCGCCGAGCACGGCCACTGGCACCGTGCGCAGCAGGAAAGCGCCCTGGCCTTTCAGCTCGGGCCGCGAACCCCAGATCGACCCGACGCCGTTGAACACCAGGGCCACGGTGTTGGTGACGTTGGCGGCGACGGGCGGCAGGCCCACGGCCAGCAGGGCGGGATAGGTGGTCACCGAGGCCAGGCCGGCGATACTGCCGGTTAATCCGCCGCTGATGCCCGCGACGACCAGCAGGGTGATCTGAGTCCAACTCATCGGATCGGCGAGTGCGGACTAGACGGCGCGACGGAGCTCGCGCTCGGCGAGCAGTTGCCGAGTCTCCCCAGACACGGGCGCGCCGAGGATCGCGGACACCAGGTCGATGAGGTGACTGATGAACAGTCGGTCGTCGGTGTGTGGACCCGCCTGGGCCCGTCGGGCCAGCTCCACTGCGGTGTAGAGCAGCGCATTGAGTCGGGGATGCATCTTGGCGGCGTCGGGGTCCAACAACGGCGCGACGAGTTCGCGCCAGCGCCGCAGGCTGCTGAACCGGCCGGCTTCTCCTTCCAGCACCTCCAGGCTCAGTTTCGGCCGGTTCAACAGGTCTGCGTACACCTGCAGGAAGGCCGGGCCGCCTTCGGTATCGGCCAGTTTGGCACCAAGGGGCCGGACCAGCGCACCGGCCAACGCGCGCAGCTCCGGAGCGGTTTCGGCCGCGTCGAGCAGCGCGTGCCTGCGGGCATCCACCGCGGGCAGGTGCTTGTCGAGGATGCCCTGGAGCACGCCGTCGCGGTCGGCGAAGTGGTACTGCACCGCGATGACGTTCTTCGCGCCGGCTCTGCGCGCAATCTCGCGCAAGCTGACTCCGTCGACGCCGCGGTCGGCGAATAACTGTTCGGCCGCGGACAGTAGGTTGCCGCGGGTATCGGTGGAAGTCACGACGGCACTAGAGCTCGGCGACCTCGAGCTCAAGGCGCTCGGCGAGCCGGGCCTGCGCCTCGGCGCGGCGGGTCGGGATATGCGCCGACGGGAACAGCGTGGTCACCGGCTCGTACTCCTTGAGGGTGCGGCGCGCCAGCGTCAGTTTGTGCACTTCAGTGGGGCCGTCGGCGATGCCGAGGGATTCCGCGGCGACCATCATCCTGATGAACGGCATCTCGTTGGAGACACCGAGGGCGCCGTGCAGGTGCATGGCCCGCTGCACGACATCGTGCAATACCTGAGGCATCGCCACCTTCACCGCGGCGATGTCGCGGCGCACCAACTGATAGTCGTGATGTTTGTCGATCAGCCACGCGGTGCGCAGGACCAGCAGCCGGAACTGCTCGATCTGGATCCAGCTGTCGGCGACCTTCTCCTGGGTCATCTGGAAGCTGCCGAGTGCACCTTGGCGGGTCTGGCGGGACACCGCGCGCTCACACATCATGTCGAAAGCTTTGCGCGCCAGGGCAATCGTGCGCATGGCGTGATGGATTCGGCCACCGCCGAGCCGGGTCTGGGCGATCGCAAACGCCTGGCCCTCCCCGCCGAGGACATGGTCGAGAGGTACCCGGACGTCGGTGTAGCGGACGTACCCGTGCGACGCGTGATCCGACGACTCGCCACCGACGCCGACGTTGCGGACGATCTCGATGCCCGGTGTCTCGGCCGGCACGATGAACAGCGACATCTTGTCGCGGGTGCGCGCGTCGGGATTGGTGACGGCCATGACGATGTAGAACGACGCGTGCCTGGCGTTCGAGGAGAACCACTTCTCACCGTTGATCAACCAGGAGTCGCCGTCCCGCTCGGCGCGGGTGACGAACAGCCCGGGATCGGACCCGCCCTGCGGCTCGGTCATCGAATAGCAGGAGCTGATCTCACCGTCGAGCAGTGGCTGCAGGTATCGGCGCTTCTGCTCGTCGGTTCCGAACAGGGCGATGATCTCGGCATTGCCGGAGTCCGGTGCCTGTGATCCGAATACCGATGGGGCCCAACGGGATCGACCGAGGATTTCATTCAACAGGGCCAGCTTCACCTGGCCGTAACCCTGGCCGCCGAGGTCGGGGCTCAGATGCGCCGCCCACAGCCCGTGGTCTTTGACCTTCTGCTGCAACGGTCGCAGGACGGCCATCACGTCGGGGTTGCGCTTGTCGTACGGGTCGAGTGCCACCAGGTCGAGCGGTTCCAGCTCGGTGACCATCAGCTCCTCGACCCAGTCGAGCTTTTCCTGGTATTCGGGGTCGGTCTCGAAATCCCACACGGGCTGGGCACCGTCCTAACGCGGATCGCGGATCACTTGAGTCGAGCCCATCATTTATTGATTCAAGCGAATTACGCAAGAGACGGCCCGGGCTTTCCCGGTTGCGAGAGTTCGGGTAGACCTGACGGGATGAAGACGCATCTGAACTGCCCGTGTGGCGAGTCGATTGTCGGCGCCAACGAGGACGACCTCGTGGAGAAGACGCAGAAGCACCTGTCCGAAAACCACCCAGGACACGAATACTCGCGCGACGAGATCCTCTTTATCGCGTTCTGACGATCAGCCGGGGTACTTGGCGGCCAGCTTGGTCAGGGTGGACTCGATCCCTTTGGTGTTGCCCTTGACGAAACCCGTGCGCTCGTAGTACTTCAGGCTGTCCTTGAGCGGGCCGGTTTTGCGGTAGTCGAAGGTTTCGGTCACCCGGGTCAGCGTCGGGGACAGCGCCTCGAACTCCCAGCGCCAGTGGTGTCCGATCGGATGCCGCCATTCGACCAGTTCGTCGGGCTTGAGCGCGGTGACGGTGCTGACGATCCAGTAGGGCACCCCCTTCATCCGCATTCTCGTCGAGAACTTGGCGCCGGCAACGAGTTTCGCCGGGCCTTTGATGTTGTCGTGAACCGTGCCCGAACCGTCGAGTTCGCTATGGCGACGGGGGTCGGCGACGAGGGCGAACAACTCGGCGGCGGGGGCGTGGACCTCGACCGACCGGCTGACCTGATTGGGGCCGGAATCGACGACGGTGACGGTCATGACGGTGCTCCTGGTGTCGCGGGGCCGGGTGTCTCGTGGCCCGGTGTCTCGGACACGGTGACCATATCGAGGCTGCGCTCCCACAGCTGCTCGGCCAGCACGGGGTCGAAAGCCTGCTTGTTCGGGCGGCCGGGTTTGTGCCTGGCGTAGTACTCGCCGGAGGTCCAATCCACCCCGGGCGTAGCCGAGGCCAGCCACACCAGCTGGTCCGAGCCCTGTTCGGGGCCGATCAGCGCGAAGTTCTTCAGCGGCGACTGGTAGAGGAAATTCAGCAGACCGTTGCCGGACTCGGCTCCGAAATTGGATGCCACCGGGCCGGGATGGAATGCGGCAGTGGAGATTCCGGCTCCGTGATAGCGCCGGTGCAACTCCTTGGTGAACAAGATGTTGGCGAGCTTCGCGTCCCCGTAGGCTTTCTGCGCCTTGTAGCTGCGCTCGTGGTCGAGATCGGTGATGTCGATATGGCCGAACAGCCGGTTGCCGACGCTGCTGGTGTTGAGCACCGAGGCCCTCGATTCGATCAACCGATCCAGAAGCAAGCTGGTCAGCAGGAACGGTGCCAGATGGTTGACCTGGAACGTCTTCTCGTGGCCGTCGACCGTGCTGACCCGCTCGGCGCTCATGATCCCGCCCGCGTTGTTGGCGAGCACGTCGATGCGGGGGTAGCGCGAGAGCAGCTGATTGGCCAGCTCCCGAACCTGGGTGAGATCGGCAAAGTCGGCGATGAAATAGTCGGCTCCCAGCGGCGCCGCGACGGCTTCGGTCTTCTGCGGTGACCGTCCGACCACTACGACGTTCTCGCCGCTACGACTCAGCCGCGCGGCGGCCGCCGCACCAAGCCCGTCACTGGCGCCGGTGATGACGATGGTTCGACCCGTCATGTGTGCCCTCCTGACTCGTTGAGTCCGAGGCTACCCACCATGGGTGACAGTCAGCAGCGGGTGATCAGGGCGGACCGTCGCTCAGTGGTGGCGATGAAGTCCTCCAGGAGCGCCACGACCTGCGTAGGGGACTCCACGTGGGGGAAATGCCCGAGGCCAGGCAGGATTTCCAGCCGGCTGCCCGGAAGCGCCTCATGGGCGGCATAGCCGTGGGACACCGGGATGATCTTGTCCTTGTCGCCCCAGATGAACATCACCGGCATCTGGGCCGTCAGGTGCAGCTTGTTCAGCGCGCTGACTGCTTGACCCCGGTAGTCGACGACCGAGCGCAGCGTGCGCAGGAACGCGTTGCGGGTGTCGCGATCCGACAATGAAGAGTAGGCACTCCACAGTTCGGCGCCGCGCGCGGACTGCACACCGGCCGAGGACAGCAGCGACTTGATCTTGTTGCCCGCTGACAGCACCTGTGAGGGAGCGATCACCGGCAGGATCAACTCAGCACCCGGCGCGGACAGCAGCCGCAGTGTCCAGCTCAGGTCGGGTCCGAGGCCGCCGCTGCCGATCAGGACCACGCGCTCACAGCGGTCGCGGTGCTGGTAGGCGAATTGCATGGCGATACCGCCGCCGAGGGATTGACCGATCACCGTCGCCCGCGCGATGCCCAGTTCGTCGAGCAGGTCGCGCAGCGAAGCGGCGAACGCCCCGAGGGAGTAGTCACCGCGTGGCTTGTCGGACTGGCCGTGGCCGAGTAGATCGGGCGCAATCACCCGGTAGTTCTTGGCCAGTGCAGGGATGACGTCGCGCCAGGTGGCCGAACTGCCGGCCATGCCGTGGATCAGTAGCAACGCTTCGCCGTCACCGGCGTCCTGGTAAGCGACACGTTCACCGTGTAGCTCCAGGTACCGCATGTCGTCCATCAGTGTTGCCTCCGATAACTGGATTACTGCGCGTAGTCACGAGCCGTAGTCACGAGAATAACCTAGGTTACGGGTGCGTAGGTTACTGACGGGTAACACGAGGGCCGATCTCGTGCCGATATCGTTCTGCGACCAGCT
The DNA here is from genome assembly GCF_025822605.1 of Mycolicibacterium komossense. GTDB lineage: Bacteria > Actinomycetota > Actinomycetes > Mycobacteriales > Mycobacteriaceae > Mycobacterium > Mycobacterium komossense. The sequence goes on along the minus strand of NZ_JACKTY010000018.1, from coordinate 227,954 downwards.
TCTATAACGATCTGGTTACCGTCGGCCACACTGCCGGATCACGATCGGATAAGACGATTGCTCCCGTCCTTAAAGACGTGCGCGAAATCTGGTTATCGCCTTAGTGAATTCACGCCGATAGAGCGGGAACTCACACCCGAAACCTGTAACGCCCGACGGGACGGACTGTGCTGGCGGCGAAGGTCGGTTTGGGGCCATTTTCCTGCGGGTACGTTGTGATTCGGGCACGGGGAATGGTGCGACCAACTCGTCGCGGATCTGTCGAATATGAAGGACAACAAACTGATGAAAATGACTGGTTTCACCATGCGCCGCGGTGTCAGCGGCGCATTCGCCGGCTGCCTGCTCGCCGGAATCGCCGCCGCCACGATCACCGCACCGGCCGCCAATGCCGCGCCGTGTTCGGCCAGCGGTGCCACTGGCACCATCAGCTCGGTGTCCGGCGCCGCCAGCCAGTTCCTGATCGCCCATCCCGGCGCCGACCAGGTGCTCACCAACGCGGCATCGCAGTCACCGGATGACGCCCGCGCCTCGGTTCGGGCCTACTTCACCGCCAACCCAGGTGAGTACCTGGAGCTCAAAGGCATCACCCGGCCGTTGGTAGACCTGCAGAAGCAGTGCGGTGTGTCCGGTTTGGGTGGCGCTGATCTGCTGCAGGCGTTCAACGAGTTCCAGAACGGTTAACGAGCGATCTACGGGGTCTGGGCCGAGTTCGGTACGGCTCAGACCCCTGTGCTCGACAGCGCTTCGGGGGATTCGGGTAGCACCTGCCCGCCGTCGACTGTCAACGTCTGTCCGGTGATGTACCCGGCCTCGTCGCTGGCCAGGAACGCGACCGCGTAGCCGATATCCGCGGGCTCGCCGAGCGCACCCGCCGGGATGGACCGCGCCATCTGGGCGATGTAATCCTCGCCCATCTCCGCAATTCCCTCGGTCAGGATGTTGCCGGGCAATACCGCGTTGACGGTGATCTTGTGCGGGGAGAGTTCGATCGCGGCGGTCCGCATGAAACCCAGCTGCGCCGCCTTGGAAGCGCCATAGTGCGTCCAGCCGGGGAAGCCGGTGATCGGACCGGTGATCGATGACGTCAACACCACCCGTCCGCGGCCGGAAGCGATCAGTGCATCCAGGCACGCCTGCACGCTGTAGAAGGTGCCCTTGACATTGGTGTCGAGCATCTGGTCGAGCTGTTCGGAGGTCATCGACTTCAGCGGGGCGTCGGGAAAGATGCCCGCATTCGCGCATAGCACGTCGATCCCGCCGAACGCCGCGACCACCTCCGCGGCCATCGCCACACACGAATCCCGTTGACTGACATCGGCACTCACGCCGATCACCGTGCCGGAACCCAGGCCGTCGAGATCCGCGACGGCGGAATCGAGGTCCACCGCGGAGCGGGCTGCGATGGCGACATTGGCACCTGCGGTGGCGAAGACCGCCGCGATCCCGCGCCCGATTCCTTTACTGCCACCGGTGACGACGACCGACTTTCCCTGCAATGAAAACATTGTCACAGTGTGGTGCACCTGCTCGCTGCGGGCAGCCTCAGAAGCCGCATTTAACGTCGATGTTGCGTGCGGCGGCCGGACTTCTGCGCCGTCGGCTCAAGCGGCAGGTATCTCGTCGGTCCAGACCCGGAAGCTGCTCAGGGTGTTCTGGCCGAACGTGTTACTCAGCGCGACGTCGGCGGCATCGCGGCCGCGTGCGATCAGCACCCGGCCGATCCGCGGCGTGTTGTTGCGCGCGTCGAAGGTATGCCATCGTCCGCCGAGGAAGACCTCGAACCAGGCCGCGAAATCCATCGGACCGTACGGCGGCGGCATCCCGATATCGCCGAGATATCCAGTGCAGTAGCGGGCCGGGATGTTCATGCAGCGGCAGAACGCGACGGCGAGATGGGTGAAATCGCGACAGACCCCCACGCGTCCGTTGAACGCTTCCAGCGCTGTCCTGGTGTTGTCCGCCTGCTGATAGTCGAACGTGATGTGCTGATGGACGTAATCGCAGATTGCTTGCACGCGAGCCCATCCCGTCGGAGCCCGCCCGAAGAGATCCCACGCCGTCTGTGACAGCCGGTCGGTGTCGCAGTAGCGGCTGCCGAGCAGGAAGAGCAGTGTGTTCTCGGGCAGATCCGGTACGGAAAGCTGGTGCGCCCCGGGAACGAGAGCATCGGGTAGGCCACTGTCGTTGACGATGGCATCGGCGGAGATGCGAGTCCGGCCCACCGGTGCAACGATGCGCGTGCACCAGTTGCCGAAGTCGTCGCGATAGGCGGCCATCGGCACCGGCGGGTCGACCAGCAGGACGTCGCGGCCGACGACATCGGAGACCCGCGTGAAGTGGACATTGAGGTTGAAGATCATCGGGGTTGGCTGCGGGCAGTCGAAGACCATTTCGAAGCCGACGTTGATTTTCATGGCGAGTTCTCCGGTATCCCAGAAGGGTTCCTGGCTGGTGACGGGTCGGGTGGGGTGGGCGGTTTTGCCGTCACGGTGGCCGTTCACCAGCTCAATTCCGGCAGATCGCGGAACACCTGCCGCGTTCCTTCGCCCCAATCATGGCTCAGGGCAGTGAAATAGGGATCGCCCTGGTCGAACCGTCGCCGGTACTGCACGGCGAGGCTGTCACGTTCGTAACAGATCAGATCGATCGGCATGCCGACCGAGAGGTTGCTGCGCAGGGTCGAATCAAAAGACACCAGAACGCATTTCGTGGCATCGGCGAGCGGGGTGTGTCGCGTCAGCACGCGGTCGAGGATCGGTTTGCCGTACTTGGTCTCGCCCGTCTGCAGGAAGGGCGTGTCGGTGCTGGCTTCGATGAAATTGCCTTCGGCATAGATCCGGAACAACCGGATCGGCTCGCCGTCGAGCTGTCCGCCGACGATGAACGAGGCGTTGAATCCGACCCGGTTGCCCTCCAGATGGCCGGCGTCGCGCTCCTCGATGGCGCGCATCGCGTCCGCCACCAACCGCGCCACATCGAACATCGTGCGGGCGCCGTAGAGGTTCGTCTCCGCGTCGCCGTCGGCGCAGCGCTGCGTCAGCACGCTGATGACCGCCTGCGTACCGGCCAGATTCCCCGAACTCAGCAGGACGATCACCCGGTCGCCGGGGCGTTCGAAGACGGTCATCTTGCAGAACTTGGCGAAGTTGTCCATGCCGGCGTTCGTGCGTGAATCCGAGGCGAAGATGATCCCGTTGTCGAGCATCACGCCGATGCAATACGTCATGGACGCCCCTTCTGGGCATCCGACTCCCGCACGCAGGGCGGTCCCAATACGGGTTGGTTCATGTCCCTCACCGGCGACAACACCCAACTGAGCCGACGTTACACGCGGTGGCTGCCCGGTGCTGGTCGGTCGAGAGTCAACGCCGGATTCAGGCGGGGCGATGCGACGTCGGAACCTGCGGCCAGATTCTCGATCATCGCGCTCGCCCAGGCGAGCAGGCCGTCGATGTCCACCGAGTGGGGCGCGGGGCTGGTCGCGTCGCGTAGGCGCTCGGATCCGCGCCGCAGCAGGGTGATCGCACCGTCGAGGTTGCCACGCTGGACGTGGGTGATACCGACGGCGAGTTGAGCGAGCCCCTGCCACAGTGGTCGCTCGATGACCGGACCGTTCTTCCATGCCGCCTCGAGTACCTCGTGCGCAGTGAACGCGAGGCCTCGGTCCAGGAGGCTCTGGGCATAGGCGAGCGACCGCGCCGCGGGCAACTCCAGATCGTCGGCGATGCGCGGCACCCCGTCGCTGCCTTTCGGAAGCGGCCGGCCCAGAGCGTCACGCGGTCGCGTGTTGCGCGGCCGCCCGGATTCGTCGCGATCCCGTTCGACCATCCACTCATCATGACCCGCGGTGGGCGGCCCGATGTTCACCAACCCACCCGATGCGGCAAGATCGTTGCAATGCCTGACTATGACGATCCAGGACCCGAGAACACATTGAGCCCCAGCGAATCGCTGGATTCCGACGAGGTGCGTAACGACGACGGCGATACCGTCGTCGATCCGCCCGAGGAGTGGATCGAGGTCGAGGAGCACGAGAGCCTCGACGAGCGACTCTCCGATGAGGAGCCCGACGTCGCCGTGGATGACCCGGTTATCGCCGAAGCTCCGCGCCCTGAGCGCCGCGACCTCGGCCAGATCGACGGGGCACCGGAGGACGGTGAGTCGTTCTACGACGTCGTCGACGAAGGTCCGCGACTCTAGGCTTACTGAGCTGCCAGTTCGGCGTCGATGTGATCGCCGTAGCTACTGCGGGGGTCGGTGTAATAGGGCGCGCGGCCAACGCGAGACGAGATCGCCGAGAGAACGAGTCCGAGCAACGACAGTCCGACGCCGAACGCGATCTCGACGCCGTTGAGCGATCCCGAAGCCAGCGAGTAGATGATCACGAAGGCCATGAAAGCCGCCCCCAACCCCGGCATCAGTCCACCGATCACGAAATCAGAAATGCTGGCGGTGATCCGGCGGCGGTAGCACCAGATCGCGGTGCTGGCGGTAAGCAGATAAAAAATCGCGGCCATCAGTCCCAGGGTGCTGACGATATCGGCGAGCGCTGCGCCAACCGAGTCGATCAAGGTCGAGCCCCACAAGAAGACGACGTTGAGCAGCCCGAAGACGATGGTCGCATTCCATGGTGTGCGGTAGCGCGGGCTGACGCCGCCGAACCACGCGGGAATGACGCGATCACGACCCATTGCAAACCCGATCCGTGACGAGCTGACGATCGCGGCCAACAGTGATGCCAGTGTTCCGCCCAGGACAGCGACGATCATCACCTGCTTCCAGAAGCCTCCGCCGATGCGCTCACCGACGAACGCGAGGATGTTGGCGGCGTGGTCTTGCATCTCCTGCAGGGGCGCGATGCCCTGGAAGGCAAGAACTGTCACCGAGTAGATGACGAAGAGCAGGATCACGCTGGTGACCGCTGCGCGACCGGCTTTCCGACCTGACGATTCCTCGCCCACGTAAGCCGCTGTGTCCCAACCGGAATAGAGGAAGATGGCCAGCAGCACGCCGGAGATCAACGACTTGAAACCACCGGCTCCGCTGACGGTGAACCACGACGAGTCGACGGTGACGACACCGTCATGGCCCTGGGCGATGTACACGACCGCGGCAATCGCGAATCCGAGGACGAGTGCGTACTCGAACACCGCCCACATCCACTGGAATCGGGCCGACAACTGCGCACCGAGCGCCGCGACGACCAACACGATGAGGTTGAAGGCGGTCCCGACCGCTGCCACCGCGGTGGAATCATTGGCCGCGTCGTCGGAGAAGAAGCTCAGCAGGTAGCTGCCCAGTGGGATGGTCAGGCTCGTGGTGCCGACGGTGTAGTACAGCAGCATGATCCAGCCGGCAAAGAATCCCGCGTGTGGGCTGAGCACTCGACCCACCCAGGAGTATGTCGCGCCCGCGCTGGGCTGCCATGCGTGCAGGCGCTGATAGCCCAGTGCGATACCCAGCATGGGTACGAAACAGATCAGAATCGGCAGGAAACCGGCGTAGGCGACGGTGGCCAGGATTGCGGCGAGTGTCACCGCCACGCTTTGTGTCGGACCCGAACTTGCCAGCGCCATCACCACCACGTCGCCGGCTCGTAACGCCCCGGACTTGAGGCCCGCGGGACGCTGGTTTTCGGTTGGTGGTGTTGTCGGCATGATGAATCTCCCATCGTCTAGCTCGTTTTCGAGCGAATGCTCTGTCTGAGGATCGGTTTGGTCGCCGTTGACTGCGAGAGCGGATAGCGCGTGAATTACGTAGCCGGATAACCGCTTTCGACCGGCGGGGGGATATCGAGCGATATCGGGTCATCGCTCGTGTCACGAGCCTGGCCGAGCCGCCCGTAACGAACACGACTAGGGATGCGCCGCAATCAACCTCTCTTTATAGTCTGTATACACAGTAAGATGAGTGGAGCGTATTGGCCCACTGTTTCGGGAATGTTGCGGATACTTTTCATTTCCGACGCGCTGACCACGCCGTCTGGCGTACCGGCATCTACACAAATGCTGATAGTTAGTATGTAGAGAGTCGGTCGCCGACGATGCGATGGAGAGATATGCCAGCAGTGGAGGGTGGGGCACCACTGTCGGGCCGAAAACTGCGTTACCAGCAGGTGTACGACCTCGTTCTGGATATCGTCGCCGACCGCGGCCTGTCACCGGGTGATCGGCTCCCGTCGACCATGGAACTCGCTGAGATTGCCGAGGTTAGCGCGATTTCGGTGCGCCGCGCGCTGGACGAACTCGAGCGGGCCGGCAAAATCATCAGGCATCAGGGGATAGGCACCTTCGTAGCAAAGCCGCGGATCGCCAGCGATCCCACTCGCCCTGGTGAACTACTGCACACGTTGATAGACGACGGAACCATCCCCCCGCTGACGACGTCATTGATCGGCGTCAGCGTTGGAATGCCCAGCAAAACGATTGCCACTGCACTCAGTGTCGAACCGGGGCAACCCGTGTGGGAGATCTGGCGCAAACGCAGCATCGACGGGACCGACCAGATCCTCGAGCGCGCCGTCCTGCCATTGAGTCGCGTGCCCGCTATCGATCAGGATCGCCTTGCCAGGGGTGAGTCTTTGTATCGATTCCTGGAGGAGCAGTACGGCTTCACCGACGTCTATACCGAGCAGGCGTTCGAGGTCGACACGCCTAGCCGGTGGGAAACCGAACAGCTGACGCTGAGCGATCGAGATAGGGTCGTTCGGGTCCGCGGTGTGAGCTTCGACGGCGACGGCAGTGCCTTTGACTGCTTTGAGCAGTGCTACGACGCAACCAAATTCACGTTCTATACCGCCGGCCAGACCCGGCACCGCATTCTGGGGCCTCCCGAACTGTCGAACTGGTCGGTGGCACCGTTTACCAGCCCGACGGCGCCGCAGGGTAGGTTCGATGACGGTCCGGCTGGATGAATATCACTGCCTAGTAACAGCATTCGTGAATCGATCTAGGGCGTCAGCGCGATCTTCACGCAATCCGCCGACCTGGCAGCCACCGCCGCATAGGCTGCCGGTGCGTCGTCCAGTGACATCGAGTGGGTGAAGATGCCGCTGGTGTCGAGGCGACCGGCCTGGATCAGCGGGATCAGTTCGGGCCAGGTCTGCTGCACCGGTGCTGTGGTCATCCGCAGCGTGACACTGCGGACCAGGCTCATCAATGCCGGAAACGGGAACGGGTTCAGATCGTGCACCCCGATCACAGAGACCGTCCCGCCTGGGCGCACGCAGGTCAGCGCCGCAGTCATGGTGGTGTCGTTGCCGACCGCATCGATCACCGCAGCCGCACCTCGCCCGGCGGTGGCCTCGGCCACCGCCGCCTCGACAGCGGATGGATCCAGCGCGGTCGCGCCGGCCGCCGCGGCGCGCTGCCGTCGGCCTTCGACCGGATCGACGGCGAACACCGTGCCCGCACCCTGGGCGATCGCACTGCGCAGCGCGCAGAGCCCGACCGCTCCGAGGCCGTACACCACAACGGTGCCGCCCGGCGGAATGTCGGCACGCTGCGCGCCGGCCCAACCGGTCGCGAGGTTGTCGGTGAGCAGCAGCGCCTCTTCGGTGTCGATACCGTCCGGGACGCGCAACAGCTGAAAGTCGGCAGCGGGTACGGCGAGCAGATCAGACTGCGCGCCGGCGAGCGCGCCGGAACCGAAGATCTTCGGCCCCGACAGGCATTGGATCGGATCGTGGGTGGCGCAGCCGATGCAGGTGCCGCAGCCGGCCACCGAGGACACCAACACCAGGTCGCCGACGGTGACGGTGCGGACGTCCGGACCGATCTCGACGACGGTGCCGACGGCCTCATGACCGAGCGGCACCGGCTCGAACAGCGGGTAATCGCCCTCGTAGAAATGCAGATCCGAACCGCAGATCGCAGTGGTCGTGACGGCGATGATCGCGCCGTCCGGTCCCGGCAGCGACGGATCCGGACGGTTCTCGACCCGGATCTGGCCTGGGCTGTCGATCACAACGGTGCGCATGTTTCTCAGTTCATCACGAAATCGTCGGGGTTCGGACTGCGGGTCCACGTCCAGTAATCGACGAGACGCCACGGACTCAGCCCGTGCACCAGCCCGTCCTCGTTCTTGTAGAAGCTGTGCTTGATGGTGGGCTGTGACCAGACCAGAGTTTTCAGTTCGGCCTGGCATCGCTCATACCAGTCGTCGTATCGGTCCTGCCGCGGCTCCATCCCGCGCTTGTCGGCAGCGATCAGCAGGTCGAGGCAACCCATGATGTAGCGCACCTCGCATTCCGAGTGGAAGATCAGGCTGCCGCCGCTGGCCAGGTTCGTGCCGGGCCCGTAGAGGCAGAAGAAATTGGGGAAGCCGGGCACCGTGATACCCAGGTATGCCGCCGGCCGTCGCCCCCAGCGATCCTGCAGCTCGATTCCATTGCGGCCGAACACTTTAACCGAGGACAGCAGGTCGTTAGCGCGGAAGCCGGTCGCGTAGACCAGAACGTCGGCCGGATAACGGGTGCCGTCGGCGTCGACCACCACGTCGGCTTCGACGTGGTCGATCGGGGTACGAACCAACTCGACATTGCCCCGGGTCAGCGTGCGCAGCCAGCTGCCGTTGTCCTGCAGGGTGCGCTTACCGGTGGCCGGATAGTCGGGGATCACCTTCGCCAGCAGCTCGGGATCTCCGTCCACCTGGCTCGAAATCCATTCGGTGAACATCATTCTGGCCAGGTCGTTCATCTCGCTGACTGCGCGCTGTTGATCGGGGAAGTCGGGATCGACCTTCGCCGCGGCCAGTCCGCTGTCACAACCCGGCCAGAAGATCAGGAACCGGTACCAGCGCCCGTAGAAGGGCAGGTGCCGCAGCGCCCACTGCACTCCCGGTCCGACGGCGCTGTGGTAGTTGGGGTTTGGGAACATCCACTGTGCGGTGCGCTGGAAGACGGTCAGGCTGCCGACCTGCTCGGCGATCGCCGGTGCCACCTGGAATCCGGTAGCGCCGGCGCCCACCATCACGACGTCTTTGCCCGTCAGGTCGACGTCGTGATCCCAGCGGGCGGTGTGAAATGCTTGTCCTGCAAAGGTTTCGGCGCCAGCCAAGGTTGGGACGAACGGGGTGTTGAGCTGCCCGACCGCGCTGATGACGGCGCGGGCGATCAGGTTTCCCCGCGTCCCGTCGGGGTTGGTCACAGCCACCGACCAGGTCGCGCTGCTCTCATCCCAGGTCGCACTCTGCACGCGGGTGTTGAACCGGACGTGTTCGGTGATGCCGTGGCGTTCCATCACGCCCTGGAAATAGGACTGCAGTTCGGGCTGCTGGGCAAAGAACTCTGTCCAGTGGTCGTCGGGTTCGAAACTGTAGCAATAGAAGTGGTTACCGACGTCCACCCGGGCACCCGGATAGCTGTTCTCCCAACAGGTTCCGCCAACGCCGGCGTTCTTCTCCAGCACAGTGAAGGGTATTCCGGCCTGTTGCAGGCGAATTGCGGCCAGAAGTCCGGACTGGCCACAGCCGATGACGATCACCGGGAAGTCGGCCCGGGCGTCGGCCCCCGACTCGAACGTGGTGTTGCGCGAATCTCGTCCGTCGAGCTCCATCTCCTCGAGCATCATCGGCACGTACTCGTCGGGCACCTCGGCGCAGGCCAGAAAGTTCATCATCCGTTGCAGCTGTGCGGCGTCCACCGGAGCAGGCTCCGGGCAGCCGCGGTCGCGGTAGTCGCGGATGATGCCCAGCGCCAGCGTGCGGGCGGCGGCCTTGTCGTCCTCGGACATGTAGCCCTGGACTTCGTTGAGGAAGATGCCCGCAGGTTTGAGGGGGCCGTCCAGCAGCGCGGGGTCGCCACTCATATGAACGCACGACAGGAGCAACGCGGGGATGGAGACATCGTCCAGTGCGGCGGCGATCTCGGCATCCGAGTTGGTGAACGGCTCGCCGGCATGTGGGTTACGCGTCACTCGCAGAAGGTTAGGCGATGATCGCCGAGCAGTGTGCAGATCACCAAAAGTGTCTACTCAGTGGATCAGTTTGTGCTGTTCCCAGATGTCGAGCACGTTTACGTAGGCGTCGGGCCGCACCGACAGCGCCCCGACGTACGGATGCTCCAGCGCGAAGATGAGGTACATGATGAACCCCAACAGGGCGCCGGTCAGCCCCACCGCGATGGCGTGGACCAGCAGGTCGCGGGTGCTGAACAGGAACGTGAACGCCATCACGATGGCGCCGCCGCCCAGCAGTAGTACCCAGAGCTCGCCAGGGATGGCTGCCTCACCGGTTTCCACCCGCACCTTGCGGTTGGCGCTGAGAACGTTCAGCCGGGCGATGTCGTCGTCGAAGAACGAGATCTCGTTGCGGGACTCCGGCTGGACGTTGAGGTAGCTGTTCCACAGGGTGGTGAGTTCGTCGGACTGCTCTTCGATCTTCTCGCCGCGGCGCATGCGGGGAAACTCGTCGTTGACTACATCCTCGGTATAGGCGATGAGGCTGTGCTGCACGCCTTCTCGTGCCGCCGGAGGTAATGCGGACGAGTGGCGAAGCAGATCGACGATCGCACTCGCTTCAGCGGCGCTGGCGTCCTCGGCAGTACCGAACTGTTCCCACACCACTACGACGAGGAAGGCGACCAAGACCGCATACAGCACCCCGGCAAGCTGGAAGACCTGACCCGACACCACGCTCGCATGCTCAAGTCGGGTGTGCGACACCGCTCTGCGGAACAGCACGAGTCCGCCCACCGAGAACCCGACGACGATGGCGACCCAGAGCAGGCCGGTGATCGGGGCCGGAAGTTGTAACAACCAGACCACAGCCCACCCACCTTCCGACGGCACCCGCTCGCGCCCTGATTATCACCGCTCGGCGGCGGGCGCGGGGCCAAGTGACCAGGACAGGTCACTCGGCCTCGGGAACCGCCTGCAGCACGATCATCGCTCGCCCCTCGACCTGGACAGCATCTGCGGCGTTGATGGGCTTGACGTCACTGGAATCGCCCGACCCGACCGCGGTGTCGATCACGGTGACCCAGGCCGGCCCGAATTCCCTGGGCGGCATGGTGAATTCGATCGGTTCGTGGTGGGCATTGAAGCACAGCACGAACGAATCGTCGGTGACCCGATGCCCGCGCTGATCCAGATCGGGAATGCCCTGACCGTTGAGGTACACAGACACCGACTTCCCGAAGCCGGAATCCCAGTCCTCGTCGCTCATTTCGGAGCCGTCGGGAGCAAACCAGGAGATATCGGGCAGCCGCTCGGACCCGCGGATCCGGACCGGGAGACCGTCGAAGAAACGGCGTCGGCGGAATACCGGATGGTTGGCGCGCAGCGACGACACCGACCGGGTGAACGCCAGCAGGTCGGTATCGGCGGTCTCCCAGTCGATCCAGGTGATCTCGTTGTCCTGGCAGTAACCGTTGTTGTTACCGCCCTGGGTGCGTCCCAGCTCGTCGCCGTGACAGAGCATCGGCACGCCCTGCGAGAGCAGCGTGGTGGTGATGAAGTTCCGCTGTTGGCGCGCCCGCAACGCATTGATCTGCGGGTCGTCGGTCGGCCCCTCCACCCCGCAGTTCCAGGACTGGTTGTTGGATTCGCCGTCGTTGTTACCTTCGCCGTTGGCTTCGTTGTGTTTCTCGTTGTAGGACACCAGATCCCGCAACGTGAATCCATCGTGTGCGGTGACGAAGTTGATCGATGCGACCGGCCGGCGGCCGGTGTGCTCGTACAGATCGGCAGATCCGGTCAGGCGGGAGGCGAACTCGCCGAGGCTGGCATCTTCACCGCGCCAGAAATCGCGGACGGTGTCGCGGTACTTTCCGTTCCACTCGGTCCATTGCGGCGGGAAGTTGCCGACTTGATACCCACCTGGACCGACGTCCCACGGTTCGGCGATCAGTTTGACCTGGCTGACCGTCGGATCCTGCTGGACGAGTTCGAAGAAAGTGGACAGTCTGTCGACGTCGTAGAACTCGCGGGCGAGCGTGGAGGCGAGGTCGAAGCGGAAGCCGTCGACGTGCATCTCGGTGACCCAGTACCGCAGCGAGTCCATGATCAGTTGCAACGAATGCGGATGCCCGACATTGAGGCTGTTCCCGGTGCCGGTGTAGTCCATGTAGTAGCGCTTGTCGTCATCCACGAGCCGGTAATAGGCCGCGTTGTCGATACCGCGCATCGACAGCGTCGGGCCCATGTGATTGCCCTCGGCGGTGTGGTTGTAGACCACGTCGAGGATGACCTCTATACCGGCTTCATGTAGGGCCCGGACCATCGCCTTGAATTCCTGCACCTGATTACCCGGCGTCGCACTGCTCGTCGAGTATTTGGCGTCGGGCGCGAAGAACCCGATGGTGTTGTAGCCCCAGTAGTTCGACAACCCCTTGTCGATGAGGGTCGAGTCATTCGCGAAGTGGTGCACCGGCATCAATTCGATGGCCGTGGCGCCGACCGTCTTCAGATGGTCGATGATCGCCGGGTGGGCGATGCCCGCGTAGGTGCCGCGACTCTGCTCCGGAATGTCCGGGTGGGTCTCCGTCAGTCCCTTGACGTGGGCTTCGTAGATGATCGAATCGGCATACTCCCGTTGCGGTGGTCGATCGACGCCCCAGTCGAAGTAGGGGTTGATCACCACCGATTTGGGCATGCTGGCGGCAGAATCGTCGTCGTTGCGGCTGTCGGGGTCTCCGAAGTTGTAGCTGAACAGCGACTGGTCCCACTGGAAGGTGCCGTCGATGGCCTTCGAATACGGGTCCAGCAGCAGCTTGTTGGGATTGCACCGCTGTCCGGAACTCGGATCGTACGGCCCGTGCACGCGGTAGCCGTAGCGCTGGCCGGACTCCACATTCGGCAGGAATCCGTGCCAGACGAAACCGTCGACCTCGGGCAGCGTCACCCGGGTCTCTTCACCGTCGGCATCGAAAAGACACAGCTCGACGCGTTCGGCGACTTCGCTGAAGACGGCGAAGTTGGTACCCGAACCGTCGTAGGTAGCACCGAGCGGATAGGCCTTACCTGGCCACACCTCTGCTGTCGCGGCGGGAATGGCTTTGGTCACGTCGTCGATCGCTTACGCCGGGGTGTCATGTGCACATTCTTTCAATCGGATGAAACCTCGACCGCTACGAATCTCGGTGGAGGGGCGGTGGAAACAACCTAGCCACTGCTCGGGCAGGCCGCACGACGCCGGGCGGTCATTCCGCTGGCCTACTCGAGAGCGCGATGGCGCCCCTCATAAGGCGAGTCAGCAGCCGTTACCGGCGCGATCGGCGGCGGTGAACTGTGCCAGCCACCTCCGTAAAGACGCTGGTCAGGGTCGCCGAAGGGCGGAGTGCTCGGGTCTGCGAAATCGGTGCGGGGTGCCACGGCATCCGGGCCGGACCCGCCATCGTCGATCGGCGCGAAGCCGGGGTCTGTGGTGTTCGCCATGTCGCCTCCTCGGCATCGATTGGGTGCACGGGTACCCGCGCAGCGCACGCCCAAAACTGACTGTGACGTCAATTCCGACCGTCTGCCGGGGTGGCCTCATGGCCTGGTTGGCCCGGTGTGCGTCGCGCCGCCTTCATCTCCGCTTCGTAGACGTGGCGGACACCGGCCATCAGGGCGTCTCGGACGGACCTCTCGTGAGCGCGTACCACTGACCAGTAGTCGTCGTCGAATTCCTCGACGACCTGAAAGGTCCACCGGCCCGATATCACGTTGCGCCCGACGAGTTCGTTCGTCAGCGTCTCGGCGAAGCCGCGGTGCCCGGCCGCGCGCAGCAGGTCGGCGGCCTCGCCCAGTTGTAGGTCGGCATGCCCCATCAGCTGGTGAAACGTATACAGCGCGCCGCGAGCGCGCTCGACCGTTTCCACGGCTTCGGACAGTTTGCCCACGGCCTCGACTGTGGCGTCGTCGGCGCCGCCCGGACGCCGATCGAGCCCGCTCTCATCCACTGTCGATCGACTCACGGCCGGGCAATACCCAGGCGGGCCCGGCGCCAAACGACCAGCACTGGATTCTGAGGTTTCTCTGAGAAATAGATTGAACGATCGCCGCGGTGGGAATCCCTCGCCGATCTGATAGTCCACCAGTCACCGCACGCCACCTAAACCGCCAGGAGCACTGTGTTTAACGCTTCAGACGATCCCGCGACGACGCAGCGGCGGCGTCTGTCGGCAGCCGGGCCGACCTCGAAATCCGACGATGAGAACGGTGTAATGAAGTGACGCCGGAATGCGGCGCGGGATACGGTGACCCGAGGTTGAGTTCGCAGCCGCCCGGAAGCGTCACTTTGGTCCCGAAGGGTTCCGTCGTTTGCGGACCTAGAGGCAGGGCATTGACGTGATCCACAGTACGAATTTGCGACTGATGGAGCCACATGTCTGTTGTTGAGGTCACTCAGGGCGGATCGTCGTCCTTACCTCCCTCGTCGTGGGAGGGTCCGAACGCGCGTTTTGCCACCCGTTGGCCGGCTGCTGATTCGGCGGTTATTCGTGCCGAGGGTGAGGTGGATGCCGCAAACGCCGCCAAACTCGGTGACTACACATTGCGGGTCGCGGTGGAGAGCCATTACCTTGTCCTCGACCTCAGTGGCGTCGCATTCTTTGGCACCGAAGGCTTTTCGACGCTGCATATGCTGAATGTGCGATGCGCGAAAGCCGGGGTGCGGTGGTCGATGGTCCCCAGTGCCGCGGTTTCCCGTGTGCTGCGGATCTGTGATCCCGGGGGCGGCTTGCCTGCGGCGATCACCGTCGACGCCGCGTTGGCGGCCAGTCAGGGTGAGCCGCGGCGCCTGCTACATCTGGTCAAGGGGCAGGAATAGAACCTTCGCGGGGCGCTATCGCCGGCGTGGAAGTGGCTATGCGGCAAAAGATTTCGTCCGAGGCGCGGTGCGAGTTCGCCTAGAGGGTGCTGCGCCAGCCCGTCACGCCGACGGTGATCATTCGGAGCTGTTTGATCGCTACCCGCTTGATCTCCTCGAGCGCCGTCGAATTCTGGGCATCCTCGATGGCCTCGGCGATGGAGATCATCGCGTTCACGAACAGGCTGGCCAGGATGTTCAGATCCTCGGTGCTCCAGGTGTTCAAACCGGGAAAACGCGCCAGGTCGGTGGCCAGTTCCGAGGTGATCAGGCGGATCTCGGTGCGGATCGCGTAGCGCAGCACGCTGACCCCGCTGTTGCGCTCGCGCCCGATGAACAGCCAGTGCTCGCGCTGCTCGTCGACGCTGGCGACCAGGATCTCCACCGATGACTCGATGACCCGGGTGGGGTCGAGCTTGCCTGCGCGCGCCCCGCGCAACATGTCGCGCAAAGCGTGAAACGACTCGTCGATGAGGACGAGCCCGAGTGCTTCCATCGACTCGAAATGGCGGTAGAAGGCGCCGGGGACGATACCGGCCTCGCGGGTGACCTCCCGCAGGCTCAGGCCGCCGAAACTGCGGTCATCCAGCAGCTTGAGTGCCGCCGCGATGATGGCGCGCCGAGTGGCTTCTTTGCGTTCTTCCCGGGAGCCGCCCTCGCGGGGCTGGTCGCGGGACCTCTCGTGTGACGAGTGGCCAGACCGGCTCGACCGATGGCTCGACCGTGAACTGGGCGTACGACTGTTCACTGTGTGAAACGTACCACAGACCTGGCGAAACCCTTGACGATCAGGGGGTATCTGTAAAACGGTATACACATGTTCACTCAAACTCTGGTGCCTCGCCTGGTGGGGAGGGTCCTGGGATCGTCCCTGGTAGATCTGCTCACCGGCCCCCACGGGGTGGACCGGTACACCGAACTCGTCGAGCCGACCTGGACGCTGGGAACGCCCAGGGCTCGCGTGCTCGCCGTCAGTCGCGCGACGCCACGCAGCGTCACCCTGACGCTGGAACCCAACGCGGCCTTCCCGGGCTTCCAGGCCGGCCAGCACGTCATCGTCGTCGTCGAGATCAACGGCCGTCGCCACACCCGCTGTTACTCGCCGGCCAGCGCCGAAGGCCAGTCCGTTCTGGAGCTGACGATCGGCCGACACGACGGCGGGGTCGTCTCGACCTACCTCTACGAGCACGCCCGGCCCGGCATGGTGATCGGTCTGGACAGTGTCGGCGGCGACTTCGTCCTACCCGCGCAGCGGCCGCAACGGATTCTCATGGTCTCCGGCGGCAGCGGGATCACCCCGGTCATGTCGATGCTTCGCACGCTGCGGGCCGAACGTTTCGCCGGTGAGATCACCTTCCTGCACTACGCCCGTTCGGCGGCCGAAGCGTGTTACCGCGAGGAACTGGCTGCGATGCCGGAGGTCACCGTCCGGCACGGCTATACCAGATCGACCGGCGGCGACATCACGGGCCACTTCGGGCCGGCGCACCTGGCCGGTGTGGACACGCCGGATGCTGTCTTCGTCTGCGGGCCGCCCGCGCTTGTCGACGCGGTCCGCCAGCTGTGCCCGGCGGCGCAATCGGAAAGCTTCGTGCCGCCGGTATTTGTCGTCCCCGACACCCCGTCGGGCGGCCGAGTCACGTTCAGCGACAGTGGTATCGACATCGTCGACGATGGCCGCTCGCTGCTGGAGCAAGCCGAGGCCGCCGGCCTCACCCCTGAGAACGGATGCCGAATGGGTATCTGCCACACCTGCACCCGCCCGAAGACCAAGGGTGTCGTGCGCAACATGACCACCGGCGCGATGTCGACGGCCGACTGCGAAGACGTGCGGATCTGTGTGTCCGCGCCAGTCGGCGACGTCGAGCTCGCGCTCTAATCCACCACTCGCACACGATGAGGAGTCCGTTATGACTGCCACGCTCGAGAAGGTCCTAGACCAGACCCCCGCGATAGAGACCAAAGATGACCGCAGGACCATCACGAAAATAGTTGCGGGCCAGTCCGTCACGATGACACCCGAGATGGCCGACGCATTCGGGCGGGAACTCGACGCGCTCAAGGAAAAGGTGATCGCCGATCTGGGCGAGCGCGATGCCACCTATATCCGCCGCGTCATCAAGGCCCAACGTGCACTCGAAGTCGGCGGCCGCGGGCTGCTGTTCGCCGGCGTCCTGCCGCCGGCCTGGATCGCCGGCACCGCCATGCTGGCGGTGTCAAAGATCCTGGACAACATGGAGATCGGCCACAACGTCATGCACGGTCAATACGACTGGATGGGCGATCCTGCACTCACCGGGCGTAACTTCGAATGGGATTCGGCCTGCCCCGGTGACCAGTGGCGGCACTCGCACAACTACATGCACCACACGCACACGAATATCGTCGGTATGGATCGCGATATCGGTTACGGCATCCTGCGGATGAGCGAGGATCAGCGTTGGAAGCCCTACTTCTTGGGCAACCCGGTGTACGCGTTTCTGCTGATGGTGCTGTTCCAGTACGGTGTCGCACTGCACGAGCTGGAGACCGAGCGAATCCGCTCCGGGGAGATCAGCATCGCCGATAAGAAAGAGACGTTGGCGGGCATCTGGAACAAGGTCAAGCGGCAGACGCTGAAAGACTATGTCGCCTTCCCGCTGCTGGCCGGACCCTTCGCGCCATGGGTGTTCGCCGGCAACATGACCGCGAACCTGGTTCGCAACGTCTGGTCCTACGCGATCATCTTCTGTGGCCACTTCCCGGACGGCACACAGGAATTCAGTGTCGAGGAAACCGAGAACGAGAGCCGCGGCATGTGGTATTTCCGGCAGATCCTCGGCTCGGCGAATCTCACCGGCGGCAAGTGGTTCCACCTGCTCAGCGGCAACCTATCCTTCCAGATCGAACACCATCTGTTCCCGGATATCCCCGCGTTCCGGCATGCGGAGATCGCCGAAGAAGTGCAGGCGATCTGCAAGCGCTACGGCGTGCCCTACAACACCGGCCCGTTGCCCAAGCAGTTCGCTTCGGTGGTTCGCAAGATCGTGAAATTAGCACTGCCATAGAGTGATTAGCACTTAATGAGGTGCGGTGACGCGACGAGACGTACCTGCTCTCCGGCGGACAGCTACTTGGGCTTGGACAGGTCGTAGGCCGTCGCACCGTCGGTGTCGATCGGGCTGAACGTCGCGGTGACCCAGTCGGTGATGTCCGAGTGTCCACGCCCGCCGGGGCCGGCGCCTCGACCGCCCTTGCGCACGACGAAGTAACTCACCCGGTGCTGTGCGACATCCTGTTTGAACTCGTCCAGCGTCGGCACCGGGTCTTGACCAGTGAACCCGCCGACTGCCATGACCGAAGTCTCGGTGGACAATTCGAGGGCGGCGGCCGCCGACGAGCCAGCGGTGGCAGCCGACCAGGTGCTGTGCGTTCCCCGCAGCAATGAATCCAGCTGGGGGTTGTCCGGGGACTGGCCCCAGCCGCCGGGGGAGTGGTCGGCCTCGGCGGGGCCCACGGTGGGGCCGCCCCCCTGATGTGGCTGACCGATGGTAACCACCGCATACGCGGCAGGTCCAGCCAGCGCCGCCACCAGGCCGAAAGCAACCGCGCCCAGGGTGACCCGTCGTCGATTGCGCAGCGTCGACACCGGCAGCAGCGCCAGTGCGGCCACGACGGTGACCAGGAGGATCGTCCACCGCAACGCCGGCATCCACTCGCTGTTGTGGTTCAGGGTCAACCAACCCCAGACTCCGGTCGTCAACACCAGTGCCACCAGACCGGCTCGGCCGTAACGGGATTCGCGACATTCCCACATCTCGCGCACACCGATCGCGAACATGCCCGCCACTGCGGGTGCCAGTGACAGACTGTAATACGGGTGGATCATGCCGTGCATGTAACTCAGCACCACGCCGTCGACCAGCAGCCAACCGCCGAACAGGATCGCCCCCGCCCGCACCATGTCGGTTCGCGGCGCACGACCCCGGGAGATCAGCACCAGCACCAAGGCAAGCAGCGCCGCGGGTACCAACCAGCCGATCTCGAAGGCGAATTCGCCGGAGAACAACCGGGTCACCCCCTCGCTCTGCGAGCCGAAACCGGCGAACCCGTGTCCGCCGCCGGGGTTGTATTGCTCTTGATCGACCACCATCGCGCCAATCTGGCCCTGCGACCAACTGCCGGGACCCATGTGGTTGCGGCCGAGCACCCTGGCGAAACCGTTGTAGCCCAGCACCAGGTTCATGAAGTTGTTGTCGGTCGAGCCGGCGATATAGGGGCGCGACGACGCCGGCCACAGCAGCGTCAACACCACGAACCAGCCCGACGAGACAAGGAACGTGACCAAGGCGCCCAACAGGTGCAGCAACCGTCGTCGCACCGGAACCGGTGCGGCTACCAGATAGGCCAGGCCGATCGCCGGCATGACCATCAGGCCTTCGAGCATCTTGGCCAGGAACGCAAAGCCGAGTGCCGCACCGGCCAGCGCCATCCACGTGGCGCTACCGCGCTGGAGAGCGCGGACCGTGCAGTAGGCGGCCAGCATCATCAGCAGCACCATGGCGGCGTCGGGATTGTTGAAACGGAACATCAACGCGGCCACCGGTGTCAGGGCCAATGCCGCCCCGGCGAGCAGCGCGGCATTGCGTCCGCTGATCCGGGCGACGGCGGCATACAGCAGCGCAACGGACGCTACTGCCATCAGCGCCTGCGGAATCAGCATGCTGGCGCTGCTGAAACCGAACAGCTGCCCGGACAGGCCCATCACCCACTGCGAGACCGGTGGCTTGTCGACGGTGATGAAGTTCGCCGGGTCAAGCGAACCGAAGAGCAGCGCCTCCCAGTTCTTCGAGCCCGCCCAGGCGGCGCCTGCGTAGAACTGGTTCCCCATGCCGTTGACGGTGATGTTCCACAGGTACAACGTCGCTGTGGCGATCAGCAGCACGGCCAGCCCGATGCGATCCCAGCGGGAGGCCGGTGCGGCCGCCCCCCGGGGGTGATCGTCGTCGCTGGCCTCGGTCGCCCGGGGCGGGTTCACCGCCGTGTTCGTTAACCCAGTTGTCACATGATCTATTGAGGCACGCGTAACCGGGGCTGGTCTGTGAGCCTGCCGGAAGGCCGCTGTGTGCGGTGGTGAATAAGGGTCTGAGCAGCTAAAGCGCTAGGTTGGCAGCGATGTCACAACCTGATAACCCGTCGCCAGGCGCGTCGCTTCCACGCGGAATGGCACTGCTGGTGGCGGGGGCGTTCTTCATGGAAATCCTCGACGCCACCATCATCACGCCCGCCATCCCGCGGATCGCCGACTCGTTCGGTGTCCAGGCCGTCGACGTCAACATCGCGATCTCGGCCTATCTCGTCACGGTGGCGGTACTCATTCCCGCCAGTGGCTGGATGGCCGACCGGTTCGGCATCCGGCGGGTGTTCATCGCGGCGATCGCCGTCTTCACGCTTGCCTCGATCGGCTGTGCGCTGGCGGTATCGCTGCCGGTGCTCGTGGTGATGCGGGTGATGCAGGGGATCGGCGGCGCGATGATGGTGCCCGTCGGCCGGCTTGCCGTGCTGCGGTTCAGTGATAAATCCGAGCTGGTCAGGGTCATCGCACTGCTCACCTGGCCGGCGCTGGCGGCCCCGGTGCTGGCGCCTGTCATCGGTGGCGGCATTGCGACGGTGGGTTCGTGGCGCTGGATCTTCATCGTCAACATCCCCATCGGCATCATCGGATTCCTGTTGGCGCGCAAGCTGGTCCGCGGTGATCCGGCACCGACGACGCGACCACTGGACTGGCGCGGCATGCTGGGCCTTGGCGTCGGGATCGCCGCAGCGCTGATCGGTCTGGAGTACATCCGGGTCAGTGGCACGGACTGGCTGGTGCTGGGAGTGTGGGCGGCGGTCGCGGTGGTGGCAGCGTCGGCCGCGCTGCGGCACTTGCTGACGTCGCCGTCGCCGTTGGTTCAGTTGCGTGTGCTTCGGGTGCGCACGTTGCGGATCACGGTGTCCGCCGGATCGCTGTACCGGTTGGTGATCACCGCCGTGCCGTTCCTGCTGCCGCTGCAGTTTCAGCTGGAATTCGGCTGGTCGCCGCTCGCGGCCGGCTTGATGGTGGCCGCGTTGTTCGCGGGAAACCTGACGATCAAGCCCACGACGACCCCGCTGATGCGCCGTTTCGGGATCCGGCGGGTGCTGCTGGTCAACGGGGTGCTGTCGGTGGGCTGGTTCGCCCTGCTGACAACGCTGGGACCCGGCATGCCGGTGTGGTTGATCGCGGTGATCCTCTATGTCAGTGGCGCGCTTCGCTCCATCGGTTTCACCGCCTACAACAGCCTGGCATTCTCCGAGGTCGACGGTGACGACCTCACCCATGCCAACACGCTGAACGCCGCCGTGCAGGAACTGGCCGCGGGCCTGGGCATCGCGGTGGCCGCGGTGCTGCTCAGCCTGTTCACCTCCTACGCGGTGACCTTCGCCGTGCTCGGCGTGGTGCTCGCGCTCACCCTGGTCGAGACGCTCCGATTACCGCGCGATGCGGGCTCGGCGGTTGTTTAGGGTTGTGCTGCCTCGTTCCTCGGCGGCATCGGTCGACTCGGCTACGGCGGTACTGCCTCGCTCCTCAACCGTCTCGTTCCTCGGCGGCATCGGTCGACTCGGCTAGGGCCGCACCAGGATTCGGATCGGATTGCCATCCTGCTTCTCCAGCATCTCGATGCCGTGGGCGATGTCCTCCAGCGGCACGACGGCGCTGATCGACCGCGACAGATCGAGACGCCCCCGCGACACCAGGTTCGCCAGGGTTTCGATGTCGACGTTCTGATAGCCGAGGTGACCGAGCACTTGCTTCTTACTCAGCCCGAACATCGCCGTCATCCCGATTGTCGGTGTCTCGGCGCTCATTCCGACTCCGACCAGCCGGCCACCGACGGTCAAGCTGTCCAGCGCCTGCTCGAAGGTGACCTTCAGCCCGACGGCGTCGAACGCGACATCGAGTTTGCGGCCGGCGGTGGCCTCGCTGATCTTGTCCTGCAACGCCTCGTCGCGGGAGTCGAACGCGTAGTCGGCGCCCAACTCGAGGGCCCGACCACGGACGGCGGGGTTGAGGTCGATGGCGATGATCGGTGCCGCGCCCACCAGTCGGGCCAGCTGCACGATGTGGGTGCCGATCCCGCCGACACCCCACACGCCGACCGATTCGCCAACTGCGACTTTGCCGGTCCGGACCACTGCACCGAACGGCGTGGACACGGCATCGGCCAGAATCGCCGCCTGCTCGAACGGCACATTGTCCGGAATCCGGGTCAGGCTTGCGGCCTGGCCGACGGTGTACTCGGCCCAGCCGCCGTCATAGGCGAAGGCCATCAACCGAATCCGCAGGCAGTTGGAGAAATCCGCTCGTCGGCAGTTCGGGCAGTCCAGGCACGGTTTACCGGCCGCCAGGATGACGCGGTCACCTTCGCGCCAGCCGGTGACGTCGGGCCCGAGCTTCGCGACGGTGCCCGACGCCTCGTGGCCTTGGGTCACGACGGGCAGCTGCGCGGGGAACGTGCCGTTGATCAGGCTGAGGTCCGAATGGCAGATACCGCAGAACTCGACCTTGACCAGCACTTCGCCGGGCCCTGGTTCGGGGACCGGCACGTCCTCTACGGCGTAGGTCCTGGTGGCGGAGTAGAAACGCTGGGCGCGCATGGTGTGAGGCATGATCGGCGCCATCACTCGACGCCGATCATCACCTCGGTGGACTTGATCAGCACCGTGGCGGGCTGACCCACCACCAGGCCGAGATCCTCCGCCGCGTCCTTGGTGATCGAGGCGGTCACGATCTGTTCGCCGCCGTCGAGCTTGACCTTGACGGTGGCCATCACCGAACCGAGGGTGACGTCGGTGATGGTGCCGGTGAGCTGATTCCGTGTCGACAGTCGCATGTTTGAGAGCGTAGCTCCCGCTGGTGCGTCACTAGAGTGAGTTGAATGGCAAGGAAGCTGGCGACTGCGGATCGGGTCGGGCTCGACGAGCTGTTGGCGTTCGTCACCCCACGACACAACATGGTGCTCACCACATTTCGTAAAGACGGCAGTCCGCAGAGCTCACCGGTGACCGGAGGCGTCGACGATCAAGGACGGCTGGTCATTTCGAGCTACCCGCAGCGGGCCAAGAGCGTCAACGCCCGCCGAACTGGTACCGCCAGCGTGCTCGTGCTGTCCGACGAATTCAACGGAGCCTATGTCCAGATCGACGGCGACGCCGAGGTGATCGATCTGCCCGACGCCGTCGAGCCGCTGGTCGACTACTACCGAGCCATCGCCGGCGAACACCCGGACTGGGCGGAGTACCGGGAGGCGATGGCCAAGCAGGGCAAGTGCCTGATCCGGGTCACGCCGCGGCGCTGGGGACCGGTGGCCACCGGTGGTTTCCCGCCGGAGATGGCCTGACGCTTCTCCGGCGTTGCCGAGCGGACGCACTCTGAAACGTCGCGATACGGCCTAACCTGACCGGTGATGGAGCTCCCGCCGATTCCGCTGCGCCAGCACGACGGGGTCTCCTGCGGTCCCAGCGTCGCCATCGTCGCCGGTGCACTGCTGGACCCGGGTTACCGCAGCGAGCTGTCGACCGCGGGCTGGTTCGCCGCCGAGCAGGGCCAGGTTCATCGCGCGATGAGACGGATCTGGCCGCGGTTTCTGGGTATGACGCCCACGGCAATGGCGCGGGCGATCAGCGGCCACAGCGGTGGGATGCGGTACCGCTGGCGGCTGGTTCGCCGCCACGATCGCCTGCTCGACGTCCGGGAGGCCGTGCTGCTGGGCTGGCCGGTGCCGATGCTGGTCGGCCGATTCATCCCGCGCCACTGGGTGCTGCTGGTCGGCGTGGCGGGAACCCAGGCATTCCAGTGCTACGAACCGTCGTCCGGGGAGGTACGCACGGTGGCTGCTGACGCGATCCGTGTCGCTCGGCTGACCGGGGTGGGTTTTCCGCGGCCGGTCGCGTTCGTACTGCCGGCCCGGGGGCGGTAGAGAACTGGCCGTGGCTCAAGAAATGGCGGCAGCGACGTCGTCGAAGGCGGCAATGGTCGGGAAAAGCTTGGCGTCGTCTTGCGGGTACGGCCAGGACGACAGCTTGGCGGCCACCATGTTCGCCGACCGATTGACGTAGATCATCTGGCCGTGAATGCCGATGCACAGCAACACATTATCGCCGGGGTATGGCAGCCAGAACTTGTTGCGGTACATGCCGCCGGGCATGCCGAAGTTGTCCGGGCTCGCTGCGAAGGCGGCGCGCGAATCGGTTCCGCCGGCGCGGGTGTCGGCGATCCAGCGCTCGGGAAGCACCTGCTGGCCCGTCAGCGAGACGCCGTCGCCCGCATACAGGTAACCGAACCGAACCAGGTCGCGCAGACAGGCGTTGATGCCGCCGTCGAACATGCCGGTGCCGACTGAGTCGACGCCGATCAGCGCGTCGCTCTGCGCGCCGAGCTTGCTCCACAGCAGCTGTGACATCAGCTCGGGCATCCGCACCCCGGACGCGGCCTCGCAGATCCAGCCGAGCACATCGGTTTCGCACGAGCGGTAGTGGAACGGGCCGCCGTGCGCCGACTCCTGTCGCAGGGTCAGCAGGTAGTCGTACATGGTCGACGGCAAGTCGGGCACGGTGCGCGGCGCCCAGCCGATCGCCTGCTCCAGCAGTCGCACCTGTGCCAGCGGATCGAGGTACTCCTCGGAAAACGCTATGCCCGAACGCATATCGAGCAGATTGCGCACTGTCGCACCCGCGTATCCCGAGTCGGCCAGGGCCGGCACATAGGTGGTCAGTTCGGCATCGACGTCGAGGACGCCGGCGTGGTCGAGCGCTCCGACGACAGTCGCCACCAGAGACTTGCTCACCGACATCAGCAGATGTGCGGTGTCGGCGGTCATCCCGTCGTAGTACTGCTCGGCCAGAACCTTGCCGTGCTGCGTGACGATCCAGCCGTCGGTGGCGGTCGTGGCCATCACCGCGCCGACGGTCCGGCCGACTGTCTGATCGGTGAGTGGGATGTCTGCGATGAGTTGAGATGCTGGGCGGAGTTCTGCCACCGGACCAGAACCACGTGAAATTGCCGCTGTCGGAAGGAAATCCGCGAGATGTTGAAACGCCCAGTGCAGATGTGTCGGCAGCTGCCAATTTGCCAGCCTCAGATCTGGCGGCACGTGGCCTGAGTTACCGCCGTTCACTGCGGGTGTCCGTACCGCAACAGGGCGGCCGAGGCGGCGACCGCGGTGCCCGCGATCCCGCGGATGTCCCCGCCGTCTTCGAGGGTGAGGGCGGTCAGCTCGCGCAACCCGCCGAGCAGGATCAGGGCCAGCGGCCGGCTGATCGGCGGCAGGTCGGCCCGCGTGAATCCTGGGTTGGCGGACAGGTCGACCAACATGTCGGTGAACCGCTGCATGCCCCGGCGTTGCACGGATCGGGCGGCCTCGCCCAAGGCCGGAAACTCCCGGATCCAGGTCAGCCAGATGGGCGGTCGCGATTCGATGGTGCCGACATAGGAATCGATGGCCTGTTCGACCTGGGTATACCAATCGGCTTCGGGGTCCACGGCGGCGCGGATATCGGCGATCATCCGGTCGTTGTCGATATCGAGTAGTTCCAGCAGGCAATCGTCCTTACTGGCGAACTGCCCGTAGAACGTGCGCTTCGAGGTCTTGGCGTGCCGAACGATGTCGGCGACGGTGGTCTCGCGGTAACCGCGCTCACGAATGGACTGGCCGAGCCCGTCGAGCAGCCGGCCGCGAAACGGGTGCCCGGTGCCGCCCGGCTCGGTCGCGCCATGGCGTTCGGCTGTATCGGGTGAGGTCACCGCCGTCGTCCTCCAATTCCGCCAGCCTCTTGCCCGGCCCTGGTACTAGGGAGTACCGTACTCCAGAAGCCGGCGGTACGACGCGGTACCGCGCCCTGCCTGGGAGGGATACCGACATGACCGAGACCGTCATCGGACAGGAGACGGATCTGCCATTGCAGGTCCCGCCTTCGCCGCGGATTCCCAAGGTGCTTCAGGCCGCCGCATTCGTGGCGCTGCGCAGGCCGATGACCCGGCTGCTGGCACCGAAATACGACGGGGCTTTCACGCTGCGGATCCCGGTTTTCGGCAATGTCGTGATCGTCACCGACCCGGCGATGGCCAAGCAGGTCTTCACCACCAGCACCGACGATCTGGGCAATCTGCAGCCGAACCTGAGCCGGGTGTTCGGCCCAGGATCGGTATTCGCCCTCGAGGGTGCCGATCACCGCAAGCGGCGTAAGTTGCTCACCCCGCCGTTTCACGGCAGGAGCATCAAGAACTACGAGAAAATCGTCGAAGAGGAGACGCTGCGGGAAACGGCGTCCTGGCCGCAGGGTGTCGAGTTCGAGACTCTCGAACCGATGATGCGCATCACCCTGAACATCATCCTGCGGGCGATCTTCGGTGCCGACGGCGCCGAATTGGAGAAGCTGCGCCGGATCATCCCGCCGTGGGTGACGCTGGGTTCGCGACTGGTGGTGCTGCCGACGCCGACGCGCGATTTCGGCCGCTTCAGTCCGTGGCGCAAGCTGGCGGACTACCGCCGCGAATACAACGCCGTCATCGATTTCCTGATCGAGCAGGCCACGGCAGACCCC
The DNA here is from genome assembly GCF_025822605.1 of Mycolicibacterium komossense. Taxonomy (GTDB): domain Bacteria; phylum Actinomycetota; class Actinomycetes; order Mycobacteriales; family Mycobacteriaceae; genus Mycobacterium; species Mycobacterium komossense. The sequence continues at coordinate 201,560 of NZ_JACKTY010000018.1, read as the reverse complement.
CGCCTCGACGAGCGCACCGATGTGTTGGCGCTATTCCTGCGCAGCACCTACGAGGACGGTTCGGCGATGTCGCGCAGCGAGATTGCCGATGAGCTGTTGACGTTGTTGGCGGCGGGGCACGAAACGACGGCCTCGACGCTGGCGTGGGCCTTCGAGCGCCTCTCGCGGCACCCTCGGGTGCTCGCGGATCTGGTCGCGGAGGCCGACGCCGACACCGATGGCGCCGAGTTGCGTCAGGCCACGATTCTCGAAGTGCAGCGGGCCCGCACGGTGATCGACTTCGCCGGCCGCCACGTGCTCGCCCCGTCGATCGAGCTGGGGCAGTGGCGAATTCCGAAGGGCTATTCGGTGATGGTCAGCATCGGCCAGTTGCACTCCAACACTGATGAATTCCCGAACCCGGATCAGTTCGACCCGCAGCGCTTCATCGGTAACCGACCCAACACGTTCGCCTGGATTCCGTTCGGCGGCGGCACCCGCCGCTGCGTCGGTGCGGCGTTCGCGAATATGGAGATGGACGTCGTATTGCGAACGGTTTTGCGGCACTTCACTATCGAGACGACATCGAAGCCGGACGAGAAGTGGCATTCGCGCGGTGTGGCATTCACTCCGAAAAAGGGCGGCCGCGTCACTGTGCGCAGGCGCTGACTAGACTGGCCGTGTCGGAAATGCCCGGCGCGCAAGCATACTCACCGCGAGGCCGGCACCGATCAATGCCGCTGCGACCCACGGCAACCCGCTCAGACCGGTGAGCGGGAGCAACGCTGCACCGATCGCAGCTCCGCCGGCGATCCCGAAGTTGGCACTCGCGTTGACCCAGGCGCCGGCCAGCTCCGGGGCCACCGCATGGGTGCGCACCGCGCAGGCCTGGTAGATCGACGGAACGCCGCCGAACACGCCGTTCCAGATCGCCGCCGCGACGATCACCGGCACGAGCAGCGGAAATCCGGCGCCCAGGACGAGGATCGCCACGATGCTCAAGCCCAGGCCGACACCCATGGTGCGTCGCGGTCGACGGTCCAAATTCTTTGCGGCATAAGCCAGTCCGGCCAACCCGCAGACACCGCACAACAGCAGCAGCGGACCGACGAACGCCGGGCGGGCGCCCGCCGCCAGGAACAGCACGCTGACAAACGTGTACAGCGTGAACTGGCCGAGGTAAGTCAGCGAGTTGGATGCCACGACCGCCGTCAAAGCGGCACGACCGCTGTGGTTTTGCACTGGTCGCACGGGCGCCTCGTTGCTGACCGGTGGTAGCAGTTTCGCGACGAGGGCCAGGGTGAGCAACGAAAGGGCAGCCAGTCCGGTGAAGGAGACCCGCCAGCCCAGCGCGGTCCCGAGCGAGGTGGCCAGCGGGACACCGACGATGAAGCCCGCGGTGGCTCCACCGGTCGCGATGGCCAGCGCCCGCCCGACCTGCGCGCCGGTGACCAGGCGTGGCACGTAGCCGATGCAGAGGGAGAAGAACAGGGCGTGCGTGGTCCCGCCGATGGCCCGTCCGGCGGCCAGCACGGCGAAGGTGGGAGCCAGGGCGACGATCACATTGCTGATCGCGTAGCAGAGCACGGTTGCCAGCAGCAGTGGCTTGCGCGCGAACCTGGCGGTGGCCACGGTCAGGGGAACGGCCAACGACGCGACCATGACGGCGTAGAGGCTCACCAGAAGCCCGGTGACCGAGTCCGTGATCCGGAACGACTGCCCGATCGCCGGCAGGAGTCCGACCGGGAGCATCTCCGTCGTGACCGCCAGGCACGACGCCATCGCCAGGGACAGCAGTCCGGCTCGATGCTGGCGCAGACCGCCGTGCACAGGGTCGACCAGTGTCGTCGAACTCGGTGATGTCACTGCCATGAATATACTCAGTGATCGAGTTTAAACAAGTGAGAATATGACTGACTGAGATGACCCGCGAAAACCAGGACTCCCCGTCTGCGGCGCAACAGCGCTGGTTCGGTGCTGCCCAGCTCATCGCGCTAGCTCGTGCCGAGCCGGGGATCACCAGGGCCGCGGCGGCGGGGCAGCTGGGGATCAGCACCGGCGGCGCGGCCGATCTGGTCGCTCGATTGCGCAAGGCGCGGCTGCTCGACGAGACCCCGGCGCCCGCCGCGGGCCGCGGAAGGCCGACGACCATCCTCGGTGCTCATCCGGACGGGCCGCAGGTGCTGGCAGCCGAACTGCGGGCCGGGGACTGGCGGCTGGCGCTCGCCGGGCTCGACGGCCAACTCGCGATCGTGGCGCAGGCCCGCCATGCCGGCGGCAGCCAGCAGCAGCTGCTGGCGGACATGGCGGCGGCGATCGCGGCCGTCCGAGCCCGGCAGGCGGGCCGGATCCGGGCCGTCGCGGTATCGGTGGCGGGCACCGTCAGTGACGCCCGGTTGGTGCAGTTCACCACCAGGGGCTGGACCGACGTCGACCTGTCGGTCTTGACGGCAGAGCTGCCCGGCGGCGCCGCGGATATCCCGTTGCTGCTGGGCAACGATGCGACGCTGGCCGGTCTGGCCGAGGCCCGCACGGGCGCCGCCCGCGGCGCCGGCACCGCACTGCACGTGCTCGTCGCGGTCGGCCTCGGCGGCACGCTGGTGGTCAATGGTGAGCCGGTCACCGGCGCGCACGGCGCCGCGGGCGAATACGGCCACGTGCCGTTCGGCGACCGCGCGATGGTCTGTCCGTGCGGTGCACGGGGCTGCTGGGATCTGTCGATCGACGGCAGGGCCGTGGCTCGTCACCTCGGCGATCCGCCGCCCGATGACCCCGTCGGCTACGCCCATGACGTGCTGGGTCGAGCCGCTGTCGGTGACACGCGCACGGCGCTGGAGTCCGTCGCCTCGGCGCTCGGCGCCGGCATCGGAGGGCTGGTGAATCTGCACGATCCCGATGTCGTGACCCTCAGCGGCCTGGCCGTGCCGTTCCGGGCGGCGGCCCCGCAGGCCTTTTCCGACGCCTACCGCGACGGGCTGATGGCCTTCCGGAAATCATCGGCACCACCGGTTCGCGACGGCGATCACGGCGACGACGGGTCCCTGCGCGGTGCGACGACGTGGGCGCTCGACCACATAACGACAGAAATCGCACTGGCCCAATGGGCGCAGCGCGACTCGTGATACGTGCCTTACTGACTGACTACCGGCTGGCTTCTATTGGCTTCTATTGGGCGTTCTGGCCGCCGGTGTACCCGACCCGGGTCGACACGATGCCGGGTTGGTTGCGGATCAGATCCTGCATACCCGGTTCCTCCTCCTCGAAAGTCGTTGGAGGAGAGCGGCTTCGACCATTATCGCGGGAACCGGCAAGACCCGCCTGGCGACCGGCATCGTGGTTGCGACGTTGACTGGAACCCACCTTGCCGGCAACGCCCGGCTGGTTCGCGGCGAGCCACACGGCGAACTAGTGATGCTCGCTTAGGCCACCGGGGGCACCTCCGGCGGAGCTTCCAGTTGCGGATAGGCGGGGGGAGCTGCCGTGGCTCGGCGAGAGGCCCACACGCTGACCGGCTTGCTGCTCGGCCTGCAGGGCGCGCCGATGGTGGCGGCTCCGTCGAAAAGGACTGTCAGATAACCATTTTCGCGACCCAGCGCAACCGGCCGGTGATCGACTTCTCCGGCCGACGCGTCATGGCGGGTTACGCAAGGCTATTCGGCTGTGTTACACGTCGCGGTATCGGTGCCGGCTTCGCCTATATGGTGATGGACGTCGTCCTACGAACGGTGTTGCGTCACTTCACCATTGCGATAGCAGCCGCGCCGGGTGAAAAAATGGCGTTCACGCCGAAGAAGGCGGGCGCGTCGTCGGGTGTCGACGAAACGCGCCCACCAGCGGGAACTAGACGCGCGCTCGCTTCGGTAGCTTCCAACCGGCCCTGGGGAAGTGGCAGGTATAGCCGTTCGGGTAGTGCTCGAGATAGTCCTGGTGCTCCGGTTCGGCCAACCAGAAGTCACTGGCCGGCGTCACCTCGGTGACCACCTTGCCCGGCCACAGGCCGGAGGCGTCGACATCGGCGATGGTGTCCAGCGCAACGCGCTTCTGCTCGTCGTCGAGATAGAAGATCGCCGATCGGTAGCTGCTGCCGACGTCGTTGCCCTGCCGATTCTTCGTCGACGGGTCGTGGATCTGGAAGAAGAACTCCAGGATATTCCGGAAATCGGTCTGGGCCGGGTCGTAGGTGATCTCGATGGCCTCGGCATGGCCGGGGTGATTGCGGTAGGTGGGGTTGGCGTTCTGGCCGCCGGTGTACCCGACCCGGGTGGACACGATGCCGGGTTGCTTGCGGATCAGATCTTGCATGCCCCAGAAGCAGCCGCCCGCCAGGATCGCCTTCTGATAGTCGCTCACTTGTCCTCCTTGGTCTGCGTGGCCTTCTCGAACAGGGGCTGGTACTCGCCGTAGCCCTGCGCCGCGAGGTCATCGCGATGGATGAACTTCAGCGAAGCCGAGTTGATGCAGTAGCGCAACCCGCCCTCGGATTTCGGTCCGTCGTTGAAGACGTGGCCCAGGTGGCTGTCGCCGTGCGCGGACCGCACCTCGGTGCGCAGCATCAGATGACTGAAGTCGCGCTTGGAGATCACGTTCTCGGTTGAGATCGGCCGGGTGAAACTGGGCCAGCCCGAGCCGCTCTCGAATTTGTCGGTGGAGGCGAACAGCGGCTCGCCGGAGACCACGTCGACGTAGATGCCTGGCTCGTGGTTGTCCCAGTACTCACCGGTGAACGGCCGCTCAGTGCCGTTCTTCTGGGTGACCTGGTACTGCTCGGGCGACAGTGCGCTCACAGCCGCCGGGTTCTTGTTGTATGCCGGTTTCTGATTGGGGTATGCCATCGGGCCCTTCCTGGATTGTGCCTGGAACAACCTCAACTGAGGTGCAGATAATCCCATGTCAGACGCGCCCCGATGGACCACAATCGAGAGTGTGCCGACCTTGCACTCAGTCAACGTGGGGCTGCCCAAGAACGTGCCCTGGAACGACGAGATCGTGTTCACCAGCGTGTGGAAAACACCGGTGGACGGCCCGCGGATGGTCCGCAGGCTCAACATCGACGGTGACGGGCAGGGTGATCTGCACGGGCATGGCGGCGAACACCGCGCCGTCTTCGTCTACCAACTCGACTCGTACCGCTACTGGCAGGAGTTTCTCGGCCGATCAGCCATCGAGACCGGGCAGTTCGGCGAGAACTTCACCGTCGATGGCTTGACCGACGACACGGTGTGCATCGGTGATCGCTATCAGATCGGCGAGGCACTGTTCGAAGTCACCCAACCGCGTGTGACGTGCTTCCGGCTCGGGATGCGGATGGCCGAGCCGCGGATGCCGGCGCTGGTGGTCGCGCACCATCGGCCCGGCTTCTACTTTCGGGTGATCACCGAAGGTCTCGTCGCGCCCGGTGACGACATCGTGAAAACCCATTCCGGGGAGGGGCAGGTGAGTGTCGCCGAGGCGGACGCGCTGCTGTACCTGCCCAACCGGGATCCTGCCCGGCTGGCGGTCGCCGCGGCCATTCCGGCGCTGAGCCAAGGCTGGCGGCAGTCTTTCCTGGAACTGTTGGCTCCTGCCCCGGTCCCGACGGGGTGGCCGGGATTCCGGCTGTTCCGGGTCAGCCGGGTGCAGGTGGAGACGGCCGACGTCACGTCGATCTACCTGCGCGGCGACGTCTCCACACCCCCGGTGCCGGGCCAGTATCTGACCGTGCGGGTGCCTATCGGTGATCGGCGTGAGGTCCGCAGCTATTCGATCTCCGGCTGGCGCCCGGGTGAATACCGGATCAGCGTCAAGCAGGAACCGCACGGTGCGGTCAGCCGATATCTGCACCAGACCGTAGCCGTCGGCGGGGCGATCGAAATTGCTTCGCCGCGAGGCGAATTCGTTCTCGATGACGGTGACGAGCCGGTGCTGTTGGTGTCGGCGGGTATCGGTGCCACGCCGGTGCTGGCGATGCTGGCCCACCTCGCCGCGGCGGCCAGCGCCCGGCAGGTGTGGTGGATCCACGTCGCACGCGACGAGCAACTCCACGTCTTCGCTGCCGAGGCGCATGGCCTGATCGCCCGGTTGTCCGACGGCCACGAGCGAACGTTCCACACTGCCACCGAGTCGCGCCCCGACGCCACTGCGCTTGGCGCCCTTGGCCTTCCGTCGATCGCGTCGGCGTACCTCTGTGGACCGGACGCGTTCATGACCGACATGACGGCGGCACTGATCTCGCTGGGAATGGCACCGACCGCGATTCACAGCGAGATTTTCGGCGCTCGGTCGGCCATCAACCCTGGCGTGCTCGCGGCGGATCATCCCGAACCGCATCAGCCCCCGGGTCCGCCCGGTGCGGGGCCGCTTGTCACGTTCGCCAGGTCGGGGTTGGGCGTCCACTGGGCGCCGCAGCAACGGACCATCCTTGAGCTGGCAGAGGCGTGCGATGTGCCGACGCGGTGGTCATGTCGCACCGGCGTCTGTCACACCTGTTCGACGGCGGTGCTGTCGGGCGATACGGCCTACATGACGGAACCGCTCGAGCTACCGCCGGCCGGTGAGGTGTTGATTTGCTGCGCTGCCCCCACCGACGATCTGGTGCTGGATCTGTAGAGTCCCGATTCTCGACCGACCTGGCGCGCGCCGCCGAATCCCCGAGTGCCAGAATTGGCCCATCGTCGGCAACACCGCACCGGGGCAGGGGAGTTGGCGGATGGGTCCAAGACGGAGCGCTCGCCGTCATCGATTGCGGCTGCGTACCGACGCAGGCCGCGGCGTCTACGGGCGTCAGCAAGTCCGCCTGCTCCGGATCTTTCTGGGCGCCACGACTTTTCTGTTCGTCTACGGCGTGGTGTTCACTTTCTTTCCGGTCCGCCACGATCTGACGTATTCGAATCCGACGGGGGGCGTCGCGGCGATCGGTCTGGGGCTTGCGGCGCTGGCCTGGCTTGCGGTCCGGCCCGACCAACTCGCCCCGGCAACGATCGCGGCCATGGCCGCCACGCCGATCGTGATGGCCTTCCACCGCGCGATCATGGCCGAGTTCGCCTGCCTGCTCGCGCCGATGTTCCTGGCGATGTATCTGCGCGCGTTCAACCCGCCTCGCCGTGGCGTGATTCTGGTGGGTGTGCTCACCGCCGCAACGGTGCTCGCGCTGGCCGTCGCACCGGCACCGAAGTTGTCGATCGACTACTTCATCTTCGCGGTCGCTATCGTCGGCGCCGCCGAAACGTTCGGGCTGGTGACGCGGGCGCTGGTGGCCGCCGCGTGTACCGATCCCTTGACGGGTCTCCTCAACCGAGCCGGCTGGGAACTCGCCACGGCGGATCTGCTCGCGCGGTCCCGCTCGGCGCAATGGACCGTCACGGTGGTCGTCCTGGACATCGACGACTTCAAGCAGATCAACGACACCCGTGGACATCTCGCAGGTGACGAGCATCTGATCGAGCACGCCAAGAGCTGGCGCAGTATCGCGCCGGCGGGCGCGGTGGTGGCCAGACTCGGCGGTGACGAGTTCGCCGCCTGCATTTCGGATCGAGCCGGCCGCGAGCCCACTGTCGCGGAGAAATTCGTGGGAGGTATCCGACTGCACACGCCCGACACCAGTATCGGGACCGCGTCGGCAGCCGGTGACAGCGCGGATATCGCAGAGCTGTACGGCCGCGCCGACTCCGAGCTCTATGAGGCAAAGGGCAAGAACCGCCGCCGCTCGCCCGGCCCCTGATCGATGGTCCGCTGTCGATTCTCGACAAACGTAGATAGAACGTGTTCTAGTTTTTAACTGTGACTCGCACTTCTGCATCCCCGAAGGCCTTTACCCACGACGAACTGGCGGCAGCCTTTCAGACTTTCGAGCAGACGGTCGACCGGGCCGCCAAGACCCAGGACTGGGATGCATGGGTGGCGCACTACACCGACGACATCACCTACGTGGAGCACGCGGCGGGCACCATGCACGGCCGCGACGAGGTCCGCGAGTGGATATACCGGACCATGACGGTGTTCCCCGGCAGCTACATGACGGCGTTCCCGTCGCTGTGGACCGTGATCGACGAACCGACCGGTCGCGTCATCTGCGAGCTGGACAACCCGATGCGAGATCCTGGTGACGGCACCATTATCAGCGCCACGAACATCTCGATCGTCACCTACGCCGGCGACGGCAAGTGGAGCCGGCAGGAGGACGTCTACAACCCGCTGCGCTTCGTGAAGGCGACGCTCAAATGGTGCCGCAAGGCAGCCGAACTCGGCACCCTCGACGCCGAGGCCGAGGCCTGGATGAAGCAGTACGGAGACAAGAAGACGTCATGAGCAATCCTCCGAAACTTGTGATAGGCGCCAACGGCTACCTCGGCTCGCACGTCACCCGCCAGCTCGTCGCCGATGGCGCCGAGGTGCGAGTGATGGTGCGGTCCGGCGCGAACACCGTCAGCATCGACGACCTCGACGTCACCCGCTTCGTCGGCGACATTTTCGATCTGGACACCGTGCGGGAGGCGATGGACGGCTGCGATGTCGTCTATTACTGCGTGGTGGACACCCGCGCGTGGTTGCGCGACACCGGTCCGCTGTTCCACACCAATGTCGAGGGACTCCGTGGGGTGCTCGACGTGGCCAGCCAACTGGCCGCCACAGGCAGCCTGAAGAAATTCGTCTTCACCAGCAGCTATTCGACGGTCGGGCGCAAGCGTGGCCGAGTCGCCACCGAGGCCGACCAGATCGACCGCAGGCATCTGACGGCGTATGTGCAGTCCCGGATCCAGGCCGAGGATCTCGTCCTGGCCGCTGCGAAAGAGCGTGGTCTGCCCGCCGTCGCGATGTGTGTGTCCACCACCTACGGCCCCGGCGACTACGGGATGACGCCGCACGGCGCCCTGATCGCGGGCACGGTGTTCGGGAAGATGCCGTTCGTGCTGGACGGGATCTCGCTGGAAGCGGTCGGTGTCGCGGACGCCGCGCGGGCGATGATCCTGGCCGCCGAACGCGGAACCGTCGGGGAGCGCTATCTGATCTCCGAGCGAATGATCAGCAATCGCGAGGTGGTGCGGATCGCCGCCGACGAGGTCGGGGTGGCGCCGCCCAAGCGTTCGGTCCCCGTGCCTCTGCTGTACGGCATGGGCGCGCTGGGCACGCTGAAGGCTCGGTTCAAGGGCACCGACGAGCGGCTCACTCTTCAGTCGGTCCGGTTGATGCGGGCCGAGGCCGACGTGGACTGCTCCAAGGCCAAGCGTGAACTCGGCTGGCAGCCAATGCCAGTCGAGGATTCGATCCGTGAGGCCGCCAAATTCTGGTTGGCGCTGCGAGAGGCCAAGCGCAAGAGCAAGTAGACCAGCTAGACCCGACCTGCCGATGAGCTCGTCGTCGGGCGGGCCGTGTGCCTCACACCCGCAAGCGACGAATATTCGTTCCAGGGCATGACACGCCGAAGACTCGTCGCCACCGGGGTGCTTTTGTCTCGTCTGATGAAGGATCTTCATGGTGTGGGCCATCGTGGGTGTCGATGGGCCCCGTAATCGGCTCTCCCCCGGCATGTTCCGTGTCGTCGTGGGTATCCGGATGTCGGCCTGGCATTGTCCGCAGTGTGCACCGATCCTGCGCGGTGGGCATTACCCTTGAAGTCTCAGACGCAAGGGGACTGTATGGCTGACGATCGCGGGCCGAGTGGCGACGCGCGGGCAATTTTGACCGTCGCATCGTGTTTGAGCGCGAGCGTGCTCGCCCCAGTCGTGGTGGTGACAGGCCAGGATCGTCTTGACGTGGCCGTGACGTGGGTGTCGGTCATCGAGTGGCCGATTGAGAACTTCGTGTCGCCAGGTGATTTCGTTTTGACGACCGGGATGGGCTGCGACGCAGAACAACTGGAAGCTCTTGTCGAGCAGAGCGCCCACGCGGGTGCGGCAGCGGTGTGCTTGAGCGTCGGGGTGGGTGCGCATCATCCGGTGGTGCCGCCGGCCGTGCAGGACTGCGCACGCCGTCATGGGGTGGTGTTGTTGGCCATTCCCTGGGAGGTGCGGTTCTCCGATATTTCCCGGGTGCTGATCGACCTGCTCTACGTCCAGCGGTCGCACTCCGGTCGGGCCGGTGACGACCTGCCATCGGCGTTCACCCGTGCGCTTCTGGAGACCGGCGGCGTGGAGGGGATCGCGCATGCCTTGGAGGGTGTCACGGCAATGCCGTCGCTCATCCTGGACGTGAGCGGCGCGGTGATCGGGCAGGGTCCCCTTGCAGCAGACCTCACCATTGCCCCGCCAGGAGGGCCAAATCCCTTAGATCCCTTGCGGTCCCGGATGAATCACTCGCCGCCTTCCTCGCCCCGACGGATCGACGTCGCAGATGGGTCGTTCATCGTCGCGGCGATCGTCGGTCGCCGGCAGACGTTGGGTTGGGTAGTCGTGGTCGATCACGGAGGCGGGGGAGCGGTCGCCGCGGACGGTGTTGACGAAGCGGTGCGCCATGGGGCGACGGCGTGCGCGATCGAGTTGTTGCGTCAGGAGGCGGCCGAAGAGTTCGGCTCTCGCGCCAGGGGCCAGTTCATGTGGTGGGCAACTGGTTCCGAGGCGATTGGGACCGACGAACTTGCCGCTCGATCGGCCTTGTTGGGGTATCCGTCGAATGCCCGGCTTCAGGTGGCGCTCGGCCTGGTGGAGGCCTCTGATGACGGCACCGCCAGCATCAACGTTGCCGCCGACCTGACTCGGCGGGTGCGTATGCGCTTGCAGTACCCGGCCAGTGTGGCCACCCACCGCGAGAGTGAGATCTTGGTTTGCCTGGATCACCGTGAACCCGATTTGGCCTCGTTGCTCGATGAACCCGCACTCTCGCAGTTCTCCGACCGTGTGTCGTGGGGCCTCGCCGGCGGCGTTCACCATCTGGGGGATCTGTTCGAAGCCGCCGCGCAGGCGCGCACCGCGGTCGCGGTGACGCGGGCCACGGTGGGGCCTGGCAGGTTGGGACGGGCCGATGATCTAGGGCCGTTCATGTTGTTGAGCGCGTTGGCATCCGACCCGGTGGCCATCAACCTCGCTCGAGAGGCCGTCACGCCGTTGGAACGGGCCGACGGCGAACGGGGTTCCGATCTGTTGGGCACGCTGGCGGTCTACCTTGCGGAGAATGGCAACGTGTCCTCGGCGGCGCGGCGGCTGCATCTGAACCGGCACTCGTTGATCTACCGGCTCACCCGGATCGAGGAGCTGACCAAACGTGATCTCGATTCCCATGACGACCGGCTGATGCTGGACATCAGCATGCGCGTCCGGCGACTGAATTCGGCACTCTAGGTCCGCGTGCCAACTGACAGTGCCTCGATGCTGGTGGCGAGCCGCTGAATTCCCACCGCTGTGCGCTCGGGCGCTGTGGAGGCGAAGCACAGGCGCAGCGCGTCGCCGAAGTTGCCGCCGGCCGATAACGCGCGACCGGGAATGAAGGCGACGCCTCCGGCGAGCCCGGTTTCGAACAGCGTGGAGGTGTCGATACCCGGCACGGTCAGCCAGAGGAAGAAGCCTCCTGCCGGGTCGGTCCACGTCGCCTTGTCGGACAGATGGTGGGTCAGCTGGTCCTGCATCGCTCGCTTGCGGGTGCGGTAGAGGTCGCGCAGTCGGTCGAGGTGCGCCGGCAGGTGACCTCCGGTCAGGAAGTCGGCGACGACGAGTTGGCCGGGCAGATTCGTACAGGTATCCATGGCCTGCTTTGCGGCGATCATCTTCTCGACGATGCGGGGGTCGGCGTCGACCCATCCGACTCGTAGTCCCGGTGCGAGGACCTTGGAGAAGGTGCGTACCGAGAAGATCAGTGGGTCACCCTCGCCGAGGGCTCGCAGACTGGGCAGCGGTTGACCTTCGAATCTCAAGAGCCCGTAAGGATCGTCGTCGATGATGATGCAATTCCATTGCCGTGCCAGCTCGATCAGCTGGGTCCGGCGGGCCAACGACAGGGTGGTTCCCGACGGATTCTGGAAGTTCGGGATGACGTAGATGGCCTTGGGTGTGCGGCCGGCTCGTTTGACGATCTCGGGGAGCAGTTCGACAACCATCCCGTCCTGATCGGTGGGGACCTCCTCGATATCGGCGCCGTAGGACAGCATGGTGGCGGTGCCGTTGGTATAGGTCGGGGCTTCCACGATGACCAGGTCGCCGGGATCGACGAAGAGCTTGCCGGCCAGGTCCAGTCCTTGCATCCCGCCTGAGGTGATCATGAGCCGCTCGTCGACGGTGGCCTCGTCGGTGGTGTCGAGAAATTCCAGCAGCGCGGTCCGCAACAGGGGATGACCTTCGGTGGCGGCGTAGTCGAGGACGTCGGCACCGTGCGTGGCGCTGATGCGGCCGTTGATCTCACTCAGCAGATCGACGGGGATCGCCTCTGCGGCAGGGCTTCCCATCGCGAATCGGACGATATCGTGGCTTTGGCGCGCCAGCAACGAGGTGCTGGAGTCGATGACGGACCCGATCAGCGCGTCGCGTCGGGTAGACCAGGGCAGTGTGGTGGTACCGGTGGTGTAAGCGGTGGTCACGAGAGTCCTTCGTTCGGTGGCGGTGAGCGTGTTCACTGGGCGGTGTAGCCGCCGTCGATCGGCATGGTGGCGCCGGTGACATAGCGCGCGTCGTCGGAGGCGAGGTAGGCCACGGCGGCGGCGACGTCGTCGGGGTGGGCCAGCCGCCCAAGCGGGATGGCGCCCACCACGTCGTCCTCGGTCTGGGCTGGATCAGCTTGGGCCGCAAGCCATGCGTCGTAGAGCGGTGTCTTGGTCATGCCGGGAGCCACATCGTTGACGCGGATGTGCTTGGGTGCCAATTCGACGGCGGCGGCCCGAGTCAAGGACCGCATTGCCCCCTTGGAGGCGCTGTAGATCGCCATGGTGGGCACGCCGATCGTCGCTAGCCGCGACGTGATGTTGACGATGGCGCCGCCCCCGCTTTCCGTCATCGCCCGCGCTGCGGCTTGCAGCATGCGAATGGCCGCGAACACGTTGACCTCGAAGGTTTCTCGGATCTCGGCCATAGGAGTGTCGATCAGGCCGCCGGTGTGGTCGACGGCGGCATTGTTGACCAGCACGTCGAGGCGCCCGAATACCGCAGTGGCAGTATCCACGACGGTGTCGGCGCCTTCGGCGCTGGTCAGGTCGGCGGCGACGAAACGGGCCCGGTCGCCCAATCGTTGCACCACGTCGCGGCCGCGTTGTTCGTCGCGTCCGGTGATGACGACGGCCGCGCCTTCATCGTGCAGTCTGGCGGCGATCGTCCGGCCGATACCGGAGGTCGCTCCGGTCACGATCGCTGCCTTGCCATCGAAGCGGCCGGCCATTGGCTGTCTCCTGTTCGTTTGCGTCGTGGTGATGACGGTTGGTCGCGATCAGATTCGCAGTTCTGGGTACCGCCTCGGTAGCGACACAGTGATGGACAGGCGGGCTGATCCGTGCAACACCTTGCGCACAACAGTTTTCGCCCAGGTGTGGCCGCCGGCGCACCGCGCGTTCAGCGCTGCGCGATGTTGTAGAGCCGGATGTTCTGGTACTCCTCCAAGCCCTCGGAGCCACCCTCACGGCCGACACCGGAGTGTTTGATACCGCCGAAGGGTGCCGCGACGTTGGAGACGACGCCCTGATTGATACCGACCATGCCCGTCTCGAGGCGGTCGGCGACCGAAAGGACCCGGTCGATGTCCTGACCGAAGACGTAGCTGGCCAGCCCGTAGGGCGTGTCATTCGCCAACGCCAGCGCTTCGGCGTCCGTCGCGAATCGAGTGATCGTGGCGATCGGACCGAAGATCTCCGTATGCGCGATCCGTGAGTCCGGCCGCACCCGATCGAGCACTGTCGGGGCAAAGAAGCTGCCCGCAGAGTCGATCGAGTGCCCGCCGGTGAGCACCTCGGCTCCCTCCGAAATGGCCTTCTGGACCAATAATTCCATCGACGCCTGAGCCTTGGTGTCGATGAGCGGGCCCATCTGCACGCCGTGGCCCATGGCGTGCCCCACGACGGTCGCGCTCATCGCCTCGGTGAAGGCTTCGGTGAACGCCGCGGCGATCCCGTCCTGCACCAGGAACCGGTTGGCCGCAATACAAGACTGTCCACCGTTGCGCAGTTTGGCCTTCATCGCCCCGGCCACCGCGAGTTCGAGATCAGCGTCGTCCAGCACGAGGAACGGCGCGTTGCCACCGAGTTCCATCGAGGTACGCAGGACCTGGCCGGCGGCTTGCTCAAGCAGCTTGACACCGACCTCGGTGGATCCGGTGAACGAAACCTTGCGCACCCGTGAGTCGTTCATCACCGCGCTGCTCAACTCACCGGCCCGCGAGCTGGTTACGACGTTCACCACACCCTCGGGCACACCCGCCTCCCGCAACAGGTCGGCAAAGAGCAAGCTGGTCAGCGGCGTCAGTGTCGCGGGCTTGAGGATGACCGAGCAGCCTGCCGCCAGGGCCGGCGCGATCTTGCGGGTCGCCATCGCGAGCGGGAAGTTCCATGGCGTGATCAGCAGGCACAGGCCCACCGGCGAGCGGCTCGACAGCAACCGCCCGTCCCCGTAGGGGCTGGGCCGCACCGTCCCTCCCGGCCGAACCGCCTCGTCGGCGTACCACCGGACGAAGTCCGACCCGTAGACGAATTCGCCGCGCGCCTCGCTCAGAGGTTTACCCATCTCGCGAGCGATGAGCAACTCGAAGTCATTCTGGCGAGCCAGCATCAGCTCGTATGCTCGCCGCAGGACGTCGGAGCGCTGCCGCGTGGTGGTCGACGCCCACTCACGTCCTGCGTCGGCCGCCACGCCGACGGTGTGCCGGGCGGTGTCGGCGTCGGCGTCGAACACGACCTCAATCTGTTGGCCGGTGCCGGGATCGGCGATGCTCACCGGCGGGCGCGGCGACTTCTCGATCGGGATTCCGCCACCGACGCGTAACGCGGTGGGCAGGGCGGCGATGAGGTGATCCGAGGCCGCCAGCAGGCTGGGATCGGGCGCGACGAGCTGCGACGACAACAAAGGCGTCGTGGTCATACCGACACCGCCTGGGCGGCCGCGACGGCGCCAGCCACTGCCGCGGCGATCTGGTCGATCTCGCCCTCGGTTACCACGAACGGCGGACTGACTTGAATGGTGTTGCCCCGCAACATTCGAAGAATCACGCCGTTATCCAAGGCGTGATCGATGATCCGGTCGGCGGATAACGCCGCGTCGACCTGCACGCCCCCGATGAGCCCGCTGGTGCGCACCTCGACCACACCGGCTGTGCCGCAGAGGTTCCCCAGCACCTGCTCCAAGTGGTGCGCCAGGCGGGACACCCGTGGCAACAGATTCTCGTTCTGCAGGATGTCCAGGTGCGCCAATGCCACCGCGCAACCAACCGCGTGTCCGGCATACGTCGTCCCCTGCCGGTAGATCGGTGCGTCGGCACCGCTGAAGAACCGTTCCCAGATCCGGGGCGCCACCAGAACCCCACCGAGCGGGGCGTAGCCCGAGGTGATCCCCTTGGCCATCAACAGCATGTCAGGGGCGAAACCGAAGTACTCGCAGGCGAACATCTCGCCGGTACGCCCGAATCCGGTGATGACTTCATCAGCGATCAACAGGATGTCGTGCTGCGCCGCCAGCCGCTGCAGTCCTTCCAGATAGCCCGGAGGCGGCGGGTACACGCCACCGGTGCCCATGATCGGCTCGGTGATGATGGCGGCGATGTTGCCGGCGCCAAGGTCCAGGATCTGGCGCTCCACCGTGGCGATGTCGAGGTGATCGATGCGTGCGGTCTCCCGGATGAGCGATTCGGTTCCGTAGCCTTCCCGGTTGAAGTCCAAACCGGCGATGCTGGAACCGAATCCATGCACACCGTGATAGGAGTACTGGCGGCTGAGAACCATGCGCTTTCCGGTGCGGCCCTCCAGCTGCCAGTGTCGGCGGGCGAGTTTGCACGCCGCCTCGACCGCCTCGGAACCTCCGCTGCCGAAGATCACCTTCGGGTTCTTGATCGGTGACAATGCGCTGAGCCGGTCGGTCAGGGCCAGCGCCTGGTCGTTGGCGAACCGGTTGAACACGTGATAGGTCTCCAGCTTGACCATCTGCTCGTAGGCAACGCGGGCCAAGTCCGGGCGGCCGTGACCGATGTTGGCGTGCCAGAGCCCTGCTGTGGCGTCCAGTAGCCTTTCGCCGCTCCGGGTTTCGACATACGCACCGGAGCCGGCGGTGATGACGATGCGGCGGTCGGACACGGTCGGCATATGGGCTTGCGCACTCCACAGAGCGCTCCCGTCGACGGAGGTCATGAGTCGTCCTTTTCTCTGTTTCCGATGTTGCGATTGGCGATCAGTGCTGATCGAGTTGCGGTGTGGAGTCACTGATCTCGGGTGATTCCACCGGTGGAGGCGGTGTGGCGGCGTTCTCGTCGGCGATCTTGCGGCCGCGAAGCAGGTAGTAGCCGTAGGTCAGCACCATCCACGCGGCGAAGAACTTCCAGGTGGTCGAGCTGAGCCCGGTCAGGACATAGCCGCACACGACGACGGTGAGGATGGGGGTCAGTGGGTAGAGCGGAACCCGGAAGCTGGGCTTGATCGAGCTGGCCCGCCGCGCCACGATCAGCGAGATCGCCACCACGATGAACGCGACCATGGTCCCGATGCTGGTGAGGTCGGCCAGCGCGTCCAGCGGAATGAACGCCGCTGCCGGCCCCACGACCGCCGCCACGGCCAGGGTGTTGAACACGGGAACGTGCGACTGCCCACCGACGGTGGCGAATCGCTTGGACACGATCGAGTCTCGCCCCATCGAGAACAAGATGCGCGTCTGGCCGTACAGCGTCACCAGCGTGACCGAGAAGATGGAGATGACGGCCCCGGCCGCCAGCACCATGCCTGGCCACCGCTGGTGCATGATGTTGTCCAGAATCACCGACAGCCCGGCTTCCTGGCCGTCGAACTCCGTCCAGTACTGGGCTCCCACAGCCGCCACAGCGACGAGCATGTAGATCGTCAAGACGATGCCCAGGGCTATCATGATGGCCCTGGGTAGGTTCTTGCGCGGATCGCGAACTTCCTCGCCGGCCGTCGAAATCGCATCTATACCAACGAATGTGAAAAATATTGTCGCAGTACCCGCGCCGATGCCCGCCACCCCCATGGGGGCGAAGTCCTTGAAGTTGTCGGCGTTGAACGCGGTGAAGGCGATCACGACGAAGAACGCCAGCACGGTGAGTTTGACGAGCACCATGATCGTGTTCACCAGCATGGATTCACGTACCCCGCGCAGCAGCAGGACGGTACACATCAGCACCAACACCAGCGACGGCAAGTTGATCACACCGAAATGCCCAGCGGCGTCGGATGATCCGGGGGCGTGCAACGCCCAGTAGGGGATCTCCCAGCCCGTCAGATCGGAGTACAGCTGGTTCACGTAGCCGCTCCACCCCACCGCCGACGCGGCGGTCGCGACGCCGTACTCCAGCATCAGGCAGGCGGCTACACCTACCGCGGCGTATTGGCCGATCACCGCATACGCATAGGAGTAGGCCGAACCCGCAGCGGGAATCGATGACGCGAGCTCGGCGTAGCACAGGGCGGCCAGCCCTGCCGCCAAGCTGGCGATGAGGAACGAAATCACGACGGCTGGACCAGCTTTCGGCACCGCGGTCGACAGTGAGAAGAAGATGCCGGTACCGATCGTGCAACCGACGCCGATCATGGCCAGCTGAAAGGGTCCGAGGCTACGGGTCAACGGACGCTCGTCGGCACTTGCGGTGCGGACCTGCTTGCGGGCCAGTTGGGACCAGATCCCCGCTGAGGCGGGAGGGGCGGGCATTGTCATGTACTCACTCCGATGTGTCGCGTCGAGTGGGAAGCACTCGCCAGTCCTCCGAAGTATGTCGGGGATCACACTTCCCGCCGTACCGCCAAAGTGTTGGTTTTGTGGTCGCCGGCCATCCACAATCTGGCCACTGGCGGGGTCAGTTCACGTAGTGACGTGGCACCCGCGGATGGATTCCGCAAAGAATTTCGTCGGCTATGGTGCCGGCCAGCGCCGCCAACTCGTCGACGGTGACCACCTGTGCTCCCTGCGCGCCGATCAGCGTGACGTCGTCGCCGACGTCGACGGGCTGGTCGCCGCAGTCGATCAACATCTGGTCCATGGCAATCGTTCCCATGATGGGGAACCGGCGACCGTGGACGAGCACGTCGGCCCGGTTCGACAGGCGCCGGGGGTAGCCGTCGGCGAATCCGACGGGCACCGTGGCCACTGTGGTGGGCGCGGTGGTCCGCGCGGTGAAACCGTAGGAGACCCCCTGCCCGGCGGCTAGACGCTTGACGTGGCTCACCGACGTGCGCCACGCCAAGGCGGGTTCGATCTCGTGGGCGCGTGGCAGGTCGTGATCAGGCAGATATCCGTAGATGCCGATCCCCGCGCGCACCATGTCAAGATGAGCCTCCGGGTAAGCCAGAATCGCCGCGGTGTTGGCCGCGTGCAGCCACGGATCGCAGCGACCCGAGCTTCGGATCGTTTCAGCCGCCACCAGCATTCGGTTCAGCTGGGTTTCGGTCGCAGGATTGCCGAGCTGCTCGGCAACGGCGAAGTGGGTCCACACTCCGCGCACGTCGAGTCCGGCGGCGACGGCCCGGTCGGCCAACGCGGCGGCCTGCTCCGGCGGGGCGCCCACTCGGTTGAGTCCGGTATTCAGCTTGATGTGCACGCGCGGAGTCGTTCCGGTCCGTCGTCCGGCGTCGGCGACCCTGTCGATCGCCGCGAAACTGTAGACGGTCAGATCTAGTCCCGCTCGCAACGCGCGCTCCTCGTCACCGCGCGGGGCCTCGGTGGTCACCAGGATCGGGGCTGTCAGTGATGCCGACCGTAAGCCGATTCCTTCCTCGACGAAGGACACGCCCAACCACTGGGCTCCCGCGTCCAACACCGTGCGGGCGATCTCGAAAGCGCCGTGCCCATAAGCGTTTCCCTTCACCATTACCAGCAGCGCACTGCGGTGAGGCGTCAGGACGGCGGTGTTGTGGCGGACCGCCGCCAAATCCACGTCCACCCATGTTCGAGGGCTTGCCCCCGAGGTGTCCGGCTGATACGTCGCGCTGCTGCTAGCACCGACGGGGCGATCGACCACGTCAGTCCTCCGATCCCGTGGAGTGAGACTGATTGCAAGTCGGCTGTCCCCTGGAACGGCCGTGCCCCAAGCATCGGACCGGCCGATCGCCCGGTCGATACACAATGCGGTACAACAACGGCGTGACGACACCAACAACATGAAACTTCGGACCCGTTCCGATGCGCGTGCCACTGGTCGGCCACCGATGCCAGACTCGTAGGGTGTCCACACCCATCAACGGTCATGTCTCGCACTGGTTCACCGAAATCCCCGAGCCGCGCGACCCGCTGCCCGGCGACCGGGACGCCGACGTCTGCATCGTCGGGGCCGGCTACACCGGTCTGTGGACGGCGTTCTACCTCAAGAGGGCCGACCCCTCGCTGCGGATCACGGTGCTCGAGGCGCGGTTCGCGGGCTTCGGCGCCTCCGGTCGCAACGGCGGCTGGCTGTCCGGACTGGCTCCGGGGCACCGCACTCTCCTGGCCAAGAAGCACGGCCGCCCCGCTGTGGTGCGCTGGCAGCGCGCGCTCAACGGCGCCGTCGACGAGGTGATCGACGTGGCGGCCCGCGAAGGTATCGAGGCCGGGATCGTCAAGGGCGGAAGTCTTCGTATCGCCCGCAACGAACCACAGGCGCAGCGGTTGCGGGCCGAGGTCGACGAGAGCCACGAGTGGGGTGTTCCCGAGGTTCGGCTACTACCGAATAGCGAAGTAAACCAACGCATTCGGATCGATGATCTACACCTGGCCGCCTTCAGCCCGCACTGCGGGCGGATCCAGCCCGCGCAGCTGGTGCGTGGGCTCGCCGACGTCGTCGAACGCCTCGGCGTCACGATCTACGAGCAGACGCCGGTGACGCAGATCAGTGCCGGTCGCGCAGTCACCGCCCGCGGTACCGTTCGCGCGCCGACCGTACTGCGGGCCACCGAAGGATTCACCACCACCCTGCCCGGTCTGAAACGGCGCTGGCTGCCGATGAACAGCGCGATGATCGCGACCGAGCCGCTGCCCGCCGACGTGTGGGAGTCGATCGGCTGGGAGGGGCGCGAAACACTGGGCGATACTGCCCACGGCTTCTTCTACGCGCAGCGCACCGCCGATGACCGCATCGCGATCGGTGGCCGCGCGGTGCCCTACCGCTATGCGTCCGGGATCGACCGCGACGGCGCTGTCGGGCAGTACACCATCACCTCCCTCCGGGAGGTGCTGAACACGCTGCTCCCGCAGACCCGCGGGATCGGGATCGCACACGGCTGGTGTGGGGTGCTTGCGGTGCCGCGGGATTGGTCGGCCGGGGTGGAGTTGGACCGCGCGACGGGACTCGGGTGGGCCGGTGGCTACGTCGGGCACGGCGTCACTGCGACCAACCTGGCGGGGCAGACGCTCGCGGACCTGGTACTCCGGCGCGACACTGCGCTGGTCAGGATGCCCTGGGTGGGACACCGGTCGAAAACCTGGGAGCCGGAACCGCTGCGCTGGTTGGGGGTTCGTGGGATGTACCAGGCCTACCGGGCTGCGGACCGGCACGAGTCAGGCGCTCGGGCGAAGACATCGCCGATCGCGGTGGTCGCCGATGCCATCGCCCGGCGGCCTTAACGTTCGGCGTGCTCCTTGAGCCGGGCCAGAGTGGCGGCGATGTTCTTGGCATTCTCCGCATCCCGGTCGGGCACGCCGGTGGCCGCCCCTGCGATTTTGCGGAACCAACCCGGCCGGCGGTCCCAGGTCGCCTCGGTGACCAGGCACCCGTCGTCTGCCGCGGTGATGTCGTAACGCCAGTGCGCTACCGGGATCAGGCCGCTGCGCACGTCGAAGGCGAACACCTGGCCGGGAACCGACTCGGTGATGGTGCAGGTGGTCGTCCACTTCCTGGTCTTGTTGCGGTTATCGCCCTTGAACATCGCGCCCTTGCGGGCCGTATCGCCTCGATACCACGTCATCGCGACGGTCTCTTCGGCGAGCTTGGCCAGCGTCGGTAGATCGGTGATGAGCGCATACACGGCGTCGGCGTCGGCGCGGATGCGCACATCTGCCTGAGCCGACGGTGTTCCTGGCTGAGTCATGCGGGAATCGTATCGGCCGGGATGTGTTGGACTTGGGGACTCCGTGAAACCATTTCGTACCTGCAGGAGGTCCCCATGACCGAGCGGTCCGTACGCCAGCCCACCGCCGAGCACCCGATCACCGTCACCGCGACCACTGGTCGGGTGGTAGTCCGCGTCAACGGCGAGACCGTGGCCGACACCCGCAACGCGCTGACGCTGCAGGAGTCGACTTATCAGGCGGTGCAATATATTCCGTTGAGCGATGTGGAGCGCAAGCTGCTCACCCGCACCGATACCACTACGTACTGCCCCTACAAAGGGGACGCCGGCTACTACAGCGTGACGACTACCGCGGGCACCGTGGACGACGCGATCTGGACCTACGAGGAGCCCTATCCGGCGGTCGGGGCGATCGCCGGACACGTCGCGTTCTACCCCGACAAGGCTGAGATCACCGTCAGCGTGGAGTAGCCGTCTCGGCGCCGAACGCGGCGATGTTGAGCTGGGTGTCGCCGTACTCCCGCAGCGAGGTGATCAGTCCGTCGTCGGTCTCGAAGATGAACACCATCGGACAGTCGTAGCGAATCCCTGTGCTGGTGACACCCTCGGCCTGGGCCTCGACCATCACGCTCTGCCCGTCGTTGAGGCAGCCGAGCAGGTCGTAGCTCAGTTCCACGATCGCCTTTCGCCATTCGCAGAGCTGGCGCAGATCGTCCTTTCCGCTGGACCTGCGGGTGGTGTTGTTCCAATAGCTGAAGTCGTCGCTGAGTAACGCGAGCCCCTCGTCGAGGTCGCCGTCCTCGCACAGGCTCTGCAGGAACATCCATGCGAGCTCGGCCTGTGGGTCGTCGAACGGGGTCGTCATGTGGCCATCCTTGACCGCGGCGAGGTGGGGCGCAATCGTGTAGTACGCGCGGAGACTAACCTGAGCCCGGTAGCACTCACTTCAGGCGAGACGAACCCCGTCGAGCGGACGGTCACCTTTCCGGGCCCGGCCAGTCCCGGCGTCACCTTGTCGCCACTGCGTCGCGGCCCGGGTGATCCGACTTTCCAGCTCACCGCCGACCGCGCCATCTGGCGGACCAGTCTGCTGTCCTCCGGCGCCGTGACCGCGCGGATCCTGCGTGACGGCCCGACCGTGGTCCGGGCGCAGGCCTGGGGTGACGGGGCCGACGAGTTCATCGACGCATTACCTGCGTTCCTCGGTGCTGACGACGACCACTCCGATTTCGCGCCGACGGATCCGACGGTCGTCGCCGCGCTGACTGCGGTGCCGCATCTGCGGTTGGGTCGTACCGGCCAGGTGCTGGAAGCGCTGGTCCCTGCGGTGATCGAGCAGCGGGTGCCGGGCGCCGATGCGTTTCGGGCGTGGCGGCTGCTGGTGACGCGGTTCGGCACCCCCGCGCCCGGCCCGGCCCCCGAACGCATGCGGGTGATCCCCTCGGCGGAGGTGTGGCGCCGGATCCCGTCGTGGGAATTCCATCGGGCGAATGTCGATCCTGGCCGGGCCCGCACGATCGTTGCGGTCGCGCAGCGGGCGGCGTCGTTGGAGCGGCTGGCCACGCGAGTTCCGGCGGAGGCGCGGCAAGCACTGATGTCTCTGCCCGGGGTGGGGATCTGGACGGCGGCCGAGGTGGCGCAGCGCGCGTTCGGCGACGCCGATGCCTTGTCGGTCGGCGACTACCACGTCTCCAAGATGATCGGCTGGACGCTGCTCGGCCGTCCCATCGACGACGACGCCATGGTGGAGCTTCTCGAACCGATGCGCCCGCATCGGCATCGGGTGGTGCGCCTGCTCTACGCGAGCGGGCTGGCCCGTGAGCCGCGCCGCGGTCCGCGGCTACCGGTACAGAACATTCGCCCGCTCTAGCCGGTTATGCGTACTGATGTTCGGGTACCCGGTGCCCTGAGCATGAACGTCCCCCAAGGACGAGACCCCTACGCAGGCAAAGGAGCCACTGTGCCTAGTTTCACCATCCCCGGCATGACGGAAAAGCAGGGCCGGCAGGTCGCGGATCTGTTGCAAAAGCAACTCAGCACGTACAACGACCTGCATCTGACGCTCAAGCACGTGCACTGGAATGTGGTCGGCCCCAACTTCATTGGCGTCCACGAGATGATCGACCCACAGGTCGAGCTGGTCCGGGGTTATGCCGACGAGGCGGCCGAGCGGATCGCCGCCCTTGGTGTGTCACCGCTGGGTACACCCGGTGCGATCCTCAAGGACCGGACGTGGGACGACTACTCCGTCGGCCGCGACACGGTGCAGGCCCACCTGGGCGCGCTGGACCTGGTGTACAGCGGTGTCATCGAGGACACCAGGAAGGCCATCGAGAAACTCGACGATCTCGACCTGGTGTCGCAGGATCTGCTGATCGGTCACTCGGGCGAGCTGGAGAAGTTCCAGTGGTTCGTCCGCGCGCACCTGGAGAGCGCGGCAGGTGAACTGTCCAACTCTGGAACGTCCACCGAGAAGTCTGCCGCCAGCAAGGCGAAGGCCTCCGGTAGCGGTCACGCCAAGTAAATCTGCTCTGGTTCAGACCCGTGCCGACGTGGTGCGGGTCTGAACTCGTCTCCGGGAACTTCTCGGGGACCTGATGTGCCGCTCTTTTGAAGCGCGGGTGATCGCGTCGCGCAGCAGCTGAGCGCCCAGGTTCTGGCCTTGGTACTTGACGTCGATTGTCAACCGCGACAGCAGTATCGCCGGAACGGGGTCCGGCATGTTGCGGCGCACTCCTACTGTGTGCCGATGGGCGTACAGGTCAACGCGGCATCGTCGTAGCGTGAGCGCCTATCGCTTTTAAGGCTTGCGCCACGGTGATTCATGGGCAATTGGGTCGACCAATTAGTCCTGTCACATCTTGCTCGAATATGGTCCCCAGCTACTCAAACGTCTTGGCGAAGGCCGAGCCGAACGCGTCAGCACTGGGTCCGATCCTCCTAATTGCAACACCACTTCGCTTGATGGACTTTAGGAGGTCGAGGGCAGTTGCGTTCCGGTCGCCAGCTCGGCGTACTGCTGCATCAGGCGCAGGGCGGTCGCGCGGTCCAACTGCGGGTCACGCGCGACGATCCGGTAGCCGAAGTAGTCCTCCATCGACATCAGCGACATCGCGATATCGCGTGCGGCGAACGCGAGGTCGAACACCCCAGCCTCGGCCCCGGCGGTCAGCAGATCGGCGTAGAGGTCCACCTGGCGGTGGTAGATGCCCTGGACGTCGCGACGCTGATCCAGTTCGAAACCGGCGGCCAGGACCGCCCGCCAGATGGCGCGCCACTCCGCGTCCTCTGGTCCCGTGGGCAGACCGGCGGCGATGGTTTGCGCCAGCTGGGTGCGTAGGTCGTCGGTGTGATCGCCGAGTTCGAGACGGGCGTCGTAGAACCGGACGTCGGATCGTAATGCCAACTCCGACAACAACTCCTGCATATCTTTGAAGTAGTAGCGCACCGCGTTGGTGGTGAGGCCCAGCTCGGCGGCAACATCGGCGAGCTTCAGCGTGGCGAGGTCGTGACGCTCGATCAGCGCGATGGCGGCATCGAGGACCTCGGTGCGTCGCTGCACCTGCCGGTTGGGCCGTGCCATGTATCTCCCGTCGTAAAAACTCCGTCGATGTGATTCTGCCTTTCCTATTGCGCGGTCGACGAGCGGGGCGCATAGTTCTTTTCCAATTAGGAAAATAACCCCTGAACGAGAAGAAACCAATGCGTGCCAGAGATCTCGGCGTGGTCATCGGGGAGCATCCCACCGGACCGCACAACGCCATCACCGACGTGCCCGGCGTGCGCGTCGGACACACCACCTGCAATGACGACGGTCCACCGGCCGTGCGCACCGGAGTCACCGTGGTGCTCCCTCACGACGACATCTGGACCGAACCGGTGTTCGCCGGATCCCACCGGCTCAACGGCAGCGGTGAGCTCACCGGCCTGGAGTGGATACGCGAATCCGGTGAGCTCACCACCGCGATCGGGCTCACCAATACCCACAGTGTCGGCGTGGTGCGTGACGCGCTGGTGGCCGAGCAGGTCCGGGTGCGCGGTGACGGCGTGTACTGGTCGCTTCCGGTGGTGGGGGAGACCTACGACGGGCTCCTCAACGACATCAACGGCTTTCACGTCCGCCGCGAGCACGTGCAGTCCGCCTTGGTGTCCGCGGCCGGTGGCGCCGTGGCCGAGGGCAACGTCGGCGGCGGCACCGGCATGATCTGCCACGGTTTCAAAGGTGGTATCGGCACCGCGTCGCGGACTTCGGCGGCCTACACCGTCGGGGTGTTGGTGCAGGCCAATCATGGCCGGCGCGAACGACTTCGGATCAACGGAGCGCCCGTCGGCGAATTGATCGGGCCGGCCGAGGTGCCGCTGCCCGACTATCCGGCGCGCTTCGAACCCGGTTCGGGCTCGATCATCGTCATCGTCGCCACCGACGCGCCTCTCCTGCCCCATCAGTGCGACCGGCTGGCGCAGCGCGCTTCGCTGGCCGTCGGGCGGCTCGGCGGCACAGGCGAGCAGTACAGCGGCGACCTGATGCTGGCGTTCTCGACCGGCAACCGTGGGATCCCGCCGTATGCGTGGGACGAGGACGTGAACGTGGCCCAGCCCGAGATCCCGCTGCGGATGGTGGCACCGCAGTTGATGACCCGATTGTTCGACCTGACGATCGAGGCCACCGAGGAGGCGATCGTCAACGCGCTGGTCGCCGCAACCACCATGACCGGCCATCGCGGTTACACCGCGCACGCACTTGACCACGAGTTGTTGCGTTCTGCTCTGACCGCTTTCGCCCCTCACCCTCAGGAGACACGATGACCACCGCACCCGCCACCAAGACCGAAGGGCGGCGCCTCACCGGGCGCCTCGGCCCCATCGGCATCGTCTTCATGGTCGTCGCCGCTGCCGCGCCGCTGACGGTGATCGGCGGGAACATGCCGCTGGCGATGGGCCTGGGCAACGGTGCCGGCGCCCCCGTCGGTTTCGCGATCGCCTCGCTGGTGCTGCTGGTGTTCAGCGTCGGGTTCGTGACGATGACGCCGCACGTCCCTGAGGCGGGCGCCTTCTTCTCCTACGTGACGCTCGGGCTCGGCGAGCGGGTGGGCAAGGGCATCGCGGTGGTGGCGCTGATCGCCTATACGGCCATCCAGGTGGGCATCTACGGATACATCGGCTGGGCGATCAGCGATACCGTGGAGTTCTATAGCGGGCCCGCAATCCCTTGGCCCGTTTACTCTTTCGTCGTTCTGGCAATCGTCGCGGTGTTGGGCTACCGGCATATCAACCTCAGTGCCAAGGTGCTCGGTGTCGCGCTGGCGCTCGAGATCGGCATCGTGGTGCTGCTCGATGTGGTGATGGTCGCCAAGCCAGGGCCGGCCGGTATCACGTTCGCCTCCTTCGATCCCGGCGTCTTTACCCAGGGCACCATCGGTATCGCGATACTGTTCGCGCTCACCGGCTTCATCGGCTTCGAGGCCACGGCGGTATTCCGCGACGAGGCTCGCGACCCCGAGCGGACCATCCCGCGCGCAACATACGCCGCGGTGATCCTGATCGGCGCCTTCTACACGCTGACGGTGTGGGCGTTCGTGGTCGCGATCGGGCCCGATCATGTGACGGCCGTCGCGGAGCAGACGTTGGCCGGCAACGGCAACATGCTGTTGGACACCACCGATGCGACGCTGGGTCGGGTCGGACGCGACGTGGTGAACGTGCTGCTACTGACCAGCCTGTTCGCCTGCGTGTTGTCGTTCCACAACGTGATCGCCCGGTACCAGTTCGTGCTGTCGCGCAAGGGCCTGCTGCCGGCCAGGCTGGGCAGGGTGCACGACAGTCATGAATCGCCGGCGTTCTCGTCGGTGGTGCAGACCATCACAGCGGCCATCATCGTCGGTGTCCTGGCCGTGTTGGGGATCGATCCACTGGTCGGGGTCTTCGGGTCGATGGCTGGTGTCGCGACCGTGGGCATGGTGCTGCTGATGCTCACCACGTCCATCGCGGTCCTGGTGTTCTTCCTGCGCCGTCGCGAACTGGCGGCCGGGCGTTCGTGGCAGACGCGAATCGCTCCCGCTGTCGCGGTGGCGGGCCTGCTCGCCAGCATGTGGCTGGTGCTGTCGAACTTCACCCTGGTCACCGGCGGCAGCTTCACGCTGAGCGCGATTCTGGCGGCAATTCCGTTCGCCGGGTTGGTGGTTGGCGCCCTGGTGTGGCGACCGTCGCGGTCGGCGGCTTCGAGGAAGCTGGACGGACCGGACGGATTGGACGGATTGGACGGATAGGTGTCGGGTTCAGACCCGTGCCGGAGGGTGCGGGTCTGAATCGGTGCCCGGGTCCGCATCCAGTGCGTCATCGCGTACCGGCCGGTCGGCCAGTTCCTCGGTGCGCCCGAAGAGATACGGGTAGGCGATACCGGCGATGGCAGCGCCGATCAGAGGAGCCAGCCAGAAAACCCAGAGCTGCGCGGGGGCGTCCGCCCCGTTGAAGAACGCGACACCGGTGGATCGCGCCGGGTTGACCGACGTGTTCGAGATCGGGATCGAGATCAGGTGGATCAGCGTCAGCGTCAAGCCGATGGCCAGCCCGGCGAAGCCTTTGGGTGCCCGGTCGTCGGTGGAACCGAGAATGACCAGCAGGAAAATTCCGGTCAGCACGACTTCGGTGACGATGACCGCCACCAATGAGTAACCACCGGGGGAGTGCGCACCATATCCGTTGGCCGCCATATTGCCGGTGGCCTGGAAACCGTCTTTACCCTTGGCGATCACATAGATGATCGCGCCGCCGACAAGGCCGCCGATCACCTGAACGGCCCAATAACCGGGGACGGCTTTCCATTCCACCCGTTTGGCGAGTGCGGCGCCCAGGGTGACCGCCGGATTGAAATGGCCACCGGAAATCGTGCCGAACGCATAGACACCGGTCAGCACCGTCAAGCCGAAGGCCAGTGCGACCCCGAGAAAACCGATACCGACGGAGATGTCGTCGGAGAGGAACTTCGCGGCGAATACTGCGCTCCCGCAGCCGCCGAGAACCAGCCAGAATGTACCGATGAATTCAGCCGCAAGTCTGTGCAGCATTGTTGGAGGAGTCATCCGCCACCGCCTTCTTCGTCGAATTCAATGACGGTTTGAGAGTGACATGTAATTGCGAATTCCGTATGCGAAGTGTCCCAATTGTGGCCGGATAGAGATTAATGCCAGGGCTGGGCCGACCCGCCTGTGTCGTCAGTGCAGACTGATCAGTCTAGGCTGATGGAATGCCTGCGGAGTCTGACCTGGAAGTGGATATCGGGCAGCTGGCCGGTGCGCTGTTCGTCAGCGTCGGGCTGGTTCGCCGACGTCTGCGCCAACAGCAGGTGGCTGGTGATCTGAGCTTTCCCGAGACCGCCGCGCTGGCCCGTCTGGACCGTGACGGACCGGCCACGTCGGCCGAACTGGCCCGTCAGGAGCAGATCAGCCCCCAGTCCATGGGTGCGACGCTCGGCGCGCTGCAGGACCGCGGGCTGATCGCCAGAAGCGCCGACCCCGACGACGGTCGCCGCGTCGTGCTCACCATGACCGAAGGCGGCCGGACGGCGCTGCAGAATCGTCGCCGGGCCCGAGTCGAACAGCTGGCGCAGGGGCTGGTCGGATTCACCGCCGAGGAACTGGCAGCGTTGCAGACAGCGGCGCCGCTGATCGAGCGTCTGGCGCAGCAGCTGTGACATCACTGAACCAACGTGTGGCCACCGAAAGCGAACGACCGGACCGCTATCGCTGGATAGCGCTGTCCAATACGACGGCGGCCGTGTTCATGTCCGCTCTGGACGGTTCTATCGTCATCATCTCGTTGCCCGCGATTTTCCGCGGAATCCACCTGGACCCATTGGATCCGGCCAATATCGGCTATCTGCTGTGGATGATCATGGGTTACCGGCTGGTGCAGGCGGTGCTGGTGGTCACCCTCGGCCGGTTCGGGGATATGTTCGGCCGGGTCCGGGTCTACAACGCCGGATTCGCCGTCTTCACCGTCGCATCCATCCTGCTGTCCTTCGATCCGTTCATGGGCGCCGCGGGCGCGATCTGGCTGATCGGCTGGCGCGTCCTGCAGGCCACCGGCGGTTCCATGCTCACGGCCAACTCGGCTGCGATCCTGACCGACGCGTTCCCGGCCGAGAAACGCGGCTTTGCTCTGGGTTTCAACCAGGTGGCCGCCCTGGCGGGGCAGTTCATCGGTCTGATCGCGGGCGGGTTGCTGGCCGTGTGGGACTGGCGAGCGGTGTTCTGGGTCAATGTGCCGGTCGGAATCTTCGGCACGATCTGGGCCTACCGCAAGCTGCGCGACGACGGTGTACGACAGCGGGGCCGGATCGACTGGTGGGGCAACGCGACCTTCGCGCTGGGGCTCAGCGGAATTCTGGTGGCCATCACGATGGGTCTGCAGCCGCACGACGGCCAGACCACCGGTTGGCACAATCCGGCCGTGATCGGGCTGCTGATCACCGGCGTGCTCCTTCTGGTGGTGTTCGTCGTGATCGAGTCCGCAGTGGCTGAGCCGATGATCCAGCTCAGCCTGTTCAAGATCCGGGCGTTCAGCGCGGGTAACGCCGCCACGCTGTGCGCCTCGCTGGCCCAGGGCGGGCTGCAATTCGTCTTGATCATCTGGCTGCAGGGAATCTGGCTGCCGCTGCATGGCTATGACTATGCCGACACCCCGCTGTGGGCGGGCATTTTCCTGCTGCCGCTGACCGCGGGCTTTCTGGTGGCCGGCCCGCTGGCCGGCGCACTGTCGGACCGGTTCGGTGCCCGTGGTCTGTCCACGGCAGGGATGCTGCTGTTCGGCGCCACCTTCATCGGCCTGCTGGCGCTGCCGGTCGATTTCCCGTACTGGGCCTTCGCCGCGCTGATCGCCCTCAACGGCATCGGCAGCGGCATGTTCGCCGCGCCCAACACCTCGTCGATCATGGGCAGCGTGCCCACCGATCAGCGTGGCGTCGCTTCCGGGATGCGGGCCACCTTCCTGAACTCCGGCACCGCGCTATCCATCGGCGTGTTCTTCTCGCTGATGATCGTGGGTCTGGCCAGCAGTCTGCCCAGTGCGTTGACGCAAGGCCTTACCCAACAGGGTGTTCCGGATGCCACCGCGCATCAGGTGGCCAGCTTGCCGCCGGTGTCGACGATGTTCGCCGCGGTGCTCGGCGAGAACCCGTTGGAGCATCTACTCGCGCCCAGCGGTGTATTGCAGACGCTGCCTGCGGCCAACCGGGACACCATTATCGGGCACGAGTTCTTCCCGGATCTGATCTCCGCGCCGTTCCATCACGGGCTGACGGTGGTGTTCATTGCCTCGGCACTGCTGGCGCTGCTCGCCGCGGCGGCCTCGCTCTCGCGGGGCCGGGCCACTCGGCCGTCCGCACCCGATCTGCTTGTGCGGCCGCGTGATTGAGCTACTTAGCCGGTGGATCGATGCCGAACAGGGAAATCGGTAGAGGGCGTTTCAGGCGTCCAGGTCCTTCTGTACCAGCCCGGCGATCTCGTTCATCGCCGCTTCGTCGTCGGAGGCCACCGTCACCTGGGCGCCGTTGGCCGCGCCCAGTGTCATGATCATGAGGGCCGAGCCGGCGTCCACGGGTTCTCCGCCGTCGACAGAAAGCAGCACGGGGACACCTGCTTTCACGGCGGCCTCGGAAATGATGGCGGCGGGCCTGGCGTGCAGTCCGATGGCCGATCCGACGATCACGGTCTTGGTATGCATATCTTTACTCCTTGTAGTTGGTTGTCGAGATTGGTTTGCGTAGTGCGTCAGACGGCGGCGAGCTCCAGGGCTTCCTGCTCTTCCTTGCGGCCGACGAACTGTTTGGCGGCGACCACACATACCGCCGCAACGAGCGTGCCGGCGACCAGGCTGATCAGGAACCCGAGCTTGTTGTCGATGGCGAACAGGACGAAGATGCCGCCGTGCGGCGCCCGGCAGGTGACGCCGAGTGCCATGCTCAGCGCACCGGTCACCGCGCCGCCGGCCATCATCGACGGGATCACCCGAAGCGGATCAGCTGCGGCGAACGGAATGGCGCCCTCGGAGATGAACGATGCGCCGAGAAGCCAGGCGGCCCGGCCATTTTCCCGCTCGGGCTCGGTGAACAGCCCGGGGCGAACCGCGGAAGCCAGCGCCATCGCCAGCGGCGGCACCATCCCTGCGGCCATCACCGCGGCCATGATCCCGAAGGATGCCGTGGTGGCCGCCGCCAGCCCGGCGGTGGCGAAGGCGTACGCCGCCTTGTTCACCGGGCCACCGAGGTCGAAGCACATCATCAGGCCGAGGATGATGCCGAGTACGACGGCCGACGTGCCGGACAGACCGTTGAGCCAACCGGTCAGGCTGGTGTTGATCCAGGCCAGGGGACGGCCGAGCAGCAGGAACATCAGCAGGCCCATCACCAATGACGCGACGAGCGGGATGATGACCACCGGCATCAGGCCACGCAGCCACCGCGGCACGTCGATCTTGCTGATCCACAGCGCGGTGAAACCGGCCATCACACCGGCTACGATGCCGCCGATGAACCCGCCGCCGACGAACACCGCAACCGCACCCGCGGTGAAACCCGGTGCGATACCCGGTCGGTCGGCGATCGCGAAGGAGATGTAGCCCGCCAGTGCCGGGACCAGGAAGCTGAATGCCAAGCCGCCCAAGGTGAAAAGTACCGCGCCGATATACTGCGTGAGCCCGCCACTGGGCAGGTTGGTCAGCGAGTTGCCAAGCGCGATGATGTTGCCGAGCGATTTAGTCTGTCCATCAGGCGGATTGGCGATGTCGTAGCCGGCGAACAGGAAGCCTAACGCGATCAGCAGACCACCTGCCGCGACGAACGGGATCATGTAGCTGACACCGGTCAGCAGGATCTGCCGCGTCCTGGTACCCCAGCCGACGTCCCCGCCGCCCGAACCCGCACCGGCGGCTGCGGCGCCGGCGGCACCCTCGACGCGGGCGGCACCGGGGTTGTCAGACGCCGCGACCGCCTCGGCGATCATCTTGTCGGGTTCATTGATCGCACGTTTGACCCCGGAGGCGATGACCGGTTTCCCGGCGAAGCGGCCGCGGTCCTTCACCCCGACGTCGGTGGCGAAGATGACGGCATCGGCGGCGGCGATCGTGGCCGCGCTCATCGGGGTGCTACCCGATGAGCCCTGGGTTTCCACGGTGAAGTCGACACCCGCCCGCTCCGCGGCCAGCTTCAGTGAGTCGGCCGCCATGTAGGTGTGAGCGATTCCCGTCGGGCAGGCGGTGATCGCCACAATCGATTTCGGCTTCGCGGCCTGCGCCGCGGGTGCCGCGGCGGCGGGTGCCGCAGCGTCGGGTGTCGCGGCGGGCGCGGGGTTGACCACCCCGTCGACCAGGCCGACCACCTCGTCTGCGGAGCCGGCGTCCCGCAGCGCCTGGACGAAGTCGGGGCGGACCAGTGCGCGGGCGAGGCTGGACAGCAGCTTCATGTGTTCCGCACCGCCGGAGTCCGGGGCGGCGATCAGGAAGACCAGATCGGCTGGACCGTCGGGGGCGCCGAAGTCAACCTTCGGCGAGAGCCGGGCGAACCCGATGCTCGCGACATCCACGTAGGGAGATCGGCAGTGCGGGATGGCGATTCCGCCGGGCAGACCGGTCGCCGACTGCGCTTCGCGGGCCATCGCGGCGCCACGAAGACCGTCGCGGTCGGTACAGCGGCCTGCGTCGGCGAGCGCCTGGGCGAGGCGCCCGATCACCGCTTCCTTGTCGGCGCCGGCGTCCACGTCGAGGAGCACGAGGTCACGGGTGGTGACGGGCTGGTCGGGGTTGGTCATAGCTGACACCTTCGTCGCGATTGTTCGAGTGGATGGGGCGGTTTGGGAAATCTGAAAGCTCAGAGCAGGTTCGGGGCGATCGAGACGACGCGCACCGCATCGAGATCGATCTGGCCGGGCGAGGGCAGTGCGGATCCCGGCAGGCCGGCGGCCGCGCTGCCGTAGGCGACGGCCATCTGCAGGCAGCGGGGCGCCTCGGCCCCACCGACATCGGCGCGCAGATACCCTGCCAGCGACGCGTCACCCGCGCCGACGGTGCTTCTGGGAGTGATCGGCGGCGGGGTGGCCAGCCACGCACCCGTCGCATTGACCAGCACGGCCCCGGCCGCGCCCAGTGTGGTCAGTACCGTCGGGACACCGCGACCGACGAGGTCGAGGGCGGCGGTGATCACCGGCTCTGGATCACCCTGCGCCACAGCACTTTCGAGGCTCTCGGCGGAGACGCCCACCAGGCTGGCGAGCTCCTCGGCGTTCGGCTTGAGCAGGTCGGGTGCGGCGTGATCCAGTGACGAGGCCAACGCGGCCAGCGGGGCGTCGGAGGTGTCGACCGCGACCTGGCACCCATAGGTGGACAGCATCGCGACGAGGTCGGCGTACCAGCGTTGCGGGACCTCCGGTGGCAGCGAACCGGACAACGCCACCCACGATGCCGTCTCGGCTGCGTCGAGGATCGAATGGGTGAGGACGTCGAGCGTGGCCCGGTCGAGTGGCGCCCCCGGCTCGTTGAGTTTCGTTGTGGTCCCGTCGCTTTCGGTGATCGCCAGGTTAGTGCGCACCGCATCGGTGATCGGCACGCACCGGAACGGGATACCGGCGCTGTGCAGTGCCGCGACCATGGGGTCGCTGGCGGCGGCCGGAAGCAGGGCAAGCGAGTCCAGGCCGGCCAGGGTCAGTGCGCGGGTGACGTTGACGCCCTTTCCGCCGGGTTCGGACGAGACCGACTGCACCCGGTGCACAGCGCCGCGCGTCAGCCGGGTGCCCAGTGTGACGGTGCGGTCGATGCTGGGATTCGGTGTAACGGTGACGATCATGGTGTTGCTCATGCCTCTACGACCTCCACGCCGCGCTCGGTGAGTTCGGCGCGGTGATCGGCGCTGAGCTCGCTGTCGGTGACCAGTGCGTCCACCCGGTCGATCGGGGCGAAGCTGACGAACTCCTCGCGGCCCACTTTCGACGAGTCCGCGACCACGACGACGTAGTGCGCGCTGCGGACCATGGCCCGCTTGACTGCGGCTTCTTCCCCGTCGGGGGTGGACAGTCCGTGCTCGACGGTGATGCCGTTGGCCCCGATGAAGGCGATGTCGACCCGCAGTGTGTCCAGGACCCGCAGCGCCTGTTCGCCGACCGAGGCCTGGGTCAGGCCACGGACACGCCCGCCGAGCAGTTGCAGGTTCACCGTCGACATTCCCGATATCCGCGCCGCGATCGGCACCGAGTTGGTGACCACGGTCAGCTCGCGGTCGGTCGGCAGCAGAGCGGCGACCCTGGCGGTGGTGGTGCCGGCATCGAAGAGCACACTGCCGCCGCTGATCGGAAAGAACTCCGCCGCGGCGCGGGCGATGGCGTCCTTGTAGTCGGTGCGGGTGGACTCGCGCTCGGTGACATCGGATTCGACGATATGTAGGGCGCGTACCGGCACGGCGCCGCCGTGGACCCGGCGCAGCACGCCCGCGCGGTCGAGGACGGCAAGGTCGCGCCGCACGGTTTCGGTGGTGACGGCGTAGGTTTCCGCGAGTTCGGTCACGGAAGCGCGTCCGCGGGACATCACCAGGGCGGCGATCGCTTGCTGACGCTCTTCGGGGTACAAGGCACTCCGTATGGGTGGGATCGGCAGGTGTGGGATCGGTATGTCTGGGATCGACGGATGTGGGATCGGTGCTGATTTGATGTTGATATATGTTGTTTTACGCCTGTTTGTGTTGACCTGTCAACGATTTGTTGTAATCTAGTTCACATGACTTCGTCACCAGCGGTTCAGTCACTCGCGGCCCTGTCGATCGGTGCGGGCACTGTCCTCAGCGGCGTTCCCGTGGTCGCCGGTGTGCAGTACGCGCCGGTCATCCGGCCAGGTCGAGTACCTGCCCCCGACGAGCTCTCCGCCGAGCCCGACATCGCGGAGGCCGACCGGGCTGCGGAGGCGAGCCGGTTCACCGCTGCTGCCGCGGCCGTCGCGCAGCGGCTGCGGGACCGGGCAGGCCACGCCACCGGCGTCGCGTCCGAGGTGCTGGCGGCCACCGCCATGCTCGCGCAGGATCGCGCGTGGCTCGGTGCCGCGGAGAAGGGGATTGCCCAGGGGGCTCCCGCGGTTCGCGCGACCACGGCGGCCGCCGCGCAGTTCGTCGATCTCTTCACCCAGATGGGTGGGCTGATGGCCGAGCGGGTGACCGACCTGTTGGACATCCGCGACCGAGTCGTCGCCGAGCTGAATGGTCTGCCCGAACCGGGCGTCCCGGTGCCCGACGTGCCCTCGATCCTCTGTGCCGAGGATCTCGCCCCCGCTGACACTGCGGGGTTGGATCCCACTCTGATCCTCGGGCTGGCCACCACGCTCGGCGGGCCCACCAGTCACACCGCGATCATCGCGCGCCAACTCGGCATCCCGTGTGTGGTGGCCATTGCCGGGCTGAGCGAGGTGCCGGTCGGCGCGATGGTGCTCGTCGACGGCACCCGCGGCACTGTCACGGTGTCACCGGACCCGGCCGAAGCCACCGCCGCAGTCGAGGAGGCGGCGCGCGTGACCGCCGCGATGGCGAACTGGACCGGTCCCGGTGCCACGGCAGACGGGCACAAGGTCGCGATCCTGGCCAACGTCCAAGATGGTGCTGCCGCCCGTGCCGCGACCGAAACCCCAGCCGAGGGCGTGGGTCTGTTCCGCACCGAGCTGTGCTTCCTCAGCCGCGACACCGAGCCGTCCGTCGACGAGCAGGCCGATATCTATAGCGAAGTGCTGCAAGCTTTTTCGGGCCGAAAGGTAGTCATCCGCACGCTGGATGCCGGTTCGGACAAGCCGCTGAAGTTCGTCGGCCACCCGGATGAGGCCAACCCTGCCCTCGGTGTCCGTGGAATCCGCATCACCATCGGCAACCCAGGACTGATGGAGCGTCAGCTGGCGGCCATCGCCAAGGCGGCCGAGCGGACCGGGAACTCGCCGTGGGTGATGGCGCCGATGGTCGCCACGGCGGAGGAGGCGAAGATCTTCGCCGCCCAGGTGCGCGCCCACGGGCTCACGCCGGGGGTGATGATCGAGGTGCCGGCTGCGGCGCTGCTGGCCGATCGCATTCTCGAGCACGTCGACTTCCTCTCGATCGGCACCAACGACCTCGCGCAGTACACGATGGCCGCCGATCGAATGTCTGCCGACCTGGCTGCGCTGACGGACCCGTGGCAGCCCGGGGTGCTCGCACTGGTGGCCATGGCTGCTCGGGCCGGTGCCGCAGTGGGCAAGCCGGTGGGGGTCTGTGGTGAAGCGGCCGCGGATCCGTTGCTGGCCTGCGTGCTGACCGGTCTCGGGGTCACCTCGCTGTCCGCGGCCGCGGCCGCGGTCAACGCGGTCGGCACCAAGTTGGCGTCGGTCACCCTGACGCAGTGCCGCGATGCCGCCGATGCCGTGCTCGCCACGGCGAGCGCCGCCGAGGCCAGGACCGCAGCATTGAAGGCGCTGGAATAATCGGACCGCAGTCCGGTTACAGTGGGTGACTCTGATTACCAAGGAGGTATCCGATGCCTGCCGTAACCGCTGACACCTTGACCCTGACGCGCGTATCGCCGCCCACCGCCGTCGACACCGAACGACCCGTACGGTCGCTGACGACCGGTCCACGCGGCTACGAAGGCGAGGGTTTTCCGGTCGTGCGCGCCTTCGCCGGTGTTGCCGCCAAGGATCTCGACCCGTTCGTCCACATGGACCAGATGGGCGAGATCGAATACCAGCCTGGTGAACCGCGGGGCACCGACTGGCACCCGCACCGCGGCTTCGAGACGGTGACCTACATGATCGACGGTCGTTTCGAACACCAGGATTCGCATGGTGGCGGCGGTCTGATCACCGACGGCGCAACCCAGTGGATGACGGCCGGTTCGGGCATCCTGCACATCGAGACACCGCCCGCCGAACTGGTCGAGAGCGGCGGAACGTTTCATGGCATCCAGCTCTGGGTGAACCTGCCGAAGAAAGACAAGTTCGCCGACCCCGCCTATCAGGCCATCGAAGGTGGCCAGGTGACGCTGCTGTCCTCCGGCGACGGTGGTGCGCTGGTGCGGTCATCGCCGGTGAGATCGAGACCGAGGCCGGACCTGGGCGCGGTCCCGGCCGGGTGCATACGCCGATCACGTTGGCACACGCGACAATCCAACCCGGCGCTCGGCTGAACCTGCCATGGAACCGGGACTTCAACGCCCTGGTGTTTGTGCTGTCCGGCCGGGGCAGCGTAGGGCCGGTCGCGCACCCGATCCACCAGGGGCAGCTCGCTGTGCTCGGGCCTGGTGACCGGATCACCGTTTCCGCGCAGGCGTCGCAGGATTCGCACCGTCCGGCGATGGAGGTGCTGCTGCTGGGTGGCACGCCCATCCGGGAACCGGTCTTCCAGTACGGGCCGTTCGTGATGAACTCCAAATCGGATATCGCCACCGCCATCGACGATTTCAACGCCGGCCGGTTCGGGACGATCCCACCGGGCGCATTACGCCCTGCTCCCGTCAGCCGGCCACCGGTTCCGTGACAGGCTTGGCCGCATAGAGCAGTTCGAGTTCGCCGATGTGTGCGGCGACCGTGACCAACGGCAGAGCATAGGCAATCGGGTGCTCCTCGCGGTGCGCCTCGGCCCGCAGCGCGATCACGAAATCGGCACTGATCGGCTTGCCCTCGAGGGTTTCGATGCGACCGGACATCCGCTCGCACACCAGATCTGCGTGCTCGTCGATTACCGCCCGGGTCTGCAGGTAGGACCGGGCCGGCGGCGGATTGTCGACGTCGGCGATCAGATCGGCCGCCCCACGCAACCGGATGGCCCTGTTCGCTCTGCGCAGCACCGGCCCGCGGGTGTCGCTGGCGCGGCCGCTTTCGGAAAGGTACTGGCGCAGTGCGTCATCGACAGTGCGGGATGACCGCAGTGCGTCATGGCTGAGCTCGGTGACCGCCGCGGCGACGCCGAAGGAGGCACCGTGGGTGATCCGCGAGACCGCGGTGCGCAGATAGCGGGTGCCGATATCGAAGGCGGCGTCGATCGCGGCCGTGACTGCGTTACCGGAACCCCGCGGCCACAACAGCAGCGAGACCACCAGGCTCACCGCGCCCCCGACGATGATGTCCTCGATGCGGATCAATCCCACCCGCCACCCGCTCGGGGCGATGAGGTTGAACACGATCAGCACCATCATGGTGAACCCCGCCTGCCCGGCCGCGAAGGAGGCGACTTCGGGTACGTAGGCGGCGATGAACGCGACGATCGGCAGCACTGTCCAGAGCACGACGGGGTCGACACCCATGAACTCGATGAGCAGGGCGCCCAGGACGAAGCCGGCCACTGTGCCGGCGACCGCGCGCAGCACTTTGGTTCCGGTGGACAGTGCGCTGCTGCGCAACACCGACATCGCGGCGAGCACCACCCAAAAGCCGTGCTGCACGGGAAACACATGTGTGGTCGCCACCGCCAAGGCCAGTCCGAGACCGGTGCGCAGGCTGTTGCGGACCACCACCGCGCGGGTCGCCAGGTAACCCGAGGGAATATTGGCGACGGCCTGGGTCTCCGACAGCACCCGGTCCGCAGCGCCGGTCTCGGGCAGATCGCGACCGAGCACCCGCATCAGCACGGGCCGGGCGTCGGCCGCTGCGGCGAGCGCGATCACCCGGCCGGTGACGCCGACCGTCGCACCGAAGGTCCGCCGGGTCAGTAGCCGCCTGCCGACCTCGACGGCCGCGTCGTCATCGGATTCGGCCAGCACCTCGGCGATGTCCTCGCGGTAGCGGCCCTGAGCCACCGCGCGCAGTTCGGCCAGGGCGTCATCCAATTCCGTACGGCTGGGCGCCCGATCGGCGACGCGGGAGATGCGCAGCAACCGGGCCGAGGCGCGCAGCACGCGTACCGCCGGTGGCCCCATCACGCCCAGGTTCTCGGCGGTGTCGTCACGCACCCGGTCGCAGAGCCACTCCAGGTCGTCGACCACTCGCACCAGTGCACGACTCCCGGCGGTCAAACCGACCGGGCGGAAGTCGCTGCCCAGGAAGTTGATCCGCAGCTGGTCCATGGCGGTGACCACGTCGGCATCGGAAGCGTGCCCCTCGAGCCGGTGAGCCAAGGCTCCACAGACGCGGGCGGCGTGCTTGCGCAGATCGTCGTGGTGGCGTGGTGGGAACACGAACAGCGCAGCCGGTACGCAGACCACCAGCGCGATCAGCCAGCCAAGCAGGCGATCGTCGATCGGGCCCGGGGGTGTGCAGGCCGGCAGCACGAAGGTCAGCAGGGTGGCTCGTTGTGACGCCGCAATCGTGGCGCTCAGGACGCCCGAGAAGGTGACCGCCACCCCGACGGCGAACATGGTCGCCACCGCGATCCAGGGCAGCGGTGACACCAGCGAGCCGAGCGTGATGAGAGCCGCGCCGATCAGGCCCAGGCCGGCGTAGCCTGTCGCGCGGCCGGCCCGGTTGCCGGGGAAATCGGCGACGATGAGCAACGCGATCGACCCGAAGATCGTGAACAGCGGAGTCTGGCCGCCACCGATGGCGAAGCCGATACCCGCCGAGATCGGGATGACGATGCCGGCGCGCGCTGCCCGGCGCAGCGCATCACGTTCTGGATCGCGGGTGTCGATTTGGTCGAGCAGGTGACGCATCACGGTCGCCGGCATACCCATTGCTCAACCGTAAAGCCACGGCGTCGATTCAGGCGGGGCGGAGAACCGTCCGGAATCCAGCGCGTCGAGTTGTTGGGCCACCATCCACGCCAAACCGTCGGCATCGGGTGGCAGCGTGGACTGCTCGTATCCCACCAGCAGATAGAGCGCCCACCGCGCGAACAGTTGCGCCAGACGCTGGTCACCGAGAATTTCGAGGGCGGCCTTGGTCAGTACGTCGACCCGTTCCCGGTCGATCATGACTTGAACTGCCCGCACGTGCGGGTCGACGGAACTCCACGACCGAATGGCGCTCTCGGCACCGTGCGGCAGGTGGAAGCCGATGTCGAAGATGGCGTCGATGCGCTTGCGGGGATCCGGTTCGGCGCGTAGCGCCTCGACCCGCTTGACGGTCAGCGCGAGGAACCAGTCGCCGACCAGGTCCCTGGTGTAGGCCGACCAACTCTCGAAATAGTGATAGAAGGAGCCGGTTGTCACTCCCAGCCGA
Source organism: Mycolicibacterium komossense (assembly GCF_025822605.1). GTDB lineage: Bacteria > Actinomycetota > Actinomycetes > Mycobacteriales > Mycobacteriaceae > Mycobacterium > Mycobacterium komossense. The sequence continues at coordinate 161,371 of NZ_JACKTY010000018.1, read as the reverse complement.
TTACATACTTCGGCCAGTTTGAGGCCACCGTAACCGAGTGCGGAGAGCACTTCCAGACCTGTCTCGAAGTATGCCTCTCTGGTTACAACTGTTGCCATATCGCTTCACCCTAATTTGCCGAAGTGTGCCAACGGGCTGGAATGCACATCGAATTCCTCACACTTGCGAAGCTGGCAAATATGCGTCGTCGTCAACCATTTGCGGTGCGGATTTCGTTGCGAAATAGGAGTTAAGCGAGGGCATTCGCAGCAGAGTCGCGTGAATGTGCGGCTAAACGGCGCGCCGGAACCATGACGGTTCGATGACGTCCATCGTGTGGCCCGAGCTCACCATGAGCGCAGACAGGCCACGGTGGAGACCAGAATCCGCAGCTGACGTGGTGAATTCACCAACGGGGGTGCGCGGACCACGGCACCGTATCGACGCTTGGTGTTCTTCCCCGAGTGGGTTTACCTCGTGATATGTGGCACAATTTCACCGTGCCGCACACCGCCAGTAGGGGCCCAGGTCGCCCTCCCGCAGCGAAGGCGGCGGAAACGCGTGAGCGCATATTGCTCGCCGCCCGTGAGGTCTTCAGCGAACTTGGGTACGACGCCGCCACCTTTCAGGCGATCGCCATCCGCGCCGATCTGACCCGGCCCGCGATCAATCACTACTTTTCCAGTAAGCGCGTGTTGTATCAGGAGGTCGTCGACAAGACGAACTCCATGGTCGCAACGCTGGGCGCCGAACGCGCCCGAGGGGCGAAGACGCTGGTGGACCGCCTCCAGGCGTTCATCTCGGCGGCGGTGCGACCCGACGACAAGGACCGGTCCGCCGCAGCGTTTCTGGTCACCGCGGTCCTGGAATCGCAACGCCATCCCGAGCTCAGCCAGGGCCAGAACGATTCGCTGGAGAATTCTCGGATCTTTGTGACCTGGGCAGTCAACGAGGCCATCGAATCCGGTGAACTCACCACTGACACCGATGTGAAGACACTGGTCGAAATGCTGGTCGCCGTGTTGTGGGGAATGGGTTTCTACGCCGGATTCGTGGGCGACCACGACGAACTCGACCGGATCACCGAGCAATTGCGGCTACTCCTGCAACAGGAACTCTGGACCATCAAGCGTTGAGCACCCTTCGCAGTAACGACGATTCGTGGGATATCGCCACCAGCGTGGGAAGCACCGCGGTTCTGGTGGCCGCGGCCCGCGCCGCCGAGACGGAGCGCGCTGACCGGCTGATCGACGACCCGCATGCCAAATTGCTGGTCAGCGGGGCGGGAGCCGGCGTCTGGGACGCCATGTTCGACCCGTCGGTCTCGGCGCGACTGGCCGAGGTGGATCCCGAAGTGGCGACGATCTATGCCCATATGGGCAACTACCAGGCCGTGCGGACGCACTTCTTCGATGCGTTCTTCGCCGCCGCAGTCGCTGCAAGCATCCGGCAGGTGGTGATCCTGGCCTCCGGGCTGGACTCGAGGGCGTATCGAATCGAATGGCCCACGGGCACCGATGTTTTCGAGATTGATCAGCCGAAAGTGCTGGATTACAAGGCCGAGACGTTGGCCGAGCACGGTGTTCAACCGTCGGCCACCTTGCATCACGTACCCGTCGATCTGCGCTTCGACTGGCCGGCTGCGCTGACGGCGGCGGGCTTTGACCAGTCGAAGCCGACCGCATGGCTGGCCGAGGGCCTGTTGATGTATCTGCCCAGCGAAGCCCAGGACCGGCTGTTCGAGAATGTCACCGCGCTCAGTGCGCCGGGGAGTCGGATCGCGGCGGAGACCGCAGGCAAGCATGCCGACGATCGCCGCGAAGAGATGCGCAAGAGGTTTGAGCGCATCTCGAAAGAACTGGGTATCGACAAGGTGATGGATATCCAGAACCTGACCTACAACGATCCCGACCGGACCAATCTCGCAGAGTGGCTCAACCGCTTGGGCTGGCACGCCACCGAGCTGAAATCGCAGGACGAAATGCGCAGGCTGGGGCGCTGGGTCGATGTGCCGATGGCGCAGGACGATGACGCCTTCTCGACATTTGTGACGGCGGAGAAGCCGTAACTCCTACGGGTGCGTCGAATGCCCCGTTAGGCCCCTGTCGCCCAACCGACCGGTTGGCTAACATGGGCGCCCAGGACTCAGGTCCCTCCGCCTGGTCACGAACGGCGCCGGAAAGGGCAAGATGACCACCAATATCGAGGTAACCGACGTTTCCCATGAAGTGACGAGCGTCGACATCCCAGCCGTCGTCGCCGGCCTGCGAAAAACCTTCGCCTCGGGTCGTACCCGGTCGGTGGAGTGGCGCCGCGGGCAGCTCCAAGCGCTGGAAAAGCTGATGACCGAGAACGAGGCGGAGATCGCCGACGCGCTCCAGCAGGACCTCGGCCGCAAGCCGTTCGAGGCCTGGCTCGCCGATATCGCCAGCACCGCCGCCGAAGCCCACGACGCCGCCAAGAATGTCGGCAGATGGATGCGCCGCAAGTACCGGATGCTGGAGCTCTCGCAGCTGCCCGGCCGTGGCTGGATCGAATACGAGCCATACGGCACGGTGCTGATCATCGGGGCGTGGAACTTCCCGTTCGCGCTGACGCTCGGGCCCGCGGTCGGGGCCATCGCTGCCGGCAACACCGTGCTGCTCAAGCCGTCCGAAGTGGCGCCAGCCTCGTCGGCTTTGATGGCCCGGCTGGTCCCGCGTTACCTCGACAACGACGCGATCGCCGTGATCGAAGGCGACGGCGCGGTCAGCCAGGCGCTGATCGAGCAGGGCTTCGATCGGCTGTGCTTCACCGGTGGCACCGAGATCGGCCGCAAGGTGTATCAGACCGCGGCGGCGCATCTGACCCCGGTGACGCTCGAGCTGGGCGGCAAGAGCCCCGTGATCGTCGCGGCGGACGCCGACATCGACGTCGCGGCCAAACGCATAGCCTGGACCAAGCTGATCAACTCCGGCCAGATCTGCATTGCCCCCGACTACGTGTTGGCCGACGCCTCCATCCGCGACGAACTCGTCACCAAAATCGGTGATGCCGTCGCCACCTTCGAGGCCGGTGGGTCAGGGGGCAAGCGGATCGTCAACGAACGCCACTTCGGCAGGCTGACCTCCGCGCTGGCCGCCACCAAGGGCACTGTCACCGTCGGCGGCGGTTCGGATGCGGCGACGATCGAGATCGAGCCGACGGTGGTCGTCGACCCGGCGCTGGATGAACCGCTGATGACGGACGAGATCTTCGGGCCGATCCTGCCCATCGTGACGGTCCGCAACCTGGACGAGGCAATCGCGTTCGTCAACGCCCGGCCCAAGCCGTTGGCGGCCTATCTGTTCACCAAGACCAAAAGCGTGCGCGAGCGGGTGATCAAGGAGGTGCCGGCGGGCGGCATGCTGGTCAACCAGCTGCTGTTCCAGTTCTCCACCAGCAAGCTGCCTTTTGGCGGTGTCGGCCCATCGGGGACGGGTGCGTATCACGGCCGGTTCGGCTTCGAGGAGTTCAGCCACCGCAAGTCGGTGCTGACCAAGCCGACCCGACCCGATTTATCCGCCATCATCTACCCGCCGTATACAGAGAAGGCGTGGAAGTTGGCGCGTCGGCTCTTCTAGCCGCCGACGCCGCCACCCAACCACCACTCGTCAGGGAAGACCGTCAAGGAAGACAGAGGAAAGGCAAGTACATGCCCGGAGTTCAGGATCGCGTCGTCGTCGTCACGGGAGCCGGCGGAGGGTTGGGTCGCGAGTACGCCCTGACGCTGGCCAAAGAGGGCGCGAGCGTCGTCGTCAACGATCTCGGTGGGGCCCGCGACGGATCAGGCGCCGGACACAACATGGCCGACCAGGTGGTCGACGAGATCAAGGCGGCCGGCGGCCGGGCCGTGGCCAACTATGACAGCGTCGCCGAGCCGGCCGGCGCGGAGAACATCATCAAGACGGCGCTCGACGAGTTCGGCAAGATCGACGGCGTGGTGAGCAACGCCGGCATCCTGCGCGACGGCACCTTCCACAAGATGACGTTCGAAAACTGGGATTCGGTGCTCAAGGTGCACCTCTACGGCGGCTACAACGTGATTCGCGCAGCGTGGCCGCACTTTCGCGAGCAGAGCTTCGGCCGGGTGGTGGTCGCCACCTCGACCAGCGGTCTGTTCGGTAACTTCGGTCAGGCCAACTACGGTGCGGCCAAGCTGGGCCTGGTCGGCTTGATCAACACGCTGGCCCAGGAGGGCGCGAAGTACAACATCAAGGCCAACGCCGTCGCGCCGATCGCCGCCACCCGCATGACCGAGGACATCCTGCCCCCCGAGGTGTTCAAGAAGCTGACTCCGGAATACGTCGCGCCGGTGGTGGCCTACCTGTGCACCGAAGAGGTGCCCGATACCGACTCCATCTTCATCGTCGGTGGTGGCAAGGTGCAGCGGACCGCGTTGTTCCAGAACGACGGTGTGACCTTCGGATCGGTGCCGTCGGTGGACGACGTGGCCGAAAAGTGGGGTGAGATCACCGATCTGTCGGCGGCGAAGTCGGCCAGCTTCAAGCTCGGCTGAATCGGTGAAAGCTCTTGTTGCGCAAGAACTCTCCGGCCCAGCCGGGTTGGTGTACACCGACGTGTCGGAACCATCCGGTGATGGGTTGGTGGTCATCGATGTCGGTGCCGCCGGCGTCAGCTTCCCTGATCTGCTGCTGATCCGCGGCGAGTACCAACTCAAGCTGGACCCGCCGTTCGTGCCGGGCACCGAGGTCGCCGGGGTGGTCCGTTCCGCCCCGGCGGACTCGGGTGTGCGTAGCGGGCAGCGCGTGACGGCCCTGAGCATGCTCGGGGCGTGGGCGGAGCGGGTAGCCGTCCCGGTCGGGAGCGTGACGCCGACACCGGAGGGCATCGACGACGGCTCGGCGGTGTGTCTGCTGGGCAACTACTACACGATGTTCTTCGCGCTCCAGCGCCGCGCCGCGCTGCGGGCCGGTGAGACGGTGCTGGTCCTCGGCTCGGCGGGCGGTGTGGGCACGGCGGCCATCCAGATCGCAAAAGCGATGGGCGCCAAGGTGATCGCGATGGTGCACCGCCCAGGTGCGACGGACTTCGTCGCGTCCCTCGGTGCCGACGTGGTCCTACCGTTGACCGACGGTTGGGCTCAGGCGGTGCGTGACCAGACCGACGGTCGCGGGGTGGACGTCGTGGTCGATCCGGTGGGCGGGGACGCCTTCGACGACGCGATCCGCGTGCTGGCCACCGAAGGCCGGCTGCTGGTCATCGGCTTCGCTTCCGGCGGCGGCATCCCGACGGTCAAGGTCAACCGGCTGTTGCTGCGCAATGTCAGCGTGGTCGGGGTCGGGCTGGGCGAGTTCATCAACCGCACCCCGGGGGCGCAGGCCGAGTTCGCTGCCGGCCTCGGGAAGCTCGTCGATGCGGGCCTGCGTCCGCCCGCGCCGGTGCGATATCCGTTGTCCGAGGGCCGGGCTGCGGTGGAGAGCCTGGCCACCGGCGGGGTGCACGGGAAGGTCGTCCTCGAGCCATGAACCGACCGCTGGTGTTGGCATTCGACGTCTTCGGGACGGTCGTCGACTGGCGCACCAGCGTCATCGGTGAGCTGACGAGATTCGGTGAAATCCATGGCGTGCAACGTGATTGGGCAGCGTTCGCCGATGAGTGGCGCGGCGGATACTCGCCGGCCATGGAGCGGGTCCGCCGCGGTGAACTGCCTTGGACCAGGATCGACACCCTGCACCGCTGGATCCTCGACGAACTTCTCCAGCGAGCCGGTATCGACTCCATCCCCGAAGGTGACCTGGACCAGTTGAACCGGGCGTGGCATCGGCTCGACCCGTGGCCGGATTCCGTCGCCGGCCTGACCCGCCTCAAACAGCGGTTCACCATCACCACCCTGTCCAACGGCAACGTCTCGCTGTTGACGAACATGGCCAAACACGCCGGGTTGCCCTGGGATTGCGTGATCTCGGCGGAGTTGTTCCAGCATTACAAGCCTGACCGTGAGGCCTATCTGGGGTGCGCTGATCTGCTCGACGTCGCGCCCGGGGACGTCATGCTCGTCGCCGCCCATCCCAGTGACCTACGGGCAGCGCGGGAGGCCGGTCTGATGACGGCCTATGTGGTGCGTCCGCTCGAGCGTGGCGAGGGTCGCCGGCTGCCCGGGTTCGATCCCGGCGAGTTCGATTTCATCGCAGACGATTTCCTGGACCTGGCCCGACAACTCGGTACCTGAGAGATGAGCACCGGGGGGATCGTCCTGGTTGCCCTGGCGATCGCAGTGGGGTTGGTGGGCATCATCGTGCCTCTGCTACCCGGTGCGATGCTGGTCTACGCCGCCATCGCGGTCTGGGCTGTCGTCGAGCACACCATGACGTCATGGGTGGCCCTGGGCATCGTCACCGTTCTGATCGGCGGTAGCACGGTGATCAAGTACCTGTGGCCGGCCCGGCGGATGCGCCGGGCCGATGTCGGCCGGTGGAGCCTGGTCGCCGGCGCGCTGTTCGGCATCGTCGGCTTCTTCGTGATTCCGGTGCTCGGCCTGGTGGTCGGCTTCGTGCTGGGGGTCTACCTGGCCGAGCTGACGCTGCGGGGCGACGCCCGGCGGGCGTGGACGTCGACCGTGCACGCCCTCAAGGGTGTCGCGTTGTCAGTCGGCGTCGAACTCTGCGGCGCACTGCTTTCCACGATTGTCTGGGTGGTGGCACTGCTGGTGTCCTAGTGTGCGCATCGAGGAGATTCGGATGCGCCGCACACTAGTTGTCAGCATGGCTCTGATCGGCGTCGCACTCGCCCCGATCACCGTCACGCCGACGCTGGCGCGTGCCGCGACCACCGCACTGATCATGGGTGGCAGCGGTCTCGGTGATCCGACCGCGTTCACGAACTACATTCCGAACGTCGCGGACTACTACATCGCTCCGAACTCGACGTGTCAGCCCGACAGCTGCCACCTCGTCCCGGTCGTCACCCCCGGCGGGGTGATCCCGCCGTTCATCGGCAACCTCACCTTCGACCCGTCGGTGGCCGAGGGCGTCGACGATCTGAGCACTGCTCTTCAGGGCCAATTGGCGGGCCAGCCGGATGATCAGGTGGTCATCTTCGGCTACTCCCAGAGCGGCGACATCATCGCCAAGACGCTGCGCAACTTCACCGCCGATCCGACTACGGCACCGCCGACGGACCAGGTGTCCTTCGTGGTGATCGGCAATACCAACCGGCCCAACGGCGGCATCCTGGCCCGCGCGCCCGGACTGTATGTCCCGATCCTGAACCTCACCTTCGATGGAGCCGCTCCGACCGACACCGGCTACCACACCACCGATATCGCTTTCCGCTACGACCCGATCGCCGATTTCCCGCAATACCCCCTCAACCTGCTGGCGGACCTGAACTCCGTGTTCGCGTTCTTCACCGCGCACGGGGGATATCCCAACCCGTACGGGCCGGGGTCCTTCGGGCTGCCGCTGTTCGCGACGACACTGCCCGACGGGTACACCGCGGACGAATTGCGGGAGCTGATGGCAGACCCGGCCAATCGACAGACCTACGGCGATACGACGTTTATCACTATCGCCCCGAAATACCTGCCGATCCTGCAGCCGCTGGTTGATATCGGCCTGCTCACCGGTACGAGTGCGTTGATCAATCCGGTCGTCGATCTGGTCCAGCCGGCGTTGACGACGCTGATCGAGTTGGGCTACGACCGGACCGTTCCTTACGGTCAGCCAACACCTTTCGGGTTGATTCCGAATGTCGATCCCGGGAAGGTGGCGAGCGATCTCGCCGCAGCTGTCGACAAGGGTGTGCACGACGCCGTGGCCGATCTCAGTGCCGGTACCGCGACTCCGGCCGTCAAGGTGCGCAACCCTGCCGCCGCCCCGGGGCTGAAAGCGGCCAGGACCACGTCGTCGCGGGTGTCGTCGCGGGTGTCGTCGCCGGGCGCCGCTGCCAACGGAGCTGCGAAGCCGGCTGTCACACACGCGGACGGCTCGGCACCGTCGGCCAAGCGCAGCCGTCCGCGCTAGAGCCAGTCGAGCGGCGGCCCGGCCTGGGCGCGAAGTGCCAGAACCCTTTTGTGGATGCGGTGCTCGGTGGAACGGGGCATGTCGAGAGGGCCGTAGGTGCCGCGGCTGAGCCTGAGCACCCGGCCGTGGCCCTGTTCCCAGCGGAGCGCGTCGGAGACGGATGTCGGCGGATCGCCGGCGATGACGAAACCCTGGTACGTCAGGCCGTCGATCAGTTCGGTGATCGTCTTGGCGCCGTGCTGCGCCAGGTAGAGCGTGAGCGTGTAGCGCAGTTCGATGCCGCGCAGCACTTTCGAGTCGTCCATGGTGCCGACAATGGCACCGGGGTCCGACCCGGCGGCACAGGAAAGAGCACTATGCGAACTGCCCGCCTTGTAGCGAATTGCCCACCATCAGCGAATCTGCTGATTCGCTCGGTGACGGGCACTTCGAACAATGGTTCTCGGCGCCAAATGCGCGTCAGCTCAGCAGTGCCGAACGAAGCGCACTGATCTGGTGCTCGGTAACACCAAGAGAGGCAAGGTAATTCGGCAATGATCCGTACTCGTCATCGATGGTGCGCCGAGCGGCATCGAGGTAATCCTCGCGTACGCCCAGCACCTCGTCGGTCAGTCGGGCCTCGGCGAACGTGATGATCTCGTCGGTCGTGCCCTCGACCCGGTTGCGGATCGACTCCAAGATGCTCTCCCGTAACCGGGGAGCGGCATGGTTGCTCCGCAAGAAATCGGCCATGATGGCGTCGCGGCCGACGCCGATCGATTCGAGCACCAGCGCGACGGTGAAACCCGTCCGATCCTTACCGGCGAAACAGTGCGCGATCACCGGCCGTTCTTCGGCCAGCATCGAAATGACCTGGCGCACTGCGGTATGCGCGCCGGGCAGTGATGGGAAGCGCACGTACTCCTCGGTCATGAACCGCTTGGCCGCGACGCTGACATCCTCGCCGTCGGGCTTTTCGGTCATCATTCGCTCGAAGGACTGCTCGTGCGGTGCCGCTGCATCATCCTCGCCGGTGTTTTCCTTGGCCGAGAGCTCGTGGAATGGCAGCAGGTGCACGGTGACACCGTCGGGAACCAGGCCGGGTCCGCGTCGCTCCACCTCCCGCTGTGAACGCAGATCCGCCACATCGGTGATGCCCAGGCGCGCCATCGCCGCGCGGCCACCGTCGTCGAGCCCGCTCAGTTCACTCGACCGGAAGAATCGGCCGGGCCGGATCCCGGTCTCCTCGGCGATATCGCGGAAATTCCAGGCGCCGGAGAGTGAGTCGATGTTCGTCTTCACGACGCGGTGACCGCCGCGGCGAAAGCGCTTTTCTCCCTGCCGAGTTCGGCGCGTGCGGTGGCTCGGATATGCACTTCGTCGGGACCGTCGAAGATCCGCATGGCGCGCTGCCAGCCGTACATCCGGGCCAGCACCGTATCGTCGCTGACGCCCGCGGCGCCGTGCACCTGGATGGCGCGGTCGATCACGTTGCACGACATCTGCGGAGCCACCGTTTTGATCTGGGCGACCAGGTCCTTGGCTTCCTTGTTGCCGAGCTTGTCGATGGTCCACGCCGCCTTCTCGCACAGCAGCCGAGCCTGGTCGATCTCATTGCGGGACAACGCGATTGCATTCTGCACCATGCCCTGCTCGGCCAGTGGCTTACCAAATGCGATCCGCGTCTGTACCCGGTCGACCATCAGGGCCAACGCCCGCTCGGCGACCCCGATCGCCCGCATACAGTGATGGATCCGGCCCGGTCCCAGCCGGGCCTGGGCGATCGCGAAGCCGCCACCTTCCTCGCCCAACAGGTTTGACACCGGAATTCGGACGTTGTCGTACGTGATCTCGGCGTGGCCGTGCTGGTCCTGCCAGCCGAAGACCGATGTCGAGCGTTTGATGTTCACCCCGGCAGTGTCGGTGGGGACCAGCACCATCGACTGCTGCTGATGGCTGGCCGCATCCGGGTTGGTCCGGCCCATCACGATGAGCACCTTGCAGCGCGGGTCATTGGCGCCTGATGTCCACCACTTGTGGCCGTTGATGATGTAGTCGTCGCCGTCCCGCACGATCGAGGTCTGGATATTGCGGGCATCGCTGGAGGCGACGGCCGGCTCGGTCATCGAGAACGCCGACCGGATTTCACCGGCCAGCAGCGGTTCCAGCCACTGTTTACGCTGCTCTTCGGTCGCGAACAGGTGCAGCGTCTCCATGTTCCCGGTGTCGGGCGCAGCGCAGTTGATCGCCTCGGGCGCGATCTCGGTGCTCCACCCGGTCAGCTCGGCCAGCGGCGAATACTCCAAGTTGGTCAGCCCCGACTCCGCGGGCAGGAACAAATTCCACAGGCCCTGCTTCTTGGCCAGCTTCTTGAGGTCCTCGACTACCGGAGGAACGGTGAAATCACCTGGTCCGGCCTGTGCGCGGTACGCGTCGTACGACTCCTCGGCCGGAAACACGTGCTCGACCATGAATTCGGTGAGCCGCTTGTGGTAATCCTGTGCTTTAGCCGACCTCGCGAAATCCATGCCCGCCACGATATGACACGTGTCTAACGAACTTACGAGAGGTCACTCCACCGACGCGGTATAGATCGACTGGATCGCTGCGTCCAGGGTGGCGTTGAACTCCTGATCGGATTGCTGGGCGGACAGCCCTTCCGTCAGTGCCCGGCTGAAACTGGCGATCAGACCGTCGTTCTGGCCCAGCAGCACATCGGCCTCGGCGCGGGAGTAGCCGCCGGAGAGCGCCACCACCCGCAGTACCTTCGGATGCTCGATCAGCGGGAGATAGTGGTTGGCCACTGTCGGCAGCGACACCTTCAGCATCACCTGACGCCCCTCGGGGAGGCCGTCGAGGTGCTTGGTGATCTCGTCGAGCAGGATGTCCTCGGCGGCGGCCTTGTCGGCGATCGTGATGGTGACCTCAGGCTCCAGGATCGGGACCAGGCCGTGGGACAGTACCTGTTCGCCGATCTCGAACTGCTGCGCGACGATCGCGGCGATGCCGGCTCGATTCGCGCCGCCGATCACCGAGCGCTCTTTGGTGCCGAAGATGCCTTTCTCCGCGGCGCGGGCCAACAGCTCATCCAGCCCGGGGATCGGTTTCATCAACTGCGCGGCGTCGGACTCGTCGGCCAGGCCCTTGTCGATCTTCAGGAACGGCACCACATTCTTGACATCCCACAGGTAGCTCGCCGACGGGGTGCCCTCGATATCGCGGTCCATGGTCTGCTCGAAGAGGATCGCGGCCAGAATCCGGTCGCCGCCGAACACCGGTGAGGTGATGATCCGCGACCGCATCTGATGGATCAGGTCGAACATCTCGGAATCCGAGGAGTAGGCGTTCTCTTCGATGCCGTACAGCTTCAGCGCCTTGGGCGTCGACCCGCCGCTCTGGTCCAGTGCGGCGATGAAACCCCTGCCGGAGCCCATCTTCACGGTCTGCTGCTCGCTCATGTGATCTCTTCTCCCAGTTTGTTGTTGTAAGTGGCCACCTACAGCGCGGCGTTGATGGCGTCGACCCGGTCTTTGGCGTCGCCGAAGAGCATGTGGGTGTTGTCGCGGAAGAACAGTGGGTTTTGGACGCCGGCGTAGCCCGAGGCCATGGAGCGCTTGAACACGATGACGTTGTCGGCGTTCCAGACCGTGAGCACAGGCATGCCGGCGATGGGGCTGCTGGGGTCCTCGGAGGCGGCGGGGTTGACGGTGTCGTTGGCGCCGATCACGAGAACGACGGAGGTGCCGTCGAAGTCGTCGTTGATCTCGTCCATTTCCAGCACGATGTCGTAGGGCACCTTGGCCTCGGCCAGCAGCACGTTCATGTGACCGGGGAGCCGGCCTGCGACGGGGTGGATGCCGAACCGGACCTCGATGCCGCGTTCGCGCAGTTTACGGGTCAGGTCGGCGACGCCGTATTGGGCTTGAGCGACGGCCATGCCGTAGCCGGGGGTGATGATGACCGAGCTGGCCGAGGAGAGCAGTTCGGCCGCGCTGTCGGCGGTGATCTCGCGGTGGTCGCCGTAGTCCTTGTCCTCGGCGGGGCCCGCCTCGATTCCGAAGCCGCCGGCGATGACGGAGATGAACGACCGGTTCATCGCTTTGCACATGATGTAGGACAGGTAGGCGCCGGAGGAGCCGACGAGCGCGCCGGTGACGATGAGCAAGTCATTGGACAGCAGGAACCCTGATGCCGCGGCGGCCCAGCCGGAGTAGCTGTTGAGCATCGACACCACGACGGGCATATCGCCGCCGCCGATCGAGGCGACCAGGTGCCAGCCCAGCAGCAGCGCCAGCACGGTCACGGCGATGAGCAGCCACAGGTGTGGGGTGATGACGAACCACACGGTCAGGGCGAGGAACAGCACCAGGGCGCCGACATTGAGGACGTTCTTGCCGGGCAGCATCAAGGGGGTGGACTTGATGCGGGCGGAGAGTTTGAGGTTGGCGACGATCGATCCGGTGAAGGTCACCGCACCGATGAACACGCCGATGAACACCTCGGCGGAGTGGATGCCCAGCATGCCCTGGCTATCGAGCACGGCGGCCTCGGCGCCGGTGGAGTCGGCTTCGACGTGGAGGTAGCCGTTCCAGCCGACCAGAACGGCGGCTAAGCCCACAAAGGAATGCAGTAGGGCGATTAACTCGGGCATGCCGGTCATTTCGACGACCTTGGCGCGCCACAGTCCGATCGCGGCACCGACGGCCATGGCGGCCACGAGCAGGGCCAGCCCGATCGGTTCGATGTGCCGGGCCAGCGCGAGCGCGATGGTCGCGATCAGGGCCACGGCCATGCCGGTGATACCGAATGTGTTCCCGGCCCTTGATGTCTCGTGCTTGGACAGGCCGGCTAGGGCCATGATGAACAGCAACGCCGCGACGACGTAGGCCGCGGTGGCGGCGGTCTCTAGGGTGAACATGCAATCCGTTCCATCGGGGAAGGCGTGAGCGGGCGAGTCAGGTGGTGGGCAGCGTCAGCTGCGCGAGAACATGGCGAGCATGCGGCGGGTCACCGCGAAGCCGCCGAACACGTTGATGCTGGCGAGCAGGATCGCGCAGGTGGCCAGCGCGGTGATGACCGCATCACCGTGGCCGATCTGCAGCAGCGCGCCGACGACGATGATCCCGGAGATCGCGTTGGTCACCGACATCAGCGGAGTGTGCAGGGCGTGGTGCACATGCCCGATCACGTAGTAGCCGATCACGATCGCCAGCGCGAACACCGTGAGGTGGACCTGCAGCGCGGCCGGGGACAGCGCGATCAGCACGAACAGCACCGCTGCGGCGGCGAACGTCAGGCCCAACCTGCGTTGCGGCGTCATCGGCTGCTTAGCCGGCTTGGGCGCTACCGCGGCGGCGGCAGCAGCCGGCGCCGCCGAGACCTGCACGGGGGGTGGGGGCCAGGTGATCTTCCCGTCGCGGACCACGGTCACCGAGCGCTGCACGACGTCGTCGAAGTTCAGGACGAGCTGCCCGTCCTTCTCGGGGGTGAGCAGCTTGAGCAGGTTGACCAGGTTGGTGCCGTAGAGCTGGGACGCCGTGGCCGGCAGCCGGCCCGCCAGGTCGGTGTAGCCGATGATGGTCACGCCGTTATCGGTGACGATGGCTTGATCCTTGACGGTGCCCTCGACGTTGCCGCCGTTAGCCGCGGCCATGTCGACGATCACACTGCCCGGCTTCATCGAGGCCACCATCTCGGCGGTGATGATCCGCGGTGCCGGCCGGCCGGGGATCAGCGCGGTCGTGATGATGATGTCGACATCGGTGGCCTGCTCGGCATACAACGCCGCTTCGCGGGCCTTGTAGTCGTCGCCCATTTCTTTGGCATAGCCGGTCTTGGAGATCTCAGCGACCTCGGCCGTCTGCTCCACGACGTAGAGATACTCTCCGCCAAGGGATTTGACCTGATCAGCGACTTCGGGGCGCGGGTCGGTGGCGCGGACGATGGCGCCCATGCTGCCGGCGGCGCCGATCGCGGCCAGGCCGGCCACCCCGGCACCGACCACCAGCACCTTGGCCGGTGGCACCTTGCCCGCCGCAGTCACCTGACCGGTGAAGAATCGGCCGAAGGCGTGGGCGGCCTCGACCACCGCGCGGTATCCGGCGATATTGGCCATCGAGGACAACACGTCCAGCGATTGCGCCCGGGAGATGCGGGGGACCGCGTCCATCGCCAACACCGTGATCGGGCGCGCGGCCAACTTCTCGACCAGCTCGGGTTTGAGTGCCGGCGAGATCAGGCCCACCACTGTCGCGCCGTCGGCCACCGCGGCGATCTCGACATCGCTCGGGGCGTTCACCTTCAACACGATGTCGGCCGACCACACCTGATCAGCAGGCGCGACGGCGGCGCCGGCTTCGGTGAATGCCGCGTCGGAGAAACTCGCCGCGCTCCCCGCACCGGACTCGACCAGGACCTCGTAGCCCAGCTTGAGGAGCTGCCCCACCGTCTGCGGCGTGGCAGCAACACGTGTTTCCCCAGGTAGAGACTCGCGCGGAATCCCGATGATCATCGAATTCAGTCCGATCTGGTTGGTCAAGCTGCAGTCAGGCCCGGGTGGCGGGCCGACAGCGGACGGGTGAAAGGTGCAAGTGTAGAAGTTCACGAAGTGCACCTGTGCGGTCCGTCACCCTCAGTGCCGGTTCGTGGCTTCCGGTAGCCGGATCTCGCTGCTGGCGTGCGGAGTGTCAACGACCGCATCGACGTCGAGTACCGCGTCTGCGCGGCAGCTCCGATGCCCGGGAATTTAAATCTCGCTGAGCCGAACCTCGCTGGGGTGGCCTACTTGTGGGGGAAGCGTTGCTGTAACGCGTTGAGCAGCCGATGCGCCTCGGCGACGCGCTCCCCGAGTCGCACCAACTCCGGGGGGAGCTGATCATTGCCGGTGCCGCGCACGCGCAACTGCAGCCAGCGCCGCTCGGCCGCCTCGGCGACGTCCTCCAACTCGGCGATCTCGTCGCGCAATAGGGCGGAAAACAGCTGGGCCTGGGCCATATCGGCGGCTTGAACCGGGCCCGCGCGCCGACCGGATACCGACCGGATGGGGGTGACATTGGAGACGGTCGCGGGCGCCCCATAGGGCCACGGATGTGCGGCGATCGGAGAGCCGGCACCGGAGGAGGCTGTTGTCACACCGTCATCCTGTACCGCATGCGGGATATGCAGCGACTTCACAGATTCACCTGCGCTTTGCGTCTCCGACGGATTTGATTCACCGGCAATTCATTCAGCAAACAGGAACCTTTTAACTCGCTGTGAACCTGAATATTGCCGGGGAGTTGGCTGGCAGATATCAATGCTTTCGATGAGTACGACTCTGTCCGACGACTGCTGTTGTCGCTGAAGCATTTCTGACGCCGGTCGGGACGGCCGGCGTCGAGCTATCGGGTCCAGCCAGGTCCATTCCAGCGAACAGTCGGAGAGTCGTGTCAGTTTTCGTCGATATCACCCCGAGTGAAGGACACACTGGGCAGGAAGCTGCGCACCCCAGGGCGTCCGGTGTGAGCCCGTGGCGCGGCAGGGTCACCAGGGCGGCCCTGCCGTTGCTGTCGATCCTGGTCTTCCTCGGCGCCTGGCAGCTCGCCGCGGCGGCAGGGATCTGGAACCAGACCTTCGTGCCCTACCCGAGCACGGTCTGGCGCGCCTTCATCGACACCTCCACCACGCACAACGGTGTCCGGGGCTATGCGGGCTACCTGCTGTGGGAGCACCTCTACATGACGCTGCGCCGGGTGTTCGCCGGCGTCATCATCGGCGTTGCCCTCGGTGTTCTGCTCGGCCTGGCGATGGGTTCCATCGGCTGGCTGCGCAGCGTGCTGGAGCCGTGGCTGACGTTCCTGCGCGCGCTCCCGCCGCTGGCCTACTTCTTCCTGCTGGTCATCTGGCTCGGTATCGACGAGGCGCCGAAGATCACGCTGCTCGCCCTGGCCGCGCTGCCCCCGGCCGCGGTGGCGACCACCGCGGCGGTCCTTGCCGCTCCGGTCGGCCTGACCGAGGCGGCCCGCGCGTTGGGCGCCTCCCGGGCCCAGGTGATCCGCGATGTCGTCGTTCCGTCCGCCCTACCTGAAACCTTCACGGGCATCCGGTTGGCCGTCGGAATGGCCTACTCATCGGTGGTCGCCGCCGAACTGTTCAACGGCCTGCCCGGTATCGGCGGCCTGGTCAAAGACGCCAGTAATTACAACAACACCCCCGTCGTGCTCGTCGGGATCTTCGCCATCGGGATCTCGGGTCTGATCATCGACGGTCTGCTTCGCGCCGTGGAACGGCGTGCTGTCCCCTGGAGAGGAAAAATATGAGGTTCAAGAAACTGGTCGCCGCGTCGGCTGCGGTGGCAGTTGCGGCGCTGGGCCTGGTTGGCTGCTCGGTCGACCACTCCGGCCAGCAGGCCGACAAACCCACCATTCGCCTTGGCTACCAGACCTTTCCCAGCGGCGACCTCGTCGTCAAGAACAACAAGTGGCTCGAAGAAGCGCTGCCGGACTACAACATCAAGTGGATCAAGTTCGACTCCGGCGCAGATGTGAACACCGCGTTCATCGCCGGCGAGCTGGACTTCGGCGCACTGGGGTCGAGCCCGGTGGCTCGGGGGTTGTCCGCACCACTGAACATCCCGTACAGCGTCGCGTTCGTACTCGACGTCGCCGGTGACAACGAGGCCCTGGTGGCGCGCAATGACACGGGGATCAACTCGATCGCCGACCTCAAGGGCAAGCGCATCGGCACCCCGTTCGCGTCGACCGCGCACTACAGTCTGTTGGCTGCGCTGGCGGCAAACAACCTGAAGCCCAGCGATGTTCAGCTGATCGACCTGCAGCCGCAGGCGATTCTGGCGGCGTGGGACCGTGGCGATATCGACACTGCCTACACCTGGCTGCCGACCCTGGACGACCTCCGTAAGACCGGCAAGGACCTGATCACCAGCCGTCAGCTCGCCAAGGACGGCAAGCCGACGCTGGATCTGGCCGCGGTGTCCAACAAGTTCGCCGCCGATCATCCCGACGTGGTGACCACCTGGCGTCAGCAGGAAGCGCGCGCGCTGACCACCATTCACGACGATCCCACTGCGGCGGCCAAGTCCATCGCCGCCGAAATCGGCCTCAGCCCTGAGGATGTCGCAGGTCAGCTCAAGCAGGGCGTGTACCTGGCACCGCAAGAGGTCGTCTCGCCGGAGTGGCTCGGCACTGAGGGCGCACCCGGAAACATCGCGACCAACCTGGAGAGCGCGTCGACGTTCCTGGCCGAGCAGAACCAGATTCCGGCCGCCGCCCCGCTCAAGACCTTCCAGGACGCCATCTACGTCAAGGGACTACCGGATGCCATCACCAAACAGTGATACCACCGGTGATGGCGGCATCCACATCCGCAACGTCTCGCACCGGTATGGCAAGGGGGACAACGAGGTCACCGCACTGGGACCGGTCAACCTCGACGTCGATCCCGGAGCGTTCCTGGTGTTGGTGGGTGCGTCCGGCTGCGGCAAGAGCACCCTGCTACGGCTGATCGCCGGGTTCGAGGCACCGTCGGAAGGACAGGTGCAGGTGTCCGGATCGGCCCCCAGCCCCGGTGTCAGCGCCGGTGTGGTGTTCCAGCAGCCGCGGCTGTTCCCGTGGCGCACGGTCGGCGGCAATATCGACCTGGCGCTGAAGTATGCGAAGGTGCCGCGCGAGCGTAGGGCGCAGCGCCGGGACGAGTTGCTGGACCGCGTCGGCCTGGAGAGCACCGCGGACCGCAAGATCTGGGAGATCAGCGGCGGGCAGCAGCAGCGGGTGGCGATCGCGAGGGCGCTGGCCGCCGAGACTCCGACCTTCCTACTCGACGAGCCGTTCGCGGCGCTGGATGCGCTGACCAGGGAACGGTTGCAGGAGGATGTGCGTCAGGTCAGCGCGGAGTCGGGACGCACGACCGTGTTCGTCACGCACAGCGCAGACGAGGCGGCATTCCTCGGCTCGCGGATCGTGGTGCTGACCCGACGGCCCGGCCAGGTCGCGCTCGACCTGCCGGTCAACCTGCCACGGACCGGTGTCGACCCCGACGATCTGCGCCAATCCGCGGAGTACACCGAGTTGCGGGCTGAGGTGGGACGGGCGGTCAAAGCCGCCGCTGCGTAAAGGGGTGCCGGCCGCCGAGTGCCCAGCTATGGCACAGCTCGCAAGCATTCGCCGGCCGGCGCTGTCCTGCGTACCCTTTCACGGTGGCTCAGATCAGGACGCCGGCTCCCCCCGCCGGTGACGACGACACCGAGCTGATCCCCGTCGTCACCCCGGAGCGAAGCCGTCTGGCCGCCAAGCTGGCGCTGGTCGGGGGTGCGGTGGTCGGCCTCGTGCTCGTCGCCGGGATCATCGTCTCGGTCCTGACGATGTCGGGCGAGTCGACGCGGTCCGTGACACCCGAAGCCCCGCTGACCCCGATCTCGGTGCCCGCCCACGCTGCGACGACCACCGGCGAGACCTCGGCCCAGCTGTCCGCAGAGCCGTCGGCAACCGACACGGCCGCGCCGTCGTATGCGCCGCTGCCACCGGTCACGGCGACGGCGCAGACGATGACCACCGCGCCCGCGTTGCCCGTCGGACCGTCGGGCGGACCGCGTGTATTGGACCGGTTACACGAACTGTTCCCGCGGCTGTTCCCCGAAACCCCTTGAGCGGCAATCTCTTCAAATAAGCTCAATGACCTCGGCGATGGACGGCAGCACCCGGCCGGGCCGGAACGGATACTTCTGAATATCCGCCTCGCTCGTCGAACCGGTCAGCACCAGGATGGTGTCCAATCCCGCTTCGATACCCGCAACCACATCGGTGTCCATCCGGTCACCGATCATCATGGTGTTCTCCGAATGCGCCTCGATGCGATTGAGCGCGCTGCGGAACATCATCGGATTCGGCTTGCCGACGAAGTACGGTTCGCGTCCGGTGGCCTTGGTGATCAGCGCGGCCACCGATCCGGTGGCCGGTGTCGGACCTTCGGCCGACGGGCCGGTGACATCAGGGTTGGTCGCGATGAAACGAGCGCCACTGCCGATCAGCCGGATGGCCTTGGTGATCGCCTCGAAGGAATAGGTCCTGGTCTCACCCAGCACCACGAAATCGGGATCGGTGTCGGTCAGGGTGTAACCGATCGCATGCAGCGCAGTCGTCAGGCCGGCCTCGCCGATGACATAGGCCGAGCCGCCCGGCAGCTGGTCATCGAGGAAGGTGGCGGTAGCCAGCGCTGAGGTCCAGATCGACTCCTCGGGAACCACCAGGCCTGAGCGCAACAGTCGAGCCGCCAGGTCACGTGGGGTGAAGATCGAGTTGTTGGTCAGCACCAGGAACGGGCGGTGTTTATCGGTGAGCGTCTGCAGGAACTCCGCAGCGCCGGGCAGGGCGCGTTCTTCGTGAACGAGAACGCCATCCATATCGGTCAACCAACACTGAGCTTGTGCGCGCACGAGTCCAGTCTGTCAGGCCCGCTGGGGGAGGCGGATGGTTTAGACCGGCGGATAGGCCGGAGGTGGGTAGACACCCCGCAGGGCCCAGGGGAACCAGGAGAAGAAGTACTCGATCTCGTCGCTAGCGTCGTAATCCGGATTCGGATCCATGCCTGCCACCTCCCAGTAATGCCCGTGTGCGAAGTGTAGCGGTGGGCGTCCGTCCGCGACACTGAAGATGGCCAATGAGTAAACTGAACAACCAGTTGATTGACTGGTCGACTACCGGCCACGCACGCAGAGAGTGAAGCATGCCTCCAGAGAACGGGCAGACCCGCCGCGAGGAGCTGCTGGCCGTCGCAACCAAGCTGTTCGCGGCACGCGGTTACCACGGCACCCGGATGGACGACGTCGCCGATGTGGTGGGCCTGAACAAAGCCACGGTGTACCACTACTACGCCAGCAAGTCGCTGATCCTTTTCGACATCTATCAGCGGGCCGCCGAGAACACGCTGGCCGCGGTACATGACGATCCGTCCTGGACCGCCCGGGAAGCGCTGTACCAGTACACCGTGCGGCTGCTGACGCAGATCGCGGCGAACCCCGAAGGGGCCGCCGTGTATTTCCAGGAGCAGCCCTATATCAGGGAGTGGTTCACCGAAGAGCAGGTCGCGGAAATCATCGAGAAGGAAACCCAGGTCTACGAGCATGTGCACGGCCTGATCGACCGCGGTATCTCCAGCGGAGAGTTCTATGCCTGCGACTCCCATGTGCTCGCGCTGGGCTATATCGGGATGACCTTGGGGGCGTATCGCTGGTTGCGGCCGCACGGCAGACGCAGCGCTCAAGAGATCGCCGCCGAGTTCAGCACCGCACTGCTGCGCGGGCTGATCCGCGACGAGACCGTCAGGGTCGAGTCGCCGCTGGGTGCGGGCACCACGACCCGCACTGCCTAGGATCGGCGCCATGCCCATCGTGAGCAAGACGGTCGAAGTCGCCGCCACCGCGCCCGCCATCATGGCGATCGTCGCGGATTTCGAGGCCTACCCACAGTGGCACGGCGAGATCAAAGGGCTGTGGGTGCTGGCCCGCTATGACGACGGCCGGCCAAGTCAGTTGCGGCTGGACGCCGATCTGAACGGCTTCGCCGCCAGCTATATCCAGGCGGTGTACTACCCGGGCCCCAACCAGATCCAGACCGTGATGCAGCAGGGCGACCTGTTCTCCAAACAGGAGCAGTTGTTCTCGGTCGTCGAGATGGGTCCGTCCACACTGCTCACCGTGGATATCGACGTCGAGACATCGATGCCGGTGCCGGCGCTGATGGTCAAGAAAATGGCCAATGACGCGCTGGACAACCTGGCCGACCGACTCAAGGAGCGGGCCGAAGCGCTGGCCGCCGGCTAGGTCCAGATCCCGGACTTGTCGAGCATCGCTGTCAGCCGTTTCGCGCCGTCGTTGAACTGCCAGGCGGTCAGCTCCACCACGGCAGCTTTGTCCCTTGAGCGCAGGGCGGCGACGAGCTGACGGTGGTTGCGCACCGCCGCGGCCCCCCAGTCCGGGTCCGCGGCATAGATCAATTGCGGGATGTAGCGCGCGACGTGCAGAAGGAACCAGGCCAATTTGATCCGGCCGGTAGCCCGGTTGAAGGCCCGGTGGAACGCGAATTCGGCCGCCGCGACGGCGTCGCTGTCGGTGGTCGCGACCGCCGTCTCCAGCGCATCGGTGAGTTCGTCGAGTTCGTCGATCGCGTCAGTGCTGATGGTCTCGGTGGCGCCGGCCGCCAGTTCCTTGGCGATGGCCGACTGCAGCCAGAAGATGTCCTCGATATCGCGGCGGCTCAAGGGCAGGACCACGTGACCGCGATTCGGTTCGAGGCGCACCATGCCCTCACTGCGCAGCGTCAACAGTGCTTCCCGCACGGGAGTGATGCTCACCCCGAGTTGCGCCGCGGTCTCGTCGAGGCGGATGAAAGTGCCGGGCCGCAGGGAGCCTGACATGATCGCGGCCCGCAGGTACCCGGCCACCTCGTCGGACAGCTGCGCCCGCCGGAGGCCCCGCCTGCCGGGCCGAACCTCAACGGGTGCGTTCACTCGGTTCCTTTTTGGGTTCGTTTGGGGGCTCGTCGGGTCAGGTACGGATTGCACACTGCCCTTGTCAGTGTCGGGCCGAGGTCATAGTGTGACCCAGGCAACATAATGTTTGATCAAATGTAAGATCCACGCAAGTTGTCAGCTCAACAGTTGTCAGCGCAAAAGAGGGGATCCGGTCGTTGACTGCACAGCTCGGCACAGACACCGGTCGGCAGACGCCGGCCGCGCAGCCGTACCTGGCGCGCCGCCAGAACTGGACCAACCAACTCGCTCGGCATGCGCTGATGCAGCCGGACAAAACGGCGTTGAGGTTCCTCGGTCGCACCACGACGTGGGCTGAGTTGGAGCGACGGGTCACCGCGTTCGCAGGTGCCCTGGACCGTCGGGGCGTGCGGGTCGGCGACCGCGTGATGATCCTGATGCTCAACCGCACCGAGTTCATCGAAGCCATGCTGGCCGCGAACCTGCTCGGTGCCATCGCCGTTCCCGTCAACTTCCGGCTCACGCCACCGGAGATCGGCTTCCTGGTCCAGGACTGCGACGCCCGCGTCGTCGTCACGGAACCGGTACTGGCCGGGGTGGCCACTGCGGTCCGCGCACTCACCCCGACGCTGGACACCGTCATCGTCGCGGGAGACGCCCAGGGAAATGCGGAAGACGGCGTTCTCGGATATGAGCACCTCGTCGCCGAAGGGGTCGCCGAGGACGGAATGACGGTTGAGCCTGCTGACGTCTCCAACGACAGCCCGGCGCTGATCATGTACACCTCGGGCACCACCGGCCGCCCCAAAGGCGCGGTGCTCACCCACACCAACCTGACCGGCCAGACCATGACCGGGTTCTACACCCATGGTGCCGACATCAACCACGACGTCGGCTTCATCGGGGTTCCGCTGTTCCACATCGCCGGCATCGGCAACATGCTGTCCGGGCTCACCCTCGGGGTCCCGACGGTCATCCATCCGCTCGGAGCGTTTGATCCGGGCCAGCTGCTCGACGTACTGGCAGCGGAGAAGGTCACCGGAATCTTCCTGGTGCCCGCCCAGTGGCAGGCGGTTTGCGCCGCGCAGCAGGCCAAACCTCGGGAGCTCGTACTGCGGCTGTTGTCCTGGGGCGCCGCGCCGGCGTCGGACACCCTGCTGCGCAGCATGTCCGAGACCTTTCCCGGCACCCAGATCCTCGCCGCGTTCGGCCAGACCGAGATGTCGCCGGTGACCTGCATGTTGTTGGGCGAGGATGCCCTGCGCAAGCTCGGTTCGGTGGGCAAGGTCATCCCCACCGTGGCGGCTCGGGTGGTCGACGAGAACATGAACGACGTCCCGGTCGGCGATGTCGGTGAGATCGTGTACCGGGCGCCGACCCTGATGGCCGGATACTGGAACAATCCGGAAGCCACCCAAGAGGCCTTCGCAGGAGGCTGGTTCCACTCCGGGGACCTCGTGCGGATGGACGCCGAGGGCTACGTCTGGGTGGTCGACCGCAAGAAGGACATGATCATCTCCGGCGGGGAGAACATTTACTGCGCCGAGGTGGAGAACGTCCTGGCCGCCCACCCCAAGATCGTCGAAGTCGCAGTGATCGGCCGGGCCCACGAGCGTTGGGGAGAGGTTCCGGTTGCCGTCGTCGCGGTGTCGGAGGAGAGCCTGCGACTTGAGGATCTCGATGAATTCCTCAGTGAGCGGTTGGCGCGCTACAAGCACCCCAAGGGCCTCGAGATTGTCGACGCGCTGCCGCGCAATCCCGCCGGCAAAGTTCTCAAAACGGAGTTGCGGACTCGATTCAGCGCGCCTGGAGAACGTGATTCCCAACGTGGAACTCCCTCGGCGACAACAGATTCCGGCTAGCGCCCCAGTGTTTGACACAGGCGCAAAATTTGCAGAGTCGGCGGTGAAGGGTTAATCGTGCGGATGCGGTGCACGACCGTCGCAACATCGGGTACATTCCTGTGGTCCAGCTTATTACTGATGAGTAAGGAGATGGGCGTCACACATTGTGGGTCGGGTCAAGGAGGACGCGTGCGAGACGGCCGGCCGTTGCACCGCAGCAGATCGGGTGTCATCCCCGGGGTGCCCGCATGACCGCATCGACGGGTGGGTTGTCCGGCTACGTGCGTAACCAGCTACAGGGACCGCTGGAGCTCGTCGGCGGCTTCTTCCGGATGTGTGTCCTCACCGGCAAGGCGCTGACACGGCCGTTCGAATGGCGCGAGTTCATCCTGCAGAGCTGGTTCCTGATGCGGGTCGCCTTCCTGCCGACCGTCGCGGTCTCGGTGCCGCTGACCGTCCTGATCATCTTCACCCTCAACATCCTGCTGGCCGAGTTCGGCGCGGCCGACGTCTCCGGCGCGGGCGCCGCGCTCGGTGCAGTCACCCAGCTCGGACCCCTGGTCACGGTGCTCGTCGTCGCCGGCGCCGGATCCACCGCGATCTGCGCCGATCTGGGCGCCCGGACCATTCGTGAAGAGATCGACGCCCTCGAGGTGCTCGGTATCGACCCCATCCACCGGCTGGTCCTGCCCCGGGTGGTGGCATCGACGTTCGTCGCGTTCCTGCTCAACGGTGCCGTCATCACCATCGGTCTGGTCGGTGGGTTCATCTTCGGTGTCTACATCCAGAACGTCTCCGCCGGCGCGTACCTCTCGACGCTGACCCTGGTCACCGGTCTGCCCGAGGTCGTGATCTCCGTCGTCAAGGCGCTGACCTTCGGCCTGATCGCCGGGCTGGTCGGTTGCTACCGCGGACTGACCGTCTCCGGCGGCGCCAAAGGCGTCGGTACCGCCGTGAACGAGACGCTCGTGCTCTGCATCGTCGCGTTGTTCGCCGTCAACGTGGTGCTCACGACCATCGGTGTTCGATTCGGAACGGGGCACTGATATGTCCACATCCCAGGTCATCCGCAGCCGGTTCCCCCGGCTCTACTCGAGTGCAGGCAATGTCGTCACCGGCCCCGGCCGGTTCCTGGACAGCGTCGGCAAGGTCGCCTGGTTCGTCGTCACCGCGGTCGGTTCGATCGGCCATGCGCTGCGGTTTTACCGGCGGGAGATCCTGCGGCTGATCGCCGAGATCGGGATGGGGACCGGCGCCATGGCCGTCATCGGCGGCACGGTCGCCATCGTCGGGTTCGTGACCCTCTCCGGTGGCTCGCTGATCGCGATCCAGGGTTTCGCCTCGCTGGGCAATATCGGGGTGGAAGCTTTCACCGGCTTCTTCGCCGCGCTGGTCAACGTCCGGATCGCGGCGCCGGTGGTCGCCGGTCAGGCACTGGCAGCCACCGTCGGCGCGGGCGCCACCGCCGAACTGGGTGCCATGCGGATCAGTGAGGAGATCGACGCGCTGGAAGTGATGGGTATCAAGTCGATTTCGTATCTGGTGTCGACGCGCATCCTGGCCGGCTTCGTGGTCATCATCCCGCTCTACGCGATGGCCATCATCATGAGTTTCCTGTCCGCCCAGATCACCACGACGTTCTTCTACGGCCAGTCGCTGGGCACCTATGACCACTACTTCCGCACGTTCCTGCGGGCCGACGATGTCATGTGGTCGTTCGTCCAGGCCATCATCATCTCGGTCATCGTGATGCTGAACCACTGCTACTACGGCTACAACGCCGGCGGCGGTCCGGTGGGCGTCGGTGAGGCCGTCGGCCGCTCGATGCGGGCCTCGCTGGTGCTGATCGTCGTGGTGGTCCTGCTCGCCTCGTTGGCGCTCTACGGCGTCAACCCGAACTTCAACCTGACGGTGTAGCGCCATGAATACTCCGTCTACCCAGCAGGGACACGCGCTGCCGCAGAACGAGCAGCGGACACCGCCGTACAAGCTGGCCGGCCTGGTGTTGCTGCTGGTCGCCGTAGTGGTGCTGGTGCTCGTGTCCATCCAGTTCCGTGGCGGCTTCACCCCGACCACCAAGCTCACTCTGGTCTCCGACCGAGCCGGCCTGGTGATGGACCCGGGGTCGAAGGTGACGTTCAACGGCGTGGAGATCGGTCGCGTGGCCTCCGTCGTGCCCATCGAACGCAACAACACCACCAAGGCCCAGCTGGCCCTGGACGTCGATCCCCGCTACATCAAGCTCATTCCGGCGAATGTCGAGGCCAACATCCAGGCGACGACGGTGTTCGGCAACAAATATGTGTCGTTCACCTCGCCGGCCAACCCGGTCGCCGCCCGGATCTCGCCGGCCGATGTCATCGACGTCTCCGGTGTGACCACGGAGTTCAACACGCTCTTCGAGACGATCACGTCGATCTCCGAACAGGTCGACCCGGTCAAACTGAACCTGACGTTGTCGGCGACCGCGACGGCGCTGACCGGGCTGGGCACCAAGTTCGGCCAGTCGATCGTCAACGGCAACGCCGTGCTGGACGACATAAACCCGCAGATGCCCCAGATCCGTTACGACATACAGCGATTGTCAGATCTGGCCGACGTCTACACGAAAGCCTCGCCCGATCTGTTCGACTCGTTGAACAACGCGGTCACCACGGCGCGCACGCTCAACCAGCAGCAGGGGAATCTCGATGCGGCGCTGCTGGCCGCGGTCGGCTTCGGTAACACCGGCGGCGATATCTTCGAGCGCGGCGGCCCGTACCTGACCAGGGGTGCGAAGGACCTCGTGACCACTTCCAGGACGTTGGACCAGTACAGCCCATCGATATTCTGCACCGTCCGCAACTACGCGTTGACCATCCCCTCGGCATCGGCAGCCCTTGGCGGCAACGGGTATTCGTTGAACACCGTCACCTCATTCCTGGGCGCCGAGAACCCTTACGTCTACCCTGACAACCTGCCGAGGGTGAACGCCAAGGGCGGCCCCGGCGGAGCGCCGGGCTGCTGGCAGCCGATCACCAGAGATTTCTGGCCGGCGCCATACCTGGTGATGGACACCGGTGCCTCGATCGCCCCCTACAACCACTTCGAACTGGGCCAGCCGATTCTCACCGAGTACGTGTGGGGCCGCCAGGGCGGGGAGAACACGATCAACCCATGAAAATCACCGGTACAGCGATCAAGCTCGGCGCCTTCTCGTTGGTGCTGCTGCTCTTCACGGCGATCATCATCGTGGTCTTCGGCCAGTTCCGTTTCGACCGAACCAACAGCTACTCGGCCGAATTCAGCAATGCCAGCGGACTGCGCGCCGGGCAGTTCGTCCGCGCTTCGGGTGTCGAGATCGGCAAGGTCTCCAAGGTCAGTCTCGTCGACGGCGGACAGCGCGTCCGGATCGATTTCAACGTCGACCGGACGCTGCCGCTCTTCCAGTCGACCACCGCCCAGATCCGCTACCAGGATCTGATCGGCAACCGCTACCTGGAACTGCAGCGCGGCGACGGCGAGGGCGCCGACCGGGTGCTGCCGCCCGGTGGGTTCATCCCGTTGTCTCGAACCCAACCCGCACTGGATCTCGATGCCCTCATCGGTGGCTTCAAACCCCTCTTCAAGGCGCTGGATCCGGCCAAGGTCAACAACATCGCCTCGTCGATCATCACTGTGTTCCAAGGCCAGGGTGGCACCATCAACGACATCCTCGACCAGACCGCGGAGCTGACCTCGGCGCTGGCCGACCGCGATCAGGCGATCGGCGAGGTGATCACCAATCTGAATACCGTGCTGGCCACGACCGTCAAGCACCAGAAGGACTTCGACCAGACGGTGAACAACTTCGAGGTACTCATCACCGGGCTCAAGAACCGGGCCGATCCGCTGGCCGACGCCACGGCGAACATCAGCAATGCCGCAGGCACTTTGGGCGATCTGCTGGCCGATGACCGCCCGCTACTCAAAGACACCTTCAGCAAGTTGGAGACCGTCCAACAGCCGCTGGTGGATCAGCAGGCCGAGGTCGACCAGCTGCTGACCAAACTGCCGAATGCGCTCAAGGCCATCGGCCGCGCGGGCGGTATCTACGGCGACTTCTTCAACTTCTATCTCTGCGACCTGAATCTGAAGCTCAACGGTCTGCAGCCGGGCGGACCCGTCCGCACCGTGCGGGTGTTCCAGCAGCCCACGGGTAGGTGCACGCCGCAATGAGAAGCATCGAGGGTTCGAATCGGGTCAGGAACGGCATCGTCGGTATCCTGATTGTGGTGCTGGTGATCGGTGTCGGGCAGAGTTTCGCCAGCGTGCCGATGTTGTTCGCACAGCCGAAGTACTACGGCCTGTTCACTGATTCCGGCGGTCTCAACCCCGGTGACAAGGTGCGGATCGCCGGTGTCGACGTGGGTGACATTCAGTCTCTCGAAATCCAAGGCGACCACATCCTGATGGGATTCTCCTTGGGCGGCAACCAGATTGGCACCGACAGCCGATTGGCGATCCGGACCGACACCATCCTGGGTAAGAAGGTGCTCGAGGTCGATCCCCGTGGTACGCAGACCCTGCGGGCCAGCGGGGTGCTACCCATCGGGCAGAGCACCACGCCGTACCAGATCTACGACGCGTTCTTCGATGTCACCAAGGCCGCGGGTGGCTGGGACATCGACACCGTCAAGCGTTCGCTGAACGTGCTGTCGGAGACCGTCGACCAGACCTACCCGCATTTGAGTGCGGCCCTGGACGGGGTGGCCCGGTTCTCCGACACCATCGGCAAGCGCGACGAACAGTTCAAGCAACTGCTGGCCAACGCCAACAAGATCGCGACCGTACTCGGTGACCGCGGCCCCCAGATCAACGAGCTGCTGGTGAACGCGAAGACACTGCTGGCCGCTGTGAACGATCGGGGCCGGGCGATCGACTATCTGTTGGAGAACATTTCGCAGGTGTCCACCCAGTTTCAGGGTCTGGTCAACGACAACCCCAACCTCAACCACGTCCTCGAGCAGCTGCGAACGGTCAGCGATCTGCTGGTCAAGCACAAGTACGACCTGTCCGACGTGCTGGTGTCGCTGAGCAAGTTTGCCGGGTCGCTGGCCGAGGCGGTCGGATCCGGACCGTACTTCAAGGTGCTGATCGTCAACCTGTTGCCGGGTCAGGTGCTGCAGCCTTTCATCGATGCTGCGTTCAAGAACCGTGGTATCGACCCGGAGGAGTTCTGGCGCAATGCGGGCCTGCCCGCCTACCATTTCCCGGACCCCAACGCGCAGCGTCCGGACAACGGCGCGCCGCCGCCCGCACCGCAGGTGCTCGAAGGCACACCGGAGTACCCGGAGCAGGGTGTGCCGAAGGGTTCGCCGTGCTCGTATACGCCACCGGCAGACGGCATTCCGAGTCCGGCCGACCCGCTGCCCTGCGCAAAGCTGACCGAGGGCCCGTTCGGCGACAACCCGTACGGCCCGAACTACGGACCGCCCAATGTCGCCACCTCGGCGCCTAATCCGAACGGGCCACCGCCGGGACCCGCCGTGCCCGCGGCAGCCATTCCCGGCGAGCCGGCACCCGACGCCCCAGGGGTCGCGGTACCGCTGGCCCCCGGTCCGCCGGGCGCGCGTACCGTCCCGGTGGGCCCGCCGCCCGGCCCCGCTCCAGCGCCCATCGCTACGCCACCGGTACCACTTCAGGACGGCGCGCCGCCGCCTGGCCCCGGTCAGCAGCTGTCGCCGAATTCGGTTGCGCCACTGCCGGGTAACCCGCCGTTCGTCGTGCCGTCGATCGCACCCACTGACACTGGAGGGAACTGACCGGTGTCCACCATCTTCAACGTCCGCAATATGCAACTGCCGAAGGTCTCCAGGACCGCAGTGATCATCGGCACCGTTGTGATCGTGCTCGGGCTCGTCGGTGCTGTCGCCGGCTGGCAGCTCTACAAGAAGTTGACCACCACCACCGTCGTCGCCGAATTCCCGCAGGCGCTGGCGCTTTACCCCGGGGACAAGGTCCAGATCATGGGCGTCAAGGTCGGTCAGATCGACAAGATCGAACCCGCGGGCGACCGGATGCGGGTGACGTTCCATTACGAGAGCAAGTACAAAGTGCCGGCCAACGCCACGGCGTCGATCCTCAACCCGAGCCTGGTGGCGTCCCGCGCGATCCAGCTCAGCCCGCCCTACACCGGCGGACCGGTGCTGCAGAACAACGCCGTGATCGGGTTGGACCACACCCAGGTGCCGGTGGAGTGGGACGACCTGCGCAACCAGATCACCGATATCGTCAGCCAACTCGGCCCGACCAAGGACCAGCCCAAGGGCCCGTTCGGCGATGTCATCGAATCCTTCGCCGACGGCCTGGCCGGTAAGGGTAAAGAGATCAACACCACCCTGACGGCGCTGTCGGATGCGGTCACCGCGCTCAACGAGGGACGCGGAGATTTCTTTGCCGTCGCCAAGAGCCTGGCCTTGTTCGTCAATGCGCTGCACCAGAGCGATCAGCAGTTCGTCGAGTTGAACAGCAACCTCGCCGATTTCACCTCGAAGTTCAACAACAGCGACCAGGAAGTGGCGACGGCGCTCAAGCAGATCGACGGATTGCTCACCACCGCACACAAATTCATCAACGACAACGGGTCGGTTCTGGCCAAGGACGTCAACAACCTCGCCGAGGCGACGAACGCCATCCTGCAACCGGAGCCGCGCAACGGCCTGGAGACGGTGTTCCACGTCTTCCCCAACCTGGGTGCCAATGCGGCCAATATCTACTCGCCGGCGCACGGCGCACTGGTTGCC
Organism: Mycolicibacterium komossense; assembly: GCF_025822605.1. GTDB lineage: Bacteria > Actinomycetota > Actinomycetes > Mycobacteriales > Mycobacteriaceae > Mycobacterium > Mycobacterium komossense. Next base: position 131,320 of record NZ_JACKTY010000018.1, on the reverse strand, counting down.
ATTCCGACGGTCGCCAGCTTCGCCAACCCGATGCAGTTCATCTGCAGCTCGATCCAGGCCGGGAGCCGGCTCGGTTACCAGGATTCCGCTGAGCTCTGCGCGCAGTACCTGGCGCCGATCCTGGACGCGATCAAGTTCAACTTTCCGCCGTTCGGTGCGAACATGTTCTCCACCGCCGCTGTGCTGCCGAAGGAGGTGGGCTACTCCGAGGCACGCCTGCAGCCGCCGTCGGGGTACAAGGACACCACGGTGCCCGGAATCTGGTCACGGGACACACTTTTCAGCCACGGCAACCACGAGCCGGGCTGGGTGGTCGCACCGGGTATGCAGGGCGTGCAGGTGCAGGCCTTCACCCAGAACATGCTGACGCCCGACTCGCTCGCCGAATTGATGGGTGGCCCTGACATCGCCTCGATTCCGCCCGGCGGACCGCCCGGTGGCGCGGCGCCGAACTCCTATTCCGACACCAATCCACTGCCGCCGCCGTGGTACCCGCAGCCAGGACCGCCGCCGGCGCCAGGACCCGATGTGATCCCCGGGCCCGCCCCGGTCTCCGCTCAGGTTCCGGGCTCGGGTGCGGCACCCGCAGGTGCGCCGGCTCCCGCTCCCGGCGGACCCCCGCTACCGGCTGAGGTAGGCGGACAGTGATGCGCGCGATGACAGTGAGCCGACGCGTGCTGTGGCGCGGCCTGGTGCTGCTGGTCACGGCGATGGTGCTGGCCTCCTGCGGTTGGCAGGGGATCGCCAACGTCCCCCTGCCTGCCGGCCCCGGCACCAGCGCCAACCGTATGGTGGTCTACGTCCAGATGCCGGATACGTTGGCGCTCAACGTCAACAGCAAGGTTCGAGTGGCCGATGTTTTCGTGGGATCGGTTCGTGCGATCACGCTGAAGAACTGGGTCGCCACGCTGACACTGGACATCGACTCCGGAATCACGCTGCCGCAGAACGCATTGGCCCGGATCGGGCAGACCAGCCTGCTCGGTACTCAGCACGTCGAGCTGTCCGCGCCGCCTGATCCGTCGCCGCAGCCACTCAAGAGCGGGGATACCATCCCGCTGAAGAACTCGACGTCGTATCCGACCACCGAGCGCACGCTGGCCGGCATTTCGACGGTGCTCAACGGCGGCGGCATCTCGAACCTCGAGGTGATCCAGACCGAGGTCAACAACATCCTCGACGGTAACGCCGTCCCGATCCGCGACTTCCTCGGGAAGCTCGACCTGTTCACCCAACAGCTCAATGCCCAGCGGGATGACCTGACGCGCGCGATCGATTCGACCAACGAATTGCTGAAGATCGTCGCGGCCCGCAATGACACCCTGGACCGGGTGCTCACCGAATTCCCGCCACTGATCAAGCATTTCGCTGACCAGCGGAATCTGTTCGCCGACGCCGTGACGGCGCTTGGCCGCTTCAGCAAGGCCACCAACGACACACTGTCGCAGGCGCGCGGCGACATCGACACCAACCTGAAGCTGTTGCAGCGGCCGCTCACCCAGCTGGGTAGGTCGTCGCCCTATCTGGTCCAGGCGCTCAAGCTGATGCTGACCGCTCCGTACCCGATCGACAACATTCAGAAGGTGATTCGTGGTGACTACATCAACACCTCGGCGACCTTCGACCTCACCCTCAGCTCGGTCGACAACGCGTTCCTGACCGGTACCGGTTTCTCGGGCATGCTGCGGGCCCTGGAGCAGTCGTGGGGTCGCGATCCCAGCACGATGATCCCGGACGTGCGGTTTACCCCGAACCCGAACTCGGTCGAGGGTGGTCCACTGGTGGAGAGGAGTGAGGGGTGATCAACCCATGCTGACTCGTCTCGTCCGTATCCAGTTGGTGCTGTTCGCGGTGTTGACCGTTATCGCCCTTGCCGTGCTGGGCGTCTACTACCTGCGGTTGCCGAGCATGGTGGGCATCGGTCAGTACACGCTGACCGCGGACCTCCCGGCGTCCGGCGGGCTGTACGCCACCGCCAACGTGACGTACCGCGGGATCACGATCGGCAAGGTGACCGCCGTCGAGCCCACCGAGCGTGGCGCCAAGGCGACGATGAGCATCTCCGACTCCTTCAAGATCCCTGTCGATGCCGTCGCCAACGTGCACTCGGTGTCGGCGATCGGTGAGCAGTACCTCGATCTGGTGTCCAGCGGGAACCCCGGCCAGTACTTCGCGCCGGGCCAGACCGTCACCAGGGGCACGGTGCCACGGGAGATCGGTCCCGCGCTCGATGCCGCCAACAACGGCCTCGCGGCGCTGCCGAAGGAGAAGATCGCCGGCTTGCTTGACGAGACATCGCAGGCCGTCGGCGGGATCGGCCCGGCGCTGCAGCGATTGGTCGACGGTACCCAGGCGATCGTCGGTGACTTCAAGACCAATATCAACGACGTCAACGACATCATCAACAATTCGGCGCCGATCATCGACAGCCAGGTGAACTCCGGTGACGCCATCCACCGTTGGGCGGCGAACCTGAACAGCATCACCGCACAGGCCGCCGCACAGGACCAGGCGCTGCGCAGCGGGCTGACCCAGGCTGCGCCGACCGCTCAGGCGGTGACGGCGGTGTTCAGCGATGTCCAGGATGCGCTGCCGCAGACGCTGGCGAACCTGGAGATCGTCTTCGACATGCTCAAGCGCTATAACAAAGGCCTCGAGCAGACACTCGTACTGCTGCCGCAGGGTGCGGCCATCGCACAGACGGTCGCCGCACCGTTCAAGAACGCGGCCGTCCTGGATTTTGCTTTGACGATCAACCAGCCGCCGCCGTGTCTGACCGGGTTCCTGCCTGCCAGCCAATGGCGGTCCCCGGCTGATACCAGCGCGGCTCCGCTGCCGAATGGCCTGTACTGCAAGATCCCCAAAGACACCCCGTCAAACGTGGTGCGCGGTGCGCGCAACTATCCGTGTGTCGACGTGCCCGGCAAGACCGCGGCGACCCCGCAGGATTGCCGAAGCGATCAACCGTACGTTCCACTGGGGACCAACCCCTGGTTCGGCGACCCGAACCAGATACTGAATTGCCCGGCACCGGGAGCGCGTTGCGATCAGCCGGTGCACCCGGGCCTGGTGGTACCCGCACCCACGATCGACACCGGAAACAACCCGCTGCCCGCGGATCGGTTACCGGTCCCACCTGCACCGATCAGCGACCCGCTCACGGCGCCGGGCAACGGCTCGGTGCAGTGCAGCGGCCAGCAGCCCAATCCGTGCATCTACACTCCGGCTCCAGGTACCGCTGCGACCTACAACCCGTCCAGCGGCCAGGTTGTCGGCCCCGACGGGGTCAAGTACAACCTCAGTAATTCGACGAGCACAGGAGACGACGGATGGAAGGAGATGCTGGCTCCGGCCAGCTAGACCCGACCCCGACAGTCGTCAACGAGACCGACGACATCACCACTACCGAAGAGGACAGCACCGCCGAGCCCGGTCCCGCGGGGCGCGGCCGGTCACGACTTGCCAGTCGTGGGTGGGTGGTCGGGATCTGCGCGACCCTGCTGGTGCTCGCCGCCGGCACGGCGGCGAGCGGCTACTTCGCGCTGCGCAGCCATCACGACAGCTCGGCCATCGCACGTGCCGACGAGGCTGCGATGGCGGCGGCCAAGGATTGCGTCACCGCGACCCAGGCGCCGGACACCTCGGCGATGGAGGCCAGCCAGCGCAAGATCATCGATTGTTCGACAGGCGACTTCAGGGTTCAGGCCACGCTGTACACCGGGATGCTCGTCGATGCCTACCAGGTCGCCAATGCCCAGGTCCAGGTTTCGGATATGCGGGCGGCCGTGGAGCGGCACAACGGCGACGGCTCGATCGACGTCCTGGTCGCCCTGCGGGTGGCCCTGTCGAACGCGACGGTCCAGAATCAGGACACCGGCTATCGACTGAGGGTGACGATGGCGCCGGACGACGGAACCTACAAGATCGCCAAGCTCGACCAGGTGACGAAGTGACAGCTGTGCTCAGCGAAACCGGTGCCGCGCCCGATTCGGTCGATCTCGCCGAGTCGGACCGCGGCACGCAGGAGCAGCCGGCATCGTGGTCGGCGCGGGTGGCGGCGTTCGTCGTCGACGTGCTGGTCGGCCTCGGCGTGGTGACCGCCTTCGTGCTGGTGGCCTGGTCGACTGCGCAACGCGACTGGCTGTGGTGGCTGTGCGTGTCGGCGGCAGCGGTCGTGTTGTTGTCGATCGCCGTGAACCGCCTGTTGCTCCCCGGGGTCACTGGCTGGAGCCTGGGGCGCGCACTCACCGGTACTGCCGTGGTGCGCCGCGACGGCAGTCCCGTCGGACCGTGGCGGCTGCTGGTCCGCGATATCGCCCATCTGCTGGACACATTGGCGCTGTTCGTCGGCTGGCTCTGGCCGCTGTGGGATCGGCGGGGCCGGACATTCGCCGACCTGTTGGTTCGCACCGAGGTCAGACGCCGCGACGATGCGCCGGCGCGGGCCGGGCGCTTCGCGCTGATCGCCGTCTGCGCGGCTGCAGTACTTGCCGTAGCGGCCGCAGTGCTGGGCTACACCGTGGTGTACCGCAACGACTTTCGGGCCGCTGCGGCCCGTGAGCAGATCGCGGTGGCGGGTCCCAAGATCGTCGAGAGCATCCTCAGTTACGACCCGGCGACTCTGCAGGCCGACTTCGATCGCGCGCAGTCATTGGTCACCGACGGCTACCGACCGCAGCTGGTGGCCCAGCAGCAGTCGATCACGGCAGGCACCAAGAAGGCGCCGATCGTGGCCAACGATTACTGGGTGACCAACAGTGCCGTGCTCAGCTCGACCGAACACGACGCCACCATGCTGATCCTGATGCAGGGTCAGCGCGGGGTGGCGCCCGACATGCGGACCATCACCGCGACGGTCAAGGTCAACTTCCAGAAGTCCGGCGACGGCCAGTGGCAGGTTGCCGCGCTGACGGTGCTGGCGAAACCGAAGCCCGGTGGGGGCGGCCGGTGAGCCCGCGCCGCCGGATCGACGGCGCCGTGGCGTTCGAACAGCGGCCGCCGCGTCGGCGCCGACGGTGGGGTCTTGGCCTGGCCATCTCGGCGGCGGCGTTGATCGTCGTCGCCGCGGTCGCGGCGAGTGCGCTGGTATTGATCACGCATGAGAAGGACCGGCGCGCAGCCGTCAGGGAAGTTGCGGCTATCGACTATGTCCGGTCGTTCATGACGCAGTACACCTCGTTGGATCCGTACCACGCCAACGACTATGCCGATAAGGTGCTGGCCCAGGCGACGGGGGAACTCGCCAAGATGTACAGCGACCGGATGAACGAGATCGTCATCCAGGTGGCCCGGGCCGAGCCGACGAAGGGCGTGGTGCTCGACGCCGGTGTCGAGCGCTGGAATGACGACGGCAGCGCTGACGTGGTGGTGGCTACGCAGGTCACGACGCTGCTGCCGGACGGTAACCGCACCGAGAGTGGAAATCGTTGGGTGGCAACGGCGATACAGGAAGGTAACCAGTGGAAGATCAGCAATCTGCTGCAGGTGATCTGACCGGCAGCGCCGAGTCCGTCGAGGTCCCCGAGTCCGCCGAGGTCCCGGAGGAGACCGACAGCGCGCGTCGGCGGCACCGCATGCCGGTCGGTAAGGCGCGGCGGCAGAGTGCGCCGGCGTCGCTCGCCGAGGATGCCGAACCCGCCGAACCCGGCCCCGAGGAACCCGAACCCGCCGAGGCCGAACCCGAACCCGCCGAGAACGAGGGTGCCGAGACCGACATCGAGCCGCCGACCGCGGCGGATGATGCGACCGGTCGGGTGGTCTTCGTCGAGCGCAAGCCGCCGGGCGGGCGGGCGCCGATCGCGATAGCGGTGGCGGTCGCCCTGTTCATCGGCGCGGGTGCCTTCGCCGGGGCAATGCTGCAGCCGTACCTGGCCGACCGGGCGCTGGTCGACACCAAGCTGAATATCGCCCGTACCGCTGCGGACGCGATCACGACGTTGTGGACGTACACGCCGGACAACATGGAAGCGCTGGCCGATCGGTCAGCCAGATTCCTCGGCGGTGATTTCGAGGCGCAGTACCGCAAGTACGTCGACGCGATCGTCCCGACCAACAAGCAGGCGCAGGTCACCAACACCACCCAGGTGGTGGGTGCGGCCGTCGAATCACTGTCCGGGTCAGACGCGACCGCGATCGTCTTCACGAACACCACGTCGACCAGCCCGCTGACGAAGAACATCCCGTCGATGAGGTACCTGTCCTACCGACTGACGTTGACACGTGACAATGCACAATGGCTGGTCACAAAGATGACCACGATTACCTCGCTGGACCTCACCCCGCAACTGTGAGTGACATTTCCGACAATCTGACTTATCCGTCAATAATGTGGTCACCGTCGTGTACATTTCGACCACGCGAGCCGAAGCATTCGGTGTCGGCGACAGAATTCGGCGATGGTGTGGGCCTTGGCGGCCCGTGACCGTCGCGGAAACGACTCGGGGCAATTCGCCCGTCGGAGTCGGGGGCGGACACCGGGCAGGTGACTTGGCCAATGGCCGTCGCCTCCCCGGTGTCTGAAAACCGGCCGACTAAGGTCGGATCATGCCCAGTGTTCTCGTGACCGGAGCCTCCCGCGGGATCGGTAGATCTATCGTCGCGCGTCTTGCCTCCGACGGGTGGGACGTGTTCGCCGGCGTCCGCACCGACGCCGACGCGGCCGCTGTTTCTGCGATTCCGCGGGTGCGCGGGGTCCTGCTTGATGTGACCTCTGGCGAACACGTTGCGGCACTGGCTGATTCGCTACCGGACCGGCTGGATGGGGTGGTCAACAATGCCGGCATCGTGGTCGGTGGTCCACTGGAAGCCCTCAGCGTCAACGAGTTACGGCGACAGCTCGAGGTCAATGTGATCGGGCAACTCGCGGTCACGCAGGCGGTCCTGCCGCGGCTTCGCCATTCGCGGGGGCGAATCGTCTTCATCTCCAGTGTCAACGGCAAGATCGCCACGCCGATGATCGGTGCTTATTGTGCGTCGAAATTCGCACTCGAAGCCGCGGCGGATGCGTTGCGAATGGAGTTGCAGCCCTGGCACATTCAAGTAAGTGTGGTGGAGCCGGCGCAGACCGCCACTGATATCTGGGACGATGCGGAACGGACCGTCGAAGAGTTGGAGGCCGCGATGACGCCCGGTCAGCGCGTGTTGTATGCGAAACACGTTGCGGGCTTCCGGAAAATGATCCCGATGTCGCGCAAACTGGCCGTGCCCGCAGAGAGGGTGGCTGATGTCGTTCACGGAGCGTTGACGGCGCGACGGCCGCGTGCGCGGTACGCGGTGGGTCTCGGCCCGAGGCTCCAGATTGCGCTGATCGGCAACCTGCCGACCCGGGCGACGGACATCGTCCTGCGGAAGGCCTTCGGGCAACCGTGACACCGTCGGGTGGGCATACCAAGAGTTATTGACAGCTATGTCATTTTCTGTCGTGGAGCTGCAGGAAAACTGATTTCAGCAATTGCCTGCGCAGGTTTTCTGCGGTGTTACGATCCTGAAATCAGCCTGAGAGACCGGGCAAAAGGAGTGCTCCAATGGCATCCAAGCACCGTAAGCGCTCTCGGTCCGCCAACCGGGCCGCCACCGTCGGGGTTGCCGCGGCCACCGTCACGGCTCTCATAATCGGTTCGGCTCCGCCGCAGCGGGCAAACTCTGCGACGCCGCCCGGTCGCGGTGTCGAGGCGCCGCCGGTCGAACTGAGCGCCGCCGCCGCCGGACTGGTCAGCGCGCTGGCCGCGACAACGGGTACACCGGGCCTTCCTCCCATGCAATTGGCGCCAGGAGCGCCCGACCCCGCATCGATTCCCGATCTGAGCTTCGGGCTGGGAACGCGGGGTTACGACCTCGTCCAGACACTCGCCGCGGCGCTGGAGTCGGGAATTCTCGACAACGTCAACCTGTCGGGATTGCTGCAGTACCTCGGCTACGACCCGACCAGTGCCATCAACACCGCGCTCGGCAACCTGCTCACCCAGGCCCTGAGCGGCGTGCCGGTCGATCTCAGCGGTGTGCCGGTGCTCGGTTCGATCCTGACCGGGGCCGGGATCACCAACGTGGCGGCCGTGCTCAATCTGCTCGGATTCAATCTCGCCGATCCGCTCAACCTCGCCGGCGTGCCCACACCCGGTATCAACGTCATCACAGCCGGCGGGCCGTTCACTCTGCTGAAGTTCCTCGGGGTGGATCTGGGCTGGGTGCCCGGGTTGCCGAACTCGGTCGCCGAGGAGATCAACGGCACGCCGTATCTCGAAGTCGGCGCACTCGGAGTGCTCAGCACGCTGTTGGCTGCGTATCCCGTTCCGCCGCTAAAGAACACCGTCGCGAATGCCACCCTGCAGGGGCTGATAGCCACGGTCAAGTTGCTCCCGGGCGGTGACCTCAACGCAATCGACGTGCGCGTGCCCCTGGTGGCGGGCTTCGGGCTCGGCGCCTTCGCCGCCGGAATGGCTTACCCCCAAGTCGTCGAACAGCTCGCCGGCCAACCGGGCGGCGCAGACTTCACGGGTACCAGCCCACTGGCGGGCAGCCTCACGATTTTGCCGCTGGTCCTGCTGCGTAATCCCGGCCGCGCCAACGGTGGTGTGTTCGCCCGCTTCTACCCCGAGGCGGCACTGCTGGGTATCGATACCGTCACCCCGGATACCGAGGTGAGCAGCAGCACCAACCCGGATAACCAGCTGGACGCGCCGGTCGGCACCACCGGCATCGTCGCCGGCGGGGCGAACCTCGTCCCGATCAAGCTCGACGGCACCGTCGAATACGATCCGCTCTCGGACTTCCCGGCGTGGCCGAACCCGATCTCGCTGGCGAATTCTGTTGCCGCTCTCTTCTTCCCGACCTACCTCCTGCGCGGTATCACCGCCGCCAGCCTGACCGAGGTTGTCGATGGCCAGCTGAACCCGCAACTCGACGCCGCACTCGCCAACACCAGTGGCCCGCTCGCGCTGAACCTCTACCTGACGGTCCCCGTCAACGACGCGCTACCGCTGCTGGAACCGATCAGGTTGCCGATCGACGTGATCAACCTCTTTACGGGTGCAAACCTGAACAACCCCATCGCCACCGCCCTGGAGCCGGTGCTGACCAGCCTGGTGAACCTCGGCTACACCGATGTGCAGCGCAACGTCGTCAACGGTGTGCCGGAGTATGACCGCACCCTCGACCAGGCGAATGTCATCACCCCATTCGGCTCGTTGCCGCAGAACATCAACTGGGGTCAGGTCCCCGGTGATCTGTTCCAGCAACTGGCGGCAGGTGTCCAGAAGGCGATCGCCGACGGGCTGGTCAGCGATACCCCGGTGGTGAATCCGCTGGCGACCCTGGCCCAGCTACTCGGTATCGACGGCCTGCCGGGCGAAGGGAGCGCGACGGCTCAGTTGAGCGCACCGAAGGCATTGGTGGCCAACACTACTGGCAGCAGGGCTACTCACGCAGACACGGCGACCACCAGCATCAAGCCGGGGGCGCCCGCTCAGGCCGACAACTCCGTCAAGGCCGCGACCGCCCGCACCGAGGCCGTCGCCAAGCGAGCGCAAGACAGTGTCGACGCCACCCAGAAGAAGGCAACCGACGGTCTGGACACGACCGCCACGGACGGGCAGAAGCAGATTCAGAACGTGGCCAAGAGTGCACAGCGCAATGTGCAGAAGACGGGTAAGGCCGTGACCGGCGCTGGCAAGGCCGGCAAGTCGGCTGCGAAGGACAGCACCAGCGACGGCGAGTAAGGCCTGCGGCGGGCATACTCTGTTGCGTGCGCACCTTCGTCAAACGCAACGCGTCGGCACCCTCGGGTTTCTTCGCGTTCGAAGCTGCGGGCCTGCAATGGCTTTCGGCGGCCCCGAGCGGCGTCAGATGCGCCGAGGTGGTAGCGCACGATGACGTGAGTCTCACGCTGGGATATCTGGAATCGACCCGTCCGACGCACGAGGCCGCTGAGCAGTTCGGTAATCGGCTCGCGCGCACTCACGCCGCCGGCGCGGCCGGCTTCGGTGTGCCACCCGAGGGATGTTCGGGCCCAGGCTTTTTCGGGCCACTGCAAAGCCCGCTACCGATGAGTCTCGGCGAGCACGGTCGCTGGGGTGAGTTCTACGCCGACGACCGGTTGCTCCCGATGGCGCAACGGGCCGCGCATCGGCTCGATGATAGTGCGCTATCCGCCGTCGAGGCGGTGATAAGCCGTTGCCGGGCAGGCGACTTCGACGATGACGAGCCACCCGCCCGCATTCACGGGGATCTGTGGAGCGGCAACGTGATGTGGACGCCGACCGGCGTGGTGCTCGTGGACCCCGCCGCACATGGTGGACACCGCGAGACCGATCTGGCGATGCTCGGACTGTTCGGCTGCCCGTATCTTGACATCATCGTCGAGGGGTATCGGTCCGTACATGTGCTCCGGGCGGGCTGGCGGGATCGGATCGGCTTGCACCAGCTGTTCCCGCTGCTCGCCCACGTCGCACTGTTCGGCGGCGGCTATTCGCGACAGGTTGAGGTCGCTGCTCACAGCGCACTGAAAATCAGTTGAACGCAAGCCAACTGGGCAACGCACGTTCGTGCGAGTCGCACAGTACGGCCATGGTGTCACACGAGCCTTTGGGCGCACCGGCGCCGGCCCACATGCCGCCGGTGTCGCGGCGCAGCACGATCGACGACGAACCTCCACCGTCCAGCCCGACCGCCACATCGCTGCCCAGGCTGCGGAAGAGGTCCTGCATGTTGTCCAGTGTGTAGTTGCCGCCCTGGAACACATACATCTCGTCGCGCTGCTGGGAGTATCCGATGGCCGTGCGGGCTGCGCTGGGTCCGGGGTCGTTCATCTGACCGGTGTGCCCCGGGCCCAGCAGCCCGAACCCGCTGACCGCGACGAAGCGGGAGCCCTTGTCGAGCAGACCTTCGATTGTCGAGGACGCGGCATCGAAGTCGTCGGGACCTTGCGGCCACACGACGTACGGTGCGCCGCCTACCGGAAGGATCATGGTAGTCAGGGCGATCCAGTTCTCGTCGCCTCCCGAAAGCGCTTGTTTGCCTGCATAACTCACGTTGCCGGTGACTGCGGTGTTCACCCGGCCCTGGCCGTTGGTGCTGTCCACGTAGGCGCCGAGCGGCGAGCTGCAGCCGGTGGTCTTCCAGGAGCCGCCCTGCTGCCCGCGAATGTCGAAGAAGTTGGCATTGATCGCGATGGCCGGCTGCCCCAGCGCCTGCCACGCGGCCAGCGGCGTGTAGATCTCGGACGCCTGATACAGCCCCTCGTTCGTCCGCGCACCCGGCGTGCGTTCGCACCGGGCCTGATAGCCGGTGTGGGAATCGACCAATAGGCGCGGGGTTAGCCGCTTCGACGCTGCCTTGATGGTCATCAGACGCCCACCGTTGCTCATCTCGTATGTGCTGCCGTCGGCCTTGAGCATCGGGGCGGGAAAGCCGCTGCCGAAGTTGTAGACCAGATACGAGCCCCGCGTGTTCGCGATCGCGTTTGCCAGCTGCTCGCGGGCGTCGGCCTGCGCCGCGGGCATGGCAGTGAGTGCTGGGCAGAGTGTGAGCGTGGCGCAGAGTGCGGCGAGGCGGCGGACAGCTGCGGCTCGGATGATCACGTTGCTGTCCTCTCGATCCGCAAAGCGAGTGTGGGATAACAGACACAATAGTCACAGCTGTCACACAGTCAACTTTGATAACAGGGCGATGACGATTCGAGATCGAGCGAATCACGTTCGCTCACAATGTGTTTGCTGGAATCGCTGGTCAGCGTCCGGGCGGCGCCAATCGGTAGACCGCGCCGGCGTCGTCATCGGTGATGTAGACCGCACCGTCCGGACCGGCGACCGCCGCCACCGGGCGTCCCCATCGACTGCCGTCGGCGTCCTGGAAACCGCCGACGAGGGTCTGCTGGTTCCCGAGGCCGCCGTCGCGCCAGGGATAGAACGAGACTTCCGGCGCCCGCGGTGGCTGGCGGTTCCACGAGCCGTGCACACCGATGAGGGCGCCGCTGCCATAGGGTGCGGGCAGGTCGGCGAAGCTCATCCCCAGCGGGGCGGAGTGCGCGCCCATGCTCTGCTCGACCGGCGGCAGCGCTGTGCAGTCCAGTTTCGTGCCGTCGGCATTGGTCTGCACGTCGCGGATGAACGGAAGGTCGGCCGGTCCGCCGTCGGGATTGCAATAGGGCCAACCCAATTCACGCCCGGGGGTGAGAAGGGCGACGGACTCGGGCGGGTGGTCGTTGACGTACTCGGTCAGGACCTGGCCGAAATCCGGCCCGGCCTCCGGGTATTCGACGTTGTCGCGATTGTTGACGGCGGTCCAGACCGAGCCGTCGGGCGCGACGGCCAGCCCGGTGCCGTTGCGGACCCCGGTCGTGAACGCCGCGGCGGGCCCGCCTTCCGGTGGGACGCGCATGATGGTGGCTCTGGGCGGGGATGCGTCCCGGTCCTGCTCGGAGATGTTGCCGGTCGAGCCGATCGAGAAGTAGATCGCACCGTCAGGGCCGATCGCGACGCTTTTGAGTGCATGTGAGTAGGCGCCCCGGAGGTCAGGGCTTTTTGCGTCGGGCAGTCCTGGAGCGGCGACGCGTGGTCCGGTCGCCTGCCCGTCGACGTACTGATAGGCGTCGACCTGACCGCTTTCCGCGACGTAGAGCGTGGCGCCTGCGAAGGCCAGGCCGTGGGGCTGATCCAATCCGTCCAGCAGAACGCTGGATTCGGGTGCGCCCCCCGGTCGCGGCGTCAGCTTGACCACCTGTCCGGTGGAGGGCAGCGAGATCAGGAGCGCACCATCGGGCATCCAGGCCGCCAGGCGCGCCTTGGGTACCCGCGCCCAGACCGACAGCGACCAGCCCGGCGGCACCATGGCCTGGCGGGCGGTGTCGAACGGTGCCTGCCCGAGTCCGGCCGGCACCTCGACGGTGACCTGCGCCAGTCCGTGCGACGCCGGTTGGGTGGGCGTGCTCGAGCTCGCGCCAGGAGAGCTGGTCGAGATGGGGGACGGTCCCGCGCAGGCCGCGACCAGTACGGTCGCGGCGAGCGCCGTCGGTTTAGCCAGCCAAGCCGGCATGCATTTCCCAGAGCAGGATCTCGGCGGGCTCGGTCGCGGTCACCCGCTGCCCACCTGAGGCGGTGAATCGCACCGCGTCACCTTCGTGCAGTTCGCCAGCGCCCTCCAGCGTGACATCGCCGCGCGGGATGAACAGGTGCAGGTATGGGGCGTAAGGCAATTCGATGCTCTCACCGGGCTGCAGCCGCGCACCGCGTAGTGCGGCGTATTTGTTTTGGATCGAGATCGCCGTCTCGTCCTTGTACTGCGGCATGCCGGAGGCGATGGTCACCAGGCCCTTGCGCAGCAGCTCGTCGTCGACCTCCTGCTGCTGGTAGCCGGGCGTGATACCGGCTTCGTCCGGGACAACCCACATCTGAACGAAATGCACCGGCTCTGAGTGGGTTTCGTCACCGGTCAGAGTCCAGGAGTCGTTCTTCTCCGAGTGCAGAATGCCGCGGCCTGCCGACATCCGCTGCGCCAGGCCGGGATAGATGACACCCGAGTGGCCGGTGGAGTCCTGGTGGACCAGTGAGCCACGCATGACCCACGTGACGATCTCCATATCGCGGTGCGGGTGGGTTTCGAATCCGCTGCCGGGCTTGACGGTGTCGTCGTTGTTCACCAAGAGCAGGCCGTGGTGGGTGTTGGCGGGGTCGTAATGGCTGCCGAACGAGAACGAGTGTTTCGAGTCCAACCACGAGATCTTGGTCTTGTCGCGATCTGCGGCGCGGCGAACATCGACGATGGGTGTGGTGGTGCTGGTATGCGAGCTGGTCATGGTCATCACTCCTTGTGACGTGGCTGCCAGCCTAGGCGGTCGCCGGGCGGCATGCAGTGAGCAACCTAGATGACGTGTCATGTATTCCGGTAGTGTCTCCGTATGTGGTTGAGCGACGAGCAGCAACACGTGTGGCGCAACTACTTGACGATGGTCGGCCGATTACAAGTGGCGATGCACCGGCGGCTGCAGGACGACTGCGGCCTGTCATTGGCCGACTACGACGTGCTGGTCGCCCTCGACGAGCGCTGCCCGATCCGGGTCGGCGAACTCGGCGACGTCCTGGGTTGGGAGCAGAGCCGGCTGTCGCATCAGTTGCGCCGGATGCGGGAACGCGGGCTGCTCACCCGCGAGGGGCGCGCCGACGACCGTCGCGGAGCCAACGTCGACCTCACCGACGGGGGCCGGGCGGCATTGGCTGCCGCCGCGCCGGGGCACGCGGAACTCGTGCGGTCGGTGGTTTTCGACGGCATGGGCACACAGGAGCTGCGGGCACTCGCCTCGCTGACCGAACGGGTGCTCGGCCGGCTGGGCTGAGTGGTGAATTGTGCGGGCGCCGCAGGTCGGTCAGAGTTCCTGATGTGTTGGCGATGCGGGACTTGAATGACTACCCGAACGTCCACTTAGAGAGCACTTTTCGTCGAGGAACGTGTCTTAAGTGGACCTTCGGCGGGGAGAAATGAGTGGATTGTTCCTGGGTAGCGAAGCGCTGGCTGCCGGCATGGTGACCCGACGGCGCCTGCGTCGCGACCATCAACTGGTCTATCGCGACGTGTATCTACCGAAAGGTGAGGCCCTCACCGCGGCCTGGCGTGCGGAGGCGGCGTGGCTTTGGTCGGGGCGCCGCGCCGTCGTGGCCGGGAAATCGGCGGCGACACTGCACAGGGCGAAATGGGTCGATGCTCGGTTGCCCGCAGAGCTCATCCGCCGGAGCGGAAAAGGTGTGCAGGGCATCACGATCTACCGCGACGGGCTGCGTGCAGACGAGGTGCAAGCCGTACGTGGAATATCGGTGACTACGCCAGCGCGTACGGCGTTTGATATCGGTCGGCGAAATCAGCTGATAGACGCAGTTATCCACCTCGACGCACTGGCGAATGCGACCGGTCTTGGCCCATCTGAGGCCGCCGACCTCACGAAGCGCCACAGCGGCGCTCGCGGAGTGACTCGACTCCGGCGGGCGCTGGAGCTGATGGATGGCGGCGCGGAATCGCCACCGGAGACGCGCACCCGGATGCTTCTCGTCGAAGCCGGCCTGCCCAAACCGCAGACCCAGATTCACGTCTATGACGAGGGCGGCTACCCCTTCGCGCGTATCGACATGGGGTACGAGGACTGTCTCGTCGGCGTCGAATACGACGGTGAACAGCACTGGACTGACCCACAGCGGCGGGCCCATGACATCGACAAAAGTGTGGAGCTGACCGAGCACGGCTGGATCATCGTGCGGGTCAGCGCCGACATGTTGCGCTACCGGCCGTGGGTGGTGGTATCCCGAGTGGTCGACGCCCTGCGGGCCGCAGGATGCCCCTGGCTTGCCGAGTGTCCACTTACCACCCGGTTTGCCCGAGGAAACGTGTCCTAACTGGACACTCGGCGCGGGAGCTACAGGTTCTCGGGCAGGCCGAATCGCGGGAACAGCGACACATCCAGGAACGCGACGACATGTGAGATCCCGCCGGGCTTGATGTCGAGCACATGCAGCTGAAATGGCAGGTGCTGACCACTTGCCTTGTCCAGCATGTACATCGCGGCGGCGGGTTGGCCGTTGGCGGCGGTGCGGATGAATTTCATATCGCCGGGCTTCTCGGCCGGGCACTTCTCGCGTGAGAGCCTGCCGATGTTCTCCGGCCCGCGGTACCACTGGGGGAACGGTGGCATTTCCCAGATGGCATCGGCGGTGAACAGCGCGACCAGCGTGTCGATGTCGTAAGCCTCGAACGCCGCGATGTAACAGTCCAGCAGGTCCCTGGCCGCGGGCTCGTCGGGCGGGGCGATCGTGTCGTCCAGGCTGGGGCCGACCTCGGCGAGCTGAGCGTGCGCCCGCTGCAGCAGGCTGTTGACTGCTGCCGTGGTACTGCCGACCGCGTCGGCAACCTCGGCGGCCTTCCACTGCAGAACATCGCGCAACACCAGCACCGCACGCTGACGTGGCGGCAGGTGCTGGAGAGCGGCGACGAACGCCAACCGCACCGATTCGCGGGAGCCGACGATCACCGAGGGATCGGCGGGATCCTCTCCACCGTCGGGTATCGGTTCGAGCCAGGGCACCTCGGTGCGCTCGGTGATGTCATCGCTGGGGTCCGAACTCGGTGCGCCCAACCCGGTCGGTAGCGGGCGCCGCCCGCGACCTTCGAGCGCGGTCAGGCAGGTGTTGGTGGCGATCCGGTGTAACCACGTGCGGACCGTCGATTTACCCTCGAACCGGTCGTAGGCCTTCCAGGCCCGTAGGAAGGTTTCCTGCACCAGGTCTTCTGCATCGTGCAGGGAGCCCGTCATTCGGTAGCAGTGCGCCAAGAGTTCGCGCCGGAAGCGCTCGGCGTCGGCGAGAAATGCGTCCCTACCCTCGGCTGTGCCGTGTGACGAGCCACCGAGTGACGAGCCACCGTGATCGAGGGTTCCTGCGAGCACGCTCACCTGGCCGAGCTTACCCAGCCGTGGTGACAAAAACGGCGCAGTAGTGACAGCTACGCTGCCTGGATGGCCACCACCCGGACCGAACGTAGCTTTGATGGCGTCGGCGGCGTCCGCATCGTGTACGACACCTGGACGCCGGACGACTCGCACGGGCAAGGGGGTGCGTCGGGCCCCAGCGGGGTAGTGGTCCTCTCCCACGGCTTCGGCGAGCACGCACGCCGCTATGACCACCTCGCGCAGCGGTTCGGTGATGCCGGACTGGTGACCTACGCGCTCGACCACCGCGGCCACGGCCGATCCGGTGGCAAGCGGGTCTATCTCAAGAACATGTCGGAGTTCACCGATGATTTCGGCACCCTGGTCGGCATCGCCGACACGGAGTACCCGACGCTGCCCACGATCGTCCTCGGCCACAGCATGGGCGGCGCCATCGTCTTCGCCTACGGCACTGACCACGTGGACGACTATGACCTGATGGTGCTCTCGGGTCCGGCGGTCGCGGCGCAGGCCGATGTGTCGCCGTTGCTCACCATCGTGGGCAAGGTGGTCGGCTCGATTGCGCCCGGCGTGCCGGTGCAGGAGCTCGACGCCAATGCGGTCTCGCGCGATCCCGCGGTGGTCGCGGCCTACAACGCCGACCCGTTGGTCCACCACGGAAAGGTCCCGGCGGGTATCGCCAAAGCGCTGCTGGAAGTCGGCGAGACGATGCCGCGTCGGGCGGTAGCGATCACCAAGCCGCTGCTGGTCGTGCACGGCGAAAAGGATCGGCTGGTCCGCGCGACGGGCAGCGAACGCCTCGTCGACTGCGTCGGCTCGCAAGACGTGCACCTCAAGGTGTATCCCGAGCTGTACCACGAGGTGTTCAACGAGCCCGAACGTGACCGCGTACTCGACGACGTGGTGGCCTGGATCGAGGCACGCCTGTGAAAGCGGTTGTCGCCGTTTGGCTCTCGCTTCTCCTGGTGGTCGGTCTCGGGACGGCGTGTTCGTCGAAGGACAGTTGGGTCGAGGACGAGGTGACGTTTACCGCGGACGGGTTGACCATCCACGGCACCTACCGCCATCTCAAGAGCAACTCCGTGGGGCCGGCAGCGCTGCTCATCTCCGAGAGCGGCAACACCGACCGCAACGGTGACAACGCGGTGGTCGGTCCGGTCGGCAACATGCGTCAACTCGCCACCTACCTGTCCGACCACGGGGTGGCGACGCTGCGCTACGACAAGGTCGGCACCGGCAAGACCGGCCTCGGCCCGTACGCCAGCCACCGTGCCGACGTCGGGAGCGCGGTCTACACCACCGGAGCCAAGGCGGCGGTCCGCTTCCTCGCCGACCAATCCGGCACCGACAAGGCCCGCATCTCCACGTATGCGATCGGCGAGGGCACCACTCACGCGATGGCACTGGCCACCGACACCGACCCGGCTGCACCGAAGATCCATTCGCTCGGATTGCTGTTACCGCTGACGGGCCGCTACCTCGATCTGATCACCGGCCGGGTGAACGCGGACAACGCCCTGCAGTTGAAACAGGGTTCCAAGACCCAGCAGCAGGCCGACGGAGTGCTCGCGGCCTGGACGGATGCCGTCAACCAGGCGCGCGCGACCGGGACCGTCCCGCCGGGCCAGTTGCCCGACGGTCTCAGCGCCGTTCTCAACCCGAGCAATGTGAAGGCCGTCGTCGAACAGGACAAGATCGACCCGGTGGCCGAGGCCCAGCACATCCCCGCCGGCACGCCCGTCCTCCTGGCCTGCTCCGATACCGACAGCCAGGCCCAGTGCACGGCGACGACGGCACTGGCTGACGCGCTGGCGCACACCGCGCTGACTTTCGTCCAGCTCAAGGGTGTCAGTCACGTGCTGCGCGACGACCCCGCCGACAACGCCGCCAACTACGCCAAGCAGGATCCGCTGTCCCCGCAGCTGATCACCGCGCTGGATCAGTTCGTCACCAAGTAGGCTTCCTGCCATGACTAAGACGGTGGTTGCCACGGGCTACGGCGGACCGGAAAAGCTTGCGGTACAAGACATCGTGCTTCCCGAACCTGGTCAGGGGCAGGTGTTGATCGACGTCAAAGCCGCGGGCACCAACCCCATCGACTACAAGCTCTACAGCGGTTATATGGGTGATGATCCTGCCGCGTTGCCGATGCCGGTGGGTATGGAGGCCGCCGGTGTCGTGGCCGCCGTCGGCCCTGGAGACACCGTCGGGTACACCGGAGCGCTGCAGGTCGGCGACGAGGTGATCGCCACCAATATCAGGGCCGGTTACGCCGAGCAGGTGCTCGTCGACGCCGCCGAGGTCGGGCACAAGCCTGCTGCTCTGTCCTTCGAGCAGGCGGCCGGTCTGCTGTTGGTCGCCGAAACGGCCTGGCACCTGTTGGTGAAAACCAGAGTGGGGACAGGTGACACCGTGCTGATCCACGGCGGCGCCGGTGGCGTCGGTCTGATGGCCGTCCAGTTGGCGGTCGCTCGCGGCGCCACGGTGATCGCCACGGCCAGCCCGAAGAACCACGAGCAACTCCGCAAGTACCACGCGCAGCCGGTTGCCTACGGTCCGGGACTGGCCGACCGGGTCCGCGGCATCGGCCCGGTCACGGCAGCTCTTGACCTGGTCGGATCCGACGAGGCGCTGGATACCTCGGTCGAGCTCGTCGCCGATAAGAGCCGGATCGCGACGATCGCCGGTTTCGCCCGGGCCGCAGAGTTGGGCATCCAGGCACTCACCGGCGCCGACGGCGGACAGGAGATTCGCGACGCCTCCCGGGCCGAACTGCTCACGTTGGCCGCGGCCGGTGAGCTGAGTGTCATCGTCGACAAGGTCTTCCCGCTCGAGGCGGCGGCCGATGCGCATCGGTATCTGCAGACCGGGCACGCGCAGGGGAAAGTCGTACTGGTCCCTTAGCGTGGCCCCATGACCGACGACAAGATGCTGGCGCGTATCGCCGCCCTTCTGCGCCAGGCCGAAGGCACCGACAACGCCCACGAGGCGGAAGCGTTCATGGCGGCGGCTCAACGCCTCGCCACGGCCACCTCGATCGACCTCGCCGTGGCCAGATCGCATTCCGCGAAACGTTCTGCCGCACAAGAACCGACACAACGCACGATCACCATCGGCGAACCCGGCACCAAGGGGTTGCGCACCTACGTCCAGTTGTTTGCGGTGATCGCCGCGGCCAACGACGTCCGCTGTGATGTGGCGTCGAACTCGGCGTATGTCTACGCCTATGGTTTCGCCGAAGACATCGACGCCACTCACGCGCTCTACGCCAGTCTGGTGGTGCAGATGGTGCGGGCCTCCGACGCCTACGTCGGGTCGGGTGCGCACCGGCCGACCCCGACGATCACCGCGCGGCTGAACTTCCAGCTCGCATTCGGCGCTCGGGTGGGTCAACGTCTCACCCAGGCTCGCGACGACGCCCAACGCGATGCCAAGAGAGACAGAGCCACCGCGCCCGGTACGGCTATTGCGCTGCGCGACAAGGAAATCGAGCTCAAAGACCATTACCGCAACGCGTCGAAGGCGCGTGGCACCTGGCAGGCTTCACGAGCCTCGGCCGGGTACTCGTCGGCCGCGCGGCAGGCGGGGGACCGGGCAGGCAAGCGGGCCCGGTTGGGCAGCAGCCCCCAGTTGCCCGGCGCGCGATCGCCGCTGGAGAAGTGAGCGAACGCGATTCGCAGCGCTCCAAGGTCTACGCCGCCGAGGAGTTCGTGCGGACGTTGTTCGACCGCGCCGCCCAGCACGGCGCCCGCGGTATCGACTTCTTCGGCGCGTCGCTGACGCTCCCACCTGAAGCCCGCTTCGGCTCGATCGAGGCCGTTGCGCGCTATGTGGACGAGGTGTTGACGCTGTCCGCGGTGGCGCAGCGGTGGCCGTCCGCGGGTGCGCTGCGGGTCAGGGCCCGGCGCGGCGCCACTGCCGCACATTACGAAAATGCCGACGGGACAGCGATTATCGCCGTGCCCGACCGCCGATCTGCGGACTGGGCAATGCGTGAGTTGGTGGTACTGCACGAGGTCGCCCATCATCTTCACCCCATGGAACCGGCCCACGGGCCGGGTTTCGTCGCTACATTCTGTGAGCTCGCCGAACTGGTGATGGGCCCAGAGGTCGGGCACGTGCTGCGTGTTGTCTATGCGAAAGAAGGGGTGAAGTGATGGATGATCAGAAGGCCGTCGATCAACTACTCGATGATGTTCTGCTCGGCGATGATCCGGCTCTGACCGCGGCACTGGCCGATTCCGCGGCAGCCGGTCTGCCGCCGATCGAGGTCACCCGGCAGGCTGCGCACTTCCTGTCGCTCTTGATCCAGATGTGCGGAGCCAGAAGAGTATTGGAGATCGGCACTCTCGGTGGCTACAGCACGATCAGCCTGGCCCGTGCCGTCGGACCCCAAGGAAGGGTGGTCACACTGGAATTCGAGCCGCGGCACGCCGAGATCGCCGCGGCGAACCTCGAACGCGCCGGCATCGCCGATCGCGTCGAGATTATCGTGGGCGCGGCACTGCTGACGCTGCCGAGGCTCTCCGGTGAGTTCGACTTCGTCTTCATCGACGCCGACAAGGAGAACAACTCCGCCTATGTGCAGTGGGCGATCGACCTGGGGCACCCCGGCACGGTGATCGTCGTCGACAACGTCATCCGCAACGGGCGCGTGCTCCATCCCGCTGCCGATGATGCCCAGGCCACGGCGGTCCGCGCGATGTTGGAGATGATGGGTCGTCATCCTCGGCTCGACACCGCGGCCATTCAGACCGTCGGCGGCAAGGGCTGGGACGGATTCGCGTTGGCGCTGGTATCGGGCTGAACGCTGCGCTAATGCTGCTCGCCCGGTGACGTCCCGGTGGCGTCCCGGTGGCGTCCCGGTGTCGTCCCGGTGTCGTCCCGGTGTCGTCGTAGTGATGCGGCTTTGTTATGCGCCAGGTACTGCTTCTGGCTGGGCGACGGGCCTATCGTGGATCGCCGGAAGCCGCAAAGGCGAACGCGGCGGTGCGCCCACTCGCGGCGCGCGACTTCGGAAACATCCGGCAAAAGTGTCTTTGACCTGCCAATTTTTGCTCCCAAAGTGCTATTTTAGCTATGAGTCGATTCTGGCCACCGATGCGTGTGATGTGTGATTTAGACCGCGGTTGGCACTTTCAGCAAATTTGTTGCTATCCTCGTCGAATATTGTTGACATCGGCGAGTGGCGGGGTTTTGAATGCGCATCACGTGGAGTAGTCGCGTGCTTCGTTGGTGTGCTGTGCTGGTCGTGGCCGCCGTCAGCGTGTCCGCGTGCGGAAGGGCCGGCGGCGCCGACACCGACCGGGATCAGGCAGCCAAGGACGGGTTGGCGCTGACGGCGTTCACCTCCTCGCAGCCCGGCTGGAATGCGGTCATCCCCGCGTTTCTGGCCAGCCCACAGGGTGCCGGGATCAAGATCGAACCCACCTACGGCGGGTCCGGTGTGCTGGTGCAGAACATCAAAGACGGCAAACCTGCCGACATCGTCAACCTCGCCGATGCGCCGAGCATTGATCAACTCGTGCAGGCCGACAAAGTGACCCGAGACTGGAACGCGGGCACCGCGGCAGGTAGTCCGTTCGGGTCGGTGGTGACCTTCGTTGTGCGCGAGGGAAATCCGAAGAACATCCATAACTGGGGCGATCTGCTCCAGCCGGGGCTGCAGGTCGTCACGGCCAATCCGGTCCTCACCGGTTCCGGCAAGTGGGGACTGGTCGCGGGCTACGCGGTGATGAGCAACGGCGGTCAGGACCCGGCCGCCGGGATGGCCTTTCTCAACGCCCTGGTGCTCGAGCACATCAAGGGCGCCGGCCCGGGCACTGGCCGCGAAGCGGCGGACAACTTCGCCAACGGCGCCGGGGACGTGCTGCTGACCACCGAGGCGAACGCCCTCGAGCTCGAACGAGCCGGTAAGTCCGTCGAGCACGTCATCCCACCGCAGACGCTGCGGGTGGACAACGTGGTGGCCGTGGTCGAGGACGGCCCGCATGTCGACGCGGCGAGCCGGCTCAACGACTTTCTCTATACGGCCGATGCGCAACGGTTGTGGGCGCGAGCCGGCTTCCGGCCGACTGATCCGGCGGTAGTCGCCGAATTCGCCGGTCAGTACCCGGCGCCGGAGAAGTTGTGGACCGTCGCCGACCTCGGCGGCTGGCGTTCGATCGATCCGAAGTTCTTCGACAGCGAAAACGGTGCGGTCACCAAGATTTTCAACCAAGCCGTTAGCTAAACCGCCACTGGGCTATGTCGATAATGTCCGTAAATATGCGCTCATACTCTATTTTGTTACTTCGGCGCTATTTTTAGCAAAGTTTGATAGCGTGGTCGCTACCCGTTGAACTCATCGGCATGGCAAGGACTGACATGAGCATTACGCACCGTCGCCGCGTGCTCCATTGGACTTCGATTCTTCTGATACTGCTCGTGGCCGCTACGGGTGTCTCGGCCTGCGGGAAAGCGGGCGGCGTGGACACCGAGCAGGGCAAAACGCCCAATAATGGCCTCGCGCTGTCCGCCTTCACCTCCGCGCAGGCAGGCTGGAATGCCGTCGTTCCGGCGTTCCTCGCCAGCCCGCAGGGTGCGGGGATCACGATCGACAACCCCGACTACGGCGCCTCGGGTGATCTGGCCCAGGCCATCATCGACGGTCACTCCGCCGACCTGGTGAACTTCTCCGATGAGCCTTCCGTCAACCGGCTCGTCCGGGCGGGCAGGGTGGCCTCGGACTGGAACGCAGGCCCCGCGAAAGGCAGTCCGTACGGCTCGGTGATGACACTGATGGTCCGCGCCGGCAATCCGAAGAACATTCACGACTGGTCCGACCTGCTCCAGCCCGGGCTGGAAGTCGTCACCCCTAACCCGGTGCTGTCCGGCTCCGGCAAATGGGGATTGCTCGCGGGCTACGCCGCCATCAGCAACGGCGGACAGGACCCGGCAGCGGGGCAGGAGTTTCTCAGGGCGCTCGTCCTCGAGCACGTCAAGATCGCACCGTCGACCGCCCGTCAAGCCACCGATGCATTCCTGCAGGGCGAGGGCGATGTGCTGATCACCGCGGAGAGCGGCGCCATCGACGCCGAGCGGCACAGCCAGGCGGTCATTCACGTCACGCCGCCGCAGACGATGGCGGCCGACAACCTGGTGGCGATCATCAAGGACGGCCCGCACGTCGATGCCGCCACCCGGCTGAACGACTACCTGTACACGCCTGACGCGCAGCGGTTGTGGGCGCGGGCCGGATTCCGGCCGTCGGACCCCACCGTTGCGGCGGAGTTCGCCGACGAGTTCCCCATGCCGCAGAAGCTGTGGACCATCGACGATCTCGGCGGCTGGAACGCGACCGACGCCCGCTTCTTCGACAGCCAGAACGGCACGATCACGAAGATCTTCAAAGAAGCCGTGCAGTAAGCGCCGGTCGGCTCAGCCGCAGACCGCACCCTGGGCGGCCGACCCGACCAGCTTCCGGTACTTGGCCAGCACGCCGGTTGGGTACTTCGGCGCCGGTGGATTGAAACCCGTCTTGCGCGAATCGAATTCGCCGGCGTCGACGAGCAGGTCCAGGGTGCCCTTGCCGACGTCGAGACGGATCTTGTCGCCGTCGCGCACAAAGGCGATGGGTCCGGCGTCGACGGCCTCGGGCGCGATGTGCCCGACGCAGAGGCCGGTGGTGCCTCCCGAGAACCGGCCGTCGGTCATCAGCAGGACGTCCTTACCCAGGCCCGCGCCCTTGATGGCACCGGTGATGGCCAGCATCTCGCGCATGCCGGGACCGCCCTTGGGGCCTTCGTAGCGGATGACGACGACGTCGCCGGCGACGATGGTGCCGTCCTCCAAGGCGTCCATCGCCTTGCGCTCACCGTCGAAAACCCTTGCGGTGCCTTCGAACACGTCGGAATCGAAGCCGGCCGACTTGACCACGGCGCCCTCGGGTGCCAGTGAACCGTGCAGGATGGTGATGCCGCCGGTGGGATGGATCGGATTGGCGAGTGCGCGCAGCACCTTGCCGTCTGGGTCCGGTGGGGCGATGTGTGCGAGGTTCTCGGCCATCGTCTGCCCGGTGACGGTCAGGCAGTCACCGTGCAACAGGCCGGCGTCGAGCAGCGCCTTCATGATCACCGGGACGCCCCCGATCTTGTCGACGTCGTACATCACGTGCTTGCCGAATGGCTTGACGTCGGCCAGGTGCGGGACCTTCGCGCCGACGCGGATGAAGTCGTCGAGGGTCAGCTTGACGTCGGCCTCGTGGGCGATCGCCAGCAGGTGCAGCACCGCGTTGGTGGACCCGCCGAACGCCATCACGACCGCGATGGCGTTCTCGAACGCCTCCTTGGTCATGATGTCGCGGGCGGTGATACCGCGCTTGAGCAGTTCGACGACGGCCGCGCCGCTGGCCTTGGCGAACCCGTCGCGGCGACGGTCGGTGGCGGGCGGGGCGGCGCTACCGGGAAGCGACATGCCGATCGCCTCGGCCGCACTGGCCATGGTGTTCGCGGTGTACATGCCGCCGCAGGCGCCCTCACCCGGACAGATGGCGCGCTCGATGGTGTCGACGTCTTCGCGGGACATCAGCCCGCGCGAGCAGGCGCCGACAGCCTCGAAGGCGTCGATGATCGTGACGTCGCGCTCGCTACCGTCGGACAGCACGGCCTTGCCGGGCATGATCGAGCCGGCATAGAGGAAGACACTGGCCAGATCCAGCCGAGCGGCGGCCATCAGCATGCCGGGCAGGGACTTGTCGCAACCGGCGAGCAGAACGGACCCGTCGAGGCGCTCGGCCATCATGACCGTCTCGACGCTGTCGGCGATGACCTCGCGGGAGACCAACGAGAAGTGCATGCCCTCGTGGCCCATCGAGATGCCGTCGGACACCGAGATGGTGCCGAATTCCATCGGGAACCCGCCCGCGGCGTGCACGCCCTCCTTGGCGGCCTTGGCCAGGCGGTCAAGGGACAGGTTGCACGGGGTGATCTCGTTCCACGACGACGCGACGCCGATCTGCGACTTGACCCAGTCGTCGTCACCCATGCCGACGGCTCGTAACATGCCACGGGCGGCGGTCTTCTCCAGGCCGTCGGTGACGTCGCGGCTACGAGGCTTGATATCGGGGGCAGATCCGGACGGACCCGAAGAGTCGGAGGGCATCGCATAAGTATGCCTCTGTGGTATCGGTCACCAAAATCAGTTAGGCATACCCCACTGGGGTATCGGGTACGGTGGGTGCCATGACGCGTCTGCTCTCGCTCACCCCTGCTCGGATCGTCGCGGTCTTCGCTGCTCTGGCAACTGCGCTGGTGATCTCCGGGTGCACCAGCCCCTCGGCATCCGACGGCCACGCCGACCATACGCACGCCGAGACCACGCCGGCGATCAGTGGGCAGCCTGCCGGATTCAACGCCGAGGACGTGACTTTCGCCAGCGGAATGGTCCCACATCATCAGCAGGCGATCGAGATGTCGGCGCTGGTCCCCACGCGCAGCACCGATCCGCAGGTGATCAAGCTCGCCGCGGCCATCTCCGCCGCGCAGGAACCGGAAATCGAGACGCTGAAGGCCTTCCTGGTGCAGTGGCAGGAGAATCCCGACGACAACACCGGGCACGGCGATCATGGCGGCATGGCGATGAACGGCATGGTCGACGACGCCACGATGAAACAGCTCGAGTCGCTCACCGGCGCCGAGTTCGACAAACTGTGGCTGCAGTCGATGATCGGCCACCACCAGGGCGCGATCGAAATGGCCAACACCGAGATCGCCAAGGGTGCCAACGCCGACGCCAAGACGCTCGCGCAGCAGATCGTGACCGATCAGGAGGCCGAGGTCGCACAGATGAAACAGATGTTGGGCACCGGCTAAGAGAAAGGGGCGGTGGCAATGGAACCCTCGGAGCGCGGCTATTCGCCGAACAAGGACAACTACGCCAAACGCTTGCGCCGCATCGAAGGTCAGGTTCGCGGTATCGCGAAGATGATCGAAGAGGACAAGTACTGCATCGACGTGTTGACCCAGATCAGCGCGGTGAACAGCGCCATGCAGTCGGTGGCGCTCGGCCTGCTCGACGAGCACCTCGGCCACTGTGTCAGCCATGCCGTCGCCGAGGGCGGCGAGGAGGCGGAGGCGAAACTCGCCGAGGCGTCCGCGGCGATAGCCCGGTTGGTTCGTTCCTGAGGCTCAGCCCTCGAGCGCGCGCTCGAGGCGCTCAACCTTGGCGGTGAGCTGGCCGCTGAACCCGGGCCTGATATCGGCCTTGAGGACCAGGCTCACCCGCGGTGACGCCGCGGCCACCGCATCGACTGCCTGCTTGACGACTGCCATGACCTCGTCCCAGTCGCCCTCGATATTGGTGAACATCGCGTTGGTCTCGTTCGGGAGCCCCGATGCCCGGACCACGCGGACCGCCTCTGCGACGGCAGCGCTGACACCGCCGGTGTCGTCTCCGGCTGACGGGCTGATGCTGAAGGCGACGATCACCGCGCCAGCCTATTGCGTGCTGAACGCGCTGGACATCTACGGCCATCCTGGGTGCCGACGGTGTTGTTGCTGAAGGTAGGTCGAGCGACGCGAGCGGCACCCGGCGCGGGCAGTGCCGGTGAGCCGCAGCCGGTGCCCGGCTGTAACAAACAGCGTGGTCGGCACGATTATCCCCACAGTTCAGGGCGGTGATCGATCGCTGTTTCACCCTTTTGTGCGGTTGAACGACCTGGTAGCTGGTCGATCAGCTGTGCGACACTGGACCGAGAAAGAGAGTGGAGGTTGGCCCATGCCAGCATCATCAATACGCCAATCACGCCGCCGTCCGGCGAAGGCTCGTACCCGAACGATGGCGGTCGCGATCGGTGTTGTCGGACTGGTCGCGACGATGGCGTTCGGGGTAACGCCGGCGTACGCGGACCCCGAGGTCAATCCCAACGATCCCGGGGTGATCACCCAGCCGCCGATCGATCCGATGGCACCCCCGCCACCCGCTGATCCGTTCGCCGCACCGCCGGCAGATCCGATGGCGCCGACACCGGTCGATCCGATGGCGCCGCCGCCGGCGGCTGATCCGCTGGCCGCTCCGCCGGCCGACCCGCTGGCTGTGCCTCCGCAGGGCATCCCGGCCGGGCAGAACCCGCTGCCCTTCACCGGCACACCCCCGTTCCGGCCCCCGTCCTTCAATCCGTCGAACGGGTCGATGGTCGGCGTCGCGAAGCCGATCGCCATCAACTTCGCCGTGCCGATCGCCAACCGGCAGATGGCGCAGGACGCGGTCCACGTGTCGTCCGTCCCGGCCGTTCCCGGAAAGTTCTACTGGCTCAGCGACACCCAACTGCGCTGGCGGCCGATCGACTTCTGGCCGGCCAACACAGTCGTCAACATCGACGCCGGCGGCGCCAAGTCGAGCTTCCGTACCGGTGAGTCGCTGGTGGCGACCGTCGACAACAAGACCCACCAGATGCAGATCGTCCGAAACGGTGTGCTGGAGAAGACATTCCCGGTCTCGATGGGTAAGCCCGGACACGACACCCCCAACGGTACCTACTACGTGCTGGAGAAGTTCCCGTCGATCGTGATGGACTCCGCGACCTACGGCGTGCCGAGCACGTCGGCGCAGGGGTACAAGCTCACGGTGCAGAACGCCGTGCGGATCGACAACAGCGGTAACTTCGTGCACTCCGCGCCGTGGTCGGTGGCTGATCAGGGCAAGACAAACGTCAGCCACGGGTGTATCAACCTCAGCGCCGCGAATGCACAGTGGTTTTACGACAACTTCGGCAGCGGTGACCCGATTGTGGTGAAGAACTCGGTCGGTACCTACAACCAGAACGACGGTGCCCAGGACTGGCAGATGTAGTTCCGTCTCCTGCCGAGCAGTCCCCCGCAAGCGGGGGACTGCTCGGCAGGAGAACGGTTACCAGATGCGTACGCGCAGCTGCGGATCCAGATACAGCTCGTCGGACTCGTGCACATCGAAGGCGTCGTAGAACGCGTCGATATTGCGGACCACGCCGTTGCACCGGAACTCTGGAGGTGAATGCGGGTCGGTGGCCAGGCGCCGGATGGCTTCGGCATCACGCGATTTCGTGCGCCACACCTGCGCCCAGCCATAAAAGACCCGCTGGACGCCCGTCAGGCCGTCGATCACCGGGGCCTCCTGACCGTTCAGGGACAGCTGATACGCCAACAGTGCGATGGACAACCCACCGAGATCGCCGATGTTCTCACCGACAGTGAAGGCGCCGTTGACGTGGTGGTCGGGGGACAGCGCCTTAGGTGAGAACGCGTCGTATTGTTCGATGAGTGCCTTTGTGCGCGCACCGAATTCGGTGCGGTCGGCATCGGTCCACCAGTCGACCAGGTTTCCGTCGCCGTCGTATTTGGCGCCCTGATCGTCGAATCCGTGCCCGATCTCATGTCCGATGACCGCGCCGATACCGCCGTAGTTGGCGGCGTCATCAGCCTCGGCATCGAAGAACGGTGGCTGCAGAATGGCCGCGGGAAAGACGATTTCGTTCATCCCCGGGTTGTAGTAGGCGTTGACGGTCTGCGGGGTCATGAACCACTCGTCGCGGTCGACGGGGGAGCCAAGCTTGGCGAGGTCGCGGTCCGACTCCACCTCGGCGCCGCGACGGTAGTTGCCGTAGAGATCGTCACGCTCGATCACCAGTGCCGAGTAGTCCCGCCACTTCTTCGGGTAGCCGATCTTGGCGGTGAACTTGTCGAGCTTGGTCAGCGCCCGCTCGCGGGTCTCCGGGGTCATCCACTCCAGGTCGTCGATGCTGACGCGGTAGGCCTCGCGCAGGTTGGCCACCAGCACGTCCATCCGGGCTTTCGAACCGGGCGGGAAGTGCTTCTCGACGTAGAGTTTGCCCAAGGTGTCGCCCATCAGGCCCTCGACCAGTGAGACGCCGCGCTTCCAGCGTTCCCGGATCTCTTCGGTGCCGCTGAGCAACGTGCCGTAGAAGGCGAAGTTTTCGGCCACCAGTGCCTTGGTCAGCATGCCGGCGCGGGCGTTGATGAGCCGCCACGCGGCCCAGTCCTTCCAGTCCGTCAGCGTCTCGGCGGACCACAATGCGGCAAACGCCGTCAGGTAGTCGGGCTGACGGACGACGAGTTCGGAGGCCTTCTCCGCGGTGGTTCCCAGCGCAGTCACCCAGCCGGCCCAGTCGAATCCGGGCGCCTCCACCGGCAGGTCGGCGAAGTTGCGCAGGTTGTAGGTCAGGTCGGCGTCACGGCGCTTGACGACGTCCCAGTGCGCGGCGGCCAGTTTGGTCTCCAGGGCCACGATGCGGTCCGCGGTCTCCTGGTAATCCGGCGCCTTATCCAGTGAGCCACCGTTGACCAGGGCGAACATTCTGGCGATATGGCCGGGGTAGGCGGCCAGGATCGCGGCGTGCTGCTCGTCGCGGTAGTACGACTCGTCGGGCAGCCCGATCCCGGACTGCGAGACGTGCAGGAGGTAGCGGCTGGAGTTCTTCGAGTCGGTGTCGACGTACACGCCCGCACCGCCGCCGACGCCGGTGCGCTGCAGCGCGCCCAGCACCGCGGCCAGCGCCTGCGCGTCGGGGGCGCCGTCGATCAGCGCCAGCTCGTCGAGCAGCGGCTGCACACCGCGCCCCTCGACGGCGTCCTCGTCCAGGAAGCTGGCGTAGAGATCGCCGATGCGCTGCTGATCGGTGCCCTTCCCCGCCTTCGCCTCTGCCGCCTCCGCGATCAGGTCACGGACCTGCTCCTCGGCCTGGTCGTACAACAACCGGAAGGCGCCGTCGGTGGCGCGGTCGGCGGGAATCTCGTATTCGGTCAGCCAGCGGCCGTTGACATGGCCGAACAGATCGTCTTGGGGGCGGGCATGGTCATCGACGTAGCTCAGCTCGATACCTGAGCGAATGGCTTCTACCGTCACCCCGTCATTCTTCCAGAACACGCCGAGTACCCTCACGGCCATGCCTGAGGCGGACGACGACGAGCCCGGCGTGGCCGATTCGCACAGCCCTGTCTTCTCGCGATACGGGATCGTCTCGACGGTGCTTGCTGTGGTGTCCGTCGTCGCGGTCGTCCTGGTCGGGCTGATCTGGAAAGAACACCGCAGTGACGTCGCTGAGCTCCGCTACCGGACCGATGTCATGCAGACCGCAGCCGACTGGACCGGTGTGCTGATCAACATGAACTCTGGCAACGTCGAGGCCAGCCTGCAGAAGCTGCACGACGGCACCGTCGGCGAGCTGAACGCCGATTTCGAAACTTCGGTCGCCCCCTACCGCGATGTGGTGCAGACCCTGCAGTCCCGCACGACGGGTCAGATTCAGGCGGTCGCACTGGAATCCGTGCACCACGATCTCGACACTGCGCCCGGTACGGCGCCGCCGACCAAGCAGGCGTTGCCGCCCGGACTGGCCTCGCGGACCGACACGGTGCTGGTCATCGCCTCCTCGGTGAGTGAAAACGTCGGTGGCACACCACAAACGGTGCGCTGGAACCTACGCCTGGATGTCTCCGACGTGGACGGCAAATTGCTGATCTCGCGGCTGGAGTCGATGCGATGAGAAACCTGTGGCGTCTGTTGGCCTTCGATATCGTCGGCCCGCTGATCGCGATCGCGGCGCTGGTGATGGTCGGGGTGTTCCTCGGCTGGCCGCTGTGGTGGGTGTCGGTGTGCTCGATGCTGTGCCTGCTGGTGGTTCAGTCGATTATCGTGAATTTCGTTCTGTTGCGCCGCGACCGGGTGACGGTCGGCACCGACGACGACGGCGCACCCCTGCGCTTGGCGGCGGTCGCCTTGACGACGGCTGCGCTCGTCGCGGCAGTCCTGGTCGGTTACACCCGCTGGACCGTGCCGGACCGCGATATGAACAGCGATACCGAGGAAGTGGTGCGACTGGCCACCGCAGTCTCGGAGGCGACGGCCACGTTCTCCCCGCAGGACCCGGAATCGTCGATCGACCGGGCCGCCGCGTTGATGGCGCCGGATCAGGCTGCGGCCTTCAAGGCGAACTTTGGCAAATCCACCGAAGATCTTGCCCGCAAGAACATTTCGGCTCAAGCGCAGACGATATCTGCCGGTGTCGAGGCGCTCGGCCCCGCCGCGGCCAGCGTCGCCGTCGTGATGCGCGGTACTCAGAACGTGCCGGGCCAGCAGCCGAGCAAGGCGGTGCTCGCGCTGCGTGTCGCACTAACCAAACAGGACGGCAAGTGGCTGGTGTACGACGTCGCCCCGATCAACGCCGCGGGCGGATCCTGAAACCGCGCAGGGAAACTAGCGCCGGCGCGAGTCGATCACGCCGGTGTTGAAGCCGGCCAGGTGCAGGCCACCGTTGAACCGGGCGTGTTCGATCTTCAGGCAGCGGTCCTGCACCACCTCGAGGCCGGCGGCCTCCCCGTCGCGGACGACGTCGTCGTGGCGCAGACCCAGTTGCAGCCACAGCGTCTTGGGATGTTGCGGCAGGGCCAGTACCTCGGCCAGCACCGAGGGTAGATCGTCGCGTTTGCGGAACACGTCGACCAGGTCGGGTATCACGGGAAGTGCGGCCAGGTTGGGATATACCGGTGCGCCGTCGATTTCACTGATCGACGGGTTGACCAGGTAGATCTCGTAGTCGCTGGTCGACTTGAGGTAGGTGTAGACGAAGTAGCTGGCGCGTGAGGGATTCGCCGACGCACCGATGATCGCCACCGTCTTGGTGTGGCGCAGAATCCGTTGTCTTTCAACCGCGTCCAACTCAGTCATCGCTGCGACTCCTCAAGCGCCTGGTCCAGATCCCACAGTATGTCGTCGGCGTCCTCGAGGCCGACGCTGATGCGGATGAGCTCCGGGCCCACACCGCCCGCGCGCAGCTGCTCGTCGGTGAGCTGACGGTGCGTGGTGCTGCCCGGGTGGATCACCAGCGTGCGGACATCGCCGATATTGGCCAGATGGCTGGCCAGCTGGACGGAGTTGATGAATCTCTCCCCGGCCGCGCGGCCGCCCTTCACCCCGAATGCGAACACCGAGCCCGGCCCGTCGGGCAGGTACCTCGCCGCCCGGTCGTGATGAGGATGCGACGGCAGTCCGGCCCAGCGCACATACTCGATCCGTGGATCGGCGTCCAGCCACTGCGCCACCGCACGTGCGTTGGCGACGTGCGCGGTCATCCGCTGCGGCAGCGTCTGCACACCCTGCAGCAGCTGGAACGCCGACTGCGGGGCAAGGGCGGCCCCCAGGTCGCGGAGCTGTTCGCTGCGCAGTTTGGTCAGGAACCCGAACTCGCCGAAGTTGCCCCACCAGCTCAGTCCGCCGTAGGCCGGTACCGGATCCGTCAACTGTGGGAAACGTCCTGCACCCCAATTGAATTGACCGGACTCGATGACGATTCCGCCCAGGGTCGTGCCGTGCCCGCCGAGGAATTTGGTCGCCGAGTGCACGACGATATCGGCCCCGTGCTCGATGGGTCGGCACAGCGCCGGGGTGGCCACGGTGGCATCGACCACCAATGGCAGCCCGGCGTCATGGGCGACAGCAGCCAGCCCGGCGAGGTCGGCGATCTCCCCGGACGGGTTGGCGATCACCTCTGCGTACACCAATTTGGTCTTCTCGGTGATCGCCGCGGCGTAGTCGGCGGGATCGGTGCCCGCGACGAACGTGGTGTCCACCCCGAATCGGCGCAGCGACACATCCAGCTGGGTGACGGTGCCGCCGTACAGGCTGCCGGCGGCCACGATGTGGTCACCCGCTCCGGTCAGTGCGGCGAAGACGGCGAACTGGGCGGCCAGTCCGCTCGCGGCCGCCACGGCGCCGATACCGCCTTCGAGGCTCGCGACGCACTCCTCGAGCGCGGCCACTGTCGGATTGGCGATCCGGCTGTAGATATTGCCGTATTTCTGCAGGGCGAACAGGTTGCCGGCGTCCTCGGTGTTCTCGAAGACGAAGCTGGCGTTCTGATAGATCGGGACGACCCGAGCGCCGGTCTCAGGGTCGGGGCGCTGGCCCGCATGGATGGCGCGCGTGGCCAGTCCGAAGGTTCTTTGCGTCACGGGTCAAGAGCATGGCAGGCCCGAGCGCAGGGTCCAACAC
Organism: Mycolicibacterium komossense; assembly: GCF_025822605.1. GTDB lineage: Bacteria > Actinomycetota > Actinomycetes > Mycobacteriales > Mycobacteriaceae > Mycobacterium > Mycobacterium komossense. Next base: position 97,878 of record NZ_JACKTY010000018.1, on the reverse strand, counting down.
ATATCTCCTGCCGGATTAAAACCGCGCTGAGTCAAACGTGTCCGGTCGATGACGAGCGGGGCTGGTGTCAGCCCGCGGAGTTCGGGCGTTGCGCACGCATCTTGGCGAACCGGTCGGACAGTCGGCGCATACGGATCATCAGCGACGCCGGGGGGCTGATCTTGCCGTCGAGATAGATCGCGAGATCGGCAGCGGGGACGCCGATGCGGGAGGCGAACTCCTGCTCGCTCAGTCCTGAGCGAGCAAGCAGCATCCGGACGTGACGGGCTGCTTCGGCGCGCTCGTTGGCTTCGAGGTGCTCGCGGCTGCGGGTCAGGACTTCGGACAGGGCTTTGGAGATGCCGAGCGGTTCGGTGCGTTCGAGAACTTCCTCGACCTGCCGGGCGGTGCGGCCGAACGGGTCGCGTTTGATCGCGACGACGATCCGCTGCCAGACGGTGATATCGCCGGTTTCCAGGGCCGCCCTGATGGCGGACGTCGTCCAGAATTCGACCGGCCGGTCGTCGTGGACGCGCGGTTCGTTCGGAAACGGCGATGCAGTGTTCGATTCTGGGTGGCGCGCATTACCGGCCTCGCTGGGGGCCAACGTCACCTCGCCTCCTCCAGCATCGCTACGGCTACAGACAAGCATCGTTGCCTGACCCGTTCCCAGTCTGCCTCGCCGTCGGGTCCTGACCAGTCGTCCGCGTCGAACGGGCGCGGATCGCCGAGTCGGCGGACCAGTTGGGTGGCAACCCATAGTCGGTTAGATCGTTGACCACAGTAATACCGGTCCATGCCCGCCAGCACGACGGCCGCGGTCTGCGGGTCCATCGCGTCGCACAGGTCGGCGAACTCGGCGTAATCGCGGCTGCTGTTGCGGCACATGATGAGATAACCCTTGAGTCGCAGCGTCTCGGCCCCGGTGGGAATCTGCAGGCGGTCGCCCGTCGGCAACTGCACGTTGGTGGTCTCCATCGGACTGGACCGCAGCAGTGTGGTGTTGCTCACGTCGGCGTCGTGGTCGGCCGCCTCGCTCAACGCGTCCAGCGCGACAGACAGCCGGCCGCGCCACATCGTCACCGGGTGCACCGGCCGCGGCACCTTACCGGCCCCCCGCGACTTCTCACTGTGACCGTTGCTGTGCGAGCGGCTGCCACCGCTGCGGGTCAAGGCCGCGCCGATGCGCGCCTGAGCTGCCTTGTGGGCTCTGGCGTCGTCACTGCCCTTGACCTTGCCGTGCAGTTCGCCGAGGCCGGCGCAGCCGCTGAACGCCAACGGGTCGGCGACGGTGATGGCGTCGGGCGCCAGATCTTTGAGCTTGGCCGCCGACTTGACCACCATTCGCATATCCCCGCCGGGAGCGACCAGGGCGGAGATGTCGTCGGGAATGATGACCAGATCGCCGAGATCGACCTTCGGCAGGGGCTTTTCGAAGTCCACCGAAGGCAGGATCCGTCCCAGCCAGTTCGGCAGCCACCAGTTCCACTGGTCGAACATCGCCATCAGCGCCGGTACCAGCACCAGGCGTACGACGGTGGCGTCGACGGCGATTGCGACGGCACAGGCGACGCCGAGTTCGGCAACCAGCGGCATCCCGGCGAAGGCGAAGCCGATGAACACGGCGATCATGATCAGGGCCGCGCTGGTGATCGTGCGGGCGCTGGTGGACACGCCGTAGGCGACCGCGTCACGGGTGTCACCGGATTGCAGGAAACGTTCCCTGATGCGGGTTAGCAGAAAGATCTCGTAATCCATCGACAGACCGAAGGTCAATGCCAGGACCAGCGGCGGAATGGTGCTGTCGATCGAGCTGATCGGCTGGAAGCCGAGGTCTTGCAGCCAGCCCCACTGGAAGATCATCACCAGGCTGCCGTAGGCGGCGGCGACCGAGAGCACCGTCATGACGACGCCTTTGAAGGCCAGGAAGACCGAGCGCACCGAGATCAGCAGCATGACGAAGGCGATCAGCGAGACGAACCCGAACACCAATGGTTCGGTCTTGCTCACCCGGTCGTCGAAATCCTTGATCAGCGCAGTCGGTCCGCCGACATCGATCTGCGCATTGGCGGCCCCTGGCACCTTCGGCAACTGTTCGCGCAACCAGTCGACGGTGTTGCGGGCCGCCAGGTCTTCGGGGTCGACGGACATCACCGCGCTGAACAGCGCACTGCGGTTGTCATTGGAGAACTCCGGGCGCGAGACGGAAACCACGTTGATCGCCCGGCTCATCTCCTTGCCGATGGCGTCGACGACCGCGGAATTCGGTGGTGTCGAGGCGTTGCCGTCGGGGAAGGTGACCAGGATCCGCACCGGTCCCAGCGCCCCGGGGCCGAGGGCTTCCGCCGCGGCGCCCACGCCGGCCCGGATCTCGTGCGACGGCGCGAACTGTCGCAGCATGCTGTTGCCCATCACCATCGAGAACGCCGGCGCGGCCAGCACCAGCAGGAACGCGGTGGCGCCCAGTGCCGACAGCCAGGGGCGTCGCATCACCGAGCCGACCCAGCGCGTCCAGAATCGGGACTGGGTGGTCTCCACGCGGCGTCCCCAGTGCAGGGCCCGGGATCTCCTGGCCGCCGACCGCCCGAAGGTCGCCAGCACCGCCGGAGTCAGTGTCGTCGCCGTCAGCACCGCGACCGCCACCGCCAGAATCGCGCCGGTGGCCATCGAACTCAGCACCGGTGTGTGGATGAGGTAGATACCGGTGACCGACGCGATCACCGTCGCGCCCGAGAGCACGACGGCCAGCCCGGAGGTGGCCATCGCTGCGTCGGTGGCCTGCTTGGGGTCCCGGCCGGCCCGCAGTTCCTCGCGGAACCGCATCAGGATGAACAGGGAATAGTCGATGGCCAGCGCGATGCCGAACATCGACACCGTCGACGTCACGAAGACCGACATCTGGGTGTACATCGACAACAGATAGACCAGGCCCATCGTCACCACGACGGTGCAGATGCCCAGCACCAGCGGGATGGCGGCGGCTGCCAGGGAACCGAACACCGCGAGCAGCACGATCAAGACGATCGGCAGGTTCCATTGCTCGGCCTGGGCGATATCGTGCTTCGTCGCCGCCGAGGCCGCCGCGCCGAGGGCGCCCTGGCCGATCACGTACAGCCGGACCCGGCCGTCCTGGATCTCGCCGGGCTGTTCGCCGTCGATGCCGACCTTGTCGCGCAACTGTTTGGCGATATCCACCGCGCCGGTGTTGTTGAAGTCGAGCTTCAGCGACACCACATAGGGCCGGTCCGGCTGCGGAGCGGGCTGCATGGGATTGGGCACGATGGTGACGCTCGGTACCTCGGCCGCCATGCGTTCCAGTGCTGCGACGGCCGCGGTCATGTCTTCGTAGGTGGCGTCGGCGCGCGGTGCGGCCACCAGCGCCAAGGGTGAGGCGCCCTCGTTCGGGAAGTGGTCCTGAACCTGATACTGCACATTCAGTGATTGGGAGCCGGCCACTTCGAAGCCGCCACCGGTGAGATTGTCGGACTGCGTCAGCGTGAGCCAGATGGCCGGCACCAGGGCCAGCAACCAGGCAGCGAAGACGAACCAGCGGAACCGGCGCAGGTTGCTGCTCAGCCGCATCATGAACTGCTGGATGGTTGTCTCCCCGCATTCTCCCCGAATTGCGTGTCGTGAGCGTACCGCAGCAACCTGGGCGCCACGTGCTTGACAGACCTCTGAGCTGCGGTGACCCCGGGTTGCGGGGGCTGTCCCTCGAAAGCTGCCTGGCGACCGGTCGAGTGGAGATGGCAGGATGTCGCTTGGCCGTTCCAGGTCGGGGGACCGTGTGCCGTCAGCAGTCGCTGTCCGTCAGCGAGTTTGCTTCGTGCGTGCATATGTTCGTAATCCGTAAGGAGTAACCCCGTGCACCAACCTCGACTGACCCGGCCAGTGGCCAGACGTTGCATCGGCAGTGTCGTCACCGCGGTGATGCTCGGTGGTGCCGCGGCCGCCCTGTTCGGGATGCCTACGGCGGGGGCTGCGCCGGACCCGTGTGCGGCCAGCAGCATCGCCCGCACCGTCGGCTCGGTCGGTACCAACACCGGTATCTACCTCGACGCGCATCCCGACACCAACCAGGCGCTGACGACGATCTCGCAGCAGCAGGCGGGGCCCCAGGCGCTGGGGGCACTGAAGTCTTATTTCGACAGCAATCCGCAGGCCGGTCAGGACCTGCAGGCGATCCAGCAGCCGCTCACCAGCCTGTCCACCAAGTGCAAACTGCCGATCAGCCTCCCTGCGCTGCTGGGTCTGCTGCAGACCGCGCAGCAGAGTGGCGGCCTGCCCGGTGGGCTCCCTGGGAGTTTGCCGGGAGCGGCGACTGCGGCGCAGGCGGTGGCCGGCACGACGGGTGCCACCCCGGCGTCAGGCGCGGCAGAGGCGGCGACACCCACCTCGGCAGGGCCGCTGCCGGGGCCCGCAGCAGCGTCGACTCGTTAGCGAGACTCAGTTCATGGCGCGCCCGTCGGCTCACTGACCTGCGCTTTCGTACTTTCTTGGGATTGCCTTGCCCCAAGGCAGGAAAGTGGTCACAGAATCTGCTTAGCTTTCTCTCGTCAGTACGGTGTTTTGTCGTCCTGCGATCTGGCCTCTCTACTCCCAATGAAGGAGCCTGACCATGTTGCTCACTGTCCGTCGCGCGGTTGTCGGTGTGATCGGAACCGGCGCGGTTGCCAGTGCGATGCTGTTCGCCGCGGCGACCCCGTCGGCGCTCGCCGACGCGCCGCCGAACTGCACTGCCGGCGACCTCGCGCAGGTGTCCGCAGGCGTCTCCGCGAGCACCTCGGTGTATCTGTTCACGCATCCAGACGTCAACGCCTTCTTCACCGGCCTTGAAGGTGCGCCCCGCGACACCGTCCGCGCCCAGGTGAAGCAGTACCTGAACGCCAACCCGCAGACGAAGGATGAGCTGACCGCGATCCGTCAGCCGCTCGTTGATCTGAAGAACCGCTGCGGCGCGGCTCCGGGTCCCGTCAACTAAGTGCCATTGGCAGGCCTGGGGGCACAGACAGCCGGGGGAGACCAGCCCGCGCGTGAAGGCGCGGGTCATATGGTGCTGATGGTCGACGACGACGCGGACGTCCGTACTTCGGTCGCTCGCGGGTTGCGGCACTCCGGTTTCGACGTCCGGGTCGCTGCCAACGGCAAAGAGGCACTGCGCCTGCTGTCCAGTGAAAGCCACGACGCCCTCGTCCTCGACGTTCAGATGCCTGAACTGGACGGGGTCGCCGTGGTGACGGCGCTGCGTGCGCTCGGCAACGACATCCCCATTTGTGTGTTGTCGGCCCGCGACACCGTCAACGACCGCATTGCAGGTCTGGAAGCCGGAGCCGACGACTACCTCACCAAACCGTTTGATCTCGGTGAGCTGGTCGCCAGGCTGCATGCGCTGCTGCGCCGGTCATCTCATTCCGATGAGCATTCCGACGCGATGACCATCGGCTCCCTGACGATCGACACCGCCAGGCGACTGGTATTCGTCTCTGGCGAGCGGGTCGAGCTGACCAAGCGGGAGTTCGATCTGCTGGCCGTGCTGGCGGAGAACGCCGGGGTGGTGCTGAGTCGGCAGCGGCTGCTCGAACTGGTCTGGGGATACGACTTCGACGTCGACACCAATGTCGCCGACGTCTTCATCAGCTACCTGCGGCGCAAGCTCGAACGCGACGACGTGCCGCGGGTGATCCACACCGTTCGCGGGATCGGGTACGTGCTGCGCGCGGACCCATGAACCAACCGGTGAGCTCTGGGGACGGCCCGCCGCGCAAGTGGCACACTCGGCGCCTGCAGCCCAGCGCATCCCTGCGCACTCGGGTCGCCATCGCTGCCGCCATCGCAGCGGCGGCCGTGGTCGGCGTGCTGGTGGTGCTGACGTCCATCGTTCTTGCGAATAACGATGTGACACAGCTGGATCGGCGGCTCGATGCCATCGTCGACGCCAGTATGCGGCCCGACGAATTCCAGGATCCGCAACGCGGTGTGCTGTCGACGGGACGGTCCGCCGCCACCGGCCAGGTGGTGTTCCAGCGTGGATTCCAGCTGCCGCGGCTCTCCGAAGGCACGACCACGGTCACCGTCAACGGCGTCGAATACCGGGTGCGCACGGTGTCGCAGAACAACACCCAGGGTGTGTTGCTGGTATCGATCGGTATCCGCGCCGACAGCATTTTGCTCAACCGGGCACGGATCCCGCTGTATGCGACGATCGGCATCGGGGCGGTGCTCATCGCGGGCGGCTTGGGCTGGCTGCTCGGCGGTGCGGCGAGCCGGCCGCTGCGCAAGCTGACCGAACAGACCCGGCGGCTCGGGCAGGACGGCACCGAACAGATCGCGCCGGTGCACGGCGTCAAGGAAGCCGAAGACCTGTCTGATGCGATGACCGGGATGCTCACCCGGCTGGCCGCAGCCCAGCTGGCTACCACCAATTCGCTGCAAGCCGCCCAGGATTTCGCAGCGAACGCAGCCCACGAGCTGCGCACTCCCCTGACCGCCATGCGCGCCGACCTGGACACTCTGCGCATCCACAACCTGCCGCCGGAGGAGCGCGATGAGGTGGTCGCCGACCTGTCCCGGGCGCAGCGCCGGGTCGAGGCGATCATCACGGCGCTGGGCCAGCTGGCGTCGGGTCAGTTGGCGCAGGCCGAGGACCGGGAAGCCATCGACGTCGAGGAACTGCTGGACCGAGTGGCCCGGGAGAACCAACGCCCCGGCGGGGCAGTGGAGATCAGGGTGGACACCGGCGGCGCGGCGAACCTGACCATCCTCGGCTGGCCCGGAGGTTTGCGGCTCGCGGTCGACAATCTGGTCCGTAATGCGGTCACCCACGGCAACGCGACGACGATCGTGCTCGCAGCGCACCGCGCGGGCAACCAGATGGTGATCCTCGTCGACGACAACGGCCGCGGCCTGCCCGCCGACGAACACGTCGCCGTGCTCGGGCGGTTCTCCAGGGGCAGCACGGCCACTCAGGGCGGCTCCGGGCTTGGCTTGGCCCTGGTCGCGCAGCAGGCCGTGCTCCACGGCGGTCACATCGAATTGTCCGACGGGCCACTGGGTGGCCTACGGGCGACGCTGACGGTCGCTACTTCGCCCGAGCCGCCCGAGTAACTCGCACGATTCTGCCGACCAGGCGCCACCCCAGCAGGAAGGCCGCGGTCACCAATGAGGCGACGATGACGAAACTGACGGCGACGCCCTGAGAACTGGCCTTGCGTAACAGCATTCCGATGATCACGGTGGCGACCCACACACTCACGCCGGTGGGCACGATCGCCGTCGGTTGCCGCCAGCCCCGCGAGAGCAGCCAGCCGGCCGCGGTGCCGGACAGAAACGGCCAGGCGGTCTGGGCGACACCGGCCAGGGTGATGCCCTCGTCATGGCTACGCCGGCCGATCGCGCAGAACACCAGCACGCAGGCGATATCGATCGCGAGGCCGGCCGAAGCAGCGCGGGTGGGGGCTGGCGAATGCTGCATCGAACTCATTGTCCGACCGAGTAATTCATGATGTCGAGCACCAAGGGGGAGACCTCCGACTGGTCGCGGGCGGCAAAGCCGGGTTGTAGTGGGGCGGGCTGTCCGCTGAACAGGGTATCCAGTCCCGATTGTGAGACCACCCGCTGATCCAGCCGGAACTTGTTGATGATGAAGGGTAAGCCGTTGGACGCCAACGGATCCGGACCGTCCATCAGGTGGAAATGCAGGTGCGGGGCATCAGTGTTGCCGGTGTTGCCCAACGTGGCGATCTGCTGCCCGGTCTTGAGGCCGTCGCCCGGTTTGACCGTGATGCTGGCTGTTTTCAGGTGCGCGTAGAAGGCGAAGTTTCCGTCCCCGATGTCCTGGACGATGTAGTTGCCGCCGTACTGATCCAACGGCAGGCCGCTCGGGGTCTTACTCGCGACCTGTTCGGGCAGGTTGTCGAGGACGGCGATCACCTTGCCGTCGGCGACGGCGTGAATAGGTGCGCCGAAGTACGGGTAGCTCTCCAGCTTGGTCGGGTCGCCGTTGAACAACCGGAAATCCGGGGTCAGCTGGACGTAGTCGATGGCGAAACGCTCTGCGAGATAGATCTTTCCGTTGATCGGGTTGGCGGCCATCCGGTGCGCGGTGGTATCGCAGCAGCCGTTCCCGTCGAGCCAGTTCGGGCCGTCCAACGGTGGCGCGATCGACATCGGTTTGCGAGCCTGGACCTGTACGGGCGCGATCATTTGGGTCAGGTTGCCCTCGACCAGACCGGGGATCGGTTTGGCGACGGTGAGAGCCACCGAATGGTCTATCTCGGCGGGGGGCTGCATGCCGGTGTCGAGGGTGACGTCGAGCCAGATCATCGCCGAGCCGCCGGACGGGATGTGGTTGGTCGGGGTACCCGAGTTCCCCAGTGCGCGTGTCCAGTACGCCAGATTGGCCCCGGCCAAGGTGAGCAGTCTGCGATCGCCGCTGAGCGCGGTCAGTGAGTCGACGGTGACGTCACCGGGCAAGGTGTTGGTCAGCAGCAGCTCGTAGACGATGTGGGTCTTACCGTCGGTAGCGGGCACCGGAATCGGATCGGCTGTGGACGAGCCGATCAGCGGTGTCACCATCGCCGGTGGCCGCGATATCGTCGGGCTGGTCGCTGTGGGTGGGGCGGCTGATGAGCAGGCGGCCACGGTCACCAGCGCGGTCAGCGTCGAGGCTGATTGGACCAGACGTCTGGCGAACGCACTCAACAGCATGGGCCGATCCAACCACGCGCGAGACCGGACCGGAACCGGTCAGCGATCGCGCTGTGCTCGCTCATCCGCCGGTCCCGGGGGTGGCAAGGGTCCCTGGAGTGCGGTGTCGCCCGGGTCCGGGGGCGGCTCGGTCGGGGCCGGCTGTGCGACGGGTTGTTCTAAGCCTTCTCGTTCGGCGGCCGCGAGGTCCATCTCCTCCTGCACATCGGGATCGATTGTGCTTTCGGTGCGGAACATGAAGAAGAACACCACCCAGCCGATGGCGGAGATAAAGATCCAGCTGACGAGTCGGTAGATCAGCATCGCCGAGATCGCGGCGGGCAGCGTCATACCGCTGGAGACCAGCCCCGGCACCAGCACCGCCTCGACCACCAGCAGCCCGCCCGGCATCAGCGGGATGGACCCGACGGCGCGCGCCGCGGCGTACGCGACGGTCAGCCCAGCCAGCGAGGGTTTCCCGCCCGCTGCGTAAGCCGCGAACGCCAGGCAGGCCACGTCGGCGGTCCAGTTGAACAGCGACCAGCCGAAGGCCAGTCCGAGTTGGCGCCGGGTCAGGCTGACCGATTCCAGCTGCTGCAGCGTTTCGCGCCATTTGGCCAGTCCGGTGTCCGCGGGCTTGCTGCGAATCTGGTTGACCCAGGACAGCACTCGCACACCGATACCGTCGATGAGGTCGGGGCGCGACGCCACAGCCTGCGCCAGTAGCAGGAGAGTGATGAACCCACCGAGGGTGAACAACAGCGAGAACGGATTGTTCTTTGCGCCCAGCAGGAACGCGCCGCCAAGGCCGAGCAGGGCCAGGCCCACCACCTGCAGCGCGCCGGACATCACCAGCTGCCAGGACGCCACCACGGGCGATGCGCCCCAGATGCGCTGCTGCCGGTAGACGAACGTGGCCGAGAGCACAGGACCGCCAGGCAGTGTGGTGCTCAGGGCGTTACCGGCGTAGAAAGCAGCTTCGGAGCGAAGTTGACGCACGCGCACCCCGGCTGCTTTGAGCAGTTCCCGCTGGATCTGGGCGAAGCTGTGCATGGACATCATCGCCGCGAACACCGCGGCCAGCACCCACCACCAGTTCGCCGTCAGCAGGCTTTTCCAGGCTTTGGCCAGCTGGTCCCAGACCAGAGTGGCTTCGATCGCCAGCACCACGATGGCCACGCAGAGCACCACCCAGCGCAGCCACCAGTACTTGCTCCTGGCCTGTCCTTCCTGGCGGCTCACGGCATCGCTGGCCTGCGCGTCGTGTGACACGTGCTTCAGGGTAGCGGTGCACGTCGCGCCCTTTGTCCCTTCAGCGTGACGACCGTGGCCGTGTCGGCGCGCCCCCGGATCCGGCGTTCCCGGTGCCGGCGAGCGCTACGCTCACAGCCATGGCCTCGTCCCCCCAGCCGCGAACGGCGCCTGATGATCAGGCTGTCAGCCCATTGGTACGCAAGATGGCGGCGTGGGCGTGGCGTCTGCTGATCCTTCTCGCCGCTCTCGTCGCCGTGCTGTGGGTGGTGGCGAAAGTCGAGGTGATCGTCGTCCCGGTCGCGTTGGCGACCATGCTGGCAGCGCTGCTGATACCGCTGGTCGACTGGCTGGACCGCCGCGGCGCACCCCGTGGTGGCGCGGTGGCGCTGGTGCTGCTCAGTAGCTTTGCGATCCTCGGCGGAATCCTGACTTTCGTTGTCAGCCAGTTCATTACCGGCCTACCCGGACTGGTGGAGCAGGTCACGCACAGTATCGACTCACTGCAGACCTGGCTGGTCGAGGGTCCGGCACATTTGAGCCGCGAGCAGATCGAGCACGCCGGCGATTCTGCGGTGCAGGCGCTTCGGGACAATCAGGAGAAGCTGACCAGCGGTGCACTGTCGACTGCGTCGACGCTCACCGAGATCGTCACCGGCGCGCTGCTGGTGTTCTTCACGGTGATCTTCTTCCTGCACGGCGGCCGAAATATATGGGACTTCGTCGCGAAGATCTTTCCGGTCACGGTTCGCGATCGCGTCACCGATGCCGGCCGGGCCGGGTTCCACTCCCTGATCGGCTACGTGCGGGCCACGTTCGTGGTCGCCCTGGTCGACGCCGTCGGGATCGGCACCGGCCTGGCGATCATGGGTGTGCCGCTCGCGCTGCCGCTGGCGTCGCTGGTATTCCTCGGTGCGTTCATCCCGCTGGTCGGTGCCGTCGTCACCGGGTTCCTCGCGGTCATCGTCGCCCTGTTGACCAAGGGCGTCGTCTACGCCTTGATCACGCTGGGTCTCATCGTCGCCGTCCAGCAGCTGGAAGCGCACATCCTGCAGCCGTTGGTGATGGGCCGGGCGGTCTCGCTCCATCCGCTGGCCGTCGTGCTCGGCATCGCCGGCGGCGGCGTGCTGGCGGGCATCGTCGGCGCGCTGCTGGCGGTACCCGCGATCGCCTTCGTCAACAGTGCGCTGCGGGTGCTGCTCGCTGACGACCCGGCCGCCGAGGAAGCCAAACAGAGCATCGACGAGGGGCCACAGTTCTCAGCCCGCGGCGACGTCGTCGAGGATAAGGAGTGATTTGGGCGTGCTCATCGGCGCTCGTCAGCGCCAATGAGCACGCCCAAATCCCAGTTAGAGCCGACCTTCGCGGCGCAGCAGATCCTGCGCGCTGACACCGCCGCCGCCACGACGGGTCGGCTTGTCATCGCCTTCGGGTGCGTCGGCTCGCGAATTCAGCTTCTCGGTGGCCGTCTCGGTGTCCTTGGCGCGCGGGTTCGCGATGGGGATGGCCCTGGTGGCCGCCTCAGGAGACGCAGCCCCGGCCTCGTCGGAATGTGTGCCGTTCGGCCGCGCCACGGGGATCGCCGTGGTCTTGTCTGCCGACGGTTCGCCGGCCGACGGCGGATTCATCGATCGCGTCGGGTCCGATGATGGTTGCGAATGTGGTTGTGGCGCAGCAGTACCCGGCTTGCCGCGGAGCTCGCCCAGCCAGGACTCGATCTCCCGCTCGCCGTTGGGGGTTGGGCGTGGCTGGCGGTGGGTGGCGGCCGTCGCCGCTCCGGTTGCGGTGTTGACCGCCGTGCGCACGGCATTCTTCGCCGACGAGAAACGCGTGGTGGGCGCTTCGCTGTCGTCAGAGTCCGGCATCGTCGGGATGCGGGTGGTACCCGCGCCGGACGGCAGGTCCTGCGGGGGCGGCACAAAGCGGGGGTTCGCCCGCGGGTACGGCGGTCCGTCCGGGCCGGGATGGGTGGGATCGTGCGGGCGAGGAGGTACCGGTGCTCCCACTCCGACGAGGGCTGCGAGCTCTTCGTCGTGGTCCCGCATGACCGGACGCTTACGCTCGTCGGGCAGGTGGGTCTCACCGAGACCGATCCTGACCTGGAGCCGCTTCATCCAGCGGGGCGCCCACCAGCAATCGTCGCCGAGCATCTTCATGATCGCCGGCACCAGGAACATCCGGACCAGCGTCGCGTCCAGCAACAAGGCGATGAGCAGGCCGAAGGCCAGGTACTTCATCACCACCAAGTCGGAGAACGCGAACGCGGCGACCACCACGGCCAGCACCAGCGCGGCGCCGGTGATCAACCTACCGGTGGTGGCGGTGCCGATCCGGATGGCCTCGGCGGTGGACAGGCCGCGTTCGCGGGCCTCCACCATCCGGGACACCAGGAACACCTCGTAGTCGGTGGACAGACCCCAGATCACCGCGATGATCAACCCGATCATCGGGGCGAACAGGGGCTGTGGCGTGTAATTCAACAGCCCAGAGCCGTGTCCGCCCTCGACGAACATCCAGGTCAGGATGCCCATCGTAGAGCCCAGCGTCAACGCGCTCATCAAGGCGGCCTTGATGGGCAGCACCACCGATCCGAACGCCAGGAACATCAAGATGGTGGTGGTGATCACCAGGATCAGCACCATCAGCGGCAGCTTGTCGAACAGCGTCAGGATGCTGTCCTGTGCCAGCGCCTGGGTGCCGCCGACCAGCACCGTGGTGCCACGCGGCGGGGTCAGCGCGCGCAACTCCTCGATCTTCTTAGGTGCGGTGCTGCTGTTTATCAGGCCGTTCTGGATCACCCGCACGGATGGATCCTTGGATCCGCCCTCCTGGACCGCGCGCTCGGCCCACATCTTCGTCGGGTCATCGCTGCCCGCGAACCCGGACACGGTCTGCGCCTCAGCACGCAGCGCATCGAGCTGCTGGTCGGTCACCGGCTCGCCGTTATTGGTTTTGATGACAAGGGTCAGCGGTTCGGTGCGGAAACTGGAGAATTCTTTGTCGAACTGCTCCTGGGCGCTGCGCACCGGGTTGTCCGGCGGCAGGTACTTCTCGCTGAGCCCGCCCAGCGCCAGCTGCCCGATCGGGATGACAAGCAAAATCATGATGATCACGATGGGAGCGGCAAAGGCGATGGGTCGCTTCATCACCACATTGACCAGCCGGCCCCAGAAGCCCTTCTCGACTTCTTCGCGGGTCTTGGTCTTCTGGGTCTTCTCGATGAACCAGTCGATGATCTTGCGTGAGAACGGCCAGTTGGCCAGGAACGGCACTCGCAGCAAAGTCCGCACCCCGAGGGCGTCGACGTTGGCGCCTAGAATTGCCAGGGTCGCGGGTAGCACCGTGATCGACAGGAACGCCGCCAGCAGCACTGAAGCGATGATCGCGTAGGTGATCGACCGCAGGAAGCCGAGCGGGATCAGCAGAAGCGGTAGCGAGGACGCCACGATGATGACCGAAGAGAACGCAACGGTGCGGCCTGATGTCATCACCGACCGCCGTACAGCCGCTTCGACGTCGTAGCCTTCGGCGAGTTCCTCCCGGAACCGGCTGACCACGAACAGTCCGTAGTCGATGGCGATGCCGAAGCCCATCATCGTCACGACGGGCTGGGCGAAGAAGTGCACCGGCCCGAATTCGGCGGTCAGCCGGAGGATGCCGAGCGCCCCGCCGATGGTGAGGCCACCGATGATGGCGGGCAACGCGGCCGCGACGGCGCCGCCGAATACGAAGAACAGCACCACGGCCACCAGCGGGACGATCGCGAGCTCGGCGCGTTGCTGGTCGGTGCCGATGGTCCCGGTGAGCTCGCTGGCCAGCGGGTTGAGGCCGGCAAGTTGGATCTCGCCGCCGTTGACCTGCTTGAGAGCTGGCGCTATGGCCTGATAGTTCTTCAGGATGGTGTCGTCGTCGTCGCCCTTGAGTGGGACGCTGATGAAGGTTTGACGTAGATCCGGGGTCTTCATCTGGCTGACGGTCGGGTCGGTGGTGTCGGGGGCTTTCAGCCAGCCGACCCAGCCCACGATCTGATCCGGATGGTCCTTGACCACCTGGTCCAGCTCATCGGTGACTTTCTTCTGCCAGTCCTTGTCGGTGACCTTTTTGTCGTCCGGCGGCGTCAGGATGGCGACCACGTGGCTGGTGCGGTCACGGCCGTACACCTGGTCGGCGAGCGTCGAGGCCCGGACCGACTCGCTGCCGTTATCGTAAAAACCGCTCTGGGTGACGTGGGAGCCCAGGCTAGCCCCGTATACGGCACCGCCGAGGCACGCCGCGACCATGACCGCGATGACGACGTACCTGTACCGGAACACCGTCCGACCCCACCAGGCGAACACGTAAGCTCCTTACCGTCAAAAAGTCTTTTGCGACCTGCTGTGCATGGCTCTGAAGTTTTAAAACCGTTGCGCTCAGGCCCGTGAAGCCAGCAGCGCCGAGAGCGGCCGGAACGGCTGCAACCAGGCACCTTGCTCTGGTAGCGAATCTAGGCCGATTCGCGGGAGTGGTTCCCGGAAAACACCAGGAATGTCTTCCAGGTCGACGAACTCCAAGGTATCCGACGCTAGCGCCCAGCTCGCATGTTCGCGAAATCCGAGCACGTGGACGGGGGTACCGTCCTCGCGGGCGATTTCCTCCAGCGGCAGGCGGAAAGCCTGCCCGTCGGCCGACGCGACCAACAGGCCCGCCAGGCCCTCGCGACGCCGCAGCGCGATGTGCTCGAGCATGTCGGCGTCGACGTCACTGTCGTCGTCGATCTTGGGCTTGGCGAAGACCGCAAAACCCACGTTACGCAGAGCTTCCACCCACGGCCGCACCACGTCAGCGCTACCGGGGGCGATATTGGTGAACACGGTGGCTTCCGGCTCCAGCGAAACCGGCGTCGGATCGTCCGGGTCCGGCCGCGACAGATCCGCGGTCTGCGCGAGCAGCCAGCGACCCAGCGCGTCGAACCGCGGGCGATGAGCGGCGGTGGGCCGGCCACCCAGGATCGAACCCAGTCCCATATCGAGGTTGGGGGCATCCCACACCAGCAGGACCCGACGGATTTTGAGCGTGACCGGAGTCACTGAATCGGTGTCCGATTCGGGTGCGGTGTCGTCGAGCAGGTCCATACTCACAACCGCTCCCATAGGAGTTCGGCCACGGCGCTGCCCGCGTGCTGAGCCTTCGATTCGTATTTGGTGGTCGGCCGCTCGACCGAGACGGGCAGGTTCGCATCCGGCGCCACCCGCCGAAGATGAGGGTCGGCGTCCCCGGCGGCAGCGATCTGCTCGGCGTAGTGGGCGTTGTCGGTCGCGGCGTGCAGGACGCCGCCAGGCCGCAGCCGGTCGGCGATCAGGGCGATAGTGGGGGGTTGCAGCAGCCGACGCTTGTGGTGGCGCGACTTCGGCCAGGGATCCGGGAAGAACACCCGCACCCCGGTCAGGGAACCCGGCGCGAACATGTGCTCCAGCACGTCCATACCGTCGCCCCGCACCAGCCGGATGTTGGCGACGTGCTCGCGTTCGATGGCGGACAGCAGCTGGGCCAGGCCACGGCGATAGACTTCGACGGCCACCACGTCGATGTGGGGTTCGGCCTGGGCCATCGCCAGTGTTGAGGTGCCTGTTCCCGAGCCGATCTCCAGGATCACCGGGGCCGCGCGGCCGAACCAGGCGGCCGTGTCGAGTAGCTCGGCCGGCCGATCCGGGAATCGGGCCTGGGTGCCGTAGCGCGACCACAGCCGGTCCCAGGTG
Source organism: Mycolicibacterium komossense (assembly GCF_025822605.1). Taxonomy (GTDB): domain Bacteria; phylum Actinomycetota; class Actinomycetes; order Mycobacteriales; family Mycobacteriaceae; genus Mycobacterium; species Mycobacterium komossense. Next base: position 82,228 of record NZ_JACKTY010000018.1, on the reverse strand, counting down.
TCCTGCTGGGCGTCGTTGAGACTCGATCGCCGGGACCGGAAACTGGTCACCCGGGGATAGAGGTGCGCATCCGGTGGCTCGTCAGGCCCGGCGGACAGCTCCGCAGACCCGACTCCACGTTGCGCATGCATCCGTCCATGGTCGCTCATGAAGCCACATCGACCCTCATCGTGGCGCAGATTGATACCCAACAGTTGCTTTCGTGCCGGTCACAGCGCTCGGTTATCCCCAGCCGCGGTGCCGTCGTGGCTCGCGCGAACGAGGGTCCGCTGCCACCATGGCGCGACATGAACGAGGGAATCCCGGGCACCGGCCGCCGGCTTTTCGCCGACGCGCTGGTGCGACGTGCCACCGACGGCGGGCAGTGGGCGTGGTTGGCGCGCCGGGTCGCGGCTCCGGTCCGGATCGCCGTGCACGGCCGTCCCGGCGTGGGGGTCGCCACGGTGCGGGCGGCGCTGGTCGCCGTGGGGCTCGACATCCTGGACGCCTCGGTGGGCTCCTCGGGTGCCGGCGAGGCGGATATCGGCATCCGGGTGGTCGCCGAGGTCGCCAAGCCTGAGGATGCGGGCCTGCCGTTCGCCCTGGCTGTCCTCAATAAGGCCGACCTGACCGGTTTCGGCCCCGGCGGACCGCTGGTGACGGCGAGCCGGCGCGCTGTGAGCGTGGCCGGACTGCTGGGTGCGCCCACCGAGCCGATGGTCGCGCTGCTGGCGGTGGCCGCGCTGGACCCCGCAGTGCTGGACGACACCCTGATCGACGCGCTGCGTATTCTTGTCGGCGAGCCTGCCGATCTGCGCTCACCGGACGATTTCCTCACGTGCACCCACCGGCTCTCACGTGAGGTGCGGCAACGCCTGGTCGATTCCCTCGACCTGTTCGGTATCGCGCACAGTGTGGTCACGCTGCGCGCGAACCGGCTGGCCGACGTCATTCAGGTGCGCGCGGAGCTCCGGCGGGTCAGCCGGATCGACGAGGTGCTGGACCGGATCGCGCCCCTGATCGCCGAAGCCGGATACCGCCGTGTCCTCGCCGTGGTCGACGAGTTGCAGGTGCCGGCGATCACCGACACCGAGATCGCCACGTTCCTGGCCGCGGACGACACCGTGTTGGCGCGGATGGCCGCCGCGGTCGATGTCGTCGCGGCGGCCGGCCTGCGGGTCGATCCCGCCGACGATGCGACGGCCCATCTGATTCGGGCGGTGCACTGGCGTCGCCTGGCGGCTGGACCCCTTGGTGCGCTGCACCGTGACTGCGCGACCGCTATCGCCAGGGGATCGTTGCGGCTGTTGGCGGCCACTGCCGGCCCGGGTTGTGCGGCGTGACGGGGGACGCCGCGGAGCCGGAGCGGACGGTCGACGCGTTCGTGGCCGAGATCGCCCCCGGGGTCCTGGCGCCGGGGGTGCGCCGCCGCGATGCGGTGCTGGTGATGGGACCCTGGCTGGCCGGCACGTCCAGCGTGCTCGCCGCGCTGCGGAATCGGTTGCCGCAGAACACTTTCATCGAGTCCACCGGGCTGTGTGACGGAGATGCCCCGATGGCGGTGGTCTTCGTGGTGTCTGCGGTGGCGCCGCTGACCGAGTCCGATTGTGCGTTACTCGACGCGGCGGCGGTGCACACCGATCTGGTGGTGTGCGCGGTGGCCAAGATCGACCTGCACCGCCGATGGCGGGAGGTGCTCGACGCTGATCGGCAACTGTTGGCAGCGCACGCCCCGCGCTATGGCGCGGTGACGTGGGAAGGGGTGGCCGCGGCCCCGGATCTGGGCGATATCCGGCTCAACGGGCTGGTCGAGGCGCTCGGTACGCAGCTTGCCGACAGCCAGCTTAGAGGCCGAAACAGATTGCGGTCCTGGGAGTCTCAGCTCGCCATGGCGGCGTGGCGCTATGACGGCGCCGCCGACAGTTCGGCCCGGGCGGCGCGGGTGGCCGCGCTCGGGGCGAGCCGCGTCGAGGTGGGCCGCCAGCGCAGAATGGCCAGGACCGAACGCGCGGTCGCGCTGCGCAGCCGGTTGCAGCAGGCCCGCGTGCAGCTGTCCCACTTCGCCAGGAATCGCTGCACCTCGGTGCGATCGGAACTGCAGGAGGACGTCGCGTCGATGACGCGGCGGTCGATGGCCACCTTCCCGGCCGATGTCCGTCGACGCGTCGCCGGCGTGGCGCGTGAGGTCGACGAGAGTATCGGCGAGCACCTTGCCGAGGTGGCCGATGTGCTTGGACTGCAGACCGATTCGTCTTTTTCGGAGTCTGTGTCGGCCGAACCGGTCGGTGAGCCACCGCTGACGTCGCGCCGCGTCGAGACCCGGTTGATGATGCTGCTCGGCGCGGGGTTCGGCCTCGGGGTGGCCTTGACTTTGAGTCGGATCTTCGCCGAACTGGCACCCGAGTTGACCGTGGCCGGCGCCGTTCTCTGCATTCTGGTTGGCCTGGCGGTGACGGTCTGGGTCGTCGGGATGCGGGGTCTGTTGCACGATCGCGCCGTACTGGACCGGTGGGTCTGCGACGTCACCGCGGCCCTGCGTGCCGACGTCGAGCAGTCGGCGGCCACCAGGGTCCTGGCAGCCGAGACGGCGTTGACGGTCAGCCTGGCCGAGCATGACGAAACCCGCAGCGCGGTACTCGCGGCCGAACTCCGAACGATCGACGCGGAGCTGCGGCAGCATGCGCTGGCCCGAGCCCGGGCTGTCACCGCCCGCGATGAACACCTGCCGATAGTGCAACGGGCACTTGACGCCGTTCGGGCCGAACTCGCGCAACGGGGATACGCTCGAATCACGCATGAGGAGGAGGGGCGATGAGTTCGCTGCTGATGCCGGTCGAACCCGAGGACTGGCTCGTCGAAGACCTGCCCGCCGTCATTCATCACCTCGGCGCTGTCGTGCCCGGCCGGGTCCGTTCGCTGGCAGGGCCCGATGGTTACCAGTCAGTAGCCAGCGACGACGGTCCCGGTGGTGTCGACGACGGGACTGTTCTTGTGGTGGTGGCCGGGGACGACGAATATGGCGGCGAATTAGTCGGCGTTCCTGAGATATTCGGCATTCCTGGAGCGATTGCGCATTTGACAGAACAATCTGAATCGATGAACTCCCCAGTTAGAGGTTTCTGAATCGTTCTTGTGAGTCAACGGACATAGTCTCGATTTACCGTGGGTATGTCACCCGCGTTAACGTGTAACGAGAGATAACCAAGTCCTTCATCCGTGGAGATCCTGATGGAGGAATATGGTCTGCGTGCTGGGCGGGGAACGCCTCGATAAATCGGGTAGGAGATGCAAATGACCTCAGCGACTATTCCAGGTCTGGATACCGCGCCGACGAAACATGAGGGGCTGCTCGCCTGGGTTCAGGAGATCGCCGAACTGACTCAGCCGGACCGAGTGATGTTTGCTGACGGGTCCGACGAAGAGTACGAACGCCTGACGGCCCAGCTGGTCGAGGCGGGCACCTTCCAGAAGCTCAACGAGGAGAAGCAGCCGAACTCCTACCTCGCACTGTCCGACCCGTCCGATGTGGCCCGCGTCGAATCGCGGACCTTCATCTGCTCCGAGCGTGAGATCGACGCGGGTCCGACCAACAACTGGATGGCTCCCGCCGAGATGCGCGAGCTGATGACCGAGCTCTACCGCGGCTCGATGCGCGGCCGGACTCTGTGGGTGGTGCCGTTCTGCATGGGCCCGCTGGACGCCGAGGATCCCAAGCTGGGTGTTGAGATCACCGACTCGGAGTACGTCGTGGTCTCGATGCGCACCATGACCCGAATGGGCAAGGCCGCGCTGGACAAGCTCGGCGATGACGGCTTCTTCGTCAAGGCGCTGCATTCCATCGGGGCGCCGCTGGAGGACGGTCAGGCCGACGTGCCGTGGCCGTGCAACGACACCAAGTACATCACCCACTTCCCCGAGACCCGCGAAATCTGGAGCTACGGTTCGGGTTACGGCGGCAACGCGCTGCTGGGCAAGAAGTGTTACTCGCTACGGATCGCCTCGGCGATGGCCCACGACGAGGGCTGGCTCGCCGAACACATGCTGATCCTCAAGCTGATTTCGCCGGAGAACAAGGCCTACTTCATCGCCGCCGCATTCCCGTCGGCCTGTGGTAAGACCAACCTGGCGATGCTGCAGCCCACCATCCCCGGCTGGCGCGCCGAAACAGTCGGCGACGACATCGCCTGGATGCGGTTCGGTAAGGACGGCCGGCTGTATGCCGTCAATCCCGAGTTCGGCTTCTTCGGTGTGGCGCCCGGTACCAACTGGAGCTCCAACCCCAACGCGATGAAGACCATCGCCGCAGGCAACACCGTCTTCACCAACGTCGCCAAGACCGACGACGGCGACGTGTGGTGGGAGGGTTTGGAAGGCGAGCCCGACCACCTGATCGACTGGAAGGGTCACGACTGGAACCTTCGCGAGACGGAAAGCAAAGCGGCGCACCCGAACTCGCGCTACTGCACTCCCATCTCGCAGTGCCCGACGCTGGCCCCCGAATGGGATGACCCGCAGGGCGTGCCGATCTCGGCGATTCTGTTCGGCGGCCGCCGCAAGACCACCGTCCCGCTGATCACCCAGGCCCGTGACTGGCAGCACGGCGTGTTCATCGGCGCCACCCTGGGCTCCGAGCAGACCGCTGCGGCCGAGGGCAAGGTCGGCACGGTCCGCCGTGACCCGATGGCGATGCTGCCGTTCCTCGGCTACAACGTCGGCGACTACTTCCAGCACTGGATCGACATCGGCAAGAACGCCGACGAGTCCAAGCTGCCCGCCGTGTTCTTCGTGAACTGGTTCCGCCGCGGCGACGACGGCCGATTCCTGTGGCCGGGCTTCGGCGAGAACAGCCGCGTACTGAAGTGGGCCGTCGAGCGCATCGAGCACCAGGCCGAAGGCAAGAGCACTCCGATCGGTATCGTCCCGACGGCCGCCGATCTTGATCTGGACGGTCTCGATGTCGATGCGGCTGATGTAGACGAGGCGCTGGCCGTCAACGCCGACGAGTGGCGCAGCGAGCTCCCGCTGATCGAAGAGTGGTTCGAGTTTGTCGGTGAGAAGCTGCCGACGGGTATCAAGGATGAGTTCGACGCGCTGAAGACCCGGCTGGGGGAGGCCGACTAACCCCGCGCGAGCAGTCGCAAAAGGCCCCGTGACATGGCGTGTCACGGGGCCTTTTGCGACTGTTCGTCGAGTCCGGTGTCACATCCCGCGGAGGCCAAAGGGTAGCCGTATAACCAGTATCGGCTAGCCGAACATCTCGATTTCATACCTCTGATCAGCAACTTTGCAACCCATACTGATGCAATTCGGTAGGTAGGCTAAGTTGCCAGCGTCCGCGCACCCGGGGTACTGTCGTGCTCAGCGAAGGGGAGTAGTTCCCACCCGCAGCCTCCGGGTCGCGGAAGCGGATGATCGACATACTGGCGGCGGTGCCGCCCGGTCATCCACCGGATCAATCCGGCGAGCGAGACCTTCGGTTGACAGACCACTGTCGACCTGAGGCCTCGCCATTGCACGTCGAGGCCGCGGGTCGCTGACCGAAGGACCGACGATGGCCACCGGTACGAAGCTCAGCCGAGATCCGTTTCGCCGCTTCGCCATTCACCCGATGATGCGGTCACTGGCGATCACCGCCGCGCTGATCGTTCCCGCGCTCATGCTCCGTTTCGGTGGCCTGAACCCCAATCCCGTGATCTCCCTGCTGATCTACGGCGCCGCCGTGGTCTCGGCCAGCTTCCTGCTCGCCTGGGCGGCCGAGGCGGCCCAGATCGACGTGTCCGGTGGCTTGGCGATCGCCGTCCTGGCCTTGATTGCCGTGCTCCCGGAGTACGCCGTCGACCTGTACTACGCCTACACCGCCGGCCATGACCCCGGCTACGCGCAGTACGCCGCGGCCAACATGACAGGTTCCAACCGGCTGCTGATGGGTATCGGCTGGCCCGTCGTGGTGCTGGTCAGCCTGTACGTCACCCGCAAAGTCTCGGCCAACCCCGCCGCCAAACGCAGTGAAAACACCAAGACTCTCCTGCTCGAGCCCGGTAACCGCGTGGAACTCGGCTTTCTGCTGATCGCCGGCATCGTCGCGTTCATCATCCCGGCCACCGGCCGGATTCACCTGGTACTCGGAGTGGCCTTGCTGGCCTGGTTCGGTCTCTACCTGTACAAGCTGACCCGCGGCGACGTCGAGGAGCCGGAGCTGATCGGCACCGCCGCCGCGATCGGCGCCCTGCCTACCAGGGCGCGACGCAGCACGGTGATCGCGCTCTTCGTCGGCGCAGCCGCGGTGATCCTGCTGTGCGCGGAGCCTTTCGCCGAGAGCCTCATCGGTGCGGGCACCGAACTGGGGATCGACAAGTTCCTGCTGGTGCAGTGGCTTGCCCCGCTGGCCTCGGAGGCCCCGGAGTTCATCATCGCGATCATCTTCGCCGCCCGCGGCAAGGGCACCGCGGCCATCGCCACGTTGATTTCGTCGAAGGTCAACCAGTGGACCCTGTTGATGGGATCGCTGCCGATCGCCTACCTGGCCGGCGGGGGCGGGCCCGAACTGGTGCTCGATGGGCGGCAGATCGAAGAGGTACTGCTGACCGCGACGCAGACGATGATGGGTATCGCACTGATCCTGGCGCTGCGGTTCCACCGCCGGACGGCGTGGGCGCTGCTGGCCTTGTTCGTCGTGCAGTTCCCGATCACGTCGACCGAGGGGCGGCTGGCCCTGTGCGGCGTCTACGGCGCCCTGTCACTCGTCGGCTTGATCGTCAACCGCAAGCACCTGCTGCCGACGCTGCGGGCGCCGTTCTCGGGTGCTCCGCAGGAGGTCGAGCCGAAACCGGAGCTGGTCTCGGCGCGATAGCAGGACCGGGAAACCGGGGCCTTGACACCTGTCAACTTTGGCCGTCGTACAGTGCCTCCATGCAGATTCGTGAGCACGCCGCAGTCAGCCCGGACAAGCCGGCCATCGCCATGTACCCGTCGGGGACTGTGGTCACCTTCGGTGAGCTGGAAGCACGGGCAAACCAGCTGGCGCACTACTTCCGGCAAGCCGGGCTGGTCGAGGGCGATGCCGTCGCGATTCTCATGGAGAACAACGAGCATTTCCACACCGCGATGTGGGCGGCGCGGCGTAGCGGGCTGTACTACGTGCCGATCAACACGCACCTGACTGCGGCCGAAGCCGCGTACATCATCGACAACAGCAATGCCAAGGGCATCGTCGGGTCGGCGAAGCTCGCCGACACCCTCGCCAAGCTGGGCGATGAGTTGCCGGGCGGCCTACCTCCGGTCCTGCTCGTCGCGGGCGGCCACCTCGACGGCTGGCAGAGTTACCCCGATTGCGTTGCCGACCAACCGGTCACGCCGATCGACGACGAGATCGAAGGCGACCTGCTGCAGTACTCGTCGGGCACCACCGGACGCCCGAAAGGCATCAAACGCGCACTGCCGCATGTTCATCCGTCCGAGTCGCCCGGCCTGATGTCGGCGCTGGTGTCCTTCTGGATGCACCCCGACGCCGTCTACCTCAGTCCGGCGCCGCTCTATCACACCGCACCGTCGGTGTGGTCGATGCAAACCCAGGCCGGCGGTATCACCACTGTCGTGATGGAGAAGTTCGACGCCGCTGGCGCTTTGGATGCCATCGCCAAACACCGTGTCACGCACGGCCAGTTCGTCCCGGTCATGTTCACCCGCATGCTGAAGCTGCCTGACGACGTGCGGACGTCCTACGACGTGTCGAGCCTGGAGCGGGTAATGCACGCGGCGGCGCCATGTCCGGTCGAGATCAAGAAGCAGATGATCGACTGGTGGGGACCGATCGTCGACGAGTACTACGCCTCATCGGAAGCGCACGGCTCCACGCTGATTGGTGCCGAGGATTGGCTGACCCACCCCGGTTCCGTCGGGCGGCCGATGGCGGGCAACCTGCACATCCTCGACGAGGACGGCAACGAGCTCCCGCCCGGTCAGGCCGGCGAAATCTACTTCGAAGGCGGAGTCGATTTCGAATACCTCAACGACCCGGACAAGACGGCTAAGTCCCGTGACACCCGCGGTTGGAAAACGGTGGGCGACATCGGTTATGTGGACGAAGAGGGCTACCTGTACCTGACTGACCGCAGGCACCACATGATCATCTCCGGCGGTGTCAACATCTATCCGCAGGAAGCCGAGAACCTGCTTGTCACCCATCCAAAAGTGATGGACGCCGCCGTCTTCGGCATTCCTGACGAGGAGATGGGCCAGTCAGTCAAGGGCGTGGTCCAGACCGTCGATCCCGCCGACGCCACCGAGGACTTCGCGCGTGAGCTTCTCGACTGGCTCCGCGATCGGTTGGCGCACTACAAATGCCCGCGCTCGATCGCGTTCGAGGCCCAGCTGCCCCGCACCGATACCGGCAAGCTCTACAAGCAGGGCCTCATCGCGAAGTACTCGTGAACACCGACAGCCCGGTCGAACTCGCCGGGGGAGTGCTCGTCGCCATCGGAACTCCCTCGGAGGAAGCCACTTTCACGCTCACCGAGGACGCGACGCAGGACCGCCGCGCGGTCACCGTCGCGTCGGTCTCCGACGCGCTCGCCGAACTGCGCCGACGATGCCTGCGCTGGCCGCAGGCCGCTGCGGTCTGCGATGACGTGCTTCGGGCGCTCGACGTCGACGCGCCCGCTCGGTCAGGGGTGATCGCCGAATCGCTGGCCTACTCGACGCTGCAGGCCGGGCCGGAGTTCGCCCGATGGCTGGCCGAACGCGGCCCGGCGCAGCTGCCCGACATCGCGAATCCGGTTGTCGCCCAGCGTGATGGCGATACATTGCGGATCAGTTTCAATCGCCCGCAACGGCACAACGCCTTCAGCACCGATGCCCGGGCCGAACTCCTGGAGTTTCTCGGTGTGGCCCAGCTGGACACCTCGGTCGACGAAGTGGTGCTCACCGGGAACGGTCCGTCCTTCTGCAGTGGTGGCGATCTCGGCGAATTCGGTACCTTCGACGATCCGGCGAGTGCCCATTTGGCCCGCACCCGTCACAGCCCGGCGCTCGTCCTCGACGAACTCACCGACCGGCTCGGCCGGGCCTGCCGCGCGGAGGTGCACGGTCAGGTGCTCGGCAGTGGACTGGAAATGGCGGCGTTCTGCGGGCACGTGACATGTGCGCCCGGCGCGACGCTGGGCCTGCCGGAACTCGCACTGGGGTTGATTCCCGGCGCGGGCGGCACGGTGAGCATCACCCGCCGGATCGGGCGTTGGCGGACCGCCTATCTGGTGCTCTCGGGTGCGTCCATCGACGCGGAAACGGCCCTGGCGTGGGGCCTGGTCGACGAGGTCGGCGCTGGGCGGCCGGGCGAATGATCAGCCCGCTGACATCGACATCGACATCGGCGGGCTCGGTGATCGCGTAGGCGATCCCCCTGGCGATCGCATCGGGAGCGATCGCGCCGGCTCGGTAGGTACGCATCGCGTCGCCGAACCGAACACCCCCAGTGCCGATGCGCTGAAACTGCTGGGCGGTATCGCCGCGACACCACGTCACTTGGGCGTGCGCCCGACCGGTGAGCGGCGATGAACACGCCGAAATCACCGACCGTGACCCGGTATGCGAGCATGTGAACCTGTGAGTCTGTCTGGCCAGAGTGAGCGCGATCATGCCGGTCCCTATTTCGACGAGCTGACCCGCGGGCAGGTTTTCGACTCGGCACCGTCGATGACACTGACCCCCGGTGCCGCCGCGGTGCACCAGTCGATCCTCGGAGACCGGCTGCGGCTGCCGCTGGACGCCGTCCTGACGCATGCCGTCACCGGCGAGTCGGCGGCGTTGGCGCATCCCGGGCTGGTCACCGACGTGGCGATCGGGCAGAGCACGCTGGCCACCCAGCGGGTCAAGGCGAACCTGTTCTATCGCGGCCTGAACTTCCACCGTTTCCCGATCATCGGTGACACCATTTACACCCGCACGGAAGTCGTTGGACTCAAGCAGAATTCGGCGAAGCCCGGGCGGGCGGCCACCGGGCTTGCCGCGCTCCGGATGACCACCATCGACCAGGCCGACCGGCTGGTGCTCGACTTCTACCGCTGCGCCATGCTTCCGCTGAGCCCCGACGCCCCCGACACCGGTCACAACGACGACCTGTCGGTCGTCGGCACCGATCTTCCACCGGCCATCGACCCCACCAGCGGCTGGGACGCGGAGACGTTCCGGCTGCGCGTACCGGGAACCCATTTCGACGCGAGCGTGGTCGGCTCAGTCCTGCGCAGCACCGGCGACGTGGTCAGCAGCGCACCAGAGTTGGCCCGGCTCAGTCTGAACATTGCTGCCACCCATCATGATTCGCGGGTGGGCGGCCAGCGTCTGGTGTACGGCGGCCACACCATCGGGCTCGCGCTGGCCCAGGCCAGCCGGCTGCTACCGAATGTGGTGACGGTGCTGGGCTGGGAGTCCTGCGACCACTCCGGCCCGGTCCACGAGGGTGACACCCTCTACAGCGAGTTGCACGTCGAAGCGGCGGCGCCCGCAGAGCAGGGTGGCGTGCTGAGTCTGCGATCCCTGGTCTATGCCGTCGGCGATCCCGATCGCCAGGTGTTGGACTGGCGATACACCGTCCGGGTGTTCTGACGCCGGCTGATGGGCGCGCTCGGTATCGCCGATGGCGTGCTCCGGCGTGCCGCTGTAACTGCCGACGCCATTGCAGCAGCCACCGGCACGGTCGTCGACGCCACCGAACTGCTGACCGGACGGGCCGCCCTGTCGGGGCACGCTCCGCAGGGCCGGATCTCTGCCGGTGGTGCCACCCAGCTGATCCGGGCGGGAGACGGGTGGTGTGCGCTGACGCTGTCGCGGGCCGACGATATCGCCGCAGTACCCGCCCTGGTCGGAGCTGACCAGCTCCCCGCCGACCCGTGGCCGGGCATCCACGGATGGGCAGCGCAACGGTCGGTGGCCGAACTCGTCAGCCGCGCGGTCCTGCTCGATCTGCCCGTGGCGGCCCTCGGGGAAACCGAGGCGTCGGCCCCGCGGGTGCTCGGGTGTGGAACGGCCGGTCCGGCTCGCGGCCTCGACGGCCTGCTGGTCGTCGATATGACATCGATGTGGGCAGGACCGTTGTGTGCACGGCTGTTGGGTGCCGGCGGAGCCACGGTCGTCAAGGTCGAGAACCCGACCCGCCCCGACGGAACCAGGGCCGGCGACCCACGGTTCTTCGACTGGATGAACACCGGAAAGCTCAGCTACGCAGTAGATTTCGACACCGACCGCGATGCGCTGTCGGACCTGCTGGCCGTCGCCGACATCGTACTGGAGGGATCGCGGCCCGCCGCGCTGGCCCGGCGTGGACTCGGCCCGCATGACTGCCCGCCCAGACCCGGCCGGGTGTGGCTGTCGATCACCGGCTACGGAGCCGATACCCACCGGGTGGCGTTCGGCGATGATGCCGCGGTGGCCGGTGGTCTGGTTCGGCGCACCGCGGATGGTCCGGCTTTCGTCGGCGACGCGATTGCCGATCCGCTGACCGGCCTGACCGCGACGGCCGCGGTCATCGAGGCACTGGCGCACGGCGGGGGAGTGCACATCGGTGTCGCGATGGCAGCGGTGGCCGCCACCTACGCGTCGGCCATGGATGCCGCTGACACGGAGGCTCTCCCGGTACCACCAGCGGCTGCGCCGCGCGCGTCGGGTCTCGGCGCCGACACCGCCGCCGTGCACCGCCTGGTCGCGGAAAGGAGTTGGGCCTGATAATCATTCGGGGCGCCACTCTGATCGACGGGACGACCGTCGACATCCGTGCCGACAAGATGATCGTCGCCCTCGCCGAACGACTCGATGCGCTCCCCGGTGATGACGTCCTCGACGCGCACGGCGGCCTGGTCATACCCGGTCTGCACGATCATCATGTGCACATCCGCGCTGCCGCCGCTGCCGCCGGTTCGGTGCGGCTGGGGCCACCGCAGGTCCGCTCACGCATCGAGTTGATCGCCGCACTCGCCGCCGCCGAGATCGGTGCCGACGGATGGATCCGGGCTGTGGGTTATCACGACAGCGTCGCCGGCCCGCTGGACCGCCACACCCTCGATGCCCTCTCGCCGCCGGTACCGGTTCGGGTGCAGCACCGCAGTGGTGTGCTGTGGACACTCAATACGGCGGGCCTCGCCGCGATCGGTCAATCGGATCACCATGATGGCCGGCTGCGCAGCTCCGATCCAGAATGGGCCGGCGATCTACCGCGGCGCGCCGGCGGCCTGGCCGAGCTCGGCAGTCGGCTGGCATCCTACGGCGTCACCGGAATCACCGATGCCACACCGGATCTGGCCGGAACAGACGCTGAGCTGCTGTCCGCGGCACTACCGCAACACGTTCACCGGCTGAGCCCGGGTAAACGGATCCTGCACGATGACCTGCTCGACCTCGACGGGCTCACCGACTGGGTACGCAGCAGCCACGACCGAGGCACCGCCGTCGCGCTGCACTGCGTCACCGTCAGTCAACTGGTGGTGGCGATGGCTGCCCTGCGCGTCGCCGGCGTGCACCGCGGAGACCGGATCGAGCATGCCGCGCTGGTACCGCCGGACTGCCTCACGGAGCTGGCCGAACTCGGTGTCACCGTCGTGACGCAGCCGAACTTCGTCGCCGAACGGGGCGACGAGTATCTGGCCGACGTGCCCGCCGAAGACCACGGTCTCCTCTGGCGGGTGCAGACCCTGGTGAACGCCGGTGTGCGGGTGGCACTGTCGACGGATATGCCCTTCGGGCTAGGGGACCCATGGGGGGCGATGCGCGCGGCCGTCGATCGCCGTACCGGGACCGGTGAGGTGCTCGGGCCCGACGAATGTGTGCCGCCGCGAACCGCCCTGGAGATGTTTCTCGGCGCCGCCGACGACCCCTCGAAGCCACGCACCCTGGCGCCGGGTCAGCCCGCCGACCTCTGTGTGCTGGCCGCGCCCCCGGATGCCGTCCTGGCCGAACTGGACGCCCGCCTGGTCCGCACCACCATGGTCGGCGGCCGGCCGATTTACGGCAGCTAGTGCGGTAGCTCGCGAAAGGCGGTGTTGCGGTAGGGGTCCGGCTCTTTGGGAAGGCCGAGCACACGCTCGCCGACGATATTGCGCTGGATCTGATCGGTACCTCCGCCGATCGAGGTGAAATAGGCATTGAGAGTGCGGAACGTGACTGCGTCGCCGACGGGGTTGTCCGGTCCGGCGAGCATCGACTCGGCGTCGACGATCTCCGTTTGCACGCGGGCCGTCTCGTGCAGGATCCGCGACATGGCGATCTTGCCCAACGCCATCAGGGTGGCCGCCTCTGTGCCGCCGGAAGCCTTGGCGCGTTGGGTATTCCAGCGATTGACCGCCGCAAGTGCGTCGATGCGGGCGATCTGCTGACGGGTGTGGCCGTCCTCGAGCTTGTCGTAGGTGCGGGCGAGCCCGATCAGGCTCTCCTTGTCCTCCTGCGGTTTGGTTGCCGACTTGGTGGTGCGGGCCAGATCCCCCATCAACCGTCGCTCGTAGCCCAGCGCCGTCTGCAGGACTGCCCATCCGCCGCCGAGTGGTCCGACCAGGTTCTCCGCCGGCACCAGCGCATCGGTGATGAACACTTCGTTGAACTCCGATTCACCGGTGATCTGGTGGATGGGCCGCACGTCGACGCCGGGCTGGCGCATCGGGAACATGAAGAAGCTGATGCCGTTGTGCTTGGGCACGTCCCAGTCGGTGCGGGCGACGAGCAGGCCGTAATCGGCGGTGGTCGCGAATGAGGTCCAGACCTTCTGCCCGTTGACGACGTACCGGTCGCCGTCCCGGTCGGCGCGGGTCCGCAGCCCGGCCAGGTCCGAGCCGGCGCCCGGTTCGCTGTAGAGCAGGCACCATTTCGACTCACCGCGCAGCGACGGCGGGATCAGCCGGCGCTTCTGCTCGTCGGTACCGGCGTCGTGCAGCGTGCAGGCAAACAGGTTGGCCCGGTCGTGTCCGGTGCCCGGTGCGCCGACAGCAGCGAATTCGGCCGCCACGATCCGGGATTCGGCGTCGCTGAGCCCGCGGCCGAACCACTCGGGTTCCCAGCTGGGGGCCGACCAGCCGGCGTCGAGCACCAGATCAGCCCAGCGGTTGCGGTCCATCCCAGGCGTCCAGTTGGCGGCCAACCACTCCCGGACTTCGGTGCGCACGGTGTCGTCTCCGGAGCTCACGTCACTCACACTCCTTTGAGTTGCAGATAGCGGTCGCGGTGATATGTCGGTGGTCCGAGCAGTTGCGCGTCGGTGCGGGCGCGGCGCAGATACAGGTGCGCCGGGTGCTCCCAGGTGAAGCCGATCCCGCCGTGCACCTGGATGGTGGTGGCCGCGGTGAAAACAAAGGCCTCCGAGCAGTACGCCTGGGCCAGGGCAAGATCGGACCACCGCGATTGCGCGGTTTCGTCGAAGGCGGCGGCAACATGGCGGGCCGCGGAGATCGCCGATTCGGCTTCCAGCAGCATGTCGGCGCACAGATGCTTGACCGCTTGGAAACTGCCGATGGCGCGGCCGAACTGCATGCGGGTTCGCGCATAGTCGACGCCCATCTGCATGGCCCGATGAGCGCCCCCGGCCTGCTCGCTCAGCAGTGCGACAGCGGCGTGATCCACGGCGGTGGTGACCACGTCGATACCGGCACCCGGGGTGCCCACGAGACGGGCTGCCACGTCGGCGAATTCGACGCGGTACTGCTTGCGGGTCAGGTCGATGGTCGTCAGGGCGGCGATCGTGATGCCTGCCGCGGCGGTGTCGACCGCGAAGATCGAGGGCCCGGAGTCGGTGTCGGCCAGCACGTAGAGCAACCCGGCCGCACCGGCGTCCAGCACGAACGTCTTCTGGCCGGTCAAGGACCACTGCCCAGCGATCTGTGCCGCGGCGGTGTCCACCCGGACCGGCGGTCGCGTCGACGAGTCCTCGGCGTAGGCGAGGCTCACGACGAGTTCACCGGCGGCGATCCGGGGCAGGATCTCGCTGCGCTCACGGTCGTCGCCGGCGGCCGCCAGCAGTCGGGGGGTCAGCACCGCCGTCGAAAAGTACGGCGCACACAAAAGTGCGCGGCCCATCTCCTCCATCACGATGCCCTGCTCGGCATACCCGGCTCCGGCTCCGCCGACTTCTTCGGGCAGCGTCAACCCGAGCAGCCCCATCTCGGCCATCTCCCGCCAGGCGCTGGTGTCGTGCCCGGTGTCGGTTGTCATGAGGTCGCGCACCCTGGCCTGTGACGAACGCTTGTCGAGGAAGATCGCGACGGCGTCCCGCAACGCCCGTTGTTCGTCGGTTTCGCGCATCGCCATGTGACCACGGTCTCATACCGATCTGAGTATTTTGGAACAAACCCAGCTCACGCCGACTTGGAGGTTGGCATGGAGCACTTCACTTTCGGCCGCAACAACGGTCTGCGTGTCTCGGCGCTCGCCCTCGGCGCAGGCAATTTCGGCACCCGGTGGGGCTACGGCGCCGAGTTCGACACCGCCAAAACGATGTTCGACGCGTTCGCGGACGCGGGCGGCACGTTCATCGACACCGCGGCCAGCTACCAGGTCGGCGAGTCCGAGGAGAACCTGGGCAGGTTGCTCGCCGGGCGGCGAGAGCAGTTCACCGTCGCCACGAAGTTCGCGATCGGTGGTCCCGAAGGCGCCGGTGTGCTGCAGACCGGGAACGGTCGCCGGGCGATGCTGCGCTCGGTGGAGGCCAGCCTGCGTCGACTCGACACCGACTACCTCGACCTGCTCTGGGTGCATTTCCCCGATTTCGTCACCCCGCTCGACGAGGTGGTGCGTGCGTTCGACGATCTCGCCGCCGCGGGCAAAGTCCTTTATGTCGGACTGTCGAACTTCCCCGCCTGGCTGACCAGTCGGGCTGCGACCATCGCCGAGATCCGTGGTAGGACGCCCATCGCCGGTATCCAGTTCGAGTACAGCCTGGTGGAACGCAGCGGTGACCGGGAGAACCTCCCGATGGCCGAAGCCCTCGGCCTGGGTGCCGCGCTGTGGTCGCCGCTGGGAGGCGGGCTGCTCACCGGCAAGTACCGCTCCGGCGACGGCGGCAGGCTGACGGACTGGGGTGGCCGGCTCACCCACACCGAGGACGACGCCCGCAAAGTGGCCACCGTCGACGCGGTGCTCGCCGCGGCCGAGGATCTCGGTGTGCCCGCCGCGCAGGTCGCGGTGGCGTGGCTGTTGGAACGGGCTCGCCGGTCCCCGACGGGTGTGGTGCCGGTGATCGGCCCGCGCACCCCGGAGCAGCTGGACTCCTACCTGGCGGCGCTGGGCATCACCCTCGGCGACGACTGGTACGCCAAACTCGACGAGGCCAGCCGCATCGATCTGGGTCAGCCGCACAACCAGCTGGCAGAGCGACGCGAGACGGCGGTCGGCGGCGATCTCGGCGCGTTCCGCTTCCATCCGGTGCCCACGGCCTGATCAGATCCCGAACGCGCCTTTGAGGACAGCGCACTGGCTGTCGATGAAGGACCGGGAGACGCTCGCTTTCGGGGCCACCGCATCGAAACCATGGAACGCGCCGGGAACCACGACGACCTCGCACGGCACGCCGGCCGCTGTGAGGGCATCGGCGTAGGCGAGATCCTCGTCGTGGAACAGGTCATGGGAGCCGACGCCGATCCAGGCCGGCGGCAGACCGGCGAGATCGGTGCGCCGCGACGGGACGGCGACGCCGGGGTCGGCACTGCCCAGGTAGGACGACCAGCCCCAGCGGTTGGCATCGCGGGTCCACATCACGTACTTGGTGTCGTCCAATTCGGTTCGCGCCGACGATCGGTCGTCGAGCATCGGGTAGACCAACAGCTGCAAGACCGGGGTGACCATGCCGCGGTCGCGCGCGGTGAAGGCCAGTGCGGCAGTGAGGCCGCCACCCGCGCTGGCGCCGCCGATCGCGACCCGGTCCGGGTCGACGGCGGGCAGCCCGGCCAGCCAGGTCAGGGCGGTGTGGCAGTCGTCTAGTGCCGCCGGATAGGTGTGTTCGGGAGCCAGCCGGTAATCGACCGCGGCCACCGTGATGCCCAGCTGCGCGGCGAACCGTTTGCAGATCCGGTCGTCCTGCTGGGCCGAGCCCATCAGGTAGCCGCCGCCGTGGATCCACAGCAGGGCCGGCCCCGGTGCGGTCTGACCAGGCGGCCGGTGCAGCCTGATCTTGATTCCGTCTGTTGTGGTCAGAACTTCCACACCGTTGACGGGCACCCGCTCCTGCAACTTCTGCATGGCGCGGATCAGTGGAAGCGTCCTCGGACGGATCAGGTTGCTCGGCGCCCATCGTGCGGCTTTGCGCAACTCCGGGTGGAAGTCGGTGATCGTCACGGCCCCGACAGTACTGGGCGGCCATGTGCTCGGCTGGCGGGTCCCGGGTTGCCGTGATGAGGTTGAGCGCAACGGCACTTCATCAACTTCCGCCGGACTCCTCGACGGTGCACTGGGGTTACTTCGACCCGCGGTGGGCGCCGCCATTGACCGTCGCGGCCGGTGATCTGGTTGCCATCGAGACGCTGACCCACCGTGCCGGCGACGCTCCAGATCTGTTGACGGACGCAGGCAGGGCGCGCATCGTCGCATCGGCCAACGGTGCTGCCCCTGGCGGTGGCGCCGTTCGCGCACGCCACGGCGGCAGGGCAGACGCTCTATGTCACCGGCCAGATGCCGACGGATATCACTGGTGTACTCGTCGAGGGCGGCATCGCAGCCCAGACCGATCAGGTGATGCGCAACCTGGCGCGGGTCACCGAATTGTGCGGCGGCAGCCTGGCCGATGTGGTGTCGGTGCGGGCATACCTGATGAACTGGGACGACTATCCGGTGTTCAACGCGGCTTACGCGGACTGGTTCCCCAGCCGGTTGCCTCCTTCTCCCTTCGTCCTCCCTTCGTCGAGTGAGCGCTCACGTGTGACATCCGCGCGGAATCCGCGTCGTCAGTGCTCAATCAACGGTCGGTGAGCAGGGCCTCGAAGGCGACGCGGTCACCGCGGTACAACGACCGGACCACTTCGATCGGCCGGTCTTCGGTATCCACCGAGCGCCGGTTGAGCCGCAGCATCGGCATCGCCGTCGTCGACTCGAGAAGCTCCGCCTCGCGCGGTGACGCCAGGACCGTCTCGATCCGCTCGACCGCGGCACCGAACACCACCCCTGCCGCCCGGACCGCGGCGTACAGCGATGTTTCCGGGTCGAAAGTCTCGGTGAAGTGACCGAATCGGTGCTTCGGCAGGTAGGTGCTCTCCAGGCCGATGCGCTGATCGTCGGCAAGCAGTAGCCGTTCCAGGCGCATCACCTGCTGGCCGGATTCGATCTCGAGGGCGGCGGCCAGTTCCGGGGTCGGATCGACATCCTCCCAGCCGACCAGCAGGCGGCCGGGCTTGCGGCCCATCGTCTGCGCGCCCTCGGTATACGACTTCAGTGAAAGTGGCTGTATCAGTTTCGGTTTCGATACCACCGTGCCGCGACCGCGGCGCTCGATCCGACCTTCGACGAGGAGCTCGTGTACGGCCTGCCGGACGGTTTCGCGGGCCACCGCGAACTGCGCGGCCAGATCGCGCTCGGAAGGCACGGGATCACCCTCCACGAGGTCGGCCAGGATCTCCTCGAGTGCGGTCCGGATGAGATAGGGCTTGGGTACCGGTTTCGGCGCGTTCACCTGTTTTCCTGTTGTCGTATAACGCGTTCCGCGATGGCGAGCACGTCCTCGATTGTCGCACCCTGCGCTGCCGGATCCTTGGCGCCGTCGTCGTAGCGGCGCAGCCGCACGGCGTCGACCCACCACGGATGGTCGACGAAGTCGGCGTCGACCCCAGCGCCGCCCTGTGCCTGGAGGGAGACGACCGAGGTGCCCGAGAGTCCGTCGCAGTAATCGGGTTGCGTAGCCGCCAGATAGCGCTTGGCGGCGACGTGCGCACCCGCCAGCCAGCCCACCCGCTCGCCGAAGCGTGGCGTCAGCCACGTGCGCGCAGCCATGTCGTGGTGGGTGTAGGCGTGATCGTCGAACAACGGGCTGTGCCCGAGATCGTGCAGCGCGGCCGCGAGGACCAGTTCGTCGTCAGCCCCGTCCTCGATCGCCCGGGCAGCGCTCTGGAGCGCGTGATCCAGCTCGTCGACCGCTTCCTCGTCCCAGATTCCCCGCAAGGAGCGCAACACTTCCGCGGTCCCGGTCAGCGTTTGGTCAACAACCGAAGTCATGTGTTGCAGCGTACCCCAATTGGTCTATACCAATTGTTAACCGGGTGTTCGGGCGGTCAACATCGAACGGTGGGGTCGCCGTAGTGATCACTGTGAAAGGTCTATTCCCATGCGTGTGAACATCATCGGAGGTGGAATCCTCGGGACTGCGCACGCGCTGGAAGCGGTCCGCCGTGGTCACCGTGTCACCCACTTCGAGCGAGAGGTCGAGGCACGCGGCGCGACGGTCCGTAACTTCGGCCTGGTCTGGGTGTCCGGTCGGGCCACCTTCGAACTCGAGACCGCGCTACGCTCGCGCGAATTGTGGGAACAGCTCGGCGCCCGTATCCCCGGCATCGGCTTCCGGCCCGCCGGATCGCTCACCTTGTTGCGGACCCCACGCGAGATCGCCGTGGCCGAAGAGGTCACGGCTCGACCGGATGCCGCGGCCCGCGGGTTCGCCCTCCTCGACCCTGATCAGATCCGCTCGCTCAATCCCGCCCTGCGCGGAAAATTTCTTGCCGGACTGCACTGTTCGCGCGATGCCGCTGTCGAATCTCGCCAGGCGCTGCCCGCCATCCGTGAATACCTCAGTGCCACCGGTCGCTACACCTTCCTGCCCGGCACAGAGGCGCGCTCACTCGACGGCCGGACCGTGCGCGACGACCGCGGTAATCGCCACGAGAGCGACCTTGTGCTGCTGTGCCCCGGTGCGGCGCACGGCGGCCTGACTCGCGAGGTCGCCGGAGAGTTGCCGGTGCGAAGGGTGCGGCTGCAGATGATGCAGACCGACCCGCTCGGCGAACACCTGACCACCGCGATCGCCGACGGCGACAGTTTCCGCTACTACCCCGGATTCGCGGGTGCGACGCTGGATGCGTTGCGCGACAACGAACCGCAGCATCCGGTGGCCGGCGGACACCGGATGCAACTGCTGTGCGTGCAGCGGTTGCACGGCGGTCTGACCATCGGGGACACCCACGAATACGAGGAACCTTTCGCGTTCGATGTCGACGACGCGCCGTACGCGTACCTCGTCGACCTCGTCGAAGAATTTCTCGGCAGCCCACTACCGCCGGTACGGCGCCGATGGGCCGGGGTGTACAGCCAGTGCGTCGATCCGGATCAACTGGTCAGCCGCACGTCGGCCGCCGACGGGGTCTGGTGCATCACTGGTCCCGGTGGTCGCGGCATGACGTTGGGGCCGGCGATCGCCGAACAGACCGCCGACCTGATCGAACTCTGATGCACGCAGGAAAGGAAAATCGATGACAAGCAACAAGATTCAGCTAGCGGTCGTGGATATGGCGGGTACCACGGTTGCTGACGACGGCTTGGTGGTGGCGGCATTCGAGACGGCGGCCAGCATCGCGGGGGTACCCGAGGAGGGAGCGGAGCGCGAACGCGCCCGCCAGTACGTGCTCGATACCATGGGCCAGTCGAAGATCACCGTGTTCCGCGCCCTATTCGGGACCGAGGAACTGGCTCAGCAAGCCAACGCCGCCTTCGAGAACGCCTACTCCGGGCTGATCGACGAGGGGCACGCCCGCGCGATCGACGGTGCGGCAGAAGCGATCACTCGACTGCGCGACGGTGGCGTACGCGTTGCGCTGACCACCGGGTTCAGTGGCGTCACCCAGGGGAAACTGTTGGCCGCGCTGGGCTGGCAGTC
The DNA here is from genome assembly GCF_025822605.1 of Mycolicibacterium komossense. Taxonomy (GTDB): domain Bacteria; phylum Actinomycetota; class Actinomycetes; order Mycobacteriales; family Mycobacteriaceae; genus Mycobacterium; species Mycobacterium komossense. Next base: position 61,434 of record NZ_JACKTY010000018.1, on the reverse strand, counting down.
ACTGGCCGATCTCGTGCTGGCGCCCGGCGACGGGGTCCGGGGCAGGCCGTTCCCCGACCTGATCCTGACCGCCCTCATGCGCCTGCAGATCGACGGTGTGCGCAACGTCGCGTCCCTCGGTGACACCAGCAACGACGTCGACAGCGCGTTGCGAGCCGGCTGCTCCATCGCCGCCGGCACTCTCACCGGCGCACACACCGAGGAGCAGCTGCGCGCTGCCGCAGCCACCCATGTCGTCGGCACCGTTGCCGATTTTGCCGACCTGATCCTGCTCGACCGTTAACTGCAGAAAGAAGAACGATGGGAATCCGAAAGTCTTTACGGGTGACGGCAATTGCGCTTACAGCAGTGTCCGTCAGCCTGACCGCGGCCTGCGGAGGCACCGGATCGTCCGGCTCAGGCGGCGGTGAGACGCTCACCGTCTACAGCGCCGACGGTCTCGGTACCTGGTACAAGGGGCAGTTCGACAAGTTCACCAAAGACACCGGCATCAACGTCAACGTGGTCGAGGCCGGCTCCGGGGAAGTGGTGTCGCGCGTCGAGAAGGAGCAATCCAACCCGCAGGCCGATCTGCTGGTGACCTTGCCGCCGTTCATCCAGAAGGCCGACAAGTCCGGTCTGCTGCAACCCAGCGGTGTCGACACCGCGGGGATCCCGGCCGACCAGGTCGGCCCCGGTGGCAATTACCTCCCGATCGTCGACAACGCGCTGAGCTTCATCGCCAACCCTGGTGCGCAGCCGCAGCCGGCGACCTGGGACGACCTGCTCAAACCGGAATATAAAGACAAACTGCAGTATTCGACACCGGGGCAGGCCGGCGACGGCACCGCGGTGCTCGTCCTGTTGCAGCACCTGCTCGGCAAGCCCGGCGCGCTGGAATATTTGGCGAAACTGCAGGCCAACAACGTTGGTCCGTCGTCGTCCACCGGGAAGCTGCAGCCCAAGGTCAGCAACGGTGAGCTGCTGGTGGCCAACGGCGATGTCCAGATGAACCTGGGCTCCATCAAGGATGAGGGCTCGAAATTCGCCATCTTCATCCCCACCGCCGCCGACGGGACGAAGACGACGGTGTCGCTGCCGTATGTCGCCGGCGTCACCAAGGGTGCCCCGCACGCCGACGCCGCCAAGAAGCTGCTGGCCTACCTGGTCACCGAAGACGTGCAGAAGACGGTTGCCCCGCAGGCACTGGGTATGCCGGTGCTGGAGTCTCTGGTGAACCCCTCGGAGTCCGCCGTGGAGCCGAACACTCCGGCGGCTGTACTCAAGGGCGTCACCGTCTGGGTGCCGGACTGGGACGCGGTCCTGACCGATCTCGACGCCGATGTCGCCGCATACCAGAAAGCCACCGGTAGCTGAGATGGCTGACGTTGGGGTGGTCGCACCCAACAGTGTGGTGGCCAGCGAAACAGACGTACCCGCAATCATCTTCGACCGGGTCGGGGTTGCCTACGGGCACGGCAAGAAGACGACGCACGCGCTGGTCGATCTCAACCTGCGCGTCGCTGTCGGCGAGACCGTCGCCCTCCTCGGTCCCAGTGGATCGGGTAAGTCGACCGCGCTCAACGCGCTGGCCGGTTTCGTCCGACCGACGTCGGGCCGGGTCCGGCTCGCCGGCCGGGACGTGACCGATCTGCCGCCGGCGAAGCGGGGGATCGGCGTGGTGCTGCAGTCCTACGCCCTGTTCCCGCACATGCGGGTCTCCGACAATGTGGCGTTCGGGTTGAAATCGCAACGGGTGCCTCGTGGGGAGATCGCCGACCGGGTCGCCGAGGCGCTCGACATGGTCGGCATGGGCGACTACGGAAAGCGGTTGCCCCGTGAGCTTTCCGGCGGCCAGCAGCAGCGGGTGGCGATCGCCCGCGCCCTGGCGATTCGGCCCAGGGTGCTGCTGCTCGACGAGCCGCTCGCGGCGCTGGACGCCCGGTTGCGCCAGTCGATGCTCGCCGAACTGCAGCGACTCAAGGAAGCGCTGCCCGACACCGCGATGCTCTACGTCACTCATGATCAGGCCGAGGCGCTGGCCCTGGCGGACCGGATCGTCGTGATGAACGACGCGAGGCTGATGGATGTCGACACCGCGGAGAACCTGTGGCGACGGCCGCCGACCAGCTTCACCGCGGCGTTCCTGGGTGGCGCCAACCTGATTCCGTGCACGGTGGGCCGGGTGATCGGCACGTCGGCATTGGTGACCATCGCTCACAAGACGGTCAGCGCGGAGGCGCCACAGCCCAGGACCGGCAAGGTCGACTGGGCTCCTGGGTCACGCGCACTGCTGTGCATCCGGCCGCATGCCCTACAGATCGTCGGACTGGGTAACCGGGATGCACTGCGTGCCAACGTCAATGCGACGGTCTGGCGTGGGGCGACGACTCGGGTGGTGTTGTCGGTCGGCGGGATGCCGGATCAGCTGATCGAGGTTGACGCTCCAGGCAATGCGAAATTCGAGATCGGCGCAGAGATCGGCGTGCGGATCCCCGAGCCTGCCGGTGTTCTGGTGCGGATTCCGACATGACCGCCCTGCTCGATCAGCCCGCGCCGATCGACACCGCGAACGCGGCGCCGCGGGGTCGGACGCGCGCAGCGCTATGGGCGCTGGCGCCCCTGCTGGTGGTCCTGGTCGCCGCGGTGTACCCACTGATCCGGGTGTGCCTGGAATCGGCGAAAGTCGGCACCGGCTACGGGTGGTCGACGTGGACCTCGGTGCTCTCGGCGGAGATCTTCCGCGATGCGTTGTGGCGCACGGTGTCGATCGCCATGGTGTCGACACTCGGGTGCCTGGTGCTCGGCACATTCCTGGCGGTCGTGCTTGGCTTCGTGCCGTTTCCCGGCTCGGCGTTGGTCGGGCGGCTCATCGACACCGTCCTGGCATTGCCGTCATTCCTGATCACGCTGGCGTTCACCTTCCTCTACGGCACCGCGGGCGCCGCGAATGCGCTGATTACCGGTATCACCGGATCTGCTTCGCCCGCAATCGATTTCCTCTACACCCCGGCAGGCGTAGTGGCTGCCGAGATCACCTTCTTCACTCCGTTCGTGGTCCGCCCGCTGCTGGCGTCGTTCTCGCTGCTGCCGCGCCAACAACTGGACGTTGCGGCCAGCCTCGGTGCCTCACCGCTGCGGGTGCTGCGCACCGTGGTGCTGCCCGAGGCGTGGCCGGCACTGATCGCCGGCGGCAGTCTGGTCCTGCTGCTGACGCTCAACGAGTTCGGGATCGTGTTGTTCACCGGCGCCAAGGGTGTCGTCACGCTTCCAGTGCTGATCTACACCAGGGGCATCGTCACGTTCGACCTGCCGGGCGCCGCGGTGGTCGCGACCGTGCAGGTGGTGTTGTCGCTGGCGCTCTACGTGACGTACCGAATCGTATTCGCGCGGTTGATGACCGGGAAGGAGGCGCCGGATGTTGTTGTGGAACCCGCGAAGTAGGGCGACTGTTCTCACCGTCTTCGGGTCGGTCGTTCTCGTCGTCTTCGTCGCACCGCTGGCCATCGTCGTCTTCGCCGGACTGGCGGGATCGTGGAACGGCGCCCTGCCGTCGAATCTGGGGCTCGGGCACGTCAGCGCCGCGCTGTCCGGGGAAAACCTGGCCAGCCTGTCGGTGAGCCTGCAGAGCGCGATCATCGCCGGGGGTCTGGCCCTGATCCTGGGGACCTGGGCGGCGCTGGCCGCGCGGGAGGCGCCGGCCTGGTTGCAGCGGCTCACCGATGCGGTATTCCATCTGCCCATCGCGGTGCCGTCGGTGACGATTGGGCTCGGCCTGCTCATCGCGTTCAATGCGCGCCCGCTGCTGCTGGGTGGCACCCGATGGATCGTCATCCTGGCCCACACCGTGCTGGTCCTCGCCTTCGCGTTCAGCGCGGTCTCGGCGGCGCTGGATCGACTGGACCCGGCCTATCGACAGGTCGCCGAATCGCTGGGAGCGGGCCCGGTCCGGGTGCTGTTCCGGATCACCCTGCCCCTGTTGATGCCCGCCCTCGGCGCCGCAGCCGGCCTGGCCGTCGCATTGTCGATGGGTGAGCTCGGCGCCACCGTCATGGTGTACCCCGCGACCTGGAAGACGTTGCCGGTGACGATTTTCGGGCTGACCGACCGGGGGCAGGCATTACAGGCGGCCGCGTGCACGACAGTGCTGCTGTTGGTCACCCTGGTGGCCCTGCTGGTGCTTGGCCGAATCCGCGGCCGCGCCGCCCTGCGCTAACTGCGCGCGTAGACGGTGCGGCCTTCCTTGATCGTCTCCAGCACGGCGATGTCTTTGATCGCCATCGGGTCGACGGTCAACGGATTACTTTCCAGAACAACCAGATCCGCGAGCTTGCCAACCTCGATCGAGCCCTTGTCGGCCTCCTCGAAGTACTGGTGCGCCGCGTCGATGGTGATGGTCTTGAGCGCCTCCAACGCAGTGATCCGCTGATCGGCGCCGATCACCTCACCGCTGCGCGCGACGCGGTTGACGGCGGTCCAGAGCAGGAACATCTGATCGAGTGGGGTCACCACGAAATCGGTGTGATTGGTTGCCCGCAGCCCGCGGTCCAGCGCAGCACGGACCGGACTGAGGAAATCGGCCTGCTCCCGGCCGCGCAGCCGGATGTGCGCATCGCCGAAATAGAAGGTGTGTTCGGTGAAAAACGACGGGATGATCCGGTATTCGACAAACCTGTCGAGTTGGTCGGCGCGAACGAACTGGGAGTGGATCGCCACGGTGCGGCGGTCCTTGCCGGGATCGTCGCCTGCCGCGGCCGCGTGCGCGTCGAGCAGCATGTCGATCGCGGCGTCACCGTTGGCGTGGATGTTCAGCGGTAGCCCCAGGGCGTAGACCTTGGCGAACCAGTCATCGACGGTGGTCTGCGGGAAGCCTTGCTCGCCACGCCAATTCTGTTGACCATCAGGGCCTTCCACCAGGTAGGGCGTCGTGAAATACGCGGTCCGGCCCTGTGGCGAGCCATCGATGGTGATCTTGACGCCGCCGAGCTTGAACCGATCGCGGTAGGTGCCGAACGTCTCGGGCGGGTTGTCGGTGAGCACGGCGTCCAATTCCAGGATGAAGGGGAACGCGATGACGTCGATCACCGTGGCACCGCCGGCGGCGGCCCGTTGCATCAACGCGATGTCGCCGGCATGCGACAGTCCCTCATGGGCGGTGGTGAACCCGAATGACGCATACATCTGCTGCGCGGCGATACTCCACTCGATCTCCTGGGTGGGCGTCGGTTTGGGCATCGCGGCCATGATCGGCAGAAAGGCAGTCTCCATCACCAGCCCGTCGGGCTCCTGAGAGCCCGGCTTGCGCACGATGACCCCACCGGGAGGTGTCTCGGTCTCGGCCGAAATACCGTACAGCCGCATCGCCGCCGAGTTGAGCACCGCTCCATGCATCGACACGTGCCCGATCACCAGCGGATTGTCCGGGAAGTCGGCGTCGAGATCTTCTTTGTGCAGGGTCCGGCCGTCTGGCATCGCGCTGTCGTCGTAGCCGTACGCGACGATCAGCTCACCGGCCGGTATCGCGCGCGCTCCGCGAAAGTCGTTGAGCGCAGTCAGTATTGACTCCACATCGGCTCCGGGTCCGGCCGGCGGGGGGAAAAGGTTGACCTGGTTGACCACCGTGAGCGCACTCAGATAGTGACTGTGCGGATCGATGAACCCTGGGAGCAGGGTGGCGCCCTGCAAGTCTTTGACCTCGGTGTCCGGCCCGCGGTGTGCCTCGACGGCAGCGCGGTCGCCGACCGCCACGATGCGGCCGGCGGTGACCGCGACCGCTTCCGCGGCCGGATTCGCATCGTTGATCGTGACAATCTCACCGTTGGTGTAAATGACGTCCGCGTAGGCGACCATGTGTTCTTCATACCCTGCATTGCCTCATCGCGGCGTGTCGTCGATTGCACGTAGGCGTGTCGCCTCGGAAGTGGGCCTCCCCACCTCGGCAAACACCCATGACCGGAAAATCTGTAAACAACGGGGTAGACAGTTTCGAAATTTTGTCGATACCGCCAGGTGGTTCGGGGGTACTCTCCGACCCATGACGGTTCGACCGGAAACCCGCTATCCCGGGCCCACGCTGTGTTCCCGAGCGCGGTGGCTGCTCCACGCCAGTCCGGCTGACTACCTGTTGGCGGCAAGCGTGGCCTCGGCCTCACTGCCGGTGGTCGGCAAACAACTGGAACCCCTCGGCGGTTACACGGCCATGGGGGTCTGGGGTGCCCGTGTCATCCCTGAGATGCTCTCGGCCACCGTCCGCTCGTGGTTCACCCCCGGTATCGGCGAGATCCGTCAGCAGGAGCGCGACAAGACCCATGCCGTGTCCGATGCGGCACTGCGCGGTGTCGTACCCGCCGAGGACCTCGACATCGAGTGGCCGGTGCCAGAGAAGGCGCCCCCGCTCTGGAATGCACTCAAGCATCGTCGTCACCTGCACCGGGCGTCCGTGCGCTACGGAGACGATCCCGAACAACTGCTCGACGTCTGGCGCCGCACGGACCTTCCCGCCGGGCCCGCGCCAGTGATGATCTTCGTTCCCGGCGGTGCCTGGGTGCACGGCAGCCGGATCCTGCAGGGCTACGCGCTGATGTCGCACCTGGCCGACCTCGGCTGGGTGTGCCTGTCGATCGACTATCGCGTCTCGCCGAGCCATCGCTGGCCCCAGCACATGGTTGATATCAAGGCTGCCATCGCCTGGGCCCGCGCGAACGTCGACAAGTTCGGCGGTGACCGGGATTTCGTCACCATCGCCGGCTGTTCGGCAGGCGGACATCTGGCCGCACTGGCCGGGCTGACCGCGGGCGATCCCGAATTCCAGGGACATCTGCCGGACGGGTCGGACACCTCGGTCGACGCCGTGGTCGGCATCTACGGCCGCTACGACTGGGAGGACCGATCCACCGCGGAACGGGCCAGGTTCGTCGAATTCCTCGAGCGCGTGGTCGTCAACAAGAAGATCAAGCGGCACCCCGAGATCTTCCACAATGCTTCACCGATCCACCGCGTGCATTCCGAGGCACCGCCGTTCCTGGTGATCCACGGCAGCGCGGACACCGTCATCCCCGTCGCGCAGGCTCGGAGTTTCGTCGAACGCCTTCGCGCAGAATCGCGCTCGGTGGTCAGTTACGTGGAACTGCCTGGCGCCGGGCACGGCTTCGATATGACCGACGGTGCTCGCACCGGGTCGATGGCCACCGCAATCGGGCTGTTTCTCAACCAGATTCACCGCACCCGCAACATGATGAGAGCCAAAGAGGTCGTTTAACCTGCGCCCGCTTGTAGGGTCCTCCTTGAGGGAGGTGAACCGGTGAAGAGACTGACCGGGTGGGACGCTTTTCTGCTGTATAGCGAAGCGCCAAACGTCCACATGCACACCATCAAAGTCGCGGTGATCGAGTTGCAGGATCTCGGTGACCGGACCTTCGGTGTCGAGGAATTCCGTCAAGTCCTCGGCAGCCGGATGCACAAGCTCGACCCGTTCCGCTACGAGTTGGTCGATATTCCGTTCAAGTTCCACCGCGCGATGTGGCGCGAGAACTGTGACGTGGACCTCGCGTACCACATCAGGCCATGGCAGTTGCCCGCTCCCGGCGGGCGTCGTCAACTCGACGAGGCGATCGGCGAGATCGCCAGTACCCCACTGGATCGTCGCCGACCGTTGTGGGAGATGTACTTCGTGCAGGGCCTGGCCAACGGTCGCATCGCGGTGGTCGCCAAGATCCACCACGCGCTGGCCGACGGCGTGGCCTCGGCCAATTTGATCGCGCTCGGCCTCGACCTGCAATCGAGCCCGGACAGCACCGACGAGGTCTACCAACCCGACCCGCCCCCGACCAGGGGGAAGTTGTTGGGCTCGGCTTTTCGTGACCATCTGCGGCAGATCGGCCGGGTGCCGGCGACGATCAAGTACACCGCGCAAGGGATGAACCGGGTCCGGCGCAGCAGCCGCAAGTTGTCCCCCGAGCTGACGCGCCCGTTCACGCCGCCACCGAGTTTCATCAATCACAAGCTCACCCCGGAGCGACGGTTCGCCACCGCTACTCTGTCGCTGGCCGACATCAAGCAGACCAGCAAACACCTTGGGGTGTCGATCAACGATCTGGTGCTCGCGCTGTCCGCCGGGGCATTGCGAAAGATGTTGCTGCACTACGACGGTCAGGCGGAGCACCCGTTGCTCGCCTCGGTGCCGGTCAGCTTCGACTTCAACCCGCAGCGGATCTCCGGCAACTTCTTCACCGGTGTCCTGATGCCCATCCCGGTGGATCTCGATCAGCCGCTGGCGCGGGTGGAGCAGGCGCACACCACCGCGGTGATGGCCAAGGAGAGCAATCATCTGATCGGCCCGGAGCTGGTCAGCCGCTGGTCGAACTACGTGCCACCGGTGGCGCTGGAAAAGCTGTTCACGTACCTGTCGAGCCGTGACATGCAGAACAAGATACTGAACCTGAACATCTCAAATGTGCCGGGTCCGCGGGAGCGCGGCCGCGTCGGCGGGGCGCTGGTCACCGAGATCTACAGCGTCGGACCGCTGACGGCGGCCAGCGGGCTCAACATCACGGTGTGGAGCTACGTCGACCAGCTCAACATCTCGGTGATCGCCGACGGCGCCACCGTCGACGATCCACATGAGGTCACGGACGCGATGATCGACGAGTTCATCGAAATACGCCGTGCTGCAGGGCTTCCTGAGGAGCTGACGGTCGTCGAGACGGCGATGGCGCGCTGACTGCCGAGCCGACCGATTCTGCCGAGGGACGAGACAGATTAGGAGCGAGGCAACCGGAACTAGTCTTTTCGCCCGCGGGTGGCATGCACCCAGGACAGGAAGTGCTCGATCGCGTCGGCGGTGTGGTGCCCCCGCGGCGAGCCGAAGAAATCGAACGCATGCTGGGCGTATGGCGCTTCCGAATAGGCCACCGGGGACGTCGACACCTCGCGCAGCGCCTTGGCGAACGCTCGACCCTCGTCGACCGGGATGATCGAATCGTCGGTGCCGTGCAGGATGAAAAACGGTGGGGCATCGGGCCGTAACCGGGTGATCGGGGACGCGTCGAGATACTCCTGTCGGAACTGGGCGATCGGTTTCTTCACCACGAATCTCTGCAGAAATGCGATGAACTCCGGGCGGCCAGTGCCTTCGTCGGTGAACCAGTCGTAGCGGCCGTATACCGGGACCGCAGCCACCACGGAAGTGTCCGCGTCCTCGAAACCGGGCTGGTATTGCGGGTCGTTCGGAGTCAGCGCTGCCAGTGCCGTCAAATGGCCGCCGGCCGAACCGCCGCTGATGGCAACGAAATCGGGGTCACCCCCGTAGTCCGCGATGTTCTCCTTTACCCAGGCCAGGGCGCGTTTGACGTCGATGATGTGGTTGGGCCAGGTGTGTCGCGGGCTGACTCGGTAGGCCATCGAGACGCAGATCCATCCGCGTTCGGCGAGATCACTCATCAACGGGTACGCCTGCGGCCGGCGCATACCGATAGCCCAAGCGCCGCCGGGAACCTGCAGCAGCACCGGCGCTTTTCCGTCCAGCGGCAGGTCGCTGCGCCGCCAGATATCGGCGAGGTTGGCCCGGCCGTGCGGGCCGTAGCGTACGGTGCTCGACCGGGTGACGTAGCGGTGCCGAGACCACCCGGTCCGCAACACGCCGGATCGGCGGCGAGCGGCGGCCGCCGGTTGCGAAGTGGCCTGGACCGACGCGTAATCGTCACCGAGCGCCGCGCGCAGGCCGGCCTCCAACGGTTCGGCGGACTTCACATTGCGAAAGTGGATGAGCCCCAACAGGCCCCACGCCGTAGCGGTCAGCGCCAGCGCGGCCTTGCCCTGGCGGCCGGCGAAGTCACCGCGCAGTCCCCGGCGGGCGGCATCGAGCGCCGACCCGGTGAACAGCAGCGGAGCGTTCTCGCTGGTCGGCCAGCCGAGGAAGAAGATCGGGATGGTGAGATAGCCCTGACGCGCGAGTGGCCGCACGCCGTTGGCCGCCGTCAGGAGTTCTGCCACCGCACGCAGCAGCGGCCGCGGCTTACGAATCACGGGCCAGATCCTGCAGTTCCCGACGCGCCACCTTGCCGGTGTTGTTTCGGGGCAGTTCGTCGAGCACCGTAATGCTGCGCGGCACTTTGTAATTCGCGAGGTTATCGCGCACGTGCTGCTTGAGAACTTCCGGGGAGGCACTCCCACCGCTGCGAAGGACCACGAACGCGGCCAGGCGTTCGCCGTAATCCGCGTCCTCGACGCCGATCACGCTGGCCTCGGCGACATCGCCGTGGGTCATCAACGTCTTCTCCACCTCGATCGGGTACACATTCTCGCCACCGGAGACGATCATCTCGTCGTCGCGGCCGACGACGAATAGCCGGCCCGCCGAATCCAGGTACCCAACATCGCCCGAAGCCATGTATCCGTCGTGGAAATCTCTTGTGTTCCCCGAGGTGTATCCGTCGAACTGCGAGCTGTTGCGCACGTAGATGCCACCGACCTCGCCGGTCGGCACCTGCGTGAAGTCGTCGTCCAGGATCCGGATGTCGGTACCCTCCGCCGGTTTTCCTGCGGTATCGGGTGCGGCGCGCAGATCCGCCGGCGTCGCGGTGGCGATCATGCCCGCCTCGGTCGCGTTGTAGTTGTTGTAGATGACGTCGCCGAATTCGTCCATGAACTTGACCACGACGTCCGGGTGCATCCGGGAACCCGATGCGCTGGCGAATCGCAGTGAGCGCCCGCTGTACTTGCGCCGGACGTCGTCGGGCAGGGCCATGATCCGGTCGAACATCACCGGAACCACACACAATCCATAGGCTTGATGGCGGTCGACCAGTTCCAGTGTCGCCTCCGGATCGAATTTGCGCCGAGTGACGACGGTGCAAGCCATCGAGGCCGCGAACACCAACTGCGAGAACCCCCACGCGTGGAACATCGGCGCGACGACGACGACGGTCTTCTCGGTGCGCCACGGGGTCCGAGACAGGATCGCCTTCAGCTCAGCGACACCGCCGCCGGAATGCTTGGCGCCCTTGGGTGTTCCTGTCGTACCCGAGGTCAGCAGGATCAGCTTGCCGCTACTGTCGCTCTTGGCTGGATGCCGGCCCCGGTTGGCCGCGATCAACTTCTCCACAGTCGTGTCGTATGCGTCAGGCGCGTCGGTCCAGGCGATGATCCGGACGGTGTCCGCCCGGTCGGCCAGAGCGCGATCGACGGTGGCAGTGAATTCCTCGTCGTAGATCACCACGTCGACGCCCTCACGCTCGACCACCTCGGCCAGCGCAGGACCGGCGAAAGAGGTGTTGAGCAGCAGGACATTTGCGCCGATCCGGTTGGCCGCGACCAGCGACTCGACGAAGCCCCGATGGTTGCGGCACATGATCCCGACGGTGCCTGCGCCGCCGTCCAACCCCTGAAGTCCGGCGGCCAGTGCGTCGGAGCGGGCGTCGATCTCGGCGTAGGTCAGCGTGCCGAGTTCGTCGATCAACGCTGCGCGATCCGGGCAGCGCTGCGCTGACATTGCGAAACCGCTTGTGACAGACAGGCCCTCACGCTGTGCGGCGGACATGATGCGCAGGTACTTATCGGGTCGCAGAGGTGCGATCACTCCGGCGCGCACCATGGTCACCAGCAGATCGCCGACAGCGGCGGCCCGGTCCAGTCCGGGGATCCCGAGCATTCGCGCTATCCGATCACGGGTAGCCGGCGCTCTTTGGCCAACTGATCGAGTGCCTTCTGCATCACATACCGTACGTGCGCGTCGACCTCGTCGATATCGGGGTCTTCGCCGAACTCGGCGACGATGTCGATGGGCTCCAGCACCTGCTGCACGATCTTGGTTGGCAGCGGCACGTTCACCGGGAGCACTGCCGAGAGACCGAACGGGAAGCCGATCGACACCGGCAGAATCTTGGCGCGCAGCAGCTTGTCGAGGCGCAGCAGCTTGGCCACGCCGGTGCCGCGGGTCAGGTAGATCTGACTCTCCTGGCCACCGATGCCCACCGTCGGCACGATGGGGACGCCGGCGTTGAGCGCCGCTCGGACGTACCCGGTGCGGCCGCCGAAGTCGATCTTGTTCCTGGCAGTGGTGGGCCGGTAGACGTCGTAGTCGCCGCCGGGGAAGACCACGACGACGCCCCCGGTGCGCAGTGCCTCGTCGGCGTTCTCGTGGTTGGCCGGAATGAACCCGGTTTTGCGGAAGAAGTCCGCGGTCGGTCCGGTGAAGATCAGGTCGAAGCTCAGTGTGTAGACGGGGCGGTCGTAGCCGAAATAGTCGTAGAACCCGGTGGCGAACACCGGCACATCCATCGCGAACAGGCCCCCGGAGTGGTTGGACACCACCAGTGCGCCGCCCGGCGGGAAGGACTCCAGGCCGCGGACCTCGGATCGGTGCCAGCCTTTGATCACCGGTCGGAGCAGGCCCATCACCCGTTCGGTCAGGCCCGGATCCCACTTCGTGACCGCCCCCGCGGTCTCGGTGATGTCCACGTCGCTCGGTTCCACGGGGCCCCCTTGCGGATTGAAACGTGTTCTAGTTTTGTATCGTACCGAGGGTGCTGGTTTGCGGGAACGCCGGGTTCGGGTCGGATCCCGTCAGTCTTACTGTGCGGTTTACGATGTGCGCGTGAGCGAAGAAGCGGCAGAATCCGAAGTCCTCGTCGAGCAGCGTGACCGGATCCTGGTCATCACCATCAACAGGCCCAAAGCCAAGAACTCGGTGAACAAAGCGGTCAGCCAGGGACTGGCCGACGCGATGGACCGGCTCGACGCTGATCCGGACCTCTCGGTTGCTGTGTTGACGGGGGCCGGCGGCTCGTTCTGCGCCGGAATGGACCTCAAGGCTTTCGCCCGGGGTGAGCGCTGCGATATCGAAGGCCGCGGGCTGGGCTTCACCGAGCGCCCGCCGGTCAAACCGCTGATCGCCGCGGTCGAAGGCTATGCGCTGGCCGGTGGCACCGAGGTTGCGCTCGCCACTGACCTGATCGTCGCCGCCAAAGACGCCGCGTTCGGCATTCCCGAGGTCAAGCGCGGCCTGGTCGCCGGCGGTGGCGGCCTGCTGCGGCTGCCGCAGCGCATCCCGTATGCCGTCGCAATGGAGCTGGCGCTGACCGGCGACAACCTACCCGCCGCGCGCGCCTACGAGCTGGGCCTGGTCAATGTGCTGGCCGAACCGGGCGGCGCGCTCGATGCGGCTCTGGCGCTGGCGGAGAAGATCACCGCCAACGGACCACTGGCCGTCGCCGCGACCAAGCGGATCATCGTCGAGTCGCGCAACTGGTCGCCCGAAGAGCAGTGGAAAGAGCAGATCAAGATCCTGATGCCGGTGTTCGCGTCCAAGGACGCCACCGAAGGTGCGGTGGCCTTCGCCGAGAAGCGCCCGCCGAAGTGGACGGGCACGTAGGCGGTCAGCTGCGACCGCCAAAAATGGCTTGACCTCAACCCGACTTGAGGCGGCACCATGTACCCATGGCGGACCTGACGGGCTATTTCACCCGTATCGAATACACCGGGCCGACCGATCCGACGACAGACACCCTGGCGGCACTGGTCACCGCACACGGCGAGCACATCCCGTTCGAGAACCTCGACCCCCTGATGGGCATCCCGGTCGCCGATCTGAGCGTTGACGCTCTGGTCGACAAGATGGTACGCAGACGTCGCGGCGGCTACTGCTACGAGCACAACGGGCTGCTCGGATATGTGCTGGCGGACTTGGGATTCGAAGTCGAGCGGTTGACCGGCCGGGTGGTATGGCGCAACCAGGTGTGGCTCGACGGTCCGCCGCCGGCGGAGACCCATCAGGTGCTGGCGGTGCGCCCTCCCGGCGACTCCGAGCGCTACCTGGTCGACGTCGGGTTCGGCGGGCAGACGCTGACTTCGCCAATCCGGTTGGTGGCCGACGAGATTCAACAAACCCGTCATGAGCCCTACCGGTTACGCCGATACGGCAACGGTCCGGCCGACGGGTATGTGCTGGAGGCGTCGATCCGTGACGAGTGGCGCGCGCTGTATACCTTCACCGACCAACCGCGGCTGCAGATCGATCTGCAGCTGGGCAGCTGGTATGTGTCGACCTACCCGGAGTCGACGTTCGTGGTGGGGCTGAGTGCGTCGCTGATCACCGCGGCCGCCCGCTGGAATCTGCGGGGCCGCAACCTGACTGTCCACCACCGGGACGGGCCCACGGAGAAGACTCGGCTCGACAATGCCGCTCAGGTGCTGGATGTGCTGATGAACCGGTTCGGCATCGACGTCGGCGGTATCGGCGACGTGCATGCCCGCATCACCGAGGTACTGGATTCCTAACGCGCTCCGGTCAGGACGTCCCACAGTTCGCCGTCGGGCGCGTCGAGAGCGGCTCGTCCGAGGCGGCGTGCGTAGTGCCCGGTGCTGCCGAACTCGTCGATCCAACTGTGTGCGCGGTTCGTCGACGACCACAACTGGTGCTCGATGGTCACCCCGATCGCACCGTGCAACTGATGCGCGATGGTGTTGACGACGGGCACCACGCGACCGAGTACCACTTTCGCCACGGTCACCGCGTAGTCGGTCTGGGGCGCCGCGAAGCCGTGATCGGCGGCCGCCATCACCGCCAGAGTTGTTGCGGCCCTGGCTCGTTCAATCTCGCCAGCCAGCCCGGCCAGGGAATGCTGCACGGCCTGGAACTTACTCAGGGGACGGCCGAACTGCACCCGGTCCCTGGTGTAGGCCACCGACAGCTCTGCCGCCGCGTCGAGCGCGCCGATGATCTGCACGCATCGCGCCCATGCTCCGCGCCGCGTCAGTTCCTTGGCCGCCACTGGTCCCACCGGGAGAAAGTCCTCGGCGAACAGCTCGAACTCGATATCGTCGCGCGGCTCTCCGCCGAGGTTGCAGCCGTCGGTGATGGTCAGGTCGTCCGGACGGGCGGCGCCGACGAGAAGTCCGTCGTCGATCGGGATTGCCAGCACCACCGTGGAAGCGGCGCGCGTCCACGGCACCCGCGCAGCGGAGCCGATCACCCGGCCGTCGGTCACCGTGGCGTCGGCGACCACCACCGTCAGGGGACCCGTTTCGGAAACCTCGACGCCGGCCTCGGCGGCCAGCCACGCGGCCAGCAGGTCTGTCTCCGCGATCGGTGCCGCGACGGCATGACGGGCCAACCCGCGCAACAGAACTGCCGACTCGATCGGGCCCGCACCGAGATCCGGCGTGGTGGTGAGCCGGGTCAGTCCGGTGTCTTCCAGGTTGCCCCATGCGGTGTCGTCGAACTTCTCGGGCAGGCCGCGCCGGCCCAGCCGTGCCTCGAAGGACCTGGAGCCGATGTCGTCGACGAGGGCGCGAAGGTCGGCGGTGTCGTCGTCACCGGTGGACCCGGCGAAGACACCGCCGGCCAATACGTCGCTCATCTGGCTTTTCCGCTCTTCGCGCAGGCGCTCATCTGGCTTTTCCGCTCTTCGCGCAGGCGCTCATCGCAACCCCATCCCTCTCGCGATCACACCACGCAGCACCTCGTTGGTCCCGCCACGCAATGTGAATGCCGGTGAATGCGCTCGCGCGGTGGCGAGCATCGCGCGTAAGGCCGGCTGCGCAGCCGAATTGGCGTCGACATAGTCCAGCAGATCGGCGACGAGCACCACCGAGTCTTGTTCGAACCGGGTGCCGAGATCCTTCACCAGGGCCGCCTGGTTGGCTGCCGACTCACCTGCGGTGAGCGCGCGGGCCACCGACACCGACAACTGGCGCAGCGAGATCAGCCGGGCGACGAGATCACCCACCTCGGCGGCCGTGCGCTCGTCGACGGCCTGCTGCGACAGCGCACGGATGAGGCCGAGGATCAGCGGGGCCGTCGAGAGGATCCGTTCCGGCCCGCTGCGTTCGAACGACAACTCCGCGGTGACCTGATGCCAACCGTCGCCGATCTTGCCGATCACCTCGGAGTCGGCCACGAACACGTCGGTGAAGGTCGTCTCGTTGAAGTGGTGGCCGCCGTCCATCATCACGATCGGCTCGACGGACACCCCGTCGGCATCCAGCGGCACCAGGAACTGGCTGAAGCCGGCATGTCGATGCTCGGTGTCCAGCGGGGTGCTGCGGGCCAGTACCACGATCGCGTGCGCCAGATGCGCGCCACTGCTCCAGACCTTGCGGCCGTTGAGGATCCAGCCGCCGTCGGTTGCTACGGCGCGCGTGGTGGCGGCGGCCAGATCAGAGCCGGCCTGCGGTTCGCTCATACCGATGGCGGAGAAGAACCGGCCCGCGGTGATCTCAGGGAGAATCCGTCGGCGCTGCTCCTCGGTGCCGTAGGCCAACAGTCCCGGGGCTACCTGCCGGTCGGCGAACCAGTGCGCGGCCACCGGCGCCCCGGCCAGCAGCAGCTCTTCGGTCACCACGTAGCGGTGCAGATGGCCCAGCCCGTGCCCCCCATACTCGGTGGGGATGGTCAGCCCGAGGAAACCCGCACCGCCCAGCCGGGCGCTGAAGTCTGCGTCCCACTGGGAAAGCCAGGCGTCGACCGCCGGCTGCCAGCCGAATTCGGCACGGTCGGCGGCCACGAAATCGCGTATCGACGCTCGCAACACCGACAGCTCGGGTTCATTGGCGCACAGCGCAGCAAAACTGGATTCAGCACCCACAAGCATTGTCTACACCGTCCTCACACGTAGGCGGTGAGCCGGGCGGCCAGAGCCACCTTCCCGCTGTCATCGACGGCGGTGGCATCGGCGACGGCGGTGTTGCGGCCGATCCGCATCGCCGTCCCCAGGTAGCGCGACTGCGCGCCGGAGAAGAACGGGCGCAGGAAATTGACCCGCAGTGACGCGGTCCGCATCGGCGCAGGGCGCCCGGTGTTGATGGCGGCCGAGGCTGCCAGTTCCAGCCCGGCCGAGGCGACACCACCGTTGACGATGCCCAGTGAGTTGTTCAAGATCGGGTCGACGCACTGCGCCAGTACGGTCGATCCGTCTTCGTCGTCGCGCACCTGGACCGCCATCAGATCGGCCAGTGGCGCCCGAGGCGTCGGGAGCGCGAACGGCGGCGGCGTCTGGGGCATGCCTTCGCCGGCCGGGAGATAGAACGAACGCACCGTGCCGCCGCCGACGGTGACGTCGCCGCAGGTGAAGACGCAGACCGACAACGCCGTCGCGCCTTTGGGCCCGAGCGGTCGGGAGTTGGCGATCACCGGGAGTTCCGGGTTGCCGAAGATGACCGCGGCACCGTCGGGGCTGAGCTCCACGGTCAACTCGCTGGTGACCGTCCATTCGGTGTTGGAGCGCCGGTAGTGGTTGCTGTTTCCGCCCGCGGCGTCGAGCAGGATTGCCAGCGGCCCGATGGTCGGGGCGCCGGTGAAGGGGTTCAGCAGATCGGCCACGGGCATCGACAGAATCGAAATACCCTCGGCCACATCATTTTCCAGATGCCGGATATCGAAGCGCCGCAGAATGTTCTCCGGTGTCTCGATATCGTGCTGGTCGGCGTCGCTCACTCGAGGCAGATTATCGGTTCAGCAGGAATTGTCATGTCCTATGTCGGGGCCGGCGACGATACTCGGTGACTGTGAGCGCAGAACCGACTTCGTGCGCACCCGGCCGCGACCGGTTGCGCGAACTGCTCGACGCCGTAGTGGAGGGCGGGAACACCAGCGTCGAGGGGATGGCCCGCAGCACGTATGTGTCCGAATTCCACTTCTCGCGCGAGGTCAGGAGGCTCAGCGGAGAGTCTCCCGCGGCGCTGCGCCGGCGGATCATGCTGGAGCGGGCAGCGTGGCGACTGCAGCGCGGCGAGGCGGTGGCGACCGTGGCGGCCGACGAGGGCTGGTCTTCGGCCGAGGTGTTCTCCCGGGCTTTCCGGCGCAGCTTCGGGATCCCGCCATCGCGGGTCGGCGCCGAGTTCCGGCTGCCTGCGCCCAACGGACTGCACTTTCACCCGCCGCATTCACTGTGGCTCGACGGAAACACCGCCTCGGCTGATATCCCGGCGTTGATGATCGCCCACGACATCGCCGATACCGGCTACCTGATCGGACGAGCCGCCGAATTGTCGAATACTCAATGGCGGCAGCCGCTTTCACCCAATCAAGTGGTGCTGGACTGGGACGGTCCCGAGTCCAGCGTTGCCGCGGTGCTTTGCGGGACGGTCTGGGCCAAAGAGGTCTGGTTGGCCAGCATCGAAGGCCGGGACTTCCCGTCGCGCGCTGCCACCGACCCGGCCTCTGTCGACGCGCGCTCGCTGGCGGTCCACCACGACGACATCGGCGCGCACTGGTCGGCAATGGTGGCCACCATGACCGCCGACGGCCGGCTGGCCGACACCGTCATCGACGCCCTGTGTGATCCGCCGGAGTCGTTTCAGCTCTACGGCATCGTCGCGCACGTGCTGACCTACGCGGCGCACCGCCGAGAGCTGGTCCGCGCGCTGCTGTCCCGCCTTGATGTACCGACCCGGCCCGGCGACCCGCTGGACTGGATGAGGGGCAACTGAAATGTCGACCGTCTATTTCACCGCGTCCAGCCTGGACGGTTTCATCGTCGATGACGCCGGCAGTCTGGACTGGCTGCTATCCCGGGATATCAACGCCGGCGAGGAACTTTTCGGATATGAGGCGTTCGTCGAAACGGTCGGTGCCCTGGTGATGGGATCGACCACTTATGAATGGCTGGTCGAGAACCAGCCGGGGGAGTGGATGTACGAGCAGCCCACCTGGGTGCTGACCCATCGCCCGCAGATCGTGGCCGACGGTCATCGGGTGCACGTGCACGCGGGGTCGGTAGCGAGTCTGCATCCGGAGTTGGTGGCGGCGGCCGCACCCAGAGACATCTGGGTGGTCGGCGGCGGGGATATCGCGGCGCAGTTCGTGGCGGCTGACCTGGTCGACGAGATGATCGTCTCGTATGCACCGTGCAGCCTGGGTTCCGGCGCCCCGGTGCTGCCCGTTCGGTCCGAGTGGGCACTGGCCGAGTCGGGGGTGAACGGCGACTTCCTCTGTGCCCGCTGGGTGCGCGGGGCGGGACCGTCCGTACCCACATGAGAATGTTATTCTCCAAATATGGCTAACTGCGTTCACGTCGGGGCGCGATGAGTATCTCGCTGCTGCTGGAGATGGCGCTGTCGGGCGATCCGGACCGGGTGGCCGTCGTCTCCGGGGACGTCCGGCTGACCACTCAGGAGCTCAGCGACCTGGCCGACGGGGGCGCCGGCGTCATTGCCGAATCGGGCTGCGAACACGTGGCCTACGTCGGCGCGGGTGGCGTCATGCTGCCGCTGCTGCTGTTCGCCTCGGCGCGGGCCGGCCGCACCTTCACCCCGATCAACTACCGCCTTTCCGGTGACGGCATCCAGGCGCTGATCGAGCGACTGCCTGCCGCCCTGGTCGTAGTCGAGGCCCGCTACCGCGAGATGATCGGCTCTGCGGGCAAGCAGCTGATGGATTCGGATGACTTCCTCGCCGCCGCCCGCACTGCGGAGCCTGCCGCGGAGTTTCCCGACCCGGACGACGTCGGGGTGGTGCTGTTCACCTCGGGTACCACATCCAAGCCCAAGGCCGTCGAACTCACTCACAACAACCTGACCACCTATATCACCGGCACCGTCGAGTTCGCCGCGGCCGAGGAATCCGATGCCGCGCTGATCTGTGTGCCGCCGTACCACATCGCCGGAGTGAGTGCGGCTCTGTCGAATCTCTACGCTGGCCGAAAGATGGTGTATCTCAACAACTTCGACGCGCGTGAGTGGGTGCGCCTGATCCAGGACGAGGGCGTCACCAGTGCGACGGTCGTCCCGACCATGCTGGACCGGATCGTCACGGTGTTGGAGACCGGCGAGCATGCGTTGCCCACCCTGCGCAATCTCGCTTACGGCGGATCGAAGGTCGGACTTCCATTGGTGCGCAAGGCTCTTGAGCTTCTTCCCGATGCCGGTTTTGTCAATGCCTATGGCCTGACCGAGACCAGCTCGACGATCGCGATGCTCACCCCTGACGATCATCGTGCTGCGCACGCGGCGGCCAACGCCGGCACCGACCCGGCCGCGGCGAAACGACTGGGCTCGGTCGGGCGGCCCGTGCCGGGTATCGAACTGCAGATCCGCGACGAGGACGGCACTGTCCTCGGGCCGGGAGAGACCGGCGAGCTCTACGTCCGCGGTGAGCAGGTCTCGGGCACGTACACCGGAATCGGTTCGGTGCTCGACGAACAGGGCTGGTTTCCCACCAGGGATATCGCCACCGTCGACGAAGAGGGCTTCCTGTTCATCGGTGGTCGCTCCGATGACACGATCATTCGCGGGGGCGAGAACATCGCGCCCGCCGAACTCGAGGATGTGCTCGTCGAGCATCCGCATGTCCACGAGGTCGCCGTCGTCGGCACGGACGACCCGCAGTGGGGGCACGCGATCGTCGCGGTGGTGGTTCCCGTCGCCGGAATCACCCCTGACCCAGAAGAACTGCGCGAGCATGTGCGCAAGAGTCTTCGCGGTTCACGCACTCCGGACCGGGTGGTGTTCCGCGACGAGTTACCGACCAATGCGACCGGCAAGATTCTGCGACGCGAGATCGTCGCGAGTCTGAACCCAGACAAGTGAGGACGAACCGATGGTAAAGAACGGCACCCGCCTGCAGAGCCAGGTCGACGACACCCAGGTGATCGTGGTCAAGACCGCCGACAGCCTCGACGATCTGCGCTGCGGCGGCGCGGCGATGATCCCGCTCGACAGCGAGAAGTCCGGCGCCGGTATCGATCCCAAGTTTGCCGAGGGCACCGCGATGGGCAAGCGCTACGTCGACGCCGGCGGGGCCGAGGTGCTGGTCACCAAGGCCGGCCAGGGCACGCTGGCCATCGGTGACGAACCGCTGAACCTGAAGGAAGCCAAGCCGCTGCCGGCCAGCGACTGACCGCTCGGCGGATCTGCAGACCGCACTGCCGACGGTCGCTGTATGGCTCGGCCGGAGCTAGGCCACCTCGATGACCATCGCGGCACCCATGCCGCCACCCGCGCACATCGACAACACACCGATACCGCCCCCACGTCGGCGCAGCTCGTGGATGGCCGAGGTGACCATCCGGGCACCGGTCGCGGCGATGGGGTGGCCCAGGCTGATACCCGAGCCGTACACGTTGACGATCTCCTCGTCCAGGCCCAGCTCGCGGGCACACGCCACGGCCTGCGCGGCGAACGCCTCGTTGATCTCGAACAGCGCGACATCGTCGAGTTTGCGGCCGGCCAGTTCCAGCGCTTTCGGGATGGCGGTAATGGGAGCGCTGCCGGTGCGGTTGGGATTCACGCCGACCTGCGCCCACGACAGGATGCTGGCCAGTACGTCCTGCTGGGTGTCGGGGGCGGCCAGTGCGAGCACGGCGGCGGCGTCGTTGGTTCCCGACGAGTTGCCCGCGGTGACGCTGAAGCCCTCGATCTCGGGATGCAGCACCTTCAGGCCGGCCAGGCTTTCCATCGAGGTGCTCCGCCGCGGGTGCTCGTCTTGGGCGAAGGTGATCGTCGACCCGTCGGATTGAGGCACCTGGATCGGCACGATCTCATCGACGAACGATCCGGCGTCGATGGCCTTGACCGCGCGCTGGTGGCTGCGCAGCGCCCAGGCGTCCTGGTCCTCTCGGGTGAGGCCGTACTGCTGAACGCAGTTCCAGGCGACTGTGATGGACATGTCGAACGGGGGAGCGTCCGCGGCAGGCGGGTTCGACATCGGTGACCAGCGCTCGTAGTCCTCGGCAGCCTTGCCCGCAGTGAAGGCCTTGCGCTTGGTCATCACCGGCATGGTCGACAGCGACTCCATGCCACCGGCCAGGATGGCGCGGCTCATGCCGGACGCGATCTGGCCGGCGCCGATCGCGATGGCCGAGAGGCTGGATGCGCACTGACGGTTGACGGCCACGCCGGGGACGTCGGTCATGCCGAGGTCCACCGCGATGTAGCGGGCGCTGTCGCCGCCGCCCTGCAGGCTCTCGGCCAGCACGAAATCATCGAAATCCGCGGGGTCCAGGCCGGACCGGTCCACCGCGGCCGACACGATCGGTTTTGCGATCTCGATCGGCTGCATATCAGCCAGCGAACCCTTGCGGGCGGTGCCGATGGCGGAACGGGCTGCCGCGACGATCACGGCCTTGCTGCTGGCGGTCATGTTTTCTCCCAGGGGGCGAACTGTCTGCAGAACAGTTACGAGAACTCTGTTCTGTTATACAGAGAATCAATGTACCGCGTTACATCGGGGTGGAAATTCGTCACCTACACGCGGTTGAGACAGAGCTGGCTGCGACTTCTGCTCGAACGAAGTCGCAGCCAGCTCTTGGCGAACTCGGAGCTCTACTCGGGCGTGTACCCGAACGGCAGCAGCACGCTCTTGGCCTGCGTGTACTGCTCGATACCCTCGGGGCCGTTCTCGCGGCCGATGCCGGAGTTCTTGTATCCACCGAACGGGGCGCCCGGGTCGAAGGCGTACATGTTGACCGCATACGTACCCGTGCGGATCTGCGCGGCGATCTTCATGGCCTTGTCGTTGTCGGTGGTGTAGACCGAGCCGGCCAGCCCGTAGACGGAGTCGTTGGCGATCCGCACCGCGTCTTCCTCGGTGTCGTAGGGGATCACGACGAGTACCGGTCCGAAGATCTCTTCCTGCGCGATGGTCATCGCGTTGTCGACGTCGGCGAACACCGTCGGCTGCACGAACCAGCCACTGTCGAGCCCTTCGGGACGGCCGCCGCCGGTGACGATGCGCGCGCCTTCCTCGACGCCCTTCTTGATGTAGCCCTCGACGCGCTCACGCTGGCGCTCCGAGATCAGCGGGCCGATCATCGCGCCGGCGTTATCGGGCAGGCCCACGGGCATCGCCGCGACCGCGCCGGAGAGTTTTTCCACGACCTCGTCGTAACGCGAGCGCGGCGCCAGGATGCGGGTCTGTCCGACACAGGCCTGCCCGCAGTTCATCAGGCCGGAGAACACCAGCATCGGCAGCGTCGAGTCCAGGTCGGCGTCCTCGAGGATGATGGCCGCGGACTTGCCGCCCAGCTCCAGCGTGCACGGCTTGAGCTTCTCGGCGGCGATCTTGGCGATCTCCTTGCCGACCGCGCTGGACCCGGTGAAGGTGAACTTGTCGATCTCGGGGTTGGCGGTCAGCGCACGACCGGTTTCCGGACCGCCGGGGACGACCGAGAGCACGCCCTCGGGCAGCCCGGCCTCGGCGAAGATCTCGGCCATCGCGAACAGTGACAGCGGGGTCTCGGCGGCGGGCTTCACGACGATCGTGCAGCCGGCCAGCAGCGCGGGGCCGAGCTTGTTGGCGGCCAGGAAGAAAGGGACGTTCCATGCCGTGACGGCGGCGACGACGCCGATCGGCTCGCGCAGCACCATGGTCTGGCCGTAGATGCCGGTCCTGATATCGCGCCAGGTGAACTTGTCGGCGGCGCCGGCGAAGTACTGGAACGACGACATCGCGGCGCCGTACTGCATCATGTCGACGATCGTCGGCGGCTGGCCGGTCTCGGCGGCCAGCAGGAACTTCAGCTCCTCGGCCCGTTCTTCGAGGATCTTGACGGCGCGGCCCAGGATCTCGCCGCGCTCGGCGGGCGACATGTGCGGCCAGGGTCCTTCGTCGAAGGCCTTGCGGGCGGCTGCGCAGGCGGCGTTCACGTCGGCTTCGGAGGCCAGCGGCACCTTGCCCACCAGTTCGCCGGTGGCGGGCGAATGCACTTCGATGACGTCGGAGGTGGCCGGCTCGACCCACTTGCCGCCAATGAACAGCTGGTCCCATTCGGTTTTGAAAGCCGTGCTCTGTGTCATGAGCGTCACATTACCCACCGAAACGCAAAACGAGAACCTGTTGCATTTCAGTGGTTCAGGTCGGCTGCAACACCAGCACCAGGTTGCTGACGAGAAACTCCCGCAGTACCGGCAACCGGGTCATGGGCCAGGCCCATCTCGGGTGGTAGCGCGGGAATGCGGCGATCAGAGTGCCGGTCGCCGTCGCCCATTCCAGGCCGTCGGCAGCGGACACCTCGAAAAGTGACGATCCGTAGTTGTTCTTCGGTGGATGGCCGTGCTTGCGGGTATATCGCGCCGCGGCCCGCGCTCCGCCGAAGTAGTGCGTCAGGCCCATCTCGTGCCCGCCGAAAGGTCCCAGCCAGACGGTGTAGGACAACACCGCCAGCCCGCCCGGTCGCGTGACCCGCAGCATCTCGGCGCCCAGTTGCCAGGGGCGCGCGACGTGCTCGGCGACATTGGACGACAAGCAGATGTCCACGCTGTCGTCGGCGAACGGCAACGCCAGGCCCGACGCGCGAACGAAGGTCCCGGCCGTCCCGCCGGAGCTCGGCGCCGCGTGCATCTCCCGCGGGTCCGGCTCGACCCCGATATACGACAGCCCATGAGCGGCGAAGGCGTCGGCGAAGTACCCCGGCCCGCCCCCGACATCGAGTACGGTCCGGCCTGACGGGGTCCCCTGATGCGCACCGCGCCACAGGTCGGCGACCATCAGAGCAGTGTCTTCGGCCAGTGCGCCATAGAACCGGGCCGGATCGCGCTGCTCGAAGCGGAACTCGCTGAGCAGCCGCAACGAACGGGCCAGCGTCGCCTGTCGCAGGAAGAGGTCGGTTACGGCCATCGGGTGACACCCTACGCAGCGGTTAGGCTTGCTACCGATGTCCACTGCCCCCACACGCCAGCCCGACGGTATCCGTTCGGCGCTGCTGTTGTGCTGGCGCGACACCGGCCATCCGCAGGGTGGTGGCAGTGAGGCGTACCTGCAGCGGATCGGGGCGCAACTGGCGGACTCCGGCATGACCGTCACGCTGCGGACCGCCAGATACCCGGGTGCGCCGCGACGCAGCGTCGTCGACGGCGTCCAGATCAGCCGCGCCGGCGGCCGCCACAGTGTCTATATCCTGGCCGGCCTGGCGATGGTCTTCGCCCGGATCGGGCTCGGGCCGCTGCGCCATACCAAGCCTGACGTCGTGATCGACACGCAGAACGGTCTGCCGTTCCTGGCCCGGCTGGCCTTCGGCCGCCGGGTCGTGGTGCTGGTACACCACTGCCATCGCGAACAGTGGCCCGTGGCGGGTCGGGTGCTCAGCCGGTTCGGCTGGTTCGTCGAGTCGCGGTTGTCGCCGTGGATCCACCGCACCAACCAGTACGTCACGGTGTCGCTGCCGTCGGCGCTCGACCTCGCCGAACTCGGCGTGGACCTGGACCGGATCGCGGTGGTACGCAACGGTCTCGACGAGGCCCCGGCGGACACCCTGACCGCCGGCCGGTCCGATACCCCGCGGGTGGTGGTGCTGTCGAGGCTCGTGCCACACAAGCAGATCGAGGACGCTCTCGACGCTGTTGCGCAGCTTCGCGACGACGTTCCCGGTTTGCGTCTCGATATCGTCGGCGACGGGTGGTGGCGCCAGCCGTTGGTCGAGCGGGCCGAGCAGCTGGGCATCCGCGACCTCGTCACCTTCCATGGCCATGTCGACGATGCGACCAAACACCATGTGGTGCAACGTGCCTGGGTTCACCTGCTGCCATCGCGCAAGGAAGGCTGGGGACTGGCCGTGATCGAGGCCGCCCAGCACGGAGTGCCGACCATCGGCTACCGATCCTCGGGTGGGCTCAACGATTCGATCGTCGACGGCGTGACCGGGATGCTCGTGGACGACCAGCCCGAGCTGGTGCGACGGCTGGCCGAACTGCTGACCGACCCGGTGCTGCGCGATGAGCTCGGCCGCAAAGCGCAGCTGCGCAGCGGCGACTTCTCCTGGCGCCAGAGTGCTGAGGCGATGCGCAGTGTGCTGCTGGCCGTCCACAGTGGTCAGCGGGTCGGCGGCCTGGTCTAACCGACCTGCGCTGACCTCGCCCGCGTGACGGCCATTCCCGCGGCGCCCAACACCAGCATCGCCAGCCAGATCAGGTGTGCGGCGGTGACCTGTGTGCGTAGCGCGTTCGGCGCTCTCGGTGCGTCACCACCCACCCGGTACAGCGTGATGTCCGCATCGTGATAGGCCACCGGTAACTGGGCGAGCGTGGTTGCCGCCGAAGCGATTTCGCCTCCGGTGCCGGATTCGACCACCAGCCAGCCGACTCCGGCCTCACGCAGCCGGGTCGGATCGGATCCCGCCAGCAGCAACTCCTGGACGGCCCTGGCGTTGGCGCCCTCGCCGAGGATGGTGTGCCCCGAGATGGTGAGGTCTCCGGTGGTCAGGACATCGGCGCGGATCCACCGGGGCAGCGGGTCGAGCACCGGGGCCTCGCCCGACCAGCGGAACTGACGCATCGAGTCGGCGGGTAGCACGGCGACGGGCCGGGGGTCGGCGTTGATCTGTGCGGTCATCGCGGTCCAGCCCGGCGGATACTGGACAGCGGTCATCCGTCCTGCCGCCCCCCACGCCAGATCGGGCAGTGTCAGTACCACTGCCGCGCAGCAGGCCACGGCCGCCGCAGCAGAGGGCAATCCGGGGCGCGCCCGCGACAACGTCAGCACCGCCCCGCCCGCGGCCAGGGCGTATGCCGGCATGGCCAGCGCCACCCACTTCTGCCCGTCGCGCAGCACACCCAACCCGGGGACGGCCTCCACCACCGCGCGCAGCACGGCCAGGCCGGGCCCGCTGGCCATCAGCGCGGGCAATACGACGGCCGCCACGGCCAAGGCCAACAGCGGCCAGGCGCTGCGGTGGCGCAGCACAGCAGGCACCCCGGCCGCCACCACCGCCAACAGGACGATGGTCGCCGTGATTGCGAAAACTGTTGAGCGCGAACCGGGTACGGCCTCCGCATTCCAGATGCCTCCGAGACCGGCCAGGCTGCCCAGCGTACCGAGACCGGGTTCGGCCCTGGCGGCGAAGGCGCCGACGCCGGGCACCCCCGACGCCTGATAAGCCGACAGCGAGTGGGTGACCGCCGACGCCACCAGCCACGGCAGCGCTCCCAGCAGCGAGAAGCCGGCAGCGGCCACCGCGCACAGCCACCGGGGGCTGCCCGCACCCGGGACTGCCACACACACCAGCGCGACCATCGCGGCCAGCAGCAGGCCGGTGGGCGTCAGGCCCGCCAGCGCAATCCAGAACGCCAGGGCGGACAGACCACCGAGGCGCCCCGCGTCGCCGCAGCGCAGCCGCAGCATGGTCGTCGCCACCCACGGCAGGGCGCCGTAACCGACGAGCAGGCTCCAATGTCCCTGCAGCAGTCGTTCCGCCACATAGGGATTCCAGATCGCGACGGTCACCGCCACGAGTTGTCCGGCCAGCCCTGCCTCGGGCAGTACGTGCGCGGTCAATCGTGCCGCGCCCCAGCCGGCCGACCACAGCCCGGCCAGCAACAGCACTTTGACCACCAGCCCGCCGTCGACCAGTTGGGACGCCAGGGCGATCGCGAAATCCTGTGGTAGCGCGCGTGGCGCCGCCTCCGTCAACCCGAGGGCGGCGTCGGACAGATATGACCGCGGCGTCGAGACCGCGTCACGCAACAGCAGATAGCCCGGCGCCCATAGCGGCGCCGTGACGATAACCGCGAGTGCCAGTGCATATCCCGGCACCGCCCAGCGGCGTGTCCGGGACATCGGCACTCGCTATTACCGGTCGGGGGGACCGGGATCTGGATGCAGGTCCGGCCGCTGCGCAGGCAGCTTCTCCGTCGCGGCCTCGGCCGCAGGCATGGGGCCGGTGTCTTCGTCGCGGCGGAAGAAGCCGCCCACGTTGGCGCCGTCGAGACCCGGATCGATCAGCGCCGACTCCGCGCGCACACTGAACGAGCCGAGCAGCGCGCCGGCCACCAGCGCGACCAGGCCGGCAGCGGTGAACGTGATGGGCAGCACCCGAGACCACAACGCCACCCGGTCCCGCTCGTCCCTGGCCGCGGCGACCTGGTTCTCGACGGTCTGTTCGGTCGAGGTCACCGTGTAGTCGACCAGCGCGAACTCCGGCTTGAGGCCGTCGCGGGCGTAGTAGTGGTTGGCGCGTTCCTCGGCCTTGACGATGGTGCCCGACACCGGGTCGACCCAGAAGGTCCGCTGGGCGGCGTAGAAACGCGTCATCGTGATCGGCTCGTCCGGGTCACCGGGCAGGCCCCACAGCGACGCGCGGGCGGTCACCACACCGTCCTCGGCGTCGTCGTAGAGCGAGGCGTACTTGAGGGGCTCGACGAGCTTGCCGTCGGCGTCGTAGCCGACGTTCTGCTTGAAGCGGTAGGTCGTCAGGCCGTTGACATCTTCTTCGCCCTCGTAGTTGGCGTCGAACGCCTTCTGCGCGATCGGGTCGAAGTAGGGATAGGTCTTCTTCTCC
This sequence comes from Mycolicibacterium komossense, assembly GCF_025822605.1. Taxonomy (GTDB): domain Bacteria; phylum Actinomycetota; class Actinomycetes; order Mycobacteriales; family Mycobacteriaceae; genus Mycobacterium; species Mycobacterium komossense. Next base: position 33,250 of record NZ_JACKTY010000018.1, on the reverse strand, counting down.
GTGCTGAACGGGAACCGGTAGGACAGACCGTCGTGCGTCAACGCGATGTTCGTCGGCGGCTTGGTGTCCTCGATGCTGCGGGGCTTCTGCACGGCGCCGCCGGGATGCGTGTCGTCGGACACTGCCATGGCGGTGCTGCGGTTCAACGTCACCGAGTCGACCATGGCCAGCATCAGGCCGTTGTCCTGCTGCTTGTCGGTGCGCCGGATCGTGGTGCCGACCTGCAACGTCACCACATCGGCGTTGGCCGGCGTCTCGACGCTGAGCTGCTGCTGCGAGACCAGCGGGACGTTTCTGTCGATGACGAAGTGCTGTTCCGACAGCGACGCCGGATCCAGCGCGGTGCCGGTTCCGTTGCTCACCAGCGTGGTGTCGATGTTGAGCGGGATCTTCTTGATCTTGCCTGCGGTATAGGTGGTCAACAGCAGCGCGGCGACCAAAAGAGCGGCTCCGAGGCCCAAAATGCCACACGCGGCGATACGCAACATGACTGCACGATTCAAGCTGCCGTACCTTCTTTCCGGTCCAGGTAGCGGAGGCAAACCCGTTTTCAGACCCTAACAGCAGAACGTAAGGCGCAGCCCTTGGTCCTCGCGTTGCCAGGTCGGGGTCGTGCACACTTGTCCGGGTGAACGGCGCACAGGTAGGCGGAACGCGCAGCTTCCTGCCTGCGGTCGAAGGGATGCGCGCGTGCGCCGCCATCGGCGTGGTCATCACGCACACCGCGTTCCAGACCGGGCACTCCACCGGCATCGGCGGGCGGCTGTTCGGCCGCTTCGACCTGGCCGTCGCGGTGTTCTTCGCGCTCTCGGGTTTCCTGCTGTGGCGCGGGCACGCCGCCTCGGTACGGGGTCTGCGGCACACGCCGGCGACCGGGCACTACCTGCGGTCGCGCATCGTGCGGATCATGCCGGGTTACCTGGTGGCGGTGATGGTGATCCTGTTGCTGCTGCCCGACGCAGACAACGCCAACCTGACGGTGTGGCTGGCCAATCTGACGCTCACCCAGATCTATGTGCCCTTGACGCTGACCGGCGGCCTGACCCAGATGTGGAGCCTGTCCGTCGAGGTCAGCTTCTACCTGGTGCTGCCGCTGCTCGCGTTGTTCGCCCGGCGGCTGCCGGTGCGGGCCCGGATACCGATGATCGCGGCCGTCGCCGTGGCCAGCTGGGGTTGGGGTTTCCTGATGGCCGCGCTGCCGTACGACGCGCCGGTCGGGATCAACCCACTGAACTGGCCACCGGCCTTCAGCTCCTGGTTCGCCGCGGGCATGCTGCTCGCCGAATGGACCGTCAGCGCACCCGGCCTGGCTCACCGCCTGGCGCGGCGCCGGTGGCTGATGGCCGGTGTGGCCGTCGTGGCGTATCTGGTGGCGGCCTCACCGGCGGCCGGTCCAGAAGGGTTGATTCCGGGTACCGCCGCTCAGTTCGCCCTCAAGACCGCGATGGGCGCGGTGCTGGCGGGTGTCTTGATCGCGCCGTTGGTGCTCGACCGGCCCGACACCACGCACCGCGTCCTGGGCAGCCCGGTGATGGTGACGCTGGGCCGCTGGTCCTACGGCCTGTTCGTCTGGCATCTGGCCGCTCTGGCGATGGTTTTCCCGGTGATCGGGGAGTTCGCCTTCAACGGGCACCTGCCCGTGGTGCTCGTGCTCACGCTGATCTTCGGATTCGCCATCGCTGCGGTCAGTTACGCGTTGGTCGAATCGCCGTGTCGTCAGGCGTTGCGGCGTTGGGAGTACCGGGCCGCCATGACTGGGAAGGCACCCCCGCTGGACAGTTCGGTCAGCGACTCGCCTGAGCCTGCAGTCGCGACATGACCTCGACGCAGGCCGCGGAGCGGCGCGCCTTGCCTGCGTCATCGCGCAGCGGGGTGTCGACGAATTCCACCCACCGGGGTACTTTGTGGCTCTCGAGGCGCTGCCGCAGGAATTCGGTGACGCCGGGCCCGTCGAGCCCAGCGCCGGTGGCGGCCTGCACCTGCACGTAGGGCAGCTGGCCCAGGTCGCCGGAATTCGGGTCGGGGACCCCGAAAGCCAAGCAGGACAGCACATCCGGGTGAGCGCCGAGGGCCGACTCGATCTCGGCGGGATATACGTTGCGACCGCCGACGGTGAACATGTCCACCCGGCGATCCGACAGGTACAGGAACCCGTCGGCATCGAAGTGGCCCAGGTCGCCGAGTGAATCCCAGCCGTCGCGGGACTTGGGCTCCGAGCCGACGTAGCGGTAGGTCGGCCTGCTCCCCGGGGTCGGCCGCATGTAGATCTCCCCCTCCTCGCCGGGCGCGCATTCGCGGCCGCTGTCGTCGAGCACTTTCATCTCGCCGCTGACGACGATGCCGACCGAGCCGCGATGGGTCAGCCACTGTGCGCCGTTGATGAACGTCAGCGCCTGCAGTTCGGTGCCGCCGTAGAGCTCCCAAAGCGCTTCGGGCCCAACCAGTTCGATCCAGGCTTCCTTGATAGCGGGCGGGCAGGGCGACGCGAGGTGCCAGAACCGCCGGATCGACGACAGATCGTAGGCGTCGGGGTCGGCCCGGTACGCCGGCAAGAGCCGCTGCATGATCGTCGGCACCGTCGCCAGGAACGTCACCCGGTGCTCGGTGACCAGTCGCAGGAACTCTCCTGCCTCGAATCGGGACATCAACACCAGGTGGTGGCCCATCAGCAGGCCGACCAGCGCCATCGTGCACCCGGTGTTGTGGCTCAGCGGCACCGATACCAGGTTGACATCGCCCTCCTGCGCGCCCAGCGGTGCGCCGATGGCCGCGGGCACTCGGCTGTCCCCACCGGCTTCGATGAGCTTGGGCCGCCCGGTGCTGCCGCCGGAGGCCATCGCCTTCCACGCCGGGGACACCGCCTCGGGCAGCGGGTCATCAGGCAATGCCGGGTCAGGCGCGAAACCCATGGGGACACTGGGGATTTCACTGTCCGGGTCGACGCGACCGACGATCAGTGCGCGTGGCCGCAACGCCAACAGGGCGGCGAACTCCGGATCGGGCATCCGCGGGGCCAACGGCTGCGGCACCGCCCCCAGCTTCCAGCACGCCACCGCGGCCTGGATCCACTCGATCGAATTGGGCACCGCGATCGTCACGTAATCGCCCACTCCCACCCCGATTTCGGCGTAGGCGCGAGCCAGCCGGTTGGTGCTCGCGTCCAACTCGGCGCGCGTCAGCGTCCGGCCGCCGGCGGTGACGGCAGGCGCTTCGGGGTCCAGGGCGGCCAGCGCGGAGATCTGCGTGCCGATCGGCGGGGTGGACTCGGCCATCTCAGTACCCGCCATTCGTGGCAAAAATCCTGCGCGGGTTGTGGATCAGCATGGTGTCGATCTGCTCATCGGTGATCCCGCGCGCCCGTAGGGCGGGCAGCACGTCGTTGTGGATGTGCAGGTAGTGCCAGTTCGGTGCGACCGCCGGGATCATGTCTTCGGGCAGCGCATCGAAGAAGCACATCGCGTCGTGGGAGAGCACCATCTTGTCGGCGTGACCGCGTTCGCACATCGTCGCGACGGTGGCGACCCGGTCCTCGAAGGGCAGCAGCAGATCGAGCCCGAACCGGTCCATCCCGAGGTAGGACCCGCCGGCGATCAACTCCTCGAGATAGCCGATATCGGTGGAATCCCCGGAGTGCCCGATGATCACCCTCGACAGGTCGACGCCCTCCTGCTCGAAGATCCGTTGCTGTTCCAGCCCGCGACGGGTGCCGGCGTGGGTGTGCGTCGAGATCGGTACCCCGGTCTGACGGTGCGCCACCGCCACCGCGCGCAGCACCCGCTCGACTCCCGGCGTGATACCCGGCCGATCGGTGGCGCACTTGAGGATCGCGGCTTTGACCCCGGTGTCGGCGATGCCCTGCTCGATATCGCGGACGAACAAGGCCGTCATGGTCTCCTCGCCGCCCAATTCGGCTCCGGGGCCGACGTAATGGAAATGCATGGGCACGTCATTGAAGGTGTACACCCCGGTCGCGACGAGGATGTTCAGCTCGGTCTGCGCGGCGACGCGGGCGACCCTGGGCAGATACCGGCCAAGCCCGATGACTGTCAGGTCGACGATGGTGTCGACGCCGCGTGCCTTGAGCTCATTGAGCCGGGTGACCGCATCGGCGACGCGGGCGTCTTCGTCACCCCAGGACTCCGGATAGTTCGCCATGATCTCCGGCGAGAGAATGAAGATGTGCTCATGCATCAGCGTGACGCCCAGCGCATCGGTGGTGACAGGTCCTCGTACGGTGTTTACCGGTGACACTCAGCCGATGCTAGGGCGGTCACGGCCCCGGTTCGGCGGAATCGGTCGGTCTGCCCCAGATGACTACCGACGCGGCGAGTAGGCCCACCGCGATCAGCGCCAGGAACTGAACCCCGGCGGAATGCCCGGCGTAGCCGTCGACCGATCGCCAAGGATGTCGGGCCAACACTGCCCCGGACAGGATGAATCCACCGGTGGTGCCGCCGAGGGTGAGCAGCCGGTCCCACCGCGCCCGGTCCCGCACCGCGTACAGCGCTGCCGCTGCCGCCCCGAATACCAGTGCGCCGACCAGTCCGGCGATCAACGCTCCGGCCACCACGACGGCGGCGGCCGCCCACGGGCCTGGATTCCAGGGCGCGACGGGCTGATCGTCGCGTCGCGGGCGCCGCGGCGGCACCAGCGCCAGCAGGAGCAGCAGCGGCAGCAGTGCGAGGCCACCCGCCAGTCCGATGCGGTACAGCGTGTTGGAGTCGAAGCTCAGCGTGACGGTGGTGGAGGCGCCTGCGGGCACCACCCAGCCCTGTTGCCAGCCGTTGACCGTGATGGGCGTCAGCGCGGATCCGGCTGCGGTCTTCGCGGTCCACCCCGGGCTGATGCTCTCGGGTACGACGAGTACCCGCGGTGCGGTCGCGGCGGGCACCCGGATCTCGCGATGATCTGGTGTCCAGGCCCCCGTCTCCACGGGAATCTTTGTCGCGCTAGGTAATTGGGTGCCCAACGGGCCGGTCAGCGTGGCACCGTCGACGGTGAACGTGGCGCGGGGGCTGATCAGCAGCTCCTGCTGCCCGGCGGGCAACAGCACGGGCTCCCGTTCGCACGGTTGCGCCGCGATGAGCGCACCGTCGAGCAGCGCGCCGACGGTGGTGCGGATCGAGGTCTGGATGAACCGGCCGGCCACCGCGATCACGGGTCCCTGACCGCACGCCACGGTGATCGCCCTGGCCCGGTTGACCGCGGCGTCGGCGGCGCCGATGGCGGTCCCGTCGGGACGTAGCGCGACAACTTCGGCCAGGCCAGGTGGTTTGACCTGGTCGAAGCCCAGCGCGGTCCGGTCGATGACGTCGTCCCAGTCCAGGAGGCTGATCTTGATGCTGCCGGTGACTCGTGGTTTGAGCGCGATCGTCTGGGGGCCGTCTGGGCCGAGTGCACGGACCTGGGGCCCGTCGCCCAGATCGACCGCCACCAGCCGCGGATGGGTGGGCAATGGCGAGGCGCTGGGCGTCAACGTCAGGGCGGCGACCTCGGTGGGCTGCGGCAAGGTCAGTGTCAGCGACGGTGCCGAGTGCTGTCCGACACCGCGCTGCGGGGCGGTCCAAGCCGTGCGCGGGTCACCGTCGGTGGCCGCGTACGCCGACCCCAGCACGTCGATGACATCCGAGTCGCCGTCGGCGTGGGTGGTGCCCGGCTCCCGGATCAGGTCGGCCAGATTTGGTCCTTGCCTGCCGTGCACCCAGACAGTCGGCAGCACGCTGATCGGTGCGGGCACGGTCAGCATCCGGCTGAAGTTGACCTGTTCTTCCGGGGCGAGAGCCATCGACGCCGCGCAGTGCACCCCGTCCGGTGCCGACGCGCATCCCGGCCTGCCCTGCAGCTCAGAACCCAAGTCCCACTGGGCAACCTGCGATGCCTGTGGTGGGCCCGGGATTAGCAGGGTGTGGCGCAGGCTGACGGGTTGGGCGAATCCGGCGGCGTCGTACTGCGTCAGGGACAGGTCGGTGATACCGAACTGCACTCCGCTGGACCCGTCGGTGGTGCCGACCGCGGTGATCCGCACCCACGGCGTCTCGCCGACGGGCAGCGCCACCGTCAGCGGGGTGCCGGGTTCGTCGATCTTCACCGTGGAGGTGCCGTTGGCGGTCGAGACCTGAACCCTGTCGACCTGGGCGCCGACCGCCGTCGGGCTGGGTGTCAACGTCAGCGTCGCGTTGGTGACGGGGTGGTCGAGGTCGACTTGCAGCCACTGGCCCACCGCCGCCTGCAGGCTGTTGGACACCCAACTGGTGCCGCTGTCCCCGTCGATCGCCGCGGCGGGCCCGGTTCCCGGCGCGACATAGGGCAGTGCGGTGGAATCCGCCGCCGAGCTCGACGCCGTCAGCCGGCCTCCGGACCAACCGCCCTCGACCGGCGCGGCGCCGGGCGTGGGATAGTCCGGCACCCGGTTGAAGGTATGACGCTGATCGTCGTTGGCGCGGGCCGCCGACGAATGGTCGTCGACGCGGCCGTAGTCGGTCTCTCTGACCACTGGGGTGTCGGTGACGGTGACGACGGGCACCGGCAGGCCGGCACGCTGCGCGTCGGCGGTCAGCAGGGCCGGGCCCAGCAGCGGCTGGTTGCGTAGCCGTCGCCGTTCATCAAGGCGCAGAAGAACTTCGGGCCCACCATCGACACGGGCCATCGAGTCGCTGTCGGTCAGATAGGGCGCTGCGGGGTTGGTCGGCGTATCGACCCGGTAGATCTCCACCGCCGGATATCGTGGCCGAAGCCCGCTGTCGGTGATGAACCCCTCCAGCGTCCCCGGACCGGTGGGGTCGCCGAACTGGGCCGCCTTCTCCAGTCCCGGCGACCCGTCGATGGTGCGGTGCACCAGGATCGGCCGCGCCGAGCGGGAGGTGTCGGGGTCCAGGTCGTTTCGTACCACCAGATACGAAATTCCTTGCCTGGCAAGGGTGTCGGCGAGTCCGGCGGACGGCCGACCCGCCGCGAACAGGCGTTGCACCGAGTCCAGCGCGCGAATCGTCTCGGGTGGGTTGAGTGGAATGGAATCGCGTACCCCCCACGGGCTTTCGCCCAGTACCTGGAGTGGCTCATCGTGGCTGGTGCCCCAGACCTGGGTGGCGAACGGCGCACCGGGAACCACCAGGACGCGGCCCGGCGTGGGGGTACCGGTGTTGTGCTCGGTCAGCCAGTCTGCCGCGGCGTGCCAATACTGCGGAATCCCGGTGAAGGCGCCTGGCGGGGTCAGCCGTCCCGTCCAGGCGATCGAGGTGCCGACGGTGAGCGCGACGAGCACCACGATCCCGACCGCGACCCGTTTGTCATCCTCGGGATGGGCGAAGGCGCGAATCCACACCGGCCTTGGTGCGCTGCCCGGCAGCGGGATGCGGCCCAGCAGGTGCGCCAGCCCCAGCGTCAGCGGCAGCCGCAGGACCGGTTCGAGCTTGTGCACATTGCGCAGCGGAGCGCCGCCGGCATCGAGGAACAGCTGCACCTGGTGGGCCAGCGGTGAGCCCAGCCCACCCGAATAGCCCAGCGCCAGCAGGACGACACCGATCAGCAGCATCGTCACCAGCCGGCCGCGGGCAGGCATCGACCGCGACGCCAGGCCGGCCAGTCCCGCCGCGGCCACCAGAGTGGTCGCGAGGATCGCCGCCGGACCGGTGACCAGCGAGGCGCCCGCGGTGGCCGTGGGCGCGACGAACGGGGTCCAGCTGTCGGTACCGCGCAGCATCTCGGTCAGCGATGCCCACTGCGTGGTCACGCCAGAGGATTCGATGAAGTCCAGGAACGGCGGGCTGATTCGGCCCAGGAGCACCAGCGCGACGGCCCACCAGAGCACCGCCAGCACGCTGGACAGCAACCACCACCCGCTGAAGCGCAGCCACTGCCGGTTCGGGCGGTGACAGGCCCACCAGATGATGGCGGGCAGACAGCCGGTGAGGGTGGCGACCGCATTGACCGCACCCATCAGTGCCAGGGCCAACCCCGCGCGGGCCGCCAGGACCCGCAGCGGTCTTTGATTGTCACCGCGCAGCGCCGTGATGACCGGCAGCAGCACCCAGGGCGCCAGCATCATCGGCAGGGTTTCCGACGATATCGAGCCGAGGGTGGTCAGCACCCGCGGCGACAAGGCGAACGCCACCGCAGCGATGAGCCGCGACGGCGTCGTGCCGATGTTCAGTTTCTCCGCGACCCGCAGCAGGCCCCAGAAGCCGGCGGTCAGCAGCAGCGCCCACCACAACCGCTGGGTGACCCAGCCCGGCAGCCCGAGCAGGTCACCGGCCAGGAAGAACGCCCCGTGCGGAAAGAGATAGCCGTAAGCCTGATTCTGGGCCTGGCCGAACGGCAGCTCGCTGTTCCACAGATTCGCCGCCCTGGCCAGGAACCGCAGCGGGTTGGCGGTGAGGTCGAGTTTGGTGTCAGGAGAGATGAGGCCCGGGGACTGGGCGAAGGCCAGCGCCAGTGCGACGGCGCCGACGAGCCACAGCCACCGTCGGGAGAGAGCTGTCGAGAGGGGAGGCGTAGCCGACCCGAGGGCCGGTTCGGACAGAACGCTCAGGACAAATCCGGCCTAGCCGCGGTCGCCGTACTCGACGCGGTTCAGCACCGACGAAGCGGGATCACCCGCGACCAGCGGCGGCTTGGTGTCTTGCTGCACCATCAGCGTCACCCCGAAAACCCCGGCTGCACCGAGCAGCAGACCGACCACAATGCTGGCGACGGCCGGCACCACGAACCGGGTCATGCGGGCTCCTCGCTGTGTGACAGGGATAGGCGGGTCGCCCGCCAAACTAGCACGGGAGCGGTCGGGGCCCGGATCGCGCGATCGGCCGGCGCCGTCGTGCCGATCCGGAAGCCCGGTCGGCATGGCGCGTTCGACAGCTACCGACCGGGCGGCCCGAGGGGCCATGACACAGTGGGGCATGGCTTTCTGGAGACTGCGGGCGCACACGTTGGTGTCCCTGGCGGCGCCGCTCGCCCTGTTGATGGCGTGCTCATCGGGGCCGCACCCGGCCTCGGCCACCCCCTCCTCGGAGGCTTCCGCGCCGGCCTCCACCTCGGCGCCCGCCGCTCCGGCCACTCAGGCCTGTGGTGATCCGGCGGCCATGCTCGGCGCCATGTCGACCCGCGACAAGCTCGCTCAACTGCTGATGGTCGGGGTCACCGGCGCCGACGATGCGCGCGCCGTGGTGACCGACTATCACGTCGGCGGAATCTTCATCGGCAGCTGGACCGACCTGTCGATGCTGTCGGACGGAGCACTGACCGCGATCACCGCCGGCGCGGGCCCACTGCCGCTGGCGGTCAGCGTCGACGAGGAAGGCGGCCGGGTCGAGCGGCTGGCGAAGCTGATCGGGGACCAGCAGTCGCCGCGGGTCCTGGCACAGACCCAGACGCCCGACCAGGTGTATGCGATCGCCCTGGCGCGTGGCCAGGCGATGCGGAAGCTGGGCATCACCGTCGATTTCGCGCCGGTCGCGGATGTCACCACCGAGCCCGACGACGACGTGATCGGCGACCGGTCCTTCGGTTCGGACCCGGCCGTCGTCACCGAATACGCCGGCGCCTACGCCCGCGGGCTGCGGGACGCCGGCCTGTTACCCGTGCTGAAGCACTTCCCCGGCCACGGCCACGGCTCCGGCGACTCGCATACCGGCGGCGTGGTGACGCCGCCGCTTGCCGACCTGCAGAACAACGATCTGGTCCCGTACCGGACGTTGACGACGCAGGCCCCGGTCGCGGTGATGGTCGGGCACCTGCAGGTACCCGACCTGACCGGCACCGATCCGGCGAGTCTGAGCCGTCCCGCCTACGACCTGCTGCGCAACGGCGGCTATGGCGGTCCGCCGTTCGACGGGCCGATCTTCACCGACGATCTGTCGTCGATGGCGGCGATCAACGCCCATTACGGGGTCGCCGAGGCGGTGCTGCGCAGCCTGCAGGCCGGCGCGGACGTCGCTCTGTGGGTGACCACCGAGGAGGTACCAGCGGTGCTGGATCGACTGGAGAAAGCCGTCGCCGCCGGCGAACTTGCGATGCCTGCCATCGACAACTCGGTGCTGCGGGTGGCGTCGTTCAAGGGGCCCAACCCGCACTGCTGAGAGGCCTACGTCGCGAGCTTGTCACCCATGCCGGCTCTGCATTGCCTACCCTGAAGTCAGCGGGCAGTCAGGTCAGGAAGGAACGATCACGTATGGCAGGTGGTACCAAGCGGTTGCCGCGTGCCGTCCGGGAGCAACAGATGCTCGACGCCGCCGTGCAGGTCTTCTCCATCAACGGCTATCACGAGACGTCGATGGATGCGATCGCCGCCAAAGCCGAGATCTCCAAACCGATGCTGTATCTGTACTACGGCTCGAAAGAGGAACTGTTCGGCGCCTGCCTGTCCCGGGAGCTGGGCAGATTCATCGAGGCGGTGCGGGCGGACATTGATTTCAAGCTGCCGCCCAAAGACATGCTGCGCGGCATCATCTTGTCCTTTCTGAGCTATATCGACGCCAACCGGGCTTCTTGGATCGTGTTGTACACCCAGGCCACCAGCTCGCAGGCCTTCGCGCACACGGTGCGCGAGGGCCGTGAGCGGATCATCGACCTGGTCGCCAGGATGCTCAGCGCAGGCACTCGGAATCCGGAGCCGGAGGCCGACTTTCAGATGATGGCGATCGCGCTGGTGGGTGCCGGTGAGGCGGTGGCCACCCGGGTCAGCGCAGGCGATGTCGATGTCGACGACGCGGCCGAGCTGATGATCAACCTGTTCTGGCGCGGCCTGAAAGGAAAACCCGCCGAGCGGGACGGCGTCGAGGCGAGCTCGGCACCGGGCTCGGTATCCGCGCATTTGTGACGAAGCTCGTCAGTTCATGGTGCCATGATGGTGAAAGCGGTTGCCGCCGAATCGTTTAGCGCGGTACATCGCCTGGTCGGCGGCGGTCACCAGACCGTCGATCAAAGCCTGGTGCTCGCCGTCCTGGGCGTCGTGCAGAGGGGCGCAGGCAGTTCCGATACTCGCCGTCACCGGGATCGGCAGATTCGCGATCGCATTGCAGATCCGTGTCGCCAGGGGTCCGGGGTCACTGGCATAGGACGTGTCGACGACGATGAATTCCTCGCCACCACTGCGCGCGGTGATCGCCGTATCTCTGGTGCTCGCGCGCAGCGCATTGGCGACCTGGACCAGTGCCTGATCGCCGGCTGCGTGGCCGTGACGATCGTTGAGCGATTTGAAGTTGTCCAGGTCGACCACCACGACCAACAGGAACATGTTGGGCGCCGGGCGGGCCAACAGGAGTCCCAGCGCTTTCTGCTGAAATGCCCGCCGGTTGAGCAGACCGGTGAGTGGGTCACGGTCGGCGTGGGCGAGGTCGTTGCCGAGCGCGCGGATCAGCACCGTGATGGCCATCGGCAAGGCGATGTTGACCTGGAGCACCAGGAAGAGGTCGACCGCGGCCATCGCGAGATGTCCGGCCCTCGCCAGCCTGATCGCCTGGTACAGCGCAACGCCGGCGGCGACGGCGAAGTTGTAGAACACGTATTTGGAGGTGTGGAAGAAGGCGATGTACGCGCCGCTGGTCGCGAAGGCGATACAGCCGACGAGGCCGGCCAGCGGATTCGGATGAGCCAGACAGGCCAGCGCGATCGACGTGTTGGTCACCACCGCAAACGCCAGGGATTGTGCCCGGGTCGGCCAGCGCGTCACCCACAGTGCGACGCCGAACATCCCGCCCGCGAAGGCTGTCCACGTCATCCCCACCGGTACCGCGCCGACCGCCCCATCTGCGCTGGTCAGCAATGCCACCAGGCACAGCGACAGCGTCAGTGAGATCGACGCCATCATGCACCTGGCCGCGCCGCTCATTCGGCGGGCATGCAGGTATCCACTGAGCCAGTCGTAATGAGTCGGTTGCTGCCACCACCGCTTCAGCAACGTCACCGTCACCGTCTCCGCCCCGTTCAGCAATGATGCGCGGCCCCAGCACATGCCAGGAGGGCCGAGTAGCTAACTGAATTTCGAGACTACCAAGTGACGCGTCGTGCTCGTGGCGAGTTAGAGACCCCGAATGCTGCCGGTCAGGTGGGGATAGCCCTTCGACATGTTGCGCAGGATCAGGTCCCAACCGTTCTCTACGTGTTCGACGTAGAGCCCTGCGCTCGCGGGCAGCAGTACCGGCTTACCGAATTTCACCGAGTACCGGACCGCCGGCGGCAGCTGGCCTTCGATATTGGCCAGGACTGCGGCCGCACTGAACATGCCGTGGGCGATGACGGTGGGGAAGCCGAACAACTTGGCGGCGATGGCATTCATGTGGATCGGGTTGAGGTCGCCACCGACCGCGCCGTACCGCCGGATCTGGGCGGGGGAGATGCGCAGGATGGAGTTCGGCGGCGGCAGCTTGTGCTGCTTCTGGGGCGGAGGTTTGGGTTCATCGGACAGGCTGGTCCGCTGTTGGTGCAGGAACGTCGTGACCTGGTGCCAGACCGTCTCGTTGCCCACGTTGACGTCGGTGACCAGGTCGACGAGCAGGCCCTTGCGGTGTTCGCGCAGGTTCTCGGCGTGCACGGCGACTCCGACGGCGTCGGTGACCGCGATCGGGCGGTACTGCGTGATGTGGTTCTCGATGTGGACCGATCCCATTGCGGCAAAAGGAAAGTCGAAGCCCGACACCAGCGACATCATGATCGGGAAGGTCAGCGCGAACGGGTAGGTCAGAGGCACGGTGTCGCCGTACCGCAGCCCGGTGATGGCGGCATAGGCCGCGACATTTTCGCGGTCGATGGCCAGCTCGGGCACCGTCACGGTGCGCCGTGGCAACTCGTCGCCGCGCGGGATGAAGGGCAGCGCGCCGGCCGCGGCGCGCACCATGTTCATCAGGCCGCTGGGCTCATCTCCAGTGCTGCTCATCAGGCCCCCAACATGGCCTGGCCGCACACCCGGATCACGTTGCCGGTCACGGCATTGGAGGCGGGGCTGGCGAAGAACGCGATGGCTTCCGCGACGTCGACGGGTTCACCGCCCTGGAACAGGGAGTTCATTCGCCGCCCGACCTCGCGGGTGGCCAGCGGGATCGCAGCAGTCATGGCGGTCTCGATGAACCCGGGTGCGACGGCGTTGATGGTGATGCCCTTGTCTGCCAGTACCGGCGCGAGTGCCTGTGTCAGGCCGATCATCCCGGCTTTGGTGGCAGCGTAGTTGGTCTGGCCACGGTTGCCGGCGATGCCGGCCATCGATGACAGACCCACGATCCGGCCGCCGTCGGTGATGCTGCCGTTGGCGACCAGACCTTCGGTGAGTTGTTGCGGCGCAAGTAGATTCACGGCGACGACGGCGTTCCAACGGGCGTCGTCCATATTGGCCAGGAGCTTGTCGCGGGTGATGCCGGCATTGTTGACCAGTACGTCGGCCCGCCCGGCATGGTGTTCTCGCAGGTGTTCGGTGATGCGGTCGACGGCGTCGGCGGCGGTCACGTCGAGAGCCAGCGCGGTGCCACCGACCTTGGCGGCCTGCGTGAAGAGAGCATCGGAGGCACCTGCCGGACCTTCGACGTCGATGGCGACCACCTTGGCGCCGTCGCGGGCGAACACCTCGGTGATGGTGGCGCCGATACCGCGCGCGGCGCCGGTGACGATGGCCACTTTGCCGTCCAGCGGCTTGTCCCAGTCGGCCGGCGGGGTCGAATCGGCGGGCCCGACGTAGTAGACCTGGCCGTCGACGTAGGCCGACTTCGCCGACAGGATGAATCGCAGCGTGGACTCCAGGCCCGTTGCGGCGGGTTTGGCGTCCGGTGAGAGATACACCAACGACACGGTGGCACCGCGCTGCATTTCCTTGCCGAGTGAGCGGGTGAAGCCCTCCAGCGCGCGCTGCGCGATGTGTTCGTCGATGGAGCCGGTCCGGTCAGGGGTGGTACCGACCACGACGATGCGGCCGGAGTGGCCGATGTTGCGCAGCAGCGGCGTGAAGAAGTCGTGCAGCGCCTTGAGTCCCACGGGGGTGGTGATCCCGGTGGCGTCGAACAGCAGCCCGCCGAACGAATCCGCCCAGCGGCCGCCGAGGTTGTCCCCGACGAGGTCGTAGTCCTCGGCCAGGGCGGTGCGCATCGGCTCGGCGACGCGGCCCGTACCGCCGATCAGCAGCGAGCCGGCCAGCGCTGGTTCGCCGGCGCGGTAGCGCCGCAGGTTCTCGGCCTGGGGAACGCCCAGCTGTTTGGCCAGGAATGACCCGGGGCCCGAGTTGACGACTTGGGAGAACAGATCGGTAGCCACTGCGCTGCCTTTCGTGGATATGGGTACTTCGTCGGGTGGGGGTACCCGGGTTGTCATATGAATCACGAACTTACTCCAGAGTAAGAACGGTGGGTAGTATGACTCTCGACACGTGGAAGTCTCTCGTCATACAGAAAGAACTGGAGAAAACCGTGGCCGATACCAAGTCCGTCCGCCGAGTGGCCATTCTCGGCGGTAACCGGATCCCGTTTGCGCGATCCGACAGCGCCTACGCGCAGGCGTCCAACCAGGACATGTTCACCGCGGCGCTGACCGGCCTCATCGACCGGTTCCACCTCGAAGGAGAGCGCCTCGGGGCCGTCGTCGGAGGCGCGGTGCTCAAACACAGCCGGGACTTCAACCTCATGCGGGAATGCGTGCTGGGCAGCGCGTTGTCGCCCTACACCCCGGCCTATGACCTGCAGCAGGCCTGTGGCACCGGGTTGCAGTCCGCGATCGCGGTTGCCAACGGCATCGCGCTCGGCCAGTACGACTCGGGAGCGGCAGGCGGGGTGGACACCACCTCCGACGCCCCGATCGCCTTCGGCGACGACCTGCGCCGGGTCCTGCTCGGCCTGCGTCGCGGGAAGTCGAACGTCGACCGGCTCAAACTGGTCGGCAAGTTGCCCGCCGCACTCGGCGTCGAGATCCCCACCAACGGCGAACCGCGCACCGGCATGTCGATGGGCGAGCACGCCGCCATCACCGCCAAACAGATGGGCATCAAACGCGTCGACCAGGACGCCCTCGCCGCGGCCAGTCACCAGAACATGGCCGCCGCCTACGACCGCGGTTTCTTCGACGACCTCGTCAGTCCTTTTCTGGGGCTGTACCGCGACAACAACCTGCGTGCCGACTCGACAGTCGAGAAACTGGCGAAGCTCAAGCCGGTCTTCGGGGTGAAGAACGGCGACGCGACGATGACTGCGGGCAACTCGACACCGTTGACCGACGGCGCCTCGGTGGCGTTGCTGTCGAGTGACGAATGGGCGCAGGAGCGTTCGCTTCCGGTGCTGGCCTACTTCGTCGACGGTGAGACCGCCGCAGTGGATTATGTCAACGGCTCCGACGGCCTGTTGATGGCGCCGACCTACGCGGTGCCGCGACTGCTGGCACGCAACGGCGTGACCTTGCAGGACTTCGACTTTTACGAAATTCACGAGGCATTTGCGTCAGTGGTGCTGGCCACGCTGGCGGCATGGGAGTCCGAGGAGTACTGCAAGGAGCGGCTCGGCCTGGACAGCGCGCTGGGTTCCATCGACCGGTCCAAGCTCAACGTCAACGGTTCGTCGCTCGCCGCCGGCCATCCCTTCGCGGCAACGGGCGGCCGGATCGTCGCGCAACTCGCCAAGCAGCTGGCGGAGAAGAAGGCGGAGACGGGCAAGCCGGTCCGCGGCCTCATCTCGATCTGCGCGGCCGGCGGCCAAGGCGTTGCTGCAATTCTCGAAGCCTGACGTCAGAGCGCTGCCAAACGTTGCCCAAAATAGTTCGAAAATTAGTCGTGGGTTTCGTAACGTCGGCGCTCGGGTAAGCGATGATATGGATAGCTCCGTGTTGCCGTCTGACCCCCCGACCCGACGGCAACACGGGGCATCCTCTTATCCGGGCCCGATCTCGACGCGGATAAGAGACCGCCGCTGGACGTGAGGGGAATCCAGCGGCGGTCATCCGCGACATCAATATCAGTTTCGCGGTGCTTGCCGAGCGTGGACAATCGCGGCGTGGACGATATGCCCCTGTTCTGCGGTACGAGCCTGGCACGGCGCATCGAATCAGCCGAAGCTCATCTCATCCTGGCCGCGACCGAGGCTGCCCGCCGGAGAGGTGCCAAGGGTCTGGCCATTCCCGTGGCTGGCGGTTTCGCGTGCTTCGCCGAGAGTGCTTCGCCCATGAACAAGGTTGTGGGGTTGGGCTTCGATGGGGTTCCCGACGGCGCCGCCTGGGACGAGATGGAACGGGCAATGTTCGCCTGCGGCGTCGCCGTCCAAGTTGAGCTATCCAACCTCGCAGACCCGGATGTGGCTGCGCTGCTGGCGGATCGCGGCTACCGGCTGGTCGGATTCGAGAACGTGCTAGGTCACGGTCTTCGGCTGAATGCCGAGCCCGCCGCACCCCACGGGATCGAGGTGCGTGCGACCAACGATATCGACGCGTGGGTCGACGTGGTGGTGGAGGGCTTTGCTCATCCCGACTCTGCTGATTCCGCCAACGAGGGGGTGCCCAGCCACGAGGAGTTTCCGCGGGACGTCATCGACCGTGCCGAGCGTGACTTCGAGCAGGCCGGGGCCATCGCCTATGTCGCGATGTGCGACGGCGTCATCGCTGGCGGCGGCAGCGTCCGTCTGACAGACGGCATCGCCCAGCTCACCGGCGCCGCCACCGCCCCGGCGTTCCGGCGCCGTGGCGTACAGACTGCGCTGTTGGCGGCCCGGCTGTGGAAAGCCGCCCAGGCTGGATGCGATATCGCGGTCGTCGCCACCGCGCCCGGCTCGACCTCGCAGAAGAACGTCCAGAACAACGGCTTTCAGCTGCTGTACACCCGTGCGGTGATGGTCAAGGCGCCCCCACCTGCCTTACCCCGCGAACACAAAAGGCCCCCGCCGAAGCGGGAGCCTTGAGCGTCGAGGCTGAGGTCCAGGCTTAGAAGGACGCCTCGTCCAGTTCCATGACCTCGTTGTCGATGTTCTCGAGGACGATGCGCGTGCTGGTCAGCAGGGGCAGGAAGTTCTTCGCGAAGAACGACGCCACCGCGATCTTGCCCTCGTAGAAGGACTTCTCCGAGCCCGTCGCACCGGCGTCGAGCTTCTCGATGGCGACTGCGGCCTGACGCTGCAGCAACCAGCCGATCATCAGATCGCCGACGCTCAGCAGGAAGCGCACCGAACCGAGGCCCACTTTGTAGATGCTGGCGGTGTCTTCCTGCGCGGCCATCAGATAGCCGGTCAGCGAAGCGGCCATCCCCTGCACGTCGACCAGGGCGGTGGCCAGCAGTTCGCGCTCGGTCTTGAGGCGGCCGTTGCCGGACTCGTTCTTGACGAACGTGTCGATCTGACCGGCCACATGGGCCAGCGCCACACCCTTGTCGCGGACGATCTTGCGGAAGAAGAAGTCCTGCGCCTGGATGGCGGTCGTGCCCTCGTAGAGGGAGTCGATCTTGGCGTCACGGATGTACTGCTCGATCGGGTAGTCCTGCAGGAAGCCCGAACCGCCGAAGGTCTGCAGGCTCTCGGTGAGCTTGGCGTACGCCTGCTCGGAGCCCACACCCTTGACGATCGGCAGCATGAGGTCATTGACCTTCACCGCCAGCTCGCCATCCACATCGTGCAGGGCCTTGGCGACCTCGGCGTCCTGGTAGGACGCGGTGAACATGTACAGCGCACGAAGGCCCTCGGCGTAGGCCTTCTGGGTCATCAGTGAGCGGCGCACGTCCGGGTGGTGGGTGATGGTGACGCGCGGTGCGGTCTTGTCGGTCATCTGGGTCAGGTCGGCGCCCTGGATACGGCTCTTGGCGTACTCCAGAGCGTTGAGGTAGCCCGTCGACAGCGTCGCGATGGCCTTGGTCCCGACCAGCATGCGGGCCATCTCGATGACGTCGAACATCTGCGCGATACCGTCGTGGACCTCGCCGACCAGCCAGCCCTTGGCCGGAACGCCGTGCTGACCGAAGGTGAGCTCACAGGTGGTGGAGACTTTGAGGCCCATCTTGTGCTCGACGTTGGTGACGAAGGCGCCGTTGCGCTCGCCCAGTTCGCCGGTCTCGGGGTCGAAGTGGAACTTGGGAACGAAGAACAGCGACAGACCCTTGGTGCCCGGGCCCGCGCCTTCCGGCCGGGCCAGGACCAAATGGAAGATGTTCTCGAACATGTCGTCGGAGTCGGCAGAGGTGATGAACCGCTTCACGCCGTCGATGTGCCAGGAGCCGTCGTCCTGCTTGACGGCTTTGGTCCGACCGGCGCCGACGTCGGAGCCGGCGTCCGGCTCGGTCAATACCATGGTCGAGCCCCAGCCGCGCTCAGCTGCGATGATGGCCCATTTCTTCTGCTCTTCGGTGGCCAGCTTGTAGAAGATGCTGGCGAAGCCTGCGCCGCCGCCGTACATCCAGACCGCGGGGTTGGCGCCCAGCACGTGCTCGGCGAGTGCCCAGACGAGTGCGCGGGGCATCGGCGTGCCACCGAGCTCCTCTTCGATGCCGACCTTGTCCCAGCCGGCCTCGATGACTGCGGCGACCGACTTCTTGAAGGACTCCGGCAGCTTCACAGAGTGGGTCTCGGGGTCGAAGACGGGCGGATTGCGATCGCCGTCGACGAAGGATTCGGCGACCGGGCCTTCGGCGAGGCGGCTCATCTCGTGCAGCATCTCGCGCACGGTGTCGGTGTCCACGTCGGCGTAGGAGCCATGACCGAGTGCCTTCTCGAAGCCGAGTACCTCGAAAAGGTTGAACTCCTGGTCGCGCACGTTGGGTTTGTAGTGGCTCACGATGCTTCCTCCTCGATGAGAATGCCGGCTGGCTTCAGGGCTTTTGTGGCTTCACTCTGGTTGGGTTCTAGGGTTAAGTTACCCACCAGTAACCCCCCTGACTATACCGGCCGGTAACCCAATTGCAAGTTGATGTGAGCAACCCAACCCACTGGTTGGGTTGGGTCTGGTGAACGACCTGCTGATTCTGCTCTTTTCCCTGGCCAGTGGGGGTTACGGTGGGCGAATGCGACAACGTGTAGCGGTATGGGGAACAGGCAATATGGGGGCGACGGCGATCAGGTCGTTGCTGGGTTTCCCCGGTCTGGAACTGGCCGCCGTGATTACGTCCTCGCCGGAGAAGGCAGGGCGTGACGCCGCCTCGTTCGCCGCAGTCGCGGAACCGACCGGAATCACGGCGACCACCGATGCCGACGCCGCCCTCGCCGGCTGTGATGCGGTGGCCTATATGGCGTCCGGTGACATCCGGCCCGACGAGGCCGCGGACGACGTGGAACGCTGCCTGCGGGCCGGCTTGCATGTCGTCACCCCGGCCTTGTACTCCCTCTACGACCCGACCTCCGCGCCGGCTGAACTGCGCGAGCGACTCGCCGACGCAGCCGAGGCCGGCGGTGGGACACTGCTTGTCAGCGGCGTCGACCCTGGTTGGGGGAACGACGCCTTGGCCGTGGTCGCGGCGGGCCTGTGCACGAGGATCGACACCATTCACTGCCAGGAGATCTTCGACTACTCCACCTACGACCAGCCGTACGCGGTCCGGGTCTCCTGCGGGTTCGGCGGGCCCATGGACGAGACCCCGATGATGCTGCTGCCGTCCGTTCCGACGATGGTCTGGGGTGGGAACATCCGGCTGATCGGGCGCGGGTTGGGCCTGGAGATCGACGAGATCACCGAAGAACTGGAACGTCGGCCGCTCGAATCGGCCGTCGACAATGTGATGGGCCATTTCGAGGCCGGTACCCAGGGGGCGTTCTGGCTCAAGGTCATCGGCTCGGTTGCCGGCCGGCCGCGCGTCGTCATCGACCACATCACGCGAATCGACCCGGCATGCGCGCCGGACTGGCCGCAGCCCGACGAGGGCGCAGGCGATCACCGCGTCATCGTGTACGGGGATCCGGTGCTGAGCATGGTCGTGCGCGCCGACCTGCCCGGCGGTTCGCGGGCCGACGGCGGAAACACCACCGCGGCCAATCGCCTGTTGGGGGCCATCAGCTGGCTTGCCGAACAGAAGCCGGGTATCTACGACGGACTCGACGTGCCACTTCGGCAGGATCGGGCGCCTGCAGTCGAGGCGCAGCGCTGGGCGGACTAATCTCTCGAGGAGTATGAACACCAACAGCAACCTGTCGCCTGCCGCTCTGCGAGAGGCGTTCGGGCACTTCCCGTCCGGTGTGATTGCGATCGCCGCGGAGGTTGACGGCGAGCGGGTGGGATTGGCCGCGAGCACCTTCGTCCCGGTATCGCTCGAGCCGCCGCTGGTGTCATTCAGCGTGCAGAACACCTCGACGACCTGGCCCAAGCTCAAGGACCTGCCCAAGCTCGGGATCTCCGTGCTCGGAGAGTCACATGACGCGGCCGCGAAAACACTCGCCGCCAAGACCGGTGACCGGTTCGCCGGCCTGGAGACGACCTCGACCGAGGGCGGTGCAGTGTTCATCCATGGCACCAGCGTCTGGATTGAGACCGCTATCGACCAGCTGGTGCTGGCAGGGGATCACACGATCGTGGTGTTGCGAGTCGAAGACATCACCGTGCACGACGATATCGCGCCGATCGTGTTCCACCGCAGCGCATTCCGGCGGTTGGGCACTTAGCGCCGGAGGTCGCCGGTTGTTGCCTGATTGTTCGGCTCCTCGGCTGGGCTCGTTCCTCGCCCCGCATCGGTCGCCGGTTGTTGCCTGATTGTTCGGCTCCTCAGCTGGGCTCGTTCCTCGCCCCGCATCGGTCGCCGAACTAGGGCCGCTGCGCGAGTTCCTCCCGATAGCCCTGGACGCGCTTCTCGATTTCCTCGGCGTCAGCCGGGCGGCCCTCTTTACGAGCCAGCTCCGCACGGGCCGATAACTCCCGGATCGCCGTGCGAATGTCGTTGACGCTGGCGGTTTCTCGGGGATTCGTCGCTTTTCGAATATTCACAGTGCAGCCTTTCGACGTTGACTGGCGGCTGACCCGAGCCTACGCCGCCAATCCACGTCTACCGGCTTATCGCCCTCATCGCCTGAAGAGTTTGTTACCCAGCCAGACGATCGGGTCGTACTTCTTGTCCGCCACGCGCTCCTTCATCGGGATCAGCGCGTTATCGGTGATCTTGATGTGCTCGGGGCAGACCTCGGTGCAGCACTTGGTGATGTTGCACAGGCCCAGACCGTTCTCCTCCTGCGCCATATTGCGGCGATCCAGCGTGTCCAAAGGATGCATCGAGAGCTCGGCCTGACGCATCAGATACCGCGGACCAGCGAAGGCTTCCTTGTTCTCCTCATGGTCGCGGACGACGTGGCAGGTGTTCTGGCACAGGAAGCACTCGATGCACTTGCGGAACTCCTGGCTGCGGTTCACATCCTCCTGCTGCATGCGGTAGTCGCCTGGCTGCAGATCCTTCGGCGGGGTGAACGACGGGATCTCCCTGGCCTTGGTGTAGTTGAACGACACATCGGTGACCAGGTCGCGCATCACGGGGAAGGTCCGCAGCGGCGTGACGGTGACGGTCTCGTCCTCGCCGAACGTCGACATCCGGGTCATGCACATCAGCCGCGGCCGGCCATTGATCTCCGCCGAGCAGGAGCCGCACTTGCCTGCCTTGCAGTTCCAGCGCACGGCGAGGTCATTCGCCTGGGTGGCCTGCAGACGGTGGATGATGTCGAGCACCACCTCACCGTCGTTGACCTCGACGGTGTAGTCCTTGAGCTCACCGCCGTCTTCGTCGCCGCGCCAGACCCGCAGACTCGCGTCATAAGCAGCCATCGTCAGCCCTTCCGTTCGGGATGCTCGGTCAATTCGGCGTCGGTGTAGTACTTCTCCAGCTCCGAGAGCTCGAAGGTCTCCAGAAGGTCTGGTCGCATCGGCACCTGCTGCTCGGGTTCGACGGTCACCCGGGGCACCATCGCCTCGGCGCTCGCGGCCTCGGTGGTCTTGCAGACCAGCAGCGTGTTGCGCCAGTTGGCGTCCATCGCCGGGTAGTCGTCGCGGGTGTGCCCGCCGCGGCTCTCCGTGCGCTGCAGCGCGGCCTTGGCGACGCATTCGCTGACCAGGAGCATGTTCCGCATGTCGATGGCCAGGTGCCAGCCCGGGTTGTAGATCCGGCCACCCTCGACAGCGACGTTCTGCAGGCGACCTCGCAGCTCGTCGAGCTTGACCAGCGCCTCCTCGACCTCTTCCTTCTTGCGGATGATGCCGACGAGGTCGTTCATCGACTGCTGGAGCTCGGCGTGCAGCGTGTACGGGTTCTCGGGGTTGTCGTGTTTCTCATAGGGCGCCAACGCCATCTTGGTGGCCTCTTCGACGGCCTCCTCGGGGGGCTTCGGCCGGTCGGCCAGTGCCCGCACGTAGTCGGAGGCGCCGAGCCCGGCACGGCGGCCGAACACCAGCAGGTCGGACAGCGAGTTGCCGCCGAGGCGGTTGGAGCCGTGCATGCCGCCGGAACACTCACCGGCCGCGAACAGTCCGGGAGTCGCCGCGCCACCGGTGTCGGGATCGACCTCGATGCCACCCATCACGTAGTGACAGGTCGGGCCGACCTCCATCTCGTCCTTGGTGATGTCGACCTCGGCCAGCTCGAGGAACTGGTGATACATCGACGGCAGCCGGCGTCTGATCTCCTCGGTAGGCATCCGGGAGGCGATGTCGAGGTAGACGCCGCCGTGCGGGGTGCCGCGGCCGGCCTTGACCTCGGCGACGATGGCGCGGGCGACCTCGTCGCGGGGGAGCAGGTCAGGGGTGCGGCGGGCCGAGTCGTTGTCCTTGAGCCACTGGTCGGCTTCTTCTTCGGTCTCGGCGTACTGCCCCTTGAACACCGGCGGGATGTAGTCGAACATGAACCGCTTGCCCTCGGAGTTCTTCAGCACTCCGCCGTCGCCGCGGACGCCCTCGGTTACCAGGATGCCCTTGACCGACAACGGCCAGACCATCCCGGTCGGGTGGAACTGGATGAACTCCATGTTGATCAGGTTGGAACCAGCCCGCAGCGCCAGGGCGTGGCCGTCGCCGGTGTACTCCCAGGAGTTCGACGACACTTTGAACGACTTGCCGATACCGCCGGTGGCGAGCACCACTGCCGGTGCCTCGAACAGGATGAAGTTGCCGCTTTCGCGCCAGTACCCGAACGCGCCGGCGATCCGCCCTTCGCTTCCCGAATTGTCCTTGATCAGGTCGGTGATGGAGCACTCGTGGAAGACCTTGATCCGGGCCTCGTAATCGCCCAGCTCCTTGAAGTCCTCCTGCTGCAGCGAGACGATCTTCTGCTGCAGGGTGCGGATGATCTCCAGGCCGGTGCGGTCGCCGACATGGGCCAGCCGCGGGTAGGTGTGGCCGCCGAAGTTGCGCTGGCTGATCTTGCCGTCCTTGGTGCGGTCGAACAGTGCACCGTAGGTCTCCAGCTCCCACACCCGGTCGGGCGCCTCCTGCGCGTGCAGTTCGGCCATCCGCCAGTTGTTCAGGAACTTCCCGCCGCGCATGGTGTCACCGAAGTGCACCTGCCACGAGTCTTTGCTGTTGACGTTCTTCATCGCCGCCGCGCAGCCACCCTCGGCCATCACGGTGTGCGCCTTACCGAACAACGACTTGGTGACCACCGCGACCTTCAAGCCCCGTTCGCGGGCCTCGATGACCGCACGCAGTCCCGCACCGCCGGCACCGATGACGACCACGTCGTACTGGTGCCGTTCGAGCTCAACCATTGACCACCCTCGCTACATTTTTGACGACGCTTGTGAATTGACTTGTTAACCAATGAATCTGAGATCGGAAATGGTTCCGCTAGCTACCAGCATGACGTAGAAATCGGTCAGCATCAGGGTGCCGAGGGTGATCCAGGCGTACATCTTGTGCCGGGTGTTGAGCCTGCTCACCTGTGTCCACATCCAGTACCGCACAGGGTGTTTGGAGAAGTGCTTGAGCTTGCCGCCGACGGCGTGCCGGCAGGAGTGGCAGGAGATCGTGTACACCCAGAGCATGATGACGTTGATCACCAGAATGATGTTGCCCAAGCCGAAGCCGAAGCCGGACGGCGAATGGAAGGCCTCGATGGCGTCGTAGGTGTTGATCACCGAGATGATGGCCGCAATGTAGAAGAAGTAGCGGTGCGTGTTCTGGATGATCAGCGGAAGTCGCGTCTCGCCAGTGTATTTCGCGTGCGGTTCGGCCACCGCGCAAGCGGTCGGTGACTGCCAGACCGATCGGTAGTAGGCGCCGCGGTAGTAGTAGCAGGTCAGCCGGAACAGCAGCAGGAACGGCAGTGAGAGCGCCGCGTACGGCAGCCACCAGACGTCGGGCAGGATCTGTGGCCAGAAACCGCTGGCCTCCGGCGTGCACCCGGTGCTGATGCACGGGGAATAGAACGGCGTGAGGTAGTGGTACTCGGGAACAAAGTAATTGTTCTGGAGGAAGGCTCGCACCGTGGCGTAGATGACGAACGCCGCGAAGCCGAGATCGACGATCAGTGGCGAGCGCCACCAGGCGTCGGTTCGCAGCGTGCGCTGCGAGATCTGGGCACGGGTCGGCGAGAAGACACCGGTCGCGTTGCGGTCCGACGTGGGCGCGCTCATCTAATCGGTTCCCTTTCGGAGAAAATCAAGTGCTGCAGAACTGCTGCTGGCACGACGAGATGACGCAGACCGGACCCTCAGGGAGATCGGAGAGATCAGCGAGATAAGGATCATCGGGTTCTGTTGTGGCCGCCCACGCCTTCGTCATCGACATCGCGCCAGAAATCGCTGTCGTACTGGGTGTCCGGGATCGAAATTTTCTCGCCCGACTGTTGCACGGTGCAGCGGGCCAGATCGAGATCGCTGGCATCACTGTCGAGCATCTCGACATCGTTGAGGATCCGTTCGGCGTCGAGGACGATGCGGCGCATCGCCGGGCTGTCGCCATAACGGGACCGCAGCGACGTCACACAGCGGCGCAGACCGCCGATGAGATCGTGGAGTTCGGCAAGATCGGTGGTGGTGGACAAGTGACCTCCTTGGGCTGAAGGTGTCATGGATCACGTTACGACACCCAATGCTAGCCACTTCACAATCCAGACGTGACCCGCATCACGTCTCGGAATGCCGCAGTCCTTACCGCGATTGGCTGTAGCGACCCGCTTTGCGGCCGACGACCACCAATGGAGATTCGATGAGTACCGACGCGCACGACTCACTCGCGGCGAAGGCCGACGCCCTACTCGCGCTGCATCAGCCGGGCAATCCGGTGTTACTGCCGACGGTGTGGGACGCCTGGTCCGCGGACCTGTCGGTGGCCGCGGGTTTCGCCGCCCTGACCGTCGGTAGTCATCCGGTGGCCGATTCGATCGGCAAGGAAGACGGCGAGGGTATGGCGTTCGAGGATCTGCTGACCCGCGTCGGGCAGATCACCGCGAAGGTGGACGTCCCGATCTCGGTGGATGTCGAATCGGGTTACGGCCTGCCCGCCGAGGAGTTGATCTCCGGGCTGCTGCGGGCCGGTGCGGTAGGGCTGAACATTGAGGACACCGTGCATAAGGAGGGCAAGCGGTTGCGCTCGTCGAGCGAGCACGCCGCCCTGGTCGGCGCGCTGCGCACCGCCGCTGACGCGGCCGGGGTACACGTCGTCGTCAACGCCCGGACCGACCTGTTCATCCGTAGCGACGGCGACGATACCGACCGGGTGGACCGCGCTATCGCGCGTCTGAAGGAGGCGGCCGAGGCCGGTGCGGACAGCCTCTATCCGGTGGGCAGGCACACCCCGGACGTCATGCGCCGGCTGACCGGCGAGTTGCCCCTGCCGGTCAATGCGATCGCGCTGCCCGAGTCCGACGATCCGGCATCGTTCGGCCCGCTCGGGGTCGGGCGGATCAGCTTCGGGCCGTTCTTCCAGAGGGCGCTGTCGGCCCGGGCCAACGAGATTCTGGCCCGGTGGGCCTGATCGCCTCGGCAGTTTCCGAACTGTTCGGCTGCGTAGCCTACGATCCCCGGCCGTGAACGACAGCGATGGCCCCGATGCCCAGGGCGGTTGGCACAACCAACAGTCGGTGGTGTGGAGCGCCGGGGTGGCCGCCGTTGTCCTGCTGGGTGTGCTGATCTATGCCGTGGTCCAGATGGCGAGCGGACCGGACCGGCCATCTGGACCGCCGCCGCCACTGCCCACCTATCAATCCGCGTCGAAAACCCCGGAATCGACATCATCGTCGACGACCACCTCGTATCCGGTGCCGAGTGTGCAGACCAGTCAGGATTTCCCGGGCGCCGTCATCAGCCCCACCGATCAGCCCTCGACAGATGTGCCTGCCCCGGATGTCCCGACTACGCAGACGCCGACGACGATCTACAACCCATATGTGACCACCACGAACCCGGCGGCGGGTCACGTCTGACCGGCTCGAGCAATCGAAGCGGCTGCCGCAGCCCTTCGCTGATGGCGTCGACCCAGCCGAGGCGTTCACTCACTGAGCCTCATCGCCATCGGTCGAGAGGCGTCAGGCCCGGCCGGCGCGAATCATTTCGTCGCGGGAGACCACTTTCATCCGCTCCCGTCCCCGATGGCCGCCGAGGGTGATCTCGTGGGCGTCGAGCCGTTCCCACTCCCGCCACGTGGTGAAGTCGATTCCGTTGCCCGCCAGGTGATCCAGCACGGCATCGGGGTCCGACGTCTCCGGCGGGGTGAGACCGGGCAGGTCAGCCAGCAGGCTGGCGACAGTTTCGGCGGCATCGGATTTGGTGTGCCCGATGAGTCCGATCGGGCCGCGCTTGATCCACCCGGTGACGTAGGCGTCGCTGATCGGGACCCCGTCGATATCGAGCACCCGGCCCTTGTCGTGAGGCACCACCCCGGCGTGGTGGTCGAAGGGCAGATCCGCCAGATGTGACGACAGATAACCCACCGCGCGGTAGACCGCATCGACCGGCCAGTCGGTGAATTCGCCTGTACCCCGGACGGTTCCATCACCGATCAGTTCGGTGCGTTCGGTGCGAAGTCCCTCTACCCGGCCGTTGCCCAGCACCGCGACAGGGGACTGGCACAGGTGGAGGTGGATCCGGTGCGGCGCACCGGTGGGCTCTCTGTCCAGGTAGCGCATCATCGTGTCCACCACCAGCTTGGTCGACTTGCTGGTGTTGATGGCCTGCTGGCTGGCCTCGTCGATCTCGAAACCCTCTGGGTGCACGATGACGTCGACGCTGGGTGAGTGTGACAGCTCGCGGAACTCCAGCGGAGTGAACTTGATCTGAGCGGGGCCGCGGCGGGCGAACACGTGTACATCGGTGGCCTGATTCGCGGCCAGGCCGCGGTACACATTGTCGGCGATCTCGGTGGTCAGCTGTTCGTCCGCGGGTTTGGCCAGCACGCGGGCGATATCGAGGGCCACGTTTCCCGCCCCGAGCACCGCGACGGTCTTCGCGGTCAGCGGCCAGTCGCGCGGCACGTCAGGGTGGCCGTCGTACCAGGAGACGAAATCGGCTGCGCCGTAGTTGCCGGGCAGGTCGATGCCGGGAAGGTCCAGTGGCCGGTCCGCTCGCGCGCCGGTCGAGAAGATGACGGCGTCGTAGAAGTGCCGAAGATCGGAAAGCTTGATGTCGCTGCCGTAGTGGACGTTGCCGATGAAGCGAATATCGTTGTGCGACAGCACTCGCCGCAACGCCTTGATGATCTCCTTGATTCGCGGATGGTCGGGGGCGACTCCGTAGCGGACCAAGCCGTACGGGGCCGGAAGGCGGTCGAAGACGTCGACCTTGGCCCGTTCGTACTCCTTGGTGAGAATGTCGGCGGCATAGATGCCCGCCGGTCCTGCGCCGATGACCGCCACTCGGATCTGCCTCATTACCCGCCTTCCATGTTAGGTAAGGCAAGCCTAAATATTAGAAGAGGGGCGTCAAGATGTCCGTCCGAGATCCGTGTCACATCTCCGGGTCGGGACTACCAGACGTCGCCGTCGCGCCAGTCGCACATCAGCGGAGCGCTGGTGTCGAGCTCGACGGTGACCGGCAGGACGAAGATGTCGGCGTCGTCGTCGGGTGTGCGTGTCGGTCCGGTCAACGCCAGCACGGACGTCTCACCGACCCACGGCAGCCAGCCGCGCGAGGTGTAGAGCGGGCGGCCCAATGCCGATGACGACAGCGCCCCGAGTTCGTAGGCGCCACGGATGACCTGTCCGACGGCGTCCATCAACGCGCCGGCCAGTCCTTGTCCGCGCCAGTCCTCGCGGACCGCGACGGCCTCGACATAGCCGCAGCGCAGGGCCTGGCCGTTGTAGAACAGCCGGCGTTGCACGACGGCGGCATGACCGATCAGGGCACCGTGATAACCGATCAACGCGTGCATACCGCCCAGGGCGTGCTCCCAGTCGGTAGGTGTGAAGGTGTCGCCGAAGGCGTCGAGCACCATCTGGCGAGCGCCGGCGCGCGTCTCGGCGTCAAGATCGGCGGTGTGAACCAGGCGGGCGGTGTGGACCTGGGTGTGCACCAACCCGGTTTACCAGGCCGGCCGTCAGGAAGCAGCGGAACGGACGCGCGCCCAGCGGATCTGCACGGGTTGTCCTGGCCGGATCTGCGCCACCGTGTCGATATCGGCGTCGATGACGACTCCGACGACCGGGTATCCGCCGGTGACCGGATGATCCGGCCCGAGGATGACCGGCTGCCCGTTGGGTGGAATCTGGATGGCACCGCGGGTGGCGCCTTCGGAGGGTAGTTGCCGTCCGGGCCATCGGTGGCTCAGTGCCGTGCCGGTCAGCCGCATGCCGACACGGTCGCTGCGCTCGGATGCCACCCATCTGGTGTTGACGAGCGCGTCGGGCTCGACGAGCCAGTCGTCGCGCGGGCCGGGCAGCACGGACAAGTCGACGACGCCCGTTTCGATGCCGGCCACCGGGGCCTGGTCCAGCTCGGGATAGCTGACCGGATGGCTGCCGATCGGAAGGACGTCCCCCGCGCGCAACGGTGCAGGTCCGAGAGCGGAGAGCACGTCATGGCTGCGGGAGCCCAGGACCGGCGCGACGTCGATCCCGCCGCGCACCGCCAGATAGCTGCGCAGTCCCGAACGGGGGCGGCCGAGGGTGATCACATCACCGGGAAGCGCGTGATGAATGCTGTTGGTGCCGAAGGGAATCCCGTTGGCGGATGGGTTGGCGTCGGCCCCGGTCACCGCGATCTCGACGGCGCCCCCGTCCACTCTTACCGAGAATCCGCCGAAGGTCACTTCCACGGTGGCCGAGTCGTCGGAGTTGGCCACCAGCCGGTTCGCCAGGGCGTGGTTGCGACGGTCGGCGGCGCCGGAGCGGGTCACGCCCAGGTGGGCCAGGCCGGGGCGGCCGAGATCTTGCACCAGCGCAAGCGGGCCGGTGTCCAGAATGTGCAACGTGGTCATCGTCAGACTGCCCTGAACTGCACCCACATACCGGGCGCGAGCAGCGCGGGGTTGGGGCGATCGATGTCCCAGAGCGCAGCCTCGGTGTGCCCGATCAGTTGCCAGCCGCCTGGGGACTGCCTGGGGTAGACGCCGCTGAACTCGCCGGCCAGACCGACCGCGCCCGCAGGCACTGTGGTCCTGGGCTCGCTGCGGCGCGGCACTTCCAGACGGGGGTCGCCCTCGACGAGGTAGGCGAATCCCGGTGCGAAGCCACCGAATCCGACCCGCCACGGTGTTCCGGTGTGGGCTGCGACCACGTCGGCGGCGCTCAGCCCCGTGAGCCGACCGACCTCGGCGAGATCGGCACCGTCATAGACGACGTCGATGACGACGTCGGCGCGGCCGCCAGCTGGTGCGTGCTGGATGTTCTCGAGGCGGATGCCGGCCAGCTGTCGACGGGCCGAGGTCTGGGCGCGGGGCGCGGCGAGCGTCACCAGGACGGTGCGGGCGGCGGGGACGATATCGAGAACGTCGGGCAGGTCGGCCTCCTTGATGGCCTTCGCCCAGGCGAGGACTTCACCGGTGCTGTCGCACTCGAGGAGCAGAGCCTGATCGCCGTAGTCGCGAAGCATCACACCATTGGTTCGTACGTGGGTTCGCGCCGTTTGATGATGGCGATCACCCGGTAGGTGATCGGGAGGAAGACGATCTCCACTGCCGTCTTATAGAGCCAGCCCAGCGCGGTGTACACCGCGAAGTCACGGAACGTGGTGATGCCGATGGCGCCCGCGGCGATGGCGCAGAACACCAGGGTGTCACCGAGCTGACCGGCGAAGGTGGAGCCGACGAGGCGGGCCCACAGGTGCTTCTCTTTGGTGCGTTCCTTGATGGCGACGACGACCCAAGCGTTGATGGTTTGGCCGACGATGAAGCCGGCCAGTCCTGCGATGATCAGCTGGGTGTAGGCGTGCACGACGTTCTCCAGTGCCGCCTGGTTCTCGTAGAAGTCGGCCGCCGGGAGATAGATGGTCACCCAGAACGCGGCCGCGGCGAGCACATTCAT
The DNA here is from genome assembly GCF_025822605.1 of Mycolicibacterium komossense. GTDB lineage: Bacteria > Actinomycetota > Actinomycetes > Mycobacteriales > Mycobacteriaceae > Mycobacterium > Mycobacterium komossense. The sequence continues at coordinate 2,970 of NZ_JACKTY010000018.1, read as the reverse complement.
CGAGAAGCCCAGCAGGATCGCGCGCCGCGCCGCCTTGAAGCCGTACACCTCGGACAGCACGTCGCCGATGATGTAGGTGAGCGGGAAGACGATGAAACCGCCGTCGGTGATGACCGGACCGAACGCGACGCCCTTGGTGGCGGTGACGTTGGAGATGATCACCAGGGCCGTGAAGATCGCAACGAGGATCGGATAATAGGCAGACCCGACCAGGGCGAAGCCAGTGCGTTCGGTGGGTTTGTCGAGTTCGTTGCTTGTCACGGGGCTATCCAAGCAGATCGGGCTGTCAAGCTCGACGGACAATTCAGGCGAGAGCCTTGGCGATCAGCGGAGGCAGCTGCTGGGTGACGACGGGCAGGCTGAGCGCCGAGGAAAACGCCATCGCACCGGCGAGGTCCTTGGTTGTGAAGACGTTGTGGTTCTCCTTGGTGGCCTTCAGTGCGGCGATGTTCGGATCAGCCAGCAGCTTGGCCACCTCGTCATCGCTCTCGGTGGACCAGACCAGCACGTCGGCGGCGTCGAGCACCGGGCCGATCTGGTCGAGCGGGATGACAGCGCGGTCGTCGCGGGCGAAGGCGTTGATGCTGTCCGGGATCGCGAAGCCCATCTGGGTCAGGTACTCGGTGCGCCAGCCGGGCAGCTTGGCGATCACGCTGTTCTCCCAGAAGGTGTTGCCCTGCAACAGAAGTATCTTCTTGTCTTTGAACTCCGGGTGGTTGGTGGCCACCGCCTTGAAACCGTCGTCGATCGCGCTGACGAGCGATTTCATCTTGTCCGACTGGAACGTCGCCACCCCGATGGTGTTGGCCTGGTCTTTCCACGGTTCGAAAAACGCGTCGTGGCCGCCCTGCGGAATCGTCGGGGCGATGGCGGTGAGCTTCTGGTAGGTATCGGCGTCGACGCCTGCGTTGATCGCCACGATCAGGTCCGGCTTGAGGGCCGCGACCTGATCGATCTGGATGCCGTCGGCGAGGCTGAGCACCGCCGGCTGCGCGGTACCGAGCTGTGGCTGAGCCCACGGCCAGACGGCGAACGGCTCGCCGCCGAACCACTCGGTGGTCGCGATCGGCACCACTCCGAGGGCCAGCAGGTCGTCCTGTTCGGTGAAGCCCGCGCTGACAATCCTTTTGGGCGCCGACGGGACCGTCGTCTCACCGAACGCGTGCTTGATGGTGACTGTGCCCCCGCCTTGCGTACCCGTGGCAGGTTTCTCCGAAGAGCAGGCCACTGCGACCAACAGCCCGGCCGCGCCTGCTGCGCCGAAGAATCCTCTCCGGCTCCACTGTTTCTGCACGGCGAGAGCGTATAACTGACCAGCCCGGATTGCTGGGATACCAACCGATGTCAGGCCTGTGCGAGCCGTTTGTTGAGTAATCGGCTCAGCCAGGCCGGAATGAATCGGGAGCTCGTCATCATGAACGTGGTCTGATCGCCGACCGGGAAGTGCACCTGGTGCACTGCCCGGCGCAGCCGTGAGGGCTCGAGCGCCGCGACGATGGCATCTGCGACGTCCTGGGCGGTCAGCTGGATGCCGAGCGATTTGGTGGTGCCGGTACTGATGCCGTGGGTCATCGCGGTCTGTACGTACAGCGGCCATATCGCGATGACCCTGATGCCGTAGCGGCCCCACTCGATGTCGAGCGCCTCGGTGATACCGCGGACGAAGAACTTCGTTGCGCTGTAAGTGGCGAGTTCAGCCTGGCCGTAGATCGCCGAGGCCGACGCCAGGTTCACCACTGTCGAGCGCGCGGTGGCCTGGAGGTAGGGGAATGCCGCGTACAGGCCGTTGACGACGCCCTTGGTGTTGACGTCGATCTCCTTGAGCTGGGCGGCCACGTCGATCTCCTGGAAGCGGCCGGCCAGCAGGATCCCGGCGTTGTTGATCATCACATCCAGGCGGCCCTCGGTTTGCGTGGTGAATTCGTTTACACACCTGGCCATTTCGTCGGAATCGGTGACGTCGAGGTGGCCGGTGACGATCGTCGCGCCGAGGCGGCCGATCTCGTCGGCCAAGCTTTGCAGTCCCGCGCTGTCGATGTCGTAGGCGCCGACGACGTAACCCTTGGCGGCGAAGTTCAGCGCGGTGGCCCGGCCGATCCCGGCCGCGGCCCCGGTGATGAATACCGTTTTCCTGTTGCCCATGGCCACCACCATGCCAGACGCGGTGACGCATCTTCGAGATCTTCGAGATCTTCGCGAGTACGTCGACGCTCTGGAATTTCTGGGCGAGCTCCAGCCCGTCGACGTCCAAGCGGCACCTGACCTGGAGGCGGACCCCATCATCCGTCGGTGTTACGAAAATGCCTCCCCGATAAGATTATTCAATAATCTCTCGGGTGTTGGGGTGGGCGTGGGATTTCGTGCCCGAGATCAGTGCGCGTTAGTTCGGCCCGTCTGCCTCGGGGTGGAGGAGTTCCTCGGGGTGGTGGTGTTTGTTGATGCGGCCTTGGCCGGTGTCGAGGTGTGGTGGTGGGATCCATTCGGTGCGGCCGTCTTTGAGTTCCTCGGGGTGGTGGTGTTTGTTGATGCGGCCTTGGCCGGTGTCGAGGTGTGGTGGTGGGATCCATTCGGTGCGGCCGTCTTTGCGTTTCCGGGTCCGCCAGCCGCCGGGTGTGACGAGCCGATTGTGGGGGCCGCACGCCAGGGTCAAATCGTTGATGTTGGTGTGGCCGTCATCAGCCCAGTCGCATTCGGCGTGGTGCACCTCGGTCAAAAACCCGGGGACGGTGCAGCCGGGGAATGTGCAGCCGCGGTCTTTGGCGTGCAACACGATCCGCTGATCGGCCGAGGCGATCCGCTTGCTGCGACCCAAGTCCAGTACCCGCCCCATNTGGTCGAAGATCACCAGGTAATGAAACGCGTGGGAGGCCAACCGGACGACGTCGGTCATCGGCATCCGGGTCCCACCCGAGGTGACCGCCAGCCCAGCCCCGGATTCGAGTTCTGTGAGGGTGGTGGACACCACGATGG
>NZ_JACKTY010000017.1 GCF_025822605.1 Mycolicibacterium komossense | reverse complement strand
GCCGACCGCACTGCCCAACGCGACGGTGCGCGCACTCGGCGTGGTCACTGAACGGGGTTCGGCAAGAGTCACGTCAGCGCAGGCTATGCAGCCTCTGGACCACTCGGAAGGGTTGTCCTCAGGCTGAGGTAAAGGCGTCGGACCTCACTTGCTGACGGTGGCCCCGTGCACCAGGATCGCCGCCGTCTGCGCCACCCACTCGTCGTCGAGCTCACGCTCGGGCCACAGCAGCATCCGCAACATGGTCGACCCGCCGATCAGCTCCACCAGACGGTCCGGGTCGACATCCGGTTGCACCTCGCCGCGCATGATCCCGTCGACGATTCGGGCGCGCACCGTGACGAAGGTTCCCGCGAACCGCTGCATCACCCGGGCATTGAGGTCGGTGTCGGCCACGACGTCGGCCACCAGACCGGGCAGCGCCGCACGCATCACCGGGCTGGTGAACACGTCGCGCGCGGCACCGATCATCGCCCGGATGTCGGCGGCAATGTCGCCCGCCGGCGTCGTCAACGCCGTCGCGGCAGCGGCAGCCGGAAACACTGCTTCGTGCACCAACTCCGCCTTACTCGACCACCGGCGGTACAACGCGGTTTTGGTGGTCTGG
>NZ_JACKTY010000016.1 GCF_025822605.1 Mycolicibacterium komossense | reverse complement strand
CAGAACGCGAGTCCGGGGCTGGGCTGGCGGTCACCTCGGGTGGGACCCGGATGCCGATGACCGACGTGGTCCGGTTGGCGTCGCACGCGTTTCATTACCTGGTGATCTTCGACCACATGGGGCGGGTACTGGATCTGGGTCGCAGCAAGCGGATCGCCTCGGCCGATCAGCGGATCGTCCTGCACGCCAAAGACCGCGGCTGCACATTCCCCGGCTGCACCGTCCCGGGGTTTTGACTGAGGTGCATCACGCCGAATGCGACTGGGCTGATGACGGCCACACCAACATCAACGACCTCACCCTGGCCTGCGGCCCCCACAACCGCCTCGTCACACCCGGCGGCTGGCGGACCCGCAAACGCAAAGACGGCCGCACCGAATGGATCCCACCACCACAGCTCGACACCGGCCACGGCCGCATCAACAAACACCACCACCCAGAAGAGCTCCTGCGCCGGGACGATGACCCACGCGGCGACGGGGCGCAATAGGGGAAATCAGCAGCCGAACTTGAGTCCGACCAGCTCGTCGGCGCCCGGGTCGACCGCGCGCAGGCAGCCGAACGGCTGCACGCCGGCGTCGCTGATCCGGACGCCGCTCTGATGGGCATAGTTGACGCAGAACAAGCCGATCTGGTCGGTGCGGCATTGATAGTCGCCGAACCGCAGGCGCTGCCCGTATGACAGCTCCGCGCCCGTGCCGTAGCCGAACTGCCCGGGGTCGCCGTGCAGTCCGCCGACGGTCAGGGTGTCGCCGGGATAGTCGATCCAGCCGGGAATCCATTGCCCGTCCGGACCGACGGCGGCGGGTTTGGCCGGCCCCTCGCTCATCTGGGTCAGGCAGGCGAGTTCGCCGTCGTCGAATGCCGTCATACCGGACATGCAGGTCGTTCTCCCCGACGGCGTGGTGAAGGCGACACCGTGGTTCAGCTGGGTCGTGGCGCCATCCCGGTTGGCGGTGTGAAAGCCCGCCAGATCGGCCGGTTTGCCCGCTTCGACCCAGCCGATCACTGCCCCGATCGGGGTACCCTGCGGCGGTGCGGAGACCGCAACAGGGGAGGTGGTGGACGTTTTAGGCGGCGCCGAACTGCTCGACGATGACGATTGCGACGGTGTCGCGCTCCGGTCGGCCTGGCCGCCGTCCGCACCGGAGCAGCCCGCGACCAGCAGCAAGGCCGTGATCGGCAGGACAATCCGCATGTCGGCAACGGTAGTGCCACCGGGGTGGAGTTGACACCTCTTCGCTACCGTCGAGGGTTATGCACGAACATATCGTCCGCGCCACCATCTCGACCGGCATCGTGGAGGGGTTCACCCGTGACGGCGTAAACCGTTGGCGCTCCATTCCGTACGCCAGGCCGCCGGTGGGTCCGCTGCGATACCGCGCCCCGCGGCCCGCCGAGCCGTGGCGCGGGGTGCGCTACTGCCACGGTTTCGCCAATTGCGCGCCACAGCAACGCAAATACACCATCACCGGACTCGGTAAGTATCAGCCGATGGGCGAGGACTGCCTCACACTCAACGTCGTCGCCCCCGCCGAGCCCGCCTCCGGGCAGGAACAGGACCCGCTGCCGGTGATGGTTTTCGTACACGGCGGCGCCTACATACTCGGCAGCTCGGCCACGGTGCTGTACGACGGGGCGGCGCTTGCGCGGCGCGGCTGTGTCTATGTGTCGGTGAATTACCGGCTCGGCCCGCTGGGCTGTCTTGACCTGTCGTCGCTGTCGACACCGCAGACCACGATCGACAGCAATCTGTTCTTGCGCGATCTGGTGATGGCGCTGCAGTGGGTCCGCGACAACATCGGGGTCTTCGGCGGCGATCCCGACAATGTCACGATCTTCGGAGAGAGTGCGGGTGCCCAGGCGGTGGCCACCCTGCTGGCCGTTCCGGCCGCGAAAGGTCTTTTTCACCAAGTCATCTCGGAGAGCCCGGCCGCGGGTATGGTCCGCTCTGCTGACGTCGCCGAACAGCTGGCGGTACGGTTCGCCGGCATCCTCGGCGCCCGCAGGCAGGACGCCGCGGCCGCGGTGATGCAGGCCTCGCCGGCGCAGCTCGTCGATGCACTGGATGAACTGATCTCCCACGGCAGCCGGGAAATGCTCGGCGCGTTTCCCGCCGGCCCGTCCTACGGTGACGATTACCTGCCGTTGGACCCTGTTGAAGCCATGGCCACCGGCGTTGCCCACCCCGTGCCGTTGATCGTCGGCAACAATGCCGAAGAGGCCAAACTGTTCACCCGGTTCCTCAAACTGCTGCCGACCACCGAACCGATGATCGAAGCCCTGCTGTCCACCGCGGGCACCGACACCCGCGACCGGATCACCTCCGCCTACCCGGGCTATCCGGACGCGGCGGCATGTATCCGGCTCGGCGGCGACTTCGCGTTCAGTTCGGCGGCCTGGCAGATCGGAGACGCCCACAGCCGTCATGCCCCGACTTACCTGTACCGCTACGACTACGCCCCGAGGACGCTGAACTGGTCGGGTCTTGGCGCCACTCATGGCACCGAGATGCTGGCTGTTTTCGACGTGTACCGCAGCAGGTTCGGATCGGTGCTCACCGCCGCCGGCGACCGGCGTTCGGCGCGCCGCGTCAGCCGCGATATCCAGTCGCGGTGGCGGGCGTTCAGCCGCACCGGAGTGCCCGGCGACGATTGGCCGGCCTATGACACCGCCGAACGGGCGGTGATGGTGTTCGACCGGCGCTCCCGCGTCGAACTCGATCCTGATCCCGACCGTCGCACCGCCTGGGAGGGCTTCACACTGGCGCAGTGACCCGACTGCCGATTTCGCCGGGATTCCGTGCGCGGTATCAGTCGATGTGGTTGCGTAATGGGCCCACGACCGAAGCCGTCGACCGAGGATGGAGCGATGACTCACACCGTCAGCCCAGCGCCTGATCACCCACTGGATCCGCTCTCGTCCGACGAATTCAGCTCGGTGGCTGCGATCCTGAGCCGTGAGCGCGGGGTCGGCGGCGGCTGGCGCATCGCCTGCATCGAGATGGTGGAACCGGCCAAGGCCGAGCTTGCCGAGTTCGAGCAGTCCGGGACGAGGCCCGCCCGCCGCGCGATGGTGCTGTGCCTCGAGCGCGCCGCGAACGCCACTTACAGGAGTGTGGTGTCGTTGACCGAGGACCGGGTGGAGTCGTTCGACCATGTGCCCGGTGTGCAAGCCAACTTCACCGTCGACGAGTTCGTGGAATGCGATGCGATGCTGCGCACACACCCCGACGTCGTCGCGGCGCTGGCCAAGCGCGGCATCACCGATATCGACAACGTCTTCATGGACACCTGGACCTACGGTGCGGCCGTCGCACCGCCGGAGTACCGCGACCGCCGGATCGGCTGGTCGGACACCTGGCGCAAGAACGGACCGGGCGCGAACCCGTACGCGAACCCCGTCAGTGGACTGCACTGCGTCGTCGACCTCAACACCATGGAATTGCTGCGGATCGAGGACTCCTTCTCTTCCGGGGGAGGGTTTGAACCACCGAATGTGATGGGCGAGTATGTGCCCAAACATATTCCGGAGCGGATCAAGGCGAACTGGACTCGCGAGCCACTCGCACCGCTGACGATCACCCAGCCTGATGGGCCGTCATTCACCCTGGACGGCAATCTGTTGCAGTGGCAGAACTGGTCGCTGCGTGTCGGATTCAACCATCGCGAAGGTATGACGCTGCATACCGTGGGCTACCGCGACGGTGACCGGATCCGTCCGATTGCGCACCGGATGAGCTTCGCCGAGATGATGGTGCCGTACCGCGATCCCTCTGAAGATCATTACCGCCGTACGGCATTCGATATCGGCGAGTGGGGGCTGGGCTTCATGACGGTCTCTTTGGAACTGGGCTGTGACTGTCTGGGCGAGATCCGCTACCTCGACGCGACGCTGCACAACAGCAAGGGCGAGCCGTACACCATTCGCAATGCGATCTGCATCCACGAAGAAGACAACGCGGTGCTGTGGAAGCACGTCGACCACGAGGCCGGCGCCGAGGTGCGCCGCATGCGCAGGCTCACCATCTCCTCGCATGTGACCGTCGCCAACTACGAGTACCTGGTTTACTGGCGGCTGTATCAGGACGGCAACATCGAGTGCGAGGTCCGCGCCACCGGGATCATGGTGACCACACCGCTGGCGCCAGGGGCGCCGAATCCGAACGGCACGCTGGTCGACGAACGGACGTATGCGCCGTTCCATCAGCACTTCCTGGTGGCGCGGCTCGATATGGACATCGACGGCAGCGAGAACACCGTCTGCATGACGGAGTCGTACGCCGAGCCGATGGGGCCGGACAACCCGTACGGGCTGTCGGTGGTGCAGCGCACGGTGCCGTTGCGCACCGAGAGCGAGGGTATCCAGGATCCGAACTACGCCACCCAGCGGGCGTGGAAGGTGGTGAACCCCAACGTCACCAACTCACTCGGCACCCACCCGTCGTACAAGCTGGTGCCCGGCGGTGCATTTCCGCCGATGTTCGATCCGGAGTCACCGGTCTTCCAGCGCGCCACGGTGATCGGGCACACGCTGTGGGTGACGCCGAACCACCCGGACGAGCGTTGGCCCGCAGGCGAATTCGTCAACCAGTCGGCAGAAGACTTGGGTATCGGGACGTGGACCAAAGCGAACCGGTCGATCGAGAACACCGATGTCGTGCTGTGGTACGTCTTCGGATTGCATCACATGACCCGGCCCGAGGACTGGCCGATCATGCCCGTGGACACGGTGTCCTTCTGGCTCAAGCCGTACGGGTTCTTCGATCGCAATCCGGCGCTGGACGTGGCGCCGACACCGCAATCGCAATGCCACCCGGCCGGGTGACCAGGCCGGATTTGACACCCGTCAACTAATCCCGGCGAAACGCGTTGGAGTCGTGGCCCCGTGTTCTAGGTTGGTCACGTGCCAGCCCACACTGAACTCGTCATCGAAAAGCCCGGCGATGTCACGGCCGAATGGTTGACCGCCGTCCTCGGCGCGACCGTCAGCGATTTCACCGTCGAACGCATCGGCACCGGCCAGATGAGCGAGTGCTACCGGATCACCCCGAGGTACGAGGCCGACGCGGGGCCTGATTCCGTCGTGTTGAAGGTGGCTGCGGGGGACCCGACCAGTCGCCAGACCGGCCTGGCCTTGGGGCTGTACGAGCGCGAGGTCCGGTTCTACACCGATATCGCGCCGCGGTTGGCGGCCGGCGCGGCAAGTCCGGTGGCGCCGTGTCTGCACAGCGCCTTCGACCCGGCGACCGGCATCTTCGACCTGGTGCTGGGGGATGCCGCTCTCGCAGGAGTCGGTGACGAAATCCGCGGCGCGACAGTCGATCAGGCAGTGCTCGCGGTCAGTCAGCTCGGCGGTCTGCACACCCAGTTGCTCGGCGACGACGTGCTGGCGGGCACCGACTGGCTCAACCGGGACGCACCGATCAACCAGCTGTTGATCGGTCAGCTCTACGCCGCCTTCGCCGACCGGTATGCCGAGGTGATGACCGACGACCAGCGCACTGTCTGCGAGCGCCTGGTGGCGGGCTTCGACGACTACCTGGTCGCGGAGGGCGCCGAGGGCCGGCCGATGGGCCTGGTGCACGGTGACTACCGGCTGGACAACATGCTGTTCGGTGCAGCCGGCTCGGATCGGCCGCTGACGGTCGTCGACTGGCAGACCGTCACCTGGGGACCCGCCCTGACCGACCTGGCTTACTTCATCGGCTCCGCGCTGCCGGTGGCGGAGCGTCGCCAGCATTACGACGTGCTGCTGCGCGCGTATCACGATGCCCTGGGTTCAGCTACCGCACTGAGCCTCGATGACGTCCGCGATGGCGTTCGCAGACAGAGTTTCTTCGGCGTGATGATGGCGATCGTGTCCTCGATGTTGGTGGAACGCACCGCCCGCGGCGACGAGATGTTCATGACGATGCTCGACCGGCACTGCAGCCATGTCCTCGATACCGACGCCCTGGCTGCGTTGCCCAGCGCCGCGCCGACGGTGCCGTTGCGTCCGGAGGCCGCCGACGAGGGCGCGCACCCGTCGACCGACGAACCGCTGTGGAGCGAAAGCTGGTACTGGGATTTCGTCGACCCGACGCAGGGGGTCGGCGGTTGGTTACGGCTCGGGTTGATCCCGAATCAGCAGACCGCCTGGCTGCAGGCGCTGCTGTGCGGCCCGGACATGCCCACCATCGCCGTCTCCGAGTTCGCCGCGCCCCTGCCGGGGAATCCGGCGACGCTCAACACCGATACCTTCGAATTCGCCCACGCCGCAACGACACCGCTGCAGCGTTACACCGTGACGGTGCGCGGCAGGGGCGAGGCGTTCGACGACCCGGCGGCGCTGTTGCGCGGCGAAGCCGGCCGGCCGGTCGAGGTGATGATGGACCTGCAGTGGACCAGCGACGGCACGCCCTATCGATACCGGATCACCCCGCGCTACGAGATCCCGTGCGCCGTCAGCGGTGTTGCTACCGCCGACGGCCACACCTACACCTTCGCCGGCGTGCCCGGTCAGCGTGACCACTCGTGGGGTGTGCGCGACTGGTGGAGCATGGAGTGGGTGTGGAGTGCCTTGCACCTCGATGACGGCACACACCTGCACGGCGTCGATATGCGCATCCCGGGAATCCCGCCCTTCGGGATCGGCTATGTCCAGACCGCATCGGAGGACGCCACTGGTCCGCTTGTCGAGCTGCAGGGAGTGAGCGCGCGGGAGGTTTTCTCGCCCAACGAGTTACCGGTGAGCACCGAGCTGACGCTGACAGCTGACGGGTCGGCTGACGTGGTGGCGACCGCCCAGATCGTCGGGCACGCGCCGGTGCGGCTGACCGCTCCCGACGGCCGGGTCAGCTTTTTCCCGCGGGCCTGGGCGACTGTGACCACCGCAGACGGGCGCACCGGTGTCGGCTGGTTGGAGTGGAACCGCAACCAGTGACGTGGCCGGGGCAGCTCAGGGCTGGTCGTCGTGCAGTTCGTCGCGGCGCAGTCCCATCGGTGTCATCTCCGGCAGGTCGCCGCCGGCGATCACCGTGCGAGTGATCGGAGTCAGTGCGGCGAACAAGGCCTCGATCTCCGAATCGTCGAGGGCGTCGAATGCGGACAGCGCGACGGTGTTCGTCACCGCTTCGATCTGCTGCTTGAGGTCGCGGCCCTGCGCGGTCACCGTCAGATCGGCGGCGTCGATCAGGCCGCGCCGAGCCAGGCCGGCGCAGCATTGCTGCCACTCGTCATCGTCGTAGTCCCTGGTGCGCTTGATGTACTCCGGGTCGACTGCCCCCGCGGCGGCGTGCAGCACGTTGGACTCGCGGCCACTGACACCTGCGGCGACCAGCGCGGCGATATGCCCGTCGCCGCGGTGTTCGCGTAGCAGAGTTGCGGCGTGCCAGAGCTTTTCGACCGGTGTCGACGGCCACGGCAGCGCACTGTTGGCGGCGAACAGCGGTCGGCCCGCCACCGGGGTGGTCGTTGCGGCCTTCGCGAGGAGATCGGCAGTGGTCGAGACGTCCTCGTCGTGACGCGAGTCGGCGACGCCGTATCTGTGCAAGGCTGCGACGGCGGTTTGGCAGCGCACGCGCAGGGCCTCTGCCGGCGGTGCGATCTCCCACGCCGTAGGTAGTGCCTTGGCGACTCTGGCGGGAGAGAAGTTGTAGAACAGTGCAGTGACCACTTCTGCAGGTACCTCACCCAGTGGAGCGGACCGCGCAGCAAAATAGCCCATCCAGTAGCCCCGGTAGCCGAGCCCGTCGAGCGCCGCCCTGACCTCGGGGGCGAAGTACACGACGCCGTGTACGGGCTCGAACCGGTCGAAGAGGCGACGAGCCAGTGAGGGTGTTCTTTCCATCCGACCAGTAAAACACCATGGGCTTCAGTTAACCTCGTCCGTTACCATCAACCTACTATTTTTCGACTAAACCTACCCAGCATGCAGATTTGGCAAATTTCGAGAGGATCGAAATGAGGACGTTCGTCACGGCTGCCTGCGCCGCCGCACTGGTTTGTGCGCCACTGTCAGGCTGCAGCTTGACCACGGGCGGGGGTGCACCGACGGTCACGAAGGCCGATCTGCAGAGCGATATCACCGACCGCCTGCACAAGGCGGGCCAGAAGCCGCAGTCGGTGACCTGCAGCGCCGACCTCGAGGGTGTCGTGGGCAAGACCACCACGTGCGAGGTCGTGCTGAGCCCGATCAATGCCTTCGAACCGATCGTCACGGTGACCAAGGTCGAGGGCACCACGGTGTCCTACGAGATGTCGCCCGCTCTGTCGAAGGCCCAGCTGGAGAAATCGGTCAAGGACATCGTCGCCAGACACGGTGGAAAGGCAGTCGAGTCGGTGACGTGTGGGTCCGCGCTCGAAGGCACAGTCGGCAACAAGGCCAGTTGCGAGGTCGTCGCGGGCGGTCGGACGATGACGGACACCGTGACGGTCACCAAGGTCGACGGCCTGCTGATGAATTTCAGTGTCACTGCCGGCTGATCTGGCAATGATCGGGGGTCGGCTCACCCGTCTTCGGTGACTGCGGATGCGGCCTCGTCGATGATCGCCCGCATCGAGGCCTCGGCGGTGGCTTCGTCGCGTAACCGGATCGCGCGAGCCACCTCGTCGTGCAGGGCGATCGCCGAGGCGTTGGGGCGTTCGGGCATCAGTCCGTGCTGGGTGCGGCCGGTGAGGACTTCGGCGACGACGGCATTGAGGGCGCGGAACATCTCGTTTCCGCTGGCTTCCAAGAGTGTCCGGTGAAAGACCTTGTCGGCCAACAGGTATGAGTCCAGATCGCCAGATCGGCCGTGCACCACCATGTCGGAGACGGCAGCCGCCATGATTCGGCACTGGTGTGGGTCGGCGCGCCGCGCGGCCAGGGCGGCGGCGGCGGGCTCGAATCCGCGGCGTAGCTCGGACAGCGACAGCAGTTGGGCCGCACGGTCGCCGGCATCGAGCCGCCAGCGAATCAGTGTGGGGTCGAAGACATTCCACTTGTCGGCAGCCTGAATCGTGATGCCGACGCGCCGGCGCGATGCGACCATTCCCATCGATTCCAGCACGCGGATGGCCTCCCGTGCGACACTGCGGGACACGCCGTGATCGGTGCTGACCCCCTCGAGGGTGAGGACCTGACCGATCGCGAGTCGGCCCGACGCGATGCCGGAGCCCAGCGCATCGAGCAAATTCGCGTGCAGCTCGCCGACCATTTTGGGCTCGGCATTCGGCTCACCCGTCACGGTTACATCCTGTCATATGCGCGTGATATCGCCCTTAAAACAGATGTATTCACAGTAATCTTGAAATCGTATGATCATTAATGCATGCTGTGTGACGAGAGGCACAGCGGGGTAACAACAGGGGAGTGAAGGTTATGGGGTCACCGATTGTCGTCATGGGGGTCTCGGGGTCGGGTAAGTCCACCGTCGGCGCCGCGCTCGCACAACGTCTCCGCGTTCCGTTCGCCGACGCGGACGACTTCCATCCGCCGGCCAACATCGCCAAGATGACCGCCGGTCATCCACTCGACGACGATGACCGTCGGCCTTGGCTGGAATCCATCGGCGACTGGCTCGCCGAACATTCCGGCGGCGGGGTGATGAGCTGTTCGGCGCTCAAACGCACCTATCGCGATCAACTTCGCCGGCACTGCCCGCAGGTCGAGTTCCTGCATCTGGAAGGCACGCCCGACGTCATCGGTCGCAGGCAGGCGAGCCGGCCGGGTCATTTCATGCCCGCGTCACTGCTGAAGTCGCAATTCGACACCCTGGAACCGCTCGGACCCGATGAGCACGGCGTCGCCGTGGACGTCGACCAGGGCATTGACGCCATCGTCGAGAACTACCTCGCCAGCACGCGACAGGAGCACTAGATGATCTCCGGCATTACCTTTCTGGCCGATGACGCCCCGAAGCTCACCGAGCCGGTGGCCTCCGGCTGGCAGTTGGTCGCGGCGTTCGTAGCCGGGATTGCGGTGATCGTCGTGCTGATCACCATCGTGAAATTGCACCCGTTCCTGGCCCTGATCTTCGGTGCGCTGACCGTCGGAATCGTGGCGGGTGTCAACCTGCAGACCGTATTGACTTCTTTCGCAAAGGGATTCGGTGACACTGCGGCCAGCGTCGGGATCCTGATCGCCCTCGGCGCGATGTTCGCCAAACTGCTGGCCGACTCCGGAGGCGCCGACGAGATCGTCGACACCATCGTCGGGCACGCGTCGCCGCGCATGTTGCCCTGGGCGATGGCTCTGGTCGGCGCGATCATCGGCCTGCCGATGTTCTTCGAGATCGGGCTGGTCCTGCTGATGCCCGTCATCTACCTGGTGTCGCGACGATCGCAGCTGTCGCTGATCACCGTCGGAATCCCTGCGCTGGCAGGTCTTTCCGCGATGCACGGATTCGTCCCGCCCCACCCCGGTCCGCTGACGGCGATCGGCCTGCTCCACGCCGATCTGGGTATCACACTGGCCCTCGGTGTCGTCGTTGCGATCCCGACCATCGTCCTGGCGGGTCCGCTGTTCGGAAAGCTGGCCGGAAAGTGGGTGGTCGTCGCAGCGCCCGACACATTCGACGCCGACCGGTTCGCCGAGGACGGTGCTGAGAGGCGTCGTCCGTCGTTCGGCGTCACGCTGTTCAGTGTGCTGTTGCCCGTGGTGCTGATGCTGGGCAAGGCGTTGGTGGACATTTTCGTCGACGACAAGAAGCAACTGGTCCGGCAGGTGTTCGACATCCTGGGCACCCCGTTGGTCGCCCTGCTGATCGCCGTCATCGTGGGCATGGTCACGCTGGGCCGTGGTGCAGCGATGACGCGCGATCAGCTCACCAAGTGCATCGAATCGGGCCTACCCCCGGTGGCCGGGATCATCCTGATCGTCGCCGCAGGTGGCGGATTCAAACAGGTGTTGGTCGACAGCGGTATCGGCACGTTGCTGGCGCGCTGGGCCGAGGGGGCACACTTCTCCGTCATCCTGCTGGCCTGGATCCTCGCGGTGCTGATTCGCCTGGCGACCGGTTCGGCGACCGTCGCGACCATCACCGCGTCCTCGCTCATCCTCGGGCTCGTGGAGGGCCTGCCCACCGCCCAGGTGTCGCTGGTCGTGCTCGCGGTCGGCGCCGGATCACTGTTCTTCTCCCACGTGAACGATGCCGGGTTCTGGCTGGTGAACCAATACTTCCGGATCACGGTGGGACAGACCATCAAGACCTGGTCGATCATGGAGACCGTGCTCTCGGTCAGCGGTCTCGGTGTGGTCCTGCTGCTGGACCTGGTGGTCTAAGCAGACGGACGAAAAGAGACCCCCGACATGTCGGGGGTCTCTTTTCGTCGCTGATGGGTACTAGCCCTTGACGACCTGGGTGCCGCCGGCGAGCTCATCGTGCTTGCCCTGCTTGGTGGGGCTGCTGTTGATGGTCACCGCGATCACGATGTAGGCGATCAGGGCGAGTAGGCCACCGACGTACGGGATCACCGACAGCAAGGTGAACGAGTTGCGGATCGCGGACTGCTTGACGTCAGGCTTGGGTGCGCCACCCGGTCCGTGAACGCTCAGTCCGAGGATCTTCTTACCGGGCGTCCAACCCTGCGTCACTTCAAATGCCACGAAGTACACGAAGGTGAGCACCCCGGAAAAGAGGCCGGTGACCAGGATGTTGCTCTCCATGCTGATCACCAGAGCCAGAACAAACGCGACGATTCCGACGAGGATGCCGTCGATCAGCCGGGCGCCGAAGCGAATTCCCAGGCTGCCCGGTTGCTGACCCCCCACCGGGCCCGGCGGGGGAGGATAGCCGTAGCCAGGCGCGCCGCCGTACTGCGGGGGTGGCGGAGGATAGCCGCCGGGCGGGGGCGGGGGATAACCGCCGGCCGGGCCATAGGACGGCGGTGGGGGCGGCGGGGCATATCCGCCCTGCTGGCCGTACTGCGGCGGTGGCGGTGGCGGGTATCCGCCAGGCTGAGGCGGGTTATTCGGATCGTAATCACCCGTGGTCATCTTATTGAGCTCCCTATCGCGGTTGTCGATTGCCGTAATCTACCGCGCCGGTCAATGGCACAACGGCGTTCACCGCGTCGAGAGCTAAAGCCACCGCCGGGGTATCTACCTGTTCACCCGGGCGGTGACCTGCAACTTTTCCGAAAAGCTTAAGATTGCGCCGCTTCCGCGAAATCAGCGGTTCTTCAGCGCCTTGGCTTTCTTGCGGGCCTTCTTGCCGGCAACCGAAGCCAGCTCTTCGCTCTGGTCCCTGGTCGCCTGCGCCAATTCCACGCCACGTTCTCTGGCCAGTTCGGCCCATTCGGCACTTCGTTTGCTCGCGACATCGGCGAATTTTTCACCACGCTTGCTGGCCACGTCGGCCAATTCCTCGGCGCGCTTGCTGGCCACGTCGGCGAGCTCGGCTCCGCGCTTACGGGCTTTCTTCGCCAGGGGAGCGCTGCGCTCTGCCGCCACCTCGGCGAGTTCCTCGGCACGCTTGCGAGCCGCTTCCACCAGCGGTGCGCTGCGCTCGCCCGCCTCGAGCACCAAATCCCGTCCGCGTTCGGCGCCGGCATGCAAGGTGTGGCCCGCCTTTTCGACCAGCTCGGGATCGATCAGCGCCACGTTTGATCCGCTCGGCAACGCGGATGTGACGGTGTCGCCCAGCTTCCTGGCGGCGCGCTTGCCGCGCCAGCCCAGCGACGGCTTCCCTGCCGTATCCGCGGACGCGATGATCAATCCGCCGAGCAGGCTCAGGTCGATAAGGAAATCCTGGCGCTTCTGCGCCTTCACCACGGGATCGGTCTCCGACCAGAACATGTGTGCACCCAGGTTGCCCGGAATGACGGTGGCTGCCAGGGCCGCCGATGCCAGCCGCGGAACCTTGCCCGTCGCAAGAAGGACACCGCCGCCGATCTGGATGGCGGCGTTGACTTTCGCGAAGGTCTCCGCGTTGGTCGGGACGTTCCCGCCCACCGGGTCAGGAAGCTTCTGCAGACCTTCGAGGGTGGGTCGGGCGATATCGGCCGCCGGCTTGGGGCTGCGCAGGGCAGCGATGCCCTGACCGATGAACGCTGCGGACAACATGGGCCTGGCGATTCTGCGTAACAACATGCCGGGGGTGTTCCCCCCGATTCTGGACCGCAAACCACCGGTCAAGGGGCGTCATCGACGAGAGGTCAGGGGGTGCTCAGGCCGCCGAGAAGTAGTGCACTCAGGTGGGTGGTGGTCGCGACACCGTCGTCGTATCCGCCCTGGCCGCCCAGCGAATTCATGATCGCCAAGGTGTAGCGCTGGCCGGGACCGGCGAATCCCACCGAGTTGGTCACCCACCCGCCCTGCTCCTGTGACCAGCCGTCCTTGTTGCCCGGTGCCATCGCAGGCCCGGCGCCCCAGACGCCCCACTGCTGGTTGGGGTCGACGTTCTGCATTTGGTGCACGATGCTCGCGGTGTCCGCGGGATCCAGCCGGGTCAGCGTGTAATTGATCACCCTGTCCAGGTCATTGGCCGTCGTCTTTTGGAATCCCCAATAGGGGTAGATGTCGGAAAAGCCGCGCTGGGGCGCAAAGTCGGAGAACCCGTAGCGGGGAAAGTTGGCGTTGAAGGCGGTGTGGTCGGGTCCGCCGTAGCGCGACCACAGGGAATCGGCGGCATCGTCGTCAGAGGAATGCAGCATCGCCGCGATCAGATGCTGATCGCTCGCACTCAGGTTCAGGTTGCCGGCGTAGTGCCTGCTGAGCAGGTCGACCACCATGGCCAGCTTGATCGTCGACGCCGTCCAGATCAGCGCACCGGCATTGCTGTTGCGGTAGGTCGCGCCCGTGCTGCGGTCGCGAAGCACGTATCCGACCACGCCGGGCCGGGTGGCCAGGTAGGTGTCGGCCGCCGCGATCCGTTGCTGGAGTTCGCAGTCCGACGCGACGCTGCACACCGCCGATGCCAGCGGCGTGGTGGCCGGTGTGATGACCCCGGACAGCAGTACGACAGCCGTGCCCACGAGGGCGGCGAGGCGGCGAGTCACCCGCTCACGCTACGTCAACAGCAGCCGGGCCGATTTCTCCAACAGGTCGGCTATCTGCTGATAGGAGGCGTAGCCCATGCCTGCCCGGACCAGCGCACCGACGTAGATCAGTTCGAGACCGGCGATGACATCCGGATCGCTTTCGCTGCCGAGTGCGACCGACAGCCGGTGTTGGATCTCCAGTCCGATCCGCAACCGGAGGTGCTCGACATCAGGATCCTTGCCGAGCAGCGCGTTCGTCACGGCGCCGGCCAGTTCGGGTTCGTCGGCGACCAGGAGTGCGATGTGCCGCAGCACGGCCACCACCCTGGCTGTCGAGTCGGGTGAATCATTCTGCGGCTCAGGGGAACTCGCGAGGCGGCGCCAGAAAACCTCGGCGACCAGATGCTCCTTGGAGGAAAAATACGTGTAGGCGGTGGCGGCGCCGACACCGGCTTCGGCGGCGACCATCCGGATGGTCAGCCCGGAGTATCCCTCGCGGCTCAGGATGTCCACGGCGCACCTGCCCAGCCGGTCGACCGTATCGGCCTGCTTAGCCGTCAGTCGACGTCGAGTCGACTCCCGAGCTACCAGATCGGACACATGTCCGGACGCTACTACACCGGATTGTGGTCGGCAAGCATGCGCGCTGGCCATCGGTGGTATGGACAGGTTAGGTTGCCTGGATGACCGACACCGAGGCAGCACACGTCGCGCAAACCCAGACCGAACGGCTGTTCGCTCTGGCGGACCAGGTGATCGGGTTCATGCCCGCCGACGAGGGCCGGGCGCTCTACGAAGCGGCGCTGAAATATCTCGGCGGTGGCGTCGGCGTCGAGATCGGCACGTACTGCGGCAAATCCAGCGTGCTGCTCGGAGCTGCGGCATTGAACACCGACAGCGTGCTCTACACCATCGACCATCATCACGGCTCCGAGGAACACCAACCTGGCTGGGAGTACCACGACACCTCGATGGTCGATCCGCAGACCGGCCTGTTCGACACCCTGCCGACCTTCCGACACACCTTGGACGCGGCGGACCTGGCGGACAATGTCGTTGCGGTGGTTGGCCGCTCGACCGTGGTGGCCAGGGACTGGCACACTCCGCTGAACCTGTTGTTCATCGACGGCGGGCACACCGAGGCCGCCGCTCACCGTGATTTCGACGGCTGGGCGAAATGGGTGAAGTCCGGTGGAGCCCTGGTGATCCACGACGTGTTCCCGAACCCCGCCGACGGTGGGCAGGCGCCCTACCAGATCTACCGGCGCGCGATCGACGGTGGCACGTTCACGGAGGTGTCGGTGACGGGCACGCTGCGGGTGCTGGAGCGGGTGGCCGGCGACGCCGGAGGCACAGTCTCCTGACTTACCGCTCGCTCGTGAGGCATTCACAGTCGTAATCGCCTTCGAGGCCGCGGGGCAGGTCGGTGCCACGGAATATCCCGCTGCCCCCGGTGGCGTTGGACAATGCGTCGGCGGCCAGAATGACCGCTGCCCCCGTCCACGTGGTGCGCTCGACGGGCCAGCGTTTGCCGTCGGCGAAGACCAGACCGGTCCAGTACGAACCGTCGCGCTCCCGCAGGTGCTGCATGTTGGCGAACTGCTCGTGGGCCTCGTCGCCCCGACCCAGCGCGTCCAGGGCGCAGACCAGCTCGCAGGTTTCGGCGCCGGTCACCCAGGGTCGGTCATCGACGCACCGGATGCCGATACCGTCGACCACGAAATCGTGCCAGCGCAGATCGATACGGCTTTCTGCGGCGTCCCCGCGTAACGCCCCGCACATGATCGGGTAGTACCAGTCCATCGAATGGTGCGGTTTCTCGGTGAAGGCCCCGGAATGGGTGGCCAGCGCGTGGCCCAGGCGACCGACGGCGACCTCCCATTCGGGCTGCGGTTCGCCCAGATGGTTGGCCAATGCCAAGGCACACCGGATGCTCTGGTAGATGCTGGACGAACCGGTGACCAGTGCCTCTTCGATGCGACCGGAAGGCCCTGCGCCCCAGCATATTTCGCCACTGCCGAGTTGCAGGTCGAGAACGAACTCGATGGCCGCGGTGACGGTCGGCCACATCAGTTCGGCGAATGCGTCGTCCCCGGTGACGAGGACATGATGCCAGACGCCGGTGGCGATGTAGGCGCAGAAATTGCTGTCGCTGTTGGCGTCTTCGACAGTGCCGCCGCGGAATTGGATCGGCCACGACCCGTCGGCCCGCTGCTCACGCCGCGACCAGGCGAAGGCCGCGCGAGCGGGTTCGATCAGGCCGGCGGCGGTCAGGGCCATCGCACATTCGATGTGGTCCCACGGATCGGTATGGCCCAAGGCAGACCAGGGAATCGCACCAGAGGGCTGCTGGGTGCGGGCGATCGACGTCGCCGTATCCAGACACTGCTGTGCGGTGAGAATCCCCGGCACCACGGGGATATCAGCCTGAGGCATCAGACGGGCTCTTCGGATTCCGCGGCTTCTCGACATCCGCCGGTTTTTCGAAATACAGAGCGACGCTCTTTCCGATCACCGGGTTGAGCGCCGCCTCGGCGGCCTTGGTGACCAGCGGCCGCGACATCATGTCCCACACCAGCAGCTTGTGGTACCCGGCCACCAGCGGATTCTTCGTGTTCTCCATGCCGACAGCGCATTTCAGCCACCAGAACGGCGAGTGCAACGCGTGTGCGAAATGAGTATGGGTGAACCGCATCCCGCGCTTTTCGACTTTCTCGCGCAGCGCACTGGCTTGGTAGATACGAATGTGGCCGCCCTCGTTGGCGTGGTACTCGTCCGAGAGGATCCAGCACACCTTCTCGGGAAGCCAGCGGGGCACGGTGACCGCCAGGGCACCGCCGGGTTTGAGCACCCGAACGAGCTCGGCGATGGCGGCCTCGTCGGCGGGAACGTGTTCGAGGATCTCCGAGGCGATCACCACATCGAAGGTGCCATCGGGGAAGGGTAGGGCCAGCGCATCCCCGACGCGTGCCTCGGCGCGTGCCGAAGCAGGCGCCTCACCCGCGTCGGCCATTGCCTCGAACATCTTGGCCACGTCGGCCAATTCGGTGACGTCCTGGTCGAACGCGATGATGTCCGCGCCGCGCCGATAGGCCTCGAAACTGTGCCGTCCCGCGCCGCAACCGACGTCGATCACCTTGGTATCCGGCCCGATACCGAGCCGGTCGAAGTCCACTGTCAGCATGATGCCATCCGATCGATTGCCCGTTGGTAGACGTTGACCGTCTGTGCCGCAACGGATTCCCAGCTGTACACATCCAATGCCCGCCGTCGGCCCGCGGCACCGAGGCGCCGCCGCTGGTCGGGGGAGTCCAACAACTCGCCGAGCGCCGCGGTCAGCTCTTCCACATTGCCCGGCTCGACCAACTCTGCGCAGGCACCGTCGTCACCGAGCACCTCGGGAAGCGCACCGGCCCGGCTGGCGACAACCGGGGTGCCTGAGGCCATTGCCTCTACCGCCGGTAGGGAGAAGCCCTCGTAAAGCGAAGGGATGCAAGCGACCTCAGACGAAGCCAGCAGCCTCGCAAGCTCGGCGTCGGTGACGCCGCTGGAAATATGCACGATATCGGAGATGCCGAGTTCGGCGATCAACTTCTCGGTGGGCCCATTGCTTTCCAGCCTGGCCACCAGTTGCAGCTCGACGTCGCGTTCGGTGCGAAGTTTGGCCACCGCCTGCAGCAGGTTCGCGACGCCCTTCAACGGAACGTCGGCGCTGGCGATCGCGATGATCCGGCCGGCCACGCGGGGGGCCTCGGTCGGGGCGAACACCGCGGTATCCACGCCCAGGGGGACGATATGCAGCTGATCGGGGCTGACCCCGAAATCGTCGGCGATATCGGTGGCCGAGGTACTCGAGACGGTGAGCAGGTCGGGGATGGTGCGGGCCACTTTCTTCTGCATCTCGGCGAAGCCGTACCAGCGGCGCACCAGCGGCTTGCGCCACCACTGCGCGGCGGCCAGGTCCAGCACGCGGTCACGGGTGATGGGGTGATGCACGGTGGCCACCACCGGCAGACCCGACGCGGCGACCTTCAGCAGGCCGGTACCCAGGCTCTGGTTGTCGTGCACGACGTCGAAATCGTCCGGGCGAACCGACAGCAGGCGGGCGGCGCGGAGCCCGAAGGTGCGGGGTTCGGGGAAACCGGCCGTCCACATGGTGGCCAGTTCGAGCAGATCGATCCGGTCCTTGATCTCGCTGGGGTGCGGCACCCGGAATGGGTCGGGTTCGCGGTAGAGGTCCAGACTGGGAACTTCCACCAGGTGGACGCGGGGGTCCAGGCCGCCCGGGTAGGGCGGGCCGGAAAAGACTTCCACGTGGTGACCCAGCTCGACGAGGCCGCGGCTGAGATGCCGGACGTAGACGCCCTGCCCGCCGCAGTGTGTCTTGCTGCGGTAGGACAGCAGTGCGATCCGCATACCTAGACCTTTCCCGGAACCGAGGCAAAGGCGGAGCAGGGCATCCCACCGATTTTTCTGGACATGTGTCTGGACCTTAATTCGCATAGCTAGGGGATGCAACGCGCCGGGTCGCAGCGTCGGCAGCCGGCACCCCCGGCCGAAACCGGTGACACTGACTCGATGAATCAGTCATGGGAGCCGTTGGCCACCGGGGTCTACCGCTGCAGGCTGGCCTTTCTCGACGTCACCGTGGGTATGGTGCTCGGCCGGGACGGGGCGGTGCTGATCGACAGTGGGACAACCTTGGACGAGGCCCGCGGCATCGATGCCGATGTGCGGACGTTCGACGACCGCGGTGTCAGCCATCTGGTGCTGACTCATGACCATTTCGACCATGTTCTCGGCTCCGCGGTGTTCGTCGACGCCGGGGTCTACGCGATGACCGCGGTAGCCGAGACGATGGCGCACCGGACCGACTACCTCCGCACGCATGCGCTCGGCTACGGGGCCGCACCAGCCGATATCGACGCGGTGATCGCTGCGATCCGGCTGCCGCAGCACCTCGTCGAGCGGGCCCTGATCGACTTGGGCGACCGCACGGTCGAGCTGGTCCATCCCGGTGTCGGCCACACCGATCACGACCTGGTGGTGCGGGTGCCGGGCCTGCGCGACACCGATCCGACGGTGCTGTTCTGCGGCGACCTGGTCGAAGAATCCGCTGATCCGGCGGTCGGCGACGACTCCGACCCGGCGCAGTGGGTGACGACGATGGAGCGACTTCTCGCCCTCGGCGGTGCCGATGGGGTCTACGTGCCGGGCCACGGCGCGGTGGTCGACGCCGATTTCGTCCGACGTCAGCAGCAGTGGTTGCGCGAGCTGTGATGGCGCTGCCGGCGAGTGTGAGCTATGTCACCAGCCCGTGCTCAGTACCCGGTCCAGCATGTCGACGAAGAAATCGGCCGAGGTGACCGATATGCACATCGGGGGCTTCATCTTCAACACGTTCACGTGATCGCCCGTCGGTTGCACGATCACGCCCAGCTCACGCATGCGCTCGCAGATCGCGGCGGTCTCGGTGTCGGCGGGCTCCAGTGTCGCTCGGTCCCTGACCAGTTCCACGCCCATGTAGAGCCCGCTGCCGTGGACGGCACCGATGATCGGGTGCCGAGTCGCGAGTTCGGTCAGCCGTGACCGCAGATGATCACCGACTGTCAGGGCGTTCGCCTGCAGGCCTTCGCGTTCGATGATGTCGAGCACCGTCAGTCCCACCACACTGGACACCGGGCTGCCACCGGCTGAGGAGAAGAAGTAACCCTGGGTGCGGTAGGCGTCGGCGATCGCCTTGGTGGTGATGACCGCGCCAAGGGGTTGACCGTTACCCATCGCCTTGGCGACCGTGACGATATCGGGCAGTACGCCCTGCTGCTGAAATCCCCAGAACCACCGGCCCAATCGGCCGTAACCCACCTGGACCTCGTCGGCGATCGCCAGACCACCCGCTGCTCGTACGGCGGCGTACACCGCGGCGAGATATCCCGCCGGCAGCTCCACTCCGCCTGCGTTGCCGTAGAACGGCTCGCAGATGAAGGCTGCGGGCGGATGGCCCTGTGCGGCAAGCACTTCGATGATCTTGGCGGCCTCGGGGCCGTACTCGGACGCCGAGGCACCCGGATGATCGCCACGGAAACTGTTGGGGGAGGGCACGGTGTGTACCCACGACGGCCGGGTCGCCAGGGCGTTGGGGTTGTCCGCCACCGACGTCGAGATCGCGTCGGTGGCATAGGTCCAGCCGTGATAGGCCTCCGCGACCGCGACCACATCCTGGCGGCCGGTGGTGGCGAACGCCAACCGCAACGCCAGGTCGACCGCCTCCGAACCGGAGTTCACCAGGAACACGGTGTCCAGTGGATCGGGCAAGGTCGCGGCCAGCCGCTCGGAGAATTCCACGACGGCCCGGTAGTGGAAGCGCGAATTGGTGTTGAGCCGACGCCATTGTCGCGCAACGGCATCAGCCAGATCGGGATGGCCGTGGCCGATGGCGGCGACGTTGTTCACCATATCGAGATAGCTGCGTCCGTCGGTATCGCACAGGTATTCGCGCCAGCCCCGCTCGATCCGCGGCGGGTGGCGGTAGTACTGCTCCTGCACGGCTGCGAACGTCTGGCCGCGGCGTTGCGCCAAGGCCTCCGAGTCCGGTGGGCTGTGGACCGCCGCCGCGGCCCCGAACAGCGGCAGCGGATCGCGGGTCAGGGCCAGCCAGCCCGGCGCGTACTCGGGCCGGACGAATGCGGGCACCTCGGTTGTCTCGCCGGCGTTGTCGAGTTGCAGCCACACCCGGCCCGGCCCGGCGGTCCCGAGCGGGGCGCCCTCGGCGACGGCGTGCCCGACCCGGACCGCGTCGCCGGCGCGCAGCGCCCCCCGCAGGTGCAGTGTGCCCACCTCACCGGAGTCGGTGGTCAGGGTGATCTCGTGGTCGGTGACATTGGCCACCAGAGCGCTCAACGGTGCCACCACCGTGGTCTCCCGCGCCAGCCAGACATCGACACCAGTGGCTACGGTGGCGGGTGATTCACTGCGCAGCGCTACGGATCTGGTCAGCCGCGCCTGCCCGTAGCCGCTGATCACCGCCGCCGCACCGCCGCCCAGTGCTGCGACCGCCAGGGTGTCCTCGGCGTCGGTATGTAACCATCTGCCGGCGTCGAGGTGCTCAGATTCCGTGGTCAGGTCGAGGTGGTGGACCCCCGCGGCATCGACCCCGCTCAACAGCGGAAACGCGACTGCGACCGGCCGCTGGGTGGGCGCGACGCCGAGCGCATCGGCGATCAGCCCCGTCATCACGATCGACGGCACGGCCAGCGAGCGTTCGAAGATCCGCCACTCGTGCTCCAAAGCACCTGTGGCGTAATCATTGTCGGCATCGATGGTGGTCTGTTGGTTACCGCTGACGATCAGGGTGGCTGCGCGCAACACCACCAGTGGCCACAGCGCCGCGATCTCGTCGGCCGCCAACGGACGCTGACGGTGGAAGGCGGTGATGATCGGCAGGGTCGCTGCGGGTTCGCCGTCGGCATGCCGCAGCTGCGAAGACACGGCCATCGCCAGTTCACCGATGGCCCACGACCTGGTCAGGTCGCCGAAGTCGATGATCCCGTCAGGTCGGGCATCGCGCGGCGAGCACACCACATTGTCGTCGGTGATATCGCAGTGCACGACCTGGCTGCGCAGCCCGGCGGCAAGGCTCGACACCACCTCCCAGGCTTGGCTTGTCGCCGCTTCGACTCGTCTCCGGCGCCCGGCGTCGGCGACATAAGGGGCCAGTACGTCGATCGTCCGGTCGGCGTACTGCAGGTCCCATTGCAGCACCCGGTCCACACCGGGGTGGTCGAACGTGGCGAGCGCGCGACTGGCCCGGCCCGCCAGTGTGCCCAGCGCGGCCCAGCGGGCCGGCGAAACGTAGCGGTCACCACTCATCGGACCGCCGTCGAGGTACCGGATGATCCTCGCGTACACGGTGCCGCCGCCGGTCTCCACCGCGGCGATCGGGGCCAAGCCGGGCAGGGCGATGTTCGTGGCAGTGCGGACCCCGGGTTCGACGTCGGCGATGAAGGCCGCGGCCGCGTCCTGCGCTTCGATCTCGATGCGGCTGAACGCTGGATTGGCGACCTTCAGGACGCCGACCGGCCGGCCGTCAGAGCGGGCGAGCAGAAAGTTGGCATCCTGCTGACTGCCCAGCGGTGTCACGCCCGCCGCGAGGATGTCGAGACCGAAATGGTCTCTCGCGATATCCATCGCATCGGACGGTGTCACCGTGGGCGCGGGCAGTTGTTCGGCCTGGAAGAAATCAAAAAGAGTCATGGCGTCGTTCACCGTATCGGCTTTCCCTATCGGCGGATACGGTGGAATCATGCGAGCGCTGATCATCGTCGATGTCCAGAACGATTTCTGCGAGGGTGGCTCGCTGGCTGTGGCCGGCGGTAGCGACGTTGCACGCGCCATCAGCGAACGACTCACCGGCGACCACGGCTATGACCACGTCGTGGCCACCAAGGATTTCCACGTCGACCCCGGCGAGCACTTCTCGGATCAGCCCGACTACACGGACTCCTGGCCACGTCACTGTGTGGCCGAGACCGTCGGCGCGGAGTTTCATCCCGACCTCGACACCGGCGCGGTCGAAGCGGTGTTCCGCAAGGGCGCCTACGCCGCGGCGTATAGCGGGTTCGAAGGTGCTGACGGCACCCAGACGCCGCTGGCGGACTGGCTGCGCCACCGCGAGGTGGACGAGGTCGACGTGGTCGGCATCGCCACCGATTACTGCGTGCGGGCCACCGCGGCCGACGCAGCCCGCGCCGGGTTCAGCACCAGGGTGCTGCTCGACTTGACCGCGGGAGTGGCACCGGAATCGACCGCGCGGGCCGTTGCCGAACTCCGCCGAGCCGACGTCGAAATCGTCGGTTCAGCAAAGACTTTCGACTGATCATCCGGATGACTCAGAACGACAGGGAGATTCTCGCCGCGGCCGAGCGGTCACTGCAGGCCGCCGGCCGCGGGGACCGCAGCGGGTGGGTCGGACTGTTCACCCCCGACGGGCGGGTCGAGGATCCGGTCGGATCGCGGCCGCATATCGGGCCAGATCAGATCAGCGCCTTCTTCGACACCTTCATCGGCCCCCGTCAGCTGTCCTATCGCAGCACTGCCGATATCGTCAGCGGCTCGACGGTGCTACGCGACCTCACCCTCGACGTACGGATGGGTTCCGCTGTGGTGATGGCGATCCCCGCGTTCCTGCGCTACAGCGTCCGGGAGTCCGGGGGCGAGCTCAAAATTGCCGAACTGCAGGCATATTGGGAGCTGCCGCCGATGATCCTCCAGTTCGGCAGGCACGGTCTGCGGGCGGCTGCGCCGGGACTGGCATTGGCGCGTGCGCTACTGGCCAATCAAGGCCCCGGTGGCGCGATCGGCTTCGTGCGGGGACTTCGACGCGTCGGAACCTCGGCTCGGCGCACACTCGACGGCCTGTTGGGTGCGGTGGCCGGCGGGGACGAAGTGACCACCCGTCGCCTGCTGGGCAGTGCGGCCGTCATCCTGGGTGACGCCTCACCGATCGGGCTCGAACAGCTGACCGGTCGTTTACGTGGTGCCCACTTCGCCAAGTACATCGCCGCGGGGCCGGCAATCGCGGTGTCCGTCGTCAACGGCGACGAGCGGGGTGTGCTGATCGCCGATTTCACCCGCGACCGGTCCATCAGCAGGTTGCGCTACTTCGCTCCCTGACCAGATGGTCGGCCCGCAGATCACATCCGCGCGAAGCGCGCCATCGCGAAACAGTAGGTGCCGTAGGCGGCGATCCCGAGTGCGGCAATGAGCAGCAGTATCTTCCCGAATGGTGCCTGCCCCAACGTTTTCACCGCAGCATCGATACCGGCGGCTTTGGCCGGGGCGGCGGTGAGGGTGGCGACGACGACCAGGATGCCCGCACCGGTAAAGGCCGCACCCTTGGCGATGTACCCGGTCATCCCCAGCGGCGTGATCACTGAGCCGCCGGACACCGTGAGGTCCTCGAGGAACTTCTTGGTGGCGCCTTTGTAGACGTGGTATCCGCCGATGATGATGACGGTCAGCCCCACGATGATGAGAACCGTTTTACCCCAACCGGATTGCATCAACTGCGCCGACATCCCGGCGTTCTGCGCTCCACTGGACTGCCCGCCGCCGCTGGCGAATCTGATCGCCGAGACCGCCAGCGCACAGTAGACGATCGCCAGCGCTATCGATTTGATCCGGTTGAACTGCTTCTCCATGCCTTCGTCGTTGTCGGTCGGGTCGGTGGGATGCGACCCGACCACCGCCTCCGCGACGCGCCACAGCGCCAGCCCGAACAACCCGACGGCGGCGACCCAGAGGGCGACGGCGCCTCCGCTCTTGCTGGCCAGGGCTGCCAGGGCGCCGGACTGGTCGGCGTTGCCGCCGACACCGAATGCCAGCATGGCAATGATGTAGGCGATCAACAGGTGTAGCACTCCGCTTACTGCATAACCTGCCCGGGCCGCCTTCTCGAACGCGGCCGTGCTGGTCGCCTGTTCCACCGCACCGTGAACTCGACTTTCGGCCATGTCAATTTCGGTACCCGAATGCGGGTGGCCGCAAACTGGATTGCCTAACCCGCCTGGCTTCTCAACCGCCTCGTTCCCTCGGCGGCATCGGTCGGCCCGGTGAGGTCAGGCATCGAGCTTCTTGCGGCGATACAGCGTCCCGGCCCCCAGGAGGACCAGGCTGACCACCAGAATCGCGGTCGCGATGACGTTGATCTGCGGTGGCACCGCGGCCTTCACCGCAGCGTTGACGAACAGCGGGTAGGTGACCGTGGAGCCGCTGACGAAATAGGTGATGATGAAATCGTCGAGCGAGAGAGCGAACGACAGCATGGCCGCCGCGACGATGCCGGGGACGATCAGTGGCAGCGTCACCTTGAAGAAGGTCCGGGCCGGACTGGCGCCCAGGTCCATCGAGGCATCCTCGAGTGTCCAGTCGAAGCCGCGGACCCGGGCCCGCACCGTCATCGCGATGAAACTGATCTCGAACGCCACGTGCGCTATCAGGATGGTGCCGAAACCGGTCGCCCAGCCCAGATCCAGGAACAGCGTCAGCAGCGAGGCGCCCATCACGACCTCAGGAGCGGTCAGCGGAAGCACCAGGAACGTCTCGACCGCCTTGTTACCCCGGAAACGTTGCCGCACAAGGGCGATGGCGAGCAGCGTGCCGAGAACCACCGCGATCAGAGTGGACAGCGCCGCCACCGACAGGCTCATCTGCATGGCCTTGGTCAACGCCGGATACTTGAACGGATGGGCCCAGTTGTCCAGCGTGAAGCCCTGCCAGGTGTAGTTGAACTTGCCTGCGGGGTGGTTGAACGAGAAGGCGACGATCACGAAGATCGGTAGGAAGATGTACAGCATCACCAGGCCGGCGATCGCCTTCAAGACGATGTCGCCGAGCTTGCCGCCGCCAAGACTGCGCCTGCCCTTCGAACGCTTGGTGTCGATCGCGTCGAGTACCGCGGTGGCCTCTTGCAGTGTCATACCAGGTCCTCCGTGCCCAGTGCCCGGGTATAGGACAGCACGCCGGCGAGGATCAGCGCCATCAGCACGAAGCTCAGCGCCGCCGCTCCCGGATAGTCTTTGACCACCAGGAACTGTTTCTGGATGACGTTGCCGATCATGGTGGTCTGTGTGCTGCCCAGATAGTCGGCGTTGATGAAATCGCCCATCGCCGGAATGAAGACCAGCAGGCTGCCCGCCAGCACGCCGGGCAGCGACAGCGGCAGGATCACCTTGCTGAACGCCCGGACATTGCTGGAGTACAGGTCTTTTGACGCCTCGAGCAATCTCGGGTCGATCTTCTCCAGGCTGACATACAGCGGCAGGATCATGAACGTCATCGAGTTGTAGATCAGACCACCGATCACCGCCCAGGCCGTGGACAGCAGTCGCCCGTCGTGGGGCAGTACCCCGATCGCGTCCAGGGTCTGCACCACGAATCCGTCGTCGGCCAGGATCGTCTTCCAGGCCAGCGTGCGGATCAGGAACGTCACGAAGAACGGCAGGATGACCAGGCCGAGCAGCAGGTTCTTGTACCGACCCGACTTGAACGCGATCACGTAGGCCAGCGGATACGAAATCAGCAGCGACACAACGGTTGCCGTGAATGCATACCCCAGTGACCGCAGGATCTGATCCTGATATGCCGAGAACGCGTGGGCGTAGTTGCCGAAGTCCCAGTTGAAGGTCAGTGTCGGCATGTAGATCGAGCCGCCCGATGACGACAGCGAGGTGCGGAACAGCGACCAGAACGGGACGACGAAGAAGATTGCCAAGTACGCGAGCGCGGGCAGAATCATCAGATACGGAGCGATCTTGCTCCGCTGACGGCTGCTGCTGGCTACACCTGCCATCTCAGCTGCCGGTGACGGCGGCGTACGCGGTGTTGAAGGCCTGAGTCTGCTCGTCGGTGAGCGCCGCCCACGACTTCAGTTTGTCCAGCGTGGCCTGCGGCGGGCTGATCAACGGGTTCGCCCCGAGCTTCGGGTCGATCTTGTTGAGCTCATCGACCATATCCGCCAGCACCGGGACGTACTGGGTGAACGCGACCAGCTTGGCGTAGTTCGGCTTGTCGTAGACATAGTTGATCCACTCTTCGGCGGCCTTCTGGTTCTGCGTGGTGTACGGGATCACCTGGGTGTCGATGAACCACGTGCCACCGGATTCCGGGACGACGAAGTCCAGATCGGGGTTGTCCGCCTTCAACTGCACCACGTCACCCGAATAAGCCTGGGCGATAGCGATATTGCCCGCCGCCAGGTCGTCTGCGTAGTCGTTGCCGGTGAACCGGCGGATCTGACCCTTGTCCTTCTGTTCCTTGACCAGGTCGACAGCCTTCTGCACCGTCTGCTCGGTGGGTTCTTCCAGCGAGCTGCCCTGGGAGAGCATCAGCATGCCGAGGCCGTCCTGCATATCGGACAGCAAGCTGACCTTGCCCTTGAATGCGGGATCCCACAGATCGTCGATCGTGGTGATCGGCCGGCCGGTGGCGGCCTTGTTGTAGGCCAGTGCGGTCATGCCCGACATGTACGGCGCGGAGAACTTTCGGCCCGGGTCGATGCTGGCGTTGAGCAGGTCGGGACGCAGGTTGGTGAAGTTCTTCACCCGGTCGTGATTGATCGGATTGAGCCAGCCGAGTCCATTGAGGCGGGCCGCCATGAACTGGGTCGGTACGACGAGGTCGGCGCCGATGTCCTGCTTGCGCGAGAGCGGGTCCTTGTTCTTGGCGAACCACTCCTCGTTGTCGTTGAAGTCTTCCTTGTAATCCACTGTCAGCCCCGACGCCTTCTGGAAGGCCGCGACGAAACCGTCGGCCATGTACAGGGGCCAGTTCGAGATTCGCAGCGTGCCGGTGGCAGGCGAACCGTCGTCGGACGGCGCCGCCGCCGCAGTGCTGCCACCACCTGAGCTGCTCTTCGAGCCGCAGGCGGCGAGGAACGAGGGGCCGAGAACCAGCGCGGCAGCGGCGGCGGCGCCGCCGCCGATGAAGCGCCGGCGGGAGGCCGGGTTGGCTGCGATTCGCGCCAGCAGTCGGGGGTCCGCGTTGTCGAAGTCGTTGTCTTTGGAGGGGGCCATGGCGGCAGTGCCTTTCGTTGGTCCTGGAGGTAAGGGGCGTGCGGCGGGGTTCGGCGCGGGTGCCGGTTACGGGGTGTCGTCGAGCATCTCTTCGAGGTCTTCGGTGGTCGGGATATCGGCGGCGGGGAGCACCAGTGATGCCTCGGGCAGCCACCCCACGTGGACCTGATCGCCGGGACGCAGCATCGGCAGTTCCTGCTCGGCGCCGACGTGCGCGAGGATGGCCGAACCATCGGCCGCGGCCAGCTGCAGCCGCAGGACCGGGCCTTGGAACGTCAGATCGGTCACTGTGGCTGGAACGGAGACGATGCCACTGGTCGGCGCGTCAATGGAAACTCGGACTCGTTCCGGGCGCACCATCAGCGTCGCCTGGCCGCCGGATTCGATCGTCGTGTCACCTGGGCGGGCCTGCAGTTTTGATCCGAGTACCTCGACCTCGACGAAATCGCGGTTGGCCCGTCCCGTCTGCGTGCCGTGCCAGAGGTTCGCCTGACCGATGAAGCCGGCGACGAACACCGTCGAGGGACGGTCATAGATCTCGGTCGGGGTACCGATCTGCTCGACATTGCCGGTGTTCATGACCGCGATGCGGTCGCTCATGGTCAGCGCTTCTTCCTGGTCATGGGTCACGTAGACGAACGTGATGCCGACCTCGCGCTGGATGCGCTTCAGCTCGAACTGCATGACATGCCGCAGCTTGAGATCCAGCGCGCCGAGGGGTTCGTCGAGCAGCAGTGCGCTCGGGTAGTTCACCAGTGCCCTGGCGAGTGCGACGCGCTGCTGTTGGCCGCCGGAGAGCTGAGAGGGCTTGCGCTGGGCGAAATCGGTCAGCCGCACAACGTCGAGCATCTCGTCGACGCGCCGCTTGACCTCACCTTTGTCGTGTTTGAGGCTGCGCGGGCCGTAGGCGACGTTGTCCCACACCGACATGTGTGGGAACAGTGCGTAGTGCTGGAACACGGTGTTGACGTTGCGCTTGTGCGGCGGCACCCGGGACACATCCTCACCCTCGAGGCGGATCGCCCCTTCGGTCGGTGTCTCGAATCCCGCGATCATTCGCAGTGTGGTCGTCTTACCGCAGCCGGACGGGCCCAGCATGGAAAAGAATTCGCCGGATGCGATCGAGAAGTCAGCGTCGGACACGGCAACGTAATCCGTGAAGCGTTTGGTGACGTGGTCGATCTCGATGACCGGTTTACCCGATCCGCGGGGCGTGCCGTCCTGTCCCTGTTTCTGGTCTGTGGCTTCAGCGCCGGTCTTCGTCAGGACAGATCCTCCTCGTACTTCGTTGGCCGAACCCGGGCAGGATTCGAACCGCCGTGAGTAAAACAATCACCCATCGGAGGGGTGGCCGCAACCGATTCCGTCACGTTTTTTCATTTTCGCAATGGATTCCCTTGCCGGAGGCGGTTTGCGCGCGCGACATTGACGTGTCACGGATTGTTCAACCGTGCCTGCGGTTCAGCCGGCGTTGCGTGGCCAGTGCGTCTGTGACGGGGTGGTTGCTGATCGGGGTTGCAGCCGGTCCAATAAAAGTCGCAGCGGAGGCCAGGTGGAACGACCGCGTCGGGTCACCGCGTACGCCGTCAGCACGATCTCGGGGTCGACGATCGGCAGGACTGTGACGCCCGGCCGGGTGGGGCGACTCAGTGGCAGCAGGCCAACGCCGTATCCCGCGGCGATCAGATCCTCGACTAGGTCGAGGCTGTCGATCTGATGCCAGATGCGTGGGGTGAACCCGGCCAGCGCCGCGAGTGTGCGTACGGCATCCTCGTCCGCTGTGTTGCGGGAATTGACGATCCAGCGGTGGTTCGCATACGACGTGAGATCGGCGGGTCCCTGCGCTGCGTTATCCGGCACGCCCAGTCCCCACACGGTCGACCACAGCGGCACCGCTTCCAACACGGCGTCCGGGGCTGCCGGCGCGAGGTTGTAGTCGTAGGCCATTGCCAGGTCGAGGGCGTCCTCGGCGAGTAGGGCGAAAGCTTCGACGGGTTCGTACTCGCTGATCACCACCTCCACCTTGGGGTGGGTGAGCGCCAGTTCCGTCAGCACCGGCATCAACGACAGCCGGATACCGGTGGCGAAACCGCCGACCCGGACCGTCCCCGCCGGGTCGGCGTCCGGATCGAGATCCAGCCGGGCGGCGTCGACCGCCGCGAGAATCGTCACCGCGTGATCGGCCAGTCGTTGACCCGCCGGGGTGAGTCGGACGCGGCGGCCGTCGGGTTCGATCAGCTGCGCGTTGGTCTCCTTGGACAAGGCGGCGATCTGCTGGGAGACCGTGGACGTGGTCAGCCGGTAGGCGTCGGCGACTTCCCGCATCGAACCCAGCCGCGACAACGCCAGCAGCAGGCGCAGCCGGCGGGTGTCCACGCAACCATTCTCAGCCATCGTCCATAATTAGTGAACAATCGTGCGGCATCGGCGGTGGATCGTTATACGGTGGCCCCGTGAAACTGGAGCTGTTGTCCACGAATGTCGAAGTCGCCGTCGTGACGACGAACCTCGACGCCATGATCGCCTTCTACGGCGACTTCCTCGGCTTGGAGCTGCAGGGCGAACTGGAGTTCCCCGGCGGCTCGCAACGGCGGTATGCCTTGGGCGGCAACGTGATCAAACTGGTTACCTATGACCCGCCTCCGCCGCAGCCCGCTGCGCCGGGTGGGGGCAGGGCACAGGCGGGCATTCGGTACCTCACATTCGGGGTCAAGAATCTCAGCGGCCTCGCCGAGAAGATCGCGGAATCTGAATACGAGTTCGCCGAACCGCTGACCGAGTTCGAGCCGGTGCCAGGGATGGGGTGGCTGTTCGTCACTGATCCGGATGGCAACTGGATCGAATTCTTCGGGACGCTCTAGAGGCACGACGACAAACGAGGGCACCCGCAGCGCGGGTGCCCTCGTCGGTGATCGGGTTGATCAGTTGTGCACGCTGGTGTCGACCTGCGGGACGACGACGCTCGTACCACCGCTGACCTGGTTCACCCAGTCGTGATGTCCGAGGTCGGCCTGCGCAGGCGCGGCCAGACCCACGATCGCGGCGGCAAAACCGGAGGCGATGACGGCGGCAAATCCGAAATTCTTCATTTTCGTTCTCCTCTTGGCGTTTCTACCGGCTGGTGGTGGCGGTCCTTTTCGCCGGTCTGGTCGAGTCAACAGGCAGGTCAGCGGTTTAATTCCAGTGGCAGGATCTGATCGGTCGGTGGCAGGATTCGACGTGCTCGACACTGCGGCGGTGGCCGACCTCCAGAGTGACGGCAAACACACCGGCGCCCGTCGGATGCCCGGCCGTAGGCTGGACCCGTGAGCGTTGCACCCACGACCGGCACGTTCGGCGTCGCCTTGGGCGACCACTTCGCCCGCGAGTTCGCGGAGCTGGCGATTCCTTGGCAGGCCGAGGCCGCCCCCGATCCTCGCCTGCTCATGCTCAATGACAGGCTGGCCACCGAGCTGGGCCTCGACCCGGCCTGGCTGCGAAGCGGCGACGGGCTGGCCCTGCTGGTCGGTGCGGTGGTCCCAGAGGAGGCCACCCCGGTGGCGCAGGGCTACGCCGGGCATCAGTTCGGCGGCTTCGTGCCACGGCTGGGGGACGGGCGTGCCCTGCTTCTCGGCGAGCTGACCGACGTCGACGGCCGCACCCGCGACCTACACCTCAAGGGTTCGGGCCGGACGCCCTTCGCCCGCGGCGGCGACGGTCTGGCGGTCGTCGGCCCGATGCTGCGTGAGTATGTGATCAGCTCGGCGATGGAAGCGCTCGGCATTCCGACCACCCGCTCGCTGGCCGTCATCGCGACCGGCCGTGAGGTGTGGCGCGAGACGCAACTGCCGGGTGCGCTACTGGTCAGGGTGGCGAGTAGTCATCTTCGGGTCGGCAGCTTTCAGTACGCCGCCCAGATCTCGCAGGCCAACGGCGATCTCGACCTGCTCCGCCGGCTCGCCGAGCACGCCATCGTGCGCCATTACCCCGAAGCCGCGGGCGCGGACAACCCTTATCTGGCGTTGTTCGACGCAGTGCTCGCCGCGCAAGCCTCGCTGGTGGCTCGGTGGATGCTCGTCGGCTTCATCCACGGCGTGATGAATACCGACAACATGACGATTTCCGGCGAGACCATCGACTACGGTCCCTGCGCCTTCATGGATGGCTACGACCCGGGCACAGTCTTCAGCTCGATAGACCGCGACGGGCGTTACGCCTATCGCAATCAGCCGGCCGCGGCGCAGTGGAATCTCGCCCGGTTCGCCGAGAGCCTGCTGCCCCTGCTCGACGATGACGCGGAGCGGGCCGTCGCCATGGCCACGGAGTCGCTGCGCACTTTTCCTGAGCAGTACCAGCACGCCTGGTCGACCGGGATGCGCGCGAAAATCGGGCTGCCGGCCGACGGCATCGACGACGTGTCGGCGGTGCTGATCGATGACCTACTTGCTCTGCTTGCGCAGAGCCGCGTCGACTACACCTCGTTTTTCCGGCAGTTGGCGCACGCGGCCCGTGGGGATGCCGAACCGGCGCGCCGGCTTTTCCTCGATCTTGCGGCGTTCGACGAGTGGACGCTGCGGTGGCGCGCGCTGAACCCGGCCGCCGACCTGATGGATCGGGTCAATCCGGTCTACATTCCGCGCAACCACCTCGTCGAGGAGGCATTGGCCGCGGCGACTGCCGGCGACCTGACGCCACTGCAACAGCTGCTGCCCGTGTTGTCCGCGCCGTATGACGAACGCCCCGGCCTGCAGCGCTACGCCGAACCGCCTCCTGACGACTTCACCGACTACCGCACCTTCTGTGGCACCTGATCACGTCTGAGGTTCGGCTACAGGGTTCGAGGATGGTCCGGCGCAGCTGCAAGAGCGAGTTCGTCGCAGTCGGAGTAATTGTGCGGATTTTCTGAACAATATGCTCGCGAATAACACGTGGACCTGAACGGTTTCGGGCGCGTTCAATGCTGCTGTGTCAACAAACGCAGCGACCGACAACGCCGCGACCAACCGTCCCGCCCGGATCGGCGCCCTGATGGCAGTGGGCTCGATGCTGTGTGTGCAGATCGGGCTGGCCATCTCGGTGGCCCTGATCGACCGTATCGGCGCCGAAGGCGTGGCATGGTTGCGGCTCTCCTGGGCAGGAGTGATCCTGCTGATCGTCGTCCGACCACGGCCGAGCGCGTTCACCCGTCGCACGTTCGCCGCATGCGTCGCGCTCGGTGTGGTGACCGCCGCTATCACACTGCTGTTCATGGCTGCGGCGGCGCGGATTCCGTTGGGTACCGCCAGTGCACTGGAGTTCCTGGGCCCGCTGGCTGTCGCGGTGGCCGTGGGCCGCGGCGGGCTGAGGAGTCCGAGGGTGCTGTGGCCGGCGTTGGCCGCCGTCGGGGTGCTGCTCCTGACGCAGCCGTGGGCTGGTGCGGTGGATCCGATCGGCGTGCTCTACGCGCTCGGCTCCGCGGTGTGCTGGGCGACCTACATCCTGTTGACGCAGCGCGTCGGCGACGACGTCGCCGGGATGAACGCTCTGGCGGTGTCGATGCCCGTCGCGGGCCTGGTGGCCACCATCACCGTGGGGCCCTCGGTCTTCGGCCGCGTCACCCCGGAGCTGATCTTTCTCGGCATCGGTCTTGCGGTGCTGCTGCCGGTCGTGCCGTTCACCCTGGAATTTCTTGCGCTGCGCAAACTCGACGCCGCGGCGTTCGGGACACTGATGAGCCTGGAACCGGCCTGCGCGATGCTGATCGGTCTGGTCATCCTGCATCAGGTGCCTGGCCGGCTGGCGATCGGTGGTGTCGCCTTCGTGGTGGCGGCCGGGATCGGTGCCGCCCGCTCGGGAGCCCGCACGGCGCCAGTGCCTGCCGAGGTCTGCGCCTGAACTGCCGCATGCGATGATGCGCCGATGACCGATCGTCCCGCGCATTTCCTGCCGAAAGACGGGCACTTTCTGCCGCAGAAGTACGCCAACAGCCACTGGGGTGAGGACCATCTGAACGGCCCGGCGATCGTCGGACTGGCGGCCCGGACGTTGGAAATGCAGTACGGGGCGCCGGAGTTAATGCCGACGCGACTGACTGTCGACCTGTTCAAGGCGGCCCGCAACCAGCCGACTCAGGTGCGAACCAGACTGATCCGCGACGGTCGACGGGTGCGTAACGTCGAGTGCGATGTCTTGCAGGGCAGTGGCAGTGGTGACGACGAGGTAGTGGTCGCGCGGGCTGTCCTCGTCTTGTACCGGCGGTCGGCCGCACCGCCCGGTGAGCAATGGTCCCCGGCAATCGATTTCGCGTTTCCGCCCGATGTGCATACGACGCCGGACGAATCGGTGCTGCCCCACACCGGAAGCGATTCCGTCGGGTGGACCAGACAGGTCGGCGATCACCAGAACGGCTCCCGCACCCGCTTCCTGGATCGCGGAATCGATGTCGTTGCAGGCGAACGCAATACGCCGTTTGTGAAAGCGGCGATGGTCGCGGAGTCGACGAGCCTGGTGACCAACCTGGGCACCCACGGCATCGGCTACATCAACGGTGACCTGACCGTCGCACTGGCCCGGCTACCCAAGGACGAATGGATCGCCGTACAGGCCGATTCCCATTGGGCCGCCGACGGTATCGCGGTCGGGACGGCCACACTGTTCGATCGTTCCGGGCCGTTCGGCACCGGCGTCGTCACCGCGGTGGCCAACCCCGCCGTGCAGATCGACTTCGCCAACACGGGCTTTCAGGGGCTCCGGATCTAGGGTGGTGAGACCGTCGAAGGGAGCCACTCAACGAAACCCACCGGGATCGTCGCCAACCTTTCCGTCCCTGACATCGCTGGTGCCCGAGAGTTCTACATAGACTATCTAGGGCTCAGCAACGAGCCGTTCAACCTCGGCTGGGTTGCCAATCTGCAATCGCCCGACGGTCGCGCGCAGGTCCAGTTGGTCACCCGTGACGAGACCTCGCCCGTGGACTCGGCGATCTCGGTCCACATCGGCGACGGCATCGAGCAGGCCTACGAAGAAGCCGGGCGACGCGGCTTCGAGATCGTGCATCCGCTGACCACGGAGCCGTGGGGTGTGCGCCGGTTCTTCGTCCGGGCACCCGACGGCACCGTGATCAACATCGTCAGCCATAGCGACGACGCGGCCGGCTAGCACCGCCCCGTCGAATCAGGCAGTGAGCGTCGTCTTCAGTGTTGCGATCGTGGCGGCATCCAGACCGACGCCGTCGGTGAGATAGCGCTCCATCGTGCCGTACCGGGCCTGCACCTCGTCCAGGCTGGCCTGCAACGCCTCGGGGAAGACGCTGAGCATCACCCGCGTGCCGGCCCCGGCTTCCGGCCCGTAGGCCTCGGTCGCGGCCGCCGCACCGGCATCGATCGACTGCTGCGAATACTCGTTGGTGAGCAGGTAATCGCTCATGACGTTCTCGGGTGACACACCCACCAGGGTCTGCAGGACGGCGCTGGCCCAGCCGGTGCGATCCTTTCCGGACGTGCAGTGGTACACCTGCGGGCCGGGATTGGCTGCGATGGACCGGAACAGCTCACCGAACCGGGCCCGCTCAACGGGATCGGCGACGAAAAGCTTGTATTGGTCGATCAGCAACTGACGTGCCTGGGGCGGGGACATATCAGCCATGGTCGGGATCGGGCTCTGGTCGCCGACGATGTTGATGTGCACGTACGTGGTGCCGGGC
Source organism: Mycolicibacterium komossense (assembly GCF_025822605.1). Taxonomy (GTDB): domain Bacteria; phylum Actinomycetota; class Actinomycetes; order Mycobacteriales; family Mycobacteriaceae; genus Mycobacterium; species Mycobacterium komossense. The sequence continues at coordinate 11,605 of NZ_JACKTY010000016.1, read as the reverse complement.
GGCACGATGTCGGGGCTTTCGACGATTTCGGGGCTGGTGCGAAGGTCGTAGTCGTGGGTCAGATTGAGGCTGGTCAGCGTCGCCATGTCGGCGTCGTCCGGACGCACGGCGCTGGAACGGTAGAGCACTCCTTTGCGCATATGCTGGCCCGTCGCGACGGGATATCCCTCATCCGGACCGGCGACATCCCGAAAATTATCGACGCTGGCCAACCTCGGAGTGTTCGAAATCTCTTGCGCTGGTTCCGTTGTCGGTTCCGCTACCGCTACGGCACTCATAGTGCCGATACCGGGTTCTGCGATCGGTCCCACGAGCAGTCCTGCAGCAGCGATCGTAGCAATCGAGACAGATCGAGCTCGGACAAACCTTGCCATGTTCACGTCCTCCACGCCGCTGTGATCGCCCCACACAGATGCTGAACAGCATGAGTTGCAAGGCCGTACCCTGCCAGGCGGGTTGCCATGACAGGTCCCGCAGGCTATCACCGCTGCTCCGCTGTTTGGCGGGCTCCACCAGGGCCGGGGGACTCCGCGGCTCAGCCCCACTCGTGGTTCATGGCTCGCGACGCCTCCAGGTCTTCGAGGCTTTCGACCGCCCGCCGGCGGGTATGAGACAGCGCGATCAGCACCAGCGCCAGGGCGGCGCTGACGGCCCCGATGATGAAAATGGTGACGAACGCGCCTTCGGCCGGCACGCCCGTCGCACCTGTCGATCGCTGTAGCAGAACCGCCACCAACGCCGCGGCTATCGAGCTGCCCACGGCGCGGGAGATCGCGTTGACACCGGTCGCGACCCCGGTCTCGCCCGGGTCGGCTTCGCTGACCACCAAGGCGGGCAGCGCGCTGTAGGCGAGGCTGATGTAGGCGTTGGCCGCCAGACCCGCGACGATCACCTGCCACGGTTGGGAATGGGCGATCGCCAGGAAGGCGAACCCGACGATGCCCGCGGCCGCGCCACAGACCAGCACCGGTCTGGCCCCGAACCTGTCGATGAACCGGCCGCTGGCCGTCGCGGTGACGAAACCGACCAATGCGCCCGGCAGCAGGAAAACGACGCTGGCCTGCAAAACGCTTGCGCTGAAGCCATATCCGGCAATGTCGCGGGGGATCTGGACGAATTCGGTCAAGCCGAGGAATCCGAAATACAGGCCCATGCCCACCAGCACCGTCGCCAGATTGGTGAGCAACATCGCCCGCCGCGTCAGTGTCGTCGTCGATACCAGTGGATGGGTACAGCGTCGCTCCCAGAACCACCAGCCGACCAGCACCGCGAGACCGGCCCCAGCGGACCCGATGGTTGCGGGGGATACCCAGCCCCAGGTGTTGCCCTGGGTGACCGTCAACAGCAACGCCGTCAGACCTACGGCCAGGCCAGCCGCACCCAACCAGTCGATGGTTCCTTCGGAGGTCCTGTCTCGGGATGGAACGCAGAGCAGCACAACGAGAATCACGAATACGGTGAACCCGGTGGTCAGCCAGAACACCCGGTGATAGCCGGCGTTGCCGTCCATCATCAACCCGGTCACCACAAGTCCGGCGCCGCCGCCGACACCGAGCGTTCCGGACAGCACCGCCAACGCCCCGACGACGCGTTCCTCGGGCAGTTCCTCGCGCAGGATCGCCACGCAGATCGGGTACAGCGAGTACGACACGCCCTGGAGCACCCTCGCCACGATCAACAGCGGCAACGACGCCGTCGTGGCCGCCAGTATCGAGCCGGCGAGCACCACCGCCAGCACCCCGAACAGCACCCGTCGCTTGTTGTGCAGGTCGGCCAGTCGCCCGATCAGCGGGGTGGCGGCCGCCGCGGCGAGCAGATTCGCCGTCACCGCCCAACTGACCCCGACCGTCGAGGCATTCAACTGCTCGGCGATGACACCGAGTACCGGGACCACGGCGGTCTGCAGAACTGCGACGGTCAGCGCGACCACGCTCAAGGCCGCGATCAGCACTCGGGGCCGGGCATCCTGCGGCGACACAATCGAGGTCCCTTCGTGGCGGAGGTGATCCCGTTGATTATGTCGGCTATCTATGCAAGTGGCGCAGCCAGGAGCTCCGCCGCGGCAGCCGCTCCCATGACGAACACAGATCGGAGCGTCATGATCGAATAGACCGGACGGGAATCTCCCGGACTTTCGACGAAAGGCGTCGCCGATGACCCACGAGGTTGCGGTACCGGGCGCGTTTGACGCACCCGCCTTCAATGGCCGACGGCCAACCCGCTCGGGTGACCTGGCCGTCGAGACCCATGGAATCGCCCCGATCGGGGAGCATCAGCGGTACGGCAAGCCGGGCCGGTTGTTCACGGTCTGGTTCGCCCCGCAGGTCACCATGACCGGTGTCTTCACCGGTACGCTCGCAGTCGCGCTGGGACTCGGTTTCTGGCTGGGCATGCTCGCGATGATCATCGGCACGGTGCTGGGTTCGTTGGCAGTGGCCTATCTGTCGACCTGGGGGCCGCGGACGGGGTCAGGCCAGCTGCCGATCTCCCGGATGGCGTTCGGTGGCGGTGTCGTGATACCTGCTGCGCTGCAATGGCTTTCGTCGATCGCCTGGGACGGGCTGGTGGGTCTCTTCGGCGGTGAAGCGCTGTCGGTTCTGCTCGATATCCCGTTCTGGGCGGCAGTGCTGATCGTCCTGGTCCTGCAGGGCGCGGTCGGATTCTTCGGCTACGAACTGATCCACCGGGTCCAGGCCGTGCTGACGGTGGTGTTGTTCGCGACGTTCGTGGTGTTCGCCATCAAACTGGTGGCCGGACATCAGGTGATCACCCCGGCGACGGTCGCGGGACCCGATCTGGTGGGTGCCTTCGTCATGGAGGTCACCATCGCGCTGAGTCTGGCGATCTCCTGGGCCAGCTATGCCGCCGACTTCAGCCGCTACCTGCCCGCCGATTCGTCTCGGGGCCGCGTCTTCGGATTCAGCTTCGGCGGAATTGTGTTGGCCTACATCTTTGTTCAGGGCATCGGCATCGCCGGTGCGAACCTGTTGTCCGATCAGACCGCTGCCGGAGTGCGCACGGTCATGGGCGACGGGGTGCTCGGTGTCATCGCCCTGCTGGCTATCACGCTGGCCGCCATCGGCTCGAGCGCGATGAACGACTACAGCGGTTCGCTGGCCCTGCAGACCGTCGGCGTCCGGGTGCGTCGGCCGATGTCCGCGGTGATCGTGACCGTGCTGGCCTTCCTGCTCATCCTGTGGCTGCACGCCGATGACACGGCGTCACGTTTCGAAAGTGTGCTGCTGCTGGTGGGCTACTGGATTCCGGCCTTCGTCGCCGTGATCGCAATCGACTGGGCGCTGCGCACCCGGGGGCGTCGCAATGTCAACCCCGCGGAGGAGACGACAGTCCGAGGTGATGCGGTCGCGGCGATGGTGGCGTTCGTGCTGGCGTATGCCGCCGCCATTCCGTTCATGAACACCACGCTGTACCAGGGGCCGGTTGCGCTCGCGTGGCACGGCGCTGATGTGGCCTACTTCGTCAACTTCCTGGTGGCCGCCGTGCTGTACGGCGGCTATCGACTGACGCGGCGCCGCTCAGCCCATTAGATAGCCGCCGTCGACCGGCACGTCGATACCGTTGATCATGCTGGCCGCATCCGATGCCAGCCACAGCACCGTATCGGCGACCTCATGCGGTTCCGCGAAGCGGCCCAACGGAATTCGGGCCAGCATCGGCGCGGACTTGACCTCGTCGCTCCAGGCTTTGCGGCCCATGTCGGTCAGTACCACGGTCGGGCAGACCGAGTTGGCCCGAATCCCGTACTGGCCCAGTTCACGGGCCAGGACCTTGGTGGCCATCGCCAGGCCGGCCTTGGACGTGCAGTAGGCGTAGTGCTCGGGAAGTGGGGACAGGGCCGCGGCCGACGCGATGGAGACGATGGCGCCGCCGGTGCCCGCCTCGACCATCGCCTTCGCGACGGCGGCAGCCAGCAGAGCGGGTGCACGCAGATTGATCGTCAACGTCACGTCGAACTTTTCGATCTCCAGTACGGTCACCGGCTGGTTCAGCGCGACACCGGCATTGTTCACCAGGATGTCGAGGCCGCCGAATGCGGTCAAGGCCTGCTCCGCGAGCTCGCCGGGCGCCTCCAGCCGCGACAGGTCGGCGATGACGGTGCTGACCTCGGTACCGAATTCGGCGTTGAGCGACGCGGCGAGCGACTCCAGTTCGTCTTGTTCGCGGTCGCTGAGCACCAACCGGGCGCCGGCCCCGGCGAAGGTGTGGGCGAGCTCGGCGCCGATCCCGCGGGCGGCTCCGGTGATGAGTGCTCGTTTCCCGTCGACGCGGGTCGAGCCGATATTCCTGCTCATTTGGCCAGCGGGGACGGCACACCGGCTTTCGCGCCTGCCGCGTCGCGACGGCGCGCTGCCATTCCGGCCAGGGCCTCGAACACCACCCGGTGGGCGGCGTTCACCGTCAACTCGGCGTGGTCATAGGCAGGGGCGACCTCCACCACGTCGACGCCTGCGACGTCATGCTCATAACAGAGCTGGCGCACCATGCGCAGCAGGTCCGCGCTGGTGATACCGCCGGGTTCCGGGGTACCGGTACCTGGCGCATGAGCCGGGTCTAGGACGTCGATATCGACTGACACATAGAGCTTTTCGGCTTTGGCCAGAGCTTCGCCGACCGCGTCCTTCATGACCGCCTTGAAGCCGCGCTCCCAGATCTCCTGCATGGTGTGCCACACCATGCCCTGCTCCTGCATCCACTCGAAGGTGTCCTGCGGCGGCCAGTACCCGCGCAGTCCGACCTGGACGAAGTGAGTGCCGGGAACGGCGCCCGATTCGATCAGCCGGCGCATCGGTGTGCCGTGGCTGGCGAGGTTGCCTTCGATGATGTCGGCGGTGTCGGCGTGTGCGTCGAAGTGCACGATGCCCACGTTGCCGTAACCGTGCACATCGGCGACGGCCGTTGCCGACGGCCAGGTGATCGAGTGGTCGCCGCCGAGGACGACGGGGACGATGCCGCGGGATGCGACGGCGGCGACCCGTTCGCGGATGTTGTTGTGGGAGACCTCGGTCTGGCCGTGCGGGCAGTAGGCGTCGCCGAAGTCGACCACTTCGAGCCAGTCGAAGATCTCCAGGCCGAGGTCCATGTGGTAGGTGCCGGGTTCGTAGGCGGTGGCGCGGATGGCGCGGGGCCCGAAGCGAGCTCCGGGCCGGTTCGTTGTCGCGATGTCGAACGGCGCGCCGACGATCGCCACATCGGGTCGCCAGGAGTCCAGCTGCTCGGTCTCGGTCAGGAACGGCCGGTGCCCGAATGACGCCAGGCCCGCATACGGCAGGTCCAGCTGCTCGGCCATCCCTGGCGGGAGCTCTCGTGCGTGACCGTGACCGTGATCGTGTCCGTGGCTCATCGGACTGACACTACTGGTCGGCGGGGAGACGGGGAACCCAATCGAAACGTGTTGCAGGCGCGGACACTACGTGCCAGGTAATTGCATGGGAGATCCACCGGCGGCAACGTGGGGTCATGACGGAAGATCCCTTGCCTGCCCCGGTTCCCAGGTGGCTGGCCTTAGTCCTGAAATCGGATCGCGCCGGTTCGTCCTGGTACGTCGGGACCGGGTTCTTCTTCGCGCCGGTGCTTGCCGTGCTGGCACCGTGGCCCGAGATTCGCACGCTGCTGTGGGTGCTCGTCGCGCTGGCCGGACTGTGGCTCGGCCTGCTCGGGATCGCGATGGCCACGGGCCTGGCGCTGGTCCTTCGCGCCGGCGGCGAGATCTCGGAGGACTATTGGCGCTCGGTGCTCGACCACCGGTCTACCGTCTACAGGAATGAAGGTCGCTGTCCTCGACGACTACCAGAACGTGGCGCTGCAGATGGCTGACTGGTCGCCGGTCGCGCGCCGGGCTGAGATCACCGTCTTCACCGATCACCTTGCCGATCCCGATGACCTGGTCGAACGACTAGCTCCCTTCGATGTTGTCGCCGTGATGCGCGAGCGCACCCCGCTGCCTCGCGATATTCTGCAGCGACTGCCGCAGCTGAAGATGATCGCCTCCACCGGGCCCTTCAACGCGTCGATCGACATGGCCGCAGCCGAGGAGTTCGGTATCCACGTCGGCACCACCGGCGGCTCCGTTGCCGCCACCATCGAACTGACCTGGGCGCTGATTCTGGCCGGCGCCCGGTCGCTGGTGGCCGAAAGCCGCTCGGTGCGCGACGGGGGCTGGCAGACCACGGTGGGCCAGGAACTGTCCGGAAAAGTGCTCGGGGTGTTGGGGCTCGGTCGCATCGGTGCCCGGGTCGCCCCGATCGGCACCGCCTTCGGAATGGACGTCATCGCGTGGAGCCAGAACCTCACGCCGGAAGCCGCCGAGAAGGCCGGCGTCCGCTACGTCTCGCGGGATGCGCTGTTCGCGACGTCCGATGTGCTCACCATCCACCTGAAGCTCAGTGACCGCAGCCGAGGTCTGATCGGCCCGGCCGAGTTGGCCGCGATGAAGCCGACGGCCATGCTGGTCAACACTTCTCGCGGCCCCATCGTGAAGGAAGCCGCGCTGGTCGACGCACTGCAGAACCGTCAGATCGCCGGCGCCGCTCTCGACGTCTTCGATACCGAACCGTTGCCGGTCGGGCATCCGCTGCGGACGCTGGACAACGTGCTGGCGACTCCGCATATCGGTTATGTCGCGGACCGGCCATACCGGATCTTCTTCGGCGACACCGTGGCGGCGATCTCGGACTGGCTGGACCGGGAAGATACGCGGGGGAGCTAAGCGTGCTCGGCCAGCCGGTCCCGCAACCAGGCCGGCCAGGGACTTTTCCCGAATGTTCCGGTATCCACGCACACGTGCGTCATGACACACTCGGCGATCAGCTCATCAGCCCGAAGGATCGCGAATTCACTTCGCAGCGAGGTGTTTCCGGGCGCAGCGAGGCGAACTTCGACCACCAACTCGTCGTCGAAAAGGGCTGGGCGTCGGAACGACAACTCGGCGGCGGCCACCACTACGTCGATACCGGCCTCGGTCATCGCGTCGTAGCCGCCGGCGATGTCGCGCACGGCCTCGGAGTGCGCCATATCCACCCAGGTCAGGTAGTGGGCGTTGAAAACCCTTCCTTGCATATCGCATTCGACGTATCGGACCCGCAACGGCATCACGTGGGTGGCGCTGGACATAGGAGTTACCGTAGCGCCACAGCGGTGACATCGTCGGCAGGCAGGAACGCCTCGATGCTCAATTCGGCCGCGGTGAGATCGAGCGCGGTACCGAACGTGGTCACCGTGCTCAGAAACGACAGCGTGGGCCCAGCGGCGGTGCGCAGGCGCAGCGGAACGACGATCTCGCCGGCCTCGTCGATATCAGCGAAATCACCTGGGAAAGATTCGATTTCGGTCAGCAGCGAGATCAAGTCGGCAGCGCCACTGGCCGCCGCTTCGCGCTGCAGACGGCTGATGACGTGCTTGCGCCACTGCCCGAGATTCTCGATGCGTGGGGCGAGGCCGCCTGGGTGCAGAGCAATCCGCAGGGCGTTCGGCCGGACCAGCAGGTGCGGCGCGACGCCGTCGAGGAGGACCGATGCACCCGAGTTCGCGCGCAGGATGTTCCAGCCGCGGTCCACGGCCAGACAGGGGTAAGGGTCGTAGGCGGCCAGGACCTGCTCGACGCCGTGACGCACTGCGGCCATCTCGGGATCATCGAGGGACCGCTCGAGATATTCAGGAGCGAAGCCTGCCGCGAACAACATCTGGTTTCGCTCGCGCAGCGGCACCTGCAGCGTCGTCGCCAGTCGTAGCACCATCGCCCGGCTCGGGGTGGCCCGTCCGGTTTCGAGGAAACTGAGGTGGCGCGAGGACACCTGCGCATCGATGGCCAGGTCGAGCTGGCTGAGATGCCGGCGTTTGCGCCACTGCCGCATCAGCGTTCCGAATGGCGCGGTCGAGGCCTCCGATCCAGCAGCGTCAGCGCTCACCACACCAGTGTCGCGCGGCCGGACTTCGGCGCGTGATTGCGGTTGCACTGCGCGGACGTGAGAACGTAGGAACACCATGGATACGCACGATTACGTCACCTATCAGGAATGGGGACGCAATTTCTTCGAGGTCGCCGTCACCGAGGAACGTGTCGCTGCGGCATTCGCGGATATCGCCGGCGACGAATTCGAGATGGGCCCGATGAGCCAGGGGCCAGGCCGCATTGCCAAGGTCACGGCCAAGGTGCGCATACAGAAGCCCCAGGCCCGACGGACCATCGGGGACACCATTACGTTCGCTATCCACATCCCGCTGGAGATCGACCTGCTGATCGACCTGCTGATCGACAAGCAGCGATTCGTGGTCGACGGCGATATTGCCCTGCGCGCTACCGCGCGGGCCGCCGAACCGCTGCTGCTGATCCTCGACGTGGCCAAACCGCGGCCTTCGGATATCAGCGTCCACGTGTCGTCGAACTCGCTGCGCGGTGAAGTGTTGCGCCTCCTTGCGGGGGTGGATGCCGAAATCCGTCGGTTCATCGCCCAGCACGTGTGCGACCAGATCGACGCGCCGGAATCGCAGCAGGCCCAAGTCATCGATGTCGGCGGCATGATCGACACCGCCTGGACGGGCGTGTAACCCCGAGCCTGTCTTCGGGGGACCGAGCGGGTGATGCGTCACTGTGACGCCCCGTTCGGCGCAAACACAGAAATTCGCTGACGCGTGGGCATACCTCTGGCCGGCGCCGCGCGCGACACGCCGCGGCCGCTGAGGGCGCCGTAAAACACATTTGTGTAGTTCACCGCCGAATTTTGCCTCTTTCTGGGGCTGAAAATGGCCGTTTACCAGCGACGCTGTCTCACCGCGCGGACCGCCGAAGTTGGCCGGGAGGTCTCGGCCGGGTAACTGGAGCGCCTCTCCTCGGCAACGGTTCGATAAAGGCCGCATTTGACGCTTGAGCAAATACAGCAAACCGATACGTTCGCCCATGAGGCACCGGCGCAGAGATAAGTGGGGAAACTAAATGTCACGCACAACGAACCGATCGGCGATCGGCGCTGTTGTCACTGCAGGAATGTTCTGGTCGGTCACTGCCCTCAGCCCAGTTGCGTCTGCGGACCTGTCGACGCCCGCTCCGGCGAGCCCCGGCGTGCCGTGCCTTGGCATGCTCCAGAACCTGGTGACATCGCCGCCGGACCTGAGCCAGGTTGGCCCCGGCGCAACCCAGACCTTCACCAATTTTCTGCCGGGTTCGACGCCGCCGGTGCCAGGGAGCAACACGTCGATCCCCGCGGCCAGCCCGCCCCTGCCCGGTTCGCCGCTGCCTGGTGGAAACACCGCGATTCCTGTGAACACCCCGCCCCGGCCGGGTGCGCCGGTGCCTGGGGGTGGTGGCGGTATCCCTGTCAACACGCCTCCGGTGCCGGGTGCGCCGGTGCCTGGGGGTGGTGGCGGTATCCCTGTCAACACGCCTCCGGTGCCGGGTGCGCCGGTGCCCGGCGGTGGTGGCGGTATCCCTGTCAACACGCCTCCGGTGCCGGGTGCGCCGGTGCCCGGCGGTGGTGGCGGTATCCCCGTCAACACGCCACCGCTGCCAGGCGCGCCGGTGCCCCCCGGGGCCGGCGGTATCCCCGGCGGCACTCCGCCACTGGCAGCGCCACCGTTGCCCCCGGCTGGGGCAGGCGTTCCGGCCGGCACTCCGCCGCTCGCAGCACCGCCTCTGCCCAACGGCCCGGCCGGTCTTCCGGTCGGCGGTCCGGCGGCCGCTGTATCCGACGCCTCGGGCGCTGCTCCTGGCACGGCGCTGCCGGCAGGTGCACCCATCGGCTCGGGCGAGGTCGGAGTGCAGGGTCTTGGCGCACCGGGGACGATCGACGCTGGTGACGTGGCCCAGGCCGCTGCGCCGGTGGGACCCGACGCTGCGGCCATCGCCCAGGATTCGGGCATTGCGCCGCCGGCCCCGGCAGCACCGCTGCCCGGCGACGTCGCCGATTTGGCTGCTCACACTCCGCCGGCGCCGGGTGCGCCGTTGCCTCCCGGTGGTGGTGAGGTTCCGGTTGTGACTCCGCCGGCGCCGGGTGCGCCGTTGCCTCCCGGTGGTGGTGAGATTCCGGTTGTGACCCCACCCGCGCCGGGTGCGCCGTTGCCTCCCGGCGGTGGCGAGGTTCCGGTTGTGACCCCGCCGGCCCCCGGTGGGCCTGTGCCCGGTGGTGGCACCGAGATTCCGGTGGTCAACCCGCCCGCCCCGGGCGCCCCCGTTCCCGGCGGCTCTTCCGAAGTCCCGGTCCAGGTTCCGCCCGCCCCCGGTGCACCCGTGCCCGGTGGTGGCACGGAGATTCCGGTGGTCAACCCGCCTGCGCCCGGTGCGCCGGTACCCGGCGACTCGACCGAGCGCCTGGTCCGGATCCCGCCCGTGCCGGACAACCCGGTGCCCGGTGGTGGCACCGAGATCCCGGTGAGTACCCCCGGCGCACCCGGGGCTGCCGTCCCCGGCGGTTCGTCCGAGGTCAACGTGACCAGGCCGCCACAGCTGCTGTCCACGCCGCCCGGCAACACCTCGATCATCGACAACCGCAGTGTTCCGCTGCCACCCCCAGGAAATGTCAGCGATTCCGGTGGGACCACGCTGCACACCCCGGGCTTCCCGGGCATGCACGTGCCACCCGGCGGCACCAACATCGATTCCTCGACGCCGCCTCTGCCGGGTTCGATGACGCCGCCCGGACAACGCAATGTCTCGGTGATTACGCCGCCTGGGCCGGCGAATCCGACTCCCGGCGGGTCCAGCGAGGTGTCGCTGACCACGCCGCCGGTGCCGGGCGCCCCCACTCCGGGAACATCCGTCGACGTGCCCGGTGGCACGCCACCGGTAGAGGTTCCCGGCGCACCCGGTGATGTGACCGACCTGTCGCTGACGACGCCTGGCGCGCCGGGTGTTCCGACGCCTCCGGGTGGGACCGATATCGCGGTCAACACACCGCCGGCACAGGTTCCTGGTGTGCCCGGGCAGATCAGCGACACCTCTGCCGGCACGCCCGGTGGACCTGGTGTTCCGACGCCTCCCGGTGGGATCGATGTTCCGGGTGGTACGCCTCCTGCGCCTGGTGTTCCGACGCCTCCCGGTGGGACTGATGTTCCGGGTGGTACGCCCCCTGCGCCGGGTGTTCCGACGCCTCCTGGCGGGATCGATGTTCCGGGTGGTACGCCTCCTGCGCCGGGTGTTCCGACGCCTCCTGGCGGGATCGATGTTCCGGGTGGTACGCCTCCTGCACCCGGTGTTCCGACGCCCCCCGGGGGAGGCGGAATCCCGCTGGAGACGCCGCCCGCTCCGGGCCTGCCTGCACCGGGAACGGTGACCGACCTCGCGGCGCCACTGCCTCCGGCACCTGGTGCACCGGTGATCGATGCTGCTGCGCAGGGCATTCCGGACGGCCTGCCCGCGGCGCCGATCGCGGACGCCTCCGCTCAGGCCGCACCCGCGGGTCCGGCTGGGGCGCCGATCGCCGACGCGTCAGCCCTCGCCGGCGCCGGACCGCAACCAGGTGCAGCCGTACCGGGTGGTGCCGGGGGCGGAGCAGGTCTCGGTGCACCCGGTGCACCCGGTGCACCCGGTGGATCCGGTGCGCCGATCGCCGATGCTGCGGCCCAGGCCGCTCCGGCGGGTCCGGTCGGTCCCGCC
>NZ_JACKTY010000015.1 GCF_025822605.1 Mycolicibacterium komossense | reverse complement strand
CGGCATCGTCACCACTGGCTTCGCCCTGATCATCGCGGTCGTGGCGCTCATCGCGACCTTCGTGGTCAGCCCGGTGGCCGCGGGCCTGTGCCTGGCAGTGTTCTGCGCGTTCATGCTCTACTTCGCGCTCTACAGCCGGCACCGCCTGGTGGCCAACTCACCCGACGAGGAGTTCGCGATGCTCGCGGAAGCGGAGAGTGCCCTGAAATGAAGTACCACCAGCAGGTCTCGGGGGTGAACTACAGCTTCGACGGTCTCGTCGAGGTGATGGCCAAGGCCACCCCGCTGCGCTCCGGCGATCAACTCGCCGGCTGCGCGGCCGAGCACGACGGTGAACGGGCCGCGGCCGCCTGGGT
>NZ_JACKTY010000014.1 GCF_025822605.1 Mycolicibacterium komossense | reverse complement strand
CGTGATGGCTACCCAACTCACCCGAGCACAGGGTGTTGCGGCCCATCGCCGTCAGTGCATCATGCTGGCGCTGGGCGGGGGTGCGGCGATCAGTCTGACCTGCGCCTCACTCGTTTTTCCCTTCACGCACGGGGCGTCGTCGTCGGGGTTGCACATGCCCGGTGCGGCCCATTTCGAGGACACCGCCTCCACCGTGGCCCGCAACTCCCGGGGTGATCTGCCCGNNGATGGTGGACATCGCATCCGGGCCTTGCCGGCCGATCACGAACCCGCGTTTACGGGCCCGATCCGCATCGGAGAACTCCCCATCGGGATTGACCAGCGCAGCAATCAACGCTGCTGCTTTACGCAACTCCTCGGGCCCGAACTCGGCGGCTACCCCAGCCAACTCGGCGTCGGCTTTCTCCCGGGTCGGCGTATCCACCCACACCGGCAGATCCGTGAAGAATCCCCGAATGATCGCACTATGCTCGCCACGCAGCAATCAACGCTGCTGCTTTNCGCAACTCCTCGGGCCCGAACTCGGCGGCTACCCCAGCCAACTCGGCNTCGGCTTTCTCCCGGNTCGGCGNATCCACCCACACCGGCAGATCCGTGAAGAATCCCCGAATGATCGCACTATGCTCGGCACCGATGACCCCGGCAGCTTGCCGGCCGCGACGTGCGGCATCCGCGGCGCCAACAGCTCACCAGTCAACGATGTGCGTTCGCCGAGTTCTTCGGCNTCCCTGAGCCGCCGCTTAGCGTCNNTGGGGCTGATGCGTAGTGCGGTGGTCAACACATCGCTGAAATTCTTCGCACCCAACTCTTTCGCCGACCCGTCGCGCACCAACGTCCCGATCAAGCGGTACACATCGCTGAAATTCTTCGCACCCAACTCTTTCGCCGACCCGTCGCGCACCAACGTCCCGATCAAGCGGTGCACGACCACCGGCTGACACCGCGACAGCGCCTCCAACCGCACCAACACCCGCACCACCTCAGGCCCAGCCAACCCGTCCCACGACACCCCAGCCAACACCTCAACCGCACCCTCCACCCCCGCCAGCGCCTCCAGCACTGCCTCCCGACCAGAACTCACACCCCGAAACTAGCCCGCCCCACCGACAAGAATCTCACCTGANCGCACCCTCCACCCCCGCCAGCGCCTCCAGCACTGCCTCCCGACCAGAACTCACACCCCGAAACTAGCCCGCCCCACCGACAAGAATCTCACCTGAAACTGAAGTGACACAAGTGAACTCACTTGTCTCCAAGAGAGACGAAATGGCGGAAACGACTCGAACGAGACACGACGAACAAGCACGTTCGCTGCGGGTTTAACCAGATAACGGCGTAACAATGACCTCGCGTCCGACAGCTGCTGGTTGACTCTGACGCCACCAGATTGCCAATGCTCCGGCGATGAGCGTGACGACCGTGGCTCGTGCGCGCGTCGCCGACACCTCGGTCGTCGTGCCCAAACTCTGCTCGTCAGCGCTACGGGATGCCGGTGTACTCGGGATTCGGCGGAACAGCCAACGCAATGCCGATGCGGTTGGTCGCACCGATGAACGCCGCGATGGAGATCGCCTCGAGGATCAGGTGATCGTCGAGGCCCAGCTCCCGGAGGCGGTCGTAGTCGGCGTCGCGGATCGACTGCGGGTTGTTGTTGATGGCTACTGCCAGATCGGCCAGGGCGCGCTCGCGATCAGTCAGTTCGGCCACCTGGTGGTGGTCGATGGCCACCCGCTGCCCGAATGACCAGTCGCCGGCGACCTTCCCGAGTTTGTTGGCATGGTTGGTGTGGCAGTAGGAGCAGCGGTTCTCCCCGGAAACCACGGTGGCGATGACCTCACGCTCACGCGCGGTCAGGCCGCCGCGGCCGTCCGTGCCGAGCAGCGGAAGCAGATATCCGTTGAGCCGGCCGAGATCGCCTTCGTTGAGCGACAGGGCGCGGAACCAGTTGGACGTGAGACCCTCTTCACGCTGCTGATGAGCGAAGAAGTTACGCACGGCGGCGGTTTCCAGGCTGTCGACCTCGGGCACCTCAAGGCGCGAGATCCTCTGGGGTGTCAGGCTTGTGGCGGCAGAAGTGTGCGGATCGGCAGTCGTCGTCATGGCGTCAGCGTGGCCCCGGGCTCGGGATCACACAACCCTTTGGCGAACGATGACTTGAAACCTTGCGGCCACCTCCGTCCTCCTCCATGGTCTGCGCGTAGTGCTCGGCGATCTCATCGGCGGTGGTGACCCAAACGCCGGGGTGGTTGACGACATAAGCCAACGCCTGGTCGAGGTATTTCGTCCGGAATGGCTGTCCGGTGACGAAGGGATGCAGCGCCAGCGCCATCACCCTGCCGCTCAGCGCTGCATCCGCATAGAGCTGATCCAGTTGGTCTTCGACGGTCTGCCGAAATCCCTCACCGCTGAGACTCTTGCCGACGAAAAGCGGAATATCGTTCAGCTCCACCGAATAGGGAACGCTGTACATACCAGGGATGTTCAGCGGATACGGCTGATCGTCATTGGTCCAGTCGAGGAGGTAACGCACGCCCAACTCGGCCAGGAGTCGCGGGGTATCGAACGTTTCCGTCAAGGCCGGCCCCAGCCACCCCTTCGGCCGTTAGCCGGTCGCCTGCTCGATGGTCGCGATCACCTCGCGCAGATAGCTGCGTTCTTCGTCCGACCCGAGGTCGGTCTGCAATATCGAATTGTTCTTGCCGTGCGCCAGCCACGCCCAGCCGCGCGCCCGGCCGGCCTCCACAATCTGCGGGTAGTGCTCGGCCACATCGGAATTCAGTAGCACACTCGGCCGGATGCCGTGGCGATCAAACGTTTCGATGAGCCTCCAGATACCAACTCGGGCACCGTAGTCCCGCCACCCGTAATTCAATGGGTCCGGAACGAGGTCGGCGGTGGCAGCGTGGATGCTTGTCGATGGTCGGTCGACCTCGAAATGCTCGACGTTGAGTCCGACGTAGAACGCGATGCGCGCGCCGCCCGGCCACCGCAGCGGCGGGCGGTCGGTGATCGGGCTGTAGGTGAAGAGTTGATGGGCCATTTGCCTATATTCAAACCTTCACATGAATGTGAAGGTCAAGGACGCAAACTGTGAGGTGGGTCATATGCGCATAGGCGAGTTGGCCGAACGTACCGGAGTGGCTCCCCGGCTGCTGCGCTACTACGAGGAGCAAGGCCTCGTCATCCCCAGGCGATCGGCCAACGGATATCGCGAATACGACGAGGTGTTTGTCGATCAGATCATCAGAATCCGCGGACTCCTCCACGCCGGACTGCCGGTCCGGGTGATCAGGCAGGTGCTGCCGTGCCTCAAGGCGCCGCGGGATATCCATTTCGCCGATGCGACACCGGAAATCATCGCGGTCTTGCAACAGGAACGGGACCGGATGAGTGAACGCATCGTCACGCTCACCAAGAACCGCGACGCGATCTCCCGGTACTTGAGCGAACTGAACACATGCCGAAAACCGCTCAGACCAAAGCAACTCAGCGGCGGGCCCACTCCTCGGCGAGCAACTGATAGGACCGCAGCCGGTCGCGATGGTCGTGAGTGATCGTGGTGATGATCAGTTCGTCGGCCTCGGTGGCGTCGCGCAGTCGTTCTAGCCCGTCGGCAACCTGACTCGGCGACCCCACGAACTGGGTCTCGATGCGGTCGGAGACCAGCTCCCGGTCGGCGGCTGTCCAGCGGTGGGCCCGGGCCTGCGCCGGAGTCGGAAACGCAATCGCCCCTTCAGCAGTGCGGATGCTGCGCACCCAGAGCCCGTACCCCGTGGCCAGTTCACGCGCGGTCGCCTCGTCGTCGGCGACGACCACGTCGGCCGAGACACTCAAGTACGGCCGGGCCAGCCCGGCTGACGGTGCGAAAGCCGCGCGATAGCCGTCGGCTGCCTCCAACACACCCGCGGGAGCCACGTGGTAGTTGGCAGCGAATCGCAGGCCGTTTTTCCCTGCGACAGTGGCACTTTCGCCGCCACTGCTGCCCAGGATCCAGATCTCGAGGTCGGCCCCCGCGCCCGGCACCACATGCGCTTGCTCGCCGTTGGCCGCGCGGTAGGTGTCCGCGATCAGCGCGAGGACGTCGCCGACCTGCTCGGTGTAGTTCGGCGGCTGCGACTCCGGCAGGGTGAGCAACGCTTTCTGCAGTGCGATCCGGGGCGACTTCAACAGTGCGGCTGGATTGAACCTCGCCGGTATCCGCAGTCCGTTCGGGGCGTGCCCGTCGACGACTGCCGGTGCGGGTGACGGCGAGTTGGGTACGGTCGGCTTGCCGCCCGAGTGACCGAGGCCGAGATCGAACCGGCCGGGGTACCGCGTATCCAGCAGCCCGAACTCCTCCACCGCGGACAGCGCGGTGCGATGCCCCATCTGCAGTGCTCCCGACCCAAGCCGGATCGTCGAGGTCTCGGCGGCGGTCAGGGCGAGCAGCACCGCAGGCGACGTGCCGGCCACCCCAGGATTGAGGTGGTGCTCGGCGAACCAATACCGCGTGTACCCCAGGCGCTCGGCCTGCCGGGCGAGCTCGATGCTGTTGTTCAGCGCCTCGGCCGCGCTCGAACCGGATGAGATAGGGACGAGGTCCAGCACCGCCAGTGGTGTTGTCACGGGTGCACGCCCCTCGGTCAGAAGTAGTTGACCTCGTTAAAAGTACCGATGCAGCCTCTGCATTCGCGATACAAAGCAGGACCCTTTGCCCCGGTTACGCCCACCATCGGCTCGTTCGCGGCGTAGGTCGTTCGAATCGCGCTGAGCGAAAAGCGCCGGCCCCGTTTCGTCAGCCGACGCCGCTGGGGACCCGGTCGCGGTGTCATCGCGCTTGTAGATTGCCTTGTCCTGCAACAGCGGAACGACGTCGTCGACGACGTCAATCAGCCCGGTCGGCTTGATCGCCGGGATGCTGTTGAAACCATCGAGCGCGCCCGCGGTAAACCACCGCAGGATCTCGCGCAGCGTCGGCACCGGAATCGACGTGGCTAGCCACACCGCATATAAATCAGTCCGATTTTTACCGGGACAGGTTCGCCACGGCTTGCCCGTAGACGACTGGAAATGCTGCGCGGCTTGGCTTTTACCGATCAGACAGCGACAGGATAACCCGGCAGAAAGGAGTCTCCGCGCGCCGTCTCCAGGCCCGCCCTAGGAATGAAGTGACGAAGCATCGAGTTCGTCTACGTTGACCTAAGCCACACGAAGCGACGGTGGAGATGAAGTTCCTGCTACTGACGCTGATCACGCACCACCCTGATCCGGTGACCGGCGTGAAGAAGAGTCCGGCCGAACGACTGCACGACGTCATCGACAGTGCGGTACTGGCCGAAGAGCTCGGTTTCGACGGCTTCGCGGTCGGCGAGCGGCACGAAGACCCCTTCATCTCGTCCTCACCGCCGGTGGTGCTCAGCCACATCGCGGCCCGCACGTCGCGCATCGCGCTGTTCACCGCCGTCACGACGTTGAGTCTGCTCGACCCGGTCCGCGCGTTCGAGGACTACTCGACACTGGACAACTTGTCCCAGGGCCGACTGGAACTAATCATCGGCAAAGGCAACGGCGCGGCGCAGGCCGAGCTGTTCCACGTCACCACCGACGATCAGTGGGACCGCAATCGCGAAGGCTACGAACTTTTCCGCCAACTGTGGGACAGCGACGAGGTGACGTGGTCCGGCCAATTCCGGCCGTCCCTGGTCAAGGCGAAGGCGCTCCCCCGCCCGCTGCAACAGAAGATCCGAATCTGGCACGGCAGCGCCACCAGCCGGGAGTCCGTCGACCTCGCAGCCCGCTACGGGGATCCCATCTTTTCCGCCAACGTGACCTACCCGATCGAGCCCTACGCCGAGTTGGTTCGGCACTACCGCCAGCTTTGGGAGTCCTATGGCCACCGGCCACAGGACGCCCTGGTGGGCGCGGGGACTGCCGGATTCCACGTCGCCGCGACATCACAGCAGGCCCTGGCCGACTACCGGCTGGCCTTCGAGACCCGACTGGCTTTCGCGCGCCGCGTCGGGCTGCCGGTGGTGTTCGAGTCGCTGGAGGACTTCGTCGCCCGCAGCTCGGCCTTGATCGGCAGCCCACAACAGGTGATCGACAAGGTGGGGCGCTACCACGAACAGCTCGGCCATGAAGTCATGCACCTGTCCGCCGAGGCCGACGGGGTGACCGCCGAGCAGAAGCGGCGCAGCCTGGAACTGTTCGGCTCCGAGGTGGCTCCAGTGCTGCGGCAGCGGATCCGGAGCAGGCCGCTGATCGCCGAGATCAATCGGAAAGAGGTTTCCCTGTGAGCGTTTTCGCGTTGGGTATCGAACTGGACGGCGAAGGAAGCCATCCGGCGGCGTGGCGGCACGCCCATCACCCGCCGGGTGAATCCGTGTCCGGACCGACGTTGAAGCAGAAAGTGCGGGCGGCCGAGAACGCCGGGTTCACCTTCGCGACGTTCGACGATTCGATTCTGCCGCCCAACGGCGGCATCAAGGCCCGCGTGGATGCGGTCAACCGGGCATCGTTCGTGGCTGCGGCGACCTCGACGATCGGCCTGGTGCCGGTGGTGGAGACCACCTACGCCGAGCCGTTCCACACGTCATCGCAGCTGGCCACGCTGGACTACTCGTCCCGCGGTCGCGGTGGCTGGATTGCCGCCCGGGTCGCCGACGAGGCAGCGGCCTCCGCGTGGGGCAGGCCGGTCCTGCACGGGCGCACCGAACTCGACCGCGAGCAGAGCGACGCCATCACGGTGGTGCGCAGCTTGTGGGATTCGTGGGAGGACGACGCCGTCATCCGCGACTACGCGACCGGCCGGTTCCTGGACCGGGACAAGTTGCACTACATCGACTTTGACGGCAAGTCGTTCTCCGTGAAGGGGCCTGCCATCGTGCCGCGACCTCCCCAGGGCCAGCTGGTGGTGTTCGGCACCGAAGCCGACCGCGAGCAGGTCGACGTCGTGCTGGTCACCAAGGCCGACCGCGACTCCGCCGTCCAGGCGGCCACGGCAAGCGACGGGCTGGCCTTCGTAGAAATCGATGTCACGCTCGATACCTCCGAGGCCACGGCCGCCGAGCGCCTCAGCGACTTGAATCAGCACCAGCCCGCCGCCGATCGAAGTCGGCTCCAATACACCGGAACGACAACTGGTTTGGTCGAGTTACTGACCGAACTGGCTCGCGACACCGACGGGGTCCGGTTGTTCCCCACGGTCATCGACGAGGATCTGCCCGCGCTGGCCCGCTACGTCCTGCCCGCGTTGTTCACCGCCGGCGTCGCGCACCGTCCGGTCCCCGGCTCGTCGCTGCGGGGAAACCTCGGCCTGACTCGGCCCGCCAACCGTTACGCGAGGATTTCATGAGCCCATCTGAGGTATTCCGGCCGGACGCGCAGGTGCACTTCGGCGTGTTCTTCCAGGGTGTCAACCACACCACGATCTGGTCGGATCCGGCCAGCGGTTCGCAGATCGACTTCGAAACCTTCCGCCGGGTGGCCACCACCGCGGAACGCGGCTTGTTCGACGCCTTCTTCCTGGGCGAAGGTCTGCGACTGCGTGAGCAGGACGGCAAGATCCTGGACCTCGACATCGCGGGCCGCCCCGACGCCATCGCCCAACTGTCCGCACTGGCCGGGATCACCGACCACATCGGCCTGGTCGCCACCCAGAACACCACCTACAACGAGCCGGGTGACCTGGCTCGGCGGCTGGCCGGCCTGGACGTGTTGTCCGGGGGCCGGGCCGGCTGGAACGCCGTCACCACCGACAACGCCTGGACCGGGGCGAACTTCCGCCGCGGCGGGTTCCTGGATCACGAACTGCGCTACGAGCGGGCCGGCCAGTTCATCCGCGCCGCCAGGGCGATCTGGGATTCATGGGCCGACGATGCTGCATTGGCTGAGCCGGATGCGGCTGCGCGCGTGGACTTTTCGGCTTCTCAATTCGATCTTTCGCTGAACGCGACGTTACCGCGCAGCCGGCAGGGGCATCCGGTCATCTTCCAGGCCGGCGATTCGTCGACCGGGCGTGACTTCGCCGCAGCCAACGCCGATGTCATCTTCTCCCGCCACGGCACGCATTTCGACGATGCGTTGGCCTTCGCCAATGACATCCGCGCCAGGCTGGTCACGGTGGGCCGGCCGGCCGATGACATCAAGATCCTGCCGGGCACCCAGATCGTTCTCGCGCAGCATGCCTCCGAGGTCGAGGAGAAGCGACGCTGGGTGCTCGACGGCCAGTACACCGGGCAGACCGCGTTGTCGTTGGTCGGTCAGGTGTGGGGTCGCGATCTGTCCGACCGCGACCCCGACGGTCCCTTGCCAGAGGACGATCCGATCCCCGCGCCGATCTCGGTGACCCGTGGTGCGGCCAGGGACGGAAAAGATCCGATCGCCATCGCCAACGAATGGCGCGCGCTGGCGGAAGCCAAGAACCTGTCCCTACGTCAGGTCGCGATCGAGACGTCGGCGCGGACCGGGTTCGTGGGCACGCCAGGACAGGTGGCCGACGAGCTGGCCCGCTGGGTACGGGCCGGCGCGACTGATGGCTTCAACATCTCGCCCTACCTCGTGCCGGGCGGACTCGACGAGATCGTCGAGTGGTTGGTGCCCGAACTGCAGGAACGCGGGGTATACCGGAACGAGTACACGTCGACGACGCTGCGCGGGCACCTCGGCCTGCGGGAACCGTTGACGCGCAGGCAGAACGTGCAGACCGATAACAGTGCCGCAGGCTGAACCGACGAAATGGGTGACTCATGACCACGACAGCAGAAACCTCAGCTACCACCTTTGACACCGACTGGGAGCAGTGGCACGCCGATCGCGAGCGCTACTACGGCGAACCGCTGGGGTGGGTGAGCATCACCGGGTTGCATTGGCTCACCGACGAATTCGACAGCGTGACGGATCTGCCGGGCCGCTGGCGGGCGGATGCCGACGCCGTCTACGTCGAAGGCATCGACGGCACCGAGCGGCTGGAGCCGGTCGAGGGCGCGCCGGGACTGCTCGTCGAAGCCGGCGATCGCCGGATCGAGGTGATCCGCCGCACCGGTTCGGTGGCGCTGCGGGTGCACGATCCGAAGGCACCACAACTGGGCGACTACCACGGCATCCCGACGTACGCCCCGAGTCAGCGCTGGGTCGTATCAGGCACCTTCACCCCCTACGACAGCCCGAAGACGGTGACGACCGGCGCCGTCGTCGAAGGCTTGGAACACCACCACAGTGCCGTCGGCGTCATCGACTTCGAACTGGCCGGCTCCCCCGCACAGCTCATCGCGTTCGGCCGGCCGACGGGTGATCTGCACGTGCTGTTCACCGATGCCACCAGCGGGGCCACCACCTACCCGGGTGCGCGGTCACTGACGGTCACCCCGCCGGCAACTGACGGCGCGGTGACACTCGACTTCAACCGCGCAGCGAACCTGCCGTGCTCGTTCACCGACTTCGCCACGTGCCCGGTGGCGCCACCGCAGAACCGGTTGGCGGTCGCAGTCGAAGCCGGCGAGAAGAATCCTCGCTGAGGCGGTGACTAGCGTGGACGCATGTCGCCACACGTTGCAGTGATCGGAGCCGGGCTGACGGGGGTGGCGTGCGCCGGTGCGCTGCGATCGCACGGGGTGGCAGTCGACCTGATCGACCGCGGCCACCGCCCCGGCGGACGGATGGCGTCACCGACTCTGCACGGTCGCGTGGTGGATACCGGGGCGGCGTACTTCACCGCGAAGGATCCCGAGTTCGTCGCGATCGTCGACAACTGGTCGGTTCGGGGACTGGTCCGCGGCTGGACCGACACCATCGAGGTGTTCTCTGCCGACGGCCACAGTCAGACGACCGGCCCGCTGCGGTACGCCACCCCGGGCGGTCTTCGTAGCCTGGTGGCCGACCTAGCTCCTGCGGATCTCGAATCTGGCAGAGCCGTCGACACCCTCACCGACCTGGACCATGACGCGATCGTGTTGGCGATGCCCGACCCGCAGGCCGCCCGGTTGGCTCCGGACGCCGCGGACTGGGTCGACTACGAGCCGGTGATCGCCGTGGTCGCGGCCTGGCCGCAGCGCATCTGGTCGGTTCCGGCTGCCGCATTCGTCAACGACGACCCCGACCTGACCATGATTGCCGATGACGGCTCCCGGCGCGGCGACGGCGCCGCTGTCCTGGTCACACACACCACCGCCCAACGCGCCCTGGCGCATCTCGATGATCCGGAAGGTGCTGTTGCGCCAGCACTTTCGGCGCTGCAGCGGATCCTCGGCATTACCAGCGACCCGCTGTGGACGCACGCCCACCGGTGGACGTTCGCCAAACCGTCCGGTACGCATGGTGACGAGCCGTTCAGTCTGGGCACCCGAGATGGCCGGCCGCTGGGCATCTGCGGCGATTCGTGGTGCCCATCGGGCGCGCCGCGCGTCGAATCGGCCTGGCTGTCGGGGCACCGCCTCGGCGCCGCACTCGCCGGCCGGCTCAGGGCCTAAACCAAATAATCTGGGCGAGCACAACGGCCGCGAGCGGCGATCGAATGCGCTTGACTGGGTTGCATGAGTGAGCACACCTACCGGATCGTCGAAATCGTCGGGACCTCGCCGGACGGGGTCGACGCCGCCATTCGTAACGGCGTCAGCAGGGCCTCCCAGACCCTTCGCGGGCTGGACTGGTTCGAAGTCCAAGGCGTCCGCGGTGAACTCAAGGACGGTCAGGTAGCCCATTTTCAGGTGACGCTCAAGGTGGGTTTCCGGCTCGAAGAGCGCGACGACGCCGGCGTCTGATTGCACTGTCGACACTTCGTTAGGGTCGTGACATGACTGTGAAGTTGCATTGGTTCCTCCCCACCTACGGGGACAGCCGCCTGATCGTGGGTGGTGGGCACGGCACCCCTGCGGGTACCGCGCACAGCGACCGGGACGCCTCGATCGACTACCTGGCGTCGATCGTGCGCGCAGCAGAGACCTTCGGGTTCACCGGCGCCCTGATCCCCACCGGCGCCTGGTGTGAGGACGCGTTCATCACGGCTGCGCTGCTCGCGCGCGAAACCACGTCGCTGGCCTTCCTGGTGGCGCTTCGGCCCGGCCTGGTCAGCCCGACGTTGTCGGCGCAGATGGCGGCGACGTTCGCCCGGCACGCGCCAGGCCGGATCCTGCTCAACGTCGTCGTCGGCGGTGAGGCCCACGAGCAGCGCGCGTTCGGGGACCACCTCGACAAGGACGCCCGGTACGAACGGGCCGACGAATACCTCGATGTGGTCCGGCGCTTGTGGGCCGGTGAAACGGTCACCACCCACGGCAAGCATGTCAACGTCGAGGAGGCCTCGCTGGCGACCCTGCCGAACCCGTTGCCGCCCTTCTACTTCGGGGGCAGCTCCCCGGCCGCCGGGCCGGTCGCGGCCCGGCATGCCGACGTATACCTCACCTGGGGCGAGCCGCCGGCCGCGGTGGCCGAGAAGGTCGAGTGGATCCGCGGGGAAGCCGCCAAGCAGGGGCGGAACATCCGCTTCGGAATCCGGCTGCACACCATCTCCCGTGACAATGCCGACGAGGCCTGGTCGCAGGCCGACAAACTGGTCGCCGCACTGGACGAGCAGACGGTCCGCTCGGCGCAGGCCGGGTTGGCCCGCAGTCAGTCCGAGGGCCAGAAGCGGATGCTGGCCCTGCACGAAGCCAACCGGGCCGACGGCTCCTGGAGTGACGCACGCAGCCTGGAGATCGCGCCCAACCTGTGGTCCGGTGTCGGCCTGGTGCGCGGCGGCGCGGGTACCGCCCTGGTCGGCAGCCACAGCGAAGTCGCCGACCGCATCGCCGAATACGCCGAGATCGGCATCGACGAGTTCATCTTCTCCGGCTACCCGCACCTGGAGGAACTGTTCTGGTTCGGCGAGGGCGTGGTGCCGATCCTGCGCGAGCGTGGGCTCTTCGACAGTGGCCGTATCGACGCTCGCCCGGCATCGATCCCGTTCGTCGGAGCGGCGCGCTAGCTACGCACGCGTAACACCCACCGCGATACCGTCGCGGACCAGCACCACGATCGGCGATTCGTTGTCCTTGGCCCGATCCTGCGCCGCCGCAACGGGTTCCCCGGTACCAGCCAGTGTCGGCACTGCCCCGAGGTGGTCGCGGACCGGCGTCTCCGGCGACAACGAGCGGGTGGGGCGGCAAGCGTTTCGTCAACCGGCACACCGACATAACGACCGGCGGCCGCGACGACCTCGGCACCCAGACCGCGGAGCAGATCGAGTTTTTCGCTGCTGGTCTTGTCGGGCAGAACAGCGATGACCCGGTACCCGCGGGCGGCCGCGATGAGCGCCAGACCGATTCCGGTATTGCCCGATGTTCCCTCGACGATCGTGCCGCCGGGCCTTAGCAGTCCGGCCGCCTCCGCGGCCAACACCATCTGCCGGGCGGCCCGATCCTTCACGCTGCCACCGGGATTGAGGTATTCCAACTTGAGGTAGATCTTTGCGCCGGGACCCGCAGCGTTGAGCCTGACCAGCGGGGTGTTGCCGATCGCGTCGGTGATCGACTCGTACACGAGATCTGAGCGCTCGATGATCGGACGTGCCACGGTGACAACCCATTTCTCGTCGGTGTTCTGACCTGCGTTCGAATGGTGACCGTCGCGGGCCCGGCGCGAGTCTTTGCACCACCGTAATTCTAGAATCTGGTCGAGCACAACAGCCGCGAGCGGTCACGAATCGTATTTGACTGGTGGGTGTGACCCTAGAAGCTGATCGCGCCGTCGGTGCTCTGCGGTTCGTCGCGGTCCACCAGAGCGACCTGCTGGCCCAGCCGCTGCTCGACGAGCTGGCCGTCGAATACAGCTCCCGCTACGGCGGCGACCCCGCGGTCAGGTCAGCAGACCTCAAGGGCTATCCCGCCGAGGAGTTCTCCCCTCCCGGCGGAGCGCTGATCATCGGGTTGATCGACGGTCTCCCGGTGGCCGGTGGCGCCTTCCGCCGCTACGACTCCACCACCGCCGAACTCAAACGGATCTGGACCGCATCGGGGTACCGACAGCGTGGATACGGAAAGCTGGTGGTGGCGGCACTGGAGCGCATCGCCGCCGATGCCGGATATACCCGCATCTACCTGACCACCGGATGGAGCCAGCCCGAGGCTGTGGCGCTCTATCGGGCCTCTGGCTATACCGCGCTGTACGACCCGGCGCTGCCCGCCAGGGAAGTCGGGCCGCACCCGTTCGAGAAGTACCTGGATCAGACCGACGATCAGCCGGCGATCACCTTGCGGTAGGCCCGTGGCCCGTCGTAGTCATTGACCGCGAAATGCCAGGTGGCCAGATTGTCCCAGATCACGAAATCGCCTGGTTTCCAACCGAATGCGACGCTGTAATTCGGCGACGACGCGTGCGCGAGCAGGAAGGGCAGCAACGCCTGGCCTTCGGCCGCGCCGATGCCGGTCAGCCGCAACGCCGACGAACTGAGGAACAGTCCTTTGCGGCCGGTGTGGCGATGGGTGCGGACCACCGGGTGCTCGACCGTCTCCGTCACCGGCGGCCGGTCACCGGTGCCATCGCCCGGATAGGCGCCGTACACCGCGCTGACCGACTCCAACAGCTCCTTGAACGGCTCGGACAGTCCGTCGTAGGCGGCTTGCAGGTCGGCCCACAACGTGTGGCCGCCGATTGCGGGCACCACCTGATAGGTCAGGGATTCGATGTTGAACGGCGGGTTGCGCCAGGTACCACCCACGTGCCAGGTCGAGGCGCCACCCGCCTTCTCCAAGTCGAAGACGTACACCAGCCGGTTGTGCTCATCGCGGGGCACCCACAGCGGGTGGTCGAACGGCTCGTCGAAAATCCGCACTGCCTCCACGTGGGCATCAGGAGTCAGATGCTGGTTCCGGAACACCAGAACCTTGTGTTTGTCGAAGTCCGCCCGCAGGGCCTGAGCGGTGGCCTCGTCGACGCCATTGGACAGGTCGACGCCGACGATCTCGGCCCCGAGCACCGGACTCGCCGGGGTAACGACGTAGGGAGTGGTCTGTGTACTGGTCATACTCGATCGTAGATTTGCGCGCAGCCGGCCTGGAATGGTTTGAATCGCCGCCGATTAAAGGGCAGAGAGGGCATCAGTCTCCGTGACCCGCTACGTCCTCACCCGCCTCGCCACGGCCCTACTGGTGCTCTTCGGAGCCTCGATCGTCATCTTCAGCCTCCTGCAGTTCATCCCCGGCGATCCCGCCACGGCGATTCTCGGTGCCGATGCGACGCCGGCCCAGATCGGTTCGCTGCGAGCACAACTGGGACTCGACCAGCCGTTGGTCGGGCGTACTGGCACTGGCTAACCAATGTGGTCCGCGGCGACCTGGGGCAATCGTTCGGCCGGGGCGGACCGATCTCGGCTCTGGTGCGCGACGGACTACGCAACACCCTGGTGCTGGCGGCCGCGGCGCTGCTGATCGCGGTCATTGCCAGCTTCACCATCTCGACCATTGCCGTCGCGTGGCCCAACCGGGTGGCCACCGCACTGGTTAATGCGGCGAACACGCTCGCAGTCGCCTTGCCGACGTTCGTCACCGGTGTGTTGTTGGTACTGGTGTTTGCCTTGGTCTGGCCGGTCCTGCCTGCGATGGGCCTACCGCCCGACGGGCTGCTGGCCGATCCGTGGATCACCCTGCAATACCTGCTGTTACCCGCGATGTGTCTCTCACTACCGGTTAGCGCCGCACTGACCAGATTCCTCACCGAAGCACTGCGGACCGAACTTCGGCAGCCCTACGTTCTGACGGCCAGGGCGCTGGGGCTCTCGCAATGGCGCATCATCTCCCGCGGCGCGCTACGCAATGCCCTGCCGTCGGTGATCACCGTCCTGGGACTGCAGACCGGCTCTCTACTCTCGGGTGCGGTGATCGTCGAGGCGATCTTCGCCTGGCCGGGTATCGGTGGTCTGCTGCAGGAGGGCATCAACCGCCGCGACTATCCCCTGGTGCAGATCCTGCTGCTGGTGTCCGTCACCGTTTTCATTGTGCTGCAACTGGTTACCGACCAGATCCATGCGCTGCTCGATCCGCGGATCCGCGTCGGAGCGACGAGGGGCAGCTCGTGACCCGGCTGCGGCAGCGCCCCGCCATCGAAGCGCTGACCACAGGGCAGGGCCTGTTCGGTGTGATCCTGTTGGTACTCATCGTCGGAGCCGGTCTGCTGGCTCCGTTACTGGCGACCGCCGATCCCCTCGCCCAACCGCCGGGACAGGGCCTGCTCCAGATGTCGGCGACCCATCCGCTGGGCACCGACGAGCTCAGCCGGGACATCTACTCCCGGACGTTGTACGGCATCCGGACCACCCTGGCGATCATCCTGCTGGCGGTCCCGATCGCCGCCGTCACCGGAGCCGGAATCGGCTTGCTGGCCAGCGCTTCCGCGACCGCCGACCAGATCACCCAGCGGGTGTTCGACGTCATCCTCGCCTTCCCGGCGATCATCCTCGGCCTGACGTTGGCAGCGGTCCTCGGTCCCGGTGCCCGAACGGTTGCGGTGGTGATCATCGCTTCGGAGGTGCCGCTGTTCGCCCGGTTGATCCGGACCCAGATCCTGCGGGTCCGCGAATCGCCATTCGTCGAAGCCGCCGAAGTGTTCGGTGCGGGCCGGGCTTGGATCCTGCGCCGCCACATCCTGCCCAACGCTGTCGAACCGTTGGGAGTGCAACTGGCGCTGTCACTTTCGCTGGCGGTCTTCCTCGAATCTGCGATGAGCTTCATCGGTATCGGCGTGCAGCCACCACAGCCGTCACTGGGATCGATCCTCAGCGATTCGATGCGCAACTACTACCTGGTGTGGAACCCGCTGTTCGCGTTCGGGCCCCTGATCGTGGTCGTCGATCTGGTACTCGGCTTCCTGCTGGTCTCCCAGGCACTCGGGCAGGCCCGCCGTGGCTGATTTGCTACAGATCGCCGGCCTCAACGTCGACTTCACGACGCCGAGCGGTCCACGACGGGTGGTCACCGATGTCGATCTGACGATCGCGCCAGGTGACATCGTCGCGCTCGTCGGTGAATCCGGCTCCGGGAAATCCCTCACCGCCCTGTCGGTGCTGGGTCTGCTGCCCGACCGCGCCCGCTCATCCGGGTCGATCACCTTGGCCGGGACCCAGGTCATCGGAGCACCCGAGAGCACCCTGCGGTCGTTGCGCGGCACCTCGGCGGCCATGGTGTTCCAGGACCCGCAGACCGCACTCAACCCGGTCCAGACGATCGGTCGCCAGCTCCGCGAAGCATTGCGCGCCCACGCGGTGACCCGCGGCGAGAAATTCGACAAGCGGGCAGCGACCGCCCGCGGGATCGAGCTGTTACGGCAGGTCGAGCTGCCCAGTCCGGAGTCACGCGTCGACTGGTATCCCCACCAACTCTCCGGTGGCCAGAAACAACGCGTGGTGATCGCGCTCGCGCTCAGCGGTGACCCCGATCTCTTGATCGCCGACGAGCCCACGACAGCGCTGGATGTCACCGTGCAGGCCGAAATCCTTAGCCTGTTGCGGCGTCTGCGCGACACCCGGCGAGCTGCGGTCCTACTGGTCACCCACAACCTCGGTGTCGTCGCCGATATCGCCGACCGCGTCATCGTCCTGAAAGACGGCCGCATCGTCGAGCAGGCGCCGGTCCATGACCTGTTCGCCGCCCCGCGCCACGAGTACACCCGCACGTTGCTCGCGGCGGTCCCGCGCTTGACGGCCGGACGGTCCGAACCGGACCAGCCCGGGGGCGACCCGCCGCTGCTCGCCATGACCGATGTTTCGCTGGTTTACCCACCGAGGCGCGGCAACCCCGCCTTCCCGGCACTCACCGATATCTCCCTCACACTCAAGTCCGGCGAAGTGCTCGGGCTGGTCGGCGAATCCGGTTCGGGGAAAACCACAGTCGGACGCGTCGTCCTTGGGCTCGTCAGACCCAGCAGTGGCGCAGTGCTGATCGACGGCGTCGACCTCGCGACCGCCGACCGCAGCGGACTTCGCGAGGTCCGTAAGGGTTTGGCATTCATCCACCAGGACCCCGCGGCGTCCCTGGATCCGCGGTTCACCGTCGGCACCTCGATCGCCGAACCTATGACGGTGCAAGGAACATCCGGCCGACGCCAGGTCTCGGACCGGGTGGCCGAACTCCTCGATGCCGTTCGGCTACCGCGGGCCTTCGCCACCCGCAGGCCATCGGAGCTTTCCGGCGGGCAGCGTCAGCGCGTCGCGCTGGCCCGCGCGCTGACACTGGCGCCGCGACTGCTGGTCGCCGACGAGCCGACCAGCGCGCTGGATGTCTCGGTGCAGGCCGCCGTCTTGGAACTCTTCACCGAACTGCGGGCGCAGTACGGCTTCGCCTGCCTGTTCATCAGCCACGACCTGGCGGTCGTCAACGACGTCGCCGATACCGTCGGGGTGCTGCGGGCCGGCCGACTCGTGGAATTCGGCCGTGCCCGCGAGGTATTCAGCTTCCCCACAGCGGAGTACACCAGCCGACTGGTGGCCGCCGTACCCATTCCGGACCCGGTGCGCCAACGCGAGCGCCGCACCGAGCGGGGAGAAGGCCGGTGAACGGTTTCGATCGACGCACGCTGTTTCGGCTTGCAGCCGGTGGTTCCGCGGCACTGTTCTCCGTGGGCTGCGCATCTGCGGTGGAACAGGCACGCGAGGGTGACGGCGGCATCGCGCTGGGCATCCTCAGCGACCTGGACCCCAAATCGATCTTCTCCCAGTCGATCACCTCGATGGCGATCGGCCGGCTGGTCTTCGACACGCTGACCCGCTACGATCTCGACACCTTGGCGCCGCAACCCCTCGTCGCGTCGGGATGGGAGATCACCGATGGCGGGCGCAGCGTTGCCTTGACGCTGCGGCCCGATGTCCGATTCCATTCTGGTCGGCCGTTCACCTCAGCCGACGTGGCCTACTCGATCGCCAACCTGGCGAAGGACTCCGCCGGATCACAGCTGCAGGCGACCGCAAAAGCTGTTACTTCGGTGGATGTTTCCGCTCCGCACGTTGCTGTGCTGACACTCGACCACCCGCTGCCCAACCTGTTCGATCTGTTCGAGTTCATGTTGCTGACCGATTCCCAGACCGAGCGGGAACTGGTCGCCGGTGAGGCTTTCGTGGGTACCGGCCCGTTCCGCTTCGACTCGTGGACCCGCGGACAGCAGTCGCGCTGGGTCCGCAATGGCGACTACTGGGGCGGGCCGGCCACCATCCCGAGCGTGCGACTGGTCAAGCAGGGTGAACCGCTGGCGTCGCTGTGGGCCAGCCAGACCAACGTGGTTCGCGACGTGGTGGGCAATGTTACTCGAATATTCAACGGTAACAACCGATTCGAACCGATCCACGAAGGCGTCTACGACGTCGCCTACTACGTGGGCGCCAATGCCAAGGACCCTTACCTGTCGAACAAGGTGGTGCGGCAGGCGATCGCCTACTCTGTAGACCGCGATCGGATCGCCGCCGACGTATTCGCCGGCAACGCCATCGCCGGCAGCACCCCGTGGTCACCGTCGTCACCGGCGTTCTCGCCATCGTCGCAACAGCACTACCGCCGCGACCTCGACCGCGCCCGTGCGCTACTCGCCGAAGCGGGTGGCCCTCCTGCAGCCCCGCTGCTGCTGAGTTACGGCAGCGGACTGGCGGCGGCGCCGACCATCGCGGCGATCATCCAGAACAACCTGGCCGAGGTCGGGATCCCGACGACTATCGACCCACGGGAGCAGGCAGCCTTCTCGTCATTCCTAAAGTCACCGACGCGGCAGTTGTGGATCAACCCGCACGGGTTCGGCCAATCCAGCCCGGCGACACTGGCCACCGGGGCTGCACCGTTCAAACCGGTCGGCAACCTGTCCGGGTTCAGCTCGCCGCGCTACACGGAGTTGGTCGACAAACTGATCGCCCTGCCGGACCCGCGCTCCGCGGCCGCCCTCGAGGTCTACGGCCAGTACACCGACGTGTTGCTCGACGAGCAGTTCGTCATCAACCTCGTCGTGACCGACTTCGTGACGATCAGCTCCAGCCGTGTCTCGGGTCTGTCGTGGAACCTGTACAAGTACCTGGTCGCCGACCGGGTGTCGGTCAGAGGCTAGCGGCGGAATTAGGCGGTGCTTCCGCGCGGCACCGGCACCTCGGAATCGGCGAGAAGATGTGCGCGCTCGCGCGGAGTGGTGGCCCCCCAGATCCCGTGCACCTCAGGTGTCGCCAGCGCGTGTTCACGGCATTCCCGCAATACCGGGCATTCACGGCAGATCTGCATGGCACGCTGTTGCCGCGCGCGTAGACCGTGCCGGCCTTGGTCTTCGGGGAAGAACACTTCGGTAGGCCACCGCACGCAGTTTCCGCGCGACTGCCAATCCCAATCCTCGACGAGCGGCCTGGGCATGGCTCGAAGGCTCGGCGCTGACGTAAGCCGTGCTGGGACAGTCTCTCGCACGTCTAGCGACACCGTGTCTCCTCTTCCTGCAGCTTCCCAACCCGTAGCCATGGTCATCGCATCAGCCGCAGCTGGATAGGCTTTGAATCTGCCTGAGCACAGAGGCAGCCAATAAAACGTTGCCTCGACCGTCTGTCGTCTCGCTAGGCCAACCGTCCACCTCGACCGCTGCTCTCGGTGGACCCGAAGTTTCGAACCGAACAGCCGACCTCGGCGCCGCAGGGCGGTCCGCATACCTCGATAAGATCACCCGCCGCGTGATCTTGGTGACTTCAACGCGCTACCTCAGTCGAGTCGGGTCAGGCAGCGCGACGGCCTGCGCAATGGAGCCGTCAGATCGACCAACCCGCGAATCAGCCTCTGCCGTGTACGCGTTGGGTGCTCATCCAGCCGTCGTGGAGCCCTCTCGGCATCGACGCGCTGACTGATGATGAGGCACAGAATGATTCGTCAGACTTGTACATCTCGACGATGCCATCAGTAGCGCCACCGGTGGGCGGCAACCACGTCATCGATCGGTTTGTCCTGTGCCCAAGCATGATCCGCGGCTCGGACGGCGGCGAAGGCGCCGAGCAGATCCCCGCCCAGAGCGTCTCGGACGCGGTCATTGCCTAACAGCGCTTCGCGTTGCTCCTCCGCAGTCGTTGGCAGTCGGTGGATTCCGTTCTGAGCCCGTTGTTCATCAGTCCAGTTGCCGGGATCGGATTGCACCGGCTCGGGTGCGACCAGACCATCTGCGATGCCTGCCAGCCCCGCGGAGATCACCACAGCCAACGCCAGATAAGGATTGGCCGAAGCGTCGGACGGTTTGAGTTCGACGTTGGCGTGATCGGCCCCCAGCAATTCGGTTGCAGGGACCAATCTCAGTGCAGCTTCCCGATTTTCGACGCCCCAGAACGCATATGCGCTGGAAAAGTATCCGGGCCGTAAGCGGTGCAGGGAAGGCACGCTGGGAGCGGTCACCGCGGCGATCGCAGGCAAGTCGCGCAGCAGTCCGGCAAGATAGGCGGAACCGTCGGCGGTGAGGCCGTGCGGGCCGTCGCCACCCGAGAGCACGTTGACGCCATTGCGGGACACCGAGGTGTGCAGGTGCCAGCCGTTGCCGACGCCTTCGGTGTTGACCAGCGGTGCGAAGCTCGCCCGCAGTCCGTGTGCCTGCGCGGCGGCATGAATCGTCTGCCGTGCCAGTAGCTGTTGATCGGCCGCGGTCACCGGGTCGGCTGCGGCGATGCTGAGTTCGAGTTGTGCGGGTCCGTATTCGGCGTGGAACTGTCCGATCTCCACAGCGTTGTCGGCCAGATCGCGAAGGAGTTGCGTCGCAAATGCATCGACCGCCAGCAGTGCCAGGGGCCCGTAGGCCGGCCCTTCGTGTGCCTGACGCAGAGTTCTGTCCGGGGCCGGTTCCGCATGGCTGAGGTGGAACTCCAGTTCGTAACCCGCCAGAAACTTCAGCCCGAGGTCGGCTGCGCGTGCGACCTGTCGTTCCAGTGCGGACCGCTGATCGTAGGGCCACTCGGAACCATCGGCTGCCACCTGACGCCCCGGCACCCAGGCGAATCCGCGTTGGCCCGCCAGGTGAACGATCCGGTCGGTCGCAGGGATCAGTCGGACATCGCCCGACGGTGTGCTCAAACCGTCGTGGGCGAAGGTGATGCCGTCGTGGGAGTCGAAGACGGCGAACAGCGTCGTAATCCCCACACCTCGTTGCGCGGCGGCGGCTAGCTGCGCCACCGGCACCGTGCGGGATCGGGGAATTCCGTTGTTGTCTGCCCAGACGATCGTGACGCCGACGACGCCCTCCTTGGCGAGCCACTCGGCTCTGGTCTGGAGTTCGGCGGGTGTTGCGTTCTGTGTCATGACTTCTCCTCGAAAGATTGGCGGAAATTTTGGGGAGCGACGCGAACTCACGCAGGAGTTGCCGTGTCCTTGGAATTCAGTCCATCGCTGCGCGCCAACGCCGCACCCGCGCGTCTCGCTGCTTCCGGCCGCGCCAGGACCAGGGCAACTCCCACCACTAGCCACAGCAGGGCGAGGATGGGAAACCACGCGCCGTCACCGATTGGATAGGGCACCACATTTCGGAACAAGGTGTAGGCGAGCACCACCAGCCCAGCCACCGGGACCACGATCTCCCACCTGGCCACCTCGCCCCTACCCGGGCCGAAAAACAGCAACCGGACGGCACCGATGGTGGCCAGTGCATAGGTGATCAGGAGGATGAGAACTCCCACCGAACCGCCATCGGCGAAGATCTCGAATGGCGTCAGTCCGATGGCCGCGGCGACTGCGCCGACGATGGCCGTGGCGCCGACCACCGTCAGCACGGCTCGAGTCGGGACGTGGTGGCGCTCGGAGATATCAGCCAGCCGGGCCGGCCCGAACCCGTCCCGGGACAGCGCGAACACCAGCCGCGAGGCGCCCGTGACGGAGGCCAGAGCGGAACCGAACGCGCTGGCGATCACCCCGGCGGTGATCAGATCGCCGACCCAGCCCGCGACGTACTGGCTGCCCAGATCGCCCAGGAGCGACCCCGACGAGGTAAGCGCCTGCACGCCGTCCGCGTCGGCGCCGAACGCCGAAACCTCGACGGCAGTGACGAGGATGAAGAAACCGCCGGCGAACACCACCGTGCCCAGGATGGCCTGTGGGATGGCCCGTTTCGGACTTTCGGTTTCCTCGCCGAGGGTGGCCGCCGCCTCGAATCCAGCGAACGCGAGAAAGCCGTAGACAACGCCGAGGAAGACTGCGGTGATGGGGGTGCCCGTCGGTACCGAGAAGACCGACCACGAGAACGTGTGTCCACCGGGAGCGTGATGGGTGAGCAATCGGACCAGGACGACCAGGGTGACGACCAGGATCAGCCCGACCGTGACGCCTTCGATGCCGAGCAGCGCCCGGGAACCGACCTTGACCGGCCGGGCCGCCAGCGCAGCAACCGCGATCAGCGCCAATGCGCTGAACAGGAATGACGCCCAGTCCGGAGGAGTCGACCAGACTCCAGTGGCGTCCAGAAGCGCGCTGCTGAAGATGCCGACGGCAGCGGAGGTGATGACGGCGAACAGCAGATACACCCCGATCAGTGCCCATCCGGCGACCACGCCGATCCGCGACCCCAGCGTGGCTCCTACGAAACCGTAGACGCTGCCGGCGTGGTGGAACCGTTGCGACAGCCGGACAAAGGTCCAGCTGATCAAGAGGACCCCGACGGTGGCGGCGGCGAAGACCAACGGAACCGCACGCCCGACACTGGAGGCGGCGGCCTGCGGGGTCAGGTTCGCCGCCATCGACGGTGCGAGTAGAGCGAGGGAGACACCGATGGCGCCCCAGACATTCACATCGCGTCGCAGACTCTGTTTGGTCTGCGTGGTACGGGAGCCAGTCGGTCTGGACATGGAATTCCTTGATGGTGATTCATCGAACGGTGGCGAATCGCTCGGCCGCGGGGTACCACCGGCGATGGTCGAAGCCCTGATTCGGTCGACTCAAGACCGAATAATCAAGGGCGAGTGAGGAAACCGTGTGCGTACAGTGAAGTGGCCACAACAGCTCACGTTAGCTACACAGCGCGGAGGCGAAGAATGCGACGTCGAGATAAACCCTCGACCTCAGAACATCATCGTTGCCCACAACGCCACACTGTGGCACCGCCGCGACCGATGGACAACAGATCGGATCGCGTTGATTCATTCCGACCAAGAGCTTTCGCTCATGATGGGCGCCCCCCTGCCGGGATCAGTGCATAGCCGTCGCGATGAACATGCCTGCCGCAGCAACCACGAGAACGAGGTCGATCAGGATGGCGTAGGCCTGTGGCGACAACCGGTGCACGAACCGGCGGATGAGGAAGGGGCCCACCATCAGCGCCGCACCGATCAGAATCCCGCTGGCGACGAGATGCGTTGAGAGCACACCCGACTGACCGAAGGTGCCGAGTTTCGCGGAGTACAACAGCAGCGCACTGGCTGCCTCCGAGCCGAGGAAAGCGCCCCCGCTCAGTCCGAAACCGGTGAAGATCGGCACGCTGAGCGGCCCGGTCGACAGAACCAGACCGGTGAGGAACCCCACCACCGCGCCTGCGACACCCAGGTGCCACAGCCGGACGTGCCAGGCCTGGGCCACCATCATCCTGCGGACCGGAATCATCACGAGAAAGAATGCGCCCAGAAGCCCGTCGACGAGCCTCGGGGAGATCGTCAGCAGCGTATGTGCCCCCAGCGCGGCGGCGGGCAGACCGGGGACGGCATAGGCGAGCACGGGGCGCCACTGAATGTATCGCCACCAGGCGGACACCCGCGCGAGGTTCGCCATCACCGCCGCGATCCCCATCATCGGTACCGCCATCCGCGGCCCATACAGCGTCACCAACACCGGTAGCAGCACCAACGACGAACCTGTACCAACTAAACCGCCGAGCGCACCCGCGCCCAACGCCAGGACGAACACCACGACCAAAGCCACCACGGCAGGACCTTCTCGCCGATGCGGGGCGCACCGACGGAGATCCTCCAGGCTTTTATCCGTTCAGATGACCGTGGCCCGTCTGAGACCACGGTGGCGCCGCTCGGACCAGGCCCGTGTGCGACACGGCGGAACCCTAGGCGCTGTCCCCCACACCATACCGTCGGCAGGAGTGGGTCGAGACAGACACCTCTGCCATCTCAACCCCGCGGCTCGAACTCGAAGAATCGCACCGTGGGGTCGAAAGCCGCTGTGGCACCGCGGAACACCTGCGTGCCCACGCTGAAGCCACGACCTTCCTCGATGTCGAAGCCGACCTCGTCGAAGTCAGCCTCGGCGAACCACTCGCGGATCTGCGGGGTCAGATCGGGCGACTTGCGATGTCGGGTCCACAGCACGGTCGCTCCGGGCTTGGACAGCGCCGGCAGACCACGAATGGTGGTGTGGATATCGGCCTCGTTGACGTTTCCGAAGATCCCACAGGCAAGGACCACATCCGCCGGCACCAGCCCGTCGTAGGCAGAGGCCAATCCAGCGTTTCCGGTCACAACCTCGACACCGTCCAGGTCCAGCTCGGCAGCTCGCAACCTGGCCACCGCCGCCACATCGGGATCGAGCTCCACGAGTCGAGCGGTCACGTCGGCGCGGCGCGGATGCGTAGGCAGGACGCCGAGGACGTCACGCCCTTCGCCGGCGCACAGGCTGATCAGGCGCAGCGGTCCCGGCGGGGCTGCCGACAACGCGTCGGAGAGGCGCCGTTGCACATGCGCGAGCCGATGCGACAGATCAGAATCCGGATCGGCATAACCCTGATGCCAGTCTTTCCAGTCCCGCTGCTGCGCCGTGCTCATGCCAGACCCAGCGCGACAGTACCGATGGCCTCCAGAACGGCATCGGTGTTCGGTGGATGCAGCGATCCAGTGCGGACGTCGCGGTAAAGTCGTTCGAGCTCATGCCGTTTGGACACCGAGGCCGCACCGACCACCTGTACGGCGATATCGACAACCTCGCGCGCGGTCGTCGTGGCGAACTCCTTGGCAGCCAGAGCCCGCAGCCCCGCCCAGTCTCCTGCTTCGGGGTGGGTGACAGAGTCCACGAACGCCGATACAGCTTCGAGTTTGATCTCCGCCTGCGCGATCTGCCGCTGAACTGCCGGCTTCTGTGCGTGCCGAGAAATGCCTGCGCGCAGCGTGGTTCGGGTCTGCGCGCCCAGGATGGCGATATCGAGGGCACGCCGGGCGATACCGAAGTAGACGCTGGACAACAAGGGTAGGTACCAGGCCAGCAAGACGCCGATGTAGTCGGGATAGACCGGCCCGACCGGGTGGCGGGCCACGGTCTTGTGGGACTCGGCGAGCGCATTGTCGAACACAGTGTCGTGGCTGGCCGTAGCCCGGACGCCCAGCGTGTCCCAGGTCTCCTCGATCCGCACACCCGGTGTGTCGCGGTTGACGAAAGTGTGGACGATGAGGGGGTTTTCGGGGTCGGAGTCGTCGCGGGCATGCACCCCGATCTGGTTCCACACCGGCGACAGCGAGGTGAACACCTTGCGTCCGGTGATCCGGTAAGACCCGTCCTCCTGCGGCACCGCGCGCACCTGTGCATCGTCGAGTCCGACGTCGTTACCGCGTTCGCCGTGCCCGGCTGCGAACACCTGTCCCGCAGCGATGTCCTGCAGTAGCCAGTCCAGCCCGTCGATACCGCGAGCGGACGCGTCCGTCGCCGACCCGGCCCAATAGAGATGCATGTTCACCGCCAGCGCGGTCGCAGGCGCCCAGTAGGCCAGGTGACGCTGTTCCTGCGCGAGTTCGGTCAGGGACAGCCCCGATCCGCCGAGCCCCGTCGGTAATGGTGCCTTCAGATAACCAGCTGCAACGAGCTCGGCGAAATCGTCGGCGAAGAACGCATTCTCGGCGTCGTAACGCGGGGCCCTGGCATGGAACCTCTGGTAATCAGCCTCGGTGAAGAACCGACTGCGAAAACCGTCGGCCAGCGGACTCGTCCCGCTCACAACGTGTGGATCTGGGCTGGACGGGTCCTGGGCGGCGCCCAGCACGGAAGGAGCTGCGTCGGTGACGGTCATACGTCGATCCTGCCAACCCCGGACGGGCACACCAGGCTTCGATTCGGGCAGATTGTTTCTGCCGGTGTTACTGATCCTTCGGGATGCCGGGATAGGTAACACCCTGTCCCGGCACGACAGCCGACGATCGCACGAACGCGTCGAGTCGCTGTTGTTTGGTACGCCGCAGATGCTCGGCGATCGCAGTCCCCGCGGTGGCACCGTCGCGGGCTTCGATCGCGCCGAGGATGATGCGGTGTTCCTCGGCGACCACCCCGAGGTCGTCGTGATGGTGGGCCGCGTCGCGGTCATAAACCCGCAGGCGAGCGACCAGGTTGACCAGCGTCTCGTAGAGCGTGGCATTGTGCGACGCCGCCCACAGCACTTCGTGCCACTTCGAGTTGAGTTGTCGTGCCACAGCAGGGTCTTCCTCGTGATCGGCCTGTCGAAGCAACTGTGCGAGCTGGGCCAACTGAAGATCGGACCGACGGGTTGCTGCGGCGTCAGCGGCGGCGCGCTCGAGCACGATCCGCACGTCGTAGATCTCGATGACGTCATCGGGAGCCCCCGACCGGATGCGATATCCGCGGGCGGCCCTGGTGATCAGTCCCTCTTGTTCGAGCCGATTGAGCGCCTCCCGCACGGGCGTCCTGGATACGCCGTAGGCGGCGGTGAGCGCGGACTCGCTCAGCGGCTCGTCCGGCGCGAAACGGCCCGCCAGCAGATCCGCGCGGAACACAGCGTGAAAGGGCGTTCGGTGCACCCGACCTCCGTCGTCGATCGATCTACCCCGAGAATACGTAAAGGCATTTTCTGTATACAAGAAATACTCATAGTGAATCCAACCCGCGCTAGATGCCTGCCCGCTCTCCATACTGGGGCTCTCACGCGAAGCAGCCCGAAGGAGCACCCATGAGTCGTCCGCACCCTGACGCGACCACGCCATCGACCGAACCCGTCAGCATCGGCCGGAACCTGCGTTGGCGGATCGTCGATATCGTCGTCGCCAGCGTGCTCGCGGTGGCCGCCGGCCTCATCTTCGTGTTGTGGAATATCGCGTCGAATCCCATCAGCGCACCGCTGGGCGCGCTGCTCCCCGGCCTACAGGCCCTGGTCGGTGGCGGCTGGCTGTTCGCGGGCGTTCTGACCGCCCTGGTGATTCGTAAGCCGGGCGCGGCGTTGTACGGCGAGCTCGTCGCGGCCTCGGTGTCCGCGCTCGTCGGAAATCAGTGGGGTGTCCTCACCCTGGAGTCGGGCCTCGTCCAGGGCCTTGGTGCCGAACTGGTGTTTGCCGTCTTCCTCTACCGGAGGTGGAACCTGCCCGTCGCGTTGCTCTCGGGTGCAGTTGCCGGTGTCGCGCTGGCCATCAATGACCTCATCCTCTGGTACCCGGGATCCGCGGTCGCCTTCGCCGTCATCTACACCGTCAGTGCCATCGTCTCCGGCATCGTGCTTGCCGGACTGTTGTCGTGGTACGTGGTCAAGGGACTGGCCAAGACCGGCGCACTGAGTCGGTTCGAATCGGGCCGGATCGAGTCCGGCCTGGTGGGGCGGCCTGTGAACACCGCACGATGACCTCTGTGTCGGACGTCGCCGGTGGGGTTTCTGTCACAGCCACGGGCTGGGGCTGGCGCCACGCGGGTCGGTCCGACTGGGCAGTGCACGACCTCGACCTGTCGATCGCCGCGGGCGAGCGTGTCCTGCTTCTCGGGCCGTCGGGAGCGGGCAAGTCCACCGTCTTGCACGGCCTGGCCGGACTTCTCGGCGGCTCCGAAGACGGCGTGGAAGCGGGCCGGCTCCTGGTAGGCGGAGCGCATCCCAGCCAGCGCCGCTCCTCGATCGGCATGGTGTTGCAGGACCCCGATTCGCAGGTGATCCTGTCCAGCGTCGGCGACGACGTCGCCTTCGGGATGGAGAACTTCAACGTCCCCCGCGAACTGATCTGGCCGCGCGTCACGGAAGCTCTGAGTGCAGTGGGTCTCCGGGTTCCGTTGGACCACAGCACCTCTCATCTGTCCGGTGGCCAGAAGCAGCGGCTGGCCCTGGCCGGGGTCATCGCCATGAACCCCGGCCTGATCCTCCTGGACGAGCCGACCGCCAACCTCGACCCCGCCGGTGTCATCGAGGTGCGTGACGCCATCGTCGCGGCCGCCGACCGAACCGGGGCGACCCTCGTCGTGATCGAACACCGCACCGAGGTCTGGCTTCCCGTCGTCGACCGCGTCATCGTCCTGGGCTCCGTGGGTGAGATCGTCGCCGACGGCACCCCGGCCGACATCATCCGGCACGAACACGACTACCTGTTGGAGTCCGGCGTCTGGGTTCCCGGCGTCCCGGCCCCGGTACTCACCCGGGCCAGGTCCGCAGCGCCCGGAACCCTGCTCACCGCAACCGACCTCGGGCTCGGTTACGCGTCCGGCCCCCGACTACTGACCGGATTGAACTTCGAGATCGCCAGGGGCCGAACCACGGTCGTCACCGGCCCGAACGGTGCCGGCAAGTCGACACTCGCGTTGACCCTGGGCGGACTGCTGCCCCCCGCGCAGGGACGAATCCAGGCCGACGCCGATTTCGCCCCCACGCCGAAACGCCGCGAACCGATCCGCTGGCGTTCCAAAGAGTTGCTCAGCCGGATCGGCAGCGTCTTCCAGGATCCCGAGCACCAGTTCCTCAAAGGTACCGTTCGCGACGAGCTGGCCCTCGGGCCGCGGGCACTCAAACGCAGTCACGACGAAACCACCGCTCTCACTGAGGAATTGCTGGAACGACTTCGTCTGAGCCATCTAGCCGGAGCGAACCCCTACACCCTGTCTGGCGGTGAGAAGCGCCGACTGTCCGTCGCGACCGCGCTGGCAGCCAGACCGGACCTGATTGTTCTCGACGAGCCAACCTTCGGTCAGGACCGGCGAACGTGGGAGGAACTGCTGCGATTGCTCGCCGAGATCGTCGATGGAGGTACCGCGATCGTCGCCATCACCCATGATCTGGAATTCGCCGCAGCCCTGGCCGATGGCACCATCACGTTGCCCGCATGGGGATCCGCGGCCGTGTCGGACGGTGTCCGATGACGACCACCGCCCCCGCCGCCAACCGGGCACTGAATCCCGTCGCGAAGCTGGTGACCGCGCTCGTGATCGCTGCCGCGCTGGTGCTCAGTGTGGATTGGGTCTCCGCCCTGACCGCGTTGGTCCTTGAGATCGGACTGCTCATCGCCCTGCGAGTGCAGTTGCGGCCCTTTCTCATTCGTAGTGCGGTCATCGCCACCGCCGCGGCCCTCACTGCGTGTACGATCCTGCTTTACGGCGAGCCGAGCGGCACCGTGCACTGGCATTTCCTGCTGATCAATGTCAGCGACGGGTCCATCGCCCTGGCGCTCGCGACGTTCCTGCGCGTCCTGGCCATCGCACTGCCGTCGGTGTTCCTGTTCGTCGACGTCGAACCCACCGAACTCGCCGACGGACTGGGCCAGGTGGCGAAGCTGCCTGCGCGATTCGTGCTCGGTGCACTGGCGGGTCTGCGACTGATCGGGCTGCTCCGGGAAGACTGGCACTATCTCGGCTACGCCCGCCGGGCGCGCGGCGTCGCCGACCATGCCCGACTGCGCCGAACAGCCGGGCAGGCGTTCGCACTGCTGGTGTTCGCCGTCCGCCGGGGCTCCAAACTGGCCACCGCGATGGAGGCCCGCGGATTCGGCGCGTACCCGACCAGGACCTGGGCGCGGCCGTCGACATTCGGGGGACGCGAACTGGCGTTGATCGGTGCGGGCATTGTCATTGCGGCTGCGGCGATCTCGGTCTCCGTCGCCACCGGGGCGTGGAATTTCATTGGTACTCGATGAGGCCGTGCGCCGCCTCGGCGCCTCCGCCGCGACGACCGTCCTCATCGACGGGCGCTCCGGGTCGGGCAAGTCGACATTGGCCACCCAGCTGAGCCGGGCCTGGGACGACAGCGTGCTGGTGCGGCTGGACGATATCTATCCCGGGTGGGATGGGCTGCAATGGGCGGCCGAACACGTCCAATCCTCGTTGCTCCGGCCGCGTTCCGAACATCGCCCGGGACACTGGCGCAGCTGGGACTGGGCAGCGGGAAGCCCGGGGCCCTGGCACACGGTCGATCCGGAGCGGCGACTGATCGTCGAAGGAGTAGGAACGCTGACCCCGGGCAGTCGGTCCTTGGCAGACCTGGCCATCTGGGTGGACGCCGATGACGACGAGCGTAGACACCGGGCGCTGAGCCGCGACGGGGAAACCTATCTGCCGCACTGGGATCGGTGGGCGGCGCAGGAAGACGCGTTCATCGCCCGGTATGACCCACGACGCAGCGCCGACCTGATCGCCACGTCGGCAAAAACAGACGAGTTCACCCTGACGGCAGTAAGGACATCATGACGACTCATCTTTCACTGGCGCTGGAGTACTTCCACCCCTGGCCCAATTCCGCGGGGTTCTACCTCGCCCGCCACCACGGCTGGTACGCCGACGCCGGCATCGACCTGGAGATCCGGTCCGTCGACCCGGGTATCGGTGACAGCCTCGAACACCTCGACCGGGGACTGGTCGACCTCGCGGTGTTCCCCACCAACCGGCTGCTGGTCCGCGTCGAGAGCGGGCAGCAGCTCCGCGCGCTGGCGGCGGTCAACCAGCGCGGACTCGAGACGATTCGCACGCTGGAAAGCAGCGGTATCCGCACGCTGGCCGATCTCGCCGGACGGCGCCTGGCGCTCAACCCCACCCCCCGCGGGTTGGCGATGGTGCGCGAGCTGGTCACCCGCGCCGGCGGCCGATCCGATGACGTGATCCTGGTGGACGTCGGCACCCGTGAACTGACCAGCGAGGAGCTCGCCGGCGGCGCGGCAGACGCCACGTTCGGATCGTATTGGGCGTGGGACATTCTGCTGAGCGAACACCCGGACCGGCCCGAACGAGTCTGGCGCGTCGACGACGAGTTGCCCTTCAGCTACCACAGCTATCTGCTGGGTGCGCGAGCCGACTTCACCACCAGCCATCCGAACCTGCTCGCCACCTTACTCGACGTCACTGAGCGTGGCTTTCGTTATGCAGCAGAGCATTTCGATGAAACCGTCGACGTGCTGCACGGGGTGACGCCCTACTTCCCCGTCGATGTCATCGGCCGATCACTGGAGGCCATCTCGGAGACCTGGTTTCATGACGGGAGGTGGGGCACCATCCGCCGCGAGCTGGTCGAGCCATACGCACATTGGCTGGCCGAGCACGCCATCCTGACCTCACCCCAGGGATGGGCACAGGGGTTCCTCGACATCCCCGCCGTCGAGGCCGGCACCACCAGATGACCCGGAACCCCGTCGTCTCGACGCAGGAACTGCACCGGATGCGCAGTGGCGCAACGCCACCGATGATCCTCGACGCCACCCTCCTGTTGCGACGCGCCCAGTTCGACGGCGACTTCCACGCCGAGAGTGGCCGCACGCAATGGGAAGACGTCCATATCCCGGGTTCGGTACACG
Source organism: Mycolicibacterium komossense (assembly GCF_025822605.1). Lineage (GTDB taxonomy): Bacteria > Actinomycetota > Actinomycetes > Mycobacteriales > Mycobacteriaceae > Mycobacterium > Mycobacterium komossense. The sequence goes on along the minus strand of NZ_JACKTY010000014.1, from coordinate 299,047 downwards.
TCGAGGTGGACACCCAACTGTCGGTACCTGACGCGACGCATGACCGACACCCGTCACCGCAGGCACTCGCCGACGCGCTGGCGCGGATTGGCATCGGTCCGCGAACGCCGGTCGTGGTCTACGACACCACCGGCGGGCTGTGGGCGGCCCGGGTCTGGTACCTGCTGCGCTGGATCGGAGTGCCGGTCACCGTGCTCGACGGCGGATTGGCGGCCTGGCGTAGCGCCGGGCTACCCGTCGAATCAGGACCGCCGGCGTCCGAGCGGGTACCCATACCCGGGTGGACGGCCACCGCGACGCGCGCGGCCTGGATCGAAAGGGACGAGCTCGCCGCAATCTGGGAATCCGCCGGGAACCTCGTCTGCGGCTTGTCTTCGGCGGCATTCACCGGGTCCGAGCCAACCCGATACTCTCGCCGCGGGCATATTCCTGGCAGCGTAAACGTCCCGGCCCGTGCACTTTTCGACGATGCCGGCCTTCTCCGTTCCGAGGCCGAGATCACCGCGCAGTATCGCGAGGCGGGCGTGGATCTCACCAGGGAAGTGCTGCTGTATTGCGGGGGCGGCATCTCCGCCACGGCGAACGCGCTGGCGCTGTCAGCGATCGGAGTGGACCACTTCCGGGTCTACGACGGATCGCTGGAGGAATGGAGCGCAGACCCCGCGCTGCCGCTCGCCGTGGCCGCCGAATAACAGCTCAGATCGCTTCGAACGGCTCGCCGTCCAGGGCAACCGACGCGCGGCCGTCCGCGCCCTGCGGGACGTCGCCCACCAACGTCACCCGATAGAGCCTGCGGTCGTGATCCAAGGTCAGGTCCGTGGGTGCCAGATGGACAGTAGATCTGTTGTCCCAGAACGCGATACTGCCCGTTCCCATTTGAACCGAACCGTGTACTCGGGCCTGGCCAACTCGGCGTAGAACAGCCCGAGCAGCTGGCGACTCTCGTGCGGTGAGACGTCCGCGAGATGGCTGGTGAAACTGGGATTGACATACAGCGCCCGCTCCCCCGTCTCGGGATGCACCCGCACCACCGGGTGTTCGGAGATCAACGGCCGCCTGCTGACGCGGCGCTGGTAGTCCTCGCTGGCCGTCGTCCCATCCGGCGGTGAGAAACGGTGCACGGCGCGCAACCCATCGGCCAGTTTGCGCACCGGAGCCGACAATCCCTCATATGCCGCAACGGTATTGGCCCACAGGGTGTCGCCGCCGTAGGGCGGGACGAGTTCGGCCCGCAGGATGGATGCCGCGGGCGGATTCACCGCCGCGGTGACATCGGCGTGCGAACTGGCCTTGTCCCACCCGCGGTTGCCGGCGTAACGCGCTTTGAAATGGTCTCGGAAGATCGGATAGATCGTCGGATAGTCCGGGTCGGGGATCGCGTCGAAGAGCGGGTGCGCGGGCGTCGGTGCACCGAATGCGCGGGCGAAGCGGAGGTGGTCATCGTGGTCGATGAACTGATCACGGAAGAACACCACCTTCCACTTGAGCAGGGCCGCCCGGATTTCGGCGATCTGCTGGGCGTCCAGCGGCTTGGTGAGATCGGCGCCCTCGATGAGCGCTCCGGTCCAACCGGACAGCGGCGTGACCTGCACACGTGCGTCCGTTACTGCGGTCATCAACCGCTCCCCTCGAAAGTCATCACGATGTAGGACTTTCGACGTTAGGGACGGCTTACGGCCCGAACACCATTTTGGATCGGCATGAGAAGAAGAGGCTGAGCTTAACTGTTGCGCTCAATAGGCCAACAGATTGTCCTTGAACAGGGTGTGCTCGTAATGGGTGCGGGTCAGCCCCCGCCGCTGCAGTTCAGGCACCAGACCGTCCACCACTTCGATCACGTACTTGCGCGTGAGCCGCATCCCGGGCGCTGTGATCAGGAAGCCGTCCCCACCGACCTGGGCCATCAGGCTTTCCAGCCGATCGGCGACCGTGGCCGGTGAGCCGACCAGGGCATCCTCGGTGGACAGATAGGCCGCCGTCAGTTCGCGCAGTGTCTTCCCGCTGCCGCGCTGGATGAACGCCTCCAACGATCCCTTCTCGCCGTTGGTCTGCAGATCATCGGGTAACGGCTTGTCGAGGTCGAATTTGGTGAAGTCGATTTCAACGATTGCGGCGAGATGCGCCAGGGTCTTCTCCAGGTAGAACTCGTTGTTGACGAGCCGGTCCAGTTTCGCCCGAGCCTCTTCATCGGTATCGGCCAGATGCGGCGTGATCAGGAACAGCACCTTGATGTCGTCGGGGTTGCGCCCGTACGCCGCAGCCCGCTCTCGAATATCGTTGCGATAGGCGATCATTCCATCCGGATCTGCCGCGGTGCCGACGACGGTATCTGCGTATTTGGCGGCGAAGTCCTTACCCTGCGGCGACCCACCCGCCTGCGCGAGGACCGGATGGCGTTGCGGCGAAGAAACAGTGTTGAGCGGGCCACGGCTCTTGTAGTACTGGCCCTCGAAGTCGATCGTGTGCACCTTCGTGTAGTCGGCGAACGTACCGGATTCCCGGTCCCGCACCACCGCATCCGGCTCCCACGAATCCCACAGCTGCCGGACGAGATCCACATATTCGTGGGCACGTGCATACCGCTCGTCGTGACGTGGCAGTTCATCGAGACCGAAATTCTGCGCCGAACGGTCCTCAGCCGAGGTGACCATGTTCCAGCCCAGACGTCCGGCAGTGAGGTGGTCCAGAGTGCTCGACAATCGGGCCAACAGGAACGGCGGATAGAACGTCGACGAGAGCGTGACCACCAAACCCAGATGCTTGGTGACATATCCCAACAACGGAATCAGCGGCGCCGGATCGTGTTTGGGCGAGTGTAGGGCGTGCTTGAGTTCGCGCTCGAAACTTCCGCCGTAGGCATCCGAGACCATCAGCTTGTCCTCGAGAAGCAGGTAGTCGAACTTGGCCCGCTCGAGGTGTTGCACCAGTTCGATGTAGAAGCTGCCGGACCAATCCTGTCCGCCGGTGGACCCCCACTGATCGTTCCAGGCGTCGATACAGAAGTTGGCGAACCAACCGAGGTGGAACTTGGGACTCTGTGCCATCTTCTAGCCCTTACCTTCGAGCAGTCCGTACTCAAGCGGCGGTCGATGCCCGACCTCAGACGGGGCCTGCGTGACATCATCGAGTTGCTCGTCGCTCTCGCTGACCGCGGCACGTTCGGCCCTGCGATCCAATCCGCGGGTAAACGCGAAATAGGTCAGTGAAGCCACCAAAAGACCGGCAAGCCAAGAGATATCGATCCCACCAAGCCAATTTCCGATCGGCCCGGTGAAGAACGGTAGGACAGCGAACGGCACCATCGCGGCGAACCCGAGGAAGTAGGCCACAATCCCCCGCCAGGACCAACCGCCATACACGCCGCGTGGAGTGAACAGATCGGTGATGGCGTATTCGCCGCGCCGGATGAAGAAGTAATCCGTGAGGTTGACCGCCGTCCACGGGACCAACAGGAACAGCATGAGCGACAGCGCGTTGCTGGCCGCGTTGATGACGTGGTCCCCGAACGGGATGGCGACGACGAGATAGATCGCGATGGTGGCTGCGGTCACCGAAACCCTCAGGGTACGAGTCGGTTTGACTCGCTTCACCAGATCCACGCCGGTCAGGAACTGCAGGGTCACGCTGTAGGCCGCGGTGGCGGTGCACACCACCAGGGTGGCCGCTGAGGCGAGAGCCAGCACCGCGCCGAACCCGCCGAACACGCTGTTACCGGCGTCATGCAATGCCACCAGGGCGTCGCTGGCGTTGTAGTGCGCGGACAGCCATGCTCCCAACGCAATCAGCCACAGGGCTGACACACCGGCACCGACGTACACGCTGGCGATCAGCGAACGCGACGACGTGCGGGCCGGCAGGTAGCGCGTGTAGTCCGACACCACGGGCGCCAGCGCGATGTTGTAGGCCGCGGACACCGCGAACACCGAGAAGAAGGCCGAGGCGACGAATCCGTGTGAGTCTGCCGGAGGTGTGCTGCCGCCGGCATGGCCCGTCAGCACCGCGACCGTGAAAATGACGACGAGCGGCACGGTGACGTAGAAGACCAGCCGCGACACCCGGTGCAGCGCGTCGTGACCGGCGATGGCGAACAGTCCGCCGGCGATGTTGACGACCAGCCCGATCACCACCGGTGACCACCCGAAGATCTGGGCCAGGCCTTGAGCGGTCAGGATGGTGTAGACCACTCCGAACGCGAGATAGCACGTCAGGGACATGGCCACGACGACGATCACGCCGTAGAAGCCGAACTGTGCTCGTGACTGGATGATCTGCGGCAGCCCCAAGCGGGGTCCCTGCGTGGCGTGAAAGGCCATAAAGAAGGTGCCCACGAGCAGTCCCAACGCCGAGCCGAGAATGGCCCAGCCGACGCTCAGCCCGAGCGAGGGGCCGGTGAAGCCCAGCGCGATGGTGAAGAAGCTCCAGTTGGCGATGAAGAAGAGCGGACTGACCTTCCACGGCGTGCCATGCCGCTCCTCAGGCGTGATCCAGTCGATGGAACGGGTTTCGATATTGGTACGTCCGCCGGACGCCGACCCATCGTCGGGCTGTGCTGCGGGTGACGTGATCTCAGTAGACACGATCGAGAATCATTGGCCCACTTGATTCTTGAAGTCCACCGATTGCGTCCCGTTGATTTTTTCCCGGTCGATAAAATCAGAGCGATTCTCGCCGCTGTCTTTACTCGCCGTCGCCACTAACGTCGGTTCGATGGGTGACGACACCAGGCGACGTCGATTGTCGGGAGTCCCGTGGCTCAACGTGCTCGGCGTGGTCGCCATCGTGCTCGCTGGGGTGCTGATCACCGTGCGCAATCTGCCCGATCACACCCCGAATCAACTGCTGAACGTGTCCTACGATCCGACCCGCGAGGTCTACGCCGCCCTGGACAAGACCTTTGTCGAGCAATACCGACAGCAGAGCGGTGTCAGCGTGGACGTCACACAATCCCATGGCGGCTCGGGACGCCAGGCGCGCAACGTCATCGACGGCTCGGAGAAAGCCAACGTGGTGTCGTTGGCGCTCGTCAGCGATGTCAACGCACTCCAGAAACGCGGGTTGATCGCCCCCGGCTGGCAGCAGCGGCTGCCCAACAACTCGATCGCCTACACCTCGACCATCGTGTTCGTCGTCCGCAAAGGCAATGCCAAGGGAATTCACGACTGGCCGGACCTGGTCAAGGATGGGGTGGCCGTCGTGACACCCGACCCCCGCACGTCCGGCAACGGCCAATTGAGCTTCCTGGCCGGCTGGGGCTCAGTCACCACCCGCGGTGGTACCCCGGCTCAGGCGCTGGACTACCTCAAGTCGCTGTACCGGCACGTCGCGGTCTTCGATGCGGGCGCCCGCAGTTCGGCCGCCAGCTTCGCGCTGCAACAGATCGGCGATATGCATCTGACGTGGGAGAACGAAGCATTGCGCGAGGTCGCCGACAGCAACGGCCAGCTGGAGATCGTCTACCCGCCGGTGAGTATCAAGGCTGAGCCCGCCGTGGCGTGGGTCGACGCCAACGACACCGACCCCAAGACCGCCGCCGACGCCAAGGCCTACCTGCAATACCTGTTCACCGACCCGGCCCAGGAAACCTTGGCCCAGTTCGGCTACCGACCGGTGAACCCGCAGATCCTGGCCAAGCATGCCGACCGGTTACCGAATCTGAAACTGTTTCCCGTCACCGCGATCGCCAAGGACTGGGACGATGCCCGCCAACAGTTCTTCGCCACCAACGGGATCTACGACGTGGTCTCCGCCTCCGCACCCGCCGCGCCGTCGCGCATCGTCCCCAACGCGCAAGGAAGCTGAGCCGCCATGAGTTTCGCTGTGAACTACTCGTGGCCCAAGGGCCGCAGTGATCTGGTCGCGGGTCTCACGGTTGCCGCCGTGGCGTTACCCCAGGGCATCGCGTATGCACTCATCGCCGGTGTCGACCCGAAATTCGGCGTCTACTCAGCGATCGTGGTGACCGCCGTCGCCTCGATCTTCGGCTCGTCCGCGCACCTGATCAACGGGCCGACGAGCGCCATCTCGCTTTTGGTTTTCAGTTCGCTGGCCTTCATCGACCCGGAGAACCGTACCGTCCTGTTCGAAGCGCTGTTTGTGCTCGGTGTGCTCGTCGGGGTCTTTCAAATCCTGATCGCAGTGTTCAAACTCGGCGACCTGACCCGCTACATCTCCGAATCGGTGATCATCGGCTTCATGCTGGCGGCCGCGTTCCTGCTCGCCGTCGGCCAGATCGGTAATGCGCTGGGCGTCAAGGACAAAGGCAACGGCCACATGCAGGTGCTGCACCGGCTGTATCTGACGCTGTTCCATGGCGACAAGATCAACCTACGGGCTGTGTTGCTCAGCGTCACGGCGGTCGTGGTGGCCGTCGTGCTGCGTAGGCTGGTTCAGAAGTTCGGCTGGCCGCAGATCGACCTGCTGGCCGTGCTTGTCGTCGCGGGGATCGTCGCGTATGCCGCTGGATGGTCGTTCCCGGGCGCCGACGGCAAGTCAGCGGTGGCCGTCGCGGCGAAGGTCCCGCAGAGCCTGCCCACTCCCCATATTCCGATTCTCGACGTGGGCTCGCTGGCCGAGCTGTCCCGCGGCGCCTTGGCGATCGCCTTCATCGGTCTCATCGAGGCGCTGTCGATCGCGAAAGCCATTGCCCATCAATCGCAACAGAAGATCGACTACAACCGTCAGATCCTGGCCGAAGGCCTGGCCAATCTGACCGGCGGCTTCTTCCAGGCTCTACCCGGGTCGGGTTCGCTGTCACGGTCGGCGATCAACTTCCAGGCCGGCGCTGCGACGCGGTTCTCGGGGATCGTCTCCGCGGCGACGGTGGCGGTCGCTCTCCTGTTGTTCGCCCCATTGCTTCACTACGTCCCGACCGCCGCGCTGGCAGGTCTGCTGCTGGTCACCGCAGTCCGCCTGGTGGACTTCAAGCGCCTGGTCACCACAGTGAAGGCATCGCGCTATGACGCGGGCTTGGTGGTGATTACCGCGCTCGCCGGGGTGCTGTGGGACCTGGACAAGGCGGTGCTGCTCGGTATCGCACTGTCGGTGGTGATGTTCGTGCCACGGGCAGCGAAGCTGAAGGCATCCGAATTGATCGTGACCCCGGAACGTGTGGTGCGCGAACGCCTTTCCGACGACCCCGTTGATCCGTCGACCATCATCTTCGACCTCGAAGGCGAGCTGTTCTTCGGCGCTGCCCCCGAACTCGACCGCTACTTCGACACATTGCGTGCGCGGATCCACACCGACGGCGTTGAGTTCGTCATCCTGCGCCTCAAACGCGTCCGTGATCCCGACGCGGTGTGCATCGAGCGGCTGGAACATTTCCTGCGTGAGGAAAACGGGAAGGCCGCGACGATCCTGCTGGCCGGTGTCCGGCCCGACACGCTGAAGGTGTTGCACAACATCGGCTTCCAGAACTGGTTCCCCGCCGAGCAGGTATTTCCCGAGGAGGATCAGGAGTATTCGGCGACGCTGCGGGCCGTGCGGTACGCCCACGCGCGGCTCGACCGCACCGGGGATCCGCTCTACTACCTGGTCTGAGAGTGGCCAGATCGTTAGCCACAACGGGACAGTCGATGACATGGCCACGAGGTGATCCTGCGTTGGACAGAGAAACCCGAAGACGGAGGTCGAGATGGGAGCCCCCAGATGGACGGACCAAGCTCGTCGACCAGTACGACCTCGGTCAGGCGTTTTGATCCGGTCCTTAGGACATATCAACACAAGTGATCGGAACCCTGGGGCAACGTCCAGCAGATTGCTAGGTTCCGTCAGTGGCCCATAACGTCCGAAGAGCTCTGCTCGCGGCAACCCTGCTCGCCGCACTCCTGACCACCGCCGCCTGCGGATCAAGTCAGAACAGCACGTCCCCTGATGTGCTCCGAGTCGGCACCGAAGGCACCTACGCGCCGTTCAGCTTCCAGGATCCCGCTTCGGGTCAGCTGGCCGGCTATGACGTGGACGTCGCGAAAGCGGTCGGCGACAAGCTGGGCAAGAAAGTGGAATTCGTCCAGACACCCTGGGATTCCATCTTCGCCGCGCTGGAAGCCAACCGCTTCGATGTGGTGGCCAACGAGGTCTCCATCACTCCCGAACGCCAAAGCAAGTACGACCTGTCCGAGCCCTATTCGGTCGGCGAAGGCGTCATCATCACGCGGGCCAACGACAACTCGATCACGTCGCTGGACGATCTCAAGGGCAAGACCGCGGGTGCCAGCATCACCAGCAACTGGGCGCAGGTCTCCCGTGACGCCGGCGCGACAGTGGCGCCGGTGGAGGGATTCACGCAGGCGATCACCCTGCTCAACCAGGGCCGGGTGGATGCGGTGGTCAACGACAGCATCGCCTTCCACGCGTACCAGGCCGAAACCAATGACCAGTCGGTCAAGATCGCCGCGACAATCGGCGAAAAGAGCGAACAGGGTTTCGCGGCCCGTAAGAACAGTGGTCTGCTGCCCGAGCTGAACAAGGCCATCGACGAACTGAAGGCCGACGGCACGCTGGCGAACATCTCGCAGAAGTACCTGAAGGCCAACGCCTCCGGCGCACCGGAGGCCGGCGCCGCTGGGCACCGCTCCGCGTGGAAGCTGATCGCCGACAACCTCTGGCCGTTGGCGAAGGCCGCCCTCACCGTCACCATTCCGCTGACCATCATCAGCTTCGTGATCGGCCTGGTGATCGCGCTGCTCGTGGCACTGGCCCGGCTGTCGTCGAAGGCTGTGCTGTCGAATATCGCGCGGTTCTACATCTCGATCATCCGCGGCACCCCGCTGCTGGTGCAGTTGTTCATCATCTTCTACGCGCTACCCCAGCTCGGGATCAAGCTCGAGCCGTTTCCGGCGGCGGTGATCGCGTTCAGCCTCAACGTCGGCGGCTACGCGGCCGAGATCATCCGCTCGGCGATCCAGAGCATCCCCAAGGGTCAGTGGGAAGCAGCCGAGACCATCGGCTTCAACTATGTCGGAGCCCTGCGCCGCATCATCCTGCCGCAGGCCGCCAGAGTGGCGGTACCACCGTTGTCCAACACCTTGATCTCGCTGGTCAAAGACACCTCGCTGGCCTCGACCATCCTGGTGACCGAGCTGCTGCGCGCAGCGCAGGTGGTCGCGGCGCCGACGTTCGAGTTCTTCGCGATGTATGGCACTGCGGCTGTGTACTACTGGATCATCTGCCTGGTGCTCTCCTTCGGCCAGAGTCGCCTGGAACACCGACTGGAAAGGCATGTGGCTCGATGACGGATCACGGCACCGCAGACAACACCCCGCCGGCCACCACAGAGGTCGAGTACCGGGTCACCGCCAGCGGCGTGGAAAAGGCGTTCGGAAGCAACAAGGTCCTCAAAGGTGTCTCGTTCACCGTCGAACGGGGCACGGCGACCGCCATCATCGGGCCGTCGGGATCGGGCAAGACGACGCTGCTGCGCACGCTCAACGCGCTCGACAGGGCCGACGCGGGCGTCATCCGGGTCGACGACGTCGAGATCGACTTCTCCACCCCTACCCCCAAACCCGACGTACGCCGGTTCCAGTCGCGCAGTGGTTTCGTGTTCCAAGGTCACAACCTGTTCCCACACAAGACGGTGCTGCAGAACATCATCGAGGGACCTGTCATCGTGCAGAAGCGGCCCAAGGATGAGGCCGTGGCGGAGGCCGTGGAGCTTCTCGACCAGGTCGGGCTCGCCGCCAAGAAGGACCAGTACCCATACCAGCTGTCCGGCGGTCAGCAGCAGCGGGTCGGCATCGCCAGAGCTCTGGCACTCAAGCCCAAACTGGTGCTGTTCGACGAGCCCACGTCGGCTCTCGACCCCGAACTGGTGGGTGAGGTGCTGTCCGTCATCAAGGATCTCGCCGTCGAGGGGTGGACGCTCGTGGTCGTCACACACGAAATCCAATTCGCCAAGCAGGTTTCCAGCCAGGTGCTCTTCACCGATCAAGGCATCATCCTGGAACAGGGCACACCCGAACAGGTCATCGGCGACCCCAAAGAAGAGCGCACCCGGCAGTTCCTGGAGCGCATCCTCAACCCGCTGTAGGCCTTCGGCGCACGACATCCAGGAATGGACTTCGTCGGCCGATGGTTACCCACAGAGTCGAAAAGTCGAAAGTTGGTGCCCGTGAGTGTTCCCTCGAATCACTTTCATCTCGCCGTTGCCCTCGACGGAGCGGGTTGGCACCCGGCGGCATGGCGCACCGACAATGCCCGGCCGGCCGAGCTGCTGACCCCCGGCTACTGGACCGACCTGGTAGCCGAAGCCGAACGGGCCACGCTCGACTTCGTCACGATCGAGGACAGCTTCACCCTGCAGTCCGAGGACAAGTTCGTGCCGGACCAGCGCACCGACCGGGTTCGGGGGCGGCTCGACGCCGTCCTGATCGCGGCACGGGTCGCACCGAAGTCCCGACACATCGGACTCATCCCGACAGCTACCGTCACCCACTCCGAGCCGTTTCATATGTCAAAGGCGATCGCGACGCTGGACTACGTGAGCACCGGCCGCGCAGGCGTGCGAGTACAGATTTCCGGCCGGCCAGATGCGGCAGCACATTTCGGCCGCCGCGAGGTGGTCCCAGTCTCCTATGCCTCCCTCGACGACCCTGCCGTAAGGGCCAGTGTTGCCGCTTATTTCGACGAGGCCGCCGACTACGTCGAGGTGCTGCGCCGGCTGTGGGACAGCTGGGAAGACGACGCGGAGATCCGCGACGTCGCCACCGGCCGGTTCATCGACCGAAATAAGTTGCACTACATCGACTTCAAGGGCGAATGGTTCTCTGTCAAGGGACCCTCGATTACCCCGCGGCCGCCGCAGGGTCAGCCGATTGTCGCCGCACTCGGTCACGGCGACGACGCGTACCGGTTGATCGCCCGCAGCACCGACGTCGGGTTCGTCACACCGCACGACGCCAGACAGGCCGCGGCCATCGTCGAGCGGATCACGGCCCACCGACCATCGACCGAGCGAACCGATCCCCCGGTTCGGGTCTTCGCCGACCTGACAATATTTCTCGACGAGACGCAGCAAGGGGCGGAGGCGACGCGCGCTCGCCTCGACGAGCTCGCCGGCGCTGAATTCACCAGTGATGCGGAGATTTTCGTCGGCACACCCGGACAGCTCGCCGATCTTCTGCAGGACTGGCACGCCGGCGGACTGTCCGGATTCCGGCTACGCCCCGGTGCACTGCCCGATGACCTGGTCCAGATCACCGAAAAGCTCGTCCCGGAGCTGCGCAGGCGCGGCCTGTTTCGCACCGAATACACATCCGACTCCCTGCGCGGGACCTTGGGTCTGAGCCGTCCCATCAACCGTTACGCGTCAGCCTGAGACGAGGAGGACATCATCGTGAGTAAACCCGTCAAGCAGGTCCACCTCGCCGCCCACTTTCCCGGTGTGAACAACACGACGGTGTGGAGTGATCCCGCCGCGGGCAGCCATATCGAATTCAGTTCGTTCGTCCGCTTCGCCGAGGACGCCGAACGGGGCAAGCTCGACTTCCTTTTCCTCGCCGAAGGTCTGCGCCTGCGGGAGCAGAACGATCAGATCTACGACCTCGACGTGGTCGGCCGTCCCGACACGTTCACTGTCCTGGCCGCGCTGGCCGCGGTCACCGAGCACCTCGGGTTGGCGGGCACAATCAACTCGACGTTCAACGAACCCTACGACGTAGCAAGGCAATTCGCCTCTCTTGATCACCTCTCCGGTGGCCGGGCCGCCTGGAACGTCGTGACGTCCTGGGATGCGTTCACCGGCGAGAACTTCCGCCGCGGCGGTTTCCTGCCCCAGGATCAGCGCTACGAACGGGCGCGTAACTTCCTGCGGACAGCGCAGGAGCTCTTCGACTCCTGGCGCGGTGACGAGATAGTGGCCGACAAGGCGACGGGTCGGTTCCTGTCAGAGCCCAAGCCGGGTCAATTCGCCCACCGGGATGCGCATTTCGATATCGCCGGGCAATTCACCGTGCCCCGCGGACCGCAGGGCAGACCGGTGATCTTCCAGGCCGGCGACTCCGAAGAAGGCCGCGAGTTCGCCGCCGGCGATGCCGACGCGATCTTCTCCCGACACAGCACGCTAGAGGCGGGCCAGGCGTTCTACACCGACGTCAAGGGACGCCTCGCCAAGTACGGACGCCGACCCGACCAGCTTCTCATCCTGCCCGCCGCCACCTTCGTGCTCGGCGACACCGACGCCGAGGCCGCGGACCTGGCGCACGAGGTGCGACTGGCCCAGGTCTCGCCGCAAACTGCCATCAAATTCCTTGAGCAGCTGTGGAATCGGGACCTCTCCGACCATGATCCAGACGGTCCGCTGCCCAGCGTCGACCCACTTCTGGGTGAACACACCATCGCGCGGGGCCGTGCCAGTGTTCGGCAGTATCGCGACCCGATCGCGACCGCCAACGAGTGGCGCGCAAAAGCCGAGGCCGAGAACCTGACCAGCCGCGAACTCATCATCGAGGTCACTGGCCGCCAGAACTTCATCGGTTCACCGGAAACGGTCGCGCACACCATCAACGAGTTCGTCCAGGCCGATGCCAGCGACGGCTTCATTCTGGTCCCGCATGTCACCCCTGATGGCCTGGCCCCGCTGGTCGACAAGGTGGTACCGCTGCTGCAGGAGCTCGGGGTGTACCGCACCGACTACGACGGCGTCACGCTGCGCGATAATCTGGGACTTGCTCCGCTGCAACCGAATCAGGCCACGAGCGGTGCGCGGAGGGCCTGAGTCGGAACGCGATTCGACTACGTGGAGCTGACGGCAGCCACTGGGGCGTTCGGCGAGACGATCGTCAACCCGTAGTTGTCGGCCTGCCACCCGGTCATAAACACCCCGATGGGGATCGCTTTACCCTGGCCGACATTGACATCTTTGTCCAGCGTCGGGTCGTAGGACGTCATCGAGCTGTCGTTGACGTACACGACGCCCTGCTTCAGATCGATCGCGATCACCGTTGCCGCGTGGTCGGGCTCGGTGAAGCTGTCATCTCCACTTGGCTTGATGGTGGTGACGGCAGACCAGACGACCGCCGTCGGGTAGCCGATCATGACGGCATTGCCCTGCGCCAGTGCGGCTTCCATATCAGTAAGCGCCAGTTGACCGTCTGCCTGCGTTGTCGTCCGGACTCCGTCCGCGCCGACCGTGCCGTACTGCTTGACCGTCGCCGTGACGTTGAAGTACTTCTCCATCAGCACCCGCGCATCGCCGGGAGCGATCGCTTCGTCGGTGTTCTGGTCCAGGTACATCTTCGTGCCGGGTGTCACCACGCTGTTGTTGGTCTTCGCCCATTCGACCCACTGCGCCTCGGTCCCGTCAGGCCCTGGCATGGGCAGAGTCTTGGTCGCCTGAAGTGTCGCCGACGCAGCCGCCTGCAGTACACAGTTGGAGTAGCTCTGGCTCACCCAATACTTCTTGCCCTCCGTCAGGTCGCCGTAGACACCGTCACCTTTGACCTGGACCGTGACCACCTTGTCGATGGTGTCGGGTTGCGCGAGGCCGATCTCGACGGCGAAGTCATGCACGAAACCCTGTATCACACCAGCGAATCCGGGTAGTTTGGCTTCTTCACCGTTGTCGAGCGTCACAGTGAACGTATCGACGATTCCCGGTTTGATGAGCGTCGCATCGGGTGTGTAGATGTACGTGCCGGGGGTGGCCCCAGGTGTCAGGGTCCCGTACTTGGGTCCTTGCTTGATGGTGTACGTCACCCCGTACCCATTGTTGCTCGACCCGTTCATGCTGACGGTTACCTGACCGGTGGTCGCGTCTGAACCGCCAACTTCCACCGACTGACTGGGCGCCCGATTGAAGAAGATGTAGGCCAACTGACGACCGATATCGGTGAAGACCGACAGTGGATCGGCGGCCTGCGTCGGGGTAGCCACCGCTGCCGACACCGCCGCGGACAGCACAGTCGCCGCACTGGCTCCGTCAGTACCCTTGATTCCTGCTGTTCCGGGGGCCCCTACCCCGCCGCCGGCCGCCGGTCCGCCGAGACCCGCATTTCCGCCATTGGCGCCCTCACCGCCCGCGCCGCCCGTCACACCGCCGGCGCCACCGTTCCCACCATTACCACCGTTGCCGCCGTCGCCTGGGGTGATGCCGCCGGCACCGTTGCCGGCACCGCCGCCCACACCACCGATACCACCGTCGCCACCTTTACCGGTGGTGGTGCTCACGCCGCCGGCGCCACCAACACCACCGTTGCCGCCATTTCCGCCGTTGCCACCGTCGCCTGTGGCGCCGCCCGCCGCACCATCCGCACCGGGCCCACCGGCGCCACCCGCTCCACCGGCAGCATTGGCGCCACCAACGGCACCAGCACCACCGTCGCCACCGCGTCCGCCGTTCGCGCTGATGGCCCCGGTCGCGTAGCCGCCGAGACCACCGGGGCCGCCGTTGCCACCCGCTCCGCCGGCGCCACTGGTGCCGTTCGTCCCGTTCGCGGAGACGACGAAGAAGAAGCTGCCCGTGCCGCCCGCTCCGCCGGCTGCGCCGCCGGGCCCACCCGTGCCGCCGGTGCCGCCATTACCGCCGTATTCGGCGAGCCCGGTGCCACCTTGACCGCCCTTGCCACCGGCACCACCGCTGCCGCCGGCACCGCCACTACCCAGGACCAGGCTGCCCGAACCACCGTTGCCGCCTACGCCGCCGGCACCACCGGCACCGCCCAGCTGGCCGTTGGGGCTGAGGGCGGATCCGTTGATGCCGACATAGCCGGCCTGCCCCTCACCGCCGGCACCACCGTCACCACCCTTGCCGACGAGCGACAACAATCCCGTGCTACCGCCGTTGCCGCCGGCACCGCCACAGACGCCACCCTCACCACCGGCGCCGCCGTTGCCCGACCACAACCCCCCGTTGCCCCCGTTGCCGCCGGTACCGCCGAGGTCCTCGCCGTAACCCTTCCCAGGTGCGTTCCCGCCGGCACCGCCGGCACCCCCCGTAGCGAAAAGGGCCAGCAGTCCACCGTTGCCACCATTGCCACCCGCGCCGCCGAAGCTGGCCTTACCGCCCGCGCCGCCGGCGCCCGCAGTGCCCGTCGCGGACACCAGCCCGGTGTCGCCGCCGTTACCCCCGGTGCCGCCGGTCTCTCCGATCAGGATGGCGTTTCCACCGCCGCCGCCCGCACCGCCGTCGCCACGGAGGAAACCTCCGGCACCACCCCGTCCCCCGGTGCCACCGTGGAAGGCTCCGGTCGACGCCCCGCCGTTGCCGCCGCCGCCGCCGTTGCCGGACATGCCGGCGGCTCCGCCGCGACCACCCGACGATCCCGCTTCGGTCTGTGCGCCCGCACCGCCGAAGCCACCGTTTCCGGTGATCAGACCGCCTGTACCGCCATCTCCGCCGGCTCCGTTGTTGATACCGACGACACCGTCGCCGCCATCACCCCCGTTGCCGAACCAGCCGGCGTTACCACCGTTGCCGCCATTGAAACCGTTGCCGCCGTTGCCAAATAGCCCACTGTTACCGCCTTTGCAGGCAGTGCTGCCGGTGCAGGTGTCGACCGTCCACGTGTAACCGTTGCCCACGAAGATGCCGCCGTCGGGGTGTGCGGCGGTGCCGTTACCGAAGAACACCGCAGCCAGATCCGGCGGTGCCGCAACCGACGGCGTCGCCACAGCAACCGCGAGGCTCCTTGCGGAATTCTTCGGCGCGGCCGCGACGGCGCTGCTCGCCGCGGCCGCGCTCGAGTCCTTGGCGCTCGTGGCGCCGGTCACTGTCTTGGACGACACCGCCGTACTCACCGACGGGGGCTTCGCCGTGGAAGAGTCCGAATGTTTCGACGCGGAGTTGGCTTTCGGCCCAGGCGAACTCGCGTGCGACGCAGTCGACGACGAAGACGAGGATGAGGCCCCGCCGTCATCCGCGGCGGCGACACCGACCTGCGGACTCATCAGGGAGAACCCGACCAGGGCCGCGCCGAGACCACCCGAAGCCGCACCTATTTGCAGCCATTGCCGCACCCCGAAATCCTGTGACCGCCGCCGCCTCCTGCCAACCCGTTTGCCGGACGGCGCGGGGCGCTCCGCCGCGAGACCGTCGAACCGTCCCGAGTCTGATCTGGTAGCCATCGGCCAACCCCCACCTGTTTTCACACGCGCTCTGCAATCCTATTGACGCCCCGGCAAACCGCCGCGTGTCGGATATTAGGGGCGGATCAGCAAATTTGCTAGGAATTCGCAAGAAAAGCTCTTCAGGTCCGGTCGGCACCGGAGAAACACTGAATCCGACGACTTTTCGCATTGCTAAGGACTTTGGGCGGCATGGCCACCTTTGCGCAATACTTGCCCGGCCTAGCCAGCTGGCGGGATCAACATCGACTGCCAGGTTCTATCCGCAGGATGCGCGAGATCGCGCTGAGTGTGATTGCGCCCGTCGGGGCCGATGTAGCTTCCCGTTGCCGGGTCATAGGGCACCGCGGTAGGCGGCGGAGGGGACGCACTGGGCATGGGCGGCGGCGGCTCACCGGGTGCCGCGACTCCTGGCGGATACTGCGGGATGCCCTGCCCTGACAGGGTGGCGTTCGGGTCACCCTTCCAGTTGTTGCCGTCATTGAGCGGAACGTATTGCTGGTCGCTCTCGCACATCTCGACGGTGGGAGCCCTTTTGTCCGGCTTGGTCTCGCACGGAATATTGCGCACACCACGGACATTCATGTCCGAGTCCTGCGGTATACGGCAGTACAACTCCCCCGATGGCCGGTCCGGATAATCCTGATCGGAAAAAGCCCGTTGCTGCCGGACCGGAAGGAAGCCGGTATTGCAGGGTGGCGGGTAATTGAGGTTCAGGTTGAAATCGAGGTAGATGCCTTTGTATGCCTGCTTGGTTCCGGAATTTGCCAGCGCGATCGCCGACATCACCGCCGTGCCCTGCGGGTAGAGCACCAGCAGCTGTTCGAGATCCGCACGGTAGGTCACGGCGATCTCGCCAAGGCTCACCAGGTTCGCCAATAACACCGGCAGCGCCGGCGCAACCCGGTCGAACAGGGCCTTGCCTTCGTCGAGGCCGGGTCCTCCCTGATCGAGCAAATCCCCGAAGACGGTGTTCTGGGCCTTGAGTTGACCGGTGATGGCGGCAGTGCGCGCCGCCCAGGTTGCGATCGAATCTGCGGTCTGGACTTGGGAATTCAGCACCGGGGGCGACTGGTCGATGAGCTGCGCCAACGGATCGATGGTCTTGCCGCCTTCGATCGCCAGCGATGTCGAACCGTCGACGATGCGCGACAACTCGGGTCCGAGCCCACCGACCGCCTTCGCCGCCTCGTCGACGACCGTCTTGAGGTTGTCCTGCGGGATAGCCTGCAGCGCGCGGTTGGTGTCGTCGAGCAGGTTCCCGATGTCAGGAGGAACACTCACCTTGCCGGCCGTAATGACATCACCGTCGCGCAGCGAGGCGACGGACTCCGCACCCGCGGGCGGGGTCAGCTCGACGAATTGTTCACCGATGGCGGAGCGGCTGTGCACCGCAGCCGTCACGTCTGCGGGGACCTTGGTCGACGAGTCCAGTGTCAGTACGGCCCGGACACCGTCCCGGGTTACGTTGACCGAGCTGACCCGGCCAATCTCATCGCCTCGGTAAGTCACCACCGCCGTCGCGTACAGTCCGCCGGAGGTGGGCAGGTCCAGCGTCACCGTGTACCGCCCGATACCAAGCAGTGCAGGAACTTTGACGAATCCGAACGCCATGATGCTGACCGAGACGACGGTGATGGCCGCCAGGACGCCCAACTGGATCCACACACTGCGAGGCAGCCGAATCATGTCAGTAGCCCCCGAAATGGTAAGGGGCGATGAGCGGGTTGCCTCCGGTGTACGGACTCGGTAGCTGACCGATGGTGCGGCCCCACTGCAGTTCGAGCTCGGTGAGATTGCCTTCCCACCTGGTGCCGGTGAACAGACCGCTGTCCAGCCGGCTCAATGTGAGGTCGACGACGAGCGTAATGTTGGCGAAGTCCCCCCGAAACCAGTTTGGGACTGTGCTTTTCACCCACGGATAGGTCGACAGGAAATCCAGCGAGTCAATATTTCCCGGCCGCGGAGTTTGGCCATGTCCGCGAGGTAGCCGGGAGTTGCGGTTCACTTCGTGGGTGCGGTGGCCAGTGCCAGCGCAGCAATCACGATCGCGCCGAGCGGATATACCTATACGCAGGCGGTGGCTGCGCATCACAGGCCGGCCTACGCACCTCGGCACCTCCGCGCCGGAACCCTGGGCGGTGCACTCGATATCGCAGCGAGATACAGCAAAGTCAGATCCTGATGGTGCGAGATGTGCGACCTCGCTGGCCCGGCTGGGGTACGAGACGCAGCCGCGGCACAGAACTCACCTGCCGCAAGCCAGCGCGCGCAGATGGAGTGCGTCCGCTCGCGTTAGCCGCACCGAGCGATCGGCTGCAGATCTGATCATCATCTTCACGGCTGGGCCACACCGGCGACCGAGTTTAAATCGCCGCGATCAAAAGTCCCGATCGCCCCCCGCACCAGACCTACCGAACCCTATCTTCACCGAGCTTCACCATGCGCCGATATCCGGGGAACCGGAAAATGGATACATCCCGCCGACTCACCGACAACGCGATGGAGGTTCTGATCGGGTTACGGAGCCATTCCGAACCCGAGACATTCAACGAACTCGTCGGAGGCGGGGCCGAAGCACCGATGTATCAGCCTGAGGGGCCGGACTTTTGGCGTTAGCCCCTGGTGTCGCGGGAAGTCCACCCCGGTCAACCACGCTGTTCGCCGTTCAAGCGTCCTGATTGGTCGGCGGCGAGGCGCTGGCGTTCCCGGGGTGTGGTCGCGCCCCAGATTCCGTAGCTCTCACGGGCGTCCACCGCATACGAACGGCAAAGCAACAAAACGGGGCAAGCCCGGCAGATCTGCTTGGCCAACTGCTCACGGCGCAATCGGATATCGCGTCGCTCATTCTCGGGTGCGAAGAAATACTCCGCCGACGTCCGGCGGCACCTGGCCTGCGGGTGCCAGTAGTCACCATCCACCCGAGTGTCAGCCAAAGCCAGACTATGTCCCATCGTCCTCACGTTAGGCCGCCCCACGCCTCGCGCTCAGTCTTCGACTCGCCGCGAATAGAACTACGTTCCTGGGCTGTACAACACCCCGCCGATCACAACGGCAGTGATTGCCACAGCAACGACAACCCACGGCCACCACCGCGCCGCTTGGTGAGCGCCGGACACGCTCGACATCATCCAACGCTCCAGTGTCTCTGAATGACTCATCATCTCCTCCCTCTGCACGGCGGTCAGATCATGTACTCCAGCACCAGCTGGTCATGCTTGTCACGAGTAGCTGCACTGCCAAGGACGGTCTCGGCCACCCGCCTGGCTTGACCGCGAAGCTCAGGCACCGCAATGGTCTCCCAGTAGGTGCCCTTCAACTGCGGACCCAAAGCGAGCAGCCATGGCGACCGATCCCCGCCAGCGGTCACCACGGTGTGGTCGGAGTCGACGCGCACACCCATATTCGTTTCGTCAGGAGCCACCAGGTCGCGCCGCAGCAGGTTCTGTAGCAGGACTGAGCGGGTGGCGGTGAACTTGGTGGCCGGCCCCGTGGCGTTGATCACCAGATGGCCCAGCAGGGGCTGGCGGTCCTGCAGGTGAACGAGAATCCGGTCCCTCGACGCTTCCAGGACCTCGATGTTCGCGGCGTGAGCTCGCAACTGTCCGGTCAATTGCGAACCGGTGATCTGGGCATGCAACACCGGTGCGATCCGGTGCCGGTAGACATTCCAGCGGGCCGCGTGTTTGCCGGCGAACGCCAGCCGCTCCTCGCGGGTGAAGCCGCTCCAAATCCGCTGGGTATGCGGGCGCAGTTTGTCTACGATGATCGCGGGATTCTCGTTGCGCTCGTTGAGAATTGCGCAATGATGCTGGATCAGGTCCAGCAAGCCGTCGAGCCCGACGGTCGCGAGATCGAGATCCTCCGGCGGAAATTCCGGGTACTCGATACCGCGGAAATGCGCGTGCGGAAACCACCCGTGCCGCGAAACCGTGTGGATGCTGCCCAGCCATCCCATGGTGCGCAGCGTGATGATGATGTCGACAGCTGTTAGTCCGGTGCCAAGGATGACGACGCCGGCTCCTGTGCTGACGTCAAGACCGGCGAGCCGCTCCTCCCACGGCTGCCACGGATTGCCCACCCAAGCCGGGTGATCCGCGAGTGATTCCGAACCGGGCAGCGGTGACGGTGATTCGTTACCGGTGGCCAGGATCACCCGGTCGGCCTCGAGTGCCGAACCGTCTGCCAGTCGCACGACGCAGCCCGGTTCCCGCGGTTCGATATCAACCGCCTCGGACGTGACGAACTCGGCGCTGACCGGTGTCCTGCCTCCTGGACTCTGCAGGTGGTGCTGGACGATGGAACACAGATAGTCGCCGTAGATCTGGCGCGGGATGAATCGCTCGCGGAGCTCTATCTCCGACAGTGAGCCGAACTCGGAACGCGTCTGCAGCCAGTGCAGAAAGTGGTCGGGTTCGTCGGGAAACGCGGACATGTTGCGCGCGGCCACGTTGAGCAGATACTCCGGCCTGCGCAGGGCGTAAGCGACTCCCCGCCCCACTGGCCGGCCGTCGTTGACAACGGTGATGTGCGCCGGATACTCACTGAGCCGGGCAATGTTCACCGCTGTCAGCGCACCGCTGAATCCCCCACCGACAACGATGATTCGGGTGGGCCGGGCGATCTCACTCGTGGTTGCCGTCATCACGCCCTCATGACGCGGCGGTCCGCACTCCCGCGCCGGGAGTGTCCACGGTGCCGGAAGTGTCCAGGGTGCGGACGGCACTGGCCGGGTGCTGCCAGAGCCCGCGGCGCGCGAGTTCCGGGAGAACCCCTTCGCCGAACCAATACGCCTCTTCCAGGTGCGGGTATCCCGACAGTACGAATTCTTCGATGCCGACTGCACGGTAGGCCTCAATGAGGTCTGCTATCTCGCGATAGGAACCGACCATGGAGGTGCCCGCCCCGCCGCGGACCAGACCGGTACCGGCCCACAGGTTCGGGTAGATCTCGAGGTTGTCCTTGCTGCCCTTGTGCAATTCCAACATCCGCCGTTGCCCCTCGGACGCCGACTGCCGCAGCTTCGACTGTGCCCGCGCGATGTCGTCGTCGGAGATGTGCGCAACGAGCCGGCGTGCCTCGGTCCAGGCCTCCTCGGAGGTTTCGCGGGCGATGGTGTGCAGTCGCATCCCGTAGCGCAGCTCTCGCCCTACATCGGCAGCGGCCTTGCGGACCCGGTCCAGTTTCTCGGCCACCGCCGCCGGGGGCTCGCCCCAGGTCAGATACACATCGGCGCGCTTGGCGGCGACGTCGATGGCGGCAGGCGAGGAGCCGCCGAAGTAGATTTTCGGCAACGGGTCGGGGATCTGGTACAGCGTCGAGTCCGTCACCGACAGATGCCTGCCGGTGAAGTTGACCGTCTCCCCCGTCCATAGCAACCGGACGATCTCGAGGAACTCGTCGGTGCGCGCGTAGCGCTCGTCCTTGTCGAGATAGTCCCCGAACATCTGCTGTTCGTGTTCCTCGCCGCCCGTGACGACGTTGAGCAGAAGCCTTCCGCCCGAGAGATTTTGGAAGGAACCAGCCATCTGCGCGGCCAGGTAGGGCGCGACCGCGCCGGGGCGGAAGGCTACCAGGAAATCGAGCCGCTGTGAGAGGCTGCTGATCATCGCAGTGGTGACCCAGGCGTCGTTGCACAGGGCGCCGGTCGGGGTCAGCGCTGCCTCGAATCCCAATTGTTCGGCACTGCGGGCGATCTGGCCCAGATACTCTACGGACGCGGGCCGGGTGGCGTTGCCCCCGGTGACGCCGTGGCCGGTGCCGACGACGTTGCGGCTGTCGCCACCGTTGGTGGGCAGGAACCAGTGGAACTTCAGGCCGGTCACAACGGTCCTTTCAGTGGGTGGCGCCGACGGGCGTCCCGACGTTGTTCAGCAGATCGTTGTCGTCGAACGCACCACGATAGGCAGCGGCCGGATGACTATCGGGCAACCGGTCGCCACGGCCGAGCAACTTCTGCCGCAACGTCCCCGATTTGTCCGTGCTGATCAGTCCACGCTCCCGCAACGTCGGGAAAAGACGGTCGGCCACCTCGCGGAACGAGCCGGGGACGGTGGCGTGGTAGACGTTGATGCCGTCGACGCCGGCTTCGCGCCACTCTTCGAGGCGATCGGCAATTTCCTTCGGCGTGCCGACAACCCGGTTGGCGCCCTCCATCACCCAGGCCATGTCCCGGATGGTCGGCTGGTCATTACCGGACACCTCCGAAGCCCAGCGGATGAAGCTCTTCACGCCGGTGAACTCCCCGAGCTCACTGATCGGGGTGTCCAGCGGCAAGCTACCGGCATCGATCCCGGCGTCGCCTAGGGCATGGAGCGCAATGCCTTCCAGGTCGAGGTAGCGCTTGAGCTCGTCGTTGCGGCGGACGGCTTCGGCGTGGGTGTCACCGATCACGAAGGACAACCCCTGCGCGAAGGTGATGTCCTCGGGATTTCTGCCGTATTGCGCTGCCAGTGAGCGGGTTTCGGAGGTCAGCTGGTGCGCGTCGGCCGGGGTCGGGCTGCTGATGTAGACGCCCTCGGCATTGCGGGCAGAGAACAGCTGACCGGCTGGCGAGGAACCAGCCTGGAAGAGCACCGGTGTCCGCTGCGGCGAGGGTGCGACGAAGTGTGGTCCCTCGACGCTGTAGCGGTCCCCGACGTGATTGATCTTGTGGATCTTCGACGGGTCGGCGTGGATCCCGGCCTCTTTGTCCTGCACCAGCCCGTCGTCGTCCCACGAGCCTTCCCATAGCTTGTAGGCGACATCGACGTACTCGTAGGCCCACTTGTAGCGCTCGTCGTGGTTGAGTGTGCCGTCATGACCGAAACTGCGAAATACGTTGGCGTTGAAGCTGGTGACGATGTTCCAACCGAGGCGGCCCTCGGTGTAGTGGTCCAGTGACGACATCCGGCGGGCGAAGTTGAACGGGTGGTCCTGGACGATCGAGCTGGTGAAGACGATGCCCAGGTTCTCCGTCGCCGCCGCCAACGCCGAAGCCAGCACCGACGGATCGTTGACCGGAATCTGAATACCGCCTTCGACAGCCTTGCGCCAGTTCCCGTTCCACGGTGCCCGCAGCCCGAAGACGTCGGCGAAGAAGATCAGGTCGTAACCGGCCTTGTCGACCTCCGCCGCCACCGACGTCCAGTGCCGAAGTGAGTTGAACTTGTGGTTCTCGGCTTCCGGTGCCCGCCAGAGTCCATGCAGCACATGGGATGCGGTGTTCATCACGAACGCCGAGTAATACAGTGGCTTTTTCTTCGTCAAGAGATCGGCCCAAGGGTATTGCGGATCAGCTCGTTGTCGGTGGTCTGCAGGAACTCGGCGATCTTCGGGTCCTTGAACGTCGCGATCAGCTTCTGCACATTCGGATCGTTGAGGTGCTTGTCAGAGACGACGAGACCACCCTCACTTCCTTTCGGTGCCGGCTCGCGAGCGATGATCTGGTCCTCTCGCAGACCGGCCGCGTAGACGTCGGAGATGTGCACGACGATGACGTCGACATCGTCTAGGCTGCGGGCCAGCTGCCCGATCGGCACCTGAACGAACTGGTAATTCTTTGGGTTGGTGGCGATATCGGATAGCTGCGGCAGGCCCGCGATGGTGTCCTTACCCGGCTTCAGGGTGATCTGCTTGTCGTACGCGAGATCCAGCAGCGCGATGGCCTGCCCGGCCGGGTCGTCACGCAGGGCGACCTTGGCGCCACCCGGCACCTGGTCCCAGCTCTTGTACTTGTTCGAGTACGAAGCCTGGTCCCAGGTGAAGGTGGGCGCGGCGAGGGTCAGATGAAATCCGTTGGCCGCGATGGCATCGTTGAGGAACGGCTGGTGCTCGAAGAAGTTGCCCGCTACCGTGCCCGCATCCACGGCACGGTTGATCTCGATCAGGTTGTCGATCTTGACCGGCTCGATGGTGATGCCGTGGCTGGGAGCCACCTCATCGGTGATGTACTTCAGCAGGTTCTCGGCGGCGATATCGGTACTCCAGGTCGCGACCTTCAGATTGGTACCGAAGGGCCTGTCCTCGTTGGAGAGCTTGGCGTACGTCACCCCTCCCGCGATCGCGACAACGACCACCACCGCGGCGGCAATCCAGGGCCAGCGCTTCTTCTTCTTGATCTCGATGTCGTCGGCCGGAGAGTCGGTCAGGTTTGTCATGAGTGTACTTTCGGGTTGGGAGGAAGCTAGCGCGTGAGCGCTTTGACCAGGCGGTCGCCGGCGAATTGCACGACTTGGACGGTGATGATCAAGGTGATCACGGTGGCGATCATGATGTTGTGATCAAAACGGTTGTAGCCGTAGGTGATTGCGAGGTTACCCACGCCGCCTGCGCCGATCGACCCGGCGATGGCGGAGTACTCGATCATCGCGATGACGTTCACCGTCAATGCCCCAGCGAGCGCGGGCAGCGCTTCCGAGAGCTGGACCGTGCGAATCAGCTGGAGGTTGGTACCACCGGATACCAGGCCCATATCGGTCACATCGGAGCGCACGTCGCGCAACGCGTTCTGCACCAGCCGAGCGAAGAACGGGACGCCGGCCACGGTCATCGGCACGATCGCCGCAGAGATACCGATGGTGGTCCCCACCAGGAACCGCGTCACCGGGATGATCGCCGTCATCAGGATCAGGAACGGCAGCGAACGCCCGATGTTCACGATCGTATTGAGCACGGCGAACACCTTCGGGTTGGGATAGAGCCCGAACTCCGAGGTGTTGTGCAACGTGATTCCGACCGGCGTGCCGATCACCAGCACCAGCACCATGGTGATGCCGACCATCAGCCAGGTCTGCCCGTAAGCAGGCAACAGCAGATCGGGAACCTTGTCCCACGGGGTACTGAAGTCTTCTCCAGCAGCGAGATTCACGCCGCCGCCTCTTTTGCCTTGGCGCTGACCGCTGTGACGTGCAGGCCGCGCTCACGCAGATAGCTGTCGAAGCCCACGGGGGTGATCGGGGAGATCGCCAGCAGTGCACGCCCGACCGCGACTCCGCGGATCGACTCGACACTGGCGCTGAGCACGTTGACCTGGGCGCCGGAGATGCCGGGCACGGTGTGAATCGAAGTGAGCCAGTCCAGCGGGACGTTGCGCGAGGCGTAGGAGACCTCCCAGACCTCGCTGTCCCCCTCGAACGGCACGCTGGGCCGATCCGGAAGTAGCTCGCGGGCCAACGACGAGGTCGGGTCGAGGATGACGTCGCTCACCGAACCGCTTTCGATGATCCGGCCGCCGTCGATCCGGGCCACCGAGTCGGCGATCTCGCGCACCACCTCCATCTCGTGGGTGATCAGGATGATGGCCAGCCCGAGGTCGTCGCGCAGGTGACTGAGCAGGCCGAGGATTGACTTCGTCGTGCTCGGATCCAAGCCCGAGGTCGCCTCGTCCGACAGCAGATACGACGGCCCCAGCGCCAGCGCACGGGCGATCCCCACCCGTTGTTTCTGACCGCCGGAGAGCTGCGCGGGCAGATAGTCGCGCCGATCGGCGAGTCCAACCCGCTCCAGCAGAGAGGTGACGCGCTTGTCGATGGAGGCATCGGTAGCACCCAGGTACTCCAGTGGCAACGCGATGTTCTGGGCGACGGTGCGACGCCTGAGCAGGGGTGCGGTCTGGAAGATGACGCCGACGCTTCGCCGCGCCGTGACGAGTTCGGCTCCTTCGAGGCGGCTGAAGTCCTTGCCGTCGACGCGGACGGTACCGCTGGTGGGCCGCTCCAAAAAGCTGACGCAACGCGAGAGTGTTGTCTTTCCCGCACCACTGGGGCCGACCACCGCCAGAATCTCACCGTTGGGGACGGAAAGCGAAATATCATCGAGGACTGTTCGGTCCCCGAACCGTTTCGTCAGGTTCTCGATCTCAATCATGCGAACGCTCTCTAGGTTGAATGGGTGGCCCCGGTACCACTCCCCGAGCAGCAGTCAGCCGCACTCCCGACGACATCTCGAATCCACGCGATATCCGCTCTTCTGGCTGTAGCCAAGGGTTTTGGTTCCAGGCACGATCCGCCAGCACCGCCGGACGGTCAGACGTAAACCAACGCTACGGACCGCGACGACGACCGCACAGGATAGGAATCGTGGTGATCTTAAGTGAGGGTCGTAGTTGTGGGACGGTAGTTGTCGTCAGAGTACGAGGCCGTACCGTGGCGGAAGCGTGCCGTTGAGGGTGTGGTTGCCCAGGTGGACGTACTTCCACCGGGCGGGATCGTGCAGCGAATGCACTCGCACGTTGCGCCAATGCCGGTCCAACGCATACTTTCCGTCGGTCGCCGAAGTGCCTGTCAGTTCGAAGATTCCGCTGGCGATCTCGACGGCGAACTCTTGCGCCAGCGCCTTGGCTGCGGCGACCTGCAGTGACGCCGTCGCCGCCGATTCGCGGGTCAGTTCCGGTTCGGCCAACGCGGCATCTACCAGGCGGCTGCCGTGGGCCAACAGAGCTTCGAGCGCATACAGCCGCGCCGTCAACTCACCGAATCGACGCACGACGTGGGGGTCCTCAGCCGCGGTGTCCACCTTCGCCTCGAACCACGGCCTGCTGGTGGTGGTGACGAATCGGGCGCCGTCTTCCAGTGCGGCCCTGGCGATTCCGATATCGACCGCGGCGTGCAGCGCCTGATCGTAGGCACCGAACACCGAGGGAGGCGAGGTGACGGGGTCGGGATCAGGCCCCTCGTCGATCACGAACGCGTCATCGACGACGACATGGTCGAGAATGACTTCGCCGCTGGCCGTGCCGCGCTGACCGAATGCCGACCACTTCTCCAGGTTCAACGTCACCCCTGGATCAGACGGCCGAACGAAAACGGTGGCGCCATGGGCAGGCTCAGGGTTTGATTGCGTGTCCACGATACGCGCCGCCACCGCAATCCACGTCGCACCCAGTGAGCCGGTTGCGTAGTACTTCTTGCCGGTGAGTACCCAGTTGCCGTCGGCACCCCGGGAGATGGTCGTCAATCGTTCGACGCTGGTGCGCGTACCACGTTCCACGGTGGCGTTACCCAGCTGGGCCCCGGCGAGAATATCCCGGTACAGCCGAGGGGCCGGGTCATTGTCACCCAGTCCCCGGATCACCCCGGAGATTACGAAGTGGGCCAACAGCAGCTGCCCGACAGCGGAATCGGCTTGCGCCAGAATGCGAAGCACCTCCACGGCAGTGGACAGCGGCAGGTCGGGTCCACCGAACTCGGCGGGCACGATGATCCCCAGCAGACCGGAGTCAGCCACCAGCCCAAGCGCCTCCTCCGGTAGCTGCCCGTTGCGCTCGCGGTCGACGGCGCCCACCGCGATCTCGGCCGCGACAGCGCGCGCTGTACCGAGGGCCTCTTCGACGGAACCGATCAGTGGGACCGTTCGCTCGCCGATCGTCATGCCGGGGAATTCCTCTCGTAGATATTCGAAGATATTCGAAACAATGAAACTAACCGCCGCGCAACCGTATGCGCCCGCCCGCACGTTAACCAGCGTTGTAATCAACGCGAGAAAATCGCCGGCCCGGCGCGATCCTGTCGACCACGTCGAGAACGGGAAGCCGGTGGATGCTAAACGCGGGCAGACAACGTCAGCGGTTCGGATACCTTGTCCGCCAGGGAATTGTCGGTGAACGCGCCGCGGTACTTGGCAGCCGGATGGGTGTCGGGCAGCCGGTCGGCCCCTCCGCCGGACAGCTTGTGCCGCAACGTCCCTGACTTGTCGGTGCTGAGCAGCCCGCGCTTGCGCAGTTCCGGGAACAGCAGTTCGGCGATGTCTTTGAAGGTGCCCGGACGGACAGCATGGAACACGTTGACGCCGTCGATGCCGGCGTCACGCCACTCCTCCAGGCGATCTGCAATCTCGACGGGCGACCCGACGATGCGACTGCTGCGCTCGAACGCGCGACCCAGGTCTGCGATGGTGGGCTCCGCATCGGCGCCTTCGCCCGCGAAGCGGGCCCAGCCCTGCACGCCCCGGAACTCACCGAGCTCGGATATCGGGGTATCCAGCGGCAGCGCGCCCGCGTCGATGCCGGCGTCGCCGAGGATGTGGCACAGCACGCCCTCGATGCTCGACAGTTCCTCGATTTGGGCTTCCTTTTCCCTGGCCTCCGCGGAGGTGCGGCCCACCACCAGCGACAGGCCCTGAAAGAACTTCACGTCGTACGGATCGCGCCCGTAACCGGCCACCAATTCCCGGGTCTCGTCGATCAGTCCGCGAGCCGACTCGGGATCTGGGCTGGAGATGAACACGCCCTCTGCGTTGCGCGCCGAAAATGCTTGACCCACCGGAGATGAGCCGGCCTGGAACAGCAGCGGCACCCGTTGTGGTGACGGCGTGGTGAAGTGCGGCCCTTCGACCGAGAAGTATTCGCCGACGTGATTGATCTTGTGGATCTTCGACGCGTCCGCGTGGACCCCGGCCTGCTTGTCGGCGCGGAGGGCATCCTCGTCCCAAGAGCCCTCCCACAGCTTATACAGCACGTCGACGTACTCATCGGCGATCTTGTAACGAAGGTCGTGCTCGATGAGCTTGTCATGACCGAAGTTGCGGTAGGTGTTGTCCGAGAAACTGGTGACGATGTTCCAGCCGATCCGGCCGCCGGTGTAGTGGTCGAGGGTGGAAATCCGACGGGCGAAGTCGAACGGCTGGCTCTGTACGATCGAACTCGTATATACCAGACCAAGATTCGTCGTCGCGGTGGCCAGTGCCGAGATCAGCACCGATGGGTCGTTGGTCGGGATCTGCATCCCCTCGCGGGCCACCAATTCATAGGACCCGTTCCACGGCGCGCGCAGCCCGATGACATCCGCAAAAAACATCAGGTCGAAGCCGGCACCGTCGAGATAGCGCGCCAGGTCCACCCAGTGCGACAGCGAGTTGATCTCGTGGTTGGCCGCGGCCGGATCCCGCCACAATCCGTGGATGACGTGCGACGTGGTGTTCATGACGAACGCCGAGTAGTAGAGCGGGCGATTCTTGGCTGGTGCGGGCATTCCTGTGCTACTCCGGTCGCGTCGATGAGTAAGTGGTCCCCCACCGAGAGGCTAGAGCGGCGCACGCCACGGCGCCGTCGAGAGCCATGCCTGCCCGCGCGAACCTGTAGCAGCGAAGATGCTGTCCAGCAGCGCTTTCCACCGGAGCACGGCGCGCACCAGCCTTAGAATCAGAGTGCGTTCAACCCCGAGCGAGACGCTACCGCGCGTTGGCCGCGAGTGCGTGCACGATGTCGACGGCCTCCTCCTGCAGCGAGATCCCGCAGGCCGAAGCCTCCAGGACAAAGCTGTCGACGGCGCCAAGCGCGTGCTGGCACGACCACCCGTCGCTGTCGGACTGGCGTGTGGTCTGACTGATCGTGCCGTCCACACTGGAGATACCTTCGAACTGCCAGTGGTACTCGTACTCGCCGTCGTTGACCATCACAGACTTGCCGATGCAGTAGGTCCACTGGGTGAACGACGAGTCCACGAAGGCCTTCGCGGCGGTGGCCGACGGGAACTCCACTACTGTCTGCTCCACCCAGTGGGCGCTGTCATCCTCAGGCTCGGTGAGTACCTGATCGGCGACATCCTTCCAACCGGTGCCGGCGTATACCGAATCCTCCGCGTTGTACAGCGCCCCAACGCACTTCGGATCGGAGATATCGGCGCTGTGGTCGGCCATGTCATTGGCCGAATCCATCAATTCGATGTCTTTGGAGCCCATGATGGCGTTGATCGCATCGGCGCCGAGCAGGATGCGTTCGATTCCTGCCCCGGACTGCCCAGACTTCGTCGGAGAGTTCGGTCCGGCAGTGTCCGCGGGCATGGCGGTGCCGGCGGTGGTCTGGACGCATCCCGTCGCGATCAAGGCAACGGCACCCAGACCGCATGCCAGCCGAGACGCCGGGGAGGCCGGCATCTACTTCTTCGCGCCCTTGGCGTCAGCGGCGGAGTCGGTGGACAGTGCGGCGACGAACGCTTCCTGCGGCACATCGACCCGCCCGATGGTCTTCATTCGCTTCTTGCCTTCCTTCTGCTTCTCCAGAAGTTTGCGCTTACGGGTGATGTCTCCGCCATAGCATTTCGACAGCACGTCCTTGCGGAGTGCACGGATATTTTCTCTGGCAATGATTTTCGCGCCGATCGCCGCCTGGATCGGTACCTCGAACTGCTGGCGCGGGATCAGCTCTTTGAGCTTCGTGGTCATCTTGTTGCCGTAGGCGGGCGCGGAGTCCTTGTGCACGATGGCGCTGAAGGCGTCGACAGCCTCGCCCTGCAACAGGATGTCGACCTTGACCAGGTCCGACTCCTGCTCACCTGACTCCTCATAGTCCAGGCTGGCGTAGCCGCGGGTGCGGGATTTCAGGATGTCGAAGAAGTCGAAGATGATTTCGCCCATCGGCATCATGTAGCGCAATTCGACCCGCTCGGGCGATAGATAGTCCATCCCACCGAGCTCCCCGCGGCGGGACTGGCACAGCTCCATGATGGTGCCGATGAACTCACTGGGCGAGATAATGGTGCACTTGACCATCGGCTCGTACACCGCGCGGATCTTGCCTTCCGGCCAGTCCGAGGGATTGGTCACGGTCAGGGCCGAGTCAGCAGCGCCCGCCTTGCCTTCCAGCACAACGCGATACACGACGTTGGGCGAGGTGGAAATCAGGTCGAGATCAAACTCGCGTTCTAGGCGTTCGCGAGTGATCTCCATGTGCAGCAGGCCCAGAAAGCCGCAGCGGAAACCGAATCCGAGAGCCACCGAGGTCTCCGGCTCCCAGGTCAGCGCGGCATCGTTGAGCTGCAGGCGCTCCAATGCGTCACGCAGATTGGGATAATCCGACGCGTCGACCGGGTAAAGCCCGGAATAGACCATCGGCCGGGGTTCCCGGTATCCGGTCAGCGCTTCGGTGGCGCCGTGGCGCGCCGTCGTCACGGTGTCTCCGACCTTGGACTGCCGGACATCTTTCACACCGGTGATCAGGTAGCCGACCTCGCCGACACCGAGACCGTTGGTGGCCTTGGGTTCTGGCGAGACGATGCCTACCTCGAGCAGCTCGTGCGTCGTGCCCGTCGACATCATCTTGATCTTCTCGCGCGGGTTGAGCTTGCCGTCCACCACCCGGACGTAGGTGACCACACCTCGGTAGATGTCGTAGACCGAGTCGAAGATCATCGCCCGCGCCGGTGCGTCGGCATCGCCGACCGGAGCCGGTACCAGCCGGACGACCTCGTCGAGAAGCTCGCGGACTCCTTCACCGGTCTTGCCGGAGACCCGCAGCACATCGCTGGGTTCACAGCCGATGATGTGCGCGATCTCACCGGCATAGCGGTCAGGATCGGCCGCGGGCAGGTCGATCTTGTTCAGCACCGGGATGATCGTCAGGTCGCGGTCCAGCGCCAGGTACAGGTTGGCCAGGGTCTGCGCCTCGATGCCCTGGGCGGCGTCGACAAGTAGCACTGCACCCTCGCAGGCCTCCAGCGCACGTGACACTTCGTAGGTGAAGTCGACGTGGCCGGGGGTGTCGATGAGGTGCAGCACATAGTCGGTGGCAATGCCGTCGGAGTCGGTGACCCGCCACGGCAGCCGAACGTTCTGCGCCTTGATGGTGATGCCGCGCTCGCGCTCGATGTCCATCCGGTCGAGGTACTGGGCCCGCATATCGCGATCCGAGACGACGCCGGTGATACCCAGCATCCGGTCGGCCAGCGTCGACTTGCCGTGATCAATGTGGGCGATGATGCAGAAGTTCCGAATCTGCGCCGGCGCTGTGAAAGTTTTGTCGGCGAAACTGCTGATGGGAATCTCCTGGTGGACGGCTACCAAATCCTTCTAAGCCCCAGGTGGCGTCCCGGGACTCGCACGTCAAGACTATCGAGCGGGGGCCGTCGCGACACAATCGTGCGCCGCGAACCTCGCCTATGCTTTGTCACATGGCGTCGCAGTGGAAGACGTTGCAACGGGTTGTGAAGGTCACCGAGCACCTGGTGTTCAACGAGGCTCCCAAACTCATCAAGCAACTGCAGAATCCGCAGGCCATGCAGCGCAATCTCCAAGAAGGCCTGCAAAAGGGCCTGGCCCAGGGCATCAGGATCGGTATCGACGTCCTCGTTGCAGCCACGGCCGAACCTCAGGTCGCGATCACCGCTGGACGGCCCGTGACCA
This sequence comes from Mycolicibacterium komossense, assembly GCF_025822605.1. GTDB lineage: Bacteria > Actinomycetota > Actinomycetes > Mycobacteriales > Mycobacteriaceae > Mycobacterium > Mycobacterium komossense. Next base: position 266,890 of record NZ_JACKTY010000014.1, on the reverse strand, counting down.
ACACTGTCGTGCCGACCGCGCACCGCGCCCGTCGGGTCGTCTACGCCCCTGACCTCGACGGTCGGGCCGATCCGGGCGAGATCGTCTGGACCTGGGTGGTCTACGAAGACGACCCCAGCCGCGGTAAGGACCGGCCCGTGCTGGTGGTCGGACGCGATCGTCAGACGCTGCTGGGATTGATGTTGTCGAGCCAGAACTACCATGCCGACGACACCGACTGGGTGGGCATCGGCACCGGCCCGTGGGATTACGACGGCAGGCCCAGTTGGGTTCGGCTGGACCGGGTCCTCGACGTACCGGAGGAAGGCATCCGCCGCGAAGGCGCGATCCTGGAGCGGGCCGTCTTCGACACGGTGGCGACTCGGCTGCGGGCCAGGTATGCCTGGAGCTGACCTCGGCAACCGGCCGGCGACCGATGCGGGGCGAGGAACGAGCCCAGCTGAGGAGCGGCCAACTTAACGTGGCGCGCGCCACATCGGCCACAGCGTCGGGCCGCCGTCGGGCAAGGCGATCTCGCCGGTGACCTCGAACCCGAACCGGGAGTAGTACGGCACGTTGTCGGCCTTGCTGGACTCCAGATAAGCCGGCGCATGTTCGGCGTCGACCCGGTCCAGCCTCGTCTGCATCAGCGCGTGGCCGAAGCCGCCACCGCGCAGCACCGGCTCACTTCCGATCACCGCCAGATACCAGTGGGGTTCCTCCGGGTGCGCCTTCTTCATCAAGTTGGACAGCTCGGCGCCCCTGCCGACGAGGCGGCCGAATGTCAACAGCAATCGCGGCAGGGCCAACAACTCTTCGCGCCGCCGGTGTTGCCAGCGGCCTGGTGGATCCCACAGCGCGGCCGCGCCGATCTCGCCGTCCCTCTCAGCCAGCTCGACTCCGCCACCGTCGAGATGGTGGTGCCGAGTCATCGCAGCGAACACCCTGTGCAGCTTCGCCCTGCGCGCTGCCGGATCGGGCAGCATCCACGTCGTCACGGGATCCTGGTGAAAAGCCCGGCCGAGCACGATGGACAACGCGCTGATGTCGGAGCGGTGGGCCGGGCGGACATCAATGCTCATGTCGTCCACAAAAACACAAAGTCAGCCCTGCGTGATGTAGGCCTGCAGTTGCTCCTGTTCGGCGGTCAGTTCCTCCATCCGGGTCTTGACCACATCGCCGATGCTGACGATGCCGACCAGATGACCGTTGTCGATCACCGGGACGTGCCGGACCCGGTTGCGGGTCATCAGCACGCTCAGATCGTCCACCGACTCGGCGAGCCCGCACGTGGCGACCACGCTGGTCATAATCTCCGAGACGGGTCTGTCCAGGATGTCGGCGCCGCGCTCGTGGAGCTGGCGAACCACATCGCGTTCCGAGACGATGCCCGCAACCCCTTCTGGACCGACCACCACCATCGCGCCGATGTTGTAGGCCGCCAGCGCCGCGAGGAGCTGCGTCACCGTCATCTCCGGGCCGGCGGTGGCCACTGACGCACCCTTCTGTCTCAACACGTCTGCGATTCTCATAGCCGCCCCACAAATTGTGATCCAGTTCACATCAGGCTAGGACGATCCCCACCGACACGCGGCGAATTGCACCGATCCGACGCAGATGGCGCGCCGGTGTGACATATCTATGCGTGCTCACCGCAATGAGAAGGAGCAAGCCCGTGACTACAGCGCTCATCCTCGACTCGCTGCAACGCCGGATGAGTGCGATGCATTCACTCTGGTATCAGGCGGTCAGCGATATGGATACCGACCAGGTCAACCATGTCGAGCGCGACGGCGTTCTGCCGATCGCCTTCTCACTGTTCCACCAGGCGCAGATGGAGGATGTGTCACTGGTGATGCTCAGCGGTCTGCCGACCGTCTGGGAAGCCGCCTGGGAGCGCCGTATCGGTCTCGGAGTGCCTGACCACGGCAAGCATCGCAGCGTCGACGAGATGATGGCGCAGCGGATAGACGATTTCGCGGCCTTCTGCGACTACCAGCGGCACGTGTTCGACAAGACCGAACGTTGGCTGGCCGAGCTGGAACCGGAGGCGCTGAGCGAGATCCTCGTCACCCGACCGTTCCCGCCGCAGATCGCCACCACCTACAGCGCGCGCGTAGCGGGACCAGCAGGCATTTCCCGTCTCGACGGCACCGAATGCTGGATCTATCAACACGGTCTTCGCCATATGGGGGAGATCGAGCATGCCCGCGCCTTGGTCGGGCTGGGAGGGATGACGTCATGATCGAGATCACCTTGTTGGGCACCGGTTCCCCGATGGTGGATGCCAACCGGGCGGGGCCGTCCACGCTGGTACGAGCCGGGGACGCGTTGTTCCTGGTCGACTGCGGGCGGGGTGTGCTGCAGCGGGCGGCGGCGGTCGGCGTCGGTGCGGCGAATCTGACCGCAGTCCTGCTGACCCACCTGCACAGTGACCACATCACGGACCTTAACGACGTGATCACCACGCGCTGGGTGACGACCTTCGTCCGCTCCCCGCTGCCGATCATCGGTCCACCCGGTACCAGAGCCGTCGTGGATGGTCTCCTGACCGCGCTGGCGCCGGACATCAGCTATCGGATCGCGCATCACGCCGATATCACCGAGCCGCCCGCGCTGGAGGTGTACGAGTACACCGAGGGACCCGTCTGGGATCAGGACGGCGTGACCATTCGAGTGGCCCCCACGGATCATCGGCCCGTCGAGCCGACCATCGCTTTCCGCGTCGAGTACGACGGGGCGTCGGTGGTGCTGGCCGGCGACTCCGTTCCCTGCGACACGCTTGATCAGTTGTCCTCAGGCGCGGACGCCTTGGTGCACACAGTGATTCGCAAGGACCTCGTCACGCTCGTCCCCCAGCAGCGCCTCAAGGACATCCTGGACTACCACTCGTCGGTCGAGCAGGCGGGCGCGACCGCAGCACGCGCCGGCGTCGGCACCCTGGTGCTCACACATTACGTGCCACCGTTGGCGCCGGGCCAAGAGGACCAGTGGCGGGCCCTGGCGGCCGGCGAGTTCGGCGGACGCATCGAACTCGGCGACGATCTACTCACGGTGCAGGTCGGCTAGCTCGCCGCCACACCAATATCTACGCCAGGCGGGTGATCTCCACGACGACATCGAGGTCGGTGGAGCCCGCGCCGGAGTAGATGCCTTTGAGTGGCGTCACATCGGCGTAGTCGCGGCCCACGCCGACGCTGATGTACTGCTCGTTGATCGTGGTGTCGTTGGTCGGGTCGTAGTTGAACCAATTACCGGTCCACGCCTGGATCCACGCATGGCTCTGGCCGTCGATGGTCTCGCCGATTGCGGCCTTCTTCTTCGGATGCAGATAACCGGAGACGTAGCGCGACGGAATACCCATGCTGCGCAACAGGATCAGCGACAGATGCGCGAAGTCCTGACAGACTCCTTTGCCCTCGCGGTGCGCGTCGAGGCCCGACGAGTGCACTCCGGTGGTGCCCGGGACATACTTCAGTTCGCTGTGCACCCACCGCGCGGCCTCGATGACCGCTTCCTGCGGGTCGTTGTACTTCGCGATCCGCTTGCCCACCGCCTGGATACGCCGACTGGCCGGCGCGTACTCGGTCGGCGTAAGGACCTCGTCGAACCTGTCGATCACCGCCTCGGAAGCAAGATCTTCCCAACTCACCGAGGTTTTCGGCACCTCGTCCTTATCGGTTTCCACCACCGACGAGGCCGTCACCTCCAACTCCGTGTGCGGGGCGTGCAGATCGAATGCCGTCACAGCGGTGCCCCAGTAGTCGACATACCGGTAGGACCTGGTGGCGGGCACCGTCTCCACGCGGTTGAGGATCACGTTCTGCCGCGAATCCGATCGCGGGGTCAGGCGGGCCTCGTTATAGGACGCGGTGACAGGCGACTTGTAGGCATAACCGGTTGCGTGGACCACCCGCATACGCCACATCAGACCTCACCCTCCTCGATAACCAGCGATCCGTTACGTCCGGCGTCCGTCCACGCCACCCACGGTGCAGCGTGAAAATACTGCAGTGCCAACGCTTCTCCGACATCCGAACAGGTAGTCTGCAACCCGGCCAACCGCTTCTCCAGTGATTCGAGCAGCACTCCGGGACGCAGAAACTCCAGCTCGCTGCGCGCGCGACCCAGCAGCCGCTGGGCTTCCGCGGTGGCACCGACTCGGTTGTGCGGGCTGTGCAGCAGCTCTTCGAGGCTGTGCTCGGCCAGCTTCAACGAGTAGAAGATCGACCGCGGGAACAACCGGTCGAGCAGGATGAACTCGGCCACCCGATTGGCGTCGAGCACACCGCGATAGGTGCGCAGGTAGGTGTCGTGAGCACCGGCCGAACGCAGCACCGTCACCCAGGCCGGTGACGACGCGCTGTCCCCCACACGGGACAACAGCATCCGGACCGTCATGTCAACGCGTTCGATCGCCCGGCCCAACACCATGAACCGGTAACCGTCGTCGCGGGACAGCGTCGAGTCGGCCAGACCCGCGAACATCGCTGCCCGGCCCTCGACATAGGACAGAAACTCGTGCGGCCCAAGGCGTCTGGATGCTCGCTCGCGTTCAGGTAGCGCGTTGTAGGTGGTGTTAAGGCACTCCCACATCTCGCTGGAGGTCACCTCGCGGGCCGACCGGGCGTTCTCCCTGGCCGCCGTGATGGAGTCGACGATCGAGCACCCGCCCTGGGTGCCCCGGCTGAACGCCACCAGATCGGTCAGCGACCAGACATCGAGCACCGCATCGTCGGGCGATTCGATGCCGAGCACCTGCAGCAGGGTCCGCGAGGCCTGGTCCGGATCGACGCTGGAATCTTCGAGCAACTGGTGCACGGTGACGTCGAGGATGCGGGCGGTGTCATCGGCGCGTTCGACATAGCGGCCGATCCAATAGAGCGCTTCGGCGTTACGGGCGAGCATCAGTCCATCACCGCCTGCTGTTGCTGTTGTTGTTGCTCCTCGGTCCGGCGCACCGCCCGGGACTGCTGCTGTTGCTGCGAGGACAGATCGGGGTTCTTGTCCCCGGCCGGCGCCTTGGCAGCTTTGGGCAGCGAGCGGACGATCTCAGCGGCCGCGAGTTCGTGATCGGCCATCGAGGATCGCGACGCCAGCACCCAGGTGTCTTTCGATCCGCCGCCCTGGCTGGAGTTCACCACCAGCGATCCCTCCGGCAGCGCGACGCGGGTCAGACCACCCGGCAACACCCAGACGTTCTCGCCGTCGTTGACCGCGAACGGCCGCAGGTCCACGTGACGAGGGGCCAGGCAGTCATCGATCTGCGTCGGGACGGTGGACAGTTGCACTACCGGTTGGGCGATCCAGCCACGCGGGTCGTTGCGAACCTTCCTGCTGATGGTCGCCAGCTCCTTCTCCGACGCGTCGGGCCCGAACACGATGCCGTAGCCGCCGGAGCCTTCGACCGGTTTGATCACCAACTCGTGGATACGGTCGAGCACCTCCTCGCGCTCGTCGTCGAGCCAGCAGCGGAACGTGTCGACATTGGCCAGCAGCGGCTTCTCACCCAGGTAGTACTCGATGATCGTCGGCACGTAGGTGTAGACGAGTTTGTCATCGCCCACGCCGTTGCCCACGGCGCTGGAGATGACGACGTTGCCCGCGCGGGCGGCGTTGAGCACCCCGGCGACGCCCAGCACGGAATCCGGCTTGAAGTGCATCGGATCGAGGAACTCGTCGTCGATGCGCCGATAGATCACGTCGACCTGACGTTCGCCCTCGGTGGTGCGCATGTAGACGGTGTTGTCGCGACAGAACAGATCGCGGCCCTCGACCAGTTCGACGCCCATCTGCCTGGCCAGCAGCGAATGCTCGAAGTACGCCGAGTTGTAGACGCCAGGGGTCAGCACCACCACCGTCGGATCGGCCTCGTTGGTGGCCGCCGAATTGCGCAGTGCCCGCAACAGATGCGACGAGTAGTCACCCACCGCGCGCACCCGGTGGGTGGCGAACAGGTTCGGGAAGACCCGGGCCATCGTGCGGCGGTTCTCCATGACATAGGAGACCCCCGACGGTGAGCGCAGATTGTCTTCAAGCACGCGGAAGGTGCCCTGGCCATCGCGGACCAGGTCGATCCCGGCGACGTGGATGCGCACACCGTTGGGCGGGACGATGCCTGCGGCCTCGCGGTGGAAGTGCTCACACGACGTGATCAGGCGACGCGGGATGACCCCGTCCCGCAGGATCTCCTGGTCACCGTAGATGTCGTCGAGGTACATCTCGAGCGCTTTGACCCGCTGGGTGATGCCCTTCTCCAGCCGGGACCATTCGGCGGCCGAGATGACGCGCGGCACCAGATCGAGCGGAAATGGTCTCTCCTGCCCCGACAGGGAGAACGTGATGCCCTGGTCGATGAACGCTCGGCCAAGCGCCTCCGAGCGGGCCTCCAGCTCGGAGGCATCGGACGGAGCCAACTCGGCGTAGATGCCCTTGTACGGCCCGCGAACGTTCCCCTGCGCATCGAACATCTCATCGAACGCCTTGGCGTAGGTCCCGCGTTTGTTGTAGCCATTGAAGATCTGTTCGTGCTTTTTCGACGAGCGCGAATTGTTGCGCGACTGTCGTCCGGTCTCGTTGGGCAAGGATCGAAGACTCACCTGTCACATGCTGCCCCACGATTGCCGTTTCGGCAGGCCAGTGGGACAGTTGTGCGCGCGAGCCCATGAGCGGCCGGTCGAGCTTTGGGAGATTAGAAGCCGAACTGGTAACCTGAACAGTCGCTGCCCGCCGCCGGGCGCACCAGAACTTTCGAGATAGCACCAAGTCCGACACATTCAAAGACATCAAGAAGGAAAAACACGCGTGGCCAACATCAAGTCGCAGCAGAAGCGCATCCTCACCAACGAGCGCGCCCGCCTGCGCAACCAGTCGGTCAAGTCGGCGCTGCGGACCGCCGTTCGCGGCTTCCGCGAGGCGCTGGACGCCGGCGACAAGGACAAGGCCTCCGAGCTTCTCGTGTCGACCAGCCGCAAGCTGGACAAGGCCGCCACCAAAGGCGTGATCCACAAGAACCAGGCCGCCAACAAGAAGTCGGCCCTCGCGCTCGCGCTCAACAAGCTCTGAGCTAACCAGCTCCATCCCGCCAGCGATATGCATCGCTGGCGGGATTTTTTATCGCTGTTGTGCTACCGATGGCTGCCGTCGGCGGCCAATTCGGCTACCTGACGGACAGCGGATTCCAGCGCGTAATCGGCGTCCGCGGCCGCACCTTTGACGTCAGCATTGAGCTTCGCGACCAATCGGATCGCGGTGGCCACATTCTCCCGCGACCATCGGCGCGACTGCTTCTGTGCCTTCTGTATCCGCCACGGCGGCATCCCGAGGTCCCCGGCCAGCCGGTAAGGGTCACCGGAGAGCGGCTTGACCCGGGCGATCGTGTGGACGGCTTCGGCGAGCGCGTCGGCCAATACGACCCGAGGCTCACCACTCATCATCGCCCACCGCAGAGCTTCGGCTGAGCCCTCGATGTCACCGACGACGGCTTTGTCCGCGATGTCGAAGCCCTTCACCTCGGCCTTGCCGCTGTGATAGCGCCGCACCGCGGCAACATCGACGCGGCCGTCGGTGTCGGCAACCAATTGCGAACAGGCAGAGGCGAGTTCGCGAATATCGGAGCCGACCGCATCGATCAACACAGTCACCGTCGCGTCGTTGACGGATGCTTTGAGTGCCTTGAATTCGCTGCGGACGAAGTCAGCCCGTTCGCTCGCCTTGCTGATCTTCGGGCACAGATGCACGGTGGCACCGAGATCACGCAGCTGCCCCGCCAACGCCTTGGCCCGGCCGCCACCGGTGTGCACCACCACCAGCACGGTGCCGTCCGGCAGGTCGGCGGCCGCAGCGGCGATCAGGGTGACCGCATCCTTGCCTGCCTCGGCGGCGGATTCGAGGACCACCACGCGCTCGTCGGCGAACAGTGACGGGCTGAGTAGTTCAGCCAGCTCGTTGGTGCTGACCTCACCTGCGCGCAATCGGTTCACCGGTACGTCCCCGGTCCCGGCCTGCGAACGAGCGGACCGCGCCACGGCCGTGATCGCGCGTTCGATGAGAAGGTCTTCCTCACCGAGGACCAAATGCAACCCCGGGACCTGTTGGCTCACGCGACGATGGTGCCACGGTCGGCCGACACCGTCGCACCGTGCCCCGCCACCAGTCCCGATATCGACCATGCGAACAGGCACATCGCCGCACAGACAAGCCCCCACCGGAACCACCGCCAGCGCCACAGCACCACCACGCCCACCCCGGCCAGCGCCACCATCAGGACGCCGAGGCCACCCGCGGGGACGGGCACCGTCGCATTCGGGATGGCCGCCGCCCGGTGTGCGACGGTGTCCAACCACCACAGTTCGGGACCGGTGAAGCGGATCAGCAGGTGCGCGGCTCCGGGCCAGAGCAAGTTCAGCGCAGCGGCAGCGGTGCCGAACACCGTGATGGGGGCGATCAACGCGGCGACGGCCAGATTGGCGGCGACCGCCACGATGCTGAACGTTCCCGAGATCCCTGCCACCAGCGGAGCCGTCACCAGCTGGGCCGCGGCGGCGACAGAGACCGCGGCGGCCAGCGGTTTGGGCCAGCCGCGAGCCACCAGACGCTGCGACCAGCCCGGGGCGATGACGACCAGTGCTGCCGTCGCGGAGACCGACAGCGCGAAGCCGATGTCCACCGCGAGCTGCGGCGCCACGATCATCAGCACCAGTACCGTCGTCGACAGCGCGGGTATCGCCTGACGCCGCCGCGCCGACAGGATCGCCAGCAGGGCGACGGCCCCCATCACAGCCGCGCGCAGCACGCTCGCACTCGGCTGCACCACGATGACGAACGCGATCAGCGCCGCGGCGGCTACTCCGACGGCAACTCGCGGCCCCACCAGATAGCCGACCATCAGGACCGCGCCGCACACGATCGTCACATTGGCGCCCGACACCGCCGTCAGATGGGTCAGTCCGCTGGCCCGGAAATCGGCCACCGTCGTATTCGTCATCGCCGAGGTATCGCCCAGCACCAGGGCGGGCAGCATCGCCGCCTGCGAGGCGGGCAGAACCTCGCGGGCCGCACCGGCGAAGCGGCTGCGCACCGAGGAGGCGAACCGCTGCACCGCCGACGCCTGTCCCGTCGTGGGCTCTCCGGTGGCGGTGAGCAGCGCGACGCTCAGATCACGGCGGGTGGGCCGGCCGACCCGGGCGGCGAACCGCACGGGTTGACCGGCGTCGAGTCCGACGAAGTCGCGGGCGGGAGCGAAAACCACCACCCGGCCGCTGGTTTCGTGCTCGCCGACCAGGACGAGGTCGGCTTTGAACAACAACCGCCCGGCGCCGACGACTCGTGGGCTCTCACTCGGGATGACCGTCACCTCGGTCGCGGTGCCGAACAGCTGGGTGACCGGGTGATCACGAACTCCGTTGGCACGCAACGCCACCGCGAATCCGAATCCGACGCCCACCAGCGACAAGGCAATCAGACCGGTGCTGACCGCACGGACACGGGTGCGCTCGGCGGGGCTCTTGGCGCGCACCAGCACTGCGGTGATCACGGCCAGCACCGACAGCCCAGCGGCGACGGCACCAAGTCCCCACACGATCCCCACCGCGGTCACCGCCCAGGCCGTCAGCGCTGCCGGGACCAACCGCAAGTCGACAGGTGCCTGCGGCGCCGGCACAGCACTGGCGACAATCTCAGACACGCACCAGGTCGCGCAGTTTGGCGAGCCGGGCCGGGCCGATCCCGTCGACGTCTCCGAGTTGTTCGACGCTGGTGAAGGATCCGTTCGCTTCTCGCCACGCCACGATCGCGGCAGCGGTGACCGGCCCGACCCCGGGTAACGTGTCCAGCTGCTCGACCGTGGCCGAATTGAGGTCGATCGGCCGACCGAGGGCCGTCGTATCGGTGGACGGTGCGGCGCCACCCGACGCGGGGTCGCCGACCTCCCCCGCCGTCACCGAACTGCCCAGCGCCGCAGGCTCGCCCGGCGTCGGAGCGAGTCCAACCACTACTTGTTCCCCGTCGGCGAGATGGCGGGCCATGTTGAGCCCGATGGTGTCCGCGCCACCGAGCACTCCGCCGGCCGCGGACACCGCGTCGGCGACCCGCGCCCCGGGCGCGAGCGTCACCAGGCCGGGCGTGGCCACCAACCCGACGACGCTGACCACCACGGGTTGATCCGGCAGCGGGCCCGGGTTGGCACTGGGTCGCGGACTCGCCGAGGACACCATCTCCACCGGCGGCAACTTCGCCGAGACGACCGGTGCGGGATCGTCACGGATCAGCGTGAACACGGTCACGAGAATCGCGAGTGCAGCCACCACCCCCAACGCGACGGCACCGGCGCGCCCCGGGTCGGCCCGCACCGTCGCCACCCAGTTGCGGCCACCGCCCGTCGCCGCGCTGTCGGGCAGCCAACGAGGTAGCAGTGCCCTCGCGTCACCGTCGGCGCCCCCCGCGTCATCGCCGGTGTCGGCGATGGGATCGTCGGCGGTTGAATCGACGTCAGAAGCGGCGTCCCGCGCCGCCCCGAGCCGGCGATGCAACCGGGCCGCGGGCAGTTCTGTTCGCATGGCCCCACCGTAGGAGCGCCCGCCACCGTCTCCGGCGCACACACCCGCGAAACCACCTGCGCTGTGGATGAATTCGCGACTGTGGAAAACCCGGATGCTAGACGAGGTTTTCGGACACTTCGAAGGAGGTACGGTCCGCCCGGTAGATGTCGCGCGCATATTCGATACAGCGCCCGGAGTCGTCGAGGGTACGCCGAGTCAGTAGGGTGCCCGCGGAACCGGGCCGAAGATTCAGTTGGGCGCTCGTCGCGTCATCGAGGACGATCGACTCCAGCACCGCGGTGGACCGGGTCAACGTGATGCCGTACCGGTCGCGAAGCTGCGCCCACAGCGACCCCTCGTCCGGGCCGTCGAGTATCCCGGGGGTGAGCTCGGCGGGGAGATACGTCGTCTCGAGGGCGAACGGGACATCGTCGACAGTGCGCAACCGGTGGAACACATGCACTGCCGCAGCGTCGTCCAGGCCCAGTGCACCGCGCACCGACGGGCTGGGCTGTTGGCGCTCGGCCCACAACAGTCGGGCAGCGGGGCGCAAACCCAGCCGGGAAACCTCTTCGGAGAAGCTGCCGACGTGAAACCGCACCCGCGGCTCGGCGACGAAGGTGCCGCGTGGAGGGCGACGGTAGACCACACCCTCGCTTTCCAGCAGAGTCAGCGCCTGCCTGGCCGTCATCCGGCTGACCGCGTGTTGCTCGGCGAGCTCTCGCTCCGAGGGCAGCAGGGTGTGCGGTCCCAGCTGGTCAGTGACGATGCGGTCGCGCACGGCCTCGGCGATGGCGATATAGCGCGGCGCCGTGGGCTGGCGCCTCCCACTCATCGTCGGCGGCATGAGACGAGCGTAACCAGCACCCGTCGGGCGCGGAACCAGCCGGGCCGTCGAGCCGATCGATGCCGCCGAGGAACGAGGCGGTTGAGGAGCGTGACAAGCGGATCTGGCCGCCGCGTTGTTAACAGTTCATTTCCCGGCTTGACAGTGCGGTACGTCACACCAATACTTTGGCTTAACCGCATGGTCTATACCAACTGGAGGAACCACTCATGCCAGAACCGAAACCGATCGCCGGCACCGGAGGTGACGCAGCCGAACTCGCGCAGTTCGGTTACCAGCAGTCCATGGAGCGACACACCGGCAAATTCGCGTCCTTCGCGGTGGCCTTCGCATTCGTCTCGATTGCGACGGGTATCTTCACCACCTACGGTGCGGTGCTGAATTCGTCTGGCCCAGTTGGTATCTGGACATGGCCGATCGCAGTTGTCGGTCAGCTCGCGGTGGCATTCGTGCTCGGCACCATCGCCTCGCGGATCCCGGTGACCGGCTACGCGTATCAGTGGATGTCACGGTTGGCCAACCCGATTCTCGGCTGGATCATCGGCTGGATCTCGTTCACATTCCTGGCCATCGTGGTGGTGGCGGTCGACTACACGATCGCCTCCACCGTCCTGCCGGTCCTGCTGAACTACGAGGGCACGAGCACTGTCACCTGGGCGGTGACGGCACTGGTACTGGTGGCGCAGGCCACACTGCTCGCGCTCTCGACCAAGTGGAGCCAGCGTTTCAACAACGGCGCGGTAACCCTGGAGCTGATCGGCATGGTCGCCCTCACGGTGCTGCTGCTGATCGTCGCTGCCGTGCGCGGCGATATGGACGCCAGCAACCTGTTCAGCAAGGGAGCCGTTGCGGCAGAGGGGTTCTGGAGTTTCGGCGACCTGACTTCGGCCGGCCCGTGGATGCTGGGCTTCCTGCTCGGTGCGTTCACCATCGTCGGATTCGAGTCAGCCGCCAACCTGGCCGAAGAAACCAACGACCCGGAGCGGGTGGTTCCTCGTGCCATGTGCCAGGCCGTGCTCGCCTCCGGCGTCTTGGGTTTCATCTTCCTGATCGCCGTCACGCTGGCAGCGGGCGACCCGGTGGCACTGGCCGAGTCCGGCACGCCGATCGCCGACGTCATCAAACACACGCTCGGTTCCACGGTCGCCACCCTGCTGCTGCTGATGGTCGTGATCGCCATCTTCGCCTGCGGCTTGGTCATCATGATGACCGGAATTCGCCTGACGTGGGCCATGTCTCGCGACGAACGCTTCCCCGGTTGGCAGCAGTGGGCTCAAATCTCGCCACGCTTCCACACCCCGTTCAAGGCGACGATGCTGTTCGTCATCCTCGCCGAACTGATTCTCGCGATCTTCTCCCAGTCGGAGACCGCGCTGTTCACCCTGTTCGGTGCGGCCACCCTGCTGCCCGCGATCATCTACGCCGCGACGGTGGTCATGTACCTGCTCAAGCGTCGGGACCTGCCCGTCAACGGAAAGTTCGACCTCGGCGCATGGGAGAAACCGATAGTCGCAGTCGCCGTCGTCTGGCTGGTTTTCGAGCTGGCCCTGTTCCGGGATGCCAGCTTCAAGGACGCCTGGCTCTATGTCATCGTGATGGTCGTGATCGGCGCGTGCTACCTGGGTTATCTTCTGGCGCGACGCGGCCGTGACGGATTGGCCATGCCTGATCAGCATTCGATCGACGCGGTACTCGACCAGGAAGCGGGCAGTGGGAGGCCATGACCCACGTATTGGCCATTGACCAGGGCACCTCGGGTACCAAGGCGATCGTCGTCGACGACGGCGGGCAGGTGGTCTCGATCGCCGAGACCAGCCTGCGGCCCAAGTACCTGCCGGGCGGCGGCGTCGAGCAGGACCCCGAGGCCCTCTGGGCTTCCGTCGTCGAAGCCGGCCGGCGCGCCCTGCGCGAAGCGGGTGTTCCTGTCGCCGCCGTGGCACTGGCCAACCAGGGCGAGACCGTGCTGGCCTGGGATCACGGCACCGGACGGCCGCTCACCCCCGCGATCGTCTGGCAGGACCGCCGTGCAGAATCGATCTGCACGGCGCTCGCCGGCTCGGCCCAGACCGTAGCTGCCACAACCGGTTTGGTACTCGACCCGTACTTCTCCGCGCCGAAGATGGCCTGGATCAGGGCGAACCTGACCCGCGACGGTGTCGTCACGACCACCGACACCTGGCTGATCCACCGCATGTGCGGGGCGTTTGTCACCGATACGACGACCGCCAGCCGCTCGCTGCTGCTCGACCTGGATACGGCCACCTGGAATCCCAGCCTCATCGAGTTGTTCGGCCTGACCGGTGAGCAGTTTCCCGAGCTGGTGCCCTGCGACCAGATCGTCGGTGTGACAGATGCTTTCGGGCCGAAAGACCTGCCGGTCGCGGGACTGATCGTCGACCAGCAGGCTGCACTGCTCGCCGAGAGCTGCCTGGAACCCGGAGCCGCGAAATGCACCTTCGGCACCGGCGCGTTCCTGCTGGCCCAACTCGGTGGGAACGCCGCGCGGTCCGGCGCCGGGCTGACCACGTCGGTGGCGTGGACATTGCGCGACGACACTTCCTACTGTGCCGATGGTCAGGTGTACACCGCGGCGTCTGCGGTGCGCTGGGCGATCGACCTCGGCCTGGTGCCCGCCGCGGACCAGGTGGACGCCGTAGCCGCCTCGGCGGGCGACTCCAGCGAAGGAGTGCTCTGTGTGCCCGCACTTGCCGGCCTGGCCGCGCCATGGTGGGATGCCCAGGCCACCGCCTCGTTCACCGGCATGACACTCAGCAGTGAACGTGGGCACCTGGTCCGCGCGGTACTGGAAGGCGTTGCGGCACAAGTCGCCTGCCTGGCCGGGCTGGTTGCCCAGGACCTCGGACAACCCTTGACCCGGCTGCGCGTCGACGGCGGGCTCACCCGCTCCGCTGTCCTCATGCAGGCCCAGGCGGACCTCGCCCGCATCCCCGTCGAGATCTATCCATCGGCCCACGCAACACCGCTCGGCGCGGCCGCGTGTGCGCAACTCGCGCTCGACCCGACGTTGCGACCCGCGGACGTGGTCGGCACCTGGACACCACAACACACCTATGAGCCCGTCTGGTCCGATGACCGCGCCGCCGACCACCTGGCCCGCTGGACACAGGCAGCCCAGAACGCGCTCAGCACGAAGGACACCCCATGAGTTCATCCTCTGACCCCGTCGACATCTGTGATGTCGTCGTCATCGGTGCGGGAATCGTCGGTTCGGCGATCGCTCGCGACCTGGCCGGCACCGGCCTGACCGTGACCCTGATCGAGGGCCGCGACGACGTCGGCGACGGCACCAGCAAGGCCAACACTGCGCTGTTACACACCGGATTCGACGCTTCCCCAGGGACTTTGGAGTCCCGCTTGGTCGCCCGCGGATACCAGCTGCTCGGCGACTACGCCGCGCAGACCGGTATACCTGTCGAGCGGACGGGCGCGCTCCTGGTCGCTTGGACCGACGAGGAGGTCGACGCGTTGCCCGGCCTCAAGGACAAGGCCGAACGCAACGGCTATCACGCCTGCGAGATCGTCGACGCCGCCGAGGTCTACCACCGTGTCCCCGAACTCGGGGACGGTGCTCTGGCAGGTCTGACCGTGCCCGGCGAGGCGATCATCTGCACCTGGACCACCAACCTGGCACTGGCCACCGAGGCAGTGCAGCGCGGCGCTTCGCTTCGCCGCGGCGCGACCGTGACCGGCGTCCGCCCACACCCGGACTACACCACCGTGGTTACCGCCGACGGTGACATCCACGGTCGCTGGATCATCAATGCCGCCGGCCTCGGCGCCGACCACCTCGACCACAAATTCGGTTACCAGCGGTTCACCGTCACCCCGCGGCGCGGCGAGCTGTTCGTCTTCGACAAACTGACTCGCCCGATGGTGCCGTGCATCGTGTTGGCCGTGCCGTCCTCGCGCGGCAAAGGCGTGCTCATCAGCCCGACCATCTACGGCAATGTGATGGTCGGACCGACCTCGGAGGATCTCCAGGACCGCAGTGCCACCGGGACTTCCGAGGAAGGGTTCGAGTTCCTGGTCGGCAAGGGCCGCGCGCTGATGCCCACCCTGTTCGACGAGGAGATCACTGCGTCGTACGCCGGCCTGCGGGCCGCGATCGACCATGGGGACTACCTGATCGATGTGGACACCGCGCAGCGCTACGTCCTGGTTGGCGGCATCCGCTCCACCGGCCTGACCGCGGGGATGGCCATCGCCGAACACGTGATGGGCCTGTTGGCCGACACCAACCTGGATCTCACTCCTCGCGCGGATCTGCCTCCGGCACCGCAGATGCCCAACCTCGGCGAGGCGTTCACCCGGCCCTACCAGGACGCCGACCGGATCGTCGCCGACCCGGAGTACGGCCGCATCGTCTGCTTCTGCGAACGCGTCAGCGCCGGGGAGATCCGCGACACGTTCACCTCTCCCATCCCCCCGAGCAACCTCGACGGGCTACGGCGCCGCACCCGCGTCATGAACGGCCGATGCCAAGGGTTCTATTGCGGCGCCAACGCCAAGGCGCTGATGGACTGTGAGGTGGTCCAGTGACTCACCAGGACAACACCATTCAGAAGGTTGCCGTCGCCGTTGTCGGTGGTGGCCCAGCCGGATTGACCGCAGCCGCCGCCCTCGCCCCACTGATCGACGGTGAGGTGCTCGTCATCGAACGCGAAGTCGAAACCGGCGGAATCCCCCGCCACAGTGACCACCCCGGTTACGGGATTCGCGACCTGAAACGCTTCATCAGCGGACCTGCCTACGCCCGGCGTCTCACCGATACCGCCCGGGATGCCGGCGCACAGCTGGAAACCGAGGCGATGGTCACGGGCTGGTCCGGTGAACGCGGACTGCAGATCTCCTCGCCGCGGGGCCGACGGCTGCTGCAGGCCGATGCCGTCGTGCTCGCCACCGGCGCGCGCGAACGGCCACGGCCGGCACGGCTGATTCCCGGTGACCGCCCCGACGGTGTGTACACCACCGGTCAGCTGCAGAACCTGGTGCACCTGCACCATGCCGAGATCGGCCGTCGCGCCGTCGTCGTCGGTGCAGAGCTGGTCAGCTGGTCGGCGGTGATGACACTGCGCGAAGCCGGCTGCGCGACCGTCGCGATGACCAGTTCCTATCCCCGCTCGGAGGCCTATGCGGCGTTCCGGATCCCGGGGCGATTCTTGATGAGTGGCCCCGTGCTGACCCGGACCCGCCTGGTCGGGATCGCCGGTAAGCATCGGGTCAAGTCGGTAACCGTCGAAAATCTGGATACCGGAACACGATCCACCATCGCCTGCGACACCGTCATCACCACCGGAGACTGGATCCCCGACCACGAGCTGGCCCGCACCGCTGGCCTGGCCATGGATCCCGGCACTCGCGGACCGCTCGTCGACGCCGGCCTGCACACCACGAAGGCCGGCGTGTTCGCCGTCGGCAACCTGCTCCACCCCGTCGACACCGCCGACGGCGCAGCCCTCGACGGCCGACACGTCGCACCCCGAGTCCGGGACTGGTTGCTCAGCGGCCAGGACGGGGGCCGCGGTGCGCGCGGCATTCGCGTGCGGGCCGCCGCTCCGTTCCGGTGGGTCACTCCGCAGCTGATCGATCCGGCGGGCGGTGCCTCACCGCGCGGCGACCTATTGCTGTGGACCGACGAATACCATCGGGCACCGCGGCTGCGAGCCGTGCAGGGCGGTCGGACGATCGGCGCGAAGCGGACGCCGTGGCCCGCCGCGCCGGGTCGCATCTACCGGGCGCCATGGAGCCTGGTCGCGGGCGCGGATCCGGCCGGCGGCGACGTCACCGTCGAACTCGGGTAGCAACGGCGGCAACACTCCTGGCCCGCGACGGGCATCACGGGGGTACTCTCTTTGCGGTCGGGTTTTTATCAGATGGATGGGCGTGATGATGGCTTTTCGTGGACAGTCCCTGCGGCGGTACCTCACTGCGGGCGGCTTCGCCGTGGCAACGCTGGCGGCACCGGCCGTGATGCTGATGTCCGGCCCGTCGGTCGGTTCCGCTCCCGTTCCGCTCGCCGACTGTGGCGGCGTACCGGTGGGCCTGCAGGGACTCGGCGCGTACACGACCAACTGCGACCTGGCGGTACAGCCGCCCGCAGCCATCGGGGCGGCCCCCAGCGCGGGTGCAGTCGTGGCCTGCCGCAACATCCCCGGCTGCCTCTCGCAGTGGGTGAACAACCCCGGCCAGGTCCAGGTGCCCCAACGCAGCACCGCGATCGTCAACAGCCAGTAGTCGCAGCTCGGCCCTATTGAGCGGCTCCTCCTCATCGCTCGTGCCTCGCTCTGCATCGGTCGCAGCTCGGCCCTAATGAGCGGCTCCTCCTCATCGCTCGTGCCTCGCTCTGCATCGGTCGCAGCTCGGCCCTAGTGAGCGGCTAGCGCGGCGGATCGCCCTGCCAGCTGAAACTGTTCACGTACTTGCCCATGTCCTGAGCGATCTGCAGGTTCGCCCCCGACGGCGGTCCCGGCCCGAAGTCTGGGCCGAATTCGTGGTAGGGGCCCACTGCTGCGGCCACCAGAGCGAGATCATTCTTCACCGCAACCATGACCAGGATCCGCATCCGCGCATAGCTGCTGTTCGCCCCCTGCGGCCAGTAATCCGCCGCCTCGCCGTAGCCATGCACGTAGCCGACCATCGCATTCGGGATCTGATATGCGGTTTTGGTGTCGGGGAAGGTCTGCTTGACCAGACTGAACGCGATGTCTTTCGGGGTACGCCCCGCCGCGGGAGTACTGAATAGCTGCAACATCCCACCGTCGCCGGCAGTGAACTCCGCCGTCACCCCGTTCGGTTTCTGGGTGATCGTGTAGGCGGTACCCGCAGCCGGATAGGACACGGAGAACGTGCCATCGGCTGCCGTGAAGCGAGGGTTTGTCGTCACCGGCGTGCCGGTCGGCGGACTGCCGCAGTCGGGCGGGCACATGAATCGCGCCGACGGTTTCGTGACGATCCCCGACAACCCGACCAGTGCCGCCGCGACCACCGCGATGGCCAACCCCCAGGTAAACGCCAGCCGCAAATGCGATGGCTTTCGCGGGACCTCCGCGGAATAGGTGCCCGCCGGCACCGCGTATCCGGGAAAAAACTCTTGTCGAGACTTCGTCGGCGCGCTCACGGGTGGTCACCGTCGACCTCGGTGCGCACCGGGCGTGAGTTCCGGCGCAACGCGCGCGACGACCGCGACGAGGCGTGTGTTGCGGCACCGCACGCCGGGCAGAACGCCATATCGGGTACGACGTGCCCGCAGTGCGGGCACAGGATCGGCTCATCCGAATGGATCTCGTCGTGCACCTCGTGCAGCAGCGCAAGATGCAGGCCGATGCGCAGCGCCAGCAGCGCCACCGCAGCAACCACCAGGTGCAACACCAACTGCAAGAGCTGCGGCATGTTGGCCACATCGATGAGCCCGAGCGAGGCGTACACCACCAGGACCGCCACCCCGAAGAAAGCCAAGACAGCCCGCACGACGCCCGGACGCTGGTCGGCCTTGGTCGGTGGCCGCTTGAACCACAGTGCCGCTCCGATGAGTCCACCCGCCGCTGCCGCGGTCAGGGGCATGGCTACTCCTCGGATACCGGCCTCCACCAACAGCCCCTCCATCGGGCGCGCCCGGGCCACCATGCCGGTCGTGAATTGCGGGGCAAGTCGGGTCAGAGTCGCCGCGGCGCCGAAGGACAGGGCGCCCAACGCCCCGATCATGAAGCCGTCCAACGCCTCTCGGTCGCACGGCTGGGTGAATCGGACCAGGACCGCGGGGGTCAGCGCCAGGATCGCGCTGCCCAACGGAACGGCGAGCCCCTCCCGTAGCAACCGGTAGGCGGCGATACCGCTGCCGAGTGGGACACCGTAGGAACGGGCGACCATCGCGCCCGTCAGCAACACCCAGCAGATGCCGAGACCGATCCCCAGCACCACGGTCAGTACCAGGACGTTGAGCGGGATGTCGCGGTGGGCGTCGATTTCGTGGAGGTAGAGCACGAACAGGAACGGCAGGCCCAGCGCGGCCACTGCGACCAGCGCAGCCGGTAACCGCAGCACCGCGAAGACGATCAGCGCGACGACCACGACGAGCAATGCCACCCGAAACGGTGCGCGCGACTTCTGGGGCAGATGTGGGAACAGCGAACTCGCGATCGACGGTAGAAACAGATTCTCACCCGGTGACGTCGCGAACGCCCGCATGCGCAACCACGTGGGACCGTCGTGATCGTGCTCGGTCAGCGGAACACCGCACAGCCCGCAGTATTCACCGGCGGGAACGTCAACCTGACAGACGCGGCATTCCGTCACCGGCACCTCAGGATCCTGCCCGTCCCTTGACTCGTCTTCAGTACTCACCCGGCCACCGCCTGGGTGATCAGCAGACTCCGGGCCAGATTGTCGACGTCGGGGGTACCGAGCCCGGTCACCAGGTCATAACCCGGACCGGCTGAGCTGACGGCATTTCCGCCGAGGACGACATCGCGGAACGACGGCAGCCTCGATCCCGCGGCGACTGCATAGAGCAGCGGGTTGAGGTCACCTAGGAGACGGCCACCATTTTCGAGCATGTACTGGTCCATCACCGCCGTCATCCCGGCCCAGATGGGGGCCGCCTGCGAGGTCCCGCCACCGACGAGAATCTGTTGTTTGAACACGATCTTCACCCCGGTGAAGGCGTCCGCCACAGCGGACACGTCGGGGGTCAGCCGGCGATCGGGGCTGGTGTCCGGCAGCACCGCCTGCTGCCACGGCGGCCGGTCGAACAGCGAGGACACCCCGCCGCCGGTGCCCTGTGACAGCGGCACGTCGAACCAGGCCTGTTCGGCGAGCCATCCTCCCTGATCATTCGTCGACAAGGTGGTGCCGCCGACGTTGGTCATCTCCGGCACGGACGCGACGGCGTCGAGCCCCACATCGTCATCAGACGGCGGAGACGACCAGTCCTGCCCGCCCTTGCATTCGAGCCCGGCCAGGTCGCCGCTGGCGTTGAAAGCGGTGGTGCCGTGCGATTGCGCCGTGGTCAGCGCGGCGCGCACCGGGACCAGGTCCGCGGCGGTCAGTAACTTGTCACAGCCCCATCCGATCGAGAAGCTCCACACTGCGCCGGGGAACTGCTCGTCGACCGATTCGAGGAGCCGGCCGATCTTCTCGTAGGGCCCGTCGCCGCTGACCGTGGACCTGGCGTTGACGAAGACTTTCTTGGCGTCGGGGGCGATCGCGTGGGCCACCTCGAGATCCATCGTTGTCTCACCACTGCGCTGGGTCGGCATGTCCCCGACCACCTGCGGGATGAACTTCGGCAGATCGAAGGTGGTGGCGAACATGTCGAGGTCGGCCTGATCGAAACCGTCGAAACCGAAGATGACGATCGTCGTGCCCTTACCGGTGTAGCCACCTGCGGTCAGCGGCGCGACGTTGTATGTGTTGCGCAACGCCGTGGGCGCCAGGCCCTGATCCGGAACATCAAGGGGCAGAGGCGCAATAGTCGGCATCGCCATGTGATGCGGCGTGTAACTCATGATCCGGCCGAGCCCCACCACCGAGTGAAGATTCGGGGGCACGGCGGGCTGCTGCGGGGAGGCGTAGAACACCTGGCCCTGCTGTCCCCGGTAGTCATGTACCTCGACACCGAGCGCCTTGCTCACGTCACCGGGTGCGCCCTCGACGATCGCCCAGTCGTCGCCGGGGCGCCAGCGCACCGAAAGGCCCACCCCGCGAGCCCACACCATCAGGTCACTGGGCCGCGCGGTATCACGCAGAGCCGCGGTCAACTGCACCTCGGAGCCGGTCGCCGGGCCGAGATCGGTTGATGCGCCGAGTAATAACGCATAGGGACCACCGATGGGGTCCTGGACCCCGCCGCTCACCCCGACCCGGATATCGGCAGAGAAGACCAGCGCACCGGCCAACACCACGGCGCAGACGATCGCCACACAGCGCTGCCGCGAACGGCGCCTCACGGTCATGGCCGCGCGCTGCTTTCGGTTCCTCGGATGGCCGGCGGGGTGCAGGCGCTAGTGATCGCCGGGAACGGCCGTCGCCGGTGTCGGCGCCTTGACCGTCGGCGTGAACTTGTTACCACCACCGGGATCGAGGCCTTTCTCCGTCGGCGACACTGCGGGCGCGGTGGTCGTCGTCGTACTAGTCGTCGTACTAGTCGTCGTCGATGGGGATTCACTGGAATTTCCACCGCAGGCGGACAGGGCACCCATCGCAACGAGTGCGAGAGCTCCTGCACCGGCCGCCAGGCGACGGCGGGCCATCCCATATCGCTTCAATGATTCATTCCCATCTATCCGCGAGTTCCGAAGGCGCGTCGCTCGAATCGCGACGCGATTCCCACGATTCGCGAACCGATACCGGCGTTGCCCAGCCGCCACTCGCGCACGTGTACCTGAATCTCCCCGACAGATCCTGGCGACCCGAACTCTAGTGCGACGTTCAGACAATTGCACGCAACCGTCGGCGCACCGTCCACCGTTGACTTCCTGCACCACTGCCATCTCGGCATTACTACGCAAAACACCTGATCACAGCGTCATCTCCAACCATTCTGCCGGCCGCGAACATCGGGTCAACGGCGTTATCGGACTTGCATACATCTCGTCGCCTACGGCGGCAATCCATGCCCAGCGGCGGGTGTCGTCCGGTCCGGCCAGGTGCCCGGGCTGATGCATCGCCAGCCCCTGAACATCTCCGCTGCGGCCACCCCGGCGACGTCGAGCAGTCGGGGTGTGTACATACTCGCAATACTGTCTACGTGAGCCGATGAACTGCACACGCCCCCGAAGGAGTGTCGATGACCGCCACCTCCCCCGATAGCCCGGATCGCCCGCTCAAGGTGATCCAGTGGACCACCGGCAACATCGGCCGCAGATCACTGCACGCCATCATCGGCCGGCCCGATATGAAACTGGTCGGGGTGTACGCCCACGGCGCCGACAAAGTCGGCAAGGACGCCGCGGAACTGGCCGGCTGGCCCGAGCCCACCGGCGTGACGGCGACCAACGACATCGATGCACTACTCGCCCTGGGTGCCGACGCCTGCTGTTACAACCCCCTGTGGCCCAGTATCGACGAGCTCGTCGCGCTGCTGTCCGCAGGCGTCAACGTGTGCTCAAGTGCAGCCTGGATCACCGGCGGAAAGCAGACCCCCGAGGACCGCGAGCGCATCCTGACCGCTTGCGAGACCGGCCAATCCACCATTTTCGGCAATGGTGCGCACCCCGGGATGACCAACATGGTCGGCATGGTGTTGTCGGGCTCGTGCGAGCGCGTCGACGAAATCCGGATCACCGAGTCGGTGGACTGTTCGACCTACGAGTCCGCCGATACCCAGTCGGCCATGGGTTTCGGGCAGGACCCGGACACCCCCGGGCTGGCCGAGAGCGTGCGACGGGAAAGCGAGGTCTTCGCCGAATCGGCGGCGATGATGGCTGACGCCATCGGGGCGAACCTCGACAAGTTGACGTTCGACGTTCAGTTCACCGCCGCAACCGGCGACAGTGACCTGGGGTTCATGAAGATCCCGGCCGGCACCGTCGGCAGCGTCTTCGGATACCACCGGGGCTGGGTCGGCGACCGCAACGTCGTCAGCGTCGGATTCAACTGGACGATGGGCGATCACGTCACCCCGCCCAAACCGCTGGAACACGGTCACGTCATCCAGGTTTTCGGAATGCCCAATATGCGGACCGTGGTGCACTGCCTACCGCCGAATGACTGGACTGAGCCCGGATTCATGGGACTGGGCATGATCTACACCGCCATGCCGGTCACCAATGCGGTGCCGTCGGTCGTCGCGGCCAGACCTGGCATCGTGACGCTTGCCGACCTGCCGCCGGTGACGGGGCGCTTCGCCGGTTAGGCGGAGTCCGCTACGTCCAGAGCCACCCCGACGGCACCGGCGCCGACGTGCAGGGCCAGCACCGGGCCCAGCTCGGTGACGATGATCGGCTCGACACAGCTCGGCAGCCGATCCCGGATGGCGTCGGCCACCTCGATAGCACCAGCCGGATTGGCGACGTGGTGGACCGCCACGCGGACCGGTAGTTCACCGGCGATCTCACCGACCTGGTCGAGCATAGCCGCCACCGCCTTGGTCGCGGTGCGAACTCGTTGCGCCAGAACGAGTTTGCCATCGTCGATGCGCAGCAGTGGTTTCAAGGACAGTGCACTCCCGAGCCAGGACGTGCCGCGGCCGATCCGGCCGCTGCGGCGCAGATTGTCGAGCCGGTGCACCACGATGAAGCTGTGACCGCGGCCGACAGCCGAACGCGCTTCACTCACCACGGTTTCCAGATCAGCACCGGCGCTCGCCGACCGTGCCGCGGCCAGCGCGACGAACCCGGTGCCCATCGCTGCTGATCTCGAGTCCACCACGACCACCTCGGGGCCGAGCTGGTCTGCGGCTTGTTGTGCTGCCCCGTGGGTGCCGGACAGAGCCGCCGAGATGTGCACCGCCACCACACCGTCACCCCCGCTGGCTGTCAGCGCTTGCTCGTAGGCGGCGCAGAGCTCGGTCGGGGTGGCACCCGCGGTGGTGGCGGCACGTTCGTGGATATCGTCGGGCACCTCGTCGACGCCGTCGCGCAGATCCGAGCCGTCGACCAGAATGTGCAGGGGGACAACACGAATACCCCACCGCTCGGCCAGCTCGGCCGGCAGCCGAGACGACGAGTCGGTGACGACCACCACGGCCATCGCTCAGCCTGCCTTGGTGAAGGCCTGAGCCAGCGCTTCGAGCATCAACTCGGCGACGGCGGCATGGGCTTCGAAGTTCCAGTGGATTCCGTCGGGATTGCCGTGCTCGCCGTAGACCTGCTCGGCCACGGCAGCCTTCAGGTCGACCAGAGGGATCTCGTGCTCGTCGGCCCATGCGGTGATGGCCGCGACCGTACCGGCGCGGCCTTGATGAGCTTTCCCGTACGCGTCGGCGACGTGCACGCTCGGCAACGACGCCACTATCGGAATCCCAGGTCGGTTGAAATCGATTGCACCGCGAGTCATTTCGAGATACTCGACCGTGAGATGCGGCGGCAGCGCGGACCGCGCGACCGGCGACAACCGGGGTTGCAGCCAACTGTGCCCGTCGCGAACCCAACGGCGTAGCCAGGGCGGCCGGACGTAGCGGATCAACTCGCGCAGCGCGGTGGGCACCGGCGACGGCAGCGAATCCATTCCGCAGGTCGCGAACACCACCGCTCCCGCGCGTGGTAGCGCGGCCCAGGACCGTGGGTCCTGGGTGGCTGCCCACCACACGTCGCGGCAGGTCCAGCCGATCCTGCCGATCAACTCCAGGTCCCAACCGAGCTGAGCGGCAACAATATTGGGCCAGATCCGGGGATCGTCAGCCGGCAAGCCGCCGCCGGGTCCGTAATAGGCCAAGGAGTCGGCGAAGACCAGCAGCGTCGGCCGGCCGGTGGGCACCGGCTCAGAGGACATCGTTGGCGACCTGCGCCGAAGCGTTCCACACGTCCAGACGCCACTTCACCTCGGGCAGAGTGGCGGCGGCGGCGGAATGCCCGGACAACTGCACCCAGCTGGCATTGCCCATCCCACCCAGGATCGGCCAGTTGTCGACCGGGATGTCGAGCAGCGCAGCCGTCAGCGCGGCGATCAAACCGCCGTGCGCCACCAGCACCACCGGACGATCCGGCTCTTCGACACCCCATTCCGGTCGGCGTTCGACCAGTTCGGCCACCAGCGGCCGGCTTCGGGCCGCTACGTCGATCCGACTCTCCCCGCCGTGCGGTGCCCAGCGGGCGTCGTCACGCCAGGCCAGCCGCGCACCGGGGACGATCGCGTCGACATCGGCGTGGGTCAGTCCCTGCCAGTCGCCGAGGTGGGTTTCGCGCAGCCGGGTGTCGACCTCGACCGCGAGGCCGCTGCGCTCCCCCAGAGCGGCGGCGGTGTCGTAGGCACGCCGCAGATCTGACGAAACGATGAGCAGCGGCTGGCGTTTGGCCAGGATCTCGGCTGCGGCACTGGCCTGCGCGCGACCGAGGTCGCTCAGATCGGTGTCCAATTGACCCTGCATCCGGCTACCCGCGTTGTATTCGGTCTGCCCGTGTCGCAGCATCACCAACCGTCGAACGCGGGTGTCCGGATCACTCACGTGGAAGCCTCCAGATCGACGACGATCAGAGGGCAATCGCGCCACAGCCGGTCGAGGGCGTAGAAGTCACGTTCATCCCGATGCTGGATGTGCACCACGATGTCGACGTAGTCCAGCAGCACCCAGCGGCCTTCTCTGGTGCCCTCGCGCCGAGCCGGTTTGTAACCCGCCTCGCGCATCTTCTCCTCGACCTCGTCGACGATCGCGTTGACCTGCCGGTCGTTGCCACCGGTGGCGATCACGAAGCAGTCGGTGATCACCAGTTCCCCTGAGACGTCGATGACGATGACGTCTTCGGCAAGCTTGTCGGCGGCGGCCCTGGCCGCCACCGTCGCCATCGTGATGGCTTCGTCTGTTGCGGTCACTGGATGTCCTGATTCGTGGTCTTGGCCAAGCTGCGGCCGTGGGGGGCGGTACCTGCGGCGTCGTCGCGGTACAGGCCCCGTTTGGACACGTACTGCACCACCCCGTCGGGCACCAGGTACCAAATGGGATGCGTCTCCGCGGCCCGGCGACGGCAATCGGTGGAGGAGATCGCCAACGCCGGGATCTCCACCAGCGTCAGAGCGTCGGCGGGCAGCTCGGCCATGGCCGAGGCGATGTGCTCGCCGTCGAGCTCGAACCCTGGCCTGCTGACCCCGACGAACCGGGCCATGGAGAACAAGTCCTCCCAGTTCTGCCAGGACAGGATCGACGCCAGCGCATCGGCGCCGGTGATGAAGTACAGATCGGTGTCGGGGTTGAGCGCCTGCAGGTCACGCAGGGTGTCCTTGGTGTAGGTCTTGCCGCCGCGGTCGATGTCGACCCGGCTGACCGAGAACCGCGGGTTGGACGCGGTCGCGATGACCGTCATCAGATAGCGATCCTCGGCGGCGGTGACGTAGCGGCCCTGCTTCTGCCAGGGCTGACCGGTCGGGACGAACACGACTTCGTCCAGCCCGAATCGGTCGGCCACTTCACTGGCCGCCACAAGGTGACCGTTGTGGATGGGGTCGAACGTCCCACCCATCACGCCCAGCCGTCGCCTGGGCCGGATCCTGCCCGGTTGCACGATAGGGCAGCTTACTGGAGCCGGGCCGCAGACCAGGTCACGTCCGACGCCGATGCAGAGCAGTGGCGCGGACGCGCCACAAGAGATTATGGAGAAGTCGGACAATCAGAACGTCCGACGCCGATGCAGAGCAGTGGCGCGGACGCGCCACAAGAGATTATGGAGAAGTCGGACAATCAGAATCAGACGGGCAGCAATTTGTCGATCACTCCGGCCAGCTGTTTGGCCGAGCGGCACTCGTGAATCGGGAGGACGCCTTCGTATCTGGGGACCGCCGAGTCGCCGCTGCCCCACAGGTGCCGGGGTTCCGGGTTGAGCCAGTGCGCGTGCCTGCTGGCGCGGACCATCTGGGTGAGCAGCTCGACCTCGGGATTGCGGTAGTTGTTGCGCCCGTCGCCGAGCACCAGCAGCGAGCTGCGCGGGGACAGCACGTTGGGGAACTGGTTGAGGAAGGACACGAAGGCGTGGCCGTAGTCGCTGTGCCCGTCGCGGGTGTAGACACCGGCTTCCCTGGTGATCCGCTGCACCGCGACCGCCAGATCAGCGTCGGCCCCGAACAGGTGCGTCACCTCGTCGGTGGTGTCGATGAAGGCGAATACCCGCACCCGCGAGAACTGCTGGCGCAGCGCGTGCACGAGCAGCAGGGTGAAGTGACTGAACCCGGCGACGGACCCGGACACATCGCAGAGCACCACCAGTTCCGGCCGAGCCGGCCGCGGCTTGGCCAGGACGACGTTGATGGGCACCCCACCGGTCGACATCGATTTCCGCAGTGTCTTGCGTAGGTCGATCTGCCCGGCACGATGCCTGCGCCGCTTGGCGGCCAACCGGGTGGCCAGGGTGCGCGCCAGGGGTGCGACGACCCGACGCATCTGGCGCAACTGTTCACCGGAAGCCCGCAGGAATTCGACGTTCTCGGCCAGCTGCGGGATGCCGTACATCTGCACATGGTCACGACCCAGCTGCTCGGCGGTGCGCCGCTTGGTCTCCGACTCGACCATCTTACGGATCTGCGCGATCCGTTGGGCGGCAAGCGCTTTGGCGATCTGCTCCTGACTCGGAGTCGGATCGTCACCGTAACCGGCCAGCAGACCGGCCAGCAGCTTGCCCTCCAGCTCGTCCAGGCCCATCGCCCGCATCGTCTGGTACGACGAATAGGACGGCCCCCGGCTGGAGTTGTACCTGCCGTAGGCCTCGACGATCTGGGCGATCATCGCCATCAACCGGTCGTCGAGGTTGGCCAGGTCTTCGTTGTCGGCGAGCAGGTCAAGCAGCATCGCCCGCATCGCGTCGACATCTTCCTGCGGCAACGGCGGTTCGTCGGAGGTGCCGGCTTCGTCGTCGTCGAGGACGGTGCGGTCGCCCAGTGCGGCCGGCCACCACAGGTCGAACATCTCGTCGTAGGTCTCCCGGTGATCGGCGCGGCGCAGCAGCGCGCAGGCCAACCCCTCCCTGAGCACCTCGCGGTCACCGAGACCAAGGGCGGCCAGCACCTGACCCGCGTCGACGGTCTCCGAGGGGCCCACCGAAATTCCCTGCGTGCGTAGCCCTTCGACGAACCCCACCAAGTGGCCCGGCAATCCGTGGGGGGCCAGGGGCTGCGCGGGTCGGGTGCGGCGGGCGGCCATCAGTTCAGCCTGAGCTCGCTGGTCGCCCGCTGCTGATCGGACTGGTGTTTGAGGATCACACCCAGTGTGGCGGCCACGGTGGCGTCGTCGATGGTGTCCATACCAAGGGCGAGCACGGTGCGTCCCCAGTCGATCGTCTCAGCGACCGACGGCACCTTCTTGAGCTGCATACCGCGCAGCACCCCGATGATGCGGACCAGTTCCTCGGCCAGCTTCTCGGGCAACTCCGGTACGCGCGACAGCAGGATGCGACGTTCCAGATCCGCGTCGGGGAAGTCGATGTGCAAGAACAGGCATCGACGTTTCAGCGCCTCGGAGAGCTCCCGGGTGGCGTTCGAGGTCAAGACGACGAACGGCTTGCGGGTGGCTGTGATGGTGCCCAGTTCCGGCACAGTCACGGCGAAATCGGAGAGCACCTCAAGGAGTAGCCCCTCGATCTCGATATCGGCCTTGTCGGTCTCGTCGATCAGTAGCACCGTCGGATCGGTGCGCCGGATCGCCGTCAACAACGGCCGCGACAGCAGGAATTCCTCGGAGAACACATCGGACTTGGTCTGATCCCAGTCGCCGGAACCGGATTGAATACGGAGGATCTGTTTGGCGTGGTTCCACTCGTAGAGCGCCCGCGCCTCGTCCACCCCTTCGTAGCACTGCAGGCGGACCAGTTCGGCTCCGGTGCACTGCGCGACGGCCCGGGCCAGCTCGGTCTTGCCCACCCCGGCAGGGCCTTCGACCAATAGCGGCTTCCCGAGTCGGTCGGCGAGGAAAACCGCTGTAGCGGTAGCCGTGTCGGGCAGGTAGCCGGTCTCGGCGAGACGACGCGCGACATCGTCGATATCGGTGAACAACGGCGATGGCACTACAGGGATCTCCAAGGCGTATGAGCTCTTTCTGCTAGACCGGTCGCGTGTGGCCGGTCAGAGGCGAGCCCCAGACGATCCACTTGGTCGACGTCAGTTCGGGTAGCCCCATGGGGCCGCGGGCGTGCAACTTCTGAGTGGAGATGCCGATCTCGGCGCCGAAACCGAACTGTTCACCGTCGGTGAACGATGTCGACGCGTTGACCATCACCGCGGCCGCGTCCACCTGCTCGGTGAACTGCTGTGCCGCAGCAAGATCGGTGGTGACGATGGCCTCGGTGTGGCCGGTGCCGTACTCGTTGACATGATCGATGGCGGCGTCGAGTCCGTCGACGACAGCCAGCGCGATATCCATCGACAGGAATTCCGCACGCAACTCCTCCTCGGAAGGGTCGACGTGCACGGTGACCCCGGCGTCCTGCAGAGCTGCGAGCAGTCGCGGCACTGCCGTGGCGGCGATGGCCTGATCGACCAGCAGGGTCTCGGCGGAATTGCAGACGCTTGGGCGCCGCGTCTTGGAATTCAGCAGAATCCGTTCTGCCACATCGAGATTCGCATCCGAGTGCACGTAGACGTGGCAGTTCCCCACGCCGGTCTCGATGGTCGGCACCAACGCGTCGCGCACCACCGCGTCGATCAGGCCGGCTCCCCCACGCGGGATGACCACGTCGACCAGACCGCGGGCCTGGATCAGATGCGTGACGGTGGAACGATCGACGCTGGAGAGTAGTTGCACGGCATCGGCGGGCAGACCTTCGGCGTCCAGGGCGCCGCGCAGCGCGAACACCAGGGCCTCGTTGGACCGCGCTGCCGACGAACTCCCGCGCAGCAGAACCGCATTGCCCGACTTCAGGGTCAGGCCGAAGGCATCGACGGTGACATTGGGCCTGCCCTCGTAGACAATCCCTACGACCCCGAGCGGAACCCGCTGCTGCCGCAACTGCAGCCCGTTGGGCAGCGTCCGGCCGCGCAGTACCTCACCGACCGGATCCGGCAAACCGGCAACCTGACGCAGGCCGGCGGCGATCCCGTCGACGCGTTGCGGGTTCAGTGCCAGCCGGTCGAGCATCGCCGCAGGCGTACCCGCCTCGCGGGCGATGTCGAGATCCTCGGCGTTGGCAGCCAGGATCTGGTGCACGTGCGCCAGGACGGCATCCGCGGCGGCGTGCAAGGCGTGATCTTTGGCCGTGGTGGTCAGCGAAGCCAACGCACGAGACGCCGACCGTGCGCGCCGGGCAGCATCGTGCACAGAGTCACGCAATTCCGGGGACGACTCTTGTAGGGACGACGCTTGCAGGGATGCTGACACTCCCAGAGACATCGGCCCAGCTTATCGGGCTGGCCGCCCGAAAGCAGAGCCCACCCCGGCGACGAAGCTCGCCGAGGTCGTCCAGCACAACGCGCTCGGGTCCGGCGGGGAATTGTGCTGCGGCCAGTTGCTCCATAACGTCCACGCTATGACGTCTCGGGTGTGTGTCGTGGGCAGCGTGAACATGGACGCGGTGTACGCCGTGCCGAACCTGCCGAAGCCTGGGGAGACCATCCTGGCCACCTCGGCGCAGCTGCTGCCCGGCGGCAAAGGGGGCAATCAGGCGGTCGCGGCGGCGCGCGCTGGTGCGCGGGTGCAGCTGGTGGCCGCCGTCGGGGGCGACGCGCACGCGGCACAGCTGCGGGCCCACCTGGCGGCCAACGACGTTGGGCTCGACGGGCTGGTGACGCTGCCAGGGCCCAGCGGCAGCGCGGTGATCGTCGTCGATGCGGGGGCCGAGAACACGATCGTCGTCGCACCAGGCGCCAACGCCCATCTGACGATGGACTCGGCGCTGTTACGGCACATCGTCGCCAAGTGCGACGTGCTGTTGGTGCAGCTGGAGATTCCCCTCGAAGCGGCGGTCGCCGCGGCCAGGCAGGCCCGGTCGTCGGGCGCCGTCGTGATGGTCAACGCCTCACCGGCAGGCGCGGATTCGCACGCGCTCGCCGATCTCGCCGAGGTGGCGGATGTGGTCATCGTCAACGAGACCGAGGGTCGGGTTTGGCACTGGCCGGTACCCCACCTGGTGACGACCCGCGGCGCCCGGGGTGCGACCCATCTACATGACGGCGCCGAGTCCGAAATACCCGCACCGGCGGTCGAAGCCGTCGATACCACCGGCGCCGGCGATGTCTTCGCCGGCGTACTCGCGGCCGGCTGGAGCACAGATCACCACCATGCGCTGCGCCGCGCCTGCGCGGCGGGCGCGTTGGCGACACTGGTGGCCGGTGCCGGCGACTGCGCCCCATCCGACGAAGCGATCGAGGATGCGCTGGCTGCGGACTGAGGTCACAACTGTTGCCGTTATAGTCAGGGCGCTCACAAGGCGCCGCTCACATGGCATAGGAGACGCGATGTCAGCACCCACCCCTGCACCGGAAGCTCCGCGTCCCCCCGACGGCGACTGGCTGGGTACCCCGTTCCTGAAATTCGACCGTCAGGGTCCCTTCGCGGTGGTCACACTGGACCGGCCGCAGGCCCGCAACGCGCTGACTCCGGCGATGTACTTCGGGATCCGCTACGCCGTCAGCCATGTCGACTCCGACCCCGATCTGGCGGGACTGCTGTTGACCGGCACCGGCGATGTGTTCGCACCGGGCGGCGACCTCGGCGGCGGGGACGGCGTGGACGATTGGATGACCTTCGGACCTGCGCTGTCGATGGACGTCACCCCGTTCGAGACGCTGCGTCAGTCGGTCAAGCCGGTCGTGTCGGCGGTCAACGGCCTGTGCCAGGGCGGCGGCCTGCAGATCGCGATGTGCAGCGATATGGCGGTGGTCAGCGACCGGGCGACGTTCCGGGTGCCGGAGCTCTACCGCGGGATCGCCGACACCTACTACTCGCAGACGCTGGCGCGCATCATCGGCCCGGTCCGCACTCGCGACCTGATGTTCACCGGACGCACCCTGACCGCGCAGGAGGCCGTCGACTGGGGCATGGTCGCCCGGGTCGTTCCCCACGACGAGTTGGCCGATGCCGCCCGCGAAGTGCTGGCCCAGTGCTGCCGGACCGCGCCCCGCGCCCGATCGGTGGTGAAGTCGAGCCTGGACAACTATCTGGGCCTGTTCGACCGGATCGGGATGAAAGCCAGCTACAGCGGCGACGAGGCGAAGGAAGGATTTATGGCCTTCAAGGGTCGCCGGTCACCGTCTTGGGTACATCCCGATCTGCAGACCGACGGCCGCCTCTGAGGCGGTTGCCGCCTCCCGCTACACCGTCACTGCCAGGGGTTGCGCGTTGGCGGCGACGGGCAGATCCACGGAGACGTCGCCGATGTTGATGAACCCGAATTCGGTGAGGTTGAGGAACGGCGTGGCCGTGGCGACGATCTGCAATTCGAGGTCGCTGTCGGCATACATCGTGTACGCGATGTCGTTGAGCGTGTACGTCTGCTGGTGGGTCTGGCCATCCAAGGTGACCGGCAGCGGTGCCACCAGATTGCCGACCACCAGGCCGGTGTTCTTGTCGACGATCTGGGCGTAGACGGTGCGGCTGGTGCCCCAGCCCGTATACGTGACGGTCACCGTCGGCGCCCCCACCACATTGACGGGAACACCCCCGGCGCCAACGGGATTCGTCAACTGGATATTCACCGCGTTACTGGCCACCGATGCAAGCCCCAACGAGAACGGCCACGAGACCGAGTTCAGGGGACCAGACCCGCCCAATACCGGGACGATCGGCAGGACATGGCCCGTCCCCTCACTGGTGATGACCGAGGGGCTATAGAAGGCCGGGTCCGACGGCAGCGTGTCGGATGACCAGTAATTGCCGTTCTGGTCGGACCACTCGAACAGATGCGGGTCGACGGTGCCGTCACCCTTGACGTACCGGTTCATCCAATCCAACTGCTCCTGGAGCACCCACGCGGCGTCGGCCTCGGGATTGCCCTGCCCCGCCAGGCAGGCGCCGTGGCCACCGCAGTACCAGATCAACTTGGTGATCGCGACCGGATCCCCCGGTCCCGACGGCGTGGTGAGGTAACCGGCGTTGATGACGGACTGCTGCGGTGGGAACAGCACGTCACCTATGCCCTGGATGAGCAGCGTGGGTGCAGTGATCTTGCTGACGTCGACGCCAGGGCCACCGGCGGCCAGCAGTGCGATCTGCTCCGGTGTCAGGACGCCAAGCAGGGCACCGGTCGCGATCGCATCGGTGAACGCGGGGTTCAGGTTCGCCCCGGTGATGATCAACCCGAAGAGCAAACCGACCGCGTAGGCCGTGCGAAACACGTTCTCGGGATACAGCGAGCTCGTCATCGAGTTCCATGCCCAGCCCGGGGCGATCGCGTCGATCCGGTGGTCCTCGGCAGCGGCGACGAGCTGGATCCCGCCGCCGTACGACACCCCGACCATGCCGATCTGGGGGTCATTCGGGATGGTCGACCCTGGCGTGAGCTTCACCCCGCTCTGCTGCGCCACCCAGGTGATGATCTGCGAGACGTCTCGGCCTTCGAACTGCGGATTGTCCAGCTGAAATACGCCACCGGAAGCGAACTCGCCGCGCGGATCCCAGGTGACCACGTTGTAGCCCGCATTGCGAAACGCCGACAACAGGGACTCGCTCGGATCGGTGACACCCGGGTTCGGCAGGCCGGGGCCGTACAAAATCGTGTCGTGCTGGTCGCCGGCGACGGCGCCGCTGGCCGGGAAGAAGTTGGTGCTGATCTGTGTGCCGTCGAACGACGTCACCATGGTGGTGAACGCGATCGGGGTGGCGGTGGCCCCGCGCAGTTCGGTCACATTCGCCACGACGGTCTGCATGACAGCGGTCCCGATCAACGGTGCAAGCGCCTCGTTGACGGTCGGCGTCAGCTGTAACGCCGCGATCACGGGCGCGACGATGGCGCCACCGACCAGGGGCAGACTTGTCACCAAGGAAGTGAACGCCGTCTGCTGGGCAACGAGCACCGTGAACGACTCGGTGCCTGTCGGTCCGTTCGTGCTTCCTTCCGCTGTGAAGGGCAGGAAGCTGAACTGTCCGGTCGCCGCGTTCAGAGTGAGCTTTCCGCCGTTGGTCGGCGTACCGATCAGCGTGTACGTCTTCCCGTCGGGAGTGGCCGTGCAACCGGTGATGACGCAACCGGTGATGACTCCATTCGTGACTCCGATGCTGAAGCTCACATCGGCGGCGAGCGCCTCGCGCCGCGTCCCGACCAGAAGCAACAGATCGACGATCGACTCGACGGGCACTGCCGGCGCACTCCCCCACGTCGGGCGCGCCGCGACCGTCGGGGCGGTGGCGACCGTGCCTTCGGTACCCGCGGACGAGGTCGGTGTCCCGCCGCTGACTGTCGTGGTGCTGGCAGCGATCCGCGATGACTTCGAGACCGTGCCACGTGCAGCTGGGATTGCCACCACGGTCGACGACGGGACTTTGTCGGCGGAAGTCGCCGATCCGGCTGCTGGCTTGGGTTTGCTGAAAGTCGCGCCGCTACGCTTGCTGGAAGTCTGTTTGCCGCTCGCCGACGGCGAAGCGGACGTGGTCGACGAGGCGCCTTGTGATCCCGTAGAGGCGGAAGCAGCTCCAGCTCCAACGAGTATTGCCGTGCCGATACCCAACGCAATCGCCAAACCGCCAACACGACCGATGTTGCGCGCAGCGCCCACCGCCAGTTCCATCTGATGCCCCCCGGGACGCGGCAATCCGTGTTGTTGCCGTTTGCTGAAGCCTAGGCGATCATCGTTAATTGTTCTCGGCGACAATTACAAGTGAAGTCGAACTGTTACGCAGGGAGGACGCACTCGAGAATCGTCGAGCCGGAGCCACGACGGCACCGCCCTCCCCGAGTCCTGTGTTCCGTCAACCAGTTGTTATGTCTACATAACAACTGGTTTTGGAGGTCGGTATCGGACCTACGCGCGCTAGCGCTCGGGGACCTCGCGCTCGATCTCATCGAGCCAGATCCGCGCCGACATATCCGACGGAGCACGCCAATCGCCGCGCGGCGACAATGCCCCGCCCGCCGAGACTTTCGGGCCGTTCGGCATGGCCGACCGTTTGAACTGGCTGAACGAGTAGAACCGTTGCACGAACACTTTCAGCCAGCTCCGGATCTCCGTGAGCGTGTACTGCGGCCGCTTGTCCAGCGGGTAGCCCAACGGCCAGTGCCCGTGCTCGGCATCGCGCCACGCATGCCAGGCCAGGAACGCGACTTTGGAGGGCCGGTACCCGTACCGCAGGATCTGGAACAGCGAGAAATCCTGCAAGACATAGGGTCCCACCTTCGCTTCGCTGCTCTGGATCTCCTCGCCTTCGCCGGCCGGTACCAGCTCCGGGGTGATCTCGGTGTCCAGTACCGACTGCAGTACCCGGTCCACCTCGTCGTCGAACTCGCCGGAGGAGATCACCCAGCGGATCAGATGCTGGATCAGGGTTTTCGGAACGCCGCCATTGACGTTGTAATGCGACATCTGGTCACCGACACCGTAGGTCGACCAGCCCAACGCAAGTTCGGATAGATCACCGGTGCCCAGCACGATTCCGCCCCGCTGATTGGCGATCCGGAACAGGTAGTCGGTCCGCAGGCCGGCTTGGACGTTCTCGAAGGTGACGTCGTAGACCTTCTCCCCGCGGCCGAACGGATGGTCCATCTCTTTGAGCATCAGCGAGGCGGTATCCCGGATGTCGATCTCTCCGAAGGAGACCCCGAGCGCCCTACTCAACGCGATCGCGTTGCTCTTGGTGTGGTCGCTGGTGGCGAAGCCGGGCAGTGTGAACGCGAGAATATCGCTGCGGGGCCTGCCTTCCCGGTCCATCGCTCTGGCCGCGACGATCAGCGCATGAGTGGAGTCCAAGCCTCCGGACACCCCGATGACGACCTTCGGGTAGTTCAGCGCCCGCAGCCGTTGTTCCAGCCCGGCCACCTGGATGCTGTAAGCCTCGTAGCAATCCTGTTGCAGCCGAGTGGGATCCGCGGGCACGAAGGGGAACCGCTCGATCTGGCGCCGCAACCCAATGTCATCGTCGGGAGGATCGAGGGTGAATTCCACCCGCCGGACGGTGTCGCCGTCGATCCCGTGATGCCTGCGGTTGTCGTCGAAGGTGCCCATCCGCAACCGTTCTGAACGCAACAGTTCGGTATCCACATCGGCGACGCTGCACCGCGGGCCCTTGGGGAACCGCTCGGACTCAGCGAGCAGCACCCCGTTCTCGTAGATCATCGTCTGCCCGTCCCAGGCCAGATCGGTGCTCGATTCGCCCTCACCAGCGGCGGCGTACACATAGGCGGCCAGGCAGCGCGCGGACGCAGAACGGGCCAGCAGCTTGCGATCCTCGGCTCGCCCGACGGTGATCGGACTCCCGGACAGATTCGCCAGCACCGTCGCGCCAGCCAACGCCGCCTCGGCACTGGGGGGTACCGGGACCCACATGTCTTCGCATATTTCCACGTGCAGCACAAAACCGGGCAGGTCCGCCGCCGCGAACAGGAGGTCGGAGCCAAAGGGTGCGCGCGCGCCGCCGATGGTGATCTCGCCGTAGATGTCGTCGCCGGGTGCCACCTGGCGACGCTCGTAGAACTCGCGGTAGGTGGGCAGATAGGACTTGGGTGCGACGCCGAGCACCACGCCGCGGTGCACGATGACCGCACAGTTGTAGATCCGATGCCGATAGCGCAGAGGCGCCCCGACGACGAGCACCGGCAGCAGGTCGACCGATGCGGCGACGATGTCGCCCAGGGCTGTCTCGACGGCCTCGAGGAGGGTGTCCTGCAACAGGATGTCGTCGATCGAGTACCCCGACAGTGTCAGCTCGGGGAACACCGCCAGCGCGACGCCGTCGTCGTGGCATTCGCGGGCCGTCTGCAGCACCGCCTTCGCATTCGCCGCCGGATCCCCGATGGTGGTGTGCAGCGTGCAGGCGGCCACCCGAACGAACCCGTGGCGGTACGCGGAGTAGAAGCTCACCTCTGCAGTATCTCCTGAGCCCCCTGCTCACAGCCCCATTGGCCTGGTTTGGCCGGTGCGGCGCTACTCTCGATGGAGTGGAAGCACCCGAGCTCGTCGCCCTGTTGGACGGCCGTCGCATCGCCGTTCTCACCGGTGCCGGCATGTCCACCGACTCGGGGATTCCCGACTACCGAGGCCCGGACTCGCCTCCGAGCAACCCGATGACCATCCGCCAGTTCACGTCCGATCCGACCTTCCGGCAGCGGTACTGGGCGCGTAACCATGTCGGCTGGCGCCACATGGACGAGACGCTGCCCAATGCCGGGCATCGGGCGCTGGCCGCGCTCGAGCGCGTCGGGGTCGTCACCGGACTCATCACCCAGAATGTCGATCTGCTGCACACCAAGGCCGGAAGCGTCGCCGTGGTGAACCTGCATGGC
The DNA here is from genome assembly GCF_025822605.1 of Mycolicibacterium komossense. Classification (GTDB taxonomy): domain Bacteria; phylum Actinomycetota; class Actinomycetes; order Mycobacteriales; family Mycobacteriaceae; genus Mycobacterium; species Mycobacterium komossense. The sequence continues at coordinate 229,505 of NZ_JACKTY010000014.1, read as the reverse complement.
ACCTATGCGCAGGTGGTGTGCCTGTCGTGCGGGTACACCATGACGCGCGCCGAGCTGGCTGCGGAGCTGGAGTCGATGAACCCCGGTTTCATCGAGCGGGCCGAGCAGGTCGGCGGCATCGCCGTCGCACCGGATGCCGACGCGATGGTCGAGGAGACGTCGGAGTTCCGCTATCTGGACTGTCCACACTGCGGCGGGATGTTCAAGCCCGATATCGTCTACTTCGGCGAGAATGTTCCCAAAGATCGTGTCGAACAGGCTTATTCGATGGTCGACGGGGCCGATGCACTCCTGGTGGCCGGCTCGTCACTGACGGTGTTCTCCGGCTACCGGTTCGTCCGCCATGCCGCCGCGCGGGCCTTACCCGTCGCCATCATCAACCGCGGCCCCACCCGTGGCGACCACCTGGCCACCGTCAAGCTCGACAACGGCTGCTCGGAAATACTGGCCCTGCTCGCCGATGAGCTCTCCCCTGCGATTTCGGCGTGCTGATCGCCGCTCAGCGGTCGAGAGCACGCCCGGATCACCAGGTGCAGGGCATCGCCCGGATGCCGTGGACGAAGTTCCCCGCCAGATAGGTCGGCTCCCCGGCTGCGATGGCCGGTTCCTGGCGCAGCAGTTCCCCGAAGAGCGCCCGCAGCTGGGTCCTGGCCACGTGGGCGCCGAGGCAGAAATGCCGTCCGCCGCCGCCGAAGCCGAGGTGCGGGTTGGGTTTCCGGTTCAGGTCGAAACGCTCGGGATGCTCGAACACCTCGGCGTCCCAGTTGCCCGACGAGTAGAACATCACCACCTTCTCCCCGGCCGCCACCTGTTGCCCGCCGATCTCGACATCGGTCGCCGCGGTCCGGCGGAAGGTCATCACCGGAGTCGCCCAGCGGACGAACTCCTCGACGGCGCCGCCGATCCGGTTGTCGAAATCTGCACGCAGCCAGGCCCGTTGGTCAGGGAAATCGGTGAGCGCCTTCATCGCGTGGCTGGCGGTCTGACGAGTGGTGTCGTTACCCGCGACGGCCAGGAGGACGAAGAAGGCAGCCACCTCCGCGTCGGTCAACCGATCGCCGTCCACCTCGGCGTGCACCAGGGCGCTGATCAGATCGTCGCCGGGATTCGCGCGGCGTTCGGCCGCCAGGGCGAATGCCACCTGATGCAGGTACATCTGACTACCGAGGAGCACTTCCAACGGGTTACGACCGGCGAGGTAGACCGGATCGCCCCACGAGACCATCGCGTCGGCGGCGTGCGCCACCTGCTGACGCTCGGATTCGGGGATCCCGACCATGTCCGAGAGAGTGCGGATCGGCAGTTCTTTGGCGCAGTGCTCGACGAAATCGACTCCGCTGCCTAGTGATCGGAGTTCGGCGACAATCGCGGCGGCGTTGGCATAGATCGAATCCTCGATACGCCGGACCTGCCGTGGCGTGAAGGCGGAGTGGACGACCTTGCGGATCAACGTGTGCCGCGGCGCATCCATCGCCAGGAAGGACTGGGACGCCTCCAACAGCTCCTCCGGGATGTTCTCGAACAGCACACCTTTGCCGGACAGGAACACCTCGCTGTTGCGACTGATCGCGACGATGTCCGAGTGCCGGGTCACCGCCCAGTAGCCGCGATCTTCGGGATCGTGCATCAACGCGTCCTCGACGGGCGGATGCCAGCTCACCGGCCGCTCGGCGCGCAGCAGCGCGAAGGATCGCTCCCGTTCGGCCGCGCCGGTGGACCAGAACGCCCGGGACGACAGGTCGACGGGGTCGTACGGGCGGGGAGCCAGTGATGTGATGGACGGCACACTCATGCACTCGACACTAGGTCTAGACGGTGTGTCTAGTCAAGGCATGCGAAGGCCCGATACGCTGCGTGGCATGCCATCGGTCACCCGTAAACCGCAGGCCAACCGCCAGCAGCGGCGGGCCGAGATCGAGCGAAGCCTGCTGATCGCCACCGATCGGCTGATGGGCGAGGGCGCCAGCTTCACCGAGCTCAGCGTGGACCGGCTGGCCACCGAGGCCGGAATCTCCCGCGCGAGCTTTTACATCTACTTCGAAGACAAAGGCCACCTGCTGCGCAGGTTGGCAGTCGGTGTCTTCGACGATCTCGCGGACCCGGCTCAGCGCTGGTGGGACGTGGCAGCCCGTCGCGACGCCGCCGACGTCCTGGCAGCGATGACCGGCATCATCTCCGGCTACCGACAGCACCAGCCGCTACTGGTCGCGCTCAATGAGATGGCCGCTTACGACCCACAGGTGGCGACCGCCTACCGGGAGATCCTGACGGGTATCGCCGAACGGTTGACCCGCGTGATCGAAGACGGGCAGGCCGACGGTTCGATCCGCCAAGAACTGAGCGCAACCAGCACCGCCAGCGCGTTGACCTGGATGGTGGAGCGGACCTGCCACCAGACGCTGCCATTCAGCACTGCCGACGGCGGTGCCGCGCTGGCCGACACGCTCACCCGGATCGTCGTCGCCACCCTCTATCTCCAGGCGACGTCGGCGTGATTGCGACCCGTCAGCGGTCGGGAGCACGCCGAGATCCCTAGAGGGCGACCAGATCGTCGGCGTGTACCGCCGGCCGGCGCATCTCCGCGGGGAGGTCCGAAGTCGAGCGGCCCAACATCGTCGACAGCTCCGCGGTGTCATAAGCGACCACACCGCGCGCGACGACGGTCGCATCAGCCGACCGGAGCTCCACCACGTCGCCGCCGTAGAACCGACCGGAGACCCCGGTGATGCCGGCCGGCAACAGCGACCGGCGCTGCTTGACCACAGCGCGGACGGCGCCGTCATCCAGTGTCAGCGTGCCGGACGATTCCGCGGCATAGCGCACCCAGAAGCGTCGCGCCGACATCCGATCGGGCCGGGCCGCGAAAACCGTACCCACCGAAGCGTCCGACAGTGCAGCGGCCGCATCAGCTGCCGCGGCCAACAGCACCGGGACGCCGGCATCGGCGGCCAGCAACGCCGACGACAGTTTGGAGGCCATCCCGCCGGTGCCGAGACGACTTCCGCTTCCGGCCACGACGCCGTCCAGATCGGCGCTGTTGGCCACCTCGGAAATGAAGCGCGCGTTGCCTTTCCGTGGATCAGCGTCGTAGAGGCCGTCGATATCGGACAGCAGCACCAGCGCGTCGGCCCCAACCAGGTGGGCGACCAATGCCGAGAGCCGGTCGTTGTCGCCGAACCGGATCTCGTTGGTGGCGACGGTGTCGTTCTCGTTGACGATGGCAACCGCATGCAGCGAGCGCAGCCGGTCGAGAGTCCGCTGGGCGTTGGTGTGCTGAACGCGCATCGCGATGTCATGCGCGGTGAGCAGTACCTGTCCGACCGTGCGCTGGTAGCGGCTGAACGCAGCATTCCACGAATTCACCAGCGCCACCTGACCTACGCTGGCGGCAGCCTGTTTAGTGGCCAGATCTGTTGGGCGCCTGTTTAACCCGAGTGGCTCGATGCCTGCGGCAATCGCACCCGAGGACACGATCACGACATCGGAGCCGGCCCGCATCCTGGCCTCGATGGCATCGACGAGCTGTTCGAGCCGACTCGCATCGAACATCCCGGCCGGGGTGGTCAGCGCGGTGGTGCCAATCTTGACGACGATGCTTCGAGCGGTCCGAACGGCTTCCCGATGGACAGAGTTCACGATTGCTCGTCGTGCTCGCGCCGTCTCTTGCGCGCGATCTTGCGCTCGTCCGCACCGACCCGCTCACTGCGTTCGATGCGAATATCGGTGCCGCGTCCCGACATGGTGACATCTACGCCGGCGGGTGTTTGCGGCTCCCAGTCGAAGGTCATATCGCCGATGGTCACTGCGCAACCGGGCTTGGCGCCCAGCTTCAGCAGTTCGTCCTCGACACCGAGCCGGGCCAGGCGGTCGCCGAGATAGCCGACGGCTTCGTCGTTTTCGAAGTTGGTCTGGGCGATCCACCGTTCTGGCCTGGCACCGCGGACGACGAAGCCGCCATCACCGTCGGAGGCGACCGTGAACGACTTCTGGTCGATGGCGACCGGGCGGATCACCGCGCGCCGCTGCGGCAGCACCGGCTGGGATTCCCGATACGCGGCAACCATGTCCCATAGAGCAAACGTCAACGGCCGCAAGCCTTCCCGGCTCACCGTCGACACTTCGAAAACCGGCCAGCCGCGCTCGGCAATCTCGTCACGGACGAAATCCGCCAGCTCTCTCGCCTCGGGTACGTCGATCTTGTTGAGCACCACCGCCCGGGGACGGTCGGCCAGATCGACGAGTGCCGAATCACCTTGCAGCGTCGGTTGATAGGCAGCCAGTTCGGCTTCGAGAGCATCGATGTCGGAGATCGGGTCGCGACCGGGCTCCAGGGTGGCGCAGTCGACCACGTGCACCAACACCGCGCATCGCTCGATATGGCGCAAAAAGTCCAGGCCGAGGCCACGTCCCTGTGACGCCCCGGGAATCAGGCCGGGCACGTCGGCGACGGTGAAGGTGTGCTCCCCCGCCGACACCACGCCCAGATTCGGCGCCAGCGTGGTGAACGGGTAGTCGGCGATCTTCGGTTTGGCCGCGGAAATGGTGGAGACCAACGACGACTTCCCTGCCGAGGGGAACCCGACGAGGCCCACATCGGCGACTGTCTTGAGTTCGAGCGTCAGGTCGCGCTCATCGCCCTTTTCACCGAGAAGGGCGAAACCAGGGGCCTTGCGTGCCCGGGACGCCAGCGCGGCGTTGCCCAGTCCGCCACGGCCGCCCGCAGCCGCCTCGAACCGGGTGCCTGCGCCGACCATATCGGCCAGCAGTCGGCCGTTCTCGTCAAGTACTACGGTGCCGTCGGGGACCCGGACTTCGAGATCGGCGCCGGCTGCTCCGTCGCGGTCACCGCCCATGCCCTGCTTACCCGAGGGCGCATCGACGTGGGGGTGGAAGTGAAAATCGAGCAGGGTGTGCACCTGCGGGTCGACGACCAGCACGATGCTGCCGCCTCGACCGCCGTTACCGCCGTCGGGCCCGCCGAGTGGTTTGAACTTCTCGCGGTGCACCGAGGCGCATCCATGCCCGCCGGAACCCGCGCGGGCATGGATAACGACGCGATCGACAAACCGAGACATCGGACGTCCTTTCGTCGAAAGCGAAGCTATTGCGAGATGAAGACGAGAACTCGCAGCCGCTTCACGTTCGTGTGCGGAGGCCCAGCAGTCCTCGAGTTGTTAGACCTCGACCGGAACGATGTTGACGGTCTTGCGGCCACGTTTGACGCCGAACTCGACGGCACCGAATGCCGTCGCGAACAGGGTGTCGTCATCGCCACGGCCGACATTGACGCCGGGATGGAAGTGGGTGCCGCGCTGGCGAACGATGATCTCGCCCGCCTTGACGACCTGGCCGCCGAAGCGCTTCACGCCGAGGCGCTGCGCATTCGAGTCACGACCGTTGCGAGAGCTGGAAGCGCCCTTCTTGTGTGCCATGTGTTCGCTCCCTTGCTACTTGATGCCGGTGACCTTGAGCACCGTCAGCTGCTGACGGTGGCCCTGGCGCTTGTGATAGCCGGTCTTGTTCTTGAACTTGTGGATGCGGATCTTCGGGCCCTTGGTGTGCTCGAGGATCTCGCCGGTCACTGCAACCTTCGCCAAGTCCTTGGCGTCGGTGGTGACGGTCGCGCCGTCGACGACGAGCGCCACGGGCAGCGACACGGAAGCGCCCGGGTCCGACTCGAGCTTCTCGACCTTGACGATGTCACCGACAGCAACCTTGTACTGCTTGCCACCGGTCTTGACGATTGCGTACGTCGCCATCGTTGCCTGTCCTCTGTTCTGTCCATCTGCGGGCGCGCGCCACCCGGAGGCTGCGAACGCGGGGTCTTCTTACGGAAACACGGTGCGGGACGCTAGTTGTCCCGCTGTCGCCGACTCGGTTCTTCAGGAGAGCCTGGCGACAACTGCTCAAGGTTACGTGACCAGCAGCTAGAGGGTCAAACCGCCTGACTGGAGCCGTTAGACGGGCGGTCCGGCAGGACGCGCCGCTGCCCGACGCCTGCGGGGTCGGCCGGCCGGTACTGCCACCGGCTCCCGCACCTGCGGCTGGTAGTCGTCGTCATCGTCGGACTCGTCATCGTCATCATCCGGTTCGTCGTCATCATCGATGACCTCGATGTCTTCGTCGTCGTCTGACTCGTCCTCGTCGTCATCATCGTCGTCATCCGACTCGTCCTCGTCGTCATCATCGACCAGGTCGACATCGACCTCATCCTCATCGTCATCCGAATCGTCGTCATCGTCGTCGACGTCGTCGAGATCTTCCTCGGCGACCTCCTCCGCCACCTGCTCGGCGGTCGAGACGGCTGCATCCGCCTCATCGCCGGCGAAGTCCTCGGACGAGGTGTCGACAGTCTCGTCCTCGACGTGTTCCTCGTCGTAGTCCGGGTCGTGCTCGTCGTCGCCGGGCTTTCCGTTGGCTGCGGCCATTGCCTTGAACATCGGGTGCTCGCCGGCAGTATGCGAAGGCAGCCGCACCACTGGTGCCTCGTCCTCGGTCTTGGTGACCTTCTTCGAGCGCTTGCTACGGCGACTGTTGCCACCTGCCTCGGTTTTCCGGGCGGGCGCCGACTCGGAGTCGACAGGATCGGAGTGCAGCATGATGCCCCGGCCCGCACAGTGCGGGCAGGTCGTCGAGAACGCCTCGACCAGACCGGTCCCGAGTTTCTTGCGTGTGAGCTGAACCAGGCCCAGCGACGTCACCTCGGAAACCTGATGGCGAGTGCGGTCACGCCCCAGCGCCTCGGTGAGCCGGCGCAAGACCAGGTCACGGTTGGACTCCAACACCATGTCGATGAAGTCGATGACGATGATGCCGCCGATATCGCGCAACCGCAGCTGCCGGACGGTCTCCTCGGCGGCCTCGAGGTTGTTCTTGGTGACGGTCTGCTCGAGGTTTCCGCCGGCACCGGTGAACTTGCCGGTGTTGACGTCGACGACGGTCATCGCCTCGGTGCGGTCGATCACCAGGGTGCCGCCCGAAGGCAACCACACCTTGCGGTCCATCGCCTTGGTGAGCTGTTCGTCGATCCGGTGCACGGCGAAGACGTCGGGAGCACCGCTGGAGGCTGGCTCGTACTTCGTCAGCTTCGGAAGTAGTTCCGGGGCAACGGAATTCACGTATTCGTTGATGGTCGACCAGGCCGCGTCCCCGGACACGATCAGGCCGGAGAAATCCTCGTTGAACAGATCACGGACGACCTTGACCAACACGTCGGGTTCTTCGTACAGCGTCTGGGCGACACCGGAGGCGTTGCTCTTGGTCTGGACGGCCTTCGCCTCGATCTCGGTCCAGCGCTCCTGCAACCGTGTCACATCAGAGCGGATGTCGTCTTCCTTGACGCCCTCTGAGGCAGTGCGGATGATCACCCCGGCGTCCGACGGCACGACCTCGCGCAGGATCTCCTTGAGTCGCTGCCGCTCGGTGTCGGGCAGCTTGCGACTGATCCCGGTCGACGAGGCGCCGGGAACGTAGACGAGATACCGCCCGGCCAGCGAGATCTGAGTGGTCAGTCGAGCGCCCTTGTGCCCGACGGGGTCCTTGCTGACCTGGACGACGATGTAGTCGCCGGGCTTGAGAGCCTGCTCGATCTTGCGCTGGGCGCCACCGAGACCGGCTGCCTCCCAGTTCACCTCGCCCGCGTACAGGACACCATTGCGGCCGCGCCCGATATCGACGAACGCCGCCTCCATCGAGGGCAGCACGTTCTGCACGATGCCGAGATAGATGTTGCCGACCAGCGATGCCGACGCCGCCGAGGTCACGAAATGCTCGACCAGGACACCGTCTTCGAGCACGGCGATCTGCGTGTAGCGCGCACCTTCGTGCGGCGGTTCGCTGCGAATCTTGTCGCGCACCACCATGACGCGTTCGACTGCCTCGCGGCGGGCGAGGAACTCGGCCTCGCTCAGGATCGGCGGCCGACGCCGTCCGGCGTCACGCCCGTCGCGACGACGCTGCCGCTTGGCCTCCAGCCGAGTCGACCCACTGATGCCCTGGATCTCATCGGGATCACGGCCCTTGGCCGACTTCTCCCGGGGGGCCCGCTCGTGCACCACGGTGTTCGGCGGGTCGTCGGGCGAGACCGCTTCGCCGTCATCCCCACCGCCGGACTTGCGGCGGCGACGACGCCGACGGCGCCTGGTGGCACCGTCACCCGAGGCCGACTCGTCATCACCGTCACCGTCACCGTTGTCATCATCGGAAGCGGCGGCATCGGTGTCGTCGTCCGATTCGGATGACTCCGCCGATTCTGACTCGTCATCGCCGGTGTCGGCGTCACCCTCGCCACCACGACCCCGGCCGCGACCACGACGACCACGGCGTCGCCGCCGGTTCGCGGGCCGGCCCGGCTGATCGTCATCAGTGTCACCGTCGATGTCGCCGTCGTCGGCATCGCTGTCGTCTTCGTCGTCGTCGATGTCTGCCGGCTGAACGCGCTTCGGCGCCGCCGGGCGTTCCTGCACCGGCTGCGGAGCGACGAACAAGGGCAGGTAGTCCGCCTGGACCACCGGTTCGCGTTCGGGTTCCGGCGTCGGGTCCGCGAATACCTCGGGGAGGTCGTCGGCAGGGTCGTAAGTCGTCTCCAGGAGCAGTCGCGACTCCGGTTCGGCAGCCACGCCATCCTCGACCGGTTCGGCCGGGGCCTCGTCGAATCCGACGATCACTTCGGCGGCGGCCGGCTCAGCGGGGGCGGTTTCAGCCGCGACGATTTCAGCCACGGGAGTCGCCTCAGGAGCCTCGGCGGCAGCCAATACGTCGCGGACGCGGACGGCGTCCGTGCGGTCGACGCTGGAGTGAGCGCTGCGAGAGCGGCCGTCGAGCTCGGCCAATGCATCCAGGACCCGCCTGCTGGTGGTGCCGAGCACCCGCGCCAGCGAGTGCACCCTCAAGCGCTCGGGCAGATCGGGATCTGGGCCTGCACCTTGGGCTGCGGTGTCGTTCTGGTTTTGGATTCGGGCATCGTCGTCCACAAAGTCTCCTTCAAGCCCCCGGGCGCGTCGTGCATAGACGCGGCCGCGCGAGGACTTCCGCTATGTGCCCGGGCCGACTACTCCCGGACTTGTCATGGTCTCGCCCCGTGCGGCTCGTGTGGAACGCACCCGGTGCCTGGGTTGAATGACGACTAGGACGGCCGGCGCCGCATCGCGATCGCGGTGGTCGCCCTCGTCCAAGTCTTCATCCGGGCTTTTTTCGTCTGTGTGACGACGTACGCCCGTTGTCAGTATCCCATACCGACGCCAGTGAACGGACCAAGTGGCGGTTTAACCGGGTTGGGCCCGAATCAGAGTCCGGGGAACCAGAGCCCGATCTCGCGCTCGGCGGAGTCCTGGGAGTCCGAACCATGCACCAGGTTGAACTGGGTTTCCAGCCCGAGATCGCCACGGATCGTGCCGGGAGCAGCCTTCTCGACCGGGTCGGTTCCACCGGCCAGCTGACGGAACGCGGCGACGGCCCGCGGGCCTTCGAGCACGGCGGCCAGCACGGGTCCGGAGGTGATGAACTCCAGCAACGACGGGAAGAACGGCTTGCCCTCGTGTTCGGCGTAGTGAGCGCGGGCCAGCTCATCGCTGACGTTCTTCAGCTCCAGCGCAGCGAGGCTCAGGCCTTTGCGCTCGATGCGGGCGATGATTTCACCCACCAGCTGTCGTTCGACACCGTCAGGCTTGATCAACGCAAGAGTCCGCTCAGTCACGGCGCACAGCGTACCGAAGGGTGATCACAGGCCGCCCGCCGACCGGTTGCCAGTCGATCATCCCTCCAACGCGCGCACCCGCGGAGCGGCGGCCAGCGGCGTGACCGCATGGGCATGGGCACCCGAGGCGCGCCCGAGCGCAACGGTCGCGACCAGCATCGCCACGACGGCCAGGGGCAGAACCAGAACTCCGGTCCGGTCGACCGTGAGTTGTTCACCGAGCACCACGGCGCCGAGAGCCACCGCCACGACCGGCTCACCGACCAGCATGATCGGTACCGAAGCCTGCAGCGCGCCGGCCCGGAAGGCCCATTGCTGGGCGATTGTCACCCCTACAGCCAGCGCCACCAGCACGTATGGCGCGGGGATGGCGGCCAGACCATGCCACCCGGTGACGGCGAACCGGTGGGTGCAGATCTTGGTCAGGACGGCGATCATGCCCAACCCCACTGCGACGGCCACGGCCAGCGACATCGCCCGGACCCGACCGGTGCTGCGACGGGCGACCACCAGGCAGACCAGCACGGTGGGGACGGCACCGGCCAGCGCGATCGCCCATGCCGGCACCGGGGACTGGTAATGCCCTTCGTCGGGCCTGCCCACGAGCACGAACACCGTGAGCGCGGCAGTCAGCACGAAAGCCCACCCCCACTCAGCGGGGGTGACGCGGCCTCGGGCCCGGAACGCGTTCAACGGCAGGACGAAGAGCAGCGACGAGACGATGAGCGGCTGGACCAAGAGAATGGACCCGTGCGCCAAGGCGAGCGCCTGAAACGCGTAACCGGCCACGGCCGCCGCGGTTCCCGCCCACCACAACCGATTGCGGAATACGCCCGTGATCGCCGTCACCGACAACTCGTCGTCGACATCGGGGTGACTCAGCGCCGCCTGCCGCGCAACGATGCCGACGGCGGCGGCCACGGCCGCCAGTAACGCCGAGACGATTGCCAGTGCATTCGAGGCCACCCATTGCATGCTCGCCGTTGTACCCGCTTGGGCCGGGGACGACTCGTGGCGGCTACTGCGGCGGGCGCTGCTGACCCGGGAGGAGCCCCTTGCGCTGCCTGCGTAGCACCTCGCCGCGCAGGTAGACGATCAGCAGCCACACGATGGCGAACACCAGCCCGATCACGCCCACACCGGGGTAGACCACCCAGCCCGCGATCAGCACGAGTTGCACTCCCAGATTCGCCCAGATCGCCCACGGCCGGCCCTGAATTCCGGCCATCAGCAGCAGCACCACGGCGAAACCGATCAGATAACCCATCGAGAAGGCGTTGAGACCGCCGCCGACCGCACCGACCACCGGCAAAGCCAGCAGCACCACGATCGACTCGAGGATCAGGGTGCCCGCCATGACACCGCGGAAGCTCTTCCACGGATCCGGTGGGGCCGGTTCGGTTTCCGGCGACGTCTCGGGGCTGCCGGGATCCTGGGTCACGACGGGTCCTTACCGAACAGCGTGCGGGCCGCCCCCGCGGTGACCACGGACCCGGTGATGACGATGCCCGTGCCGGACAATCCGTCGTCTTCCCCGGCCTGCTCGACCAGAGCGGTTGCGGTTTCGATGGCGTCGGCGAGGGTGTCGGCGGCGATGACGCGCTCGGGGCCGAACCGCTCCTCGGCCATCATGGCCAGTTCCTGGACCTCCATGGCGCGCGGAGAGCCGTTGTGGGTGACGATCAGCTGGTCGAACGCCGGCTCGAGAGCAGTCAGGATGGCGCCGACGTCTTTATCGGCCATCACGCTGACCACCCCGATCAGGAACCGGAAGTCGAACTCCTCGGCCAGCGCCTCCGCCAACGCGGCCGCACCCGCGGGATTGTGCGCGGCGTCGATGAATACTGTTGGGGCGCTGCGCATTCGCTCCAAGCGCCCCGGGCTGGTGACCGCGGCGAAGCCGGCGCGGACCGCGTCGATGTCGAGTTGCCGGTCGGCGCCCGCCCCGAAGAACGCTTCCACTGCTGCCAGCGCCACCACCGCGTTGTGGGCCTGGTGCTCACCGTGCAAGGGCAAGAAGATGTCGGAGTAGACCCCGCTGAGTCCTTGCAACTCCAGCAGCTGGCCGCCGATCGCGATCTGCCGGCTCAACACGGCGAACTCAGAGCCTTCGCGCGCGACGGCCGCGTCAGCGGTAACTGCCTGGGCCAGAATGACTTCCATCGCTTCGGGCAGCTGCTGACCGATGATCGCAACGGTGTCAACCGGCACCAGGTCGTCTGCGGCCTTCGTGATGATGCCCGCCTTCTCGGCGGCGATATCGGGAATCTCGGTGCCGAGATACTCGGTGTGGTCGACGCTGATCGGTGTGATGACCGCGACCGGTGCGTCGACGACGTTGGTGGCATCCCACCGCCCGCCGAGGCCGACCTCGATCACTCCGATATCGATCGGCGCGTCGGCGAAAGCCGCGAAGGCCATGGCGGTCAGCACCTCGAACTTGCTCATCCGCGGCCCCGGCTCCCCGAGCGCTCCCGCCTCGGATTGCTGGTCGACCAGCTCGATGAACGGCTCGATCTCCCGGTAGGTCTCCACATATCTCGCCGGGCTGATCGGCTTGCCGTCGATGGAGATTCGCTCCACCGCCGATTGCAGATGTGGGCTGGTGGTCCGGCCGGTGCGCCGATGCAACGCCGTCAGCAGCGCATCGATGATCCGCGCCACCGAGGTCTTGCCGTTGGTGCCGGCGATATGAATGCACGGGTAGGCGCGCTGCGGGTAGCCGAGCAGCTCCATCAGAGCGCTGATGCGCGCCGTGCTCGGCTCGATCTTCGTCTCCGGCCACCGCTGGTCGAGCAGATGCTCGACCTGCAGCAGCGCCGCGATCTCGTCGGGCGTCGGTTCAGGATCGGGCAGACTCTCGTCGACGGTCATGCCAATCCGGCCAGGCGCGCCGTGATCCGCTCGACCTCTTCGCCGGCCAGGCGCTGGCGGTCACGGATCTTCTCGACGACCGCGTCGGGCGCTTTGGCGAGGAAGGCGTCATTGCCGAGCTTTCCTGTGGTGCCTGCCAATTCCTTCTGCGCGGCGGCCAGGTCCTTCTCCAGGCGGCGCCGCTCGGCGGCGATGTCCACCGTCCCGGAGGTGTCCAGTTCGACGGTCACTATGCCGCGGGTCAGCGACACTTCGATCGATGCCGACGGCGTGAAATCCGCGGCCGGCTCGGTGAGCCACGCCAGTGACGTCACCGACGCCACCTGGGTGCTCAGATCCGCTTCGGCGATACCCGAGAGCCGGGCCGGGACCTTCTGGCGATCGTTGAGTCCCTGGTCGCTGCGAAACCGGCGCACCTCGGTGACCAGCTTCTGCATATCCGTAATGCGCTGCACCGCAACCCGATCGGTGTCCCGGCCGGACGGCTGCGGCCAGTCGGCGATGACAATCGACTCGCGGTCGGTGAGCGTCTTCCACAGCACCTCGGTGACGAACGGCATCACCGGGTGCAACATCCGCAGCAAGGTGTCCAGCACCGCAGCGAGCACCGTGTTCGTCCGGTTGGCCCTGGCTCCGCCGTCGGCCAGTTGCGCCTTGGCCAGCTCGACGTACCAGTCACAGAACTCGTCCCAGGCAAAGTGGTAGAGCGACTCACATGCGCGGTTGAACTCGTAGTTGTCGAAGGCCGAATCCACCTCCGCCCGAACCTCTTCCGCGCGACCGAGGATCCACCGGTCGGCATCGGTGAGCTCATCGGGGGCCGGCAGTTCGGCGGGCGCCGCACCGTTCATCAGCGCGAAGCGCGTCGCGTTGAAGAGTTTGGTGGCGAAGTTGCGCGAGGCGCGGGCGTGATCCTCGCCGATGGACAGGTCACCGCCGGGACTGGCGCCGCGGGCCAGGGTGAACCGCAGCGCATCGGCACCGAAGGTCTCCACCCAGTCCAGCGGGTCGATACCGTTGCCCTTGGATTTGCTCATCTTGCGGCCGAACTCGTCGCGGATCAGCCCGTGCAGGAAGATGTCCGTGAACGGCACCTGCGGGTGGCCGTTGGGCTTCGCCGCGATCACCTCGTCGCCCGAGACGAACGTGCCGAACATCATCATCCGGGCGACCCAGAAGAACAGGATGTCGTAGCCGGTCACCAACACGCTAGTGGGATAGAACTTCTCGAGCTCGGGTGTGCGATCAGGCCAGCCCATCGTGGAGAACGGCCACAGCGCCGACGAGAACCAGGTGTCCAGTACGTCGGGATCCTGCTCCCACCCTTCGGGCGGTGTCTCGTCGGGCCCGACACAGATTTTTTGACCGTCGGGACCGTGCCAGATCGGGATCCGGTGTCCCCACCACAGCTGCCGGGAAATGCACCAGTCGTGCATGTTGTCGACCCAGCCGAACCAGCGCGGCTCCAGGCTGGCCGGGTGAATGACGGTGTCGCCGTTGCGAACCGCATCACCGGCAGCGTGCGCGAGCGATTCGACTTTCACCCACCACTGCAATGAGAGCCGGGGCTCGATGGGTTCACCACTGCGCTCGGAATGCCCGACGCTGTGCAGGTACGGTCGCTTCTCGGCGACGATGCGGCCCTGCGCGGCCAGCGCCTCTCGGACCGCAACACGTGCTTCGAAGCGGTCCATCCCGTCGAATTGTGTTCCGGTGTCGGCGATCCGGCCCTTGGTGTCCAGGATCGTCGGCATCGCCAGGTTGTGCCGCAACCCGATCTCGAAGTCGTTGGGATCGTGAGCGGGCGTGACTTTGACTGCACCGGTACCGAATTCAGGGTCCACGTGCGCATCGGCGACGACGATGATCTGCCGGTCGAGGAACGGATGCGGAAGCGACGTGCCGACAAGAGCGCGGTAACGGTCGTCGTCAGGGTGCACCGCGATCGCGGTATCGCCGAGCATCGTCTCGAGTCGGGTGGTGGCGACCACGATGTGGGGATCCCCGTCGTCCATCGAGCCGTACCGGAACGACACCAGTTCGCCCTCGACGTCGTCGTACTTGACCTCAAGATCGGAGATCGCGGTCTCCAGCACCGGTGACCAGTTCACCAGTCGCTCGGCCTGGTAGATCAGGCCGGCGTCGTAAAGCCGTTTGAAGATGGTGCGGACCGCGCGAGACAGACCGTCGTCCATGGTGAACCGGTCGCGGCTCCAATCCACACCGTCGCCGAGACGGCGCATCTGGCCGCCGATGGTGCCGCCGGATTCACGTTTCCAGTCCCACACCTTGTCGATGAACAGCTCGCGCCCGAAGTCCTCTTTGGTCTTGCCGTCGGCAGCCAGCTGCTTCTCGACCACCGACTGGGTGGCGATACCGGCGTGGTCCATCCCGGGAAGCCAGAGCACCTCGAAGCCCTGCATGCGCTTACGTCTGGTCAGCACATCCATCAGGGTGTGGTCCAGGGCGTGGCCCATGTGCAGGCTGCCGGTCACGTTCGGCGGCGGCAGCACGATCGAATACGGCGGTTTCGCGCTGGAAGGGTCGGCCGTGAAGTAACCCGCGTCAACCCAGCCCTGGTACAGCTCGCTTTCTACCGCGCCGGGATCCCAGGACTTGGGCAGAGGGGGCGGAACATCGCCTGTGTGGGATCTAACGCTGGCAGTCACCGGTCAATTCTAGGGGGCTACTTCTTGCCGCCCAGCAGACCACCCAATATGTCGCCGATGGCGCCGCCCTTTCCACCGCCGCCGAGCACGCTGCCCAGGATGCTGCCGAGCGGGTTGTTGTTCCCGCCACCGGCGCCGCCGGCGCTGCCGAGGATGCTGCCGAGGACATCGCCCAGCCCGCCGCCACCTGCTGACGCCGTTGGGGCCTGCCCGGCCGGCGCCCCGGTGGTCTGCGCGAGTTGCTTGCCGATATAGGCCAGCACGATCGGCGCCAGGATCGGCAGCAGCTTCTTGACCAGGTCCCCGCCGGCGGAGCCGCCGGCCCCGGTGCCCGCGAGCGCCGAGGCGACGGCGGAGCTGTTGTTGCCGCCGAAGATGTTGGCCACAATGTTGTCGCCCTCGTGTTCGTCGACCTGATCGACGCTCACACCGCCGTCGAGCAGGCCACTGGCGGCCTGGGTGTTGACGGCCTCCTCGAGCTTGCTCGAGTCGATGTCATCGGCCTGACAGTTGTGCTGCACTCCACCGACGAGCGCGGGGACCAAGGTGTGGATCGCGTTGTTCACTTCGTCCTCTGGGGCACCGAGCCTCCTGGCGATGTCCTGAACGGGAATCTGTGCGAAAAGATCGTCGAGTCCGGCCACTTTCTCCACCTTCGTTGCTGGGTTTGGGGCACCTCTGGCTCGACAGTAGACCGATTCACTCGAGCGAAACAGTCTCCAGCGTGACGCCCGCGGCGGGCAGCCGCTCGAGCAGTACATCGCCCATCGCCGACGCCGGCGTCAGCACACCCCGCAGATCCGAGAGCCCGTCGCGATCCAGCGCCAATGCGAGACCACTCTCGCCGAGCAGGACGGCGGTGGCCTTGTAGCCGGGGTCACCGCGCTGGGCCATCGTGGCGCGGTAGCGCGCACCGGTGTCGGTGGTCGTGTAGGTCTCGACGGTGTAGTGGCCGTTCTCGCGGGCGCGTTCGCTCGGGCCGGTGCCCGGCTTCGGGGTAATCCGGTCGACCAGGGCCGTCGGCAGTCGCCGCAGGTAGCGCGAACCCAGTCCCATCACCGCGGCGTTGACGCCGGTGGTGACCGCCGCCGCCACCGGTGCGAGCGCCGAGCGCCCCACACTCATCTGCTCGGCGTAGGCGAATCGACGTCCGTAGGGATAATCCAGTAATGCGTTGCTGCGACGGACAATTCGAGTGTTGACCACCGCCATGGCGAAGGCAGCGGTCCAGTAGCCGTCGAGTTCGGGCGCGATAGCTCCGCCGCGGCGCCACCGCAGGTCCGGTTGTGGCCCGAACTCGGGTTCGGCCCCGCGGTCCGGCGTCAACGTGTAGGGGTCTTCGATCTGGGCGCGCAGGTCTGGATCGTTGGACGCGGCCCGGAACAGTTCCACCATCGAGGCGGCGGTGCCGCCGGAGACGCCACCGGCGAATGACCGCACCACCATATTGGTGTCACCGAGCTCTCCGGCGCCGTCGGCAAGGATCCGCCGATACAACGCGTACACGGTGAGATCCGAAGGGATGGAATCGAATCCGCAGGAATGAACGATGCGGGCTCCGGTGTCGATGGCCTGCTTGTGATAGTGGTCGATGCTGTCGCGGATGAAGTTGGGCTCACCGGTGAGGTCGGCGTAATCGGTGCCCGCCGCCGCGCAGGCGGCGACCAGCGGCAGACCGTATTTTGCGTACGGCCCCACCGTGGTGACCACCACCTGCGTGCGTGCTGCCAGTGCGTTCAGCGTCGACGGTGACTCGGCATCGGCGGCGATGATCGGCCAGTCCTTCGCGGACTCCCCCAGCGTTTCCCGCACGGCCAGAATCCGGTCGGTGGACCGGCCGGCCAGCGCGATCCGCGCTCCCCCACCCGCCTTGCTCAGGTAGTCGGCGGTCAGCTTGCCGACGAAACCGGTGGCGCCATAGAGGACCAGGTCGAATTCGCGCTGCGATGCAGTCATGCCGCCAACCTACCGACCGGTCAGCCGAGCGTCTCCGGCAGTTCCGTCGGGACCCCGAGCACGTGCTGCGCCAGGAACGCCGTCACCACCTGATACCAGATCTTCGCGTGCTGCGGGCTCAGCACCCAGTGGTTCTCGGACGGGAAGTATAGGAAGCGGTGAGCGGAGCTGCCGTCCTCGGCGGCGGGCAGGCCTGACTCCGTGAGGAGCTCGAACCACAGCCGCAGCGCCTCGCCGATGGGTACGCGGTAGTCCTTGTCGCCGTGGATGACCAGCATCGGGGTGGTGATCTGCCCGACGAACCGGTGCGGTGAGTTCGCCTCGGCCATCTCCCTGGTCATCTCGCGCATCCAGTAGTAGGACGCATCGGTGGTGGCGCCGAACTGGTCCAGCGCCCACAGGCTGGCGTGGGTGACGATCGCGGCGAAGCGGTCGGTGTGCCCGGCGACCCAGTTGGCCATGTACCCGCCGAAGGAACCGCCCATCGCCGCTGTCCTGGTGGCGTCGATCCGCGGATCCGCACACGCGGCGTCGGTGGCGGCCATCAGGTCGTCGAACGGTGGACCGCCCCAGGCACCCCACCCGCGCTGGATGAAGTCCTGGCCGTATCCGGTGGACAGCGCCGGGTCCGGCAGCAGCACCGCATAGCCGTGGGCCGCCAGAAGCCACGGGTTCCACCGCCACGACCACGCGTTCCAGCTGCCCAGTGGACCGCCGTGGATCCACAGCAAAAGCGGGGCGGGCTGGTCGTCGGCCGGTAACACCAACCAGGACCGGACGGTCCGTCCGTCGGCGGTGACCGCGGACAGTTCGGCCAGCGAGCCGGGCAGCTCCGGCAGGTCGACGCACGGCAGGACGGTGACGGCGCCGTCACCGCCGATACGCACCGGGTGCGGCGGCGCCGCGTAGGAGCTGCGCAGCGCGTACACGGTTCCATCGGGTGCGGCGCTGACGTCGGTGTAGGCGAAGTCGTCGGCGGTCAGCGCGGTGACCGATCCGGCCAGCTCGACCCGGAACACCGGGCAGCGACCGCCGTCGTCGGCGGTGACCAGCAGCGCCGACCCGTCACGGAACCAGTCGACCGACGAGGGCCAGCGGTCCCAGCCAGCCGCCACCACCTTCGGTGCTGACCCGAACTTCAGGCAGCACAGCGTGATTCGAGGCGCCTGATGCGGTGTTGAGACCGACTCGCGGGTGTAGGCCACCGCCGATCCGTCCGGGGAGATGGCGGGGTTCTCCAGGTCCGCGTCAGGATCGTCGGCGATGATCTCGCGCGCTCCGGTCGCGAGATCGATGCGGATCAGCACCGAGCGCCGCGACGCGCCTGCGCCGCGAATTCGCCATGCGGCGACGACGAAGCTGCCGTCCGCGCTGACGTCGTATTCCGCTTCCCTCAGGGCGCCTCCGGGCGCAGGGGTGAGGTCTCGGGGACCACCGTCGGGGCCGGCTTCAGTTCCCGCGACGTCCAACAGGTGGGGTTCGTCTGGACCGAGGTCGTGGTCCCAGTAGCGCACCGGATACCCGGTGTGCAGGATTGCACTCACCGAGTTGTCCTTGCGCAGCTTCCGCAGCCGGCGATCGTCTTCGACATCGGTGGCCGACGGCAACATCGCGCCTGCGACGACCGTCCGATCGGCCACCAGGGCGGCGCGCACCGCGTCCACGCCGCCGGGCAGCGCCAGCAGTTCCTCGGCCTCGCCACCGGCGACGGGTAGGCGCCACAACGCCGGCGGGGGTTTGTCGTCGTCCTCGCCCGGCCTGGCGGCGATGAACAACAGGTCGCCGTCTGCGGTGAACACCGGCGACGATTCACCCTTGGCTCCCCTGGTCAGGCGCCGCGCTGGTCGCCGCCCGCTGGGGTCCAGCTCCCATAGCGCGCGGATGTACTCGGTGCGCTTGCTGTTGAGTTCGGCAATGGTCGTCACGACCCGCGTGCCGTCAGCACTGACCGCAAGGCCTGCCACGCGCGGCAACGCGATATAGGCATCGAGATCATGAAAAGGAGTTGGGTTGGACACGTCAGCCATGGCTACCTATTTGACCACGACGTGGTTACACCATCGCTGACCTGAGGTCGCTATAGGCGTCCACCAGGGCAGTCAGGGAGAAGCGTCGATTCAGCCCGCTCGGGTTGGGCAGGACCCAGGCTGTCGCCGCGGCGAACGGCTCCGGGTACCTACCCCAGCCGATATCGGGGCTGCCGATCATGGTCGCGAAGGCTCGTTTTCCGAGGAACGCGATCACATTGGGCGCGTAGCGGCGCATCTTGACCTCGAATTCGGGGCGGGCCTGCCGGAATTCTTCAGGCCGAACCTCATCGGCGCGGGTCGTCGGCCGGGAGACGACAGCCGATATGCCGCAGCCATATTCGAGCAACCGCCGCTCGTCTTGGGGTGCCAGACGGACATCGGTGAAGCCCGCAAGATGCAGTACCGGCCAGAACCGGTTGCTGCGATGGGAGAAGTTATGGCCTTGAAGATCGGGGCCCGCAGCGCTCAATGCCGGGTTGAGCCCACAGAAGACGATATCGAGGCCGGGAGCGAGGATATCGGCCGAGTAGCTGCTCACCGCGTCGACGAGTACGCGTTCAGCCACGACACGGCGCGATCGCGGTAGGGCAGAAAACCCTTGTAGTCAGCCAGATCGTCCGGCAGTTCGGCCAAGACCGACGCCATCCTCGCGCGCCACGGTTCAACAGCGGCGACGTCGACCAGCGCCAGCATGTAGGTCCGGATCAGGAAGCAGATGGCCCCTGACTCCGGCAACCGGATCAGGTGTTGTACTTCCACCCGCAGTTGGATCAGCTGACCGAAGGCCTCGTCGTCGACGGTTGGTGCCCGCGCGACGTCGGGCCCCCATTCCGGGTAGGACTCCGTGGAGGCGTCCAGTCGCCGACCCGCACCCAGGGTCCAGTTCGTCCGGCGATACACCCCGCCCGCCTGCAATCGCATCAGGAATTCCCTGGCCCGGGTGATGACGCCGGACTCCCGCAGCCCGGGCACCGGGCCGTGAATGTCCAGGAAGGTCATGCCGACATCGAACCCGAACGACCAGCCCGAGGCGAAGGTCACCACCCCCGCGTCCGCGAATAGGTCGCCGTCGCGCTGATCGAGCAGCACGATGTCTTCCTGCACCTGGCTGCCGATATAGGCCAACGGCTCCGCGGGCAGTGTCGACTCGTCACCGAAGATGAAATCCTGTGCAATTCCCAGCTTTTGGTTACACCACTGCCAGATGTCGCCGGTTCCGGTCAGGGACATGGTATCCGGGTAGCCGGCGGCCAGCTCCGTCATCAGGGCCAGCATCGCGTCCCAGCACGCGGGTCGCATATGCGGCAACACTGCGTGCCGGGAGGGGTCGGCAGCCAGGATCCGGGCACGCTCGGCAAGCTCGTGTTCGTACTCCCCGTCGATATCGATGACCCGCTGCCCCCAGCTCCCGGTGGCAGTGGGCACAGGATTGGCTGCCGACTCGATATTGGTGCTGTAACGATAGGTGTCACCGGCGAACGGAAATGGGAACGCGGCCAACAGCTCTGGTGTGGACACCGGCTCGGATGAAAGCGTCACAGCCTCAACTCCAATCGCTCACCCTCAGCACGTGAGACACAGCTCATCATGGCGTCGCCGGCCGCTTTCTCGTCATCGCTGAGATAGAGGTCGTGGTGCACGACGTTGCCCTGCACCACGGGGATTCGGCATTCGCCGCACACCCCTTGTCGACAGAGATTGGGAATCTCGTAGCCACGCGCCTGCAACGCCTCAAGCAACGACACACTGGATTCGACGACGAAGGACTCACCGCTGTCGGCGAGCGTCACCTCGAAGGGCTCGCCGGGGGCGACGGTGTCGATTCCGAACCGTTCCACATGGATTCGGCTTGGCGGCCAGCCCAACTCGGTGGCCATGGCCGTCACGTCGGTCATGAACGTCGACGGTCCGCAGACGTACAGGTGGGTGCCGAGGGGTTGGTCACCGAGTTCGGGACCCACTGCGGCAGTGAATGCGCTGCGGTCGGTGAAGATCTGCGCGTCGTCGGTGAGCGCCTTGATCTGGTCAAGGTAGGCGCCACGACCGTCGCGGTGCAGATACAGCAGTCGCACGTCACGTCTCCAGCGCCGCGCGCTGCGCAGGTGGGAGATCATCGGCGTGACGCCGATCCCCGCCGCGACCAGCAGATGCCTTCTGGCGGACAGCACCGGCGCGAAGGCGCTGCGTGGTCGCCGGATCACCACGCTGTCGCCGACCGCCAATTCCCGGTGGATCCAGCTCGATCCGCCCGATCCCGAAGGGCAGTGCAACACCGAGAAGACATATTCGGTCGGAGCCACGCTCTCACCGGTGAGGGAATAGGCGTTCACCGGGGACGGGGCGGGGCCGCACTCGACGACGATGTGACTGCCCGGAGTGAACGACGGCAGCGGCGTACCGTCTGCCCGCGCCAGCGTCACGGTGCGAATGCCCGGCACCGCGTCGTCGATATCGCGGACCAGCAGCGACAGGGCGGTCACCTCACATCCGGTGGCGGCGGATGAGCGAGATCGGCCAGATATCCCAGATGCGCTCCCAGATAGCGCGAAACATGATGGTGCACAATGATATTGCAGCCGCATCCCGCGCAGGGCAGCGCGTCTCCCAGCTCGACCTCGGCACGAGTCACCGTCGAACAGCGGGCGCAGCGAACATCGCGGGTGGCCACCGCGGTGCTGGCGATGATGATCTCGTCATCGTCAACACCGTGTCGCAGCGCCCGGGCCAGCAGGTGTAGACAGGCGTGCGCCGGGCCGGCGATCATCAACCGCCAGCCGACCACCGCGTCAGCCAGGTCGGCCGCCAGTGCGGCCAGCGCGGCATCGTCATCGGTGACCCGGTGGACCCGAACGTCAGCACCGGGAGCATGGGCGGCAATCTGCGCGGTCCAGACGACAGCGATGTCCTCGGCCTCGGCACCGACTGCGACCACACTCCAGTACCGCCCGGACAGATCGGCATCCGGGCGCACGGCGCCGGTGGCCCACGTGGGCACGCTCGTCAGCTCCAGAGCGGGTCTCATACTGCGGCCAGTCTCCCAGTTTCGCGCAGCCGTGTCTCGACTAGTCAGTTTGAAATTCAAACCATAGCCTGACAGGCTATTGCCATGACCATCGCAGCGCTCGCCGAGCTGCCCGGGCGGCCATGCCCCATCGCGGCCGCCCTCGAGGTCGTCGGCGACCGGTGGGCATTGTTGGTGATCCGCGAACTCGCACTGGGCAACACCAGGTTCGGCGGGATCGTCACGGGTACCGGCGCGCCTCGCGACCGCGTCGCCGCCCGGCTGAAATCTCTGGGGGACGCAGACGTCATCACCCGCGTCGCCTACCAGTCCACCCCACCGCGGTTCGACTACCAGCTGACGGAATCGGGCCGCGCATTGCTGCCGGTGCTGGCGGCTCTGCTGGTGTGGGGCAAGGACCATGTGGTGGCCGCCGACGATCCGGACCGCGACCGCCACCTCACTCGAAGCCGACCGCAACTATCCGACACCAGCAGGGAGACCCAAGCGCGATGACCGCAGAGCTCACCGAAACCACCCGCGACGGCTGGGGCCCGAAGCGCTCGAAAACCATCAGTTGGTACGAGCCGGGACCCTCGACCGCCAAGGGCCTCGCCATGCCAGGTGTGGACTACCTACGGGCGATGGTCGCGGGCGAACTCCCTCCCCCACCGATCGCCGGCCTGATGGAATTCGACCTGGTCGAGGCCGAAGTGGGTCGCGTGGTGTTCACGTGCCGGCCAGACGAATCGGCCTACAACCCGATCGGTGCCATCCACGGCGGCCTAGTGTGCACCCTGCTGGATTCGGTGGCCGGCTGCGCCCTCCACAGCGCGCTGCCTCAGGGCAAGGGCTACACGTCGGTCGAGATCAAGGTGAACTACCTCAAAGCGGTGCGGCTCACCAGCGGACTGCTGACCGCCACCGGCACGGTCGTGAAATCCGGTGCGCGCGTTGGCTTCACCGAAGGTACCGTCACCGACGAGTCGGGCACGTTGGTGGCCACCGCATCGAGCACCCTGCTCATCTTCGACCTGTAGTCCGCGCCGGCGCCCGTCGGCTACGGTCGGTGAATGAGCGACGACGCCACGAGTGGGATCGTCATCGTGGGGGCAGGTATTGCCGGCCTGGCTACAGCCGTCGCGCTGCGCAGGCGCGGGCGCACCCCCACCGTGATCGAGGCGCGGGACAACACAGCCGACAGCGCCCAAGGTGCCGGAATCAGCATCTGGCCCAATGCGCTTGCCGCACTGGACGAATTGGGCCTGGGCGATGCGGTCCGCACAGCGGGCGGCCGGGTGACCGCCGGGGCGGTGCGGTGGTATGACGGCACCTGGCTGCGGCACCCGTCAGCCGAGCGTCTGGTCACCGCACTGGGCGAGCCGTTGGTGGTGATCGACCGCGCCCGGCTCCGGGACATCCTCGCCGAAGCGGTGGCGCCGGGAACCATCCGTTACGGCACAGCGGTGCGCGGCCTGGTCGCCACCGCCGACGGCGTGCGACTCCTGCTCACGGATTCCACCCGGCTCGACGCGGCGGCAGTGATCGGCGCCGACGGCACGCACTCGGTGGTGGCCCGCCACCTCAACGGACACCTCGCGGACCGCTATGCCGGCTACACCGCCTGGCGCGGTATTGCGCAGTACGCACTGGACCCGGCACTGTCGGGCGAGACCATGGCGCCCGGCGTCGAGGTCGGCCACGTGCCACTCGGGTCCGACCTGACCTACTGGTTCGCGACCCAACGGGCTCCCGAAGGCCAGCAGATGCCCGACGGCGAGCTCGCCTATCTGCGTCGCACCCTGGCGCACTGGGCTGACCCGGTCCCCGCGATCCTCGCCGCGACCCAACCGGCGAACATTCTGCGCAATGACCTCTACGACCGGGCGCCGGCGCGCCAATGGTCCCGCGGGCCGATCGTGGTGGTCGGCGATGCCGCCCATCCGATGCGTCCTCACCTCGGCCAAGGTGGCTGCCAGGCGCTGGAGGATGCGGCGATCCTGGCCGAGTACGTCACGCAGGGCGAAGACCTGTCCGGTGCCTTCACCGCCTTCGCACAGTTCCGGCGGGGGCGGACCACTTCCCTGGTCCGCGAATCACGGCTGATCGGGCGGATCGTCAATCTGCGGCCGTCATTGCTCAGTGCTGCGGCAACCCGGGCGACCACGGTGGTTCCCGAAGCACTGCTGACACGGCATCTGGCCGGCATCGCGGCGCGGACAGCATTCGTGATGCCGACCGCGCCGGAGTGATGAGCGGGTCACACCGAACCATTCGGTCCGCAGGGAGTCGAATACGAGCCCTGCTGAGACACAAAAACTGCGTTGCGCCGCGCATCCACACTGTGGATGCGCGGCGCAACGCAGTCACGTGGGTGATTAACCGCGCCGGCCGCAGACGGGCCACGCACCGATGCCCTGGGAGGCCTTGACGTTCTCGGCAACCCTGATCTGCTCTTCTCGGCTCGCATGCTCCGGCATGCCCGAGCCACCGTTGGCACGCCAAGTGCCGAGCGTGAACTGGAGGCCGCCGTGGTAGCCGTTCCCGGTGTTGATCGACCAGTTTCCGCCGGACTCACATGACGCGACCGCATCCCAGTTCACCGAATCCGCGTTTGCGGTAGCAGTGGACAGGGCCATCGGCGTCGCGACGAGCGCTCCACCGATCGCCGCCATCGTGAGCTTTGTGCGGAGGTTCTTCAACATCGTTCCTTTCGCCACGCGCGCGCCGAAGCAACTCCCACCGGGGTGGGCGCTCATGACTCTCAGATGCCGCTGAGAGACGGAGTGATTTGTCGGGGCGTGCCATCTCGGTCAGGCACGACAGGGCAGGCAGCGAAGCCTCGCCGGAAGATCGATCCGCAAGATCGATCCGGCGGCTGACGAGCCCGCTCGGGCCTTCGTCAGCCCCACTCACACGCAGGGTTTGTTTCTTGAGTTATTTGCTCCCGCTGGGAACAGATTGGACCGTACGGACCAGATTCGGTTTAGTCACATCGGTCGAGCGGGTATCTCGTTTCGATAACAGACAGATCACGGTTGAATCCGACAGTCGTCTGCGCAGGTCAACGTTCCCTTTCCCGCTGCACCCAAACGCCATGTCAATGACGGTGCCCGTGATCCAAATCACCATCATTTTGTGAGCTGCGACACGAAAAGCGGCGCACACATGGACTGCGGGACAGAGAAATACGCGGCCAAGTGGCAGATGTTGCTGATGTGGCCCACGGGGTACAAGCCGAGAACCCGTGTCCACCATAGGTATTAGCTGCAAACTACATCGATTCACATATCGGCAATCTATCGAACTCTGTTGCCTTAGAACATAATTAGTGATGCCCGAGACAACGTAGTAGAGAAGGCCGAAACACGCTGCGCACCGTCGACTATCGGTTCGCCCAGCGTCGCCACCGGCTGAATATGTTGTACAGCAACTGATTTCACATGTGCGTCCGGGACCTCTCGGCACAATCCTCAACCTCGACCGTCGGCCGCCGAACGAGGTCAAGAACCCGCCGCGGACTAATCGCGCCTTCGAGGCGTAGGTGGCTAATCGGTTGCGCCCGTTAGTGAGACAGCCTACTCTTTTTCAAAGATGTTGAACTGGAACAGAATTAGTGCAGCGAACAGACGGTGGTCAGTCGATGCCGGGCCGGCGTACGACCGGGACCGGCAGCATCAATCCGGACTGACGAGCCCAGAAAACATCAGGCCGGGTATTTGCTGAGTTTCAGCCGATATCCGCGGCCACGTTGACGTTTGTCAACGCTTCGGACTCCGGCATCACGATCCGCTGGGTGTTCACCGAATCCACCAGGGCGCGCATGCTGCGCTCGCCGGCAGCTACCAGTTCGTCGATCCGGCCCGCCAACGACGTGCGGTACACCCCGGCGAGGTAATGGTCGCGACCATCCCACGGCAGGACCACGTCGACACCGTGATGCGCGGCGAGCCCGTCGATCAGCGCAGCTGTCATCAACGGCATATCGACCGCGCAGACGAAGGCGCGCTCCGCTCCCACCTCCGCAGCGGCCCGCAAACCACGCCCCGTGGCCAACAACGGCCCGACGCCACGCACTTCATCACGTAGCACGGTGGCGGACAGCGGTGGCAGCGGTTGACCTGGCGCGGCGATGACGAATACCGGCTCGCATACTGCGGCGACGGCCGAAACCACCAGTTCCACCATGGTTTTCGCTTCCCCTGAGCCGGACGCCGGATGGCCCGTCGCACGAAATATCACAGTCGCCTTATCGCGACCCATCCGCCTCGATGCCCCACCTGCCAGCACGACACCGGCCAGCGAGGAGGACATGGCGGTCAGATTACGCCACGCGTCAGTCGACGGTCCAGGTATCGCGACCACGAAGCAGCGATTGCAGTGCAGCGCGGTCGCTCGGGATGGTTTCGATCGCGGAACTGACCTGACCACGCGCCGATTCGTCGTAAGTCGGTCGGCTGACCTGCCGGAAGATCCCCATGACAGTGTGCTCGAGGTTCTGGTCCGACAACCGCGACAACGCAAACGCGTAGGCCGGGTCGTCGACGTTGGCGTCGTGCACCACGATCTCGTCCACGGAGACGTCGGCGGTCTTGGCCACGTCGAGGCTGAAGCCGGAGCGCACCACGCAATACTCACCGTTGGCGCCGAAGGTGATCGGCTCGCCGTGGTGGACGTTGATGACCCGCTCTTCGGCACCCTCTTTGCGCAGCGCGTCGAAAGAGCCGTCGTTGAAGATCGGGCAGTCCTGCATGATCTCGACCAGAGCTGAACCGCGATGGGCGGCCGCGGCGCGCAGCACCTCGGTCAGCCCCTTCTTGTCCGAGTCCAGTGCACGGCCGACGAACGACGCCTCAGCCCCCAGCGCGAGCGAGACCGGGTTGAACGGATGGTCCAGCGACCCCATCGGTGTCGACTTGGTGACCTTGCCGACTTCAGATGTCGGCGAGTACTGGCCCTTGGTCAACCCGTAGATCCGGTTGTTGAACAGCAGGATCGTCACGTTCACATTGCGCCGCAGCGCGTGGATCAGATGGTTGCCACCGATCGACAGGGCGTCCCCATCACCGGTGACCACCCAGACCGACAGATCGTCGCGGGCCAGCGCCAGGCCGGTCGCGAACGTCGGAGCCCGGCCGTGGATCGAGTGCAGGCCGTAGGTCTCCAGGTAATAGGGGAAACGACTCGAGCAGCCGATACCACTGACGAAGACCATGTTCTCGCGCTTGAGGCCGAGCTCAGGCAGGAACTGCTTGATGGTGTTGAGGATGACGTAGTCGCCACAACCGGGGCACCAGCGGACCTCTTGGTCGCTGGCGAAGTCTTTCGCCTTCAGTTGCTCGTCAGTGGTGGGCACACCGCTGATCTTCGTCAGCGGCGTCAGGCCCAGATCCCGGTGCTCGACACCCGACAGGCTTCCCATCACGTCAGTCATGCATCCGCTCCTACGGCTGTGTCGACGGTGGCCGCTGCCAACCGCGCGAACTTGGCCTTGTCGCTTTCCTTTTCGCTCAACGTTCCGTCGAGGGCGGCGGCGATGATGCCTTCGACCTCTTCAGCCAGGAACGCCATGCCTTCCACCTTCGTCACCGACTGGATGTCCACGAGGAACTTGCCGCGCAACAGCAGCGCGAGCTGTCCGAGGTTCATTTCCGGAAGAACGACCTTCGGGTACTTCCGCAGGACCTCGCCCATATTGGCCGGCAACGGGTTGAGATTGCGCAGCTGCGCGTGCGCCACCTTGATGCCCTTGCGGCGGGCCCGCCTGCACGCCTCACCGATCGGACCGTACGAACTACCCCAACCGAGCAACAGCAGCTCCGCGTCGCCGGTCGGGTCGTCGACCTCCAGGTCAGGAACGGTGATGCCGTCGATCTTGGCCTGCCGCAGACGCACCATCAGATCGTGGTTGGCCGGCTCATAGGAGATGTTGCCCGAACCGTTGGCCGACTCTAGGCCGCCGATGCGGTGCTCGAGCCCAGGGGTTCCCGGAATGGCGAACTGCCGTGCCAGGGTCTCGGGGTCGCGGGCGTACGGCTGGAACGGCTCGCCTGCCTTGGCATAAATATGCGGAATCGACTCGAAGCTTTCGACATCCGGGATGCGCCACGGTTCGGAGCCGTTGGCGATGGCACCGTCCGACAGGATGATCACCGGGGTGCGGTACTTCAGCGCGATCCGGACGGCGTCGACGGCAACCTCGAAGCAGTCCGACGGTGAGCGCGGCGCCAAAACGGCAACCGGGGACTCGCCGTTGCGGCCGTACAGCGCTTGCAGCAGGTCGGCCTGCTCGGTCTTGGTCGGCAGACCGGTGGACGGGCCACCACGCTGCACGTCGACGACCAACAGCGGAAGCTCAGCCATCACAGCGAGTCCGATCGCCTCGGACTTCAGCGAGATGCCCGGGCCGGAGGTGGTGGTCACGCCGAGCGAACCGCCATAGGACGCTCCGATGGCGGCACCGATGCCCGCGATCTCGTCCTCGGCCTGGAACGTCAGCACGTTGAAGTTCTTGTGCTTGGACAGCTCGTGCAGGATGTCCGACGCCGGGGTGATCGGGTAGCTGCCCAGCATCACCTGGACATCGGCCAGCTGGCCGGCCACGACGATGCCGTAGGCGAGTGCGGTGTTTCCGGAGATCTGCCGGTACTCGCCGGAGGCCAGCTTGGCCGGGGAGATCAGGTAGGTGGTGCCGAACGCCTCGGTGGTCTCGCCGTAGTAGTAGCCGGCCTTGAGGGCGAGGACGTTGGCCTCCGCGATATCGGGCTTGCGGCCGAACTTCTCGCGGATGAAGGTCTCGCTGGTCTCGATCGGGCGGCCGTACATCCATGAGAGCAGGCCGAGCGCGAACATGTTCTTGGCGCGGGACCCGTCCTTCTTGGACGCGCCGATCTGCTCGACAGCGCCAAGAGTCAGCGTGGTCATCGCGACGGCCTGCACGACGAAGTCGGACAAGCTGTCGTCTTCGAGCGGGTTGGAGTCGTAGCCGACCTTGGCCAGGTTGCGCTTGGTGAACTCGTCAGAGTTGGCGATGACGAGACCGCCGCGCGGCAGGTCGGCGATGTTGGCCTTGAGTGCTGCGGGATTCATCGCCACCAGCACGTCGGGACGGTCACCCGCGGTCAGGATGTCGTAGTCGGCGATCTGGATCTGGAACGATGAGACGCCGGGGAGGGTGCCCTGAGGCGCCCGGATCTCCGCGGGGTAGTTGGGCTGCGTGGCCAAGTCGTTGCCGAAAAGTGCTGCCTCAGAAGTGAATCGATCCCCCGTGAGCTGCATACCGTCGCCGGAGTCACCAGCGAACCGGATGACGACCTTTTCGAGTTTTTCCCGAGGGTGCGAACTGGTTCCGTTGTCCGTCGGACCCACGACTCCGCCTTTCTCACTGTCTTGTCAGCCGACTGCATCGTCTGATCTGCCACAGCATTTCCGTCGCAGTCTGCTTGGACGCGCCGTCAAGTGAATGCCTGCAGAAGTTGGTGTCACTCGCAGTACCGATTATTGCACTTTCCTTAGGCATGACTTCACGCTGGACTGCGAAGACACGCCGGTAACGCCCAGATTAACTCGCAGCTCAGGGAGGTGAACGAGCAGTGATTGAGACAATATTGTGGTTTTCGTCACTTTTGCTGGCCGAAAAAGTCTAAGAACAGGTACGTACGCGCGAGTAACTTACGAATTTGAGTCCCTGAACTCATCCTGGGCAACCGCTCAGCGCACAAAGTCAGCCGGGAATGTTGTATGGGGTGACGATCTGCACGGGCACCGGCCGCACCGGTTCAGCAGGAAGCGCACCGCGGGCTTGCAAAATCATCCGCAGCGCCAGCCGCGCGTCGGCGCGCAGGTCGTTGTGCAGTACCGCGGAGATCCGGCCGTCGCGCAAAAGCCGACGATTGTCGGCATCGAGGTCATGGGCGATAAAGACTCTGCACGCCCGCCCCAACTTCTCGAATGCAGCCACCGTGGCCGCGTTGCCGCCACCGACCGAATACACCGCCTCGATCTCCGGGTGGCGGCGCAGCGCGTCGAGCACCAACCGTTCATTGGTGGCGTCGATACCGTCGCTGTCGGTGACATCGATGACGTCGAGACCCGCGCCGCGCAGCGCCGACCGGAAGCCGACCTCGCGTTCGCCCTCGCCGCGGAAGACATTCCTCGACAGGGTGATCAACACGGCGATGTTCGCTGAGGCGGCACCCGCCGAAAGCCACTGGTGCATCAGATACGCCGCAGTCACGCCTGCGCCGTGGTTGTCGATACCGACATAGCCGTACCGCAAGCTGTTCGGCACGTCAGTTGTGTAGGTCACGACGGGAGTGCCGGCCTCGACCAGACCGTCGATCGCCTCGGCCACCGCGAGATCGTCGGCCGCCTTGAGGATGACACCGTGACTGCCCCGCAGCCGGGCCAGCTGCTCGACCGTCGCCGCCGTCGCGCCCGACTCCCACAGATGGAAACGGGCCCGCAGCATCGCCGGAGCAAAAGTGGGCAGCTCGGCCTCCACGGCGCCACGGAACGCATCGGAGAACCGCTGAGGCGTCTGCATGACGACGTCGATGAGATAGCGCCTGCCGTTGAGGCGGAGCTGAGCGCGCTGTTTGTCTAGATCGGCGATGGCCTGCTGCACTTCGGCGCGTGTGTTCTCCCGGACGCCGGGCCGGTTGTTGAGGACACGATCGACCGTGGCCTCGCTCAGGCCGGACTGCTGAGCGATTTCTCGGACTTTGTACCGGTGCCCCACGGTGACGGCTCCTTACTGGTGCGACCGCTGACCTGATGGTTTTTTGATGGGTTTGTGGTGTTGATTGTGGCTCATTCCACAGCAAGACTTGGCGCCATGTCCACCCCATTCGTCACCTCCTCGACTGCGGCCGGGCACGCCTGGATCGAGGAGGCCGACTGCAGCCTCGACGATTTCCGCGGCCAGGTACTCCGACCTACGGCCCTGGCCGACTACCCCCACGCCAACGATGTCCGGTCCGGCGTGCTGGTGTACACCGCGGCGGGCATCGCCAACGCTGAGCGCCGAGCCGTGCAGGCCGAGCTGATCCACGCCTTCGCGGACGGTCCTGGCGTCATCGTCATCGAGGGAGCTTTCGAAGACGACGTCGTGGACGCGGCCAGTGAGGCGTTTCGCGATCTGATCCGCGCGCAGCGCGCGGCCGGCGGGGCCGCCGGTGACCACTTCGGCAAGCCGGGCGCCAACGACCGTCTCTGGAACGCCGCCCAGAAACTCGCCCTGCACTCCCCGGCGGTATTCGCCCACTACTACGCCAACGACGCGCTGGCGATGGTGTCGCAGGCTTGGCTGGGACCGGTCTACCAGGTCACCTCGCAGGTCAACGTCGTCAATCCTGGTGGTGCAGCGCAGGTTCCCCACCGCGACTACCACCTGGGCTTCGTCAACGAGGACCAGCTTGGGGCATATCCGACACACATGCACCGCATGTCGGCGGTCCTGACACTGCAGGGTGCTGTCGCGCACTGCGACATGCCCATCGAGAGCGGCCCGACCATGCTGGTGCCGCACTCCCAGAAGTTCGCCGCGGGCTATATCGCGTTCTACCGGCCCGAGTTCATCGAGTTCTTCGCCGAGCATCAGGTGCAGATTCCACTGCGAAAGGGCGACGCGGTCTTCTTCAACCCGGCGCTCTATCACGCTGCAGGCACCAACAAGTCGACCGATATCAAGCGGATGGCCAACCTGCTGCAGGTGTCGTCGCCGTTCGGCCGTGCAATGGAGTCGCTGGACCGCGGCGCGATGATCCGGGCGGTGTATCCATCGCTGCAGGCCATGCAGGCCGCCGGCCGTCCCACGCAGGACATCCGTAACGCCGTCGTCGCCACCGCCGAGGGCTACCCGTTCCCCACCAACCTCGACCGGGACCAGCCCATCGGCAGCCTGGCACCCGCCAGCCAGGTCGACACCGTCCTGGCCGCGCTGGCCGCCAAGCAGACCGCAGAACAACTCGACGCCGCCCTTCGCGGCCAGGATGAACGGAGAATTCCATGACCACGTTAGGACTGATCGGGCTCGGCCGCATCGGCGCTTTCCACACCGATACGCTGATGAACCTCCCCGGTCTCGACGGCCTGCTGATCACCGACGAGCGGCCCGATATCGTCAAGCAGATTGCGACGAAATACGGTGCCACACCAGTTGATTCGGTCGATGCACTGTTCGCTTCCGGCGTCGACGGCATCGTCGTCGCCGCGGCCACCCCGGCCCACGCCTCGCTGACGCTGGCCGCGGTCGAACGCGGTCTACCCACCTTCTGCGAGAAGCCCGTCGCCTCGACGGCGACCGAGAGCGCCAAGGTCGCCGAGGCGATCGCCCGCAACGGTGTGCCGGTCCAGATCGGTTACCAGCGCCGGTTCGACGCGGCCTTCGCGGCCGCCAAGGTGGCGGTGGACAGCGGCGCCCTAGGCCACCTGACCACCGTGCGCAGCACCACGATGGATCCCGCTCCCCCGCCGTTGGACTACATCAAAGGTTCCGGCGGCATCTTCCGGGACTGCGCCGTCCACGATTTCGACACCGTCCGCTGGATCACCGGACAGGAAGCCGTCGAGGTATACGCCACCGGCACAGTGCAGGGCGACCCACTGTTCACCGAATACGGTGATGTCGACACCGCGGCCGTCGTAGTGCGGTTCGACGGCGGCGCCCTTGGCGTGATCTCGAACGCCCGATACAACGGCCGCGGCTATGACTGCCGGCTCGAGGTGCACGGCTTCGACGACACCGTCGTCGCCGGCTGGGACCAGGGTGTCCCGGTGCGAAACATGGACCCGGAGAACTCCGGCCCATCCGGGTTCCCCGTGGGGCAGCCCCACAATTTCTTCATGGACCGCTTCACCGAGGCGTTCCGCACCGAGTTGGCCGGTTTCGTCGAAGTCGTCAAGGGTGGCCCCGTCCTGGGTGCCACCGTGGCCGATGCCGTTGAGGTGGCGTGGATCGCCGAAGCAGCCGCCGAGTCGTTGCGCCGTGGCGCACCGGTCACCATCAAGGAGGTTCGTGAGTCATGAGTGCCCTTCGTATTGCCGGAGCCCCGATCTCGTGGGGGGTCTGCGAGGTTCCGGGTTGGGGTTACCAGCTCTCTCCCGAGCGGGTGCTGACCGAGATGCGCGAAGCAGGTCTGACCGCAACCGAACTCGGCCCGGACGGGTTCTTGCCTGCAGACCCCGCGGAGTTGACGGCGACGCTGGCACGCTTCGGGCTGACCTGCGTCGGGGGGTTCGTGCCGGTGCTGCTGCATGACACCGGCCACGATCCGTTGGATGAGCTGGCCGGTCCGCTGGAATCCCTGGTCGCTGCCGGCGCCGATGTGGTGGTACTCGCCGCGTCGACGGGCGCCGAAGGTTACGACTCCCGACCAGAACTCGACGATGCCCAGTGGACAACGCTTTTCGCCAACTTGGACCGGATCTCTGAGGTGGTGACCGCGCAGGGCCTGGTCGCGACGCTGCACCCGCACGTCGGCACCATGGTCGAGACCCGCGACGACGTCGACCGAGTGCTGGCAGGTTCGGCGATCCCCCTGTGTCTGGACACCGGGCACCTGCTGATCGGCGGAACCGATCCACTGGCCCTGACACTGCAGGTGCCCGGGCGCATCAAGCACACCCACCTCAAGGACGTCGATCTCGAACTCGCCGCAAAGGTGCAGTCGGGTGAGATGACCTACACCGAGGCAGTGGCCGCGGGGATGTATGTGCCGCTCGGTGCCGGTGACGTCGACATCGCGGGCATCGTGAAGACGTTGCAAGACAACGGCTATGACGGCTGGTACGTCATGGAGCAGGACAATATTCTGGACGCCGAGCCGACCGATGCGGGCCCGTTGGGTGACGTGCTGGCCAGTGTCGAGTTCCTGCGAGGGGTCAAGAGCCCGGCATGACAGGTATGCGGATCGGCGTGCTCGGGGCATCCCGGATCGCGGAGTCAGCCATCGTCGGGCCGGCCAACGAGCTGGGCCACCGACTGGTCGCTGTCGCCGCCCGGGATCGCGGGCGGGCTCAGGGATTTGCCGAAAAATATGGCGTGGAAAAGGTTTTGAGATCGTACGACGAGGTGATCAATGATCCTGAGGTCGACGTTATCTACAATCCGTTGGCAAACTCACTGCACGCGCCGTGGAACCTCGCCGCTATCGCCGCCGGTAAGCCCGTGCTCTCGGAGAAGCCATTCGCCCGCAATCGCGTTGAGGCTGCGGAGGTCGCCGCGGCTGCGGAGGTCGCGGGTGTCACGGTGCTGGAAGGGTTCCACTACCTGTTCCATCCGGTGATGCGACGACTACTGGCGCTGGCCGCCGGCGGCACACTCGGCGAGCTCCGACGGGTCGAAGTGTTGATGACGATGCCCGAACCGGGGCCTGACGACCCTCGCTGGTCGCTTGAGATGGCCGGTGGTGCCCTCATGGACCTCGGCTGCTACGGCCTGCATGTGATGCGGATGTTCGGTGGGCTGACCGGCGGTGCACCCGAGATCACGGGCGCCACTGCGGTACAGCGCGGCACCGGTGTCGACGAGAGTTGCGATGTCGAGCTGGTCTTCCCCAGCGGCGCAACAGGTCACACCAGCCACACCATGGTCGCCGACGAGTACCGGTTCACCGTCCGGGCTTTCGGCAGCGCCGGGGATGCGATGGTGCACGACTTCATCAAACCCAATGACGACGACCGGCTCACGATTCGGACCTCCGAGGGCACCCGCGTCGAAAAACTCGGCACCCGTGCGTCATACACCTATCAGTTGGAGGCGTTCGCCGCGCACGTGCTCGATGGAGCTGCTCTGCCGATCGGTACGGCCGATGCCGTCGACAACATGGCGTTCGTGGATGCGGCCTACCGCGCAGCGGGCATGGAACCTCGCTAGCCGGCCTACCTCTTTCACCGAAGGCGAGTTCGGGTGGATCCGACGGATGCGAAGTCGCCTGTGTCACTGCGGTTTCTGTTGCGACAGAGTCGACGTTGTTGAGTTCCTATGATCGGAACCTGAGCTTGGTGATTTCGCCGGTAGGGGAAAACCTGGGCTTCGGTGGCCTTTGATGATCGGGCACGGATAGCGTCAGCGCATGTCGTCTCCTGACCTGCTGCAGTTGGCCCCGTCGCTGTACCGACTCCGGATAGCCGGGGGTGCGGCTCATCTGCTCAACTGCTACCTGTGGGTAGATGACCATGGCGTGACACTGATCGATACGGGCTGGCCGGACAGCGCTGGGTTGATCCTGGAGGCACTATCCGCACTTGGAAAGAGTCAGCAAGACGTTACGAGGATTGTGCTCACCCATTTCCACGAGGATCACGCCGGTTCGGCAGCGGAGATCGCCGGGTGGTCGCGGGCAGAGGTGATCGCCGGGGATGCGGACGCTGCCTATGTGCGGGGCATTGAGCGTGGTCCGCTGCCGATCCTGACACCTCGGGAGCAGTCGATTCATCCCGCTACCAGCGAGCCGCCTCATAGCCCGCCGTGTCGGGTGGACCGGGTTGTGAGCGACGGTGACAGTCTCGATTTCGCCGGGGGCGCAATTGTGTTGGGCGTCCCTGGACACACACCCGGCAGCATTGCGCTCTATTTGCCCGATGCCGACACTATCCTGACGGGCGATGCGGTCGCCGAATTCCATGGCGAGGTGATCCTCGGTGTCTTCAACGTCGATCGACAAGCCGCAACCCGTTCGCTGAACAAACTCGCGGCGACAGGAGCGCAGATCGCCGGGTTCGGACATGGCGAAGCCGTGCTTCACAATGCCAGTGCGCGCATTGCGTCGGCAATCGATGCCTTCGCTGATGACGCCGACGGAACACCGCAGTGAGGCCAAGTGGCCCGTGCGGGTGGACAGGGCGGGCAAAGGCAAGTTGACTCACGTAAACGTGCGCGCTGTTGGTGTTCATGGATGAATTCCGATCCGTTGTCGGAGTCCACGCCCAGCGTCGGGAACGGCATCTTGCGGCCGATGTCGTTGAGTGCCGCCAACACGCATTTGGCGGTCTTGCCCGGCCGGCGACCGCGGGCGGTGACGATCGTGGGCTGTAGCGCCGCTGCGAGCGACTTGCCTTTGTCGCGTTTACTCTCCTGCTGATAGCAGGTGGGCGCCGCCTCGGTGATTGCTCTGCGTTGTGTCAACGTCAACCCCATCCACTGGGCGGACGCGCGCATTTTCAGTGAGGCACACGGCACGTTCCTGTCGGTGGTTCGAACTAATGTTCGATGCATGAGTTCGGCCCTGGCCTTCGATCGCGACGCGGCGTTTACCGCGGTGTCGCGGCTGGAGGGTGCACGTTCCTGTCGGTGGTTCGAACTAATGTTCGATGCATGAGTTCGGCCCTGGCCTTCGATCGCGACGCGGCGTTTACCGCGGTGTCGCGGCTGGAGGGTGCGGTCGAGGCGCTGGCCGGGGTGTCGTGGGACGAGTTGACCGGTCCTGACGTGGTGCAGGTGTTGGTGCGGTTGGACACGCTGACGCGGTGTCAGCCGGTGATCGAACACCGCTTGAGACGGGTCGGCGAAAGAGTTGGGCGCGAAGAATTTCAGCGATGTGTTGACCACCGCACTACGCATCAGCCCCAAAGACGCCAAGCGGCGGCTCAGGGACGCCGAGGAGTTGGGTGAGCGTAGGGCGTTGACTGGACAGCCGTTGGCGCCGCGGATGCCGCACGTCGCGGCCGGCCAAGCTGCCGGGGTCATCGGTGGCGAGCATAGTGCGATCATTCGGGGATTCTTCACGGATCTGCCGGTGTGGGTGGATACGCCGACCCGGGAGAAAGCCGACGCCGAGTTGGCTGGGGTGGATCTGCCGGTGTGGGTGGATACGCCGACCCGGGAGAAAGCCGACGCCGAGTTGGCTGGGGTGGCCGCCGAGTTCGGGCCCGAAGAGTTGCGTAAAGCAGCAGCCCTGATTGCTGCGCTGGTCAATCCCGATGGGGAGTTCTCCGATGCCGACCGGGCCCGTAAACGCGGGGTCACCATCGGCCGGCAGGGCCCGGATGCGATGTCCACCATCTCCGGGCAGATCACCCCGGGAGTTGCGGGCCACGGCCCGTAAACGCGGGGTCACCATCGGCCGGCAGGGCCCGGATGCGATGTCCACCATCTCCGGGCAGATCACCCCGGGAGTTGCGGGCCACGGTGGAGGCGGTGTTCTCGAAATGGGCCGCACCGGGCATGTGCAACCCCGACGACGAGACCCCCTGTGTCAAAGGCCGACCCAGCCAGGAACAGGTTCAGACTGATCGCCGCACCCCCGCCCAGCGCCAGCATGACGCACTGACGGCGATGGGCCGCAACACCCTGTCCAAAGGCCGACCCAGCCAGGAACAGGTTCAGACTGATCGCCGCACCCCCGCCCAGCGCCAGCATGACGCACTGACGGCGATGGGCCGCAACACCCTGTCCTCNGGAGAACTGGGTAGCCACCACGGGCTGCCCGTCACCGTCGTGGTGTCCACCACCCTCACAGAACTCGAATCCGGGGCTGGGCTGGCAGTCACCTCGAGTGGCACCCGCATGCCGATGACCGACGTCGTCCGNCTGGCCTCCCACGCGTTTCATTACCTGGTGATCTTCGACCACATGGGGCGGGTACTGGACTTGGGTCGCAGCAAGCGGATCGCCTCGGCCGATCAGCGGATCGTCCTGCACGCCAAAGACCGCGGCTGCACATTCCCCGGCTGCACCGTCCCCGGATTCCTCACCGAAGTCCACCACGCCGAATGCGACTGGGCCGATGACGGCCACACCAACATCAACGACCTCACCCTGGCCTGCGGCCCCCACAACCGGCTCGTCACACCCGGCGGGTGGCGCACCCGGAAACGCAAAGACGGCCGCACCGAATGGATCCCAC
Source organism: Mycolicibacterium komossense (assembly GCF_025822605.1). GTDB lineage: Bacteria > Actinomycetota > Actinomycetes > Mycobacteriales > Mycobacteriaceae > Mycobacterium > Mycobacterium komossense. The sequence continues at coordinate 191,433 of NZ_JACKTY010000014.1, read as the reverse complement.
CACCACAGCTGGACACCGGCCACGGCCGCATCAACAAACACCACCACCCCGAGGAACTCCTCCACCCCGAAGCAGACGACGACGCACCAACGGAGCCGCGGTAGCGCGCCCTAACGAGGCGGCGCCGTCGAACCGCGCACCACAAGCCGCGGTTCGGATACCGCATCGACCACGGTGTCTGCCGGGGTGTCGATCCGTTCCACCGCGCGGGCGACGGCAAGCTCAGCGAGCCGGGCACTGTCCTGACCGATCGTCGTCAGGTCGACATGAGCCAGACCTGCCAGCGGGCTGTTGTCGAAGCCGACGACCGAAATATCGTGCGGGATCGGAACTCCGGCTCTGATCGCCACATCGATGAAGCCCAGCGCACAGCGGTCGTTGAACGCGATGACAGCGGTGGGCAGACTCGACCGCGCCGCGATCATTCCGGCGGCAGCCGTCGCGCCCTCACGTTCGGTGCTTCCGCCGTCGACGGTCTGTGCCGTCACCTCCAGGGCGGCTGCCGCCTTGCGAAAACCCTTGCGCCGCTCGGCCGCACCGGGCGCGCGGCCGCCGTCCAGAAAAGTGATCGCCGAGTGGCCGAGAGCAGCGAGGTGAGAGACGGCGAGTTCGGCGGCGGCCACATCATCGGTGCGAACCGCATCGACACCGCGCACCTTGCGGGCCATCACCACGACCGGAAGGTTGGCGTCGAGACCGGACAGCTCCCGGACCGGCAACTCCGAGCCGATCAGCACCAGGGCCTCACATCGGTCGTCGAGCAGCGTGCGGACGGCCTCACGCTCGTCGTGGTGCGGTGTCACACAGCTGAGCAGCACGTCATAACCACGTGATTTTGCCGCCAGGTAGACGCCGTCGACCAGACCGGCATGAAACTCCTGACCTGCGGTGAAGACCACCCCGAGGAGATTGGCCCGTTGCGAACGGAGTATCCGCGCGCGCTGATCGGGCCGGTACCCGATCTCGTCGGCGGCCCGGCGTACCCGCAGTCGCGTCGCATCGCTGGCGCCGGGCGCTTCGCGCATCACGATCGACACCAACGCCCGTGATACGCCGGCGCGCTCGGCAACGTCGGCAAGTGTCGGCCTGTCCCGCATATCCCGCAGTGTAGAACGTTCTAGTAACTTCTTGACGAACGCCACGGCGGCCGCTTTACTTTGTCTAGTTTCTAGAACGTTCTAGGCAAATCGGGAGTACGTGATGTCGTTCCACGACGCTTATACCGCGCAGTTCGCCGACTTCGTCAAACACGTGCAGGCCGGCAATCCCCCATCCGTCACGGGCCAGGACGCCCGCGTCGCGCCGGAGATCGCACTTGCCGCAGCCGAATTCGTCCGCAGTGGACATCCGATCATGCTTGCCGTGGCGGTACGGGCATGAGCTTCGACCTGGCTGTCAGCGCGGAAATGGTGTTCACCGATCTCGATATCGTCGAACGGGTGAAGCGGATAGCCGACCTTGGGTTCGGCGTGGAGATCTGGAGCTGGGATGACAAGGACTTGACCGCGTTGGCTGCCACCGGTGCGCGGTTCGGCTCGATGACCGGCTATCTGCACGGTGACCTCCACGACCCGGACGGCGCCCGGGAAGTGCTACGGACCGCGGCAATGAGCATCAAAGCCGCTGAGGTACTTGGGGTTCCGCGACTGAATCTGCACACCGGGGAGCTCATCGATGGCCAGGCAGCCCGACCGCAATATCGGTCCACCGGGCCGATGTGGCTCTCTGCACTACGCGGACTCGAGGCACTCGGCGCGCTCGGCGAGCAAGCAGGAGTGACGTTCTGCGTCGAGAACCTCAACACAATCCTCGACCACCCGGGAGTCCCGCTGGCCCGGGCGAAGGACACCCTCGCACTGGTCGAAGCCGTCGGGCACCCACACGTCAAGATGAACCTCGATCTGTATCACGCCCAGATCGGCGAAGGGAATCTCGTCGAACTGGTCCGCCGCTGCGGCGATGCCATCGGCGAGATTCAGGTCGCGGATGTGCCGGGCCGGTGTGAGCCGGGAACCGGCGAGATCCACTACCCCGCTGTCGCCAGGGCATTAGCCGAGATGGGTTACACCGGAACCGTCGCGATGGAGGGCTGGGCGGCCGGCGACAGCGAGGCAGCGCTGACGGCGTTTCGGGCGGCGTTCACCGTCTGACGCACTTACCCCGAACCGGCACCGCCGGAATCTTGGTCAGTGCACTATGTTGCCGTGCCAGATGAACAACCCTTTCCACAGACGCACTGGGGCAGTGCCGAGCCGTCGCCGCTGTTCCAGCCGGTGATGAAGTTCGCCTCGACGCCGGCGGGCTCCCGGTTCATCCGAGCGCTGGTTCCGTGGGATCGCCGTGTCATGGCTGCGACGAATGGGAAGTACACGCTGTTCGGGCCTACCTCGCTGCCCGGAATGCTGCTGACGACGACGGGCAGAAGGTCGGGCCAGCCTCGGCGTAGCGCGCTCAGCTTTCTGCGCGACGGGGACCGCCTGCTGGTTCTCGGCAGCAATTTCGGCCAAGAACGCCACCCGGCGTGGTCGTCGAACCTGCTCGCCAATCCGGACGCCTTGGCGGCCATTGGCGGCGAAGAGGTTCCGGTGACGGCGACTCTGCTGACCGGCGACGACCGAGAGCGAGGCCTGCAGCGGTTCTGCGAATACCCGATGTATCGGGCCTACGTGACGCGAACGAGCCGTGAGCTACGCATCTTCGCCCTGTCTCGGCGCTGAAAACCACAGCCCCGCCGACCTGTTCGGTCGAGGGGGTTCGGCGTCGGAGATTACTTGCGGCCCAGCTCGTGTGCGAGTGCTTCGAGATCGTTGCCGCCGGCCATCTCCTGTGTCAGGTGCTCCAGGGTGATTTCGTCGTAGGTGCAGTCGAGCTTCTGCTTGCCGCGGTTGAGCAGGACGAAGTGGTCGCCGACCATATGCGCGTGGTGCGGGTTGTGGGTGATGAAGATGACCCCGAAACCCTGTTCCTTTGCGGCAGTGATGTAGCGCAGCACGACACCGGACTGTTTCACGCCGAGTGCGGCAGTGGGCTCGTCGAGGATCAACACGCGGGCTCCGAAGAACACCGCACGGGCGATCGCCACGCACTGGCGCTGACCGCCGGACAACGAACCGATCGGCGCGTCGACATCGGGCAGGTCGATGCCCATCTTGTGCAGCTCGGAGATGGTGATGGCTCGCATGGCGTTGATGTCCAGCGACCTCAGGAAGCCCTTCTTGCGCAGCTCCTGGCCGAGGAAGAAGTTGCGCCACACCGGCATCAGGGCTACGACGGCCAGATCCTGGTACACCGTCGCGATCCCGTTGGACAGTGCGTCCTTGGGTGACTCGAAGGTCATCGGTTCGCCGTCGACCAGCAGCTCGCCTTCGGTGGGCTTGTGCAGGCCGGCGATGATCTTGATCAGCGTCGACTTGCCCGCGCCGTTGTCACCGAGGACACCGGTCACCTGTCCGGCACCTACCCGCAGGTTGATGTCCTTGAGCGCGATGATGTTTCCGTAGCTCTTCCCCACGCCCTTGAGCTCGATCAGCGGCACACCACCACCGGCCGGGGTTTGGGCGATGGGGGCTTCGGCAGTGGTACTCATGGTGATCTCTCTCCCTATCGCTTGGCCGCGTACGCACGGAACGCGTTGTTGGCGATCACCGCGAAGAGCAGCATCGCGCCGAGGAAGAACTTGAACCAGTCCGGATTCCATCCGGCGTAGACGATGCCCTGGTTGGTCATTCCGAAGATGAAGGCACCGATCAGGGTGCCGATGGCGGTGCCGTAACCGCCGGTGAGCAGACAGCCACCGATGACCGCGGCGATGATGTAGAGGAACTCGTTGCCGATGCCCTGCCCGGACTGAATCGTGTTGAACGAGAAGAGCAGATGCATACCGACGAACCACGCCGTGAAGCCGACGAACATGAACAAGCCGACCTTGACCTTGGTCACCGGCACACCGACTGCGCGGGCGCTGTCCTGGTTGCCCCCGACGGCGAAGATCCAGTTGCCGATCCGGGTCTTGAACAGCACCCATGTGGCGACCACCGTGAACAGGATCCACCACAGCACCGTGATCCGGATGGACACACTGCCGATGGTGAACGACGACGCGAAGACCGCCTTGGCTGAGTCGAAGCCCTGCATGTCCGAGACGCTCGGGGTGGCGACCTGGCCGCTGATCAGCTTGGTGACCGCGAGGTTGATACCGGTGAGCATCAGGAAGCTGCTCAGGGTGATCAGGAAGGATGGGATCTTGGTCCGCATCACCATGTAGCCGTTGAAGAAGCCGACCGCCAGCGAGACCACCAGCGCCAGTGCCGAACCCACCCATAGGTTGAGATGCAGGTTGTAGGCCAGCATCGACGCGGCCAGTGAGCTGGTGGTGACGGCGACGCCCGACGAGAGATCGAATTCGCCGCCGATCATCAGCAGGCCGACGGCCACCGCCATGATGCCGATCGTCGAGCTGGCGTAGAGCACGGTCGCCAGCGCTTCCGGGCTCCGGAAGGGCGCGGCCACGATGGCGAAGAAGATGAAGATTCCCACCGCGCCGATCAGCGCGCCCATTTCCGGCCGAATCAGCAACCGCTGCAGGCGATTCTGCTCCCTAACTCGTTCATCGGTGACAACCTTGTGAGTCCCGAGGTCGAGGTCGGCTTGAGTAGTCATGGTGTACCTCTTCGTCGCTTAGCGAGTGCCGGCCTTGGCCAGCGCGGCCACGGCATCGATGTTGGACTGGTCGATGAACGACGGACCAGTCAGAGTCGCCTGCCCGCCGCCGATCAGGTTCTTGTTGTTGATGAACAGCCACAGCGAGTCGATCGCCAGGTAACCCTGCAGGAACGGCTGCTGATCGACGGCCCACTGGACCTGGCCGTTCTTGATCGCATCGACGAGGGCGGCGTTGGTGTCGAAGGTGACGATCTTGGCCTGGCTGCCTGCGTTGCCGACTGACTGCACCGCGGCGAGCGCGATGGGCGCACCCAGGGTGACGACGTGGTCGATCGACGGGTCCTGCTGCAGTTTGGCGGTGATGGTCGACTCCACCGACGGCATGTCCTTGGAGTTGACGTTGAGCAACTCGGTCGAGCCCTTGAAGCCCTGGGTTACTCCGGCGCAACGGGTTTCGAGCGCGACCTGGCCCTGTTCCTGGATGACGCAGAGGATCTTCTTGGCGCCGTCGGTGTTGAGTTTCTCGCCTGCGGCAACGCCGGCGATCTTCTCGTCCTGGCCGAAGTACTCCTGGACGCCCATGGCTTTCCAGTTGTCGTAGCCCGAGTTGAAGGCGACCACCGGAATGTTCGCGTCCAGTGCGGCCTTGACGGCCGGGGCCATCGCATCCGGCTTCGCCAAGGTCACCGCGATGCCGGCGACCTTGCTGTCGATGGCGCTCTGCACCAGGTTGGCCTGGTTCGGCGCCTCCGGGTCAGCGGAATAACGCAGTTCGATGTTGTCCTTGTCGGCTGCGGCCTGCGCACCCTTACGGATCAGATCCCAGAAGGAGTCACCAGGCACCTCATGGGTGATCATCGCGATCGTCACCCGCGGCGTGTTCGCCTGGCCGGCATTCGACCCGCCGCCGGTCGCCGCGGGCTTACCACCGGTGCTGGAGCAAGCCGCCAGCGTGGTCGCCGCGATCGCGATGCCGACGATTTTGACCCAACGGCGCTGCGGGCCTCGTTGCAACTTCATGGACTCTTCCTCTCGGATAAAGCTAGGCGCAGCCGACTCGGTCGACCCTCGGCGATTCTGCTTCGATGTAATACGCATCACACGCAGATGTCAATAGTTTGTTCGGACATTAGGACTGCAGGTCAAAATCCGACCCTGCTACTCGGCCTGTCGACCTACTCGGACCGTAGGTCCAAATCCCTTGCACCACAGCACTAACAGACGCTCAAGCGGCGCTCACGCGAACCAGGAAGCGGAGCCGACCTCACCCTTCACGGAATTGGCGCAGCAGTTTCGAGGGCACAGGTGCGAAATGGTCAGCGGTCCGCGGGTACGACTGGAAACGTAATCCGGCTCACATCAGGTTGTCAAGAGTTTGTCCTGACATTCGGACTTTTGGACCGATCTTGGGCGACGAAGGGACACCCGCCCAGCCCCGAGAACAGCCTCACGAGGGCGTGACGCCGGGAACCGCAGAATCTAGCGGTCGACGAGGGTTGTCTCGAAGAAGTACCGCGACGCGCGGTAGGCGTGGTTTCCATACTCGACGATCCGACCCGAATCGTCAAAGGCGGTGCGGCTCATCACCAGGAGAGGCGCCTTCGGCTTCTCGTCGAGCAATCGCGCTTCCTCGCGGTCGGCGGCCTTCGCCCCGATCCGCTGACGCGCCAGCCGGATGTGCACACCGCGCGAACGCAACGCCTGATAGAGGCCGGCCGCCTCGAGTTCATCCTGGTCGGGGGCGAGGGCCGCAGGCAGATGGTTGGTCATCAGCGCCAAGGGCTGACCACCTGAGCTGCGCAATCGGCGAACCATGAGAACATCGCTGCCGGCAGGCAGATTCAGATGTGTGGCAATCTCATCCGAAGCCGGGCCGATGGCGTAGTCGAGCACCTTGGTCGCAGGTTCCTGCCCAGCCCTGGCCAGATCATCGAACAAACTGGTGAGCTCGACCGGCCGGTGCACCGGCGCTTGGACGACCTGAGTCCCCACGCCGCGCTTGCGAACCAGCATCCCCTTGTCGACAAGCTCTTGGATGGCGCGGCGCGTGGTAGGACGGGAGAGGTTGAGCCGCTTTGCCAGTGCGAGTTCGTTCTCGAAGCGATCACCCGGTTTGAGGTGACCGTCGAGGATCGCCTTTTCGAACGCCTGGGCAACCTGAAAATAGAGCGGCACCGGGCTGGACCGTTCGAGCTCGATGGGCAGTGTCGTGGTCACCCTCACTCCGATCCTCGGCCACCTACGGCGGGTTCGCTGACAGTGCGCCTCAGCGTACCTTGCGGCCTTTGAAAGTAAGAATGTCAGGACAAACTCTTGACATGACGTGGTGACCGAGCGCACAGTGAAAACGGCGCCAGATGATCCTCAGCTGCTCCGAGCCCGCCCCAGTTTTCATGCAAGCCAGAACCCGGGAGTCAGTCTTGACCGACCAAGCAAACCAGCGATTGGACGTTCTCGCCATCGGGCGAAGCGGCGTCGATATCTATCCGCTCCAAGTCGGCGTCGGCCTCGAACACGTGCAATCCTTCGGCAAATTCCTCGGCGGCAGCGCAGCCAATGTTGCGGTCGCGGCCGCGCGCCTGGGCAACCGCACCGCGCTGATCTCCGGTGCCGGCGACGACCCGTTCGGGCGATTCGTCCGCAGCGAACTGGCACGACTGGGCGTCGACAACCGCTACGTGGCGATCCACGACGAGTACCCGACACCGGTCACGTTTTGTGAGATCTTCCCGCCCGACGACTTCCCGCTGTACTTCTACCGCAAGCCGTCGGCCCCGGACCTGCAGATCACCCCGACCGAGCTCGACCTCGATGCCGTGCGCAGCGCCCGCCTGTATTGGTCGACGGTCACCGGACTGTCGGAAGAGCCAAGCCGCAGTGCGCATTTCGCGGCCTGGTCGGCTAGAGGCAGGGCGCCGCTGACAGTGCTCGACCTCGACTACCGGCCGATGTTCTGGGCCAGCGCGGCCGACGCGACCGAGCAGGTGCAGCAGGCGTTGTCCCACGTCACCGTCGCCGTCGGTAACCGCGAGGAGTGCCAGATCGCCGTCGGCGAGACCAACCCCCAGAAGGCCGCCGACGCGCTGCTCGACCTCGGCGTCCAGCTGGCCATCGTCAAACAGGGACCGCGCGGCGTGCTGGGCAAGACAAAGCACTCCTCGGTCACCGTCCCGCCCAACGAGGTCGACGTCGTCAACGGGCTCGGCGCCGGAGACAGCTTCGGCGGCAGCCTGATTCACGGCCTGCTGCACGACTGGCCGCTGGAGAAGACGTTGCGCTACGCGAATGCCGCCGGTGCCATCGTCGCATCCCGACTCGAATGCTCAACCGCGATGCCCACCGCTGCCGAGGTAGCTGCGCTCGCCGAACAAACCGCCGTGGAGGCCGTCAATGTCTAACACTGAGTTGTCCAGCGCTGTCCCGATCCGCAAGGCCGCCGTTTGCACGGATTACGCGGCGATCACCGAGGTGCGGGCCTCTGATCCGGGCGCGGTCGCCCGCGCGTGGCAGACGCGCGTCACCCGACCCACGGTGCGGGGCAACGGCCGCCTGATGATCGTGGCCGCCGACCACCCTGCCCGGGGCGCCCTGACCGTCGGATCCCGGCCGACCGCGATGAACAGCCGGATCGACCTGCTCGACCGCCTGCGCGCCGCGCTCGCCGACCCGGGTGTCGACGGTGTGCTCGCCACATCGGACATTCTCGACGACCTCGTGCTGCTGGGCGCGCTCGAAGACAAAGTGGTGTTCTCGTCCTTCAATCGGGGCGGCCTGGCGGGCTCGGCGTTCGAGTTCGACGACCGGATGACGGGTGCCACTGCGGCCTCGACCGCGGCAGCGAACATGAACGGCGGAAAGATGCTGTGCCGCATCGCCCTCGACGATCCGGGCACCGTCGCGACGATGACGGCATGCGCTCAGGCCATCGACGAGCTGGCCGCGCACGGTCTGATCGCCATGGTGGAGCCGTTCATGTCGTCCCGGGTCGACGGCAAGGTCCGCAACGACCTCAGCCCGGACGCCGTCATCAAGTCTGTACACATCGCCCAGGGCCTTGGTTCCACATCGGCATACACCTGGATGAAGCTCCCCGCCGTCGACGAGATGGACCGGGTGATGGAGTCGACCACGATGCCGACCTTGCTGCTCGGCGGTGATCCTGCCGATCCCGACGAGGCGATGGCCAGTTGGGAGAAAGCGCTGTCACTGCCCAACGTGCGAGGACTCATCGTGGGGCGCACGCTGCTCTATCCCACCGACGATGACGTGAGCTCCGCGGTCGCAACCGCAGTGGCAATGGTGCGCTGACATGCACAGCAAGCTCTATATTCCGGCGCGCAGTGCGGCGGCGCCGTGGACCGTCGATGTGACCCCGGAGTCGGCGGGCTGGACGGAATCCTCGCTGCAGGTGGTGGAACTGGACGGCGCACACGCGCAGAGCCTGTCGCTGTCGACCGGTGACACCGAGGTGATGATCCTGCCGCTGGCCGGCGGCGGCTCAGTGCACTGCGGTGCCACAACATTCGAATTATCGCCGCGGGCATCAGTTTTCGACGGCCCTGCCGACATGGTGTACATCGGTATCGACCAGACCTACACGCTGTCCGGTGCAGGCCGGTTCGCGATCTGTGGGGCGAGCGCCACAAACTCCTTTCCGAACCGTCGGGTGGCCGCGGCCGACGTCTCCGTCGAGCTGCGCGGCGCAGGTAACTGCAGCCGTCAGGTGCACAATTTCGGCACCGCAGGCGTGTTCGAGGCCGACTCGCTGATCGCCTGTGAGGTCATCACGCCCGGCGGAAACTGGTCGAGCTACCCCGCTCACAAACACGATGAGAACACCCCGACCCAGTCCGAACTCGAAGAGATCTACTACTTCGAGTTCGAGGAGGGACCAGGCCCGCACACTTCTTCCAGCTCCCGCGGCTTCGGCTACCACCGGGTCTACGGCACGCCCGATCGCCCGATCGAGGTCCTCGAGGAGGTCCGTACCGGTGACGTCGTCCTGGTGCCGCACGGCTATCACGGTCCCTCGGTTGCCGCTCCCGGATACCACATGTACTACCTCAACGTGATGGCCGGACCCGGCGCCGAGCGAGCCTGGAAAATCGTCGACGACCCCGAACATGCGTGGCTCCGCGGCACCTGGGACGACCAGCCCGTGGACCCCCGTCTACCGCTACACGAGACAGGAGCCTGACCGTGGTTTCCACCGCACCCAAGCGGGCCGAGAAGATCGCCGACGGAGAAGCCACCGTGCGACTCACCGTTGCACAGGCCACCATTCGGTTCCTCGGTAAGCAGTACGTCGAACACGACGGTGTGCGCACCAAGTTCTTCGCCGGCGCGTTCGGGATTTTCGGCCACGGCAACGTGGCGGGCCTCGGCCAGGCGCTGCTACAGGACGAGCTCACGGCCCTCGAGTCCGGCACCGAGCCGTCGCTGCGATATGTGTTGGGCCGCAACGAGCAGGCCATGGTGCACAGCGCCGTCGCCTACGCCCGGCAGAAGGACCGTCTGCAGACCTGGGCCGTCACCGCCAGCGTCGGACCGGGCTCGACGAATATGCTGACCGGCGCCGCGCTCGCCACCATCAACCGGTTGCCCGTGCTGCTACTGCCAGCGGACACCTTCGCTACCCGGGTGAGCTCGCCGGTGCTGCAGGAACTGGAACTGCCGTCGTCGGGTGACGTCACCGTCAACGACGCGTTCAAACCACTGTCGCGATACTTCGACCGGGTCTGGCGCCCGGAGCAGCTGCCGGCGGCGCTACTCGGCGCCATGCGCGTCCTCACCGACCCCGTTGAAACAGGCGCAGCGACAGTGGCCATCCCGCAGGACGTGCAGGCCGAGGCCCACGACTGGCCGGAATCCCTCTTCGCAGAACGCACCTGGCATGTCGCCAGGCCGCTACCGGAACGTTCGGTGATCGCCCGAGCTGCCGAGCTCATTCGATCCGCGACGAAGCCACTCATCGTGGCGGGCGGCGGCGTGATCTACTCCGACGCCACCGACGCGCTGGCCGCGTTCTGCGAGAAGACCGGCATCCCGGTTGGCCAGAGCCAGGCCGGCAAGGGGTCACTGCGCTACGACCACCCGCAATCGGTCGGCGCCATCGGCTCGACGGGAACCACGGCGGCCAACGCGCTCGCGACGGAGGCCGATGTCGTCATCGGCATCGGCACCCGCTACAGCGACTTCACCAGCGCGTCGCGAACCGCGTTCAACAATCCCGACGTCCGATTCGTCAACGTCAACGTGGCATCGATCGACTCGGTGAAACAGGGTGGGGTCAGCATCGTCTCGGACGCGCGTGAAGCCGTCGAGGCACTGGGCGTCGCGCTGGGCGACTACTCGGTGAGCGACGAATACCGCACCCGGACCGCTGATCTCGCGAAGGAGTGGGACGCCACGGTATCGGAGGTGTACCGAGTCGAGGAGGGCGCCGATTCTGTTGGTTTGAACCAGAACCAGGTGATCGGGCTGGCCAACACGCTCTCGGACCCGCGTGATGTGGTGGTCTGCGCGGCCGGCTCCATGCCGGGCGATCTACACAAGCTGTGGCGCACCCGCGACCGCAAGGGCTATCACGTCGAATACGGCTTCTCGTGCATGGGTTACGAGGTGGCCGGCGGTATCGGCGCGAAGATGGCCGAACCGGACCGCGACGTCTTCATCCTGGTCGGGGACGGCTCCTACCTGATGATGGCCACCGAGTTGGTGACCGCGGTGCAGGAGAACATCAAGGTCATCGTCGTGCTGGTCCAGAATCATGGCTTCGCCTCCATCGGCGGGCTGTCCGAGGCGTTGGGCTCCCAGCGCTTCGGCACCTCCTACCGGTACCGCAGCGATGACGGTCGCCTCGACGGGGACAAGCTTCCGGTCGATCTGGCCGCCAACGCCGCCAGTCTCGGCGCCGACGTCATCCGGGTGGTCACCGCGGCGGAATTCACCGACGCGGTCAAAGTCGCCAAGGCCAACGATCGCACGACCGTGATCCACGTCGAGACCGACCCGACGATCTCCGCGCCGGATAGCGAATCCTGGTGGGATGTACCAGTTTCCGAGGTATCCACCCTGGATTCGACGCGGACCGCATATCGCACATACGCCGACTGGAAGAAGATCCAGCGGCCTCTCATCAAACCTTCTGACAGCTGAAAGGCCCGATAGTGAGCACCATTCTGGTGGGTTCAGCGCCCGACTCCTGGGGCGTGTGGTTTCCCGACGATCCGAATCAGACCCCCTACACCCGGTTCCTCGACGAGGTCGCGGCTGCCGGCTACGAGTGGATCGAGCTGGGCCCGTACGGTTATCTGCCGACCGATCCCGCCCAGCTCTCCGACGAGTTGGCCGCGCGGGGATTGAAGCTCTCGGCCGGCACGGTGTTCGAGCATCTGCACCAGTCCGAAGTCCGAGGCGACGACTCGTGGAACGCGGTGTGGAAGCAGATCGAGGACGTGGCAAAGCTGACCGCGGCCGTCGGCGGCAAGCATGTCGTGGTCATCCCCGAAATGTGGCGCGACCCATCCACCGGTGCTGTGCTCGAAGACCGCAACCTGACTGCCGCACAGTGGAAGCAGAAGACCGCCGGGATGACCGAGCTCGGTAAGGCGATGTTCGAAAAGTACGGCGTGCGTGCGCAATACCATCCACACGCCGACTCCCACGTCGACACCGAGGAGAACGTCTACCGCTTTCTCGACGGCACCGACAGCCAGTTCGTCAACCTGTGTCTGGACACCGGCCACATCAGCTACTGCGGCGGGGATAACATCGCGATCATCGAAAAAGCGCCGGAGCGTATCGGCTATCTGCACCTCAAACAGGTCGATGAAGCGGTACGGGCCAAGGTTGCCGCCGAGGATCTGCCGTTCGGCGAGGCCGTCAAACTCGGTGCGATGACCGAGCCGCCGCGCGGAATTCCCGATATGCCACCGCTGCTGGCCGCAGTCGAGAAGCTCGGTATCGACGTTTTCGCGATCGTCGAGCAGGACATGTACCCCTGCGACGTCGACGCTCCCCTGCCGATCGCCCAGCGCACCCGCCAATACCTCGGGTCCTGCGGCGTCTCGTCCGTCCGATTCAATCAGTAAGGATCCCAACATGTCTGACCTGCGCATCGCAGTCCTCGGCGTCGGCGTGATGGGCGCCGATCATGTGGCCCGTATCCAGAACACGATCTCCGGCGCCCGGGTGGCCGTCGTCAACGACTACCTCACCGACAAAGCCGAAGCGCTCGCCGCCACCATTCCCGGCTGCCGCGCCATCGCCGATCCGCTCGACGCGATCGCCGACCCGGACGTCGACGCCGTGGTCCTCGCCACCCCCGGGCCTACGCACGAGAAGCAACTGCTGGCCTGCCTCGAACACACCAAACCGGTGATGTGCGAAAAGCCGCTCACCACTGATGTCGAAACGTCCCTCGAGGTGGTGAGGCGGGAGGCCGAGTTGTCCACCCGCCTGATCCAGGTCGGTTTCATGCGCCGATTCGACCACGAGTACGCCGCACTGAAGGCCTTGCTCGACAATGACGAACTGGGCACTCCGTTGGTGCTGCACTGCGCGCACCGCAACCCCGCCGTGCCGCCGCACTTCGACTCGGCGATGATCGTCAAGGACTCCCTGGTCCACGAGGTCGACGTGGCCCGGTTCCTGTTCGGCGAGGAGATCACCTCCATCCAGATCATCAAACCCGCCGCGAATCCCGCTGCGCCGCAGGGTCTCGCCGACCCACAGATCGCCATCATGCGCACCGCCACCGGCAAACACGTGGATGTCGAGTTGTTCGTCACCACCGGCGTCGCCTACGAGGTCCGCACCGAGGTCGTCGCCGAAAAGGGCAGCGCGATGATCGGCCTCGACGTCGGCCTGATCCGCAAGGGTGCGACCGGTTCCTGGGGCGGCCAGATCACCCCGGGCTTCCGCGAGCGCTTCGGCCAGGCGTACGACACCGAGTTCCAGCGCTGGGTCAACGCCGTGCACCGCGGTCGATCGGCTGGGCGTTCGACAGGTGACTTCACCGACGGCCCCACGGCATGGGATGGCTACGCGGCTGCGGCCGTGTGCGCTGCCGGAGTCGAGTCGTTGGACAGCGGCAACCCGGTCGAGGTCACGATGGTCGACCGCCGAACAATTCCGAGGGCTTGACCATGAAGATCGCCCTCGATCCGACGCCGTTTCACCACGACCACGAGCTGCTCGAATTCCCCGGCCTGGTGGCCGATCTCGGTTACGAGTACCTGCAGCTGACGCCGCACCGCGATTTCATTCCGTTCTTCAACCACCCGCGGGCCGATGACGATCTGGTGGCGAAGTTCCGCACAGCATGTGCGGCTGCCGGCGTCGGGATTGCGTCGGTGCTGCCGGTGCTGCGCTGGTCGGGTCCCGACGAGGACGCCCGCGAAGCTGCCGTACGAAATTGGAGGCGCGTCATCCAGATCACCGTCGACCTCGGCGTGAACGTCATCAACACCGAGTTCTCCGGCCGGCCGGAGAAGGCCGAGGAGTCCGAACGCGCCTTCTTCCGTTCGATGGAGGAACTGGTTCCGATCTTCGAGCGCGAGGGAATCGACGTGCGGATCGATCCGCACCCAGACGATTTCGTCGAGGACGGGATGGAGGCGGTACGCGTCATCCGCGGTGTCAACTCCCCCAATGTCGGCATGGTCTACGTCGCCTGCCACACCTTCCACATGGGGGGTGACATGACCTCGATCATGCGTGCTGCAGGCGACAAACTGCGACTGGTGCACGTCGCCGACACCATGGACCACCACCGCAGCCACGGATTGCGCTACATCACCAACCCGCCGGGCAATCCGGTCCGGGTGCACCAGCACCTCAAGATCGGCGACGGCGACGTCGACTGGGATGAATTCTTCGGCGGTCTCGCCGAGATCGGCTTCTATGACCGCCCCGACACGGTGATGGTCTCGTCGGTGTTCGCCGAGGATGAGAATGCCGACGAAGTGTCGCGCTATCAACTCGCCACAATGAGCGACTACGTCAACAAGTACAAGAAAGGCTGAGGCAACGCCCTAACGGCGATCGAAAATGCTCTCGGCTGAGAGGTACAGCGTCAGGACATCGATGAGGGTCTGCCGCTGCCGGCTCGAGTCATAAGGCACGGCCGACATCATCTGCGGGAGCATCAGACCGCGCAGGCACGCCCAGATCAAATCGGCGATATCGGTGCCGTCGCGCTCGGGGACCAGCCGGGCTCCGAGCGCATTGAGTCCATCGTTCATCTCCACCAGGTGGCAATTGAGTTCGTTGTTGCGCGATACCCGCGTCGCCACCAGGATCTCGACCGCAGCCATCGACGTGGACTCACTGAATGCCGGCCACGCGGCTTCTACGACAGCCGAGACACGCTCTCGCAGTGGGCCATTCGGAATATCGATATCGGCGAGTCGGTGCTGGAGCCCGGCAAAGCCCTGGTCCACCACTGCCATCAGAAGCTGGTCCCGGTCCCCGAAGTGATACTGGATGGCGCCCCACGACACGTTGGCGCGTTCGGTGATGTGCTTGGCACTCGCCGCGCCGAAACCTTCTTCGAGGATGCACGCCACGGTCTCGGCGATGATCACGGCCCGCGTTTCGTCGCCACGCTGTTGACGGGTCTCCCCTCGCCGGGTCGGCGCCGTCATCGCATCAGACCATGCACCTGGTCGATCGGCAGGTCCCTCAAGGCCACCAACCCGGGCCGGGCGGCACATACCGCGGCGACGGCGTTGACCACCTTTGCCGCAGTGGCGATCACGCCGCCGTCATTCTGATCGAGATCCCCTGAACCCACATGCGCGTTGATCTCGACTCCTGGCCGGCCAGTCACGACGACCCGGTGCACGCCACCGCGACCGTCGGGTGGGTAGGGCCAGTCGGGTGCCGCAGCTTGGGTGAGTCGGTTGACGTGTTCCATGACGATGACGGGTTCGCCGTCTTTGATCCCCTCGACAGCGAACCGGACGGCAGCCACCTGTCCCGGTTCGACCCGCATCATCGTGCACTCGATCACCGTCGGCGTGACCCAGGTTTCGTGACGTTCCCGCAGCTCGTCGAGTTCGACTCCCAGGCATTCCGCGAGATGTGCGACGGGCCCTCCCCAGATCGAGCGGAGGACACCCGGAAGGAACATCACGGGCGGGTCCTGTTCGGGGGTGAGGCCGAAACCGAAGCTGACGCCGGTGAACTCGGCGTCGTCATAGCTGCCGTAGTCGAAGACCTCCTGAACCAGCACCGACGTTGCGGACTGACACAGGCTCAACGCCGCAAACGGCAGCATGTCGCCGGAGAAGCCGGGGTCGATACCATTGACATACATCGTCGATCCGCCTTCGAGGCAGGCCGCCTCGAGTGGATCGCGCAGCCACTTGTCGGCCGCATCGGGGTTCACCAGCCAGACCATCGATGACGCAACGACATTGGTGCCCGCGCGCAGGAACGCGGTGATCTCGTCGAGCGCACCCGGACCTCGGGTCTCCCCCTGCGACGTGTAGACCACACAGTCGGCGCCGAGGTCCAGCAGTGCCTTCAGATCGTCGGTGGCGGTGATCCCGGTGGGCTCGCTCATGCCGCACAGTTCGGCGGCGTCGCGGCCCACCTTCGCCGGGCTGCTGGCATGAACCCCGACCAGTTCCAGGTCAGGGTGTTCGATGATGTGGCGCAGCGAATGCTGGCCGACGTTTCCGGTGGAGAACTGAATCACTCTGTACGTCAAGGGAACTCCGTTGTCATGTTTCACATCAGGTCGGTGATGGTCTTCAGTCCGGCTTCGTAGAGGACGCCGGGCAGCATGCCGCCATCGATCTCGATGGTGGTGCCGTTGATGTAGTCGGCCTGGCCGCTACACAGATACACGCACGTCCGTCCCACCTCGTCGGCGCCGCCCGCCCGCTTGAGCGGCACCTTCCGGAAGTACGTGCTGCCGTCCTTGTCGTCTGCGGGCAACACGAAACTCTGGAAGTTATCCGTCATCGTCGGACCGAGCGCAAGGCAGTTCACCCGTATCGCCGGGCCCCACTCCTGGGCCAGCGATCGGGTCAGGTGATTCAATCCGGACTTCGCGGCGCCATAGGAGACCAACGTGGGAGACCCGGCCGGATGGCCCGCTCCGCTGGAAATGTTGATGATCGACCCACCACCGCCGCGACGCATCTCCGGGCAGACCCGGATGGCAAACCAGAGCGGACTGATCAGGTTCATCTGGATGGCGAACGAGTGGAACAGCACGCTGCGCTCGAAATCGTCGGTGCTGCGCCGCGTGCCCTGAATCCGTTGCACGAGTTCGGGTACGGCTTCGACGCTGGGGCTAGGAACTGTTCCGCCGGCATTGTTGACCAGGATGTCGATCCGGCCGTACGTCTCGACGACCTGGCTGACGAATCTGTCGATGGCGTGGTAATCGCCCTGATCGCAGACCAACTGGGCGGAGCGTTCCCGTCCGCCGGCCACCCTGGCGGCCGCCGGCAGTTCATCCATCGGGGACCGGGCACAGCCGATCACAGTGGCGCCCGCGCGTAACAATTCCTCGGCGATACCGTCGCCGACACCGCGACTGGTGCCGGTGACGATAGCGATCTTGCCGTCCAACGAGCCCATGCTCAGTGTCCTATCGTTCGTCCGCACGAATAATAGAACGCACAATTATTATCCATACCGAGTATGGAGAGATTGGTGGCGGAGCGAGCCGTTCGAGCGAGAGAGCCCTATGAAAAAATCGTCCGATCTATGATTTGAGGATCAGCCGGGCAAAACATCTCTCGGCGGACCGGAACATAATTTGTGACGAGATGGCACTCATTCGCAGAGTCGACCAATATCGCGCTGACCTGCGCGGGAGCGGGAAGACACGGGGTGATAACGAATCGCCCAGAAGATCAAGTAGCCAATTTCCCGTGACGTGGCCTTAAGATCCCCTCAGTGAATTCTTACGGCGCGATTTCTCGACCGTCGAAGACGTCCACTCCAGACAACGGGGGGCGTCTGCTCACCCGTCCTGTCACTATCAGCGCCGACGCCCCTGGACCCAGGCTCATGCGCTTCGCTATCGCGAGAGGCAGTCATGAGCAGGTTTACCGAAGTCATGTACCAAAACGCGCGTACCAGCAAAAACGGATTCGTCACGGGCGAGCCGTCAGCTCCTCTGCGCCAAACCTGGAGTGATGTACACCAGCGCGCCCGGCGCGTCGCGGGCGCACTGGCAGCGGCCGGGGTAGGGCCCGGTGACGCTGTCGGCGTCCTGGCCGGCGCGCCTGTGGAGATTGCACCGGTAGCCCAGGGTCTGTGGATGCGCGGCGCCAGCCTCACCATGCTGCACCAGCCAACACCCCGCACCGACTTGGTGCAGTGGGCCGAAGATACGGCCAATGTGATCGACATGATCCAGGCTCGGGCGGTCATCGTCTCCGAACCCTTCATGGTGGCCGCGCCGGTGCTCGCCGAGCGCGGAGTCGCCGTGCTGACCGCGCCCGAACTGCTGACCGGCGACCCAATCGACCCGGTGGAGACCGGCGAGGACGATCTGGCACTGATGCAGTTGACCTCGGGGTCCACCGGCTCCCCCAAAGCCGTCCAAATCACGCACAGCAACCTGGTCTCCAACGCCGAGGCGATGTTCGTCGGCGCCGGGTTCGATATGGACACCGACGTCATCGTGAGCTGGCTTCCCCTGTTCCACGATATGGGGATGACCGGTTATCTGACGGTACCGATGTACTTCGGGGCCGAGCTGGTGAAGATTACCCCGATGGACTTTCTGCGCGATATTCTGTTGTGGGCCAAGCTTATTGACAAATACAAGGGCACCATGACGGCCGCCCCCAACTTCGCGTACGCGCTGCTGGCGAAGCGACTGCGTAAGCAGGCCAAGCCCCGCGAGTTCGATCTGTCCAGCCTCCGTTTCGCGCTGTCCGGCGCAGAGCCCGTCGATCCCGGCGATGTCGAGGAACTGTGCGCAGCCGGCGCCCCGTTCGGGCTGAAGCCCGAAGCGATCCTGCCGGCCTACGGCATGGCCGAAACGACAGTTGCGGTGTCCTTCTCAGAGTTGTCCGCGGGGCTGATCGTCGACGAGGTCGACGCCGATATGCTCTGCGCGCTGCACCGCGCGGTGCCCGCCGCCAAGGGGAACACGCTTCGATTGGCCACCCTGGGGCCACTGCTGGCAGATCTGGAGGCGCGCGTCGTCGACGACGCCGGAACCATCCTGCCTGCCCGCGGAGTCGGCGTGATCGAACTGCGCGGCAAACCGCTCAGCCGTGGCTATCTCACGATGGGCGGATACGTCGCCACCCAGGATCGACAGGGCTGGTTCAACACCGGCGACCTGGGCTACCTGACCGAGCAGGGCCATGTGGTGGTCTGCGGCCGTGTCAAAGACGTCATCATCATGGGCGGCCGCAACGTCTTTCCCACCGACGTGGAGCGCGCGGCGGGGCGCGTAACCGGTGTCCGCCCCGGCTGCGCGGTCGCTGTGCGGTTGGACGCCGGACATTCGCGCGAGTCCTTCGCTGTCGCCGTCGAATCGAATGCATTCGAAGATGCCGGCGAGGTGCGCCGGATCAAACACGAGGTCGCCCACGAGGTGGTCGCCGAGGTAGATATGCGGCCGCGCAACGTCGTGGTCCTCGGTCCCGGAACGATCCCCAAAACTCCGTCGGGCAAGCTACGCCGGGCGCACTCGGTGGCGCTGGTCAGCTGAGCAGGTCTTGTCGCCAGCAGAGGTGAAAGTCCCCGAAATCGGGACTCGCGAGGGACCTTTGCTGGGGGCAGCCCCCGGTGGGGAACTGCTCGGCAAGACATAACCGGCGACCCTCTGGGGACGGGAACGTGACGGGATTTTTTAAGTTCGCCCTGGGCGTGGGCGCGCCGACGCTGACATCGTCCTCGACCCGCACCAGATCACTGTCACAGCAACCTATGTCGACCCCGTCCGTCCATCGCCATGCGCCACCTATTCGTCGCCGGCACGGCAGCCGTCAGCGAAGGTGAGTTGCAACTCGACCTGTATCCCGGCCAACCGTTGCGCGGCCAACCGCGGTGATCACGATCGGCTCCGAAGACTGCCTCTGGGATGCCTGACATGTGGCGTGGTTGGTCAGGAGGGCGGGGTGGCGTCGCCAGGAAGCGACTCACCGTGTTCTGCGGTGGATCCGGTGCGACGGAGCCCGGATACCTCACCGGTCCACTCCCACTCGGTCGCGGACGGCCTTCCGGCGGCTCTTGCACACCAGGGACAGTGCGCGCCACCTGATCCGCTGGCTTTGGCGAACCCGCAACCCGTCATGCCCGCGGATCAGTTCGCGGCGGGCCCGGTTAGCTCCGCCGGCTGTTGCTCGGTGAGGTCGTCGGCACGATGTCCGTCCAGACCGCCGCGCAACGAGTCGAAGATCGCCAGACCCTGCCCGACGAGCCCCGTCGCTACCTCACTGAGTCCGCTGGCGCCGTTGAGGACGGTCAGATTCGCGCCCGCCAAGCCCTGCGCGGCCTGCTTGACGATCTCGGGCAGCTGATCGATCAGCATCCGGTCCAGTGCCACCCGGTCATGTGACGCTGCGGCCTCGGCCTGGATCTTCATCTTCTCCGCGTCGGCGACGGCGAGAATCCGCACCCGTTCTGCCTCGGCCTCGGCGGGTCTTACCACCTCGGCGACCAGTTCCTGCTGCCGCAGTTCGGCCGCACGTTGCGCCAACTCGGTGCGCATCTCGAGAACCTCGCGCTGAGCCTGCGCTTGCGCCAGGGGGCCGGCCTGAGCTGCCTGGGCCTGAGCCCTGTCGACCTCGGCCTTGTACTGAGCCTGCACGATCGCGGTGTGGCGGGCGAATTCGGCCTGGTTGCGCTGGGATTCCTGCTCCGCCTCCGCGGCGGCCTGGTCCGCCTTGGCCTGAGCGATCTGCGCCTGCTGCTGAATGGCCGCGTTGTGTGGCGCCGACATCGCCAGGATGTAGCCGAGGTCGCCGTCGTCGATCGACTGGATCTGCAGTGCGTCGACCGTCAGTCCGATCTTGGCCATCTCTTCCTTCGAACCGTCGAGGATCTCCGTCGCCAGCTTCTGGCGCTCTCGGATGATCTGCTCCACAGTCATCGAACCGATGATCGAGCGCAGATGGCCCGAAAAAATCCGGCCCGTGAGCACCGACATCTGGTTCTGGTCGGACAAGAATCGCTGCGCCGCCGAGACGATGCTCTGTTCGTCGTTGCCGACCTTGAAGGCGATCACGGCGCGGACGTTCAACGTAATCCCCTGCTGGGTAACACATTTCTCTGCCACCTCGGACTCGCACATCGCCAGGGTGAGAAAGCGGACCTTACGGAAGAACGGCATGATGTAGGCGCCGTGCCCGGTGACCACCCGGAAAGGCGCATCACCGCGACCGCGGGCGCCGGAGATCAGCATCGCCGCATCTGGTGCCGGAACTCTATAACCAAGCATTTGATTCCTCGCTTCGTATCGACAATTAGATGGCGAAATCCGTGGTGAGCCAGGGCTCGACGTCGACCGTGCGCGCACCGCGGGTACCGATCACCAGCACTTCGGTGCCTTTTGGCAAGGGATCCGTCGACCACGCCAAATACGCCTCGCGCGACCCGCGGACTGTCAGCAGAGCCTCTCCCGGTCCTGCGGTACCGCGGGTCGCCACAACGATCACGCCGACGGAGCCGTAGACGGGGTCAGCCATTGCCTGCGTCCAGTCCGGGAGACGGCCGCCAATGGACGGCGTCGATCGCCACCCGTCCGGCACTACCGTCGATAGCGCACACTATGCGCACTCCCTGCGTTCGGCGGCTGTGGTCCCGCCGAACTCCATCGTAGCCACGATCATCGACGGGCCGGACACCATTTCGGACGACCGAGAGAGCGGTCAAGCTCGATTGACGGCGGAGCCGGCGTGACCCTTCTGGACCGGCTCCAGCTACCGGACCGGCGCGCCAAAACGCCACCACAGCGCTTACCGGGGCGCTCACCGGGGCGCTCAGCACCGGTCCGGCTTCTAGTCCTCTGCGAGCACTCGATGAACAGCGGGCCGACTCACCAGTTGCGGGTATCCGCTTCGCCAGTGCAGCTTGTGAGGCGTCGAGCGACGTAAGTCGACTGGCGAATATGCCAGTGCCACAGGGAGACTGCCCCTCAAGCAGTACATCGACCTCTGGTCACCCGACCAAGTGCGGGCACCGGCAAGAAGGGCGACCAGACGATGGACTCGATGACGTTCGCCGATGTGCTACTAGACCGCTTGCGGCCCTAGCGCTTTCAGCCAAGGGCCACAACAATGATCGACAAACCCTTGGACCCGAACATGATTCGCGCACGGCCCGGCCATGCTCGCCCGACTGTCCGCGCCGCCGTCACCGACCGGACTGGTTCGCTCGATGTGAAAGCCGCCGTTTCCCTTCCCCGCCTGCAGCAGACCGCGACTTGGGGAGGCTGCCGGGTTGCGGGTGTCGGACTTCGTGCGCCGCGAGGGCCATGCCCGGCGACAGGCCCAGATGGTCAGCGGCGCCGGCGAGGGCCCCGATGCGGAACGAGGCACTCACTGCGGCCCGGGCGCGGCCCCAGGTGCAGTAAGTGCCTCGTCACCAGCGTCTTTAGAGGATGTAGAGCATCTCCTGGTAGGTCGGCAGCGGCCACAGGTCGTCAGCCACCAGGCCTTCGAGCGTGTCGGCGGCAGCCCGCACGGCGTCCATCAGCGGCAGCAGGCTCTGCGCATGCTTGGCCTCGGCCTCGGCACTGTCACCACCATGTGCACCCAACGCCGTCTTGAGCGCCGCCAGAGCACTGGTCAGCTCCGAGATCGGAGCTGAGACCGTCGTCAGCAAGGTGGTGTCCGCTTCGACGCCGGCAGCCTTGAGAGCCGCGACGTTCGAGGCCAGCTCGGTCTGGTAGCGGATGGCCGCGGGCAGAATCACGGTGGAGCCCACCTCCAGCGTCAGCTTGGCCTCGACGTTGACGGTCAGCACGTAGGTCTCGTACCGGACTTCTTCGCGGCTGTGCAGCTCGCGCGCGTTGAACACACCGTACTTCTCGAATACCTCGATAGCTTCCGGCTTGACCAGCTCAGGAATGGCATCGATGGTGGTCTTGAGGTTCGGCAGGCCGCGGGCGGCCGCCTCGGTCTGCCAGTTCTCCGAGTAGCCGTCACCGTTGAACACCACGGCGCCGTGCTCGGTGATGATCTCGGTCAGCAGCTTCTGAACCGCAGAGTCGAATTTCTCACCCTCACCGACAGCCTTCTCCAGAACCGTGGCCATGTAGTCCAGCGAGTCGGCCATGATCGTATTGAGGATGATCATCGGCACGTTGATGGTCTGCCCCGAACCCGGCGCCCGGAACTCGAAGCGGTTGCCGGTGAAGGCGAACGGACTGGTGCGGTTACGGTCGCCGGGATCCGTCGGCAGGATCGGCAACGTGTCGACGCCGATGATCATGCTGCCCTTGCCCTTGGACGAGGTGGCCGCGCCCTTGGCGATCTGCTCGAAGACATCCGCGAGCTGGTCGCCGAGGAAAATCGAGATGATGGCGGGCGGGGCCTCGTTGGCTCCGAGGCGGTGATCGTTGGTAGCCGAAGCCACCGACACCCGCAGCAGGCCGGCGAACTTGTGCACCGCGCGAATGACCGCGGCACAGAACACCAGGAACTGAGCGTTCTCGTGCGGGGTATCACCCGGGACCAGCAGGCTGCCGAATTCCGAGTTGCCCAGCGAGAAGTTGACATGCTTACCGGAACCGTTGACGCCCGCGAACGGCTTCTCGTGGAACAGGCATTCCATGCCGTGCTTCTTGGCGATCGTCTTGAAAGTCGTCATCAGCAGCTGCTGGTGGTCGGCGGCGATGTTGGCCCGCTCGAACATCGGCGCGATCTCGAACTGACCTGGCGCGACCTCGTTGTGGCGGGTCTTGGCGGGGATCCCAAGCTTGAACAGCTCACGCTCGGTGTCCATCATGAACGCCAGGACCCGGTCCGGGATGGCACCGAAGTAGTGGTCGTCGAACTCCTGGCCCTTGGGCGGCTTCGCGCCGAACAGGGTGCGGCCGGAGTTGATCAGGTCGGGACGGGCCAGGAAGAAGTGCCTGTCGACCAGGAAGTACTCCTGCTCGGGACCGCAGAACGACACGATGTGGTCGAAGTCCTTGTGCCCGAACAACTTCAGGATGCGTTCGGCCTGCGCGCCCATCGCCTGTTGGCTGCGCAGCAGCGGCGTCTTGTAGTCCAGCGCCTCGCCGGTCATCGAGACGAAGACCGTCGGGATGCACAGCGTGTTGCCGTTCGGGTTCTCCAGGATGTACGCCGGACTGGTGACGTCCCAGCCGGTGTAGCCCCGCGCCTCGAAGGTGCTGCGCAGGCCGCCTGACGGGAAGCTGGAGGCGTCGGGCTCTCCCTGGACCAGGGTCTTGCCGGCGAACTCGGCCAGCGATTGGCCATCGGAGACCGGCTCAAGGAAGCTGTCGTGCTTCTCGGCGGTCAATCCGGTCATGGGGTAAAAGACGTGCGCGTAGTGCGTGGCACCCTTTTCCAGCGCCCAGTCCTTCATGGCGGAAGCGACCGCGTCGGCGACCGAAGGGTCGAGCTTCGCGCCGTGTTCGATGGTCGCGATGACGGATTTGTAGACACCCTTTGGCAGGCGCTTCTGCATCACCGACTTGCTGAAGACATTCGCGCCGAAAATCTCGCCCGGCGCCTCACCCGGGTCGAAGCTGGCTGTCGGGGGTACGTATGCCTCTACATCGTTGATCGCCTGCAGACGGACTGCATTTCCGCTCAATTGAGTTCCTATTCGTGCAATGCGCCCCCCGTGGATCGCGGGCGCTGACCGGCCAACACTAGGAACACCGGGTTCCGGTTCTGTTACGTGCGCGTCAACGTGAGAATGCGGAGTTCGCTGTCTTGAGGCGTCAACCGCCCTGGCAACGGGTATCGAGGGAAGATGAGCACGCGCCGATTCGCCACCGTAACAATCGCGGCACTCCTGCTCGCGGGCTGCGGTCCCACTCCGGCGCCCTCCGCGCCACCCTCCGAACCGGCCTCCGAAGCGACTCCGACCACGACGGGACTGCTGCCCGCCGGCGTCCCCACCGTGGGTTCGCGCCCGCCGGCCGATGCCCTGCCGCCGCCGGCCGAACCCGGTCAGGCCCCCGCGCCCGCGGGCCCGGTTCCCGGGCGGATCGTCGCGGCGGGTGACGCACCGGAAGGCGTGGCCGTCGATGCCGTCACCAGAGTCGTCGCCGTCGCGACCCGGAACCCGAACGCGCTGGTGCGGCTCAACGCCGACACCGGCGAAGTCATCGGCCGCACTCCGCTGCCGGGCTTCGTCAGACACCTTCAACTCGCCAAACCCGGCGGCCCGGTACTGGTGCCGGTCGAAAGCGCGAATGCGCTCGTCAGGGTCGACCTGCCCGACGGGAAGGCCGAACCGCAGATCATCACCGGCACGGTCCCCCACGATGCGTCCGAAGCACCGAACGGCACCGTCTTCGTCGCCAATGAGCATGGCGGAACGGTCACCGCCCTGCGTGGCGACCAGATCGAGAAAGTCTTCACCGACAGCGTCCAGCCCGCCGGGCTGGCGGCGGTGGGGAATTCGATGGGCCTGCTCGACGTCCGCAGAAACAACCTCACCGTGTACGACACCGACTCGCTGACCATCGTCGGATCGACCCCGGCCGGCGCCGGCCCCACGCATCTGGTGGCCGACAAACACGGCCGCCTGATCGCCGCGGACACCCGCGGTAATGCGGTGCTGGTGTTCACCCCGCGACCGCAGCCCGAACAAGTCGCGAGCGTGCCCCAAGCCGGTGAACCGTACGGGATCGCCTACGACCCGGTTCGCGACCGGCTATGGGTGGCCTCGTCAGGAACCAACGAGGTGGTCGGATACGACATGAGTCAGCCGAAGCCGCGCGAGATCACCCGGTTGGCGACGGTGCAGAACCCGTACACCCTGGGCGTGGATTCGACGACCGGGCGGTTGTTCGTCGCCGGTGTCACGGCCGGGGTGGTCCAGATCATCGATCCACCGGCGTAGAGACAAGCAAATCGGCTAGTGCATCCCGCCCCTTGGCCATCGATCCTTTCCTGCGGCCTACCCTGGACACATGGCAAACCGTCGACATCCCGAACGCGATAACACCGCGACAGTCGATGAGCAGGCAGTGATCGTCACTCACCGCGAAGGTGAGGCGGCCGGGGTCAAAGCGGTCATGGTCTCGCTGCAACGCGGACTGGACCAGATGGGTCCCACCCGTACCGCTCTGGCACTGTCCAAGCTCAATCAGCGGCACGGTTTCGACTGCCCCGGGTGCGCGTGGCCAGAGGAACACGGTGGTCGCAAGCTGGCCGAGTTCTGCGAGAACGGAGCGAAAGCTGTCGCCGAAGAGGCGACCAAGCGCGTCGTCACCCCCGATTTCTTTGCCAGACATTCCGTCGACGAACTCGCGGTCAAACCCGAGTACTGGCTGTCCCAACAGGGCCGGCTGACACATCCGGTGGTGCTGTGGCCCGGCGAGGCTCACTACCGCCCGATCGACTGGGACGATGCATACCGACTCATCGCCGCCGAACTGAACGGGCTCGCCAGTCCCGACGAAGCGTGCTTCTACACCTCGGGCCGTACCAGCAACGAGGCCGCTTTTCTCTATCAGCTGCTGGTACGCAGCTTTGGCACCAACAACCTGCCCGACTGCTCGAACATGTGCCACGAATCCTCGGGCACGGCGCTCGTCGAATCCATCGGCATCGGCAAGGGCTCTGTCACCGTCGACGATGTCGCGCACGCCGACTGCATCCTGATCGCCGGGCAGAACCCCGGCACCAACCATCCCCGGATGCTGTCAATCCTGGAGAAGGCCAAGGCCAACGGCGCCAACATCATCGCCGTCAACCCACTGCCCGAGGCCGGGTTGATGAGGTTCAAGGACCCGCAGAAGGTCCGTGGCGTGGTCAGCGACGGTGTCGCCATCGCCGACGAATTCGTGCAGATCCGCATCGGCGGCGACATGGCGCTGTTCGCCGGTCTGGGCCGGCTGCTGCTGGAGGCCGAGGACCGCGCACCGGGAACCGTCCTGGACCGCGACTTCATCGAGCGGCACTGCGCCGGCTGGGATGAATACGAAAAGCAAACCCGCGCAGTTGATCTGGACACCGTTGCCGAGGCCACCGGCATCGGCGACGAGCAGCTGCGGCGGGTGGCCGACATGCTCGCCGCTTCGCAGCGGACAGTGATCTGCTGGGCGATGGGCCTGACCCAACAGCGCCATGCGGTCGCCACCATCGGTGAGGCCACCAATCTGCTGCTGATGCGCGGCATGATCGGCAAGCCCGGCGCGGGGGTGTGCCCGGTGCGCGGGCACTCCAACGTGCAGGGCGACCGCACGATGGGCATCTGGGAAAAGATGCCCGAGGCCTTCCTCGCGGCACTGGACTCGCGATTCGGTATCAGCAGTCCACGCAAGCACGGCTACGACACCGTCGACGCCATTCGCGCCATGCGCGACGGCCGCGCGAAGGTCTTCATCGGGATGGGCGGCAATTTCGTCTCCGCCACCCCGGACACCTCGGTGACCGAGGCGGCGTTGCGCAGCTGCGCGCTGACGGTGCAGATCTCGACGAAGCTGAACCGAAGTCACCTCGTGCACGGCACCACCGCCTTGATTCTGCCCACCCTGGGACGCACCGACCGCGACATCCGCAATGGCCACAAACAGCTTGTCTCGGTGGAGGATTCGATGTCGATGGTGCACCTGTCGCGCGGCAGCCTGCACCCGCCGAGCGACCAATTGCGCAGCGAGGTGGCCATCGTCTGCCAACTGGCCCGGACTCTGCTCGGACCGGCCCACCCGGTGCCGTGGGAACAGTTCGCCGTCGACTACGACAGCATCCGCGACGCGATCGCCGACGTGGTCCCCGACTGCACCGACTACAACACCAAGGTGCGGGCACCCGACGGTTTCCAGCTACCACACCCGCCCCGGGATTCGCGCGAATTCCACACCAGCACAGGCAAAGCCAACTTCGCGGTGAATCCGCTGGAATGGGTGGAGGTTCCGGAGGGTCGGTTGATCCTGCAGACCCTGCGCAGCCACGACCAGTACAACACCACCATCTACGGTCTGGACGACCGTTACCGCGGGGTCAAGGGTGGACGTCGGGTCGTGTTCGTCAACCCCACCGATCTCGCAGCGCTCGGACTGCGCGAAGGCCAGCGCGTCGACCTCATTTCCGAATTCACCGGTGCCGACGGTCATCTCGAGGAGCGACGGGCCAAGGACTTCATGCTGGTGCCCTATGCGACACCGCCCGGGAATGCGGCCGCCTACTACCCCGAGACCAATCCCCTGGTCCCCCTCGACCACACTGCGGTGAAATCCAACACTCCGGTGTCGAAGGCCGTCGTGATCCGACTGGAACCCGCATGGGCAGAGTGACCGCACGGCGGCGGGCATCCCACCTGACCGCGACAGCGGACGGCACCTCGGCTGTCGACCGGCCGGAAACCCTCGTCGTCGAAGAACCGCTGGAGATTCGCGTCAACGGTGCGGCGATCACCGTCACGATGCGCACTCCTGGCTCCGATGTCGAGCTTGCCCAAGGGTTTTTGCTCACCGAAGGAGTCATCGGTACCCGGGACGATGTCCTCACGGTGCGGTACTGCCGGGGCGCCGACGACGGGGTCAACAGTTACAACGTCCTGGACGTCACACTGGCTCCGGGCGTAGCGATGCCCGACGTTGATATCCGGCGCAATTTCTACACGACGTCGTCGTGCGGTATCTGCGGGAAAGCATCCCTGGAGGCGGTCGCGACGATTACCCGTTACGGCCCCGGCGACGACCCCACGATGGTGGCAGCGGAAGCGCTGACGGCGATGCCGCAACAGCTGAGGACCGCCCAGAAGGTATTCGCCGCCACCGGCGGGTTACATGCCGCAGCGCTGTTCAGTGCGGACGGCTCTTTGCTGGTGGTCCGAGAGGATATCGGCAGGCATAACGCGGTCGACAAGGTGATCGGCTGGGCGTTGGAACAGAGCCGGATTCCGTTGGGCGGCACGGTACTTCTGGTCAGCGGTCGGGCGTCATTCGAGCTGACGCAGAAAGCGGTGATGGCCGGCATTCCGGTGCTGGCCGCGGTGTCGGCACCCTCATCGCTGTCGGTCGACCTGGCGACCCAGTCCGGGCTGACGCTGGTGGCGTTCCTGCGTGGCGACTCGATGAACGTCTACAGCAGGCCCGACCGGATCAAGCGCTAGCAGAGCTTGTCCCCCGTACGTGCGAACATCTTGAGAAAGGCCTCAGGGCTGCGATTCGGTGTGAATCGCAGCCCTGAGGCCTATTCCGATGTCGTGGTTAGGCGCTCTTATCGCGCCGCTCGCTGCGGGTCGGCTTGCGCGGAACGATGGTCGGCAGCACGTTGTCCTGCACCGTCTCCTTCGTCACGACAACCTTGGCGACGTCATCGCGACTGGGGATGTCGTACATCACCGGCAGCAGGACTTCTTCCATGATGGCGCGCAGGCCGCGGGCGCCGGTGCCGCGGTGGATCGCCTGGTCGGCGATGGCATCCAAAGCGTCGCCGGTGAACTCCAGCTCCACGCCGTCCATCTCGAAGAGTCGGCTGTACTGCTTGACCAACGCGTTCTTCGGTTCGGACAGGATGGTGACCAACGATTCCTTGTCCAGGTTCGTCACCGAGGCCACGACCGGCAGGCGGCCGATGAACTCGGGAATCAAACCGAACTTGATCAGGTCCTCGGGCATGACCTCGGCGAAATGGTCCTGCGTGTCGATCTCGGCCTTGGAACGCACCTCGGCGCCGAAGCCAAGGCCGCGCTTGCCGACGCGGTCCGAGACGATCTTCTCCAAGCCGGCGAACGCACCTGCAACGATGAACAGCACGTTGGTGGTGTCGATCTGGATGAACTCCTGATGCGGGTGCTTACGACCACCCTGCGGAGGCACCGAAGCCTGCGTACCTTCCAAGATCTTCAGCAGCGCCTGCTGCACTCCCTCACCGGAGACGTCGCGCGTGATCGAAGGGTTCTCGCTCTTGCGGGCGATCTTGTCGACCTCGTCGATGTAGATGATGCCGGTCTCGGCGCGCTTGACGTCGTAGTCGGCCGCCTGGATCAGCTTCAGCAGGATGTTCTCGACGTCCTCGCCGACGTAGCCGGCTTCGGTCAGTGCCGTCGCATCCGCTATCGCAAACGGGACATTGAGCATCTTGGCCAGCGTCTGGGCGAGGTAGGTCTTACCGCAGCCGGTGGGGCCGAGCATCAAGATGTTGGACTTCGCGAGTTCGACAGGCTCAGCGCGCGAATCACGCGACTTCTCCTGCGCCTGAATGCGCTTGTAATGGTTGTAGACAGCCACCGCCAGCGTGCGCTTGGCGGTATCCTGCCCGATCACATAACCCTCGAGGAACTCGCGGATCTCCGCGGGTTTGGGCAGCTCGTCGAGCTTGACGTCGTCAGCGTCTGCCAGTTCCTCTTCGATGATCTCGTTGCAGAGGTCGATGCACTCGTCGCAGATGTACACGCCAGGGCCCGCAATGAGCTTCTTGACCTGCTTTTGACTCTTTCCGCAGAACGAGCACTTCAGCAAGTCACCGCCGTCTCCGATGCGCGCCATGGTGCGTAGGTTCTTCTTCCTGTCCGCCGGCAAAGTTCACCGGAGTGTCGGGTTCTGTTCGGTGCGGTTCCGACGCTACCCGCATCTCCGGGTAAGGGGCGACCGATAAAGCGAATAGCGTCGGTGGTATTCGATTGTCGCCAAAACATATCCCCTAGTTCGGTTCACAAGCGCCGCAACGCGCAGCCGTGTCTCTGGCGTGTCGCTGCCGTCACCGAACCGGGATCCGCGGCGCCCCCGCTGCGTCCTGCCAACTGGGGGCGCCGAACGCACTCAGGCGTTCTGGGCGGACAGCTTCCGGTACTCCAGCACCGTGTCGATGATGCCGTATTCCTTGGCCGCGGCGGCCGTCAGGATCTTGTCGCGATCGGTGTCCTTGCGGATCTGCTCGGGCGCCTTGCCGGTGTGGTTGGCCAGCGTGACCTCCATCAAGGTCCGCATGCGCTCGATCTCAGCGGCCTGGATCTCCAGGTCCGAGAACTGGCCCTGGATGACGCCACCGAGCGATGGCTGGTGGATCAGCACGCGGGCGTTCGGCAGAGCGAGGCGCTTGCCGGGAGTACCCGCGGCCAACAGCACCGCGGCAGCCGAAGCCGCCTGGCCCAGGCAGACCGTCTGGATGTCGGCACGGACGTACTGCATCGTGTCGTAGATCGCCATCAGCGAGGTGAACGAGCCGCCCGGCGAGTTGATGTACATGGTGATGTCGCGATCGGGATCCAACGACTCCAGCACCAGCAGCTGGGCCATGATGTCATTGGCCGAAGCATCGTCGACCTGCACGCCGAGGAAGATGATGCGTTCCTCGAACAGCTTGTTGTACGGGTTGGATTCCTTCATACCGAAGCTGGAGTGCTCGATGAAGGAGGGGAGGATGTAGCGGGCCTGCGGTTGCACGCGGGCATCCAAAGAGGGGTGGATGGGGTTGGTCATGATGCACTCCCGTTGAGGTGGGCGCGGGTGATGATGTGGTCGACGAAGCCGTATTCGAGAGCCTCGGGAGCGGTGAACCAGCGGTCGCGATCCGAGTCGGCCTCGATACGTTCGATCGGCTGGCCCGTGAACTCGGCGTTGAGCCGGAACATTTCCTTCTTGATGACCGCGAACTGCTCGGCCTGGATGGCGATATCGGTCGCGCTGCCGGTGACACCGCCCAAAGGCTGGTGCATCAGGATCCGCGCGTGCGGCAGGGCGAAACGCTTGCCCTTGGTGCCGGCGGCCAACAAGAACTCACCCATCGACGCGGCCATACCCATCGCGTAGGTGGCTACGTCGCACGGCGCAAGCACCATCGTGTCGTAGATCGCCATGCCGGCGCTGATCGAGCCGCCCGGCGAGTTGATATAGAGGTTGATGTCCTTGGTGGGATCCTCGGCGGCCAGCAGCAGAATCTGTGCGCACAGCCGGTTGGCGATCTCGTCGTCAACCTGGGACCCAAGAAAGATGATGCGCTCGGACAGCAACCGTTCAAAGACCGAATCGGTCAGGTTGAGCCCCGAACCAGATCGCATATCAGTCACAACCGGATACCTGCTTCCTTGATTTTCAGACGGGCTAGTAGCCGCCTTCGTCTCCCGTTGACACTAACCAAACACGAGCGAAGCGCACTCCCGTAGGAGCGCGCTTTCGCTCACAGCGTCACTTCGCTTCGGCGGACTCGGACTCGGCTTCAGTGGCATCGGCGACCTCTTCGATGTCGTCATCAGCGTCGTCGGCGTCGTCCTCGCCGGCGTCCTCGGCCTCGTCGGCCTGGAGCGCTTCGACGATGTCGGCTTCGCTGGCCGGCGAGCCGAAGAACTCGGCGGTGTCGATCACGTTGCCGTCGGTATCGGTCACGGTGGCAGCCTCGACGACCGCGGCGACCGTCAGGCCCCGACGGACGTCGGCGAACATCGCGGGCAGCTGGTTGTTCTCCTGCAGTACCTGCAGAAGCTGCTGCGGCTCGATGCCGTACTGGCGCGACATCAGCACCAGTCGCTCGGTGAGGTCGTTCTGGCCGACCT
Organism: Mycolicibacterium komossense; assembly: GCF_025822605.1. Taxonomy (GTDB): domain Bacteria; phylum Actinomycetota; class Actinomycetes; order Mycobacteriales; family Mycobacteriaceae; genus Mycobacterium; species Mycobacterium komossense. The sequence continues at coordinate 159,153 of NZ_JACKTY010000014.1, read as the reverse complement.
GGATGTCGAGATCGTCGGCGATCGCGTCCATCAACAGCTGGGTCTTGACGGCCTTCTCGGCGCTGCTGCGCGCGTCGGCGTCGAACTCCTCGCGCGAGGAGCCCTGCTCCTTGAGCGCTTCCTCGAACTTGGCCTCGTCGTGATCCAGGCCGTGGATGGCGTTGTGCACGGTGTCATCGACCTGGGCCTGGACGATCTTCTCCGGCAGCGGAACCTCGACCTGATCGAGCAGGGCTTCCAGTGCGGCGTCGCGAATCTGCTCGGCCTGCTGGATGCTCTTGAGCCGGCGCACCTGCCCGGTGAGGCTCTCCTTGAGCTCGTCGATGGTGTCGAACTCACTGGCCAGCTGCGCGAACTCGTCATCGGCCTCAGGCAGCTCGCGCTCCTTGATGGAACCGACGGTGACAGTGACTTCCGATTCCTGACCGGCGTGCTCACCGGCGGCCAGCGTCGTCGTGAAGACCTTGCTCTCGCCCGACTTCAAGCCGATGATCGCCTCGTCGAGGCCCTCGATCAGCTGGCCCGAACCGACCTCGTGGGACAGACCCTCGGTCTTGGCTTCCGGTACGTCTTCGCCATTGACCGTCGCCGTCAGGTCGATGGAGACGAAGTCGCCGTCCTGGGCCGCACGGTCGACACCGGTCAGGGTGCCGAAGCGGGCGCGCAGGTTCTGCAGCTCGGTGTCGATGTCCTCGTCGGCGATCACGACGGGATCGACGGAGATCTTCAGCTCGCTCAGGTCGGGCAGCGTGATCTCGGGCCGGACGTCGACCTCGGCGGTGAACTCCAGTAACTCGCCATCCTCGATCTTGGTGATCTCGATGTCGGGCTGGCCCAGTGGCTTGACCTCAGTGGTGGTCACGGCCTGGCTGTAGCGGGCGGGCAGAGCGTCGTTGACGACCTGCTCCAGCACCGCGCCACGGCCGATCCGTGCCTCGAGGAGCTTGGCGGGTGCCTTGCCTGGCCGGAACCCGGGCAGCCGGACCTGCTTCGCCAGCTCCTTGTAGGCACGATCGAAGTCGGGCTTCAGCTCCGAGAAGGGCACCTCCACATTGATGCGAACCCGGGTGGGGCTCAACTGTTCGACGGTGCTCTTCACGGGTAACTCCTTGACTGTCTGTATCTATGTCATCGGGTGGACAGGGTCGTGCTGGTCGGGGTGACAGGATTTGAACCTGCGGCCTTCCGCTCCCAAAGCGGATGCGCTACCAAGCTGCGCTACACCCCGTGCTGCATGTCTACGTTTTTTGCGCCGCAGACTCGCTTCACAAGCCCACGGCATCCTACGGCCCCCACGCACATGACCTGCACACAGGCCTGATCGGCTGCCCATCACAGTGGGCGTCGAAGAACGGCCCCTATTTGGAAATGTTCTCCGGCGGGCCGTACATTGTGGTCCGAAGTAATGCACGCGGGCGTAGCTCAATGGTAGAGCCCTAGTCTTCCAAACTAGCTACGCGGGTTCGATTCCCGTCGCCCGCTCCACGTTCTACCAGCGGAAACGCCGGTGAACACATGTTCGACCCGGCCGGTCCCGGTCACGATCGTCATCGACCGGTCCCGCCGCGGCGCTAGCGGACCCGGCGACCGACCCGCCGCGCGCCGAGACTAACCGCGACACCGGCGGCCGCGGCCAGCACGGCGCACCCGATCAGACCCGGCGCGCTCAGCTCTCGCCCCAGCAGGATCCAGGCCAGGGCGGCGACCGCCACCGCGACCGCAGCGCCACAGACAGGTATCCCGAGGCCGCCGGCCGCCGGCTCGCTTCCGCGAGACAGCGCACGGATGTTCTTTTCCATCAGCGCCATTGCCATCAACGCCACGACGAAGGCAAAAACCATGCCGGCCGTCCTGGAGGCCGGCTGTGTCGCAGTCATGCCGAACCGATAGGTGCCGGCATTGCGGTGGCCGTTGACGACGGTCACCTCGACGGTCGCCCGTCCCACCAGGAACCAGGGATTCACCGTCACCGTGGTCGGTAACCGACGCCGCCCCGCCGGGATCGGCAACGTCTCCTGCTGATCGACCCGTCGGCCCAGGACATTCATCGCCAGGATGGCACGGTCCCCCTCCAGTCCCGTGATGGTGATGGGAATCGGACCGGTCGCATCGACTGCGACGTCGCCACCCGAAGTGGGATCGACGCCGGCCACCTTGATCGCACCCGCCGGCAGGTCACCGCCCCGCTGCGGCTGGGCGACGCCCACCAGTGCCAGCACCAGCGCAGCCACTCCGAGCACGCCGGTGACGATGAACGCCCAACGCGAAGAATCCATCCTGGCGATCCGAACCGGCCCCGAACGGTCCCGGTCCCGGCCGACTTCGGCATGCTCGACGCAATGCTGCTTCAGCGCCGGCCGCACCCTTGTCGGCGCATCGACAGGTGGCTCTTGGGAAGAGTTCTCGGCCCCAGCGGGATTGCCGCCGGCGGCGGCTCTGGCGGCTGTGGTGATCGCGTCGTTGCCGAGAACCGAGACGCCACTGCGCGGCAGCCAGTCCGGCCCCCAGCATTGAGCCGCGCATCCGGCCAACACGACACCGAACGACTCCGCCGAGCTGAACCGTTGGGCCGGATCCGTTGCCAGGCCGCGCATGACGTGGGCGCAGATCGCCTCCGGGACCCCGGGCGCCACCTCGGTCAGCGGCATCGGCTCGGCACACGCGTGCTCGAGCAGGGTCGTCGTGCTGTCGCCGGCATGCGGATGGGGCAATACCCCGGACAGCAGGTAGTACAACGTCGCCGCCAGGGCGTAGACGTCGGTCGCAGGTGAAACACATTCACCACGAGCCTGTTCCGGGGCGAGATAGGTAGGCGAGCCGATGATCCCCCCGGCCCGGGGGTTCAGGGTGTTGTCACCACCGACGATCTTCGCGACGCCGACATCGGTGAGTTTGATGTTTCCGTCGTCGGCGAACAACAGATTCGCGGGCGTCAGCTCGCAGTGCAGGACCCCTTCCTGGTGCGCACCCTCCAGGCCGGCGGCTGCCGCCAACGCGATCGCGACAGCCTCTTGTGCGGTGAAACCCTGGTCGGCGAACCGGCTCTCGACACTGCCACCGGGAAGATATTCCATGATCAGCAGACACAGATCCTGGTCTTCGATGTAGTCGTACACCGGGACGACGTGCGGGTGCCGAATGGCGAGAAGGTGGCGTGCTTCGTTGGCGAATCGCCGACGTACTGCGGGGTCGTTCGCCAGCTGCAGAGGTATCTGTTTGATGGCCACTGAGCGTCGCGACCGCTTGTGTGAGGCCGACAAGACCTGCCCCCAGCCGCCGATTGACCCGCCCAAGGTGTAGTCCGGCAGAGCTGCGTGAATGCGCTCTTCGTTGCTCACCGGCCCAACCATTCGAGTCTCGTTCGTATCAGTCAGGAGATCGTAAAGTGTCGACCGCGTCAATATTACGGTGTTTGCACGAACCCGGCGCGGTCTCGGTCCATCCAACCGCGGTGAACCTCAAAATGCTTGACAATCAGTCAGATCCAGTCCTGAGGCCGCAGCACGTGAGCAAACCGCTCATCACGATCAAATCGGCCAAAAACATAGACCTTCCACCATTGCCACTGACTTTGGGAAACGAATCAGACCGCGAAAAACCCTTCCTCAAGTTCACTTTCACCGTCGAGATATGTCACCGCCAGCGCTCCCGGAGCGGAACTGAAGCCAAATTCCTTATCTGTGATCCGATCTGGCCACGCAACATCCGGGCACCACGATGACTCAATCGATTTCGCAGCTCCCGCGAGTTCATCCCTAGCGTGGAGGGTCTCCCCTCCACAGAAAGCTGTTGACGTATTTGCCGAGATCCTCGGCAAGTTCGAGGTTGGCTCCAGATGGCAGGCCCGGTCCACTGTCCGGACCGAATTCGCGGAAGGGGCCGATGGCTGCGGCAACGAGCGCAAGATCGTTTTTGACGGCGACGAGCACGACGATCCGAGTGCGCTTGCGGTCCCCCGAACTCGTCTGCGGATAGACGTCCAACACCTCACCGTGGCCGAGTTGGAAGCCGACCATCGCGTTGGGAAGTTGGTATGCGACCGTCGCATCGGGCTGCGCTTGGCGGATGAGGTCATCGAGCACCTGCTCGGGTGTCCGGCCGGCAGCGGCGACCCCGAACAGCTCCATGGTTCCGCCGTCGCCGCCGGTATAGACCGCGGACACACCGGAGTCCTCTTTGGTGATGGTGTAGTTCGTCCCCGGCGAGGGGTAGGACACCGAGAAACTGCCGTCGGCGGCGGTGAACCGCGGACTCTCCTGGACCGGCACTCCGGTCGGAGGCCGTCCGCACTCCGGCGGGCAGGAATAGAGCGCCGCGGGCTTGATGAACAGTGTCGAAATCGTCGCGATCGTTACCACGATCGCCGTCAGGCTCGCACCGACGGTGAGCAGCAACCGGTACAACGAGGTGTGGCGCAGCGGGACTGCGGAGTAGGCGGCAGACGGCACCGAGTAGCCGGGGAACAACTCACGGGGCGGGGCCGCCGCAGGTGCGCTCATCGGCCCACCTGCTCGTCACTCGGCTGTGGCCGATCCTGCCTGCGCGCCGCCCTGGATGCCCGCGACGCGGCCTGTGAGGCGACGCCGCACGCCGGGCAGAAGGCCATGTCCGGCACCACATGGCCGCAATCCGCGCACAGGATCGGCTGTTCGGCGTCCGTCGGTTCATGGATTTCGTGCAGCATCGCCAGCTGCAGGCCAGTGCGCAGGGCCAGCACCGCCACCAGCGCTATCGCCGCGTGGACCACGAACTGCAGGTAGGGCGTGATGCGAAGAACGTCGACGAGCCCGACGCACGCGTAGACAGCTGGTGCAGCCAGCGATCCCACCACGATCGCCGTCCACACGCCGCGACGCCCCTGTCCGTCAGCGCTCCGATACCACAGTGCAGCACCGATCAGACCGCCGATCGAGACGGCCATCAGTGGCATCGTGACACCCCGGATGCCCGCCTCCAGCAGCATGTCCGCCACCGGCTGATCGTTGGCCTGCTCACCTCTGCCGATCTGTGACACCAAACGGACGACAGTGGCGCCCACCGCGAACATCGTTCCGCCGAGTGCGCCAACGGCGAAGCCGTACAACGAGTCTCGACGTGGTGGCCGGGACACCCAAATCAGTACGGCGGGCAGTTGCAGCGCGAACAGTCCCCCGAACGGGATGATGAGGGCATCGAGTACGAGCCTCGCGGTGGGGACTTCGACGCCCAGCCCGAGACTGTAGGACTCAGCGACGATCCCGTTGGTCCACAGCGCCCACGCGGCACCCACGCCGATACCGACCGCGAACGTCGGCACCCAGACCCGCCACAGCAGATCACCGATGACTCCGGTTTCTTTCAGGTAGACCAGGAACAGCAGCGGTGGGGCGAACGTGGCGGCAGCCACCATCGCCACCTCCAACTGGAACGCGCACAACACCACCAGCGTGGCGAGAACCAGCCACACCAGCACCCGAAACGCTCCGCTCGACCGGTTCGACAGGTACGGGAACACCGAGCTGACGATCGACGGCTGCAGGACGTTCTCGCCGGGGGCCGCGGCATAGTCACGAATCCGCAACCACCGCGGGCCATCGCCGCGAACCGCGCTCAGTTGCGCGCCGCAGCGGGCACAGAACCTGCCCGCGGGGACGTCGTGGTCGCAGGAGTGGCAGGGCATCGTGCCCGGGTACGCCTCGCCGGGGGTCTCAGGGTGGTCGGTCACCTCGGCGCCTGCTGCAGATCGAGGATGTTGCGCACCAGGTTGTCGACGTCCGGGCTGCCCAGGCCGGTCACCATGTCGTAGCCGGGTCCGGCCACGGCCACCGCGTTGGCGCCGAGGGTGATGTCGTGGAATCCGGGCCGCGGGGCACTCGCGGCGAGGCGGTACAGCGTCGGGTTGAGGTCGCCGAGTGCGCGCCCGCCGTTGTCTTTCAGGAACTGGTTCATCACCGCGGCCATCCCGGCCCAGATGGGCGCTGCCTGCGACGTGCCACCACCGACCGCCAACTGCTGCTTGACGACGATGATGACGCCGGTCAACCGATCGGCCACCGCAGAGATATCCGGTGTCATCCGGCGTCGGGTGTTATTCGCCACCGTGACCCCGGCCTGCCAGCGCGGCCGATCGAACAGGTTCGAGATCCCGCCGCCGCTGCCCTGTGTCAACGGCGCGTCCATCCACGCCTGCTCGCCGAGCCAGCGGAAGTTCGCGTCGGTCGACAGCGCGGTGCCGCCCACGTTGGTCACCTCGGGTACCGATGCCACTGCGTCCAGCCCGACGTCGGCCGGGCCGGGCGGTGACGACCAGTCATGTCCGCCTTTGCATTCCAGTCCGGCAAGGTCACCGCTGGCGTTGAAAATCGTGGTGCCCCGGGCCAGCGCCGCCGCCATCGCCGAGCGGACCGGGGCAAGATCCGCTGCAGTCAGCAGCTTGTCGCAGCCCCACCCGATCGACAGGGTCCATATCCCGCCGGGGAACTGCTCATCGACCGAGGCCATCTGCTCGGCGATCTTGACGTAAGTGCCGCCACCCTCGACCGTCGAACGGGCGTTGACCAGAACCAGGCGGGCATCGGGCGCGATCGCATGGGCGACCTGCAGATCCATGGCCGCCTCGCCGCTGCGCTGCTGCGGCATACCGCCGACGACTTCCGGCGTGAACTTCGGCAACGCGAACGTCTCGGCGTATTTATCGAGGTCGGACTGGTCGAATCCATCGAAGGCGTAGACCACGATGGTGGTGTCTTTGCCGGTATAGCCGGCCATGGTCAGCGGGCTCACGTTGTAGGTGGTGCGCAGCGAGTCCGGGGCCAGGCTCTGGTTGGGCACTTCCAGCGGAAGCAGTGACGGGCTGTTGGAGTGAAATGGGGTGTAGCTGAGGATGCGCCCCAGCCCCGCGACTTCGTCATGCAATTGCGACGGCACCGCGGGTTGCAGCGGCGACGCGTAGAACACCTGCCCGCGGCGGCCGCGGTAATCGTCGACGGGCACCTGAAATGCCGACGCCACCTCTGCCGGCGCACCCTGCAGCACCGCCCAGTTGTGCCCGGTGCCCCAGCGCACCGACAACCCACTGTCGCGGGCCCAGCGGACCAGGCGGTCGGGGCTGTCGGGAGCCCGCAGCTCGACAGTGAGTTGGACCGTCTGCGCACGGGACGCACCGAGGTTCGTCGAGGCACCGAGCAGAAGTGCGAAGGGACCCGAAATCGCCTGCGGCACCGGTGATTCGGACTCTCGCCGGGACTCGACAAGCGCCAGCACCAGGGCGATGACGGCCACCAGGGCAAGGGTTGTCAGCGCCGGATGCCGGCCGACGCGGGCACCCCACGCCAAGGCGGCGAGGCGGGAACGGATTGTCACCGCGAAATCGATGCCCTTCTCCGACTGGTGCACTCTCTCACTTGGCGAGACGCACTCTAATGCGACGACGTGAGCCGTGCACAGGTACCTGCCGGTAGCGAATCCTCCGGCTATTGACAAATTTCGTTACGTTACGGAACATAACTCAGCGTGAACTGGATCACAGGAGGATGAGAGCCCCGGCCCCGAGCCCCGGCCGGCCCCGCGATCCCCGCACTGACGAGGCGATCATGCTGGCCACCCGCAGGCAGCTGACCGAAGTCGGCTACGACCAGGTGTCCATGGAGTCGATCGCCCGGGAGGCCGGTGTCGGCCGTCCGACCATCTACCGGCGCTGGCCATCGAAGGCGCATGTGGTCTTCGACGTCGCGTTCGGCTCTCCCGCGGCCATCGGCGACACGCTCTCCGGTTCGGGGAACTTCGCCGACGACCTTCGCCGGTTCGTCAGAGAGGTGCGGGCATTCTGGCGGGAACCGGTGGTCGCCGCCGCAGCACTGGGCATCCTGGCCGACCGCAACCGCGACCCACAACTGCAGATCAGAACCCAACAGATCCTCGACCAGGAGACCCGCACCCTGTTCGGCGGCCTGGTGCAGTCCGGCATCGACCAGGGTGTCGTCCGGGCCGATCTGGATGCCGACACCCTGTTCGACCTGTTGGTCGGGACAAGTTTCTACACCGCGCAAGTCCTGCAGCGTGATGGCGCCGTCGACGAGACCGACGAGGCCGTCGAAAGGCTGTGCTCGCTGGTCATTCAGGGAACCCAGATTCGCGCCCCCCACCCGAACGGAGACAACGCATGACCGACACCGATTCGAATCTCGAGATAGTGCCCACGCTGTCGGGCGCCTACAACGAACTGCTCGACGAGGTGCGGGCGATCGAGCAGAAACTGCTCACCGCGGAACCGCCTTTGGAGGAGGCCGACATCCTCGACGGCTACCGACTGGCCTTCAGCCTGCTTCGGGTGGCGGTCGACACCTACGTCTGGGGCGACAAGGAGCGCCCGATCCTGGTGGATGTCATTGGGCCATACCAGAAGTGGGGCGGCGATAACTCCGACGCCTTCTATCAGGTCGCTCCCGTCGACCCGGCCAGGACCTACCGGGTCACCGGCAACCGCGGGGACTCTGTCTATCTCTCGATGACGATCTACGGCGGTCCTGACGACGGCCAGTACAGCGACCGCATCGTCGGCACGATAAACAACCAGTCATTGGACTTCGACGAAGACGGCAACTTCGAGTTCACCATGAGCCCCGATCCGCAGCCGGGCGCATGGCTCAAACTCGATCCCGATGCGGTCATCGCACTGACCCGCGACTATCTGACCGAACCCCAGACCGGGCACCGCACGGTCTGGAACATCGAGGCGATCGACCCGCCCGCCCGTCGCCACGACGACCGCGCCGATCTCACCCGCCGGTTCCGGGCCGCCAAAACCTGGCTGCACGAACAACTGTCGTTCCTACCGACCCGAATCGATCCACCCAACGAGATACTAGAGCCTTTCCCGGTGCCCGAGAGCGCCTACGGGTGGTCGGCTGCCGACGCCGCGTACGCGATGGGCGCCTACGAACTCCAACCGGGACAGGCGCTGATCGTCGAGGGCGCTTCACCGACGTGCGTGTTCTGGAACCTGTGTCTGTGGAATCCGTTCCTGCACACCTACGACTACACCTACGAGCGAGTCACCATCAACGGCGCCCACATCGTCTACGAGCCCGACGGGTCATGGCGGATCGTGATCAGTGACAGCGATCCGGGCCATCCCAACTGGGTGTCCACCGCCGGTCGCCGCAAAGGGCTGATCTGGCTGCGCTGGTTCCTGCCCGATGAGACACCGCAGCGACCGCAGTGTCGGGTGGTCGAAGTCACGGACGTCACGGGCGCTGCGAAATGACCACGGGTACAGAACGTCCGGCCGCTATCCGCCTGACCGATCTGGCCGACCCACAGTACCCGGAGGCGGCCAGGCCGATCCGGGAGGCGCTCGGCGCGTACGGAGCGACTCTGCAGCTGAGCCCGGAGGCGATGGTGTCTGCCGCGGCCGAGCGAGCCGCGCTGAGCGACTTCGGGGATCTCGCTTTTCGCGAGCGACTCCGTGTGCTGTGTGCATCATTGCGCGAGGAGGCCGGGCTGTCCGATATCGGCGTCGCGGTGGTCTTCGAGCAACTGGTGGGCAACCTCGTCAACCGGCTTCGACTGGAGGCCCTGATCGCGGAGCACCCCGAGATCGAGGACATCACAATCGACCGGCCGATCATCATCTGTGGGCTGCCCCGCACCGGAACCACACATCTGCACAACCTGATTGCCGCGGACCCGGCGATTCGCTACCTGCCCTACTGGGAGAGCCTGGAACCCTTCCCGGGGGCCGAGGAACCCGACGAACAGGCCAGCCGTGACCGGTGTGCCGTAGGCCTCGACATGATCCACACATCGATGCCCGAGTTCAAGCGAATGCACGATATGACCGTCGACCACGCACACGAAGAGATCCAGCTGCTGGCCAACGACATTTCCGGGATGCTCTTCGAAACCACCTATTACCTGCCGAGTTTCGCGGAGCACTACAAATCACATGACCAGGGCCCGTCCTATGCGTACCTCAAGCGCAGCCTGCAGGCGCTGCAGTTCTTGCGCGGCGGGACCCGCTGGCTGCTGAAATCGCCGCAGCACCTCGAACAGTTCCCGACGCTGCTTGCCGCCTTCCCTGATGCGACCTTCGTTGTGACGCATCGGGATCCGGTGGAGGTGATGCAGTCGATGACCACGATGATCAGCTATTCGGCACGGATGGCGTGCGCGCACCCGGATCCGGCGCGCATCTCGAAGCGCTGGATCGCGCGCGGTGAAGATCTTCTCGGCGGCTGCGTCCGCGACCGCGATGTGCTCCCGGCGGCCCAGTCGATCGATGTCCGGTTCGACGATTTCATGGCCGCCGAGGAGGCCACCGTCGCGGCCATCTACGAGCTGGCCGGTCAGCCGTTCGACGACACCGCCCGAGCTGCGATGGCCGATTTCCGCATCGAGCATCCGCGCGGACGCCATGGCGGGGTGAGCTATCACCCCGAGGATGTCGGCCTCGACACCGCGGAGCTGGCCGAACGCTTCAGCCCGTACTCGCAGAGATTCGTCGACTGACCGTGAGACGCGCTCGCGCGCGTGACCAGGAACTCATCGCCCACCCCCATCGTTGTAACGCCATGATGAGCGCACATGCGGCGATCGGTAAGAGCACTGGGCTCCAAGTCCGTCAGAGCCCGCCTCCAGTCCAGAAGACTGGTGGTTTCCTGTGGGTACGCTGGACGTCATGAACGGCGTTCTGCTCGTCCTGATCATCCTCGTCGTCGCCGCCATCGTGCTGGCCGTGGTGACCTCGTCGCGCGCCTCCGGCAAGCGCAACGCCGCCGCGCTGGCGGACGCCAAGGCCGACGCTCGCCGGGTCATCGAACGGCTCGGTGGCCAGGTGATCGGCCTGACCGGTACCGACGAAGCTTCCAAGCAGGCGTTGGCCGACGCATCGGAGCGGTACACCGCGGCCGGGTCGCAGATCGACCAGGCGACCACTGCCAAACAGGCGCTGCTGGCCAAGGAAAGTGCCATCGAGGGGCTGTACTACGTGCGGGCCGCACGCACCGCGATGGGGATGGATCCCGGACCGGAGCTGGAAACGCTCAGCGGCCAGCGCTCCGCGGGCACCGTCACCGAGGACCGCAAAGTCGAATTCGAAGGCCGTCAGATCGAGGCCTCCCCCACTCCGTCGCAGAACACCCCGAACTACTACCCGGGTGGGCGCGTGGCCGGCCGCCCGGTGCCCGCCGGCTGGTACTCCGAGCCCTGGTGGAAACCCGCTCTGGTGGCCGGCGCCTGGGGTCTGGGTTCGGTGCTGCTGTTCGACGCGATGTTCTCCGGGATGTCCGGCTCCGGGTATGAGCAAGGTTTCGCGCAGGGCTTCGACCAGGGCCAGGATCAGGGATTCGATCAGGGGATGGACTCCGGCGGCGGAGACGGCGGCGGCTGGGACGGCGGCGGTGGTGACAGCGGCTGGGGCGGCGGCGACTTCGGCGGTGGTGACGGCGGCTGGGGCGGCGGCGACTTCGGGGGCGGCGACTTCGGCGGCTTCGGCGACTTCTAGCATCGGTGGATGACCCTCCCGGACGTCACGGCGGTACCAGGTAAACCGAACCTGCTTCTGGGCGCGTTCAAGATCGCCGACCTCGGCTACACCGCGGCGGAGTACTTCATTTCCGGGTCGGCGAGGTCGTACTCGCCTGTGGCGGAATGCCTTTCGGATGGTGCGTGGGATGTGAGCCCGTCTGCCACCGCGGACTTCACCACGCGGGTGGTCGTGCTGGGACCGGCAGACCCCACCGCGTTCAGCGGGACCGTGCTCGTCGAGTGGCTCAACGTCAGCGGGGGCATCGATGCTCCCGCGCTGTGGTTCATGGCGCATCGCGAGGTGGTGCGGCAGGGTTGCGTCTACGTGGCCGTCTCCGCTCAAGAGGTCGGCGTGCAGGGCGGCGAGAGCCTGGGCGGCGCCGATATGTCACTGAAAATCCTTGATCCGCAACGGTATGCAGCTCTGACCCACCCCGGCGATGCGTTCGCGTTCGATATTTTCTCCCAGATCGGCCAGGTGATCCGATCCGGCGAGCTGACCGCGCAGGTGCCGGAAATCGTGGTCGCGGTGGGTGAATCGCAGTCGGCGATGTTCCTGACCACCTACATCAACGCCGTGGATCCGCATGCGGCGATCTTCGACGGCTTCCTGGTGCACTCGCGATTCGGGCCGGCCGCGCCCCTGGACGGCCACTCGATCCTCGCTTCCCCCGATGTGCCCCAACAGGTTCGCTTCCGGCCCCACCTGCGGGTGCCGACGCTGACGGTGATCACCGAGACCGATCTGATCGGCGGTCGCCTGCCGGGGTATCACGCCGCCCGTCAGCCCGACGACGACATGCTCCGGACGTGGGAGATCCCCGGCACGGCGCACGCGGACAACTACACGATCCAGGTCGGTCCGATCGATACCGGTTCGGCACCGGTCTCGACTCTGGTCGCCGCCTACGCGCCGACCAGCACCCTGATGGGCCAGCAGTTGGACCACTTCATCAACTTCGCACCGCAACACCATTACGTAGTGCAGGCTGCGCTGGCCGCATTGTGCACGTGGGTACGCACCGGGAACGTTGCACCGTCGGGCCCCCGGCTGCAACTGACCGATACCGAGCCGCCACAACTGGTGCTCGACGCGGACGGTATCGCGGTCGGCGGCATCCGGACCCCGTGGGTCGACGTGCCGGTCGCCCGCACCTCCGGGATCGTCGACAGTGACGTCGCGATGGCGTTCCTGTTCGGTTCGGGTGAGCCGTTCGGCGCCGACGCCCTGGCTGATCGCTACCCAGGCGGTGCAGCGGAGTACCTCGCGCTGTTCACCGCCGCCCTCGACTCGGCGATCGCGGCGGGCTTCCTGCTGTCGGCCGACCGGAATGAGATCGTGGAGCTGGCGACCGCGACGTTCTCAGCAGCCCCCTGAGTCGCTCACAGCCGGCTCTCCAGCCGGGCTGACACACCCGCCTCCTGCAGGTCAAGGCGCTCGAGCATCGCCCGCACCGCCTCGTCGTCGACACCTCCTGAGTCTCGCTCCCCGATCAGTGCCGCGCGCTGCGCTGCCAGGACGTCCTTGTACAGCGCCGCGAAGACCTCGGCTCGAAGCGTGTGTGCCTCCGGATCAGGCATTTCATCGGCGTCCTGCGATTGTCGAGCGACCAGATTGCGGATCTCGGTGAGGACGCGCGGATCCAACCCGTCGGGCGGATTCGCCCGGAACACGGCGAACACCTCGTCGGCGGCGTCGTGCACGATTCGCTCGGCCTTGAGGGTTTCCTCGCGGTCATAGACGTTGTCCTCGGTGCGCGACGACAGCTTCAGTCTGCGGATCAGCAGCGGCAACGTCCAGCCTTGTAACAGCAGGGTTCCGACGCTGACCACGAACGCCACCGCCTGGATGGTGGCCCGCTCCGGGAACGGGTCGCCGGTAATGGTCGTCAGTGGGATCGCGGCGGCCGCGGCGAGGGTCACCACGCCCCGCATCCCGGTCCAGGACACCACGACGTTGTCCTGCCAGGACAAGCTGCGCCGGTCGATCATCGACCGCCATTTGCCCGGTTCACGGCGCCGTCTCCGCATCCCCAGCGCACCGCGGCCCCCGTGCTCGGGCACCGGCACACTGAGCCTGGATTCGACATGGCGCGACAGCACGCCGCGACCGAACATCAGAAAGACCGACACCGGCCGGATCACCAACACCACCAGCAGCACGATCGCCGATGCGACGACGACCTCGGTCAGTGATTCATGAGCCTCGCGCAGGTCCTCCAGGACGAACCGCAGGTGCAGGCCGATGTAGGCAAAGACGAACGCCTCCAGCAGCACGTCGACCGAATTCCAGACGTAACGCTCCTGCAGCCGGGTCTGGTAGCCGGAATCCAGTGTGCCGCTGCCGACGACGAAGCCGGCGACGACCACGGCCAGCACACCGGACGCATGAATCTCCTCGGCGGCCAGGAAGGCCGCGAACGGTACGACCAGCCCTTGGACGGTTTCCAAACCAGGGCTCTTGAGGCGTTTGCGGATCCACAGCGTCACGTAGCCGAGCGCGGCCCCGACGACGGGACCGAGCACCGCACTGTAGCCGAAGAGCAGCAACGGGTTGGCGATGAAGGTGTGGGTGCCCGCGACCTGCGCGACCGCAACCGAGAACAGAGCCAGAGCGGCGGCATCGTTGATCAGGCTCTCGCCGGTCAGGATGGCCATCACCTTCTTCGGCAAACCGAGTTTGCGGCCGACGGCGACGGCGGTAACAGCGTCCGGCGGCGCGACTATGGCACCCAGCACCAGAGCGGTTCCGAACGTCAACGGCACCACGACCAACCAGGCCGAGACCGCTGCCACCGCAAATGCCGTGACGACCACCAACCCGACCCCAAGACCGAGGATGGGCCGAATATTGCGGAGAAAGGTGGGGAACGAGAAGTTCAGCGCCGCCGAGTACAGCAGCGGTGGCAGCACCACCGCCAGCAGTACGTGAGAGTCGAGTTCCGGCGCTTCGAAGCCGGGCAGGAAGGAGACCGCGATCCCCACCACCACGATGATCAACGCGGGCTCGAGTCCGCGCCGGTTGGCCACGGCGGTGACCACGATGGCGCCGACGACAACCAGGATCAGTTCCACCCCGAGATTGTCCCGTCAAATGGGGCGGCGCGCCCGGTCAGCTCTGGCAGTGGGGGCACCAGAAGACGTTTCGGCCTTCCAGTTCCACGGTGCGGATCGGCGTCGAGCAGACGCGGCATGGATCACCGGCCCGGCGGTACACGTAGGTCCGCGGCCGGCCCTCCCGGTACGACGGGGCGCCGTGGTCGTCTTCGGGACGGACCACCACGATCTTGCCGCGCCGCACCCCGACTTTCATCAGCGCCACCAGGTCGGTCCACATGGCGTCGAACTCGTCGGCGCCGATCTGGATACCCGGCCGGAACGGGTCGATGCGGTGCCGGTAGAGCAGTTCGTTGCGATAGACGTTGCCGATCCCGGCAATGATCGACTGATCCATCAGCAGCGCACCGATCGGCCTGCGGGACTTGGTGATTCGCGCCCACGCCGGTGCCGGGTCGGCATCGGGGCGCAACGGATCCGGCCCGAGCCTGGCGATGACGTCGGCGATCTCCGCCTTGGCGATCACCTCGCACACCGTCGGCCCACGCAGATCCGTGCCGTACTCGGCACC
Source organism: Mycolicibacterium komossense (assembly GCF_025822605.1). Taxonomy (GTDB): domain Bacteria; phylum Actinomycetota; class Actinomycetes; order Mycobacteriales; family Mycobacteriaceae; genus Mycobacterium; species Mycobacterium komossense. Next base: position 144,020 of record NZ_JACKTY010000014.1, on the reverse strand, counting down.
GATCATCCGCATCCGCACCTGGCCGACCGGATCGGGAATGTCGTCGACGTCGGCCGCCGGGAACTCGGTGAACGTGCCGTACAGGCCGAGGTGCACATGCACGGTGTTGCCACCGTCATACTCGTGGAACAGATGCTTGCCCCACGCGTGGGACTTGCGCAGGATCCGGCCGTCGACCGCTGCGGCCCCGTCGACGAAGCGCCCCTGGGGGCTGCCGACGCGCACCGGCGCGCGGCCGAACCGGCGCTGGTGCAACCGGGCCAGTCGGTGCAGGGTGTGGCCTTCTGGCATGCGTTACGCGGGTGCGCCGGGAACCGGCGGCGCCACGTGATCCTTCTCGTACTGGGACAGGATGTCGATACGCCGCTGGTGGCGTTCCGCCCCCGACCACGGCGTGGTCAGGAACGCATCGACGATGGCGAGAACCTCGGGCCAGGTGTGCATCCGGCCACCGATACCGATCACCCTCGCGTTGTTGTGTTCCCTTGCCAGCGAGGCGGTTTCGACGCTCCAGCCCAATGCACACCGGATCCCCGGCACCTTGTTGGCGGCGATCTGCTCACCGTTGCCGGAACCCCCGAGCACGATACCGAGACTGTCGGGGTCGTCGCGGGTCTTTAGGGCGGCGGCGATGCAGAACGCCGGGTAGTCGTCATCGGCGTCGTAGACGTAGGCCCCGCAGTCGATCGGCTCGTGACCGGCCTCCTTGAGGTGCTCGATGATCTTCTCTTTGTACTCGAAGCCGGCGTGGTCAGAGCCGAGATAAACGCGCATGGCGTAACCCTACTTCGCCCCCCGCCGGGCTCAGCGAGTTGCCACCAGACCGTCGACGAGTAAGTCGAGCATGCGCCCCGCCTGCTCGGGGGAATGACTCGCCAGGAAGATACCGATCAAGCTCGACACGATGTCGTCGGCGGCCACGTCCGAACGCAGACTGCCGTCCGCCGCCCCGGCTTTCAACAGGGTTGCGACCGCCCCGACGACACTGTCGCGGGTTTCGGTGGGCTGGACCACTCCGGAGGCGAACATGGCGTGCATCGACTCGGCCATCCCCCGTTTCGCCGCGACGAATCCTGCGTAGCGGTCCATCCACCGGCGCAGCGCAGTCGCGGGTGGGTGACGGTCCACCAGTTGGGCGGCCGACGCCGCCACCTCGGCCAGTTCGGTGCGGAAGACGGCCTCCACGAGCGCCTCCCGGTTCGGGAAATGCCGATACAGAGTGCCGATCCCGACGCCGGCGTCACGCGCGATCGCCTCCAGGGATACGGGTCCGTCCGCTGTGGCGAACGCGTGGGTCGCCGACTCGAGCAGTCGCTCGCGGTTGCGCCGCGCGTCGGCGCGCCCAGGTTCGGCCATAGCGGAGGCTCCTCCGGTTATGCTACGTTGAATTAAGCGGAGGTTCCTCCGCATCTGTCGAGTATCCCACTCCCCCCGAAACGAGAAGAGCACCATGACGAACACATCAGCGCCGGGCGGCTCGTACCGCATCGGACAGCACGAGGTGGCCCGCATCGGCTACGGCGCCATGCAACTCGACCCGGAGTCGTCGACCGGCGAGGACGCGGTCACGCTTCTTCGTCGCGCCGTCGAACTGGGCGTCAACCACATCGACACGGCGTCGTTCTACTCCGGCGGCGAGGTGAACACCCGGATCCGCGCCGCCCTGTCTCCCTACGCCGACGACCTCGTCATTGTCAGCAAGGTCGGCGCCAAACACGTTCCTGGTGGCGTCATTCCGTTGGCCGCTGCCCAAAAACCCGCGGAACTGCGCGCCGCCGTCGAGGAGGATCTGGCCCAGCTGGGGTTGCACCAGATTCACGTCGTGAACCTGCGCCGGCTCGATCTCGGCCCCGGCCTGCGGGCAGAGGGCGACCAGCTCGTCGACCTCGACGATCAGCTCGCCGAGATGATCGCGCTGCGCGACGAGGGCAAGATCGGTGCCATCGGGATCAGCGCGGTGCCGGTGGAAACCGTGGTGCACGCGGCCTCGGCAGGCATCGTCTGTGTGCAGAACGCCTACAGCCTGCTCGACCGCAGCCAGGAAGAAACGCTCGATTTCTGCCTCGACAACGACATCGCCTGGGTGCCGTACTTCCCGCTGGGATCGTCCTTCCCCGGCTTCCCCAAGGTGTCGAACAACCCCGTCGTGCAACGCGTCGCCAGTGAGCTCGGCGCCACCGCCGCGCAGATCGGGCTCGCCTGGCTGCTGGCCCACGCGCCGAACACGCTGCTGATCCCAGGGACTCGATCCTTGGCGCACCTCGAGGAGAACCTCGCGACGGCCGACGTCTCGTTGACCGCGCAGCAAGTCGCCGACCTCGACGCGGTGCCGGCGGAGCTAGCTCACGGTGATGGCGTCGAGGCGTTCCTTGATGAAGTCCGAACACGTGACGGGGCGCAGTCCTGAAACCTTCCCGATCGGCGGCTCCAGCGGGGTGACCAATGCGTCGTGGTTGGCCTCGTAGAAGTAGATCAGCGACACCAGATCTTCCTCGGGGGCGTGCGGCTGGGGCGGCAACACGCGATGCCGGCCCGAGGGCCAGCGCCGCCCGCTCCAATACTCAAGCAGGTCACCGATATTGACCGTGAGAGCGCCCGGCTCCCACGGCGCGTCCTCCCAACCCTGCGCCTCGGAGTAGACCTGCAGGCCACCGGCGCCGGGTTCGCGGTCCAGGACGGTGACCGTCCCGAAATCGGTGTGTGGGCCGATGCGGAACTGGCCCGGCTCGGGCTCCCCGACGACGCTCACGGGCGGATAGTGGTTGATGTTCATCGTCCAGGTCGGCCGGTCGGCCATCACAGCGAACGGATTGACGGGGAGCTTGAGCGCGCGGGCGAACAGTGCCAGCAGGTCATCGCTGACCTTGCGCATGGCGGCGGTGTACTCGTCGACCAACGCATGCAACGTCGGCACCTCGACCGGCCAGACGTTGGGGGCGAACCAGATTCGGTCGACCTCCGGGTCGCCGGTGGCGGTTTCGGCGCCCAGACTGAAACTCTCCTTGAGGTCCGGCGGCGTTTCGGTGCCCTCGGCATAGGCGTTGGCTTCCGCGCCAGGTCCGATCCAGCCGTGGCCGCCGACCGGCACGGAGTAACGCTGCTTGACCTCGTCGGGCAGGGCGAAGAATTCGCGGCTGGCGGCCCGCACCCGCGCCGCCAGGCCGGTGTCGACGTCGTGACCGGTGACGACGATGAAGCCGGCGCGCTGCAGGCCCTCATCCACCTCGGCCGCTACCGCCTCGGCCGCCGAACCGCCTTCATACCAGCGCGAGATGTCAACTGTCGCAATCGCACTCATTGGGCCACTCCGATGTCCTCGTTCCACAGCGCCGGATTCGCCTCGATGAACTCGGTCATCATCGAGATGCAGCGCTCGTCGTCGAGCACTGTGACCGCCACCCCGTTCTCGGCCAGCCAGTCATGGCCGCCGGTGAACGTCCGACTCTCGCCGATCAGTACCGCCCCGATGTTGAACTGGCGCACCAGGCCGCTGCAGTACCAGCACGGCGACAGTGTCGTCACCATCACCGTCGAGCGATAGTCGCGCTGGCGGCCCGCGTTGCGAAAGGCGTCGGTCTCACCGTGCACCGACGGGTCGTCGTTCTGCACCCGCCGGTTGCGGCCGCTGCCCAACAGCACACCGTCAGCGCTGAACAGTGCGGCACCGATCGGAATACCGCCCTCCGCCAATCCTTTTCGGGCCTCGCCAACAGCAACGTCGAGCATTTCCTCGGGAGTCATACTGCGAGAGTCTAAACGGCGCGCTCGGCGGCGATCTTGGACCGGCAGATCAGCAGATAGGCGGCTCCGGCCAGCAGGAAGCCCACGAAGAAGGTGATGTCGCCCAACGCAGGCACTGCCTTGGTGATGTAGCCGGTGAACTTCTCCTGATTGGAGAACAGCAGCACCGAAACAACGAGACCGATCACGAATGACAGCAACCCGCCCCAGTTGGCATAAGAGCGGTCGTACAGCAGATGGGCAATTTTGTGTCCGCGCCGCAGGTATTGGTCGGCGAAGACGACACCGAGCCACGGCCCGATCCAGTACGCGATGATCAGCAGGAACGCTTCATAGCTTGCGGCCGCATCGGGCAGCGCCCACCAGGCGACCGCGAACCCGGCCACGCCGAAGAACACCGTGACCAAGGCCCGAGCGATGTGGGCGGGTAGCTTCACGCCGATCGTCACGAAGGCCATGGCGCCGGAGTAGATGTTGATCGAGTTCGCCGCGATCGCGCCGATCGCAATCGCCAACAGCGTCGCCTTGGCGATCGGCGATGCCAGTTCACCGGTGAACGCTTCGGTGGGGTTGTCGGAAAGGGCCGGGCCGATGGTGACCGATGCCGCACCGACGATCTCAAGAACCGCACAGGACAGGAACAGGCCGGCCGACGCGAACAGACCCGTCCGCGCCGTCGAGACGGTCGACGGCAGGTAGCGCGTGTAATCCGCCGCGTACGGCGTCCAGCCCGCGGCGTAACCGAACGCGGTGCCGACCGTCAGCAGGAAGCCGCCCAGCGAACCGTCACCGACGATGGGTTCCAGGGCAGGCGCACCGAAATGCGATTTGGTGAGGATGGCCACCGACGCGACGGCGAAGATCACCGCAAGAATCGGGAACGAGTACTTCTCGAAGGCCTGGACCAGGTTGTGGCCGAAGAACGCGAACGCGGTTTGGACCAGGACGACGATGACCAAGCCGACCAGCGGCCCGATGCCGAACAACGCAGCCAGCGCGTACGCGCCGCTGACGCTGTTGGTCGCGAACCAGCCGACCCCAGCGGTCACCGACATCAGCACCGCCGGAAGCGCGTTTCCTTTGAAACCGAAGGCCAGCCGGCCCAGGACCATCTGCGGGACGCCGTGCAACGGGCCGCGCGCGGACAGCAGGAAGTGTGCGACCGCGCCGAGTCCGGTGCCGATCACGATTCCCGCAACGGCCTGCCAAAAACTCATGCCGTAGACGGCAACGGCCAGCACTCCCACGAAGATCGTCGCGAACTCAAGATTCGGCGAGGTCCACGTCCAGAACAGCTGGCTCGGCTTACCGTGCCGGTCCTCTTCGGCGATGAACTCATTTCCGCCAGGTTCGACGGCGACGATCTTCTTACCGTAGGAACCGTCGGTGCTGGGCTCGGCGACTGTCATGGGTACACCGTGATGCCCGTCGTCCCGACGCGCAACCGGAGTGGTAAACCGAGCAGCCCGGGTCAGTCGAATTCGGGCGACTCGGTGCGGGATCGCTTCAGCTCCCAGAAATGCGGGTACGACGCGAAAATCACCGACGCGTCCCACAGCTTGCCCGCTTCTTCGCCACGCGGAATTCGGGACAGCACCGGACCGAAGAAGGCGACACCGTTGACGTGGATGGTCGGAGTGCCGACGTCGTCACCGACCGCATCCATGCCTGCGTGGTGGCTCTTGCGCAGCGCCTCATCGAACTTCTCCGAGGTTGCCGCCTCGCTGAGCTCGACGGGCAGACCGACCTCTTCCAAAGATTTGAGGATGACGTCGTCGAAGTCTTTGTTGCCCTTGTTGTGGATCTCGGTGCCCATCGCGGTGTAGAGCGGCGACAGAATCTCCGGGCCCTTGGCGTGCTCGGCGGCAATCGCAACCCGCACCGGACCCCACGCCTTCTTCATCATCTCTTGGTACTGCTCGGGGAGATCGCGACCTTCGTTGAGCACGGCCAGGCTCATGACGTGGAAGCTCACGTCGATATCGCGGACCTTCTCCACCTCGAGAATCCACCGCGAGGTAATCCAGCACCACGGGCAGAGCGGGTCGAACCAGAACTCGGCTTTGGACTTTTCAGAAGACTTCTCGGGCACTTCGCGGTCCTCTCGATCAAGTGGCGGACACAGTCATCCCCCCAACACAACTATGCGGGGCGGGATTGTGTTCCGAGGGGCTTACCGGCGGGCCGGATGGGCCGCGGATTGAACTATGCGAGAGTGGTCGGACACGCACAGGACACGCATAGGGTGCGAACCTTTACCGGATCGTGTTAAAGATGTGATGGTTGTAGAGCAAGGTTACCCGTGCGAATGGGGTGACAGAAGTGCACTCCCCACAATGAGGAGTCCACCATGACAACGCGCACCTGCTATTCCAATTCTCTTGTCGGGGCCAGTCTTAGATCACTGCCCAAACGCACCCTGGCCGTGTTCGCCGCGTTGATCGCGTTGGCCACGATCGCTGCGACCACGGATGTACCAGCCGATGCAGACACCACCAACGACGCGTTCCTGTCCGCGCTGAGCAACGCCGGGATCAACTACGGCGACCCGATCGATACCGCGAATCTTGGCCAGTCGATCTGCCCACAGCTGGTTCAGCCCGGTAAGGACTTCGCCAGTGTCGCCTCGCAGATCAGGGGCAACAACAACGGCATCTCCCCCGATATGGCCTCGTTCTTCACCGGTATCGCCATCTCGATGTACTGCCCGTCGATGATCAGCTCGATCGGCGACGGCACCGTGCTGAACCAGCTCAACGGACTGGGCGGCCTGGGCGGCCTGGCCGGCATCCCTGGGCTCGACGGACTGAGCGGCCTCAGCGGCCTGCAGATCCCCGGACTCACATAACAGCAGACCGGGCGGCCAACCATAACCGCGGCCATTAGTGTTGACGGGCGTGGCACTTCCCAATCTCACTCAGGACCAAGCCCGTGAACGCGCAGCGTTGGTCACCGTCGACAGTTACCGCATCGAACTGGACCTCACCACCGATGAGCGCACCTTCCGCTCCTCGACCACGGTCGAGTTCGACGCGCTGGCCGGGGCCGACACCGTGCTGGACATCGCCGCCGACACCATCCGCAGCGCCAGCCTCAACGGCCACGACATCGACGTGTCCGGCTATGACGAATCCACCGGTATCACGCTGACCGGCCTGGCCGAGCACAACGTCGTCGTCGTCGAAGCCGACTGCAGCTACTCCAACACCGGCGAGGGTCTGCACCGCTTCGTCGACCCGGTCGACGGCGAGGTCTATCTGTACTCGCAGTTCGAAACCGCCGATGCCAAGCGGATGTTCGCCTGCTTCGACCAGCCGGATCTGAAGGCCGCGTTCGATATCAGCGTCACCGCACCCGCGCACTGGCAGGTCATCTCCAACGGCGCGACCGCCCTGGTCGAGGAGGCCGGGTCCACGAAGGTGCACACCTTTGCGACCACGCCGCGGATCAGCACCTATCTGGTCGCGCTGATCGCCGGTCCGTATGCGCGCTGGGACGACGTGTACCGCGATGAGCACGGCGAGATTCCACTGGGCATCTTCTGCCGCGCCTCGCTCAGCGAGTTCATGGACGCCGATCGGCTGTTCACCGAGACCAAACAGGGATTCGGCTTCTACCACGAAAACTTCGGTACGCCTTATGCATTCGGCAAGTATGACCAGCTCTTCGTCCCCGAGTTCAACGCGGGAGCGATGGAGAACGCCGGCGCGGTGACCTTCCTGGAGGACTACGTCTTCCGGTCCAAGGTCACCCGCTATTCGTATGAGCGTCGCGCCGAGACCGTACTACACGAGATGGCGCACATGTGGTTCGGCGATCTGGTGACGATGACCTGGTGGGATGACCTGTGGCTCAACGAATCCTTCGCGACCTTCGCGTCGGTGTTATGCCAGGCCGAGGCCACCGAATACAAGCAGGCCTGGACGACGTTCGCCAATGTCGAGAAGTCCTGGGCCTACCGTCAGGACCAGTTACCCTCGACACACCCGGTCGCCGCCGAGATCCCCGACCTGCACGCCGTCGAGGTCAACTTCGACGGCATCACCTACGCCAAGGGCGCCAGCGTGCTCAAGCAGCTGGTGGCCTACGTCGGGCTGGAAGCCTTCCTGGCCGGACTGCGCAACTACTTCCGTGACCACGCCTTCGCCAACGCCGGCTTCTCGGATCTGCTTGGTGCGCTGGAAAAGTCGTCGGGCCGCGATCTGTCCGACTGGGGCCAGCAGTGGTTGAAGACCACCGGCCTGAACACGCTGACGGCGGACTTCGACGTCGACGAGGACGGCACCTTCACCCGGTTCGCGGTCAAGCAGGGTGGCGCCGCTCCTGGCGCCGGCGAGACCAGGGTGCACCGGCTGGCCATCGGCATCTACGACGACGACCCGCAGACGGGCAAACTGGTCCGCGTGCACCGGGAGGAGCTCGACGTCGAAGGACCGACGACCGATGTCCCTGCCCTGCAGGGTGTTTCACGCGGCAAGCTGGTCCTGGTCAATGACGACGACCTGACGTACTGCTCGCTGCGGCTGGACCCGGAGTCTTTACAGACGGTGCTGTCGCGCATCGCCGATATCGACGAGCCGCTACCCCGCACGTTGGCCTGGTCGGCCGCCTGGGAAATGACCCGCGACGCCGAACTGAAGGCCCGCAATTTCGTGGCGCTGGTGATGAGCGGCATCCACGCCGAATCCGAAGTGGGGGTGGCCCAACGTCTTCTGCTGCAGGCGCAGACTGCGCTCGGTTCCTACGCAGAGCAGGGTTGGGCCTGCGAGAACGGCTGGCCGGCATTTGCCGACAAACTGCTGGATCTGGCCCGTGAATCCGAGCCGGGCTCTGACCACCAGTTGGCCTTCGTCAACGCCCTGTGCACCTCGGTCCTCTCACTGCGGCACGTCGCGGTGCTGGCAACGCTGCTCGACGGCGAGCCCGCCGAGGTGAACCTGGCCGGCCTGGTCATCGATACCGATCTGCGCTGGCGGATCGTCACGGCGCTCGCAGCCAGCGGCGACCTGGACTCTGACGGCATCGAGACCCCCTTCATCGACGCCGAGGCCGAGAAAGACCCCACCGCCGCCGGCCGCAGACAGGCCGCGGCGGCCGCAGCTGCGCGCCCACAGATCGCCGTCAAGGAAGCTGCGTGGCAGCAGGTCGTCGAAGACGACACGTTGGCCAACATCACCAGCCGGGCGATCATCGGCGGTTTCGTGCGACCCGGCCAGGGCGAGCTCCTGCAGCCGTTCACCGAGCGCTATTTCGACGCGATCGGACAGGTCTGGGAGCGGCGTTCCAGTGAGGTCGCGCAGACCGTGGTGATCGGCCTCTACCCGTCCTGGGATATCGGCGAGTCAGGTCTCACGGCCGCCGACCAGTTCCTGGCCGGGGATATCCCGCCAGCGCTGCGCCGGTTGGTGTTGGAAGGCCGTGCCGGCGTCGAGCGCGCACTGAAAGCCCGGGCCTTCGACGCGAGCTGACGAGTTCGGCGTGTTCGGTTGCGCTGGGCGCAAGCGAACACGCCGAATCCGCAGGCTGGCTGGCGTTACCGCGCCAGCCAGCCGCCGTCGACGTTGAATACCGAGCCATGGATGTAACGCGCATCTTCGGAGACGAGGAACGCGACGGTGCCCGCCATTTCGTACGGTTGTCCCCATCGCGCCGCGGGAATGCGTTCAGAGATCTGGGCATTGCGCCGCGGATCTGCCACTAGCGCCTCATTCATATCCGTCACCACGTAGCCCGGTGCGATTGCGTTGACGTTCACACCGCGCCCAGCCCACTCGTTGGCGAAGGCCTTCGTCAGTTGTGCCACGCCGCCTTTACTGGCGGCGTAACCCGGCACGGTCACACCGCCCTGAAAGCTCAGCAACGACGCGACGAAGACGATACTGCCGAATCCGTTGGCCACCATATCGCGCCCCAGCTCGCGGGTGAGAATGAACGGCGCGGTGAGATTGACAGCGATCACTTCGTCCCAAAGGTCGTCACCGTGATCCGCAGCCGGGGCGCGGCGGTTGATCCCCGCGGCGTGCACGAGGATGTCCGCGCCGACCGGCCGGATCCGCTCGATCGCGGCGTAGAGGGCCGGTCTCGATTCGAGCGCTGCCGCAACAGGCATGAACGTCCGCTCAGCCGCTTGCACTTGATCAGCGCAGTTCGCAAGCGCCTCAACGGATCTCGCGATTCCCACGATATCGGCACCGTAAGCGGCAAGGCGACCCGCGACTGCCAAGCCGATCCCCCGGCTGGCGCCCGTCACCACCGCCGTGCGCCCGGCCAACTGGGCGGAATCAGCCATGCTCAGATGTCGTGACGTTGCCACGGTGTCCGAGTTGGCGTGAAATCGCCCCGGCAGCCGCGATCACCGCGTTACCCAACCGATCATTGGCAGTCACGTCCACCCGATCCGCTGGTCCGCCGATACTCACAGCCGCCACGACAGAACCGGTGTGGTCGAAGATGGGAGCCGCATAACCGCGGATACCTTCCCGATTCTCCTGATCGTCGATCGCATAGCCACGCTCGCGCGCGAGCGACAGATCGGCGGCCAGCGCATCCCGATCGCGAACGGTGTTCGCCGTTCGGGGCACCAACACATCAGGCACGTGCCGCGCCGAGACGTCGGCTTCCGTCCAGGCCAGGATCGCCTTCCCGATGGCCGTGGCGTACGCGGGCACCGCGTCGCCGACACGACTGAAAATGCGCACCGGGTGAGGTGAGTCCACCAGTTCGATGTAGACGACGTCTTGACCCGTCACAATCCCCAGATGTGCCGTCTCACCGGTCTCCGCCACCAAAAGCCGCATCTCGGGTAACGCGACGCGCCGTAGATCCAGGCGTCGCAGATACTCCGACCCCAGCTGGGCGTTGACGACGCCGAGAGTGTAGACACCCAGTTCTTCGTTGTAGGCCAGGAAGTTTCGGGCCAGCAGTGTGCGCAGCATCCGCTGGGTGGTCGGCTTGCTGTAGCCCAGGATGCTGCTGCACGCAGCGAGGCTGAGCCCGGGCGGCGGCTCTTCGGCAATCCGAAGTAACACCTGCAGCGCTCGATCGAGACTTTGGGTACCCGCGAGGGGTTCCGCATCGTTGGACATCATGTCACCATTCACTTCCGCTCACCGCCGGCTCAGCGGGACCGCCTGATTTCCGAGACCTTATCCGTGGGATCAGCACAGATCGGTGATCGCGACCTGATCCATGTCGGCGAAGGCCTGGTTCTCCCCCGCCATCACCCACACGAACGCGTAGCTCGACGTGCCCGCGCCAAAATGCACCGACCAGCTAGGCGAGACGACGAGGTTCAGATTGCTCATCGTCAGTGTGCGCAACTCATCGGGACGCCCCATGAAGTGCTGGATCCGGTGCGATTCAGGCAAGTCGAAATACAGGTAGGCCTCCGTGCGCCGATCGTGCAGGTGAGGCGGCATGCTGTTCCACACGCTGCCGGGCTCCAGCGCCGTGATACCAAGGACGAGTTGGGCGGTGGGAACGCCACCCGGCTGGAGGTGCTTGTAGATGGTGCGCCGATTCGCAGTCTCGGTCTCGCCCGCTGCGGTGGCATCCGCATCGGCAAGGGTGACGAGCACGTGCGGGTGTGTCACATGGGCGAGGGCCGACGCGAGGAACAGCGCGCTGTCCGGTTCGGTAGCCGAGAACGAGATGTCCTTGGCGCCACGGCCCAGGTACAACACATCGCCTTTGGCCAGACCCCACTCCTGGCCGTCTGCGCGGACCCGCGACGCACCCGCCACCGCGACCACCGCGAGTTCACGGCGCTCGCAGAAGTACTCGGCGCGAAGCTCCGCCGGCGACGAAAGCTCGAGCCACTCCCCGACCGCGGGGACCGCTCCGCCGAGCACCATTCGATCATGGTGGGTGTAGGACAACCGGACCTCACCGGGCACAAAGAGCTCCTCGTTGAGGAATCGGCTCCGCAGTTCCTGACCACTGAGTGAGGCGAGGTCGTCGGGATGAGTGGCGTGCTGGATCTTCACTGATCTTCTCTCTATCGACGGTAGTGCTAGTTGATGACGTTGGTGGGCGTTCCCGCCGCGAACGCCAGGATGTTCTGGCCCGCAAGCCCGAATACGTCGTCGGCCTCGTCGGTGTGGAATCCCACATGGGCCGACAACACGACGTTCGAACCGGCGGGCGGAACTGAATCGGAGCGCGGCGGCTCTTCGATGAAGACATCGATTCCGGCTCCGAAGATCGCCCCTCGCTCAAGGAGTTCGGCGAGAGCCAGCTGGTCTACGATCTCCGCCCTGGCGGTGTTCACCAGGATGGCCTTGTCCCCCATGCTATTCAGGAGCGAGCGCGACACCAAACCGTCGGTCTCCGCGGTATGGGTCACGTGTAGCGACACCACATCCGACGTCGCGAACAGCTCATCGAGCTCGACCCGCCTGGCACCGAGACGCTCGTCGCGGGTGGCGTCAACGGTGCGTGACCAGTACACGACGTCCATCCCGATCCCGTTGCCCAGACCGATCATCCGGCTACCGATCGCCCCGGCGCCAACCACACCGAGCCGGCGCCCCGCCAGCTTGAGTCCTTGATTCTTCTGCCAATGTCCTTCACGAACGAGGTTGTCTCCCTCAGGAATCCGGCGGGCGACGGCGAATGCCAGAGCCAGGGCATGCTCGGCGACGCTCTGACTGGCGAAGTCGGGGACGTTCGTGACCGTGACACCACATTCGGCTGCCTCATCCATCGCCACGAAGCGACGTGCCCCGGTGCCGACGAAGCTCACCAGCTTCAACGCGGGGTTGGCACGCAGCAGTCCCGATGGAACCGGGCCTTGGTCGCCGATGACATACAGCGCGTCATATCCGGCAGCTCGTGCGATCGCTGCCTCGACATCGGCGAAAGACTCTTCAAACCAGTCGAATTGGTGACCAGCGGCCCCCAACGGTCTAGCGACATCCCGTAGGACGATATCGCGGTACTGCGGTTCTCCGTCGATACAGACGGTCTTCATCGTGGTTTCTTTCTGTCTTCGGTGTATTGGGCGGAAGAAGCTATTTGCCGACCCATCGGTTGAACTGGTCGACTACGGCGTCGAGATTGGCCGCGTAATAGTCGGTGTTCTGCGGGACAGCAGCTTTCAGGTTGTCCCCGATCGGCAAGAACGGACGGACCTGGGCGGGGAAATCATCGGGCTTGATGCTGGTCACCGACGCCGGGATGGGCGTAGGGATCTTCGAGGCGAACGCGATCTGGCCTGCGGTGTTGTCGATGACGTTCGCGAGCAGTTCTTGGGCCGCGGCCTTGTTCGGCGCATCGGCGGGAATCGCCCACACACTGTTGGAATAGCCGGCACCGTTCCAGCTGATCTCCATGGGAAATCCGTTGTCGGCCTTGGCTACTGTCGCACGGTTCGCCCAGAGGATGCCGATGTCACAGGAGCCGTTCTCGAACGATTCGATGGACTGCGCACCGCTGGTCCACCACGTGATGTCCGACTTGATCTCGTCCAATTTGCGCAAGGCACGATCGATATCGAGCGGGTAGAGATCTGCGGGAGCGACCCCGTCGGCGAGTAGCGCCGCTTCAAGCGTCCAGCCGTACTGCGGGTTGTTGAAAAAGCAACGCTTGCCAGGAAAATTCTTGAGATCCCATAGGTCGCTCATCGACGTCGGCGCCTTGTCGTACGCGGCGCCGTCCCAGGCCAGGACCATCCCGAAAGTGCCAACCTGGATGCCGTAGTCGTCGTAGGTACCCTTGTTCAGCTTGTCCACCGGAACGATCCCGGTGTCGATTTTCGCGAGATAGCCTGCGTCGGAAGCAGTTCGCGCATCGTTGACCGTGGGAAAGAACACCACACTCCACGGCACCTGCCCTGCTTCTGCCGCGCCGAAGAACTTCGTGGCCGCCTCGTTGTAGTCCTCGGTGACAGTCACCCCGGTTTTTTTCGTGTAGTCGGCGAACAGCGTCCCATTCAGCTGCGCCCAGACATCACCTCCGCTGGTGTCGTAGAACAAGACGTCGTTGCCACCGGAGCCACCCGAGGAATCGGGGGAACCGCCCGAACCGCAGGCGGTGATGGTCAGCGTGGTGATGGCCAGGGCGGCTCCGACCCGCCGCGAGCGATTGCCGTTGATTCTCATGTCATTCCTGCCTTTGTGGTGTGCGGGTGGATGGTGGTCGTTGTCCGCGAAAAGTCGAGGGGATCAGTGCATCCGGGGTATCAGGGCGCAGTGGCCGGCTCGGACGCAGGCGCCGACTACGTCCCCGGGCCGGGGTACGGGTCCGTACGGGTCGAGGTCGGCGGTGAGCTCCATGCCGTCCATCGCGATGTGCACACTGTGCCGCTGGCCCAGGAAGCGGGATACCGTGACTTCGCCGCGACCCAAGAGGTCGTATCCCGCGAGCGGTTCGTCACCGCACAAGGCGATCTGTTCCGGCCTGACCACGCAGGTGGCCACTGATTCGTTGATGTCGGTGGCGCGCGCCCGAACCCGGTGAGCGCCGCGGGCGACGGTAAAGGTGTCGCCCGAGCGCTCGAGGATGTCGACGTCGAGCAGGTTGGCCTGCCCCAGGAATCGGGCGACGAAGAGATCTTGCGGGGAGCGGTAGATGTCCTCCGGGCGTCCGATCTGACAGATCCGGCCGTCCCGCATGACACCCATGCGGTCCGAGAGAATGAAGGCCTCGTCCTGATCGTGCGTCACATAGATCGCCGTGGTGTTCGACTGCTGCTGGATGCGGCGCACCTCGGCACCGAGGTCTTGGCGCAGCGCGCGGTCGAGTGCGCCCAGCGGTTCGTCGAGCAGCAACACCCGCGGCCCCTGAGCGAGCGCCCGGGCGAGTGCGACACGTTGCTGCTGTCCGCCACTGAGCTCACCGGGTTGGCGGTCGCCGAGACCGTCGAGGGCCACCAGCTCGAGCATCTCCGAGACGCGGCGCCGCCGTGCGCTCGCGTCCAGCCTCCGCACCTTCAGACCGAATTCGATGTTCTGCGCTACGGTGAGGTGCGGGAACAATGCGTAGTTCTGGAAGACGAAACCGATGTCACGCCGCTGGGTGGGAAGGTCGGTGACGTCCTCACCGTCGATGTCCACTCGGCCGCGGGTCGCGTCGAGCAGCCCCGCGATGATCCGCAGCAGGGTGGTCTTGCCGGAGCCGCTGGGCCCCAGCAGGGTGAAAAACTCCCCCGCACGGACATGCAGGTCAGCATCGTCAAGGGCAGGCTTGCCGTTGTAATCGAGGCCCACCCCGGTCGCGGTGACCTCACCGCGCGAGAGATCGGAGGCTGGTGCGCTGCCCATCTATGACTCCTGAACCTTCTGGGCGCGCTTGTTCCGCACCGCGTTGAAGACCCCGCGAATGACGAGGATGACTAGGACAGAGGTGACCAGCAGTGACGCCACTGCCGGGACAGTCGGGACGATTCCGCTTTGGAGGTACTTGTAGATGGTCACCGGGAGGGTCTTGGTGGGCCCGGTCTGGAGGAACAGGGCCAGGACCACCTCGTCCCATGACGTCACGAACGCGATGACGAAGGCACCGGCCACACTCGGCAGGATGGCCTTGACCACCACTGTCCAGAAGGCCCGGGTGCGCGAGGCACCCAGCGTCCAGGCGGCCTCTTCCAGGCCCGGGTCCGATCCGCTCATCGCCGCCGCGATCAGCGCGAACGCCAGCGGCGCCGCGACGATGGTGTGGGCCAGGATGAGGCCGAAGACGGTGCCGGTGAGACCCAGCTGAAGTTGTACATCGAACATCCCGATGGCCAGCAGAATCCCGGGCGTGATGATGGGCGCGAAGGCAAGTCCGGAGATGATCGCTTTGGCGACCGTCGAGGTCGTCGACCGCATCAGCCGCGCAAGAACAAGGCCGATCGCGACGGACAGCGCGCCGGTGCCGATGCCGACCAGCAGGCTTCGTCCGATCGGCCCGAGCCACGTCGTGGTGGTGAACACCTCGGCGTACCACTTCAAGGTGAAACCGCGTGGCGGGAAGACGACGGTGCCGGTCTCACCGATGGACAGTGGGAAGACGAATAGCACGGGAATGACGAGCACGGCGATCGTCAGGGCCGATATGGCCGCGGAGATCGCCATGGGGATCGACCACCGGAAGGGTTGTTCGGCGCTGACTCCTTTGACCTGAACAGACCCGACGCCGACTTTGAACTCGCCGGTGACTCGGACCACCCCGATGTAGCAGATGACCGTCGCAACCAGCAGCAGGATGCCCATCGCGCTGGCGATCGCCCAGCGGAAGATATCGATCTGCTGCTGGATGTAAACCGAGATGGTCTGTTCGGTCGGGCCGCCGAG
Organism: Mycolicibacterium komossense; assembly: GCF_025822605.1. GTDB lineage: Bacteria > Actinomycetota > Actinomycetes > Mycobacteriales > Mycobacteriaceae > Mycobacterium > Mycobacterium komossense. The sequence goes on along the minus strand of NZ_JACKTY010000014.1, from coordinate 128,004 downwards.
GATGGCGGGCACGATGAAGAAGCCCAATCCCAAGATGAAGATCAGGAGTCCTCCGCTGACCAGTGACGACCTGATCAGCGGGAGGTACACGGTGAAGAAGGTGCGAGTCGCCGACGAGCCCATCGTGCGGGCGGCCAGCAGAAGATTGGTGTCCACTGCGGCCATTCCGGCGTAGAGCACCAGAATCATGTATGGCAGCAGGTACATCACTGTTCCGACCAGCGTGCCGGCAGGTGTGTAGAGCAGATTCAGCGGACCGAATCCCAACGCCATCGACAGCTGGTTGAGCGGGCCGTTCGGACTCAATATCGAGGTGACGGAGAAGAGCCGGACCACGATCGAGATCCAGAACGGCACCAGCACCAACAGCAGCATGAGCGTCGCGGTGCGGCGGCGCAGTCGAGAGATGAAGTAGGCCGTGGGAAAGGCCAGCAGGATGGTGATGAGTGTTGAATTGACCGCGAGCACAACGGTGCGCCACTCGACGAGAAGGAGGAAATCGTCCTGGAAGAGTCGGGCGTAGGCGTCGAAGCTCCAGCGCGGGGCCGCCGCATCGAATCGGCCCTTCTCGCTGATGCTTCGCAGGAACACCGTGAGGATCGGCCAGACGAAGAACAAGGCGTATACGACGATCACCGGCAGGAGGAGGCCGAACCGGAGGCCACGCGCACCCAGCGCTGACCGGCGCTCACGGGTTGTTCTACCGATACTCGACGCTGTGGCTGTTGCGGACATAGCTTTCACCTCCCTGAATTTTGAAACACCGTACCAATATTCTGTTTCGGGAATGTGTCACCGCGGTGACTCGAGTTAATTCGTTGGCGCCGTTGGGTTTTGCGCGTAGATCGCATAGACCTTGCGGACGGTTTCGGTGACGTTCCACTCCCCGCTCCAGCCCGGACGCAGCGACACCGTGACCCCGGGGCCAATGTTGGTGACCGAACCGTCCGGATGCGACAGAGTGCCGCTGCCCGCCAGAAAGTGCATGACTTCGCCGCTGTCCGGCTTGGTCGACAAGAAGCGACCCGCGGTCACCTCCCACACCCCGATCTCGACACCGGCTGTCAAAACCAGGACCCTCTCGGCGCATTGCGGTGCGCCTGCAACGATTCTCGTTGGTGGGTCAGACGGTTCGAGCTGCACAGACATGGCGTCGAGCGCAGAGAACAGGGCGGAGTCGGCGATCACGGGAGCACCTTTCGAGTGCGGTTGGCAAGTGCTGCGGCGTTGACGATGGAGGGTGCCTCACGCCCGGTGAGAACTGCTGCGCAGCGCGACGCGAGCAGGCCCCGCAGGCGCGGTTCGGAGCTGTCCGAATACCAGGCGAGATGATTGGTGATCACGAGATTGGGCGCGGTGAGTGCCGGATCGTCCACATCGGGCGGTTCGCTTTCGAGAACGTCCAGGGCCGCGCCGCCGAGCGCCCCCGCAGTCAGCGCATCCGCGAGCGCACGGGTGTCGACGAGGCCGCCGCGAGAGACGTTGACCAGATGGGCAGTTGGCTTCATCTGCGCCAGCGCGCCGGCATCGATGAGGTGGCGGGTGTCGTCGTTGAGCGGCAGGTGCAGGGTCAGGACATCGGCAGCAGCGACGACATTCCGAAGGGGCAGCAATTCGACATCACCAGACTCCGCGACGTACGGGTCGTAGGCCACCACTCGCGCAAAGAACGGCCTGAGCAGGCGAATGGTCTCCCGGCCGATCCGGCCCAGCCCCACCACTCCCAGCGTCGACTCGGACAGGGCCGGAATGGGTGCCAGCTCACGCCAGCGCGTCCACCCTCCCCCTCGGACCAGCCGATCGGACTCCGAGATGCGCCGCACCGATCCCAGCACCAAAGCCGCCGCATGCGTGGCGACTTCTTCCTCGCAATAGTCGGGAACATTGACCACCCGAATGCCCCGCCGAGTCGCCGCGTCGACATCGATGGTGTCGTAACCCACGCCGTAGCGCCCGATCACCCGCCACCGCTCGTGGGCATCCATCTCCTCGGCGCCGATCGTCGCGAACTGCACCAGCACGCCGTCGGCATCGTGCGCGCCATTGTCATCCACTCGTGCGTCGAAGACGTCGACTCCGACGCCTGCCGCCGCGGTTTGCTCTATGCAAATGTCGCCGTAGGCGGTGTCGAGAACGGCCAGAGAGAGGTTCACAGCTGTACCGCCTTCACAAGGGCTGCAGTCGAAGTGCGGACGTCATCGGCGTCGCGTGAGGCGGCGAGAACACCGCCCATTCCGACAACACGCACCCCTGCCCGCAGGTAGTCAGGCACCGTGTCGATCGTGATCCCACCCGAGGCGAGGAATTCGACTTCGGGAAATGGAGCCCGTAGATCGCTGACGTAGCCAGGCCCCAGCCGGGCGGCAGGGAAGAGCTTGAGCAGACGAGCGCCGGCGTTGAGCGCCGCATCCACTTCGGACGGAGTCATCACCGCGGGTATATGCAAAATCCCTCGCCGCCTTGACCATTCGGCGACCTCAGGAGCCGCGGATGGTGAGATCAGGTATTCCGCACCCGCGGCAGCAGCCGTATTCGCCTGAGACGCGCGCCGGACGGTCCCGGCACCGACGAGGACGGAAGGATGTCGCGCCCGCAGGCGTGCGATCGTCTCGGCGGCATCACGCGCCACGAAGCTGACTTCGATTGCGCGCAAACCACCTTCGACATACGCGTCCAGCAATGCGTCGGCAATACCCTCGGCGCGCAGGAGGACGAGCGCCCGCGCAGCCCGCAGCCGATCCAAAGCCTCTATCGGGATCATCGCACCATCACCGCTTTCGGGTCGTCGATGACGGCGCGCAACTCCGCTTCGGAGAACGCCGCGATGTCGCCTCGACCGTGCAAGCCATCGCTGCGAGCGCGACGGCGGCTTCCAGCGCCTCCGGTGCACTGCCGCCCGCCATACGACTCCAGATCAGTCCCGCCGTGAACGCATCCCCCGCCCCGAAGCGGTCCACCACCGCCGCGCGGGGAGCTACCGCCGACCACTGGCCGTCCGCCGACACTGCCGCGGCGCCGTTCGAACCATCCGTTACCACAACAAGATTGGCGCCCAGCGCGTATCGCTCACGCAGTGCCTGCGCGCTGTCGAGGGCCGACCCATCGACGGCGAACACCGAGCGTGCATCGCGAGCGGCGCAGATAACGACATCGGCCGATCGTAGAAGTGGGATCAATGCTGCGGCCGCCTCCGCGGGCGACCAGAGCAGCGCCCGGTAGTTGACGTCGACAACGACCTCGACACCCCGCTCGCGCGCCGTCGCCACGATTTGTTCGAGTTGCCTTGCAGGACCGTGTCCGAGGGCCGCGGTGATCCCGCTGACGATGAGGGTGCCTGCATCGTCGAGCGCCTGTGCCGCCACCTCGGAGCGCACGAACGCGGTGTCTGCGCGGTCGTAGACGACGCGGTGGCCGCGGGGTGCAGCCGCCTGTTCGACAAAGTAGAGACCGAGGCGCGCTCCGGGGACTCGGTGAACACTGTCCACGAGCACGCCACGAGAACGAAGTTCGCGCATCACCTTGTCGCCGAGAAAAGAATCAGGGACGGCGCCGACGAAGCGCGCACGGCGACCGAGCGCGGACAGCGCCATCGCCACGTTGAGCTCGGCGCCACCGACCGCGACGTCCAGCCCCTCGGCGCGGTCGATCTGACGGCCGGTGCCCGTGCTGAGTCGAAGCAGCGGTTCTCCATAGGTGACGACCACAGCGTTACGTGCCGGCATCGACTCCCCTTTCGGATTTTGAAACACCGTTCCATATTCGACGGGGGTCGTCAATAGTGCCGACACACTTTGGTTCTCAGGCCGGCATATCGACTCAGCGGACGGGTGTACGCGACGAGGCGGGCCACGGATTGCTGGTGATCTGCGACCGGATACGGCCGCGGCCTGACAATCCCGTTGATGTCAGGCACTTGGGAACACTCGGCTTCAGATTGCCCGCCTGCCACACCGGGACCCGGCGACGTGGGTCGGCAATGCGCACCGGCGCTGAACGCGCAGATGCCAGTCGATGTTCTCCGCCACCACCAGGGCAATCTGGCCTGTGCCGCTCCCGAACAGAGAATGCGGGGCGACAGCTTCTACTGCCACGCAATCTTCGCGCCCGGAGCGATCAACGGGCGGATTGCGGAGGGTTCGGGCAGCCGCCACTCAGCGCATCGGCAGCGTGATCGCTGCGCAGCCGCGTTATGCGGTCAGCAAAGGGTTCACCGAGAGGATCTACTTGTACTGATCCCGAAATTCAACGAGCGCGAACAAACTGCGCAACAAACCGGGTGTCAGCCGAGACGCGCACATGCGCGAAAGTAAAGAGGGACTGCTATGGCCGGGCGATACCGGCCGAGAGCACCCGGACAGCCGAGACCAGTCCGTCGATCAAGTTGCCTTCCTGGAATGCCGACGCCGCGGCGGCAACACCCAGCGGAGCGGCCGAGTCGGCGCCGCGGCCCTGAAGCCCGGCACCGTAGACGACCTCGATGGCCCGTTGATCAGGCGACACGGCGATCAGCAGCGCGTCATTGGGCGTGGGAACCAGGGCGAGCAGCTCCCGCGCCTTGGCAGCCGTATCGGCACCGAGATCGCCGATGTATACGGCGAACCGAGCCTTCGAAGCCCGCGAGCCGTACTTCAGCGCGTCGTCCAGCTCAACCCGGTCCTTGATGGAGAACGGATAGGTTTCCGACAGCGCGCCCGGCTCAGTCACGCCCGAGAGCCGGCCGCTGTAAGTTATCGCCCAGCCGACAGGAAGGTTCCCGGCGTCGATCGTCGCTACCTCGCTGCGAGTGTCACCACTTACCACTTGCGCCACCTCCCACTGTCAACTCGCTCGCGCCATGACCGTGTGCGTCGCCCACGATCTCTTCCGTAGCTGCCCACAGGATCGGTGCGTGCGTCCACGGTTCGGACATTTTGTACGACGCCGGGTGCGGGCCCTTGTGGCGGTAAATCAGCGCCGACAGCACCGCGACCAAGAGCAACGGGATACCCACGAAAATCAGGTGGATCTCAGCGATGGACACGTCCGTAAACCTATCGCACCGCCGTCACGATGTCGGGGCAAGCCCGCACCAAAGTTCAGGCGGCGCTCGATCTGCCCGACTCCTCACGCCTCGTCCCTCGGCGATCGGTCGTCAGGCGGCGCTCGATCTGCCCGACTCCTCACGCCTCGTCCCTCGGCGATCGGTCGTCAGGCGGCGCCTTCCCCGAGATAGCGCACCCACGCCGGATCCAGCTCTTTGACCGTGGACAGCAGCCGCCAGTGCTGGCCTTTCGGGGGCATCGGCGCCATCCGCAACGCCCAGCCCAACTCGGACAGCAGTTTGTCGGCTTTCTTGTGATTGCACGTCGAGCAGCACGCGACGCAGTTCTCCCACGTGTGCTCGCCACCGCGGCTACGCGGAATGACGTGGTCGACGGTGTCGGCCTTGCCGCCGCAGTACGCGCAGCGGAAGCGGTCGCGATGCATCAGCGCCGCACGGGTCATCGGGATCCGCGCCCGATACGGCACCCGGACGTAAGTGCGCAGCCGGATCACCGACGGAACGGTGATCGTCCGGCTGGCCGAATGGATCACCGGACCCGTTGGGTCGTCATGGACGACATCGGCTTTTCCGCAAAGCAGCATGATGACGGCGCGCCGCATCGGCAGCGCGGTCAACGGCTCGTACGTGGAATTCAGGAGAAGCACCCGGCGGCGACCCCACACCGAACCGCCGTCATGCGGTACATGCACAGACTGTGGCGCTACCGTCTCCACACTGTGAAGATTCGACGCCGGCGGTGGCACCGAACCGCCTGCCGCCGCGCGGTGACCAACCCTATTCAGTTGGCTACGTTTGCGCTGCGACATTGATCCTCCGCCGACAGTCCACCACGATTCCGCGTTCGTCGCACGGCAATTTGTCTCGTGTTCGCAGGTCAATCCAGTGAACTTCATTTGACGTCTGTGCGACGGCAGGGTTCGACCGGCCCACCTGTGTGCGCCGATCAGGCCCGGTGCGATTGAATACCGGAACGCAGGAGGCACAGACACTGATGACTTACGGTCCCGACAACCCCGGCCCGACGGATCCGCAATATCCCTACGGCTACGGCTGGCCCCCTCCTCATGCCCAGCCCTATCCCCCGCCACCGAGCAACAAGATGGCGACCTGGTCGATCGTCTTTGCATTCCTGTTCGCCCCGATCGGAGCGGTGTTGGGGCACTTCGCGCTGGCCGATATCCGCGACCGGCACGAGCGTGGCCGAGACCGCGCGGTGCTCGGTCTGACGCTGTCCTACGCGGTGATCGTGATCGCCGCCGGGGCGTTGCTGGTGTGGGCGATCCACCCGGCGAATTCGGTCAGCTCGACCATTGCCGCGCCGATGACGACGTCAGCACCGTCGACGAGCACCAGCACGGCCACCCCGACCCCGAGCCCGACGACCACGCAGGCACCCAGCAACCCCGTGCTCGGCCAGGCCGACCTGCCGCGAGTGCTGCTGAGCCTCGACGAGGTGAAGGCCATCATGAAGACACCGAATCTGGCCCCCGTTGACTATTCCGGCGGCGGCCCCGGAGGTGGATCTGGAACGCCCGGAGGCCGAAGCGGCGCGCCGGAGCCGCCTGCTCCCCCCTGCTTCGACGCGATCATGGCGGGCCTCGACACGTCCTACAACGGGGCCGATTTCACCGGATACAAGGGCGCGCACTTCATGGATGCCACGACGGCGACGATCATCGACGAGGTGGTCACGACGTTCGACGACCACGCCGCCGCGCAGCGCTTCGTCGCACACCTGACGGATATCTGGAGTCGCTGCTCTGGCCAGACGGTCACCCTTCCGACGCCCGCAGGCAGCCCGTCGGTGGCCCTCGTCATCGGCAACGTGACGGCCACGACGGACGGGGCGGCGCTGCAGAACAAGCTGGCCGGCAAGTCCTTCACGCAGTACCGAACCGTGGCGTTGAAGGACAACGTCGTCGTCGATCTGGGCGCCATGGGGTTGCAGTTGACCACCGATCAGCCGGCGACGATCAAGGACCAGATCCTGGCCCGAATCCCGGGCTGAGCGGTCTCGGGCGACAATGGTGGGGATGTCTGACGAACCGCAGTCCTTCTACGACGCTGTTGGCGGCGCCGCCACCTTCCACGCGATCGTTGCCCGTTTCTACGAGCTGGTCGCCGAGGATGAAATCCTGCGCCCGCTCTACCCCGATGACGACATGGCTGGTGCCGAGGATCGGTTGCGGATGTTCCTCGAGCAGTACTGGGGCGGCCCGCGGACATATTCCGAACAGCGTGGGCATCCGCGGCTACGAATGCGCCACAATCCCTTCAAGATCGGCTTCCTCGAGCGTGACGCGTGGCTGCGGTGCATGCACACCGCCATCGCGTCCATCGACTCGACCACCCTGGACGACCCCCACCGCAAGCAACTGCTCGACTATCTCGAGATGGCCGCGCAGTCGATGGTCAACTCGGCGTTCTGACGCGTTCACGCCCGGCGACTAGGGTCGGTGCAGTGACAGACCTCAACACCCCCTGGTGGTCGGACGCCGTCTTTTATCAGGCTTACCCACGCTCCTTCCGCGACAGTGACGGTGATGGTGTCGGCGACCTGGACGGGGTGACCGCCGAGCTCGACTACCTCGACGACTTGGGTATCGACGCAATCTGGCTGAATCCGGTCATGGTGTCACCCATGGCAGATCACGGTTATGACGTCGCCGATCCACGCGACGTCGATCCGCTGTTCGGCGGCATCGGCGCCCTGCACCGCCTGATCGAGGCGGCACACGCCCGCGGCATCAAGATCACCATGGATCTAGTGCCCAATCACACGAGTTCACAACATGTCTGGTTCCGCGAGGCATTGGCCGCGGGTGCCGGCAGCGTCCAGCGCGCGCGCTACATCTTCCGCGACGGCAGCGGTCCGCACGGCCAGCACCCGCCCAACAACTGGGTGTCGGTGTTCGGCGGTCCGGCCTGGACCCGCGTGGTCGAGCCCGACGGCAACGTGGGCCAGTGGTATCTACACCTCTTCGATCCCGAACAGCCCGACCTCAACTGGGAGAACCCCGAGATCTTCGCGGATCTGGAGAAGACGCTGCGATTCTGGTTGGACCTGGGCGTCGACGGGTTCCGCATCGACGTCGCGCACGGCATGGCAAAACCGGCCGGCTTGCCGGATATGCGAAACCCTGACCTGCCGATGCTGACCCTCGACGATGACGACCCACGCTTCAATCACGACGGTGTACACGAGATCCACCGCTTCATCCGGCGCGTCCTCAACGACTATCCGAACGCGGTGACGATCGGTGAGATCTGGGTGTTCGACAACGAGGACTTTGCCAAGTATCTGCGGCCCGACGAACTACACCTGGGCTTCAACTTCCGGCTGGTCCGCGCGAAGTTCGACGCTGTCGAGGTTCGCGAGGCGATCGAAAACTCTTTGGCTGCAGCAGAACTGGCAGGTTCGCCGGCGACCTGGACATTGTCCAACCATGACGTCGAGCGCGAGGTCAGCCGTTACGGCGGCGGAGCTGCCGGATTGGCCAGGGCCAACGCGATGGCCATGGTCATGTTGGCGTTGCCGGGCATCGTGTTCGTGTACAACGGCGAAGAGCTGGGCCTGCCCAACGTGGATCTGCCCGACGAAGTACTGCAGGACCCGACGTGGGAGCGTTCGGGGCACGAAGAACGTGGCCGCGACGGCTGCCGGGTGCCGATGCCGTGGGACGGCGGCACACCACCGTTCGGCTTCTCGACCAACCCGGATACCTGGCTGCCGATACCGGCCGAGTGGGCCGCGTTGACCGTCGACAAACAGCGTGCCGACGAAGACTCGACGCTGGCCTTCTTCCGACGGGCCATCCACTTGCGCAAGCAGACAGCACAATTCAGCGGCACAGACATCACCTGGCAGGACACCGACGATGAGGCTCTGGTGTTTCGCACCGGAGGCGGCCTGACCTGCGCGCTGAACACCGGCAGTGTCGCGGTGGCGCTGCCCGCCGGCGAGGTGCTGCTCAGTAGCGCACCGCTGGCCGACGGTGAGCTTCCCCCGAACACCGCGGTGTGGCTGATCTGACCCCGATTACCGCGAGCAGACGTAAAAATCCCGTCGGGCGCGGATATCGATGGATGTTTGCGTCTGTTCGCGCAAGATAATTCAGCGCAGGACGACAGCCGGGTTACCGCGGCGGCGGTACACCGAGCCGAACCGGGCGTCGATGCGCAGCCAGGTCGGCAACACCCTGATCCGCACGATCTCGTCGGGGGCGACCGACTCCGGCGCGAAGTCGTCACCGGCATTGCTCGACTGCGGAAGAAAACCCATTGCCGTCAAGGCGAATACGCACCGCATGGGGATGCCCACGGTCAGGTCCCCCGAGCTGACGCTGATAACTTCCTGATCCAGTAGTGAAACCGGTGGCCCCTGCCCACTGCCGTGCTCGCGGGCCAGGGCAACACCGCGCTGAGCCAGATCGAGCATCACCCGGGCCGGCACATCGTCCAGGTGCATGAAACCCGAGTCCGGCGGCAAGACGCCGCGCCAGGCCGAATCCATCGCGAAACCCGGGTTCACATAGCCGGACTCGGATGCCACCAGGGCACGGGAGAGTTCGTCGGCTCCGGCGGACAGGTCGTCCGGCCGTACCCGCCCTTGCAGTGCCCGTGCCGCCAGTACGTCGAAACCCGTTGCCAGCCAGGCCATCAGGGTGTCCTCGGACCGCTTCCGGAAGCGAATCACCGCGGCATCGTCGAGCCGCAAAGCCCTTTCGGTGAATGCGGCGAGGTCGATACGCTGCGCCTCGTCGGCCAGCCAGATGCCTCGCTCCGCTACCTCAACCACTGCTCGAGATACTCCCGGTGGTGCGGCGACAACCGCACCAACCGTTGCTCATCGATGTCGAAGGCCGCGAGTTGCGTCTCGGCTATCACGGCCGGCTTCGACTGCGGATCGGCGTTCACCGAGCGCACCTCGTACCCGAGTGTGAAGTCCACCGCGCGCAGCCGGTTGACCCAGATCGTCACCTGCAGAGGGGAGTCGACCAGTCGCAGCTGGCCCTTGTAGGCCACTTTCACCTCGGCGATCAGCAGCCCGGTGGTGGTGATGTCGGCACCGAACGCCTCGGCGAGGAACGGAATCCGCGCCTCTTCGAGCATGGTGACCATGGTGGCGTGGTTGACATGCTGGTACATGTCGATATCCGACCACCGCACCGGAACGGGTGCGACAAAGCCGGTCTTGGCCAGACCGGGTGCCGCTCCATCACTCAACCGTTGGACCTCGTCCCGCTCGTCCGCGCCATGCTGCGCAGCTGCCGTGCTGCGACGGATAACGTGGCCAGGTCGCGCTCGTCGTCGGCGTAGATCTCCCCCAGGGTCCGACGGGCCCGCGCGACGCGCGACCCGTTGGTGTGCTCCCACTCGGCGATCTTCTCTTCACCGTTCTCGTCCGGTTCACCGACCGCCAGCACGTCGAAGCACAGCGCCCGCAACGATCCATAGATATCGTCGCGAATGGCCAGGCGCGCCAACGAATGCCAACGGTCATCACGCGGCAGCCTCGACACCGCAACCAGCAGCGCGTCCGTGCCGAGGTGGTCGATCAACGTGAAGTAGGTGTCGGCGACCTCGGCCTCGTCCCGTTCGAGGATGTCGGCGATGTCGATGATGTCGAGCAGGCTGTACTGGTAAAGGCCGGTCGCCACCGTGTAAGCCAGATCCTGCGGTGCACCGAAGGAGGCGAACTCGCCGGCTTCCTTCTCGACGATCTCGCGATCAGCCCCGCGCAGCCATTCAGACATGTGCGGGGTCAGCTTGGCGACCTTGGCCGCGAACCGGTTGATCTCGGCGCCGACCGCCAATGGCTGCGGTCGGTAGTTGAGCAGCCAGCGGCCGGCCCGGTCGATCAGGCGGCGCAGGTCCAGCGTCATCCGGTCTGAAACATGAACCGGCAGGCCATTTTCCTCGCTGGCCGCCCGGATCCGCCGCCACACGTCACCCACGCCGAAGATGGCGTCGGTGGCGACGAAGGTCCGCACCGCGTCCACCGGCCCGACGCCCACGTCCTCGGCAACCCGGAACGCGTAGGTGATGCCTCCGGTATCGACGAGGTCGTTGACCAGCATGGTGGTGACTATTTCCCGGCGCAGCTGATGCGAGCGGATGTCGGGACCGAACAACTCCTGCATCCGAGTCGGAAAGTAACGCGGCAGCCTGGACGCGAAGACTTCCTGATCGGGCAGATCGGTGGCCAGGATGTCATCTTTGAGCGCGAGTTTGACGTGTGCCATCAGCGTCGCGAGTTCTGGTGAGGTCAACCCCAAGCCGAGTTCTTGGCGGCGCCGGAACTCCTTCTCCGTCGGCAGCGCCTCGAGTGCGCGGTTGAGCCCACGCGTCGCCACCAGATTCCTGATCTGGCTGGCATGCACGTTGAGCAGGCTCGCTGCGTTGGCCCGGCTGGTGCCCATCAGATCGTTCTGATCGCGGTTGTCTTTGAGCACCAGCTCGCCGACCTCGTCGGTCATCGACAGCAGCAGGTTCGTCCGATCGGCCGGCTTGACCTTGCCCGCGGTCACCATCGCATCGATGAGGATCTTGATGTTGACCTCGTGATCGGAGCAGTCCACGCCCGCGGAGTTGTCCAGGGCGTCGGTGTTGCACCGTCCACCGTTGAGCTCGAACTCGATCCGGCCCAGCGGCGTGATGCCGAGGTTGCCACCCTCGCCGATCACCTTGGCGCGCACCTGATTTGCGTTGACCCGGACCGCGTCGTTGGCACGGTCGCCGACGGCCGCATCGGACTCGTTCTCCGCCTTGAAGTAGGTGCCGATGCCGCCGTTGTAGAACAGGTCGACCGGGGCCCGCAGGATCGCACTGGCCAATTTCGGCGGCGACAACTCGGTCACATCCGCGTCGATGCCCAGCGCGGCCCGGACCTCGGGGCTCAGCGGGATGGTCTTCTGCTCGCGACTGAAGACGCCACCACCCGCGCTGATCAACGATTTGTCGTAGTCATCCCAGCTGGACCTCGGGAGCTCGAACAGCCGTCGCCGTTCCGCCCACGAGATGGCAGCATCCGGGTTGGGGTCGAGGAAGAAGTGCCGATGATCGAACGCCGCGACGAGCCGGATGTGTTTGGACAACAGCATGCCGTTGCCGAAGACGTCACCGCTCATATCGCCGACCCCGGCGACGGTGAAGTCTTCCGACTGCGTGTCGACGCCCATCTCACGGAAGTGGCGTTTGACGCTCTCCCAGCAGCCTCTGGCGGTGATCCCCATCGCTTTGTGGTCATAGCCGACCGATCCGCCGGAGGCGAAGGCGTCACCGAGCCAGAAGCCGTAGGACTTCGCGACGTCGTTGGCGATATCGGAGAACGTGGCGGTGCCTTTGTCGGCCGCCACCACGAGGTAGGCGTCGTCGCCGTCGCGCCGAACCACGTCCGCGGGGGTGACCACCAGACCATTGCTCTGGTCGACGTTGTCGGTGACGTCGAGCAACCCTGCGATGAACAGCTTGTAGCAGGCGACACCCTCGGTGCGGGTTGCCTCCCGGTCGGCGGCGGCGTCACCGGTGAGCACCGGTGGGCGCTTGACGACGAATCCACCTTTGGCGCCGACGGGCACGATGACGGCGTTCTTGACGGCCTGCGCCTTGACGAGTCCGAGGATCTCGGTGCGGAAATCTTCGCGCCGGTCCGACCAGCGCAGTCCGCCACGGGCCACCGGGCCGAACCGCAGATGCACACCCTCGACACGGGGCGAGTACACGAAGATCTCGAATCTCGGCCGCGGCAGCGGAAGTTCGTCGATCAGGCCGGGGTTCAGCTTGATCGACAGCACGTTCTGGCTCCGGGCCGAATCCGGGCGCGTCACAAAGTAATTGGTTCGCAGAGTGGCCTGGACCAGGGCTGCGAACGCGCGCAGGCAGCGGTCGGTATCGAGGCTGACCAGTGCGTCGATATCCGCCGCGACGGCTGCAGCGGCCCGTTGCGCGTCACGGCCGTTGGGAGCCGGCTCCGGATCAAACAGAGCTTCGAACAAGTCGACGAGAGAGCGCGCGGTGCCCGCATTCTCGTTGAGCACGGACTCGATATGCGACTGGCTGTAGGGAAAACCAGCCTGCCGCAGGTACTTCGCGTAAGCCCGCAGGATCACGACCTGCTGCCAGGTCAGACCGGCCCGCAGGACCAGCTCGTTGAACCGGTCGATTTCGACGCGGCCCTGCCAGATCGCGGTGACGGCGTCGGCGAACCGGCGGGCCAGCTCGTCACGGGCCGGCCCCGGCTCGACGTCCTGAACACTGCGGTGCGGCGCGATCTTGAACTGGTAGATCCAGACCGGCAGACCGTCGGGGCGCACCACGGTGAACGGCCGCTCTTCGAGCACGACGACACCCATGCACTGCAACATCGGCAGCAGCTGGCTCAGCGACGCCGAACGCCCACCCAGATACCAGGTCAGCTGCGAGGTTCCGTCCTCGCCGCCCTCGGAGAACACCAACTTGACCGAATCGTCGTCGAGTTCCTCGATGATGGCGATGTCGTCGATGGCGGCCACTGGCGAAACGGCCTGCTTGTAGACCTCGGGGAAGGCGCGCGCGTAGTGCTCGGCCTCGACCTGGCCGATGGAACCACCCAGTACCGCGCCGATCAGCCGGTCGCCCCAGGTTCTGGCCGCTTCGGTCAGCAGGCGCTGAATGCGGGTCTCGTTGGCCAGGGAAACGTCGATATCCTGTTGACGCGAGCCGACCGGCAGCCGGACCGTGAAATGCACCAGCGCCCAGGGGGATTCGCTGACCCGAGCGGTGTATTCGAGGCTGACGCCGCTGAGCTCGCGCAGCAGGATGTCCTGCATCTCCAGGCGAACCGCGGTGGTGTAGCGGTCGCGAGGGAGGTACACCAGGCAGGAGACGAAATGACCGAGCTGGTCGGCCCGCATGAACAGCAGCGCCCGCCGGCGGGAGCCCAGATCGACCACAGCCATTGCCATATCCAGCAATTCGTGGGCGCTGAGCGCAAACAGCTCCGAACGCGGCACCGTCTGGATGATGTCGAGCAGCAGCTGGCCGGGGTGGCTCGGATCCTTGGCCGCCAGCTCGAGGGCTTCCTGGACCCGTCGCGAGATCAGCGGAATCTCCAACACGTTCGCATTCATCGCGGCGACTGTGAACAACCCGACGAAGCGGTGCTCAATCGCCGTGTCGTCACCCGGGCTTTCACGAACCACCACGATGTAGGGGGACGCGCCGTGGCGCAGGAAGCTCGGAATGGTGGCCTGCGCCAACACCAGCAGATCGCTGGAATCGGTCAGCTCAGGCAGCACACCTTGGTGCAGTCGCAGCACACCTAGCCGGCTGGACCGGTCGACCGTCGCCTGCCCGTCGCGCACCGGGCACGACTGTGAGCCCAGGAGCACGAAATGCCCGTCTGCCAGCCAGCGCAACAAGTTCGCGACATCGGTGCGATCCGGACCCGGGAAACGTGAGCCCTGATCGGCGTCGATCTCGTCGGCGAGACTCTGCACTGTGCTGGTCATCGCTGCCGAGTCGATGGCGACCTGGCGCGCATCCGCGAGGGCGTCGGGCAGCAGCCGCTGCACCTCGGCGAGCGCCGTGCGATCCACCGACGGGGAGAGCTGCACGTGGATCCAGGTTTCAAATGTCTGACCGGGGCTACCGTCGCCCAGAACGGCATCCTGGCCGGCGCTGGACACGTCGAGCAGGTCCCCGTCCGGGTTGCGCAGCACCCGCAGCACGGGGTTCATCACCGCGAGGTAGGCCACTCCGAGGCGGTGCAGCAGCACGGTGACAGAGTCCATCAGCAAGGAGGCGTCCGTCCGCAACGGGGCGTTTTCGGTCACCACCTGCAGCGCGGGCCCGAAGCCTGCTGGATCGTCGGTGGCGTACACCGCCACGCTCGTCTCGCCGGAGCGCCGCCGATGAGCCAGGGTGTACTGCGCGGTGACCAGAGCCGCGGGCACGAGGTCTGCGTCGACACGACGCAGCGGGCCGGTATCCATGGCGTCCGCCTCGGCCCCCGGGGCATCACTGTGTGGCCCCCGATAGGTGTCGAGATAGGCCCGGCTGAGGTCATCGAGGGTCGCGGGGTCGAGTTGCACCCCGCCGACCGCACCGTCGACATCAGTTGACCCTGGATTCACTGCCATACGAACCGCTCCCTGACTCGGCTGCGTGCCGCCGTTGGCACGCAGCCGACCACATTAGTCGCGTGTGAGCCTGCGGTGGGTCACCCGGTGGGGACGCGCGGCGTCGGCACCGAGCCGTTCCAATTTGTTCTCCTCGTAGCCACCGAAGTTGCCTTCGAACCAGAACCACTTCGCCTCGTTGTCGGCGTCGCCTTCCCAGGCCAGGATGTGGGTGCAGGTGCGGTCGAGGAACCACCGATCGTGCGAGATAACCACGGCGCATCCGGGAAATTGCTGCAGAGCGTTCTCCAACGAGCTCAGCGTCTCGACGTCCAGGTCGTTGGTCGGCTCATCGAGCAGGATGAGGTTGCCGCCTTCTTTGAGGGTGAGCGCCAGGTTCAGCCGGTTACGTTCACCACCGGAGAGCACCCCCGCCGGCTTCTGTTGGTCCGGGCCCTTGAAGCCGAACGCCGACACATAGGCACGCGACGGCACCTCGTTCTGGCCGACCTCGATGAAGTCCAGCCCGTCGGAGACGACCTGCCAGACATTCTTCTTCGGATCGATACCGCCGCGGTTCTGGTCGACGTAGCTCAGCTTGACCGTCTCGCCGACCTTGACTGTGCCACTATCAGGCTCTTCCAGCCCGACGATGGTCTTGAACAGCGTGGTCTTGCCGACACCGTTGGGACCGATGACACCCACGATGCCGTTGCGCGGCAACGTGAAGGATAAATCCTTGATCAGGATGCGACCGTCGAAACCTTTGTCCAGATTCTTTGTCTCGACCACGATGTTGCCCAGCCGGGGTCCCGTAGGGATCTGGATTTCCTCGAAGTCGAGTTTGCGGGTCTTCTCCGCCTCGGCCACCATCTCTTCGTAGCGGCCCAGGCGTGCCTTGTTCTTGGCCTGCCGGGCCTTGGCGCCGGAGCGGACCCAGGCCAGCTCTTCTTCCAGTCGCTTCTGCAGCTTCTGGTCTTTGCGCCCCTGGACTGCCAGCCGCTCGGCCTTCTTCTCCAGATAGGTGGAGTAGTTGCCCTCATACGGGTAGGCCCGACCACGGTCGAGTTCCAGAATCCACTCCGCGACGTTGTCGAGGAAGTACCGGTCGTGGGTGACGGCGAGGATGGCGCCAGGGTAATCGGCGAGGTGCTTCTCCAACCACAGCACGCTTTCGGCGTCCAGGTGGTTGGTGGGCTCGTCGAGCAGCAGCAGATCAGGCTCCGACAACAGCAGCTTGCACAGCGCGACGCGGCGCTTCTCACCACCGGAGAGGTGGGTGACCGGCTCATCCGGCGGCGGGCAACGCAGGGCATCCATCGCCTGCTCGAGCTTGGAGTCCAGATCCCAGGCGTCAGCCGCGTCGAGCTCCTCCTGGAGCTGGCCCATCTCTTCCATCAACTCGTCGGTGTAGTCGGTGGCCATCAGCTCGGCCACCTCGTTGTACCGGTTGAGCTTCGCCTTGATCGGCACACCGTCCTCGACGTTCTCGCGGACTGTCTTCGTCTCGTCGAGCTTCGGTTCCTGCATCAAAATGCCGACCGAGGCGCCGTTGGCGAGGAAGGCGTCGCCGTTGTTCGGCTGGTCGAGACCGGCCATGATCCGCAAGACGCTCGACTTGCCGGCCCCGTTGGGACCGACGACGCCGATCTTGGCTCCCGGAAGGAAGTTCAGGGTGACATCGTCGAGGATGACTTTGTCGCCGTGCGCCTTGCGGACCTTTTTCATCGTGTAGATGAACTCAGCCATGCCGCAGTGTCGCCTTTCTGGTCTGCATAAATTCGGTGTAACTCGGGCACCATCCTAGGCGGGTGACGCAGTGCCGAGGTACGAGGCATGAGGAGCCCGGAATTCAGACCAGAGCGGGTATCCGCATCAAGCCGACAGTGGCAGCGCCCGTCGTGCGTCATCGCCGGGACCATCTTGGACATCCCCGTGGGACCCGTCCGCCCGATCGTCCTCGGCACAGTCAACAGCGTCAGCGCCCTCAGATGTTCCGCCGGGTGCGCCGACGGGTGTTGCGGCGGCGACTCCTGGCTGGCCGTGCTTCTCGATCTTCGCGATGTAGCGAGATAGGTCCGGCCCGACCGCGCTTGCCCGCAACTCCATCGATGACCGCCGGACACCCTCTCGGTCTTCGTATTCGCTGGTGTAGACCTGCCCGACGACGATCACCGCGTCGCCCTTGGCGAGGCTGGCACCGACCCCGGTGGCGAGCTTGCCCCAGCAGTTCACCGTGACGAACAGCGAGTTCCCCGCCTCCCAGCTGCCGTCGCCGGTGCGGCGCCGCGCGTTGCTGGCCACCCGGAACTTCATCACCTCCTGTTCGCCGACGCGGCGGCGCTGCGGGTCGGTGACGATTCTCCCGATCACGGTCAATGGTGTTTCGAACATCGCTGCGTTCCTTCTGTCGTGGTGTGCATTCCGATCGCGGCATCTCTGCGGTGCCGCTGATGCCATTCATCTCCGGACTGGGGACAGAGATCGTCGATCCATCGCCACGGCCCGCGGGCCTGTGGACAAAGTCGCAACTGTGGAGTCGCACAAATACCTGTCGACCACTAGGTTTGTCGGATGGCCGTCTGGATCAGCCGCCGACCACAGGCAGAGGTCGATGCCGCTCTCGCGCAGAGCAGCGCGGCCGCAGGTTCGCTGGCCGGTATCCGACTGGCGGTCAAGGACAACGTCGACGTCGCCGGTCTGCCCACCACCGCCGGATGCCCGGAATTCGCCTACCAACCCAGCGCTGATGCACCCGCAGTCGCCGCGCTGCGAGCAGCGGGTGCGGTCGTGCTCGGTAAGACAAATCTGGACCAGTTCGCCACCGGCCTGGTCGGCAGCCGATCCCCTTACGGTGCGGTATCCGACAGCAGGCGTCCGGATTACATCAGCGGCGGATCCAGCTCCGGTTCGGCCGTCGCCGTCGCACTGGGCGAGGCCGATATCGCCATCGGGACCGACACCGCGGGATCGGGTCGGGTGCCCGCCGGACTGCAGGGCATCGTCGGGATCAAACCGACCCTCGGGGTCATCAGCACCGACGGCGTCGTTCCGGCCTGCGAATCCTATGACTGCGTCACGATTTTCGCCGCCGACCTGGAGCTGGCGAACCGGGCCATGGCGGCGATGGCTGGGGGCGCCGCAGCCCGGCCGTGGCCGGCAGACACCGCGCTCGCCGCGCCACCCCGACCTGTCGTAGCGATACCCGACGAACTACCCGGCCTCGATGCAACCTGGCAGAAGGCGTTCGGCGACGCCGTCGGCCGGCTGTCCGAGGCAGGTGCGCAGATCGTCACGGTCGAGATCGCCCCATTCCTGGCCGCCGCCACATTGCTGTATGAGGGCGCGCTGGTGAGCGAACGATACGCTGCTGTAGGCGAATTCATCGATGCACATCAGGATGCCGCCCTCGATCCGGTGGTTGCCGGCATCGTCACCGGCGCCCGTGGCATCCCGGCGCATCGGCTGGTTCGCGACCTGCGGGAGGTCAAGGACCTGCGACGCACGGCGATGGCCCTCCTAGCCGGAGCTGACGCGATGATGGTGCCCACCGCACCGACCCACCCGCGCCTCGACGAGGTGGCCGCCGATCCCGTCGGCGTGAACTCGAAGATGGGCACTTACACCAACTTCTGCAATCTGTTCGATATGTGTGGCGTCTCGGTGCCCGCAGGCAAGGCCGGCGACGCACAGTTCGGCGTGACGATCCTCGGCCGCGCGTTCGACGACGCAGTGGCTCTCGACATCGCCGCCCTGGTGATGAATGTCCAAGCACCACAGCACGCCTGGCCGCTCACAGTTGCGGCGAACACAGAGCTGATCGTGTTCGGTGCCCATCTTCGCGGAGGTCCGTTGGTGCATCAGCTCACCGACTTGGGCGCCCGGTGGGCCGGTGAGCTGAACACCGCAGCGCGCTACCGGATGTCGGTACTGGACACCACGCCCGTCAAACCCGCGATCGGACGGGTCCCCGACGATGCTGCCGGGGCGTCCCTGTACGGGCATCGCTGGGTGCTGTCACCGGCCGCCCTCGGCATATTCCTGGCGGCTCTACCCGCGCCGATGCAGCTCGGCAAGGTCGAATTCGCCGACGGCACCTGGCGAACCGCGTTCGGCTGCGACGGCACGGCGGCCGCAAGCGGGAAGGACATCAGCTCCTACGGAAGTTGGCCCGCTGCAATGGAAGCCGGCGCCCTCGGCTAACCGTCGCGGTCAACGCGCCGGCGATCGACGGGGCGGCCTGGGCGGCTTCACCCATCCAGCGTTTGCGCCCTGGCCGTGTGGCCGTTCGACCGGCTCCGGGAACGCATCTCCCGCTCGGTGAACTGCCGGCTCGACATCACGTGCACCCAATCCATATCGTCGAGAATTCCGCGCAGCTCGGTCAGGAACGCTTTGCGCCGAGCGGCGAGGTCGTCGCCAGGTTCGAGCAGGTGCTGATCCGCCGCGACCTGCCGGGCGGTGGCGAACAGCAGCGCTGACACCGACTCATTGCTGCGTACCCGGGTCTGGGCGACGTACTGCCGCCCGACGCCGAGCGCACGGTTGGTGAGCTCCTTTTCCTCGATCTCGGATGGCGCGTCACGTAGCACGTCGGCGACGATCTCATAGGCCTCGAAGAACGGTCGCAGCATCGCGTGTGCCATCAGCGGCCGCTTGTCGTGTAACAGTGCGTCGATCTCCTCACCGCCCGCCGCGACGTGGGACTCCCAGTCGTCTTGCCACGCCATCTCTTCGGCGAGGTGCTCACGGAACGCGGCCGAGTCGGCGAAATAGAAATCGAACTTCAGCAGGTCACGTAGCCGCATCGCCTGCCACCAGAACGCTTCGAGCCGGTCACCCTCGGCTCGTCGGGCGTAAGCCAGGGCCAGTTCGGCGATTGACGTCTCGAGAAACGCATGGATGATCGTGTTGCGGTAGAACGCCGCCTCGTGTTCCTGTTCGGGGGCGATCTGCCAGACCGATTCACGGCCGCCGTCCACCCGGGTGACCGGGTGCCGGTTCGACAGTGCATCCAGCGCGGACCGAACACCGTCGGTGCTGCGCAGCCGCAACGCGCTGCCGGTCATCGGGGTCTGTTTGCGCTCCAGATAGTCCAGCGAATCCTGCAGCGTGTGATGCACCTGATCCAGCGTCAGAGCCGCGTTGTGCGTGGTCAACAGCAGTGCCGCCACCAGACCGGTGGCGTTGATGGGGGTCGCCCCCAGGATGCGCCACGCCACTTCGAAAGCCATCTTCTGCAGGGCCAGCCGTTTGGCGTTCGCGTCGGTGGCCATCTCACCGCCGGGCTCACCGAGATACTGGGCCATCGAGACCGCTTCCGGGAAGCGGACATAGATCTTGCCGAAGTTCCGTTCCCCTTGGGCCTTGATGAAGTTGTACAGCCAGCCGACACCCTCGGGAGTCTTCTCGCCGCCACGGGCGTAGGCGGCGTACTCGGCCGTCTCGTGCAGCTGGTCGAAGCTGATCGACACGGGTTGCAGCAGGATGTCCTCGCTCCGGCCGTCGAGATATGCGTCCGCGACGTAACTGAGCAGACCGAGCTTGGGCGGCAACATCTTTCCGGTGCGCGAGCGGGTTCCCTCGATTGACCAGCTGAGGTTGAACCGCTTGGCGACCAGATATCCGACGTATTCCTTGAGGGAGTA
The DNA here is from genome assembly GCF_025822605.1 of Mycolicibacterium komossense. Taxonomy (GTDB): domain Bacteria; phylum Actinomycetota; class Actinomycetes; order Mycobacteriales; family Mycobacteriaceae; genus Mycobacterium; species Mycobacterium komossense. The sequence continues at coordinate 107,212 of NZ_JACKTY010000014.1, read as the reverse complement.
CTTGTAGAGCGGGTCGGAACCGCCGGTCCCGCGCCGGATGAAGATCACGCCGGAGCGCCGCAGCAGCGGGCCCATCAATCCGAACGACATATTGATGCCCGCGAACAGGTTGGCTCGCGGTAGTTGGTTCTCCTGCAGCGCGACGGCCAGCACCGCGCTGTCCAGGTTGGACCGGTGCGACCAGAGCATGACGGCGGGATGGGTTTCCAGCGCCTGGCGCATCGCGTCGACCTGTTGGTCGTCGTAGTCGATGTTGGGTTCGAAGCCCCGACTGTAGATCAGCCGCGACAGAGTCGGGATCAGGTCGACGGAGAATCGGCTCCAGCCAGTGGCCAGCTCATCGAGGATCTTGCCCGCCTCTTCGACGCTGCTGCCCGGAATCTGTACCAGCCCTTCACGAAACCGCGACGATTCCAACATCTCCGGTTTGACCAGGCGCGGCGATTTGTACTCCGGCCCCAGCAGTCGATACTCGATGCGTTCGATAGCCAGGCTGGCCCTGCGCAGAACGAACCGGGCGAATTCGCGGGGGCTCTCCCCCACCGTCGTGTCCTGCCACTGCCGGCGTAGCTCGGCCACTGTGGCCGGCTCCCCGGCAACGACCTTCGCCCGGGACGGATCCTTGCGCAAGATCCGTTTCTGCAGTAGTTCCGGCGGCCGGTAGGTGTCGCGGCCGGCGAGCCACCCCACCACCTTGACCCGGGTCGGCAACCCGGCGGGCACCCAGAACACCCGAACCGGCACCACAGACCGGTCCTCCCCCGCTTCAAGCTCCTCCACGAGCTGAGCGACGACAGCCGGGGGCGGTTCGTCACCAGGCAGCTCGAGAACGGCCACGTTCGCATCGGGATGGGAACGCCGCTGATCACGCAGCCAGTCGTTCAGTAGATCCAGTTCCGCCGGCGACGACACCGATGCCAACACCAGCGCGTCGTCGGTGCTGTTGAACGTGGGTAGATCATCCGAGGTGTCGGTGCGGTCCGTCACGGTCGGCCCCTCGGCGGTTTCTTCTCAGTTGCCTTCTTGGCCGGAACCTTCTTGGCTGGAGCCCTTTTCGTGGCGGCTCTCGCGCCCTGCGCTTTCTTGGCAGGCACCTTCTTCTCGGGTGACTTCCCGGCCGGGGTCTTCGAATACAGGGCGGCCGTGGGTAGGTCGTCTACGGGCCACTCACTGAGTGCGTCTAGATACAACTGACGTACCGCGGCGATGCGTTCTTCGAGGTTCTCCGATGTCCAGTCTCCTACCGAAATAGGCGGGAAGACAGCAACATCCACCGTTCCGGGATTCATACTGGTCGAGTCTTTGGCGGCAATCACCTCGGCGTTCCGGATGACGACGGGAACGATCGGGATCCCGGCGGCCATTGCGATCCGGAATGGCCCTTTCTTGAACGGGCCGACCTCGACGGTGTCCAGCCGCGTACCCTCCGGGGCTATCATCACCGACAAGCCCTTCTTCGCAAGTTCCTCGATCTTGCGCAAGCCTTCGACAGCGGCCTTCGGATCGTCGCGGTCGATGAATGCCGCATCCATCACCCTGCCGATGGTCCCCACAATCGGATCCTTCTCCAGCTCCTTCTTCCCGACCGAGGTGAAGTTGTCGCGGATCAACGAGCCCGTGATGAACGGGTCGAAGTTGTTGCGATGGTTGAAGATGAAGACCGCGGGTCGCGCGGCGGTAAGGTTCTCGGCACCGAGCACGTTGACATTCACCCCGCTGGCGGCCAGCAGAAGCTGCGACCAGTTGGTGGTGAAGAAGTTCACCCCACGCCGCCGATTGCGGGTCAGCAACCCCCAGCCCACCGCGCCGGCGGCGACCGGCAACATCGTTCCTATTCCAGCCAAAGTTCGCAGCGGACCCGAAATTCCGGTACCTGACCGGCTGGAAAACTTCAGGATCGGCCAACCACGCCGGTTGGCGACGGCGGCCATCTTGCCCTCGGGGTTCGTCGGCCGCGGATTCCCAACCAGGTACATCAACGCGACGTCTTCGTCACCGTCGGCGTAGAAGTAACTGTCTTTGAGGTCGATACCGCGTTCGGCCGCGAATTTCTGGACGGCGTTGGCCTTTCCGGGCCCCCACAGGATCGGCTTCACGATGCCACCGGTCAACAGCCCGTCGCCGTCGACCTCGAATTTGTTGGTCAACGTGTTCGGGATGCCGAGGAACCGCGCCACCGGCTCGACCTGGATCGTCAGCGCCGAGGAGCTCAGGCACACCGTGTGCCCACGGGCCAGATGGGCGTGCACCAGATCGCGCATCTCCGGGTAAACCCTGGCCTCGATCTTGTCCTTGAACAATCGCTCGCCGACCTGGTCCATATCGCTGAGCGACCGGCCGCGCGACACCTTGGCGGCCTGATTGATCAGGTCGTCGAATTCCGAGCGCCCCAACTGGTGGTTGAGGCCAGCCTGGACCATGCCGATCATGTCGCTGAGGCCGAGTTCGCCGCTACGGAACTGCTCCTGGGTGAGGATGACGCCGGTGAATCCGGCGACCAGGGTGCCGTCGAGGTCGAAGAATGCCCCGATCTTCGGACCAGGCGGACTGGCTTTGATCTCGGCGATCGAGCCGGGTAGTCGCAGGTCCTTCGCTGGCGCCATCAGCTCACCGATCCGTTGGTCGCAGGGTCGCCAGTGCCGCCGACGGAGGCCTCGGCCGCCGAGAATGATGCCGGAGCCGAGCGGGGTGAAGGCTCACCGGCCAGCGCGAGTACCTCGTCGAAACCGGCCTGCAGGCAGCGCGCGAACAGCGTTTCCTTGGTGATCGACGCCCGGTCATACCGCGCGGTGACGGTGGCGTACCCGCTGCGCGACACCAGCACCACCATGATGGCGATCCCGGGCAGTGGGCCGAGTCCGTACTGCCGCAACACTTTTGCACCGGCGATAAAAGTATCCTCCTGAAAGACCGGGACATTGCTGGCCTGCACATCGGAGCCGATGACCGAACTCGTCATGGCTTCCAACACGGCCGACGGCAGCAACGAGAGCACGGGTGCGATCGAGCCGAGCATGTCGATGGCGGATTCCTCGCGGCGCTGGATCATCTGCGCCCTGATCTCCTGAATCCGGGTCGCGGGGTCGACGGTGCCGATCGGCGCCGCCAGGTTGACGCCGGCGAACCTGTTGCCACCGGAGGGATCGGCGTCAGAGCGCAGGTTGACTGGGACGGCCATCGGCAAGGTATCGATCGGGATTCCCAGTGCCTCGTGGTAAAGCCGAAGTGCGCCACAGACTCCCGCGAGGTAGGCGTCGTTGATCGATCCACCGGCCGCCTTGGCCGCCCTGTGCAGATCTGACAGCAGCATGTCGATGGCCTCGCTGCGACTCGACAGGCTGCGTCGGCGCAGCAGCGGCGACGGCTCCGCGGCCCGCCGCATCACCCGGTTGCCCGACGTCGCATAGTCGAGAAGTCCCGATACCGCCGCGGCCGGATTGCTGATCACCTTGCCGACGGTGCCGAGCGCGCCGGTCACCGCATCGCGGACACCACCGGCGATCGTCCCGGGTAGGGAGTTGATGCCTTCGCGCATCAGGTCGTTGGCGGACAGATCCGTCGGGATGGGCATCGGCGGCGCCGGCTTGGGCTCCGGGTCGCGTTCGAGGTCGTAGATCTGCGAGAACATCTCGACGCTGCCGACGCCGTCGGAGACGGCGTGGCTCAGATGGAGCAATTGCGCCGCACGACCGTCGGCCAGGCCCTCGATCAAGGTGACGCTCCACAGCGGGCGCGAGATGTCCAACGGCGACTGCAGGATCACCTCGGCCATATCGAAGACCTCGCGCAGCGTGCCGGGTTCGGGCACCCGCACGCGGCGGACGTGGAAGTCGAGATTGAAATCGGGGTCGACCACCCAGCGCGGCGGAGCCGTCGGCAACGTCGGTGTGACGACCTTTTGCCGAAGCCGCAGAATCTTGCGCGACGCGTTCTCGAAGTTGGTGCGGTAACGCTCCCAGTCCGGCGCGACGTCGAGCAGCTCCAACGCCATGATCCCGGACCGGGTGCGTGGGTTGGCCTCACCGCGATGCAGCAACTGGTCAACCGCCCCAAGCTCGTCGGAATCACTCATCGTCGGCCCCGACCTGCAACTCGCTCGTCACGTAACCCCTCCAGTAAAAGCCCCCGTCATCTCAGGTGCGCCAACCACGGTAGTCCGCTGGGCGCGGCGACGGGAGCCGATTGTGCGGATCTGGGCGGCCAAAGATGCCCGCAAGCGCGCGGAATAGCAACGTCGCGAAATATTCTGGCGGCCTGCGGAATTGACTTTCTGCACCTGCGAATTCAGCCGGCGGGCGACGCACAGACGTCGAGCGAGATGGCCTCTGCCCGCATGTGCCTGGCGTAGGTGATCCCCAAGAACGACGCGACGGCGTCGGCGACGATCTGTGAGCGGACGGTCGCAACCATGTCAAAAGCGTGGTGAGCGTTGGGGAGTTCGGCATGAGCGACGGTCGAAGCGCCCGCGGCCCGCAGCGCTGCCGTGAACGACTGCCCCTGTGCGCTGGGGATAACCGCGTCGTCGCGGCCGTGCAGTACAAAGAATGGCGGCGCATCACGGTGGGCGCGGAAGATCGGCGATGCGGATTCGTAGAGCTCCCGGTTATCGGCCAGGCGGGCGCGCATCACGAATTGCTCCAGGAACGGCAGCATCAACTGGTGCATTGCCTCGGTGTTGGTCAGGTCGTACGCGCCGTAATACGGCACCGCAGCCTGGACGGTGGTATCGGCGTATTCGAAGCCGGGTTGCAGGTCCGGGTCGTTGGCGGTCAGTGCCGCCAGCGCGCCGACGTGCGCACCCGCGGAACCTCCGGTGATGGCAATGAAATCAGGGTCGCCGCCGTATTCGGCGATGTTCTGGCGCACCCAGGCGATCGCCCGCTTGACGTCGACGATGTGGGCGGGCCAGGCACTGCGCGGGCTGCGGCTGTAGTTGATGGATACGCAGATCCAGCCGAGTTCGACCATCCGGCTCATCAGCGGGTAGGCCTGGCCACGCTTGTCACTGATCGCCCAGGCGCCGCCGGGGACCTGCAGCAGGACCGGGGCGGGCCGATCGGTCAGCTGTTCGGGTAGCCGCCAGATATCGAGCAGGTGATCACGCCCGTTGGGGCCGTACGCGATGTTGGTGGTGTGCGCGGCATAGCGGCGCCGGTGCGTGGTGGCGAGCCACAGGCCTGCGACGCTCGGGCGACGAGCGGCCAGTGTCACCGGATGTTCGACTTGTGCCGCGTAGTCCGCGCCGAAGGTGTCGGTCAGGGCGCTGGTCAGAACCGCATCGGCGCGTTGCGCGGCCAGTCCGGCGGTGATCGGGGCCAGCGGGCCGGCCGGAATCGCGGACAGCGCGTGTCCTGTCACCACTCGGGCCGTGAATTCGCGCGATGCCCAACCTGCGACCCACGCCGCGAGCTGCGGGCAACCGCGCAGCAGCAACGAGGCCGCCCGAAAGGTATCGACTGGATGGGCGGCCAGACTCATCGCGTCTGCACACACCTGTGAACAACGAGCTGCCACGCTCATCGCACGCACCTTCGCACTGGGAGGACGGGCATCGTCGCCCGACTGCGGCCACGGCCGACTGTCTTACGCCGTGTTGCAGATCACATTAACCAAAGCTGGGTGTCTGTTCGCATCCGGCCGCCGCGTGGCGCGCTGCGAAACGATTACGGTTCGAATTGGCTACACTGACCTGCGCGATGCCTCCGTAGCTCAGTCGGATAGAGCAAGAGCCTTCTAATCTCTAGGTCGCAGGTTCGATTCCTGCCGGGGGCGCTGTGTGATGTTGCAAGACATCGGAATAGCCCTGGACCTGCTTTAGGTCTGGGGCTTTTCCGTGTTGGGCCTTTGGGGGCACCGGTGGGTTGGTAGTCGCCGGTGGGGTCGAGGGTGAAGTCTCGCAGTGTGAACCACCCCGGGTTTGATGCTTTCGCACTTCCGATAACCCGTGCTGTTTGCTTCTGCGGGTAAGTCGACGAGTCACTCGGTCAGCCTCGCCGGCCAGCGCGTTCGGCGAAGGCGTCAAGTGCGGCAAGCACTTCCGGAGATCGCCACACTCGATTGCGAGGCCCGTTGGTTGCCTCGATGAGGATTCCCGCCTCGGTGAGTGGGTTGAGGTAGCGGTGAGCGTTGGTGGACACGATGCCCAGTTCTTGGCCCACCAGTAGGGCGTTCACGACCGGGCGGCGGGTCAACAGATCGGCGACCTTCCACACCGCGGAGTCGGATCGCGCGGTGATCATGCCGTTCCAGTTCTCCCGGATCTCGCGAAGTTCGCTGACCAGTTGTCGCCCGTTGGCGATCGCCAGGACCGTGGCCTGTGAGAAGCGCTCGACGATCGGCGCGACGTCACCGTCGCGGTAGCTCGTCAACGCGGCGAAGTACGCAGCGGGGTCGGCGAGCAGGCCAGCCGAGACGGGCACCGTGACCTGACGCGTCAGGCCTTTGTTGCGCAGTAGGGCTTGCACCAGGGCGCGGCCGGTACGCCCGTTGCCGTCGGTGAACGGATGGATGGTCTCGAACTGAGCGTGGCCTACCGCGATCTGCGGCAGCGCGGGAACGTCGGCGCGCTGCGCGAAAGCAATCAAGTCGGCAATCGCCCCAGGGATCAACTCATGGCGCGGGCCGACGAACGTCGCACCGATGGGCGTGGATCCGCCGCCGATCCACACAGGCTCTGTCCGGAACTCACCTGGCGTATGGCGTGGGTCGTTGATCATCAAGGCGCGGTGCATCGCCAGGATCGCGTCGGCGTCTGCGGTGTCGGACAGCGCGACTGCCGCGTTCATCGCAGCGGTGTTGGCGACAATCATCTCCGCGTTGCGCCTGGCCGTCCCACCGGGCAGCTCGGCTTCGCCGATCGCGCGCGCTGTCGCGGTCAGGTTTTCAATCTGCGAACTCGCGGCGGATTCCGACCGGAGCAACACAGCAGCAAATGGTGCGATCTCGCCACCGAGTTCGGCGTCAAATCGGGCGATCTCGCGACTGGCCAACTCGGCTTCGGCCAACACAAACGACGGCAACTCTAGGGCGAGATCGGCAATGCCGGCCGGCACGGCGGGGTGATAGATGCCGTACCTGGGTCGCGCCCCACCCGCGTGCCACCCGCCCTGCGGCTCCCACCGAACATCCTCGTAGGTGATGGGACGAAGTGAAGTCACCAGTACAGTTTAACTTCAGTTAATCTATTAAGTGAAGTTATAGGATGTAGCTGACTTCAGATAGCGCGACCACACAAGCGTATGAATTTGCCCCAAAGCACTGGCACGACCGCCCACGACGTGGCAGAACGGTTGCAGCTCACGCGAGCGTCAACAGCCCGGGCCGGTAGAAGTTTGGGAACGGCCAGCCTTCGATGTCCAATTCGTCGCCGGTCAGGAAGATGGTCCACGCCAAGAGCAGGCAGGCAGCTATCGGAGCCGCGGGCACACCTGACCATGACAAATGCCAGAGCGGGCGAAGCACGGTGCTGGCAGCGAATGGCACCGGACGCGACACCCAACGTTTGTTGTGCTTCAGGATCTTGCGGAAGGCAGCCTTGTTGTCGGGCTCAGGTGCGCCTTTTCTTCTATCCCATCGCTTCTGCGAAATGACAACGGCGCAACCCTGCTCATCAAGGAGACGAGCGACGACAGGGCGCACGACGGGAGTCAGAATGTGCTCGGCCCCATGGTCCTGAGAGGCCTCGATGAGCTGTTCCTTGACAAAGTCGAAGGTGCCGGGAATCACCGCATCCACGACAGCTCGCACACGGCCGAGAACCAAAATGGCTAGCCGAGTGACAGTTCTGGCGATCTTCTCGGCTGCAGTCGAGATCGCGTCGGGCGTCGCTCCGAGGGCCGCTTTCAGCAGCGGTGTGACGTTGTCAAAGATGACGTGTGCGGAGGGAATCGGAAGCGTACCGACCAGCACCTTGCATGTGCATTCACTGGCTCGATGGACAAGTTCCCTCAGCACCTCCTCAGCGGGGGGTGTCAGTTCTGGTGCATCAACTGCGAGATCGTCAGCCTCGTCGGCCTCGTGCGCCGGCGTGGCGAGCGCGCCGCCGATCTGTGCGCCCGCCGGCCCGTCGTCGACAATCGCCGCAATTGCGGACGGCTGCTGCACAGCTGGCGGAGGGCCGGCAACGCTGACCGGGTCATCCTCATTTTCGAGTGAATCAATCGAGCTGATCTTGGCTAGATCGGCAGAGACGGCGAGATGTATCAGCGAGATTCCCCAGAGCCGCTCCACGGAGTCAGTTGCCGTACTGATATTGGCATCTGGTTCGGGTTCGTCGTTACGCGCGAGCTCAAGTAGCTCGGTTTCGACTTGCTGCGACTGTTCTAGCCACCGCTCGGTTGCCCCGTCAAGAAGCGAAAGGGCCTCGATCTTCGTGATCGGGTCCGAGTCCGGCTGTTGGGCAGCCATGACACGTTCGACTGCTTGCCGCACGCCCTCGCGGGCTTCGCTCAAGCCCGCGATCCGTTCCAACAAATCTGGCGGAACTGCCACACACGTTGGTTATCACGATGTCGGCGTACTACTCGCGAAACAAGCCTGCGAATGTTCTGTCAACGGGCGACGGAGCGTAGCCGTTTATTCGGCGTTAATGACCAAGAATCGGCCGGATTCACCCGGTCCGAGGCCGAATCAGCCAGAAGCAAAAACCATCATCTACCAGCACAAACGAGCACATTTCAGGAACACTTCGGAGCTCCCGATTCCAAATCCCTAGGTCGCAGGTTCGATTCCTGCCGGGGGCACCATTCAAGTTTGGGTTCTACTCAGGCTCCGACTTGCGCCCCCACCGAATCCAGGGAGGCGTTCTTGGTCTCTCCCATGACCAGCAGCGCCACGAAGGTCAGCGCCCCGGCCGCGGCCAGATAGACGCCCACCCAGCCGACCCCGTACCGGGTGGCCAGCCACGTCGCGAGGAACGGTGCCACAGCGGCACCCAGGATGCTCGCCGCGTTATAGGAGATCCCCGAGCCTGTGTACCGGACGTTCGTCGGGAACAGCTCCGGGAGCACCGCACTCATCGGCGCGAAGGTCAAGCCCATCAACGTCATTCCGATGATCAGGAAGAACAGCATCGCGTAGTGCGAACTCTGGGTGGCGGCCAGCAGCGGTGCGAACAACAGTCCGTAGACGATGATGCCGGCAGTGATCACCAACAGCGTCGCCCGACGACCGAATCGGTCGGCCAACGTTCCGGAGACCGGCAGCATGGCACCGAAGAACAGCACCGCGATCAACTGCCATTGCAGGAAGTCGATGTAGTTGAAGCCGAGTCCATTTCCGTTCGGCGGCCGCTTACCGGTGCCGTAGCTGAGCACCCATGTGGTGACGATGTAGAACAGGGTGTACGTCGCCAGCATGACGAACGTTCCGATGAGCAGTTGGCGCCAACTGCTCCGAAACACCTCAGCCAGAGGGGATTTGACCTTCTCGCCCTGCTCGACGGCCCGGGCGAAGACCGGCGTCTCCGAAATCCGGGATCGCACATAGAGTCCGATCACCACCATCACCGAGCTGAGCAGGAACGGGATCCGCCATCCCCAGGTCAGGAAGGATCCGCTCAGATCAGGGCTGGCGGCACTGTGCCCGAGCAATTGGATCAGTAGCAGGAAAAGTCCGTTCGCGAGGAAGAATCCGAGAGGCGCACCCAGCTGCGGCCACATCGCGGCCCAAGCGCGCTTGCCGGGTCGCGCGGTCTCGGTGGCCAGCAGCGCCGCTCCACTCCACTCCCCGCCGAGCGCGAGGCCTTGGGTGAAGCGCAAGACAGCCAACAGAGCCGGGGCGAGCAGTCCGACCTGGTGGTAAGTGGGCAGCAGGCCGATCGCAAAGGTCGCGATCCCCATCATCAGCAAAGAGCCGACGAGGGTGACCTTGCGCCCCAGACGGTCTCCGAAATGCCCGAAGAGGATCGAACCCAACGGCCGGGCCACGAATGCCAGACCGAAAGTGGCCAGCGACGCCAGGAGCGCCGTCGTCGGATTGCCTTTCGGGAAGAACAGACTCGGGAACACCGACACCGCAGCGGTGGCATAGATGTAGAAGTCGTAGAACTCGATCGTGGTGCCCACCATCGAGGCCAGCACGATCCGCCGACGGGGCACACCTCCGACCAAGTCGGCGTCTGCGGTATCAGTGCTCAACGTCGTCAGTCATTCAGTTGCCTTTCACGCGATTCTCAGCAAACGGTATTGTGCCAGAGCCCAGGACCATCCGGCAGCTGTGCACAGGCCTCACGCGCTGACTACACCACGTTGCCTCTGCGAGGTATAACTGATGCCAATCAGGCAGGCGGCCTGCGCCAGAAGGCCCCCAAGCCGACTCATCCGGGGGAGAGAACATGGACGAACGGCACCGAAACAGATCGGCCGAGGCGTTCAAACGCCTGCGTTCGCTGGGCCAGATGTACCTCACCTCCTTGACCACCGCGCGGGAACTCAGCGTCGAGATCGAGCATGAGGTCAAGACCGCGAAGGCGGCCGGTAGGTCGTTGGCAGAGATCAGTAAGGCCGCCGGCCTGTCCACAGCTCAGATCGAGTACATCCTGATGTCCGTCCAGGTTCAGCAGTCGCTTACGGACGGCGCCGTACCGCAGCGGGATAACTCGGTGATCCGCTTTCCCGGCGGTGGCCATTCGACCAGACCCAACCAGCACCGACGCAACGCCGTCGCGAAAAAGGGACTGGCGCAGTGAGGATTACTCGCTGGCGGCACTGCGGCTGCTACGACTGCCAGAGGATTTCTTCGCCGCTGTCGAAGCAGCCGCCTTGGGCTTGCCAGGAGCGGCAGCAGGCTTGGAATCGGCCCCAACCTTGTTGCTGCCCTTGACGACTGGAGCACTTGCGACGTCGCCGGTAACCGTCGTCGGCGCCGTCGTGGTGTCATCTTCGGCCGGTGCCGCCGTGGTCGCCGGCGCATCCTTCGACGCCGCCGCACTCCTGGGCGCGCTTGTGGCCCGCGTCGGCTGGGCGACATCGACCGTCACGACCGGGGTGTCCAGCTTGGGTACCGCGGCCACCCGGTCCTGCTGGGTGGCGGCAGCATTGCTCGGGGCTGTGGGTGACAGCCCGAGCGCGGTCAGGATGGCGCGCGGCAGAGTCACGAACAACGTCTGGAGCAGCCCACCTGTGGCGGGATTCTCGGTGTCCACGGTGAAAATGCCCGGGTAGCGAGAACCATCACTATTGGTGTATCCGGTGAGGAATGCACCAGCAATGGTGCCAGGGGCGGCGATGAACGCGCTGATCGCCGCGTCCGTGTCACCAGCGCGGAGCCCGTCAAGCACGGCTTGGCCGGCGTCGCCAGTCGCGGCGATGACAGCCTCGATCGGGCCGATGGCACCGACGAACAAGGTCTGCAGAGTTGCCAGGCTCACCACCACCCGGACCACGTTGGTCAGCTTGTCGGTGATCTGAACCGGGATCTGCAGAACGTCGAGGAATACCTCGGAGGGGATCAGGCTGGTGCCACCCAGGGCACCGTTGGGCGCGGTGGTGGTCGAGACGACGTCACCCTGCGGGAGTGCGTCGATGACGGCACGGAAGTCGACAGGCAAACCCGCCCATTGCGTCAGGCCCGCCCCCGTTGCAAGGCCACTGCTGGCGAGGGTCCGCGACAGGTCGAACTGGGTCGCTGCGAGCTGGCGTAGGCCGGGCACAGAGTCGGCGGATACCGACGCGCCGATCTGACTCAGATTCTGGATGCCGCCATGTTCGAAGACTCGTAGCCATGCGCTGGCGGAGTCGGCTGACGTCGCTCCGCCCTCCCCTGCCGGGGTCGGCATGGAGGAAACCTGTATCTCGGGCAACTGCGGGACGACTGGGGCCACCGTGATGACGCCGACGCCGACCAGCGCGATACCCGCCGTCAGACATGAGCGAATGGCGCCCTGCACGTCTACCCCTCCATGAACAGACCGATCCCCTTGTTCGGCAAAGCTACCTTAAAAGAACCTGAGAAGCGTCAAATGGCACTAAATTCAACGTGTCGATGTCGGCTATTTGTTCACCCGCACCGGCACACTCGACCAGCCGGCGACATTGGCCATCGCGACTCGCCGCAGGCCGTCGTGCTGTAAATCGAAATCGGGCATGAAATCCAGCAGGTAGTCGAGGGCGATGGCACTTTCCATCCGCGCCAGCGCCGCGCCCAGGCAGCTGTGGATCCCGTAGCCCAGCCCGATATTCTGCGCCTGCGTGCGGTCCCGGTTGATATCGAAGGTCGCGGCGTCGGTGAAGGCCCGATCATCGCGATTGGCCGCGCCCACCATCAGGAGCACCGCCTTGCCTGCCGGAATGGTCGTGCCATGCAGTTCGGCAGCGTGTTTCGTCACCCGCACGACGTACTGTGCCGGCGCCTCGTAACGCAACAGTTCCTCTACGGCGCCCGCAATCTTGCTGCGGTCCTCGTACAGCTGACGCCACTGATCGCGTTCGCGGCCGAACGTCACGATGGCGTTGCCGATCAACTTCGTGACGGTCTCGGCTCCCGCGCCGCCAAGCAGGGCCGCGAATCCCGCGATCTCACCGTCGTCCAGACAGGTGCGACCGCCGCCGTCACGCTCCACCTCGACGGTGATCAGCGAACTGATCATGTCGTTCTGCGATTCGGCTCGGCGCTGCTGGATGAGTTCGTAATACAACATCCAGCTGGCGAACCCCGCCTGCAGCCCTTCCTCGCTCATCCCGACCTGGCCGGGCTGGCGGGCCAATGATTTGTCGATCCACAACCGCACCGACTGTCGGTGTTCGGGGGGAACGCCGAGCATGGTCGTGATGACTTCGACGGGGAACAGTGCCGAAAAATCCTGGACCACGTCGAAGGCATCGGGATCGACGGCATCGAGAAACTTCTCGATGGTCGCGCGCACCATCTCTTCTTGTGCGGTGATCGCCCGCGGGGTGAACACCTTGTTGACCAGCCCCCGAAACCGCCGATGGTCGGGCGGATCCATCCAGATCAGCGACGGCGGCAGCGGTTCGCCGGACTGCACCTGGTCGATGGTGATGCCCTTGGCCGACGAGAACGTCTCCGGAGCCTTCAGCGCAGCGGCGACGTCTTCGTGGCGACTCAGCGCGAAGAAGTCGTACTCCGGGCTGTAGTACACCGGCGCTTCGTCACGCATGCGCCGATAGGTGTCATAGGGGTGATTGAAGAAGTCATCAGAAAACGGATCGAACACCAGCTCTGCTGAGGTCACGGCACGTCCTTCGGGCGGTGGATGCACAAGATATACAAATCTGTATATCAAATACGTAGTTGCATATCGGTCGAATCGTCGGTTTTGACATGATGTGAGGATGGCAGAGCGCTGGACCAGAGAGCGCCGTGTCGAGCACACCCGCACCGTCCTGCTCGACGCGGCCGAAGAAGTGTTCGCGCGCAAGGGTTTCGGTGGTGCGGCCCTGGAAGACATCGCCGACGCCGCCGGTTACACGCGCGGAGCGATCTACTCCCATTTCGGTGCCAAGGAGGACCTGTTTCTGGCGGTCAGTCAGCGCTACCGGGACCGTTTCCTCGACGGGTTCGCCGACATGATTTCGTCGTTCACCAACCTCGGCGACCTCGACCTCGATGACATCGCGGCCAGGTGGCGGGATCTGAGCGCCAACGGCGCCACCCAGGCAGCCCTTGGCCATGAGTTCACCCTGTTCCTGTTCCGCAATCCCGACGCTCGTGCCCGCCTGGCCGATCAGCGCGGCCAGACCATCGAATCGCTGGCGGAGTTCATGACGGCCCGGGTCGAGCGTCTCGGCGGCGCTCTGCGCATCCCGGCCACCACGCTGGCCCGCGTACTGATGGCCACGAGTGACGGACTGGTTCTCGCAAGCCATATCGACGGCGTCGAGCTCTACCGGTCTTTCCTGGACATGTTCATCTCGAACATCACTGTCGCCGAACGATGATCGGACCTGGTGGGCGGCAGTCACGAAAATCGGCAGGGTAGCGTTCGGGATATGGGCAGCTCAGACCTTGTGGAGTACCGCGTCGACGACCGCGTCGCACTCATCACCGTCAATGATCCCGATCGCCGGAACGCCGTCACCGATGCCATGTCCGCTGCGCTGCGCGCCGCGGTGGACGAGGCCGAATCCGACACCGGCGTGCACGCGGTGGTCGTCACCGGGGCAGGCAAAGCCTTCTGCGCCGGGGCCGATCTGAGCGCCCTCGGCGCCGCCGCCGAAGAGGGCCTGCTGCGGATCTACGACGGTTTCATGGCGATCGCCAACTGCACCTTACCGACGGTCGCCGCGGTCAACGGGGCCGCCGTCGGCGCCGGGCTGAATCTCGCACTCGCTGCCGACGTCCGCATCGCCGGACCGCATGCCATGTTCGATCCACGCTTCCAGAAGCTGGGGATCCATCCCGGCGGAGGCGCAACCTGGATGCTCCAACGCGCCATCGGCCCGCAGGCCGCCCGCGCCGCGCTGCTGTTCGGCATGCGCTTCGACGCCGACACCGCGGTCGCCCACGGGCTGGCACTGAAGGTCGCCGACGATCCGGTGGGCGCCGCCCTGGAACTGGCCGCCGGTCCGGCGTCCGCACCGCGCGAGGTTGTGCTCGCCACCAAGGCGAGCATGCGCGCCACCGCGGTACCGGGTTCGGTCGACAGCGACCTGCACGAACTCGCGCTGCGTATCGAACTGGGACCACAGGCCGCCTCGATCGCCTCACCGGAGTTCGCCGCCCGCCTGGCCGCTGCGCAGCGACGCTAAGGGCGCGCCAGCCGGGTGGCGAATTTCATTGCCCGCCTTGGCGTCCGGTCGCCCGGTCGAACACCGCCCGGTCGGCCCCGCGCCAAGCTACGGTGCGAGAGCGACGATGCGCTCGGCTCGCCGCAGGACCGGTGCGTCGACCATTAGGCCTTCGAACGCAAAAGCTCCGCGCTGATCGGAGGCTGCCGCGAGGACCTGTTTCGCCCAGGCGACCCGCTCGGGTGACGGCAGGTACCCGCTCTGGATCACTGCGACCTGGCTGGGGTGGATAGCCACTTTTGCATCGAAACCGACAGCGACGGCGTCGTCGACCTCGACACGGAGCCCGTCTAGATTTTTGATGTCGATGTACACCGAATCCAGCGCCTGCTTGCCGAATGCCTTCGCAGCCAGGAGCGAGCGCGACCGGACGTACTTGGCGACATCACGATAGGAATCGTCGGCGAAGCGGTTCGCCGTGCCTCCCAGAAAGCCGAACAGATCCTCGGCACCCCACATCACGCCGACTGTATTAGCCACGGCGGCAGTCTCATCCACCTTGAGCGCGCCCAGCGGTGTCTCGACGATCAACACCACCTCCAGCGGAGTCAACGCGCTCACCTGATCAGCCGACTCACATTTCGGCAACATGACGGTGGTGTAGGGGGTGCGCGCCAGCGCCTGCAGGTCGAGTTCCTGCTCGCCAGAATCGGCTGCGTTGATCCGGATCACGGTGCGGGCCGGATCCAGCGGTGTGCTCACCAGTGCGTCGCGCGCGGCCGGCTTGTCGCCGGCGCCGTCCTCCAGATCCAAGATGACGATATCGGCTGCGGCGGCGGCCTTTTCGAACCGTTCAGGGCGGTCAGCGGGGCAGAACAGCCACCCGGGTCCGGCGTTGTCGAGTGACACTAGCACTCCTCTGAGGCCGGCTGTTTGCGCACCATCGTCTTCCTGCTGGCGGTCGCGACGATATCACCGCGCTGGTTGCGACCGGTATGCGCGAAGGTCACGATGCCTTCGCCCGGCCGGCTTTTCGACTCCCGCTTCTCACTGATCACCGTCTCGGCATACAGCGTGTCGCCATGGAACAGCGGCCTCGGGAAAGCGATATCGGAGAACCCGAGGTTGCCGACGATGGTGCCCTGGGTCAGCTGCGCCACCGACAGACCGACCAATGTCGAGAGGGTGAGCATCGAATTTACCAGGCGCTGGTTGAATGGCGGCTGCGCATCGGCGAACGCAGCGTCGAGGTGCAGCGCCTGCGTATTCATCGTCAGCGTCGTGAACAACACATTGTCGGCTTCGGTGATGGTGCGGCCCGGCCGGTGCAGGTAGCGCACACCCGGCTCCATCTCCTCGAACCAGAGACCCCGCTGTTCGATGACTTTCTCGATGTCCGTCATCACAAACCCAACTGCCTTGCGATGATCATCATCTGCACTTCAGTTGTCCCCTCGCCGATCTCAAGAATCTTGCTGTCCCGGTAGTGCCGGGCCACGACGTATTCGTTCATGAATCCGTACCCGCCGTGGATCTGCGTCCCGTCCCGCGCGTTGTCCATCGCCGCTTCGCTGGCCACGAGCTTGGCGATCGCAGCTTCCTTCTTGAAAGGCTTGCCCGCCAACATGAGTGCGGCCGCGTCGTAATACGCCGTGCGCGCGGCGTGCGCGCGGGCTTCCATTCGCGCGATCTTGAACTCGATGGCCTGGTATTTGCCGATGGGCTGGCCGAAGGCCACGCGCTCCCTGGCGTACTTGATGCTCTCGTCGACGCAGCCCTGCGCCGCACCCACTGACAGTGCGGCGATCGCGATCCGGCCCTCGTCGAGGATGCGTAGGAAGTTCGCATAGCCGCGGCCGCGCACACCCAGCAGGTTCTCCTGGGGTACACGCACATCGTCGAAGCTCAGAGGATGGGTGTCCGAGGCGTTCCAGCCGACCTTGTTGTAGGCAGGTTCTGCGGTGAATCCCGGGGTAGGCACGGGTACCAGGATCGACGAGATCTCCCGCTCCCCCGTCAGTGCCGTCACGGTCACGAGCCTGGTGATGTCGGTTCCGGAATTGGTGATGAACTGTTTGGAACCGTTGATCACCCAGTGCCCGTCGTCCAACTTGGCGGTGGTCTTGGTGGCGCCCGCGTCACTCCCGCCGCCGGCTTCGGTAAGTCCGAACGCACCCAAAGCCCGCCCGCTGGTCAGTTGCGGTAACCATTCCTGTTTCTGCTCATCGTTGCCGAACCGGTACACCGGCATCGCACCCAGCGAGACGCCCGCCTCCAGCGTGATCGCGACGCTCTGGTCGACTTTGCCGAGCTCCTCCAACGCCAGGCACAGCGCGAAGTAGTCGCCGCCCATCCCGCCGTACTCCTCCGGAAAGGGCAGACCGAACAAGCCCATCTCCGCCATTCCCTCGACCACCCGGTACGGGAACGAGTGCTCTTCATCGTGTTTGGCGGCGACCGGGGCGACCACGCTCTGGGCGAATTCGCGGACCGTCTTGGCGAGTTGCTCGTATTCCTCCGGCAGGGTTCCGGTCGACAGGTAGTCAGGCATGGGTTTCTTCCTCGTTCGATTCTGGGTTCGATTCTGGATTCGCTTCCGCGGCCGCAGTGATTCTGGCCAGCACCTGGCCCACTTTGACCTGATCGCCCACGGCGACAAGAAGTTCGACCACACCGTCGACGGGTGCAGACAGTGCATGTTCCATCTTCATCGCCTCGACTGCGAGGACGACGGTGCCCGCGGCCACCTCGGCGCCGTTGTCGACGTTGACGGCGACGACCGCCCCCGGCATCGGACTGGCAAGTTCGGCGTCGCCGCTGAGTTCGTGGTCGGAGCGAACCGAGGCCTCGCGGACCTCATCCAGCACGGCCACCCCGCCCGATGTGGCCAGCCAGATCTGGTCGCTTCCGTGGGCGACTCGGTAGGTCGTGCGCAGCCCGTCCAACGTCAACGTCAACCGTTCACCGTCCAGCTGCGCGGTCAGTGAATGTTGTTCGCCATCATCGACGATCGCGGTGGCGCCATCGGGCGCGCCGACGATACGCACGTGTTCGGTACGCTCCCCCGCCCGCAGCCGGGCGGTCGTCGGTGCGTGTGCACCGATGCGCCAACCCGAGGGGGTGGACCACAGGTCATCGGCCGACTGCCACCGTTGCAGCCATCGGTAGGCAGCGGCGGCGATGAACCCGGCCTCGTCGACAGCGGCCGGCACGAAATCGGCGACGCGCCGATCCAGTAGCCCGGTATCGAGGCGGCCGGCCACGACGTCGGGGTCGGCCAGCAGGAAGCGCAGGAAGTCGACATTGGTGACCACCCCGAGCACCGCCGTGGCCGCCAGGGCCCCGTCGAGCCCGCGCAGCGCGCTCGACCGGTCCTGGCCGTAGGCGATCACCTTGGCCAGCATCGGATCGTAATCGCTCCCGATGTCAGTGCCGGCCAGCAGACCCGAATCGACCCGCACACCTTCACCTTTGGGCTCCAGCAGATCCAGGACGTGCCCACCGGTGGGCAGGAAGCCCCTGGCCGGATCCTCGGCATAGATTCGGCCCTCGATGGCGTGCCCACGCATCACGATGTCCGCCTGAGGGACCAGCAGCTTCTCTCCCGCAGCGATCCGCACCTGCCATTCGACCAGGTCCCATCCGGTGACCATCTCGGTCACCGGATGCTCGACCTGCAGCCTGGTGTTCATCTCCATGAAGAAGAACTCGTCGGGGGCATCCGCGGAGACGATGAACTCCACGGTGCCCGCCCCGGCATAGTCGACGCTACGCGCGGTATCGCAGGCCGCGGCGCCGATGCGGGCTCGGGTCACCTCATCCAGCAGCGCCGAAGGCGCCTCCTCGATGACCTTCTGGTGCCGGCGTTGCAGGCTGCACTCCCGCTCACCCAGGTGAATCACGTTGCCGTAGCTGTCCGCGAGAACCTGGACCTCGATATGCCTGGGGCGCAGGACGAATCGTTCGAGGAACAGGGTGTCGTCACCGAATGCTGCGCCGGACTCACGCCGTGCCGAGACAAGCCCGGCGGCCAGGTCAACAGGATCTTCTACCAACCGCATCCCTTTGCCGCCTCCACCCGCCGACGGTTTGATCAACACCGGGTAGCCGATATCGGCTGCAGCTGCGATCAGTTCGGCGTCGGTGAGACCGGGACGCGCAATCCCTGGCACCACCGGAACACCGAACTGTGAGACCGTCTTCTTGGCGGTGATCTTGTCGCCCATCGTCGCAATAGCGGCAACGGGCGGACCGATGAACACCACGCCGGCGTCACGCAGTGCTGCTGCGAAATCCGCGTTCTCCGACAGGAACCCATAGCCCGGGTGAACCGCGTCGGCCCCGGTACGGACTGCCGCGTCGACCACCGCGGCGATGTTGAGATAGCTTTCCCGCGCGGCCGCAGGCCCGATCAGGACAGCGGTATCGGCTTCGGCGACATGGCGCGCGCCCGCGTCGGCCTCGCTGTACACCGCGACCGACCGGATACCCATCGATTTGAGGGTCCGGATGACGCGGACCGCGATCTCACCGCGGTTGGCAACCAGTACCGTGTTGAATACATTCTGGCTCATCGTCACATCACATCCGGAACACGCCGTAGGAAACAGGATCGACCGGGGCGTTACCGACAACCGAAAGTGCCAGACCGACAACAGTTCTGGTATCGGCCGGATCGATGACGCCGTCGTCCCACAGCCGGGCGGTCGAGTAGTAGGGATTGCCCTGCTGTTCGTACTGAGCCCGGATCGGCGCCTTGAACGCTTCCTCCTGCTCGGCGGTCATTTCGCCGCGGACCGTCGCCAACACCGACGCGGCCTGCTCACCGCCCATCACCGAGATCCGCGCATTGGGCCACATCCACAGGAATCGTGGCGAATACGCCCGCCCGCACATCGAGTAATTCCCGGCGCCGTAGGAGCCGCCGATGACCACGGTCAGCTTGGGCACCCGGGCACAGGCCACCGCGGTGACCATTTTCGCGCCGTGTTTCGCGATGCCACCGGCCTCGTAATCGCGACCCACCATGAAGCCGGCAATGTTCTGCAGGAACAGCAGCGGCACCGTGCGCTTGTCGCACAGTTCGATGAAATGTGCTCCCTTGAGCGCCGATTCACCGAACAGCACACCGTTGTTGGCGACGATTCCCACCGGATGCCCATGGATGTGGGCGAAACCGGTGACCAGTGTGGTGCCGTACTCGGCCTTGAATTCGGTGAACTCACCGCCGTCGACGATACGGGTGATCACCTCGTGAACGTCGTACGGAACGCGGGAATCGATGGGTACGACGTCGTACAGGTCGGTCTGGTCGGCCACCGGGGCGACCGTCGGCAGCACCTCCCAGGGCGGACTCTCGACCGGTCCCAAGGTGGAGACGATGCGTCGTACGATCCGCAGCGCGTCGCGATCGTCGTGCGCCAGGTGATCGGTGACACCGGAGACCTTCGAATGCAGGTCGCCGCCACCGAGGTCCTCAGCGGTGACGATCTCGCCGGTGGCCGCCTTCACCAGAGGCGGGCCGCCGAGGAAGATCGTGCCCTGGTTGCGGACGATGACGGCCTCGTCACTCATCGCCGGAACGTAGGCGCCGCCGGCGGTGCAGGAGCCGAGCACCGCCGCGATCTGCGGAATGCCCTGGGCGCTCAGCGTGGCCTGGTTGTAGAAGATTCGACCGAAGTGGTCGCGGTCGGGGAACACCTCGTCCTGGCGGGGCAGAAAGGCACCGCCTGAGTCGACGAGGTAGACACACGGCAACCGGTTCTGACCGGCGATCTCCTGTGCCCGCAGGTGCTTCTTGACCGTCACCGGGTAGTAGGTGCCACCTTTGACCGTGGCGTCGTTGGCGACGATCATGCACTCGCGGCCGGAGACCCGGCCGATGCCGGTGATGATGCCCGCACCCGGGCAGTCGTCGTCATACATGCCGTCAGCGGCCAGCGGGGCCACTTCCAGTAGCGGACTACCAGGATCGAGCAATCCGTCAACCCGGTCGCGCGGCAACAACTTACCGCGCGACACATGCCGCTCCCTGGACCGTTCCGAGCCGCCCAACGCCGCAGTCGCCAACTTCTCGCGCAACTGCGCTACCAAGGCGAGATGCTCACCTCGGTTCGTCACTCTCACTGCCATCGTGCCGCCGATCAAATTTCGTTTTGAGTTAATGACGACTAACTCATGGTATGTTAGTCACCATTAACCGAGTTGTCCACTAAGTCGTGACGGAGGCCGCGATGCAAGCCAACCCGTCGCAGCCCGATGACGAAGTCGAGCCCACCCGCCGCAGCCGGATGAAATCCGATCGCCGGTCGAAGTTGTTGGCCGCAGCCGAGCGGCTATTCGCCGAACGCGGCTTCCTGGCGGTTCGCCTCGAGGACATCGGAGGCGTCGCCGAGGTCAGCGGGCCCGCCATCTACCGGCACTTCCCCAATAAGGAAGCGCTGCTGGTCGAGTTGCTCGTCGGCATCAGCGCTCGACTACTCGACGGAGGCCGTGCGGTTGTCGCCGAGGCAGATTCGGCAGATACCGCCCTGGCGGGTCTGGTGGATTTTCACCTCGACTTCGCCTTCGACGAGTCCGACCTCATCCGCATCCAGGATCGCGACCTCATCCACCTGCCGGCCGCCGCGCTGCGCCAGGTGCGCAGAAGTCAACGCCAATACGTCGAGGTCTGGGTGCGGGTATTGCGGCAACTCGATCCCGCCGTCGACGAATCCGACGCCCGGCTGATGGCTCACGCCGCGTTCGGGCTGCTCAATTCGACCCCGTACAGCACGAAGCCGGCCGGTGGAAAACCGGCCGGCGGTACCGCACGATCCCGCGCGGTCCTACGAGCGATGACAGTCGCCGCGCTGAATTCAGCGGGCGACCGTCATCGTTAAGTGGTTACGTAGTCAGTTCAGTACCAGACTTTTCGGCCACCGACCGCGCGCCCGGTGGAGCCGAGAATCCAGAACACCGCCCCGATGACCAGCAAGATAATGCCGATGGTCCACAGGATGCTGATATGAAGAACGAACCCCAGGATCAGCAGAATTGCTCCGAGGACGATCATGATTTCTCCATTCGATGAGATGAGATGAGTAACGATTGCGATCTAGTGCTACTTACTGGGCTGGGGCAGGCTGCAACCCTCAACCTTGGGGTTGACACCCGCGTAGTTCAAGGGTCCCACGACCACCGTCAATGCGATGGTTCCCGCTGTGGCGCAATTAGTTTGGGTGTTTTCGAAGTATCCCCGCTGGAATGCGGCAACCACTCCGATCAACAACCACACCAGCACGATCACGCCGAGAAGTCCGCCACCTCGCATGTTGTCGCCTCCATATCCGTGTCCGCGCCAATGCTGCGAGACCATGTTTACCCCTGCGCAAAATCTCCAAACATCACAATTGACGACCCCGCAGGGGATTGTTAGCTGGACGCGCTAGGAAGCGCTGGCGGCAGAGAATGCGGCACTGAGCCATTCTTCGGTGGCCACCGCCAACGCGGCACGGTTCTCGCGCTTGGCGATCTCGTGGCCGTCATCGGGGAACACCAGGTAGCGCACGGTCCGGCCCCGCTCGCGCAGCGCGTCGGCCATCTGAACGGACTCGTTCACGGGCACGTTGGTGTCGTTGCCGCCGTGCACCAGCAGCAGCGGCGCCGTCAGCGCATCCACCCGCAGAAGTGGCGAGAGTTGGTCGAGCAGATCACGATCCCCGATGGGATGGCCGTATTTGGGATACGCCGCTGCTGCGATCCACGGCTCGGTGTTGCGGTAGAACGTGCTCAGATCGCTCATCCCACAGATGCTGATCCCCGCGGCGAAGAGATCAGGATGAAAGGTCAGTGCGGCCAGTGTGAGATAGCCGCCGTAGGACCAGCCCGCGCACCCGATCCGGGCCGGGTCCGCGAACCCGTTGTCGATCAGGTACCGCGCACAGTCGGCGACATCGTCGATGGCGGCGAACCTGCGTTCCCGGTCGTCGGCGTGCATGAACGACTTACCGAACCCCCCGGATCCACGGACGTTCGGTGTGAAGACGGTGATGCCGGCGTCGAGCAGGGGTGGGAACACTTCGCTGTAGCCGGGCCGCGACTGACCTTCCGGGCCACCGTGCAGATAGATCAGCGCACCGCGGTCTGGTACGCCCTCTGGCGGGCTGTAGCGCCAGGCCGTGAAGCTCAGACCGTCGCGCGCGGTGATGGTGTCCAGCGTCGGCGCAGCGGCGACCGGACCCGACGTCGGTACCCGGTCGACCGGTTCCCACTCCTGCGAACGGGTATCGACCAATTCGACCGTAGGCGGCTGCGACGGTCCTTGGACGGTCATCGCGACCATCGATCCACCGGCACTGATCGACAGCTCACCGACCACCGGACCTGGCAACGGGATCGGTTCACTCAACGTGTTGTCGGCATATTGCAGTATTTGTAATTCACTGCAGCCGTGGATGTTCCATAGCAGCGCCACCGTGGAGAGGTCGTCGCTGACCACGAACTCCTCGAGTTCGAATCCCGGTTTCTCGGCCACCACGTGGTAGAACACGCCGTCGGCGGTGGTCGTCACCTCCAGAAGCCGGGCATGGTCGGACCCGTTGTCACTGCGAATCAACGCCCGTACGAATCCTTCGCTGCTGCTGGGACCGAAGGTTTTTGCCGGCTGGTAGAGCTTGGTCTCGCCATCGACACTGGCCCGTAGCCGCCGCGGGCTGTGGTCATCGAGGATCACACCGGCATCGGTCGTCGAACCCGGTTCGTAGGGCAGCAGTGATATTTCGGTCAGGCCGTGCAACATGAGCAGCTCGCGATAACCACGCGGGCCGACCCGGATCAGCGCCGAACCCGCCCACGAGTCCACCAGTCGCCCTGCCGAACGTCGATCCAGAACAAGACGATTGCCCGTCGCGGGCTCGATCAGACAGGACTTACCCACACCGTCCTGACCGGTCAGGATCGCCGCCACTTGGGTGCCGTCCCACCCGATGAGCTCGGCGGTACCGTCGTCCTCCATTTCGCCACCCGCGTCGATCCGGCGCGCATCGCGGTCGTCGGGGTCAGTGGTCACCACCCAGATCTGCGTGCGTGAACCACCGTCGGGCGCGACTTCACACGCCAGCCAGTGTCCGTCAGGTGAATGCATCACCCGGGTGACCGGACCTTCGACCGGCAGTTCGACGTCACGCGACGAGCTGGCCCGCCACCCCCGCAAGAAACGCTGCACAGCTCGGGGATAACCGCCGTCGTCGACGATGTGGGCGAAGGCGGTGGCATCGGGCGAGAGTGATGCGCCGTAGATCGCGCGCACCTGCTCTCCCACCTTCGGCTCCTTCGCTCTGCAGTCGCATCTCCAACACGGCGAGCTACCACAGCGCATTCGAACCCAGCAGGGTGCGGTCGGCCAGCATCGCGTCGACTGTCTTCGAACGGTACAACCCGGGCGCACCCGCCGCCTCATTGCGGATACCGTTGCCGATCCGCAACCGAATTCGAACCGATAATGACACCGGGACTCCGTGCGCGGATTCGAACCGAAGGTAGCCTGCTGACATGAGGTGGGCATGAGCGATCAACGTCGACCCGACGGGCCAGACGAGAACAGGCCCCACTGGTCGCAGCCGACGCAGCAGCTGGGGTATACCGATCCCGCGTATTCGGGGCAGTACACCTACCCGAGCTATGTGCCGCCGTCGGCGCCACACCCGACTGAGGCTCTGCCGCCGTACTGGACCCAGACGACGCAGTACCCGCCCCAGGGGACTCCTCCCGGCGAGCCGCCACCGGGTCCGCCCAAATCGCCGCGCTGGTTGTGGATCGTGGCCGCACTGGCCGTGCTGCTGGTGGTCGGGTTGGTGATTGCGCTGGTGATCGCCAACGGTTCCTCGAAGGACGACACCGTCGTCGCGCCGCTGCCGCCGATGCCCGAGCCCAGCGCCAGCTCTGCGCCTAGCACCACGACCACCCGGGCTCCGACCACCAACCGCCCGAGCACGACTGCGGCGATTCCTCCGACTGCGACGACCACCGCCGAACCGGGCACCACCGAGAACGTCGTCTACTCCGTCACCGGCCAGGGCAGGGCCATCAGCATCACTTACGTCGACGCCGGCGGAGTGCTGCAAATGGAGTTCAACGTGGTATTGCCGTGGACCAGGCAGGTCAGCCTGACGGCGCCGGCGTCCAATGCCGCCAGCGTGACGGTGCTCAATGTGGGCCGCGAGGTCACCTGCTCGGTCACCGTCGACGGCACACAGGTGCGCGAGCGGTCAGGGACGGGCCTGACGATCTGCGCTTCACTCGGGTGACGGGGAGCGGCGCGGGACTTTGACGGCCAGCATCGCCAGCAGGCCCGCGGCCAGCACCACGCACAGCCCACCCATGCCCGCCCGGTCTGCGTGGAAGGCGTCCACGAAGATAAAGAACAACCACGGCGCCAGGAACGACACCGCCCGTCCCGTCATGGTGTACAGCCCGAACGCGATTCCCTCACGGCCGTCTGCGGACATCCGCAGCAGCAGAGTGCGGGCCGACGATTGCGTCGGGCCGAGGAACAGGCACAGCAGCAGCCCACAGACCCAGAACGCCACCGGGCCGGTGAGCGCCAGCAGCGTGAGTCCGGCGGCGATCATGACCGCCAGGGAACCCACGATGACCGGTTTGGAGCCGATCCGGTCATCCAGGAAGCCGCCGATCACCGCACCGACCGCAGCGACGACACTGGCGGCCACCCCGAAGATCAGCACGTCGGCCTCGGAGATCCCGTAGACCGAGACGCCCAGTACTGCGCCGAAGGCGAATACACCGGCAAGCCCGTCCCGGAAGACCGCACTGGCCAACAGGTAGTAGACAAGGTTCCGGTCGCGGTGCCATTCGTGGACGACATCGGCCCATACCTTGCGGTAGGCGCCCAGTATTCCGACGCGCTCGCGCGGTTCCTCCACGGCCGGCGTCGCGTGCTGAGCAGTGAACAACAGCGGTAGCGCGAACAGCGCGAACCAGGCCGCGGCCAACAGCATCGCCGCCCGGACGTTCTCTCCGTCGTGGCTCGGGATGCCGAGTAGTCCACGAGTCGGGCCGTCGCCCATGATGAAGCCGGTGTAGACCAGCAGCAGCAGCGTGACACTACCCAGATAGCCTGACGCCCAACCAAATCCAGATATCCGGCCGGAGTTCTCCGGCGTGGACAGCTGCTTGAGCATCGCGTTGTACGGCACGCTCGCGAGATCACCGAACGCGGCGGTGAACGCCAACAGCGCCAGGCCTGCGAACAGGTACGACGGATCGTCGCGGATCAGGCTCATCGCGCACGTGAGTGCGACGGCCATCCCGGTCAGCACCCCCAGTGCCCGCCGTCGCCGTCGCGGCGCCTGCACCCACACTCCGGTGACCGGCGCCAGTACCGCGACAGTGAGGCCGGCGATGGTCAGTGCGCGCCCCAGCCAGCTCGCCGGTGACGCACCGCCGGGCATGCCCTCCCCGACCGAGCCGGTCAGATAGACCGAGAACACGAACGTCACGACGATCGCGCTCATACCTGTGGAACCGCAGTCCCACAATGCCCAGGCGATGACCCTGGATCGGTCGGAGATGCGCGAACCCGCTGCGGGGTTGCTCATGCCGGGCACTCTAGCGGTCCATGGACTGGCGACTCGTCCCTCGACCGGCCGCCGGAGGGTGTTGTCTACGATTGCGGCATGCCAGTACCCCCACCTCATCCGGACGCGCGCGCCGTCGTCACCGGCGCCTCCCAGGGCATCGGCGAGGCGTTGGCCACCGAACTCGCGGCGCGCGGCTACAGCCTGATCGTGACCGCGCGGCGCGAAGAGGTGCTGACCGAACTGGCGGCACGGCTCGCCGAGCGATACGGCGTGGCCGTCGAGGTCCGTTCCGTGGACCTCACCGATGAAGCGGAACGCGACAAGCTCGCCGACGAGCTGGCCGAGCGCAACATCTCGATCCTGTGTAACAACGCGGGGACGGCCACGTTCGGACCTGTCGCCGCGCTAGACCCGGCCGGGGAGAAATCCCAGGTCCAACTGAATGTCAATGCGGTACATGACCTTACGCTGGCGGTACTGCCGGGCATGATCGCCCGCGGCGCCGGCGGAATCCTGATCTCGGGTTCGGCTGCCGGTAATTCGCCCATCCCGAACAACGCCACCTACGCCGCCAGCAAGGCGTTCGCGAACACGTTCAGCGAGTCGCTGCGCGGTGAGGTGCGCAAGGCCGGAGTGCACGTGACGGTATTGGCGCCGGGACCGGTGCGGACCGAGCTGCCTGACCCGGCGGATCGCTCGCTGGTCGAGAGACTGATTCCCGACTTCCTGTGGATCGACACCGAATACACCGCCAAGGTGTCCTTGGATGGCTTGGAGCACAACAAGATGCGCGTCGTGCCGGGCCTGACGTCCAAGGCCATGTCGGTCGCCAGCGGGTATGCGCCGCGCAGCATCGTCTCGCCGATCGTCGGCGCCGTCTACAAGAAACTCGGCGGCGACTAGCAATCCGGCTCAGCGACGCCGGCGACTGCCGGTGCCGAAGATGCTGCGGGTGATCTCGCGGCCGATGACGGTGCCCGCCGAGCGCATCGCGCTCTTGAACGCCGGACTGTCCATCATCTTGTCGAACATGCTCGGCTCCTCGCGCTGTGCGGGCGCGGGCATCGGCGGCAGGTCGATCTGCTGTGGGACTGGCGGCAGATCGGCGGGCGCGGGAGCAGCGGCAGGTGGGGGCGGCGGCGCGAGTTTTGCCGACAGCCGCTCATAGGCCGAATCGCGGTCGATGGTCTGGCCGTATTCGGCCTGCAACGGGCTGGCTTTGGCGGCCGCCGCGATCGCGTCGGGACCGATGGTGTCCATCAACGACCGGGGGGCGCGCATCCGCGTCCAGGCCACCGGGGTGGGCGCACCCCGCTCGGAGAGCACCGTGACGATCGCCTCCCCGGTCCCCAGTGATGTCAACGCCGACTCCAGGTCGTAGACATCGGTTTTCGGATACGTCCGGACGGTCTTGTTGAGTGCTTTCTGATCGTCGGGAGTGAACGCCCGCAAGGCGTGCTGAACCCGCGCGCCGAGCTGCGAGAGCACGTTGTTCGGGATGTCGGTGGGCAGCTGGGTGCAGAAGAACACACCGACACCTTTGGAACGAATCAGCTTGACGGTTTGCTCGACCTGGTCGAGGAACGCCTTGGACGCGTCGTTGAACAGCAGGTGTGCCTCGTCGAAGAAGAAAACCAGTTTCGGTTTCTCGACGTCGCCCACCTCGGGCAGGAATGTGAACAAATCGGCGAGCACCCACATCAGGAACGTGGAGAACATCACCGGGCGGGCGGCTTGACTGCCGAGCTCCAGGAGCGTGATGACGCCGCGGCCCTGCGCGTCGACCCGCATCAGATCCTCGGGCCGCAGTTCCGGTTCGCCGAAGAAGGTGTCCGCGCCTTCTGCCTCGAGGTTCACCAACGCCCGCAGGATGACCCCCGCAGTCGTCGGCGATACCGCGCCGAGAGCTTTGAGCTGGGGTTTGCCCTCGTCGCTGGTGAGGAACTGGATGACCGAACGCAGGTCCTTCAGGTCGAGCAGTGGCAACCCCTGCTGGTCGGCCCAATGAAAAATCAGGCCCAGCGTCGATTCCTGAGTAGCGTTGAGCCCCAACACTTTCGACAGCAGAATTGGGCCGAAACTGGTGATCGTCGCCCGGACCGGCACCCCAATTCCGGAGGTACCCAGCGACAGGAATTCCACCGGGAACGCCGTCGGGACCCAGTCGTCACCGGTATCGGTGGCGCGCTGCGCCGTCCGGTCACCCGGCGTGCCCGGACGCGACAAACCCGACAGATCACCTTTGACGTCGGCCATCAGCACGGGCACGCCCGCGGCCGACAGTTGCTCGGCAATCACCTGCAATGACTTTGTCTTTCCGGTGCCGGTTGCGCCGGCCACCAGGCCGTGCCGGTTGACAGTGGCCAACGGGATGCGCACCCTGGCCGCGGAATCTGCCACCCCGTCGACCACGACTGTGCCCAATTCCAGGGCCGGGCCGTCGCTGACATAACCAGCGGCGATCTTCTGAGACGGCGTCAGTGCCGGCTGCGCAGCAGCCGCGTCAGTGGTCATTTCTCGGTACTCACAGCCGCGGTCCTCCCGCCGGGGTCCAGGATCCGGCAACCCACGACACTACTTGGCGAAGCCGCGCACGGGGCGGGTGTGCGCGCGTAAGGCAAAGAAGAGCGAATAGTGTGGATCGTTGTGCGCGAAGAATTGGTATGGATCGACTGTGAGATGACCGGACTCGATCTCGGCTCCGATCGCCTGATCGAAATCGCGGCGCTGGTCACCGACGCCGACCTCAACGTTCTCGGTGACGGCATTGACGTGGTCATTCACACCGACGACGCCGCCTTGTCGGGGATGATCGAGGTGGTCACGCGGATGCACACCAAGTCGGGCCTGATCGAAGAGGTCAGGACCTCGACGGTGGATGTGCCGACCGCCGAGACCATGGTGCTCGACTACGTGCGCGAACACGTCAAGGCGGCCAAGACCGCTCCCCTGTGTGGAAACTCGATTGCCACCGACCGCGGTTTCATCGCCCGCGATATGCCCACCCTCGACAACTACCTGCACTACCGGATGATCGACGTGAGTTCGATCAAGGAACTGTGCCGCCGCTGGTATCCGCGCATCTACTTCGGACAGCCCGAGAAGGGGCTGGCGCACCGCGCACTCGCCGATATCCACGAGTCGATTCGCGAATTGAAGTACTACCGCAAGACCGCGTTCGTTGCCCCGCCTGGGCCGTCTACCAGCGAAATTGCCTCGGTGGCCGCTGAGCTCGGGCCGCCTGCGGATACCCCGAGCTGACCAGATTCGGCTACAGGGCCCCAGAGCGGTTAAGATCGACCACGCCGCGGATCGGGCAGGCTCGGTTTGCGGCAATGGTGGCTGTAGTTCAGTTGGTAGAGCACCAGGTTGTGATCCTGGCTGTCGCGGGTTCGAGTCCCGTCAGCCACCCCACCCGGGTCAGGGGGCAATTTCGCCCCCTGACCTTTTTTATTGGCCGGAGTCAGCGCGAGTCCTGGCGCTGGCGCTGCGCGATCCGGATCTCTTCGACTCCCCCGTCGCGGATGAGCGAGGCGCGTGGCTCTGGGCCGCTGCGCTGTGTGCCGCGGTACCGTCGCCTGGCGTGGCGCCGGCCGGCGCGGCCGCACCCTTGCGTGCCACGGCGTCAGTCGCGCCGACGAGGACGGGAGTCTCCGATACAGCTGGCGCCGCACCGGATTCGCCCCTGGCGACACTTTTCTTCGTAGTCACCGTCGGAGCCGGCGTCGTCGCGGTGACCCCCGACCTCCTCGGGGTCGGCACCGCGTCGCTCGTCGCGAGCGCGGCCTTGGCGCCCGACGACGCGACCGACGACGCAGGCGAATTGATGCCCAGCAGATTACCGACGCTCTCTACGACGAAGGTCACCGCCGAGACGGCAAGCTGGAACAGGGCTTTCGGCACGATCAAGGCCAGGTTGATGATCTGGCGTACGACGATCACCGCGGCTCCGAAAAAGTCGATCTTGTTCGCATACGGGGTGACGTCGAACGGTTTCAGCTGACCGGTGCGCAATTCCTGGATCAGCTCTTCGATGGCGCCGACCGCCTCTTTCGGCGTCCAGTCGGTCGTGAAGATGCCGAAATTCTCCTCGTCGTCGAACCCGCCGGTGTTGGAGTCGCGAGTGGTGTAGACGAACATCGGCCCGGCTCCGTCGACGTTCTGCCACGCCACCACGAAATCGTGGATGAACGCCGCCTGCTGGTCCTGGTTGATGGGATAGTTGGTCGGCAGCCCGTACTCGGTGGCCCAGATCTTGAGGTCGCCGTCGCCGTTGGCGATCATCAGCGCCCGGATGGCCTGGACCTGATTCAACGGCGAATTGACTTGGCCGGCGCCCAATGAGAACGGGAGTGTGTAGTTGTAGGGGTGGTACGACAGCGCGTCGAAGTACCCTTTCGCGCCGGCGCCGTACATCTGCGACACGAAAGCCTCGGGCGCCAGCGACAGACCAGGGATCGTCGCCACTGCCCCCAGCACACCGGCAATCACCGTGGCATTCGGGTTGTTCGCCTTGATCGCCGGATAGGCCGCCTGCAGCATGGCCGTGTAGGCCTTGGCATCGATGGGGTTGTAGAACAGCGAGCCGTTCGGTTCGTTCCAGATCTCGTAGTCGTCGATCGGCCCGATCGTGCTGGCGTCGTTATAGCGCTCGGCCACCGCTGAAGCGAACCGCGCATAGTCGGCCGGATCGGAATGCCCGTTGATCGGGAACCCAGCCCAGGTCGGCGTACCGCTCATCACGCCGACGATGTTCATATCGCGCTCGCTGGCCGCGTGCACGATGTAGTCCATCTTGGTCCAGTCGTAGTCCGTATTGTCCTGCGACTGGATATAGATCCACGGCACCGCGACGCGAATATCGTTGACGCCCATGGTCTTCAGATGATCGAGGGTGACGTCGATATCAGCATCGGACAGGTTGTACAGCGTGGAGTCGGCGATCCCGAGTGTTGTCGGCGCCTCGTTGACCGCCGCGGTCAAGACCACGGGAATCGCGTACACATGCCCCTCGGCAACCGGTCGTGGTGCGGGATGGTTACCCGTGGTCGCGGCGCACCCCACGACTGTGCTGAGCCCGATGGCGGCTGCGCGAAGCGCTGCCCGACGAACAACGTGTGACATCGATCGAGACATCGGCGAACCCCCCGGTCAGCGTGGCACCCATGTGTTGGGAGAACCGTATCGCGCGCAGGGTTAGCTGAGGTGCCGATTATCCCAGCGCGGGGATCAGATGTTCGCGTTACCCGCGCGCCACTGCTCCCACGGAACATTCCAGTCCCCCAGGCCATCGGTGCCGGGCAGGGTGGAGCCGACGGTGTTGACCACCTCGACGATATCGCCGCGTTTGGTGTTGATGTAGAACCACTGCGCGTTGCTGGTGCTCACGTTCAAACAGCCGTGGCTGACGTTCGAGTAGCCCTGACTGCCCACCGACCAGGGCGCGGCATGCACATAGATCCCGCTGTAGGACATCTGCGTGGCGTAGTCGACCTCGGTCCGATATCCGTTGGGCGAGTTGGACGGAACGCCGTAGGTCGACGAATCCATCACCATGTGCGAAAGCCGGTCGCCGATGATGTAGGTGCCGTTATTGGTCGGTGTGCTGTTCTTACCCATCGAGATGGGCATCGTCTTGACCACTTCGCCGTTGACGCGGACGGTCAAGATCTTGGTGTTGTCGTCCGCGGTGGCGATCACCTCGTCACCGATGGTGAAGTGCGTGGTGACGTTGTCCTGGCCGAAAAGCCCGTCGCCCATCTGCACGCCGTACGCGTTGACCGCCACGTCGACGGTAGTGCCGGGCTTCCAGTAGTGCTCTGGGCGCCAACGGACTTCGCGGTTGCTCAACCAGTAGAACGCCCCCTCCACGGGAGGGTTGGTGGTGACTTTGATCGACCGCTCGGCCGCCAGCCGGTCGGGGATGTTCTCGTCGAACCGCACCGCGATCGGCTGCCCGATGCCGACTGTTTCGCCGTCGTTGGGCAAGACGTAGGGCATCGTCAGGTTTTCCGGCGAATGCGTCTCGAATGTCATCTGCCGGCTGGTGGCGCCGCCAAGACCCAGCGACTGGGCGTTGAGCGTGTATCGCTTGTTGTAGCCGAGCGGTTCGGACGTCGACCAGGTCAGACCGTCCGGGCTCAACGTACCCGGCACCAGGATGCCGTCCTGGTTGGTCATCGTCACGGCGCCGAGGACACCGTCTTCGGCGCTGACGGTGACCGGTTGGTCGACCGCGACGCCGACCGCGCCGTTGGTGACCGACGCGGTGAGCTTGGGCACCAGCAGATCGCCGTACGGAGTGCCCTTGTCGGCGATCGTCTGCGCCGGCGCCGGGGCGGAAACGGTCGAGCAGCCACTCATCGCCAGAATCGCCGCGGGCAGCAGTACGACCGCCATCAACCAGGGTCGATAGCCTCGCGGACGGGCCACGGAACTGGCGTGCCACATAACGTGTTCCACCTCGTCAACAGGGCTGAGAAATCAGCAATCTTGGCAAGAGTCTAAGGGCTGATGGAAGCCGACAGCGACTCCGACGTCCCGGGCTCCCAGCTGTTGTTCAGCATACGGATTTCGCCCTGACCGGTCAGGCCTGTTATCGTCTCACACGCAGTTTGACGCGCCGTTAGCTCAGTTGGTAGAGCAGCTGACTCTTAATCAGCGGGTCCGGGGTTCGAAACCCTGACGGCGCACCACACAAAACCCTGCTCAGGCAGGGTTTTGTCGTTTCGAAATCGGGTCGCAAACGGCCCGATTTCGTCGTTTTCGGGCCGAAAATCCTCCACAGGTCCTGATCGATTAGGGACGGGTGTGCTGAGCGTTCTTCATGCGGTGGGAGTCGCCGTCAATCCGATCATGACGGGCCGTTCAATCCTCAGACGCTCACCGATCATCTGGCGACAACAAGCAAGTGCCCCTCCTTTCGTGGAAAGGAGGGGCACCCGTCAGTGCTGGTTTACTCCGCGGGAGTTAGTGGGCCGAGGACTTCGCGGCCGTCCTCTTGGAACTGTCGACACTGTGCGCAGCCGTGGACTTGGCCGAGCTCTTCGTGGAGTGGCTGGTGGCGGATTTCTCGTTGGTGGACGAGGCGGTACCGGCACCGGAACTTCCGCTATTGGCACTCGGACCGCTCTCAACAGCGGCTGCCGACTTCTGCTTCTGAGAAGCCGCGGCGCTTAGCGCCGACACTGACGAGGACGAGGCGGTACCGGCACCGGAACTTCCGCTGTTGACACTCGGACCGCTCTCGACAGCGGCTGCCGGCTTCTGAGAAGCCGCGGCGCTTAGCGCCGACACTGATGAGGACGAGGCCTGAGCCGCCGCCGGCGGCGGAACCGGCGGAGTCGAACCCGTCTGCGACAGCGCGGTGGCAATACCGTGAACCACGGCCTGGATCTCTCCGCGGACGCTCGGAATGATCCCTGTGGACGTCGCCTGCACGCCGGCCCCGACGGTCAGGTTGAGGAACGTGCCTGGGATGCCTTTCGGTCCGAGGAATCCGTCCACAACGGCGTTCCAGACCTGCTCTGCACTTCCCGCGGAGATGCCGGCCACGACGTTCTGCGCGACGGTGATGAAGGCGCCGACCATGGTCGAAGCCTGTCCGACAGTGCCCTTGGCCACGAGATCAACGAGGGCGGGAATCGTCTGGTTCAACGCATTGCTACGAGCGACCACGTTGCTCAGGAGGTAGTTGACGTTGTCCATCGCGACCTGACCGGCCTCAACGAGCGGAGTCACGATTGCATTCTGCAACGTGGCGAGAGCGCCTGAGATATCGCCGGAGGCTGCCTGCTGCGCAGCTGTGACGAATGCCCCCGGCAGGTTCCACACGGCCTCGCTCGCGATCAACCCCGTGGTTGTCACGGCGTTCATCGTGCTTTCCAGAGTCTGCGCACCGTTAAGGGCGAGCATGGTGAGGAACGGCGCGTGGTCGTTGACCACCTGGGGAATCAGACCGATCGAGTTGAAGTTCAAGACCGTTTGTGCGAGGCCGACACCGGTGGTGTCAGTGAGGCCACCGAGGGCAATGTAGCCAGCGGCCGTGTTGTCCGCGCTGAGCATCCACTGGTTGAAGGAGCTGAAGGTGCCGATGAGTTCCGACAGCGGGCTGTCGAAACCGGCCAACCCGACCTGAGCGGCCGAAGGCAGCTGCACGGCGGGCAGGGCCTGGTTGGCCGGCGCTATCGGCGTCATCGCGATGGCACCGGCGCCGATGACGGCAGCGGTCCCTGCAATGAGGTGTGAACGTACAGAAATCTGCATTTTGATCTCCCCGAGGAGTGGGCTTAACACTGACAACGCAGGAAGATACCTGAGGCGAACCTGAGCGGGGAGCCTGATTGTTGACAGATTTGCCCGAAATCCATTCTTTCTTCACCACAAAACGCTCGACGTAAACGTTCAGTAAATAGCACAACTAGTTCTGAACTGCGATAACTACAACCAACAGGCCGTATCAGCTAATTACCACGCGCTAATTAGCGGCGCTAAATAGATGATGATGGGCCCTGGGTTGCATGAGTCGGCTTACTTGACTTCTGGTCACGACGTCCCTTGAAAGAGCCGTGTCCATGCCCATTCGTTATCCCGAAGAGTGTCGACGCAAAGTGCTCGCTCTGGTGGCCGCCGGCCGCCCTATTGCCCAGATCGCTGCCGATCTGGATATCAGCGACCAGACCATCTACAGCTGGCGCCGCCAGGAGCTCATCGACACCGGGCAGCTGCCCGGACTCAACCGCGCCGAACTGACCGAACTCAGTGCGGCCAATAGACGCATCCGCGAACTGCAAACCGAAGTCGCCTTCGAGAAAAGGGCTCGTGAGCTACTGCGGGAACGGTGCGACCCGAAAGGTGATACGCGGCCATAGCGACTATGGCCGCAGAAGGACTGCCCGTGCATGTGGCATATCGGCTATTGGCGGTGACCGATTCGAACAGATCGCATGACCGAAGGGAGTCAGCGACATTCTAGCTCCGACGCTCTTTACCCGGCGTCTAGTCCGCTATCCCAAGCCGACGACGAAGCGCTTTGGCCATAGCTGCCGTTAACTGGGACGCAACACTCCTGTGATGCCCGAATCGGCAGATATTCACCATCGAGACTGCACCCTCGCGGCAAACGCCTATACATGGCACACTCTGCCGCCGGCCCATCTTGGCTGTTGAAGCGAACTGCGTTTCGGCTCAATGCGAGTCCACGAACGGAAGACTACTCGTGCCCACTTAGGAGGGTTCGAATGGCACTATCGAAATTCAAGCTGGCCATCGCGGGGTGTCTCGGTGCGTTGGCGTTCACTGGCGTCGGTGTGGGGACCGGAATGGCGCTCGCTGATCAGCCACATATGCAGAACGCACTCAATGATCTCGATGCTGCGCAAAATCGACTGCAAATTGCTTTACCAGACAAGGGCGGACATCGCGACGCTGCGATCAACCTCGTCCAGCAAGCCATCAGCGAGACCAACCTCGGGATCCAGGCGGGCGGCGGATAGCTGGGTTCCAACCCGCTTCCGAGATGAGTCGCCGAGGGAGGCACCGTCGTCATCAATGACGACGATGCCTCCGCGCGTGTAGGCGCAGGGGCCCAGGTGGCGTGGAGATCAGCCAGGCATCGGAGATTTGATTCGACGGCGGATCGCTGCAAGCGTCCTAGTAACTTCGACCTGAAGGTCCCTCGATCGGTGCGGGGCTTCGGTTACTACG
This sequence comes from Mycolicibacterium komossense, assembly GCF_025822605.1. GTDB lineage: Bacteria > Actinomycetota > Actinomycetes > Mycobacteriales > Mycobacteriaceae > Mycobacterium > Mycobacterium komossense. The sequence continues at coordinate 71,241 of NZ_JACKTY010000014.1, read as the reverse complement.
CACGCGCGGCAATGCCGCCGACGTGGCCTTCGCCGCTCTGCTAATCACAACTGGCACAGTCGTCAATTGTTCGAGCAACATTCGAACCGTTGCCCCGCCAGAGCGAGCACCACATGGGGATTTCCGGCTACGCCGCCGACGACTATGTGCTGTCATCGAGAGAAACATTTCCCCAGGAGGCCCGATTGAGCCGGACCGGCGGTAACGGCTATCCCGCGGTTTGTCCAAGATCACTGACTCTTCCAGCACAAATCAAACGATATGCTGTTAGCATCTAGTTAGCTGAAATCACGCGCTAGCGGCGCAACCTGTATTCAAGCTACGGATCGAGGCCTTAGCCAATGCCCATCTCGGTGTGCCGTTGCGGAGCAAGCACAGCGAATGCGCACGCCCACAACGAAGTAACTCCGCAAGCGTCTACAAGCAGCCTGTTATCGGTACAGAGCTGCAGCCGATTGGGACTGCGAGCGAATCCCCCCACATCCTGGCTGTCGCTCAGCGGATGGTTCCGCCGCCGCTAGACCAGCAAAATCAGACCGACGGCGCGGTCAGCTCCGGGCTTTCCTGATCACCAGCACGACGGTCACCAGGCCGAGCCCAGCCAGTGAGGCCGCCACCGCGGGTTTCTTCACGAAGTTCATGATTCCCGCTTTGATGTCGTCGGCCAACCGCTGCGGATTCGCGCGTATCGCGAGCGAGTCGACAGTTGCAGCCAACTGATCACGGGCAGCATCGATCTCCTGCTTGATGACATCGGGATCCCGGTCCGCCACGATTCCTCGCTCTCCTTTGCAGTCGCTGCCCGGCGTCGCCTCAGTGGGCTGGTCGCTCGAGTTACCGCCTTGCCGAACTACCCTAGATGAGCCCGGCCCCGCACCGCCCCTCCGGTGTGGTCAGGAACCCCACAACCGATTAGGAAAAGCGTTGACCGACACCGCTCGACTCGCCGAGGGCGACAAGGCCCCCGCGTTCAGCCTCCCCGATGCCGATGGAAACACCGTCAAGCTGGCCGACTACCAGGGCCAGAAAGTCATCGTGTACTTCTACCCCGCTGCCTCGACCCCGGGATGCACCAAGCAGGCGTGCGACTTCCGCGACAGCCTCGCTGAGCTCAACGACGCCGGCCTGGCCGTCATCGGGATCTCACCGGACAAGCCGGAGAAGCTCGCGAAGTTCCGCGACGCCCAGGGGCTGACGTTCCCGCTCCTCTCGGATCCTGACAAATCGGTCCTTAGCGCTTGGGGCGCCTACGGCGAGAAGAAGCTCTACGGAAAGATCGTCCAGGGCGTCATCCGATCGACATTCGTCGTCGACGAGAAGGGCAACATCGAAGTGGCACAGTACAACGTCAAGGCGACCGGCCACGTCGCGAAGCTGCGCCGCGACCTGTCCGTCTAGCCCCCGAGCGCTTCCAGCAACAGTGCTTCGGCGGTGGCGGCGCGCTCGAGCACACCGAGATGCAGGCTCTCGTTGATACTGTGCGCTTGTGTCGCAGGATCTTCGACGCCGGTGACCAGAATCGTCGCGTCGGGGAACGCGCCAGCGAACTCGGCGATGAACGGAATGGAGCCGCCGACACCGGTGTCGACCGCGTCCACACCCCAGGCCTGCTTGAACGCCGCCCGGGCGGCGTCGTACACCGGACCGGTGGCGTCGATCGCATAGGGCTGACCGACATCCCCCGGGGTGACGGTCACCTTCGCTCCCCACGGCGCGTGCTGTTCCAGATGGGTGCGCAAAGCATCCAGGTGAGCCGCAGCATCGCCGCCGGGGGCCACCCGCATACTCACCTTGGCTCGCGCCCGCGGGATCAGCGTATTAGACGATGCCGCAATAGAAGTCGTGTCGATGCCGATCACGGTGATCGCCGGTTTCGCCCAGAGCCGCTGCGGCACGGAACCGGAGCCGATCTCTGCGACACCGTCGAGAAGTCCCGTATCGTCGCGGACCCGCTCTGGTGTGTAGTCGACCTCAGCGGCCGTACCGTGGTGCAGTCCTTGCACCGCAACGTTGCCGTCATCGTCGTGCAGGCTGGCCAGCAGGCGCACCAGCGCGGACAACGCATCGGGCACCACGCCGCCCCACATTCCCGAATGCAACCCGTGATCGAGCGTCGCCACCTCGACCACACAGTCGGCCAGACCGCGAAGCGAGACGGTCAGCGACGGGATATCGGTGCTCCAGTTGTCGGAGTCTGCGATCACGATGACATCGGCAGCGAGGAGATCCCTGTGGGCCGCCAGCAGCCGGCTCAGCGACGGGGAGCCCGACTCCTCTTCGCCCTCGACGAAGACGGTCACGCCGACAGGTGGCTTGCCGTCAAAAGCGCGAAGCGCCGCCAAATGTGTTGCGATACCGGCCTTGTCGTCGGCAGTCCCGCGCCCGTAGAGGCGGCCGTCACGCTCGGTGGGCTCGAACGGCGCCGACACCCACTGCCCCGGGTCACCCTCGGGCTGCACGTCGTGATGGGCGTAGAGCAGAACCGTGGGCGCGCCGAGCGGCGCCGGATGGCGGGCGATGACCGCGGGCGCACCGCCCTCACTGACGATGCGCACATCGGTGAAACCGATACCGGTGAACAGATCGAACACCGCTTGTGCGCTGCGATGCACCTCGTCACGACGGGCCGGGTCGGCCCACACGGACTGGATCCGCACCAGGTCTTCGAGGTCCTTGCGGACGGAAGGGAGGACGCCACGGACGCGTTCAGCTAGATCACTCACAACGACGAGGCTAATCGCTGTTCAATCGCCACACATAGACGTGGGCTCTTACGACCGCCGCCCGGCCTCCTCAGTACACCGAACCGCCGCCCTGCAGCGTAAGAACGTGGGCGCGGGCAGCTTCCACCGCTTCGAGAGCGCGTGGCAATCGGTGACGTCCACGCCGGCCGAGGACACCGTGGCGCTGCCGTCGACGACGACGGCTCGGTGATCAGATCCCCTGGCCACAAAGCAGTCAACACCTCATCGCCACGGCGGAACTCGGCGGTCACGGTGTTCTCGGCCGCCATCGGGCTATCCGAGGACGGGTGCGGGGAAGGCCAGCAGGTTCTCCACGCCACGCTTGTTGGCCTCGTTGGCGATGACCAGCCGCTGAATCTCGGAAGTACCTTCCCAAATCCGGTCGACCCGCAGCTCTCGCCACAACCGTTCGACGGGGTAGTCCCGAATGTAGCCGCGACCACCGAAGATCTGTACGGCACGGTCGACCACTCGGTTGGATGCCTCCGAGGCGGAGAGTTTCACCGTGGCAGCCTTGGCATGCAAGGTCTTTCGCTGCTCGGCGTTTGCCGGATCGGCCTGATCGAACTCCCATGCCACCTGATGGGTATAAGCCCGGTTGGCGGTGATGTCGACGACGGAATCAGCGATCATGCCCTGGATCAACTGCCGATTGATCAGGGCTTCACCTCCCTGAACCCGGTTTCGGGCCCAGTCGACGGCCAGCGTCAACGCGCGCTCGGCGGCGCCGATGGTCCGAGCACCGATCATCAGGCGTTCTTCGGTGAACCAATCCCGTGTCAGGTCGAGCCCCCCACCGACGCCACCCAACACTGCCTCAGGGCCAACCCTCACATCGGTGAACGTGAACTCGGGATGTTCGTAGACGAAGGTGTGCGTATAGCGGGGGACGTTCGTGATCTTCACACCCGGGGTGTCGACATCTACGAGGAACATCGTCGGTGCGTGTTCAGGCTGAACGTTGGCGAGGACGATCAAGTAGTCGGCGACGTCACCGACCGTGACGAACCACTTCTCGCCGTTGATCACATACCCGCCACGTCCGTCGGGAGTGGCGGTGGTCTGCGCTGCCGAGAAATCCGATCCGGCAGCGGCTTCCGAGATCGCCACCGCATCACGGCGGTCACCACGCGCTCCCGGAATCAGGTAGCGCTCCCGTTGCTCCGGTGTCGCGTGCGCGAGGGGGTTGGCAGGCCGCCAGACCGTGTCCCACAATGCGTTGGTCAGCTTGCCGAGTTCGTCCTGAACCACCACCTGTTCGAGCACCGACAAGCCGGCCCCGCCGAATTCGGTCGGCGTGTTGATCGCCTGCAAACCCGAATCGAGCACGGCTGCTTTGATCGACGCGTGCGACTCCGCACAGAGCCCATTGTTCCGCTCGCATTCGTCCTCGAACGGCAGAATCTTCTCCGTCAGTATCCTGGCCCGGTCCTTGAGTTCGGCCAGGCGCGGCGTGTATGCGAATTCCATTTCTTGGCAGTTCCTTTCGTGATGGTGATAGTAAGATTGATGGACAAGACACCGAGGCGCGACGGTGTTACCGCGTGAACGTCCACTGCACTGCGGGGTACCCGCGGCGCTAGGCGACCGGTAGGTCGAGAAACGCCGTGCCCCGCTTGATCAATTCGTTGGCGACGATCACCCGCTGGATCTCCGACGTTCCTTCCCAGATCCGGTCGACACGCACCTCTCGGTACATCCGCTCGATCGGATACGACCGGTCGTAACCGCGACCGCCGAAAATCTGCAAGCACCGGTCCACAACCCGGCCGGCAGCCTCGCTCGCGGAGAGCTTGGCGATGGAAGCCTTGGCGTGCAATGTCTTCCGATCTACACCGTGGTCGGCCTCCCACGCGACCTGGTGGGTGTAGGACCGGTTCACGGCGATGTCGACGGCGCAGTCGGCCAGCATCGCCTGGATCATCTGGAAGTCACTGATCGGCACGCCGAACTGTTTACGCTGGACTGCCCAGTCCCGGGCCAGCTGTAACGCGCGCTCAGCCAGACCGACGGTACGCGCGGCAATCATCAACCGTTCGTCTGTGAACCAGTCCTTGGTGAGCTCGAAACCCTGACCGACCTCGCCGAGCACCGACTCGGTCGGGACAAAGACATTCTCGAATACGAATTCGGGGTGTCCGTTGACGGCGGAATGCATGAACCGAGGCGTCCGACTGATCCTCACTCCGGGAGTGTCCTTCTCCACGAAGAAGAGCGTCGATTCGTTGTCCGGCAGCACATTGGCTTGCACCAAGAGGAAGTCGGCGACGTCGCCGCAGGTGACGAACCACTTCTCGCCGTCAAGCAGCCAACCACCGTCGACCGGCGTGGCGGTGGTCGCGATCGCGCCGGCATCCGATCCCGAGTCAGGCTCGGTGGTTGCGAACGCATCGAAGCGCTCACCACGCAGGATCGGCAACAAGTAGCGCTCCCGCTGCTCGGGGGAAGCCATCGCGAGCACATTCGACGGCCGCCAGGGAATGTCCCAGAGGCAGTTGGTCACCTTGCCGAACTCCTCTTCGACGATCACCTGCTCAAGCAGGGTCAGGCCGGCACCGCCCCATTCGGTGGGCATGTTGATTCCGTAGACGCCTGCGTCCATCGCGGCGTGCGTCAGCTTCTTGACCGTGTCCCTGGGCAATGGGCCGTCTGCCGCCTCGGACTCCAGCTCGTAGTCCATCAGCAGTTCGGCGTAGGCTGCGGCCCGCGCTTTCAACTCCTGCTGAGCAGGCGTGTAAGCGAAATCCATTGATATCTCCTATTTCTTGACGATGCGAGCATCGAGAGCGGTTGCCCCGAATGGTGTTACGAGCAGTGGATTGATCTCGAGTTCAGCGATCTCCGGGTGAGCCGCCGCGTAGCTGCTGAGAAGGGCGACCGCCCGGGCCGCCGCGCCGACGTCAACAGCGGGCCTGCCCCGATAATCACCGAGTAGCGCTGTAGTGCGCAGTCTCTCGATCATGCGGGCCGCCTCGGCTTCGTCGACGGGGGCCAAGGCCACCTGTACATCGCGCAGTACCTCGGTCGCCGTGCCCCCCATGCCAACGAGTACCGTCGGCCCGAAACGCGGATCCCAACGGGCGCCGACGATCAACTCGACACCATGTTTGAGGTCGGCCATCTCCTCGACGGAGAACGACGGTGGATCCAGCTTCTCGACCAGCCTGGTGTAGGCATCGAGCAATTCCTCGCTCGACTTCAGTCCGACCACCACTCCACCTGCATCGGATTTGTGCAACAGCCCCAGCGCCTTGAGAACGTAGGGGGCGCGTAAGTCGGCGGCGGCGACAGCCAGCTCATCGGCGTTACACACCTCACGTGCTGGGACGAAGTTGATTCCGCTGGCTGCGAATGCATTTCGCGCGGCGGTGTAATCAGTCGCAGTGACCGGATCGCTAGCTGCCGGCATCGGGAGCACCGATGCCGTGGGCGCCGGCGCAATCACGGCGGCCAGCGCTGCGGCGGCGTCCTCAATGGCGGCGAACACGGGGACGGTGCTGTCTGCCAGTATCCGGCACGCCGGCGCTTCGGGGTAGATCGATTGCACCGCCACCGGCTTGTCGCCGAGGTCCGCAGCGATGCGCTTGGCCGCAGCGCATTCTGCCGGCCCGAGTCCGGTCAAACCATCCACGCCGCTGGAGTAGCCGCCGAAGTAGCCGGTCATCAGGATCGCGTCCACGTCATCACAGGACTGCAGCACCGCGTAAGCGCGCGCGTAACTTTCGGGGTCCATCTCGCCGGCACCGGCGAGGTCGACGGGATTTTCCACCTGCGACTGAGGCCACAACGCCTCCCGCAGCCGGGCCTGCGTGTCCAGACCCAGCGCCGGTACATCCAGACCAGCCGCTGCCGCCACGTCGCACGCGATGACGCCATGACCACCACCATCGGTCAGCACGGCCACGCGTCTGCCGCGCGGTGTCGTCCGGGCTCGCAACGCGAGCAACACGTCGGCCAACTGTCGCGGCGTGTACACCTGCATGGCTCCGGCCACTGCGCAGGCCGCAGAAATCACGGCGGCATCGCTGGTCAATGAACCGGTATGGGAAGCAGCGCCGCGTGCGGCGGCGCTGCTGGCGCCGGCAGCCAGCACGACGACCGGGGTCCCATCCGCAACCGCCGCCGCCGCTGCCGCCACGAACCCACGGCCAACCCGGAAATCCTCGACGTAGATTGCGATCGCCGACGTGGCGGGGTCGGCCGCGCACGACTCGATCAGTTCGACCAGTGATACGTCGGCCTGGTTACCCAGCGACACGAATCGGGACATGCCCATGCCCCTGGCGGCGAACAACCGGTCCAGCTCGATGGCGAGATTGCCACTCTGACTAAGAACGGCGATTTCACCGGGCACGAACTCGTTCGACGAAAGATATGTGGCAGTGGTGTTATCCACCAGGCCAAGGCAATTGGGACCTACCAGCACCGCGCCGGCAGCCCGGACCCGCGCAATCAGGGCGTCTTCGCGCGCCCTTCCATGCGCGCCGACTTCGCCGAGTCCGGCAGTGATGGCGACGACGGCGCGCGCGCCCTTGGCGAGCGCCCCGTCAACCGCGTCTTCGAAACCAGCTTCTGGGACCGCAATCACGGCCAGATCGATCGGCGCGTCCAGGTCACTTACCGACGCCACGGTCGGCTGGCCGAGGACCTCGCCACCGCGCCGGTTGACCAATTGCACACGATGCCGGTCGGCCCCGCGCAGCGCCTGTGCCGCAACCGCATTACCCCATTTTGCCGGGTCAGAGCTAGCACCGATCACGGCGATCGAGGCCGGATCGAAGAGTGCACCCAGGTCGCGGCTCATTCCTGCACCGCCAGCGCCCGCGCCGGGCACGAAGCCACTGCTTCATAAGCACGGTTGCGCTCTGCCGCGGGAACCGTCCCGCTGCCGAGCACGTCGGCATATCCCGCGTCGTCAAGGTCGACGAGGACCGGGGCGGCGATATGACACAGTCCATAGCCCTGACACGCGTCGCGGTCGATTAAGAGCTTCATGACATCTCCAGTTCGTTGTCGGTTTTCACTGATGCAATCCGGGCTTCGAGCACTCCGATGGCTTCGGCAGTGCGACGGCGCCGTTCGGCGGTGAGGCGATAGGCGCCGCCCGGCAGACCGATCAGCATCCGGTCGTGTTCGAGCACTACGTGTGCCACCGCGAGCGCGAGCGTGGGGTCGCCATCGCGGGTGCCGTCCGCGATGCCTCGTACAACCGCTGCGGCTCGGTCCAGGTAGCGCAGCCACTGCCTGCAGGTGCCTCGCAAGACGACGTGGGAGGCCCGACGCTGTTCGTCCTCGAAGGCGGAATCCGTTGGTTCGCGCCGAAGACGAGCGAGCAGCTGAGGTAGCACGGACTCGGGCTCCGGGGTCAGCCCGAGCCAGGCGGAAGCCCATGGCCTACGACTGTGCACTGGATCTCCTCAGGCTTGACATGTGATGCGCAACACTGACATAGTCACAAACTAATCAGTTAGTCAGCAAAGTGCAAATCGATACCGCAACGAGAAGTCACTCCCAAAAACCCACGTTGACGTGGGAGAAAGACCTAACGCGTCGATGAACGAGACAACGCTTGCTCCCGAAGGCTCAAATGCCGAGACCTCTCCGGACGCCCCGGAAACACCGCGTCGGCGCTCACGCCCCGCGCTCGAATCCCTCGAGCCCGGACTGGCATCGCACTACTACACCGACCCAGCCGTCGCTCAACTCGAGCAACAGCACATCTTCGACCGCACCTGGCAGCTCGTCGGCCATGTGACTGATCTGCCCAACCCCGGCTCCCGGATCGTGGGAACCATCGGACGCAAAGAGGTGGTGGTCGTTCGCGCCGAGGACGGCGAGATCCGGGCGCACCTCAACACCTGCCGTCACCGCGGTACTCGTCTGGTGGCCGGCCCCGGTGAGGAAAAGGCCTTGCGATGCCCCTACCACGGCTGGACATATCACCTCGACGGCACGCTCGTCGGCGCGCCCGAGAATCGCACCATCCCCTGCCTGGACAAGACGAAACTATCCCTGTTCCCCGCGCAGACCGAGGTGTTGTGCGGGCTGATTTTCGTCAACCTCGATCCGGCCGCAACGCCGCTCGCTCCACAACTGGAGGGGATTCGGCCGCTGCTGGAGCGCTACCTCGGCGACGAGGGCGATGAGATGGAACCGTTCGGTGCGGCGCGTATCCACCTTCACGACCCACGCCATATCCAGAACTCGAATTGGAAAGTGGCCGTTGATAATTACCTGGAGGGCTATCACGTCCCGGTAGCGCACCCCGGATTGATGCGCTTACTGGACTACAAGCGGTACTCCGTGGAAACCAACGGGATCTACGCGGTGTACGACGCGCCGTTGCGGGACAAGCCTTCCGACAATTGGGCCGAGCGGCTCTATCAGCGTTTGATCCGGCCGATGCCAGGACTGGCCGAAGAGTCCGATCATCGGGTCTTCAGGTACATCGCGATTTACCCGAACACGGTGATCGACCTGTATCCAGATCACGTACTGCTCTGGAAGATGAACCCGTGCGGGGTGGATCGCGTCGGCGTCCCTGGCACCTATCTACGACGTAAGGACTGCGACACGCGCACCCGCATTGCGCAGAGACTCAACCTCCACGTCGGCAAAGTCACCAATCACGAGGATGAGGAGCTGGTGCAGCGAATGCAGATCGGGATGGGTAACACCCACTTCGAACCCGGTCCGCTGTCACTCCGGGAAGCCGGGGTCGCCTGGTTCGCGGGCCGAATTCGAGCCGACCTCGGCGATGTGAATACCGGCCCAGAGCAGGAGTCGGGCCGATGATGTTAGTCATGGAGCAGCCCAGACGTACCAAAGCCGAGATCGCCGCCGAGACCCGCGAAGCGATCTTGGGGGCTGCGTGCGAGATCATCGCCGAAGAAGGATTCGAGAAGATCAGAATGCGGATGGTCGCCCAGCGCGCAGGCGTGTCCACCGCCGCACTGCACTATCACTTCGACAACCGCGAAAAGCTCTTCGCCGAAGCACTGCGGCATTCGTTCGAACACACCGGGCGCGACGTCTACCAAGGGCACGCCGATTCGGATTCGGCCACCAGCCGGTTAGCCCGCATCATCTCCGCATCGCTACCGACGACAGCGAGCCTGCGCCTGGAATGGGCGATGTACCAAGAGCTGTGGTGCCGCGCGAACCGTGAGCCGCAATCACGCGCGCTGGCAATCGAACTCAGCCGGGCGCAGCAAGGGTGGATCGAGGAGACCCTCGCCGACGGCGTAGCCTGCGGCGAATTCACCCCGTGCGACACGGCGGCGCATGCCCGGCTGATCAGCTCGCTGTGCGACGGTTTCGGCGTTCAGCTCATGTTCGGCAACCCGTCGCTGACGATCACCGAGGCCCGCGCCGTGATTTGGCAGCATGCCGGTGGCGCGCTGGGCATCACGACCCCATTCCCCGCGCAAGACCACTGAGGAAGACCACTGATGAGCATGTTCAACCGCAGGCGGTTTCTGCTCGGCGGCGCCGGAGCCGCCGCTGTGCTGCTGGCCGCACCCGGGTGTGCCTACCTGACGCCCAGCGCGCAGCAGGTGACGACCCCACCGGTCGAGCCCAAGATCGATGGCGACCTCGTGTACTTCAACTGGGCCGACTATGTCGATCCAACCGTGTTCGAAGGCTTCCAGAATGAGTACGGCGTCAAGATCATCCAGTCGAATTTCGATTCGATGGAGAGCATGCAGGCGAAGCTCACCGCGGGCAACGAATACGACATTATATTTCCTTCGGCACAGTGGGTGCAGAAGCTGGTTGCTGCCAACCGGCTGCACACCATCGACCCGGCGACGCTGCGTAACGCTCCCCTGATCTTTGACCACTACTCGTACTTCACCGATCCGTGGTATGACCCGCACTCGGCACACTCGATACCGTTCTCCATGTATAAGACCGGAATCGCCTGGCGCAAAGACAAACTCGGAGACAGGCTGAACCAGAGCTGGGCCGATCTGTGGAATGACAAGTCGAAGGGACACACTTTCGTCCTCGATGACCGTGACGAGGTGCTCGGCATGCTGGCGCTACTCAAGGGCTACGGCCTGAACACCGCCACCGACCATGAGCTCGCGGCGATCGTAGAGGAGTTCCGCACTCTGCGCCCCTATCTGCGCGGGTTCAGCAGCGACGACTACAACAACCTGCTCTCCGGTAACGCTTGGACACAACAGATGTGGAGCGGTGACATGGCGGCACTACTGCGCCAAGCACCCGACCCGTCGCTATACGGATTCGAGGCCCCGTCCCAGGGCACACCAATCAACTCCGACACGTACGCGATCCCGATCAATGCCCGCCACCCCGGAACCGCTTTGCTGTTCATCGATTACATGCTCCGGCCCGAGAACGTCGAGAAGAACATCGACTACATCGGCTACCCGATGCCGGTATACGGAACAGAGGAGACATACCGGGAGATCGTCGCGGACTACCCGCAGTGCACAGTCACGGTCGAGGATCTGTCGCGGAACCTCTACTTCACCAACGACAGCGTGGCCAAGGCACAAGCACGAGACGCGGCATACACCGAAATGAAGGTTGGAGTATGACAGCTACGACGACATCCGCCGCCACTGTGGATCTCGCAGACGCGTTGCCGGTCCGACCGATACGCCGTGAGCGTCTGTGGACGTGGATGCTGCTTCCCGGCACGGCGTGGATGGCCGTGTTCTTCGTATCGGCGTTGCTGTTGTTGATCGCTCTGTCCTTCGGAACCACTGATACGCTTGGCAATCCGCGTTTCGGTACCACGCTGGACAACATTATCGGGGTGTTCAACCCGACGTATCTACGAGTGATCGCCCGCAGCCTCGGGTATGCGGTAGCGGCATCGGTCATCTGCCTGCTGATCGCTTACCCCACGGCATACGCGATTGCCCGTCACGGTGGTCGCTACAAGAATGCGCTGGTGGCGCTTCTGGTTGTGCCGTTCTTCGCCAACTACCTGGTGCGCATGTACGGCTGGCAGACGCTGCTGTCCGACGAAGGCGTGCTCATGACGTGGCTACGGCAAGTCGGCGTACCTGCCAGCTTCCAGATACTTGACACTGCCGGGGCCGTTATCGGCGGATTGGTCTACGGGTACGTGGTCTTCATGATCCTGCCGATCTACGCCTCTCTGGAGCGGATGGACGACGCGCTGATCGAAGCCGGACGCGACCTTTACGGCTCGCCCTGGAAGACCTTTATGACGGTGACGGTTCCCGCCTCCCGGTCCGGCGCTTTCGCCGGGCTGGCCCTGGTGTTCCTGCCTGCCATGGGTGATTTCATCAGCGCCCAGTTACTCGGCGGACCAGACAACCTGATGATCGGAAACCTGATCCAGGAGAAGTTCTTCGCCGGCCAGAACTGGCCGCTCGGCTCCGCGCTGACGATGGCACTGATGGTCCTGCTGCTGATCTGCATGTTCGCCTATTTGAGACAAACTGCCCGTGACGCCAAGGAGGCTCGCCAATGAGCACTTCGACCCTCGCGACACCGTTGCCGTCTGCACCGGACCTCTGCGATGCCGCTCCCCCGCGACGACGGCGCAAAGGCTCTGGTATGAACCGTAAACCGCGGTTCGCCATCACGATCACGGCGGTGTTCTTCATCCTGCTCTACCTGCCGATCTTCGCGGTCGTGCTCTTTAGCTTCAACACCAAGAAATCGCTGACCGTGTTCGAGGGCTGGTCACTACGCTGGTACGAGGCGTTCTTCCACGACTCCGAGTTGACCAAGTCACTGCAGACAAGCCTGGTCGTCGCGGCTGTCGCCATGGTCGGTTCGGTGGCGATCGGCGTCCTGTTGGCCTTCGGACTGGTGCGGGCACGCTCGCGGCTGGGCGGGGTGGCGAACCTGATCATGTTGATCCCGTTGGTCACACCGGAGATCGTGACCGGCGTCGCCTCGCTGATGCTGTTCCGTGGTGTCAACCTCCAACCGTCGCTGACGACGCTGATCCTGGCGCAGACCACCTTCTCCATCTCCTATGTGACGGTGATCCTTCGGGCCCGCGTTGCTGAACTCAACCCGGAGGTCGAGGAGGCCGCTATGGACCTGGGCGCCAACAGGTTCCAAGCATTGCGCCTGGTGACGCTACCCGCGATGGGACCGGCCGTGTTATCGGCCGCCATCTTGATCTTCACGATGGTGTTCGACGACTTCGTGCTCGCATTCTTCACTAGCGGCGTCGACCCTCAGCCACTCTCGGTGCGCATTTACTCCGCGATCCGGTTCGGCATCCAACCCTCAATCAATGCCATCGGCACGCTCATGCTGGTCGGCTCGCTACTACTGATCGCACTCGCACTTCTCGTCCCGCGCCTGTTCGGACGCCACGGCACCAGCCTCGACCTGTTCGGAGGATAACCAGCCCATGTCAATTAAGACGTTGCTTGCAGATCGCAAGACTTCGACCGCCGACCGCGTGACCCCCATCGCCCACGCACTCGCTACTACGCCGTGTGCGGTCTCACTTCGGCACATCACCAAGTCCTATAACGACCGCTCCGCTGTGCGCGACCTGAACCTCGACATCGCCGAGGGTGAGTTCTTCTCGATGCTCGGCCCATCCGGCTGCGGTAAGACAACCACGCTGCGGATGATCGGCGGATTCGTCGACCCCACTCAAGGCACAGTCTCACTGCACGGCAAAGACGTCACCGACCTACCTCCGAACCGACGCGACGTCAACACCGTCTTCCAGAGCTACGCCCTGTTCGACCACCTCTCGATCTGGGAGAACGTCGCGTTCGGCCTGCGACGCCGCGGTATCGGAAAGGCCGATATGAAACTGCGCGTCGGCGAGATGCTAGAGCTGGTTCAGCTCACCGGCCGAGACAAGGACAAGCCCAAGGCACTGTCTGGGGGCCAGCGCCAGCGCGTAGCCCTGGCTCGCGCTCTGGTCAACCGTCCCGCGGTGCTCCTCCTCGACGAGCCGCTGGCCGCGCTAGACCTCAAGCTGCGCAAGGCTATGCAGTTGGAGCTCAAGCGTATTCAACGAGAAGTGGGCATCACGTTCGTGTTCGTCACGCACGACCAAGAAGAAGCGCTGACGATGTCGGACCGGATCGCGATCATCAGCGACGGCCGACTACACCAGTGCGGAACACCAGAGGACATCTACGAACGGCCGGCCACACGATTCGTCGCCGAGTTCATCGGTACGGCCAACCTGATGTCTGGCACGTACGCCGGCACCGGCATCACGCTGCCAGGCGGGGTGCCGCTTCACACCGGACCACTCGAGGGCTGCACGATCGGCGACGAGGTCTCGATAGCGGTACGGCCGGAGAAGATCTGGCTCTCGGATCTCACGCCCGACATGGTCCAGACCGATGGCATCCTCAAGGCCACCGTCTACGGCGGGGCAACCACCACCTACGTGCTGGAAATCGCTCCGGGAGTGGAGGTCTCGGTGTTGGAGCAGAACTTGCACTCGGCCAGGACCGAAGAGCGCTGGGCCGACGGCGAACGAGTCAGGATCGGCTGGCACGCCGAGCACAGCCTGGCACCACTGATCTGAGACTGGAGCAATCGCAATGACTTACGACATCCTGATCCTCGGCGCCGGGTTGGCCGGCCTGTGCGCCGCCCGTGACCTAGCCGCAGGCGGGGCCGACGTGCTCGTGCTGGAGGCTCGTCAACGGGTGGGTGGTCGCGTCGAGCAGGTAACGCTCGACGACGGCCGCATCGTCCAACTCGGCGGCGAGGTGATCGGCAATTCGCATACCGCCTACCAGCAGTTGGTCGCCGAGCTGGGACTCACATTGATCCCGAGTTACGTCGCCGAGCCGGGCGAGCTGACCTATGTGCTGCACGAGGGCACGTTCGTCGGCGACACCCCCAGCTGGTTCACCGATGCCGACCATGCCAGCATGCAACACGTCGAAGACGAATTCGCCACGCTCTGCGCAACGGTCGACGCGGACGATCCGTGGTCGCATCCCGACGCGCTGGCGCTCGACGCGATGTCTGTGACCAGCTGGCTGGGCGTAATCGGCGCCACCCCAAATGTCTGTCGCGCTTTGGAGGCCGGCCAGCTCGGTCTGTCCTCGGGATCTTTCGAACGCACGTCGCTACTGGCACTGCTGCGCAAATGCGCCAGCACGTCGACCAAGCAGCTGTACTCGTATGACGAATGGGAGAACATGCGCGTCGCCGAGGGTTCGGCGACCGTTGCCCTGAACATGGCGGCCGGACTGGAGACCCGGATCCGGCTGGGATCGGCAGTGCGCTCCGTCAAGGTGGCACCAAGTGGCTGCACAGTCCAGCTCGATTCCGGCGAGATGATTTCCGCGGGCGCCCTCGTCAGTGCGTTGCCCGCCGGCCCG
Source organism: Mycolicibacterium komossense (assembly GCF_025822605.1). Classification (GTDB taxonomy): domain Bacteria; phylum Actinomycetota; class Actinomycetes; order Mycobacteriales; family Mycobacteriaceae; genus Mycobacterium; species Mycobacterium komossense. Next base: position 56,162 of record NZ_JACKTY010000014.1, on the reverse strand, counting down.
TTTCGCGATATCGCCGTGGAGGGCGTCTCCGATGAACGGCTGGCGTCGCTGCATCGGCAGCGGCACGCGCTGGCCGCAAAGTTCGTCGCCGCCTACGATCTGCCCTTCTGGCGTGACCGCGGACAAAACGGACTCACCGAGTCCGAGGGCATCCTGGGGTCGTCATGGCCGCAGAACTACGGCGTGCTGTCCTGCCTCGTGCCGCCGGAGCGGCTCGCCGCCTACTTGTCGGCCTCCGCGCAGCACCGTCGGGAGGAGTCGCTCGGCGAACTACACGACTGGTTCGGCCCCCAGGCACTGACGCCGATCGCCACCTTCGAACGACTGTGGGGCACCGATCCGTGGACGCAGGGCTACGTCACTCATTGGCGACCCGGCGACGTCCACCGAGTGGGACCGTTACACGGCACCCACGAGCCACCGTTCTACGTGTGCGGCTCCGACCAGTGGGTGGCCGGATACATGGAGGGCGCGGTACGCACTGGACGCGCCGCGGCGCGCGAAGCCCTCGCGCGCGGCTGAACCAGCCGCAGAGCATCCACGAAAGGAGCTCCCGGCACGGGGATTGGCGCGAATCTGCTCCACCCCGCCGGTTCGGTCAGGTCGTTTCGAGGATGGCGACCGCGGCAGCCACATCACCCTCGTGGGTGAGCGACACGTGGATGGTCACGTCCATCAGATGCTCGGCGATGGCACCGGTGAGTCGGACCTTAGGTCTCCCCCACATGTCGGTGACCACCTCGATATCCCGATGGATAGCCTCCGGCAGCACCGGGCGTTGCGCGAACCGCGAACCCGACCACGCCTTGATGACCGCCTCTTTGGCCGCCCACCGCGCGGCGAGATGCCGCGCGGCGACCGAACTCTTGTCGGCCGCATCCCGACGTTCACCCGGGGTGAACGTCTCCGCGAACACCGTTCCCGGCTGGTCCACCTGCTCGGCGAAGTCGGGAATGGAGACCAGGTCAATCCCCACTCCGACTATCGACATATCGCACCATTCACGGCGCCGACACTAACCGATGGCTTACCCGATGTAGATGTCATCGTCCCCAAGTCGTGCTGCAGGGTTCAGCAGCATCGCCGACTCCTGGCGCTTCTCCGGCGAATCGTGGTCGAAACGACGATCCGCCGGCTTCTCGTACATCGGCTTGCCGCCGGCGATCGCCGACGCCAGTCGACGCTGTCCCGCCAACACACGAAGCTCGGCCCTAGCGGTGTACGAATCCCGTTCCTCCGGCGTCAGCGTGGCCAGGAAGGCTTCCGGATGCACCAGTGCGATCAGACCTGACACGTGCCCGAACCCGAGGCTGGTCACCAAACCGGCCTTGAGCGGGAACTTCTCACCCAACCGCAAAGTCTCACGCGGCCAGACGAAGTGACCGGACGTGGCCATCTCGTCGTCCACACAATCCAGGCTGCGGTTCGGTGGGATGACCCCGTCTCGAAGCACCTGGCACAGACCCATCATCTGGAACACGGCGGCGCCACCCTTGGCATGCCCGGTCAGTGTCTTCTGCGACACGATGAACAACGGGTTGCCCTCCGAGCGGCCCATCGAGTCGGCGAGCCGCTCGTGCAGCTCCGTCTCGTTGGGATCGTTGGCCAGCGTCGAGGTGTCGTGCTTGTAGATGACGGCGATGTCGTCGGCACCCACCCCCAACTTGGCCAGCGAGCGGGCCAGCACCGAATCCTTGCCGCCCCGACCGGCGCCGAGTGCGCCGAGTCCGGGAGCCGGGATCGAGGTGTGCACGCCGTCGGCGAACGACTGCGCGTAGCCCACCACTGCCAGCACCGGCAGGCCCATCTTGACGGCCAGGTCGCCGCGGGCGAGCAGGATCGTGCCGCCACCTTGGGCTTCGACGAAGCCGAGCCTGCGCCGGTCGTTGGCGCGGGAGAACTTCGAATCGCTGATGCCCTTGGCTCGCATCGCCTCGGTGTCGGCAGTGGCCGCCATGTCACCGAAGCCGATGATGGCCTCCAGCGTCAGGTCATCGAAGCCACCGGCGACGACCAGTTCGGCCTTACCGAGGCGGATCTTGTCGACACCCTCCTCGACCGACACCGCCGCGGTGGCGCAGGCGCCGACCGGGTGGATCATCGCACCGTAGCTACCGACGTAGGACTGAATCACGTGCGCGGCAACAACGTTCGGCAGAACTTCCTGCAGGATGTCGTTGGGCTTGCTGCGGCCGAGCAGGTTGCCGTGGTACATGGTCTGCATCGAGGTCATGCCGCCCATGCCGGTGCCCTGTGTGCTGGCCACCAAGCTCGGGTGCACCCAGCGCATCAGCTCGGTCGGGCTGAAGCCGGCCGATAGGAACGCGTCCACGGTCGCGACGATGTTCCACAGCGCCACCCGGTCGATGGAATTGACCATATCCGGGGTGATGCCCCACACCGTCGGATCGAACCCGGTCGGGATCTGCGCACCGACGGTACGGCTCAGCTTGGTTTTGCGGGGCACGCGAATCTCGGTGCCGGCCTTGCGGATCACCTGCCAGTCGCCGGACCCTGGGACCGGGCGGGCCACGGTGTGCTCGGCATCATAGGAGACGAACGCCCGCGCTTCGGCCTCACTGGAGACGACGAACGAGAAGTCCTTGTCCAGGAACACCGAGACCATGATCGGCGACGCATGATCGGGGTCGATCGCGCCGTCGTCCACGAATTCGCGGACCCCGCACCGTTCGACGACGGTGTCGTGGTAGCGCTCGACCAATTCGGCCTCGGGCACCAGCTCACCGGACGCGGTGTCATACCAACCCGGCTTCGGGTCGTCCTCCCACTTGATCAGCCCGGTGGTCCAGGCCAGTTCGAGGACGCCGGCGGCTGACAGCTCGTTGTCGACCTCCATCTCGAAGCGGGTCCGCGACGATCCGTACGGGCCGAGTTCGGCGCCACCCACGATGACCACCAGGTCGGCCGGATCGACATTCAGCGGAGCCCAGGCCGGCGGCGGCGCCGGGGTGTAGCCACGCGGGGGCGACGGCAGGGCGTCGATGGTGCCGCCCAGGTCTTCGTCGGCCTCGGCAGGTACCTCAGCTTCCATGTCCTTACGGGCCTTCGCGGCCAGTTCGGCCATGTCGATCTCGATCTCGCCGAGCCCGCCGGTGAAGTCGACATTGACCGGCGACGACGCAGCGGCAACCTTGTTCTCGACGGTGCACAGGCTCAGCAGCATGGCTGCCATCTCAGCCGACGTGTAGGTCGTCACACCGGCCTCTTCGACCGCACTGACAATGGCGTCGTTGTGCCCCATCAGCCCGGTGCCCTTGGTCCAGCCGATCAGCGCATGCGCCAGGCTGACCCGCTGCGCCCAGGACGATTCCGCACTCCAGCGGGTGACGAGGGCGTCCAGCGCGGCCTTCGACTCACCGTAGGCGCCGTCACCGCCGAACATGCCGCGGTTGGGCGAGCCCGGCAGCACGACGTGCAGTCGGGACGCGATATCGCGCTCGGCACCGATTCCGGACAGTCCACCGATGAGCCGCTGGACAGCCCACAGCAGAACCTTCATCTCCATTTCGGAGCGGGCACCGGCTTCCGACATGTCGCCGGCCACCCGCGGTGCCGCGAACGGGAACAGCAGCGTCGGCGTCTGGGCATCCTTGAGATGAATCGCTTGCGGCCCAAGGCTTTCGGTCTGCTCACTACCCACCCAGGAGACCAGCGCGTCGATGTCTGCGTAGGACGCCATGTTGGCGGGCACCACCCAGAGCGTCGCGCCGAAGCGGGCGTTCTCGCGGTAGAGCTTCTTGTAGAAGGCCAACCGGGAATCGTCGAGCTTCGAGGTGGTCGCGATGACGGTGGCACCGCCTTCGAGAAGTTGCGCCACCACCGACGAGGCGATGGAGCCCTTCGAGGCACCGGTCACCACAGCGGTCTCGTTGGTGTAGCGCCCCTTGCCGGGGTTCTCGGCACCGGCGGCGATCCGGCCGAACAGGGACGCGTGCACGTTGTGGCCGGCAGCCAGGGCCCGGCCCTGCCACCAATTCGCCTGCGTGGCAACGACGTGACCCGCACCCTCGAACCGCTCGGAGAGCCGCGGCCAATCGGCGTCGATCTCGTCCTCGTCGGCCAGCCACAGCTTGACCAGATCCTCGCGAGCACTGGCCCACCGGTCGTCGAACACCACGGCCTTCTTGGAATCGAAAGCCGGCGCCACCAATCGTGGCCAGTCCGAACCGAGTTCGGCCGACACCAGGTCGATCAGTTCGGCATCGGTGGACTTCTCCGGAGCCGACACCGGGGCGTCGAGCCCGAGCTGGCCGAGGATCGTCCGCGCCGCCGAGGCCAATACGCCATCGGGGCCGGTGACGGTTTCGGCGAATTCGGTCAGAGCGGCGGAGTCGACGACACCGCCGGCGGCACCGCCCGCGGACGGCAGGGACACGGGCACACCCTTGCGGGCACCCACTGCCATGACAGCGGCATCGATCACCTTGTCGACGGACGCAGCGTCAGCGAGTGCACCCTCGTGCAGTCCGCCGAGAGCACCGCCGCGGACACTCGATCCGTCGCGCGTTCCGAGCGCCACTTCAGCGGTGACGTGTTTGACCCAGCCGGGACCCAATTCCCATGCCTTGGTGACGCGCTCGGCGATGTAGGCCGGCCGCTTACCTGACGGGCCGAGGATCGTGCGCAGCTGATCGTTGATCGCATCGGAAAGGACGGGACCGAACGGTTTGTAGGTACGCGCCAGCTTGGTCACCTGACCCTTGAGCCCGGCAAGGTCTGCTTCCGCGGCACCGTCGATGGCGCCGAGGTTCAGCTCCGAACCAAGGTCGACCAGCAGCTGGTTGCGTCGCGAGGACGCGCCGTCGGTGATCGACTCGATGGAGTCGAGCGCCTCGATCTGATCAAGCCGCATCTTCGCCGACAGCGCGATCAGCGCCACCGTCGCGTCGGCGGCGTCGAAAGTGATGTCGTCGGGACGTGGGCCACCCGACGGTGCTGCCGGTGCCGCCGCGGGAGCTGCTGCAGGAGCGGCAGCTTCGGAGGCAGGCGCCGAAGGCGCCTCGTCCATCTCCGGCTCCGGCTCCGGATCGGTGTCGGTCGCGAACAGCACCGCAGCGTCGCGCTCGGAGTTGAGCACTTCCACTGTGCTGTGGGCGTACTCGGGCAGCTTGAGGGTGTTGGTGGCCAGGCCGGCGACCGTCGGCGCGGACTTCACGCCGATCTCGACGAACCGTTCCACACCCAGGCCGCCCGCGGCCTCCTCGATGAACAGCAGATCCTGGGTCTCGATCCAGCGCACCGGGCTGGCGAACTGCCAGGCCAGGAGCTCGATGACGATCTTGCGGCACAGCTCCATCGGCTTCTCGTTACGCCACGTGTCGTAGTCGGCGAGAATCTCGTCGAGCGGCTCGGCGGGCACGAGATCCCTGATCTCCTGGACGAAATCACGATCCAGGGTGAACGGGCGCGGCACCAGGTTGGGGATGTAGCGACCGACCAGCAGTGCCGGGTCGGCGTCGCGCGGCATCACCCGCTCCAGGCTGCGGCGGAAGTCGTTGACGCCCACCCGCAGCACACTTGAGTGGAACGGGACGTCGATGCCGGGCACCAGGATGAACGACCGCTTGCCGCCGGAGAGCTCGCGACGTCGGTCCACCTCTTCCTCGAGGGCTTCCAGACCGCGGACGGTGCCGGCGATCGCGTACTGCGCACCGCGCAGGTTGAAGTTCACGATCTGCAGGAATTCACCTGTGCGCTCGGCGATTTCGGCGACGAACGCGGTGACGTCGTCATCGTCGAGATCTATCTGCGACGGCCGGATGGCGGCCAGGCGGTAGTTGGACCGGCCCTTCTCGTCGCGGGGCACGATGTCGTGCATGTTGGAGCCGCGCTGGAACACGACCTCCAGCAGTGCCTCCAGCTGGTAGACGCCGCTGACGCAAGCCAGTGCGGTGTACTCACCGACGGAGTGGCCGCACGCGATGGCCCCCTCGACGAACGCACCCTGCTCGCGCATCTCGGCGACCTGAGCCGCCGCGACCGTCGCCATGGCGACCTGCGTGAACTGCGTCAGGAACAGCACGCCTTCGGGATGGTGGTAGTGCACACCCGCCGCGATCAGGCTGGTCGGGTTGTCGCGCACCACATGCAGCACGGAGAAGCCGAGCTTTTCGCGGGTGAAGATGTCCGCGTCGTCCCACATCTTGCGGGCGGCCTTGGAGCGCGAGCGGACCTCCATGCCCATGCCCTTGTGCTGAATGCCCTGGCCGGGGAATGCGTAGACCGTCTTCGGCGCGGCAAGGCGTGCCGTCGCCGACATCACCAGGTCGGACCCGATCCGGGCGGAGATCTCCAACACCTCGGCGCCGAGGTCGACACCGACACGGTCGACCCGGAAGTCGACCTCGTCACCGGGTTTGACCATCCCGAGGAAGCGGGCGGTCCAGCCGATGAGGCGGGCGGGCGGGGTGGCCCTGCCATCCGTGGCGGTCACGACGTGCTGGGCGGCGGCGGAGAGCCACATACCGTGCACGATGGGCGATTCCAGGCCGGCGAGCAGCGCGGCTGCACGATCGGTGTGGATCGGGTTGTGGTCACCGGAGACCATCGCGAACGGCCGCATGTCGACCGGCGCGGTGATGGTGACGTCCCGCCGACGCCGGCGCGGGGTGTCGGTCGCGTTGTCAGATACCGCGCCACCGGCCCGCAGCGGGTCGGTCAGCTCGGCCTCACCGGTGCGGCCGCGGATCGCGAAACGCTCCTCCAGGGTGGCCAGTATGCGGCCGGCAGCGCCTGCCCCTTCTCTGACCACGACCGAGACCGGGACGACGCGCCCGACCTCGGTGTCGTAGGCCACCGAAGCCGTTGCGGTGACCGTCAATTGGGCCTCGACACCCGGCAGGGAGTCGACGAGCTCGGCGGCGTGGTCCAGGTGCACCAGGCTCAGCAGGCCTTCGATCACGGGGAAGCCGGAATCGGTGACGGCCGAACCGATCGCCGAGAACACGGCCGGCCAGCAGCGGCCCACCAGTGCGTCGGGAACCACGGTCAACGTCGGCGCCAGCGGTGCGCCAAAGGTGGCGGTGACGCCGGTGTGGTCGGCGACCCGCTCGGGATCCCAGTCGACCGTGACGGTGACTGCACCCTCGTGAGCGACCGGCAGTGCCTCGGGTCCTTCGACGCCGGCGGCGATCGCCAGCACCGAGCGCATGGCGGCCGACGCGTCCTCGACTGAGACCACCGGGGCGCCGCCGTCGACGGTGGTGGCCGGCAACGTGAACTTGATATCGATCCAGGTGTCCGAGAGCGGCACGCTCAGCACCACCTGGTCGGCGGCGACGACTTCGAGTCGCGCACCGGTGGAATGGTCTGTCGCGCTTTGCTTGTCGCCGCTGGTGTGCACCTGCCACCCGGCTGGATCGGCGATGCGGTGCGCGGGGTTCGACGCGGTCCGGCCGGCCCACAGCACATCGGGGGCGTCGAGCACCAGCGCAAGCGGTCCGCTCACATCGGTGCGGGTCTGCAGACGCGAGATCACCGCAGGTGGCTCGACTCCAGCAGGCAGCGCCTGGACTGTTTCATTTATGGCGGCCTGCTCGAAGCGGTTCAGCAGGTCACCGATCGGCTCGTCGACCCGGGTGATCCCGGCGACGGCGGCGGTGCCGGGGATGATGCACACCTGGTCGGCGGTGTAGCGGGCGTCATGCGCCTGCCACAGCGAATCGCTGCGCCACCAACGGCGCACGTCTTTGTCGATCACGGGCACGAAGTTGACTGGCTTGCCCAGCGTCTTGCACAGCGTGATGAAGAACGGGACGTCGGCCGGGTGCAGGATGACGGTGTCGACGTCGGGGTACCTGGCAATGAGAGCCGCGATCGCGGTGTCGGGATCCTCCAGCAGCGCCTCACCCTCGGCGGTGGCGCCGAAAAGGGTTTCGATCGGACCGTAATCGCGGGTGTTGAGCCGTGATTCGGCGCGCTGCAGCATCTCGGTGAAGCGGTCTCGCCAGCTGATGTCCAGCCACGGCGAATCGGCTTTCTTGGTGTCGGCGGTGGAATCGCCTGCGCCGATGGCCAACTCGACGTAGCGACGCAGCCACTGCCCGTATGTCATCTCGGCGACATCGCCGAAGTACGGTTTGGCCGTATCAGCCATCGCGGCGATGATCTCGTCGCGGCGGGCGGCCACTGCCTCGGCGTCACCGGCGACGTCGTCGAGTAGGCGGCCGCAGCGGGAGGCGGCGTTGTCGATCTCATGGATGTCGGCGCCGAGCTGGCTGCGGCCAGAAGCCATGCCGCCCTGCGCTTTTCCGGCACCAACCCAGACGTCAGTGCCAACGGTGTCGACCAGCAACTGCTTGACCGCAGGTGAGGTGGTGGCCTCCAGTGCGGCCATCGCGGCGGTGCCGACCAGGATGCCGTCGACCGGCATCAGGGGGAATCCGTAGGACTGCGACCAGCGACCGGCCAGGTAGTCGGCGGCCTGCTCGGGAGTGCCGATACCGCCGCCGACGCACACGGTGATGTTCGACCGGCTGCGCAGCTCGGAATACGTGGCCAGCAGCAGGTCGTCGAGGTCTTCCCACGAGTGGTGACCACCGGCGCGGCCGCCCTCGATGTGGACGATGACGGGTTTGGTCGGGGCTTCGGCGGCAATCCGGATGACCGATCGGATCTGCTCGACGGTGCCCGGCTTGAAGCAGATGTGGCTGATGCCGATCTCGTTGAGCTCGTCGATCAGCTCGACGGCTTCTTCGAGGTCGGGGATGCCGGCGCTGACGACCAGGCCGTCGATCGGTGCACCGGACTGACGGGCCTTCTGCACCAGGCGCTTTCCACCCACCTGCAGCTTCCACAGGTATGGGTCCAGGAACAGCGTGTTGAACTGGACCGCGCGACCGGGCTGCAGCAGCGTGGTCAGTTCGGCAATGCGGTCGTTGAAGATCTTCTCGGTGACCTGACCGCCACCGGCCAGTTCGGCCCAGTGGCCCGCATTGGCCGCGGCGGCGACGATCTTGGCGTCGACGGTCGTCGGCGTCATACCCGCCAAGAGGATCGGCGAGCGTCCGGTGAGGCGGGTGAACTTCGTCGAGAGTTTGACCGAACCGTCGGGCAGAGTGATCAGGGACGGCGCGTAGCTCGACCACGGGCGCGCCACCTCGGGCACGGCTCCGATGGTGAACAGGTTGCGCTGGCCCCCGCGGGTGGCAGCCGGCACGATGCCGATCCCCAGGCCGCGGATCACGGGAGCGGTCAACCGGGTGAGGATGTCGCCAGGACCGAGGTCGAGGATCCACTTCGCGCCTGCGTCGTTGAGCCTGGTGATCTCTTCGACCCAGTCCACCTGGCGGACCAGGATCGCGTCGGTCATCTCGCGGGCCAACTCGGCGTCGATACCGACGGCCTCGGCCCAGCGTCCGACGATGTCGATGCCGTCGGCCAGGCGTGGGGTGTGGAAGCCGACCTCGACCGCAACCGGGTCGAACACCGGGGCGAAGACGGCGCCGCCGCGGAGTTTGGACTTGCGCTCGGCCTCTTCCTTCTCGGCGATCTGTTGGCAATACAGCTCGAAGCGGGAGAGCTGTTCGGGAGTGCCGGTGATGACGACGGATCGGCGCCCGTTGCGGATGGACAGCACGGGCGGCAAAACGGTCCGCACGTCCTGGGAGAACTCTTCGAGCAATGCCTGGATGCGCTCGGGGTCGGCGTTGGTCACCGACACCATCGGCGGCTTGTCCCCCAGGACGGAGATGCCGCGCCGGCGGGCCACCAGGGTGCCCGCCGCACCGATCAGCTGGGCCAGTGCGAGCAGCTGGACGTCCTGGGCTCCGCGAGCTTTGAGGGCCGCGACGGCCAGCACGCCCTGGGAGTGTCCGGCGACGGCCACCGGCGGGTGTTCGGTCAGGTCCATGCCCTGGCGCTTCAGCGCCCGGACGGCGGCGATCTGGCTGAGCAGCACGCCGGGAACCGAGACCGCCGCAGAGGTCAGCTGCTTGGCGCTGGGCACGGCCTCCTCGGCGGCCAGCGCGCGCACCCAACGCAGCGGCTCGAAGCCGATGGGCCGCACCACGACGAGTTCGCGTGCGACGGGCTCCAGCAGGAGGTCGGCCTCACCAGCCAGGGTCGCCAGTTCGGACTCGATACCGGCCGAGGACACCAGCTCTTCGAGGGTCTCCAGCCAGGCGCTGCCCTGACCGCCGAAGGCGACGGCATAGGGCTCGCCGGCGGTCAGGCGATCGACCAGGGCGTGGGTAATATTCGCGGGCTCGGCAGCGCTGCCATCGGGGGTCGTGGATCCGTCAGCAACTCTGTCGTGCTCGAAAATTGTCACCTTGTGTATCTCCCTAGTGCTTTTCGTATGTTTCGCGTCGTCGCCCAGCGCTGGCCGCCGGCGATCCGGACCTGCGCTGCCTTGCGGAGGTGGTCGGTGATTCTCCGTCGAATCGCGTCTTTGTTTCGCGCATTTCGTCGCGGCCTCTCAGTCCGGGCCGGACCGAGATCGGTGCGCCACCGGCGTTCGATCCCGACCCGTTCTGGGCCCGGGCCCGGGGGCGTCCCCGACTGCACTAAGAGTGTCATGAGAGCCAAGGACATTCTGGCGCCCGATATGGTTACTGGCGAGTTCTACGCACGAGTAACCACGCGTTGGATAACAAGGCGCTTCACTGCGGCGCTCGGCTTGGAGGACAAACGTCCTGCATGCAGGTGGTTACGGTCGAGTAGCTACAACCGCGCAGATCAAAGCAGTATTGTTATCTAATCGTTATGTGAAAGTTTCTCCTAACCGGCGGCGCCAAAAGGCCATCCGCAGACGGGGGCTACATAGCCCCCGTCAATGAGTCCGAAGTCACACCAGCCTCAAAAACTCAGAGGAAAGTTTGCTGGAGCGGGCACCCGGCAGGGCCCCCAGCGTCGGCTCAGGCCGTCGTCGGAGCCCCGATTCAGTCCCACTGCCCGAAACTGCGCTGCATGATGTTGTTCACATCCACCCCAACGCCCGCGACAGACCGCCTGTCGATCTCCACTTGATGCAGGTGTGCGGCCGGGTGGGCGAAGCCCTGAGGCGATCCCCAGTTGTGCTGCCAGAACCAGCTGCCAAGCCCGTCCTCTAAAGCCCAGTCGATGACCTTCGAGTTGCCGTAGACGCCGACCCGCTGATGACCGAGCACTGCCTCCCACCCCTTCAGATATGGGGCTACCTGCTGTTTGTATTGCCCAGGGGTGGGGTCATCGTCGATCGACGCGTAAATGGGTGCGCCGTAGGATCCGCCGGCCGCCAGATGCAGTTGCCAACCCCGCTTGGCATGCGCGACACCTGCGTCCTGACCACCGAGCCAGTCGGCGGTGTCCTGCTTGCCGTACTGGTAACAGGAAACGATCTTCAGCCCCTTGTGATATAGGTCACGGGCCTCGGGAAGCTGTATCGGCTTGCCCAACATCCAGTCCGCGCCGGGTCTCCTGTCGGAGACATAACGGATAGCTCCGATAGCGCCCGAGGCGACCAAGGCATCGGCCCCGATTACGCCCGCAGCGTAGTCCAGCAAGACACCGAGGGATGCCGCGGACGAGGCGGGGGCGGCCACCGAGGACACGACGGCGCCGAGACCGAGGACAGCCGGGGTCGCGGCCGCGAGCTTCAGCATGTCGCGACGGTTGATCGACACGCGCCTCAGAGTACGACAACTACCTCAACAATCTCATCAACACCGCAGGTCACAGGTGCACCAAAATTTCGCCGTGTTCGGGCGCCACGGCGGCACCGACAGATGCTACTTCTGCTGGGGATTCCGGCGACAAGACGCCATGGCGACCACGAAATCCGCAATGGCGCTGCGATCCGACAACGGTATCCATAGGATCCCTGCATGCCATCTGGGACAGCCTCGCTGCGTCAGTGGTCTGATGGCGATCAGAATCCCGCTGACCCGATAACCGACCCGCAGATCGAACTGATCGGTGTACGCAAGGAGTTCGGGGGCGCCGCGGGCGCCGGGGGTCACGCAGACACCGTGGTGGCCGTCGAAGGCGCCGATCTGACGGTGGCCGACGGTGAACTGTTCGCCATCCTCGGCCCGTCCGGATCGGGTAAGACCACCGTGCTGCGGATGATCGCCGGCTTCGAACAACCGACCGCGGGCGTGATCCGACTCGGCGGCCAGGATGTTACCGCCCTGCCCCCGGCCAAGCGCGACACGAACACGGTGTTCCAGCAGTACGCGCTGTTTCCCCACATGACAGTGGCCCAGAACGTCGAATACGGGCTGCGGGTCCGCGGCGTCGGTAAAGCCGAACGACGCCAACGCGCGGGCGCCGCCCTGGAGATGGTTCAGCTTTCTGGGCAGGCGGCGCGCAAACCTGCGCAGTTGTCCGGCGGCCAGCAGCAGCGTGTCGCTCTGGCTCGCGCCCTGGTGGGACGACCCAGAGTTTTACTGCTGGACGAACCACTCGGCGCCCTCGATCTGAAACTGCGCGAACAGATGCAGGTCGAACTCAAGGCGATCCAGCGAGAGGTCGGCATCACCTTCGTGATCGTCACCCACGACCAGGACGAGGCACTGACGCTGTGCGACCGCCTCGCGGTCTTCAACAACGGGCGCATCGAACAGATCGGTGCCGCCCGCGAGGTCTACGAGAATCCGGCGAACCGGTTCGTCGCCGATTTCGTCGGCACCTCCAACGTGCTCGACGGAGTGGCTGCCGAAACCGTGCTCGGCCGCTCGGGTACCTACGCAGTCCGGCCCGAACGCATCCTTGTCCTCGACCCGGCCAGCACACCGCCTGCCGGCATGCGCAGCATCGAGGCCACGGTCGACGAGGTCGTCTACGCCGGACCCATCACGCGGATCGCGGCCCGCAGCGAGGGCGGGGTCGCGCTGACCGCGACGCTGCTGAGCGCCGAAGCATCAGACGACCTGGCGCACGGCGTGCCAGTGGTGCTCGCCTGGCCTGACAGCGCTGTACGAGACCTCCACAACTGACCGTCCGACCCCACTTGCTCCCCACCGCCCCCACCCGCTCCCCACCCACCGAAGGAGATCCTCGATGACACCCAGGACATCCCGAATCCGCCGCCTCACGTTCGCACTGGCGGCGTGCGCGGCACTGATCGCTGCCTGTTCGGGCTCAGACTCCTCCGGCTCGTCGGGTGCACCGCCGAAGATCGAGCCGGCGAAGACAGTCGGCAACGGCGAGGGCGAGCTGAATCTCATCGCCTGGGCGGGTTATGCAGAAGACGGCTCCAACGACCCGAAAATCGACTGGGTGCACCCCTTCACCGAGAAGACGGGCTGCAAGGTCAACGTCAAGCTCGGCAACACTTCCGACGAGATGGTCCAGCTCATGCGCTCGGGCCAGTACGACGGCGTCTCGGCCTCCGGTGACGCCACCCTGCGGCTGATCTATGCCGGCGACGTCGCGCCGGTCAACACCGACCTGGTGCCCAACTACGCGACCATCTCGTCGTTCCTCAAGGACAAGCCGTGGAACTCGGTCGGCGGCCAGATGTACGGCATCCCTCACGGCTGGGGCGCGAACCTGCTGATGTACAACACCGATGTGGTGAAGGGGGCGCCGGATTCGTGGGGCGCGGTGTTCCCCGGTGCGCCGGAGTTCAAGGGCAAGGTCACCGCGTACGACTCGCCGATCTACATCGCCGACGCGGCGCTGTACCTGTCGAAGACGAAACCCGAACTGGGAATCAAGGATCCGTACTCGCTCACCAGTGATCAACTCAACGCTGCGGTCGATCTGCTGACCCAGCAGAAGGGCAATGTCGGCGAATACTGGTCGGACTACACCAAAGAAGTGCAGGCCTTCGAGACCGGGACCTCGGTGATCGGCACCACCTGGCAGGTGATCGCGAACACGATCGGCTCCGACAACAAGGTCCAGGTCAACACGGTCTTGCCCAAGGAAGGGTCCACCGGCTGGTCGGACACCTGGATGGTGTCATCGAAGGCCGCCCACCCGAACTGCATGTACAAGTGGATGGACTGGATCACTTCCCCCGAGGTGAACGCACAGGTGGCCGAGTACTTCGGTGAAGCACCAGCGCAGACGAAATCCTGTGCGCTGACCTCCGATAAGTCGTTCTGCGACATCTACCACGCCACCGACGAGAAGTACGCGGCTCAACTCCACTATTGGACGACCCCGCAGACCAAGTGTGTCGACGGCAGCGGTGACAACTGCACGTCCTACGACGAATGGGTGACCAAGTGGCAGCAAATGAAAGGATAAGCAGGGCCGACGCGTCGGTGAGGCCGAGGTGAATCACCGGTGAAAAGGCGGGCCGGTCTGGCTTTCCTGCTGGTGCCGCCACTGGCCTGGTTGGGCGTCGCGTATCTCGGTTCACTTGCCGTGCTGCTGGTTTCGGCGTTCTGGGGCACCAACTCGTTCACCGGCGCGGTGGTCCGCACCTTCACTACCGACAACATCGCGCGGGTGTTCACCGACGCGGTGTTCCGGACGGTGACGCTGCGAACGGTCGGTGTGGCACTGACGGTCACGGTGATCTGCATGCTGCTCGCAATACCACTGGCGCTGTACATGGCGAAGATCGCCTCGCCGGCCGGCCGGGTGGCTCTGGTGATCGCGGTGACGACGCCGCTATGGGCGAGCTACCTGGTGAAGGCCTATGCGTGGCGGATGCTGCTCTCACCGGAGGGGCCGCTGTCCTGGGCCACCGGCTACACACCGGGGTACGGGCTGGTCGCCACAGTGATCACGTTGTCGTATCTGTGGTTGCCCTACATGGTGATTCCGGTATTCGCAGCGTTCGAGCGGGTGCCCGACGCGCTGGTCGATGCCAGCTCCGATCTCGGTGCCTCCAGCCTGATGACAGTGCGTTCGGTGATGGCGCCATTGGTGTTTCCCGGTATCGCCGCCGGGTCGATTTTCACCTTCTCCCTGTCGCTCGGTGACTACATCGCGGTGACGATCGTCGGTGGGAAAACCCAGATGCTCGGCAACATCATCTACGGCCAACTCGTCACCGCCAACAATCAGCCGCTGGCCGCCGCGCTGTCGATCATCCCGTTGGCGGCCATCGTGTTGTACCTGCTGGCGATGCGACGCACCGGGGCGCTGGAAAATGTGTGAGGTCTGATGCTGTCCTCGGGTATGCGACGGGCCACCAGGATCTGGACCGTCCTGGTGCTGGTATTCCTCTATGCGCCATTGCTTCTCGTCGTCGTCAACGCTTTCAACTCATCGAAATCGTTCGCCTTCCCGCCGAGCGGTTTCACGCTGCAGTGGTGGAAGGTCGCCCTGCACAGCGACGGGATGTGGCACTCGCTGGCCAACTCCGTCGTCGTCGGCCTTGGGGCGACGGCGGTCGCGCTCGTGCTGGGCACGATGGCCGCCTTCGCGGTTCAGCGTTACGAGTTCTTCGGCAGGAATGTGATCAGTTTCCTTGTTGTGCTGCCGATTACGCTGCCCGGCATCGTCACCGGTATCGCGCTCAACGCAACCTTCACATCAGCGCTGGGCGTCACCCTCGGCCTTGGCACGGTCATCGTCGGACACGCCACATTCTGCGTCGTGATCGTCTTCAACAACACCCAGGCGCGGCTGCGTCGCCTCGGCACAAATCTCGAAGACGCTTCTTCCGATCTCGGTGCGTCGAGTTGGCAGACGTTCCGGTTCGTCACTTTCCCGATGATGCGTGGGGCGCTCGTCGCCGGTGCGATCCTGGCGTTCGCCCTATCGTTCGACGAGATCGTCGTGACCACATTCACGGCCGGGCCGACCGTACAGACGCTGCCGATCTGGATCTTCGGCAATCTGTTCCGGCCCAACCAGGCGCCGGTGATCAACGTCGTCGCCGCGGCTCTGACCCTGGTGGCGATCGTGCCGGTGTGGCTGGCCCAGCGGATCGGCGGCGATCCCGCGTCGACCAGGGTCTGAGCCGGTTCGACTAGCCGGCTGCTCGTTCCGAACGGCTCAGGTCTGCGTCGCGCCGTCGGGTCGCCGCTGTGATCGCCCGCAAGCCGAGGAGGTCGGCGAGGTCGTGTCCCTCACGCACCGCCTCGAAGAAATCAGCGATGTGGGCCGAATTGAATCCTTTGCCGAGCAGTCGGTTGATGACCTGCAGCTGGGTCAGATGGCGGTCGCCGTAGACGGCCGTCCTGCCGACTCGACGGGGCGGCTCCAGCAGCCCTCGCTCGCGGTAGGCGCGGATATTGCGTGAGCTGACACCCGACACCTTCGCCAGCTCCTCGATCCGATATTCAGCCATTACGGCGATCCGGCGTCTGGCCGTGGCAATGCATGGTCGAGATTTTATACGCCTAGACGCAGACTTAGCAAAGTTTCAGAGTTTCGCGTCACGAATCTCTGACCCAACTCAAATGAGCCACTAACAGCGGCAACTCTCCGGCGACTCACAGACACCAGACGCCGACGATCGAAATCAGCCAAGAAATCGCGCACACTGCCGAGGACCGGTGTCAAATTCCGGTGAGTGATATCACCGAACGTAGATGCCGACAAACCGACGACGATGGGGCACGATGTCAAAGCCGGACAACAGCACATTTGGAGAAATCCGGCGGCGTTCATCCGCCGGCCCCACCGTTGCCGGTCGTCAAGGCGGGTGACCCGTCCTACCCTTTCCGGTGCCCCCAACGCGTACCTCGAAAGGCGGACCCAAGCGTGCGTGCCTGGATCGTGTGGTCCACCGGCCTGCTGGCTTATATCGTCGCCGTGCTGGACAGGACCACCCTCGGCGTCACGGGTCTCGACGCCGCCGAGCGCTTCGGCGCCAGTCCCAGCATGCTATCGACGTTTGTCGTGCTCCAGGTCGTCGTCTACGCCGGCGCCCAGATTCCTGCCGGTCTGCTGTTGGACCGCTACGGGTCCAGGGTGATGATCGTCAGTGGCGGCACCCTGATGGCCGCCGGGCAGCTGACGATGGCTCTGGCCGAATCGCTGCCGGCGGCCGTCATCGCACGGGCGATCGTCGGACTCGGCGATGCGTTCACCTTCATCTCGGTGCTGCGCCTGGTTCCCTACTGGTTCACCGAGCGGCAAATCCCGCTGGTGACGCAGTTGACCGGCATCTTCGGCCAACTCGGTCAAGTGCTCTCGGCGCTGCCATTCCTGGCCCTGGTGCTCGGGCCCGGCTGGAGTACCGCATACCTGTCGGTCAGCGCCTTCGGGGTACTGGCGGTGGTGCTGAGCCTCACCCTCGTCAAGGACACCCCGACCGGCCGGGCCGCTCCGGTGAAATCGGCAACAGTGCGCGAGACACTCGCCGGCCTCAAGACGACCTGGCTCCGGCCCGGTACCCGGTTGGGGTTCTTCACCCACATGGGCACCCAGTTCTCGGTCACTGTCTTTGCGCTGATGTGGGGCGTGCCCTATCTGACCGTCGCTCAGGGACTGTCGCGCGGCATCGCGGGAACTCTGTTGACGGTCTCGGTCGCCGCCGCGATAACCTCAGGCATCGTCATCGGCATCTTCACCGGACGGAACCCGCACCGCCGTTCCCACGTGATCCTCGGGATCATCGTCAGCAACGCGCTGATCTGGACAGTGGTCCTGGCGCTGCCGACGCGTGCCCCCTTGTGGCTGCTCGTCACTCTCGTCGTGGTCATCTCCGCCGGTGGTCCGGGTTCGATGGTCGGATTCGATTTCGCCCGCACGTTCAACCCCAGTCGGACGCTCGGCACCGCGGTGGGCATCGTGAACATGGGCGGATTCCTGGCCTCGCTTGTGGTCATGCAGTCGATGGGAATGATCATCGGCGCCGCGGGCGGGTATTCGTTCGCATCGTTCCGGCTGGCTTGGATGGTTCAGTACGTGGTCTGGGTGATCGCCATCGTCGCGGTACTCATCACTCGCAAGAAGGCCCGCAGGACCATCGGGGAAATCGACGAAAGCCAGTACCTGCTGGAGTTTTTCGACGACGGTCGGCTGGCGCGGTAACCCAGCTCCGGCCGCGGACGCGATCGTGCGACACGACCGACCGAGAGACGTTCTACGGTAGTGAGATGACTGCACTGAGCGATGATGTGATCGAATTCCTTTCGACCGGTACCCGAACCGGAATGCTCGGGTACCTCGCCTCTGACGGACGTCCGCTGGTGGCGCCGGTCTGGTTCGTCGTCGAAAACGGCGAGCTGGTGCTGAACACGGGCAAAGACACCGCGAAAGGCCGCGCGCTGGAACGTGACCCGCGAGTGGTGCTCTGCGTCGACGATCCCCATCCCCCGTACTCGTTCGTACAGGTTCAGGGGATCGCCACTCTGTCAGAGGAACCCGATGAGCTCCTGGACATCGCGACCAGGACCGGAGGACGCTACATGGGCGCCGACCGGGCCGAGGAGTTCGGGCGTCGCAACGGTGTGCCCGGTGAGCTCGTCGTCCGCATCAGACCGACCAAGGTGATCAAGGGCTTTGATACGGCGAGTTGACTAGTACTGGATGGCCTCGATCAGCGGACCGGGCTCATCCATCAACGCCCAGAACCGATCCCGGATCGCGACGGTCACCGGACCCGGCTCGCCAGCCCGATCGCCACGGCCGATCGGCTCACCATCGAGCGAGTTGATCGGGGTGACGCCACCTGCGGTGGTGACGGCCATCAGTTCGTCGGCCTCATAGAGCTCGCGGCTGCTGACGTCGCGCAAGGTGGCGTCGATACCCATCTGGTCGGCGAGTTCGAAGACGGTCTTGCGGGTGATGCCCGGCAACGCGTTACGCGACGGTGACGCCAGCTTGCCGTCCTTGACGATGCAGACGTTGAAACCGGGGCCTTCGGCCACGAAGTTGTCGGAGTCCAGCAGCACCGCCGTCCGCGCCCCGCGGTCCTTGGCCTCGAAGCTGGCCGCCGTCAGGTCGCCCCACTGATAGTTCTTGATCGTCGGGTCGACGGTGTTGCGGCCCGCGCGACGGACGTGGCGCGGCACGATCGCCGTGGTGCCGAAGATCTGCTCAGCCGGGGGGAACGCCCACAGATACGGAATGGCGTAGATGTACACCTGATGGGTGAGCTTGGTCAGATCCTTCTCCCCCTTCTTCTTGCCGTAGCCCCGCGTGACCGTCAGGTTCACGAACGACTCACGCAGCTGGGACATCGACACACACTTCTTGGTGATCTCAGCTAGCTCTTCCTTGCTCATCCCGGCATCGAGGCGCAGCTTGCTCGCTCCGTCCAACAGTCGGTCGAGGTGGTCGCCCAATCGGAAGATGTTGCCGTGCCACACATGAGCCACTGTGTAGGTGAGATCCGAGTGCCCGAAGCCGGTATCGAAGATCGAGATCTTGGCCTCTTCGGCGGGCATGTACTCGCCCTCGATCCAGGCCACGCCGCCGGCGAAGGGACTGGTGGTGTCGAGCTCGTAATCGCTGTACTGGATTACCGATCCGGGCGGGGTGTCCTCGCGGATGGCGCCGGGCTCGACGGCGACGAGATTGCTCGAGAGACTGGTGGTGGAGTGTTCGAGCGAAGACTGCGTAAGGGTCATGTCAGCTAATTCCTTTGATTGTCAGCGTGATTCAGGCGAGGTGAGTCTTGGAGAAGTCGGGGCCGGCTTCGCCGGTGGCCAGTCGCTTGCGCAACCCGGTGAAGGCCCAGAGGGTGGCGAGCACGAGCAGGCCGAGAAACACATAGCCGTTGCCCGCGAATTGCGGCAGGAAGATCAGCGCCGCGCAGACCAGGGTGAAGCAGATGGCCGCAACCACGGCGACGGGCACGCGCGCCTTGCCGAGGTCGAACGTTCCCGGCTCGGGAGTCGGGATGGTTCCACGGCGGCCGGCGATCAGCACCGCGATTGTCTGCAGGAGGTACATCGCGCAGACCGCCAGCGACGAAAGTCCGAGAATGAGGAAGAACGCTTTCTCGCTGACCAGCGCCGATAGCAGCAGGATCGTCGAGAGCCCGAAAATTCCGAGGACGGCGTACGTCGGTGTGCGGTTCGACGGGGACACGTGCCGCCAGATGTGGGAGAACGGCAGCATGTTGTCACGGGCCATCGAGTAGGTCAGCCGGGTGGCCACCAGGATGTTCGCCAGGATGCAGGCCAACACGTTGGTCAGGGCCACGGCGACGACGATCTTGCTGATCACCGGACCGACCTGTTGGGTCATGATTTCTTCGATCGGCGCCGCCGTTGCGGCCGCAACGGCGGCCTGGTCCTTGATCGCCAACACGTACACGACGTACATGCCGAACTCGATCACGATCGAAGCGGTCAACGCGTAGAACATCGTGCGCGGAATGACATGGCGGGCGTTGACGGTCTCCTCGGCGATATCGGCGCTCGCCTCCACTCCGATGAGCCCGAAGAAGGGACCCAGCGATGCGGCGAGCCACGCGAGAACGTACGGGGTGCTGCCGTCGGACGTGCCGCCGGTGAAGAGTACCGACACGGATTGGTGATTGTCCGGCGAGGAGAAGGCCACGATTGCGACGAGAATCGTTGCGCCGACGGTGATCACCAACTCGAGGCTGACGCCGATGTTGTTGACCATCGTCGCGAACCGCACGCCGTACAGGTTGATGAGCATGCAGACGGCCATGACGCCGATGGCCACGAGGATCTGCGAGGTCTGGCCCATGTTCCAGCCGAACAGGCTGCCGAGGTAACCGGAGAGGATGAAGCCGACACCGGTCATGCCGCAGATCCATCCGGCCAGTGCCAAGACGCCGGCGAACCACGCGAGCATCGAGCCGTGGATACGGCTGGTCCATTGGTAGGCATAGCCGGCCAACGGAATCTTGGCGGTCAGGTCTGCTGCGATCAGCGTCCAGATCACGAAGACGGCGGCAGCGAGCAGCAGGGTCCATACGAATGGTCCGCCCGCGGTGAAATACCCCGCACCGAAGCCGGTGAACACTGCCGTCGTGGCGCTGATCGTCGCGAAGCCGATCGCGAACGAGGCCAATCGGCCGACCGACCGATCAAGCTTCTGGGTGTAACCGAATTGGGCGAGACGGGTGTCCTCGTCATCAGCCGGTGACGAAGATGACTGCGGTGTCACAGGTGGTGCGGTTTCGGTCATCGGGACTCCAGGTCAGAAGGTGAACGTGGGGTTACTACCTCGTGGTCAAGTGATGCGAGATAACCCCATGTGAAGCCTGCAGCGGAAGTTCCAAATACTGATCTACTGATAACCCGGGGTTATCACCGGATCGCCGATAACCTCAGCCGACTCGGACGATTCCGCCGCTGGAGATGGTGAAGCCGCGACCGTTGGGGATTGTGCAGGTGACCCCGGTGGTCTCCGAACGACACGTGAATGGACCGCTGCCCGCCGTCTGTCCATAGGCAAGGGTCGGCGCATCGCCAGGATCGCCGCGATTGCACTTCGAGCTGAAGTCGGCATGGTCGACGTCCATACAGCTGTTGATGACCCCACCGTCGTCCATCGTCACGGTCTGGGGCGGCGAGGCGGTCTGGCAGTAGACCTGATTGGGGATGCCGCCACGCTGCCAGTCGATCTCGCAGCTGATACCGCCGAGCGGGGAAACGAAAAAGACGCCGTCAGGTTCGGCAACAGCATGCGGAGCTGATATCAGTGCCGCGGCAAGACCGACTCCCGCCACTGCGATCTTCATGTGGTAACACCTTTCTCGGAATCTAAAAATAGGTGGCGGGCCGTTCCATCGAGTGCCCTTCGTCAAAACTCCACTCGTCGTGTACCTGTCGGATCAGCAGTGCCGCGTCCGCACCGAGGCGGGCGGGATGCCAGGCCAACGCGGTGTAGTTGCGCCGGCGATCGACGATGGGCACGTACGCGATACCGGGTCGGTTGTAGAGCCGGGCACTGGCCTCGCTGGTGAAGCTGATGCCCAGGCCGCGCGCGATCGTCGTGGTTTCCTCTTCGTAGGTGGCGGCGACCGCAGCGATCGTCGGGGGCTTACCGTCGCGCGCATCCATCGCCATCCAGTAGTCGCGCCACCGGCCCGCGCTGCCCGGCGCGACCACGATCGGGTCATCCAGCAATTCGGTGATCCGTACTTCGGAGCGCCGCGCCAGCGGATGGTCCCGCGGCAGACAGGCCACCCAGTCTTCAGCGTCGAGGATCAGCATCCGATGTTCGGGCAGGTCGACCGGCGGTCGGATGATGGCCACCTCCGTGCTGCCGTCCGCCAATCCCGCCGTCGGATCGTTGAAGTCGAATTCTTTTGACTCCACTCGTATTTCGGGATAGGCGGCCTCGAAGTGGCGAACCAACCGGAACAGGATGTCGGCGCCGGTGCCGATCAGGTAGCCCAGTTTTATGCGCCGGTTGCTCCGCGAGAGCATGACGAGATTCTCGACCGCCGAATCGACCCCGGTCAGCGCCGTCCGCACCTGAGGCAGCCATGCCGTGCCGAACTCGGTCAGCGACACCTCACGGGTATTACGGGTGAACAACGGGACACCGAATTGGTGCTCTAGCGCTTTGATCGCCGTCGACAGGGCCGGCTGGGTGATGAAGAGCCGCTCCGCGGCGCGCCGGTAGTTCAGTTCTTCGCCGAGCACCACGAAATACCGGAGCTGGCGCAATGTGACGTCCGCGCTCGTGGCACTCCTCCTCACTCGGGGCGGGTGTTGTCCGCACCCCTAGGGTGTCACGCGACGACGGTTTCGGTTCCCTTCTTCGCCGCCGACACTTCGTCGATGGCCACCTCGGCCTCGCGCAGCCACCCGCTGTGAGTGCCGTCAACCTTGGTAAGCCTTGGCCACCCGGGTGACGAACTGGTACACGCCATCCTCGTCGGGAGCCAGCGGCCCCGGACGGGCATGCGGTGAGCTGAGCCCGCGCTGCACGGATTCGCAGGCAGCCCAATCCTGGCGGTTGGTCAGGTCCCAGAAGTCGACCGCATACGACGGGTCGAAGCCCGGCTTGTCGGCAACCTCCCTGGGGAACGCCCACGCGCATTCGACGTGGGTGCGATCGACCGCCAGCGGTGTCATCAGGTGGGTCATGATGTAGTCGGGGTGCAGGCTGACCAGCAGGTTCGGGTAGCCGACCAGATACATCACGGAGCGCAGTTCATGCTCGGACAGGCCCTTGATGGCGACGCCGCCACTCTTGCCGTCCAGCGACATCGTCTCGGCCTCGTCGATCATCGACATCCAGCCGCCCATCCACGAACCGGGCAGGTTGAGGTTCTCGCCGCTGTCAGGTGGGCTGATCCGGGACAGTTCGGGGTGAATCGACGAACAGTGGTAGCACTCCTGGTAGTTCTCGGCGATGACCTTCCAGTTGGTCGCCAGCTCGTAGGAATGCCTGGCCACGATCGTCAGGTTTTCCGGCTGATACGGCGCGATGACATCCTCCAAGCCCGCGACGTGTGCACTGAAGTCGACGTCGAGCCCGCTCGGGTCGACGAACAGCCAGCCGTGCCAATTGACCAGCCGCAGTTCGGCCAGCCCGAATCCACTGGCGTCGAAGGCACCGGAATCCTTGAAACCCGGTGCGTTGCGCAGACTTCCGTCCAGGCGATACGACCACGCATGGTAGGGGCACACGATGGACCGGCGCTTGGTTTCGGCACCGCAGGTGAGCAATTCGTGGCCCCGATGACGGCATGAGTTGGCGAAGGCGCGAACCAGGCCGTCCTCGCCACGCACGAGCAGCACACCGTTGGCTCCTGAGCCGACAGCTTTCTGGCCGCCGATCGCGGCGATGTCGTCGGCATGCCCGACACATCGCCAGCCGGAGAAGATGCCGCCCTGCTCCCATTCGAAGACCGCCGGGTCTACATAGGCTTCGCGGGGCAGCATGCGGGACTGCCCGAACGGTGCCAGCGAGGCCGCTAGATCGTCGGCGGGAACAGGGGCCGGACCGAGCTGTTTGAACATACAGTCAGGATACTGGCTCGGAGGTCAACGGTCCAGAGATGTGTCCGCAGCGAACGCTCACCCAAGTACAGATTTGGGGCTCAGCAGGTGCAAGACTGCACGCTGGTGGCCTACAGTTCGCCCGCGAAGGCGCCGATCCCGCGGTCACCGGTGGTGTCGTCGTTACGGGTCATCCGCCGGAAGACCAGGAAGCCGACGACCACCGCGGCAAGCGAGGCGACCAACAGCAGGGTGGCCAACGCATTGAGCGCGGGCGTGGGGGCAGCACGCGCGGTGTTGTAGATCTTCACCGAGACGGGTTCGGTCGATGCACCCATGGACAGATAGCGCACCAGCACGAAGTCGTCGATCACGTCGGCGAAGACCAGCACGGTGCTGGCGAAGATGGCGGGCATCAGCATCGGCAGCGTGACCCGGCGCAGTGCCCCGAATGCCGAGGCGCCGAGATCTGTTGCCGCTTCTTCGTATTGCTTGCCGATGGTGGCCAGCCGGGCACGCACCAGTACCGCCGGATAGGCCACCTGATAAGTGACCAGCCCAACCACCTGCGCCGAGGTGCCGAGCCCGATCGGCAAGGCCAGCGTCGTCACCACGAACAGCAAGGCCACCGCCAGCAGCACCTCGGGGATGACGAACGAGATCAGCATCAGCACGTTCGCCCCGGATGGCAGCCTGCCGCGCCACCGGTCGATACCGATCGCGAACAGCACCCCGAGCGGGACGGTGATGATCGTGGTGATCAGGCCGAGCTTGAGCGTCTGCAGCAGGGCGGTGTGCAGCGCGGCGTCATGCCAGACCGAACGGGTCTGGTCACCCCAGTACCACCGGAACGAGAAGCCCTGCCAGTTGGTGCGGGACCGGCCGTCGTTGAACGAAAACAGCACCGCGATCAGCACCGGCAGCAGTGACCACGCCAGGTAGAGGACAGTGACGCCGGCCAGCACTCTGGGCCGGCGCCAGGGATCGCGGTACCAGCCGATCGGCCCCCGCAGCGCGCGAGTGCTCATGTGCGCACCTCGTCGCCGCGCAGGGTGGTGCGCACGTAGTAGATCATCGGCAGCACCGTCGCGATCAACACCAACATGACGAAGGCGCCCGCCTGACCGGTCTGGCCCGGGGCCTGCACACTGTCGTTGATCAGGTTGCCGACCATCGCCGTCTTCGGCGACGCGGAGAGCAGGTCGTTGGTGAAGTAGTCACCGAGCATGGGCAGACACGTCAGCAGGACCGCGGCCAGGACCGTCGGGCGGCACAGCGGCAGCGTCACCCGCATGAACGACGAGACCCGACTGGCACCGAGATCGCGGGAAGCCTCCAGCATCGACTGCGAGAGGCGGTCCAGGCCCGCGTAGAGCGGCAAGATCATATAGGGCACGTAACCGTAGGCCAGGCTCAGGATCACCACCAGCGGTTGCCCGGTCAGCCAATCGATCTGCACGTGGAACAGGCCACCGAAGTTCAGCACCCTGTTGACCAGGCCGTCGTTCTGAAGAAGATTGACCCAGGCCAACATCCGCATCATGTAACTGATCCAGAACGGAGCGATCAGCAGAGCGATCAGCACACCCTTACGCCGGCCAGCCAGTCGCGACACGTAATACGCCACCGGGAACGCGATCGCCAGGCACAGGATGCTCGCCGCCCCCACATAGCCCACGGTGCGGATCAACGCCGGAAAATAGATACCACCGGGGCCGATCCGGGACAGCACGTAGAGGAACTGATCGGCGTTCCACGCCAACGGGTTCCACACCGGTACCGCGGTGCGAAAGAGCGGATCGACCTGGCCGAAGACAATGGCCAGCACCACGTACAGCGGCGCCAGGAAGAACAACAGCAACCAGACGACACCCGGGGTGGCCAGCGCCACCCACAACCGGGTATTGCGTTCTCGCGACCGCTGGAGCACTTATCTCCTCTAGAAGGTGTCAGGAACCGCCTGCATTGAACGCGTTCCAAACATTGTGCCAGGCAGCGTCATTCGCCGCATCGAGTTCAAGCAACCGGTACCCGGCGTCGAAATACTCCGGTTTGACGATCGCCGACCGCAGATTCTCCGGGATGAACTCCTCCGCGATCAGCGAGTCGGCGGTAAGGGTGTTCTGCGGCGGCTGGTAGCCGATGGCGGAGAAGTTCTCCTTGGCCACCGCGGGGTCGAGCATGTGATTGAGGAACAGGTGCGCAAGCACCGGGTTCTTACCGCCTTTGAGCGTGACGAGCATGTCGTTGTCGACCAGACCTTTGCCGTCCTGCGGGAACCAGTAGCGCAGGATCTCGGCGCTGACGCCCTCGGGCAGGTAGGACTGGGCGTTGATCGCGTCGCCCGACCACATCTGACACAGCCCTATCTGCCCGGCCGGCAGATCGCTGTACATCGTGATGGTCACCTTCGGTGACGTCGCCTTCACCAATGCGGTGAGCTGATCGCCCACCATCTTGAGATCGTCGGCCGACGACGTGTTGACGTTAGTGTTGCCCTGCTTGAGCAGGACCATCGCCATCGCGCTGTGCCAGTCGTCGAGGATCGCGGTCTTGTTCTTGTACTGCGGATCCCACAGGGATTCGTAGGGGTTCTTCAACGCGCCGATATCGGCGGGCACTTGGTCACTGCGCCAACCGATTCCAGTGGTGTAGATGGTGTACGGCACGGTGTACTGCCAACCTTGGTCATACCAGGGATTGGTGAAACTCGGCCACACATTCGAGATGTTGGTGATGTAGCTGTGATTCAGCGGGCGCAGCAGCCCGCCCGTCACCAGCCTGCCGATCTCGGTGTAGTTGGCGTTGTAGATGTCGAAGTCGACGCCGCTGCGCAACTTGGTGATGGCCTCGTCGCCATCGTTGAAGGTCGAGACCTCGATCTTGCAGCCGTACTTGTCCTCGAATCCCTTGATCGCCTGCGGGCTGAGATAGTCGGCGTAGTTGTAGATCTTGAGCGTCGCCCCCTGTTCCGGCGCGAGACCGTCGGCAATGGGCTTGTTGTCGTCGGGGATGTTCCACTTGACCGGGTTGTTCGGCGCCGCCAACGTCAGACTCGGGCCCGAGGACGCAGGCCCACTCTTGGCGCAAGCGTCGAGGAATGCGGTCAGCGCAGGCGCGCCGGCAGCGAGGATCGCGGCTCGTGTCAGGAACTGTCTCCGACTGGGGCCGCGGCGGGGCATCCCATGCGGCAGTTCACTTCCGGTGGGAACGGGCATCCGGGCCTCCCAGATTCGCAGCCTTGTCGCTGCATGGACTCTCGCATAGACTGAACGCTCAGTCAATATTTCAGCCATCTAGTCCGGATGGCTGCAAATTGATATCTGAGAAGAGGTATTCCAGTGGCTCCGTCAGTGGCCCTGACCCCAGTCCGCGATTCGATCGACCAGCTCATCGCCCATGAGGAAGGGGTGTTCCTGCGCCGCCAGCCGCGCAGCACCGAGCTCATCGCGCAGGCCCGCGAGCATCTCGCCGGTGGTGCCACCTCGAATTGGCAGATCGCCCAACCGCAGGCGGTATGGATGAGCCACGGCGCGGGGTCGAAAGTGTATGACGTCGACGGTACCGAGTATGTCGACATGCACGGTGGTTACGGAGCGTCGATCGCCGGCCACGCGCATCCGGCGATCGTCGCGGCTGTCAGCGAACAAGTAAGGCGTGGAACGCATTTCGCCCAACCGACCGAGGATGCGATCTGGATAGCCGGTGAACTCTCCCGGCGCTTCGGGCTGCCGTTGTGGCGATTCGCCAACTCCGGTACCGAAGCCACCATGGACGCCATTCACCTGGCCAGGGCGTTGACCGGGCGCGACCTGATCATCAAGGTCGAGGGCTGCTATCACGGCCACCACGACTCGGTGCAGGTCTCGGTACTGCCCGACGCCGACGATATCGGGCCGCGCGAGCACCCCACCGGAGTGGCGGGCAACAGCGGCATTCCGGCAGCAATCCGCGATCTGGTGATCGTCGTGCCGTTCAACGATGCCAACGCGGTGGCCCGCGCGCTGGCCGAGCATCGGGGCCAGGTCGCCGGGATGATCCTGGAACCGGTGATGATGAACGCCGGCATCATTCCGCCCGTCGACGGTTACCTGGCCGCCATCCGCGATCTCGTGCACGCGGCCGGCGCGCTGCTGATCTTCGACGAGGTGAAGACCGGGTTCACCACCGGACCCGGCGGCGTGACGGCCTTGTCCGGCGTGGTGCCCGACGTGGTCTGCCTGGCCAAGGCCCTCGGCGGCGGGATCTCGGTAGCAGCGATCGGCGGCACGGAAACCGTGATGTCCCAGATCGCCGACGGCCGCTACGAGCAGGTCGGCACCTTCAACGGCAATCCGCTGGCGATGGCGGCGACCAGGGCCACTCTGACGGACGTGCTGACGCCGCAGGCGTATGAGCATCTCGGGGTGCTGGCTGGACATCTGCGCACGAAATTGGAAACCGTGATCTCCGATAGCGGCCTGGACTGGCATGTCGTCTCCGTCGGTGCCAAGGGTTGTGTGACCTTCCGCCGCGACCCGGTCCGCGAATTCCGCGATTTCCTGGGCGTCGACGATCGACTGGGGCACGCGCACTGGCTCATGCAGCACAATGGCGGCGTTTTTCTGCCGCCATGGGGGAAGGTGGAGCAATGGCTGCTGTCCGTTCAACACGACACCGACGATGTCGATCGGTTCGTCACCAACTTTGCGAAACTCGCCTCGGCGGTGACGCCCTGATCCCGCCCTGTTCGGCCTTGTCGTCGGGCCCGGTGTCGAACCCGGCCGGAGCCCTCTGATGACCGGCGGCGCAATCCGGCTGCACCAGCTGGCCAAGGCTTTCGACGGGGTGCCCGCCGTAACCGGTATCGACCTCGATATCCCTGGGGGGCAGTTCTATTCACTGCTGGGCGCCTCGGGCTGCGGTAAGACCACCACGCTGCGGATGATTGCCGGATTCGAGAAACCGGATTCCGGGCGGATCGAGTTGGACGGCCGCGACGTCGCGGGCGACCCGCCGCACAAGCGGCCGGTGAACACCGTCTTCCAGACGTACGCGCTGTTCCCGTTCATGAGTGTCGCCGACAACGTCGCGTTCGGGCTGCGCTACCTCAAGACCTCCAAGGACGAGACCAAACGCCGCGTCGGGGAGGCCCTCGAGCTGGTCCGGATGAGCGATTTCGCCAAACGCCGCCCCGGTCAACTCTCCGGCGGGCAGCAACAGCGCGTTGCCCTGGCCAGAGCATTGGTCCTGCGGCCCCGGGTGCTCCTGCTCGACGAGCCACTCGGAGCGCTCGACGCCAAACTGCGCAAGCAGCTACAGCTGGAACTGCGCGCGGTCCAGCGCGAGGTCGGGATCACGTTCGTCTACGTGACCCACGATCAGGAAGAGGCGCTGACCATGAGCGACCAGATCGCCGTGATGGCCGGCGGCCGTGTCGAACAGATCGGGCCGCCGGAAGAGATCTACTCGGCGCCGGCCACCACCTATGTGGCCGGATTCCTGGGCGCCGCCAACATCTTTGACGCCGACGTGATCGAATCAAGGGCCGGTTCTGCGGTGTGCACGGCACTGTCGACGACGGTGCACGCGGCCGTGAACGGTGTCAGCGGACCTGGCCCGGCTGCGATCGTCATCCGCCCGGAGCGGATCACGCTGCTCACCCCTGGCGATGCCATCGATCCAGGCTGCAACGTGATCGCCGGGACGGTCTCGGAGGTGGTCTACCTCGGCTCCTCGACGCAGGTCCACGTCGATGTGGGCCAGCCGACGGCCTTGGTCGTCGAAGTCCCCAACCACGCCGGCCCTCGATCGGTGATCCAGCAGCCCGGCGCGCAGGTGCAGTGTCTCTGCACCGTCGATGCCGTCCGGGTGTTGACCCGCAGCTCGACTCCTGTCATCACCGATCCGGTTGCCGACAGTCTCGTCGAGACCGGGCTTTCAGCGCCTGCCGCGCGCTAACACCTTGTCGGATTTGGAGGTACCGGCTTTCTTGGCGGACTTGCGGGCGGGTTTCTCCGCCGGCGCAAGGTCGAGCTCACGCTCGGCGAAGCGCATCGCTATCTGGTAGGCCACCTCGGAATCGACCTCGGGATCCTCCAGCGCCACCTGAATCGACAGCCCGTCCAGAAGCGCGGCGAATTCGAGGGCGAACATTTTCGCGTCGATTCCCGAACCGAGCTCTGCGGAGTCAGCCACCCGCAAGGCGTCGATGATCATGCGCCGCCAGCGCGCGTCCAGTTCGATCCGACCCGCCCTGACCTCGTCATGCCGAAATGCCTGCGCCCACAAGTCGAACCACAGCCCCCAGGCGCCGGGGATCTCGTCCGCACCCTGCCCTTCGGGTACACAGGTCCAGCGGATCAGGAGTGACAACCGCTCCCGCAGGGATGGCACCTCGGCCAACATCTTCTCGCCGGCCTCGTAGAAGGATTCTTCCGAGTAGCGCAGTGCGTCGACGAGCAGCCGGTCACGGGTACCGAAGTAGTAGATGACCAGCGCGGAGCTGACTCCGGCCCGCTTGGCCACGTCGGCGATTCTGGTCTCGGAAAAACCACGCTCGCAGATCAGCTCGGCGGCAGCACGCAGCATCTGGATGCGACGGCCTTCGTTGTTCTCCGTCGCGGGTGCGGGTTCGGCCATGGTTCCCTCAGTCTCCCCTATCGCGTGGCAGCGCTGCCTCTTGTCGGAATCCTAACACTTGGTTAGATTGAACAGTCAGTCAGGAAGTGCGCTCTGGGCGCACGGAAAGTTGGACTCGGATGTCGAATGGTTACGACGCGATCGTCATCGGTGGCGGACACAACGGTCTCGTTTCGGCCGCCTACCTCGCCCGCTCGGGGGCCAGGACGGTGGTGCTCGAATCGCGCGCCAGCCTGGGCGGCGCGGCGACCACCGAATCACCCTGGGAGGACGCACCGCATCTGCGGGTGACCCGGCTGTCCTACGTGATGAGCCTGATGCCGCCGACGATCGTGCGCGACCTCGAGCTGGAGCGCCACGGCTACAAGGTGCATCCAATGGGGCCCTACTACCAGGCATTTCCCGAAGGTGGCTCGCTGACGATCTACGAGGACGACCCCGCGCGGACCCACGAGCAGCTGGCCAGATTCTCAAAAAAGGACGCCGACGCCTTCCCGAAATGGAACGAATGGCTCGAGGGGATCGCCGAGGTGATGGGCCCACTGCTGACGCAGGTCCCGCCCAATATCGGCTCGCACAAACCAGCCGATCTGTTCGAGCTGGCCAAGCTGGCATGGAGCCAGAAAGGCATCACCACCCGGATGACCGCCGACGTCACCCGATTGCTGACGATGAGCATCGCCGACCTACTGGACGACTGGTTCGAATCACCCCAAATTAAAGGTGCGCTCGCCGTCAACGGCGTGATCGGAACCTGGGCCGGCCCCTACGAGCCAGGTACCGCCTACGTCATGGCGCATCATTCGATCGGCGATGTCGGTGACGGTCAACTCGGCAGCTGGGGTTATCCCGAAGGCGGGATGGGCGGCGTGTCGGAGGCGATCGCCCGTTCGGCCCGCAGTTTCGGCGCCGAGATCCGCACCAAGGCCGCGGTTTCCCGGGTTCTCGTCCGTGGTGGGCAGGTCCAGGGCGTGGTGCTCGACAACGGGGAAGAGATCACCGCTCCCTTGGTCGTCACCACGTTGCATCCCCGCACGGCCTTCCTCGACCAGATTCCGCGCAGTGAGCTGCCGGATGATTTCGTCGCCGATATCGAGCACTGGAAGACCCGCAGCGGCGTGGTGAAGATCAACCTCGCGCTCGGCGAGCTGCCGAACTTCACTGCCGATCCGAGTTCCGGGCTGGCCGAACATCACACCGGCTCTGTCGAGATGGCGCCGACGATGGAGTACATCGAAGCCGCCTTCCAGGATGCCAGGACCGGCAAAGCCGCCCTGCTGCCGTTCAGCGACGGCGTCATCCCCACCACGCTGGACAAGACGCTCAATCCCGATGGCACGCACATCATGTCGCTGTTCACGCAGTGGGTGCCCGCCGAATGGGCCGCAGAGCCGCACGCGGAAGAGCTCGACGCCTATACCGACCGGCTCATCGAGCTCTACGACCAGGTGGCACCGGGCTTCAAATCCTCGATCCTGCATCGCGACATCGTCGGTCCGCACGAGATGGAGCAGGAGTACGGGCTCATCGGTGGCAACATCTTCCACGGTGAGCTTTCTCTGGAGCAGCTGTTCCACATGCGACCCGCGCCCGGATTCGCTGACTACCGAACCCCGGTCGCCGGACTCTACAACGGTAGCTCGGCCACCCACGCCGGCGGTGGCGTCTGCGGCATTCCAGGCTGGCAGGCCGCCAAAGCTGCACTGGCCGACAAGAAGCGGAGCAACAATCGCCTCCGCGCGGTGCTGAGCAGGCGCTCCTGAGCGCCCTCCCAGAGCAGATGACCGACGTGGCCGGCCGGGCAGCAGCGGTCGGCGCGATGCTCGGCGCCCGGTCAGTGGCCGTAGTGGGCGCCAGCGCCCGCCCTGACAGCTTCGGCGCGCGGATGGTGCTCGAAGCACAGCGCGGTTCAGCGCAGACGCATCTGGTGAATCCGCGCTATGACATGGTCGGCTCCCAGCAGTGCCTGCCGTCGTTGGCGGCGCTCGACCACTCCCCCGATCTGGTACTGCTCGGGGTGCCCGATTCTGCGCTGGCCGAGCAGTTGCGGCTGGCCGCCGCCATCGGTGCCCGCTCGGCGGTGCTGTTCGGCTCCGCGCACACCGCCGGCCTGCGCGAGACGGTGCAGGCCATCGCCGCCGAGGCGGGGATGGCCGTCTGCGGGGCCGGCTGTATGGGCTTCGCCAACAATGCGCTCGGCGTGCGCGCACTCGGCTACCTGGAGCCCGATCCGCTTCCGGTAGGCGGTGTTTCACTGGTCACTCACTCCGGCTCGGCGTTCTCGACCCTGCTGCGCTGCAACCGCGGATTCGGTTTCCGTCTTGCGGTGTCGTCCGGGCAGGAACTGGTCACCGATACCGCGGATTACGTGTCCTATGCGCTGGACGACCCCGACACCCGAGTGATCGCACTGCTGTTGGAAACCCCTCGGGCCGCGTCGCGGCTGCGCGTCGCGTTGCGCCGCGCCGCGGACCAGGGTGTGCCCGTGGTGATTCTGACCGTGGGTGGTTCACCTCTGGGGCGTTCGATGGTGGCCGCTCACTCCGGCGCTCTTGCCGGCGACGCCGCCGGGTGGGCGGCGTTCTGCGCCTCCACCGGCGCGATCCGAGTCACCGACCTCACCGAATTCACCGACACCATCGAACTTTTCGCCACCCCGCGACGCGCGGTGGCCCGAGGTGGTATCGCCACCGTGCATGATTCCGGTGCCGAACGGGCTTTGTGCGTTGATCTCGCACACGACCTCGGCGTGCCCTTCGCCGGCTTGGCTCAGGACACGCTCACCGCGCTCGGCGATCTGCTCGACGAGGGCCTGGTGGCCACCAATCCGCTCGATGTCTGGGGCACCGGCGCCGACACCAGAGCACTGTTCGGTGCCTGCCTGCGGGTCATCAGCGAAGACCCCGCCGTCGCCGTGACCGCGCTCGCCGTCGACCTGGTCACCGAGTACGACGGCGATACCGATTACGCCGATGCCGTGCTCGATGCTGCCAAGAGCACCGTCGCCCCCCTGGCCGTACTCGCCTCGGTACCGTCCGCGATCGATAGTGACGTGGCACGAGTGTTACGCGAGAACGGGATTCCCGTCCTGGAGGGGACCCGTAGCGGCTTGGCCGCGCTGGGGCACCTGGCGTCTTGGCCGCTGCCGTTGCCGCCTGCCACCGACGCAACAGAGACCCCGCGGCGGCGGCATTGGCTCGACCGGTTGGCGTCAGGCCCGGTACCGGCGTTCGAATTACTCGCCGGCTACGGCGTGCCCGTCGTGCAATCACGGGCAGCACACTCCCTGGAAGAAGCATTATCGGCCGCGGATGCCATCGGCTACCCCGTGGCCCTGAAAACACTTGGTGCCGAACACAAGAGCGACGTCGGCGGCGTCGCGTTGGGGATCGCCGATGAAGCGGCATTGTCGATCGCCTACGCAGCGATGGCCGAGTCCCTGGGACCGGTCGTCAGCGTGGATACGATGGCCGACGACGGCATCGAGATCTCCGTCGGTTTCGTACGTGACCCAGCCTTCGGCCCGCTGATCGTCGTCGCGGCCGGTGGTGTGCTGGTCGAACTCCACGCCGACCGGGCTGTCGCCTGCCCGCCGCTGGCATCTCGTGACGCTCGTCAACTGTTGGATCGGCTACGGATCCGGCCGTTACTCGACGGCTGGCGCGGCTCCCGCGCCGTCGATGTTGACGGTCTGGTCGACGTCATCGTCGGATTCGCCGCGATGGCAGATGATCTCGGCGAGGCGGTCGATGCCGTCGAAGCCAACCCGGTGATCGTGTCGCCGGAAGGTGTTGTCGCGGTCGACGCACTGGTGATCTGAGCCGGCGCGCGCTGAGCCCCGGCGGTGGCATGGTGGTCCCATGAGACAGCCCTGGCGTGACGAGTTCCCGCTGGCGCGGGAACTCGTGATGCTCAACCACGCGTCGTACGGTTTGGCACCACGGGCGATGCTCGACTATTGCGCAGCTCTTCGACGTGAGCTGGAGACCGACCCGATCGTTCACCTCGGCGACGCGCTGCAAGCGCGTCTGGCGTCGATCGCCGAACTGGTGGCGACCGAACTGGGTCTGCCCGATGCGGCGAACTGCGCGCTGACGTCAAGCTCCACGTCGGGGGCGGCAGCGGTGCAACGGTCGTTGCCCCTGTCCCGCGGCGACACCGTCGTGATCCTCGACTGCGAGTATTCGTCGGTCATCCGCGGCTGGCAGCGACGGTGCGACGAGGCAGGTGCCCGGCTGCTCGTCGTTGGGGTTCCCCTGCCGGTGTCGGACGGTACCGAACTACTTGATCACCTGTCGCGAGCGGTCAGCGATTCGGTGGCCGTCCTGCAGTTCAGCGCGATCACCTCATCCGCCGCGCTGATGCTCCCGGTCGACGACCTCGCCCGCTGGGGACACGAGCGGGGCGCGACGGTCGTGGTGGATGCCGCGCACGCTCCGTTCCACGTGGACGTGGGAGCTTGGCAAGACGTCGACGTTGCATTTGGCACAGTGCACAAGTGGCTGCCGGTTCCCCGCGCGGTGGGCATTTTGTGGGCGCGCGCGGCGGTGGCTACCGGGTTGCGCCCGGCCGAGACGTCGCTCACCGTCGACGAGCACCACCTTGCCACCCGCTTCGGCTGGCCGGGAACGTTCGATCCCGCCGCACGACTGGCCGTGCCGGCCGCACTGGAACTTTGGCGTCAGTGGAAGTCTGTTGGCGCTGTTGCCCATTGCACACAGCTAGCCGACTACGCGGCCGAAGTGCTGCCGGAGATCGGCGCAGTCCCGACCGGCGGGGACACTTTACTGTCACCACGCATGCGCGCCTTCCTGTTGCCGCACAACGACATCGGGGCACTTCAGCAGCGACTGCTCGACGCCGACATCCGGGTGTGGTCCGGACGGTACAACGCGACGTCGTCCATCGTCCGGCTCGCCACCCATGTCTACAACGACAGGGCGGACATCGACGCGCTCACCGAGACGCTCGCAGCCGTGCTGGGCAGCCGATCCCGATGAGCCCCGGCTCAGTGCGCGACCAGCGGCCTGCCCGACTCCAGCGATACGTTGACTTTGATCACTCCGCGCTGGGAGAGCTCGGCGAGCATGATCGTGGCAAGCAGCGTCGACCGATCCATATTGGCCACGCGCGCACCATCGACATCATGGCGCCGGATCGCGTCGGTCTCGGTCTCGTAGGACGCTACGAATTCGGCATGGACCGCGAGATACGCCCTCCAGAAATCCGGCGGGATGAAGCTGCGGGTGGTGCGGATCAGCGCGGACAGGCGTGGCCCCGCGTAGGCGTCGCAGATGACTCGTCGATACTCCCCCACCGCCTCCTGAAAGGACCCCGCGTCCGTCGCCGACCGCATCATTTCGACGACCTCGTCGAGTCGCTCCACGATGGAGGAGTTGAGGTCGGCGGCTGCCCGCGCGGCTGCCAGGCCGTTGAGCTGACCGTAGATCTCGTGATGTTCGCGGATGGTCGCTTCGTCGAATCGCTCCACGAAAGCGCCGCGGTGATACCGGGTGACGATGACACCGTCGTGCTCGAGCTGGACCATCGCCTCTTGAATCGGCACGCGACTGAGACCCATATTCTTGGCCAACTCGTTACGGTCGATTCGATCGCCCGCCCGCAGCTTGCCGCTAAACACGTCGCCGAGAATATGCATGACGACAAGGTCCTTCTCCATGACCCCATAGATCTTTGGCATCACATTCCCCCTGCGCGGCTTATTTCACAACGGCTTGTGAATGTCCATAGTGCACTCTTCCCCGAAAAAAGTGTCTGAACCCGCAACTTTCCAGAGAGTCCACAGTCTTTTGCCAGTTCGGGATCGTTCGGATCAAAAGCACCCAGTTGGCAATGGCAGTGATCGCTGATTTGAATATAATGTGCCAAATTACCCGACCCACCAGCCAATCTTGGTTGCTTGCGGACAGGCGTGAAGGACAATATTTTTCATCACAAATGGTGTCCCATGCGCGTCGCAGCGCCTTCAGTAAGACCTTGCATAGTCAAATATCAGGACTGCGCCGGTAATGCGACCGTCTTTTTCGCAATCGAGTCATTGTCAGATCATTGGATCGGTGCCGTTATTAACGAATTCGTGAATTAGCCGAGCCCCATCGCGGCCGCCATTCGACGCCCGCGGGGAAGGCGTGTCGAATTGACTGGGAGGGCATTTTGCTGGCGTGGCCGGCCCGGTTGCCGCCGGCCTCCCAGACACGCCAGAACGCCCCCGCGGCCCTCGGCGGGGGCGTTCGATTGGCAGTTTGCTGACGACAGTGGTCGGCCCTTCACGCGTCAGCTGATGCCGACCACCTCCGCAGCGATGGCCGCGACGCGGGTCTGAGCGGCAGACACCACGCGGGCACGGTTCTTGTTCGCCTCCTCATAAGCCACGATCGCCCGGATATCGGACGAATCCGTCAGGTCCTTGACCGCGGCAACGGCCTCGGTCACGTTGAGCTCATCGAAGCCCTCGATGGGGAGCTCTTCGGAATCGAGAACACCGGTGGCCGCGCGCGCCTGATGCAAGGCATCGGCTGCATCGGTGGCGCCTTCGCGGCGGATGACTTTCTCCGCGCCGGCCAGTGCACCGTCGCGCGATGCGGCCAGCGCCTTGCCCGCGATCTCACCGGCGTGCGCGCCGCGGTTGACGACGTCCTCGACGGCTGGTCGCGCAGTGCGCAGCAGCTCAAAGGCGTGGTCGACACCGCGAGCTGACCAGTTCAGTGGCAGATTGGCCAGCTTGACCGCCACTCCGGCCACAGCCTGCAGTGGCGTCCGCCGCAAGGCGGCCGGACCGCCGAGCGCATCCTCGGCCAACACGGTGGTCAGCCATGTCACAGTCGCGGAGTGCGCCGTGATGAGCCGTTCGGCCAGCCTTTCCACCTCCGGCTGCTTGGCCGCCACGGCAAGTGCCTTGATGTAGCGAGCACGGTCGACGAGCTGATCCTCCAGGGCGAGATCACCCAGGAGTGCCTCGTCGAACGGTTCGGCCTGCTCGGTGAGCGCTTTGACCGCGGCCGCGGCGCGACCCAGGATCGGGCCGATGACGTCGGGGAATCCACCGAGGTCCCGAATGGCGGACTCGATGGCCGCAGCCCGCTCACGACCGTTTTCGGCGTTCTGGCTCAGTTCGTCGCGTACTGCGTCGGTCCGCGCCTGGGCGACGCGGGTCTCGGCGATCTGGATCTCGGTGTGGGTCAGATCGAGAACCGTACGCAGCTGCGTGAGCAGTGTCGAAGTATCCGGTGTAGTCATAGTGATTTGCCTTTCAGCATCGACAGCAATGGTGGGCGCCGTATGCACCTCTTCGACTCGGCTACCCGGCCCATCTGCCGGGTACACGCTGAGCGGGTTTTGTGACGAACCACCCAAGAACGCATGACTGAGGCCCAAACGGGTACGTTCGCTCCACCTCGGTAGCACAACCAGTGAGGCTCACGCGGCTACTGAGACCCGTGGGGCAGGGCTGTCCAGACACGCTCCCCGAGCCCCGCCTGTCACGCAATCCACTGTCGCCGCGGTGCCCTATCTTGGACCGTCGACGCATGACGCACGGAGACCAGACGGGAGGGAGGCGCCAGTGGAGGACACCGCCGAAGTTTCGGCCCCGGATCTGCTCGAACTCAACCGAGAGATCCAGGGCTCCCCGACGATCCGTCTGCTGGCCACCCTCAACCTGGGCCTTTATGCGACGCTGATGGAACGTCACCTCAGCGGTGGCGTGATGGGTGAACCCGATCTGGTGGTCCGCCTCGAACGCGACCTCGACGAACTCGGTCCGCCGGGCGGTGAGCAATCCGGCCTGGCGTTGATCAAGTCGTGGGCCAGCCAGGGCTGGTTGCACCGGGTCGCCGACCAGCGCACCGGCGTCGAACGCAACCTCTGTTACCTGACCCAGGAGGCGCGCCGAGCGCTGGACTTCCTACGCGGTATGCGCCGCCAGGACACCATCGCCACCGGCGGCTCGATCAACGGGATCGCCTCCCGGCTCAAACAGATCGCCGTTCGGGTGGGCAACGATCCCGACCGCATCCGCGCCGGCATCGAGGCCGAGATTGCCGCACTGCACGCCGAACTCGATGCTCTCGACCACGGCGATCTGGGCCGCCCACAGCCCGAGGTCGACCTGATCGACGTGTACGACGAGGCGCGCGCGATCGCCCTGCAGATGGAACGACTGATCACCGACATCGGCCAGTACGGCACGATGATCGAGCAGGCCACCGCCGCCCTTGACGAGCCAATCGACAGCAATGTCGAATACCGCGATCGCCAGCGCCAGATGTATGCCGACTATCAACTCGCCTGGGACTCCCAGGGCCGCGACTCCCACCGCGCCTTCCTGCGGATGATCAACGACCCAGATCAGCGCGCCGAGTTCGAAGCCGACGTCGCTGCGGTGGCGGAGGCGCTTCCGGCGCTGGATCCGGCGCTGCGGAAGGTGATGGCCGGGTTCTTCGAGCTGGTCGGCTACCAGATCGACGAGGTGGAACGCATTCAGCAGCGCTGCGCGCAGCGGGTCAAACGCTTCACGGCCTTCGGCACACTCGAACAAAGTCGTGGCGTGGCTCGCCAGCTCAACGAGGCGATCGGCGCCGCCCGCGCCCTACTCAAGGAATCGCTGACCGATTCTCGCCTCGACCTGGAGCTGCCCCTTGCCCGGCATGCGATCAGTTCGATTGGCGCGCTGAGCTTTCGGATCGGCGACCTGTCGAATCCGAAGCCCGCCCAACCCGCGGGCACCGAAGTCGATCTGGCCAGCTTCGCCGCGCTGACTACGCAGGTGGACGCGCCTGCGATGTCCGACATGATCAACAGCGCGATCGTGGCCGGCCCGCTGTCACTCCCCGACGCCGTCGG
Organism: Mycolicibacterium komossense; assembly: GCF_025822605.1. GTDB lineage: Bacteria > Actinomycetota > Actinomycetes > Mycobacteriales > Mycobacteriaceae > Mycobacterium > Mycobacterium komossense. Next base: position 16,941 of record NZ_JACKTY010000014.1, on the reverse strand, counting down.
GATGCTCGATTCCGCGTACCTCGGCCACGTCATCGTGCTCTGGTCCTGGGCGCTCAAACAGCCCGCCCAGGACCCACACACAGCCCAGCCCGTCACGGTCCGGTTCCAGTCCCTGGACGGTCGCGACCGTGAGATGGAGGTCCCGCACCTGATGTTCACCGAGCCGATCTCGAGCCTGCTGGGAGCCACGGCATGAGTACCGAACAGGACATCGATTTCTCGTCGTTGCCCCAGGTCGACCAGACCGCCCGCCCGCCGCACCAACGCCGACCCCGCTTCGACGGCGATGTCAGTGAACTGCCCGACCGCGCCTGCTGGGCGCTTCAGCAACTGCTGACGCGGCGCTATATCAGCGCCGAATCCGACCGTGACCTCTACACGTGGGTGCTGGAGTACCGTGCCCAACTGAGCGTGCGCCTCTCGGAACTGGACCTCCTTCTGCGCATCGTCGAAACCGCTTACGCCGGTGAAGGAGTCGCTTTCGTCGAGCAGGCCCGCTACGAATCGGCAAGGGGTGTCAAGCTTCTGCGCCGTGAGCCACTGGGCACCTACGACTCGATCCTGGCGCTGCACCTGGCACAGATGATGCGCGCCTCCGGCGACCAGACCGTCCTGATCAGCCGTGACGAGGTGCATGCCCTGTTCTCCGGGGTGCTCAACGACACCGACCGAGACACGGTGACCTTCACGGCCCGCATCGACGCGGCCATCGCTCGCCTGACCGGACTGGAGATCCTCCGCAAGAGCCGCGACGACGACGACAGCTACACCGTGAGCCCGGTGATCACCGCGATCATGACGGCTTCGGTTATCAACGAGTTGCAACAGCAGTTCGAACTGCTGTTGGGTGGCGGGAGCCCGAGCCTGCCGGACGACGAGGATGTCACTGCAGATGCCTGAGCAATTCCACCTGTCCCGCCTGCAGGTCATCAACTGGGGTGTGTTCGACGGGTACCACTCCATCCCGTTCAGCGAGGGCGGGGCACTGATCGCAGGCGCCTCCGGTAGCGGCAAATCCTCACTGCTCGACGCTATTTCGCTAGGCTTCCTGCCGTTCAACCGGCGCAACTTCAACGCCTCCGGCGACAATTCGGCTGCGGGTTCCAGCGCCGGGCGTCGTACCGTCGACAAGTACGTCCGTGGCGCCTGGGGGCAGCGCAGTGACGGCGGCGCCAGCAAGGTCATGTACCTGCGCGGCGACGGCGCCGCGTGGTCTGCGGTCGCGGTCACCTATGCCAGCAACACCGGCCGATCGGTGACCGGCCTGGTACTCAAATGGCTTACCGGCGAGTCCCGATCGGACTCGTCGAGCCGGTTCGTCCTGGCCGACGGCGACCGCGACATCGAGGACATCTGCAACCGGTGGGCGGCCGGACGGTTCGACTCCGCCGTATTCAAAGACGACTGGCGATTCTCCACCAAAGTGGAGTCGCAGTACCTCGCGCAGCTGTATGCGACGATCGGCATCCGCGCCTCCGACGCCGCTCAGCAGTTGCTCGGCAAAGCCAAGTCACTGAAAAGCGTTGGCGGACTGGAACAGTTCGTCCGCGAATTCATGCTCGACGAGCCGAGCAGCCTGACCCGTCTCCCCGACGCGCTGCGCCAGATCGATCCCCTGGTAGACGCCCGCGAATTGCTGGCGGTCGCCCAGCGCAAACGCAAGATCCTCGGTGATATCGAGAAGATCCAGCAGCGCTACGGCTCCGAATCCTCCGACCTGGGCATCATCGACCTGGTGGACCAACCGATGGTCCGCGCGTACACCGACCACGTCCGCCTGGCGCAGTGCCCGGCCCAGATCGACTCACTGGACGCCACGATCGACCAACTCGGCAACGAGTACGAAGATGTCACCCGCCAGCTGAATCTGGCCAAGGCCGAGGGTGATTCGCTCAACGCGCAGATCAGCGGGTCGAGTGCCACCGTAGGACCACTGCAGTCACAGGTTGGCGGCGCCGAAGCCCAGGCCGAAGAGGTGTCGCGCCGGCGCGCGGCCTACGAATCGCTGATCACCGCCCAGGGCCTCGACATCCCGGATACCGCCGACGATTTCTGGAATCTGCGGGAGGAGCTCAGCTCCACGGCCACCGAACTGCTGGCCAAACTTGACCGCGGCAGAGAAGCGTCCACCGATGCCGAGTACGCGCAGAAATCCGCCCGGATCGTCCGTGACGACGCCGCCAAAGAGCTCAAACGGGTCGAGCACGTCGGCTCGGCGCTGCCGGAGTTCGCGATCACGATGCGCGAACACATCTGCGCGGCCGTCGGTGTCGAGCCGGGTGAGCTGCCGTACATCGCCGAGCTGATGGACCTGCGGCCCGAGCAGAGCCGATGGCGCGTCGCCGTGGAGAAGGTGCTGCGTGGGGTGGGCCTGCGGCTGTTGGTCCCGGACAGTCACTACGCGGCAGTGTTGCGGTTCGTCAACGAGACGAATATGGGCGGGCGGCTGCAACTGCACCATGTCCGTGCCTCGTTCGTCGGAGCCAACCCTGTCGAAGCCGAGCTGAATACGTTGGCGGGCAAGCTGTTCGTCGTCGACCCGGCCCACAGCTGTGCCGCCGAGGCGGCTGATGTGATCGCTGCGGCCGGCGATCACATCTGTGTCGACACCCCCGACGTGTTTCCCCGGTTCCGGCGCGCAGTCACCGATGCCGGCCTGTACAAGGACTCGGACCGCTTGGCGATCAAGGACGACCGGCGCCCGCTGCGGCAATCCGATTACCTGTTCCAGGGTGACGTGGCCGCCAAGATAGACGCGCTGACACTCGATCTCGCCAACGCCGAGGAGGCCTACCACCAGGCCCGGCGCGCTGCCGACGATATCGCCGCGCAGCGCCAGCAGTGGCGTGACCGCGCCGCGGCCTGCAAGGCCATCTGCGAGCAGTTCCCGCAATGGAATCAGATCGACACCGAGACCGCTGACCGGCATTCCGACCGGCTGCGCGAACAGTATGAACTTCTGCTCGCCGACCATCCCGACATCGAGGCGCTCAACGCGCGCGCCGATCAGTGCTGGGAGGAGATCCAGACTCTGATGACCCGCCGCGGCGCCATCCAGACGCGTCGCGACGACCTCGACGGTCGACGTACCCGGCTGCTAGAACTGCAGGAACGACTCACCCCGGCGTTCGTTTCCGAGCCGCTGACCGAACTGCTGGACCGCTACGCCGGCGATGTTCCGGTGACGTTGGAGCTGCTCAACCCCGAACCGCACCGGGAGGCCGTGTTCAACGCGATCCGCCGCGAACGCGAACAGCTGCGCGAAAGCCGAAGGCGCTCTTATGACGAGCTCGCCCGGATCCTCAACACCTTCGATACCGCGTTCCCCGACGCGATCCCCAACGACAGCGATGTGTTCGACGAACGGGTGCACGACTACGTGGCGTTGTGCCGGCACATCGACGAGCGCGAGCTGCCCGAGGCCTACGAGCGCATGATGCGTCTGGTCACCGAACAGGCTCCCGACGCGATCCTGACCCTGCACCGGGTGGCCGAGCAGGAGACCCGGCGGATCACCGACCAAATCAACCGGGTCAACACCGGTCTGGGTTCGGTGGAGTTCAACCGCGGCACCCGACTGACGCTGCGGGCCACGCCGCGCAGCCTGACTGCGGTCGCCGAACTCACCGAGATCGTCAAAGCCATCTCGCGTCGCATCGCCGAGGTCGGACTCGGTGACAAACAGGCGATCCTGGACCAGTACGCCGACATCCTGCGGTTGCGAAACCGGATGGCGTCGGCCGCCCCCGAGGACAGGGCCTGGACGCGCGATGCGCTCGATGTCCGTAACCGGTTCACCTTCGACTGCGCCGAATGGGATGTCAGCACCGAGGAGCTGATCCGCACGCACAGTAACGCCGGCGACAACTCCGGCGGCGAGCAGGAGAAGCTGATGGCCTTCTGTCTGGCGGGCGCACTGAGTTTCAACCTGGCCAACCCGGACAGCGCGGACAACAAGCCGGTCTTCGCACAGTTGATGCTGGACGAGGCGTTCTCCAAGTCCGACCCGCAGTTCGCTCAGCAGGCCCTGCAGGCGTTCCGCAAGTTCGGCTTCCAACTGGTCATCGTCGCGACGGTGCAGAACGCCACCACCATCCAGCCTTATATCGACAGCGTGGTGATGGTGTCGAAGAAGGACGCCACGGGCCGCGACGCCCGTCCGGTAGCCACCGTGGCGACGAAGACGATTTCGGACTTCACTGCGCTCCGGCAGGAAATGACGCTGTCCGCCGCAGCGGCGCGCGTGCCGACACCGGTCTGAGGCCGCGCCACCCGCCGGCTGACGCTGACTACTCTGTCGGACGTGCTCGACGCCCGATGGAATTCAGCTATCCGACATCCGTTCCTCGACGCCGTTCGTGACGGCACGATCACCGAGGTGGCGTTCGACCGGTGGTTGGCCCAGGACGCCGTGTTCGTGGCCGACCTGGTCACCTTCCAGGCCCGCCTGCTGGCGCGCGCCCCGCGGCCGGCTCAGGGCGTGCTCGCGGGCGGATGTGTGGCACTGATCGCCGAGCTCGACTGGTTCGACGTACAGGCGGCGCGCCGCGGGGTCGAACTGGATCAGCCGCCGCTGCCGGCAACCCTGGCCTATCGCACGCTCCTGCAGCGTCTGGACGACGCGCCCTACGATGCCGCGGTGACGGCGTTGTGGGCCCTGGAGCGGGTGTACCTGCTCGGCTGGGCCTCGGCGGCGTCTCCGACATCACCGTTCGCCGAGTTCGTCGAACACTGGACCGATCCGGGGTTCGCGGCCTACGTCGAGGGACTGCACGAACTGGCGACTCCCGACGTGTACAGCGAGCTGATCGGCGACGTGCTGACCCACGAAATTGCGTTCTGGGACATGGCACTGACGTAGCCAAGCGTCGCCCGAGTACCAGACTGCACCGCACCGCGCAAGGTCCCGACGGAGGAGTTCAGCTCAGGTTTCGCCGGCTTCGTGGCCGATTCGGGCGGACCTGCAACGCCGAAGACTTGAAGGGCCAATTGGTCGACCACAACCCTTCGGAGCGAGCGTGCCAGCCCCATCTCGACGACAGTTTCTCTTCGGCCTGGCGGCGGCTCCGGTGGCGTTGTCGCTGTCCTGTTCGAATGTGACCACCCCGGCCCCACGGTGGGACGCCGGCACCTCTCGTCCACTGCCGATCCCACCGCTGGCCGACTCCACCGTCGACCGCGACGGCATCCGGACGTTCAGGTTGCGGGCGGCGCCGGGAGTGACACCGATGGTCGTGGGGACGAACACCCCCACCTGGGGTTACAACGGTTCGATCCTCGGACCGACCCTGCGGGCCCGCAGCGGGGAGACCGTCTGTGTGCAGTTCGACAACGCGCTGTCGGTGCCGACCACCGTGCACTGGCACGGCATGCACCTGCCCGCCCGATGTGACGGCGGCCCGCATCAGACCGTCCAACCCGGCGGGCACTGGGAGCCGACGTGGACGGTTCGACAGCCGGCGGCAACGCTGTGGTACCACCCGCATCCGCACGGCGAGACCGAAAAGCACATCTACCGCGGTTTGGCCGGCCTGTTCATCATCGATGACGATCATCCGAGCGCCGGGCTGCCGGGTGACTACGGAGTGGACGACATTCCGTTGATCATCCAGGATCGACGGTTCACCGACACCGGCGCGCTCGATGAATCCGATCGGACTGACGTCGGCCTTCTCGGCAACACCATCGTCACCAATGGTATTGCGGGAGCATATCTTCCGGTTCGATCCGAGCGGGTTCGGCTGCGAATTCTGAACGGTTCAGGAGGTCGGCTGTACAATCTGGGCTTCGGAGACGACCGTGAATTCCACGTGGTCGGTAGTGACGGCGGTCTGCTCTCCACACCGGTGCCGATCAGCCGCATCCAGCTCAGCCCCGGTGAGCGAGTCGAGATCGTCGTCGACATGCGCTCTGGTGAGCCGGTCTCGCTGCGGTCGTTCCCCATCGCGAATCGCGCCGGATTGAAACCCGCCGAAGCAGCACGATTCGGCATCGACGACACCTTCCACATTCTCGAGCTGCGGCCCGAGCGGATACTGCGACCGAGCGCCGCCCTTCCCTCTCGACTGGCCGACCTGCCGGCCACCGATACCGCACAGGTGGGCCTGCAGAGGTCATTTGACCTGCAGTGGTTCATGATCAACAAGAACCGGATGGACATGAACCGCATCGACTTCAGCACCACGGTCGACGTCGATGAGATCTGGACGGTGCGCAACGTCGACAACTGGCCGCACAACTTCCATGTGCACGACGTCCAGTTCCGGATCATCGACATCGACGGATCGCCACCGCCCGCAGAACTCGCAGGCTACAAAGACACGGTGTACGCCCCTCCGGGACAACGAATTCGGCTGGCGATCAGGTTCGCCGACTACACCGACGCGGCGTTGCCCTACATGTACCACTGCCATCTCGCGATGCACGAAGATCAGGGCATGATGGGCCAGTTCCTCGTACTCGCACCGGGCCAGGAGCAAGCTCCGATGACGATGGACATGCCTGGTCACGCCATGCGCTGATACCCGTAGACGGCCAGTTGAACCCGGTTCTCCGAGCCGGTCTTGTCCATCAGGTTTGCGATGTGCGTCTTCACCGTCGTGACGCCGAGGTGCAACTGATCGGCGATCTCTTGGTTCGACAGCCCCTCGACGACCAGTGGCAGCACTTCCAGCTCGCGGGTGGTGAGGGGCGCCGGGGCAGACACCAGGCCAGCGGCGGCGTTTGCAGGTTGCGATTCCACCGCCCGCTCGACCAAGCGCCGCAACAGGTGTGGCGAGACGGTGATATCACCACCGGCCGCCCGCCGGATGGCCGCGACGAGATCGGCCGGGCTGGTGTCCTTGACGAGGAAGCCCGCCGCCCCTGCCGCCAGCGCCGGGTATAGATGTTCGTCATCATCGAATGTGGTCAGCGCCAACACCTTTGATTCCGGCCTGGTAGACATCAGCAGGCGGGTGGCCTCGACACCACCCAGCCCGGGCATCCGCAGGTCCATCAGGATGACGTCCGGCGTCAGCTCTGCGGCCAGTCGGACCGCCTGTGCTCCATCGGCAGCCTCGCCGACCACGTCGATGTCGACCGTGGACTCGCACAACATGCGCAGACCGGCGCGCACCAGTCTCTGGTCGTCGACGATCAGCACCCGGATCGCGGTCATCGCGCAGCGTCCTGCGCTGCGTCCGCAGCCCGGGGTAGCCACGCGTCGATCACCCAGACGGGCGGGCTCGTTCGGACGTCGAGCCGGCCGTCGACGAGTTGCAGGCGCTCTGTCATTCCGATGATTCCGTGGCCGTCGGCATTGGGCGCGGACTCAGGGGCGTATGCGCTGCTGACGCGAACCGCGACGCCATCACCTTCTCGACCGATCGTCAGCTCCACGGGAGCAGACCCGAGAGCATGCTTCATCACATTCGTCAGCGCCTCTTGCGTCACACGCAACACTGTCAGACGCGCGAGTGCGTCCAACCCGTCGATGTGGCGGTCGATATCGGCCGCCACGGTGAACCCAGCGGCGCGAGTGCGGCCGATGGCCGATTCGATCTCGGTCCACATTGCGTCCCGTTCGATCATCGCGACGTCGGTCAACGCCGGATCACGCAGCGCGTTCTGCAGCCGCCGGATGTCGGCCAGCGCATCGGAGGCCGTGCGGTGAACGTCGCCCAGCACGTCAGCCACCCGCGGATCAACCCCGTCGAGTACGTGCTCGGCTACCGCGACGCGCAACACGATCGACGCCATGTGATGCGCGACGAGGTCGTGCAGTTCACGTGCCATCGCCGCGCGCTCCTGTGAGCGGATGGTGAACTCTGCCGCCGCTCTGCGCATTTCCGCATCCCGCGCACGCTCCCGATAGACGATCGCCAGGCGTCGTTGGCCCCGCAGATACAGACCGAGCAGGACCGGCGCACCTACGCCCGCCACGATGGTGACGGCGTTGACGGCATTCCACAACGACGTGTGCGCGTCCAGCCAATTACCCAGCAACAGGGCCACCGACCAGCACAGCGCCGCCGCGGCGATGTCTCGGTCGCGATCGCTGCGGGCAGCCAGATCAGCCACCGCCACCGCACCCAGGTACGGCACCAAACCCGACAGCCCCCACGCCTCGGCGGCGAACAACGGCACCGCCAACACCGACAACACGATCGAAGTCGACAAAGGCCACCGCCGACCGAGGGCGAATACGCCGGCCGCCAGGCATGACAGCACCCAATAGCCGGGTGATACGTGAAACTGGCCGGGAAACGTGCTGGCCGCCAACATCGCGGGCACCAGCAGTAGCGGTGCCATTCGTATCATCGGGACGGGGCGCACCCCGTCACGGTATCGGCACCCGCGACCGGCAAACCAGAATTCATCCAGGTGCCGCGGTAGTCCGCATCGCCTCGAACGTGAATCGAGCTGACGCGTAGACGGCCCTGCGGCGCGGACAGCGGGAAAAGCCCGCAGCATCGACTGGCCGATTCACCACCCCCTGGGAGCTGGCTGAACTTACTGTTTCCCTGACCAGCAGTACGTCACCACTGTTTGGACCGAGCTCGTGCGCTCCGCACCCACCCGACAGGAACCGAAATGAGCGTCACCAAAGCCAATCCCGTCATCTTCATCCACGGCTTGTGGGTCCACTCCAGCGCATGGCAGCCCTGGCTGGAGTTGTTCGCCGAGCACGGCTACGACGTCAGCGCCCCGGGCTGGCCCGGTGACGGCGACACCGTCGCCGCCACCCGCGCCAACGCCGACGCACTCAACGACGTCGGCATCGGGTCGATCGTCGAGCACTACACGGGGTTGATCGGCAACACCGACCACAAGCATGAGAGCAAGCCGATCGTCGTCGGGCATTCTTTCGGCGGCCTGATCGCCCAGGAACTTCTGGCGGCCGGTGACATTGCCGCCGCCGTCGCGATCGACCCCGCCCCGATCAAAGGAGTCAAGGCGCTCCCGCTGGCGCAGCTCCGCTCGGCGTTCCCGGTACTGGGCAATCCCGCGAACAAGCATCGCACAGTCTCGTTGACCGCCAAGCAGTTTCACTACGCGTTCGGCAACGCCCTGTCCGAGGAGGAGTCCGATCAACTGCACGGACAGTGGACGATTCCCGGCCCGGGACTACCGCTGTTCGAGGATGCAGGAGCCAATTTCTCCAGGCACTCGCCGGCCAAGGTCGACACACATCTCGCCGATCGTGGTCCGCTGCTGTTGACCTCGGGCACCGAGGACCACACGGTTCCGCTGAAGGTCACCAAGGAAGTATTCGGGATGTACGCCAAGGGGAAGTCCGACACCGAACTCCACGAGATCGACGGTCGCGGACATTCGCTGACGATGGATCACGGGTGGCGCGATGTCGCCGAGGTCGCCTTGAACTGGTTCGCGGCCAAGGGCTTCTGAGGGCACGCGCGATGGCTGAGATGACCGCTCTGCGCGCACACCGCCGCGGCGGCCCCGAGGAACTGACCGTCGAGCGCGCACCGGTTCCGGTCCCCGCTGACAGGGAAGTGCTGGTCGCCGTCCACGCGGCGGCCATCACCTTCGATGAACTCACCTGGGAGGAAACCTGGACCCGCGACGGCGTCGACCGGACGCCGATCATCCCATCCCACGAGGTCTCCGGTGTGGTGGCGGCGATCGGTACCGATGTCACCGACATCGCAGTCGGCGACGAGGTGTTTGGGCTGATCCAGTTCGATCGCGACGGTGCGGCGGCCGAATTCGTCGCAGTACCGGCCTCCGACCTCGCACCTCGACCGGCCACCGTTTCTCACGTCGCGTCGGCGGCGCTGCCGCTGGCGGGGCTGACGGCCTGGCAGGCACTGGTCGACCACGCCGTGGTGACCGAGGGGGATCGGGTGCTGGTCCACGGCGGCGCCGGCGGAGTGGGCGCTCTGGCCGTCGAGCTCGCCAGTGGTCTCGGCGCCGAGGTCACCACCACGGTACGAAGTGATGCCCGGGACTACGTCGTTGCACTCGGCGCCCGCCACGTGATCGACACGCGGACCGAAGACTTCGACACCGCCGTGCGGGAATTCGATGTTGTGATCGATACCGTCGGTGGTGGCACGCTGGACCGTTCGTTCGCGGTCCTGCGGCGGGGCGGTCGGCTGGTCACGTTGTCGGCCCCTCCACCGGCCGGCTTGGCCGACGCCTTCGAGGTGCAAGCGACATTCTTCATCGTCACCCCCGACCGGTCTGAGCTGGCCCATCTTGCGCACCTGGTCGACGACGACCGGCTGCATATCGCGATCGCCGATACCTTCGCACTGGAAGACGGTCGTGCGGCGTTCGAGAGCGGAAAGCTGCCGCACCGGCGGCCCGGTAAGACCGTTCTGATCGTCCGACCAGGAGCAAGCGATGGTTGACTTCGAAGAGGTTGTCCTGCAACGTCACTCGACGCGGCTCTTCCTGCGGGACAAGCCGGTGCCCAACGAGTTGGTCACCGAGGCCCTTGCGCTCGCCACCCGCGCGCCCTCGAATTCGAACATCCAACCGTGGCAGGTGGTCATCGCCTCGGGTCCGGCACGCGACCGCCTGGTGGAGGCACTGCTGGCAGAGGCAGACGCGGGTGCCCCGCGGGTGCCGGTCCTGCCTCCGGAGTTCGCGCACTTCCGGCGAGACCTGGGCTCACTGGTGTACGGCGCGATGGGAGTGCCCCGGCACGATGCCGAGGCCAGACGGCTGGCCGTCCGGCGAAACTGGGAGTTCTTCCGAGCGCCCATGGCAGGCATCGTCTGCATGCATCGCGATCTGGATTTCGTCGACAGCCTCGGCGTCGGCATGTTCCTGCAGACATTCCTGCTGGGGCTGACCGCACGTGGACTCGGCAGCTGCGTGCAGGTGTCGATTGCCGGCTATCCCGACACGGTGCGCGAACAACTGGGCATCGGCCCGGATATGCGGGTGCTGTGCGGAATCGCGATCGGTTACCCGGACCCCGACTTCCCCGCCAACGCAGTGCATGTGCCCCGCAATGCGCTCGACCAGAACGTCGTTTTCCTGCAGAGCTGAGGAACCGGCCGGCGCGAACCCGATGGTGCGAGCGCCGGCTAGCGATACCGCCAGGTGTGCACAGCCATTGCCGCTGCCACCATCATCACCGCATACGTCCCTGCCATCTCGTCACCGCCGTGCCCGTTTGCCGATAGCGCACCCGCGCCGCTGTGGATGCCGCCCCTATGGGGGTGGATCGTAAACCGGAATCGACTGTCTCAGCGAGAGGATAGACCGCATGGGCGGTAGTCGACGCAGAGTCGGTTGGCATGCCGCCTACGTTGTACCCCCGGCCGACGACGACACTGCATCGCCCTTCCTGGAGTCGCGGGCATAGTCCGGGTCGGTAGCCAAGCGGCTGCTCCGTCGACCGTGGGCGAAGTAAACCACCAGGCCCAGCGCCATCCAGAGAAAGAACCGGATCCATGTCGCGGTGGGCAGGTTGAGCATCAGATAGAAGGCGGTCAGGGCGGCAAGGACGGGCACGATCGGTACGGCGGGGCAGCGGAAGGCGCGCTTGAGATCAGGACGGGTACGGCGCAGCACCAGGACGCCGATGGCGACGAGGACGAACGCGAACAGTGTGCCGATGTTCACCAGCTCGGCCAACGCGGTCAACGGCACGAACGTCGAGATCAATGCCACCGCGACACCGGTCAGGATCGTCGTGCGCAGCGGCGTGCCGAACCGAGGACTGACTCTCGCAAATGATTCCGGCAGCAACCGATCTCTGCTCATCGCGAAAAAGACCCGGCTCTGGCCGAGCATGAGCACGAGGATGACGGTCGTCAGCCCGACCAACGCCCCGACCGAGATCACCGTCGCGAAGGCTGGATGGCCCACCGAGCGAAACGCCTCCGCCAGTGGGGCGTCGACCTTGATGTCGGTGTACTTGACCATCCCGGTCACCACCAGCGACACCGCGACGTACAGGACCGTGCAGATCCCCAGCGAGCCGAAGATGCCGATCGGCATGTCCCGTTGCGGCTTCTTGGTCTCCTCTGCCGCGGTCGCGACGATATCGAAACCGATGTAGGCGAAGAACACCAGAGCTGCCCCGGTGAAGATCCCGCTCACCCCGAACGCGCCCGGCGACACACCCAGATCTTGCAGCAGCGAGGCTGTCTCCTTGCCGCCCGAAGCTGCCGGCGAACCCGATGGTGGAACGAACGGCGAATAGTTGCTCCATTTGATGAAGAACATGCCTGCCACGATGACCAGCAGCACAATGGCGACTTTGATAGCCACGAAAACGAAGTTGACCTGCGAGGAGATCTTGATCCCCATGCACAGCACAGCGGTGAGCATCAGCACGATGGCAGCGGCGACCAGGTTGTGACCCTCGCCGTACGCCCAGCCGGGAATGCGAAGGCCGGCCCCGTCCATCAGGTCCGCGAAGTAGCCCGACCAGCCCACCGCCACCGTGCTGGCACCGAGCGCAAGTTCCAGGATCAAGTCCCAGCCGATGATCCAGGCGACCATTTCCCCGAGGCTGGCATAGGAAAACGTGTACGCCGAGCCGGCCACCGGAACCGTGCTGGCGAATTCCGCGTAACACAATGCAGCCAAAGCACAAGCAATGCCCGAGAACACAAACGACAAGGCAATGGCCGGCCCGGCCTTCTCCCCGGCGGCCTCCCCCGTCAGCACGAAAATCCCGGTGCCGAGGATGACGCCGACTCCGAACACCACGAGTTGCACGGGACCCAGCTCTTTGCGGAGCTGATGCTCGGACTCTTCGGTGTCGGCGATCGACCGCTCGACGCTTTTGGTGCGAGTGAGGTTCATCGTTTGACTCCTCAGCGTGATGCACCCGCATCGTCGCGAGCGTCCCGAAAGGTATGCCCGCCAGGCACCCGGTGAAACACCGAACTCCGGAGGAAGACAGTGAGCGCTCGGCCGCCCGCACCGGCTCGGTGTCGACCACCGCCTCAGCCGAAGGGTTCCACCGGCGCAGTCAGTAGTCGGAGGTGGGGGCCGATCGCGCGTCGGCGAGCTCAGCGAGCCGGTCCAGCGGCCCGAGCGACTGCCGGATGGCGTCCCGTTCTTCTTCGCTCAGGGTCGCCAACGCGGCAGTGAGTACCGCGATCCGATCGGCCAGCGACTGACGATGATGAGACAGCCCGAGCGGTGTGACGGCGATCAGGACGGCCCGGTGATCCGATGGGTCAGAGGACCTTTCGACGAGGCCGAGCTTCTCAAGTCGGCGGATCGCCACCGTGATGGTCGGGGCGCGCAACCTCTCGCGCGCGGCCAGGCTCGCCAGCCGCATCGGGCCCTGGTCGAAAAGAGTGAGCAGGATTGACAATTGCGACATCGTCAGTCCGCCGCCGACCTTGAGATAGTGCGACTGACCGCGACGCAGGAACAACCACAGTTTCATCAGGACCTGCTGTAGGTCCGAATCCAGTTCGGCGCTTCTCGGTTCGCCCTCGGTTATCGTGGCGCACCCGGATCGATCATCGCCGGCGACGCTCACAGCAGTGCTTCCTCTTTGGGCGGGACGGCCGGCCACGGCTCGGCGACGGGACGCTGCCGCACGCGCTGCGGCCACCAGAACCACTTGCCCAGCAGAGCGGCAATAGACGGCGTCATGAAGGACCGGACCACCAGGGTGTCGAACATCAGGCCCAGTCCGATGGTGGTACCGACCTGAGCCATCACCGTCAGCGGGCTGACTGCCATCGAAGCCATCGTAAACGCGAACACCAGACCGGCAGAGGTCACGACCGATCCGGTGCCGCCCATGGATCGGATGATGCCGGTGTTCAATCCGGCGTGAATCTCCTCCTTGAACCGCGACACCAGTAGCAGGTTGTAATCCGCGCCCACCGCCAGCAGGATGATCACCGACATCGCCAGCACCATCCAGTGCAGCTCGATACCGATGATGTGCTGCCAGATCAGTACCGACAACCCGAACGACGCACCCAGCGACAACGCAACCGTCCCCACGATGACGGCCGCGGCGACGACACTGCGGGTGAGGATCAGCATGATGATGAAAATCAGGCACAGCGAGGCGATTCCGGCGATCAGCAGGTCGTAGTTCGCACCTTCCTGCATATCGTGGAACGTCGCTGCGGTGCCACCGAGGAAGATCTTCGACCCTTCCAGGGGTGTGCCCTTCATCGCCTCCTTGGCAGCCTGCTTGATCCCATCGATCTTCGCGATGCCCTCGGGGGTCATCGGGTCACCGTCATGGCTGATGATGAACCGGACCGCCTTGCCGTCAGGTGAGAGAAACTGCTTGATACCGCGTTTGAAATCAGGATTGTTGAAGGTCTCCGGCGGCAGGTAGAACGAGTCGTCGTTCTTGGACTCGTCGAAGGCCTGTCCCATCGCGGTCTGATTCTCCGACGCCGCGGTCTGCTGATCCTGCATGCCTTTCTGGGTGGCATACATGGTAAGCATCATCGTCTTCATGCTCTTCATGGTCTCGACCATTCCGGGCATCAAGGCCACCATCTGCGGCATCAGAACGTCGAGCTTCTCCATCTGCGGCAGCAATGCCTGGATGTCGTCGGTCATGGTGTCGATACCGTCAAGGGTGTCGAAGATCGAGCGGATCGACCAGCACACTGGGATGTCGAAACAGTGTGGCTCCCAATAGAAGTAGTTCCGCAGTGGCCGGAAGAAGTCGTCGAAGTTGGCGATGTTGTCACGCAACTGCTGGATGTCGACGGTCATGTTCTTCATCTGGGCGACCATGTTGTGCATGACGCCGGCCATCTGCTCGGTGATGCCCTGCATCTTCGTCATGGTGTCGATGGTGTTCTGCATGTCATCGGCCTGTTTGAGCATGTTGGCCGTCATGTCCTGGTTGTACTTCTCGTTCATCTTCTGCGTCGTGCCCTGCATGCTCAGCTGGAACGGAATCGTCGTGTGCTGGATCGGCGTACCCTGCGGGCGCGTGATCGCCTGCACGCGTGAGATTCCCGGCACACGGAAGATCGCCTTGGCGATCTTGTCGATCACCAGGAAGTCGGCCGGATTGCGCAGATCGTGATCGGATTCGATCAGCAGCAGCTCCGGATTCATCCGCGCCGGCGAGAAATGCCGGTCGGCAGCCTGGTATCCCAGCTGTGCGGGCAGGTCAGCGGGCAGATAGTTCCGGTCGTTGTAGTTGGTCCGGTATCCCGGCAGGGTCAGCAGCCCGACCAGAGCCAGGGCGATCGTCGCGACCAGGATCGGTCCCGGCCAGCGGACCACCGCGGCCCCGATTTTGCGCCAACCTCGCACCCGCAGTGCGCGTTTGGGTTCGAGCCGGCCGAAGCGGGTGACCACGGTGATGACGGCCGGCCCGAGGGTGAGTGCGGCAAAGACCACCACGACCATGCCGATCGCCAGTGGGATGCCCAGGGTCTGGAAGTACGGCAGGTTGGTGAAGTGCAGACAGAATGTTGCGCCCGCGATCGTCAGGCCGGAGCCAAGGACGACGTGCGCCGTCCCGTGAAACATCGTGTAATAAGCGGTCTCTTTGTCCTCACCTGCGCCGCGGGCCTCCTGATAGCGGCCGATCAGGAAGATGGCGTAGTCCGTCGCGGCGGCGATCGACAGGGTGACGAGGAGGTTGGTGGCGAAGGTCGAGAGCCCGATGATGTTGTAGTAGCCCAGAAAGGCGATCGCTCCCCGAGCCGCCGACAGCTCCAGCACCACCATCAAGAGCACAATCAACACGGTCACGAGGGATCGGTAGACCCAGAGCATCATCACGATGATCACCGAGAACGTCAGCCCGGTGATGATCTTCACGGCTTTGTCGGCGGCGATGTGCTGATCGGCCGAGATGGCCGCCGGACCGGTGGCGAAGACGTGCAATCCGGCGGGCGGCGGGTTGGCCTTGATGATGTTCTGGACAGCCTCGACGGATTCGTTGGCCAGCGATTCGCCCTGATTGCCGGCCAGATGAACCTGGACGTAAGCCGCCTTGCCGTCCGGGCTCTGCGCACCGGATGCGGTCAGGGTGTCACCCCAAAAATCCTGCACGTTCTCGATGTGCGTGGTGTCGGCTTCGAGCTTCTTGACGAGCCCGTCGTAATAGTGGTGGGCTTGGTCGCCGAGGGGCTGGTCTCCTTCCAGGACGACCATCACCGAACTGGTCGACTTGAACTCGTTGAAAACGTGGCCGACTTCTTTCATCGCCACCATTGACGGAGCGTCCTGTGGACTCAGCGGTACCGAGCGCATCTGCCCGACCACCTCGAGCTGGGGCACAACCACATTCAGCACCGCGATGATGAAGATCCAAAGCACGATGATCGGCACGGCCAGGCGCCGGATCCACATCGCGATACCGCCGCCGTGATCGGCCTTCGGGTGGCCGGGTTCCTGCGCCGTCGAGATGGCGTCCGTCCGCGCCTCGCTGTCTGTTTGGCTCATGCCGATTTCACCAAGCAGAAGGTCTGGGCGGTCACGCCGGAAGAGGATCGTTCGTCTTTGACCACGTCATCGACAGTGACCCGACAGCTCACATCGGTGCTGCAAGCAGAAGGTCTGGGCGGTCACGCCGGAAGAGGATCGTTCGTCTTTGACCACGTCATCGACAGTGACCCGACAGCTCACATCGGTGCTGTCACCCTGGGCCACGATATTGGGAAACACCGACGGATCGGTAGTACTCAACGTCAACGTGAACGGCAACGACGCATGATCAATCCGCTGCGGCTGAGCATCAAGGTCCAGATAGTTGATATCGGCGTACGTCCCATTACCCCACACCTCGTACTTGACCACCTTCGGATTCTGAGCATCAAGGTCCAGATAGTTGATATCGGCGTACGTCCCATTACCCCACACCTCGTACTTGACCACCTTCGGATTGAACGGCTTGGTGTCATCAGCNGGCTTACTGGACTGACTCGCCGGATCCGGCGCCCCGAAAAACGTCTTGATCCGCATCACGGTGAAAGCCCCGATCAGCACCACCACGACAATCAGCACCGGAATCCAGGC
>NZ_JACKTY010000013.1 GCF_025822605.1 Mycolicibacterium komossense | reverse complement strand
CCGAATCTCTGCCCAATCCTCCACCGAACGCATCCCTCCAAAAAACCACCAGGTGGGTCAAGATTGCGGGACCCTCAGCGGTCTACTTTTCAGGAACCGGCGACAAGAACTTCTTGCCGACTTCCGAGGTGTCACCCCGGTAGTCGGTGACCCAGTCTTGCGCCCTTTCCAGCGCGTCCTCCAGTTCGCGCTGACGTTCATGGAATTGTTGCTGCCGAGCTTCGTCGGCTGGCCCTCTGCGTATCTCGTCGCGAATGACGGCCGCGCGCTGCGCGGCGAAATGGATAGTTGGTGTAGCCGAGGCGATTTCGTCAACTCGAACGTAAAGCATGGTGACTTGTCGATCATCTCGATAGACGATCGGCGTGCGACCATCGACGGTCCCGAGCTGATCGAGTAACCGTTTGGCGAAATTTTGCGGCTGCGGGGTGTCTTTCATGCCCACCGCCCAGACATCGAGCGCAACATCTGCCCTCTGCCGCGGCCAGCTGCCGCCCCTATATGCGTGTTCGAATTCTCGTGCGGCAGCCTCGATCAGGTCACGCTCTTGTGCTGCACGACTGGAACCCTTGGCTCGCGGCCGGGTGGCCACCACGCCGAACGCAGTGGTCATCCTCCGCCACATCTGCCGGTACTCGTGACCCTGGGGAGAGTCCCAGAAGCCGTCAGCGCTCATCGCGTGTCCTTATGGTGATGCCAAGTAAAAGCTGATCTGCACAGCTATCGAGTGGCTAGCAGCGTACGGGGGGCGGACGACACTGAGTTGAGCTGCCGCCGCCGGGCTTCGAGGTGTTCACACTCTCATCTGTCCGGCCCGTGCCGCCGCGGCGCAGGCGGGGGACCACTCTGGGGACATGTCGTTTCACCTGTTCAGAACCAGTGCGGACAGCGGTTCCAGTTTGGTGCGCCATCTCTGAGCTCCTGACTGTGGCGATCACCGGCGACAATCCGGGGTGCGCCAGCCGATCTGCGATGCGGATCGGACGGCGGTTCCAGCGCCTAGGAATCCAGGCGCCGTCCGATCGCCTCGGACAACCGGTCCAGCTCGGCCAGTACGTCGCTGGCCGCCCAGAACCGATTCCGCGACCCCCCTGGCAGCACCTCAAGCACCCCTGACTCGACCAACCGCCCCAACGCCCGATAGGTGCTGGTATCGATGGTCCCGGTGAGGGTTTGAGCGGTCTGCGCGTCGAGCACGGGCGTCGCCAGTAGTGCGTCGATGAGAGCTTCATCCGCTGAACCGGCGCGCGGCGAGGCCAGCTGCCTCCAGCGCTGCGGGAGCTCGGCCAACCGGCGAGCAGACTCCTGCGCTGCAGCGCTAGCGTGAACGGCCGCGGCCGCCACATACCCGACCAGCGTGTCGACATCACCGCGCCGGTAGTCACCCAGCCGGGCGAAGTAGGTGTTGGTGTCGGCGAGCATCGCCGAGGCCACCGGCACCGTCACCACTCGGGTTAATCCGCGGCGGCGTAGCACCGCTGACAGCACCGCCCGCCCGAGTCGGCCGTTGCCGTCGATGAACGGGTGGATCGACTCGAACTGTGCGTGCACGATCGCCGCTTGGGCTACGACAGGAAGGTCATCGCGCGCGGCGAACACCAGTAGGTCATCCATCAACGCCGCTACCCGATCTGGGTGCGGCGGCACGTAATCCGCGCCCAGCGGTGAGTAGTCGCTGCCACCGATCCAGTTCTGCACGGTACGCAATTGGCCGGGCTCATCGGCGTACGGGTCCGCTGCCATCAGCAATTCGTGCGCCTGCAGGATGGCGGGCAATCCGATCGAGCCGCGATCGGCAGAGGTGACCAGGTTGCGTAGTGCCTCCACGGCGGCGAGCTGGGATTGCGCCGCATCGGAGGCCTTTCCGCCGGCGGCGGCTTTTCCGAACGCGCGCCACCCGGCGTCGACCTGCTCGATCCGCGAGGAGGCGACTGACTCGCTGCGCAGCAGGAAGTCCCGAACAGGCAGGAGATATTGGCCCCACCCCGCTTCTAGGCGCGAGACTTCGATCAGCGCCGCGTCATGCGTGCGGGCGATCTGACCGGCTGGTTCGTAGGTGAGGTCGGCGATGGTGGGAGGTATGGTCGCGTCGTATTCACCCAGGGTTCGGTCGTCGCGGGAGCCCTGTCGGCCGCGAGGAACCCATGGTCGGGTCTCACGTCCGTGCGCCGGCCACTTCATACCGCACCTTTCTAGGGAAAACGCCACCTAAACGGAGGTTAGCGCATGTTACCTCCCTAATGTGCGGTATAGACTCGCCACAGAATGTCGACCCGATACACCGCAATCCCGGTCAGCGAGCTGCCCTACCCGCACGGACTCGGCAAGGTCGAATACGAGACGCTCGAACACGGCATGCGAAAACTGCTCGGCCCCAACCACAGTGATCAAGACACCAACGCCAAGATGTTCTGGACCCGCCAGTATCAGCAGCTCCTCCGGGACCATCTCAAACCGCACTTCGACAGCGGTGGCGACATCGTCCAGATCGCGCACGCGGCCGCCGAATCCGCTCACTCCAGTGCCGTATTCGACCAGACACTCTCAGCCGATGGCTACACCGCCTACACCCAGTACATCGCCGGGCTTCCCACATGGACGGACCGACATCCCAGCATCGCGGCGCGAGAAGCCGCCCGCTGGACCCACCATCCGCCGACCCTCTACATCGACGCGGAAACGTTCACGATCGACGACGGCCGGCACCGACTCAGCTTGTTGCGCTCACTGATCGAGCCAACCACTTCAGACTTCCCGGTCCTTGTCCGAATCATTTCGAGCATCTGAATCAGCGACGACCCAGCACCGGATAGGCCCTCTTGTCTCGGCGCGCCCCGTCCGCGTTACTCGGCGACCCACCACGTCCACTGCTTGCCCGGCTGGGGCGCCTGTGTCAGCTCTTGGGGAGGCTGATCGGCGCCCCGCGCCATGGCCTGTCTTTCACCGTCGCTGTTGGAGTTGATCATCCGCTGCCTGCTGTCGTTGGGAGTGCGTGTTCGGGTAGTCGACAGGAGGTGCAGATTCCGATGTGGTCGTCGTAGGAGACGCGCCAGGCGCATGGGCCGTGCGGCGTGGCGCAGGCCGAGTAATCGGTGCAGCCACAGTCTCGGCATTCTCTCGGATACTGCCACTCGACTCAGGTGATCTCGGCCGAGGCCGTCATGGCGGTGAAGAGCTCGATGAACTCGGTTGTCGTCATGTCCGGGAAGCTTTCGGCTCCAACATCTTCGGGTGTGATGCGGTCGAGCTGCTCGCGTCGGGTGGACACGACCTCGCCCGTCACGATTCACTCCAACGGCTCGGCCGCCCGGCGGCCACGCACCATTGGGCACAGGGTAATCAGATCGCCGGGGTTGAGGACTTGCCACCCGCCCCGCCGAATCACCGTCTTATGGCGGCGCGCACCTGCTTAGTGGTTAGTGGTTAGTGCGACGCTCATCAATCTCGGCATCAGCGCTCGTCTTTCGAGCTACCGAGCGAGCCACGACAGCGACGCGTTCGAGCGCGCGGCGGCCGCATTGTCGGCGCGCCGGCGGCGACGCTGGTCTCGTCCGTAGCGCACGGACAAGACGTGATCCTGACGCCATGTCGTGCTGTCGCGCGCTTCGATGAGGCGGCCCATCTGTGCCTCGGTGAGGCCGACGAGCTCGCCGTCGGAGGTGTGCGTCGCCAAGACGACGATCCCCCGCAGCAACGGCACGGTCGATGCGCCGAATGTGGAGGTATGAAGGAAGATTTCGGTGGCGTTGCGGTTAATCCGCTGATGTGAGGGGGGCGTGAGCCAGAAGTCGATCTCGCCGTCGGCGCTGGTCAGTGTTTCCAGGTGGGCTTCGCGGACGAGGTCGGCGATGTCGCCGAGGCCGCGGACGTGGCTCTTGTACAGGTGGCCGTTGTGGCTGGCATGAAGCACTCGGAACATAGCGGGGATCCTCGTCCGTCGACTGCTTTCGGGTACTCAGCACGGTAGCTCGCATTTGCGATACCGAGACCGGTCGCAATGGGACGTGCTATTCCCGCAGCGCACGCCGTTGGCATACGCCAGCCGGCGGCCGCGGGTGTTCGCCGGGCGGGCGGTTCGAGCTGCAGGGGTTGGCCCGCGGGGGCGTCGCTGCGGGGACGTGTCATCTCTCCTGGTGGCAGCCATGTGGTGGGCGCAGTGGGTGTCGCGGGCACGGGCCCGGCGTCATGACTCGAGGAAGTCGGCGCCGTCGGGGCCATACGGCTGGGACGTGCCATTGCCCCAGGTAGAAGCCGTGCCGATGAGGGGGGTTATCAGTGCAGGGCTGGCTGGGCGGCGGGCGGTGGTGCTTGGCTTCAGGCATGGGTGATGGAGCAGTGCTGGCGCGGGCTCGTCGAGCCGCGACCGAGCTAGATGGTCGGCGGTTCGCCGACTTCGACGAGATCTGCCTCTTCGCGGAGGTCCTCGTCGCCCTGGACTTCTTGCCCGGGCCGCGGGACGTCGTGGAGTACTTCCGCCGACCGTGGCGCTACACCGCGGAGCACGAGGTGTGGGAGCGGTCCGGCCGGCCGTCGGATGTCGGCGGAGCTGCCGGCGAGGCGCTGGCCGCTGTGGGATGCCGGCGGCCGCGGCGACACCGTGCTCGTGGCCGCCCCGACGCCCCGACGCCCCGACGCCCCGCTGACCAGGGTCAATGACATGTCCCCCGCCGCGTGCGGTGCCGTCGCCGGCTCCTTGTTGGCTTCTTCGGTGCGGCCAGGCCGAACGCGCGGTGCGCGCACCCGGATGATCCAGCTGGCGACCGATCGACCGGACAGGCGGGACGTGCCGTCGCCCCTGGTCCGGCAGCATTTTTCGGCGGCTGACGATCCTTCGACCTGGAGTCGGGCATGTACCGAGGGTGACTACTCGGGTGCAGGAAGCCAAGGAGTGAGGTCGTCGAGGCTGGTGATGTCCCGTGGTTGGCCGCGGCCGGCGCCCTTGAGCGTGCGCAGATATCCGGTCAGCACCGGGCGGGTCACCTTGTTGGCCTTGTGCGCCAGGCGAAGCAAATCCCAGGTGCTAACGGCGGTGATCTGATGGCGGCGGGCTAGGGCCGCGGCGCCGCCGTCGTCGGTGAGGAAGAGGCCGTCGAGCCGGCGGGCGCTGATGATGGCGATCGTCTCGGCTTCGCCGAGGTGCTTTGTGGCCGGCTCCCCTGGGCTGGCCATGGCTTCGCGCAGGATGCGGGCGTCGATGATCTCGGTGCCGTCGGGGATGAGCGGTGGGCCGAAGATGGCGCCGGCCTGTTCGAGATCTGGATGGAAGGCCTGCGAGTCGCGGCACTCCCGGGCAATGGAAAGACACCATGCGCCTTGGCCTTTGAGCAGCTCGGCGAGCAGGTCCATGCGTCTGATGATGGCGAAGTTGATCAGGACGGTGTTGTCGGGCAGGAAGAGCTTGGGCACTTACAGGCCTAGGGCTGCGGCCAGCTGGTCGGTGTCGAGCGGCTCGGGTGCCGGGGGCTCGTCGACCTCCAACGCGTCCGGATCGATGCCGAGCATCCATGCCAGCGTGCCCTTGTGTAGCGCACCGGAGGCGATGAGATCGGTGTGAGCTTCTTGCAGCTTGAGCGGGAACCGGCGGGTGGCAGCTTCTTCCATGCGCGAGGTGATCTGGTCTGGGCCGTGGTCGTGCTGGCCTGCCCAGTGCCAGCGCAGGAGCTTCTGCGTGGACAGCTGCACCGCCTGGCTGATCGTGTCGGACACCGTGAGGCCCAGCCCTTCTAATCGTCGGGCCAGCGCGTCGGTGGACACTCCCCATTCCCAAATGAGTTCGGCCAGTTCTGGTTCGGTGAGGTTATGCCAGTTGATGTCGCGCAGCCGGGCCTCGGGCAGGAGTAGTTCGGCGGCGAAGCTGTTGGCGACGAGTTCGTGGTGACGCTGCTCGGCTGGGTCGAGGTCGTCGGCGTGATGGCCGAAGACGAGGTGACCGAGTTCATGTGCCAGGGACCAGTTTTCGCGGAACCAATTTCCGGTGGCCTGCAGCACGATCACTTTGCACGGTCCGACATGGAAGGAGTAGGCGGTCGAGACTTCTGGCAGGCGGATGACATCGACGTCGAGGTTGGATTCGAGGCGGTCGGCCATGCGGCGGACGAAGTTCGGGCCGAGTGTGGACTTCACCTCAATGACGGTGCCGGGGAGTGCGATGTCGACCGGGCTCCACGCGGGAAAGGCTTGGCGGTAGGCCAGGGCGATGTCGTCGAGGACCGGTTGGTCGGTGTCACGGCCGGGGACGTCGCGGCGGCCGGTCTGGTGGTCGAAGTCGTGGCGCGCGGCGACGACCAGGCGGTTGGGGTCGGGCCGGCCGGTGATGAGCCAGTGCACGTCGACACTGAGGGCTTCGGCGAGCCGGGCGAGTTCGACGGAGGAGAAGGCGCGGCGGCCGCGCAAGGACTTGGAGAGCTTCTCGTCGGTGAGGCCGATCTGGTCGGCGACTTGAGCCTGGGTGAGGGCGGCCGGGATGCTGTCGGCGACGCGGCGCGCGATGTCTTCCTGGCTCATGGGTTCGAGGATACGGACGGAGTTGCGATTTTCGCAATTCTGATGGTCGGGGTTGACGTGTCGGCGCGCCTGCTCCGCTGGGACGTGTCGTCTTGCCTGGTGGGCACCGGTTTCGGTGGCCTCTAGTGGCTGATGGATTGCCGCGGCGCCTGGGTTTTGGAGGGCGGGCCGACGGTGATGGCCCCCGAGGCGGAGGGAAGGTGGGCCGCCGCGACGGCCGATGTCGACGCCGTACGCATCCCGACCCCTGTGACCAGCTTTGATGACACGTCCCCGCCGTGAGGCGGCCGTTCGCCTGCTCCTTGTTGGCTTCTTCGGCGCCGCGGTATGGACACTCGATGCCGTGACGGTCGAGCCAGCCTGGGGGCCGTGCCGTCGTAGCTGTTCAGGATGTTTTTCGGAGTTCCTGGGCTTGGGCGACTCAGCGGCCAGGTAGCCGGTGGGCGCCAGCCTCGTTGGGCTGCCAGTGTGGTGCCGGCGTCGTGGTGTGGGGGGTGGCGGCATCGACGATCTCCTCCCGGGCGTGGGTCAGGCGTTCTGCCAGAAACGCTGCCTGCTTGTCGGGAGTAGTGAGCTGGCCGTGGGCCGCCGGTGTGGCCAGCTGCAGCGCCGTGTCGGCGTGGGGCGCGGTGCGCCTGCTGCTGGAGATCGTCGATGCCGCCGATGGGTGGTGGTCAAGGGTGGTGTGAAAGAAGGTCATCTGGTGAGCCATGGCCAGGACGGGCGTGCTCGCCCTGTGCGTGGCTATCAACGGTGGGAATGCGTCGATGCCGGCCATCAGAGCCCCCTCCTTCACGGGTTCGTCGTTCATGGAGGTAGTACCTGGGGAAGGCGCTCGTTCCGTCGCGGATCCGCCAACGACTTCTTGGGGCGTCGGCGCCAGAAAAGGTCGTGGAGCGCTGTTACCGTCGACGAAGCGCGCCCCTCCCCCCAGGGCGTGTCATGCGCCCTCAGCCGCTCCCCCCCTGCGGCTGGGGGCGCGCTCGATTTACGAGTCCCCCAGCGCGCTGATACCAGCCCCGGTCAACACCACGATGTCGGTCATGCCGGGATGCCGTTGTCCCGAACCCAGGTCTGCAGGCCGGGCATGAGGTCGTCGACCACGATGTCCACGCGCTGCTGCTTGAGTTCTCGCAAGGCCTTTCGGGCGGTGGTGGCGAACTTCTTGTCCGCTTTCTGCTCGTAGTCGGCTCGGAGCGTGGCCGGGTCGAGGCCCTGTTTGGCGGCGAGGGCGGTGATCGCTGTGTTCACGGTTTGCTCCCATTCGTCGACTGAGGGGTGGTCGGTGCCGTACCAGCGCAGGCTATCCAGTGCTGCGACGGCCGCGTTGGAAGCGGCCCGGTCGGTCTTGTAGAGCGTCTTGCCGGTGGCGGGTTCGACCACCGCGGCCGCGGTGCGCTCGGCATCCCTGGCTGCCTTGTCGGCGGCTCGTTGTTCGCGTTCGAGGTCGGAGGGCCGGCGGATCTCGCCGATGCGGTTGAGGACCTCGGCGGGAGCCGACGGATAGCAGATGGTGCATGCCAATTCACCGGCGGCATAGACGATTTCCACTTCGTCCTGACCGCTGTAGTTCGTCAGCCAGGCGAACTTGGTCCTAGGAAAACAGGTGGAACAGTGCATGGAGCCGTGAACATGGCCTCCGTTGCTTTGAACCAGGTAGGCGCGGGTCCAGCCGCCGCGGCGGTCGAATTCGTCGTGGTAGGGCTTCAGTTGGTCGGTGACGGCGGCGATCTGTGGTGCGTATTCGGCAGCGTGGGCGTCGAGTTTGGCGGCGCGGGCGGGGTCGGGGTAGCGGCCGGTGCGGGCGCGGTGCGCGGCGGTGTGCAGCCCTTCCATGTGGGCGATCAATTTGGCGCGCTGGTAGCCGAGTTCGTGGATGACGGCGTCGATTTCGGGTGGGGTCTTAGTGGTGAGGTCGGTCATCAGAGTGTCTCTCCGTAGGTGGTGCCGGTGAGGGCGTTGGCGATGGCGCTGGCGATGGCGGCGACCTGGTGGCAGGTGATGGTGCCGTTCTGCAGGTCGATCAGCTCGTTGACGGCGTTGCGGGCGACGATCTTGGCGGTGTCGTCGAAGGCGTCCAGGCGTGCGATGGCGTCGTCGTGGGCTTGGCCGGCGGTGAGGTAGTCGCCGGCGCGGAAGGGGGTTCTTGGGTTGGCAGGCATGATCGGTTCTCCTTGTCGGGGTGGTCAGGCGGCGTCGACGTCGGGTTCTTCGGTGGGTGGGTAGTCGCCGTAGATGCCGCGTTCGTCGCCTTCGGCGAGGAGCTGGTTTTGGAGGTCGGCGTCGGCGGCGAGGCGGGCGTTGCGGCGTTGGATCCAGCGGATGGTCCACACGGTGGCGCCGGTGACGGCGATGACGGGGACCAGCCATTCCCACTGCCAGATCATGCAGGCGATCCAGAAGACGATGAGGGTGGTCCAGGCGGGGTGGCGTTGCGCCCAGTCCTTGGCCGGTGGCGCGTACACGGGGACTGTGATGACGGTGGGGGCGGCGAGTGCTTCGGTCCACTGTTCGCCGTCCCAGAAGCGTTGTTGGGCAGCGCCTGTGGGGTCGGGGTACCAGCCTGCGGGTGGGGTGTGGTTGTTCATGGCGGCCTCCGGGGATGGTGTCGTCGCTACCCCCCAAAGGTAACACACAATGCCGTTTTGTGGCATCCCTATTTACATGCAGGTTTTTGGTATAGTCTTTTACACATGCGGTGCGTCGCACCGTGGGCGGCCAGTCGGTCGACGACAGCCGAAGAGATCGCGCGTGCGCGCGCCGAGACGCAGGAGGCTGCCGTGAGGGTGATTGTTCGCACGCCCGCGGAACTGGTCGCCGAGTACGACCTTCCCGAGGTCGACAGCGACAGCAGCGACGAGGACGTCCTGGCTGCCGTGGCCGCGGCCGAACCCCTTCGGCACGGCGAACCGGAAGTCGTAGGCGAGACCTACGTGTTCGCCCGGGGTTTGGAATCGCTCGCGGAGCAGGGCCGGCGGCTGGAGCAGGCAGAGGCGCGGCTGGCCGCCGAACGGTTGGCCGCCGCAGAGTTGGCACGGAAGTACCGCGACAAGCGCAGTAAGCGCGACCTTGCGACCACGCTGGGCATCACCCGGCCAACGCTGGATTCCTGGCTGGGCGACGCCCCGCCGCGACGACGAAGCAGTGGTGCGTGATGCCGATTCGGGCATCGCGGAGGTGGTCCCTTCACGGAAATACGTCGTTGAGCAGCAGCTGTAGGTTCTCGGATTCCGTGGCATCTGGCGGCTGACTGACCTGGGGCGATGCTGGGTGTCTCACAGACATGTCACACGTGATCTGTCTCAGATTCGTGTCATTTTTCAGGTGGTGCGCGAAAGCCGTGCCCTACACCGACCGATTCCGCTCATCGCTCAGCTAATCGGCGTCTCACAACCCCAGGTAAGTCGGACCATCGCCGCAATCAAACGCCAGAACCACGGCGAGCTCAAAACCCTGCGAATTAGCCCTCTCGTCTTCATCGATCTGCGAGACGCCGGGCACATT
Organism: Mycolicibacterium komossense; assembly: GCF_025822605.1. Classification (GTDB taxonomy): domain Bacteria; phylum Actinomycetota; class Actinomycetes; order Mycobacteriales; family Mycobacteriaceae; genus Mycobacterium; species Mycobacterium komossense. The sequence goes on along the minus strand of NZ_JACKTY010000013.1, from coordinate 20,555 downwards.
GACACCCCGACGATGATGCGGGAGCTACTCAAACTCCACTACACCGACGGATACGTTCCGCACCTCGACGGTGTCGCGACCGATGCCTACGAGCGCGGCACTTCGGACGACATCGAATACGCCTTCCAGCAGAACAGGTTGACCTTCGAGGAGTACTCCCGGCTGTTCGAGGCGCACCGCGCCAAGCAAAGGGCGACCGCACCCACCGCCGTTGCTCGGTTAACGTCGATCCCGACGAGGACCTCCGCGATGCCGTGGCCGCCGAGCTGTCCCAGCTCACCGCCAGCGGTGGACAAGCCTCACCAGACAGCGCCCGCGCGACACACCAGATCTACCGCAACGACGCAACGCACAAGCGGCACAAGATCAATGAGCTCCATCACCGCCGTTTTGCTCAACCACCGGAAAGGCAAGCGTCCAGCCACCGGGCGACCGCCATCGTTGCATGTTCCGTTCCCCGTCGGACGTTCCAGTCATCTACCGGATAGGTATACGACACGTCACGAAGTCGCCGGCAGCAACTGGAGGCCACCATCGACCACGATTCGCTTCAGCCCTTCGGCGTAGCTACACCCGAGCTGCGCCCCGTAGGCCGTCATCCGATCGACGACCCACTGGATTTCCGAACGCGGATCGCCAGCTCCGCCGAACTGGCTTCGGTGAGCGAGAATCGCCATGACCTTCCGTTCTGCGGTGTCATCAACGTTCACTAGGAAGTCGGTGTACTCGTATCCCGGCATCCACACCTCGGAGACCGGGTGCGCAGAAAGTCCTTCGGCGAGCAGCTCCGGGAACGCCCGCGGATTGCGGGCGAACGGGTACACCGCGTTGAGCGCAGCTTCACCAACGGCGAGGTGGTCTGGATGTGATGCGCCGACCGGAAACTGCAGCGAGCGCATCGGCTGGTGTGTGAGCACCACGTCGGGACGCGTCCGACGAATCTCGCGCGTCAGGGCAAGCCTGAGAGCCGGCGAGTCCGCCACCGACCCATCAGCGAATCCGAGAAAGGTCACATCGGTGACACCGAGTAGCTTGGCGGCATCGCACTGCTCCGCGCGGCGGATCGCGACGAGTTCGCCGACAGGCTGCCGCGGATCGTCGCCGCCCTGCGCCCCATCGGTGACCACCACGTAGGTGACCTCCGTGCCCGCATCGACGAGACGGGCGACGGTGCCTCCGAAGCTGAACTCGGCATCGTCGGGGTGCGCGGCGATCACCAGGGCCCTGCTCATCGTTGCACCAGCCGCGTCCGGAACGTTCGACGGCTGGCAGTGGCTATCGGACGAGGGGGGCCAGAAACAACATAGGCGCCGGTGATGGCCGTGGTCATTCAGGCCTGGCCCTGGTAAGGAACTGCACGACGACGAAGCCGACGGCGAGCGCGATCGCCGGAACGTAGAGGCTGGTACCCATCGCATGAGCGAACGGGCCACGAACTACATCCGGCAGTGCTCCCAGCGTATGCGCGGCCGCCTGTTGGGCTCCTGGCGGCAGCACCGCAGGAATGTACCTGTCGACTTGCCGCTGCATGAAAACGCCGACAATCGCGCTGCCGAGGACACCACCAACCTGCCGTGTGGTGTTGTAAACCCCGGAACCGACCCCGGCCAGGTCGACATCGAGGTTTCTGTTCGCTGTAGCCGTCAACGGACCCCAGATGAAAGCGTTACCGACGCCGACAAGCGATATAGGCCAGAGTATTTCGCGAACGGAGGCCATGTCGGCGGCCATATATCCGAGCCAGGCCAAGGCGATGGCCGTGATCGCGAACCCGAACCCCGTGACGTACCTCGGATGCACCCTGTCGGCGAGCTTGCCGGCGGGCCCGGCCAAGCCTGCCGCGAAGAGCGCCATCGGGATGAGCAGCATCGCCGAGCGTGTAGCACTCAACCCGAGCGACTTCTGCGCGTACAGCATCGCCGGTACGGCCATACCTGTCAGCGAAAACCCCATGCAGGCGACTGCGACGCTACACACACTGAAGTTGCGGTCACTGAACAGGGCGAGGGTCATCAGCGGATCCCGACTCCGTGTCTGCCACCAGAGGAACACCGCCAGCAGGATCAGGCCGGAACCAATCAACCCCCAAATCGACACAGGCACCGGCCCGATTTCGCCGACATGTGACCAGTCGTGGCGCTGGCCCTCCTGAACGCCAAACACCACAAGGAACAGGCCAGCGCCGCTGAGCAGAATTCCGAAGTAGTCGATTCGGCGACCCATCGCCGGCAGGTTCGGGACCAAGACGAGCGCCGCGATCAATGCGGCCAAGCCGAACGGCACATTGATGAAGAAGACTGACTGCCAACCAAATTGGTCGACCAGCACACCTCCAGCGAGAGGACCTACCAGGATGGCGACGCCTCCTACGGCGCCCCACAGCGCCATGGCGGTGCCTCGTTGCCGGGTGGGGAACGACCGCGTGATCAATGACATCGTCTGAGGGGCCATCAGTGCGGCCCCCAGACCTTGCACAACTCGCGCCATGATCAGCATCTCAGCCGATCCCGACAACCCGCACCAGGCAGATGCCGCGGTGAACACGACGAGGCCCACCAGATACACGCGCTTGGGCCCGAACATGTCGCCGAGCCGGCCGGATAACAGAAGTGGCACGACATAGGCGAGAAGGTATCCGCTGGTCACCCACACCACAGAGTTGAGATCGGTGTCGAGGTCGACCCAGATCGCATCGGCCGCGACCGACACGATCGTCGAGTCGACCAGGATCATGAAGATTCCGGCCACCATGGCCCATAGGGCCGGCCACGGCCGATAGTCACTGGGCAGTCCCGGCATGACATCGGACTCCGAGGCGGTTGCCACCGCCCCTACCGGAGAGTAATTGTCACCTGAATCATCCTGTTCCACTGATGGATTCATCGTTTTCCCTTCATCACAGAATCGTTGTCATGAGAGCGCGCCCACCCCGAACCGGTCGGGCGAGAAAGCTGATATATCGGCGCCCGCATCCTTGTCCAGGGCGAGCCCCGCCAGGACTTCACCGATGGCAGGCGCAAACTTGAATCCGTGCCCTGAGCACGCACTGGCGTAAACCAGCCCCGGTACCGCTTGGGCTTCCCCGATGATGAAACTCTCGTCTCGGGACATCGCGTAGACACAGGACACCCCCACCGCCGACGCCCTGAGGCCAGGAAGCAGACTGGCGACGGCCGCCCACACGTCGAGCCGCTCTTGGTCGAGCGGCTGACGTCGCGGCCCGTGCATGTCGTCCAACGGAGACAACTGCCGGTTGTGGAAGCCAACCTTGACAACGCTTTTGGAACCACGAGTCTCCGCAAGTCCGTATGCGAGTGAACCGCAGTCCGCTTCGAACAGAAACGCCGGGAATCCCGCCCGGATGTGGCGGTGCAGCCCGTCATCTATGTCGAAACTGAACACCGGGATGCGCATCGGCTTGACGTAAGGTGCAACCTCCGGAAGTAACTGAGGGATCCAACCCCCCGCGGTAAGAACCACCGCGCCGCAGGACACTTGCCAGCCGTCACCTCGCACCAGCACCGTCTCGCGCCCACCGGCCGCAATCGAGCGCACCGAGCTCCCATAGCTGAGTCTGGCGCCCCGACGTGTGGATTGTGACAGATAGGTCAGCCGCGCGTTGTTGGCGAGCAATGTGAGCGCCTCGGGCTCGTAAACTGCCACTGCCGCGGCATCCGCCGAGAACGCCGGAAACCGTCGGCCAACCTGTGCCGCAGAGAGGTACTCGTGCTCGATCCCGCAGTGAATCGCGGTTGATCGCGATCCGCGGATCAGCGTCGATGTTGGCGCTCCGATGAAGAGCCCGCCGCTTTCGGACACAATCGGGTCATGAGAGTTGTCGTGTAGTTCCCGCCAGCCGACCAACGATCGGTTCAACAGCGGAAGGAAATGTTCACCTTCCCAGTACGCGCGGCGGAAGATCCGGCCCTGGCCATGTGACGAACCCAGTTCGTTCGTCGGCCCGCCTGAATCGACACCGAGTACAGATGCTCCGCGTTGAGTCAGCTGGTACATCGCCGACGCGCCCATGATGCCCAAACCGACGACGAGCACATCACAAGTGGCGTTCGACGCGGAAGTCAGCGACACCATTGGATCAGGACCGCGTAACTTGTTGTGGGACAACCTGTTCTGCGGGGAGTGCCGATGCTGCGCCGATCCGCTCGCCATCACCCGTGTGATCGAACGTGATTTCGGTGATCTCGTAGAACCAGTGAATGGTGTCGTTGGTCTGCAGATAGGTGGCCGCATATTCACTCCGACCGTGCTCGAATGAGGACAGCAGCGCGCCTAGCGCATGTGTCCACTCGCTGGTGTACAACATCAACGGCAGTTCGACGCGCGCGAGCACCTGGGTATGGATTCGGGCCCCTGTAGACTGAGTCAGCGCTGTGCGCGCCGCGGCAAGAACGTCCTCGATACCCACTAGCGAGTTGAACCCCACGATGGCGCGGCCGCCGGCTGCCAGCCGCTCAGGAAGCTTCTGTAAGAAGCGCTGTATTACGCTGTGCCCGTTGAACATTGCGTCCAAATGAAGCTGTCGGCTGATAGCCACCTCGCCCGATGTGAAGTCTTTGGGCGGTTCGCGCCAACCGGGTGGGTTGAAGACCACAAGGTCGAACTTGCTGTCGATGTCACTCTTCGGGAACAGGTCACAACAGGAGTAGTCGATGGCAGGTGTGTCGAAGTTCGCTACCTCATTCTCCCGCGCACTTGCAACCGCGCGTCCACAGATGTCAGTGGCGGTGATCGACGAGGCACCGAGCTCGCGGATCAGCATTGCAATAGCGCCGCTGCCGGTCCCGACGTCAAGGATCCGCCCCGCGAGCTCGCCCGGACCGAGATTGTCGCGCAGGTAGTTTCCTAGCGCGAGGCCCGCTTGACTGACTCGGAATGTATCCGGCCTGTCCACAAGAGCGAAGGGCCGAATGCCCTCGAAACAAACGTGATAAGTGCCAGGGTCAAGCCTGCTCGCCGCGAGAGGTGATTCGTCGGTATGCTGCTGCTCGGTCATGTCGGGGCCCCACCAGCCATCACCGCAGCCAGTTCCCGCGACCGCTCCGCCGAAGCCGCCAGTGCTGCAACCACGGACGTCTTGAGGTTGAAGGCATCGAATGCTGCGATGCCGCGCTCGGTGGTTCCGTTGGGCGTCATCACTTCCTCGCACAGTTGCATTGGCGTCTTCGAGCTTCCTGCGATGAGGCTCGCGGTGCCGCCGAAGACCTGGACTGTCATCTCCTTGCTGTCCGCCTCACTGAATCCGCACGACGCAGCGAAGTTGCAGAACGCGTCCACGATGTAGCTCACAAACGCTGGACCACCACCGCATAGGGCGGTGGCATCGTTGACAAGCTCTTCATCGTCGACGCGCAGGGCTTTGCCGATGGCTTGCAGGAGAATTTCAGCCTCCGCCAGCGTCTCATCTGCGACATCGGGTCCGGCGAAGTAGACCGACATCCCCTGGAAGACCGCAGAGGGTGTGTTCGGGATGGATCGCACCACCTGCCGCGAACCCAACGCGGCACTGATCGCCGACGTGCTGAGACCGGCCATGACTGACAGCACGGCCGTCTCGGCGGTGAATTGGTGGCGGTGAGTGACTGCGAAAGCGGGGAACACCTGAGGTGGTATGGCAAGCACTACGAAGTCACCGTGGGTGAGTTCCATTGTGTCCCAAACCTGCAGGCCTTCGGAGCTTGCTATGTCGTGGATGCGGTCGCTGTTCGTATCGATGACGACGACATCGCGGTTCGGTGCCGATGCGCGAAGACCTTTGACGATCGCCAAACCCATATGACCGCAACCCACGACGACAAGACGCCCACAACCGGCCCGTTGACGCCGTCGCGGTCCTTCTGGCGGGTGCAGATTAGACATTACGACCTCCAACGGGCATGGGGGATGTCAGCAACCTCTGGTCGGCACTCGCACGTTCGTGGAACGACGTGAGGGCATCGGAAACCGTTGTGCGGTGAAGTACGCGGCGTTCCGTCAAGTCGTAGGGTCTGCCACGGTGCATCGTGCAGCGGTTGTCCCATACGACGAGATCATCGACTGCCCAGCGGTGGGTGTAGACGAACTGCGGTTGAGTGGCGAAATCGATCAACTCGTCGAGCAGAGCGCGGCCTTGCTCACGGTGCCACCCGATGATATGCGAGGCATGTGATGCCAGGAATAGACTTGTGCGGCCGCTCTCGGGGTAGTGATCGACGACTCGCTGCGGCACCGGCGGGAGGCCCGTGACTGTGTCGTCGTTGAATCCGTCGAATCCAATCCTGCTGCGGGAGTGAGCAATACTGTGTTCGGCGACGAGATCGTCGATTTCGAGTTTTCGCTTGTGGGGCAGAGCGTCGTAGGCGGCGCGCATGTCGGCGTATTGCGTCTCCCCACCGTGCTGGGGAACCTCACGCGCGGAGAGTAGTGAGCATTTGGCTCGGCGTCTCTTGAACGAACTGTCCGTATGCCACAGCTGATTCCCGAGGTTGTACGCCGTCAACCGGTCCTGAGGATCGAGGATTTTGCCTGCGTGGTCAAGATTGGAGATGTCGGTGAACTCGTTCCGGAGCCGAAGCGCGGTTCCGGCGTAGTTCGGCGCTGCCTCCAAGGGGCCGAACCACCTGCTGAACGCGAGCTGCTGCTCGTCCGTCAGCGGCTGGCCGCGAAACACTAGTATCGCGTACCGGTTGAATGCCGAATGAATGTCCGAGAATTCCGATTCTGACAGTGGGACGCGCAGATCGATATTCGTCACCTCTGCAACGAATGAGTCGCTATTAACTTCAATTAAGATGGCCACAGAAATCCTTTAGGTGTCTATCGCTAATTTTCAAAGGCACAGTGATGTCGATTAACATTTGACACATGTCCGAGCTGCTGCCGACAGCGACGCTCCGATCGCCTTAAGGCAACGCCGACGCGGGTAGCCGAGCGTCAGAACCATGCGCCTCGGTCTCCGGCCCACCCATACGGGGCGCCCACCAGTTCTAGGCACCTACAATCAATGTTCGCGCGGTCACATATGTTGCTGCAGACAATGATTCACGCCAAGGCCATGACCTTTGCCTACCTATGCACAGCAGCGCGGTGCACCCGTGCTGCGTCCCCAGCCCCGGGAGCGTAGGACTCGGGAAATCGCCTTAATCAGGCGATGGCTCGAACTCAACCATTTCAAATCCCTCCAGCTCTCCAAGTGGTTATTGGCGTATTCGCCCACCGTCACATAACGATTAACATTCGCGCCGTCGTTGCGACTTTCTTCCCCATAGGGATTTTGCCACGCTGTCATTGCTTTGGCAATACGTCTGTATTGCGTAGGTCAAACGGATCATCTTGCGAACCATCGATTCGTATCAGCGTCGTTTCTACGCGCGGATCCGTCACTTATTGCAATCGCGTTGCTGGATTTTGCGGTCCCGCGGACCGGTAGCTGGGCCGGCCTAGGCGCCGCCCACGCAGTCGAGCGCCCACGCGAGGTCGGCGAGTAAATCCTCGGGATCCTCCAGTCCCACGGACAACCTGACGACACCATCGGTGATTCCGGCAGCAGCGCGCCCTTCGGCCCCCATCGAACGGTGAGTTGTCGTTGCAGGGTGGGTGATTAACGTCTTGGCATCACCGAGATTGTTGGAGATGTCGATGATCCGCAACGCATCGAGTAGGGCGAAGGCGCGCTTCTTCGCCTCCTCGCCATTGGCCGCGGCGAGCTCGAACGTGACAACTGTGCCGCCGGCACTCATCTGACGTCTCGCCAACTCGAACTGCGGGTGCGACGGAAGATGGGGGTAGCGCACCCAACGCACGCTCCGGTGTTGTTCCAGAAATTCTGCAACACGCAGCGCGGTGGCACAGCTGTGTCGCACCCGCAGCTCCATGGTTTCAAGACCTTTGAGCATCAACCACGCGTTGAACGGGCTCAGTGACGGACCCGTATTCCGCATCAAGGTCTGCACGGGGCCTTCGATGTAGTCGGCCGACCCCAGGATGACGCCGCCGAGCACGCGGCCCTGACCGTCGATGTGCTTGGTCCCCGAGTACACGACGACATCGGCACCCAAATCAAAGCTGCGCTGCAACACCGGGGAGGCGAGCACGTTGTCGAGCACCACAGTCGCGCCAACAGCATGGGCCAGCTCGCAGACCGCCCTGACATCAACCAACGATTGCATCGGATTTGCGGGTGTCTCGAAGAACACGGCCTTCGCCGGAGTGCTGAGCGCCTCCGCCCACTGGTTGAGATCCTCGCCATCGACGAAGGTGGTGTTTACACCCCACCGGGGCAGGACCTCGTTGCACACCACGTAACACGAACCAAACAACCCGCGCGCAGCGACAAGTCGATCACCGGCCCCGAGCAGCGCGCCGAGCGCCGTGAAGACGGCACTCATACCGCTTGCAGTCGCGAAGCACGCCTGCGCTCCTTCGAGAAGCCGGATCCGCTCTTCGAACATAGATACGGTGGGATTGCGAAAACGCGAGTACACGTAGTGGTCCAGTTCACCGGCGAGCGCACTCTCCGCCGACGCTGCATCTGGAAAAACGAAACTCGAGGTGAGATAAAGAGCCTCTGAGGTCTCCTCAAATCCCGACCGCATCGTCCCGCCGCGTACACCGATCGTCGCCGAACGAACGTTGTGCGGCAACGGCTTATCGAACGCGCCCCCGCGCGGCAATGCGGTCACCTCGGTGCCGCTTCCCGATTGGCCCGAGCGCCAACGTACGTCGCAGTTCGGTTACCCACTTCTATACCGCCGAGATCAGGCGATCGAGCGCCTGCTGCAGGCGCGCTGGATCCTGGGCGAAGCAGATTCTGAAGTATCCGTCGTTTCCCGGCCCGAATGCTGATCCAGGTGCGATACCGACGCCGGCCCGGCTCACCAGGTCTTCGGCGAAGGCGAGTGAGTTGTCGACGCCGTCGACCCGGAAGTACGCGAAGAACGACGAAGCAACGTCAGGGGCCTCGATTCGAGGGTGTTGCGCGAACGCATCTTTGACGAGTTGTCGACCGCGCGCCGAATGCTCCTTCAAGGTGGTCACGAACCCTTCGCCCTCGTTGATCGCGGCGACGCCGGCATGTTGTACGAATGTGGCAGAGCCGGTGCTGTTGATGGCGCTGAGATTCCCGATTTGCACGGCCAACTCGACTGGATGTACGAGCCAGCCCAGACGCCACCCGGTCATCGACCACGTCTTCGAGAAACTCTGCACCACCAACAGCGGGTCGCTTTCGTTGGCAACCTCCAAGAACGAGGGTGCGGCCACCGCGTCGTCGTAGACGATTCGACCGTACACCTCATCGGAGATGACCCAAGTGCCAATCCTTCTCGCCAGATCGAGCGTGTCACGCTGTTGGTCCGCGGGCATCATCCAGCCGGTGGGATTGTTTGGCGAGGTGACGAAGATGCCCCTTGTACGGTCGTCACAAGCGTCGCGCAGCCGATCCATATCGAGCGACCACACGCCATCGCGCTGATCAAGTTGAACGAAACGTACTGTTGCACCCATCGCTTCGATCGCGATGACGATGTTGGGCCACACCGGCGCGATGACGGCAACATTGTCGCCGGGCTCCACCAGGCATTGCAATGAGATCATGATCGACGACATACCCGATGACGTCGCCGAAATCCGTTCCAACGCAAGATCAATCCCGTTGGTCCGGCTGTGGTAGTCCTGGATCGCCAACCGCAGCGGCTCGATCCCGCGCCGATACGCATAGGTGGTCTTTCCGGCCGAGATGGCCTCCTCTGCGGCCCTCACCACAAAGTCTGGCGTCGGAAGGTCTGACTGGCCGAAGCACATGTCAAGCGCATCCGGATTCTGCTGGCAGATACGGGCTACATGCGCGATCTCCTGCGTACGGGTGTGCCGCAACGCAGGTCGAAAACACAAGGACGACGACTCTGTTGGCATTGTCAACCATTCTCCTTCGGAAGTTGCCCGTTCTGGTTGAACGGGATTGTCATCGGACCTTGGGCAATCTGATGAACGGCCAAGGGTTTGGCATCGGACCAACCGGAACCTCGATCAAGGTGGGGATGTGGGAGCGAGTGAACCCCTTTTCGATTTCGGTGCGCAGTCCGTCGGCATCGTTCACGCGGACTCCGACGGCGCCGAACGACTCTGCAAACAGCGGAAAGTCGGGGTTGTGCAACGCAGTTCCGAGTCCCGCGCTCATGTGCCGCCGCTGGGATCGGTCGACATTGGCGTAGCACGAATCGTTGAACACCACTGCCACGACTCCGATTCCATGTTGGACTGCTGACGCCAACTCATTGCCCGTATAAAGGAATCCACCATCGCCGGAGAGGGACAACACCTCCCGTTGCGGGTGAGCGATCTTCACACCGAGCGCCGTGGCGAACCCGAACCCGAGAGCCCCGAAGTACGTCGAGGAGATGTAGGTCGAAGGCTGCAGCACCGGGAAGGCGACGCGCGCCGTGTAGCCGACCTGAGTGAGCTCGTCAACCAGGATCCCGTCGTCCGGCAAGGCATCTCGCATCGCCTGAAGGAAGCCGACCTGGGGCTGAAGCCTGGCGAGTTCGGCGCCGATGTCCCTTCGCGCAGCGCAGATCTCGTCACTCCACGCAGCTCGGTCACCGACTGGTGGGAGGTTCGCCAACAGGGCGCGCATACAGGTAGCGGCATCCCCCAGGACGGGGACTGCCGGTGCGCAGATGCGGTGCATTTCGTCGTTGTCGATGTCGATCCGCACGATGGTGAGGCCTTCGGTGCCCCATTCGGCGAACGGCCTGCGCAGTCGCGTACCCACCGCAAGGACGACATCGATGCTTCGCCACAGGCGGTGGGCGACGGGCTGAGAGATCGACAGCGGATGCCGGTCGTCCAATATGCCCTTGCCTCCAACGTCCGCGACTACCGGCGCCTGAAGCCGCTCGGCAAGCTCCCGGATCTCCGGTCCTGCGGTCGTGGCACCGCTGCCCACGTAGACCAGTGGCGCCCGTGCTGCGGCCAGCTCCCGGACGGCCGCGACCACTGCTGCCGGATCCGTTCTGTTCGTGGTGGATCCGCCTGTCCAGGGCCTGCGTTCGGTGACCGTGCTCTCCATCACATCGGTGGGAATCTCAATGGCCACTGGACGCGGCCGGCCATGCTTCAACCGGTGGAACGCCTGCCCGACGTAGGCCTCCGTGTCGGCCGGGTCGGTGATCCGCGCCGACCAGCCGGTGAGGTTGTCCAGGATGGCGAGCTGCTCTGGGACCTCATGCGGCACGCCGATGCCCCGCCCGATGAAGTGGGTGGGTATCTCAGCGGCGATACACAGTACGCGCGCGTTCGCCGCATACGCGGTGGCTAACGCGGCCGTGGAGTTGAGCACTCCGGGCCCAGAAATGACCATGAAGACCGCGGGCTTCCCAGTACTCCTGGCGTATCCGTACGCCATGTATGCAGCCGACTGCTCGTGCCGAGTTTGGACGATCCTGATATTGGTGGGGGCAAGCGCACGAAAGAGTGGGTCGTGTTGCTCACCAGGCACGGTGAAGATGACCTCGATGCCTTCGGCCACAAGCGCTGCGACAACGTGCTCTGCCACGTTCACGGGACTGCAAACCCGGCCGGACAAGCATTCGGCCACAACGGATGGCGCGTCTTCACAGTATGACCTCGGCGTCGATGTACTTAGCTAGTTCGTTGATGAGGACCGAACGCCCCGGGCTGGTACTGCGCACGAATCGCTTCTCGGTGCGGGTGTACTGGACGAAGAACTCAACCCGCTTCTCAAAGAACCGTTCGAGAGGCGTTGGATCCTGGATGGTTTCGGCATCGGTGAGGATGCGATCCTGCAGTCCAAAGAGTTTCAGCATGTAGTCGAGAATCTCGCCCACGTAGCACTCAGACTCACCTGTTACGTGGTAAACGGTTTGTTGCGGTGCCTTCAGCTCGGCCAAGACGATCGACCTCATGTCCTGAACCACATGATCGACTGCAATGAATGACAGGCGGGTGTCCCTGTTGGTGCTGAGCCGGACCGTGTCGGTGGAGTCTCCGATCATTTCGTTGAAGCGGCGAAGCTCGCTGATGTATCCGTACAAACCGGTGTAGCTTCCACTTGCGCTGTAGTCGGTCGACGATCCAACGATGATCGACGGCCTCAGGATTAGCGATCGCGGTCCGCCGAATCCAGCTACCAGATGTTCAGCTGCACATTTGCTCTCCTCGTATGCGTTGTTGAAACTCGCAGGGCGATGGAGAGCCTCTGGAATATCACCACCGAGCGATCCGCAGGTGTATGCCGTCGACACGTAGACGAATAGATCCGCCGCGGCGCGATCGGCGAGTTCCAACGCGTGCCGTGTTCCCGCCACATTTGTGTCGAAAGTTTCGTCCCGCCGGCCCTTGCGCCACTGCAGCGAAGCGCCAAGGTGCCAGAACACGCATGAATCGCCGCCCCGAGTGATCCTCTCCGGCGACACACCGCACAGCGGCCGTGTCACATCGGCTTCCAGCACCACCAGCCGCTCGACGGCACCTACCGGAAGGTCCCGGTTTGCGCCAGCGATGGCGTCGAGCAGACGCTGCCGCGCGGAGAGCTCCTCGGTCGGCCGGCACAGCGCGTACACTTCGGCGGTATCCGGATCCGACAGCAGGTCGGCGAGTAGATGGCTTCCGACGAATCCCGTTGCGCCGGTGACGATGTGCACAGTCACTTCAGATCGCCCTTTCCGCTGCCCGCGCCAAGTGATCGGCAGACTCAGACTCGATATCCGGCCCCGATCCAGACCTGAAGTCCTTGATGCGGGCCGTCTTCCAACTCACCCAGCCCCCGGTGGTGCTTTTCAAGTCGAGCAGCGGGTGGATGAGGACATCTACCGGCACATCGAAGGCATCCGACACGCTGGCCGCGACCAGACGCTTGATCTCGCCGTGGTCTGCGCCTTCTTTGGCCTTGATTCGCGCGACAAGACGATCGTGTCCATTGTCTGCGTGGACCTCGATCTCATAGCCGTAGATGAGGGTGGGATTTACGAGCACAGCGTTATCGATCTGCGCTGCGCTGTGCTTTCGCCCACCGATCTCGGTCACGTCCTTTGTCCTGCCCAGCACACGCATGGCGCGCAACCCGTCGGGGGTCGCTTTGATATCCACCAGATCCCCTGTGCGGTATCGGATCAGCGGTTTGAGTCCAGGAACCAAAGAAGTGATGCACAGTTCACCGATGCCCTCGAAGCCCAGGCTGACATCCGAGTCAGGTTCGATGACCTCAAGAAGGTAGGTCGGCTCCACGACGATCTGCGCACCGTCCAGACGCGCCAACGCCGGCGCTCCGGCCTCCTGAGATCCGTAGTTGAGGTTGTAGACATCTGCTTTCCACGTCTCCGCGAGAAGCTTCTGCATACTGTCAGAACACATCTCGCCCGTGGTCAGCAATACTTTGACGCTCAGGTCATCGGGCACTTCGAAGCCATACGACGAACTCATCTCCGCGAGCGCCATCAACAGTCCAGGTGAGCAGTACAGCATGTTGACCCTCAGCTCAGCGAGCACCTCAAAGAACCGCGAAAAGCCCAAAGTCGGTGATATTGGGAACAAGTCAAGCTTTGTCACTCCAACATGCTGAGCTGCGAAAGACAGACTGAGGCAGGCTGAATGACAGTCATTTGGTGCGATCACTGCAAGCACGGGCCCAGGGGATTCATCCGCGAAGTGTTTCTCGGTGATCCGCTTGAGGGCATGAGCAAACGGCAACCAGTTGAGCTTGAAATCGATTGGCGCACGGGGGCATGGCGTCGGCGGCCCGGTGGTACCTGTCGTCTCGAAGTAGTACTGGGCCTCAGTGATATCCCCGCAAAGCATGTCGTGCATGGCTGCACGCAGGTCATCCTTTGTCGTGAAGGGTAGCCGCGACAACTCGCTGAGGTCCGCGATCGATAGGACGTCCCCGTCGAGGTGACGACGGTAGAATGGCGACCTGTCATAGACGTGACGCAAAACGTTGTTGAGCGACGAGAGCTTCCAGTCCGTCAACTCTTGCGTCGTGGTATCGCCGTCATTCCAGCGCTCTAAGAATCCGGCCCACGAATCAATTACCGTCACGGGTGAACGCTCCTGTCTGTGCGTTGAGAAGGGCTATAAACATGCTGGTGCGCAACGCGACTCATTTGAGTGAGTCCGTCATGCAGAGACGGTCAACGTGCCCAACGCCCGGGCCAGTGCCTCGGCATCTTCCGGCGACGGCTCGAGCATCGGCAGACGAACGGTGGCCGTGTCAAGAAGCCCAATCTCAACTAGAGCCCTCTTTGCCATGCTGGCTCCCTGCGCGTTCCACATGACCGCATCGATTAGCGGGATTAGCGAACTGTGAATCTCGCGCGCACGCTCGACCGAGCCGCTGCGCACCGCCGCGATCAACTGAGTGTTGCGATCCGACACGGCGTTGCCGACCACGCTGACGATGCCGACTGCGCCACATGCTAGATATGCCAGATTCAGCTCGTCGATTCCGCAGAAGTACGCAAGTGGTGAACGAGACATCACTGACATCGCCTGAAAGAGATCGCCTTTGGCGTCCTTTACTGCGCGAATCTGTGGATGACATGCCAGCTCCACAAGTGTCGTCTCATCCAACGCGATGCCGGCACGCGCGGGCACGTCGTACAGCATGACCGGGAGTCCGGTGGCATCGGCCACTTCGGAAAAATGGGCGATCACTCCAGCTTGTGTCGGCCGGGAGTAGTACGGGCTCACGACCAATAGAGCGTCGGCACCTGCCGCCTCTGCCGCTTGAGCGCGGCGGATGGACGCGGCTGTGTCATATGTACCGACACCAGCGATCACGCGGGCCCTCCCACCGGCAAACCCGGCAACAGCCTCCACCAAGGCGGCCGACTCCACTTCTGTCAGTGTTGGCGATTCGCCCGTCGTGCCACCCACCACGATGCCGTCGCATCCGGTATTGATCAGATGCCTGGTAAGGCGTTCTACACCGGCGTCGCTCACTGAACCATCGGGCCGCATCGGAGTGACAGATGCGACGAGATTGGTTCCGAAGAGCTCGACAGCGGAAGGTGCTGAGGTGGACATGAACTCGATCATCACAATGAGAACCACAAAGGTCTAGCGATGCCTTCTTCGCGGTACCCAGTAGCCTGGCTTCATGATTGACGTGGGTGCGTTGAGGGCGTTGCGATCAGTGGCGCTGCTCGGCACAGTGGCGCAGGCTGCCGATGAACTGGGATTCACACCGTCAGCGGTGTCACAGCAAATCAAGCGACTGGAACGTCAGCTGGGCGTTGCGGTGCTAGCACCCGCCGGCCGCAAGGTCGTGCTGACGCCGGCGGGTCAAGTCCTCGTAGACGCGGCCCCAGACGTTTTCCATGCACTGGAACGTTGTGTGGCAGCGGCGCAATCGGTTTCGCATGGCACGCCGATCGGTGTGCTACGGGTCGACGCATTCTCCACAGGAATCCGCGGCTTGATCGCACCGTCGCTTGCCGGACTGGCGGCCGAATACCCGGATCTAGACGTTCGAGTCACCGAGCAGGACCCGGACCGTGCGGTACACAGCTTGGACTCCGGCAATGCCGACGTTGCCCTGATTCACGACGCTGACGGGCTGCCGACCCCCCTGCCACCGGTGCTCACGCAAAAGCTGGTACACATCGACTACGGCGATGTCGTGGTGCGCAGGGACCACCCGCTGGCCCAGCTCAAAAGGGACCTCACCAGCGATGATCTTGGTGGTTGCGCGTGGGTGACCAGCCCAGAGGGCACCGTGTGCCATCGCTGGTTTCAGCGTCTCGTCGCCGGTGTACCAGAACAGGCAGATGTCCGGCACATGGTCGACGACTTCTCGACGCAACTCTCCATTGTCGAGGCCGCCCACGTTGTCGCGCTGATTCCGCGCCTTGCGCGCCCGCCGCTGACACCCGCAATTGTGGCCTTGCCATTGAGTAGGCCACCACGACGCGAAGTGTTCGCCGCCTGGCGACGCAGTGCAGACGCAAGCCCGCTGGTACACGCTTTTGTGTCCGCGCTCAACGCAGATCCGCAGACACCCCAGTAGCCCCAAGCCGACCCACACGCGTACCTCTTCCGGCTCCGCGTCTCGTCGTGCTGTTGACAGCTCGATCCGGAGATGGTGTATTCCTCTGGCGGTCAAAATCTTTCGACATCGCCTCCCGCCGATGAAGTCGTAGCCGCGTGCACGTGGCGTCCGTAGCTCGCTTGCGGCAGCCCGTACCGGGTGCCCCACTCGGTCATCCAAACGTCATTCGGCGTGCTGATGGCTCGCCCCCTCCGCACGGACGGATCGAACCAGGGAACGACAAGGAGCTCTCATGAAATTTATCGTCCCGGCCAAACGCGGTTCGAGTCGTGTACGGGAAAAGAACTATCGCCACTTCGCGATGGGGCAGTCGCTTCTTGACATTCTCGTCACCAAGCTCGTCCGCGTCGCCGACCATCCGCGGGACGTCTACCTCTCATCGGAAGACGAGGCGGCACGCGTCGTCGCGGATAAGTTCGGCGTCAGCTTCATAGCGAGGGAACCCCGTCTCACTGAGAACGCGTACCCATTTCAATCAGTCGTCAACGAAGTCTGCAGACAGGTACCCGGCGAGGACGAAGTGATGTGGTGCCACGCGACCGATCCACTTTTCGACGACCATGAATCGGTTGTAAAGCACTGGGCGTCTCGAGATCCCGCAGCTGTCGACTCTGTGGTGGTCGTCTACCCGATCAGGGATTACATCCTCGATGCCAACTTCAATCCCATGGGTTTCGGTTTCGGTCCGTGGCACCGCGCCTCACAGGACCTGCCCATGTTCTACCAATTGGGGTTCACCTGCTCCATCGTTACCAGACACGTCGCCACCAAAATCGGATTGGTCGGACGGCAGCCGTCATGGCATTTGGCTTCCAACCTAACCGTCGACATCGACACCCAGGAGCAGTTCGACTTCGCGGCCCGTCTATACGAGCTCACCCACTCGTCCACCACCCGACCTCATGTCGACGCCTAGCCAGACCACCTGCGTGGATCCCGCGGGGTTCGCGCATTCTGTTGCCGAACTCGTCAGGATTCCCAGCGTCAATCCGCTACATGGCGGGCCGATCGCCGCGGCCCACGGTCCGATCGGAGAAGGTGCCCTTGCACTTCGGCTAGCACAACGCCTACGCGGATGCGGCGCAGCCGAAGTGATCTCCGACGACGTGTTCGAAGGTCGACCCAACGTGTATGGGTACTTTCCCGGCCATACCGACCGAGTGGTCGCAATCGATGTGCACACCGACACCGTCAGTGTGGAGCACATGACTGACCCACCGTTTGACGGGCGTATCGAGGCCGGAAGTGTCTGGGGCCGTGGAGCACTGGACAATAAGGCCACTCTGGGCGTCCTGCTGTCCCTACTCGAATCGTGGCATCGTCAGGGCCTACGTCCCCACCCGTCGCTGTTAGTCGTGGGGACAGTCAGTGAAGAAGCAGGTGGTCTCGCGGGTGCGACCCGGTTTCGCCGGTGGGTCACCGAGCGGGATATCCGGATTCACCAGCTCCTCGTCGCCGAACCGACGGACTTCCACCCCGTTCACGGCCTCAGAGGCTTGGTTCTCCTCAGCATCACGACATTTGGCAAGTCAGCCCACGCCGCGACACCTCACCTCGGAAGGAACGCGATAGAAACGATGGCACCCGTCATCGCGGCGTTCACAGCCGAACAACAACGGTTACACACCCTGGGCCCCATGACAGCGCTCGGCGCCGGTTGCGTTTCTGTCACCCAGGTCACCGGAGGAACCGGTAGCAATGTCGTTCCCGACCGATGCTCGATCACGGTAGGGAGACGCCTCGTCGTAGACGAGAATCCTCACTCCGTGGTTGCGCAGCTCTCCGCCATCGCAAGGCAGGCCTGCCGCGGCGAGTGCGAGGTCGTGTCCCTGCTACCACCGAACGACGAAGGCACTCCGGGGACGCGGGCCTTCTACCAGGATCCGTCCAGTGAATTGGTACGGTTCCTGGCAGCAGCCTGCGGCACAACACCCAATGTGGCCCCGTTCGGAGCAAATGCGCTGCGCTACAACGGATTGGCTGATGAAATCGCGCTCTTTGGCCCTGGGTCGATAGCCGAGGCCCACCAAGCCACCGAGAAGATCGCGGTCGACGACCTCATTCGACTCGGCTCGGTGCTCCAAACCTGGTTGTCTCCATCATGAGATTGCCACTGGGTCCAAAGATCGGGTGCGAGATATTGATCGACCGTGAGAGCACCTTGGCCTGCGTCGACCGCATCAAAGGTCCGATTCAGGACTACACCCGTACGTGGATGCTGTCAGATGCGACCAATGCGTACGGCGTACGACTCGGATTCACTAGCGGCGTCCAGTTCTGGATCGTAGGCCGAGCCGGCGTGCTCGGGAATTGCCCGCCGGAGGTCGCCTCGGCCGCCATCGCGTTCGAGCCGCTCGACATTGTGTCGAAAGCATGGGGCGCAGTACCTGACAATCTGACCCACTACGAAGTCGCCCTGCACTACGCGGGCAGGGTGATCGACTGGGGCGAAGGCGCTTTCGCGAAGAAGGATCCCGACGTCTTAGAAGCGATCAACGTACTCGGTCGCCACGTCGTAGACGCCGCACCCGCGGCGATAGGTGTGTTGTTCGCCGGATGGCGCCAACTCGGCCCCCCACAAACGCAAGCGGGCCGGGCCGCACTAGTTCTCCATTTACTTCGCGAACTGCGTGGTGCAGCGCACATCGCTGCCGTCATCGCCTGCGGCCTGACACCAGTGGACGCCATCATCGCCGCACCCCACCCTCCACCGCGCACCGGCCACACCTACGCCGAGAAAATGGGTCACCGCGGGCCATTCCGCAATCCTGAAGAGGTGCGCCAGCAGCGAATGGAGGCTGAGCGACTCACATCGGCACTGCTCGTCCCGCACTTCAACAGTCTGAGCGCTGCGGATCTGACCACTCTAGGAGATGCTATCGAGACCTGCTGCGCACTAACGCGTTAAGCCGAGGCGAGCAGACCTCCCCTAACCCGCGGACTCCCATCGCCCCACAGCCTGTGCGATGACATCGGGCGCCTTCAACCACCTGAAATGATCGAGAGCGGTGCCAGCTTCATCCGAGGTGATGTGTTTACGGCCGATAGGTGCCGACTTTAGAAGCGACACAAGACGATCCACCACCGGAGGTGGCGTGTGCTTGTCGCCGTCGACAGTCAGGACCAATATGGGTACTCGTACCTCGCCGATCGACTCAACGACGCCGAGGTGAGGGGGCAGCTCGCCGGTGCGGCTGGTGTGAGCCCAGTCGCGCATCACACCAGCCGACTGCGGGCCGCCGAACCCAATGCCATTCCAGTAGCCGACGATTGCGACCGTCGCAAGCACATACATCCGAAGCAGATGAGCCGACCACGCTCGCGAACCGTAGTCTCGCCAGTAAGGTATGCCCGACGCGACGAGTACAAGACCATCGACGTACTGGCCGCCGGTGCGTGCAACATGCGCGATAGCGGCCAGCCCGCCGAGCGAATGACCAAGGAGTAGGGTTCGAGATCCGGGACGTGCCTCCTCCCGCAATGCCGTCAGGACGGCGTCGACATCCTCGGTCAAATCTGCGTAGTCGTAGTCACTTTCGCGGCCCGGCGAGGGCGTGCTCTCGCCGGTTCCACGAAGATCCATCACAGCGACATCTCTTCCGGTATCTCGCAGAGCCTCTGCAAATCTGCGGTAACTACGCGCCGCCGCCCCCATCGCCGGAACGATGACGACCACTGAATCGGCACCTTGGCTCTCGAAGAGTTGCACCGCAAGGCGAGCGTTTCCGCGTTCAACATATATGCGGCGATCCATGGGTTCGACCCTATCAACATCCGCTGGCGGCTGATGCCGAACGGCTGTCCCGTCTACTCCAACATGGGGAATTTTGCTTGCAGCGCATGGCTTTCAGCAGTCAATGGGGATCAGCGCGAGGAGCATTCTTCGCAAGAGCCGGGAGAACACCACGGCACGGCCCGAGGAATCGACTTCTTCCGAGACCGCGCGTCCCCCGCGACACCCCTCCCCCAAAGGGAAACAGCGATGAGATTCATCGGACTCGCTGAACACATGATGCCGACGGCGACCATAGATGCCGCGGGATTCGACGACCTCGCAGACGGCGGCGACGCGGCCTGTAAAGGGCAGCCGACGCCCCAATCAATGTCTAAGCACTATCGGCAGCAATGCATTTCGTGCAGCCACTCTAGCCCGGACTGTCAGAGGGCTTACCTCGACAGATCAGAAACTCGATGGCAAAAAGGTGGCCCGAGTACGGTCGGCGAGGCCGCGCTTTGGGTGTTTCGTCACGCCGTGCGTCCGTCCGTGGCACACCAAATGGAACGTCGGTCAACGAAGAGCCCGCGACCCCGCCCGAAGTACGTCGACGCCAATCGAGCTCAGGAGCATTTAGCCGTCAAAGTCGGTGCTATCAACTCGCAAACTTCTCGCCTTGTCAACGGTCTCTCAAGATTGACCCTGTACGGATCTCCTGATTTGACCCACCTGTGGGTGTTCGGTGAGTCGAGCTGATCTCAGATCGATGGTGCTCTG
>NZ_JACKTY010000012.1:506743-506975 GCF_025822605.1 Mycolicibacterium komossense | reverse complement strand
GTAATGAAACGCGTGCGACGCCAACCGGACCACGTCGGTCATCGGCATCCGGGTCCCACCCGAGGTGACCGCCAGCCCAGCCCCGGACTCGCGTTCTGTGAGGGTAGTGGACACCACGATGGTGACCGGCAGCCCGTGATGGCTACCCAACTCACCCGAGCACAGGGTGTTGCGGCCCATCGCCGTCAGTGCATCATGCTGGCGCTGGGCGGGGGTGCGGCGATCAGTCTGA
>NZ_JACKTY010000012.1:338219-506734 GCF_025822605.1 Mycolicibacterium komossense | reverse complement strand
CTGGGTCGGCCTTTGACACAGGGCGACTCGTCGTCCGGGTTGCACATGCCCGGTGCGGCCCATTTCGAGGACACCGCCTCCACCGTGGCCCGCAACTCCGGGGTGATCTGCCCAGAGATGGTGGACATCGCATCCGGGCCCTGCCGGCCGATGGTGACCCCGCGTTTACGGGCCCGATCCGCATCGGAGAACTCCCCATCCGGATTGACCAGCGAGATGGTGGACATCGCATCCGGGCCCTGCCGGCCGATGGTGACCCCGCGTTTACGGGCCCGATCCGCATCGGAGAACTCCCCATCCGGATTGACCAGCGCAGCAATCAACGCTGCTGCTTTGCGCAACTCCTCGGGCCCGAACTCGGCGGCCACCCCAGCCAACTCGGCGTCGGCTTTCTCCCGGATCGGCGCATCCACCCACACCGGCAGATCCGTGAAGAATCCCCGAATGATCGCACTATGCTCGCCACCGCCACCCCAGCCAACTCGGCGTCGGCTTTCTCCCGGATCGGCGCATCCACCCACACCGGCAGATCCGTGAAGAATCCCCGAATGATCGCACTATGCTCGCCACCGATAACACCGGCAGCTTGCCCGGCCGCGACGTGCGGCATCCGCGGCGCCAACAGCTCACCAGTCAACGACCTACGCTCACCCAACTCCTCGGCATCCCTGAGCCGCCGCTTAGCGTCTCTGGGGCTGATGCGTAGTGCGGTGGTCAACACATCGCTGAAATTCTTCGCACCCAGCACTTTCGCCGACCCGTCCCGCATCAACGTCCCGATCAAGCGGTGCACGACCACCGGCTGACGCCGCGACAGCGTCTCCAACCGGGCCAACACCCGCACCACCTCAGGACCGGCCAACCCGTCCCACGACACCCCAGCCAACACCTCCACCGCACCCTCCAGCCCCGCCAGCGCATCAAGTACAGCGGCGCGATCGGAACTCATAGACCGAACACTAATGGGAACTACCGACAGAAATTCTTCATCTGAAACTGAAGTGACAGAAGAGAATTCGAGGTTACGCGGCGAGGACACCCTTGCTACGCAGGATCGGCATGACACCCTCGGCGAACCAGTAAGCCTCTTCCAGGTGCGGGTAGCCCGACAGGATGAAGTCGTCGAACCCCAGCGAGTGGTACTCCCAGATGAGGTTCGCCACCTCCTGGTGACTACCCACCAGCGCGGTCCCGGCCCCGCCGCGGACCAGCCCGACACCCGCCCACAGATTCGGGTAGATCTCCAAGCGGTCGATATTACCGCCGTGCAGGGCGGTCATCCGACGTTGCCCTTCGGACTCCGAACCACTGTGTAGCGCAGTAGCTTTGGTGATCTGCTCCGGCGACAGCTCACGCACCAACTCATCGGCCACCGCCCAGGCCGCCTCGGAGGTCTCCCGACTGATGGTGTGCAACCGGATCCCGAACCGGATGTTGCGGCCGCGCGCCGCCGCCAGCTCACGGACCTTCGCGATCTTGGCCGCGGCCGCCTGCGGTGGCTCGCCCCAGGTCAGATACACGTCGACATACTCGGCGGCGATCGGCAGCGCGGCCGGGGACGAGCCGCCGAAATAGATCTTCGGCAGCGGGTTCGGCGGCTCGGAGACCCTGGCATCCTTGACCGTGTAGTGCTCGCCGGTGAAATCGACCGAGTCCTGACGCCAGATCGAGTTGACGATGTTCAGGAACTCGCCGGTGCGGCTATAGCGTTCGTCGTGACTGAGCCAGTCGCCGAACCGACGCTGCTCAATATCGTCACCGCCGGTGACGATATTGAGTAGTACCCGGCCTTCGGAGAACCGCTGCAGAGTCGCGGTCTGCTGGGCGGCCAGCGTGGGCGGCACCAAACCCGGCCGGAACGCGACCAGGAATTTGAGACGCTCCGTTTCGGCCAGCAGCGCCGACGTGGTCAGCCAGGCGTCCTCACACCAGGTCCCCGTCGGGGTGAGCACCCCTTCAAAGCCCAGTCGATCTGCGGCGCGGGCGATCTCGGCCAGGTAGCGCCGGGTCGGCGGCCGGAATCCTGCCGGCACGACGTGCTGCGACGACGCGTGCGAACTAGCGACGATCGAGCGGCTGTCTCCGCTGGTGGGCAGAAACCAATGGACTTTCGCCCGCGGAGCGGGCAATCCGACCTCGGCACTCATCCGACCTCCCTAGTTGGTACTGAGAAGCAACGGCGCGAGAACATCGTTGTAGCGGCGATCCACCCAGTCGGCGAACTTTGGCAACGAGCTGATCTGGCCGGACTCGGCGAACAGATCGGTCAGCTTCTGCTCTGACGCGACCACGTCGTCGTCGAGCGCGGTGGGCAACCTCAGGCTGCGCGCTTGCGACACCTCGGCCACCTTCGGGTCGAGACCGACTGCGGCAGCATAACTCTGGGCCCACTGCTCCGGGTTATCCCTGGCCCAGCGCGCTGCCTTTTCGAACCGGATCAGCAGATCGGCCAGCGCCGAATTGCGCTTCGCGTCGGCCAGCGCCGCATCGGAGGCGATCCCGAACCAGTAGCCGTTGGTGACGCCCTTGGCTTGCCCGACGCTGCGCACGTCTATCTGCTGCTCGGCTTGGGCGGTATAGGGATCCCAGATCGCCCACGCGTCGGCTTGCCGCTGGCTGAACGCCGACAGGGCGTCAGCGGGTTGCAGGAACACCAGATTCACGTCGGACGGCTTCAGGCCGGCCTTGTCGAGCTGACCGAGGAGGTGGCCGTGCGCAGAACTGCCCTTGCCGACGGCGATCGACCTGCCCCGCAGGTCGGCGATCGTCTTGATAGGCGAATCGGCGTGCACCAGGATCTGGTCGCCGACCCCGCCGCCGTCGTAGGCCGAGACCACCTTGACCTTGGCGCCGGACGCCGCGCCGAAGATCGGCGGCGTGTTACCCGTGATCGCGAAGTCGATCTTGCCCGCCGTCGCCGCCTCGATCTGCGGCGGACCGGACGTGAACGTCGAGAACTGCACTGTGTACGGCAGGTTGTCGAGCTGCCTGGCCGCGCGCAACAGCGACTCTGTGCCACCCTTCTGGTCACCGACCTGCAGCGTCACCCCGCCCAGCTCGGACAGCGGAACCGTCTCGGGGATTTTCGCCGCCGTCGTGCCACTCTCCCGTGAGACACACGACGCCAGCACCAGCGGCAGTATCAGCAGAAGCAGCAGAGCGGCCTTGTGCGCCGGATTCGATCGCCGGTTCTGAGGCATGAAAGTTCCCTTCTCAGTGCGGAATTGCGATATCAGAACCGGACTCCGAGCCGGTCGAGAAGCTCAACGCGGCAATGGTCGGTCTCGGCGGACGATTCACCATGCGGGCGGCGGGGATCCTCGATGTCCAGCGTGTGCGCCACCGCGCCGTCGTCGAGAACGAGCACGCGGTCGGCGAGAGCAACCGCTTCGTCGACGTCGTGGGTGACCAGCAGGACACCGAATTCGCGGGTGCGCCACAGGTCGAGTAGCAGCGCCCGCATCGACAGCCTGGTCAACGCGTCCAACGCTCCGAAGGGCTCGTCGAGCAGCAACAGGTCGGGTTCGGCGACCAGCGCGCGGGCCAACGACACCCGTTGGGCCTGACCACCGGACAGCGTCGACGGCCATACCCCGGCGCGGTCGGCGAGGCCGACATCGGTCAGTGCGCGGGCGACCCTGGCCGACACCTCCGAGCGCGGCAGCCGGATCCGAGTCAGCCCGTAGCCGACGTTGGTGGCGACATCTCGCCATGGGAATAGCCGCGGCTCCTGGAAAGCGATCGCCGGGGCACCGGAGACGTACCGCTCGCCGGTGTGGTCATCCGATAGGCCGGCCAGCACCCGCAACACCGTCGACTTGCCGGAACCGCTGCGACCGATCAGGGCGACGATCTAGCCGGCGCCCACCCGCACCGAGACGTCGCGCAGCACGTGATGGCTGCCGTACCACTTGTCGACATGGCTCAGTTCGCCTGCCGCGGCGGTTCTGCGTTCCGAGGTGATCGTCACGACCGGTACCTCAGCGCCCGTCGTTCGAACGCCCGCACGATCGCATCGGTGGTGATCCCCAGCAGCGCGTAGACCACCAGCCCGAAGATGATGATGTCGATGCGCAGGAAGTCACGGGCGTTGTTGATCAAAAAACCGATCCCGCTACTCGCGTTGATCTGTTCGGCGACGATCAGCGTCAGCCAGGCGATGGCCAACGACTGGCGCAGCCCGACGAGCACCTGCGGCGCCGCGCTGGGGATGATGATGGTTCGCAGTCGCTGCCAGAACGAAAACCCAAGGACCTGAGCGGTTTCGAAAAGCTTCGGATCGACCTGGCGGATAGCCGAGAAGGTGTTCAGGTACAGCGGGAAGCTCACGCCGAGCGCCACCAGCAGCACCTTCGGCAGTTCGCCGATCCCGAACCAGATGATGAAGAGCGGGATCAGGCCCAGATGCGGCAGTGCCCGCAGCATCTGCATGGGTGGGTCGACCGTCGCCTCGAACCAATGCGACAGACCGACGGCGATGCCAAGGCCGATGCCGATCGAACCGCCCAGCGCCAGCCCCTGGATCACTCGCCAGCCGGAGACCCCGAGCGCGTCGACGAGCTGACCGTTGCGAATGAGTTCCACACCGGCATCGGCGATCAGCGACGGGGCGGGCAGAACATCCTGCGGGATGACGCCCAGTGCGCTTCCGAACTGCCAGAGCAACAGCAGCACGACCGGGGACGCGATCCGGATGATGGTCCACCGCCGCTGCCGCAGCCAGCCGACACCAGAAGTGGACGCGACCGCGGCAGCGGCCAACGCATTTGGGCTGGACACGGGGCGACGCTACGGATCAGCTGTCCACCTGCCCAGGGTTTGACTCGACGTGAAAGAAATCCGTCCCGCCCTGGGCGCCGCAGCGAGCGCACGTCGTTCGTGAAACCTGGGCGGTTTGGGGCCTATTTTCCGCCGACGATTCACAAACGACGCTGAGTCAGCGCCAGCCGTCCGCGGCCTTCGCCGCCTGCATCAGCGCCTCACACAACTGCCGCAGCTCGGACGCTGCGGCCCCCTCGTTGACGGCGGTCGCAACATCCTCGGCGGCGCATCGGACCTGGTACACACGGTCGGAGAGCTCAGCCGCCTCGTCGGCGGACAGCACCACCGCGTCTTCGGGTACCGAGGTGCCCTTGACCATCGATCGCTGCTCATAGGCGCGCTGGCGGCAGGACTGCCGGCAGTATTGCCGGCGGCGTCCCAGGCCGGCGTCCGCCACGTCCCGGCCGCACCAGCGACAGGGCACAGGACGGGTTCGGCGGCTCACGGTGGACGACTCTAAACCGGCTCCCGCCGCATTGCGGGTATCCTGGACAATCGCGCCGCGTTGAGTCGGGAACTCAGCCGAGTACCGCCGCGTTGTACACCCGGTAGAACTGCGTTTAAGGAGTGATGACGATGGCTGATCGTGTTTTGAGAGGCAGTCGCCTCGGAGCCGTGAGCTACGAGACCGACCGCAACCACGACCTGGCACCGCGTCAGGTCGCCCGCTACCGGACGGAAAACGGCGAGGAATTCGACGTCCCGTTCGCCGACGACGCCGAGATTCCCGGTAACTGGCTGTGCCGCAACGGCCTCGAGGGCACCCTGATCGAAGGTGACCTGCCCGAGCCGAAGAAGGTCAAGCCACCGCGTACCCACTGGGACATGCTGTTGGAGCGCCGGTCCGTCGATGAACTCGAGGAGTTGCTCAAGGAGCGCCTCGACATCATCAAGACCAAGCGCCGCGGCTGATCCCGACCACGCGACAACAACGCGAGTGTGCACATGCACACTCGCGTTTTTGCTGTCTGACGAGTCTTAGCGGACGATGCCGCGGGCGCGGTCCAGCCGCCCACCGATACCCCAGCGCGCGACCTTGACCAGCGCTTCGCGGATGTTCGAGCCACTCATCTTGGAGACTCCCAACTCACGCTCGGTAAACGTGATGGGTACTTCGACCACCGTGAAGCCGTTGTTGATGGCACGCCAGGTCAGGTCGATCTGGAAGCAGTAGCCCTTGGAGTCCACGGCGTCGAGATCGATCTTCTCCAGGACCTCGCGCCGGTACGCGCGATAGCCCGCGGTGATGTCGTGGATGTCGACGCCGAGCAGGACCCGCGAATAGGTGTTGGCGGTCTTGGACAGCACCAGCCGCCGCCACGGCCAGTTACGCACCGTGCCGCCACTGACATAGCGGGAGCCGATCGCCAGGTCGGCGCCCGCGTCGACGGCGTCGAGCAAGCGGTTCAGCTGTTCGGGCGCATGACTTCCGTCGGCGTCCATCTCCACCAGAACCGCGTACTGACGGTTCAGCCCCCATGCGAACCCAGCCAGATACGCGGCGCCGAGACCGTCTTTGACACTGCGGTGCATGACGTGGATGCGGTCCGGATCGGCCAACGACAGCTCATCGGCCAGCTTCCCGGTGCCGTCGGGACTGCCGTCGTCGACGATTAGCACGTGCACATCTGGCAAAGCCGCGTGAACGCGCCCGACGATGATCGGCAGGTTTTCCAGCTCGTTGTAGGTCGGGATGATCACCAGGGTGCGCCTGCTGGGGCGCTCGCCTTCACCGGTGGTCATGGTGCTCCTCTTTATCGTTACTGCCATCATCGGAGCCGCTTACGGGCGGATTCGAATCAGTCGTCGGCTCGCTGCGGTCGTTTTCCGGCCGGGGCCGAAGGCGACGAGTCACACGCGTGAACCCACCATTGTGCATTATGGCGGCCAAAACAGCGGCAATCCCCAGCGCGACCAGCACAGATTGAGTGATCGGCCCCCATTTGGACGCTGGAGTCAGCGATGTCTTCAATCGCACCTGCATATCCAGAAAAGCCGGCTCGAAGAAATTGGTCCGCGCCAGCTCACGTCCGTCGGGTGCGATCACCGCACTGATCCCCACGGTTCCGGCGACGATCACATACCGGTCGTGCTCGACGGCGCGGGCCTTCGCGAACGCCAGCTGTTGTTCACTCATCGCCTGGTTAAAGGTGGCGTTGTTTGCGGGAACAGCAATCAGCTGCGCACCGTTGAGGACCGACTCCCGTGCCGCGCGGTCGAAGATGACCTCCCAGCAGGTGGTCACTCCGATCGGCACCCCGGCGGCGTGTACGACGCCGTTGCCGCCGCCCGGCACGAAATACCCGGCGCGCTCGGCGTAGGACGACAGATGCGTGAAGAAGCTCCGCCAAGGCAGATATTCGCCGAAAGGCTGAATGATCTGCTTGTCGTGCCGCTCCCCCGGCCCACTGACCGGATCCCAGACGATGACGGTGTTGGAAGCGGCCGGATTCTCGCGCGTCCATTCTGGCCGGGCCACCACGCCGCCGACCAGGATCGGCGCGCCGATCGCCTGCGCCGCCTCGGTGATCCGCGCACGCGCGTCCGGGTTGGCCAGGGGATCGATGTCCGAGGAATTCTCCGGCCAGATGACGAACTGCGGTTGGGGTGCCCGCCCCGCCCGCACCTCGTCGGCCAGTCGAAGGGTCTCGTCGACATGGTTGTCCAGCACGGCGCGGCGCTGGGCGTTGAACTCAAGGCCAAGGCGCGGCACGTTGCCCTGGATCGCTGCGACGGTGACAGTGGGATCGTCGCTGGAACCCGCGCCGGATTTGCGGACGTGCGGAAACGCCAGCGCCGTTGATAGCAGCACCACCGCGATACAGACTCCGGGCACCACCACCGACGGCGGTCGTCCGGTGCTGTTCTCATGGTGATCGCGCTGCCACCACGCCACGACTTCCAGACCGATCGCCGCGACACTGCATCCGACGAGCACCACGGCAAACGACACCGCCGGCGCACCGCCGAGCGCCATCAGGGGCAGGAAGGGGCCGCCAGTCTGGCCGAAAGCGACTACCCCCCAAGGGAATCCGCCGAATGGGATAGTCGATTTGAGCCATTCCTCCACCACCCACACCAGCGCGAACCACAACGGCCAACCGGGCAGAGTGCGCACGACGACAGCCAGCAGACCAAAGATGGCCGGGAAGCAGGCGCACATCGCCGCCAGACCGATCCAGGGCACGGCGCCAACGAGGCCGCTCACCCACGGCAGCAGCGGCAGGTAGAACGCCATACCGAACAAGAAGCCATAACCGAATCCGCCGGCCCGGGTGGTAGACGGCCGGGTCAGGACGACGGCGAACACGATGAGCGCGAGGACCGCCGACCACCACCAGCCGATCGGCGGGAAACTGGCGCACATCAACAGCCCGGCACCGACGGTCGCGCACAGCCTGGGCAGTCGCGGCACCAACCAGTTCACGATCCGTTCGCCGTACCTGCGCCACCGGCCGGGACCGGGCGGGGTGTCGGATTCCTCGCTCTCCTCGGCCTCGGGCGCGGACTCGGCCCGCGCCTCGTCGAGGTCGGTGTGGGCCTCGTGTTCGCTATCCATGGGCGCGGCTGAAGAGAACGGCACCCCGATGCACGGTCTGGCGACACACCGGCAGGGGGTCGCCGGGATCGAGTCGCGGTAGGGCGGGCACCCGGGACCGCGGATCGGTCGACCAGCGCGCCACGGAAACCCCGTCCCGTTGTGAAGGCGCGCTGACTTCGAGGTCACCGGGTTCCCAGACGGCGTAGGACGCCATCGCGCCAGGAACGAGTGTGCCGGTGACACCGTCGCGGATCCCGCCGGCCCGCCAGGCCCCTCTGGTGGCCGCCGAGAAGGCCGCCCTGGCCGATACCGCGCTGCCCACGGTTTGATGCCGTATGGCTGCGCGCACCGTCTCCCAGGGATTGATGCTGGTCACCGGGGTGTCCGAACCGAAAGCGAGAGGCACGCCTTGCGATGCTAACAGCGCCAGCGGATTGAGCCGCTGAGCTCGATCCGGCCCGAGACGCTGCGCATACATCCCGGCGGCGCCACCCCACAGTGCGTCGAAGTTAGGTTGCATGCTGGCGTTGACGCCCCAGGCGCCCAGCTTCGCCGCCTGGTCGGCGTCGACCATCTCGAGGTGTTCGAGGCGGTGCCCGCAGGCCGCCACGGCGGGCACCCCGACGCGCTCGACCACATGCTCCAACGCATCGACGACGGTGCTGACTGCGGCGTCGCCGATCACGTGAAAACCCGCCGTCACCCCAGCCTCGGTGCAGGCCAGCAGATGTGCGGTGATGGCGTCGGCATCGAGGTAGCAGTTACCGCAGCGATCGGACGCATCCGAGTAGGGGGCCGAGAGCCACGCTGTGCGCGAACCCAGCGCGCCGTCGACGAAGAGGTCACCTGCCAGGCCGCTCGCGCCGGTGGCCTCGAGCAACTCACGGGCCCGCGCGACGCTACGCACCGCCTCACCCCAGTAACCGGTGACGTCGACGCCGTGTCGGGTCGACCGCAGTTCCTGCCAGTCATCGAGCCCACCGATATCGGGGCCCGCGCATTCGTGCACCGCGACAATTCCGGCGGCGGCAGCGGCATCGAGAGCTGCGGTCCTGGCCCCGGCACGCTGCTCGGCCGTCAGGAGACCGCGGGCCTGCGCTCGCACCAGATGATGCGCGTCGGCGCTGAGCGGACGCTGCTCGTCGAAACCCGAGGCCGCGGCGCACTGCGGGACCTGATGCCGCAGCGCCGAGGACGCCAGCGCCGAGTGCACGTCAATACGCGCCAGGTAGGCGGGGCGGCCACCGACGACGGCATCGAGTTCGGCCGTGCTGAGGGCTCGGCGCTCCGGCCACGCCGACTCGTCCCAGCCGTGGCCCCAGATGATCGGAACGTCGTGGGCGCCGGCATAGTCGGCCACCAACCGCAGGCAGTGCCCGAGCGAGGTTGCGCTGCGCAGATCGAGCCCGGTGATGCACAATCCGGTAGCGGTGACGTGCACGTGGCTGTCGACGAACGCCGGGGCGACGAACCCGCCCCCGAGCTGCACCGTCTCGGCGTCGGGGAACTGCGCGCGGGCGACGTCGTCGCTGCCCAGCCAGGCGACCGTGCCATCGCGGACCGCCATGGCGGTCGCGTCGGGGTGGGTCGGGCTGTGGATCCGTCCACCCAACAACAGCGTCGTGGTCACGGACGAAAAACTACGCTGCAGCGCGCTCCGCGAAGCTACTCGGGCTTGCGTTGGATGACGACGGGCAGCACGGGATCCGGCCGGGCAGCGCCGCCACGGGTGTCAGCGCTGTCGCTGTCCTGCACGTCGAGCACCTCACCGTCGATGTATGCGCCGCGGGCGGGCCCGGTCAGATTGACGCCGTCGGGATTCACGCCGCCGAGATTCACGAAGGACATCTGCTTGGCGAAGGTGCGGGCGGCCAGCGCGGTCGCCAACGGACGAACCGCGGCCCGGGTGGGCGGCAACAGCATCAGCGATCCCACGACGGTGCTGACCAAACCGGGGACGAAAACCAGCAGTGTGCCGATCGCCACGAGCGCACTGTCGGTGACAGCGCCCTGTGGGTTACCGACGCCGCGCCTCAGTTTCGCAAGCTGTCGTCGCAGCTGGGAGCTGGCCAGCACCATCCCGAGTACGGAGACACCGAGCACCGCCAGCAGGGTCCAGCCGATACCGATCGTCGAGGCGAGCGCGATGACCACCGCCAGTTCGACCAGCACGTACACCAAGAACAGCCGCATGACCATGCCGATTCAACGGTTCGGCCCTGAGCTGGGTTCCACCCGGCGGCTAAGAACCTACTTAAGAGGGACCACCCGCTGGGTCTATCTCTACGGCCACCACCTCTATGGCGGCGTGCACCTTGTCGACGCCGCCGCGCACGATGGCCTGCGGGATCCACCACCACGCATGCCACCAGTACCGCCTGGTCACCATGTCGAACACCCGCCGGGTCTCGGACTTCGGCAGATTCCGGGCCACCGCCTCGACGGGGTCACCCTTGGGTTTGCCCAGAACGCCGCACTTCTGGATGGTGACCCGCGGGGTGTTGTTGATCCGCTTGGTCTTCCAGGAGCCGTCGTCGGTGCTGATCAACAACTTGCCCTCGTGGGGCACGCCCCACACCGGGGTGGGCTTCGGCCGACCGTCCTTGGTGAACGTGGTCAGCAACAGGTACTTGGCCTCGTACACCTCGGCGAAGGTCGGCGCCATCAGAGAGCCGCTTGGAGTTCGATCCCGACGTTGTTGTTCATCCCGCCGCGCAGCTTGCTGAAAAAGTTGAACGCCTTGCCGAGCAGGCCGTAGCGCTTGGCGATGGCGTCATAGACAGCGCCGGTCTGCGACTTGTCGAGGATCGCCGCGGACGCCTCGATGGCCTCGCTTTTCGGCTTACCGGCCCGGTCGCAGACCGCGAGCGTGACGCGCGGCGTGTTGCGAATCCGCTTGACCTTCCAGGACTTCTCCTGCGTGATCACGACGAGTCGGCCGTGGTCGTCAGGTGCGGCCCAGACCGCCGTCGGTTTGGGCCTGCCGTCCTTGGTGAACGTCGTCAGCAGGATGTATTCGGCCGCGGAGATGTCAGCAAATGTGGGCGCCACAGGGCTCAATCTACTTGCCCACAGCGCTCTGCCTACCTTTCCAGGTTGCTGCTTACCTCTCCAGGTCGCCCTCGGTTTCGAGCAGCACCTGCCGCAACGCATCGAGGGTCTCCGGATCGGGTTCGGCCCACATCCCACGGCCCACCGCTTCCAGCAGTCGCTCGGCCATCCCGTGCAATGCCCAGGGATTCGATTCGTCCATGAACTTGCGGTTTTCCGGGTCGAGGACGTACTGCGCGGTCAGCTGCTCGTACATCCAGTCGGCCATCACGTGCGCGGTGGCGTCGTAGCCGAACAGATAGTCGACCGTGGCGGCCATTTCGAAGGCGCCCTTGTAGCCGTGCCTGCGCATCGCCGACATCCACCGCGGGTTGACCACCCGGGCGCGGAAGACGCGGGTGGTCTCCTCGCTCAGGGTGCGGGTGCGCACCGAGTCGGGGCTGGTGTTGTCCCCGATATATGCGGCCGGGTCCTTGCCGGTCAACGCCCGCACGGTGGCGACCATTCCGCCGTGATACTGGAAATAGTCGTCGGAGTCGGCGATGTCGTGCTCGCGGGTGTCGGTGTTCTTCGCCGCGACCGCGATCCGCCGGTAGGCCCGGTTCATCTCGTCGGTGGCCGGCGCACCGTCGAGCTCGCGGCCGTAGGCGAAACCGCCCCACGCGGTGTAGACGGCCGCCAGGTCGGCGTCGTCGCGCCAGTTGCGGCTGTCGATCAGCTGGAGCAGACCGGCACCGTAGGTTCCCGGCTTGGATCCGAAAATTCTTGTCGTCGAACGCCGTTGGTCACCGTGCTCGGCCAGATCGGCTTGAGCGTGGGCCCGGACGAAGTTGTCTTCGGCGGACTCGTCGAGACCCGCGACCAGTTGCACGGCATCGTCGAGCATGGTCACCACGTGCGGGAACGCGTCGCGGAAGAAACCGGAGATGCGCACCGTGACGTCGATACGCGGACGCCCGAGTTCGGCGAGCGAGATCGCCTCCAGGTCGACGACTCGCCGCGACGCCTCATCCCACACCGGCCGAACCCCCAGCAGCGCAAGCACTTCGGCGATGTCGTCACCCGAGGTACGCATCGCCGAGGTACCCCACACCGACAGCCCGACCGACTGCGGCCACTGGCCGTTGTCACCGCGGTAGCGCTCCAGCAGTGAATCGGCCAGGGCCACTCCGGTTTCCCAGGCCAGCCGCGACGGCACGGCCTTGGGGTCGACGGAGTAGAAGTTGCGCCCGGTGGGCAGCACGTTGACCAGCCCGCGCAGCGGCGAACCGGAGGGGCCGGCGGCGATGAAGCGGCCGTCGAGCGCGCGCAGCACCTGGTCGATCTCGCTGGCGGTGCCGGCCAGCCGGGGCACCATTTCCGTGGCCGCGAACCGCAAGACGCTCGCCACCTCGGCGTTATCGGTGATGCGAGAGACCGCATCGGGATCCCAGCCGCTGTCCTGCAGTGCCGAAACCAGTGCTCGCGCAGTACTTTCGGCTTCGTCGACGGAGACCCGGCTGTCGCTGCCGTCCTCGGTCAGGCCGAGTGCCTCGCGCAGGCCGGGCACCGAACGCTCGCCGCCGAAGAGCTGCCGCGCTCGCAGCATGGCCAGGACCAGATCGAGTTCGACACTGTCCGTTGGCCGTTGGCCGAGGATGTGGAGACCGTCGCGAATCTGGACGTCTTTGATCTCGCAGAGCCAGCCGTCGACGTGCAGCAACATCTCATCGAAAGAGTCTTCTTCCGGCCGCTCGGCCAGGCCCAGGTCGTGGTCCATCTTGGCTGCGCGCATCAACGTCCAGATCTGCTGGCGGATGGCGGGCAGCTTGCCCGGGTCCAGGGTGGCGATGTTGGCGTGCTCATCGAGCAGCTGCTCGAGTCTGGCGATGTCGCCGTAACTTTCAGCCCTGGCCATCGGCGGGATCAGGTGATCGACCAGCACTGCGTGGGCGCGACGCTTGGCCTGCGTGCCCTCGCCGGGATCGTTGACCAGGAAGGGGTACACCAGCGGCAGATTGCCCAGGGCCGCGTCGGAGCCACAGGACGCGGACATGCCCAACGTCTTGCCCGGCAACCACTCCAGGTTGCCGTGCTTGCCGAGGTGCACCACCGCATCAGCCTTGAAGCCGTCGGCGAAGCTGTCGTCGAGCCAGCGGTAGGCGGCCAGGTAGTGGTGGCTCGGTGGCAGGTCCGGGTCGTGGTAGATCGCGACGGGGTTGGCGCCGAACCCGCGGGGCGGCTGGACCACGATCACGATGTTCTCGGATCGCATGGCCGCGATGACGATCTCACCGTCGGGGTCCTGGCTGCGGTCGACGAACAGCTCGCCCGGCGGCGGCCCCCAATGCTCGACGACAGCGTCGGCCAACTCGGTGGGCAGGGTGGCAAACCATGCGCGGTAATCCCTGGCGGACACCCGAATCGGGTTGCCGGCCAGTTGCGTCTCGGTCAACCAGTCCGGGTCCTGTCCCCCACGTTCGATCAACGCGTGGATCAGGGCGTCACCGTCGGAGGCATCCACCCCTGGCACGTCACCGATCCGGTATCCGGCCGTGCGCATCGCCTGCAACAGGGCCACCGCGCTGGCCGGGGTGTCCAGCCCGACGGCGTTGCCGATACGCGCGTGCTTGGTCGGATACGCCGAGAAGACCAGCGCCACTTTCTTGTCCGCCGGGGCGATGTGCCGCAGCCGAGCCTGTCGTACCGCCAAACCGGCCACGCGGGCACAGCGCTCCGGGTCGGCGACATACGCGATCAGCCCCTCGTCGTCGATCTCCTTGAACGAGAACGGAACCGTCACGACGCGGCCGTCGAATTCCGGCACCGCGACCTGAGTTGCGACATCCAGCGGTGAGAGGCCGTCGTCATTGAGGCTCCAGTCCGCCCGCGATGACGTCAGACACAGGCCCTGCAGGATCGGAACATCGAGCGCGGCGAGGTGTTCGACGTTCCAGCCGTCGTCGTCACCGCCGGCTCCGACGGTGGCCGGGACTGCCGACCCGGCGGCAAGCACCGTCACCACCATCGCATCAGCGGTGGCCAACAGCTCCATCAACTCCTTCGCCGGCGTGCGCAGCGACGTGCAGTAGACGGCCAGCGGGCGGCCACCAGCGGCCGTGATGGCGTGACACAGGGCTCCGATGTATTCCGTATTGCCGGCCAGCTGCTGAGCCCGGTAGAAAAGCACCGCGATCGTCGGGCCGTCGCCGGTGACAGTGCCGCCTGCCGGACACTCCAGCACGCCCCAGTTCGGGGTGACCGCAGGCGGGGCGAACCCGTAGCCGGTCATCAGCACGGTGTCGGTCAGGAACGAGTGCAAGTTCGCGAAGTTGTCCACCCCGCCCTGGGCCAGATAGATGTGGGTCTGCACGGCGATACCGGCGGGCACCGTCGAACGTTCCATCAGGTCGGCGTCCGGGGCCTGCTCACCACTGACCACGACCGTCGGTACGCCGCTAGCGGTGATGATGTCGATACCGTCCTGCCACGCCCGGTAGCCCCCGAGAATCCGGATGACGACAATGTCTACCCCGTCGAGCAGGCCGGCCAGTTCACTCTCGAGATCGCTCTGCAACAGCCGGGACGGGTTGGCCCACCGGTAGGGGGCCGCACTGGCACGCGCGGTGATCAGGTCGGTGTCGGACGTGGACAGCAGCAGGACGCTCGGATCAGGCACCCGCTCTTTCTACCCCACAGGAGTTGCAGCACAGTTGCGTCGCACCCGGCCAGGGTCTCCGGCACCACGTTTAGATCGGCGTCAGTCAAAACCTGTTCCGCGGCTTCTCGACCGGCCACGATTGTGCGTATGACTCTGCAGATCAAGAAGCTCGGCGCCAATATCGGCGCTCAGCTAGATGGCATCACTCTCAGCGGCGATCTGGACCAGGCGACCGTCGCCGCCATCAACGATGCGCTCCTGGCACACAAGGTGATCTTCTTCCGCGAACAGCACCACCTCGACGACGACGGTCAACTCGCGTTCGCCCGTCGCCTGGGCACCCCGACCATCGCCCACCCGACGGTCACCTCGCGCGGACATCAGATCCTGCCGATCGACTCCAACTACGACAAGGCCAACAGCTGGCACACCGATGTCACCTTCGTCGACCGCATCCCGAAGGCGTCGCTGCTGCGCGCGGTGACACTGCCCGAATACGGCGGCACCACGACGTGGGCCTCCACCGAGGCCGCGTACGACCAACTACCGGAGCCGCTGCGGGTGCTCGCCGAGAATCTGTGGGGTGTCCACACCAACGTCTACGACTACGTCTCCGCTTACGGACCCGCCTCCGGGACTGCGGAGGATGCGGTGCCTGACACGGTGAGCGAATACCGCAAGGAATTCGAGTCCGCCTACTACGAGACCGAGCATCCGGTGGTCCGGGTTCATCCCGAGACCGGCAGGCGGGCGCTGCTGCTGGGACATTTCGTCAAGCGGTTCGCCGGTCTGAGTGCCGGCGAGTCGGCGGCACTGTTCGCGCTGTTGCAGGCGCGAGTCACCAAGCTGGAGAACACGGTGCGCTGGAGTTGGCAGGCCGGCGACCTGGCGATCTGGGACAACCGCGCCACCCAGCACTACGCCGTCGCCGATTACGACGACCAGTACCGGCGGCTGAGTCGCGTCACCCTGGCCGGCGACATCCCGGTCGGGGTCGACGGCAGCCACAGCCGTGTCGTCGCCGGGGACGCCTCGCACTACTCGGAGGTGGTCGCCGCGGGAATCCCGACGCTGTCCGTCGTACCGTAGGTAGGTGGCCCGAACTCGCGACCAGGACGCCTGCCCCGGCGCATTGACGCTGCATCAGGCCGCCGACGGCGCATTGCTCAGGGTGCGGCTGCCCGGCGGCGTACTCAGTTCCACCCAGCTGGCAGTACTGGCGCAGGCCGCTGCGGAGTTCGGTTCCGGCTCCCTCGAGCTGACATCGCGGGGCAGCCTGCAGGTGCGCGGGCTCGACGGCGCCCCGGCGACCACTGCGGCGGTCGCCGGGCTGATCGCCGACGCCGGCCTGCTGCCATCGGCCACACACGAACGGGTGCGCAATATCGTGGCGTCACCGTTGTCGGGCCGGGCCGGCGGGCTCGCCGACGTGCGGCCGTGGGTCGCCGAGCTGGATGCGGCCATCCAGGCCGACCCGGCACTGACCGGGCTGACCGGGCGCTTCTGGTTCAGCATCGACGACGGGCGCGGCGATGTGTCCGGGTTGCGCGCCGATGTCGGTGTGCACGTACTCGAATCCGGCGATGACGTCGCGGTGTTGCTCGCCGGCACCGACACCGGCATCCGGGTGTCCGCCACCGAGGCGGTCAGCACGATGATCACTGTTGCGAGCCGGTTCGCCGAGATCCGCGAAAAGCGTTGGCGAGTAGCCGAATTGGATGATCACACCGTCCTGCTGGAAGAGTTTTCCGCCACCGCACCCGCCGGCGCACGGTTCGAGACCACCACCAGAGGGCCGGTCGGCTGGATCCCCCAGAACGATGGTCGGGTGGCGCTCGGGGCGGCCGTGCCGCTGGGCATCCTGCCCGCACGCACCGCCGAATTCCTGGCCGCGATCGAGGCGCCGCTGGTGATCACGCCGTGGCGCACCGTGCTGGTGTGTGACCTCTCCGAAGATATAGCGGATGTCTCCTTGAGGGTGCTGGCCCCGATCGGACTGGTCTTCGACGAGAACTCCCCCTGGCTCGACGTCAGCGCCTGCACGGGAAGCCCGGGCTGTGATCGCTCGGCCACCGACGTCAGGGCCGATGCGGAAGCTTTCGCGCGGGCCGCGGCCACCGAGGGCGGCACCGGAGGCGTACACCACCGGTTCGTCGGCTGCGAACGCGCCTGCGGCAGCCCCCTGCGCGGCGAGGTGCTGATCGCAACCGCGGACGGATATCGCCCGCTGAGTCGTTCTGGGCCTCACCCGTAATGTGATCGGGTGCTCGAATACACCCGCGACGCTGCCGAGATCTACCGGCAGTCCTTCGCGACCATCCGCGCCGAGGCCGATCTGTCGGCATTTCCCGCCGACGTCGCCCGCGTCGTCGTCCGGCTGATCCATACCTGCGGCCAGGTCGACGTCACCGAGCACATCGCGTTCACCGACGACGTGGCGACGCGGGCCCACGCCGCCCTCGCCGACGGCGCACCGATCCTGTGTGATTCCTCGATGGTGGCCGCAGGTATCACCGCGGCACGGCTGCCGGCGGACAACCAGGTGGTGTCGCTGGTCGCCGACCCGCGCGCCCCCGCGGTGGCCGCCGAGCGGGGAACCACCCGGTCGGCAGCCGGCGTGGACCTGTGGGCGGAGCGTCTCGGCGGCGCCGTACTGGCCATCGGCAATGCCCCGACGGCCCTGTTCCGACTACTCGAACTGCTCGATGACGGCGCACCCGTCCCGGCCGCCGTGCTGGGTGGACCGGTGGGTTTCGTCGGCTCGGTCCAGTCCAAGGACGAGCTGATCGCCCGCCCGCGGGGGCTGTCCTATCTGGTGGTGACCGGCCGGCGCGGCGGCAGCGCGATGGCCGCCGCCGCTGTCAATGCCATTGCTACCGAACGGGAATGACCGGCACCCCGGGTATCGCGGTCAGCCAGTCCACCGCCGCGTCGACGGTGCTGACCGTCTGCACGCCGGCGGGAAGTGACGGTCGCTCGATCATCACCACCGCCACTCCCAGCGCCGCTGCCGCATCGAGTTTGGGTTGCGTCATCGCGCCGCCGCTGTTCTTGGTGATCATCGCCTCGACGCGGAACTCGCGCATCAGCGCGTATTCGTCCTCGTAGCGGTAGGGACCGCGGGAGAGCACCAGCCGGTGCCGTCTCGGCAAGGTTTCGGGCTCCGGCGGGGTGACCACCCGGATCACGAACAGCGCGTCGCTGTCGGCGAACGCAGATACCCCGGAACGCCCCGTGGTCAGGAAGATCCGCGAATAGTGGTGCCTGGCGACGATTTTCGCGGCCTCGGCGTTGGAAGCGGCAGTGATGACGTTCTCGGTGGTCCACGCCGGGCGCGACAGCACCACATACGGCATCCCCAGTTCGGCGCACGCTGCCGCCGCATGCGCGGTGATGGTGGCCGCGAACGGGTGGGTGGCGTCGACCACGCAGTCGATGTCGTGCACTGTCAGCCAGTGGCGTAACCCGGCCTCCCCACCGAAACCACCGATCCGGACCGGGCCGGCCGGCAGCGCAGGGTCCGGCACCCGCCCCGCAAGCGAGCTGATCACGTCGACGTCGGGGTAGAGCCTGGCGGCCAGCGCACGTGCCTCGGCGGTACCGCCGAGCAGTAGTACCCGCATCAGTGCCTGGCACCCCTTCGGCGGTCGGCGGAATACAGATAACTGTCGACGAAGCCCTCCGCCGCCAGCACGTCCCCCACCACGATCACCGCGGTACGGGTGACATTCACACTACGCATCTGCCCGGCGATGTCCGAGAGGGTGCCACGCAACACGATCTGCTCCGGCCAGCTCGCGAAAGCCACCACCGCAGTGGGGGTTTCCCCGGAATACCCACCGGCGAGCAGATCGGCCACGACGGTGTCGATCTGGGCCGCGGCCAGGTGGATCACCAGGGTTCCGCCCGAGCGGGCCAAGGTCTGCAGATCCTCGCCAGGGGGCATCGCGCTCGACAGCGTCGCGACCCGGGTCAGGGTGATCGTCTGCGCGACGCCGGGCACGGTCAACTCGCGGCCCAACGCGGCGGCCGCGGCGGCGAACGCCGGTACGCCGGGCACGATCTCGTAGCCGATACCGAGCGCGTCGAGGCGACGACACTGCTCGGCGAGTGCGCTGTAGATCGACGGGTCACCGGAGTGCAGCCGCGCAACATCGAGGCCTGCGGCGTCCGCCTCGGCGAGTTCGGCGATGATCGCGTCCAGCGCCAACGGACCGGTGTCGACCACCCTGGCCTCCGCCGGACACAGCGCCAGCAGATCGGCGGGCATGATCGACCCGGCATAGAGGCAGACCGGGCAACTCCGCAGCAGCCGCTGACCACGCACCGTGATCAGGTCGGCGGCCCCGGGCCCCGCGCCGATGAAATACACCGTCATTTTTTCACCATCATTTCTTCACGACCACCCATTGGGTCACCGGCATGGCGGGCCGCCAGCCGGTGAACGTTCCGACCGGTTCCCCTCGGTAGTGCTGATAGCGGGTCAGCTCGCCGCCCAGCCGCGAATAGTGCTGCACCAGAAAGGCTTCCGATTCAGCAGTGACGGCGTTGGCCACCAGGCGACCACCCACCGGCAAGGCGTCGAGGCAGCCCTGCAGCAGACCGGGCTGGGTGACACCACCGCCCACGAACACCACCGACGGCTGGCGAGCCCCGGCGAAGGCCCCGGGCGCGCCGTCGCGAACGTCGATGTCGACGCCGAAGGCGATGCTGTTGTCGACGATGCGCGCCCGGCGTTGCGGATCGCGTTCGAAGGCGATGGCGCGGCAGCCACGGCCGCGTCGGCACCATTCGATGGCGATGCTGCCCGAGCCGGACCCGACGTCCCACAACAGCTCCCCCGGCCGCGGCGCCAACGCGGTGACGGTGACGGCGCGCATCGC
This sequence comes from Mycolicibacterium komossense, assembly GCF_025822605.1. Lineage (GTDB taxonomy): Bacteria > Actinomycetota > Actinomycetes > Mycobacteriales > Mycobacteriaceae > Mycobacterium > Mycobacterium komossense. The sequence goes on along the minus strand of NZ_JACKTY010000012.1, from coordinate 486,798 downwards.
CTGTTTGGTCAGCTGACCGTCGTGCGCAAACGCATCGTCGACGGCCACCGCCAACACCAGGTCGTCGGGCAGATACTGCACGGCAACCACGTTGAGGGCGTCGACGTCGTCGGCCGGGTTGTTCGCCCAGTCGGCGGCCGTGGTGTCGCGGCGACGTTCGGCAGGGCCGCCGAGCTGCTCGAAAATACTCAATCGTGAGTCACCGCGACCGGTTTCGGCCAGTCTCCGGGCCAGCACCGTCGGGCTGCTCGCGTCGCGGGAGAGCACGACGGCCCGGCCACCGTGGCGGACGGCGGTGTGCGGTTCGGCGGTGACCAGGCTGATCACCTCGGTGTCGTTGACCGGCCAGCCCAGCCGGGCGCACGCCAGCGTCACACTGGACACGTGCGGCAGCACGGTGACGCGGTCGCCGCCGAACAACCGGATCAATGTGGTGCCGATGCCATGCAGCATCGGGTCGCCCGAGGCGACGACGTGCACGCCGGTCGCGGTCTGCGCCAGCTCGGTTTCCAACCCGGGCAGCAGCGGCGACGGCCATCGTCTGCGCTGCGCGGTGACCGTGTCGTCGAGGAGGTCGAGTTGCCGCGGTGAGCCGTACACCACGGCGGCGCCGGCCAACTCACGCAGCGCGGTGGCGCCGAGGCCGGACATCCCGTCAGCGCCGATGCCGATGACGGTGATCGGATGCCCGATCATCGGGGCAACCTACGCCAGATGAACTGCGGCGCAAGCCGCATCCCGAAGATCACCGGACGCAGCAGTCCAGGCACCCAGACCCGGTCCCGGCCGGCCGACAGCGCCTTGGCCGTCGCCGCGGCCACCTGTTGCGGAGTGCTGGACAGCGGGGCCGGATCCATCCCCTCGGTCATCCGGCCGATCACGAAACCGGGCCGCACGATCAGCAGATGCACGCCGGTGCCGCGCAACGCGTCGGCCAGGCCGCTGGCGAAACCGTCGAGGCCGGCCTTGGCCGAGCCGTAGACGTAGTTGGCACGTCGCACCCGCGCCCCCGCCACGGAAGAGAACACCACGATTCGGCCGCGACCTGCCGCCCGCATGATGCTCGCCAGCTGCGTGAGCAGGCTGACCTGCGCGACGAAATCGGTGTGCACGATCGCGACCGCATGATCGGCGTCGGTTTCGGCGCGGGCCTGGTCCCCCAGGATGCCGAACGCCAGCACCGCGGTGCCGATGGGACCGTGCTCGGTGGTCAGCTCGGCCAGCACCGAGGCGTGCGAGGCGAGATCGTCGGCGTCGAACGCCTTGACGTGTACCGCGGTCGCTCCCGCCGCACGGATCGCGGAAACCTGCTGGTCCAGGCCATCGCCTCCGCGCATGGTGAGCACCACCGGCCGGCCGGGGGCAAGGTGTGTGGCAAGTTCGACGCCGATCTCACTGCGGCCGCCGAAAATCACGACCACTTCCTCGTCGCTTGCACCCGTGTCTTTCATGGCTGCGATTATGTCCTGCGCTAGCGTGAACCCTGATGGCGATCTCAACAACCCGGCTCACCAACGATGCGCTGGCGTTCCTGACCGAACGCCATCTGGCGATGCTGACGACACTGCGCGCAGACAACTCGCCGCACGTGGTGGCGGTCGGCTTCACGTTCGACCCGAAGACCCATATCGCCCGCGTCATCACGACGGGTGGTTCACAGAAGGCGGTGAACGCCGAACGTGGCGGGATCGCGGTGCTCAGCCAGGTCGACGGCGCCCGATGGCTCTCCCTGGAGGGCCGATCCAGTGTCAGTACCGACCCCGACGCCGTGCGTGATGCCGAACTGCGGTATGCGCAGCGGTACCGGACGCCCCGGGTGAACCCGCGCCGCGTGGTCATCGAGGTCCACATCGAGCGGGTGCTGGGTTCGTCGGGTCTGCTGGACCGCGGCCAGAGCGCCTAGTCCGGGAGCGACACCACGGTCAGATCGTGTGGGCGCTGGTTCACCGACTCGGCACCGTCCTCGGTGACGATGACGATGTCCTCGATTCGCGCACCCCACTGGCCGGGGAAGTAGATTCCCGGCTCCACGCTGAAAGCCATTCCTGCGGTGAGCGGAAGGTCGTTACCGGCGACGATGTAGGGCTCCTCGTGAACCGAGAGGCCGATACCGTGCCCGGTGCGGTGGACGAAGAACTCGGCCAGCCCGGCTTCGGCCAACACATCGCGGGCCGCGGCGTCCACCTGTTGCGCGGTCACGCCGGGGCGAACGGCGTCGACGGCCACTTGCTGCGCCCGCTGCAGAACCGAATACTGGTGCGCCACTTCGGGACTGGGTTCACCGAGGCTGTAGGTCCTGGTCGAATCCGAGTTGTAACCCGGCTCGTAGGGCCCGCCGATGTCGATCACGACGATATCGCCGGCTTGTAGCTCGCGATCGGAGAAGCCGTGATGGGGGTCGGCCCCGTGCGGCCCGGATCCGACGATGATGAACGCCGCCTCGGTGTGCCCTTCGGCGATGATCGCGTCGTTGATATCGGCGGCCACCTCGGCCTCGGTACGCCCGGGAACCAGGAACTCGGGCACCCGCGCGTGCACCCGGTCGATGGCCGAGCCGGCATTGCGCAAGGCGTCAATCTCGGCCGCGTCCTTGATCATTCGCAACGTCCGCAGCACGTCGGTGGCGAGCACCGGCACCGTCCCGAGCGTGGCGGCCAGTGGCAGCAGATGCAGCGCGGGCATCGAATCGGTGACCGCGAATCGGACCGTTGCGGCACCGTCGCCGGCCAGCGCCGAGGCCACCAGCTGATAGGGATCGTCACCGTCGACCCAGTCCAGCACCGGTAGTGCGAGTTCGACGATTGCGGATTCCTTGAGCGACGCCAGTTCCATCCGCGGTACCACGACCGTCGGCTCCCCGACGGCGGGGATGACCAGGGCCGTGAGCCGTTCGAAGGTGTCCGCGCGCGACCCCACCAAGTACCGCAGGTCGTAACCGGGGGTGATGACCAGTCCGCTCAGACCGGCCTCGGCGGCGGCCGCAGCGGCGGCCCGCAACCGGTGGGCGTAGACGCCCGAATCGAATCGACTGCTAGTCATGGGGTTCAGGCTAGTCGAGCGGCGAGAGCGTCATCGAGCGTGCGCAACACCTGCACCGCAGTCTCGAGATCGGCGTCGGACACCGTATCGCCGGCGGCACCGAGCAGGCCGATCCAGGACCGCTGCAGGCGCGCGAGGTTCTCGGCAGCCCGCGGCGTGGGCCGCAGCGCGGCGTGGCGGTTGTCGGTCGCGTCGACCTCGCGCGCCACCATGCCCTTGGCCTCCAGCGCGCGCAACGCCTTACTGAGATTGCTGCGTTGCAGCCCAACGGCGGTGGCGACGGCGCTGGGGCCGCAGCCCGGATGCTGGTCGATAAAGCGCATCACGCTGATTTCGGTCGCGTTGAGCCGCACCACCTGCGGATCGCCGTAGTCGCGTGCCTTGACGGCCCGGGCCACCGCCAGCACTCGATCGGCCAGCTCGACATACCTCTCGGCACGCTCGCGGTCTCTGCCCACGCTGCCACCGTACCGCGATTGCTGTACGATAATAATTATCTTTTGATAACTACCTAGGAGATCGTATGCCGGGCGCTTCGACCGCGCCGACCGAGACGCCGCAGCCCAGCAGGGGCGCCACTATCACCCCTGCATTGTTGGTGACGCTGGCACTGCTGTCGGCCGTCGCGCCGTTCGCGACGGATCTGTACCTACCCGCGTTCCCGATGATGGTGTCCCAGCTGCACACCACCGCGGCGGGCGTGCAGCTGACCCTGACAGCGTTCCTCATCGGACTTGCGTTGGGCCAGTTGCTCTTCGGACCGCTGTCGGATCGCTTCGGGCGGGTCAAGCCGTTAGTCGTCGGCGCGGTGGTGTGTGTAGTGGCCAGCGCCGTGACGGTATTCGCCCCGACGGTGGAAATCCTGGTCGCCGCCCGCTTCGCGCAGGGCTTCGCCGGTGCCGCAGGGATGGTGATCGGGCGGGCCATCATCTCCGATCTGGCCACCGGCAAGGCCGCGGCGCGTGCCTTCAGCCTGATGATGATCGTCGGCGGAATCGCGCCGGTGGTTGCCCCGCTGGCCGGTGGTTTCCTCGTCGGACCGATCGGCTGGCGCGGCGCCCTGGCCGTCATCCTCGGCCTGTCCACCGCAATGCTGCTGGCCGTGCTGGCCGTGGTGCGCGAGACGCACACCGAGCATCGTCGGGCCGCTTTACGTGCGGAGAAAACCACCGCCGGTTCGCCGCTGACCAGCCTCATGAGCCGGGCGTACCTCGGCAATACCGCTGCGTTCGCCTTCGCGTTCGCCGCCATGATGGCCTACATCTCGGCCTCACCGTTCATCTACCAGACGATGATGGGCCTCTCGGCGGGGCAGTACGGCGCCATGTTCGGGATGAACGCGACAGCTCTGCTCGCGATGAGTGCGCTGTCGGCGAAACTGGCGTACCGCTACGAGGTACATCACCTGGCTGCGGTCGGCCTTGGGTTGATCTCGGTGTCGAGCGTCGCGGTGCTGACCGTTGCGCTCACCGGCACTGCAGCCGGCTGGCTGGCGATTCCGCTGCTGACCCTGGTCGGCGGGATGGGCCTGATCTTCGGCAATGTGACGGCCCTGGCTTTGAGCGCCGCGCCGCGGGCGGCAGGTACCGCCTCGGCCGTGCTCGGCGCATCGCAGTTCCTGCTGGCCGCGGTCGTCTCGCCGTTGGTCAGCATCGCCGGAGAGAACACCGCGGTGCCGGTCGGCATCATCCTGGTGAGCACATCGGCAATCGCCTGCCTCGGCCTCTTGGCCGCGGGAAACCGTCGCCCCCAGACAACCTAACCACCCGAGTAACTGGAGATCTCGATCAGATTACCGTCAGGGTCCCGGCAGTAGTACGACGTCATCCCACCCAATGCACCGGTGCGACTGGTCGGCCCCTCGATCACCTCGACACCGACAGCGGCGAGGTGCGCCGCGATCTCCTCAGGCGCCACCTCGGCGATGAAGCACAGGTCCAGCGACCCGGGCGCGTCCACCTCGGCGGTGACCCAGTTCGGCGCGCCGGTGGGACGGACGTTGAACTTCTGGCTGCCGAACACCAGCGCGGTCCGGTCACCGCGATAGGTCTCGCGGTGCATCCCGAGCACCCGGACGTACCAGTCCGCGGTGATGTCGACGTCGGGGGTGTTGATGACGATGTGATCGATGCGATCGACTGCGAAGGCCATACCAAACGCTACTGGCAGGATGACGGGCATGACGTCCACCGGTGGTCCCCTGCTCCTCCTCGACGGCGCCAGCATGTGGTTCCGGTCCTTCTTCGGGGTGCCCTCCTCCATCACCGCCCCGGACGGACGGCCGGTCAACGCGGTCCGCGGTTTCCTCGACGCGGTCGCCACGGTGGTCGACCAGCATCGCCCGTCACGTCTGGTGGTCTGCCTCGACCTGGACTGGCGCCCGCAGTTCCGGGTGGACCTGATCCCGTCGTACAAGGCACATCGCGTCGAGCAGGAGAACGCCGACGGTAATCCCGATATCGAGGAGGTGCCTGACCAACTGACACCGCAGGTCGAGATGATCGCCGACCTGCTGGACGCCTTCGGGATCGCCACCGGTGGCGCACCGGGATTCGAGGCGGACGACGTGCTCGGCACACTGGCCGCCCAAGAGCGGCGCGACCCCGTCGTCGTGGTCAGCGGCGACCGCGATCTCCTACAGGTGGTGACCGACGAACCCGTCGAGGTCAAAGTTCTCTACATCGGCCGCGGCCTGGCCAAGGCGACGCTTTTCGGGCCGGCCGAGGTCGCCGAACGCTACGGCCTACCCCCCGAGCGGGCCGGCGTCGCCTACGCCGAACTGGCACTGCTGCGCGGTGATCCGTCCGACGGGCTGCCCGGCGTGCCGGGCATCGGCGAAAAGACCGCAGCCACCCTGTTGGCCCGGCATCGCTCACTGCAAGGCATCCTCGACGCCGCCGATGACCCGAAATCGTCTGTCCCCAAAGGGGTTCGGGCCAAGCTGAAGGCGGCGTCGGACTACATCGAGGCTGCCGGTCCGGTGGTCCGGGTGGCTACCGACGCACCGGTCACCCTGTCCACCGACAGCGACGTGCTGCCCCTGGTAGCCAGGGACCCGCAGCGGGTGGCCGAGTTGGCCACGACGCTGGGGGTCGGATCATCGATCGGCCGGCTGCAGAAGGCTTTAGATCAATTGGACGAACCGGACTAACCCAACTCGACCGGCTACTTCGGGCGGCCGACCTCATAGGTGCCGCTGTCGTCCTGGAACGTCACCGTCACCTGGCGCTTGGTCCCGTCGATGCTCACCTCGCAGTTGAAGCTGTCACCCTTCTTCACCGTCGGGCTCTCACCGTTGTTGCACTTGACGTCTTTGACGTTCTTGGCGCCGTAGCCGTTGGACTGATCGGAGAGGATCTGCTGCACACCGGTCTGTGCCTTGGTGACGTCGAGTTTGGTGGTGACGAACCATCCCGGCTTCCAGAAACCGAGTACCAGCACCACCGCGACGATGATCACGGCGAGCACACCGACGATGGTGCCGATCGCGGCCATCGAGCGCTTGGAGCCCTCCTCCGGGCCGGGCTGACCATACGGCGGGAACTGCTGGCCGTAGGGCGGCTGACCGGGCTGACCGTATTGCGGCTGACCCGGCTGGCCGTATTGCGGAGGCTGACCCGGCTGGCCGTACTGCGGCTGACCCGGCTGGCCGTACTGGGGGGGCTGACCCGGCTGGCCGTACTGGGGGGGCTGACCCGGCTGGCCATATTGGGGCTGACCGTACTGCGGAGGCTGCTGACCGTACGGCGGCTGACCGTAACCCGGTGCGGACGCCGGCTGCGCGTACTGCGGCGGCGGGGCGTAGCCGGGAGTCGACTCCGGCGCCTGGTAGGGCGAGTACGGCTGCGGGGCCGTATAAGCCGGCGGCTGCCAACCGGACTGGGCCGGGTCGCTGCTGGGCGGCTGCCAGCCGGGAGCCTCGGGGGCGGCCTGCTCGGGCTCGGAGGTACCGCCGGCCGGCTGATCCTGACCCTGCCAGGGCTGCGTCGGATCAGGTCCTTGCGGTCCACTCATCGTCTCTCCTTGCGTTCTCCGGTTGCTGCTCCCGACACCCTACCCGCCATCAACAGCCACGACGCCGCGCCGGACATCATCGATTGCGCGTTTCGCGGCGGCCCGAAGCGGCGGGTGCGGTGCCGCGTTGCGGACCTGATCGAGGAGATCGAGGACCTGCCTGCACCACCGCACGAAATCGCCTGCGGAGAGCTGGGTCCCGGAGCCGGTCGCGTCCGAGGCCTGCAGCGCGGAGGCCAGATCGCCGGTGGTGGCCCAGCGATAGACGGCGGCGACGAAGCCCTCGTCGGGTTCGCGGGTCGGCGTGATCCGGTGGCGAATTTCGTCGGCCCGCAGCTGCCCGGACAGCCGCCGCGTCTGCGCCAGCGCGCGGCGCAAACCGGCGGTCGGCACCTCATGTGCCTGCGACACGGGCCCGTCGCTGCCGCGGGTCTCGAACACCACCGCCGAGAGCACCGCGGCCAGCTCGGCGGGGGCGAGCCCGTTCCACGCCCCGGTCCGCAGGCATTCTGCGACCAACAGATCGCTCTCGCTGTAGATCCGAGCGAGTAGCCGGCCATCGTCGGTGGCATTGAGATCTCGGGACTCGCTGTCGCGGGCGTCGATGAATCCTCGCTCGGTGAGCAGGCCGACGATCCGGTCGAAGGTGCGGGCCAACGAATTGGTCGCCGAGGCGATCTTCTGCCGCAGCGCAGCATTGTCACGTTCGACCCGCAGATACCGTTCGCCGATGCGGGCCTGCGCTTCCCGGTCGGCGACCCGGTGCGCGGGATGGCTCTGCATCGCCGCCCGTAGCGTGATCAGCTCAGGGTCGATATCGAGTTCGTCTGCCGGCGTTGCGCGCTTGCGCTTGGCCGACGGTACCGACAGCCCGGCCGCCGCGGAGCGCAGTGCCGAGGCAAGATCCCGACGCACCCGCGGCTGCCGGTGCTCGACGCGTTTGGGCAGCGCCATCGTTCCGAGTGGCGGCGCCGATCCGGAATAGTCCGCCGACGAGATGCGCCCGGCCCACCGGTCCTCGGTCAGCACCAGCGGCCGCGGATCATCGCTGTCGATGGCCGCTTCGAGCACGACGGCCAACCCGCCGCGGCGGCCCTGGGTGATCGTGATGATGTCGCCGCGGCGCAGGGCGGCCAGCGCATCGGTGGCGGCACCGCGCCGCTGGAGCCGCGACGCCCTGGCCTGGGCCCGCTCGCGTTCGGAGATCTTCGCGCGCAGCCGAACGTAGTCGATCATCGGACTGTCGGGGCCACCGAGCTCCGAGGCGATCTCGTCGAGCATCCGATCGCCACGCTCAGCACCGCGCACCAACCCGACAACCGACCGGTCAGCCTGATACTGCGCGAACGAACGCTCCAGCAGGCGCCGGGCGGCTTCTGGCCCCATCTGCTGGACCAGGTTGATCGTCATGTTGTACGACGGCGCGAACGAGCTCTTCAGCGGGAACGTCCGGGTCGAGGCCAGGCCCGCGACCTCCGCAGGTTCCAGGTCGGGATGCCAGAGCACGACAGCGTGGCCCTCGATGTCGATACCGCGGCGCCCCGCGCGGCCGGTGAGCTGGGTGAACTCCCCCGGCGTCAACGGGGCGTGCTGTTCGCCGTTGAACTTCACCAAGCGCTCCAACACCACGGTGCGGGCGGGCATGTTGATCCCCAGCGCCAGGGTTTCCGTCGCGAAAACCGCTTTGACCAGGCCTGCGGTGAACAGCTCCTCCACGGTGTGCCGGAAGATCGGCAGCATGCCCGCGTGATGGGCGGCCAGACCACGCAGCAGGCCTTCGCGCCACTCGTAGTAGCCGAGCACTTCGAGGTCCGAATCGGGAAGATCGCCGCAGCGGCGGTCGATGACCTCGGCGATGCGGGCGCGATCCTTATCCGTGGTCAACCGCAGCGAGGATCGCAGGCACTGTTTCACCGCGGCGTCGCAGCCCGCCCGGGAAAACACGAAGGTGATGGCCGGCAGCAGACCTTCCTGGTCGAGCGCCGTGATGACATCGGGCCGCGACGGTGGCCGGTACAGGGTGGGCCGGTGGTTCCGGTTGGGGCCGCCGCGGCGGTCCGACTTCGGCGGCCGGAAATCCGTCAGCCGCTCGGCTTCGCGGCGGTGCGCGATGTGACGGACCAGATCGGGGTCGACCAGCAGTTGGCTGTCGGCAGAGCGAGCGTCGTAGTCGAACAGGTCGAACATCCGCTTACCGACCAGGACGTGCTGCCACAGCGGGACGGGACGGTGTTCGTCGACGACGACGGTGGTGTCGCCGCGCACCGTCTGGATCCAGCCACCGAACTCCTCGGCATTGCTCACGGTGGCCGACAGGCTGACCAGCCGCACATCCTCGGGCAGGTGCAGGATCACCTCTTCCCACACCGCTCCGCGCATCCGATCAGCCAGGAAGTGCACCTCGTCCATCACCACATGTGAAAGACCATGCAGCGCAGGAGAATTCGCGTACAACATGTTGCGCAGCACTTCGGTGGTCATGACCACCACCGGTGCGTCGGAGTTGACCGACATGTCACCGGTCAGCAGCCCGATCCGCTCCGGCCCGTACCGACGAACCAGATCAGTGTGTTTCTGGTTGCTCAGCGCCTTGATCGGGGTGGTGTAGAAGCACTTCCGCCCGGCCGCCAGCGCCAGGTGGACGGCGAATTCACCGACCACCGTCTTGCCGGCTCCGGTCGGGGCGCAGACCAGCACGCCGTGCCCACGCTCGAGGGCTTCACAGGACCGCTGCTGGAAACCGTCGAGCGCAAACGGCAGCTCAGCGGCAAACCGCGCCAGCTCAGAAGAGCCGGGCAGCGTGTCAGGTGGATTCGTCATACGTGGCCGCCTCGGGGCGGGCGGCGATGCTGGCAGCCGTGGGTGGCGGCGACGGCGGCTCGATGGGGGCGGCCTCGTCGTCGGACAGGGCGGCCTCGGCCAGCGCCTCGCGCTTCCCCTTGCGCCGGTCGCTGAACCGGGAGATCTGGATCGCGAGCTCGAGCAGCACCGTGAGCGCCGCGCCCAACGCCAGCATCGAGAACGGATCCGATCCCGGCGTGGCGAACGCGGCGAAGACGAAGACACCGAAGATCAGGCCCCGGCGCCATGATTTGAGCTTCTCGTAGGGCAGCACTCCGACGAGGTTGAGCATCACGATCAACAGGGGGAATTCGAACCCGACCCCGAAGACCAGCAGAAGGTTGATCAGGAAGCTGAAGTACTGGTCACCGGACAGTGCGGTGACCTGCACGTCGCTGCCGACCGTCAACAGGAAATGCAGCGCCTTCGACAACACGATGTAGGCCAGTACCGCGCCCGCGAAGAACAGCAACGCCGCCGACGTCACGAAGGCGACCGCGAAGCGGCGCTCCTTCTTGTAGAGCCCAGGGGTGATGAACGCCCAGATTTGGTAAAACCACACCGGACAGGCCAACACGACGCCGGCCAGCAGTCCGACCTTCAGGCGCAGCATGAATTGGTCGAACGGCGCCGTCGCCAGCAGTCGGCAGCCGCCGTCGGAACTGATATCGGCGCGGGCCGAGGCCGGCAGCGAACAGTACGGCGCCCGCAGCCATTCGCCGAGGCTTTCGACACCGAAGAAGCCGTGGCTGTACCAGACGAACCCGAAGATCGTGGTCAGCGCGACGCCCGCGGTGGCAATCAGCAGTCGGGCGCGCAACTCGCGAATATGGTCGACGAGCGACATCGTGCCGTCGGGATTCGTGTGACTGCGACGCCGACGTGGATCAAGCCGCTTCAGAACACCGGGTGTTTTCACGAGCAGAATTCAGTGTCGCTGCACCTCGCGGTGCGCCAGTGATGGTTAACGCTGCTGCGCTCAGGCCGGGCGCGCGTCGGTGGGCTTGGGCTCCGCAGTGTCGACCCGCTCGGACTGCACCTGGGTGACGGCCGGCTGGATCGGTGCAGGCGATGGCGCCGGCGAAGGTTCGGCCTTTCCGTCGTTCTGCATCTCCTTGACCTCGGACTTGAAGATGCGCATCGACTTACCCAGCGAACGCGCTGCGTCAGGCAACCGCTTCGCACCGAAGAGCAGGATGATCACAACGGCAAGAATTGCCCAGTGCCACGGACTGAGACCGCCCATAATTGGTTACCTCCATACCTGTACCACTCGGCCTCGATGGTACCCCAGGGACAGGGCAACTAGCCGGACCGCGGACCGGCGGAATAGGCCCGCAACGCCGCGGTTGCGGCCTCGCGCACCCGGATGGCCAGCGATTCCGGCGCCAACACCGTCACTGCGGAACCGAATCCGAGCACCAGCCGCGTCATCCAATCCTCCGAGGCGTAAGTCATCGCCGCCTCGCAGTAGCCGTCCGGTAATTCCTGCAGCACCCGCATCGGGTAGTACTCGAGCATCCACGACGCCGAGGGCGCCACCCGCAGCGTCGCCGACGGCAGCGCCGGGTCGGCGTCGAACAGCGAGGTGTCCGGTGGACCCTGCAGTGCAGGTTCCGGCGGAGCTGACGGCTCGTCGAGGGCCCGGGCGTCGACAATCCGATCGAACCGGAACAGCCGCACACCCTCGGCCTCGCGCGACCACGCCTCCAGATAGCTGTAATCGCCGACCAGGAGCACCCGGATCGGGTCCACGGTCCGGCTCGACAGGGTGTCCCCCGAGGCCGAGTAGTACTCGATGGTCAAGGCCTTACCCGCGCGTACCGCCTCCCGGACGGCGCCGGCGACCTGGTTCTCGACGGGGGCGGGCTCCGACTCGGCCGATGCCGCGCCCGAACCGTGCGCGACGGTGCCCGCCGCCGACTCGATCTTGGCGATCGCGCTGCGGGCGGCGGCCGGGTCGACCACGCCGGGCACGTCGACCAGCGCGCGCAGCGCCACCAAAAGCCCGGTGGCCTCAGGTGAGGTCAGCCGCAACGGCTGGTCGATACCGGCGGAGAACGTCACCTCGATGGTGTCACCGGAGAACTCGAAATCGATCAGGTCGCCGGGGCCGTAACCGGGCAGGCCGCACATCCACAGCTGGTTGAGGTCCTCGCGCAGCTGTTTGGTGCTGACCCCGAGGTCGGCCGCCGCCTCGGCATAGGTGATCCGTGGGTTGGCCTGGAAGTACGGCACCATGTTGAGCAGCCGGACCAGCCGGGTCGATACGGGACTCATGCGCGATCCACTCCCCCGCTCGTTCCTCGCGCGCTCGCTACTCGCTGGGCCCTCATGCGCGATCCACTCCCCCGCTCGTTCCTCGCGCGCTCGCTACTCGCTGGGCCCTCATGCGCGATCCACTCCCTCGCTCTGTGCCCTCAAGCGCTCGACGACGTCATCCCGAAGTGATTGCGGCTCAAGCACAACGGCGTCGGCGCCGTAACCGGCGATATCGCGGGCCAACCGGTCCCGCGGGCCGATATCGACTTCGACGATCTCCCCAGCGCGCTCGCCGAGCTGGCTGGGCCCCAACGACGTTCCGGCGCGCCGCAGCGCAGTGGCCCGGCCGTCGGCCACCCAGACCCTGGCCAGCACACCGCTGGGGCTTTCCCCGATCACCTGGGCGACGATGCCGCGCAGATCTACCCCGTCGGGGCGAGTCACCGCACCGGTCGGGCCGACCGGGGTGACCTCGGCGCCGATCCGCGACAGCCGGAACGTCCGCGTCGCATCGCGATCACGGTCGTGCCCGACGAGGTACCAGCGCCCCTTCTCGGTGACCACGCCCCACGGCTCGACAGTGCGCACGGTGTAGGGCTCGGTCCGCGACGAGCGATGCGGAAATTGCACAGCCTGACCGGAATTGATCGCCGACAACAGGACACCGAGGACATCCTCGGAGCCGCGCAGTCCCGGCATACCCGACGGGGCCGCGACCTCGACGCCGGTGTCCACCGGGTCGACGTCGACGCCGGCGGCACGCAGTTTGAGTACCGCCCCCTGGGCCGCGGTGACCAGTTCGGGCGATTCCCACAGCTGCGCGGCGACGGCGATCGCGGCGGCCTCGTCGGGGGTCAACGCGATATCAGGCAAGGCGTAGGCGTCGCGGTTGATCCGGTAGCCCTCGGTGGGGTCGAACGCGGATACCCGGCCCGTCTCGAGCGGGATGCCCAGGTCACGCAACTCGTTCTTGTCGCGCTCGAACATCCGCGAGAACGCCTCGTCACTGGGACTGTCGGCGTAGCCGGCCACATTCGTGCGGATCCGCTCGGCGGTGATGTAGCCGTGTGTCGACAGCAGCGCGATGACAAGGTTCATCAACCGCTCGACTTTGGAGGTCCCCACTCATCCAACCTTAGGGGTCCGAAGACTCCCGACGCTTACATGCTGGCGATGAGTCGCTTCACGCGTTCGTCGACGGCACGGAAGGGGTCCTTGCACAGCACTGTGCGCTGAGCCTGGTCGTTGAGCTTGAGGTGCACCCAGTCGACGGTGAAATCCCGACCCGCATCCTGTGCGGCGCTGATGAATTCGCCGCGCAACTTCGCTCTGGTGGTCTGTGGCGGTGTGTCGACGGCCTCGTCGATCTCTTCGTCGGTGGTGATCCTGGCGGCCAGACCCTTGCGCTGCAGCAGATCGAACACGCCGCGGCCGCGCTTGATGTCGTGATAGGCCAGGTCCAACTGAGAGATCTTCGGGTCGGACAGCTCCATGTTGTAGCGGTCCTGGTAACGCTGGAACAGCTTGCGCTTGATCACCCAGTCGATCTCGGTGTCGACTTTGGCGAAATCCTGACTCTCCATCGCGTCAAGTTGCCGACCCCACAGGTCGACGACCTGTTCTACCTGCGGGTTGGGTTCGCGGGTCTGCAGGTGTTCGACTGCGCGGGCGTAGTACTCCCGCTGGATGTCCAGCGCGCTGGCCTGGCGGCCGCCGGCGAGGCGGACCGGGCGGCGGCCGGTGAGGTCGTGACTGACCTCGCGGATGGCCCGGATCGGGTTGTCCAGGGAGAAGTCGCGGAACGGAACGCCGGCTTCGATCATCTCCAGCACCAGCGCGGCGGTGCCCACCTTGAGCATGGTGGTGGACTCGCACATGTTGGAGTCGCCGACGATGACGTGCAGGCGGCGGTACTTCTCGGCGTCGGCATGTGGTTCGTCGCGGGTGTTGATGATGGGCCGTGACCGGGTGGTGGCGCTGGAGACGCCTTCCCAGATGTGTTCGGCGCGCTGGCTCAGGCAGAAGGTGGCGGCTTTAGGTGTCTGCAGTACCTTGCCTGCGCCGCAGATCAACTGGCGGGTGACCAGGAACGGCAGCAGCACATCCGATATCCGGGAGAATTCGCCGGCCCGCACGATCAGATAGTTCTCGTGGCAGCCATACGAGTTGCCTGCCGAGTCGGTGTTGTTCTTGAACAGGTAGATGTCCCCGCCGATGCCCTCGTCGGCCAACCGCTGCTCGGCGTCGATGAGCAGGTCTTCCAGGACCCGCTCACCCGCGCGATCGTGGGTGACGAGCTGGTGCAGGCTGTCGCATTCGGCGGTGGCGTACTCGGGGTGGCTGCCCACATCGAGATAGAGCCGTGCGCCATTGCGGAGGAAAACGTTTGAACTGCGGCCCCACGACACCACTCTGCGAAACAGGTAGCGTGCGACCTCGTCGGGGCTGAGCCGTCGGTGACCGTGGAACGTGCAGGTGACACCGAATTCGGTCTCGATCCCCATGATTCGTCGCTGCACATATTCGAGCGTACTGGTTGGCCCGTCGCCGCGGTGGGCAAGCGCGCCGAACCAGCCTGGCTCCGCTGGCCCGTCATCGCCGTTGCCACCACCTGAACAGCTGGCCAACGCCCCGGCTCGTCCTGCCAAATTACCCGGTTACCAGGATGATTGAGAGGTGGAAAGTACCGCTGAATACGACCTGGCGTGGGACCTCGCGGCCGCTGTCGATGCGGTGCTCACCGCTGCGGACCGGGCAGATATCTACGCCAAGATCGGTGCGGGCGACACCTACGGGGCGATCGAGCACCTGCTGTCGTGCGCCCAGCAGCTGGAATCCGCGCTGATACCCGACCTACTCACCCGCGCCAACGCCTGGCTCAACGCGTATGCCGGCTGCGACGCGGAAGACCGGTTGCGCACGCTCCTCGTCAGGCTCAGGGACACCCCGCCGGCAAGTTAGCCAAGCGGCCTGTGGATGGCTGTCGGCGGGGCCGTCGCGCTCCGGCCACCATGCGTTATGGCCGAAACACCGCTCACCGCTGACCTGCCCCGCCTCCGTGTCGTCGCCAATCGGGTCGACCGTGCCGCCGACGCCATCGACCGATACCGATGCGCAGGATTGCACGCGGAGGACCTCGCCGGCTCCGCGGTAGGCGGTATCGCTGCGCCCGCCGTGGTCGCCGTCCGACTCGAGGACGTGGTGGGGCAGCTGCGGGGCTGGGCGACGGCGGCTCGAATAGCGGCCAGTGCCTTCGCGACTGCCGAGCAGAACAGTATGGCCCGCCTCGACCGGCCATGACCCGACCGACGGTCACCCAGGCACGGCAGTGGCGACCGGAGAGACTCCGCGAGGTCGCCGACGCCTGGGATGACGCGGCCGGACACCTGCAGACCGAGGTCGACGAACTCCGTCGCAGCGCCGATGAGGGCCGCGACGGCTGGGCCGGCACCGCAGCCGCCACCGGATGGGAGCGGCTCGCCTCGGCTCAGATGGCGGCGACGGCGATGACCCGCGGGTTCGTCGCCGCGGCGGTGGCCGCCCGCGACGGCGCCGCCCGGATCGCCGCGGCGCGCGACGAGGTCCTGGCGGTGCTCTCCGACGCCGATGGGTACCGGGTTGCCGACGACGGCACCGTGGCACCGCCCGACGGTGACGCCGCACCCCTATTGCGCCTGACCTCCGGCGGCGACGAGCGGGTGGCCCAGCTCATGATGGCAATGCGCGCAACCGAACTCACCGATCTGCTGCGCACCGCTCTGGATCGGCTCGGGGCGGCGGACACCGAAACCGCCCACGATATCGACCAGGCCTTCGACGTCCGTGCGGCGGCGACAGATCAGGGCCCGGCGCACACGCGACCGGCCGGGGTGGGGCCGGTGGCGGACGCCGCGATCGTCGCGGCCTGGCCGTCGATGAGCCAAGACCGCATCGCCGGCCAGATCGCGGCGATGACCCCAGCACAGCGGCAACACCTGATCGACACGATGCCCGCGCAGGTGGGCAACACCGACGGGGCGCCGTGGGAGATGCGAATCGCCGCCAACCGGATCAATATCGCCGACGCCATCCTCGACCAGCGGCGCACCATCGACCGCCCTGACGACGACAAGCTCCGGCGCGTGCTGGGTCAGGCCATTGCGGCCCAGCACCTCGACCCGGCGAGCGCGGAACGGATGTGGGTGGCGGCGCACGCCGATGCGGGGCTGCGGGCCGCCGCGATCGGCGCACACGACGCCGACGCCCGCCGCCACATCGCCTTCTATCAGGGACTGCTGGCGGAGGTACCGGATCCGGGCCGCCGCGAAGGCCCGGCGTCAGAGTCGATGAGGCCGCGTCAGATCCTGGCGTTCGACCCGGCCCGCGCATCGCTGGTCGAGTTGATCGGAGACCTGCACAGCGCCACGAGTGTCGGCGTGCTCGTACCCGGACTGAACACCACCATCATCGGGTCGGCGGGCACGACGGAAACCGCCCGCAGATTCGTCGCGGCCGGGCGTGGCAGCGTCGCGATGATCACCTATCTGGGCGGCCCGTTCCCCACCGGCGGTCCGGTCACCGGCCTGCTCAACGCCGCCGAACCGCGGTTTGCCCTGGAGATGGCGCCGAGACTGGTGGCGTTCAGCGAGGACGTCGAACGCACGCTCGCCGGCACGGAAACCACCACCGGACAACGGATCCCGGTCACCTTCATCGGGCATTCCTACGGCGGTTCCATTCTCGGCACCGCCGAAAGCCTCGGTCTGACCGCCGACCGCACCCTCTACGTCGAGGCGGCCGGCGCCGGTGTGGGCGTGCACGATCCCGGCGACTGGCACAACCGCAACCCACACGTGCTGCGCTTCTCGATGACCGCGCCGGGTGACCCGATCGAAGCGGTCCAGGGTTTTCCGACCGGACCCCACGGTGCCGACCCCGACGAGATGCCCGGCGTCATCCGCTTGGACACCGGACACCGACTGGACGGCACCGTGATGTCCGGGCTGGCCGCGCACAGCGATGTGCTGAGCGAACCGTCTGACGCCTGGCGCAACATCCTGGGCGTCATCACCGGTGACCGTGGGCTGATACAGGTGCGCTGACGGCAGCTAGTCTGCACCGATGGACAGCGAAGTCGGAGGTGCCCTGCACGGGGGCTCAGAAGTTGTGGTGGGAATCGACGGATCCGAGGCCGCGCTCGGCGCCGCCCGGTGGGCAGCCGACTTCGCCGCGAAAAGCGCGGCCCCGCTGGTGTTGCTGCATGCGGTCCCCCGATTGGACTGGCATTTCACCACCGACAGCCCCTCGATAACGGCCGAAGGCACCGACGCCGTGCTGGCCGTCGCCGAGGAAGCCGTGAAGTCCACCCATCCCCAGCTCGGGGTGCAGACCACGATCGTGAAGAAATCGGTGACCGTGGCCCTGCAGGAAGCGTCCGACGACGCCCGCCTCGTCGTGGTCGGCGCTGGCTCCGACGAGCATCGGGTGTTGGGCCCACACGCCATCCGGATCGCGCACGGCGCGCTGTGCCCGGTGCTGGCCTGGCGTGAGCCGGCGGCCCGCCGGACTGGGAAGCCGCTACCGGTGGTGGTGGGGATCGACGAATCCGACGGTTCCGCCAGGGCACTGGCCGCGGCCTTCGAGGTTGCGCGCACATTGCATGCGCCGCTGACCGTGGTGCACATGTGGGAGATCACCGCGGCGGTGGGGCTGGGCTACAGCCAGGGGCTGATGGACTGGAACTTACTGGACATGCTGCAGACCCAGCAGCGCCAACGGATGGACGAGTTGGTCGCGCCGTTCGCGCGCACGTATCCGAATGCCCATGTGACCGAGGTGTTCCGGGATATCAGCCCGGCCAAGGGGCTGGTCGAACTGTCCGGCGATGCTCAGCTGGTGGTAGTCGGCAGCCACGGCAGCGGTGGGATCACCGGGGCCACGCTCGGCTCGGTCAGCCAGAGCGTCCTGCACCGCGCCGAATGTCCGGTGCTGATCGTCCGATAGTGCGCTGGCCCCCGCCTTCGCGAACGCAATGGGCTCAGCCTCGACCTCCGGGCCTGCCTAGCCGGAGGTCGCTGAATCGCCGGTGCCCTCAGCCTCTGAATCGGCTTGCGGCAGTAAGGGTTCCAGTGCGGCACCGGTGATCCGGCGGAACGCCCGTCGCGGCCGGTTGGCATCGAGGATCGCGACCTCGAGTGTCGAAACATCCAGCGTGCGTGGCTCAGCCGATCCCGAACCGGAGCCCGAACCCGATCCACTCGGTGTACCGCTGCTGGCGATCCCGACCCGTAGCGCGTCGACCGCGATCTTCACGGCGTCCGCAAGATCCGCGTTCTCCGCGTAGGTGTTCTTCAACGCGGTGATGATCGGTTCGGTCGTGCCGCCCATCACCACGAAATGTGGCTCGTCGGCGATGGATCCGTCGTAGGTGATGCGGTAAAGCTCCGGCGCCTTGGTCTCGCCGTAATGAGCGACCTCGGCCACGCACAGCTCGACCTCATACGGCTTGGCCTGCTCGGTGAAGATGGTGCCGAGGGTCTGGGCGTAGACGTTGGCCAACTGCCGCCCCGACACATCGCGCCGGTCGTAGGCATAGCCCTTGGTGTCGGCGTACTGGATACCGCCACGCCGCAGGTTGTCGAACTCGTTAAAGCGACCGACCGCGGCGAAACCGACCCGGTCGTAGAGTTCGCTGACCTTCTGCAGGGACCGCGACGGGTTCTCCGCCACGAACAGCACACCACCGGCGTAGGCCAAGGCGATCACGCTGCGACCGCGGCCGATACCTTTGCGCGCGAGTTCGCTGCGCTCGCGCATCGCCTGTTCGGGCGAGATGAAATAGGGAAAGCTCATGAGTCCGCTCGTGGTGCTTCGTTGATGCCTACGCTGTCGCCTGGACCGAATGTGTCGGCGCGCGAACGGTCGGCGATGACCTCACGGGCCAGTTCGGCGATCCGCTCCTCGGCCACGTCGTCGGCCCCCTCCGCGCCGATGGTGACCGCGGTCGGGTAGATCCCCCGCACCAAATCGGGTCCACCGGTGGCGGAGTCGTCGTCGGCCGCGTCGTAGAGCGCCTCGATGGCCACCCGCAGCGCGGATTCGGCGTCGGTCACACGCGAATACAGTTTCTTGATCGACGATTTCGCGAAGATCGAGCCCGAGCCCACCGACTGGTATCCCTCGACCTCGATATTCCAGCCGCCGGCGGCGTCGAAGGACACGATGCGGCCCGCGTTGCGCGGGTCCGGGTCCGCCAGGTCGTAGCCAACCAGCAACGGCAGGGCAACGAACCCCTGCAAGGCCGCACCGAGGTTGCCGCGCACCATGATCGCCAACCGGTTCACCTTGCCGCGAAACGTCAGCGGCACGCCTTCGACTTTCTCGTAATGCTCCAGCTCGACGGCATACAGCCGGGCGAACTCGACGGCGATCGCCGCCGTACCCGCGATACCAGTGGCGGTGTAGTCGTCGGCGATGGCCACCTTCTGCACATCGCGGCCGGCGATCATGTTGCCTTGGGTCGCTCGCCGATCGCCGGCGATCAACACGCCGCCGGGATATTTCAGTGCCACGATCGTGGTCCCGTGCGGGAGATCAGCACCCGACCCGGCGACATGCCCAGCACCCGTCGGCAACAGATGAGGAGCCTGTCGCCGCAGGAGATCTGAGAACGAAGAGAGATCAGAAAGTGGTGAGCTGGTGGCCGCGCGGTCGCTGAACGGCCAGGTCACTGTCCGCCCTTTTGCACGTATGCGCGCACAAAATCCTCGGCATTCTCTTCAAGGACGTCGTCGATCTCGTCGAGCAGATCGTCGGTCTCCTCGGTCAGCTTCTCGCGACGCTCTTGGCCCGCTGCCGTGGTGCCGGTGACGTCGTCATCATCGCTGCCACCGCCACTCTTCGTCTGCTCCTGAGCCATCGCTGCCTCCTGCGTTGTCATCGGCGGTTACGTGTTGCTCTGAAGATGCTCCGCCGGTTCCCCCACAGTACCGGTCACCGGGCGATTCGCCGGGCGTAGGGCTCGAACCCGAGACCTTTCGGAAATCAGTTCGTGAGCTGCTCCACCAGTTCGGCAGCGCTGTTGACAGAGTCCAGCAAGGCACCGACATGGGCCTTGCTGCCCCGTAACGGCTCCAGCGTCGGGATCCGGACCAGCGAATCACCGCCGAGATCGAAGATGACCGAATCCCAGCTCGCGGCCGCGATATCCGCACCGAAACGGCGCAGACACTCACCGCGGAAGTAGGCCCGGGTGTCGGTCGGCGGGTTGTCGACGGCATCGAGCACCTGCTGTTCGGTGACGAGTCGCTTCATCGAGCCGCGCGCGACCAGGCGGTTGTAGAGCCCCTTGTCGAGGCGGACATCGGAGTACTGCAGATCCACCAGGTGCAGGCGTGGAGCTGACCAGCTCAGGTTCTCCCGGTGCCGGAAGCCGTCGAGCAGGCGCAGTTTGGCCGGCCAATCCAGCAGGTCGGCGCATTCCATCGGATCCCGCTCCAACAGGTCCAGCACGTGCGCCCAGGTCTCGACGACCTTGGACGCGGCCGGATCAGGATCGCGGCTGTCCACCAGCTTGGCCACCCGGTCCAGGTAAATCCGTTGCAGCGCAAGTGCAGTCAGTTCACGGCCGTCCGCCAGCGCGACGGTGGCGCGCAGCGTTGGGTCCCGGCTGACGACGTGCACGGCGTGGACCGGCCGCGCCAGCGCCAGATCGGACAGGTCCAACCCATGTGCTGGACCCTCTTCGATCAGATCGAGCACCAGCGACGCGGTGCCCACCTTCAGATAGGTCGACGTCTCCGCGAGGTTGGCGTCGCCGATGATGACGTGCAGCCGCCGGTACTTGTCGGCGTCGGCGTGCGGTTCGTCGCGGGTATTGATGATGCCGCGCTTGAGGGTCGTCTCCAGACCGACCTCGACCTCGATGTAGTCGGCGCGCTGGGACAGCTGGAAGCCGGGCTCATCACCGGAGGGCCCGATGCCGACGCGGCCGGATCCGGTGACCACCTGCCGGGACACCAGGAACGGCGTGAAGCCCGCGATGATGGACGAGAACGGCGTCTGCCGGCTCATCAGGTAGTTCTCGTGCGTGCCGTACGACGCGCCCTTGCCGTCGACGTTGTTCTTGTACAGCTGCAGCTTGGCCGCTCCCGGCACCGAGGCGACGTGACGCGCGGCGGCTTCCATCACCCGCTCGCC
This sequence comes from Mycolicibacterium komossense, assembly GCF_025822605.1. Taxonomy (GTDB): domain Bacteria; phylum Actinomycetota; class Actinomycetes; order Mycobacteriales; family Mycobacteriaceae; genus Mycobacterium; species Mycobacterium komossense. The sequence continues at coordinate 465,465 of NZ_JACKTY010000012.1, read as the reverse complement.
GGCTTTGTCCCAGATCACCGCGTCGATCGGATCAGTGACCTCGGGCGCGGAGTACTCCGGATGGGCGTGGTCGACATACAAGCGGGCGCCGTTGGTCAGGATCATGTTGGCGGCACCGACCTCGTCGGCATCGACCACCGGCGGCGGCCCCGCCGACCGGCTCAAGTCGAACCCACGGGCGTCGCGCAGCGGCGATTCCACCTCGTAATCCCAGCGGGTGCGCTTGGCCCGCTGGATACCGGCCGCCGCGGCATAGGCGAGCACCGCTTGTGTCGAGGTGAGGATGGGATTCGCGGTCGGATCGGACGGCGAGGAAATGCCGTACTCGACCTCGGTCCCGATAATCCTTTGCATGCGCCCCAGCGTAGAGGGACGACGATACGGGCGAGGCGCCCGGGCGACGATGCGCGCGAGGAACGAGCGCGTTGAGGAGCCGGGCTAGAGGCAACGAGGCCGTTGAGGAGCCCGACCATAGATGTAGAGGGACGACGATACGGGCGAGGATGCGGGCTGAGAGCGAGAGTCGCTTTCGTCGCCAGCTGAACGACGCAACTGCCGTTAAAGTGACCGCGGTGATCTCCCCCGATGCTGCCGAACGCGTCGCGGCCGAAAGCTGGTTCCTCAAGCGCGGATTGCCCGTGGTGCTGACCCGTCGAGCGCGCTGGCGCCGACTGTGGTCGCGATCGGCGCCAGCCCTGACCGCCTTCGCCACCTTCATGGCCGTGATGTCGATCATCAACCTGCTTCCGGGCGAAGACGGCGATCCCGACAGCGTGAACATCAACGGCGCGCCGAGCGGCTGGGACATCGTGGTCCTGGCGCTGATCGTGTTGATCGTGCCCGCCACGATCGCGACCGGAGCGCTGACAGCGCGGGTGGCCAGTACCCGGGGCCGTCGACTGGCGGCGCTGATCGCTGTTGCGATTGCCGTCGCCTGCACTTTTCTGCAGGGCGCATTGGCAGACGATCTCACCTTCCTCATGGTGACGGTGCTGACGATCGTCGTGGTCATGCTGTTGGTCGGGCTGGGTATCGGCTCGGTGCTGGGCTGGGCGGTCCGCCTGACCGGATCGCATCTGGCCTCGGCCGGCACGCTGTTCGCCAGGGCGCTGCCGGTGGTCCTGCTGACCGTTTTGGTGTTCTTCAACAGCTACGTGTGGGTGATGGCGACGAAGATCAGCCGGGACCGGATGTGGCTGGTCATCGATTTCATGGTGTTGATCGCCTGCGCGTTCCTCCTGACCGGCATCGTCGATCGGGTGCGGCCGATGCTGGCCAAGAAGACAGTGCGCAACAAGGACATCGCGCGGCTGATCGGGACACCGTTCGAGGAGATGCCGGATCCGGACACGGCCGTCCCCCTGAGCCGTCTCGAACGCTTCAACGTCATCTTCGTGGTGGCGGCGTCACAGATCGCGCAGATCCTCACCGTCGCATTCGTGACCTGCGCAATCTTTTTCACCATGGGCCTGTTGGCACTGTCCCCCGATGTACTGGCGGACTGGACCCACAACGGGCCGACCGAGGGCACCGTGCTCGGCATGCAACTACCGGTGCCGCAGCCGCTGATCCACGTCACAATGTTCCTCGGCGCGCTGACGTTCATGTACATCAGCGCCCGAGCCGTCGGCGACGGCGACTACCGCGAAAGCTTCCTCGACCCCCTCATCGACGACCTGAGATTCACCCTCGTCGCCCGGAACCGATACCGCACCCACATCGGCCGCCAACCCAGCTAGGGTGCCGCCATGACGCCAGTTGACGTACTGCAGCGGCGCGCGGCCGAAACCTGGTTCCTCGGCAACGGTCTGCCCGCTGTGCTCCGCCCCGGCGCACTGGTCCGCCGCCTCTGGCCGCGGTCGGCTCCCGCACTGGCCGGGCTGGCCGTGTTCATGTTGTGGTCGGTGGTCATCGTCTCGATCACGGACAAACACACCATCGATATCAACGGCAAACCGACCAGGACGGAGTGGTTCGTCCTGGCACTACTGGTGCTGGTCGTACCGCTGGCCGCGCTCGCCGGTTGGCTGGTCTCGCGCATCCGGACACTTCGCAGCCGAGAGGTTGCCGCGGGGGTCTCACTGATCGTCGTGGTGATCGGGGTCTTCTTCGGCGGGCCGACGACGCAGGTGCTGCTCAATGCGGTCATCGCGGCCGCAAGTGTCGGCGTCATCCTGGTCGTCACCGCTTCGGGTGTGGGGTCGATCCTGAGCTGGGCCGCTCGGGTCACCCTCGACGACCTGGCGCTGGCCGGCACGTTGTTCGTGCGGTCGTTGCCGGTGGTGCTGCTGACAGTGTTGGTGTTCTTCAACACCTACGTCTGGCTGATGGCCGAATACGTAGGGCGCGGCCGGCTGACTCTGGCGTTGGGGTTCCTTGCGCTGATCGCCGTCGCCTTCGTGACGTCCAGCACGGCGGACGCGGTCCGGCCCATGCTGTCGGCAGCTGGCCAGCACGTCGACTCCGACGATGCGCGGCTGGCCGGCACACCGTTCGCCGATATCGCGGATCCAGTTGGCAGCGAGCCACTTTCGCGCGGCGAACGCTGGAATGTGATCTTCGTGTTGGCCGTATCCCAGGTCGTACAGGTCGCCACCGTCGCCCTGGTTTCGGCGGGGGTGTTCTTCGTGCTCGGCCTGATCCTGCTCAACCCGCGGCTGCTCAGCGAATGGACGCGCGGCGGCTCCAGCGACGGCGAGTTGCTCGGTATGACACTGCCGGTGCCGCAAGCGCTGATCCAGACCACGATGTTTCTCGGTGGACTGACCTTCATGTACGTCAGTGCCAAGGCCGTCGGCGACGGGGAGTACCGGGCCAGGTTTCTCGACCCGCTGATCGACGAACTGCGGCTGACCCTGACCGCTCGCAACCGTTATCGGACCCTGCCAGCGCGGTGAGCGCTCCCGACGTGGCGCGAGCAGACAGAAACTCCCCCTTTTCGTGACGGAAAAGGGGGAGTTTCTGTCTGCTCGCGGTGGGACCTACAGGTACTGGCCCAGGTTCGACTCGGTATCGATAGCCCTGCTGGCCGACGAACTCTTACCGGTGACGAGCGTGCGGATGTAGACGATCCGCTCGCCCTTCTTGCCCGAAATCCGAGCCCAGTCATCGGGATTGGTGGTGTTGGGTAGGTCTTCGTTCTCGGCGAACTCGTCGACGATGGAGTCCAGCAGATGCTGGATACGCAGACCGTGCTGACCGCTTTCGAGCACCGCCTTGATCGCGTTCTTCTTCGCGCGGTCAACGACGTTCTGGATCATCGCACCGGAGTTGAAGTCCTTGAAGTACATGACTTCCTTGTCACCATTGGCATAGGTGACCTCCAGGAACCGGTTGTCGTCGATCTCGGCGTACATCCGGTCGACGACCTTCTCGATCATCGCCTTGATGCAGAGCCCGCGATCACCGCCGAACTCGGCCAGATCGTCCTCGTGAACGGGCAGGCCCTCGGTCAGGTACTTGCTGAAAATGTCCTGTGCCGACTCGGCATCCGGCCGCTCGATCTTGATCTTCACGTCCAGCCGGCCGGGCCGCAGGATCGCCGGATCGATCATGTCCTCGCGGTTGGAGGCGCCGATGACGATGACGTTCTCCAGGCCTTCCACGCCGTCGATCTCGGACAGCAGCTGTGGGACGACGGTGGTTTCGACGTCGGAGCTGACACCGGTTCCACGAGTACGGAAGATCGAGTCCATCTCGTCGAAGAACACGATCACCGGGGTGCCTTCGGAGGCCTTTTCCCTGGCCCGCTGGAAGATCAACCGGATGTGCCGCTCGGTCTCGCCGACGAACTTGTTCAGCAGCTCGGGGCCCTTGATGTTGAGGAAGTAGGACTTCGCTTCCCTGGCATCCTCGCCACGAACCTCGGCCATCTTCTTGGCCAGCGAGTTCGCCACCGCCTTGGCGATCAGGGTCTTACCGCAGCCGGGGGGACCGTAGAGCAGCACCCCCTTGGGCGGCCGCAGCGAGTACTCGCGGTAGAGGTCCTTGTGCAGGAACGGCAATTCCACGGCATCGCGAATCTGCTCGATCTGGCGCGTCAGGCCGCCGATGTCCTCATAGCTGACGTCGGGCACCTCTTCCAGCACCAGGTCTTCGACCTCCGCCTTGGGCACGCGCTCGAAGGCGTAACCGGCCTTGGTGTCGACCAGCAGCGAGTCGCCGGGACGTAACTTGCGCGGCCGCTGGTTCAGCTCGGCTTCGCTCAGGCCGGCGGCGATCTCCGGCGGGAGGTCTTCCTGCTTGATCAGCGGTTCGGCCAGCCAGACGATGCGCTCCTCATCGGCATGCCCGACGACAAGCGCACGATGACCGTCGGCCAGGATCTCACGCAATGTGCTGATCTCGCCCACGGCCTCGAAATTGCCTGCCTCGACGACAGTCAGTGCCTCGTTGAGCCGCACAGTCTGGCCCTGCTTGAGCGCTTTGGTATCGATGTTCGGCGAGCACGTCAGCCGCATCTTGCGGCCGGAGGTGAACACGTCGACCGTGTCGTCCTCGTGCGCGACGAGCAGTACGCCGTAGCCACTGGGCGGTTGCCCGAGCCGATCGACCTCCTCACGGAGTGCCAAAAGTTGCTGGCGGGCCTCTTTGAGGGTGTCCATCAGCTTGGCGTTGCGGGCCGAGAGCGAGTCGATACGCGCCTCGAGCTGGTGCACATCGCGGGCGGTTCGCAACCCACTCTGCGCGCCTACCGCGTCCTCCAACTGCTCCCGCAAAAGCGCCGCCTCACGGCGCAGTTCTTCCAACTCGGCAGCGTCATCGCTGGGCATGGGGGTTCCGAAGACTTCAGAACGCTCTGACTCGCTCATATTGCGCTCCTCTCCAACACTTGGTGTTGGTGCAGTAACAACTTCAAAGCTACCGGCGATTCAGTCTTTGTGTGTGGTGTAGGAATTCGACACACCAGCACCACTGTTAACCTTTGTAATGAGTTGGGCTAATTGAGAGGACAGCCGTGACCCTGAAATCCCTAGCCACAGGTGTGGCCGCCTGCCTGAGTGCAGCAGCGGTCGCTGGAGCAGCGGCCGTGGGTGTGACTTCTGTTGCATCGGGCGCGTCGGTTGCATCACCTGCCGTGCAATCCGTTGTTTTCGGCGTCCCGATGCCGCAGACGCCGGCACCCGAACTTCAGGCTCCGCTTCTGCAGACCCTGAACGTACTGGCCGGAGGCGGTTCGTTCTCCGGTGCCAAGTCGGCCTATGTCGAGGGTGGTGTTGGTCGGATCGAAGGAATCGCCGCCGACCGCGCCTACGCCAACGCAGCCGCCAAGGGCTCGTTCCCACTGACCTTCAATATCGCCAACATCGACCAGAACGGTGGCATCGCCACGGCGGACGTCACCGCGACCGCCGCGACGGGCGGTACTGCTACCCAGAACATCACGTTCATCGCAGGTCCCAGCCCCAGCGGCTGGTTGGTCTCGAAGGCATCGGCGCTGAACCTGCTGGGTTCGGTCAACTAACTGAGGTAGCCAGGCATCAACCGCAGCAGGGCATTAAAAATCATCCTGAGCGCCGCCACAATTGTGGCGGCGCTTGGGCTATCCGGGTGTTCCCCGGACGCACCCGAGTCCACCGCGCCATCGACGACTGCCAGTGCGCCGGTAGCCGCTCCGCAACCCACCGGCCTGCCCGAGGCCTCGGTGCTGATCGACCTGCTGAACCGACTGTCCGATCCGGCGCTGCCCGGCACGGACAAGCTGGCCCTCGTGGAGGGCGCCACCACTACTGACGCGGCAGATCTCGACAGATTCGCCAAGGCTCTGCAAGACAATCGCATGCTGCCCATGGCGTATACCGCCACCGACGTGGCCTGGTCACCCGACACCCCCGGCGACGTCACGGCGAACGTCACCGCGACCCCCGCTGATGCCGGCGCCGGCCCGTTTTCGTTCCCGATGGAGTTCACCGCCAAGGCGGGCGCCTGGCAGTTGTCCCGGAAGACGGCCGACCTTCTCCTGAGTCTCGGCGGCCAGGCGGCGAACAGTACGGCCGTCCCGACGCCGACTTCCACTCGCTGAGCCGCCCATGTGGATCGGCTGGCTGGAATTCGACCTGCTCCTCGGCGACGTCCATTCGCTGAAAGCGAAACGCTCGATAATCCGGCCGATCGTGGCCGAACTGATCCGTCGATTCAGCGTCTCTGCAGCCGAGACCGGAGACCAGGATCTGCACCGCCGCGCCGGAATCGGGCTCGGCGCGGTCGCCGGCGAACGTCAGCACGTGGTGGACATTCTGGATGCCGCCGAACGCCTGGTGGCCGCCCGGCCCGGTATCGAACTGCTCTCGGTGCGCCGCGGACTGGTCCGCAGCGACGACTTCTGAAGCTCGTCCTTACAGCTCGTTGGTGGACGTCAGCCGCTTACGCCGCAACGGCGTCGGCGTGACGGTACCCGGCGCGAGCCGGCGGGCCGAGATCAGGAACGCGGTGTGCCCGCGCATATTGTGCTGCGGGCGCACGGCGAGACCGACGACGTTCCAGCCGCGCATCATCGTTTCCCAGGACCGCGGCTCGGTCCAGCACTGCTGTTCACGCAGGGCCTCCACGGTCTTGGACAGCTGGGTTACGGTCGCGACGTAGATGATCAGCACTCCGCCGGGCACCAGAGCCCCGGCGACCGTCTCCAGCACGTCCCACGGCGACAGCATGTCGAGCACCGCACGGTCTACCTGAGGACCGGCGTAGTCGTTGAGGTCGGCGATGACGAGGTCCCAGTTGGCGGGGTGCCCGCCGAAGAAAGTCGTGACGTTGCGGTCGGCGTGAACGGCGTGGTCGTCGCGCAATTCATAGGAGATCACCTGGCCGTGCTCGCCGACGGCGCGCAGCAATGAGCAGGTCAGGGCGCCCGAGCCGGCACCGGCCTCCAGCACCTTCGCGCCGGGGAAGATATCGCCCTCATGCACGATCTGGGCTGCATCCTTGGGATAGATCACCTGAGCCCCGCGAGGCATCGACATCACGTAGTCGATCAGCAGCGGGCGCAGCACCAGGAACTGATCGCCGTTGGTGGACTTGACCACGCTGCCCTCGGGCACCCCGATGATCGCGTCGTGGGCGATCGCACCGCGATGGGTGTGGAACTCCGCACCGGGGTTGAGCAGCACGGTGTAGTGCCTGCCCTTACCGTCGGTGAGCTGGACGCGGTCTCCCACGTTGAACGGACCGGTTAGCGACACAGCCGTTCAGCCTGCCAGGAGACGCGCTGCCGCCGGGCGCCGGGGTTGCGCGGGTTTGTCAGGGGGTCTGCCTAGAGTCGAGGGCATGCCGGACCAGCAGCATCCCCCCAGGGACCACCCTGCGTCCCGCCCGGTCTCGCGACCGGCGCTGTCGCCGTCGCGGGCAGCGGACTTCAAACAGTGCCCCCTGCTCTACCGGTTTCGGGCCATCGACCGGCTGCCGGAGCCGCCGTCGACCGCGCAGTTGCGCGGCACCGTCGTGCACGCTGCCCTGGAACAGCTCTACGGCTTGCCCGCCGCGCAGCGGGGCCAGGACACCGCGTTGGCGCTCGTCGGACCGGCCTGGGAGCAGGTCGTCACCACCGAGCCGGACCGGGTCGACGGCATCTCGGCGGAAGTGCAGGCGCAGTTGATGGTCGAAGCCCAGACGCTGCTGCTGGGTTACTACCGGCTGGAGGATCCGACCCGGTTCGATCCCCAGAGCTGTGAGCAACGCGTCGAGGTGGAACTCGCCGACGGCACGCTGCTGCGCGGATTCGTCGACCGCATCGACGTCGCGGCCACCGGCGAGATGCGGGTGGTCGATTACAAGACCGGTAAGTCACCCTCGGAAGCGTGGGCACTGGCCGAGTTCAAGGCGATGTTCCAGATGAAATTCTATGCGGTGGCGCTGTTTCGGTCCCGCGGCGTGCTGCCGACCCGCCTGCGGCTCATCTACCTCGCCGACGGGCAACTGCTGGATTACACCCCCGAACTCGATGAACTTCTCCGGTTCGAGAAGACATTGATGGCCATCTGGAGCGCTATCCAATCAGCCGGTGCCACAGGCGATTTCCGACCCAACCCGTCGAAGATGTGTAGTTGGTGTGCCCACCAGGCGCTTTGCCCGGCATTCGGCGGCACCCCTCCCCCCTACCCGGGCTGGCCCCAGCACCCCGACGAGGGCGACGCCATCGGGGATGACGAGACGGTCCCGCAGCAGTCGAAAGCAGCAGCATGACCCAGCCCTACTACCGCCGGTTACCCTCTGTCGATGATGATCAGGTCTTCGACAGTACGAAATACACTGCAAGTAACTGGGATTCGAGCATTCAACACGGCTCGCCGCCGCTGGCCCTGATGACCAAGCTCATTGAGGAGCAGGCTGCCGAATCCGGGCAGCGGGTCGGCCGACTGTTGCTCGATATCCTCGGCGCGATTCCGGTGGCTCCGGTGCGGGTGCGGTCCTGGGTCCAGCGACCGGGTGCGCGCATCTCGTTGCACAACGCCGAGATGTCCGCGCAGCGCCCGAACGGTGAGTGGCGGTCGGTCGCGACGCTGTCGGCCTGGCTGTTGGCGCCCAGCGACACCGCCGCTGTCGCCGCCGACCGGCATCCCCCGATCACCGAGGGGACACCAGAGTCCGACACGCACAGTTGGCAGGGTGCACCGGGTTATCTGGAGTCCATCGAGTGGCGCGGGCAGCGGGGCACCGACAACGGTGCATCGGTGGCCTGGATGAGTCCGCTGCTGCCGCTGGTCGACGCGGAATCCACCACCGAAGTGCAGCGGCTCGCACTCGTGGTCGATTCCGCCAATGGCGTTGGCGCGGCACTGGATCCGAATGAGTACGTGTTCATGAACACCGACACCGCGTTGCACCTGCACCGCTTACCGCGCGGCAACGACTTCGCCGTGCGGGCACGTGGGTCGATTGGACCTGACGGCATCGGGGTGACCACCGCCGAGATCTTCGATCGCGACGGCTTCATCGGCACCACCGCACAGACCTTGCTGGTGCAGCGCCGCTGACGAGCGGTCTGGTCGAGACTGCGCCGTCCCGTACCGAGCAGACTCCCCCGCTGACCCCGCCGCGTTGGCCCTCGAGCCGCGCACAGCCGCCACCGACCACGAAGCTGGGCACGGGCTTCGCCGTAGACGGGTCCCGCTATATGTAATTGCGTCTATATAGATGGCAGTGCATACTGAGGTCATGGATGTTTTCGAAGCCGTCGCCGAGCCGCATCGACGAGCCTTGCTGGATGCGCTGGCCGACGGAGAGTGCACCGCAGGAGATTTGGTCGCGACACTGCCCGGATTGACACAGCCGACGGTGTCTCGGCATCTGCGAGTGCTGCGCGAGGTTGGGCTGGTGGAAGTCAGGGCGGACGCTCAGCGACGCATCTACGCGCTGCGTGCCGACGGCCTCGTCGAGATCGACACCTGGATCGAGCAGTACCGCAAGCACTGGACCGCCCATCTCGATGCGTTGGAGAAACACCTGGCGGCCAAACACGGTGAGAGGAAGCAACCATGACCGGATCTGCGGGACGGCTCACCATCGAAGGCGAGCTCGCGATCCTGACGTTCGAGCGGTGGTTGCCCTATCCCATCGAGTCGGTGTGGGCGGCGATCACCGACCCCGCGGAACGCGCGAGGTGGATGGGTGTGACCACGATCGACGCCCGTGAGGGCGGACAGATCACGATGATCCCCGACGGCCCACCGTTCGCAGCCGACAACAAGCGGATGACGGGCGACATCACCGTGTGGGATCCGCCGCACATCTTCGAACATGTCTGGAAGCAAAGGATTCTCGAGACCCCGAGCGTGGTGCGCTACGAGTTGAACCCGGACGACTCAAATCCCCCGGGCACCCGACTGCGGTTCACCCATCGCGGCCTCGGCGTGCGAAATGCCGGCGGCTTCCGTCCCGGAACGCACGCCTATCTGGACCGGCTGGTGGCATACCTGGCCGGCGAGCCGGTGCCCGACTGGTCGACCCGCTATCAGGAAGTTGCCACCTCGATCTACTCCCAGAAGGAATCTACCCACCGAAGGAATGATGATGCTTGACAACACTTTTGGCGAGCCGACGATCGCCATCGCCTACCACTCCGGTTTCGGCCACACCGCCACCCTGGCCGGCGCCGTCGCCAGCGGCGCCCGGGACGCGGGCACACACGTCGACCTCATCGCCGTGGACACGATCACCGATGCCGACTGGGACATCCTCGACGACGCCGACGGCATCATCTTCGGCAGCGCCACCTATATGGGGAACGTGTCGGCAGGTTTCCAGACGTTTGCTGAGCGGACCGGACGGCGGTGCCTGACCGGCGCCTGGCGCGACAAGGTCGGCGCGGGATTCACCAACTCCGGAGCGAAGGCCGGCGACAAGCTGCAGGCACTGGTGTCGCTGGCGGTTTTCGCTGCGCAGCACCACATGCACTGGGTGAACCTCGGCCTCGGCGCGGGCTGGAACAGCGCGGCGGGCACTGAGCACGACCTCAATCGACTCGGCTTCTGGCTGGGCGCCGGTGCCGCAACGGATGTGGACGTCGACCCTGACGGGGTTCATCCCGCCGACGTCGCTACCTGCCGACATCTCGGCGGGCGGGTCGCCGTCGTGGCTCGCCAGTTCGTCGCCGGTCGGGCTCTGGTCGCCGCCACAGACTGAGAGTCACAGGCTTCCGTTCGACCTGCGTCGTTGAAGTCGTCAGCGAAGAAGAAGTCCTCCGCTACTCCAGCGGTGCGAGCTCCTGCAGCAGCGTCGGGACGAGCTCGCTGACCGTCGGGTGGATGTGCATGGTGCGCGAGATCGCGGTGTAAGGCAGTTTCGCGGTCATCACGTCGATGATGCAGTGGATGACCTCGTCGCCACCGACACCGAGGATCGCCGCGCCGAGGATCTCCTTGGTCTCGGCGTCGACGACGACCTTCATAAAGCCTTGCGTCTCACCTTTTTCCACCGCGCGACCGACCCTGGTCATCGGCCGTTTGGCGACCAGTGCCTTGCGGCCGGACCTGCGGACGTCGTCGACCGTGAGCCCGGCCCGGCCCAGCGGCGGGTCGATATAGAGCGCATAGGCGGGGACGCGATCGGAGACCCGCCGGGGGTCGTCGTCGAGCAGATTGGCCGCCACGATCTCGTAATCGTTCCACGAGGTGTGCGTGAAGGCTCCTTTGCCGTTGCAGTCCCCCATCGCCCAGACGCCCTCAACGTTGGTGCGCAGTTGGTCGTCGGTCTTGACGTAACCGCGGGCGTCGGTCTCGACACCCGCCGCGACCAGGCCGAGATCGTCGGTGTTGGGTTGGCGTCCCGTTGCCACCAATAGGTGCGAGCCGATGATCGGGTCGGCGCCGTCAACCGGGGTGAGGGCGAAACCTCCCGCGTGCTTGGCCACCCGCAGGCCCGTCGCACCGAGGACGACTGTGATGCCCTCGGCCTCGAGAATGTCTTTGATGGCCGCGGAGGTGTCCTCGTCTTCGCGCGACGTCAGCCGCGGCCCCTTCTCGACGACGGTGACCTGGGCACCGAACCGGCGGTACATCTGAGCGAACTCCAGTGCGATATAGCTACCGCCGACGATGACCAGATGTGTTGGCACCACGTCGAGTTCGAGCACACCGACATTCGTCAGATAGTCGATGTCGTCGAGGCCAGGAATGTTGGGCACGACTGCGCGCCCGCCGGTGTTGAGGAAGATCTTGTCGGCGGTGATGGTCTCGTCGTCGTCGATGACGATGGTCTTCGGACCGCTGAACCTGGCGTGTCCGCGGATGAGCGTGGCACCGTCCATGCCCTCGATCCACGATTCAACGCCACTGCGGTCACCGAGGACGATCTTGTCCTTGCGGGCCTTGACAACCGCCATGTCGACGGTGATATCGCCTGTGCCGATGCCGTATTCGGCTCCGCGACGCGCGGTGTGCGCCGTGTGCGCACTGGCCACCAGGGTCTTGGTGGGAATGCAGCCGTAGTTGACGCAGGTGCCGCCGACCAGTTTGCGTTCGATGACGGCGACGGTCTGCCCGGCGCTGGTCAGCCTGCCCGCCAGTGGTGGCCCGGCCTGGCCCGCACCGACGATGATCGCATCGAAATGCCGGGCCACTACAAACTCGCCCCGGCGAGGTACACGATGACGAATCCGCCGATGACCGCGACGGCGTCTTCGATCAAGGCGGCGGGTAGATCCTTACCGAACTTCGCGGCCAGGAAACCGCGGCCGGCCGACCCGCCGAGGGTGCCGAGCACCGCACCGATGATGCCCGCTCCGATGGCGCTGAAGATATGGCCGAAGGGGGTGCCGATCACCGCGCCCGCCAGCGCACCGATGACGATCCGCGCACCGAACTGCGCCGGCACCGTGCGACTCGGCGTCTTGGGCAACTGGTCGGTGACAAGCTCACCGATGGCAAGGATGCTCAGGATGACCACGGCGACGATGCTGCCGAGCCAGGCGGACCACGCTCCGTGCGGGACACCGGCAAGGTTTATCCAACCGAGCATCGCGCCCCACGCCAGAACGGCCAGCGGCGTCATGGCGCGCAGGCCCGCGATGAATCCGATCAGTAATGCGAACAGCAGAGCGAGAAGCACGTAATGCATGACAGCCTTCCGACCGCAGTGGTGTCCTACAGGACGCTAACACCGCGAACTGCCAAGCGCGGGCCTAGTTCAGAAGCGACAGAAGCGGATGTCGGAGGCCAGAATCGCCTTGGCGCCGATCGCGGCGAGCTCGTCCATGATGGAGTTCACGATCTTGCGTGGCACCAGTGCCCGGACGGCCACCCAGTCGGGGTCGGCGAGCGGGGCGATCGTCGGCGACTCCAGCCCCGGGGTGACCTTGGTGGCCGCGTCCAGCACCGACCGGGGGCAGTCATAGTCGAGCATCAGATACTGCTGCCCGAAGACGACGCCCTGCACGCGGCCGGCGAGTTGGTCACGCGCAGCTGCGGTCTGGACATCGGGCTCGGCACGTTCGATCAGCACGGCCTCCGAATCACACAGCGCCTCACCGAAGGCCACCAGTCCGTGCAGGCCGAGGGTGCGGCCGGTTCCGACGATGTCGGCGATGACATCGGCCAGGCCGAGCTGCACCGAGATCTCCACCGCGCCGTCGAGTCGGATGACCGTGGCGTCGATACCTCTGGCCGCCAGATCTTTTCGCACCAGGTTCGGGTAGGCGGTGGCAATCCGCCGCCCGCCGAGGTCGGCGGTGGCCCAGTCCCGACCGGCCGGGGCCGCGTAGCGGAACGTCGACGAGCCGAAGCCCAGCGCGAGGCGCTCCTGGATGGGGGCGTCGGATTCGGCCGCAAGGTCGCGTCCGGTGATCCCGAAGTCCAACTCACCCGACCCGACGTAGATGGCGATGTCCTTGGGCCGCAGGAAGAAGAACTCCACGTTGTTGGCCGGGTCGACGACGGTCAGGTCCTTGGGGTCGCGACGGCGACGGTACCCGGCTTCGGACAGGATCTCGGCGGCCGACTCACTCAATGCCCCCTTGTTGGGGACCGCGACGCGCAACATACTCACAGCTTCCCGTACACGTCGTCGAGGGTCAGGCCGCGCGCGATCATCAGCACCTGCGTCCAGTACAGCAGCTGACTGATCTCCCCGGCCAGCTCGTCGTCGCTCTCGTGTTCGGCGGCGATCCATACTTCGCCGGCCTCTTCGAGGATCTTTTTGCCGAGAGTATGCACCCCGGCGTCCAGAGCGGCGACGGTCCCGCTGCCCGCGGGCCGGGTCCGGGCACGTTCGCCCAGTTCGGCGAACAATTCCTCGAAGGTCTTCACGGCTTGCGATTGTTTCATGCGGCCCGCAGCGCCGTCACTCAGGTTTCCGTTCAGGGCTGCTGTCAGGGGCACTGACCGTTGTTGACGCAGCCCGGCTCCGGCGATGCCTTGAACGTGGGTGACGCCATCGACGTGGCCAGGGATGTAGCCGGCGCCGCCGTCACGGTGGACCCCATGCTCATGTTGGTCGGGTCGATCGACATCACCGGGACGGTCGGCTCGACGAACGATGTACCCGTGGCCGAGTCACCGGACCCGCCGGCGACCGGGTGCACCGGCGGACCGCCGCCTGCGTCGAGACTGATGGCCAACGCCACCGCGACAGCACCGAGACCTACAGCCGCGGCGAGCGGCTTCACACGGTTGGGGCTCACGATCGCCTCCGGCTGCTCGACTGACGCGCCGTCGCTCAGCCCGGCGGCGCCTGGCGGAACTCGCCCTCGAACTCCTCATTCCGTGATACTCCCGGCCGATTCTCCGGTCAATCAAGATCGGGCCGCTTCACCGAACTCGAAGGTGTTCAGCAGGTTGAACTCAGCAACGGGGGCCGACCACAGTGTCGGCGCCATCATCGCCGACCGCCGAACCACCAGGGCAGCAGACGAATTCGTGCTGTCAGAGCTGGCGCTCGGCAGTCAGTCGCACGAGTCAGGCCGTGGCATGCGGTGTCTTCTCCTGGAGTACCTCGGAGTGCATGTCCTCCAGCGACACGCCCTTGGTCTCCATGACCCACTTCCACACGAAGATGCCGGACAGGATGGCGCACAGCCCGTAGAACCCGTAGGCCAGGCCGAGGTGCTCACGCAGGCCGGGGAACGTCACCGTGATCAGCCAGTTGGCTGCCCACTGACCGGCCGCGGCCAACCCCAGCGCGGCCGCCCGGATCCGATTGGGGAACATCTCGCCGAGCAACACCCACACGACCGGTCCCCACGACATACCGAACGCGACGACGAAGAGGTTCGCGGCGATGAGCGCGATGACTCCGGCTGTGCCGGGCAGGCTGGGCTTTCCGTCCGGCCCGAGTGTCGCGTTGGCGAAGATGACGGCCATCGTGATCAGCGTGATCGCCATCCCGGTGGAACCGACGAGCAGGAGCGGCTTGCGGCCGATCTTGTCGATCAATGCAATGGCGATCAACGTGGTCAGAACGTTGATCACCGAGGTGATGACGGTGTAGATGGCGGACTGGTCGGCATCGAAACCGACCGCCTGCCACAGCACGTTCGAGTAGTAGAAGATCACGTTGATGCCGACGAACTGCTGGAAGACCGACAGACCGAGGCCGACCCAGACGATGCCGTAGATGCCGCCGGTCGGCTTCTTGAGATCCTTCCAGGACGGCTTGTCCTCGCGCTCAAGGGTTTCCCTGATCCGCGAGATGGTGATTTCCAGGTTCTTCTGGCCCAGCAGTGTGGAGAGCACCTTGCGGGCCTCCGGAATCTTGTGGCTGGCAACCAGATACCGCGGCGACTCGGGGATGGTGAACGCCAGCGAGCCGTACACCAGGGCCGGGATCGCCATCACCAGGAACATCCACCGCCAGGCTTCCATGCCCAGCCACAGATCTTTGCCGGGCCCGCCGGCGATGCGTTGCAGCACCCAGTTGACCACGAACGACAAGAAAATGCCCAACACGATGGCCAGCTGTTGCAACGACCCGAGGCGCCCCCTGATGCTCGGCGGGGAGGTTTCGGCGATGTAAGCCGGGGCGATCACCGACGCCACCCCCACGCCGATACCGCCGACGATCCGGAACAGGACGATCAACTCGACGTTGGGAGACAACGCCGTACCGATCGCACTGACCAGGAAGAACGCCGCGGCGATCTTCATCACCGCGATGCGGCCGATCTTGTCGGCGATCCGGCCCGCGGACATCGCGCCCACGGCGGCGCCGAGCAGCGCTGAGGCGACGGCAAAACCGAGTTCGGCGTTACCGATGTTGAAGTCCGCCTGGATCGAATCCACCGCCCCATTGATGACCGCGCTGTCGTAACCGAACAGCAGGCCGCCCAGGGCTGCCACGGAAGCGATCCGGATCGCGGTCTTACCGGAGGAGAAATCCTCGTCGGTGATGGCTGACGGACTGTTGTCTACGGGCCCCTGGCCGGCCATGGCGTCCTTCTTTCCGCAACGCTGCGTCTGTGTCTCTCACAACGATTGCACAGTCCAAGCGCCTTACGGGCCGTATCGGGCTCCCGTGTTTGAGTGCTCAGCCGGTGCGTTCGTCGACCAGAGTGCCCAGCTGCGCGAAAATCGTCCGCAGGTCGTCCACATCGAGATCACTCAGCGAGTTCTCGTGCCTACGCCGCGGGCTGCCCGGCACCACGACTTCGTTGGGCACCACCAGCACTGGGCATCCCGCTCCCTCCGCCGCGGCGGCGCCGGTGACCGAATCCTCAACGGCCAGGCACTGCTCCGGTTCGAAGCCCAGCAACTCGGCCGCCCGCCGATAGATATCGGGCGCCGGTTTGGCGTGCTCGACTTCGTCACCGCAGACAGTCACCGAAAAGTAATGCCTGCCAATGGTGTTCAGAGCCCGCTCGGTGAGTTCCCGGCGGGTGTTGGTCACCAGCGCCATCGGCACCCCCGCGGCGGAGAGGGCATCGAGCATCTCGCGGGCGCCCCCGCACCACGGCAACCCCCGTTCGAACAGCTCGCCGGTGTAGTCGTGCAGCCAGTCCGCCGACTCGGCCATCGCCTCCGGATCGAGGTCGAGGCCGAGATCGTCGTAGATCAGCCGGATCACGCTGCCGGCCGATCCACCGACGGACGCTTCCCGCAGCTCGGGCGTCATCACCCCGCCGAGTCGGGCGTACAGGGCGTGCATCGAGATGTCCCAGAGCTTTTCGGAATCGACCAGGGTGCCGTCCATATCCCACAGCACGGCCTTCAGCTGGCTGCCGGAGCGGTCATCAGGCCGAGAATCAAACATGGAAATCTTTCGTCTCTGGGTGGTGCAGCACGGAGGCGTCGATCG
Organism: Mycolicibacterium komossense; assembly: GCF_025822605.1. Classification (GTDB taxonomy): domain Bacteria; phylum Actinomycetota; class Actinomycetes; order Mycobacteriales; family Mycobacteriaceae; genus Mycobacterium; species Mycobacterium komossense. The sequence goes on along the minus strand of NZ_JACKTY010000012.1, from coordinate 448,746 downwards.
ACTGCTCGGGATGCAGCTGCACCTCATCGGACAGGTCAACGCCGGTGCGGCCCGGTCCGAGCCGCTCCTTCATCTTCTCATCGTGACCAGCTGGGAGGAAATCGTTAAGCCCCATCGGGTTTCGACTCAGGGCTCAGTCCTCCGGGTTGTAGCCGAGGTTGGGTGCGAGCCAGCGCTCGGCTTCGGTCAGGGTCCAGCCCTTGCGCTTGGCGTAGTCGGCGACCTGGTCCTGGGCCAGCCGGCCGACGACGAAGTACTGCGACTGCGGGTGCGAGAAGTACCAGCCGCTGACGGCAGCACCGGGCCACATGGCCATCGACTCGGTCAACTCGATGCCGGTCCGCTCTGTGACGTCCATCAACTCCCAGAGCGTCGCCTTCTCGGTGTGCTCCGGGCAGGCCGGATAGCCCGGAGCCGGGCGGATGCCTGAGTACTTCTCGCCGATGAGCGCCTCGTTGTCCAATTGCTCATCGGGCTGATATCCCCAGAACTCCTTGCGGACCCGCTGGTGCATCCGTTCGGCGAACGCCTCGGCCAGCCGGTCGGCCAGCGACTCCAGCAGGATCGCGCTGTAGTCGTCGTTGGCTGCCTTGAACTCCGCAGTCTTGTCCCCGCTGCCGAGCCCAGTGGTAACGGCGAAGGAGCCGACGTAATCCGGCAGGCCCGTTTCCTTGGGGGCGATGAAGTCACCGAGTGACCGGTTCGGGATGCCGTCGCGGTGCTCCCCCTGTTGACGCAGGTTGTGCAGCGTGGTCAGCACCTCGGTACGGGTCTCGTCGGTATAGACCTCGACGTCGTCTCCGACCGCGTTCGCCGGGAAGAAGCCGATCACGCCGTTGGCGGTCAGCCACTTCTCCTTGATCAGGGTGTCGAGCATCTCCTGGGCATCGTCGTACAGCTTGCGGGCAGTCTCGCCCGAGACCGGGTTGTTGAGGATGTCGGGAAATCTGCCCTTCATTTCCCAGGCATTGAAGAACGGCTGCCAGTCGATGTATTCGCGCAGCTCGGCGAGGTCGTAGTCAAGAAACTCCCGCACGCCGAGACCCTGGGCGGGTACGGGCGGCGGGTAGCCGTCCCACTCGATCGGGGTCCGGTTCGCGCGGGCCTTCTCCAGCGTCAGCATCGGCCGCTCGTTCTTCTGGGCGTGCCGTTCGCGCAGGGCCGCGTAGTCGGTCGCGGTGGCCTCCAGCAGGGCCGGACGTTGCTTGTCGTCGAGGAGCGCCGCAGCGACCGGCACCGAGCGGGACGCGTCCTTGACCCAGACCACCGGACCACTGCGGCGCGGCGCGACCTTCACGGCCGTGTGTGCGCGCGAGGTCGTCGCACCCCCGATCAGCAGCGGGATCTGCAACCCCTCGCGTTCCATCTCGACGGCGAAGTTGACCATCTCGTCCAGGGACGGGGTGATCAGTCCGGACAGCCCGATGATGTCGGCGTTGTGCTCCCTCGCCGCAGCCAGGATCTTCTGGGCAGGCACCATCACACCGAGGTCGATCACTTCGTAGTTGTTGCACTGCAGAACGACCCCGACGATGTTCTTGCCGATGTCGTGGACGTCACCCTTGACGGTCGCCATGATGATCGTGCCGTTGGTGTCCTTGTCGCCCGCCGCAGCACCCGACTGTTCCTTCTCCGCCTCGATGTAGGGCAGCAGGTACGCCACCGCCTTCTTCATCACTCGGGCCGACTTCACCACCTGGGGCAGGAACATCTTGCCCGCGCCGAAGAGGTCACCGACGACGTTCATGCCGTCCATCAGCGGGCCCTCGATCACCTCGATCGGGCGACCGCCTGCCGCGGCGATCTCGGCCCGCAGTTCCTCGGTGTCGGCATCGACGTCGGCGTCGATGCCCTTGACCAGCGCGTGCGTGATCCGCTCGCGCACCGGGAGGCTGCGCCACTCCGCGGCCTTGGGGTCCTCGGTCTTCTCCGACTTGTTGAACCGTTCGGCGATCTCCAAGAGCCTTTCGGCCGCATCCTCCCGACGGTTCAGGACCACATCCTCGATCCGGTCCCGCAGCTCAGGGTCGATCGAGTCGTAGGGCACCAATGCGCCCGCGTTGACGATGCCCATGTCGAGGCCGGCCTTGATGGCGTGGAACAGGAACACCGCGTGGATCGCCTCGCGGACGGGGTTGTTGCCCCGGAACGAGAACGACACGTTCGAGATACCGCCGGAGATGTGCACCCCGGGCAGGTTCTCCTTGATCCAGGCGCAGGCCTCGATGAAGTCGATGCCGTAGGTCGCGTGCTCCTCGATACCGGTGGCCAGCGCAAAGCAGTTCGGGTCGAAGATGATGTCCTCGGCCGGGAAGCCGACCTCTTCGGTCAGGATCCGGTAGGCGCGCCCGCAGATCTGCTTGCGGCGCTCCAGGTTGTCGGCCTGTCCCTGTTCGTCGAAGGCCATCACGACGACGGCGGCGCCGTACTTGCGGCACAGCCGCGCCTCGCGGATGAACTTCTCCTCGCCCTCCTTCATGGAGATCGAGTTGACGATCGGCTTGCCCTGCACGTTCTTCAGGCCCGCCTCGATGACGTCCCACTTGGAGGAGTCGATCATCACCGGTACGCGGCTGATGTCCGGCTCGGCCGCGATCAGCTTGGTGAACCGGTCCATCGCGGCGACGCCGTCGATCATGCCCTCGTCCATGTTGATGTCGATGACCTGCGCACCGACCTCGACCTGCTGAAGGGCGACCGACAGGGCAGTGTCGTAGTCCTCGGCCTTGATCAGGTTGCGGAAACGAGCCGAGCCGGTGATGTTGGTGCGCTCACCGATGTTCACGAACAGGGAGTCGGCGGTGATGTTGAGTGGTTCCAGGCCCGAGAGCCGGGTGGCCACCGGAATCTCCGGCACCGCGCGAGGCGGTTTACCTTCGACGACCTTGGCGATCTCGGCGATGTGCGGCGGCGCTGTGCCGCAGCAACCACCGACCAGGTTGACCAGCCCGGCCTCGGCGAACTCTTCGATGTAGCCGGCCTGATGTTCCGGAGACTCGTCGTACTCGCCGAAGGCGTTGGGCAGGCCGGCGTTGGGGTAGCAGGAGACGAAGGTGTCCGCGATCCGTGCCATCTCGGCGATGTAGGGCCTCATCTCCGGCGCCCCCAGGGCGCAGTTGAGGCCCACCGCGAGCGGCTTGGCGTGCCTGATCGCGTTCCAGAACGCTTCGGTGACCTGACCGGACAACGTCCGCCCGGACGCATCGGTGATGGTGCCCGAGATGATCACCGGCCAGCGGCGGCCACGCTCCTCGAACAGCGTCTCGACGGCGAACACCGCCGCCTTGGCGTTCAGCGAGTCGAAGATCGTCTCGATGATGATGAGGTCGGCGCCGCCGTCGACCAGGCCGTTGGCGGCCTCGAGGTAGGCGGCGACCAGCTGGTCGTAGGAGACGTTGCGGGCGCCGGGATCGTTGACGTCCGGCGAGATCGACGCGGTGCGCGTCGTCGGCCCGATGGCGCCGGCAACGTAGCGGGGCTTGTCCGGGGTGCTGAACTCGTCGGCGGCTGTGCGGGCAAGCGCAGCGCCGGCGTAGTTCAACTCGTAGCTCAACTCCGCCATGTCGTAGTCCGACAGCGAGACCGCGGTCGCATTGAACGTGTTGGTTTCCAGGATGTCGGCGCCCGCCTCGAGGTACTCGCGGTGGATCGCCTCGATGATCTGCGGCTGCGTCAGGTTGAGCAGGTCGTTGTTGCCCTGAAGGGCGGTCGGCCACTCCGTGAACCGGTCGCCGCGGTAGCCGGCCTCGTCCGGCCGGTCCCGCTGGATCGCCGTGCCCATCGCCCCGTCGATCACCATGATCCGCTGGCCGAGAGTAGCCGTCAGCTCCTCGGTGCAGTCGGGCCGGATGTTCGGCACGAAGGTGCCCGACTCAAGGGTGTCCGGCACAGAGATGTTCGGCTCAGGGCCCGTCACATGCACTCCTTCCGTAGCGGAAGGCGTCCTTAACTCTGCCGAGCGTGGCGGATATCAGGAGAGATCCAGGACCCCAAATAACCGTTGCAACGCCTCTCGACCAGGAAAGTCTACGTCGTCACCCGTTCGACGTCTGGACGCCCAGTTCATCACCGCGATCGACCGCGACAACCCTGGCGCTTGCTGTGTCAGCAACGACAGCACCCGGGCGTTGTCGGCAATCTGGCCGTCCTCAAGGTTAACCCGATTGCCGCCGCACGTATTTCGTCGCGAGCCCCCTCCGCGACCGCCTCGAAACGTCGTCGGACGGAATCTCGTCGTCGCCCTGCCGCCGACCAGGACACGCCGGGGCAACAGGCCAAGCAGGTCGGTGCCGTGGGCCGACACGGTCGGAACAGCCGCAGACACGGGGTAGTCGGTTTCCTCCCGACAAGGCGAATCGGGTCACCTCCGTCTCAGTTGTCTCCCGCCACCACGCAGGCCTTACGCTGATTCGGTGACTCCGTCGGAAGCCAGCAGTGCCGACCTGCCCGAATTGCACAACACCATTGTGGTGGCCGCCTTTGAGGGCTGGAACGACGCTGGTGACGCGGCCAGCGACGCGTTGGAGCACCTGGACGCGATCTGGGAGGCGGAGACCATCGTCGAGATCGACGATGAGTCCTATTACGACTATCAGGTCAACCGTCCGGTGATCCGCCAGATCGACGGCGTCACCCGGGAACTGGTCTGGCCCTCAATGCGGATTTCGCACTGCCGTCCCCCCGGTAGCGACCGGGACATCGTGCTGATGCACGGTGTCGAGCCCAATATGCGCTGGCGGACATTCTGCGCAGAGCTGCTGGCGATCGCCGAGAAACTCGACGTCGATACCGTCGTCATCCTGGGCGCATTGCTGGCCGACACCCCGCACACCCGCCCAGTGCCGGTGTCCGGCGCGGCCTACTCCCCCGAATCGGCCAAGCATTTCGGCCTGGAGGAGACCCGCTACGAGGGACCGACGGGCATTGCCGGGGTATTCCAAGACGCCTGTGTGGCGGCCGGGATCCCCGCCGTGACGTTCTGGGCCGCAGTCCCGCATTACGTCTCCCAGCCGCCGAACCCCAAGGCCACCGTGGCACTGCTGCGCCGGGTCGAAGACGTGCTGGACATCGAGGTGCCGCTGGCAGACTTGCCGACGCAGGCCGAGGAGTGGGAGGAGGCGGTCACCGAGATGACCGCCGAGGACGAGGAGATCGCCGAGTACGTGGCGGCGCTCGAACAGCGCGGGGACGCCGAAGTCGATATGAACGAGGCACTCGGCAAGATCGACGGTGACGCGCTGGCCGCCGAGTTCGAGCGGTATCTGCGCAGGCGCGGCCCCGGTTTCCGCGGCTGATCACGAGGCGCCAACGGAGTCATCACGTCCACAGGCGCCACCGGGACCACGCCATCGGGACCAATGGAACGATCTCAGCGCACAGCGGTCGGCAGGACCGAGCTCAGTTCGGTCCGTTTGGCCACGCCCGCCTTGGCGCATGCCTGGTAGACGTAGCCCTCCACGGTCCGTACCGACAGCGACATGGCCTCGGCGATCTCGCGGTTGGTCAGTCCTTGGACGACCAGCACGGCGATCTCCCGCTCGCGCTGGGTGAAGGGGATCGCCACCTGGGCTCCGACGATCGCCGGACTGGTGGCACCGCCACAACGGGAGGCTAATTTTTCAGCTCGGGTGTACGAGGTCGCCCCGCTCCCCCGCCGGCCCGCGCGTCGATGCGCCGACGACGCGTGCGCCGCACTGTCAGCGGCCGCCAGCAGATCACCCATCGCTTCGAAATCCTTGGAGAGCTCGTCCAATTCGCCGGTATCGTCGGACGCCAGCGCAGCGGCATACCGCCACGCCAGCGCCGCCCGCGGCCCGTCCACCACTGCCGCCAACTCCGCAAGCCGCGGCACGACAGCGGTGTCGCCGAACTGCACCGCTGTCTGTAAGCACCACACCTCGCGGGCGGCCTGGCCGTGGTCTCTGGCGAATTCTGCTGCCTGACAAGCGAACTGGCGAGCCTGGACAAGTCGATGCCGAGCCGCGGCGACCCACGCTTGGGCGAGAATTCCTGTCGTCTCCACGTATTCGTACGCCGCATGCCCGTATTCGCGGGCGGCCTCCAGAGTCGACTCGGCCTCCTCGACCTTGCCCAACCGGGCCAGCACCTGCGCTCGGAGCAGATAGAACCGCTGAAAACTGTTGACCAGCAAGAAATCTGCTTCGGCCATCCCCGGGCCGGGGTGAACCGGCAACAGCCCCGCCGCCGCCCGCAGGTCGCCGGAGAACAGCGCCGCCATCCCGGCGATCGACGAGGCCACCGACTGCGCCGTCGCCGGCTCGGAACTGCTGTCACATCGATGCCGCTCGGCTACGTCAACGGCTTCAGCGGTCCGGCCCGCCACCGCCAGCGCAAAGGCGTGGAACTCGGTCAACGGCTGGGCCAGGAAGCTGCCGTGCGGCGTCTTGCGTACCACCCGATAGCAGGCCGCCGCCTTGACGCAGGCCTCATCCGGGCGTCCGAGCTCACCGTAGGCCAGTGTCTCGGCGCACAATCCGATCGTCGCGCCGAAGTCGTCGAGCAATCCGTAGTGCACGCCGGCCAGCACCTCGATCACCGCCGCCGGTCTACCAGCCAGAGCCAGCTGGTTAGCCCGGAATGCCAGCAGCTGGGCAGCCCGCTCTCCGGTCGCCCCGATCAGCGCAGCGTCGATAACCCGCCACGATTCGGCAGGATCGCGCTTGCTCCACAGCAGATTGGCCGCCCGCAGGATGACGTCGTTGATGAACGCCGACGACGCCACGTCGTGGGCAGGAATGGCGTCGAGGATCTCCTCAGCGTCGTCACCTTTGCGCTGCATCAGCAGGCTGTAGGCCAGTTGCACCTGTGCATCAGAGTCGGTACCGGCGTCGGCGGCGCCGCGGTACAGGCGCTCGGCAAGGCCGAAATCCAGCAGTGAAGCCGCCGCGCCCGCAGCGCACTCCAACACCTCCCGGTTGGGCGGCAGGTCCGATTCCATCCACAACAGACCCCGCCGCGCCAGGTCAGCCGGTCCCCTGCTGTCCTTCATGGCCATGGCGACCTGACCCCGCAGGCGGCGCAATCGCACTGGGCCGCAACGCTTCATCCGCACTTCGGCGTAGAGCGGGTGTCCCATCTGCACCGTATCGGCGGATGTCCTGATCAGGCCACGCTGCTCGGCCTCCTCGATGACGTCGGGGTTCACCAGCAACATCAGGCAGGCCACCTGGATCGGCTCGCCGATCGCCACGAAGTCGACGACATCGAGGACCTTCCGAGGAACCGCGCCAGTCTGGTGCTCCACCAACTCCATCAGCGACGGCGACACCTCGCGACCGCCTGTCCAGACGACTGTTCCGTCTCGACGGAGCAACCGGCCGGCGTCCTGTTCCTGTTCGACCAGCTGCCGCAGGAACAGGGCATTGCCCTGGGTCAGATTCCAGATCCGTTGCGAGCAAGCCTGATCGGCAGAAGCCCCGAGGAGGGACTCGAGCAACTCGCACGTGTGCTGCCGGGTCAGTGGACGCACCTCGAGACGACGTAGGTGCCCGTCCTTCCAGAGTGCCGTCACCGCGTCGGGCGGGCGTTGCCCGGTGCGAACGGTCATCAGTACCGAAGCTGCCCGGTGCAACACCAGTTGGTGGACGACGAGCGCGGACAACTCATCGAGCAGGTGGGCGTCATCCACGAGCACCAACAGGCGGCCCGGACCGGTATCGGCGGTCAGCTTCGTGATCACCAGGTTGGCTAACGCCAGCGATGAACCCTCGAGGCCCTGACTCCAGTGCGCGAACGCGCCAAGAGGCACCGATCGCGCCGTTGCGGTGGCGGCCACTTCATGCACCGTCCACCCGGCGCGCTGCGCGCGGGCGACCGATTCCCGGGCAAGTCGCGACTTTCCCACCCCAGCCTCACCGGCCAGCACAATTCCGCGATAGTCACTACTAGCCAGGATGTCGGCAACAGTGCCGAGTTCGTCGGCCCTGCCAGTCAGCGGCCAGCGATCACGCATGGCGAGATGTTAGCCATAAACCTGCCCGCTGTGATGACACATCCGTCAATTGACTAGCTGTGCAACCGCTGATGGCTAACTGTCAGCCGTATCTCGCCCACTCGATCACTGCGGTTGGGTACCGACACGTCGATCTAGGTAGCAATGGCGTGCGTCGATGGCACGAAGTGTCGGTATCCAGGTGTTGAGCCGGGTCGAACCAGGTAGTTGTCGGCTTGCCGGTGACAGGAACAGGTAGTTCGCTTCGGTGTCCGGGCCCGATCTCTGCGCCCATACTCTCCTCAATCGTCAATACTCGCCGGCATTCGGCTTTGCTGGCGCTCGGGTCAGGGGGCACTGGGATGAGTTCAACCACTACGACAGGACGCTGGGCGACGGCGGTAGTGACGGCCGGTGTCGGCCTCGCGCTCACTACTGGCCACGGAATAGCCGCAGCGGACAGCACAGGCACCAAGTCGACCGGCTCCGCCAGCAGCTCCAGCTCGTCGGGTTCGTCGTCGAAGAAGCCGGCCACCTCGAATGCGGCCGAGGCATCGGCAGCGCAGACGGCAGCGCCGGCGGTCGACACCACCGTGCGCTCCTCCGGCGGCGCACATTCCTCGGCGAGGCCGACGAAGCCCGCCGATGCGGGGGCGGCGAGTACATCCTCCCGGAACGCCGCGGTCGCGAGCACGTCTACCGCCCAAATCGCGGCAGTGCCGACTCCGGGTGACTTTCTGGCGATCTTCATCTCCGACGGCACCGTGACACATCCCGATGCGGGCTTGCTCATCGGCAACGGCTTCAACTACAACGCCAACAGTTGCTCGGCCGCCGCTGCATGCACCGGCGGCAAAGCAGGACTCCTCGTCGGCAACGGCGGGAACGGCTGGAACGGCGGCAACGGCGGAAACGGCGGCCTGCTCGGCAGTGGCGGCAACGGCGGAACCGGATTGGCGGGCGTCAACGGCGGCAACGGCGGAAACGGCGGATCGTCCGGGATGATCGGCAACGGCGGACGCGGCGGTGACGCGGCGCGCGGCGTGGTTGACGCGGCCGGCGGCAACGGCGGATCGGCCGGGTTGTTCATCGGTGATGGCGGCGACGGCGGCGGCGGGGCGATCGGCGCGAACGGCGGACGTGGCGGCAACACCGGTCTGATCGGCAACGGCGGCCACGGCGGGACCGGCGGCCCTGGCGCCATGCAATGCGCGGACACCAGCTGCAATATCACCATCTTCGGCGGCGAAGGCGGGGCCGGCGGCACCGGCGGGCTGATCTTCGGCCAGGGCGGTGCGGTCGGTGCGGCGCCACTGCCCATCGGATCACTGCAATTCGTCGGATACGACCCCACCTACAACAACCAGATCAAGCCGAACGGCGACGGCCTCACCTATCCCGACGACAACAATCCCAGCAAGCCGTACGCGATCCCGGGCACGGTGGTCTCCGGCGTCGTCCTGCCCGCGGGTACCTCGGTGGGTCGCTTCGGCTACCCCGGCGGCTCCTACCTGGCTCCCTCCGGCACGTATTTTGCGCAATTGTCGCTGCCGCCGTCCAGCGCCGTCGCGCCGTACTTCTCATACGTAGTCGCCGATCCCACCAGGCTCCCTGTCGGTTACTCCATCGAGCAGTCGCAGGTGGCGCCCTGGTTCGGCCAGCCTGGCGGCGGGGTCCAGTACCGCATCATCGGTCCCGATGGGAAGGACGCCTCGGTGCAGGCGCTGCTCGACTCCGGTTACCTCGTCGCGACGTGACCGACACACCTGATTTCGATCGCCTGTCCCGGAACTGGACCTACTGGTCGGAACTTGCGCTGCTGGGCGATATCTCGACGTCGACGTCGTGCCCGGACTGTGCTGTCCGGTTCAGCTCGGATCAGTACTCGGTTCACCTTCGGTTCGACGGCAGTTGGTGGATCGTCGACACCGTCGATGACCGAAACCAGCGACACGACGACACCGCGAAGTTCTCCAGCTATGCGCTCGCGGAGAAGTATCTGGTCTGGATCTGGGCTTCTGCAGCCAGAAGCGTTGTCCGCGCACCGAGTTTGGGTCCCGCGCTCTACGGCTTGGGATTCGCTTCCGATGTCAACGCCACGCCGATCAGCGCCGGCATCTACGAACTGCGATCGACTGAGGGGTCCGCGGTTCTGATGGAGCCGTACGCCACGATCATCAGTCATCTCATCCACAAGTCGCAGGACGAGATCGAGCAGATGGTCCGGACCGGGGTGTAGCCGACGCTCCTAGCGGAAGCGGGTCAGGTAGTTCGCGAAGTTCCAGGTCCTGAGGAACTCCCGGCCCGCACGCAGCCCGTCGTCGTAGAGCGCCTCTTTGTCGCGTTCGGACAGATCGAAATCGAGGACACCGACATCGGCGGTATTGACCCGGATGGTTCGGGCCTGCACCCACGGTTGGCTCAGATAGGCCTGGTCGCGCCCGACGAGCATCGTGGTGACCACCTGTTCGAGCAGCGTCGGGCCGCCCAGGAGATGCAGCGGCCGCAGCGCCGGGATCAGCTGGTCGTTGCCTTCGGGCAGGTTGGGCATCAGGGTCACTCCGAAGGTCGGCCACCGTGGCTTTTTACCATCGGTCCGATCCAGGGAGTCGATGGGAAAGTTCGACAGCAGTCCGCCGTCCACAAGCGTCGAGGTCCGGCCGTCCGCACTGGTCAGCTTCGCGGGCTGGTAGAAGAACGGGATCGCCGTCGATGCACGGACCGCGTCGGCCACCGACTGCTCGTCAGGGTCGAGGCCGTAGACCCGCTGGTAATCCCAGGGCAGCCGGACCAGCTGACCCAACGTCACATCGGCGACGGTGACGACCAGCCGGTACCGCTGCTCGACCGGCAGCGCCTTGTCGGAGATCGCCAGATCCGCGAACGTCGAGACACCGAAGCGGGCCAGCGCCGTGTCGATCCACTTGCGCAGCGCATCGCCTCGGTAGACGCCACTGCCGCTGAGCACGCCCCACGCCGGACCGAGTACCGGTACTCGTTCGACCAGGCCCTGGTCGAGGAAAGTGCGGTAATCGATCTCGAAGGTGAGCTCCTTGAGCCTGGCGCCGGTGACCTCGCCGCTCTGCACCGCGCCCGCCAGCACGGCGCCGACCAGAGCTCCCGCCGACGTGCCGGAGATTCGTTGCGGCGCGTATCCGGCGTCCAGCAGCGCGGCGACGGCGCCGACCAGCCCGATCCCCTTGACACCGCCACCGGACAGGACCAGATCGGCGCGTTCGGCAGCGAGTGCCACTTGGCTAGGTCCTGACCGGTATCGGAGGCTTCCACTGCCCGTTGAGCGCGTCGGGCTTGGGCCAGTAGAGCCGCAAGACCACCCGGAATGGCCCCTTCGGCGCGGGCAGCCAGTTGCTCTCCTTATCGGCGCCGGGCGACGCGTTCTGGACATACAGCGTGATGCCGCCGTCGGGGTCCTTGACCAAGCTCGGCAGCATCGGCGAATTGACCAGATAGCGGTCGATCGGGTTGGCCACCAACGCGCTCTGCGGCAGTTCGTACATGGTCAGCGACCAGAACGCGTTGACCGGCGGCAGCTGCCCGGACGGGAAGTGGTAGGTGTACGTGTTGGCGCCGGTCAGCGGCTGGCCGGTGGAGTCGTTGGAGGCACCCGGATACAGCGCTTCGGCGGCGGTGTTGCCGTAGATCCCGTACACCGTGCCTGCCATCCGGTACAGGTAGTTGCCGTTCAGGTCTGCTGCGGTGCCGAACAACTGTGCCGGACCCACCTCGCCGGTGTCCATCTTGCTCTTCTTCAGTGCGTCCAGCTCGGCCCAGGCGTCGGCCATCCCGCCTTCGATGGCGGTACGCATGTCCGGGCTGAGCTTGTCGGCGTCGAAATCGCCGTCGGGCCCGATGCCGATCGTTGCGAACCTCGCGCGCATCTCCTGCTCGGCGGGAACCGTCGGCGCGAACTTCAATGCGAAGTTCAGGATCTCGAAGAACTGGGGTGAAGTCTTCTGCTGGTCGGGCGTCAGCGGTGGGACGAAGTCGATGGCCGGCGCGGGTGCCGGTGACGGCTGGTTGAGGTACACCGACAACGGCGCCACCTGGTAGCCGGCCTGGATCTTCTTGACGTTGTCGAGATCGGACGGCCCGAACAGCTGGGTGCGGTACAGCACCAGCGCCAGGTCGGTATCGGACTGGATCACCTCGTCGATGCCCGCCGGTTTCTCGCCTGTCCACCCAGGCCCGGCCAGCAGATACTTTCCGCCGCCGTTACCGGTGGTCCGACTGCCGACATAGGCGATGTTGTAGGTGTAACCGTCGACGAACTGCAGCGAGTAGTACCGGTCCTGCTCGATTGGCGGCACGGTCAGCACCAGCGGCTCAGCACGCAGATCGGCGCCAACGCTGGAGTACGGCGTATCGGAGTTCGGGGTCTGGATCGCAGTGTCGGCCGGGGTGAAGACGCGGGCGACGTTGTGGATCTCGTTCCAGCCGCCTTTGTATTCGGGGTTCTGCTTGTCGACGAAGTACGCGTAGTTGACGCGGTAATTGTCGACGATCGGGAACCCATAGATGTACGCCTCTTTGGCGACTGCGCGGGCCTGCTCGGGGGTGACCGGGACAGCCGTCGGCGGCGGTGACGCTGCCGTGCTGCCGGGCTCGCTCTTCTTGTCGCCGGTGGCACACCCGGTCAGCACGAGCAGTGCGGCGATGGTGATGACGACGACCGTGCCGCGCAGTGAACTCATAAGCCCGAAACGTACTCCACCGCGCCCACAAAATTGCCCACCGAAGCGCGTGTTCGCGCTTTCACAGTGCGATACCCAGCAACGCGTCCACCGCCGAGGTCACCAAGGTGGGGGCCTGCGCGTCGTGCCCTGCGTACTCCAGCGCATCGGTCACCCAACCATCAACGGCGGCAATCGCTTTGGGGGTATCCAGGTCATCGGCGAGATAGGTGCGCACGCGGGCGATGACATCTCCTGCGTCGGGGCCCTCCGGTAGCGCCGCCGCCTCCCGCCAGCGGGCCAGCCGGGCCGTCGCCGCCGTGAGCACCTCTGCGCTCCAGGACCGGTCGGACCGGTAGTGGCCGGCCAGCAATCCCAGCCTGATGGCGGCCGGGTCGACACCCTCGGCGCGCAACTGTGAGACCAGTACCAGGTTGCCGCGGCTCTTGGACATCTTGTGACCGTCCCACCCGATCATCCCGGCATGGACGTAATGCCGGGCGAAACGCCGCTCTCCCGAAACGGATTCGGCGTGTGCCGCCGAGAATTCGTGGTGCGGGAAGATCAGGTCGCTGCCGCCCCCCTGGATGTCGAGGCCGGTGCCGATCCGGTCGAGCGCGATCGCCGCACACTCGACGTGCCAACCGGGCCGGCCCGCCCCGAACGGCGAGGGCCAGCTGGGTTCCCCGTCGCGGGCAGCCCGCCATAGCAGCGCGTCGAGCTGATTGGCCTTCCCGGCGCGGTCCGGGTCGCCGCCGCGCTCACCGAACAGGGCCAACATGGTGTCGCGGTCGTACCCGGACTCGTAGCCGAACTGCGGGGTCGCGTCGGCCCGGAAGTACACATCGGGATACTCGGCGTCATCGACGACGTAGGCCGCACCGGAAGCCAGCAGCTTCTCGACGACGGCAATCACCTCCTCGATGGCATCGGTGGCGGCGACGTAATCATGCGGCGGCAGCACCCTCAGGGCGGCCATGTCCTCGCGGAACAATTGGATTTCGCGGGCCCCCAGATCACGCCAGTCGATCCCGTCGCGGGCGGCCCGCTCGAACAGCGGGTCATCGACGTCGGTGATGTTCTGCACGTAGTGCACGCGGTGGCCGGAGTCGAGCCAGAGGCGGTACACGAGGTCGAATGTCAGGTACGTCGCTGCGTGTCCGAGGTGGGTGGCGTCATAGGGCGTGATGCCGCACACATACATCGTTGCGGCCTCCCCGGGGGACACCGGACGGACCTGCCGATCGGCACTGTCGTACAGCCGAAGCTGGGGCCCGCGCCCCGGCAGTTCCGGAACGCCTGCGGCCGACCACGATTGCATACGTTGACTCTAAAGCGTGTTGTCAGCTCGCCATGCCGATGGCACCTAGCAGCACCTCGGCCAGATCCTGACGACACATCAGAAGATCGGGCAGATACGGGTCGGGACGGTTGTACAACATCGGCGAACCGTCGAGCCGAGAGGCGTGCATACCGGCGGCCTGCACCACTCCGGCCGGGGCCGCGTTATCCCACTCCCACTGCCCACCGGCATGGATGTAGGCGTCCACGTCGCCGCGCACCACGGCCATGGCTTTGGCACCGGCAGAACCGATCCGCACCATCTCGAAGTCCAGTTGCTCGGCCATCCGGTAGAGCACGGCCGGGGGGCGGTTGCTGCTGGCGGTGATGCGGATCGGGCCGGAATGCGCGGCGCCTCCCCCGATCACGGTGTCGGTCCGGTAGACCTCGCCGCGCGCGGGCAGGGCGACGGCGGCATCGGTGATCTGTCCGTCGGGGCCCCCGACGCGCTGCCACAATGCGACGTGCACCGCCCAGTCGTCGCGGCGCGGCAAGGAGAATTCCCTGGTCCCGTCGACGGGGTCGATGATCCACACCCGGTCGGAGCGCAGCCGGACCAGATCGTCGTGGGCTTCCTCGCTGAGCACGGCATCACCCGGCCGTTCGGCGCGCAGCCGCCGCAGCAGCAGCGTGTTGGCCCTGCTGTCACCGGCGTCGCCGAGTTCCCACGGGTAGTCGAATCCCACCTCTTCGCGCACCGCCAGCAGCAGCCGTCCGGCGTCCTCGGCCAGGTCGGCTGCCAGCTCGGCGTCGGTCTGGGCGAAGGTGGGACTCATCGCCTTAGTATCCGGGCTGGGTGTACACGACGCCGGCTGGCCCCCTACGGTGAGGTCCGTGACCACGTTCGGGACCGCCGGCACGCGTGCCGTGGCCACCGCCTTCGCACTGGTCGCGCTGGCGGGCTGTTCGTCGGCATCCGAACCGCGGTCGCTGGCCGGGACCAGCTGGCAATTGACCGCGATCCAGTCGATGGACGATGCCGAGGGCAGCACCCCCGTCCCCGATCCCGGGGCTTTCACCGTGGCCTTCGGCACAGACGGCCACGCCACCTTCAGGTTCGACTGCAATAGCGGCAGTGGATCATTCGAGTCAACGCCGAGTGCTGACGGGACGTCGGGATCGCTGACCTTCGGCACGGTCGCCGTCACCGAGATGGGCTGCCCGGGGCCGTCGCTGGACCAGAAGGTCGGCGCGGCGCTGCCCCACGTGACGAGCTACCTGATCAGAGACGAGCACCTGAACATGTCACTGATGGCCGATGGCGGCATCTTGACCTGGCGACCAGCCGGCTAGAAAGCCGGCCACGGGATCGGTCGGCGCCGGTCCGGACTTGGCATCACAGGGATGTCCAGCAGGTTCCGGGCGCGGCCACGCAGCGCGGCGATCTCGGCGCGGGTGATGTGTGGGGCGAGCGCATCGGCCAGGGAATCGCCGGGACTCGTAAGACCCTCGACGATCATGCTCACCCTCTCCAATGTGTCGTCGTCGACGGGTTTACCCGCCCACCCCCACAGCACGGTGCGCAGCTTGTCCTCCGTGTGCAGACACAGGCCGTGATCGACGCCGTAGACCCGGTCATCGACGCCGTGCAGAATGTGCCCGCCCTTGCGGTCGGCGTTGTTGACCAGCACGTCGAACACCGCCATCCGGCGCAATCGGGCGTCGTCGGCATGGATCAGGGTGACCTCGTCGCCGGCATAGTCATAGGCCTGCAGGATCGGCAGGTAACCCGGCGGGAGCTTGCCCGTCGGGCACAGATCGACCAGATCGGGCCCGGCCGGGGCCGCCTCGTCCTCCACGGACTCGGCGTCGCCGGGCTGATCGACCCACCGCTGCACCATGCCGCTGCCGGCCGGCCCGTCGCGAATGATGGTCAGCGGCACGATATTCCAGCCAAGAGCGGCCGACACCAGATAGGTGGCCAGCTCGCGGCCGGCCAGGGTGCCGTCGGGGAAATCCCAGAGGGGCTGTTCACCGGCGACAGGCTTGTACACGCAGTGCAGGGTGCCCCCGCCGGGGCCGGCGAGCGAGGCCTCGCACAAAAAGGTGGCGTTACTGGCCGAGCGGATCCGGCCGAGTACTGTCAGCTCACCGCGTTGCAATACTTCTTCGTCTGCTGGGGTCGGGCTGACGCTAGGAGTCATTCGTCGGGGTCGACGTTGTCTGAGCCGTAGTCTGCCCCGAACAGCTCCGCCCGCTTGTACCCGTTGGTGCGCACGCAGATGTGGCCTTCGGAGTCCAGCGGCTCGTCGCACAGCGGGCACGGTGGCCGGCCCGCCGAGATCACTCGGGTGGACCGGTTGGCGAACTGGCGCGCCGATTCCGGGGTGAGGAACACCCGGACCGCGTCGGGGCCGTCCTCGGCGTCATCGAGGACGACGGAGGCGTCGAACTCGGTCTCGGTGACCGCCAGCAGCTCGACGACGACGGTCTCCGCCTCGGAGTCCCAGCCCAAACCCATGGTGCCGACTCGGAACTCGGCGTCGACAGGGGTGACCAACGGGCTCAGGTCGTCGACCTCGACAGCCTCGGGCGGCAACGGTGTGCCGAACCGGCGGTTGACCTCGACCAGGAGCGCGCCGATCCGCTCGGCCAGCACCGCAACCTGCTGCTTCTCCAGAATCACCGAGACCACGCGGGCGTCGTGAACGGCCTGGAGGTAGAAGGTCCGGTTTCCGGGCTGCCCGACGGTCCCGGCGACGAAACGGTCGGGTGTGCGAAAGACGTGAATTGCGCGGGACATGGCCCTTTCAAAATACCGGCAAAACGGCATCAGCTGTAATCGGCGACGCCGACCTTCGGCTACCGGGGGTGAATCTCACGACGCCTGAGCGCGGATTCCGTCGTGACGTTCACGCTCGGACGATCAATCGGTCGACCCGCCGACCACAGCGTCGCCTGACGGCGCGGCATCCTTGTCCCCGTCCTTGGGTGGCGGCGCGGTCAGCGAGGCGGCCAGCGCAGCACCGGTGTGATTGACGTGCACCACGAACGGGCGCACCGGGGTGTAACGAATCACACTGCAGGACGCCGGGTCCGCCGTGATCCGCTGAAAGCTGTCGAGGTGGCTGCCCAGTGCATCGGCGACGACGGACTTGATGACGTCGCCGTGGGTGCAGGCCACCCACAGCACATCGGCCTGGTGCTCTTCGGCCAGTTTGCGGTCGTGGTCACGAATGGCGGCGACGGCCCTGGCCTGGACTGCGGCCAGCCCCTCGCCCTCGGGGAACACCGCAGCACTGGGTTGCTGCTGGACCACCGCCCACAGCGGCTCCTTGACCAGATCGGCGATCTTGCGCCCGGTCCACGAGCCGTAGTCGACCTCGACGAGCCGGTCCTCGATCACCGGTTGCAGCCCCAGCTTCTGCGCGAGTGGTTCCAGGGTGCTGCGGCAGCGCAGCAGTGGCGACCGCACGAGAGCCTTGATCGGCAGCTCACCGAGACGCTCGACCAGGGCGGCGGCCTGCTCGCGGCCCTTGTCGTCGAGATCGACGCCTTCGGAGCGGCCGGCCAGCGTATGCGCGGTGTTGGACGTGGAGCGGCCGTGGCGCAGCAAGATGACGGTCATCGGTTCACAGTCTTGCACCCGCGCCGAGTCGCTAGGTTGCGGCCACGACTCCGGTCCCCAGCAGAGCGAGTACCACGACGCCGAGCACCAAGCGGTAGCCGACGAACCAGTACATGCTGTGGCTGCTGACGAAACGCAGCAACCAGGTGATGGCCGCGAAGCCGACCAGGAACGTGATGACCACCGATACCAACAGTTGCAGGCCGCTCGCGCTCATTCCCTCGGTGACCGGCGCAAAGGCATCCGGCAGCGAGAACAAGCCGGATGCCAGCACGGCAGGGATGCCGAGCAGGAACCCGAACCGGGCCGCCAGTTCACGGTCGAGATTCAAGAAGAGGCCGGCGCTGATGGTGGCTCCGGACCGGGATACGCCGGGGACCAGCGCTAGACATTGCGCAAAGCCGACGATGAGGCCGTCACGCCAGGTCAGTTGTTCGATCTGGCGGGTGCGCTTGCCGGCGTATTCGGCGGCGGCAATGACACCGGAGAAGACGATCATCGCCACGGCCACAATCCACAGGTTGCGCACGCCGGAGCGGATGGCGTCCTTGAACAGCAACCCGAGCACGCAAATGGGAATGCTGCCGATGATGACGTACCAACCCATGCGGTAGTCGATGTTGTCCCGGTGGGCTTTGACCAGCAGACCGTTGAACCAGGCCAGCAATATCCGCCAGATGTCCTTGGCGAAGTACACCAGCACGGCCAGTTCGGTGCCCAGCTGCGACACCGCCGTAAACGAGGCACCGGCGTCGTCAGCGAAGAGCACCCGCGACACGATCGCCAGGTGACCTGAGGAGGACACCGGCAGGAATTCCGTCAGACCCTGGACCACAGAGAGCACGATGACCTGCAGCCACGACATGGCGGGCACGGCGATATCCACGACGATGACCGTACCGGCTGGACGCTGAGGGGGCGCTGAGACGCACCACCGGCGCTGCGCGCAGTGACGTGTTAAGGCTTAGCGGGGTGGGCGCGGCACCGGCTGGGCGCTGGCCGCCGCATCGCGGACCGCTGCGGCCAGGCTGCGCTCGTCGTTCAGGTCGATGTCGATCAGCCTGCGGGTGGCGGCTGCGACCACGTCCTCGGCCTGCGGAACCGGGCCAGCTAACCGCGAGCGATAGATCTCGACCACCAGCTGTTGGCGTTCGATGTGGAAGGAAAAGCTCCTGCCGTCATCGACCTGGCCGAATCCACTGGCGTGGATACCGGTGGAGATGTCTTCGAACATAAGCGCGCGGTGATCGGCTTCCCAGTCCGCAGCGAGAGTCATCGGGCAACCCTAACGCTGTGTCCGTTCTGTGGGCCTATCCAACAGGACAGATTCCGCCCGATAAAGTTCTCGATGATTCCGCTCGTTCGCACCACCGAGAGTTACCCCTTGCCACGGCGCAACAAACACCCAGGTCAAACCCGTTTGGCCGGCTTGCTGGTCGCGATTTTCACTGTCGCAACTCCGCTGGCCGCCTGCTCGTCGAAGACCATCGACGCGCCGCCGCCCACCATCGAACCCGCAGGTCCGGCCGTCGCCCTGCCGGTCTCGGCCGCCCCCGCGGGCGCGGTCCGGCCGCTGAGCGGCAGCCCGGTGGCGGCTTTGGTCGATGCGGGTTCCGCCGCGCTGGTGGTGCTGCGTCCGGGAGTCGACGGTCGCGCCGAATCGTCGCTGACCGTCTTCGGTCCTGGCTCCGCCGCGCCGCGCACCATTCCTCTGCCCGGCCCGGCCACCTCCGTGGCCGGTGACGGCCGTGGTGTCGCCTACCTGTCGACCCTTGGCGGTTACTTCGTCGTCGACCTGGCAGCCGGCACCGCATCTCGGGTCGACATCAACGGCCAGCAGAACACCGATTTCACCGCGATCGCCCGGCGAAACGACGGCAAGCTGGTCCTCGGCAGCGCCGACGGCACTGTGTTCATCCTGGCCTCTGCCGGCGAGAACGCCACCGCCGTCGCTGAGCAGACGAAGATCTTCGCGCGCGTGGATTCCATTGTCACCCAAGGTGATACCGCCGTCGTCCTGGATCGCGGGCAGACCTCGGTGACGGCCGTGGGTCCCGACGGCCGCCCCCAGCAGGCGCTGCGCGCCGGCGACGGCGCTACCACGTTGGCGGCCGATCCGGCGGGGCGCGTGCTGGTCACCGACACCCGCGGCGACGAACTGATGGTGTTCAGCGTGGACCCGCTGATCATGCGGCAGCGCTACCCCGTGGCGCTGGCACCGTACGGCCTGACCGGCTCGTCGACACTGGCCTGGGTGTCACAGACCGCGGCGAACGTCGTCGTTGGTTACGATCTGGCCACTGGAATACCGGTGGAAAAGGTGCGTTATCCGACTGTGCAGCAACCGAACATCCTGGCCTTCGATGACTCCTCGGACACGTTGTACGTGATCTCGGGGTCCGGTGCCGGCGTGCAAGTGATCGATCACGCGACGGCGCCGCGATGACGACGGCCAGCCGCGGCCGGCTGCCACCGGGCTGGGATGTCGACCTGTCCGACGATTACGACTGGGTTCCGCTGCGACTGCCGCCCGACGTCACCAGGATCACCGCGTCGACGCGACTGTCCATCGAGGCCGAATACCGCGGCTGGGAACTGACCAAGGTGCGGCTGTACACCGATGGCAGCCGACGGGTGTTGTTGCGCCGCAAGAAATCTCGTGTCCTCAATCCCTGCGTCGACGACCTCCCGGAGCTCTAGCGTGACTTCTGCGGCCTACGGCGTACTACGCCGCGCGATGTTCCTGGTGCCACCGGAACGCATTCACACGCTGGCTTTCGCCGCGCTGCGGGGCGCGACGGTGTCCGGCGCCGTCCGACGTCGACTTCGGCGTCTCTTGGCCCCGAGCGATCCCGGGTTGGCGAGCACGGTGTTCGGGATCCGCTTTCCCGGACCGATGGGCCTGGCCGCCGGATTCGACAAGGACGGGCTCGGCGTCAACACTTGGGGCGCACTGGGCTGGGGGTACGCCGAGTTGGGCACCGTTACCGCGCAGGCGCAGCCGGGCAATCCCGAGCCGCGCCTGTTCAGGCTGCCCGAGGATCGCGGGCTGCTCAACCGGATGGGGTTCAACAACCACGGCGCAGGGGCGCTGGCTCTGCGCCTGACCCATCACTGTTCCGATGTGCCGATCGGGGTGAACATCGGCAAGACCAAG
Organism: Mycolicibacterium komossense; assembly: GCF_025822605.1. Lineage (GTDB taxonomy): Bacteria > Actinomycetota > Actinomycetes > Mycobacteriales > Mycobacteriaceae > Mycobacterium > Mycobacterium komossense. Next base: position 428,038 of record NZ_JACKTY010000012.1, on the reverse strand, counting down.
CTGACAGCGCCTGAGGATGCCGTCGAGGACTACCGCACCAGCGCCAGGCTGCTCGCCCCGCTGGCGGCCTATCTGGTGGTCAATGTCAGCTCCCCCAACACCCCCGGATTGCGTGACCTGCAGTCCGTCGAATCCCTGCGCCCCATCCTGGCGGCGGTGATGGAAGAAACGTCCACACCGGTTCTGGTGAAGATCGCCCCGGACCTCTCCGACGCCGATGTCGACGAAATCGCCGACCTGGCAGTCGAATTGGGACTGGCCGGCATTGTCGCCACCAACACCACCATCTCCCGCGCCGGGCTGCGGACCCCGGGGGTCACCGAGCTGGGTTCGGGCGGCATCTCCGGTCCGCCCGTGGCGCAGCGGTCCCTCGAAGTGCTGCGCAGGTTGTACGACCGGGTGGGCGACCGTCTGGTGCTGATCAGCGTCGGCGGTATCGAGACCGCCGACGATGCATGGGAACGCATCACCGCCGGCGCTTCCCTGCTGCAGGGATACACCGGCTTCATCTACGGAGGCGGCTTGTGGGTCAAGCAGATTCACGAAGGTATCGCCCACCGGCTGCACGCCGGCGGGTTCGCGACGCTGTCTGACGCAGTCGGGTCGGCAACGCGCTAGATCACCGCCGGGCCGCGAGCGCACGTGTGGGTCCACCGGCACCCGGCCTGTCGCGTACGACACGTGCGCTCGCGGGGGGCGTCAGTGCTGTTCGTAGGTCCCGGTGATCGTGGCCCGCGCGATGGCATTCGCGAACAGGTTGAAGCCGAGGTAAGCAGGTGAGGCGTCCTCGCTGAGTTCCAGCTTCTCCACCTTCACGGCGTGTACGACGACGATGTAGCGGTGCGCACCGTGCCCGGGCGGCGGGGCGGCGCCGACGAAGCGTCGCATGCCCGCGTCGTTGACGAGGGTGACGGCATCACCAGGCAGCTCGCTGCCGTCGCCGACGCCGGCGGGCAGCTCTGTCACGGTGGCAGGCAGGTTGGCCACGGCCCAGTGCCAGAACCCCGACCCGGTCGGCGCATCCGGGTCGTAGACCGTCACCGCGAAGCTGCGGGTCTCCTCCGGAAAACCCGACCAGCTCAGCTGCGGCGAGACATCTTCACCACCGGCCCCCATCAGCCCGCTGACGAACGAATTCGGTACCGGGTCGCCGTCGATCAGCGACGTCGATGTCAGCGTGAACGAGGGCAGCTCAGGCAGGAAATCGTAGGGGTTGTACGGAAAAGGCATCGGACGTCCTCTCGGTTCTTCGCGGTTCTGTCGGATCTAGCAGTTCTTCAGGAAGTGTTCCAGCACCTCGACGCCGAACTTCAGCGAGTCCACGGGTACCCGTTCGTCGACGCCGTGGAACAGTGCGGTGAAGTCCAATTCGGGCGGTAACCGCAGCGGGATGAAACCGAAGCACCGAATACCCAGGCGGGCAAAGTGTTTCGCGTCAGTACCGGCCGAAAGCATGTAGGGCACGGTGCGGGCCTCGGGGTCGACGGCCAGCAGGGCCGAATTCATCGCATCGACCAGGTCCCCGTCGAACGTCGTCTCGTACGAAGGCAGTTCGGTCATCCACTCCCGCGTCACGTCGGGGCCGATGATCTCGTCGACCTCACGCTCGAAGGCAGCCTGGCGGCCGGGCAGCACACGGCAGTCCAGCACCGCCTCGGCCGTCGCCGGAATGACATTGGCCTTGTAGCCGGCCTTGAGCATCGTCGGGTTGGCGGTATCGCGCAGCGTCGCATTGATGATCCGCGAGATCGAACCGAGCTTCGCGACGGTGCCCTCGAGATCGGGCGAGTCCGGGTCGAAGGCGTAGCCGGTCTCCTCGGCCACCGCGGTGAGGAATTCCTTGACCGCCGGGCTCAGCACCAACGGGAACTGGTGGTTCCCCAGCTTGGCCACCGCTTCGGCCAGAATCGTCACGGCGTTGTCGCGGTGGATCATCGACCCGTGGCCGGCGCGCGCCCTGGCGGTCAGCTTCATCCACAGCATGCCTTTTTCTGCCGTCTCGATGAGGTACAGCCGTCGCTCGCCGCCGTCTTTGCGCGGCACGGTCAGCGAGTAGCCGCCGACCTCGCCGACGGCCTCGGTGACGCCGTCGAACACATCCGGCCGGTTCTCCACCAGCCACCGGCAGCCGTACTTGCCGCCGGCCTCCTCGTCGGCCACGAACGCCCACACGATGTCGCGGGGCGGCACGATGCCCGTGCGTTTGAAGTGCCGCGCCACCGCGACCATCATGCCGACCATGTTCTTCATGTCGATGGCGCCGCGGCCCCACACGTAGTCGTCGACGACGGCGCCGGAGAACGGATGCACGCTCCAGTCGGCGGCCTCGGCAGGCACCACGTCCAGATGACCATGCACCATCAGCGCACCGCGCGAACGATCCGCACCTTCGAGGCGGGCGAATACATTGGCCCGCCCTGGCGCGCCGGACTCGACATATTCACACTCGTAGCCGACCGCTTCGAGTTGTGCGGCGACCCAGCGCGCGCAGTCCTCCTCACCTTTGGTGGTTTCCAACTCACCGGTGTTGGAGGTGTCGAACCGGATCAGGGAACTGACGAAGTCAACGACCTCATCGGTGGGCTGGATGGAGTGGTCGGGTTGGGCTGTCACAGGGCCATTCCTACCACTACCGACCAGTGCAGAAGCGCCTGGTTTGGGAACGGGCCGGCAGATCCGTTAGCCTAAGCTGCCCATCCCGTAGAGGTGGGCATGTCCGAGTGGCGGAATGGCAGACGCGCTAGCTTGAGGTGCTAGTGCCCTATTAACGGGCGTGGGGGTTCAAGTCCCCCCTCGGACACGTCCGGCGACACGACTTAGGTCGGCCGTCGCCGTGACCTGCCTTAAGTGCGGGTCGTAGTCGAGACGTAAACCTAAGCTGAAGTAAATCTCGGCACGTTCGGCCGGCGTAGCAGCATCCATGATCGCGCGGAGCCCGCCCAATTCCTTGATCACATTCTCGATCTCTGCGGCAGTCATGACGTGCGGTCGCTCAATGAGTTCAAGCTGTGCCTTCAGTTCGTCGCGCTCCGCGCTGCGCTGAACCAATGCACCCCTTAATTCATCGACGGCCACACCAGACTCCACCGCAGTCACCAAAGCCGCAATCTTGCGATTCACCTCGCCGAGTTGGCGTTGCAACACCGCATAGCGAGCAGTCCCAGCCGAGTCCGCATCCTGCCCACGAGCCAAATTCTCCGGGTCAGCCAGACTGGCGATCCATGGGTCGAGTCGCGAAGTCACATCGTCCTCACGCAGGTAGACGGTGCGTGGGTGATCTGTCAGATCAATGGGGACAGAACGCGATTTGCCCAGCTCACAGCGGTACAGAATGCGTGTTGATCGCTTGCCGGAGCGGGCCGCCCCCTGCATACGCCGTCCACACGCGGCGCAGAACAGCAGACCGCGCAGCGCGTACGGCACAGTCGATTCCCTGTCGGATATTCGACTTGGCCCCCTGCGCGCCCGGGTCCGAAGTCTGGCGGCCTCTGCCAGGTCGTCCGATATCAACGGCTCGTGCGTGCGTTGGTTCGGTTCGATCCAGTCCCCGGCGTCACGCCAGCGCATCCGCGTCTCATACCCCGCCGCGACATCATCCGGGTCCAGCAAAACCTCGAACTTCTCCTGCTTACCCCACACCCGAGTGCCGAGATATGTCGGGTTATCGAGCATCGCGCGGATCGCCGAATGGGACCAACCTCGCGGGTCACGATGCCGATTCCGGGCCGGGTCGTACTGACTCGGCGAGGGCACCCCTTCGTCAGTCAGTCGCTGCGCGATGAACCGCAGACCGGCCCCTTCGGCGTACATGCGATAAATCCGCTCGACGATCGGAGCTGTCACCGGGTCAGGATCGAGGCGGTGAATCCGTTGACCGAGATTCGCTTTCGCCGGATTGGGGTGCGGACCGGCATCGACTAGCCGGTAGCCGTACGGTGGCCGACCACCGAGATATCTGGACGAATCCTGCGCCAGCGCCGACATCGCCATGCGGACACGCATCTGGATTCGGGCGCGCTCCCCCTTACTCATCCCGCCGAAGAGAGTCATCACCAGGTCGTGTGCCTCCGAGCCCGGATCGACGGCGCCCCCGACCTCGGGCACCCACAAGCCGACTCCGTAGTGCGTAAGCACTGGGAAGGTGAGCGCGAACTGTGGGCCGTAGAAAGCACGGGCCGGTTCCCCGATCACCACAGCATCGAACGAGCGGTCCCGAGAGGAGACATCCGTAAGCAAGCGTGCAGCCTCTGGCCGGCGCTTCCACGGCAGCGATCGGCTCTGCCCGATATCGAAATAGTCGGCGACGAGAACGCCGCCATGCGGAGCGATCAGGTCCAAAGCACGTCGCTTCTGCCAGCTACGGCTCGCCTGAGGGTCTTGGGCATCCTCGGTGCTTACTCGGCCATAAAAGGCGAACTTAACGCTCACGCGACCCCTCTGCCTCCTCGGAGCTTCCGTCCCCGTACCGCCAGTATTACGCGTATCAGCGCGCGGTCGGCCTCATACGGCAGTACGTAGTCCTCGGGCATCACAACTCCAATAGCCTCTCCATGAGCGTCCGAGTCAGGAAAGGATCCGCGAGCGTTCAAGGCGCACATGCTCCTCTCTCCGGATTGAAGTTCGACCCATCGCGATCTCAAGGAGTCGATCGTGATGCGGTGATACTCCTGATTGTCGGGGCGTGATCGTCGCTGTGCTACGCCCCTGGAAGATCGGATTAGTCGATCGCCACAGCGTGAGCAGTGCAGTCCAAAGCCGGGCGAAGCCGCCGTTCGCCCGGGGTTGTCACGCTCTTTACTAGCGATAAAATGTTGATAGAATCCATTTAATGACATTTAAAGGTAGGTAGCTATGGTGAAGCGAGTGATCGCGCCGACCCGCGCCGCGATGGACGCCCTTGTAGTACTCGGTACACAGATCCGGGCGGCCCGGCACGACAGGAAGTGGACGGCCGCGGACCTTGGCATGCGCATCGGGGCTGACCCGCGCACCATCACCGCCATTGAACGCGGCGCAGCCGGAGTCTCCATCGGAACCGTGTTCAGTGCGGCGTCAGTAGTTGGCGTGCGACTGTTCGGCGCCGACGACGACGAGCTAGCCCGGCTTCGTCGGCGCGGCGAAGAGCGTGTGGCGCTGCTTCCGTCGCGTGAGTATCAGCCACGATCGATGGGATCGGACGCCGATGGCGCTCTCGACTTCTGAGGCGCCACGCGACGCGTTCGTCTGGGTCTGGCTCCCCGGCCACACCAACCCGATCCCAGCCGGACGGTTGCGCTTTCAGAGTCGCGGCCGCCGATACGAGTTCGGCTATGGCCGCAGCTACCTCGAACGCGATGACGCCATCAGCCTCTATGAACCCGAGCTCCCGCTGCGCTCTGACTGGCAGGCTCCACCCCCAAATATGTCGATTGCATCCGCGCTGCGCGACGCCGGCCCTGATTCGTGGGGTCAGCGCGTAATCCTGGAACGACTCCACGGTGTCGCCGGACGCGACGCCGATACGACCGACCTGGACCAGATCACCTACTTCCTGGAGTCGGGATCCAATCGCATTGGCGGGCTGGACTTTCAGACCAGCCCCGAGATCTACGTCCCGCGCGGGGCGTCGGCATCGTTGGACGAACTGCATGCTGCCGCGCACACGCTGGATCAGGGCCGCGAACTGAACGAGGAATTGGGAGCGGCGCTGCTGCGGGGAACCTCGATCGGGGGCGCCCGGCCCAAGGCGCTCATCGATGTCGACGGCAGGAGCCACATCGCCAAGTTCTCTTCGGCATCGGACCCGTATCCGGTCGTCAATGCCGAGGCGCTGGCACTGGAACTGGCTCGACGAGCCGGAATCGACACCACCGCATCGTTTGTCACCACATCGCTGGGCCGTGACGTCCTCGTCATCGAACGGTTCGACCGCCCCGCAGGCGGTGGGCGGCGGATCATCGTCTCGGCGTTGACCATGCTCGGGCTCGACGAGATGGAAGGCCGCTACGCCACCTACCCAGACTTGCTCGACGTGCTGCGCCGCACCAGTACCGACGCCGCCGTCGGCCGACGGCTGTTCGAGCGGATCGTGTTCAACGTAGCCATCGGCAATAACGACGACCACGCGCGCAACCACGCCGCCTTCTGGGACGGCAAGGCCTTAGATCTGACCCCGGCATATGACCTGTGCCCGCAGATCCGCTCTGGTGAGACCTCGTCACAGGCGCTGGCATTCGACCGCGAGGGAAACCGCGACAGCTCGTTCGCCGCGGTTGTTGCCGCTGCGCCGGTGTACGGCCTGACCACCGCAGAGGGACGTGCAGTCGTAGATGCCCAAGTCGCGGCCATCGAACACAACTTCGACGAGGCTGCTGACCTAGCCAAGCTGACCCGAGCGCAGCGCAACTTACTGTGGCGCAGGCAGATCCTGAACCCGTACGCGAGCTACGGATACACCGCGTCGTGATCGGAAGATTCGTGTAGTCGTTTGGCGAGCCACCTCCGCGGCGTGGATGGCGGCGCGGGCCGATCGGTCCAGGCCGCACAGCTCAGAGCACCAGCGGCGCTGCCGGCCAGCTCATGTCGATAGAAACCTGAGCCTCCGAGTTCCCGTCGACAATCCAGTGCAAATACCTCGCCACCGCCACGCTGCCGGTTGCGAGCAGCATGCGCGCCAATTCACGCTCCACCATGCCACCATGCCACCATGCCACGCCGCACAACGCCTCCGACTGCTCGCGGGCATCCTTGGCGCCTCCGACAATCACTCAGCGGGCGCCGAGTGTGCCTACACGCGCCACGCCGACCTGACCGACGTCTTCCCGACGATGGCCAACTTCTACGACATCACCATCACCTTCGCCGCCGGATAGGCATGGCCCATTCCACCCGGGCGGCAGGTACTCACTCAGTACCGGCCGCGGCGGGTCGACGACCACCGCCTGACCACTCTCACATGCAGGCGGTGCCGTGCGCACAACGACGTCGGATAACCCACCGCCAACCCGTACCGATTGGTACGCAGCATGATCCGGCGGCTATCGCGGCGGACGCGGTGTCTGCCGTACTCGTCTCCGACGATCGCCCCGGTGAAAAGCCATCAGTTCGTGGCGGCCGACGGCTTGCTCGAACCGGGCGATCTCGGCGGCATCACGAACCGGGTCGACCACCAGTTGTGGTGGTTGCGAGCTCCGTCGATCTGTCCTCACCGTGCGCTCGCGCTAACCCGACGCCGGCCACGTCTCGTCTGGCACGCCGATTGCTGGACTCACCGGCGGTGACATCACGGAGCACACCGCGGCAACGCCACCGCTCCGTGCGCCAGCGTCATCGGGGTTGCGGCGGGTCTGCGTCGCCTGGTCCGGGCCCAAGTCATTCGGTGCGGTCGATTCTGCGGAGCGGATCAGTTCGCGCAGCACCTTTCCGCTCACTCCGGTCAAGCCGGCGATGTCGCGCAGCGTCTGTCCGCGATTGCGCAGCGCGACGACCGCCTGACCGGCCGTGCGGCGATGCTCGGCGCGCTTGCCCTCGGCCTGCTTTTTGAGGCCGGCGGTCTTGGCTTCCAGCCACTCATCCACCGCGTCGAGCCGTTCCCGACTGGAGAAGAACACCGCCAGGTCCTCGGCATTGCGCGCGGCCCGTTCGAGCACTTCCTTCTGCGAGGCCTTCACCGCTTCGCGGGCGGCCCGCACCGCTGACTTCGATTTCGACACTTTGTTCGCCATGGCGCTCAACCTAAAACCTCCACCACCCCGCCAGCAGTGCCCCAACCACATGTCCTGCATCCGCGCAGCGGCCATTCCTACACTCCCCCAAGTGCATCTGACGCCGCACACCCACCTACCGCCCCCTCGGCCCGTCTTCACCTGCGCCCTTAGGTCGCCTTTCTGTGTCGATCACACCTAGTGCATTGAGGTCACGAAACGATAACGGCACTCGGTGCATCAACTTTGGGCGGTGCTGTAGGGGTGGTTGCGCCCTAGCGTTTTCGGGGTGATCGCGCGGTGATGGGCCTACACAAATTAACCGCCGGAGACGGGTACACCTACCTGCTCCGGCAGGTCGCCGTCGCCGATGGCACCGATCTGGGCCGGGCCAGCCTCACCGACTACTACTCAAGCAAGGGAGAGACCCCCGGACGCTGGGTCGGAAGCGGCCTGGCCGCACTCGGGCGGCCGGTCAGCCGCGACCCCGACAACCCTCTGGTCCAACAGCTTTGGGGGGTGCCCAAGGGCTCCGAAGTCACCGAAGATCAGATGAAGGCACTCTTCGGGGAAGGGCTGCACCCCAACGCCACCAAGATCACCGAACACCTCACCGGCATCGGGGTATGGGTCGACGGCGCACACGCCGCCGCCAAGCTCGGCCGCCCATTCCGGTTGGGCGCCAACGAGAACGACTTCACCCGCCGGCTGCGCGGCGCCTACAGCAGCTACAACCACACCATCGGCCGCGCCACCAACGCCCCGCTCGACCCGGAAGTGCGCGCCGAAATCCGCACCACCGTCGCCGCGGAAATGTTCGTCGAACGCTACGGCCGCACCCACCTCGACGAGCGCGAACTGACCGGGTTCATCGCCCGGCTCTCACGCCTAGACACCACCGCCGTAGCCGGGTACGACCTGACGTTCACCCCCGTCAAATCGGTATCCGCACTGTGGGCACTAGCCCCGCTGAGCATCGCCAAAACCATCGAAGACTGCCACCACAAAGCCGTCGCCGACACCCTGGCGTTCCTCGAATCCCAAGCCTGCTTCTCCCGCATGGGCACCAACGGTGTAGCCCAGGTCGACGCAGGCGGATTCATCGCCGCCGCCTTCGATCACCGCGACTCCCGTGCCGGGGATCCGAACCTGCACACCCACGTCGCGGTGAGCAACAAAGTATGCGCGATCGGCCCCGATGGCATCCCCCGCTGGCTGGCCCTCGATGGCCAACCGCTCTACAAAGCCAAGGTGTCGGCATCGGAGCTGTACAACACGTTGTGCGAGGCCAATCTGATCGCCGAACTCGGCGTCAGCTTCGCCAACGACACCCCCGAACCGGGCAAGCGGCCCGTCCGCGAAATCGTCGGCATGTCAGCCCAACTGATCGACGTGTGGTCGTCGCGCCGGGCGGCCATCGAGCACCGCGTCGGCCAACTCGCCAAAGACTTCCAACAGGTCCACGGGCGTGAGCCCAGCGCGGTGGAGATGCTGGCCCTGTCCCAGCAAGCCACGCTGGAAACCCGAGCCGCCAAGCACGAACCACGGTCGCTGGCAGAGCAGCGCCACCAGTGGCGGACCGAGGCCATCGGCGCCCTGGGAAGCCACCGCGAACTCGACGCGATGGTCGCCGCACTGACCTCCGGGCGGGCCCCACGCGAACGCGTCACCGTCACCGAGCAGTGGGTCGCCGAACAGGCCGCCAAGGTCATCGGCACGGTCTCCGCGTCACGCTCGACATGGCAGATCAACCATGTTCGCGCCGAGGTGTCAAGAGTCCTGCGCTACACCGACTGCCACGACACGCCACAGGTGGCGGAGCGCATCATCGCAGCCGCCTTGGGCACCCACAGCATCGCGTTGACGACCACCGCCGACACCGAGATGAACGAGCCCGACGTGCTGCGCCGCCGCGACGGCGCCAGCGTCTACACCCGCCACGACACCACCGCCTACACCAGCGCCGAGATCCTCGCCGCAGAGCGCCGAATCCTGCACGCCGCAGGGCTTTCCGGCGGCCATGTCGTCGACGACGACAGCATTGGCCTCGCTCTGCTGGAAGCCCACGCCCAGCACGGTGCGGAACTCAACGACGGCCAACAAACCCTGCTGCGCGACATGGCCACCTCCGGGGCCCGCGTGCAACTCGCACTCGCCCCCGCCGGCACCGGCAAGACCACCGCGATGGCCCCCCTTGCGGCCGCGTGGGCCAACAGCGGAGGCAACGTCATCGGCCTCGCACCGACCGCCGCGGCGGCCGAAGTCTTGGCCGCCGACCTCGGCGCAGCGACCGACACCATCGACAAACTGGTCCAACTTTCCGGGCGCGGCGGCGGTCCCCCACCGGCCGCCGATGACCCCGCCCGCACCTGGTTCGACCACATCGGCCCCCAAACCCTGATCGTGGTCGACGAGGCCGGCATGGCGTCCACCACAGGGCTGGATGCGGTGATCTCCCACGCCCTGGCCCACGGTGCCAGCGTGCGCCTCATCGGCGACGACAAGCAGCTCGCCTCAGTCGCCGCGGGCGGGGTGCTGCGCGACATCGTGGCCCAGCACGGGGCCCTCACACTGTCGGATGTCGTGCGGTTCACTGACCCCATCATCGGGGCCGCCGAAGGCGCAGCCAGCCTCGCCCTGCGTGACGGTGACCCCACCGGCATCGCGTTCTACCTCGACCACAGCCGGGTCCACGTCGGGGCCGAACACGTCGCCGCCGACATGGCCTATCAGGCATGGGCAGAAGCCATCGGCGAGGGCCGCGACGCCCTGCTCATCGCCCCCACCAACGAGCTGGTCGCCGAACTCAACGAACGCGCCCGCCTGGACCGGCTGCGCGGCGACCCGCACCCGGACAACACCCGCACCGTCACCCTGTCCGACGGGTTGACCGCCAGCGTCGGGGACTGGATTCTGACACGCAGCAACGCACGCTGGCTGCACATCCCCGGCGGCGGCTGGGTCAAAAACGGGCACCGCTGGGTCATCAAAGACATCAACGACCGCGGCACCGTCACGGTGTCGCGGCTGACCGGATCCGACACCGAATCCATGGCCCGGCTGCCCGCCCGCTACGTCCAGACGAACACCACGCTCGGGTATGCCCGCACCATCAACGGCGCCCAAGGATCGACCGCCCGCCACGAATGCCACGTGGTCGGCTCCGACACCTTGACCCGCGAACAGCTCTACGTCGCCCTTACCCGCGGCAGGCGCGAAAACCACATCTACTTCTCCACCAGCGAGGCCGACCCGCACGCCATCCTCACCCCCAAAGCCACCCACCCCCCGACCGCGGTGGACATCCTGTCAGGCATCCTGCGCCGCGACGGCGCACAGATCTCCGCGCACAGCACGCAACGTGCCGAACGCGATCCGTTCACCCGCCTGGCGCGCGCGGCCGACATGTACACCGACGCCCTCTCCAGCGCCGCCGAGCAGCTCGCCGGCACCGACACCATGGCCCGCATCGACGCCGCCGCCACCGCCCTGCGCCCCGACATCACCAACGCCGAAGCGTGGCCAGTGTTGCGGCGCAACCTGGCCCTGCTGGCCCTCGACGGCCACGACCCGCAGCAGGCGCTGGCGCACGCCGCGCAGCGCCCGCTCGGCAACGCCACCGACCCCGCCGCCGTGCTGGATTGGCGCCTGCCCACCCCCGACAACTCCGCCCTGGACATCGTCGGCCCGCTACGCTGGCTGCCCTCGATTCCCACAGCACTTCAGGACGAATCGGCCTGGGCGCGCTATCTCACTGCCCGTGCCCAACTCGTCGAAGCGATCGCCGAGCAGATCCGCGAACATGCCCGCGCCTGGACCCCGGCAACCGCACCGGTATGGGCGCGCCCGCTGGCCGGTCAACGACCCGGACTGCTCGCCGAAATCGCAGTGTTCCGCGCCGCCCACGACGTCGACCCCGCCGACACCCGCATCACCGGACCCACCCAGCACGCCAACCGCTCCGCGTCCTTCCAGGCCCTGCTCCATCAGCGCCTGGACGCCGCACTCATCAGCGGCGGACACGGCGCTACCCGGTGGCGCACCCTGGCCGAGGGCATCGACCCGAACATCACCGCCGACCCGTTCTGGCCACGGCTGGCCACCCACCTCGACCAAGCCGCGCGCGCCGGCGCGGACGTCGCCGCGCTCGTCAACGAGGCGATGGCCCGTCACGGCGCACTGCCCGACGAACTGCCCGCCGCCGCCTTGTGGTGGCGGCTGGCCGGCACCCTGGCCCCGGCCACCCTCGACGCCTCCAACGAACGGCTCCGCCCACCGTGGACGGCCGAGCTGCACTGCATCCTGGGCAGCGCGGCTGCCGAAACCATTACCGGTGACCCGGCCTGGCCCGCGCTGGTCGCCGCGGTCAACGCCTCGGACTGGCCATCAGCGGACCTGCTGGCCGCGGCGGCTGAGTACCTGCTCGACGCGCTCGACGACGACGCGATCCGCCCCGACGAATACGCCCGCGTTCTGACCTACCGCGTCGAGCTGCTCACCCACTACGCCGCCGACATCGACACCGACATCCCGCACCCCGCCGACAGCGTCGGACAATCATTGAACGAGCCGCCGCTGCACCCAATCGGCACCGATCACCTTGCTGATCCCGGCCAGGACGAGTACCTGAGCTACGACTCCGAATTCGAGGACAGTCTCGGCGATCTGGACTTCTACTCCCTGCTCACCGAGCGCCCAGCGGCCACCCCGAATCTCGACATCGACATCACCGAACTGCGGGCCCGCTGCGCTGAGGCCAAGGCGCGCGCTCGGGCGCTGGCCGAGGCGGTGCTCTCCGCGCGCGGGGGCCCGGCCGAGCAGGCCGCAGCAGGCGAACTGATCGCGCTGCACCGCCGCCACGTCGAGCAGCGGCCCTACCAACACGACGTGGCGCACGCACACGCCGGCTGGGTCGCCGCCGAAGCCGCCTACGAGGCCTTGGGGTTCCCGCTGAGTCTGCATTTCGAAGCGCCCTATGGTGTCTCGAAGCCGGCCTTCGACACCTTCGCCGAGATGCTGGCCTACTGGGCACCAAAACCGTGACCGGCACCCGGCTCCGCGCCACTCCGATGCGCGTCATGGGAATCGTCAACGCCACTCCCGATTCCTTCTGGGCGAAAAGCAGATTCGAGACGCTGGAGCGAGCAGTAAGCGCGGGGCGGCAGATGTTCGACTCCGGTGCATGGGCGGTCGACGTCGGCGGTGAATCGACCAGGCCCGACGCCGACCCTGTCTCGGTGGCCGAAGAGCTCGCCCGGGTCATACCTGTTGTCGCGGAATTGGTTCGGTTCGGCGTCGCCTCGGTCGATACTCGGCATGCCGAGGTCGCCGAAGCCGCGGTCGACGCCGGCGCCCGGATCGTCAACGATGTGTCGGGCAAGCTCTATGAAGTGGCCGGCCGCCTCGGCGTCGGCTACGTCAGCATGCATTCCCACACCGTGCCGGTGGTCGCCGGGGTCTATCCCAGCTACGGCGACGTCTGCACCGACATCACGGCCTTCGTCACGGACACCGCCCACGCCGCCGTCGATAGTGGCGCCTCCCGCGTGTGGGTTGATCCGGGGATCGGATTCGGGAAATCTCCCGCCGACAACGTGCGGCTTCTGCGCCACCTCCCTCAACTATGCGGCGGACCCTTCCCCGTGCTGCTGGGCGCCAGCCGGAAGTCGTTCTTGGGAGCCGTGACTGGGCGCGATGTAGACAATCGTCTCGCGGCCTCTCTGGCGGTCATCGGGCCGGCGTGGTCTGCTGGCGTGGACGTCATTCGAGTCCACGACGTGCCGGAGACGATCGACACCATCGCGATGCTGAATACGATCTGGGGCTGATGCCGGTGGACCAGTCCAGACCTACCGTCACCATGTGCCGTGGTTGCTGCTGCGGTACGACGAGAAAGCACCCCGGGTTCGATCACGACGCCCAGCTGGTACTCCTACGCGACCTGTTGCGGGGGGTAGCCAATTTTCGGATCACGGACTGCCTAGGACCCTGCGAGCGATCAAACGTCCTCGTGGTGTCCCCATCCAGAACAGGACATCAAAGCGGAGGACGACCGACATGGCTCGGGTTCGTCCTCGACGAAGACGCGGCGGCCGCCATCACCAACTGGCTGGGTGAGGGCGGCCCTGGCCTTACTCTACCCCCGGACAATCTGATGCGGTACCGGTTTGAGAGACCGAAAAGGCAGCGTCGACAGTCTGATTGACGGTCAGTTGACGACCACGAGCAGATCGCCACCTTCGACCTGGGCGGTGGCGGCGACCGCGACGCGCTTGACCGTGCCGGCCTTGGTGGCGGTAATCGCAGCCTCCATCTTCATCGCCTCGATGGTCGCCACGGTCTGGCCCGCCTCGACGGTGTCGCCCTCGACCACGGTCACGGTAACCACCCCGGCGAACGGTGCGGCCACGTGGTCGGGGTTGGTCCTGTCGGCCTTCTCCGATACCGGGACATCAGAGGCGATCGAGCGGTCTCGGACCACGACCGGCCGCAGTTGTCCGTTGATAATGCACATGACGGTCCGCATGCCGCGCTCGTCGGCGTCGCTGATCGCTTCCAACCCGATCAGTAATTCCACTCCGGGTTCCAGTTTCACCCGATGTTCTTCGCCGTGCCTCAGGCCGTAGAAGAACTGGTTCGCCGACAGCCGGCTGGTGTCGCCGAATTCCTCACGGTGCGCTTCGAACTCGGCGGTTGGCCCTGCGAACAGCAGATGATTGAGCATCGCCTGGCGCTTCGGTCCCGGCGCCGCCAGTACTGCTTCCTGCTCGGCGGTCAACTCCTGCTCCGGTTCCGCCAGGGAACGACCGTCGAGAGCCTTGGTGCGCAACGGTTCTGGCCACCCACCGGGTGGATCGCCCAGCTCTCCACGTAGGAACCCGATGACGCTGCCGGGGATGTCGTAGCGCGCCGGGTCTTGCGCGAACTCGTCCGCGCTGGCTCCTGCACCGACCAGCGACAGCGCGAGGTCCCCCACCACCTTGCTCGACGGGGTGACTTTGATCAACCGGCCCAGTACGCGATCGGCGCCGGCGTAGGCATTCTCGATGTCCTCGAACCGGTCCCCCAGTCCCAACGCGATGGCCTGCTGGCGCAGGTTGCTCAATTGGCCGCCCGGGATCTCGTGGGTATACACCCGCCCGGTCGGAAAAGCCGGTCCGGACGCCGCAACATCAAATGGCGCGTAGACCTTTCGCAGCGCCTCCCAGTACGGCTCCAGATCACATACCGCCGCCAACGACAGCCCGGTATCGAATTCGGTATGCGCCGCCGCAGCCACAATCGACGACAGCGACGGCTGGCTGGTGGTGCCGGCCAGCGGCGCTGCCGCCCCATCGACAGTATCGGCGCCCGCCGTCCAGGCGGCCACATAGGTCGCCAACTGCCCACCCGGGGTGTCGTGCGTGTGCACATGTACCGGCAGGTCGAAGCGTGACTTCAGGGCGGCAACAAGGGTTGCCGCCGCCGGCGCACGCAACAATCCGGCCATGTCCTTGATGGCAAGGACGTGGGCTCCGGCGTGGACGATCGATTCCGCCAGCCGCAGGTAATAGTCCAGCGTGTAGAGCTCCTCGTGCGGACTGCACAAGTCGCCGGTGTACGACATGGCCACCTCGGCGACGGTCGTGCCCGTATTCAGCACCGCGTCGATCGCGGGACGCATCGCATCAATGTTGTTGAGCGAATCGAAGATCCGGAAGATGTCCACACCGGTCTGCGCCGCTTCGTCAACGAACGCGTGGGTGACCCGCTCGGGGTACGGCGTGTAACCGACTGTGTTGCGACCACGGAGCAGCATCTGCAGGCAGATGTTCGGTAGTCCCTCGCGCAACGCCGCTAACCGATCCCAGGGGTCCTGCTTCAGAAATCGCAACGCCACGTCATAGGTAGCTCCGCCCCAGCATTCGACCGAGAGCAGCTCCGGCGTCATGCGGGCGATGTACGGTGCAACCCGCAGAAGTCCGCTGGTGCGCACCCGCGTAGCCAACAACGACTGGTGCGCGTCCCGAAATGTCGTGTCGGTGACGCCGACCTTCTTGGACTCCCTCATCCACCGCGCGAACCCGTCCGGGCCAAGAGCGGTCAGCCGCTGTTTGGAGCCTGGCGGTGCAGCCGCCGTCAGGTCGATATCGGGCAGCTTGTCGCGGGGGTAGACCGCCGAGGGCCGCGGTCCATGCGGCTGGTTGACGGTGACATCTGCCAGGTAGTTCAGGATCTTGGTGCCGCGGTCGGCGCTGGAGCGCGAGGTCAACAATTGCGGTCGCTCGTCGATGAATGACGTTGTGACGTGGCCGGACTGGAAGGCGGGATCGTCCAGAATAGCCTGCAGAAACGGGATATTCGTGGACACGCCTCGGATGCGGAATTCCGCTACTCCGCGTCGGGCCCGTCGGACCGCCGTGGCGAAATCACTTCCACGACAGCTGAGCTTGACCAGCATCGAGTCAAAATGGGCGGTGATGTCAGCGCCGACGTTCGTGCCACCGTCGAGACGGATACCTGCGCCACCCGGAGAGCGGTATCCGGTGATCCGTCCGGTATCCGGCCGAAACCCGTTCGCGGGGTCCTCCGTGGTGATCCTGCATTGGATGGCTGCACCGTGCATCCGGACTGTGTCCTGTGTAAGTCCGAGGTCCGCCAACGTCTCTCCGGCGGCGATGCGCAGTTGGGCGGACACGAGATCCACGTCGGTGATCTCCTCGGTCACCGTATGTTCCACTTGGATTCGCGGGTTCATCTCGATGAAGACATGGCGCCCTCGCTCGTCGAGCAGGAACTCCACCGTGCCCGCGCACGAGTATCCGATCTGGCGGGCGAACGCCACCGCGTCGTCACAGATCCGCGTACGAATACCCCGATCCAGATTCGGCGCCGGCGCCAGCTCGATGACTTTCTGGTGGCGGCGCTGCACACTGCAGTCCCGCTCGAACAGGTGAATGACCTCACCGGAACCGTCGGCCAGGATCTGCACCTCGATGTGACGGGGGTTGATCACCGCTTGCTCCAGGAACACCGTCGCGTCACCGAACGCCGATTCCGCTTCGCGCGAGGCGGCCTCGATGGCCTCGCGGAGATCGGCTGCGTCAGCGACGCGACGCATCCCGCGCCCGCCGCCGCCGGCGACGGCCTTGACGAACAGCGGGAATTCCATCGACGATGCAGCGGCCACCAGCTCGTCGACGTCAGCCGACGGTTCCGATGACGCCAGGACCGGCAGCCCGGCAGCCCGGGCCGCGGCGATCGCCCGGGCCTTGTTACCAGTGAGCTGCAGCACGTCGGCAGACGGGCCGACGAACGTGATACCGGCCGCAGCACACGCCGCGGCCAGTTCGGGGTTCTCCGACAAAAACCCGTAGCCGGGGTAGATCGCATCGGCGCCGCAGGCCAGCGCTGTCGACACGATCTGGTCGACGCTCAGGTACGCGCGAACCGGATGACCCTCTACGCCAATCTGATACGACTCGTCAGCCTTGAGCCTATGCAACGAGTTGCGATCTTCGTAGGGGTAGACCGCAACCGTGTCCACGCCCAGCTCGTAGGCGGCACGAAACGCGCGGATCGCGATCTCACCGCGGTTGGCAACCAGAACCTTGGAAAACACACGTCCCCTTCGAGCTGCGCTAGATGAGCGCGCGTTGAGGCTGGCCGGAGTATTCGGACAGCGGCCGGATCAACGCGTTTGACGCCGCCTGCTCCATGATGTGCGCGGTCCACCCGGTGATCCGACTCATCACGAACAGCGGTGTGAAGCTCGAGATGTCGAAGCCCATCAGGTAGTAAGCAGGACCGGTCGGGAAGTCGAGGTTGGGTTTGATCTTGGTGGCGGCGAACATGGAACTTTCCAGCGCGTTGTAGATGTCCATCCAGCGCTGGCCGTTGCGGGCCTCGACTACGCGGGTCAGTGCCGCCTTCATCGTCGGCACTCGGGAGTCGCCGTTCTTGTACACCCGGTGGCCGAAGCCCATCACCTTGTCCTTGCGGGATAGCTTGCCGTGCAACCATTCCGCAGCCCGGTCAGCCGACCCGATCTCGATCATGTCGTGCATGACGACCTCGTTCGCTCCCCCATGCAGCGATCCCTTCAAGGCTCCGATGGCAGCGGTCACCGCGCTGTAGATATCCGACTGGGTCGAAGTGACGACGCGCGCGGCGAACGTCGACGCGTTGAAGCTGTGCTCCGCGTAGAGGATCATCGACTGCTCGAATGCCTTGACGATCACCGGATCGGGCACCACGCCGAGACTCATCTGCAAAAAGTTCTCCGCATAGCTCAGATGGCTATGCGGTGCAATCGGTTCCAGCCCACGCCGGCGCCGGATATCCGCGGCGACGATCGTCGGGAGAACCGCGAACATCCGCAACGACTTGGCGTAGTTGGCGGCATGTGTGCTGTCGTCCTCGTCGGGGTCCTCGGCACCGAGATAGCTGATGGCGGTCCGCACCACATCCATCGGATGGCAGTTGTCGGGCAGCTTGGCCAGCAGGCCGAGCATGGAACGGTCGATACGCCGGGATGCACGTTCCCGTTGGGCGAAGAGCGCCAACTCCTGGTCGGTCGGCAGTTCGCCGTGCCACAGGAGATAGGCGACCTGCTCAAAGCTGCAGTGTGCGGCCAAATCTTGCACCGGGTAGCCGCGATACGTCAGCGAGTTGGTCTCGGGAACCACCTTGGAGATCGCGGTCGTGTCAACGACCACACCGGCCAACCCCTTGTGGATGGTGGGAGCACTCATGGTGTTACTCCTTGCAGCGCGAAGTTGTAGATATCGGAGTCGAACTGGTTGTAATCGGCGTAGCGCAGCAGTTCGTACAGCCTGCTGCGGTGTTGCATCTGGTCGAGCAGTCCTGCTTGCGTCCCGGCAGAATCGATCTCGCGCAATCCGACCTCGACGGCATGCATCGCCAGCCGAAGCGTGGTCACCGGGTAGATGACGACGTTGTAGCCGATGTCGGATAACTGGGCAGCGGTGAGCAGTTCCGACTTGCCGAACTCCGTCATATTCGCGAGCAACGGCGTGTCGACGGCTGCGCGGAACTGTTCGAAATCCAAAGGGGTGTAGAGCGCTTCGGTGAAGATCAGATCAGCGCCCGCTTCGGCGTAGGCCTTGGCCCTGTCGATCGCGGCGGGTACGCCTTCGATCCCGGCGGCATCGGTCCTGGCGCAGATGATGAAATTCGGATCGCGCCGCGCCGCAACTGCCGCCCGGATCCGCTTGACCATCTCGGAGGTCGGGACCACGGCCTTGCCGTCCAGGTGGCCGCACCGCTTCGGATTCACCTGGTCTTCCAGGTGGCAGCCGGCCAGGCCGGCATCTTCCAAGACCGTGACGGTGCGCGCCGCGCTCATCGGCTCACCGAATCCGGTGTCCGCATCGATCAACGTCGGTAGATCGGTGACACCGGCGATCTGGCCCCCGCGGGTGGTGACCTCGGTGAGGGTTGTCAGGCCGATATCGGGCAGTCCGAGGTCATTGGACAACACCGCACCGGACACGTACACCCCATCGAAGCCGATCTCGGCAACGAGCTTGGCGACCAGCGGGGAGAACGCTCCTGGAAAGCGAAGCAGCCGACCGGATTCCAGGCCACGACGAAACCGGGCGCGTTTGTCGGCGGGTGATGCCACCGCGCCGATGAGGCCGCCGGTCACGAGAAGATTCCCGCCGGTATGGTCGGTGCCTTGTCGAGCACCCGCGGATCGACCAACACATTGAGCCGGTCGACCTCGCCGGGCTTGAGGCCGGCCAACTCGCCGACCGTCAACAGGAAACGCTCCTGCTCGGCTTCTTCGACGACCCCCTCGGCCAATTCACTGAACTTGGCGACGTACTGGTCGCGTTCGAAGGGCCGCGCACCCAGCGGATGGGCGTCAGCGACGGCCAGCTCGTCGGAGATGACGTCACCGTTCTTGAGTGTCACTACCGCCTTGGCGCCGAACGCCTTCTCCGCGGGATCAGCGGAGTGATACCGGCGGGTCCACTCGGGATCCTCGACCGTGGAGATCTTGCGCCACAACTCGATCGTGTCGGGACGGTGCGCACGCTCAGGTGCGTAGGACCGTTCGTGATGCCAAGAGCCGTCCTGCAACGCCACCGCGAAGATGTACATCACGGAGTGGTCGAGGGTTTCGCGCGATGCGTCGGGATCGAATTTCTGCGGGTCATTGGAGCCGGTGCCGATCACGACATGGGTGTGATGGCTGGTGTGCAACACGATCGTGGCGATCTGATCGAGATCACCGATGCGATCCCGAAGTCGGCGGGCCAAGTCGATCGGCGCCTGGCTCTGGTATTCGGCGGAGTGTTCCTTGGTGTAGCTGTCCAGGATGGCGCGCTTGGGTTCGCCCGGTTTCGGCAGCGGCACCTGATAGGTGTGCTCGGGGCCCGACAACAGCCAGGCAATGACGCCGTCCTCGCCTTCCCAGATGGGGGCGGGCGAGCCCTCGCCGCGCATCGCACGGTCGACCGCTTCGATCGCGATCTTGCCGGCCAGGGCCGGGGCGTAGGCCTTCCAGCTCGAGATCAGTCCCTTGCGTGATTGGCGGGTGGCCGTGGTTAGGTGTAGTGCCTGCCCGAGGGCGTTGTAGATGGTTTGTGGGTCCAGACGCAACATGGTTCCCAGGCCGGCGGCCACCGCGGGTCCGAGGTGAGCGACATGGTCGATCTTGTGCTCGTGCAGGCAGATTCCCTTGACGAGATCGATTTGGACCTCGTATGCGGTGGCAATACCACGGATCAGGTCGGCGCCGCGGACGTCGAGATGCTGGGCGACGGCGACCAAAGCCGGGATGTTGTCACCGGGGTGCGAGTACTCGGCGGCCAGGAACGTGTCGTGGAAGTCCAGCTCGCGGACGGCGACTCCGTTCGCCCAGGCGGCCCATTCCGGTGAGACGCTCCCGGGGACACCGAAGACCTTGGCGCCGCTGCGCGCAGTGCGATGCGCGAGGGCCTGAGTGCGGGCCACGGTGACCGGCCGCCGGATGACCGAAGCCGCCGACACTGCGGCGTTGTCGATGATGCGGTTGATGACCATCGCTTCGGTTTCCGCCGGAACGGCCACCGGGTCGGCCGCCATTTCGGCGATCTTCCACGCGAGGTGTTCGGAGCGCGGGAACTCCTCGGCGCTGCGCCGGGTCCGGACGTCATGAAACTGCAAGCTCGACATGATTCGCACAGTACGCAGGCAGTCACAGACACAAAACCCACTGTAAATGCGTAATTTTGCGTCCTTTGTAGGGCCATGTTGCGGATCTTGCGAATTCAGCTCGCGGTAGGCTGGCCCGGTGGCTGGCTCGCCGTCTAAGACTTTCGCCGGGGCGCGACTACGCCGCCTGCGGGAAGAACACGGCCTGACTCAGGTCGCACTGGCCAGGGCACTGGATCTGTCGACGAGCTACGTCAATCAGCTGGAGAACGATCAACGACCCATCACGGTGCCGGTGCTGTTGGCGCTGACCGAACGCTTCAATCTGCCCGCGCATTTCTTCGCCGCCGACTCCGATGCCCGGTTGGTCGCCGACCTGCGGGAAAGCCTCGCCGAGAGCCAGGCCACCACGGCGCAGATCGAGGAACTGGCCGCGCGCATGCCCGATGTCGGGCAGGCCATCGTCAGCCTGCACCGCCGCATGGTCAACGCCACCGCCGAAGTCGAGGCGCTACGCAGCCGCGCCAGCGTCGACATCCCCGACGATCCAGCCCGACCGATGCCGTTCGAAGAAGTACGCGACTTCTTCTACGACCGCAAGAACTATGTCGACCAACTCGACCGGGCCGCAGAGGAACTGTTCGAGTCCCATCGGTTACGCGTCGGTGAGCTCGATGTCCAGCTGATCGGGGTATTGGCCGACGAACTCGGCATCACCGCCATCCTCGACGATGGAAAAACGCTGGGCCCCAATGTCAAACGCCGCTACCGCCCGGACACCGCGACGCTGCACATCGCCCGGTGGCTGCATCCCGGTCAACGCGCCTTCCAGATGGCCACCCAGCTGGCACTGTTGACCCAGGCCGAAACATTCGACGACATCCTGGCCACCGACGATCAACTCACCGCGGAAGCACGAGAAGTCGCCCGGATCGGGCTGGCGAACTACTTCGCCGGCGCCCTGCTACTGCCCTATCGCCGGTTCCTCCAGTCCGCCAACGAACTCCGCTACGACATCGACCAGCTATCCCGCCGCTTCGAGGTCGGGTTCGAGACCGTCTGCCATCGGTTGTCGACACTGCAGCGCCCGGACGCCCGCGGCGTACCGTTCATCTTCGTCCGCGCCGACGCCGCCGGAAACATCTCGAAACGACAGTCCGCCACAGCCTTCCACTTCTCCCGGGTCGGCGGTAGCTGCCCACTGTGGGTGGTCCACCACGCGTTCAACCGACCCGGCGAATTCATCACCCAGGTGGCACAGATGCCCGACGGTCGGTCCTACTTCTGGATCGCCCGCACCACCGCGTCACCGCCGAGTCGCTATCTGGGACAGCACAAGACGTTTGCCGTCGGTCTCGGGTGCGAACTCAACCACGCCGACAAGCTCGTCTACTCCGCCGGTGTCGATCTGACCGACGCCGAGACCAGTGTCGCGATCGGAGCGGGCTGCAAGGTGTGCGACCGGCCGGCCTGCGCGCAACGGGCGTTCCCCTATATCGGCAGACCCGTGCACGTCGATCCGCACGCCAGCACTGACCTGCCCTACCCGTCGGCCGCCACCAGCTGAGCCTCGCCATCGATCAGCGCAGCCCGCGCGAGCACCTCCTGGGCCTTCTTCACGTGAGCGGCGTCAACGAGGACACCGTCAACGCCGACGGCGCCGCGCCCCTTGGCCTCTGCCTCCCGGTAGGCCGCCATATTCCGTTGTGCCAGAGCGATTTCCTCGGAAGTCGGCGCGAACACCGCGTTGGCGATCGGCACCTGCGCAGGGTGGATCGCCCACTTACCGGTGTAGCCATACAGCGACGACCGGCGAGCCTCGGCCTCGTAACCTGCGGTGTCGCCATAATCCGGATAGGGCGAGTCGATGGCATCGATGCCGGCGATGCGTGCAGCGACCATGATCTTGTTGCGTGCGTACGCCCAGAAGTCACCGGGGTACTCGCCCAGTGGAACGAAGTTGGTATCCACCCGCGCACCCTGCGATAGCGAGAAGTCACCGACGCCGAAGATTATCGCGTCCATCCGCCTGCTGGACCGTGCGATTTCCTCGGCGTTAGCCAGCCCCTCGACTTCCTCGATGAGAACCTCCAACCGAATCTTCTTGTCCAGTCGGAGTTTTTCCTCAAGCTGGTCAAGCAGCACCTCTACCCACCAGACGTCCTTGGCCGTCTTGGCCTTTGGGACGACGATGGTGTCCAATTCGGCGCCGGCGCGTGTGACGACCTCGATAATGTCGTCATGACACCACGGCGTGTCCAGCCCGTTGATACGGATTGCGCGGGCGGTGCGGCCCCAGTCGAGCTGGGTCAGCGCCTGGACAGCCTTGCCGCGGGATTCCACCTTCAGGCTCACCGGGGTCGCGTCCTCAAGGTCGAGGAACACGAGGTCGGCCCCGCACGTCACACCCTTGACGAACATGTGGTCGTTGCAGGCAGGTAGGGCAAGTTCGGAGCGGCGCAACAGGTCGGTCATCAGTTCCTCAGTTTCAGAGCACGCCGGCGGCGTGCAGATTGTCGATATCGGATTCGGACAGGCCGAGCAGTTCACCAAGGACCTCGGCGGTGTGCTCACCCAACTTCGGTCCGAGATGGTCAATTCGGCAGGGTGTTTCGGAGAACTTCGGTACCGCCGATTGGACGGTCATCGATCCGAGTTCCTCGTCGTCGACCGTGGTGAACACGCCCCGGTGCCGCAACTGTTCGTCGGCCACAAGCTGGGTGATGTCATACACGGGTGCTGCGGCCACGTCGGCGTCGTCGAACACCGTCATGGCCTCATCAAGGGTCTTGGTGGACACCCACTCCGCCACCACCTCGTCGACCTCGGCGGCCCGAGCCAACCGGCGCTGAGGGTCGGAAAAGTCGGCGTCGGTGACCAGGTCGTCCCGCCCGATGGCTTTGAACACTCGCAACGCCAGCGCCGGCGAACTCCCCGACATTGCAAGCCATTTACCGTCGGAAGTCTGATACGTGTTGCGCGGGGCCGAGATATCCCAGCGATTGCCCGTGCGACCGGGCACCAGCCCCAGTTGGTCATAGCCGAGCAGGGTCTGCTCGAGCAGCCGGGCCAGCGGGTCGATCAGGTTGATATCGATCAACTGGCCTGGACCGCCGTGCACGTCGCGGTGATAGAGCGCCATCATCACGGCGTACGCGGCGTTCAGTGAGGCGACCCCGTCGGCCAACATGAACGGTGGGAGGGTGGGTGGCCCATCGGCCTGGCCGGTAATGTTCGCGAATCCGCTCATCGCTTCGCCCAAAGTGCCGAAGCCGGGGCGCTCAGATTTCGGTCCAGATAGCCCGAAACCTGTGATGTGCAACATGATCAGGCGTTGGTTGATCGCCCGCAGGCTCTGGTAGTCCAGACCCCACTTCCGCAATGTCTGAGGGCGGGTGTTCACGATCACCACATCGGCTTGGGCGACAAGCTTGCGGGCCAACTCCTGGCCCTTGGCTACCCTGAGGTTCAGCGTGACCGATCGCTTGTTGCGCGACACCGACTTCCACATCAATCCGATGCCGTTGCGTTGGTTGCCCCAGCTGCGGATCGGGTCGCCCCCGACCGGATCCTCCACCTTGATGACGTCGGCACCGAACTCGCCGAGGTACGTCGCAGCCAGCGGGGCCGCGGCCAGGCTGGCGAAGTCGAGCACACGGACGCCGTCGAGCAGCGCACGGTTCGTGGTGGGTGCCGCCATCTATGACGCCGACCCAACGGCCTGTGACACCGGGCGGGCGAGACCGAGATTGTCGCGCAGCGTTTTGCCCTCGTATTCAGTGCGCGCCAGTCCGCGGCGCTGCAGCTCCGGTACAACCATGCGCACGATATCCTCAAAGGCACCGGGGAAATGTGTTGCCGCAAGGACGAATCCGTCGCAAGCTCCGGCTTCGAACCATTCGGCCATCTGGTCGGCAACCTGCGGTCCGGTTCCGACGAACCGTGGACCCTGCAGCAGGGTCGCGCGATGCTCGGCAAGATCGCGAACGGTGACGGTGTCCCCGCCGATATGAGTGCGCAGGTTCTGCACGAGCCCCCGGATACCGGACACCGAGGCGATCAGCTCATCGGTGACAGGATCGTCGAGATCATGTTGGGCGAAGTCGTAATTCATCAATTCCGACAGCAGCGTCAGCGAGGCCATCGGGTGCACGAGGTCGTTGAGGAGCATCGCCTCGCGCTCCTTGGCGTGGGCCTCGGACTCGCCGACCACCGCATACGCCATCGGGCAGATGCGCACCGATGCCGGGTCTCGCCCTCCGTCGGCGATGCGTTGTTTCTGGTCGCGATAGTGGTCGAGCGCGACCTGCAAGCCAGGATCGCCCGTGAAGATCAGATCGGCCCAGCGAGAGGCGAATTCGCGGCCACGACCCGACGAGCCGGCCTGAATGATGACCGGCCGGCCCTGAGGGGTGCGCGGTACGGTCAGTGGACCGCGGGCCGAGAAGTATTGGCCCACATGCCCGAGTTCGTGGATCTTGTCCGGGTCGGCGAAGATGCCGGAGGTACGGTCGTGAAGGATCGCGTCGTCGTCCCAGGTGTCCCACAGACCGGCGACAACGTCGAGGAATTCGTCGGCGCGGTCGTACCGCTCGTCGTGGCCCAGGTGGGACTCCAGTCCGAAATTCTGAGCCTCGCTGTCGTTGACCGAGGTGACGACGTTCCACGCGGCCCGACCGCCGGACAGGTGATCCAGGGTGGCGAAGGTCCGCGCCACATGGAACGGCGCGTAGTAGGTCGTCGAATAGGTCGCACCTAAACCGATGTGCGAGGTGGTCTGGGCCAGCACACCCAGAATCACGCTGAGGTCGAGTTTCACCGGACGTGCTCCGTAGCGGGCAGCCTCGGCGACCGAGCCTCCGTAGATGCCGGGCATCGCGAGTCGGTCGTCGAAAAAGACCAGATCGAAACAGCCCTCTTCAAGCTGCCGGCCGATCTTCGCGTAATAGCTCGCGTCGAGGTACCGGTGCTCCGTGGCGGGGTGCCGCCACGAGCCCGCATACACAGAAGTGCTTCCGGCCTGCATGAATGCGACCAGCGACATCTTGTCGCGTCGCCCTGACGTCGTCATGTCCGGAAATCTAACATCTGATATTTCAGATATCAACGGTGAGGTGAAGCACACGCTAGAGTGCCGCTATGACGGTTGATATCGCCGGTACGGTGCGGGAACGCGCCGCGCGCGAGCTGCGGGACCGCATTCTGACCGGCGCATTGCCGGCTGGGTCGCGCATCGACCTCGACGCCATCACCGCCGAATTCGCGACCAGCCGCACACCTGTGCGTGAGGCACTGTTGGAGTTGTCCTACGAGGGATTGGTCCGGGTGGCTCCCCGCAGCGGCATCACAGTAATCGGCATCCAGCCCGAGGACGTGATGGACAGCTTCACGATCCTGGGTGTGCTGACCGGGCAGGCTGCAGCGTGGGCGGCGCAGCGGATCACCGCCGCCGAACTCGATCACTTACGCGAACTGGCAACCGATGTGGCGTCACGTTCCGGGAATGACAGCATCGGTGAGGCCAATTGGCGGTTCCACCAAGAGATCCACCGCGCCGCGCACTCCCCCAGGCTCATGACACAGATTCGTCAGGCAGCCCGCGTGGTGCCGTCGAACTTTCTGACGGTCTTTCCCGACCACGAACGGCATTCACTGAGCGAGCACGAAGAACTGTTGGACGCCTTCGCCTACAAGGATCCGGTGCATGCCCGCACGATCGCCGAGCACCACGTGTTGGAAGCCGGCCGTTCACTCGCCGCGTGGCTGGATCAACGTACGCCCGCGACACACCCTGGCGGTTAGGTGAACGGCTGGGAATCGGTCAGCGACGATCGGCCACGCAGAGCACTACGCACCTCCGGGAGCATTGGTCCGTATTTCGTGACGCGTCTGGACCCGGCCTCCCCCGGAATGAGTGCTGCGGAGTTCTTTGCACCGGACCAATTGCGTCGATTCGTCGACGCCGTCGCGCGGCGCTTGAACGCCGCTGAACCACGCGTGGCGGTTTCCTCGTTGCAATACGAACTCGCGGAACGCTTTTGGGCCGTTGCCTTAGGGGCCTGGGTGACGGATAGTCTGATACCCGAGTTGGATGCGGTGCGCTACGGACGGTCACCGGCGGGGCGGGTCAGACTTCACCTTCCAAATCCGGCAGCCCTCGAAAACCCGGGGGCCACGCCGGCCGAGACTGCGGCTCTTGCCTCCGCTCTCGTCATCGACCAGTTGACCTCGGTGCACACCGCGCTGAATGCAATCACCGAGGTTGCCGAAGGTCTGCTCTGGGGTAACGCCGCGGCGGCACTGGTCCTGGTTGCGAATACGCTCTTGAGCCGAGGCGAACGCCACCATCACGGCGTGGACGCGATATCGCGGGAGATCTTGGCCATGCCGCCCCTAACTGGGCGTCTAGACGGCGACATCATCGGCGCGATCAAGCGCCGTAGCTGCTGCCTCTACTACCGCACGGCAGCCCGACGCACCTGCGGCGACTGTCCCCTGACCGACACAGCGGTCGTCACGGCTCGAGCCTGACAATGACCGGCGTGTCGACGTGCCGGGGCTTGCGAGGGCAAGTGGGCCAGCACATCTCGAGGCGACGATCACACGGGCGCGTGGACCTGCGTTGGGCCAAAGGCCGAGGAGATCCGACCCAAGGCCATTCTGTCAGTTTCCTGGGAAATGGCTGTAGCGATTGTCCCTGCGTTGACACACATTTCACGCCCGTGTTTCGCTGTGCGGATCTACGTCGGTGCATGGAATTCGGTGAGACTCCGGAACGGTTGCGCCACTGTGAACCCGCCGAGCTTGATGGGTGAGTCAGACACTTCGCCGTCGTAGTCCATCCGAACACGGGGCGCATCACCCCTCCAGGAGGTACCTATGACAAGCATTCCAGCCTCACGGCCCGACTCCGGCATCTCCTCGGAGGCGCTGTCGGCCGGCCGCGTCATCCTCGTGCTGAGCGTGACCATTTTTCTGGCGCTGCTGGCCTACTACTTCGTCGGCGTCGACGAGGGCATGACCTCGGTCTTCGGTAAGACGATGGTGGTCCACGAGTGGGTGCATGATTCGCGCCACTTCCTCGGCTTCCCCTGCCACTGAGAGCGGCCACCCATGGAAATCCGTGTCATCGGGCGCGGAGCCCTCGCCGGGCTGATCGCCGGCATTCTGGGGTTCGTCTTCGCCCGCATATTCGCCGAACCCGTCATCAATAAAGCCATCGACTACGAGTCCGGCCGCGATGACGTTCTCAACGCACTCAACACCGCCGCAGGCCGGCCCACCGCGCCGGACGGGCCGGAGATC
This sequence comes from Mycolicibacterium komossense, assembly GCF_025822605.1. Classification (GTDB taxonomy): domain Bacteria; phylum Actinomycetota; class Actinomycetes; order Mycobacteriales; family Mycobacteriaceae; genus Mycobacterium; species Mycobacterium komossense. The sequence continues at coordinate 399,908 of NZ_JACKTY010000012.1, read as the reverse complement.
TTCAGCCGGACCATCCAGTCCGGCGTCGGAATCGCCACTGGCATCCTCGCCTTCTCGATCGGAATGGGCGCCTTGGTCGCCGTCGCCTACGTGGTCCTGCACGGGCGCTTTACGATTCGTCCGCGGGTATTAGCATGGGCGGCAGCTGGTTTCGGATTTCTGGGCGTGTACCTGCTGCCATTCGTGAAATATCCCGCCAATCCGCCAGCCATCGGGCACGATTTCACGATCGAGACCCGTGGAGCGCTTTACCTGACCATGGTTGCGACCTCCCTGATTCTGCTGGGTCTCGCCGTGTTGGTCGCGCGTCGGCTGTCGACACGGCTGGGCTGGGGACGCAGCCTCACCATCACCACGGCAGGCTTCTTAGTGCTGTACGGCATTGCGCTGTCGGCACTTCCGTCACTGGGCGACCTGTCGGCCAACGCGGTCCAGGCCGATCAATTCGGCTTCGCCCAGGCGTCAACCGAGACTCCCCAACCGATCACGAATATTCTGTCCACACCACTCAACGTGGACGGCAAGACGATCGAACCCGGCCAGATCGTCTACCCCGGTTTCGACGCCGACGTGCTGTGGAAGTTCCGGTGGTACTCGCTGATCAACCAGCTGCTGGTCTGGGGCATGATCGCGGTGGTATTCGGTGAGCTGATGGAGCGATTGGTCAACCCGGTGAAACGCGAGCCGACGACACGCAGTGGTGAGCCGGCACGGTCGGCGTGAGCTAATTCTGTCCGTTCCTCGACACTGTCGACGCAATCGCTTGCAGGATCTCAGGCGTGCTCTTCCCCGTGGTCGCTTCCATGCCCATTAGCAGCAGCCCTGACAAGTTGATGAGGCCGGTGATCAGTCCGGGGCCACCGTCCGCCTCGCCCAGGTAGGAATCGACGCGATCATGGACGAAGCCGGTGTCACCGCCTTGCGCCCACGCGGTCATCACGTCGATTGCCCACCGCGTCTTGTCATCGTCGGCCATCACGAAACCCTGGATCGGATTAGAAGATCAGGCCCGCGGTCTTCGTTGTCGCCGCGGCGTAGCGATCTTGCACGTCGGCCCAATTGACCACATTCCAAAAGGCTTTCACATAGTCGGCTTTGACATTCTTGTACTGCAAATAGTAGGCGTGCTCCCACATGTCGACCTGCAGCAGCGGAATGATGCCGAGCGGCACATTGGCCTGCTGGTCGTACAGCTGGAATGTCAGCAATCGGTTTCCGAGGGTGTCGTAGCCCAGCACTGCCCACCCAGAGCCCTGCAAGCCGTTGGCCGCCGCGGTGAACTGGGCGCGGAACTTGTCGAACGAGCCGAACTGGTCGTCGATGGCCGCGGCGAGATCCCCCTCTGGCTTGTCGCCACCGTTTGGGGAGAGGTTCTTCCACCAGATCGAATGATTCACGTGCCCGCCGAGGTGGAAGGCGAGGTTCTTCTCGTTGAGGAAGATCGCGGCGTGATCGTCGTTGGCGCGCGCTTCCTCAAGTTTGGCGATCGTGTCGTTGAGACCTTTGACGTACGTCGCGTGGTGCTTGCTGTGGTGAATCTCGTTGATCTGCCCAGAGATATGGGGCTCCAACGCGCCGTAATCGTAATCCAGCTCGGGCAAGGAGTACTCAGCCATGAATTCCTTCCTGCGTCCTCATGGACGTCACCGATGGGCTGCCGGCCCCGGTGGTCGACCAGATAAGCAGACCACCACTGGCCAACATCAGTCTAGCTGTTCAGATGTTCATCTGTTAGGTTGGACTGGTGAGCGGCCGCGGGCGCCGAAGTCGATGCAGCACATCACTCACACCCCCCAACGGGATGGCAGTGCGCCACGGCCGCTCACACGAAATTCTCTGTGGTTCAGAGTGATTCGCGATAGCTACCGACATGCTCGACAGGCCCACGCGGGTGGCGTCAACATTCGATAGATTGCAAAGCATGCAACGATCGGGCGCGAGTCGGCCGTGACCGAGGTAGATACCGCCACATGGGCGGCGCGCTTCGACATGCTGTCCGACCCCAACCGGTTAGAGATCCTGCTGGCAATGCACCGCACACCAGACATCTGTGTCAGCGATCTGGCGGAAGCGGTCGGCCGTACGGAGAACGCGGTGTCGCAGGCTCTCCGGGTTTTACGCCGCCAGGGGTGGGTTAGGTCGGTCCGAGTCGGACGCACAGTGAATTACCAGCTAGACGAGGGCACGGTGCATGACCTGCCGCATTGGATCGGCGCCCGCCGAAGCTAAGGTTCTTCCGTCGCTTCCGCCCATCTTTTCACATAGACAGACGATCAGGTGGGGCATACGCTCGCCATCCATGGCCACATCGGAGACCACAGATTCGCCTGCCGGCGGTTTTGCTCAGTTTCGGCGCTCCTTGTCCCATGCAGACAAGCGGTCACTTTTTGGCATGTACGGCTTCATCATCGCGCTTCACCTGATCGGCTTCGGGGTGCTGTTCGCCTTCGTCGTTCCCGAGCACTACAGACTCGGCGGCGACCATCCCGTCTTCACCGTCGGCGTCGGAATCCTGGCCTACACCTTCGGATTACGGCACGCATTCGATGCCGACCACATCGCGGCCGTGGACAACACCACTCGTAAACTCATCGCCGACAACCTCCAGAACCGCGTCGACCGCAAACCCCTATCGGTCGGGTTCTGGTTCTCCCTCGGCCACTCCACCATCGTGTTCACTCTGGCATTCCTACTGTCCGTCGGAGTGCGGGCCCTCGTAGGCCCGGTCGAGGACGAGAACTCCCCGCTGCACACCATCACCGGCATGATCGGCCCGTCAGTGTCCGGGGTGTTTCTCTGGATCATCGGCATCCTCAACCTCATCGCCCTGCTGGGCATCATCAAGGTGTTCCGGGAATTGCGGCAAGGCCGCTACGACGAGGCCGAACTCGAGAAGCAGCTCGACTCGCGCGGATTCATGAATCGGTTCCTTGGCGGGCTGACCAAGTCAGTGACCAAGCCGTGGCACATCTACCCCATCGGCGTTCTGTTCGGGCTGGGCTTCGACACCGCGACCGAAGTCGGTCTGTTGGTCTTGGCCGGTGGCGCCGCAGCGTTCAATCTGCCCTTCTACGCCATCCTGGTGCTGCCGATCCTGTTCGCGGCGGGCATGTGTCTGATGGACACCACCGACGGTGTCTTCATGAACTACGCCTACGGCTGGGCCTTCGCCAAACCGGTCCGCAAGATCTTCTACAACATGACCATCACCAGCCTGTCGGTTGCCGTCGCCCTGATCATCGGCACCATCGAACTCGTCGGGGTGATCGCCGACCGGCTGCACATCGAATCCGGCCCGCTGGCGGCGATCGCCAACATCGACCTCGACTACGTCGGCTACATCATCGTCGCCCTGTTCGTCATCTCCTGGCTCCTCGCCATCTCGATCTGGCGATTCGGCCGCATCGAAGAACGCTGGACCACCAATCTCAGCGGGTAACCCTCGGACGCGCAGCTCTACGGTGTCACCGTCCAGATCGCGTCACTGGCCGACGTCATCAGATCCAAGCAAGCCGCTAATCGGCCAAAGGATCAGCGCGTGCTCCCCACGCTGCGCGAGATCCTGGCGCAACCAGACTCGAACTGAACTCGACGCTCCGGCGTGACGTCCCGGCGAGCCATCTGCAGCGGTGCCGACGATGACCTACTTTTCGGCGGATCGACCCACCAATGTCACAGACAACAAGTTTGATCTTTCGGCGTTCGAAGTAGGTACGATTTCCGACGCCAGTGTGACATTCGCCTTTAGGTCCGGACTCCCACACCGACCCGCGCCTCAAGCTGTTCCCGAATCTCCTGGTAGACATCGACTTCCAGTTCGGGGGCAACCCAGAGGGAGATCGCGACCGCGAAGTCGACCGGTGCGCCATTTAACCCGCCGGCCTGTTCGCGGCACTGCACGGTCAGCTCGAACTCGTCGCCTCGACCGTAAGGCACGGCTCGGTTCACCTCCCACACCGCGTGCTGGACGGTGCCCCGCTTGCTGGCGTCCGCCTGAACGTCCAGCGCCGTACCGAGTTCCGTGAGTCCCGTCGGCTTCGCGAATGACAGAGCCGCCCTTCGGTATTGGCGGTGTCGCCAGTTCACGGGCGACAGCCACGCCAGCGTGGCCGTCAACCGTTTGATACCGGTCTGCTGAAGACCGGACGGCAATGGCACCGCCACCACTCGCTGCTCGTTGGCTCCGATTGTGCCGGCGCAGATGATCGTCGCCTCATTGGCCGCACACCCCCTTGACAGGATGCGAGAAAGTTCGCCGTAGCCGTGGGCGTGCGCTCCGATGCGATCATCGACCAGCAGATCCTCGGGTACGCGCGCACCGTGCGTCAGTAGGGCCTTGGTCGCTGCAGCGATCGCGGCACGGGAAAGCGGTTCGTCCGCGATCTGCCACAGTACGTCCACCAGTTCGGCGGCTTCCCTGGCGACCATCGCTGCCGCTGGACTGGTGCCGGAGGTGAAGACGAGCGAATGTCCATCCGCAGCAGCGACTTTGATGCCGGGTCCGAGCCCAGCGGACGTCGCTGGGACGAGGGCGTCGTCCCCTTCGAGTGGTGTCCTGTAGTAGGTGCGGCCGCCTGGGGCCACCAGATCGGGTTTGATCGATCTGCGATGCCCGGAACCTAGCGCGCTCACGGGGTTGACGATTTGTGAGTCGGCCCCGGGGTCGAACCGATATGGACCTGGCGGGACGTCGCCTGCGGCGTCCTGGCTGAGCGCCCCCACTGTAACGGCGTTGATCGCGTCCGCGGGTGCCAGCAGGCTCCGGCGCGGGAACGCCTCGGCCACCGCCCGGTTCACGGCTCCTGCGCGTTCAGGGCCCGTCAGGTCGGCGACCGACGTGGCCCCGCCTGCCACCGGCAGGCGGACGTGATTGCCGGCCGAGACCACCACGACGACTCCGTACAACGAGCTCAGCCAGTCGAGGGTCCGCGCCCACGCCGACATCACGCCGTCGAACGGCGCGCCGGGATCCCCTACTGAGAGGCTGACCACGACGATCGACTCCCCAACGGGGCCTCCGGTGCCGTCGCCGTCGAATAGCTCCCTGAATACGCGGCGCATGAGGTCGGGTGCGAGTTCGTCGCGGCGAAGCTCCTCGGTGCCGTCGCGCGTGGCTGGGTTCGGCGCGAGGATGGGGCGAACGAGCACCGGCCTGCTGGCTGGCGCTGTCGGCGTCGACAGGTCTCCCCACACCGCGACCGACGCCATAGCCGTGCCGTGCTTGCGCTGGCCTGTGCTCGACGCACCGGCCAGATCGTCTGGATCGTGCACGACGAGACGGTCGGCCAGCAGCGGGTGATTGGTCACGGGGACGCCGTCGAGGACGCATAACACCGGAGGGCCGGCGGACAGCGAGGGGTCTGGTTCGCCGGCGTCTGAGGCGGACTCGGAGATCAGGAACGACTGCGACGACGCACGGACGTACATCACGTGGGTGGATTTGACGACGTCCACCGCGTCGTGGTCGCCGCGGGCCAGGGCGCTCAACGTTTCGGTGGGTACCAGTGCCTTCATGCCGTGGAACCCGACCTCATCGACGCGCACGGCTGACAGCACCGAGCCCCCGTCCGCGGCGATCACAGTGGCGATGTCGCGCTCAGCCCGGTCGCGCAGCGCCGGCGAGAACCGGTACCAGAGTTCAATCTCGATCTCATGCTGTGTGTCGGGCAATAGTCCCGCCAGATACTCCGACCAGTCTGTGGCCCGCATCCGGTCCAGCGGGCCCCATGGTCGGACGTCCTTCAGGTGCGCGAACAGTTCTCGCAGCGGTGTGTAGCCGTGGGGCAGGCGTTCGCTACGCTTCCACTCCGCCCAGTAGCGCAACAGTTCGTCCATGGCGGACCGGTTGAGACACACAGCGTGTATGCATCCGGGCACGGGCAGGGACTGGTCCTTCGACCTGCGCGGGAAGTCGGGATCCGGTTCGGATTCGGTCTCGACCTCACTGAGGATCTCGAACCCGAGATTCTCGGCGACATTGGTCAGATCGACCCGCTCATCCAACCCCTCGAACACGACCACAAGTTCGGGGTCGCTCGCGCTCAGGGAGGCGACAAAGTTGATCTGATCGCCGAAGGCGCGCTCGAGCGCCTCGAACCTGGAGTCCAGCCGCTCCCCCTGTCGCCCACCCCCGGGAACATCGACCTTGGGGCTGTTGCGGGCGGTGGAGATGACGGGTGTCGGAGGCCGCACCCGACCCCACAGGACCGGGCGGCCGGGACCGACCGCCTCAGTCAACGGAGTCTGGCTTCGCGCGTTGCGCCCAACTCCTCAGGAGCCGGCTCGTGACGTCGGAGGGGCTCGCGTCGAACCCGTCAAGGATCTGGCGCCTCTGCACGTCCAGCGCAAAATCTTCAAGCTCGGCGTAACTCGCGTCACGCAGGCGGTCGGCGACTGTTCGCTCGGAGAGCCCGAAGGAGACGCCGGTCCTACTCGACCACGCCTTAAGCCACTCCACCTTCCCCTCCCGCGACGCACGTGGCAGCGAAAGGCGAAGCTGCATCCGCCGCCATACAGCTCTGTCTAGCAGCTCCGCGTGATTGGTCGCCGCGACTACGACCACGTGCGTGGGAAGCCTGTCGATCTGTAGCAGAAGGGAACTCACCACTCGCTTGATCTCACCGGTCTCGTGTGTGTCACCGCGTTCCTTGGCTACCGCGTCGAACTCGTCGAAGAAGAGCACGCACGGCTGCATGCGCACCGCGGCGAACAAGGCTTCGAGCCTGCCCGCGGTTTCGCCGAGGAAGGATCCGATCAGCGCCTCGTATCGCACCGACATCAAGGGCACCGCGATCTCCGTCGCTAACGCCTCGGCGAACGATGTCTTGCCGCTGCCGGGTGGGCCGGCCAGCAGTACGCGGTGCCTCGGCTCGACGCCGTGGCTCCGGAGCAGATCCCGCCGGTGATGCTCCTCGATCAGTTCGGTCGCCTGCTGTCGCACGGCGACCGGCAGGACGAGGTCGGCAATCCGTCTCAACGGCTCGATCTCGTGGAAGAGGCCCGCCGACTCACGCTGACGCGACAGCGGCGAGACGGTCGACGCAGTGCTACGGCGACGGGTCAGAGCTTCGGTGAGCTGCGAGGCGAGCACGTTGTGTTTCTTGGCGTTCTCTTCCGCTATCAGGGCTTCGGCCGCACGCCGAAACGCGAGATCATCACCTCCGGCCCCGGATTGAACCAGCGCAAGCAGCAAGTCTGACCTCGCCATGCCGCTCTCCCTCCGCTGCCCTACTTGCTTCCAGATACTTCCAGACACCTACGACTCGGCGGCGACACTCCGCGAGAGTGTCGCCGAAGCAACGCTGAAAGTGCCAACTCCCGATCCCCACCCCCGGCCGCCATCGCCCGGCTCACTAGTGACCCACGGAATGCGATGCGCAACCCTCCATGGATAACCGCATTGTCCATCAACTTCAGTTACCGGTGACAACACTCCACCGCCACGCCGAGCCAGCCGAGACAAACTACAACGGATTTCCCCATCGCTCGCCGGCCAGCCCGATTGCTTCACAATCGCCCACTCCGTAAACTCGCTGGTCAACGACTCAAATCAAAGACCTCGACTCGTGTCGTAAGTGGCGAAGTCCCCCCTCGGACACTCCGGCGACACGACTCAGGTCGACCGTCGCCTTCTGGCCGCAGGTACGGGTCGTGGTCAAGGCGCAGGCCCTTCGCCACAGCCGAGTCGGATGACCAGGCGTGTAAGACCTTTCCTTACTGGTATCAAGTCCTTACCGGAATCAGATCGCGTTGCCCACGAAGCGCTAGATGCCGGCGAGGGGTTGTCCGCACCACTGGTGGAGTGCTTCCGGGAGGCCGGCGCTGTTCGCGTCTGAGCCTATCCACGCCACATATCCGTCCGGCCGAACCAAAAGGGCGGTGACTTCCGATTCCGGCCTGTCCTGATGCACGACTCGCACTCTGTCGTTGCCGGCCACCATGTCACTGAGGCGTTCACCACCGACCGAGTCGATCAGTAGAAAACGGCCGTCGGTCATGTGCTCCGCTGCCATGTTCAACAGTTCGCTGGGCACGAAGCGACCGACCAAGGGGTGCGCCGAGTCTGGCGCATAGTCGAGGTCCGCTCCGCTGACCAGGCCGCCGAAGTATTCATGGGCATCGGGGATCGCCAAGACCTCAGCCAGGATCTCCCGGAGCGCGTCAACTTGTGGTCCTGGGCGCATCAACGCAATCTGCCCACGCGTGCTGCGCAAGACGCGTGCGGCGGCGGGATGCCGCTCGGCGGTGTAGGTGTCCAGCAGCGATTCTGGGCCGCGACCGGTGACGACCGACGCCAGCTTCCAACCGAGGTTCGCCGCATCTTGCAGACCGAGGTTGAGTCCCTGTCCGCCGATCGGGGAGTGCACGTGCGCGGCATCGCCGGCCAGCAGCACTCGTCCGCGACGATAGGTGTCAGCTTGTCTGGTGTTGTCACTGAACCGGGTGCCGGCGTGCAGCTTGTTGACGGTCACCGAGAGCCCGCCCGCCCGCAGCATGCTGTCTTGTAACTCGGCCGCGCTCATGGGTGCGTCGCGATCAACCGGTCCCGTGCCGTCGAACTCCACTGTCGTGACCTCACCGGGCACCATCAAGCTGTTGACGAGACCGTTGGGGCCGCGAAGTACCGCGGTAGGCCTGTCGTCGTCTGATAGATCGGCCATCGCGACCCGTCCAGTCATGGTGGGCGGCGTACCGGGAAACGAGAACCCGGCACTTTTTCGGACGACGCTTCGGCCGCCGTCGCAACCAACGATGTAGCTGGCGCGCATCGATCGGCCGTCGGCCAATTCCGCGACCGCCGAGATCTCCTCATTTCGCACCGCGGTCACCCGGGCATTGGCCACAACACGAACTCCGAGCCCCGCGGCCCATTCGGCGAGTACGTTCTCCAACATGTGTTGCTTCATCAGATAACAGCGGCCATCGGCGCTGTTGGCTGCCAAGGGCAGACCACCGAAGTGGCCGCCAGCGCGACCGTCACGCATCAGTTGCAGCACCTTGGAGATCTGGTCGCCCTCGCTCGTCCGCTGCCCGGCCTTCTCCAGGTGATCAATCCACGCTGACTGCGTGGCCTCCAGCGCAGGAATGAGCCCGCGTAGTGAAAGCGTCTGGGCGCTGCGTCCGTTGACGGAACGCTGACCGAAACTCCGTGTCCGACGCTCGGCCCCCTCAGTCCCTTCCAACACCAATGGCTTTGCGCCGCCGAGGCATAACTCGCCGGCGAGAAGCAGTCCAACCGGCCCGCCCCCTACCACCAGAACATCTTCCATGATTCCTCCTACCTGCAAATTAAGAAGCTGCTGCCAGCACAGCTGACATCTTCAACGGGGTCGGCCACCAATTGCTTTGTCAAAGTGGGCAACTGGAGGTCCGGGACGTCTCGAGGTAAATACTGCACAGCGAACGGGTTGAGAGCTTCCACGTTCCGCCTTTCTCGATCCAGTCCATCTCCCGGCGCTGCGCGCCGATCCCCATCACCGACATGACCAGTTGGGTATCCAGCTGATCACCATTGAGCGTCGGGTTTTCGATGCGCATGGACACCATCGATCGGTGCTGCGCCATCGGTCCCCCGACCGCATCGGCAACGGGGAGTGCGGCATCGCCAGCCTCGAGAAACGACGCTCGGTACGCCTTGTCGGCGTTGATGTCGAAGATCACCGATATCTGGTCGGTCAACTGGTCGGGCGACGGCACCGTGGTAGATGGCTCGGCGCGGGCGGGAGTCCCTGCGAGAAGTACCGCGACGGTGAGCGCACCGGTCACTGTTGCCAGGACTGCGCGCTGCAGCGGAATCCCAGAGGTGGCAGACATCATTTCTTCCATCCATTTCATTGATTTTCATTACCTACGCGGTCTGGTCGGGACATGATGGGTCAGGGAATCCACCGACAATGCCGGCCAATCATGTTGTTAATATTGATAACTCGCGGTCCATTCGACCGCCCGCACCATCGACGAACCGACCCCACCAGTCGATTCCGGTCTACGTGTCGTCGGAGGTTTCGTTAGCTCAGCCCGGCGCGTCCGTGCGCCCAGTAGGCGCGGGCCTTCATCCGGTGGGTCAGATCTGGTCGGCGGCGTAGGGCGCGGCGCACGGCGTTGACGGTGGCAGCATCGCCGGTCACGACGAGGTCAAAGGATGGGCCGGTGCAGTTTTCGGCGACTCGGAGGATGGATTGCAGTAGTTCACTGCGGTCGTCGGACTTGACGATGATGTCAGCGTTGTCGGTGATCTCGAGTGCGGTGAGAGCGCCGGATAAGATCGCGGGATCACTTGTCTCATAAACGTATCGAACGGACGGGTTGAGATGGCTGAGCGCATAGGCCAATCCGACGCTGGTCTCGTCCCCAACGAAGATCGTGTCCGCGACCGTATCGGAGAGATCCAGCGAGCGGCTTGGCCCATAGATCTCGGCATCAGCGCCGACCGCTGCATTGTCGAACCAGCGTACGGCCGGCCCGTCACCATGGCGGTAGGCGATCACCTCAGCTGTGCCCTCGTCGAGATTCCAGCTGATCGGTGTGTAGGTCCGCATCGCCAGCGACCCTCGACGAGGACGCAGTTGCAGCTTGTCTCCCGGGGTCCACTTGGCGCGGGTGAAGGCCTCGCAGCTCAGGCCGGCCTTGAGGAATCGTGGGGCCAGTTCGGTCACGCCGTTGACGCACACAGTGGTGAAGAGCACGTCTGCGGCCAGATCGGATAGACGCGCCGTGATCGGTGCCATGGCATTCCTTTCGTATCGCCGAGACCTGTTGGGTACCGGCATCTTCGGGTTTAGTCCTCGCACCGGGTGCGAGGTCTCGGGCCGGTCAGGGAGAGTCATCCACCGGCGGCCAGGCGCCGGGGATCAACGGCCGGGACGGGGGGTTGCCCTCGCCGCCGATGGGTGAATCGACGCGCACGAATCCGCGGGCGGGCACTGCCCGGTGACCGACGACTTTGCTGCGACCCGCGATGTCGGCACCGCGCCCGGTATCCGACGACGCGATGGCACCCGCTGAGCCGTCGGTCATCGCTGCGAGGGCACCGCCTGCTGGTGCCGGGTCATCGAGATACTCGTAGACGTGCATTGGTTTGTCACCGGCGAGGCCCCGCCTTTGACGTCGCCGCTTCCTGGGTCGCGACTCGTCGGCCCGGGCAGTTCCCGCCGCGGCTAGAGCACTGTCCACAACGTGCCGGGTGTGCGTGCCTTCCCCCGCACCGAGGGTGGGGGGATCGGGTGGCTCGGGATCCGCTGCCGCCACTGCATAGAACATCGGTCCGGCTACGCCCGTGGTGGGGGTTGGTGGTGCGGTGACGCCACTGGCCGGCGTGGCTGTCGTCGCGCTTGATGTCACCGCGCTGCCGGGTGCCGAGGTGAGCGACACCGAGATCGCTGTCATCCGCGGGCGGGCGATCGTGGAGCCGTCCGTATCGGCACCTGCAGGTGCCGGCACAGGATCAGTGGGCGGCAACAATCGGCTGGGGTCGGACAAGGCGATGGTGAGCGGCAGGGCGATGGCCGGACCGAGGAGCAGGAGCGCCGACCCGATCTGTAATGCGAACAGTGTCACGCTGATGCTGAGGTAGCCGACCAGTCCCGCCAGCGCTGTGAACAGCGGAGTGAGGATGCTGAATGCCGCGGCAGGATTGGTGGTCAACAGTGTCAGAATCTCGCCGAGGCTGAGGTTCTGCAGCGCCTCGATCACGTCGAAGACCGGCGCCGGTATCAAGATCTTCACGATGCCCTCGATGAGGTCCCACAACGTGGAAGCGCTGTTGTTCAACCCGGTTTCCGCCTCGAAGGCCTGCACCTGGGCAGCATTCGCAAGTGGGTGGCCGTCGAGCGATCGGGGAGCCAGGATGGGCGACACAGGCGGCAGCTGCGGTGTCGCGGCAGCTGCCGAGGTGGCGACACCGTCGTAGACGGTCATTGCGGTTGCGGCCTGAATCCACATTCTCAGGTAGTCGGATTCGTTGACGGCGATGGGGATGGTGTTGATCCCGAAGAAGTTGGTACCCAACAGCACTGCGTGTGTGGTGTGGTTGAGCGCAAGCTCTGCCAGAGTGGGCATTTCGGCGACTGCTGTGAGGTAGGCAGCGACTACTTGTTCCGACTGGGTGGCCGTACTCGCACTGACCGTTGCGGCGTCCTGCAGCCAACCGAGGAAGGGCTGATGTGCGGCGACATACTGTTCGGCACTTGCCCCTTCCCAAGCGCCGGCTTGCACCGTCGCGAGCATGTGATGAAGTTCGATCGCCGCTTCGCTGTACCCGGCACTCAGGGCGTTCCAGGCAGCCGCGGCAGTGAGCAGCGGGCCCGGTCCCGGTCCGGCGGAGAGCAGCGCCGAATGTACTTCGGGCGCAGAGGCAAACCACAACTCGCCCGTCATCGCCGACCGGTTCTGGCAGATGGCAGGGCTCGGACACGCTTCATGGTCATCGATCGATTCCTAGGTTGGGTTGAGCGCGCAGCCCACGTTGGGTGACATGGCTCAGATCAGCGGTCCGGTACCGGACACGGCGTCAATAGCGCTGGGGCACAAGCTCTCAGCCGCCGCCCACCCCGTGTCGGCAGCCGACACCCATCGGGCCCAATGTTGACCTGCAGCCGTTGTCGCAACGACGTGCAATCTGGGTCACGAGAACCTCCTTCCGGTACGCCTACCTCACCCACGGGCATAAATGTGAACTCTTGTGTCGTCCGGTCGATGCCGCATTTTGGACTATCTGTGCAGGTAGTACCGCTATTATGGGCAAGCGGCGGGCGGCCGTGCTAGTCGCTTTTTGTGGATGCGCGTCCTCTGCGTTCGCGACTCTCGGCCACGCCCCCGTCCTGCGGAAACAGAAAGCGCAAACCCACATCGCAGCGCATGCCCACCCGGCATTGTTCACATTTCTCGTTGCTCATCGCATTCCAGCTGCGCCAAGACCAACCACGCGGTCGGTGCTCTACAGCCCCCACACGCAAGGCGTGGTCGGGTTTAGGCTGTGAGCGGCTCTAGTTGGGCGAGGAGGTGCGGTGACGGCAGGCCAGCGGCGGCTTCAGCCACGTAAACGGCCGCGGCAGCAGCGATCCGCACGTACCCGCGACCGCATCCTCGAGGCAGCGGTCCACGTGTTCACCAAGTACGGCTACGCCCGCGGCACAACCAAGCGCATCGCCGAGTGGGCCGACATCTCCATCGGATCGCTGTATCAGTACTACCCCAACAAAGATGCGATCGTGGTGGAGTTAGCGGTACGACATCTCGATACCGGCGTCGCCCTAGCTAACCAACACCGACAGGCCGGATCACTTCGCCTCATCGAAGACGTATTGCGCGATATCGTCGCCACCGCCATCGATAACCATCGCCAAGACCCGGAATTTCTGCGAGTACTCATCGATCAAGCGCCCCGTTCTCGCGAACTGATGGCCAAAGCCTCCGAGCTGCAAGATATTTCGATCGATGCCATGCGACAGCTCCTTTCCGCTCAGCCGGAGGTAATCGTCGAGGACAAGGACTCCGCAGCCCGGCTGGTCGTCCTCACCATCGAGTTGGTGGTCCACCAGGCGCTGGCCGCCCCCAGAACCCTCGACACGGATGTCCTGAGCAGAGAATTAGTTGCGATGCTGACGCGCTACCTCACCGCCGATACTGCGAATTCAGCAACCGATCGGTCGGACACCACCGGCAGCGACCTCGCCCACTGACGATCGCCCCTTCTCGCGCCTCTGGGTGTACGACCATCCCCAGACGTATGCGCGTCCCTACGGAGCAGCGAGGCCGTGACCCCGCCGTCTGGGCCGGATTCGGCCGGCCGCCGTTCCTCGTTTCGAGCAATTCCCTGTAAACACTTGATTGCCAATGCTCGCAAAAGCACCCTTTCGAGCATGATCTTGCATTACATTGCGATCAGAACCAACGAAGGAGCGCCGTGACCAAGGGTGAAATGCAGGCCGTAGTCGTCTACGGCCCTGGTGACTACCGCCTCGAGTCCAAACCGATTCCCGTACCCGGCACCAACGAGCTCGTGATGCGGGTCGAGTCGGTGGGGATCTGCGCCAGCGACTACAAATGCTTCACCGGGGCACCCAAATACTGGGGCGACGACTCCCGGCCTCCCCTGGTTCAGCGCGGAATAACACCAGGTCACGAGTTCGTTGGGGTGGTGGTGGAGGCCGGCCCCGGCGGACTCGCACACCATGGCGTGCAGGAGGGGCAGCGGATCACTGCCGAGCAGATAGTCCCGCGCGGAGACGATCGGTACATCCGCCGCGGCCAGTACTGGATGGCCGAGGACACCACCATTTTCGGGCTCCGGGTGTTCGACGGCGCGATGGCCGAATACATGCTGATCCCCGCCGAGGCGCGGGTCCACCGGGTGTCGTCGTCGGTCAAACCCGAGCACGCGGCATTCGCCGAACCACTGTCCTGCGCACTGCACGGCATCGAACGTGCCGACATCCACTTCGAGGACACTGTCGTGGTGGCGGGGTGTGGCCCGATCGGATTGGGCATGATCGTCGGGGCAAGAGCCAAGTCACCCAAAAGTGTCATCGCCTTGGATCTTTCGGAGAAGAAGCTGGAACTCGCCCGGCTATGCGGGGCTGACACCACGTTCAATCCCCGAGATGTAGACGTCGTTCAAGCAATCCGTGACTTGACAGACGGTTACGGCGCCGACGTCTACATGGAAGCCACCGGCCATCCCTCGGCGGTGGTGCAGGGACTCGAATTACTGCGCAAACTCGGCACATTCGTCGAATTCTCTGTGTTCAGCGCCCCCGTCACCGTCGACTGGTCCATCATCGGCGACGACAAGGAACTCGATATCCGCGGGGCACACCTCGGACCCTACTGCTGGCCCTCCGCCATCCGGCTGATCGAGGATGCCGTGCTGCCCCTGGACCGAATCTGCTCTCATCAGTTCCCCCTGGAGAAGTTCGACGAGGCCATCGCCATGGTCGGCGCACTCGACAGCCCCTCGGTCAAAGTCTCCCTGCTCTTCGAATGATCAACTCACACAACAGATTGGACTTCATCGCATGCTAATGACGAACTGTTGGACCCGAACCGTGCTCGGCGTGATGACCGTGACCTCGCTGGCGGCCTGTACGTCAGGCCCCGTGAGCTCCTCCTCGGGCCCCGAGGATCGCTTCGACCCGACGGTGATCTCCACCGCCCCGTACAGCGGCAACAGCGCAGACTGGGTGTCCTGGGACTTCGAGACCTGTAAATTCGCTCCGGCCACCGATCATCCCAAGGAGTGGCACGCCGAACTGCGAAAGGCGAACGGCGACTTCACTGTCGGCTTCGGTGCGCAAGACACCACTCTCGAAGTCAACGTCACCATGAACGACTCGATGACCAAAGCAGCTGATGCTACCGGCGTGAAGCTGGCGTTCGCCGACTACAAGTTCCCCGACACCACGGCACCCGTCGAGGCCGCTCGGTCCATCGCACTGCGCGAGCCCGCCGTCGTCGTGAGCAACAACCAGGTGGACACCCTGCTCGGAACCATCAACAAGGTGTACTCCGACGCCTGCATCCCGGTGGTACAGGTGGTCACCGCGTCCGAGGGCACCGTGCTGTTCGGACCGAGCAATCCGGACATGGGCGCCCTCGAAGGACAGCGTCTGGTCGACCATGCTCGATCCCACAACTGGACCGCCGAGAACACCACGCTGTTCACCACCTTCTTCTCCCCGGCAGGTCCTGAGGTGGCCAAGCGGGCTTCGGAGTGCCAGTCAACTGTCGAGAAGGCTTTCCCCGGCATCAAGAAGGTCGACCACGACACCACCTCGACCAACTCACTGACGCTGCAGAGTGCCTTCACCGACGTACTGACCGCCCACCCTGACGCACAGAACATCCTGGTCTGCACCATCGCCGACGCATGGGCCCTGGCCGATGCCAACGCACTCAAGCAGGCGGGCCGGCACACCAACGCCGCGGTGACCGGGGTCAACGGCGGCAGCGCGGTACTCAACGAAATCAAGGCTGGGAACACCGCGCTGGTCGGCACGGTCGACCTCGGCGCAGCCCAATGGGGTGACTACTGGGTTCCGCTGGCCGCCGATATCGCGGCCGGAAAGCCCGTCCCAGCAGAGATTTACGCACCCATCAAGATGTTGCCGCAGGCCTGATGAGCATCACTACCCCAACCCCGACCGACGTCGGCCCGGCGCCAAGGCGACGGCTCACCGTCGACAGCATGCGCCGCGGCCTGTCCGTGCAGTACATCGGGCTGGTAGCGGGCCTCATCGCGCTGGCGGTGTTGATGTCATTCCTGAGTCCGTACTTCCTGCGGCCCCAGAATCTGATCAATATCGGTGCTGCCGTGTCCTTTACCGGCATCGTCGCGGCGATCACCACGGCAGTGCTGATCAGCGGAGGCCTGGATCTGTCGATCGCCGCGGTGATGGCGCTCTCGAGCACAGTGGTTGCCGTGGTGACCACGGCGGGGCAGCCGTGGTGGGTGGCGGTGCTGGCCGCCCTCATCACGGGTGCCGCCATCGGCGCACTGAACGGCTACGTGATCTCCTACGTGGGGGTCAACCCATTCGTCGTCACCGTCGCGACCCAGTTCCTCTCCCGCGGTATCGGATTCCTCATCACCGCAGGGGTCGCCATGCCGATCAACGATCAGGTCATCCGGATGATCGGACAGGGCCGGCTGGCGGGGATCCCGATCTCACTGATCATCATGGTGGTGGTCTTTGCGGTGGTCGGGGTCGTGCTGCGCAAAACGGTCCTCGGCCGGCACTGGTATGCCATCGGCGGCACTCCTGACGGCAGGATGGCGCGACTGGCCGGTGTGCCCGTGGCGCGGCGCCGATTCCAGCTCTACGTCCTCAGCGGCGCGGTCTCGGCGCTGGCGGGTGTCTGCCTGGCCGGCAACACGACGGTCGGCGACGCGTATGCCGCCACCGGGCTGGAGTTGTCCATCCTGGCCGCAGTGATCCTCGGAGGCACCGCCCTCAACGGCGGCAGGGGCGCCATCATCGGCACCGTGATCGGCGTGCTGCTCATCGGCGTGATCAACAACGGGATTCAGCTGCTCAATCTGGGGGTTTCCGCCCAGTACCTGTTCCTCGGCGCCGTCCTACTGGTTGCGGTGGTGTTCGATCAGGTCAGGACGAAAAGAGAGTTGCGATGACCCAGACCGGTCAGATCGCCTACGAGGCGCGCGGTCTCACCAAACGGTTCGGCGCAATCGTCGCCTGCGAAGACATCAGCATCGAGTTTCGGCGCGGCGAAATAACCGCGATCATCGGGGACAACGGCGCAGGAAAGTCGACTCTGATCAAGATGCTCACCGGGGCAACGCGTCCCGACGAGGGCACGCTCATGCTCAAGGGAGCGGAGGTCAAGTTCAGCAGCCCACTCGACGCACGTCTGCAAGGCGTCGAGGGTGTCTATCAGGAGCTGGCTCTGGCCCCGAATCTGGATGTCACCTCCAACGTGTTCTTGGGCCGCGAGCTGTCGAAGTGGGGAGTGCTCGATTCCCGGCGGATGGCGCAGCGGGCACGCGCCGAGGTGGCCACCCTCAACATCAACCTCCCTGGTGTGTCGGGAATCCCGATCGGCTCCATGTCCGGCGGCCAGCGACAGTGCGTGGCCATCGCCCGCTCGGCGTATTGGGCGAAAGACATCATGCTGCTCGACGAACCGACGGCAGCTCTCGGCCTGCGCGAATCACAGGCAGTCCTGGATCTGATCAAACAGATCCGCTCTCGGGGCCTGGCGGTCGGAATCATCAGCCACGACCTGCCGCATGTGGCCGAGATAGCCGACCGTGTCGTCGTGCTTCGCCACGGCCGCAAAGTGGCAGAACTGGCTCACCAGAAACTCACCGTCCCACAACTCATGGACCTCATCATCAACGGAAATCCGTCGCCCTCCATCGGGGATTGAGTCAACCCATGAGCGAAACAGATTCTGAAACATTGCTTCTCGGCATCGATGTCGGCACAACCGGCACCAAGGCGATGCTGATCAGCAGCGACGGCCACGTGCTGGGAGAAGGTTACTGCGGCTACTCCTTATCGCGCCCTGCCGCGCTGGTGGTCGAACAGGACGCCGACGAATGGTGGCAGGCAGTCGTGCAGAGTGTGCGAATGTGCCTGTCCGGCAATGACAACGGACGGGTACGTGCACTGAGCATCTCAGCCCAGGGCGGATCGCTGCTGGCGATCGACAGCGATGACGTGCCGATAGCACCGGCTCGCTCGTGGCTGGACAGACGCGCCACCGCTCAAGTGGACCGTATCGTGGAACGCTTCGGTGCCACCGAGTTCTTTCAACGCACAGGATGGCGTGTGTTCGGCGCCTACAACTGTGTGCAGTTGCTCGACATGCGAGAGAACGAGCCCGAGCTGTTCACCCGCGCATCGGCGTTTCTCGGCACCGCGGACTTCATCAACCTGCGCCTGACCGGGCGGCGCTGCGCAGATATGAACGCCGCCGGGATCACCCAACTCACCAACGTACTTGCCGGGAGTTGGGACAGCGAGATACTGGCTTTCGTCGGGATCGAAGAAGCCAGGATGCCGCAGTTGCTCCGGCCCGGATCGATTCTCGGCACACTGACAGCCGACGCTGCGGCAGCTCTTGGCCTTGGCGCCGATGTCGAAGTCATTGCCGGCGGTCACGATCAGTACTGTGCCGCGCTCGGTGCAGGCGTCGTCGAATCGGGGGATGTCCTGGTCTCGACCGGCACCGCCTGGGTTGTTCTCGGTATCACCGCAACTCCCATCCCCGATCCCGCCCAGAATTTCGGGTTCGGCCCGCACGTGACCCCGGACGTGTGGGGCGAGTTCGGATCGCTACGCAACGGAGGGAACTGTCTGGATTGGGCCCGTACCGTGTGCAGCGGCCGCGCCGGCCTGGACGACTATGCCGATGTCGAGCAGTTGGTCGCGGAGGTCGCACCGGGTTCTCAAGGCCTACGGTTCTTTCCACACTTCGACGGCACCAGCGTTCCCACGTGGAACGACCAGGCCAAGGGCACCATGGTCGGCCTCGAGCTCCGGCACGGCGCAGGCGAGATTTACCGGGCCGTGATGGAGGGAGTGTGTTTCGAGCTGCGGCGACTGCTCGAGGCCTACGAAAGCTTCGGCCCCACCATCTCCCGGATAAGGCTGCTCGGCGGCGCCGCCAACAGCGCGGTGTGGACTCGGATCATCGCCGACGTACTCGGACGTCCCGTCGAGGCGCTCAACATCGCGCACAGCGCATGTCTGGGGGCCGCGATGCTGGCCGGAGTTGGGTCGAGCGCCCGCGTGTGGACCGACATCGAACATGCCTGTGCCACAGTCGTTCCCGCGGCACGGCTGGTGACGCCCGCCGCCGATTGCGACAGCTACGAGAGCATGTTCACCGACTACTGCCGACTGGCCGACACTGTGATTCACCTCTACGACGACGCAAGAGGATCGGTGCGATGACACCCCTGGAACTAACCGACTACGACCGGCAGTTCTATGCCGAGCGGATTCACGACTTTCTGCCCGAGCGAATTGTGGACTGCCACACCCACATCTGGACGACGGACCACCTGCTGCCACCCGACGCCGCTCCCCCGAGTCGATCCGCGGCCTGGGCGTCATCGGTGGCCGTGGTCCATCCGGTGGAACAGCTCGTAGCGACCTACGCCGCCGTGCTCGACGGTAAGTCGGTTATCCCAGTCGTGTTCCCCGGTATCGAAACGAACATCGATGCAGCAGCCAACAACAACTACGTCACGCAGTCGGCTACGGCTTACGGCGTCCCGTCCCTCGCCCTGACCACACCGTCGATGTCAGCCGGCGAGTTCGAGACGACGATCCGTTCGGGCGGACATCACGGCTGCAAGCCGTATCTGAACTTTGCGCCCGCATACCTGCCGCAGGACGAGATCCGGATCTACGATTTCCTGCCACCCGCGCACCTGGATGTGCTGAATGCGAACGGCTGGGTCGCGATGCTCCACATTCCGCGGCCAGGCCGGTTACGGGACCCGGTCAACCTCGCCCAACTCCGTGAAATCGACGAACGGTATCCGAACGCCCGCGTGATCATCGCGCACATCGGGCGGGCGTACACCCTGCATGACGTGGGCGATGGCATGGCCGCGATGTCCCAGACCCAGAATCTGCTGTTCGACATCACCGCGAACACAAACTCCGACGTGATGCGCCTGCTCATCGACGCCGTCGGCCCCAGCCGAATCCTCTTCGGTAGCGATCTTCCGATCTTCACCATGCGCGCGCACCGAATAGTCGAGGGTGATCAGTACGTCAACGTCGTGCCACGCGGCAAATATCACATCGCACCGAACGATCCCACCATGCGTGAAACTGACTCGGCCGAGACGATCACGCTGCTCCTCTACGAACAGATCGACGCGTTCCGCCGGGCCGCGACCGCAGCGGGGCTGTCCCGAACCGAGATCCAGCGTGTGTTCCACGACAACGCCGCCCACCTTTTCGGCCTGGCGAGTACGGCAGCAGAGCCAGCCATCCAGACCCAGGAGGAAGGGGAAAGCCGTTGAACGCCAGGGAGAGATGGAATCAGATCATCGAGATCCTCACCGATGCCGGTTTCATCGATGTGGAAGACGCCGCGGTCCGTCTCGGTGTCTCAGCGGCGACCGTCCGCCGTGATCTGGATCGTCTCGCGCAGCAACAGCTGATCACTCGCACCAGAGGCGGCGCCGTATCGAACTCGACCGCATACGATCTGCCGCTGCGCTACAACGCAGAACGCAATGTGCCCCAGAAGGTCCAGATCGCCGAAGCCGCCAGCAGTCGGGTGGCCATGGGTTCGGTGGTGGCGATCACCGGCGGAACGACCACGACCGAAGTGGCACGTCACCTCGCCATGCGGGCTGATCTCCACGGCGCCACCACCAGTCCTGCCCTGACCATCGTCACCAATGCCATCAACATCGCCAATGAACTGACGGTGCGCGCCACCCTCCAACTGGTCGTAGTCGGTGGCGTCGTGCGATCACAGTCCTATGAGCTCATCGGGCGGCTGGCCACGCTGATCCTCGACGAGATCTCGATCGACGAGGCCATCCTGGGCGGCAACGCGCTCGATCTCGTCACAGGACTGACATGTCATAACGAATCAGAAGCTGCCATCGCCGCCGAGATTGCCCGGCGCGCCAACAGAGTGACCGTCGTTCTGGACTCGACGAAGCTGGGAAACCGTGCGCTGGCGCGCGCCTGCGCCACCAAGCACATCGACACCCTGATCACCGATGCGGGAGCCGACCCAGATTTCGTCGCTGAACTGACGGCGCGTGGCATTGAGGTGGTCATCGCCTCCTCGACCAGCCGCAGTTCGGCGAAATCCCCTGTAGTGAATGAAGACTGACCACCTTCGGCACTGCCCCGTGCACTGCCGCGCCAACCGGTGTCCGAACTCGATTGGAAAGACGATATGCCCACGATGAGCACCAGGAAGTTCCAGTGAAGTCAGCTGTCCGAACGCCATTCTTTGAAATAGGGGTAAAGAACTATCTTTACGGTGATGCGGTCGTCGAACTGGCCTGGGCGGCCGACGGTGCCGCTGCCGAGTACGACATCGACATCCTGTTCATCACACCGTATGTCGATATCCGGCGGATCGCCGAGTGCACCGACAGGTTGATCATTCTCGCGCCCTACATGGACACTCTGCGACCTGGTCGCGGACTCGCCGATGTACTGCCTGAAGGACTGAAAGCCGCTGGTGCACATGGCGTCGTCATCAACCACGCGGAACGGCCCGTGCCCCTGGCGCAGATACGTCAGACGATCGATCGTGCCAATGAGCTCGATCTGCTCACCTTTGCCTGTGCCGACACCGTCGACGATGCCCGCGCCATCGCTGTCTATCGACCGGATATCCTCAATCCCGAGCCCAGCGCCCTGATCGGTTCCGGCCGAACCGGCGGACTGGATTTCATGCGTGCGAGCACGGAAGCAATACAGGCGGTTTCCTCACAGACGCTCGTCGAACAGGGCGCTGGAATAGCCACAGCGGACCAGGTTCATCAGTACATTGCCGCCGGCGCCGACGGAGTGGGTGTCGCCTCCGGCATCGTCGGTGTCGGCGATCCGATCGGTCAATTAGCCACCATGCTCGAAGCTTTCGTCGACGCACGGGCACTTCGCCCATCCCCAACCAAGTTAGGACGTTGATGGTCATCCACGCCAGAACGCTGCACACCACCTCCCACGGCAGACGCCCTTCCTTCCATCAACTGACCGATGAGATAAAAGATGTGGTCGCGGAATCACAAGTGACAGAGGGAATCTGTCTGGTTTCAACCCATCACACCACCTGTTCGGTGATGATCCAGGAAGCGTCATTCGACCTCACCTACAACGGGCTGGAATTCCTGCAGCAGGACCTCTGGGACGTCTGCGAAAAAATCATCCCGACCACTCGGGTCGAAGGCCAGTACAAACACCCCGGCCCAGAGCTCACCGAATTCTCCAGACTGCACGGAGAAGACAAGCACGAGACTCTCAATACCGATGCCCATCTGCGGTCGGCGTTCCTCGGCAGGAGCGAGACGCTGCCGATCAGCGCAGGAGAACTCGACCTCGGTCAGTTCGCGCACATCTACTTCATCGACTTCGACCAGACCCGTAGCCGGAATCGCCAGATCTCCGTACGGATTCTCGGCGAATAATTACCAAAGGACACACCATGACCACTTTTCATCATTCATTCACGATCCAATCCGATCGCCGGCCCACGTTCGAAGACGTGACCTTGCATGCGCAGGACGCAGCCGGTAAGTCCGGTTTCGACAACGGCCTGATGACCGTCTACTCGCAACACACCACCTGCAGCGTGCTGATCCAGGAGCAGTCCGACGACGTCAACTATTGGGGCGAGCAGTTCATCCTGCAAGACATGATGGACGGGCTGAGCAAGATATTCCCGACCTGCACCACCGACGGGCAGTACCTCCACCCCGGACCTGAACATATCCGCATCGCCCAGACAGAACGGGGCGAAAACGCCTGGGAGAGCCTTAACACCGATGCACACTTGCGCAGCGTGCTGTTGGGACGCTCAGTCACCGTTCCGCTGATAGACGGTGAACTGCAGCTTGGTCAGTTCGGCCGAATTTACTTCGCAGACATGGACCAGGTCAGAGCCCGCCAACGAACTGTCCGTATCGCGATCGTGAGCTGACGTCTGGTCGATCGCCATCTACATCCAGGCCGGCGGATCGAAATCGGGAGCAGTCTCCAATTCATCGGCACCCCGGCCGGTCGCCCAGCGGACCACTCCGGCGGCCGGGCCGGTTAGCGGAGTTTCCGGGATGTCGGTCAGCAGTTGGTTGAGCACGGCCCGGGGAAACTCGGCGAACGTCGCACCGGTGCCGAGGTCGACGGTGTGGATCCACACCTCCTTGGCTCGCATCCACAGGGTGGCGCTGGCCGGCACCTCCGCGCCGCTGACCACCCGGACGGTCGCCTGCCAGGCCTCCCATGGCAGTACGCGCCACTTCGCGGTCAGCTCTGCAGCGCTTGCGGCGACGAACTCGCGCAGGACGCAGGGCGAAGCCTGTGCCCCCTCGTCGATCTCGGTGGCACGCGCCTGCGCCGACGGGTACATCGGCGTCTCGATCCCGGTGGTCGCCCAGTCGACCAGCCGCCCGAGTCCCCTGGCGTTGTAGCCGATATGGGCGATGACGTGTCTGCGCTTCCAGTCCGGCAGCAAGGACGGCCCGTCGAAGCCGTCATCGCCGAGCGCGTCGAGATAGCCGGTCAGCCAGGTCTGGCCGTCGGCGACGATACTGAGCCGGTCGGTGATCTCGAGGTCGTTGAAGAGAGGCTGGGGTCCCACGCGTTCGACCCTAGCCACCTCGGGTGCTATCGGTGTACGTGATAGCGCAAGTGAGCCACGCCGGGCGCTTCGAGCACGCGGACCAGTTCCATCCGAGGCACGCCGGCGGAGAAGCCGTCGAACAGCCGCTCCCCTGAGCCGAGAAGCACAGCACTGACCTGAAGGTCGATCTCGTCGACCAGCCCGGCGGCGATGGCCTGCCGAGCGCATGACGCTCCACCGGCGATGCTGATGTCCCGACCGTCGGCGGCCGCCAGTGCTTGGGAGTATGCCGCTTCCACGCCCTCGGTGACGAAGTGGAACGTCGTCCCGCCCGCCATCGCAATGGCGTCTTTACGGTAGTGGGTGAGAACGAAAACCGGGCAGTGATAAGGCGGCTCGTCGCCCCACCATCCTCGCCAGGACGACTGTTGCCAATCACCCCGGACCGGTCCGAACATGTTGCGGCCCATGATGGTCGCGCCCATACCGTCCATCATCTCCCCGACGACCTGCCGGTTCACCGGATGGTCCTTCTCCGGTCCGAGGTGCCAGGCATGTAATTTTTCGCCGCCGATACCGAGCGGGTTGTCCGCGCTCTGTTCGGGGCCGGCCACGTAGCCGTCCGCGGATATCGACATCGACAGGTTGGTTCTGGTCATGCACAAGAGACTATGGATCCAGCGAGAACTCATCGCAAGGACACGTAGCGCACGTAACGCTTGTCAGCAGTCTTCTCCGGTGGAGGGTCGGCCACCACGCCGGCCCACGAACTACTCCGGCTCATCGCCCTCATCGCGTGGGTCATCGTCCCGGCGCAGGAGCTCTTCTGGGTGGTGGTGTTTGTTGATGCGGCCGTGGCCGGTGTCCAGCTGTGGTGGTGGGATCCATTCGGTGCGGCCGTCTTTGCGTTTACGGGTCCGCCAGCCGCCGGGTGTGACGAGGCGGTTGTGGGGGCCGCAGGCCAGGGTCAAATCGTTGATGTTGGTGTGGCCGTCATCAGCCCAGTCGCATTCGGCGTGGTGGACTTCGGTGAGAAACCCGGGGACGGTGCAGCCGGGGAATGTGCAGCCGCGGTCTTTGGCGTGCAGGACGATCCGCTGATCGGCCGAGGCGATCCGCTTGCTGCGACCCAGGTCCAGTACGCGGCCCATCTGGTCGAAGATCACCAGGTAATGAAACGCGTGGGAGGCCAGCCGGACGACGTCGGTCATCGGCATCCGGGTCCCACCCGAGGTGACCGCGAGTCCAGCCCCGGGTTCGAGTTCTGTGAGGGCGGTGGACACCACGATGGTGACCGGCAGACCGTGGTAGCTACCCAACTCACCCGAGCACAGGGTGTTGCGGCCCATCGCCGTCAGCGCATCATGCTGGCGCTGCGCCGGGGGTGCGGCGATCAGTCTGAACCTGTTCCTGGCTGGGTCGGCCTTTGACACAGGGCGACTCGTCGTCCGGGTTGCACATGCCCGGTGCGGCCCATTTCGAGGNCACCGTGGCCCGCAACTCCCGGGGTGATCTGCCCGCTGATGGTGGACATCGCATCCGGGCCCTGCCGGCCGATGGTGACCCCGCGTTTACGGGCCCGGTCGGCATCGGAGAACTCCCCATCCGGATTGACCAGCGCAGCAATCAACGCTGCTGCTTTACGCAACTCCTCAGGCCCGAACTCGGCGGCCACCCCAGCCAACTCGGCTTCGGCTTTCTCCCGGGTCGGCGTATCCACCCACACCGGCAGATCCGTGAAGAATCCCCGAATGATCGCACTATGCTCGCCACCGATAACCCCGGCAGCTTGCCGGCCGCGACGTGCGGCATCCGCGGCGCCAACAGCTCACCAGTCAACGATGTGCGTTCGCCGAGTTCTTCGGCGTCCCTGAGCCGCCGCTTAGCGTCCTTGCCCGCGACGTGCGGCATCCGCGGCGCCAACAGCTCACCAGTCAACGATGTGCGTTCGCCGAGTTCTTCGGCGTCCCTGAGCCGCCGCTTAGCGTCCTTGCCACTGATCCGCAAAGCGGTCGACAGTACATCGGTGAAATTCTTGGTGCCCAGCTCTTTCGCCGACCCGTCGCGCACCAACGTCCCGATCAAGCGGTGCACGACCACCGGCTGACGCCGCGACAGCGCCTCCAACCGCACCAACACCCGCACCACCTCAGGACCAGCCAACCCGTCCCACGACACCCCAGCCAACACCTCCACCGCACCCTCCACCCCCGCCAGCGCCTCCAGCACTGCCTCCCGACCAGAACTCACACCCCGAAACTAGCCCGCCCCACCGACAAGAATCTCACCTGAAACCGCACCCTCCACCCCCGCCAGCGCCTCCAGCACTGCCTCCCGACCAGAACTCACACCCCGAAACTAGCCCGCCCCACCGACAAGAATCTCACCTGAAACTAAAGTGACACAAGTGAACTCACTCCCCACTGCGATCCAGGAAAGGCCGGACGAGGTCAGCTATCCAGCGCGCGGTCCAGATTGATGGCCGCGCTGATCAACGCCAGATGCGTGAACGCCTGCGGGAAGTTGCCCACCAGATCACCGGTGGCGCTGACCTGTTCGGCGTAGAGGCCGACGTGGTTGGCGTAGGAGAACATCTTCTCCAGCGCCAGCTGCGCATCGTCGAGCCGGCCGGCCCGCGCCAGCGCTTCAACAAACCAGAACGAGCAGATCGAGAACGTGCCCTCCTCGCCGTCGAGACCGTCGGACTCCGGCTCGAAGCGGAACACCAGGCTGTCGGTGACCAATGTGGTTCGATCGCACGCAGCGTCGACAGAAACCTGGGATCGGCGGGCGAGAGGAACTTCACGATCGGCATCAGCAGCACACCGGCGTCCAGAGAATCCCCCGTCCTCGGTTTGAGTGAACGCCTCGGGCTCCGGTAATCCGAATTACGGCTCCCGCCAATATATTCGGGCAGGCTGGTGGTCGGTGCGGCCAAACCACCTTCGCCAAAAGGCGGTGGTGGCATCGAGCAACGCATCGGTGTTGTCCGAAGCCCCGCGCGACGGCGTGTCCGCAGCGGTATTTTCTGAACCGAACACCTCCAGCACGAACAGGGCGGCATCCCCGTCACCGCTGAGCAACACTCCACCGTCGGTCCGTTCCGCCGTGCAGTGCACCCGCTCATAATCCGGCCTGGCATCGATTCGCATGCTTACCAGGGCTTTACCGCGCACCCCGTTGATCCGTCGGACCAGCCGCTGCCAGCACGGTCGAGTTCGGAAAGTAGAACTGCTGGGTGCGGGTGATCTCCCCGACAGGCACCAGACTCCAACAGCCACCACGCTTCCGGTCCAGGATGGCGCCGAAAACGCTCGGTGAATCGAACCGGGGCGCGCAGAACCAGTCGATGGTGCCGTCGGTGCCGACAAGCGCGCATGTCCGCAGATCACCGATGAGACCGTGGTCGGCTATTGCTGGAAAAGCAGAAGCCGGCCCATCAGGCATCGGGCAGCCGCCACCCGTCCGGCCCTGGCAGCGTCAGCGCCGCCTCCGGCCCCCAGGACCCTGGCTCGTACGGTTGCACCGCAGGCGGATTATCGAGGACGGGCTGGCAGACCTCCCACACCCGGTCCACCTCGTCGGAGCGGGTGAACAAGGTCTGATCGCCGCGCATGACGTCAAGCAGCAGCCGCTCGTAGGCCTCCAGGGGGACGTCGTCGGGGTCCTCCAGCGCGAGATCGAGCGCAAAGGTGGCACACGTCAACGCCATATCCGGTCCCGGCCGCTTGACGTTCAGGTGGATCGCCGCGGTCGGTGAGTCGTCCAGTTCCATATTCAAATGGTCAGGGCCGTAGGAGTTGTCGCCGAATCGCCCCGACGGCGGGGTGCGGAACGTCAGCGTCACCGTCTTACGGTTATCGCCCATCGCCTTGCCGGTGCGCAGGTAGAACGGAACGCCCTGCCAGCGGTCGGTGTCGACGAAAGCCTCCAGCGCGACCAGGGTTTCCACCTTCGAGCCCTTGGCGACACCGTCGACGTCGAGGTAACCGTCGTACTGCCCGAACACCACCCGCGCGGGATCCAGCGGTTTCATCGCCGCGAAGACCTTGTGCTTCTCGTTACGCAGCGCTGTCGCGTCGAAGCGCTCCGGCGGTTCCATCGCAACGAATCCGAGCACCTGGATCAGGTGTGTCGAGATCATGTCACGGAAACAGCCGGTCTCCTCGTAGAAGGCGCCACGGCCCTCGACGGTCAGGTCCTCGGGCACGTCGATCTGTATCGACACCACGTTCGACCGGTTCCACGCCGGTTCGATCAGGCCGTTGGCGAACCGCAGCGCGAGGATGTTCTGCACCGCCTCCTTACCCAGGAAGTGGTCGATCCGATACACCTGATCTTCACTGACCACCGCTTTGACCGCGGCATCGAGTTCCCGGGAACTCTCCAGATCGGTGCCGAACGGCTTCTCGTGCACGATCCGGGCGCCTTCGGCGATCCCTTCCTTGCCCAGCATGGCGAACATCGCCTTCGTGGCGGCGGGCGGCACCGAGAGGTAGACCAACGTGCGGGAGTCGTCGCCGAGACGCCCGCGCGCGGCACGCACCGCCGCAGCCAGCTCGGCCCCGTCGTCGTCGGTGGAGGTCTGGAACGACAACCGGCTCAGCAGCTCATCGGCGACCTTCTCGTCCAGATCCTTGACGAACTCGCCCAGCTCACCGCGCACACGGTCGCGGAATTCGTCATCGGTACCCGGGGAGTGACGGCCCGAGCCGATGATGAAGTACTCCTGCGGCAGCCGGCCCGCGGCGGCCAGGTGGTAGAGACCAGGAAACAGCTTGCGCTTGGCGAGGTCGCCAGTGGCTCCGAAGAGAACGAAAACCTGCGGCGGGATGTGTTCGTGTTCTGTGGGCACCCAATCCAATGTAGAGGGCGCGGACCGCACGCCCGGGTTATTCAGCAGGCTTAACTGCCAGGACGGGTTTAGCGCATTCCAGCAACAGCCGCTGGGACGCACTGCCCAGGAGCAGTTTCCCGACCGGATTGCGGTGCCGGATCCCGATCACCAGCAGCTCGGCGTCCGGGCGATCCATCACCGTCAGCAGCGCATCGGCGGCGTAGACACCGACCGGCTGCTCGATCTCGAACGGCACCCCGCACGCTGTGAGGACGTCCTCGAGATCGTGCACCTCGGTTTTGTGCGCGAACGCCGCGTCCACATACGAGTCGCCCTGTGTGGAGTTGAACACCAGCAGCGAGGTCTGCCGCAACTTCGCCTCGGCGATCCCGGCCTCGAGCGCCGCCCGTCCGTAGATGTCGGTGGTATATCCGATGACGATCATGAGTGCCCCACCTTGCCGGCCTTCTCTCTCTGATCCCTATCGTCCTCGACCACCAACAAGGTCTCCTCACTGCGATGCATCAACCGCAGCACCAGCGGAGCCAACAGGAGCAACGCCATCAGGACATAGGTGATGATCGCGACCGGCTCCGTGAACAGACTGTTCCACTCCCCGGCGCCGAGTTGCAGGCTTTGACGCAACTGGCGCTCGATTCGCGGTCCGAGGATCACCCCGATGATCAACGGCAGAACCGGTAGGCCGAACCGTCGCATCATCAGACCCAGCAGGCCGAAGATCAGCAGTAGCGCCAGGTCCAGCGGCTGCACGTTCACCGCGAACGCACCGAGCGTCGCGAAGAACAGGATGCCGGCGTACAGGTAGGGCCGCGGAGTGCGCAGCAGTTTGGCCCACAACGGCGCCAACGGCAGGTTCAGGATCAACAACAGCAGATTGCCGATGAAGAGGCTGGCGATCAACGTCCAGATCAGCAGCGGCTCTTTGGAGAACAGCGTCGGGCCGGGCTGGATGCCGTAGGACACGAAGGCGGTGAGCATCACCGCGGCGGTCGCGTTGGTGGGCAAACCCAGCGAGAGCATCGGCACCAAAGTGCCTGCGGCCGAGGCATTGTTGGCCGCTTCCGGGCCGGCGACTCCCTCGATCGCGCCTTTGCCGAACTCCTCGGGATGCGCCGACAGCTTCTTCTCGGTGATGTACGACAGGAACGTCGGCAGCTCCGCGCCACCGGCAGGTAGCGCGCCGAACGGAAATCCCAACGCGGTACCCCGCAGCCACGGCTTCCACGACCGCTTCCAGTCGTCACGGCCCATCCAGGGCCGCCCCACCGGGATCACCTCGGCTGGGCGCTGACGCAGATGCGCGGCCACCCACAGCGCCTCGCCGACGGCGAAGATCGCCACCGCGATGACGACGATGTCGATGCCGTCGGCGAGCTGCGGGATGCCGAAGGTGGCCCTGGCCTGGCCGGTGAGGAAGTCGATGCCGACCAGACCGATCGCCAGCCCGAGCAGTAGCGAGATGCAGCCGCGCAGTTTCGACGAGCCCAACACCGCGGTGACGGCGACCAGCGCGAACAGCATGATGGCGAGGTACGAGGGAGCACCGAGCGTGACCGCGAACCGCGAGACCGCGGGCGCGAACAGCACCAGCAGCGCGGTGCCGATGGACCCGGCGACGAAGGAGCCGATGGCCGCCGTCGCCAGCGCTTGCGCGGCGCGGCCGGCCTTGGCCATTTTATTGCCCTCGATCGCGGTGATCACCGAGGATGACTCTCCCGGGGTGTTCAGCAGAATCGAGGTGGTCGAGCCGCCGTACATACCGCCGTAGAAGATCCCCGCGAACATGATGAACGCGGCGCTGGGGGGCAGGCTGTAGGTCAGGGGCAAGAGCAAGGCGACGGTCATCGCGGGCCCGATACCGGGGAGCACACCGACTGCGGTGCCGAGCAGCACTCCGATGACGGCATAGAGCAGGTTCGTCGGGGTCGCGGCCTGTTCGAAACCCTGCAGCAGCCAGTTCAGGTTGTCCATATCAGAGAATCCCGTCCAGAATGCCTGCGGGCAGCGGGATTCCGAGCCCGGAGTAGAACGCGTAGAAGCTACCCACCGACAGCACCGCGCCGATGAGGATGTTGCGGATGTACCGCTTGCTACCGAGAACCGTTGCGGCACCGGCGAACAGCAGCGCGCCCATGATGGCCCAGCCGAGGAAGTTCACCAGCAGGATCGTCGCGACGAACAGTCCGACCAGCAAGGCGACAGTTTTCCAGTCTCCCGGCGACTCAGGGTCGATGTCCTCCCCCGCGTCCGCCTCCCCCTTGGAGCCCCGCGGGATGGCGATCGCCAGAATCGCCGCGGTCACCAGGAGCAGGACTCCGATGGCAGCAGGAAAGAGTGCGGGCCCAACGGGATCCACCTTGGCGTAGCCGCCCGGGAGGGTCACCGCGTTGTAGACCAGGAACGCGCCCACCAGGACCAGTACGGCCACCACCAGGTACTGCGCCTTGTCGATCGCAATGGGTTGGGCCGCGGCTTCGGGGCTCTGCGCTTCCTCCGCCGGGGCGCTCACAGCAGACCCAGTTCGGTCAGGGTGGACGAGACCCGGTTGTCCTGATCGGTCAGGAACTGTTCGAACTGCGGTCCCGTCATGAACGCATCTGTCCAACCGTTCTTCACCAGGGCCTCCTTCCAGGCGTCGGTGGCGTGTAACTCTTCGAGTGTTTTGACCAGCGCTTGGCGCGCCTCGTCGGAGATCCCCGGGGGCGCGAGCACGCCGCGCCAGTTGGTGAAGGTCAGGTCGATGCCGGACTCGGTCAGAGTGGGTGCGTCGATGCCTTCGGCGCGCTCTTTGCCGGAGACGGCCAGGACCCGGACCTGGCCGGCTTCGATCTGGTCGACGTACTCACCAAGACCGGTTGCACCCGCGGAGATCTTCTTGCCCAGCAGCGCGGTCAGCAGATCGCCGCCACCGTCGTAGGAGATGAAGTTGACCTTCTTGGGGTCGACGCCCGCGGCTTTCGCGGTCTCCATCGGGAAGAGATGGTCGGGTCCACCGGGTGACGATCCACCGCCGATGGTGACCTTGGCGGGATCAGCCTTCCAGGCCGCGACGAAATCGCTGATCGTCCGATAAGGCGAATCCGCCGGGACCAGGATCCCTTCCTGCTCCTCGACCACCTTCGCCAGCGCGGTCGCATCCGAGGCACGCGCGGAAGACCCGTTGGTGAAGACGGCTCCGACCACCCCGAGGCCCATCATCATCATCAGGTCGCCGTTGCCCCTTTCGTTCATCAGCCGGGCCATCGCGACGGTGCCACCGGCGCCGATGACGTTGAAGACCTCGACGCGCCTGGTGATGTTCTCGTCTTCCATGATCTTCACCGCGGTCCGTGCGGTCAGGTCGTAGCCACCGCCGGGACTGTTCGGAACCATCATGCGCAGGCGGTGCATCCCGGACGGGTCGTCACCGCGGGTCACCCCGCAGCCGGAAAGTAGGGCGACCAACAGCATGATTGCCGCCGCCGCGCCGAATCGTCTCCGTCTCGACACTTCGTTCACCCCTCGAGTCGATATCCAGTGCACAGTGATGCACAGCAATACTGTTCCCAGAAGTGATGTGAGTCACCCTTTCGTACTAAAAGGAAGTATTGGTCATTGAGTTCATGGAAGCGTTCGGGTAAATCGGCACGGAAAAGCGCCAGCCTGGCGGGACAGTTCCTGGCGTTCCAGATCGTGGTCGTCGCGGTCGTGCTGCTGGCAGTCGGCGCGGTGTCAGTGGCGCAGTCCACCAACGAATTCCGCGATGTCCGCGGTCAGCGGATGATTGCGGTCGCCGAGAACATGGCGTCGACCCCGATCGTCCGGGAGCGGTACGCCGATCCCTTCGCGGGCCAGGTGCTGGCACCGGAGGTGGATCGGGCCGTCGCCTTGTCGGGCGCCGGGCTGGCTGAGATCCTCGATCCGCAAGGGGTCATCCGGGTGTCATCGCAACCGGCCCGGGTCGGCCAGCCCTTCGGCCTCGGTGACAGCCAGGCGGTCGACGGCCGCGCATGGTCCGGCGACCTCGATGTGGACAGGACGCACAGCCTGGTGGGCCAGGTCCCGATCCTCGGCATCAACGGCGACGTACTGGCCATCGCGTCGGTGAGCGAAGGATATCCCTCGATCTGGCAACTACTTTCGGGCGCCGGTGAACGCTTGCTGTTCTACCTCGGACTGGGCGCCGCGTTGGGCCTGTTGGCTTCGTGGCTGTTGTCGCGACGGATCAAACGCCACACCCGGGGCCTGGAGATCGCGGAAATAGCCAGCCTGGCCGACCATCGGGAAGCGTTGTTGCACAGCATTCGTGAAGGGGTGGTCGCGGTGAACAACGAAGAGGAGATCACCGTTCTCAATGACAGCGCCCAGGAGCTGCTCGGTCTGACCGACGCCGCGGTGGGACGTCGTATCGACACGGTGGGAATGGATCCCTCGGTGATGGAGTTTCTGCGCACCGGTGAGGATGACCGCGATGTGGTGATCGCCACCAGGACCAGGGTGCTCGCCCTCAACCGGCGGGCCGCCACCAGCGACGGCCAGCTGATCGGTACCGTCACGACGATGCGGGACAGTACCGAACTGGCGTCGATGCAGGGACAGCTGTCGTCGCACAAGAGCGTGACCGACACCCTGCGGGCGCAGACCCACGAATTCGCCAACCAGCTGCACACCATCTCCGGGCTGGTGCAACTGGGCGAATTCGACGCGGTACGGGATCTGGTCGGCACCCTGACCCGGCGCAGGGCCGAGATCAGTGATGCTGTGACACAGCATATTTCCGATCCGGCAGTGGCAGCGCTGCTGATCGCGAAAACCACGTTGGCCGCCGAGAGCGGGGTGGCGCTGGTGATCGACCCGGACTCGCACCTGAGCGCACTCGAGCCGGCCCTGGCCACCGATGTGATCACCCTGTTGGGCAACCTGATCGACAACGCGGTGGACGTCTCCGAAGGCACCGAACGGGCCAGGATCACCGTCACCATCGACGATGGCGAAAGTTTGACGATCACCGTCGCCGATTCCGGACCCGGTGTGCCAGAACACCTCCGGGAGTCCATCTTCGCCCGGGGCGTCACCTCCAAGCCCGAGGTTCCCGGCGGCCGCGGCATCGGGCTGGCACTCGTCCGGCTGGTGACCGCCCAGCACGGCGGCCGGGTCGACATCCACGACGCCGCGACGGGCGGCGCCGAGTTCGTCGTGAGATTGCCAGAGCATGCGTGACGTCCTGATCGTCGACGACGATTTCATGGTCGCCGACATCCACCGCCGGTTCGTCGAACGGGTCGAGGGCTTTCGGCCCGTCGGGGTGGCCCGCACCGGAGCCGAGGCACTGACCGCCGCCCGCGAACTGAAACCGGACCTACTCCTGCTCGACGTCTATCTGCCGGATATGACCGGCCTGGAGGTGTTGCGGCGCTTGCGATCCGAGGGCGACCGGGTGGGTGTCATCATGATCACCGCCGCCCGCGAGCTCGATACGGTCAGTGCCGCACTCGATGGCGGCGCAGCCGACTACCTGATCAAACCGTTCGAATTCGGCCAGCTGAGCGCCAAACTGGACGCGTTCGCGGCCAGAGCGGCAGCGCTGCGCTCCGACGGCGGCGCGGACCAGACGCTGGTGGATGCGCTGTTCGGCGCCCCGGCCGCCGAGGTGGCCGAGGTGGTGCTGCCCAAGGGGTTGGGCGCGGAAACCGGACGGCTGGTGCTCGATGCCGTACACACCGCAGGCGAAGTGTCGGCCGCGGAATGTGCTGAACGCGTGGGGATTTCGCGGGTCAGTGCCCGTCGCTACCTGGAGCACTACTTGAGCACCGGCGCGCTGGAAATCCGCCTGCAGTACGGCGTCGGGCGTCCAGAGCGGCGCTACCGGCTCACCGGTTGAGCACAATCCGCTACTGCATTCGGGGCCACGCCTTCACCGATGCGGAATGCAGCCGCTTCGGCATGCCGTGCCTTGTGGCAACGGTATTGGCTGCCTGATCAATACCGTACTTCTACAGCTCAGAACCGTTATCAGAAGTTGATCATGTGCCCGACCAGCCCGTGGAAGGTCTCCTGGAGAGCCTCGGACAGGGTGGGATGGGCGTGCACGTTGGCTGCCAATTCGTGGGCGGTGAGCTCCCAGCGCTGCGCCAGCGTGAGCTCCGGCAGCAGCTCGGCCACATCGGGGCCGATCAGGTGTGCGCCCAGCAGTTCCAGATACTCAGCATCGGCGATGAGCTTCACGAAGCCGATCGGTTCGCCCAGCCCGTGGGCCTTGCCGTTGGCCGAGAACGGGAAAGTCGACACCACGACGTCGGCCCGCTCGGCGCGCGCCTGCTCCTCGGTCAGGCCGAAGCTGGCCACCTGCGGCGCGCAGAAGGTGGCCCGCGGCATCATCCGGTAGTCGCCTATCGGCTTGGGGTCGGCCTTGGCGATGGTCTCGGCAGCGACGATGCCCTGCGCTTCGGCGACATGGGCCAGTTGCAGCTTCGCCGTCACATCACCGATGGCGAAGATGTGTTCGACGGACGTGCGGAGCTCGGCGTCGACGCCGACGGCGCCGCGATCGGTCAGCGTCACGCCGGTGTTCTCCAGTCCGAACCCGTCGATCCGCGGCGCGAACCCCACCGACATCAGCACCTTGTCGGCGGTCAGTGTGCCGGTGGCGCCGTCGCGCTCGGTATAGGCCACCGTCACCGAGGTGCCGTCGTCGACGACGGTATCCACCGCGACCGAGGTCAGGATGTTCACTCCCAGCTCCCGGTACTGCTTGGCCAGTTCGCGGGAGACGTCGGCATCCTCATTGGGCAGGATCCGGTCCAGGTACTCGACCAGCGTCACCTCGACGCCGTAGTTCTTCAGCACGTAGGCAAACTCGACGCCGATCGCGCCGGCGCCGACGATCACGATGGACGACGGCAACTCCCGGCTGAGGATCTGCTCCTCATAGCTCACCACGTTGACGCTGAGGGTGACCCCGGGCAGCATCCGCACCGTCGCGCCGGTGGCGATGATGGCGTGATCGAAGGTGATCCGCTGAGCCCCGGCCCCGGAACCCGTGTCGATACTCAGGGTGTTCGCGTCGGTGAAATGGCCGCGACCGTTGTATTCGGTGACACCGTTCTTCTTCATCAAATAATGGATGCCCTTGACGCGACCCGCCGCGACATCACGGCTGCGGTCCCAGGCCACCCCATAGTCGAAGCGCGCGTCCCCGGAGATACCGAACTGAGCCGCTCGGCGCAGCACGGTGTGGGCCAGCTCAGCGTTCTTCAGTAACGCCTTTGACGGTATGCAGCCGACGTTCAGGCACACCCCGCCCCAGTACTTCTCTTCCACGATTGCGGTCCGCAGACCGAGCTGGGCACAACGGACGGCGGCGACATAACCGCCCGGGCCAGCGCCCACGATCACCACGTCGTAGTGCGGCAGATCAGACATCAGCATTCCTCTCAGGCCACCGGCGCCGGGCGTGGGGCGCGGCGCACCCCACCCTGCAACCGGGTCACGTACTCGCGCAATTGGTCGATCTCGGCCCGCACCCGGGTGTCGTCCCAGCCCAGCAAGCCGGCGGCGAACGCAGCCACCTCTTCGGCGACATCGAGGCCCAGTGCCGGCTCCAGTCCGACCATGGCGCGGCGATGGAGAATGTCGGTCAACGTCCGGGCGCCCTCATCGCGCACCGCGACCACCACCTCGGCGGCGGTGACGGCACCGCGCCCGGTGCCGAACACAGCGCGGTTGGCGGCGTCCTGCTCATAGCGCTGACGCACCCGACGGACCCGGGCGCCGTACACGGCGAGCAGTCGGTCGGCGATCTCCGGGGCCCATGGCAGGCCGGCTTTGAGCGTGGTGCCGGCCTGCACCCGGCCGAGCCAGTTGTGGGCGTGTGCGCCGGGCAACTGCTGACGTGCGGTGCGGGATTTCGGCAGATCCTCGCCGAGCAGGTCGGCAACCTTGTCGACGGTCTGCTTGCCCAGGCTCAGGTGCGGGGTCAGTTTGCCGCCCACAATCGTGATGAGACGGGGCACCGTCTCGTGTTCGACGATGAGATGACTGCGCGGGATCGCACCGGCGGTGACGCCCGGCCGGTACGGCAGCGGCCGCACGCCGGTGTAAGTGAGCAGCACGTCGTCGACGGTCAGGTCAGCCTCCGGGATGAGCAGGTTGGTCTCGCTGATCAGGTAGGCGATCTCCTCGTCGGTACCGCGTACCAAGCCGGGGTCGCCGTCGAACCTGTCGTCGGTGGTGCCGATCAGATAGCGCCCGTTCCACGGGATGACCAGGATCGGCCGGTTGTCGGCGCGGCTCTCGAAGTAGATGCAGGCCTCGGGCGCGCCCGGGAACGGATCGACCAGCAGGTGGGTGCCGGTGGTGCCGCCGATCTGACGTTCGATCCCGTTGCGACCGGCCAGTTCGTCGACCCACGGCCCGGCGGCGTTGACGACGCAGCGTGCGGCGATGTGGAATTCGCGGCCGTCCGCATCCCGGACGGACACCCCGGTCACGCCGTCGGCATCGGTGGTCACGTCGAGCACTGCGGTGTAGTTGGCCACGTCGGCACCCATCGCGTGGGCCGAGAGCACGGTCTCCAGGACCAGACGTTCCGGGTAGACGACTTGCCCGTCGTAGTAGCGCAGGGCGCCGGACAACCCCGCGGGATCGAGGCCGGGCAGTTCGGCGGCGATGGCCTTACGGTTCATCGCCCGGTGCCGTGGCACCGACTTCTTCAGCGACAGCACGTCATAGAGGACCATGCCGATCCGGAACATCCAGCCCGGCTTGTGGTTGTGGGCATACAGCGGGACGACGAAGGGCAGCGGAGCGACCAGGTGCGGGGCGATCCGCAACAGGCACTCACGGTCGTGCAGGGATTCGTAGACCAGCGGGATCTCACCGTGCTCGAGATAGCGCAACCCGCCGTGGATGAGCCGGCTGTTCCACGCCGAGGTGCCCTCGCCGAAGTCCCCCCGCTCCAGCAGAGCCACCCGAAGCCCGCGCTGGGCGGCATCGCGGGCGATGGCCGCTCCGTTGATCCCCGCTCCGATGATCGCCAGGTCGTACGGCACCGATGTCAGTCGGGGTGAGTCCGCACGGGTGAAGTCAGCCATCGAGTTATCTCCATTCACGGCTCAGACGGTCAAGACGGTGTGGTACAGCACACTACAGATGTATATACAGCGTTACACAACTACATACCAAACTTGATAACATCCACCGACCCCGATGAAGAGGAGCCCACAATGCTGCCCAAGGTTCTCACCGGCGCCAGCCCCAAGAGCTATCTGAATGCGAAGACGGCCGCGCAATGGCTCAACGTCGTCCGAGCCGGGCTGGAAGCCCGCACCGACGGCGGACACGGCGTATTCCTGTGCGCTCCCTATCCACTGCTCACCGACGCCATTCGCGCGCTGGGTCCGACCGGCGCGCTGGTCGGCACCCAGGACGTCTCCCGGTATCCGGCGGGCGCGTATACCGGCGAGGTGAACGCCGAACTGCTGGGCGGCCTCGGCGCACGATTCGCCATGATCGGCCATCCAGAGCGGGTGCGGTACTTCGGCGAGGAACCTGCCGATTTCGCCGCCAAGGCCGCCGCTGCGTCATCGGCCGGCCTGGTTCCCATCCTCATCGTGGGCGAGCCGACCCGTGGCGCCGATCCGGAGGAGATCATCAAACCTCAGATCGACAGTGCCTTCGCCGATCTCAGCCCGGAGGCCCCGGTCGTGGTGGCCTACGAACCGACCTGGGCCATCGGCGCCGCCGAGCCAGCGCCGCCGGCGCACATCGTCGAGGTGGTGGCCCGCGTGCGGGAGATTCTGGCAGCGCGGCCGGGTGAGTCCCGGGTGCTCTACGGCGGCAGCGCCGGACCGGGCACCTATGCCGCGATCGCCGGACACGGCCATACGGCCGGTCAGCTCGCCGGTATTCCCGATGGGGTGTTTCTGGGCCGGGCCGGGGTGGATCCGCACGGATTCCTGGCCACCGTGGACGAAGTGCGCGGAGCTCAGCAGAACTGAGCTCCGCGCGAGGTCTCCGCTAGATGCTGCCCCAGGCGTCCAGCGCCTGACGCAGTTCGAGATGCTGCGTGGCCGCCTCGGCCGCGCCCACCCCGGACAACCGGGCGTCGATCGCCTGGCGCATCGCCCGAACCCCGGCCGCCGGCCCGCCGGGATGCCCCTGGATGGCACCCCCGACACCCAACACGATGTCGGTACCCAGTTCGCTGATGTAACGGTCCACGGTGCCCGGATGCAGTCCCCCGCCGATCACCGGCATCGTCGGCAGCAATCCCGGCCGGGGCAAGAGCAACTGATGGGCGGTGCGCACGTACTGCAGACCGCGTAACGGATAGCCGCCGTACGGGCTGATCACCAGCGCCAGGTCGGCGCCGGCCAGCCTGGGCAGCAACCCCATCGCCAGCGGCGCACTCATCCCCGTATTCGGTCCCTCGAAAAACGGTGCGGCACCGGCGAAATGGGCCAGCACCGGGACATCCACCGCCTCAGCCAGGGCCTCCAGCCCGCCGTAACCCACGGTGGCGTAGGTGACCATCAGCGCGCGGGCGCCGGCATCGACAACACGGGCCGCGGTGGCCAGCATCCGGTCAGGACGGTCGGTGACATTCGGTATGTAGACGGTCTCCACACCGGTCGTGTCGGCCGCCACCCGGGCCGCCTCGGTGAAGAGTTTGACCCGATCCACCACCGGCGAGTACGCGGGATTGGCGATCAGCTCGTCGTCTTTGATCATGTCGATCCCGCCGAGAGCGGTCTGGGCGAAGATATCGGCGGCCGCCTCGGGTGTCAGGCCGGCGCACGGCTTGATCATGTTGAGCAGCAACGGCCTATCGGTCACGCCGGTCAGTTCCCGTAGACCTGCCACCCCGAACTTCGGGCCGGCGAACTGTGCGGTCAGTGTCGCGGGCAGTTCGAGATCCACCAGCTTGGCCTCCACCGAGGTGGAGGCGTCGTTGCCGAGCACAGTGGTGAGCAGCATCGGAATAGAGGCACCGAAATTGACGGTCGGCAAGGCCAACCGCACCAGGTAGCCGAAGCTCTCCGGACGTCCCGGCCCGTCGGTGTCCAGCGCAGGCACACTCAGCACGCTGAGCACTCTGGCCTCGTGGTGAGCCCGCATCGACTCGGTGATGCCAGGCACTTCAAGCCAGGTGCCGATGGTTTGGCCCACCGCGAAGGCTGCGGCTCGGGCCAGCACATCGGTATCGGCGGGCAGCGTCATCGCATAGGTGGCGACCAGATACTCATCACCGACGTTCTCGATGAGTTCGAACATTCGCAGTGACGAGGCTGCGGGCATGGTGTGTTCCCTTCCAGGGCGAGTCGAGCGACGGGGAAACTGCTGGGTTCGAGGATGTTTCGACGCGTCACCGGAGGCCGCTAGGCCCGGCCGGCGACGATCAGCCGCTGTGCCAGCTCGATGATCTCGGCGGCACCGTCGTGCGCATGATGTCCGATCTGATGCCGGGCCGCGTCGACGACCTCCTGCCGGGCATTGCCCATCGCGATGGCATGGCCGATATTACTCAGGAACACCACGTCGTTGCCGCCGTCGCCGATACCCATCACATCACCGGGCTCGATACCGAGCGGCGCGAGAATATATTGCAGGGCAGACCATTTGGTGGCATTCGTGTCCACGAACTCGAAGAACACATCCATCGACCGGGTTCCCCGAGGCGCCCTGGCCAGGATCTCGTCGGTCGCGGCGTCGAGCGCTTCTGGGCTGCCGTGCAGCATCATTTTGACGATGGAATCCGGATTCTGGTCGGCGAAATCCTCGACCAGTACCTCTGATTCGTTCAGCGCAATCAATTGCCTGCGCATCGCACCGTCGTGGTCGACTAGGATCTCGTCGGCCGTCCACCAGGTGAGGTCGAGGTTCAGATCGTCGTGCAGGGACGCGATGGCCTCAATCTCGGCTGGCGCCATCCCCACCACTCGGGTGTTCTCGTCGGTCACCGGATCGAAGACCACCGCACCGTTACAGCTGGCGACCTGGTTGGTGATGCCGATTTCGCGGGCCAGCGACAGCGTGTTGGCCCGCGAGCGACCGGTGAGCAGCACCGCAGGCACGCCTTCGGCCGCCAACGACTGGATGGCGCGGCGCGTCCGTTCGCTGACCTGGTGATCACCGCCGGCGATGGTGCCGTCCACGTCGAGCGCGACAGCGCGCACCCCGGCGAGCTCTTCGATGGTCCAGGTCATCTGCGGTGACTCCTCATTTCATATCGGTTGTTTCAACTCACGAATGCCGCGATGGCGAGCACGATGGTGGTCGCCGGCCAGACGGCCGCCGCCGGTGGATCGATATGGGTGTCGCCGTGGGCCAGCCACAGCCGGGAGAAGAACTCGGCGAACCAGGCCGACAGGACGCCTCCGGCCGCACCGATGAGCAGTGCCAGCCAGGTGTGCCCGACCAGCGGCAGGAACGTCAGAGCGGCCAGACCGGCGACCAAGGTGATGTGGTGGGTTACGGGGATCGCGTGCCCCATCGAGAGCAGCAGCAGCGATATCGCCGAGATCCCAAACATGAAGACCTGGCCGACCCCGGCCAGCTGCGGGAATGCCTGCACGAGGCTGATCGAGATGAAGGAGGCAAGCAGGCCCACGAACGCCCCGAGCACGGTGTTGGGCACGAAGCGTTCCTGCCCCTCGATCCAGCGGCCACCGTCGACCGGCGAATAGGCAGCCCACCCGGAGGCGCCCGAGCCGTTCTTGGCGACAACCCTGCAGTGCCCGAAGATGATTCGCACCAGCAGCGCAGAGATGATCACGGTCAGCGCGACGGAGTCCGTGTGCGAGCCGAACCACGGGATCTGCGCGATGGCCTTCTGCAACAGGTACCCGAGCACACCGAATGCGGCGCCTACCAGCAGGACGTCGGGTTTGGCGAACTTGGCCAGTGGCGTGACGATGTCCTTACCTGCCAGCTCGGCCTTGCGGGCAGCGTAGGCAGCCGAGGCAACGCCGCCGGCGAACGCGATATGTGGCCCGAACGCCGGTCCGAAAGCTATGTCGGACAAGAAGGTCGAGTGTGGATCGGCGATCAGTGCCAGTATCCCGGCCAGCACCATCAGGCCGGTGAAGGCGAAGGAGTGCAGTCCGCCGATCGCGGCTCCGAAGAAACCGCCGCCGGCCGAGGACAACAGCGAGTAGATGTCAAAAGTCATGGACAGCCCTTGTCTCGCAACGATGGAAGACCTGCAGCCGTGATCGGCTGAAGAATGGGAAGGTGATCTACGTCATCCCGCCGCGAGAGCCTAATCACATACATACTTACATGGCAATACTTGACTATACATCTGCGTACCCATATGTTGGGCCCACGCCGTTCAGTGACTCATGTCACTGAACAGGCCACACTGGACCTCCATCACAGAGAATTTGGGGAAATGGCCGACTACATCCTTGGAATCGATGAGGGCACCACCAGCGCCCGGGCCTTTGTCATCGACGAGAACACCACCGTGCACGGCTTCGCTCAAGCCGAACTCACCCAGATCTACCCACGACCGGGGTGGATCGAGCACGACCCGATGCAGATCCTCAACACGCAGCTTGAGGTCATCCGAGCCGCGCTGCGAGATGCGGGCATTACGCCCGACCAGCTTCGGGGCGTCGGGCTGACCAATCAGCGCGAAACCGCGGTGGTATGGGAAAAGGACACCGGCCGCCCGATCTACAACGCGGTGGTGTGGGCGTCACGGCACTCGGTCGAGGTCGTCGACAAATGGGTCTCCGACGGTATCGGCGACCTCATCCAGGAGCGCACCGGCCTCATCCCGGATGCGTATTACACCGGCTCGAAGATCCGCTGGATTCTGGACCGGGTCCCCGGCGCCCAGGAGCGCGCCGAGCGCGGGGAACTGCTCGCAGGCACGGTCGACACCTGGCTGATCTGGAACCTGACCGGCCGCAAGTCGTTTGTCACCGACTACTCCAACGCCTCGCGCACTATGATGATGGATCTCAAGACCTTGCAGTGGGACCAGGAGCTGCTCAACCACTACGGCATCCCGCGTTGCATGCTGGCCGAGATCATGCCCTCGGATTCACATTTCGGTGATCTGGAGGCCACCTTCGGCGCAGCGGTACCGATCGGCTCCAATCTCGGCGATCAGCAGGCCGGACTGTTCGGACAGGCGGCATACCAGCCGGGCCGGGTGAAGATGACCTACGGTACCGCCGGGGTACTCAATATCAACTGTGGGGCAACACCTTTACGCGTCGAAGGCTTGACGCCCAGTGTGGCCTGGGGCGTGCAGGGCAAGGTGGCCTACGAGGTCGAGGGCGTGCTGTTCTCGATGGGCAAGACCATGCAGTGGCTGCGAGATGACCTGCAACTCATCCACGCCGCACCCGACAGCGAGTGGTACGCCGGACAGGTGGCGACCACCGAAGGCGTCTACCTCATCCCCGCCTTCACCGGGCTGGCCGCACCTACCTGGGATCCGCACGCGCGTGCGGCCATTATCGGGATGAGCAACTCCACCACCCGGCTGCACATCATCCGGGCTGCCGTCGAGTCGATGGTGTACCAGACGCGCGACGTGGTGGAGGCTGCGTTGGCAGGCTCCGATATCAAGATCCCCGAACTGCGCATCGACGGCGGTGCGGTCAAGAACAATCTGCTCTGCCAACTGCAGGCCGATATCCTGGGCATCCCGGTCATCCGGCCGCGCAACCCCGAGGCCACCATCTTCGGCGCCATGCTACTGGCCGGCCTGTCGACCGGTGTGTATGCCAGTCTCGATGAGGTCGAGTCCAAGTGGGTAGTGGACCGCGTGTTCGAGCCACAGATGAGCGCCGACCGCGCCGATGAGCTGTACTCCGGTTGGCGCGCCGCCCGGGAACTCACCAAGGGCTGGGCCCACCAGGTCACCGTCGCCTGACGCGGCCTGAAACCCACTTCCCCCTTCGCTTTTGGCCCACTTCTCTTGGAGTACATCCATGCCTCAGTACATTCTCGGTGTCGACGAAGGCACCACCAGCGCACGTGCCTTCGTGATGGATGAGGACACCAACGTCCTCGGTTTCGGTCAGGCCGAGCTGACCCAGCTCTATCCCAGGCCGGGCTGGCTGGAACACGATCCGATGCAGATTCTCAACACCCAACTGGAGGTGATGCGCGCGGCACTGCGTACCGCCGGGATCAGGCCGGAGCAGCTGTCCGCCGTCGGACTGACCAACCAGCGCGAATCGGCACTGGTCTGGGACAAAGCCACCGGACGCCCGATTTACAACCTGATCGTATGGGCCTCAAGACATTCCGATGAGATCGTCGCACAGTGGGTGGCATCGGGTTTCGGCGATCTGATCATGGAACGCACCGGTCTGGTCCCCGACGCGTTCTACGCGGCGTCTAAGATCCGCTGGATCCTGGACGCTGTACCCGGCGCCCAGGAACGTGCGGAGCGCGGCGAACTGCTGGCAGGCACCGTCGACAGCTGGCTGATCTGGAACCTGACCGGCCGCACCTCCTTCTGCACCGAGCCATCCAACGCGTCGCAGACCATGATGATGAACCTGGCGACGTGCGAATGGGACGACGACCTGTTGGCACACATGCGAATCCCACGCAGTATGCTGCCCGAGATCGTGGCTTCCGACGCCGAATTCGGCAGCATCGACGCCACTTTTGGAGCCGCAGTGCCGATCACCGCAGTGCTCGGCGATCAGCAGGCCGGACTGTTCGGCCAGGCGGCCCTGCACCCCGGCCAGGTCAAGATGACCTACGGCACCGCAGGCGTACTGAACATCAACAACGGCCCGAATGCTTTCCGCCCGCAAGGACTGACGCCCAGCGCAGCGTGGAACATCGGCGGACAACTGTGCTACGAGACCGAGGGCGTGGTCTACGCAATGGGCAAGACCATGCAGTGGTTGCGAGATGACCTGCAGCTCATCCATGCCGCACCGGACAGCGAGTGGTATGCCGGACAGGTCTCCAGCACCGAAGGTGTCTACCTGGTACCGGCATTCACTGGACTGGCCGCACCAACGTGGGATCCGTCCGCCCGCGCGGTGCTGGTCGGGATGAGCAACGCCACCAATCGCTTGCACGTCATCCGGGCCGCAGTCGAGTCGATGGTCTTCCAGACCCGCGATCTGGTCGACGCCGCCGTATTGGGTTCGGGTTTCGACATTCCCGAACTCCGAGTGGACGGCGGGGCAGTCAAG
This sequence comes from Mycolicibacterium komossense, assembly GCF_025822605.1. GTDB lineage: Bacteria > Actinomycetota > Actinomycetes > Mycobacteriales > Mycobacteriaceae > Mycobacterium > Mycobacterium komossense. Next base: position 355,100 of record NZ_JACKTY010000012.1, on the reverse strand, counting down.
AACGACCTGCTCTGCCAACTGCAGGCCGACATTCTCGGCGTCCCGGTAGCCCGTCCACAGAACTCCGAGGCGACGATCTTCGGTGCGATGCTGCTGGCCGGACTGTCTGCCGGAGTCTACGGCAGCCTAGACGAGGTGGAAGCCAAGTGGGTGGTGGACCGAATGTTCGAGCCACAGATCAGCCGCGACCAGGCAGACAGCATGTACGCCGGCTGGACAGCCGCACGTCAGCTGACCCGGGGCTGGACCAATCAGGTGGCCTGACCTGACCACCGCGGCAATGCGGCCCGGTGACCAACTGGTCACCGGGCCGCTCTCGTCATCGGCGGGCTCAGCGCGCCAGTTCGAAGACCACCTTGCGACCTTTGGCAACCAAATCCAGTCCTTGCTGCCACTTCTCGATGGGCAGGACCCTGGGCTGCACCTGCGTGACATCGACGCGCCCATCCTGCATCAGCCGCAGCGCTGTGCGGTAACTGGACGGGCGTTTGCCCCGCGAGCCGACCAACTCCAGCTCGAAGTTAGTCACCCGCTCGTAGTCGACCTCGACTCGCGGCGATCGGCGAAATGCCACCTGGACCAGTCGACCGCCCCTGCGCAGCAACGGAATCGCAGTATCGAGCACGTCATCTGCGCCGCTGCACTCGAAGACCGAATGAGCGCCGTAGCCTTCGGTGACGGCATCCACCACGGCCCGAAGGTCCCCGGTCTGGCCGTCAACGATATACGGGATGCCGAAATCAGCAGACGGCGCAGCGTTTCGAGATGCCGGCTGCGGCCCACCAAGACGACGGTGGCACCCACCGCGTGCGCCACCTGGGCGCACAGCTGTCCGATCGCGCCGGGGCCGATCACCACGACCACCTGTCCGGCCAGCGAGGGACTCTGTTCGATGACCGCGTGCACGGCAATGGCCAACGGTTCGGTGAGCGCACCAGCCAGCAATCCCACGCTGTCCGGCAGCGCATGCACCGCTCGCTCGGGTATCGAAAGTTGTTCGGCCAGAGCACCGTCGGCGGTCGTCCCGATACCCCGCCGGCTCGGGCACCGGTTGTACTCCTCGCGCAGGCAGTACTCACACCGCATGCACAGGTAGGCGTCGGTCTCGACAGTGACCCGCGTACCCACCTGGAGATCGTCCCGACGCAGTCCCGCGCCGAGCGCGGCCACCACACCCGAGGCCTCGTGCCCCAGGGTGCGCGGCACGTGGAAGTCATGCCCGCCCTCGACCGCCAGACGGTCCGTGCCGCAGACGGCGCCGTAGGCGACGTCGATCAGAACATGGCCGGGTTGCGTTGCTGGGGAGGCGATTTCGCACAGCGCAACATTGCCCGGACCCGACTCGTATTTGACCAGGGCTCGCATCGGTCATGCTCCTCGCATCGACTGGTGAAATTAGGTCTACCGCCCCAGGACTATACGGTATATACATGTCTAGAGATGTAATCTGACTCACGACCGCACGCTAGGGACAGGACTTCAGATGGACAGCTACCTACTGGGTATCGACGCAGGAACATCGGTACTGAAGGCGGCCGTGTTCGACCTCGCGGGGCACGAACTGGCTCGCGGCGCACACAGCGTGGTGGTGACCAACCCGCAGCCACACCTAGCCGAGGAGAACATGGACGAGGTCTGGACCGCGGCGGCATCAGCCGTCCGCGACGCGCTGTCCTGCTCCGAGGTCAGCCCCAGCCAGATCACCGCGATCGCCGTCACCGGCCAGGGTGACGGCAGCTGGCTGGTGGACGAACAGACCGGGACGCCGCGCGGCCCGGCCATCCTCTGGACCGACGGTCGCGCCGGTGATCTCATCGATTCCTGGTATGCCGACGGCAGTGTCACCAAACAGTTCGGCACCACCGGCACCGGCCCGTACGCCGGCACCAGTTCGGCGCTGCTGCGCTGGCGGGCCGAGAACCAGCAGGAACTGCTCGACGGCGCCAAAAACCTCTGGTGCAAGGACTGGGTGGCGTTCAACCTGACCGGCGACATCTCTACCGATCCGTCCGACGCCAGCCTGTCCGGCATCGACGTACGCACCCGGCAGTGGTCCCCTGAGGCCAACGCGATCTGGGGTATCGACCACATCGCGTCGGTGCTGCCACCGATCAAGAAGCCCACCGAGTTGGCGGGCACTGTCACCGCCGCCGCTGCCGCGCTCACCGGATTAGCCGAGGGCACACCAGTTTATAAGGGGCAGATGGATATCACTGCGTCCTCGCTTGGGGTCGGCGTGGCCCGCCCCGGTGACTGCATGGCCGTCATCGGCACCGCGGGCATCGTCACGGTGTGCACCGATGATCTGGATGCCGGGTTCAAGCCCGATGACGTCGGGTGGATGATCCCGCACGGGCCGGACACCTGGATCCGGGCGATGGGCACCAACTTCTGCACCCCGAACCTGGACTGGTTCCTGCGCGAGTTCGGCAACCCGTTCCGAGACGAGTCGAGCGACGCGGACCTGTTCACCTATCTTGACCAGCGGGTGCTCGCCACCCCGGTGGGGTCACGCGGCGTCATCTTCCACGGTTACCTCGCTCCCGGCGGTGAACGCGCCCCGTTCGTCCGGCCCAGCGCCCGCGGTTCATTCAGCGGGATCACCGGCAATCACGACCGGTTCGACCTGTTGCGTTCGGTATATGAGGGTGTGGCCTACGGCATCCGGGACTGCCTGGACTCGATCCCGACCAGGGTCGACACCGTCCGAATGGCCGGCGGTGGCGTCAACAGCGAAGTGTGGTGCCAGATCTTCGCCGACGTGCTGGGCCGCACCATCGTGGTGCCCGCCGGCACAGAGTTCGGCGCCAAGGGAGCGGCAATCGTGGCCGGCATCGGCGCCGGCGTGTACTCCGGTTACGGGGAGGCGGTGGACGAAGTTGTCGACATCGTGCGCACCTACACCCCGGATCCGGCCAAAACTGCGCGGTACGACGAGTTCTTCGAGATCTACCGCGATATCCGACAGTCGATGATGGGCGTCTGGGACCGGTTACAGGCCGCCACCCGCCGCGCCGCCGCCGCCGACGATGCCGCCTGATCCATCGATGTCCGAGAACATTTTTGACACTGCCCAGATTCCGGCGTTCGAGTCCTACGTCTTCGACCTGGACGGCACCATCTACCTCGGGGAAACGCTGCTGCCCGGCGTGCAGCATCTGATCGAGACGTTGCGAGAGCGGGCACGCCGGGTCGTGTTCTGCAGCAACAATCCCACCAAACGACCAGATGAGTACGCCGACAAACTGACCCGGCTGGGGTTGCCCACTCCGGTGCAGGATGTCTACACCAGCCTCGCGGCCACCGTGAGCTGGATCCGCAGCCACATGCCGACCGCGCAGGTCTTCCCCATCGGCGAACAACCACTCACCGATGCGCTGCGCAGCGCTGGTATCACCCTGTGCGACGATCCCGAACGCATTGATCTGGTGGTGAGTTCCTATGACCGCACCTTCGACTATCGCAAGCTGCAGATCGCCTTCGACGCACTGTGGTTCCACAAACGGGCCAGACTGGTGACCACGAATCCCGACCGGTTCTGCCCGTTCCCCGGCGGCCGCGGCGAACCTGACGCGGCCTGCATCACCGCGGCCATCACCGCCGGGACCCAGGTGGACTGTGAAGCGGTGTTCGGCAAGCCCTCCAAGGATCTGCTGGAGATCATCAGTGCGGAATCCGGCCTGAACCCGGCCACCAGTGTCATGGTGGGTGACCGGCTGTCCACCGACGTGGTGTTCGCTCGGAACACCGGGATGAGCTCGGCGCTGGTCCTAACCGGTGAAACCAATCGGGCCATGCTGAGCGCCGCACCCAGCGGCCAGCGCCCAGATTTCGTCCTGGACCGTATCGACCACCTACTCGACGACGATTTCGTCCGGAATTGAGGCAGCACGTGCCAGTGACATCGATGGAAACGTTGGCTGACGAATTCTCGTCCGGAGCAATGCAACTGGAGTCAGGTCCGGGTGCGCTGCGCAGACTTCCAGATCTGCTGGACACTCTGGCCCCGACCGGTGAGCTGGTACTGCTCGCCGACGCCACCCAGAAGTTCGTCGGGGCCGAGAACCTGGCCGACCTGATCGCGGATCTGGTCGGTGACCGAACCCTGCGCGCGGTGGTCGCCGCCGAGGGGCCGCACGGGGTGACCCTCGACGAGCCGACGGTGTCCGCCGCGACCGCGGGTACCCACGGAGCCGCGGCGCTCATTGCGGTGGGTTCTGGCACGATCAGCGATCTCGGCAAGGTGGTGGGCCGCGAACTGGACATCCCGGTGATCTCGGTGCAGACGGCAGCTTCGGTCAACGGGTACTCGGACCCGCTGTCGGTGCTGGTGATCAGCGGCGCCAAACGTACCCAGCCCAGCGCGTGGCCGGCGGCCCTGGTGATCGACCACGACGTGCTCGCTGCGGCACCGCAGCGGCTGTCGTGCGCGGGTGTCGGTGACGCCGTGGCGATCTGGTGTGCGCCAGCGGATTGGTATCTGTCCTGCGCGATCGGGATGGACAGCGGTGGGTACGACAGTCGTTATGTCGATCCGGTGCGCACTGCCGCCCTCCGGATTGCCGACCACACGTTGAGCGCCGGCGGCCGACTCGACGCGCTGAACGAAACACTGACCATCGGCGGTCTGGTCATCGGTGGGGCCGGGTCCACGGCTCCGTTGTCCGGTGCCGAGCATCTGATCAGCCATGTCCTGGACATGGCCGCGATGGCCGAGGGCGCCGCCCACGATCTACACGGGGCCCAGGTCGGCGTCGCCAGCATCGTGGCAAGTGCGCTGTGGGATATCGCGCTGAACGAGATCGGGATCCTGGAGCTGGATCCTGCGGACCTGACCGTGCCCACCGATCTGGAGCAGCAGGTGCGCCACACCTGGCAACCGCTGGACCCCAGTGGCACGCTGGGGGACGAATGCTGGCGCGCCGTGCAGGCGAAGGCAACGCGTTGGAACGGTGCGGCCCAGCAGGTGTCGGCGTTCTATGCCGACCGCCCCGGCCACCGCCATGCTCTGCGCGCACTGGTCGGGACCCCGGAGCAGCCGGCCGCCGCGTTGCGGCACTGGGGTGCCCCCATGCGGTTCGCCGAGCTGGCTCCGCGAGTGACTCCCGAGCGGGCACGGTGGGCCTTGCGGGCACTGCCTTTCATGCGGGACCGGATGACGGTCACCGACCTTCTGATGTACGCCGGGCATTGGAACGACGACCTGTTCGACCGGGTTCTGGAGCGTTCCGCGCGAGCTGGCGGCGGGTTGTAATATGATGTATATAGTTGTTTGTACAATTGACAGGAACATCTGCAAGGGAGCCGGCTTCCGCGCCGGCGCGACAACAAGGACGGCACCATGAGTTTTGCCAGCACGAAGGAGCTCACCCGGCAGGCACGCGCGGATGGCTATGCCGTTCCTGCCGTCAACATCGTGGATGGCATCTCCATCGCCGCGGTGGTCGCCGCGGCCGACGAGGCCGCTTCGCCCATCATCCTGCAGACCTCGGTGAAGACGGTGAAGTATTTCGGCGCCGCCGTGCTGGCTGCCACCGCGCAGGCCGCCGCCGACGCCGCACGGGTGCCGGTGGCCCTGCACCTGGACCACTGCCCGGATCGGGCCGTCATCACCGAAACCATCGCCCACGGTTGGTCTTCGGTGCTGTTCGACGCCTCCGACCGGCCGCTCGACGAGGCCTGGGCGCAGACCCGCGAGGTGGTCGCCGAGGCTCATGCGGCCGGCGTGGACGTCGAGACCGAGATCGAGAACATCGTCGGCGTCGAAGACGGTATCGGATCCGATGACCCAAATGTGCACTACTACAGCGACGAACAACTGATCGCCGTCGCCCACGACACCGGTTCCGACCTGATCGCCCCCGCGCTGGGTACCGCGCACGGCCTATACACGGCCGCACCGGTGTTGCTCGTTGACCGAGTGAAAAGCCTTTCTGCACAAAGTGATATCTCGATCGTGCTGCACGGCGGCACCGGGCTGTCCCCCGACGAGTTCACCGCGTTCATCGACGCCGGAGTGTCCAAGATCAACATCTCCACCGCACTCAAACTGGCCTACATGCATTCGGCCCGCGATCACCTCGCCGAGGCCGAGCGCACCGGTAAGTGGGAGCCGGTGAAACTGTTCGATCAGGTGGGCGCGTCGGTGCGCGAGATCGTCGCCCAGCACATCGCGCTGTTCGGCTCAGCGCAGCGGATCGGCGTGCCAGCATGACCGCCGCCCTCATCCTCGATTGCGACGGTGTGCTCGCCGAGACGGAACTGGACGGGCACCTCGTCGCCTTCAACCGCGCCTTCGACGAACTCGGATTCGGATTTCATTGGACTGCAGACGAATACGATCCACTGCTCAAAGTGGGCGGCGGTAAGGAGCGACTGCGCGCCTTCCTGCAGCAGAACCCCGAGATCGATCTCGGCTCCGGCGCCGAACTCGACGCGAACATCCTGGCGGCACACAAGCTCAAATCGTCGATCTATGTCGATCTGGTGCAGGACGGCGCCCTCCCAGCCCGCCCGGGCATCGCCCGCCTGGTCCGGGAGGCCCTCGATGACGGTTGGCAGGTGGCCTGCGCCTCGACCTCGGCCGAGCGCAGCGTCGAGGCGGTGCTCAACACTATTCTCGGACCGGACCAGCGGGCCCGGATGGCCGGGGTGTTCGCCGGAGATATCGTCGATGCCAAGAAGCCGGCGCCGGACATCTACCTGCTGACGGCACAGGAGATCGGCCGCAGCGCCGACGAGGTCGTGGTCATCGAGGACTCTCAGTCCGGCGCGGCGGCCGCTGCGGCGGCCGGGATGGCCCACCTTGTCACCGTCAGCCATTTCACCGCACAGGACAGCTTCCCGGCGGCGACCACCGTCGTCGACCACCTGGGTGAATCCGATCGGCCGGCCACCGTGCGGGCCGGGGTGGACGTGCGCAACACACGCGGATTCGTCGATCTGGACGGGATCGCAGCGGTATTGGCGGCCCACAGCGATTCCGTTACGCGGTAGGCCGGTCCGGCGCTCCGCGGGGATCAGTGGCTGTAGTGGAACTGCAGCCGGATGACGTCCCCACGGAAATGGATCCGGGTGAACTCGAAGGGGTGACCGTCCGGTGCGGCGATACGCTGTTCGAGCAGCAGTAGCGGCGCACCGGGCTGGTTCCCGAACAACTTGGCTTGCGACTTGGAAGCGGTCGCCGCCTCCAGCGTCTCCGACACCTCGGCCATCCTCAGCCCGAAGTCACGATCGAGCACCGTGCACAGCTGCTCACCGACCAGATCGTGGTCGATCACGCCGGGAGCCAGCGACTGGGGGACAAAGGATTCATGGAGACTAATCGGGGCACCGTCGACCCGGCGCAGCCGCCGGATGGAGTACACCGGGGTGCCCACAGGCAACCCCAGCTGTTCGGCCGACCGGGCGTCCGCGTCCACCAGCGCGGCACCTAGGATCTCCGTGCTGGTCGCATAGCCCTGCTGTTCGAGCTGCTCACGAATGCCGCGGTAGGAGGGCGACTGCGTGCTGATCTTGCGGTGCGCGACGAAGGTGCCCTTGCCCTGGACCCGGAAAAGCAAACCCTCGTCGACCAGCTTGCTCAGCACCTGACGAGCCGTCATCCGGCTGATGCCATACAGCTGATTGAGCTCGTTCTCCGACGGGATCTTCTGGTCGGGAACCCATTCGCCCCGTTTGATCCGCTCCCGGATCAGATCGGAAAGCTGCACATAGAGCGGTATTGCCGAGTTACGGTCGATGGTCTCCGTCATGTATCGGTGCCTCCCCGGCAGGACCCACTAGCCCTGGTCTATTCTTGTATAGACTTGTACTATACAGTCCGTATGTAGCGGTACTCATATGGATATCCAAGAAGCATAACCCGGCACAGCGTGCCTACCGGTGCGAACCGCGCGCCGGGCAGTCTTGCTAGTACGTCCAGAAAACGGGAGAAGACGATGGCCACCACTGAACACCTGCACCCCGCCGCCCCCTGGATCGAGCTCACCACCACTCAAACAGACTGGGACGATGCCGATCCAGCCCTCTTGCAGAACATGCTGGTCCAACTGCACCTGATCCGCGGCTTCGAGGAGTACGTGCTGGAGTTGGCCGGCCAGAAGCTGATCAACGGCCCCGCCCACTCGTCGATCGGACAGGAAGGTGGTGCCGTCGGCTCGGCGCTACTGCTGGGCAGTGACGACCAGATCAACGGCTCACACCGCGGCCACCACCAGTTCCTGGCCAAGGTGTTCGGCCACGTCCAACCCAAGGGATTCGACGCCACCGAGGAGTTCACCCCCGAGATCCGCGATGTGCTGTACCGCTCTCTCTCGGAGATAGCCGGACTGGCGGATGGGTACTGCGGTGGTCGCGGCGGGTCGATGCACCTGCAGTGGACCGAGGCCGGCGCCATGGGCACCAACGCCATCGTCGGCGGCGCCGTCCCGTTCGCCGTCGGCTTCGGTTGGGCCGACCGCCACGCAGGCACCGACAACGTCTCCTTCAGTTACTTCGGCGACGGCGCGGTGAACATCGGGTCCGTGCTGGAGAGCTTCAACCTGGCCTCGGCCTGGAACGTCCCCGTGTGCTTCTTCATCGAGAACAACCAGTACGCGGTGTCCACCTCGGTCCAGGAGGCCACCGGGGAAGCCCGACTGTCCGGTCGCGGCCTGGGCTTCGGCATCCCGAGTTGGCGGGTGGACGGCCAGGACACGCTGGCGGTCTACCTGGCCACCAAGGAAGCCGTCGAGCACATGCGCAAAGGTGGTGGCCCGACAGTGATCGAGGTCGACACCTACCGCTACTTCCATCAGAACGGCCCCTTCCCTGGCAGCGCCTTCGGATACCGCAGCAAGACCGAGGAACAGTCCTGGCGCGATCGTGACCCGATCGCAATCGTGGAGAAACATCTAGTGCGTCGCGGTGTCCTGACCGCGGAGCAGGCCAAGGCCGTGCGCACCCGGGTCAAGTCTGTGATGGCCGAGATCGGCTCGACAGTCGTCGAACAAGATCCCAACGGTAAGCCGGGGCAGCTACACATTCGCGATAACCTTTGGCCGTCAACCCAATTCATCAACGTGGGTATCCGTGGCGATATCCCGGAGTTCACCGATGTCGCGGTGCGCGAGAACAGCGATTTCGCCCCCGACGAACTGGTGCCAGCGAAGTTCGTCGATGTCATCGCCGACGTCATGCACCGGCGGATGACCCTGGACAAGAGCGTCGTGGTGCTCGGCGAAGATGTGCACCGTCTCAACGGCGGATCACGTGGCGCCACCAAGGGTCTGGCCGACGACTTCCCCGACCGCACCCTGGGCACCCCAATCAGTGAGGCGGCCTTCACCGGCTTCGGCGGCGGACTGGCCCTGGACGGCCGGTACTACCCGGTGATCGAGCTGATGTATGCCGACTTCCTCTGGGTGGCGGCCGATCAGCTGTTCAACCAAATCGGCAAGGCCCGGCATATGTTCGGCGGCCACCATGACATGCCGCTGATCCTGCGCATCAAGATCGGCACCGGAACCGGTTACGGCTCACAACATTCCATGGACCCGGCCGGTATCCTTGCCACCTCGGTCGGGTGGCGGATCATCGCGCCGTCCACTCCCCTGGACTACGTGGGTCTGATCAACACCGCCATGCGGCTCAAGGATCCGGTGGCCGTTCTGGAACACGACGCCGACCTGTACAAGAGCGTCGGCGACGCCCCCAAGGACCTGGATTACTGCCTGCCCTTCGGCACAGCGGCTGTGCGCCGCGAAGGTTCGGCCGTCACGGTGATCAGCTACCTCTCGATGGTGGGGCGCTCACTGGAGGCGGTCGAACGGTCTGGTGTGGATGGTGAGGTCATCGATCTGCGCTGGCTGGATCGCGCCAGCGTCGACTGGGACACCCTGGGCGAGTCGATCCGCAAGACCAACAGAGTGCTGATCGTCGAGCAGGGTGCCGTCGGCACGTCCTACGGAACCTGGCTGGCCGACGAGATCAACCGGCGCTTCTTCGACTGGCTGGATGCTCCGGTCACCAGGGTCAGCGGCGCCGAGTCCGCGCCGAGCATCTCCAAGGTGTTGGAGACTGCCGCCCTGGCCAGCACCGAAGACATCGTGTCCGCTCTGACCGAGATCGTCTGACACTCTTCACTTTTAAGAAAGGACGCACGCGTGGCACGCCTGCTGAGAATGCCCGGGGTCTCCGCCGATTCCGACGAGGCACTGCTGGACGCCTGGTCGGTGCAGGCCGGGGCCAGCCTGAAGGCCGGAGACGTGGTGGCCTCGGTCGAAACCGAGAAGGCCCTCGTCGAGATCGAGGTCGATGACGACGCCGTGGTGCACGCACTACTGGTGGAGCCGGGCTCCACGGTGCCCGTCGGAGATCCGATAGCGGTGCTGCGGGAGCCCGGAGAGTCGACGGCGGCTGCCGACGAACTTGTCGCCCAGGTCCGGGGCGCTGCCGCGCCTGCCGCACCGGTGGCCTTCGCGGCCGCCGAGATCGTCACCCCCGAACCGGTTCCGGCCAGCTCCGGGGCTCCGGCACCCACTTCCGCGAACGGGAACGGGTCAGGAAGGATCTTCGCCAGCCCGCTCGCCCGCCGGATCGCGACCGAACTGGACGTCGACCTGGTGACCCTCACCGGGTCCGGCCCCAATGGCCGGATCCTGCGCGACGACGTGCGTGCCGCCGCCGCAGCCGTGCCGGTCGCCCCAGTGGCGTCCCCGGAGCCCAAACCCGCCGCAGCCCCGGCGGTGGTGTCCGAGGCAGGCGCGAGCACAGTAACCCCGCACAGCAAGTTGCGCCGGACCATCGCGTCTCGGCTGCAGGAGAGCAAGCGCACCGCACCGCACTTCTATCTGACCCGGCACCTGCGGGTGGACGCCCTGCTGACGTTGCGTAACGAGGTCAACAGCCAAGCCAGTCAACGAATCTCGGTCAACGACTTCTTCATCAAGGCGGCCGGCCGGGCGCTGGTCGATGTGCCCGAGATGAACGTGGTGTGGACCGACGACGCCATGCTGTCCTACGAGCGCGCCGACGTGTCGGTGGCAGTGGCCAGTGAGCGCGGTCTGGTCACGCCAACCGTGCGCGGAGTGGAATCGTTGTCGCTGTCCACCTTGTCGGCGACTGTCAAGGACGCTATATCCCGGGCGAATGCAGGCCGGCTGCAGCAGTCCGAGCTAGAGGGCGGCACGCTGACGATCTCCAACCTGGGCATGTTCGGTGTCGACGAATTCGCCGCCATCATCAACCCGCCGCAGGCCGCGATCCTGGCGATCGGCGCGGCCGGTAAGCGACCGGTGGTCGCGCCGGACGATTCGATCGTTGCGGGCACGGTGGTCTCCGTGACGCTATCGGTCGACCACCGAGCGGCCGACGGCGCTGTTGCCGCCCGGTGGCTGGACCGGCTGGCGGCCTTGGTGGCCGCGCCCATGTCGATCCTGTTGTAGCTCAGCACGACCCATTCGGCGGGTCCGGCGTCACGCGATAGCGGTGATGCCGGGCCCGCCGAAGAGCATTGCGGCCTCGTCGTACAGATGTCCCGGCACGGTCTTCAGCTCGGCCAGGGCCGCCCGCAGATCCACGTCGACTACCTCGACACCCTGCAACGCCACCATCCGCCCCCAGCCCCGGCGTGCCACCAAATCGGCTGCGGCCGTGCCCAATCGGGTGGCCAGGACGCGGTCATATGCGCTCGGCACCCCGCCGCGCTGGATGTGTCCCAGCGTCGTCGCCCTAGTCTCGATACCGGTTACTTCCTCGATCATGGGCGCCAGTTGTTCGCCGATGCCGCCGAGGCGCTGCCGACCGAAGCTGTCTAACCCGCGCTCTGAGTGCGGATCATCGGCGTGGTCAGGCACGAATCCCTCGGCAACCACCACCAGTGGAGCGGTGCCCTGGGTCTGCGCCTCACTGACCCAGCGACAGATGGTCTCCAAGCTGGTGCGTCGTTCCGGGATGAGGATCGCGTCGGCGCTGGCGGCAATACCGGCATGCAGCGCAATCCATCCCGCGTGCCGGCCCATCACCTCGGCGATCATGCAGCGACTATGCGAGTCGCCGGTGGTGCGCAGCCGGTCCATGGCCTCGGTGGCGATCTCGACCGCGGTGGCGAATCCGAAGGTGTAGTCGGTACCGCCTAGATCGTTGTCGATGGTCTTGGGCACCCCGACGATGTGGATCCCATGCGCGCTGAGCTTCAGTGCGGCCGCCAAGGTACCTTCACCGCCGATCGCGATGACCGCATCGATACCCAGCCGCGCCAGGGTGTCCGCCACCTGCTCCACACCGCCGCCGCCGGCGAACGGGTTGGTACGACTGGTACCCAGCACGGTGCCGCCCTGGCGGGCAATCCCATTCACGCCGGCGCGGGTGAGGTCCACGATGTCGCCCTCCACCACGCCGCGCCAGCCGTCGCGAAAGCCGACATAGTTCTGCTGGTGATAGGCGATGCCTTTGAGAACCGCACCGCGGATCACGGAGTTCAGTCCCGGGCAATCACCACCGCTGGTGAGTAGACCGACGCGGGTGAGGCCGCGCGGTCGGGATGTGTTCTGCCGGGCCGGTGCCGACACTGCGGAGAATGCCATCGGAGCTCCCACAATCTAGTTACTTGTACATAGTTGTATATACCAGACCTGACCTATTGGAGCCAGCGCAGGACGAGCCACCAGACATGTCGCGATCGGCATGATCTTGCCGACAACGGCAGCGGAGGCAGCTCCGTGCGGACCCTCTGTGCCGTTTCACGGCCGGCACCAGCAGCATAGGAATCGCCTTGGCCCCACTCGCGGGAACCGAACTGCCAGATTCCCAAACCAATTCGACGCACTTCCCGACTCCGTCGACCTCGAGATACTTCCTGGCTTCCACCGAGCGGAACTCCGGCATCGGACTCATCGCCCCTGGGCGCTCGTCCGCTCCTTCACCAACCCGGTACCCGGAGATTACGGCCACGTCGGCTAAAAGTGATGCGGGCCAAACAATTCGCGACACGATCTGCTCGAGTTCGGCGAAATGGTGCCGATCGACCCGTCGACTGCCAAGCTCGACCCCATGTCTGAGATCCGCCGGGTTGCCGGCCTCGTCGGCGTGGTGACGTTGCTGGCCGCCTGCTCGTCACCGGAGAACCCGCCGACCGCCCCGGCCTCCGCGCAGGCCGAGACGGTCCTGAACATCGTGCGCGACACGATGGCCGCCGAGCATCTGAAATCCGCGATCGTGCGGGTGACGATCGACGGCAAGGACGTGGTGACAGCCGCGCTCGGCGACTCGATGACGGGGGTGCCCGCCACCACCGATATGCATTTCCGCAACGGAGCAGTGGCCATCTCCTACGTGTCGACGCTGCTGCTGAAGCTCGTCGACGCGGGCAAGGTCAGCCTCGACGACAGGTTGTCGACCTGGCTGCCCGAGGTCCCCCATTCCGATCAGGTGACCTTGGGTCAGCTCGCCCAGATGACCTCGGGGTACGTCGATTACGTCATCGACAACGACGCGTTCGCCGCGGCCACCTATGCCAACCCGTTCCGGCAGTGGACACCACAGGAGCTGCTCGCCTTCGCCGTCGACAAGCCATTGCAGTACGCACCGGGCACAAACTGGAACTACGCCCACACCAACTACGTACTGCTCGGCCTGGCCCTGGAGAAGGCAACCGGCGAGCAGATGCCGAAACTGTTGCAGGACAATATTCTTGACCCGCTGCACCTGACCAATACCGCGAACTCGGTCACCGCCGAGATTCCCGAGCCGGTCCTGCACGCGTTCAGCTCGGAGCGCCGCGAGGAGCTGAAGATCCCGCCGAGCGCCCCGTTCTACGAGGAGTCGACGTACTGGAACCCGTCGTGGACCATCACCCACGGGGCGATCCAGACCACGAACATCTTCGATATGGAGGCCACCGCGCGGGGCATCGGCTCGGGCGAACTGCTCTCGCCGGAGTCCTACCGGTTGATGGTTGCGACCGATCTGCGTGGCAAGACCCACGCCCAACCCGGCTGCACCACCTGCGCGGCGATGACTGATATCTATACCTACGGCTACGGCATCGTGATCTCCGGCGACTGGCTGCTGCAGAACCCGTTGTTCAGTGGCTACGCCGCGGTGGAGGCGTATCTGCCCTCGCGGAAAATCGCGATCGCCGCCGCGGTCACCTACGACGAAGCCGCTTTCGACGACCACGGGAGCTACGCGAACGGCGGCGACAGTCTGTTCCGCAAGATCGCGACGGCGCTCGCCCCCGACGATGCGCCACCGGTGCCGCCAACCAACTAGCGAGCGGACCAGTATCGTCAACGCCGTGGCGCGCAAGGTGTTGTTCATCTACAACGATCCCGACGCATCCGAGGCACTTCTCGGCGATGTGTTCGTCGAGAACGGCTTCGACATCGATACGTGCGAGGCGGTTCCTGCCGACCGTGTCGACAACCCCGCTGCCGACGTCGAGTTTCCTGATCCGACAGGCTATGACGTCATCGTTCCGCTGGGTTCGCGGTGGTCGGTCTACGACGACGCGCTGCGCGGAACCTGGGTAGGCGACGAGATGCAGCTGATCCGCAAGGCCGCCGATGCAGGGGTCGGTGTGCTCGGCGTGTGCTTCGGAGGTCAACTGATCGCTCAGGCGTTGGGCGGAACAGTGGGCCGCTCCCCGGCACCGGAGCTCGGCTGGTATCACATCGACAGTGACAGTGATTTCGTTCCGTCTGGACCGTGGTTCGAATGGCATTCGGATCGTTTCACCTTGCCGCCGGGAGCCACCGAGGTCGCCAGGAACGCCCAAGCCTCGCAAGCTTTCGTCATCGGCCCGATCTTGGCATTGCAGTTTCACCCGGAACTCGACAGCCCACTCCTTGAGTGCTGGTTAGCCGACCAGACGAACCACGACGTGAGCCGTTTCGGTGTCGATATCGACGAGCTGCGAATCAGGACCGCCCTCGAGGGCGATGCGGCAGCGGCACGAGTTCGCACACTGGTCACCGGATTCCTCGATCAGGTCGCGCACGGCTCGCGCCAGTCCTGATCATTCGTGGCCGAGCTGGTGCGCCAGCGCGTCCGCGATCGCGGCGTGCCGGAACCGATGGTCGAGGGTCAGCAGTTTGGTCGGCAGTACCCGCTGATCGGCTTCGGCGAGTTCGCGGACCCCTTCGGCTCCCAGCAGTAATCGCGGCCCGAACGACGGCACCGGTAATAGTGCGGGCCGGTGCAGCACCCTGGCCAGCGCCGCGGTGTACTCGGTGTTGCGCACCGGGTTGGGCCCGACCGCGTTGACCGGTCCGGTCAGGCGGTCGTCGTATAACGCCCGGTAGTAGATGTCGATCAGGTCGTCGAGGCCGATCCAGGACAACCATTGCCTACCGCTGCCGAGCCGCCCACCCAGCCCCGCGGAGAACAGCGGCCGCAACAGCCTCAACGTGCCGCCGCGAGCGGCCTGCACGATCCCGGTGCGGACGGCGACCACCCGCAGACCCGCCGCCGCGGCAGGCCCGGTGGCCGCTTCCCAGTCCGCAACCACGTCGGCGAGGAAGCCGTCGCCGCGGGAACTCTCCTCGCAGAGCAGGGCGTCCCCGCGGTCGTAGCCGTAGTAACCCACTGCCGACGCGCTGACGAATACCCGTGGACCGTCCGTCGTCGCGGCCGCTACCTCGGCGAGCCGCCGCGTCGGCTCGATGCGGCTGTCCCGGATCTCAGTCTTGTGCGCATCGGTGAATCGGCCCGCGATCGAGGTACCGGCCAGGTGGACAACGGCGTCGAGACCCGCAAGCACGTCCGCGGCCGGTTGATCCGGACGCCATTGCCGCTCAAGGGGACCCGTCGCGGGGCGACGCACCAGCCGGATCACCCGATGCCCGCCGGTAGTGAGCAGCGCGCACAGCGCCGAGCCGACCAGCCCGGATGCCCCTGTCACGCCGACCACCATCGGCTCCGGACGGTGCCGGGCGGCGACCTGGTGTGCGGCCAGGTCGTCGGCGAGCTGACGGTGCCGATAGACGAACGTGGAGCGCAGCGCCGCCCCAGGAACCGGGGTGTCGACGGTGTCGTGCATCAGTGTGGTGCCGTCGACGTGATCGGTGAACTCGTGGGTGTGACGCCAGTGCCCGATAACCCGCGCCGGCCACGATCGCGGACCTGAGCTCGACAGTTCGTCGACGAAGCGGTGCGGTGGGTCATAGGCCGCCGCGTTGTGCTGGGCCACCCAGCGCAGGCCGCCGGGCAGGCCGAGAATGGCGGTGCCGTCGGCCAGCGAGGATGCTTCCTGCACGGCAGTCATCGGCTGCCACGGCGGGATGAGCCGGAGGAAGGCGCCCGGCCGGCCGTGCCACCCAAACACCTCATCGATCGGATGGCCGATGACGCTGCTGTACTCGATGCCCATTTTCCTCCTGATGATTCGTCGGTTATTCGCAACCGACGCAGAGTTGGATGGGGCCGGCCCATACGAATACGCCCTGAAGGCAACCGACACGCTAGGGAGAGCGTTTCACCGTTGCCTTCAGGGCCTGTGCGCAGCCTATGGATACCGGCTGTAATTGCGCTGAGAATCTCCCGAAATCCTTTGTCGGCCGGACATGCAAGCGGCCCCGCCGTTTCCGACGGGGCCACTGCACTTCCTCTGCTAGGGAGAAGCTTTTCGAGCGTTAATCCCTACGCGAGTTCATCGGCTAATTCATGTGCTAGTTCATGTTCCAGGGATCACCGTAGGTGGTGACACTGTCACCAGCCTTACTGATCAGGCGTGCGAAGGGCCGCAGCAGGACGCCGCCGGCAGCGCCGGTCACGGTCCCGTGGGCGTTAGAAACGGCGACNGCGCCGTTGGGGCCGGAGACGTCGACGGAGAAGGTCGCGACTTCCTGGATGCCGGGGCCGTTGCCCAGGTCAGCGGAGATCGACACACCCGGGAACAGG
>NZ_JACKTY010000012.1:0-338195 GCF_025822605.1 Mycolicibacterium komossense | reverse complement strand
GCGTCGTCGAGCAGGATGTTCGGGGTGGAGTAGGAGAAGTTGATGCCCACACCCAGTGACCAGGGGAAGCCGACCTGGTAGCCGAGCTCCAGGGTGCCCGCGAACTCGTCGGATCCGGCGCCGGTCACCGAGTAGACAGCGCGCCCGGAGTGGAACCACTCACGGGTCAGCCGGTTGCGGTCCAGNGGGAACACACCGTTGAGGAACGTGTCCCACTGCTGAATCGTCAGGGTCCGGCCCTGTCCGTCCACCAGGCTCAGCTCATTGTCCAAGCCAGCATGCGAGGTGCCGGTCCCGACGAATAGTGCTGCGACAGCAGCGATAAGGGCTACCAGCACCCGACTGACGGCTTTCATGTTCTCCCTGATTCGCCGGCGCGGAATGAGGGCGTTCACACTTGCCCTTAACCCTGCGCACATTTCGTTGACATGAGGAAGATAACAGTGCGATCTCAACTTTGCGCGCCGAATACCCCGCCTTCGGAGTTTCGTCCGATAAAGCTGCAAACTTGCCCGGCATGAGCTGTGAATCAGCTGCCGATTCCCTCCTCGCCGAGCCTGGCCCTCCCCGAGGCCGGTCGCTAAACATGCTGCCCCACTGCCGATCTCAGGTGTCACGATTGGACGTCGACACCATCGGTAGCCTGTCGAATGCGCAGAGTTTGCCATTGTCACACTCGGCGTGGACGCTCGCCCACCCGCCATTCTTTCGGCAACCACCGGCACCGCCGCAACGACCATTCCCGGATCTCTTTCACCATTTCTACCGACGGCCGTCGGCACCGTCACGCAAAAACCTCCTGTGCCATCGAATAGTAGTGCCACACAGCGTTACTCGATGGCACCGCAGGTACTTCCACCCAGAGCAGTCCGGCGTCCCGACCGCTCCGAATACCAAAGGTGGAGACTCCGAACATTCCGTCTGGCGCGGTGCTGGTGCTGCCCGGCGGCAAGCCGGTCAGTACGGCTCCGTCGAAAGCCCGGCAGATGGCCAATCTGCGGATGACGTTGCTGAGGATGGCGCTCCGGCGGCGACTCGGTGCGGCGACCGAGGTGAGACAGGTGCGTTACCGGCTGCGCGGCTGGAATGCACCCCGCCTGGACCCGGTCCGCGACGCAGAGCGAGCACTCGACGGCCTGCTCGAACAGTTCGCTCCCGAACAGATTGTCGTCGTAGGTCATTCGATGGGCGGCCGGGTCGCCGCGCATCTGGCGCACCGTCGCGATATCGGCGGAATCGTCGCACTGGCACCGTGGTGGCCTACCGCCGACGCGGGACTCATTCCGGTCGGCACTCGCCTACTGACCGTGCACGGCACTGCAGACACCTGGACCGACCCCGAGTCGTCGCGCCGGCAGTGCCTCCGCGCCACCGAACGCGGCGTGGACGCCCAATGGTTCGGAATAGCCGGCGCGGGGCACTACATGCTGCGACGCCGGCGAACGTGGCACGCGCTGACGGCGGCGTTCGCGCGCGAGCAGCTCGCCGGTTGTCCGGACGACAACGACGGCAATCCCGGTCGACTGGGAAAGCTCACTCCCGCCCGCCGGCAGAACGAAGACATCACCAGCGCCGACAGCGTGGATCGCGCCGTCCGCATGGGTCACACCGAAGCGCCCCCTCAGAATGAACGCAACTTCGGTGAGTGACCGGGTAAACCCTCCTGCGCGACAAGGGATTTCCCGCTTGTCAATGACTCGCCCGTGGCATCTGGGCGCGGCGATCAGCGACCGCTAGTCCAGTTAGCTCGACTCAGGCCGACGCGCCGGCGGAGTCTCCTCGGGAGCCGCCTGTTCGGCGGTGACGGTCTCCAAGCTCTCGGTGTGCCCCTCGGCCTCGGGAGCGGCCGCGTCCTCGTCCGGGTACTCGGCGTCGAAGTTCTTGTACGTCTCGTCGATGGCTTCACCGCCACCGACAGCGTCCCCCGGCTCTGCGTCGTCGGCCACCGCCGTGCCGTTGTCGACGTGCTGGCGTTCGCGGATGGCGTCGATGATCAGCAGTATCACGCCGATCACGCTGGCACCGATACAGACCCAGGCGACCAGCTCGTTGCTGGTCACCACCGCGGTCACCAGGGCAGCGAGACCGACAACGGCAAGTATGAGCGCAACGATCAGCATGGGTCGATCATCCCCTCAGCGGGCTGTTGTGGTCCGGAAATCGATCCGGCTCAGTTGTTTCCCCTGCTGAACTGGTTGAAGCCGCCGCCGTCATTGTTGGCGCTGGAGTCGACCGGGGCCGCCGAACCACGCTGGCCCAGCTCTTCGAGCTGCGATTCCAGGTAGGTCTTGAGGCGGGTGCGGTACTCACGTTCGAACGTACGGAGCTGCTCGAGGCGCCCCTCCAGCACGGTGCGCTGCTGGTTGATGGTGCCCATGATCTCGGAATGCTTGCGCTCGGCGTCGGCCTGCAGTGCGTCGGCCTTCTCCTGTGCCTGGCGCAGCTGGGTCTCGGACCGGGTCTGCGCATCGGCCAACATGGCATCGGCACGGTTGCGGGCTTCGGTGACCGTAGTCTCGGCGGTGCGCTTGGCCTCGCTGATCATCGCGTCTGCGTTCGCCCTGGCGTCGGCGAGCATCTTGTCGGATTCCGACTTGGCGGTGCCGGTCAGGCGGTCCGCGGTGTCCTGGGCCAGCGCCAGCACGCGCGCAGCCTTCATGTGCGACTCTTCGCTCACCGGGGCCGGCGGCGGTGCTTCGTACACGGGCTGCACCGGAACGGGAGCCGGCTCGGGCTCGGGCTCGGGCTCGGGTTCGGGCTGATACTGAGGTATTGACTGGGTCGCTTGGATGCCGCCGCCGGAGCGGGCGCCCGCGAGCTCCTGATCGAGTTCATTGACCCGTTGCCGCAGGTCGGCGTTCTCCTCGATGAGGCGAGTCAGCTCGTTCTCCACCAGGTCGAGGAAGGCGTCAACTTCATCCTCGTTATAGCCGCGCTTGCCAATGGGCGGCTTGCTGAAGGCCACATTGTGGACGTCGGCGGGTGTAAGCGGCATTGTCTGCCCCCTCAAGTCTGGATGGTCGAACCGATCTGGAAAGTGTAGAACGATAGACCGAGTTGGTAGCCGTACTGTAACTGGCGTCCATCCTGTCACACCAGAACCGCCGGTTGCGGGCGAGGTCAATAATTAAGAGCGAATTTCAAAGAGTCGCGAATGCCGCACCGAAGTCGGGCATACCGCGGGCGAACTCGTCATGAACTCGTTGTCCGGGACTTGCCTGGGACCCGCGCGGACTCAGGCCGCGGCGCTGAATGCCAATTGCATGCCGATGAACGCCACCAGCAACAGGACCATGATGGACAGATCGAATCGGATGGCACCGATCGTCAGCTGCGGAATCAGCCGACGCAACAGCTTCACGGGCGGATCGGTCACCGTCATGATGACCTCGAGGATCACCACGACGAAGCCCCGAGGATGCCAATCCCGGCTGAACGAGCGAATGAACTCGACCACGACCCGGGCGATGAGCAGCAGCCAGAAGATAAACAGCGCGAAGCCCAGAATTTCGAAGAAGAGCGCCAACGAAGAGCCCGACCTTACTGAAGAGTGTGTGATGTAGCCGACACCGTCGGTGACAACGGCTGGACCGACCAGTCGGTCATCTCAACCGACCGAGCCAGCCTACCGATTCAACACACCTGTTGTGGCAAGGGCTCTGGGACCATCCTGCGCGACACAGTCACGCAGAGGCTGTCACTGATAAGCGTAGAAACCGGCCTCGGCCATCCGCCTGCGCTCTTCCGGGGTGACCTCGACATCGGCCGGCGACAGCAGGAAAACCTTGGTCGCAACCTTGTCGAAGGAGCCCCGCAGAGCGAACGCCAGACCGGCGGCGAAGTCGACGAGACGCTTGGCGTCCGCGTTGTCCATCGTGACGAGGTCCATGATCACCGGGGTGCCGTCACGGAAACGCTCACCGATGGTGCGCGCCTCGCTGTAGTCCTTGGGACGCAGGGTGGTGATCTTCGACATCGCGCTGCCTTCCTCGAAGAGCATCGCCATCCGCCGGGGGTCCATCGCCAGGGCGCCACGGGTCGATCCACGCAGCGAGCCCAACCGCGGTGCGGGCCGGTCGAATTCGCGGGGCCGGAACCGGGGCTCATCCGCATAGCCGCCGCGGTAGGCCGGCTGGTAATCCGCCTCGACCCGCGGGTCGCGGGGGTCGCGCGGATCATGGGCGTCGTCGTACTCGCGTCCGTCGTAGCGGCCGCCGCGCTCGAAACCTTCGTCGGCGAACCGCTCGCGGCGGGGGTACGCCCCACGAGCTGCGCCACGGTCGTCGTCGTCGTAGTACTCGTCGTCGTAGTCCTCCATCGGCGCCATCCCGAAGTAGGCCTTGACCTTATGCAGTGTGCTCATCGCGTGCCCTTCTCTGCCCCGAAGGCTAGCCCTGAAAGTTTGGTACCTGTGATGAAGATGTGACTGGAGTGACTACTCCCGGTGACGTTAGCGGTCGAGTCCCCATGAGCGCGGTACCGACACGCACACATGTAGAGCCATGTTTGACGGCAAGTTCCATGTCGCCCGACATCCCCGCAGACAGGCCCGTGGCCTGCGGATGATCTCCCATTACCCGCCGATGTTCGTCGGCAAACCGGGCGAACGCGCGCTCAGGATCGACTCCCAACGGCGGAACCCCCATCACGCCAATCAATTCCAGAGCCTGCGCGTCCGCCACCTGCGCGCAGATGGTGTCCACCGCGGCGCGGTCGTTGACGTCGACACCGCCGCGAGCTGTGTCGCCGTCGAGGCTGAGCTGAATATAGATGTGCAGCGGCTCGGTGCGACCACCGTCCGCCAGCGCCTGAGCCGCCCCGCGATCCAGCGCGCTCACCACCTTCGCGGTGCTCACCGAGTGAGCCGTGTGAGCCCAGCCGGCGATCGCCTTGGCCTTGTTGCGCTGGATCTGCCCGACCATGTGCCAGCGCACGTCGGCGGCCGGCCCACTCACCAAGGTCGGGATTTCCGCGACCTTTCCGGCTGCCTCCTGTTCGCGCGCCTCACCGAACTCGCGACAGCCCAATTCGAACAGAATGGCGATATCGGTTGCCGGAAAGAACTTGGTAATCGGCAGCAGTTCAATTTCTTCGACTTTGCGGCCGGCGTTTTCCGCGGCCCGGTTCAATCGCAGACGCAGGGCTGCCAATGCGCCAGCCAATTCGGTCTCGCGATCGGTGGGTGCGTTCATTCCAGCCACACCAGACACGCAAGGCGGCCCGTCGGTGCGTCGCGCCGATGACTGAACAGGGCCGGGTCCGCCACGGTGCACCGAGGGTCGACTGAAATTGCCGTCACTCCCAAATCCTTAAGCTGTCTGGCGATTCCGGCCCGCAGGTCCAGACCCGACGTGCCCTTGGCCGTGAGCGTTCTGCTGCCGGGTAACGCGGCTTCCACTTCGTCGGCCATCGCGGGCGGCACCTCGTAATTGCGGCCGCTCACCGCCGGGCCGAGCAGGACCGAGACATCTTCGGCGTGGGCACCCGCTTTGATCATCACATCGAGCGTGCGGGCCACCACTCCCCTCTGTGCGCCGACGCGGCCTGCGTGCACTGCCGCGACGACGCCGGCGCGCGCATCGGCCATCAGCACCGGCACGCAATCGGCCGTCACCACAGCAAGAGCCAGCCGCCGGGTTGTGGTCACCAGCGCATCGGTTTCGTCGAACGCGCGCGAGGGTGCGGTGTCCACCAATTCGACGTGGTCGCTGTGCACCTGGTTCATCCAGACCACCCGATCCGCACCGAGACCGGTCGCCTTCGCCAATCGCGCGCGATTGGCCGCGACAGCCGCCGGATCGTCACCGACGTGGTCACCGAGGTTGAAGGTGTCGAAGGGCGGCGCGGAGACCCCGCCCGCGCGGGTGGTGGTCACGCGCCGGACTACATAACTCATGTACGCCAGTATTCCCGCACCGGCCGCACGCGACCGGAGCCGCTAGTGGCGCATGAAGGGCGGCACGTCGACGTCATCGTCATCGTCACCGCCGCCGACACTGACCGTCGCCCCATTGGTGTGCAACGGGACACTGACGGCTTCCGACGGCTCGAACAGCCCGGACGCCACCTTGCCCGCCCGGGCAGGTGCGATCGCCTGACCGGTGCCGACCACGGGTTTGCGACCGGCCGAGCCGGCCTCGAAACCTGCCGCGATAACGGTCACCCGCACCTCGTCGCCCAGGGAGTCGTCGATCACGGTGCCGAAGATGATGTTGGCCTCGGGGTGCGCGGAGTCCTGGACCAATGAGGCGGCCTCGTTGATCTCGAACAGCCCGAGATCGCTGCCGCCCGCGACGGACAGCAACACGCCCTGGGCGCCTTCCATCGAGGCTTCCAGCAGCGGCGAGTTGATGGCGATCTCCGCAGCTTTGAGCGCCCGGCCGTCACCGCGGGCGGCGCCGATACCCATCAGGGCGGTACCCGCGCCACTCATGACGCCCTTGACATCGGCGAAGTCGACGTTGATCAGGCCGGGAGTCGTGATCAGGTCGGTGATGCCCTGCACACCGTTGAGCAACACCTCGTCGGCGCTACGGAACGCGTCCATCAGCGATACGGCGGCGTCGCCCATCTGCAGGAGCCGGTCGTTCGGGATGACGATCAGGGTGTCGCAGCTCTCGCGCAGCGAGGTGATCCCCGCTTCGGCCTGATTGGACCGCCGTTTGCCCTCGAAGGAGAACGGCCGGGTGACGACACCAACGGTCAGCGCGCCGAGCTTGCGGGCGATGGTCGCGACGACGGGCGCGCCACCGGTGCCGGTGCCGCCGCCCTCACCCGCGGTGACGAAGACCATGTCGGCGCCCCGGAGAAGCTCCTCGATCTCATCCTTGGCGTCCTCGGCGGCCTTGCGACCCACTTCGGGGTCCGCACCTGCTCCGAGCCCGCGAGTCGAGTCGCGGCCGACGTCGAGTTTCACATCCGCGTCGCTCATCAACAGCGCCTGGGCGTCGGTGTTGATCGCGATGAACTCGACGCCTTTGAGGCCCTGTTCGATCATTCGGTTGACGGCATTGACGCCGCCGCCACCGATGCCGACCACCTTGATGACTGCGAGGTAGTTATGCGGGGGGGTCATCTGTCGCCTTCCTCCCTGGGAGCTTTGTCTGGAGGCGGAGTTCCCCGATTTCAAACCCTCAACCTCAACCATAGGCTTAGAGTTATGTCAAGTAGTTCCGCGTAAACAGAACGGTAGGGCGGGCACCGGAGGTAATCCGGCAGGCGCGCCGAAACGCGCCGGGATTTCTTCGCTGCGTCGCGACCACCCGTCAGCCAGGCGCGGCGCGGCCCACACCGGCAGACGTAAGCGCTTACGGTATCGGTCTCGAACCCCTAGGCTCGTGGCCGACATCGTTCGTTGAGGAGGTGTGGCGATGGTGACCATGGTCGATGTTGCCGTGAGCGCAGGCGTGTCGACGGCGACGGTTTCGCACGTCCTTAACGGCACGCGCTTCGTCAAGGAAAGCACCCGGTTGCGCGTCCTGGAGGCCATCGACCGCACGGGCTATACCCATAACACCGTCGCCCGATCGCTCGCCGCCTCCAGCACCAAGACCATCGGCCTGGCCATGGCGGCCATCTCCAATCCCTACTTCATCGATCTCGTCCACGCGATAGAGACCGAGATTCGCCGGGCCGGATACTCACTCCTGCTCGCCGACACCCTCGATGACGCCGAAGAAGAGTTCCGCGCCATCCGGTCGCTGCATCAGCGGCGCGTCGACGGGTACCTGATCGCCCCGTCATGCGATCCGGACAGCGGTGCGCTGGACTACCTCGCCGACCGAGGATTGGCAGTCGTGCTGGTCGACCGCCTCGCCTCCGACCGGTTCGACCAGGTCGGTAGCGAGAACATCGAGGCGGCCAGCCTGTTGGTCGAACACCTGGCCGCGAACAACCATCGGCGCATCGCCCTGGTGTCCGGGCCGGCCGGACTGACCACCACCCTGGCTCGCGCCGAGGGCTTTCGATTGGGCATGCGGCGCAGCGGATTGGCGGTCGACGAGCAACTGCTTATCACCGAGGCCGGCGATCCCGACCGCGCCGCGGCCACCGTCCACCAGCTGATGTCACTGTCGGACCCGCCCACCGCGATTCTGGCAGCGAACAACCGAATGACCATCGGGGCGATGAAGGGCTTTCGCGGGTTGGGGCTGGAGGTCCCCCGCGATATCGCGCTGGTGTCCTTCGACGATTTCGAATGGGCCGACCTGTTTCGGCCGCGCCTGACCGTGGTAGCCCAACGAATCGACGAAATCGGCAGGCATGCGGTCCGGCTGCTGCTCGAACGCATCGCCGACCCCGCGCGCGCGCCGCAGACCATCGAGCTGCCGCCGCGTTTCATCCACCGGGAGTCCTGCGGTTGCCCTGACGACAGCTCCTTGTCGCGATGAGCGCCAGCCACTCCCCTCGGCACGAATGTGTTGTCCAGCCCACACTTGCCTGCTAGCGTAAGCGCTTACGTAAGCGCTTACTAATGTGTCCACCGACACAGGGTTGCAGTCCACCGGGTCGGCGTATCCGGTCGATCGACTTGGGCGCGAACGCCAGAACTCCGTGACACCCGAGAGTTTGCGAACCACTACGAGCAGGAGTGAACAACATGGGGCAGATCCCCGAGAAGATGCGCGCCAGCGTCCTGACCGAGATCAAGACGATCGTCCTCGAAGAACGCCCGGTCCCCCAGCCGGCCGACGACGAAGTGCTCATCCAGGTGGCCAGCGTCGGGGTCTGTGGTTCGGACGTGCACTACTACCAGCACGGCCGCATCGGCGACTACATCGTCAACGCTCCGATGATCCTCGGCCACGAAGTCAGCGGCCAGATCGTTGCCGTCGGCGCCGATGTCGACCCTGCCCGGATCGGAAAGCGGGTCGCCATCGAACCGCAGCGCCCGTGTCGCGTCTGCGAGTTCTGCAAAGCGGGCGACTACAACCTGTGCCCCAAGATGGAGTTCTACGCCACACCGCCCATCGACGGCGCGTTCTGCGAATACGTGACGATCCAGGACGATTTCGCCTATGACCTTCCCGATTCGATCAGCGACGACGCCGGAGCACTGCTGGAGCCGCTCTCGGTGGGTATCGCCGCCGCGCAGAAGGGTGGCACCAAAGTCGGTGACCGGGTCCTGATCGCCGGCGGCGGCCCGATCGGCATCATCGCCGCACAGAGCGCCCGCGCCTTCGGAGCGACGGAAGTCATTGTCTCCGATATCAATCCGGCCCGGCGTGCACTCGCCAAGACCTACGGAGTCACCCGCGTCGTCGATCCCGCTGTGGAATCTCTGGACGACCTTGCCGCACACGTCTTCATCGATGCTTCCGGTGCGGTCCCGGCAATTCAGGCGGGGATCCGCGCCACTCGCCCGGGCGGCACCGTGGTGCTCGTCGGCAGCGCCGACGAGATCCCGCTGTCGGTTCCCGACGTCGCGATGCGCGAACTCAACGTCACCGGCACCTTCCGCTACACCGGCACCTGGCCGCTTGCCCGCGCACTGGTCGAATCCGGGCAGGTCGAGCTCGACTCGCTGGTCACCCACGTCTACGGTCTGGAGCAGGTGGTCGACGCACTCACCGGCGAAGGCGCCGTCGACAGTCTCAAACGTATCGTGCGGCCCGGTGTCACCCGCATCGACGACCCGGTTGCCGAGGCGCGGGCAGCGTCGTGACCACGCCCCTGCTGGCGGTGCGCGACGTAGTCAAGATGTTCCCAGGAGTCGTTGCGCTGCAGGGTGTCTCGTTCGATATTCGACCGGGTACGGTCCACGCGGTGTGCGGCGAGAACGGGGCCGGGAAGTCGACGTTGATGAAAGTCATCAACGGCATCTACCAGCCCGACGCCGGCGAGATCCGCGTCGGCGGGAAGCCCGTGAAGATCCGCAACCCGATCCATGCCCGCGAGCACGGGATAGCGATGATCTCGCAGGAACTCAACTACGTGCCGAACATGACGATCGCCGAGAGCTTCTTCATGGGCAACCTGCCCACCA
Source organism: Mycolicibacterium komossense (assembly GCF_025822605.1). Classification (GTDB taxonomy): domain Bacteria; phylum Actinomycetota; class Actinomycetes; order Mycobacteriales; family Mycobacteriaceae; genus Mycobacterium; species Mycobacterium komossense. Next base: position 328,210 of record NZ_JACKTY010000012.1, on the reverse strand, counting down.
AGTTCGGCCGCGTCAACTGGCGGTTCATCCGTCGCGAAGCCAAGCGCATTCTGGCCGAGGAAGGCCTGGACTACGCGATCAACCGGCCACTGAGCAGTCTGACGGTGTCCGAGGTGCAGATGCTCGAAATTCTGCGCTCGGTGTATCACAGCGCCGACGTGCTCATCATGGACGAGCCCACGTCGGCGATCGCGCACCGTGAGGTGGAGTCGCTGTTCACCAAGATCAGAATGCTTCGCGAACAAGGTAAGTCGATCATCTACATCTCGCACAAGATGGACGAGGTCTTCGAACTCGCCGACGACATCACGGTGTTACGCGACGGCACCGTGGTCAGCAGCCAGGCCGCCTCGACGGTCGACTCCGGGCGCGTGATCGCGCAGATGGTCGGCCGCGACCTCGACCATCACGCCTATCCGAAAGAGACCGTCCCCCTGGGCGCCCCGGTCTTGCGCGCCACCGAGCTCCGTAGCAAGAATCTCTTCGAGGACATCTCGATCGAGGTACGGGCGGGCGAAATCGTCGGGCTGGCCGGCTTGATCGGCGCGGGCCGCAGTGAGGTGGTCCAGGCGATCTTCGGACTGGACCGACTCGACAGCGGACGGGTCGAGATCAACGGCAGTGTGGTGGACATCCGCAACCCCCGCACCGCCATCGCCCACGGGGTGGCGATGCTCTCCGAGGACCGGCGGCTCATCGGCATCATTCCCGACCTGAGCATCAAGAAGAACGCCACCCTGGCCAGCCTGAAGAAGGTCATCCATGGCGGGTTCACCCGAACTGGATTCGAAAAGAAGCTGGCCCGTGAATATTTCGACCGCATGCGGGTCAAGTCGGTGAGTATCGAAACGCCCATCAGATCGCTGTCCGGGGGCAACCAGCAGAAGGTGCTGCTGGCACGCTGGCTGATCGCCGACCCGGTGGTACTTCTGCTCGACGAGCCCACCCGCGGGGTCGATGTCGGCGCGAAGTTCGAGATCTACAAGATCATGACCGAACTTGCCGGCCAAGGCCGCGGAATCCTGATGATCTCCTCGGAGATGCCCGAACTCATCGGGATGTGCGACCGCATCTACGTGATGTCGGCCGGGCGGCTGACCGCGGAGCTGACTCCCGATCAGTACTCGCAAGAAACGATCCTCAAACACGCGATGGACGAAATCGAGGTGGGATGAACATGCTTTCTCGGATCAAAGGCCTTGATAACGGTAGATATTCGATATTTCTGATCCTGGCGGCGGTGGTGATCGTAGCCAGTCTCCTCAGCCCGAACTTTCTCACTCCGGGCAACGCCACCAACGTGCTGCGACAGGTCGCCGTCATCACCATCCTGGCCTACGGGGCGATGATGCTGATCATCAGCGGCATGATCGATCTGTCCGCCGGAGCGGTCATGGCACTGGCCGGAGTGGCGTCGGTGATGGCCTTCAAGAGCTCACAGAGTCTTGTGGTGGCGGTGATCGTCGGAGTCCTGGTCGGCATGGCGTGCAATCTGGTCAACGCCTTCCTGGTCGCGACGCTGAAAACCCCGGCGTTCATCGTCACGCTCGGCATGATGATGGTGGCCAGGGGTGCGGTCCTGGAACTCACCGACGGCCAGAACATCCTTCAGCTCGGTGACTTTGTGAAACTCGGCCAGGGCTCGCTCGGGTGGCTTCCGTTGCCGACGCTGTTTCTGGCAGTCATCACGCTGATCGTCTGGTACGTGATGACGCAAACCCGTTACGGGCGTTCGCTGTATGCCGTCGGCGGCAACGGCGAGGCCGCCCGCGCCGCAGGCATCGCCGTCGAGCGCGTGAAGTACCAGGCCTTCCTGTTCAACGGTGCGCTCGTCGGCTTCGCCGGTGTCATCTTCATGGCCCGGGTCAACGCCGGATTGCCCAACGCGGGTGTCGGATACGAATTGCAGGCCATCACCGCGCCCATCATCGGCGGCACCAGCTTCTCGGGCGGCGTCGGCACCACGGCAGGAACCCTCGCCGGGGCACTCATCGTGGGCGTGCTCGGCAACATCATGAATCTCACCGGAGTCGGCTCGTACATCCAACAGATCGTCATGGGCGTGATCATCGCCGCGGCAGTCGCCTACGACGTGTGGAGTAAACAACGACGTGGCCGCGGCCGGACCATCATCCTCCACGAGCGCGGCACCGACGGTCGGGCCGACAAGGAGTCCGATGCCGTCGACGATCCGGTCACCGACAACAGCGGTGCGAGACATCAGACCTGACCCTCTTGACATCCGTTGTAGCTGAACATATCTACCGAACACAGGGCCATCAGGCCCGAACTCAGTGCCGGCCTACCGGCGATCTCATAGAGGAGACGAGATGAAACATCTGTCCACCAGGTTCAAGTGCACCGCCCTCGCGGCCCTGGCCGTGATGAGTCTGGCTTCCTGTTCATCCAGTTCCAAGGACAACGGCGACGGCTTCCGGGTGGCTTACATCGCTCGCGCGCAATCCGATTCGTTCGCCGCCTGGCTGGCCAACGAGATGAAGGCCGAAGCAGGCAAGTACCAGGACATCAAACTCGACATCTTCGACGGGCAGGCCAGCGACGACGTCGAGAACACCCAGATCGAGAACGCAGTGGCCAACAACTACGACGCGATCATCGTGCAGGCCAACAACAATGAAGCCCAACTCCCCTACATCCAGCGATCCGTCGACGCGGGCATAGTCACCATCACGACCAACCCACGCGTCGACGGCGTCAACGGTGCGAGTTCGATCGACGCCAATCCCTACGACCAGGGCGCGATCGTCGCCAAGGTGGCGCTCGACCGTATTCCACAGAACGCCAAGGTAGTGGTGCTGAACGGCCCTCCGGGCAACTTCCACAGCACCAACCGCCGCAACGCCTGGAAGACCGAGTTCTTCGACAAGCGCCCCGATGTCACGATCCTGGACGAAAACACCGCTAACTGGAACAAAGACGAGGCGATGAAACTGATGGAGGACTGGTCACTGGCCCATCCGCACATCGACGCCATCGTCTCGATGAACGACAACATGGCCAGCGGAGCTCTCGAAGCGATTAAGGGCCGCAACGGGTTTGACGGCATTCAGGCCTACGGCGTGGATGGCACCCCCGAAGCCACGATGCTCATCGAGCAGGGCACGATGACCGCCACCGCTCTACAGAATGCGCAGGAACTGGCCAAGCTGAACATGAAGGCGGCCCACGATCTGCTGACCGGCGCCGAGACTACCGTCGACCTCAAGGTCGGTAACCCGCTGATCACCAAGGACAACGCCGGCGAGTACATCGACCTGTACAAGGGCGCCGGACTGATCAAGTGACGGTTGTCGATACGGCGAATGACGGATCAGCAGTGATACCGACGATCGTCGGCATCGAGGCTGCGGTGGCCCGGGCCAAAGAGGTAGCGGCCCGCGGACCGGGCCGCCGCGTGATCGGACTTGCCGGTGCACCGGGCGCCGGCAAGTCCACCCTGGCCGCGGAGCTCATCGCCCGCGTTCCCGGAAGCGCGTTGCTCGCCATGGACGGGTTCCACCTGGCCGACGAGCTGTTGGAGGTGCTGGGCCGGCGGGCCCGCAAGGGAGCGCCGGACACCTTCGACGCAGCCGGGTTCGCCTCCGCGCTGAGACGGATCCGGGCCGGCGAGGACGTCGTGGTACCGCGGTTCGACCGAAGTGCCGAGATCGCCGTCGCCGGTGCGATCCGCATCCCGGCGACAGCGCCACTGGTCATCACCGAGGGCAACTACCTGCTTCTGGACAGCGACGGCTGGGAACCGGTGCGCGCCCTGATCGACGAATGCTGGTACGTCGACGTCGATGACGAGCTGCGCCGTAACGGCCTGGTGGCCAGGCACATCGACCACGGTCGCAGCACCGTGCAAGCACAGGCCTGGGTGGATTCCGTCGACGAACCCAACGCCCGGCGCATCGCGTCGACCAAGGCGGCGGCCGACGCCATCGTCCAACTTCGATGAGCGTTCGTCATCGCTGCACAACATCAACGAAATCCTAGGAAAGGTATCCCGTGTCCGTTATCGACAGATTCATGCTCACCGGACGTACTGCGCTCGTCACCGGAGCCACCCGCGGTCTGGGCCGGGCTTTTGCGACAGCCCTCGCGGAGGCCGGCGCCGACATCGTCATCCACGGCCGTGACGCCGATGCCGCTGACGTGGTGAAGAACGAAATCGAGCAGCTCGGCCGCAAGGCCACCGTCATTCTGGGTGACCTGACCGACGCCGCCGGCGTGCGAGCGGTGGTCGACGAGACGACCGCTGCCGTTGGGGTCATCGATATCCTGGTCAACAACGCCGGCGCGTGTATCCACCGGCCGGCCCTGGAGGTCACCCCCGACGAGTGGTCATACGTGTTCGATACCAATGTGACTGCGCTGTGGAATATGTCGCAGGCAGTCGGTCGACAGATGGTCGACCGGGGCTCCGGTTCGATTGTCAACGTCGGGTCGATATCGGCGATGATCGTCAACCGCCCACAGCTGCAACCGGCGTACAACGCCTCCAAGGCGGCTGTGCATCAACTCACGAAATCCCTTGCGGCCGAATGGGCGCCCTTCGGTGTCCGGGTGAATGCGCTGGCTCCCGGCTATATCAAGACCGATATGTCTCCGGTGGACGACCCGCAGTACCGACGGATGTGGCTCGAGGATTCTGCTCAGGGCCGCTACGCCATGCCCGACGAGCTCGGCCCGGCGATGGTCTTCCTGGCCTCCGACGCCGCCAGCTTCATGTCCGGGACCGTGCTCGTCGTCGACGGCGGGTACACGCTGTTCTAGGACCGGCCGTTCCCGCGCCGTGTGCGGTGCCCGGAACTGCCTACTTGACGGTGGGCAGATCCGGGCTCGACACGTCGTAGGTTTGTCCGGGCTGCGTCAGCAGAGCGGCGAGTTTGTCCGCTTTTTCCTGCGTCCGGTCGGTGGTCCCCCACACCACCACGCGGCCGTCGGCCAGCGTTAGCGTGATCGACGCCACCGATGGGGCCGCGATCCGGCCGATCTGCCCGGCCACCTCTGGGCGCAGTGCCGTCATCACCTGCAGAGCCGCCCTGGTCGGCGGATCGCCAGGTCCGGGGTTATCGACATCGAGATACGGCAGTGCCGGCGGCGGCGGTCCGGTGGCGAAGTCGACTCCGTCACGGTCATAGAGATGCGGGCCGTCGGGAAAGTCCTTGACGACGATCGGGATCCGCTCCACGACAGTGATACGCAACGTGGACGGATACTCCCGCTGCACCCGAGCACTGGCGATCCGGCGGATCGCCGCGATGCGGTCGGCGACCTGATCGGTATCGATCTGCAGCAGCGGTGTACCGGGCGCCACCTTGGCCGAATCGAGGATCTCCTCGCGGGTGACGACGCCGGTACCGATGACCACCAGATTCCGTGCCGACATCAACGGCGTGAAATACAGCAGCAGACCCAGGCCGACCGCGGCCAACGCCAGAACCACCGTCCAGATCATCACTTTCAGACCCCGGATCGCGCCTCGCGCAACGGGCTTGGGCGCCGCGGTGGTCGCCCCCAGTACCTTGCGCTTGGCTTCGCGCCTGGCATCCTCGATCGCGACGGCCCTGGCCTGGGCGATGCGACGTTCCTCGCGTTCGCGACGGGCGCGCCGCCGTGGGCCCTCGAAGTCGTCCTCATCGGCCTGCTCGCCCCCGGCCGGCGCTGCCTGCTCGTCGGGTGCGGTCGAATCCTCTTCGGGCTCGGCCGGTATCGGCTCGGTGGTGGGCTCGCCGGACTCGGTCACAGTGATCGCCCCGGGTTGTCGCGATCGGCTCTGACCCGCACCGCGTTCACGATCTCCGGGGCGAGCATGGTGACGTCGCCAGCGCCCATGGTGACGATGACGTCCCCGGGCCTGGCCACTTCGGCAACCCGGTCGGCGACCTTCGAGAAATCCGGCAGATAAGTCACCGGGACGGTGACGTGTTCGGCGACGGTCGCTCCACTGATCCCGATCAGCGGTTGCTCACGCGCGGCGTAGACGTCCAAGACGAATACCCGGTCGGCGATACTCAATGCCGCACCGAACTCTGCGGCGAAAGCCTTGGTCCTGGAATACAAATGGGGTTGGAAGACGACGATGGCGCGGCCACCCGATTCCGTCGCGAGCGCGCGCACGGCCGTCAGCGCCGCCGTCACCTTCGTCGGATGGTGGGCATAGTCGTCGAAGATCCGGATCCCGTCGGCGGTGCCCACCAACTCGAATCGGCGGCGCACACCCTCGAATCCGGCCAACGCCTCGAGTACCTTGTCCGGGGCGGCGCCGACCTGGATCGCGGCCAACAGTGCCGCCAGCGCGTTGAGCGCCATGTGCCGGCCGGGTACCGCAAGTCGCATGGCACGCGGATTGCTCTCCCCAGCCAGCTGCACTTCTGCCACCGCGCTGGTGCCCCGCTGCTGCCACTCAAGTAACGCGCCAGCCAGGTCGGGGCGATCGCCGCTGCCGTATCGAAGCACCCGAATCCCCCGCGCCGCAGTGCGTTCGGCAAAAGCGGCGCCCCCTGGATCGTCGGTGCACACCAACACGACGCCACCGGGTTGCAGGCGGTCCACGAACGCGTCGAAGACGTCGACATAGGCCTGCTCGCTGCCGAAGAAGTCGAGATGGTCAGCTTCGATGTTCGTCACTACCGCGATGTCGGGCCGGTACTGCACCAGCGATCCGTCACTTTCGTCGGCTTCGGCCACGAAATAGGCGCCGCTGCCGTGATGCGCGTTGGTACCGGGACCACCGAGATCGCCACCGACAGCGAATGATGGATCAAAACCACTGTGCTGCAACGCCACAATGAGCATTGAGGTCGTCGTCGTCTTACCGGCGGTCCCGGTGACCATCAGTGTGGTGTCACCGGCCATCAGCTTGGCGAGCACGACTGGACGCATCATCACAGGGATGCCGCGCCGATCGGCCTCGACCAGCTCGGGGTTGGTCTTGGGGATGGCGGCGTGGGTGGTGATCACCGCGGTCGGGCCCCCGGGCAACAGGTCCAACGACGACGCGTCGTGGCCGATCCGGATCTGCGCACCGCGGGCCTGCAGCGCCAGCACACCACGGGATTCCTTGGCGTCGGATCCGGAGACCAGCGCCCCGCGGTCGAGCAGGATCCGTGCGATGCCCGACATCCCGGCACCGCCGATACCGACCATGTGCACCCGCGCAAGATCCTCGGGTAGCGACGCGCTCATCGGCCACTCGCCTGTCTGGCCCGGTGCGCGACATCCATCGCGACGTGCGCCACCCGTCGGGCGGCGTCGCGGTGCCCGACATGACCCGCCGCCACCGTCATCGCAGCGAGCCGGTCCGGGTCGGCGAGCAGGGCGCCGACCACGTCGGCGACATAGGCCGGGGTCAGATCGACGTCGGCGACCAGCAGACCGCCACCGGCGTTGACCACTGGCAGCGCGTTGAGCCGTTGTTCGCCGTTACCGATCGGCAGCGGCACGTACACCGCGGGTAGCCCGACGGCCGACACCTCGGCGACCGTCATCGCCCCGGACCGGCAGATCGCCAGATCGGCCGCCGCATAGGCCAGGTCCATCCGGTCCAGATAGGGCACCGCGACATACGGCGGGTCCCCGGATGCGGCGGTCCGCAGATCGAGGGTGTTCTTCGGGCCGTGCGCGTGCAGTACCGCGATACCGCGTTCGGCCAGCGGTCCCGCCGCCGCCGAGACCGCCCGGTTGATCGCCGCCGCACCCTGGGAACCACCGAAGACCAGCAGCACGACAGCGTCCTCGGCGAAGCCGAAATGGGCCCTGGCTTCGGCCCGCAGTGCCGACCGGTCGAGATCGGTGATGGCGGCCCTGATCGGGACCCCGACCACCTCGGCGTTCCGGAGTCCGGAGTCCGGCACCGCAGACAGGACCCGGGCCGCCGAACGGGCACCGACTTTGTTGGCGATCCCTGCGCTGGCGTTGGCCTCGTGGATCACGACAGGAATCCGGCGCGCACCTCGTGCCCACGGCGGTCCGCCGCGCGCGGCCAGGTAGGCCGGCAGCGCGACGTAGCCGCCGAAACCGATGACCACGTCGGCGTCGACAGCGTCGAGGACCGCCCTGGTCTGGCGGACGGCTTGGCGCACCCGCAGCGGCAGTCTGGCCAGGTCGACATTGGGTTTACGCGGCAGTGGGACCGGGGTGATCAGCTCCAGCCGGTAACCGCGCCCGGGAACAAGGCGGGTCTCCAGGCCGCGGGCGGTGCCCAATGCAGTGATGCGCACCTGTGGATCCAGGGCAGTCAGTGCGTCAGCGACAGCCATCGCGGGTTCGATATGTCCCGCCGTACCGCCGCCTGCGAGCACCACCGACAGTGGAGCGTGGTCCTTCACCCGTAACGCTGACCTTCCAGTGTTCGCTTACCCCGCTTGTCCCCCGGTAGCGGTTCACCGCCCCGGGCTGGGATCCCGCCCCGGGCGATCTTTCCACCGGAGCGGCCCGGTTGGCCAACCGCCTCGCGTGCCGCGCGCTGACCGCCTCCATGATGCCCCGACCGCCGCGACCCGCCGTCACCCGCATAGATCTGCGCGGGTCTGCGCGCGGCCACGGTTTTGCGCGTCTTCGCCGGCTGCTTGGCCGCCTTCGTCTTGCCTGCGGCAACCGGTCTGTTTTTGGGTTTGGCCCTGGTCTTGCCTGCGGTGGCGGCCTGCCTGGGTTTGGCCTTGAGCCGGTCCCGCAGCGCCTCGACCCGGGTCGGTGAATACGGCTCGGGTAGCGGCAGCCGCAGCAGGCGGTTCATCTTGTCCTCGCCGCCCGCCCGCAGCGCGGCCACCGCCTCTGGTTCGTGCCTGGCCGCGTTCGCAATCACGCCGATCATGAAAAGTGTTGTAGCGGTGGATGTCCCGCCCGCAGATATCAGCGGTAGCTGAATTCCGGTGACCGGCAGCAGACCGATGACGTAACCGACATTGATGAACGACTGACCGATGATCCACATGGTGGCCGCGGAGGTGAGCAGTCGCAGGAACGGGTCAGCCGAGCGCCGCGCGATCCGCATACCCGTGTACGCCAACAGGCCGAACAGTGCCAGCAGGCCGACGGCACCGACCAGCCCGAGTTCCTCGCCGATGATGGCGAAGATGAAATCGTTGTGCGCGTTGGGCAGGTAGTTCCACTTGGCGGTGCCCTGTCCGAGGCCGTCGCCGAACACGCCGCCGTTGGCCAGCGCGAACTTGGCCTGCTTGGCCTGATACCCCGAGCCCTGGGAGTCCGCACTGGGGTCGAGCCAGGACCGCACCCGATCGGAGCGGTAACCCTCGGAGACCGCGAGAATCGCGGCGGCGCCGACAGCCGCCACCAGCGAGCTGAGGAAGACCCGCAGTGGGAGACCGGCGTACCACAACAGAGCCAGCAAGATGATGCTCAACGACACCGTCTGCCCGAGGTCGGGCTGCGCGACGATCAGGGCCAGCGCGACCACCGCACCCGGGACGAGCGGAACCAGCATCTCGCGCAGCGACGCCCGCTCCATGCGGCGCGCCGCAAGCAGGTGCGCACCCCAGATCGCGAACGCGATCTTGGTCAGCTCGGAGGGCTGCATGGACAGGCCGGCCACCACGAACCAACCCCGAGATCCGTTGGACTCGTGGCCGATTCCGGGCACGAGCACCAGCGCGATCAACACGATCGTCACCGCGAAGGCGGGAAATGCCGTCCGGCGCATCAGACTGACCGGGACCCGAATCGCGATGTAGAACGCCACCAACCCGACGATGGTCCAGAGCACCTGTCTGCCGAAGATGGCCCACGGCGAACCGTCGGAGTCGTAGGAGTGCACCCCGGAGGCCGACAGCACCATGATCAGACCAAGAGTGACCAGCAGGGCGGCCACGGCGATGACCAGGTGGAACGACGTCATGGGCCGCGACAGCCAGACGCCGAACGGATTGCGCACGTACCGCTTGCGGGTGAGTGGCGCGGCGTCCGCGGTTACCGCGGGTGTGGTCACCGGGCCGGTTGTGGCGTCGGGGTCAGCCGAGGCTGCGACGGAGTCGGCAGCCCGGTTGCGCCGCCGGGAGAAGATCGTGGCCACCGCGGCCTACTGCCCCGAGGTGAAGGAGAAACGGATGGCGGCGGCGAACTGGTCGCCGCGGTCTGCGTAGCCGGTGAATTGGTCGAACGACGCACCTGCGGGCGCCAACAGCACGGTGTCGCCTGGCGTCGCGAGTCGGCGGGCTGCCGCGACGACCGCCGCCATCACCCGTGGTCCGATCTCCCCCGACCCGTTAGTCACATGAGTCACAGAAGACCCACTAGTCTCATGCACCCCAGCATCCTCCCCTGTCACAACCTCTACGACGGGGACATCGGGCGCGTGTCGTGATAACGCCTTGGCGATATCTGCGCGGTCGCGGCCGATCAGCACGACTCCCACCAGGCGATTCGCCATCCGGGCGACCAGGTCCTCGACCGAGGCGCCCTTGAGCATGCCGCCGGCGACCCAAACCACCCGCGAATAGGCCTGCAGCGACGCCTCGGCGGCGTGCGGGTTGGTCGCCTTCGAATCGTCGACCCAGCTGATCCCGTCCTCGGTGACCGCCACCACCTCGGCACGGTGCCGGCCCACCTGGAACTGCGCCAGCGCGGCGGCGATCGCCGCCGGCGCCACCCCGACCGCCCGGGCCAGCGCCGCGGCAGCCAGCGCGTCGAGTACCCCGACGGGTCCCGCGACGGCGATGCTGTCGACGGGTGCCAATGCCACGCCGTCCTGGTCGCCACCGCCGAACGCACGGTCCACCAGCATCCCGTCACGCACACCCAGCTGACCGGGCCCCGGCTCCCCGAGCACGAAGCCGACCCGCACCGCGGCACCTGCGGTATCGAGCAGACCGGCGGCGAGCGGATCGTCCTGTCCGACCACGGCGACGCGGCCGTCGAGGGCGCGGGCCTTGGCGCCGACGTAATGCTCCAACGAGCCATGCCAGTCCAGGTGGTCCTCGGCGATGTTGAGCACCACCCCTGCTTCCGGCCGCAGCGACGATGACCAGAACAGCTGGAAACTGGACAGTTCCACGGCCAGGAACTCCGAGGGTTCGCCGAGGACGTCGAGCACCGGGCTGCCGATATTGCCGCACAACAGGCTGTGCAGACCTGCCGCGGTCAGCATGGCCTGCAGCATCGAGGTCGTGGTGGTCTTGCCATTGGTCCCGGTCACCACCAGCCAGCGCCGCGGCGGCCCCTGCCGGCCGGATCGGTCCAGCCGCCAAGCCAGTTCGACGTCACCCCAAACGGGCACCCCGGCGGCCGCGGCGGCCACCGGGATCGGCGCCGTCGGCGGCAGGCCGGGACTGATCACCACCAGCGCATACTCCGCGACCCGCTGCGCAGCCGAATCCGCGTCGATCACCCGCACCCCGTTGTAGGCGAACGGTTCCAACGCCATCGGGTTGTCGTCGGTCAGGTCGGCGAGCGCACCCAGCGGCGTCAACGCCGCCAGCACTGCACGGCCGGTGACACCGGCACCGACCACGAGGACCCGGGCACCCGGCGCCAGCGGCGCCAGTTCACGATCCGGGTCGGGCGCCGACGGCTCCCCCATCAGGCACCGATGGCGCTGAGCCACTCACCGTAGAACAGCGCCACCCCGAGACCGCAGGCGATGGCGGTCAGCAGCCAGAACCTGATGATCACCGTGGTTTCGGCCCAACCGACCAGCTCAAAATGATGATGGAACGGCGCCATCCGGAACACCCGTCGCCCCGTGGTGCGGAATGCCAGGATCTGCACGACGACCGAGACGATCTCCGCCACGAACAGCGCACCCAGCACCACCGCGAGGACCTCGGTCCGGCTGGTCACCGAAATGCCGGCGATGATGCCGCCGAGGGCAAGCGACCCGGTATCGCCCATGAAGATTTTGGCCGGCGCGGCATTCCACCACAGGAAACCGATACAGGCGCCGGCGGTAGCGGCGGCGATGATCGCCAGGTCCAGCGGGTCGCGCACGTTGTAGCAGCCGAGGCCGGGCGATGTCGCACACGCGTTGCGGTACTGCCAGAACGTGATCAGCACATAGGCCGCCGACACCATGCCCATGCTGCCCGCCGCCAGGCCGTCGAGCCCGTCGGTGAAGTTGACGGCGTTCGACCAGGCGCTGACCACGATCACGACGAACAGCACGAACAGCGCGGGCGCCAGGGTGACCGTGGCGATCTCCCGGACATAGGACAGCTCGGGGCTGCCCGGGGTCAGACCGTCGGAATTGCGAAAACCCAGGACCAGCACGCCGAACAGCACGGCCGCGGTGAGCTGCCCGATGGTCTTGGCGGTCTTGTTCAGGCCGAGGTTGCGCGACCGGCGGATCTTGATCAGATCGTCGATGAAGCCGACGGCGCCCAGCGCGGTGGCCAACCCGAGAACCAGCAGGCCCGTCGCCGAGGGGGCGTCGGCGTCGAGGGCCGCGCCGACCAGATGGGTGCCCAGGTAGGCGGCCCAGATACCGGCGAGGATGGCCACGCCACCCATCGACGGGGTGCCGCGCTTGGTCTTGTGGCTGGGTGGCCCGTCCTCGCGGATCTCGTGGCCGAAACCCTGCCGGGTGAACAGTCTGATCAGCACCGGCGTCAGCAGAATGGACACCGTCAGAGAAATCCCGACGGCGATCAGAATCAGTCTCATGGGTGGGTATCCCCGCTGTCGGCGGTCAACGCCTGGGCCAACGCCACCAGGCCCGCCGATTTGGACGCCTTCACCAGCACCACATCACCGGGCTGCAGCTCCGCCCGTAGCAACGTCAGGGCGGCATCGACATCGTCGACCTGGGAGGCCTCGGCGCCCCAAGACCCCTCCATGACCGCCCCGTGGTGCATGGCGCTCATAGCCCTCCCGGTTCCGACGACGACGAGTCGAGACACATCTAAGCGCACCGCCAGCCGGCCGATGCGGTCATGCTCGGAAATTGCGTCGTCACCGAGCTCCCCCATCTCACCGAGCACGGCGAAACTGCGGCGGCGTTCCCGCCCCCGGCCGTCGCCGCCGCGGGCCATCCAGGCCAGCGCGGCCAGGCCGGCGCGCACCGAATCGGGGTTGGCGTTGTAAGCGTCGTTGATGACGGTCACGCCGTCGGCGCGATTCGTGACGGCCATCCGGTGCTGGGACACCGGACCCGCCGCGGCCAGCGCCGCAGCTACCTGTTCACCGCTCGCTCCGCATTCCAGGGCGACCGCGGCCGCGCACAGCGCGTTGGACACCTGGTGATCGCCGTGCACTGCGAGCGCGATGTCGACTGTGTTGTTGTCCTGGTAGTGCAGGGTGAACCGCGCCCGCGCCAGCTCGTCGAGGGTGACGTCACCGGCCCAGACGTCCGCGGCAGAGTTCTCTCGGCTGACCTGCACCACCCGCGCTGCGGTCACCTTCGCCATGGCCGCCACCGCCGAATCATCGGCATTCAGTACCACCACGCCGGACTCCGAAACCGCCTGCGGCAGCTCGGCTTTGGTGTCGGCGATGGCCTGGCGCGAACCGAACTCACCCAGGTGTGCGGTGCCGACGTTGAGCACGACCGCGATCTGCGGCGGCGCGATGGCCGCCAGCGCAGCGATGTTGCCCGGGTGCCGCGCCGACATCTCCAGGATCAGATAGTCGGTGTCCGGCGTCGCGCGCAGCACTGTCCACGGATGCCCCAACTCGTTGTTGAACGAGCCCGGCGGGGCCACCACCTCACCCAGCGGGGCGAGCACTGCGGCCAGCAGATCCTTGGTCGAGGTCTTGCCCGAGGAGCCGGTCACCCCAACGATGGTCAGCCCACCCGCCACGAGTCGCTCGGCTACCGCGGCGGCCAGTGCGGCCAGCGCGGCGAGCACCGCGGCACCGGAACCGTCGAGGTCGTGTTCGAGCACGCTCGCACTGACGTCACCAGGAACCGGCGTCACCACGATGGCGGGCACCCCGACCGGCCGCGCGGCCAGCACCGCGACGGCACCCGCGGCCACCGCGGCCTGCGCGTGGTCGTGGCCGTCGACCCGGGCACCGGGCAGCGCCAGGAACAGGCCGCCGGCGCCGACCGCCCGAGAGTCGAATTCGACGGTGCCGGTGACATAGGTGTGCTGGGCCTCGGCTGCGGAGATATCAGTGAGCCGGCCACCGACGATCTCGGCGATCTGCGCCAGCGAAAGGTCGATCATGCGCGGTGCTCCAGCGCGGTCAGGGATGCGGCGAGCTCGGCGCGGTCGTCGAACGGGCGCGTCTGCCCGCCCGCGGTCTGACCCGATTCATGACCCTTCCCCGCGATCAGCACCACATCACCGGGCCGGGCCCAGGCGACGGCGTGGTCGATGGCTGCGCGACGGTCACCGATCTCGACCACCTCCGCTCGTCCACCGGAGGCCGCCGCCGTGATGGCAGCTCTGATCACGGCGGGCTCCTCATCGCGTGGATTGTCGTCGGTGACGACGACGAGGTCGGCCAGCTCGGCCGCGACGGCACCCATCGGCGCCCGCTTGCCGGCATCGCGATTGCCGCCCGCACCGAACACCACGGCGAGCCGTGTGGTGGTGACCTGGTTGCGCAGCGTCTCCAGCACTGCCCGCAGCGCGCCGGGCTTGTGCGCGTAGTCGACCAGCGCCACGAAGTCTTGACCCTTTTCCACCGGCTCCAGCCGGCCCGGCACCCGCGCCTCGGACAGACCGGGAACGGCCTGTTCGGGCGCCACCCCGACGGAATCCAGGATGGCAAGTGCGACAAGGCAGTTCGCGATGTTGTAGCTACCAGGCAGCCGGATACCGATGCGGTGGTGCACACCGGCCGGGTCGATGGCGGTGAAGTCCTGTCCGCCGCTGGGCAGGTGCGCGATATCGCTGACTGTCCAGTCGGCCTTCCCCGGCTGCCGCGCGGCACTGACGGTGATCGCCCCTGGCGTCCGAGCCGCCATTGCGCGGCCGGCGTCGTCGTCGACACAGATCACGGATCGCTGCGCGTGTAGCGGGGACTCCGGATCGAAAAGTCTTGCCTTGGCTTCGAAGTAGTCCGCCATGGTCGGATGAAAGTCCAGATGATCGCGCGACAGGTTGGTGAAGCCGCCGACCGCGAAGCGCACCCCGTCGACCCGTCCCAGCGACAGCGCGTGGCTGGACACCTCCATCACCGCGGTATCGACACCGCGCTCGACCATCAGCGCGAGCAGACCCTGCACGGCAGGGGCCTCCGGCGTGGTCAGCGCGCTCGGCACGTCGGCACCGGCGATCCGGATCCCGACGGTCCCGATCAGCCCCGCGGTCCGGCCGGCGGCGCGCAATCCCGCCTCGACCAGATAGGCGGTGGTGGTCTTACCCGAGGTACCCGTGACGCCGACGACCGTGAGGGCCTCCGACGGGCGGCCGAAAACCTGCGCGGCCACCGGCCCGAGGACGGCGCGCGGCGTCGCGTGCACCAGCACGGGCACCCCGATCGGCTGGGCGAGAGCAGCGAGTCCGGCGTCGTCGGTCAACACGGCCACCGCCCCGCGCGCGACCGCGTCGGCCGCGTACCGCGCACCGTGCGAGGAAGAACCGGGCAGCGCGGCGAACAGATCGCCCGGCAGGACGTCCTGCGCCCGCAGCGTGACCCCGTTCACCGGGACATCGAGGACCGCCCCGGCATCAGCCGACACCGCGCCCACGGCCGCCGCCAGCGCCGCCAACGGCACACCGGCAGTGACGCTGGGCCGTAGACGCTGCTGAGGTACCCGCGGTGCCGACGCCACGTGCCACCTCCATCTCAAGCAGTCTGTGCTGGAACCCGTCCCGCCCCATCGCGATGAGCCACGATCGGCCCTGACACCCTACCGAGCCTGAACCCTCGCCTCTTACGACGCCTGCAGCGTCAGCGGCGGCCCAGGATCGGGCGACAGCGGCACGTTCTCCCGCTGCATCAGCCAGGAGGCGATGTTGTGGAACAGCGGCGCGGCCGACGAACCCGGCTTACCGTCGGCGGCTCGCGCCGGCGCGTTCATCATGATGCCCACGACGTAGCGCGGGTTGTCGACCGTGGCCATACCGGCGAAAGTGATCCAGTAGACGTCGCTGTAGTAGCAACCACAGGCCGGGTTGATCTGCTGGGCGGTACCCGTTTTGCCCGCCAACTGGTACCCCTCGACCGCACCGGACGATCCGGTGCCCTGCTGGATGCCCCTGGGGTCCTTCTGCAGGATGGCGCGGAACATGTTGCGCACCGTCTGCGCGGTCTGCGGCGAGACCACCCGGACGCCCTGGGGTTGCGGCTCCTCGGTGCGGGTGCCGTCGGGCGCGATCGTCGCCTTGATGACGCGGGGCGGGATACGGACCCCGTCGTTCGCGATCGTCTGGTAGAGCCCGGTCATCTGCAGCAGAGTCATCGAAAGCCCCTGTCCGATGGGCAGGTTCGAGAACGTAGAACCCGACCACTGGTCGATCGGGGGCACCAGGCCGGCGCTCTCACCGGGCAGTCCCACTCCCGTGCGCTGGCCGAGCCCGAACTTCTGCAGCATGTCGTAGTAGCGCTCGGGGCCGATGCGCTGCGCCAGCATCAGCGTGCCCACGTTGGAGGACTTCCCGAACACGCCGGTGGTGGTGTACGGCATCACGCCATGGCTCCAGGCGTCGGCGACGGTGACGCCACCCATGTTGATCGACCCGGGCACCTGCAGCACCTCGTCGGGATTGGACAAGCCGTATTCGATCACCGACGACGCGGTGATGATCTTGTTGACCGAGCCGGGCTCGAACGGCGACGACACCGACGGATTGCCCAGCTGCTTGTCCTGCTGGCGACCGACGTCCTGGCTTGGGTCGAAGGTGTTGTCGTTCGCCATCGCCAGCACCTCGCCGGTCTTGGCGTCCATGACCACCGCCGAGACGTCCTTGGCGCCGGAGAGATCCTTGGCCTGCTGCACCTGCTGCTGGACGTAGAACTGGATATCGTCGTCGATCGTCAGCTGGACGGTCGAGCCGTCGACAGCGTCGTGGCGGTTGCGATAACTACCCGGGATCACCACCCCGTCGGAGCCGCGGTCATAGGTCAGAGAGCCGTCGGAACCGGAGAGCACCGAATCGTAGGAGTCCTCGAGTCCGAGTAGTCCGTGACCGTCCCAGTCGATGCCGCCGACCATATTGGCTGCCAGCGAACCGCCGGGATACTGCCGGATATCCTGGCGTTCCTGGCCGACCTCGGGGAACTTGTCGATGATGGCGGTGGCGATCGCCGGGTCCACCGCGCGAGCGAGATAGACGAAGTTCTCGTTGCTCTGCAGCTTCTTGAGCACTGTCGCCAGGTCAGGCTTGTTGTTCAGCCGGGTCGACACCTCTTTGGCGATATCACGCAGCCGCTTCTGCGGGTCGGGTGCCGCAGGGGATGCCGCTTGGGCTTCCTCGAGCTGCTTGCGCACCCTGACCGGCTGGAACGTCAGCGCCTTGGCCTCGATGGTGAAGGCCAGCTTGTCGAAATTGCGGTCGACGATACTGCCGCGGACCGCCCTCTCGACGTCGGTGACCTTGAGCTGGCTGGCGGCCTCGGCGCGCAGGCCGGCGGCCTTGGGTACCTGGATATAGAAAAGCTGGGCACCGGCGACGACGAGTACCAAGGCGATCACGATATTGCCCGCCCGGTGCCGGAAGGAGAACGACGCGGTGCGGGAGCCGGTTTCGGCGGCCTCCCTGGTACGCCGGTCGCGGGTTGACTTGCCCTGCTCGTTGGCTGGTTTCTTGGCTGTCTTGCCGGGCCGGCCGGCACCGCGTGAGCGGTCGCCGCGGCTCATGCCGGCGGACCTGGCGCCGGGGCGACCGCGGCGTCAGCGGGTGCCGGGGCCGGCACGTCGACAGGCGCGGGAGCGGCCGGCGGCGCCACCGGGACACCGGCAGCATCGACCGGCCCTGGCAGCGGCCCGGTTGCCGGCGTCCCCGGTGCGACCGGTACCGCTGCGCCGGGAATCGATCCCGGCACGGCATCGGCGGCATGGTCGAGCGGCGAGACCGCACCCGGAGGCGTCATCCGCACCAGCACCTCGGGGTCAGTGCCCGGGGCGCCGAGAGCCCCGGGAATCCGGACCGGGCGCTCGAGCGGGTTCACCATGGCCGGCGGGGCGGGCTTCGGCGGCGCGGGGATGTCATCAGGCAGCTTGCTGTTCAGCGGCGGCGGCGGGACACCCTCCGCCGGTTTCGGGGTGCCGACCACGATCCAGTTTCCGTTGGCGTCCTGCACCAGGTGCGCGGTGTCGCGCGACGGGATCATCCCCAGATTGCGGGCCGCCTCGGCCAGTGCAGGCGGCGCCTGGGCTATGAGCACATCGCGCTCAAGAGCCTCCTTCTGCTGTGCCAGCGCCTGGTTGACGTCGCGTGCGTGGCCGAGTTGATACGAGCGCTCGGCGGCATCGGTGGACAACCAGAGGGTGACCCCCAGCCCGAGCCCCAGCGCGGCGATCACCAACACGACGAACGGGACCCGGGCGGCCAGGGTGCGCGGGTTCAGTTCGACGTTCTCGATGACGTGGCTCAGCCTGCGGAGCATCCGCTCCCGCAAGGGAACGCGAACCACCTTGGGCGCCTTGGCCTTACGTGCCTTGGCGCGAGCCTTGGCCTGACTGGTGTTCTTCGGCGGAGCGGGACGGCGGAACGGCGTCGTGGCCGGACCGTGCTGCAGACCGCGGGGTTCGCGAGTGGGCCCGGAGACCTTGGCCGCCTTGGGGTTACGCGCGCGGCCGCCGCGGTTCGGCGCCTCGGCCGGCCGGCGGCCCTTGGCACGTCCCTTCGTCTGGATCTCGGCGTCGCCACGACGGCCGGAGTCCTCGTCGCCGCGGGGTTTGCGGGCCGTCCGCTGGGCTGCCGTCGTGCGAGTGGCGCCTTTGCGGGCCATCTCTTTCGGCTTGACCTCACGTTTGGTCTTCATGGCCTGCCCCTCCCTGTCACTCTCTGCACTGCCCGCAACCGCACAGGTGCACTGCGCGGATTGCGTTCGATCTCGTCGGCGTCGGCCCTCTCGGCGCCACGGATCAACAACTCGAATTCCGGTTCGTAGCCGGGAAGTTCAACGGGGAGACCGGCCGGCGTCCGGCTGGCGGTCGCCTCGGCGAAGACGCCCTTGACGATGCGGTCCTCCAACGACTGGTAGGCCATCACGACGGCCCGGCCGCCGACGGTGAGCGCATCCAGCGCGGCGGGCAACGCGTCCGTGAGGGAATCCAGTTCGGCATTGACCGCTATTCGCAGCGCCTGGAAGGTCCGCTTGGCGGGATGTCCACCGGTGCGCCGGGTAGCGGCGGGAATGGCCTCGTAGAGCAGCTCGACCAGTTCGCCGGTGGTCGTGAACGGCTTCTGCTCCCGGCGGCGAAGGACGAAACCCGCGATCCGGGGGGCGAACCTCTCGTCGCCGAAATCCCGAAGGATTCGGGTCAGCGCGGCCTTGTCATAGGTGTTGAGGATTACCGCCGCGGTCAGCGGCAGGTCCGGGTCCATCCGCATATCCAGCGGCGCGTCGGCGGAGTAGGAGAAACCGCGCTCGGTGCGGTCCAGCTGCATCGACGAGACGCCGAGGTCGAACAACACCCCGTCCACCGATCCGGTTGCCGGATAACCCGTTTGGGCCAGCGCATCGGCGATACCGTCGTAGCGGGTGCGGACCAGGGTGAGCCGGTCGGAGAACCGCGCGAGCCGGTCCCCCGCGATCTGAAGTGCATTCGGGTCGCGGTCGAGGCCGATCGCCCGTAGTCCGGGCAGCTGGGTCAGGAGACGTTCGGTGTGACCGCCGGCCCCCAAGGTGGCATCGATGACCAGGGCGCCGGAACCGTCCGCGCTGTGGCGGGTCAGCGCCGGAACCAGGAGTTCGACGCAGCGGTCGAGCAGGACAGGTACGTGGCCGAACTGCCCTGGACCGTCTACCCCGGGCTCGTCCATCGGGTCGTCCATGAAGGCACCACTTACTCGAACGGGGCGAATCCGGCGGGCGTCCCCTGCATCGAGGTCCCCGTCCGATACCGCGAACCTGGCGTTGGGGAAGTACGCCAGGGTCGCGATATCGGGCAGAGGCCACGGTGCACGGGCATGCCGGTGAGGCTGGTCAAATGATGTCGCTGAGTGCTTCATCGCTGGCCGCGGAGAAGTTCTCTTCGTGTGTCTGCTGGTAGTCCTGCCAAGCCTGTGCGTCCCAGATTTCGAGGTAATCGACCGAGCCGATCACCACGCATTCCTTCGACAGGCCGGCGTAGCGGCGGTGGTCGGCCGACAGGGTGATTCGGCCCTGGGCATCGGGATGCTGTTCGTCGGTGGCGGCGGCGATGAGGCGCAGGGCGGCCCTGGCCTCCGGGTTGCTACGCGACGCTGCTGCGCGCTGCCGTGCCCGCTCCTCGAACTCCGCCCGCGGGTACACGGCCAGGCTGTGGTCTTGGCTCTTGGTGACCATCAACCCTCCTGCCAGTGCGTCGCGGAATTTGGCGGGCAATGTGAGTCGCCCTTTGTCGTCGAGCTTGGGCGTGTACGTGCCGAGGAACACTCGTCACCTCCCACGCTCTCCGTCCTCGGCCACCATACCCCACAATCCCCCACTTTTCTCCAATTCATGACACCGGTAGGGCATGTGAGCCCCACGCCGGTCCACAAGCTTCGAAACGGGTCCACCGAACGCCGCGGAATGCCTGGCCGTGAGCAGGCAAAACTGCTGTTCAGCGATCCAGAGACGGTATCGACAGCCGTGGTGGGGGAAGGTGGGGCGGCGGTGGGGCCCAACCCCTACCGAGACGACACGCCAGGTCCCAAAGTCATAACAAAAAGCGGGGCAGCCTGTGGGCCGCCCCGCGGTGGGGAAAGGAGGGTTGGTGGTTGAAGGGTGTGAGGAAGGGTGTGAGGAAAGTGGGTGGGGAAAGGTGGGGTGGGACTGCTACTCGTCGAACCGACGACGGAAGCGGTCTTCCATGCGGCTCGTGAACGAACCACCGCCACCACCCTTGGACTTCTTCGCCCGGGGCGTCCCCGCGCCAGGTGCGGACTTGTCCTTGCCCATCACGCGCGGGCCGGTGATCGCGAACACCACTCCGGCGAACATCACGATGAAGCCGACAACCGACAGAACCGGGAAGCTGCCGATCATCGTGGCCCGGAATGCGACGCCGGACACCAGCATCGCCAGGCCGATCACAAAGAGAGCAGCACCCTGCAGTCGGCGCCGAGCCGATGGAGCGCGCAAATTACCGCCGCGGACGCTGGAAGCGAACTTCGGGTCCTCGGCATACAGAGCGCTCTCGATCTGGTCGAGCATGCGCTGCTCATGATCGGAGAGTGGCATTCGCCCTCCTTGCCGGCGCGGCGGTCAGGACCAAATGGTCCGGTGTGATTACTACTGCCCGATTTTCGGCGGGCGTCTAACAAGATGATACGAGGTGAATCTGCGCCGTACCACCTAGTTCGACTGTCGATTGTATGACGCGGGCAGCGGATGGGATGCACGGACCCGCTACCGAACATAATGGCTAGGGACGGACCTCGGCCCAAGTCGGGCGACAGCCAGACCGCAGTCACATCACACGCGAGCTATCACGGAGGGCACCTGCCGTTGACGATGTACCTCATCGATCTGTCGCCGCAGGACATGGCACGTCGCCTCCGCGATGCGTTGAGTGTGTACGTGGATGCGATGCGCTATCCCCGCGGCACCGAAGAGCAGCGCGCATCCATGTGGTTGGAGCACAGCCGTCGCAACGGCTGGAAAGCGGTGGCCGCCGTCTGCGTGGACGATCCGAGCGAACCGCACGGGGCGGGCCCGGCTGATCTCGACTCCGGCACCGATATCGCCGACGCACCCCTGCTCGGGGTCGCCTACGGCTACTGCGGCGCACCCGATCAGTGGTGGCAGCAACAGGTCATCCACGGCCTGCGCCGCGGCGGGATGCTGCCCGCCGAGATCGACCGACTGATGTCGAGCTACTTCGAGCTCACGGAACTGCACATCCATCCACGCGCGCAGGGTCAGGGACTGGGTGAGGCCCTGGCCCGCCGGCTGCTCAGCGACCGCACCGAGGCCAACGTGCTGCTCTCGACACCGGAAATCAACGGCGAGGCCAACCGGGCTTGGCGGCTCTACCGCAGACTCGGATTCGCCGACGTCATCCGGGATTACCACTTCGCCGGCGACCCGCGTTCGTTCGCAATCCTCGGCCGCGGACTGCCGCTGGAGCACTCCGCCGAGTGATCGCCGTCCGAAACCGACTCAGTGTGCGCAATCCCACTCCTGGTCTGGCACGATGACGACGTGTTCGCCCCCGCCCGGAGCAAAGACCGCCGACGCCGCCGCACCCGCCTGCTGGCGCTCACGATGCTGTTGCTCGTCGTCGCTCCGCTCGCCGTCGGCTGTGTCCGTATCCGGACGTCGCTGACCGTCTCCCCCGACGACCAGGTCTCGGGCCAGATCATCGCCGCCGCGAAACCGCGTGACGGGCAGGACAAAGGCCCGCAGCTCTCCAGCGATGTGCCGTTCGCCCAGAAGGTCGCGGTCTCCGATTACAGCCAGGACGGCTACGTCGGGTCCGAGGCCGTCTTCTCCAACCTGACCTTCGCCGAGCTGCCGCAGCTGGCGAACATGAACCGGGAAGCAGCCGGCGTCGACCTCTCCCTGCGCCGGGCCGGTGACCTGGTGATTCTGGAAGGCCGGGTGGATCTGACCTCCCTCACCGACAGTGACGCCGACGTCTCCCTGACCGTGTCCTTCCCCGGGGAAATCACCTCCACCAATGGCGATCGGATCGACTCCGACGTGGTGCAGTGGACCCTCAAGCCGGGCATCGTGAACACGATGAGCGCGCAGGCGCGCGTCACCGACCCGAGCACCCGGTCATTCACCGGCGGTGCGCTGGTGCTGGGCATCGCAGCACTACTGGTCGCCGGGGTGATCTGCTCCCTCGCCTGGGTCGCCAGGGATCGTTCACCGCGCTTCGCCGGTCCCGGAGACGACAGCCGCGCCTGACTGAGCACCTCGGACACGACACCCGCTGGTGGCCTGGGTCACGCAGAACGCCTCCGACGCTCTAGTCTGGATGCACTTGGGGGGCCAAGGGGATGCTAGAGAAAGGGGCGCCGCGCTGAGCGTCGAAGCAGCGGCACCGTCAGCCACCGAACTGGCCGGCGCCGTCACCGACCAACTGCGGGGTTACCTGCGTGGCCGCCGCAGCGCTGCCTCCTACATCGGCCCGGAATACGACGGTCTGATCGCAGTCCTCGAGGATTTTGTGCTCCGCGGCGGCAAACGGCTCCGGCCGGCATTCGCCTACTGGGGCTATCGGGCGGTGTCCGAGGAGCCCGTCGGCGACGAGACGCTGAAGTTGTTCTCGGCGCTGGAGCTTCTACAGGCCTGCGCGCTGGTGCACGACGATGTCATCGACGATTCCGCGACACGCCGCGGGTGGCCGACCGCCCACGTCCATTTCGCGGAACTGCACCGCAGTCACAACTGGCGCGGCTCATCGGCACAGTTCGGCATGTCGGCCGCCATCCTTCTCGGCGACCTGTCGCTGTGCTGGGCCGACGACATCGTCGCGACGGCCGAACTCGGCGCCGATGCGCACCGCCGTGTCCAGCGGGTCTGGGCCGACATCCGCACCGAAGTCCTCGGCGGTCAGTACCTGGATATCGTCGCCGAGGCCAGCGGCGCGGAGTCGATCGCCATGGCGATGACCGTGAACACGTACAAGACGGCGTCCTACACCGTGACCAGACCACTGCAGCTCGGTGCGGCCGCAGCTGCCGACCGGCCCGACGTGCAGTCGATCTTCTTCGAAATGGGCAAGGATCTGGGGATCGCCTTCCAGCTGCGCGACGACGTCCTGGGCGTCTTCGGCGATCCCGCCGTCACGGGCAAACCGTCTGGCGACGATCTGCGCTCCGGGAAGCGCACTGTGCTGCTGGCCGAAGCCGTTGAACGGGCCGAGAAGTCGGATCCAGTAGCGGCCAAGCTGTTACGGACGTCCATCGGCACCGAGCTGACCGATGCTCACGTGCGTGAACTGTGCCTGGTAATCGAATCGGTCGGCGCGCTGGCCGCCGTCGAGGAGCGCATCGAATTGCTGACCCGTCGCGCCCTGGAGATGCTGCACGCCGCCCCGATCAACGTGCAGGCGAAAGTGGGCCTCGGCGAGCTCGCCAGATTGGCCGCAAACCGGTCCGCCTGAGGCACCGCACCCCAGGCCACCGAAGACGAACCTCGAAGACAACAATGTGACGTCAATGTCCAGTACTCCGACCCCCACGCGCAGCGGCGCACTCCCCCGGCACTTGTCGCGCCTGCGGGAATTCAGCACTGCCGAAGAAGCCCGGCCGGCGCTGCTCGGCTGCCTCGGCGCGATCCTGATCACCGCGGGCGGCCTTGGTGCCGGCAGCACCCGTTTGCACGATCCCGTGCTCGAATCGCTGCATCTGTCCTGGCTGCGGTTCGGCCATGGCCTGGTGGTCTCGTCGGTGCTGCTGTGGGGCGGGGTCGCGCTGATGCTGTTCGCCTGGCTGTGGCTGGGCCGGCGAGTGGTCGACGGCCGTGACGTCTCCGAGTACACGATGCTCGCCACCACCGGGTTTTGGCTGCTGCCCCTGCTGTTGAGCGTCCCAGTATTCAGTCGCGACACCTATTCGTACCTGGCCCAGGGCGCCCTGCTGCGCGACGGCCTCGACCCCTACCTGGTCGGACCGATCGAGAATCCGAACGATCTGCTGGACAACGTGAGCCCGATCTGGACGACGACGACCGCGCCCTACGGGCCGGCGTTCATCCTGGTCGCCAAGTTCGTCACCATATTGGTCGGCGACAACGTGATCGCCGGCACGATGGTGCTGCGGCTGTGCATGCTGCCCGGCCTGGCGTTATTGATCTGGGCGGCGCCGCGCATCGCGCGTCATGTCGGTGGCCGCGCCGCTCCGGCGTTGTGGATCTGCGTGCTCAACCCGCTGGTGATCATCCACCTGATGGGTGGAGTCCACAACGAGATGCTGATGGTCGGCTTGATGATGGCCGGTATCGCGCTGACATTCGCCCGCCGCCCCATCCCGGGGGTGGCGCTGGTCGCCATCGCGGTGGCGGTGAAAGCCACTGCGGGCCTGGCGTTGCCGTTCCTGGTCTGGGTGTGGATGCGTGATCTTCGCGAGGGGCGCAGCCCGAAGAAGTCCGGGTACCGCCCGCTCGCCGCGTTCACGATCGCCACCGCGGCGTCGGTGGCGATCTTCGTCGCGGTGTTCGCCGTGCTGTCCTGGCTGGCCGGGGTCGGGCTGGGCTGGCTGACGGCGCTCGCCGGGTCGGTGAAGATCATCAACTGGCTGACGATCCCCACCGCGGTGGCCAACCTGACCAATGCCATCGGTGGGCTGTTTTTCCCGGTGAACTTCTACGCCGTACTCGAAGTGACCCGCATCGTCGGCATCGGCATCATCGCAGTGTCCCTGCCGGTGCTGTGGTGGCGCTATCGGCACGACGACCGTGAAGCGCTGATGGGCATCGGGTGGGCGATGCTCGTCGTCTGTCTGTTCGTGCCCGCGGCGCTGCCCTGGTACTACACCTGGCCGCTCGCCGTGATCTCCGGCCTGGCGCAGTCCCGAGCGTCGATAGCCGCGATAGCCGGCTTCTCCACCTGGATCATGGTCATCTTCAAACCCGATGGGTCACACGGCATGTACTCGTGGATCCACGTCGGCTTGGCGACCGCCCTGGCGACCGCGGCCTGGTACTCGCTGTACCGAACCAACCCCGCGCGAGCGGGCGAAACTAGTACGCCATCGCCTGCGCTCGACGGATGATCTCCCTGGCCTGATGCGCGTGCAGAGCGTCGACCGGCCGCGCGTTCTCGATCACATCCTTGGAGCCGTCGACGGTGACCGTCAACGTCGGGTCGGGGGTGAAGAGCCAGCGCAGGATCTCGTCGTCCCGGTAACCACCGTCGCGCAGCACAGACAGCAGCCCGCCCAGCGACTTGACCACCGTCCCATTCGCGGTGAAGAAATTCTGGGGCACCAGGATCACGCCGCCGCGGCGCACGGCGATCAGATGTCCGTCGCGCAGCTGCTGATGGACTTTGGTGACCACCAGTCCCAACAGCTCGGCGACTTTGGGCAGGTCGTAGACGGGCTCGTCGGGCGGAAGGACGTCTTCGACTACAGGAATGCCACTCACGTGGCCAAGTCTAAAGCCAAGTTCACAGGCCGGCGTTTGTCCTGGCGTTTCTTGTCACCCCAGAATGGCCCCCTACGATGGCCCGGTGACCGGACCGCTGCCCACCGACCCTCTTGAGGGGACCGTGTTGGACGGCCGATACCTGGTCGAGGCGAGGATCGCCACCGGTGGGATGTCGACCGTCTACCGCGGGACCGACAATCGGCTGGACCGCCCGGTGGCGTTGAAGGTGATGGATTCCCGTTATGCGGGCGACCAGCAGTTCCTCAGCCGATTCCAGCTGGAGGCCAGGGCGGTGGCCCGGCTCAAGGACCCGGGTCTGGTGGCCATCTACGACCAGGGCCCGGGAGATCAACGGGGTGGCCTGCCCTATCTGGTCATGGAACTCGTCGACGGGGGCACCCTGCGGGAGCTGCTTCGCGAGCGCGGACCGATGCCGCCGCACGCCGCCGCCGCGGTCCTGCGACCGGTGCTCGGCGGCCTTGCCGTCGCACACCGAGCCGGGCTGGTACACCGCGACGTCAAACCGGAGAACGTGCTGATCTCCGATGAGGGTGAGGTCAAGCTCGCCGACTTCGGCCTGGTGCGCGCTGTCGCCGAGGCGGGGATCACCTCGACCAGCGTCATCCTCGGCACCGCTGCGTACCTGTCGCCGGAACAGGTCAGCAGCGGCAACGCCGGCCCCCGCAGCGACGTCTACTCCGTCGGCATCCTGGCCTACGAGCTGCTCACCGGCGTGACACCGTTCACCGGTGACAACGCGCTGACCGTGGCGTACCAGCGGATGGACAACGACGTCGCGGCACCTAGCAGCGTGATCGACGGTGTTCCAATGCAATTCGACGAGCTGGTGCTGCGGGCGACGGCGCGCGACCCGGCCGACCGGTACGCCGACGCGCGTGAGATGAAAGCCGACTTGGACGCGATCGCCGCCGAGCTGAACCTGCCCGCCTTCCGGGTGCCCGCGCCGCGTAACTCCGCGCAGCACACCTCGGCGAAGCTGTACCACAGCCGTGATGGGGGCAGCCGCGTAGGCGAGGCCGAGCCGGTCCGTAACCCGACGCGGCAGTTCACCCGAGACGACTGGCCCGAACCTGCGACGGCACCGGTGCTTGGTGGCGACGAAAGCTACTCCCCCGCTGGGCAATTCGCAGGGATCGAGATCAGCGAGTTCGCCTACGCCCGGGCCCGTGGCCGCCGGATGATGCTGTTCTGGCTTGCGATCGTGCTGATCGTGACGGGCGCAGTGGCCGCCGCGGCATGGACCGTGGGTAGCAACCTCAGCGCGCTCCTGTCCAGTTAGACGGTTACCGGAGACGGCCTGGACGTCTATTCTTGGGGCTGCCTTCCAGACGCATGCAAAATCTGCTGCGCGTCGAAGGCTCTTTATTGACTCGGAGCGGCAGTTGTCACCGTGCACAGAGACATGGCCATGCCCACGTCGTTGAGAACGTTCGCTGTGTTCGGCAACCAAGTCCGCTCGTGGTGGGGTGAACCCGTCGACTACCCCGCACAGGTCCAGTACTTCTCCAGGCGGACCATGTCCGTTGCGATCAAGATGTTGATCGGCCTTGGCACTGGATTCAATGCGGTGGTGTCGCTGCTGGTCCTGCTGCCTTCGGCGCACAGCACCGCATCACGCGTCGCCGTGGCGTTGTTCGCCGTGCTCCAGTTCTTCTGGTCGTGGATGTGGTGTTGTCGACCGTGGCCGTCTCGGCGGATATCGCTGACGTTCGTCATCTCCGCCGACATCGGGATAGCTGCCGTGGCAGTGCTGGACGCCAGTTGGCTGCTCGGCCTGTTCGGGTTCAACGCGTTCGCGATGATCTCGGTGTATCTGATGTTCTTCGACGGCCCGAAAGTCCTTGCCAGACATGCGCTGTGGATACTGCTGTCGACGACGGCCTTCGCCGTCCAGTTCGGCGCACACGCGCATATCGGTGTCGTCGACTTCGCTGCGCGGACGCTCGCGTCGGTGGCGCTGGTCGTCGCGATGCCGTTGGGCACCCACTTCGGGATCTGGGTGCTGCGCAACGACGCCAACGACTCGATCACCGATCCACTGACCGGCATCCTCAACCGGCGCGGCCTGTATCTGCATGTCGGAAACCTGTTGCGCGACAAACCTTCAGCCGCGACCGACCTGACGGTGATGGTCGTCGACCTGGACCGCTTCAAAGATGTCAACGACACCCACGGCCACACGATCGGCGACCAGGTGCTGATCCGCAGCGCTGCACAGATCACCTCTGCCGTCGGGCGCAGCGCTTTGGTGGCCCGGATCGGCGGCGAGGAGTTCGTCGTGGTCGACCTCGTCGCACCTGGTGAGGCCGAGCGCAACGCCGACCGCGTCAGGCGTGCGATCGCCGGTCCGGCCGAACCGGCGATCACGGCAAGCATCGGGGTCACCAGCATCCCCCTTGCCCACATCGCGACTGCCGACGTCGACCCCGTTTCGTTACTGGACGACATCGTCGAGCGGGCAGACGGCGCGATGTTCGATGCCAAACGTATCGGCGGCGACGCCACCATCCACACCCCCGGCGTCGACGAGAGTCGCTGACCAGGTTTGGGCCCAACTAGTCGCGCAGCATCTCCGCTACCAGGAAGGCCAGCTCCAGACTCTGCTGGGTGTTCAGGCGCGGATCGCAGGCCGTCTCGTAGCGGCCGGCCAGGTCGCTGTCCGAAATATCCTGTGCCCCACCAAGACACTCGGTGACGTTCTCACCGGTGATCTCCACGTGGATGCCGCCGGGATGGGTGCCCAGCGCGTGGTGCACCTCGAAGAAGCCCTGCACCTCGTCGACGATGCGGTCGAAGTGCCGCGTCTTGTAGCCGGTGGACGACTCATGGGTGTTGCCGTGCATCGGGTCGCACTGCCAGATCACCTGATGGCCGGTCGCCTGGACCTTCTCGACGATCGGGGGCAACAGATCGCGAACCTTGTTGTTACCAAGCCGGGTAACGATGGTCAGGCGGCCGGGCACGTTGTGCGGGTCGAGCCGCTCGACGTATTCGACGGCCAGCTCCGGCGTCATCGTCGGGCCGATCTTCACTCCGATCGGATTCGAGATGACCTCGGCGAAGGCGATATGCGCACCGTCGAGTTGGCGAGTGCGCTCGCCGATCCAGACGTAGTGCGCCGACAGGTCGTAGAGCTTCTGGATCTTTCCGCCATCCGGACCTTCAACTTCGTGCATCCGCAGCATCGCCCGCTCGTAGTCGAGCACCAAAGCCTCATGGCTGGCGTAGATTTCGGCGGTCTGCAGATTGGGATCGGTGACCCCGCAGGCATTCATGAAACGCAGGCCGCGGTCGATCTCACCGGCGAGCGCCTCGTAGCGCGCACCCGCTGGCGAACTTCGGACGAACTCGCGGTTCCATTCGTGCACCTTCTCCAGCGAGGCCAGCCCGCCGGAGGTCAGTGCGCGCACCAGGTTCATCGCGGCGCTGGCATTGGCATAGGCGCGCACCAGCCGCGACGGATCATGTTCCCGCACGGTGGCATCCGGCGCGAAACCGTTGATCATGTCGCCACGGTAGGACCGCAGTCCGAGCGCGTCGATATCCGACGACCGGGGCTTGGCGTACTGCCCGGCGATCCGCGCCAGCTTGATCACCGGCATGCTGGAGCCGTAGGTCAGCACGACCGCCATCTGCAGCAGGGTCCGGATGTTGGCCCTGATGTGTGGCTCGGTGTTGTCCGCAAACGTCTCGGCGCAATCGCCGCCCTGTAGCAAAAACGCCTCACCACGCGCGACCTGCGCGAGCAGCCCCTGCAGGCGCTCGATCTCAGACGGCACGGTGACCGGCGGAACACTTTCCAGGACGGTGCGCATCGCCTTCGCCTGATCGGCATCCCAGGTGGGCTGCTGGGCGGCCGGCTTCGCCAGCGCGGTGTCCAGGCGTTGCCGCAGGTCATCGGCCAGCGGCGGCAGTGACGGCAGCTGTTCGATGGGTACGTCGACGGTCCAGTTCACCCGTCCATGGTAACCGGGCCGCTATCGCGCTTTAACCAGCTCAGGGCCCGCACTCTGGGCCCAGCCTCTCTCCCCGGGCTCGTCCCTCGCCCGCCTCGGAGCTAGGCCCGCTCCCAGCTCTGGTAACCGTGCTCCAGCTCCCGCATGATCTGGTAACGCCGCAGGTTGTGCTGCGCGTCGACCAGCGCGTCGTGGGTGTCGCGCGGCCGTGGCGGCATCCGCGGGCAGCCACGGTCCTCCCAAAACTGCCTGAGCTCGCGGGTGAACCGCGGAATCTGCGGCGGCAGGCTGGTCATCGGCCCCCACAGCTGGCACAGGACGACATGGTCGTAGGCCGCCACCCACGCCCACAGCTCGATCGGCTCGTCCCCGTCGATCCCGAAGAACTCTTCGAGATCCTCCCGAATCCGGCGTCGCGAACGCCACAACTGCGATGACGGCGGGGGCAGCTTGGGCAGCACATTGGTGCGGACCCAGTTCCCGGCCTGCTCGGCGGGAAATTCGGTGGACACCGCGTAGTACTCACGGCCGTCTTCGGCGGCGACGCCGATCGAGATCAGCTCGATCGTGCGCCCATTGTCGATGAACTCGGTGTCATAGAAGTAGCGCACGGCTGATCACCTTATCCAGCCGCCTGTACCGCGGGTTCGGGTTCCGGCGGCGTATTGACCGGCGGTGGCGCGGCATGAATCTCGCGGTCCAGCTCGGCCTCGACCGCCTCGTCGTCCGGGAACCGCGGCATGCCGGCGATCGCACCCTGCAGCCACAGATTGGCCTGCACGAACGGTCGGCGCAGATACCGCTCCCGTTCCAGCGCGCGATGCATCTTCTTCGGCCGGGTGGTGTAGCGCCAGCGGGCCCACGGTGCGTGCGGCCGTGACAACCGAATCGCGCCGATGATCAGCAGCGGGCCGATGAACATGCCGACCAGGCCGGTCCACACCTTGCCCTTGAGCAGCACGATCACCGCCATCCCCAGCGTGAACGCGGCGCTGCCGACAACCAGCGCACGCGACAGGAGCGAATCGTCGTCGCGCCAGATGGTGATATCGAAGAATGACAGCGGATTGAACCCCAGGATCAGCAGACCCGCCACCGCGACGGCGGCGAACACTGCGTCGACCGAGGTCCGACCGTCCTCTGACCAGTACACGTCCTGCAGATGCAGGATCAACGCGAATTCGTCAAGCACCAGCGCGGAACCGATTCCGAAAAAGATTGCGGCCGCCGTGAATTCGGGTACCCCTCCGTCAACGGCGAGGGTCACCATGGTCAATCCCGAAACCATGACCAGGATCACACCGATCACCACGTGGTGGATGTGTGTCGTCCCGTGCCCGATATTGCGCGGTTGCCACCACTTTTTGGGGGCATCGCTATCGGCATGCGCCCGGATGTACCGCACGATCGTCCGCGTCACGAAAAACGTCAGGAGAAAAGCGATCAGGCACCACATCAGCGGCACCCGTCCCGGCGGTATCGCCAGGTCGAAGTTGAAATCGGTATCCCACTCGTCCTCCACGGGCAAAAGATACCTCCACCTGGGCGGAGAATTCCCGCCGGTGGGATTCACCG
The DNA here is from genome assembly GCF_025822605.1 of Mycolicibacterium komossense. Lineage (GTDB taxonomy): Bacteria > Actinomycetota > Actinomycetes > Mycobacteriales > Mycobacteriaceae > Mycobacterium > Mycobacterium komossense. The sequence goes on along the minus strand of NZ_JACKTY010000012.1, from coordinate 296,573 downwards.
CCGGTGGCGCCGACACCGATAGTCTGTTCGGGTCATGAGTAATCGGCGGTGGCCCGGCGCGGGCAGTTGGCTCGGGCGCAACTGGCGGCGCGTGGCATGGCGTGCCTTCCAGGCGGCGTCAGTGCTGGTGTTCATCTACGCCGCGTGGCAGGTACTCGGCCACCTCCCGTACCGCATCGACATCGAGGTCTACCGGATGGGCGGGCAGGCCTGGCTCGGCGGCCAGTCGCTGTACGCCGGTGACGCCACCTTCCTCACCACCATCGGTTTGGGATTGCCGTTCACCTATCCCCCCTTGTCGGCGATCGTGTTCAGCCCGTTCGCCTGGATGTCCTTCGACGCAGCCAGTGTCGCGATCACCTGCACGACGCTGGTACTTCTAGTGGTCTCGACCGTATTGGTGCTGAACCGACTCGATGTGTGGGGCCCATCCCAGGCATGGATCGGCGTCACCTCCGAACCGGCCTGGCTGCGACGCTCCTGGCTGGCGCTGGCGATCGTGGGCACCGCCATGATCTATCTCGAGCCGATCCAGGCGAACTTCGACTTCGGCCAGATCAACGTCGTCCTGATGACGCTGGTGATCGCCGACTGTGTGCCACGCCGTACCCCGTGGCCCCGCGGAATCCTGGTCGGCCTGGCCATCGCGCTCAAACTGACCCCCGCGGTGTTCCTGCTGTATTTCCTGCTGCGCCGCGACACCCGCGCCGCGGTCACCGCGTTCGTGTCCTTCATCGTCGCGTCCCTGATCGGCGCGGTACTGGCATGGCGCGATTCCGTGGAGTACTGGTCGACCACCATCCGCCATACCGACCGGATCGGCAGTGCCGCGCTGAACACCAATCAGAACATCGCCGGCGCGCTGGCCCGGATCGAACTCGGTGAAACAACACAGTTCGCGTTGTGGACCGTCGCGTGCTTCGCGGCGCTGGGGCTGACGGTGTGGGCGGCCCGACGGGTGCTCAAATCGGCCGACGAGGCATCGATCGACGACGCCGAACCACTCGCGCTGGTCTGCATCGCCCTCTTCGGACTGGTGGTCTCGCCGGTGTCGTGGTCCCACCACTGGGTCTGGGTGCTACCGACACTCGTCATCGTCGCGGTGCTGGCCTACCGCCGGCGCAACGCGGCACTGGCCGTCGTCGGCGTGATGGGGGTGGCGCTGTTGGTGTGGACGCCGCTCGACCTGATGCCCAAACACCACGAGGCCGACGCCTCGTGGTGGCGCCAGTTGGCCGGCGGTTCCTACGTGTGGTGGGCGCTGGCGCTGATCGCGGTGGCCGGGCTGACGGCCACGTCGCGGCGGGTCAACCCGCCGCCGACTCCGGAATCCGAGCGGCAGGCTGCTGCGCCGCAGCAGGATTCGCCTCAGCCGCTGCATCGTTTTTGAGGCTCGCGGCGTACAAGTCGACGTACTCCTGGCCCGAGAGCTGCATCAGCTCGTAGATCACCTCGTCGATGACGGCCCGTTCGATGAAGCGGTTTCCGGCCAGCCCCTCGAAGCGGGAGAAGTCCATCGGCTTACCGAACCGGACCGTCACCTGGCCGAATCGCCACATCTTGCTGCCCGGCGGGTTGACGACGTCCGTGCCGATCATCGCCACCGGGATCACGGGAACACCGCTCTCCAGCGCGAGGCGCGCCAGGCCGGTCTTGCCCTTGTAGAGCCGGCCATCCGGCGAGCGGGTGCCTTCGGGATACATCCCGAGCAACTTGCCCTGGTCCAGGATGCGCGCAGCGGTGGTCAGCGCACTCTGCGCGGAATCGGCGTCGGTGCGGTCGATCGGCACCTGCCCGGCCACGGTGTAGAACCACCGCTGGAACCAGCCCTTGAGGCCGGTGCCGGTGAAGTACTCGGCCTTGGCCAGGAACGTGATCCGCCGGCGCACAGTCAGAGGGAGATAGAAGCTGTCTGCGACGGCGAGATGGTTGCTGGCCAAGATGGCCGCGCCGTTGGACGGAACGTGCTCTAAGCCTTCAACTTTCGGCCGGCCAAGTAGGGTCAACAGCGGTCCCATGAACACATACTTGAACAGCCAATACCACATGGACCCTCCCGCTCCGGGACGCACCAGACAGTGCTCTGCGACAACTTTACCCACCGGGTGTGGATGCGACCACAGCGCGACTCTCGCCGCTCCCGGACTACTCCTCGACGATGATGGTGATCGGCTGGTAGCGCCCTGTCGTCGGCCGCACCTCGGGGGGCTCCTGGTCCGGCGGCCCGTCCGGGTGGGCGCCGTCGGGCGGCTCGGGTGCGGGCGCAGGGGGCGGCGTGGGCATGGCGGAACCATCGACCATCATGCGGATCACAGTCAGCAACGCGACGCTGTGCTCACCGATCATGGTGAGTAGCGGATGCTCCTCCCCCGTCACCAGCGCCGCCAAGGCGCATACCGGACACCAGAGGACTTGGCACCGGCCGGGGTCGCCCGCGGACCGGGCGGCGGCCATCGCTGCCGCGCCGCGCACCGCGGGGTCGATCCGGTCCAGGATGGCCTGCGCCAGCTGCCGCAACTCCGGGCCCAGGTCGTCATGACCCGTGGGTGAGCCAGAGTCATTCACGCCGGCCACACCTCCGGATTCGGTCGAAAACGTACGGTCAGCTCACTGCCCTTGAGCTGCGCGTCGAGCACCACGCACCGACGCAGAACGGACGCCAGCCGAACGCGACGGCGCATCCCTCCCACACCGATGATCAAGTCGTCGTCGACGCGGCCCAGAGTCAGCGAGCCGGAATCGACCTGGGGCAACTGTAGCTGCATCCGGTACACCGATTCCAAACCCGACCCGGACTCCAGATCGACTACCGGCCGCAGCGGTCCAGGGGGCGCCGACCCGTCTCGGCGGATGACGTTGTCGAGCAGCTGGTGCAGGGCTTTGGCCCCGATCGGCTCGCACGCCAGGTGCGGAGCCAGCACCAACTCGACGTCACCGATGATCGCACCCAGTTCGTCGAGCACCGTGCGCTGCTCGGCGATGCGTTCGGAATACCAGTCGAATGCCGGATGATCAGGCAGGTTCCGGTACTCGTAAGAATCGTCTTGGATCAGCACCTGATTGACGATCAGCTGGCCAACGCTGACCCCCATCAGTGCTAGCGCGCCCAAGGTGCGGACCGCTTCGGCGGCCACCACCCGCTCGGCGGTCAGCACCAGATGCGCGCTGACCGCGGTGCCGTCGGCCAGCAGAGTGGACAGCTGCTCCACCCCCGCACTGATGCGCTCCAACAGATCCACCACGGCCGACGACGTCGGATCCGATCCCGAGCTCAGGCGCCGGTGCCGCGGCCAGGCCCGCTCCAGGTAAAGCCCGAAGGTGGCGGGCAGCGTGAGCATCCGCAGGGCGTCGGCGGTCGACGCGCAATCCACCACGATGTGATCCCACTGTCCTGAGGCGGCCAATTCGCCCACCTCGTGCAGGCCCAGTACCTCCTGAATCCCTGGGACAGCCGAGAGTTCTTCTGGCGCAACGTCTCCCAGTTCGGACTGCGGGAACCGTTCGCCCAGCGGGCGGGCGATCTCGCGCCAGCGGCTCTCCAGCAGCACCAGGGTGTCCAGTGCGAGCGCGTCGAGGAATCCGCCGGGGTCCATCTCGGCGAGCACCCGCACCGGGGTCCGTTCGCCGGTCGGCGGTACCGGCACGCCGAACACGTCGCCGAGCGAATGGGCTTGATCGGTGGAAATGGCCAGCACGCGTTGACCCGCGCGGGCTTCGCGGACGGCGGTGGCCGCGGCCAGCGTCGACTTGCCGACCCCGCCTTTGCCGACGAAAAGGCTGATCCGGGCCCGGCCGGCAGTGTCGGCCTCGCTGGATTCCGTCAGCCCTCGACTCGTTTCTTCAGGTCTTTCAGCGCCGAGTCGGTCAGCCGCCGCTCAGCCTTGCGCTTCAGCAGTCCGATCATCGGGATCATCAGATCGACCGACAACTCGTATGTGACGTCGGTGCCAGATCCCTTGGGCGACAAGCGATATGCACCGTCCACCGCCTTCAGCAACGAACTGGACACCAGCGACCACTGCACCGAGGCGCGATCAGCCGGCCACTCGTAAGCGAGCACCATGGTGTCCTTGAGTACGGCGGCGTCGAGCACCAGCCGGGCGGTTTTGGGGAGGCCGGCACCGTCGGTCTCCAGGACCTCGGTCTCCTGGTACTCCTTGACCCACTCCGGATACGAGCCGATGTCGGCGATGACGTCCATCACCGTGTCGGGATCGGCATCGATGTAGATGGTTTGCGCGGTTTTATGTGCCACCTGGTCGTTGTCCTACCTGTCCGAGCCGAATTCGCGGAGCCCATCAGACTCATAAGTATCCAAGTTGAAACGCTACCCTCCCCCGAAGTTCACCACCGGAGTATCAGGGCTGCGGCGCCACCCCGACGGGACGCGAGCGCTCGAGCTCGAGTTTGACCTCGAAAGCCATCCGTTTACCCGCCACCCTGCGGTTGTGATTCATCTTCACCAGATTCATCCTGGCCAACTCCCAGGCCGCCGCGCCGGACGGCTCGGCGTGCAGGAAATAGTGCAGGATGACGCCGTCGAGCATGGGCTCGAGCCACACCTCCATGGTGCCGGTCAACGCACCTGTGACGGTCCAGCGGATACCCGCCTCGCCGCGCTGTTCTACGACCTGCAGGTGCAGGTCCGGCCACCAGCGGCGCCAGCGGGTCGGCTCGGAGATGACCGCACCCACCGTCACGCCATCCATCGCGACGAAGGTCTCGTCGGCCACCTGGATGCTGTTCATCGGCATAGCTTCACACATCGGTGCCCCGGCCCCGGACCCCACTCCAACAGTGAAGCCGCTCACATTGCGCACATTGTGCCGACTAGGCTGGACACACAGCTACCCAGGCGTATGAGTAGCGAGCGTTTGGGTAGCCTTCGCCGCCCTGGAAAGGTCTGACAATTGCGTGAGTTGAATGTTCCCGCATCGTTTCCAGTGGGCAAGAACGACACCATCGTCGCCGCCGTCTTCGAACACGAGCGCGACGATCCCGATTACGTCATCTATCAGCGCCTGAGCGACGGCGCATGGACCGACGTCACAGCCAAGCAGGCGGCGGCGCAGATCCGTTCCGCAGCCCTTGGACTGATCGCCGAGGGCGTGCAAGCCGGTGACCGGGTGGCCATTCTGAGCGCCACCCGCTACGAGTGGGCCATCCTCGATTTCGCGATTCTCTCGGTCGGCGCCCTGACCGTACCGATCTACGAGACCAGCTCGGCCGAGCAGGTCCGCTGGGTGCTGCAGGACTCCGGCGCGGTACTGCTGTTCGCCGAGACCGACGCGCACGCCACCCTGGTCGCCGAACTCGTCGGCGACCTACCTGATCTGCGCCGCGTCTTCCATATCGACGGCTCAGGCCCGAAGGCACTCGACCAGCTCACCGAATCAGGTGCCTCGGTGGATCCGGCGGAGTACCAGCAGCGCGTCGATGCGCTGCGCGCTGACGACCCCGCCACGCTGATCTACACCTCGGGTACCACCGGACGGCCCAAGGGCTGCCAGCTCACCCACTCGAACTTGATCTACGAGACCCGCGGCGCCAAAGCATCCTGCCCGACTTTGCTGCAGAAAGGTGAGCGGCTGCTGGTCTTCCTGCCGCTGGCACATGTGCTGGCGCGAGCCATCACGATCGCTGCCTTCCAGAACAAGGTGACCGTCGGATTCACCAGCGACATCAAGAATCTGGTACCGATGTTCTCGGTCTTCAAACCGACGCTGGTGGTATCCGTTCCGCGTGTCTTCGAGAAGGTCTACAACACCGCCGAGCAGAATGCGGCCAACGACGGCAAGGGCAAGATCTTCGCCGTGGCCGCGAAGACCGCGGTGGAATGGAGTGAGGCGCAGGACAACAGGTTCGGGCCGTCGCCGCTGCTGCGCGTCAAACACGCGGTCTTCGACAAGCTGGTGTACGGCAAGTTGCGGGCTGCCCTCGGAGGCGACTGCCACGCGTCGATCTCGGGCGGCGCACCACTGGGTGCCCGGTTGTGCCACTTCTACCGTGGCGTCGGGCTCAACATCTACGAGGGCTACGGGCTGACCGAGACCAGCGCGGCCATCACCGTCAACCGGGTCGGCGATATGAAGGTCGGCACTGTCGGAAAGCTGTTGCCCGGCAACAGCATGCGGATCGCCGAAGACGGCGAGCTGCTGGTGCAGGGCGGGGTGGTGTTCGACGGGTACTGGCACAACGAGCAGGCGACCAACGACGCCATCTCCGACGGCTGGTTCCACACCGGCGACCTCGGCGACGTCGACAAGGACGGTTTCCTGAAGATCGTCGGGCGCAAAAAAGAACTCATCGTGACCGCGGGCGGCAAGAACGTCGCCCCCGCGGTGCTCGAAGACCAGCTGCGGTCGCATCCGCTGATCAGCCAGGCGATGGTGGTGGGCGACAACCAGCCGTTCATCGGGGCGCTGATCACCATCGACCCGGAAGCGTTCGTGGGCTGGAAGCAGCGCAACGGTAAAGCCGCGGGCGCCACGGTCGGCGAACTGGCCAATGACCCGGACCTCAAGGCCGAGGTCGATGTCGCCGTCAAACAGGCCAACCTCGTTGTCTCGCATGCCGAGTCGATCCGCAAGTTCCGGATCCTGCCCGTCGACTTCACCGAGGAGACCGGCGAGCTGACCCCGACGCTGAAGGTCAAACGCAAGGTCGTCGCCGAGAAGTTCGCCGACGACATCGACGCCATCTATCAGAAGGACTGAGACCACTAACCCAGCAGGTCGGACAGTCGGCCCGCCATCGTGTCCCAGCGCCACTGCGATGTAACCCAGTCGCGTCCATTGGCGCCGAGCCGCGCGGCTCGATCGGGGTCGGCCAGCAGTTCGCCGACGGCGTCGGTTATCTCGTGGAGCGCCTTGCCATCGACAACGCGACCGGTGCGGTGATCCTGCACAGTTTCGGGAGCGCCACCGGAATCGCCCGCCACGACGGGCACGCCGCTGGCCGAAGCCTCCAGGAAGACGATCCCGAGGCCCTCGACGTCCAGGCCGGCGCCGCGCGTGCGGCACGGCATCGCGAAAACGTCGCCCATCGCATGGTGGGCCGGTAGTTCGGCGGCCGGCACTCCCCCGGTGAACACCACATCGCCGGTCACATCGTGCTGGCCGGCCAGCGTGCGCAACGTGTCCAGATATGGGCCGCCGCCGACGATCACCAGCGCGGCGCCGGGCACCCGCCGGCGGATCTCGGGCAGTGCCCGGATCAGCATGTCCTGGCCCTTCCTCGGTACCAGGCGCGAAAGGCAGACCACGGTCGGCCGCTCGCCCAGACCGTAGCGGCGGCGCAGCTCGGCCCGCGCGGCCGGGTCGGGACGGAACCGGTCGGTGTCGACGCCCGGCGGCAGGTGCTCGAGGGCGGCGTCGGGGCCGAAGGCGGAGGCGAATCGGCCGCGAGTGTAGCGGCTGACGAAGGTGACGACGTCGGTGCCGTCTCCGATGCGGCGCAGCGCCGATCGGGCCACCGGCAGCATCGACCAGCCCACTTCGTGACCATGGGTGCTGGCCAGCACGCGGGTGGCACCGGCCTGCCGGGCCCGCGGGCCGAGCAGCGCCAACGGGGCGGCCGCGCCGAACCAGACCGTCTGGATGGCCCGGCTCTCGATGAGCCTGCGCATGCGGGAGTCGACGGACGGTTCGGGCAGCATCAGGCTGGTCGGGTGCCGCACCACGTCGAAGGACACCTGTTCGTCGTAAGCCTGGCAGTCCTTCCACCGCGGCGCGTACACAGTCAGCTCGTGGCTGCCCATCGCCGCGAGCCGGGTGACGAATTCCTCCAGATACGACTGGATTCCGCCCTTACGGGGGGGAAAGTCGTTGGTGACAAGCAGGACCCGGGGCATCGGGTGTCAGGCTACCGGCTGAACCATGCGCGCCAGCGAGCCAGCACATCGTCAGGGCCCGCGCCCAGGGTTTCCCGCAGCGCCATCGGCACATCGATATGGCCTGGCCCGCACACCCGCTGATACAGCTCTCGCAGCGCGGGCACGCCGTATTCGTCGGCGACGAAGCGGGCGAACAACCAGGCCCGGTCATAGGCCAGCGACAGTGCTGGGCCGTCGGCGGCGAAATCGGCATCCGACGGCAGCGCAGTGGGTACCTCCGCATCCTTGGGCACCCCGGTGGCGGGGCGACCGACGTAGTCGGCGACTCCCTCGGTCAGCCAGCGGGGCGCGTCGAGCGCCGTGTCGGCTCGGCTCGCATAGTGGAAAAGCTCGTGCCCCAAGACGATTCGCAGTGCAGCGTCGCTCATCTGGCTGGCGCCTGGGGCCAATACGATGCGCTGACCGGTGGCCACGCCATGCGACGGGTCCACGTAATCCGCGACGGCGACTGCGGCGATGTCGGCGCCGGCGGCGGTACCCCGACCGGCCTGCGCGGCGAACTCGGCATCGCTCCCGGCGGCGACGACGAGGATTTCATGCGACCAATCGGTGCCCCAGAACGCCTCCACCGAGGTGACCGCCGCACCGATATTCGCTCCCACCCGGGCCAGCAGCGCATCGGTGCGGGGACCGCCGAGACTGATCATGGTGATCGTGCGATCGTCACCGACCACCAGCGGTGCCGGCGAGTGCGCGGCCGACGACGCAGTGGGGGCGGAACCGTCAGGCGGTGTGCTCAGCAGACGAACACCAACGAGCAGACCGATGGCAACCAGGATCACTGCCAGCAGTACCGGCCAGCGACTGCGTCCGCGCTGGGGACCGTCAGTAGCGACGGGCGTTGTAGAACGGGCCGGCGCCGTCAATCGGCACCACCTTGACCGGCTGTCCGAAGGTCGACGCGTGCACCACCATGCCGTCGCCGACGTAGATGCCGGTGTGCGAGGCGTCCGAGTAGAAGTTGATCACGTCACCGGGCTGCAGATCATCCCTCGATACCGGCTGTCCACCTGCTGCCAGCGCCTGGCTGGAGTGCGGTAACGAGATACCGGCCTGTTGGAAGGACCACATCACCAGACCCGAGCAGTCGAAAGCGCTCGGACCACCGGCACCCCAGGAGTACGGGGAGCCGACACGGGTCAGGGCTGCCTGGACGGCGATGGCACCTTCGCCACCACCAGGGGCGGGAACCGCACCCTCGGGCGGTGCGAGATCGCCGGGGGGAACCCCGTCAGGAGCGGGCGGCGCACCTTCGGGAGGCAACGGGGCATCAGGCGGAAGTGCATCCGGCGGCAGGCCGGGCATCGGGCCCGCAGCCAGTACGTCGGGACCGGGGGGCAACGCGTCCGGCGGCGGTGGGGGCGCAGGAGCGGCCAGGGCAACGCGCTGGGCCGGCGTCAGCGCCATGTACTGAGATTTGACGACGGCGATCTGTAACTGAAGCTTGCTCTGCTTGGACTGCAGATCGGCCCGGACGGCGGCGGCCTGCTCGGCGGCGGTCTTGGCGGCGTCGGCGGACGCGGCCGACGCGGCTTCGGCCGTTACTGCTTCGGCACTGAGCTTCTTGTAGTTGGCCATCTGCGCGGACATCTCGGTGGCCATCACCCGTTGGACGGCCAACTTGTCGATCAGTCCCTGTGGCGACTCAGCGGTCAGCATCGCGTTGAGTCCGTCGGTCCGGCCACCCATGTACATGGCGGCGGCAAACTTATCCACACCGGTCTGAAAGGTTGCCAACTGCGCCTTGGTGGCATCGACGGCGGCAAGGTCGTCGTTATGTTTGCGCTCTGCAGCCGCCTGGGCCTCCAGCTTGTTGTTCAGGTCAAGCTGCGCACTGTGCATGGCCTCTGTGGTCTGCTCGGCCTGCCGCGACAATTCATTCAGCTTTGCCAACGCGTCATCGGCAGGATCGGCCTGCACACCCGAGGCCAGCATGCTGGCGAGCAGGATGAGCACGGCTATCAATCCGAAAACGGGTCGTTTAACACCGCGTTTGATCCGGTCTTCGCCGTCCAACCTCAAGATTGCTTGTCCTTAAACTGCCTTCGACGTGCCGCTGATGCGTCGCCGTCGAACCGCCTTAGGTCTCAGATAGGTTACGAAACGGCATCGGCGTTGTCCAACAAGAGACGCAAACTTAACAGCTTTCGCCAGCTGTTGCCCAGGCCGAACCCGACTCTCAGGCAACTCCCGGTTTCCGCTCACGGTGGATCGGCACCAACCGGAGCCTCGGCGCCATTCCCGCGTCAGCAAGTACCTCCAGCGCTGCCCGCTCGTCCGCCAGCAACGTATCAGGAATACCTAGTAATACGCTGACCACGCAATCGCGGCATCCTGGACCGCGCACCGCACAGTCGTCACAGTCGATGATCACCGGCTCACCGTTATCGTCCGGACGGCCCCTCTGTCCCATGTCCTACCTCTTTCTGTGTGTTTCGGTCCGTCTGGATTTCCCCTGTTCGCACGCTAAACCCGGCCACCGACAAATCGGCGTGGCGTCCACCCACTGGGATCGCGGCCGGCCAGTGCCGGGCAAGTTGACCCGAATTGTCGAGATTTCGCCAAAACCGCGGTCCGCGGTACCGGCTGCGCCTGGCGAAATTTGTCTCAGGCAGGGCTTAACGTCGGCAGCCGTGGAGGGCACCGGCAGCGCGCAGCTGAGCTTCGCCGATGTGGATGCGTTGAGTTTTCAATCGACAGCCGATGTGTCCCTGCGCGACGTCACTTTCGTCGTCGTCGATCTGGAGACCACCGGCGGCCGCGCCAGCCCAAAGGAAACGGGCGGCGCGTCTGACGCCATCACGGAGATCGGCGCGGTCAAAGTGCGCGGTGGTGTGGTGCTCGGCGAATTCGCGACCCTGGTCGATCCCGGCCGGGCCATCCCGCCGCAGGTCGTGCAGCTCACCGGCATCACCACCGCCATGGTCCGCGACGCCCCGACGATCGCCTCGGTGCTGCCGATGTTCCTGGAATTCGCTCGCGGCTCGGTCCTGGTGGCGCACAACGCCGGCTTCGACATAGGTTTCCTCAAGTCCGCCGCGGCGCAATGCGACCTGGTGTGGCCGCAGCCGCCGGTGTTGTGCACGGTCCGGCTGGCCCGCCGCGTACTCACCCGCGAGGAAGCGCCCAGCGTGCGGCTGGCGGAGCTGGCGCGGATCTTCCACGCATCCTGCACACCCACCCACCGCGCGCTCGACGATGCCAAGGCGACCGTCGATGTCCTGCACGCGCTGATCGAGCGCGTCGGCAACCAGGGCATCAGCACCTACACCGAGCTGCGGTCGTACCTGCCGAACGTCACACCGGTCCAGCGCCGCAAGCGGGTGTTCGCCACCGGACTGCCCCAGCAGCCCGGGGTCTACCTGTTTCGCGGGCCCGGCGGCGAGGTGCTCTACATCGGGACGGCCGTCGACCTGCGCCGCCGCGTCGGCCAGTACTTCAACGGTGCCGATCCGCGCGGCCGGATGCGCGAGATGGTCGCGCTGAGCACCGGCGTCGACCATGTGGTGTGCGCCCACGCGTTGGAGGCCGGCGTCCGGGAACTGCGACTGCTGGCCGCGCACGCTCCGCCGTACAACCGCCGCTCCCGGTTCCCCCACCGATGGTGGTGGGTGGCGCTGTCCGAGGAGGCGTTCCCCCGATTCGTGGTGGTCCGGGCACCCCGGCACGATCGATGTATCGGCCCGTTCAGCGCCCGAGCCGACGCCGCCGAGACGGCCGCGCTGCTGGCCCGGTTCACCGGCCTGCGCACCTGCACCAACCGCCTCGGCGCCGCGGCGCGGCACGGGCCGTCCTGTCCCGAGCGGGAAGTGTCGCCATGCCCGGGCGCCCGTGGCCTCACCGCGTCCGACTACGCCGGCATCGCGCAGCGCGCCGCCGACGTCATCGCCGGGCGCGACCGCGAAGACGAGACGCTGACAGCGGCGATGGCACAGATCTCCGCACTCGCCGAGCGCGGCCATTTCGAGAGCGCCGCTCGATTGCGTGATCACACCGCCGCTGCGGTCGACGCGTTGTGGCGCGGCCAGCGACTGCAGGCCCTGGTCGAGGTCGGCGAGTTGGTGGCCGCCCAGCCGGACGGCGGCGGCGGCTGGCATTTCGCGGTCATCCGGCGCGGACAGCTGGCCGCCGCAGGCACCGCACGGCGCGGCGTGCCCCCGATGCCGGTCGTCGACGCCATCTGTGCAGGCGCGCAGACGATCTTGACCGAACCGGCACCCCTGGGCGGCGCACTGGTCGAGGAGACCGGCCTGATCGCCCGGTGGCTGGCCGTGCCGGGCACCCGGATCGTCCGCACCTCCGTGGGGTGGGCGTCACCGACACACGCCGCCGGACGATGGGCGGCTTGGTCGGCGACGGCCAGATCAGCGCGGGCGGCCGCCGAGCAGCTCACGCCAGAACGCGGCGCCGGCTACGACGAGTTGGTCGGCCCCAGCCGGCGCAGTGCGGCCATCAGAGCTTCTGGCTGAGCTGAGCCCACCGGGACAGCAGCTGGCGGGCCGCCCCGGAGTCGATGGCCTCGGCTGCGCGGGCCAGACCGGACTCCCAGGAGGGCAACCATTCGGCACTACTGGTCAATCCGGCGTGGGCGACCATCGCGCCGGCGGCGTTGAGGATCACCGCGTCACGCACCGGTCCGGCTGCGCCGCCGAATACCGAACGCGCTTCGGCGGCATTGCTTTCCGCGTCCCCACCAAGCAGCTCAGAGAGCTGAGCGCGGGCGAAACCGAACCCGGCCGGGTCGAAGGTCAACCGGTCGATGGTGCCGGCCTGCACCCGCCAGATCGTCGATGTCGTCGTGGTGGTCAGCTCGTCGAGCCCGTCGTCGCCGTGTACCACCAACACACTGGACCGCCGGGCGGCGAACACTCCGGCCATCACCTCGGCGAGGTCAGCGAACGCGCAGCCGATCAGCCCGGCCCGCGGCGACGCCGGATTGGTCAGTGGTCCGAGCAGGTTGAACACCGTCGGGACCCCGATCTCCCGACGCGCCACCCCCGCATGCCGAAGCGACGGGTGGAACTGTGGCGCGAACGCGAACCCGATACCGACCTCTGCCACACACCGCGCCACTGCGTCAGGGCCCAGATCGATGCGCACTCCGAGCGCCTCGAGCGTGTCCGCGCCACCGGAGAGCGACGACGCCGCCCGGTTTCCGTGTTTGACCACCGGCACGCCGCTGGCGGCGACCACGATGGCGGCCATCGTGGAGAGGTTCACCGTGTTGGCCCCGTCGCCGCCGGTACCGACGATGTCGACCGTATCGGTGCCGATCTTGTCCGTCGGCACCCGGCGGGCATGCTTCAGCATGGCGTCGGCCAGCTCGCTGACCTCGGCCGGAGTCGGACGCTTCATCTTCATTGCGACACCGAACGCGGCGATCTGGGCGGGAGTGGCTGTGCCAGTCATGATCTGGTCCATCGACCACCCCGCCTCGCCCGGTGCCAGCGGCTGACGATCGGTCAGCCGGCCGAGGATCCGTGGCCATGTGGGGGTTGGAGAAGACTCGCTCACCGGCCGATATTCCCACGTCGCGTGCGGGGTCCCCAAAACGGGACGGCGACACTTCTTACCAATTGCCTCCCCGGGTGGAGTTCGACAACTACAAAGCGTCATACTTCATGTGTGACGAGCGCTGTAGGAACCTCGGGAACGGCAATCACGTCGCGGGTGCATTCGCTGAACCGGCCGAACATGGTCAGTGTCGGCACCATCGTGTGGCTTTCCAGTGAGTTGATGTTCTTTGCTGGACTGTTCGCGATGTATTTCACCGCGCGCGCGCAAGCCGGTGGCATCTGGCCGCCGCCACCGACTGAGCTGAATCTGGCTCTCGCGGTTCCGGTGACGATGGTGCTGATCGCTTCTTCGTTCACCTGCCAGATGGGGGTGTTCGCGGCCGAGCGCGGCGACGTCTACGGCCTGCGCCGGTGGTATCTGGTCACCCTCGTGATGGGCGCCTTCTTCGTCGCCGGCCAGGGCTACGAGTACTACCACCTGGTCGAGCACGGCACGACCATCCCGGGCAGCGCCTACGGCACCGTCTTCTACCTGGCCACCGGATTCCACGGCCTGCACGTGATCGGCGGACTGGTCGCCTTCGTTTACCTGCTGGCCCGCACGAAGATGGCCAAGTTCACCCCGGCCCAGGCCACCGCTGCGATTGTCGTGTCGTATTACTGGCACTTCGTCGACATCGTGTGGATCGCACTCTTCGCCACCATTTACTTCGTTCGATGACGATCAGCGTCCGATGACGAGCAGCGCCCGTGCCACACAGAAGAACAGGAGTGCTGGGTTGAAAATCTCGCGGTTGACCCGATCGGCCAATGGTGACCGGTCCCGCCGGCGACTGCGCCGGCGCATCACCGGCGGGTTTCTCCTGCTGATAGCGCTGGCTATGGCTGGTGGACTGGCCGCGGTCTTGACCCCCCGACCGCAGGTCGCCGTAGCGGACGAATCCGCTTCGGCGCTGCTGCGTAACGGCAAGCAGCTCTATGAGACCGCATGCATCACCTGCCATGGCGCGAACTTGCAGGGCGTTCCCGACCGCGGGCCCAGCCTGGTCGGCGTCGGCGAGGCAGCCGTCTACTTCCAGGTCTCCACCGGTCGCATGCCGGCGATGAGCCTCAACGCGCAGGCGCCGTCGAAGACGCCGAACTTCGACGAGGCCCAGATCGACGCCCTCGGCGCCTACATCCAGGCCAACGGCGGCGGCCCATCGGTGGTCCGCGACGAAAACGGCCAGATCGCCCAGGAATCGCTGCTCGGCAACAACGTTGCCCGCGGCGCCGACCTGTTCCGGCTGAACTGCGCCTCCTGCCACAACTTCACAGGTAAGGGCGGCGCCCTGTCCTCCGGTAAGTACGCACCGGACCTGGGCGATGCCAACCCGCAGCAGATCTTCACGGCGATGCTGACCGGCCCGCAGAACATGCCGAAGTTCTCCGACCGGCAGCTGACGCCCGACGAGAAGAAGGACATCGTCGCCTATGTTCGCGGCGCGGCGGAATCCCGCTCCCCCGGCGGCTACGGCCTCGGCGGCTTCGGGCCCACCAGCGAGGGCATGGCGGCCTGGATTATCGGAATGGTGGCAGTGATCGGTATCGCCATGTGGATCGGGGCACGAGCATGAGTGAGAGCAAGACCGGTACCGACGAAGGTGACCTGAACCCTACCGACGAGCAGCTCGCGGCCATGTCCCGCGAGGAGTTGCTGACACTCGGCGGCAAGCTCGATGGCGTCGACATCGTCTTCAAGGACCCCCGCTGGCCCGTCGAGGGCACCAAGGCCGAGAAGCGCGCCGAGCGTTCGGTGTCGTTCTGGCTGCTGCTCGGTGGCCTCAGCGGTCTCGCACTGCTGGTGGTCTTCTTGTTCTGGCCCTGGGAGTACAAGCCCGACGGCAGCGCAGGCAACTTCATCTACAGCCTGGCCACTCCCCTGTACGGCCTGACGTTCGGGTTGTCGATCCTCGCGATCGGTATCGGCGCGGTGCTGATCCAGAAGAAGTTCATCCCCGAAGAGATCACCATCCAGGACCGCCACGACGGCGCCTCCTCGGAGCTGCAGCGCAAGACGGTCGCGGCCAACCTGACCGATGCGTTGGAAGGCTCGACGCTGCGGCGCCGCAAGATGATCGGCCTTTCACTCGGGATCGGACTCGGCGCGTTCGGTGCAGGCACCCTGGTGGCCTTCATCGGCGGCCTGATCAAGAACCCGTGGAAGCCGGTGGTCCCGACCGCCGAAGGTATGAAGGCAGTGCTGTGGACGTCAGGCTGGACTCCCCGGTTCGCCGGCGAGACCATCTACCTGGCCCGCGCCACCGGTGACAGCCACAGTCCCTTCGTCAAGATGCGCCCGGAGGACATCGACGCCGGCGGCATGGAGACCGTGCTGCCGTGGCGCGAATCCGACGGCGACGGCACCACCGTCGAGTCGCACGAAAAGCTCAGCGCGATCCTGATGGGCGTCCGCAACCCCGTCATGCTGATCAGGATCCGTCCGCAGGATATGGGCCGCGTGGTCAAGCGCCAAGGCCAGGAGAGCTTCAACTTCGGTGACCTGTTCGCCTTCACCAAGGTTTGCTCGCATCTGGGTTGCCCGTCATCGCTGTACGAGCAGCAGACCTACCGAATCCTGTGCCCGTGCCATCAGTCACAGTTCGACGCACTGCATTTCGCCAAGCCGATATTCGGCCCCGCTGCGCGCGCGTTGGCGCAGCTACCCATCACGATCGACCAGGATGGGTACATGGTCGCCAACGGCGACTTCATCGAGCCCGTAGGACCGGCTTTCTGGGAGCGCACATCATGAGTCCGAATATCGGTGAGATTCTGGCCAAGCAGGGCGATGCGATCGATTCTCGCTATCACCCGTCGGCGGCGGTGCGGCGCGGGATCCTGAACAAGGTCTTCCCCACGCACTGGTCGTTCCTGCTGGGCGAGATTGCGCTCTACAGCTTCGTCGTGCTGCTGATCACCGGTGTGTGGCTGACGCTGTTCTTCGACCCCTCGATGGCCGAAGTCACCTACAACGGTGTCTACGAACCGCTTCGCGGCATCGAGATGTCCAAGGCCTACGAGTCGGCTCTCAACATCAGCTTCGAGGTCCGCGGCGGTCTGTTCGTCCGCCAGATCCACCACTGGGCGGCGCTGCTGTTCGCCGCCTCGATCATGGTGCACCTGGCCCGCATCTTCTTCACCGGTGCGTTCCGCAGGCCGCGTGAGGCCAACTGGCTGATCGGCTCGCTGCTACTGATCCTGGCGATGTTCGAAGGCTTCTTCGGTTACTCGCTGCCCGACGACCTGCTCTCCGGTACCGGCCTGCGCGCCGCCCTGTCGGGCATCACCATGGGCCTTCCGGTGATCGGAACCTGGATGCACTGGGCTCTGTTCGGCGGCGATTTCCCGGGCACGATCATCATCCCCCGGCTCTATGCCCTGCACATCCTGCTGATCCCCGGCATCATCCTGGCGCTGATCGGCGCTCACCTCGCCCTGGTCTGGTTCCAGAAGCACACCCAGTTCCCCGGCCCCGGCCGCACCGAGAAGAACGTCGTCGGCGTGCGCGTCATGCCGGTGTTCGCGCTGAAATCGGGTGCCTTCTTCGCCATGACGGTCGGCGTGCTCGGCCTGATGGGCGGCCTGTTGCAGATCAACCCGATCTGGGACCTGGGCCCCTATAAGCCCTCGCAGATCTCCGCGGGTTCACAGCCCGACTTCTACATGATGTGGACCGACGGCCTGATCCGTATCTGGCCGGCCTGGGAGTTCTATCCCTTCGGCCACACCATCCCGCAGCCGGTCTGGATCGCGGTGCTGATGGGCGTGATCCTCGGTCTGCTGGTGGTCTATCCGTTCCTGGAGAAGAAGTTCACCGGTGACAACAGCCACCACAACCTGCTGCAGCGCCCGCGTGATGCACCGGTCCGCACGGCCGTCGGCTCCATGGCGATCTCGTTCTACATCCTGCTGACCTTCGCCTGCATGAACGACATCATCGCGCTGAAGTTCCACATCTCCCTCAATGCGACGACGTGGATCGCCCGTATCGCGATGGTGGTCCTGCCACCGTTGGTCTACTTCATCGCCTACCGGTGGGCCGTCGGGCTGCAGCGCAGCGACCGTGCAGTCCTTGAGCACGGTATCGAGACGGGCATCCTCAAGCGCCTGCCGCACGGCGCGTACGTCGAGCTGCACCAGCCGATCGGCCCGGTCGACGACCACGGCCACCCGATCCCGCTGGAATACCAGGGTGCCGCGGTGCCGAAGAAGATGAACAAACTCGGTTCCGGCGGTTCCACCGGTTCTGGCAGCTTCCTGTTCGCCGATCCGGTCTCCGAGGACCAGGCGCTGCGCGAGGCTGCGCACGCCTCCGAGCACCGCGCGCTCACCGCTCTGAAGGAATACCAGGACTCCGAAATAGTGGGTGCGCCCAGCAACGGATCCAATGGCAATGGAGCCAACGGAAGCGGGCACAACGGCCACCACTAGGTCAGTCGACGCCGGCCTGCGGGAGACGCTGCGCCGGCTGTCGGTGCTCGCCGGCTCCGCTCCCCCATTCGATCCTGGGCGAGCACCGGCCGAGCCGCTCGCGCTGTTCACCGAATGGTTGTGTCACGCAATTGAATCCGGTGTCGCTGAACCGCATGCCATGACGCTGTCCACCGTCGATGAGACCGGTCGCCCGTGGGCGCGGGTGCTCATCTGCAAAGACGTCACGACCGACGGTGGCTGGCACTTCGCGGTCAGCTCGATCAGCCGCAGGGGCCGACAGCTGTCCACGAACCCCGTTGCGGCCCTGACGTTCTACTGGCCGCAGCTGGGCAGGCAGATCCGCGTCTCGGGGCCCGTCGTACGGGATCCCGACGATATCGCTGCCGCCGATTTCCTGGCCCGCCCGGCGGGATCACGAGAGATGGCGTTGACCCGCCGTCAGAGCGAGCCCTACTCCGACCAGGCGGAACTCGATGCAGCCCTGGCAACGGCGCGAGCCGAACTAGCCACGGCCCCCGATCTGGTGCCCGCCGAATGGACGTCGTATGCCGTCGTCGCGGACACCGTCGAATTCTGGCAGTCCGACACCACGCGCCGCCATGTCCGTGTCCAGTACCAACGCGCCGATGGCGGCTGGACTCGGACGCTGCTGTGGCCCTGAGCGGCTAGGAGTTGGCCAGCGCTGCGTGCAGCTGGCGCAGGTAGAGCACCGGAATGGCAGTCATGCCCACGGTGATCACGCCCGCCACCCCGTAGGCGCTCCAGGACGCGGTATCCGATTGGACCGCCATCAGGTAGGTGGCCGTCGCCACGGCGATCATCGCCGCCCCCGTCGCGGTCAGCACCCCTACCCCGCACCGGAGCCACATGCGATCCAGCATGCCCACCGAGATGACGTTGGAGGGGGCGCGGGCCGGCGTCGGGCCCGGGTAGTCGGGCGGGTCACGATCGACGGCCAGGCGGGCCTGTGGCCGGGCCGGCGGCACCGGCGGCCGCTCGTCGATCACGATTCGCCGGGCGCGAAGCAGCAGCGGAATCGCCGCCAGGATGACCAGCGCCGACACCCCGATCACCACGTACAGCAGCCACGGGGTGTCGGAATGCTCGGCTTTCGGCGCCGTCGCCGGATGACCACTGCCGAGATCGACCAGCGCGACGGTGGCCGCGACACCGACACCGAGAACCGCGAGCCACATCACTGCGCACGCGATCACCAGGATCCTGTCGACCGTTTCCGGCGAGCGGGCGAACCTGCTCTGCGGACCGGCGTCCGCGTGTCCCCTACCTGGACTCATCAGCAGCTGGTCTGGGCGGCGTTGCCGGTATTGGACGACAGGACGGTGCCGTCGCTGGCGGTGATGGAGCAGTTGAGTTTGCTCACCAGGAACAGGCTGGACGCCTGGACCGAGCCCACATCGGACTGCGAGATCGGGGTCACCGTCAGCGACCACGGGATGTAGACGTTGCGCTGCGTGCGCTGACGGCCCGCTGCGTCGATGAAAGTCACCGAGATGATGTCACCCGGGGCCTTCGTTCCCGTCACCGAATAGGTGACCTGACGCGGACCGGCCGGCGTGGTCGACGTCGGCGGTGGGGGCGGGGGTGGTGTCGTCGTGGTCACAGGTGGGGGGGCCTCCTCGGTCGGCGGCGGAGGTGGCGGCGGCGGCGGTTCGGATGTGACGGTCACCGTCTCCGGCGGTGGCGGCGGCGGCGGTTCTTCGGTGGTCGGCGGCGGGGGTGGTGGCGGCGGTGTGGTCGTGGTGATTTCGTCCTGCACCGGGGGGGCTGTGGTGGTGGTCGTCATCGGCGTCGCAAGCTTGTTGGTATCCGTGCTGGTCACCAAGAGTGCGACCGAGACGACGAGAGAGATCGCGGCGATGATTGCGGTGACACCGACCACCCACGGCCAGCGCGGCGGTCGAACGTCCTCGCCCTGCTCGCTCGACTCGTAGCTGTCGTAGTCGTAGAGGTTCGGGTCGGCGGGCACATAAGGGCCGCTGGTGAACTGCTCGGATTCCGGAGCTGAATACGCCTGCGACGGAAAATCCGAACCACCGGCGTCCCGCGTGGGTTCTTCGCCGGACTCCGATCCCGGGGGCTGTCCATTAGGGGGAGGCCCGCTCATCTCTGCCTGTCCTTCTCGATGACGTCATCACGGCACGCCGATGAGTACCCCGTGGAGTGCCCGCCATGCCTGTCGTGCCTCGGCAACACTACCCAACCGCGGGGGCGCAGCCGATATGACGCGACCATCGCAAAATTAAGTGACGCCACGATTGTGACCTTCTCAGGCCGCCCGTGGCGAGTGCAGTGTCAGTGCTTCTCGGGCGCCAGGTAGTACTCGAAGACCAGACCTGCGACTGTGCTCAGCACGAAGACCACGCCACCGACGATCAACCACGGCAGCCACAGCGCGAGGCCGACCGCGGTCACCGAGGCGGATAGCGCGATCAGGATCGGCCACCAGCTGTGCGGGCTGAAGAAGCCCAACTCCCCCGCGCCATCGCTGATCTCGGCGTCTTCGTAGTCCTCGGGCCTGGTGTCGAGACGCCGAGCGACGAACCGGAAGAAAGTTCCGATGATCAGAGAAAGACCGGAGGTCAGCACGAGTGCGGTCACACCGGCCCACTCGACGCCACCGTATTGGAAGATCGCGGTCAGCGCGCCGTAGCCGACGGCAGCCAGCACGAAGAACGCGGTGAGGATCTCGAACAGCCTGGCTTCGATATGCATATCGCCCCTGTCCTAGTTGCTCGCCTGCGGCGCCATCTGGCCGCGACGCGTATCGAACGGATGCGTGGTGACCGCCAGCGGTGGTTGGTTGATTGCCTGTAGTGCCTCGGCGTTGGTCTTACCGGCGATCCGCTGCTCCAGGTAAGCCTTGAAGTCGTTGGGTTCGACGACCCGGACTTCGAAGTTCATCATCGAGTGGTAGGTGCCGCACATCTCGGTGCAGCGGCCGACGAACGCTCCGGTCTTCAGGATTTCGCTGACCTGGAAGACGTTGTCGGAGTGGTTCGCCTTCGGCTCCGGCATCACGTCGCGCTTGAACAGGAACTCCGGCACCCAGAATCCGTGGACGACGTCGGCCGAGGCGATCTCGAACTGGATGCGCTTACCGGCAGGCAACACCAGGACCGGGATCTCGTTGCTGGACCCGAGCGTCTCGACCTTGTCGAAGTTCAGGTAGGTGCGGTCCTCGGGGTTCTGGCCGTGCAGCGCGCCGACGAGTTCCTCACCGTGCTCGTCCGTGCCTTCGGGCTTGGACGACATCGCCTCTTTGCGGGCCGGGTCGGCGCCGTCGTAGTCGAATGTGCCGTCTTTGAAGTCGATCTTCTGGTAACCGAACTTCCAGTTCCACTGGAATGCGGTGACGTCGATGGTCACCTCAGGGTTCGGGTCCTTGTGCAGCATCTTCTCCTGCACCACCACGGTGAAGTAGAAGAGCACCGAGATGATCAGGAAGGGCACGACCGTGAGCACCAGCTCCAGCGGCATGTTGTAGCCGAACTGACGCGGCAGCTCGGTGTCGGTGGCCTTCTTCCGGTGGAACGCGGCTGTCCAGAACATCAGGCCCCAGACAATGACGCCGATCACCAGCGAGGCGGCCAACGAGGCCACCCACAGCTCGCGGTTGGCGTGCGCTTCCGGGGTAATGCCCTCCGGCCAGCCCAGTCCGATCGCCTCGGACCAGGTGCAGCCGCTCAGCGTGAGCGCGGCAGCTGCCAGCGTCACCGCCAGCGCCACCATCCGGAACCGACGAGAACGGCTTCGAGAAAAGCCAAGCCCGCGGGTCTTCACGTCGGCGCCTCCTGTGTCAAGGTCGTGCTCACCAGCATCTCTACGGCATCTCGCGCACAACGAGTCTCACCGCAGGCGCGTGATGGCGAATCGAATACTACGCAGCGTAGACCACGCCCACCCACCAAGCTCGACACACCTGCCCTATGTGTTTTTTGAGGCATACTTGGCTGCGATGTGCGGACTGCTTGCCCTGGTGTGTGCCCCCGCCCGGTCCGTCACAGACGAGATCGTCGGCGCGGTGGCGGATTCGTCGCATCTGATGCGCCACCGCGGCCCCGACGAGCCGGGGACCTGGTCGAACGACGATGTGGTGCTGGGTTTCAACCGGCTGTCCATCATCGACATCGCGCACTCCCATCAACCGCTGCGGTGGGGTCCACCGGAGTCACCGGAGCGGTACGCGCTGGTGTTCAACGGCGAGATCTACAACTACTTGGAGTTGAGGGCTGCACTGCGGTCCGACTTCGGTGCGGAGTTCGCCACGGAAGGCGACGGTGAGGCCATCGTCGCCGCCTATCACTACTGGGGCACCGAGGCACTGACCCGGCTGCGCGGCATGTTCGCGTTCGCGCTGTGGGATACCGAGGCCGGCGAGTTGTTCTGCGCCCGCGACCCGTTCGGGATCAAACCGCTGTTCATGGCGACGGGCCCGGCGGGCACCGTGGTCGGCAGCGAGAAGAAATGCCTACTCGACCTGGCCGATGCGGTCGGCTTCGACACCGGAATCGACGGGCGCGCCGTGCAGCACTACACCGTGCTGCAGTACGTCCCCGAACCCGAGACGCTGCAGCGCGGTGTGCGCCGGCTGGAATCGGGCAGTTACGCCCGGATCCGGCCGGGGGCCGCACCCGAGGTCACTCGCTATTTCGTGCCGCGGTTCTCCCCCGTGCCGTTCGTGTCGGGTCGTGAGAAGACGCGCTACGACGAGATCACCGCCGTCCTGGAGGATTCGGTCGCCAAGCACATGCGCGCCGATGTGACCGTCGGCGCGTTTCTGTCCGGCGGTATCGATTCGACGGCGATCGCCGCCCTGGCCATCCGGCACAACCCTAAGCTGATCACGTTCACCACCGGTTTCGAACGCGAAGGCTTCTCCGAGGTCGACGTCGCCGTGGCCTCCGCCGAGGCGATCGGCGCGCGACATGTCACGAAGGTGGTCAGTCAGGCCGAGTTCGTCGCGGCGCTGCCCGAAATCGTCTGGTATCTCGACGAGCCCGTCGCCGACCCCGCCTTGGTCCCGTTGTTCTTCATCGCGCGCGAAGCCCGTAAGCACGTAAAGGTGGTGCTGTCGGGCGAAGGCGCCGACGAGCTGTTCGGCGGTTACACGATCTACCGGGAACCGTTGTCACTCAAGGCATTCGACTATCTACCCCGGCCGCTGCGGCGCTCGGTGGGTAAGGCGTCCAAACCCCTGCCTGACGGGATGCGCGGTAAAAGTCTGCTGCACCGCGGCTCGCTGACTCTCGAAGAGCGCTACTACGGCAACGCACGCAGCTTCTCCGACGCTCAACTGCGGGCCGTGCTGCCCGGCTTCCGGCCGGACTGGACGCACACCGATGTGACGGCGCCGCTGTACGCGCAGTCGCAGGGCTGGGACCCGGTCGCTCGGATGCAGCACATCGACCTGTTCACCTGGTTGCGCGGCGACATCCTGGTCAAGGCCGACAAGATGACGATGGCCAATTCGCTGGAGCTCAGGGTGCCGTTCTTGGACCCGGAGGTGTTCGCGGTCGCCTCGCGGCTTCCGTTGGAGCAGAAGATCACCAGGACCACCACCAAGTACGCCCTGCGGCGGGCGCTGGAACCGATCGTGCCCGCCCACGTGCTGCATCGCGCCAAACTCGGCTTCCCGGTGCCGATCCGGCACTGGCTGCGCTCGGGTGAACTGTTGGACTGGGCCTATCAGATGGTCGACTCGTCGCAGGCCGGTGAGTTTGTCGACATCGCCGCCGTCCGGCGGATGTTGGACGAGCACCGAATGGGAGTGAGCGATCACAGTCGTCGGCTGTGGACCGTGTTGATCTTCATGCTGTGGTTCGCCATCTTCATCGACGGTTCGGTGACGCCGTCGATCAGTGAGCCGGTTTACCCGGTCCAGCTCTGAGGGGAGCGAGCAGTCGTAAAGGACCCCCGACACGCCGGGGCTGTCGGGGTCTTTACGTCTGTTCGGCCAGCATTACGCCAGCGCTGCGGCAATCTCCTTGGCAGCCTCGGCGCCGTAAGCCCCTTCGAGCCGGGTGACACCGGTGGCGATGTCCCACGACCAGTTCTGGGTGCCCGTCGATTCCAGCACCAGCACCGCGACCAGGGAACCGAGTTGCGCGCAGCGCTCCAGGCTCAGGCCGGCGCTGCGCCCGGTGAGGAAACCGGCCCGGAACGCATCGCCGACACCGGTCGGATCCGTCTGACTGGTCTCGGGCACGACTCCGACGTGCACGATGGTCCCGTCGGGATCGACGATGTCGACGCCCTTGGCGCCAAGTGTGGTCACTCGCAGCCCGATCTGGGTCATCACGTCGGCCTCGGTCCACCCGGACTTCGACAGCAGCAGATCCCATTCGTAATCATTGGTGAACAGGATTGCGGCCCCGTCGATCAGAGTGCGGATCTCGTCACCGGAAAGGCGGGCCAGCTGCTGACTGGGGTCCGCCGCGAAAGCCAGCCCGAGCGAGCGGCATTCTTGCGTGTGCCGCACCATGGCTGCGGGATCGTTGGCGCCGACGATCACCAATTCCGGTGTCCCGCTGGCCGATACGATCTCGGCGAGATCGATGTCGCGGGCCTCGGACATTGCGCCGGGGTAGAACGAGGCGATCTGAGCCATATCCTCGTCGGTGGTACAGACGAACCGGGCCGTGTGAGCCTTCTCGGAGACGAGCACCCCGCTGCAGTCGACCCCGGCGGCCTCCAACCAGGCCCGGTATTCCCCGAAGTCGACTCCGGCGGCAGCGACCAGGGTCGCGTCGCCGCCGAGCGCACCGATGGCGTACGCGATGTTCCCCGCGACGCCGCCGCGATGTACCACCAGGTCGTCGACCAGGAAGCTCAGCGACACCTTCTGCAGGTGTTCCGCGAGCAGCTGCTCAGAAAACCGGCCCGGGAAACGCATCAGATGATCGGACGCGATCGAGCCGGTCACGGCAATGGTCACGGAATGCTCCACCCTTCATTCATAAGCCTAGCTAGATAAGCCTACCCGGACCGACGATCAGGGTGAGCGTGGTGGCTCTGCGCTAACCTGCCTACAAAGCCAGATGGACCGGCCTCGTGCTCGTGTCCGCGATGACAGTCAACCCCGGGGAGAACCATGGCCGGCCCTTATCCGCCGCACCAGGGTTCCGGCGCAGTCGGACCTTATTCGGATTCCCACCCTAATGCCCACCAGAGTCAGCCATTCGCCGGGCAGCCCACCTACCCCGAAGCGTATGTCAATCCGTACCCGTCAGCGCAGTTCCCCGGCCAGCTGCCCCCGCCGGTGCCGTATCCGAAACGGCGCCGGTGGCCGGTGGTGGTGGGAACGGTAGTGGGGCTGGCGGTGATCGCTGCTCTGGTGACGACGATCGCGTTCGCGGTCCGCGGCGGATCCGGAACCAGTAACACCGTGCTGACGGCATCCTCGGCGAAGCAGGCGATTCAGCACTACCTCGACGCCCTGTCGAAAGACGATGTCGAGGTGATTGCCCGCAACGGCCTCTGCGGCCTCTACGACGGCGTGAAAGACCGACGTTCGGACAATGCACTGGCGACGTTGTCCAGCGACGCGTTCCAGAAGCAGTTTTCATCGGCCGAGGTGACCTCGGTGGACACCATCGTCTTCGCCTCGCCGACGGCGGCGCAGGTGCTCTTCACCATGAATGTCGTACCGGCCAGCGGCGGACGTGGCAATGCCGAGCGCCAGGGCGTGGCTCAACTACTCGCCTACAACAACGAGATCCTGGTCTGCTCGTATGTCTTACGCACAGCGGGGATGTTCTAGCGGGTCAAAATCGACCCGCCAGAACTCCGGCTGGATCAGCTGAGGGTCAGTTGAACGAATCGCCGCAGGCGCATGAGCCGGTGGCGTTCGGGTTGTCGATAGTGAAGCCCTGCTTCTCGATGGTGTCGACGAAGTCGATCTGGGCACCCTGGATGTATGGCGCGCTCATCCGGTCGACGGTCAACGTAACACCGTCGAAGTCGACGGTCAGGTCTCCGTCGAGGGTGCGGTCGTCGAAGAAGAGGTTGTAGCGCAGGCCGGCGCAACCGCCCGGCTGCACGGCGATGCGCAGTGCCAGATCGTCGCGGCCCTCCTGCTCCAGCAGCGACTTCGCCTTGGCCGCGGCGGCCGGGGTCAGGACGGCGCCGTGGGTCTCAGTGCTGGTCACAGACTCTTGCTGAACGGACATTGCGTCTCCCTCGTGGCTTGTTGGCGGGTGAACCTCGGCTTTGCAGCACACGGCTTGACACCCACGGGTACTACCGACATCAACGGTACCTTGTTTCCCCGCTATTCCCGAGTTCCACAGCGGTCTTGCACGCCAGCCCAGCCAGCTGATTCGCCGCGTCGTCGATGGCCAGTTGCACCGAACCGGCAAAGTCGGTGATCGAGAACGCCACCAGGATGCCCGCGGCGCGCAGGGTCTCGTCGTCGAGGGTCACCTGTCCGGCCAGCACCAGCACCGGTGTGTGGTGCTCCCTTGCGCCGTTGGCCAGCGCGCTGACCACCTTGCCGTGCAGCGATTGATCGTCGAAACGCCCCTCACCGGTGATGATCAGATCCGCCGCGGCGACATCGTCGGCGAGGTGGGTGTACTCGGCGATGATCGCGGCGCCGGACTCCCGGCGCCCGCCCAGCGCCAGCAACGCCGCCCCGATCCCGCCGGCGGCGCCCGCGCCCGGCTCGGTACTGATCGCGCGGCCGGCCACCGCGTCCAGTTCCGCGGCCCATTGGGTCATCCGCTGCTCCAGCTTCAACACCGTCGCCGGATCGGCGCCCTTCTGCGGACCGAACACGTGCGCGGCACCCCGAACCCCGAGCAGCGGATGCTCGACGTCGGATGCGGCGATCAGATCGACACCGGCCAGCGCGGCTCTGGCCGCCGCCACACCACCCAGCGCCGCGACCATGCCCCGGCCACCGTCGGTGCTGCCGCTACCCCCGAGACCGACCGCGATGCGCGTCGCGCCCGCAGCCAGCGCCGCCGCGATCAGTTGCCCGACACCTTCGCTGTGCGCAGCCTCCGCGGTCTGCACGGTCGGCGGACCGCCGAGCAGTGCCAGCCCGCAGGCCTGTGCGCATTCGATATAGGCGGTGTTGGAGACGGGATCGAAGACCCAATCCGCGTCGACGTCCGAGCTCAGCGGGCCGGCCACCCGGATGTGCCGCAGTTCGCCCAACCGGCTGGCGAGCACTCCGACAAAGCCGGGGCCTCCGTCGGACTGCGGCGCCAGCGAGAGCTCGTCATCGGGTCGGGCCTGCTGCCAGCCGACGGCGATCGCCTGCGCCGCCTCGACCGCCGTCAGGGTGTCGCCGAAACAGTCGGGGGCGATCAGCACCCGCAGGCTGGCGTTCTGGGCACCCGTCATCTGTGCAGATTAAGGCTGGTCATGCGGAGGTGCATGCCGGGCACCGGGCAATGCGAAGTAACCTTGCTGACGTGAAGCTGCTGGGCCGCAAGAAAGACGGCGACGAGAACGCGGCCGGGTCGGCCGAGCCGACCGGGGCCGAGGCGACCGACGGCACCGATGGTGTCTCGACGAAGACCGCGCCGAAGGGCCGACCCACCCCGAAGCGCAGCGAGAGTGCCCGCAAGCGTGGACCGGTTGCGCCGGCACCGATGACATCGGCTGAGGCCAGGGCGCGACGCAAAGCGGTGGCCGGGCCGAAGCTGAGCCGCGAAGAGAAGAAGATCGAGCGAAACGAGCGGCGCGCGTCGATGAACGAGCGGCGCGAAAGGATGATGGCCGGGGAAGAGGCTTACCTGCTGCCTCGCGACCAGGGCCCGCTGCGCCGCTACGTGCGCGATATCGTCGATGCCCGGCGTAACCTGCTCGGGCTGTTCATGCCGTTCGCCCTGCTGCTGATCTTCGTCATGCTCGGCGTCCCGCAGGTTCAGCTGTTCGTCTCCCCCGCCATGCTCATCCTGATGGGGCTGATGGCTGTCGACGGTATCCTGCTGGCCCGCAAGGTCGGCAACGCGGTGGACGTCAAGTTCCCGAACAACACCGAAAGCCGGTTGAAGCTCGGGCTTTACGCAGCCGGCCGGGCATCGCAGATCCGCCGGATGCGGGCGCCGAAGCCTCAGGTCAACCGCGGCGACACCGTCATCGCCTGATCCGCACGGTCACAGATGCGCACGCTCGTGCTCGGCGGTATCAGGTCGGGAAAGTCGCGCTGGGCCGAGGAGGCCATCGCCGAATCAGTCGGCCCGGGCGCACAGGTCCGCTATCTCGCGACCGGCGCTGCCGCCGACGACGCATCGGCCGGTAGCGACTGGTCCGCACGGGTCTCGGCCCACCGGCAGCGGCGCCCACAGAACTGGACGACCACCGAAACCACGGATGTGGCAACCGAATTGCGGCAGTTCGGCGGTACGCCCACGCTGATCGATGATGTCGGGAACTGGCTCACCGCGGCGATGGACCGGCGCGAAGCCTGGGAGCATCGCGGGCCGGAAAGCCCGGTCACCGATGACATCGTCGACCTGGTCAGCGCCGTCGGCACATTCGGTTCGCCGTTGGTGCTGGTGAGCCCGGAGGTGGGCCTGACCGTGGTGCCCGCCACTGCCAGCGGGCGCCGATTCGCCGATGCGCTCGGCACTCTGAACCAGCAGCTCGCCGCGGCCTGTGATCGCGTGGTGCTGGTGGTCGCCGGTCTGGCGATCCCCATCAAACCCGAACGGACGCCCTGATGCAGCTGTCCCACATACCCGCAGTCGACGCCCCCGATGCGGCCAGCGCCGCCGCGGCCGCGGCGCGGCAAGACACCCTGACCAAGCCGCCAGGAGCGTTAGGGCGGCTGGAGAATTTGTCGGTGTGGGTGTCCTCATGCCAGAGTTCCTGTCCTCCAAGGCAATTCAAACGGGCAAGAGTGGTGGTGTTCGCCGGTGATCACGGCGTCGCCCGCTCGGGCGTCTCGGCGTTCCCACCCGAGGTGACTGCGCAGATGGTCGCCAATATCGATTCCGGCGGCGCCGCGATCAACGTGCTCGCCGGGGCCGCGGGCGCGACCGTGCGGGTGGTCGACGTGTCGGTGGATTCCGACCCGCTGTCCCCGCCGATCGGTGCCCACAAAATTCGGCGGTCCAGCGGCGACATTGCCATCGAGGACGCGCTGACCGAAGAGCAGACGATCGCCGCGATCGAGGCGGGCCGCCGGATCGCCGACGAAGAGGTCGACGCGGGTGCTGATCTGCTGATCGCCGGTGATATGGGCATCGGGAACACCACTGCAGCAACGGTTCTCATCGCATCGCTGACCAACACCGAGCCGGTGGCGGCGGTCGGGCGCGGTACCGGTATCGACGACGCCGGCTGGATCCGCAAAACTGCGGCGGTGCGCGACGCGCTCTACCGCGTGCACCCGGTGCGTTTCGACCCCGTCGCCGTGCTGCGGGTCGGCGGCGGCGCCGACCTGGCCGCGATGGCCGGGTTCCTGGCGCAGGCGGCGGTCCGCCACACTCCGGTGCTGCTCGACGGTGTGGTGGTGACATCGGCAGCACTGGTCGCCGAGCGCCTGGCCCCCGGCGCCCGGGCCTGGTGGCAGGCGGGGCACCGGTCGACCGAACCGGCGCACACCCTGGCACTGGCCCAGCTCGAACTGGAACCGATCGTCGATCTCGGGATGCGGCTGGGCGAAGGCACCGGCGCCGCGATCGCACTACCGGTGTTGCGGGCGGCGATCGCCACCCTGGCCGAGATGGCCACCTTCTCTTCGGCGGCCGTCTCGGGCCGCGACGCCCCCGCGTGAGAGCATCGTGATCCGGTCACTGGCACAGGCTTGTGCGTTCGCAACGGTGGTGCCGGTACCTGCCGGTGGCGCGTTCGGCCGGGGCGCGCTGACCGCACTGCCGGTGGTCGGGATGGCTCTCGGGGCCGTTGCGGCCGCCGTCACTGTCGGCGCCGGCGCCCTGTTCGGCGCAGGCAATCCACTGGCCGGCCTGCTGGCAGTCGCAGTGCTGTTGTTGCTGACCCGGGGCATGCACATCGACGGATTGGCCGACACCACCGACGGCCTGGGCTGTTACGGACCGCCCGAGCGCGCGCTGGCGGTGATGCGCGACGGGACGGCCGGACCGTTCGGCGTCGCCGCGGTGGTGCTCTCGATCGTGTTGCAGGGCCTGGCCTTCGCCCAGGCCGGTGTGCTGGCGATCGTCGTCGCGGTGACGGCCGGCCGGGTGGCCGTGGTGCTGACGTGCCGGCGATCGGTGCCGGCCGCCACCGGCAGCACGTTGGGCGCCCTGGTTGCGGGCACCCAGCCACGTTGGGTGGTGGCGGCATGGGTGCTCGCCGTGGCAGTGGCCGCGGGATTCGCGACTGCTCGCCCCTGGCAGGGTCCCGTCGTGGTGCTGGTCGCCATCGGTGTGTGCGCCGCACTGGTGGCGCACTGTGTGCGCCGATTCGATGGCATCACCGGTGACGTTCTGGGCGCCGCCGTCGAGGTGACAACGGTGTTGGTGGCGCTGGGCCTGGCGGCAGGTTGAGTCGGCGATGCCGCCGAGGCACGGAGCCGAGGAGCAGCGAGCCGCTCAGCTCTAGCTGAGCCGGGCCATCCAGCCGTGCGTGTCGGCGAAGGTGCCGCGCTGGATACCGGTGAGCGTGTCGCGCAGTGCCATTGTGACCTCGCCGGGTTCTCCGTCGGCAATCGTGTACTCGCCGTCGCCGTACTTGACCACCGATACCGGGGTGATGACCGCCGCGGTGCCGCAGGCGAACACCTCGGTGATCTCGCCCGCAGCCACTCCCTTGCGCAGTTCCTCGATATCGATCTTGCGTTCCTCGACCGAGTAGCCCGCGTCGGTTGCCAACTGCAGCAGAGAATCCCGGGTGATGCCCGGCAGCAGCGAACCGTTCAGCTCCGGAGTGACCAGCCGGGCGGTGCCGCCGCTGCCGAACACGAAGAACAGGTTCATGCCGCCCATCTCCTCGATGTAGCGCCGTTCGATCGCATCGAGCCACACCACCTGATCGCAGCCGTGTTCGGCGGCCTGGGCCTGGGCCAGCAGCGATGCGGCGTAGTTGCCACCGGTCTTCGCCGCACCCGTACCACCGGGGCTGGCGCGGACGTACTCGGTGGACAGCCAGACGCTGACCGGTTTGATACCGCCCTTGAAATAGGCCCCGGCCGGTGAACCGATCACCAGGTAGCGATACTCGGTGGCCGGCCGAACACCCAGTCCCGGCTCGGTGGCGATGAGGAAAGGCCGCAGATACAGCGACGCCTCACCACCTGCCGGCGGCACCCACTGCGAATCGACGGCGATCAACTGCCGCAGCGATTCGATGAAGACCTCTTCGGGCAGTTCCGGCATCGCCAGCCGATGCGCCGACGTCCGGAGCCGAGCCGCGTTGGCCTCAGGGCGGAACGACACCACAGATCCGTCGGCCCACCGGTAGGCCTTCAGACCTTCGAAGACCTCCTGCGCGTAATGCAACACCACCGCCGACGGGTCCAGTTCGATCGGGCCGTAAGGCAGCACCTTGGCGTCATGCCAGCCGCGGCCCTCGGTGTAGTCGATAGAGACCATGTGGTCGGTGTGGAACCGGCCGAAACCCGGATCGCCGAGGATCTGCGCACGTACCTCGTCACTTGCCGGTGTCGTGGTGCGGGCAAGCGTGAACTCGAGGTGGCCGTTGGTCATGCGTCGATTGTATAACTGGGGCGCTAGCGGGTTTTCGCCTCCACGAACGGCGGCTTGACCACTTCACATTCCACTGAACGACCGCGCACGTCGACCGTCACCGTTTGGCCGTCCGCGATGTCGGCCCCGGCGTCGATGAGCGCCAGGGCGATGCCGACTTTCAGTGTCGGAGAGAACGTTCCCGACGTGGTCACGCCGACGGTTTTGCCGCCGGCCAGCACGGTCAGATCCGGGCGCAGCACACCGCGGCCGATCACCCGCAGTCCGCGCAGCAGTCGGCGCGGCCCGGCCGCCTTCTCGGCGAGCAGCGCATCGCGGCCCCAGAACGCGTCTTTCTTCCAGCCGATCGCCCAACCGGTGCGCGCCTGCAGCGGCGAGATGTCCAGCGACAGCTCGTGGCCGTGTAGCGGATACCCCATCTCGGTGCGCAGCGTATCGCGCGCGCCCAGCCCGGCGAGCTCGCCGCCGGCCTCTTTGACCGCGGTAACCAGTGCGTCGAAGACCACCGGCGCGGAATCCCACGGCGGCAGCAATTCGTAGCCGTGTTCACCGGTGTAACCGGTGCGGCAGACGCGGACCGGCACACCGGCGTACTCGGCGTCGGCGTACTCCATGTAGTCCATCTCGACGGGCAGGCCGAGCGCGGCCAGTACCGCGGATGACTTCGGGCCCTGCACTGCGAGCACCGCGTACGAGCGGTGCTCGTCGGTGACGGTCAGGCCTTCGGGGGCGACAGCGCGCATGGCGGCCACGACCGCCGCGGTGTTGGCCGCGTTGGGGACCAGGAAGATCTCGTCGTCGGAGACGTAGTAGGCGATCAGGTCGTCCACAACGCCGCCAGTTTCGGTGCAGCACAAGGTGTACTGCGCTTTCCCCGCACCGATGCGGTTGAGGTCGTTTGTCAGTGTGGCATTGACGAACTCCGCGGCGCCCGGGCCGCGGACCAACGCTTTACCGAGGTGACTGACGTCGAACAGACCGACAGCGTTGCGGGTGGCGGTGTGCTCGGCCACGGTGCCGGCATAGGACACCGGCATCAGCCAACCGCCGAATTCGGCGAAGCTGGCGCCCAACGCGCGGTGTTGCTCCTCGAGTGGTCCCTGCAACAGGTTGTCAGTCACGACCAACCACCTTAGTGCGCGCTAGATAGGGTGATCAGCGTGAGCACCGAACCTGGTTACCAGTCCCCCGCCGTCACCGTCGCCACGTCGCTGCCAAAACGCGGCGCCGGATCGGCCGTCCTGATCGTCCCGGTGATCAGCGGCTCCGACGATGACAACGCCAAGGCCACCGTCAGCGTCGTGCCGGGTCCGTTCCTGGACGCGGAGACGATCGGGGAAATCGAGATCGCGCTGACCGCGCTGGGCGCCAAGGGGGGCGCCGAACAACTGACCCGCCTGGTGGTCCCGTCGTTGCGGGTGGGCAGCGTGCTGGCGGTCGGGCTCGGCAAGGCGCGCGACGAGTATCCCGCCGACGTTGTGCGACGCGCGGCCGGTGTCGCCGCGCGGTCGTTGTCGGGTACCGAGACGGTCATCACCACGCTCTCTGAGCTCGATCTCGCTGCGACCATCGAAGGCCTCATCCTCGGCGCCTACCGGTTCAACGACTTCAAGAGCAAGAAGACGGCCCCGACCGACAAGGGCCTGAGCAAGATCACGGTGCTGTCCACCGCAAAGGGAGCGAAGGCTCTCGCCGAGCGCGCCACCGCCACCGCTACCGCCGTGGCCACCGCCCGCGATTTCGTGAACACGCCGCCGAGCCATCTCTTTCCGGCCGAATTCGCCAAGCGTGCCAAGGCTTTCGGCGAGGCCGCCGGCCTGGAGGTCGAGGTGCTCGACGAGAAGGCGTTGGAGAAGAACGGCTACGGCGGTGTCGTCGGGGTAGGCAAGGGCTCGTCGCGACCCCCGCGGCTGGTCCGGTTGACCCACCGCGGGTCGGTGCTGGCCAAGAACCCCAAGAAGGCCAAGCGGGTGGCGCTGGTCGGTAAGGGCATCACGTTCGACACCGGCGGCATCTCCATCAAGCCCTCCGCGTCGATGCACCACATGACCTCCGATATGGGCGGTGCGGCCGCGGTCATCGCGACGGTCGCCCTCGCCGCGCGGCTGGGCCTGCCGATCGACGTCATCGCCACGGTTCCGATGGCCGAGAACATGCCGTCCTCGACGGCTCAGCGGCCGGGTGACGTGCTGACCCAGTACGGCGGCACCACAGTCGAGGTGCTCAACACCGACGCCGAGGGCCGGTTGATCCTGGCCGACGCCATCGTGCGGGCGTGCGAGGACAAGCCGGACTATCTGATGGAGACCTCGACCCTGACCGGCGCCCAGACGGTGGCGCTCGGCGCGCGGATCCCCGGGGTGATGGGCAGCGACGAGTTCCGTGATCGCGTCGCGTCCATCTCGCAGGACGTGGGCGAGAACGGCTGGCCGATGCCACTGCCCGACGACCTCAAGGATGATTTGAAGTCGAACGTCGCCGATCTGGCCAATATCAGCGGACAGCGGTTCGCCGGCATGCTGGTCGCCGGCGTCTATCTGCGCGAGTTCGTCGCCGAGGGCGTGCAATGGGCGCATATCGACGTTGCCGGCCCGGCATACAACACCGGCGGCCCGTGGGGATACACCGGCAAGGGCGGTACCGGGGTACCGGCGCGGACGATGTTCGCGGTGCTGGAAGACATCGTGGAAAAAGGCTAGCCGAAAAGGGTTAGCCGCGAAGGGGTTTAGCCGCGAACCGGTTGCGCAGAACGGACAGAAATCCGCCGGGACGGGCCAGGGTGTCCGGGCGCAAGCCGTCATCACGTGATGACGGCTTGCGAGCGATTACAGCCCGCCGCCCCTGGCGGTACTGCGCAGCACCTGCGGCAGCACCCGGGACACCCCGTAGAGGACGTGCGCTTCGGGCGCGACAGGCCTGATCGCGGTGTTTCGCTTGACCGATGACACGATCGCCTCGGCCACCTTGTCGGGGCCGTAGCGCCGCAGGGCGAACAGCTTCTCGGCCTGGGCCCGTCGGGTGGCGAGTTTTTTCGCCTTCTCCGGCGGGGCGTCGAACCGGGTGGTGTGGACGATATTGGTGTCGATGACCCCTGGGCAGATGGTCGTCAAACCCACACCGGCAGCGTCGAGTTCGGCGCGCAGACAGTCGGAGAACATATAGACCGCCGCTTTGGAGGTGCAGTACGCATTCATCGAGTGCAGCGGGGCGTAGGCCGCCATCGACGACACGTTGACGATGTGGCCGCCGGTGCCACGCTCGACGAGTCGGCGCGCAAAAGCCCTGCAGCCGTTGACAACTCCACCCAGATTGATGTCCAGCACCCGATCCCACTGCTCGGGCGGGGTGTCCAGGAACCGGCCGGCCTGGCCGACGCCGGCATTGTTGACCACGACATCGGGCACGCCGTGTTCCGCGCAGATCTCGTCCGCGAACCGCTCTACTGCCTCGGCGTCGGCGACATCAAGGGTGTAAGCATGGGCGATGCCACCGCGGGCGGCGATCTGCGCCGCAGTCTCCTTGACACCGGCCTCGTCGATATCGCTGACGATCAGCTCAGCACCCTCGCGAGCGAAGGCGAGTGCGGTCTCGCGCCCGATGCCGCTGCCGGCCCCTGTCACCGAAACCAAGGTGTCGCCGAAGGATTCGCGCGGCCGGCCGACCTGGGCACGCAGGAGTGCGCGCGCCGCCGGAGCGCCCTCGAGGTGCTCGACGAGCTCGGTCACAGATTGGGCGAGCACCTGCGGGTGCGACATCGGCATCCAGTGCCCGGAATTGATATCGCGGCGCCACAGCCTCGACACCCAGCGGCTTTCGTCGCCGAAGGCATACCCACGGACCACCGGATCCCGGTCCGCGCAGATCACCTGTACCGGCACCGAGACGTAGTGGTCGCGTCGCACCCGGGTGATCGAGCCAATGGCGTTGGCACGGTAGATCTTCAGCGAGTTCGCCGCGTCGGCGTCGAAGTTCTCACCGCGATACGGTCCGCCGTTGGCTGAGTGCGGTGTGTCGATGGCTTGGATCCGCCGGGCGAATCCGGCGCGCATCGCCGCGGGCATGAGCACCGGCACCGAGAACGGAATCCAGTAACTCATGCGGGCCGCCAGCGCGAGTGCCCTGGCGAAGCGGATCGGCCGGTACGGCTGCGCCAGCCGGGTCCTGATGAACGCGGCGTAGTGATCGGTACTCGGGCCCGAAACCGCGGTGAAGGACGCGACGTGATCGGACGCCTCCGGCCGGCTCAGGTATTCCCAGACGGCGACCGACCCCCAGTCGTGGCCGAGCACGTGCACCGGGACGCCGGGGCTCAACTCGGTGATGACGGCCGCGAAGTCGTCGGCGAAACGCTCCATCGTGTAGCTGCGGACCGGCTTGGGCACCGTGGATGCGCCGACGCCGCGGTTGTCGTAACGGATGATGCGGAATCGGTCGGCGAGCAGAGGCACGACGCCGTCCCACAGCGCGTGCGAATCCGGCCAGCCGTGGGTAAGCACCAGAGTGGGGCCGTCGGGAACGCCCTCTTCGTAGGTGGCGATCCGCACACCCTCGCTGCTGTCGACGTATCGCACCGCCACCATCTGGACCTCCCTGTCCCAGTTACCGTTACGAAAAGTAACTCATACCGCCGGTATCGAACTGGTTCGACCCTAGCCTTCTTCGAGCTCCTCGCGCAGCTCCCTGCGGCGCTCGATCCGACGGCGGGCGTCGAAGTCGCGCATCCGCTGCGGATAACCGACTTTCTGAACGTCATAGACGGGGGTCTGTAGGACACCGGACAGTCGGCGCGCCCCGGCTTCTCCGCCGACGCGACGACGCGTCCACTCGCCATCGCTGGCGACGAGGACGACGGTGAGCTCGGTGACAGTGGTCTTGGGCTCGATAAAAGCCTCGACACCGGTGCGTTGCGCAGTCCACTCGCGCAGGTATTTCAGATCGGCGGCCTGGCCGTCAGCGCGCGAACGACGACCGGGCCGGAGCCTGTCGAACAATCCCAACTCGGTTGCGCTCCTCTTTCACGGGGGCGGGTCTCCCTGTTTCGATAGTGCCAGAGCTCACGGGCAACCCTGAGTGAGTGACTTGGGACCATCAGTGAAAGGATGGCTCAGCCGACATTCGACCTGGGTGCGCTACTCGGTACACGACGCTGTGGTAAGCCAGAGAAGACCCGTGGACTGACCTTCGAGGAGTCAAAAGACATGGCCGTCTCAGTACAGATGCCAGCACTCGGTGAGAGCGTCACCGAAGGAACTGTCACTCGGTGGCTGAAACAAGAAGGTGACACAGTCGAAGTCGATGAGCCTTTGCTCGAGGTGTCGACCGACAAGGTGGACACCGAGATTCCGTCGCCTGCAGCTGGTGTGCTGACCAAGATCGTTGCGCAGGAAGACGACACCGTCGAGGTCGGCGGCGAGCTGGCCGTCATCGGTGACGCCGGCGAGGGCTCCTCCGACAGCGGCTCTCCAGCGCCGGAGGCAGCGGAACCCGAAGCCGCGCCGGAACCAGAACCAGATCCCGAACCCGAGCCGGCGGCTGAGTCATCGGATTCCGACGGCGGCCAGGCGACGTCGGTCGTCATGCCCGAACTCGGCGAATCAGTCACCGAAGGCACCGTGACCCGCTGGCTGAAGAAGGTCGGCGATTCGGTGGAGGTCGACGATCCGCTGGTCGAGGTCTCCACCGACAAGGTCGATACCGAGATCCCGTCGCCCGTGGCGGGCACGCTGATCAGCATCACCTCCGAAGAGGACGACACCGTCGCCGTCGGCGGCGAGCTGGCCAAGATCGGCGCCAAGGGCGCTGCGGCCGAGTCCACACCGGCCCCCAAGCCCGAACCGAAACCGGAACCCAAGCCCGAACCCAAGCCGGAGCCGAAACCGGAACCGGAACCGGAGCCGAAACCAGAACCCAAGCCGGAACCGAAACCAGAACCGAAACCAGAACCCAAAGCCGAGGAATCCGGCGACAGCGATTCGGGGCCCTACGTCACCCCGCTGGTGCGAAAGCTGGCCACGGAGAACGGTGTTGACCTGACCTCGGTGAAGGGCACCGGTGTCGGCGGTCGGATCCGCAAGCAGGACGTGCTCGCCGCGGCCAGCCAGCAGGAAGAGGCCAAGAAGGCTCCCCCGGCCGCGCCCACCGCTGCGCCGAGCGCTCCGGTACCGGCCGCAGGTGCGGCGTCGGCACCGAGCCCGTTGAGCCACCTTCGCGGTACCACGCAGAAGGCCAACCGGATCCGTCAGATCACCGCGAAGAAGACCAGGGAGTCGCTGCAGCAGACCGCGCAGCTGACGCAGACCCACGAGGTCGATCTGACCAAGATCGTGGCGTTGCGCGCCCGCGCCAAGGCCACGTTCAAGGAGCGCGAGGGCGTCAATCTGACGTACCTGCCGTTCTTCGCCGTCGCGGTGATCGACGCACTCAAGGCGCATCCGAACGTGAACGCCAGCTACAACGAGGACACCAAGGAGATCACCTACTACGACGCCGAGCACCTCGGTTTCGCGGTCGACACCGAACAGGGTCTGCTCTCCCCCGTCGTGCACAACGCCGGCGATCTGTCGCTCGGTGGTCTCGCCAGGGCCATCGCCGACATCGCGGCCCGCGCCCGCTCCGGCAACCTCAAGCCCGACGAGCTGTCCGGTGGCACGTTCACCATCACCAACATCGGCAGCCAGGGTGCCCTGTTCGATACTCCGATCCTGGTTCCGCCCCAGGCGGCGATGCTGGGTACCGGGGCCATCGTCAAGCGTCCGCGGGTCGTCGTCGACGGGAACGGAAACGAGTCGATCGGCGTCCGGTCGGTCTGCTACCTGCCGCTGACCTACGACCACCGCCTGGTCGACGGCGCCGACGCCGGCCGTTTCCTGACCACTATCAAGCGGAGGCTCGAAGAGGGAGCGTTCGAGGCCGACTTGGGGCTGTAACCCCCGCCCTTAAGGAGGTCAGGCCCCTGTGGCTGCCACTGCTCCAGCCGCGATTGCCATCGCGGGATCCTCGGGGCTGATCGGTTCGGCTTTGGTGTCGGCGCTGCGTGCCAGCGATCACCGAGTGCTGCGCATCGTGCGCCGCGCTCCGTCGAATGCCGATGAGCTGCATTGGAACCCCGATACCGGCGAGTTCGACCCCGCCGGGTTGGCCGGCATCGACGCCGTCGTCAACCTGTGCGGGGTGAGCGTCGGCGGTAGTCGCTGGTCGGGAGCGTTCAAGCAGAGTCTGCGGGACAGCCGGATCACGCCCACCGAGGTGCTGTCGGCGGCGGTGGCCGAGGCCGGGGTGCCGACGCTGGTCAACGCCAGTGCGGTGGGTTTCTACGGGAACACCGGCGATCGGACTGTTGACGAAACCACCCCTGCGGGAGCAGGTTTCCTGGCCAGGCTCTGCATCGACTGGGAAGCCGCGACCGTCCCTGCCGAAGCGGCGGGAGCCCGGGTCGTGCTGGCCAGGACAGGGCTGGTGCTGTCCCCATCGGGCGGGATACTGAGCCGGCTGCGTCCGCTGTTCTCGTTGGGCCTGGGCGCCCGGCTCGGCAATGGGCGTCAGTACATGCCGTGGATCAGCCTCGAAGACGAAGTACGCGCCCTGCTGTTCGTGATCTTCCACGGCGAGCTGTCCGGCCCGGTGAACCTGACCGGGCCCGCCCCGGTGACCAACGCCGAGTTCACCGCCGCGCTCGGTCGAGCGCTGAACCGGCCCACCCCGCTGCCGATCCCCGCTTTCGTGATCCGCGCGGCGCTGGGCGAATTCGCCGAGGAAGGTGTGCTGACCGGCCAGCGGGCCATCCCCGCCGCGTTGGAGCGGGCCGGGTTCAGATGCCACCACGACACGATCGGCGAGGCGCTGGCCTACGCAACCGCACGCCGGGGCCAGAGCTAGGGCTGGAGCGGTACGGTCGCATGGTGAGCTCTATCCGGTCCAGCGCAGCGCCCGTCGATGTCCGGCAGTTGGGTAGCGTCGACTACCTGAGCGCCTGGCAGCTGCAACGTGACGTCGCCGACGCCCGAGTGGCCGGCGGTCCCGACACCCTGCTGCTACTGGAGCACCCGCCGGTGTACACCGCGGGCCGGCGCACCGAAGCCCATGAGCGACCGATCGACGGAACCCCCGTCATCGACACCGATCGCGGCGGCAAGATCACCTGGCACGGTCCCGGCCAGCTGGTCGGCTACCCGATCGTTGGTCTGGCCGAGCCACTCGACGTGGTGAATTTCGTTCGCCGCCTTGAAGAATCGTTGATCAGCGTCTGCGCCGCCTTAGGTCTCGACGCCGGCCGGGTGGACGGCCGCTCCGGAGTCTGGTTGCCGCCGGACGAGATTCGCCCGGCCCGCAAGATCGGCGCCGTCGGCATCAGAGTGGCGCGGGCCATCACGCTGCACGGGTTCGCGCTGAACTGTGACTGCGATCTGGCTGGTTTCGGTGCGATCGTTCCGTGCGGCATCGCCGATGCCGGCGTCACATCGCTGACAGCGGAATTGGGCCGGCCGGTACATGTCGACGATGTCCGGGCAGCGGTGGCCGATGCGGTGTGTGACGCACTCGACGGCGACCTGGCGGTCCGCCAACACAGCAGCGCACGCGTAGCATCGACACCGTGAGCGTGGTCCCCGAGGGAAGAAAACTGCTGCGTCTAGAGGTCCGCAACGCGCAGACCCCCATCGAACGTAAGCCGTCGTGGATCAAGACCCGCGCCAAGATGGGTCCCGAGTACACCGAGCTGAAAGCACTCGTCAAGCGCGAGGGACTGCACACGGTGTGTGAGGAAGCCGGCTGCCCGAATATCTACGAGTGCTGGGAAGACCGTGAGGCCACCTTCCTGATCGGTGGCGAGCAATGCACCCGTCGGTGCGACTTCTGCCAGATCGACACCGGTAAGCCAGCCGATCTCGATCGCGACGAGCCACGCCGGGTTGCCGAGAGCGTGCAGGCGATGGGCCTGCGCTATTCGACCGTCACCGGCGTCGCCCGCGACGATCTGCCCGACGGCGGCGCCTGGCTGTACGCCGAAACCGTGCGCTACATCAAGCAGCTCAACCCGAACACCGGCGTCGAGTTGCTGATCCCCGATTTCAACGGCATCGCCGAGCAACTCATCGAGGTGTTCGAGTCGCGGCCAGAAGTGTTGGCACACAACGTCGAAACCGTGCCGCGGATCTTCAAGCGGATCCGTCCGGCGTTCCGCTACCAGCGCAGCCTCGACGTGCTGACCGACGCCCGCGAGTTCGGTCTGGTCACCAAGTCCAACCTCATCCTGGGCATGGGCGAAACCCCGGACGAGGTGCGCACCGCGCTGACCGACCTGCACAATGCGGGCTGCGACATCGTCACCATCACCCAGTACCTTCGGCCGTCGCTGCGTCACCACCCGGTGGAGCGCTGGGTCAAACCGGAGGAGTTCGTCGAGCACGAGGACTTCGCCAAAGCGCTCGGATTCGCCGGCGTGCTGGCCGGTCCGCTGGTTCGGTCGTCGTATCGCGCCGGCCGCTTGTACGCGCAGGCGGCGCAGCGGTCAACGACCACTGGCTGAGCCGCCGTATCCTGTCTAGTTATGGCTCAATCCAGGAAATCCCCGGCCAGCACCGCGAAGAAGGCGGCTGACAAAGCCGCCAAGGCCGAGGCGAAGGCGACCCGTAAGGCCGCTTCCAAGCAGCGGCGCAGCCAGCTGTGGCAGGCATTCCAGATGCAGCGCAAGGAAGACAAGCGCCTCCTGCCGTACATGATCGGCGCGTTCGTCGTGATCGTCGCCATCGCCGTCGCGGCAGGTATCGCGATCGGCGGGTTCACGATGGTGATGCTCATCCCGCTGGGCGTCGTGCTCGGCGCCCTGGTTGCGTTCATCATCTTCGGCAGGCGCGCGCAGAAGTCGGTCTACCGCAAGGCCGAGGGCCAGACCGGTGCGGCTGCCTGGGCACTGGACAACCTGCGCGGTAAGTGGCGGGTCACCCCCGGCGTCGCCGCGACGGGCCACTTCGACGCCGTGCACCGCGTCATCGGCCGGCCGGGCGTGATCTTCGTCGCAGAGGGGTCGGCCACCCGGGTCAAGCCACTGCTCGCGCAGGAGAAGAAGCGCACCGCCCGCCTGATCGGCGACGTACCGATCTACGACATCGTCGTCGGCAACGGCGAGGGCGAAGTCCCGCTGGCCAAGCTGGAACGGCATCTGACCAAGCTGCCGGCCAACATCACCGTCAAGCAGATGGATTCCCTCGAGTCGCGACTCGCTGCGCTCGGCACCAAGATCGGTCCGGCCGCGATGCCGAAGGGTCCGATGCCCAGCGGGGCGAAGGTCCGCGGCGTGCAGCGTTCGGTTCGGCGCAAATAACCCCGGCACGCACCGGAAAAAAGGGGGGGCCGTGTGTACTGCGTGTGAGTGGGCGCCACATTTCGCGAAATTCGGGGTTCGCACGACGCGCCGCACCCTTCTGCGGGCCTCGGCCGCGATGATGATCGCCGCGACCACCGCCAGTGCGTGCTCCACAGGTCCGGGCACCACACCCCAGAGCGGCGAACGGTCATCGACTCCGGACGGTCCAGCCGACTTCGTCTTCCACAACGGCCGCGTCTACACGGTCGCAGGTCCCACCCCGTGGGCCGAAGCTGTCGCCGTCACGGGCAAGGCCATCACCTACGTCGGCGACGACGCAGGCGCACTAGCGCTCGCCGGACCCAACACCCGGATCGTCGACCTCGGTGGCAAGCTCCTGATGCCGGGCTTCGTGGAGGGCCATATCCACCCGTTCCTCGGCTCGTTCCTGAGCACCGGCGTCGATCTCCAGGTGCCGACCGGGGCCGACGCGCTGGCCGCCATCGCGAAGTACGCCAGTGACAATCCGCGCGGTCCGGTGCGCGGATTCGGCTGGCGGGTGGATATGTTCGGCCCCGAGGGGCCTTCCCGCGCCGACCTGGACACAGTGTTACCCGATCGGCCCGGCTTCTTCTTCGCCATCGACGGGCACAGCATGTGGGCCAACTCCAAGGCCCTGGAAATGGCCGGAGTCACAAAAGACACCCCAGACCCCATCCCGGGTTTCAGCTACTACGTACGCGATCACAACGGTGAACCCACCGGCTACGTGCTGGAAGTCGATGCCGTCCTCAGTTTGGTCAATGCCATCGAGCCGATTTCGGCGGACACGATGGCGAAGCTGCTGGAAGGCTGGTTGCCGAAGGCGTCGGCGGCCGGTATCACCTCGCTCTTCGACGCCGGGGTGCCACCGATCGGGGGTGACCAGAGCGCGTTGATCGGGCTTTACACCGACGTCGAGAAGCGGGGCGCGCTGCCCTTCCGCATCGTCGCGTCCTACAGCGTGAAATCACCGCCCGTGGACGACGCAGTGCAGCAGCTGACCGAGATCCGCAGCAAGATCAACACCGAACTGGTGCAGGTCAACGTCGTGAAGATCATCGGTGACGGCACCCAGGAGGGCTACACGGCCTGGCTCCTCGAACCGTACGCCGACAAACCCGACTCAACCGGCGCATCGCCGTTCACCGAGGCCCAATGGCACCAGCTCGTCACGGAGGTCGACGCCGCCGGATTCGACGTGCACGTGCACGCCTGCGGTGAACGCACCGCGCGCACGGCGCTCGACTCCATCGAGGCGGCAATCGCGGCCAACCCGCCGCGGGACCGCCGGCACGCCGTCGCACATCTGGTGTACGTCCAGGACCCGGACAGTGCGCGCTTCGGGAAGATCGGTGCCATCGCCCAGTTCTCTGCCAACTGGATCTCCGCTGACCCCGACACCGTGCAGAACCTCGCCGCGCGCTACGGCTCGCCGCGCAAGGACCTCTTCTACCGGACTCAAGACGTGCTGAGATCCGGCGGGCGCATCTCGCTGGGTACCGACTGGCCGGCGGCGGGCTATTTCTCCACGTACAAGCCGCTGGACTCAATCCAGATCGGTGTCACCCGGCAGTTGATCGGGCAGCCCGGCGCGCAGGTCCTCGCCCCGGCCGACCAGGCACTGTCAGTGGCCGAAGCCGTTCATGCCAACACCATGGGCGCGGCATACCAGCTCCGGCTCGACGCCGTGGTGGGGTCGGTGGAGGTCGGCAAGTTGGCCGATCTGATCGTCCTGGACAAGAACATCCTGGAGATCGATCCGCACGATATTCATGCCGCCCAGGTCACGATGAC
This sequence comes from Mycolicibacterium komossense, assembly GCF_025822605.1. Classification (GTDB taxonomy): domain Bacteria; phylum Actinomycetota; class Actinomycetes; order Mycobacteriales; family Mycobacteriaceae; genus Mycobacterium; species Mycobacterium komossense. Next base: position 252,908 of record NZ_JACKTY010000012.1, on the reverse strand, counting down.
GATGATGAACGGTCAGATCCGCCACGATGTGTGACGCGGCCATCGCCTATCGACGCACGACCGCGGTGAAGGTGAAACGGTCCTGCAGGCCACGACCGTCGGCGTCGGTGAACAGGGCCGGAATCACCAGCGCGAGCAGCACTCCACGCGCCACCGCGCGGCCGAACCCGACGCCCGCTGTGTGGGCTTTCCCTTCGACGGAGATCACCACCAGCCCCAGCACGAGCTGCCCCGGGGTGAAGCCGAACAGCCGTACCGACACCGCGCCGATGAGCAGCCAGACGACGAGCACCGCTGTGGAGAGCATGGCCGGTGAGATCAGGCCGAGTTCCATCACGAGGGCCGACAGGCCGTAGGCGATGAACCAGTCGATCAGCAGGGCGCCGAAGCGACGGCCGGAGCGGGCCAGCGATCGCGGTCCGGATTCGGGCAGCCCCAGTGCCTCGCCGGGGAATGCTGACGGTGGTTGGGAATCCGCAGAGTCGGGGCCGGAGAGCCAGGACGAGATCGGACGAGGCATGTTCTCAGCATAGGGATAACCCGATTGCGTAACGTTGGCGCAACATCGGTTTGACTGGCGCGCAACATGAACTTCATAGCGTCAGTCCGCGGGTGACCCAGACCTGGTCGACACACACGTGCGCAAAGGAGCATTCAGTGGCAGAAAAGACCGCCGACGACATCATCAAGCAGATCAAGGATGAGAAGGTCGAGTACGTCGACATTCGCTTCTGCGATCTGCCGGGTGTCGTCCAGCACTTCTCGATCCCGGCCTCGGCCTTCGACGAGAGTGTGTTCGAAGACGGACTGGCATTCGACGGTTCGTCGGTTCGCGGTTTCCAGTCGATCCACGAATCCGACATGATGCTGTTGCCGGATCCCGAGACAGCCCGGATCGATCCGTTCCGCGCCGCCAAGACGTTGAATCTCAACTTCTTCGTACACGACCCTTTCACTCGCGAGGCCTACTCTCGTGACCCCCGCAACGTCGCCCGCAAGGCCGAGAACTACCTGACGAGCACCGGTATCGCCGACACCTGTTTCTTCGGCGCCGAGGCCGAGTTCTACATTTTCGACTCGGTCACCTTCGACTCGAATATCAACGGCACCTCCTACGAGGTGGATTCCGAGTCCGGCTGGTGGAACACCGGCGAACCGTTCGAGGCGGACGGCGGCCCGAACCTCGGCTACAAGGTCCGCCCCAAGGGCGGCTACTTCCCCGTCGCACCGTATGACCACTACGTCGACCTGCGCGACGAGATGTCCACCAACCTGCAGAACGCCGGGTTCATCTTGGAGCGCGGCCACCACGAGGTCGGTACCGGCGGGCAGACCGAGATCAACTACAAGTTCAACACCCTGCTGCACGCGGCCGACGATGTGTTGCTGTTCAAATACATCATCAAGAACACGGCATGGAAGAACGGCAAGACCGTCACCTTCATGCCCAAGCCGCTGTTCGGTGACAACGGTTCGGGTATGCACGCCCACCAGTCGCTGTGGAAAGACGGCAAGCCGTTGTTCCACGACGAGTCCGGCTACGCCGGCCTCTCGGACCTGGCGCGGCACTACATCGGCGGCATCCTGCACCACGCGCCGTCGCTGCTGGCGTTCACCAACCCGACCACGAACTCCTACAAGCGTCTGGTGCCGGGTTACGAGGCCCCGATCAACCTGGTCTACAGCCAGCGCAACCGGTCGGCCTGTGTCCGTATCCCGATCACGGGCAACAACCCGAAGGCCAAGCGTCTTGAGTTCCGCTGCCCGGACAGCTCGGGTAACCCGTATCTGGCGTTCGCGGCGATGCTGATGGCCGGCATCGACGGCATCAAGAAGAAGATCGAGCCGCTGTCGCCGGTGGACAAGGACCTCTATGAGTTGCCGCCGGACGAGGCCGCCAACATCCCGCAGGCGCCGACCTCGCTGTCCGCGGTGATCGATCGTCTCGAAGAGGATCACGAATACCTCACCGAGGGTGGCGTGTTCACGCCGGACCTCATCGAGACCTACATCGCCTACAAGCGGGAGAACGAGATCCTGCCTGTGCAGATCCGGCCTCACCCGTACGAGTTCGCGCTCTACTACGACGTGTAAGTCAGCTGAGCAGTAGCTCACCAAGAGTCCACCCGTTCGGCGATCGCAGCACCGATTGTCGAGCGGGTGGACTCGTCTTCTCGGGACGCTCGGCGGGCACGCGGCCAGTCCATTGGTGTCCCAAGGCGTTGGGTCAGTCGAAGGCGGAATTGGCGCAGCGGATGCCGGTTAACGGTCAAACGCCGGAGAGACGAACCGTTGCAGAATCTCGGCCTCAATCTGGTCATTGCCGAGAGGCAGGTACGCCATCGACAGCACCACATGGACGATCCACAAGGCCGCTACGGGGTCGTCATCGGTGATCCCGGTGAGTTCGGCGGCCAGGGCGCTCAGGACCGGCGAGGAGTGCAGGTCGCTCAATTCAGGTGCCTTGCGCGATGTCATCATCAGTCGCCGTATCGGGTCGGACCTGATCTGTTGCAGCGCCACGGCGACGGCCCTGACAACCCGCTCAGGGCCACTGAGGCCATCAACTTCGCGCCGAACGGTATCGGTGATGCCTGCCGCGATGCGCAGCAGCACGGCGTCCCGAATGTGCGCCTTGCCACCGGCGTAGCGATAGATGGTCGCCCTAGAACAGTGCACCCGCTCGGCCAGCGAGTCGATGTCGAAGGCGTCCAAGCCGTCTCGGAGCACCATATCGACAGCAGCGGCGTAAATGCGTTCGGCCGCAGCGGTTCGCCGATCCCCACCAACGACCCAATCGGCTCGCACCATTTCGCCGCACTCCTTGCTTCGTCTTCGGACCATCTTCTCAGCACTGAGACGAAACTCTGTAAACATCTCATTGTTCGCACAGGTCAGTGACCAAGGCTGAGACAACCTCGTCTCGCAGTGGCTATCGGCTGTTTCAACTTCGGTGCGACTGGTTGACCCCATCGTCGGAAACCAGCAGCGTGAAGCGATGGCATGTCTGGATGGGGCGCTCGGTATCGCGCTGTTTGACGATCAGTACATCCAAGACCCGTATCCGTTGTATGAGCGCATGCACGCAGAAGGGCCTGTTCACCGGATCGGCAACTCGGACTTCTATGCCGTGACCGGGTGGGACACCGTCAACGAAGCGGTGACCCGATGCGATGACTTCTCCTCGAACCTGACGGCGACGATGATGCGTCATGGAGATGGCACGGTGGGCACGTTCTCGATGGGTGAACTCGGTGGCCCGACACAGGCACTCGCCACTGCCGATGACCCCGCGCACGCCGTGCACCGTAAGGTGCTGATTCCGCAACTGGCAGCCAAACGTATACGTGCCATTGCGCCGTTCATCGCCGAAACATCCACGCACATTTGGGAGACCGGCGCCCAAGGCGGACGCATCGATTGGATGGGTGCGATGGCCAACCGTCTGCCCATGATGATCGTCGGACGGATCATCGGAGTTCCCGATGAAGACATCGACAAGATCGTCCGGTGGGGATACGCGGCAACGCAATTCGTGGAGGGACTGGTTACCCAAGACCAACTCACCGCTGCCGGTGTGGCGGTGATGGAACTCGGCGGCTACATCACCGAACAGTTCCACCACGCCACCGCTAGCCCACAGGGCAACCTGCTCGGCGACCTCGCCAAGGCATGCGCCACAGGCGAGCTTGACGAGTTCACCGCGCAGGTCATGATGATCACCCTGTTTAGCGCCGGAGGTGAGTCCACCGCGTCGTTGATCGGTTCCGCTGCATGGATTCTCACTACCCACCCGGCGATTCAGGAACGGTTGCGAGAGCAGCCGGCGATGCTCGGCCCGTTTATCGAAGAAGTGCTGCGCTATGAGCCGCCGTTTCGAGGGCACTACCGCCACGTCGTCCACGACACCGAACTGGGCGGGGTTGCGTTGCGGGCCGGTTCACGTCTGCTCCTGATGTGGGGTGCGGCCAATCGCGACCCCTCGCACTTCGATGAGCCCGGTCAGTTCCGGCTCGACCGGCCTGCGGGAAAAAATCACCTCGCCTTCGGCAAGGGAGCGCACTTCTGTGTGGGTGCCGCTCTCGCCCGTTTGGAGGCCACCGTCGTGATTCGCCAAATGCTTGAGCGCACAACGTTTGTGGGAACCGCCACGACCGGGCGATGGCTGCCCAGCCTTCTGGTGCGTCGGCTCGTCAATCTTGAACTGACAATCACATGACCGGACTGGCGGAGTTGATCGCGTGTTACGAGCTGACCCACGCCAAGGCCAGGTCACCATTCGAACGCAGCGTGATGTCATGCCTCGAATGATGAGGGTGAGTGGTCACCCCCATTCTTCATCCACGACGCGCCTCGCGCGGCCGGCGTCAGCGCTGTCTCCGGGCGATTGACAATTCCGAGGCGGCGCTCCCAGTCGAGCACCTTCTTTCCTGGGAAATGCAGTTACCCGAAAGGACTCGTCTGCGTGGGGTAACAGCCGCTCCCAGGGTGAAGATTTCGTCCGCCGACGAATGAACCTAGCGGCAACAGTTCGGGTCGAGCACCGTGCACAGTGCCACAAGCGATTCCCGGCGCGGACGGTGATAGACGTTCATTCCGCGACGTTCCGATTCGACCAGGCCCGCCTTGCGCAACTGGGTGAGGTGATGACTCACGGTTGATTCACTCAGTTCGACCGCCGTCGCGAGGTCGCAACTGCACACCTCACCGGCGTCCGAGCTGAACAGCAGCGAGACCAACTTGACCCGCACCGGGTCGGCTAGCGCCTTGAGCCGCAAGGCAATTTCCAACGCCGCTTCGTCGTCGAGCGGGCCGGCGGCCATAGGTGAACAGCACACCGGCGCGGACATATCCACTGCTGGCAACGCCTTCGGCATGCCTGCCATCCTGCCACATGTATTGACATATATCGAAGAGGTGGCATCATCGGCACTATCCATAGTTCGACATAAGTCACATAGGTAGGAGTCGTCATGTCCCGCGCTCAGCTCGCCCTCAACGTCGATGATCTGGACGAAGCAATCAGGTTTTACTCCACGCTGTTCAACACGACGCCCGCCAAGGTGAAGACGGGGTACGCGAATTTCGCCATCGTCGAGCCGCCGTTGAAGTTGGTCCTACTGGAGAACCCAGGCAAGGGCGGCACCATCAACCACCTCGGCGTGGAGGTGGCGTCGAGCGATGCCGTGCACGCCGAGATCGCTCGACTGACCGACGAAGGCATGTTCACCGAAGAAGAGATCGGATCGACCTGCTGTTTCGCCACGCAGGACAAGGTGTGGGTCACCGGACCTGCGGGCGAGAAGTGGGAGGTGTACACCGTGCTGGCCGACTCGGACACCTTCGGCACCAGCCCCGAGCACTCCGAAAGTGGCGTCTGCTTTGGCGGCACCGCCGAGAAGTCAACCGCCGCCACCGCGTGCTGCTGAGCTAGTGAACCCGACCGTCGCAACCGACGCCGCTGCCTCGGTGCTCGGCAAGCTGTCGCTATTGGACCGCTTTCTGCCGCTATGGATCGGCATCACCATGGCGGTCGGGCTTCTGCTGGGTCATCTCGTACCAGGGCTGAATATCGCCTTGGACGAAGCGCAGGTCGATGGCGTCTCGCTGCCCATTGCGTTGGGCCTACTTATCATGATGTATCCGGTCCTGGCCAAGGTCCGCTACGACCGACTCGACACCGTCACCGGCGACCGCAAGCTGCTCAGCAGCTCGCTGGCGTTGAACTGGGTTCTCGGTCCCGCGCTGATGTTCGCGCTGGCCTGGCTATTGCTGCCTGACCTGCCCGAATATCGCACCGGCCTGATCATCATCGGCCTCGCCCGCTGTATCGCGATGGTCATCATCTGGAACGACCTCGCTTGCGGCGACCGCGAAGCCGCCGCCGTCCTCGTCGCACTCAACTCGGTGTTCCAGGTCGTCATGTTCGCGTTTCTCGGCTGGTTCTATCTGTCAGTGCTGCCGAGATGGCTGGGCCTGGCACAGACCACGATCAGCACCTCGCCGTGGCAGATCGCCAAGTCGGTCCTCATCTTTCTCGGCATCCCGTTACTCGCCGGATACCTGTCCCGGCGACTCGGGGAGAAAGCCAGAGGCCGCGACTGGTACGAGACGAGGTTCCTGCCGAAGATCGGACCGTGGGCGCTCTACGGCCTGCTGTTCACTATCGTCATTCTCTTTGCACTGCAAGGGGATCAGATCACCCACCACCCACTGAACGTTGTCCGCATCGCCTTACCCCTGCTGGCCTATTTCGCGATCATGTGGGGCGGTGGCTACGCGCTGGGCGCACTGCTGGGGCTGGGCTATCAGCGCACCACGACTTTGGCATTCACCGCAGCGGGCAACAACTTTGAACTCGCCATCGCCGTCGCCATCGCCACTTACGGCGCAACCTCGGGACAGGCGCTCGCCGGAGTCGTCGGCCCGCTGATCGAAGTGCCCGTCCTCGTCGCCCTGGTCTATGTCTCCCTGGCCGTAAGACCCCGGTTCGCCGACCAGGCACCATCGTCGACCGCCGCGCCCGACAGGAGCACACCATGACCGACGACCCCGCTTCCCTGCCCACCGTGCTGTTCCTCTGCACCCACAACGCCGGCCGCTCCCAGATGGCGCTCGGATACTTCAGCCACCTCGCCGGAGACCAAGGCGTGGCCTGGTCGGGCGGATCGGAACCGGGCAACGAGATCAACCCCGCCGCCGTGGCCGCCATGGCCGAGGTCGGCATCGACATTACCGGCGAGTTCCCCAAGCCGTGGACCGACGAGATCGTCCAGGCCGCTGACGTCGTGGTCACGATGGGGTGCGGGGATTCTTGCCCGTTCGTCCCCGGGAAGCGTTACGAGAACTGGGAATTGCCCGACCCCGCCGGCCAAGGCATTGAAGCCGTCCGACCGATCCGCGATGACGTCGAAGCGCGGGTACGCCGACTCCTTGCCGAACTCGGCATCACCGCCATCCTCTGACGGCCACACCCGAGCACACACCCTCGGCGTTGTTCGTCTGCGTCCGAAACGGCGAAGTGGGCGTCGATATCCGCGCAGATACCACCAAACCCGTTGACTCCCTGGGCGCTGCTCGGCTATGCCGCAGAACTATTGATAGGCAAAGAGTTTCGCGACCTCATCCACCCCGGGGACCGTGCAGCCGCCGACGCCGAGCTGGCCCCACGGCGAGTTCAGCCGGTGTCTGAAGTGGCATCCGAAGCGACTGCACAACGATGTGGATGCAGCGCAACGTCGCCCTTGTTCGCGGCTAATACGGTCAGGACGACGTCATCGTCGCGCAGTTCCGGCGCTATCTCTCTTGGGTACAGAACTGTCACGAACATTCGGGAGCGCGGTCTGTGCAGCTGAGCAGCTCTCGCCGCCGACATAGCGGATTGCAACAGGTGTGGCACGATAATCCGGGGCAATCACCTGATGTGATGCTGCGCCACCACCGAGTCGCGCTGCGCATCGTGGGCTGCGATTACTTTCTGCTGTGCCGCAGGTCAGTATCAGCATGACGTCATCACCAATCATTCACGACACCTTGACTTTCGAACGTAAAATTCCGGCGACGCCAGATGTCGTATGGAGGGCTTACATGGATCCGTCCGCCCGGGCGGTTTGGTCGGCGCCGGCCGGCGAAGCACTGGTGTTCGACCGAACGGATTTTCGCCCAGGAGGGCGGGACGAGTACCGATGCGGGCCGGTCGACTCACTGCCGTTCCATGGAATTCTTGACTACCTACACATCGCATCCTCGACGCTAATCGTCTATACAGACACAGTGACCACGAACGAGCACTTGCTGTCCACCGCGCTGCAGACTTGGGTGTTCACTGACGATCACGATGGCCATACGACGATCAAAGTCACGAACCAGGTCACTTCGTTCGTTGGGGACAGCATGATCGAGGGACACCGCAACGGTCACCTCAAGACACTCGACCAACTCGAGGATTTCGTACTACTCAACCGAACAGGGCCCGGAACTTAGCCGGTGACCACCTGACACCTGACCGAAATAGACCCCCGAGAGTCTCTGACCGAATGGTGACCGTGTCGAAGGATTGTTGGGCAGCTCCCAGCCTCTGGGGATAGTGTCCACCGATGGCCAAGCCCCCGCCAGACGATGAGACCCCTTTGCCCGATGCCGTCGAAGGTCCGCCCCTCGAGGCTGGGTGGTTCCGCTTTTTCTTCGATTCCGAACGCTGGGAGTGGTCCCCGGAGGCCGCGCGAATCCACGGATATGAAACGGGCCCGGCGACGATGACGCCGAGCACAGCACTGGTGATGTCGCACAAACATCCCGATGATCGGGCGCGAATGGATGCCCACCTTCACCATGTGCGCCAAGCGCGCACCCCGATCAACACCAGGCACCGGATCATCGACGCCCAGGGACAGACCCGCGATGTCGTCGTGGTGGCAGAGCTGATCGGCGACGAGCATGGCATCGCCATGGGTACCGCCGGGTTCTACATCGACGTCAGCCCCGCACCATCGCAGCAGGCGACTGACGATGCGGCGCGCCATCGCCAGCGGGATATCACCGAGGCGGTAGAAGCCGTGGTCGAAAGGCGCAGTCGGATCGATCAACTCAAGGGGATGCTGATGCTGATCTACGGCGTCGACGCCGACAGGGCCTTCGGCCTGCTCAAGTGGCGATCCCAGGACACCAACGTCAAGGTGCACATCCTCGCTCAGCAGCTGACCAGCGATTTCCTTGCGCTGATCGACGACGAACACCTACCCCCGAGGTCCAAGTTCGACAGCGCTTTTCTCACGGCGCACCTGCGAGTGCAAGCCGCATAGGGGTGTAGTCGTTGTTTCACCGTGCACATCGCACCGGTCGCGTCACGCCGCATTGGCGGTCACCACGACGTTGACGACGGCCGCGCCGGCGTCCGAGGCGATCACCAACTGCGGTGCGTTCGGCACCGAGACAACATGTGCGCCAACGACACTGACCTGATACCCGGTCGGGAACTCGACAGCCGGCACTGAGATGACGGTTTGCGCACCGGCGGCGAAGCTGCTCGTGCCGTCCGCCCGGGCAGTCGAATAGCTGAATTGGAAAGTGCCGTCGGCAAAAGACCAGCCGCTCGGCGTTCCGGAGATCACCTGCGGGTAGGGCGTGGCCAGTGTCGCCAGGTTGGCGGTGTTGACGTTGTCACCGGACGGCGGCAGCGAAGGGTCGTAGACCAACGACTCGGAATCGGGTGACCCGGTGATGTCACCCTGGCCCGTGTAAGCCCATACCGCCCAGCCCATCTGATACTGATCGGCAGCTCCCTTCTCGGTCGCCAGTATCCCGGTGTCGCTGGTGGCGCCGAACTCCCCCATGAATCCCGGGAGATTGTGCGCGGTCGCATAGTCGCGGGCCTGTTTGGCGAGCTGGTCGGCGATCACCACGCAGAGGCCGCCGCCGATGGGACCACAGTAATCGTGAAATGCGAGAACAACATTGGGGTCGTTGACCGTCCCGAGAATCATCGGCGCACCGACCAGGATGGCGGGGATCTCCGTCGCCGCCGGATTCGCCGGTTCGATGTACAGCGCCGTGTTCGGGTCGACGGCCCGGATGGCGGCGCCTACCTGGTTGTACATCGGGGCCAGCTGTTGCTCGCCGAAGTAGGGCGAACCGAGCAGGGTCGCCACCCACGACAACCCGGGGAACGGCTCGTTCATGAGGTCGTAGCCGATCACGTCCGGGTTGCCACTGAAATAGGCCGCCACGTTCTCCCAGGCCTGCGCGTAATGGTCCTCGTACCCGAGCCCGTCCGGCGCTGCGGCGTTGGCCCAGAACGCATCCCACGCGTGCCCCTCGGCGGGGTTGAGGAAGTAGTTTCCCGGAAAGCCCAGATTGGGGTTGGGCAGGCCACCGGTCTGCGTCGCCCACACCGGAGCGCCTTCACCCTGGAACGTACTGCTGTAGTTGTCCTGGTGCATGTCGATGATGGTGTAGATCCCGTGGTCGGCCAGGGTCTGGACGGTCTGCTCGATGGAGTTGAGGTAGTCGGTGTCGTAGACGCCGGGCTCGGGTTCCACGGCCTCCCACAGCACGCCGAGCCGAACGACGTTGAACCCGTTGGCCGCCAGGAACGCGGCGTCGTCAGCGCTGAACCCACTCGCCGACGGGGTGAAGGGCGCCACCTTGTAGACCTCGTTGACCCCGTGCACGATGACGACCTGGCCGTCGCTGTTGGTCAGCCAGGTGCCGGTGTTCGACAGGCCCGATCCGGCACCGGCCGGTATCGCGGTTCCGGTGCCGTACTTGCCGACGACGCCGTGGGTCCCGAACACGCCGGCCGTGCCGCCCGCTCCGCCGAGGGCCGGCAAACCGGTAGCAGTGCCACCCACGCCGCTGTTGCCGGCGTCACCGCCGTCGCCTCCGCTGCCGAAAGGTCCACCCGCGTTGCCGCCGTTGCCACCTCGGCCGCCGTTGGGCCCGTCCCCACCGGCGCCGCCGCGGCCACCGATGCCGATCAGTCCCCCGCCGAGGCCACCGGCGCCGCCTGCCGCGCCTGCGCCGCCGGCACCTCCCGCTCCCCCGTTTCCGATCAAGCCGGCGGCACCACCGGCGCCGCCGACGACCCCGGCCTCACTGCTGTCCCACCCGGCGCCGCCGTCGCCGAGCAGCCATCCGCCTGCCCCGCCGTCGGGATGCACCGCAGTGCCTGCGACGCCGTTACCGATCACGTAGGACCCGGCGACGGCGTTGATGACGCCGTCGACCTGCTGACCGAGGTCGCTGTTGATCCAGTTTTCGACGCCGGCGTGGATCGGCGCATACATCCCCTGAGGGGAGGTGGCCGGCGCCGTGGTAGACGATGCCCCGGCGGTGGTCGAGACGCGAGGCGTCGTCAAGGCTGCCGATGCTTGACGGCGCGACGCCGCCGGCGCAGCCTGCTGCGGTCGCGCTGCTGCGATGCGCGGATGAACACTCGCGGCCGACGCCGCTTGAACAGGCACCGAGTGGGCAGCAGAGGCGGCCGAGGATCCCGTCGCGGGCCCGGCATGGACCCCGGCAGACCCAGCCGAGGAATGGGTCGACGCCGAGTCGCCGGCATCCGCCCAGGCCGACCCCGCGAACCAGGTCACGGCGGCGCCGATCCCCAACGCCACCGCCAAACCCCCGACCCGACCGATATACGCAGATGCGTTCATACATGTCTCTATACGGGACGAAATCTACGGCGGGGGCAATATGCACAAGAGCAGGTCGCGATTTCATCGACAATGAGGCCGCGACCGATTAACCCCCACCGGTGGCGTGGACTGAGGGAGAACAGATGCGGGTCCTGGTACAGCGGGTGTCGTCGGCGAGTGTCACCGTCGGCGGCGAGGTGGTCGGCGAGATCCGACCCACAGCGCAGGGTCTGCTGGCCTTGGTGGGCGTCACCCACGACGACGACACCGATAAAGCTCTGCGGATGGCGGAAAAGCTCTGGCAATTGCGCATTCTCGACGACGAACGCAGTGCCGCTGACATCGGCGCACCCATTCTGGTGGTCAGCCAGTTCACCCTGTATGCCAACACTGCGAAGGGCCGGCGACCGTCGTGGAATGCCGCTGCGCCGGGGCCGATCGCCCAACCGTTGGTGACGGCGTTCGCGCAGGCGTTGCGCGCGCTCGGCGCGTCGGTGCAGACGGGCGTGTTCGGTGCCGACATGCAGGTCGCGCTGGTCAACGACGGCCCGGTGACCATTTTGCTGGAGACGTAAATTATCCGGACTATGGTCCGGATAGTAGGCTCGCGGCTATGACTCAGCAATTGGACGCCCGACTCAACAGGTACGCCCCCGCTGCCCTGAGCCTCTTCCGGGTGATCACCGCCCTGGTGCTGCTCACCCACGCCACGGCGCATCTGTTCGGCTGGCCGACCGGCGAGGCAGCGCCGATCGGGGCATGGCCGCTTTTCTACGCCGGCGTTCTCGAGCTGATCACCGGTGTTCTGATCGCGGTCGGATTATTCACCCGTATCGCGGCTTTCATCGCCTCCGGGGTGATGGCCTTCGCCTATTTCACCGAGCACCTGCCCACCGATTTCTGGCCGATCATCAACAAGGGCGAACCCGCACTGCTGCTGTGCTTTTCGTTCTTCTTGCTGATCTTCACCGGAGGTGGCGTCTACGCCTTGGACGCCCACAGGCGCTAGTCCAGCGCCAGATCCCTGCGGTAGCGCTTCATCCCGTCGACCTTCTCGGCGAGTGACGCATCGGGACCGGTGTAGAACATCCACGGCATCGTGATGATGCCGGTGATGCCTCCGGCCTCGGCGCGCTCGAAGTGTTCCGGGGTGAAGGCGTCGGTCAGCGGCGTGAGGACGGTGAATCCGTCCATGGTCAAACCCTTTTCGGCGCGCAGTTCCCGTAGCCGTTCCACCCGGATCAGCGCCTGGTCGGTGGAGATGAGATCGCCGATCCAACCGTCGTGCCGAGACGCCCGCTTGAGCGCCACTTCGGATAGGCCGCCCGCGTAGATCGGGATGGGTGGCGGCGTGGGTTGCATCTCCAGGCGCGGCGTGTGATAAAACTCGCCGTCGAACTCCGTCCAGCCCGGCTGCCACAGCTTCTTCATCAGCTCGAGCATCTCGTCGGTGCGCTTACCGCGGCGATCGAAGCGCTGACCCATCAAAGTGAACTCTTCCTCGCACCAGCCGACTCCGATCCCGAGCTCAAGCCGGCCCTGCGCCAGATATGCCGCGGTACCAATGGACTTCGCCGCCGAGTAGGGCTCCCGCATGCCGGGGATGTATACCGTGGTGACGAACTTGAGCCGGCTGGTCACCAGTGCGACGGCCCCGATGAGCACCCATGGGTCCGGCCAGTCGGTGAACGGCTCCCAACGGCGCTTGCCGTCCTTGGTGTACGGGTACGGCGTAGCCAGCGTCTCGAGGTTGATCACGTGGTCGGGCACGGCCATCCCGTCGTAGCCGAGGTCGTCGGCCGCCTTCGCGATGTCGATGGCCTCGCGGGTGTCGAGAAACGCGGTGCTGACGTAGAACTTCAGCGCCATCAGTCCCTCGCCCACACTGGCCTGATGAACACGCCCTCGGCCTCGACGGTGTGCCCGTCGGCGTCCGAGATAAACCCTCGTGCAAAAGTTTTCACACCCTCGACCCGATCGATGTAGGCCTCGGCACGCAACGCACCCAGCGGGGTCCCACGCAGGTAACGACAGCTGATGGTGCCGGTGAAGTTCGGTTTGGTCATCCCCGCGCTGGCCGCCTCACCCAGGATGTGGTCGAGTACCAGCGCGGAAACCCCGCCGTGCACGTGCCCTGGCGGGCCCTCGTAGGCCGCGCCGAGTTCGAACTCCGACCAGCAGCGCAGATCCGGGTCGGTGTGGATCATCAGTGGCGGGGCCATCGCGTTGCGCACACCGATCACCGGATTACCCCAGGCTTGACCTCGGCCGTCGACGGTGTAGCGCACCCCGTAGGCCCCTTCGAGTTGCCTGGCCCGCAGCCGTTGGGTCACCGCCTCGATGGCCAGCTGCGCCTCTCGGATCGTGTCGTCGTCGACCTGGGTGCGGATGGCCGCGTCCAGCAGCTCGCGCACGGACTGGGTGAACGGCGAATAGAGCGCCTTCTGCCGATCGAACTCCGCGCTGTCGATCGCCTCGTGAGTGAATTGCCGCACCCGTGTGAACTCCTGACCGTCGCCCCCTGACAGTCCTTAATAACATCAAGGGGTCTGTGAAAATGCTCCGGGGTGGCGTGGCGTCCCAAACGGGCCCGCCAGGGGCACCCGATATGGATACCCGTCGCGGGGCCAGACGCTTACCACCGCCGTTGCCCCCGCGCCGGATTGTCGACTCGACTAGTCGCCGAAGACCTTGCGCACCACAGCTTTTGCCCGCCTGGTGACGCGCAGATAGTTGTCCAGGAACTCGCTGCCATCGTCGGTCGGCCAGCCCGCCGCGACGGCGACGGCATTGAGCTGTCGCCCCGGTCCGGGTAGTTGATCAGTCGGCTTGCCCCTGACGAGCACCAGCGCGTTGCGGGCCCTGGTCGCCGTGAGCCACGCCTGGCGCAGCAGATCGACGTCACCTTCGGCGATCAGCTCGGCTGCGCCGATCGCGTCGAGGGATTCCAGTGTCGAGGTGTTGTGCAGCGCCGGGATCCGGTGCGCGAACCGCAGTTGCAGCAACTGAACGGTCCATTCGACATCGGCCAGTCCGCCGCGCCCGAGTTTGGTGTGGGTGTTGGGATCGGCGCCGCGGGGCAATCGTTCGGCGTCGACGCGGGCCTTGATGCGCCGGATCTCCTGTACCGCCTCCGTCGATACCCCGCCTGATGGGTAGCGCGTCTTGTCGATCAGGTGCAGGAACTGCTCACCCAGATCAGGGTCGCCGGCCACCCGGTGCGCCCGGAGCAGAGCCTGGATCTCCCACGGCTGTGCCCATTGCTCGTAGTACGCGGCGTAGGACGAGAGGGTGCGGACCAGCGGTCCGCTGCGGCCTTCGGGCCGCAGATTGATGTCGACCTCTAGCGGCGGGTCCGCGCTGGGTGTGCCCAGCAGTGCACGCACCTGCTCGGCGACCGAAACCGACCACTTCACCGCAGCACTGTCGTCGAAGCCATCGGTCGGCTCGCAGACGAACATGACGTCGGCGTCGGAACCGTAGCCCAGTTCCCCGCCACCGAGCCGGCCCATCCCGATCACCGCGATCGTCGCGGGGGCGCGGTCCCCGGCGGGAGTGTTGGCGCGGATCACGGCCTCCAGAGCCGCCTGCAGCACGGCCACCCAGACGGCGGTCAGGGCTTTGCACACATCGCGCACTTCGAGCATGCCGAGCAGATCCGCCGAAGCGATGCGGGCAAGTTCGCGACGGCGCAGCGTGCGGGCGGCCGCGATGGCTTTGATCGGATCGGCCTGCCGCCCGGCCGCGGCGACGAGCGCCCTCGAGATCACCTCGGGGTCGGTGTCGAGCAGCTTGGGACCGCTTGGCCCGTCGGCGTAGGACTGGATGACCTCGGGTGCGCGCATCAGCAGCTCCGGCACGAACGCCGAGGTGCCCAGCACGTGCATCAGGCGTTTGGCGACCGCGCTCTCGTCGCGCAATGTGGCTAGGTACCAACGCTGTTCAGCCAACGCCTCGCTCACCCGGCGGTACGCCAGCAGGCCGCCGTCCGGGTCGGGGGTGTCCGAAAGCCAGTCCAGCAGGGTCGGCAACAACACGGCCTGGACACGGCCGCGCCGCCCGCTCTGATTGGCCATCGCCGACAGGTGAGTCAGCGCACTCGCCGGCGACTGATAGCCCAGGGCGGCGAGCTGACGTTCGGCGGCTTCGGCAGTCAGCCCGGAGGTGATATCGACCGAGCCGCCAAGGGATTCCAGCAGCGGTTGGTAGAACAGCTTCGCGTGCAGCCGCGACACCCGCAGGCTCTGGCGGCGCATCTCCTCGCGCAACACCCCCAGCGCGTCGTGCTGACCGTCGGGCCGGACGTGAGCGGCCCGGGCCAGCCAGCGCAGCGCCTCGTCGTCGTCGGGAGCGGGCAGCATGTGGGTCCGTTTGAGCCGCTGCAACTGGAGGCGGTGCTCGAGCAGCCGCAGAAATTCGTAGGAGGCCGTCATATTGGCGGCATCGTCGCGGCCCACGTACCCACCCGCGCTCAGCGCGGCCAATGCCTCCACCGTCGAGCTCACATGCAGCGAGCTGTCGTTGCGGCCGTGCACCAACTGAAGCAGCTGCACCGCGAATTCGACGTCACGCAGACCGCCGGTGCCAAGCTTGATCTCGCGGGCGCGCACGTCGGCGGGCACCAGCTGCTCGACACGGCGGCGCATCGCCTGCACGTCGGGAACGAAATCCTCACGCTCGCAAGCAGTCCACACCATCGGCATCAGTGCGGCCATGTACTGCTTGCCCAACTCGGCATCGCCGACAGCGGGCCGGGCCTTGAGTAGTGCCTGGAACTCCCAGGTTTTTGCCCAGCGCTCGTAGTAGGCGACGTGCGATTCCAGCGTGCGGACCAACTGACCGTGCTTGCCTTCGGGGCGAAGCGCAGCGTCGACTTCGAAGAACGTCTCGGACGCCAGCCGCATCATCTCCCCGGCCACCCGGGTGGTGATCGCCAGATTGTCCTGGGCAGTGCTCCCCGCCACGAAGATGATGTCGACGTCGCTGACGTAGTTCAGTTCGCGTGCACCGCATTTGCCCATCGCGATGACGGCCAGCCGCGGCGCCGGAGTGCCTTCTTTGCACACTGTCGCGACGGCCACCTGCAGCGCCGCCCCCAGTGCGGCGTCGGCCAGATCGGCGAGATGGCTGCCGACGGTCGCGAACGGCAGCACCGGTTCGTTCTCCACCGTCGGCGCAACGTCGAGCGCGGCCAGCACCAGCAGTCGGTCGCGGTAGAGCGTGCGCAGCGCCGGGAGCACCGCGTCCTTGGGCGCCTCGGTGACGCAGTCGGTGAACAGCCGGTGCAGTTCGTCGGCAGACGGCAGGACGAGATTGCCTTGCAGTAGATGCCAGGACTGCGGGTGGGCCACCAGATGGTCGCCAAGCGCCAGCGACGAGCCGAGGACGGCGAACAGCCGCCCGCGCAGGCTGCGGTCCTTCATGACGGCGGTGTTGAGTTCGTCCCACTCCGCACCGGCGGCGTCGGCCAGCCGGACCATGGCGCGCAGCGCCGCGTCGGCGTCGGGCGCCCGCGAGAGCGACCAGAGCAGTTCGACGTGCGCATCGGTGGTCCAGCCGAGCCGTGTCAGATCGGCACGTGCAGGCGGTTCGACCAGTCCGAGTCGGCCTACGCTGGGCAGCTTCGGACGCTGCGTCGCAGGCTTAGGCATTAAATAACGGTAACGCACCGCGACGGCGGTGTGTGACAGCCGCCACGGCTATCCGTATCTGGAGCCAGACCCCGCACTTTCAGAGCGTGAGGTTTTCAGAGCGAAAGGTAAGTCTTCCGCTCGAACGGGGTGACCTGGCTGCGATAGTTCTCCCACTCCGCCCGCTTGTTGCGCAGGAAGAAGTCGAAGACGTGCTCGCCCAGCGCCTCGGCGACCAGCTCGGAGCTTTCCATCTCCGTCAGCGCGATGCCGAGACTCGACGGCAACTCGCGGTAGCCCATGGCGCGGCGCTCCTCAGGCGTCAGGCTCCAGACGTTGTCCTCGGCCTGCGGCCCCAGCGCATAACCCTTCTCCACGCCCCTGAGGCCGGCCGCGAGCATCACCGCGAACGCCAGGTAGGGATTGCAGGCCGAGTCGGGGCTGCGCACTTCGACGCGCCGCGATGACGATTTGCGCGGGGTGTACATCGGCACCCGAACGAGCGCCGAACGGTTGGCCGCACCCCAGGAGGCGGCGGTCGGCGCCTCGCCGCCCTGCACCAGGCGCTTGTAGGAGTTCACCCACTGGTTGGTGACGGCGCTGATCTCGGTGGCGTGTTCGAGGATGCCGGCGATGAACGACTTGCCGATATCGGAGAGTTGCAGCGGATCGTCCGGGCTGTGGAATGCGTTGGATTCGCCCTCGAAAAGACTCATGTGGGTGTGCATGGCCGAGCCCGGATATTCGGTGAAGGGCTTGGGCATGAACGACGCCCGCACACCCTCTTTCAGCGCAACTTCCTTGACCACGTAGCGGAATGTCATCACGTTGTCGGCCATGGACAGTGCGTCGGCGTAGCGCAGGTCGATCTCCTGCTGGCCGGGAGCGCCCTCGTGGTGGCTGAACTCCACCGAGATGCCCATCGACTCCAGGGCGTCGATCGCGTGGCGGCGGAAGTTCGGCGCCGAATCGTGCACGGCCTGGTCGAAGTAGCCGCCGTTGTCGGCCGGGACGGGCACGGACCCGTCGAATGGACCGGGCTCGAGCAGGAAGAACTCGATCTCGGGGTGCACATAGCAGGAAAAGCCCAGGTCACTGGCCTTGGCCAGCTGCCGGCGCAGCACGTGCCGGGAGTCGGCCCACGACGGCGAACCATCGGGCATGGTGATATCGCAGAACATCCGCGCCGAGTGGTGATCGCCACCACTCGTCGTCCACGGAAGCACCTGGAATGTGGACGGGTCGGGCCGAGCGACGGTATCCGATTCCGAGACCCGGGCGAAGCCCTCGATGGAGGAGCCGTCGAACCCGATCCCCTCCTCGAATGCACCTTCGAGTTCGGCAGGAGCGATGGCAACCGACTTCAGGAATCCGAGCACATCGGTGAACCACAAGCGGACGAAACGGATATCCCGTTCCTCCAGCGTACGGAGCACGAATTCCTTCTGACGATCCATGACCGCGAGCGTATGCATCGGCTGTTAATTCTGTGTTACGACGGTGGTTCTAGTTGCAGTGCAGGTTGTCTGGCGGCGGTGTCAGATCCACGAAATACCGGACCACCGCGGTGTCCAGACACTGATACCCGTTGAAGACCGCGGTGTGCTGAGTGCCCTCGAAGGTGATCAGCGGAGCCCCCAGTTGCTGGGCCAGATTCACGCCGGCTTGGTACGGAGTCGCCGGATCGTGCGTGGTGGAGACGACGACGACCTTGCCGGGGGCCACCGGGGCGGCCGGGCCCGGGGTCGATGTGGCGGACACCGGCCAGAACGAACAGATGTCACGGGGGGCGTATCCGGTGAATTCGCCGTAGGCCAGGAACGGGGCGACCTGGCGAATTTGCTGGTCGGCCGCGGCCCAGATCGCCGGATCGGTCGGCGTCGGGGCGTCGACGCACCGCACGGCGTTGAAGGCGTCCTGCAGATTGCTGTAGCGACCGTCGGGACCACGGCCCTGGTATTCGTCGGCCAGGAGCAACAGGTCTCCGGCGTCGGTACCCCGCTGCAATCCGAGCAATCCGCTGGTCAGGTATTTCCAGTACTGCCGCGAGTACAGCGCGTTGACGGTGCCGGTGATGGCGTCGGCGTAGCTCAGTCCGCGCGGATCGGAAGTCCGCCCCGGCGCGAAGACCAACGGGTCGACCAGGGCGTGATAGCGGTCGACGAAGGCGGCAGGGTCCTGGCCTAGCGGGCAGCCCGGCGAGCGGGCACAGTCCGCCGCATAGTCGTTGAATGCGGTCTGAAAGCCGGCCATCTGACGGATGTTCTTCTCGACCGGCCCGATGCTGGGGTCGATGGCGCCGTCGAGCACCATCGCCCTGACGTGGTCGCCGAATTCCTCGACGTAGGCCCGCCCGACGTCGGTGCCGTAACTGAATCCCAGATAGTTGATCTGCTCGTCGCCGATGACCTGCCGGACCGTGTCCATATCGCGGGCGGTCTCGGCGGTGCCGACACCGGACAGGAATGCCGTGCCCATCCGCTGCGCGCACTGGTCGACGAATTGTTGATAGAGCGCCTCGATGTGGGCGACGCCGGCCGGGCTGTAGTCGGCCATCGGCTCGCGGCGCCAGGCGTCGAATTCCTCGTCGGTGCGACAGCGCAGCTGCGGCGTGGAGTGCCCGACCCCACGCGGATCGACACCGACGAGGTCGAAGTGCTCGGTGATCTCGGTCCCGGCCAGCGCGGTTCCCATCCCCGCGGCGCTGTCGACGGCGGACGCGCCGGGACCGCCGGGGTTGATGAACAGCGATCCGATCCGCGAGCCGGTTGCCGGGATCCGGATCACAGCCAGGTTGGCCAGCGGTTGGGTCGCGGTACCCCCGACGGGCACCATCGTGCACTGCGCACTCGGCGGCACATCAGCGCCGGCACCGAAAAATACTGAGCAGTCGCCCCAATTCTGCTGTCGCGCAATCGGATCAGCGGCCCCCTCGGGGGTGGCCGACGCCGCCGGCGCCGGGGTGGCAAGAATCAGTGCGCAGGCAAGCAGCGCCGAGCCCACTGATCCGGTGCGCCGCATTCGGACATGGTCGCATGCACTCGGAGGCGAAGCGCCGCAGGACGATAACGCTCGCGTCTCAGTACGGCAGCGCCGCGTTATCGGGCGTCGATTGCGGTTGGGACCCGATCCAGGGTCAGCACTTGGCGTCCGGCGGCGGCAGCGTGCCGTTGATCAGATACTGGGTGGCGTAGTCGTCGACACAGCTCTCGCCCTGGAAGACGACGGTGTGCTGGGTGCCGTTGTAGGTGAGTAGGCCACCCTTGAGTTCTTGGGCCAGTTGGACACCCGCCTCGTACGGCGTTGCGGGATCACCGGTCGTCGACACCACCAGAGTCGGCGGCAAGTCGGTCACGTTGAGTTGGTGCGGCTGGCTGGTCGGTGGAACGGGCCAGAACGCACAGGTCGGCATCGGTGCATGCCCGGTGAACTGCCCATAGCTCATGAACGGTGCCGCCTCGCGCAGTCGCCGATCCTCGTCGATCACTTTGGCCGGATCGGTCAGTGGCGGCTGGTCGACACAGTTCACCGCCGCTCGGGTGTCGGTGGCGTTCGTGTAGTGGCCCTGCGAATCACGGCGCATGTACATGTCGGCCAGAGCCAGCATGGTGTCGCCGTGACCGTTCTTCAGTTGACTCAGTCCCGTTGTCAGATGCTGCCACAAGCTCGGCGAGTAGAGCGCCATGATGGTTCCCACTACCGCGTCGCTGTAGGACAGGCCGCGGCCGTCTTTGGTGGGCGCTGATTTCGGCCCCAACGGCTCAACCAGGTCCAGGTAGACCTCGGTGGCCTTCGCCGGATCGGTGCCCAGCGGGCAGGACGGATCCTTGGCGCAGTCCGCCGCGTAATCGTTGAATGCGCCCTGGAAGGCCTTCGCCTGCTTGACGTCTTCCTCCACCGGGTCGGCATTGGGGTCGACGGCGCCGTCGAGGATCATCGCCCGCACGTTCTGCGGGAACTCCTCGGCGTAGGCCGAGCCGATCCTGGTTCCGTAGGAGTAGCCGAGGTAGGTCAGCTTGTCATCTCCGATGGCCGCCCGGATGGCGTCGAGATCCTTCGCGACGCTGGCAGTTCCGATATTGGCCAGGAACTCCAGGCCCATCTTGTCGACGCAGCGCTGGACGAATTCCTTGGTTTCCTTCTCGATCTGCGCGACGCCGGCCGGGGTGTAGTCCTGCTGGGGCTCGGCGCGGAGCCGGTCGTTATCGGCATCGGAGTTGCACCACAGCTCCGGGCTCGACGACCCGATCCCGCGCGGATCGAAGCCCACGAGGTCGAATCGTTGCCGGATATCGGGCGGGAGGGTGTCGACCATCCCCACCGCGGCCTCGATCCCCGACTCCCCCGGCCCACCCGGGTTGATAACGAGTGAGCCGATCTTGTCGCCGGTGGCAGGAAAGCGGATCATCGCGATATCGGCGAGGGCGCCGTCGGGCTTGCTGTAGTCGACGGGCACCGCGATTCGTCCGCACTGCGTGCCGGCGGGCAGCCTGCTCTCGGCGCCACTCTGGAAGTGGCAGGGCTCCCAGGCGACGGGATCTCCGACCCGGGGTGCGGCGATCGTCGCACGACCATCGACCACGGTCGTGCAGCCAGACACCGCAAGCATCGCCACGACCACCCCGATCAACGGGGCACGAAGCGTCCGACGGCGGTAAAGCAAGCTCATGGCAACACATGCTGCCATGAGCTTGCTGAAAATTGCCTAAGCGCTGGCAGCCCGCGTCACGCCGACGCAGAGCGAGGCACGAGCGATGCGGAGAAGTGACGCCGACAAGCCCCGTCACGCCGACGCAGAGCGAGGCACGAGCGATGCGGAGAAGAGACGCCAAAAGGCCCACGTTTGCCTCAGCGCGCCGCCTTGAGTAGTTCCTCCATCCCGACAGCGAAGTCGTCGGCCATGTCCCACAGGTCAGGGAGCAGCTCCGGGCACGAGATCAGCCCGACATCGAGCTTGCCGTTCAGCGACATGACGGTGATGTTGAGCCCCGAACCGTGGAAGATCGGGCCCAGCGGGTACATCGCCTTGACCTCGGAGCCCAGGAAGTACAGCGGCACCTGCGGGCCCGGCACATTCGAGACGACCAGGTTGTGGATCGGGCGCGCCTCGGTGAGGTTGGTCCTGGCGTAGAGCCGCATCGCGACTCCGAACACGGCTGGGGCGGCGAACTGCGACCAGTCCTGCAGTAGGGTTGCCGCGATCCCCGAACTGTGTTCCTTGGCAAGAGAACTCGCCTCGGCGATGGCTTTGATCCGCTCCGCCGGATCCGCGATCTGAGTTTCCAGGCTGGAGAACATCCCCGACACCTTGTTGCGGCCGGGCCGGTCGGAAGTCTCGTGCACCGATACCGGCACCATCGCCACCAGCGAGTGCTCCGGGAGTTCGCCACGATCGAGCAGGAACTGCCGCAGCACTCCCGACACCAGCGCCATCACGACGTCGTTGACCTTGACGCCGAAGTAATTCTTGACGGTCTTGATGTCATCGAGATCGAGCTGCGCGTAGGCGATGTTGCGGTGTCCGGTAACGGATGCGTTGAACGCTGTCTGCGGTGCGGTGAACGGGCTGGCCATCGCGACGCCCCCGATGGCCCGCCGCACGGTGTCGACCACGGTGGTGACGGTGCCGGGAATGACCTTGGTGGCCAGGTGCAGCGGGCGGCTGGCAAATTTGACCAGGCCTCTGGCCGCCATCTCCACCTGATTGGCATCGCCGACGGCACCTTCAACCGGGTCCGGCGGCGGCGCGTCGGGTTCGGTACTGCACAGCTGCGACATCAGATTGGCACCGGTCACGCCGTCGACAGCCGCGTGGTGCACCTTCGTCATGACGGCGATCCGACCGCCGTCATGCGCGTCGGTACCGGCGATCCCTTCGATGACCCACATCTCCCACAGCGGCCGGCTGCGGTCGAGATTCAGCGACGCGATGTGGCCACAGATCTCGGACAACTCGATGCGACCGCCGGGAGCGGGCAACCCGATCCGATGCAGGTGCCGGTCGACATCAAAGTCTTTGTCCTGCACCCATACTGGATGATCAAGGTTGAACGGACTGTCCATCAGCTTCTCGCGGAATTCCGGCATCGCCCTGATCCGGACGGCGAGTTCGTCGCGCAACTGGTCGAAGGTGTAGCCACCGGGCACCGTGGAGGTGTCCAATTCGAGGATCGAACACACGTGGAGCGGCTGTGACGGGGTTTCGAGGTAAAGGAAGCTGGCATCCAGGCCGCTAAGCCTTTGGTAGGCGGGCATGCCCGCGATGGTATGTCCGGCAGCTGTGCGGTGTGAGGAAGTCCACTCAACTGCTGCTTCCCTGTTTGTCGGGGCGGGTGGCACACTGGGCCTCGTCAGACGAACCCGGGGACCCGGTCAGGGCCTCGAGGATCTATCACGACGAAACCACCACGAAGGACAATGATGTCTGAGCAAACTGTTTATGGTGCTGCCACCGAGACGCTCGGCGAAGCTCCCAGGAAGCGCATCAAAGTACGCACCCACCACCTGCAGCAGTGGAAAACCGAAGGCCACAAGTGGTCGATGCTGACGGCCTACGACTATTCGACCGCCCGGGCCTTCGATGATGCAGGTATCCCCGTGCTGTTGGTCGGCGATTCGGCTGCCAACGTCGTCTACGGCTACGACACCACGGTGCAGATCTCGATCGACGAATTGATTCCGTTGGTACGCGGCGTCGTCCGCGGTGCGACCCACGCACTCGTCGTGGCCGATCTGCCGTTCGGCAGTTACGAATCGGGCCCCATGCAGGCCCTGGCCACGGCCACCCGTTTCATGAAGGAAACCGGTGCCCATGCCGTGAAGCTCGAAGGCGGCGAACGGGTCGCCGAGCAGATCGCGATGCTGACCCAGGCCGGCATCCCGGTCATCGCCCACATCGGCTTCACCCCGCAGAGCGTCAACGGTCTGGGCGGTTTCCGCGTGCAGGGCCGTGGTGACGCCGCCGAGCAGACCATCCACGACGCGATCGCGGTCGCCGAGGCCGGCGCGGTCGCCGTCGTGCTGGAAATGGTGCCGGCCGAACTGGCCACGCAGATCACCGGCAAGCTCACCATCCCCACCGTCGGAATCGGCGCCGGACCCAACTGCGATGCGCAGGTGCTGGTCTGGCAGGACATGGCGGGGATGACTTCGGGCAAGACCGCCAGATTCGTGAAGCGCTTCGGCGATGTGGGCGGCGAATTACGCCGTGCCGCAGAGCAGTACAGCACCGAGGTGGCCAGCGGAGCGTTCCCGGCTGAGGAACACAGCTTCTGACGTCGTCAGTCGAACTTGGGGGCTCGCTTGGTGAGGAACGCGTCGATTCCCTCACGCCCGTCCGGGGCGTCGGCATTGGCGCCGATCAGTCGGGCCTCGAGTTCGAGCTGAACCTCAAGACCGTTGTCAAAGCTACTCAGCAGCAGCTTCTTGACGGCGGACTGGGAAGTGCTTGAGCCCGAAGCGATCTGCGTGGCCAGTTCGCCGGCACGGGCCGCCAGGTCGGCCCCGTCGACCACCTCGTTGACCAACCCCCAATCCGCAGCCTCCTGAGCAGACAGCGTGCGGTTGGTCAGCATGAGTTCCTGCGTGCGGCGGATCCCGACCAGCCTGGGCAGGTAGTAGGAAGCACCGCCGTCAGGGCTCAGTCCCGCCCGGGTGTAGGCCATCGTGAACGAGGCCGACGATGCCGCGAGCACCAGGTCGCCGCTGACAGCGAGACTGAATCCGGCGCCGGCGGCGACGCCGTTGACGGCCGTGATCAGTACGGCATCCATCCGCGCGAACGTCGCGACGGCCTTGTGCAGATCGTCGGCGATCCCCTTGATGTAGCGACCGGGCCGTTCCGGCGAGCCGGCGACCGCCTTCAAATCGCCGCCGGCGCTGAAGAATCGGCCTTCACCGGTGAGGACCACCGCTTTGATTCCCGGGACGTCGCACCGTTTGGCGGCGTCGGCCAGCTCACGCAGCAGCGTGTCGTTCATCCCGTTGGCCGCCTCGGGCCGATTCAGCGTGATCCGGGCGATCGGCCCGGTCTGCTCGAACGTGATGCTCTGATATCCCGGCGCAGAAGTCATGCCGAGACGTTAACCGGTTCGATCTGGAGCCGGGTGGAGGTCCCCTGTCGCATCAGCGCGAAGTCGCGGTCCCAGCCCAGGATGCGCAGGGCCCCGTCGGCGATCATCCACGGTTGTTCGGGCGGGCAACCGTTGTCGTCGGAACGGCGGTTGATGGCCGACTCGACGAGCCGGAACGGAAGATCGTCGGCATCCGGCGGGCCGTCGCATTCGGCGATCACCTGGCGGGCCAGGTTACCGTAGTGGTCCCGCAGCACCGCGCGCCGCAGCCGGAACTGTTCGAACCGGTCGACGCGCAGTTCGGGCAACAGGTAGAGGGCGCCGAGATTCCATCGGCTGCCGCACAGCTGGGTGACGTCGCTGACGATCAGCACGTGCAGACGCGGGGCGGCCGGCCCGGTTTCCAGCAGCAGTTCACCAGCGAGTTTCAGCGGCGCGTCGACGGTTCCGGCCAGTAGTGCGTCGAGAATGTCGTCCTTGGTGGCGAAGTGGTGGTAAAGCGACGCTTGCCTGACCCCGACGGCGTCCGCAATCGCCCTGGTCGAGGTGCTGGCGTAACCCTGGTTGGTGAACAGTTCGGCCGCGGCGTCGAGGATTTCCTCGCGCGCCGTCTTGCCCGGACGCCGGGATTGCTCCAGGCGGGGCCGTCCGCGGCCTTCGCTACGCATGGGCACATTCTTGCATTCGGGCTTCGCCAGGCCAGGTTATCTGTCATTTGACAGAAATACTGTCAACCCAGTCGTAACAGGCGGGACACTCGCGCGGAATCCGGGTCCAGAAAACTTTCACTTGACAGTTAATCGGCCGTTTTCGGTCGGACAGGGAGGACACGATGACCACCGCGTCGACAGCCGGAGCCCGATCACACGCCCGCGCCCAGGCAGACCAGGCCGCGATGCGGATTCCGGCCACACCGCCAGACATCGACCCGTCGCGGCTCCTGTGGGCCGAGTCCATCCCCGCGGGTTCCTACGTCAGCCGGGTGCTCGGCCGCGGTTCCCGGCTGCGCCTGGCCGATCCCGACGGCGGCGCCTGTGCGCACCTGCTGCTGTTTCGCGCCGACGCACCCTGGGAGCGACTCAACGTGGCCGACACCATGAAAGTGCCGTGGCAGGCTTATCTGAGCGCAGGCCATCCCCTGCTGTCCGATCAGGGCCGGGTGCTCGCCACCGTCGTCGCCGATACCTCCGGTAACCACGACCTGCTGTGCGGGATGCCGCCCTCAGCGCGGAGGGCGATGCTGCTGGCCGCCGTGAAACACGGCATGGATGCCCGCGACGTCGCGCCGTCCGCCTCCTTCTTCAAGGGTGTTCGCGCGGCCACCGACGGATCGCTGACCTTCACCGGCTCCGCA
Organism: Mycolicibacterium komossense; assembly: GCF_025822605.1. Lineage (GTDB taxonomy): Bacteria > Actinomycetota > Actinomycetes > Mycobacteriales > Mycobacteriaceae > Mycobacterium > Mycobacterium komossense. Next base: position 226,714 of record NZ_JACKTY010000012.1, on the reverse strand, counting down.
GGAGCGGGGACCACCGTCGACCTGCTGATTCACCTGCCCGTGGTGGTCGCCCTGGTCAACGCCGCGCATCCGCTGGACTTCGAGGCCCAGGTCACCGCACTCGACGTGGTGGCCTGGCGCGCCGACGAGGAGCTCGGCACGCCGGTCGGCACGGATCCAGAATATCTTCGCGCTCTGTTCAACACCGAAAGCAGCTGGGCCGCAAGTCAAAACCACACCGCTGCGACAGCCAGCCAGAATTGAGATCAGCCATGACCACCATCACCGAGCCCCAGATCGTGTCCGACGAGATCGTTGCGGCCTGCACCCCGTGGTCGGCGGTACTCACCGCAGGTCAGCAGCTGCAGATCATCGACCTGCACGGCAACCAGGCCGTCGACACCTTGTTCTACGGACTCACCCACGGCGCATGTGACCCGAACAAGCGATACAGCTTCCAGGCAACCGTTGCGGCACAACGCAATATCTTCCTGACCACCGGCTCGGTACTGCGCGCCGCCGACGGGACCGCGTTGGTCAGCATCGTGGCCGACCAGGTCGGCAACCATGACACCATCGCGGGCGCCTGCTCGAAGGAGTCGAACACGTTGCGTTACGGCCATCACACCGTGCACCAGCACGCCTGCGCGGAGAACTTCCTGGCCGAAGGCGCGAAATGGGGCCTGGGCAAACGCGATATCGTGCCGAACATCAACTTCTTCATGAACGTGCCAATCGAATCCGACGGCACGTTGGGCATCGTCGACGGCCGGTCCGGCCCGGGAAAGTCGCTGACCGTACGCGCCGAGACGGACACCGTGGTGCTGGTCTCCAACTGCCCCCAGATCAACAATCCGTGCAACGGGTTCAACCCGACACCCGTGCGCATGGTCATCCGCATGGTCATTCCGCAGTGACGACACCTTCATGAGTGCACTCATCGAGGTGGTCAGCTCGGGAATGCTGACCACGGTGCAAGACTGGCCGGGCCGCATCGGCTACTGGCACATCGGGGTTCCGCCGTCGGGTCCGATGGACGATCTGTCGTTCAGGCTCGGCAACCGGGTGCTCGGCAACGCCGAAGGTGCGCCCGGGCTGGAATGCACCCGCGGCGGCCCTACCCTGCGGTTTCCGCACGGCGGCCGGGTCTGCGTCACCGGCGCACCGGTCTCGATCGCCCTCGACGGCGTGACAGTGCCACAGTGGCAGTCGATCACGATTCCCGCGGACGCTACCCTCGAGGTCGGCAGGCTGACCGGTCCGGGGATGCGGTGCTACGTCCTGATCGCCGGCGGCCTGAGCGAACTCGAATACCTGGGCAGTACAGCGACATTCACCATGGGGTCCTTCGGCGGTCACGACGGCCGGGCCCTGCGCGCCGGAGACACTCTCTGCGTCGGCGCGGATCCGGGCCGCCACGAGAAGCGGCCGGACCGCGACGCCAGGGCGGCGATCGAGGATCAGCCCAGCATCGGGCACCGATGGGAGGTCGCTGTCACCGAAGGCCCGCACGGTGCCCCCGAGTTCTTCACCCGGGCCGATATGGACACGCTCATCCGGACCGACTACACCGTGCATTTCAACTCCGACCGCACCGGGGTGCGGCTGGAGGGGCCCAAGCCGCAGTGGGCGCGCACCGACGGCGGTGAAGCCGGGCTGCACCCGTCGAACATCCACGACAACGCGTATTGTGTTGGTGCACTGGACTTCACCGGCGACACACCGATTCTGCTCGGACCGGACGGCCCCAGCCTCGGCGGGTTCGTCTGCCCCGTCACCGTGGTGGGCGGCGACCGATGGAAGCTGGGTCAGATGGCCCCGGGCGACGCCGTCCGGTTCGTTGCCGTCCGCGCGGATCGGGCGCCGTCGCTGCGCACCCTCGACGTCGGCCGGCGGGCGTCGTTCCCCCTGGTCATCTCCACCTCCAGCGACTCCGATGACGGTGTGCTGGGCCGGTACTCGGCCAAAGATGGGACCGATGTGACATTGCGGCGGTCCGGCGACGGCGGCGTCCTGGTCGAGTACGGGCCGATGGCACTGGATCTCGCGATGCGGGCCCGTGTCCACGTCCTGGATCAGCGGCTGCGGGCCCGCGCCGTGCCCGGCCTGACCGAGCTGACGCCGGGTGTGCGGTCACTTCAGGTGCAATTCGATCCCACCATCGTGACAATGAGCGAAGTTCGCGATGTGCTGGCCGAGTTGGATGAAGGCCTCCCCGCCAACGACGAGCTTGTGGTGCCCAGTCGTGCGGTCTCGTTGCCACTGTCGTGGGATGACCCCGCCACCCGTGAGGCGATCCAGCGCTATATGCACGGAGTGCGTTCCGATGCGCCCTGGTGCCCGTGGAATATCGAATTCATCAGGCGCATCAACGGTCTCGATGATGTTTCGCAGGTGCATGACATCGTCTACGACGCGGAATACCTGGTGCTCGGGCTCGGTGACGTGTACCTCGGCGCGCCCGTCGCCACTCCGCTGGATCCCCGGCATCGACTGGTGACCACGAAGTACAACCCCGCACGCACCTGGACACCGGAAAACGCCGTCGGGATCGGCGGCGCCTACCTGTGCGTCTACGGCATGGAAGGGCCGGGCGGTTATCAGTTCGTCGGACGCACCACCCAGGTGTGGAATCACCGCCATCCCCTCGACTCGCGGGCCTTCGAGCCGGGCACGCCGTGGCTGCTGCGCTACTTCGACCGGATCAGCTTCTATCCGGTCGGCGCCGACGAGCTGATGGACCTGCGCGCCGACATGGCTGCAGGCCGCGGTGACGTCGCCATTGCCGAGGGCACCTTCTCGATGAAGGACTACCTGACGTTTCTCGCCAAGGAGGCCGATCCGATCGCGACGTTCCGCCGACAACAGGCCGTCGCCTTCGCCGAGGAGCGCCAGGCGTGGGGTCGCGCGGGCGAGTTCACCAGCCAGCTGGCGAGTTAGCAGCAGGCCCGGACCCGGGCAGGTCAGCCGTGCTGGCTGTTAACTTCGATGTGGCACTCTGTTCACCAATTGGCCCTGTAACCGCGCCCCAACGAAGGTGAAAATGCCTGCTCAAAAGCCGAAAACGACTCGGCATACGGAAGTCGAGCGCAAGTTCGACGTTGTCGATTCGGCGGTCTCTCCGTCGTTTGACGGCCTCTGGGCGGTCGCGCGGGTCGAGCGCCCGCAGCCAGAATCCCTCGACGCGGTGTACTTCGACACCGCCACTCACGACCTGGCCCGGAACAAGGTGACCCTGCGTCGCCGTACCGGCGGCGCCGACGAGGGCTGGCATCTCAAACTGCCCGCGGGTGCGGACTCGCGCACCGAGGTGCGCATGCCGCTGGGCGAGTCCGACGGGACGTCGGTGCCCGCTGACCTGCTCGACGTGGTGCTGGCGATCGTGCGGGATCGGCCGATCTCGCCCGTCGCGCGGATCAGCACGACCCGCCACATCTGCATGCTCTACGGCTCCGACGGTTCAGCACTTGCCGAGTTCTGCGATGACCACGTCACCGCCTCAGCTGTCGGCGGGGACGAGCAGCAGTGGCGCGAATGGGAACTCGAGCTCGCCGAGCGCCCCGAAGGGGCTGAACCCGATACTGATCTGCTGGGTCGGTTGGGCAACCGCCTGCTCGATGCCGGTGCGGTACCTGCCGGACATGGTTCCAAACTGGCCCGGGTGCTCGCCAGCGCCAAACCGGAATCCGCTGAAACAGCCGACGAACCGCAGAGCACCGAAACGCAGGACCCGGTACGCCGCGCCGTCGCCGAGCAGGTCGCCGAGATGCTCACATGGGACCGCGCGGTGCGCGCCGACGTCTACGACTCCGTCCATCAGATGCGGGTCACCACGCGCAAGATCCGCAGCCTGCTCAGGGAATCCGAGGAGTCTTTCGGACTCACCGACGACGCCTGGGTCCTCGACGAATTGCGCCAGTTGGCCGGCATTCTCGGCGTCGCCCGCGACGCAGAGGTACTGGCGCAGCGTTACGAGAAGGCGCTCGACCAGTTGCCTGGGGAGTTGGTGCGCGGGCGGGTGCGGGAGCGGCTGATCGACGGGGCCAAACACCGTTACGAGACGGGGTGGCGACGATCGTTGACCGCGATGCGCTCCGAGCGCTACTTCCGGCTGCTCGACGCACTCGAGGCGCTGGTCGCCGCGGATCCGCAACCGACCGAGTCGGGTGAGGAGCCCAAACCGGTGACCATCGATTCGGCATACAAGCGGGTCCGCAAGGCCGCCAAGGCGGCGAAGGCGGCCGCCGACGCCCCAGAGGCCGAAGCAGACGAGGCGTTGCATCGAATCCGCAAGGGCGCCAAGCGGTTGCGGTACACGGCGGCGGCGACCGGGGCCGCGAAAGTGTCCGAGGCTGCCAAGGAGATCCAGACGCTGCTCGGCGATCACCAGGACAGTGCCGTCAGCCGGGCTCATCTGAGTCAACAGGCGGAGGTCGCCCACCATGTCGGTGAGGACACGTTCACCTACGGCCTGCTCTATCAGCAGGAGGACGACGTGGCGCAGTGGTCGCGCCAACAAATCGAGGCCGCACTGGCGAAACTCGACAGGGCGGTCAGTAAGACCTGATCGCTCAGGCTCGAGACAGAGGCCGCTGGTGGGCGAACGAGTTGGCCTCTAAGCCGGATTCTGTGCTGCGTTTCCCTCGGAGACCGAGGGGCCCGCAGTGGCGACCATCCATCTGGACACACCGTTGCCGGGTGCCTCAAGCGGTCTACCCGCAGGCTCGGGCGAGCAGCCCTCGAGCGCCTGCGCAGTCACTCCCCCTTGCGACCTTCTTGACCTTGCTTCGGGTGGGGTTTGCCAAGCCACCCCGGTCACCCGGGATGCTGGTGCGCTCTTACCGCACCGTTTCACCCTTACCATCGCTGGCGGTCTGTTTTCTGTGGCACTTTCCCGCGAGTCACCTCGGATTGCCGTTAGCAATCACCCTGCTCTGCGAAGTCCGGACTTTCCTCGACTGACCTCCGGTTCTCTTCCCCCATCGAGACCGGCGGCCATCCGCGGCCGCCCAGCCAACTCGTTCGCGCAGATAAAGGTACTCGTAGAAGCGGCCCGCAGGCCAACGCATGCCGACATTTACGGTGTGGGAATGCCTGACGCTGTAGGACCGCACCCCCAATACGACGTCTTCGCCGACGAGTTTCTCGACCACGCCCGTAACAACCTCCACAACGCCCACTACGACCGACCCACCTGCCTGGCCCTGCTGGGAGACGTAGCCGGACTGACCGTTCTGGATGCGGCGTGCGGCCCGGGGCTCTACGCGGCGGAACTCGCCGACCGCGGCGCCACGATCATCGGTTTCGACCAGAGCCCCCGCATGGTCGAGTTGTGTCGCGAGCGCGTGCCGGCCGGACGGTTCCGGGTCCACGATCTCGCCGATCCGATCACGTGGCTGCCCGACCAGTCCGTCGATCGAGTACTGCTCGCCCTGGCTTTGGAGTACATCGATGACAGGACGTCCGCATTGCGCGAACTTCGACGGGTGCTGCGCCCCGGCGGTGCACTGGTGCTTTCCCGAATGCACCCCACGGGCGATTGGCTGCGTCACGGCGGGAACTACTTCGACGCGAGGATCATCGAAGAGGTCTGGAGTCGTGGCTGGCACGTTCGATACTGGTTGGCGCCGCTGGAAGACACGTGCACGGAACTCCATGAAGCGGGATTTCTGATCGAACGACTCCTTGAGCCCAGGCCCGACGCCGGCGCTGCGGATATCGACCGTGACGGCTATCGACGCCTGACCCAACAACCGACGGGATTCCTGGCCATCAAGGCGATTCCCGACCCCCGCGGGTCGCGGTGAAGATCGTCGGGAAGGCGCGCCTGGTGCCGCTCTGGCACCGACCCGAATCGGCGAGCTGACGTCAGTCAGGCCTTCCGCCGCGCGATGATGACATTGTCCACCAGCGAGCCGGTCTGCCCGTCGGACCCGATGGCCTCCCGCCCGGCCCGTTCGGCCCGCACGATGTCCCATCGGGGAGGGTCAAGCTGGAGCCCGTCCACCACTTCCTGCGCACTCGGGAAATGGTGAACGTGCTTGTCCAGCTTCGACGCCCACGGCGGCGCTTCCCCGTGGTCCACGATGAACAAGGTCCCGCCCGTCGCCACCGCCTCCGCTGCGCGCCGCAGCAACCGGTCGCGCTCCCACGGCACCGGCGAGTGCAGAAACTGCGCCGAGACCAGATCGTAAGAGCCGTCAGGAAAAGTCTGCATCAGGTCGTGGCGTTGAAAGTCGATGCGGGCAGCCAGCTCTCCAGCGTCGGCGGCTGCGCGCTGCAGCGCGGTGTCGGAGACGTCGACGGCGACGACGTGCCAGCCCTGTTGCGCCAACCACCGGGCGTCGCCACCTTCACCGCAGCCGAGGTCGAGAGCGCGACCGGGAGCCAACTCCGATACCACCTCAGCCAGCCGGGCATTGGGATTGCCACTCCAGATGCGCTCCTTCTCGCCGTAGCGCTCATTCCACATCGCCTGAATGTCAACGGGTTCCGACACGGGCATCCCCTCCGGTGGGTAGTGGCAGACCGTAGTCGTCAGCCATCAACGTCTGCATGATCGCGGCCGCCGCCAGCGCGCCCGCGGCCACCGCCGCAGCCACCTGCGGCATCTGAGCACTCACATCTCCCGCGGCGAACACCCCAGGGGCCGTGGTGCGGGCGAAGGGATCGACCCGGACCGCGTCCGCGGCGACCGGTCCGGGTTCGGCCGGCTCGGCGCCCAACTGCTCGGCCAGCGTTGAGCGCTGATACAGCATCGTGCCGACCAGCATCCCGCGGCGCGGCAGTTCCGTGCCGTCGGCGAATACCACCGACGTCAATTGCCCTGCTGCGCCGCGAACTTCGGTCACCGGCCGCTCGTCCACCCGAACATCGGCCGCGGCAAGCCGTGCCACGTCGTCCTCCCCCAGTCCCGAGGGGCCGTCGGTCAGCAGCACGATATCGTCGCTCCAGCCGCGCAGCAGCAGCGCCGAATGAACCCCACGCTGCCCCGCCGCCAGGACGGCCAGCGGTTGCTCGCGCACCTCCCAGCCGTGGCAGAACGGGCAGTGGAAGACCGATCCGCCCCACAACTCGGCCAGGCCGGGCAGTACCGGTGGGCGGTATTGCATTCCCGTGGCCAGCAGCACCCGTCGCGACCGCACCTGCTCGCCGGTGTCGAGGGTGAGCACGAACTCGTCTCCGGCCCGGGCGCCCGATACCACCTCGCCGTCTCGGACCTCCACGCTCGGATATGCCGAGAGCTCAACACGACCCGCGGCGTATAGTTCAGCCGGCGGACGACCGTCGGAGCCGAGTAGTCCACCGATGCCGTGCGCACTCAGATTGCTCTGTTGTCCCGCATCGACGATCAGCGTCCGGCGCCGCGCCCGGCCGAGTACCAGTCCGGCACTCAATCCGGCGGCACCACCGCCGACGATCACGCAATCCCACACAATGTCCATGCCCCAAGCTTGCCCAGACAAGTCGATTCTGCCAAGCTGATTTGCCATGCAGGCAAAGGACGCCGAGTCCACCCCGGACGAGGACGTCGACCTCCGCGTTCGCCGACGGCTGCGCGAACTGCGGGTCAGCAAGGGGATGACGCTCGACGACGTCGCGACGCGGGCCCGAATCGACGTGTCTACCCTGAGTCGACTCGAATCCGGCAAGCGCCGATTGGCACTGGACCACCTGCCCCGGCTGGCAGAAGCACTGGCGGTCACCACCGACGAACTCCTACGAGAGCCCGAGCAAGCCGATCCACGGGTGCGGGGCAGCGCGCACACCCGCGACGGCGCAACGTATTGGCCACTGACCCGACAGGGGCCGGCCGGGGGGCAACACGCCTTCAAGATCCGGGTCAGCGCCAAGCGCAACACCCCGCCTGCGGAATTGCCGGTGCACGAGGGCCAGGACTGGATTTACGTGCTCTCCGGTCGGCTCCGGTTGGTGCTCGGTGAGCGGGATTTCACCATCAAGCCGGGTGAGGCAGCCGAATTCAGCACGTGGACTCCGCATTGGTTCGGTGCGGTCGACGGTCCCGTGGAGTTGATCGCGATCTTCGGCCCGCGCGGGGAACGGCTGCACCTGCACAACTGAGCTACAGATACGAGGTCTGGTTCACCAATCGCACCGATGCCGCACCGTCAGGATAGAACTCGGCGATCGAGAGGGACGCCAGGTCGAGGTGCAGCCGGTAGAGAATCGACGGGCCCGCGTCGAGGGCCATCCGCAGCATCGTCTTGATCGGTGTCACATGCGACACCACCAGTACGGTGGCGCCACCGTACTCCGAGATGATGCGCGTCCTGGCGCGACGGACCCGGTCGTGCACCTGGTCGAAGCTCTCACCACCGGGTGGCGGCACGCTGGTGTCGCTGAGCCAACGGTCATGCAGCGCAGGGCTTGCCGCGCTCGCCTCGCCGAAAGTCAGGCCCTCCCAGTCGCCGAAGTCGGTTTCGATCAGATCGTCGTCGACGGTGACGTCGAGCCCTAGCGCCTTGGCAGCGGCCGCTGCGGTGTCGTACGCGCGCTGCAGCGGTGAGGTCACCACGGCGTCGATTCCGCCCTGCGCACCCAGGTAGGCCGCGGCGGCATCGGCCTGGCGCCGGCCCAGTTCGGTCAGCGCCGGATTACCGCGCCCCGAATAGCGCCGGTCCACCGACAATTCGGTCTGCCCATGCCGCAACAGGAACAGCCGCGTCGGTGCGCCCCGGGCACCGGTCCAGCCGGCCGGATTCGTCCGAACCTCGGTGCTCGCCTCGCCGACCGCAATGGGCGTCGGCGAAGGCTGCGCATCGAATACGCCTGCGGCGTCCATCGCTTCGTTGGCCAGCCGGTCGGCGTGGGAGTTCTGAGCCCGCGGGATCCAGCGGTAGCTGATCCGGTCGAACCGCGAAGCCAGCGCCTTGGCCTGCCGGTTCAGTTCGATCAGGTCCGGATGCTTGACCTTCCAGCGGCCCGACATCTGCTCGACGACCAGTTTGGAGTCCATCGCCACCGCGACCTCGGTGGCGCCGACGCTCGCCGCCTCTTCCAATCCTGCGATCAGGCCCCGGTATTCGGCGACGTTGTTGGTTGCCCAGCCGATCGCCTGCTTGGCCTCGGCGAGCACCGCGGTCCGATCCGCGGTGAACACCACCGACCCGAAGCCGGCCGGGCCGGGATTGCCCCGCGAGCCGCCGTCTGCCTCGACCTGCACCTTCACTAGGCGAACCCCTTGACCCGCAACAGGATCGATCCACACTCCGGGCACCGCAGTACCTCGTCTTCGTCGGCGGCGGCGATCCGGGACAGCTCACCGGAGTCGATCTCGATGCGGCACGCTCCGCAGCGCCGGCCCTGCAGCGCACCCGCCCCGATCCCGGAGGTGGCGCGCAGCCGCTCATAGAGCGCCAGCAGGTCGGCGTCGAGGGAGGCGGTGACACCTTCACGCCGCTGCACCTTCAGCCGACGGGTCGACTCGATGTCCTCCATCGCGGTGTCGCGTGCCTGCCCCACGCCACCCAGCTCGTTCTGCAGCCGGTCGATGACCGCGAGCTCATCGGATTGCTGCTTCTGCAATTCCTCGCGGCGCTCCATGACTTCAAGTAGCGAGTCCTCCAACGACGCCTGCCGCCGTTCCAGGGTCTCCAGTTCGTGTTGCAGCTCGGAAAGTTGTTTGGCCGCTGCGCTTCCCGAGTTCAGCAGGGACCTGTCCCGGTCTTCGCGTTGCCGAACCCCGTCGATCTCCGCTTCGAACCGGGCGGTCTGGCCGTCGAGATCGTCCAGCGCAATCTGGAGCACCGCCAGCCGGTCGTTGGCGGCCTGATGCTCGCTCTGCAGCTGTTCGTACTGCTGCTGTTCGGCGAGGTGGGTGGACCGATGCGCGAGCCGGCTCAGCTCGGCATCCAACTCCGTCAATTCCAGCAGCGACCGCTGCTGTGTCACTTCAGCTTTCATGCCCGTGTCTCTCTCATGGACGTGCGTCCAGGTTCCAGGGGTCGGTGCGAAGGTCCGAAACTCGCACCGCCAGTGCAGTGGTGAAATGGGCGCGCAGCAAGTCAGCCGCCTGCGCGCACCACGGATACTCGCTGGCCCAGTGCGCCACGTCCACCAGGGCCACCGACGATCTCCGCAGGTGTTCATCGGCCGGGTGATGTCGCAGGTCGGCCGTCACGTAGGCCTGCACGTCAGCGGCCGCCGCCGCGTCCAGTAAGGAATCACCCGCTCCGCCACAAACGGCCACCCGCGAGACCGGCAGATCGGGATCGCCCGCCGCCCGCACTCCCCAGCTGGTCGCCGGTAGCCCGGCCGCAACCCGGGTGACGAAGTCGCGCAACGGTTCCGGCTTCGGTAGCGTCGCGATGCGACCGATCCCGGTGCCGGTCGGCAGTGGGGCCAGCGCGAGCACGTCGAAGGCCGGTTCTTCGTACGGGTGCGCCGTGCGGATCGCCGTGAGCACCGCCGCCCGCAGCCGAGCGGGTGCGACGAACTCGACGCGGTCCTCGGGCAGCAGTTCCAGCGCGCCGACGGTGCCGATCGCGGGTGACGCCCCCCAGGTCGGCAGGAACTGCCCGGTGCCGGTGACGCTCCAGCTGCAGTGCGAGTAGTCGCCGATCTGCCCAGCACCGGCGGCGAACACCGCGGCTCGGACCGCGTCGGCGTGCGCCGGCGGGACGAAGACGGCCCACTTGTCCAGGTCGGTGGCCATCTGCGGTTCGAGGACGTCCTGCACGGTCAAGCCGAGGGCGTGGGCCAACGCGTCGGACACTCCTGGTGCGGCCGAGTCGGCATTGGTGTGCGCGGTGAACAACGACCGGCCCGTGCGGATCAGCCGATGTACCAGCGCACCCTTGGGTGTGTCGGCGGCCACGGAGTCCACCCCGCGGAGCAACAACGGATGGTGCGCCAGGAGCAACCCGCCCTCGGGCACTTCGTCGACAACGGCGGCCGTCGCATCCACCGCGATTGTCACCGATCCGATTGTTTCGTCGGGATCGCCGCAGACCAGGCCGACGGAATCCCACGACTGGGCCAGCCGCGGCGGGTAGGCCGCGTCCAGCACGTCGATCACGTCCGCGAGCCGCACTGTCACACATCGCACAGTAGTGGGCGACAGATCAGCGCTGTGTGGCCATCGGGCCCGCGAAGCGATGAGAGAGAATGGCAACGTGAGCGAACCGCCCCTGGCCGACAAGCCACAGCTGGTGCTCTTCGACCTGGACGGCACCCTGACGGATTCTGCGGAAGGAATCGTCTCCAGCTTCCGGCACGCGTTGGCCCAGATCGGCGCCGTCGCGCCCGACGGCGACCTGGCCAGCCGAGTTGTCGGGCCACCCATGCACCAGACGCTGCGGGGCATGGGTCTGGGTGAGCAAGCCGATATCGCGGTCGCGGCGTACCGCGCGGACTACACCGCCCGCGGGTGGTCGATGAACAGCCTGTTCGACGGTATCCCGCAGCTGCTGGCGGACCTGAAGTCCGCTGGTGTGCGGCTTGCGGTGGCGACCTCGAAAGCGGAACCGACGGCCCGCCGGATACTCGCTCATTTCGGTCTGGACGAGTATTTCGAGGTCATCGCCGGCGCCAGTGTGGACGGCACCCGCGCGGCCAAGGCCGAGGTGGTGGCCCACGCGTTGGCGCAACTCTCGCCGCTACCGGAGCGGGTACTGATGGTCGGTGACCGCAGCCACGACGTCGAGGGGGCGGCGGAGCACGGCATCGAGACAGTGGTCGTCGGTTGGGGCTACGGGCAGTCCGATTTCGGCGATGCAGCGGGCGGACACGCCGTGCATACCCCGTTTGCCCACGTCGCGACCGTGGGCGCGCTGCGCGAGGTGCTCGGTGTCTGATTCTCCTTTACACGTGACATTCGTCTGCTCGGGCAACATCTGCCGCTCCCCGATGGCCGAGAAGATGTTCGCCGAGCAGATCCAGCGCCGCGGACTGGGCGACCAGGTCCGGGTCACCAGCGCCGGCACCGGCGGTTGGCATGCGGGCGACGGCGCCGACGAACGCGCCAACCGGGTGCTGCGGGCGCACGGCTACCCAACCGAGCATTGCGCCGCACAGCTCGCCGACGACCATCTGTCGGCGGACCTGGTGGTAGCGCTGGGGCGCAACCACGTCCGGCTGCTCACCGAGCTCGGCGTCGAACCCGACCGGATCCGGATGCTGCGGTCCTTCGATCCCAAGTCGGGTGCGCATGCCCTCGACGTCGAGGATCCGTACTACGGCGACCACGACGACTTCGAAGAGACCTACTCCGTCATCGAGGCATCGCTGCCCGGGTTGCACGATTGGGTCGACGACCAACTCGGGGCAACCACCGCTGGAACAAGACGATGAAACGACTGGCATTTCTGTTCAAACCCGGCTGGCTGGCGCTGGCCGTCGTGGTCGGGGCGTTCGCCTACCTGTGCTTCACCGTGCTGGCGCCATGGCAGCTGGGCAAGAATACCAGGACCTCGCACGAGAACGACCAGATCGCATCGTCACTCACCGCCGATCCGGTTGCCGTGACATCGATTCTGCCGCAGCAGAATTCGTCGGCACCCGAGGCGCAGTGGCGCCGGGTGACAGCGACCGGGCACTACCTGCCGGACCATCAGGTACTGGCCCGACTCCGCGTCGTGGACAGCGACCCGGCGTTCGAGGTGCTGGTGCCGTTCGTGGTCGATGGTGGCCCGACCGTGCTGGTCGACCGGGGCTATGTCCGGCCCGAAGGCGGGTCGAAAGTGCCTGCTTTCGCCGCGGCTCCGACGGGTACCGTGACGATCACCGCGCGGCTGCGGGACTCCGAAACCGCACCGGCGGGCAAGGATCCGTTCCGGGCCGACGGCGTCGAGCAGGTGTACGCCATCGACACCGCACAGATCTCGACCCTGGTCGGTGTGCCGCTGACCGGGGCATATCTGCAGTTGGTCGACAATCAGCCCGGCGGCCTCGGCGTCATCGCGCTGCCACACCTGGATGCCGGGCCGTTCCTGTCCTACGGCATCCAATGGATCGTCTTCGGCATCGTCGCGCCGATCGGTCTCGGCTACTTCGCGTACTCGGAGATCAAAGTGCGCAGACGCGAACGTGAACAGGCCGAACCACAGCTCGACGGCGAGGGTCAGCCCGCGCCGATCACCGTCGAGCAGAAGCTCGCCGACCGCTACGGCCGGCGGCACTGAGCCCGACGGCCGCCACCACGACAGCCACCGTGGCCGCCGAAAGCTGAACTGCCTGCGACAGCGCCACCGCGCGCCGCAGATCCGCGACGCCGGGGGCCGGTCCGGTGCCGAGCGTCGGCCGGATCTGCAGTTCATGCCGGTACTGGGTCGGTCCGCCCAACTGGACGCCGAGTGCCCCGGCGAACGCGGCCTCGACCACACCGGCATTCGGGCTGGGATGTTTGGCAGCGTCATGCACCCACGCCCGCAGCGCGCCCATCGCGGACCCACCGACCACCGGTGCGCACACCACCACCAGTGCCCCCGCCACCCGCGCGCCGACATAGTTCGCCAGATCGTCGATTCGCGCCGCCGCCCAACCGAACTGGGCGTAGCGCGGGGACCGGTGCCCGATCATCGCGTCGAGGGTGTTGATCCCGCGGTAAACCACCACACCCGGCACCCCGCCGACGGCCGCCCACAACACCGGTGCCACCTGCGCGTCTGAGGTGTTCTCGGCGATCGATTCCAGGGCGGCCCGAGTCAGGCCGTCGCTGTCGAGCATGGCCGGGTCGCGGCCACACAGCGAGGGCAGCAGCGCCCGCGCGGCGGAGATGTCGTCACTGTCGAGCAGATCGGCCATCTGCACGCCGGTCCGGGCCAGTGAGGTGCCACCGAGCGCCGCCCAGGTCGCGGCGGCCACCGCGGTCGCCGACCACACCCGCCCCCGATGCGCGGCGGCCCGTTCTGCCGTCTTCGCGCCGACCGCCAACGCGGCCAGCAGGGTGGCGGTGTGCATTGCGCCTGCCAGTCGGGAGTCGCGATAGGTGATCCGTTCCAGCTGGGCTGCCACGGTGCCGAAGCCGGCGACGGGATGGCCCCGGCGCGGGTCGGCGAACGCCACATCGGCCAGGAAACCGATGAGCACTCCCGCGGCACGACCGCCTCGTTTGGGACGTGTCGGCGCAATCACCCCGGCAGCGTCTCACAGGTGGGCAACCGGTTCACACGGGCCCTTCGCGTCGGGCCGGCCGCGCTGATTTGCGTCCCGAATCGCGTCCGGCGGTTGCCGGCCGGGCCCCGATGTTCGCCATGACAGCGCGACCGCCCACTGGCTTCCGGGCCCTGACGAACGCGTCTCGGAGTCTGACGCACCGGCGGCGGCTCGAACGGCGGTCGGCGACGGTATGGCAGATCCACATAATAATCGCACCTCAGAGCCAAATCTGGCGTTACCAGCGGTACCCGCGGGATGAGCGGGGCACGGTGTGCGACGGCCGTGGGATCGTCCTGCCATCGTCGGCGCGCGACTTGGCCGCGGAAACGCCGTCGCTCGGTAGCTGTATTGGTAGCTTATGTGCACTGTCGAGGGGGAAATATGACTGCACAACATCGTCGACCCGCGGATCCGCACGTCATGTGGTTCCGCGCTGCCGCTGTCGCGGTCGGCCTGGGTGCCGCCGTCGCGGTGGGCCAGGGTGTCGCTTCAGCCAGCACCGGCGACTCATCCGATGCGGGACATACCGCGAGCGCCGGCGCCAAGCCCGCGGGCGCGGCCAAGAGTTCGGCCCGTTCCTCGCATCTGAGCTCCGACTCGGGTGTGGGGTCCACGAAGAAGTCCCCTGCCCCGGCCGCTCCCACTCAAGCCGTCGTCGAATCGCTGTTGTCGGGCGTCCGCTCCTCGCACGCCAGCGGCAGCCGGGTTCCCGCCGCGCAGACCACCGTGTCCGGCCAGGGCTCGAGCCGGGCCGGCGCTGTCGACACCGACCAGGTCGCCGCGCTCAGTGCCCAACCCGACGTCTCGGTGAGCCAGAACAAAGACGGGTCCGTGCGCGTCATCACTGGCACGTTCACCAGCACCAAAGTCACCTCGGCGAGCGAAGCCGCAGCGCTGCTCAACAGCTTGGCCCCCATTCTGGGCGCAGCTTCTGGTTTCGCCACCCCTGACAGCATCACCGTCCAGCACGCCGGCACCACCGACGCCGGCGATGTCGCCGAGACCTTCTACCGATTCCACGACAGCATCAGTGGAGTGCCGGTGCTGGGCAGCGAGGTAATCGTGGTCGCCGACCAAAACGGCACCGTGACAGCAGTTTTCAATAATCTCGACGCCCGTACCGATGACGTCGACCTGACCACCAACGCCACCAGCGCCCAAGCGGCAGCCGCCGCGATCTCAGCGTATGCGGGCACCTCGACCAGCGATCCGATCGGCCGGGCCATTTCGACGGCGCTGGCCGTCCCATCGGTCAAACCCCAGCTGGTGGTCTACGCCCTCGACGCCAACAGCGCCCCGCAGCTGGCGTGGAAGGTGGTCGTCGACCCATCACAGACCGCGAGCGCGCTCGGGGTGACCGCCACCGATACCGGTTCGACCTACTACGTCGCCGCCAACGGCGCCGCTGCCGGCACGGTCGTCGTGGCCAAGTCCAATGCACAGGCGTTTGCGACCGTTCCCGGAAGCACCACTGCCACAGATGAACTCGGCAACAGCCGGACGGTCAACATCTCCAGCCTGAACCTGCTGATCTTCACGTTGAACAGCCTGCAGGATGTGCCGCGGACCATCTCGACGTTCGAGACCGCGTACTGGTTCTTCATCGGCATGCCGGCGCTGCCGGGCAACCAGTCCTTCCAGGGCATCTTCGGCTGGGACCCGTCGGCCATTTCCGCCCAGGCCAATGTGGCGGAAACCTACGACTATTACGACAACGTCCTCGGACTCACGTCGTTCAACGGCAATGGCGCGCCGGTCGAGGTCAGCGTCCGCTACAACCCGTACGGCCCGTTGTTCGGTGCGCTGCAGCCGTACAACAACGCCTACTGGGATCCGGATGCGCAGCAGTTCGTCTTCGGCGACGGCTCCGAGCTGGGGTCGGCACTGGACATCGTCGCGCACGAATACACCCACGGCGTGGTGAGTTACGCTGTGGGCAACGGTGATTCGCCCCTGTCCGGCGGGGAGCCCGGCGCCCTCAACGAGGCGTACGCCGACATCATGGGCAGCTTGATCGAGGGCAAGACCGGGCCGGACCGTTGGCTGATGGGTGAGGATTCCGACTTTCCGGGCGGCCCGCTGCGCAACCTGGCGGATCCGACGTCGATCGCGGGGTACAAAGCCAACTACGCCGACCGCTACACCGGTACCAGTGACAACGGCGGCGAACACTACAACAGCACCATCTTCAGCCACGCCGCCTATCTGATGATGACCGACCCGGCCACCGCCGATATCTCCGAGGCGACCTGGGCCAAGGTGTACTACCACTCGCTGTACCGACTGAGCCCCGGCGCCGACTTCAGCGACGGCCGGGCCGCGGTCCTGGATACCGCAGCCCAATACGGCTTCACCCCGGCCCAACTGCAGGCGGTCACCAACGCGTACAACACCGTGGGGATTGTCTGAACGTATGGTTGGCTGGTTCGTGGAGTGATCGACCACACACGAACGAGGATGTCCGTATGCCTGCTTCACCCACTTTCCCGTCTCTGAACCACGTCGCCGTCACCGTGCGTGACCTCGCGGTGAGCGCACCCTGGTACCGCGACCTCATCGGTGCCGACCCGGTACTCGACGAGGACACCGAAGCGGGCTATCACCACGTGGTGTACGCGTTCGGCGACGGCACCCTGTTCGGTCTGCACCAGCACACCGGCGGCGGGGCCGATCAACCGTTCAGCGAATATCGCGCCGGGCTGGACCACGTCGGTTTCGGCTGTGCGTCACGGGCCGAGCTGGAGGCCTGGGTAGAGCGACTCGACGCATTGGGCATCGATCACGGCGGCATCGTCGATGCGCACTACGGCTCGGGACTGGGTTTCCGTGACCCCGACGGCATCGCGCTGGAGTTCTTCGCACCCCCGGCGTGACACCTCATCGGCCAATGCCCACATAGTCGGTCGGCTGTACCGGATACTGGCCCAATGACCGATCAGATACTCACAGCCACAACGGTAATCACCATGGACCCCGACATCCCGCGGGCACAGGCAGTGGCGGTATCGGATGGCCGGATCGTCGCGGTCGGCTCGGTGGCCGACTGCACGGCAAGGCTGCCCGGCGCCGAAGTGGTCGATACCGGTGCGGCCGCGTTGTTGCCCGGATTCGTTGAGCCGCATGGCCACCCACTGGTCAGCGGAATCGCGACGCAGCCCCCGGCTCGCTCGATCGCCCCGTGGGATGCCCCGACGTGGGCCGACGTGGAAAAGATCTTCGCCGACGCGATCGCCGATACCGACCCCGCGGAACCGTTGTGGTTCGCCGGGTTCGACGCGCTCCTGCACCAGCACCCCTCCCCCAAGGCCGTCGATCTCGATGCGATCTTCGGGGACCGGGTCACGATGGTCAGCGACAACTCCGGGCACGGCGTGTACTTCAACAGCGCACTCATCCAGAGCAACGGCTGGGATGCGGCGCCACCCGCCGACCCGGTCGCCTCGCATTTCGGGCGCAATCCCGACGGCAGCCTGAACGGGCAGGGTTTCGAGCTGCCCGTCGTGCTGGCCGTCGCCGGACCATTGATGGCCCAGCTGGCCAACCCGCTGGTCAGCGGGGCGCACTACTTCGCGGCGATGTCGCGCGGCGGGTACACCTCGACCTCGGACATGGCCTACGACCCGCAGTTCAAAGCCGGTTACGAAGCGCTCGCGGCGGCGCCGTCGTGCCCGTTGCGCGTCAGCATGTGGGAAATGTCGACGACAGACAGCTACACCGAGCCGGTGACCTTCGCCGCCGACGAGGCGATGCTCACTAAGGCCGGGGTGAAGCTGTGGACCGACGGGTCGGTGTGGGTGGGCAATGTAGCGATCTCGTTCCCGTACCTCGACAGTGAAGCGACCAGGCTGGCCGGTATCGACCCGGCGACGGCCGGTGGGCCGAAGTCGATGAACTACACCCGAGCACAGCTCGACGCGATCCTCGACCTGGCCGCGCCGGCCGGCTGGCAGATGGCGTTCCACGCCAACGGCGATCTCGCGCTCGAACTGGCGCTCGACGCGTATGAGGATGCGCTGCAACGCCATAACCTGCTGGGTACCGACCATCGGTGGCGCCTGGAACATGCCGGTGCGGGCACTCGAGCGCACTTCGACCGGGCCGCCCGGCTCGGCGTGTACGTCTCCATGTCGCCGTTTCAGTACTACTTTTGGGGCGACCTACTCGACGGCCAGATCTTCGATCACGAACACGGCGGCCCCTGGCAATCGTTCGCCGCCGCCGTCGACTCGGGTGCCTGCGTCTCCTTCCACAACGACGGCTCGGTATCTCCGCCGACGCCGGTGACCAACATCCAGACCGCGGTCTCCCGGCGCACCAGAGCAGGCAATGTGCACGGCCCAGAACAAGCCATCTCGCTCGACGAGGCGCTGAAAGCCCAGACGATCAATGCCGCCAGGACACTGAACCGCGAGAACCTGGTCGGTTCGATCAGCGTGGGCAAGTACGCCGACTTCGTCGAGCTGACCGCCGATCCCTACGCCGTCGACCCGGCGCGACTGGCCGAGTTGGCTCAGGTGAGCGGGACGTGGGTGAGCGGGCAACGGATCGACCTCGATGCGTTCCTCCGCGCGATCGGCGGCATCGACGGAGCCGAACATGCGCAGTTGGCGCAGCGCCCCCAGGCGCCGCGGTGCTGCTGAAGTACGGTCATTGTTCCGACAGATTTGCCTGCAGCGTGACCGGCGCATGAGCGGGTATAGATGCGGGCATGGGGAATTCTATTGTCGCGTTTGCGCGTCAAGTGGCCGACGGAATCGGGTCGGTGATCGGAGTGCGAGCCGGCACTGAGGAGCCGCCGTATACGCACACCCGGCTGACCCACAATGTCGAGATCCGACGCTACGAGGAGCGGATCGCCGCGCAGACTACCGTGTTCGGCGATGACGAATCTGCTGCCCGCAGCACCGGGTTCCGACGGTTGGCGGGCTATATCTTCGGCGGCAATCACCGCAATACCAAGATCGCGATGACGGCCCCGGTGTCGCAGCAGGCAGGACAGAAAATCGCCATGACGGCGCCGGTGTCGCAGGAGGCCGACCCAGAAGGCGGATCGGTGATCAGGTTCTTCATGCCGGCCGAGCTGACCATGGAGGAACTGCCGACTCCGAACGACAGTTCAATCGTGTTGGTGACAGTGCCCGCCGAAACGCTGGCCGTCTTGCGTTTCACCGGAGACCGCAGCCCGAAAGCTGTCGCCTCACGCACCGTGCACCTGCTGGATACGTTGCAGGACAACGGTTTCAAGCCAAACGGTGAACCTAACGCCTGGTTCTATGATCCGCCGTGGACCTTGCCGTTCCGCCGGCGCAATGAGGTTGCGGTGGCCGTCACGCCGCTATGAGTTGGACCATCTCCGGCGTGGGTGTCATCACCATCAATGGTGGGTTTCGTCGCGGCGATGACATTGGGTGCGACAGCTGACGCGCGGCGACTTGGCTCCGACGTCGAACGTATGTTCTACTGAAGCTTCCGTCCCAGCCCGCGCAATGCGGGCGACATTCCGGAGGAGATCGCCGCACCGATGACTGTAGACACCTTGCCAGCAGAAGCGCCGTCCACCGACTTCGACACTCTCATTCCATCTTTCGAGAACAACTCACCGTTGAGTACGCCGGCGCCCGAGGCGCCAGTCGCCGAGGCGCCAGTCGCCGAGGCGCCCGTCGAGGAGACGCCCGTCGAGGAGACGCCCAAGAAGGCCCCGGCCAGAAGGTCGACCGGCAAGAAGACCAAAACCCTGGAGCTGACCCTGACCGTCACCGGTACCGCCGACGGCGAATGGCGCGCGGAACTCAAGCAGGGCACCACCTTCCTCGCCCGCGATCTCGCGGTAGCCGCCGCCGCCGTCTCCCGCGCGGCCAAGGAACTGCATGAGGACCTGTCCACCCCCATCGACGCGGTCATCGAAGAGGCGCGCGCCCAGCAGGCCGCCAAGGTCGCCGCGCTCGAAGCCGAGCTGGAAGCTGCCCGCAGGACCCTCGCCGACCTGGATTAGGTTCCGGCGCCAGCAGTCGACGGATTCGTCGAGTCCGCGAAGGTGACGCCTATAGCGCGCACCACCGCCGCTGTCGGGGTCGCCGCGGCCTGCTTTGATCGCGTAACTGGTGATCTGGCTTGGGTGGCGGCGGCACGGCCCACGGACCGCTACGGCTTTGCCTGCTAGGAACTTACTACCCGGCGCACTTCGACGGCCGACGAGCTCAGGCCGGGAACGACGAGCGTCCGGAGTATCCAAAATCGGACAGCAAATTGACCCCGTTGATGGCGCGGGAGCGGGCAGAGGCGAGATAGCTTACGGTCCAAGCGATGTCGTCTGCCGAGTTGACGGGGAACTCGTCGATATCATCGAATGAATCGATTCCCATTCCGCGACGAGCCATGGGGGTGTCGGCGATCGACGGGCACACACTGTTCACCCGGATGCCGCAATCGTCGAATAGCTCGACAGCGAGTGCACGTGTGAGCTGGGCCAGCGCACCCTTGGAGGCGTTGTAGGCCAGCATTCCTTTGGCGGCCACGAATCCAGAATCCGAGCCGATCAGGGTGATGGACGGGTCAGCGGCCCTGATGAGGTGCGGCACTGCATGTTTCACGAGATGGAAGACGCCGAGTACGTTCACGTCGAGCACGCGCCGGAAGTTCTCCGAGGTGACTTCCCCGAGCGCAGCGCCCATTTCGCCTTCGATGCCCGCGCTCGCGACCACGGCATCGAGTCCACCCAAACGCGTTGCCAGCGTATCGACAGCAACCGCGACGGCACCCTCGTCGGCCACATCGGCGACATGGAACTCGAGTGAGTCCTGCCGATCGCGCAGCTCAGCCCTGAGTGCTCGGTGGATCGACTCTTCACTGCGAACGATTATTCCGACGTGAGCCCCGCTGTCAGCCCACAGCCGAGCCACCGCCGCCCCGATGCCCGAGGCACCTCCGGTGATGATGAGCCGAGGCGGCACTTCGACACTGTCCATGACTATCTCCCTCCCTGGTGGTCTTGTCGACGAACGCCGTCACGGCACACGCGCCACCTAAACGGATCGTCATATTTCTGTACGCATCGACTAGAAACCGACGCATTCGTATGATTGCATGATCGGCATCACTCTACGAAGGGAAATGCCGTGACGGTTACTGCGACTACCCCAGCACTCAATTACGAGCAGTTGCTCGCTGCAATCGTGGCGCCGACCGGGGGCATCGAGATCCGCGATCCTGCCACCGGAGCCGTGGTGGGGAGTGCCCCGTTTCACTCGGTCGCCGACCTGCAGGCTGCGGTGACCGCCGCGCGTACCGCGCAGCCCGCCTGGGGTGCGCTCTCGCACGCTCAGCGCGGCGAAGCACTGGTTCACGCTGCCGATGCGGTCGATGCGAATGCTGAAGCGCTGGCCGAGTTGCTGTCGCGGGAGCAGGGCAAGCCCCTCAACGGTCCGAACGCCCGCTTCGAGGTCGGCGCCTGCGCGACGTGGTTACGCACGACCGCAGCCTTCCCGATCGAGCCGGAGGTGCTGGTAGAGGACGACGGCGGCCGCGCCGAGTTGCACTACCGACCCCTTGGTGTGGTGGGCGCGATCGGGCCGTGGAACTGGCCCATGATGATCAGCGTCTGGCAGCTGGCGCCTGCACTGCGGATGGGCAACACGGTGGTGCTCAAACCGTCGGAATACACGCCCCTGTCGGTTCTTGCACTGGCGCAGGTGATCAACAGCGCGATGCCGGCGGATGTGCTGCACGTCGTTTCCGGCGGACGCGATGTCGGCGAAGCCTTGTCGAGCCACCCTGATATCGACAAGGTCATGTTCACCGGCTCAACGGCGACCGGTAAAGCCATCATTCGCTCCTCCGCAGACACGGTGAAGCGTCTGACACTCGAACTCGGCGGCAACGACGCTGGGATAGTGCTGCCTGATGTCGATCCCCAGGCGATCGCCGAGGACCTGTTCTGGGGCGCCTTCATCAACACCGGCCAAACCTGCGCTGCCCTCAAGCGGCTTTACGTCCACGACGACGTCTACGGCGAGGTGTGCGCCGCCCTGGTCCAGGTAGCCGAGAACATGCCGATGGGAGTGGGCCTTGACGAGCAGAACGTGCTGGGCCCGCTGCAGAACAAGGCCCAGTACGACATCGTGTCGAACCTGGTACGCGCCGCCAAAGACAGCGGTGCGACTGTGCTGATCGGCGGTGAACCCGACGCGCACCAACAGGGGTTCTTCTACCCCACCACGTTGATCGCCGATATCGACAACTCCAATCCTCTTGTCGCCGAAGAGCAGTTCGGGCCGGCGTTGCCGATCGTGCGGTACACAGAGATCGAGGAGGCCATCGAGATGGCCAATGCCCTCGACGTCGGCCTGGGGGCCTCGGTGTGGTCGTCCGATCCCGATGCTGCCCGGCAGGTGGCGGCCCGCCTGGAAGCCGGCACGGTGTGGATCAACAAACACGGCGCCGTCGATCCCCGGGTGCCGTTCGGCGGCGCCAAACAATCCGGATACGGCCTGGAGTTCGGCGTCGAAGGCCTCAAACAGTTGGGTGCGCCACAGATCATCAGCTTCTAACACAGGCCCGCTGCCGGGCACCTGACCCAGCATGTCCGCTCGCCGGGCGCAGAGTGCACGAGCGCGCCGACGCGACGCGGCAGCCGACCCTGCCACGGATGGATGTATAGGCTCGCAGGAGCGACAGCGACGACGCTGCCTGCCACGCGTGTCAGGTGGTAGATCGACTGGCCGGCGAGATGCCGGGTGAGGCAGGCGTCATCACCGCACGAGGAGGATGACTGGTGACAGTGCAAACGCAACACGGCGAACCCAAACTGTCGTTGCGCGAACGCAATCGCCTACGGACCCGGCGCGAGTTGCTCGATGCCGCCCTGGAGGTCTTCTCCGAGGACGGTTTCGGCTCGGCGACCGTGGAGAAGATCGCCGAGCGCGCCGGCGCCGCCAAGGGAACGCTCTACACCTACTTCCCCCAGGGACGCGAACAGCTGTTCTGCGAACTCTACGAAGAGATCAACAACGAGCTCATCGACAAGGCGACCGAGATCTATTCCGGTGCCGAGGGTGGAGACTTCTCCAGCCGACTGGTGGCCATGAGCGAGGCCGTCGTCGATGTCGCCGAACGCCCGATGCTGGGCCGGTTCTACGCCATCGACGACCCGTCACTCGACCAGGCTCTCCCCCCGGTGCGCGGGCACGCCTCCAGCGTCATCGCCCAACACATCGCCAAGGACTACGCCGCGACCGTATCCCGACAGCCACGATCCCGATCTGCCGTCGCGCCGGAAAGCATCGCCATGCTGCTCACCGGCGCCCTGACCGCAGCTCTCAGCACCGTCGCCCGGGGCACTCAGTCCCGCGACGACGTATGCCGCGCCATCGCCGCCGTTGCGGCCGGACTGATGTCGTCAACGTAACGCCCTTCCGCCAGGACATAAAATCTGACGCATTCGTTCAATAACTGTTCGTACCGTCTTGACTATGTACGGTTCGATCAGTGATGCTGGCCATGCGGCGCCGAACGTGAGCGCCATCACCCGCTCCCCGACACCGGGTCGACTTCTCGTGGAAAGACAGTCACCATGTCCGCTGACGCAGCCAGTTCCGCAACCACCGCCGTATGCGAGGCACTACCCGCCTTCGGACTTCACGAGGGCGATCTCACGCTGGTGAAGTACCGGGAGAACCACGTCTTCCGCCTTGTGCACCGGCGAGGCGAATTCGCTGTTCGCCTCCATCGTGCGCAGTACAACAGCACAGCGGCGATCAACGCCGAACTTGAACTGCTCAACCAACTCGCCGACCACGGCTTCACGGTGCCCGGAGTAGTCAAGGCCGCCGATGGCGGCCTCCACACCTCGACCAGTCACAACGGCACCACGAGGACGGTCAGCGTCTTGACCTGGATTCCCGACGCCGCGCCCCTCGGCGACATCGAAAGCGCCTTCGACGGCACAGCGACAACCACGCCGGATCACTTCCGCCGCGGCGGCGAACTGGCCGGCCGGCTCCACAACCATCTGAGCGCACACGCCAACGACCTGAGCCGGCTCCGGCCCCGTTGGGACTTCGACGGCCTGGTGGGTCCGCATGCGGTCTGGGGCGACCCGTTCGCGCTACCCGAAATCGCTTCCGCGCGGCCGCTTTTGACTGATGCAGTTGCCAAGATGCAGCACCACCTCGCCCGCGTAGGCACCAGCCCAGAGAACTTCTCGCTCATCCACGCTGACTTCACTCCTGAGAACGTCCTCCTCGCCGGCGAGGACTTGGTGCTGATCGACTTCGACGACTGCGGAGCCGGCTGGCACGCGTTTGAACTCGCGACCATGCTGTTCTGGTTCCAGCCCCACCCCCGCTACCGCGAGTTCAAGAGCGCACTCCTCGATGGGTACGCCCATACCCGCGGACACATCGAGGACGAGTCGCTCACTGCGATGTTGCTGGCGCGAGGGTTGACCTACCTCGGATGGGCTGCGGCCCGGCGCGGTGACCCCACCGCCGAGTTCATCGCCGAGCACCTCGTCGCCCAGGTCACCCAGAACGCTGCCCACTACCTCGCCGTCGCCCGCTAGGGACGCCACCGCCGCCACCGCCCAACCTGCGGGCGCCACGACTACCAACAAAGGTTCGTAATGACAGCACTACACCCCACTCTCGAGACACGACCCCCATCGGAAGCCTCGGATCTTCTGCTGCGCCGCCAAGCGGTTCTGGGACGCCATACCCCGATGTTCTACCGTGATCCTCTTCAGATCGTTGCAGCGCGCGGGGTCCAGGTCACCGGTTCCGACGGGCGAACCTACCTCGACGCGTACAACAACGTTCCGCACGTCGGCCACTGCCACCCCGCGATCATCGAGGCGGTAAGCCAGCAGATGTCTACGGTCAACGTGCACAGTCGCTATCTGACCGATACTCCCATCGAATACGCAGAGCGGTTGCTGTCCCTTTTCCCCGCCCCGCTGGACATGATGTTCTTCACCAACAGCGGCTCCGAGGCCAATGACCTCGCGCTTCGGCTGACACGGTTCCACACCCGCAGCACCGGAGTGTTGGTCAGCGATCACAGCTACCACGGCAACACCCAAGCGCTGGTCTCCATCACCACCGGCCTCCCAACCTCGGAGCCGCTCGGCGCCCACGTACGCACCTTCACCGCCCCCGACGTCCTTGACCCGTCCTTCTCCGTCGAGGACGCTCTGCTCCAGATCGACCACGCCATCGCTGACCTGCAGCGGACCGGCCACGGCGTGGCCGCGGCGCTGTTCGATCCACTGTTCTCCACCGAGGGATTACCACGACTGCCCCTCGGATACCTCGACGGCCTGTGCGCGCGTGTCCGCCAAGCCGGCGGCCTGGTGATCTCCGACGAAGTGCAAAGCGGGCTCGGCCGCACAGCCGGCCACATGTGGGGTTTCGAAGCCACCGGTTTTGTCCCCGATCTCGTCGTGCTCGGCAAACCGATGGGCAACGGATTCCCTCTCGGCGCCGTCATTTCTCCCGCCGATCTCATCGAGTCCTTCTCCGAGGCCAACCTGTACTTCAACACTTTCGCCACCTCCCCCGCCGCTGGCGCCGCCGGGCTGGCAGTGCTCCATGTCATGGAAACCGAAGAACTGATGCTCCGCGCACAACAGGCATCAGCGACGTTCGTCGCCGGCATGCAAGATCTGGTCGACGGTGACGACAGACTCGTCGGTGTCCGCGGAACCGGGATGTTCCTCGGCATGAAGTTCGTCGATCCCCACTCCGGTGAATCCGACGGCTCCACCGCGCGCGCCGTCGTCGAGGCGATGCGTGCCAACGGCGTCCTGATCGGCCGGGTCGGGCGCCTAGACGAAGTCCTCAAGATCCGACCACCGCTGGCCTTCGACACCGACCACGCCGACTTCGCGATCAATGCGTTCGCCAAGTCCCTCGACCAAGTCCGCCGGTGACCACCCCATGATCGACGCAGTCACTTTCAAATTCCAATGTTCTTGTGGAACAAGACGATCCGTTGACTCTCGGCGATCACCCGTAGTACGTCGCCGGCGGGACACACTGCTGGACCGAAGCCCACCCTAGACCGCGCAACAACGCCGAGATCCTGTCCGCCACTTCCTCTCGTATGACTCGAACGGCGCACACTCCTCCGTGCGCTCGCCACAAGCCGGCCGACGACCCCGCACCATCAGCCTTCGCCGCTTCCTCTGTCCGGCCGGACAGAGCCTCGCTCACCGGATCGCCTGCGCGTCTGGACGGTCCGCATACATCGCACCGGGAAATTCTTCCCGTGCCAGTCCTTTTCATGCACCTTCACCCAGAAAGAGCTGTGATGAAACGACCCTCCAATGCCGCGCCGGCGGCGACGTCCGACCTAGCGACCAACACCCTCGGAGTGGGTGGTGTGGTCTTCCTGGTCCTTGCCGCTGTCGCGCCCCTGACCGGCATCGTCGTCATCGCCACGCTGGGCATCGCCCTCGGCAACGGCGGCGGAATGCCCGCAGCATTCATCGTCACCACAGGCATCCTGTTGCTGTTCGCTGTCGGCTACGCCCAGATGTCGAAGAAGTTGGTCAGCGCCGGCGGGTTCTATGCCGTCGTCGTGAAAGGACTGGGACGCCCCATGGGAGTGGGGGCTGGCTTCACCGCGATGCTCGGCTACAACTGCTTCGTCGCAGGGGCTTTGGGCGTCGGCGGGTTCTTCGCATCGACCATCATCGAGACGCTCACCGGCCTGTCACTGCCCTGGTTCGTCTGGAGCGTGATCGTGGTCGTTCTCATCTTCGTCTTCACGCGGCGAGGGATCGGGTTCAGTGCACGCCTGCTCGGTGTGTGCCTGGTCCTTGAGGTATCGATCTTGGTCCTGCTCGATATCCGAATCCTTGCCGCCACCGGATACTCCCTGGACGCATTCGCTCCGCAGACCGTCACCACGGGCTCAGTCGGAATCGCTTTGCTGTTCGCCGCCAACGCTTTCGTCGGCTTCGAGGCAACCGGTCTGTTCGCCGAGGAAGCCAAGGACCCGCGTCGGACCATTCCGCGTGCCACCTACATCGCCATCACCTTCATCGGTGTCTTCGCCGCCGTCACCACCTGGGCGATCGTGAGCGCATTGGGTGTCTCGCAGGCGCAGAGCGCGGCGATCGAGCACCTGCCCACCGGAGATCTCGTCTTCATGCTCTCTGCGCAGTACCTCGGCACCTTCCTGACCAACACCATGATGGTGCTGTTGTTGGTCTCGCTGTTCGCAGCAATTCTGGCCCTGCACAATTCGGCCACCCGCTACATCTACGCCCACGCCCGCGTCGGCATCCTGCCCAGTGTGCTGGCGCGCACCCGAAACTCGAACGGATGCCCGCAGAACGCAAGCCTTGCCCAGCTCGGCTTCGGTCTTGCGGTCGCGGCGATCTATTTTGCGCTGGGCCTGGATCCGATGACGGCTTTGACGCCCTCGATGACCGGTTTCGGCACCCTGGCGATTCTCACGCTGCAGGCTCTTGCTGCGGCGGCAATCACGGTGTACTTCACCCGTACCCGGGACCCGCGGGTGGTGCGCGCCATCCTCGCCCCCGCCGCCGGCTCGCTCGGGCTGGCGACCATTGTCACTTTGGCGATCGTGAACTTCTCGGTGTTGGCGGGTTCAGACGACCCCGTGATCGGACGACTGCCATGGCTCTTGGCGCTCGCTCTGGTCAGTGGCGTGGCGACGGCGTTCTGGTTGAAGGCGCGCCGACCCACTGTGTACGCCAACCTGCTTGACGACATGGAGCGTTACGACCTTAGGCACGGCGACGTGGCCGCGGTCCCGACCACAGTCCCCACCACGACTCCGCTGCAGTAGCGATTCGTCGCCCGGTCGCGGCCCGCTGCGACCGGGCGACGTCGACCGACGCGCCCGGACGAACTCGACTAATCGCGTGAAACCGCTTACCGCCAATCGGATGTCGTGCTCACCGCCGTCATCGGCCGTGGTCGCTGGCCAATCCTTCGAACAACACCCCGGTGACCGAGGCTGCTAGCGTGCCCTCGTCCACTGCGCCACCGGGCTGGTACCACTCGGTGAGGGAGTTGACCATGCCGAAGATCAGTCTGCTGATGACGTCGGGAGCGATATCCCCCCGGATCCCTCCCTCCTGCACCGCGTTCTGCACGAGCACCGCGATCCGGTCGTCGAGGTCACGGCGCCTCTTCAACGCCTGCTGCTCCAGCGGGCTGTTCCCTCGGACCCGCAGCAGCAGCGTCACGGCCGGGAGGTGCTGCACCAGGATGGTCACCGCCGCCTGCACAGTGGAGCGCAACCGGTCGTATGCCCCGCTCCCGCCGACCGCCTGCTCACCGTCTGCCACCGCATCGGACAGCGCATCAAGGGCTTCGTCGAGGGCGGCCGCCAACATCGACTCTTTGCTATCGAAATGATAGAAGACGGCCGATTTGGTGACTCCGAGCTCCCTCGCCAAGTCGCTGATCGAAGCGGCGTCGTACCCTCGGCGGTTGAACAACCCGATGGCGTGTCGCAGCACGTCGTCCCTGGTATGGCCCGGCCGGCCACGGGGGCGCCGTGGATGCGGCGCGGGGGCGCGGTCCGATTCACCAGTCATACCGTTCATCGTTGCAGTGACGCGAGCCGAACGCTCACCCCGCCGCGTGGACCTTGCGGAACTCACGCGGGCTCAGGCCGTATGCGTTACGGAACACCCGCGAGAAGTAGGCCGGGTCTGGGAAACCCCACCGGTGGCCGACATAGGCGATCGGCAGGTGCAGGCACCCCGGATCCACCAGGTCGCGCCGGCACCGTTCCAGCCGTCGAGACCGGATCAGACTCGACACCGAGGTTCCATCAGCCTCAAAAGCCTTCTGTACCAGTCGCACCGAGACGAAGTGCGCCTCGGCGATGGTCTTGCTGCTCAAGTCGGGATCGTGCAGGTGATCGTCGATATAGGTGGTTGCTTGTACCAGGAGTTTGCGCTGCGCGGTGGAGGTGGCCGGATCCAGCGGGGCCTGCAACTGCTGGGCGAAGGCCGCCGTCACCAGATCCACCACGGCGTCACCGAGGTGGTGAGCGATGACCGGCCGGCCGTCGCTGACGCCAGCGCTCAGGCCCCGGATCAAAGGTGCGATCAGCGAACCCAGTCCGGTGTCACCGGCGAGGCGCAACGCGGTCAGATCAGCCATTTTGGCTGCAGGCAGACGTACCAGAGATCGCGGAAACATGGCGATCGTCATGCGGAAGTTGTCGCCGAAGGCGATTCGGTACGGCCGCGAGGTGTCATATATCGCGAAGTCTCCGGCCCGAAGATGGGCTTGGCGACCGCGCTGTTCGACGACGCACTCCCCGCTCACCAGCAGCCCGAACTTGTACAGCTCGGGATCGTCCTGCCGGATCAGCCGCGCCGTACGTTCGACCACCGCACCCGACGCGGTCACCTCCGCGAGGATCACCGCACCCAGATTTGTCGACTCGACGTCGCCGGAGAAGCCACGTCCGTTGTCGGCGCAGTGGGCACGCAGGGGCACGAATGTGCGGCAGATGTGTTCCCGCCAGTCGTCGAAATCCCGAGGTGCGACAACCGTATTCGCTTCCATTCGACCGCCCCTCCAGGTGACCATTGTCACCGTACTCACCGAATGTTCGGTCGGTCAAGTTTGGTGCGGCACAGTCCAAGTTCCGTCGCCGCCGATCGGCGACTGTAGACACCTGCACCACTGACGAAGCGAGAATTCCATGCTCGACATGAGCCCGCGCCCGGGTGATCTGGACCAAATTGAAACGGTATCCGCCGATGAATTGCGGGAACTGCAGCTGGATCGGCTGCGGTGGTCGATCCGGCACGCCTACGACAACGTTGCGCATTACCGCACCTCGTTCGATGCCGCGGGTGTGCACCCCGACGACGTCAAGTCGCTCGCGGACCTCGCCAAGCTGCCTTTCACCTCGAAAAGCGATCTGCGGGAGAACTATCCGTTCGGCATGTTCGCCGTGCCCCGCGAGGAGGTGGTGCGGGTGCACGCCTCGTCGGGGACTACCGGGCGTCCGACTGTGGTCGGTTACACCGCCGAAGATCTGGACACCTGGTCGAAGGTCGTGGCCCGCAGCATCCGCGCCGCCGGCGGCCGGCGCGGGCACATTCTCCACAACGCCTACGGTTACGGCCTGTTCACCGGCGGACTCGGCGCGCACGCCGGCGCCGAAAAGCTTGGCTGCACAGTGGTTCCGGTGTCCGGAGGAATGACTGAGCGTCAGGTTCAGCTGATCCGCGATTTCCAGCCCGACATCATCATGGTCACCCCGTCCTACATGCTCTCGCTCATCGACGAGATGGAACGGCAGGGAATCGACCCCCGCTCAACGTCGTTGAAAGTCGGTATCTTCGGGGCCGAACCGTGGACCAACGACATGCGCGCAGAGATGGAACAGCGCCTCGACATACACGCCGTCGACATCTACGGCCTATCGGAGATCATCGGCCCCGGCGTAGCCAGCGAGTGCGTCGAGACCAAAGACGGTCTCACCGTGTGGGAGGACCACTTCTACCCCGAGATCGTCGATCCCGAGACGCTTCAGCCGGTGCCCGACGGCCAGGAAGGCGAGCTGGTCTTCACCTCGCTGACCAAGCAGGCGATGCCGATCATCCGCTACCGCACCCGGGATTTGACCCGGCTGCTTCCCCCGACCGCCCGGTCGATGCGCCGAATCGAGAAGATCACCGGCCGGACCGACGACATGATCATTCTCCGCGGCGTCAACCTGTTCCCCACCCAGATCGAGGAAATCATCCTGCAGGTGCCTGCTCTGTCCCCGCACTTTCAGTGCGTACTGTCCCGCCGCGACAAACTCGATGAGCTCACCGTGCGGGTGGAACATCGATCAGGGTGCACCTCGGCAGACGCCAACGATGCCTCCGCTGCGTTGAAGCGGTTGGTCAAGAACAAGATTGGTGTCTCCGTCAACATCGAGGTCGTAGTGCCGGACGCGGTGGAGCGGTCCGCAGGCAAGATGCGCCGCATAGTGGACCAGCGTCCGATTCGCTGACCCTCAGCGCGCGCGGATGCCGTCCATCAGCATCGAACTGACTTGCGCGGCAAGTTGATCGGGAGTGGTGTCGCGGTCTGGCCGGTACCACTCCCGCACCGAGTTGGTCATGCCGAAGATCAACCGAGCCGTGGTGCGCGCGTCGAGGTCAGAACGTACGTCGCCTTCGTCGATCGCTTCCTGCACAACCGCGGCCACGAATTTGTCATAGGTGCGCCGCTGTTCCAGCGCCCACCTCTCGGTCTCGGTATTTCCGTGCACGTTGAGCAGCAACGTGACGTAGGGCAACCGATCGGCCATGATCTGAAGGTTGCTGCGGATCAGATACGTCAACCGGTCCACCGCCGAACCGGTGGTCGCAGCGGGCTCCCCAATGCTTGCCATGAGGGGTTCCAGCGCCTTCTGCAGGCCTAGACGCAGCAGTTGTTCCTTGCCTTCGATGTGATGGTAGATCGAGGACTTCGACAGCCCCGATGCCAGAGACAGATGCTGAAAACTGGTGCCGTCGTAGCCGCGTTCGGTAAACACCCGCACCGCGACGTCCAGCAGCAGATCGCGGTTGTAGATCGGACGCAGCTCACCCGACGGCAGGCGCGTGCCCTGGTTGGAGCTGTCGGTCATAGCCACCATGCTCCCACGCTGCGCGCTGCGGGCCCTCAGCGACGAGGAACCGCAGCGCGCCGGAGGGTCACCCGCCGACGATTTCGGCGGTGAACATCACCCGCTCGGCGGGGAGCGCCTCGGCGTCCTTGGCCACCACGGCCATCTCCGGTGACCGCAGCGCCGATTTGAGAGCGACGGCATCGTCAAAATCGAACTCGGCCACCAGGTAGGGCGCTGTCCCGTCACCGAGTATCCGCGGTTTCGAGAACGACGCGGCCCGCAACCCGGGCAGCGGCCGGCACAGCGGCACATGCTGCTCGAAATAGCGTGTGTCGAACGCCTCCGGATCAGCAGGCGTCCGATACTGAATCGTCAAGCGGTACATCAGTTCTGCCCTTCCTGCGGCCAGGTCTTTGCAACCAGTGTCAGTACGTCATAGGTGGCCACCGCAGCGCCCTCTTGGTTGATGACCACCGCGTCCCAGCGCACCTCGCCGTAGTCGGCACTCGAACGAGGAATGATCTGCTTGACAGTCAACGTCACCCGAATGGTGTCCTCGGCCTTCACCGGCGTCAGGAAACGTAGGTTATCGACTCCGAAGTTCGCCAACACCGGACCCGGGTTGGGCTCAACGAAAAGTCCGGCAGCCAACGACACCACGAGGTAGCCGTGAGCGACGATGCCGCCAAACAGCGCATTGGCCGCTGCCGCCTCCGGATCGGTATGGGCATAGAACGTGTCACCGGTGAATTCGGCGAAGTGATCGATATCGTCCAGCGTCACCTGCCGGGAGTCCGATTCGATGCTGTCGCCGATCTTGAGCTCAGCGAGACTCTTGCGGAACGGGTGCACTTCGCCGCCGCGGCGCCGCGATCCCGTGAACCACTGGCCCGTGACGGCCGTCAGCATGTCCGGTGATCCTTGAATCGCGGTGCGCTGCATATGGTGCAGGACTGCGCGGATTCCGCCGAGTTCCTCGCCACCGCCCGCGCGCCCGGGCCCGCCGTGCACCAGCACCGGCAGCGGGCTGCCGTGGCCGGTGGATTCGCCTGCGTCGTCGCGATCGAGAACCAGCAGCCGGCCGTGCCACGGCGCCACCCCGAGCGCCACGTCTCGGGCCACCTGGGGGTCGTGGCTCACGAGGGACACGACCAGGCTGCCCCGACCCCGCGCGGCAAGCTCGACCGCCTCGGCGATGCTGCCGTAGCTCAGCACGGTGGCCACCGGACCGAACGGCTCGATATCGTGCGGTTCAACCGCACCCGGACGGGCCCGCAGCAACACCGGGGACAGAAACGCGCCCTTCTCGGCGTCGGCGCCGACGACATCGACCTGATTCGGGTCACCGAACACGATGTCGGCCGCATTCCCCAGTGCCTCAACTGCTTTTCGCACCTCGTCGCGCTGGGCGAGACTGGCCAGCGCTCCCATTCGTACACTGTCGTCGGAGGGGTTGCCGACAGTAACCTTGGCGAGTTTCGCACTGATCGCGTCGACGACCTCGTCGGCGATGTCCACTGGGACGAGAACCCGGCGGATAGCCGTGCACTTCTGGCCGGCCTTCACCGTCATCTCGGTCACCACGCTCTTGACGAACAGGTCGAATTCAGGATCGGTGGTCATGACGTCGGGACCCAGGATCGCGCTGTTGAGAGAGTCGGCCTCCACCCCCAACCGGACACCGCCGTGCAGCACCGACGAGTGGTTGCGCAGGATCGCCGCGGTGTGGGCTGAACCGGTGAACGCAACGCAGTCCTGTTCGGTCAGCTCGTCGAGCAGCGTGCCGGCACTGCCGCACACCAGTTGGATGCTGCCCTCGGGGAGGATGCCGGACTCGAGGATCCTGCGCACGACGGCCTCGGTCAGGTAGGCGGTCTGACTGGCCGGCTTGACGATGCTGGGCAGACCGGCAAGGAAGGCAGGCGCGAGCTTCTCCAGCATGCCCCAGACCGGAAAGTTGAAGGCGTTGATCTGCACCGCGACCCCGGGCCGGGAGATGTAGATGTGCTGGCCCAGGAAGGTGCCCTGTTTGCCCAGCGGCTCGAACCGGCCGTCGAGCACGATGGTGTCATTGGGCAGCTCGCGCGTGCCTTTGCTCGCATAGGAGAACACCGTGCCGATACCGCCGTCGATGTCGACCATCGAATCGCGCCGGGTGGCACCGGTGCGCGCGGACAGGGCGTAGAACTCGTCTTTGACACCGCCGAGATGTTTGGCCAGGGACTTGAGCAGGCCCGCTCGCTCGTGGAAGGTCAGGGCCTGGATCGCCGGCGCACCGACCGAGCGAGCATGGTTCACCAATGCCGCGTAATCCAGGCCGCGGCTCGAGACCCGGGCGACCTCCTCTCCGGTCACCGCGTCTACGACCGGCTCTCCCTCGTCTTGGGCGCGAAACCACTGTCCCGCGATATAGCTCTCCAGCAGTGCGCTCACGATGAGCTTCCTTCCGATCGATGCGCGCGGGCCATTGCGCGGTCCGCTCTGCGTGTGCCAACATAGTACAGACCGTTCGGTCAGTAAATAGCCCGCGAGAAGTCGTCCAAGCACCGGAGGTGCCCATGTCCTCGGCCGTCGCAGATCCCACACTCGCCGCACGGTTTGAGGCGACCGTCGCCGCCAAGGAACGCATCGAACCCCGCGACTGGATGCCCGATGCCTACCGCAAAACGCTCATCAGACAGGTTGCGCAGCACGCGCATTCAGAGATCATCGGAATGCAACCCGAGGGCAACTGGATCGGTCGTGCTCCCTCACTGCGACGCAAAGCGATCCTGTTGGCCAAGGTGCAGGACGAAGCCGGTCACGGGCTGTACCTGTACTCAGCAGCGGAGACGTTGGGTGCGTCCCGGCAGGAACTGACCGACCTGCTGATCAGCGGCGCACAGAAATATTCGTCGATCTTCAACTACCCCACCCTGACCTACGCCGACGTCGGCACCATCGGCTGGTTGGTGGACGGCGCTGCGATCTGCAACCAGGTTCCGTTGTGCCGTACGTCTTTCGGGCCCTACGGCCGCGCGATGATCCGAATCTGCAAGGAGGAGTCATTTCACCAGCGGCAGGGGTACGAGCTGCTGATGACGATGATGCGCGGTACCGACGCCCAGCGCGCCATGGTGCAGGAGTCGGTCAACCGGTTCTGGTGGCCGGCGCTGATGATGTTCGGCCCACCCGATGACGCCTCTCCCAACACTGAGCAATCCATGGCATGGGGTATCAAGACACACACCAATGACGAATTGCGCCAACGGTTTGTCGATATGTCGATCCCCCAGGCCAAAGCACTCGGCGTCACGTTGCCCGACCCGGACCTGAAGTGGAACGAGCATCGGCAGTCACACGACTTCGGCGAGATCGATTGGGACGAGTTCCGGGCCGTGGTCAAAGGTGACGGTCCCTGCAACGCTCAGCGCATCGCCCACCGCAGAAAGGCCCGTGACGAGGGAGCGTGGGTGCGTGAGGCAGCCACCGCGTTCGCGTCCAAACAGAAGGAACTCACCCGATGACCCACCAGATCAGCGGTGAATGGCCGCTGTATGAGATCTTCGTCCGCGGTAAACGAGGTCTCAACCACGTGCATGTCGGCTCCCTGCATGCCCCTGACGACGAGATGGCGCTGTGCCATGCCCGCGATGTCTATACCCGGCGCAACGAAGGTGTCAGCATCTGGGCGGTTCGCTCCGACCGGATCGTGGCCTCCAGCCCGGATGAGAAGGATCCGTTGTTCGCCCCCAGCGGCGACAAGGTGTACCGGCATCCCACTTTCTACGACATCCCCGACCACGTACCCCACATGTGAGCGCGGAGACACCTATGCCTGACGTACATACCCCCGCAACCGACGAGCACGAGAATGCCTACGCCGGCCTGCTGGTCAACGACGCCCACTGGGCTTTCGGCACCGACTTCGAAGACCCGCTCGCTGGAGTGGACACCACCATCCCCGCCGGCGTGAACCCGACCGTCCTGGCGCAATACTGTCTGATGCTCGGCGATGACGCACTGGTTCTGTCACAACGGCTTTCGCAGTGGTGCAGCAACGCTCCGGACCTCGAAGAGGACATCGCGCTGGCCAACATCGCGCTCGACCTGTTGGGGCAGGCACGGCTGCTGCTCGCCCGGGCCGCCGCTGCCGACGCGTCGGTCGTTCCCACCCTGCCCTCAGGATCACCGGTACCCGATGAGGACCGGCTGGCGTTCTTCCGCGACCAGGACCAGTTCCGCAATATCCACTTAGCCGAAGTTCCCAACGGTGACTTCGCCGAGGCCATCACCCGGATCCTGATGTTCGCCACTTGGCGGCTCGCGCTGTTCGAACGCCTCGCGCACAGCACCGACGCGGTGCTGGCCGCCGTCGCGGCCAAGGGCGTCAAAGAGCTTGCCTATCATCGAGATTTCGCGGGCCGCTGGTTCGTGACGCTGGCGCAGGGCACCGATGAGTCTCGCCGACGGCTCGTTGCCGCCATGACCGGCCTCTGGCCGCTGTGGGGAGAGCTGCGGGACACCCATCCGGTGGAGCGCGAAGCCGCCGCCACGGGAGTCGGGGTCGACCCGGCCACCGTCGCCGACGAGATCGACGTGGTGATCGAGCAGGTACTGGTGGCCGCCGGTCTCGAGCGGCCGACGGCCCGGCCCCTGGCCGGGGTGCAACGCCGCACAGGCCGCCATGGTCTGCACACCGAAGCGCTGAGCAGGCTGCTGGCCGAGATGCAGGTCGTCGCCCGCGCACATCCCGAGGGAACCTGGTGAGCACCATGATCGAGCCTCGCCTGGTCGACCTCGATCGTGCTCGCACGGTGGCGGCGACCGTCGTCGATCCTGAACTGCCGATGCTGACTCTGGCCGACCTGGGTGTACTGCGCGAGGTCGAGCTCGACGGGACCACAGTCGTCGTGTCTATCACCCCCACCTACTCCGGGTGCCCGGCCATGGCCACCATGCGGGACGATCTCGTACATAGATTGCAGGACAACGGTTTCGACGATGTTCGAGTCCGAGTTTCGCTGCACCCCGCATGGACGACCGATTGGATCACCCCGGCGGGTCGGGCGGCAATCACCGAGGCAGGGATCTCAGCACCAGGGCCCGCACCACGACACCGCGGCCCGGTCGCCCTGCAACTGTCACCCACGCGCCGCGCCGTGCGGTGTCCGCAATGCGCGTCCACCGAGGTCGAGGTGACCTCGGAGTTCGGTTCGACGGCGTGCAAAGCGCTCTACCGCTGTCAGACGTGTCTGGAGCCGTTCGACCACGTGAAGGAGATTTGAGGTGACCGGCCTACTGACCCCAGAGGACCGCGCCACACTTTCGGCGTTTCACCCGTTGACGGTGACCCGCATCGTGCGCGTGACCGACGATGCCGTGGCCGTGACGTTCGCGGTACCCGACAGCCTTCGCGAAAACTTCGAATTCCATGCCGGCCAAGCACTCACACTGCGACGCACCGTCGACGGAGTAGAGCACCGCCGCAGCTATTCGATCTGCTCACCAGCGGGCAGCGCGCCCCGCATCGGTGTACGGGAGATCCCGGACGGGCTGTTCTCGTCATGGTTGGTGCGCGATGTCAAGGTCGGCGACCGCATCGAGGTGCAGGGACCCACTGGGAGCTTTCGCGCCGATGCCCAGCAAGGGGGGCGCCACCTCTGCATCGCCGCAGGATCCGGCATCACCCCCATGCTGTCGATCGCGGCGACGGTACTGACCAACCCGTCGGCGCATGTGACGCTGCTCTACGGTAACCGCACCACCACCTCGGTGATGTTCGCCGACGAACTCGCCGACCTCAAAGACGCCCATCATCACCGATTCGATCTGATCCACGTGCTCTCCCGCGAGGCTCGTGACGTCGAGCTGTTCTCCGGCCGCTTGGACGCAGAACGACTGCGCGAGTTGCTCACCGCGTTGGTGCCCGTCCACGAGGTCGATCACGTCTGGCTGTGCGGCCCGTTCGGCCTGCTTGCCGACGCGCGGCTGGTGCTCAGCGAGCTGCGGGTCCCCGCCGAGCGGGTGCACTTCGAGCTGTTCTACGTCGACGCCCCTCCCCCGCAGCTGCGCCACCGCGACCGCGTAATCGGCGGCGACACCAGCGAAGTCACCGTCGTGCTCGACGGGCGGGCCGCCACCACCACCATGGCGCGGGACAGGACCATCCTGGACTCCGCACAGGAGACCCGCGGCGACCTGCCCTTCGCCTGCAAAGGCGGAGTGTGCGGCACGTGCCGCGCCAAGGTCTGTGACGGTGAGGTCGACATGGTGCGTAACTACGCGCTCGAACCCGCAGAGGTGGCCGACAACTTCATCCTGGCCTGCCAGACCTTCCCCATCAGTACAGAAGTGACCGTCGACTTCGACGCCTGAGACCCCACAACCAAAGGACTCCGATGCCTGAGGCATTCATCCTCGACGGTCTTCGTACGCCCATCGGCCGCTACGGCGGCGCCCTCGCCGCGATCCGACCGGACGATCTGGCCGCCACCGCAGTGCGCGCGGTCGTCGACCGCTGCGGGGTTGATCCCTCCGACATCGACGAAGTGATCTTTGGAGCGGCGAACCAAGCTGGCGAGGACAACCGCAACGTCGCGCGGATGGCCGCCCTGCTGGCCGGATTACCGGACTCCGTACCGGGTGTCACAGTCAACCGACTGTGCGCCTCCGGGCTCAGCGCCATTGCGATGGCACGGCAGGCGATCGCCGCCGGCGACGCCGATGTGGTGGTCGCCGGTGGTGTCGAATCCATGACCCGAGCGCCATGGGTCACTGAAAAGCCCAGCCGCGCTTGGTCGAAACCCGGCGGGAGTTTCGACACCTCGATCGGTTGGCGATTCACCAATCCAACCTTCGATGCCGACACCACGCTCACGATGCCGCAGACCGCTGAGCGCGTCGCCGAGCGGTGGAACTTCAGCCGCGAACAGTGTGATGTTTTCGCGCTGCGCTCCCACCAGCGTGCTGTAAATGCCTGGAAGAACGGGCACTTCGACAACGAGGTGATCGCCGTAGGTGACACCGCCGTCGACGAAGGTCCACGGCCGGACACCACATTGGAGAGGTTGGCGGGTCTCAAACCGATCCACGGGCCGGGTGGAAAGATCACCGCCGGTAACTCGAGTGCGCTCAACGACGGTGCCGCAGCGGTGATCCTGGTCAGCGAGAGCTATGCGGCACGGCACGGGTTGACGCCACGCGCCCGGGTTGTCGGGGCAGCCAACGCAGGTGTCGCCCCCGACGTCATGGGCATCGGTCCGGTTCCGGCCACGCACAAGGTGCTCGCCCGAACCGGCTGGACCGTCGATGATCTCGATGCCGTGGAGTTGAATGAAGCATTCGCTGCGCAGGCGTTGGCGTGCATCGGCGACCTCGGCCTCGACAGCGAACTCGTCAACAGCGACGGTGGCGCGATCGCCATGGGTCATCCGCTGGGATGCTCAGGCACTCGCATCACAGTGACGTTGCTGAACCGACTCGAGCGCGCTGGTGGTCGTCGCGGACTGGCCACCATGTGTGTCGGCGTCGGGCAAGGATCTGCGCTGCTACTGGAGCGGCCATGAGCGAAATGCCCCTTCTGGTGGAAGAATTCGATGACCGGGTGGTG
The DNA here is from genome assembly GCF_025822605.1 of Mycolicibacterium komossense. Lineage (GTDB taxonomy): Bacteria > Actinomycetota > Actinomycetes > Mycobacteriales > Mycobacteriaceae > Mycobacterium > Mycobacterium komossense. The sequence continues at coordinate 187,422 of NZ_JACKTY010000012.1, read as the reverse complement.
TTGCGACTCAACCGTCCTGAAGTGCGCAACGCCATCGACCAAGCCCTGGTGTCTGCGCTCCACGACGCATGTGCACAACTCGAACGGTCTCCACGAGTAGCGCTGCTCATCGGTTCCGGCGGTACCTTCGCCGCCGGCGCCGATATCGGCCAACTGCGTGAACGACGCCGCGACGATGCTCTGGCCGGCATCAACTCCGCCATCTTCGACCGGATCCACCGCCTGCCGATGCCGGTCGTCGCACTGCTCGACGGGTACGCCCTCGGCGGCGGCGCAGAACTGGCCTACGCCTGTGATTTCCGTATCGGCACACCAATGGTCAAGATCGGCAACCCCGAGCCCGGGCTCGGCATTCTGGCCGCCGCCGGCGCCGCGTGGCGGCTCAGCGAGCTTGTCGGCGAACCACTGGCCAAAGAGATTCTCCTTGCCGGCAGGACCCTGACCGCAACCGAGGCGCACGCGGCGCGACTGCTGAACGAGGTGGTACCCGCCGCCGACCTCGAAGCCGCCGGACACCGACTTGCTGACCGGATCACAGGTCAGGCGCCACTGGCGGTACGGCTCACGAAGTCAGTTTTCCACGCACCCCGCGCAGCCCATCCCCTCATCGACAACGTCGCCCAGGCCGTCCTCTTCGAAACCTCGGACAAACACGACCGAATGACCTCGTTCCTCGAACGACGCAAGGAGAGAAAGTGACCGAAATACCCTCTAAGGTCGGCGTTTACGGCGGGGGCCGCATGGGCGCCGGTATCGCGCACGCATTCGCTGTCGTCGGAGCACAGGTCACCGTCATCGAGGGCGACGACCGCACCGCGGAGGCGGCCCGCGAACGCGTCGAAAAGAGCCTGGCCAAAGCCGCCGAAAAGGGTGTCAACGCCACTGGCGATATCATCGTCGACACCGATCCGGCGGCACTGGCCGACACAGAACTGGTCATCGAAGCAGTGCCAGAGCTGGTCGATCTCAAACGCCGAATCCTCACCGTGATCGCCGATGTCGCCCCACACGCGGCGATAGGCTCCAACACCAGTTCCCTGTCCATCGACCGGATCGCCGAACACCTTCCGCATCCCGGCCGGGTCATCGGACTGCACTTCTTCAACCCGGTCCCCGTCAGCGATCTGGTCGAAGTCGTGGTCGGCAGCCGGACGACACCCGAACTCGTCGAGCAAGCCCAGCGCTGGGTGGCCGGATTGGGCAAGACGGCCATCACGGTGACCGATTCCCCTGGCTTCGCCAGTAGCCGGCTTGGTGTGGCCATCGCTCTGGAAGCCATGCGGATGCTCGACGAAGGGGTCGCCTCGGCAGAAGACATCGATACCGCAATGACGCTGGGCTACCGCCACCCCGTCGGACCTCTCAAGACGACCGACATCGTCGGCCTCGACGTACGTCTCGCGATCGCCGAACATCTGACCGACGAACTCGGTCCCCGCTTCACACCCCCGAAGGTGTTGCGCGACAAAGTTTCCGCCGGCCATCTCGGGCGCAAGACCGGACAAGGTTTCTACGCATGGTGACTCCTAATGCCCAGGAGCTCGCTTCGCGCAGCGCCGAGATCATGTGGTCCAAAGACCACGCCAGCAAGGCACTGGGCATGGTCATCGACAAAGTGGCCCCCGGCTCCGCCCAGGTGTCGATGAGGATTCGCGACGATATGGTCAACGGTTGGGACCTCTGCCACGGTGGCCTGATCGCCAGTCTGGCAGACAGCGCGTTCGCCTTGGCCTGCAATAGCCACGGAATCGTTACCGTAGCAGCAGGATTCGACATCACCTTCCTCGAGTCGGGCCGGCTCGGCGACACTCTTGTCGCCGAAGCCCGACAGATCGCGCTGCGAGGCCGCTCCGGCGTGTACGACGTGACCGTGCGAAACACCGACACCGTGATCGCCGAGTTCCGGGGGCGCAGCCGATCACTTCACCGCCCCATCATCCAGGAGCAGAGATGACATACCTGAACAACGACGACGCACCAGTGGTGACCACCCAGCAAGACTCGGTGGCCACCGTCACGATCAATCGGCCCCAACGACGGAACGCCCTCAACGACAACGTCAAGACCGCGCTTCGCGACGAACTCGGCCGCCTCGCCGGTGACTGCACAGTGCGAGCAGTCGTCCTCACAGGCGCAGGCGGGCAGTTCTGCGCAGGCCAAGATCTCGCCGAACATGCGACACTGCTGGCCGACCGACCTGGCCACGCCTTCGACACCGTAGAAGAGCACTACTCACCGATCGTGCTCGCACTGGCACAGATGCCAAAGCCGGTCATCGCAGCCATCGAAGGCGTCTGCGTAGGAGCCGGCCTGGGATTCGCCCTGGCCTGCGACCTACGAGTCGTCGCGCGCAACGCCAACCTGTCCACCGCCTTCAGCTCTATCGGCCTCACCTGCGACTCGGGCCTGGCGCACTCGCTCCCCCGCGCACTGGGCGAGGCGCGAGCCAAAGAGCTGATCCTGCTCGCCGAACCCTTCACCGGTGAGCAGGCGGACCGCATGGGTTTGGTCAGCCGTCTCGTCGAACCAGGCAACGCCGTCGAAGAAGCAAGCGCGCTGGCCAGCCGACTCGCTGCCGGGCCGACTCGGGCCTACGCCGAAACCAAGCGACTTCTCGCAACCTCATACCCGCGCACCCTCGAAGAAACACTCACCGAGGAGGCCGCAGCACAGACGCGTGCCGGCGCATCCAAGGATCACACTGCAGCCGTCGCGGCATTTCTCTCGAAGCAGAGGCCGGTTTTCACCGGCGGTTGAACACGGGCTGCCGCTCCGCCCCACCGCGGCGGCATCTCACCCGGGGTCGAGGTAAAAGAGCAATGAATGCCGACTCGTGCAGTGTCGGATCAGTGCTGGCACCCCGTGGATCGCGAGTTCGAATCTCTTGGCACAACGGGGGTCTCGACAACCGCCCGGAAATTTTGACCGCAGGCCTCTGACCTGCGGTTTTGATGGTGGGCGCGGAGGGTTTCGAACCCCCGACCGCTGGTGTGTAAAACCAGAGCTCTACCACTGAGCTACACGCCCGTGCCGGAGCAGGTTACCGGCGAGGTGGGGCCAACCCAAAATCGTCGGGATTGACACCAGAGCTGCTGCACGGCCGAAATCACGACCCTGGGCGCAATCTCGACCCCGACCCAAGCCCAGGCCCCGGTACGGACCCCACAGCCGCCAGCGCGGCCGTCCACAGACTCTGATCGCGGGCCTCGCCCGGCTCTTTGCATTCGGCGAACCGGATCACTCCGGACCGGTCCACCAGGAAAGTCCCACGGTTGGGGAAACCGGTAGCGGAGTTGAACACCCCGTACGCCGACGCGACGGCGCCGTGGGGCCAGAAATCGGAGAGCACCGGAAAAGAGAATCCGCTCTGCGTGGCCCACACCTTGTGCGTCGGCGGCGGCCCGACCGAGATCGCCAAGGTCACGGTCTCGTCGTTCTGAAATGAGGCCAGGTGCTCCTGGACATGGTCAAGCTCGCCCTGGCAAATCCCGGTGAATGCCAGCGGAAAGAACACCAGCAGAACGCTTTTCGCGCCTTCCGAAGGCAGCGAGTAGCCGCTCAACGACACCGGGCGCCCGTTCTGGTCCTTCAGCGTGAAGTCGGGCGCCGGTGCGCCGACTTCCAGCATCAGCGAGTTTTGCCCTGCGATTTGGGCTGCACCAGCCGACTGGCACTCCAGTCGCCCAAGTTGGCCGACGAGGTCTGCATCAAACCCGCTGTCGGCGCCGACTCGGCGATCTCAGCGGGCATCACGTGCCCCGGTTTGCCCGTCTTCGGTGTCAGTACCCAGATGATGCCATCGTCCGCAAGCGGCGCGATTGCATCCATCAGGGCGTCTACCAGGTCCCCGTCCCCTTCACGCCACCACAACAGGACGACGTCAATGACCTCGTCCGCATCTTCATCGAGCAACTCTGCACCGGAGGCATCTTCCACCTCTGCACGAATGTCGTCGTCCGTGTCCTCGTCCCAGCCGAGTTCCTGAACAACCTGCTCTTTTTGGATGCCCAATTTGCGGGCGTAGTGCGGGGCGTCGTCCGCCGCGACCAACGTGGGACCTCCTTCAACATCTGCGCTGTGTGTAATGGACCTAATCGTCGCACAGAGCGCATCGGCAGGTCACCGGCAACACGACACTGACCGTTCAGTAGGCCGCATCGCAGAGATTCAACGCGTTGGCCCTGGTGTCGTTCAACCGGGTCACGGCGGCGTTGAAATCAGCCGGCGGGAGGTGTCCCAGGACCGCCGTCGCCGTGGCGTGGGCGGCATCGCTCCAGGCGTTGAACGCATCCTGCATGGGCTGCGGCAAGGTGCTGTTGACGCTGGTCGCGACCAGATCCGCGCTGTTGTTCAGTGCCGCACCGGCGGGGCCTTCGGTCGGCGTCGGGTCACCGCTGGAGTTCATCGCGGCCACGAACGAGTTGAGCGCATCGACGGCATCGGCGCTGCTGGTACTCAGCGTCTCGCAGGCGGTATGTACGGCAGCGGTGGTCGACGACAGTTGTCGCTCGGTCTCCTTCGCGCTGGAGCTGGCCGCCGATTGCGCTATCGACGTCGTCACCGAGGCCTTGTAGGCGGGCGCGGCGTTGGTGTCGACGTCGGCGGACCCGCCGACGACCGTCGTGCAGCCCAGCAGCCCCATCAACGCCGCCACCGCGCCGCCGGCGATCAGAGCGCCGATCCGGGACCCGCGCCAGACCTCTCGCGGCCATCTGATCAGCACAGTCGCAGACGTTACCGCCACCAACCGTGACCGCGGGTACCGCTTGCGGCACTTCGGGTCAATCCGGATCCGGTCACCGCCGGAGAACGAAGTGCGGCACGATAGACACCGACAGGGGAATCCCCTGGAACCTCAAGCTAGGAGCGGAAGTTGACCACCGAGTTCGTGCGCCAAGACCTGGCCCAAAACTCCGGCACCGCAGCTGAACCCGACCGGGTTCGGGTGATTCGTGAAGGCGTTGCCTCGTACCTGCCCGATATCGATCCCGACGAGACCGGCGAATGGCTGGAATCGTTCGACGATTTGTTGTCCCGCTCAGGGCCGGCCCGGGCCCGGTACCTGATGCTCCGGTTGTTGGAGCGTGCCGGCGAGCAACGCGTCGCCATCCCGGCGTTGACCTCAACCGACTACGTGAACACCATCCCGACCGAGCTGGAACCGTGGTTCCCGGGCGACGAGGACGTCGAGCGACGATTCCGCGCCTGGATCCGCTGGAACGCCGCGATCATGGTGCACCGCGCCCAGCGCCCTGGCGTCGGCGTGGGCGGCCACATCTCGACCTACGCGTCATCGGCGGCGCTCTACGAAGTCGGCTTCAACCACTTCTTCCGCGGCAAGGCCCACCCCGGCGGCGGCGACCAGGTCTTCATTCAGGGGCACGCCTCCCCCGGTATCTACGCCAGGGCCTTCCTCGAAGGACGACTCAGCGCTGATCAGCTTGACGGCTTCCGTCAGGAGCACAGCCATCCCGGCGGCGGGCTCCCCTCGTATCCGCACCCGCGGCTGATGCCCAACTTCTGGGAATTCCCGACGGTGTCGATGGGCCTAGGCCCGATGAACGCCATCTATCAGGCCCGCTTCAACCACTACCTGCATGACCGGGGCATCAAAGACACCTCCGATCAGCACGTGTGGGCGTTCCTGGGCGACGGTGAGATGGACGAGGCCGAGAGCCGCGGACTGACCCACATGGCCGCGCTGGAGGGCCTGGACAATCTGACGTTCGTCATCAACTGCAACCTGCAGCGCCTCGACGGCCCGGTCCGCGGCAACGGCAAGATCATCCAGGAGCTGGAGTCGTTCTTCCGCGGTGCGGGCTGGAATGTCATCAAGGTGGTGTGGGGCCGCGAGTGGGATGCACTGTTGCACGCCGACAAGGACGGCGCCCTGGTGAACCTGATGAACACCACCCCCGACGGCGACTTCCAGACCTACAAGGCCAACGACGGCGCCTACGTGCGTGATCACTTCTTCGGCCGAGACCCACGCACCAAAGCGCTCGTCGAGCCGATGACCGACGCCGAGATCTGGAACCTCAAGCGCGGCGGCCATGACTACCGCAAGGTCTACGCGGCCTACCGCGCGGCCAACGAGCACAAGGGCCAGCCGACGGTGATCCTGGCCCACACCATCAAGGGCTACACACTGGGCAAGCACTTCGAAGGCCGCAATGCCACGCACCAGATGAAAAAGCTTGCGCTGCAAGACCTCAAGGACTTCCGCGATACGCAGCGGATCCCGGTCAGCGACGCGGAGCTGGAAGATAATCCGTACCTGCCGCCGTACTACCACCCCGGCCCGGAGTCCCCGGAGATCCGGTACCTGCTCGACCGGCGCCGGGCCCTGGGCGGATTCGTCCCGGAACGTCGCACCAAGACGAAGGTCCTGCCGTTGCCTCCGCGCGATGTCTACAAGGCGCTGAAGAAGGGCTCGGGCAATCAGGAGGTCGCCACCACCATGGCGACGGTGCGGACCTTCAAAGAACTGTTGCGCGACAAGGAGATTGGCCCGCGTATTGTGCCGATCATCCCCGACGAGGCCCGCACGTTCGGCATGGACTCGTGGTTCCCGAGCCTGAAGATCTACAACCGCAACGGCCAGCTCTACACCGCCGTCGACGCCGAACTGATGCTCGCCTACAAGGAGAGCGAAATCGGCCAGATCCTGCACGAGGGCATCAACGAAGCGGGCTCGACGGCATCGTTCACCGCCGTGGCCACGTCGTACGCCACGCACAACGAGCCGATGATCCCGATCTACATCTTCTATTCGATGTTCGGGTTCCAGCGCACCGGTGACGGCTTCTGGGCGGCGGCCGATCAGATGGCCCGCGGATTCGTATTGGGCGCCACCGCCGGCCGGACCACGCTGACCGGCGAAGGCCTGCAGCACGCCGACGGGCACTCGCTGCTGCTGGCGTCCACCAACCCTGCGGTGGTCTCCTATGACCCGGCCTTCGCCTACGAGATCGCCTACATCATCGAAAGCGGCCTGGAGCGGATGTACGGGGAGGATCCCGAGAACATCTTCTTCTATATGACGATCTACAACGAGCCCTACGCCCAGCCCAAGGAGCCGGAGAATTTCGACCCGGAGGGACTGCTCAAGGGCATCTACCGATACCGGAAAGCGCCCGAATCCCGTTCCAATATCGCGCAGATCCTGGCCTCGGGCGTGGCGATGCCGGAGGCCCTGCGGGCGGCTGACCTGCTGGCCGCCGAATGGGACGTTGCCGCCGATGTCTGGTCGGTGACCAGCTGGGGTGAGCTCAACCGCGACGGTGTCGAGGTCGAGAAGCAGCTGCTGCGCCATCCCGACAAGCCGGCGGGAACGCCGTATGTGACCAAGGCGCTGGAGAAAGCCTCAGGCCCTGTCGTCGCGGTGTCGGACTGGATGCGCGGCGTGCCGGAACTGATCCGGCCCTGGGTGCCCGGCACCTACGTCACCCTCGGCACCGACGGGTTCGGCTTCTCCGACACCCGCCCGGCCGCACGGCGGTACTTCAACACCGACGCCGAATCGGTGGTGGTGGCAGTACTGGAGGCGTTGGCCCGCGACGGTGAGATCGATCCATCGGTCGCCGTGGCGGCAGCCAAGCAGTACAAGATCGACGATGTGCTGGCCGCCAGCGTGTCGTTCCGGGACACCGGGAGCGCATAGCAAATCGGGTCCAGCAGCGCCGACGGGTCAGCGTTTGGAGAGAACGACCAGAAAACGGGCGTAGCTTTTAGGAGTGAGTGACAACAAGCCCACTCCGACGCGGACGCCGTTGGCGCTGCTGGAGAACCTCCCCGAGTCGCTGACCCGTCGGCTCAAGCAATACTCGGGGCGGTTGTCGACCGAAGCGGTACATGTCATGCAGGAACGGCTGCCGTTCTTCGCCGAACTCGAGGCATCGCAGCGAGCCAGCGTGCAACTGGTCGTGCAGACGGCGTTGGTCAACTTCGCCGAATGGATGCGTGACCCGCGCAGCAATGTCGGCTACACCGCGGAGGCGTTCGCGCTCGTCCCGCAGGAGCTGACCCGTCGCATCGCGCTGGCCCAGACCGTTGACATGGTGCGCGTGGCGATGGAGTTCTTCGAGGAAGTCGTGCCCATGCTGGCCCGCTCCGACGAGCAGCAGATCGCGCTGACGGTCGGCATCCTGCGCTACAGCCGAAACCTGGCTTTCGCGGCGGCCTCGGGCTACGCCGACGCCGCCGAAGCGCGTGGGGCCTGGGACAGCCGTATGGAGGCCAGCGTCGTCGATGCCGTCGTGCGCGGCGATGCCGGTGCCGAACTCCTGTCCCGGGCCGCTGCGTTGAACTGGGACACCACTTCACCGGCCACTGTCATCGTCGGCACCCCGCCGGTCAATCGCACCGCGGTGGCGAGCGAGGATATCCGCCAGGTCGCCACGAATCACGGCCGCGCCGCCCTCACCGATGTCCACGGCACCTGGCTGATCGCGATCGTCTCCGGCCCGTTGTCGCACACCGACCGATTCCTGGGCGATCTACTGGGGGCGTACTCCGAGGGGCCGGTGGTGATCGGGCCGACGGTGCCGATGCTCACGGCGGCCTATCACAGCGCCGCCGAGGCCATCGCGGCGATGAACGCCGTCGGGGGCTGGACGGGCGCCCCGCGACCGGTTCTGGCCAGGGAACTACTTCCCGAGCGCGCCTTGATGGGCGATACCGCCGCGATCGCCGCGCTGCACACCGATGTGATGCGGCCGCTGGCCGATGCCGGCCCGGCACTGACCGAAACCCTGGACGCATACCTCGACTCGGGTGGCGCGATCGAGGCCTGCGCGCGCAAGTTGTTCGTTCATCCAAATACCGTCCGATATCGCCTCAAGCGGATCACAGATTTCACTGGTCGCGATCCCACGCTGCCCCGGGACGCCTACGTTCTTAGAGTTGCTTCGACGGTCGGGCGTCTGGCCCATCAGGAGCAGCATTCCAGCACGTCAAATGCCTCCACTGCGTCGGTCGCAGACCACCTCGGGATTCCTAAGAGTGTGACGCATCCCATGTAACAGGTCGCGGCACGGTATCGAGAAAGTCCCATCACGTGCTGTTTTGTGGGATCTCCACAAAAACCTAAGACAAGGTTCATAATCTCTTACACCGTGCAAAACCCACTTCACAGTGTTCTCTTAATTACGTGATCGCATTGCTTGCGCCCGGACAGGGTTCGCAGACTCCTGGCATGCTCGCCCCCTGGCTCGAACTGCCGGGTGCGGCGGACCAGGTTGCCTCCTGGTCGGCCTCAAGCGGACTGGACCTGGCGCGGCTCGGCACCACCGCCACGGCGGAGGAAATCACCGACACCGCCATCACCCAGCCGCTCGTTGTCGCGGCGACCCTGCTGGCCCATCAAGAACTGACCAAGCGCGGGCTGCTCGCCGGCCGGGACACCATCGTGGCCGGCCATTCCGTCGGTGAGATCGCCGCATACGCGATCGCCGGCCTGATCTCGGCCGATGACGCCGTCGCACTGGCTGCCACCCGTGGCGCCGAGATGGCCAAGGCCTGCGCCCACGAAGCCACCGGCATGTCGGCGGTGCTCGGCGGCGACGAAGCCGAGGTGCTCGCCGCGCTGGCGGATCTCGAGCTGGTGCCCGCCAACCGCAACGCCGCCGGACAGATCGTCGCCGCCGGCCGGTTGGACTCGCTGCAGAAGCTCTCCGAGAACCCGCCCGCCAAGGCCCGCGTTCGCGCGCTGGCCACTGCCGGCGCCTTCCATACCGAGTTCATGGCCTCGGCACTCGACGGTTACTCCGCCGCTGCCGCCAGCGTGGCGACCGCCGATTCTGTGGCTCCCACCGTTACCCTGCTGTCCAACGCCGACGGCCAGCCGGTCGCCTCGGCCGAAGACGCCATGACCAAGCTGGTCTCGCAGCTGACCCGCCCCGTGCGGTGGGATCTGTGCAACGAGAGCCTGCGCTCTCACAACGTGAGTGCGATCGTCGAGTTCCCGCCCGCGGGCACCCTCGTCGGCATCGCCAAGCGTGAACTTCGGGGGGTGCCGACGCACGCCGTCAAATCCCCTGCAGACCTGGACGGACTCGCCGCGCTCTAAAGGCCGGCGTCCACTGGGACAACCAAAAAGCAAGACCCGTTTTCAGTTTCATCACAAAAATATGAAGGGAGCCACACTGTGGCTAACGAGCAGGAAATCATCGCCGGACTGGCCGAGATCATCGAAGAGGTCACCGGCATCGAGCCCTCTGAGGTGACCCCCGAGAAGTCCTTCGTCGACGACCTGGACATCGACTCCCTGTCGATGGTGGAGATCGCCGTGCAGACCGAGGACAAGTACGGCGTGAAAATCCCGGATGAGGACCTTGCCGGCCTTCGCACCGTTGGTGACGTCGTCTCCTACATCCAGAAGCTCGAGGAAGAGAACCCCGAAGCTGCTGCAGCGCTCCGCGAGAAGTTCACGCAGTGAACCGTCCTTCCACTGCTAACGGCGATTTTCCCAGCGTCGTAGTCACGGCCGTCACGGCGACGACTTCCATCGCGCCGGATATCGAGAGCACGTGGAAGGGTCTGCTTGCGGGCGAAAGCGGTATCCGTGTGCTCGACGATGATTTCGTCGGGAAGTGGGATCTGGCAGTCAAGATCGGCGGCCACCTCAAGGAGCCGCTCGACCCCCACATGACTCGCCTGGAGATGCGACGGATGTCGTATGTCCAGCGGATGGCCAAGTACGTCGGAAACCAGTTGTGGGAGAACGCTGGTAGTCCCGAGGTCGATCCCGACCGGTTCTCGGTTGTGATCGGCACCGGTCTCGGCGGCGGCGAGAAGATCGTCGAAATGTATGACGCCATGAACGAGGGCGGACCCCGCAAGGTGTCCCCGCTCGCCGTTCAGATGGTCATGCCCAACGGCGCGGCCGCGGTCGTCGGCCTCGAACTGGGCGCGCGCGCCGGGGTCATCACCCCGGTGTCCGCCTGTTCATCCGGGTCGGAGGCCATCGCCCACGCCTGGCGTCAGATCGTCATGGGTGACGCCGATTTTGCCGTCTGCGGCGGTGTCGAAGGCCTTATCGAGGCGCTGCCCATTGCGGGCTTCTCGATGATGCGGGCGATGTCGACGCGCAACGACGACCCGGAAGGGGCGTCGCGGCCGTTCGACAAGAACCGGGACGGTTTCGTGTTCGGTGAGGCCGGTGCGCTGATGATCATCGAGACCGAGGAGCATGCGAAGGCACGCGGCGCCAAGCCGTTGGCCCGACTGCTCGGTGCGGGTATCTCGTCGGACGCCTACCACATGGTGGCCCCGGCGCCCGATGGTCTGCGGGCCGGGCACGCGATGAAGCGTGCGATGGAGACTGCGGGCCTGGACCCCAAGGACATCGACCACGTCAACGCCCACGCCACTGCTACTCCGATCGGTGACACCGCCGAGGCCAATGCGCTTCGGGTCGCCGGTGTGGGGCATGCCGCGGTCTACGCACCCAAGGGTGCGCTCGGCCACTCCATCGGAGCGGTCGGCGCCCTGGAATCAATCCTGACGGTGCTCTCACTGCGGGACGGGGTCATCCCGCCCACGCTGAACTACGAGACACCCGACCCCGAGATCGATCTGGATGTCGTTGCGGGCGAACCCCGTTACGGCGAGTACCAGTACGCGATCAACAACTCGTTCGGATTCGGCGGGCACAACGTCGCGCTCGCTTTCGGACGTTACTGATCAGGACGAGGAAGGCACTCGCGGCACCAATGGCACTGCTGACTACGGGCAATGGACTCCCAGATGTAGTCGTCACCGGAGTCGCGATGACGACTGCGTTGGCGACCGACGCTGAGTCGACATGGAAAGCACTGCTGGATGGCCAAAGTGGCATCCGCAAGCTGGAGGATCCGTTCGTCGAGGAGTTCGACCTGCCGGTTCGCATCGGCGGTCACCTCCTCGAGGATTTCGACAGTGAGATGACGAAGGTCGAACTTCGTCGGCTGTCCTACCTGCAGAAGATGTCAACGGTGTTGAGCCGGCGGGCCTGGAAGGACGCCGGCTCACCCGAGGTCGACCCCCGGCGCCTGATGGTGTCGATCGGCACCGGCATGGGCTCCAGCGAAGAGCTGCTTTTCGCCTACGAGGCGCTGAAAGCCAAAGGTCTACGCGCAGTTTCGCCGCTGGCCGTGCAGATGTACATGCCCAACTCCGCGGCCGCCGCGGTTGGGCTGGAGCGCAAGGCGCGGGCCGGGGTCAGCACCGTGATCTCTGCCTGCGCCTCCGGCTCCGAGGCCATCGCGAATGCCTGGCGCAATATCGCGTTCGGCGAAGCCGACATGGCGATCTGCGGTGGGGTCGAGACCAAGATCGAGGCGGTTCCGATCGCCGGGTTCGCGCAGATGCGCATCGTGTTGTCCACGACCAACGACAACCCCGCGGGTGCCTGCCGCCCATTCGACAAGGACCGCAACGGATTCGTGTTCGGTGAGGGCGGAGCGCTGCTCGTCGTCGAGACCGAGGAACACGCCAAAGCGCGCGGCGCCAACATCCTGGCCCGACTGATGGGTGCCAGCGTCACCTCGGACGGGTTCCACATCGTGGCTCCCGACCCGAACGGGGAACAGGCCGGGTACGCGATCTCCCGCGCCATTCAACTGGCGGGACTGTCCCCCAGCGATATCGACCACGTCAACGCACACGCCACCGGCACCCAGGTCGGCGACGTCGCGGAAGGCAAAGCAATCAACAACGCGCTCGGCACCCATCGGCCCGCGATCTATGCACCGAAATCTGCGCTCGGCCATTCGGTCGGCGCGGTCGGGGCGGTGGAATCGATCCTCACGATCATGGCGCTGCGGGACGGCGTTGTGCCGCCCACACTGAATTTGGAGAATCTCGATCCCGAGATCGATCTCGATGTGGTGGCAGGACAACCGCGAACTGGTAACTACCGGTACGCCGTCAACAATTCATTCGGATTCGGCGGGCACAATGTCGCTCTCGCCTTTGGCCGGTACTGATAAAGCCCACATAGGAGACGTAGATGACGACCATGGCGCCCGAAGCGGTTAACGAATCACTCGATCCCCGTGACCCGCTGCTGCGACTGAGCAGCTTCTTCGACGACGGCACCGTGGAGTTGCTGCACGAGCGCGACCGCTCCGGCGTGCTCGCCGGTGCAGGCACCGTCAACGGTGTCCGCACCATCGCCTTCTGCACCGACGGCACGGTGATGGGTGGTGCGATGGGTGTCGACGGCTGCCGCCATATCGTCAATGCCTACGACCTGGCCATCGAAGAGCAGAGCCCGATCGTGGGCATCTGGCACTCCGGCGGTGCCCGCCTCGCCGAAGGCGTCAAGGCTCTGCACGCCGTCGGACTGGTCTTCGAGGCGATGATCCGGGCGTCGGGCTACATCCCGCAGATTTCGATCGTCGTCGGATTCGCCGCCGGCGGTGCCGCGTACGGACCGGCGCTGACCGACGTGGTGATCATGGCGCCCGAGGGCCGCGTGTTCGTCACCGGACCCGACGTGGTCCGCAGCGTCACCGGCGAAGACGTCGACATGGCTTCGCTGGGCGGGCCCGACACCCACCACAAGAAGTCCGGTGTCTGCCATATCGTCGCCGACGACGAGTCAGATGCCTATGCCCGCGGTCGCCGGCTGGTCGGATATTTCTGCCAGCAGGGCCATTTTGATCGCGCCAAGGCCGAAGCCGGCGATTCTGATCTGCGTGCGCTGCTGCCGGATTCGGCCCGCCGCGCTTATGACGTGCACCCGCTGGTCAACGCGCTGCTCGACGATGACGCCCCCTTCGAGGAATTCCAGGCCAAGTGGGCACCGTCGATGGTGGTCGGCCTCGGCCGGCTGTCGGGCCGGACGGTCGGCGTGCTGGCAAACAACCCGCTGCGCCTAGGCGGCTGCCTGAACTCCGAAAGCGCCGAGAAGGCAGCACGTTTCGTGCGTCTGTGCGATGGCTTCGGCATTCCGCTGGTGGTCATCGTCGACGTGCCCGGCTACTTGCCCGGTGTCGACCAGGAGTGGGGTGGCGTGGTTCGCCGTGGCGCGAAACTGCTGCACGCCTTCGGTGAGTCGTCGGTCCCCCGCGTCACGCTGGTCACCCGCAAGATCTACGGCGGCGCCTACATCGCGATGAACTCCCGGTCGCTCAATGCGACGAAGGTGTTCGCCTGGCCGGATGCCGAGGTCGCTGTGATGGGCGCCAAGGCAGCCGTAGGCATCCTGCACAAGAAGAAGCTGGCCGCCGCGGCGCCGGAAGAGCGCGACGCCCTGCACGAGGAACTGGCCGCCGAGCACGAGCGGATCGCCGGCGGGGTGGACAGCGCCATCGAGATCGGTGTCGTCGACGCCAAGATCGACCCGGCCCAGACCCGCAGCGTGGTGACGCAGGCACTGGCCGAAGCGCCCGCCCGTCGCGGTCGCCATAAGAATATCCCGCTGTAACCCTTGCGATTTCGGCGTGTTCGTGACCGCTGAGCGATTACGAACACGCCGAAATCACACGAATTCCTTGGCTGCGGCCTCGGCCCGCTCGCGGTCTGCGGCCACCAGGCCAATGCGGGTGCGACGGTCGAGGATGTCGTCGACCGTCAACGCGCCTTCGTGACTGACGGCGTATTCGAATTCCGCACGCAGTACGTCGATTCCGTCGGCAACGGACTCCGTCGGCCGCTCGCACGTGGCCGACGCGATGACGTTGGCCGCCTCCGCACCGAACCGGGCCACCAACGACGATGGCAGCGGGCTTGCCGACGCCGCCGACCCCGGGTTGCCCGGCGCGCCGACGAGAGGCAGATCGCGGGTCTGGCACGGTCCGGCAGTCAGCCCGCGCAGCGTGACCGCACGGTCGAGCACATCCTCGGCCATATGCCGGTATTCGGTCAGCTTGCCCCCGACGACGCTGATCACTCCGCTCGACGACTCGATCACCGCATGGTCGCGCGAGATGTCGGCCGTGCGCTGTGCCTTCTTCCCGGGTCGCTGCGCTCCTGCCCTCCGATCCCCCAGTGGCTCCAACAGCGGCCGCAATCCGGCATATGACCCGATGATGTCGGACGCACTGAGCTGAACATCCAAAGCCGTGTTCACCGTAGCGAGCAGAAAATCCACTTCATCCGAAGTCGGTTGTGGCACATCGGGAATCGGCCCGGGCGCATCCTCGTCGGTCAGCCCCAGATACACCCGGCCCAATTGTTCTGGCATTGCAAAGACGAATCGGTTGAGCTCGCCGGGAATCGGGACCGTCAGGGCCGCAGTCGGATTACCGAACGCCGCTGCATCGAACACCAGATGCGTCCCCCGGCTGGGCCGCAGCTTCAGGCCCTGGTCGATCTCCCCCGCCCACACCCCGGTCGCATTGATGACGGCGTGAGCAGTGACGCCGAAGGATTCGCCGGTACGTTGGTCGGTCAACCATGCTGTGGTGCCGGTGACCTGCGATGCCGCCAGGTAGGTCAGAATGCGGGCGCCCCGCTGGGCAGCGGTGCGGCAGACTGCGACGACCAGCCGGGCGTCATCGATGAGCTGGCCGTCGTAGGCAAGCAGTGCGCCGCCCAGCCCGTCGCGCCGCACGGTGGGCGCGAGCTCGGCCGCACGGTCGGGTCCGACCCGTCGCGAGCGGGGTAGCGCCGACGCGGGCGTGCCGGCCAGTCGCCGTAAGCCGTCGCCCGCAACGAAACCGGCACGTACCATCGCCCGCTCCGCGCGGCCCATCGACGGCAGCAGCGGAACCAATTGCGGCATCGCGTGTACAAGGTGAGGTGCGTTGCGCGTCATCAGGATTCCGCGTTCGATGGCGCTGCGACGGGCGATCCCGATATTGCCGGTCGCCAGATACCGCAGACCGCCGTGGACCAGCTTCGAGCTCCACCGGCTGGTGCCGAACGCCAGATCGTGTTTCTCCACCAGCGCCACCGACAGTCCGCGCGAAGCCGCATCCAGGGCGATACCGGCGCCGGTGACACCGCCGCCGATGACCAGGACGTCCAGCGCGGCCCCGTCGGCGAGCGCGGTCAGGTCGGTGACGCGGCGGGTGGCATTCAGGGCAGGCGATCCACTTGTGTTGTGCACCATCAGATCAGGTATCCGTTCACAGCGTGACGTAGTTCGGCGGCGAGCACCTCGACGGGCAGGATCTTCTCGATGATCCGCGCCGACTGGACGGACGATTGGACAATCAGTAGGACCATCGCGGCGAGCTGACCGGGGTCACCGGCCCGCACACTGCCGCCGGCCTGGGCCACGGCGAGATCGGCGGCCAGGGCGTCGATCAGGATCTGCTGGCTGGACCCGAGACGTTCGGCGATATAGGTCATCGCCAGTTCGGGTGCGGAATGCAGTACGGCCATGATGATCTCGTCATCGCGCAGACGTGCCGCGACTCCGATCACGCGGTCCACGATGGCGGCGCGGTCCGCACCGGTCTGCGGTACCTCGTCCAGGACGGCGACGACCCGGCTGGTGAGCAGCGCCGTGAGAATCGACTGCGTATCGGGAAAGCGCCGGTAGATGGTCGGGCGGCTGACCCGCGCCCGGCGGGCGATCTCGGCCAGTGTCACCCGGTCGACGCCGAAGTCGACCACGCAGCTCGCGGCGGCCGCCAAAATGCGGTCACCGATCTCCGGTGCATTACTGATTGACAGCATCTGTAATACTGTAACGCATGCAGCATCCGACGATGAAGTGGAATGCCTGGGGCGATCCGGCAGCGGCGAAACCCCTCTCCGCGGGGATCCGTTCGCTCCTCGAGCAAGCCCTGGGGGTGACGCCGTCTGAGCAGTCCGAACTCGAGGCCGACACCGTTCAGCTGACGCCGTCGGCATTGGCCACGGCCGACCGCGAGGCGTTGTCCACCATCGTCGGAGCCGAGAACTGCGGCGTCGACGACCACGCCAGGCTCTTGCGGGCCGGCGGAAAATCCACCCCCGATCTGCTGCGGCGCGCCGACCCCGGGCCGCAGGACGCCCCCGACGCGGTCCTGACCCCAGGCTCGGACGACGAGATCGCCGAGGTCCTCAAGTACTGCTCCCAGCACCGCATCGCCGTGGTCCCCTTCGGCGGCGGCACCAGCGTCGTCGGCGGCGTCGACCCGATCCGGGGCGAATTCACGGCCGCCATCTCTCTGGATCTGCGGCGGTTCGACCAGTTGCACTACCTCGACGACGTATCCGGCGAGGCCGAGTTGGGCGCCGGTGTGACCGGCCCCGAGGCAGAGCGACTGCTGGGTGAGCACGGCTTCTCCCTCGGGCACTTCCCGCAGAGCTTCCAGTTCGCCACCATCGGCGGGTTCGCCGCGACGCGCTCGTCGGGCCAGGATTCCGCCGGTTACGGCCGCATCAACGACATGATCCGCGGCCTGCGAGCAGTCACCCCGGTCGGCATCCTCGACCTCGGCCGTGCTCCCGCCTCAGCCGCCGGTCCCGATCTGCGCGAACTGATCGTCGGCTCCGAAGGGGTATTCGGCGTCATCACCCGGGTGCGGCTGCGGATACATCCGGTGCCGGAGACCACTCGCTACGAGGCCTGGTCCTTCCCGGACTTCGACGCGGGCGCGAATGCCCTGCGTGCCGTCGTGCAAACGGGGACCGGCGCGACGGTCCTTCGACTTTCCGATGAGGCAGAGACCGGCGTCAACCTAGCCACCACCGAGCACATCGGCGAACAGCAGATCACCGGCGGCTGCCTGGCGGTGACACTCTTCGAAGGCGCGCTCGCCCACGCCGAGAGCCGGCACGCGGAAACCCGGGCACTGCTGATCGAGCATGGCGCCACCTCGCTGGGCGAGGCACCGGCCCGGGCCTGGGAGGCCGGCCGGTTCGGCGCGCCCTATCTGCGGGACTCGCTGCTGGCCGGCGGCGCACTGTGCGAAACGCTGGAGACGGCCACCACCTGGTCGAATCTGTCCGCTCTGAAAGCCGCGGTCACCGAGGCGCTGACCACCGCACTGGCCGAAACCGGCACGCCCGCGCTGGTGATGTGCCACATTTCGCACGTGTACCCCACCGGCGCGTCGCTGTACTTCACCGTCGTCGCGGGTCAGCGGGGCAATCCGCTCGACCAGTGGCACAAAGCCAAGGTGGCCGCGTCGGAGGCGATCGTGCGCTCCGGCGGCACCATCACTCATCACCACGCGGTCGGAGCGGATCACCGGCCGTGGATGAAAGCCGAGGTCGGCGAGCTGGGCGTGCAGGTATTGCGCGCCGTCAAGGCGTCACTCGACCCCGCGGGAATTCTGAACCCCGGCAAGCTCATCCCATGACCGGGCTCGGGGCTCGGCTGCCCATCGGCCGCGTCACGATGCTGACCAACCCGGCCTCCGGGCACGGCAACGCCCCGCATGCCGCCGAGCGCGCGATTGCCCGGCTGCAACAGCGCGGCGTCGACGTCATCGAGATCGTCGGCGCCGACGCCGATCACGCCGGGCGCCTGGTCCGCGACAGCCTCGACCAGGGCACCGACGCGCTGGTGGTGGCCGGCGGCGACGGCGTGATCTCGATCGCCCTGCAAGCGTTGGGCGGCGGGGCCACCCCGATGGGCATCATCCCCGCCGGCACCGGCAACGACCACGCCCGCGAGTACGGCCTGCCCACCGGCGACCCGGAAGCGGCGGCCGATATCGTCGCCGACGGCTGGGCCGAGACCGTCGATCTGGGCCGGATCGAGAGCGGCGAGCGCGGCAACAGGCAGGTGAAATGGTTCGGCACCGTGGTCGCCACCGGCTTCGATTCGCTGGTCAGCGACCGGACCAATCGGATGAGCTGGCCGCACGGCCGGATGCGCTACAACGTGGCGATGGTCGCGGAGCTGTCCAAGCTGCGGCTGCTGCCGTTTCGGCTGGTGCTCGACGGAGACCGGGAGATCATCACCGACCTGACGCTGGTCGCGTTCGGCAATACCCGCAGCTACGGCGGCGGAATGCGGATCACCCCGAACGCCGATCACGCCGACGGGCTGCTGGATATCACGATGGTGCATTCGGCGTCGCGCACGCGGTTGATCCGCCTGTTCCCGACGGTGTTCAAGGGCACCCATGTCGACCTCGACGAGGTCACCACCGCCCGGGCGGCGAACATCACTGTCGAATCGCCCGGGATCAACGCCTACGCCGACGGCGAGTACGCCTGCCCGTTGCCCGCCGAGATCAGCGCGGTGCCCGGGGCGCTGCAGATTTTGCGGCGCGAGCAGACGTAAAAGTCCCCCATTTCACGTGAGATAGGGGACTTCTGCGTCTGCTCGCGGGAAGAACTGCGCGGTGGCTAACCGACCCCGCGGAGCCAGCTGACGTCACCGGCGATATCGCCGTTGGCGCGGTACGGCTCCAGCGCCTCATCCCAGGCGGTGCCCAGGACGGTGTCCAGATCTGAGGCCAGCGCGTCAGCACCGGAATTCATCAGCGTCCGCAGCCGCATCTCGCCGACCATGGTGTCGCCGTTGGCGCTCATCGCACCGTGCCACAGCCCCAGTTGCGGGGTGTGCACGAAGCGTTGACCGTCGACCCCGGGACTGGGATCCTCGGTGACCTCGAATCGCAGCACCGACCAGGACCGCAGGGCATTGGCCAGCTGGGCACCGGTGCCCACCGGCCCGACCCAGTTGGTGACCGCCCGTAGTTGATTGGGCATGGCCGCCTGGGGCGTCCACTTCAAATTCGCCCTGGCGTTCAGGGTCGACGAAAGTGCCCACTCCACGTGCGGGCACACCGCCGCGGGTGAGGCGTGGATGAATACCACGCCTGTCGTCGCGTCGGCGAACTGATTCGACTCACGCATGGCTGCTCCTTCGGCTCCACAAGGGACGTCTTCCCCAACGACCTTGACGAATCCAAACGAGCATCACAATCTGTGTGTCGCGCGTGTCTATTGTGCCTTGTGTGACAGCTGTTGCGCTAGTCTGCGCCGAATTCTCTCAGGACTCCATCAGAGATGGCCGGCCACAGCGGCAGCGCCCACTCCCCGAAATCGCGGTCGGTCAGTACTACCAGGGCCAGCCCGGCGACCGGATCGGCCCAGATGAAGGTGCCCGACTGCCCGAAATGACCGAACGTCGCGGGCGAGTTCGCCAACCCCGTCCAGTGCGGTGATTTAGTGGCCCGGATCTCGAACCCGAGTCCCCAGTCGTTGGGCCGTTGCACGCCATAACCGGGCAGGACTCCGGCCAGTCCGGGGAATTGCACAGAGACCGCCTCGGCGTGCATCTCGGCGGAGACGATCGCGGGCGCCAGCAGATCACCGGCGAACCGCACCAAGTCATCCACGGTCGACGCTCCCCCATGGCCGGCGGTGCGCGCGCCGCCGTCGAGCGTCGAGTCCGTCATACCCAGCGGTTGGAACACCGCCTCGTGCAAGTAGCGGTCGAACCCGAAGCCGGCCGCGCGCTCGATCTCTTCGGCGAGAACCCGGAAACCGTAATTGGAGTAGATGCGGCGGGCGCCCGGGCGTGCCATCACAGCGTCGTCGACCATCGCCAACCCTGACGCATGGGCCAGGAGATGACGGATGGTCGACCCCGGCGGGCCGGCGGCCGTATCGAGTTCGAGTGCACCTTCCTCGACGGCGATCTGCGCCGCCCTGGCCACCAACGGCTTGGTCACCGACGCCAGCCGGAACACGCGGCCAGTATCGCCGTGCGTGGCGAGCACGCCGCCCGACCCGACGACAGCCGCCGCAGCGGTGGGAACGGGCCAGGTGTTGAGAAGGTCGAGTGCGCCCATGGGCCCAGGCTTTCACGCGGGGGAAGTGGTGACGACCCGTGGGATGGATAAGAGTCCGGGCATCATGGGTTTAGTTCTTCCGCACCGCTAAGGTCTGACGCATGAGTCAGACAGTGCGCGGTGTGATTTCCAGGGCGAAGGGCGAGCCGGTCGAGATCGTCGATGTGGTGATACCCGATCCAGGCCCCGGCGAGGTGGTCGTCGACATCATCGCTTGCGGCGTCTGCCATACCGATCTGACCTACCGCGAAGGTGGGATCAACGACGAATATCCGTTCCTACTCGGACACGAAGCGTCAGGCACGGTCGAGGCGATCGGCGAGGGCGTCGTCAACGTCGAGGTCGGCGATTTCGTCATTCTGAACTGGCGCGCGGTGTGCGGTCAGTGCCGCGCCTGCAAGCGCGGCCGCCCGCAGCTGTGCTTCAACACCCACAACGCCAAGCAGAAGATGACGCTGACCGACGGGACCGAGCTGACCCCCGCACTCGGTGTCGGGGCGTTCGCCGACAAGACACTCGTCGCCGAAGGTCAGTGCACCAAGGTCGATCCCGAAGCCGACCCCGCGGTGGCCGGACTGCTGGGCTGCGGCGTGATGGCCGGTATCGGTGCCGCGATCAACACCGGTGCGGTAACGCGTGACGACACTGTTGCCGTGATCGGTTGCGGTGGTGTCGGCGACGCGGCGATCGCCGGAGCCGCGTTGGTGGGCGCGAAGCGGATCATCGCCGTGGATATGGACAACCAGAAGCTGAACTGGGCGCGCGAATTCGGCGCCACCCACACCATCAACGCCAAAGAGTTCGATGTCGCCGGAATAGACGTTGTGACCGCGATCCAGGACCTGACCGACGGTAACGGCGCCGATGTGGTGATCGACGCCGTCGGCCGGCCCGAAACCTGGAAGCAGGCGTTCTACGCCCGCGACCTGGCGGGAACCGTTGTCCTGGTGGGGGTTCCGACACCGGACATGAAGCTCGAGATGCCGCTGGTGGACTTCTTCTCTCGCGGCGGATCCCTGAAGTCATCGTGGTACGGCGACTGTCTGCCCGAGCGCGACTTCCCCACCCTGATCAGTCTGTATCTGCAGGGCCGCCTGCCGTTGGAGAAGTTCGTCTCCGAACGGATCGGTCTGGACGGTATCGAGGACGCCTTCCACAAGATGCACGCCGGCGAGGTCCTGCGGTCCGTGGTGATCCTGTGACCGCCTCGATCGAGCGCCTGGTCACCAGCGGCACCTTCGAACTCGACGGCGGCAGCTGGGATGTCGACAACAACATCTGGCTCGTCGGCGACGACACCGATGTCGTCGTGTTCGACGCGGCCCATTCTGCGGCACCGATCATCGAGGCAGTCAACGGCCGCAACGTCGTCGCCGTGGTGTGCACGCACGGCCACAACGACCACGTCACCGTCGCCCCCGAGCTGGGCAAGGCGCTCGACGCCCCGGTTCTGCTGCACCCGGGCGATGACGTCCTGTGGCGGATGACGCACCCGGACAACGACTTCCGCCCCGTCGAAGACGGGCTGACACTAACAGTGGGCGGCGTCGAGCTGCGCGCCCTGCACACCCCGGGGCATTCGCCGGGCTCGGTGTGCTGGTACTCCCCCGATCTCACCGCGGTGTTTTCCGGCGACACGCTGTTCAACGGCGGACCGGGCGCCACCGGGCGCTCCTATTCCGATTTCGACACCATTCTGGGGTCGCTCTCGGACAAGTTGGGCAAGCTGCCCTACGAGACGGTTGTCTACACCGGCCACGGGGACACCACCACGATCGGCGACGAGATGCCGCATTACTACGAGTGGATGACGCGCGGGCACTAGAAGCTGGCTAACGCCCGTCGAGCAACCGACGTTTCTCCTTCTGGAACTCGTCGTCGGTCAGCGCGCCGGATTCCCGCAGGGCAGCCAGCGTTTTGAGCTGTTCGATACGGACCCCGTCGTCGGTCGGCGAGTACGGGGCGGCGGAGCCAGGTGAGTGCGTCGGCGGGGACGGGTTGACGAAGACCCTCGAGACGTTCGAGGTGTCGAAACTGACGGTGTCCGGCACCGGACGGCGTTTCACCCGCGAGAGCCAGATCAACGCGACGAACAGACCCAGCATCGCCGCCGCGAAGATGCCGGCGAAGATCCACGGCAGGGTGCCCTGTGAGCTGGAATGGCCGAATGCCAGCCGCGGACTGATGTAGCCACCGACGTCACCGGCGGTGCGAATCGTGTAGTCGCCCTCCTGTGGGATCTGCGCTGTCCACACCCGCACCCTGGCGTCGCTGTTGACAGTTGTTGTGGTCCCCCAGTTTTCGACGACCACAGGCTCGGCCACCCCTGCCGGCGGCTCGATGTTCATCCGGAGATTGGGGACGGGTAACCCGCCACCACTGGTGGTGCCGATGACCTGGGTATGGAAGCTGATGGTGGCTTCACCCGCAGGAAGGTGCAGGCTTGCCGTCCCGGGGATCGGCACTTCGCCATAGGCGTTGTATTTATCCAACACGAACGCGTTGAGAGCCATCGTCGCGATGAAGCCGATCAACGACAGCACCATGGTCGCGATCGCCACCGTGAGCAGGATGCGCGGGGCAGTTCTCCGCTTCATCGGCGAAGTGTGTCATGGCCGGGTCCGTGACCGTGCGCCAAACACGGACTACCTTGTTCGCTATGGCGACAGACGAGGTTGAGGCCCCCTCGGCGGGAGCACCGTCGAAGCGGGGGCACAGGCGTGTCGCGTTTCGCTACTGGGTGGCACTGATTCTCGTCGCGCTGGCTGCCCTCTTCATCGCGCAGAATCGAGACCGGCCGCGGGTGCACATCCTGTGGATCACGGTGGAGTCGCCGATGTGGTTCATCCTGACGGTCATGCTCGCGATGGGAATCCTGGTGGGCCTCCTGCTGCGCCGGCGTCGCCGGGGGTAACCGTGCCTGAGTCCAGCATCGTCGTCCGCCCCGAAAGGCCCGGCAGCGCCTCCTACACCGAGTCGTCGCGCCTGCAGGCCGCCGGATTACCAGCGGCGATAGGCCTTTTCGAGCAGGCGTCCAACGACGTCCCCTTGCCCGAAGCGCCGCAACCGATCGTCATCGCCGATTACGGAGCCGGGACGGGACACAACTCACTGCTGCCGATCGCCGCCGCGATCACCCGGTTGCGCACCCGCACCCGCCGCGACCAATCGATCCTCGTCGCCCACACCGACGCCGCCGAAAATGACTTCACGGTGTTGTTCAGGACGCTGGCCGACGACCCGGCCAGTTATCTCAAACACGATTCCGCGACCTACGCCTCGGCGGTCGGACGGTCTTTTTACCAGCAGATCCTGCCGTCCAACAGCGTCACGCTCGGCTGGAGTTCGTGGGCGGTGCAGTGGCTCAGTCGGGCGCCCACTCCGATTACCGACCATGTGCAGGCCGACTGCAGCGCCGACCCGGGTGTGCGCGCCGCATACGCCCGGCAGGCTGCCGAGGACTGGCATGAATTCGTGGCCTTCCGGGGCCGTGAACTGAGTCCGCACGGCCGGCTTGTGGTGTTGACGATGGCCATCGCCGAGTCCGGCGAACCGGGCCTGCGTCCGGTGTTCGATCATGTGCTGGCAGTACTGCGCGAGCTGATCGGCGAGGGCCTGCTGACCGAAGACGAACTGGGTGCGATGGCCCTGCCGATCGTCGGCCGCTCGGCGATGGACTTTGTCGCCCCGTTCTCTCCCAAGGGCACATTCGAGCATCTGACGGTCGAGCACCTCGAGGTATTCAACGCCGAGGACCGATACTGGTCGCAGTACCAGATCGACAAGGACGCAAAGGCATTCGGCGCCCGGTGGGCGGCGTTCGCGCGGGCCGCGGCGTTCCCCACCCTGGCGGGGGCGCTCGTCGGCGGCGTCGGCGATCCTCGGCGCGCCGAGTTCCTCGATCGACTGGAGGAAGGCCTCGTTCAGCGGCTGGCCGCGGCGCCGGAACAGATGCGGATACCGCTGGCTAAAGTGGTGCTCGTCAAGGCGGGTCGGTCACACTGACCGCTCGCGAAACGTGTTGCGGTAGCCCTGCGGTGGCACACCGGCGACCCGCCGGAACTGCTCCCGGAAATTCGCTGCCGAGCTGAATCCGACCTCGCGCCCGATCCGTTCGACGCCGTGTGATGTCGACTCCAGCAACGCCTGGGCGTGCCGCACCCGCACCCCGTTGACCCACTGCATCGGCGTCTGGCCGGTCTCCGCATGGAACCGCCGGTTGAGCGTACGAGTACTCGTCGCCGCCTGTGCCGCAACATCTTCCAGTGTGAGATCGCGATGCGCGTGTTGTTCGATCCAGGCCAGCAGATCGGGCAGTTCGGTTCCGGTGGCGCGCCGGTTGCGCACGATGAACTGCGCCTGCCCGCCGGTGCGATGCAGCGGCGCCACCGCCAACCGCGCCGCGTCGGCCGCCACCGAGGCGCCGTAGTCGCACTGCACCATGTGCAGACACAGGTCGATACCCGCCGTGGCCCCTGCGGACGTCAACAGTTGTCCCTCGTCGATGTACAGGACATCGGGGTCGAGGTGCACCGCGGGAAACGCGCTGCGGAACGCCTGCGCGCCCAGCCAATGGGTGGTAGCACGCTTGCCGTCGAGCAGGCCGGCCGCCGCCAAAGTGAAGGCGCCGGCGCAGATCGACGCGATTCGGGTACCGCGGGCCAGTGCGGCGTGCAGAGCTGCATCGACACCGTCGGGGGTCGGCGCCAGCGGGTCGTATCGCGCGGGTACGACGACGGTGTCCACCCGGGTGAGCATGTCGAGGCCGTGCTCGGTGCTGATGCGCATCGGCCCGGCCGCCACCTCGGGCTCGGATCCGCAGACCATCACGCGGTAGCCAGGGCCGCCGCCGGCGAGAGTGACCCGGCCGAACACCTCGATCGGTGTGCTCAGGTCGAAGGCGATGGTGTCCGGCAACGCGAGGACCGCGACGGTGTGCATTCGTCGACGCTAGCAACGTGGTTGGCAATATCCCATCGCAACCTGGCTATCCGGCCACTCGTGCGATGGCAGCACCGTGCGACAGGGTGAGCCGGTGATCGCGCAGATTGTGTTGTACGACGGGTGTGACCCGTTGGATGTCATCGCTCCGTTCGAAGTGCTGGTCGCCGGCAGCGACGCCGTCGGCGGTGAGCTGGCTGTCGAACTGGTCTCCGCCGAGGGTCCGCGGCCGGTGCGCACCGGCAGTCGCGGCCTGGTGTTGCAGGCCACCGCCGCCCTGGATCCGGACCGGCCGGGGTTCGTCATCGTGCCAGGCGCCTCGGGCCCGATCAAGGGCGACCCCGACGACGGAGTGGAGACCATCCCGGTGCTGTTGGCCCGGGTTGGCGAAACCATGCTGATTCCGTTGATGGCGCAGGCTTTCGCCAATCCGGCGATCACGGTCGCCACGGTCTGCGGCGGCTCGTTGGCTTTGGCGATGGTCGGTTTGCTCCAGGGGCGCAACGCGGTCACCCATGTCCTCGGCAACGACGTCCTCGACGCCGCCGGGGCGACTGTGATCGCAGCCCGAGTGGTGGACGACGGCGATCCGGTGACCGCGGGCGGTGTCACTTCGGGCCTGGATCTGGCGTTGTATCTGATTGAGCGACAATATGGTTCGCGTATCGCGCTGGCCGTCGAGACGCTTTTCGAATACGAACGGCGTGGCACGGTATGGAGGCGTGAGGGACGCCTTTCGGTCGCGCTGTGACGGCGATTCTCGGTATCTGGGACGTGACGATCAAGACACCGATCGGCTCGCTCGTGGTCGAGTACATGTTCACCGCAGGCGACGACGGTCTCCGCGGTGTCGCAACGTTGCGCGGTGACACCACGGCGCTGGACGATATCGCCGTCGAGGGGTCCCGGGTGACGTGGCGGCAGTCGATCACCAAGCCGATGCGACTACACCTCGAGTTCGACGTGACCGTCGATGGTGATCAGCTCACCGGTCATTCCCGTGCGGGACGACTGCCGCGCTCAGCCGTGTCGGGCGCTCGCCGGGGCTAGTCTTCCAGCACTACGGAATCGGCGGCTGGAACATCTGCGGCAACCCCGGAATCGGCGGTATCGCAGGCAGGTGCGGGATCTTCGGAATCCATTGCAGCGGAGCACTTATCGGGGCCGGGGTAGTCGGCTCCACCGGCGGCTGGGTGACCGGAGGTGGCACCTGCGTGATCGGGTCGGGTGTCTCTGCGACGGGGGCGGGAGCTTCCGCAGTCGGGGGCGCGGCGGGGGCCGCCTGCTGGACGACCTGCGTCTGGGGCGCCGGCGCGGGGATGGCAGTGATCGTCCTGACGACCTGAGCGGGAGTGGAAGCCTGTTGTTGTATTGCGGGTGGCGCCGGGGCTTGGCCGATACTCGGGGTCGCCGTGCTGGCCGGGGTGGTCATGGAGTCGCTGGCCAGGACGACGCCGATGGCACTGACAGCGCCGGCGATCACGACAACCGCTGTGGCCATCAGGGCCAACGGACTGCGATACCACTGGGTCTTACGCTCCGCAGCCTGCGCAATCACGGGTTCTTCTTCGAAGGCGATCTGCGGCCGGGCGTTGGTCAGGCTGCCGGGCCCGTGGTGATCGGCCAGTTCGAGACCGGGAAGCTCGAGCTCGGGCAGGTCCTCGGCTTGTGACCAGGCCCGCGCCGCGGACACGGGTGCGATATCTGCGGGCCGGCTCATCGCCGCCGGTGCGGCCGCCGCCATCGCCGTCGCGCTGTCGTCGACCGGACCGCGCAAAGCCCGCAACGCGGCGCCGATCGCGGCTGACAGCGCCGGTCGAGAGGTGGTGATCACCGGCACCCGCAGGTGCTCGGACAACGCTGTGGTCACGGCGGTCATGGCGGCTCCACCGCCGACCGTTGCGACGCCGACCAGATCACCGGGACGAATCCCGTTGCGCCGCATGGTGTCATGAATCAGTTCGACGAAATCGCGCAACGGCGCGCGGACCGCGTCGTCGAGCTCGTTCCTGGTGAGACGGACGTCGCCACGGTAGCCGGGCAGTTCGACGGGCAGTGCCGTCACGGCGCCGACCGCCAGATGTTCCTTGGCGGCGCGGCACTGCACCCGCAGCCGTCCCAGTGATCCGATGGCCGAAGTGGAGGCCAGGTCGACGGAGCCTGCGCCGGCCAGGACACCGATGATGTGGGTCAGGATCGCCTGGTCGACGAGATCGCCGGAGAAGTCGACATGCCGCACCACCGGTGCGATCGGCCGGTGGCCGGCGGCGGCGTCGACCAGACTCAGGCTGGTTCCACTACCTCCGAGGTCGCACACCGCCATGATGCCGCGGGTCGGTAGCCCGGGATCGGCTGCGAGCGCCGTCGTCGCAGCAGTCAGGTCGGACAACAGGGCGACCGGCTCACGAGACCATTCCGGCACCCGCCGCAACGCCCGACGCAGCGCTTCGACGGCGGCGGGCCGCCAGTGCGCCGGATAGCTGAGCGCGGTGACGTCCGGTAACGGGCGTCCTCCCGTGGCGGCGTAGGCCAATGTCCGCAGTGCGTTGGCCAGCAACGCCTCGCTGCGATGGCGGGACCCGTCAGCGGCCAGGATGGCGATCGGGTCGCCGACGCGGTCGACGAAATCACCGATGACCAGGCCCCGGTCCAGCGTCACGACCGGCGGCCAGGACACGGTGTTATCGGCGGTCATCGCAGTCAGTCGGGTGGCCCCGACCGACAGACCCAGCGCTGATCTCGTTCCGTCCGTCATCTCACCAGAGATGTCGGCATTCCGGCCCGCCGCGTTACGTCTGGCGACACCCGCACGCGATTTCAGCGAATGGTGCCGACTCCCGCGATGAGCGGCAGATCCAGCGGTGTCACCCAGCCGGGGGGCAGGTCGTTGACGGCGGGAACCGCGTTGAGGGCCCGCATTCCGGTGGCCAGGCAGCCCGCGGTGGCCGGATCGCGCCCCGAACCGTCGGTGAACCGGAAGGCGGTCTCCTGGAAGATGCTGGGCGTGCCCTCGATATCCACCCGGTAGACATCGTCCTCGTTGCCCGAGGGCCAATCCGGCGCCGCGTCGTGCCCGATACGGTTGACATGTTCGAGCTGGATCCGCGTTTCACCCTGGTAGATGCCGTTGATCGTGAAGCGCACCGCGGCCACCTGACCCGGCTGGATGACACCCTTGACGGTCTTGCGCTCGGTTGTGGTCACCCACTTCTCCCAGGTGGTGGTCATCTCGTCGAGCTCGATTCCGGCGGCGTAGGCCATCATCGGCACCGTCGCACCCCAGGCGAAGATCAACACGTCGGGGTTTTCCAGGAGCGGGTGGAACTCGGGCTCGCGTCCGATCCCCATCTCGAACTCGTAATCGCCCTCGTAATTTGTGTAATCCAGCAGTTCGGACGCCCGGACCGTGCGAACTTCCGAGCAAAGCCCCATCAATGTCATCGGGAACAGGTCATTGGCGAAGCCGGGATCGATGCCGGTGGTGAAACAGGAGGCGCCGCCCTCTTCGCAGGCTGCCGTGATGGGCTCGATCCAGGTCGGCGGGTTGACCTTCATCTGCGGCCACACCCACGGCGTCATCGATGTCGAGCACACATCGATGCCGGCGCGCAGGAAACGGCTGATGAGCCGGATGTTGTCGTCGGCGTGCGCCGCTGTCGGTCCGTAATGCACCAGTGCGTCCGGCCTCAGCGCGATCAAAGCCTCGACATCGTCGGTGGCGGTGATACCGAGCGGCTCTGCCAGCCCACAGATTTCGCCGACGTCACGACCGACCTTGTCGGGATTGCTGACACCGACGCCGATCAGTTCGAAGTCCGGGTGCTTGGCGACCTCGGTGATCACCATCCGGCCGACGAAGCCGGTACCCCAGATCACCACTTTCTTCGGTGTGCGCACTGCCATGGACGCCCTTTCTGTCGATCCCCCGATTTCGCGTCTCCACAGTGGCACGGCACCGGCATCTGCCGGTGCCGAATGTAGGCATTCGTGCGCGGCGACGACGGCCGCTCCCGAGGATCCTGGCACCGACAAGGATTGACGCCCACGCCCAGCGGGTACAGCCCCCGGAACGCCAAGTGACGAACCCGGGAGATGGTGATGCGAACAGCAGCGGTCAACGCTGCTGTCTCGGCCGTTGCGGCGATGGTCGCCCTATTCGTCGTCGCGGGGTGTTCCACCGGTCAGCGCGTCGACCTGGGTGAGCGCGGTTCCGGCAATCTGGTCGCCGCTATCGCCGGCGAGCCCGACCAACTCGATCCGCACAAGACCAGCGCGTACTTCTCGTTCGAGGTCCTCGAGAACGTTTTCGACACCCTGGTCGCACCGGACGCCGACCTCGAGATGCGACCCGCGCTGGCCCAATCCTGGGACGTCTCCCCCGATCAACTGTTCTGGACCTTTCACCTGCGCCGGGGCGTGACCTTCCACGACGGCACCCCGTTCACCGCCGACGACGTCGTGTATTCCTATCGCCGGATCATCGACGAGAAGCTCGCCAACGCCGATAAATTCAGCGCCGTAACGGACGTGAGCGCTTCGGACAACAGCACCGTCGTCATCCGCGGCAAGGCTGCCAAGGCGCTGCGGCGCCGCATCAGCCTGGTGTTGCAGGACCCGTTCTCGTCGCTGAACCCGCGCACCCGCGTCGGTACGGCGATCGGCGAGCCCCTGGCCGTGCACCGCATCGTCGACGACAAGGGGGCTCGGGCCGCCCGAGTGGGTGACCTTCTCGACCTGGTCGGTCTCTGCGCGTCCTTCGCCGAGCGCTATCCGCACGCGCCCTCTGGCGGCCAGCGCCAACGGGTCAGCATCGCGCGGGCACTGGCCGCCGAGCCCGACCTGCTCATCCTCGGCGAATCGACTGCAGCCCTTGATGTTTCGGTTCAGGCCCGCGTCCTCGAGCTGCTCGCCGACCTGCAACGCGAGCTCGGGCTGACCTACCTCTTCATCGCCCATGACCTCGCGGTTGTCGAGCGGGTCAGCCATGACGTGCTGGTTATGCGCCGCGGCCGGCCCGTGGAGTACCGGCCCGCCGCCGAACTGTTCGAAGCACCGGCGCAGGAGTACACCCGCGCGCTGCTGGCGGCAGTGCCTCCCGAACGGCCGAGAGCCTCGGCAGTCGCCTCAAGGCAGGTGCCCGACTAGCCCCAGACCTGCCCGTGAGAAGGTCAGACGATGACCTCACTGAGCGGGAAAGTCGCATTGATCACCGGCGCCTCGTCGGGGATGGGCGCCTCGGTGGCGCAGCTGTTCGCCGAGCGCGGCGCCACGGTGTTCGGGATCGCCAGGGACGCCGAGCGGATGGCAGGCGTTTTCGAGAAGGTGCCCGGTGGTGCGTACTCGTCGGTGGATATCAGTGACCCGGCCGCCTGCCGTCAAGCGGTGGCCGATTGTGTCGCACAGTTCGGCCGGCTCGACGTGCTGGCCAACGTCGCCGGTTACCACCAGATGCGCCACACGCTGACGATGACAGACGAGGAGTGGGAGCGCGATCTGTCGGTCAATCTGCACGGCCCGTTCCAGCTATGCCGGGCCGCGCTGCCGCATCTGCTGGAGGCCGGCGGCAACATCGTCAACGTGTCATCGATCGCCGGGATAGAGGGTGAGGTGTACTCCGCGGGCTACTGCGCCGCCAAACACGGGCTGGTCGGGTTGACCCGCGCGCTGGCCGTCGAGTTCACCAAGGATCGGCTGCGGGTGAACGCGGTCTGCCCGGGCGGAATGGTGACGCCCCAGGCAACGGAATTCGCCGCGCCCGAGGACGCCGACTGGAATCTCATCATGCGGATCGCGTCGCCCCGGGGGCTGATGGACCCGATGGACGTCGCGAAGATGGTCGCCTTCCTGGCCAGTGACGACGCAGTGGCTATCCACGGTGCGGTCTACACCGTCGATAACGGGAGAAGCGCCGGCTGAGCTGGCAGGATCACCGGCGTGGACGACGTGGGCGATACCGAGAACCACGGCCTCGACTCCGATGGCACTGCGGCCGGCTCCGCCGTCGCCGGGTCCACCGCCACCGCACTATCTTTGGTGATCCGCGGCAGCGTCGCCTGTGTGGCGTGCGCGTTCTGCAAACAGTGTCTCGCCTGTCTTGGCTGCGTCGGGTGCACCAACTGCATCGGCTGCGTGGGCTGCTTCAACTGCTCGGGTCTACACAACGCTGTCGGCCTGCGTAACGTGCACGCCGCCTGAGGCCCCGGGCGCAACGGGTTACCGATGCCGCCGGACGGGTAGAGAAAGAGGCATGGCTACCGTCAACGTGTCCGTGTCTTCCACACTGTCGCCCGCTCAGGCGTGGGAACTGGCCTCGAACCTCAACCGCTTCGAAGAGTGGCTGACCATCTTCGGTGGCTGGAAGAGCGCAGTTCCCGACGATGTCGCCCTGGGCACCACGGTGTCGTCGATGATCAAGGTCAAGGGTTTCCGCAACGTCATCCACTGGAAAGTCACCGGTTTCGATCTGCTCCGGCGCATCGAGATGCACGGTAGCGGGCGCGGAGGTGTGCACATCGCCCTCACCATGACCATCACCGACAACCAACCCGGTTCGATGTTCCACCTGCAGGCCGAACTCAGCGGCGGACTGCTCAACGGCCGCGTCGGGGGCCTGGTCGCGAGGATACTGGAATCCGACGTCCGACGGTCGGTACAGAATCTGGCGGCGCTTCCGGTCCCGGCTCGCGCATAACTCGTTGCGGCCGAACATGTTCCGCACCCTTGCTTGACGCCGCCGTGGGCGGGTATCAGTTCGTCACGACCCAGCCCCGGTCGAGACGGCGTCATCTCGCCCGCTCCCGGCGGCGAGAGAAGGGTAGAAAACCATGAAAGCAGTTACCTGGCAAGGCAAACGCGATGTCCGCATAGAGACGGTGCCCGACCCGCAGATCCACGAGCCCACCGACGCCGTTGGCATGGAGGCCCACGGGTCACCGGTCGCGAAGGCCGCTCAGCAGATCACCGGGCTCCTGCCCGACGCGATCGGCAAGCCGTTGCTGACCGATGATGATCCGCTGGGCGTCGATTCCTTCGCCACCCACACTTTGCCGCTGGATCAGGCACCGCACGCCTACGAGATCTTTCAGACGAAGCAGGACGGTGCGGTCAAGATTGTCCTGCAGCCCTGACCAGTCGGGTGACGGTGGACATGGCTCCTGAACCAGCGAAAACCACGGGCTCACCGGAATTGACGTTTCCGCAAGCAGCACCTGGGTATGCCCCTATCGAACGAGGAGGTTCAGACAATGCCTAACTGGGGTTGGATTCTCATCGCGGTGCTGGCGGCCATCGCGGTCATTTCAATTGTCTTCGCGGCCAAAGCAAGCAGTGGTCGGAAGCAGACAACGGGACTCAAACAACGATTCGGTCCCGAGTACGAACGGGTAGTCGACGACGCCGATGACCAACGGGCCGCAGAGAGTGAACTTGTTGCCCGCGAACGAAATCGGAAGAAACTTGCCATCGTAGCGTTGCCACCCGACAGGGCTGCGAAATTCGCCGACGAGTGGCGCGCGGTCCAGACGTCGTTCATCGACAGCCCGGCGAACGCAGTCGGAGACGCCGACCGTCTGGTCAATGCCGTCATGCGCGAACGTGGTTATCCCGTCGATGATTTCGATCGGCGAGCGGACGACATCTCGGTCGACCATCCGCAGGTCGTCGACAGCTACCGTTCCGCGCACACCATCTACCTGTCGCAGGAGCAGGGCGATATCGGGACGGAAGACCAGCGCGAGGCGTTCGTCCATTACCGCGCACTGTTCGAGAAATTGCTGGAAACCACGCACGACGAGCCAAAGGAGGCACGCGCATGACCACTCATGACCAGGACCAGGAAGTCACCGAATTTACCACCGCACCAGCTGATTTCACAGACGGACAAAGCAGAACGCGGCCGCAGGCGACAGATCCGGGGATCGATGGCGAACCGGCGCCGCCGGCCGGCAATGTGCAGCCCACCGACAACCCGCACTCGGTCGACAACGGGCAACCGCCGGCCCACGCGCTGCCGACCGACGACGCGCTCTTCGCCGAGCGCGATCTATCGGATCTGCGCTCACGATGGAATGACGTCCAGGCGACATTCGTCGACGATCCGCGCGAGTGCGTGCAGAAAGCCGACAGCCTGGTCTCCGACGCCGTCGAACAACTCACCAGCAGCTTCGCCAGCGCACGCTCACGACTGGAGGAGCAGTGGTCGCGCGGCGAGGAGGCATCCACCGAAGAGTTGCGGCTGGCGCTGAAGCGGTACCGCGACTTCTTCGACCGCTTGCTGGCAGTTTGACAGCCCCGACCGTAGGCAGCCCAGAGCCCGGATGCCGAAGCATCCGGGCTCTGACCCCACTTCCGCGACAGTGGTGGCTTATTTGTGGTTCTGGTGGTGGTGGTGGATCGCGGTACCGGGCTGCGGCATATTGCTCTGGTGCGGGAAGGCCGGGTGGCTGATCGAGGGGCCGGCAGCGCCGACGGAGGCATCCGCGTGGCTCATGGTGGCGGTGCCAAGGGCGATCAGGACGGGGGCGGCGAGCAGGGCGGTGGCGGCAGCGAGTCGGCGAGTGCTGGCGTTCATATGAATCTCCTTGAGCGAGTGGTCTTTTAAGTTTCCGATCCGGTGTGTTCCGGCGTTGAGATAACTATCGCGCACCCCGCCGGCCCGACCTGTCAGCCAAGCGGCCCCTGCCGAGGATGAACCGGGTATCCACCGATCGGTGGACGCTGCGATGGGATAGGGATGCACACGCGCCGTACCAAACCGGACTAGTTGGCCGAGCTCAAGGATCCGGCCTGAATCGTCTCTGACGGTCTCCGCCCGGCGCTGAGTGCGCGGCGGCGCGTCAGCGAACCAATTCACACCCCGGTACGGTGGGCGCTGATTCGTCCGCGAGATCCCATCAGGAGACCAGGTTCGTGCCCCTCAACACCATCGCGCTGGAGCTCGTACCACCGAATGCCGAACTCGGCCACGAGCATGCGCTCGACGAGGCGCGCAAAGTGCTGGAATTCTCCAAGAGCTCTGGCCTCGAGGGCCGGATCGGGCACGTCATGATTCCCGGGATGATCGAGGAGGATGGCGACCGGCCGATCGAGATGAAGCCGAAGATGGACGTGCTGGACTTCTGGACCCTGATCAAACCGCAGTTGCCTGGTGTGAGGGGGCTGTGCACGCAGGTCACGGCGTTCATGGACGAGCCGACGCTGCAACAGCGGCTCGCCGCCCTGGTCTCCGCGGACGTCGAGGGCATCGCATTCGTCGGCGTTCCCCGCACCATGTCCGACGGCGAGGGCGGCGGGGTGGCGCCGACCGATGCCCTGACGATCTACAACCAGCTGGTCGCCAATCGCGGGGCGATCCTGATCCCCACCCGCGACGGTGAGCAGGGCCGCTTCACGTTCAAATGCAACCAGGGTGCGACCTACGGCATGACCCAGCTGCTGTATTCGGACGCCATCGTGGGTTTCCTGCAGGAACTGGCGAAGAACACCGACCATCGGCCCGAGATCCTGTTGTCTTTCGGTTTCGTGCCGAAGGTGGAGACCCGGGTCGGGTTGATCAGGTGGCTGATCCAGGACCAGGGCAACGCGGCCGTCGCCGCCGAGCAGGAGTTCGTCGCGAAGATGGCGAGCGTGGAACCCAGCGAGAAGCGCCGGCTGATGGTCGATCTGTACAAGCGCGTCATCGACGGCGTCGCCGACCTCGGGTTTCCGCTCAGCGTCCACTTCGAAGCGGCCTACGGCTTATCCGCACCGGCCTTCGACACCTTCGCGGAGTTGCTCGCCTACTGGTCGCCCACGCCGGCCTGACCGCCGGGTGCGCTCGGTATCTGGCTTCCGTTCAGTGAACCGCTTCCCACAAGCAATTGCCGGTCAGCGTGATGGAGAAGACGGCGGGCAGCACCTCGAAGTCGAGGGGTTGTCCCGGTTGGCCGGTCGTGGTCTGCGGCGGACCGACCTGCCCCGCGCTGACGACAGTTGACTGTTCGGCAGTGCAGGTGGTGCCGGCGTCCTGCGGATATGCCACCCAGCGACCGGAGCGGATTTCGGGATTGCGCATCCCTTGTCCGTGCAGGGTGACCGCAGGTCCGTAACTCAGCCACCGGTCGCTGGTGGGGTACGGGCCGGTGAAGGGCGTCCACCGATAGTTGCCGGGAGCACTGCTGCATTCGAGATACGACGGCCCCTCGGCCAACTGGGTCAGCGCACCGGCCAGGTTTTCCGAACAGGGTCCGTCCGGTTGCGGCGCGGGGTCGGCCAGCGCCGGTGCGGCCCCCGCCACTGCAGCCGCAGTCAGCACGGTCACGGCCACTGCCGTTATCTGCTTCATGGCTGGACTATCGCAGGCGCACGCCAAGGCGCTACACCCTCCTTGGCCGCACCGCTGGACGCCGCCTTCGGCGCACCGGGCGCAGCCTTCATTGCCGGGGCTTTGCGGGATACCCCTGCGGCAGGGGGAGGCTGCCATTCAGTGCCGGCACGTTCTGAATCTGCGATCGAGTGGACGTCGATGCTAGCCGGGAGTTCCGTGCGGACGGGTCACGCCCGGATGACCGAGCTCCAGGCGATCCCGGCGGGGAACCCAGCGACGTCGATGAACCGCCTAAGACCAGCAAAGACGTTGATCCGCGGCACCGTCATGGTGATCCAGGGGCGGACCCCGCCGGCTCGAGCAGAAGATGGGCCACCCGCTCAGGCCGCGCCTCGTTCCCAGCTGCGACTGAAGTGGTTAGAGTGAACGCAGTGATTAGCGGCTTGACTGCGATACATGTTTGCAGCGGGTTTGCGCTGCAAACCGGTGGAAACGCTTGCGCCCGTATTTGCGATGGCAATAATTGACGCGATCAACGACAGAGGATGACACATATGAGACCAGCTCTGAATGCCGCCGCACAGGTAGGCCGGATCGGCGCACTGGCAGTGGCGCTCGGGGTCGGCGCGGCCGTCGCCACCGGACAGGGGGTGGCCTCGGCAGACAGCGCCGGGTCGGGTTCGGCCTCCGGGGCGAAGAGCTCGTCGTCCTCCTCGTCTTCGGACAGCGACTCGAAGGGCACCGCGGCGGCAGGGAAACGCAAATCCGGTAAGCCGGCCGCAGCGTCCCCCTCCGCTGCCGCCGGTTCGGCCACCGGCGCCACCGCCAACAGTGCCACCACCAAGGCCACCACAACCACCGAGGTCACTCCCAAACGCGTGACGACCAAGGCCACCGACGCCGCCGCATCGACTTCCGCCTCGGTCCCGTCGACGGCCACCTCCACGACAACGTCGACAGCATCCGCGACAGCGCCGGCCGCTGTCGAAAAGGCCACCGCCACACCTACTCTCAGCGCGGCGCCCGCAGTCGTGCCGCAACTGGTGTCGGGCGTTCTCGCTGCGGTCGGGTTGGCTAGCCCGACCGCCAACGCCCCGGTGGCGCCGGCCGAACCGCCCGCGCTGTGGACTCTGCTGGCGGCCGTGCGCCGGGAATTCGATCGCAGCTTCTCTCCGCTGGGTAAATCCACCACCAGCGCATCGTCGACCGCCGCAGCGCAGGCGGCGGCGATCTCGACGGCGGCTGCCGTCTCGACCACCGCCGCCAATCCGTCCTATCCGAGTAGCTTGCCGTCGACGCCCGTCGGCTGGGTGACCGGCGTCAACAACCCTTCACCCGGGATCTTGACGCCCTACATCCCGCAGACCAACAACACGTCGGGCTTCAACATCTACGGCACCGACCTCGGCATCATGTGGGACAACATGCAGTCGGGCGACACGCATTACATCCTGACGGCCTTCGGCGACACCTTCAGCGGGGCCAACATGAGCGGCAACTGGCGGTCGAACGTGTTGCTGCTCAGCACCGACAACAAGCTCTACAACGGCATGGCGCTGCTGCAGACCGGCCCTGCCTACCAGTTCATCCCGGGTGTGCCCAGCGCACTGGGCTTCGGCGGCTCCGAGGTCACGATCATCCCCACCTCGGGCGTCGCCGTGCTGGGCAACCAGTACGTCAACTACATGTCGGTGAAGTCATGGGACACCCCGGGCTCGTGGACCACCAACTACTCCGCTGTGTCGGTGTACGACCCGACCACCGACAAGTGGGTCCTGGCGCCGTCCACCATCCGTTCCGCCGGCTGGTTCCGATCGTCGACGCCGTACGTCCCCGGTAGCCAGAACTTCCAGCAGGCCGCCTACGTACTGGAGCCCGAGGATCAGGTCGGCGCGGACGGCGTGCGCTACCTGTACGCGTTCGGCACCCCGTCGGGCCGCCAGGGCTCGGCCTACCTCTCGCGGGTTGCCGAAGGCTCGGTGACTGACCTGTCGCAGTATGAGTACTGGAACGGCAACACCGGCACCTGGGTCAAGGGCAACCCGGCGGTAGCCACCGCCGTCGTCGGCAGCGCCAACGACACCCGGCCGATCATCGGCGGTTTCGTCGACATCGCCAACGACCCGAACTTCTTCGGCGGAATCTTCGGCGGCCTGCTCGGCGCCAAGCAGGGCGGCAACGTCAGCGAGATGTCGGTGCAGTACAACGACTACCTCGGCAAGTACGTGATGATGTACGGCGACGGCAACAACAACGTGCAGATGCGGGTGGCCGACACCCCGGAAGGCACGTGGTCGGATCCGATCATGGTCGCGTCCTCGCTGCAGTACCCAGGCCTGTACGCCCCGATGATCCACCCATGGTCGGGAACGGGTGAGCTCACCGACAGCGCCGGCAACCCTGACGTCAGCCACCTGTACTGGAACATGTCGATCTGGGGCGACTACAACGTCGTGATGATGCAGACCGATCTGAGCCCGCTCAAGACCACGTCAGTCTGAAACCGCCCGGCTCCCGCCGAGATGCCAAAGTAGCTCGCCTCTACCAGGATGGCAGCATGCAGCGGCAGGGAGAAGACCAGTGACCGATACGGCGATCAACGGCGCGGAGACGGTGCCCGGCCCCACCGGGCAGACGCGCAGCGGGATGACCGCCGAGGCACTGCGACAGGCGGTGGCCGATCATCTGCTGTACTCGATCGCGCGGCCGGCGGCGGTGCTCACCCCCGAGCACTACTACCGGGCCCTCGCCCTGGCGGTGCGCGACCGGATGCAGCGCCGCTGGATGGCCACCACCCAGGACTGGCTCGACCTCAGCAACAAAGTGACCTGTTACCTGTCGGCCGAATTCCTGATGGGACCCCAGCTCGGTAACAACCTGCTGAACCTACAGATCGAGGATCAGGCGCGGGAGGCGCTGGCGATGCTCGGCCAGGACCTCGACGAAATCATCGCCGTCGAGCCGGAACCAGGTCTGGGCAACGGCGGCCTCGGCCGACTGGCCGCGTGCTACCTGGACTCGATGGCCACTTTGGAGCGGCCGTCCATCGGCTACGGCATCCGGTATGAGTTCGGAATCTTCAAACAGGAGATCCAGGAAGGCTGGCAGGTCGAGAAGACCGACAACTGGCTGGTCCGCGGAAACCCCTGGGAGATCGACAAACCCGACGCCAGCTACCTGGTCAACTGGGGTGGCCACACCGAGACCTACGAAGACGTGACCGGTAAGTTCCGGGTGCGCTGGATTCCCCAGCGGGTGCTGCAAGGCGTCTCCTATGACACCCCGGTCCAGGGCTACGGCGTCAACACCTGCAACACGTTGACGCTGTGGAGTGCGCGCGCCGTCGAATCTTTCGCATTGGAGGCCTTCAACACCGGCGACTTCTACAAAGCCGTCGACGAGGAGGTCATCTCGGAGACGGTGTCCAAGGTGCTCTACCCCAACGATGAGCCCGAGGCGGGCAAGCGGCTGCGCCTGTTGCAGCAGTACTTCTTCGTGACCTGCTCACTGCAGGACATCCTGCGCATCCACACCGACCGGGCCAACCTGCCGTTGAGCGCGCTACCGCAGAAGTGGGCCATCCAGCTCAACGACACCCACCCCTCGATCGCCGTCGCGGAACTGATGCGGCTGCTGATCGACGACCACCAGATGAGCTGGGACGAGGCGTGGTCGATCACGGTCGCCACCTTCGGCTACACCAACCACACACTGTTACCGGAGGCGCTGGAGACCTGGCCACTGTCCATCTTCGGCGAGGCGCTGCCGCGGCATCTGGAGCTGATCTACGAGATCAACAACCGCTTCCTCGATGAGGTCCGCGCGAGGTTCCCCGGCGACGAGGAGCGGATTTCCCGGATGTCGCTGATCGGTGAGGACGGCGGCAAGAGCGTGCGGATGGCACACCTGGCCACCGTCGGCAGCCACGCCGTCAACGGGGTGGCCGCCCTGCATTCGGAATTGCTCAAAGCCAGTGTGCTCAAGGACTTCTATGAGCTGTGGCCGGAGAAGTTCGGCAACGTGACCAACGGCGTCACCCCGCGGCGTTTCCTGGCTTTGTCCAATCCGGGCCTGCGTCAGCTCCTCGATGAGACGGTCGGCGACGGGTGGTTGACGGACCTGACCCGGCTGCGCGGCCTCGAGTCGTACGCCGATGACGCGTCGTTTCGCGAACGCTGGCGGGAAGTCAAGCGCGCCAACAAGTCTCGACTGGCCGAGTTCGTGCACTCCTCGACCGGTATCGAACTGGACCCGACCTGGATGTTCGACGTCCAGGTCAAGCGCATTCACGAGTACAAGCGCCAGCACCTGATGGTGTTGCACATCATCAGCCTGTACAACAAGCTCAAGAACAGCCCAGGACTGTCGATCCCGCCCCGGGCCTTCATCTTCGGCGGTAAAGCCGCGCCGGGGTACTTCATGGCCAAGCGGATCATCAAGATGATCAACGCCGTCGGCGAGACGGTCAACTCCGATCCGGATGTCAATCGATGCATGAAAGTTGTGTTCCTGCCGAACTTCAACGTCAAGAGCGCCCACCTGGTCTACCCGGCGGCCAACCTGTCCGAGCAGATCTCCACCGCAGGCAAGGAGGCCTCCGGTACGGGCAACATGAAGTTCATGATCAACGGCGCGTTGACCATCGGCACTCTCGACGGCGCCAACGTCGAGATCCGGGAGGAAGCCGGACCGGAGAACTTCTTCCTGTTCGGGCTGACCGAAGATCAGGTCGAACGGGTGAAGTCCGACGGTTACCGGCCCGCGGCTTTCGTCGAGAACGATCCCGAACTGGCCGAGGTTCTGCAGCTGATCGCGGAGGGGCGATTCACCCACGGCGACACCGAGATCCTGCGACCGGTGCTGGACTCCCTGCTCCATCACGACCCGTTCCTGGCCCTGGCCGACTACCGCGCCTACGTGGACTGCCAGGCCAAGGTCAGTGCCGCCTGGGAGGACGGCGACCGCTGGTCGCACATGTCGATCCTCAACACGGCCCGCAGCGGGAAGTTCTCGTCGGACCGCGCCATCGCCGAATACTGCGATGACATCTGGAAGGTATGGCCGATGGAGGTGGACCTCTAACCGAGGTCGGAAGCACTCGCCGAAGTGCCCGCCTACCGAGCGAATTCAGCAATTCGCTCAGTAGGCGGGCAACTCAAGGGTCGTACTTTGCGCGCTTCGCCCAGCTGGTTGAGTTCGTCCGCCGGCTTGTTGGCCTGGGAGTTGACCCCGTCGCGCCGACGGCACCCGCAGGGTTTTCAGCCGCGAACAGAGACCGGTCCGACCCCCCAGATGCCTTCGCAGTACTCGGCGATCGCGCGGTCCGAGGAGAACTTCCCACTGCGGGCCGTGTTCAGGATCGACATCCGCGTCCAGGCCTCCTGGTCGAGCCACCTGTCGCTCACCTGGCCCTGGCACTCGACATAGGACCGGTAGTCGGCCAGCACCAGGAAGGGGTCGTCGTAGCGCAGGTTGTCCACCAAAGGCCGGAACACCTCGGGGTCACCGTGGGAGAACGTGCCGCCGGCGATCAGCTCGAGCACAGCACCCAATTCGGCGTCGCGCTCGATGTACTCGGCGGGCCGGTACCCGTCGCGCTTGACCTGCTCGACTTCCGATTCGGTCAACCCGAACAGGAAGAAGTTCTCCGCACCGGCTTCCTCGCGCATCTCGACATTGGCGCCGTCGAGGGTGCCGATGGTCAGCGCGCCGTTGAGCATGAACTTCATGTTCCCGGTACCGGAGGCCTCCTTGCCCGCCGTCGATATCTGCTCGGACAGATTGGCCGCCGGATAGATCAGCGCCGCGTTCTGGACACTGAAGTTCGGGACGAACGCGACCTTGAGGAACTGGTTGACCTCAGAGTCGGCGTTAACGGTCTCACCAACGGCGTTGATCAGCTTGATGATTCGCTTGGCCATGAAGTAGCCCGGAGCGGCCTTACCGCCGAAGATGAACGACCGCGGCGGAATTACCAACCCGGGGTTGCTCTTGAGTCGGTGGTAGAGCGCGATGATGTGCAGCACGGACAGGTGCTGACGCTTGTACTCATGAATGCGCTTGACCTGGATATCGAACAGCGAGTTCGGATTCAGCTCGATACCGGTGGATGACAGCACGAACTCGGCCAGCCGCGCCTTGTTGGCCACCTTGACATCACGCCATTGCCGCCGGAACTCCGCGTCGTCGACGAAGGCTTCCAGCCCGCGCAGCCGATCGAGGTCGGTCAGCCACCCTTCACCGATCGTGCGGTCCAGCAGGCCACGCAGACCCGGATTGGACAGCGCCAGAAAACGGCGCGGCGTGACGCCATTGGTCTTGTTCGAGAAGCGTTCCGGCCACATCTCGTAGAAATCCTTGAGCGTGCTGGACTTCAGCAGGTCCGAATGCAGTGCGGCCACCCCGTTGATCGCGTGGCTGCCGACGGTGGCCAGGTGCGCCATCCGCACGGTTTTGCCGCCGTCCTCACCGATCAGCGACATCCGTCGCAGACGGTCCGTATCGCCGGGGAACGTGTCCATGACCTCGTCCAGGAACCGGCGGTTGATCTCGTAGATGATCTCCAGGTGCCGTGGCAGCGACTCTCCGAACATCTCCAGCGGCCACTTCTCGAGCGCTTCCGGCAGCAGGGTGTGGTTGGTGTATCCGAAGGTGGCGACGGTGATCGTCCACGCTTCGTCCCAGTCGAGGTGACGCTCGTCGACCAGCAGGCGCATCAGCTCCGCCACCCCGATCGACGGGTGAGTGTCGTTGAGCTGCAACGCAAACTGCTCCGGAAGGTGGTGTACGGACTTGTCCGCCAAGTCGTCCATGATATGCAGCACATGCTGCAGCGAGCACGACACGAAGAAGTACTGCTGCAACAGGCGCAGCCGCTTGCCGGCTTCGGGCTCGTCGTTCGGATACAGCACCTTGGTGACGGTTTCGGAGGTGACTTCATCCTCGACGGCCTTGTAGTAGTCACCGGTGTTGAACGCGTCCAACGCAAATGACTCGACGGCGCGCGCGCTCCACAACGTCAGCACGTTGCAGGTGTGCACGCCGTAGCCCTGGA
Source organism: Mycolicibacterium komossense (assembly GCF_025822605.1). Taxonomy (GTDB): domain Bacteria; phylum Actinomycetota; class Actinomycetes; order Mycobacteriales; family Mycobacteriaceae; genus Mycobacterium; species Mycobacterium komossense. The sequence continues at coordinate 144,446 of NZ_JACKTY010000012.1, read as the reverse complement.
TCGGGGTGTCGTAGGCGACGCCTTTGAGCACCCGGCCCGGCACCCACCGGACGCGATCGACGCCGCCCTCGTCGAGGTAGTGCTGGGCGAAGCCACCCCAGTAGACGAGGTAGTTCACGTCGGGTTTCGGTATCTCCCAGGGATTTCCGTTGACCAGCCAGTTGTCGGTCTTCTCGACCTGCCAGCCGTCGTGCAACTCCTGCTTGAAGATGCCGAACTCGTACCGGATGCCGTACCCGATCGCCGGGCGCTCCAGCGTGGCCAGTGAGTCGAGGTAGCAGGCGGCCAGCCGACCGAGCCCGCCGTTGCCGAGCCCCGGCTCGACCTCGCAGGCCAGCACGACGTCGAGGTCCTGGCCCAGTTCGGCCAAGGCGGTGCGGGCCTCGGTCTCGATCTCGAGGTTCAGCAGGTTGTTACCCAGCTGCGGGCCCATCAGGAACTCGGCAGACAGGTAGCAGGTCACCTTGGCACCGGCATCGAGCGACGTCTGCGTCGATGCCGAGCGGTTGTCCTGCATGCGATCCCGGACCGCCAACGACAGCGCCTGATAGTAGTGCTCGGGCCGCAGTGCCGCGGCCGGGCGACCGATCGAGTAGCGCAGGTGATCGGACACCGCCTGGCGCAGGTCGTCGACGGTGCGGGTGTGCGACGCCGTGGGATTGTGTACCAGGTTCTCTGCGATGTCGGTCATCGAGACCTCTTCCGTGAATGAAGGATGCCTATCGGCCCGGAAGTTACGGCGCCGAGGTGAACGCAAACCCACGACGAAGCGACGCCAAGCGGGCAGCTCACCCGACGGTTTGGGGGTGGCACGCCGCTATACTTCCCCCACGTCTGATCGTCAACCAACGCGCATCACGGGGGCCGCCATGCTCGGATTGCACGTGCGCAACCACGACAGCCGTATCGCCCGACTCCGGCAGGATCTTCTGCAGGCCGGCCTGCGGGTATTGCTGATCGCATTCATCACGACCACGCTGGTCCTCACCCCACCCGCCGTCGAGGTCGGGATCTGCTTTGTGATTCTGGCCGCCTACGTGGCGATTGTCGGATTGTGGACGATCTGGTCATTCCGGCGGACCCACACCAGGGCGTCCACGCGGGAGTCCATCACCCTGCTGGCCATCGGTTGCGATGTCGCGGTCATCTCGGTGCTGACCGTCTTGACCGGGTGGTCGTCACCGGAAAGCTGGACCTCCAATGTGCTGCGGACCGGGCTCTTCCTGATCCCGTTGATCGCCGCGGCCCAGTTGGATCCCTTCATCAGCGCGATGGTGGCCATCCCCACCCTCGGGGCCTACCTGGCGGTAGCCCTGATCACGCAATCCGAAAACCTCGAGCCGTGGGAATCGATACTGCTCAACGCCGTGGTCCTGGCCGCGCTGGCCGGGGGCGCCGTCGCGCTATCGATCATCCAGCGGGCCAAGGAAGAGGTGATCGGAAACCTGGCGCTGCAGCGGACCCAACTGCTCGAAGAGCTGGTCAGCCTGGAAAAACGCGAGCGCCAGGCCTTGTCCGAGCGCCTGCACGACGGCGCACTGCAGTACGTTCTCGTCGCTCGCGGCGACCTCGAGGAGGTCGAGACTTCTTCCGTCGTCGAAGTGGGCAGGGTGAACTCCGCACTGACCGAATGTTCGAAACTGCTGCGCGACGTGGTGCGGGAGCTGCATCCGGAGGTGCTGTCTCGATCCGGGCTCAAGGCGGCTGTCGTCGCACTGGCCGACAGCATCGCCGACCGAGGCGAACTGGCCGTCGACCTCGACGCGCACACCTGGCCGGACAATGAGCGCAGCGCTGCCGATTACGTGCTTTACGGTGCGGCGCGCGAGATTTCGACCAACGTCATCAAGCACGCGCACGCCAGTACGCTGAGCTTCGATCTGCAGCGCGCAGACGGAACGGCGCTGCTGCGGATCGCCGATGACGGTGTCGGGATCCCCGACGACGCGCTGGAACGCAGTGTGCAGAGCGGTCATATCGGGATGGCGTCCACCCGGGCCAGGATCCTGGCCTGTGGCGGCAGCTTCGAGATCCGCAGGAAATCTCCCGGTACCGAAATCGAGATTTCGTTGCCACTGTCCTGAGCCGCCATACACTCGAAAGGCACCAGCCGAACCGGGCTCAAAGAGGAGCGTTACACATGTCGATCACCGAGGCGGACGCCCAGGCCACCACGAACCCGTTCGAGGAGGAGGTCACCGCCACCCAGCGCTACATCGACAGTCCGCGTTTCGAGGGCATCGTCCGCCTCTATACGGCGCGTCAGGTCGTCGAGCAGCGCGGCACCATCCCGACCGAGTACACGGTGGCCCGCGATGCGGCGGCCGCGTTCTACGAACGCCTGCGCCAGCTGTTCGCCGAGCACAAGAGCATCACCACCTTCGGCCCCTACTCCCCCGGGCAGGCCGTCACGATCAAGCGGATGGGGATCGAAGGCATCTATCTCGGCGGCTGGGCCACCTCGGCCAAGGGCTCGATCAACGAGGATCCGGGGCCGGACCTGGCCAGCTATCCCCTGTCCCAGGTGCCCGACGAGGCTGCCGGCCTGGTTCGCGCGCTGTTGACCGCCGACCGCAACCAGCAGTATCTGCGCCTGAAGATGACCCCGGCGCAACGGGCGGCCAGCCCCGCGACGGACTACCGGCCGTTCATCATCGCCGATGCCGACACCGGCCATGGCGGAGATCCACACGTGCGCAACCTGATTCGCCGGTTCGTCGAAGCCGGTGTGCCCGGCTACCACATCGAAGACCAGCGCCCCGGCACCAAGAAGTGCGGCCATCAGGGCGGCAAGGTGCTGGTGCCGTCGGATGAGCAGATCAAGCGCCTGAACACCGCCCGCTTCCAACTCGACATCATGGGCGTACCCGGCATCATCGTCGCCAGGACGGACGCCGAGGCGGCGAACCTGATCGACAGCCGCGCCGACGAGCGCGATCAGCCGTTCGTGCTGGGCGTCACCAACCTGAAGGTGCCGCCGTACAAGGCCTGCTTCCTGGCACTGATGCGCAGCTTCTACAACCTGGGCGTCACCGAACTCAAGGGACACCTGCTCTACGCACTGCCCGACGGCGAATACGACGCCGCGGACGCCTGGCTGGAGCGCCAGGGTATCGCCGCCCTGGTCGCCGAGGCGGCGGCCGCGTGGGTCGACGGTAAGGCGACCTCGGTCGACGACCTGTTCGACGGAGTGGAGTCGAAGTTCGTCGACGCCTGGCAGGCCGATGCCGGCCTGGAGACCTACGGCGATGCTGTCGCGGAACTGCTCGCGTTCCGTGAGCGCGAGGGCGAACCGCTCGACCTGACGTCGGAGGAGTGGCGCCAGTTCGCCGAGCGCGCCTCGCTGTACGTGGCGAGGGAGAAGGCCAGGGAACTGGGGGCCGACGTCCCCTGGGACTGCGAGCGGGCCAAGACGCCGGAGGGTTACTACCAGGTCCGCGGCGGTATCCCCTACGCGATAGCGAAATCGCTTGCCGCAGCACCGTTCGCCGACATCCTGTGGATGGAGACCAAGACCGCGGACCTCGCCGACGCCAAGCAGTTCGCCGATGCCATCCATGCGGTGTATCCGGAGAAGATGCTGGCCTACAACCTCTCGCCGTCGTTCAACTGGGACACCACCGGCATGAGCGATGACGAGATGCGGGCCTTCCCCGAGGAGATCGGGAAGATGGGTTTCGTCTTCAACTTCATGACCTACGGCGGACACCAGATCGACGGTGTGGCGGCCGAGGAGTTCGCCACGGCACTGCGCCAGGACGGGATGCTGGCACTGGCCCGGTTGCAGCGCAAAATGCGCCTCGTCGAGTCCCCTTACCGCACACCGCAAACGCTTGTCGGCGGGCCGCGAAGCGATGCCGCACTGGCGGCGTCGTCCGGCCGCACCGCCACGACCAAATCCATGGGCAAGGGCTCCACCCAGCATCAGCACCTGGTACAGACCGAGGTGCCCAAGAAGCTGCTCGAAGAGTGGCTGGCGATGTGGAGCGAGCACTACCAACTCGACGAGAAGCTGCGAGTACAGCTGCGGCCTCGGCGCGCCGGCGGCGAAGTACTGGAATTGGGCATCTACGGCACCCAGGGCGACGGCGAGGAGGAGTTGGTCGCCAACGTTCTGGTCGATCCGATCAGGGATCGGCACGGCCGCAGCATTCTCACGGTGCGTGACCAGAACACATTCGCCGAGAAGCTCCGCAAGAAACGCCTGATGACGCTGGTGCATCTGTGGCTGGTGCACCGCTTCAAGGCCGAGGCGGTCTACTACGTCACGCCCACCGAGGACAACATCTATCAGACCGAGAAGATGAAGTCACACGGCATCTTCAGCAACGTCCACGAGGACGTGGGCGAGATCGTCGTCGCCGATGTCAACCAGCCGCGCATCGAGGAGCTGCTGGCCCCGGATCATGCTGCGCTACAGCGGTTGATCCGTAAGGAAGACTAGAAAGGGCAGACCCGATCGCCGCTGACATCAGCGACGGCTCCCCCGCCATCAGCCGACGGCGCCACATTGTGCGGCTGGCGTTGTTCGTCGCGTTCCTGCTCGGGTTGTTCTATCTCGTTGCGGTGACGCGCGTCATCGATGTCGATGACGTGCGGAACACCGTCGCGGCGACGGGCCCGCTGGCACCAGTGACCTATGTGGCGTTCTCGGCGGTACTGGGTGCGCTGTTCGTCCCCGGCCCGATCCTGGCCGCGGGCAGCGGCGTGCTGTTCGGTCCCGTGCTCGGCACCTTCGTGACGCTGGGCTCGGCGATCGGCACGGCGACCATCGCCAGCCTGGTGGGCAGGCGCGCCGGCCGGGACAGTGCACGGGCCTTGTTGGGTGCGGACCGGGCCGACCGGATCGACGCGCAGATCGAGCGGCGTGGCCTGTGGGCCGTGGTCGGCCAGCGCTTCATTCCCGGCATCTCCGACGCGCTGGCGTCCTACACATTCGGTGCTTTCGGGGTTCCGTTGTGGCAGATGGCAATCGGTTCATTCATCGGTTCGGCGCCACGGGCGTTCGTCTACACGGCGCTCGGTGCGTCGATCGGGGACCTGTCGGCGCCGTTGGCCTATACGGCGATCGGGGTGTGGTCTGTGACAGCCATCATCGGGGCCTTCGCCGCCCATCGTGGTTACCGGCACTGGCGTGGCCGCCGGGATGCGGAACCGGAGGACCCGGCGTGACGGTGCACGATCTAGTCCGCACCGAGGAATTCAGCCACGCCCTGACTCTGCTCGAGGGCGGCCGGCACATGTTCCTCACCGGCAAAGCCGGCACCGGCAAGTCGACCCTGATCCGGCATTTCATGAGCGGTACTTCGCGGTCAGTGGTGGTGGTCGCGCCGACGGGCATCGCCGCGCTGAACGTCGACGGCTACACCATCCACCGACTCTTCGGGTTCCGCGCAACGACGACGCTGCAGGACATCACCGACGGAAACTACCGGCCCGGCCGGTTCACCAAGACGCTGGCGTCGCTGCAGACGCTGATTGTCGATGAAGCGTCGATGGTGCGCGCCGACATCTTCGACATGATGGCGGGGGCGCTGCGCCGGTTCGGGCCGTCACCGGGTGAGCCGTTCGGCGGTGTGCAGATCGTCTTGGTCGGCGACCTGTATCAGCTGCCGCCGGTGACGACTGGGCATGAGGAGCACTACTTTTCGTCGGTCTATGAGACGCCGTACTTCTTCTCCGCCCGCACCTTCGACCGGGACGACTTCCCCATCGTCTCGCTGACGACGGTGTTCCGCCAGCTCGGCGATGACCGGATGACAGCCGTTCTCAACGAGATTCGCGAAGGCGTGCTGCTCGGCCATGCTCTGGAACAGCTGAACACCCGGGCCGACGCGTCCTTTGTTCCCCCGGACGACGAGTTCTGGTTGACGCTGGCGCCGACCAACCGCCTGGTGACGGCGCGTAACCGGCAACAGCTGGAACGGCTGCCCGGCGACGAGATGGAGCATCACGCCAAGGAACACGGTGACCTGTCGCTGTTCGACAAGCCCGCCGACGACGTGCTGCGCTTCAAGGTGGGCGCGCAGATCATGATGCTCAACAACGACCAGAACGGTCGTTGGGTCAACGGTTCGATCGGCCGGGTGGTCGGCGTCGGCTACGACCGCTACGGCGCGGTGGTCGAGGTCGAATTCCCCGACGGGTCCTCCGCGGAGGTGACACCGTTCGAGTGGGAGGCGACGCAACCGGTCCTCGACAGCGGATCGCTGCGCCGTGAGGTGGTCGGGTCATATCTCCAGTTACCGTTCAAACTGGCGTGGGCCATCACGATTCACAAGAGCCAGGGCCAGACGCTGGATCGCGCGATCGTCGACCTGACCGGCGGCATGTTCTCCACCGGGCAGTTATATGTGGCGCTGAGTCGCTGTCGTTCGCTGGCCGGTCTGGTGCTCAAACGGCCGGTGCTGCCGAAGGATATGAAGACCGACCGGCGGATAGCTCGATTCCTGCGGGGGTCCACCGGCGGCGAGCAGGTGCGGCGGTTCTGCGCGATCGGCATGCTGACGGTCGGCGACGAGGGCCGGATGTCGCGACCCCGACCGGTAGAACTCGCGGTGGCGTTCGACGATGGCACCGCGGTGTCGACGTTGATCAATCCGCAGCGCGACCTTGCCGATGCTCGAACTGCCTACGGTATCAACGTTTCTGATGTGCTGCTGGCCCCGACCTTAAGGGAGGCGTGGTCGGTTCTGGCTCCGATGCTGGCCGGGTGCGCGCCGGTCGGGACGGGCGTGGACGAGACGTTGGGGCTGATCGACTTCGAGCTCAAACGGCTGGGGCAGGTGGCGAAGATGCCGCTGGGCGTCGAACTGCACGAAGCGCGGGTGTCTGGGCGGACAGCTTTGGAGCGAGCGCGGTCGGCGTTGGCCGCCTTCACCTCAGCCGACCAGGGCGCCTCGGCGTTCGAGGAACCCGAAGAGGTTGAACTCGTTTCGGGTCTGCTGGTGAGTCGCGACCCGTCTGTCCAGACGCCGTCGGCGGATCACCTTCCGGGTCTGTCGGCGCTGCTGCGGGTGAGCCGCGATATCGGTGGGGTGCTGCTCGGGGTTGCGCCGGCCTCGGGGTCGGCTGACGCGTCCGCGTGGGAGCTGGCGGCACGGCAGTCGGTGGCCGACCAGCTGCGCACGGCAGCGTCACGGGCTCGGTTGCCCGCCGAGGTGGTTTCCCGGCTGACCGAAGCGTCGGTGCTTCTCGGCGTGAATATGGCGCCCGAGCCACCGGAGTCCGGTGGTGAGGATATCGGCGCTGTGCTGGAACCAGGCGCCCGAATCTGTTTCACCGGAACAGCTGTGGATGCCAACGGCGCCGTTCTCGAGCGTGCCGAGATGGAGGCGCTGGCCTCCTCGGCAGGGTTGACCCCGGTTCGGACGGTGACCAAGACCCGGTGCGAGGTACTGGTGATCGCCGAAGCCGGGACGCAATCCGGCAAGGCCCGCAAGGCAGCCGAATACGGCAAGCCGGTGTTCACCGCCGAGGAGTTCTTCGCCTGGCTGGACCGACAGTAGTCGTCCGTGAGGCGTCATCATGTGGTGCCGGCGGCTAGCGCGTGTGTCCGTTCGTCGCCGCATAGCCATCGTGGCCGTTGACCGACAGTTCGTCAGGGTCGTCGTCGGGTGTCGATTCGAAGGCCTTGCCGCGCTCCTCGGCCTTCGCGCTACCGGTGAAGAGCCCGGACTCGACCTTGGGACGCCGTGTCGGGTGGCTCGGGCGCACGATATGGCTGCGCGACGTCGACTGCTCGGTCCGGAAATGCGGCATCGCACCTGGTGCCTCACGCTGCAGCCAGTCGATGATGCCTTCGCGGACCTCACACCGCAGATCGAACAGTGCAGCGGCATTCGGTGCACTGACCAGCATGCGTACCCGCACGAAGCCACCGACCGCGTCGGTCACCTGGAGGATGCCCACCCGCCGGTCCCACAAGTCGCTGCGATCGAGAATGCGGGCAAGCTGAGCGCGCATGTCGTCGAACGGCACCGTGAAGTCGACGTCGAGCTCGGTGGTGCCCAGCAGCTCGGTCGCGTTGCGGGTCCAGTTCTGGAACGGCTTGGCGGTGAAGTAGGTGGTCGGGAGCACCAGCCGGCGCTGGTCCCAGAGCTTCACCACGACGTAGGTCAGGGTGATCTCCTCGATGCGGCCCCATTCCTCCTCCAGGACGACGACGTCGCCCACCCGGATGGCGTCGGAGAAGGCGATCTGCATACCGGCGAACACCGACCCCAGCGACGTCTGTGCGGCCAGGCCCGCCACCACCGACAACACACCGGCCGACGCGAACAACGTCGTCCCGATGCTGGCGAAAGACGGGAATGTCATCAGCGCCGCGGCGGCCCCGAGGACGACGACGACGGCGATCACCAGCCTGCGCAGCGTGGTGATCTGCGTCCGGGCCCGGCGCTGGTGGCGGTCAGCGTCGGTCATCTCGGCGTCACCGCCGCCGAAGCGCGAGATCATCCGGCGCTCGACGACCTTCACGAAGCTGGCAACCAGCCAGGTGATCGCGCCGATCAGTGCGATGACCAGCATGTGGTCGAACCAGCCACGCCAGCTCGCCGTTCCATGCGAGGTGCGACGCACCGCTGCGGTCGCGACGAGCACTACCAGCGTGGCTCGCAGCGGCATCCGCGTAAATACCGCGACGTCGGTGATGATGTGGCTGCGCCGTCCGACGCGTAACAGCAACCAGGAGAATGCCATTCCGACCAGGTAGGCGCACACGACGGCGCCGACCACCCAGGCGGCCGTGACCGCGAAGTTTGTTGCGCTTTCCAATTGAAGGTCTTCGGGCATCAGAGGATCAGCTCCGGAGATCGGGGTCTATGGACTCCTATCGACGGTAGCCCCGATACCGTGTCCTGTCATCGCGGGAGCAGTGGCGAGGTGAGTCACATGAGCCGGCAATATGACTTATTTCACAAGGCTTTTGGGTTTGATTCTACTGAGCCAGCAGGTTGGCGAGTCTGGTGAACACCGCGGGTAGCGCATGTGCGGCCGGGACGATACCGGCCCGCACCGGTGCGCAGGCACTGGCGTGCAGCAGACCCGCGGTCAACCCGCGATAGCGTCGGGTCATCTTTCGCCACTGCCGGTCGTAGTCCTCGGGCCGGTCCGCGACCACGCAGTTGACGAGGAGATCTGCGGCGCCGAACGCCAGCCCGAGTCCCTCGCCGGTCAGCGCATCGACATATCCCGCCGCGTCACCGACCAGCAGGACCCGGCCCGCAGATCGGTGCGAAACCTTTTGCCGCAGCGGTCCTGCAGCCCGATCGGGTCCGTGCGCATGACCCGCGATGCGCTCCCGCAACGCGGGGAACTCCGCCAGATGGCTGTCGAAGCCGCCCCGCGTCGACGACAGTAATGCGATCCCGACACAGTCGTCGCCGACCGGGGTCACATATGCCTCGGCTCCGCGCGCCCAGTGCACTTCGACGTAGTCCGACCACGGCTTCATCTGCACGTGCCGCCGTATTCCCCACCGGCGTGGCCCCCGGCTGGGCTGCTCCAGGCCCAACGACCGGCGGATCGGCGAATGCAGCCCGTCGGCAGCAGCCAGGTATCTCGCCCGAAGATGGCGCACCCGAACCGATGTCGGGTCTTGGCTGATCTCGCCTGCCTGCTCGTGGAACATCTGCACACCGGCATTCTTGGCCGCATCGAGAAGGGCACCGTGCAACTCGGTCCTCGGTACCCCGCGCCCGACGCCGGCGGTGAAGGGCGCGTCGACCTGCCTGACACCGTCGGTGTAGCTGATTCCGCGGAACTCCTTGCCTTTGGGATGCACATCGAGGTGTTCGAGCTGGCGAAGCGTGTGCGGCATCAGCCCCTCCCCGCAGGCCTTGTCGATCAGCCCGGTGCGCCGCTCGATGACCGCCACCTCCAGACCCGCCCTGGCGCCGCGCAGTGCGGTGGCCAGACCCGCCGGTCCTCCGCCGACGACCAACAGGTCCATCACCGCAGGCTCGCCAGCGCCGCGTTCTCGACGTTGATCCGCCTGGTCAGCAGCGCCGCGTTGAGCACCGTGAACACCAGCGCGGTCAGCCATCCGGTGTGCACCAACGGAAGTGCGAACCCTTCGGCGATCACGGCGACGTAGTTCGGGTGCGGCAGGAAGCGATACGGTCCGCCGCCGACGCGAGATGCCCCGGGAATGATGATCACCCGGGTGTTCCACTGCCGATCCAGCGTAGTGATACACCACCACCGCAGTGCCTGCGCCGCCACCACAATCGCGAGCATCGGCCAGCCCAGAGCAGGAATGAAGTTCCGGTGCAACATAATTGGCTCGATCAGACAGCCGGCCAACAGACCGATGTGCAGCACCACCATCACCGGGTAGTGTCCAGCCCCGAACTCGACACCGCCCTGGGCTCGGCTCCACGCGCTATTACGTTCGGCCACAACCATTTCCACGACTCGCTCAACGGCTATCAGCGCGATCAACAGCACATACCAGGTCATGCGATCAACGCCAGCGCAGCAGTACGAGCTCCGAGCAGAAGCCGGGGCCCATCGCCATCATCAGGCCGGGGCTCGCCGCCGGCGGACGTTTGGCGATGGTGTCGCGCAGGACGTGCAGGACCGACGCCGACGAGAGGTTGCCGACCTCGGCCAGTGACCGCCAGGTGAGCTCCAGCGCGTCGCCGGCCAGCCCCAGGGTGGCGGTGATCGCCTCGATGACCTTCGGCCCGCCGGGATGGCTGACCCAGGCGCCCATATCGTCGACGGTGAGGCCGTAGCCGCCGAGGAAACTCGTCACGTCATCGCCCAGGTACCGTTCGACGACCTTGGGAACATCGGGTGAGAGCACCAACCGGAAACCGGTGGAGTCGACGTCCCAGCCCATGGTGCGTTGCGAGTCCGGGTAGAGGTGGCTGCGCGAGTCGAGGACCTCGGGTCCGGACACTCCCAGTGCGTCGGCGCGGCGGGCGCCGACGGCGACGACCGCCGCAGCCCCGTCACCGAACAGGCTGCTGCCGACAACCGTGGCCATCGACGGATCACGTTTGGGTACCAGTGAACACAGCTCCACCGCGACGAGCACCGCGACATCGTTTGGGGCACCGCGCAGATAGTCGTTGAGCCGGGCGACTCCGGCGGCCCCTGCGACGCAGCCCAGCCCGAACAACGGGACCCTGCGCACATCCGGGCGCAGCCCGATCTGCGCGGCGATCCGCGCGTCCAGCGTCGGCACCGCCAGACCGGTGACGGTGGTGGACATGATCAGGTCGACATCGGCGGGTTCGAGGCCGGCTTCGTCAAGGGCAGCGAGGACGGCCTCGCACCCCAGCGCGACGGCGTGTTCGAGGAAAATGTCGTTGGCCGTGCCGAAGTCGTTGAGTTCGGCGTAGTCCGCCAGCGGCAGGACCATATGGCGGCTGTCCACCTTGGCACTGCGGTGCAGCTTGCGGATCGGGTCCGCGTACTCGGCGTAGCCGGGAATAGCCAGCAGAGCGTCGGTCACTTCGTCCTGGATGTAGCGGTTCGGCGGCAACGCGCCTTGCACACCGGCTATCACGCTGCCGGCCGTGCGGTCACGAAAAGCGTTGGTATTCATGGCTCCGGTCATCTTCCTCAGTCCCTCAACTTTCCTGGAGTGCGTGCAATACCGGCGTCGTTGCCGTCCCCGAGATTTCGTGCTTCCCCTAGCCGATCCGCCCTTCAGAAGAATTCATTTCAACGCGTGACGACTTTTGTCATCAGTTGATGACTTAGAAAAATACCCGCAGGTTGAGGCCAAGTCAACAGTCGCCGACATAGAGTTTGGGAATGCGTACACCGAGGCCACGCCATGCCGCACAGACGCGCGCCGACATCCTGACCGCGGCACGCCGGCGCTTCGCCGCCGACGGGTACGAACGCACCACGCTGCGCGCCATCGCCGCCGACGTCGGCATCGACGCAGCACTGGTGAGCCGCTATTTCGGCAACAAGCAAGACCTGTTCGCGACCGCCACCGAATTCAGGATCAACCTGCCCGATATGGCCCACGTCGAGCGTGAGGACATCGCCGGCATGCTGTTGCCGCAGTACTTCGCAGTCTGGGAAGACGACCAGTCCTTCCTGGCACTGCTTCGGGCGTCGGGAACCAGCCAGGTCGCGGCCGACACCTTGAATCGCACACTGGCCAACCATGTGGCGCCGTCGTTGCGTGCGGCGACTCCGGACAATCATCTCAAGCGGGTCGCGCTGACCGATGCCTTCGTCATCGGACTGGCGATGACCAGAACGGTGCTCGCGAACACCCCGGTGGCCGATCTGAGCCGCGAGGAGCTCAGTCGCTGGGCCGGCCCCGTCTTGACACAACTGCTGACCGGGCCGGCCCCGTCGTAGTACGACACCCCAAGCCGGCGGGATGCGTCGGCGTCATTACGTGCACCTACCGATGACGTCGGGGTTAATATCCTGGCGCGGCCTCTACGGCGACATGGACTGTGAGCGGGGGGTGCGGATGACCGATCCACTTTCGGCCATGCTGTCTGTCTCGGCATCCCCCGAGGGGCCCGGCGGCGAGCGGTTCGCCGACCACGACTACGTCGACAGGATGCAACGGCTGTTACGCGCCGTCCAGGAGCTGTCCCTGGCGCGCAGCCTGACCGATGTCCAGCGCGTCGTCCGCACCGCGGCACGCGAGCTGACCGGTTGCGACGGTGCCACTTTCGTGTTGCGGGACAACGGTATGTGTTACTACGCCGACGAGGATGCGATCGCCCCGCTGTGGAAGGGCAGCCGGTTCCCGATGGAGATCTGCATCAGCGGCTGGGTGATGCTCAACCGGGAGGCGGCCGTGGTCTCCGATATCTATGCCGACGACCGCATTCCCCATGCCGCCTACCGCCCGACCTTCGTCAAGAGCCTGGTGATGGTTCCGATCCGCAAGCTGGATCCGGTCGGAGCCATCGGCAACTACTGGGCCGATCACCGGCAGCCGACCGAACAAGAGATTTCACTGCTGCAGGCGCTGGCCGACTCCACGTCGATCGCGATGGAGAACATCCAGCTCTACGCCGAACTGGAACAGCGAGTGCGCGACCGAACCGCGGACCTGCAGAAGGCCAACGAGGAGATCCGCCAACTGTCGGTGACCGACGAGCTGACCGGTTTGAACAATCGGCGCGGCTTTTACCATCTGGCCGAACCGGCGCTCTACGCCGCGCAGCGCGACGGCCGTAGTTGCCTGCTCGCCTTTATCGACGTCGACGGGCTCAAGGGAGTCAACGACGAAAAGGGGCACGTGGTCGGCGACGCGCTGATCGCCGATGTGGCCGAGGTGTTGCGCGCGACGCTACGCCAGTCCGACATTCTCGCCCGGCTCGGCGGTGACGAGTTCTGTGTCCTGATCACCGAGCACGCGGCCGATCCGGATCAGCTCCGAGCGCGACTTGTCCAAGCGTTCAACACTTTCAACGACAGCAGCGGCCGGTCCTACCGGCTGTCGGCGAGTATCGGCCTGATGCAAGCGCCCGCAACGGAATCCGCGACGGTGGACGAGCTGCTGGCACACGCCGATGGGTTGATGTATGCCGAGAAGAAGGCCAGGGCGGCGGCGCGGATCGTCGCATGAACAGCAGCCCCACCCGCGATCACACGATCCCCTAACTCGCCGTCGAGAGGAATGCGTCCCCGCGCGCGAGGACACCGAGCAGTGTGACGGCGAACAGCACGGCCGTCGTGCTGACCACGGCGACGACGCCGATGTGTTCGTAGAGAAGTCCGCCGGCCACGGATCCGGCCAGGATGCCGATCTGGAATGCCGTGACGTACAAGGCCGATGCCTGCTCGGGTTCGGCCGGAGCGGTCCGGATGGCGGCCGACTGCAGCATCGGCGGGAGAACCGCCGCGGACGCCCCCCAGAGCACGATCGCGCCTACGCCGAGCGGCACTCCAGCGGGTCGGGTATGGATGACGGACAGCACGCTCAGCAGCCACAAGGCCAAGCACAGCACCACGAGGCTGCCCAGGGCGGCGGCGCGCAGGCGCTGATCGAGGGCGCGCCCCAGAATGCCCAAGGTGGCGAGACCAGCGATACCGTATCCGGCCAGGAGCCAGGCCTGCTCGGCGCCGCGGGCGCCGACGATATCCCTGATGATCGGCACAATGAACGTGTACGACACGAAGTGGGCCGTCACCCCGATCAGTGTCAGGCCGCACAGAATCAGCAGGCGGGCGTTGCGGTAGGGCGGCGGTTTGCGCACGATGGGCGCCATCTCGGCCGCAGTGGCGGGCAGCGCCGGCAATACGTTCCACGCGAGCAGAGTGATGACACCTGCCGCCACCGCCATCAGTGCAACGGTCGGCCGCCATCCCCAGGCCTGGCTCATCGCATTGGTCAGCGGGTTACCGATCACCAGCGCGGCCGCCGAACCGAGGTAGACCGCCGTCGTCGCCCGGCCGGTGTGCGTTGCCGGTACCAGGCGAGCCCCGATCGGCACGATGATCGACCACATCAGCCCATGGGTGACAGCACACAGCACCCGACTGGCCGCCAGCCAGCCCAGTCCGGGTGCGAGCGCCGAGAGTGCTTGAGCCAGCGTCAAACACATCAGAGTGAGGAGGAAGACCCGGCGCTTGGGCCAGCCTGCGGTCCATCGGACCAGCGGCACGGTAACCAAGATACTTACGAAAGCGTATGCGGCGGTCAGCAATCCGACATGGGCCTCGTCGACGTGCAGGTCGGCGGCGATCGCGGGCATGGCTCCGATGGGTGCCATCTCGGCGACGACGTAGACGTATGCGGCAACCGCCAGCACGGAGAGCTGCCCGACGACGCGAGGCGTCCACCGGTACCGCTGTGCGGGCACGGCGTGCGGATCATCGACAAGTGTCAGGCTCAGGCCGCCTTGACCTTGACGTCGAGCGCCGCATAGATCTGATCGGAGAGTGCGACGCTACGCGGATCGGCGCTGGCCTTGCTGGCGTCGAAGTTGTTCATCACGTAGGCGTAACCGATGCGGTGCTCCAGATCGACGAAGGCGTAGGAGCCACCTGACCCGCCATGCCCGAAGATCCGCGGGTTCGGTCCCGCGACGCAACGCTGGTTGAGCATGTAGCCCAGTCCCCAGCCGTGATCGGCTACCCGTGGCCCCAGCACGACGTCGGTCGCCAGGCCGCCTTGCGACTGCCGGCATAGATCCATCAGCTCCCGGCTGAGAAGTTTTTCCTGCGCCAGCGCGTTATAAAAGGTCGCCATCCCGAGCGCGGAGACATGGGCGTTGGTCGAAGGGAACTCCGCCGCCCGCCACCGGGCAATCTCCGTCGAGCCCAGTTCGTCGTCGGGGATGAACCCCATCGCGACGGCCAGGCCGGCCATTCCGTGTTCGGCCAGCGAGGTCGGATGTTCGGGAGCGCCGCCGGCGGCAAGCACATCGCGGATGTGCGGTTTGTTGATCATGTCTGCGCAGCGGCTGTGTTGGTCTGCGGGCAAGCCGATGAACACGTCAGCAGACAGCGGCGCGGCGATGTTGTCACGCAGGAACTGTCCGACCGTGCTGCCGGTGACGCGACGCAGCAGCTCACCGAGGATGAAGCCGAAGGTGACCATGTGGTAGCCCTGTGCCGTTCCCGGCGGCCACCACGGTTCGGCGGCGGCGATATCGGCGCAGACCCTGTCCCAGTCCAGCACCTCCTCGGCCGCCAGTCGCCGCCGTGGGCCGATGACGCCGGAACGGTGGGCCAGCACCATCGCGACGGTAACGGCCTCCTTGCCGGCCTGGCCGAATTCGGGCCAGTAGGTGGCGACCGGCTTGTGCAGGTCGATCAGTCCACGCTCGGCCAGCAGATGGATGCAC
The DNA here is from genome assembly GCF_025822605.1 of Mycolicibacterium komossense. Taxonomy (GTDB): domain Bacteria; phylum Actinomycetota; class Actinomycetes; order Mycobacteriales; family Mycobacteriaceae; genus Mycobacterium; species Mycobacterium komossense. The sequence continues at coordinate 128,658 of NZ_JACKTY010000012.1, read as the reverse complement.
GTAGTGGTCAGACCCTTGGATCCCGAGAAGACGCTGGCCAGGGTGTCCTGCTGCCACGGCCACTCGCCGGCGGTGTCCCGTCCGCCGCCCCAGAGGTCGACCACGAGTTCGCCGCCGACCCAGGCGGCCACCGCCGCGCCACGCTCGTCGCGGTCGGCAAAATTGCGCTCGAATTGATCGCGGACGGCCTCGAATCCTGGAGCACAGAACCCGGCGATCGGCACGTCAGAGCAGCGCAGCCCCGAATCGCGTGTTTGCCGGTACACCCGTCCATTGGACCGGGCTTTGCGGTGAATCGGTTCCGAGATCCCATATTGATCCCGGCACGGAATCGAGCCGTTATCTCCGCGATATTTGCACGCCGAACACGCAGCTGGCCGTGTCGAAGTGAGGTGAGGTGAGGTGAGGCCACGTTCCGTGAGTCCATCACGGTCACGCTCTACATCCAGTCCTGTTCGGTACAGCCAATGATCCCTCGAATGAGGTTGCCCTCCACCATGTCCCGGAAGCCATCATTGATTTGATCCAACCGGCATTCACGGGTCACCGGGTCGTCGAGATTGAGCTTGCCTGCCCGGTCCTACAGCTGCCCGAAGGTCACCTGTCCGAGTTCAGGACCGACGTCGAGCACCATAATCTCCGACACAATTCGCTCCACCGTCTCTTCCCCAGTTTCCGGGTCGCGGACAACGCCCGTGCCCTGAATCGCGAAGGCAATAGCGCCAGGCGTCGGAGTCGAGAACAAGACGCTGAACGGAGCGGTCTGGCCGTCAGAAAGAGAGAGTGTGCGCTCGGAAAGAGTAACCGACCAACCAGCCAGTGGTTCGTCCGGCAAAGCCCATCGAACGTCGTCATACAGTGAAGTCACAACGTCATCCTCATAGCCAAGATCCGGGTTCCACGCAATCAGATCGTCCGCGATCTCGCTGATCACATCCTGGACCGTCTCGGGGTTATCTGCCGTAGCCCAAGGAAGCAGGACAGTTAAATCGAGTTCGGGGTCCACAACCGTTGTGATATCGGCGCTGACCACGGATCCCTCAACGCCGTAGACACCGATTTTTGGCTTGATGGTAATTCCGCCAAGTCGCGAAGCGAAGATCGGATCCGGATGTGTTCCATTTCCAAGTGAGTCGCGTGCCCACAGCGGCGCCCTGAATCGAACCCCGGGCGTCGGAACGAGAAATGACTCAGAAACAGCGCCGGTATCGGCAGATAAAGCCGGATCCGCTAGGAGGTCCGGCACCACCACCCTCACTGTGGGCAGCCCCCTGCGTTCTAGATAGCGCCGCGACAGAGCTCCGAACCCGCGAATAACCTCGAATGACTGCGGGAGTTGTCCGGCCTCATAGTGCCGACCTCGAACCCGGATGCTACTGCCCGAGTGGATGCTCGTATAGAACGGAACAACGACAGACCCGGCGCCCTTTATCCATGAAAGATTTGCCATGTCGACTAGTTTGGTATCGGGGTTAAATTGGCGAAAATTCGACTTTCGCTTGAGTAGACCTCAAAACCGTCCTGCGACCCGTAGTTGTCCTGAGATTGGTCCAACGTGCCACTATCGGACAACGATGCGTTGACGCCTTCTTCAAGGGAGAACGTGGCAGGATCGAAATCGGGCGTGGCCGCCAGTAGTACCTGTCTATCGTTCTGGACAATGGTGGCGCTGACCGGGCCGCCGATATCACTCGGGTCGTCCGGATCATCTTGCGCCAACGTCGCATAGACGCTGCTCGACCCAGCCAGGGTTTCGGTATAGACGTCGCCCACCTTGGTAATCGTGAGTACGGGAACACCGTTTTGTCCCCAGGTTCCGACGAATGTGTTCGGCGCAGGGGGCCCGGGAGCGATGGTGACGTAGACCTGTTCGGAGGCTGACACACCGAGGTACTGGTCAGTCGCTGTGACGGTGAAGGTGTCGGAGTTGTTACCGGGATAGAGGGATGTATAAGCGCGCTGGCTAGCCGTGGGAGTGTAGGTGAAGTCGAAGGTATCGGGCTCGGTTGCGTCGGGTGTAAAAGTCACGGTGCCGCCACCGCTGCTGCTGGCAGGAAAGGTGTAGGTCAACGACCTACCGGAATCGTCAGTGAATACCACGGTGCCGGTGACCACCCCGGTGACCGAATTGGGCTGGCCTACGCTTGGGGCGCCGGCTACGGGCGGGTCGAATTGCGTGTTAGTCACGCCTTTGTACAACGTATATCCGATGTAGCCCACGGTGCCGACCGTCAATGCAGTAGCACCAATGCCAACGGCCGAGATCCCTGCCACACCAGCCAGGGCTGCGTCCTCGACTGCAGCACCGGCCCAGGTCAGTGCTTCACCAACTGCCGCGTTCGGGCCGGCCAGATAGGCGATCACCTGCGGAATCGCGTTCTCTGCGTTGACAGCGGCAGTCACGGCATCACCGATGAGCAACTTGCTGTAATTGTCAAGCTCATCGGAGATGAACGCCGACTGTGCCAGGTTGGCAACAATTGCGACTGGATCGAACGTAATGAGGGACGCTGCCAGCTCCAGCGAACTCTTAAGCTCTTCGGCGATTTTATCGGAATTTGTCGGGGGTTCAGTCGCATCCGCAAGGGGAGGCCCAGCTGCGGCGCTGCTCGCGGCTAGGGCGCTGACGGGCCTAGCAAACAACGCGGGCTCGATTTCGCGCGCTGCGTAGGCTATCGCGTCGCCGAGACCGCGCAATGGGGCCGGCGTGGTCGGCTGCGTGCCCGCAAGGCCGGTCACGTCTACACCACCGGACGCAGCAGCTTCTGTGCCCGGCAGTGTCGTCAGCTTGGCCGTAACCAGGTTCGTCGCGGACGACGAGGTCCCCGTCCGGGTAGATCCATCACGCAGAGTCGTGGACGAGCGACATGGGGTGCATTTGTTCGCCACTGCCGCAGTGTTTTTGGTGGATCCTGACGAATCGGAATGCACTGATCCGGTGGTGTCGGCGTGGGCAACTCCGGATCCGGTGGCGAAGGCCGCACCGACACCTAGGGTGATCGCGCCGCCGCCTAGCCATGCGTATGGCACCAGGTGCCGGTGGGTGCGGTGACGACCACTGCGGACCCCGGACTTGCCCGTACCTGCCATCGCCTGCGTGCCAGCCGTCATGTCAGTCCCCCTGTAGACCACGCTTGCTTTTGATATGACCACTCGGCGTTCTCGGAAAGATAGGCGCAGTCGTCAATTAGCAGGAGATTGACAGGGGGTCGCCTCTCGCAGCATGCACAAGTAATTGACGACTCAAACATATTTGCCATAGGTGAACTACTTCGGTGCGGATCCGTACGATTACCCGCCGACGTCAGGCGCCGCGACAGCAATGTCTAAATTGTTGGAGGAGTGCATGATTCGACAAGTGGGCCGCGGATCTTGAATCCCGCCGAGATGCCGCGCGGGAGTACGAAGGCGGCACCGGACCCTCGCGCACATGTCGATACGCGATCGACACCGGCGAGTCACCGATGAAAGGGGTTTCGCCGGTGAGTATTTCACCGAGGACGCAACCGAACGAGTGAACATCAGTGCGGGCGTCGACGCGCGCCGATCGGTGACGAAGCGGACGAACCGCCACCGGGACAATGCCAGCACCGTGCAGAGCGGGAACAGCCCCGGTGCGGCCTGGCGGGTTCTCGAGGGGGGTCTGTCGCTGTCCCGATCTGCCGCCCATTGCCTGGATCAGCCAATCGAGCGGACGGCAATGAGGCATGCCGATAAGAAGACGCGGCGGCCCACGCCGGTCTTTACGTTTGCTAACTCAGCCCCGCACTGCGGCATAAGCGATGTGCCGCAGCCCACTGTGCACTAGTCGAGCCGGGCCGCCTTTTCCTAGTTCCGAAAACCGAGTACAGGTGCTCCACGGTCACACTGGGCAGCCCGGAGGCCTCCGAGACACACCGCAAGCCAGATTTACGAGGTGTCATCATATGACCTGCCAGCTATTTTTACTTCAAAAGCCGGTCGACCGAAAGCAGTCGTTGCAGTTCAGTGCGATATCGAAGATGCCTAAATTTGATTTCGCAAATATCAGTCATAATAACTATCCCCCAAACTGGAACACGTTATCGCCGGGGCGGTACGGTGCTTCACGTTGACTGTGAGAAGCCTGAGAAGTTCCGGAGTCTTGTGCCCCGACCTAGTCGGAGCAGTTCGGTCAACAGCCAGAATCCGCCGAGGACAAGGACACGGACTGTCATGCAGTTAGCTGTACGCTCATCTCTCACCGCCGGGATCGCCGCGGTCGCTGCCAGCGCCCTCTTGGTTACACCGGTCTCACCGTCAGCACGACCCGATATTCAGGTCCCGGCCATCAGCGCAGCCAAGATGGAGCTCGCCGCGGCGGTGAACCCCATTCAACAGTGGGCGGATGCAGTCAGCGGCGCGGTCACCAACGTGGTGGGGATCGGCTCGGCGGTCGCGGCCGATCCCGCCCCAATCCTGCGGGCACTGCTCACCAACCAGCTCGGCTACGCCCAGACCGTGGCCAGCAGCCTCGGGGCCCTGGGCCAGAGCTTGTCCCTCTGGGCCACTGACAACGTGGTGCCGGAAATGCAAAATTTGATCGCCTCCCTGTCCCAGGGCGATACGGTCGAGGCGGCCAACGCGGTCAACAACATCATCGCGGGACTCCTGGTCTCTGCATTCCCGATCTTCGACGTCGTGAAGCTCCCCATCAAGATGGCGGAATCCCTGGTCAGGGTGCTCACGGCGGCCACAGATCTGTTCACAGTGATGCTTCCCCTGGCCATTGGCGCGCTGGGCCCGGTCATGGGCACCGTCGAGGTGCTCGGCGACCAGAGCCAGGCCCTGGTGAACGCGATCAGCACAGGTGATCCGCTGGCAGCGCTGGGCGCCATCATCAACACCCCCGGCGTGCTCGCGGGTGCAATCCTGAATGGGTACACAGCCGCTTACGAGACTGACGGCTACAAAACCTTCTTCCCGGGCCTACTCACCTGGGACCCGGCTGCGCCGCAGAACAACGGCATCCTCGCGTCCCTTTTGGTGACCATTCCGAAGGTGATCGCGAACGCGCTCGCCGGACCCGCGTCGATGACCCTCAAGACCACCGCGCCGGCGGAGACCGCCGCTGATGGCGTCGCGTCGATTCCGGACCTGACCGCAGCGACGGTCTCCCTGGAGACACCTACCGACACGCTGGTAGAGCCGCCGAAGACCGACGTCGATCCGGTGTCCACCACGGTTGCGGCGGAGGCCGTCACCCCTGCGCCCGTCACAGTGGAGCCCGCTGTCGAGAAGGTCGTCGAGGTCGAGAAGGTCGTCGAGGTCGGGAAGGTCGTCGCCACCGAGGAGGCCACCTCGACTGGAGCCGCCGAGGAAACGCCCAAGGGCACCAGCACCGCCCTCAGCGACGGTAACAATATTGAGCGGGTGAAGACCCCGCTGGGCGCCGCCGGCAGGGGCAACAAGGTCAAGCCGGATGCGAGCGATACCAGCTCCGTCAAGAAGGCCGCACCGTCAGGCAAGAAAGGCTCGAGCGCCAGATCAGCGAAAGACGCTGCCTGAGTTAGCCAAAGCAATCGACGCCCTCACCGGGCGGGTTCACACGGTCGTCGCAACACTCTCGATCTTGAGAGGTTGCGGCGACCGTGTCCTTTTCGGAGGGCTGCGTTGGGGCAGCAGCTCGCTGATCACCGTTAACACAGCCCGATACCGCTGCTCAGCCACCGCTAACTCCCTCATTCAGGGAGTGCCGGGGATCAACCGAAGTAGGTATAAAGCATCAGCCGAAACACTGTCGCCTATCACCCGAAGCCGAAATATGAGCCATCAACCGACTCAATACGCCTTTTCGGTGGGGCGGGTGGGGCTCGAACCCACGACCAACGGATTATGAGTCCGCGGCTCTAACCGACTGAGCTACCGCCCCAGCGCGCACCGGCAGGGCACTGTGCGCGGCACCAATGTTCGCATGCCACCCCGCCGCCCTTGACATCGAGTAATCACACTCGCCGGCGTGGAGCATCCCGGCGTGCGTGGCTGTCCCCCGATCAGTGGACGACACGTTCATCCCAGCTGGGGACCACTTGGCTGACAGGCCAAGTGTCGGGAGTGCGACATAGTTATCTCATCGCCGGGACGCACCGGCCAAGAAACCTAAAAAGTCCACTCCCACAAGGAGATTCACCATGATCGTCACTTTCCGCCGCATCGCCGCCGGCGCCACCCTGGCCATCGCTCCCGCCCTGCTGGCCGTCGGGGTCGCCGCCGCCAGCCAGGCCAGCCCGGTCCTCTCCGGCGGAGTCCCCAACGCGGGCCCCACCGTCTTCGCCGAGCAGGACCACTCCACCGGAGTGAACGGCACCAACATCAAGCCCGGCACACCTGAGCACCACCACCACCACAAGAACCACAAATAAGCCACCACTGTCGCGGAAGTGGGCCAGGGTCCGGGTGCTTAATCGCACCCGGACTCTCGGCATTCAAGATCGATTCGTTGTGGAATACGTCCTGGAAGCAATCTGTAACAACAGGGACCGCCATCGCGAAAAGAATTCAGACTCGAATCGATGCGGCTCCCCACTGAAATTGTGGGACCATTTGACCATTGGGCCGTTCACCAGGTCCATCACATGGGGGTTGACACCGTGGTTAGGTCAAACGTGCACTACGCGGCGGGTATCTGCCTAGTGTGCGCAGGCCTCCTGATAGGCAGCGGGACGGCGATCGCGTCGGCCGATCCCGACGGCGGCGGGTCACCGGAACACAGCCAGAGCGGCAGCACCGGGCCCGGATCAGCGCACCGCCCCAAGGTCGCGCCAGGCGAGACCCCGGCGTTGCGAGCCGCGGTGATCCTGCGCAAAACGATTGCCGACGTCGCCAGCGTCTTCGGTTCCGGCCGGGTTCCTGGCCAGCAGCCACCGTCGACACCTGCCAACAGCACCCCGACACCCGCCGGTCCAGCGCGCGCCACCAGCACCAACAACCAATCCGGGACGACCGCCACCACCACCACCACCGACGGCGCCTCGGATGCAGTGTCGCCGAGTGCGGGTGCCAACAACCCGGTCACCAACCCTGTGGTCACCAACAGCGCCCCATCCGGCGCGGACGCCGTGACACCGGTCGTCGACCCCACGACGGCGGCTACCGACGACATCGCGCCGGCAGCGACGACGGTCGAGGAGCCGGTAGCGTCGGTGCCGGAACCAGTGGCGGCGGCGACGACGCCCGTACCCGGGCCGGTCTTCTGGCCGCTGACGCCCGTGTCTGACGTCATCTCCTCCGTCGAGTACATGCTGACGTCGGTGGTCTACACACTCGGACCCATCGCGACCGATCTCGGTTCGCTATTGGGCGTCTCCCCGTGGAGTGCCACCGCCGACCTGATCCGGTCGGACCGACCAACGCCGGCGTCCGGAACGGCGGAGCCGCTATTCGCCGGATCGTCGGTGCTCTCATCTCGGCCCGACTTCAAATCCGAAGGCGTAGCCGGACTTCCGCTGACCACCGATACCGGGACCGCATCCATCGGAACGATCGCGACCACCAGCGGCAGCGCGAAGCTGTCGGCGCCCGTCGAGGTGCCGCTGCCCCATATCACTGCCATCCCGACGAGCGTCACGCAGTTCTTCGCCCACGCGGTCCGAGCGGTGTTGCGCTCGCCGTCACTGTCTGCGCTAGCGGCTCTCGCGCTGCCGGGCATCATCGGACTGTTCGTCATCACCGGAGCCGGCATTCGTCTCGGCTATCGCCAGGCCAAGGCCGTGTTGGCGCTGCCGGCCTCCGGCCTCGCCCGATACGCTCCGCCGCAGCCGCTACGACTCGTGCGCACCCGGCCGGCGGCCACCATCAGCGAGCCGGCACTGCGCTTCGTGCCCAGGCAGATTCGCGGCTTGCCATCGCTGGGCCCGCCCCTGGAACAAGCGGCCTAGGACAGTTGCCTACGCGTCTTGAACCTGGCCGTCGGCGTCCAGCAGATAGTGCTCGACGCCGTCGCTGACCCGCGGTTCGTCTCCGCCCAGTGCCACCGCGATCTTGTTGGTGGCGTTGCGCATCACATCCAGCGTCAACTCGATCGCCTCGTCGTCGGAGAAGTGTGCGTGCACACCGGCGGCGATATCGGCACCGATGCGCGCCGGTGACCAGATCAGCGCGTCGACATAGCGCAGCGCCGCCTTGTGCCGCTCGCTGAGCAGCTCCGAGGTCTCGAACCGCTCGATGTCGGCATACAGCGATTCGCCACCACCGGCGTCGAGGGCCGCCACCTCGCGGCGCGACCGGCACAACCGGCAGTTGTGCTGCCCCGCTCCCCGCAACCGGATGATCTCCGTGGTGACCGGGTCGAGACCCCGTAGCCGGCCGACAGCAGGGGCGAAGACATTCAACAGAGCATCGCCGGGATCTTCTGCGTGGTCCCAGCCACTATCGGCGGCGGGCCAGTCCACCCCCAGCGCGTCGAAGCCGGAGCGGACACGGGGGACGAAATCGGCGATGAAGGCTAACGCGCACACCGTGAACGCCTTGCGACCCACGGCGGCGAAGAATCGTCCCCGCAGCTCTGTGGTCACCGTCGAGACGTCGGTGCTGAATTGTTCGGCGAATTCGACGACGACCTTCTCGGAGTCGGTCACCGCCTCCACATCGTCCTCGACGAGCAGCGGCGGAAGCGACAGTGCCGCCGCACAGGTGCGGCGCACCAGCGCCGTCAGGCGGGCATCCCCCGCGGGCGAGTACGTGACGAGCCTGGCCAGTTCACCGGTCAACACCGCACGAGGGGCCGTGGACGATACCGACGAAGTCATCGCCCGATTATTGCGCCTGACTGACCGATGACATGTGGAAGTCGGGAATCCGCAACGAAGGCATCGAAGCACGAGTGGCCCAGTCGCCCCATTCCCTGGGCAGAGTCACTTCGCTGACGCCCACTTCGGTGGCGCGCCGGAGCAGATCGAGCGGGCTCTCGTTGAACCGGAAGTTGTTGACTGCGGCGGTCACCTCGCCGTCCTCCACCAGGTAGACACCGTCGCGGGTCAGACCGGTGAGCAGCAAAGTGGTGGGGTCGACTTCGCGGATGTACCACAGCGTCGTCAGGAGCAGTCCGCGTTCGGTGCCGGCGACCAGGTCGGCGAGTTCTGCGGTCCCACCGGTCATCAGCAGGTTGCTGGCCGGTACCGCGACGGGCGCGCCGAACTCGGCGGCACTGGCCCGCGGGTAGGCCAGCGCGTTGATGGCGCCGTCACGAATCCAGTCCACCCGCCCGATGTCCATGCCGTTGTCGAAAACCGACTGCGTCTCCGAGGAACTGCCCGCCGCGACGAAGGGCGTGGACTCCAGCCCGGCCGCATCCGGATCCGAATACAGAGTCAGCGGCAGGTCGGTGAGCTTCTCCCCCACTCGGGTTCCCCCACCGGGCGCCGATAACGCCGTTCTGCCCTCCTGCGCGCCGCGGCCGTCCATCGTCCAGCCCAGGTAGATCATCATGTCGGCGACCGTCGACGGCGGCATGATCGTCTCGTAGCGGCCGGCCGGAAGCTCGACGGTGCGTTCAGCCCAGGCCAGCCGCATCGATAGATCCTCGAGCAGTCGGTCGGTCGGCACGTCGATGAACCACGGCGTGCTGGTGCCGGCCCACGCGCTGGCACCGTTGCGTTTGGCGTTGATCTCGACCGAACCGGTGGGCTGTGTGTATCGCCTGCGCACACCCGTCGACGTCGCCAAGAAGGTCGTCGCCACCACATGATGCGCGAACCCATAGAGCGTGTCCGGCCCACGGAAGCCGCGGCTCAGCGACTCCGCGACGTGCGCAAACACCTCCGCACCGGTGCCGGGCACCGCGGCGTCCCAGTTCTCCGGCACCTGGGCACCACTCAGTAGGGGGTAGCCGTCGCGCGCCTCGGGAGCCGAGCGGGCCGCCTCCTGCGACGCCGCGACCAGTGCCGACAGCGCAGCCGGGTCGACCTCACTGGATCGGCGTGAGCCGACACGAGCGGTATCACCTTGGCGGACAATCGAAATCACCGTGGTGTCACGGCTGATGGAGACGCCGTTGGTGGTCATCGAATTGCCCGCCCAGCGCAGCGACGCGTCGGCCGCATCGGTGACGAGCACGATCGTCTCGTCGGCACCGCCGGCGTTGGCGGCCGCGGCGAGGGCAAGATCGATGGCCTGCTGCGCGGTGATCACGCGTTGCCCTGCCTTTCGGCCTCTTCGCTCCCCGCGCTACGCGGTTCGATCCTCCGGACACCCACTCCGTGCACCTCACTCATCGGCCGGCCTCCTGGCGGGTGTTCAGCACGTTAACGCCCCGGAACAGCGCCGACGGGCAGCCGTGGCTGACCGCGGCGACCTGACCCGGCTGCGCTTTACCGCAGTTGAAAGCACCGCCGAGGCGCCACGTCGACGCTCCGCCGACCGCCTCCATCGAATTCCAGAAGTCCGTCGTGGTCGCCTGATAGGCGACGTCACGCAGTTGCCCGTCCAGCCGGCCGTCGGTGATCCGGAAGAAACGCTGGCCGGTGAACTGGAAGTTGTAGCGCTGCATATCAATTGACCAAGACTTGTCGCCCACGATGTAGATCCCGTTCTCCACCCTGCCGATCAAATCGGCCGTCGTGGTCTGGTCGCCGCCGGGTTGCAGCGACACGTTGGCCATCCGCTGGATCGGTACATGGTGTGGCGAATCGGCGTAGGAGCAGCCATTGGACCGGAGTTGTCCGAGCTTGGGCGCGAACACCCGGTCGAGCTGGTAACCGACGAACGTGCCGTCGCGGACCAGATCCCAGCTCTGCGCGGCCACCCCTTCGTCGTCGTAACCGATTGTCGCCAGCCCGAATTCAACGGTACGGTCGGCGGTCACATTCATCACCGGCGACCCATAGCGCATGGTCCCGAGCTTGTCGGGGGTGGCGAACGAGGTCCCCGCGTAGGCCGCCTCGTAGCCGATCGCGCGGTCGTATTCCGTTGCGTGCCCGATGGATTCGTGGATGGTCAGCCACAGGTTAGACGGATCGATCACCAGATCGGTGGGGCCGGCGGTGACGCTGGGCGCCTTGACCTTCTCCGCCAGCAGCGTCGGGATCTGCGCCAGCTCCTCTGACCAGTTCCACACCTCGTCGCCGGCGAGCACTTCCCACCCGCGCGCCATCGGCGGAGCCAGCGTGCGCATCGTCTCGAAGCTGCCCAGCGCGGAATCGACGGTGACCGCCTCCAGCATCGGCAGGATGCGAACCCGCTGCTGGGTGGTGCTCGAACCGAAGGTGTCAGCGTAGAACGTCTGCTCCTTGACGGCGTTGAGGCCGGCCGATACATGGTCGACGCCGTCAGCCGCCAGCAATCGTCCGGAAAACTCACCCAAGACGGCGATCTTGTCGGCGGCCGGCACCTCGAAGGGATCGATGAGATAGCTCGACACCCAGGTCGCGTCGCGGTAGACAGGCTCGGCGGCCAGCTCGATCCGGTCGGCGTTCAACGGAGCCAGGGTGGTGGCCACCCCGACGGCGCGCCGGGCGGTTTCGGCGGCCACCTCGGGCGACAGCTCGGCGTGCGCGGCAAAACCCCAGGTGCCGTCGACAATAACGCGCACCGCCAGACCGATCTCACGGCTGACCACCGCGGTCTCCAGCTCGCCGTCGCGCAATTGCACGATCTCGTTGGTGATGCGGTGGATGCGCAGGTCGGCGTAGCTGGCGCCGGCGGCAAGAGCCGCCGAAAGCGCGGCATCCGCCAGCTCCCGGCGCGGGATGGCAACGAAGTCTGCGTCGACGGTCCGGACTGTCACGGCTCCACCGTAACGGTGGCTGCTGCCACAGATCGTGGCGGCATCGCAGCGTGAGATCGCCCCGAGCGGCCCGGCGGACGGCAGCCGGCCGGGTCCGACCGCTTTAATACCTGCATGGGACGGCACACAGAGCGGCGATCGACCGCGCTGGGTTACGCGCTACTGGCGCCGAGCCTGTTCGGCGTGGTCGCGTTCCTGCTGCTGCCCATGCTGGTGGTGGTGTGGCTCAGCCTGCACCGCTGGGATCTACTCGGCCCCATCGAGTATGTGGGACTGGACAATTGGCGCGCCGTACTGACCGACTCGACATTCGGCAACTCGTTGGTGGTCACGTTGGTGTTCGTCGCGATCGTGGTACCCGCACAGACCGTCCTCGGTCTGACCGCGGCCGCGATGCTCGCCCGCGAACTGCCCGGTAGCGCCATCTTCCGCACCATCTACGTCCTGCCGTGGATCTGCGCGCCGCTGGCCATCGCCGTGCTGTGGCGCTGGATCCTCGCCCCGACCGACGGCGCGGTCAGTACGGTCCTAGGCCACAACATCGACTGGCTGACCGACCCTGGCCTGGCGTTACCGGTGGTGTCCGCAGTGACGGTGTGGACCAACGTCGGTTACGTGACACTGTTTTTTGTCGCCGGGATTCTGGCGATACCCGCCGACGTCCACGCCGCCGCCAGCATCGATGGGGCCACTGCGTGGCAGCGATTCCGGCGGATCACCTTGCCGATGCTGCGCCCGACTCTGTTCTTCGTCCTTGTCACCGGCTTCGTCAGTGCGGCGCAGGTCTTCGACACCGTCTACGCACTGACCGACGGCGGCCCGAAAGGGCGCACCGATCTCGTCGCGCACCGGATCTACGCCGAAGCCTTCGGCGCGGCGGCGATCGGCCGGGCCGCGGTGATGGCGATCGTGCTGTTCGTCATCCTGGTCGGTATCACGTCGGTGCAGCAGCTGTATTTCCGCCGACGGATCACTTATGAAGTCACCTAGCCCCCCGGCCTCGGCCGGCCTCGTCTATGTCGGCCTGGCAGCCGGGGCGGTGATCACCCTGGTGCCGTTTCTGCTGGGTCTGCTCACGTCGGTCACCTCGGCACATCAGTTCGCCACCGATCTGCCCCTATCGCCGCCCAAGCCGCCAACGCTGGCTAACTACGTCGACCTGGCCGGCGCCGGATTCGGCCGCGCCGTCATGGTGACAGCGCTGATGACCGCCGTGATCGTCCTTGGCCAGCTGACCTTTTCGGTGCTGGCGGCATATGCGTTCGCGTGCGTACAGTTTCCCGGCCGCGACGCGCTGTTCTGGGTGTACGTGGCGACACTGATGGTGCCTACCACCGTGACGGTGGTTCCGCTGTACCTGATGATGGCGCAGGTCGGTCTGCGAAACACGTTCTGGGCGTTGGTGTTGCCGTTCGTATTCGGTTCTCCCTACGCCATCTTCCTGCTGCGTGAGCACTTCCGCGCAATTCCCGACGACCTCATCAACGCGGCCCGCCTCGACGGGGCCAACACTCTGGATGTGATCGTGCACGTCGTGCTGCCGGCGAGCCGGCCGATTCTGGTGACGCTGACGCTGATCACCGTCGTCACCCAGTGGAACAGCTTCATGTGGCCGTTGGTGATCACCAGCGGCCGGACATGGCAGGCGCTCACGGTCGCGACGGCCGGGTTGCAGTCGCAGTACAACGCGCAGTGGACGTTGGTGATGGCAGCGACGACGGTGGCGATCGTGCCACTGTTGGTGCTGTTCCTGGTGTTTCAGCGCCATATCGTGCGGTCGATCGTGGTGACGGGACTCAAGTGACCCGCCCCCGGTTCTCCACGTTGTTCGCCGGTGCGGTGGCCCTGCTCGCGGCGGTGCTGCTGGCGCTCGCTGCCGCCCTGGGGTATTCGAGTGAGCCCAGCGGCAAGACGGTGATCACGGTCCGGCTCTGGGATGCGCAGGTGGCCACGGCCTACCGGCAGTCACTCGACGAGTTCACCCGCCGCCACCCTGGTATCGAGGTGCGGCTCGACGTCGTGGCCTATGCGTCGTACTTCGACACGCTGCGCACCGATGTGGCCGGTGGCGGCGCCGATGACATTTTCTGGATCTCCAATGCCTTCCTGCCGGGCTATGCCGACAACGGCAGACTGATGCCGATCCAGCGCTCGGCCGGCTGGGAGCCGTCGGTCGTCGAGCAGTTCAGCCGCGACGGGACGCTGTGGGCAGTGCCGCAACTCACCGATGCCGGTATCGCGGTGTACTACAACACCGAGCTGCTGGCCCGCGCCGGCGTCGACCCCGCCACTCTGGACACCCTGCGCTGGGACCCCGACCCGGCCGTCGACACCCTGCGCCCGCTGTTGGCCCGCCTGACCGGTCCACGACAGTGGGCCTATAACGCCGCCAACGATTTACAGGGCATCTACCTCAACTACATCGGGTCGGCCGGCGGCGTGTTCCAGCAGGGCGACCGGTTCGCGTTCGACAATCCCCAAGCCGCAACGGCATTTCGCTACCTCGTCGCGCTGATCAACCAGGATCGCGTCGCCCCGCCCGCGGCGGACACCAACAACAACCGCGACTTCTCCCGCAACCAGTTCCTGGCCGGGCGGATGGCGCTGTTCCAGTCCGGCACCTACAACCTGGCGGCCATCGCCGAGCAGGCCGAGTTCCGCTGGGGTGTGGCGATGCTGCCCACCGGCCCCGCCGGTCGGGTCAGCGTCACCAATGGCATTGCCGCCGCCGGCAACTCCGCGACCAAGCATCCCGAGGCGGTGCGCCAGGTATTGGCGTGGCTCGGCAGCACGGAAGGCAACGCGTTCGTCGGGGCCGGGGGTGCCGCAATTCCGGCGGTATTGGCGGCGCAGCGCACGTACTTCGACTACTGGTCCCGGCGGGGCGTCGACGTCGGGCCATTCTTCCGGGTGCTCGACGGTCCGCGGATCCCGGCGCCCGGCGGGTCAGGTTTCGCGGCCGGTTACCAGGCGATCACCCCGTATTTCGACGAGATGTTCCTCGGCCGGTCGCCGGTGGATACCACGCTGGCCCAGGCGCAGACGGCGGCGAACGCTGCAGCCTCCAGCTGACCGACTCGGCCGAGCGCTAGCTCGCGGCGCTGGTGCCCAGGATCGTCAGCTCCAAGACCAAAGCGATGGCGCTCACGACGACGACGATCGCCAAGGTCACCCAATCGCGGGTCTTCGGTGTCGAGGGCGCGGCGGAAATCTGCCCGGTGCCGCCGCGAGCGGCGATGGCATCACCCATCTCGTCGCCGCGGCGCAGCGCCACGGTGATGGCCGCCGCCAACAGGTCCACCATTTCCGCCGACCAGCGCTTGCGCTTGGCCCGCCGCGACGTCAGGACCGGCCGTGGCCGCAGTTTGCGGGCGGCATAGAGCACCCGGAACTCGTCGATCAACATCGGGAACGCCCGCAGCGCGAGCGCCAGCGCGACCGCCCAGTCCTCGATCGGCACTCGCAGCCGTCGCAGCGGCCGGCCCAATGTCGCCACCGCAGGGGCGAATTCGGAGACATTCGTCGTCCAGGACACCATCGCCCCGAGTGCCAGCAGCACGATCGACAGCACAGTGATCCGCAGGAAGTTCAGCAGTCCGCCGAGCCCGAACTGCATAGAGCCGAGCGCGATATCCGGACTGCCGCCGGCGAAGGCCGCCGTGACCCCACCCAAAATCAGCAACAGCCACAACCATTTCGGGACCGTGGGTAACGTGCCACGCGGAATACGCGCCAGCCAGATCGCCACGGCAACCATCAGCCCTACCGCACCGATCGGCACCCAGCCCGGATAGAAAGTCAGGAATACCCCGAGGCCGAACACCACGATGAGTTTGGTGCCCGCCCACATTTCGTGGATGACGGTCCGACCAGGGACGGGTCGCAGCAGCACAACAGGTTTCGGTTGCCGGTTCGTCGGTGGAGTCGAGGCGGTCGTCATGACATGCCCCCGGTGGGAGCCGGCGTCGGCTCCATCACGCCGTTGCTCAGGTGCAGCGTCCGTGGGCACAGCCCCTCCAGCCCGACGAAGTCGTGGGAGATCACGACCACAGTCAGCCCGGTCTCGCGGCGCAGATCCTCCAGCAGCCGCAGCAGACCACGCTGGCTGGCGGCGTCGAGCCCGGCCAACGGTTCGTCGAGAATCAACGCGCGAGGTTTGCGCGCCAGCAGCCCGGCCAGCGCGACGCGGCGCATCTGGCCGCCGGAGAGTTGGTCGATACGGCGCTTGGCCAACGCGGCGTCGAGCCCGACCGCTGCCAAGGCGGACAACACCCGACCATGATCATGCGGCGAAAACCCCGCGGCAGAGGCAACTTCGAGATCGACCCTGGCCCGCATCAATTGCAGCCGCGCCGCCTGGAAGGCGATCGCTACCTCCCCCACCTGTTCGTGGGCCGGTTTGCCGCCAACCAGGCAGGTACCCGTGCTCGGCGTGGTCAGGCCGGCCATGATCCACGCCAGCGTCGACTTACCGGAACCGTTGCCGCCGTGGATCAAAAGACCGTCGCCCTCGTTGACGACGAAGCTGATATCGCGTAGCGCGGTCTTGGCCCAAGGTGTCTTGTAGCCGTATTCGTGGCCGACCCGGTCGAGTTCCAACACGGGCGCACCGGACTGCTCACGTTCGATGGTGACGGTGGCCGCGGGCGCCTCAGCCTGCTCGACCATAGTGACGTTGTCCAGCGATTCGCTGAGGCTGATCGCCCGCCCGGCGGAAGCGGCTTCGTTGTTGTAGTGGGTGATGTGCACCAGCGACATCTGATGCCGCTGGGTCAACCCGGACAGCACATCGAGGAGCTGCTCGCGCCCGACCTGGTCGACCATGCTGGTGACCTCGTCGGCGATCAACAGGGCGGGGTCCCTGGCCAGCGCAGCGGCCACGGCCAAGCGCTGCAACTCACCGCCGGAGAGTCCGCCGGTGTCGCGTTCTTCCATCCCGGCCAGGCCCACTTCGCCCAGCAGCGCGGCGATATCGGTCTCGGTTCCCGGCGGCAGGCCCCAGACGACGTCATCGGCCACTCGGGTGCCGAGCACTTGGCTTTCAGGATGTTGCATGACGACCGCCGTGCCGCCGGCCCGGCCGAGGCCGACGACGCCGGGGCGCTCCACGAAACCTGACGTTGGCGGCCGACCGGCCAGGATCAGCATCAGCGTCGTCTTGCCGGAGCCGTTGGCACCGGTGATGGCGACGTGTTCACCGGTGCCGATGGTGAGGTTCGTCGGACGCAGCGCGTCATGCTGGGCGCCCGGATAGCGGAAGCTGACGTCATGCAGCCGCACCGGAACCGGACCCGCCGGTTCGTCGCCCGGAGACAGTTCCAGTTTGTGCACGTCCGGGATACCGCGTAACCGTTCCAGCACCCGGGACAGCGCCCACCAGCCGAGCAGCGAGACGCACATGATCGCGAAGATCGCGTAGGCCAGAATCAGCAGCTGCCAGTGGTTCAGTGCAGCCGCGAAGAGGCTCTTGAGATCATCAGCCGCGGGCGCCAGTGGCGGGATCCGCGTGAGCACCGCGGCCATCCCGTTCACGTTGGCACCCATCGACTCGAAGATGAGATGCCGCAACCGGGCAAGCACGTTCAACGCGGCGATCAGCGCGACCCCGAAGATGGCGCCGGCCACCAGCGAGGCGACGATCACCGTCGGCGTTCCACGGCCGCGGCGG
This sequence comes from Mycolicibacterium komossense, assembly GCF_025822605.1. Lineage (GTDB taxonomy): Bacteria > Actinomycetota > Actinomycetes > Mycobacteriales > Mycobacteriaceae > Mycobacterium > Mycobacterium komossense. The sequence goes on along the minus strand of NZ_JACKTY010000012.1, from coordinate 111,250 downwards.
CGAACGATGCCGGTCAAGCCGCCGATATAAGCACAGTTGATCACCGTCATGAAGCCGCCGAGGCCGGCAATCAGGAACGCGATCAGGCTGGCAGCCACGGTTGCCGCGATCAACACCCTGATCCGGTAGCGGTAGGCCAGCAGACCCATCGGAACGGTCCCGAGCAGCGACAATCCGGCGGCAAACGGCACGACGACGGCGATGATCGCAGTGGCCGCGCACAGTGCAGCCATCACCGATGCCTGCGCCATCTCGCCGGGCTGCAACGACCGTGCCCGCTGTGGCCGGGTCGCCTGGCTGGTCGCGGTCATGCCACGATTCTGCCAGGCAGCCGCCGCGAAGCGGTGGCCCGCCATCGGGAGCTGCGGTGAAACTGTGAGTCACCGCATGCGCGTCGAGGTTGTTCTACATAGCAATTCTATGTAAATTGGGCCCATGTCCCCTGCGCGCCCCCCGTCCGACGACACCGAACTCGGGTCGAGTCTGCTCGGTGTCGTCGCCCGGCTCAACCGCCTCGCCAATCAGCGCGCACAACCACCGTTGCCGTGGGCACAGGCCCGGCTGTTGTCGACCATCGAGGTCCAGGGCGAAGCCCGGATCTCGGATCTCGCCGCCCTGGATCACTGCTCACAACCGACGATGACCACCCAGGTCAGACGACTCGAAGACGCGGGCCTGGTAACCCGCACCGTCGACCCCGGTGATGCCCGGGCAGTGCTGATCCGCATCACCGCCGAAGGCTGCCGCACGCTGACCCGGGTCCGGGCCGACCGCGCGGCCGTCATCGATCCGCTGCTGGCGCAGTTGGACGACGCGGACCGTGCAGCACTCGGCGCGGCTGTCGATGTCATCCGACGCCTGCTCGACAACGCGCAGACCCCTAAATAATCAATCCAGTGAGGAGTGCCAGCGCCCGATGCTGCGCCAACCCAAGGCCGTCTGGGCCGTCGCTTTCGCTTCCGTAGTGGCTTTCATGGGAATCGGGCTCGTCGACCCCATCCTCAAACCGATCGCCGACAACCTCGACGCGTCTCCATCACAGGTGTCACTGCTGTTCACCAGCTATATGGCGGTGATGGGAGTGGCGATGCTCGTCACCGGTGTCGTGTCGAGCCGGATCGGGCCGAAACGCACCCTGCTGCTCGGCTTGGTGATCATCATCGCCGGCGCCGGATTGGCCGGCATGTCGGACACCGTGATGGGGATCGTCGGCTGGCGCGCGCTGTGGGGTCTGGGCAACGCGCTGTTCATCGCGACGGCGCTGGCCACCATCGTGAACTCCGCGCGCGGGTCGGTGGCGCAGGCGATCATCTTGTACGAGGCGGCGCTGGGCCTGGGTATCGCCGTCGGGCCACTCGTCGGTGGGGTGCTTGGCTCGATCTCCTGGCGCGGGCCGTTCTTCGGCGTCTCGGCGTTGATGGCCGTCGCACTGGTGGTCACCGTGTTCCTGCTGCCCGCGACACCTCCCGCTGCGCGGGCCACCAGCATCGCCGATCCGCTGCGTGCGCTGAAGCACCGCGGCCTGCTCGGCGTCGGGATCACCGCGCTGCTCTACAACTTCGGGTTCTTCACCCTGCTGGCCTTCACGCCCTTCCCCCTCGACATGAGCGCCCACCAGATCGGACTGATCTTCTTCGGCTGGGGCCTGGCGCTGGCGTTCACCTCGGTGGTGGTCGCACCGCGACTGCAACACCGATTCGGCACCGTGCGGGTGCTGGTGCTGAATCTGCTCGCCTTCTCAATTCTGTTGGCGGTCATGGCAATCGGAACCGACTACAAAGCCTGCCTGGCCGCGTGCGTCGTCGTCGCCGGTCTGTTCATCGGCATCAACAACACCCTGATCACCGAGACCGTGATGAAAGCCGCCCCGGTCGAGCGCGGCGTCGCCTCCGCGGCGTACAGCTTCCTGCGGTTCGGCGGCGCGGCCGTCGCTCCGTGGCTGGCCGGCACCCTCGGCGAGAATGTCAGCGTTCACCTGCCGTTCTGGGTCGGTGCGGGGGCGGTCCTGTTGGGAGCGGCCGTCCTGCTGTCCGCTCGCGGTCACCTCAGGCACATCGACGACGACGAGACCCCAGACGAGGAAGCTCTCGATGCAGCGGAGGCGCTGACCGTCGGCAGCGACAGCTGACCCGAACCCGCATGCACACCAGGCCCGGTCCGGCAGACTGAGCCACCATGAGTGTGCTGACCCTGCTCTCGACCACGCTGGTCCCGGTGGTGTCGGTGGTATCGACTGCCACCGTGGCGATCTGGACCAAGCGCCTCGACTCCAAGGCGAGGGCGGCCGATCGGTCGCAGGCGCTGCTGCTGGATTTCGAGAAACGGGCCGGCGAGGAGAAGAAGGCCGCGCTGAAAACCCTCCTCGCAGCCACCATGCGTGTCCGGCGCGGCGCCGAACCACTCGCCGGCGCCGACCAGACCGAAGGTCAACGTCGCGCCGAGGCCATCGAGGAGCTCTACGAATTCCGCGCCCGACTGGGTCTCGACGACGGCGTGGCGGAAGTGCTGATCTACGCCGCGGAGCCGGTGCGCCAGCTCACCGAACAGCTGCTCGACGAATGGGACCGGCAGTTCCGTGAGCACGGGTACTCGCTGGTCCAGTTGGACGCCTGCAAGCAGCAGCTCCTCGAAACCGTCGACGGCGAGCGCAGGTGGGTCGACCTCAAAGACGAAGAAGCCTTGTGGCTCAAACGACTTGGTGAAGCATCCACGCTCGACGTCGACGCATTGCTAGACCTGTGCAACCGCACAGTGGCGGCGGCTCGCAAAGATCTGCGCGGCGGCTACGGCGTCGAACTGGACTGACCCTCAGAGCGCCGCGCCGATGAGGTGCCCGACGACGAACGTCGCGGCGATCGCGAGACCGCCGAACACCAGCTGACGAAGTGACCCCGCCCAGATCGGCCTGCTGGTGAAGTGCGCGGCCAACCCGCCCGCGATGAGCAGCCCGATACCGCCGCACACCAGGCCGGCCGGCAGCGATTCGAGCCCCAGCAGATATGGCAGCAGCGGGATGATCGCGCCGATCGAGAACATCAGGAACGACGAGACCGCAGCCACTTTCGCCGACGGCTTCTCCTGCGGGTCGACGCCGAGCTCCTGTACGAGATGGAAGTTGACGGCCCGGGTCTCGTCTTTGTGGATGTCGGCCGTCGCCTGCTCGGCAGTCTCCCGGGACAGCCCCATATCGACGAACATCTTCGTCAGCTCGGCCCGTTCAGCCTGGGGATGCGCCGCGAACGCGCGGCGTTCCACCTTGACCTCGGACTCGATCTGCTCATTGGCCGTCGTGACCGACGTGTACTCGCCGAGTGCCATCGAGAACGCTCCGGCGAGCAGACCCGCCACCCCGCTGAGGACCACGGTGTGTGCGCTGGCGCTGGCAGCTACCCCGGCAATCAACGCGGTGTTGCTGACCAGGCCGTCCATCGCCCCGAACGTCGCGGCCCGCAACCAGCCACCGCTGACGTCGGCGTGCGTGTGGTCGAAGTCATGCGGCAACTCGCCATCAGGCCGTGGAACACCTGGTTGAACCTCAGACATGGCGCTATTGAACGGCATCCCGAACCAGCGCGGCTACTCAGGTTGACCTGCGTTAGCGGAGTCACGTTTGCGAGTCGCCGCTACCGGCTACCGTCGGGTAATGACCACCACGGCGGAACATCTGCAGAACACCCTCGACGGGCGCTGGCGCGACGTGAAGAACCGGGTACGTAAGGAACTCAGCGGCGAGGTATTCCGTCCGCACTACACTCCGAACACCGTCATCGCGCGCACGAAGGTCGGCGAACAGCTACGCATCATGGCCGCACAGGGTGCCGCCGAAGACGGCTTCTCCAAGGAGCACGGCGGAAACGGCGATGTCGGCGCCGCGGTCACCCAGATCGAGATGCTGGCGATGTCGGATCTGTCGCTGATGGTCAAGGCCGGCGTCCAGTGGGGGCTGTTCGGCGGGGCGATCGAGAACCTCGGCACCGAGCGCCATCACCAGGCCTACGTCCGGCGCATCATCGACCTTGATCTGCTGGGTTGCTTCGCGATGACCGAGACCGGCCACGGCAGCGATGTGCAGTCACTGGAGACCACCGCCACCTACGACCCGGCCACCGACGAATTCATCATCGACTCCCCCACGCCGTCGTCGCGCAAGGACTACATCGGCGGCGCCGCCCAGACTGCAACCGTGGCAGCGGTGTTCGCGCAGTTGATCACCGGCGGCGAGAGCCACGGTGTGCACTGTCTGTTCGTGCCGATCCGCGACGAGGGCGGAAACGACCTGCCCGGGGTGACCACTTCGGACTGCCACTACAAAGGCGGCCTGCCCGGCGTGGACAACGGGCGGATCATGTTCGACCACGTGCGGGTGCCGCGGGAGAACCTGCTCAACAAATACGGTGACGTGGCCGCCGACGGCACCTACACCTCGCCGATCGAGAACTCCAACCGTCGCTTCTTCACCATGCTGGGCACGCTGATCCGCGGCCGGGTAACCGTCGGCGGCAGCGCCGGCGCGGCCGCCCGGGTGGCGCTGGACATCGCCACCCGATATGCACTGGAGCGCAAGCAGTTCAGCGCACCCGACGGCGGTGGCGAGATCGTGATCATGGACTACCTGGTGCATCAGCGCCGGCTGTTCCCGTTGATCGCGCGCTCCTACGCCCTGCAGTTCGCACAGAACGAGCTGGTGGCCAAGTGCCACGAACTGCAGACCGCCGATGATCCCGACCCTGAGGAGCAGCGCGAGTTGGAGTCTCGGGCAGCAGGCCTGAAGGCGGCCAACACCTGGCACGCCACCAAGGCCATTCAGGAAGCGCGCGAGGCCTGCGGTGGTGCCGGCTATCTGGCCGAGAACCGGCTGATCGCCCTGAAGGCCGACACCGATGTGTTCACCACATTCGAGGGCGACAACCATGTGCTCACCCAGCTGGTGGCCAAGGAGCTGCTCACGGCCTACGCCGACGACATCAAGGGCATGAGCCCGGTGGAATGGGTGCGCTTCGCCGCCAACTTCGCCGGTGAACGCGTCGCGAAGCGGACCGCGGCGCAGGCGATCATGCAGACCATCGTCGACTCGCGGCAGGACAACGAGGAAGAAGGCAGCCTGTTCAACCGCGGCACCCAGGTCAAGATGTTCGAGGACCGCGAGGAGTACATGATCGCGTCGGTGGCCCGCCGACTGCAGGGCAAGTCCAAGGAGATGTCTGCCTTCGACGCGTTCAACGCCGTCCAGGACCACGTCCTGCATGCCGCCACCGCGCATATCGACCGGATCGTGTTGGAGGCCTTCGTGGCCGGTATCGACGCCTGTGCAGGCGACGCGGTAGAAGTTCAAGAGGCCCGCAAGGTCCTCGGCCTGGTGTGCGACCTCTACGCGCTGTCGGTGATCGAGGACGACAAGGCCTGGTACATCGAGCACCGGTTCCTGTCGACCGAACGCGCCAAGGCGGTCACCCGCGGCATCAACGACCGCTGCCGGTTACTGCGGCCCTACGCCGAGACCCTGGTCGAAGGATTCGGCATCCCCGAGCAGCTGCGCTACGCGGAGATGCTGCATCCGGAGAACCTGCAAGTCTGACTTGCTCCCCCGCCTGGACTCGAACCAGGAACCTGCCGATTAACAGTCGGCTGCTCTGCCAATTGAGCTACAGGGGATTGGCACTCCCGCGGGTAGCTGCTCCGCGGGCCGAGGAGTGACTCTAGCGTACTGGCCCCGTACTACTCAAAGCGCTTCCGCCGGCAGCGCGCACGGCCGTCGGTGAGGCAGGATGGAGGCAACGCAATCGCGCATAGTCGCGTCGAGACGAAGGACCTGGAGGCATCTGAGTGATCCGCTTTGTCGCCGTGCTGGGAGTCGGCTATGTACTGGGGTCGAAGGCCGGCCGGCGTCGCTATGAGCAGATCGTCGGCACGTACCGGGCAGTCACCGGCAGTCCGGTCGCCAAGTCCGTGATCGACGCAGGACGCCGCAGAATCGCCAACCGGGTGTCCCCGGATGCGGGCATGGTCGAACTCACCGAAGTCGATGGTCAGACGGTAATAATCCCGCCGCAGCAGCCGCCGCGGCAGTGACGGTCAGCCCAGCGGGACGTTGATCGTCTGCCCGGGCAGCAGCGGGCCGGTGCTGATACCGGGGCTACCGCTGTTGGGACCGCCGACGGAAATCCCGGGGCTACCGAAACCGGTCTGGCCGGCACCGCTGGAATTCGAGTACGAAATGCAGGTGCCAGTACCGCGAGCGCCCAGCCAGGCCAGGCATTCCGCCTGCGGGGTGCTGCTCGGAGTGGGGGCACTGAGGGCTGCATACGTGGGTGCGGCGACGGCAGCTGCCGCGAAGGCGCCGATGACGACAATCCGTCGGGCGCGACTCGCTGTGATGATTCCCATTGACGTGCCTTTCGTTCGATCAGCCTCTACAGCGTAAACCCGGTCGCCCGCTCACGCACTGAGGTCATCGCCGCTGGCCTGCTGCAGCAGGCTGCGCCGATATGCCTCCATGGCGACCAGGTCGCCGAACAAGGCGTGGTATTCGTCACCCTGCTCGACCGGCGACATGCGTTGCAACTTCGATTTGACCTCGGCGATCTGCCTGCCCACCCACACCTCCTGTAGCCGGGCGAGCACACTGGAAATGTAGCGCGGCAGTTTTTCCTCGTCCTCGACGCGAATGCCTTCGACACCCAACTCGTTGACGAGTGCACCTGCCGCGGGCGACAACGCCTGTTGACGCACCGCGTCGATCCATTGCGCACCGCCGATCCCCGCCGAGGTGCCCCCCGCCGCCTCGATGGCGACGCGGACGGCGGCGTAGCCGGGATGGGTGAAGCTCTCGACGGTCAGCGAGTCGAAGACCGGGCCGGACAACGCCGGGTATTGCAGGGCCGATTTGAGCGCCTCGCGCTGCGGCCACAGGGTGGGGTCCTTCGGGTTCGGCCGCTGCGCCGGCGTCGATTTCTCGGGGGCGTCCTGCGCGCCCGGACGCCGACTGTCGGTGCGGGCTCCCCTGCCATGCTGGACCACGCCACCTTTGGCCCCCGACGCGCCCTTGGCCCCGTCGCGGACCCGGCCGATCACCTGTGCGACATCGTCCCAACCGACCCAGCCGGCCAGCTGCCTGGCGTACTCGTCGCGCAGCGTCGGATCCTTGATCAACGACACCATCGGCACGCAGCGCCGCAGCGCGGCCACCCGGCCCTCGGCACTGTCGAGGTCCATCTCCGCCAGCGCCGTGCGAATTGCGAACTCGAACAACGGTGTTCGCCGTGCCACCAGATCCCGCAGCGGACCGTCCCCGGATTTCAGCCGCAGATCGCAGGGGTCCATCCCGTCGGAGGCGACCGCGACGAACGACTGCCCGGCCAGGTTCTGTTCACCTTCGAGGGCCTTGACTGCGGCAGCGCGACCGGCGGCATCACCGTCGAACACGTAGATGAGCTCACCGCGAAAGAACTTGTCGTCCATCATCAATCGGCGCAGCATCGCCAAGTGCTCGTCACCGAACGCGGTGCCGCACGAGGCGACGGCGGTGGTGACGCCGGCCAGGTGCATGGCCATGACGTCGGTGTAGCCCTCGACCACCACCGCCTGATGCCCCTTGGCGATATCACGCTTGGCCAAGTCGAGGCCGTAAAGCACCGACGACTTCTTGTACAGCACCGTTTCGGGGGTGTTGACGAACTTGGCTTCCATCCGGTCGTCGTCGAACATCCGGCGGGCCCCGAAGCCGATCACCTCGCCGCTGGCGGCCCGGATCGGCCACAGCAGCCTGCGGTGGAACCTGTCCATCGGGCCGCGGTTGCCTTCCCGCGACAGCCCGGCCGCTTCAAGTTCTTTGAACTCGAAGCCTTTCCGGATCAGATGCTTGGTCAGCGTGTCCCAGCCCGACGGCGCCCAGCCACACCCGAAGTGTTTGGCGGCCGCGGCGTCGAAGTTGCGGTCGGTCAGGTAGCGGCGGCCCGGTTCGGCCTCCGAACTCTCCAGCGCCTCGGCGTAGAACTCGGCGGCAGCGGCGTTGGCGGCGATCAGCCTGCTGCGGCTGCCACGGTCGCGCTGCACGTTGGTGTTCGACGCACCGGTGTAGGTGACGGTGTAGCCGATCCGGTCGGCCAGCATCTCGACGGCCTCGACGAACGTGATGTGTTCGATCTTCTGCAGGAAGGCGTACGCGTCGCCGCCCTCACCGCAGCCGAAGCAGTGGAAATGCCCGTGGTTGGGCCGGACATGGAACGAGGGCGACTTCTCGTCGTGGAACGGGCAGATACCTTTCAGCGAGTCGGCGCCCGCTCGGCGTAGCTGCACGTAGTCGCCGACGACGTCTTCGATGCGGGTGCGTTCCCGGATGGCCGCGATATCGCGATCGGGGATGCGGCCGGCCATCGGATCAGTCTAAAGGTCTGGGCGAGCGCGCTTCGTGCACTCGTTCCAATCGGGTCTCGGTATAGGACGCGATCTGGTCGACCACGACGCGCAGCCGGGCTCCGTCATCGCCTGCCGCGGCGAATTCGGGCGCGAACTGCGGATCCAGACTGCCCGGTGCCTGCGCCCACAAGATCAGCGCGACCTCGTGGATGCGGGTCCGCTGGTCGGTCTGAATCTGCAGGTGATGGTGATCGGACATGATGAACTGGAGCGCCAGCATCTTCAGGATCGCCACTTCGGCGCGGACCAGGCCAGGGACGGCCAGGTCGGTGTCGAATCGAGCCAGTGGGCCGGTACCGGCGACAGCCCTGGTTTCGGAGATCGCGGCGTTGGCGAAGCGGCCGACGAGCTCGCTGGTCAGCCGTTTGAGCGCCACCGACGCGGCCAGCGTGCCGTCGTACTTGCCGACCGCTGCCACCACCGGCATCTGGGACAGTCGCTCGGCGGCGGCCAGCAGATCCTCGGACGCCGCGGCCGGGAACGACTCGACGCCGAGGCGGGCCAGCGTCGCCGCCGCGTCGGGATCGGCCAGCACCCGCAGGTCGATCCGGCCCGAGATCACGCCGTCTTCGACGTCATGCACCGAATAGGCGACGTCGTCGGCCCAGTCCATCACCTGAGCTTCCAGGCAGGGCCGCTCGGCAGGGGCACCGGCGCGCATCCAGTCCGCGGCGGTCGCGTCATCGTCGTAGAAGCCGAATTTCCGCCGACCCGGCGAGCGTCGCCACGGGTACTTCGCCACCGCGTCCAACGACGCCCGGGTCAGGTTCAGCCCCGCGGAACGGCCCTCGGCGTCAAGCACTTTCGGTTCCAGCCGGGTGAGGATCCGGAAGTTCTGCGCGTTGCCCTCGAATCCGCCGTAGGCGTCGGCGATCTCAGCGAGCGCCCGCTCCCCGTTGTGCCCGTAGGGCGGGTGGCCGATGTCGTGGGCCAGGCCCGCCAGATCCACCAGGTCGGAATCGCAGCCGAGCCCGATCGCCATCCCGCGACCGATCTGCGCCACCTCGAGCGAATGGGTCAGCCTGGTGCGCGGGGTGTCGCTCTCGCGTGGTCCGACGACCTGCGTCTTGTCCGCGAGCCGGCGCAGGGCAGCACAATGCAACACGCGGGCCCGGTCGCGGGCGAAATCGCTGCGATGCTCGGTGTCGGTTCCCGGCAGCGCGGCAGCTTTCTCGGCCTCCCGCACCGGACGCTCACGATCGAAATCGTCGTAGCGGTCCTTCTGAATGGTGCTCACTGAGGCACAGTCTGCCAGGGAGGTCCGTCGGCACCGCGCGGCCCATTACATTGGCGGTCATGCGCGCAACCACTCGAGTACTCGGCATGCTGCTCGCAATTCTGACGGCCTCAGTTTTGCTCGCGCCTTCTGTCCTGGCCGATCCGCCATTCCGGCTGCGCGACTACGTCACCGATAGCGCCAATGTGTTGTCCACCGCGGAGCGGGCGCAGGTGCAGAGCGCGGTCGACGAGCTCTATACGGCGAACAGGACGCGGCTGTGGGTGGTCTACGTCGACACCTTCTCCGGGCGCACACCGGTGAACTGGGCCCAGGACACCATGAACGCCAGCAGCTTCGGCGACCAGGACGCGTTGCTAGCCGTCGCGGTCGGGGACCGTTCCTACTACTTCCAGCCGTCCACCTCGATGTCCGCCTCCGACGCGGCATCGCTGCGCCGCAACAACATCGAGCCCGCTTTGCACTCCGAGAACTGGACCGGAGCAGCCGTCGCGGCCGCCACGGGGTTGACGATGTCCAACTCGGCCGGCTCGGGGATGTCATCCGGGATGTCATCCGGGATGTCGTGGATGACCTTGGTGATCGCCCTGGCCGTCGTGGCGGCGTTGGTCCTGGTCGCGTGGCTCTGGCTGCGCCACCGCAAGCACAACCGCCGAGAGGCCGAGCTCGCCGCGGCCAAACAGGTGGACCCCACCGATCCCGACGCGCTGGCGACGGTATCCCTCGATGCGCTCGATGATCTGTCCAAGATCATTGTCGTCGACGTCGACAATGCGGTTCGCACCAGCGATGGCGAACTGGCGCTGGCCGTGGAGGAATTCGGCCCCACCCAGACCGAGCCGTTCAGCGCCGCCGTCGCGGCCGCGAAAACCGCACTCGCACAAGCCTTCAATGTCCGACAGATCCTTGACGACGCCGTCCCGGAGACACCGTTGCAACGACGGGATCTGCTCACCCGGGCGATCGTCGCGGCCGCCAAAGCCGACCGCGCACTCGATGCACAGAGCGATGCGTTCGCGAAGTTGCGCGACCTGTTGATCAACGCGCCAACCCGCCTGGACGCGCTGACCCAGCAGATGGTGGCGCTCAGTGCGCGGATCGCCCCGGCCGAGCAGACACTGGCCGGGCTGCACAAGCAGTTCTCCGAGGTGGCCCTGGCATCGGTTGCCGGCAATGTGGACGAAGCGCGCGATCGCCTGGCGTTTGCAGACCAGAATCTGAGCACCGCGCGGAATCTGGTGAGCAGACCCGCCGGCGACCAGACCGGCTTGATCGACGCGATCCGGGCGATCGAAGGCTCGCTGGGTCAGGCACAAACCCTGCTCGACGCGGTCGAGAGCGCCTCCGCCGACATCAACCGGGCCATCGCCGGGCTCCCTGCCGAGATCATCGATATCCAGAACGGCATCGACCAAGCCGCCGAGCAACTGGCACAGCCGAATACACCGTCATCACCCGAACTGGGAGCCGCGCGCGATGCCGCCGTCCAGGCGGTCGCCGACGCGAACAAGGACGGCAGCACCGATCCGCTCGGTGTCTTCACCCGATTGACCAAGGCCGATGCCGACCTCGACCGGGTCCTGGCGAGTATCGCCGAGTTCCGCCAGGAGGCTCAGAAACAGGCCAGGATACTGGAGCAGGCACTGTTCACCGCGCAGTCGCGGGTCAAGGGGGTATCGGATTTCATCGACACCCGCCGCGGAAGCATCGGCTCTGAGGCGCGCACCCGGCTGGCCGAGGCGAACCGCCAGCTGGAGGCGGCCGAGGCCAAGCGCAGCACCAACCCGGCCGAGGCCATCGCGCACGCCAACGGTGCGTCCACGCTGGCCGCACAGGCGCAGACGCTGGCCAATGACGATGTCCGCAACGCGCAGCGGGCGTACGCGCCGCAGTACGGCGGCAACAACTCCGACCTGGGCTCGGTGATCGGCGGCATCATCATCGGCAGCGTGCTGCGGGGCGGCTTCAACGGCAGCGGGATGGGCGGCAGCTGGGGCGGGAGTTATGGCGGGGGTCGCAGCATGGGGCGCCCGACGTCCTACGGCGGTTCGTCGAACTCCTCGGGCCGTGACTACAGCGGTGGCGGCGGCGGCCGGTTCTGAGCGACACGCTCATAGGTCTTCCGGCTGGCCGGGGCTACGCGCTGTCCGCGTGGCGGTAGTCGTCGGTCGACCTCAGCCCCGCCGCAGCCGCCTCGTCGACGATGATCACCGCGTGCTGGTGGCGCTGCAAGATCGAGGCCGGGCACTGCGTGGAGACCGGCCCCCGAACTGCGCGGGTGATGGCTTCGGCCTTGGACGTACCCGTGGCGATGAGCACTGTGGTCCGAGCCTCCATGATCGTGCCCAAACCTTGCGTCACGCACTGCACGGGTACGTCCTCGGGCCGCTCGAAGAAGCGCGCATTGTCTCGTCGCGTCGACTCGGCGAGCAACGCGATCCTGGTGCGGGAGTCGAACGATGAAGCGGGCTCGTTGAATCCCAGGTGGCCGTTGCGTCCTATCCCCAGAATCTGCAGGTCGATTCCGCCGGCGCGGGTGATGTCGTCCTCGTACTGACGACACGCGGCCACGAGGTCGTCACCGACGCCGGCCGGCACGTGCACGTTGCCAGGGTCGAGCCTCAGTGGTCCGGTCACATTCGTATCGATGACGTGGGCATAGCTGCGGGGGTCGTCAGGAGTGAGCCCGACGTACTCGTCGAGGGCGAATCCCCGCACGGCGGTCATGTCGAGACCGTCGGCCACCCGGGCCGCCAACTCGGCATAGAGGCCGAGAGGACTCGACCCGGTGGCGAGACCCAGCACCGCGTTCGGCGTGTCGCGAATCATGTCGGTGACCACATCTGCCGCAGCAATAGCGACACCGTCGGCGTTCGCTGCAATGATGATTTCCACGTCAATCCTCATTCCTTGTATAACGATGTAGCCAGTTGTCGAGTAATCGGTCGGGCTGCGGACGTTGGACAGCAGATCCGAGGTACGGCATGACCGGTAGACCCGCCCACCCTGGAGGATTTGTGACCGAAGGCGCTCCGCACGCCGGCGCACGATCGCGCGACAAGGGATCCCCACGCGCCCTTCGGTATCAGCACGTCTACGACCTCGTCGTGGCGTTGATCGAGGACCAGGGAATGCGCGAGGGCGATCAGCTGCCGAGCACGGCCGAACTCGCCGACATGGCCGGCGTCAGCGTCATCTCGGTGCGCCGAGCGCTGGATGAACTCGCCCGTAGCGGGAAGATCGTCAGGCACCAGGGCGTCGGAACGTTCGTGGCGCCGCAGCGGCTGGTGAGTGAACCATCGCGCCCGGGTGCGCTGTTGGAAACCCTCCGAAGGCGGGGCGGGGAGGTCGAACTCGACACCGAGCTGGTGAGCATGCTCGTCGGCCTGCCCAGCGCCAAACATGCTGCGGCACTGGGCATCGACCCCGGTCAACCGGTGTGGGAGATCTGCCGGCTCCGTAGTCTGGGTAGTTCGCCGAAGGTGCTCGAGAAAGCCGTGCTGCCGCTGAGCATCGTTCCCTCTCTCGAGGAGAATCGCATTGCCGACGGTGGCTCTCTCTACGGCTTTCTCGCCGAACGCTATGGGTTCACCGACGACTTCGTCGAGCAGGTCTTCGAAGTCGACCAGCCAAACTCCTGGGAGCGCAACCACCTTCGGCTGAACGCCAAGGACAATGTGGTCCGAATACGGGGCATCAGCGTGAACGCGGCCGGTGTCGCCTTCGACAGCTTCCAGCAGACCTACCCCGCGCGCGAATTCCTGTTCTACGTCTCCGGTAGCTCCGGGCCCCGACTGATGGAACCCGACGACAACGGGCCGTGGTCGGTGCGCCCCCTGGGGGCTACCCCACCGCCCGCGCCCGCCGATTGAGAGCTCCGATATCGAACGATCTGGTGTAACGCTCACGATGCGTGATGGTGCCGCGGATCCGGACTCGGCACACTGGCCAGCAGCTTCCGGGTGTAATCCGCGGCGGGCTCGTTCACGATCTGCCACGGTTCACCGGCCTCTACGATGCGGCCATCGCGCATCACGATGATCCGGTCCGCATAGGCCGCTGCCGTCGAGAGATCGTGGGTGATCATCAAGATGCCCATTCGATACTCGCGCCGAAGGCGGTCGAGCAGCTCCAGGACGCCGGTCCGCACCGAGACGTCGAGCATCGATACGGGTTCGTCGGCCAACAGCAGACGCGGCCGCAACACCAGACTGGCCGCGATGGCGACTCGCTGGCGTTGTCCCCCGGACAGTTCGTGCGGATAACGGCTCGCAAGCACGTCGGGATCGAGACCTACATCTCGTAGCGACTCGGCCGCGAGGTCCCGCCGCTCGCGCCGGCTGCCCCCGATGCGGTGCACCAGAAGGGGTTCGATGACGGTGTCTTCGACGCGCAGTCGACCGTCGAGCGCCTCGTACGGGTCCTGGTAGATCATCTGGATGTTTCGGCGCAGTGGTCGCCACTCGCGAGCGCCGAGCCCAGTGGTCTCGACTCCGTCGATGCGGATGGAGCCCGATCGCACCGGTTGCATGCCGAGGATTGCCTGCAAAGTGGTGGTCTTGCCGCAGCCGGACTGACCTACGAGTGCGACCAACTCCCCTTCGGCGACGCTGATGTCGACATCGGCGACAGCGTCGGTGGGCTTGGTCGGCTCACTGTTCGTCGGCGCCGACGACGTCGCACGGGAGAACCGACGGCGGCGTGTCGAACGAGCCAGGTCGCCGTAGGTGACGCGGAGGTTCGAGACCTCAAGCAGCGGTTCGGGCGTCGAATCGGGCGCGGTCGCCCGGCGGATATCGTCGAGGTTGGGCGTCGATTCGAAGAGCGCACGCGTGTAGGGGTGCGCCGGTCGACGGTAGAGGTCGTCCACCGGACCTTCCTCGACGATCTCACCGCCACGCATCACCGCTGCCCTGGTGCAGGTCTGTGCGACCACGCCGAGATCGTGAGTCACGAGTACCAGAGCCAGCCCGAGCTCCGTCGAGAGCCTGACCAGCAGCCTCAGTACCTGGTCCTGAACCATGACGTCGAGCGCCGTGGTCGGTTCGTCTGCAAGAAGCACCTTCGGCTCACAGGCCAACGCCATCGCAATCACGGCGCGCTGCTTCATACCGCCGGACAACTGGTGCGGATAACTCGCATCGCTGCCGGCGGACAGTCCGACAAGGTCCAGCAGTTCCCGGGTGCGCTCCACCGCGATCCGCCCGCGGGCGATCCCATGAACCTCGAGGGCCTCGCGGATCTGCCACCCCACCGTCTTCACCGGGTTGAAGGCGCTCATCGCGCCCTGGAAGACCATGGCGATATCGGTCCACCGATGCGCGCGAATACTGTTCTCGCCGTGGGCGATGACGTTGCGGTCATCGATGAGCACTTCACCGCCGACGGTGGCCGAGGCGGGGAGCAATCCCATGGCGGCCAGGATGGTCGTGGTCTTGCCGCACCCGGATTCGCCTACCAGGCCGACCCGCTCGCCGGGCGCCACTGTCAGCGAGACGTCCTTGACGGTGTGGGTGGGCTCGCCACTGTGACGATCCCGGGGGTCGAACCAGACGTTGAGGTTCCGGAGTTCGAGTGCGTTCCGCTCGGTCACAGCGCATCCCTCCCGCGCCCGACGAGGGGTCGCAGCCGCCACGACTTCGTCGACAGATACGACGCTCGCAGTCGTGGATTCAGTCCGTCCTCGATCGAGTTGCCGACGAGGTAACAACCGACGATCAATGCGGCGACACACAATCCGGCGGGCACGATCGCCCACCATGCCCCGATGCTGACGGCCCCACGTTCGAAGGCGTGTTCCATAATGGTTCCCCACGTCACGGCCGTGGGATCGGACAGCCCGAGGAATGCCAGTGCCGTCTCGTTGAAGATGGCGAGCGTGATCGCGAGCACGGTGTTGGCGATCAACAGCGGCCCGAGCTGAGGCAGGATGTGCGTCAGGATGATTCGGGTGTGGCCGGCACCGATCGACGCCGCCCGGCGGACATAGACACGTTCACGCAACGACTTCACCTGGGCCCGCACCACCCGCGCCGTACTGGTCCACATCAGGAAGCCGATCACCATGATCACGTGACTCAGGCTCGGACCCCACACCGCGGCGACCACGATCATCAGCACGATCTGCGGAATGACCATGAAATAGTCGGTGATTCGCATCAGGACGGTGTCCACCCAGCCACCGAAGTAGCCCGAGAGCACACCGAAGATCGCACCGATGAAGATCGCGATGACGGCGGCCGTGAAGCCGACGAACATCGATACCTGACCACCCTGCAACACCAGGCTGAGCATGTCGACGCCGCCATCGTCGCATCCCAGCCAATGCTGAGCCGACGGAGCCTCGAACACACCGCAGCTGGGCGTAGACGTGCTGTAGGGCTTGAGGAACCGCGAAAACAGCGCAGCCCCGAGGAACACCCCGATCACGATGAGTCCGATGATTGCCGGAGGCGTCGCCATCGCGGTGCGCAACGCTCCCCACACCCCGGAACGGCGCGCCGGCGCCAGTTGCGCCGCCGCCACGATCTCCTCGCTCACTGTGCCACCCGCGGGTCGAGACGGAAGTACAGCAGGTCGGCCACGTAGTTGAGGACGACGACGGTGATGGTGATCGCGAGGAAGCCGCCCTGCAGCATCGGGTAATCGCGTTGCAGGACTGCGTCGTACAGCGCGCGACCGATTCCCGGCCAGGAGAAGATGACCTCGACGAGAATGGATCCGCTGACTACCGCACCCAGCGACAGCGCCACCTGGGTGATGGTCGGCAGTGCCGCATTGCGTAAGGCATAGGACCAGATGATCCTGCGGCGGGACAAGCCCTTTGCGCGCGCGGTCAAGATGTAGTCCTCCCCAAGGGTTTCCAGCATGGCCGACCTGACGATCAGAGCGTTCTCGGCGTAGAGCGTGAGTACCAGGGTCGCCACCGGCAGGGTCATGTGCCGAACCAGGTCGACGAAATGCTCGCCCGATGATTGGTCGATGGCGAAGGGATCGGTCATTCCCACCGACGGCAGGACGCCGGCGAACAGGATCAGCAGCATCATCCCAAGGAACTGGGTGGGAAATGCGTAGAACGCGACGGCAACACCGGTCGCGACGTGATCACCGATCGTGTTGCGCCGCACCGCCGCATAGACCCCGACCGCCACGCCGACGACGATCGCGATGACCGTGCCGACGGTGACCATCGGAAGCGTGTTGCCGAAGGCCTCGATCAGGTTGTCCAGCACCGGCTGCCGATTGGTGAACGACACCCCCAGATTGCCCTGGAAGAGCTGCTGAAGGTACAGAATGTACTGCTGCCACACTGACTTGTCGAGCCCGAACTCCACTTCGAGCGCATGCCGAAGCGCCGGTGAAGCGTTCGGTATTCGCGACACCCGCGTCACGGCATCGCCAGGAAGCACGCGAAAAAGCACGAAATTGACGGTCAGGGCGACAAGGATGGTCACTACTGCGAAGAGCGAGCGCTTCCAGAGATAACCGCGCACCCACATTCCTTCCTGTTGACGCCTATCGGACGAGTCATCATACTAAGCACGTTAAGTGAAAATGACGTTAAAACGGCCCCGTCGATCAAGGCGGTCACCGAGTATTTGCACCCTTTTACACTCCCGCGCTCCCCCGTTCCGGGTAGCCGGCCCCAGGAGGTAAGGACTTAGATGAGGTTCAGACGAGTTCTCGCGGTGATCGCCAGCGTCACAGTCGCGGCGGCGATATCGGGGTGCGGGGGTTCCACGAACTCTGGTTCGGCGTCCTCGGTGCTGCGGATCGGGGTCAGCGCGACTATCGACTCGCTCAACCCATTCGTGTCGAGTTCTGACTACAGCAGCGTCGCATTCCAATACGTGTACCCCCATCTCACCGAGTACGACACGACGGATATGTCGATCAAGCCCTCGTTCGCGCAGAAGTGGGAGACCTCACCGGACGGCTTGACGTGGACCTTCGACTTGGTCAAGGACGCCAAGTGGTCGGATGGACAACCCATCACCGCCAAGGATGTGGCGTTCACGCTCAACACGATTCGCCAGTTCCAGGACGGTTCCGCGGGCAAGCTCGCGGGCTTCATGCAAGGGATGACCACGTCGGTGGCCGATGCCGACGACCGGTTAACCCTGACCTACTCCGAGCCCGTTTCCAACGTGCTCGCCCAGATGACACAGCTGCCCATCCTGCCCGAGCACATCTGGTCGCAGTATGCCGCCGGTGACGGCAAGGCGCTCACCACCTTTCAGAACGAGGCGCCGATGGTGTCGGGCGGGCCGTTCTTACTCAAGGACTACAAGAAGGATCAGCTCGCACTGTTCGAGCGCAACCCGAACTGGTGGGGGGCGACCAAGCCGCAGATCAGCGGATTCGGGCTGCAGATCTTCGCCAACTCCGATGCGATGGTGACGGCGTTGAAGACTGGTCAGGTCGACATGATCGGCGAGTCCACCCCGGCCACCACGGTCCCGTCCCTCAAGGACGCGGGGCTCAACGTCGAAACAACCGCCGGAACGGGCTTTTACAACCTCATCATCAACACCAACCCCAAGAAGAAGAATCATCACGAGCTGCTCAACCCCCAGGTGCGCAAAGCCTTCGAGTATGCGATGAACCGCGACGAAATGGTGCGCACGGCGTGGCTCGGCATGGCCACACCCGGGTCCACGATCGTGGCGCCGGCCACCGGTTATCACGACACCTCGATAGCGGCCCTACCCTTCGACCCGGTTCAAGCCAACGCCATCCTCGACGGTCTTGGATACGCGAAGGGCCCGGATGGCATTCGATTGGCGGACGGCGTCCCCATGAGCTATGAGGTGATCTTCCCGACCGAGATCAACGGCGCGGGCGACCGGATGTTCCAAATCGCCCAGAACGACCTGCACGGCGTGGGGGTCAACCTGATCATGCGCAAGATGGACACCGATGCCGCTACTGCGGCCATCGAGGGGCCCGACGGCACCTATGACGACTTCGACCTCGCTATGTGGGACTGGGTCCCGCCGGTCGACCCCGACTTCCAGCTCAGCGTTCTGACGTGTGCGCAGTGGGGCAACAACAACGACAGTGGCTACTGCAATCCCGAGTACGACAAGCTCTACGCAGCCCAGGCGGTGGCGCGTGACCGCACCGAACGGCAGAAGATCATCAACCAGATGCAGCAGATCGCGTTCGACGACCGCCCCTACATCGCGCTGCTCTATCAGAACGTCATCGAGGCGCATTCACCCAAGTGGACGGGATTCCTGATGTCACCGCTGGTGGGATCGGTCAACAACCTTTCGACGCAGACCCTGCTCCAGGTGCACCCGACTCAGTGATCACCTCATCGATTCGCCTCGCGCCCAGCGACTTCGGTCGAACACTGGACAACCATCGAGACGCCGACGTGGTCGTTGGCCTCTACGCCGGTGAGCACGGAGTCCTCGGCGGGCGGGGGGCAACCCTCGTTCGCGACACTCTCGGCGCTGACCTCGTCGAACTGGCCGGCGCCGACCCAGACTTCGACGGCAGTCCCTCGGCGCGTTCGGTAGCAACCGTGCGGGGGCCGTCCGGCCCCGTGCGGGTGGTGATGGTCGGTCTCGGGCCCCGGATCGAGTCGCCGCACACGCTCTTCGATGCCGCCCTGGCCACGAAGGCAAGTCGTGCGATCGTCTCCACCCTGCCCATGGAGACCGACGGCACTCTCGGCGCAGTCGCGCAGGGTCATGCGATCGGCGCGTGGCGGTATCACCGACACCCCGGCGAGCCGGGTGCACCGATACCGGTGCACCTGGTCGACGACTCCACCTCCGACGCCGATTCCGTACTGCGCCGCGCCGCGATCGTGGCGCGGGTGACCGGATGGGTCCGCCAGTTGGTGGAGACACCACCAAATGCACTATCCCCCAATGACTTCGCCGATTCCATCGCTGCTCTCGCCGCCGAGATGGCCGAGGGCAAGGTGACCGTCGAGACGTGGGACGAGACGACGCTTCGGGCGCGGGGCTTCGGCGGCACTCTCGGGGTTGGCGCCGGAAGCGCCCATCCTCCGCTGGTTGTCGAGTTACGCATCGACGGCGACGGGCCCGTAACCGCCTTGGCCGGCAAAGGAATCACGTTCGACTCGGGTGGCATCAACCTGAAACGCGATGCCGGCGAATTGAGCTGGATGAAGTCGGATATGGCCGCGGCCGCTTCCGTGGCGGCTGCAGTGATCGCCTCGGCGGCGTTGGGCCGCACCGCTCCGATCGTCGCCGCGTTACCCGTGGCAGAGAATATGCCGGGCGGGACGGCACTTCGGCCAGGAGATGTCGTATCCCATCCGAATGGCCGGACGACCGAGGTTCTCGACACCGACTGCGAGGGCCGGCTCGTTCTCGCCGATGCACTGGGTTGGCTGTCCGGGCTGGGTCCGTCACAACTCATCGACGTCGGGACATTGACGGACTCCGGGGCAATCGGTCCCGCGTTCTGGGGCTGCTGGGCAACCTCTGCCGAATTGGCAACGGCTCTCGTCGGTGCGGGGTCGGTCGCCTTCGACCGCGGGTGGGTCTTGCCCCTGCATTCCTCGTATGTGTCTTTGCTCCCGTCGCGCGTCGCCGATATCGCCAATGCGGCTCCCGATGCTCAGGACTCGGGACAGCTTGCCGCTACCTACCTGCGCACCTTCGTCGGTGACGTGCCGTGGGTGCACATCGACAACGGTTCGTCGGCGTGGCTCGAACGCGACGCCCACCCGTGGCCGGCGGGGGCCACCGGGACGCCCCTGCGAGCCCTGATCGAGTTCTTGCAACCTTCCGAAAAGGAGTTGTGATTCGACGGTATGCATACTTAGTATAATAAGTACGCTCAGTCGAGCCACAGAAAGAGGAAGTGCACGCCATGACGACGTTTGACACCGCATACGCCGAGCGAACGGCCACCACCAAGGCTCTCTACGAGCGCGCGCGCCGCACCGTTCCCGGTGGCGCCGGAAGCACCGCGCGGTTGCCGCGCAACGGTTGGAAACCGTACCCACTGTTCATGAGCGAGGGCCGCGGCTCGCGACTGCGCGATGTCGACGGTAACGAGTACATCGACTACCTGCTTGGTCTCGGACCGATGATCCTGGGTCACCGCCACCCCGAGGTCACCGCGGCCGTCACCGATGCGATCGCCCAGTACGGCACGTGCTTCGGGCTGCCCTACGAGCTCGAGATCGAGGCCGCCGAGAAGGTGGTCGCCGCCGTACCCGGGATCGAGCAGATTCGCTTCACGAACTCCGGGTCGGAGGCCGTCGGAACGGCCGTGCGCCTGGCTCGTGCGACCACCGGACGCCGGTTGATCGTTCGCTTCGAAGGCCACTACCACGGCTGGCAGGACACCGTGTACTGGTCCAACCACGTTGATCCGGCTCTCGCGGGTCCGGCTGATCACCCGCGGCCCGTGGCGATGGGTGGCGGCGTCCCGGCGGAGTTGGCCGACACGCTCATCGTGCTCACCTGGAACGACCCGGAGAGTTTCGTCCGACTCATGGAGGAACGCGGCGATGAGGTGGCCGCGGTGCTCACCGAACCTGCCGTCTTCAACACCGGCTGCATCCTGCCCGAACCCGGCTATCTGGAACTCTTGCGCGAGCAGACCACGAAGTACGGTGCGATGCTCATCTTCGACGAGGTCATCACCGGATTTCGGTTCGCCCGCGGCGGAGCCCAGGAATGGTTCGGCGTCCATGCCGATCTGACCACGTATGCCAAGGGAATCGGTGGCGGATTCCCGGTGGCAGCGGTCGCGGGGACAAGGGAGGCTATGCGACTCATCGCCGACGGCACCTACTCGCACTCGGGAACCTACAACGCAAACGTCGTGCAGTGCGCCGCAGTGTCGGCCACCATGGACGTACTTGCGACACCTGGACTCTACGAGCGGCAGCGCGCGCTCGGCGACCGGCTTGGCCGCGGCCTCAAAGCCATCGCCGACGAAAAGGGTATCGACGCCTATGTGGAGGGTATCGGTACGGTCTTCCAATTGTGGTTCACCGACCGACCGATCAAGAACTGGCGCGACGCCGCGGCACATGCCCACGAAGACGTGTTCACGCGGTGGTATCAGGAGATGGTGGTGCGTGGCGTCCTGTTCCACCCGTTGCAGTTCGAGAATCTCTTCGTCTCATTGGTGCACACCGACGCCGATATCGACGAGACGCTCACCGCAGCCGAGGACGCACTTACCGTGGTGGCGCGTGAGTTGTAGCGTGCCGCCGGCCGGCGGGTGGGGATCGCGCCGATGATGTCGCGGCACCAGCTGGCAATCGGTATCGACCTGGGCACCAGCAGCATCAAAGCGGTCGCCGTCGACCAAGGTGGACGGTGCGTGGCGAGAGCGCGGGCCGAGTACCCGACAGCGCAACCGGAAGCTGGTGCAGCCGAACAGGACCCGGCGGACTGGCTTACCGCGTGCGACGCCGCGATCGGTCGCATCGCCGCCGAGACCGACACCGCGTCGTGGCAGACCATTGGGCTCTCGGGCATGCTGCCGACGCTGGTGAGTCTCGACGACGCTGGTGCCGCGATCGGTCCCGCCATCACCTGGGTGGACAGCCGTGCGGAGGCCGCCGGTCAACGCATTGCCGAGGCCATCGGCGCAGACCTGCTCTACGAGCGAACCGGGCAACGCTTCGATGGCCGCTACCTGTTGGCCATGCACGCTCGGCGGGTGAGTCTCGGTTTGGCACCGGGCACGATCGTCGCCGGAGCCAAGGACTATCTCTTCCAGGTGTTCACCGGCGATCTACTGACCGACCCGAGCACCGCATCCGGCTATGGCGCCTACGACCTACATACCGGAACATGGGATGCGGCAGTGCTTTCGGCGGCATCGGCAGCAACCGTGCCCGATGTCGTCGGATCGGGTGAGAGCCGGCCGCTGGCGGCCCCGATCGCCCGGCGCTGGGGTTGCCGGGACGGGATTCCGGTCGTCATCGGTGCGGCCGATTCGGTGCTCGGGGCGTACGGTCTGGGCGTCCGGGGGCATGGGGACGTGGCCTATATCGCCGGGACGAGCAACGTGATTCTCGGCTGGTCGTCGTCGCCACGCATCGACGCCGACGGACGCTATCTGGTGACTCCGATGGCCGACGAGGGCTACGGGCTGGAGATGGACCTCTTGGCGACGGGTTCGGCAATGGAGTGGTTGGCGGCACTACTCGGAGTCGGCGACGGGGCCGCCGCCCTGGCCGATCTCGCCGCGACGGCTCCGCTGGAGAGCGCACCGTTGGTACTCCCCTATCTTTCACCAGGCGAGCAGGGCGCGCTGTGGGATCCGGAGCTCGTGGGCGCCATCGAGGGGCTGACGCTGCGCACCACGAGCGCAGAACTGGCCCGTGGCTTGATGGCAGGGATAGTCCTCGAGTCGCGGCGCTGCCTCGACGTGTTGGCGGAGTCCTCCGGCGGACGTGGCCCGATCCTGATGAGCGGCTCGGGCGCCGCATCTGAGACGTTTCGGCGGGATCTCGCCGACGCGACGGGACGAGACGTGTCCTTTGATCGGGACGAGCGAGACCACTCCGCGGTGGGCGCGGCGTTGTTCGCCGGACGTGCGGCACTGGGCTGGCGGGAATCGGCTTCCGAACCGGACCATGCGCTCGAGGTCGTCACGCCCGACCATTCCCGCGCCGATCAGTGGTCCGAGCGCTTTGCCCGGCATGACGACGCATGTCAATCACTACGCGCACGGCGTATCCGCGAGAAGGGTTTGGCATGACCACATTTCGTACACCTGCCGAGATCGATCTGTCCCTCTACCCGGCCGGGACGACACTGGACGCGCAGGAGCGACTGCTGATCGGTGGCTGCGCGGTGTCCGATCTGGCCGAGCAGTACGGCACGCCGGCCTATCTGATCGACGAGGGTGCGCTACGGCGCACTGCGCGAACCTACGTCGAGGCGTTCGCCCGCCGCCACCCCCGCTCGCTGGTTCTGTTCGCGGCGAAGAGCTTTCCGTCCGCCTCGGTGATCGGGGCCGTGGCATCAGAAGGCTGCGGCACCGATACCGCCGCCGCCGGAGAACTCGGACTCGCGCTCGCCGGCGGGGCCGATCCCGGGCGGGTCGTCTTCCATGGAAACGCCAAATCCGACGACGACATCCGTGCCGCCATCGACGCCCGCGTCCGCTACGTCGTGATCGACAACCTCGACGACATCGAGCGCATCGGCCGGCTGGCCGACGAACCAGTTCCGGTATTGCTGCGGGTGAGTCCATCGCTGGAGGCCAAGACCCACGCCGCCATGATGACCGGACACGACTCGTCCAAATTCGGCATCCCATCGGACCAGGTGCAGGACGTGATCCGGCACATCCGGCGCGAGCCGTTGCTCAAGCTACGCGGGTTGCACGCCCACGTCGGATCCCAATTGCTCGACCTCGATCAGTTCGACGCTGCTGTGCAGGCGCTCGCGGAGTTCGAGCGCTTCGACGTCTACGACCTCGGCGGCGGGCTCGGTGTGCGCTACACGAGCGAGGACGTGGCGCCCTCCATCGACGAGTACGCGCAGCGCATCACCTCCGCGGTTCACCGCCACCTCGGTGAGGACGTCGAGCTGCTGGTTGAGCCGGGCCGATCGATGGTGGCGCGCAACGGAATCACCGCCTATCGCGTCGTCACGGTCAAGCGTGGCGTTCGCACCCATGCGGCAGTCGACGGCGGTATGGGCGACAACCTCGAGGTGTCGCTCTACGGGCAGGCCTTCTCGCCGGCCGTGATCGATCGAAGCGGTCCTACCGAGACCGTCGACCTCGTCGGCCGCCACTGCGAGTCAGGAGACGAGATCGCCCACGGCGCGGAGGTCGTGAGCCCTCGGGTGGGTGACCTCGTCACGGTTCCGGTGACCGGGGCCTACTGCTACACCATGTCCAACAACTACAACACCGCGCTGAAGCCGCCCGTCGTGTTCTGCAGGGACGGGACGTCGCGACTGGCTGTCCGCCGCGAGACGTTCGACGATCTGCTGCGACGGGAACAGTTGCTGACGAACCGGACAACGGGTGAGTGACTCGGCACGGGCAGTCGTCGCAGCCATCGCCGAGCACTGGGCGGTGCCCGGAGGTGCCGTGGTGGCCGTCGACCGCAACGGTGAGACGTTCTGCCACCGGTTCGGCCACGCCGACGTCGGTGCGAGCATTCCCGTTGCGCCGCAGCATCGTTTCGAGATCGGCTCGATCAGCAAGATCTTCACGTCGATCGCCGTTCTGCAGCTCGTCGGCGCCGGCCTGCTGCGGCTCGACGAACCCGTCGGCGCCGTACTCGACTGGCTCCCGACGCCGCTGCGCGCGGACGGAATCACCGTCGGCAGACTGCTGAATCATACGGCCGGACTGGTCGCGAGTGTCGATGCGGTGCCCGACGAAATCGGCCAGGCGACCACGTTCACGGGCGATGTCTCGCCAGCCGCGCCAGGGACGTTCTTCCACTACTCCAACCTCGGCTTCGTCCTGCTGGGCCTGGTCGCCCGGCACGTGGCCCGGCGGCCACTGGTCGACCTGGTCCAGACGAATATCCTTGCGCCGCTGGAGATGACATCCACCAGCGCCTGCGTAACCCACGACGATTACTGGTCGCTGGCAAGGGGATACCAGCCGCTGCGAGATGATCAGCCCTGGACCCCAGGGGATCCGGTGGTACAGGCGCCGTGGCTGGAAGTCGCCGGCGCCGACGGCAACGTCGCGGCCACGGTATCGGACTTGGGTCGCTTCGCCCGCATGCTGCTCGGCCGGGGCGCCCTCGATGGCACGACGATCCTGCCCGCTGCCGACTTCGACACCATGGTGAAGACGATCGCCCCCGACGGAGAGGACGTACTCGCCCTTTCCGGCGTGCCGGCCACCGAGAGCAGCCGTTACGGTCTGGGTATCAACGTCGAACGCACGGGCGGACGAACCGTGCTCTCACACGGCGGCGGCATGGTCGGCTACGCCTCGTTCCTCCTGGCGGATCTCGACGACGGGACCGCGGTCTGCGTCGTCACCAATGCCAACGGCGACACACCCGTCGCCGAGGCGATAGCGCGTAGCGTTGCCGCGGAGTTGAGCGCCCCCGGCACCGTGAACGTCGATGGCCTCGATCCCCGCTGGTGGGACGCTGAGCGCATCGAGAGCCTGAACTGCACGGGCGAGTTCATCGATGCCACAACGGAATCGGCATTGTCGGATGAGCCGTCGGAGATCGAGGTGCGCGCCGAACGGCGGGTTGGCGATCTGATCGCCTTGTCGGTTCGGTGCGATGGTGAGCGCGCACCACTGCTGCGGACCTGGTACCGCGGTGCGGTGACTCCGACCCGGCCACTACGTAGGTTTGCCTTGACGTTCGACGACGGCGCCTGGCACTGGGGGCCGCGGACCTTCACCCGTGCCGATGCGAGCCCGACAGCACCTACTCCCACGCCCCCGGTGAGCGGACTGGAGCCCTTCTGCGGGCACTACCGCGCCTACACACCATGGTTCACCAACTTCCGGGTGGTGCTGCGCGGGGGCAGACTCATCCTCATCGCCCCCGGCGGCGTGGAGGCTCCTGCTGACGAGGCCGAGTTGGTGCCGCTGGGAGGGGCCACCTTTCGAATCGGTGCCGACCCGCGGCTACCCGAACGCATCACCTTCGGCACGCCCATCGGCACAGTGGCACCGTGGGCGGACCGCGACGGCTGTCGCTACTCCCGCGCGTTCACCGACTGAACGCGCTTTCCGCGCGGGAGTACTCAGCAGCCCTTCAGTCGCACCGCCAGGTAGTCCGACACCGCGTCGATCGCCACCCGCTCCTGCGCCATCGTGTCCCGCTCGCGGATGGTGACGGCATGATCCTCAAGGGAATCGAAGTCCAACGTCACGCAGAACGGCGTGCCGATCTCGTCCTGACGGCGGTAGCGCCGCCCGATCGCACCGGCGTCGTCGAACTCGATGTTCCACGACGTGCGCAGTTCTGCGGCCAGGTCGCGAGCCTTCGGCGAGAGGTCGGCATGCCGGGACAGCGGAAGCACCGCGGCCTTGACCGGCGAGAGCCGCGGATCGAGCTTCAGCACGGTCCGCTTGTCCACTCCGCCTTTGGCATTGGGCGCCTCGTCCTCGTGGTACGCGTCGACCAGGAATGCCATCAGCGAACGAGTCAGGCCCGCCGCCGGTTCGATCACGTAGGGCACGTAGCGGGTTTCGGTGGCCTGATCGAAGAACGACAGGTCGACACCGGAATGCTTTGAGTGAGTGGACAAGTCGAAGTTAGTCCGGTTGGCGATGCCTTCCAGCTCACCCCACGGGTTGCCGGCGAAACCGAACTTGTACTCGATATCGACGGTGCCGTCGGAATAGTGCGACAGCTTCTCTTTCGGGTGGTCGTAGAGCCGAAGGTTGCCGGGATCGATGCCGAGGTCGGTGTACCAGGCCAGCCGGGTGTCGATCCAGTACTGGGGCTCGACGAAGAACTCCATCTCCATCTGCTCGAACTCGCGGGTGCGGAAGATGAAGTTGCCGGGGGTGATCTCGTTGCGGAAGCTCTTGCCGATCTGGCCGATACCGAACGGTGGCTTCTTGCGCGATGTCGTCACCACGTTCGCGAAGTTCACGAAGATGCCCTGCGCGGTCTCCGGGCGCAGATAGTGCAGGCCCTCCTCGGACTCGATCGGGCCGAGGTAGGTCTTGAGCATCATGTTGAAGTCACGCGGCTCGGTCCACTGGCCCTTGGTGCCGCAGTCCGGGCAGACGATCTCGGTCATCGGAACGGCGTCCGGATCGTCGAGACCCTTCTTGAGCGCGTACGCCTCTTGCATATGGTCCTGCCGATGCCGCTTGTGACAGTTCAGGCACTCGACCAGCGGGTCGTTGAAGACCTCGACGTGACCGGAGGCCACCCACACCTGACGCGGCAGGATGATCGCGCTGTCCAGGCCGACGACGTCGTCGCGGCCGGTGACCATCGAGCGCCACCACTGCCGCTTGATGTTCTCCTTGAGCTCGACGCCCAGCGGACCGTAGTCCCAGGCCGACTTCGTACCGCCGTAGATCTCGCCGGACTGATAGACCAAACCGCGCCGCTTGGCCAGGTTGGCGATGGTGTCGATGACGGACGCCACGGTGTATGAACTCCTGTGATGGGTGGGGATGCAACCAGATAAGCCTAGCGGGCGGCCAAACAGGCTTTGACATGCGTCATCGCGCATGTAAAAGTGGAGTCCGCAACTGAAAACGATTTCCAATAGATTGTGCCTGGAGTGGAACACGTGCCCATCGCGACCGAAGACGAGCATCGACACGGCCACCTCGCCGCCTCACCGCCACGCGAGATCCTGGAAAGCGCCGGCGACATCCTGCGCGCGCTGGCCGCACCGGTCCGAATCGCGATCGTCCTCCAGCTGCAGGAGTCGCAGCGCTGCGTGCATGAGCTGGTCGACGCCCTGGAGGTACCGCAGCCACTGGTCAGCCAGCACCTGCGCATCCTCAAGTCGGCGGGCGTGGTCGACGGCGAACGCTCCGGCCGCGAGGTGCTCTACCGCCTGGTCGACCACCACCTCGCCAGCATCGTGCTCGACGCGGTCGCCCACGCCGGGGAATCGCACGGCGGAGCCGACGGGGAAGAGCAGTGACCGACACCAACACGCGGACCACCCGCGCCACCCGCCAACGCTCGGCGATCACCAGCCTGATGGACAGCATCGGGGAGTTCCGCTCCGCGCAGGAACTACATGACGAACTGCGCCGTCGCGGCGACAACATCGGCCTGACAACGGTTTACCGCACGCTGCAGTCGATGTCGGCGGCCAACCTGCTCGATACGTTGCGCACCGACACCGGCGAATCGGTGTACCGGCGCTGCTCGTCGCATCACCACCATCACCTGGTCTGCCGCGGCTGCGGCGCCACCGTCGAGGTGGCCGGGCCCGAGGTCGAAGCCTGGGCAGCGGACGTAGCTGCCGCGCAAGGCTTTTCAGATGTCAGCCATACCATCGAGATCTTCGGCACCTGCGCCGACTGCCGGAGCTAGTCGAGCCGACCGATGCCGCCGGGGGACGAGGCGGTTGAGGAGCGAGACAATCGGCTCCGGTTCAGGACAGCAGATCGCGGCGCACATCGGCGCCCGAGGCCAGCACCATCAGGATCAACGTGCGTAGCGCGTCGTCGGTCAGCCCGGCGCCGGGAAAGTTGTAACGCAGCATCACATCGGCCACCCTGCGGCTCGACGAACTGCGGGCGGCAGCTTTGCCCGAGGAGCCGTTGGCCGGCGTCTCGGGCCCACTGGGCGCCTTCTCCACCAACGCCACCGTGCCGAGCAGGGTGCTGCTGGCATGCTGGGTGACGCGTTCGCGGGTCTTGGCCGTCAACGGCAGATCCCACGCCAACGGCTGACTAAGCGACACCATTTCCAGGCCTTCGGCGATGGTGACCACCCGCAGCGACGCAACAATCCCGTCCTGGCTGACGGTCAACCCGCCGTCGGGCTCCTCGACGACCGTCAGGGCCTCCCCCAGCGCCGAGGTCAACCGCTCCAAGAGAGTAGGCATCAGGCTCTGCCGAACCTTCGGTTCCGGGAGACGTACTCCTCGCACGCTGCCCACAGATCGCGACGGTCGTAGTCCGGCCACAGCTTGTCCTGGAACACGAACTCCGCATACGCCGCCTGCCACAGCAGGAAGTTACTGGCCCGCTGCTCCCCCGAGGTCCTGATGAACAGGTCGACGTCCGGAATGTCCTCGCGATGCAGATGCTTGGCGAAGGCCGCCTCGGAGATCCGGCTGGGGTTGACCTTCCCCTGAGCAGCGAGTGCTGCCAGCTCCTGCGCGGCCTCGACGATCTCGGT
This sequence comes from Mycolicibacterium komossense, assembly GCF_025822605.1. Lineage (GTDB taxonomy): Bacteria > Actinomycetota > Actinomycetes > Mycobacteriales > Mycobacteriaceae > Mycobacterium > Mycobacterium komossense. The sequence goes on along the minus strand of NZ_JACKTY010000012.1, from coordinate 81,809 downwards.
GCGACCGCCGTAGTTCACGCAGTAGTTGATGGTGATGACGTCGTTGTCGACAGTCATCTGCTCGGCGATGTCGAATTCCTTGATGACACTTCGCCACATCCGCGGCCGCGAGCCGACCCACCGCATCCGGACGCCCATCGCGTTGAGGTTCTCCCGCCGGCGGCGCACCACCTCGCGGTTGAATCCCATCAAGAACCGCACTTCCTCGGCGCTGCGCTTCCAGTTCTCGGTGGAGAACGCGTACACGGTGAGGTGTTTGATCCCGATTTCGATGGCGCCGCAGGTGATGTCGATCAGTACCGCCTCGCCCATCTTGTGCCCCTCGGTGCGGCCGAGGTCCCGCTGCGTGGCCCACCGGCCGTTGCCATCCATCACGACGGCGACGTGGTTGGGTACCTGGTCGGCGGGAATCAGCGGAGCCGACTCCTTCGACGTGTGCTGTGGCGGCCTGGAGAACTTGCCGTTGGTCTTCGGCGGCAGATCAGGGAAAATCACCGGCCACGTCGACTTGTCCGGGAATGTCGGATAGTCGTCAGCCGCCGGCGGCAGCTGGGGGCAGGTGTCCTTCTCCTTCTTCAAGGCCATGCGGTACATCCTGCCGCAATAGCAGCGCCCGGTGATCGGCGACCGTGCGATCAACCCGATGCATGCGCTCCACCAGAGGCAGAGTCCGGAGCTGACGTTCCAGATGCCACTGCAGATGCGCGGCCACCAGACCGCTGGCCTGGCTGCGGTGCGCCGATGTCGACGCCTGCGCGGTCTCCCAGTCACCGTCGTGCAGGGCCGCCATCAGATCCAGCACGCCCTGCGGCGGCGTCGTCGAACCGGCCGGGCGGCAGTGGATGCATACGCTGCCTCCGGCGGCCACGTGGAAAGCCCGGTGAGGACCGGGGGCCGCGCACCTGGCGCATTCGATCAGCGCGGGCGCCCACCCGGCGATGCCCATGGCACGCAGCTGGTAGGCGTCCAGCAGCAACTCACGGGGACGGGTGTCATCGGCCACCGCCCGCAACGCACTGACGGTCAGCCGGTGCAGGTCGGGGGCCGGTGCGCGTTCCTCGCCGGCGAGGCGTTCGGCGATCTCCAGCACCGCGCACGCGCTGGTGTACCGGCCGTAATCGCTGACGATGTCGGTGGTGAACGCATCCAGGCTGACGACCTGGGTGACGATGTCGAGATTGCGCCCGGGGTGCAGCTGCACGTCGACGTGGGAGAACGGTTCCAGCTTGGCGCCGAACTTGCTGCGGGTGCGGCGCACCCCTTTGGCCACCGCGCGGACCAGACCGTGGTCGCGGGTCAGCAGGGTGACGATCCGGTCGGCCTCGCCGAGCTTGTGCTGGCGCAGCACAACCGCTCGGTCCCGATACAGCCGCATCGAACAAGTTTCCCATTGCAATGCGACAAATTGGGTATCGCGCGCCGATAGTCTCCACGAGATGCGGGTTTCATCGCAGCGTTTCCCGACCTTGGGCGACCAGCTGTATCAGCTGGCCAGCGGGATGACGACGTCTGCTGAGCTGGTCCGCAACTGCCTGCATGCGATCACCGCGAGCCAGTCCACGCTCAACGCCTTCCGGGTGGTGCTGACCGGATCGGCCCTGGCCGAGGCGGCCGAAGCCGACCGGCGCCGGGCCGACGGCGATACCGCCCCACTGCTGGGCATCCCGATCGCTGTCAAGGACGATGTCGATATCGTCGGGCTGCCAACGTATTTCGGCACCGTCGGGCGCGTCCTGCCGGCGACGGCGGACGCCGAGGTGGTGCGCAGGCTGCGCGCCGCTGGCGCGGTCATCGTCGGTAAGACCAACACCTGCGAGTTCGGTCAGTGGCCCTTCACCAGCGGGCCGGGCTTCGGGCACACCCGCAACCCGTGGGAACGCAAGCACACCCCCGGCGGCTCATCGGGTGGCAGCGCCGCGGCCGTCGCCGCCGGATTGGTGGCCGCGGCGATCGGGTCCGACGGCGCGGGCAGCGTGCGGATCCCGGCGGCCTGGACCAACCTCGTCGGGATCAAACCGCAGCGCGGCCGGATCTCCACCTGGCCGCTGCCGGAGGCCTTCAACGGAATCACGGTGTACGGCGTACTGGCCCGCACGGTCGCCGACGCGGCCCTGGTGCTCGACGCCACATCGGGCAACGTGGCAGGTGATCTGCATCAACCGCCGCAGGTCTCGTTGTCCGAGCAGGTCGGGATCGGACCGGGAGCGCTACGGATCGCGATGTCCACCCGGTTTCCGTTCACGGGTTTCCGCGCCAAGCTGCACCCGGAGATCCGGGCCGCGCTGTCCGTAGTCGGCACCCAACTCGAGGATCTCGGGCACACGATCATGGCCGGCAACCCCGACTACGGGCTGCGCCTGTCGTGGAATTTCCTGGCCCGGTCGACATCGGGGCTGCTGGACTGGGCCGATCGGGTGGGTGACGGGGTCACGCTGGACCGTCGCACGTTGGCGAACATGCGGATGGGCCGGCTGCTCTCGGAGCAGGTGCTGCGCAGAGCCCGCGCGCACGAGGCGCAGTCGCATCGTCGGGTCGGGGCGATCTTCGACGCCGTCGACGTCATCCTGGCCCCGACCACCGCCCAGCCACCACCGCTGGCGCGGGCGTTCGACAGCCTGGGCAGTACCGGCACCGACCGGGCAATGATCGCCGCCTGCCCGGTGACCTGGCCCTGGAACATCCTGGGCTGGCCGTCGATCAACATGCCGGCCGGATTCACTTCCGACGGTCTTCCCATCGGTGTGCAGCTGATGGGGCCGGCCAACAGCGAGCCACTGCTGGTGTCGCTGGCGGCCGAGTTGGAAGCGGTCAGCGGGTGGAGCACCAAGCAGCCCGAGATCTGGTGGAACACCCCGCTCACCACGGAGCACCATGATTAGGTCCTTTCGCGTCCCGGCAGCACCGCCGCTCGCGTAATGTCATCCAGCGATCGGACACCACCCACACAGGGACGAAATGCCAATGACTGAGGGACCGACTGCCCGCCGCCGTGGATTGGTGATGTCCACGCTCGCCGTGCTGAGCACGGTGGGTGTCGTGGTGGGGATGCCCACTGCGCACGCCGATAACCGGCGCCTCAACAACAGCGTCGTGGAGAACGTCTACACCATCCAGGGCCAGGCCGGCTGCAGCACCAACATCAAGGTCAACCCCAAGTTGCGACTGGCAGCGGAGTGGCAGGCCAATGACGTGGTGAACAACCATGCACTGGACGGTGATATCGGCTCCGACGGAACCACCGTCGCCGACCGGGCCCGCAACGCGGGTTACGCGGGCGCGGTCGCTGAGACGACGGCGATCAACCCGGCGCTGGCGATCAGCGGTGTGGAGATCATGAACAACTGGTACTACCGGCCGGACTACTTCGCGACCATGTCGGACTGCTCGAATGTCGACATCGGCGTGTGGTCGGTGAACAGCTTCGACCGCAGCGTCGTCGTCGCGGTCTACGGTAAGGGCGATTCGGCCCAGCCTGTGACGTCGCCGCCGGTCCGGCAGTTCGGTCAGGTTCCGGGCTGGACGCCGTAGCGCCACTTCGCCGCAACGAAACCGTCCGTCCCGCAGGTTATTTCGGTTCGTCGCCCGCGCCGGGGGTGTGAGGAGTTCTTCGGGGTGATGGGTCAGGTTGACCCGCCCCTGCCCGGTGTCGAGCTGTGGTGGTGGGATCCATTCGGTGCGGCCGCCTTTGCGTTTACGGGTCCGCCACCCACCGGGTCCGACCAGCCGATTGTGGGGGCCGCACGCGAAGGTGAGGTCGTTGATGTTGGTGTGGCCGTGCTGGGCCCAGTCGCATTCGGGTCCGCCACCCACCGGGTCCGACCAGCCGATTGTGGGGGCCGCACGCGAAGGTGAGGTCGTTGATGTTGGTGTGGCCGTGCTGGGCCCAGTCGCATTCGGCGTGATGCACCTCAGTCAAAAACCCCAGGACGGTGCAGCCAGGGAACGTGCAGCCCCGATCCTTGGCGTGCAGGACGATCCGCTGATCGGCCGAGGCGATCCGCTTGCTGCGACCCAGATCCAACACCCGCCCCATCTGGTCGAAGATCACCAAGTAATGAAACGCGTGCGAGACGATCCGCTGATCGGCCGAGGCGATCCGCTTGCTGCGACCCAGATCCAACACCCGCCCCATCTGGTCGAAGATCACCAAGTAATGAAACGCGTGCGAGACCAACCGGACCACGTCGATCATCGGCATCCGCGTCCCACCCGAGGTGACCGCCAGCCCAGCCCCGGACTCGAGTTCTGTGAGGGTGGTAGACACCACGATGGTGACCGGCAGCCCGTGATGGCTACCCAACTCACCTGAGGACAACGTCTCGCGGCCCATCGCCGTCAGTGCATCATGCTGGCGCTGCGCCGGGGTGCGGCGATCAGTCTGAACCTGCTCCTGGCTGGGTCGGCCTTTGACACAGGGCGTTGTCGGCGGGATTACACATCCCCGGTGCCGCCCACTTCGAGAACACCGCCTCCACCGTGGCCCGCAACTCCGGAGTGATCTGCCCAGAGATAGTGGACATCCCATCGGGATTGACCCGGGCAGCAATCAGGGCTGCTGCCTTGCGGAGCTCCTCGGGCCCGAACTCACCCGCCACCTCAGCCAACTCGGCTTCGGCCTTCTCCCGGATCGGCGCATCCACCCACACCGGCAGATCCGTGAAGAATCCCCGAATGATCGCACTATGCTCGCCACCGATAACCCCGGCAGCTTGGCCGGCCGCGACGTGCGGCATCGGCAGATCCGTGAAGAATCCCCGAATGATCGCACTATGCTCGCCACCGATAACCCCGGCAGCTTGGCCGGCCGCGACGTGCGGCATCCGCGGCGCCAACGGCTCACCAGTCAACGATGTGCGTTCGCCGAGTTCTTCGGCGTCCCTGAGCCGCCGCTTGGCGTCTTTGGGGCTGATGCGTAGTGCGGTGGTCAACACATCGCTGAAATTCTTCGCACCCAGCTCTTTCGCCGACCCGTCGCGCACCATTGTCCCGATCAAGCGGTGCACGACCATGGGCTGGCGCCGCGCGACGGTCTCCAGCCGCGCCAACACCCGCACGCCTTCGGGGTTGGTCAACCCGTCAAACGACACCCCCACGAGTGCGTCGACCGCAGCCTCCAGACCCAACACCGCAACAAGCACGGTGCCACGATCGGAAGCCAGAGCCGAACTCATACCCGCACACGGGTGCGACCCGCCGACCAAAATGCACCTGAAACTGAAGTGATACAAGAGATTTCAGGCCCAGCGCCATCGACGCTACGCCGGAAACCACTCGCACTTTCCCGCCCGAACTCACGTTTGGGCGGACGCGTTCGGGATCAGAACCCCAGCTTGCCCAACTGCTTCGGGTCGCGCTGCCAGTTCTTCGCCACCTTGACGCGCAAATCCAGGTAAACCTTTGTGCCGAGCCGCTTTTCGATCTGGGTGCGCGCGGCGGTGCCGACCTCACGCAAGCGGGCACCGCCCTTACCGATGACAATGCCCTTCTGGCTGTCGCGCTCGACGTAGAGGATGGCGTGCACGTCGATCATGTCGTCCCGGCCTTCATGAGGCTCGACTTCGTCGATGACAACCGCCAGCGAGTGCGGCAGCTCGTCGTGCACCCCCTCCAGCGCGGCCTCGCGGATCAACTCGGCCATCAACGTCTCTTCCGGCTCGTCGGTCAACTCACCGTCTGGATAGAACGCCGGGCCCGGCGGCAGCTTCGCGGCCAGCAGCAGCGTCAGCTCTTCGAGTTGCTCGCCCGCGGTGGCCGAGACGGGGATGATCTCGGCGGCGCGCTCGCCGAACTCCTCGTTGACCTTCATCAACTGCATGGCCACCCGATCGCGCGACACCTTGTCGATCTTCGTGACGATGACGATCAGGGTCGTCCTCGGCGCGACGGTGCAGACCTGCTCGTAGATCCAGCGGTCACCGGGTCCGATGGTCTCGTCGGCGGGGATGCACAGGCAGATGATGTCGACGTCGGAGTAGGTGTCTTTAACCAGGTCATTGAGCCTTTTACCCAACAGCGTGCGGGGACGGTGTAGGCCAGGGGTGTCAACGAGGATGATCTGGAAGTCCTCGCGGTGCACGATGCCGCGGATGGTATGCCGAGTGGTCTGCGGACGGTTCGAGGTGATGGCGACCTTTTCGCCGACAAGGGCGTTGGTCAGCGTCGACTTACCGGTATTCGGTCGGCCGACGAAACACACGAAGCCGGAATGGAATTCGTCCTTCTCAGGCACTTTGTCGCCGTCCTGCCGCCGGTTGTGAAACGTGGGTGAAGAATCGGCCGGATTTTCGCCCAGGTCTCACATTCGCGGTTTCATTCATCGCGGTCGGACTCTCTGTTGTTATCGGCTTCGCCCGCTTCATCTTCCACGGTCGGTTCGGTCGGGCTGATCAGGACCGTACCGACGCGCACGCGTCCACGGTGGTCATGGCCCCCCTCGGCGCGCAGCCGTAGTCCGTGGGACTCGACCTCCGCACCCGGCAACGGCACCCGGCCCAACTCCAGGGCGAGCAGCCCGCCCACGGTGTCGACGTCGAGGTCGTCATCGAATTCGACGTCGTACAGCTCTCCGACGTCCTCGATCGGCAACCTGGCGGAGACCCGGTACGTCGAATCCCCCAGATCTTCGATGGGCGCGACCTCGTCCTGGTCGTACTCGTCGGCGATCTCCCCGACGATCTCCTCCAGCACATCCTCGATGGTGATCAGGCCCGCGATGGCGCCGTACTCGTCGACCAAGAGCGCCATATGGTTGCGGTCGCGCTGCATCTCACGCAGCAGGTCGTCCAGCGGCTTGGAGTCCGGCACGAACACCGCGGGCCGCATCAGCTCGGACACCAGCGTGTCCTGACCGCCGTTGGTGGAGTAGTACGTCTGCTGGACAAGATCTTTCAGGTAGACGACACCGACCACGTCGTCGACGTTCTCACCGATCACCGGTATCCGGGAGTGCCCGCTGCGCACGGCCAACGAGGTGGCCTGGCCGGCAGTCTTGTCCGATTCGATCCAGACCATCTCGGTCCGTGGCGCCATCACCTCACGAGCCGGGGTGTCACCGAGTTCGAACACCGACTGGATCATCCGCCGCTCGTCGTCGGCCACCACGCCACGCTGTTGGGCCAGGTCGACGACTTCACGCAGTTCGATCTCGGACGCGAACGGTCCGTTGCGGAAACCACGACCGGGGGTGAGCGCATTGCCGACCAAGATCAGTAGCCGGCTGATCGGTGTCAGCAGCACCGAAATTGCCTGCAACGGAAGCGCGGTCGCCAAGGCGATCGAGTAGGCGTTCTGCCGGCCCACGGTCCGCGGGCCCACCCCGATCGCCACGAAGCTGACCACCGTCATGATCGCGGCGGACACGACCAGTCCCCATTCCAGCCCGATGTCCTCGTAGAGGAACGCGACCAGTAAGACCGTCGCGGTTACCTCGCACGCGATCCGAAGCAGCACCACCAGGTTGATGTAGCGGGGCCGTTCGGCCATCACCTTGCTCAGACCGACGGCACCCGGCCGCTCGTCGCGAACGAGTTCTTCGATGCGCGCCAAGGACACGGTGCTGATGGCGGCATCGATCGCCGCGAAAAGACCTCCGAGTACCACCAATGCAATCGCGCCGAGCAGCGGCGCCAATCCACTCACGATTCGTCGAAGTACCTTGACTTGTCGAGCAGTCGCCGATCCTTCTCGGTCTGCCGCTCCTTGTGGAAAAGTTTCGCCTGATCGGCATACCAGTCCTCGAGCAGCTGACCTTGCAGCGCAAACATCTCTTTTTCTTCGTCCGGCTCGGCATGGTCATAGCCGAGCAGGTGCAGCACACCGTGGACGGTCAGCAGGGCCAGTTCGTGCTCGAGCGGATGCCCGGCTGCGGCGGCCTGATCCGCGGCGAACTGCGGGCACAGGACGATGTCACCCAGCATCGACGGGCCCGGTTCGGCCGCATCCGGGCGGCCGCCCGGTTCCAGCTCGTCCATCGGGAAACTCATGACATCGGTCGGACCGGGCAGATCCATCCAGCGCATGTGCAGATCGGCCATGGCCGCGGTGTCGAGTAGCACCATGGACAGTTCGGCGCCGGGATTGACCTTCATCGCCGCGATGACGAACCGGGCGACACTGATCAACTCCGCTTCGGAGACGTCCAGGCCTGACTCGTTGGAGACCTCGATACTCATACCGGCGTCACCGTCGCTGGCGGGTGGACCCGCCGTTATGCGATGAGGCCCGTCGTTGCGCGCGGTTCATCGAGCTCGGGTCCTCGGCACGTGCGTAGGCGTCGACGATCTCCGAGACCAGTCGATGGCGCACGACGTCGGCGCTGGTCAGTTCCGCGACGGCAATATCGTCGATCTCGTCGAGAATGTCGACGGCAGCCCGCAGGCCAGACTTGGCGCCACCGGGCAGGTCCATCTGGGTGATGTCGCCGGTGACCACCATCTTCGAGCCGAACCCGAGCCGGGTCAGGAACATCTTCATCTGCTCGGGGGTGGTGTTCTGCGCCTCGTCGAGAATGATGAATGCGTCGTTGAGAGACCTACCCCGCATATAGGCCAGCGGTGCCACCTCGATGACGCCGGCGGACATCAGTTTCGGGATCAACTCGGGATCCATCATGTCGTGCAGGGCGTCATAGAGCGGCCGCAGGTAGGGGTCGATCTTCTCGCTGAGCGTGCCGGGCAGGAAGCCGAGGCGCTCACCGGCTTCCACGGCGGGACGGGTCAAGATGATGCGGGTGACCTGCTTGCGCTGCAGCGCGTTGACGGCCTTGGCCATCGCCAGATAGGTCTTTCCGGTACCAGCCGGACCGATGCCGAACACGATGGTATTGGCGTCGATGGCGTCGACATAGTGCTTCTGGTTCAGCGTCTTGGGCCGGATGGTCTTGCCGCGCCGCGACAGGATGTCGAGCGTGAGCACCTCGGCGGGAGACTCGTTGCCGGCACCGACCAGCATCGCGACGCTGTGGCGCACACCTTCCGGTGTCAACGGTTGCCCGCCGGCCACGATGGCGAGCAGTTCGGTGATCACCCGCTCGGCGAGCGCCACATCGGCCGGTTCCCCGGACAATGTGACGGCATTACCGCGAACATGCAGGTCGGCGGCCAGAGTGCGTTCGAGGGCGCGCAGATTCTCGTCGGCGGAACCCAGCAGGCCCATGACGAGATCAGGCGGAACATCAATGCTGCTGCGGACGGAGTTACCGACGGGAGCAGCGGTAGTTTCGCGGGGTGTCACGTGGGTTTGCTTGCCTGCTTTCTCGGGGCCGCGCGGGGATGTCCCACGCCGTTTGCTCGGATATCGCAGTCTACCGCCGGGGCGACCGCTGGCCCAGTGGTTATGTACCGAGCCGCGGTGACACCCCCGCCAGCAGCATGTCCAGCGCGCGGGTGAAATCGCCTTTGGGCGTCGATCGCTGACTGATCACTGCCAAGGCCGCCAGCTGACGGAACTCCTCGGCGGCCAGCGCGCCGATCTGCGCTGCGGCGGCCGCCGTCTCGCCCTCAGGCGCCGACGGACCGGCCAGTTCCACCTGCACACTGCCCATGACCAGGGCGAGGACAGCACGAAAGGCCGCTAGCAGGGTTTCGTCCGTCAGCCCTGCGGTACCCAGCGCCTGGACCAGGCGTGCGGCCGCGGTGTAACTCGAGGCCGACACCGTTCGGCGGGTCAGGACCAGCGGCACGGCGTTGGGATGGCGCCGCACTCCGTCCCACATTGCACCGGCGACGGCTCGCACTTCATCGGCCCAATCGTCACAGCGGCCGGGCAACTGCATATCGGCGACGACCGCCTCGGCCACCAGCTCCTCGAGCTCGTCGCGATTCTTGACGTAGTTGTAGAGCGTCATCGGCCCGGTGCCGAGTGCCGCGCCCAGGGTGCGCATGCTCAGCGCGCTCAAGCCGTCACGGTCGACGATCTCCAGGGCCGCGGCCTGGACTTCGTCGAGGGTGAACCTCGCCCGCATCTCTTCCCACTCCCCGTTCGGTCACCAACCAAGCACTTGACACGTACATCGTACGCGTACTGGACGCGTACACCGAACGTATCGAGAGCTTTCGATGATCCGGCCCGGCACTACGACGGCGACCAGACCGCGTTCCCACAGGAGCACCTTCGTGTCGCGTGAATTGCTGTACCACAATGATATTCGCTTCATCAGGTAGGCCAGCAGGCTCTCGCCTGTCGATGGGGCGCGCAACAGTCCGGGTGTCGGATGGACCGATCACGACGTGCTGCTGATGGCCGCCTCTTCGCGGTCACGTCGCCTGTATCGGCCGCAAAGGTTTTCGCGACCTGACGTCAGATCAACTCGCGCGCCACCTCGGCGACATTGTCTGCAGTGAAGCCGAAGTGGTCGCGAAGATCTGGAGCCGGGCCGGAAGCGCCGAAACCGCCCATCGCGATGATGCGCCCCTGCGGTCCGACGTGACGTTCCCAGCCGAACCCGGCGGCGGCCTCCACCGCGACCCTGGCCGTGAGCTCTGGCGGGAGGACAGAATCGCGGTACGCCTGGTCCTGGTCGTCGAACAGCGCCCACGACGGCATGCTGACGACGCGGACGGCGATATCCTTGTCGGCCAATATGTTCCGAGCCTCCAGCGCCAACGCCACTTCGCTTCCGGTGGCGATGATCAGCACTTGCGGGCACACACCGTCGGCCGGATCCACCAGGACGTAGCCGCCCCGGGCCAGGCCCGCCGCACTCGCGACCTCACCGCGATCCAACACCGGCAGGTCCTGCTTGGACAGCACCAAAGCGACCGGCCGGTCGGCGACGACCATGATCACCCGCCAGGCCTCTCGGATCTCGTTGGCATCAGCAGGCCGAAGGTCGATCAGGTGCGGGATCGCCCGCAGCGAGGCGAGTTGTTCGATCGGCTGGTGGGTGGGGCCGTCCTCCCCCATCCCGATGGAGTCGTGGGTGTAGATGTGGATCACCGGCTGGCCCATCAGGGCGCTGAGGCGAAGCGGTCCGCGCTGGAAGTCGGAGAACACCAGGAACCCCGCCTGAAATGGGCGTAACCCGCACAGCGCCAATCCGTTGCACGCCGCCGCCGCAGCCGCCTCTCGCACCCCGAAGTGCAGGTTCCGCCCCGCATAGTCGGCTGGGCCAAAGTGTCCGGCTGCGCCGTCCAGCGCGGTCTTGGTCGACGGAGCCAGGTCCGAGGCGCCCCCGATCAGCCACGGAACGGCTGCAGCGACGGCGTTGAGAACGTCATGGTTGGCCACCCGTCCGGCCAGTGGGCCATCGGCAGGGGTGAACTCAGGCAGATCGCTGTCCCAACCGGAGGGTGGTACCCCGTCCAGCATGGCGTCCAGCGCAGAAGCCAGCTCTTGGTGGGTGATTCGATAATGTGCCAGGGCAGCATCCCACTTGGCTCGGCGGCTCTGCCCGCGCGCGGCGACACCGAGCGCGAACTGCTCGTAGGCCACGTCGGGCACCAGGAAGTCCGCGTCCGGCCAGCGATAGAACTGCTTTGCAGCTCGCGCCTCATCCTCGCCGAGGGGTTCACTGTGCGCAGCGGCGGTGCCCTGTTTGGTGGGCGCGCCGAAGCCGATGATACTGCTGACGATGATGAGCATCGGCGAACCGGTGTGACCGACGAACTGCGTGAAAGCCCTACGGAGAGCGCTGATATCGTTGGCATCCGCCACGTAGGTGACCGTCCATCCGTAGGCACGGAATCGGGTCGCCACGTCCTCGGTGAACGCCAGGGAGGTGTCACCTTCGATGGTGACCGCGTTGCTGTCGTAGACCCAACAGAGGTTATCGAGCTTGAGATGCCCCGCAAGCGACGCGGCCTCCTGACCAATGCCTTCCATCAGGTCACCGTCACCAGCCAGCGCGTACACCCGGTAATCGAAGATCTCGAAGCCGGGCCGGTTGAACTGCGCGCCCTGCCATTTGGCGGCCATGGCCATTCCCACGCTGGTCGCCACTCCGGTGCCCAACGGACCGGTGGTGCATTCCACACCGTCGGCCGCACCGTATTCGGGGTGCCCGGCGCATGGGCTGCCGAGTTGGCGGAAACGGCGGATGTCGTCCAGCTCTATCGCGAACCGGTCGGAGTCCGCAGACCGGACGCCGGCCAGATGTAGCAAGGCGTACAACAACATCGACGCGTGCCCCGCGGAAAGCACGAACCGGTCGCGATTGATCCACCGCGGGTCGTGCACGTCGTAGGACAAGGTGTGGTTCCACAACGTGTAGCCAACCGGCGCCAATGCCATGGCGGCGCCGGGGTGACCCGACTTGGCCTGAGCGATCGCGTCGATGACCAGTGTCCTGATGGTGTTGATGGCGACGGTGTCGACATCCACCTCACTACTGATCTGCAGATCAGTCATGTGCGCTCCCGGTCTCGGGGGTGGTGCTGCCGGAGAGCCGCTCCACCAGTCGCAGCAGCGCGGAATGGTCGAGGTCACCGTCGCCTTGGGCGTGTGCGGCAGACATCAGTTGCGCCACCACCGCACCGAGTGGGGTGGCGGTGCGGACCGCACGGGCCGCACTGGTGAAGATACCAAGATCCTTGTCGTGCAGCGCGATCCGGAATCCAGGAGAGAACTCGTGGGCCACCATCGTGCGGGCCTTTCGGTCCATCACTGTGCTGCCGGCCAGGCCGGCCTGAAGTACCGAGATCGCGGCGTCGGTGTCAACGTGGTGAGCCGCCAAGAACACCAGCGCCTCAGCGAGCAGTTCGATATTGCCCGCTACGATCAGTTGGTTGGCGGCTTTGACGGTTTGACCCGATCCCAGCGGGCCGACGTGCACGATCGTCCGGCCCAGATGCTTGAGCACCGGCTCGGCTGCGGCGAGTGCTGTGGCCGCACCGCCGACCATGATCGACAGGGTGCCGTCTATCGCCGCCTGCTCGCCCCCACTGACCGGGGCATCGAGGAATCGCAGACCGCGACTCTGCGCCTGCGCACCGATCACGCGGGCGGTGTCAGGTCGGATACTGCTCATGTCGATGAACAGCGCGCCGGGGCGGGCATGCGCGATCACTCCCCCGTCCCCGAAGGACACCTGTTCGACGTCCGGAGAGTCGGGCAGCATCGTGATGATGACGTCGGCATCGCGGACCGCACCGGCGATATCGTCGGCCACGCGCAGACCGCGCGACGTCAGGGCTTCAGACCTGGCGCGGGTTCGGCTGTAGCCGTTGACGTTCAAACCCGCCGCGCACAGGTTGGCCGCCATGGGGGCGCCCATGATGCCCAACCCGATGAAGCCCACCGTCGGGGCGCTCATCGCGTCACCTGCCCCGGCACCGACGCGGCGCTGCGACCGAAGGTCGGATCCAGCTGGGTCAGCCAGCTCAGCCCGGCGCCGGTGTCCGCCGCCGGCACGTACTCCAGCCCGATACGACCGGTGTAGCCGGCACGTTCCAGCGATTCGACCAGATCGATGATGGGCGCCACTCCGGTACCGGGTTCGTGTCGGCCGGGCGCATCGGCCACCTGCACGTGCCCGATATCGTCGGCGTGCTCGGCGACCAGCAGTTCGAGGTCGTCGCCGTTGACGGTCAAGTGGTACAGGTCGGCGAGTAAGGCGATGCGTCCCTTGGTGATTCGCCCACGGACACCACCAAGGACCCTCAGCCCATCGGCAGCCAGCTTCAGCGGATAGGCGGCGACCCCGCTGATCGGCTCCACCAGCACCGCGGCCCCGATGGAGTCCGCGTGCTCGGTGGCAGCGGCCAGCGCGGCCACCGCGGCCTCGGCTTGCTCGGTGTCGCTCACCGCGTCGAGCCGATTGCCGTAGAGCGCATTGAAACCGGTGACACCGAGTCGTGCGCCGATCTCGACGGCGATGGCGACACTGTCATCGAATTCTTGCCGCCGCGCGGGGTGTGATGCGACACCTCGTTCTCCGGCCGCCATGTCGCCGGCGAAGAAATTCAGGCCGCGTAGTTGCACACCGGCGTCGGTGACCGAGGCGACGAAGGCGTCGACGTCGGCCGTCGCCGGATGGGCGCTGACGAACGGCCACCAGCACTCGATGGCGGTGAAACCGGCCGCGGCGGCGGCAGCGGGCCGCCGTTCGAACGGAACCTCACCGAACAACAGGGAGATGTTGGCCTGCGACTGACGCCACAATGCGGAAACCACGATGTCCTCAATTCCTAACTTGCCACTGCGGCAGAAGAACTGCGCCCGGCTGGGAGTTGCCGAGTCCGGCACACTCTCCTGACAGTAGGGTCGGAGTGCCTCGCGAACAATGACGGGTCAACCCGGGCATTGTTCGCAGTCACCGAACAGTGGCGGCATACAACGAGTACCGTCTCGCGTCATGACGCAGCCCAACATCACCCTGCGCCAACTGCGGGCATTCCTGACCGTGGCCGAGCACCGGAGCTTCTCCCGCGCCGCCGAGCAGCTGTTGGTGTCCAACCCCTGGCTCAGTGAAACCATCAAAGACCTCGAGCGCCAACTCAAATTCCAGTTGTTCGTCCGCACCACCCGCTCGGTCGAGCTGACCGATGCAGGCGTGGTGCTCTCCAGCCTGGCGGCCCGGGTGCTCGACGATCTCGATTCCGCGATCAAAGCCGCGCAGCGGACCGCCGACCGCGACGGATCGGTACTGACTCTCGGATACACGATCGGCGCTGGACTGGAAGTGATTCCATGGCTGCTGCGGGCGTTCGCAGCCGAGTATCCGCAGCGCCCGTTGCGGTCGGTGGAATATGACTTCACCGACCCGACGGCGGGGCTCCGGGACTCGTCGGTGCACGCCGCGATCATTCGGCCACCAACCGGTCTGGCCGGTTTGACGACGCTGGAGCTGCTCACCGAGGACCGGGTGGCCTGCCTCCCCGAAGGCCACCCGCTGGCCGCCCAGGACAGCGTGAGCGTCGCCGATCTTCTCAAAGAGCCCATCATTGCCGCGCCGAAAGCACCGGGCCCCTGGCGTGATTACTGGCTGTTGTCCGATTACCGCACCACACCGGCACCCGTCGTCGACGAAGCCAGCACCCGCGACGGCGAACTGCATCTGGTAGCCCGCGGGGTCGGGATCAGCGTCACCTCCGCTGGGGCGCAGCGGTTCTACTCGCGGCCCGGGGTGGCTTTCCGCCGCATCCGCGACATCCCCCCGTGCGTGGTGGCGCTGGCCTGGTGGCCCGAACACACCGCCAAGGTCGCCGACCTGGTGACCATCGCCACCGGGTTCAAAGCCGTCGCCGACCAGCTCGCCGACCCCGACTGAGATGCCCGCTTCACGGTCAGGGTGTCCGGAGAGCACCGAATCGCCTTGATTGCCAACATTTCCCGGGCGCCAACTCACGGCGACACATTGCCGCCGGCGGCACGCACACGAAATAGTTCGCTCTCACCGAACAATCCAGCGGCAGCTTCGTCATTGTGTCGCCCCGCGGACGGTCATACGGTCAACGCACTCCGAACGGTGGGTTCCTCGCAACGTTGCGTTGGCGTGTCAGTCACCGGGCAGGTGCTCAAGCGGCACGATGCCGCACATGACCGGCGATCCACGGCCACGCCGTCGCACGAGAAATGGGAACCATGACCTCCACAGCACAATCTTCGACGGGAACACAGCCCAAACTACG
The DNA here is from genome assembly GCF_025822605.1 of Mycolicibacterium komossense. GTDB lineage: Bacteria > Actinomycetota > Actinomycetes > Mycobacteriales > Mycobacteriaceae > Mycobacterium > Mycobacterium komossense. Next base: position 66,243 of record NZ_JACKTY010000012.1, on the reverse strand, counting down.
ACGGACACTGGCGACCTGGGCGGCGATCTCGCTGTCGGTCGCCGCCATGGGTGCCAGCCTGGCGATCAACATCAACCCCCAAGGTGCGGGCGCGACGGTCGGCCGTGCGGTCCCGCTGACATTCGTGCTCGCGACGGTCGGCGTGCTGCTGGTCGCCTACGGATTCGCTCGGGTCTGCAGCCGGCTCAGCCATGCCGGGTCGGTGTTCGGCCTGACGGGTATCACGATTGGGCCAAGGGCCGGGGTGGTGGCCGGTTGGTCGCTGTTCGGTGCCTACCTCAGCTTCATGTTGACCACATCGATGACCGCAGGCATCTTCGGGGCGGAATTCCTGCGCGGCCTCGGCGTGTATGACACGACACCGGCGATCGTGCCCTGGATCATCGCGCTGGTGGCGGTCGGCATCGCCACGCTACTGGCCATCTCGCCGGTGAAGAAATCGATGGCCACCCTGCTGTGGGTGGAAATCTGTACCACCGCGGTGATCGCCATCATCGCAGTGGTGGTCGTGGTGCGCGTCGTCGGCGGCACCGCTCCCGGCGGCCAGCACTTCACCCTGGACATGTTCACCGTCCCACCCGGGATATCGACCAGCACACTGTTTCTGGGCATCGTGTTCGGGTTCCTGTCGTTCGCCGGTTTCGAAGCAGCCGCCTCACTGGGTGAAGAGACCACCAACCCCAAGCGTGCGATCCCCATCGCCATCTTCGGCGTGGCACTGTTCGGTGGACTGTTCTACATCGTCGGAACCACCGTGGAGATGCTGGGTTTCGGCACGGACACCGCCGGAGTCGACGCGTTCTCCAAGTCGGCCTCACTGTTCGGGACACTCGGCGAGCAATACGTCGCTCCCGTCGTCGGTGACCTGGTGACACTCGGCACCGCCATCTCCGCCATGGGCTGCGCGCTGGCCACCGCCGTCGCCGCATCCCGGCTGCTGTTCGCACTGAACCGCGGCGCGCTCGAACACCGCGGATTCACCAAGGTCTCCGCCAAGACCGGAACACCAGTCACTGCAACACTTTTCGTATGCGGCCTGGCCGCAGCCATCATCGTGCTCATCAGGCTGGCCGTCACCGACGCCGCGTTCGACCTGTTCGCCTGGTCCGGCACGGTCGGCACGCTGGTGCTGCTGGTCGCCTATGCGCTGTTCTCGGTGGGGGCGTGGTACTACCTCTGCGTCCGTGCGCCACGCCAGGGCCACAAGGCCGCCATCCTGGACTACGTAGTGCCCGTCCTGGCGGTCGGCGTGATCGGATACACCATGGTCCGTAACGTCTCCCCCTGGCCCACGACCGCACCCGGCCGGGCCAACATCATCATCGCCGCGATCTGGGTGATCGCCATCATCGTGGTCATCGTGGCCGCCCCGAAGACCACCCGCAGGATCGCCGAGTCCTTGAGTCACGACGAAGGACTGGCCACCGAAGCCGGCTACCTGGCCGTCGCGGTCGAGGAAGTCGACGAGCACCTGAACCGCCACGACCACCACACGCCCGCGTCCACCCCGGTCGCCGCAGACGGCGCAACCCCGTGACGGCCCGCGGGCAATCCCACCTCGACATCGACGAGCACTGGACCTATCACGGCCTGCAGGTGGTGCGGTTGCAGAACGAGCACCTGGCCCTCGACGTGCTACCGCAGCGCGGTGCCAACATCTTTCGGGTCCTCGACAAACACCGCGATGTCGACGTGTTGTGGAAGTCGCCGCGCGTCGCCCCGCACGTCGCGGCGGTGCACGCCGATTTCGACGACCACTGGGCCGGCGGCTGGGACGACGCCTTTCCCGGCGGCCGCGCCAGCCGCAACCGGTACGGGGACCTGCTGCCCTACATGGGCGAGATCTGGACCGCCCCAGCTACTTACCAGATCCATCGCGACACCGACTCGGTCGCGCTGACCACCACGGTGCGCACACCGATCACCCCGGCCGAACTGACCCGCACCATCACGTTGCGCTCCGACGAGCAGCGCTTCACGTTGAGCTACACCCTGCGCAACATCGGCACCATGCCCTTCGACTACAACTGGGGCATCCACCCGAGCCTGGCAATCCGGCCCGGCATGCGCTTCGACATCCCCGCCACCCGTGGGCTCGTCGACGAAGCCGGCGGTGAGCTGCTCGGGTGCCCCGGCGACGACTATGACTGGCCCACCCTGCGCGGCCGCGACCTGCGTCGCGCCGACGATATTGACACCGGGGCGTTCGCCTTGCACTACCTGACCGGACTGACCGCAGGATGGGTCGCCGCCACCGACACCGCCGATCGCCGCGGCTTCGGCCTGTGCTTCGACCACGAGCTGTTCCCGGTCGTATGGTTCTGCCTGGTCTACGGCGGATGGCGCGGCTATCACCAGGCTCTGATCGAACCCTGGACCGGCTACCCCAGCCCACTGGACGAAGCTGTCGCCGCCGGCCGGGCCCGGTTGCTGGATCCCGGTGCCACGCAGACCACCGAGGTCGTCGCCGCGTTCTACGACGGAGTCGACACCGTCACCGAACTGCGCCCCGACGGGTCTGTCCGATGACGGCGCACGACACCCCGGTCCGACTGGGCCGGACGCCGGTGACCGTGACGGCACTGGGCTTCGGGGCCACCGCGATCGCCGGGATGTACACCGAAGTCAGCGACGAGACCGCGCAGGACACGGTCGAGGCGGCCTGGGCACTGGGATTGCGCTACTTCGACGCTGCCCCGCAATACGGGCGCGGTAATGGCGAGGTCCGCCTGGGCCGCGGCCTGGCGGGCTACCCCCGCGACGACTACGTGCTGTCCAGCAAGGTCGGCCGACTGTTACGCGCCGACGCACCACAGCACCCCGACGACTACGACTCCACCGGCCGCCCGTACGACGCCGGCGCCCCCGACGTGGCCACCGTCTACGACTACTCCCGCGACGGGGTGCTGCGGTCCATCGAGGAAAGCCTGACCAGGCTGGGTACCGACCGCCTGGACATCGCGCTGGTCCACGATCCTGACGACTATGTCGACGAGGCCTTGGCCACCGCATTCCCCGCCTTGATCGAACTGCGTGAGCAGAAGGTCGTCAGTGCGATCGGCGCCGGGATGAATCAGACCGCGGCGCTGGAGCGGTTCGCCCGGGAATCCGATCCGGACCTGTTCCTGCTCGCCGGCCGGTACACCCTGATGGAACAGGCTGCGCTGCAGTCTTTCCTACCGCTGTGCGCTCAGCGCGGCATCGCCGTCGTCGCCGGGGGCGTGTTCAACAGCGGCCTGTTGGCCGATGCCGGCCCCGGCGCCCGTTACAACTATGACCCCGCACCGCCTGACCTGATCGCCCGCGCCCGGCAGTTGGCCGCCCTCTGTCAACGCCACGATGTCCCGCTCAAAGCCGCCGCCTTGCAGTTCCCCATGGGCCACCCCGCCATCGCGGCGGTGCTCACCGGGGCCCGCAGCCGCGCTGAGATCACCGAGAACGCGACGTTGTTCGACCAGCCGATTCCCCCCGAACTGTGGGATGACCTCAAGGCCGAGCAGCTGATCGCCGCCGACGCACCGACACCCGCCGACCCGTGACCATCGTCGACGCCCACCACCACCTGTGGGACCCCGCCGTCGGCGAATACCCCTGGATGACTGGGGATTTCGCCGTGCTACGCCGACGTTACGACCTGGCCGATCTACTCCCGCAGCTGCGCGCCGCCGGTGTCAGCGCAACCATCGTCGTACAGGTCAGGGCCGATCTCGCCGAGACCGTCGAGCTGCTCGAATTATGCACCCGCACAACGACAATCGTCGGAGTGGTTGGGTGGGCCGATCTGACCGCCCCCGATGCCGCCGCCCAGATCGACATGCTGCGGACCGGCCCCGGTGGGCAACACCTAGTCGGTCTGCGCCACGGTGTCGCAGACGAACCCGACCCACACTGGCTGCTCCGCGATGACGTCGACACCGCCCTGCGAGCACTCACCGATCGAGGATTGACCTTCGATCTGGAGATCACCACCCGTGAACTCGGCGCCGCAAACGCTCTGGCGCGTCGCCACCCACAGCTGCGCTTCGTCGTCGACCACGGCGCCAAACCTCCGATCGCCCAAGGCTGGCACCAGGACTGGGCCGACGGCATCAGCGACCTGGCGCTGAACCCGAACGTCTGGTGCAAGCTCTCAGGGCTGGTCACCGAAGCGTCCTGGACCAGCTGGACGCCCACGGACCTGCAGCCGTACGTCGAACACCTGATCCGCTCATTCAGCGCTCAGCGGCTGATGTTCGGCTCCGACTGGCCGGTCTGCGAACTAGCCGCGAGCTACACCCAGGTGCTGGCCGCAGCGAACCGCAGTCTACTCGCCCTCAGCGACGGCGAGCGCCGAAACATTCTCAACGACAACGCCTTGCGTTTCTATCAGCCCCCCGACGCCAGCCCAGGAGACCAGCAATGAGTGCCGCCACCACAACCCAACACGACCTACAGCAGAGAGCCAAGCGCGTGCTGGCAGGCGGCGTCAGCAGCAACACCCGCCTGCTCAACCCGCACCTGATCGTCGAACGGGCCAGGGGCTGCCGGCTCTGGGATGCCGACGGCACCGAATACCTCGACTATCTGCTCGGTCAAGGACCCAACTTCCTCGGTTACGCCCCGCCTCGCGTGGTGGAGAAAATCGTTGCCGCCCAACACGATGGCATCATCTACGCGGCCACCCATCGCCGCGAGATCGAAGCCGCCGAACGCATCCTGGCCGTCCTGCCATGGGCCGACCAGCTACGCTTCGGCAGTTCCAGCAGTGAGATGATCCAAGCGGCAATGCGCATCGCCCGCAACGCGACGGGCCGCCGCTCCATCCTGCGTTTCCACGGGCACTATCACGGCTGGTTCGACAACATCCAGATCCGTTCCGACGGCGCCCAGGCCCTGCCGGGCAGCCTCGGACAAATCGCCGACGCCCTCGACCCCACGGTGACCATCGAATGGAACGACGCCGAAGCGTTCGCCGCGACCCTCGCCGAACATGGTGACACCATCGCCGCCGTCGTGATGGAGCCGATGATGCTCAACGCCGGCGCCATCGTCCCGGCTGAGGGCTATCTGCAGCATGTACGCGATCTGTGCAGCAGAGCAGGCATCGTGCTGATCTTCGATGAGACCATCTCCGGATTTCGGGTGTCACTCGGGGGTGCCGCCGAACTCTTCGGTGTCACACCGGATCTGGCTGTCTACGGCAAGGCGATGGCCGCAGGGTGGCCCTGTGCCGCGCTGGTCGGACGACACGAGTTGTTCGCCGACGTCGCCACCGGCGCGCTGACCCACGCAGGCACTTTCAACGGCAACACCATAGCCTCGGCAGCGGTGTTGGCCTCGCTCGACGAGCTCGAAGACCGCAGTGTCTACCGGCACGTCGAAACGGTCGGTAGCGCCCTCATCGAGGCCCTGACGGCGCTGGTGGATCACCACGACGTACCCATCAGATTCCAGGGCCTCCCGATGGCTTTCCACGCCCGATTCGACTCCGGCGCCGAACCCATCACCCGTTACCCACAGCTGCAGGCCATCGACGATCGGCGCTATGGGCGATTCGCGAACCAACTCATCACGTCCGGGATCTGGGTTGCCTACCGCGGCATCTGGTATGTGTCGGCTGCGCACACCATCGACGATGTCGACGAAACGGTGAAGCGTTTCGACGCCGCCCTGTCCGAGTTCACCCAGGGCTGAGCACATATCAGGGTGATGTGCGTTGATCGCCGCGCAGCTAGCGCCAGCGCGACGTCAGCACACCCAGCGCGCCGAGAGCCACCGCCGCGGCGGTCGAGGTACGCAGCACGGTCGGACCGAGGCGGACGGCATGCGCGCCCGCCGCGGTGAACGCGGCGATCTCCTCATCGGTGATACCCCCCTCGGGGCCGACCACCAGGACCAGCGAATCAGCCTCTGCCACTGGATGTTCCGTGAGCGGAACAGCGGCCGATTCGTGCAGCGCCAGCACCAGCGCTCCCCTGGCCACGTCATCGCGGATCCGTTGCGCCAGCGCTGCGGTCGACAGCACGCCGTCGACGCCCGGGATGAAGCCGCGCCGCGACTGCCGGGCCGCCGAGCGCGCCACCGCCCGCCAGCGGCGCAGGCCCTTGTCGGCTTTGGGGCCGTCCCAGCGGGCCACGCAGCGCGACGCCTGCCACGCCAGGAAGGCGTCCGCGCCCGCTTCGGTCGCCAATTCGATTGCCAGCTCGGCACGTTCAGCTTTGGGGATCGCCTGCACGACGGTCACCGGAGGCTGCGGCGCCACCGCGGCCCAGCGGGAAACGACGCGCGCGGACAGACTCTGCTTGGTCGTCTCCTCGACCACGCACTCGGCCAACTCGCCCGCTCCGTCACCGAGCACAAGACGCTCGCCGACCCGGATCCGGCGGACCGACGCGGCGTGGAAACCTTCGTCACCGTCGAGGACGGCGAGTGCACCCTCGTCGGGCACCCAGTCGATGAAGAACAGCGGCCCGGACATCAGGCGCGCTCAGCGCCCGCTGAAGGTCTCACGTAGTCGGCTGAAGATGCCGCCGTTGGCAGCGCCGGCGGTCGCATGCGTGGACTTGACCTCGGCCACGTCGCGGCTGCGATGGGCCTTGAGCTGGCGCAGTAGTTCGGTGTCCTGGCTGTCGAGCCGCGCCGGTACGACGACGTCGATGTGGGCGTGCAGATCACCGCGCACCCCCGAGCGCAGATGGGGCATTCCGTGCCCACGCAGGGTGGTGACTGAGCCCGGCTGGGTGCCCGGCGGGATGGTGATCTCGGTGAGGCCGTCGAGAATGGCATCAACAGTGACCGTGGTCCCCAGGGCGGCGTCGACCATCGGTACCTCGACGGTGAAGTGCAGGTCGTCGGTGTCCCGGATGAAGATGTCGTGGGCCTGCTCGTGGACCTCGACGTACAGGTCACCAGCCGGGCCGCCGCCCGCGCCGACCTCACCCTGGGAGGCCAGCCGAACGCGCATCCCGTCGCCGACACCCGCTGGGATCTTCACGCTGATATCGCGCCGGGCCCGAACCCGACCGTCGCCGCCGCAGCGGTGACACGGATCGGGAATAACCTCACCGACACCGCGGCAGGTCGGGCACGGCCGCGACGTCATCACCTGGCCGAGCAGTGACCGCTGCACGCTCTGCACCTCACCGCGGCCGTCGCAGGTGTCGCAGGACACCGGGGTGGAATCGCCGTTGGTGCCCTTGCCCTGGCATTTATCGCAGAGGATCGCGGTATCGACAGTGACCTGTTTGGTGACACCGGTAGCGCATTCGGTCAGGTCAAGCCGCATCCGCAGCAGCGAGTCGGAACCGGGGCGCACCCGGCCGGTCGGGCCCCGCGACGCCGCGCCGCCGCCGAAGAATGCCTCGAAGACGTCACCCAGACCGCCGAAGCCACCCGAAAAGCCACCGCCGTTGGCCGCGGCGTTCTCCAGCGGGTCTCCACCGAGGTCGACGATGCGCCGCTTCTCCGGGTCACTGAGCACCTCGTAGGCGGCGGAGATCTCCTTGAACCTGGCCTGGGCTCCTTCGTCGGGGTTGACGTCAGGATGCAGCTCGCGAGCCAGCTTGCGGTAGGCGCGTTTGAGCTCCGAATCGCTCGCGCCCTTGCTCACGCCGAGCAGACCGTAGTAATCGCGTGCCACTCTTGCCCCACACTTCTGTTGGTCGGCAGCCCTAACGGGCGCCCAGAACTTCGCCGATGTACATAGCAACCGCAGCGACACTGGCAATGGTTCCCGGGTAGTCCATCCGAGTGGGCCCGAGCACGCCCATGCCGCCGTAGACGGTGTCTATTGTGCCGTACGTCGTCGAAACCACCGAAGTGCCGGCCATCTCCTCGGCTCCCGACGCAGCCTGGGCCTCCTGACCGATTCGCACCGTCACCTTGCCGGCCTCCTGCTGGGCGGCAAGGAGCTTGAGCACGACGACCTGCTCCTCAAGTGCCTCCAGCACCGACCGCAGCGAGCCACCGAAGTCCGCGGTATTGCGGGTCAGGTTGGCGGTACCACCCATGAGCAGGCGTTCTTCGGTGTGCTCGACGAGTGATTCCAACAGCACCGTCGCCGAACGGCCGATCGCGTCGCCCAGTCCGCCGCCGCCGTCGAGTTGGCTGGCCAGGTCGGCGACCGCGATCGAGGCTGCGGAAAGCTTCTTGCCCTCCAGGGCCTGACCGAGCAGCTCGCGCAGCTGGGAAAGCTGGTGATCCTCGATGACGTTGCCGAGTTCGACGATGCGCTGGTCCACCCGGCCTGAGTCGGTGATGACGACCATCAGCAACCGGGCCGGGGAGAGCGCCACCACCTCCAGGTGGCGCACCGTCGATGCCGACAGCGTCGGATATTGGACGACGGCGACCTGCCGGGTCAGCTGCGCCAGCAGCCGGACCGCACGCCGCAGCACGTCGTCGAGATCGACGCCGGTGTCCAGGAAAGTCAGGATGGCGCGCCGCTCGGGAGTCGAGAGCGGTTTGACGTCGGCCAGGCGGTCGACGAACTCGCGGTAACCCTTTTCGGTGGGCACTCGTCCAGAGCTGGTGTGAGGCTGGGTGATGTACCCCTCGGCCTCCAGGACGGCCATGTCGTTGCGGATCGTGGCGCTGGAAACACCGAGATTGTGGCGGTCCACCAGAGACTTGGAGCCGATCGGTTCCTTGGTGGAAACGAAGTCGGCGACGATGGCCCGCAATACCTCAAACCGACGATCGTCCGCACTGCCCATCAATTCACCTCGCTGTTCACCTCCCGGTCGTCCCAGTTTACTGTCCAGTGGCATTTCCGCCGGTAACGGCTAGCCTTTCGGCATGACCACGTCCAGTCGGGGGACCGGAAAAAGGGCAATGCGCGGATGATTTTCAAGGGTGTCCGTGATGGCAAGCCGTATCCCGAGCATGGGTTGTCCTACCGCGACTGGTCACAGATACCACCCCGGCAGATCCGCCTCGATGAACTGGTCACGACGACGACGGTGCTCGCACTGGACCGGTTGCTATCCGAGGATTCGACGTTCTACGGCGACCTCTTCCCGCATGCGGTTCGGTGGAAAGGCATTGTCTATCTCGAAGACGGGCTACACCGCGCGGTGCGGGCGGCGTTGCGAAACCGCACGGTGCTGCATGCCCGGGTTTTCGATATGGACGGCGGACTCCCGCCAAGCTGAGTTCTCGGGCCTTACTGTCTCGCTCCTCAACCGCCTCGTCCCTCGGCGGCATCGGTCGACTCGACTAGCTCTACTGTCTCGCTCCTCAACCGCCTCGTCCCTCGGCCTGTCTCGCTCCTCAACCGCCTCGTCCCTCGGCGGCATCGGTCGACTCGACTAGCCCAACAGCCGGCGCACCACTCCGTCGGCCAGCAGTCGGCCCCGGTCGGTCAATACCAGCCGGTCACCTTCGTGCACCAGAAGTCCTTCAGCGACAGCGCTTTCGGCACGAAGCAATTCATCTGGCCGCAGCACCGCGTGCGGCAGGCCGCTGCGCAATCGGATCCGCAACAGCACGTCCTCGGTATGTCTATCGGTGCTGTCGAGCTCCTCGAATCCCGCCACCGGCAGCGCGCCCTGCCCGAGAGTTGCGGCATAGGTGTTGGGGTGCTTCACATTCCACCACCGGTGATGACCGATATAGCCATGTGCGCCCGGCCCGGCTCCCCACCACTGGCCACCGTTCCAGTAACCCACGTTGTGCCGGCACTGCCCGCCGGCCCGACTCCAGTTCGATACCTCGTACCAGTCGAGGCCGGCCGTCGACAGGCGCTCGTCCAGCAGCTCGTAGCGCCGGGCCAGGACGTCGTCGTCGGGCAGTGGCATCTCGCCGCGCCGTACCCGCCGGGCCAGCGCGGTCCCGTCCTCGACCACCAGCGCATATGCCGAGAGATGGTCGATGCCTGCGCCGATGGCCGCATCGACCGACTGCAGCAGGTCGTCGTCGGATTCACCCGGGGTGCCGTAGATGAGGTCGATGCTGACGTGCTCGAAACCCGCGATCGCGGCGTCGCGGGCCACTTGCAGCGCCCGCCCGGGCGAGTGCACCCTGTCGAGAACTGCCAGCACGTTCGGTGCCATCGACTGCAGGCCCAACGACAGCCGGGTGTAGCCGGCATCACGAATCCGGTTCAGCAGTGCCGGTGTCGTCGACTCCGGGTTGGCTTCGGTGGTGACTTCGGCGTCGGGAGCCAGCATGAAGCTCGAGCGGATGGCATCGAGCACCGCAGCCAGGCCGTCCCCACCGAGCAGTGACGGAGTGCCGCCGCCGACGAAGACGGTGTCCACCGGCGGCGCGGGCAACGCAGCCGCCGCCAGGTCCAGTTCGACCCGAAGCGCTTCGAGCCAGCCGTCGGGGTTGGCGCCGCCCAGTTCACTGGGTGTGTAGGTGTTGAAATCGCAGTAGCCGCAGCGCGTGGCGCAGAACGGCACATGGACATAGATGCCGAACGGCCCGCCCGGCCGCAGTGTCAGCTCGAGCGGGCTCGCCATGTCCGAGCTGACCGCCATCGAACAAGTCTCCCAGACCAGCGAAGGGGAGCATTTCGCTCACGCTGAACGAAAGTATTGGCCGGTTAGGAGGGGTACCGCGATTCATGGCAGAATGGGCCCGGTGTCCACAGCCCGCAGTGTGAAGCACGGCGTCTCGCTGGTGGTGCGTCGGCACGTCGATTTCAAGCGTGTGTGTAGCTGCACCTGTCGGCCTTAACGCCGTAGACCTGACCATCTGTACTTCAGCTGGCCGTCGGATCTGCGCCGCCGGAACAGCCACCGGTTCGTGTGCGCGATTCACGCCAGCCCTTTCGAAGGGCCGAACTCCATGACAACTGCAGACCCCAAGCCGAAACCCGTCAAGCGCCCCAAGGGCGAAGGCCAGTGGGCCCTCGGCTACCGCGAGCCACTCAACGCCAATGAGCAGGCCAAGAAGGACGACAACCCGCTCAACGTGCGGGCTCGGATCGAGGACATCTACGCCAAGGGTGGCTTCGAGAGCATCGACAAGGGCGACCTGCGCGGCCGGTTCCGCTGGTGGGGTCTCTACACCCAGCGCAAGCCCGGTTACGACGGCACCTGGACCGGTGACGACAACACCGACATGCTCGAAGACGAGTTCTTCATGCTGCGGGTCCGCTGCGACGGAGGGGCCCTGACGGCCGCGGCGCTGCGCACCCTCGGCGGTATCTCCACCGAATTCGCCCGCGACACCGCCGACATCTCCGACCGCGAGAACGTCCAGTACCACTGGATCGACGTCAGGGATATGCCGGAAATCTGGCGCCGACTCGACGAGGTCGGCCTCTACACCACCGAGGCCTGCGGCGACTGCCCGCGTGTCGTGCTGGGGTCACCGCTGGCCGGTGAGTCGCTCGACGAGGTGATCGACGGCACCCCCGCCATCGACGAGATCGTGAAGCGATATATCGGCAAGAAGGAATATTCGAACCTGCCGCGCAAGTTCAAGACCGCCATCTCGGGCCTGCAGGACGTCGTGCACGAGGTCAACGACGTCGCATTCATCGGCGTCAACCATCCCGAGCACGGCCCCGGATTCGATCTGTGGGTAGGCGGTGGCCTGTCCACCAACCCGATGCTCGGCCAGCGGGTCGGTGCCTGGGTGCCGCTCGACGAAGTGCCCGATGTTTGGGAGGGCGTGGTCAGCGTCTTCCGCGACTACGGCTACCGCCGGCTGCGCGCGAAAGCACGGCTGAAGTTCCTGATCAAGGACTGGGGTATCGAGAAGTTCAGAAAAGTTCTCGAAGAGGAGTATCTGAAGCGGCCCCTGATCGACGGCCCAGCGCCCGAGCCCGTCACCCGCCCCATCGACCACGTCGGCGTCCAGCGGCTCAAGAACGGACTCAACGCGGTCGGCGTCGCACCGATCGCGGGCCGGGTCTCCGGCACGATCCTGTCTGCGGTGGCGGATCTCGCCGAAACGGCCGGTTCGGACCGGATCCGGTTCACGCCGTATCAGAAGCTCGTGATCCTCGACGTCGCCGACGACAAGCTCGAAGAGCTGCGTGCCGGCCTTGATGCCCTCGGCCTGCCCTCGCAGCCGTCGCACTGGCGGCGAAACCTGATGGCCTGCACCGGTATCGAATTCTGCAAGCTGTCCTTCGCCGAGACCCGTAAGCGGTCCCAGACGCTGGTGCCCGAGTTGGAGAAGCGGCTCGAGGACATCAACAGCCAGCTCGACGTCCCGGTCACCGTGAACATCAACGGCTGCCCGAATTCGTGCGCGCGGATCCAGATCGCCGATATCGGCTTCAAGGGCCTGATCGTGGAGGACGCCGACGGCAACCACGTCGAAGGTTTTCAGGTGCATCTGGGTGGCAGCCTGGGCCTGGACAGCGGTTTCGGGCGCAAATTGCGCCAGCACAAGGTCACCAGCGACGAGCTCGGCGACTACATCGACCGGGTTGTTCGCAACTTTGTGAAACAACGAGAGTCCGGTGAGCGTTTCGCCCAGTGGGCGGTACGAGCCGACGATTCCGATTTGCGCTGAACCTGAGGACGAGCGATGACTGTTGAGGTGAGCGGTTTGACGGAGACGGACCTGCGAGAGCTGGCGGCACGCGGCGCGGCCGAACTCGAGGGGGCCAGCGCCGAGGAACTTTTGCGCTGGACTGACCAGATGTTCGGGGCGGGCACCGGAGCTGCGAAGGCGGCGGCTTCTGGTTACGTCGTCGCATCCAACATGCAGGACGCGGTCCTGGTGGACCTGGCCGCGAAGGTGCGCCCTGGTGTCGACGTGTTGTTCCTCGACACCGGCTATCACTTCGCCGAGACCATCGGCACCCGGGATGCCGTCGAGTCTGTTTACGACGTGCACATCGTCAACGTCACGCCGGAGAACACGGTGGCGCAGCAGGACACGTTGTTCGGCAAGAACCTGTTCGCCCGCGAGCCCAACGAGTGCTGTCGGATGCGTAAAGTCGAGCCGCTGAGCAAGGCGTTGAGCGGTTACTCCGCGTGGGTCACCGGTGTTCGCCGGGTCGAGGCCCCGACCCGGGCCAACGCGCCGCTGATCAGTTTCGACGAGGCGTTCAAGCTGGTGAAGATCAATCCGCTGGCTGCATGGTCCGACGACGATATGCAGGAGTACATGAACGCCAACGGGGTGTTGGTGAACCCCTTGGTCGACGAGGGCTACCCGTCGATCGGGTGTGCGCCGTGTACGGCCAAGCCGGCCCCCGGCGCCGACCCGCGCAGCGGCCGCTGGCAGGGGCTGTCGAAGACAGAGTGCGGGTTGCACGTCTCGTGACACCGGGTCGCCCTCCCGAGTCGTTCCGAGTCAGCCCCCCGTTGATCCTGACTGCCCACGGCAGCGCGGACCCGAGGTCGGCCGCAGTGGCGCGCGCAGTCGCCGGCCGGATCCGACGGCTGCGGCCTTGGCTCGACGTCGAGGTGGCGTTCCTGGAGCAGACCGATCCGAATCTGCGCGACGTGCTGGCCGCAACCACCGGCGGTGTGGTGGTGCCGTTCCTGCTGGCAAACGCCTACCACGCGCGTGTCGATATTCCCTCGGTGATCGAGGCTTCGGGTGGCGCGGTGCGGCAGGCAGCCGTGCTCGGCGAGGATCCGGCGCTGCTGGCGGTGCTGCGGCATCGACTGGCCGAAGCCGGAGCGTCACCCACCGATCCGGGGCTCGGTGTCGTCGTGGTCGCCGTGGGCTCGTCGAACGCGGTGGCCAACGCACAGACCGCGACCATCTCCTCGGCGTTGGCGGCCGGCACCCGCTGGGCAGGCACTCACGTCGCTTTCGCGACCGGTCCACGCCCCGACCTCGATGAGGCCGTTCGCGATCTCCAGCAGCGGGGTGCGCAGCATGTGGTGATCGCGCCCTGGTTCCTCGCGCCCGGCCGGATCACCGATCGGGTGTCGGAATTCGCTGCTCGACAAGGACTTCGGATGTCAGCACCGTTGGGTTCGCACAATCTGGTGGCCGCCACGGTACTGGACCGCTTCGACGACGTGATCGCCGCCGGCACCCGGTGCGAGTCCGCCGCCTGAGCGTCGGGTCGCGCGGCCGCGTCGGATCATCTCGACGCCCGCTGCCGGCACCGCCTCCGTCCTCCCAGGCTGTTCCCAGAAACGGCAAACGGGTGGTAACTGTAGCGCGCCTCCCGCGTACATGACGACCCCACCACCAACGGTCGCACCGTCGGGCGGAGTCGAAGATGAAGGCGGATTTCCGCTGGATCGAGCGGGTCCGAATTCCGCTGTCGGAGATTTGCCCGACGAGTTTGCTCGGAATGTGACATTATATTGACGTTATCGTTCCACCCACAAGGATCCGCATACTTTCCCTTCGTTAGTCGCGGATTAGATAGGAAGAAATATGAAGTCGGGTCTGATGACTCGTCGCCTTCCGGCTATCGCCGGTGGCGCCGCAATCATTGCCATGGGTGCGTTGGCTGTTGGCTGCAGTAGCAGCGAAAAGCCCAGCGAAACCACCACCACAACAACCACCACGACATCGGCACCGGCGCCGTCGCCGACCGAGAAGAACCTGAACCCCACCGGCGGTAACCAGTTCTCACCGACCGTGCTCGCTCCCACGCCGAAGACTGCTGTCCCCGGCAACGAGCGCAACACCGGCCCGTAAGACGGTTCGACCGCCAGGGCGCCTCAAGTTCAGTGCCCTGGCTTGGAGTTCAGTGCAGTACCGGGGGCGGCGCCGCGAAGCCGCCCTCTCATAACGTGGACAGAACGCCCGTAGTGGTACTTCATCGGAAGTCAGGTTGATACACCCCGGAAGTCGATAGATGTCCGCTACGAACAGCGTTGGCCGACCCCTGCCCCGTACGGCAAAGCCGTGAAGGGCGGGGGTCGGCCACGTCAGTGGTGGGCACGCCTGCTCGGGTGCTGGTTGGTCGCCTGCCTGGCCGCCGCAATCGTCGTGGTGGTGTCCGATCGCCCGTCCTCATCGCAGCCACCCACTGATCGGGACGCCATCGGCGGTCCGTATGCGCACTTACTCGCCAGCTCGACGGATCTCGGCCCATCCCACCTCGACCACGCGCAGCTCACCGTGGCGTTGAGCAACGCGACCCGCCCTGAACCGCTGATACGTTGGGCTGCCGATAACGCGCTGGCCGTCCGCTGGCAGCACGGCGAAGACTGGGCAGTCGTGCACGGCGCGCCCCACGACGTCGCCGACGCATTCGGTGTCCCGGTGCACGACTACCTCGGTATGCAGGGGCAGACCTTCTACGCGTCGCCGCAGCAGCCCGCAATTCCGAAGGCGTTGCTCGGCACCGTCGCCGAGCTCGGACGCATTCTGGGCTACACGCCGCATCATGAGTCCCGCCCCGACCTGATCCCCCTCGATGTACCCGAGAAAGGGCTGACGCCAAGCGCTTTGCTGACGGCGTACAACGCCGCCCCGCTGGCTGCGGCCGGGTACACCGGCAAGGGACAGACCATCGTCTTCTATTCGTTCGACGGTTACGACCAGGCTGATCTCGACTACTTTGCCGATGCGTTCGGCCTGCCGCCACTGAAGCCCGTCCTGGTCGGGGGTCAACCAGGGAAACCCCATGGCGAGATCGTCCAGGACCTCGAAGTTGCGCACGCCATCGCTCCCGATGCGCGATTGGTGGTCGTCAACGCGCGCAACACCCTGGTCCCCAATGGCGGGACCTATGTCGAGATCGGGAAGCTCTTCGATTCCGTCGACACGCAGTTCCCCGGGGCGATCTGGAGCCTGTCCATCGGCTGGGGCTGTGACGCCATCGTCACCGCCGCTGATCTCAAACCCGTGCAGGCGGCGCTGCAACGCGCCATGGCGCACGGCACCACGGCATTCGACGCTTCGGGTGACACCGCGGGCCTGGAATGCAAAGGTGGCAAGGACTATTCGTCCCCGCCGGGGCCGGACGATATCGGACTCGATGCCATCGCCTCCCTGCCCGGCATGGTCTCGGTCGGCGGCACCACCCTCTCGACCGACGAGAAGGGGCAGTGGCTCGCCGAGCAGGCGTGGATCGACTCACCCCAGTCGCTGGGCAGCAGCGGTGGGGTGTCGCGGCTGTTTCCCCGGCCCGCCTGGCAGCGTAACGTCGCCGCCGTGCGTGATCCGGATGCGCAGAGCAGGTTGACGCCGGACGTCTCCGCGGTCGCCGACCCCTTCACCGGAGTGCGGATCCGATTCGATGGCCAGGATCTGGTCGGAGCAGGGACCTCTCAGTCCGCACCGATCTGGGCCGCGTTCGCCGCCGTCATGAATCAGTACCTGATCGCCAACGGCGGGCATACCTTGGGCGAACTCAACCCGCTGCTGTACCGGGTGGCCGCCGGCGCCAACTCCCCCGGCTTCCGCGATATCGGTGAGGGTGCCAACGCCGTCGACGTCGCCGCCCCCGGATACGACCCGATCACCGGGCTCGGCAGCCCCAATATCGAGGCGCTGGTCCGCGACCTCCTCGACATCCAACGCGGGCGAGCGCCGCGATGAGCTCCGACGATTCCGTAGCCGACTGGGAGTCGTTACCCGACACGTCATGTCACACCTGCGGTCGGGACGTCCCATCGGCCGAATTCTGTGGTGACTGTGGTGCGAGTTTGGTGCGGCACCACGGTGACGGACCAGCGAGTCTGCGGCTCGGATCATATTCCGTGGCACCAGATCAACACGTCGTCCGCCCCTGGGTAGTCACCTCGGTATTTCCCCGCCTGCCCTGCCGATCTCGGTGGGCATTCCGAACCGGTGTGCTGGCGCTGGGCGTTCTGCTAGCGGTTTTCGCGTTCCTGCACTGGCAGCCGCCGCTGATCGGCATCAGTGCCCTCGGACTACCGCTGCTATTCGGTGTCTATCTCAAAGAAACGGATGCGTTCGAGGACATGTCCGTCAGTTCTCTCGCTGCGGTCGCTTTCCTCGCTGCGGCGATCGGGACCGGCTGGTCATTCACCCTCAATGCCATCTGGTCCGTCACCTATGACGACGTGCTCGGCACCCCGATGACCCCACCGGAGCAGTTGATCAACCTCGTCCTGATTCCCATCGGTGGCGTGGTGCTGATGCTGATCCCGGCCGTCGCGGTGCGGATCTGGCGCCCCGACGTCAGGGAAGCCTTGGACGGATACGCGATCGGCGCGGTCAGCGCACTGTTCTTCACCGCGGCCGGGACCATCACCCAACAGGCATCGCAGTTCTCGAACGGGTTGGTAGCCAAGGACTTTCCCTCGGATGCGCTATTCGCTACCGCGGTGGTCCGCGGCGTCGCCGCCCCTCTGACCGCAGTCGCGATCGGCGGCCTGATCGGTGCGACGCTCTGGTTCAAGCGGCGAACGGACCCCACCCCCGCCCGCCGCAGGTACATCGTCACCTCGCCGGTCTTCGCCATCACCGTCGCAGCACTCACGTACATCGGGCAGAACGGCATCGACTACATGTGGATCCCGTACGCCGAGATCGTCGGGCTGTACGCCGCGATCACCGTGGTGGCGCTGCTGGTGTTGCGGATCGTGTTGCACAGCACGGTTCTCGGGGAAGCAGCACCGGACACCACCCCCGACCAGCCGGTGCTCTGCCCCCAGTGCACTCACGTGGTCCCCGACCGCGCGTACTGCGTCAACTGCGGCGTCGCAGCGGGTGCGGCATCGCGATCATCGCGGAAGGCGCGACGCGCCAACCGCCCCGTTCCGGCCGGCTCGGCCCCCGAAGGTCCATGAACCCTGCCCCCAAGACCCCGTCTCCACTGAGGCCGGGCCGGTCTGTTCCCGACGCGACCTATCGCGCGGATCCGGTCCGCCACACCTCGCCGGCTCGGCTGCTCGCGATGTTGGGCACCGCCCTGGTGCTCGTCGTGGCGGCCACGATCGGACTGTCGCTCTGGCTGACGCCGCCGCCCGCGAACTACACGTGTCCCCCTCACTGCGGACGTCCCCCGATCGGTCAACCGGTCACCACGAATCCCCGGTTCACCTCCGCCGACGGTGAATTCGCGGTGTCCTACCCCCCGGCGGGGACGGCCTACGAGAGCACTCTGCAACCCGACGGGGTGGTGTTGGAACTGCACGCCGGTGACGGTGGCACACTTCGTCTGTTCGGCCGGCCTGCCGCCGGCCGGACATCGCGTCAGGTCGTTGACGATGTCATCAGTGACAGCTTTCCCGACGCTACGACCGACTACGAGATCCCCAACGCGCAGGTGGGATATCAACTCGGATACGGCGTCATCGCCGATGTCTACAAGGCGGGTACCACCGGTGATCCGATCCGGCTGCGGGTGCTGGTCATGGCCGCAGTGAAGAACGATTATGCGCTGATCGCCGCAGCGGCAGGACCGTTCCACGAGTTCAGCCCCGACTACGGCAGCGGGCACCCCTCCGGTGCCAACTTCATGTTGGCGATGGATATGGCCAAGTACGTCAACAGTTTCAGCTGGCGCGGCGACCCACCGCGGTGACAGTCAGGCTTTGGTGAGCTGGTCGGCCTCGTTCGCGGCAGGCACCTGCAGGCTGCCCGAGATGGACGGCACCCGGGTGGCGCGGACGTAGACCGTGTCCCCCTCTTTCAAGCCGAGCGCCTCGACGTCACCGCGAGTGATCTGAGCGGTGAACGGGGTGCCGGTGGTGGCACTGGTCATCTCGACTCGCACTTCGAAGCCGAGGATGGCGACGCGGTCGATGGTCGCCTTCGTCACACCGGTGGATTCCGCGGTCCCGTCCCCGGCGGCAATCGCCATCTCAGGATTGCGGCCCACGCGAATATCATGGGGCCGCACCAGGATTCCGTTCAGCGACGAGACCGTACCGAGGAACGACATGACGAACGCATTCGCGGGCGCGTCATAGACCTCGTTGGGGCTGCCGACCTGCTCGACGCGGCCCTTGTTGAGCACCGCGATCCGGTCGGCGACGTCGAGTGCTTCGGCCTGATCGTGGGTGACCAGCACGGTGGTGACATGGACCTCGTCGTGCAGCCGGCGCAGCCAGGCCCGCAGATCCTCACGGACCTTGGCATCGAGTGCGCCGAACGGCTCGTCGAGCAACAACACCTCCGGATCGACCGCCAGTGCCCGGGCCAGCGCCATCCGCTGGCGCTGACCGCCGGAGAGCTGATTCGGGTAACGGGTCTGAAAACCGGCCAGCCCCACCACTTCCAGCAGGTTGTCGACCTTGTCCTTGACTTCGGCCTTGGGCCTCTTGCGGATCCGTAGCCCGAAGGCCACGTTGTCGCGCACCGTGAGGTGTTTGAACGCGGCGTAGTGCTGGAACACGAACCCGATACCGCGCCGCTGCGGTGGGACGGCCGTGACGTCCTTGCCGTTGATGGTGATCGTCCCGGTGTCCGGCTGGTCCAGCCCGGCGATGGCCCGCAGCAGAGTGGATTTGCCGGAGCCGCTGGGCCCAAGTAGTGCGGTCAACGAGCCGGTCGGCACGACGAAGTCAACGTTGTCCAAGGCGGCGAAATCGCCGTAGCGCTTGTTGGCGCCCCTGACCGTGATCGCGTTGGTCATAGCTCGCATTTCCTTCGTTCCATTTGAGGCCACTATTTTGCCGCGCGGGCGCGCCGCGCGTCGAGAATCACCTGAACGATGAGCACCAGCACGGCTACGCCCATCAGGAGCGTCGAGACGGCGTACGCACCGTATTCGTTACCCCGAAGGTAGCGGTCTGACACCAACAAGGTCATGGTCTGCGACTGGCCGGGCAGGTTGGAGGACACCATGATCACCGCGCCGTATTCGCCGAGGGTGCGGGCGATGGTCAACACGATGCCGTAGGTCAGGCCCCACCGGATCGACGGCAGGGTGATCCGCCAGAAGGTCTGCCACCACTGGGCGCCTAGCGTCGCGGACGCTTCCTCCTGGTCGGTGCCCAACTCGTGCAGCACCGGTTCGACTTCGCGGATGACGAACGGAACCGTGACGAAGATGCTGGCCAGGACGATGCCGGGGAAACTGAAAATGATCTTGAAGCCGAGGTCGGTCTCCACGAAACCCAGCAGCCCCGCGGATCCCCAGAGCAGGATCAAAGCGACGCCGACGACCACCGGCGACACCGCGAACGGTAGGTCGATGATCGCCTGGAGCACGCTCTTCCCACGAAACTTGTTGCGCGCCAACACAAGTGCGGTCGGAACGCCAAAGAGCACGTTGAGGGGCACGACGATGGCCACCACCAACAGCGACAGCTCCAGCGCCGATATCGCGGCCGGGGTCGTGATCGACGCGAAGAACTCGCCAAGTCCCGGCGCGAAGGTGCGCCACAGGATCAGTGCCACCGGCACGACGACGAGGATCCCTACGTACGCCAGTGCGAGATAGCGCAGCAGGTACTTGACCACCGGCGAGAGGGTCACCGCGCCAGCTCCTCACGCCGGGCCGCCCGCGAGCCGACCGCCCGCAGCACAAACAACACGATGAACGAAAGCACCAGGAGCACAATCGAAATGGCTGCGGCACCGGTGCGGTCGTCATTCTCGATCAGGGTGCGGATCCACTGTGAAGACACTTCGGTCTCCCCCGGCACGGCGCCACCGATGAGCACCACGGAGCCGAATTCGCCGATGGCACGCGAGAACGCCAGACCAGCGCCGGAGAGCAGCGATGGAAGCAGCGCGG
The DNA here is from genome assembly GCF_025822605.1 of Mycolicibacterium komossense. Lineage (GTDB taxonomy): Bacteria > Actinomycetota > Actinomycetes > Mycobacteriales > Mycobacteriaceae > Mycobacterium > Mycobacterium komossense. The sequence continues at coordinate 45,722 of NZ_JACKTY010000012.1, read as the reverse complement.
GCAGGATCACCTTGGTGAAGATGGTGACGTTGTTGGCGCCCAACGATGCCGCCGCTTCCTCCACTTCGCGGTCCAGTTCCAGCAGCACCGGCTGTACCGAACGCACCACGAACGGCAGGGTGACGAACAGCAGCGCCACTCCGATACCCCATTTGGTGTGCTGCAGCTGTAGATCGATCGGGCTGTTCGGCCCGTACAGCGCCAGCATCACCAGGCTGGCAACGATGGTCGGCAGAGCGAACGGGAGATCGATGACAGCATCCACCAGCCGCTTACCAGGGAAGTCGTCGCGGGTGAGCACCCAGGCGACCAGCAGGCCGAAGAAGAGGTTGACCACCGTCACCGCGATCGACACGGTTAGCGTCACCCGGAAGGATTCCAGGGCGGCGTTCGACGTGACTGTCGACCAGAAGGAGTTCCAGCCGCCGCCGGCGGCCTGCCACAGGATGGCGGCCAGGGGCAGCAACACGATGACGCTGAGCCACAGCGTCGCGGCCCCGACCCGCAGGGATGTGCTGCCGTAGCGGCGCTGGAACGGGCCGGAGCTCCGGCCCAAGCCACCGTCTTCGGTCAACTCGGGCCGGCTCGCTTCGGGGTTGACTACAGCTGTCATCCAGTGGCCTGCTTGTAGATCTTCGTGATGGTGCCGTTGTCCTTGTCGAACAGCTGCGGATCAACGGCGCTCCAGCCGCCGAGGTCCTCGATGGTCCACAGCTTCTGCGGGGTCGGGAAGTCGCTGGCGAAGTCGGCAGCCACCGTGGGATCGACCGGCCGGAAGCCTGCCTCGGCCCACAGCTTCTGGCCCTCGGGGGTGTAGAGGAAGTTTTTCAGCGCGTTGGCCTGCTCGAGGTGAGCGCTCGTCGAGACGACCGCCACCGGGTTGTCGATCTTGAAGGTCTGCGGCGGCGTGATGTGCTCCACCGGCTTACCGGCCCGCTCGGTGTTGATCGCCTCGTTCTCGTAGCTGATCAGCACGTCACCAGTGCCCTGCAGAAACACGTCGGTGGCCTCACGTCCGGAACCGGGCCGAGTCTTGATGTGCTCGCCGACCAGCTTGCTGACGAAGTCGAGGCCGGCCTGCGGATCCTGGCCACCGTTACTCTTGGCGGCGTACGGCGCCAGCAGATTCCACTTGGCGGAGCCGGAGCTCAGTGGGCTGGGGCTGACCACCTCGATGCCGGGCTGCAGCAGGTCGTCCCAATCCTTGATGTTCTTGGGGTTGCCCTTGCGGACCACGAGAGTGACCACGGAACCGAACGGGATGCCCTTGGTGGCATCGGTGTTCCAGTCCTTGTCCACCTTGTTGGCCTTCACCAGCCGGGTGACGTCAGGCTCGACCGAGAAGTTGACGATGTCGGCGGGCTTACCGTCGACGACTCCACGGGACTGGTCGCCGGAGGCGCCGTAGGAGGTGGTGACCGCGACACCCTTACCCTCAGGCGTGGCCGCGAATGCCGGAATGATCTTGCTCCACCCGGGTTCGGGCACCGCGTAAGCGACGAGCGTCAGCGTTGTCGCGGCGGCAGGACCCGCACTTTGTCCCGCGACATCACTGGAGCCGCCGCCACCGCACGCCGCGACGACTGACGCGGTCAGGGCGAGTGCCGCGGCGGTGCGCCATCTCAGTGTGGGTGTCTTCATGGGTAACCTTTCCTGGTTATCGAGGGGTTTTCGAATTCGAAATCCGGACCTCGCGGAAAGGCGACATATTTTCAGCTCAGGCGTACGCGACAGCCGAAACCGACACCAGACCGCAGGCGGGAAGGGGTCAGCGACAACAACAAGCGACGTCTGCAACAGCGCAAGTACCCACGGCAATGAGGGCCAAGATGTGGCCCTCTGTGATGCCGGACGCTGCGTGCATGGCGCGAAGCCTAACAGAATTGCCGTGAATCGCCTGAAACGGTCAGATTAACGGTTCGGTGCAGCTCAGCGGCTGAACAACCACATCACAAGGACGAGTACCAGCAGTGCGATGAGCACCAGCGTCACCCGCGACTTCGGTAGGCCCGTCATCGGATCGACCGGTCCTTGCCGCGCAGCCAGCGCACCAACACGATGACCTTTCCGAGGGATCCATCCAGCAGCACTGCAGCACCGTAGGCGATCAGCAGGACGACGGGCATCACCACCACGGTTTGCAACACGAACCCGAGGCCCGAAAGCCACAGTTCGACCCCATCCCACCAACTCAGGAACCCGTCCATTGCCACCACCCTACGATCTTCGGCAAACACACCCGGCCACGAGTAGACGCCGATGGTCCCGGCGGTCGATGATGTGCCCATGACGACAGAGACGGAAACCGGCAACGATCAGGCGGCCCGCGTGGTGGAAGCCCCGTTCACCGTCACCGCCCCGGTGCCCTACGTCGGCGGGGGCGCACTGCGCAATCCCTTTCCACCGATCGCGGACTACGGCTTCCTGTCCGACTGCGAGAACACCTGCCTGGTGTCCTCGGCCGGCTCGGTGGAGTGGTTATGCGTACCGCGGCCCGACTCCCCCAGCGTCTTCGGCGCGATCCTCGACCGCGGCGCCGGCCATTTCCGGCTCGGCCCCTACGGGGTGTCCGTTCCCGCCGCGCGCCGGTACCTACCGGGCAGCCTGATCCTGGAGACCACCTGGCAGACCCACACCGGATGGGTCATCGTGCGCGAAGCGCTGGTGATGGGCCCGTGGCATGACATCGAGTCACGCTCGCGCACCCACCGCCGCACCCCGATGGACTGGGACGCCGAGCACATCCTTCTTCGGACCGTGCGATGCGTCAGCGGCACCGTCGAGATGGTGATGAACTGCGAGCCGTCGTTCGACTACCACCGCAACCCGGCGAAGTGGGAGTACTCGGCGCAGGCCTACGGCGAGGCGATCGCCCGAGCCAGCCGCGACCCAGACGCCCACCCGACGCTGCGGCTGACCACCAACCTGCGGCTCGGCCTTGAGGGCCACGAAGCCAGGGCGCGGACCCGGCTGACCGAGGGCGACAACGTATTCGTCGCGTTGAGCTGGTCGAAGCATCCGTCGCCCCAGACCTACGAAGAGGCCGCCGACAAGATGTGGAAGACCAGCGAATGCTGGCGCCAATGGATCAACATCGGTGATTTCCCGGACCACCCGTGGCGGTCGTACCTACAGCGCAGTGCGCTGACTCTGAAGGGGCTGACCTACTCCCCGACTGGCGCACTACTGGCGGCGAGCACCACGTCGCTGCCGGAAACGCCTCAGGGCGAACGCAACTGGGACTACCGCTACGCGTGGGTACGCGACTCGACGTTTGCGTTGTGGGGGCTGTACACCCTGGGCCTCGATCGCGAGGCCGACGATTTCTTCGCGTTCATCGCCGACGTGTCGGGCGCCAACAACGGTGAGCGGCATCCCCTGCAGGTGATGTACGGCGTCGGCGGGGAACGCACCCTGGTCGAGGAGGAGCTCAATCACCTCTCCGGTTACGACAACTCCCGGCCGGTCCGCATCGGTAACGGCGCGTTCGACCAGATGCAGCACGATATCTGGGGCACGATGCTCGACTCGGTATACCTGCACACCAAGTCCCGCGAGCAGATTCCCGAGACGTTGTGGCCGGTTCTCAAAGAGCAGGTCGAAGAAGCGATCAAGCATTGGAAGGAACCCGACCGGGGCATCTGGGAGGTGCGCGGCGAGCCGCAGCACTTCACCTCCAGCAAGATCATGTGCTGGGTAGCGCTCGACCGCGGGTCCAAATTGGCCGAGATCGAAGGCGAGAAGAGTTACGCCCAGCAGTGGCGGGCGATCGCCGAGGAGATCAAGGCCGACATCCTGACCAAGGGCGTGGATTCCCGCGGCGTGCTCACCCAGCGCTACGGCGATGACGCGCTGGACGCGTCACTCCTGTTGGCCGTGCTGACCCGGTTCCTGCCGCCGGAGGATCCGCGCATCCGGGCCACCGTGATGGCGATCGCCGACGAGCTCACCGAGGACGGCCTGGTCCTGCGTTATCGCGTCGAGGAGACCGACGACGGCCTGTCCGGCGAGGAGGGCACCTTCACGATCTGCTCATTCTGGCTGGTGTCGGCGCTGGTGGAGATCGGCGAGATCCACCGCGCCCGTCATCTGTGTGAGCGCCTGCTGTCCTTCGCCAGCCCGCTGCACCTCTATGCCGAGGAAATCGAGGCCCGCACGGGCCGCCACCTGGGTAATTTCCCGCAGGCATTCACGCACCTGGCGTTGATCAACGCCGTGGTGCACGTCATCCGCGCCGAGGAGGAGTCCGACAGCTCCGGGGTGTTCCAGCCGGCCAACGCACCAATGTAGCCCCGATGTAGCCGGGATTTCGGCGTGTTCCCAACCGCTCAGCGGTTACGCGCACGCCGAAATCACTGGTTCCAGCCGAAGACTCGTGAGGTGAGCAGTACCAGACCGAGGGATACGGTCGCGACGACGACGAGGCCGATCACCGCGACGACGAGCGGTCGCCAGCCGGTGCGCGCGAGTTCGCGGAAGTTGGTGTTGAGCCCGACACCGGCGAAGGTCAACAGGAACGCCCACTTGGAGACGTTGGCGAGGTTCGCCGTCTGGCCCTTGCTGAGCCAGCCCGCCGTCACGATCGCAGACACCGCCAGGAAGCCGAGGACGAACTTCGGGAACTTGGCCCAGATGAACGCCGCCTTGGCCTTGACGCCGGGGGCGATCTCGTCGGCCTCGCCGCGGGCCGACCAGTACAGCGCGAAGCCGAGCACCACGAACCCGATCAGGGCGTTGCGCACCGACTTGACCAGTACCGCGATCTTGCCCGCCTCGTCGGAGAACAGATAACCGGTCGCGGTGGTCTCGGCGGTGTTGTCCACGGCCAGGCCCGCCCACAGCCCGAACTCGTGATCGGTCAGCCCGATCAGGTGGCCCAATGGCGGCAGGGTGAACAGCGCGACGGCACCGAGAGCCAGGATCGCGGCGATCGCGTAGCCGACGTCGGAGTTGCGCGCCCTGATCGCACCCTTGGAGGCGACGATCGCCGAGACGCCGCAGATCGAGGTGCCAATGGCCAACAGCGAACCGAGCTTGCCCGAGAGACCGAAGAACTTGGCCGCCGCGATGATGATGATGCCGGCCACCGTCATATCGACCAGAATCTGCACCAGGCTGATGACTCCGAGCTTGGCAATATCACCCAGCACGAACCGAGACCCGAGCGCGACGATTCCGATCTTGAGCCAGAAGTCGTAGGTCGCCACGCCGGGCTTGAAAATGCGGTGCACGCCAACGGTATTGGTTATGACCAGGCCGATGAGGATGGCCCACAACACGAATTCGATATCGGGCACCGACCAGTGCTCACGCTTGCCCAGGGCCAGCCACCAGATCTCGGCGTACTTGCCGAGCAGCCCGACGGCGACCAGCAGCAGCACTCCCGGCACGTAGGCCAGCACGTTGGTGGTGGGGAACGTCTGCTCTGAACGTTCCTCGTCGATGGGGTGGCCGGGTTCGACGGATACGGTGCTCATCGTGTCACCACGGAATCTTCGGCAGGAGGTTGGCGACGGCGAGTGCGGTGATCACACCAGCCACGATGGTCGCCCACCAGTCGGTGCCGACGCGGCCGACGGCGTCTGCCCACGCAGGTGATGCCTTTTCGGTGTTGGGTTCGCTCATGTAACCCTCTCCTTGTGCCCGGCTGATAGACAGCAATGGTTGCGTCGCGGCAGCACGGCGACAAGAGATCGGATCGCGATGATCGTGAACGCCTCTTCTGCGATTTCGGCGTGCTCACGACCGCTGACCGGTGATGAGCACACCGAAATCACTCGTCAGAAGTAGCCGCTACCGGGCAGTTTGGTGCCGCGGGCGTAGTACGCCCCGATGGCCTGCGCTTTGTAGCTCGTCGGGTTGTGCGACGCGAGGGTGCGGATGTTGCGCCAGTGCCGGTCCAGAAGATGGGCCTGGCGCACCACCGAGGCACCGCCGATGTCGAAGATCTGGGAAGCCGACTTCTGTGCGAGCGCGTCGACGACGACCTTGGCCGCGGCCGCCTGCAGTGACGCGTCGTGGGCAAGTTCCAGGTCGGGGTCGGTCTTGGTGACATCGGCATCGTAGGCCCGCCCCAGCGCCTCCGCGGCGGCGAGCACGGTCGCCTCCCCCGCATACGCGGCGGCGGCGATCTCACCGATCTCGCGCTGCAGCAGCGGATCGTCGGGTGCCGACGGGTTGGGCGCCCAGGCGAAGCTGCGAGAGCGCTGATGCACGTGGGCCACCGCGTCGGCACGCAGGGCATAGAGCACACCGACTTCCAGTGCGGTCACATACAACTGGAAGAACGCACCGGACAGGTACAGGGCAGGAGGTTCGGCGTCGGCATCCGGCGGCGCGAACTGCAGCAGCTCATCGGCCTTAACCACGACGTTGTCGAAGACGGCGGTGCCGGTGCCGGTGGCGCGCTGCCCGAACCCGTCCCAGTCGTCGAGGACCGCGACACCGTCCCGGTCGGTGGGCACCAGGGCGATCACGGTGGCGCCGTCCGGGTTGCTGGCCAGCACCTCGGCATAATCGGCGTACAGCGTGCCGGTGGTGAAGAACTTCTTGCCGTTGAGCCGGTAGTCGTCACCGTCGGGGGTGAGCTTGGTCTGCCAGGTGAAGGCACCGGCGGGGGTAGAACCCAGTTCGGTGGAAGCGTTGCCGACAATCTTGCCGGTCAGCGCCAGTTCGATGACCTTTGCCCGCTCGTTCTCGTCCAGCCGCAGCCGCTCCTCGACGTGGGAGAAGTGCCCGCGCAGGATGTGCGCCACGTTGACGTCAACGGTGGCCAACGCGATGACGGTGGCGAACAATTCGCGCAGGGTGGCGCCGCCACCGCCGTATTCGCGCGGCACCCGCAACGCACCCAAACCCGATGTACGGATGAGATCGATTGCAGCGAAAGGCCGTTCATTGTTACGTTCGCGTTCCAGCGCGCCCTCACCGATGGTGGCGATGAGCTGGGCCAGTTGATCGGAGCCGTAGGTAAGCGGCTCCACGGCAGCTCCGGTAACGGTCGTCATATCGTTGCCTCCTTGGTGACACGGCGATAGCCCGCCGCGCGATGTGTCTTCGGCAGGCGTGCTCCCCTGCCGAACAGTTTGTGACGCAAAGCGCCTTCGGTGTACTCGGTCTTGTAGACGCCGCGTCGTTGTAGCTCCGGCACCACGTGGTCGATGAAGTCGACGAACGAGCCCGGAGTGATGGCGTTGGTGAGGTTGAAACCGTCGACGTCGGTCTCCTCGACCCACTCCTGCAATTGGTCGGCGACCTGCGTTGGCGAGCCGACAGTGAATCCGCCTTCGGCGTCGATGGCATGCGCGTCGATGAAATCACGCAGCGTCCACTGACCCTGACCGAACATCTGCACCGACGATTTGAGGAACTCGTTGTCGGTGACCGCGACCGGGTCGTCGAGGTTGAATTGCGACAGGTCGGTGCCCAGCCAGCCGGACCAGAGCGCCAGCGCGCCCTGGGGGTCGATGTAGCGCCGCAGATCCTCGTATCGCTCCTGCGCCGCGGCTTCGGTCGCTCCGGTCACGGCCACATGGCCGTTGACGATCTTGACGTCATACGGGTCGCGCCCGGCATTGGAGGCGCGGGTCCGAATATCGGCCACCGCTTCCTTCAGTACCTCTTTGGTCGGCGCTCCGATGAAGATGACCTCGGCGTTCTCCGCGCCGAACTGGCGGCCCCGATTGGACGCACCGGCCTGGTACAACACCGGGGTGCGCTGCAGCGATGGCTCGGACAGGTGGATGCCGGGAACACGGAAGTGCTTGCCCTCGTGGGCGATCGGGTGCACCTTGCCGGCATCGGCGTACTCGGCGCGCCCCGGGTCGGTGCCCACGGCGTCGTCGTCCCAGGAGCCCTCCCACAATTTGTAGAGCACCTCGGTGTATTCATCGGCGATGTCGTAGCGGTCTGCGTGCGGGGTGATGGTGTCCAGCCCGTGGTTGCGTGCGGCGCTCTCCAGGTAGCCGGTGACGATGTTCCAACCGACCCGGCCTTTCGTCAGGTGATCCAGCGTCGACATCCGGCGGGCGAACGAGTACGGGTGTTCGAACGAGGTGGCCGCGGTGACCCCGAAGCCCAGGTGCTTGGTGACGGTCGCCATCGCGGGCACCACGAGCAGCGGATCATTCACCGGTACTTGGGCTCCCGACCGCAACGCCGCCTCCGGGCCGCCGCCGTACACGTCGTAGATGCCGAGGACGTCGGCGATGAAGAGCCCGTCGAACAGTCCCCGCTCGAGCAGTTTGGCCAGGTCGAGCCAGTACTCGATGTCCTTGTAGCGGGCGGCCTGCGATTCGGGATGTCGCCACGTGCCGGCGACAATGTGGGTCACGCAGTTCATGTCGAACGCGTTGAGAACAATCTGGCGGGTCATGGTCAGCCTCCGGGGGTGGTTTGGGGCTCAGCGATGGGCAGGCTTGCCAGCAGCGCACGGGTGTAGGGGTCCTGTGGTGCGGCGAATATATCTGCGGCCGCGCCGGCTTCGACGACCCGGCCATCGCGCATCACCAGTACCCGGTCGGCGACATGGTGGATCACGCCAAGGTCGTGGGAGATGAACAGGTATGACAGACCGAGCCGCTGCTGTAGATCAGCGAGCAGATCGAGCACCTGGGCCTGGATGGTGACGTCGAGGGCGGACACGGGTTCGTCGCAGACGATCAGTGCCGGCTCGGGGGCCAGTGCCCTGGCGATAGCGACACGCTGACGCTGCCCGCCAGAGAGCAGCAGCGGTCGCCGATCGGCGTGCTCGGCGGCCAGCCCGACGTCGGCGAGCAGTTCCTCGGTACGCCGCCGTCTGGCGGCACCGTCCGGATACAACTCGACGGGCAGCGCGTCCTCGACGATCCGGCGAACCGTCCAGCGAGGATCGAAGGAGCTCAAGGGATCCTGGTAGACGACCGAGATCTGCCGTCGACGCAGCCGGCGCTTCGCCTCGGTCAGCTCGCTCCACGGCTGCCCCGCCAATGTGACAGTGCCCTCGTCGGGGGCCAGCAGCGCCAGCGCCAGCCGAGCGGTGGTCGTCTTGCCCGAACCGGACTCACCGACGATACCGAGTGTCTCCCCGACGCCGATCGTGAACGAGACATCGGCGACGGCCGTGCGTTCGACACCGTCGGGTCCCCGGAAACGCTTGACCAGTCCCTCGGCCGCCAGCAGAACGCCGTCCGTAGGCGGGTCGGCGCGGCGGCGGTCCACCGCCGGATCAGCGCCTCGTGGCGAAACACCGGACAGCCGAGTGCCTTTGCGGTGGGCAGCGGGCACTGCGTTCAGCAGCGTCTGCGTATAGGGATGGCTCGGCGAGTTGAGCACCTCGGCGACGGAACCCTGTTCGACGAATACACCGTCGCGCATCACCGCGACCCGGTCCGCCAGCCTGCTCACCACCGACAGGTCGTGGCTGATCAGGACCAGGCCTGTACCCCGGTCTTTCATCGCCCGCAATAGGTCGAGGATCTGGGCCTGCACCGTCACATCGAGCGCGGTGGTCGGCTCGTCAGCGATCAGCAGCGGCGGATCCAGCGCGATCGCCGACGCGATCAGTGCGCGCTGCCGCTGCCCTCCGGAGAGTTCGTGCGGAAGCTGCCGCGCCCGCAACTCGGGTTCGGGAACACCAACGGCAGCAAGCAATTCCAACACCTTTGCTTTGCGCCGTCGACGGCTGCCGTATCGGTGCAGCCGCAGTGTCTCGCCGATCTCGTGGCCGACGGTCCGTAGCGGGTCCAGGGATACCAGGGCATCCTGCAGGACGAAACCGACCTGTCTGCCCCGAATTCGCCGCCAATCGCGGTCTCGGTTGCGCAGCAGTGTGTTCTCTTGCAGTTCCAGTGCTTTCGCGTCGACCTGCGCACCGGCGCCGGCCAGGCCGAGCAACGTTCGGGCGGTCACACTCTTCCCGGAGCCGGATTCACCGACGATGGCCAGGCATTCGCCGGGCGCCAGGTCGAAGGAGACTCCGCGCACCACCGGTTCGCCGGGGCCGAACGCGACCGTCAGGTCCTCGACGCGCAGCAATGCGGTCATCTCAGCCGTCCTTCGAGTCGCTGTTGGAGGTGACGGCCGAGGACGGTGACCGACAGAGTGCAGCCGACGATCGCCAGCCCGGGAAACAGCTCAAGCCACCAGGCCGTCGAGACGAAGTCACGCCCGGCGTCGAGCATGGCACCCCACTCCGGAGCGGGCGGGGCCACACCCAGACCGAGAAAGCTCAGCGACGATGACCATACGATCGACTGCCCGACGCCCATGGTGGCCAGCACCACCAGCGGCCGCATCGCGTTCGGGAATACGTGCCTGGCGATGATGCGCGACCGCTTGTGCCCCAATGCCGTTGCGGCAGTGACATAACCGGAGTCCTTGACGGCGATCACCTGACCGCGGATCATCCACGCGTAACCCGCCGCCGAACCAAGGGCGACCGCCACGATCTCGGTGGACACCCCTGGCCCCAGCATGGCGATGAACACCAACGCCAACAACAGGCCCGGCAACGCCAGCAGTACTTCCAGGAAGCGACTGATCGCACCGTCGGTGAACCGCCCGCCGAGCCCGGCCGCGAAGCCGAACACGACGGCGGCGACCAATGCCAGCGCCGTGGCCCCGATCCCGATCAACAGTGAGCTGCGGGCCCCGAACACGACGCGGGTGTAGATATCGCGTCCAGAGGCGTCCGTGCCGAACCAGTGCTGCAGCGAGGGCGCCTGCACCGCCGCGTCGATATCGGTATCGAAGGGGGTACCGCTGGTGAACACCGTGGGCACCACGGCCCAGGCCAGCACCAATAACAGGAACAGTGCCGAGAGCCAGACGGCCGGTCGGATCGCGCGACCGCCCCGGCCCCGGACCACCGCGGGTGCGGCGTGGGCGGCGGTGAGTCCGTCCGCGACGTTGACGGTCATCGCGTCGCACTCCGCAGTCGGGGATCAATCCGCCCAAAAGCGAGATTCACCAACAGGTTCGCCACCACGTACACCGCGGCCACGAACAGCGTCACCCCGACCACCACGGGCATGTCCTGCGATGTGACGGCATCGACCAGCACCCGGCCCAGGCCGGCTCGCACGAAGACCGCCTCGACGATCACCGCGGTCGAGAACAATGAGCCCAGCGCCCAGCCCGATAACGTCAGGCCCGGCAGCACTGCGTGGCGCAGTGCATGACGCCAGCGCACCGCCAGGTCACTCATTCCTCTCGCCCGCGCCGAGACCGCAAACGGCTGTTCCATCGCCGAGGAGAACTCGTCGCGGGTCACCTGTCCGAGGAATCCGGCCAGCGGAAGGGCGAGGGTCAGCGTGGGCAGCACCAGCCCTTCGGGCCCACCGTCGCCGACCACCGGCAGCCAGTGCAGCGTGAACGCGAACACCACCAGCAGCACGATGCCCAGCCAGTACTGCGGCAGTGCAGCCAGCAGCGTCTCCAGGCCCGAACCGACTGCGGCCAGCGCGCGGCTGCGGTGCGCCGTCAGGAGCGTGACGACAACCGCGATCAGCCAGGACACCGCCAATGCCGCGATGGTCAGCGTCAGCGTCGAACCGAGCTGCTGGCCGATGATGTCGGACACCGGCTGCTTGCGCACGTACGACGTGCCGAGATCACCGCGCAGCAACCCGCCGAGATAGTCGAGATACTGCACGATGACCGGCTTGTCGAAACCGTATTGCGCTCGCACAGCGGCGATTTGCTCGGGAGTGGGTTTGGCACCCGCGCCGCCGAGGATGGTCAGCGCCGGATCGGTCGGCATCAACTGTTCGATGACGAACGTCAGCGTCGCGGCGCCCCAGAGGACGCCGACCACACCTGCGAGGCGGGCTATCACCCGCCTCGCCGTCACTTGGCGAGCCACGCGTCGTGCAAGACCGGCTCACCCTCAGACGGCTCGATCCAGACGTCCTGCAGGTGCTTCTTCGAGACCAGCCGGGTGGTCTGCGGGTAAAGGCCGAGGTGGTAGGCGTTTTGCGCGACGAGCTGCTGCACCTGGTCGTAAAGATGCCTCTGGGTTTCGACGTCCGAGGCGGCGGCGATCTCCTTCAGCGGCGCGTCGATGGCGGGATTGGACACCCAGGACATGTTGTTGCCCGGGGCGAGGTTCATCGAGTCGGTGGAGTACAGCAAGGTGAGCACCAGCGGGGTCGGACTGTTCCAGTACGCGCCGGCCAGCGCGTCGTACGAGTTCTTGTCGGTGAAGGCGGCGTAGTACTGGTCCTGCGGAATCGGCTTGAGGATGACGTTGAAGCCGATTTCCTTCTCGGCCGCCTGGATGTCCTGGTAGAGCGTCACATCGGTGGGCGGGGTGTCACCGGGATCGGATGAGTAGATCACCGTGGCGGCCAGCTGCTTACCGTCCTTGGTCCGGTAACCGTCGGCGTCCCGCTGCGTCCAGCCTGCGGCGTCGAGCAGTTGGTTCGCCTTGGCAGCATCGTGGGTGTAGTAGTCGCGCAGATCCTTGTCCAGGAACGGCGTCGTCGATGTCAAAGGCCCTGGCTCCCAGTTGAACACGCCGAGATAGGCGCTCTTCACCGATGCCTCGGCGTTGGCGCCGTGGATGAACGCCTGCCGCACCGCGGTATCGGTGAATGGGAAGCGCGTGGTGTTCAGCGCCCAACCGTTCGGCAACCCGGTGTGGGTGAATTCCTGTAGCGCCAGGTTCGGGTCGGCCTTGAGCGCGGCGTTCTGCTGCGGCGGCGGGTTGAAGATGAGGTCGGCACCGTCGCCCTGGACAGCACCGAAGCGGACAGAACCGTCCTCAAGGAACTTCCAACTGACATGGTCGAGATAGGCCGGGCCCTGATGCTTGGCGTTGGCGGGGGCCGAGTTGTAGTCGGGGTTGCGGTCGAATTCGACGCTCTGACCGTGCACCCAACCCTTGACGATGAACGGTCCGGTGCCGACCGGGGATTGGCAGTTGGCGTCGAGCCCGCGGGCCATCGCCTTCGGTGACTCGATACCGAAGAACGCCTGCGACAGCACGGGCAGCAACGCCGAGTACGGAGATTTCAGCGTCAGTTCGAAGGTCGACGGGTCAACCGCGCGGGACGACGCGTAGTACGGCCGCAGGTACCCGGTGTCGGTCAACGACTGCGTCGCCGGATCCAGCATCTGATCGAAGTTCGCTTTGACCGCGGCCGCGTCCAGCGGCGTGCCGTCGTGGAACTTCACCCCCTGCTTGATCTTGAAGGTGTAGATCAATCCGTCCGGTGACGTGGTCCAGGAATCGGCCAGCCACGGCACCACCGTGCCATCCGGCTGTTCGGAGACCAGCGAGTCGAGGAACTGCCGCGCCACGTAGGTCTGCGGCATATCGCCGTTGTTGTGCGGGTCGAGGCAGGTCGGCTCGCGGTCGGCACCGTAGACGATCGAACCTCCGCTGACCGGCGGCCCCGCCGCGGCCGACGGCGTGTTGCCGGTCGAGCCGCTGCCCCCGCAGCCCGAGATCAGGAGAACGGACGCCCCGGTCAGGCCCAGGAGGGCACGGCGCAGGGCAATTCGGGAAGTAGACATCGCTGGCAGGTCTTTCGGTCGATCAGTGAGCATCGCGTCGCTCCGGTGACCCGTGGCCGGAACTCGCCGATGATGGCTCCGCCACCATCCGGCATTGCGGCCCGCTCGGGTAGCAATCAAATCGGCGTGATTGCCTGGCCGTCACATAAGGACACAGTCACACAGACACGTTCGAGGCCGTCCGGGATACGGCTGCGTAACAGTCAGCCGCACCGACATCCTTGGTCTGCCTTCGGGTCGACGTTGCCCGCTGCGCCGACGAGTCCGCGCTCGATACGTCTCCAGCGCACCAACCCGGCGACGGCGGTCGCACTGGACAGCACGGCCAGAACGATCCCCAAGGCACTCCAAACTCGCGAAATCGCTGGTGCGGAGAAACTTTGAACAGCCACGGACGCAGCAAGCAAGCTCAGTGACATGCCCTGCCACGCCAGGAAGGTCCGCTCATTGGCCAGCCGCATCCGGTAGTGGGGACCGGATCGCCCGGTCGGGTCATCGCCCTCCACCCGAAGCCACCTTCCTGAGCGGACGCGCATCTGCTCCCGGGTTTCAGTGTTACCGCAGCCCGCCAGGTGTTCACTGGTTCTGTTCACACAGAACGCAATCGATGGGGCGCCCAGCAGTATCCGCCGCGACGGAAGGAGCCTGGCTCAGTCGGGATACTCAGGCCCCACGGCGGTCCTGGCGCCCAGCTTGCGCCCCTTGCCCCAGCCGAGTTCACGTCGATACCCGCCCAGAAGACCGGCATCGGCCAGCGCGGTGACATCGCGGAATGGCGAATCCGCTTGCGCCGCAATCAGGAGCGGCGCAACAAACAGGGCATCGGTCGGGCAGTACGCCTCGCACTGAAAGCACGTCTGGCAGCTGTCATGTCGGGCGATGACCGGGATTCCGTCCGCACCCCTGTCGAAGACCCGCGTCGGGCATACCTCGATACAGCGGTCGCACCCGATACACCGGTCGGCGTCGACGACTTCGATCACGCGGCCCGTCCGACTCTGACTCGCTCGGGGCGCGTCCAGATCTCGTCCAGTCCCCCGCTCAGCTGCCGGTACTGCTGACCGGGATCAAGAGCCGGACGGTCGAGGCGCTTGTGCATCGCTCGGGTCTCGGTGCGTTGCAGCGCAGCGTGATACATCCAGCGGCTGTGCGCGACCATCGCTGCCGCCTCGCGGGCCCGGAACACATCTTCGCCCGCGCCGCTGAGCCCGGCCCGGGCCACCGACCACGTGTCGTGCAGCGACTGCAGGGCCGGTTCCAGGTAGTCCGCGTGCCGCAGGAAGTTGTGCCGGTGCGGCAGGACATGTCGCTGAACCTCGGTGACGACGTCGCGGTAGTCCACTCCGCTGCGACCGGTCGGACGGAGTCCCGCCCCGCCCAGTGCCCGCAATGTCCCCGTCGGCCGCGACCGTCGGGCGGCGAACTCTGCCGCGCCCCGGCCCGACCAGCTTCCCGATGACGCCGCCCATGCCGCGTTATGGCTGCCGCCGCCAGTGAAACCACCACAGATCAACTCCCGGGTGGCGGTGTCGCCCGCCGCATACAGACCGGGAACGTCTGTGGCGCAATCGTAGTCGACGACCCGAACCCCACCGGTCCCGCGCACCGTGCCTTCGGCCACCAGGGTGATCTCGAACAGATCGGTGAACGGATCGATGCCCAGGCGGTCGAAGACCAGGAAGAAGTTGGGTTGTCCCTTGCGCATGGCGACGCGCTCGGACTCGGTGGCCCGGTCGATCCGCGCGAACACCGGTTCGTCGTCCAGAGTGGTGGCGATCAGGGTGCGGCCACGCGCGCTGCCCGCTCCCTCGATGACCGAGCCGTCGCCGCGATAGAAGGTGGCCCACGAGTAGTAGGCGGTCTTGGTCAGCGAGGCGCCTTTGGGTGAGAGGGCGAACGAGTTCGAGAATTCCATCCCCGAGAGCACCGCCCCGGCCTCGACGGCCAGCAGCGCGCCGTCACCGGTATTCACGTCGCAGCCAAGCGATTTGGATTGGAATGCGCATCCGCCCGCCGCCAGCACGACAGCCTTGGCCTCGATGCGGACGGTATGACCGCGTGTGCGGTCGAGTGCCACCGCGCCGGACACCACACCGTCGCCATCGACGAGAAGTTCCAGTGCGGGATTGTGGTCCAGAATGCGGACACCCAGGCGTTGCACCCGCGTGCGCTGCCTGCGCATGTATTCCGGCCCCTGCAGGTCATCACGGATCTGGCGGCCGTCGGGGCCGACGGGAAACGGGTAACGCTGCACCGTCGCGAGTTCGTCCATCCGGGCGTGGGTCTCGTCGAGCACCCTTGTCATCCAGCCCCGGTCGGCCAGGTGGCCGCCCAGACCCTCGCGGCTGGCCATGGCCGCTTCCCGAAGTTCTGGTACGTCGTCGACGTACCAGACGCCGGTGCCGACCGACGCGGTGGAACCGCTGGAACCGGTGTAGCCTTTGTCCGCCAGGACGACGTCGACGCCGGCCTGCGCTGCCTTGATGGCCGCCCAAGTGCCGGCCGGCCCGCCACCGATCACCAGTACATCGGTCGACAGCGTGAGTGCCGCAGCATCGTTCGTGAAGTCGCCTGTCATGACGTTCCCTTTTCAATCCGCAATGGCATGGAATTGGTTGGCCGGGGTCGGCAGGCCGTAGTGCTCGCGCAGCGTTACGCCCTGATAGTCCTCCCGGAACAGTCCTTTGCTGCGCAGAATCGGCAGGACGTGCTCGATGAAGGTCTCCAACCCCGATGGCAACGCGGGCGCCATGATGTTGAAGCCGT
The DNA here is from genome assembly GCF_025822605.1 of Mycolicibacterium komossense. Taxonomy (GTDB): domain Bacteria; phylum Actinomycetota; class Actinomycetes; order Mycobacteriales; family Mycobacteriaceae; genus Mycobacterium; species Mycobacterium komossense. Next base: position 29,459 of record NZ_JACKTY010000012.1, on the reverse strand, counting down.
CCGCGGCGCCGCCCTCGAACCAGGAGACAATGGTGTCGACCGCCTGGTCCGGGGTTCCGACGAACGTGAAGTGCCCTCGTCCGCCGCCGAGGCGGGACAGAATTTCGCGAACCGTGAGGTTCTCCCGAACCGCGAGTTCGATGATCAGATCTGAACGACTCTGGGAGCCTTCGAGTTCCGGTCTGGCCAGGATGAAGTCGGGCAGCGGCTCATCAAGAGAGAAGACCGACGGATCGGTCTCGAAGTTCCACGCCAGCTGCGCCAGACCGTATTCGGGCACCCGCAGGTCGTCGAACTGCCGGGCCAAATCTGCCGCCTCTTTCTCCGTCGATCCGATGAACGGCACGATCCCCGGCAGTATCACCACACTGTCCGGGTTGCGCCCGGCCGCCCGCGCCCTGACCTTGACATCACGATAGAACTCAGCCGCCCGCCCGTAGGTCTGGTGCGCTGTGAAGATGGCTTCCGCGTGGCGGGCGGCGAAATTCCGGCCGTCCTCCGACGATCCGGCCTGCACCAGGAGCGGATGTCCCTGAGGCGGACGTTCGACATTGAGCGCGCCCGCCACCCGGAAGTGACCACCCACATGATCGACGGCGTGCAGGCGCGTCGGATCGGCGTACCGTCCGGTGCTCTTGTCCGCGAGTACCGCTTCGGTTTCCCAACTGTCCCAGAGCGCCTTAGCGACGGTGAGGAATTCGTGAGCCCGCTCGTAGCGCAGAGCGTGATTGGGCCGATCCACGAGACCGAAGTTCGCGGCCTCGTCCGCCCCGGCCGAGGTGACGATATTCCAGCCCGCCCGTCCCCCACTGACATGGTCGACCGAAGCGAGGCGACGTGCCAGGTTGTACGGCTCGTTATAGGTCGACGACACAGTGGCGATCAGACCGATCCGGCTGGTGTGCTGCGACAGCGCGGTCAACAGCGTCAGTGGTTCGAGCTGACCGGGAGGCCGGAACTCACCGGTTCCGGTCAGCGATGGACCGTCGGCCAGGAACAACGAGTCGAATTTGGCCGCCTCGGCGAGTTTGGCCAGCTCGATCCAGTGGGCCAGGTCGAAATCGGCCCGCGGGTTGCTCTGCGGCAGCCGCCACGCCGCCTCGTGGTGACCTGCCTCCATCAGGAAGGCATTGAGGTGGAGCTGACGCTGCACAACACCGGCCATCGGTTACGACAACTTCGAACTGTCGAAACCGTCCGGCAGGATGTTGTCGGTCACGGTGGTGAAGTCGACTTTGATCGGGATCTCGCCGGCTTCGGAGAATGCGTCGCTGAGAGCCTGCTCGGACTTGACGTCCTCCGGTAGTACCTGCGTGATCTTGAACGGGAAGGACTCCACTGTCGCCTTGGCATCCTCGAGGGAAACCCCGGTCTCCTTGGCGACGGCTTTGGCGTAATCGTCGGGATGTTGTTGGGCCCAGGTGAAGATCCGGGCGACGCGGGTGAGCACGTCGGTCAGCGCCGCACGTCGGGTCGGGTCGGTCAGCGATTTGTCGCCGGCAACGTAGTAATTGTTCACCTGGTCGATGGGTGGCAGGCCCTTCGCGATGATCCGAGCACCGTCCGCGACCGCTACCGCGGATTGCGGGTTCCAGATCGACCATGCGTCGACCTTGCCGGTGTTGAACGCCGTCGCGCCTGCCGCCGGGCTGAGATAGACCAACTCGGCATCCTTCGGACTCAGACCCACGCTTTTGAGGGCCAACAGAGCTAGGCCGTGCGCCGAACTGCCCTGGGGCACCGCGATTTTCTTGCCCTTCAGGTCAGCAAGGCTCTGAACAGGCGAATCTTTCGGCACGATGATGTTCTCTGCCGCCTTCGTGTCGTCGGCCCCGCGCTGCACCCCGACGACCTTGAAGCCGAACTGCTTTGCCGCTCCCGTGATCGGCGGCACGTCACCGACGGAACCGAGGTCGATATCGCCGGAGGCGGCGGCCTGCACCAGCGGTGGGCCGTAGTCGAACCGCGCGAACTTGACCTTGTACGGCGCATTGTCGAACGCCCCCGTTACCTTGGCGAGCTCCTCGCTGCCGTCGCCCCCGTTGTCACCGATGGTGAAGGTCAGCTGGTTCCACTCCGGATGGTCGCCCCCGCCCGCGGTGCTCAACGGCGCCTCGGGACCTTTGACATCGGAGCTGCACGAGGCGACCAGACTGGCCGCGGCCAGGATGGTAACGACTCCGATGTAGCGGAATGACCTGGTGGACATGGGTTCTCCTCGGGAGTTGGAACACGTGAGCGGATGTGGTCAGTGCGCGGCGGCCAGGCCGAGATCGATCAGCAGGGCTGATCGAAGTTCCTCGCGGGCAACGCCGGCTGCGCGGTCGGCGGCGCTGAGCTGGACACGATGATCAGTCTCGATCCGCCCGTTGGCCATCACGACTATGCGGTCAGCCAGGGCGATCGCCTCATCGACGTCATGAGTGACCAACAACATCGACGCATGGTGTTTGCGGCGGAGTTCACGCACCAACTCGTGCATGCGAAGCCGGGTGATCGCGTCCAGTGCCGCGAACGGCTCGTCGAGCAGGATCAGTTCGGGCTCGGAAACCAGCGCACGGGCCAACGCAACGCGTTGCGCCTCCCCACCGGAAAGTTCTTTGGGCCAGGCTTTTTCGCGACCGTCGAGATGGACCTCGGCGAGTGCCTTGCGGGCGCGTGAGTTGGCGTCGGCTCCGCTGAGGCCCAGTGTCACGTTATGTAGTACCCGCTGCCAGGGCAGGAGCCGGTCAGCTTGAAAGACGACTGCCCGGCTGACCGGCACTTCGATTCGGCCGCCGTCGGGTTTGTCCAGGCCGGCGAGTAACCGCAACAGGGTGCTCTTTCCGCAGCCGGAGGGGCCGAGCAGGATCACCAATTCCTCATCGGCGATGGTGAGATCGAGATGGTCGAGGATGACGCGGTCACCGAACCGCCGCACCACTTGTTCGACCAGCACACCGGTCTGCTGGCGCGGCGCGGTCGCTGCAGGAGCCGTCACGTTGCCTCATAACTGGGCCGCCAGCGCAGCAGTACCCGCTCGAGGATCCGGACCACCTGGTCGGCGATCAACCCGAGGACGGAGTAGATCACCAATCCGACGAAGACCGTGTTGGTCTGCAGATAGGTCTGCGCCTGGGTGATCAGGAATCCCAGTCCCTCATTCGCATTCACCGTTTCGGCGGCCACCAGGCCAAGCACGCTGTAGGCCAGAGAAAACCGCAGACCGACCAAGAATCCTGGCAGCGCGCCGGGAACCATCACCCGGGTGACGACCCGCCACGCGCCCGCGCCTGTTGTGCGGGCCATCTCGATCAAGCGTTGGTCCACACCGCGGATCGCGGCAAAGAGGTTGAGGTACATCGGTACACCAGCACCGAACGCGATGAGCAGCACCTTCGTGAGTTCGTCGATACCGAACCACACGATCATGAGCGGCAGCACCGCGAGCAGCGGGACCGTGTTGAGGATCTGCGCCAGCCCGTTGAACAGGTATTCGCCACTGCGCAGGACTCCGCCGAGCACGCCGGTCACGATGCCGATACTCAACCCGAGCGCCAGACCAATGCCCGCTCGCTGCAGGGAGATCGCCAAGTCAGGCGCGAGGGTACCGTCCTGCCACAGCTGCGCTGCGGCGTGGATGATGTCAGTCGGGGCAGGTGCGTAGGCCGGAGGCAAAACTCCTATTCGCGCAAGAAGCTCCCACCCGATGATGATCACCACGGGTGTCGTATAGATCCCCAATGGCCAGCGCAGTCGGTGGTACCAAGTTCTCAACGAACTCTGACGGCGGTTGTCGGCGGGCACAAAGACTTCCCGACGCGGCCGCGACACAGCAACGCCCTCGGCGTCGGGGGGCGCCGTCGTCGGGAGCAAGCTGGTGTCAGTCATACAGATTCTCTCTCGGTCGCTCTCGCTTCCGGGGTGGCGTGATGCGGTCGCGTCGGAACGGCGTCATAGCAGAGGCAGACCGCCGGAACACACATTCGGTTGCGCACACGGGCCATTCGCGTGCAACCTCTTGGTCTCCACCATGTCGCAGGAGTGGACGTGACGGGAGCTATCAAATCGGCACGATTATTTCCCGCCGATTTCGCGCATCCGGCGAACGTATGATCGTGGTGCTGGCATCGACGACGCGCAGCAGCCGCAACGGCGCGGCGAGAGAGGTAGAGACGATGACGGGTCCTTTTGGTCCGACGAACAATCACCACGGTGTCGGGCACGTCGAGTGGACGTCGCCCGCCGCCGGAGGCTATTCATCCCAGGCTCCGCTGCTGGCCAGACTCACGGCGCGCCTGCTCGTGACACGCTATGACCGGCTGCTGGCCAACGGCGCAACAGCATCGCCCCACAGCGCAATCGGTATCCATGCGCGCCGGCTCGTCACGGTCGCCGAGCGGGAAGCGGTCGCCCGGTCGTTGCGGCAGGCGGTCGAGGACGCCCGCACTCTTCCCGCGCCATGGACGGGACGTTCCTGGGCTCACCGCCCAGATGTCCTGTCCGCCGTAGATCTGGTCGACACCGTGACATTGCGATTGCATTCGCCCCGACCAGTCACCGCCCGCGGGATGGCCAAACTGCGACTGCTGCTGTCAGATGGCATGGGACCGCTGTATGTCTCCGGCCGCGGCGACCTCGGCGGTCGGCTGCGGTCAGCCCTGGCGGCGATGTGACGGTCCCCTGGCAATTACGCCTGGGCCACCGAATGCTGTTCTGCGCCTTGGGGGGTGTAGGTCGAGTAGCGAAATCCGGACGCGGCCGACCTGGCGAGTAGATCGTCGACCGGCTCGCCGGCGATCCCGGCGACCCAGTCGCGCGCGGCCTCCTCGGTATCTATTCCGAGCAGCGGCGTCGGGTCGGAGATGAGGCCGAACAATGCCGATGCGAAACGTGGGCTGCTCGCGGCCGCCGCGAAGAACAGCTGCGAATAGTGCGCGAGCTCGGCGTCGCCAAGGAAAAGGCGGGTGACGAGCGTGGCGGCGCGGCCCCTGCTCTCCCAGAAGTGTTCGAAGGTCCCGCGCAACCACTGCTCGTCGAATGGACCGTCGTAGTCACGGGCGGCGGCTACGAGCTGTGCCGACTGGATCAGACCCCCCTGGGCGCCCTGGGCGGCGATGGGATCGAAGGAGATCGCCGTATCACCAAGGGCCAGAACAGGATGGCCGCTCTTTGTGACTCCTACAGCGTGGCGGACGGTGGGGGTGACCGCACCTAACAACCAGGCGTGCGGATCTTCCTCGATCACCCGGGTGGCCGAAACCTCGGGAAGATCCCAGTCGACGTAATCGCGGTGGACGTCGAGAACGATCCGGTGCGCTGAGGCGGCATCCTGCGCCGCGGAAAACCGCTTCTCCCAGTCGCTGCCCCGCTTGGCGAAGCCGAGGAACGACCATGACGGGCCGGCATCCTTGTGCAGGTACGGCCCCCACCACAGCTCGCCCTGCTCTTCGCTGACCGCAAACGTGTTGTGCTCGCCGCCGACCGGACTGCGATGGGCGAAGACATCGGAACCGTGCTCGAGGCCGGTGAGGGTCACCATCAGTAGCGTGCGCTGCGGCGAGTCGTACACCGTGCGGGATTCGTCGACGGGGAACGATCCCGAAAGACCACCGCGGCCGGTGGCGACGAGGGTCAGGTCATGGCTGGCCGCAATCTCGTCGAGGCTATCCGCAGTGACCTGCGAGATGACGAAATGACCTCCCCTGGAGGTAAATTCGCGCAGTCGTTCGTCCACCTTGAGCCGGGTGTCCACCCCGATCGCCCGCGCCCCGTCGAGATAGGTGGTGTCGAAGTCGAGGAGATCCTGCCGGTTCCCCCCAACTCCGGTGAAGATCTGGGTGCTCTGCCCCGTCACCAGTGGGACGCGACCGGCATAGTCGTCGAGTCCGAGCTCACGCTCGGCGGCCTGCGATGCGGCGAAGGTGACCGCCGTTCCGGTTGCCGGGATGTCAGTGCGCAAGCTGATCTGATCGCGGTCACTTAAGACCGTGACATCGAATCCTGCGTTCAGAAAGCCCAATGCGGCAGCGATTCCCGTCTGCCCGGCACCGATGATGGCCACGGTTCGTTGTTGCGATGGGCCTAATGAACTCATGGCCACGATCGTCCGTCGGTGCGGCCGCCATCGGCAGTATTTCGCCATTGGTGATTCTAAAGACCCGAGGGCGGGAGGCTAACGGCCCCAGCTGATCTCGAAATCCACCACCAGATTGGCGGGTACGGCAAGGGCCAACGGGGTGAACCGATTGGCTGCCTCGTCGAGTGCGACGCCGGTGAGCACCCGGCCACCGAAACCGTCCACCCCGCCAGGGACGGTCATGGTGACCGTCGACGATGCCGTTCCCGGGTGCGGTCGCAGGTAGAAAACGGTGCCGGGCTGGATCGGTCCGCTGATCTCGGCACCGTCGGAGCCAACCAGTTCACCCGTAGGCACGCTCAGCGCCGCGGAGTTCGTGAAGCTCAGGCGGAACGGCCCGATCAGACCGGCGTCGGCACTGGCGCCCGCCGCGCTCAACCGTGGGGCGGTGCTGGTTGCGCGTGCCCGGCGGGCACCAGCAAGGAGATAGTTGTAGAGATGGACGGTCCGCTCCGAATTGCGATAGGAGCCTGATCCGTTGAGCGAGAAACCGATTTCGCCGATCGTCGCGCTGCCGATCGCCCGCAGGCGGTAGAAGCGGTGCCCGCGCCGACCCCGGCCGTGTCGGCTCGCCGCGATGGTGGCACCCACTCCGAGTGACTTCCGATGATTACCAACGCCTTCGGCCACGGTCAGCGCTGACGATGCGACGTCGCGCCACGACTTTCCGTCTGTCGACTTCTGTAACACCACAGTCGAAGGAGCGTCAGCGGTGATATCGACGGTGTACCCACCCAATTCGGGCTCATCGTCGAATTCGGCGATGACGCCGTCCGTGGTGCGGACAGTCCGACTCGGGACATTCCGCGGCCGGGTGTCGAGCTCGAGGCCGTTGGTCAGGTGCCAGATCGCGGCCTGCGTAGCCGCGATCGCCTCATGCTCGGAGATGTTGCCCCGGCCAAGGGGATAGCCGGCAGCCCGCAGCCGTTTGCTCAGGTCGCCAGTTCGCAAGTGTGGGAACGAGTTCCGCAGAATCCAGTCCACCTCTGCCTCGAACACGTGGGCCCGCAGGTTGGGCAGCGCCGACCAGCTGTCGACCGCATAGCGCGACGGAGTCATCGGCGCGATGCCCGTGAAGTCCAACGAGTAGGCCTCGATGTTCGGGTTCAGGCGGATCAGGTCAGTGCGCGCCGTGGTGCCGTCGGTGAACGCGATGGTGTCGACGGTGTGGGAATAGGTCCCGCCCCGGTAGCGGGTCATCCTGCTGATCTCGGCGGCAGGACGCGGGCGTACCCGGCGACGAACGGTCACCGCCGGACGGGTCCGAACCGGCTGAAGGATTTCTGCGGACAGCATGGTCATGCGAGTTGACTTTCCGGGGGCTCTGAGCAGCGCGAACAGCTCTCCGCCGCGGTAGGCGGGCTAGAACGCAGGAATTACGGCGTCAGAAAATCAACAACAACAACAGCGCACGACAAGGCTGCGCGTGAAGACAAAGCGCGGCGGTGCGACCTGTTGCATAGCCATACCATACGTCACGCCGGGATCTGGCACTACAACTGGCACTCAGCTGGCACTGAGTCGGACCGCTGTCGCGTGATGCGAGTTAACGTCACGGTGACCTCTAAGTCTGTACAGCGGCGGTATGTAACCACATCATTGATCCACCATGAGTCGGCAGGCAATCGTTGTGACAGGCACACCCGGCGCATGGCTGTCCGCGGACTTAGATTGAGGTGCGTTTAGCTATCTCAGCCTGTCAGGTGGTCGGCACCGCAGGCCGCGAAACCGCAGTGTCGGAGGCACCGCTCCGGATGACCGCAATTATCGTCGTTCAGTTCCCTCTTCAGATCCAGGAGGCATTCCCGTGACATCTGCACAAAATGAATCCCAGGCGCTTGGCGCCGGCGCCGCGCGGCAGCTGGCCAATGCGACCAAGACCGTCCCCCAGCTGTCGACCATCACGCCACGTTGGTTGCTTCACCTGCTCAGCTGGGTACCGGTCGAAGCGGGCATCTACCGGGTCAACCGGGTGGTCAACCCGGATCGGGTGGCCATTCATGCCGACGAGGGCGACACCGGGATCGAAGATCCGCTGCCCCAGACTTATGTCGACTACGAGACCAACCCGCGCGAGTACACATTGCGGTCCATCTCCACCTTGCTCGATGTGAACACCCGGGTGTCCGATCTCTACTCCAGCCCGCACGACCAGATCACCCAGCAGCTGCGGCTCACCGTGGAGTCCATCAAGGAGCGCCAGGAGTCTGAGCTGGTCAACAACCCCGAATACGGCTTGTTGGCGCAGGTCACTCCTGAGCAGACCATCCAGACCCTCGGCGGCGCGCCCACCCCTGACGATCTCGATTCTCTGATCACCAAGGTGTGGAAGACCCCGGGCTTTTTCCTGACCCACCCGCTCGGCGTGGCCGCCTTCGGCCGCGAGGCCACTCGCCGTGGCGTCCCGCCAGTAGTGGTCAACCTGTTCGGCGCGCAGTTCATCACCTGGCGCGGAATCCCCATCATCCCGTCGGACAAGGTGCCCGTCGAGGACGGTAAGACCAAGTTCATCCTGGTGCGCACCGGTGAGGAGCGTCAGGGTGTGGTCGGACTGTTCCAGCCGGGTCTGGTCGGCGAGCAGGCTCCCGGGCTATCGGTGCGGTTCACCGGTATCAACCGCTCGGCGATCGCGTCCTACCTGGTCACGCTCTACTCATCGCTGGCCGTGCTGACCGACGATGCGCTCGCCGTGCTCGACGACGTGGCGGTGGACAAGTTCCATGAGTACGAGTGAGTACAAATCGGTAGCCGCCGAAGGTGACCTGCCCGTCAGCGCGACTGAACTCGCCGCGCTGGCGACCCAGCTGTTCGCGGCGAGCTTCCGGCCCGGACCCGACAGCCCACCGCAGTCCGCCCCGGTCGCACCGAGGGGCAATGTCCCCGACGTGACAGCGGGAACGTCGGCGGGGAACGCTGCCGCAGGTTCGGTGAACCAGTACACCCCGCCTGCACAGTTCGTCGCCGTGCCCGACGTCGGCACCGCGGTTCCGACGTCACCCGGTCCGGAAGGCATCCCGCCGCAGACTGTCCCGGTGGCACCACGGGGCACCGCGCCGGATACCACGGCCGGTCCATCGGCGGGACATGCTGCGTCGGGCGTACTGGACCCGCTTACGCCGTCCGGTGTCGCCGACCTGACCGCGTTCGCGGTTCCGTCGGGCATCGTGCCGACCATCCCCGGTGTGCTCGCCGGCACCGCTCCGTCGGTGCCGGTGGCGCCGCGCGGTACGGCGCCCGGGTGGTTGGCATCCGCCCCGACCGTGCCCGATCTGGGCCGGTCAACCGGACCGTCACCGGCGCGTACGCCGGCGGGCGACGAGGGCGGTTACTACTTCCTCACCAAGGAACTCACCCCACCATCGACGGCATTCACTCCGTCATTACCGGACAACCACGATGTGTTCGACGTCAACGCCCTTCGCGCGGATTTCCCGATCCTGCGTGAGACGGTCAACGGCAAACCTCTGATCTGGTTCGACAACGCCGCGACCACGCAGAAGCCGCAAGCCGTCATCGACCGGCTGGCGTACTTCTATGCGCACGAGAACTCCAATATCCATCGCGCTGCGCACGAACTCGCCGCCAGGTCCACCGACGCCTACGAGGAAGCCCGGGAAACGGTGCGGCGTTTCATCGGTGCACCCAAGAGCGAGCAGATCATCTTTGTTCGCGGCACCACCGAGGCGATCAACCTGGTTGCCTACGCCTGGGGCACCAAACACCTGGGACCCGGCGACGAGATCGTCATCACCCACCTAGAGCATCACGCCAATATCGTTCCGTGGCAACTGCTTTCGCAGCGAACTGGCGCGATACTCAAGGTAGCCCCCGTTGACGATGCCGGCAATCTGCTGCTCAACGAATTCGAGAACCTACTGGGACCGAAGACCAAACTGGTATCGGCCACGCAGGTGTCCAATGCACTGGGCACGGTGACACCGGCCAAGAAAATCGTCGAACTCGGCCACCGGTATGGCGCCCGGGTTCTCATCGACGCCGCCCAGTCGGTGCCGCACATCCCGATCGACGTGACCGACCTCGGCGCGGACTTCCTGGTGTTCTCCGGCCACAAGATCTTCGGACCCACCGGGATCGGCGTGGTCTACGGCACCGAGGAAGTCTGGGAAGAGACACCACCATGGCAGGGCGGCGGCAACATGATCGCCGACGTCACGCTGGAACGGTCGCTGTATCAAGGGCTGCCGAACAAGTTCGAAGCCGGCACCGGCAACATCGCGGATGCAGTCGGTCTCGGCGAGGCGTTGCGCTATGTCGAAAAGGTCGGTATCGAGCGCATCGCGGCCTACGAACACTCGCTGCTGGAGTACGCCACTCCCCTGCTCGGCGAGATCCCTGGCGTCCGGTTGGTCGGTACTGCACAGGAGAAGGCCAGCGTGCTGTCCTTCGTCCTGGCCGGCCACGAACCGCTCGAGGTCGGCAAGGCACTCAACTCCGAAGGCATCGCGGTGCGGGCCGGCCACCATTGCGCCCAGCCGATTCTGCGGCGGCTCGGACTGGAGGCCACTGTGCGGCCGTCGTTTGCGTTCTACAACACCTTCGACGAGATCGACGTCTTCATCACAGCGGTTCGGCGGATCGCCGAGGGCAGCGCCTAGCGCGTCACCGTTCCAGACAGCACGACCGAACGCCGGCATCCGCAGAGGGTGCCGGCGTTCGGGCATTGACTAACTGGAGCGTCAGCTCATTCGAGAGTGACCTCGGATCGCTTCGCCGCAATCCCGGCGCCCACTGCGAACACGACGACGAGCAGCACCACGGCACCGATCGCGATGGGTGTCGAGCCGCCGACCAGATCCGGCAGGTTCTGGAGCACCAGATAGAAGACACCTGCAAGCCCTACCAAGCCGATTCCCGGGGCGATGAACGCGCGCCATACCGGCACATCCAATTCACCCGCTCGCTTGCGTGCGGCGAAGAACGCCAGCACCGCAACGCTGGTCGCAATAAGGAGAATGATGATTCCGACGGTCGAGATGCCGGCCAGCCAGGTGTAGAACTGCGTCACCGGATCCAGCCCGATCACGATTCCGGCGATGATGAACACCGCGACGATGATGTTGTCGAGCCCGGACGCGAGATGCGGGGACGCATGACTCTTGTGCGCCTCTCCCAGCGACGCCGGGAACACCTTGCGGTTGGACAGAGTGAAGAGGTAGCGGGCGACGACGTTGTGGAACGACAGGATGCACGCGAACAGGCTGGTGACGAACAGCACCTGGACGATGTGCAGCCCCGCCGAACCTAGATATTCTTCGGTGGCACCGGGCAGCAGTCCTGACGGGTCGTCGGTGGCCTGCTGGACCACGCGGCTGTCCCCCCACGCGGTGATCAGTGCCCAGGTGGAAACGGTGTAGAACACCCCGATCAGGATCAGAGCGAGGAAAGTGGCACGGGGAATTGTGCGCAGCGGATCGCGCGCCTCGTCCCGGAAGACGGCCGTGGCCTCGAACCCGATGAAGCTCAAGAACGCGAACAGCAGAGCGATACCCGGTGCGCCGGAAACGATCTGAGAGGGCGTGACGAAACCCGTTGACAAGCCCTCGTGACCTCCGGTCACGGCTACGACGGCATCGAGTGCGAGCACGATTGCCACCTCGGCGATCAGCAGCACACCGAGAACATTGCGGGACAGGTCGATGTTGCGATGACCGAGCACGGTCACGATCACCACAGCCGCCAATGCCCATACGCCCCAATGGATACTCGGCAGCCCGTAGGACGCGAACAACGCCTGCGCGCCCTGGCCCAACAGACCGTAGACCCCGATTTCCAGCGCAAGGTAGGAGATCAGTGCCACGAACGCGAAGCCGAAACCGGTGACCCTGCCCAGACCTTTGCCGATGTAGGAGTAGAACGCGCCCGCGTTGGGCACGTAGGGAGTCAGCGCGGTGAAGCCGACCGCGAAAAGCAAGATGATAATTGTGCTGACGATGAAAATGGCCGGAAAGCCCGTGCCGTTGCCGCTGGCGATACCCAAGGGCACCGGGCCGCCGATGACCCCCAACGGGGATGCGGCGGCCACCACGACGAACACAATGCCCCACACCCCGAGCGATCCTCGGAGTCTGCGGTGCTGGCCCTCATCGGCGTTGCCGGCTACGGGGTTACTGCCGGATTCCTCTATTTGATTCGACATGGTCGTCGTCCTTGATACTCGTTCGATGGGTACGCGGCAGGGCCGAGACGTCCAGGAACGGGGATCGAGCCTCGTCGTCGCGGCGCCCAGACGCTAACCCGCGCAGACCGCCGCCCCGATAGTTGTAATCAGGACGATCGCATGGAGCCTTCTCCGTGATCTGTTGATACGCAGGCGTGGTCAACGTTGCACCACGCTCCGGCCGCCACAGGACAATCGAGTACACATGCGTTCACCTGCCCATACCGCCAGAGCGGCCACCACAAACACGGCGCCCACCAGGCTGGCCATGGTCCAGCCGCCCTCGGCGTAGGCGACGGTGGCTGCAATGGCGCCGGCGCCGGTGCCGATCGAGTAGTAGACCATGTAGCCGCCGATGAGGCCGGTGGCCTTCGCTGGATCGGATTCGACGATCAGATGCTGGTTGATGACGTGAATTGCCTCACCAGCGAAGTCGAGGACAACGAGGCCGATCGCAAGCAACACCAGGGAGTTCGGAGCCTGGGCGATGGCCAGCCATGATCCAAGGAAGAGAATGAGCGTCACACCGGTGACACTTTCAGCCCGGCCGCCGTCGGCCCATCGACCGGCTCCCGATGCGCCGAGCGCGCCGGCCGCCCCGACGATTCCGAACAAGCCGATGTGCATGGCCGACAAATGCCATGGCGCGCCGGCCAGTGGTAACGCCATCGCACCCCACGCCGCACCGAAGCTCGCGAACATCAGTCCGCCGATCAGACTGCGCACTCGAAATACTCTGTTACGCAATGTTAGTTCCACAACCGAGCCCACTGCGCGGTGATACGGGAGGTTCACCTTGTCCGTGATGTCACGAGGAAGCGTTCGCGCCAACCACACCGCGACTCCGAGCATCAGGACCCCGGCGACACCGAAGACCGAGGGCCACCCCCACAGATCGGCAATGAACCCGGAGACAGTGCGGGCCAACAAGATGCCGATGACCACGCCACTGGTCACCACCCCGACGGTGCGGCCACGTCGGCCCGGCCCACTCACTGCTGCAGCGAACGCGGTAATCACCTGGACCACCGTCGACGCCGCTCCGACCAACGCAGAACAGGCCAGGAAGAACCATGCCGATGACGCGACAGCTGTCCCGAACAGTGCCAGAGCAGCGATAACCAACTGGACAATGACAATGCGGCGCCGGTCGAACCGGTCACCCAGCGGCACCACCATTACCAGGCCGAGAAGATATCCACCTTGCGTTGCCGTCGTCACCCAACCCAGGTCAGCAGTCGACATGTGCAGCTGTGCACCGAGGTCGTTCAAGAGTGGTTGAGAGTAGTAGACGTTGGCTACCGCAACCCCGCTGGCGAAAGCCAGCAGCAGGGCCATCCTCGAGCTGACGGCGGTGGATTCCCGCTCGCCGCGCCTGGTCGCGCTGGTCATCGCATCGGCTACTTTCCCGAGACTCAAAGTGGTACTAGATTGAAACCAGACCATATCGATCATGGTTTCAATTTGCAACCACTTTGAGTACGGAGGCCCTCTCGCGATGAGCACTCGCCTGGCGCGATCCACGTGCCCCGTGTCGCGCGCCGTCGATGTCGTCGGCGACAAATGGACGCTGATGATCCTGCGTGATGCTTTCGAAGGCGTGACCCGCTTCACGCAGTTTCAGCGAAGCCTCGGCGTCGCGAGGAACATCCTGGCGGGTCGCTTACACCAACTCGTCGACGCCGGCGTCCTTGCGCTGCAGCCACATTCGGACGGATCCGCATACAACGAATACGTGCTCACCCCGAAGGGGGCGGAGCTGTTCCACCTCGTCGTCGCGCTGCGCGAATGGGGCGCGGACCACGCGTTCGGCGACGAGGAGCCCCGAACGACCTTCGTCGACACACACACCGGCGGATCGCTGCCACGCCTGCGCTACGAGACTCCCGACGGAGATGAGGTCCGACCGGAGCACACCCGGCCGGTCAGACCGGAAGGTTGGATCTCGCCGTGAGGCCTCCCCCGCCTACTGACCGGTGACGGCGATATCGGTGATGTCGGCGACGCGGCGTTGAGCTGCGGGTTGCTGTAGGTGACGCCGTTCCAGGTGCCACCCGGCGCGATGTGACACGGCATTCATCGAAAAGCCATTTAAGATAATCGGTTTGGTGGACACCGCGGTCAATTGCCCTGCCCGCCACGGCCCAGTGCCGCGATGTTCGACAGCGGCTCCTCGCCGTTGATGAACCAGTCCCCCAGGATTCGGGCCTTATAGACCCGGGGGTTGTGCGAAGCCAGCGTCCTGGCATTGCGCCAGTGCCGGTCCAGGCCGGTCTCCTCGGAGACCCCGGATGCGCCGAGTGCGTCGAACACGATTGTCGTCGCGCGCAGCGCCGCTGCGATGATTGCCAGTTGAGCCTGGGTGATGGCCACCTCGGCATCGATCAACCGGCGGTGCTCGTTGTCGGTGTCGGCGGCAACCCGGCCGGCGGCGACCCAATCGAGGATTCTCGCGGCTTGCGTCAGCGCGGCCCCCGCGGTGAAGGCCTCGGCCGAGACCTCGCCGATGACAGCGAGTAGCTGAGCATCGGCCGCAGGTACCTCGGTGAGACCCTGCGGGTAATTGCGCTGGCGGGCAAGCAGCGCGGATGAGCCGTCTCGCTGTGCGGCCCGGGTGATTCCGGTCAGGACCGCCAACATGGCGATTTGGTAAAAGTGGGCCTGGTAACTGAACCTCTCGGTAGCCGGGAAGACATCACCCACCTCCGCGGGCACCTGCTGGTAGCGGGCCGAGCCGCTGGCGGTGGTGCGCTGCCCGAAGCCGGGCCAGTCGTCGACCAAGGTGACACCCGGATCGTCGGCGCGCACCAGTGCGGTCAAGAGGTCCCCGTCATCACCGCGGCCGATGACGTCCAACCAATCGGCGTAGAGGCTGCCGGTGGCATAGAACTTGGCGCCGCTGACTTCGTAATGACCGTTGCGCCGAGACACCGTGGTCTTGATGTTGTCGAGCGTCACGTTGTTCGCCTCGGTCCAGCCGCCGCCGATGAAGGCACCGGCGAGAAACCGGTCGAGCCATACGTCGTTGGTGTCCGTCACCGGAGCATTGAGCCGGTCTTCCACGAAGGCAAGGTGATTGCGCCAAATGTGCGAGACGTTGGCGTCGGCCTCGCCCAGATCGGCAAGCAGTAGGAAAGTCTGCTCCAACGAGGCGCCGAAACCACCACGGTCAACGGGAATGCGAAGCGTGCCGAACCGCGCCTCACGCAACCAGCGCACCTGCTCGTGAGGAAAGGTGCGGTCCCTCTCTCGCGCCAGGCTGCCGTCGGCGATCTTGGTGAACGTCGGAGCGAATATTGCGCGGAGCTCGTCGGTATCGGCGGTCGGGCTGGTGAGATAGGTCTGCGACGACGCGGTGATGGTCTCGGCCTTTCTGATGGATGTACGCAGACACGACTCACCGCTGATAGTCACCAAATAAGCAGGTGCACAGCAGTTAACGCGACTGTGATGTCGCTGTCACGATGCCGTAAAACAACTTATGGTGTCACCGATCAGAATCGAGCAGATTCTTTTGGTATCGAAACCGGTAACGGCCGGCGGCCCGAACCGAGCTACTAGCGTTGGCCCGCGCGCACCTGCGCTCGCTCGCGCGCAGTAGTGGCACCCCAAACGCCATGCACCTCAGGAGTGCCCAGTGCGTGATCGCGGCATTGCATCAGGACCGGGCAGTCCCGGCAGATCTGTTTCGCCCGCTGTTCCCGGGCGCGAAGTCCCGGGCGGCCGAGGTCTTCTGGAAAGAAGATCTCGGTAGGCCAGCGCAGGCATTTGCCGCGGGCTTGCCAGCTCCAGTCATCTACGACCGGCCGGAGCCGTCGAATCGCCGAGGTCATGACGCCTGGAAACGGTTCGGCGGCAACGCGAGACCGAGATGATCTCGCAGGGTGGTCCCCGAGTACTCGTGCCGGAACACTCCCCGCTTTCGCAGTACTGGAAGCACCTGTTCTACGAATTCGTCGAACTGGCCGGGCAATCCGGAATCCATCACCACGAACCCGTCACTAGCGTGGCTCAGAAACCATGTCTCGATCGTCTCGGCGACCTGTTCCGGCGTCCCCGCGACGCTGGCTCCCCATCCATTGACCGTGCGGTACAGGAATTCCCGCACAGTCGGGTCACCATCGCTGGCCAGCGCCCGGTAACCCGCGAGCGCAGTCTGATGGGTCTCGGTGCTCTCCGGAAATGCCGACGCCGGCACTGGCCCATCGAGGTCGGCGCCCGTGACGTCGACATCCACCTCCAGCAACCAACCGGCCTGATACTCCGGACTGAAATTCTCATAGGCGCTTCGCTGCAACCGCCGCACCTCGTCATCGGTCGAGCCGACCAGAACCCGCAGTGGCGGTGTGATCAGCGGCGCTGTCCTGTTGCGACTTTCAGCCTCGGCGTGGATCTGACGATAGAACTCCTGTGCCCGGGCGAGAGTCCCCTGGCCCCTGAAAATGACTTCTGCGTGTTGACCGGCGAAGCCGCGCCCGGTGGTCGAGGAGCCAGCTTGGAACAACACCGGGCGGCCCTGAGGCGACCGCGCTGCACCAAGGGGTCCGCGAACATCGAAGTACCGACCATGATGATCGGCGACGTGAATTTTACTGACGTCGTTGAAGATTCCGGACCCGCGGTCGGCGATGATCGTGTCGTCATCCCAGCCGTCCCACAGCTTGGTCACTACCTCCAAGAACTCCTCGGCGATCGCGTAGCGCTCGTCGTGGTCGATGACGCCGTTGGCGCTGAAGTTGTCGGCGGCGGCCGCCGCGAAGCTGGTCACCAGATTCCAGCCCGCGCGACCGCCGCTGAGGTGATCCACCGAAAGGAGTTGGCGCGCCAGATGATAGGGGTGAGCCAACGTCGCCGACCCGGTCACCACCAGCCCGATGTACTCGGTCACCGAGGACAAAGCCGCGACCGTGGTCAGCGGCTCGAAATCCTCTGTGGTCTTGTATGCCCACGTCGCCGGGGGCCCATAGTTGAGCCCGTCGGCGAAGAAGACGGCGTCCAACGCACCGGCCTCAGCCTTGCGGGCCCGCTCGAGCAGTCGGGCTCGCACTGCTGTCGTGCTGTTGTCGACTCCTGGATGTCGCCACGGTCCCGCCGAGCGCGTGTTGCCGTAGGCCAGTAGGTGTAGTTCGCGTGACACGACCGAGACATTACGACGACCCGCCAGACGTCACCCCGGTTAAACGCGCCAGGAACACAACTCCCCTTGGCGGGTCTTACGGGCTCGCCGATGTGGGGGCAACGGATGCCAGGCAGACCAGTCACCGGATCCCCCTGGGCTTTTCGTCTCTGCGTGATTGAAATTCGCTGCCGCCGGCCTTTCTTTGGCATTAGACGACGCACCTGCACAGGTGATGCCATCTTGGCAAGGGGACGCACGTTGCTCTGGCGCATCCCGTCCTTGGAGGAGAATAGCGATGCTCGAATCACCGGCAACTACGGACCGATCACCGGCCGGAACGCGCGTTCTCGACGCCGCGAAAGGCGTGTTGGTCGTGCTCCGGCGATGCACCATGGCGGAGGCGTTCGCCGAGATACTCGCAGTCGCCGCCCGGTACCAGATCGGTGCGTTGGCGGTGTCGAAAGCCTTGCTCGAGTTGACCGAGGGGCGCCAGACCAATCACGCCGGACCGCCGCAGGAGGCGGCATACCGCGCGTGGGCGAACCTCTTTGAGCTCCTGCGGATCGCCGACCCAGCGTCGTGAGCCGCATGCCCCCTTCGACCTGAGTGTCAGACTCGACCCGTCGCCACGGGCCCACTTTAGACCAACATGTCTCGACCAACGTGCCCTCAACGCCACGGTATCGTTCGGCGAGATCGACAGATGTGTTGCGCGATCGGGGAAGTGCTGTGCGCCGGCGAACACGGTGGGACGCCGGAGCCTAAGGCGAATCGTCGAGCAGCTGAGCCGCTTCGACGATGTCCAGAGGTGAGATCGTGGTTCGACCTCGCAAGCCCTGGATTGCCCGCTCTGCCAGCTCGGGATTGAGCCACGGATAGTGGTCGAACAACCGCGCGCACGCTGCCAGTGACGGCCGGTCGGCGATGGAAAAGAAATCGGCCCAATACTCGCGAGCGAGATACGATGCCGCCGCCGCGGTGGCACGTGCCCCGGGACTCCCGCCGCTACAGAGTTCGGCATAGACCTCTTCGGCTTCTTCATCGCCCATAACATGGCGCATCCACTCGAAAGGTCCCAGATCAGTCACGTGCGACTCCCTGCGTTGTCCGATGTCAGACGCGCTGATCCCGGGCGGCGAGATCGGCGAAGCTGGTTCGCGGCGGGTGAGACATTGTGTGAGCGCAATGCGTGACTCGACGCTAGCGACGGCGACGCAGGCTGCCGACATTACTAATCGCGGTGAATCCAACACGATGTCCGCACGCGTTCACGAAGGCGCATCAGTAGATGCCGTTCTGATACCCACACATCGAACTACAGTGGCCCCGCCGGCTGGCGCGGCCCCGGTGACCGCCTCACTGCTCAACCGTCCCGCGCGGACTGTGTGTTCCCGTCGAGAACGAATTCCACAACGCCAGACCTCATCGGCCTTGGCGGGGGTTAAACGCGCCGTGATCGAAACGATGTCGCCCGCGACCGGCTCGGTTCCTGAACCCCGCTCCAGATTGTGAATGTCCGGACTCCCGCAGAGTTCGCGACCACCTGCATTCCCTGGGCCACATAACGTCCGCCTTGACCTTTTCCGCGAGCAGCGGGCCAATATCGTCGACTGGGACAACAGCAGCCAGGAGGTCGGCCGTGGCGCCGAGCGCTGGGACCTGGAACGGCAGGCACGGCTGGTGGCCGGTTCGATAGTGCCGTCCTCGGTGCCGGGCAGCATTGCCGTCCGGAAGCTCAAGTGGTTGGGTAGCCCGGTCGGCGGAGGCCTGACGTTCGCGGCCGTTAGCAACACCTGCGCCGTGGGGGCAGCGTTGTCCAAGCTCCCCTACAACCGCTCCGGAGCCGTCGATGGCCCGGCCGCCGTGTCCCAGCTCGGACAGCCTCATACGTGGGCCTGACAGGCCGTGACACCGGCCCTACTCTGGTGGGCACCCCGTGAAACCAGCTACGGTGTGACAGCCGCGCGGCCACAGCCCGCGCCGGGCGATAAAGGTGGCGCAGAAGGGGACGGCGATGGCCAAGATCTACGAAAACGTCAGCGAGTTGGTCGGGCGCACTCCGCTCGTCAGGCTGAACCGCCTGACCGCGGGGCTCGACGCGCAGGTGGTGGCCAAGCTGGAGTTCTACAACCCCGCCAATAGCGTCAAGGACCGCATCGGGGTGGCGATCATCGACGCCGCCGAGCGGTCGGGCGAGCTGAAGCCGGGCGGGACGATCGTCGAAGCCACCAGTGGTAACACGGGTATCGCGCTGGCAATGATCGGTGCGGCGCGCGGATACAAGGTCATCCTGACCATGCCGGAGACGATGTCCACCGAGCGCCGGGTGATGCTGCGCGCCTTCGGCGCCGAGATCGTCCTTACCCCTGGTTCAGAGGGCATGGCGGGCGCGGTAGCCAAGGCGAAGCAACTCATCTCCGACACCGAGAACGCGGTCTCGGCAAATCAGTTCGCCAACCCGGCCAACCCGGCCATCCACGAGGCCACCACGGGCAACGAAGTGTGGGACGACACGGACGGCGACGTCGACATCTTCGTCGCGGGCATCGGCACCGGCGGCACCATCACCGGAGTCGGTCGAAACCTCAAGTCCCGCAAGCCCGGAGTGCAGATCGTCGGCGTCGAGCCCAAGGATTCCCCGATCCTCAATGGCGGCGATCCCGGACCGCACAAGATCCAGGGCATCGGCGCAAACTTCATCCCCGAGATCCTCGACCGGGAGATCTACGACGAGATCATCGACGTCACCTTCGACGACGCCATCAAGGTCGCGCGGGAACTGGGGACCGAGGAGGGCATCCTCGGCGGGATCTCCTCGGGCGCGAACGTCTGGGCGGCATTGGAACTCGCAAAGCGTCCGGAGAACGCCGGCAAGCTCATCGTCACAGTCGTCTGCGACTTCGGCGAGCGGTACATCTCAACTCTGCTCTTCGAGCACATCAGGGACTAGCACCCGCCATGACGACATTGTTTTCTGCGTTGCGCGAGGACCTGCAAAACGCCAGGACGCACGATCCGGCTGCCCGCGGCGACGTCGAGAACGCCCTGGTTTATTCGGGTCTGCACGCCATCTGGTCTTACCGCTTGGCCCACCGACTGTGGGCGAAGCCAGCACTGCGTGGACCCGCCCGCATTCTGACGCAGTTCACCCGGTTCCTCACCGGGATAGAAATTCACCCAGGTGCGACCATCGGCCGCCGGTTCTTCATCGACCACGGAATGGGCGTGGTGATCGGGGAAACCACCGAGATCGGCGACGACGTGATGCTCTACCACGGGGTGACCCTGGGCGGGCGATCACTGCAGCAGGGCAAGCGCCACCCCACGCTCGGCAGCCGGGTCACCGTCGGCGCAGGTGCGAAAATCCTTGGGCCGCTGAACATCGGCGATGACAGTGCGATCGGGGCCAACTCCGTGGTAACTCACGACGTGCCCGCACAGTCGATCGCGACCGGCATCCCCGCGGTGGTGCGTAAGCGCACCGAGAGGCAGCGGGAGCCCGGAGTTGACCCGACCAGCTACATCGATCCTGCGATGTATATCTGAGGACCGGCCAAAGGTCTAGCTGATCGGCGTGATGACGCCGGCGGACAATCTGTCGTCGTGAAGCGCAGACACCTTGACCTTCCTAGGCAGAAATCCGACCGCGGTCAAGGTGTCCGCCTAGTTAGCCGGTCCGCCGTGGCCTTTCGCCGAGCCTGCGTCGATGAGGTAAGCAAACTGGTCCTCGACCGCAACGTATCCCAACCGCCGATAAAGCAGGTGAGCGTTACTGCGGTTGTGGATGTCGGTGCCTAAAGATGCCGCCGAAAGACCCCGTTGCAGCGCGGCGAGCCAGATCTTCTTCAACAACAGCTCGCCCAGACCGTGGCGGCGTTGATCGCCGCGGACGCCGATGTAGTCGGTGTGGGCGCTACGCTCGCGCCCATGCGACGCTCCCGCTGTGTAGGTCGATCCCAGCACATAGCCGATGACGACACCCTTGTCGTCGATGGCGGCGAGACTGAAATCGGGTGTGAAAGAACGGCTCTCGATATGGTGGCGCCACAGCTCCGGCGTCTTGGACATGTTGCCGAAGTGCTCGAGGAAAGTGTCGTACTGGACTTGGCGAACCTGCTCCCCCAGACCACGGGTCAGTACCTCCGGCCAACTCAGCACCGTCACCCCGGCCGCACTCGCTGATCGCAATGCATCAACATCTTCCTCGGAGAGCGGCTTTCGGGTTCGGATGAACTGGCCCTCCTGGCTGGCGCCGTGCTTTCGCAACGCCTCGATGGCGGCTGACTGGTCCGCGCCGATGAACACCCGCAGGAACGTCCCCGGGTGCTGCACCGCCTCCCGCCGAAACCTGGCGACACCCGCCGCTACGATGCTCTCGACCGACCGCGTCGGAGTCTGGGGATCGAAGACGAAGTCCCCTAAGATCTCCGGCTGCAGCCCATGCGGCGGATGTATCGCGGCATAGCCTCTGACCTGTCCCCTGCCGTCACGCAGCACGGTCGCGGCGCCCGGGTAGGCCGACTCCAGTTGCTCGGCAACATCGCGGGAGTCTGCGGCGAACTTGCGTCCACCGAGGCCGGTCGCGGTTGCCAGGAAATCCGCGATGGCCGGATAGTCGTGGCTGGTTGCCTGCCGACTTTTCCAGGTTTCGGTGGCAACGTCTGCAGTGGCGGTCATCGCGCGCCAGGCCCCTCCGAGGATGGTGACGGCGCCTGATCGCCTAGGGCGTGCGAGATGCCCTCGTCGGCCAGTCGCTGTTGTTCTTCGTCGGACAGAGTCTGGATGGTGCCGATCCGACGGGCGACCTCTGGACGGGTCCGAAGCAGGTACCAGTACCAGATCAGTCCGGCCAACAGGATCGCAGCGAACACGAACGGCAAGATGTTGAAGGGGAATTCGGGCACCGGGAAGAAGTTGCTGAAGATGATATACGCAAGCCCAAGAGTGGCCAGCCCGGAGACCACGAGACGAATTGGGGTCAGCGCGTTGATCTTTCGCAACCAAATAGGTGTCGCGATCACCACCAGCAGATAGCTGACCAGGAATCCCCAGTTGGCCACGTAGCCGCCGTAGACATCGAATACCAGCCGGCCCGCCGAGCTGAAGGTCGCCACGACGGCGAAGACAAGTGCCAATGCACCGACGAAAACCACCCCCACCCAGGGTGTTTTGTGAGTGGGATGCACTCTCGCGAAGGCTCGAGGCAACGCACCCTCGTGGGCGAAGGTGAACAGGGATCGGGCCGCGGCAGTGGTGACAGCGGTGACGAAGACGATGAATGACACCGCGACGGCGGCGCTGACCACGTAATTCACCCAGGAGATTCCCGCGGAGTCGGCGAGCTGCGGCAGCACCGCCTTGTCACCGTCGATCAGGTCGAACTTGAGCACCTGCGGGTAGGTGGCGATCAGATACAGCACACCGATGATCAGCACCACCCGCAGCAGTGAGCGGGAGATACTGCGGTGCGCGTCCTTGGCCTCCGCACCCAGCGATGCGACGCTTTCGAACCCTGCGTAGGAACCCACGGCGGTCACCGCGGCAATAAACGTCGCGCTGGAAGTGAGGTGACCGGGGTCCAATTGCGCCCAGTCGATGCGGAACCCGTTGCCGATGTACAACGCGACGATGATGACGAAGATCGATACCAGCGCAACGACCTCGAACGCCAGCTCATACTTCGCGGTCAGGGACACGCCCCGGTAGGGCAGGTAGACCGCGATCGCCACCACGACGATCACGAGCAGTAGCCGGAACCACGACGCCTGCGAACCGAGGCCGACCGATTCGAGGAAGGAATCGAGGTAGAGCACGCCGCCCAAGGTTCCGGTGGTGGCGAATCCGATATAACCGAACAGCAGGCTGAACCCGGCCGCGAAGGCGAAGCCGGGTCCGAGGCCGTTACCGGTGTAGGTGCCCAGTGAGCCCGATGTCACTGTGCGTTTAGCCTGGAAGCTGATGGTGGTCGCGATCAGGGCGACGATTGCCAGACCGATCACCGCGGCCCAGGCCGCACCCTTACCCGCGGCGACGAACAGTGAAAACGGCACGACCGCGATCGCCACGCTGGGCGCGGCAGCGGCCAGGCCTTGGGCGAAGACACCCCACGGGCCGAGGGCGTCCCGTTCCAGGCCGGTACTCTCGGCGGGGGATTGCTTGGCGCCCAGCTCGTTTGGCGGCGTGGGCCGCTGCGATGTGGTCACGATGTCTGCCTTTCCGGACCCATTTGGGCCGTGACGCATGGACCTGCGGCGTATACCGTTGGCGCGCAGGTGATTAACGTATCGATTCAGTAATGGCAACAATGCCGCAATAGTGACGCGCGCGTCAGCGATGAAATCGGCCAGATTCTTTGTGGCCACGCCGATATGCCGTGCCGGGGTGATCCTCGGGCAGCAGTGCCGAACCACCGGGAAAGAGTCGCTCGCGCAGGGTGACCGGCGCCTCCTGCGGCTGCGCCCGGCCGCGCCTGCGCAACTCAGGAATGAGGTGGTCGGCGACGTCGGCGAAGCTGCCCGGTGTGACCTGATAGCTGATGTTGAAGCCATCGACGCCCGATCGCTCCGCATAGGCCTCCAGGTCATCGGCGACGGTCACCGCCGAGCCGACGAACAGTTCGCCTCCGAAACCGCCGAGACCGCCGACGTAGTCGCGCAGCGTGATCCGGTGCCGAGTATCGGTGTCGTTGACCGAAGCCAGGATGGACCGGCTGGCGTCGGTGTGGAACTGTTCGATCGGCCGGTCCACTCCGTAACCCGACCAGTCCACCCCACTGACCGCGGACAACAGCACCAGTCCGCTGTCCAGATCGTGGTAGGCCGCCAACTCGTCTGCTTTGGCGCGGGCCGCCGAATCCGTGCTGTCGACCACGATCCCGACGGACGTGATGAACTTGATCGAGTCCGGATGGCGGCCGTGCGCGACGGCACGACGTTTGATGTCGTCGATATTCGCTCGCAGCACGTCGGGTCGAGGATCGTTCACGAACACGAGTTCGGCGTTCCTGGAGGCGAATTCACGCCCTGCCGGTGAGGTGCCTGCCTGGAACAGCACGGGGCTGCGTTGTGGCGATGGTTCCACCAGATGTGCACCTGGCACGCTGAAATAGCGGCCGTCGTGTTCGATGGCGTGCACCTTGTCGGCGTCGGTGTACACACCGCCGACGCGGTCACGAATGACCGCGTCCGATTCCCAGGAGCCTTCCCAGAGTTTGTAGGTCACCTCAAGAAATTCGGTGGCCATTGCGTACCGCTCGTCGTGCGGGATCTGCCGCTCCCTGCCGATGATGTTGCGCGCCGCGCTGTCGAGTAAGGACGTCACGATGTTCCAGCCGATGCGACCCCCGGTCAGGTGATCCAGTGTGCTGAATTTGCGCGCCAACAGATACGGGCTCTCGTACGTGGTCGACACCGTGATTCCGAATCCCAGCCGCTCCGTCGCCGCGGCCATCGCCGAGACTGCCAGCAGGGGGTCGGTGACCGGCGTCTGCACCGCCCCGCGCAGCGCCGCCTCGGCGGAGCCGCCGTAAACGTCGAGCTGGCCGACCGCGTCGGCGATGAAGAGGACGTCGAATCCACCCGTGTCGAGCAGCGCAGCAAGCTCGATCCAGTACCGCAGGTCGGTATAGCGCGCCGTCTGGTCCTGCGGATGGCGCCACAGTCCGAAGTTGCCATGCGAGACCGTGGACATGGTGAACGCCGACAGCACGAACGGGCGGAGGGCATCAGATTGTCGCAACACAATAGGTCAAGATAATCCGCACGGCGGCGGTCAGAACGAGTTTAACTTGGCCAGATCCCAATATGCTTGCGACGGAGACTTTTACGCTGACTGCCGGTCGCGGCGACGGTAGAGGCGAACGTCACGTGCGGGGCCACACCAGCTCAGGCCAGCGAAGCAAGCGCCGTCTCGGGGTGGTAGCCGGCAAAGCCGCCGAGCTCGCCGTCGCGCAGCCGGTTCACCCACGCTGGATCGGCGAGCAGCGCGCGTCCGATCGCCACCACGTCGAATTCACCGGCCTCGAACTGCGCCACCACACGGTCGACGGGCGCGGGCTGGATTACCTGGCCTTGTTTTTCGCTTCGGAACTGCGTCTCCAGCCCGACGGAGCCGACGGCGATTACGGGCAGGCCGGTAACCTTCTTCGTCCATCCCGCAAGGCTGAGGTCCTGGTCGACGTCCGGGAACGCCGGCGTGTAATGCCGACGCGTCGACGGGTGCAGGATGTCGACGCCGGCCTCGACCAGCGGAGCGAGCAGATCCTGCAGCTGGGTCGGGTCATCGGCGATCGACGCCGTGTAGTCGGTGCCCTTCCACTGCGAGAAGCGGAAGACGATCGGATAGTCCGGGCCGACGGCATCGCGTACCGCGGTCACCACTTCCGCCGGGAAGCGGGTTCGACCGGCGAGTGACCCGCCATAGCTGTCGGCGCGCATATTCGTTCTCTCCCAGAGAAACTCATCCAGCAAGTAGCCGTGGGCGCCGTGCAGTTCGACGGCGTCGAAGCCGACCTCGCGCGCGGTGGCGGCACTGCGCGCGAACAGCGCCGCGATCTGGTGTAATTCCTCGATTCTCAATGCCCGGCCCCTGGGCTTGCCCAGTCCGTCGACGCCCGACGGGCCGACCGGCACCACGCCGTCAGCGTCATCACGTTGCACACCTTGGTGCCACAGCTGCGCCGCGATGGTGCCGCCTTCGGCGTGCACGGCGTCCACGACGCGGTTCCACCCCGCGAGGACGTCATCTCCAGCCAGCGTCGGGATGGCGTACGGGTAGCCCGCGGCCGGGTCCGGCAGCCGGACTCCTTCGGTGATGATCAGCCCGACCCCGCCTGCGGCCCGGCGTCGGTAGTACTCGGCCACGTCCGCGCCGGGGACGCCACCGGGTGACGCCTGGCGGGTCATGGGCGCCATCGCGAACCGATTCGGAATGGTCAGGGAGCGGACGGTCAGCGGTGTGAAGAGGTCATCGATTGCCACGATTTCATCCAACACTTGGTCCGGCGGGTCGATTCCACCAGGATGGGTAGATGAACCTAGAGAATGACACCGCTCTGATCACCGGCTCCAGTGGCGGGATCGGAGAAGAGTTCGCTGTGCAGCTGGCCCGACGGGGGGCCAACCTGGTCCTCGTCGCGCGACGGGAGGACAAGTTGACGGCACTGCGCAGCAGACTGCTCGAACAGCGCCCGGGATTGTCCATCGATGTCATCGCCGCTGACCTGGCGGTTCCCGGGTCCGCGGCCGAGTTGACCGGCAAAGTCGCGAGCCTCGGGCGTCGCATCGACATTCTGGTCAACAATGCGGGTGTCGGTCTGCACGGCGACTTCGCCAAGCAGGAGGTGGACGACAACGCGGCGCAGATCCAGCTGAATTGCGTGACGCTGGTCGAACTCACCGGTTCGTTCCTGCCGGCGATGACCCGGGCGGGGCACGGACTGGTCATCAACGTCGCATCCACCGCGGCGTTTCAGCCCACCCCAGGGATGGCGGTGTACGGCGCCACCAAGGCATTCGTGCTGTCGTTCACCGAGGCCCTCTGGCAGGAGACAAAATCCACCGGAGTCCGAGTCCTTACCCTGTGCCCGGGTGCCACCGAGACCGAGTTCTTCGCGCGCACCGGCGAAGAGTTCCTGACCAGCGGACGCCAGACGTCCACACAGGTGGTGGACACTGCTTTGGCGGCGCTGGACAAGTCGACGCCGACCGTGGTGTCGGGGCTACGGAACGTGTTGCTGGCCAACGGTTATCGGGTTACTCCGCGGCGTCTGATGCTCCAGGTGTCGGAACACCTCCTCAAGGCGAACTAGTTGTCGGCAGCTACGCTGCAATCCTTTCCAATCGCCGCACCCGGCCAATGCTGCACTGGCAGTGCACGCTTCGAGCTGATCGTAATGGTCACCGCCCGGGTTGACCTCATGTTGCGCCACCTCAGTCGCGTCGAAACCCAATTGGTCGGCCACGATGATCTGCGCCCGATTGCGCGCCCAGGAGGCATCCACGGCGGGTCATGAAACCTCCCCCAGGTCCAAGCCCAGTGCAGTCGCATCCTGGCTGACCACGGCTTCGATTTCGGAACGCAGTCGCCGCAGTTCGTGACGTTGGTCGTCGGTGTAGTCCCGGGGCCGGTCATCCAATACACAGACGGTACCGACCACGTTTCCCGTCGAATCATGCACTGCAAGACCAAAATAATTGTGCAGCCCGAAGTCCGTCTCGTCCTCGTTGCCCGCGAACGTCGCATCTGCACGGGAATCCCGGACAAAGAGTTCGGAGTCGGTGTCCACCACCCGTTCGCAATACAGCGGGATACGGGTGTCGTCAGCACCGGCCTTCTTTCCCGCGGCACCCACCGTGTAATGCTTGGTCGCTTCGCCCGCCGTGGCAGCCACCACCATCGAATCGGGTTCGGAGCGCATCACCAAGACGGACTTGACGTTGAGCCGCGCAGCGATGTCCTCCAGCGTGGACGCGATTCCCGCAAGTCCCGAGGTGGTGTCGGTGGCGTGCGGCTCGGGCGCAGTCATACCCATATGTTCATCAGGTGCACGCAGAGCGGCAACGGCTGCACTCAGCGTGAGCGCAAAGCCGACTCTAAGGGAAGCCTGATTCGGCGGCGGTGTCCCGTTGAGCGCGGGGCACGACTCAGAGCCATTCATGCTCCAGGCGGCGATAGCGCTGGCCACCCTGCTCGGCGCCCGCGCGTGAAACGTCAGTCGCTGCCGTAGTAGTCGCCGCCACGGGAGAATTCGACGAAAGTACACGCCTGATCCCCGACCGTCCACGCGTCGTGGCCGGGCGGGAGGAGCATGACGTCACCTGTGGAGAATTCGTCGTTGGTTCCGTCAGCCATCTCGACCGCCAGCGTCCCGCCGGTTACCAATGCCACATGGGGTAGCTGACACAAGTCAGTGCCCGCGTACTCCTTGAGATCGTTCGACCATCGAGCGCCGACACCAAAGGTGACTTCGGTGACCGCGACACCGTCGAGTTCGGCTGTGCGCTTGGAGATCAATCCGTGCACATCCCGCGGGACGTCGGCGAGGGTTGCCTTCTGCATCGTCGGGTTGTAGCTCATCGCCGCCTCCTTGAGGTCCTTACCCGGTGGTGGTCGGGTCCAGGATCGTGGTGTAACCGATACCGGTGTCGGTGTCGGCCTTGAGTCCACCGATCTTATACGCGGCGTTCACCATGTCCTGCCGGACCTTGAGGAACTGCGGTTCTCCGACCTTGCAGAACGTCCGATGTGAACTGTTCTCCCAGTTGACTTTTGCCCCGTCCTGGGTCAGCGCGGCATTCTCGCCTACTCGGCCCCATGGTCGGGGATCCACTCCTCGCAGACCTTGCGCAACCGCCCGAAGAAGTCGTTGATCGCCGCGAATCTGGCCGGATCGTTCAAGGAATCGGTCCTGGTGACCTTCTTGCTGCCAGATCACGATCGACAGGATGGGCACCCCGGTGCACAGTGCCCAGCCGCTCCAGAAGCGGGCGCGGCGGCGGATCTTCTCGCGGCCGCGATTCTTGAAGCGCGGGTCGATCGGCGACTTGTCGATGGCGCCCGGATTGCCGACTCTCGCCGGCGCTGCTTGTTCAGCAGCGAGTCCGGTAGTAGTCATCGACGGGTCCTTACAGGCTTGCACCCTTCGGCGAACTTCCGTCCAGGTCTGGACGGCTGACTTCTCGCGCGGCACATGAGCCCAGCATGAAGCCACCCGGGCTTCCTCCAAGGTTGCGTCGAGTGCCCCGCGGCAACAAGAAAGCTCTGCTACGGGAACGGGCTATTTTGGCTTAACTGTTGCGGCAGTTTGTCAGTCCGACACGTCCGGACCGTCATCCCCGCCCCCGGGTAGTAGTAATTCCTCGGGGTGGTGGTGTTTGTTGATGCGGCCTTGGCCGGTGTCCAGCTGTGGTGGTGGGATCCATTCGGTTCGGCCGTCTTTGCGTTTCCGGGTCCGCCACCCACCGGGTCCGACCAGCCGATTGTGGGGGCCGCACGCGAAGGTGAGGTCGTTGATGTTGGTGTGGCCGTGCTGGGCCCAGTCGCAT
>NZ_JACKTY010000011.1 GCF_025822605.1 Mycolicibacterium komossense | reverse complement strand
ATGTGGCGAAGAACGAGTGCGCCGGCGACGAGGCCTACACCGTCGACAAGGCGTTGCTCGAGCTACGCCACGGGCGGTTGACGCTGGATCACCGCACGATCGTGGTGGTCGACGAAGCCGGTTTGATCGGCAACAACCAGCTGCGCGAACTGCTGACCTACACCACGGCGGCCGCGACGAAAGTGGTGCCAGTCGGGGACGCTTATCAGCTGTCTCCGGTGCGTAAACGCGGCGGCATGTTCGAACAACTCTGCGACGATCTGCCGTGGTCTCAACGCCTGTCAGAGGTCTGGCGGATGCGCGACCCGGAAGAACGTGCCGCCTCGCTGGGGCTGGGCAGTGGCGGCCCGAACCCGCTGCGCCGCGCCGTGGCGTGGTATCGCGACCACGATCGGCTGCGCTGCGGTGACGAGGTCACCATGGCCGCCGACGCGCTGGCCGACTACCGCGCCGACACAGCCGCGGGCAAGGACGCACTGTTGATCCCCGATCGGTGGGAACTGTGCGACGCACTGAACAAACAGATCCACCATGATCGCGTCGCACCTGATGCCCCCACCGTCACCGGTGCCCGTGGCCACCGCATCGGGGTCGGCGACATCGTGGTCACTCGCGACAACACCACCGACATCAACGTCTGGGCAGCCCCCGACGACCGCGGCCACCTCGACACCACGACCCGCGCCGACCAAGTCCGCAACGGGCAACGCTGGGTAGTCACGGCCATCGACACCCACGACGAACGGCCGCGGATCGAAGCCCGGCGCATCACCGACGACGCGGTCGCCGTCCTGGGCGGGGACTACCTGCGCGAGCACGTCCACCACGGGTACGCCGTCACCCTGCAATCGGCCCAAGGTGTCACCGCCGACACCTCGTATCCGATCGTCAGCGAACGCACCGAGCGCAACACCCTCTATGTGGGCATGACCCGCGGCCGCGATATCAACCGCGCCTTCATCTACGACAAGATCGCCGGTGAAGGCGACCACGAACACGCCCAACCCGACCCCGGCCTGCACCAAGCCCGCCGCGGTGACCCCCAGCAGGCCACGGCCCTCGTCCGGGCCATCACCGGCCGCGAGAGCCGAGCCCAGACCGTGCACCAGGTCGCCGCCGACGCCGACCGTACCCAGCTGCCCGAACGGGTCGCTCGCTTCGCCGACAAACGCGACCACGACACCGCATCGCGGCGCGCCGCCTACCGCACCTGGAAAGACCACCAAGCCGACCAGCAGGCCCAGCAGAACCGCTGGCTACACGACTACCTCAACCGCGCCCAGGCGCCCACCCGCGACCGCGGCAGCGACACCGGCTACGACATCGGACTGTAGAAGCCGCTGCTGTCGGTCCTCATGTCTGACTGCATTTCTGGGCGGCGCTGGGCGGTTGCCGATTCGCCTCACGAACGGCGGAGCGGCCGACGCTTCTCTCAGGCCGCGCTTTTGACTGCCGCAATGTGCGCGGCTCGTGCACGTCAGTCGTCGTCGCTACCGTTTGCTTGAGTCTGTCAAGTTCGGACGGACCCACTAGAGCAAATTGGCTTGGCTCCACCGTTGCCTCGGTGGAGAAACGGTTTCTAGGTTTCTGACGAGCCTAAAGACGCGCACCGTGACGGTCTGAGTAGTGGAACTTTCCCGTTCAGCTGTGGGTGTGGGCGTGCAGGACTGCCTCGGCGAATATTTCTGGTGCTTCTTGGGGCACGTTGTGGCCGACGTCAGCGCGACGAACGTCTAGCAGGGCAGAGAGGCGCCATTCGTGGACTGCGCGGGGCAACCCTGGGGGCACTAGAGGGTCGGCTTGGGGATCAACAACGACCGTCGGGATCGTAATTGGGGGCTGGGCTGCGATTTGGTCTTCTAGGTGCTGGTAGGCGGGGTCGCCTGCGGCCAGGCCGTAGCGGTGCCGGTAGGAGTGCACGACAACGTCGACGAAGTCGGGATTATCGAATGATGCTGCGGACGCGGCGAACTCGGCATCGCTGAAGTCCCAGTGCGGTGAGAACTCGTGCCATAACTGGCGCGCGAACTCACGGCGGTAGGTGTCAAGCCCGGCTCTGCCTCGCTCGCCGTGCAGGTAGTACTGATACCAGAGCTTGCGCTCGACTTCTGGTGGCGCCGGTGACGACGCGGCGGCGATGCTTTGTACGTTGTAGCCCGACACGGTGACCAGCGCACGTAGCTGGCCGGGCCACAGTGCGGAGGCCACGCATGCGGCGCGACCGCCCCAGTCGAAGCCGGCGACGATCGGTGGGGCCCCCTCAAGCGCGGTGATCAAGGCACGAAGATCTGAGGCCAGCGCGGTCTGTTGCCCTGAGCGTGGCGTCGCCCTTTCCAGAAAGCGGGTGGGCCCATAGCCGCGCAGGTAGGGCACCACCACAGTTGCTCCCGCGGCAACCAGCAGGGGTACGACCTTGTCGTAGCAACGGGGGTCGTAGGGAAATCCATGCAAAAGCACGACCGGCCACCCGCCCGGATGACCGTGACGCTCGATAGCCACGTCAAGGACGCCAGCGCGGATCGTCAATGCCTGCACCGCGTCCATTTTGCCCGGACCTCTGCGCTGCGGGCGAGCAGGTGCTCAGTGGTTGAATTGGTCCGTGGTTGATGACCCCCTGGCGAACCGGTGGTCCCATCACCCTGGCGAATGACACTCAAGCCTGACACTCTGCGATCAAACGGGGCCAGCCAAACCTGTCACACTCATTGCTGCTATGGCTGACCTTGGTCCGTTGTCGCCGCCGCCGCTGGTACATCCCTCTGACGTCGATCAATTCTGTGTCTGGCTCGATGAGCTGGCCGGCGATGTCGCCCCTGTCCACGACCTGGTGTTGTCGATGCTCAGCCGCTTTTCCCGCGATGACCGTGAACACGACATCTTGACCAGGCGATTCGGCATAGACGGACGCGATCGTGCCACCTTGCAGGAAATCGGCGACCACCATGGCGTTTCACGGGAGCGGGTCCGCCAACTCGTCGACCGCTCCGTGAGGAGGGTGGTTAGTTAGCCGGGCGCTCAAGTCCGTGCAGGACGGATCTACTCGCGACATGCTGACTGCACGGTACGGTCCCGATTCCACTGCCGATGTCGAGCTACTTGTTCGGCGGCTCACGCTGGAAGCATGTGCGGCTGAAACTGGGCCATTGACAAAGCATTTCGCAGTTCTAAAACTCCGTCTCTCCGGGCACGGCGCAGCTGACACCAGCCGACTTGCCAACGAAGTCCACTCCCGAGTCGCCAGAGTTCATAACCGGCTGCGAACTCTGGAGCGCGTTGAGCGTAAAGCGGCCGTCGCCGCCGTCGCCGACACTTGCGCAACCGCGCACCTGCAACGCTGGCTCAGCCACATCGAGTGGCCGGCCGACACCACCGAGTCACCCTGCCCGATTCCCGACCGCGCAGCTCGCCAGGTCGATGTGAGTGAAGAGGGGCACGGCGGAACATTTCTCGCCAAGCTCGGCCGCAAAGTCCCCTGGGACAGCCGATTCGAGGCCCGGTTACTGCGGATCTTGAATGACAGCAGCTTGGTGGCAACATTCCAAGAACAGCCAGTGCGGGTCCCCTACCTGTGGGGCGGTCACACCAGGTCTTACTACCCCGACGTTTTATCCGTAACGTCATTACGAGTGTGTAAGACAAGACAGTTACCGACGTGCTTCAGAAGGCCGTTTTCTCACGTAGGTGACAGTGTTATCCGTAACGGTGTAGCCGTCGTGAATGGTGCTGACCCTGGGATAACAAGACACGGTGATCAGCCTGTTAAAGAAGCCATCCGATGCCATGACTTACGCGGTCTTCAGGTTGGATGTTCAGTCGTCGATGGCTAATTCTAATGCGCACCGTCGTTGCCGGTGCGGGTAGCCGACCCGACTGCGGCGGTGAGGGACGAGTAGCCGTGATCGCGGAGCCGGCGGGCAATGCCGTCGTGAATGTCCTTGACCCACATCGGTCCCGCGTAGATGAAGCCGGTATAGCCTTGCAGTAGCGAGGCGCCCGCAGCAATGCGGTCCCAGGCATCCTCGGCGGTTTCAATACCGCCAACACTGACCAGCGACAGCCGGTCGCCGACGCGACCGTAGAGTCGGCGCAGTACCTCTGTGGCTCGGCGCGCCAGCGGTGAGCCGGAGATGCCGCCGGGACCGAGGCGGTCGACGCCCGCAGTGACCAAGCCGTCGCGGGCCACCGTGGTGTTGGTTGCGACGATGCCAGCCAACCCCAGGTCGGCTGCCAGATCCGCGATCTCGTCGATGTCGGAATCACAGAGATCCGGTGCGATCTTCAGCAGCACCGGCGCCGAGGTCGCCGCGAGCACGGCCGATAAGATGGGCCCCAGTGACTCGACTGCTTGAAGTTCCCGCAGCCCTGGGGTGTTGGGTGAGCTGACGTTGACCACCAGATAGGACGCCAGCGGACCGAGCAGTTGGGCACTCGCTCGGTAGTCGTCGGCAGCATCCATGGACGAAGTCGCTTTGGTCTTGCCGATATTGACCCCGATTGGGATGTCAACACAGTGATTTTGCGCTAGCCGCAGGGCGAGTTCGCTGGCACCGCGGTTGTTGAAGCCCATCCGGTTCAGCAGGGCGCGATCGGCAGGCAGCCGGAATAGCCGCGGCGTGGGATTGCCCGGTTGTGGACGCGCGGTGACGGTTCCGAGCTCGGCGTAGCCGAAACCCAGCGCGCCCCAGGTCGATAGTCCCGTGCCATCCTTATCGAAGCCTGCGGCCAACCCCATTGGTCCCGGGAAGCGCACTCCGAACGCTGTACTGGCCAGTATCGGATCGTTGGGCGCCAATCGCCGGCGAAGCTGCCGACGCATCGGCTCCGCAGCCGTGAGGCCGCGCAGCACCGTAAAGCCCGCGGCGTGGCTGTGTTCGGCCGACAGCAAGAACAGCATCCGGCGAAGCGCGCCGTACACGGGGTGACAGTCTTCGAGGGCCGCCTCAGCGTCCAGCTTGCCCATCGGCGGGAGTCTCCCATCATCGGATCGTCATGTCGTGGGCGAACCGCCCACGCGTTTATCCATAGTTCCAAACAGCGATCCTATTGTTTCGGCTCGCCAGGTCAGCGTCGCCATGTGCACGACGTGCGCCGTCTCCCGCTACGTCCTACACATGTAGCTATCGGGCGCTACTGCATCGTCATGCCGCAAGTACCTCACCGTTACGGATAAGACGTAGCGGCACGGCTGCATGATGGCCGCACCGTGCTCATCGAGGTGAAGCCGATTTATGAGGTGGCCTACGCGGCGGTGGGAACGCGGACCGTTTCGGCTCACGGCTACCCGGTTTGAGGCCAGCGTGTCTGGCGAACGTGGCGGATCCGCCGTCGCTTCGCCATCACCCGCGAGATTCCGCCACGTTCCGTGAGAACCTACAGCCGCCGCCCGCGAGCGGGTGCGCACGTCCCCAGCGGAGGTGGTGGCCCTTCCTCGGCCTCGATTGTGGTCAACGTGGTGTGGTGGCCGTCAAGACCGTGGCCACGCCGCTGCGCGGTCGACTACGTCGAGCCTTGACGGCCACCACACCACGCACCCACGCGGCCACTACGAGGAAGGGCCAGACCTGAAGCCCACACCCACAGAACCGCTACGGGCGGTCACCCCAATACACCGGCAGCCACTCGCGGCTGGTGACATACAGCGGATCATCAAGCGCCCACAGATGCTCCAAGCGGGAAAAGCTCAGACAGCCAGGCCAATCCGTGACCCGACGACGCGATCGTTCAACCCAGCCGCCGTCACCGGCGCCGACCGACACCAGCCCCGCCTCATAGCTTTCGGTGAGCAGGTCTGCGTCCCGTTGGCTTTCTGCCCGCCGCTTTGTCACTAGCTGCGTCCGCAGGCGGTGTGTGTCTTCGTCTTCGCCGTCGCGTCGGGGAATTTCGGGACCCTCACTGCGGGCGGCGAGGCAGTCCACCGACGCCGCGTACCAGGCCTCCAATGCGGCACGCGCCGATCCATCCGCGGCCGGCTCCCACGGCGATAGCGGGCAGGTGGTGACTACATCCAACAACGTGAAGTAGTTGCTTAGCCGCCGCTCGATGCCCAACGGACCGGTATCCAACGCCGCGAGCGGCGCCAGCGGGTTGTCCGGGTCAAAAGCTATTTGCAGCGGATCGAACGGCTCCTCCGGTGGCGACGCATCGTCTTTCTGCACCTCCGCCACCGCTGCTGATAGCCGTTGTTCACGCCAATCGGCTGTTAGCTCGCCGCGCCGCGCTTCGGCCAAAACTGAGGCCAGGCAGTACTGCGCAGTTAAGTGGCGCGCTCTGAGCTCGCCCGGATCAGGACCACGTCTGGCAGCGCTCATGGGCGCTGTCCAACGTCGCTGCGGATCCGCTGCTCGATAGCACCGATAAGGGCAGACACCACCGGCCCGAACCCGGCCTGCACACCGCAATAAGCGATTTCGGCTAGCGGCGGAACACCACCGTCTTTCCACAGCTCCACAAGTTCGACAATCCGGCCGCCCCGAAAGTAATAGCGATACCACACGTTGACGGATTCACTTAACTCCGAGCCGTCGGGATCAGGAGCGGCGTGCGAGTCCGGGAACAACCATGCTTTCCCGTCGCGGCCTGCGACCTGGAAACGGTATCTCTGCCACGCTGCGGTGTCGGCAAGTCCAGCCGAGACCGCCTGCAGGATCATCGCCTCATCCTCAAACGACAGCGGCCTGCCGGTTGTTGGATCGGGCTGCGTGGCCGCTCTGATCACCGCCGCCGTGAACTCCGCGGCCGCCGTACCCGCATGCACACGACCGTTCGAATTTATCGACGAGATACGCTGTGCTAGAACAGGATCGAGAGCCGTTAGCCGATGCTGATGCGCGCCATCAAGTGAGGGGGCCACACTCGCCAATCGCAGAGCCTGTCGATGCTCAAACCCTGCAAAGTCCGTCACCCCGGCAGGTGTATCTGGCCACAACTCAGTGGTGACCATCGCCGAAATCGATACTCCTGCAACCTTTCTGCCCAACTGCTCGAAGTGGTCGACAAGAAGCTTCGACGGCTTCTGAGATCCCATCCAACGCCATGCCCACCCATACGGCAACGCCGGATCCACCACCGCCAACCGTGCCGTCGCCGGGAGGAACACCGTCGCCGGCATGTAGCTGCCGCCGCCGAGGCTGCTGGCCACCATGACCTGCGAACCCACTGGTGTCTTGAGAACGCTTACAGCCCATGCGATCGGCGCCGGCCAATCCTCACACCCGCGGGCCAAGCCACCTAACACGCGCTGAGCCAACAGCATGTCTGGGTTCACCTCACTGGTCAGCGCGGCTACCCCGGGCGCTGACACTGTCGATCCGGCACCACCGGCCACCAGTGGACCCGGTGCACCTACGCCACCCGACCCCGCACTCGGCGAGGACTGACCGGACGTCGCAGGAGTGGTCCCCGCGCCGCCACCAGCAGCGCCGGCCGCGCCCGCCCCCGGCGCGCTGTAGGGAGCCAACGGCGCACCACCGCCCATCGCGGCCGGAGGCATCATCGGCGTACCGCCACCGGCCGACGCCCCTCCACCACTGGATGATCCGCCCGTCCCGCCCCCGACACCGGCATCGCCACCTGGCGCAGACAGCGGCACACCGGCCGGGCCACTCCCAAACGCTGGAGCACCCGTGGCCGCCTGATGAGCGACCAATGCCTGCTGCGGCATCTGCTGAGACACCGGAGAAGGAGCGAAGGAATTCCCACCGCCACCGGCAGCGCTCATCCCGGATGCCAAGCCGGACTGAAAACTTGACCCCGGATTCGACATCGGTGACGCCGCTGAGGACGACGACGGCGCGGAAGGAACCGACGGCATCGACGACGCGGGCGAGGTCGGCATCGACGAGGATGACCCCAAACTGGACGGCGGCTTGAACGCCGAACCTAGACCCGACATCCCGGAACCGCCACCGCTTCCACCACTACCCTGGCCGCCAGCGCCGAGCTGCGAAGGCATGGCAGGCATCCGACCGGTCACAGGTAGAGGCTGCTGGCTATTCGGCAGCGCATCCGGCGGCGGCAGATCCGTTCGTGCATCACGCGGTGGGCCGTCGGCTTCGGGGTTGGGTGTGTCCGTTTTCGGCGGCATGTCGGTTTTGACGTCTCGTTGGGGATCGGCGGCAGTGGAGTTTGCGCCGTCGCCCGTCGCGGTTCCCTTCTTGTCCCCGTCGTGGGAGGCGTCTGTCCGCTTGTCGCGCTCTGGGGGGCCGTTTCGGTCCGTGTTGTTCTGACCGTCCGGGCTAGCAGGTGCTTGAGGGAGCGGCGCGGTGAAGTTCACGCCCTGGACGTATTTGGCCGCGGCGTCGCCGCGGGTAGCCACCATTCCGTCAGCCTCGTTGAGGGCATCGGTCAAAACCCCTTGTGCGGCAAGGGGTTCTTTACGCTTCAGCGCAGAATTATATTGCGGTTCTTTGTCTTCGATGAGGAGCCGAAGGTCATGTTGCAGCCCGCGGAGCTCTCCAGCCGCACTGCGGACCGCACTGGCCGATTGGGTGTACACGTCGGCGTGGGTGTCCCACAGGTCGATGTTGGCGTTGTGCGCAGCGATCTGAGCATCACCGGCTTGTCCTTGCAGTGCTTGCGCCAAGCGCGGCCTGTGCACCGCGCATGAGGTGTCCACGGCGGTGACCAGTGCGGAGGCCTGCTGATCATGGGCGGCCGCGACCTGCTCAAAGACCTCCGGGCTAGGCCAACGACCCGCCTTGATCGCCGCGGCGAATGCGCTATCGCCCCCGGAAGCAACTGTTGGCACGTCAGATCACCCCTGATACCCCTCGCACGACGACCACACTTGGTCATCGGCGGCGTTGGCGGGAGCCGCGGTCCAGTCGGTAGGCGGCTGTACTGCACCCCGGGCCGGTTGCCGGCTCAACGCCGCACCTTGATCCCGCAACTGCTGCAACGACTTGGCGATCGCCGCGCGCACCCCGGAATCGGCGATGGCGTTGTCGCGCAATGCATCTGCGATGTAGTTGGCTGCGGGCACGACGTCGGCGGCAATGTTCTGTGGCGTCGGAATGGCGGCGTAGGCCGTAGCGAATCGTGTACACAAATCGATCGTCTGCGCGTGCACGGTGGCCGGGGACGGCGGAGCCGCGGACGCTGGTGTCGCGGGAGTGGGCTTGGATGCAACATGCGTTCCAACGAGAACGCCGCCCAGAGCGGCACCAAAGACGCAGAGAATGACGCCCAGGGCTGTCAGGGCACGCCGGACCCCACTTCCCCTCGAACGGCCAGCGGGCGGTAGATACGGCGGCACCGGCGGCACAGGGTAGGCCACGACCGGGGGTGCTGATTCCCAGCCCGGTAAGTGGCTCATCTCAGAGCTCCACCGCGGCGATTCGAGCGGCCCCATCATCGTCGGCTGTGCTCACGATAGCCGTGGTGGCAGCTGACGCTCCATCGAACTTGGTGGCCGCCGTCTCACGGTGAGTGCCCATCGTGGTGTGTTCGATGGGCCAACCAGCCATGGCGGCGAGAACCGCAGCGGTGGCCGCATCATCGACACCCACGGGAAGCTCGGGGTAAGCGACCAGACCAGGCACGTCCGCACGCCACGCAGACATGGCCGCCTGCAGATCGCCGGATGCGAGATGAACCGCGTCACCCATTACATTCCTCCCGCGCGCTGTGCCTTAAAGACTGTTCGCGAATTGCTTCAATTGCTTTATTTGTTCACGTGTTGGTGTGTCGAAGTGCTGGTGGCAGAACGTATTCCGTGCAATCATACCGCCGCCCTGGGACACAAATAGTGATTCTCGACCAGGCCTGCTGCCTGCGCGTTCTTCGTAGTCGAGTGCAGCCTTGTGGGCGGGCGCGTGTTGTTGACGGGGACCTCCCGCTCCTTTCCGGTGATGAGTTCGTAGAGAAACGCCCGGAACTCCGCAACGGCCTGCTCATCTTGGAAATCGAGCTGCTCGGCTTGGTAGGTGCCGAAGAAGTCCCCGCGAATTCGATAGCACCCGTCAGGAAGCAAGGCGGCCAACCACAGGCGATCGTCGCCGGCATCTTGGCCGACGAGGCGTGCAGGCCGAACGCTGCTCGCGTGACGGATCTCGAAGTCGGCTCCGGCGACGACGTCGACGAGGTCGGCCACGATGATCCGTTCCAGGGTCGTAAGAGCCCGGCTGCCGCTGGTGTCGTCATAGCCGAGGTACCAGTCAGTGCGGCGATGCCAGCGTTGAGCCGCAGGGCCGTTGTGGCGGCGTTCTTCGGCCTGAACCTGGGTGGGGTACGTGTCGAGGACCGCGCCGTGCAGATCAACGATGTTCCATCCGTTGGCGGTGGGCTGAAGGCGCCAGGTGGCTGGCGGATTGGAGAAGTGCGCCCGGGCGGCATCTTCGAACGCGGCGGTAAGGCTCATGGGCGGACCCTCTCGATCACAGGCGAGTCAAGACAGTCTTGACGCTATGCGCGACCCGCCGATGTGTCAAGACAGTCTTGACCACATGGCCGCTGGGCGTCGTCGATGCTCGAACGCGTCCGGGAGTTCGTGGTGAGATGGGCGGCATGGAGGAGAGCGACGCACTTGAGGAACTGGTGCGCGCCCATGGCGACCTGGAACGTCTGACAGACGAACTCGCCGATGCACGGGAGCGGCGTCGCAAGGCGGCCCAGCACCTGCTTGACGGCGGCCGCGGTACGACGTGGATTGCCACTCAGCTTGGCGTGACGAAGCAAGCCGTGGATGGGTTCGTGAAGTACAAGCAGCGAAAGACGCACGCGGAGAAGTGATTCGGAGATTCCAGTGGTCGACCATGATGAGTTAGAGGCCAGCATCGCGGCTGTCTACCGCGCGCAGCTGGACATCCCGCCGTGGTGGCCGGCTGAGGACCGCCAGAGGTTCATCGATGAGATGGCCGGGCAGGCAACGTGCTCGGCCATGACCGAGCTAGACGACATCGTCTACCGCATCATCGACCAGGCCGATCCGACGCAGAATGCCGACGACCTCGCCGCGGCGATCACCACAGAGCAACACGTCCTGCTCTCCGACGTCCGCACGACCGTGCTGTATGACATTGCTGAAGCCATCGCCGAGACGAGCGCAGCCCTAATTGCTGACGCGGGCTCGGCCCTGGCTCATGCGTCGTCCGCTTGGGCGTCAAGCTGATCGAGATGGCCCAGGAAGGCGTCGGCGTCATCGTGAACGGTGACCCGCCCGGCCGCCACGTGCTCGTCGACCTCGTTCTCCCGCTGCTGTCGGCCGAACTTGTCTCGGGCGATGGCTTCCATGAGCCGGCGAGCATTCTCCGGCGACCGCAGGAGGTACGCGGTTTCCTGCTCGGAGCTCCCTGTGTCTGACTGCTGCACACCGTATCGAGCGCGGATCTCGTCCTCCCCGAACGTTCGGCCGGCCGCGACGTCGGCTTCCGACGACCTCAGCGGTTCACGAAGACGCGCAACGTCAACGGATGGAGCATCGAAGGGCCAGTCGTCGAGATCATCACTGGGCCAGCCGTCCTCGGGCAACGGCTCATCAAAGTCGTCTGGGACAGCAAGGTTGGGCAGCTGACCGAAGCGGCGCGGAGAAGCAGGCACAGACGCCTCTGAACCGGTGTCACCGCCCTCGCTTGTCACACCATCAGAATAGTCAGCGTTGCCGCTCAGGGACGCCGCCGTGAAAGGAAGACCCTCCCGTGGACGCGCTCACCGTCGCCGACCTCACGGACGTCGTGTACTCCGCCGGCACGGTGTTCGATGGCCTGTCCGTCAGTCGGCTCGACACCGAGAACTTCTTACGCTGTCGACGTCTTGACGAAGTCCCGTCGCGAGCCGATCTTGCGCTGTTGGAGGACCTGCGCGACGCGGCACAGTTCATCGTCGATCACGCCGGCGGCACGGTCGACTCCGCTTTCGTGCGGGCCGTCAACGCCACGATCACGCGAAGCGGGGCTCTACACCCCGGCCAGCTGCGAACTCAGGGGCAGACGATCGGCGTGACGACGCCGTACGGGCACCACAGTCCTGACGCCCTCAGCGAGGACGGACTGCAGGCCCTACTCGCCACGGCGGCCCGCAGCGGTGACGTTCGGGAGCACGCGCTCGACCTCTTCGTGAAGTTGGCCAAGGCCCAGCCGTTCGAGGACGGCAACAAACGCACCGCAGTGTTCGTGGCCAACAGCCTGCTCATCGGCTCCGGGGCAGGTGTGCTCCTCACGATCCCCGTCGATGACGATGACCCGAGTCTCGCCGCAACGTTTCACCACCTGCTGGCGAAGGCGTACGTCTACGGCGAGCGCGACGGCGTGAAAGACCTGCTGCGGAGTCGCGGATTGATCGGGCTGCGATAAGCCCGCTCACCGCCACTACTCCCCCCTCGAGCTAGCCGCGGCGCGACGGGTGGCGAGCGTCTGCGATCTGCTGGAGCTCCTCGAGGGACAGCAGGTAGTCCTCTCGGTGGAATCCGCGGTCACGGCTGGCCTTGATGCGGCGGTGTTCGGCGACCATGCGCATGTAGGTGTCGAGCATGAGGGCGTGGGAGTTCCCCTCGTCGTTGCTGTTCCACTGTTCGTGCAGTTCGGTCCACCGGCCGTCGCTCATGAGGAACTCGACGTAGTGGGCCATGTGGTTTTCGAGTCCGTCGTTGCCGTCGAAGCCGGAGAATTCCAGCGCGTACTTGAGGTCCTCGTCGACGGTGGTCCCGTCCTTCTCCAGCCGCCGGATACTGAAGGTGATGATGCGGAACATGTCGAGGATGTCCAGGACGCGGCCGCAGTCACGCTTGGACAGCTCGGGGTTGAACCCGGCGACTTCGCGCCAGTACTCCCCGGTGTAGCCCGCCTCGATCACCCGCGCCCGCCCCAGCTGATACTCGGCGTCTCCGTCCACGTCCTCGTTGTCCTTGGGCACCACGCGCGCGAGGATGCGGTGAAGCAGGGAGAGCACCTGCCGATCGGCAAGCCGCATCGTCTCCGGCGCCGGTAGGTCGCCGTGGTCCTCCTTGGACTCATAACCAGGAACGAGCGCGGTCGTGAGCAGATCGCGGACGTATTCGCTGACGGTGACGCCCTCCGCGTCAGCCAAGTCCTTCAGTTCATCGCGGATCTGATCGTCTACTCGGATATTCAAGACGGCCATGCCGCCCTCCTCGATGTAATTTTGGATGACAACCAAACAACTAACAAAAAGTGTCACACACCCATTACGTGGATGACAAGAGAGTCGGGTGGGCAGATCTCCGATGTCTCGTTTCTAGACATTCGGGACGGCTCAGTTCCTGTCTCAGACGGTCGCCGTAGTGATCGCCGCTCGACGAGGTGTTCTCGACGTGAAGACGTGGACGGTGGAGCGCTCGAAGAGGGGTTTCGCGGCGTCGACTTCGGTACTACCCTCTGTAGTAATCGAGTCAAAAGGGGGACGTGGATGCCGCTGGTAGGGCTGTCGTCGGGGCCGATTGAGTACATCGACACCGGTGGTGAGGGTCCAGTGCTGGTCTTCGTTCACGGGTTGCTGATGAACGACACCGCATGGCGCAACGTGCTCGATGATCTGAGCCGCGATTTTCGATGCGTGTGTCCGACGCTGCCCCTGGGTGGGCACCGCTTGCCGATGAACCCCGACGCTGACCTGTCGTTGATCGGGATGGCAGCGCTGCTGGCCGAATTCCTCGAAGCACTCGACCTGGAGTCGGTGACCATCGTTCAAAATGATTGGGGCGGAGCGCAAGTGCTCATCGCCACATCCGACGCCACGCGCGTGGGTGGGCTGGTCTTGACGTCGTGTGAAGCGTTCGAGGTCTATCCACCTGCGCCGGCGCGCGCCATCGTGCTCGCCGCCCGCATACCGGCAGGGCTGAGGCTGGTGATGAAGGTGCTCGACACCCGGATCGGGCGACGCGGTCCCGGCGCGTGGGGCTGGATGAGCAAGCGACCCATTCCCGACGGGATCGTCGATGCGTGGTTTAGACCCGCGACCGAACGACCGGACATTCGTCGCGACCTGCGCAAGTATCTGCTCAGTGTCCCTAGCCGGGAGGAACTGCTGGCGATCGCCGCCCGCAGCGCCACCTTCACCGGGCCCGTCACCGTCGCGTGGGCGACCGAGGATCGCATGTTCCCGGTAGCCCTCGGGCGTCGTCTGGCCGCGTCGTTTCGCCACTCCCAATTCCTGGAGATCGGCGACAGCTACACGCTGATCGGCGAGGACCAGCCTCAAGAACTGATTCGAGCCGTCCGCGCGCACTTCACGACGCTCGCCGCCGATGGCGCCACCTGAGTCGAAGGCCACGGCCTCCTCGACACAGGCACCTAACTTAAGACACCGTCCCGGAAGGCGGTTGGGCTCCACCGCGCTTCTCTGCTAGGCGGTGCGGGTCGTGCATTGCCGTGGGTCGGATTCACACAGCGGTGTGACTCCGCGGGGCCACACGGTGGTGGCGCGAAAGGAGTAGCCGTCTTGACCTCCGGGGTAAGAAGTCGGTTCCCAGTCGAAGTCCACGGTTTCACCGGCGAAGGCCTCACGGAATCCGCCCGAGACGTGGACGACTTCACCGGGACCGGGTGGGGGGACGTCTTCGTGGAAGAGGTGACTGAAGCTGACCCAGCAGCCCCCCGGGGTGTCGGGACAATCGATGACGCCCCACCCTTCCTCGGTGTGCCACTCCCGCACCGTTCCTACCGACTGCACGCCTTCAACCCTAGCTTCACGGGGCTGTCTCGTTTGTAGAGAAATGAGACAGGCGTGCGGGGAACCCTCCCCCGTCACATCGCCCCAGGTGGCGCTGTCTCATATCTCGTCTCACGTCGCGTGTCTCAGATCCTCGTTGTCGGTGCGCAATGAGACAGTGGGGCTGTGGCAGCAATTCTCGGGTACGCGCGGGTAAGCACTCTGGGCCAAGACCTCGATGCGCAGCTCGCCGCGCTCGCCGCCGAGGGGGTCGAATCCGGTCGTATCTTCACCGACAAACTCTCCGGTGCGGTGAACACCGATCGGCCAGGTCTGACAGCCTTGCTGCACTACGCCCGCGATGGTGACACCGTAGTGGTCACCGCCATCGATCGGCTGGGCCGATCCGTCGTAGAAGTAACTCGCACCATCGCAGATCTTGGCCAGCGCCGAATCCTGTTGCGCGCGTTACGTGAAGGCGTAGATACCGGTACACCGACAGGGCGTGCGGTGGCCACCATTATGGCGACGCTGGCCGAACTCGAGCTCGAGCTCGGCCGCGAGCGGCGTGCCGCCTCAC
This sequence comes from Mycolicibacterium komossense, assembly GCF_025822605.1. GTDB lineage: Bacteria > Actinomycetota > Actinomycetes > Mycobacteriales > Mycobacteriaceae > Mycobacterium > Mycobacterium komossense. The sequence continues at coordinate 8,383 of NZ_JACKTY010000011.1, read as the reverse complement.
GCGACTCCCGCCGAGTTCGCCAACTGCCGGCCACCAAGCCGGCCAAGCTCACCCCGGAACGCCAAGAGCAGCTGCGCCGGCTCGCCGCAACGGGTGAACCGGTACCCGAACTTGCACAAGCATTCGGCGTCAGCCGGGCCACGGCATACCGCTACCTGGCAAAACTCAGCTCACCATCAGGAGCCGCGTGATGACCAGCACCGATCTGCACCTGTCGACACATCTACGAGCCGCGGCGTGGGTCCCCGACGACGTCGAGGATCGGCCGTGGGAGGATGCCATCGCCCTTGCCGCCGAATGGATTTGGGAACGCAGCCAGGAGGAGGATCTAGCGCCCCTGCTTGTGAGCAATGCGCAAAATGCCGCGAGCTTCGGTTATGCCGACCTCGACGAGATCATCCGAGCTGGCGGGCACGCCACGCCGCAAAGCCGCAGCCGGCCAGACCGCGGGCCGGTCCTAGCCTTCGTGCCAGATGAGCGGTCGTTGCACTTCGCGATGGGCCTCGCCCGCGGTCATTCACTCGCTGTCGTCGAGGGCTCTACACCCTTGGCCGAGTGGGCTGCTGGCGCGGCCGCGATCAACCTGCTGACGGGAGAGGTCACGCCGTCCGAGATGGACGATGGCGTGCGAAAAGACCTCGATTCCGTCATCTTCTACGGCGGCCGTAACGGCTGGACCGGAGCAGATGACAAGGCCCAAGCGCGGCGCTTCCTCGGCGGCCACATCAGCGGCGGCCGGCTCACTCCCGATCAGGCCGCCGCGTACGTCCTCTCGTCTCAGTCGGTGACTGACCGCGGGGCGAAGCGGCTACGCGAACTACTCAGCCGCTAGTCCGCACGAAACATCCCGTTCGAGGAGCCCCATGGATGTGATCCAAGCCCGTACAGAAGAAGAACTCCAGCGGTTAGCGGTGAATGGGTTGCTTGAAGAAACCCACTGGTTGGATCTCAAGCGCGAGCTGGGATCCGGTAACGCCGCCAACAAGGACCTAGCCAAAGACATCGCTGCTTTCGCTCTCGACGGAGGAACGATCCTGATCGGCATTGACGAGGACACCTCACCGCCTGGTCTGTGGCCAGTCCCTATCGACGGACTCGCCGAACGCATCGAGCAAGTTGCGCGAATGAGAATCGACGAGGCGGTACAGATCCGCACCACCGTCATCAACCCCACCAGCGATCCCAACCACGGTTACGTCGTTGTGCACGTGCCGCAGTCAGTTCGAGCCCCGCACATGGTCGATGGCCGCTATTACGGCCGCGGCGACAAAACCAACCGAATGCTCCCCAACGCCGAGGTAGTGCGGCTACTCGACAGGCGACTGGCTGACCGTCGTGACCTCCGAGCGGATGCGCGCGCGATACGTACCGACCTCGTCGGCGATAACCAACGACTGTTAGTGGTGGTGGCCGATCCGGTCGGGGCCCGCGAGGACATGCTCGTCGCCTTGTCTGAATCATCAACGTGGCAAGAAACAGTGCTTCAACTAGTGCACTCAGCCACGGACGGTCAAAACCAAACGTATGCACAACTTTGGCCCAGGCCAGTGGTTTCGCCCGGCGACCTGGCGGCGTCGCACTCACCACTGGCATGTACGACGGGCAACGCTTCACGGGCAACGACCACGCCGCCGAGATCTTCTTCACCGAATCCGGACGACTCGTTCTGGCATCCGAGCGAGCCGTGACCACACGATCATTCCAAAACGTGTTCCCTGCCCAACCCGACGTCACCGTCGTATTTGAGGCGTTGATCATCGGTCACATCAGCATGCTTGCCCGACTCGCTGCGGCGGTCTCCCACAAGTGGGGATACACCGGCAGTTGGCGGTTCGCACTCTCGATGAATGGCCTCAGCGACTCGGTCTCATGGACCCTCGCCGACCAGCATTTCGGCGACAGGGGGCCGATCTACACCGAGAACATCTATGAGCGAGCCACTGAAGCTTCGCTGGACGACCTCGACGACGACCCCGGCCAGGTCGCCGCGGCCCTCACTGCTCCGCTGCTGCGCAGCCTCGGCAGTTACCCAGCCTGGGCACAACGCCTCCACCGTCAGACGTAGGCATGCCTGGTCGGACCCATCCGGGCGCAGGCCATTACGTCAAGACGCAGTGGCGTAATTACGCCTTGACGCTGTTACGTTTATACGTCATGGTGTACCACTCGGTCAGGGTCGGGCATTGAGCAGGTCGGTCACGGTTTCCATATCGTCAAACCAGGCCGAGGCTTCCGTAGATCTCCACTGAACCAGCCGACGCATGCTTTGCAATTCACCCGGAAGGTTCCGGGCGAAGATCGGCTCGTGATGCGCGACGCGATTCCTGATATGGCGTACGGACTCGATTTCCGAACGAACTGTGTTTCGAAGGACGTTAGGCGGTTGGCTCGCATCAAGGTTGGGCAGCACGCTGAGGAGGTGGCGGTTCCAAAGCCGGCCGTCGTGTCTGCGAGTGAACAGGTTTTCCCAGAACACGAATTTGAGCTCTGGTATGACCTTGCCGACCGTGGCGTGGTGTTGTCTGACCTGAATGAGATCCCGTTTGGGGCTGTAGGTCGGTCTTGGAGGGTCGGGTAGCGCTCCCGTAAAACTGGCGTCCCACACCCATCGTGGACCGTAGACCGCTGTCAGCGCCTCGGAGGCGGCATTCCTCACCACGACCTCGCATAGATGTATCGGCGCCATGAAAGCTGCCGAGACCTCTACGTTCCAGCGGTACAGCGCAAGGGCGGCCAGGGTCTGCTCATCCTGCGGCTTATGCGTGACTACCTGCTGATAAGTGGTCATCCGCGGAGTCGACAGGCAGGCAATGATCTTGTTGGCATCAGCCTCGGTCATTGCAGAGGTCGGTTGCGACATGTAGCCTATGTATCACGCGCTTCGGGACTCGCTGGCTGTAAAGCCTCCCCCCGTCGACACACGATTTACATGGAGATGGCTTCAACTCTTCGGAGTTGGAGCCATCTTTTTTGCGCGGTGGGTCCGAGTCGGGTCTGCCTCCGGCGGTACGCGACTCGTTACGTCGTGACGTATATACGTCACGACGTATTGGTAGCCCACTACGCCGCAAAGACAAGGAAGCCTCCCCCTCTCGGCGAGAGGGGGAGGCTTCTTCACGAACGGCCGGACATCGGCCGACCGCATCTGCAAGTAACCATATACAAAACGTCCTGCAAGGGAGCGCGCAACTCGCGAGACGGCCAGGACGTAACAACGTAAAGACGTAATTACGTCTTGGTGTTGTCGGCCAGCCACCGATCGGCCAAGTCGGTGAGGATCTTGCTCATGCTGGTGTCGCCGTCGAGGGCGGCCTGCTTGAGGCCCCGAACGGTGGAACGAGGCAGGTAGACGGTGGCCCTCTGCATGGCATCCGCGGGGGACCGGAACGCTTCGGCGGCCCGCTTTGAGGGCTCGGTGCGCACGCGTGCGGCCATCTTCGAGGTCAGATCAGACATGGGCCATCGCTTCCAGGAGTTCGGTCAGAACATCGTCGTAGCCGTGCAGACGGGTGGGGGCGGCGCCGTAGGCACGGCGCACGTCTTCGCGACGCAGGATTGGAGTCCCGATGACGGGTACGCCTTCGGCCTCCAAGAGTCCGCGGACTTCATCGGCAAGACGGGTGCGTAGATCCACGCTCGTCAGCAAGACAGCGGTCGGACGGTGAGCGGTGATCTCCAACGTCGGCCAGACCCGTCGAACGTCCAGCGGGGACGTCCCGGTCGGCACGACGACCAGATCCGCGATGTCGATGGCCTCCTGGATCACCTGCGCCGTTCCAGGTGGGGTGTCGATGATCGTCAAGTCGCAATCGCGATCGGCGGTCAGGGGCCGGCTGGCCGGCACTACAGGGAACGGCATCGGACCGTCGGCTGTGGCGTCGGCGGCCCATTCGAGTGCAGAACCTTGCGGATCGGCATCGACGAGCACCACATCCAAGCCGCGCGAGACGCCCGCAGCTGCGAGATACATCGCGCTGGTGGTCTTGGCGACACCACCCTTGGTGTGCACCAGGGAAATAATCGGCATACCAGCAATATTACGTCATGACGTAACAACATAACTACGCTAAAACGCAACAACATCATTACGTCATCACGTCATCAAGGTGAACTGAGCACATGTTGATGGCCTGACATCGCTAGATGCCGACGTGCTTGTCCAGCCAGGCTGCAGCCGCGAAGAACACCCCGCCACCCGCCACAGCAGCGGTGAGCGGTTCACGTGTTCCGACGTAGGTTCCGATCCCGCTAACCCCCGCGGCCACCGCGGCCGCCGAGAACACCACCGTGCTGCGCACCGTCAGCAGCGGCGGTGGGTCCTTCTTCTGTGATGCCACAGTTGCCCCTATTGCTCGTAGAAACATGCCTTCACCCCTTAAAGGGACGGCAAGCCACGTTCTACAGGGGCACCGTGCAGACAACTGGGCCGCTAAACCGCTCACGGCTATAAACGTGCAGGTCAGAAAGTTCTGGCTGGACGGAGCGCGCGCACCCGGGTCAACATCCGGCGCGGCGCGCTTTCCCTCGCTGAGTTGCTCTTCACCACACCCTGGGCGGCCTCGGCCCAGTCCGCCGGCATGACGAACCACGCCAGTCACAAAAACATCACGGGCGACGGCGTGTCCTGTATCAGATACCGCGATCTTGCTGGCAGTCTTCGGAACATGCCTCGACCCCGTAAAGGCGACCGCGTGGAACTGCTAACCCGCCCGGAGCGTCTCGTTTCCGAAAAGATCAAGCAGCAGGCCGCCGCGCGAGGCATGTCTGTCTCGCAATACGTGGCTGATCTGCTGGCCATCCAAGCCGGACACCCCGAGCTGGTGCGCGAACTCGACAAGGAGGTTTTGCCGCTGGCGATGTGACGGCATGCGCCAGGGGCTCAATTTTCGTCTTCCATGGCGAGCCTCTTGGCAGATGTGACATCTGAATAGCTGGTGTGCGGAAACCCCGCTGAATTGACGAAGGCCCCGCCTTAGGCGGGGCCACGTCTGGAGATTCAAACCGAGGGCCAACTCGGTTCAGGGTTCTCCGCACCCGTTCCCCGAAGGGACTGTCTGGATGGACAGCTCTCACGGTAGCGCACGCCTGCCCGACGTACTAGATACGCCGCGCGATCGGTGCGTAAATCGTGACCTCTCCAACGCCCGATTACGTCGGGCAAGCAGTGCGTGGCCGACGCCGCTCGGCTCTGTGGCTTCTGCTGCTTCGAGCCCGCATGTCGTGCGCGCGCTGGCGAACGAGCGACGCCGCGAGTGGGTGCAGCGCGCCGGGGCGTGTGCACCGCGCGCGCCGATGTGGACCAGTCGCGCCGGCTGGCTCGACGGTCTGCGCCAGTGGGCGCACTCACCAGCCTTTAGCCAGGTGTGCACCGAGGAACGGGTATCGATCACCGCGGCCACGCTGTTATCGATCGCCACGGTGATGGCCGAGCACGCCGACCACGCCACCGGCCGCCACGTCGCCGTCACCCGCGCGACGATCGCCTCCCGGGTGGGTTGTGACGTACGCACGATCACCGCCGCCTGGCGAGTCCTACGGGTGTCCCAGTGGGCCGTCGAGGCGCAGCGCGGCCACGGCTCACCCGGTACCCCCAGCACCGGCCGCAGGCCCTCGGTGTACCACCTGGTGCCGCGCCGCGAAGCCCGTCCTGTCACCCGCCCAGTTGTGCATGATTTCCACCTACCGCCGTCAGGCGGCGTTAGTTCTTTTTCTCCCGTAGGGAGTTACTCACCAAGCGGGCACGCAAGCGCACCCGCCCACAGGATCCCCGACAACAAACCCCGACAAGCCCGGCCGTGGCGCACCACGGCGCGGCCGCTGGCCATCCAACGGCTCGCCGCCGGGCTCGTGGCCATCACTTATGGCCTTGACCGCACCCACATCGGCGCCATCTGCGACGCACTGACCGCCGCCGGCATCGATCCCACGGTGTGGTCCGCCCGAGCGATCAACGACAAGCTCAACACCGACATGCGCGCCCGAGGGCTGACCTGGCCCGACCACATCGCCAACCCCGGCGCCTTCCTGCACAGCCGGTTACGACGGCTGTCCTGGACACCACCAAAGCCCGCGGCAAAGGCGGGCGGCTCCGCCGCCGCCAGCCTCGACCCGACGCCGACACCTGTCGTGCTCACCGACGCCTCGCGGGCCCGGATCGCCGCCGCCCGAGAAGAGATCCGCCGCGTGCTCACCGGAAGCGCTCACCACACCGCTACCGAGCACACCCACGCGCACGGAAACGTCCCCCACCGGCCACGTTTGAAGGCCCTGTCGACCGAACGGACCCACCCGAGCCGCAACCCCTCACTGAACGCGACAACCACGCCGCAGCGCCGACACATCAACTCCGGCACGGCAACCGCTCACGGAGACGCCCAACCACGGTAGTTAGTTAACCTAACCGCGTTCGGCCCGGGGCCAACAATTCAATATTGATTAGCCAAGCTATTCGTGTGAGGTTTTCCGCCGAAGCCGACCCCGTCGGCGTGGCCTCCTGAGGCTCACCCGCCGTTCTTACCTCTTTGTTTTTCGTCCACCATCCTTGCTCGTCGTCTTCTGTCCTCAGCAGCTTCGCTGCTGTCTCTAGCAGCCTTCGGCTGCTTCCCACCTCGCCTTTGGTTGCCTCATCTCCAGTTACCTATTCAACCACCTGCTTTGACTCTTGGCACATTTGCACATTTTGTGCAAGCATGGTCTGAGCACACCTGGCGGTGTGCTCAGACCCCCGGCCCTGACGGGCCGCCTGGCCCGGTTGAGGTGGTGGCAGATGCTGACCTGCTCGCCGCTGAAGCTGTGGTCGATCGACTACTACAACCGCACCGCCCAGGAGGCCGGCCAGGCGGCCAAGGACACGGCGGCCGCCAATGGCGGCCTGGGTGAGTACTACTCCGAACACGACACCCGTGCCCCGGTATGGACGGTGGTCGGTGACTCTCACACCGCAGCGAAACTGGTCGGTTTAACCGATGAGCAGCGCGCTGGTGGGCTGGCCGATTTGGACACCGTGACCCGCTGGCTGGATGAGGGAATCGCGCCCAACGGGGCGCGCGGTCGGGCGTTCGGACCCAACGACAACCACGGCATTGACGCGACGTTTTGCGCACCGAAGAGTTTGAGTTTGTTGCGGGCCTACGGCGGTGACGTGGTGCAAAAAGCGGTCCTGGACGCCCACACCACCGGAGTGCGGGAAGCCCTCGAATACGTTCATCAGCACGCCGGTTACACCCGGGTGCACAACAACGTCACCGGGAAAAAGGACCTCCAGCGGCTCCCGGGTTTGGTCGCGGTGGCCTATCAGCACGAGACGTCACGCGCGGGTGATCCGCACCTGCACACCCATGTCATCATCCCCAACAAACAACCCCGCGCGGACGGCAAACTCGCCGCCGTGGACACCGACTCCTTGTGGCATGAGTCCAAGGCCGGTGGGGTGATTTATCAGGCCACCATGCGGCGGAATCTGACGCAGTCGATCGGCGCGGAGTGGGGACCGATCGACCCGCACACCGGGATGGCCGAACTCGTCGGTATCGACCCAGTGGTGATCAAAGCGCACTCCCAACGCAGTACCCAGTTGCGTGAATGGGCCGACGGAAACCTGGCCCTCGTTGACGGGCAACCGACCCAAGCGCAGCTCGCGGCCGCGCAAAAAGCGACCCGGCCGCGCAAGCCGGAAGGCTTGTCGTGGGCGCAGTTACGCCAGCAGTGGCACGATGATCCGCGCGGGTTCAGCTTTGATGTCGAGGCCAATCGGGCTGCCCATCAACAGCGGCAGGCCGCCCCGGCGACGTTCGACCGACGGCGCATCGCCGAGATCGCCGCGAGCATCGATAAGGCGGCGTTCACCCGCGCCGATCTGGTGGAGATCATCGGTGCGCAACTCCCTGTCGAGGTCGCTGGTGATGACCGCTCGCCGCGCGAACAGATCGAAGCCGCGGTCGACGCGATCGCCATCCGGGTCAGCGAAACCCGCGCCGCGCATCACCGCGAAGGGCACGTCCGCTACACCATTGATCTGGTGTTGGCCGAGGAATGGGAGATCCTCGGCATGGTCGACGCACGCGATGAACGCGCTGTCGTGCGGGTCAATGACGCCGACGCCGAGGGACTGTCCGCCGACCAAGCGCGCGCCATCACCGCGTTGGCGGAATCGCCGTGGCTGGTGCAGCCGTTGGCCGCGCCAGCTGGTGCGGGCAAGACCCATTCCCTCAAGGCGTTGCGGGCGGCGGCCAACCGTGTCGGGTGCACCGTGGTGGTCTTGGCACCGCAAGGTCGCGCCGTCGATGTGGCGAAGAACGAGTGCGCCGGCGACGAGGCCTACACCGTCGACAAGGCGTTGCTCGAGCTACGCCACGGGCGGTTGACGCTGGATCACCGCACGATC
>NZ_JACKTY010000010.1 GCF_025822605.1 Mycolicibacterium komossense | reverse complement strand
TCCTGATCGACACGACGAACACGGGGTGGATACTTTTATCTGGCCAAAACTGGATACCTCGACTTGGCCACCAGTGGATACCTTTTCATGGCCACGGACACCCGCGAGGTCTCAACCCGGAAGCTGGGGCAGCCCTGATAAGCGCCGACGTCGGCGTCACCGGGCGCCTCAAAACCCAGCGCTACCCATTCATCAGAGACCACGAAACGCCACATCACGTTGGCGAAGATGATCGGCCGACCATCCCGGCGACACTCGAGGTCGTGGGTCACAGCGCAGGTAGCGGTGGCCCACGCCGCGGAAGATCGAGTGTGTCCGGAAGAGCGCCGAACACCCGGTCCGATTCACCGACGTCGACCTCTTCGATCAGCATGAACAACGTGGTGTTTTGGGGCGTCGCCGCGGACCTCGTTTGCACGGCCCCGCACTCATCCGGCACCCCCGTTCGGTCACCATTGAGAACCTGGCGCCGATCGCGCTCGACACCAGATAAATCATCATCCATCGGCACCCGGCTGGTAAGACGGACTACTTCGGCCCCGGCCCAGTCGACCGGGACGTCACGATACTTACCTATCAGGCGGGCGACGAGACCAAGGCCGCCGCGTCGATCGTCGCCCTCTAACCGCATGAGGCGTATTCCCCACCCCGGGCTTCACGGGCCCGAAATCTCGGCGCGTGCTGAAGTCGATTGAGTGAAGAAACCTGCTCGCACCGTTCGACGTGAGAGTGCGCGCACGCTCCAAAAAAAGGAGATCAGCGATGAGGGGCCGCCGCCGACGACACGGTCAGCCAGTATCGGCGATCCGTCGTCGTAGCCCGCCGCGACCAGCCTTGCGAGCGCAAGGGCACCGGTCTAGGTGAGTCCGAGTTCGGTGAGGCGTTCGCCGTTGGCTTTGGACCAGGCCTCTTCCTGACCTGGTGGCGGAAAGATCAGGCCGGCTTCCATGGCATTTTCGGACGGTATCTCTCGCAGTCCCACGATCAGCTCGGCTTCGGGCTGCCCGGTGATGGCCGTCCACATCGTAGAGAGAGCACGCAGCATCTCTTGACGGGTCTCGACGTCGCGCCCATGTCGGATATCACCGCCGATCACCGAGTATGAAGACGGTCGCCCAGCGGTGAACAGCCACCCGTCGGGCGCGTCGAGGAACAGGACGTTGACGAATGCCGCCGGTGCGCCAGTGATCTCACAGTGGATGCGGGTGATTTCCCTGGCCACCTCGGCGCGCTTGTCGGCGGTCAGGAGCTCCGGTTGGGTCACGCATTGGTAGACGGGCATGGGATTGAACTCTCCTTCTAGTAGGCGCTGGTCGGCGGCGACCGCAGTCTGCTGCTTCGCCCTCGGTGTGGGTGAAGATCGCGCGAAAGCTAGAAGCTGGAGGATTCGCCGCCGTCGACGATCAGGCTGGCTCCGGTGATCCACTGCGCCCGGTCCGAGGCGAGGTAGGCGACGGCCTCGGCGATGTCTCGCGGGTCTCCGGGGCGCCCCAGGGGGATGCCCGCGGTGGTGTCGGCGAGCGAGACGCCCATCGAATCGGCGAAGTTTTGGCGGATCGCGTCGGCGCCTGGGGTGAGCACGTTGCCGGGCACGATCGTGGTCACGCGGATTCCGGCCGGCGCAAGCTCGGCAGCGAGCGCTTTGCCGTAGGCGTTGAGCGCGGCCTTCGCAGCAGCGTAGTGGGCCAACGGCGGTGCAGGCGTCAGCGCCGCTCCCGATGAGATGTTGACGATCACACTGCCCGCTCCCGCCTCGCGCAGCGCCGTTAGCAGCGCGTTGTTGACCCGGACGGCGGAGAGATAGTTGAGGTCGAGCGCGTCGAGCCATTCGTCGTCGGGGATGGAGGAAATGCCATCGAGGTGGGCGCGTGCTGCTGCCGCGTTGTTGACCACGATGTCGACACCACCAAGTTCCTCCAGTGCTGCCGCGACGAACGCGTGCACACCCTCGAGCGTGCTGATGTCGCCACGGATGAACGTGGCGGCTTTCGGCGTCTCGTCGGTGGCGTTACGCGCCGTAGTAACCACGGTCGCGCCGCCGTCGAGCAGCCGCTGCACGATGGCCGCGCCGATACCACGCGAACCCCCCGTGACGATCGCGCGCTTGCCGGCGAACTCAGAAGGATCGGAGGCTGGGATTGTGAACATACTGGTGGTCTTCCCTTCATTGATGTCCGTCACGGTGGTCGTCGCTTCAGTTCTGGCGTGTCAGAACGATGTGGCCCTACGCGGGTGCGGCGTCGCCGCATCATCCGGTCGGCGCGGGGGGTGCCTTGACCGCCTCTAGAGACACGGTGACGTCGACGGTGTCTCCGAGCATCGGGCCGCCTCCGGCTAGCACGGGGGTGTCGGTCAGGACGCCGAAATCGCTACGCTTCAGCTTGATTTCACCTTCGAACCCGGCTACTTCACCGTGACCCATGCCGGGGCTCACGCCGAGGAATGAGACCGCCAGTGGGAGGCGTTTGGTGATTCCGCGCAGGGTGACGTCGATGATGAGCACCCAGTCGTGCTGCCCTGTGCCGTGCATGTCGACCGAGCCGAGGGTCGCGGTGGGGAACTCGTCGGCGTCGAAGACGTCAGGTGCCCGCAGGTGCTCGTCGCGGGTTGGGTTGCCGGTGTCCACCGACCCGACTGCGATGGTGGCCGTCATGCTCGGAGTTCCGTTCTCGGGCACGGTGATCGCTCCGGAGAAGTCGCCGAACCGGCCCCGTACCTTGCCGACCATTAGGTGGCGAACCGAGAACGTGATGGACGAGTGGACGGGGTCGATCGTCCACGTGCCGGGGGTGAGATCGCGCCCAGCGGACGACGTCACCTGAGTGTTCTTCTCGAGGTCGGAGGGCAGCTCGTAGAGTTCGCGTAGGACCAGGGCGTTGCGGGCTTGGATGAGTACGCCGCCCTCGTCGAGACGTCCGAGTTCGATTGGGGCGAAGCCGAGCTCGGTGCACAGCTCGGCTATCGCCGCGCTTGCTGCGGAGTCGTTGCTGGACACGAAGACCACGCGCTTCCCAAATTCGGGTGGGCGCTTCTCGGCGAGCTGCCGGGCGGCGGCTTGGTTGAACGACTTGACCACCGCGGCGCCGGGAAAGGCCTCGGCGTTGTACTCGGTCGACAGGCGGCCGCCGAGGATGTGCTCGGAATTGGGTACCAGGAACGCGTTCGTCGCGTCGACGATGATCTTGCCCGACCAGTCCGAACGGGTCTTGCCCAACTCTCGGACTTTCAGGAACGGAATGGCCAGGATGATCACGTCTGCATTCAGGGCCGTGTCGAGGGTGGCCGGTGTGATCGAGGCGGTCAGTTCGGTGACGTCGATCGTCTCCGGACCTCGCGTGTTGGCCCAGAGTACTGGGACGTGGTGGTCGGAGAACCGTTGCGCCAGAACCGCGCCTACGCTGCCGGTGCCTACGAGGGCGTACTGCAGAGCGCTGCTCATCGCACGACCTCCGCGGTCCGAGCGGCCGCGACGAAGATCGCCACCGCCAGGAACACGGCGTTTACGGGCCAGTGTTTGTACTCCGCTCGTCGACCGTGGAACACCGCCGCGCCCACCTGCAGCAGCGCCAGACCCACAGCGGCGAGTAATCCAGACGCGATCCATACCACGACGTTCACCAGGGCTCCTCGAAGACGTAAGCGTGCGAACAGGACTGATCCGAGCAGACGCAGCTGCGAATCTCGCATTCACGCGGGCACGGAGGGTGATATTAGTTGACGCTTCAATCACCTTAGATCGCATTAACGTGATGCGTCAACTAATTGTCCGTATCGCACTCGTTGCCCGCGCGACTCAGGCCGCGACGCCCCGATGACGGCCCGACGCCATCACCGGTGCCCCAGGGTTGAGGGTTGTTCCTACGGAATCACCGGTGTCGAGGGTTCCACGACGGAGCCGTCGCCGGTCGGCGGCTCACGTTCAATGGTTGATAGTTGATGGTTGATGGTTGATGGTTGAACTATCCTTCAGACGGAGGAGGAGGTCCGGATGACAGCTGTGCGATGGGACACCATCGGGTCGTCGCCATGACGCGACCCAACCGTAATCGTCTTCGACCCGAAACGATGTGGCTCGACGACGATCAGCAGCGTGCGTGGCGCCAGCTCCTGTCGATGATCATGGAGCTTCCGGCGGCCCTGGAAAGCGATCTGCAGCGCACCACCGGATTGACGACGTTCGAGTACCTGGTGTTGGCGAATCTGTCAGAAGCCGAGAACAAGACGCTGCGGATGTCGGAGCTCGCCGCCCGTGCCAACTCCTCGTTGTCACGGCTGTCGCACGTAGTCAAGCGCCTCGCCGACGATGGGTTAGTGATCAAGGGTGTCTGCGCCGACGACGGCAGGGTGAGCGTGGTCGAGCTCACGAAGGCGGGAATGAAGCGGGTCGCCGCCGCGGCCCCGTTGCACGTCGCCAAGGTGCGCGAACTGGTGGTGGAACCGTTGACGAAGGCGGAACTGATCGGGCTCGGCAAAGCGGCCGAGGCCATTACTGACCGGATCGCCGAGTCTGGCTGATTGCATCAATCACACCGATAGCCCCGAGAACTCTCCTGCACCTTCCGCAGACGACGACATCGTCCCCCTTAGTCGCGGGCGGGCGGCGAATGCGGCGTTGCGCTCAACAAATAACGGAACGAAGTCCCTGATCGTGCTCTGGGCGAACTTCTCTCGCGCGCACTGCACAGCTCCTGAGATTTCGGTAGCAGGGTGCTGCGCGCTTCGAAGCTGGTGACGTCTCCCTACACGACCTCGATGGCGCGCAACTTTGGGTTCACTATCGCGACGGGTCATACTCGGAGTGGAAGATCAACTGCCCCTTGGCCGCTGGCTACTACGGCGCCGGCAGGGTATCTATCCCTGCCGGCGCGCTTACCTGCTACGCCCATGAGCAAGTTTGGCGTGGCTGGCCGCCCTGACGGGCCTACCGGCAAATCCGCCGGCGGTGATGACCTTAGATTCTCGTGGCTTGGCGGCGCAGATCACGCGCGGCGCCACCGCGAGTCGGCTTTACCTCCAGCGCCCGCTGACCGACACTCTGGACGATAGGCCCGATGAACACATCTGGAGTGAAATGGGAGTGTCCCAGTTTTCGTTCGTGCAACCGGGCTCATCGGCCGAGTTCGGACTGGAGGTGCGCAATCGCATCGCTGATCGCGGTCTCAACGAGCGGCTTCTCCCCCGCATCGGGTTCCGAAATCAATTCAGTCGGTGAAGGTTACGAGGTCGGCGCGTTCACTGACCAGCGCGGCCGCTGCGTCTGCGCGCCGATCCGCCGGCAGGTCGACCGCCACCAGCGCCCCCGTGGCGTGGCGGAGCCGTTCGGCGAAATCAAAGCGGTTGAGCAGTGATTCGCGGTCCGCCGGTCCGACAAGCAGGTAGATCTCGGCAGGTGGCAACTCACTGATCACGCGGTCCGCGTCGTCGCCCCAGGCCGCGGTGGCCCCGACGTCGACGCGATGTACGGTGGGCTCGGCGCCGATCTCGTGGGGCACTACTCGGCCGTCGAACCGACGTGAGCCACGGATCAGTGGCCGACCGAGGATCCAGTCGACCAGGTCGCCCGAGGGGGGAACGTCGTCCTCCCTGACGGCGGCATAGGCGGCAACTCCCCTGCGCGCGACGTGCGGAGCCGAATCGGCGAAGCGTTCCACCGTGACCTTGCCGGCGCGCGTCATGTAAGCGAGCATCAACTGCTCGACCGGCATCGTGGTCATGCGGTCGGGGAACGAATCCCACCACAGCATCGAACGCAGGGCGATCGACTGCAAATGGTCGACGGCAGGTCGGCGATCCTGTTCATAGGCGTCGAGCGCCTCGTCAAGGGTGTCGGCGGCGGTGATCGCGCGGTCGAGGACGATGGCGTCCTCCATGGCAAGCTTGGTGCCCGACCCGATCGAGTAGTGAGCGGTGTGGGCGGCGTCTCCGAGCAGTACCACGTTGCCTGTGTGCCAGGTGCCGCAGTGCACGGTGCGAAACCGCATCCAGCGCGTGCGATTACCGATCAGCCGATGCCCGTGCAGGGCGTCGGAGAAGGCGTCCTGGAGGTAGTCGAGTGAGGCCTGGTCGGTCTGCGTCGCCGGGGTGTCACGGGTGGTGTCCTCGAATCCCGCCCGCCGCCAAGTCGATTCGTCGGTTTCGATCAAGAAGGTGCTGCGGTCGGAGGCGTAGGGGTAGGCGTGGGCGACGAAGGACCCGTGCTCGGTGGTGACCGGGGTGAATACCGCACTCGGCAGGGCAAATTCGGTGCCACACCACAGGTACAGACCCCGCCCCTCGGCAATGTCGGGCTTGAAGTCGTCTGCCAATTCGGTGCGGGTGGTGCTGTTGATCCCATCGGCGGCGACGATCAGATCGGCATCCAGATCGCCCACCGAGCGTCGTTCGTCGAACCGCAGCTGCACCCCGGCGTCCTGTGCGAAGCGCTGCAGCACGCCCAGCAGGGTGGCCCGCCCGATGGCCAGCAACTCACCGTGCGCCAGCTGTACGTGCTGGTCGCCGACGCGCATGGACATGTCGTGTGGGTGCGACGCGGCGACGATCGCGTCGAGCGACGCGGTGTCGGCCAACCGCAGGTTGCGTTGGGTGCGCGAGGCCAAGCCGACACCAAACCCGAAGGTCTTCTCCGGCACCCCCTGTTCGTACAAGGTCACCTGGGCCTCGGGGTGGCTCAGTTTGAGCAACCGCGCGGCGTACAGGCCGCCAGGGCCACCGCCGAGGACCGCGATCGTCTTCAACATCATGCGTGATGCCTTTCGTGTACCAAAGCGCCGTGGTCGAACGAATCATCCACTTGTGCAACCGATTTTGCCGCCTCGGCTTCCAGTTGTGCCGCGATGTCGGCGCGGAGCGACTTCTTGTCTATCTTTCCGACGTTGGTCTGCGGCAGGGCTTCGGTCCACTGCAGCCGTTCGGGCCACTTGTACTTGGCGACTCCGAGCCCGTCGAGGTGCGACTGCACCTGCGCCATGGTCAGCTCGACGCCGTCGACCGAGACCAAGTAGGCGCAGGCGCGCTCGCCGAGCCGCAGATCGGGCATGGCGACCACGGCGGCCGCAGCGATACGCGGATCACGAAGCAGCAGTACCTCGATCTCCTCGGCGTTGATCTTCTCCCCGCCGCGGTTGATCAGGTCTTTGATGCGCCCTTGGATGCACACGTAGCCGCGTCCGTCGATGTCGCGGATCGACGCCAGATCACCGGTTCGGTAGAAGCCATCGGGGGTGAAGGCGATCGCGTTGTGCTCGGCCGCGTCGAAGTAGCCCGGGATCGTGTACGGACCGCGGCAACACAGTTCGCCGATCGCACCGGCGTCAACTTCCTGCTCACTGGACGGGTCGAGGATCCTCACCTCATCCGACGGGGCGATGGGTACCCCGACGGTCTCCCTGCGGGCGACCTCGGGGGCATCCAGCGGGGTGACTGTGAACAGACCTTCGGACATCCCGAAAAGCTGCCCCGCCCAACGCTGCTCGCTGTCATCGACGCGGCGGAACAGGTCGTGGCTGACCTTGGCACCGGACAGGAGCGCCCGGCGCAGGGTGCGGCGGACCTTGTCGAACTCGGGCCGCTGTACCGCTTGGTAGTGGCCGTGGCCGAACAGCGCGTCGGTGACCTCGTGGCGGGCCATCAACTCGAATGCAGAGGGTGCGTCCGGTGTCGCCACGACCAGGGTGGCGCCGACGGCGTGCGCGGCGTGCAGGGCGCAGGAGATGCCGGCGTTGTGGATGAGTGGAATCAGGTGCGCCACTTTGGTTTCGGGAGTCCAGCCTAGGGCCTGAGCGTAGAACAATGCATTGTTCCAGTATTCGGCGTGGATTCGTGGGATGACCTTCGGCACACCGGTGGTTCCGCCGGAGAGTTGGAAGACGGCGACGTCGCAGGGATCGGTGCGGGCTTCGATCGATTCGACCAGTGCGCGGGCGGTGGTCGGATCGATGTCGGATCCCAGGTCCTCGACGCGCGTGGTGCCGTCGGTCGCCACGGGTGCCTCGATGGTCAAGACGTGGCGAAGGGTGGGATGCCCACGGGCGACGTCGTGGGCAAAGGCGACCAGATCGAACTTCAATCCGGCCTCGACGATATGGGCCACCGCGCCGACTTTGGTGCTGATGTGCCCGATTTCGTGGGCGCGGTGCGCGGCGAGGGTAGCCACCGGGACCAGGCCCGCCTTGAGGCACCCGTACCAGGCGACCACGGCGTGGGCTTTGTTGGTGACCTGGAACAGAATGGGATCCAGCCGACGTAGCCCCAGCCTCGCGAGTGCGGCGGCGACTTGGTCGGTGCGCTCGTCGAGTTGGCGATAGGTCAAGGTGGCCTCGGCGGTGATGAGCGCGACGCGGTCGCCATGGCGCACCGCGGTCTCGTGGAGGCGAGCGCCGGTCGGGGTGTCGCTCCATTGGCCGGTCTGGCGGTAGTGGCAGGCACGATCGGCGGGATAGGGCACGAGCCGCCCGTCCCAGTCATACGGCGTCGTGGGTCTGTGCGCTGGCATCACTGCATTCACTCGGCGACCGCCGGGAGCAGTCGGGCCAGGTCGGAGACGTGGTCGGGGTGATCGGCGGGGATGATGCCGGAATACACGGCAGTCCAGCAGCCCGGGCAGCACAGTTGCCGGAAAACCACTGGGGTGTCGACGTATTCGGTGGGTTCGGAGGTGACCTGGGGTCCGGCGTCGGTGGAGGGGCCTTCGTAACGGGCCAGATCGAGTCGGCCGGTCTTGCTGTCTCCGAGCAGTCGTCCGCAATGCGCGCAGGCGATCACACGGGCCTCACCGATGGTGATCTCGGCGAGGTTGTCGTCGATGCGCCGGCCGGTTTCGGGGTGGACGTTCGCCTGCTGGGTTTGGGGGATGTCGGAGCGGCTCCGTCGCTCGGCGCGGATGTCGTCACGCAGCGCCTCCGTGGCCGCGGTGTCGACGTCACCCTCGGCGACGACGACACCGTAGTTGATGCGGGCACCTTCGACACTGACCTTGCCGTTGACGACGTCACGGGCGACGGCAGCGGGTTCGCGGCGCAACGGGTCGCCGTAACCGCCGCCTCCTTGCCAGTGCATATAGAGCACTTCGCCTGGGGCGAGGTAACTTTCGGCATAGCAGGCGCCGATCTCGCGGGTGCCCCCCAAATCGCCGAGGTCGCCAGGCAACCGGCCTTGGGCGAGTAACTCGGCGATACCGGCATCGCGGGCGAGGATTTCCAATCCGGTGTTGCCGGGCTGGCCGCCGGCCAGGCCGGCGTTCTGGGCGATGGCCTTGCCGGCTGAGGCGAAGACCAGGCCCATAGGCAGGCTGCTGCCGTAGGGGGTGACCGCCACCGACGCGCTGACCCCGCCGCGCATGCGGCCGGGGCCCCCGGAGTCGGGCTCCTCGCGGCGCCACAGTGTCAGCAGGGGGTAGAGGAATTCGGTCATCTCGGTGTCGGGGATGCGTCCCATCGGGATGCAGAACAGGCCGCCGGTGTCCATGCCGTCGGCGACGGGGCGAGCGCCGTAACCGCCGGCCATGGGTTCCATCATGATGTTGAGGAATGGGACGCTGTGGTCGTTGCGTTCGTCGAGGCCGGCGATGACCGCGGTGTCCCAGGTGCCGCAACAGGACGCCTGCACGTTCTTGCCGAGTTCGATGCGTTGGTCGAGCATTTGGGCCAGGCACTCGGCGATGAGATTGCCGGTCAGCCAGGCCGGGCCGATGGGGCCGCGGCTGACCGCGGCGGGGAAGGTGGCGTTGTTGATGGTGCCTTCTTCGGACACAAGGTCGAAGCATCGCATCAGTCCACCGGCGGACCAGGGGATGTCACCGGCGAGGATCGGCAGCAGGGCCAGCATCACACCGCCCCGCATACCGGCGTAGGTGCAGTTGATGACGCCGGTTTGCGGGTCGGTGCCGGTGAAGTCGAAGGTGAGGTGGTTGTCGTTCTTGGTCATGGCGACGGTGATCTTGTGTATGGCGCGGTCCCCGACGGAGCTTTGATCCTGGTAGCCGGTGGCGCGCCAGGTGCCGTCGGGCAGGGCCGTGAGCTTGTGGCGCAGTCGGGTCTCGGCGTCGTTCATCATCCGCTTCATCACCGCCTTGACGGTGTCGGCGCCGTACTGCTCGATGACCGACGTCAACCTGGTGCGTCCCACAGTGTTGGCGCCGATCTTGGCCCGCAGGTCGAGACCGACGAGCATCGGTACCCGGGAGCGTCGGATCCAGGCGTCGGCGACATCGCGTTGGATTTCGTTGTTGCGCATCACTTTGATGGGCGGGGTGGGCAGGGATTCGGAGAAGACGTCCTTGGCCGCCGGGTCGAAGGATCCCAGGCCCGACCCTCCGAGGTCGGGCTCGTGGCAGATGGCGCTGGTCCAGGCGAACAACTTGCCGTCGTGGAAGACCGGTTGGTAGACCATCACGTCGCTCTGATGCAACCCGCCGCCGACCCACGGGTCGTTGCACAGGAACATGTCGCCCTCGGTGATCCCGGGGTTCTGGGCCCGATGACGCAGCGTCCAGTAGATCGCCAGGTCGACGGCACCGACGAGCATGGTGTTGTACAGACCGACCTGCACCTCTTGGCCGAGTTCGTCGCTGATGGCGAAGTCGAAGTCGTTGGCGTCGGTGACGATGGGTGAACCGGACATGCGCTTGAGCGCCTCCCCCATCTCGTCGGTGACCGACCACAGGCGGTGCCGGATCACCTCGTAGGTCAGTGGGTCGACTGCGTCGATTTGCTCCTGGGTGACGGTGTGGATCGGCACCGTCGACCCGATCATGCGGGAGAGGGTGTCGGGGTCGATGGGTCGGCTGGAGAAGATCTCGGAGCCGGGGATGGGGGCGGTCATGGTGGCTTCTCCTCTGAATCAGGCTTGTGAATCAGGCTTGTGAATCAGGCTCGGTCGACGGCGATGTGCAGGTTGCCGAGTCGGTCGACGGTGCCAGTGGTGCCTGCGGGCACCACGACGGTTGTGGTGGGCACCTCGATCACCGCAGGCCCGCGCAGGACGTGCCCGGCACGCAGCTTGGTGTACTCGTAGATGTCGGTGTCGACGTAGCCACCACGCCCGCCCAGGCACACCTTGCGGGTCCCGGCCAGGGCTGCGGAGGCATCAATGGAGTCGGCTTGCTTGACCTCGGGCAGGGTGGGTGAGAACGGCAGCACGCCGGTGCCGCGCACCCGGTAGGTGATGGCCTGGATTCCGGCCTCGCGGAATCCGCTGTCCTTGCCGTAGAGCTCGGCGTAACGCTGCTCGAACACCTCGACGCTGGCGCCGACGTCGTCTGCGGTCAGGTTGTCGTTGGGGACGGGGGTCGCCACTTCGGCGAGCTGCATCGAGTAGCGCATGTCGATCTCCCGCTCGATCTCGATGGATGAGAAGGCCAGGCCCTGCCGGGCCAGCATGTCCCGGACCTGGGCCTCCAGGCCCTCGAAGTTGCGTTGCACGCGTGCGGGATCCAGCGGCATCGCAGCAGGATCGGACAGCTCCTTGGCCAGCACGATGTCCGAGGACGCCAGACCGTATGCGGAGAACGCCGAGGCCACCTGCCCGAGCGGTACCACGACGTCGGTGACCCCGATCTCCTGTGCGTAGAAGCCGCAGTGGGCGGGGCCCGAACCGCCGAACGCGTAGACGATGAACTCGCGCGGGTCGTGGCCGGCTTCGACGACGGTCTTGCGCAGCAGATCGCCGGTTTGGGCGTTTTGGACTTCGAAGATCGCGGCCGCCGCCTCTTCGATGGTCAACCCCAGGGGTTCGGCGATGCGGGTGCGGATCGCCTCGCGGGCCAGCCCGATATCAAGTGTCCGTCGCCCGCCGAGCAGACCGCGTTCGGGGATGATGCCCAGGACCAGGTTGGCGTCGGTGTTGGTGGGTTCGGTACCACCGTTTCCGTAGCACGCCGGCCCGGGGACGGCTTGCGCGCTGTGCGGGCCGATCTGCAGATTTCCGCCAGCGTCGAGCCAGGCGATCGCCCCTCCGCCGGAGCCGATGGCGTGCACCTGCAGAGTGGGGACGTTGATCGGGTGATGGTTGATCACGGTGGTCGAGGAGCGGACCGGTTCGCCGTCGACGATGAGGCCGGCCAGGAACGTGGTGCCGCCGGCGTCGGTGGCGATGATGTTGCGGTGTCCGAGTTGTCGGCCCAGCGACACCGCGCCGACCACCCCGCCGGTGAGAACCGATCCGACCGTGGAGATGGCATTGCCCGGAGCCTCTGATGCCGCGACGGCGCCGCCGTTGCTCTGCATCACCAGCAGTGGCCCGGTCATGCCCAGCTCCCGCAGTCTGCTTTCCAGCTGGCCGAGGTAATCACGCAGGCCCGGTCCGATCTGCGTGCTCATGATCGTGGTGGCGTTGCGGGCGAATTCCCTGATGCGGGGCGACACTTCGCTGGAGATGGCTACGAACAGGTCGGGATCGATTTCGTGGGCGATCTCGCGGATGCGGTGCTCGTGGGCCGGGTTGCGGAATGACCACAGCAGCGACACCGCGATCGCGGAGATGCCGTCGGCGACCAGGGTGGTGATCGCGCCGCGGACCTCGTCCTCGTTGAGTGCCACCACGACGCGGCCGTCGCGGTCCAGCCGCTCGGTGACCTCCAGTGCGTGGCGCTGACGCACCAGGCCGTGAGACTTGCTCTGCCAGAGCGGGTTCTGCAGCTCCTCGGTGGAGCGGCCGAGGTAGCGGCCCTCGACGTTCATGATAAAGATGGAGTCGCGGTGCCCCTTGGTGGTGATGAACCCAATGTCGGGGACCCGGTTCATCACCAGCGCGTTGAGCGAGGACGTCGTCCCGTGCGCGATGTGATGCGTGTCGGACAGCATGTCCTCGATGGGCTGGCCCAGCTGTTGGGCCAACACGCCGAGCACGTCGATGACGCCAGTCGAGTAGTCCGGTGGCGTGGACGGCGCCTTGCCCGCGATCACCATGCCGTTGCCGTCGTCGAGTACCGCGTCGGTGAACGTTCCGCCGACGTCCACGCCGATCACGTATGCCATCTGTTGATGTCCCTCCACTTGAGCGGCCCGACTTCTCCAACGGAGTCAACGCCTGTGTCGAGTATTGGACGCATATGGTGCTTGTGTCAACAGTCACACCGCCATCCATTATTCGGATCTTGAGCGTCCCTCTGGCCGTGGTTGACGAATCTGCACAAAACTCGCACACTCACAGGTGTCGAATAATCGCCATAAACGTCAAGCAGTTGCGCTGGGGAGGACCCACACCGACATGACCACGCCGTATCGAATCGGACTGGTAGTACCGAGTTCCAACGTCACCGTCGAAACCGAGATGCCCGCGCTGCTGGCGCGGCACCCGCTGTCGCGCTTTTCGTTTCATTCCACGCGTATGCGGATGCACACGGTCTCACCCGAGCAGCTGGCGGCGATGAATGCCCAGCGAGAGCGCTGCATCATGGAGATCGCCGATGCCGACCCCGCCGTGCTGCTCTACGCCTGCCTGGTCGCGGTGATGGTGGGCGGCCCGGGTGAGCACCGGCGCGTCGAAGCTGCCGTGGCCGAACAACTCGCGACCGGCGGCTCGGACGCCCGGGTCAGATCCAGCGCTGGAGCACTGGTCGAGGCACTCGGCGTGCTCGACGCCAAGCGGATCGCGCTGGTCACCCCATATGTGAAGCCCCTGGCGCAGCAGGTCGTGGACTATCTGATCGCCGAAGGCTTCGACGTCGTTGACTGGCGCGCCCTGGAAGTCGCTGATAACGCCGACGTCGGCTGCATCCCAGGCGAACAGGTGATGGCGGCGGCCCGGTCGTTGGATCTGACCGGAGTCGACGCGCTGGTGCTGAGCTGCTGCGTCCAAATGCCATCCCTGGACCTGATCGAACCCGCCGAACGCGAATTCGGTCTGCCTGTGCTCTCGGCAGCCACCGCCGGCGCTTATAGCCTGCTGCGCAGCCTGAACCTGCCGGTCACGATCGAGGGCGCCGGCAGCCTGCTGCGAGCCGATCTCGCCTCCGTCCCCGCCTGACGACCATCCCGTCGAGCCATCCCATCCAAGGAAGACCGCATGTCTGATTCACAACACCTCGTCCGCGGTGTCGATCACGTCGCATACCCCACCTTCGATCCCGCGGCGACCGTCCGGTTCTACCGCGACACGCTGGGATTCCCGGTAGTGCACTCCATCTGTGCTGCCGGCTGGGGCCCAGACAAACACCCCGACTTCATCCACTTCTTCTTCGACATCGGCAATGGTGACCGGCTCGCGTTCTTCTACTACTTCGGGCTCGAACCGTTCGCCGGTGGCCCCCAGGGCGATTCCTACTCGCGGTTCGACGAAACCGTGCCCGTGTGGTTCATCCGCTCACGCCACCTCGCCATCCACGTCGACAGTGAAGAACATCTACTCGACTACCGGCGCCGTCTCGACGCCAGCGACTGGCCCGTGGAGATGCAGATCCAGCACGAAACCATCGAATCGATCTACACCCATGACCCCAACGGCTACATGATCGAGATCACCCGCGCGATGCGACCGGTGACCCCGCAGGAAGACCTCGACGCCAACCTCACCATCGACGCCCTGATCGACGTGGTCTCGGGTCCGGCGCCCTCGATGGACGCGCTGCTGGTCCGCAAGGCCGAACTCATCGTCCAACGCGCCAACCAATGGCAACGCCAACACGACACCACCACGGTGCCCGTCTCGTGACCGCGCTGTTCGTGCTCGATGTCCCGGAGAACCGTCCGGTCGTGGTGCAGGCGGGGCAAAGCCCTACCGTCACCATCGACCGCGTCGGACCCTACTTCAAGATCAGCGCACCCGGCCCGATCGTCATCGACCGCCGAGCGACCGGATGCCGTCATGCCGTCTGGTACAGCAGCGTCGCCGGGTTGATCGATGCGGCGATCACCCAGTGGGACAAGGATGCGATGAGGCTGGAACCACGGTGAACGCGTCGACCCCCACCACACGGCTTGGCGCGGGCCGCTACCTCACTGCCGCCGAGTTGCCGACCAACACCATCACCTCGACTCACGAACTGAAGACCTCCGACGGAGCCACGGTGACCGGGGTACTGCGGATGCTGCCGGGCTGCGACACCGTCGTGATTCTGATGCACCCACGACAAGACCTCACCCACCACGTGCTCGTCCCCGAACTGGTGGCCCGCGGTTACGCCGTGTGGACACAAGGCACCCGTTCGACCAACAACGACCTCAACCTCATTCACGAGCAGGCATTGCTCGATGTCGCCGCGGGCCAGGTATTCCTGCGCGACAAAGGGTTTGACCACCGCATCACGCTGGGCCACTCTGGTGGCGGCACGCTGTTCGCGTTCTACCACCAGCAGGCGGGCCTCTCACCGGAGCAACGGCTGACCACATCGCCGTCGGGACGCCCCGTCGATCTGCCGGCCGCCGACATGCCCATGCCCGATGGCGCGGTGTTCATGGCTCCCCACCCCGGGCAGGGACAGCTCCTTGCGCGGCTCATCGACCCGTCGGTCAGCGACGAAGGTGACCCACTCAGCGTCGATCCGACGCTGGACCCGTTCTCCGAGGCCAACGGTTACCACCCGGCCCCAGAACCTTCGGCGTACCCGGCCGAGTTCGTGGACCGCTACCGGGCAGCGCAGCAGGCCCGTATCGCCCGCATCGACGCCGAGGCGCGCACCCGGGCCGCAGACGCCAACGCGGCGCATCGGCGATTCAAGTCCTCGGCCGACCCTGCCGACCGCCGCGCCGCCCTGGCGCCGCGCGTGCTGACCGTCTACCGCACCGACGCGGACCTGCGTTTCACCGACCTCTCGCTCGATCCCAACGACCGGCCCTACGGGTCGCTGTTCGGGCGACGCCCGGATCTGACGAACTACGGCCTCATCGGCTTCGGCCGGTTCGCCACCCCGGACGCCTGGCTGTCCACGTGGTCTGCCAACACCACCAACGCCGACTTCCTGCGATGCGCACCTGGCGTTCGGGCCCCGACGCTGTTCGTCGAACTCACCGGCGACCAGGCCTGCTTCCCGCACGACGCCCACGCCATGGTCGGCGCACTCGGCGCCACCGACATCACGCACACCCAGGTGGCCGGCACCCACTTCGGCGGATCACTCCAACCGGGCGAACCCACCGGTGCGTCACTCGCCGCAGTCGACATCGGAGACTGGCTCGCCAAGCGGTACTGACGCCCATCCCAGCACGCATGGGCCGACGGGCCTACCCCTTCGATCCTCCGCCGAATTGGCGTTCGAGATAGTCCAGGTTGTTGCGCAACGCAGCAATGGCCCGCAGAGGGCCGCTGTCGTAATGAGTGCCGTCCCGTTCGTGCAGGACGCTTTGGACCGCCATGTCGGCGAGTTGCTCGATGACCCGGTCGCTGTCGGACGCGCTCGGGTGGTGCCACCACGCGATCCAGTTCAGCATTCCGATCACACCGAGGGCTGCGATGCGCGGGTCCACCGGACGAAAAACACCGGAGGCGATGCCGTCGTCGATAACGCGCACGAACTCTTGGAGTACGTTGCGCCTGCTCTGTTGGTACACCTCGGAAAGCTGTTCGGGGAGTTCGGCTTCCGAGCGCACCAAAAGTCGAAAGCGTGCGGGGGATTGTGTTTGGCCGCGCGCGATCTCGGTGGCCATGGTCCTCAACTTCTCGGTGGGACCCAGGTCGGTGCGCTCGTTGATTAGGCGCAGCAGGATCGCGGGCTCCTCGGTCTTCTCGTGGACCAGCCGCGCCAGGAGTTCGTCCTTGTTGGCGACGTAGTGGTAGATCGCGGGGCGGGTCAGTCCGGCGGCCTCGGCGATGTCTCCGAGACTGGTCGCGGCGAACCCCCGCTCGGCGAACAGCTCGGTGGCCACTTCCATGATCCGCTGCTCGACCAGTTCACGACGAATGGTGCTGGGTTTGGCCGTTGCCGCATGCGGGGCCGGTTCGGCGTCGGGCGCAGCGTCGCGTTGCTTGCCGGATTGGCTCCGTGCCCGGCCGTCGACCTGTCGGGAGCTGCGCGCAGAGGGCATACCCGCAGAATAGCCGCGCCCGGCCTGGCCGAAGGTCATGCCGGCGCCCCCACGCCGAAGCCCCACGAATCCAGGTCCACCTACTGCCGTCACAGCTCCCCGCAGCTGGAGGCGGTGGGCACGCCGTTGAACCGGTCGGCCACCCACGCCATGCTTCGCTCGCCGTCGACGAACACCGGCAGCATCGCGTTAACGTCCAGCTTGTTGAACAGCGGGGGCTGCTCGTTGGTCCAGAACGTGACGTCGGCACCCTTGGCGCAGTAGTCGCGGGCCGTGTCCAGCGCTGACTGATAGGGGCCGAACGGGTCCCACCTGTTGTGCGTGAAATACACCGGCCCGGTGGGCTTTTCGTTGCCGAGCCGCTGGGCGCCCAGGATGGTCTTGAACGGATCGTTCTTCGCCATCTCGAAGACGTCGCCTTTGAACCAAAACTGCAGATGCCGGAACATGTAGTCGATCCCAGTCTGCATCAGGCACTGGCGACCGGTGTTGTCGAGCATCTCCAACCCCCGTGGCGTGAGCACGTCACGGATGGGTTGTTCGGTTTCGGGGTAGGACGCCATGATCCCGCGCAGCACGAACCCGGTCGCCCCGGCCAGGAAGTTGCCGTCGATTCCGGGCAGCACTTCGGCGAGATCGGTGGGCGTGGCCGCCGCGTAGGTGCCGACGACGTTCAGTTCGGGTCCGTAGCTACTGGTCAGCTCGGCTGCGGACAGCGCAGCGTGTCCGCCGGCCAGCCAGCCCCAGAATGCGACGGGGCCGTGTGGGTCCAGGGACGTGCCGGGTAGCTTCATCGCGGCGCGGGCGGCGTCGATAAGTGCGTGCCCGCCGGCCATCCGGTTCAGGAACTGCGGCGATTGGGGTCCGTGCACACCTGAACCGACGCCGTCGGTGACCACTATGGCGAACCCGCGGGCCAGCAGGGTCGCGATGAAGCCCTCCTCGACGTTGAACATCACGTCGAATCCGGTTTGCAGGGACGCGTGGATGCCCTGATTGAACAGACGCGACGGGGCGCACTGCTCCCCCATTCCGTAGGGGGCGGTCGCATAGGCCAGCAGCGGTCGCGGCCCGCTGCCGGGCCACGGTACGTCGGGCTCGATGTAGGTGCCGGTGACCGCTACCGGCTTGCCCTGTGCGTCGGTACTGCGGTACATGATCCGGGTCCCGGTCCCCACGAAGGAACCTAGTTGGCCCGAGGGCTCCAACACCAAACGTGAAGGCTCGCTTCGGATGAGGTCACCGGGCTGGCCCGTCGGCAGCGGATCGGGCGGAGTGTAGAACTCCAGATACTGACTCTCGTCCGCCTGCGCGCGAGGCGCGTTGACTTCCGCCGTCGCGACCCCGAGCACGGCGGCGAGAACCATCCCGATGGCGATCACCCAGGCCGGACGACGACGCCCGGCAGCCGTCGGTTCAACGGGCAGCCGCCGCACGGTGCGGGGTCCTAACGACAGGTGCCTCACGTTGTGCTCCGTTTCTTCGTGGGTGCGTTCATAGGTGGTGACGCGGGGAATGCGGCCGGTGACGTGCTCCGCTGTGAACCGGAGGGACCGCGTACGTGCGACCATGGACACTCCGTTCTTAACTTCGACACCTGCGATGTATATCCGACATTGTCGTTGAGTATTTGATGTGAGTGGCTTCACTGTCAAGTGCCGGTGTGGTTGTCATCACGTAGCCTCGCCGGACTCTGTCCCGGCGGTCCCGGCGCGACACCGCTCGTACACGAACAAGCGATTGCCCGAAACGGGGATGCTGACCAGGCGTCAGGTCGCCGGTGCGATCGTTCGAGATTCGTGCCCGATTGGGCCCATCAGCGAAGTCGATATCCGGGCACCGCACAAGCCACGAGGAACGATGCCGATCCGAAACATCAAGTGGCCAAACTAGGCTGACGTCCTGGCGATATCAAACGCCCCTGCGCGGTCGCCACGGCGAACCCGACGAATGGTGGGTCGCACGCCGCCTCGAGGGCCGCGGACAGATGGATTCCCGCCCGTGGACACCCTGGTCAGTACACCCCGGCATTGGTGAACATACGTCGACACAAGATCGGCGCAGCCGGGCGGTCGACTCCCATTAATCGCCCTGCCTTGCGTATTCACAATAACTGTTGGATATTCGACTTCATCGTCGATCAAGGCTTCACCGACCAAACTCGACGTCGTGAACAGACAGGTGTGCGACACCTGGCGGCACGAGGCGGATGGCTTCTTCCGGCCAAAGGAGGTCGATGAATCCGCAGATCAGCGGTGGCGCGGGTCGAGCTCCCGCGCGAAGAAAATCGAGGCCGCTTTCAGAATCTCGTTGGCCTCCTTGAGGTCTCTGCTCGACCGGGTAATACCTGGCCATAATCTGCATCCTCCACACAGAAGGAAGCGGCATCAAACCCCGAACGGTTCAGTTTCAGGTCACGTTCACACCGAAACGGTTGGGATTTCGCTGCTTTCACCGCCACTATCAGCCCATCCCGGTGATGAAATGCACAGCAGCGCCTCGGCATGCGCGAGGAGATCCGCCTCGACTTCCTCGGGAGTCAACAGACCGGTCATCGCATGTATGGCCAGGCCGTCTTCGAGGGCCACCATGGCTGTGGCGATCTTGGCCGGAGGAAGCAGTGGCGAGAAGTCGCCGCTGGCGATCCCCGCCTCGACGATTCTCTGGTACAGCGCCGCCTGACCGCTGAAGAAGTGCCGGCTCCAACTCGCAGCGGTGGGTTCGTCCACGATCACCGGAGCGACTTCGTAAAGAATCCGTGCCGCTTCACGACGCCTTCCCGGATAGGGGGTGCCCAACGCGATGCACCGTCTGAGCATCGACAGCGGGAGCGTCTCTTTCGCGACGAGCCGCTCTCTCTCATCGAGGAACTGCTTGGTCGCGGACCGATACACCTCGGCGAGAATGTCGTTGGCATCCGAGTAGTAGTAGAGCAACAACGCCGAAGACATGTCGGCGGCTTCGGCGATACGTTTGAGGTTGATCCCGGCGGCACCGTGCTTGTGGACCGCCGCTGTGGCGGCCGCAACAATCTCCGCGCGTCGCCTCTTCTGGTTACTCGGGCGAGCCATGCCGCGACCTTCCCTGTGACTACTGACGCGCAGTCTATCGCAGCGGGGTCGGCATCGAATCAGCCTGCTTCTGAGGTGATCTCCGGCGGCGGACGCGAGAAGCCGCGTGTGAGGACGACGAGGTACACCAGACCAGCGACCAGCCAGCCGGCCCCGAGCGTGACCGCGTGGGTGTCCAGGCTGAGCAGGAAGTAGACGGTGATGGCGATGGCGGCACCCGCGAGCAGGACACGCACCCAACGGGCGGGTCCACTCTCCTTGTCACGGAGAAGGAGCACCAGCACGCCCAGGTTCACCGCGGTGAACGCGGTGAACGCACCGAAGTTGATGAACGACGTCGATGTGGTCAGCGTCATCTGGGTGGCAAACAGTCCGACGGCACCAATCAGCGCGATGTTCAGAACCGGGGTGCCGAGTTTGGGATGGCGGTATCCGAAGAACCTCTTCGGCAGAACTCCGTCACGTCCCATAGTGAGCAGCAGTCGCGAGCCACCCGCCTGCGCGGCAATCGACGACGCGAACCCTCCGATCACGAGCGCCGCGACGATCGTCGCCGACAGAAGATTCCCACCGGCTTGGGCCGCAATGTCGAACGCCGCCGAATCGACGTCGTTGACGACGGTCAGCGGGAGAACCAGCTCGGCGGCGAAACTGACCACGGTGAAGATCAGTCCCATTGCCAGTGTCGCGATGACGATCGCGCGTGGGATCAATCGTCGCGGGTCCTTTGCCTCGCCGGTCAGGGTCGTGATCGCGTCGAAACCGAGGAACGAGTAGCAGGCGATCGCCGCGCCCGCGGCAACTCCCGCCAGTGAGCTGTCCATGTTCCAGAAGGGACTGAGAACCGACGCTCCGCCGTCGGTCGCAGCGGTTCTCAGGGACAGTGCGACGAAGCAGATCAGAACCAGGGCAACGAAACTCAGAAGCAGGAGGTTCGCCTTGTCCGCCACCCGAATGCCGAGCACATTGACGACCGAGACGATGAGCACCTGCGCCACGATCCAGACCCAGAACGGCACCGCCTCGAACTGTGCACTGAGAAACGAACCACTGATGAGGAAAATGACCATCGGCAGGAAGAAGTAGTCGAGGATCAAGACCCAGCCCGCCATGAACCCGGTGTGGGCCCCCAGCGTCTTCCGGACGTAACTGTAGGCGGAACCGGAGAGCGCGAACCTAGCCGACATAGTGGCGTAGCTGACCGCCGTCAGGAGCATCGCCACCGTGGCGAGCAGATAGCTTCCCGACGAGGTACCAGAACTGACTTCCGAGATGATTCCGAACGTGGCAAGCACGACCGCCGGAGCCATGTAGGCGATTCCGAACAACACCAGAGATGACAGTCCCAATTGGGATTTCGTTGGCTTCACCGCGGCTTGGCTACTGGTCAATGACATGATGCTCCTTTGCATCTGGGAATTCGAACAAGGCTGCTCGCTCAGGACTGGCGAGGTTGGATGCGCCCACCGCGGTACATCGGAAGGCTGGTGTTCGTGGTGTCGAGTTGGGACCAGACTCGGTTGAGGCCGGCCGTTCCATCGCGCTGCACCCGCGACGACTCCGAGAGATCGAGTACGTCGCTGAGGGTTTCCGTCGACGCGTCGACGCTGCGAACCCGCAGCCGCCCCTCGGCGTCGTGGGCGATGCTCTGCCCGCGTCCACCCGGTGCCGGGGCATTCACGGAAAGGACCGCAACCTGGTTCGCGATGGCCGTTGCCTGCAGGAGAATGAGCTCCTGCGCGCGATCTGAGGTCGTGGTGCGGGCGACATTGATGATGGCGTCCGCCCCCAACCAGGCCAGTTGTCGGCCGTGTTCGGGAAACCAGATGTCGTAGCAGATGGACAGCCCGACCGTTCCGTACTCGCCGAGACGAAACACCGTGAATTCGCTTCCGGGCGAGGTCCTTTCATATGGCTGCCAGGGGAACACCTTGCGATATGTCGCGACCCTGTGCCCTTCGGGTGAGTAGGCCGACACGGTATTGGCGACCGTGCCGTCTTCCGCGCGTTCGAACACACTGCCCGGGATCAGCCAGATCTGGTGCTCTCGTGCGAGCCGCGCGAGCGCTCGATCCCGCGGTCCGCCAGCGCTCTCGATGTACGGCTCGGCTTCAGGGAGCGGTGTGTTGGGGATTCCCCCACAGAGATGCATCTCGGGGAAGACGACAAGCCTCGCCGCGGGATAGTCCGCGCACAGCTGGCGCACCTCGTCCTGAAACGCCTCGAGGCTCGTGACGGGCGGGTGCTGCGCGAGGCAGTAGAAAAGCGGTCGAGTACTCAGCGCACTCCCCCTCTCAAAAGTTCTTTGAATAGTATTCAAAGAACTGCGTCTCCGCAAGGATTGGCGCGTGCCTGGCAGCGCTTGCGGCAAGGCACGCCGCACCTGCGCTCACCATCGACGCTTGTGAGCCTTCTTCCGGAAGCCTCTTCTCGGATTGGGAGGTGCTCGCCGGTTGAAAGAGCCGTGTGATGCCAGACCGCTGGGCGGCCCCTGCTGAGGGCAGCGCCCACGCCGTGCCCTCGGAGGCGACGGTGCGGCGCATCATAGGGTGCGGTGAACGCGACTCCGCCGCGCACGCGGAGCCGTTCGATGAGGTCCGTGACGTTCCAATAGCGCTATGGAGCGCCCTGCTGTCCGCCCCCCA
Organism: Mycolicibacterium komossense; assembly: GCF_025822605.1. GTDB lineage: Bacteria > Actinomycetota > Actinomycetes > Mycobacteriales > Mycobacteriaceae > Mycobacterium > Mycobacterium komossense. Next base: position 41,370 of record NZ_JACKTY010000010.1, on the reverse strand, counting down.
CATTAACGAAGACATAGTCGCAGTCGAGGTCGCCGTACTCCTCGACCAAGTCGTCGGTGTAGAGCCGGATCAAACTCGGCGGCACTGGTATTTCGCGCTGACCGCCCTTGACACGAGCACCGTTGCTGTTGCGGCGCTTTCGGATTTGGATCGCGGTGCCAGCGGCATCGATATCCTCGTGTCGGAGCCCGAGCGCTTCGCCGACTCGCATTCCGGTGCTGAGGTGAGTGACAAACGGACGCCACGATCCGCGGGAACCACCGGCCGGTTGTGGAAAGAAGAGGGTCTGCAGGCCCGGATCCACCATCCCCGCAAACGCGCCGGCGTCAGCTCGAGTACCTACACGTTCTGTTCGTACAAGCGTCAGGCTGTCGTAGGGTGGTTACGCCAGAACTGCAGGACGGCCTGTGAGAACTCGTGGGGGCATTCTTCGGTGATGTGGTGACCGACACCGTCGAACACTTCATTCGTGACGTCAGAGCAGATTGCGCGGACGGTGTGATAAAGATTGTCGGCGTCGGCGTATTCACCTCCGAGAGTAAGTATGGGCATAGACAGTTGGTGACTACCGCGGGCCTTCGCTTCATCCAACGCGTTAGGGCTGAACGCTTCTCGGTAGTAACTGAGGCCAGCGCGGACCGCGCCGGGGCGGGAGAAGACGCGGAGATATTCGTCAAAGGCGTCTGGTTCGATCGCCCAGGTGCGGGCGAGCTTCTGCGGGCCGAAGAACCAGGCCAGGAAGATCGCTTCGCGTCCGTGTATCAGTGCTTCGGGAAGACCCTCGACACGGTTGAAGTAGAAATGCCACTGCCGCGCGTTGAGTTGAGTGTCGGGGTAGCCCGGAGGTGGCGACGGCGACACGCCGGGAATGTAGGCGTCCGACAAGACTAGGCGCCGGACGTCGTCGGGATAAATGACCGCGTGGGTATGGGCAATCCAGCTGCCGATGTCATGACTGACGATGTCGACGCCCCCGACGCATGCCAGTCCCAGTTGTTCGAGGAAGCGATGTAGGTCGCGCGCGCCGGTCTCGAGGTCGTAACCAGTCGGCGGGATGTCGCTGTCGCCGAATCCGCGGGGATCGATCGCGTAGACGCGGCGCCCGGCGTTGATCAGCTGCGGCATGACAAAGCGCCATGTGTACCAACTCTGGGGCCAGCCGGGCAGTAAGACAACTGGGTCTCCTTGCCCGGCAACTACATAATGCAGGCGCACGTCGGTGTCGACGGGCACCAGCCCGTGCTGGATGTCGCCGACGACGTTGCGTGATCGGCTCCCGGGAGGCGGTGCCGAAGTCCGACTGGGCATACCGAGGGTCACCGCTTGCTCCTTCGTTGGTGAACGGAATGATTGAACTCTGCGAGGGGCTCGGTCAGGTCGGTGTGGGGCTCGTCGTAGGGATCTTTCAAACCCCATCCGCGGGCGGTGTTCTCCAGATAGGAGCACCAGTGCCACCCGATGAGCCAGGGTTCAGCCACGATGCTGTCGAACGCTTGTACGTAGTGGCGGCCGCGATCGGCGTGGTCGATCAGTCCGCAGTCTCGGTCGGGATTGAGCGGTGTGGGCGCGCAGTTGCCGATGTCGGCGACGATGACGGGCAGGTCGACCTCGGCGCTCCACCCGGCCAGGTCGTCGCGCATCGTGGCATAGCCGGCGGCGTCGTTGCCGGCGAAGTACTGCACCGACAGCACGTCGATGTATGGGGCGGCGGCGTGTAGGACTTCGGTGGGGATGCCCATGTTCCCGTTGTAGCGATCGCCCAGGATGAGGTGATTTGGGTCGTAGGCTCGAATGTGTCGGGTGATGGTGCTGTAGTACTGGTCGGCGGTCGTAGCGAGATCGTGCGAGGTTCCTTGCAGGACTGAGTCATCGAGTCCGGTGAAGTTGCCGCCGGAGGCGTGGGGTAACCACGAGGGGATGTCGGTGAGGAAGTAGCCGATGAGATGTGGGTCGTCAGCGACGCGGGAGCAGTATTCACGTGCCAGCCATGCGCAATGTTCGTCGAATTCGGAGGAGAACACGTCGGGCCAGCGCGGATTACCGTTCCATCCCTCGATCTCTGCAACGGTCAGTTGTTGCACGTAGGGCATGCCGGTGCGCTGCAGCTCATCGCTCGACCACTCCTTGCCGTGGCCGAGGTTCAGTGGTGTCACCCAGTCGATGTCGTGGTGATGTCGAGCGCTGACCCATTGGCGGGTCCAGCCGAGGGTGTTGAATCCCCACTGCCGCAGGTCGGTGGTGGCAGCATCGATCCAGCGTGCCCGCGAGCCGTATCTGCGTTGCCAGATCTCGAAGTTGTGCGGATACCTCAGGTCGGTGTCGTCGAGGTGGTTGAGACCCACTGAGATGAAGCCGAATCCGTCCGGCGTGATAAGCCACCAGCTGCCATCGATGCGTTCCGTGCGGAAGAAACCTGTTGGCGCCGAAACTATTTCAAGATAACCGCTGAAGCGTCCGACCGTGCCATCGTCGGTCATGGGTGTGACGTCCTCACTGTGGTAGGGATGGTGCGTATCGTGCGCGCGAGCTTGACTCGCCCCAGGTGGTGACGGCGTCGGCCGCGGAAGACGAACGTCGCGAGCACCGCGTCATCTACAGATAAGCAACCCGACGCGCCACGATGCGGGGCGAGAACCTGGGCGCCTCGCGGCTAGACGCGCAGTTCGTCGCGCAGAAACGCCAGCGCGTCGATGGCGAGTTGCTCCATGCTGGCCGCTACCGGCCGCCACAGTCCCCCGATGGGGGCAATCTCCGTTGTGGCGATGAAGGATTCGACGACGACGGTGCCGGCGTAATCGACGTCATCGAGCGCGCCCCAGAGACTCGGCCAGTCGATGTTGCCACTTCCTGGTGTGCCGCGGTCATTCTCGGACGCCTGGAAGGCGAACACGCGGTCACCAGCCAGGCGGATCGCTGCGCCGAGGTCCTTCTCCTCGATGTTCATGTGGAAGGTGTCCAAAACCAAGCCGATATTGGGGGCATCGACCAGCTCGATCAGCTCGAGCGCTTGCTCGACGGTGTTGATCAGGTGCGTCTCGAACCGATTGAGTGGTTCCATGGCGAGCTTGACGTCGCGTTCGCCGGCGTAGTCGGCGATTTCACGTAGGTTGCCGGCCGCGCGTTGCAGTTGCCGGTGACGCTCTTGGGGCGTCTGCAATAGTTTGACCGCGACGGCGGTGAACATGGGTCCTGCCACGTACGGGGAGTCGACCGCGGCGGCGAAGTCGACCACCGCCCGCAGGTAGTCCTTGGCGTCGCGTTGGACAGCGTGATCCTCGTGTGAGATGTCGCGGGCGGGGCCGAACGCGCCGGTCACCGCCACCGATAGGCCGGACTCTTCTGCTGCGCGTCGCGTCAACGCCGAGCTGAGGGTGTCTGGGTCGTCGACGCAGATCTCGAACTGGTCATAGCCCAACTCACGCACGTGCGCGAACTCGTGCAGTGAGGTGTCGGAGAAGGGTGTCGCGAGAATGTAGCTGCTGAGGCCCAGGGGGTAGCGGGTGTTGTTGGTTGTGGCATTGATCGAGGTTGTCATCGCAGGGCCACCCACTGGCCGGTTGCGCTTCCCTCTTCGATGGCGTCGATGACGCGTTCGACCTCATAACCCTCGCGGAAGTCTGGCCACACGGGGTGGTCGTCGACGATGGCCCGAATCAAGTCGTGGACTTCGAAGAACTTCAGGTCGTGGTTTCCGATGTTCGCCCCGTGTATAGGCCACAGGTTTCCGAAGTCGCCGTGGCCCGGTCCGATCTCGAGTGTGCGAAAACCTCGCTGCTGCAGTCCATCGGAGGCCAATGCCACATCGAGTTTGTAGATGTGTTGCTGATCGAAACGCACCGCGCCCTTGGTTCCGGTCAGTGTGAACGACAGGTCCCAGCCCCGGGGGATCGCGACGCGGCTGGCCTCGATGGTGCCGATGGCACCGTTGGCGAATCGCATCAAGGTCAGGCTGATGTCGTCGTTCTCGACGGAGCGTTTGGGGGCGGTGCCGTCCGCCTTCTCTCCATATCCGAAGGCGCCGTCGGTCAGGGGCCGTTCGGGGTGCACGATCGACGACGTGCTGGCAAGCATGTCGATGTCTCCGACGAGGTATCGCGCGATGGATATCACGTGGGCACCCAGGTCCCCGATCGCGCCCGCACCGGCCAGCTTGCGTTCTTGGCGCCAGGTGAACGGGGTCTCGGGATCGACCATCGCCGCGATCGAGTGAGCGCCGACGAAGGACACCGGGTCGCCGATCTCGCCGGCTTCGATCAGTTGTTTGGCCAAGGTGACGGCCGGGTTTCGGACAAAGCTGAATCCCACCAAGGTCTTGACTCCAGCCTGTTCGGCGGCTTCGACCATGTCGTGGGCACCAGTCGCGGTGAGCGCCAGCGGCTTCTCGCACCAGATGTGCTTTCCCGCCTTGGCTGCTGCGATGGCGATGGGCTGGTGTAGCCAGTTGGGTGTCACGATGTCGACGACGTCCACGTCGGGATCGTTGACGGCGTCCTCCCAGGACGTCGTGTACTTCTCGTAGCCGAACTGCATGGCGCCGTCACGGGCGAGGTCTTCGGTGGCGTCGCAGAGCACGACCAGCCGTGGGGTGACCGGGATGGAGCCGTAGACGGCGCCGACGTTGCGCCAGGCCATGGTGTGGGCCTTGGCCATCAGTCCGCTGCCGATGATGGCCACACCCAGCGTGCGGTCTTGTGTGGGGGTTGTTTGCATCACGTTCCTTCTAGAAGTGGGATTTCAGCGCACAAGGCCGCGCTGTTTTGTGTTGTCAGTGAATGGTTTCGGTGATTCAGCTCGTGAAGAAGTCGATGAGGATCCGTTCGAGTTCCCGGGGCCGCTCGAGGGCAAGGCTGTGGCCACAGTCGAGTTCGGCGTAGTCGACGTTGTCGGAGAAGTGCAGCATCTGCTGGCGAGCCTCCTCGGCGATGAAGTGCTCGGCGCCAATGGTGAGCACGGGCATGGGCAGACGTTCCTGTGCCCATCGTTTGGTCAGGTCGATGTTGGTCCACGTCGATCGGTAGACCTCGAAGATGGCCCGCAGCGCGCCCGGAGCCGAACTGGTCCTGGCCCATTCGTCGACGCAGTCTTGCGTTATGGCTGCTGGGTCGTAGGTTTCATTCTTCATCCACGTCGACCAGAACATCGCTTCGCGGCCCTGGATGAGGCTCTCTGGGATGTCGGGGACGTGAAAGAAGCTGACGTGCCACAGGAAGCGACCCTTGCGATGGTTCTCCACACTCAGGTGTGACCAATCTTCGAGTCCGAAGCCGGGCAGCAATGATTCGGCGAAGGACAGCTTGATGACGCGCTGAGGGTTCTTGGCGGCGATGGCCAGGGCGAAGCATGCCCCCCAGTCCTCGCCCGCGACGCCGAACTTATCAAAGCCGAGGTGGTCGACGAGTTCGGTGATGTCGTCGGCGATGGTGGACATATCGTAGCCGTTGTGCGGGCGGAATGAGTCGCCGAAGCCGCGGACGTCTGGGCAGATGACGGTGAAGTGTTCGCTGAGTTTCGGAATGATCCGGTGCCAGTAGTACCAGCTCTTCGGCACTCCGTGGATGAGGACCAGGGGCTCGCCGCTGCCGGCGGTGACGTAGTGGATGCGGGTGCCGTTGATGGACGCCCGGCCGTGGGTCACCGGTTGACCATCGTGGCTGAAGACTGGCTGCATCGTGGGGTTCCTCTCGGTTGAGTCGATGTGCATCGCGATCGCTGTCGCGCCGTCGCCGAATACACCTATTTGTTGTGATGTGTAGACATATGCGGTGCCCGCACGGGGGCGCCGCGCTTTCGGTGGGATGTTTACCCGGTCGCTTCGTCGCCTGGATTGCGTTGCTCGGCCAGGGCGGCCAGGATTCCCTGGGCGAAGTTCTTGGGGGGAGTTTCGGCGATGCTCATCATCGTCGTCATGCTGGTCATGCCCGGTATCGCCCACACCTTGTCCATGAGCACGGACCGAAAGTGGGTGTAATCCCTGGTACGCAGTTTCACGATGAGGTCCCACTGGCCAGTGATCAGTGACACGCTTTCGATCTCATCGATTTCCGCGAGCCTCTGCATGATCACCGGAACCTTTTCGCGCTCAACGGATTCCAGCGCGAGATGGACGGTCTGGGGGTAGCCGATCGCTGCCATGTCGATCTCGACGGTGTATCGGGTGATGACGCCGTTGCGTTCCAGGCGCGTCATGCGTTCTCCGACGGTGGGTGCTGAGATCCCGAGCTTGGCGGCCAATGCGCGTTGTGAGACGCGGGCATCGTCGACCAGCTCGCGCAGGATGGCCAGGTCGGTGTCGTCGAGCGGCAACGCCGTGATGTCCTTGGCGGCCACGTCGCGGATGGTGAGCGGGTCGGGCACCTCAGCCACGTCGGTCGCCTCCTTCACGCGTCGAGAACTGCGTCGCTGGCTGTCCGAGGTCGACATGTCAGTCTGGCACCGGCGTGGTCAGGTCGACCCCGTGCAGTGCATCATATCGGGCGATGTTAGCCAGTTGGCCACCGTTGACGTCGAGTTCGGCAGCTGTCATGAACGACGAGGCGTCGCTGGCCAAAAACAGCATGGTCGGTGCGAGTTCTTCGGGTGTGGCGCTGCGCCGCAGCGGGATCTCCAGGTCGGCTGGGTCGTCGGCGGCGGTCATGGCGGTCTGGATGAAGCCAGGCAGGACGGTGTTGACGCGAATGCCGTGGCCGCCGAGTTCGATTGCCGCGGAACGGGTCAGTCCGCGGATACCCCATTTTGAGGCGACGTAGGAGTACGAGTGGGCGGCGCCGCGTTGACCCATGACCGACGAGACGTTGATGATGGAGCCGCGTCGGAGGGCTTTCATGCCGGGGGCGACGTGCTTCATGCCGAGGAACACTCCGGTCAGGTTGATGTCGAGAACACGGTGCCAGTCGGCCAGCTCGTAGTCGGTAAGCGGGGCGTCGTGGACGACGCCAGCATTGTTGACCAGCACGGTGACGGTCCCGAAGGCTTGTTCTGTGGCCGCGATGGCCTCAGCCCAGTGCGGCTCCTGGCTCACGTCGAGGTGCAAATAGAGCGCCCGTTCGCCGAGTTCGCCGGCCAAGGCGGCGCCCTGCTCGTCGAGGACGTCGCCGAGAACGACGCGCGCCCCGGCGCCGATGAAGGCGCGTGCGTGCGCGGCGCCGCTGCCGGATGCGGCGCCAGTGACGAGTACGACGTCTTGTGAGAGATCCATAGGTCAGTCTCCGTTTCGTGGGTGGGAGTGTGCTGCTGGGGTCAGGGCTGCCGTCGGGCGAGGCGGATGGCGCGATCAAGCACGTTTAGGGCCCGGTCGATATCGTCGCGGTCGTGGTAAGGGGCGATGCCCGCGCGCAGCCATCCGCCGGCGTGGGCGACGCCGGTGCGTTCGGCAAGGGTGCGGGCATAGAAGTCGCCATGGGTGATGTAGACGCCTTCTTTGGCGCAGGCGAAGGCAACCGACTCGGGGCTCGCCGCAGTCACTGTGAACGCCACCGTCGATGTCTTGGGGATGCCGTGGGGGGCGCGGGCCAGGGTGACCCCGTCGATGGTTTGCAGACCGGCGACGAAGTGGTCGGTAAGCTCTTCTTCGCAGCGAGCGAAGTTGCCGATGGCCGAGGTGATTTGGTGTCGCAGGTCTGCCGAGGCGTCATCGGCGAAGGAGGCGACGAAGTCGATCGTGGCCGACAGACCAGCGACTGCCTCCATGTTCTGCGTACCGAGTTCGGCCTTGCCGTATCCGGTGTGCGGTGCTGGCGCGAGTTTGTGGAACCGGATGCGGTCGAGGGCGTCGTTTCTGATGACCATGGCCCCGATGTGTGGTCCGAAGATCTTGTACGCCGAGAAGAACATGATGTCGGCGCCGAGTTCGTCAACGTCGACGGGGATGTGGGACAGCCCATGCACGGCGTCGATGACCGAGATGGCTCCCACACTGCGGGCACGGTCCACGATGGGGACGATGTCGGATGCGGTTCCCACCGCATTGGAGGACAGCCCGACCGCAACCAGTGCGCAGTCCTCGTCGACGAGGACGTCGAGTTGGCTCAGATCAAGGCAGTGGCGGTGCGCGTCGACGGGCAGCCATCGCGTGGCCATGCCGGCGTCCTCGGCGCAGCTGAGCCACGGATCGATATTGGCGTGATGGTCGAGTTCGGACACGACGATGTGCTTGTTCGGGTTCACCCAGTCGCGGCGCATTGAGGAGGCGGCGTTGAACGCCAGCGAGGTCATGTTCTGTCCGAAGACGACTTGGTGGTCGGATGCGCCCAGCAGGGCGCACACCTTGCGTCGCGTCTGCAGGAGCATCTCCTCGGTGTCGAGGCTGGTGGGGAACACTCCTCCTCGATTGGCAGTGCCCTCGATGACGTAGCGGTTCATCGCCTCGAGTACAGCCTGGGGCATCTGAGTGCCTGAGGGGGCGTCGAGGAACAAGGGCGGGGTTGCCGCGGTGTCGACCAGGGCCGGGATCGCGTTCTTCATGCGGTGGGCCAGATTCCCGATGGTGGTCTCTGTCATGTGCTGTTCTACCTCACGAATAGTGGATTGACGGGCGAGGCGCTCGCCCGGCCGAGTTTGAGTGGGCTGGCCACGTAGAGCCCGTCCCACCGGCCGTCGTCTCGGCAGGCCTGGACAACCTCTGCGAGCCACAAGCCCTCGTGAAAACCAATGCCGTGGCCGTGTAGCAACAGGCCGTGCAAAGGGAAATGTCGCCCGGTGTAGGGCGATACGGGTAGCTCATTGGCGAACGTGTCGCTGCCGAGAGCGGCAATACCGGAGTCGACCATCCACGTCACCAGGGCCGGTTCGTCCGAGAGTCCTGGCTCGGCGGTGTCGGGCTCTGCCCCAAGGGCGCGGTCCTGCATGGATCCGGTGTGCAGGATCAACACGTCGCCGGGGCGGCTGAGCACACCCTGCTTGTCCAGGGCGGCGGTCACCTCCTCGAAGCGGATCAGCTGTCCTGCGGGAATTGCGGCCAGGCCGTGTAGTCCGGCGATGTCGGCAATGACGGCGCGGCCGAAGATGCCGGTCTGCGCGACGGGTTCGATGCTGCCCCAATCCAATCCGTGCGCGGCCTCACTGGCCGGGTGGCCGGCCCATAACGTGCCGTCGACGATGATGTGACCCAGCGCGTCGATATGTGTCGAGCCGTGCGTGGGGATGGTGACGATGTCGTCGACGTAGGCATCCTCGCCGTCACGCAACACTTTTCGGCCCGATACGAAATCCGACCAATCGCATGTGGTGTGCAAGGCGGCGGGCTCACGTCGCGGATTGCAGATGGCGTTGGGCGGCAGAACCGGCAGACCGAGGGTGAAGACCTCGCCATCACGCACGCCGTGCGCCGCTGCGATCCGGACGGCCGCGTCGACTCGGTTCAAAGCACCTATCTGTGGTGACGGTTCACGGTTTGTCGTCATGGGGTGGTGCTCATGTCCTCGACGGTCATGGGGACTTCCGGCTCGGCGAGGTCGTGTCCGCGTGCTCGCAGGAGCCAGCCGGCGGTGGCGGCGGCCAGCAGAGTGAGGCCCAGCGCTACTGGCTGCAGGTTGTAGGGGAACGGTGGTTGTGGCACGACCGACGAATACAGCGCGCCGCACAGCAGGACCAGGGCGAACACCGCCAACGTGATGCCGAGCACGCGGGTGCGTGCAGCCGATCCCGAGGCGCGCACCTGCACACGGATCCACCCAATGGCCATGAGCCCGTAGACGACCAGGAAGGCCAGGGTCGTGGCGCCGGCCACGAACCCGATCAGCACCTGGCTGCCCGCGGTCAGACCCAACGCCACGGCCACGAACAGAGCGACACCCGCGGCGGCGCCGATCCCGACATAGGGGGTGCGAAAGCGGTGGTGCAGCCGTGCCAGTTGGCGCGGCGCATGCCCGTGGCTGCCGATCTCGAACAGCGTGCGTGAGGTCAAGGTGACCAGGCCCAGTGCCGAGGACATCGCGCTGATGACAACGAGCGCGTCGGCGATCTGCGCGAGCACATTGCCGGCGTACATCGAGACGATGGTGTCGACGGGAGAGGCGTCCGAGGCCCACTGGTCGGCGTTGTCGAGCCCATAGCCGATCGCGAAAGAGTAGGTCACAACGATGTAGAACGCGGCTGCCGCAGCCAAGGAGACGATAATGGCGCGGGGGACGACGTGCTTGTTCTTGACCTCGCGGCCAAGCGCTGCGGCGGCTTCGAAGCCCGCGAAACCTGCGAAGCCGTAGATCATTCCGAAGAACACACCCGACCAGCCCGTCGCCGATAGCGACACGTCGACGAAGGGGCGTATCGAGTTGCCGTTGGCTCCGCCGCGAGCGATGACGAACACCGCCACGGCGAGCAGAAACGCCATCGAGGCCAGTTCGATGACGACCAGCCACCCCAGCGACAGACGAACTCCCAACAGGTTCATGGCGATCGCGACAGCCAGGAACACCAAGAAGAACGCGAACCACGGGATCTGCATGTCGTAGTGGGCGAACATGGCCTCAGCAGAGACGCTGGCGACCGTGAGCACCGACGCCGTGCCGCACAGCCACGCGATGACGTAGGTCCATCCGGCGACGAAACCGGCCAAGCGGCCCAAGGCGGCGCCGACATAAGTATAGGCAACGCCGCTGGCGCCCGCGTGATGACGCGCGAACTTGACCACTACGTAGGCAAGAGCGAAAGCGCCAAGAGCGCCGAGGCAATACGACATCGGTACCGCGCCGCCGGCTCCCTTCGCGGCGAAACCAGTGGCGAAGGCCATCGTGAAGAACGGGCCCAATCCCGCCAAACTCAGCGAGACCGCACCTATCGTGCCGACCGTTTTGTCGGCCTCACCGTGCGACGCCGACACATCCAGTGCGGCTGCTCCATCTGACATACGTTACTGACCTCCAGGTGAAAGACTGTGTTCCAGAACACTAACACTTTGATGAAGTAAGATCTATAACTATCTTACGTTCGTAAGAAATATAATCTCTGGAGGTTACATATGAAGTACCGCCAACTAGGCGCTTCCGGCCTGCGGGTCTCCACCCTGGCGCTGGGCACGATGGGATTCGGTGCAACGGGATGGGCCACAGTCGTGGGAAACATCGACATCGACGACGCCCGCCGGCAGATCGGCATGGCCCGCGACGCTGGCGTCAATCTCGTTGACACCGCGGATATGTACTCCTCCGGTGCCAGCGAGGAGGTGCTCGGACACGCCCTTGGAGATGCGCGCAAGGACATGCTCATCGCCACCAAGGTGCGCCTGCCCATGGGCGAGGGTCCCAACGACGCGGGACTCTCGCGGTACCACGTCATCCGCTCGGTCGAAGCGAGCCTGCGCCGACTGCGCACCGACCATATCGACCTCTACCAAGCACACGGCTGGGACGGTCACACCCCCCTGGAGGAAACCCTCGGCGCCTTCGACGATCTGGTGCGGTCCGGCAAGGTGCGCTACATCGGTGTCTCCAACTACACCGGATGGCAGCTGATGAAGGCCTGCCGGCTCGCCGGCGAACGCCGGCTCGCACCCATCGTCAGCCAACAGATCTACTACTCGGTGCACGATCGAGACGCCGAAGTCGACCTACTGCCCGCCGCCTGCGACCAAGGGGTGGGCACACTGATCTGGAGTCCACTGGCCGGTGGACTTCTCACTGGCAAGTACCGACGAGACCACGAAACACCGGCAGGGAGTCGGTTCCTCGGCGACTGGGATCAGCCGCCGGTGAAGGATCAGGAGCGCTTCTACGACATCATCGAAGTGCTCGTCGAGGTCGCGCAACGCCACGATCGTCCCCCGGCCCAGATCGCTCTGGCCTACGCGATCGCCAAGCCTGCGGTCACATCACTGATCGTCGGTGCGCGCTCGACCCAGCAGCTCGAACAAACGCTGGCGGCCACCGACGTGCAACTCAGCGCAGACGATCTCGCCGCACTCGATGCCGTCAGCGCCTACCACCTGCCGTATCCGCACTGGCACCAAGCCATGCACAACACGGACCGGCTCAGCCCCGCCGATCTGACGCTGCTCGAAAGTCACTTCGGGGGGTGAAAGGACCGAAAGCCGAAGCTGGCGTCGTGCTGGCCATCACCGCCGCCGCCAGTTTCGGGATTTCCGGGCCGCTGCTCAAACCCATGATCGACGCCGGCTGGAGCCCGTCGGCACTCGTCATCGTCCGATCCCTGATCTCGGCACTCGTGCTGCTGGTGCCGGGCCTGTATGCAGCGCGTGGACGCTGGTCGCAGACCTGGCACGCCCGGTATGACATCGCCATGGTCGGACTCATCGGGGTCGCCGCTTCACAGCTGGCGTTCGCGCAATCACTGAAAACGCTGCCGGTCGGCACAGCGATCTTGATTCAGTACAGCGCACCAGTGGTCATCGTGCTCTACCGCTGGATCGCCGGCCGAGCCGCGCCCAGCGCCAGCACGATGGTGGCGTCGTGCCTGACCTTGTGCGGCCTCTTCGCGGTGGCCTCACCCAACATCGACAACCGTCTCGACCTGATCGGTGTCCTGTGGGCCACAGCGGCGATGGTGACCGTCGCGCTCTACTACGTCACCGCCTCGCGGGTACCGCACACCGTTCCGGCAATCTCGGCCGTGGTGGGTAGCCAAATCATCGGTGCCGCTGCACTTCTCATGTTGGGATTTGCTGGCATCATTGACACGACCATTACCACCACTTCACCCGTACTTCAGGGACAACACATACCGTGGTGGCTACCAATCACCACCGTGGGCGTCATCGCCACCGCGCTGGGCTTTTGGGCGAGTATCGCAGCGAGCCGCGTGCTCGGTTCCCAAAAGGCCGCCTTCTTCGGCACACTCGAGGTGGCGGTCGCCGTCACAGTGGCGTGGCTCGCCCTAGCCGAGACGCCTACCGCCGCACAGATTATCGGCGGCGTGTTCATCACAGCCGGCGTGGCAACCATGCGCACACGATATGAACGGTGACACGGTGCGCATTGCACCAGCGATCGATTTGTCATGAGTTTCTGGTTGCTCGAGATCTCGTTCGAAGCCGTCCACGCCGCTCGAAATCACCGTCTTCGACGTTGAATTCCAACAGCTGCGAAGCCGAGAGACAGTGCAATCGACAGCCACGCAAACCACTGCCCGAACGTCCCGAAAGGCGTCCGTGAACCGTTGGTGGGGACATCGAAGATGACCGCTGGATCGCCCACGGTGGACCAGTTTTGGTAGGCGAGGCTGCGGCCCTGATAGTCGAATCCCCCGTTGATGCCGAACGGGACTGCCCCGCGTTCAGTTGACTCGCGGGGTGTGAATTTCAGGCCGCGGTTGCGACTGATGGGTGGAGCAATTCGAACTCTATCGGGGTGAGTCTGCCGAGGGCGCGTTGCCGGCGGCGTCGGTGGTAGGTCCGCTCGATCCAGGCCACGATCGCCAGGCGTAGTTCGACCCGGGTGGACCAGCGCCGCCGATCGAGCACGTTGCGTTGCAGCAGGGCAAAGAACGACTCCATCGCGGCGTTGTCTCCGCACGCGCCGACACGGCCCATCGATCCGTGTAACCCGTTGTGCGACAGCGCGTGAACAAACTTTCGCGACCTGACTTGACTGGGTTCAATCGGTCGAAGCAACACCCTGAAATTTTGGAGGGTGTTCGATGGTTCGTCGGCAGCAAGCAGCAGATCGCGCTATTCGTCGCGCGATGAGGTCGCCGGGGGCGCCGCGAGTGAGGACTTCATCCGCGAGTCGATCGAGTAGCCCACAATCCGGTTGGAGTACACGTCTTTGATGGCGCACAGGTAGAGCTTGCCTTCATCGGTCCGGCGCTCGGTGATATCGGCAAGCCAGACCTGATTGCCGGCCTGGGCGCCGAACTGACGCTGCACGAGGTCGTCGTGCACCGGTGGCCCGGATCGACGATTCAGTCCTCGCTTCTTGGCGAAGATCGACCAGATGCGCTCCTGGGAACACAGCCGCGCGACACGATTCTCCCCAGCAGTGATCCCGCGCCCGGGAAGTTCGTCGGCGATGAATCGGTAGCCGAAGACGGGGTCATCGGCATGGATGTCGCGGGCGGCGTTGATCAGGTGCGCATCGTCCCAATCACGCTGCGACAGAGGTGCTTTGCGCCATTTGCAGAACGCCTGGGTGGAGAATCCCAGAACCCGGCAGGTCACCGTGACGGGCACGCCGTCAGCGGCAAGGTCGAGGACCAGCGGGTACATCTGTAATAGTGGCGGCTGGCCCGAGGCTGGCTGGCAGTGTTGACGCTTGGCTCGGCTCGTGTGACTCCGGGTATATCCGACCCGCGCAGTGCGGTGTCTTCAAAATGACCTGTCCGCGAGAGGAGCCGGCGTCGACACTGTCCGCACAGATGGCTTAATCAGAAGCTTGTCCGCCGCCACCAGTGGTGGTGTGACTCATTACAGATGTGTCTCTGCGCGAACAACATTCATCGGCGCCATCCAGAAAGGCAATAGCCAACAGAGTAGGAGAACTTTCAACGGCAATCATCGCGGACACCTACGACCACATTGTCGGAGTGGACACCCACGCGCGAACACACACCTATTGCGTGCTGCGCGCCAAGACGGGAGCCGTGATCGACACGGCGACCTTCCCTGCGTCAGCGGCGGGAATCAACCGGGCGTTGACCTGGGTCGCGCGCCGCGCTTCGGGCACCGTCTTCGCCGCCGTCGAAGGCACATCCTCCTACGGCGCGACCCTTGCCGCGGCGCTGGCAGCCCGAGGCATACCCATCGGCGAAGTGCGCCCACAACCGCGCTCCGCACATGCCTACGCCGGGAAATCCGATCCCCTCGACGCCGAGACCGCCGCCCGCTGGGTGCTGGGCAAGGAATGCTCGCGAGTGCCCCAACCACGCGACGCCGGCGACCGCGCGGCCCTGCGTGTGCTCTTGAGTGCACGCTCACTCATCGACCACCAACGCACCGCTAACCGCAACGCGCTGACCGCGCTGCTCCGTACGGTCGACCTCGGCATCGACGCCCGCTCACCCCTAACTGACAAGCAGATCGTGGTCATAGCAGCATGGCGAAACATGATCTGCGCCAACGTAGTCCACCTCACCGCCCGCGTCGAAGCGAAACGGCTGGCGATCGCCGTCGTCGAGCAGACCCGCCAACTCCGAGACAATCACGCCCAGCTCGCCGAACTCGCGGAGCGCCTGGCTCCAGGCCTCCAAAAGGCGCGCGGGGTCGGACCCGTCACCGCCGCTATTCTGATTTGCGCCTACTCCCACCACGGACGGGTCCGTTCAGAAGCCGCATTCGCCGCCCTCGGTGGCATCGCGCCACTGCCCGCATCATCAGGGAACACCACACGACACCGCCTCAGTCGATCCGGCGACCGACAACTCAACCGCGCCATCGACATCATCGTCCGAACCCGCATGAGCTTCGACCCAGCGACGCGGGACTACCTACGTCGAGGACTGGCCACCGGCAAAACCAACCGAGAGATCAGGCGCAACCTCAAGCGCTACGTCTGCCGCTCAATGTTCCGGCAACTCCAGGCCACCATGGGTTGACACCCCCCATAGAAGCGTCATTTTGGGTTGGCGTCCCGGGACAGGTAGCCAACCGCGCGGCGCATCACTTCAGCCTCCTGCTCGAGGAGTTTGATCCGCTTGTGCGCTTCGCGCAGCTGCGCCGACACATCCCCAGAAGCCGCCGCAGACACGGGCCGCCCGACACCGTCCTCCCGGTCGGCCATCTTGAGCCAGCGATGCAGACAGGCCTCCGAAATCCCGAAGTCCTTCGCTATCTGGCGCAACGGCGCCTCACCCCGGCGGGCCACAGCGATGACATCTGCTCGGAACTCGGCAGGAAACGGCCTCGGCACGAGATTGATCCTTCCAGCAAGGACGAATCCTCACAGGCCAGGAGTCAACCAAACTGGGGGCAGTCCCCGCCGCGAATTCGTGTCACCCCGTCGTGCCTCAGTCGAAGATTTCTACGGGCGTCTGCTAGCGCACCTGCGGCACCTGAAAAATCTCACTTCCATGTCCAATTGGACATTAGGTGGACATTTCACTTGAGAATTCGACATTAAACTTGAGAAGCCACGCAATAGTCCGCCTAGTGCGCCATGTCCACAAACTTCGACAGGTGCAACTGGTGGGCAACCGTGATCGTCTTCGTCGGTCCCGCACGGTGTTTGGCGACGATGAGGTCGGCCTCACCACCGCGTGGGTCGTCTCGCTCGAAGGCGTCCGGCCGGTGTAGGAGCACCACCATGTCCGCATCCTGCTCGATAGATCCCGACTCGCGAAGGTCAGAAAGCATCGGCTTCTTGTCGGTGCGCTGTTCCGGACCGCGATTCAGCTGACTCATCGCGACCACCGGAACTTCCAGCTCCTTCGCCAAAAGCTTGATTTGCCTGGAGAATTCGGAGACCTCCTGCTGGCGGGACTCCACCTTTTTACCGGAGGTCATCAGCTGCAGATAGTCGAGCACGATGAGCCGCAGCCCCACCTTTTGGTGCAGCCGACGGGCTTTGGCGCGGATCTCCATCATCGTCAGGTTCGGCGAATCGTCGATGAACAGCGGCGCCTCGCTGATCTCACTCATCCGTCGGGCCAAGCGCGTCCAGTCGTCGTCGCTCATCCGGCCCGACCGCATATCGGCCAGCTTGATCTTGGCCTCGGCCGAGAGCAGTCGCATGACGATCTCGGACTTGCTCATTTCTAATGAGAACACGATGCTCGGCATGCGGTTCTTGATCGAGCAGGAGCGCAGGAAGTCCAATCCGAGGGTCGAGTTGTGGGTCGGCACCATCCCCTCACCGGCGAGGTAAAGATGCGACTCGTTGTCGACCTGCACGCAACGCACCGGCACGCTCTCTATCGCCCGCACCCACGCCACATTCACACCCAACGCCAACAGGGCCGTCGTACCCCCGACCCGGGAAGGCAGCGTCGCCGGAATCAGCCGATCTGCACCACAACGCAATTCGGCGGTCGTTCGGATACCGCTCTCAGTCGGCCACTGATGGTCTGCATCGGCGATGATCACTGTTCCGTCGGAGAACTCGACTTCGTAGCACGGCCGGCCGAACATCACCTCCGTCGCAGCGACAACCCGTGTGGGCAGGCCATCAGCGCCGAGCAACTCGTCACCCACCGCGATCTCACCCATCGTGGTCCAGCCCGTCGGTGTCGGCAGTGGCGTGTCCAACGCCAGCGCCTTGCCCATACCGGGCCTGGCCGCGACGACGATCATCTGGCCGGGATGCAGTCCGTTGGTCAGCTCATCGAGCTCGGTGAAACCGGTCGGCACGCCGCTGGCCACGCCGCCGTTGGAGGCGATGGCGTCGATCTCATCCATCGTCGGCTGCAGCAGGTGCTCCAGGATGACGAAGTCCTCGGACGTCCGGCGCTCGACAACGTCGTACATCTCGGCCTGCGCACGGTCGACGACCTCGGCGACGTCAGCGCCTTCGGCACCGGCGTAGCCGTACTGCACCACCCGCGTACCGGCCTCCACGAGGCGCCGCAGCAGCGACTTCTCGGCCACGATGCCCGCGTAATAGCCGGCGTTGGCCGCGGTCGGCACCGTCGAGATCAGGGTGTGCAGATAGGGCGCGCCACCGACCCTGCGGAGCAGGCCGCGACGGTCGAGCTCCGCGGCGACGGTGACGGCATCAGCAGGCTCCCCACGCCCGTAGAGGTCGAGGATGGCGTCGTAGACGTTCTGATGGGCTGGTCGGTAGAAGTCACCCGGACGCAGGCGTTCCAGGACGTCGGCGATGGCGTCCTTGCTCAGCAGCATCCCGCCCAGGACGGACTGTTCTGCGGCCATGTCTTGCGGCGGTTGGCGCCCGAAATCCTCGCTGGGCGGCGGCGTATCCGTACCGGGCTGCCCAAGATCATCGACTACGGCCATACAGCGCCAGCACTCCCCTCACTCCGTCGAACGTATATTCGACGTTCGTGCTTTGACTCTTACCGCAGGCCTCCGACAAAAAGACCCGCAAGTCCCGGGCCTGACCCCGCGCCGCAATGACGCCCGCATGACGCTAGACGTTGCTGGCGGCGGCGCAACCCGCCCTTGTGCATAGCGTTGTGGATGGCGTGTGCATAGGTCCGCTCAGCCATGTTGAGGGGGTGGGGAGAACCTGTGGACAACTATCTGATTTTGGAGCATCTACGCAGATAAACGCACCGTAGACCCCGGAGGCGTCTGTGGATGGGAAAGTCGTCGGCGTGTCGAGCCGGGTTGCCATGTCGGGCGTGTTGTATTGCGTCTACTTATGCGCCAGGTTAACGAAGGGTTAGGTTCGCTGGAATGTCCACAGCCGGCGCAGTTCGCCAGAGGACACAGCAAAACCCCGGTGGATGCCCGAGAAGGCTTCCACCGGGGTAATTGACGCTACGAGTTATTTCTCGGCGACGACGTCCAGCGAGACGGTGGCATCCACACCGGAGTGCAGATTCACCGTGACGGAGTGGGCACCGACGGCCTTGATGTGCGCCTTGGGCAGGTGCACGGTGCGCTTGTCGAGGTTGGGTCCGCCGGCCTTTTTGATGGCCGCGACGATGTCGCCGGCGGTCACCGAACCGAACAGCTTGCCACTGTCGCCTGCAGTCCGGACGGTCAGCGTGACCGGTCCCAGGCCGTCGATGGCGGCCTTGATCTCCTGCGCGTGTTCGACGTCGCGGACGGTCTTGATCTCCCGGGCCCTGGAGATCTCGTCGGCCTGGCGCTGCGCGCCCCGGCTGGCCACGATGGCCAGGCCACGCGGCAGCAGGTAGTTACGTCCGTAGCCGTCCTTGACTTCTACGGTCTCGCCGGGCGCACCCAGATGCTCCACCTCGGCGGTCAGAATGAGTTTCATCGGTAGATCTTTCTACGTTGTGTTGAGCCGGGACCGAGGTCTTAGCGGGTCGCCGACCCGAAGGGCAGCAAAGCCACCTCGCGGGCATTCTTGACCGCGATCGCGATATCGCGCTGGTGCTGCACGCAGTTGCCGGTCACGCGGCGGGCACGGATCTTGCCGCGTTCGCTGATATACGTGCGCAGCAGACCGGTGTCCTTGTAATCGATGTTCTGGTTCTTGCCCTTCTTGGAGCAGAAGACACACTTGCGTGTCTTGATCGGCTTCTCGGGGGCGGGACGCCTCTTCGTGGAGGAGGACTTGGCCATGTGTCTATCTCTTTCTCAATGCAACGGTGGCGCTGGCGCCACAAAACTCAAGCGATCAGTGTTCAGAAGGGGGGTTCGTCGTCGCTACCGGCGAAGGAACCCGACGCCGGGGCGCTGCCCCAGGGATCGTCGGCAGGAGCGCTGCTGCCACCGGCAGCCGGACGGGATCCGCCACCGCCACCGCTACCACCACCGAAGCCACCGCCCCCACCGCCACTGCGGTTCGCACGGTTGACCTTGGCGGTCGCGTACTTCAGCGACGGACCGATCTCTTCGACCTCGACCTCGAACACCGTGCGCTTCTCACCCTCGCGGGTCTCGAACGAACGCTGCTTGAGCCGGCCGGTCACGATGACCCGCGATCCACGCGTCAGGCTTTCCGCCACGTTCTCCGCAGCTTCGCGCCAGATGTTGCAGCGCAGGAACAGCGCTTCGCCGTCCTTCCATTCGCTGCTCTGGCGATCGAAAATGCGGGGCGTCGACGCCACAGTGAAGTTGGCGACGGCCGCACCGGACGGCGTGAAGCGCAGTTCGGGGTCGGCGGTCAGGTTTCCGACAACGGTGATGGTGGTGTCACCAGCCACGAGATCCTCCTGGATAAGTCTGTGTTGCGGGCGAGCCTACGCACGCCGCACGACACACGACAGACGTTCGGCAACTAGTGCTTGTCGGTCCGCATGACCTTGGTGCGCAACACCGACTCGTTCAGGCTGAGCTGACGGTCGAGCTCAGACACCGTGGCGGGCTCTGCCTTGACGTCGACGACGGCGTAAATGCCCTCAGCGTGCTTGGCGATCTCGTAGGCCAGCCGGCGGCGGCCCCAGATGTCAACTTTCTCAACGGTGCCGCCGTCTTTACGGATGACGTTCAGGAACGTCTCCAGGGACGGAGCTACTGTGCGCTCGTCAAGGGTCGGGTCAAGGATGACCATGATTTCGTATGGACGCATGGGAACACCTCACCTCCTATGGTCGTCTGCGGCCACGGTAGTTCCGTGACAGGAGGGTCGCCTGCGTCGGCAACCGGGTTAGGTTACAGGAAACTCGCTGGTGAAATGAAATCCGCGCAGCTCACACGACCGACGTAGTGCCCCGCGGAAGCGCCCGGGTCGCTAGCCCAGATCCCGGAAGGTCATCAGAAACCCCGCGCCGGTGGCGAGGACTGCCAGCACGCCGATGGTGATCGACAGCCACCGGATCGGCACCGACGTGGCCAGCCACAGCGCCAGAAAGGCGCCTGCCAGCAGGCACACGCCGTAGAACGCCGTCCGCTCCGGATGATCACCACGCGCCATTCCGTCCGCCTTCCCGGCCCACCAGGAGCCGAAACATCGGGCCGCCGCGGCTAGCGGCCTCCCGCCTCCCCCGCGGCGGCCAGCTCGGGCTCCTCGGCCGGCGGCACCAACGGCACCCGACGCAACGCGGCGGGCCGCAGCAGATCCGGCAGCCACTTCGGTGGATCATCGGCCGCCCGGTCGAAGGGGCCGCCGGCTGGATCATCCTGGCGCCCACGCCAACGCACCAGATCCAGCTCCGGGCGGTAAATCTGCTGGACGACCAGGGCACACAACACGACGACCGCGATATCGCGGAGCAGAACCGTTGTGGTGAACCACTGTTCGGGCAGCCCCCGATTCTGTTCGCCGTAGAGGAACAGCATCCTGGGCACCCAGACCAGTGCATCGATCGTCATCCACGCCAACAGGATTCGGCGATGCGGCAACGCCAGCACCGCCAGTGGCACCAGCCATAGCGAGAACTGCGGGCTCCACACCTTGTTGGTCAGCAGGAAGGCCGCCACCACCAGGAAGGCCAGCTGTGCCACGCGGGGTCGCCGCGGTGCCGTCAGCGCCACGTAACCGATCGCCGCACAACACGCCGCGAACAACAGGGCGCTCACCGCGTTCAAGAGCGTCGGCGGCTGCCACAACCCCAGATTCTGGTCGAAACCGCCCCATCCGGTGAAGCTCTTGACCACGTTGTACAGCGAATCCATATCGTCGCCGCGACGGGTGTTGAGTCGGAAGAACTCCGACCACCCCCGCGGGAACAACACCATGATCGGCAGGTTCACCACCAGCCAGGCCACGAACGCAGCCAGCGCTGCCTTGGCGGCACCCGTCAAGCGCCCCGTGCGGATCCCGAGCAACACCACCGGCAGCAGCAAGAGCAACGGGTAGAGCTTCGCGGCCACGCCAAGCCCGATCAGCACACCCGCCAGATACGGTTTTCGCCGGGCCCACGCCAACATCCCACCGATCGCGAAAGCCGTTGCCAGCGCGTCGAAGTTGGTGAAGACCTGGAAGATCAGGATCGGCGACCCCGCCACCAGCGCGGCATCCCAGATGCGTCTGCCGGCGAGCGCGGAGGTCGCCCATACCGTCGCCAGCCACGCCAGGGCGAGTCCCAGTGCCGCGATGTTGAAGAACATCACCACTTCGGCGACCACCGGCAGCGCCGTCGCTTTGGTCAGTGCCGTATAGGTTTTCGCCAACGCCATCGACACGTACTGGTAGACCCCGGTCAACACCGGATACTCCATGTAGCGCACCGCAGGCTGGCCGTCGTACTGCAGGGCGGGCTTACCGTCCTTCATCTCCAGCCAGCTGGACTTGTACGGAAACTTGCCCTGGCTCAACAACTCTGCGCCATACAGGGGCACCGTGTCGGAGTAGCAGAGCTCGTAATAGGCGCGCTGGTTGGCCCAGTTCGCCACCTTCTGGTCACCGGTGCCGGTCCCGACCGTCTGCAGGCAGGCGGATTTCGTCGTCCATCCCAGCGCCAAGAACACCAAGGCGATCACGAACATCACGCGCAGTGGGGTGAAGAACCGCTGCCGGCCGATCAGGGCGTGTCGGCCGACCGGGCCGCCGACCACCTCGGACAGGGCGGACCCCAGCGAGTCGGTGCGACTGGGCAGATCGCGATCGTCATCGCTTCGCCGGTCGGCCGCCAGAGGCTGCGGCGAGACCGTGGCCGGCCGCCCCGCATGCGCTGAATCGTCGAGAGCCTGCGCGTTTCCGTCCGTCACGGCGGCGGAGGCGGAACGAGGGCGTTAGGGTCGCCCGGCGGCGGCGGCTCGGCGGTCACCGTGGTCGGTGGGCCGAGCGGAATCGTGATGCCCGGTGCCACTTCGATACTGGGCTGGATGACGGTGCCGGGCAGCGGCGCCAGCGGATCGACCGGCGGTGGCGGCGGCGGGGGCGGCGGCGGCGCGGGCACACCGGCGTAGCCGCCGATCTCGGTCGGCTTCGGGAAGGTCTCGTTGTCGGTGCCCTTCAGAGCACCGTCCATCGTGGCCTTCCAGATGTCCGACGGCAGACCCGAACCGTAGACCGAAGAGCCGGAGCTGGTGACCAACGGCCTGGTGCCGTCGGTGGTGCCCACCCACACCGCGGTCGACAGGGACGGGGTGTACCCGACCATCCAGGCATCGCGGTTGGCATCGGTGTCACCGAGCTGATTCGTACCGGTCTTCGCCGCCGAGGCGCGCCCGCCGGCCAAGTTGTGGCCGCGGGAGTACCCGGCGATCGGCTGCATGGCGGCGGTGACGTTGTCGGCGACCGCCTTGGGAATGCGCTGCTCGCCGTTGGTGTCCTGGGAGCCGGCGTCGAACAGCACCTGACCTTGCGAGTTGACGACCTTCTGGACGAAGTGCGGCGCGTGGTAGACACCGGAATTCGCCAGAGTGGCGTAGGCCGAGGCCATGTCGAGCACCCGAGTCTGATACTGGCCCAGCACGATTCCGTTGTTCGGCGGGCCACCCTTGCCGTCCTCGGACAGCGTGTGGTCGACGCCGGGGAAGCTGTCCGCGACACCAGCTGCGTGGGCGGCGTCGGCGACATCCTGAGGACCGTTCTTCAGCTTCAACATCAACCGGTAATAGCTGGTGTTCAGCGACTGCTTCAACGCCTCGGCGATATTGCAGGTGCCGCAGCCCTCACCCTCGACGTTGGTGATCTTGATGCCGTTGACGGTCACCGGGGAGCTGTCCACCTGGTAACCCAGGCCGATACCCTGCTCCAGCGCAGCGACGAGAGCGAACACCTTGAACGACGAACCGGTCGGCAGGCCGGCTTGCGCGAAGTCGAACCCGTTGGCATCCGATCCGCCGTAGTAAGCCTTCACGCCGCCGGTTCTCGGATCGATCGACACCACCGCCGACCGCATATCAGGGTCCTGGCCCTCAAGGGTGTTGGTGACCGCAGCCTCCGCGGCGGCCTGGGCCTTCGGGTCGATCGTGGTGGTGACCTGCAGGCCCTCGGTGTTGAGCTGCTGCTCGCTGATGTTGAACAGATCCAGCAGTTCCTTGGTGACCTGCCGTTCGATCAGCCCGTTCGGGCCCGTCGTCTGGCCGTCGTTCTGAGCCTCATCCGGTGACACCGTCGGCGGAAAGACCTGGGCCTTACGGTCGCTGGCCGACAGGGCACCCATGTCAACCATGCCGTCGAGCACCCAGTTCCACCGCTTCGCGGCCCCCTCCGGGTCGACAGCGGGATCCAGCGTGGACGGCCGCTGGATGAGCGCGGCCAGCAACGCGCCGTCGGCGACGGTCAGCTGATCTACCGGCTTGTTGAAGTAAGCCTTCGATGCCGCGCCGATCCCGTAGGCCCCGCGGCCGAAATAGATGATGTTCAGATACGACTGCAGCACTTGATCTTTGGACCATTCGCGCGACATCTTCGTCGAGATGACAAGTTCCTTGGCCTTGCGGACGAGGCCGCCGAGGCCGGTGCGCTGATCGCCGACGAGCGCGTTCTTCACGTACTGCTGGGTGATCGTGGAACCGCCCTGCAGATCACCGCCAAAAATGTTGTTCTTGAACGCCCGCAGGAAGCCGGTGAACGAGAACCCGGGGTTGGTGTAGAAGTCCCGGTCCTCGGCGGCCATCACCGCGTCGCGGACATGCACCGGAATCTGGTCGATGCTGACGTCGACCCGGTTTCCTTCCGGCGGAACGATCTTCGCCAGCTCGGATCCGTCGCTGGCCAGGATCGTCGACACCTGGTTGGTGCGGATATCGCCGGGTTTGGGCACGTCGACGATGAAATAGGCCATCCCGAACGTGATGATCGGCAACACGATGAGCACCACCGCGGCGGCCGCAAGGCCCCGTCGCACCCATTTCCAGTTGATCCGACGGAGCGGATTCGGCCGTGGCCCGTCACCCCCGCCACCGCCGGTGGGCGGCAGATCACGATTGGGCGGGATGGGCGGCGGCGTGCCATCCAGGGCCGCCTTGACGGCGTCGACCGGGTCACGCAGGCGCGGATCGAGATCGCCACGAACGAGCGGAATGACGGCGGTCGGGCGGGCGTCCGGCGGTACGGCCGCGCGTGCCTGCCCGGGGGACGTGCGCGTCATCAGCGGCGGTGCCTCCGAACGGGGCAGCCGGCTGGTCTCGCTGTCGGACACGGCATGTTTGGGCGGACCGGTCTCACCCGCTGACACCCGCGGGACATCAGAGGCTTGCCGGTCGTGACGCCCTTCGCTATTCACTGGCCGTGCGCGCGCCGTTGCGCGCCGTCTGGGTGCCCTTGGTGCGCGTCGTCCCCTTTTTGGGACGCGGCGCTCCGAGCACATACGACTTGACCAGATGGTTCCAGCTGCAGGTCCGGCATACCTCCACCACGTGTACAGCGAATTCGTCGAATCGGGTTGCCAGCAGGACCAACTCCTCGGCAGAGCGCGCAGACCCGGATACCGCGCCAAGGTGCTCGCCAAACACCCACGACACGAGCGTGAGCTGTTCTTTACGGCAGATCGGGCACATCACCGAGCTGGTCTTGCCATGGAATTTCGCGGCGCGCAGCAGGTAGGGATTGGCATCACAGACCTCGGTCACACCGGTGCGCCCGGAATACACCTCGGCCAGCAGTGAGCGCCGACGAAGCGCGTAGTCCACCACCTGTCGCTGCAATCGCACGAAGACAAGAGTACGTCGGCCCCCTGAGCGCCGAGGCGTGACGGGCCACTGCCGGCGCACGATTTGTGCGTCTGGCCTGCGCGCCCACCGGGCCGAAACCCGATCACGAGCTCGCCCACCAATCGAGTGAGTGGGCTTCTACGATCATCGCGTGGCGACTCGGCAGACGGCGGCGACCAGGGCCAAGGACAGCGACCGCAATGACACCTGCACGGTGCTCGACAGCGCACTGGCCGACGGTCAACTCTCGATGGAAGAGCATCGCCAGCGGGTAGCGACGGCCACGACCGCGGCCACCCTGGGCGATCTGCAGAACTTGGTCGCCGATCTGCAGAACGACAACGCCCCCGTGCAACTGCCGGATCTGAAAGCGCCATCGCCGGTCTCGGTCGCATCCAGCGCTAACCGTGCTGGACTGGGCCTGCGGGTGGCCGTCGCGGTGGTGCTGGTGGTGCTCGGCATCGGGATCGGGTGGGGGCTCTACGGCAACACCAGCTCACCGCTGAGCTTCGCCACCGACCCCGGCGCGAAACCAGACGGTGTCGCGCCGGTGGTTCTCACCGCACCGCGACAGTTGCAATCCCTGGGCGGGATGACCGGACTGATCGAGCAGATGAAACAGCGCTTCGGCGACACCATGGGCTACCAACTGCTGGTCTATCCCGACTTCGGTTCCCTCGACCGCGCTGACGCAGGAGACAACCGACGCAAGATCTCCTACAACTACCGCGGCGGCTGGGGCGACAGCGACGGCACCGACCCGATCAGCGACGGCGACCGCTTAGTCGACTTCAGCACGATGGACCTCAAGGCCTTGGTCGGAGTGCTGCGCGGGGCACCCGAGACCCTCGGCATCAAACGGGCGGACGTGAAAAACACCTACATGATCATCGGCCCGTCCAAGGATCCGTCGGCCGGCGATGTGTCGGTGACGATGTATGTCTCGAGCGACTTCGGCAGCGGATACCTCGAGACCAATGGCGACGGCGTCGTGAAGCGGGTCATCTACCCCTCCTGACGCCAGGAGTGTCCTGCCGCGCCGAGACTGCCACTCACTTCACAGGGGACAGATGTGGCGTCGTATATATCGGCGCGATACACTTTTTCGAGGTGTCGGACTGCCGTAACGGCAGAATGGGTCATTCGAGGAGGTGATCGTGCATGTTGGAACTCGCTGTACTGGGTCTGCTGCTCGAATCACCGATGCACGGCTACGAACTGCGAAAACGGCTGACGGGCTTGTTAGGCGCCTTCCGAGCATTTTCGTATGGATCGCTCTATCCCGCCCTGCGCCGCATGCAGGCCGACGGGTTGATCGTCGAGGACGCGGCACCGGAGGGCACCACCAAACTGCGGCGTGCGCGCCGGGTCTACCAACTCACCGCCGCCGGTCAACAGCGGTTCACCGAGCTGGTCGCAGACACCGGGCCGCAGAATTACACCGACGACGGATTCGGTGTGCACCTGGCCTTCTTCAATCGCACACCTGCAGAAGCAAGGATGCGAATCCTGGAGGGGCGTCGCCGGCAGGTAGAAGAACGCCGCGAAGGGCTGCGTGAAGCCATCGCGCGGGCCAGCAATTCACTTGACCGCTACACCCGTCAGTTGCATCAGCTCGGACTGGAATCCAGCGAGCGTGAAGTGAAGTGGCTCAACGACCTGATCGCCGCCGAACACGTGGCGCAAGGCCGTCCCGATCAGCCCTGATCAAGACCAGAAGAAACCCCAACCGATCCAGTTACTGCTCGACAGAATTTACGGATAAAAGGAGAACGTCCATGAGTGAGAAGAACGCGACTGCGGCGAATGGGGCGTCCGGAGATATCCGAGTCGCCATCGTCGGCGTCGGTAACTGCGCCTCCTCGCTGGTACAGGGCGTGCAGTACTACCAGGACGCCGACGAGAACGTCACCGTCCCCGGCCTGATGCACGTGAAGCTCGGCCAGTACCACGTTCGCGACGTGAAGTTCGTGGCCGCGTTCGACGTGGACGCCAAGAAGGTCGGCTTCGACCTTTCCGAGGCCATCTTCGCCTCCGAGAACAACACCATCAAGATCGCCGACGTGCCGCCGACCAACGTGACGGTGCAGCGCGGACCGACCCTCGACGGCATCGGCAAGTACTACTCGGAGACCATCGAAATCTCCGATGTCGAGGCCGTCGACGTCGTCAAGGCACTCAAGGACGCCCAGGTCGACGTCATGGTGTCCTACCTGCCGGTGGGCTCCGAAGAGGCCGACAAGTTCTACGCCCAGTGCGCCATCGACGCCGGCGTGGCCTTCGTCAACGCGCTGCCGGTGTTCATCGCCTCCGACCCGGTATGGGCTGAAAAGTTCCGCGCCGCAGGCGTCCCGATCGTCGGTGACGACATCAAGAGCCAGGTCGGAGCGACCATCACCCACCGCGTGATGGCGAAGCTGTTCGAGGACCGCGGTGTGCAGCTGGACCGCACCATGCAGCTCAACGTCGGCGGCAACATGGACTTCCTCAACATGCTGGAGCGCTCGCGCCTGGAGTCGAAGAAGATCTCCAAGACCCAGGCCGTCACGTCCAACCTGCAACGCGAGTTCAACACCAAGGACGTCCACATCGGCCCGTCCGATCACGTCGGCTGGCTCGATGACCGCAAGTGGGCCTACGTCCGGCTCGAAGGCCGCGCCTTCGGTGACGTGCCGCTCAACCTCGAGTACAAGCTCGAGGTGTGGGACTCGCCGAACTCGGCAGGCGTCATCATCGACGCGGTGCGCGCCGCGAAGATCGCCCTGGACCGCGGTATCGGTGGCCCCGTCGAGGCGGCGTCGGCGTACCTGATGAAGAGCCCCCCGAAGCAGCTGCCGGACGATATCGCCCGTGCGCAGCTCGAGGACTTCATCGAGGGCTAGTTTTTCCTGTGATTTGGGCGTGCTGAGTTGCGATGAGCGCAACCCGGCACGCCCAAATCGCGTTGTAGGGTCGGGTTCGTGGTCAGTGACGAGGACTTGACGGGGCTCGACGAGTTCGCCCTGCTGCCGGAGAACGCCGAACAGATCGGTGCGACGGGTCCGCTCCCGCCCGTCGCCCGAATCGAGTCGGGTCCGATCAGCGCCATCGCGTGGGGCGAGGAGTCGCCGCGGGTCGTCTTCCTGCACGGCGGCGGGCAGAACGCGCATACCTGGGACACCGTCATCCTCGGACTCGGCGAACCGGCGCTGGCGATCGATCTGCCTGGCCACGGCCGCTCCGCGTGGCGTGAGGACGGCGACTACGGCCCCAAGCTGAACGCCGAGACGCTGCGGCCCTTCTTGCGGGAGTGGGCGCCGAACCCGCGGCTGGTCGTCGGGATGTCGCTCGGCGGACTGACCGCGCTGCGGATCGCCGCCACCGATCCGGCGCTGGTGCCCGAACTTCTGCTCGTCGACGTCACCCCGTCCGCCCCAGAGCGGCACGAAGAGATGACGAAGGCGCAACTGGGTGCGGTCGCGCTGGTGAAGGGCGACCGCTCATTCCCCAGCTTCGCCGCCATGCTCGACGTGACCGTCGCCGCCTCTCCGCATCGAAGCCGGGAATCGTTGCGCCGCGGCGTATTCCACAATTCGAAACAACTCG
Source organism: Mycolicibacterium komossense (assembly GCF_025822605.1). Classification (GTDB taxonomy): domain Bacteria; phylum Actinomycetota; class Actinomycetes; order Mycobacteriales; family Mycobacteriaceae; genus Mycobacterium; species Mycobacterium komossense. The sequence continues at coordinate 12,764 of NZ_JACKTY010000010.1, read as the reverse complement.
ACGACGGCACCTGGACGTGGCGCTACGACTCCTTCCGCAAGGGTGACGGGTTCGAGCGACTGTGGGACGACGTCCCCGCTATCACCATGCCGACGACGCTGGTGCGAGGTGCCAACTCGTTCTTCGTCAACGACGACGACGCAGCCGCGTTCGCCAAGGGGGCCCCCGGTTTCCAGCGCACCCATGTCGTCGCAGAGTCCGGGCACTCCGTGCAGGGAGACCAGCCCGCGAAGCTGGTCGAGATTCTGCGCGGCGTGCTCTCCGACTGAGCCCTGGGCCTAACCTGGAAGCCATGAGCTTCCCACTGCGCATCGGCGTCCAGCTGCAGCCCCAGCATGCACCCGACTACAACGACATCCGCGACGCTGTGCGGCGCTGCGAGGACATCGGCGTCGACGTCGCCTTCAACTGGGACCACTTCTTTCCGCTCTTCGGCGATCCCGACGGAGCGCACTTCGAGTGCTGGACCATGTTGGGCGCCTGGGCCGAACAGACGTCACGTATCGAGATCGGGGCACTGGTCAGCTGCAACTCATACCGCAATCCCGAACTCCTCGCCGATATGGCGCGCACCGTCGACCACATCTCCGGCGGACGGTTGATCCTCGGCATCGGCTCCGGCTGGAAGGAAAAGGATTACGACGAGTACGGCTACGAGTTCGGCACCGCCGGTAGTCGGCTCGACGACCTGGCGGCTGCCCTGCCGCGGATCAAATCCCGGCTGGCCAAGCTCAATCCGGCGCCCACGCGCGACATTCCGATCCTCATCGGCGGCCAGGGCGAGAAGAAGACGCTGAAACTGGTGGCCGAATACGGCGATATCTGGCACGGGTTCACCACCGCCGAGAGCTATCCCCGCAAGGCGGAGGTGCTCGCCGAGCACTGCGCGAGCGTGGGCCGCGATCCCGCCACCATCGAGCGGTCGTCCGGTGTCGAGGTCGACAGCGGAGTGAGCCGGGGCGAAGGTCTGGACACGCTGATCGCGAATGCCGAAGCGCTGACATCGCTTGGTGTCAGCCTGCTGACGGTTGGTTGCAATGGTCCGGACTACGACCTGAGCGCGGCTGAAGCGCTGTGCCGGTGGCGCGACTCACGCTGACACAGAGTGCGCCGGTACCGGAGCGCAGGCGAAATGCACCTCTGTCATAAGCGAATTGTATTGACGGCGATGATATTTCGTCTTACCTGACGGTCGGGTGCATCCGCTGGCGCTTGACCTGGAGTTGCGTGGCAGCACGCCGAACCCAAATTCTGTCTGAGAATGGTGGGAATTTCGCCAATCGCCGCGGTATTGAGCGCAGTATCAAGCGGTGCACCCCAGACACTCGGTGCCCGTTGAAAACAGGGAGTTCGTGCGTGCCTAAAAAATATGGACTCAAAGAAAAAGATCTGGTGGTCGCGCACGTCATAAACCTGATCCTGACCGGCAAGGTGCGCACTGGTGACCGCATCGACCGAAACCTGGTCGCCAAGGATCTCGGCGTCAGCCGGGTGCCCATCCAGGAGGCGGTGGTCCAGCTCGAGCACGACGGGATCATCAGCACGCGGTATCACCGCGGGGCGTTCATCGAACGGTTCGACGAAGCAGTCATCCTCGAGCATCACGAGGTCTACGGCATGCTCAACGGACTTGTTTCCGAACGGGCAGCCGCCGACCCGGACTGCCAGATTCTCGAGGGCCTCGAATCCTTGCTGGCCACAATGAAATCCACCAGGAGCGACGCTCAGCTGTTCCAGCAGGCGGGCTGGGACTACCGCCGGCTCATCTACGAAACCTATGCCGGGCCCCGGTTGTTGGCTCTGATCCTCGCCTCACAGAGCTTCATGCCGCCGGCGTTCCGGCCGGCGTACCTCGTCTCCAACGACGAGATGGTGGAGGTGCACGTAGCGGAAACGGATGCGATCCGCCGGCACGATCCGGTTGCCGCCCGGGCCGCCAATCTTCGCCGTGCGGAGCTGTTGGGCAGTCTCATGCGCGACGAGCTGGTTCGGCGCGGAGTGCTCAAGACTTTGCACTCCGAGTGAGCCGAACCCGCCCAGTCGTCAGGCCCGGGCGGCTAGGTTTCTCACAATGAGATTTCATCCCGGGCGGATCGTCGCGCTTGCCGCAACGGCCTTGATGGTGTCCGGCCTGATCCTGGCGCCGACGGCGGCCGCCGATCAGTGCGCGCCGCCCGGCGTCGACAGCGCCAGTCCCCTGCCGGCCAATCTCGCCGCGGCCGCCAAAGGGCCGGCAGCGGACAAGTACACAACGCCGACCGTCGAGCCGCTCGAGGCGGTGAACACCGCCGCGCTGGGCCTCGGCACACCCGGCACGCTCACCGTCGGGACGCTGTCGGATGCGCCGCCGAGCATCTGCATCAACTCCGAAGGCCAGTTCACCGGTTTCGACAACGAACTGTTGCGTGCCATCGCCGGCAAGCTGGGCTTGAAGATCAACTTCGTCGGCACCGATTTCTCCGGCCTGCTCGCGCAGGTGGCCGCCCGCCGTTTCGACGTCGGATCGTCGTCCATCACCACCACCGAGGCCCGCCGCCGCACCGTCGGATTCACCAACGGCTATGACTTCGGCTACTTCTCGCTGGTCGTGCCGACGGGTTCACCGATCACCGGTTTCGACAAACTGGCGCCCGGGCAGCGGATCGGTGTGGTGCAGGGAACCGTCCAAGAGGCCTACCTGGTGGACACGCTGCACCTGGACCCGGTGAAGTTCCCCGACTACAACACGGTGTACGCCAGCTTGAAGACCCGTCAGATCGATGCGTGGGTGGCCCCCTCACAGCAGGCGGTCGGCACGATCAAACCCGGCGACCCGGCCCAGATCGTCGAAAACACCTTCAGTCTGGACAACTTCGTCGCCTACGCGGTGGCCAAGGAGAACAAACCGCTCATCGACGCGCTCAACTCCGGGTTGGACGCGGTGATAGCCGACGGCACATGGGCCCGGCTGTATTCCGACTGGGTCCCGCGCGCGTTGCCGCCGGGCTGGAAACCCGGGTCGAAAGCCGCACCGCTGCCGCAGCTTCCGGACTTCGCCGCGATCGCCGCCGAGAAGAGGCCCGATGAGACTGCGCCGTCGGGCCCCAAATCGACGCTGTCTCAACTGAAGGACTCGTTCCTCGACTGGGGCCTCTACAAACAGGCGATTCCCGATCTGTTCAAAACCGGGCTGCCCAACACCCTGATCCTCACCATCAGCGCCAGCATCATCGGGCTCGCGCTGGGCATGGCCCTGGCAGTCGCCGGGATCTCCAGATCGCGATGGCTACGCTGGCCGGCCCGGATCTACACCGACATCTTCCGGGGTCTGCCCGAGGTGGTGATCATCTTGATCATCGGCCTTGGCGTCGGGCCCGTCGTCGGCCAACTGACCGGCAACAACCCCTACCCGCTTGGCATCGCCGCACTCGGTTTGATGGCCGCGGCGTACGTCGGGGAAATTCTGCGCTCCGGTATTCAGAGCGTCGAAGCCGGGCAGCTCGAGGCCTCGCGCGCACTGGGTTTCAGCTATTCGTCGTCGATGCGGCTGGTCGTGATACCCCAAGGCGTGCGTCGGGTGCTGCCCGCGCTGGTCAACCAGTTCATCTCACTGCTGAAGGCGTCGTCGCTGGTGTACTTCCTCGGCCTGATCGCCAGCCAGCGCGAACTGTTCCAGGTCGGCCGTGACCTCAACGCCCAGACCGGCAACCTGTCCCCGCTGGTCGCCGCCGGCCTGTTCTACCTGGTCCTCACCATCCCGCTCACCCACCTGGTGAACTACATCGACGGTCGGCTGCGGCGCGGTCGGACGCCTACCGAGGCGGAGGATCCGCTGGAGCTCAGCGCCACCCAGGAGATGACCTGATGGCTACTTCCCCCACTGCGATTTCCCCCACTGCCATCGAGCCGGTCTCCCTCACCGGCAAGGACATTCACCTGTCCTTCGGGCCGAACAAGGTTCTGCGGGGAGTCGATATCGACGTCCCCGCCGGCAGCAGTGTGGCCGTGATCGGCCCGTCCGGTTCCGGTAAGTCGACATTGCTGCGAACGCTGAACCGGCTCTACGAACCGGACAGCGGCGACATTCTGCTCGACGGACGCTCGGTGCTCAAGGACGATCCCGACCAACTACGCCAGCGCATCGGCATGGTGTTCCAGCAGTTCAACCTGTTCCCGCATCGCAGTGTGCTCGACAACGTGACGCTCGGCCCGCGCAAGCTCAAGGGATTGTCGGCCGATGCCGCCCGCGAGCTCGCACTGGCTCAGCTGGAGCGAGTCGGGCTCCAGCACAAGGCCGACGTCCGGCCCGGCACGCTCTCGGGCGGGCAGCAGCAGCGCGTCGCGATCGCCCGGGCACTCGCCATGTCACCACAGGTGATGTTCTTCGACGAGGCCACCTCGGCGCTGGATCCCGAACTGGTCAAGGGCATCCTCGCCTTGATCGCCGACCTGGGCGCCGACGGTATGACGCTGGTGGTCGTCACGCATGAAATGGGCTTCGCCCGGTCAGCCTCGGACAGCGTGGTCTTCATGGACCACGGCAAGGTGGTCGAAGCCGGTCCACCCGAGCAGATCTTCGATGCAGCGGAGACCGACCGACTGCAGAAGTTTCTGTCGCAGGTGTTGTAACAGGCCTCTGACCTGGCCGGGAAAAAGTCTGAGCCTGAGTAATGTCAGGCGGAGACAGGTTAGACTGTCGAACTATGGCAGAGGGCGAAGTCGCCGTCACCGAGGTGACGGAGCTTGCGGAGGGGCTGCACCGGACGCTGTCCAAGTTGTTTTCGGTCCTGCGGCGGGGCGATACCACCACCAGCAGGGTGCCCACGGGTGACCTGACGTTGGCGCAGTTGTCGATACTCGTCACGTTGCTGGACCGCGGGCCGATCCGCATGACGGAACTTGCCGCACACGAACGGGTTCGGACACCGACGACGACGGTGGCGATCCGCCGACTCGAGAAGCTGGGTCTGGTGAAGCGGTCCCGGGACCCGTCCGATCTGCGCGCGGTACTCGTCGACATCACCCCGAAGGGTCACTCCGTGCACGCGGAGTCGCTGGCGAACCGCCGGGCGTCGCTGGCCGCGATGCTGCGCGAACTCAGCCCGGCCGACCTCGAGGTCCTGCATCAAGCGCTGGCGCCGCTGGAGAAACTGGCCGACGGCAAAGAAGCCGGCGGCAAAGAGCGCGGCTGCGGCTAGCCCAACCAGTCAAGCACCGCGGCGGCGGTCCACGACTGCTGCATGCTGCCCAGCGGTTCACCGGTGAACGGCTCGTAATACTCGGCGAAGGTACCGTCGCTGGCCTGACGTAAGCCCTCGCGCCGCAAGCTCGTTGACCGTTCAGCCCAACCGCGACGGGCGAACGCCCAAGAGAACAACCACGTCAGCACCGGCCAGATCGGGCCACGCCAGTACTCACGAGAGCGGAAGTCCCGCGACACCGGCGATGTCGACGGAATCAGCGAGTACTTCAGGTCCGGATGCCCACAGAATCGCGGCCCGTCCAGCAACCGCAGCAGCGACCGCTCCTTATCGTGAGGCAGGCCGCCACAGAGCAGCGGCGAGAACTGCGCGACGGTCTCGGTCGCGATCCACTTATCTGCCTTTACGTCGAAATCTTTTGCTGCACCGGTTCTTTGGTCTGTGGTCTCGAGCACGCCGGAGCGGAAGCGATCTGCCCACCCGTAGAGGTCGCGGACATCTGAGTGCGGTCGCTTGTAGTCCTCCCCGATCTCGGCGAGCACCGAACAGGCCACCGAGAAGATCGCCGAGACGAACACGTCCTCGACGGCGAAGCTCATCACCTTCGGCAGCAGCTGGTCGTCGTAGCGCGCCGATTTCATCTCCTCCAGCAGCCACAGGTAGCGGTCGTACTCGAGGTCTGACGGTCGCTGGCTGGCGTCGGTGTTGATCTTGTTGTCTTCGCGCTGGTATTCGGGCACCGCACCGGGAATCACGTTGGCGTACGCACTGTCCCAGCGAGGCGAGTTGTCCATCCCGGATTCCCAGCCGTGGTAGAGCGTGATGCGCCCATGGCCCTCCTGATCACGAGCCTCCGCCAGCCAACGGTGCCAGCGGACCAGATCGTCCCAGCGGCGGTCCAGAAACGCCTCGGCGACAGCGCGGGTCGAACGGCCACGGGTGCGGGCGTTGTCCAGGATGCGCTGGACCGCGATGGCATGAACTGGTGGCTGGGTGATCCCCGACGTGTGCCGGTTGCGGGGCGCGTCCGCGGCGAGCGCAGACGTGGCCCAGCGGGCGGGGCCGGGAAAGTAGCCGTCGACGCCGCTGGCGAAGACGATATGCGGGATCATCCCGTTGGCCCACTGTGCCGACAGCAGGGTGTCGAGTTCGACGACAGCCCGCTCCACCGACAGCGGCGCCAGCCCGATCGAGACAAACGCCGCGTCCCAGCTCCACATGTGCGGGTACAGCAGGGGCGCGGCCGTCGTCATCACGCCGAGGTCGTTACCGCGCAACAGATAGGCAGCCCGCGCGGCGAGTTGCGTCGGGGCGAAACTCGGATCGGGAGCCACGGCTCCATTCTGCGGCCACCGCGCACAGCTCGCGCGACGAGCTCACAGAACGCCGCGCGCGTTAAGGTGGCCCGCATGCCGACCGCTCTGATCACCGGCGCCGGCGGCGGACTCGGCGCCGCCATCGCGACCGCACTGGCACCCACCCACACGGTCCTGCTCGCGGGGCGTCCGTCGCCACGTCTCGACGCCGTCGCCGAACGGCTGGGCGCACCTACCTGGCCGTTGGACCTGACCGACACCGCCAGCATCGAGGCGAGCGCCGAGGTGCTGGCCGAGCTCGATGTGCTGGTACACAATGCCGCGGTCTCGTATCCGGGGCGGGTCGCCGAATCGACGCCAGAACAGTGGCGCCACACGATGGCAGTCAACGTCGAGGGCCCGGTGGCGCTGACGCTGGCGCTACTGCCTGCGCTGCGTGAAGCGCGGGGCCACGTCATCTTCATCAACTCCGGCGCCGGACTGAGGGCGTCTCCGGGCATGGCGTCCTATTCGGCCAGCAAGTTCGCCCTGCGGTCGTTCGCCGATTCGCTGCGGGCCGACGAACCCGCGCTGCGGGTCACCTCGATCCACCCGGGTCGATTCGACAGTGAGATGCAGCGAGATCTGATCGCCTACGAAAGTCGCGACTACGACCCGGCGGCGTTCATGAGCCCGGCGACCGTCGCCGAGGTGGTCGCGAACGCGGTGGCCACCCCGGCCGACGGCCACGTCCACGAGGTCATCATCCGACCCCGTTAGCCGGGCGCCGCAGGATCAGGCGGCCGGCACCATCCCGTGGGGATCCAGCACGAACTTCTGCGCGACACCGGAATCGAACTGTGCATAACCCTCGGGAGCATCCTCGAGTTTGATGACCGTGGCGTTCACTGCGTCGGCGATATGGGCCTTGTCGTGCAGGATGCTCATCATCAACCCGCGGTTGTACTTGAGCACCGGGCACTGACCGGTCGCGAAGCTGTGGCTCTTGGCCCAGCCCAAGCCGAGGCGGACCTTGAGCGTCCCCTCCTTGGCGTCGGCGTCCGCAGCCCCGGGATCGCCGGTGACATACAGGCCCGGGATGCCCAGCGATCCGCCGGCGCGGGTCAGGCTCATGATCGAGTTGAGCACGGCGGCGGGCTGCTCCCCCGCGCCGTGGCCGTGGCCACTGGCCTCGAAGCCGACGGCGTCGACAGCACAGTCGACTTCGTTGGTGTTGAGGATGTTGGCGACCTGGTCCTCGAGGCTCGCGTCCGCACTGATGTCGATGGTCTCGCAACCGAAGGACTCGGCCTGCTTGAGCCGGTCGGCGTTGAGGTCACCGACGATGACGACTGCCGCTCCCAGCAGCTGCGCGGAATAGGCCGCAGCCAGGCCCACCGGGCCCGCGCCCGCGACGTACACCGTCGAGCCCGTCGTGACACCGGCTGTCTTCGCTCCGTGATAGCCGGTCGGGAAGATGTCCGAGAGCATCGTCAGGTCCCGGATCTTGGCCAGCGCCTGATCCCGGTCGGGGAACTTCAACAGGTTGAAATCGGCGAACGGCACCATCACGTAGTCGGCCTGACCACCGAGCCAGCCGCCCATGTCGACATAGCCGTAAGCCGATCCGGCGCGGGCCGGGTTGACGTTCAGGCAGATGCCGGTCTGTCCCTCACGGCAGTTGCGACACCGGCCGCAGGCGATGTTGAACGGCACCGTACAGATATCACCGACTTCCAAAAACTGGACGTCAGAACCTTTTTCGACGATCTCGCCAGTGATCTCGTGACCCAGCGTCTGCCCTATCGGCGCGGTGGTCCGGCCGCGCACCATGTGTTGGTCCGAGCCGCAGATGTTCGTGGACACGCATTTGAGGATGACGCCGTGGTCGGCCTTGCGGCTCATGCCCATGGCCTCGGCTACCTCTGCGGGCACCTCGAGCTTCGGGTAGGGCAGGGTCTCGACGGCGACCTTGCCCGGCCCCTTGTAGACGACGATCCGATTGTCACTCATAGTGCACTCCAAACCGGGGCGCGCGAGAACTCTCAGACGGGCTTTCCGCCGCGCTGCGTGCCCTGATTCCGAGTATCCGCAGTTTCGTATGCAAAGCCACGAATGCATGAAAACCGGTGGGAGAACCTAACTCAACGGTGAGGTTGTCGAGCGACCGACGCGCTGCGAGGAACGACCAGAGTTGAGGAGCGAGACGATCAGTAGCGAGACGATCAGGCTTCACACCACCAGGTTGACCATCTTGCCCGGTATGACGATGACCTTCTTCGGGGTCTTACCCGCCAACGAGGCCTGGACCTTCTCGTCGGCCAGGGCCGCCGCCTCGACCGCATCGGCGCCGGCATCGGCCGCCACCGCGATCCGGCCGCGCACCTTGCCGTTGACCTGCACCGGGTATTCGACCGTGTCCTCTACCAGATAGGCGGGATCGGCGATCGGGAACGGTCCATGGGCCAGCGACGCGTCGTGACCCAGCCGATGCCACAGTTCCTCGGCCAGGTGCGGCGCCAGCGGAGCGAGCATCAACACCAGGGGTTCGATCGCTGCTCTGGCGCGCACCCCCGCCTTGGTCAGGTGGTTGGTGTACTCGATGAGCTTTGCCGCGGCGGTGTTGTCCCGCAGGTTGGCGTAGTCCTCCGAGACCCCGGCGATCGTCTTGTGCAACGCCTTGAGCGTCACGTTCTCGAGCGCCTCATCATCGACCACCTGGCCTTCGCCGGTCTGCTCGTCGACGACCAGGCGCCACACGCGCTGCAGGAAGCGATGCGCACCGACGACATCCTTGGTGGCCCAGGGCCGGGACGCCTCGATCGGCCCCATCGACATCTCGTAGACGCGCAGGGTGTCCGCACCGTAGTTGTCGCAGATCTCGTCGGGCGAGACCGAGTTCTTCAGGCTCTTGCCGATCTTGCCGAACTCCTGGACGACCTCAATTTCGCCATCCGGTCCGGTCCAGTAGAACTTCTTGTCCCGCTCGACGACCTCGGCGGCCGGCACGTAGGACCCGCGCGAGTCGGTGTAGGCGAACGCCTGGATGTAGCCCTGGTTCACCAACCGGCGGTAGGGCTCACGGGAGCTGACGTGGCCGAGGTCGTGGAGCACCTTGTGCCAGAACCGGCTGTAGAGCAGATGCAGAACCGCATGCTCGACGCCACCGACGTACAGGTCGACGCCACCGGGGTCGTCCGGACCGTGTTCGGCCGGGCGCGGGCCCATCCAGTACGCCTCATTTTCCTTGGCGCAGAACTCTTCTGAGTTATGCGGATCGGCGTAGCGCAACTCGTACCAGGAGCTGCCCGCCCACTGCGGCATGACGTTCGTGTCGCGGGTGTAGTGCTGCAGCCCGTCGCCCAGGTCCAGCTCGACGTTCACCCAGTCGTGCGCCTTGCCCAACGGTGGCGACGGCTCGCTGTCCGCGTCATCAGGGTCGAACAACACGGGCGAATAATCCGGCACGTCAGGCAGTTCCACGGGTAACTGCGCATCGGGCAGGCCGTGCGCACGGTCATCCGCGTCGTAGACGATCGGGAACGGCTCACCCCAGTACCGCTGGCGGGCGAACAGCCAGTCCCGCAACTTGTACTCGATCCGGGCCTGCCCGCGTCCGTCGGCGACCAGACGCTCGGTGATGGCCGCCTTGGCCTCGGCGACGGTGAACCCGTTGAGGTAGTCGGAGTTCACCAGCACGCCGTCCCCGTTGTAGGCGGCCAGCGACACGTCTCCCCCGGTGACCACCTCAATGATCGGCAGCCCGAACTCCGTGGCGAAGTCCCAGTCACGCTGGTCACCGCTGGGCACCGCCATGATCGCGCCGGTGCCGTAGCCGATCAGCACATAATCGGCGATGAACACCGGAATACGTTGGCCGTTAACCGGATTCGTCGCATACGAGCCGGTGAACACGCCGGTCTTGGACTTGTTCTCCTGGCGCTCCAGGTCGGATTTCGCGGCGATCGACTTCTGGTAGGCCGCGATGGCCTGCGCCGGTGACGCCCCACCGAAGGTCCACCGCTGATCGGTCCCGTCGGGCCACTGCGCCGCGGTGAGTTGCTCGACCAGCGGATGTTCGGGTGCCAGCACCAGGTAGGTGGCCCCGAACAGGGTGTCCGGCCGAGTGGTGAAAACCTCGATATCGCCGGCGTCGGTCGCGAACCTGACCTCGGCGCCCGTCGAGCGGCCGATCCAGTTGCGCTGCATCGACTTGACCTTGTCCGGCCAGTCCAGCACATCGAGATCCTCGAGCAGGCGATCGGAGTACGCCGTGATCCGCATCATCCACTGCCGCAACCGTTTCCGGAAGACTGGGAAGTTGCCGCGCTCGCTGCGGCCGTCGGAGGTGACCTCCTCGTTGGCCAGCACGGTACCCAGACCCGGGCACCAGTTGACCATCGAATCCGATCGGTAGACCAGGCGATACCCGTCGATCACGTCGGCGCGTTCCCCCGCACTGAGGGCCGCCCAGTTCCGGCCGTCGTCTAGAGAGCGTGCACCGGAATCGAATTCGGCGACCAACTCGTCGATGCGACGGGCCCGATTAACCGAGGTGTCGAACCAGGCGTTGTAGATCTGCAGGAAGATCCACTGCGTCCACTTGTAGAAATCGACATCAGTGGTCGAGAAACTGCGCCGGGCATCGTGGCCGAGCCCCAACCGACCGAGCTGACGACGGAAGTTGACGATATTGGCTTCGGTCCGCGTCCGCGGATGGGTGCCGGTCTGTACCGCGTACTGCTCCGCGGGCAAGCCGAACGCGTCGAAACCCAGCGCGTGCAGCACGTTGCGTCCGGTCATCCGGAAGTAGCGGGCATAGACATCGGTGGCGATGTAGCCCAACGGGTGCCCGACGTGCAGGCCCTCGCCCGAGGGGTACGGGAACATGTCCTGGACGAACATCTTGTCCGCGGGGACCGCCGACCCGCCGGCCGGCGCCAGCGAGCCCACCGGGTTCGGCACGTTGAAGGTGCCCGACCGGGCCCAGTTGCCCTGCCAGTCCGCCTCGATCCGGCCCGCGAGCTCCGCGGTATAGCGAAACTGCGGTGCGTCGGCGTCGGCCGGCGCGCCGTCTTGGCTGGTAACGGGTGCTCGGGTCGGGGATTCGGTCACGCACACAGGGTATAAGGGCAAGTCCGGGCACCAAAAAACGCAGCCGTGGTCGATCGTCGGCGCACCCCTCGCGAACGGGGAGGTCTCGGTTGCGTTGCAGACCCATCATCGATTGGTCCCAGCTCGGTTCCAGGTTGCTCTCGGGCCTAGAGCGCGACGGTGGAGCGCCGATACATTCAGCGCCTGACATGGGGTCGACTGCACCCCGATCCGTGTTGGGGCAACCCCGGAAGGAACGACAGTTCATGTTGATCAAGGCCCGTAGCTGGCAGCTGGTGGCAGGTGGATTGGCCGCAGGCATCGCAGGCATTGTGGGTCTCGGGGGAACCACCGCCTACGCGGAACCCGCCATTCCCGCCCCCGTCCCGGCGCCGGTGACCGTCACCCAGACCGTCACCGCCGCGCCCGTAGCCAGCGCCGACTCGCTGCTCGGCCCCGCACCGGCCGCCACCGCCCAGAGCGGCACCCTCCCGGGCGCCGCGCCCCAGGTCATCACCCAGGCAGCCGCGCCGGCGCCCCTGGTCCAGGCCCCGGCGCTGGTTCCCGCCACGTCCGGAACACTCATCGATTTCCTCAAGAGCAAGGGCGTCACGCTCGAGCCGCAGACCCCGCGCGATTTCCGGGCACTGAACATCACCCTGCCGATGCCCAGCGGCTGGACCCAGGTACCCGACCCGAACGTGCCGGACGCTTTCGTCGTGATCGCCGACCGCCAGGGCGGCGACGGCCTCTACACGTCCAACGCGCAGGTCGTGGTCTACAAGCTGACCGGCGACTTCGACGCCAACGAGGCCATCACGCACGGGTTCATCGACAGCCAGCTGGAATCGAACTGGCAGTCCACCGACGCGTCGCTGACCCCGTTCGGCGGATTCCCGTCCTCGAAGATCGAGGGCGTGTACCGGCAGAACGACATGATGCTCAACACCTCGAAACGCCATGTGATCGCGACCGCGGGTCCCGACAAGTACCTGGTCTCGCTGTCGGTGACCACCGCGGCCAACCAGGCGGTCGCCGCGGCCCCGGCCACCGACGCCATCGTCAACGGCTTCCGGGTGGCCGACCCGGCCGCGGCCGTCGCAGCAGCCCCGGCCGCCCTGCCCGCGCCTGGCGTGCCCGCCGTGCCGGGGGCGCCCGCGGCCCCGGCCGCCGTCAGCCCGATGACCCCTGCACC
>NZ_JACKTY010000009.1 GCF_025822605.1 Mycolicibacterium komossense | reverse complement strand
CCTGCCCGCGCCTGGCGTGCCCGCCGTGCCGGGGGCGCCCGCGGCCCCGGCCGCCGTCAGCCCGATGACCCCTGCACCCGCACTCACCGCGCCGGTCCCCGCGCCGATCAGCTGACACCAGCTGGGCATCGGGCCCCGCCGCCTCGTATGGTGTCTGCATGCTGATTGCGGGTGTGGTGTGCCTGTGCGCGGCGGTGGTATCGGCGGCTTTCGGTCTGTGGACGCTGAGCCGGCCCCGCGTCGCCGACGTCAACCAGCTGGTGTTGCGGGCGGTCGCCCCGACTCAGCTCGCCGCGGCGGTGATGCTGGCCGCGGGCGGTGTCGTGGCCCTGGCGACCCCGATGCGCACCGGCCTGGTCGTCGTCATCGTGTGCGTATTGGGCGCGCTCGGCACCGTGGCCGCCGGCTCATGGCAGAGCGCGCGGTTTGCCGCCCGCCGCGAAGAGCAGCCTGCCGACTGCGCGGGCAGCTGCGCGGCGTGCACGCTGTCCTGCCACTCCTGAGTCCCTGGCCCGACGGATGCCGCGCGGCTAGTTGCGGCTGACGTCGATCGGATGCGTCGCCAGCAGCGACAGCGGCAACGGCTGGCGGCGCAGCACCCGCGACCACAGATCCACCCGCGGTTCCACCAGAACATCAGAAGGCAACGCGGACAAGACAATCCAATCGTCGCGCTCGATCTCCCCCTCGAGCTGGCCGATTGTCCAGCCCGAGTAACCGGCGAAGATCCTGACCCCTTCGAGCATCGGGGCCAAAGCGTCGGGCTCGGCGTCGAGATCCACCATCACCATCCGGCCCGCCACATGCCGCAGACCGGGTACACCCTGCGGTTCCATCCCGACCCGCAACGTCCCCAGGCACAACGCCGCGTCGCGCTTGACCGGTCCACCGACGAACATCGTCTTGGGTTTGGTGACCAGCTTCGCCCACTGCGGCAAGACGTTGTAGACCGCCGTCTCGCTCGGCCGGTTGAGCACGACACCCAGCGTGCCGCCGTCGTTGTGTTCCACTACGTAGATCACGCTGCGACGAAACGTCGGCTCCATCAGGTCGGTGTTGGCCAGCAGTAGGGTGCCCGCGCGCACGCGATGCGTCGCCGGGGCGATGAAATCCTCGGGGTCCTCAGACTGGGCCACGGGTCCATCATCGCACCAGCACGCCGCCGGCGGTGCGAACCAGGGCAGCCTGCCGATGATATTTGTAGGCTGGATCGGGGTAAGCGGGACGTCTCGTGTGCTTGCACAGCGCCGATGAGGAACTAGGAAGTGATACGTGGTCGACGCGCGGGCGTCCGTTGCCATGTGGCGGTCGGCGCGCAGCATGCCAGAGTTCTGGCGGCTGCTGCTGGTAAGGATGACAAGCCAGTTCGGCGACGGCCTGTTCCAGGCCGGGCTCGCCGGTGGGCTGCTGTTCAACCCCGACCGCGCCGCGACGCCATGGCAGATCGCCGGCTCCTTCGCGGTGCTGTTCCTGCCCTACTCTCTGCTCGGCCCCTTTGCCGGGGCCCTGTTGGACCGGTGGGACCGCCGCGTGGTGCTCGTCGGCGCCAACCTGGGCCGGTTGGTGCTCACCCTCGGCGTCGCGGTACTGCTGGCCGTCGGCGCCAGCGACATGACCGTGTTGTGCGGGGCGCTGATCGTCAACGGCTTCACCCGCTTCGTCGCGTCCGGGCTCTCGGCTTCGCTACCGCATGTGGTGCCGCGCGAACAGGTCGTGACCATGAACTCGGTGTCCATCGCGGTCGGCGCGACGGCGACGTTCCTGGGCGCCAACTTCATGCTGGTACCGCGCTGGCTGCTGGGATCCGGGGACGCCGGGGCGGCCGCGATCATCTTCATCGTGACGATCCCGGTGACGGTTGCGCTGGCGCTGGCGCTGCGGTTCCCGGCTCGTGTGCTCGGCCCGGACCACACCGCGCGAGCTATCCACGGTTCAGCGTTCTACGCGGTGGCTACCGGCTGGCTGCACGGGGCACGCACGGTGTTCTCCGTGCCGTCGGTGGCGGCGACGCTGGCCGGTCTGGCCGCCCATCGCATGGTCTTCGGGATCAACACCCTGCTGGTGCTGGTGATCGTGCGCCATACCGATGTTCCCACCGTGGCCGTTGCGGGTTTCGGCAGTGCGCTGGTGTTCGTAGCGGCCACCGGCTCCGGATCCTTCCTCGCGACCGTCCTCACTCCGGCGTCGGTGAAGCGGTGGGGCCGCTATCGAACCGCCAACGGCGCCCTCATCGCCGGCGCCCTGATCCAACTTGCCGGAGTGGGCCTTGCGCTACCCGTGATGGTGGTGTGCGGATTCCTGCTCGGCGCGGCAGGCCAGATGGTCAAACTCTGTGCCGATTCGGCCATGCAGATCGACGTCGACGACGCGCTGCGCGGACACGTCTTCGCCGTGCAGGATTCGTTGTTCTGGTTGTCATTCGTCGGAGCCGTCGCGGTGTCCGCCGCCGTGATCCCCGCCGACGGTCACGCCCCGGGACTGGCCATCGCCGGCTCGGTGATCTATCTGCTCGGGCTGGCGATCCACGCCACTGTCGGCCGCCGCGCGCGACCGTCCAGCCAAGACGCGACCGCGAGACTGGACCTGATACCGCCGGACTAGGGTGACCCCATGGCCGATGCAGGTCCCATGATCACCGATCTGGAAGCCGAGAGCGACGCGCTCGATGCGCTGATCGGGCCGCTGCCACCCGACCAGTGGGCGACACCGACACCCGCGCCGGCGTGGACCATCGCACATCAGATAGCGCACCTGCTGTGGACCGATCGCGTCGCGTTGCTGTCAGTCACCGACGAAGCCGCGTTCGGTGAGGTCCTGACTCAGGCCGCAGCCAACCCGCTCGGCTTCGTCGACGTGGCCGCCGAGGAGTTGGCGGGCGTGGGCCCGGCCGAGTTGCTGAGCCAGTGGCGCTCCACCCGGACGCAGCTGCACGAGGAACTGCGGCTGGTCCCCGAGAGCCGCAAGTTGTTGTGGTTCGGGCCCCCGATGAGTGCCGCGTCGATGGCAACCGCGCGGCTGATGGAGACGTGGGCGCACGGCCTGGACGTGGCGGACGCGCTGGGGGTCACCCGCCCCGCGACGGACCGGCTGCGCTCGATCGCACATCTCGGCGTGCGTACCCGCGACTTCGCCTTCGGCGTCCACGGGCTGCCGGCGCCGAATGAACCGTTCCACGTGAAACTTCGCGCGCCCGACGGCAGCAGCTGGGAATGGGGCCCTCCCGACGCGGCCCAGCGGGTCATCGGCAGCGGTGAGGATTTCTGCCAGTTGGTCACGCAGCGGCGGCCGTTACGTGACCTCGAGATCGTCGCCGAGGGGACCGATGCGGCCAAGTGGGTGGAAATAGCGCAGGCCTTCGCGGGGCCGCCCGGCGCGGGTCGGTGAGCGCGGGTCGATGAGCGCGGGTCGGTGAGCGCGGGTCCTAGCTCCGGCGAGCAGACGTAAACCACCCTCGACACGCCGGGCAGAAGAGGACGTTTGCGTCTGCTCGCGGTCAGAGCGCCGTGGCGTCATCGGCGCTGCCGTCACCGTCGCCGTCGATCAGCTTGACGTCCCAGTGCCCGTCTCCGTCGGTGTCGACGTAGGCGGCGGTGTAGCCGGGCGCACCATCGGCCGAGCCGCCGCCGATCAGCACGCGGTCGGCCAGACCGTCGGCGTCTGCGTCGAGCACCCGATCGTCCGACGACCCGTCGAGATCGAAATCGATCAGCGGCCCACCGGTGTGCTCGGTGCCGTCGAGGCCGAACCACCGCAGCTGCCCACCGGCACGTGAGACCCGGTCCACCGGCACCGACCACGTTCCCGAGCCGTCATCGGTGAACCAGCTCTCCCCTGAGCCGTCGTCGTCCACATCGAGCAGCGCGTGATCGGCAATACCGTCACCGTCGAGGTCGGCCAGTGCGTCGTCGCGCAGGCCGTCGCCATCGAAATCCAGCCCGATCGCATCGAGCGTCCCGTCGCCGTCGCTGTCGATATCCGGTGACCCGGTCCACATCGAGGCGATGCCGTCACCCGCGCCGAAGCAGTACTCCATAACGGATCAGACGCTGGATTGGCCCTCGCGGTTCCCTTTTGCCGCCCACCAGGACAGCAGCTCGGCCTCGGCCTCATCCGGGTCCAACGGGCCGCGATCGAGCCGCAGCTCCTTCAGGAACCGCCAGGCCTCCCCCACCTGAGGGCCGGCCGGGATGTCGAGCAATTCCATGATCGCGTTGCCGTCGAGGTCGGGCCGGACCCGCTGCAGGTCCTCCTTGGCGGCCAGCGCCGAGATCCGCTGTTCCAGTTCGCCGTAGTTGTTCTGCAACCGGGCGGCACGTTTCTTGTTCCTGGTAGTGCAGTCGGCGCGGACCAATTTGTGCAGCTGCGGCAGCAACGGACCGGCGTCGGTGACATACCGGCGGACTGCAGAATCAGTCCACTTTCCGTCGCCGTACCCGTGGAACCGCAGATGCAGATACACCAGCTGGGACACGTCGTCGACCATCTGCTTGGAGTACTTCAGCGCCCGCATCCGCTTGCGGACCATCTTCGCCCCGACCACCTCGTGGTGGTGGAAGCTGACTCCGCCGTCGCCCTCGTGCTTACGGGTCGGCGGCTTGCCGATGTCGTGTAGCAGCGCCGCCCAGCGCAGCACCAGGTCGGGCTCGCCGGGATTCTCCAAATCGATGGCCTGGCGCAGCACCGTCAGCGAATGCTGGTAGACGTCCTTGTGTTGGTGGTGCTCGTCGATGGCCATCCGCATCGCCCCCACCTCGGGCAGCACCTCCTCGCCGAGGCCGGTCTGCACCATCAGGTCGATACCCGCGACCGGATCGGCGCCGAGGATCAGCTTGTCCAGCTCGGCGGCGATCCGCTCGGCCGTGATCCGCGACATCTCCGGTGCCATCTCCGCCATCGCGGTGCGCACCCGCGGGGCGACCGTGAAACCGAGCTGTGAGACGAACCGGGCTGCCCGCAACATCCGCAGCGGATCGTCACCGAAGGACACCTCGGGGGCCGACGGGGTGTCCAGGATCTGATGCTGCAAGGCCACCAATCCACCCAGCGGGTCGACGAATTCGCCGATTCCGGCCCCGGTGATACGGACCGCCATCGCGTTGACGGTGAAATCACGGCGTTTGAGGTCATCGACCAACGTGTCGCCGAATTGCACCTGCGGATTCCGCGACACCCGGTCATAGGTGTCCGCGCGGAACGTGGTGATCTCGAGGCGCCGGTTGCCGCGCGTCGCGCCGATGGTGCCGAACTCGATACCGGTGTCCCACAGGCCGTCGGCCCACGGCCGCAACAGCTTCTGCACCTCGGCGGGCCGCGCGTCGGTGGTGAAATCCAGATCGGTGCTCAGCCGACCCAGGAGCGCGTCGCGCACACTGCCGCCGACCAGGTACAGCTCGCGATCGGCCGCAGCGAACACCGCGCCCAGACTTCCCAGGGGTTCGGCCAGGTCATTGAGCGCCACGAATGCGCGCGCCAGCAGCGCAGCGTCGTTATCTCCCTCGGGCACGTTCGATGAGCCTAGTGCGCACGCCCGAGCCGCTCCTAACCGAACTCGTCTGGCCGGCGACCCCTTCGACACCGGCGAGTGCGCCGAGCCGGCGTGTCGGTGCCAACTACTATCGCTTGGGTGTCGGACGGCGAACAGGCGAAACCACGGCGGCGCCGCGGCCGGCGCCGCGGTCGGCGCGCTGCCGGGCCGCCGCAGGCCGGTACCGATCGCAACTCCGGTCACCAGAACTCCCTGGCCGAAACGTCCTCAACCGACGCGTCGGCGGTGGCCGCCCAGAACCAATCGACTCCGGCTCCGGCCAAACCACACCGTCAACGCGGTCATCACAAAGGCCCTGACCGGCTGCGCACCGTGCACGAAACCTCGGCAGGCGGCCTGGTGATCGACGGTATCGACGGTCCCCGCGAAGAACAGGTGGCGGCGCTGATCGGTCGTCTCGACCGCCGCGGCCGAATGTTGTGGTCACTGCCCAAGGGACACATCGAACAGGGCGAGACCGCCGAGCAGACCGCCATCAGGGAGGTCGCCGAAGAGACCGGCATCCGGGGCAGCGTGCTGGCCGCCCTCGGCAGCATCGACTACTGGTTCGTCACCGAAGGCAGTCGCGTCCACAAGACGGTCCACCACTATCTGTTGCGGTTCTCCGGCGGCGAGCTGTCCGACGACGACATCGAAGTGAGCGAAGTCGCCTGGGTGCCCGTCCAGGAACTGCCGTCGCGGCTGGCCTACGCCGACGAACGCCGGCTCGCCGAGGTCGCCGGTGAACTGATCCACAAACTGCAGACCGATGGGCCCGGCGCGCTGCCGCCGCTGCCGCGCAGCGCACCGCGCAGACGGGGCCAGACCCACTCGCACGCCCGCAATCGCCGTCCCGATGAATCAGCACCTGGCCGGGCGAACGGTTGCGGACCGGCACCATGATCTCGTCGCGGCGCACGCCCGGGACATCACGCCGGGCGCACCGCGCCGTGACAGCCGCCCGGATCATCGGCGTGATCGCACTGCTGGCGACCGTCTTGCTTCCGGCAGCCCTCCCGCAGGCCGCCGCGGGCGAACCCGGTGCCATGCCGTTTCTGGTGGTCCGCGTCGACAGCGTCTCCCCCGATGTCGTCACCACCGCCAGCGGCGCCGCGGTGACCGTGACCGCAACGGTATCCAACGTCGGTGACCGGCCCGTCCGTGACATCGTCGCCCGCCTCGAACAGGCCCCGGCGGTCACCTCATCGGCACAGCTGCGCACCGACCTCGGCGGGGACACCAGCCAGTACTCGCCGGTCGCCCCGTTCATCACCGTGACACCCGAACTGGAGCGCGGCCAGGAAGCTCGGTTCACGCTGTCCTATCCGCTGCGCTCACCGACGGATCCGGCACTGGGATTCACCGCACCGGGGGTTTATCCCCTGCTGGTCAACATCAACGGGACCCCCGATTACGGGGCCCCGGCGCGTCTCGACGATGCCAGGTTCCTGCTGCCGGTCGCGGGGTTGCCTCCCCCCGCCCAGGCGGTCGACGCGGTGCCCGGCAGCGGTATGGACGGCGTGCTCGCGCCCGACACCAGCCGACCTGTGCAGCTGACCATGATCTGGCCGCTGGCCGACCGGCCCCGCCTGGCGCCGGGGGTGCCCGGCGGGAGCTCGCCGGTCCGGTTGATGAACGACGACCTCGCGGGCTCGCTGAGCCCGGGTGGTCGCCTCGACACCCTGCTGGCGGCAGCGGAATTCGCGACCAGCCCCGAGGTTGATCCGGGCGGTGAGGTGACCCGCGCGATGTGCCTCGCGGTCGACCCCGATCTGCTGGTCACGGTGAACGCCATGACGGCCGGTTACGTGGTGTCCAACTCCCCCGACGGGCTCGGCACCGACAGCCACCCCGGAACCGGTCAGGCCGCGGCGACCGGCTGGCTGGACCGGTTACGCGCGCTGGCCAAGCGCATGTGCGTCGCGGCAACCCCGTATGCGCAGGCGGATCTCGATGCCCTCTCCCGGGTCGGCGATCCGGGCCTGAGCGCCTTCGCCACCCAGGGCGCCACCGATCTCGCCGACCAGATCCTGGGTGTCACCACCACCCGCGGCGCCACCCTGGTCGGTGACGGCCCGCTGACCGATCGCGTCGTCGACCTGCTCAGCGCCCAGGGCACCGGGCCTGGCCAGACGGTCGCGATCGCGGCCGCCGACTGCACCGCGCAGGACTCGGCCGGCGAGTCGCCCACCGCCGATCTGACCCCGCGCCGGGTGTCCCCCCGAGTTGTCACCGTGCCGTTCGATCCCACGGTCGGAGCTGCGCTGGCCGGCCTCGGCAACGACCCGGGCGTACCTTCGTACCTCGACTCGTCGCTGGATGTTCCGGTGCACCACGACTCGGCCGTCGCGCGCCGACAGGATGCCCAGGGCTCGATGCTGTGGCGCGGGCTGCACCCCGAGACCGATCCCCGCAGCCAGATCCTGATGCCACCGATGAACTGGGATCTGCAGCCCGACGACGCACAGGCCGTTCTGACGACTCTGGCCACCACCATCCATTCAGGCCTCGCTGTCCCGCGGCCGCTGCCCGAGGTGATCGCCGACGCCGCCGAGCTCGCCGGCCAACCGAAGCCGCCGTCCGCCACCGATGCCACCGCCCAGGGCCGGTTCGACGACGCGGTGATCGGCCAAATCTCGGACCAGGTCGGCCGGCTGTGGGGCCTGACCGCCGCGATGACCACCAACGAGCAGACCGGTCTGACCGGCATTGCCTACACCGCCCCTCTGCGTGAGGACATGCTGCGCGCGCTGAGCCAGGCGTTGTCCCCGCAGGCGCGCAACGGCGTGGCCGAACAACACCTCGCGGTCGTCGGCAACACCATCGACGACCTGTTCCACGGCGTGACGATCGTCAACCCGGGCGGGTCGTACACGCTGGCCACCGAGCACAGTCCCCTGCCGCTGGCGCTGCGTAACGATCTGGCGGTCCCGATCCGGGTGCGATTGCAGGTCGACGCCCCCCCGGGCATGACAGTCACCGATATGGGCGAACAGGAGCTACCGCCGGGGTTCCTGCCACTGCGGGTGCCGATCGAGGTGCACTTCACCCAGCGGGTCGCCGTCGACGTCTCACTGCGCACCCCGGACGGCTTGCCGCTGGGTGAACCGGTGCGGTTATCGGTGCATTCGAACGCCTACGGCAAGGTGCTGTTCTTCATCACCCTGTGCGCGGCGGCGGTGCTGGTGGTGCTCACCGGGCGACGGCTGTGGCACCGCTTCCGCGGTGAGCCCGACCGCGCCGACCTCGACCGTCCCAGCCCGCGCCGGCTATGAACACCGCAGGCCCACGGGTTCCGCCGCCACCGCCGCGGCGCCCGGTTCGCCCCACCGCACCTCCGCCGCGACGCGATGACGCGCAGCGCAGCGCGGTCCGCACCGAACTGTCGGATGCCGCCGTCGTCTCCCGGTCCTGGGGCATGGCCCTGGCCACGCTGGTCAGCCGGCTGACCGGATTCATCAGGATCGTGTTACTGGCGGCGATCCTCGGCGCCGCACTGTCGAGTTCGTTCACCATCGCCAACCAGTTGCCGAACCTGGTCGCCGCGCTGGTGCTGGAAGCGACGTTCACCGCGATCTTCGTGCCGGTGCTGGCCCGCGCCGAACGCGACGACCCCGACGGCGGTGCCGCATTCGTCCGCCGCCTCGTCACGCTGGCCACCACCCTGTTGCTGCTGACCACCGTGCTCTCGGTGGCCGGGGCGCCGCTGCTGGTGCGGTTGATGCTGGGCAACCACCCGCAGGTCAACGAATCGCTGACCACCGCGTTCGCCTATCTGCTGCTGCCCCAAGTCATCTTCTACGGGTTGTCCGCGGTGTTCATGGCGATCCTCAACAACCGCAACGTGTTCGGCGCACCCGCGTGGGCGCCGGTGGTGAACAACGTGGTCGCGATCGCCACCCTGGGCTTGTATGTGCTTGTCCCCGGCGAGCTTTCGATCGACCCGGTCAAGATGGGCAACGCCAAGCTACTGGTCCTCGGCATCGGGACGACGCTCGGCGTGTTCGCCCAGACCGCGGTCCTGCTGCTCGCCATCCGGCGCCAGCACATCAGTCTGCGGCCACTGTGGGGTGTCGACGACCGGCTCAAGCGATTCGGTGCGATGGCCGCGGCGATGGTGCTCTACGTCCTGATCAGTCAGCTGGGCCTGGTGATCGGCAATCAGATCGCCAGTTCCGCAGCGGCGTCCGGGCCGGCCATCTACAACTACACCTGGCTGGTGCTGCAGCTGCCGTTCGGCATCATCGGTGTCACCGTGCTGACGGTGGTGATGCCCCGGCTGTCGCGCAACGCCGCCGCCGACGACACCCCCGCGGTGATCGCCGACCTGTCGTTGGCCACCCGGCTGACCATGGTCACGCTGATCCCGATCGTCGCGTTCATGACCGTCGGCGGACCGGCGATCGGCAGCGCGCTGTTCGCCTACGGCAAGTTCGGTGAGGTCGACGCCAACTATCTGGGGCTGTCGATTGCGCTCTCGGCGTTCACCCTGATCCCCTACGCACTGGTCTTGATGCAGCTGCGGGTGTTCTACGCCAGGGAGCAACCCTGGACGCCGATCATCGTCATCGTCGTGATTACCGCGGTGAAGATCGTGGCCTCCTTCGCCGCGCCGCACGTCACCCACAATCCCGAGCTCGTCGCCGGATTCCTCGGGCTGGCAAACGGTCTCGGCTTCGTGGCGGGTGCGGTGGTCGGATACTTCCTGCTGCGGCGCAAGCTACTCCCGCGCGGCGGTCCACTGCTGGACATCACCGTGATCCGGACCATGCTGGTAACGATCACTGCTTCCCTGCTTGCCGGACTCATCGCGCACGTCGTCGACAAGCTGCTGGGCCTGGAGGCGCTGACCGTGCACGGAGGTGGGGCCGGATCGCTGCTGCGGCTTTTCGTGCTCGGCGTGATCATGCTGCCGATCCTGGCCTGGGTGCTGCTGGCCGCCAAAGTGCCCGAGGCGTTGGCCGCCCGCGCGCTGGTGCGTCGCCGGTTGGGCCGTCCCGAACCGGTTGCCACCGCCCGGGCCGTCGCGGCGGACACACGCACCCCCGTCCGTCGTGTCACGTACTCTGAGCACAGAAATGTGCCCGTACCGGGGCGCTGGCCAGCCCAGGAGTCCGTCCGGAACGGGCCGCCGGCAGGCGTAGCCGGTGCTGGCTCGGGGAAAGGACCGGCGGTGACTGACGATCCTTTGGGCGGCACTGGGCACGACGCCGGCGCATCCCCCACGACGAAGATCCCGACCGCCGGCGTCCCCGCCGCCGGAATTCCGACCGCAGCGGGCGACTTCCAGCCTGATGTACCCGTGGACCTTCAGCTCGGCACCGTGTCGCCCCCAGGCGCGCCGAATCGACGCCCCGTCGACTTCGCCGGGGACCCGTCGCGCGAGCCGATCGCGTTCGACGCCCCGCGTGAGTCGGCGATGGACACCTCCGCGCCGGAAGACGATGTGCATTTGATCCCGGGCGCCAGCATCGCCGGCGGCCGCTACCGGCTGCTGGTGTTCCACGGCGGTCCGCCGAACCTGCAGTTCTGGCAGGCCCTGGACACCGCTCTGGACCGACAGGTGGCGCTGACGTTTGTCGACCCGGACCGCGCGCTGCCTGAGGAAGAGCTACAGGAGATCCTGGCCCGCACGTTGCGGCTGAGTCGGCTCGACCGCCCCGGGATCGCCCGGGTGCTCGACGTGGCCCACACCGGGGCGGGCGGGCTGGTGGTCTCGGAATGGATTCGCGGCGGCTCACTTCAAGAGGTCGCCGACACCTCGCCGTCTCCCATCGGCGGCGCCCGCGCCATCCAGTCATTGGCTGCGGCCGCCGACACCGCACACCACGCCGGTGTCGCCCTCTCGATCGATCACCCCAGCCGTGTCCGGGTCAGCATCGAAGGTGATGTGGCACTTGCCTTTCCCGCAACGCTGCCCGACGCCACCCCGGAGGACGATATCCGCGGGATCGGCGCCGCCCTGTACGCGTTGCTGGTCAACCGCTGGCCGCTGCCGGAGACCGGCGTGCCAAGCGGGCTGGCGCCGGCCGACGTCGACTCGACCGGACAACCGGTCGAACCGCGCTCGGTCGATCAGGAGATCCCGTTCCAGATTTCGGCCGCCGCGGCCCGGTCCGTACAGGATGGCGGCGGAATCCGCACCGCGCCAACACTTCTCAACCTATTGCAGCAGGCGACCGCGCTGGCTGACCGTACCGAGCTGATCGAACCGGTCGACGCCGACGAACCGCCGCCAGGTCCGATACGCAACGACACGCCCGAGGCGGCCGCAGCCAAGGCCCGTCGGCGCAAGGGCCTGCTGATCGGGTTGGGCGTCGCCGGGGCCATCGCCGTGGTCGCACTGGTGGTCCTGGCCTCGGTGCTGAGCAAGATCTTCGGCGACGTCGGCGGCGGCATCAACGGCGACCAACTCGGCCTCAATCCCTCGGAGTCCAGCAGCCAGACCTCCGGCGCGGCATCGGGCTCACTGGTGAAACCTGTTCGCGCAACCGTCTTCTCACCCGAGGGTGAGGCAGACGCTCCGAGCCTGGCCGGGCTGGCGATCGATGGCAACCCGGCGACCGTGTGGCCGAGCGACACCTACTCGGACCCCTCACCGTTCCCGGGCTTCAAAAACGGTGTCGGCCTGATGCTGCAACTGCCCCAGCCGACCACCGTGGGTGCGGTGACGATCAATGTCACCAGCACCGGGACCGCGGTGCAGATCCGATCGGCCTCGACACCCACCCCGGCCACCCTCGACGACACCACCGCGTTGACCCCGCCGACGCCGTTGCAGCCGGGCAACAACACGATCCAGGTCAACAGTGCCGCACCGACCTCCAACCTGCTGGTGTGGATCTCCACACTGGGCACAGTCGACGGCAAGAGCCGCACCGATGTCGCTGAGATCACGGTGCGAGCGGCGTCCTAACAACCCTGCCCGCGGGTGAAGTGCCCCCGGCCGGTGCTCTGGTTACTGTCCGGCTCGTGGTCATCACGGGGCGGGCTGACACCGCGGAACGTACCGACGCCGAGCTGCTGGCCGCGCACGTCGCCGGCGATCTGTACGCCTTCGAGGAACTCATCGGCAGGCACTACCGGCAGCTGTACCGGCTGGCGACGCTGCGCTGCGGCTGCCCCGAGGACGCCGCCGACGCACTACAGGAAGCGCTGCTGGCGGCGCACCGCGGCGCCGCGACCTTCCGGCACCATGCCGCCGTCAGCAGCTGGCTGCACCGCATTGTCGTCAACGCCTGTCTGGACCGGTTGCGCCGGCACCGCAATCACCCGACCGTCGCTCTGGATGCCTCCTCGGCTCTCGCAGCCCATCCCATCAGCGATCGGACGGCCCAGGTGGAAACGACGATCGTGGTGCATCACGCTCTGCGCCGGTTGACCCACGATCAGCGCGCCGCAGTGGTGGCCGTCGACATGCAGGGCTATTCGGTGGCCGAGGCCGCCCGACTGCTTGGTATCGCCGAGGGCACCGTGAAAAGCCGCTGCGCCAGGGGCCGCGCCCGGCTGGCGGTGGAGCTGCGATATCAGGACTGCGCGTGACCGCCGCGGCCATCCCGCACACTGGCGCAGTGGTAAACAGTCCACCCGACCCCGCCGGCGGGCATCAGGTGATCGAACCGCCCGCCGGCGCCACGCACTCGGTGCGCCCGGGCGATCGCCGGCTACGCCTTATCGCCGCCATCACCGGGCTGGCGGCGGTGGTCGCGGCCATCGGGGTGGGCACCGCCGCGCTCGTGCGCTCCCCGGCCGCGATGACCAGCACCGTCACCACGGCAAACTTCATCACGGTCAGCGTGCCGCCGGCGGCCGTCCCGCTCTCCGCCCCCCAGATCGCCGGCCTGCTGGGCGAACCGCCCGATTTCGGTGCGCTCGGCGAGCCCGCCCGCCGCGCCTCGTGTCTGACCGGCCTGGGATATCCCGGCACGACGACGATCCTGGGTGCCACCCCGGTGCAGATCAACAACCGGCCCGGGGTGCTGTTGGTGTTGGAAGGAGACTCCCCGGCCATGCTGACCGCGCTGGCGGTGGCGCCGAATTGCAGCTCAGCGGGCACCGGGCTGCTCGCCGACACCGCGGTGCCCCGGCCGTGATGCGACGCGGCGCATCCAGAGCACCCCGCCGGGACGCCACAGGGAACAGCCGGGCCTACCCTGGTGTTGACAACTCTGCCGGCGAAGGCAGCGTACTGCCCGCTACGGCAAGCACAGAAAGGCCCGCATGACCGCCTCAACGAACGTTCACGACGTCATCGTGATCGGCTCCGGTCCCGCTGGATACACCGCGGCCATCTACGCCGCCCGTGCCGAGCTCGCACCTGTGGTGTTCGAGGGCACGGCGTTCGGCGGCGCGCTGATGACCACCACCGAGGTGGAGAACTATCCCGGTTTCAAGTCGGGCATCACCGGTCCTGAACTGATGGACGAGATGCGGGAGCAGGCGCTGCGCTTCGGGGCCGACCTGCAGATGGAAGACATCGAGGCGGTCTCGCTGACCGGCCCCGTCAAGACCGTCACCACCTCCGGTGGCGAGACCTTTTCCGCGCGCGCGATCATCCTCGCGATGGGTGCCGCCGCCCGCTATCTGGGCGTCCCCGGTGAGCAGGAGCTGCTCGGCCGCGGTGTCAGCGCCTGTGCCACCTGCGACGGCTTCTTCTTCAAGGACCAGGACATCGCGGTGATCGGCGGCGGTGACTCCGCCATGGAGGAAGCGACCTTCCTCACCCGATTCGCGCGCAGCGTGACGATCGTGCACCGGCGCGAAGAGTTCCGGGCATCCAAGATCATGCTCGAGCGGGCTCGCGCCAACGACAAGATCACCTTCCTGCTGAACACCCAGGTGGTGGCTGTCGAAGGCGACGGCACCGTGACCGGTCTGCGGGTGCACAGCACCGAGACCGGCGCCGACTCCACGCTCCCCGTGACGGGTGTCTTCGTCGCCATCGGCCATGATCCGCGCTCCGCGCTGGTCCGTGACATCGTCGAACTCGATGCCGAGGGCTACGTCGTCGTGCAGCGCGGTTCGACGGCGACCTCCGTGGACGGTGTGTTCGCCGCCGGCGACCTGGTCGACCACACCTACCGACAGGCGATCACCGCCGCGGGTATGGGTTGCTCGGCGGCCATCGACGCCGAGCGCTGGCTTGCCGATCGTGACGACGAGCACACTGCACCTGCCGACCAGACAACCATCTCCGACCTGATTGGGGCCAAGCAATGACCAACACCGAGCACGCCACCGTCGTCGTCTCTGACGATTCGTTCTCCGAGGATGTGCTGTCGAGCAGTACGCCTGTGCTGGTTGACTTTTGGGCTACCTGGTGCGGTCCGTGCCGCATGGTCGCACCCGTGCTGGAGGAGATCGCCACCGAGAAGTCGGGCCAACTGACGGTCGCCAAGCTCGATGTCGACGCGAATCCGAACACCGCACGCGACTTCCAGGTGGTCTCCATCCCCACCATGATCTTGTTCAAGGACGGCAAGCCTGTGAAGCGGATCGTCGGAGCCAAAGGGAAGGCTGCGCTCCTGCGCGAACTCGCCGACGACGTGAACTGAGGGCTCCAGCCGGACGAACTGACCCAAAACACCTGGACAGAAGGTCGGCGGCCGATTCCGACTTGCTGAGAATCCGCCGGGATGCTTGCCTGGCGTTTTCTCAATCCGGGATGCGGTCTGCGACAATACTGCCAGTCTGCTAGCCGTTACCGGCAGTCGACCACGTGACCGAAGGGCCCTGTTATGTCGAGTCCGCACCCCGGAGATCCCGGAGACGCACTGCGTCTCGGTGTCCGTGCCAGTGCGGTTGCTGAGATCAGGGCCGCCTTGGCCGCATTGGGTCTGGTCGCAGGTTCCGACGACGATCTGAGCACTGGCAGGCACGTCGCCGCAGATGTTTTCGACGCCGACCTCGACGAGGCCGTCCGGGCATTCCAGCAGCGTCGTGGCCTACTGGTCGACGGGATCGTCGGTGAGGCCACCTATCGCGCGTTGCGTGAGGCCTCTTACCGGCTGGGGGCACGGGCCCTCAATCACCAGTTCGGTGCCCCGATGTACGGCGACGACGTCGCGACGCTGCAGGCGCGCCTGCAGGACCTTGGTTTCTATACCGGCATGGTCGACGGTCACTTCGGGTTGCAGACCCACAACGCGCTGATGTCCTATCAGCGGGAGTACGGGTTGTCCTCGGACGGCATCTGCGGCCCAGAAACGTTGCGCTCCTTGTACTTTCTCGGCTCTCGGGTGACCGGCGGCTCGCCGCACGCGATTCGCGAGGAGGAGCTGGTCCGCCGGTCCGGGCCCAAGCTGTCCGGTAAACGGATCATCATCGATCCGGGTCGTGGCGGCAACGATCACGGGCTGATCACACACGGTCCAGCTGGCCCAATCAGCGAGGCAGACGTGTTGTGGGACTTGGCAAGTCGGCTCGAAGGCCGGATGACGGCGGTCGGTATGGAAACCTTCCTGTCGCGGCCCGCCAACCGTAGCCCCCATGATTCGGAGCGCGCCGCCACCGCCAACACGGTCGGCGCCGACCTGATGATCAGTCTGCGCTGCGCCACTCAGGCCAGTCCGGCGGCCAACGGGGTGGCATCGTTCCACTTCGGCAACTCACACGGCTCCGTCTCCACCATCGGCCGCAATCTCGCCGACTTCATTCAGCGAGAAGTAGTGGCGCGCACTGGTTTACGCGACTGCCGCACGCACGGCCGAACCTGGGATCTGCTCCGCTTGACCCGGATGCCGACCGTGCAGGTGGATATCGGCTACATCACAAATCCCCGCGACCGCGCCATGCTGGTTTCGACACAGACACGCGACGCCATCGCCGAGGGCATCCTGGCGGCGGTCAAGCGGCTCTACCTGTTGGGCAAGAACGATCGGCCCACCGGCACCTTCACTTTCGCGGAGCTACTCGCCCACGAGCTGTCCGTGGAACAGCAGGCCGCCGGCCGCCTCAGCAGTTCCTGACGCGGGCGCTGGCTCCGGCCAGTTCAGCCCCCGCCGTCTGCTGCAGTTGAGCACTTTCCAACAGTCGCTCCAACGCCTCTTCGACTTCAGCCTTCCAGCCCAGCCCTTTGTTGAGCTCGAGCCGCAGTCGCGGAAAGTACCGGTGCGGCGCTACGACGACGAAGCCCACCTCCTGGAGAAACTCGGCCTCGATCATGCACTGGTCGAAGGAACAGTCCCCCAACGCGTCCACCGCGGAGAACAGCTCCGGGTCCGCCGTCGCCGGGTCGAGGAGTTCCGTCGATTCCGCGGTTCGACCGAAGGCCTCCAATGCGCGGACTCCGCGACGAACCAGCTCCGCAACCACCTGGGCGATCAAACTGTTGGGGAGTCCGTCGGCAGCCTGGCCCGGTTCCACACCCATCGAGGTCAGCAGAACTGCATCGGCGCTCACGGGCGCGGTGGGAAATCGCTGCGCTCGCGGGACGGCATGCGGCGGCGCGTAGAGCACATAACCCTGGCACTGTGCGTCACTGGCGGTGTCCTCGGCCGCGGGCAGGCTCGCAACCTGCCCGCACGATCCCCACTCCAACATCACCATCGACAGCCACGCTTCTTTTTCGAACTCGGGGTCGGCGAGGTGATCATCGCTTCCAACGATCGCCGGATCGACTTCCCAGAACACGCACCGGCGCGCGTGCTTCGGCAGCTGTTCGAACGCTTCGAGCCTCAGCGGCGTGATTCGAGCAGACACTAGATTCCCGGTCCTTCGTATGGTGCCGTCGTGCGCGGCAGCCCCTCCAGGATAGGAGAGTCGTGACCGGTGTCCAGACGACTATCACCGATTTTGGTGCCGAGTCCGCCGGCTGGAACCCAGCCGGTCCCCGTCCCGCACGCTGATTTCCAATTATGCTGCCACACAACATGTTTGCACGCTGGAGCCGGCGTGGGCGACGTAGCTGTCACAGTGACGTAACTGCCGGGTATCAGTGGGTGTCGGTTTTACTGGCCCGAAGTGTCCATCATGTCGACGATTCTCTGCAGGTCGTCCACGGACCCGAACTCGACCACGATCTTGCCTTTACGTTTGCCAAGACTCACAGTCACCCGGGTGTCGAAGGCACCGGACAGCCTCTCAGCAACGTCCTGCAGGCCAGGCATTTGGATCGGTTTACGACGAGGAGCGGTCGGTGCGGGTACCGTCTCGCGGTTCGCCAGTGTCACCGCCTCCTCGGTGGCACGGACCGACAAACCCTCGGCAACGATGCGGGCCGCGAGCTCTTCCTGGGCCTCCGCCCCAGCTTCCAGAGCGAGAAGCGCCCTGGCATGGCCCGCTGACAGCACACCCGCGGCCACCCGGCGCTGGACCGGTACCGGCAGTCGCAGCAGTCGGATCATGTTACTGATCAGCGGTCGCGACCGACCGATACGAGAAGCGAGTTCATCGTGGGTGACTCCGAACTCGTCGAGCAGCTGCTGATAGGCTGCCGCTTCTTCCAACGGGTTCAGCTGCGCCCGGTGAATGTTCTCCAGGAGCGCGTCGCGTAGCAGGTTGTCGTCGGTGGTCTCACGGACGATGGCCGGGATCGCGGTCATCCCCGCTTCCTGGGCGGCGCGCCAGCGTCGCTCCCCCATCACCAGTTGATAGCGCAGGGGCGCCCCCGGCTCGGTGGGCATCGCCCGCACCACGATCGGCTGCATGAGCCCGAACTCTTTGATCGAGTGCACCAGCTCGGCTAGTGCTTCGTCGTCGAAAACCTGGCGCGGCTGCCGCGGATTGGGTTCGATGGTCTTCGGATCGATCTCCCGGTAGGTCGCGCCCATCTCGTTGACGGGTGCCGGCGGCCCACCCATCAAGACATCGGTAGCGGCAGCTCCCATGCGCGGACCGAAACCCGTCGACTCTTCGTTGGCTGGGCCCGTGGGGATGAGAGCTCCCAGACCGCGACCCAGACCGCCCTTACGACGTGTCGGCTGACTCATGATCGTCCCTTCCCCGTGGCGGCGCCGCGCTCCGCGAGTTCGCGGCTGGCATCCATGTAGCTCATTGCACCCCGGGAGCCGGGGTCATAGTCGATGATCGTCATGCTGTAACCGGGCGCCTCGGAGACCTTGACGCTGCGTGGGATCACCGTCCGGAGAACCTTGTCCCCGAAGAATCGGCGCACCTCGTCGGCCACCTGATCCGCCAGCTTCGTCCGACCGTCATGCATGGTCAAGAGAACGGTCGAGACATCGAGATTCGGATTCAGGTGAGCCTTCACCATCTCGATGTTGTTCATCAGCTGGGACACCCCCTCCAGGGCGTAGTACTCGCACTGAATGGGGATGAGCACCTCCGGGGCGGCGACGAGAGCATTGATGGTCAGCAGACCCAGCGACGGCGGGCAGTCGATGAACACGTAGTCGAAGTCGGAGCCGTCCAGTTCGGCGAGTGCTGTGCGGAGCCGATTTTCCCTGGCCACCATGCTGACCAACTCGATCTCCGCGCCGGCCAGATCGATCGTGGCGGGTACGCAGAACAGTCGATCGCTGTGTGGGCTCCGGCGCAAGGCGGCATGCAATGGCATCTCGCCGATCAACACCTCGTACGACGACGGCGTGCCAGAAGTCCTGTGCTCGATGCCCAGCGCGGTGCTGGCATTGCCCTGCGGGTCGAGGTCGATCACCAGAGTCTTGAGTCCCTGCACGGCCAGCGCCGCGGCCATGTTTACCGCGGTGGTGGTCTTCCCCACGCCGCCCTTCTGGTTGGCGATGGTGAAGAGCCGTCGATGCGTCGGCCGTGCCAGGTGCTCACGCTTGTGTAGCACCTTCATGGCGCGCTCGGCGGCAGCTCCGATCGGGGTGTCGAACTCGCTCGACCCACTCCATGTTTCACGTGAAACGTCACCCGGCTGCTGTGGATCCGGCCCCTCTGACCCGCTCATCGGTCCCTCCTGCCCGAAGGCTGTGACGGCCGCCGGCCGGCCGCCCCGCGTACGCCGCGTCGTGCGACGACCACGGTCGCCGGCGGTGTCAAGTACTTCACGCCACATTTCATCACCCTTGCATCCACTACGCCTAACGACGTCATCGCGCGGCGGTGTTCATCGAGTTCGGCCTCCGCGCGGTCACCCTTGAGCGCCGCCATCACGCCGCCTGGGCGCAGTAACGGCATACTCCACTTCGTCAACTTGTCGAGCGGCGCCACCGCACGCGAGGTCACCACATCGAAGTCACGGTGCTCCGCGAGCACTGCCCGATCCTCGGCTCGGCCGCGAACTACCGTGATGGACTCCAGGCCCAGCATGGTCACCACCTCCGTCAAGAAGGTTGCGCGGCGCAACAGTGGCTCGATGAGAACAACCTGCAAATCAGGGCGAGCGATCGCGAGGGGAATCCCGGGGAGGCCGGCACCACTGCCGACGTCGGCGACCCGGACGCCGTTACCGATAAGTTCCGCGATAGCGGCGCTGTTGAGTACGTGGCGATCCCAGATGCGGTCTGCTTCGCGGGGGCCGATCAGACCCCGCTCCACACCGGCTGTCATGAGAAAGTGCGCGTACTGCTCGGCGGTGCCGAGCGCGGTGCCGAACACCGCGCCGGCCGCCTCCGGAACCTCGGCCATACCGTCATGTTTCACGTGAAACATCCTCCGGTCTTCAGCGCGGTCCCGCTAGAACTACACAGATGTAACTCTTGATCAGTCGGGCAGGATGACGACGCGGCGCGCCGGCTCCACGCCCTCGCTCTCGCTGTGCACCCCGTCGACGGCAGCCACAGCGTCGTGCACGATCTTGCGCTCGAACGGTGTCATGGGCGCCAGCTGCTCGCGCTGTCCGCTCTCCAGGACCCGGCGTGACACCTTGTCCCCCAGTGCCGCCAGCTCGTCACGGCGGCGGCGACGCCAGCCCGCGATGTCCAGCATCAGCCGGCTCCGTTCACCAGTCTTCTGGTGGACAGCCAGGCGGGTCAGTTCCTGCAACGCGTCGAGCACCTCACCCTTACGCCCGACGAGCTTCACCAGATCCTCACCGCCGTCGATGCTGACGACGGCGCGGCTGCCCTCGACATCAAGGTCGATATCGCCGTCGAAGTCCAACAGGTCGAGCAGCTCTTCCAGATAGTCACCGGCGATCTCGCCCTCGGCAACGAGCCGATCCTCGGAGTCCGGCTTCGTCGTCGCTTCGTCCGCCCCGCCGTCGCCGGTGACCGCGGCCTCGTCGTCGATTGTCTGCTCGCTGGTATCGGTATTCGTCATGGCTGTGTATCCCTCTCGATCCCTCTAGATTCAGATACCGGTCTGCTCACAGACCGCGCATCGGGTGCCCGCATCGGTGGCGGGCAAGTATCAGCGCTTTCGCTTCTTGGGCCTGGCACCGGGCCGCGGCGTTGCCGACGGCGTCGACTGCGCCTGACCGTTCGCGGAAGCCGTATCCTCGGCCGCAGAATCCGTCAGCTCGACACCCTCCTGGGCGGGCTCGGGAGTTGCACCATTGGTCAACGGCTTCTTCGCCTTGGTGGGCTTCACACCTGGCGCGGGCGCGTTGGCAGAGCGGCGTTCGATCGCCTCCTGCTTCTTCTCTTCTTCTTCCTTCTCGATCTTGCCGAACACGTAGTGCTGCTGACCGAAGGTCCAGATGTTGTTGGAGAACCAGTACAGGATGATCGCCAGCGGGAGGAATGGACCACCGACGGTGACGCCGAGGGGAAAGACATACAGCGCGAGCTTGTTCATCATCGCGGTCTGTGGATTGGCCGCGGCTTCCGGGCTTTGGCGGGCCACCGACGCCCGACTGTTGAAGTAGGTGGCGACGCCCGCGAGGATCATGATCGGGACACCGACGGCGATCACCGCGGCACGGTTGAAATCGGTGAAGGCATCCAGGCCGGTGGTCTGGATCATGCTGGCGCCGAGAGGGGCACCAAAGAAGTTGGCGTCCAGGAAGTGCGCGACGTCGGTCGCACTGAAGACGTAGTTGCCCGTCGCGCGGTTCTGCTCGACCGACAGGTGCAGCTGACCGAAGCCGCCCTGCGTCCGGTTAAACGAGCGGAGCACGTGATACAGACCGAGGAACACCGGGAGCTGAGCCAGCATCGGCAGACAGCCGAGGATCGGGTTGAACCCGTGTTCCTTCTGGAGCTTTTGCATCTCCAGCGCCATGCGCTGACGGTCCTTGCCGTACTTCTTCTGCAACGCCTTGATCTGAGGCTGTAGCTCCTGCATCTGGCGAGTGGTGCGGATCTGCTTGACGAACGGTTTGTAGAGAATCGCACGCAGCGTGAACACGAGGAACATCACCGACAGCGCCCAGGCGAAGAAATTGCTGGGGCCAAGGACGAACGAGAATGCCTTGTACCAAACCCACATGATCGCCGACACCGGGTAATAGATGATGTCGAGGCTGAACCAATTAAACATAGGACTCGTTCCTGCCGCTGCTGGCGGCATCACTGTCGGTAGGTCGGTCTGGGCGCTCGGGTATCGGGTCCCATCCTCCCCGATGCCACGGACCACACTTCAGCAGGCGGATGGTGGACAACCAACTCCCCCGCACGAACCCGTATTCGGTGAGAGCCTCGACCGCATACTGACTACACGTCGGGGTGAAGCGACAGGTCGGCAGCCGCAGCGGCGACACGGCGTTGCGATAGAACTCGATAACGAAGACGAGAGCTCGGACAGCAGCGGAGCGACGGGCCTTCACAGGTGTTCCGTCGGTGGTGTTCACCTGGTGCCGGCCATGATGTCGTGGGATCGCCGGACACCCTTGCGCAGTTGCTGTTCCAACCGCGTCGACGCGGCAGCACTGCTGCCGGGTAGCGCGCGGATGACCACACGATCGCGAGGGTCCAGATCCGGGATCAAGGACTTGGCCACATGACGTAACCGCCGCGCGACTTGATGCCGCTGCACGGCGGTGCCGACGGACTTGGCGATCACCAGACCGACCCGAGGTCCTTCGGCGTCGGCGTCATCGCGGCGGACATGCACGACGATATCGGGCTGTGCAGCCCGCACTCCATGCTTGACCGTCGCGGCGAACTCGGTGGACCGTGTCATCCGGTACCGCGCTGCGAGCAACGTCGGAGACTACCTGTATGAAATCAGGCAGTCAGCGAGCGGCGGCCCTTGTTGCGCCGCCCAGCGACGATCGCGCGGCCGGCGCGGGTGCGCATCCGCAGACGGAACCCATGCACACGTGCACGGCGCCGATTGTTCGGCTGGAAGGTCCGCTTGCCCTTGGCCACGGCTATTTCTCCTCATTGCATCTGGCCTTCACATCCGCCACGCACATCTACGCTGTGCGCGGGCAGACACGATGACCGTTGGTAAGCTCATGCGTCTTGCTATTGACCGGCGTCAAAACCCTTGAGTTCGCCGGGAAATCCAGTAGTTCCCCCGGGTCGCTGCCGTATCGCCAACGTTCGGGCGACTGCTCGAGGGTACTGACGTGTCTTCGCTGGGTCAAACCCGTCGCGATGGCGACCGAACACCACGATACGGACCTGAAAATGTTGACTGCTGTAACAGCTGTCACGTGATGTCAAGAGGTCGCCAGGAACCGCCGGAGAATGTTGCAGAACGGTTGGCACTCCGAGATAAAACTGTTAGCTTCTGCCAATGCCGTTTCCGACCGGGACGGCCCAGACAACGAAGCACAGGTGCCGGGGGGCACATCCTGGGCCCTCGCATACTGTCGCCGGTACGCTCCCACGCGAGGACTACTGTCTTGTCCACACCTGTGGATAACTTTGTGGACAGATTGGCCCCGCTCTATGTTCGTCTCGGTACCCACCCCGATGCCACGTACCAACACCTCGCAACAAAGGGGATCTGTCGTTGACTGATGATCCCGGTTCCGCATTCGCCACCATGTGGAGCGATGTCGTATCCGAGCTCAACGGCGACCCGGGTGCCAACTTCCCCGATTCCGTCGGTACCAATGGCGACACCCTCAACCGACCACTGACCCCTCAGCAAAGAGCGTGGCTCAAACTGGTCAAGCCGCTGACCATAGTCGAGGGGTTTGCTCTCCTCTCAGTGCCGAGCAGCTTCGTCCAGAACGAGATCGAACGTCATCTCCGTATCCAGATCACCGACGCACTCAGCCGACGGCTCGGCCAACGGGTGGAACTCGGGGTGCGCATCGCACCGCCCGGTGATGACGACCCGGCCGACCCGCCGAACGCCATCTCCCCCGCGCTCACCGACGGACTCACCGATGACGACTCCGACGAAGTCGACGAAGACAGCGAGGCGCTGGCCAGTGCCCACGAGAGCTGGCCATCGTATTTCAACGAACGCCGCCGGGCCGCGGGCGCCACCGCGCCGGAGGGCACCAGCCTCAACCGCCGATACACCTTCGACACGTTCGTCATCGGTGCCTCCAACCGATTTGCCCATGCGGCGGCTCTGGCCATCGCCGAAGCTCCGGCCCGCGCCTACAACCCGTTGTTCATCTGGGGTGAATC
Source organism: Mycolicibacterium komossense (assembly GCF_025822605.1). GTDB lineage: Bacteria > Actinomycetota > Actinomycetes > Mycobacteriales > Mycobacteriaceae > Mycobacterium > Mycobacterium komossense. The sequence goes on along the minus strand of NZ_JACKTY010000009.1, from coordinate 49,008 downwards.
CGGACTGGGTAAGACGCACCTACTGCATGCAGCTGGCAATTACGCCCAGCGACTCTTCCCTGGGATGCGTGTCAAATACGTGTCGACCGAAGAGTTCACCAACGACTTCATCAACTCTCTGCGCGACGATCGTAAGGTCGCGTTCAAGCGCAGCTATCGCGATATCGACGTCCTTCTGGTCGACGACATCCAGTTCATCGAGGGCAAGGAAGGTATTCAGGAGGAGTTCTTCCACACCTTCAACACCCTGCACAACGCGAACAAGCAGATCGTCATCTCCTCCGACCGCCCGCCTAAACAGCTGGCCACGCTCGAGGATCGACTGCGGACCCGCTTCGAATGGGGTCTGATCACCGACGTCCAGCCCCCTGAGCTGGAAACCCGAATTGCCATCCTGCGCAAGAAAGCTCAGATGGAGCGGTTGGATGTCCCTCCCGATGTGCTCGAGCTCATCGCGAGCAGCATCGAACGCAACATCCGCGAGCTCGAGGGTGCCCTCATCCGGGTCACCGCCTTCGCGTCGCTGAACAAGACACCGATCGACAAGGCACTGGCCGAGATCGTGCTGCGTGATCTCATCGCCGATGCCAGCACCATGCAGATCAGCGCAGCGACCATCATGGCCGCGACCGCCGAATACTTCGAGACCACCGTCGAGGAGCTGCGCGGGCCCGGTAAGACCAGGGCGCTGGCACAATCGCGCCAGATCGCAATGTATCTGTGCCGCGAGCTCACCGATCTGTCGCTGCCGAAGATCGGCCAGGCATTCGGCCGTGACCACACGACCGTCATGTACGCACAGAAGAAGATCCTCAACGAAATGGCTTACCGCCGCGAGGTCTTCGACCATGTAAAGGAACTGACAACGCGGATCCGGCAGCGCTCCAAGCGCTGAATCTGTCGGCTGCATCTTGCTGTTCGCACCCCCTTGGCACGACACCGTCGTGTCCGGGGGGTGCTTTTGTTGTGTTACCCGGGTACTTCTACGCGGCTCCGGCCGAAAAACTTTCAAGAAACTTCCGGCACAACCACATCATCAGTCACACGAAATCGGTGTGCATACCGCTGTGTACAACCTGCCCACGAGCTGGCGTCTGCCTGTGACAACAGTGGACATCTTCGCCCCGTCCACAGCCCGGACCCGCCGTCCTCACAACCATCCACCGCTCATACACAGGCCCGCAAGACTCTGGACTGCAGTTACGACAGCTCATCCCCATCTTGCACACCCCCTATTACTGTTGCTTATCTATCTCTCTAGATTTCTCTTTGAAGACAGGCGTTGGGGATCAGGTCTTCCACACGGTCTGGCTGCCACTCTCGTCAGCCGCTTGTCGGGGCGATCGATTAGCTTTCAAGATGACAAGGAAAGCTCTACGGTGGGTCTTCTGCAGTTACGGTCACCGTGGCGGGGCAGGGTTCGAGAGTGTCACGGCCGGGATCGCTGGTTGGGGCTGTGAGTAGAAGCTGATCAGTACGGAAGGGACGCTATAGCCGTGGCGACGACAACAGTTGGTCTCACCGACTTGAAGTGCCGCCTGGTGCGAGAGGATTTCGCCGACGCCGTGGCGTGGGTGGCGCGCAATCTCCCGACCAGACCCACCGTGCCTGTCCTGGCCGGCGTGCTGCTGACCGGCACCGACGAGGGCCTGCGGATTTCCGGATTCGACTACGAAGTGTCCGCGGAAGTCCAGGTTGCTGCCGAAATATCTTCTGCTGGAAGTGTTTTGGTGTCGGGCAGGTTGCTCTCGGATATCACCAGGGCACTGCCGGCCAAACCTGTCGATGTCACCGTCGAGGGCACCCGCGTCTCACTGACCTGCGGAAGTGCCCGCTTCTCGCTCCCCACGATGGCTGTCGAGGACTACCCGGCGCTGCCCGCGCTGCCGGACGAGACGGGCATGATTTCCGCGGATCTGTTCGGGGAGGCCATCGGCCAGGTTGCCGTCGCGGCCGGTCGTGACGACACACTGCCGATGCTGACCGGTATTCGGGTCGAAATATCCGGCGAATCAGTCGTTTTGGCGGCGACCGATCGGTTCCGGCTGGCGGTTCGTGAGCTGACCTGGTCGGCGTCGACCGCGGATATCGAAGCTGCGGTGTTGGTTCCTGCGAAGACTCTGGCCGAGGCAGCCAAGGCTGGTACAGCGGGCACCGAGGTGCATCTGTCGCTCGGTGCCGGTGCTGCGGTCGGTAAGGAAGGCCTCCTTGGTATTCGCAGTGCGGGTAAGCGCAGTACCACACGTCTCCTCGATGCGGAATTCCCGAAGTTCCGGCAGTTGTTGCCGACCGAACACACGGCGATGGCGACCATCGGTGTAGCCGAGCTGACCGAGGCGATCAAGCGCGTCGCTCTGGTCGCTGATCGCGGGGCCCAGGTCCGGATGGAATTCGGTGATGGGGTGCTGCGGCTGTCGGCGGGTGCCGATGACGTCGGCCGGGCCGAGGAGGATCTGCCGGTCGAATTCGTCGGTGAGCCCCTGACGATCGCGTTCAATCCCACATATCTCACGGACGGACTGAGTTCTCTGCACTCCGGTCGGGTCTCATTTGGTTTCACCACGCCCAGCCGACCTGCGGTGCTGCGCCCGGCAGGCGAAGATGACGGGGAAAGTCCCCTGACTGGCACAGGCCCTTTCCCCGCTGTTCAGACGGACTACGTATATCTGTTGATGCCGGTCCGTCTCCCGGGCTGACCGAATAACCGCGACGAAAGGGACATCCATGCAGCTGGGTCTGGTCGGACTGGGCAAAATGGGCTTCAACATGCGTGACCGCCTGCGCGAAGGCAGCCACGAAGTCATCGGTTACGACCCGCGCCCAGAAGTCACCGACGTCCCGACGTTGGCGGCACTGGCCGAGGCGCTCGAGGCGCCGCGCGTCGTCTGGGTCATGGTGCCCTCCGGTCCCATCACCGACGACACGATCACCGCCCTGGCCGACGTGCTCAGCGAGGGTGACCTGGTCATAGACGGTGGCAACTCCCGATTCACCGAGGATGGTCCCCACGCAAAGCTGTTGGGCGAGAAGGGCATCGGATTCATCGACGCCGGCGTGTCCGGTGGTATCTGGGGATTGAAGGAAGGCTACGGACTGATGGTCGGCGGCAGCGATGCCGACGTCGCCCGCGTGATGCCGATCTTCGACACCCTGCGTCCGGCCGGCCCGCTCGAGGATGGTTTCGTCCACGCGGGTCCGGTCGGTGCCGGTCATTACGCCAAGATGGTGCACAACGGTATCGAATACGGCCTGATGACGGCCTATGCCGAGGGTTACGAGCTGTTGGCCGCCGAAGAATTGATCACCGATGTCCAGGCTGTCATTCAGGCCTGGACAAACGGCACCGTGGTGCGATCGTGGCTGCAGCAACTGCTGGCGAAGGCACTCAAGGAAGATCCGCATTTCGACGCGATCTCCGGATATACCGAGGATTCCGGTGAAGGCCGGTGGACCGTCGAAGAGGCCATCAACCACCGGGTTCCGATGCCCGTCATCGCGGCGTCACTGTTCGCACGTTTCGCCTCCCGGCAGGATGATTCACCGGCGATGAAGGCGGTCTCGGCGCTGCGCAACCAGTTCGGTGGGCACGCTGTCAAGCGCATCGGCTTGTCCGGGTAACCACCTCTTGTACGTCCGGCACCTGGGTCTACGCGATTTCCGATCGTGGCAGACAGCCGACCTCGAATTGGAACAGGGCCGGACGGTCTTCGTCGGTCCAAACGGTCACGGTAAAACCAATCTTGTTGAAGCTCTGTGGTATTCATCGACTTTGGGTTCGCACCGGGTAACTACCGATGCGCCACTGATCCGGGCTGGGGCGGACCGGGCAGTGGTGTCGACCATCGTGGTCAACGAAGGACGGGAGCTTGCCGTTGATCTCGAGATCGCGGCCGGCCGGGCGAACAAGGCCCGGCTGAACAGATCGCCGGTACGCAGCGCACGGGAAATTCTCGGTGCGTTGCGCACGGTGTTGTTTGCGCCGGAGGATCTGGCACTGGTTCGCGGTGACCCCGGCGACAGGCGGCGCTATCTCGACGAGTTGGCGACTATTCGTCGACCCCGAATCGCCGGTGTGCGTGCCGATTACGACAAAGTGCTGCGCCAGCGCACCGCGTTGCTGAAATCGGCGGCGGGCTCGAGATACCGCGGAGACCGTGGAGCGCTCGATACTCTCGACGTGTGGGACGGACACCTGGCCGTCCACGGTGCTGAGTTGATGGCGGCCCGGCTGGAACTGGTCGGTGCGCTGGCGCCGGAGGTGGAGAAGGCTTACCAACTGTTGGCGCCCTCTTCGCGGCCGGCGGCGATCAACTACCGCAGCAGTGTGGACAAGGTCATCGACGCCCCGACTGCGTCGGACACGACGGATTCATTGCGGGCCGGATTACTCGAGGCGCTGGCGTTGCGTCGGGACGCCGAGATCGAGCGTGGGGTGTGTCTGGTCGGCCCGCACCGGGATGATCTCGAGCTGTGGCTCGGCGAACAGCCAGCGAAAGGCTTTGCCAGCCATGGGGAATCGTGGTCGATGGCGTTGTCGTTGCGACTGGCGTCCTATGAGTTGCTGCGTAGTGAGGGCACCGACCCGGTACTGCTTCTCGACGATGTCTTCGCCGAACTGGACACCTCGCGTCGGCGGGCATTGGCGACGGTGGCCGCTTCGGCCGAGCAGGTACTTGTGACAGCTGCGGTGCCAGAGGACATTCCGCAGGATTGGGACGTGCGCCGGATCCCGATCACGCTCAAAGATGGTGACAGCGGCCGGATTTCGGTGGTGGACAATGGCTAGTGACGAACCTGACGAGCAGAACAATTCCGACGACACGACTGACGACCAGGTGGGCCCACCCGAGCGCCTGACGCGGCTTGCCGGGATGGATCTGGTCCGTCGGACGCTGGAAGAGGCCCGCGGCGCGGCACGCACCCAGGGCAAAGACGTCGGTCGCGGCGGAAAGTCACCGACGGCCCGTCGGGCGTTCGGAGCGGGTACCAGGCGCAGTTGGTCCGGGCCGGGACCGGACAGTCGTGACCCGCAAACGCTGGGCGCAGCGACCAACGAATTGTCCAAGAGCCGGGGCTGGACGCCGCGGGTGGCCGAAGGCGCGGTGTTCGCGCAGTGGGCTGCGGTGGTCGGCGAGCAGATCGCCGAGCACGCGGAGCCGATGACCTTGCGCGACGGTGTGCTGAGCATTTCGGCGGAGAGCACCGCCTGGGCCACCCAGTTACGGACAGTTCAGGCTCAGCTGCTCGCGAAGATTGCGGCCGCCGTCGGCGACGGTGTGGTCACCAGCGTGAAGATCACCGGGCCGAGCGCACCGTCATGGCGAAAAGGAAAGCTGCATATCTCCGGTCGTGGGCCTCGCGATACCTACGGCTGAACCGCCGACTGCGGCGTCGGCTGAGAGCCACGAGAAACAAATTTCTTGCCCGAACGCACGTCCTGACGCACCGGGAATCGCGATACTGCGCGCACGGCCAAGTTAGATAGGTAGAAACACCGCCGCAGTATCGGTCCTGACGGTGGTTGACGGTAGACTGAACGCAAGACATGCTGCGGTGACTGGACCGCGTGCACGCGACCCCCGAGGAGAACTTCCCGACCGTGGCTGCCCAGAATAATAACGAGCCCAAGGAATACGGCGCGTCCTCTATCACCATCCTTGAGGGCTTGGAAGCGGTCCGTAAACGGCCTGGCATGTATATCGGCTCCACTGGTGAGCGCGGTCTGCACCACCTCATCTGGGAAGTTGTCGACAACTCCGTCGATGAGGCGATGGCCGGTTACGCCAACCAGGTCGATGTCCGCATCCTCGAAGACGGCGGTGTCGAGGTCTCCGACAACGGCCGTGGAATCCCCGTCGCCATGCACGCCTCGGGCAGCCCGACCGTCGACGTCGTGATGACCCAGCTGCATGCCGGTGGCAAGTTCGGTGGGGAGGACAGCGGTTACACCGTTTCCGGTGGTCTGCACGGCGTCGGTGTTTCCGTGGTGAACGCTCTGTCGCGACGCCTCGAGGTCGATATCTCCCGCGACGGCTTCGAGTGGACGCAGTCCTACGACCGGTCCGAGCCCAATACCCTCAAACAGGGCGAGAAGACCCGCAAGACGGGTACGACCATCAGGTTCTGGGCCGACGGCGATATCTTCGAGACCACGGTCTATGACTTCGAGACCGTCGCGCGCCGGTTGCAGGAGATGGCGTTCCTGAACAAGGGACTGACCATCAACCTGACCGACGAGCGGGTGGCGCAGGACGAAGTGACCGAAGAGGTGGTCAGCGATACCGCGGCCGCGCCGAAGTCCGCCGACGAGCAGGCCGCGGAGAAGGCGGCACCGCACAAGGTCAAGCACCGCACGTTCCACTACCCCGGCGGGTTGGTCGACTACGTCAAGCACATCAACCGGACCAAGAACCCGATCCACACCAGCATCATCGACTTCTCCGGCAAAGGTCCCGGCCACGAGGTCGAAATCGCTCTGCAGTGGAATGCCGGCTATTCGGAATCAGTACACACCTTCGCCAACACGATCAACACCCATGAGGGCGGCACTCACGAAGAGGGTTTCCGTGCTGCGTTGACCACGGTGGTGAACAAGTACGCCAAGGACAAGAAGCTCCTCAAAGAGAAGGACACCAACCTCACCGGCGATGACATTCGTGAGGGGCTGGCCGCCGTCATCTCGGTGAAGGTCGCTGAGCCGCAGTTCGAAGGCCAGACCAAGACCAAGCTCGGTAACACCGAAGTCAAGTCTTTCGTGCAGAAGGCGTGCAACGAGCAGCTTGCACACTGGTTCGAGGCTAACCCGGCCGAGGCCAAAACCATTATCAACAAGGCGGTTTCATCAGCTCAGGCGCGTATCGCGGCGCGTAAGGCCCGCGAGTTGGTTCGGCGCAAGAGTGCCACCGACATCGGCGGTCTGCCCGGCAAGCTCGCCGACTGCCGCTCCACGGATCCCCGTAAGTCGGAACTGTATGTGGTGGAGGGCGATTCGGCCGGCGGCTCGGCGAAGAGTGGCCGCGACTCGATGTTCCAGGCGATCCTGCCGTTGCGCGGCAAGATCATCAACGTCGAAAAGGCGCGTATTGACCGCGTTTTGAAGAACACGGAAGTCCAGGCCATCATCACTGCGTTGGGCACCGGCATTCACGACGAATTCGATCTGGCCAAGCTGCGCTATCACAAGATCGTGTTGATGGCCGACGCCGACGTCGACGGCCAGCACATCTCCACTTTGCTGCTGACACTGCTGTTCCGCTTTATGCGCCCGCTTATCGAGAACGGTCACGTGTATCTGGCCCAGCCGCCGCTGTACAAGCTGAAATGGCAACGCTCCGAACCGGAATTCGCCTACTCCGACCGCGAGCGCGACGGTCTGCTCGAGACCGGTAAGGCCGCAGGCCGGCGGATCAACGCCGAAGACGGTATCCAGCGCTACAAGGGTCTTGGTGAGATGGACGCCAAGGAACTATGGGAGACCACGATGGATCCGTCAGTGCGCGTCTTGCGTCAGATCACGCTCGACGACGCGGCTGCTGCCGACGAACTGTTCTCCATCCTGATGGGAGAGGACGTCGAGGCCCGCCGCAGCTTCATCACTCGCAATGCCAAAGACGTTCGCTTCCTGGATGTTTGATCTTGTCGGCGTGCGCCGCAAGAGTCAATCACTGAGCTACTGACGAGGAACTGATGACAGACACCCTGCCACCCGGCGGAGACGAAACCGACCGCGTCGAACCGGTCGACATCCAGCAGGAGATGCAGCGCAGCTACATCGACTATGCGATGAGCGTCATCGTCGGTCGCGCGCTTCCCGAAGTCCGCGACGGTCTCAAGCCGGTGCACCGCCGGGTGCTGTACGCCATGTATGACTCCGGGTTCCGGCCCGACCGTGGCCATGCCAAATCGGCGCGCTCGGTTGCGGAAACGATGGGTAACTATCACCCGCACGGTGACTCGTCGATCTACGACACCCTGGTGCGGATGGCGCAGCCGTGGTCACTGCGCTATCCGCTGGTCGACGGGCAAGGCAACTTCGGTTCGCCGGGCAACGATCCGCCAGCTGCCATGCGGTACACCGAAGCACGTCTGACGCCGCTGGCGATGGAGATGCTGCGTGAAATCGACGAGGAGACAGTCGATTTCATCCCGAACTATGACGGCCGCGTGCAAGAGCCGACCGTCCTGCCCAGCCGGTTCCCGAACCTGCTGGCCAACGGTTCGGGCGGTATCGCCGTCGGCATGGCCACCAACATGCCGCCCCACAATCTGCGTGAGCTGGCCGAGGCGGTGTTCTGGTGCCTCGACAACTACGAGGCCGACGAGGAAGCCACCCTGGCCGCGGTGACCGAACGGGTGAAGGGACCCGACTTCCCCACCTACGGACTGATTGTCGGCTCGCAGGGTATCCACGACGCGTACACCACGGGCCGGGGCTCCATCCGGATGCGCGGCGTGGTGGAGATCGAGGAAGATTCCAAAGGCAAGACGCTGCTTGTCATTACGGAGTTGCCGTATCAGGTCAACCACGACAACTTCATCACCTCGATCGCGGAGCAGGTGCGCGACGGGCGGCTGACCGGTATCTCCAATGTGGAGGACCAGGGCAGTGACCGGGTCGGTATGCGCATCGTCGTCGAGATCAAGCGCGATGCCGTGGCGAAGGTGGTGCTGAACAACCTTTACAAGCACACCCAGCTGCAGACCAGCTTCGGCGCGAACATGCTCTCGATCGTCGACGGTGTCCCCCGCACTCTGCGCCTGGACCAGCTGATCCGGCTCTACGTCGTGCACCAGTTGGACGTCATCGTCCGCCGGACCATCTACCGGCTGCGCAAGGCCAACGAGCGGGCCCACATTCTGCGCGGCCTGGTCAAGGCGCTCGATGCGCTGGACGAGGTCATCGCGTTGATCCGGGCTTCGGCCAACGTCGACGTCGCCCGCACCGGCCTGATCGAGCTGCTCGATGTCGACGAGATCCAGGCGCAGGCCATCCTTGACATGCAGCTGCGGCGCCTGGCCGCCCTCGAGCGCCAGCGCATCGTCGACGACCTGGCCAAGATCGAGGCCGAGATAGCCGACCTCGAGGACATCCTGGCCAAGCCGGAGCGTCAGCGGGCCATCGTGCACGACGAGTTGGCCGAGCTCGTGGAGAAATACGGCGACGACCGTCGCACCCGGATCATCCCGGCCGACGGCGACGTGGCCGACGAGGATCTGATCGCCCGCGAAGAGGTGGTCGTCACGATCACCGAGACCGGTTACGCGAAACGGACGAAATCGGATCTGTACCGCAGCCAGAAACGCGGCGGCAAGGGTGTGCAGGGTGCCGGCCTCAAGCAGGACGACATCGTCAAGCACTTCTTCGTCAGCTCGACCCATGACTGGATCCTCTTCTTCACCACGCAGGGCCGGGTCTATCGCGCCAAGGCCTACGAACTGCCGGAGGCGTCGCGGACCGCGCGCGGCCAGCATGTGGCGAACCTGCTGGCTTTCCAGCCGGAGGAGCGCATCGCGCAGGTCATCCAGATCAAGAGCTACGAGGATGCGCCGTACCTGGTGCTCGCCACGAAGAACGGTCTGGTCAAGAAGTCCAAGCTGACCGACTTCGATTCAAACCGCTCCGGTGGCATCGTCGCGGTCAACCTGCGTGAGGGTGACGAGCTGGTCGGTGCGGTGCTGTGCTCCGCGGAGAACGACCTGCTACTGGTTTCGGCCAACGGACAGTCGATCAGGTTCTCGGCGACCGACGAGGCACTGCGGCCGATGGGCCGAGCTACGTCCGGTGTGCAGGGCATGCGGTTCAACGCCGACGATCAGCTGCTTTCGCTCAACGTCGTGCAGGAGGACACCTACTTGCTGGTCGCGACGGCCGGCGGTTATGCCAAGCGCACGGCCATCGAGGAGTACACAGTCCAGGGCCGTGGTGGAAAAGGCATCCTGACCATTCAGTACGACCGGCGGCGTGGCAGTCTGGTTGGCGCGTTGATCGTCGACGATGACACCGAGCTGTACGCCATCACCTCGGGCGGCGGTGTCATCCGTACCAAGGCCAAGCAGGTTCGCAAGGCCGGTCGCCAGACCAAGGGTGTTCGGTTGATGAACCTGGGTGACGGCGACACACTGTTGGCGATTGCGCGCAACGCCGAGGAAAGCGACGAGGACGAGCTGTCCGGGTCAGAGCCAGAGCCAGAATCCGGGTCCGAGTCGGAGTCCGAGACGGACGAGTAACGTCCGGCACGGAGCGGTTCGACAGACGCGGCGCGGCGCGCCACCATCAGAGGAGAAACGGTGAGTTCACCGAACGAGCCAGGCCATATCGGACCTGGCGACGGCACGGGTAATGGGAACGGCTCGGTCGACCGCTCGGCCGGCGGCGCCCGGCCCGGACCTTCGGGCCGACTCACCGACTCCGGTCCTCCGACCGCGCGGATCGCGGATTCGGCGGAGGTACCGCCCTGGCAGCGGGGCGCTGGTCGAACGCAGCAGTCGGGTCCGCATCAGCCGCCGGCGCGGCAGGATCCGCCGCGGCCTGCGGCCCACTCCCCCGAGGCTCGGCCCAATCGGTACATCGCCGGGACCGCTGCACCGGGCGTGCAGCCTCCGGCACCGGTCGCAGAGCCCGAGGCGCCGGCCCGTGCCGACGCCCCCAGGACCAAGGAGTACGGAAGCGAACTGCCCGATCTGTCGGGTCCGGTATCGCGTCCGGTTCAGGCGCGCCGATCGTCTCCGGAGCGCACGGATGCCCCGGCGGCCGGCACCAACCGGAACGCCGGCGGCGCGCGCGTGCAGGTCGCCGGCCGGAGTAAGAGCGGACCGGTCCGGGCGACCATGCAGATCCGTCGGGTGGATCCGTGGAGCGCACTGAAGGTGTCACTGCTGTTGTCGGTCGCGCTGTTCTTCGTGTGGATGATCGCCGTCGCATTCCTCTACCTGGTGCTCGGCGGAATGGGCGTGTGGAGCAAGCTCAACAGCAATGTCGGTGACCTGCTGACCAGCAGCGGCGGCAGCGGCGGCGAACTGGTCTCCAGTGGCACTATCTTCGGCGGCGCCCTGTTGATCGGTCTGGTCAACATCGTGCTGCTCACCGCGATGGCCACCATCGGTGCGTTCATCTACAACCTGACCACCGATATCGTCGGCGGCATCGAGGTGACGTTGGCCGACCGCGACTAGAGGTCGCTGTTCAGGAGCGAATTTGGGTGCCTGACCACCGATGCGGTAATCTCGCTCCTCGGTCGTGTGCACGTTACGGGCCTATAGCTCAGGTGGTTAGAGCGCTTCGCTGATAACGAAGAGGTCGGAGGTTCGAGTCCTCCTAGGCCCACTGGAAGTCGGTGGGATCCGGCGGGCTCCAGGCAGAAGGGCGGTCCGTGAAACGGTTGTTCGTCTTCTTGGCGCTTCTGTCGGCCGGTGCGGTGGTGTTACGGTCGCGACAGCGTGTCGAGGTCTGGCACGTCGCGGCGGACCAGACCGTCGACCAGCCCGCCTAGCGGGTAAGGGGCCTTAGCTCAGTTGGTAGAGCGCTGCCTTTGCAAGGCAGATGTCAGGAGTTCGAATCTCCTAGGCTCCACATGTAAATCGAACCCCGTCGAGGGTCTGCTGCCAGCGTACGGCGCGTAAACCTCCGTAGCCTGGTACCAGAACAGCTACTCGTAAAGAGGTTCGGCATGCTTCGTGTCCCACAAGCGTCATGGTTTTATGACGCCGCGCGGAGATGGGCCCTCGGAGCTACAGCGGTCGCGGCAGTGATCGCCTCGCTCGCATTAGCCCCATCGGCTTCAGCCGATGGGGCAGACGCCGTCATCGCCGATCTGGAGGCCAAGGGCTACCTTGTGCAGATCAATTGGCTCAACGGCTTCGATGCCGCCCCGCTGTCACGATGCACGGTGGTCCAGGTGCACAATCCCAACACTCCGAGCGACGCTGCGGGTGGCACTGTGTACGTCGACGTGCACTGCCCGAATCACCAGGACGACTAACATTCCACGACGTTGAGCGCGAGACCGCCCAGTGACGTCTCCTTGTACTTGTCCTGCATATCGGCGCCGGTCTCCCGCATCGTCTTGATGGCCGTATCGAGGCTGACGTGATGGGTCCCGTCACCGCGCAATGCCATCCGCGCCGCGGTGATCGCTTTGACGGCGGCGACCGCGTTGCGTTCGATACAGGGAATCTGCACCAGTCCCCCGACCGGGTCGCAGGTCAGACCGAGGTTGTGCTCGATGCCGATCTCGGCGGCGTTCTCTATCTGGGCGGGCGTCCCACCCATGACGGCGGCCAGGCCGGCGGCGGCCATCGAACAGGCTGATCCGACTTCACCCTGGCAGCCCACCTCGGCCCCGGAGATCGAGGCGTTGGCCTTGAACAGCACCCCGATCGCGCCCGCGGTCAACAGGAACTGCACCACTCCGTTGTCGGAGGCGCCGGGCAGGAACCGCCGGTAGTAGTGCAGCACGGCCGGGATCACTCCGGCCGCACCGTTGGTCGGCGCCGTGACGATCCGGCCGCCGGCGGCATTCTCTTCGTTGACCGCCAGGGCGTAGACGGTCACCCAGTCCATGGCATACATCGGATCGGTCGGATCGGCCTCGAGCGCAGCGGCTAGCGAACTCGCTCGACGCCGCACATGCAGGCTGCCCGGCAACGTGCCGCTGGCACGCAGGCCAGTGCTCACACACTGCTGCATCACCGACCAGATCCTCAGCAGCCCGTCGCGCACCTCTTGTGGTGAGCCCTCTTCGTTGCGCAGCATCAGCTCGGCGATGGTGATGTCGTGTTGTTCGGCCAGCGCCACCAACTCGGCCGCGGTGCCGAAGCGGTACGGCAGCTCCCGTTCGTCGAGACGCGGGTGCGCTGCCTCGTCCTCGTCGACGACGAAACCGCCACCGACCGAGAAATAGGTGCGCTCGCCGAGGAGTCCGCCGTCGGCGCCGATAGCACTGAATCGCATGCCATTGCTGTGAAAGTCCAAGGTGCGCAACATCAATGAGATATCTGTTTCGACGCTGAAGCCGATCGCCGGACCGTCGGGCAGCTGTAACCGACTGCTGGCTCGGATCTCCTCCAACCGGGCCCGGGCAGCCAGTGGGTTCACCTTCTCGGGGGCGTTGCCTTCCAGGCCCAACACTACGGCGCCGACGGTCCCATGGCCGTGTCCCGTCGCGCCGAGTGATCCGAACAGTTCCACGCGCACACCGTCGGTGCGACCGAGGACACCGGCATCGGTGAGATGGCGGACGAAGCGTGCCGCGGCACGCATCGGGCCCACGGTATGCGAACTCGATGGTCCGATCCCGATCGAGAACAACTCGAAAACACCGACGGCCATCAGCGGCAGCTAACTTCGAAGACTACGGTTTCGGGTCGACTTGAACACTGGGCGGCAGCGTCGACGGCTCGGGTCGCGAGGATCGCCGGATCGCCGAGAACGCGATCGCTCCCCCAGCTACGACCACCGCGCCGACGCCGGCGGCCACCAGCCAGCGGCGCCGACCGGGATGTTGTGCCGAGCGGGCCTCCTGGATGGCGTCCGGTAGCCCCGAGACGACCTCTCCCGCGGCGGCCAGCTCACGAGTGATGGTCTCCTGCGCGGCGGCCAGTTCGCGGCGGAGTTGGCTCTTGCGGTAGCGCCGGCGCAACTCGCCTGTGGTGGCCGCGAGCGACTGCGCACCGAGTCCCGCTACTCCCCTGGTCACGTCAACCGGTCCCACGGTGGAATAGACCAGGCCGCGGGCCAGTCGTTGTCTCGGAGTCAGCCGGTTGTCGGTCTTCACGCTCATCTCTCCAGCCTGCCATCTACACCGGTCGTGCGTGGCCGATAGGGGCCTGGAGACGGGGTCGGGGATTCGCCGTAGGCGGTAGTGGCAGACTGTAAAGCCGTGACTACGAGCCCCATTCAGACTGCCACCGCCACGCTGCACACCAACCGCGGCGATATCAAGATTGCCCTGTTCGGTAATCACGCGCCCAAGACCGTTGCGAACTTCGTCGGCCTGGCCCAGGGCACCAAGGAGTACTCGACCGAGAACGCATCGGGCGGGGCCTCCGGCCCGTTCTACGACGGCGCCGTGTTCCACCGCGTCATCGAGGGTTTCATGCTTCAGGGTGGCGACCCCACCGGCACCGGCCGCGGTGGACCCGGCTACAAGTTCGCCGACGAATTCCACCCCGAGCTGCAGTTCGACAAGCCCTACCTGCTCGCGATGGCGAACGCCGGCCCGGGTACCAACGGCTCGCAGTTCTTCATCACGGTCGGCAAGACTCCGCACCTCAACCGTCGCCACACCATCTTCGGTGAGGTTGTCGACGAGGAGTCGCAGAAGGTTGTCGACGCGATTGGCACCACGGCCACCGATCGCAACGACCGTCCGGTCGAGCCGGTTGTCATCGAGTCGGTCACCATCTCCTGACTTTCACCGCCGAAATCGACGCTCGAGAGCGAAAGTGCGAGTCACTCGCTCCCGAGCGTCGATTTCCGCGTTTCTAGCCGGCGTACCCGGCTGCCGTCAGCGCGTCGAGCACGGTCAGCGGCTCGACTCCGAGGTCCCAACGGGTGAAGACGTGCAGCCGGTCTTCGGCGGTGTCGATCTCCAAAAGACGGACTTTCCGTCCGATGCGGCGGAACTCCGTGATCCGCACCAGAGCGATGTCCGACTGCTGCAAAGTCTGAGTGCGCCACCAGCCCCGGATCACCAGGCCGTCGTCGGTGATAGCTAGCTTCGGGTGCGCGCGCCAGGAGAATGTTGCAAACAAAAATAGACCGACTGCGGCAACGCTGATGAGAATTCGACCCGGGGTATCTGTGACTAGCGTCACAGCGCCAAAACCCAACAGAATTCCGGTGATCCCCACCCCCGCGACACCCAACGGTCGGGGGCCCCACTCAGTTTGCTGGATCGGATGCATAGGTGCTCTTACCGTTGCCGATGGAGTTATCCACAAGTGCTATCCACAATGGGGATGAATCACACGCGTGTGATTGGCTCGCCGTGTTGCCGGATCCTCAAAAGGCACCTACGGGTGATTTTGGATACAATTTTCGCTACCGCCACCGCATTGTGAGCAACAAGCCCGCAATCATGAAGGCAAAGGCGATCGCGTAGTTCCAGGCCCCCAGATCAGCCATCCACGGCAAGGATGTGGAGGCGAGCTGGAAGACCAACAGCCACGCCAGCCCAACCAACATCAGGCCACAGAACAACACGACGAACCACACGCTCGACGGGCCCGTCTTCACCTTCACCGGGGTACGGCTGACCGGGTTGATGGTGAAGTCGTTTTTCTTGCGAACCTTGGACTTGGGCATGGTTACCTTCGGGCAGTGGAACTGGTGCGACGATGGAAGCCGCACAGGATCGCTACGAGACTATCGCAGCGCTGCCATTACCTGAGAATTCCCGGAAGGACCGCCGATGACACGCGCAACGGCAGCCCCTGAGGAGTCTCGTCGGTCCCGCTGGCGCTACGGGGTACCGGTGGTCTGTTTGGCGGCCGGTCTGCTGCTCGCTGCGACACACGGGGTATCCGGTGGCGGTGAGATCCGGGGCAGCGATTCGCCCCGCCTGGTCGACCTGGTCCGCGAGGCCCAACAGTCGGTGGACCAGCTGAGCGGCCAACGGGACGCCCTGGCCACCCAGATCGACGACACCCACGGCCGCTCGAGCGACACGGCCCTGACGGCGATGCTGGCGAGGGCGGCCGAACTCGCTGCGGAGGCCGGCCTGAACCCGGTCCACGGCCCCGGCCTGACCATCACTCTCACCGACGCCCAGCGCGACGCCAACGGGCGATTCCCGCGCGATGCCACGCCCGACGACCTGGTGGTGCATCAACAGGACATCCAGGCGGTGTTGAACGCACTGTGGAGCGCGGGCGCCGAGGCCGTCCAGATGCAGGACCAGCGGATCATCGGCACTTCGGCGCCGCGCTGTGTGGGCAATACGTTGTTGCTCAACGGGCGGACCTACAGCCCGCCGTACACGGTGACCGCGATCGGAGACGTCTCCGCGATGAAGGCGGCACTGGCCGCCGCTCCCCTGGTGACGCTCTACAAGCAGTACGTCGTCAGATTCGGGCTTGGGTACACCGAGCAGGCCGGTAGCGATGTGCAGGTGG
Source organism: Mycolicibacterium komossense (assembly GCF_025822605.1). Lineage (GTDB taxonomy): Bacteria > Actinomycetota > Actinomycetes > Mycobacteriales > Mycobacteriaceae > Mycobacterium > Mycobacterium komossense. Next base: position 32,895 of record NZ_JACKTY010000009.1, on the reverse strand, counting down.
TCGGCCACACCGAACCGCTGCGCATGCGGTACGCGCAGCCGGCCGGTCCAATCGGTTATTGAGTCGGTATGGCACCCCGGTAACCTGTGGCAATGCGGGTTCTGGTCGTCGACAACTACGACAGCTTTGTGTTCAACCTGGTTCAGTACCTGGGTCAGCTGGGCGTCGTGGCAGATGTCTGGCGAAACGACGACGACCGGCTGGCCACCGACGAACAGATCGCGGCGGTCGCCGACGATTTCGACGCGGTCCTGCTCAGCCCAGGCCCCGGCACGCCGGAACGCGCCGGCGCGTCCATCCCCCTGGTCCGGGCCTGCGCGGCCGCAGCCACCCCACTGCTCGGTGTGTGCCTGGGCCATCAGGCCATCGGCGTCGCGTTCGGTGGCACTGTCGACCGGGCGCCGGAACTGCTCCACGGTAAGACGAGCACCGTCTATCACGTGAATAGCGGTGTGCTGCAAGGTCTTCCGGATCCATTCACCGCGACGCGCTACCACTCTTTGACAATCCTGCCGGAGACCGTGCCCGCCGAGCTCGAGGTGACGGCCCGGACCCGTGGTGGGGTGATCATGGGTGTCCGGCACCGCGAACTACCGATCCACGGTGTGCAGTTCCACCCGGAGTCGATCCTCACCGAGGGCGGCCACCGAATGCTGGCCAACTGGCTGGGTTACGCCGGCGAGGCGCCGTCGCAGGACCTGGTGAACCGGCTGGAGACCGAAGTCGCCGACGCGGTGCGCGCGGCTACGACGCGAAGCTCAGCGTGATCGAACTGCCGTAGGTCACTGCGCTGCCGGGCGACGGCGACTGTGTCACCACCGCGTTGGAGCGCTGCCCGCTGTTGTCGACGTTCGGGCCCTTGAGCAGGATGCCCGTCCAGCCCAGAGCCCGCAGGTTCGGCTCGGCGTCGGTCCAGAACTGCCCGACCAGATTCGGCATCACGAACTGGTTGCCGCGGGACACCTGGATCTGGATCACCGTGTCCACCGCCGACGTCTGCCCTGCAGCGGGGTTGGTGCCGGTTACCTGACCCGAGGGTGTGGTGCCGTCCACCGGGATATCGATGGTGTTCGGGAAGCCAGAAGCGCCGAGGATCTGCTTGCACACGTCCACCGTCTGACCCAGGCAGTCCGGGATGACCTTGCTGCCCGGTCCGGTCCCGACGACGATCGTGATCGGGTTGGTGACGGCCGAGTAGGAGTTGGCGGGCGGACTGGTCGCCAGCACCTTGTCCTTCTGCTCCGGCGTGGATTCCGACCCCGTCTGGGTGAAGCGGCTGAATCCGGCGGCCTGCAGCTTCTGGACGCACTGTGCGTAGGTCATCGTCGCGCAGTCCGGTACCTGCCGTTGATCGGGCCCGGTCGACACGTTGAGGGTGATCTGGGCACCGGCATCGACCGACGAGTTCGCCGCCGGGTCGGTGCTGATGACGTACCCAGGTTGCACCTTGGAGTCGGGGATCGTGCTCGTGGTGACCTTGAAGCCACGGTTCTGCAGCGCGGCGGTGGCATCGGCAGACGGTTGGCCGGCGACATCGGGCACCTGGACCGACCGGGTGGTGTCGCCGAGGAAGTTGATCGCCAGCGTCACCACCACCGTCAGCACGGCCAGCACCGCGACGGCGATCACCCAACGGGCGATCGAGCCGCGACCATCGCTGCCACGGTCGTGCTCGACGAAATGTGGTTTCTGGCGCGGCAATTCGTCAGTCGAATCGGCGCCGTTGCTGCGGGGCGGCGGGGTGGTGGCGAAATAGGAGGTGCGCTCGGCCTCGGTCAGCACCTTGGGTGCGTCCGGGGCCTCGCCGTTGTGCACGCGAACCAGATCCGAACGCATCTCGGCGGCGGTCTGGTACCGATTCTCGGGGTTCTTGGTCAACGCCTTGAGCACGACGGCGTCGAGTTCGGGGGAGATGCCGGGGTGACGCTGCGACGGCGGGACGGGATCTTCCCGGACATGCTGGTAGGCGACCGCTACGGGGGAGTCGCCGACGAAAGGTGGCTCGCCGGTGAGCATTTCGTAGAGCACGCAGCCAAGTGAGTAGACGTCGGAGCGGGCGTCGACGGGGTTTCCGCTGGCCTGTTCGGGCGAGAGGTACTGTGCCGTGCCGATGACGGCGGCGGTCTGGGTGACGTTGGTGGAATCGGCGAGGGCCCTGGCGATGCCGAAGTCCATCACCTTCACCGCGCCGGTCTTGCTGATCATGATGTTGGCCGGTTTGACGTCCCGGTGGATGATGCCGTGGTTGTGGCTGAAGTTGAGGGCCTGACATGCGTCGGCGATGACCTCGAGGGCGCGCTTCGGCGGCATCGGCCCGTCGTTGTGCACGATATCGCGCAGGGTCACCCCGTCGACGTACTCCATGACGATGTAGGGCAGCGGCCCGGCGGGGGTCTCGGCTTCACCGGTGTCGTACACCGCCACGATCGCCGGGTGGTTCAGGGCGGCGGCATTCTGGGCTTCGCGGCGAAAGCGGAGATAGAAGCTGGGGTCGCGGGCCAGATCGGCGCGCAACACCTTCACCGCGACATCGCGGTGCAGGCGAGTGTCCTTGGCCAGGTGTACCTCGGACATACCGCCGAAGCCGAGGATTTCGCCGACCTCGTAGCGGCCAGACAGGAGTTCGGGGGTGGTCATCTCGATATCTCGTGGTTCGCGGGCGGCTCGGCCGCCCGCGGGCTCTGGAACAGAAGCTGCTGCGTCTGGGGTCCAGGATTACCGCTGACCCGATCTTCGGTCCAATTCGACGGCGCGGCGGGCGATGATCCCGTCGCGCCGTGGCTCGGCGTCACCGTGTCGGTCACCGTAGGCGGGGACTGCTGCTGGTTGGAGTTGTTGTCCTTAGCGTTGACGACGATCAGCACCGCGATGACGATTGCCAGTGCACCGAGTACCCCGGCCGCCCACAACAGGGCCCGCTGACCCGAGGAGAACGTGCGGCGCGGCGGCGGCGGGCGGTGGCTGCCGGTCGCCGGGCGGGGACGCATACTGGTTTGCGGACTGCGCACCTCGATATTGGGCCGGGACTGCGTGCCGGGGATGGCGGCGGGAGCGGCTCGGCCGATCGTCGGCGCCTGGTTGGGCCGCGGTGGCCGACGGCCGGCCCGGACCGCGGCGACGGCGTCGGCGAACGGACCACCGCTGCGGTAGCGCATACCGGGGTTCTTCACCAGCGTGATCTCGATCAGCTCACGCACGTTGGGGGGCAGGTCCGCGGGCAGCGGTGCCGGGGTCTCCTTGATGTGCTTCATCGCGACGGTCAGCGCCCCGTCACCGGTGAACGGGCGCTTACCCGAAACGGCTTCGTAGCCAACGACTCCCAGCGAGTAGACATCGCTGGCGGCGGTGGCGTCGTGGCCGAGTGCCTGCTCGGGCGCGATGTACTGGGCGGTGCCCATCACCATGCCGGTCTGGGTGACCGGCGCGGCGTCGACGGCCTTGGCGATACCGAAGTCGGTCAGCTTCACCTGGCCGGCGGGGGTGATCAAGATGTTGCCCGGCTTGACGTCGCGGTGCACCAGGCCCGCGGTGTGCGCCACCTGCAGGGCGCGACCGGTCTGCTCGAGCATGTCCAGTGCGTGGCGCAGCGACAGCCTGCCGGTGCGCTTGATGACGGAGTTCAGCGGTTCGCCGTTGACCAGTTCCATCACGAGGTACGCGGTGCGTCCCTCGCCGTCCATTTCCGTCTCGCCGTAGTCGTGGACGCTGGCGATGCCGGGATGGTTCAGCATGGCGACGGTGCGGGCTTCGGCCCGGAACCGCTCGACGAACTCGGGGTCGGAGGAGTATTCGGCCTTGAGCACCTTGACGGCGACCCGACGGCCCAGCCGACTGTCGACGGCCTCCCACACCTGGCCCATGCCGCCGGTGGCGATCAGACGCTGCAGTCGGTACCGACCGGACAGCGTCACTCCTACGCGTGGGCTCATGACTCGACTCCCACTCGTTCTGTGGCCCTGGTCCGCTTGCTCGTCGGCACTGCTCCCTCGTGCCGCATCGTCATCGGACGCCTCTCTCGTGCTCGTCTTCGGGGATTCATGACCCTCCCTGAAGTGCCGCCGCGATCACGGCCCTGCCGATCGGTGCCGCGACGGCGCCGCCGGTCGCGGACAGCCGGTCGCCGCCATCCTCCACCAGCACCGCGACGGCCACTTTTGGCGTCGACGCCGGAGCGAACGCGATGTACCACGCGTGCGGTGGGGTGTTGCGGGGGTCCGTTCCGTGCTCTGCGGTACCCGTTTTGGATGCGATCTGCACGCCCGGAATGGCCCCTTTCTGCTGTGTGTATTGCTCGGCGCCGACCATCAAATCTGTTAGCTTAGCGGCGACCTGCGGGGAGACCGCACGCCGCTGCTCCTGGGGAGCAGTGGTGCTGATGTTGGCGAGGTCAGGGCCTTTGAGGCTGTCGACCAGGTACGGCTGCATCGTCACACCTTTGTTGGCGATGGTCGCGGCGACCATCGCGTTTTGCAGCGGAGTCACTGCGACGTCCTTCTGCCCGATGCTCGACATGCCGAGCGCGGCCGCATCGCTGATCGGTCCGATGGTGGATTCGGACACCTGCAGCGGTATCGGCGCAGGTGGGCTGTCCAGCCCGAAGGCGAAGGCGGTGTTCTTGAGCGCATCGACGCCGAATTTGATGCCCAGCTGGACGAAGGCGGTGTTGCACGACCGCGCGAACGCCTCCTGCAGCGACGCCGTCGGTCCGGACCCGCACGGTGTGCCGCCGTAGTTCTCCAGGCTGGCTGTGCTGTCCGGCAGGGGAATCGACGGCAACGCGGTCAGCTGGTCGTCTACGGTCGCTCCGGACTGCAGTGCGGCGGCGGTGGTGATCACCTTGAAGGTGGAGCCCGGTGGGTACCGCTCGGAGATGGCGCGATTCGTCAACGGCGAATCGGGGTCGTCGCGCAGTTGCGCCCAGGCCGCGGACTGCTGGTCGATGTCATGTGAGGCCAACAGGTTCGGGTCATAGGACGGAGAGGACACCAAGGCCAGAATCTTGCCCGTCGAAGGGTCGACGGCGACCACAGCGCCCTTGCAGGGGCCGCCGCTGCAGCCCTGCTGCATGGCGTCCCAGGCGGCCTGCTGTACCCGCGGGACGATCGTGGTGTCGACGTTGCCGCCGCGGGGATCGCGACCGGTGAAGAAATCGGCCAGTCGCCGACCGAACAGCCGCTGGTCGGAGCCGTTGAGGACGCTGTCCTCGGCGCGCTCGAGCCCGGTGCTGGAGTACCGCAGCGAGTAGAAGCCGGTGACCGGTGCGTAGACAGCAGGATTGGGGTACACCCGCAGGAACCGGTAGCGGCCGTCGGTGGACACCGAGTAGGCCATTAGCTGGCCGCGAGCAGATATCTGGCCGCGCTGGCGGGAGTACTCGTCGAGCAGGACACGCTGGTTGCGCGGGTCGGCGCGCAGACCGTCGGCGGTGAACACCTGGGTGAGGGTGGCGTTGAGCAGCAGCAGGACGATCAACGCCATGATCATGACCGAGATGCGGCGCAGTGAGGTGTTCATACCTTCTGGATCACCTCGGTGGACGCGGCGGCGATCGGCGGCTGGGGCGTCGGCCCCGTTTCGATCGGGCGGCGGGCGGCGTGGGAGATCCGGACCAGGATGGCCAGCAGCAGGTAGTTCGCCAGCAGGGACGAGCCGCCGTAGGACATCCAGGGCGTGGTCAGGCCGGTCAGGGGAATCAGTTTGGTCACCCCGCCGACGACGATGAACAGCTGAATGGCCAGTGTCGAGGCCAGCCCGGCGGCCAGCAGCTTGCCGAAGCTGTCTCGCACCGCGATCGCGGTGCGCAGGCCGCGGATGATCAGGATCGTGTACAGCATCAGGACCCCGGCCAGACCTACCAGCCCGAGCTCCTCACCGACGGCCGCGACGATGAAATCGGTGGATGCGGCGGGCACGGTTCCTGGCTGGCCGTTGCCCAGCCCGGTGCCGAAGATGCCGCCGGTGGCGAAGCTGAACAGCGACTGCACCATCTGGTAGCCGGTGCCGTCGGGGTCGGCGAACGGGTCGAGCCAGTTCTGCACGCGGACCCGGACATGGCCGAACAAGTAGTACGCCGCAACGCTTCCCGCGGCGAACAACGTCAGCCCGATGACCACCCAGCTGAACCGTTCGGTGGCGATGTAGACCATCACCAGAAACGAGGCGTAGAGCAGCAGCGAGGTGCCGAGGTCCTTTTCGAAGACCATCACACCGACGGAGATGACCCAGCCGGCCAGCAGCGGTGCCAGATCGCGCGGTCGGGGCAGGTCCATGCCGAGGAAATGCTTTCCGGCGCTGGTGAACAGGCTGCGCTTGGACACCAGCACCGCCGCGAAGAAGATCAGCAGCAGGATCTTGGAGAACTCGGCGGGCTGAATGGAGAAGCCAGGGAAGCGGATCCAGATCTTGGCGCCGTTCTGCTCGGAGAACGCCGCGGGCAGCAACGCCGGGATCGCCAGCAGCACCAAACCGACCAGACCGCAGACGTAGCCGTAGCGGGACAGCTGCCGGTGATCCCGCAGCAGCGCCAGCGCCAGGACGAAGCCGATGACCCCGAACAGCGTCCAGAGCATCTGCTGTTCGGCGCTACCGCCGCTGGCGGCGCCGTCGATGCTGTTCGACAGGTCGAGCCGGTGGATCATCACCAAACCCAGCCCGTTGAGCAGGGCGACCACGGGGAGCAGCAGGGGGTCCGCATACGGGGCGAAACGTCGAATTGCCAGGTGCGCCAGACCGAACAGCGCCAGATACGCGCCGGTGTAACCGAGCAGATCCAGCGAGATGCCCTGTTCCTGGTTGGCCTCCACGATCAGCAACGCCACCGTGGTGATCACGGTGGCGAAGCAGAGCAGGTACAGCTCGGCATTGCGACGGTTGGGCAGCGGCGGGGTGACCGCCACCGGAGACTGCGGCGCGGTGTTGCCCGTCTTCGTTTTGCCAGCGCCGGTTTTGCCAGGCAGGGTCATGCCGCCGCCCGGCAGTCGGTCCCCGGATTCGATGGTGGTGGGGGCAGCGCAGTCACGGTCGGTGCCGGTGCCGGAGGACTTGGCGCAGGTGTGGGTGGCGGCGGTGTCTGCTGCGGTGCGGCGGCGGCACTGGTCCCCGGTGCGGCCGAGGTGGGCGCTGTGGTGCCCGGTGTTGTTGTGGGCGTGGCTGTTTCGGTGCCCGACGGGGCGGGGCGACCGGACATCGTCGGCGCCGGCGTGGATGCCGGGGGAGCCGCGGTGGGAGCGCCAGGGGGAGCCGCGGTGGGCGTCGGCGTGGCGGAGGTCGTGGGCGTGGCAGGCGCAGGGGCACACAGCGGCAGCAGTGAGGTGTGGGCCAGTTCGCGGAGCTGGTTGATCGCGTCGTCGAGGGAGCCGGCGGGCAGGCCGGCGGCCACCTGGGCGCGCTCGGAGGGCCGTAGATCCTGCAGCCCCATCAGCCGGCATCCCAGCGAGTCCGCCGGCTGGCCATAGCTGATCTGGGACAATTCGTTTCGGTCGTTCAGACAGCCCAGCAGGTACGGCTCCTGCAGCGGATATCCCAGGATCGAGCCCTGGATGCCGCGCATGATCGAGACCGTGCCGGCGTTCTCGGTGACGTAGTAGTTACTCCGGATGACCTCCCGGCCAACCGCGAGACCCGCGAAGACCAGGAGCACGATCAGCGCGGCCGCGAGGAATATCCGCCGCCGCGACCGGGGTTTTTTTACCGGCGTCTCGACTTGCGGCACAACGCGTTTCGCCGCAGTGCGCTTGGGGTTGAACGCCGACGCACGGCCCGCTGCGGTATTCGGCGGGGCTACGTCTTCATCGTGGCCAGAGACGGCGCCGGCCAGGATCGGTGCCGTCTGGCCGTAGTCGTAGTCGACGACGTCGGCCACCACGACGGTGACGTTATCGGGGCCGCCGCCGCGCAACGCGAGTTCGATGAGCCGATCGGCACTTTCGGTGACGTCCTCGATCTGCAGGGCTTCGAGGATGGTGTCGTGGCTGACGGGATCGGACAGGCCGTCCGAACACAGCAGGTAGCGATCGCCGGCCCGGGCTTCGCGCATGATGAGCGTCGGCTCGACCTCGTGGCCGGTCAGCGCGCGCATGATCAGCGACCGCTGCGGGTGGCTGTGGGCTTCCTCGGCGGTGATGCGCCCCTCGTCGACCAGGGTCTGGACGAACGTGTCGTCCTTGGTGATCTGGTTGAGCTCGCCATCGCGAAGCAGGTAGCCACGCGAATCGCCGATATGCACCAGGCCAAGTCGGTTGCCGGCGAACAGGATCGCCGTCAGCGTGGTGCCCATGCCCTCGAGCTCGGGTTCCATCTCGACGTGTCCGGCGATGGCCGCGTTGCCCTGGTGGACCGCCGCGTCGAGCTTGCTCAGCAGGTCGCCACCGGGCTCGTCGTCGTCGAGGTGGGCCAGTGCGGCGATCACCAACTGTGAGGCGACCTCACCGGCGGCATGGCCGCCCATCCCGTCGGCCAGTGCCAGCAGCCGGGCACCCGCGTACACCGAATCCTCGTTGTTGGCGCGCACGAGACCACGGTCGCTGCGGGCCGCGTAGCGCAGAACAAGGGTCACGGTCGTAGCTCGATTGTCGTCTTGCCAATACGAACCGGCGTGCCTATCGGAACACGTACAGCCGTCGTCACCTTCGCCCTGTCAAGGTAAGTACCGTTGGTGGATCCTAGATCCTCGACGTACCACTCGGTGCCCCTCTGGGACAGCCGCGCATGTCGAGTCGAAGAGTAATCGTCGGTGAGCACCAGCGTGGAGTCATCAGCCCGGCCGATCAGCACTGGCTGGGTGCCCAGGGTGATCCTGGTGCCGACCAGCGATCCCTCGGTCACCACGAGATAGCGAGCCGACGTGCGACGCTGACGGGCCGGCAGCAGCGTGCCGCGTAACGCCAGGCCACGGCGAACCATGACAGCACCGGTCGGGGCATAGATATCCGTTCTGAGAATGCGCAGCACCGACCAGATGAACAGCCACAACAGGAGTAGGAAACCGGCACGCGTCAGCTGCAGAACCAGTCCCTGCATCTGACGTCCTTCCCGTCCACATTCACTCGCGGCCCCGGGGCGCCCGCAAACAGCTGCGCCCGTCGGCAACGTCACGATACTTGGGCGGTGGCCGAAGTGAGGGCAAGCCTCACAGCTTTACACCCGGGTCGTGACCAGCCGTGAACTCAGTGGACGCGGACGACGATCTCGGAGTGGCCCAGGCGAATCACGTCGCCGTCGGCCAGCTGCCACTCCTGCACCGGCGCGTTGTTCACCGTGGTGCCGTTGGTGGAGTTGAGGTCCGACAGCAGAGCGACCTGGCCGTCCCATCGAATCTCCAGGTGGCGGCGGGACACACCGGTGTCGGGCAGCCGGAACTGGGCGTCCTGGCCGCGACCGATGACATTGGCGCCCTCGCGCAGCTGGTAGGTACGGCCGGAGCCGTCGTCGAGCTGCAGGGTGACCGCCGCGGCGCCGGGACGGTAATCGGCACCTTGGCCGTAACCGCTGTAGCCGCCTGCGGCGGGGGGCTGACCGTAGTCGTAGTCACCACGGGCGGGCTCGCCGTAACCGCCGCCGGGGCCCTCCGGGTAGCGGCCGTACTCGGGCTGGCCGTACTCCGGGCGACCTTCCGGCCGGTCGTAGCCGCCGCCGGCGGGGTAGCCGGGCTGGCCGTAGCCGCCCTGATCCGGGTAGCCCGGCCGACCGTACTCATCGGGGCGTCCCGGTGCGGGGCGCCCTTCCGGACGGCCATCCGGTCGGCCGTAGTCGTAGTCGGCGCCGGGCGGGGCGCCCGCGGGGGCCCCGTAGCCGCCCTGAGGCGCGCCGTAGCCGGGGCCCTGGCGGTAACCCTGGTCGTAGCCGCCTGAGGGCGGGCCGTAGCCGGCCGGCGGGCGCTGCTCGTACGACGGGGGCGGGTAGGCGCCCTGTTCGGGGTAGCCACCCTGATCGGGGTAGCCACCCGGGCGCGGCGGGGGGTAGTTCGGCTCACCCTGGGGCGGCGGCGGGTAAGCGCCAGGCTCCGGTGGTGTGTACGGAGCGCGCGGCGGTTCCTGACCGGCGGCGCGTGGCTCGTCCTGGGGACGCCCGTAACGGTCGTCGTAGTAGTCGTCTCCAGGACGCCCCTGCCCCTGGCCGCGATAGGTCGGATTGTCGGTCATCGGTACTCCTGGTTCTACGGTCGACGCCTGGTCTGATTGTGCTGGGGCGGGCTGGCTTGTGCTCGGGGTGGCCATGGCGCCGGGTGTGACATCAGGGTTGACGACACCTCGTGCACGGACCTGGCCAGTGTGCAAGTTCGGTGATGGCTCGAATCTGACGACCACATCACCATACGTTTGCCACCCTTGCTCGCCGATGTATCCACCCAGATGCTTGGCAAAAGTGTCCGCCGTGAGATCGGGATCGGCTTGCACCTTCTCGTAGTCGGGCACACTGAGGGTAATGACGTACTCGTTGGCAGCCAACAGGCGGCCACCCTGCAGCGAACGCACGCCGTCGGCGGATTCCCGCCGCAGCATCCCTTCTACCTCTTGCGGAACGATCGATCCGCCGAAGACCCGGGCAAAAGCGTCGCCGACAGTGGACTCGATCTTGCGGTCGAACCGCTGAACCAATCCCATGTCACCGCCTGCCTTTCCGTGTTCCGTCATAAGGCTTCCGCGTCACGCGCTGCACGCGAGTACCCGGTCGCGTGTCGTGTCACCCGCGTGTTTTCTCTGCATGGTATCGGGCCAGCACATCGCTACGGCACCATAGAAACTCTGTGAATCGCATCCGGGCAGGTCAGCGCTCTGATCACTTGCTCGCCTCACTCCGATTCGGCCCACCTGGGGCGGTAGTCACGGTTTGGAGTATGACCCGGTCACCGTGATACGCTCTGCCGGTTGTTTTGGGCGAGTGGCGGAATGGCAGACGCGCTGGCTTCAGGTGCCAGTGTCCTTCGGGACGTGGGGGTTCAAGTCCCCCTTCGCCCACATAGAGCGGTTCTACGAACTGCGACGACAAAGGTCACGAACCAGAAGTGGTTCGTGACCTTTGTGTTTGTCGATGAGACGGACTTCAGGTGCGACTTCAGGAGCTGCGGGGGATTTTGTCGCGTAAGTCCCGGTAATCGTGGAAGTTCACTAACCACCATCCGTGGTGGGCCGGGTCCAGGTTTAAGGAGTTGTGGGCGTGCCGACGAAGCTCATCACCCCGGTCACGCGCCGCAGGATCTTCGACACGATCACACTGTCGAAGGTGCTCTGGGAGGGGAGGTTGGAGGAGCCCGAGTTCTTGGCGCGCATCTACGACTTGGACTCAATGCCAAGCACTGATTCTAGGTACAAGTCAGCGGTAGGCGATATCCGGCAGCATCGTGTGAACAACCCTGAAGACTGGCCAGACGATTGGGTGTTTACCGACAGCCGCTTCGGGTTGCAGCACGGCGATGACGAACTCGTTCTGCAATTCCTGGCTGAAATGCTGCACCCGTTGGTGAGACCCGATGAGGAGGAGGTCGGCCGTCTTCTCAACTCGTTCAACGAAGCCCTCGCCAGAGACGGCTACGAGCTATACCCAGCTGACTGGATCAGTGGCCATGCCGTCTACGGATGGCGCCGTCGCGACTCCTTTCACGGCGCAAGCCCGGACCTTCGGCTCGGCGAACGAGAACTCCTGACCGACCCGGTGGTGCTGGAAGAGCACCTTGTACGCATCCGTGACAATCTCAGCTCAGATCCAGCCGCTGCGATCTCGTCGTCGAAGAACCTAGTCGAGAGCTTGTTCAGGATCATTCTCGACCAGTCTGGTGTGGCGTACGGGCAGCGGGAGGACATTCCTCAGCTCTATCGGTACGTCGCCGATCTGCTTGAGCTGAAGGCAGATTCGGTTCCGCAGAGTGCCAAGGGAAGTGAGTCTGCGCAGCAGATTTTGCGCACGCTTGTTACCACAATCCAGTCGTTGGCGGAGCTGCGCAACGAGCTAGGAATCGGCCATGGGCAGTCCAAGCGGAGTGTGGCGCTTGCGAGGCACGCGCGATTGGCGCTCAATGCAACAGTCACTGTCGCAGAGTTCGTTCTCGATACTTGGCACGCGCGGGTAGTCGCTGGGCGTCTCAAACCTCTCGCGTAAGCGTCTTTTATGGGGTTAGCGACACTCCCGATGCACGAACTGACAGATGGGGCCAGTGGTCATATGCCACAGTTCAAGGGTGCGCCATTTCGTATGACGCAAGCAGTCAGCTTTGCGAAGGTGGGTTGTTGGTCTGGTTTTGCGGCGGATTCGCCGGCTGAGGACGCGAAGGGGGCGGGTTGCGAAGACCCTGCGGACGGTTCAGCTCCGAGGAACTCTTGCCGGGTGTGTACCCGCCGTATCGCTCTTCGCGATTGCCGGTGCTGGGGCGTGGCTGACCAGTCTGACGTTGCGATCGCTCGGTCACTACGGCTTCTCCCTGCCTATTACAGTGCTTCGAACTCAGCGTACGCCACCTCTGACCAGCTGATAAGTACCGCGACGCCTCTCGGAACGGTGTCATCGTTCTCGTCGATCTCAAGAGACCCGTCGTCTCTCATTGCGAAGGTTTCTCGGAGATAGAGATCCTGGGCGTGAGGGAAGGCCGAGGCGTAGCTGTCGGGCAGGTTGGAGCCGGCGTCCCCCGTGGCCCATTCACCGACAATGAGCGTTCCGTCCTTCAACGTCAGACGCAGAAGGCCGCCAAGTTTCGGTGTCCGAAAGAGCGCATCCCAGGCGGTCGGGTGTGGCCGCGGGCCCGTGAGGAATCGTGATCCGCGTCTGCGTTCTCGGGCTGCGTTCCCGGCGAGGAAACCGACGAGCAGCGGAACGATGACATAGCCCGCCACAATGAGCCAGATCCACCATGGCAACGGTTCCCCGTCCTTGAGGCGGCCGGTCACGATGTACGTGCGGTATCCCTGGTAGAGCAGGGGTGCCGATGCCATCGCAAACACGGCCGAGGTGGTCAGGAAGACGATCAGGCGCTCGCTGGAGTCCCCTGAGACAGCCCTGGTGTACTCACGCTCGTATTCGAAGGTGAAGAGTGCGCCGGGCAAGACCGAAGTCAGCAGGACTGCCAGAGCCTGAAAAGTTGCCAGCATCGAAACAGTTTCCCCAAATCACCGACCGTCCCAAAACTGAAGACTTCGGGCAGCAGCACAACAGGGCGGGTCTGCCTTCCGCCGCTCTCGGCGCGTGCGACCCCACAATGCTGCAACGGTGTCGGCGGGACACGGTATGAATGAGGCGCTAACACCGTCGTTTACCCGGGGGAAACCATGAGCTACCGCAACAAGACATATGTCGCTTTCGCGAGCGAGGACATCTCGTCCTACCGCCTGATGGAAGCATGGCGCGAGAACAAGAACATCGATTTCGACTTCTTCGATGCACATGACCTGTACATATCCCGTGACACCAGCCAGCCCGAGACCATCAAACGCAACCTGCGTGAGCGACTGAAAAACGCGAAGCAGATCGTCCTTCTAGGAAGCGCTGATGCGAAGAAGAAGGGCTCGGACGGAACTTCATTCCTTGCCCACGAGGTCAAGGTGATGACGGAATTCAACCTTCCTATCGTGGTGGCCAATCTCGACGGAGACCGCACCATCGACCGCAACTTCATCCCCACGCCGCTGCTGGATGCTGACTACTACACCCTGTCGGTATCGTTCCAGGCGGCGATCATCAAATACGCGCTCGACAATTACGCTCCCAAATTCGCATCTAGTGACGCCACTGGGCCGCACTACTACAAGGAGCATATTTACTCCGAGCTCGGTTTGTGATGGGGTCGGTGCGTCGCGACATCCGTACACGGCGCTTCTGGAAGATTCTTCTCACCCAAGCATTTGCGCTGTTCGGTGCCCTAGCCGCCGTCGCCAGCGCGGTGGCGCTCTTCATCCCCGATCTCTTCATCGGTCGCGGGTGGCTAATATGGCCCGCCCTGGTCGCCGCCGTCGTCTACGGGGTCGTCCGAGGGTGGCCGCGGCCGGTCGAAACCAGCTATCAGGCGCCGGCCACCACGATCAAGCTGATTCGCGGGGACCTATTCGAGCAACAGGATGCCCACCTGATCATTGGAGTCAGCGACACCTTCGACACCGCCGCCCCATACATCGCCCCCAAGAGCGTCCAAGGCCAATTCCTGCAGCGCGTTTATGGTGGCGATGTCGGGCAACTCGACGCGGATATTGACCAGGAGTTGGCCCACGTTCTGCCCATTGGCGAGGTAGAGGGTAAGCAAGGGAAAATCACCCGGTACCCGTTGGGCACCACAATCACGTTGCGCGCCAACGCAGTTAGATACTTTCTTGTGGCGTACACCCTGATGGACAAGGGAAGCACCGCCTCCTCCACCACCGATGGGGTTTGGAACAGTCTGAGTGAACTGTGGAAAGCGGTACGCGCCAATAGCAATGGCGGGCGTGTATGCGTGCCCATGATCGGGGGAGGCCAATCCAAGCTGTCTCCCGTTCTCCCTGCCGCGGACTCGGTACGGTTCATTGCACTATCGTTCATGCTGGCCTCCCGCACTTCGAAGGTCTGCGACGAGTTGATAATTGTTGCACCCCCGGCCGAGTACGACGCCCTCGATCACCTTGAGATTCAAGCGTTTCTAAACTCTCTGAGGCCCTCATGAGCCGCCGTGAGTCGGCCATCGAACTACCCGAGGGTGACGACTGCGCGTTCTGCGATTATCTCTCGGGCCGCCGGCCCTACACGGTGCTATGGAGAGAAGATCAGGTCGCCGTGCTCGTCACCCGAGAACAACGTGGGATCGGTCACCTCCTCGTTCTCCCCAACCGTCACGTCCCTTCGCTTCTGCACTTGTTTGACGGTGAGGCTGAGGCAATGATGGTCGCTTTACGTGATGCCGCTATTACTATCGACAGCGCGTACAAAAGGCCGGGCGTGGCTGTGTGGCAGAACAATGGTGTCGCCGCCCACCAGGCTATCCCTCACCTTCATTTCCACGTTGCTGGCACTCTGCCCGGGGGCGGTACCGATTTCGGTGACGTTCCCGAACTGTCCGTCGACGCTACCGATGTGATCGGTCATCGACTTGCTTCGTTCGTTCCCCAACGACCACATAGTGGCCGACGAGTGAACTCCGAACTAACGAATCAGACTCTCCCTGAGTAATTTTCGGGTGCAAGCAGTTCTTTGATGGGGTGACGGCCAGCCGGGTCCTGTAGTGGTGGCCGAGTCAATCCTGAGTGGGCTGGTGTCGCCGGTAAGTTGACGTGAAGACTGCCTCGTAGTCGGGCTGGAGGTGTGGTTGGAGATCGCTGGCGCGCAGGTCAACGGGCAGTTGGTTTTCTTCGCCCAAGCGGAGCACGTCAGCAGCATCCGGGTGTCCCGCTTTGGATACTTCGAGGACGTAGAGCGCCCACAGGCTTGAGACAGCCATGCCGCGAATCAGCTCGGGCGAATCCAGTTCGGTCCCGAACGGGCTGATGGGACCGACCACAACTTTCGGAGGAGGCGTGATGTCGAAGTGCGCACGGACGAGTCCATACGACGGATGAACTGCCTGCGTGAGATCGCGGTAAATCCCGTAGAGCAAGCGAGTGGATGAAAATCTCTCGCAAAGGTTGAAGACCGACCAGTCCGAGACGGGTTTCTCACCGAGAAACTCACCGAACTCCTTGGCCAGGGCGGCGGATTCAGCCAGGTCGGGTGTGTCGGCGGCGGCTCCCACGACCGCGTCAACGAACTCGCTCGACCGTCGGTGATCCTGCAGTGCCATCTGTTTTGCAAGCAGGTCCTCGCCGTCTTTGGTCCACAGGACCCACTGCGCAGTAAGCGCATGCTCGAACGCGATCCGAACAGATGACATGGCCACCCAGGGTGATGACGATTGGAGAGCTACCGCGGCCTGGACGTGGTTCAGTGCATGTGCGGCCAGCGGAAAGGAGACTCGAAATTTCCTGCTCAGCTCGGGGTTTAACGTCGGTGTCGACGTCTGTTCCTGCCACGAGGTGCGCCACCGCTCAAGCGCTGCGTGGACCACCCTCATCCAGGTGGCCTCGGTCTCGTCCACTTGATCGACATACCGGGATTCCAGCTTTGCAACCTTGCTCATGAGCTCGATGCGCGGGTCATCACCTGGCGTCGAGGGGGGCGCGCTCTCGTTCACGTGGCGCGCCCCCGGCTCAAATATCGGTACGCGGTCGCACGCCCGATGCCGAATGCGGCAGCAAGCTCGTCGACCGGTTCGCCGGTGGCCGCCAGCCGACACAGCTGCTCCTGGCGTACGGCGCTGAGCTTCGGCGGCTTCGTGGCTGGCAGGCTGCGCGAGCGGCGGGCTTCACGTGATGCGGCGCGTCGCTCCCGGCCGAGTTCGAGTTCGAGTTCAGCCAGGGTGGCCATGATGGCTGCGACAGCACGGCCGGTGGGGGTGGCGGTGTCGATACCCTCGCGGAGGGCGCGCAGCACGATTTCTCGCCTGTCGAGGTCGGCGATGGTGCGAGTGACTTCGGCAGCGGAGCGCCCGAGGCGGTCAATCGCGGCCACCACAACGGTATCGCCGGTCCGGGCGTATTCGAGCAGCGCAGCGAGACCGGGGCGGGCGGCGCCGACCGCTCCAGAGAGTTTGTCGGTGAAAACTCGCTCGGCGTCGACGCCGGCGGCTGCGAGGGCGGCTTGTTGCGCGGTGAGGTCCTGACCGGTGGTGCTGATCCGGGCGTAGCCGAGGGTGGCTGTCATTTATCGACTGTCTCAGCTGGCAGTGACAAGGCAGATGCGAGACACGCAGTGTGAGACGAGATATGAGACAACGCCACCTGGGGCGATGCAACGGGGAAGGGCTTTCCCTGAGCCTGTCTCGGATCTTTAGAAATGAGATAGGTCAG
This sequence comes from Mycolicibacterium komossense, assembly GCF_025822605.1. GTDB lineage: Bacteria > Actinomycetota > Actinomycetes > Mycobacteriales > Mycobacteriaceae > Mycobacterium > Mycobacterium komossense. The sequence goes on along the minus strand of NZ_JACKTY010000009.1, from coordinate 16,063 downwards.
CGCAAGCGCTTCCCAATAGAGTTGTGGATATGCATTCAGTAGGGACGGTGCGGGATTGGCATCCCGAGGAGGGGTGGGGAGTCATTGATTCCCCAGATACTCCCGGTGGTTGTTGGGTGCATTTCAGCCATCTCTGGCGCGACGGCATCCCAGCGGCCGGCCCCGGCGAAGTCGTCGAGGTCACCAGCGGATACCGCGAGGTATTCGAGGGCGAGACCGTCGACTTCGACTGGGAAACAGCGGACCAAGACGGATACGACTTCCGCGCCACCGACGCGCGGCCCCGCGGACGGCAAGCACCACATCGGGTAGTCCGTCACTACAAGGCCGGTGAGTACCCCAATCCGTCCGCCGGAAGCCAGATCCAGATAGGCACCCCGCAGCAGCCCGACCAGGACCAGAACCTTTGAGTCCCAACGTCTATGATTTCTAGGGCTTACGAGCAGAGCTTGCTTGCGCGTGCGTAGATTCCGTCGAGACTTACAGCGTAGGTCTTCACAGGCTGCTTAGTGCCGTTGATGTCGACGTAGGCCGTCGGGCCGGTCGGCACTATGTCGTCGATATCGCGGAAGTTGCCAAACCGCTTCGCTGTGGCGTTGAGCCCGTACTCCACCCCACCGGAAGTGAATGTCTCCATGCTGTCTTCGACGTAGCACTTCAGCACCCCGTCGGGAACGGTGAACGGCCAAGCCCCACCGGTCCACGTTGCCTTAGACATTGGAGGGCTTACAGCCGTGGGTGTGAGTGAAGGCGCCGCTGTCCTGACCTCAGCTGGCTCGGAACAGCCTCCGACGACCAGCGCCGCTGAGACGAAGACCAAGCCCGTCCTATCGATCCCCACCGCATAATATTAATGACCAGAACCCCGCTTAGGCGGCGCTTCTGTCCGTGACACGCTCGCCACCGCTGCTTGGCATCAGGTGAGACAAGACTGATCACTCTCGAATCTCTAGAAACGACACTCCCTCGAATCGCGCTGCCTGCCAGCGCGGACGCGTCAGATTCGTTTCGGGGCTTACTGATTCACTTGGTGGCCGATCCGCCCGCGGACCCGGGCAGATCGGGATTGAGAATGTAGAGCCCGGAAATCGTTTGATCGTCACGGAAGGTGATTCGAGCAACGAAATCGCCGGCCTCGAAGGCCAACGGCGTGTTGGTGATGGTGCGGTCGCCCGCGCGGGCAACGTCAGTGTCTCTGTGGCCCAGGTAGTTTCCGACCGATCCCGCGATCTGAGCCCACGGCGCGGCAAGTTCCTCTTCGCTCAGCTCGGCGTGCATCGTGTCGTCGAAGCGAGCTCTGACCTCTGCCCACCGGGCATGCATGAGGTCATTGATGACCGTCCGAGCCAGCTCGACGGCGTCAGGAAGTGGAGCTTGTCCTGTTTGAGAATCAATCGGCTCGCTGTAATGGCCGATCTTCGCCCCTGGATCCACCTGAGTGAATGAGCGTCCGTGCAAGGTTCCGTTGATTACGGCCCCACGCATGACCACAAGGTTGCCGCCCTCATTGATGGCATCGCCTGTGCAATATCCGCGGTGTTTGGCCGTGCCTCCCGGCTCTACAACGAGGCGCTCCGTCATGCCAATGATGAAGGCGTAGCCGCCCCGGGCGATGGTGAGCGCACCGTCGACATTGCCAACCAGCAGCAGCTTCCCGCCGCTGTTCACGCGCACGTCACCGTGAGTCGTGCCGACATTCACGCGAAACCCCGAAATGACCGTGACCATGCTGCTGAACATACGGTGACCCATAAATTGTGTCAATCTAAAGTTGACGCAGAGCTGTACGTAAATTTAGTGTTTACATATGCCTGGATTGCTCATGCTGACTGCTCAGCAGCTTCATCGTCAGCTCGCCCAGATCCTGGCCGGCCCCGTTCTGAACACCGGTAATGATCCGATCGAGGTGGTGCGCGCAGCACACCAGATCCGGGAGGGGGCTGAGACGTTGATGGGTGCAGCGGTACAGCAGGCGCGAGAAGCGGGCCGGACATGGCAGGACATTGGAGACGTGCTCGGCGTCTCACGGCAGGCCGCTTTCCAGCGATACGGCAAACCCATCGATCCTCGAACCGGAGAAGCTATGAGCACCAGTCCAGTACCGGAAGCCGTCGAGCTCGCCCGGGCAGTTATCGATGATCATGCTCACGGCCGGTGGGCTGACATCACCGCGCGTTTCGATGACACGATGCGCGCGGGCCTTACCGAGGAAGGGCTTGCCGAGGCGTGGGCCTACCTTGCCGGGTTGGCGGGGGCCTATGAAAGCCATGGAGACACTGACGTCGTGCGCACCGGCGACTTCACCGTCACCAACACACCCTTGGCCTTCGAGGCCGGCAGTTTCGTTGCTCGCGTCGTCTTCCGCGATGACCGAACAATTGCCGGGCTGTTCATCCTCAACCCCGAAGAAGCCCACGACAACACCGGATCAGCCACCACGTAAACATCAGGAGCACAGACAAATTGGGTTCGCCACCGGAGTCAGTCCGAGGGTTTAACAGTCCCGATCAACGCGGGCCGACTAAGAATCAGAGGATGGCGACGGCGTGAGACGCCGCTGTTACGAAACGAGGGCGCAGAGTCGACGTCCGCCACGCATCAACACCAGCGTGGCGGTGCGCACCAACGACGGATGGAGGCTCGCCGCCTCCCAGAACACCACCCTCAACCGACTGGCTGAAACACTGCCGCGAAAGCTCACTTCGCGAGACAGGAACTGAGCCGTCCAAGTTCTCTAGATCTGAGACGGGTGTCGTAAGCCGCGACGGTAATGCGCGACACCATAACGGGATGAGGCGCGACCGCAACAAGCGGGACGGCCTACGCGCCCTTCAGTCGAAGTGCCAAGTAGTCCGACACCGCGCCGATGGACACCCGCTCCTGCGCCATGGTGTCGCGTTCGCGGATCGTGACTGCTTGATCCTCCAGCGAATCGAAGTCCAGCGTCACGCAGAACGGCGTGCCGATCTCATCCTGGCGTCGGTACCGCCGCCCGATCGCGCCCGCGTCGTCGAACTCGATGTTCCACGACCTGCGCAGCTCCGCGGCCAGGTCGCGCGCCTTCGGAGACAGATCGGCATGCCGCGACAGCGGCAGCACTGCCACCTTGACCGGAGCCAGACGCGGATCCAGCTTCAGCACCACCCGCTTGTCCACACCGCCTTTGGCATTGGGCGCCTCGTCCTCGTGATATGCATCAACCAGGAACGCCATCAACGACCGCGTCAGTCCTGCTGCCGGCTCGATGACATACGGCACATACCTGGTGTCGCTGGCCTGGTCGTAGAACGACAGATCCACACCGGAAGCCTTTGCATGGTTTGACAAGTCGTGGTCAGTGCGGTTGGCGACGCCCTCTAGCTCACCCCACGGGTCACCCGCGAAACCGAACTTGTACTCGATGTCAACGGTGCGGTCGGAGTAATGCGCGAGCTTGTCCTTCGGCACTTCGAACAGGCGCAGGTTCTCCGGGTGGATGCCGAGGTCGACATACCACTGCAGCCGCGCATCGATCCAGTACTGGTGCGGCTCGACGAAGAACTCCATCTCCATCTGCTCGAACTCGCGGGTGCGGAAGATGAAGTTGCCGGGGGTGATCTCGTTGCGGAAGCTCTTGCCGATCTGACCGATACCGAACGGCGGCTTCTTGCGCGACGTGGTGACGACGTTCGCGAAGTTGACGAAGATGCCCTGCGCCGTTTCTGGCCGCAGATAGTGCATGCCGTCCTCCGACTCGATGGGACCGAGGTAGGTCTTGAGCATCATGTTGAAGTCGCGCGGCGCAGTCCACTGGCCCTTGGCGCCGCAGTCGGGACAGGCGATTTCGGTCATCGCCACCTCGTCGGGGCTGTACAGGCTTTTCTTCGCGGCGTACGCCTCCTGCAGGTGATCCTGGCGATGCCGCTTGTGGCAGTTCAGGCATTCCACCAGCGGATCGTTGAACGTCTCTACGTGCCCGGAAGCCACCCAGACCTCACGCGGCAGAACGATCGCGCTGTCCAGCCCCACAACATCATCACGAGCCGTCACGACGGAACGCCACCACTGCCGCTTGATGTTCTCCTTGAGCTCCACGCCCAACGGCCCGTAATCCCACGCCGACCTGGTCCCGCCGTAGATCTCGCCGGACTGGAACACCAGCCCGCGCCGCTTGGCCAGGTTCGCGATTGTGTCGATGACAGACGCCACGAGAGCATGCACCCCTTGCTGGTAGGGAATCGAGTGCCGATACAACGCCCTGCACTCTAACTAATCAGCAGATGCGCGACTGCGGCCTACCAGCGACGAAGGTCCAAAAAGCTGACCTTGAGCCGCACCGGCGTCTAAGCCGCTGCATACCAACGAACCACTGGTCGCCCCTCACTGCCCCTGCTGTCAAGTAGCTTCCCTACACAATGACAACCCCCTCCGCACGCGGTGGGGCCGAAACCAAGTACGACACCTCATCGAAGGTCTTTGACCAAGGCGATCCCCAGCGGGCCATTGCCTTGGCCGACAACGCGAAAACCCTTGCGTTCGTAGAGCCGCTTGGCAGGATTGCGCACGTGGACGTTGGTGCACATCGTTTCGTGGTCCTTCGCAAGCTCAGCGAAGAGCGCGTCGAGCAACATGGCGCCGATGCCGACACCACGGTGCCCTGGTGTGACACCAATGCACAGTTCGGGCAGCGGCACACCCGCCGGGTCGCAGCGCAACGGCGGATCACCGCGATAGGTCCACACCGCACCAATGGGTGCGCCGGTGTCATCCTCGGCAATGATCGGCACCACCCCGGCAGGGGGAAGCATCTCAAGTACTTCGTCGTCGTCAGGATCGGGAAGAGGCCAATCCTCAATAACACAGGCATGACGCGCCATCTCGACGACAAAGAAGTCATCATCGGACGTCGCCGCACGAAGCATCGTGCGCTGAAGGGTCATCACCAGATCCTGGCAGACGTTCTGTGCTGCATACACTTCGATATTGCCTACCGCGGAACGCTGAGCCTCCAAACGGCACGTCCGACGCGTCAAGGGTCCGATTGATGTGAGCGCTCTCAGATCTTTAGCAATGAGATGCGAGCCCACTTCCAGTCGCGCCAGCCCGATTCGATTGAAGGTCTAGCGTTTGACTGTGAGCGAAAGCAGGCGCGTCGCGTTGGTAGCCGGAGCGACGTCGGGGATAGGGCTGGCCATTGCACGCCGCCTCGCCGAACGCGGATATCGCGTGATCGTGCACTCCCGCTCGTCGACCGAGGCTGGGATCGCGTTGGCTGCCGAACTCGGCGATGCTTCCTATGTTCAAGCAGACTTGGCAGACGATGCGGACAGGCAACGGCTCGTCGCTGATTCCATACGCATCGCGGGGAGTCTCGACGTCCTGGTCAACAACGCCGGCATGCGTTTCGCCTGAAGAACTCCGACCAAAGTGGGGCCAAGTCAGGTGACCACACTCACGGGTTCATCAGCAGGTGCTCTTGGACCTACACGGCGTAGCTCTGAAAGCTCATGGCGGTGGCGGCGCCGAAGTGGTGCTTGACCAGCGCGAGGGCAAGATCGTTGGCGGCCTGTTGTTCCACAGCCATACCATTCAGAGTAGGTGTGCGCGACAATCACAGGATGCCGACTCCAGCCGATCAACGATGGTTTTGGACCGAACGTTGGCAGCGGCATGAGCGCGAGGTGGACGCTCATGTGGCTGCCGGTGAGGTTCTGGTGTACCGCGATGGCAATGCGCTGCTGGAATACCTCGATCAACTTGACACCACTACAGGCACCATCTAGTCGACCAACGGGTGGTGGACGGTTCGAGAGTGGTTGTGATCAGCCTCTTTTCTTTGTTAATGGGAACAGTTGTCAAGTGGTGGTGAGGTCGTCACTCATTGACGCGTGCCCCGTTGGACCGCGCCACGTGGAATTTTGAGACCGGCTTGGGGCTGGGTCGGTGGATCTCGGCGGCGCACTCTGACCTACGCGTGCTCGAGGACACCGGGTGCGTGATCGGCACCGACGTGACGTCAGACGCGCACAGCAGTCCCTTGGAGTCACCGAAAGTCAGCGCCTAAGTCGGCCCTGGGCGCCGGGATGGCGCCCGCTAGGTGCGTGATCGCCACGACCTGCTCGACACCCGCGGTTTGGGCGCCCGGCGTGGGGTGCAGCCCGTCGGGCCGTCGGGCACCCGGGAAGTCCCGGTGTCGGCGGTGAAGCGGAAGTCGCTCCTGCGCGGCGAAGTGTCGACGCGGTCCGAGTGCCGGGGTCTTCAACATCCGGCTGACGGGCACCTGACTGATCTCGGCGTCACTGTTTTTTGGTGGCGCCTTCGATCAATTCGATGAGGTCCTCCGGGAATCCCGCGATCCGCCGAATCATGACCAGAGGCGTGTTGCCTTTGGGCTGTTCGCTTCTGGCGGGATCCGCGCCGTGGTCAATCAGTAGGCGGATGATCGCACCGTCGGGATCGTTGAGGTGCTGAGACATGATGGCCATCCACAGTGGGGTGTTGCCCCAGACGTTGATTGGGTCGATGTCGACGCCCACATCGAGCAGAGCTTTGACGAACTCAAAGTTTCCCTTATCGGCGGCGATGTGCAGCGGTGTCATGCCTTCGGGGCCAGGACTGTTGATGTCGTTGCCGGCAGCTAGCTCGACGCTGAAGCCATCGATATCGTTGGTCATCACGGCTTTGTGGATCGGCTTGAGCGGGTCAACTTTTGGGGGCCTGCCGCTACGTGCCATCGGATAGTCCTTCGATCGGGTTATGGTGTGCCTGGTCGGCATCCACGGTAGTGATCTGTTCGAGGAACGCCGTATGGACCTCCGCGGTGAGGTCGTCGACGTCGAGACGTAGGGCGGCCCGATGTGCCGTGTCCACAAAGATCGCGTGCTCGATGAGCAGGCCTTGGGCTGGAGGTCTCGCGCTGGCCAGATAGCTGCTGAACTGCGCCCAGATGCGACGATGACCCACGGTGAGATAGCCACTGCTGCGCATCGCTGCGGCCGATGCCCCGTCGGGAATCTCTAGCGGATAGGTATTGATGCTGTCGGCGCTCAGTGCGCTCAGTGTTCCGTCGGAGACGGCACGGATCAGTTCGGGGTCGACGGCGCCGGTCACGGAGAAGACGGCGAGTGTCTCAGAGGCGTCCCAACCGCCGCCGGGCCGAGCTTGGCAAAGGGCAATACGCGATAGTGGGGCCTCGCCGTCGAAGCGACCGATCTCCCAGCCGGCCGGCACATCGAGTTCGGCCAACCAAGGCAACCCATCGACCTTCAGTAGAGTCAGCGCCTCGACCTCTGCGCCCACCACTGCAACCGTCGAGGAGAACATGTTGACGTCGCCGATAGTCGTTGCAGCACTGCTGGATCCGGGAACGACTGCTGTCTGCTCGACAGAGGTGTAGACCTCTGCGGCGGTCGGTTCTGGTGTGCTCACCGTCTACTCCTCATGCGATCAGCGCCGCCAACCCGAGAACACCTATCAAACCGCCGCCAGCGCCGGCGATCGGAGCCAGTTGACTGGGGTCGAGCATCGGGGGCAGTTGGATCAGCGGACCCGTCGAGGGCTCGTGGTACGGGCCGTCAGTCACCGGCGACGGGGGCGCTCCGACGAGCGGCCCGGGTGCCGGCATACCGCCCTTGACCCGTTCCGGTGTCCAGTCCGGGTTGGGTGCGTATTCACCTTTGTCCTCGTTGGCGTGACCGCTGTTCTCCTCGGGGGTCTCTAGCCTGTATCGGTCCTTCTGATTCATGAAGTCGTTGAGCTCTTTCTGAGTCCAGCCCTCCTCCTCGGCCTGCTTGAGTACCCGCCAATTTTCTTCGCCGTACTGGTGGCCGAGATGCGATGAGCCCCGCTCGGGCAGAGTCATCGAATCCTCTGGTCCGACCGGCCCGGTGCCAACTTCCTTACCGGTGTCCTTGTCGAACCAAATCAGGTCGCCATTGGAGTTGCGTCTCGCCGGGATGACATCACCAGAGACCTTCGACAGCAGATCGCCTTCGGGTGTGCGCGCAGCGTCGCGCCAGGTCTGTAGACGGGTCGGTATCCGGACGTAAGAGCGGTGCAGGTTCGTCATGAACGCGCCCGCCTGGTCTTCGGCGGCTGCTAAAGCCTGGTCGGCCGGGATGCCGTTTGCCGCTGCGCTGCGCAGGCTGTTGGTCAGCAGTTGGGACAGTCGTTCGCGCTCCGCGGGGCTGAGATCTTGGCCGTCGAGCATGTCGTTGACGGCATCGGTGACTTGTGCATTGGTCATGGGCTTGGAGCCGTCATTGGGCCCCGGCGGCAGTGGAATTGCCACGTCGGCATCGGCCATGTTGATAGCCATCGCGAGTTCGCCGTCGACCGCATTGGCATCGGCGATGATCGCGTCCAGCCTGGCCTGCAATCCTGGGATAGCAGCCTGCATCTCGCGACGCCCATGTGTCGAATGGGGAATCGGCACAATGCGATCGGAACCGGGGTCGACTTCTAGGCCCGTCGCTTCGGCATCAACCTTTAACTGCCGGAGGCTGGCCTGGACTCGATCGATATCGTCGGCCGCCCGTCGGGCGGCGTCAGCTACCGCGGCGACCTCCTGACCGTGGGCATCGATGTCCATTCTCGTCTGCGACGTCGCATGCTTGGCCGCCTCGGCAGCTTGCCCATCCCAGGTGTTGAACACCTGTAACGCCCCCAGCGTGCGGGACACGTCATGGACGATGCGAAGCCGCGCGGTACCGGTATGGAATACCGCGCGCACCGATTCTGAACTCCACCGCTCGATGTCAGCGACGGTGAGAGACATGGCTACAGCGCCGACGAACTAGCTTGATCACCCTGCTCGCCGATCATGCGCATCGCCTCAGCACTCCGCTGTTCGTGAGCGGCGAACGCATTCGCGCTATCGTGCAACCCCTGACTGTGGTCACTAAGCCTGCGTAGCAGGGCGCTGCTGGTCTGATCCCACTTCTCCACGCGCGCGCTCAGCGCAGTGGACGAGGACCCACGCCATCCGGACTGCGCCATCTCGATCTGCGTCTGGTTCGCGGCATGCTCAACTGCAAAATTCTCACCCTGCGTCCCGAGTTCCAGCGCCGAGCACACCATGTCCTCAAGATTGACCCGAAGAACCACCGCTAGCTCCCAACCCCAAATGCCTCGACCTCCAACTAGGCATACCAACAGACGACACGAGCCGCCAGTCACCCTGGCCACTGGGGTCGGCCACACGAGCGGCCAAGAGGTCTGCAGTACTCGCCAAAGATCAGTCCGAAGCGGGCACACTGGACGTCATGTGTGAGGAAAGGATGCCCGCGGCCAGGGCGTCAAGGGGCAGTGGTGTCGCCGCAGCACGATGAGGACGTTTCAGACAACCCGCTCCTGCCCAAGGACGGCGGTCTTGACGACGCACTCGATGCCGTGGGTGTCCCCGTTGACGCTGGACCTTACGCTGCGGCGCTTGCGGCGATCTTGGGGCGGATCCCCGAGCGGTGGGGTCGCTGGATCGACCACGACGCCGGCTGGTACGCGCTGGTGGTATCGGTTGATGAGCAACTCGCCGCGATCGATCCCGACTACGTCGTACACCAGGTCAAGGAGAAGTACGGCACCCTGCGTTACTACTGCTCACCCTGCAGCGATGAGTCGGCCACCCAACGGCAGGCCGTCTTCGACTCCATCATCGCCGAAGCCGAACGCGCGTCCGCGGCCACCTGCGAACGCTGCGGTCAACCCGGAAGCATGCGCCACAGCACCAATCTCGTCAAAACCCTGTGCTCGCCGTGCGCCGATGAACTCGGATACGCGAGTTAATTGACGGTAGAGCTGGCCACAGGCGGTTCGCACCGTTGCCGGATGACGCTGAACTCAGCACGCACATCACGAAATAGATTGTGCATCAAGCGGTTACTGTCTTGGCCGAGGGCCAGGTGACGAGCTGGATCCACACCAGCTGATTGGGAGCGACGCTCTATTTTGTGTGACGGGGCGGCAGCCCAAACCGAGCCCGGACTTCTTCTTCACCGTAAGTCCGGCCCGCAGCGTAATCGGCATCGGCCTGGGCTAGCGATTCGCAAACACCAGGAACAGATAGCCAGAACGCTGTTTCTTCGTTTTCGCCCTCGTCGTCAGCTGCCGAGCGTTCGACCGAACCCGTCATCACGCCCACGATAGACGCCCTCGCCAACGAGCCGCGAGGTCGTGCATCAAGGATTACCCGCGAAACCCGGAGCCACGACCCGGGGGAGGACAGTGGGGGTCGACCGCTTTCACGTTGGACGAGCAATCTGCACGCCGGCCCGCACGTGGCGTGGCTGTCATCGTGATTGGCGAGACCAGCGGAAGAAGTCGGCTAACCGTAGTGGCAGAGACGATTAAACGCCGATCTAGAGCGGCGCCCGGCGCGTGCTGGATGCGACACGCCGACTCGATTCGAGCATTCGGACGTTGATCGGGTTGTTTAAGTTCGGCGTAAAGAGAAGCGGAAAGAGAAGCATCAAACTTTAACAACTGTGGCGTGGGCCGCCTTATCGGTGATGATCTGTGAACCCTAGATATATGCCTTGTAAAGGCGTAAGTCACTGCACAGCAATACTTTTCGCTCGTATGCAAGTAGAACACCGCCGCCGCGCGAAGGCGTGGCAAGGATAAAGTTCAGGTGTTAAAGTTCGTGCCGCTGCGATAGGCCGGCACGTTGGGCTGGGGTCTTAACCAGCCGAATTGTGTTGAGCTGCTGGACTATATTGACCGGCAGGTGCCGGGATCATCCGGCCCGCTCTTCTGAAGGGGTGGCTGCCTATGCCGCGACCAGTGATGGGACGCCGCGACGGTACTCGCGTGGAATTTCGGTTGTCACCGCCGTTGGCTGAACGCGTCTACACCTATGCCAAGGCCCAAGGGTTGACCTTGTCACAATCCGGTGAGCGTCTTCTGGATCTCGCTCTGGCGGAGATCACCGGCGAGGCCGACGCCCATGGTTGTAGCCACGCCCAGGATGGCGATCGGTCCACATTAGAAGCGTAAATCGTTGCATTGCAACGTATATCGGTAAAGCACGCGGAGGAGGTCAGCGAGGAATTAACAACAGGTCCGTGGGGCCGTGAGTAATTTCAGATTTGCGGCCTAGCAGGGCCGGAACAGACTGAAGGCCGGGTGGTGACCCGGCCTTCAGGCAAAGCAAAGAGTTGTCTCGACTCTTCCCAATCCTCACGAGGAGAACTGTGTCTATTTCAGCGTGCCTTCGTGCGCTTGTCAATCTCCCACGCCCTATCGCAGGCGGTGTCCGCTGATGGCGCGATTCAAAAAGATGATGATCGCCGGCGCCGCAGCATCAACCGTAGAGCACAAGATCGGTGGATCAGCGGCCGCGGATTCTCCGGCGAACACTGTTTTCGCGGTGGCTCGGGCTGCGGTCAAGGAGCTACCGGCGCTACCGCCAGCGGAGAGTGACCGGTTGGAACGACTGATGCGACAGACGGTCACAGCCGACAACCCCGCGGTGGCGCGCGCGGCGATCGAAGCGGCGGCCGCGCTGCGCTGCCAGGTCCCGTTCACCACCGCCGAGCAAGACCGTAAGAGGGTTGGTCACGTCGCGCGTTTTCTCGTCTGGTCGGCATTTGGCGATGTCGTGGATCCGGTCAGAGCTTTCACGAAGGCTAACGTCGACGAACACTTGGCGGCGACCGCCACGAAGAGCAAGCGCTCTTTCGAACAGCGGCGGTACATCCTGTACCAGACGGGCCGTGGATTGCATCCACAGCAGTTCCCGCTGGCGCAGCCTAAGAATGCGCCGATGCGACACCGTCACCCGGTAGCCAGCCACTCAGAGATCCGCCGCCTCCAAACGATCGTCCCCCGACTACCCGCTCGACTCGGTGAGCGCACTCAACTGTTGCTCGATCTCAGCTATGGGGCGGGGGTCCGGCCGGCGGACTTCCGCACGTTGCGCGGCACCGCCATCACGAGCGTCGTGGTCGACGGCAGGGCGATCTGTGTCGTCGCAGTACCGAACTTGGGTGGCGGTGTCCGGCAAGTACCGGTGGTAGACCCTGCTATCGGCGGACGTCTGCTGGGAGCGGCGGCCACCATCGGCGACCGACTACTGATGGCCCCCCACGCCACGATCGCCGAGCGCAACATCGTCAACCGGGTCAGCGAACAGTTGCGAGAGAAAGGCCATGCCAGTCTCGATCCGATCGCGTTGCGCAACCGGTGGATTCTCGACCTGGCCGAACGCGTACCAGCAGTGTTGCTGCAACAACTCGCTGATCTGTGCGAACTTCGCATCCTGGTCGACGAACGCGGCCTGTTGACTCAGTACAAGCTGCGCCATGCGATCACCCTCCTGGCGGAGGCTCGGCGATGATCCGTACTCGTCAACCACTCTGCACGATCTCCGATGAGGTGTTCAGCACCGCGCTCGAGGTGATCGTCAAATCCGCTGCAGCACAAAGCATCGAGGACTACGGGCGTCACTCGGTGCGAGGCGGCGGCCGGAAGCCCATGGGAATTGAGTACACCGTGACCGCGTTGTTGGTCGCGTTGTTGGTGCGGTTCATCATCGGCTTGCCCTACAGCCTGCGCGGTGCGATGGACACCATCGGGGAGTTCACTGCCGATCAACTCGCTGCGGTCGGGATGACAGGACAGGATTGCGCCGCCATCCGCCTCGATGCTGGAGCCGAATACAAGCGGTTTCATCGATTCTGGAGCCTGCGTCTGCAGCCTCTTGACCCCGACGTCGACCTGCCCGCCAAACGCATCACCAACGCCGAGTACGCCGCCCGGCTACACGCCCGCAGTGATATCGACCGCAGCCGCAGCGAGCTGGCCGACCAACGGCTGACCGCGCTGGTCAACGATCTGCTCTACGGATCGATACGTACCGCCGCGCCAGCGAACTGCGAAGGGGACGTAGTCGTGGACGAAACGATCATCGACACCGCCGCACCCGACGGCATGCTCGGTAGCCGCCCCGACCGCTACCGCGGCGCCTCCTCGGTCGCACGGTACTGGGCCCGCGACAAAAGGGGCCAAGTGAAACAACCCGGCACGGCCGGGGAGATCAAGTCAAGCGGATTCGGCATCGGCGCCACCTTCGTCTCTCGAGTCGCACGTCGCGACGCGCTGCACGCTGAGCCCGCACTATTCATCGGCATGGATGTGCACGCGCCGACCAGCGGCAGCGTCGCAGGCCTGGCCACCGCCCTGGCCCACGCATGTCGAACTGGAGTCGACGCCCGCCGCGGCGGCAGCCGGACCCGACGGCCGCTGCTAACCGCCGACATGGGCTACAACCCAAAGAACGGGTTCGCCGAGCTCATGCTGGAACTGGGATATTCGCCGGTCGTGCGCTACCCGAAACACTGGACAGTCGAGTACCCGAGCGTCCAGCCACCCGGCGCCCCGGACGGGCCCGCACCGGGGCCCCTGCAGTACGCGGGCACGTTCTATTGCCCGGCGGGCATCAAACGCCTCGCCGGGCACCGCACCCCCAGCACGGAAGAGATGCTCAGCCGGGACGACTTCGGAACCCACGACAGACGGCTCCAAGCGATCTACCCGTTCCTGATGGGCCTGCATTCCCGACCGGTCATGGCCGACTGTCGCTTCGGCCGTCCCCGCTTGGGTACGAGACCACCGCAGCGAGTCAAAATCCGGCTGGTCTGCCCGGCCGCCTTGGGCACGGTCATGTGCCCACTTAAACCGGAGTCGATGCACACCGAAGTCCTCGGGCTCCCTATGGCAGAACCTGACTGGCCCGCCGACGCCATGGCCTGCTGCAGCGACTCCAGCACCACCGTCTATCTGACCGAGGGCCAACTCAAGATGGCCCAATGGGATCTCATCCCCGGCTCCTGGGAGCACACCCTGTACTTCGAAGCTGCCCGGTCACTCACCGAACAACGATTCAGCCAGCTCAAGTCCCGGCACGTCGCCGGCCTGGACTCGCTGACCACCGGGCCACGTCGTACACCGATGATCAAGATTGCGATCGCACTAGCAGCGGCCACCGTCAACATCCGGGCCCAGCAGAACCACGATCCGACGAGGCGCCGCACTGAAGCCATCGACATCCGGGTGCGCCACCTCGCCGCCGACCTCGGACACCCACCCACACCGATGCCGCGCCGCAGCTAGCACTTGCTTCGTAGGTAGGCGGGCCGAACCCACGGGATCGGCCCGCCTACCTGTGTATTCAGGGACCGAAAATCTGTGGAAATCAAGCACCGAATCCGCCGATCACTTCGCAGGGCATCGTCAACATCCGCGAAGTTCTCCGAGTACGGCGACTTAACCGACTCGGACCGGGCGCGTTACGTGGCTCCACAGCCTCCGCGCCGTATCGCTGAGGTCGGCGACAGAGCGGTCCAAAAGTCTGTGGAACTACCGCCATAAATCGGTGGAACGAACTTCGAAACGACCCACCTGACCAGCAACTGCGAACCACTCACAGAGAGCGGTTCTACGAACTGCAGGCACAAAGGTCACGAACTCGAAAGAGGTCGTGACCTTTGTGTTTGGTGCGGCGTGTGAGCTCCGTGTGGGAGTTCGTACATACCGGGACTTCGCCGCGCGAATCCCCAGACAACTGCGTACGCGGGTATTAGCGGAAGTCATCTTTACTGATATGGCCACCTAAGGCGAGCCGATCGAGTGCACGGTCCAACTCGGTTAGCGAACCACAAAGATCCGCTCCGTACCTGTGATCGAGACCCGCCTGCCGCGCAGCATGGACCCAGCGCTTCTCAGTTGCGACCACAGAGCAGTGCGGAATGGCGAGGGCAAGCACGCACATGTCCGTCCGATCATGTTGCTCGAGAGGGAAGCCGCGATCACGATGGCGATGAATTCTCAATCTGGCAATGACGTTCGTCACCGGTACTGCGTTCACAAATGAACGGACTGCATCGGGAGGATTGTCGGTGAGGAGAAGGCCGTGGGGGTCGATACCAACTTCTTCGCAGGCTTCGTTGGTGCAGTCCAGAAGACGGATGAATTCCTGAGTCAGGATGAAGTCGCCGAGGCGTTTCCGGGAGTACTCAGCGTGCCGCAATCGCTCGCGAACGGCGGATTCGTAGTCAGCATCAGCGGTACCGTGCCGATGCTCGGGCCGGACATCGATACCGTCCATGGTCAGCAATTCTTCAGGACCTGCGGGGTCAGCCACTCCCAACGCTCACCGCTGGCTTCGGCGACGTCAAGGAAGCCTGGAGGGACATCGGCCGGCGACCTTCAGGGTGTTCTCGGTTGCGATCGAACTCACGGAGCGGAATCGACCGGTTGCCCTTCCGAAGGCGTGGCTCACGCCGTATCCGACAGCGGTCGCATCGGGTGCTGGGCAAGTACGACCGCAGCTGCGTCAGATTTCCGAACGGACTTCTGCGCGCTCCATGGCGTGCACCGGCGCAAGTGTGGCGTATGAGCTGACGTCGCGCATAAGGCGTGCAAGGTCGTGCCTGGAAGTTGCGTTGCGGCGGTGCCACGTCTCAAGGTAATGAGAGCCAGAAAGAGGTATCGAAATAGAGCCTGCCTCGCGCAGCTCAATTAGCCGTGGTACCAACTCGTCAGAGGCGCGGTCGCGGGACTGGACGCCACGCAAGAGAGCTACCCAGATGTTCTGGTCAAGATAAACCAGGTGCATGTCCGCACATCGTTGCCTTGGCGTCCACCGCCGTGTCGGTCTTTTGAGTTGCTGAAGTTTTCATGCATCCTCCTGTATGCCCTGGTTAAGGGCCCCACCGGAATGATCGCAACCCGCGGGTTCCAGATGCGGCATTCAAGAGGCCGCTCGTCTGAGTTGCATTCTCATATCACTTCGGACTCTAACGGCGAGCGTGCGCCACGTGCACGCCTTGCGGTTGCGAAGGGCGGCTGAGGGGGACCCGTTTGGTGGTCCAGTTGATCTGTCCCCGCTGTTTCGAGCCACGATCATGCGAGTTGAGGGATCGAACAGGTGGATGTCCAGAGCGTTTCAAACTCTGATGGGCTGATGTTACCGAGGTAGCTGTGGCGTGTCCGTGGCCATGAAAAGGTATCCACTGGTGGCCAAGTCGAGGTATCCAGTTTTGGCCAGATAAAAGTATCCACCCCGTGTTCGTCGTGTCGATCAGGA
>NZ_JACKTY010000008.1 GCF_025822605.1 Mycolicibacterium komossense | reverse complement strand
CTTGTGGGATCCCGCGTTCGCCGGCAAGGTGTCGATTTTCGATGACCCCACCTCGGTTCTGCCGATGATCCCACTGGCGCTGGGTATGAGCGACCCGTACAACCTCAACGCCGCCCAGTTCACTCAGGTGCAGGACAAGCTCAACGCACTGCGCCCGCAAATCAAGCGCCTGACAAGCGGATTCAACGACCAGACCACCCAGTTTGCCAACGGTGAGGCCACCATCGGCTACCTCAACAACATTGCTTCGGTGGCTGCGCTGAAGAAGGACGGCAAAGACCTGGAAGTCAACAACCAAGTGAAGCAGGGTGTGCCGGCCTGGAGCGATAACTACGCCATCACCAAAGCCGGCGCCGCCAAGTCTGATTCGGTGTACAAGTTCATCAACTACACTATGACGGTCCCTTGGCAAGCCCGGTTCATCGCGGCCAGCGGTAACTCCGGCACGCTCAGTCTCGAGCAGGCGAAGTCACCCGACGCCGTCTCTGCCGGCCTGACCCCCGAATTGCTCGACGCCACACTGATCCCCGCGACTGCCAGCGGTGACGCGTTCTTCAACGGCCTGAAATTCTTCCAGCCCGTCGAAGACTTGAACAAGCGCGTCGAGACGTGGAACCAATTCAAGCTCGGAATCACTAACTGACGGCTGGTTTCGCGACGGTACAATCGAAATACCATGTGCCGCCGTGAACCTCCCGCGGAGCAAGTTATTCACAGGCTAAGATATACCTAACAAACAACGCCATGAATAATGCCGACAAACCGCGACTGAGATTTGTAACTCCATCGGGGGCGGCGTCTAGGAGGATGCGATGACAGAGGCAGTCAACGATTCCACCGATCTGGAATCAATCGGAGCCCGGCTGCGGATGCTGCGCACAGAACACGGCTTCTCGATCCGGGCGCTGGCGGAGCGGGCCGAGATCTCCTCATCGGTGATCAGTGAAGTCGAGCGCGGTAAGACCGAGCCATCGATCTCCACACTCAAACGTCTCGCCGCTGCCCTTGGTACCAGCATCACCTACTTTTTCACCACACCGTCGCAGGTAAACGGCCATGTGATACGGGCGTCCGCCCGTAAAGAGGTGTCGTTCAAGTACCTCCAGGACGGTACCGAGGACGCCGACCAACGTTCGTCGATCAAGGCGCGCGGGGTGCACTTCGAAGTGGCGTCACCCGACTCGTCGGAAGTTCTCGAGGCGATCTACGGCCGCTACGAGCCTGGCGCATCCACCGGCGACGAGCCATACACCCATGAGGGCGAAGAATGGGGGATGGTGCTGACCGGCCGGTTCAAAGTCACATTGGCCGACGAGGTGCATTTCCTGGATCCAGGTGATTCCATTTGGTTCCACAGCAATATTCCCCACAAAATCGAAAATGTCGCTGCCGGCGTCAGTGAATACATTTGGGTCGATACTCCGAAATCGTTCTGACACGAGTTTCGGTTCACCTTATTCAGTACCAAGAGAAATGGAGCAACCATGGGACGAGTAGACGGAAAAGTCGCTTTCATTACCGGAGTGGCTCGCGGTCAGGGACGCACGCACGCAATCAAACTCGCCGAAGAGGGCGCCAACATCATCGGTATCGACATCTGCGCCGACGTCGAGTCAGCGCCGTATGAAATGGCATCGCGCGAGGATCTCGACGAGACGATACGACTGGTCGAAGAGGCCGGCGGCAAGATAGTCGCCCGGGTCGCCGATGTCCGTGACCTGGCGGCGCTCACCGCGGCCGTGGACGAGGGTGTCGAACAGTTCGGCCGACTCGACATCATCCTTGGCAACGCCGGTGTCTGTACCTATGGCGAGCTATCCACCATGGATGAGGCCAAGTGGCAGGAGATGATGGACATCGACCTGACCGGTGTATGGAAGACCGTGCGCGCCGGTGTCGGTCACATGATTGCCGCCGGCAACGGTGGCGCGATCGTGCTCACCAGTTCCACTGCCGGGCTGCGCAATCTCAACCAGATCGGCCACTACGTCGCCGCCAAGCACGGCGTCACCGGTCTGGCGAAGGCATTCGCCAACGAGCTTGCCCCGCATAATATCCGGGTGAATTCACTACACCCGAGCAACTGCCGTACCCGCATGATGACCAACTCGGGTGTGCGCAAGATGTTCCGGCCCGATTTGGACGATCCCAGCCTCGAAGACGCTATCGAGGGCTTCGGAGTCATCCACCTGCTCGACACTCCGTGGGTCGAACCCGAAGATATCAGCGCGGCCATTCTGTACCTCGTCTCCGAAGACGGCAGGTTCGTCACCGGCACCCAGTTCGCCGTCGACGCGGGAATGCTGGCCAAGTAGGTCCGCACTCGATGAGCGAGGCCGATGTCGTTCACGCACATTGCAACCTTGACATCGAGCAACGAAAACCACGTGGTCAGCGATGACCACCGAGCCGCAGTCGTATGTCGCGACTATCGACGGCGTGCGGAGTTATCTCTGCGGACCTGACATCGGTCCCACTCCCTCCAGTTATGACTTCGATCTCTACGCGGAGATCCACATGCGAAAAGGCAAAAAAATGATCGAGCTAATTGCCATGCTCACGCACAACGACAAGACCGTCGATAACGCAAGACAGGTCTTCGCCCAGTCCGTCGATGCGCCCACTCAGCACTGGGGGTTCAAGGACACCGGTCTCTCTTCCCCAGAACTGGCGCTGCTAGCGCGAGACATGAAGGACGCCGGCAAGACCGTGCACTTCGAGTCACTGGAGGAGGACGAGCCGCGCTGCGTGGCTGCCGCCCAGTTCGCGATCGACAACGGGTTGGACTTTCTGATCGGCATGGCCTTTCACCCGTCTGTAGCCAAGCTGCTCGCAGAGGCAAGCGTGAGTTACCTGCCGACCTGTGGCGGCCGCAGTGGAATTCCGCGAATGCTCCACGGCAGCGTCGCAGACATAGTGGGAGATGCGACGCGTATCCGGCCCCAGGTCGACGGGGTCGCCCTGTCGCTATACCGATGGACCGACGGCGATCCCGGACTGCTTGGAAAAGCTTTCATCGAGGAAGTCAAGTCCCCCGTGGTTGTCACCGGTTCGATCAACAGCACCGAACGTATGGACGAGATTGCGCGGCTATCCCCGTGGGGTATCACAGTTGGCTCCGCACTGTTTGACGACGCGTTCGGAGTCGGGAGCTTCGCCGCCGGTCTTGGATGGATGCGCGACTACTTCGACCGCGCCAGTGCAGGCACATCAGCGGCAACTGCGGTCCCCGGGGTGCTCGCCAAATAGGCTGTTACGAAAGGCGGTAGCCGATGTCGAAGCCAGAGCTTGCACTGTGGTCGACATCGGCTACTTGCGTATGCGGACTTCTCCATCCATCACGAAGGCGGCGTAGACAGTGAACAACACCCGACGGCTGCGGTGGGGACTACTCTCCACGGCGCGCATCTCTGCGGACGTGATTCCCGGGCTGCAACGGTCCAGTAAGAACGAACTGGTAGCGGTGGCCTCACGCGATCGGATCAATGCCCAGGATTTCGCGCAGCGCAACAATATTGGGCAAACATTCGGCAGTTACGAAGCCTTGCTGGACGATCCCGATATCGACTGCGCCTACATTCCCCTGCCTAACCATCTGCACGGCGAGTGGACGCGACGCGCCGTTCTGGCCGGTAAGCACGTTCTGTGCGAGAAGCCGTTCGTGGCAGACCCTTCCGAGGCCACCAGCCTGTTCACTCTGGCAGATCTGCGTGGGGTGCATCTGGCGGAGGCCTTCATGTATCGGCATCATCCAAAAACTCATGCCCTCAAACAGGTCATCGATTCCGGTGAGCTTGGCGAGGTGCACACCATTAGAGCCTGGTTTACATATCCGGCCGAAGACACCCGCGCCGACATCCGATTTCGACCCGGCATGGAGGGCGGTGCCCTGCGGGATGTCGGCGCGTATCCCGTCAGCATGGCCAATTATCTGCTTGACGCCGAACCGGATTCGGTAGTTGCCGCCCGGGAGTGCGACGCGAACGGCATCGACACGCGGTTCTATGGGCTGATGCGCTACTCCCAAGGAGCTGTAGCAATATTCGATTGTTCTATGCAATCACATCGCACCTATGGCGTAACGGTGCTGGGCAGCATCGGGGCGGCAATGCTGACCTGTCCTTGGTACAGCCACAAGCCGCCCGTACACCTCGAGATCACGACATCGGCCGGGAGTCGCCACATCACTCCGAACGGTGCCGAGAATGCCTACTTCCTCGAAACCGAGAATTTCGCCGATGTGGTGTTGAGCCGCCGAGATCCGGAGATTAGTGCGGACGAAACAGTGCGCACCAGCCGCACACTGGCGCGGTTGCATCGAGCCGCCAGCTGATACCACTGTGGCCGCCAACCGAATCGGTTGGCGGCCACAGAGTTTATAGCGATCAGCTACTGATACCGAGTTTGAACTGGTTCCATATCTCGACACGCTTGTTCAGATCCTCAACCGGCTGGTAGAACCGCATCTTCGAGAAGAAGGCGTCGCCCGTCGCAGTGGCGGGAATCAGGGTCTGCGCCAGCGCTTCTGCGGTCAGCCCGGCTTTGACAGCATCAGCGGACTGCGCTTGCTGGAGGTTCAGGGTCCCCGAGTTCTGGCTGGTGGCGATGAACCGCGCCTGCCAGGGCACTGCCAACGTGTGGTTAATGAACTTGTACACCGAATCAGACTTGGCGGCGCCGGCTTTGGTGATGGCGTAGTTATCGCTCCAGGCCGGCACACCCTGCTTCACTTCGTGATTGACCTCCAGCGTCTTGTCGTCCTTCGCCAGCATTCCGACCTCGGAAATGATGTTGAGGTAGCCGATGGTGGCCTCACCGTTGGCAAACTGGGTCACCTGATCGTTGTATCCCGACGTCAGCCGCTTCACCTGGGGCCGCAGTGCGCTGAGCTTGTCCTGCACCTGAGTGAACTGTTCCGGCGTCAGATGGAACGGGTCGCTCATACCCAGCGCCAGTGGGATCATCGGCAGAACCGAGGTGGGGTCATCGAAAATCGACACCTTGCCGGCGAACGCGGGATCCCACAAG
>NZ_JACKTY010000007.1 GCF_025822605.1 Mycolicibacterium komossense | reverse complement strand
AACCACCTGCGATCAAAGGAAGACGGGGAGTCCCCCTACACAAGTGGCCAAAAACAACAAACAAAAACCACCAAACACACTATTGAGTTCTCAAACAACACGCCTTGCTGCATCCCACCGACCGCGCAGAAAACCCGCGGCATTTAAGCCGCTGATCTTAGTGCGGACGGTTGGAAACACCCTGGTTACCAGGGTAATTCCCGGGAGGTCTTCGCGCTCTCCGGCTTGGCCGGGTCGCTCTGACCTGGACTAAGTTACGTGGCGGAAAACTGAGAGTCAAATCGCCAGGTAGAAGGCGGTTTGGCCCCGATCAAGATCAACCGGGTGTCAGCCGATCCGTTCGATCCCGGCCACATTGCGTTTACCTCTACGCAGCACCAACCACTTGCCGTAGAGGAAATCCGAGGCGCCCGGCACCCACTCGTCGCTGGTGATCTTGACGTTGTTGGCCGACACCCCGCCTTCGGCGATGTTTCGCCGGGCAGCTCCCTTACTGGCGGCCAGGCCCGAAGCCACCAGAAGATCCGCGATTCCGTCCGGCTCCCCGGACTTGAGTTCGGCCACCGAGGCTTCGCGAAGAGCTGCGGCCAGAGTCGGCTCGTCCAGTCCCGACAATTCCCCGCGACCGAACAGCGCCTGGCTGGCGAGTTCCACCGATGCCGTGGCGCCGGCTCCGTGCACCAATGTGGTGAACTCCTGAGCGAGTCGGCGCTGGGCTGCCCGCTCATGCGGGCGCGACGCTGTAGCCTCTTCGAGCTCAGCCAATTCGTCGGCGTCCAGGAAGGTGAACCAGCGCAGATACCGGATGACGTCCGCGTCCGCGGTGTTGAAAAAGTACTGGTACCAGGCGTACGGACTGGTCATCGTCGGGTCGAGCCAGACGCTGCCGCCCCCGGTGGACTTGCCGAACTTCGCTCCGTCTGAATCGGTGACCAGCGGCACAGTCAGGGCGTGCACCGTCGCACCCAGCTTCTGGCGGACCAGCCGCACGCCGGCGATGATGTTGCCCCACTGGTCGGATCCACCGATCTGCAGCGCGCAGCCGAACCGTCGCTGCAACTCCACGTAGTCGTTGGCCTGCAACAGCATGTAGCTGAATTCGGTGTAGGAGATTCCGTCACCATCCAGGCGTCGCCTGATGGTGTCGCGGTCCAGCATCACGTTGACGGAGAAGTGCTTGCCGACGTCACGCAGGAAGTCGATCGCCGACAGTTGCGACGTCCACTCCAGGTTGTTGACGATCACCGCGCCGGTCGGCGATGTGTCGAAGTCGACAAAGCGCTCCAACTGCCCGCGGATCCGTTCTACCCAATCCGCCACCGTGTCGTCGGCATTGAGCGTGCGCTCACCGGTGTCACGGGGATCGCCGATCATGCCGGTCGCGCCGCCGGCCAGGACAATCGGCCGGTGTCCGGCGCGCTGGAAGCGGCGCAATGTGAGCAGCGGCACCAGGTTTCCGGCATGCAGACTCGGGGCGGTCGGGTCGAAACCCGCGTACACCGTCAACGGTCCCCCAGCCGCCTCAGTGGCGAGCGCGTCGAGATCGGTGGATTGCGCGATCAGTCCGCGCCATTGAAGTTCGTCGAAAATCGTCGTGCTCATGCGTAGATCTTCCCGCATCACCGATTGTCAGTCGCTCGCGCCGGGCACCGGGGCCCGTGGGCTGCGTCGAAACGCCGAGACCTCCCGGCGCCCCGCCAGCCAGAGTCGCCATGGCCGATCGGCTGCCTTACTGACGCCGACGCGCGGGCCACTGACGGCGGGCTGCCGGTCACCCAGCGTGAGCCGGACCGGACTGCCGGGATCGAAAAGGTCGAGGCCGTTATCGGACATCGTGATGCCCAACGCCGAACACAGATTCCCTGGACCGCGCGCCAACGCGACGTCTCGGACTGTGGCACCTCTGCGCTCGCGGGCCGACTCGACCCCGTCGACAACCACCCCGGCACGCAACAGCACCGCCGCCGCGACATCGTCGGGCCCGCAGACGACGTTGGCGCACACGTGGATTCCGTGGCTGCGGTAGGTATACAACCGACCGGCCAACCCCCACATGATCTCGTTGCGACCACCGCGCCCCCGATAGGAGTGCGAGGCCGCATCAGGCCATGGACCGTCGGGAATACCCCCGTAGGCCTCGACCTCGACGACGATCGCGCTGGCATCGCGGCCGGTCAGAGTGGCGCCGAGCAGCAACTTCGCTGCGCTCAACGGGTCCGTCGCCAACCGCGATGCGCTCACCAGCATCATTGTGCCCAGACCGACTCCCCCGCGATCAACGCTGATTCGTCAGGAAACCGGACCGGAAGCCGCCACCAGCCGGGCATGCTCTTCATCGTTGACATCGGTGGCCTCGTCGATCAGCAGCACCGGAATGCCGTCATCGATGCGGTAGACACGGCGAAGCCGCGGGTTGTAAAGCTTGTTGTCGACGTAGAGCAGTGGTCCCCGGTCAGCCGGGCACACGATGATGCTGAGCAGTTTCTGATCGAGCACGGCGAGAAGGCTATCCGCCACCGATGCCGATTCCGCCGTTGGGGCCGGACACCCCGAAACCGCCCAGGACGCTGGGATTGGACGGGTCGTACTGGTTGATACCAATCGTGTAGCCACCACCCGATGACGGCGGCTGTGCCCGCGACTGCTGCTTCTGCTGGTACGCCAGGGTTGACTTCAGTGCATTGATCAACGGCACCTGGTTGGGCCGGTAGCTCAGTGCATCGGAGAGTGCCGCCGCGTTCGCCGGCGACGGTTTGAACCCCTGCGCCCGCAGCTGCAGCACTGCGTGAATCAAGTTGGAGACCTGGCCGCCGCCCGCGCCGGTGTCATATTCCTGACCGATGACGGCAAGCAATTGATCGGCGTTCTGAGGTGCCGCTGCATCGGCCGGCGCGGCCGCTTGAGTGGTGGTGTCAGCCTGCGCGGTGCTCGCACTGATCCCCAGCGTGACCGCGACTGCCACCCCACCGCTGAGAACGGCGCCTCCGAAGATGCGGCCGAGCCGGTTCATAGTGGCACTCTGTGTCGCCCGGTAAGTCATGCGATTCCCTTCAACCGTGGAGGCGAGCCTAACAGCGCATCGGATCCCCGGCAGCATCTGTTACGCCCCGGCAAGCTCAGACCGCACCGCACTGGTCAGTCGCTTGAACTGGCCGGTGCCCACTTCGAGGTACCACGCATTCCGGCCCGCCTTGGGCAGCCCGGCCGCCTTCAGTGCGCCGACCGAGGGCCGATAGGTCGCCGAAAGCGGCAGGTCGTCGACGATATGGATGACGTCGGGCGGCATCCCGACCGGCAGTGCTGAGACCGCATCGGCCAGATCGGCCGTCGTGACCGTCGCACCAGGCAGCAACGTCAGCGCGGTGACTGCCACTTCCCGGCCGCCGACCGCAACACCGTAGGTCACCGCGAGGTCCACCGAGCTGACCTTGCTGATCGCGTCGGTGATCGGTTCGGGATAGACGATGCCGCGGTCAGTGGTGATGAGCGCGCCGCGGTTGCCGACCAGCCAGTAGTCACCATCGGCGTCGCGGCGGAACAGGTATTCGGTGGACACCCACGTGTCGGCGGGGGCGAACACCCCCCTTTTGACCGATGCGGTCGGGTCGATCGGGCCGCGGGGCCGGGCCAACAGCACCCCGACCTCATCGACCCCTGCCACCTGCACGAAACCCCGGTCATCCTCGAGGATCAGATCGGAATCCGCGTCGTAGGCAGCCAGTTCGATCTGACCACCGCCGGGCAGGGGCCGGCCTTTGCTGCCGACCTTGGCGCCCGAGACGTTGGCGAGGACCGCCTGCCCGTCCGTCGTGGCAAAGAACTCGACAACCTGCGCCGGCGAGAATGCCTCGGTGACCTGGTTCCAGAGCCCGGTGGGCATACCGGACCCGATGAACAGCCGCACCGGATGGTTTCCGTGCAGGCCGAACGAGGGATCGTCGATGACCTCGCGCAGCATCGCCCAGGTGTAGGTGACGACGGTGACGCCGTACTGCCGGACCTCCTGCACGAATCGGTCCGGGCGCAGCCCGCGCGACAGTGCGATACGCGCGCCGCCGACGACCGCGCCACCGAGTGCCACCAGCAGTCCGGATTGATGATGCAACGGGGTGAGGCAGTACACAGTGTCACCACGGCCCAGGGCGGCGGTCGAAGCGGTGCCGAACGCCGACAACGACCAGCGGTAATTGGTGATCTGCTTGGCGACGAGGTCGCCGCCGACGGTGCTGAAGGCGACGAACGCCAGATCCCGAGCCAATCCGGGGTTGGGCCGGTACCAGCCGGGCAGCTCGACCGCGTCCGGGTCGATCTGCTCCATGTCGATGACGTCTTGGCCGTCGGCGATGTTCAGATCGCGAGATTCACCGCCGCCGAGGACAAGCACCTGCAGGGAAAGCTGCCTGGCGGTGTTGAGGTTGGTCGGATCGGTGAGGATCTCGGCCACCCCGCCGAGGCGCGCCGCTGCCGCCAGGTCCCCGTCGGTGGGCATCAGCACGGCCACGGCACCGAGGCGCGACAGCGCGGCGATCGCCACCAGTGCACTGGGGCGGGTCTCCATCAGCACACCCACGTGGTCGCCTTGGCGCACGCCGACGTCGATCAGGCCGCGCACGACATTGTTGACGCGGCGGTCCACCGCTTCATACGTGTGCACCCGGCCGTCGAACAGCAGGAACTCACCGGTCGGGGCGCCGCGGGCCTGCTCGGACATGATGCGGCCGAGCGAGATCCTGGTGTGATCGTTGATCTGGCCGAGCCGCGTCAGCCGCGGCAGCGTCCTGGCGGTCTCGACGGCCAGGGTCCGCATCGACTTGTTGGCGGCCACCACCGCCCCGGCGGCGCCTCTGGCCAGTGCGATCGCCACCTCGGAAGCCTCGCCGACACTGTGCACCACGCGCGACGCGAACTGCACACCGCTCTCGTCGTCCTCGGCCTGCTGGTCCTCCATCGGGACGACGTTGGCCGGCCTGGAGCCATGGCCGGACAGCCACAACACCCAGTCGGCGACCGTCGGCCACGTCTGCATCGCAGCCTTCGATCCGACGACGAGGCCGAAATGTCCGGTCCGGATCAGGGTCTGGTAGATGTCGGCATCGGGAGCGGCACGCCGGATACCGCGGACCGACGCGGGTTGACCGATATCGTCGACCTCGCCGACGAACGCCAACACAGGACAGGTGATGTCGGTCAGCGTCACCAGCTGGCCGTTGATCGCGAAACCGCCGGTCATCATGCGGTTGTGGGCGATGAACTGTTTGAGAAGTTCGGAGACCGCAGGCCCGGACCAGGCGATCCAGCCCTCGGAATCCAGGAAGCGACGCTGCTGCTCGCGCGGCAGCAGCGCCTCGCGGTCATGTAGCTGGCGCACGAAGTCCACCCGGGCCTTGGCCGTCTTGAGCGGATCGAGCATCTGAAAACCTGTGCGAGCCAACCATCCTGGGATGTCGAGGTGGTTGAACACATGGTCGGCCATGAAATCGGCGGCCACTACACCGAGGTTCGGCGGGATACCCATCGGCAAGGCGGCCAGCGTGTCGACCGGCGCACCGAAGGTGATGATGCTCGCGAGATCTTTCGAGCGGCGGTACGCCGCCGTCTGGTAGGCGAACATCCCGCCCTGCGAGTAGCCCGCGAGGTGTACGTCGGAGCCGGTAGTCGCCTTGATGGTGTCGATCGCCTGGCTGAGCGCGACAACGTGATCGGCCAGCGTGCGTTGCATGCCGCCCTCGACCTTGTCGGGCTCGCCGAAATCGATCACCCACGGATCGAGTCCCGAGGCGTGCAGGATGCCCACGGCACCGTCGTCACGGGTGACGTCGAACATATTGGCCGACATCATCATCGGATGGACCATCAGGACCGGCGCCCCGGGTGGCCGCTTTCCGGGCCGAACGTCCGGCGGAAAATACCGCCGGAGCTTGTACATCGGCACGCTCTCGACGATCTGGAATGGCGACGGCACCGTGCCCGTCTCCAGTCCACCGAGACGCAGCACCTCCAACCCGTTCTGCGCCGTGGCAAGCAGGCGCTCCACGGGTCTGATGACCGGTCTGGTAACCGCCGACAGATTCACATCCACTCGCTGCTCCCCTACGAATGTCCTGCTTGATGGGCCCGACAGCTTGCACATCATGGCATACCGCATATGTACGGTCTTTTGCTTTGGCCAGGCTTGCAATCGGACACTAGGGTGGCCCGGTGGCACACCTGCTTGGAGCTGAGGCACTGCATCTGGAATTCCCGACGCAGGTGGTCTTCGACTCCTTGACGGTCGGCGTCAACGAAGGCGACCGCATCGGGATCGTCGGCCGCAACGGTGATGGCAAATCGAGCCTGCTGAGCATGCTGACCGGTGAACTCATTCCTAATTCGGGTCGGGTTACCCGTCGCACCGGCGTCCGGGTCGGTTTCCTCGACCAATCAGACATCCTCGACGGCGCCAGCACGGTCGGCCACGTATTGGTCGGTGACCTGGCCGATCACGAGTGGGCCGGTGACCCCAAAGTCCGCGATGTCGTCGGCGGGTTGGTCGCCGATATCGCCTGGGACGCCCTGGTCTCGACGCTCTCAGGTGGCCAGCGTCGCCGCGTCCAGCTGGCCCAGCTACTGATGGGCGACTGGGATGTCATCGCCCTCGACGAGCCCACCAACCACCTCGACGTGGAGGGCATCACGTGGCTGGCGGGTCACCTCAAGACGCGCTGGGCCCGCACCAGCGGCGGTCTGCTGGTCGTGACCCACGACCGGTGGTTCCTCGACGAAGTTGCCCTGACCACCTGGGAAGTGCACGACGGCATCGTGGAGCCCTTCGACGGTGGCTATGCGGCGTACATCTTGCAGCGGGTGGAACGAGACCGTCAGGCCGCGACGATGGAGGCGAAACGCCAGAACCTGATGAAAAAGGAGCTGGCCTGGCTGCGCCGCGGAGCCCCGGCCCGCACGTCGAAGCCGAAGTTCCGCATCGAAGCGGCCAACCAGCTGATCGAAGACGTGCCGCCACTGCGGAATCCGATCGAACTGGCCAAGCTCGCGACGGCCCGCCTCGGTAAGGAAGTCGTCGACCTGCTGGACGTTTCGGTCTCCTATGACGCCAGGCCGATCCTGCGCGATATCGAGTGGCGGATCGGTCCGGGCGAACGCACCGGCATCCTGGGCGCCAACGGCGCGGGTAAATCGACGCTACTCGGCTTGATCGCCGGCACGGTCACCCCCGACAGCGGTCGGGTCAAGCGCGGGAAGACCGTGAAGCTGGCGATGCTCGACCAACAGGCCGGCATCCTGGCCGCCCACGAAGCCGAGATGGTCCGCGAAGTACTGGCCCAGCTGCAGACCGATTTCCAGGTGGACGGCAAAGACATCACCCCCGCGCAGCTGCTGGAACGGCTCGGGTTCCGTCGCGAACACCTCTCCGCCCGGGTCGGGGAACTCTCCGGTGGTCAGCGGCGCCGGCTGCAGCTGTTGCTGACCATTCTGTCGGAGCCGAACGTCCTGGTCCTCGACGAGCCCACCAACGACGTCGACACTGACATGTTGGCCGCTACCGAAGACCTGCTGGACTCATGGCCCGGCACACTGATCGTCGTCTCGCACGATCGGTACCTGCTCGAGCGCGTCACCGATCAGCAGTACGCGATCCTCGACGGACGGCTGCGCCACCTGCCCGGCGGCGTCGACGAATACCTGCGGCTAGCGAAGGCTGCGCCGGCCTCCGCAGGGTCGAATCCGACATCGTCAGGTGGGGGCTCGGCCGGCGCCGATCTCTACACGACGCAGAAGGAGATCGCGGCTGCCGAGCGCAAGATCGCCAAGATCGCCAAACAGATTGCCGCCCTGCATGTCACGATGGCCGAACATGACGCCAGCGACTACGCGGGACTGGCGGAGCTGACCACCCGATTGCGCGCGTTGGAGGCGGAGAACGCCGAGCTCGAGGACCGTTGGTTGGAACTGTCGGAGTTCTCCGAGTAGCTAGCGGCGCAACCGGATCCGCAGCTGGTCGGCGGTGTCGCGAACGACGCCGAGTTGGTTGGCCACCTGGACGGGTGCGGTACCCCCGCGGGCATCGCGCGAGTTGACCGAACCGTCTACGGTCAGGACTGCGCGCACGTCCGGCGTCAGCTCAGGGCTGATCTCGGCGAATTCGTCATCGGTCAGTTCATCGAGCCCGACACCGCGTGCCTCGGCCACTTTGACCGCCGCACCGGCCGCCTCATGGGCCACCCGGAACGGCACGCCCTTGCGGACCAGCCACTCGGCGATGTCGGTGGCCAGGGTGTAGCCGGCCGGCGCCAGGTCCGCCATCCGCTGGGTGTCGAACGTCAGCGTGCCGACCAGGCCGGCCATCGCAGGGAGCAGCAGCTCCAGCTGTGCGACCGAGTCGAACAGCGGTTCCTTGTCTTCCTGCAGATCCCGGTTGTAGGCCAGCGGCTGCGCCTTGAGCGTGGCCAGCAGACCGGTCAGGTTTCCGATCAGCCGGCCGGACTTTCCGCGGGCCAACTCGGCGATATCGGGGTTCTTCTTCTGCGGCATGATCGAACTGCCGGTCGACCACGAGTCATTCAGCTTGACGTAACCGAATTCCGTCGAGCTCCACAGGATGATGTCCTCCGCCAGCCGCGACAGGTCGACCCCTATCATCGCCAGCACGAAGGCGGCCTCGGCTGCGAAATCCCTTGCAGCCGTGGCATCGACGGAGTTGTCCGCAGCCTTGGCGAACCCGAGATCAGCGGCGATGGCGTCGGGATCCAGCCCCAGCGACGAGCCGGCCAGCGCGCCGGAGCCGTAGGGCGACACCGCGGTGCGATCGTCGAAGTCGGCGATCCGATCGACATCGCGCAGCAGCGGATGGGCGTGCGCCAGCAGGTGGTGGGCCAGCAGGATCGGCTGGGCCGACTGTAGATGCGTCTTGCCGGGCATGATCGCGGTCGGATGCGCGGCGGCCTGGGTGGCCAGCGCGGTGACGACACCGAGCACACCGTCGGCCACGCGGCGGACCGCGTCGCGCAGCCACATCCGAAACAGCGTCGCCACCTGGTCATTTCGTGAGCGCCCTGCGCGCAGGCGGCCACCGAGGTCGGCACCGACGCGGTCGATCAGACCGCGCTCGAGGGCGCCGTGAACGTCCTCGTCGGTGACGATCGGGCCGAAGCTACCGTCGGCGACGTCCTCGCCGAGGCTGTCGAGGCCGGCCAGTAACCCGTCACGCTGCTCGTCGGTCAACAGCCCGGCCCGGTGCAGTACCCGGGCGTGCGCCTTGGACGCGGTGACATCGTACGGGGCCAGCACCCAGTCGAAATGGGTCGACTTGCTCAGCGCGGCAAGGGCCTCCGACGGGCCGCCGGCGAACCGGCCGCCCCACAGCGCGCCTTCGTTGGTGCTCACTGGGTCGCGCCCGTCACAGGTTCAGGTCCCGGCGGGCAGCGATCTTCGACGACAGGCCGTGGACGTGCACGAAGCCTTTCGCCGACGACTGGTCGAACGTATCGCCCTCGTCGTAGGTGGCCAGGTTGAAGTCGTAGAGCGACGTCGGGCTGCGTCGGCCGTTGACCGCAATGTGTCCGCCGTGCAACACCATTCGAACCTCGCCGGTGACATGCTCCTGTGTGTTGGCGACGAACGACTCCAGCGCACGCTTGAGCGGCGAGTACCACAGACCGTCGTACACCAGCTCACCCCACTTCTGGTCCGTATTGCGCTTGAACCGCCCGAGTTCACGCTCCAACGTGACATGTTCGAGTTCGGTATGCGCGGTGATGAGGACCATCGCGCCTGGCGCCTCGTAGATCTCGCGGCTCTTGATACCGACGAGCCGGTCTTCCACCACATCGAGGCGGCCGACGCCCTGCGCGCCGGCACGGCGGTTCAGTTCGACGATGGCTTCCAAGACGGTTACCGCGCGCCCATCTATGGAGACCGGCACCCCCTTCTCGAATCCGACGATCACCTCGTCGGGGGTCTTCCAGTTGACCGTCGGGTCCTCGGTGTAGTCGTAGACATCCTTGGTCGGCGCGTTCCACAGGTGCTCGAGGAAGCCGGTCTCGACCGCGCGACCCCAGACGTTCTGGTCGATGGAGAACGGCGAGCGCTTGGTGACGTTGATCGGGATGGCGTTCTCCTCGGCGAACGCGATGGCCTTCTCCCGCGTCCACGCGTAGTCCCGCACCGGAGCCAGGACCTCCAGATCGGGTGCCAGCGAGGCGAATCCGACCTCGAACCGAACCTGGTCATTGCCCTTGCCGGTGCAGCCGTGCGCGACGACACGGCCGTCGAACTCCCGGGCCGCCTCGACCAGATGCTTCACGATCAGCGGCCGGCTGATCGCCGAGACCAGCGGATAGCGGTCCATGTAGAGGGCATTGGACTGGATGGTCGGCAGGCAGTACTCGTTCGCGAACTCGTCGCGGGCATCGACGACCTTGGCCTCGACGGCACCGCAGTCCAGCGCACGCTGGCGCACGACCTCCATGTCCTCACCACCCTGACCGAGGTCGATCGCCACGGCGACGACCTCGCGGCCGGTCTCCTTGCCGATCCAGCTGATCGCCACCGAGGTGTCTAGACCGCCGGAATACGCCAAGATGACGCGCTCGGACATGAACAAATCTCCTTCGTTTGGGAAAAGCTACTTCAGGTTTTCGAGGACAGGTTTTCGATGACGGTCGCCAGTTCGGCCCCGGTCATTGGTTCACGTGCGATCACCAGGATGGTGTCATCCCCGGCGATCGTTCCGACCACGAACGGTAGGGCCGCCCGGTCGATCGCGCTGGCCAGATAGTGCGCCGCCCCAGGCGGAGTGCGCAGGACAGCGAGGTTGCCGCTGGCATCGGTCGACACCAGCAGGTCCGCGAGCAGGCGCGAGACCCGTTCGGTACCGCCGGAGACACCACGGACGGGGCTGCCGTCCTCGGGCACCACGTAGGCTCCGACGCCGCCGTCGGCGCCGCGCAGTTTGACCGCGCCCAGCTCCTCCAGGTCGCGCGAGAGCGTGGCCTGCGTGGCCTCGATTCCCTCGGCGGCCAGCAGTCCCGCCAGTTCGGTCTGGCTGCGTACCGGCTGCGCCGACAGAATCGCGACGATGCGGGCCTGCCGGCCGGCGCGAGTCGCCGAGACTTCCGGGGCGGTCTTGGGGCTGCTGGTCATCGGGATCGTTCCAAGAGCCACACCAACAGCGCCTTCTGCGCGTGCAAGCGGTTCTCGGCCTCGTCCCAGACGGCACTCTGCGGCCCGTCGAGCACGTCGTCGGTGATCTCGTGGCCGCGGTGCGCGGGGAGGCAGTGCAGCACAACAGCTTCGGAATCAGCCAGACCGAGCAGGCCGGCGTTGACCTGAAACGGCCGGAAGGGCCGGACCCGGTCGAGGCCGTCGTTCTCCTGTCCCATCGACGTCCAGGTGTCGGTCACCAGGACGTCGGCGCCGTCGGCGGCCGCCTTCGCATCGTTGGTCACCGTCACTCGGGCACCGGTCTCGGCAGCCCGCTTCTCGGCGGCCGCGACGAACATCGGGTGGGGTTCGAAGCCGGCCGGGGCCGCGATGGTCACGTGCATGCCCGCGGTCACGCCGCCCAGCATCAGCGAGTGCGCCATATTGTTGGCGCCGTCGCCGAAATACGTCATCTTCAGCCCAGGAAGCGCGCCCTTGCGTTCGGCCAGGGTCTGCAGGTCGGCCAGCACCTGGCACGGGTGGAACTCGTCGGACAACGCGTTGATGATCGGCACGCTGGAACCCGACGCCATCGCCGTCAGCCGCTCCTGGGCAAAGGTGCGCCACACGATGGCATCGACATAGCGGGACAACACCTTCCCGGTGTCCTCGAGCGTTTCCTCGCGGCCCAGCTGGGTGCTGCGGCCGTCGACGACGACGGCGTGCCCGCCGAGTTGCGCAATGCCCATCTCGAAGGAGAACCGGGTTCGGGTGGAGTTCTTCTCGAAGATCACCGCCACTCCCCGCGGGCCTTCCAGCGGCCGACGGCTCATCGGCGCCTTCTTGACCTCGGCGGCCAGCGCGAGAACCTCGGCCTGCTCCTGGGGGGTCAGGTCGTCATCGCGCAGGAAATGCCGGATTGCAGTCATAATCGAGCCTCCTGGGCGGAATCGAGGATGGCGGGCAACGCGGTCAGGAGATCGTCGATCTGCGCGTCGGTGATGATCAGCGGCGGGGCCAGCCTGATCACGTCAGGGGCCGCCGCATTCACCAGGAAACCGGCCTCACGGGCCGCGAGTTCGACGGCTTTACCCTTGGGTGAAGTCAGCACCATACCCTGCAGCAGGCCCTTGCCCCGAACATGGTCCACCAGAGGATGACTCAGCTCATCGATACCAACGCTGAGCCTCTTGCCGAGTGCGCCGGCACTTTCGACGAGGTCCTCGGCGGCCAGGGTCTTCAGCACCGCCAGCGCGGCGGCCGCGCAGACCGGGTTACCACCGAACGTGCTGCCGTGCAGGCCAGGGGTCAGCAGGTCCGCGGTCGCGCCGATGGCCAGGCACGCACCGATCGGCAGACCGCCGCCGAGCCCCTTGGCCAGCGTGACGACATCGGGGGTGATGCCGTCGTGCTGGTGGGCGAAAAAGGCACCCGTACGCCCCACACCGGTCTGCACTTCGTCCAGCACCAGCAGCGCACCGTGTTTCGTCGTGATCTCACGGGCCGCGGCCAGATAGCCGGCCGGCGGGACGACGACGCCGCCCTCCCCCATGATCGGTTCCAGGAAGACCGCGGCAGTGTCGTCACCGACGGCGGCTTCCAGCGCCGCGCTGTCGCCGTACGGGACGAAGGTGACATCACCGGGCAGTGGTTCGAAGGGCGCCCGCTTGGCCGGCTGGCCGGTCAGCGCCAGTGAACCCATCGTGCGACCGTGAAAACCACCCTCGGCGGCAACGAGTTTCGTCCGCCCCGTCAAGCGGGTGATCTTCAAGGCGACCTCGTTGGCCTCGGTGCCGGAGTTGCAGAAGAACACCCTGGCGTCGGTGCCCAGATGCGCGACGAGCGCCTCGGCCAGCGCGATGCCAGGTTCGGTGGCATAGAAGTTCGACGTGTGCCCCAACGTGTTCAGCTGGTTTGTCACGGCTTCGATGACCGCCGGGTGCCGGTGCCCGAGAATGTTGACCGCAATGCCGGCCAGGAAGTCGATGTAGGTCTTGCCGTCCGGATCGGTGACGACAGCGCCGTCACCACTGGCCAGGGCCAGCGCCGGGGTGCCGTAGTTGTCCATCATCACGGTCGACCAACGCTGCTGCAGGGCTTCGGTATTCGTCATGTTCGTCATGCGGGTATCACCTTCGTCCCTGCGCCTTCATCGGTGAACAGTTCGACCAACACGCAGTGCTCCACTCGGCCGTCGATGACGTGTGCGCTGGGCACACCACCTCCGACCGCCCGCAGACACGCTTCGATCTTGGGCACCATGCCACTCTCCAGCCGCGGCAACAGTTGTGCCAGCGCGCCGGCGTCGATCTCACTGACGAGTGAGTCCCGATCGGGCCAGTCGGTGTACAGGCCTTCGACATCGGTGAGCATCAACAGCTTCTCGGCGCCCAACGCCTCGGCCAGTGCCGCGGCCGCGGTGTCGGCGTTGATGTTGTGCACGACACCCGCGGTATCGGGGGCGATCGTCGAGACCACCGGAATACGTCCTGCCGCAATGAGATCCAGGATCGAGACGGCATTGACCTGGTCGACGTCGCCGACCAGTCCGATATCGGTGGACACGCCGTCGACCAGCACACTGCGCCGCACGGCGGTGAACAGCTGGGCGTCTTCGCCGGTGACACCGACTGCGTAGGGCCCGTGCGCATTGATGAGGCCGACCAGTTCGCGGCCGACCTGACCGAACAGCACCATCCTGGCCACATCGAGGACCTCGGGGGTGGTGACCCGGAAGCCACCTTTGAAATCGCCTGCGATACCGAGGCGTTTGAGCATCGCGCTGATCTGCGGCCCGCCACCGTGGACGACGACAGGATGAATACCGCAGTTGCGCAGGAAGACCATATCGGCGGCGAACGCGGCTTTGAGGAGATCGTCGGTCATCGCGTTACCGCCGTACTTGACGACAACGATCTTGCCGTGCAGCTGTTTGAGCCAGGGCAAGGCTTCGGCGAGCACCTGCGCCTTGGTGTGGGTCTCCGTTGGCACGGTCATGAACTGTATGCCGAGTTCTCTTCGACATAGCCATGGGACAGGTCAGTGGTCCTGACGGTGGCCTGTGCATCACCGGCGCCGAGGTCGACCGTGACGGTGATGACGTCGCCGGACAGATCGACGTCACGCGCGCCGGGTGCGCCGGCACCGTCGATGCAGACCGGGAAACCGTTGAAGGACACCGAGATCCGGTTGGGATCGAGCCGCACCGGCGCCATCCCGACCGCGGCCAGCACCCGGCCCCAGTTCGGGTCGGAGCCGAACAGCGCGGTCTTGACCAGGCTGTCGCGGGCGATTACGCGGGCGGCGGCCACGGCGTCATCCTCGGTGGCGGCGCCGACGACGGAGATGGCGACCCGCTTAGTCACCCCTTCGGCGTCGGATTGCAGCTGCGCGCACAGGTCGTCGCACACCCGCAGCACCGCGTCGTCGAGCTCGTCTTGGCTGGGCGTGATCTCGCTGGCGCCCGATGCGAGCAGCAGCACGGTGTCGTTGGTGGAGCAGCTGCCGTCGACGTCGAGGCGGTCGAAGGTACGCGCCGCGGCCTTGCGCAACGCCTGGTCCAGCGCTGCAGAGTCGGCAACAGCATCGGTGGTGATGACACACAGCATGGTGGCCAGCGAAGGTGCCAACATCCCGGCGCCCTTGGCCATCCCGCCGACGGTCCAGTTGTCCTGGTGATGCAGCGCAACCTGTTTCGGCACGGTGTCAGTGGTCATGATGGCCCGCGCGGCTTCGTCGCCGCCGGTCAGGCCACCGGCCATTTCGTGCACGATATCGGTGACGCCGGCCAGCACCTTGGCAAGAGGCAACCGGTCGCCGATCAACCCGGTCGAGCAGACCGCCACCTCGATGGCCCCGGTTTCGGTGCCCCATTGTGAGAGCGCGGCGGCCACCGCCTCAGCGGTCGCGTGGGTGTCCTGGAACCCGCCGGGGCCGGTGCAGGCATTGGCACCGCCGGAATTCAGGATCACCGCGCGCAACTGACCCGTGGTGAGCACCTGCTGGCTCCACAACACGGGGGCGGCCTTGACCTGATTGCGGGTGAACACCGCGGCGGCGCCATGATCGGGACCCTCGTTGAACACCAAGGCCAGGTCCAGTTTTCCGGACGCCTTGATACCGGCCGAGATTCCCGTGGCGCGGAAACCAGCCGGCGCGGTGACGCCCTGGGTTCGGACGAGCCGCGCGGTAGTGGGATTGTTGACGATTTCGGTCATGGTGCCACTCCTACGGTCGACAGCCCTTCGATTTCCGGCCAATCAAGTGCGAGGTTCATCGACTGGACGGCGGCACCGCCGGTGCCCTTGACAAGATTGTCGATGGCGCAGACCGCGACAAAGACACCGGCGTCCTGATCGACGGCGACCTGAAGCTGCGCGGCGTTGCTGCCGATCACCGAGCCGGTGCGGGGCAGTTGTCCCTCCGGCAGCAAGTGGATGAACGGTTCAGCTTCGTAAGCCTTTTCGTAGGCGGCCCGGAGCTGCGAAACCGGAGCGGTGGTGCGTGCGGTGCAGGTGGCCAGGATGCCGCGCGAAGTGGGGATGAGCACCGGGGTGAACGAGACGGTGACGTCTTTGGCGGTGACGGCGCGCAGACCCTGCGCGATCTCCGGAGTGTGCCGGTGGGCACCGGCGATGTTGTACGCCCGGGCCGAGCCGATCACCTCCGACGCCAGCAGGTCGACCTTGGCGGCGCGGCCCGCACCGGAGGTACCGCTGACGGCGACGACAGTGACCGCGGGTTCGACGAGATCCTCGGCGACGGCCGGGAGCAGGGCCAGCAGCGCCGCCGTCGGATAACAGCCGGGCACGGCGACCCGCCGGGTGCCGCGCAGCGCGTCCCGGCCACCGGGCAGTTCGGGCAGTCCGTAGGGCCAACTGCCGGCGTGCGGCGAACCGTAGAACCGCTCCCAGGCGCCGGCGTCGGTGAGCCGGAAGTCGGCACCGCAGTCGATCACCAGGGTGTCGGGTCCGAGCTGCTCGGCCAGTGCCGCGGAGTGGCCGTGCGGCAACGCCAGGAAGACGACGTCGTGCCCCTTGAGCACGTCGAGATCGGTGGGTTCCAGAACACGCTGGGCCAGCGGCAGCAGATGCGGATGGTGCTCGCCGAGTGCGGTGCCTGCGCTGGCCGCCGCGGTGAGTGCGCCGATGCTCAGCCGACCGTCCGTATATGCGGGGTGCCCGAGGAGAAGCCGCAGAATCTCGCCGCCTGCGTAACCGCTCGCTCCTGCCAGTGCCACCGAAACCATGCGGGAAATTTTGCATGGTTATGCGTTCAGATGCAAATTCATTCTTCGGCGACCAGACGCAAACATCCCGCAATTGGTCGACGATCAGGGACGTTTACGTCTGCTCGCCCGGAAAAGCGCGGAAAAGCTAGGCCCTCTGCACCGCGCCGACGGCCTCGGCCGCGGCGGCCACGGCCGCGTCGCGGGCCGCGCTAGCCTCGTCCTCGGTCAGGGTCCGGTCCGCGGCGCGGAACCGCAGTGCCAGGGTCAGCGATTTGCGCTGTTCGCCGATCTGCGGGCCGGTGTAGACATCGAACAGCTGGACGGCTTCCAGCAGTTCGCCTGCGCCCGCGCGGACGGCCTCAACAACGGCTTGGGCGGACACGGCCTCGTCGACGACGAGGCTGACGTCCTGGAACACCGCGGGGAACGGAGACACCTTCGGTGCGGGCAGCGACTCGGTGACCGGGATCGCCGCCAAGTTGAGCTCGGCGGCGCAGGTGCCCTTGGGCAGGCCCGTCCGTTCGATCACGGCCGGATGCAATTGGCCGGCGTAGCCAACGCTGGTCTCGGTACCCCCCGAGATGACGAAGACTTCCGCGCAGCGGCCGGGGTGCCACGGCAACCGCTGGGCCGTCCGCAACGTGACGTCGACTCCGCTGGCCGCGGCGATCACTCGGACCGCTTCGAAAGCATCGGCCGCCTCGACGGGCCGACCCGGTCCCCATGGTCCGCGCGGTTCGCGCAACCCGGTCAGCACGACACCGACATGTTGCGGCTGTTCCGGCAGCGACGCGTCGAGCATCGCGATCTCGTCATCGGTCGGCCTGCGGTCGGTCGGGATCAGGTCGACCGCTCTGGTCTCGGTCGTCGGCTGCACCACCTGAGCGATGGCGAACAGCGCCGTGTCGACCGCACCACGGGACACGTTGCGTGCCAACGCTTCCAACAGCCCGGGAAGCAGCGTGGTGGCCAGCTGCGGCCGGTCGGCCTCCAGCGGGTTGAGCACGGTCGTGGTGGCGCGCAGGACGTCGTCGTCGGGCAGACCCCACTGGTCGAACACCCCGGCGGGCAAGAACGGCGTCGGCAAAATCTCGACATATCCGGACAGCGCCAGCGATTTGCCGATCGCCCGGCGGCGTTTCTGCAGAGCAGTCAGGCCTCTACCGGCGGGTGCCTGCGGCAACACCGACGGGATCTTGTCGAGCCCCTCCAGTCGCAGCACCTCTTCGACGAGGTCCGCAGGCTGCACCAGGTCCGGGCGCCAACTCGGCGGGGTCACGACCAGCACGCCGTCAGCCTCGGCAACCACCTCGGCGCCTACCTGGGCGAGCCGGGCGGCGGTGACGCCGTCGCCGTATTCGACGCCAGCAGTGCGATCCGGCAGATCCGCAGGGATGCGGACCGGCGGGTGCGACCAGTCTTCGCGTGGCGGGTCGCCGCGCCAGTCGGTCAGCGCGGGTTCGATGGTGCCGCCGGCGATCTCGGCGAGCAGCGCGGCGCACCGGTTGATGGCGGCCACCGAGATGGCCGGGTCCACGGAGCGCTCGTAGCGGCGACCGGCCTCGCTGACCAGATGCAGGCGCCGCTGGGTGCGCGACGTCGTCGCCGGATCCCAGACCGCCGCTTCGAGCAGGACATCAGTGGTGCTCGAGCGGACCTCGGTGGTGCCCGCGCCCATCACGCCGCCGATGGCCGCGACGGCGACATCGTCAGCGATCAGCACGTCGCCTGGATCAAGCGTGCGCTCAACGTCGTCCAATGTGACGACGGTTTCACCGGGCCGGGCGAACCTCACGTCGAAGCCGCCGGTGATCAGGCTGCGATCGTGCGCATGCATCGGATGGCCGAGTTCGATCATCACGTAGTTGGTGACGTCCACGGCCGGAGAGATCGGCCGGATGCCGGACAATATGAGCCGACGCCGAAGCCACCACGGCGACACCGCGGCCGGATCGATTCCGGTGACCGGGCGCAGACCGAACCGCTGCACACCGGTGCCCGGTTGGATGGTCAGCGGCCAGGCTTCGCGCTCGGCCGGCAGAGGTGCGATATCGGCGGGGTCGACGAAGTCGAGGTCGAAAGCGCACGCGATCTCGCGGGCCAGCCCTCGCACCGACAGGCAGTAACCGCGGTCCGGGGTGATCGCCACGTCGAACACGATGTCGTCGAGCCCGAGCACCTCGATCCCGTCGGCGCCCGGCTCCGCGGTTCCTGGAGGGAACACCATGATTCCGGAATGCTCAGATGATCCCAAACCCAGTGCCGGGCTTATTTCCGATGCCGAGCAGATCATCCCGTCGGAGATGTGCCCGTAGGTCTTGCGGGTGGCGATGTGAAAATCACCTGGCAATGTGGTGCCGGGCAGTGCCACCACAACCAAATCGCCGACCTCGAAATTGGTTGCGCCGCAGACGATATCGCGCGGATCGGGTTCACCGACATCGACCTTGCAGGCGCGGATCGGCTTCTTGAACTCAGTGAGCTCCTCGATGGCGGTGACCCGGCCCATCGTCAGCGGACCGGTGACGGGGCCGAGCGTGATCACCTCTTCGACCTCGTGGCCGACGCGGATCAACGCGCGCTCGAGATCCTCTGGGGAGACATCCCACCCGGGTGCACCAGCAGCGACAACGTCCCGCAACCAGCTGTACGGAATGCGCATCAGGCACCCACCCCGAACGGCAGCGAGAACCGGACATCGCCCTCGACCATGTCGCGCATATCGGGAATCCCGTTGCGGAACTGCAGGGTTCGCTCCAGGCCCATACCGAAAGCGAAGCCCGAATACTCCAGCGGGTCAATCCCGGCGGCGCGCAACACGTTCGGGTTGACCATGCCGCAGCCACCCCATTCGACCCAGCCCGCGCCACCCTTCTTGTTCGCGAACCAGATGTCCACCTCGGCCGACGGCTCGGTGAACGGGAAGAAGTGCGGACGCATCCTGGTCCTGGCCTCGGGCCCGAACTCGGAGCGCGCGAACGCATCCAGCGTGCCCTTGAGGTGCGCCATCGTCAGACCGCGATCCACGGCCAGACCCTCGACCTGATGGAAGACCGGGGTGTGCGTGGAGTCGAGCTCGTCGGTGCGGAAGGTGCGGCCGATCGAAATGATGTAGACCGGCAGCTCACGCTCCAGCAGCGCACGCACCTGCACCGGGGACGTATGGGTGCGCAGCAGCTGCCGCGACCCTTCCGGCGCGATGTGGAAGGTGTCCTGCTCACTACGGGCCGGGTGATCAGGCGCGAAGTTCAGCGCGTCGAAGTTGAACTGTTCGGTCTCCACCTCGGGCCCTTCGGCCAGTTCCCAGCCCATCGCGACGAACGTGTCGGCGACGTGTTCGGCCAGGATCGTGATCGGGTGCCGGGCACCGACGGGCTGACGAGTCGACGGCAACGTCACATCGATCCGTTCCGCCACCAGCACCGCGGCATCGCGCTCCGCCCGCAGCGCCACCAGACGCTCGTCATAGAGCCGCTGGGCCGCACCGCGGGCGACGTTGACGCGTTTGCCTGCGTCGGCGCGGTCCTCCTTGGGCAAGCTGGCCAGCGCTTGACGGGCCAGCGCCAAGGGCGCCCGGTCGCCGAGCTGCTCGGTCTTGGCACGCGCCAGTGCATCCAGATCGCCGGCGGCTGCGAAGGCACTCTTAGCCGCGTCGACCGCCGCCGTCAGCGACTCATCGGACAGGTTCACGTCTCCCACGCGGCGAGAATCTCCTCACAGATTGGTGCGTCCTACCGAGACGCAAGTGCCGATCATAGGTGATCGCGATACGGCTCCTCGTGCGCCGCGATACCCTCGCGCCGTGCTCAGGCCTGCCATCATTGCCGCGCTGTGGCTCGCCGCAGTCGTCTCGGCGCTGCTGGCCTCGATCGCCGGAGACGGATGGTGGCCGCCCGCGGCGCTGTTCGGTGTGCTGGCCGCGCTCGGCACCTGGGACCTGACCCAGACCAGACACTCCATCCTGCGGACCTATCCGATTCTTGGGCACGCCCGGTTCCTGCTGGAGAAGATCCGGCCCGAGATCCGGCAGTACTTTGTCGAATCCCCCACCGAGGCGACGCCGTTCGACCGTGAGACCCGCGACATGGTCTACGAGCGGGCCAAGGGCACCAAGGGTGACGAGCCGTTCGGAACCGAACGCGATGTCTACGCCCTCGGCTACGAATTCCTGCGCCACTCGCTGCGGGCGAAGCTCGCGACCGAGCTGGCCCCGCGGGTGCGGGTCGGCGGTCCGGATTGCACGCAGCCATATGACATTGCGCTGCTGAATGTTTCTGCGATGAGTTTCGGCGCACTCTCGGGTAACGCCATCGAAGCACTCAACGGTGGTGCGGCCCGCGGCGGGTTCGCCCACGACACCGGCGAGGGCGGGATCAGTCCCTACCACCTGAAACCGGGCGGCGACCTGATCTGGGAGCTCGGTTCGGGGTATTTCGGCTGCCGCGACGCCGACGGCAACTTCGACCCCGCCCTGTTCACCCAGAAGGCCACGCTGCCCGCGGTCAAAGCCGTCTCGATCAAGTTGTCCCAGGGCGCCAAACCAGGTCTCGGTGGAGTACTGCCAGGGCCGAAGGTGAGCGCCGAGATCGCCGCCACCCGCGGTGTCCCCGAAGGCAAGACCGTGGTGTCGCCGCCGGCACACACCGCGTTCCGCACGCCGGTGGAAATGATGGCGTTCATCACGACGCTGCGGCGACTGTCCGGCGGCAAGCCGGTCGGGTTCAAGCTGTGCATCGGCGCCAGGAGCGAGTTCCTGTCCATCTGCAAGGCCATGCTGGCGACCGGCGTCACCCCCGACTTCGTCATCGTCGACGGCTCCGAAGGTGGCACCGGCGCGGCACCGCAGGAATTCGAGGACCACGTCGGTATGCCGCTCACCGAGGCGCTGATGCTGGTGCACAACAGCCTGGTCGGGGTCGGGCTGCGCGACCGGATCCGGATCGGCGCCTCGGGCAAGGTGGCCAGCGGGGTCGACATCGTCACCCGCATCATCCAGGGCGCTGACTTCACCATGTCGGCCCGGGCGATGATGTTTGCCGTCGGCTGCATCCAGGCACTGACCTGCAACACCAACCACTGTCCCACCGGGGTCGCCACCCAGGACCCGGCCCGGGCCAGGGCCCTGTCCGTGCCCGACAAGACCGACCGGGTGTTCCACTTCCAGCAGGCCACCGTTGCCAGCGCGGCGCAGATCGTGGCATCGATGGGACTCGATGGGTTCGGTGAGTTGTCGCCGGCGATGCTCAACCGCCGGATTGAGGGGCAGCGCACCCGCACGTATGCGGAAATCTACGACTGGCTGATGCCGGGCGAACTACTCGACGAGCCGCCCGCCGAGTGGCTGTCGGATTGGATCGAGGCCAGCGCCGACGAGTTCCGCTAGTCGTCGACTTCGTCGTCTCCCGGCAGCTCCCGCCGGGTCTTGACTCGGTACATCA
The DNA here is from genome assembly GCF_025822605.1 of Mycolicibacterium komossense. Lineage (GTDB taxonomy): Bacteria > Actinomycetota > Actinomycetes > Mycobacteriales > Mycobacteriaceae > Mycobacterium > Mycobacterium komossense. The sequence goes on along the minus strand of NZ_JACKTY010000007.1, from coordinate 10,580 downwards.
CCATGTCGGCGGGCACACCGCTCTGTCGTGGCGCGAAGACCTGTTTGCGCACCTTCTTGACGGTGACGCCCAGTTCCTCGAGATCGGTCTGCGCGATGAGGTCCAGCGTCGGTCCAGAGACGATAACCCCGCCGCGGGTGGCGCGTTCCATCACCCTGGCCGCGATGTTGACGTCGACACCGAGCCAGTCGGCGCCGATGCGCTGCGGCCGGCCGGTGTGCAGGCCGAATCGCATCCGCGGTGTGTAGCCGTCCACGTCAAGCGATTTCACAGCGTCCCGCGCTATCAGCACAGCAGCGAGGGCAACCGTCGGGCTCCGGAATGTCGCCATGATCCCGTCGCCCATCCGCTTGACGATATGACCGCCGCGGCCAAGCAGCGGCGGTTCGATGGCCGCCGAGACCCGGCGCAGCAGCGTCAGGGTGGCGTCATCGCCCGCGGCCAGCGACCAGTCGGAGAAACCGACCAGGTCGGTGAAGACGATGGTGACCTCGGAGTCCGACGGTTTGCGGGATAGCCGCTCGGTGAGTGCCTGCCAGACCTGCAGTCCGGCGAGGCTGACTTCGCGGGTCGCGGCCTCGTGGTGAGGCAGGAGCCGGTCGGCGGCTCGCGCGGCGGCCCGGGGTCCGCCATCGCCTGCCATCGACAGCGGATCGCCGAACTCGGGGTCACCGGGCAGTATCCGGCGTGCGCGTCTGATCAACGAGATGACGCCGGGGCTGCGGTTGGTCTCGGAAATCCAGCCGGTGACACCGCGTGACTGCTGCTGAGCAGGGGCTTTTGTGACCGCATCGGCGAGCTGCTCAAGTCCGGCGGACACCTGCTCCGGCGTCTCAGGTCTCTCGGGCTCCACCGGCGCCAGCGTAGGTGGTGGCGCTGGGCGCGGGCAATGAGTCGAGCCGTGTCGCTCCGGTCACACGCCGAGTACCTCTGCGGCCGAAAGCCGGCGGCGTAACGTCGTGAGCTCACCACCCAGAGATCCAGCCCTGGTCTGACAATCCGAATCGAGAATCCATGATCGAGTGGTCCGACATCGACCTTGCGGTGCGCGACGCCGTTCGACAGTTCCTGGACAAAGAGGTCCGACCCCATGTCGATGCGCTGGAGAGCGGCGAGATGGAGCCGTATCCGGTCATCCGAAAGTTGTTCGCCACGTTCGGAATCGACGCGATGGCCAAGGAGTCGCTGGACAAGCGATTGGCCCGGATGCGCGACGGCGGCGAGTCGACGTCGAAGTCCGGTGGCGGCGGCATGTTCGGCGCGGGCGGATCGCCGGGTATGGGCTTTGTCGTGGTCTCCGAGCTGTGCCGGGTGTGCATGGGCGTGGTCACCGGAATGGGCGTCAGCCTCGGACTGACCGTGCCGACGATCATGGGCCGCGGCACGCTCGCTCAGCAGGAGCGCTGGCTGCCCGGATTGGTCACCTATGAGAAGGTCGGCGCGTGGGCCATCACCGAGCCCGATTCGGGCTCGGATGCGTTCGGCGGCATGAAATCCTATGTGGTGCGCGATGGTGACGATTACCTCCTCAACGGTCAGAAGACCTTCATCACCAACGGGCCGGATGCCGACGTGGTGGTTGTCTACGCAAAGCTGGACGAGGGTGACCCTGCGGCGGACAAGCGGGACCGCAAAGTCCTGACCTTCGTGCTCGACCGCGGCATGGAGGGATTCGTTCAATCGAAACCGTTCCGCAAGATGGGTATTCATTCCTCGCGCACCGGTGAGCTGTTCTTCAACAATGTGCGGCTGAGCCGCGACCATCTGCTGGGCGAGACCGAGGACAGCGGTGCCGGCGACGGCCGCGACAGCGCCCGATCGAATTTCTCCGCCGAACGGATCGGCGTGGCCGCCATGGCACTGGGCGTGATCGAGGAATGTCTGCGGCTGTGCGTCGACTACGCCAAGACCCGTGTCCTGTGGGGCAAGGAGATCGGCCAGTTCCAGCTGATCCAGCTCAAGCTGGCCAATATGGAAGTGGCCCGAATGAATGTGCGCAACATGCTGTTCCGGGTGATCGAGGCCGCCGATACGGGCGCGACCATTTCACTGGCCGAGGCGTCGGCGATCAAGTACTACTGCTCGCAGGCAGCCACCGATGTGGCCATGGAAGCGGTGCAGCTGTTCGGCGGCAACGGCTACATGACCGAGTACCGGGTGGAGCAGCTGGCCCGCGACGCAAAGTCTCTGATGATCTACGCGGGCAGCAATGAAGTGCAGATCACCCACGTGGCCCGGGGACTGCTCAGCTAGGCCATCGGTTGCCGAGCGCGGGAGGCACTGGAGTTGTCCGTCTACCGCGCCGCCCGCGGCCTACTGCTCCCCCAGGCCCATCAGCTCGGTGACGTTGTGGTCGCGGCCCGCGAGGTAGCCGCCGTCCACAGCAAGTGCCTGTCCACTGACGAAACTGGCATCGGACGACAGCAGAAAGGCTGCCACCGAGGCGATCTCGTCGGGCCTGCCGAATCGCCGCAGCTTGTGCTCGTGGCGCAGCCCGGCGCGCGGACCTTCGAAACCCGGCATACCCATCACCGAATCGAACATCGGCGTCTCGACGAAGCCCGGGCAGATCACGTTGACGCGGATCCCGCTCGGCCCGTAATCGATGGCGGTGTTCTTGGTCAACAGCACCACCCCGCCCTTGGACGCGTTGTAGGAGCTACCGCCGGCAGTGCCCTCGATACCTTCGATACTCGCCAGATTCACGATGACGCCGCGCTCACCATCGACCCGGTCCTGCGCCACCATCTGGCCCAGCGCAGCACGGGACACCACGAAGGTGCCCTTGAGGTTGACGCCCACCACGCGGTCCCACTCCGCGTCGGGCAGCAGGTGCACCGGGCCGCCGCCGGCGACACCGGCCGCGTGCACCACCCCGTCGAGGCGACCAACTCCCGCCACCACGGCGGCAACGGCGCCCCCCACCGCCTCGGCATCCAAGACGTCAGCGGGAAGATACGTGAAGCGTTCGCCGGCAAGGGTTTCGGGTGGATCCGGGCTCAGGTCGATGCCGACCACCGTCGCACCTTCTGCCAGTAACCGCGCGACCGTCGCCTTGCCGATACCGGATGCCGCACCGGTCACCAGCACGCCCTTGCCTTCGAACCGCTTCATCACGTACGCCATCGGTGCAGGATTACACGGCGGACCGGTATCGGCCGGAAAAGCGATGATTTGCTCAAGTCCGCGCCGGGCAATCTCACGGAGTAGAGTCCGTCCCCGGGAGAGATGCATGGTTCAGTGGATTGACCGATGGCGGCAACAGTCCGACCAGTTCGACTGGTTCAGTGCTTATCTCAAGGATCGTGGCCTCGAAACACAGTGGCGCATTGCCACATTCGCCTTCACTGTCCTACTCGCCGCACTTCCGGTGGTGATGTTGTGGAGCCCCTACGGACCTGACCGCCCGGCGACCGTCGCGCTGTCCGTCGCTGCCGCCGGAGCCGGCGCGGTCTCGGCGGGCGTCTGGCTGATCCGTTGGCCGAGCCGCAGGCAGTCGGTGCTGCTCAGTGTCATGGCGACGGGGTCGATCGCCGTGATTTGCCTGGCCCAGTCCAACGCCTACGCCGGGTTGGAAGGCTGTCACATCTTCGCCATCATCGGCGGCTTCATCGCGTACTTCCACACCGTCGAACACCTGATCGCCAACCTTGCCGTCGCACTCACCTGCACGGCAGTGCTGGCCCATCAACTCGCCGTCACGACCGGCGACATCGCCTTGGTGGTGGCCTCGCTGATCACCATCACCGCGGTCAATGTCGGAGTTCCGTTCGGCATCTACTCCCTGGTACACACCCTGCGGTCGGACCTGCGCAGCTCGGACCGCGATTCGCTGACCGAACTGCTGAATCGACGGTCCTTCTACCATTCTGTCCACGAACTGCTGAACCGCCGTCACACTGCTGCCGACAGGTACCTGGTCGTGATCGCGATCGACCTTGACCACTTCAAACAGCTCAACGACACCCGGGGTCATGCCATCGGCGATCAGGCGTTGGTGGGCGTGGGCGCGGCTCTGCGGCAGAACTGCCGCGCCACGTCGGTGATCGCCCGCATCGGCGGCGAGGAATTCGTGATCGCAGATGTCGACAGCACGCCCGAGGCGTCCGCCTTGGCCGAGCGTCTACGCCACGCGATCGCCGCACTCCCGATGAACATCACGGCCAGCATCGGAACCGCGAGTGCGCCGCTGAAGACGATCGACGCCCGCGCTGATCGGCAACTGGTCGACGCCCTCATGAACGCGGCAGACGGCGCCATGTACGACGCCAAACGTGCAGGCGGAAATCAGATCTGCCACCACCCCGAGGCGTCCCCCATCGATTCGGCATAGACGTCTGGGTGCTAGGGTCGTCTACCCATTCACGCACCCAGAAACCTGTGCATCCGTTCGACAGAAGGCCGGCCAGTTTGTCGCCAACGACTTCATGCGGCGAAGCGCGTCGCCCATGATCATCGATAACCGGCGCCTCCACCAATCAGACCACTATTACTGGCTGACCGCTCTGATCGCCGCTCGCGGGGGGCAGACTTACACGTGTCGCGTCATCGCGGCGTTGATATTCGGCATCGGAGTCATCCCATCGGCCGTGGTGGGTACCTACTCCGGACCACACGCCGTTCGCGATCGGATTCTCGCCATCGCCATCACCGTGTGCTGTGCGGCGATGGCATCGTTGTGGCTGCGCGCACGGTGGCCATCCCGGGGACAGTCCCAGCTGTGCGTGGTGGTGGGGACGTTATGTGTCGCGGTGGCCTGTCTGATCGTCGCCGACCCGGCGTTCGGGTTGCTCGGGGCCACCTCGTTCGGCGCCCTGGGCGCGTTCATCGCCTTCTTCCACACCGGCAAGCTGTTGGCCTTCACGTGGACGGTCGGCGCCTGCGTTCTGATCACTCTGGCCGTACGGTTGGCCCCGATCAGCACCCCGCTCGCCATCGCCAGCGTGGTCCTGGTGGCGCTCGTGAGCGTCTTCGCCGCGTTCGCCTGCCGAATGGTGATCCGACTGCTGGACACCGAAACGGTGTACGGCGAGATCGAGCCGCTGACCGGCCTGCTCAACAAGGACGCCTTCTATGACAAGGTCGCGACGCTGATCGGTGCGCGCAGCCGCGACGACGACCAGTACCTCGTCGTGGCCGTACTGAACCTGGACAGTTACTCGCTTCTGGTCGACATGGCCGGCGGGGCCAACGGTGACCGGGCCCGGGTGGAGGTCGGCCAGCGACTGCGAGAGACGGTGCGCCGCGGGGCGCTCGTCGCCCACGTCGGCGACACCGATTTCATGATCGCCGAACTTTTCACCACGCCGGACCCGTCGGCGCTCATCGACCGGGCCCTCAGCGCGATCAGCACCACGCCCTTGCGGATGACGGCCAGCATCGGCGTGGTCACCACTCCCCTGCGGCCCTTGGTGTCCTACCCGCCGCACGAAGTCCTCGACGAGGTGCTCGGCATCGCCACCACCGCCATGCACGATGCCCGCAAAGAGGGCGGCAATCGGGCGAAGTATGTGCTCCGCCCGGACCTCCGGATCTTCGACGAGACCGACGACTTCGACGACGGTTTCGGCGAGGCGGGCAACAGCGGGTGGCCCACCAACGACTGACCTGTCTGATCTCTTCCCGAGGACGGAGGCCTCGTGGGTGACATGCCTGTTCGCACAGCCGACATGAGCCGGTCCAAGTGGCTATGCTGGCCCATTCCGGGTTCAGGGAGGCGAGCGACCATGTCCGCTGATGCAGGTTCCGTCGCACCACCACCTGCCACTGCCAAACCCGCTGCCGGCCATATCAGGCTCACGTCCCACAGCGGTGGCATCGGCGCGCTGGCCATCCACTGGGCCGCCCCGACCGCCGCCGAGCGCGGCCCGGTGATCGGCACCACCACCAAGCGGGCCCACCGCAATGTGATCGGCACCCACAGCGGCTCGTACAGCGTCTACCGCGCTTTGGCGGTCGCCGCGGGCGCACTCTCGCGCGACCACAAAGCCGACCTGACGAATACCGCGCCGACCGACGCCATCGGCCCCTATCCGCAGTGGAGCGACCCGGACAAGATCGTCAGCCTCGACCCGTGGGGCGCGGTGGTGGCAGACGTCTTCGCCGACGAACTGGCTGCAGGCCACGATATGCGCCCGACGATCGCGGTGACCAAGGCAGACGTGATCCTCCCGGAGGTCATGGAAGCCGTGCAGAAGGGCCGGCTCCGCCCGGACGGCCGGTTCCTGCTCCCCAGCGGCGCAGCGCTGGTCACCAAAGCTGCAGTGGAGCCCGTCTGGTACCTGCCCGGAGTGGCCAAGCGATTCCATTGCAGCGAGACCGACCTGCGCCGGGTGCTGTTCGAGGAGACCGGCGGCATGTATCCGGAGCTCGTGACCCGACCCGACCTGGAGGTCTTCCTGCCGCCGATCGGTGGCCAGACCGTCTACATCTTCGGCGATGCCCGCGACCTGGCCGATCCGTCGGTCGAGCTGACCGCCCGCGTACACGACGAGTGCAACGGTTCGGACGTGTTCGGCTCCGATATCTGTACCTGCCGGCCCTATTTGACCCATGCGATCGAGGAGTGCATCCACGGTGCGCAACGCGGCGGGGTCGGCCTGGTCTCCTACTCCCGCAAGGAAGGTCGCGCGTTGGGCGAGGTCACCAAATTCCTCGTCTACAACGCCCGCAAGCGCCAGGTCGGCGGCGATACCGCCGACCAATACTTCGCCCGCACCGAATGTGTTGCCGGCGTGCAGGATATGCGGTTCCAGGAACTGATGCCCGACGTCCTGCACTGGCTCGGCATCCAGAAAATCCATCGTCTGGTGTCGATGAGCAATATGAAATACGACGCCATCACCGGCTCCGGAATCGAGGTCGGGGAACGGGTCAACATCCCGGACGAGCTGATCCCGGATGACGCACGGGTGGAGATCGACGCCAAGACGGCCGCCGGATACTTCACGCCAGGACCGATCCCGGATGCCGACGAACTGCGCATGGCCAAAGGCCGGGGACTGGACGGATGACGGCGGGTACCACCGCAGTGCGTGCCGACGAACAACCCGATACCGCCCGACCCGAGGGCGCCGCCGAGGCGTTACGCAGTGCCGCCGCGGTTCGCGAACGTGCCCATCAGCTGTTGCGGCGCGCCCGCGGCGGCGACTCCCGCTGGTTCACCGTGCACGACGACGAGCTACCCATGGCTGCAAAGGAAGTCGCCGACGTCACGCGCACGCACTATCCCGATCTGCGCATCCCGTACCACAGCCGCTGGCGGCATTTCGAGGCCGGCGGTGTGGACCGCAAGGCGCAGCTGGATTCCGAGTTGGCGGGCGCCGATGCCGCGGACCGGGCCCGCGCCATGATCGATCTGACCGTCGTCAGCGTCCTACTCGATGCCGGCGCCGGCCCGGAATGGCGTTACGACGAGGCCGACAGCGGACAGCGGTTCGCCCGGTCCGAAGGATTGGGCGTGGCGAGCTGGCACGGCTTCACCCGCGGGTTGTTCTCCAGCGACGCCGACCGCCCGCTACAGGTCGACGCCGCCGGACTGCGTGATCTTGATCCCGACCGTCTCGCCGAGATGTTCCAGGTCGGCCCGGCCAATCCGCTGGTCGGCCTCGACGGCCGGGTCCGGTTGCTGCATCGCCTGGGTGCCGTCCTCGCCGCACAGCCGGAGTTCTTCGGCCGTCAGGGGCGCCCCGGTGGCATATTCGACCTTCTCGGCCGCGGCCGCCGCGCCGTGTCAGCGGCCGATATCCTCTCGACCGTACTGCGGTCATTGTCCGGAATTTGGCTGGCCGACAACATGATCGGCGCTGAATCACTCGGCGACTGCTGGCGGCACGACGCCGTGTCCGGTCCCGGTCTCACCCAGGGCTGGATACCGTTCCACAAACTGTCGCAGTGGTTGACGTACTCGTTGCTGGAGCCTTTCGAATGGGCCGGAGTGCCGGTGGTCGGGCTCGAGGCTCTGACCGGCCTGCCGGAGTACCGCAACGGTGGACTGCTGCTGGATACCGGGGTCCTGCGACTACGGAAGCCCGAGGTGGCCAGCCACAGTTGGACGGTCGGCGAAGAACTGGTCGTCGAGTGGCGCGCACTGACCGTCGGTCTGCTCGATGATCTGGCGCCCCTGGTACGCAATCACCTGGGCCTGCACGAATCCCGGATGCCGTTGGCCTGCGTGCTGGAAGGCGGAACCTGGGCGACGGGGCGGGTGCTGGCGCAGCGGTTACGCGGCGGGGAGCCACCACTGATCATCATCAGCGACGGCACGGTGTTCTGACGTGGGCACGGTTCATCACATCGATCACCCTCTGGTGCAACACAAGATATCGTTGCTACGCCGAAAGGACTTGTCCACCAGCAGCTTCCGTCGACTTGTCGACGAGATATCGACGCTGATGGCCTATGAGGTGCTGCGCGATATGCCGCTGCACGAAATCGACATCGAGACACCACTGGAACACACCACCGGCTGGGTCATCGATGGCAAAAAGCTGGTATTCGTCGCGATCCTGCGCGCCGGTACCGGCATCCTGGACGGCATGCTCACAGTGGTTCCGGGCGCCAGGGTTGGGCATATCGGCCTGTACCGCGATCCCAAAACCCATGTGGCCGTGGAGTACTACTTCAAATTGCCGGCCGACCTACGTGAGCGCGATGTCGTGGTGCTCGACCCGCTGTTGGCCACAGGCAACTCCGCGGTCGCCGCCGTGGAGCGCCTCAAAGAGAGCGGGCCGAAATCGATCAAATTCGTCTGCCTGCTGACCTGCCCGGAAGGGCTGGCCGCGATGGACGCGGCACATCCCGATGTGCCGATCTACACCGCAGCCATCGACCGCGAACTCGACGAAGACGGCTATATCCGGCCCGGCCTCGGCGATGCCGGTGACCGCTTCTTCGGCACCAAATAGCCGGTTATCCGGTGCGTCGCGAATAGCTGTTCAGCAGCTCGTCCTGCAATACCGCTGCATCGACGTTCCTGGTGTCCACATCGAGCGCCGAGGACAGTGAAGTCACCAGGTAGTGCCAGCCCGGCGGGGGCCGTAACCGGGTACCGAGGCCGGCCAGGTCCGTCTCGACAAGCGTCAGGTCCACCTGCTGACTCCAGCTCTGCATGACCCAGTGGGTACCGTCGGGGTCCACCAGTTCGTAGACCTCGCTGCCGGCGTCGAAGGTGAAGACAGTCCGGCGGTTGACGGCGTGTGGTGCGTATCCGCCGAGTTGGGGTTGCGGATCCGCGATCTCGACGGTGGCCGCCTTGAACATCGCGATACCTCCGAAAGTCCTTATCTCCCTGGGTACGTCGCCAGCGTTCTGCTGGGCGATGCTGTCCATCAGCCAATACCGCGGCCCGTTGAGCACCGCGATGAGCGCCTGGTTCTCGGCGGCGATCCGGGTTGCGTCGAGCGCGGACCACTGCGCCTGCGGGCAGTCGTTCAGGCCGTAGGAGTTGTAGACGTCGGCGATGAAAGCGTCGGCATGCTGCCGCAGCAGTAGCACTTCGCCGTATCGACCTGCACGCAAACCGGTGGCCGGGGCAACTGACATAGCGAAAGCGTGCCAGATGGAGTCCCCTCGCAGCGCAGGTTCGTCAACTTCACCAGTTCCCGCGTCGCGGCTCCTGCCCAACCGGGAGGATCAGCTGGTCGACCGGGTTCGAGCCCTGGCCTTCCACCGGCAGTGACCATCCCGTACCGGAGCACAGGAAGTCGGTCGGCATTCCGACATGCCCGGGGAGCGGGATCGAAAGACCCGGTACCGCAGGCAAATCCCAGCCCGGCGTAGGCAGGAACGTCGACGACACGGTCCCCAGCGAGGGCAGAAGTACCCCAGCCGGCGTCGACAGCGAGTCGAATGCCTGGGTGCCGCCCGGGATCTCCGGAATCAGACCCGGGTTGGACGTGTTGACCGTCGTCGACCCGCCGGGAATCGGCGCGCCCGGAGCCGGTGGCGTCTGCACATTGGCCGGTCCACGCCCCGGGGGCAGCAGCTGCGGGGGCCGCGGCGGCGCCGGGTTCGAGGCGTGTGACAGGTTCGGCGGCAGCGGCTGAGCCGGCAGCGGCGGCGTGTTCACCGACACGTTCGTCTGGGCCGGCGGCGCAATCACCGGCGGCTGCGGCGGGGTGTGCAGCGCCGTCTCGGTCGAGGTACCGGGCACAGGAGCGCCCGGCCCCGGCGGCGTGACCACCGGAACACCACCCGGCGCACCAGGAATCGGCGCACCCGGGCCCGGCGGCGTCACCACCGGAACACCACCCGGCGCACCAGGAATCGGCGCACCCGGGCCCGGCGGCGTCACCACCGGAACACCACCCGGCGCACCAGGAACCGGCGCACCCGGGCCCGGCGGCGTCACCACCGGAACACCACCCGGCGCACCCGGAACCGGCGCACCCGGGCCCGGCGGCGTCACCACCGGAATGCCCGTGGGTGCTCCCGGCAGCGGAGCGCCAGGCAGCGGAGGCGTGTTCAGCGCGGCCGGCACACCCGCACTGGGCAGCGGGGCGGCAGGCAGCGGAGCACCCAGCGGGGCCGCGTCCGCGACCGGCACGGCCGGCGGCGGTCCGGCGGGACCGACCGGACCC
>NZ_JACKTY010000006.1 GCF_025822605.1 Mycolicibacterium komossense | reverse complement strand
CCCGGCCCGACCCCAGGTGGCCCGCGGCCCGGCCCGCGCACGCCGAAGGTCGGTAACAACCCGTTCTCGTCGGCGCAGCCCGTCGAGCGTCCGGCCCCTCGCCCGCCCGCAGGTGCGCCTCCGCGTCCGGGTGCCGCAGGCCCCGGCGGACCCCGTCCCGGTGGCGGACCCCGCCCCGGTGGTGCCTCGCCCGGCAACATGCCTCCTCGTCCCATGGGTTCCACCAGTGCACGTCCCGGTGGCGGACCCCGCCCCGGCGGCGGACCTCGTCCTGGTGGCGGCCCCCGTCCCGGTGGTGCCGGTGGCGGCGCGCGTCCCGGTGGTGCCGGTGGCGGTGGCGGTAACTACCGCGGGGCGGTGGCGGTAACTACCGCGGCGGCGGCGCCGGTGGCCCCGGCG
>NZ_JACKTY010000005.1 GCF_025822605.1 Mycolicibacterium komossense | reverse complement strand
CAGAGCACCATCGATCTGAGATCAGCTCGACTCACCGAACACCCACAGGTGGGTCAAATCAGGAGATCCGTACAGGGTCAATCTTGAGAGACCGTTGACATGCGACGACGACAGCGCTCTCACGAGATGTCCACATCAGCGATTCTGACTTTTGTGTCCACTGCTTCGCGGGCGCTGATTAACTTCACGCCACCCGCAACAGGCCCTTCCATGCCCATGGCTTTCGTTTAGTCACGTGACGCGAGCCACGATGATTGGCGCGATACTGTCCGCGGTCACGTCATTCCCCAAGGGTGGCCGCCAGGTCATTCCCCATGGTGGGACGCTGCCGGGAGTGAGGGTAGCCGGGCTGGCGATCGGGATTCGCGGAAGAATCCGGCGCGGCCCGCGTGCTCGCCGCCCAGGCGATCGTGACCGAACTGCAAGCAGTGAAGGTCGAGTCGTGACCGGTGACGGGAATCGCCACCGGTGGAGTTCGTCGCAATTCGGCCTCTGGTGGCCTGCAGGTTTGGATGCGAGAATGCGCTCGTTCGGCCCAGCATGGACGCAGCATGGACTGGAACGATCCCAAGGGGAGGTGGATCGGTTGAGACAGAGCGCGCTTCGCTGGCCAACGACAGATCCACCGCGGATAGCGCCCGCCCGGCTCGCGCGCTCGGGGCAGGCTCGTCAGCTGTCTCTGTTCGGCGGGTTCACCTTGATGATCGCTGATCGCCGTGCCACGCTGCCCATGCACGCCAGACGGGTGCTCGCCTACTTGTCGCTGCAGAAGCTGGCCCGGCCCGACTGCGATCGCGGTCAGCTCGCCGAACGGCTGTGGCCGGACTCGTCGGCCGAGCGATCCCGGGCGAGTCTGCGCACAGCCCTGTGGCGTATCCGGTGTGCGGACCCCGAGGTCGTGGCCGTGGATTGTGAGCGGGTGTCCATCGCCGATGACGTGGCGGTCGACGTCCATCGGTTCCGCACCATCGCCGAACAAATTCTCGCGGCCAGGACCCCCGACGACTTCCCGGTCGCGCCAGCCGGGCTGCCCAGCGTGACGGACCTGCTTCCCGGCTGGGACGAGGACTGGCTGCTGCTGGTGCGCGAGCAGCTGCGGATGCTGCGGTTGCACGCGCTCGAGCACGGCGCGGCGGTGCTGACCGCACATGGCCGCCACCCGCAGGCAATCGATTTGATCCTGCAGGTGGTCGACGAGGAGCCGCTGCGGGAATCGGCCCAGGCGGTTCTGATCAACACCCATCTCGAACTCGGCAACGTCGCCGACGCCCGGCGCCAGTTTGACGACTACGTGGCGCTGCTGTGGAGCCAGCTACGGCTGCGGCCCTCACCGCAGCTGGTGGCGGTTCTCGACACGACCCGTTGACGGTCGGGGATACGTCCCTGAACCTACACCCGCCGCAATGGGCAGAGCCGACCTGTCACGGTCCGCTAGACACCTGAGCCGATTCTGCGCTGCGCACCGGACATCCGGCGAAACCCGGTCTGTGGCCTCGCGGAAGCCTCGACGGGGAGGGGTGGCCGCGCTCCCACGCGCCCATACAGCTCCGGCGAGGGCAGCACCCCGAGTTCGTCGAACAGCAAGCCGGCGAACGCGTCGAACTGACGACGCGCCTCGACCACGTTGCCCTCACAAAGGTGCGCCTCGATCAACACCGATTGGGCGGACTCGCGCAGCGGTTCCTCCGCGACGACGATCAACATCACGTCGATCGCCTCCGGATACCGGCCAGCACCGGCGAGCCGGCGCCCGGATACCTCCAGCGCGTGCAGCCTCAGCTGCCGCAGTTGCTCGCGAGCCAGCAACAGCCAGGTCTCATCCCAGCCGGGCAGCAGATCAAGGTTGCACACCATCAGCTGCGCGCGTTCGCGGGGGCAGTCCGTTGGCGCGGCCAGCAGGTGCCCTGTCCACTTCTTGTATTGGTGCACATCGACTTTCACCTCATGGGCGAGCATGATCCGGTCGGCGGTACCGCACACCAGGTCGGGATCGGCCTGCCGGATCCGCCACAGCGCGGTGCGCAGACTCGCCCGCGACCGCTCGGTCGAGGAGTCCGGCCACAGCCGCTCTGCCAGAATTCGGCGATCGCAGTCCGGTTCGGCCGTCTTGTCCAGGGCCAGGTACGCCAGCACCCGTCGGGAGTGCATCGGCAACGCCACGCGACGGCCGCCGATCCACACAGCGAATCCCCCCAGCAACGACACCACTGGCCGGCCGGCAACGACATCGGGCAAATCGGAAAGTACTGACGTGTCCATTGGAACCCCTTCCCGCACCATCATTCACAGCATTCAGGGTCGGCCACCGGCGCTCACGGAGCGTCAATACGGTGTCAACACCGACGGAGCGTTGACGCCCGGGCCACGGTGCTGGTGCGACGCTGCTGTCCGTGAGCGCCGATGACAGCCGGGTAATTGTGGTTCGGGCATGGCGCGACTGCGGGCGCACCATCATCCGCGTGCTGACCGGAACCAGAAATGCCCGGGCCGGCGAGCAGCGCGTGTTTTCCGACGTGGACACCGCATGCGCCCAGATCGCCGCCCTGATCAAGGATTTAGAACCGGGCACCCCGCCGATACGAAGCGTTGACGCCCGGGGATACCCCGAGGGCACGGGGTAGTGCGCGGCCGAATGGTGTGGAGGTGGGTACAGTGCGGCGGGGATCGTGATCTCGTCGCCTTGGCTCGCAACAGAAGCCAAGACGCGTGGCGCCGGACACGTGATGATTGTGCTCGACACAACCCAGCAGATCGCCGAGCGGCCCGACGAGTGTCTTGTCCGGGTCGCCGACGACGATGGTGCGCCCACCGCGTTCTACTGGCGAGGCGGACAGACCGAGTTCGCCCACATCACCGAGATCTCGCTCGGCCGACTCCACCTGATCGGCCACCGGCCAGGGCCGTGCTGCTGAACGCGGTGCTACTGAACATTGACGGAGACAGATACACAACAGCACGATCATCGCCTGGTGTTCGCGCACGCGCCCCCTCCGAACCGGGTCGATGACGGCCGTGTCGCTGTTGCCATCCACATCCGGAACGTGGCTGTGTCCGTTGTTCTCGACGCACGCAGCGGAGCCGGTCAGGCCGAGGCAGTCATGCACTACCACCTCGGGCCGCACACGGGATGTCCGCTGTTCGATCTGCGCCAAGAAGTCGACGAGGTGTGGATCGACGGGCGATCGGCGGCGCGAGAGAGTGTGGGTTCGATCGACGTCGGCGAAGGACCATACGCGACGATACGTGTGCTGGACAGGCCACAGTCGGCCGACTCGATCCATACGATGAGGCTGCGCTATCGACTCGCCGTGCCACGGTCGGATCTCGGGGGCGCATACCCTCCGGTACTCGCGTCGACGGGTGTCGGGCGGGTGCGGTGGTCGTTCGGGATGGGAGACTTGTTCGACGGGCGGCACCTCGAGATGTGGATTCCCAGTAATCTGCCCTTTGATCATTTCGGTGTCGAGCTCCGCGTGAAACTCGTTGGCGCGTCGACTGATCACACGTTGATCACCAACGGCCGGCTCACCTGTGGCCGTGCGGACGAGTGGTCGGTGACGTTCCCGGAGTGGTTCACGTCGGTGTCGCACATGCTCGAGCTGCGCCCAGCCGACGAGCTCGCGCATGTACGGACCACGGTCTCCCTCGCCCCGTCGTCACACCCGATGACGATCGACGTGTGGAAACCCACGGACGGCGCAGAAAATCTTCGGCACGAAGCAGCCCGCATCGCACGCACCCTGACCGTTGCCGCTGGGCAGTTCGGACCGTATACCCATGACCGATACACCTGCTTCTTCCACGGCGCCGACGGCGGGATGGAGTATGTAGCGGGTACCACCACGTCACCGGGCGCCCTCACCCACGAGGTGGTGCACAGCTGGTTTGCGCGCGGCGTCCTGCCGGCCCGCGACGTCGACGGCTGGTGGGATGAAGCGTTCACCACCTATGTCGCATCCGGACTCCCGCCGGCACCACTCGACTTCACCGCACCGCCCACCGAGTTGTGTTCGGGTCGACCATTCCAGCGTCACACACATCCCGCGGCGTACACCGTGGGCAGCAAGCTCTTTGCGGGCATGGCACACACGGTCGGTGCCGAAGTGTTGCGGCGCGCGATGCGCAGGCTCCACACTTCCCGTGCCGGACGGACACTTTCGACGACCGAGCTCGAACAGCATCTCATCGCCGACACCCGAGCTGTGACCATCGTCGATGCTTTCCACCGGTTCGTCTATGGATTCGACGAGCCCCGGCGTGACTGCGGGGTGAGGTTCGAGCGGCTGTCGGCGACGCACACCGAGCACGGCCGGAAGCTCGCCACCGCTGTGGTGGTGAACGACCCGGACGCAGAGATCTGCCGACATTACGTCCTGGTGCTGTCAGATCCGCTGGGCCGCATCGTTTCCACTGCCGTCGGTTTCGACCTGCCGCCCGGCCGGTCGGCGACGCTGCGCATGCGCTTACCTGCCGGGTCACACGGCCTCACCGGTGCCGTCCACGCCCGGCTGCGTCACCCGTCGGGTCACCCGAGCGAGTTCCGGGCACGCGTGGTGATGCGACTGAACACGGTCGATGCCGCCGTCGATTCACGGTCGTCGACCAGCTCCAGTCCCGCACATACAAAGTGTTGACGCCGGCGCACCCGGTGCTCGCTCATCATCACAACCAGCAATCGAGCCAAATGGAGGTGGCGCCATGCGAGTCGACGCATATGCAAGCGAAAACGAGAACGCCCAGTACTTCGCGCCTTTCGCCGGTATGACCATTTCCAGTACCGAAACAGTGCCGGAGAGTTTCGAAACCTATGAATACACCGGTGAGGTCGACCACGAATCCGAATCGTCGGCGCCGTTCGAGAGCTACGCCGTCGCCGAATCGCCTTTCACCAGCGAGTCGATCACCGAAGCCGAGCAGCTGGAAACCGCCGCTGCGGAGTTCCTTGAGGCCCTCCACGACGAGGACTTCGAGGATGCTCTCGACGAGTTGATGAACGAGGGTGCGGCCCGGGTACTCGCGGACGTGCAGCAGTGGACGGTCGCACCGTCAGAAGGTGAGGTCTCCGAAGCCCTGACCCAGTGGATGGCACCACTGGTCACCGAATTCGAGCGCTCCATGGACGGCTTCGCCGCGGGGCTGGAAAATGCCAACCTCGAGAACATCTCCGAGGCCGAACTCGACGAACTGCTCGAGTCGCTCGAGACGCCGCCAGCACTGGAGTCCGAGTTTTTCGGCAAGATCGTCAAGGGTTTGGTGAATAAGGCGAAGGGTTTAGTCAAGAGCGCCGTGACATTCGCGAAGAACCCGATCAAAGGCGTGGTCGACATCGCGAAAAAGGGCCTCAGCACCGTCGTCGAAGGAGCCAAGGGGCTCGGAAAGTTCGTGATCGGCCCGTTACTCAAGAAGCTGAAGAAGGCGGGCCTCGGCCTGCTGAAGGGCGTGCTGAAGAAGCTGCTACGCCCGTTGACGAAAATGCTTCCGGCGCAGGTACGTCCGTTTGTGCCGATGATCACCAAGGCGCTGGGCATCGGCGAGTACACCGGTGAAGGCGAGCAATTCGAAACCAACCTCGAATCGGGATTAGCCGGTGAACTCGCGCGTGCTTTCGATGAGGAGGTCGCCGCGATGCTCTTCGCCCCGTCCGGGGAGGACCCTCGATTCGAGGCGGCCTGGAACGAGGACCTCGAAGCCGACGAGAGCCTCCAAACCTTCGAAGCGTTCGAGGATTTCGAGAGTTTCGAGGATCTCGAATCGTCGGAGAGCTTCGAATCCCTGGAGTCGCTTGAGTTTCCCGGCGTTGGCGAACAGACTGTCGCCGAAGACGCCCTGACCGACCTGGACAATGCCCGCGCGCGGCTTGCCGGGCAGCTCGCCGAGTTCACCGGCGAGAACCCGGTTGGCCCGATTCAGGAGTTCCTACCGGCGGTTCTCGCCATCCGGCCGCTACTCAAACTCGGTCTGAAGGTAACCGGGGCGCGAGACAAACTGATCAACCTCCTCGCCGAGCCACTCGCCGCATTGATCCGGGGCATCATCGGACCGAGCAACATCCAGCGGATGGCGGCCATTGTCGGGAAGTCGCCGGACAAGATGATCGCCCGTGCCGGGGTGGGACTCGCATTCACCGCTCTCGGACTGGAAACCGCTGGGCCGCAGGAGCAGACAACCATCCCGGGTGAAGCGCTCGCATCCGCCGTCGAGGCAACGGTGAACCGCGTGCTCGACGAGCTGACATCCGAAGAACTGACCGACCCGTTGCAGGTAAGCGCCGCCGTGCAGCGTTCGTTCGCCGAGGCCGCCGCCGCCTACCTGCCAGACCGAGTGCTGCGCAGCGATCTCCCCGAACGCGAGACGCAGAGCGAGGGCGGCCTCTGGGTGCTCATGCCACGCTCGACGGCACCGCGCTACCGGTTCCGCAAGTACTCGCGCGTCTACGTCGTGCCCATCTCGCGAAGTGCTGCCCGGCGCGTGCGATGGTCCGACGGCGGGACACTCGAGCAGTACCTACTCGATATCGGAGTCAACCACTGGCCAGTCCGCGCCGAAGTCGACCTCTACGAGACTGTGCCCGGCACGTCGCTGGGTCACCTGACGCGGGACGAGACGCTGCCTGCCGCAGAGACTCCGACGTATTCGGAGTTCCAGGAACTGACACCCGAGGTCGCCGGCGCGCTGCTCGGCGAGCCGGGCCTGGGGCGGCGGCTGCCGGGCCTGGGGCGGCGGCTGCCGGTGACCCGGATATCGCGGCCGCTCAACCACACCCGCCCGGGTCAACGGTTCTATCGCGTCCGCGTCGGACAGTTTCCGACGGCCCGAGTTCGCCGTCCGCGCCGCCACGTGACCATTCGGTGGGAACCGGCGCACCGTCGGATGCGCATCGCGATCCGCCTGTCCGAACGGCGAGCCCGTGCCCTGCAAGTCCTGCTGCAGCGATCGGCACCGGCCGGTCGGCGCGACCTGCCCAGCGTGTTGACCGCGCTCCGCGAGACTCTCCTCCCGAGGCTGAGGACGAGAATCGCTCGACGGCTGCTGATCTCGGGCTTCGTCTCGGATCCCGCGCTCGCGGCGACGATCGCGGGCGATATCGCCGGAGCCGCTGGAGCCGGCTTGTCGCAATTCCTCGTACAGCGAGGAGCCCAGCTCTCTGCCGCCGTCGCGAACTCCATGGAGGGTGTGACCATCATCCTCACGTTCAACGGCATCGGAACTCGACCACGCCAGGTGCCGGTTCCCGATGTCGTCGCGCAACCGGGCTGGGTCCATGCGTGATCGGTTCGCCATCGAGGTCGCCGCGCTCGAGTCCGACGCGCGGCACTGGCGTCGCGCGTCACTCGGACTTGGCGAACTGGAGGTCGCCGCGTCCGCGGTGGCGTGGGGCGGGCTGGAGTCCTACCTCGGCAAAAGTGTGCGTGCAACACTACAGTCGCAGTCCAAACGCCTTGTCGCGCAATCAGATCGTCTGCTCTTCTCGCTCAAGGCAGCCAGGTCTGAGACAGATCTCAAGCAAGCGCGTCGCGAGTTGCTGACATTGCGGCGCCAATATGCACGTGCCGAGGCCATCGTCGACTTCTACGGCCATGCGGTCAGTACTCGCTCGAACCCCACCGTGGCCGCCATCCTGCGAGGCCTCGACGCGCTCGCAGTGCAGAGTATGGACCAGGTGTTGAGGCCGCTCGGTATCGAGACACCACCCGTTCTGACCTACCTCGACAAAGGTCTCGGTGCGTCGATACTCCGGTCCGGCGCCCGGCTGTGGGATGCGTCGTTGTCGCCGGCCGCCGCCATCAAGGTGACACGCCACAACCTCTGGCAACCAACGTCTCTCGTCCACGAGACCGGGCATCAGGTCGCCCACCTGACGGCTTGGGTACCCGAATTGGCAGAGGCGCTGCACAAGGTGCTGGTTCCGCAGAGCCCGCTCGCGGCGGAAGCTTGGAGCAGTTGGGCGAGTGAGGTGGCAGCCGACGTCTACGCCTTCAGCCTGCTGGGCTACGCGCCGGTCCCGGCGCTGACAACGGTCGTCGACGGACCGCCGAGAACCGTGTTCCGGATGCCGCTGGGTGACCCGCATCCCATCTCGGTGCTACGGGTCCAGCTCAACGTTGCGCTGTGCCGCTCGTGGTTCGGCGCCGGGCCCTGGGACGAACTCGGGGCCCGCTGGCTGAGCCGGTATCCGTTCCAGACCGCACCCCGCGAGGTTGCCGAGATCTGCACGGTGAGCATGCCGTTACTCAATTCCATCGTCGACGTGTGCACGCGGACCCGGATGCAGGCCTTCCACGGGACCTACTTGGCCAAACTCGCCAATCCCGAATGGGTCTCCCCGGCCGAACTCAAGCGTCTCGCCGACCGTGCCGGCGAATCGCTGTACACCTCGACGTACCTGCAGCGCACCGACGCGCTGCGCATTCTCGCTCTCACCGTCCTGCGTGGGCTCGAATCACCCGAACCACCAACGGTGATGCGGGACTGGCTACAACGACTGGGTGGCGACCGTTCGGTTGCGGCCTGATAACCCTGAAGGGACGTGATTACGTTGACGAGCACCGAATATGTAGACGGCAACCCAGCCGTGTTCGGCATGACCCCCGATCAATTCAAGCAATTCCTCGCTGCCGTCGCGCCTCCGGCAAGTACAACGCCGAACGACCTGACCGACGACCAGCAACGAGTGGCATTGAGCTATCAGCTACTGCGCAATGGGCTTGTCCGGCACCCGCTCCCGGCCGAGACAACGAGCCAGGTGCTGATCGGGATCACCCAGCGCGTCTGCGGCGAATACCTAGAGTTGCTCACCAAGGACTCGATCCCGGCGGCGGCTTCCTCGCTTAAGGTGACGATCGGCGGCGTAATTAGACAACCCCAGCTATGGCCGACTCCGACAAGCGAGGGAGTATTCGCCACGGTGCCGTTGGCCGAGTGCGGTGCCGGGGTGAGCTTCGTCCAGTTTATCGATGCGCGTAAAACTCCTGTCGCAGAAGGCGTTCCATCACCATTGGCGATAGCGGCCGAAGACCCGCCGCCCTGCGATGAACGGCTCGCCGCGTTGGTGACCGCCAAGATCGAGGAACGCTACGGGGACATGGCGACCGCAATGGCAACTGTCTTGGCCGGCAAAAAAGTCCTCATCGTCAGAGAAGAGATCGAGCTATCCGACGACCCATCCTCCGACGAGTCGTCGGCTGAATAAGGAGCTGATGTCACATGTTTCGTGCACTGGCCGACCGTCTCAATCCCCCCAAGGCAACCGACCAACAAGCGAACGGGGTCCTTTCGACATATCCGATGCAGCTCAGTCGATTCCTCGACGAGGTCTGGTCGGCAGGTGGACTCAACAGCGCCACATGGAACATGCTTCTTGCTCCAGCGACTCTGCCCTCCACCGTTCCGGTTACAGACGCGATCGGTGATGTCGGTCTCGAGCAGGAACCGCAGGGTCTCCTTACGACACTCACTTCGGGCTTGGACTACACCACACTGAACAAGCCGAAGTTCAAGGATGGCAACTCCGTCAAGACGCTTTTTGGTGGCACGCCACCACTGTGGGACCACATGATTTATGCCTATCTCATCGAGGCCACCGGCATTTTCGAGATCATGGCGGATGTCGTGCGACGGTATGTGGTTGGCGAGACCCTGCCGTACGCGTCCCCGCAGGGACTTGCCTGGGTGCGCGGGACCGAGGAGCTGTTCTTCCGCGACCCACCGCTGTTCAGCACGAGCGGCGCGCTCATGAGCCAGGTGCGGCCTGATGCTGCGATCAACCGTCGTAATGCGTACTGGCGAATGTTCGGCATGGACCTACCGCACCCGGTCGGCCGGGGCGTAACGGGCCAACCGTGGAAGCGCGATGTCGGATCGACGATCAACACGCGGTTCCTCGAACTGTGGAATGAACTTCTTCGTCAGGTCTGGCTCGGTTTCGAGAACGCCACCAACTCCTCGGGAGCGAAGCCCACGGACCCGTCGTACGTCGCGTATCTCTGTCAGACGCTGAGTGAGATGCTGCGGCTCCGACGACAGTTCGGCATGCTCGCCCGCGAAGAGTTCGCGTTCGTCACCATGATGGACTGGTTTCACCTCACCGTCCAATACGACACCGCGATCGTGGTGGACCTCAAAGCCACTGCCGGGCCGGATGGCAACCCTGCTGACCGGCTCGCGGCCATCGGCGCACGAGTCGGGGTTGCGCCGTCACGGCAATCGCGGGAACTGTTCGAGCTGGCTGATCTCGCCTCCTCCATTCTGTGGGCAATCGAACTGGGCATCTTCAACACGTCCGGAAGCGCCGCTTTGCTATTCGCGAACAACCTCACGACCAATCCGATCGTGTCCACGATGAACCGCATCATCGACCTCTGGCAGTCGGCCACCGGTGAACGGGTCAAAGACCTTGCGGTCACCACACGGCGTCAGGGACTCCCGCAGTCAGCGCAACCGTCGCGTCTGCTTCCCGGACCCCTCGTGCCCACCGCCCGTCCCGCCGCCGAGGGGCGGCCGTCCACCAACGGGCACCGTCCGACGTCGCTGACGCGCGGGTAGGGAGGTGCGGGATGTTGCAGGAGTATGGTGCGACCCTCAACGGTCACGGGGAGTCGTCGGTGTTTGCCCCCAGCGAGGAGGTCGCGGAGCCGGTGGACTGGCCGGTCCGCGAGGATGTCTGGGAGATATTCGAGGACACGAACGAGCAGGAGGACAGCGCTGCTGTGCTGTCGGGTGAGAAGCCATTCGAGTCCGTCGCACAGGAAGATTCGGCCCATCTGACCTCGTTCGAGTACAACCCGTTCAGCGAATCCATGTTTGAGGACGCGGCATCGGATGACATTGGTGGCGAAGACCCGTCGCTGGAGTCGATCCATTCGATGGGCGAGTCGGCCTACGAGGACACCCGGGATGAAGAGTACGTCGGTGAAGACTCCTATGAACTGACCGGCTACGAGCACACCGGCTACGAAGATGTCGGGTATGAGGACACCGGCTACGAGTCGGTGCCCCAGGAGGACTCCACATACGAAGACGCCGGCTTTGAGAATGGTTACGAGTCAAATACGTTGGAGAACAGCGTGTTCGAGTCGGGTGGCCTCGAGTTTGCCTACGGAGTTTCCGAGACCCCGACCGAGTACAACGCCGAGTTGCTCGGGTCGCCCGGCGAGATCGCCGCCGAGGACTGGGCCGCCGGCGGCGACCACGCACAAGAGGACACCGGGCCGACGGTCGACGCGGGGGAACGTGCCGTCAACAACTATCCGTTGCTGCGCGCGCACCGCGGAACTCAGCCCGATCTCGTGATCCGGTGGAATCGGATGCCGTCGACCACTCGCACTGTCGACGTCGTCATCCACCTCCACGGCTACAGCGGATCTGGTCCGCGGATGCGGATACTCGATAAGGCACGAATGAGCGGGATCGACTTCGTACCGCCGTCCGGTGGCGCCGTCGGCACGACGAGGCCGATGCTAGGCGTCGTTCCACGCGGGAACTACTTCGGCGGGAACAGCGGAGCCGGATACAACTTCCCCGAGCTGATCAAGCCGGGCGCACTGGAGAAGCTGGTCCGCGGCAGCCTCGAATTGTTCCGCAGCGCAACAGGTGTGCGGGCGTCCGCCGGACGCGTGATCCTCACCGGCCATTCCGGGGGCGGTGCGCCCCTGAACGCGATTCTCCAGCACTCCGACGTGGATCAGGTCTACGTCTTCGACGGCACCTACGGCGATATGTCGAACGTTGTCGCGTGGGCTAGGCGCCGGATTGCACGGGGCGCGCCGAATTCGGCCCTGCGGGTCCTATACCGACCCAACAGCGGAACTCAGGCGCACGCGCTCGCCATCGCGTCGGCAATCTGCCCCGCGGTCACGGCGTCGTCGGATGCCGCCCGACTACACCAGCGCTTCCGCGTCGAATCGACCGCGGTCGAACACAACCTGATCCCGACCACGTTCGGGTGGCGACTGCTGGCAGACCCGGCGGGTGACCTACCGGGCGCCACGCGCCGAGGGTGTTCACATACGACTGGACCGTCCTCAGCACTCCCTTCGGCCGGACCGACCTCACCCGTGCCGGTGGCGCCGGGCGTGATCGTGACCCGGACACCAGACCGGGTCGCCGGAGTCGTCAAAGTCACGCCGTGGAGGAAGGACGGTACGCGAGCGCTTCCAGGGTCGGTCGCCCTGGCGAATCAGTGGCGGCGCCTCACAGGCCGGGCAGCGGGCACGTTCAACGCGCGCAACACGTCGTTCGGTACACGGTCGCTGCATGCCGAAGGCCGTGCCGTCGATTGCCATGGGTTTTCGTCCCGTCCGCAGGAGAAGGCACAAGCAGACGCCTACATCACGTGGTTGCTAACGAATGCGGTGGAGCTGCAGGTGTCGACGATCATCTGGAATAAACGGATCTGGTCGTGGACACGCCGCGCCGAGGGCTGGCGCAACTACATGACGAAGCCGAATCACAATCCGCATACCGATCACTTCCATGTCGATCTGTCGTGGGAGGGTGCACTGCAACCGAGTCCGCTGTTCGCCGGCGGGGTTCCCGGATTCGGTGCAGGCGCCGTAGCCGCACCCGTCGGGCAGACTCGGTCGCCGTCGAACCCGGCAGCCACGCCCGTCCCGGCAACAGGCATCAAGCACCGGCCCGTGGAATTTGTGCGCCTCTTCGGTCCCTACGCGAAAGCAAGCGAAGCGAAGACCGGTGTGCCCGGACTGGTAACCCTCGCGCAGGCGGCGGTGGAATCAGGATGGGGCGCGCGGGCAGCAGGCAACAATTTCTTCGGCATCAAGGCCCGCGCGTCCGACGCGCCTGACACACGCCAGCTGTGGCGGACTCGAGAAGTGCTGAGCCGACCGGATATTCGCAGCTTCCCCGAGGTCATCTCGGTGACACTGAGGGCTGACGGCAGGTACACCTACGTAGTCAAGGACTGGTTTCGGGTGTTTGCCTCACCCGAGCTCGCATTCGTCAGCCACGGCGCACTCCTGCGGCGAAACAAGCGGTATGCCAAAGCATTTCAGTATCAGAAGGATCCCTACAGTTTCATGGCAGAGGTGGCGAAGGCGGGATACGCGACAGACCCGAACTATGCGAAGGTCGTGCAGTCCGTCATGCGTAGGCTCGAACAGAGTGGGTGGAACTAGCGTTAGCTTTCGGGTCTTTCAGCTGATCCGAGATTGCCTGCGTGTCGAAGACGTTGCCCTCAGCCAGATGCGCGTCGATCGGAAGTGCTTGAGCCGACTCCGGCAGCGAACATCGTGAACTCCGCTCCCCCTGCCGCCGGGACGGCCGAAAGGACCCTACGCTAACACCTTCCAGCTATGACGCCTGGCACAACCACCTACGAGCGCTGGCTGTACGGCCCTGGCCACACCCGGAGCGGCGGGTCCCCCATCGAGTGAGGTCCGCGTCCAGCACGTCTCCGGTGCCTGAAGCTACCCCGGGCCAGAAACTGGCGACAGGCCACTGCACGAACTCATAGCCGGTCAACTCGTACTGAACATCGCGGGCCAGCCACCCCAACGCCTGTGCCCGCTGTCAATGGCCAAGTTGAAGTATCCGTTGGTGGCCGGATAAATGTATCCACCCCGTGCGGTGATTCTTAGGTCGGTGTGGGTTTGTCCTTCCGGTGTT
>NZ_JACKTY010000004.1:72107-156685 GCF_025822605.1 Mycolicibacterium komossense | reverse complement strand
CCGCCTGGATCAACCGACCCGCCCAAGACACCACCGAGGAGGCCGACACGACAGCCGCTTAACACCCGATGGACTCATCCACCTTGAAAAATTCCGCCAGCGCGCACTCGGTGACGACCAGCCACATGGCTACGACACTAGGCCTTGCGTCGCAACCCGCACCGTCTGTTGCTGCACCGCCGAAACTCATGCCATATCCATAGCCGGCCCTTCGTCGTTCCTTAGCTAACGTCAGCACTGTGGAGGGATGTCCGAACTCCAGGTCCGCGGCCAGACGGCGGCGTCGACAACAGCTCTGCATCGCCATGCGACTGCGTTTCGATTCGCCTTGGCCGGTGTGTTCGCCCTGACCCTGCTCGGCGCCGCACAAGCCAGTGATCAGGCGGTGTCGACGACACTCGGCTTCGCGACGGCCATCACCATCCTCGCCGCCGCGTTCATCGGCTGGGAGCGCCAGGTTGCCGACGCCGAATCTGCGGGATTGGTGAAGTAGCGCTTCGATAACCCGGTAGCGATGGCAAAGGTCGTAACGCGCCGCGCGCCAGCGCGGGTTCGTACCCTTGACGTGGACCCCCGAGACGGCCCCACAACAGGAACGAGGCTCTGCCCATGGCCACAGATCTGCCTGACACCGCGTTGGAACTGCGATCGTTGGTGACGTCGCAGGGAACGTTGGAGCTCTCATTGCACGACGTCCCCGTTCCCACCCCCGGCCCCAACGAGGTGCTGGTGCGGGTGGAGGCGGCACCGATCAACCCGTCGGATCTCGGATTGCTCACCGCAGGCGCCGATCTCGGTACCGCGACGGTTTCTGGCACCGCGGACCATCCTATCGTCACAGAATCGCTGGGACTTGCTGCTGTGCAACGGCTTTCGGCACGCCTGGACAAGTCGCTGCCGGTCGGCAACGAGGGCGCGGGCACCGTCGTGGCGGCGGGATCGTCGCCGGCGGCACAGGAGCTTCTCGGCAAGCTGGTGGGCGTTGCCGGCGGTGCGATGTATTCGCAGTACCGCGTGGTCGATGCCGCCGTGTGCCTGGTGCTCCCCGAGGGCGCCACGGCCGCCGACGGCGCCTCCTCGTTCGTCAATCCGCTGACCGCCCTTGGCATGCTGGAAACCATGCGCCGAGAGGGGCATTCGGGGCTCGTCCATACCGCGGCGGCGTCGAACCTCGGCCAGATGCTCGTCAAGATCTGCCTCAAGGACGGGGTACCGCTGGTCAACATCGTTCGCAAGCCCGAACAGGAAGACTTGCTCAGATCAATTGGGGCGGAGCATGTCTGCAGTTCCGCATCGCCGACGTTCGAGGCGGATCTCACCGCAGCTCTGACGCAGACCGGTGCGACGCTGGCGTTCGACGCCACCGGCGGCGGCACACTGGCGAGCCAGATTCTCAACGGTATGGAGCAGGCGGCCAACTCGACCGGCGCGGAATACTCGCGCTACGGGTCGACGGTCCACAAGCAGGTGTACATCTACGGCAGTCTCGACACGGGGCCGACCGTCCTCACCAGGAATTTCGGCTTGGCCTGGGGGCTCGGCGGGTGGCTGCTCACCCCGTTTCTACAGAAGGCGGGTGCCGAAACCATCGGCCGACTACGCAACCGGGTGGCCACAGAGCTCACCACGACTTTCGCGAGCACCTACACCCGGGAAGTGTCACTGGCCGGCATGCTCAAGCCGGAGGCGTTCCACGCTTACCTCAAGCGCGCCACCGGCGAGAAGTTCCTCGTCACCCCGCAGGCATCGGCCTGACAAGAGTCGGCCCGACGGGAAGGCGGTCGCGCCCGGGCTAGGAACCGTAGCCGATGTACCGCTGCAGCCGCCGAAGTGCGGCGGCGGGCACCGGGTCCTCGACGGGGCGCAACGTCGACGTGAGCCGATGCCGGACCTCAGCGGTGTCAAGACCTGTGCCGATGGCGACCAGCGCATTCGTCGGCGCGCCCGTGGCCGCCCGCGCGAGGTGGACCGCCGGACCCACCACGTTGACGACGTAGGCCCGCATCGACCTGCGGTGCCGGACGGCGACCGTCCCTTTCAGCCGGTACACGCCGGTCGGAGGATTCTCCAGCAGATCGATCAGGGTGTCAGCGTCGATACCGCCCTCGCTCGTCACCGTGACCGACTCGGCGTGTACATGGTGATGGACATCGTCGTGGTCGTCGGCCGACTCGATCAGCATGTCCCGAAAAGACAGCTGACCGCTGTCGTCGCGAGCCGCTACGACGTCGTAGAGCAGCGCCGGGTCGACTCGGCCGCCGACGGCCCCGACCACGTGGGCACGCGCATTCCGTTCGCGGACCCGCGCTTTCACGCGTTCCAGCACGTCGTCGCTCTCGGCGGTCTGGTCGAGCTTGTTGACCACCACCAGTGTCGCCGCCCCGTACCGGGCGAGCGGATCCCCGCCTTGATCGACGGTGTCGAAATGCATCGCGGCGTCGACGACGTCGATCACCCCGCCGTCGCGCACGCCGTCGACACCGCTGAAACCGACGATGCGGGCGATCGCCACTGGGTCCGCCAGGCCGCTGGCCTCGACGATGATCGCGTCGAGCTGCAGCCGCGGATCGGCGAGCTTGGCCAGGGCGGCGTCCAACTCGCCGTCCTCAGGCAGGCAACAGATGCAGCCGCCGGCGATCGACGCCGGCTCGTCGATCTGCCCACTGACCAACCCGGCGTCGACGTTGATGTCGCCAAAGTCGTTGATCACGACGCCGATCCGGGCCTGTGATGTGCGCAGTACATGGTTGAGCAGGCTCGTCTTGCCCGCTCCGAGGTAGCCGGTCAGCGCGATGACTGGGATCGGTTGGAACGCCGGCATGGCGACAGAGTATCGACACCGCGGACCGGGCAGCCCACGGCTACCCGGGTTATCCGAGGCGCGGTGGCGCGTCCCGGGAAAGCGCCCGCTGCCGCCGCCTGGCGTCCGCGGTGGTCACGCTGACACTCGTCGCAGTGTGGTTCGTGGTGCGTAACCTGCCGATTGCGCCCTTCACCGGGCTCTATGTCTGATCGGCCGAACGGTACATCTGACCGGGACGCCAATTTGCTGACAGTGTCTTACGGCCCCGCGGGCAGGTCGGTATAGCTCGGAGTGAAGCCGTCGGCCGAAAATGTGAATCCGCTGCGACTGGTCTCGCTCATGCAGGAGATGCCGAGATCCTGGACGTTGCAGCGAAAGCCTGCTGCGGCCAGGATCCGGCCGAACGGCAGGGTCTGGTCGGGCCCCGAATCGCGAACCAACACCCCGGCGTCGAGCTTGGCGAAGTAGGCATCGCCGGTGCTCTGCACCACCACCGCATTGGGTGCCACCGGGGTGCCCGCGGCGTCGACCACGGTATCCGGAACACCCTTCACCCCAAGGCTTATCGCGCTCTTGGCGGAGCGGCAGCCGGCCTCTTCATGCGGGATGATCGCGCATCGCCAGGTCCCGCTGGGCGTGGTGAAGAAGTATCCGGGGCGTCCACCGGACTGGGCGTAGAAATCGAACGCGTTGACCAGGTTGGCGTTACTCGGGCGCGGCGTCGATGACGAGGCCGCCTGTGGTGAACGCTCGTTCGGAGTGGCCGTGCCGTCGTCGACGATCCCGCCGGCGCACGCCGACATCACCTGTGCAGCGACGGCGAGTGCGACCGCTGTGCGATATCTCTTGGAGTGCACGTAGTTTCAACCTTGTTCGACGGTGTTGCCGGAACCGGAATTGTTGACCTCGGGTTCGCCGGAATGGAACGTGATCCGATTCTGGATGCCGGAGGCGTTGATCTCCCCGGCGCTGTCGATCGTGACCATATTGCTGACGCCGGAAATCTGGACGCTGGCGCAGTGGCCGGTGATAACCACGGTGTTGGATACACCGCTGATGTTGACGACGCTCTCGTCACAGGCGAGTGTCTTGTTCTCGCCTATACCGGAGACACTGAACCGACCATCGGGTCCGGGTTGCTCCGCCGGGGGCGTGGGCGCGACCGCGACGGTCCCCGGAGTGCTCACCCTGGTGTCTATGGTGCTTGCGCCGCCCAACTCATCGGAGGGCGCAATCGAGATCGGCGGGCCGCTGGTGGTGGCACTTCGGGTGGAGTAGGCGACGGCACCGCCCGCGACAGCGATCAGGCCCACTGCGATCACCGCAAGGACCAGCCACAGCCGTGACCGGTTCGGCGGCGGATGGCCGCTGGTGTCGCGTCCGACGCCCAGTTCGGTCGCCCGGGCGACATCGCTGAGCGGACGCTCCAGTTCCCTGATCCGGGCTTCCGGGTCGTCCTCCGGCCTCATGTGCAGATGGTCCCACACCGGCAAGGCGCCACTCCGCGGACTACGGACCCTTAAATACTGCCTGACGGGCAATCTTGCCTATCAGGCAAATATCGGTAAGGTGGAGCCATGCAGGGTGAAACATCACTGGGTCTGCGGGAACGCAAGAAGCTCGACACCCGCCGGGCACTGAGTGACGCCGCGCTGGCTCTGGCCTTCGAGAACGGCTTGGAGAACGTCACGCGGGAGGACATCGCCGAACGAGCCGGGGTGTCACTGCGCACCTTCAGCAACTACTTCACCGATAAGTACGACGCCATCGCCTACCGCCAGACCGAACGCGTCCGCCGCAGTCTGGACGCGCTGCGTCACCGGCCCGCCGAGGAACCGCTGTGGGCGGCCGTCACCGCTGCGGTCCTCGAGCCGCTGGAGGCCGAAGGCGCTGCGGACATCGTGCCCAGCTCGGCCCAGCTCGCCGAAGTCCGCAAGGTGGTGCTGGCGCCGCAGGCGAAGGTCGCCGTCACCAGAGGCGCGTTCGCGGACTGGGTGGCGGTCGTCGCCGCGCGTACCGGAACCGATCCTGACCGAGATATCTACCCGCGGCTGGTGGTCGGCGTCATCGCGGCGGTCGTCGAGGCCGCAACCGAAGCATATGTGAACACCGAACCGCCGGTGCGTATTACCACCGTGCTGCGGCAGGGATTCGCCGCGGTTGCCGCCGGCCTGCCGGCGCCCAGGAACAGGAGCATCGCCGATGAGTGACCACGACGTCGATATCGTCATCGCCGGAGCGGGCCCGACTGGCTTAATGGTCGCCAGGGAACTTGCGCTGGCCGGAGTGCGTCCGCTGGTGCTGGATCAGCTCACCGGTCCCAGTGCCGAGCCGAAGGCCAATGGCCTTGTCGGGCAGGTTATCCGGTTGATCGACATGCGTGGTCTCTATCATGAGCTCGGCGGCGAACCGGGTGCCCCCCAGCCCATTCCCGGTTACACGTTCAGTGGGATACCGATCTCGTTCGACGCGATTGCGGAGAACTCGATGTACGCCCTACGGGTGCCCCAACCGCGTCTGGTCAGTGTGCTGGAGCAGCACGTTCGGGAGATGGGTGTCGAAATTCGTTGGGGCCAAAGACTTTCCGGTCTGACCCAGAACTCCTCCGGCGTCACGCTGGCGGTGTCTGGTCCCGGCGGTGACTACGAACTCAGGGCACGGTATCTCGTCGGCGCCGACGGCGGCCGCAGCCAGGTGCGCAAGTGGGCCGATATCGAATTCCCCGGCACTACCAGCGATGTGGTGATGCGCATTGCCCATGTGTCAGTGCCGGACGAATTCAGGGCGCCCGAAGGGGCCTTCGAGATTCCGGGCTTCGGCCGACTTCCCTTCGGGCACAATCGTTGTGAAAACGGGATGGTGGTGTTCGCCGAATTCGAGCCCGGTCGTCAACTGATCGGAACCATGGAGTACGGCAGTGCCACCATTGTCGACGACACCCCGGTGGCGTTGCAGGAAGTCGCCGACAGCGCGCGGCGCGTACTGGGTGTGGACGTGCCGATGGTGGCGCCCCGGGGGCCGGGTCCGCATGCGCTGCGCCGGATCAACGGCCAGAACACCCGTCAGGCCGACCGCTATCGGGCAGGCAATGTGTTTCTCGTCGGGGACGCCGCGCACGTGCACTCCGCCATGGGTGGACCGGGCCTGAATCTCGGACTGCAGGATGCCGCCAACCTGGGCTGGAAGCTCGCCGCCTCGGTCCAGGGACGGGCGCCGATCGGATTGCTCGACTCCTATCACGGTGAACGGCACCCAGTCGGGCAGCGGGTGATGACCCACTCGCTGGCGCAGACGGCGCTGATGGCGCCCGGCGACGCCGTGACCGCGCTGCGCGGGCTGTTCGGTGAGCTCGTCCGACAACCGGAGGTCGCCGCGCACGTCGCGCAGACCCTGGCCGGGGCGGACACCCGCTACGACGTGGGCGACGATCATCGACTGTCGGGCCGCTTTGTGCCCGAGTTGACGCTGGCCTCCGGGCAGCGGGTGGCGGATCTCATGCGGACCCCTGCCCCGCTGCTGCTCGATCTGGCCGATGGATTCTTCGCCGATGCGGTCGGGAACGGGTCGGCAGGGATTCGCAGCGTCGTGACGACGACTCCGTCGACCACTGCGGCCGCGTTGTTGATCCGACCGGACGGCTACGTCGCCTGGGCGGCCGACCACACCGGAAGTGCTGAACTGAATTCCCTACAGACAGCGGTGTCGAGATGGTTCGGGGCGGCTGCAGCCCTCGACCTCGGGGCCTGATCTGCCCGTCGCCGGGCCACCGAGCGCCCACTCGCGAGGTGCCCGACGCCTGCCGGACAGCGCCGCGACAGCACACGTTAACCTGGCCGCGAAGTGCCAGCGAACTTTCTGCTACGGCCGCGTCGCCGCGTCTATCGGGGCGTGATAGCGCAGCCGGGGAGACCGCGCGCACAGGCCTGTTCACGCTGACACGCCGTGAAATGGCACTGTGATATGGCCCTCATCTGATCGCCCGCGGGTAAGAAACGAGTAATTAAGAAAGTTCGAAGAATCGCCGAAATCGAATTAGCTATTCAGCTGATACTTCCTGCAAGGAACCATGTTCGGAATAGCTGACAGCAAACAACACGATTTGATAACGGAGCAACCTGAGGAGCGCCTGAATCAATCTGCTGCGGTAGTCGAGATTCCCTCCTCAGCAATTTTTTGACCGCAAATTTGGCCGCTACACTCGATCAGGACCAGGCGTCGAACCGGCGCTGACAGGCACGACCAGACGGGCTGAGTACCTGCGCCCGCAGGAGGTATCGAGGAACGTGGCAAACAAAGTGGCCAATGTGAAAGCTGTGACTGATGCATTCGGCGGTGTCGCACTCGCCGAACCGACGACACCTCTGCGCCCGAACTGGATCCCGGCCTTGCGTGACCTGCCCGCCGCCATGGTGCGGACGCACCTGCAGCGCCTGCCCGAGGCTGCGCCGGTCGTCGCCGAGGAGCCCCTCCTGGAAACCGACCTCGCCCCCGGCTTCACCGAGATCGGTCAGGCTTGCGTCGGACGCGGCCTCATCACCGACCTGGCGGTGAGCCCACGCGGCGGCTACGTGTTCGCCACCAACCACGCCGATGACAGTGTGTCTCGCATCGATCCTGAAACCATGACTGTCGTCGGCACCGTGTCCGGCCTCGAAGAGCCGTTCGTCATCACGGCCGCAGGATCTCGCGCCTACGTCAGTACGGTGTCCGCATCGCATGACGCCGTGACAGTCGTCGACACCAAGTCCGGCGCGGTCGTCGCCACTCATCCGCTGGCTCTGTCGGTGCGCGATCTGGTCCTGAGCGCCGACGGACGCCGCGTCTACGTGGCCAGGACCGGCCGCGACGGAGCCGATGTCGCCGTCATCGACACTGTCGCCAATCGGGTCACCACCATCGATCTCGGGACGCGTGGTGATTCCACTGCCGAGGCCATCGCCATCAGCCGCGACGGCCGGCGGGTCTACGTCGCCACCACCGACCCCTTCGGCGGTGAGCTGGTGGCGATCGACACCCGCGATTACCGCGTCATCAGCGGGTCCGCCTTCACCTCGACGATCCGTGATATCGCGGTCAGCCCGGATGGCCGGAACCTGTACGTCGCCGGCTACGACGCCGCGACGGGCGCCCACGTCGACATCGTCGACTCCCGCACGCTCGGGGTAACCGGCACCGTCGCTGTCGGCGGCGCCGTCACCCGGCTGGTGCTGAGCACCGAGGGCGAGCGCCTCTACCTGGTCAACGGTGACCGCGTCACGGTGGTGGGCACCGCGACCCGCGAGATCATCGACACCATCACCGTCGGTGGCGAACCCGCGTGCGTCGCCGAAAGCCGCGACGGCAAGCGCGTTTTCGTGGCGGACTACGACGGTTCTGTGACGGCGTTCTCCGTCGCGTCGACCACCGAGTCGCTGCTGGCGAAGATGATGGCCCCGGAGGCGCTGGAACTGCCCGCGCTTCGCGAGCTGGAGCCGGCCGGAGTCTGAGCCGGGCCTGAAGTCCTCAACAGAAAAAGCCGGGTCCGTACGGACCCGGCTTTTCCTGTCTGTCGAAGACTCAGCTGCAGTTCAGTGAGACCGAGATGGTCTGGCTCTGGACCTGCTGCACCAACACGTTGCGGTTGCTGTTGCCCAGTACCGGCCCGACGGCGGGCACCCACTGGGTGACCTGCTGGGGATTACGGACACTGGTGACGACGCAAGCCGACATCGGTCCTGAGCCGATCTTGTCGATGGTGACGGTGTAGCCCTGTGACTGCAGGTCGCTGATGGTCTGCTGCGCTGTCTTTCCGTCGGCGGAAGCAAGACCTGCCGGCGCGGCCAGAACACCGAAAGCCGCTACTGCTGCCGCTGTGATTGTCATTGCGGTACGCATGGCGCCGCCTCCCTTGTTGTGATCAGGCAATTCTCTCACTGATTACATCGTTGTCGACCGCCGAAACGTTCCCGGTGCCCGCACTGCAGGTGACGGGTCAGTGCGCCCTCGGCACGTACATGATCACCGCGACGCCGACGAGGCAGACCAGCGCGCCGAGGACATCCCAGCGGTCGGGGCGGAAACCGTCCAGAGCCATTCCCCACACCAGCGAACCCGCCACGAATATGCCGCCGTAGGCGGCCAGGATCCGGCCGAAGTTGGCATCGGGCTGCAGGGTCGCGACGAAACCGTAGGCACCCAGCGCCACCACGCCGAGTCCCATCCACCCCCAGCCGCGAGATTCCCGCACGCCCTGCCAGATCAGCCAGGCGCCGCCGATCTCCAGCACCGCCGCGACCAGGAACAGGGCAATCGATTTCGTGATCGTCACTCCGTCACTGTCTCATCGCCGCGGTGAACTGCACACTCTGAGCGCTCTCAGGTCGCTAGCGTTGCACCAATGCAGAGCACCATGCAGGACTTCCCGCTGACCATCGCCGCCATCCTGCGACACGCAACCACCGTGCACGGCGATCGCACTGTCACCACCGCGACCGGGGACGGCTTCCGGCACACCACATATCGCGAGATCGGTGCCGACACCGCCAGGTTGGCCAACGCCCTGCGCCGCCTCGGCATCGCCGGTGACCAGCGGGTAGCCACCTTCATGTGGAACAACCAGGAACACCTGACGGTCTATCTGGCGGCACCGTCGATGGGCGCGGTGCTGCACACGCTCAACATCCGACTGTCGGCCGAACAGATCGCCTTCATCGCGAACGAGGCGCAGGACCAAGTGGTCTTCGTCGATATGTCACTGGCTGCTCAGCTGGCCGCAGTGCTGCCCAGCCTGGAGACCGTACACACCGTGATCGCGGTGGGAGACGGGGACGTGGCCGCGCTGGTCGAGTCGGGCAAAACCGTGCTGCGGTATGCGGATCTGCTGTCCCGGGAATCCGCCGACTTCGACTGGCCCGCCCTCGACGAGAATTCGGCCGCGGCGATGTGCTACACCAGCGGCACCACCGGCAACCCGAAAGGTGTTGTCTATAGCCATCGTTCAAGCTACCTGCACTCCATGGCGACGAATGTCGTCAACGGGTTCGGCATCGGCTTCGGTGATTCGGTGCTGCCGATCGTGCCGATGTTCCACGCCAACGCCTGGGGTCTGCCGTACGGGACGATGATGGCCGGTGCGGACTTGGTGCTTCCCGACCGGTTCATGGATGCCAAGTCGCTGATCCAGCTGATCGAGACGCAGCGGCCGACGGTGGCCGGGGCCGTTCCGACCATCTGGAACGACGTGATGAACTGCCTGGAAAAGGATCCGGGCCGCGACATCTCGTCGCTGCGGATGGTCGCGTGTGGCGGATCAGCGGTACCGGTGTCGCTGATGCAGACCTTCGAGGAACGTCACGGCGTCCAGATCCGGCAGCTGTGGGGGATGACCGAGACCTCCCCGCTGGCCACGTTGGCGTGGCCGCCGCCGAACGTCCCCCGGGAGCAACAGTGGGCGCTGCGTGCCACCCAGGGCCGACCGGTGTGCGGGGTGGAGGCCCGTATCGTCGACGACCAAGGCGCGGTGCTGCCCAGCGACGGTGAATCGGTCGGGGAACTGGAAGTGCGGGGACCGTGGATCACCGGTAGCTATTACCTGGGCCGCGACGAGGCCAAGTTCGCCGACGGCTGGCTGCGCACCGGTGACGTCGGGCGCATCGACGCGCTGGGTTATGTGACGCTGACCGACCGCGCCAAGGACGTGATCAAGTCGGGCGGGGAATGGATCTCGTCGGTCGAACTGGAAAACCACCTCGTCGCCCACCCGGCGGTGCTGGAGGCCGCCGTCGTCGGTGTTCCCGACGAGCGCTGGCAGGAACGCCCGCTGGCGGCCGTGGTGATCAAAGACGGTGCGGACGTCACTGCCCAGGAGCTGCGGGAGTTCCTCGCCGACAGGGTCGTTCGCTGGTGGCTACCCGAGCGGTGGACCTTCGTCGACGAGGTGCCGAGGACCAGCGTCGGCAAATACGACAAGAAGACGATCCGCGCCCGCCACGCCGACAACGCCTACGAGGTCACAGAGGTGCGGGACTAGAGGTTGCGCCATCTGCGGGTCACAGCGCGTGTTCTGGTGTAGAACCGACAGTAGAACGTGTTCTAGTTTTCAGCCCGTCGAAGGAGACACGCGTGGGCCTCAAAGTTGTGCAGTGGGCGACGGGCGGCGTCGGTATCGCCGCCATCAACGGAGTGCTCGAACATCCCGATCTCGAACTGGTCGGATGCTGGGTGCATTCGGAAGCCAAGAACGGCAAGGACGTCGGCGAGATCATCGGCACCGGACCGCTGGGGGTGGCGGCCACCAACAGTGTCGAGGCCATCCTCGCGATGGACGCCGATGTCGTCATCTATGCCCCGCTGATGCCCAACGCCGACGAGGTGGTGGCGCTGCTGCGCTCGGGTAAGAACGTCGTCAGTCCGGTCGGATGGTTCTACCCGGGTGAGAAGGAAGCGGGCCCGTTGCGGGCCGCTGCGCTGGAGGGCAAGGTGACCCTGCACGGCACGGGTATCGCCCCCGGCGGTATCAGCGAGCATTTCCCGCTCGTGCTGTCGGTGATGTCGACGGGCGTCACTTTCGTTCGTGCCGAAGAGTTTTCGGATCTGCGCACCTACGACGCCCCCGACGTGCTCCGCTACGTGATGGGCTTCGGCGACACCCCGGAGAAGGCGCTGACCGGGCCGATGCAGAAACTCCTCGACGGTGGTTTCGTCCAGTCGGTGAAGATGGTGGTCGACCAGATCGGGTTCAACGCCGACCCGACCATCCGCGCCACCCAGGAAATCGGGGTGGCCACCGGGCCGATCGAGTCGCCGATGGGCACCATCGAGGCGGGCCAGGTCGCGGCGCGCAAATTTCACTGGGAAGCCCTCGTCGACGGCGAACCGGTCGTGCGGGTGACCGTCAACTGGTTCATGGGTCAGGAAAACCTCGACCCGCCATGGACATTCGGCCCGGCAGGTGAACGCTACGAGATGGAGGTCCAGGGCAACCCGGATTTCAACGTCGTCATCAAGGGATTCCAGCCCGAGAGTGTCGAGGCCGGGCTGAAGAGCAACAACGGCATCGTGGCCACCGCCGCGCACTGCGTGAACTCCATCCCCGCGGTCTGTGCGGCCGAACCCGGTATCGCCACCTACCTCGACCTTCCGCTGATGAGCGGACGGGCGGCGCCTCGACTGGCGCGCTGACGCCGATAGCATCGGCGTCATGTCACGTTCAGGGCTGGTGCTGGCGGGCGGCGGATTGGCCGGTATCGCCTGGGAAACGGGGATCCTGCGCGGTATCGCCGACGAGATTCCCGCCGCGGCCGACGCACTGCTCGACGCCGATGTCCTGGTGGGCACCTCTGCGGGGTCGACCGTCGCGGCCCAGATCGGTAGTGGGCTCGATATCGAGGAGCTGTACGACCGGCAGACCGCCGAGGCCACCTTCGAGATCGACTCCGGCGTGGACATCGAACGCATCACCGAACTGTTCACGGGTGCGATGACGCCGGGCACCACCGCGGCCCAGCGGCTCCAGCGGATCGGGGCGATCGCACTGGCCACCGACACCGTCGCCGGGCCGGTCCGCCGGTCGGTGATCGAGCAACGACTGCCCTCGCATGACTGGCCCAACCGAACCTTGCGGATCACCGGAATCGACGTGGCGACAGGCGAACTCGTCGTATTCGACAACACCTCCGGGGTGCAGCTCGTCGACGCGGTCGCGGCCAGCTGCGCGGTCCCCGGGGTATGGCCGCCGGTACGCATCCCCTTCCCGGCTGGTGAGCGCATCTTCATCGACGGGGGAACGGGCAGCTCGGTGAACATGGTGGCCGCCAACGATTGCGACGCCGTCGTCGTGCTGGTGCCGTCGGGGCGGGACGCCCCGTCACCGTTCAGCGCTGGTGTCGCCGCCGAGATCGCCGACTTTTCCGGCGCGACGCTGGCGCTGTTCGCCGACGACGACGCGCTGGCCGCCTTCGGACCGAATCCGCTCGACCCGCGGTGCCGGATCCCATCCGCGCGCGCCGGCCGTGAGCAGGGGCGTCGCCACGCCGGCACCGTAGCCGAATTCCTGGCTCGCTAACCCACCGTCGGGGGCCGCCGGTCGAGGACATCGAGAGCGGCGGCGGCGAGCTCCTGCCCGATGTCGATCACTTCGGCGGCCCGGTGGAACTCCAGGCTGCGGCACACCGTGCGCGGCACCTCGATGAGCAGATCCGGCGGGTAGGCGGCCAGCGTGTGCCGGGCCAGCGCGGCTTGGGAGATTTCGATGGTCCGGTTCATCACCTCGAAGCTGCCCAGTTTCGGCACCGCGACGTCCCGCAGCCCGTCGGGTTCCTCGGCGAGCTCGGCGTCGACGCTGCTGAATCGGCTCAGCACGGACTGCGCCGACGGCGTGTCGAGGATCGAGCGTGCGGCCTTGGTGTCGAGCAAAGCCGATGTGCTGCGCAGCATGCGGTTCAACCACTCGGTGGTCGCCCGGGGCTCGTCGTCCAGGTGACGCGTCGGGTCGTCACCGCTGAGGCTGACCGCGATCGTCAGATCGGCGTTGGCGGCGGCGATCGGGGCCATCGGCAACGGGTCCAGGATGCCGCCGTCGGCCAGTAGTCGGCCGTTGAGCACGTGGGGTGAGATCACCCCGGGGATCGCGATCGACGCCCGGATCGCGGCATCGACGGGGCCACGCTGCAGCCACACCGACTTTCCGGCGATCAGGTCGGTGGTGACGGCGGTGTAGGGGATCGGCAGCTCTTCGATCGCAATGTCACCGATGATCTCCCTGACCGCGTCCAGAATTTTCTCGGCTCGCAACACGCCCGCCGCGGTCAGTGACGGGTCAAGCAGGCGCAGTACCGCCCGCTGCGTCAATGATGTTGCCCAGTCGGCGAATTGATCCATCTTGCCGGCCGCCTGCAAACCACCGACAAGAGCGCCCATCGACGAACCCGCGATGCCGACGATCTCGTATCCGCGCTCCTGGAGTTCGTTGATCACACCGATGTGGGCATAGCCGCGGGCGCCACCGCTGCCGAGGGCCAGGGCGACACGCATGGCGATCATCTTGCTCCCGCCCTGCGTGGCGTCGCCAGTCAGGTCGGTGCCGTCTCGGTGCCATGTCGCGGGGATAGTTTCAACGCACGGAGAAATTCACCTTATGATGAAACTCATGGCCAAAAAGACGCCGATCGCTCCTGGGCCGCGGGATGAGCGCGGGGTGCTGTCCGCGCGGATCGTGCGCGCCGCCCGCGATGAGTTCGCGCAGAACGGTTGGGCGGGCACCACCTTGCGCGCTGTCGCCCGCGCCGCCGACGTCGACCCGGCGTTGGTCTACCACTACTACGGTTCCAAAGAGGGGCTCCTCGACGCCGCCACGGCACCGCCGCAACGGTGGCTGGAGAACGTCGCAAAGACCTGGGCGACACCGGTTTCCGAGCTGGGCCGCGCGTTGGTCGAGACGCTGTTGGCCAGCTGGGCCGACGACGAGATCGGTCCGACCCTGCGGGCAGTTCTGCAGACGGCCGCGCACGAGCAGAGCACCCGCGAAAAGCTGCGCCTCATCGTGGAGCGCAGCCTGATGGGGGTGTCCCAACTCGGCGACGACGAACGCGATCGGCTGGTGCGCAGCGGCCTGATCTCGTCACAATTGCTGGGTTTCGCGCTGATGCGCTACGTCTGGCAGATCGAACCGGTCGCATCGATGTCTGACGTCGAGGTGATCGCGGCCATCGCGCCGAACCTGCAGCGTTACATCGAGGGCGATATCGGCTCCTGACACCGTCGGGTCCGGCGTGATCGGGTCCGGGATGGGCCTTGTCATGGGCCCCGGCCGGTAACGTGGCGGCACGTGACCAGCAGTCTTCAGATTCGGCGGGCGACGTCGGGGGACAGCGGCGAGGCCGCGCAGACCCTCGGTCTCGCCTTTGCCGACTACCCGTTCACCCGGCATACCGTCGATTCGCGTGATCACCGAGACCGGGTGCGGTCGTTGCAGCGATTGTTCCTGACGGAGATCGGATTGCGATGCGGAAACGTCTGGGTATCAGATGATTTGGCCGCGGTCGCAGTGTGGACGACCCCATCCTCGGTAGGTCTGGACGCGGCTTTTGGTGCGATAGCGGACCAGGTCGTCGATCTGTACGGTGATCGAGCGGAAATCGCGGCGAGGGCCGATGCGGCAACTGCGTGCCTGCGGCCGACCGATCCCGTTTGGTTCCTGGCGACGGTGGGTGTTGCGCCGGCCTCGCAAGGCCGGGGCCTGGGACGAGCTGTGCTCGAACCCGGTTTGCAGGCGGCGAAGGATGAAGGCTGTGCGGCATATCTGGAGACGTCATCTCCGTCCAATGTCGCCTTCTATCAGCGCCTGGGGTTCGCCGTCACCGGAAGCGTGTCCCTGCCCGACGACGGGCCAACGGTATGGGCGATGCTGCGGGCCGCCCGGTGA
Organism: Mycolicibacterium komossense; assembly: GCF_025822605.1. Lineage (GTDB taxonomy): Bacteria > Actinomycetota > Actinomycetes > Mycobacteriales > Mycobacteriaceae > Mycobacterium > Mycobacterium komossense. The sequence goes on along the minus strand of NZ_JACKTY010000004.1, from coordinate 141,482 downwards.
TCGGATGCCCACCGGAATAGGGTGACATGTCACGCAGTTGTGCTGAGTCAGCGTGGGCGGAGACGCCGCCCGGACAGCGGATGGAGAGCGCATCATGGGTCAGCTCAGCGGCAAGACGGCACTGGTCACCGGCGGAACTTCGGGCATCGGCCTGGCCTCCGCGCAACGGCTGGCGGCCGAAGGCGCACACGTGTTCCTCACCGGCCGCAATAAGGCCGGCGTCGACGAGGCGGTGGCCACCATCGGCGAATCCGCAACCGGTGTCCGCGGCGACATCACCGACGAACGTGACCTCGACGCACTGGCCGCCGCGATCCGGGGCCGCGGCAACGGCCTCGACGTGGTGTTCGCCAATGCCGGTGGAGGTGAGTTCGCCACCTTGGCGGACGAGACGCGCGAACATCTGGCCGACACCTTCAACCGCAACGTAGGTGGCACCGTGTTCACCGTGCAGAAGATGCTGCCGCTGCTCAACGAAGGCGCATCGATCGTGCTCGCCGGTTCGACATCGGCGTCCGTCGGCTTTCCCTCGTTCGGCGCCTACGCGGCGTCGAAGGCGGCCATCCGGTCCTTCGGTCGGACATGGGCGGCCGAACTCGTCGGCCGCAAGATTCGCGTCAACACCGTCATCCCCGGACCGGTGGAGACCCGCGGTCTCAAGGAACTCGCTCCCAGTGGTCAGGAGCAGGCGCTGCTCGACGGGCAGGCGGCAACGGTCCCGATGGGGCGACTCGGGCAGCCGTCGGAGATCGCCGCCGCCGTGCTGTTCCTGGCTTCGGATCAGAGCAGCTTCATGACCGGTGCCGAGATCTTCGTGGACGGCGGGGCCGAGCAGATCTAGGCCGGCTCCGGTGGCGGCAGGGTGCCCTCGGCCACGATGTTCTCGTAGACGATCCCGAGCACGTCGGCCAGTTGGGCCTCCTGCCGGGCGCTGATCCCGGAGAAGAACAGCGTCCGCACCCACGCGACATGTTTGGGTGCGGCTGCCGACAACGCCCGCCAACCCGACTCGGTCAGCACTGCGTCGGTGGCTCGCCCGTCGACCGCCGAGCGGGTCCGCTCGACCAGTCTGCGCGCGGTCATCCTTTGCAGATGGTGCGACAGCCGGCTGCGTTCCCAGCCGATCATCGTGGCCAGGTGGGTCAGCTGCATCCGGTGTTCAGACGCGCTCGACAGCGCGTTCATCACTGTGTAATCGCTCAGGGACAGCCCGCATTCGGTCTGCAGGTGGCGATTCATCTCGTATTCGAGCCGGTGATACACCTGCAGGTAGTTCAGCCAGGCTCGTTGCTGAGAGGCGTTCAGCCACTGGCCTTCCGCGGTCACAGTGGTGGTTCGGATCGATGAGATTTTAAGATGCCCACGACCTCCCAACTGGGTGAGACGTCACGTATTTTAGCGCTAGGCGCACTCTCCCTTGGCCGCGCTGTTGACCGCGATGATGACGCCCGCCTGCTGAGCCGGTGTGAGCTGCGCCCACGGGGTGTTGAAGGTCCCGGGGCCGTTGGCGCCTGGCGCCTGCAGCACCTTGAGATACGGCTCGACCAGAGTCTGCGGATCGGCGTGCTGCTCGTCCATCCACACCTTCGCGGCGTGGCAGGCCTGGCCATATCCCGATTCGGTGGCATCGGCGGGGACGTCGACCTTCGTCGTGACACCGCCGGGGGAGACGCCGACGGCGCCCGGCTGCACCGGTTCGGCGGGCAGCGGCCCGGGCTCCGAGGTGGATTCGGCGGGTGCTGACGAGGACGTTGTCGGGGTGGCGGAGGCCGGTGCGGTGGCCGACGACGCCGCCGGCTGGCCGCTCGATCCGCATGCCACGGCGGTCATGACGATGGTGCCGGTGACGGCGACGAGGGGGGCCGCGCACGTAAGCGAGCCGCGTTGGAGGTACCTGCGCATGGCGACCAATCTATGCAACACTGATCGGCGTGATGGAGCGCATCGGATTCCGGGAGTGTTGTCCGGCTTAGCCGCCGACCCCCGTCCGTCCATCATTTCTGGAGTCCCCGCATGTCTGCTACTGCTGTCATTCCCTCTCCCATTCCCGCGGTGTCCGCGCCGACCCGGCTGCGCCTGCCCGATTTGCTGTTCGCCACCGATCGCGGTGCCAACGACGTGCTGGACGGTCGTTACGACCATCTGCTGCCCGCCGGTGGTGTTCCCACCGACGAGCGCTGGTTCACCCGGCTGCACGGCGACGACGAACTCGACGTCTGGTTGATCAGCTGGGTGCCCGGTCATTCCACCGAGTTGCACGACCACAGCGGATCGCTCGGCGCGCTCACCTTGCTGACCGGCGCTCTTGACGAATTCCGTTGGGACGGAGACGTTTTGCGCGAGCGGCGACTGGTGGCCGGCGATCAGGCGGCGTTCCCCCTCGGCTGGGTGCACGATGTGGTGTGGGCACCATCGACGCCATCGGTATCGGCGGCGGTGAGCCCGGCGGTAATCAGCGTGCCGCCGGAACCTACCCTGAGCGTGCACGCCTACTCGCCGCCGCTGACCGCGATGTCGTATTACGAGATCACCGACCAGGGCACGCTCCGGCGTCAGCGCACCGAACTGACCGATAAACCCGAGGGTGAATGACCAGCCGGATCGACAAGCTGCTCGACGACGCCAGGGCCCGGCTGCACCGCCTCCCGGCCACTGAGGTACCCGCCGCGCTCAGCCGCGGCGCCTGGCTGGTGGACATCCGCCCGCAGGCCCAGCGCGCCCGCGAGGGCGAGGTGGCACACCTCGCCGAGCGAGCATTGGTGATCGAACGCAACGTGCTGGAATGGCGCTGCGACCCGACCAGCGACGCGAAACTGCCTCAGGCGCAGGACGACGATGTCGAATGGCTGGTGCTGTGCTCGGAGGGATACACGTCCAGCCTGGCGGCCGCCGCACTGCAGGACCTCGGGCTGCACCGCGCGACCGACGTCATCGGCGGTTACCACGCGCTGGTGGCGGCCGGTGTCCTCGACCAGCTGGCTACTCAGGCGCACTGAGTAACGGGCGTAACTTCGCCGTCTTCGCCGGCGTCCAGCCGGGCGGCTGCAGGATCGCCGCCCACGCATTGGCCACGTCGTCGACGTAGCGGTGGCCATGACCGGGTGGCACGTCGACCGCCACCGCCATATCTGCCGACACCTGCAGGAACGTCACCACCGGGATCCATTCCATATCGGGAGAGACGTCATACCCACGCTCCTCCCGCAGCCAGTCCGGCTTCTTGAACAGCAGATCCGGGTTCCACCACGCGATCGGGTCGGAGGCATGCTGCAGGTAAACCACCCGCGGCGTCCCCCAGGGATCGTTGGGTCGGTCCAGATTCTCGGGCGTGGCGGCGAAGCGGACGTAGGCGCCCTTGTCGTAGATGGGCAGCCACTCCGGTGAACCGGGATCACGGTTGATCGTCAGGTCGGTCCAGACCGTGTTGTTGAAGGTCGGTCCGCTGAACAGGGCGCCGTCGGTCCTGGCGATGATGTTGTTCAGGCTCAGGAAAGGCGCCTCGCCACCGAATGAGCCGAGGCTCTCGCCGAACACCACCAGCTTGGGGCGCCGGCCCTCGGGCATCGCCTTAACCAGTTCGTCGACGGCCTCGAACAACGCCTGCCCGGCCTGACGCGCGTTCTCCTTGTCCACCAGGAACGACAACCAGCTGGGCAGAAACGAGTACTGCATGCTGACGATGGCCGAGTTGCCGTTGTACATGTACTCGATCGCCGAGGCCTCCGCCTCGTTGATCCAGCCGGTGCCCGTGGTGGTCGCGACGGCCACCACCGGACGGTTCAGTCCGCCCGTGCGCTGCAGTTCCCGGGCCGCCAGCGCGGCGGTGGCCTTGATGCCGTTGGCAGAGTTCAGTCCGGCGTAGGCGCGGATCGGCTCGATGGCCTGTGCGCCGCCGTTGAACTGAGTGAGTTGCTCAAGGGTCGGCCCGCCCTCGACGAAGGTGCGGCCCTGTTGCCCCAACGACTCCCACGACACCAGCGACTGCGGCCCCCCGGAGCGCATGGGCGACGTCGGCGCAGCGGTGTCGGGGTTCATTTCGTTGTTGGCGGCCTCGAAGGTGTTGTTCAGGGTCGTCATCGCAAACCTGACCACGATGCCGTTCAGTAGTGCGATGGTCAGTGCGAGGAGCAGCACCACCACGACGACAGCCGAAACCCTCGGTGGCGCAACACGTTCGAGTTGGCGGACCAGAAACCGGACCAGCCTGCCGATCAGTTGCCCGATCTCGACGAACACGAAGAGGAACACGATCGAGAGCAACGCCGCCAGCGGATGGTCCCAGAACGTCAGCCGCGGGACGCCCATCAGGTCGCGAACGTCGTCCTGCCACACGTGGAACCAGATGATCATCAGGACCTGACCGATGATCCCGACCACCACCAGCGACACCCACGCCCAGCGCGGGGCGGTCGGGCTGGAGTCCTTGGACCGCATGTACCTTGCCAGCCACACGAAGAAGACCCCGAGGCCGTAGCCGATGGCACCGGCCGAGCCGCTGACCAGCCCCTGGAACAGCGGGCCGCGCGGCAGCAGCGACGGCGTCATCGACAGCCAGAGGAAGATCAACCCCAGCGCTGTACCGCAGAAGGTGTAGTGCCGTTCCCACCACGGTGTCTTGGCGGGCGGCTCGTCAGTCGGTGCCGCGGCGTCCGGAGCGTTCGGCTCCGGCTCGGCGGTGGCAACTCCTGCGTCTGCGTCAGTCACGCATGCACTTTAACGGTGCGTGAAGTTCGGAGCCCGTTTCTCGCTGAATGCCGCCATACCCTCGGTCTGGTCGTCGGTCGCGAACGCCGAGTGGAACAACCGTCGCTCGTAGAGCAGCCCCTCGGCCAGGGTGGACTCGAAGGAGCGGTTGACGGCCTCCTTGGCCATCCGCGCCGCCGACCGCGACATCTGCGAGATGGTGGTCGCGACGGACTTCGCCTCGGTCAGCAGGTCGGCTGCGGGCACCACGCGTGACACCAGTCCGGCCCGCTCTGCCTCGTCGGCCCCGATCGTGCGACCGGTCAGGATCAGGTCCATCGCCTTGGCCTTGCCGATGGCCCGCGTCAGACGCTGGCTGCCGCCCATCCCGGGCAGCACGCCCAATTTGATCTCCGGCTGGCCGAATTTCGCCGAGTCCGCGGCGATCAGCAGATCGCACATCATCGCCACCTCGCAGCCACCGCCCAGTGCGTAGCCCGCGACGGCGGCGATGGTCGGTGTCCGGACCGCGGCGAGCTTGCCCCACGCGGCGAAGTAGTCGGACGCGAACACCTCGGCGAACGACAGACCGGCCATTTCCTTGATGTCCGCGCCGGCCGCGAATGCCTTCTCGCTGCCCGTGATGATGATGGCGCCGATTCCCGGATCGTCATCGAAAGCGGCTGCAGCCGTGGTCACTTCGGCCATCACCTGGCCGTTGAGTGCATTGAGCGCCTTGGGCCGGTTGAACGTGATGATGCCGACCCGGTCCTCGGTGTCGACCAGGATGGTCTCGAAAGTCATGCGCTTCTTTCTCCTTCGAACGTCAAATCCGGTTCTGCCGGCGCGAAGTAGGCTTCGACGTCGGCCGGGGTGAGAGCGGTCAGTGACACCGGCGACCATGTCGGGTTGCGGTCTTTGTCGATGAGCTGGGCGCGGATCCCCTCCACCAGGTCGTGCGAACGCAGCGAGGCGCACGATACCCGGTATTCCTGCACCAGAACCTCTTCCAGCGTGTTCAGCTCGCGGGCCCGGCGGAACGCTTCCAGGGTCACCGTCAGCGCAATGGGGGAGCGGCCCTCGATGATGTTTGCGGCGTCGGCCGACTCGCCGGACCCGTGGTCGCGCAACCCGGCCAGAATGTCGAGCACCGTAGCGCCGGCGTAGCAGTAATCGATCCAATCCTGCTGGGCGGCAAGCTTGCTCGGCGGTGGCTCGATGGCGTGCTTGGCCACGGCAGTCTCCACATCGTGGTCGATGACCGCCTGAGTGAAGGCGCCCAGCTCGTGATGCGGAACGAAGTGGTCGGCGAACCCGAGGACGATGGCGTCGGAGCCCGAGATGGGCGCGCCCGTGAGTGCGACGTGCAGGCCGAGGTGCCCTGGTGCGCGAGGCAGCAGGAACGTCGAGCCGACGTCGGGGATGAAGCCGATACCGACCTCGGGCATCGCCATCTTGGTCTTATCCGTGACCACCCGGACATTGCCGTGCGCGCTGACGCCGACGCCGCCGCCCATCACGATGCCGTCCATCAGCGCCACATACGGTTTGGGGTGACGACCGATCATCTCGTTGAGGCGGTACTCGTCGAACCAGAACTTGCGGGCCTCCGAGCCGTCGCCGCGGGCGCTGTGGTAGATCGCGACGATGTCGCCGCCCGCACACAGACCGCGCTCGCCGGCGCCGTCGAGCAGCACCGTGCGGACGCCGTCGTCGTGCTCCCAGGCTTTGAGCGCGTCGGTCATCGCGTCGACCATCGTTTGGTTCAATGAATTGATCGCTTTGGGCCGGTTCAGGGTGAGGATCCCGATCCCGTTGTCGACACGGGCCAGGATCTCGGTCTGCGCGGTGGTCTCGCTGGGTGCGCCCGTCACGTGGTGGCCGTCCTTTTCTGTGCGTGCTGTCCGGAGAAAGCTTGGATATCCAAGTATTATCCGGCCAATCTAGATCGTCACCTCGACGGCCGGGTCCTTGGGTAATGTTCACGCCCGACGAGAGCGGAAAAACCCCTTCAAAACGGGAACGTGGGCGGGTTTCGGTTCGTTAGACGAGTGTTCGTGTAAGACTTTCAGGTACTTCACAGGAAAGGATCCGACGGTGCGGGAAACCAGCAACCCTGTATTTCGCTCGCTGCCTAAGCAGCAGGGCGGGTACGCCACATTCGGCTCTGGCGCCGCCGGCGCCGGGGCCGCGGTTCAGCAGAACTACGGTGCCGAGCCCTACATCGACCAGCGTCAGACCGGGGTCTCCCGGCCGCTGACCATTGACGACGTGGTCACCAAGACCGGCATCACGCTGGCCTTGCTCTCTGTCGTCGCCGTCGTCTCCTACTTCCTGGTTGGCAACAACCCCGGGTTGGCGATGCCGTTCACCCTGGTCGGCTTCCTCGGCGGTTTCGCCCTGGTGATGGTCGCCACCTTCGGTCGCAAGCAGGACAACCCGGCGATCGTGCTGACCTATGCCGGCCTCGAAGGACTCGGCCTCGGTGCGTTCTCCTACGTGATGGCCAATTTCGTCGTCGCCGGCGCCAACGCCGGTGCACTGATCGGACAGGCCATCCTGGGCACGATCGGCGTCTTCGCCGGCATGCTCGTGGTCTACAAGACCGGAGCCATCCGGGTCACGCCGAAGTTCACCCGCATGCTCATCGCGGGCATGATCGGCGTGCTGGTTCTGATGCTCGGCAACTTCGTGCTGGCGATGTTCGGTGTCGGCGGCGGTGACGGGCTGGGCCTGCGCAGCGGTGGCCCGATCGCGATCATCTTCTCGCTGGTCTGCATCGGCATCGCGGCGTTCAGCTTCCTGATCGACTTCGACGCGGCAGACCAGATGATCCGCGCCGGTGCGCCGGAGAAGGCCGCCTGGGGCATCGCCCTCGGCCTGACCGTCACCCTGGTGTGGCTGTACATCGAGATCCTGCGTCTGCTCAGCTACTTCCAGAGCAAATAGCACTGACTGCCAGAAAGGGCGCCCACCGCGAGGTGGGCGCCCTTTCTGCTGTACGGATGTCTAGACGGCCCTCGGTACCACGCGGCGCGCTGCCTCGACGGCATTGCGGCGCGCAGTGTCCACGTCCTCGTCATAGGCCAGGGCCACGCCCATTCGGCGCTTGACGAAGCTCTCCGGCTTACCGAACAGCCGAATGTCGCTGCGCGGCACCCGCAACGCGGCGTCGACCCCGTCGAACACCACGCCGTGGGCGTCGACACCGCCATAGATCACCGCGCTGGCACCGGGTGTTTTGAGCGTGGTATCGACCGGCAGGCCGAGGATCGCCCGGGCATGCAGTTCGAACTCGTTCTGCCACTGTGTGACCATCGTCACCATTCCGGTGTCGTGCGGGCGCGGGCTGACCTCGCTGAACCACACCTGATCACCCTTGACGAACAGTTCGACGCCGAAGATGCCCTGCCCGCCGAGATTATCTGTCACCGCTGCCGCGATCCACCGGGCGCGCTCCAGCGCGGCAGTCGGCATCGGATGGGGCTGCCAGCTCTCGACGTAGTCGCCGCCGACCTGCTTGTGCCCGATGGGTTCACAGAACGCGGTTGCGATCTCGCCGTCGGCACCCCGTGCGCGCACCGTCAGCAGGGTGATCTCGTAGTCGAAGTCGATGAAGCCCTCGACGATGACGCGGCCACCGCTGACCCGGCCGCCGGCCATGGCGTAGTCCCACGCCGCCGCCACACCGTCGGGCCCGTCGATCTTGCTCTGCCCCTTGCCCGAACTGCTCATCACGGGTTTCACGACGCAGGGGTAACCGATCCCAGCGTCGATCGCGGCCTGCATCTCCTCCCGTGAGTCGCAGAACCGGTAGGGGCTCGTCGGCAGGCCAAGAGTTTCGGCGGCCAGCCGACGGATGCCCTCGCGGTCCATGGTCAGCCGGGCCGCGCGCGCCGTCGGCACCACCCGAACCACACCCGCGGATTCCAGCGACTCCAGCATCGGGGTGGCGATCGCTTCGATCTCGGGCACCACGAGATCGGGTTTGTCGGCCTCGATCAGCGCCTTGAGCTGATCGGGATCCGACATCGCGATGGTGCGGGCGTGGTGGGCGACCTGGTGGCCCGGTGCATTCTCGTAGCGGTCGACGGCAAACGTTTCGACTCCGAGACGCTGTAGGGCGATCAGTACCTCGCGGCCGAGTTCGCCCGACCCCAGCAGCATGACCTTGGTGGCATGTGCTGACAGTGGTGTGCCAAGTGTGGTCATCGCGATGTCAGGAAAGTCGCTCCAACACCATCGCCATGCCCTGGCCGCCGCCGACGCACATCGATTCGATGCCGAACGTCTTGTCGTGGGTGGTCAGGTTGTTCAGCAGCGTGGCGGTGATGCGGGCGCCGGTCATACCGAACGGGTGGCCCAGTGCAATCGCTCCGCCGGACACGTTGAGCTTGTCCTCGTCGATACCCAGCTCGCGGGCCGAGCCCAGCACCTGCACGGCGAACGCCTCGTTGATCTCGACCAGATCGATATCCGAGATGGTCTTGCCGGCCTTGGCCAGCGCCTTCTTGATCGCCTCGATCGGGCCGAGGCCCATGATCTCCGGCGACAGCCCGGACACCCCGGTAGACACGATGCGCGCCAGGGGAGTGAGCCCCAGTTCCTTGGCCTTGGTGTCGCTCATGATCACCACGGCTGCGGCGCCGTCATTCAACGGGCAGGCGTTGCCGGCGGTGATGGTGCCTCCTGCGCGGAACACCGGCTTGAGCTGACTGATCTTCTCGTAGCTGGTGCCGGCGCGCGGGCCGTCATCGGTGGAGACCACGGTGCCGTCGGGCAGCGTCACGGGCACGATCTCGCGCTCGAAGAAGCCCGACTTGATGGCCTCCTCGGCACGGTTCTGCGAACGCACGCCCCAGTGGTCCTGGTCTTCGCGGCTGATCCCGGTGAACAGCGCGACGTTCTCAGCCGTCTGGCCCATCGCGATGTAGACGTCCGGGATGTGGCCGTCGTTTCGGGGGTCGTGCCACTCATCAGCACCAGCCGCCTGCTCGGTGGTCCGCTCCTGCGCCTTCGCGAACAGCTCGTTCTTGCTGTTCGGGGCGCCGTCGGCGGCACCGACACCGAAGCGAGAGACGGTCTCGACGCCGGCGGAGATGAACACGTCGCCCTCGCCGGCCTTGATCGCGTGGAAGGCCATCCGGGTGGTCTGCAGCGACGACGAGCAATACCGGTTGACAGTGGTGCCGGGCAGGTAGTCGTAGCCGAGCTCAACGGCGACCGCGCGGGCGATGTTGTACCCGGCCTCACCGGCGGGCTGGGCGCAGCCCATCATCAGGTCGTCGATGTCACGGGGATCGAGCGACGGCACCTTGTCCAGGGCGGCGCGCACCATCTGGGCGGCCAGGTCGTCTGGACGCATCGTGGCAAGGGATCCCTTGACCGCGCGGCCGATCGGCGAGCGGGCGGTGGCAACAATGACTGCTTCGGGCATGAGCGCTCCTTCGGGTGCTGAAAAACTCGCAGGTTGGCAAAACGCTAGCCCGCGGGCAGAACCAGCGGCGCAGGCACCCCGCCCGTTTGGCGGGGCCAGCGTTTCGCCAGCATCCTCAGCCGCGCCAGCAGTGGGCGGGTCTCGGCCCGGCGCGTCTCCCACGGCAGTTCGGGCACCGCTCCGCCGGCCCATTCGCCCAGAGCAAAGCACAGCGCCGGCAGTAGCTGCTGCGCCGCCAGCGCGTAGCCGGCGGCCGACGGGTGGTACTGGTCCTGAGAGAACATCAACTCCGGTGCCTGCAGGAAGTCCGGCGTCAGTAGGTCGGCGAGCGGCACCGGGACGCCGCCCGCCTCACGTACCGAAGAGGCCTGGGCCCGGGCCAACCGCAGCCCCAGCGTGCGGGCGAAAAACCGCAGCGGCTGCGGGATTAGCGTGATCACCCCGAAGTCCGGACAGGTGCCGACGACCACGACGGCTCCGCTGGCACGCAGACGTTTAACGGCGTTGTTGAGGCGTCGCGCCGACTGCGGGATGCCGTTGAGCGCGGTGATGTCGTTGGCGCCGATCATGATGACCGCGGCGTCCGGGGGCGGGCCGGCGACGAACATCGCGTCCACCTGACCGGAGAGCCCCTTGGACGTCGCGCCGACAATTGCCTTGGTGCTCAACCGGATTCGCTTGCCGGACTGTTCGGCCAGCCCTCTGGCCACAAGTGCACCCGGCACCTCGTCGGCGTTGGTGCAGCCGTATCCGGTGGCGGTGGAGTCGCCGAAGATCATCAGGTGGAGGTCGAAGGGCACACTGCGCTGCCAGCGTTCGACGGGGCCGCCGCCGGGTTGGTACACCCCATCCGCGCGCGGGGGAACGTCCCAGGACTTCGGAATGACCTGTCGGGTCTTGACTGCCTGCATCGCCAGCAGGTTGCGGGCGCCGAGCACGGCAGTACCGGTCAGTGCGCCAGTTACCACCGCGATGATCGGCCGACGCGGCGCGCGAATGCCCACGGCACACAGTTTAGGCGGCGACGCGTCAGTATTCGGGCTTCGCAACGGATGCGCGCCCCGTGCACAGACGGCCGGGAACCAGTGGGGAACCAGCAGGGAACGCCCTTGTGAATCACAGTCTTGTACAAGAACTGGTATCAAATCAGAATCGTCGTTTGTTAGAACAGACAGAGGTGTCAAGCTAAGTTACCGACATTGGCTGGGTCGGCCCGAGTCCAGGGCGGGCAAAGCCGCACACAGGCACACCGACTGCCACTACAAAGATGTAGGGGGTTGACATGACTGCACCAAGTACGGTGCCCGGACCCGCGCGCGCTCATATCGGCGCTGGTAGCGCCCGTAAATTGCGAAGGTTTCCTGTCAGCGACGGCGCGCCCATCGAGGTCGTCGAAACCGGAACCAGTGTGCGCGGCCGGCTGGTCTCGCTATCTTGCCGGTTGACGGTGCGGCCGGCGCTGGCGGCCTGCAGCTACGTTCCCAACCTCCCATGGCCGTGGGGGCTGATCGATTTCGCGTCCCGGGCGTTGTTGCCCGCCGCCGGAACCGTCCGCGCCACCATCGGGCTGCGGAACACCGACGCCCAACTGGTGCGCGCGCCGGGTGTGTTGCCCGCCGACGGCAAACGTCGAATCGTGCTGTACATGCACGGTGGCGCATTCCTGACCTGTGGGGTCAACTCACACCATCGGATCGTCACGGCGCTGTCGAAGTTCGCTGATTCGCCGGTCCTGGTTGTCAACTACCGGTTGATCCCCAAGCACACCATCGGCATGGCCGTCGACGACTGTCGCGACGCCTACGACTGGCTGCGGCTGCGCGGTTACGGGCCGGACCAGATCGTGCTGGCCGGCGACTCCGCCGGCGGCTACCTGGCACTCACCCTGGCGCAGCGGCTGCAAGCCGACGGCGAGGAGCCGGCCGCGCTGGTCGCGATCTCACCGCTGCTGCAACTGGCCAAGGAGCCCAAACAGGCGCACCCCAACATCAAAACCGACGCGATGTTCCCGCCGAAGGCGTTCGACGCGTTGGTCGGACTGGTGGCCCGCGCGGCGGCCAAGCGCATCGTTGACGGGGAACCCGAGCAGATCTACGAGCCGCTCGACCATATCGAGCCCGGCCTGCCGCGCACGCTGATCCATGTGTCCGGTTCGGAGGTGCTGTTGCACGACGCCCGGTTGGCCGCGCGCCGGCTGGCCGCCGCCGGAGTGCCGACCGAAGTTCGGGTGTGGCGTGGCCAGATTCATGACTTCCAGCTCGCGGCGCCCATCGTGCCGGAGGCGACGCGGTCGCTGCGTCAGATCGGCGAATACATCCGTGAGGCGACCGGCTAGCGCACTCCTGACCGGTGCCTGACACCATGTAGGCATGCGGATCGCCCACCACATCAGTGAGCTCATCGGTAACACCCCTCTGGTCCAGCTCGGCTCGGTCGTCCCCGAGGGCAGCGGCAGGGTGGTCGCCAAGATCGAATACCTCAACCCCGGTGGCAGCAGCAAGGACCGCATCGCGATCAAGATGATCGACGCCGCCGAGGCTTCGGGCGCGCTCAAGCCGGGCGGCACGATCATCGAACCGACGTCCGGGAACACCGGCGTCGGCTTGGCCCTGGTCGCCCAGCAGCGTGGCTACAAATGCATCTTCGTCTGCCCGGACAAGGTCAGCGAGGACAAACGCAACGTGCTGCGCGCCTACGGCGCCGACGTCGTCGTCTGCCCAACCGCGGTGGCACCGGATGACCCGGACTCGTACTACAGCGTCTCCAACCGCCTGGTCGAGGAGATCGACGGCGCCTGGAAGCCGGACCAGTACTCCAACCCGCAGGGCCCCGAAAGTCATTACGAGACAACGGGTCCCGAGATCTGGGCGGACACCGACGGGACGGTCACGCACTTCGTCGCCGGCGTCGGTACCGGTGGCACCATCACCGGCGCGGGCCGGTACCTCAAGGAGGTCTCCGGGGGCGCCGTCCAGGTTGTCGGCGCCGATCCCGAGGGTTCGGTCTACTCCGGCGGCACCGGCAGGCCCTACCTGGTCGAGGGTGTCGGTGAGGACTTCTGGCCCACCGCCTACGACCCGTCGGTGCCCGACGAGATCATCGCCGTCTCCGACGCCGATTCCTTCGACATGACGCGCCGCCTCGCCCGGGAAGAGGCGCTGCTGGTCGGTGGATCGTGTGGGATGGCCGTGGTGGCAGCCATCGAGGTGGCCCGCAAGGCCGGCCCCGACTCGCTGGTCGTCGTCCTGCTGCCCGACGGTGGCCGCGGTTATCTGTCCAAGATCTTCAACGACGCGTGGATGTCGTCCTACGGCTTCCTGCGCACCAGGCTCGACGGCTCCCTGCAGCAGCCGACCGTCGGCGATGTGCTGCGGCGTAAGTCAGGTGCCCTGCCCGACCTGGTGCACACCCATCCGGCAGAGACGGTCCGCGACGCCATCAACATCCTCAGCGAGTACGGCGTATCGCAGATGCCGGTGGTCGGTGCCGAACCGCCGGTGATGGCAGGCGAGGTGGCCGGCAGCGTCTCCGAGCGCGAACTGCTCTCCGCGGTGTTCGAAGGCCGGGCCAAGCTCGCCGACGCGGTGTCCGAGCACATGAGCCCACCGTTGCCGCTGATCGGTGCCGGCGAGCTGGTCGACGCCGCGGCCAAGGCGCTGCGCGAATGGGATGCGGTGATGGTGGTCGACGACGGTAAGCCGGTCGGCGTCATCACCCGCAGCGACCTGCTCAGCTTCCTGTCGGACGGTCCTCGCCGCAAATAGCCGCGCCGGCGCTGCTCGCCCCGCACCGGGTGCGCAGATCCTCGTTGATATGGCAAACACCGGGTCGGGTGGCTTCCGTCCCGCCGGTGCCGGCTCACCCCGCCATATGTCCACGTGGTGAAGATGTCATGTCGCAAGTCTCGGTGAGGCCGTTCTCAGGTACTGTGAATTCGCTCTGATTCAGCTAACGATCGTTGAATGAAGGCCGACATTGACCGAACAGCCGCCAGCACCGCCCCCTGGGAACTATCCGCCGCCTCCGCCCTCGGCAGGCGGATGGGCACCCCCGCCGCCCGGACAGGGGACACCGGCGCTGCCGAAGGACGCTTACACGCCGTGGGCTACCCGCGCGGTGGCCTGGATCATCGACTACCTGCCGTACCTGATCATCATCGGCATCGGCTACGGCGCCGTAGCCGCGACGCAGGAGACTTCCTGCGTCACCGACACCTCGGAGTACAACCTCGGCGAGTTCTGCGCCACCGGGAACTCGACGCTGGGCATTGCCGCACTGGGGCTGTCGGCGGTGATCGCGCTTGCCTACCTCGTCTGGAACCTCGGTTACCGGCAAGGCAAGACGGGATCGAGCATCGGTAAGTCGATCATGAAGTTCAAGGTGGTCAGCGAAAGCACAGGGGAGCCAATCGGTTTCGGGATGTCGGTGGTCCGCGAGCTGCTCTATGCGGTGTTCGATGGCGTCTGCTTTGTGCTGGGTATCGTCACCTATCTTTACCCCCTGTGGGACGTCAAGCGGCAGACGCTGGTCGACAAGGCCATCAAGACCGTCTGTCTCCCGCGGTAAAGCTTGCATCCCCCTCGATGACGGTGCCGGACCGCAGAATTGACTATGCGGGCCGGTGTTGTCGTCTCTAGAATCCTGCCAACCGAGGAGAAGTCGTGACCGATACACCGCCACCGCCACCGCCGGGAAGTTATCCGCCTCCGCCGCCGGGTGGTTATCCGCCACCGCCATCGGGGAACTATCCGCCGCCCCCGCCGCCCGGTGTCTATCCGCCGCCGTATCAGGGCTACGCGCCGGCTCAGCCGGCCTACGGCGGCTATCTGCCGACGATGCCCAAGTCGGCGTACACGTCGTGGTTCACCCGCGTGATCGCTTCCCTGATCGACTCGGTGCCGGTGGTGATCCTCATCGGGATAGGAATCGGCGTCGCCATCGTCACCGGTGACAACACCTGCGTGACCACGAGTACGGATATCGGCACCAGCGCGTCGTGTACGTCCAATCCGTCTCCCGCCGGGTTGATCGTCGCGGTGATGGCCTACCTGGCTGCCCTCGCCTTCGCGATCTGGAACTTCGGCTACCGCCAGGGGACGACGGGTTCGAGCATCGGCAAGTCGATCATGAAGTTCAAGGTGATCAGCGAGAAGACCGGGCAGCCCATCGGCTTCGGACTGTCGCTCGTTCGCCAGCTGGCGCACATTCTGGACAGCGCGCTGTGCTATCTCGGGTACCTGTTCCCGCTGTGGGATGGCAAGCGGCAGACGTTCGCGGACAAGGTGATGACCACCGTCTGCATTCCGCTCACCGGGCCCTGAAAGTCGCCCGTACGGCACCACTACGCTCATTCGCATGAGTGAGCAGAAGAGTCGCGCCGGCGCCGATGCAGAGCGAGGCACGAGCGATGAGGAGAAGCGGCGCACTGGCCACGCCGACTCACACCGCAGCATGGGGCTTGCGACGAGGGCCATCCACGCCGGCTACCGACCAGACCCGGCAACGGGTGCGGTCAACGCTCCCATCTACGCCAGTTCGACCTTCGCCCAGGACGGCGTCGGCGGGCTGCGCGGCGGATTCGAATACGCCCGTACCGGAAATCCCACCAGGGCGGCGCTTGAGGCGTCGCTGGCCGCGGTCGAGGGGGGCACCTACGGGCGCGCATTCAGTTCGGGCATGGCCGCCACCGACTGCACGCTGCGTGCGGTGCTGCGTCCAGGCGATCACGTCGTCATTCCCGACGATGCCTACGGCGGTACCTTCCGCCTGATCGACAAGGTGTTCACGCAGTGGGGGATCACGCACACACCGGTCGGGCTGTCGGATCTCGACGCCGTCCGAGGGGCACTGACCCCCCAGACCAAGCTGATCTGGGTGGAGACACCGACCAACCCGTTGTTGTCGATCGCCGATATCGCGGGTATCTCGGAGATCGGCGCGCGCCACGGCGCAAAGGTCTTGGTGGACAACACTTTTGCCTCACCTGCTCTGCAGCAGCCGCTGGCGCTCGGGGCCGATATCGTGCTGCACTCGACCACCAAGTACATCGGCGGACACTCCGACGTCGTCGGCGGCGCGCTGGTCACCGACGACGAAGAGCTCGACGCCGCGTTCGCCTTCCTGCAGAACGGCGCGGGTGCGGTGCCGGGGCCTTTCGACGCCTACCTGACGATGCGCGGACTGAAGACGTTGGTGCTGCGCATGGCTCGGCACAGCGAAAACGCTTCTGCGGTAGCGGCTTTCCTGGCCGAGCACCCCGCGGTGTCCACCGTCCTGTATCCAGGTCTGCCGGACCATCCCGGCCACGCCGTCGCTGCGGCGCAGATGAGTGGTTTCGGCGGCATGATCTCGGTGCGGATGAAGGGTGGTATCGCCGCGGCGCGTGAACTGTGCGCCAAGACGGAGATCTTCATCCTCGCCGAGTCGCTTGGCGGGGTGGAGTCACTGATCGAACACCCGGGTGCGATGACTCACGCCTCGACAGCCGGATCCCAGCTTGAAGTGCCCGCCGATCTGGTCCGCTTGTCGGTCGGTATCGAAGACGTCGCGGACCTGATCGGCGATCTGGAGCAGGCGCTGCAGAACTGATCAGGCGTGGTAGGGCTCAGCGCTGATCAGCGTGACCTTGACCGTGTTGCCGTTGGGCACGGTGTAGGTGCGCGTCTCGCCGACCTTGGCGTCGAGCAGTGCGCCGCCCAACGGTGAACTCGGGGAGTAGACCTCGAGCTTGCCGTCGCTGACGCCCTCCTGGCGGGTACCGATCAGGAACGTCTCGGTATCGGACTCGTCGCCGTCGTAGTAGACCTTGACCACCGAGCCGGGCAACGCGACGCCGGACTGCTTGGGCGCCTCGCCGACCTTGGCGTTGTTGAGAAGTTCCTGCAGCTGACGGATGCGCCCTTCCTGCTGGCCCTGCTCTTCGCGGGCGGCGTGGTAACCACCGTTCTCGCGCAGATCGCCCTCTTCGCGGCGGTCGTTGATCTCCGCGGCGATGACGGGCCGGTTCGCGATCAGCTGATCGAGCTCGGCCTTGAGGCGGTCGTGAGCCTCCTGCGTCAGCCAGGTCACCTGGGTATCAGTCATCTCCTCGCGCTCCTCCATGTTGTTGGTCCGCGATGTTCGCGTTGGCAGTCAGTTGTCGTCTGTGCCGGGAGCATGCCGGGGAAGGCCCCCTGTGTATTGCCATCTCAGGGCCGCGGCTATCCGGGCAGCTAAAGAAGCAATACACGGTCCCAGCAAGGACCGTGTATCCACCGATAGTACCACCGGAGCGTCGGCGGATTTTCACAATTCCGCAGTTGGGAGTTTGTTGTGTGTTCCCCTGCGGGGCCCGTCCTAGGGCGCCGTCAGGTACGCCGGGACATCGGTGCCGCAGCCGTAGACATCACCGATGACGGGCGGTCGGCTGGTTTTCACCGCCGCGGTCACCTGCACCGTGGTCTGGTCCGACGGTGGGACCAGCACTTCCCGCCTGCCTGTCTCGCTCCCGTCCTTGGAGCGGGCCCGCATGATGCAGGAAACCGCGCGCGACGGGTCGGCCCGGGTGACGCTGATGGTCACATTCACGGTCTGGTCGTCGACCAGCTGGTACCCGCCGAGTTTGCCCTCCACGTCGGAGGTGCCGAGCCGCTGATAGCCGACGACCGCCACGACGGTGCCTGCCGCGACGGCGAGCACCGTAAGGGCGATGATGAGCCCGCGGCGCGGTAGCTTCTGCCGCCCATAGCGGGCCTCGGGTCGGAGCAGGGAATCTTCGGCCATGGTGTGGGGTTTGTCTCTGGTCAGGGATCGGGTATCGAGTCCCGACCGCGGGGATGGAACTATTAGACCAGGGACTGGTGACTCTCTGGACCAGCCAGTGGACAGTGAAGCGAAGGCGGACGGTGACCGAACTGCGGTTGATGGCGGTGCATGCCCACCCGGACGACGAATCCAGCAAGGGTGCGGCAACGATGGCCAAATATGCCGCGGAGGGCCATCAAGTGCTGGTGGTGTCGCTCACCGGCGGCGAACGCGGCGACATTCTCAACCCGGCGATGGACCTGCCCGACGTACACGGGCGCATCGCCGAGATCCGGCGCGACGAGATGGCGCGGGCAGCCGAGATCCTCGGCGTCCAGCACACCTGGCTGGGCTTCGTGGACTCCGGCCTGCCCGAGGGTGACCCACTGCCGCCGCTGCCCGAAGGCTGTTTTGCGCTGGTCCCGTTGGAGGAATCCACCGAGCGGCTGGTGCGGGAGATCCGGAGGTTCCGGCCGCACGTGATGACCACCTACGACGAGAACGGCGGCTATCCGCATCCCGATCACATTCGCTGCCACCAGGTTTCGGTGGCCGCGTACGAGGCGGCCGGCGATTACCGTCTTTTCCCCGATGCCGGAGCGCCGTGGTCGGTCTCCAAGCTGTACTACAACCACGGGTTCCTGCGGAAACGCATGCAGTCTTTCCAAGACGAATTCGCCAAGAACGGTCAGACCGGCCCGTACGAGAAGTGGCTCAAGGATTGGGATCCCGAGCTCGACGTCGTGGCGTCGCGGATCACGACCAGCATCGAGTGTTCCGACTACTTCCAGCAGCGCGACGATGCCCTGATGGCGCATGCCACCCAGATCGACCCGACCAGTTTCTTCTTCAGCACGCCGATGGAATGGCAGAAGCGGTTGTGGCCGACCGAGGAGTATGAGTTGGCGCGGTCGCGGGTTCCTATCTCGCTGCCGGAGACCGACCTCTTCGTCGGGATCGAACGGTGATCGGCGCGTCGTCCGCCCCATGGGCGGTGGCCGTGCGCATCATGGCCGATGACACCCCGAAGAACACCGGGCCCGATTTCGGTAAGGCCAGCCCGTTTGGACTGGTCATCGTCATCTTGCTGTTCATCGGGACCGTCTTTCTCGTCTGGTCGATGAACAAGCAGCTCAAGAAGCTGCCGGAGTCCTTCGACCCTGATCACCCCGAGCCCGACCAAGCCGTCGACGACGGCACCATGGACGGCGCCGTCGATGGGACTGCACACGTCGATCCGTCGGAAACCTCCTCCGAGTCCGGCGGCGGGCCCCGCGAGCCGAGTGGCTAACCAGCTCGGGGAGGCCACCAGCCCCTACCTGCGCCAGCACGCCGACAACCCGGTGCACTGGGTGCAGTGGTCGGCCGAGGCGCTCGCCGAGGCTGCGCGCCGCGACGTGCCCATCCTGTTGTCGATCGGGTACGCGGCGTGTCACTGGTGTCACGTGATGGCGCACGAATCGTTCGAATCCGCGGAAGTGGCAGCGATTACCAACTCCAATTTCGTCTGTATCAAGGTCGACCGCGAGGAGCGGCCCGATCTCGACGCCGTCTACATGAACGCCACCGTCGCGATGACCGGGCAGGGCGGGTGGCCGATGACGTGCTTCCTCACTCCCGATGGCCGGCCATTCTTCTGCGGTACCTACTACCCGAAAAACAGCTTCCTCGAATTGCTTTCAGCGGTCACAGACACCTGGCGGGACCGTCGTGACGAGGTCGAGAAGGCCTCTGGCGAGATCGCCGGCGAGCTGCGCGCAATGGCATCCGGACTCCCGGGCGGGGGCCCGCCGGTATCGGCCGAACTCTGTGACCACGCCGCCGCGTCGGCGTTGGCCGACCAGGACACCGCGGCGGGCGGGTTCGGCCGGCCCCCGAAATTCCCGCCCTCGGCGCTGTTGGAAGCGCTGTTGCGCGACTATGAGCGCACCGGTTCGGCTGAGGTGCGCGCCGCCGTGGATCGCACGTGCACGGCAATGGCCCGCGGCGGGATTCACGATCAACTCGCCGGCGGCTTCGCCCGCTATAGCGTCGACAACACCTGGGTGGTACCGCATTTCGAGAAGATGCTGTACGACAACGCGTTGCTGTTACGGGTGTATGCGCATTGGGCCCGCTGCGGCGGTGGCGAGTTGGCGGCCCGGGTCGCCGGACAGACCGCCGACTTCCTGCTGCGCGATCTGGCCGACGGCGACATGTTCACCTCGTCGCTGGACGCTGATGCCGACGGTCGGGAAGGGTCGACCTACGTGTGGACGCCGCAGCAGCTGCGTGCGGCGCTGGGTGACGACGACGGTGATTGGGCCGCAAAGGTTTTCACCGTGACCGCGGCGGGCACCTTCGAAGACGGCGAATCCGTGCTGCAGCTGCGAAACGATCCGAGCGACACCGCCCGGTTGGCGCGAGTGTCCGCCACGCTGTTGGCTGCGCGAAGCGAGCGGGTGCAGCCGGGCCGCGACGACAAGGTCGTCACCGCCTGGAATGGTCTGGCCATCACCGCCCTGTGCGAGGCCGCCGTCGCGCTGGGCCGGGCCGACCTGGTGGCCGCCGCGCGACGCTGCGCGACCGCGCTGCTGCAGCTGCACCTCGTCGACGGACGACTGCGACGCGCCAGCCTCGGCGGACGGGTCGGCGACAGTGCGGCAATCCTGGAAGACCACGCGACGCTGGCGACCGGGTTGTTGACGCTCTATCAGCTCACTGCCGACAACGGCTTGCTCGACGCTGCGGTCGGACTGCTCGACACCGCGCTGGCTCATTTCGCCCACCCCGATCGGCCCGGGCAGTGGTTCGACAGCGCCGACGACGCCGAACAGCTGATGATCCGCCCGGCGGACCCGCTCGACGGCGCGACGCCGTCGGGCGCGTCATCGATCGCCGAAGCGCTGTTGACCGCGGCCCACCTGGTCGGACCGGAGCGCGCCGGGCGATACGGCGAGGCCGCGGCCGACACCGTGCTGGCACATTCGCCTCTCCTGGCGCGGGCGGCCCGCTCCGCCGGGCATTGGCTTGCCGTCGCCGAGGCGGCGGTGCGCGGGCCACTTCAGATCGCCGTGGCCTGCGACCCGGCCGCCTCGCCGCTACTGGCCGCCGCCCGCAGGCTGGCGCCTGGCGGCGCGATCGTCGTCGGGGGAGCCGTCGACTCGTCTGAACTCCTGACCGGGCGTGACCGGGTGCGCGGCGCCGATGCGGCGTATGTCTGCCACGGCCGGGTGTGCGACTTGCCCGTCACCGGCGTGCCGGAACTCGCTGCCGCCCTGGGTGTCCCCGTGTAGCGTGCCGCACATGACTGTCGACCCAGGCGAAATCGTCAAGCGCTACCTGGACACTGTGGCTTCCGGAAACGTGGACGATGTTGCCGCGCTCTACGCCGAGGACGCCACGCTGGAGGATCCCGTCGGCGGCGGCGAGGTGCACATCGGCAGGACTGCGATCGCCGGCTTCTACCAGGCGATATTGGGTGCGCAGATCTCGACCGAGCTGTTACAGCTGCGCACCGGCGGTCACGAAGCCGCTTTCCTCTTCGCCATCACCATCAACGCGGGCGAGACCAAGATGCGGGTCGAACCCATCGAGACGATGGTGTTCGATTCGGAAGGCAAGATCACGTCGATGAAGGCCTACTGGTCACCCGCCGACATGACGATGCTCTAGCGAGTCAGAAGACCGCGAACCACATCGCGATGTAGTGGCAGGTGGCGGCGACCGCCGTGCACGCGTGGAAGAACTCGTGGTGACCGAACGTCCGCGGCCACGGGTTGGGCCACTTCAGCGCGTAGAAGATGCCGCCGACGCTGTACAGCGCGCCACCGACGGCGAGCAGGACCATCGCGGCGACGCCGGCGCCCTCGGTGATCGGCACCGCGAATCCCACCGCTAGCCAGCCCAACAGCAGATACAGCGGGACGCCCACCCAGCGAGGCGCCGACGGCCAGAACATCTTGAGCGTCACCCCGGCGGCGGCCCCGCCCCAGACCATCCAGAACAGCAGCCAGCCGCTGTGCTGCGGTAACGCCAGCAGTGCGAACGGCGTGTAACTGCCCGCTATGAACACGAAGATCATCGAGTGATCGAGGCGCTTCATCCACTTGCGGGCGTCCGGCGACTTCCAGGTCACCCGGTGATAGACGGCGCTGACGGTGAACATGGCGACGATGGTCGCGGTGTAGAGCAGCGTCGCCAGGCCGGCCCGGGTGGAGTCGACAGCCCAGGACACCGACACCAGCGCGGCGCCGGCGATGGCGGCCACTCCGGCCGAATAGACGTGGATCCAGCCCCGTAACCGCGGTCGGCCGAAGAACTCTGCGACCCCGTCGGCGACGGCGTCGGGAAAGTCCTCGGCCTCCCCGAGATGTGGTGAGGTCGTCTCGCGGGAGTCGTCTGTATCAAGTGGCGAAGACATAGCACCTCCATTGCCCAGATCGGCAGTGCCGGTTTGTCCGAGCATTCCGAATGCCACAGTAGTCTTGATTTTCGTGGAGCTCATTCCCCCGCGGTTGAAGGATCCGGTGTACCGGATCTACGAAATGCGGTTACGCCAGGAGCTCCTGCAATCCAAGTCACAACTACCCCGTCATATCGCTGTTTTATGTGACGGAAATCGCCGTTGGGCCCGCGATGCCGGGTACGACGACGTGAGTTACGGCTATCTGATGGGTGCGGCGAAGATCGCCGAAATGCTGCGCTGGTGCCAAGAAGCCGGCATCGAGATGACCACCGTCTACCTGTTGTCCACCGAGAATTTGCAACGC
Source organism: Mycolicibacterium komossense (assembly GCF_025822605.1). Classification (GTDB taxonomy): domain Bacteria; phylum Actinomycetota; class Actinomycetes; order Mycobacteriales; family Mycobacteriaceae; genus Mycobacterium; species Mycobacterium komossense. Next base: position 118,829 of record NZ_JACKTY010000004.1, on the reverse strand, counting down.
GATCCCGACGAGCTCGCCGCACTGATCGAGATCATCACCAACGTCGTCGAAGAGATCTGCGCGCCGGCCAACCACTGGAGCGTGCGGACCGTCGGCGACCTGGAACTGCTCGGCGAAGAACCGGCGCGGCGCCTGCGCGAAGCCGTCGAGAACACCGTCCCCAACGGCGGCTTCCACGTCAACGTCGCCGTCGGTTACGGCGGCCGGCAGGAGATCGTCGACGCCGTGCGGGCGCTGCTGTCCAAGGAAATGGCCAACGGCGCGACGCCCGACCAACTGGTGGAAGCCGTCACCGTCGACGCCATCTCCGAAAATCTGTACACCTCGGGCCAGCCCGACCCCGATCTGGTCATCCGGACCTCCGGTGAGCAGCGGCTGTCCGGGTTTCTGCTGTGGCAGAGCGCCTATTCGGAGATGTGGTTCACCGAGGCACACTGGCCCGCCTTCCGGCGCGTCGACTTCCTGCGTGCGCTGCGTGATTACACCCAGCGACACCGTCGCTTCGGCGCCTAGCTGCCCGGCACAGCCTTCTGCCACACTGAGACCATGGCTGCGCTCTCAGCTGTGGTGTTCGCTCTGAGCTGGTGGCTGGGCCTCTATCTGCTGGCCCGCGATCCGCGTAAACCGGTGCTCGCGCTGGCCGCCTTGGGCCTCGGCAGTTTTGCCCTCGTCGTCGTGCTGGACGCGGTGCGGCTGACCGCGACGGCACACGCCGAACTACTCGGCACGATCGAGATCTATCTGGTGGCCGTCCCCGGAGTGGCCTGGTTCGCGGTGCTGCTCGAACTGGCCCGCCCCTGCGATCACTGGCGTAGCCGCGTCGGCGAGGTGATGGTCGTCGCGGCGGTGGCGGTGCTGGCCGGTGTCGGGGCGACGATGGCTGGTGGCGTGGACGGGCCGTTGCGGGCCGGGCACTGGGTGCTGTTCGCGGTCATCTCACTCTCCGCGCTCGGGGCGATGATCTGGGCCGTGGCCCGTCCACAGCTGCGTCCCGGCCGGCCCGGCCCGGTGACCGGTGTGGTGATCGTCGCGACCCTGTTCTTCGCGCTCGGCAACGCGATCCTGGTCATTCCGCTGGGCCTGGTGCCCAGCTGGTTGGCGCTGGCCTCGACGGGTGTCGACGTGCTGCTGCTCGGTGTCGCGGTCGCGCTCTCCGACGCCTTCGACGAGGGTCAGGCGCTGCGTGCCGACATGCTGCGGTCATTCGTGGGCACCGCGCTGGTAGCCGTGTTGTTCGCCGGGCAGGCGCTGATCGGTTTGACCTTCATCCCTGCTGGTGAGGGCCGGACGGTGGTCACCGTGCTGGTGTTCACCAGCCTGGCCGTCGCCATCTCGATCAACGTCCTGGCCGATCCGCTGGCCGGTGTCCTGGACCGGTTGGCGTTCTCCCGATCGCCGGTACTGCGCGCCGATCGGGCCGCGCTGCGCAGCACCGAGGCCGCGCTGCCGCTACGGTCCGGCGATCCGCTCGAGGACATCGACGACGACGCCTTCGTCCGGCTGACCCGCCGCGCCCTCGGCCATTACGGCGATTTGTCGAAGCTCGTCGCGAGTCCGTTGACCGCGCTGCCCGAGATCGATGAACGGCTGGCGGCCCGCGGGGTGCCCGATCAGCCCATCGAGCGGGCCAACGAACTGAAGGCGCTGCTGGCCGATCGGATCGCCCGGCTCAAACCGCGCGATGGCGGCAGCTTCGGCACCACCGAGGAATGGCGGCACTACAACGCGCTCTACTTCCCCTATGTCGTCGGCGTGCGCGCCTACGCGCAGAACGCGACGGCCGCCGGGCTGGATCCGACGGCCCGCCAGGCCTGGCAGTGGTTCGTCACCGAGGTACCGCAACGTTCGCTGCACAACTGGCAGAACGCGGCGGCCAGGTTGATCGCCGCGGATCTGCGCGGCGGCCGGATGGTGGCCGAGCAGGCGCGCTGACCTGCGGTTGGCAGTAGGTGGCAGCGACTGGTGTCGATCTGGCAGTGGCTTCTGAGCAGGGTCGGAGTTGTCCACCTGGACACTCACCACGCCGATCGCCACAGGAGCCGATATGACCGCCACCAGCACCCGCCCGCTATCTGATTCCACCGATTCGCTGCTGCGCTTCGCGATGCGGCTCGACGCCACGCTGACCGGCCTCGGAGGCCTGGTCATCGCCGCTGCCGCCGGCCCGGTGTCGTCGGTCACCGGCCTCACGTCCATGCACGCATATGTGCTCGGTGCGGCGTTCGTGCTCTACGGCGCCGTCGTCTACCTGCTGGCCGCCCGGCCGGCGTTGCGCACTGTCGGTATCGGCGTGATCGTCGCCAACATCGTGTGCACGCTGGCTTCCGTTGCTGTCGTCATCGCCGGTGTCTTCCCGCTGACCGCGACAGGGGTGGCGGTGATGCTGGGCTGCGCCGCTTACACCGCGGTGTTCGCGGAACTGCAGTACCTCGGAGTCCGGCGGCTCGCGTAACGATGATTTGGGCGTGTTCGCGACCGCTGAGCGGTTGCGGACACGCCCAAATCGCTAGAGCTTGCGCAGCCGCAGTCGGTTGATCGAATGGTCGGCGTCCTTGCGTAACACCATGGTGGCCCGCGGTCGCGTCGGCAGGATGTTCTCGATCAGGTTCGGCAAGTTGATCGACTGCCAGATATCGCGGGCGGCGAAGACGGCCTGCTCATCGGTCAGCGTCGAATAGTGGTGGAAGTGCGAGGCCGGATCGGCGAACGCACCGGCCCGCATCGACAGGAACCTCGAGATGTACCAGCCCTCGATGTCCTCGATCCGGGCGTCGACGTACACCGAGAAATCGAACAGGTCCGAGACCATCAGCGTCGGACCGGTCTGCAGCACGTTGAGACCCTCGAGGATGAGGATGTCGGGGTGGCGGACCGGATGCTTCTCGCCGGGAATGATGTCGTACTGCAGATGCGAGTACACCGGTGCACACACCTGGTCGGCGCCGGATTTGACCGTCGTGACGAACCGCATCAGCGAGCGACGATCGTAGCTCTCCGGAAAACCCTTGCGGTGCATGATGTTTCGTCGCGTCAGCTCGGCGTTGGGATACAGGAAGCCGTCGGTGGTGACCAGGTCGACCCGGGGATGGTGTTCCCACCGGGCCAGCAGGGCCTGCAGCACACGCGCGGTGGTCGACTTACCGACTGCAACGCTGCCCGCGACCCCGATGATGAATGGCACCGGCCGGTCGGGATTCTGGTGCGTTTCGCCGAGGAATTCCGCGGTGGCGGAGAAGAGTCGTTGTCGCGCTGCGACCTGCAGGTGGATCAACCGGGCCAGTGGCAGGTAGACCTCCTCGACTTCGAGCAGGTCGATCTGTTCACCCAGACCGCGCAGTCCGACAAGTTCGCTCTCGGACAGCTTCAGCGGCGTCGACATACGCAGGCTCCGCCATTGCGTCCGGTCGAACTCCACATAGGGGCTCGGCTCGCTCAGCCGCGACATCTGCCCAGTGTTGCAGTACTCGCAGGCGAGGCGACGGCTGGGGCGCGAGTGGCGGGTGGCCGCTACCGTTAACAGGCATGGAGCCCGCCACCCTGATCCGCGAGTATCTGCTGCTCGGCCTGCGCTTCGATCGCATCGAGGACGGTTATGTCGACTCCTTCACCGGGGATCCCGCGTTGCGGCGGGCCGTGGCCGACGAGCCGACCCCCGACCCCGCCGAGCTGACCCGGCAGGCCACCCGGTTGCTCGATGCGCTGCCGCAGGTGCCCAGGGGGGACGAGTTCACCGCCGCGCGTGCCGATTACATCGGCGCCCATCTGCGGGCCCTGGCCTGTGCGGGCCGCAAATTCGCCGGTGAGGACGTCGGCTTCGTCGACGAAGTGCGGGACTACTTCGACGTCACCATCGCCAAGGGTGATCCGGAGAAGTACCGCGAAGCCCACCGCAAACTCGACCAGGCGCTCGGCGGTACCGGTGCGCTGGCCGAGCGGGTCCAGGCGCACCGCACCGCCGAGGAGATCGCGCCGGAGCGCCTCGGCGAGGCCATCGACGCGTTCTCCAGCGCGCTGCGCGACCGGGTGCGGGCCGAATACCCGCTCCCGGACCGCGAGACGATCAAATACGAGATCGTCACCGACAAACCGTGGTCGGGGTTCAACTACTACGAAGGCGACTACACCTCGACGGTCGCGGTCAACGCCGACCTCAAACAGCAGATGTCCAACCTGCCGCGGCTGGTCGCGCACGAGTCCTACCCCGGCCACCACACCGAGCACTGCCGCAAAGAATTTGGGTTGGTGGCCGGACAAAATCAGCTCGAGCAGACCATCTTCCTGGTCAACACCCCGCAGTGCCTGATGGCGGAGGGACTGGCCGACCTGGCCCTGTACGCGGCCATCGGCCCGGACTGGGGCGCCTGGGCGACCGAGATCTACGCCGACCTCGGCCTGCGGTTCGACGGCGAACGCGCCGAGGCGGTCTCGGCGGCGACGGCCGCGTTGGCCGACGTCCGCCAGGATGCCGCGCTGATGCTGCACGACGAACACCGCGACGTCGATGACGTGGTGGCCTTCCTGCAGCGCTGGCTGCTGGTCGACGACGGCCGGGCCCGGCAGATGTTGCGGTTCCTGTCGTCCCCGCTGTGGCGGGCCTACACCAGCACCTACGTCGAGGGATATCGCCTGTTACGCGGATGGATCGATACCCGCCCCGCCGAGGTGAGCCTGACGCAGCGCTTCGGCCGGTTGTTGGACGAACCGCTGATCCCGTCGGCACTGCGGACCGTTTAGGCTGGTAGCTATGGCTTTGGAAACCGACACCGCCTCCTTGACTACGTCCGCGCCCGGCGCCGAGTACGCCGCCACCGCGAGCACCGCCTACCGGGCCGCGCTGGAGGTGATCGAGTCCGTCGAACCCCGGATCGCCGCTGCGACCCGTAAAGAACTTGCCGATCAACGGGATTCACTCAAACTCATCGCCAGCGAGAACTACGCGTCGCCCGCGGTGCTGCTGACCATGGGGACCTGGCTGTCCGACAAGTACGCCGAAGGCACCATCGGGCATCGGTTCTACGCGGCCTGCCAGAACGTCGACACCGTCGAGAGCGTGGCCACCGAGCACGCCCGTGAGCTGTTCGGCTCGCCGTACGCCTACGCTCAGCCGCACTCCGGGATCGACGCCAACCTGGTCGCCTTCTGGGCGATTCTGGCCACCCGGATCGAGGCGCCGGGGCTAGCCGAGCTCGGTGCCAAACACGTCAACGACCTGTCCGAAGCGGACTGGGAGTCGCTGCGCCACAAGCTCGGCAACCAGCGTCTGCTCGGAATGTCCCTGGATACCGGGGGCCACCTGACGCACGGATTCCGGCCCAACATCTCCGGCAAGATGTTCCACCAGCGCAGCTACGGCACCGACGCGGAGACCGGCCTGATCGACTACTCGGCCGTCGCTGCCGCCGCCCGCGAGTTCAAGCCGCTGATCCTGGTCGCCGGCTACTCGGCCTACCCGCGCCGGGTGAACTTCGCGAAGATGCGCGAGATCGCCGACGAGGTCGGTGCCACCCTGATGGTCGACATGGCCCACTTCGCCGGACTGGTGGCGGGCAAGGTGTTCACCGGCGACGAAGACCCGGTACCGCACGCCCACGTCACCACCACCACCACGCACAAGTCGCTGCGTGGACCCCGCGGCGGGCTGGTGCTGGCCACCAAGGAGTACTCCGACGCGGTCGACAAGGGCTGCCCGATGGTGCTCGGCGGTCCGCTATCGCACGTGATGGCCGCCAAAGCCGTCGCGCTCGCCGAGGCCCGGCAGCCGTCGTTCCAGGCCTACGCCCAGCAGGTGGCCGACAACGCGAAATCGTTGGCCGAGGGCTTCCTCAAGCGGGGCGCGCGTCTGGTCACCGGTGGCACGGACAACCACATCGTGCTGCTGGACGTCACATCGTTCGGCCTGACCGGCAGGCAGGCGGAATCGGCGCTGCTCGACGCGGGCGTCGTCACCAACCGCAACTCGATCCCGAACGATCCCAACGGCGCTTGGTACTCCAGCGGAATCCGCTTCGGCACGCCCGCGCTGACCACCAGGGGGTTCGGCGCCGACGAATTCGACAAGACCGCGGAACTGGTGGTCGACGTGCTCACCAACACCACACCGACCCAAGCGTCGAACGGCCCCTCCAAAGCCAAGTACACGATCACCGACGGCATCGCCGAGCGGGTGCACGCAGAAGCCTCGGAGATGCTCGCCGCCAACCCGCTGTATCCGGGGCTGACGCTCTAACCGGCGCGCAGGGTCCACCGCGAAAAGGACGAAAGTCACCGATTCCGTGACACAGCCACACCCGATTTCAAAGAACATGTGTCTTCGGGTTACATTTAGTTCATGGCTGAGACTCCAGTTGCTAATCGGCTGACGCTCGACCTCGAGCCGATTGTCGCCGAGAATTACCAGCGTCACCTCGATACGGCTGACGAATGGTTCGCTCATGACTACGTGCCCTTTGACCAGGGGCGCAACTTCGCGTTCCTCGGTGGCGAGGACTGGAATCCGTCCGAGGTGACGCTGCCGGCGCCCGTCGTCGACGCGCTGGAGATCCTGCTGATCGTCAAGGACAACCTGGCTGCCTACCACCGCGAGCTCGTCGAACACTTCATCCTGGACTGGAAGTGGGGCCGGTGGATCGGCCGGTGGACCGCCGAGGAGCACATCCACGCGGTCGTCGTGCGCAACTACCTTGTGGTGACGCGCAACTTCGATCCCAGCGCCAACGAAGACGTCCGCGTCGAGCACGTCATGAAGGGCTACCGGGCCGACCAGCTGACCCAGATCGAGACGCTGGTGTTCATGGCATTCTTCGAGCGCGCGCACGCGGTGTTCTGCCGGCGCCTGGCCGAGCAGATCGAGGACCCGACTCTGCGGTCGCTGGTCGAGCGGATCGCCCTCGACGAGGAGCGCCACGAACTGTTCTTCACCAATCTCGTGCGGTTCTGCCTGGAACTCGACGAGGAGGAGACGTTGCGCGCGGTGGCCACCCAGGCTGCCGCGGCGCAGATTCCCGGCGCCGATATCGTCGCTTACGCCGACAAGCGTGCCGCGGTGGCCGAGGCCGGCATTTTCGGCCCTGACCAGCTGCGACAGGTCGTCGCCGACGGGATCGCAGCCCTGGGTCTGAGCGAGCGCGCGGAACTGGCTGAGTTCGTCAGTATCTAGGCGGCGCGCCTGTCCGGCGAGAATGCCGGAACGCGACTATCTTCAAAATCGATGGCAAGCGACATGCTCAGCTATCCGGGCGGCATCCGACGTAGCGATACGAAAAGGGCCGGCCCCGGTCCTGGTGCCGCAGCGCCCGCCGACATGACTCCGCGGGGCCGCTGGGGTCGAGGAGCGCCACGTGACTGATTCGCCGTCGGTTTCCCCGGACACTCGCCAGACCTATGTGCTCGACACATCGGTGCTGCTGTCCGATCCGTGGGCCTGCAACCGCTTCGCCGAGCACGAAGTTGTTGTCCCACTTGTGGTTATCAGTGAGCTCGAAGCCAAACGACACCACCATGAACTCGGGTGGTTCGCGCGTCAGGCGCTCCGCATGTTCGATGATCTACGATTGGAACACGGCCGACTAGATCAACCCATTCCCATTGGTACCCAAGGCGGTACGCTCCAGATCGAGCTCAACCACAGTGACCCGACGGTGCTGCCGTTGGGTTTCCGCGGTGACAGCAACGACTCCCGGATCCTGACCTGCGCGGCCAATCTCGCCGCCGAGGGTAAGCGGGTCACGTTGGTAAGCAAGGATATTCCGCTCCGCGTCAAGGCCGGCGCGGTCGGTCTGCCTGCCGACGAATACCACGCACAGGACGTCGTCACCTCCGGCTGGACCGGTATGACAGAGATCGACGTAGCGGGTGACGAGATCGACACTCTGTTCGCCGACGGTGAGGTCGACCTGGCCTCGGCCCGGGATCTGCCCTGTCACACCGGAATTCGGCTCCTCGGTGGCAGCTCTCATGCGCTGGGCCGGGTGAATGCCGAGAAGCGGGTGCAGCTGGTCCGTGGTGATCGCGAAGTGTTCGGCCTCCGGGGAAGGTCGGCCGAACAACGCGTTGCACTGGATCTGCTCCTCGACGAATCGGTGGGCATCGTCTCACTCGGCGGTAAGGCGGGCACCGGAAAGTCGGCGCTGGCGTTGTGCGCCGGGCTGGAGGCAGTGCTGGAGCGTCGTACCCAGCGCAAGGTCGTCGTCTTCCGCCCCCTGTACGCCGTGGGCGGCCAGGAACTCGGCTATCTGCCCGGCAGCGAGGCCGACAAGATGGGCCCGTGGGCCCAAGCGGTGTTCGACACCCTGGAAGGGCTGGCCAGCCCCGCGGTGCTCGAAGAGGTGCTCTCGCGCGGCATGCTCGAAGTCCTGCCGCTGACCCACATCCGAGGCCGCTCGCTGCACGACTCGTTCGTCATCGTCGACGAGGCCCAGTCGCTGGAGCGCAACGTGCTGCTGACCGTGCTGTCACGTCTGGGTGCGGGCTCCCGGGTGGTGCTCACCCACGACGTCGCCCAACGCGACAACCTGCGGGTCGGGCGCCACGACGGTGTCGCGGCCGTCATCGAGAAGCTCAAGGGGCATCCGCTGTTCGCCCACATCACCCTGTTGCGCTCCGAGCGGTCGCCGATCGCGGCGTTGGTCACCGAGATGCTCGAGGAGTTCAGCCCGGGCGCGCTGCCGTGATCTGAGTGGCTTGGCGGTCGCGGCTCGAAGGCGACCGCCAGGCTCGCTCGGTAGGCTGCGATCGTGCGTAGACGTCCCGATAGTCCGTCCTGGGCGTACTGGCGGACCGCGATCGGCGTCTGCGCAGGTGTCGCCGTCGTCGTGATCGGCGGATTCACCGGCCACGTCAGGGTCGCCAAGGCCGACGAGGTGGACTGTTCGTTGGTGAAGTGCATCGCCCTGACCTTCGACGACGGGCCCAGCCCGTACACCGACCGACTGCTGCAGATCCTCAAGGACAACGACGCCAAGGCGACGTTCTTCGAGATCGGGAACAAGGTGGCCGCCAACCCGGCCGGTGCCAAGCGTGTCGTCGACGCGGGGATGGAACTGGGCAGCCACACCTGGGAACACCCCAACATGACGACGATTCCGCCCGAGGACATCCCCGCGCAGTTCAGCAAGGCCAGCGACGCGATCGAGGCGGCGACGGGCCAGCGTCCGGTCCTGGTCCGCACCGCCGGCGGCCTGATCAACGATCAGGTACTGGCCGAGGCGAAGAAACAGGGCCTGGCCGATATCAACTGGGACGTCATCCCCTTCGACTGGGCCAATGACGCCAACACCGCCGCGACCCGCTACATGCTGATGTCTCAGATCAAGCCGAATTCGGTGGTGTTGTTCCACGACGCCTACTCATCGACTGTCGACCTGATCTATCAGTTCCTGCCGGTGCTGAAGGCCAACGGCTACCACATGGTGACGGTCAGCCAGATGCTCGGGCCGCGGGCACCGGGCAGTACCTACGGCAGCCGCGACAACGGTCCACCCGTCAACGGCCTGATGGACATTCCGGCCGCCGAGATTCCGACACTGCCGGCCACCCCGTCGCCGGCGCCGATGCCGAACTTGCCGATCACCGACATCCCCGGCCAGAACTCCGGCGGCCCGAACAACGGGGCCTGAGCGCGGGCCGGTGGGCGCAGAGCGGACGCGGTCGCTAGGTTAACTGCGATGGCCACCAACACCGTCTTCGTGCTGACGATTCTGGTGTTGTGCTACGCGGTGGTCTCCGGCGTGGTCGTTCGTTGGTACGTCGCGCCCGCGCTGATCTTCATCGCGTTCGGAATAGTGCTGGGGCCATTTGCCTTCGGGGTCATCGACGCCGGGCCTGACGCGCACAGCTTCACTGTGCTGGCGCAACTCGCATTGACGGTGATTCTTTTCAACCAGGCTGCCGAACTCGACCTGCCAGCTCTGGTGCGCCGCAGGCACGTCACATTCCGGCTGCTGGTGGTCGGGATCCCGCTGTCACTGCTGCTCGGCACCGTTACCGCGCTGCTGGTGTTGCCGGTGATGCCCGTCTGGGAGGCGGTCTGCCTTGCTGCCATCATCGCCCCGACCGAGGTGGCGTTGATCGAAGCCCTGCTCGACGACCGTCGTGTTCCGGAAGCAGTGCGTCATGCACTGTCCGCAGAGAGCGGGTGCTACGACGGGTTCGCTCTCGCGGCCATGCTGGCGGCGCTGGCACTCGCATCGGATCGAGCCGACCACGACCCCACCCGGTGGGGTACGTTCCTGCTCCGCACCGAGTTCCTGTCCCTCGGTGTGGGCCTGGTCGTCGGTTTCGCCGGCGGATGGGTGATTGCGCTGTCGCGCCAGCGGGGCTGGATGAACGACGTCTGGGCGCAGCTGGCCACACTGGCCGTCGCGCTGGTCTGCTTCGAGTTGGCCGAGCAGTTGCACGGCAGCGGTTTCGTAGCCGCGTTCGCCGGTGGGCTCGCCTTCGCCGTGGCTAACCGCCGCAAGGCCGTGATCGAGCAGACGCAGTTCTCCGACGCCACCGGTCAGCTGCTGGAGCTGGTCGTCTTTGCCCTGTTCGGCGGCTATGCGGTGATCGTCGGTTGGCGCGACGCCGGCTGGCGGGTCTTCGTGTTCGCCGCCGTCGCAGTGGTGGTGGTCCGGCTGGCGGCAGTATCCGTCGCGCTGCTCGGCAGCGGGATGCCCGCCAGAAGCCGACTGTTCATCGGGTGGTTCGGCCCGCGTGGAATCGGCACGTTGGTGCTGGGGCTGCTGATGATCGAGCGGGGTGAACTGCAGCAGACCGACCTGATCACGCAGGCGGTGGCCGTGACCGTCGTATTCAGTTTGGTGTTGCACAGCGTGACCGCGCCACTGGGCATCCGGCTGGTGGCCCGCGACCGGTTGGGCAGCGGCGGGCGGACTACCAGTCCGTAACTTCGCGCGGTCGGCTATCTTCAGGCGTTATGAAGGTCCGGACTTTAGCGGCGGCTGTGCTCACGGCGACCGCGGCAACACTGGCGAGTGTCACCCTGGCGCCGGCGGCGCAGGCCGATCAGCTGGGCTATCTGATCAACGTCACCGTCCGGCCGGTCTATCACTTCGCCAACGCCGACGCCGCCCTGGGCTACGGCTACAGCATGTGCGACCGGTTGGCCGCGGGCGAGGGTTACCCGGCGTTGGCGCAGTCGATCCGCACCGATTTCGACACCAATGACGAGTTCTCGGTGTCCTACCTGTTGAGTCAGGCCACCCAGGAGCTGTGCCCGGCCCAGATCTGGGCCCTGCGCCAGACTGCCGGCGGCTACCGCGCCCCAGCCTAGTGATTTCGGCGTGTTCGTAACCGGTCAGCGGTTACGAACACGCCGAAATCGCAGCTAGTCGCCGTCTTGTACTTTCGCCATCGCCAGCACGTCGAGGCGCTTGTCCAGTTCGGCCTCGGAGAGCTTGTCGCCGATCAGACCGCGGTCGATGACAGTCTGCCGAATGGTTTTGCGCTCTTTGAGGGCTTCCTTGGCGACCTTGGCGGCCTCCTCGTAGCCGATCGCCGAGTTCAGCGGGGTCACGATCGACGGTGACGACTCAGCCAGTTCGCGCAGGTGTGCCTCGTTGGCGACCAGCCCGTCGATGCACTTCGCGGCGAACAGCCGAGACACGTTGGCCAGCAACGTGAACGACTCCAGCACGTTGCGGGCCATCATCGGAATGTAGACGTTGAGTTCGAAAGCGCCGGAAAGTCCACCGACGGTGACGGCGGCGTCGTTACCGATGACCTGGGCGGCGACCTGCGTGACCGCCTCGGGCAGCACCGGATTCACCTTGCCCGGCATGATCGAGCTGCCCGGCTGCAGATCGGGAAGCGCGAGCTCGCCCAGACCGGTCAGCGGGCCCGACCCCATCCAGCGGATGTCGTTGGCGATCTTGGTCAGCGACACGGCGATGGTCTTGAGGGCACCGGACGCCTCGACCAGGCCGTCGCGCGCTGCCTGAGCCTCGAAAGAGTCCTTCGCCGTGCGCAATTCGGCCAGGCCGGTGTCGCTGACCAAGACCTCGACGACCTTCGCGCCGAAACCGTCGGGCGCGTTGAGGCCGGTACCGACGGCGGTGCCGCCGATCGCCAGCTCACCAAGACGGGGTAACGCCCCGCGCACTCTTTCTATGCCGGCCTCGATCTGACGGGCGTAGCCGCCGAATTCCTGGCCCAGGGTCACCGGGACGGCGTCCATCAGGTGCGTGCGGCCGGACTTGACCACCGTGCGCCACTGCTTGGCCTTGACCGCCAGCGACTCGTGCAGTACCTCGAGGGCCGGAATCAGCTGGCGCACAGCGGCTTCGGTGGCCGCGATGTGTGTGGCGGTGGGGAAGGTGTCGTTCGAGCTCTGCGACATGTTGACATGGTCGTTGGGGTGCACCGTCACGCCATTGGCGGCGGCGATCGACGCGATCACCTCGTTGGCGTTCATATTCGAGCTGGTGCCGGAGCCGGTCTGGAACACGTCGATCGGGAACTGGTCGTCGTGCAGACCGTCGGCGATCTCGCCGGCCGCGGCGATGATGGCGTCGGCCTTCTCCGCATCGAGCAACCCCAGGTCCTTGTTCACCTGGGCGCAAGCGGCTTTCAGCAGGCCGAGTGCCCGGATCTGGGTGCGCTCAAGGCCCCGGAACGAGATCGGGAAGTTCTCCACCGCGCGCTGGGTCTGGGCCCGCCACAGAGCCTTGATGGGCACCTTGACCTCGCCCATGGTGTCGTGCTCGATGCGGTATTCGGCCTCGCGGGCTTTGTCGACAGCGTTGTCGGGCATGTGCTCCCTTTTGATCGATTACGGAAGTGGATGTGCTGCAGTGAGATCCCCGGTGAAGTCCACCGCGGAGTATTCGTTGAGCTTGGACAGCCGGTGGTAGGCCTCGATCATCCGGACCGTGCCGGACTTGGACCGCATCACGATCGATTGGGTGGTGCAGCCGCCGCCGAAGTAGCGCACCCCCTGCAGGAGGTCGCCGTCGGTGACGCCGGTTGCGGAGAAGAAAACGTTCTCACCGGAGACCAGGTCCTCGGTGAAGAGCACCTTGTCCAGGTCGTGGCCCGCATCGAGGGCCTTCTGCTTCTCGGCGTCATCGGTGGGTGCCAGCACTGCCTGGATGGCGCCGCCCATGCAGCGGATCGCGGCGGCGGTGATGATGCCTTCCGGGGTGCCGCCGATGCCGGCGAGCATGTCGGTGCCCGAGCCGGGCCGGCAGGCCGCGATGGCGCCCGCGACGTCGCCGTCGGAGATCAGCCGGATCCGGGCACCCGCGTCGCGGACGTCGTGCATCAACTGGTTGTGCCGGGGCCGGTCGAGCACGCAGACCGTGATGTCGGCGACGGAGGATTTGCGGACCTTGGCCACGCGGCGGATGTTCTCGCCGATCGGCGCGGTGATGTCGATGACGTCGACGGCGTCGGGACCGACGGCGATCTTGTTCATGTAGAACACCGCCGACGGGTCGAACATCGCCCCGCGCTCGGCGACGGCCAGCACCGAGATGGCGTTGGGCATGCCCTTGCTCATCAGGGTGGTGCCGTCGACGGGGTCGACCGCGAAATCGCAGTCCGGGCCGTCGCCGTTGCCGACCTCTTCGCCGTTGTAGAGCATCGGCGCGTTGTCCTTCTCGCCTTCGCCGATCACCACGACGCCGCGCATCGAGACGGAGTTGACGAGTTCGCGCATCGCGTCGACGGCTGCCCCGTCACCGCCTTCTTTGTCGCCACGGCCGACCCACCGCCCCGCGGCCATTGCGCCGGCCTCGGTGACCCGGACCAGTTCCAGAGCGAGGTTGCGGTCTGGGGCCTCGCGTCGACGGGGTGCGGCCTGGTCGGGCTGGGGGGTGGGAGCTGGGCCAGTCATGCTGGTGATTCTCCCAGAAGAGGGTTACGTGTTGGGAGCTGGGATACTGGAGCAGTGAGTACCCAGCCGCAGCCAGCTCCTCCGCCCGCGAAGTCGCGGTTGTTGCAGGACGGCCGCGACATGTTCTGGTCGATGGCGCCCCTGGTGGTGGCATGCATTGCGCTGGCAGGACTGGTCGGGATGTGTTCGTTCGCGCCCACCGGTCCGAAGTCCGGAAAGGTGCCCACCTACGACTCCGTCACCGCCCTGAAATCGGATGCGCAGACATTGGGTTTCCCGATCCGGCTGCCCGCATTGCCGCAGGGTTGGCAGGCCAACTCGGGGGCCAGGAACGGTCTGGACGGTGGCCGCACCGATCCCGCGACGGGTCGGTCGGTGAAGGCGTTGGTCTCGACCGTCGGCTACCTGACGCCGACCGGCATGTACCTCAGCCTGACCCAGAGCGACGCCGACGAAGACAAGCTGGTCGCCTCCCTGCACCCCGGCATGTACCCGACCGGCACCCAGGACGTTGCGGGCCAGAAGTGGATCGTCTACGAGGGTGGCTCCGCCGACGACGGTGCGGCGGAACCGGTGTGGACGACGCGATTGACGGGCCAGGGCGGATCCACCCAGCTCGCCATCACCGGGGCCGGCTCGTCCGATCAGTTCCGTACTCTGGCGACGGCGACGCAGACGCAGTCGCCTCTGCCCGACAAACGCTGAGCCAGACAAACGCTGAGCCCAATGGCCGTTGAGGAAGACTGGCCGGATCGAAGGGGATGAGTTGACTGCACCCGAGGCCGATCTGACCGGGTGGGGCGCGACACCCTTCACCGGCGGCGGCTATACCCATGACGTCTATCAGCGGGGCGAAGGTCCCGGGGTCATCCTGATTCCCGAGATTCCTGGTATCCACCCCGGTGTGCTGGGGTTGGGTAATCACTTGGTGGACAACGGCTTCACCGTGGCTATGCCCTCGCTGTTCGGAGAGCCGGGTAAGGCGATCGCTCCCGGCTATACGGCGTCGACGATCACCAGAGCGTGTATCGCAAAGGAGTTCGCCGCTTTCGCCACCAACAAGGAACGTCCGGTCGCGCTGTTCCTGCGGGCACTGGCCCGGGATCTCAACGCGCGCACCCCCGGGCCCGGGGTGGGGGTGATCGGTATGTGCTTCACGGGTGGGTTCGCGTTGGCTGCCGCGGTCGACGACGCGGTGCTGGCGCCGGTGCTGAGTCAGCCGTCGGTGCCCTTCCCCGTGACGCCTGCGCAGCGCCGCGACCCGGGGTTGAGCGACGCCGAGATGAAGATCGTCGTCCGCCGCGCCGAGAAGGACGGGTTGTGCGCGATCGGCCTGCGCTTCACCGGCGACAAAGCGGTTCCGGGGGAGCGCTTTGCGACGCTGCGGCAGCGCCTGGGTGACGCCTTCGAAGTCATCGAGATCGACTCCTCACCGGGTAACGAGCACGGCTTCGCCCGGATGGCGCATTCGGTGCTGACCGATCAGGTTCGCGAGCGCGACGGGCACCCCGCCTACGAGGCGCGCAAACGGGTGGTCGAATTCCTTACGACTCGGCTGTCGGGCTAGCGAGCGCTTTCGGTCCGGGCGGATCCATCGGCTCCTCCGCTGACGGTTTCGAGCGCTGCGTGATGATCTCCCAGAGCCGGTGCCACCGGGTTTTCTTGTTGTCGTCGGCCGCGTCATCGTCGTCCTCGGTCAGGGTGTCCAGCGGCGCGCCCTTGTAGACGGCCAGATACACGCTGATCGTGGTGACGATGATGATCATCAGCACCGGCCCGAGCACGATCCCCGGGAAGCCGAACATCTTCAGGCCGGCAAAGACCGCCAACAGCATCAGCGCCGCATTGAGGTGGGCACTCTTGGGCACCAGGAACGGCCGCAGCAGATTGTCGATGCTGGTGACGACGACGATGTGGAACACCACCACGAAGATGCCGCCGGCGACGTTGCCGAACAGTGCCATTCCGATGCCGAGCGGGATCGTGACGATGCCGCTGCCCAGCGGGATGAACGACAGCACCGTCAAGAAGATGACGAACATGAAGAATCCGTCGTGGATTCCGCCGATGTAGATCGAGATCGCACCCGCCACGCCCTGGAAGGTCGCGATGACGAACTGGCCGCGGACCGTCGCGGTGACCATCGCCCCGACCTTCGCCAAGTAGATGTCGGACACCTGCGGCCCCAACGGGTTCAGATCGCGAAACAGTGCTAACACCTTGTCGCCGTTGACGATCAGCGCCAGGAACACATACAGGAAGATGATCGCCGACGTCACGATCCCGGCGAGGCTGCCGACGGATTCGCGGGCGAACTCGAGCGCGATCTGGCCGGCGTTCTGGCCGACCTTCGCGATGGTTTCGCGCACCGACTCGGGCGTGAGGGTGATGTGCATGAACGGCACCTTGGCCAGCGCCTGGTTGGTCGAGTTGAGGAGCTGTTGGCCCAGTGACGTCAGGTCGTTCTTGGCCAGCCAGTGGCTGATCCCGGTCACCATCTGGCTGATCTGCAGGACAGCCAAGGCGACCACCCCGGCGAGCGGGACCCCGACGACGGCGACCGAGGCCAGCAGGGTCAGAGTGGCGGCGATCCCGGCGTTGAACCGGTCCCGCAGGCGTCGGTACAGCGGGGCGAACAGATAGGCCAGCACCGCGGCGATCGCCATCAGGACGACGTAACTGCGCAGGAAGTACGCCCCGAAACCCAGCGCGATGACCGTCATGACGACCAACGCGCGTTTCTGGGTGACGGAGAACTCTTCGAGCATCGGCGCCAATCCTAGGGCGCTTGCGGCGCAGTTACTGTTGACCGGGGCGTGGATCGCCCCATTTTTCGGTTACCGCACCCCACGGATCGGCGTAGGTGCCTGGCTTGCCGTAGTAGGCGGCGCGGCGATTGAGTACCTGCCGCACCACGGGTGCCGCGACCCGCATCAGTGGCCGCTTCCAGCCCGCGTTCTCGGCGGTCTCGATCAACATGTCCGGCCACGAATAACGTTGGAAGCCAAGAACTTCCTGTGCGCGGGTGACGTCCATCCAGTCGGTAGCAAACCACTTGGTGTCACTGCTGGGATCGCCTTTGCGTCCGATGGGAATGCCACCGACGAGGCCCATCGCGGCCGCGGTCGCCGGGCCGATATCGCCCTGGGTGAGTCGGTGGGAGTCGTCGCCGCCGATCAGCAGCGTCTCGCCGAGCGCGTCCGCGGTGGTGGCCGCCGCGAAGGCTCGTGCCACGTCGCGCACGTCGACGGTCTGGATGCGGCCGTCGGTCGGCAGCAGACCCTCGAAGAAAACGAAGTCCGGGTTGATATCGAGACTGATTCCCGTGGTGAGCACGCCGCCGAGACGCAGGATCACCCAGTCCAGTGTCGAGTCGCGCACCAGGTTCTCGGCCTCGACCTTCTGCGCGCCGTAGATGTCATAGGGATTGACCGGGGTGTGCGCGGTCAAGACATCGCCGATCCGGTGTGGGTTGCGTGGTCCGTACACGGCAATGCTGGAGGCCTGGACGAAGCGCGGCGGGGTGGGCAGTGTGGCGGCGGTGGCCACCAGGTTGGCGGTGCCGCCGACATTGACCTTCTGCGCCAGGGCATGCCTGCTGTAGCAGTGCGGCGCGATGACGGCGGCGAGGTGGATGATCGCCGCCGGGGAAACGTCTCTGAGGAGGGTGTCGACGGCGGCGGGGTCGGTGAGGTCGGCGTAGCGCACCGTGACGCCGCGCGGTAGTTTCGCCGCGGCCCTGCGGTTGGGCTCGATGTCGAGATCGGTCGCGACGACGTGGCGGCCGTCGGCGGCGAGGCGCTCGACTGTTGCCGTCCCTACCAGCCCGAATGCGCCTGTTACGAGTACAGCGTCTGACATGACCCTCCCCGCGATGCGACACCACTGGAACGTGTTTCAGTGGACCCTACTAGGTCACCGCGGTCCCGCAGCGGTGATGACGGACAGGTCAGGGTGCGACGCAGCGGAACCCGATGTGGCTCATCCCGGTGTCCACGGCCTGGGGGCGACGCGCGGCCGGCCGGTAGCGCAGGCAGTAACTGTCGGCGCACAGGAAGGAGCCGCCCTTGATGACCTTGCGCGGCACCGCGAACTGCGGCTGGGCCGGGTCGATGCTCTCTGCGGCGCAACATGGTTGGACGTCGCGGGTGTCGCCGTACCAGTCGGCGGTCCACTCCCAGACGTTGCCGGCCATGTCGAACAGTCCGTAACCGTTGGCGGGGAAAGCGCCGACCGCAGTGGCCTGGCCGTAACCGGTCTCGGGTAGGTACGGGAACTCGCCATGCCAGTAGTTCGCCAGTCGCTGGCCCGGTTGCTCGGGCTCGTCCCCCCAGATGTATGTCCGCCCGGTCAGGCCGCCTCGCGCGGCCACCTCCCACTGCGCCTCGGTGGGCAGGGCGCGGCCGGCCCAGTCCGCATACGCCTGGGCGTCGTCGAACGCGATGTGCACGACGGGATGCTCCTCCCGCCCGGTGAGTGACGACCGTGGACCGCGCGGGTGGTTCCAGCACGCCCCGGGTGTCCAGGTCCACCACTGCGCGAGGTGTTTCAGGTCGACGGGGCCGGGGGTCCGGTGGAAGACCATCGAACCGGGCTGGAGGTTCTGCGGTGGCGCACCGGGGTAGTCCTTGGCGTTCAGCGGCCGCTCGGCGATCGTGAGATAGCCCGTGGCCGAGACGAATTCGGTGAACTGGGCGTTGGTGACCTGATGCCGCTGCATCCAGAAACCGTCGACAGACACCTCCAGCGGGGGGCCCTCCTCCGGGTAGCGGGCGCCCGATCCGAGCAGCGTCGTCTGCGCGGGAATCCACGCCAGGTCGGTCGCGGTCAATCGAAGCTCCCCATCACTCGCCCAGCGTGACGCAGACCTTGCGCAGCAACCCTGCGAGTGTTTCTTTCTCCGCCGCGGTGAGCCCCGCGATCACTTCTTGGTCGTCGGAGAGCCGCCGGGGAAATTGGGTGTCCACCACTGCCTGACCCGCGTCGGTCAACGCCAGCAGGACCACCCGTTTGTCCCTGGTGGACTTCTGCCGCTGGAGCAGTCCGCGGGTGGCGAGGCTCTCGGCCAGTTTGGTGATCGAGGCGCCGCTGAGCATGGTGGTCGAGACGACTTCACTGGCCCGCAGCGGGCGCCCCGCCCGTGCCAGCGCACCCAACACGCCGAACTCGGATGGGGTGAGTCCGTGTTGCTCCAGATTCAGGTCCAGTCGGTGATTGCAGATCGAGGCGATCCGCTGAACGCGCCCGAGAATTTCGATGGGTTCGGTGTCCAGATGGGGGTACGTCGCGTCCCACTCGCTGCGAATCCGATCGACCGCATCGTTGTACGCGCGAACGTCGGAGGGGCGGGACACCCGGCCATCGTATGACACCATTAGTTTACTAGTAAAATAGTGTTAAAGTATTCCGGTGGTCGTTTCTCCGCTCCTGCGGCAAGGTGGTCGTAGCTATGCGGCCCTGCGGCACGTAACCCGTCGGCAGTCGTGGCACGACGCCGTTCATGTCGATCTGAACAAGGCCGGCGTCGCCGCCCCGTTACGAGTCGGTGCCGCAGTCACTTTGGTGTTCGTCGTCAGTGGCCTGACCGGCCACCACACCCTCGCCGGATTCGGGGCGTTGGGTGCGCTGGTGGCCGCGTTCTGCCGGCCGGATCCCTACCCGGTCCGGGTCGGACGGCTGATGGTGCTCGGCGTCGCCATGCCGGTGTCGGTCGGTATCGGCGCGGTGCTGGGTGTCGTCGGAGGTCCTGAGCTGGTCGGCATCGCGGTGATATCGCTCTTGGCCGGTGCGGCAGCGTACCTCGTCTGGTCCCTGCACATCGTCGGGCCCGGCGCGGTGGTGTTCATGTTCGCCGCGGTCGGCGCCGAGAGCTTCGCCCGCGAAGCCCGCGACGTGATCTGGGCGGTGGCGATGACGTCAGGTGGGGCCGTGGTCGGTGTCCTCGCCTCGCTTGCGCCCTGGCTGCTGCGCGGGCTCCGGTCCGCAGTGACCGGTAGATCGGTTGCGGCTGAGCAGAAATCGTCATCGGTGCGCCGCGAGTCGATCCGTCGCACACTCGCCCGCGCGCCACATCGGGTGCTGGTCGCGCGGGCAGCGCGGATCACCGTCGCGGGAGCGCTGGCAGCCGGCATCGCCGTCACGGCCGGATTCAGCCACCCGATGTGGGCTGCGATGGGCGCAGTGGCCGCCATGCAGGGCATCGGCTATCACGTGGCCGTGCACCGCGGTGTCCAGCGACTGGTCGGCAACGTCGGCGGCGCGGTGCTGGCCGCCGGCCTACTGGCCCTGCCGTTGGACTACTGGGGTGCCGTCGCGGCCATCATCGTCCTGCAGACCGTGGCCGAGATCATGTCGACGGTTAACTACGCGTTGTGCTCGCTGGCCGTTACCCCGATGGCGCTGCTGATGACGAGTCTCGGCAGCGGGCTTTCCCCGGCCGTCGCCGTCGATCGGGTGCTCGACACCGGTATCGGCATCGTGACGGGTCTGATTATCGCCGCACTGACGATCAGCGGCGCCGATGTCGAGCGTCTGTATTCGCAGGCTTAGGCGAACACCGTCGCCCAGTCGTCGCGAATGCTGGTGACGGTCCAGCCCGTTGTCGTCGCCAGCTCGAGCGCCTTCTCCGCACCTGCGGTGTAATCGAATTCGCGTACGGCGTCGTCGTGGCGCACCAGCAATTGCAGCGACGGGTGCGCGCCGTGCCGCGCGTACTCCAGCATCTCGATGTCGCCGTTGGAATTACCTGCCGCCAGAATCGGCCGTCGTCCGGTGCGACCCCAGATCCGCACCGGCTTGATGGGGCCGTCGTTGAGGAATTCCGGTTGTGTCGTGGTTCTGAGATCGCCGTCGGCGTAGATCAACCCGACCGAGCTACCGATCACCCGCTCCGGCGGGATGCCGTAGAGGGCCGCAGTGACCGGACGCATGAAATCACGACCACCGCCGGAGACGATGTAGTTGGTGAATCCGTTGGCCTCCAGATACCGCAGCAGCTCCACCATCGGCGCATAGCCACACGCGGTGTACGGCCGGCCCAGAGTCGGATGCTCGGCTTCGGCGAAGAAAGCCCTCACCCGTGCGGCGTGCTCCTCGGTGGTGATTGCGGTGTTCGCCGAAAGGATGCCGGCAGCAAGAGCTTTCAGCTGTGAATCGTCGCCCTGATAGTGCTTGGTGACGGCGTCGCCGAACCAGGTCAGGTCGCCGGCCGCCGCGGCTTTGTAGGGTTGATTTTCGGCCAGGGACGGGTCGGCGGCGGCCTGCTCGGCGAGGAGGCGGATCAGGAAATCCAGCTGGACGTAGGCCGGCTTCTCGCACCACAGCGTGCCGTCGTTGTCGAATACCGCTACCCGTTCGTCTGCCGGCACGTCGGTCACGGCGCGACCGACGAAGTCGACGATGGCCGACTTCGTCGGCCCGTCTTTCCAGGACTCCAGCATCTAGTCGGCCGCCAGGAACTCGTCGAGCTTCTTGACGATCTGGTCGATGCTGAAGCTCGCCGGTGCGTGCCGGGGCGGGAACTCCTTGAACGTGTCCAGGAACGCCGATGCCATTGCGGTGGCGTAGAGGACGAAGAAATCCCGCCGCAGGAACCACTCGTAATACGTGTTCGACGTGATGTCGGCGTACTCGAACGGGTCGGTGCGCAGGTTGAACAGCTTGGGCACCCGCAGCTCGGTGAACGGCTCGGCCCAGGTTCGCAGCGTGCCCTGCGCCCGCTGCTCGGCGAACACGATCTTCCAGTTCTCGAAACGCAACCCGACCAATTGGGCGTCGTCGTTGAAATAGAAGAAGCCGCGCCGCGGACTGTGCTCGACCTCGCCCATCAGATACGGCAGCAGATTGAAGCCGTCGATGTGCACCTTGTACTCGCGCTCTTCCCCGTGGCGCTCGACCTTCAAGCCCTTCTTCAGCTTGTCGCTGACATCGGGGTCGCCGGCTGCGGCGACGAGTGTGGGCAGCCAGTCATGGTGCTGGATGATGTCGTTGGAAACGCTGCCCGCCTTGATCTTTCCCGGCCAGCGGATCAACTCCGGCACCCGGTAGGCGCCCTCCCAGTTGGTGTTCTTCTCGCTGCGGAACGGTGTGGTGCCCGCGTCGGGCCAGCTGTTGCGGTGCGGGCCGTTGTCGGTGGAGTAGATGACGATGGTGTCGTCGGCGATGCCCAGTTCGTCGAGCGCGTCGAGCACTGTGCCCACGTTCTTGTCGTGATCGATCATCGCGTCGTGGTATTCGGACTGCCACATGCCGGCCTGACCCTTGCTGCCGGGTTTGAGGTGGGTGTACAGGTGCATGTGCGTGAAGTTGCACCAGACGAAGAAGGGGGTGCCGGCCTCGTGCTGGCGCTTGATGTAGTCGACGGTGCGATCGGCGATGTCGTCGTCGATGGTTTCCATCCGCTTGGCGGTCAGCGGGCCGGTGTCGGTGATGGTCTGCTTGCCGACCGGTCCGAACTTGGGATCGTCCGGCTCGGTCGAATCCTCTTCGAGCGCTGTGCAATCGAGCACGCCGCGCGGCAGGGCCAGGTCATGTAGTCGGGGGAACTGATCCTTGTGCGGGTAGTCGAAACTCTCGGGTTCTTCCTCGGCGTTGAGGTGATAAAGGTTGCCGTAGAACTCGTCGAAGCCGTGCACGGTCGGCAGGTATTTGTTCAAGTCGCCGAAGTGGTTCTTACCGAACTGTCCGCATCCGTAGCCCAGTGGCTTGAGGAGCTCCGCGATGGTGGGATCCTCCGCGGCCCAGCCGATGTCGACGCCGGGCACCCCGACCTTGCTCATGCCGGTGCGGTACACGCTCTGGCCACTGATGAAGGCGGCCCGACCGGCGGTGCAGCTCTGCTCGCCGTAGGAGTCGGTGAAGCGCATGCCCTCGGCGGCGATGCGATCGATGTTGGGCGTGCGGTAGCCCATCATGCCGTCGCTGTAACAGCTCAGATTACTGATCCCGATGTCGTCGCCCCAGATGACAAGAATGTTGGGTTTACCGTCAGGCATGGTGTGCAGCCCCTCGCAGTAGATGCCGGATGACGAATCCGCTTGCGGGGACAACGCTAGGCGGGCGGGGCGGCGAAGTCTGCGCTTGCCGAAACTTCTCAGGCGATGTTCACGTGGGTACGGGTGCCGGCTTGCCCGCGGCCTTCATCCGGTCGAAGAGCTCGACGTAGTAGGGCAGGCAATCGGCCAGCGCGCGTTCGGTGGTGAACAGTGGCCGGTAACCCAGGTCACGCTGCGCCTTGGCGATGGAGAAGTAGTTATCGAGCGTGATGCGTTCCACCGCAAGCGGTTCGAGCAACGGCTTGGGAAAACCGAAGCGGAAATGCAGGAACTGCCACACCGTCACGGCGAACCACACCAGCTTGCCGGGGACTCGTAACGTCGGGAACGGTTCGCCGCAGGCTTCGACCACCGGCCGGGAGAACTCGAACATGTTGATGGGTTCGCCGTCGTTGATGAAGTAGGCCTGGCCCGGCGCGGTGCCACCGGGCACCAGATGCTCGGCGGCCAGGATGAATCCGTGAATGAGGTTGTGCACGTACGAGTTGTCCAGCTTGGCGTGTTTACTGCCGACGAGCACTTTGACGTGGCCGGCGAGCACACTCTCGAAGACCTTGCGAAACATGGTCTGGTCGCCTCGACCCCAGATACCGCTGGGCCGGATCGAACAGGTCAGCATCCCGTTCAGGGTGTTCTGTCCCAGCACGAATTTCTCGGCGATGACCTTGGTTTCGGTGTACAGGTCGTTGAAACGCTCGGTGTACGGGATGGTCTCGTCACCGCCGGAGATCCGTTGCCCGCCCATCACGACGCTGTTGGAGGCGGTGTAGACGAACCGCCGGACTCCCGCGGCCTGGGCGGCGCTGACCAGGTTCTGGGTGCCGCCGACGTTCACCGCAAAGCTGCGCTGCCGGTATTCCTCGGTGGCCGAGGCGCCGCCCATCAGGTCGATGATCGCCGCGGTGTGGAAAACGGTGTCGATACCGGCGACGGCCGCCGCCACAGTGTCGGTATCGCAGATATCGCCGACGATCGTCCGCAGCTTCGGGTGTTCCGGCAGCGGGGACGGTGCGCGGTCGAATGACACCACCTCGAGTCCGCGGCCAAGCAGTTCGGTCACCAGGTTGGCGCCCACGAAGCCGGAGCCGCCGGTGACCAGGACCTGGCCGAGTTCGGTGGTCAGGGATGCATCACTCATGCCGGGCAGCATACCGAAGGAAATATAACGTGTTCCAGTTTATTGATTTGCCCAGATGAAAAGCTCCGCTATCCGCCCTCTATCGCTTCTTCTGTCGCGAGCGCATCTTCGACCCGCTTGCGCGCCCCGGCTAAGTGCTCTTCGCAACGTTTAGCCAGCTTCTCGCCTTTTTCCCAGAGCTGCAGCGATGCATCAAGATCGAGTCCACCCCGCTCGAGGAGCTGCACGACCTCAATCAACTCATCGCGGCATTCTTCGTATCCCATGGAACTAATGGGTGTCATATCTTGAGCCTTTTCGGTCTTATCCGGCACTGGCATCTCCCTCCGTCACGGCCGTCACAGCGCCATCGGCGACCCGAACCCGCAGCCTGCTGCCGGCGGGCGCGTCTGCCGTCGACCGCAGGATCTGCGGATCCCCGTGATCTGGCACGGTCTGCACCACGGCATAGCCGCGGGCCAGCGTCGCCGCCGGCCCCAGTGTGGCCAGTCGCGCCGACAGGTGACCGACACGATCGCTCTCAGCCTGAAGCAGCCGGGTGACATCCCGGCGGACGGCCGTCCTGGCGCGGTCGACCTCGGCCGAGCGGGTGGTCAGCGCGCTGAGCGGATCGGCGAGCACGGGACGGCTGCGCAGCTGCGCGACGAGACGGCCCTCCCGGGTGACCCAGTTGCGCAGCGCCTGTGCGCTTCGGCGGCGCAGGTCGGTGACCAGGGCCTGTTCGGCGGCGGCGTCAGGCACGATCCGCTTGGCGGCGTCGGTCGGGGTGGCGGCGCGCAGGTCGGCGACGAGATCGCACAGCGGGTTGTCGGGCTCGTGGCCGACGGCACTGACGACGGGGGTCGTGCAGGCCGAGATCGCCCGGCACAGTGTCTCGTCGGAGAACGGCAGCAGATCCTCGACGCCGCCGCCGCCGCGGGCCACCACGATGACGTCGACTCCAGCGTCCTTGTCGAGTTCGCGCAGCGCCTCGACGATCTGTGGGACCGCATTGGGGCCCTGCACCGGGGTGTTGCGGATGGCGAATCGGACGGCCGGCCAGCGCGTCGCGGCCACGTGGGTGACGTCCCGCTCGGCCGCACTGGCACGCCCGGTGATCAGCCCGATGGTGTTCGGCAGAAACGGGATGGGCCGCTTGAGTCGCGGATCGAAGAGCCCCTCGGCGTCGAGCAGCCTGCGTAACCGCTCGATACGGGCCAGCAGTTCACCGACGCCGACGGCACGAATCTCGCTGACGCGCAACGAGAATGTGCCCCGCCCGGTGTAGAAGTTGGGCTTACCGCACATCACCACCTGCGTGCCCTCGGTCAGCTTCACCGGGGCATTGAGCACCAGGTCGCGTGGGCAGGTGACGGTCAGGGACATATCAGCGGCCGGGTCGCGCAGCACCATGAAGACGGTTTTGGCGTCCGGCCGGACGTTCATCTGGGCAATCTGGCCCTCGACCCAGACGGTGCCGAGTTTGTCGATCCAGCCCGCCACGCGGATGGCGACGGCACGGACCGGGTAGGGGTGCTCGGGTGACTGGCCCGGTTGGGGGCTGTCCTGCGGGGCCGGCTGGGAGGCACTGCTCACTTGGCGGTCGCGCGGGTGATCCTGTTGGCGAGCAGGGTCTGGAACGGTGCGCGCGCCTTGGTGGCTTCTTCGTAGCCCAGCAGCTCTTCGAGGTCGCTGACCGACAGCGATTGCAGCCGGGCCCGCAGCTGCGCCAGCGTCAGCGCGTCGTAATCGATCTCGCCGACGATCCCGGCTGCGGCCGCATTGGCCGTCGTCGCCAGGGGTGTCGCGGTTTCGGTGACCCAGCCTTCGGTGTTCTCGGTCACCGAGTACAAGGCGAACCGGCCTTCGGTCATCCGCTCGCCGGTATCAGGGATTTCGTCTGCTGACGTGCTTTCGAGGTCCTCGTCGAAGGTCGCCCACTCCGGTTGCTCATCTCGCGGCGGGAAGAGGTTCTCCAGGGTGGAGTCACCCTTGATCACCAGGTCAGCCACATCCTGCTGCATCTTCATCACCAGCTGGGCGACCGAGCTGACCAGCGTCATCGGGTACATCATGATGGTCTGCGGCAGCTTCATGGTTTCCTCGACGGCAGTTGCCGCGACCCCCACCAGCAGCCGGACGCCATACGGTGCAGTAGCCATGCGTGCCAGAGTACGGCTGGCCCCCCGGTGTCGGCAGAAAGTACCCTGGAACACATGCCACCAACGGTCAACATGGGGATTCCCGGCGCCAGCCGATCGGTGGTTGACGCTTCGGCCCGCCCGGTCACCGCCAAGCGGGTGCTGCTTGCCGAGCCACGCGGCTACTGCGCCGGTGTGGACCGCGCCGTCGAGACCGTCGAGCGCGCGCTGGAAAAGCACGGTGCGCCGATCTACGTGCGCCACGAGATCGTGCACAACCGCTACGTGGTGGACACGCTGGCCAAAGCCGGGGCAGTCTTCGTCGAGCGGACCGATGAGGTGCCCGAGGGCGCCATCGTGGTGTTTTCCGCGCACGGCGTCGCACCGACCGTCCACGTCGAGGCGGCTGAGCGGAATCTGCGCACCATCGACGCGACCTGCCCGCTGGTCACCAAGGTGCACAACGAGGCAAAACGGTTCGCCCGCGACGACTACGACATCCTGCTGGTTGGCCATGAGGGCCACGAAGAGGTCGTCGGCACCGCCGGTGAGGCGCCCGACCACGTCCAGGTCGTGGACAACCCGGACGCGGTGGACAAGGTCACCGTGCGCGATCCGAACAAGGTCATCTGGCTGTCGCAAACCACATTGAGTGTCGACGAGACCATGGAAACCGTGCGCCGCCTGCGGGAGAAGTTCCCCACCTTGCAGGACCCGCCCAGCGACGACATCTGCTACGCCACCCAGAACCGCCAGGTTGCGGTCAAGGCGATGGCACCGGAATGCGAGCTGGTGATCGTGGTCGGGTCGAAGAACTCGTCGAACTCGGTGCGCCTGGTCGAGGTGGCCCTCGGTGCCGGTTCGCAGAGTTCCTACCTGGTGGATTTCGCCGACGATATCGACCCGGCCTGGTTCTCCGGCGTCACGACGGTCGGCGTCACCTCCGGCGCGTCGGTCCCCGAGATTTTGGTGCGCGGCGTACTGGAGCGCCTGGCCGAATACGGTTACAACACCGTGCAGCCGGTGACGACGGCCAACGAGACGCTGGTCTTCGCACTGCCGCGGGAAATCCGCCCGGCCCGACGGGCGTAGTCCTGCGATTTGGGTGCGCTCAGCCGCGAGGGCGGATTTGCGCGCCCACGTCAGTCTTCGAGGCTGTGCCGCGGTCGGCGGGGCTGCCGGCGGTATTCCACGTGGTTCTCGCCGTCTTCGGCATCTGATCCGCGGTAGCGCACCTTCGACACCGGATGGTGCGTGCCGTTGCTGCCGGGTACCGCGCCGGGGGCCGGTCGCCGCCGCGGCGGCTCATACGGTTCGTACGCGTCGGACTGCTCGTAGCGGTTCGGGCGCCGGGACGGCCGCTCCCGCGGATCGGGCCGGTCACGCGGGTCCCTGGCTTCCCGCGCGTCGCGTAGCTCGCGCGAATCCCGCGGGTCACGACGGTAGTCGCGAGGCGGTGGGATGCGCGGATCGGGCTCACGCGGAGGTCTGGGGCGACGCCGCGGTCGGGCCTCGGAGTCGGCGTCCTGCCAGTCGCGGGCGGCGCGCTCAGCGGGTCGGCCGCCGTCGCGGCGAGGGGCGCCACGGTCGAGATCCGGGTCGTAGTCCCGGGCTGGGCTGGGGCGCCGGGAGCGCCGGGGTTCGGCCGGCGGGCCGTCCAGATCGTCGATGGGTGGCCGGGCGTGCCGGGATCGGGTGGCGGCAGTGCGCCTGGTAGGCCGTTCCCTGGTGCTTCGGCGGGCAGTGGCCGGGCGGTCGATACCGTGTTTGAGCGGTGGCTCCGCGACGGCGGCTTCGTCGGCATCGGCGGTCGGGCCGCCGAACAGCGCGGAGACTTTCGCCTTCATCGCGGCCACCGGGCCCTCGTCTGCGACGGACGTCTCGGCCGCCGGAGACGGTGTGGTGATGCGGTTCGCGGCGCCGAAGTACCAGCGCACCATGCCGATCAACAGCACCGCCACCGACGTGCAGAACATCAGCAAGAACCGCTCGATCAACGGATAGCCGCAGTTGATCAGCATGTCCTTGATGCCGTGGATCTCGGAGCTGTGCAGAAGGTAGTACGCGCCGGGCACCGCGACGAACAGGATCAGTGGTGGCTGTACGACGGCGGTGAAGATGCCCGACTGACGCACGGCCAGCACCGCGGCCACGCAACCGATGACGTACAGCACGGCAAAGGCCGTGGTCAGGTCTTTCTTGCCGGCCGCGGCGTCGAAGGCGAAACCGGCCGCGGTCAGCGCCGCAGCGATCAACACAGCGCCCCACCACGGAACGCCGGGCAGGTTGGGGTGTGCGGAACGATGGTCGGCCGCGACAGACGACCTCACCCGTTGTGCTGATGACACAGGTAGACCGTACCGGCTCTGACCGGGCGACGACTGGCAGCGGGCGTCCGGCGTGGCAGCGATCTCTATAGACTCTGGACCCTGTGAGCCTGAACCTTGGAATTGTCGGTCTGCCCAACGTTGGTAAGTCGACGCTGTTCAATGCGTTGACGAACAACGACGTGCTGGCGGCCAACTATCCGTTCGCGACGATCGAGCCGAACGAGGGCGTCGTTCCACTGCCGGATCCACGGCTGGGGGAGCTGGCGAAAATGTTCGGCTCGGAGAAGCTGGTGCCCGCGCCGGTGACGTTCGTCGACATCGCCGGGATCGTGAAAGGCGCTTCTGAGGGTGCCGGGCTGGGTAACAAGTTCCTGGCCAACATCCGCGAGTGCGACGCCATCTGTCAGGTGGTGCGGGTTTTCGCCGACGTCGACGTGGTGCACGTCGACGGCAAGGTCGACCCCAAATCCGATATCGAGGTCATCGACACCGAACTGATCCTGGCCGATCTGCAGACGTTGGAGAAGGCGGTGCCGCGCCTGGAGAAAGAGGCCAGGACCAACAAGGACCGCAAGGCGATTCACGCGGTCGCGCTCGAGGCCCAGGAGATCCTCAACGGGGGCACCACGCTGTTCGCCGCGGGATCGAAGATCGACTCGGCACAGTTGCGGGAACTGAACCTGATGACGGTCAAGCCGTTCCTCTACGTCTTCAACGCCGACGAGTCGGTCCTGACCGACGACGCCCGGGTGGCAGAGTTGCGCGCGATGGTCGCCCCGGCCGACGCGGTATTCCTCGACGCCAAGATCGAAGCAGAGCTACAGGAGCTCGACGACGAGTCGGCTGCCGAACTGCTCGAGTCCATCGGGCAGACCGAGCGGGGCCTGGATGCCCTGGCGCGGGCCGGTTTTCACACACTGAATCTGCAGACCTATCTGACTGCCGGGCCCAAGGAAGCGCGCGCCTGGACGATCCACAAGGGGGATACCGCGCCGAAGGCGGCCGGTGTCATCCACACCGATTTCGAGAAGGGCTTCATCAAGGCCGAAATCGTGTCCTTCGACGATCTGAAGGCCGCCGGGTCGATGGCCGCAGCCAAGTCCGCGGGCAAGGTCCGGATCGAAGGCAAGGAGTACGTGATGGCCGACGGCGACGTGGTGGAGTTCCGCTTCAACGTTTAAATGACCAGCTCAGTAGCCATTTATTGACTGTCCGTCCGCAGTTCGTCCGCAGCAGAGCTAAGCGCCGCCTGGAACAACCTTCCAGCAGCGTTCCGTGTCCGGTCGTTGGCGTTAGGCCACAGGTGTGCGTAGGTGTTTAGCGTGACGCTCGGCGACGAGTGCCCCAGTGCCCGCTGAACCGTCACCACGTCGCAGTTCTCGTTGATGAGTCCAGAGGTATAGAAGTGCCGGAGGTCGTGGAGCACGAAGTCGACGCCCGCTGCCTTCCTGGCCTTACGCCACAGATAACCGACCGAGTTCTGATGAAGAGGGTGTTCACCTTGGCCGGGGAACATCCACTGATCTGGGTCGTTGTCGGGCAGGTTCGAGCGAATGTGTTCACTCAAGACGTGCAGCAGTTCATCCGGCACGTATACGGTGCGCACCGATCCGTATTTTGGTGGCCGTATCTCGACGGCACCTCCGTTGGCACGTTGGACCTGGCGCTCAATACGAATCTCCTTGGCCAGGAACTTGATGTCTCCAACTCGGAGGGCGGCGGCTTCGCCCAGTCGCATGCCCGCGAACCCGCAAAGTGCGACGAAGGCAGCGAAGTGGTCGTCGGCAACCCTAAGCAGTTCACCGACCTCGGCGGGTGTCGGAATCTTCATCGCCTCAGCGTTTTTCGGACGCCTCGGCAGGGTCGCCTTGGCAGAGATGTCGTGGGCAAGGAATCGGTCGCCTATTGCGGCCCGAATAACTGCGCGGACATTGTTGAATCGCGTCTTGATGGTGGACGCCTCTAAAGGTTTATCCCTCATCCACTTAACCCACGCTTCAATGTGGGACGGCTTTAAGTCGGCGAATGCCACGTCGCCAAAACTCGCCGAGTTCACGGCTAGGTTCATGGCTTTGAGCGTGCCAGATTCCCAGGTCTGCATCTTCGACCATTGTTGGTAATAGCTGTGGAAGGTGACCTTGCCGAGCTTCGGGTCGATGTAGTTGCCAGTCTCTTGCGCGGCGACCACGCCGTTCAGCCACTGCGCCGCCGCGACCTTTGTGCGGAAGCCCTTAGCGTGCTCGCGGCTCTCTGAATCGACGTACCTTGCGCGCCAGCGCAATCCGGAACCTGCCACCGCGGTGGGGGAGCCATCTGCCTTCTGCCAGCGGTCCTCGACACCGCTACGGCGGTTACGCTTCTGGGACATCTGCGACCTTCCCCGCGATGTCTTGGTTCATTTGCAGGAAGAGCTTCTCGAGTTCGGCTAGTAGGTATGCGTGGCGTTGCGCGACGCTGTAGAGCGTCTCTCGGCTGTCATCGACCTGCCTGCGAACTTGTTCAAGTTCCCGCTGTTGCGCATCGAGATTCGCGGTGCGGTCCTGGGGCAGCGTCAATCCGAAGATGGCCGTGATCGGCATCTCAAATACTTCCGCCAGTGCTGCTGCCTCTGCGATCCGAAGCGGTCGTGCTCCGCGTTCGATTTTCGCGATGGTCGTTTGGTGCAGGTCAAATCCCTGCCAACCAAGTCGTCGGGCGACCTCTTCCTGAGGCCAGCCGCGCTCGTTCCGCCAATTACGGACGGTCTCACCGAAGCGTTTCTCCCATGATTCGTGGCGTTTGCGAGCGAGTTCTGGTGTAGTCACCGACACACTGTAAGCCGCAGAGGCTTGATTATCCAAGCCCTAAGGGTTTACAGTCTGCGGCGTCGAGACTCGACACGCTTGGAAAACTAAGCGCAAGAAGATTGAGGAAGTATGGCCATTACCGCCGAGGTGGAACTCATGACCACCGAAGATGTATCAACCGAGCTGGGCATTCCTGTCGGAACCCTGCGCTACTACCGCTCTACCGGGTCCGGGCCGATGTCGTTCCGTTTGGCTGGCCGTGTGCGTTATAGGCGGGCCGAGGTTATGGCCTGGGTCAACGATCAGGAGCGCGCCACCCGTCGCGGCGAAGGTGTTGCCTGATGTCTGAGATGGCACCTTCCCCGGCGGCGGACGGGAACGACGGGGACATGGCCGGCTTCGATCTCCTCGACGATGTTCGCGACGCTATCCGCCGGTTCTGCGTACTACCCGGTGAGCACGAACTAGTCGCGGTGGTGTTGTGGTGCGCCCTGTCGCATCTGCTGACGAACTTCGACTACGCGCCTCGGCTGGTCATCCGCTCGGCGGAGAAGAGGTCGGGCAAGTCGCGGCTACTGGAGATTGTTGACGCCTTGGTCTACTCTCCGCTGCGTGCGGTCAATGGGTCGTTGGCGTTCGTGTTCCGCTCTCTCGACAAGGACCCGCCGCCCACCCTGCTCCTCGATGAGGCTGACACCATCTTCGGCTCCAAAGGTGTCGCAGATAAAAACGAGGAGCTGCGCGGACTGCTCAACGCGGGCTTTCAGCGTGGGTTGGACTTCGGGCGCGTCGTCGGCACGGACCTGACGACGCAGCAGTTCCCAACCTTCGCGATGGCGGCGCTAGCAGGTATCGGCAAAATGCCGGAGACCATTGAGGACCGAGCCGTGGTGGTCGTCATGAAGCGTCGCCGCGACAGTGAGACGGTCCATCCGTACCGTCTCCGCCGCGATCGTCCGATGCTCCAAGAACTTCGCGACCGGTTGGCGGAATGGGCCGACAGCGTGCGGGACAGAGCCGGGGCAACTTACCCCGAACTCCCCGTCGATGACCGGGCGGCTGATCTGTGGGAGCCACTGGTCTCCATCGCCGACCTCGCAGGCGGGGCGTGGCCACAGCTCGCCCGCAGCGCCGCCATAGCGATGGTCACATCGGCAGCGGAGGACGACACCGCCCGCTCGCCGAAACTGCAACTGCTCGCAGACATCCGGCTTGTGTTCGGCACCCCGTTCATGAAGTCCGAGGAGCTGTGCGCCAAGCTGTGCGCACTCTCCGAATCTCCCTGGGAACAACTTGAACTCAGCCCAACCCGGCTCGGTGTACGGCTACGCGAATACTCGATCAAGACCCGGCACACCGAGGACAAGAGGGAGCGTGGTTACTACCTCGATGACTTCACCGACGCATTCGCCCGTTACCTACCCCCGGAAAAGGTGTCCGAAGGCGTCCATGTCGTCCATGACGTCTCTGGCCGAGAAAGGAAGGCGGACAACATGATGGAACTCTGGCCAGATACTGCGAAGCAGACTCCCAACCACAGCGCCAGCACCGAGCCGACACCGGACACGTCGGACACCCTCGGACGCCCTCTAAAAGAAGGGGGCACGTCGCCAAGCCCAGCAGTCATGCCGAAGCGTCGGCAGGCCGGGGCTACCGCGACCGCCAACCTCCCGAAACGCCAACGCTCACGCACTAGGGGCGGTCAGTCATCCCGACCCGGTCGCTGATTCCAACTTGCCGATCTAGTCCTGGAGGGCGGACCAACGAAGTTCCGTCCCCAGGATTGGCTCAGCTCAATTCAGTCCATATTTTTCGAAAATGTGTACCGTCGCGCAGTGGTCTGACAAGCGGTCACAAGGAAGCTCGTCGTCGTGATCGAATCCACCCCCCCCTGGGTCGTGTGCCATGACTCAAGCACCCGCAACAGAGTCAACCGCAAGTCCGCAGGACCCAACCTCCGATTATTTGATGGAGCTGCCGGGAATCGAAGCCGCATATAACGCGATTGACCTGCGAAAATGAACAACGAGTCAGCACGGGCTGACATGGGGAAACATGAGCCGCTACGACCTAGGTGCTGACCGCCGTCAGCACGGTGGCTCGCCTGTCTAACGAGGCTGTATGACGTCCCACGATTCGCACTGCAAGAAGCGGCGGTCCGCAACGCGGCTCCCGCCCTGGTGCCCATGGACGTGCTCGAAAAGGCGCAGCACGTTCGGTTGGATAGGAACTTGCGGGCCGGCTCGATGACGAGGGCTTTGGGCGCGATGACAGATACCGGTTATCGAGGCTGGTAAGTGAATGCTTTTCAAAGGTGAGCAGCGATATTTCAACCTATTCGCAATTCACAACGACGTTGCGGTGACACCAAGCCGCGCTTGAATAGTTAGAGCCCTCTCGCAGCGAGGTAATACGCCGACCACACCCTGGGGTGCTCGAATGGTGTTGCGCTGGCAGCCTCGCGGTAAAATAGATCAGGTATTTGTGAACCGTTCGCTTTCATGAAGTCCGACATCTCCGATATTGTAGATTCGCGTATCCACGATTGCGTGGATACGAGACATAGGGAGACCGCCGAGATATTTAGGCTATCCTGACGCGAAATAGCCCAATAAAAGCGACAGAAAAATATGTATGACGCAACGTCTAATACCGGCCAAAGGGTACCAATTGCGAATCGGCACCCTCGATACAGAAATGCCGAACTAAGGCTGATCAACTCGTCACCGAGAACCCCTGTTGCAGGCTGGCCCGATTGACATGAACTCATTGTCGTTAGAAACAGCTTATGAGCTGGATCTAAAGCGAGTAGATCAGAAACTGAGAATGGACCGTCAGCCAAAGCCAGCGAACTTCGAAATGGATCCTCAGGGATCGCAAACGAGTGCCCAGAGTAGTGAATAATATTCGCGTCTCTGAACAGCGATTCGAGGTCGGGCTTTGTTGCTTCGTGAACAATACTCGACCGAATCCCAGTTGATGCGAGGTACCGACTAACTACTTCTACTTCACGTTCTGGATGCACCAGAACCCTCATGCCTGACGCAGCTGGAACGCTGATTGCGTATGACGAAACTTCGTTACCCAAAGTGATCTCAGCCGATTCCCGCGCCGTCGTAGTGGCACTTAAGACCATCGCAATGAACGGATAATCATTTTCAGCACCGAGTGCAGCACTTATAGGTAGATTTGTATACAAGCCACCCACGATCAAACAGATACCCGAATTTCGGCTAGTAAGTGCCGCAATTGCACGGGTTACGGGAGCTAGAATTTCAAATGCCCGTAGTGTTGCTTCAGTAAGAAGTGACATAGGCACTCCAGCTTCTTGCGAATAAGTTAGGCCGAGCGTTCCGTAATCAAACGAGAAACTCAGCCTTGCAAGCTCCGAACCAGTTAGTTCCGAGACGAAGACACCCGTCGTCGGGACATCTGCGTCATCTGACTTGATAATTACGTACGTACCCCGAGACGAATGGGTGACGTAAACCCACTGAGGCATCGACCTCTCCACGGGATTGACAGTTCCCAAGTACTCAGACTCTGACACATGATTCGCATGCAGGACAACCCGAGTGCGGTCGATCAAGCCGATGGCGTGATCCCACATTTCATGCCTACAAAGTTCACATGCGACAAATCGTGCGAGTGGAGGATTATTGCGCAGGAATATCTCTATTAGGTTCTTGTCGCGTTTGTCTATAAGATTCCAGAAAGAGTCTGCAACTTGCAGCAGCAACGGGACTGGCGGAACAATACCAAGATGCTCAGCCAACCCTATGGCTGTCATACCGCGCCTTATTATTTGTTCAGGTTCGAGTATGTCGCCATGTTCGGACAGCAATGCGGAAAATTCAGAATACGCCTCTTGCCGATTCTGAAGGTCAATACTAATCTCCGCAGCCTCGAACATTCTTGTCAGTTGCGAACGATTGACGGAATCAGATACTCGCGGCTTCTTGGGGCTCACCAATCGTTCTCGTGCAGCGAGTAGCATCTCTACATCCTCAGTGTCGAGAGGATCCTCACTCTTGGGCGAAAGCCATTCTGGTACTTCATCGAATCCAAAGGTCGCAGGGTTCACCTCAATATTACCTGCGACCATTCCTGGGTCATTTTCCGCTACCTGCCTAACAGGTTCTGGCAGCTCGTCAATATGGCCTAGCACAGCCTGAGAGCGCCGAGCCCGACGCTTTGCATGAAACAGCTCTCGTTCAGTTCGAGATATGCTTAGAAGCGCCGGCTCTGATGGGTACTCATCATATTCGTCAAACAGTCCCAGCGCTCGGTTGCTAGCCGCTCGTGAGAGCTCTAGGTGGTTGATTTTATCACCGATTCCGTTATCGGCCAATCGTTCGTAGTACATACCGATCACAGCTTCGGAGTAGGCCCAATCAACGGTGCCTGGTTCTTTGTATTTGAACCCTATGTCAATGTACTTTTTAATCAGTGAAATCTCGGCGGTATCTACGGTTGACTTCTCCAGTAGTATTTCGGCAGCATTAGTAAATGCTATCGAGGCCCGGCGAAAATCACCGACCTGAATAAATCCGCGGCCCGCTTTTTTCATGAGATTCGCGGCCGCTACGAACGAACTATCGGAATCTTCGGTAAGATACTTGCTCTGGACAAATCCTGTCGTTTCAAGAATGTCGCTTTGAATGTGTAGGAGTTCTTGCTCAAGATAAACATCACCACTGCGAATCTGTATAGAAATAGCGCGCACGGCATTTTCGAAGGCGTATCCAAGTTGCTCCGCAGCGGCGAGGTAATCCGCGTTGGTGCCTGCTTGGTCCACCAAGAATTGCCCGTACATATGCGCTTGCGCGAGCACCAGAGCATTTCCACTTCCGCAACGATCACGGCCTGCGCTGAAAGCTTGATCAACTTCGCTCTTCATTTGCCGACGATCGTAGGGCAAGAAAGGTGGGATCGAAGGGATGCCGCCGGGATGCTCAGCGCGATTCATTCCTTGACGAGCGCTTCATACCGCAAGTTGCAGACAAGTAACGACAACCAGGCAGGCCGGAGACGCATGTCGCAAAACTAAAGAATTGACACACTGTCACCACTACCCACTGAGCTTCAACAACTCCCAGGTGGGTCTGTCGCAGAAGTTGTTTCAAAAGGGTTGTCGCATATTGACAGGTTATGCGACTTTTGCGACACTGGGTTCATGGTCCCGAACGCCGCACCCGTCGTCACCACAACCGTTCTGGGCTATGCCCGCGTGAGTACCGGGCATCAGTCACTAGATCAACAAGTCGATGCCCTCGTCGTCGCAGGGGTGGACGGGTCGCGTGTCTACAGCGACAAGCTGTCGGGAACCTCCACGCGGGAACATCGTCCAGGCCTGGCGACGCTGCTGAACTATGCCCGCGAGGGGGACGCCATCGTCGTAGTCGGGATCGACCGTCTGGGCCGCAACGCCGCTGAGGTCATGGCCACGATTCGGGAACTCGGTGAGCGAGGCATTGTCCTGCGCTCGCTTCGAGAAGGTATAGACACTTCCAACGCCACCGGGCGGATGATCGCTGGCGTCCTGGCGAGCTTGGCCGAACTTGAACTCGAGCTTGGCCGGGAGCGCCGTACGGCAGCGCGTGAGGCACGTAAGGCACGCGGGCAATCCATCGGACGTCCTAAGGCTCTCGACGGACATAAGGTCGCATTGGCCCAAAGGATGCATGCGGCAGGGGAACCTGCGACCACCATCGCCTCAACCCTTGGTGTCAGCCGGGCAACGGTCTATCGGGTTCTGGCCCAAGACGAGTCATAACCGCGATCCCCCTGGGGGGTGCCCTGACTCGCACCCGCGCCATGCCTCGTATGGCCAGCGTTCGCTCTCTCTCTGGCGATTATGTCGATACGATCTCCAACATGTCTCCTGGTACCCAAGATCTGTCTGTTCGTAGCGAAAGCGTCCAGCGAATGTACGACCTATACCTAAAGGACAGATTCCAGGTCAATCGCCGATATCAGCGAAAGCTGGTGTGGACCGTGGAAGAAAAGCAAAAGTTAATCGATTCAATGTTCCGCGACCTCCCACTCCCTCTGTTCCTTGTCGCAGAGACCACCAACGAAGGGTTGATCACTTACGAGTTGATCGACGGCCTACAACGACTCAACGCCATCTTCGCCTTCTTGGAGAACGAATATCCGGTAGCAGGCCGATACTTCGATCTCGATTCGCTTGCGGATACAAAGTTGAAGAAGGACGAAGAGCGTCTTATCCAACGAGAGCCGGCATTCGGACGTGAAGAGTCAGCAGAATTCGCCAATTATACCGTTGCGTTATCGGTTTTCCGCGCCGCTGATGAGGCAAACGTCGAGGAAGTTTTTCGGAGAATCAACTCCGGTGGACGACGTCTATCCCGGCAGTCACTCCGCCAAGCCGGCACGATATCACCTCTTGCAGATCTGGTCCGCGTTATATCCTCCCGAATACGCGGCGATACCTCCGCCGGCGAGTCTGTGCCACTGAGAAGAATGCCGCAGCTGAGCATTACAAACTATAACTTGGAATACGGCGTCAATGTCGATGACATCTTTTGGGTCATCAACGGAATACTTCGCCGCGAGGACGTCCGCGAATCTCTAGACGAACAGCTGGTCTTAGATATATTGATCGATTGCCTCATCGAGCCATTGTCGACATCCGGAACTAGAATCCGCGACGATTTCTATAACTTCGGAGATCCAGAACTAGGCCCCAGCAAAGTATCGATGAACATCACCAACGCTATCGATACTGCTGGCAAAGATCACATCGTTGATGCCTTCATGAGGGTATATGACGAAATTAGAACGGTAATTGGCGCTAATGAAAAGAAATTCTCGACACTGATCGATGCTGGCAGCGGTGGCCGTTCTCCCCGCTATTACCATGGAATATTTATGGCTTTCTACGAGCTTATAATTCGCGAGCGCCTACGCGTTAAAAGCTATCCAGCCGCTGCCTTGTGCTTGAACAAAATCGGATCGAGCCACATGTCCGTACCAGGTGGAGGTGGCGACTGGACCGGGCCAACGAAACGGGCCACTATCGATTCTGTAAAAGGGATACTGCGCAGCGCATTCGAAGGGCCGATCGCGGGAGACGATATCGCCACATTCGGATATGCCAGCCAGCTCGAAACCATTTTGAGCAATGCGCTCGTCGAACAGCAGTTATTCGACTGCAAACAAGGGCTATTCACCCTCGCGGATCCACGATCCTTTGATGAAAACAATTTCAAGAAGATCGCGAAGACGATGTCCGCGATGGCCAATGGTGGAAAAGGATTTGTTGGATATATCGCAATCGGTATCGCAGACACGGAAAGTGATGCGAATCGGGTAACAGAAATGGACGGGGTGAATGCGATCTTATATCGCGGTTTCCGCGTGGTTGGCATCGGCCGTGAAGCACTTCTCCGAGGCTGTGAACTGAACGATTACTGGCATTGGCTGATTCAGAAACTACCATCAACCGGACTTGAACAAGCGCTGGCGTCCAGCATTGCCAACAGCGCGAGACTTGTTCCTTATCATGGTCACGCAGTCGGCCTTTTCAAGATTCAGTCAGGTGACGCTCCAAATTTCTTTGATGGACAATTATATGAACGTTCCGGGTCTGATACAAAGCTTGTGCCACAGGAGCAGTACCGCCGTGTTTTTCAGGCATTTAACTGACATCGATCAATCGACCCACCAACGTCCACCAATTCCCATATCGCCTGGTCAGGATCGTTCGGGCCGAAGCGGTCACACGTGTCAAGACTGCCTCGTCGACGCGTGTGCCGTCAGTAGTCGCCTTCCGCAGAGGGGGGGTGGGGATCTTCTAACGATTCTTAGCCCATCAAGTTGCTGTCGGCGGGTTGATGTTCACACATGGGTGCAGGTCTGAACTCAGTGTTTGTTCGCGGGTAGACGGCAGCCAGTACTGCCTGTGATGAGGGCAGCTTTCTGTGATCCGAGGCGCAGGGTGGTGCCAGTGCTGGTGGAGAACTGGATGTCGTGGTCGTTGGGAGCGTCTTTGAACACCGAGACGGTTGTGTTGCCTAGAGTGGTGGCGGCTTTCTGGGCGATGTCGTGGGCCTGTTGCCAATTTTGTTCTGGGATCGGCACATCGGAGACGTAGCTACCCATCACGATCTCTTGGCCGTCCGACTGTTCATACGGGGGGTTGCATCCGACGCGGGTGTCCTCGCGGGTCCACGCCCATTTGATTGCGGGATTTATTGCTGAGATTTGTTGTCCGACTTGCTCAATCGTTGACCGCATTTGACTCTCGGTGTCTTCCAGTGTTGGCATCGAGGTCAATGATGCGGCGGCCTGACTGGCCTGAGTGGGATCGGTGGGTTTGTAGGGGTTACCCATGTGACATCCTGTCGCTGCTAGTGCGATTGACGCGACACAGGCCAAAGCGCTGAGCCGGCGTGGTTGACGGGTTGGTCGCGGTGTCATAGTTGATGTGCTCACTTTTGCGCGATGGGTGTTGTGCCAGCGATGACGGCTGCGATGTTGTATCCGCTGGTATAGAGCTGGTTGTGGGCGCTATCCCATCGGGGGTAGTCGCTGTGGCCGCTGGCGGCACTGAACGTGCGCCCGTCGGGAACGGTAACCGTGCCGGTGGCGAGGTGGGTGAAGTTCGGGTTGGTCGCCGGGTTAGGTCCGAAATCGCCTGCGCCAGTGAGATCCAACCCGCCGACCACCGTTCGCGCGAGCGGCCCGAGCGGAGTCGGTAGGAGAGCGCCGGCGTGGATCAGCGGTTTACCGTCATAGGTCCATTGAATCGGATCATCTGGAGTCTCCATCGCGAACACATGCCCTGGCTGTAGACCCAACTGTTGTGGGGTACTGGCTTCGATTCCCGGGGACCCATAAAACAGGGCATTGTCGACACCATGATTTCCGGGTTCCTGCAAGGCTAGGCCCGTGGTCAGCGACCCGTAGGAGTGTCCGATCGCGGTGAGATCCATTGGGCCCTGATGCGTAGCGTGAATGCCGTCATAAAACCCGGCGAGGTCGTGCGCGCCGATCTTGGCGACATCGTCATGGCTGACTTCCCAACCGCCGGACAACGATTTGCCGATATCGTCGGTGCCAGGGATTTGCGGTGGGTCATAGCCAATCCACGCGATTGCGGCGACTGTTTCGTTGCCGCGTCCCGCGGCCGCGAGCTGGTTGAGTCCTTCCAGACGCGCACGCGACGCCTCGTCAGCCATCCCGTCTATAGCGCCGTGCACCGTTGTGTTCAGGCCGGGGGCAGTGACCGAGACATGTGTTGCAGTATCGGGGTCTCCGACGGCTATGGCGGCTCGTGCTTGGCGGCCGTTTTGGGTATCAAGCAGCATCAGTTTGCGTTCTGGGTGGTTGGCGAGCGTCTTGTCTACTGCCTGAAGGTCAGGAAGGTACTTTGATCGATTGAGTGTGCCGTCATACTGGCGTTGCCACGCCTCGTAGGCGAGACGATCATCGAATATTGCCCCCGGTTTGTTCGGTTCGGGGATGTTGTTGCCTTGCGCCCAATCAGGATGGGCCGCTTTGAGTGCATCAGCTTGCTTGGCCGCTGATTGTGCCCGCGCGAGCTGGTCGGCGAGGTTGAGCCGATTGTAGTAATCCTTGCCGGGATATTGGTCGTCGCCGGTCGGCATGCCGTTGTGGTTGCCGATGTTGTGGTCGCGGCTGTACAGGTAATCCTTCTGCTCCTTGGACAGTTTCTCCCACATGTCGGCGAACTGGTTGGGATCCTCGGGCAGCGGTTTGTCGAGTGCGGCCTTGTCCAGCGGGGTATCCGGGATCGGGGTCGTCCCGTCGGCCATGTGGATGGCGTTCGCCAGAGCCATATCGACCAGGTTGGCTTCGGCAACTATCTTGTCCAGGCGCGGTTGCAACTGCTCCTGCTTGAGCAGCAGTTCCATCGCGTTGCCCTTGAAACCTGGACCTGCGATCACCTGCCCGGAGACAGGGTCAATCTCCATCCCCAGAGATTCAGCGTCGGCTTTGACCGACGCCAGCTCAGATTTGATCCGTTCGATATTGTCTGCTGCGGTGCGGGCCGCGTCCGCCACCGCCTCGGCTTCATCACCGTGTGCGTCGAGATCTTTGCGGGTCTTGCCGACCGCTTCTTTGGCCGCTTCGGCGGCCGCACCACCCCAGCTGCTGAACGCAGGTAGCGTTGCCAACCCATCTGCGGCATCCCTAGCGGCCTGAGCGCGGCTGGTCGCGGCGTGGAACACCTCCCGGACATCCCCGGCGTCCCACCGCTCGATATCGGCAACTGACAACGCCACGACGACTCAGTGCGCGGTCTCGCCGACAATCACATCCGCAACCTGCCCGGGCACGTTCAACGCCTGGCTGTTCTGCGTCTCCATCTCTTTGAAGCTTTGCCCGCTGGTGTGGAACGCTTGCGCGTGGTCACTGAGTCTAGTCAACAGCGCAGTCGTTGTTGCGGCCCACGACTGGGACCGCGCCACCATCGCCGCTGCTGACAATCCCTGCCAGCCGCCTTGAGCTGCCTCCACCCGGTTATCGGCAGCAGCATGCTTTGCCGCCATGCTCTCCCCCCGGTCGGTAACCACCAACCCAGACGTAACCAAACTTTCTGGATCAACTCGCAACGTCACGATGCCCCCTGAAATAAGTTGTAGTACTAGGACATGCCTAGCAGGAAGCACAGTGAGCGCGCCAGTCACTGGAGCTAACCCTTGTTGCATCTGAGTCACCCGGTAAGGGATTGCGGAACTCGCTCACGCTCCCAATGATGGTGTCCGCGGCGATGTGCTCGATCAGCTCGCCATGTACGGCGAGAACCCGGGACTTCTACGCGGGACTATTCGGGGCGGTCCATGCCATTCTGCTGACTGCCTGAACGTCAGGCTGATTCCGGTTCAACTGCAACTATTAGTGGGGGTGGGGGGTACCTGTACCACAACAGGACGCGCGCCTCGCACGGCCAGCGCCTGCTCTCTCTCCGTCAGATTGGGCCGCGAGCTCCCGTCCGCAGTCCGTCCGCAGTAGCTTCGCTCGCGATAAATAGCAGCCAACGTCCCCAACCTGCTGACCTGCTAAGACTTAACGCACCCAACGCGGTCAACGGCGACAAACGTCCAGCGCGTAGTTCCGCTTCAACGTCTAGAGCCCATCGTCGAGATTTTGCTGAGGGTTGCGATTCGACGCTTGATCGTGGACGCAAGCTCGTCGGTCGGGAATCCTTCGGAAACGCACGTCTGCACCCCCTCACGCTAGAATTCTGTACATGTCAACGCTTCCTCTCG
The DNA here is from genome assembly GCF_025822605.1 of Mycolicibacterium komossense. Lineage (GTDB taxonomy): Bacteria > Actinomycetota > Actinomycetes > Mycobacteriales > Mycobacteriaceae > Mycobacterium > Mycobacterium komossense. Next base: position 76,307 of record NZ_JACKTY010000004.1, on the reverse strand, counting down.
CCGAGGTTCGCGCCAACCTCTCCAAATTGGTTGACGAGGCTGTCCGGACGCACGAGCGCATCGAGGTCACACGGCAGGGCCGCCGTGCCGCGGTGATACTCAGTGCGGACGACTTCGACTCGATCATGGAGACTCTGGCGATCCTCAGCGACCAGGAACTGATGCGCGAGGTTCGAGAAGCCGATGCGCAGGCGGAAAACGGCGAGCTCCACACGCTCGACCAGGTGACAGAGGAGATGCGCGCCGCCGGCCGGCTTCCGCGGTGACGTACCGGATTGAGTTGACGACCGCTGCGAAGAAGGCACTCACCGATCTGCTGCCCGAGGCAGTGGCCGTCGCATGCTGGGAGTTCATCCGAGGTCCGCTCGCTGAGAATCCTCAACGGGTGGGCAAACCACTTCGCGGCCAGTTGGAGGGGCGGTTTTCGGCCCGGCGGGGTGAGTTTCGGGTGATTTATCAGGTCTTCGACGAACGTGTTGTGGTCCGCGTTGTCCACATTGCACACCGTCGTGACGTTTATCGATGACGTAATTGCGTGCAATTCCGCTTCAACGTGTGAGGCCGTCGAGATTGCGCGCAGGGCTGCGATTCGACGGAAACAACGACCGTGGCCGCAGCCTCGCCTGGCAGGTTCCTGAGCTGTATTGCTACTGGCCATAAGTTCGGCTGCGGTGTGGTTAGCTTCGCTCAGCGTTGGTCGTGTGACCACCGAGTGAGGAAGCTTCCGATGTCGGTGCCAGGATGTGCTCTGCGCGGTGCGGTTTTCGCCGTCATCAGTGCCGGTGCAGTAATGCTTGGCGGGGCCGCACTGGCGGCCGCGGATCCCGTACCTGCCGTGCCGCCGCCCAACTGCACCGCGGGCGACCTTGCGGTGGCGTCGGGCACCGTCGGGACTGCGATGGGCGATTACCTGTTCAGCCACCCGGACGTGAACGACTTCTTCACCAGCCTGCGCGGCTTGCCGAGCGACCAGGTCCACGACCGCGTGCAGTCCTATATGGATGCACACCCTCAGACCGAGACGGATATCAACGGCATTCGTCAGCCTCTCACCGATCTGCGAAGCCGATGTGACATCGCCGCATCGCCACTGGGTTCCTAGGGGGCATGGACATGACTCGTAAACGGTCGATTACCGTCACCGCGGCGAGCGTGCTCGCCCTGGCCACGATCCCCGGAGCCATCCTCACCATCCAGGCCGGTGCCGCCGGTGCCGACGTGTGCGCCAGCGCAGGGCGACGAGTCCAGGTCAGCGGATGCGCGAACCTCTCCGATGTCGTTGCGCCGTACGTGCCTCCGCCTGCCTACTACGCCCCGATGCCGTATGACCCGCCGCCACCGCCGAACGTCAACGGCTGCGTCAGCTACAACGGCAGATGGGTCAACGCCGCCGGCTGCAACTAGGCCCCAGTCAGGCCCGGCGCTACAGGCCGAAGGCTCCGCCTTCGATCAGAATGCTCAGGCCGATGCCGATGAGCACGACCGGCAGGATGATGTGCCCCCAGCGCGCCAATATCGGCGCGACCGCCCGCCTGCTGGCGAAGAACCATCCCGCGAGGCACCACAGCGCGACCCCCGCCAGGAACACCGCCGTGTACACGGTCAGGCCGGCGGCACTCGTCAACGCGAACACGGGAACGTAGACACCGATGTTGTCGCCGCCGTTGGACAGGGTCACTGCGGCGACCTGCGGCACGCCCACACTTGCGGCGGACTGCTTCACGACGGTGTCATCTTCACGGCCGCGGCTGCGCCACAACGTATATGCGGCGCGCAGGCCGAGTAGCAGGGGCAGCAGGCCGAGGTAGGGGATCGCCGATTCGGGTAGCAGGCCCGCGCCGGCAGCACCGAGAATCGAGATGGCCAGGATCGCAGCGAAACCGAGATACTGGCCAAGGCATACGCGGACGATGGCCGAACGCGAGGACGCTGCCGAGCCGAAGAAGACGATCAACACCACCATGTCGTCGATATTGGTGACGGCGAACATGGCCACCGCTTTGCCGATCAACGCCCAATCCATCAGTACCCCTGACTGTGACACACGCGAAAAGTGCGGTGAGAGATGGATTCTGGAAGATCTTTGCGGAGCCTGCTCTTACTCAATCGCCGAGGGCGATCCGTCGTCGTGGACATCGGCCAGCATCTGGCTGATCTCCCTCTGACGGACCAGAAAGCGTTGCTCGTCGAGCTTCTTGCGGCGCATCCAGCTGGTGACTTCGGAATTGCATTTGCTTGCGTTGCACGATCGGCAGCTGGGCACGACGTTGGCCAGCACGTAGCTTCCGCCGCGTGAGATCGGCAGCACGCAATCCTTCTGATATGAGGTGGTGGCCTCACCGCAGTAGGCGCACCCGCCCCACGCGTCCTTGAGCGCACTCCACTGCGCGGCGGTGAGATCGTGGATCTTCTGGGCCATGCGCCGCTTTCGTCGACGCGCATATCTGACCGCACGGGTCGGGCTGCGAGACGGCACGCGCCGAGGCTAACGCGGTCACACCCCCGCCAGGTGTGATGCGCACTTCCGCGTGTCGCGCTTTATCCTGCGTCGATGAAGTTTGTCCGGCCAATGATCGCCAGCGCACTGGTCCTGATCGTTGCGACGGGGTGTTCGTCGGCCGTGTCAGCGGTGCCGCCACCACAGTCGGCGGTGGTCATCTACGAACCTGCTCTCGACGGGACGTACCGCCTCGATCTCGATGGCAAGCATGTGCTGGTCAACGGCAAGGCGATGCACGCTCCGCCGGCACCGAGCCTGTTCGCCATCCGGTCGGCCTGCTCGCACTCCGGCTGTGTGGCCACCGGGACCTTGCTACAGGGCGACGACTCCAAACGTGCCACCGACTACACCGTGGTCCTCGATTACGTCAACGGCGGCTGGCAGATGGCGGCCCCCAACACGTTCAGCTGCCCCGACGATTCGACGTCCCCTGGGGTGGTCGCCTGGTTCGTCAAGCCGGGTCCGGGCCGGACGCTGGTGGGCACGTACTACGCCGCTCACGCCGTCGGCGTGGATTGCGTTTCTGCCATGCAGGCTCCCATGACGTTGACCCGGGTCGGTGACGTCGACCCTGCAGTGGCTGTCGCGGATCCCCATGCGGTGCCGGCACTTTCGGCGTCGGCGCCGGACGGGCTCAAGGGCAAGTACAGCCAGGTCAACACCTACCGTGGGGCCGGCGGTGCACCGCAGACCGGCGAGGTCGAGGTTCAGGCCGAGACCGTCGACATGATGACGATGTGTCTGCGCAATACCGAGCAGTGCTGGGCATTGGCGACCGCGACCTACCACGGGACGACGGTGCAATGGCCGTTGGCGTTCGCCAACGGGGTGTGGTCGGTCAGCCGTCGCGCGTCGCGCGACGAAGGCTGCCCCGACCGGAGCACCACTGAAATGGTCATGCACTCCGACTATCCGATGCCCCAACCGCCGTTGAACCCGGTGCCGCAATTGACGGGTACCGAATCCTTGGATTTCGACAGCCCCAGCACGCCATGCGCAGGCGCGTTCGCCTACGACTCGGTGTTGAAGCGGACCGGCAGCTGAGCCAGGTTAGGACGGTAGATCGAGCTGGCCGTTGGTGGTGTTGCCGTTGTCATGGTTGTGGTCGATGAAACCCAGCTGGTAGGGAATCTGGGGATCGGCGCCGAACGGGACCAGCGGATCGGTGCCGTTGGTCCCGCCGGGTGCGGGCTGGGTGGTGGTGGCGGCGATGACGGGCATCTGCTCGGTGGCGGCTCCGGCGATCGGCGCGAACCCGAACGAGGCCGCAATCGCGGCGGCGGCGATCCAGGGTGCGACGCGGTTGGTCGTTGTCATGATGTTCTCCTGCTCGATGGTTCGTCGTAATCGACTGATTACCATCGTCCTCTGTCGGGGGAGACCGTGTCGTCACGGCTGACGCCAATCCGGGACTCCCTGCTAGTAGGTAGGCCCCGTCGGGGATCGGCTCGCCGACAATTACAAACAGCCCCGCCGTTTCCGGCGGGGCTGTTGCACTTCTTCTGCTAGGGAGAAGTCTGGTCGAGCGTAAATCCCTGTGCTAGTTCATGTTCCAGGGCTCGCCGTAGGTGGTGACGCTGTCACCGGCGCCGCTGATCAGGCGTGCGAAGGGCCGCAGCAGGACGCCGCCGGCAGCGCCGGTCACGGTGCCGTGGGCGTTAGAAACGGCGACTGCGCCGTTGGGGCCGGAGACGTCGACG
>NZ_JACKTY010000004.1:71893-72095 GCF_025822605.1 Mycolicibacterium komossense | reverse complement strand
ATGCCGGGGCCGTTGCCCAGGTCAGCGGAGATCGACACACCCGGGAACAGGTTCGGGGTGATGACCGAGCCCAGCGGGTTGAAACCGGTCGGGGACAGGTCGACGTCGTCGAGCAGGATGTTCGGGGTGGAGTAGGAGAAGTTGATGCCCACACCCAGTGACCAGGGGAAGCCGACCTGGTAGCCGAGCTCCAGGGTGCCCT
>NZ_JACKTY010000004.1:0-71868 GCF_025822605.1 Mycolicibacterium komossense | reverse complement strand
GTAGACAGCGCGCCCGGAGTGGAACCACTCACGGGTCAGCCGGTTGCGGTCCAGGGGGAACACACCGTTGAGGAACGTGTCCCACTGCTGAATGGTCAGCGTCCGGCCGGTGCCGTCCACCAGTGAGAGCTCATTGTCCAAGCCAGCATGCGAGGTGCCTGCCCCTGCGAACAGCGCTGCGATCGCAGCGATGAGCGCTACTAGTACTCGACTGATGGCTTTCATGATCTCCCTGGGTCCAAGCGCAGATGAGGGGACTCACAGCCCGCCCTTAGCTTGCGCTAACTAATTTGACTTTGGGAACTTAACAGTTACTTCACAGCTAGACAATGGGCTCGTCTGGATTGCAGCGAACTGGGAGTGGTCAGGCGACGACTGAAACTTCGGCGCCCAGCTCATATCCCGGTGCCAGTGGGAGGAGGTCGCCGCTCCAGAATGAGCCGGGGTCGAAGTAGTTCTCCCGTTTCTCGGTGGAGAGAAGTCCCATCTCCTCATAGGTGATCGCGACGGTCTCTGCGCAATAGGCCGTCGCCAGACTGGTTCGACGTTCCCGCTTGTCCCGCTCGGCGGATTCCCGAACCAACTTGTGCACGAACGGAAGGCCGCGGGTCCAGTCGCTGACCGTCGGGAGCCGGCCGCGGAACCAGCGGCCGGTCAGTCTTGCGGTGGTCGGGAATGCGGTGCCGTCCATCCGAGCGATGACCTGCAGCATGCGGTCTTCCTGCTCCCGGTTGGCAAAGGGCGAAAGCTGGCGCAGCCAGCAGCGTTGCTCGTACTTGTTCATCCACTGGTCGACCGCGGCCCGTAGATCGTTGAGCTGGACTCCGCGCTGGTTGGTGCCGGTCCACATGTCTACCAATCCGTGGCCGAGTTCGGCGTGCCAGATCAACGGTGGCAGGTCGTCGATCGCGACCGTCATGCCGACGTGGTTGACTGGACTGTTGGTCATCGTCTGGATGGCGCGGTCGGGGCCGGAACCGCCACGGAACAGCCAGATGTCTCCGGTCCTGGTGGCTTCGATCGCATGATCGAGGGACACCGTGCTCGCTTTCACGCTCGCAGCTTAGGCACACTGGCGGTATGCGCAACGTGTGGAAGTGGATCGGGCTGGCCGGTGTCGTCGGCGTCGCGGCGACCGGGGTGCTCGTCGCTCGAGATCAGCGTCGGCGTAATGCGTACACGCCGAACGACATTCGCGCTCGGCTGCACCAGCGGCTGGCCGAGGCCGAGGCCGCAAAATCCGCAGCAAGCAGCTAAGTCGTCAGCGCCCGATGCCACAGATTCGTCAGGACATCGGTCAGAACCTCGGGGGAGACCGGCTCGATGGGATCGAGAGTGGCCCGGTGTACCTGTGCTTCGACGCCGGTGACGAGCAGGGCGGCGACCAACCTTCGGTGCTCGCCTCCGACGTCGAGTCGCTCCAGGTGCCAAGCCACTTCATCGGCCATTGCCGCATCGGCTTCGCGCAGCCGCTTCTGTAGTTCCTCGGAGCGTGGCGCGCTGTCGTAGAGCAGGTGGTGCAGATGCGGCTCGTCGACGTGCATCCCGACGATGACGCTGATGACCGCGCGCAGCGAGTCCGCCAGCCCCGGCTGCTCAGCTCGCAACCCGACGAAGACGCTGACGATCGACTCGGTTCCGCTGGCCAGATGCCGCTCGGCCAGCGCGTAGAGCAGTGCATCTTTGTCGGCGATGTAGTGGTAGAGCGTGCCGATCGAAATCCCGGCCGCCTCGGCGACCCTATTGGTGGTCGTACCGGTATATCCGCATTCCGCGAAAATCTCGGCAGCGACGTCGAGCACTCGCTCATAGGTCTCACGCGAGCGTTGTTGGCGAGGAGCTGCGCGCGGCTTGGCCATTCCACCGACTTCCGAACCCGTGACTATTCGAGTAATCCTCGAAACCATAACTCGCGGAGTCGAAGACGAGAGGCGATTCGGTACGAAACTCTAAGTAATTTATCGCAGGCCATCCGCAACCCGCAGCCACTGTCGCCTGGTGACGATTTCCCCGATCCGCTTTCCTTCGGCGAACGAACCGGGTACGGCTGTCCTATGAGCCCAACGGACACCATGGCACTGGCTACCGCGGAACGCGCCGATCTCGCCGCGCTGGCAGCGGAACTCTCGCCCGCCCAGTGGGACGCGCCGACGCTCTGCACCGGGTGGCGGGTTCGTGACGTCGTTGCGCACACCATCAGCTTCGATGGCCTCGGCGCGATGCAACTGGCCGCGGTCTTCGCCAAGGGGCTGCTCTCGGTCGACCGGATCAACGACGTGGCGCTGGGCGGCTATGCGGAGCGCACCACCGACCAGCTGCGGGATCTTATGCGGACCCACACCAGGCCTGCCGGGCTGGCCACCGGCTCGGGTGGCCGGATAGCGTTGACCGACAACATGATTCACCAGCAGGACATCCGCAGGCCGCTCGGTTTACCGCGGACCATTCCGCCGGACCGGTTGCTGGTCGCCCTGCAGTTCGCGCGCACCGCGCCCTTGATCCGTGGCGCGTGGCGGGCCCGCGGGGTGCGGCTGCAGGCCACCGACCTCGACTGGGCAGCGGGTAACGGCCCGGTGGTGGAAGGTCCCGGCGAGGCGCTGCTGATGGCGATGGCCGCGCGCCCCGCCGCGCTCGCCGATCTCGACGGACCCGGGGTCGGCGCGCTAGCTGCGCATATCCACCGCTGACGCATGATGGACAGGTGACACCGCAGAAGAGAGACGAGATACTTCAGGTCGGGGCGCTGGAGTCGACGCTCGCCACAGAACTGGCCGCCAAGTACGAGACCCTGAGCTTGCCCGACGGCGGCGATCGCGCCGCGTTCCTGGCCGAGCACGCCGCCACCGTGCGGGTGATCGTCACCAACGGCAGGCCCGGCGTCGATGCCAAGCTCATTGCCGCCCTGCCCAATCTGGGCGCCATCGTGAACAACGGCGTCGGCTATGATTCGATCGACGTCGAGGCGGCGCGAAAGCACGGAGTCGGGGTGAGCAACACGCCCGACGTCCTGACCGACACCGTCGCCGACACCGCGCTTGGTCTGACGTTGATGACCTTGCGGGGCTTCGGATCCGCCGACCGGTACGTCCGGGCGGGCAGGTGGGCGCGCGACGGTGCCTTTCCCTACACCCGAGATCTCAATGGCCTGCAGGTCGGCGTTCTCGGGCTCGGCCGGATCGGGTCGGCCATCGCCAAGCGCCTCCTCGCCTTCGACTGTGCCATCGCCTATCACAACCGGCACGAGATCGCGGATTCGCCGTACCGCTATGCGGCGTCGCCGCTGGAACTGGCCGAGTCTGTCGACGTTCTGGTGGTCGCCGCTGCCGGTGGCCCGCATACCGAAAAGCTGGTCAGTGCTGAGGTTTTGGCTGCACTGGGGCCTGAGGGGTATCTCATCAACATCGCCAGGGGGAGCGTCGTCGACCAGGATGCCCTGATCGATCTGTTGGCGTCGGGGGGACTGGCCGGGGCCGGTCTGGATGTCTTCGTCGACGAACCGAATGTCCCGGCGCGACTGCGCGAACTGGACAACGTCGTGTTGCTCCCGCACGTCGGCAGCGCCACCGCCCGGACCCGCCGGGCGATGGCGCTGCTGACATTGCGAAACCTGGAGTCCTACTTCACTTCCGGTGACCTGGTGACACCAGTGCTGCGTCCGCGTAAATGATGGTGGCCAGGACGGCCGGGCTGTCCTGATCGACGGGCTCGGTGCCCAACGGGTGGTAGGCCTCGGAATTGGGCTAGACGCCGGTCGTCGAACCGGGCCGCACGATCATCAAGACCGTGACGGCCACCCACAGCAGGTTGAAGATGCCGGTGCTCATCCCCAAACCCTTTGCAGCAGCGGTATTTCCGGCAAGCACCCGGCGCTGGCCCGGGAGCACGCTCAGCACGAGCACCGCCGCGGCGATGGCGGTGAGCGCGATCGAGATCAGCACCCAGGCGTCCGTGAGCACTCCCAGCGCTGCCGCGGTGGCGATGCCGAGCAACGGCACCGCGATGCCGATCACCGAATACGTCGCGCAGATCCGATGCAGGACGGGGCCCGCAGGATCACCGGCATAGCGGGGAAACATGCTGCCCGCCACGGCAATCGGGCCGATCGCGAGGATCGCGACGATGACATGGACACTGAGCAGGATGGCTTTCATCGCGAGTCATCCTAGGAGAAGTCTTCGCCGGCGAGCCTGTGGCCAGATGGACAGACCTCGCCGGATTCTTGCCAGCGCCGCGTTACCGCGTCACGAATTGGACGACGGCCTCGCTGAACGCGTCGTTGTCGTCTCCCGCCGCAGTGTGCCCGGCGCCGGAGAGTTCGACGAATTCGGCCGCGGGCACCTTCTGTAGGAAGTCGTTGACGCCGGCCGTGCTGACCACGTCGGACAATTTGCCGCGGATCAACAGGATCGGAATCTGCAGCCCGATGGCGGCCGCTTCCAATTTGTCGGTCCGCTCGAACGGGTCATCCTGTGGCTTGGTCAAAAACGCCGGATCCCAGTGCCAGTACCAACGACCGTCGCGTTGCCGCAGATTCTTCCTGAGCCCTTCGGGGTTGCGCGGCTTCTGGCGGTGGGGCAGGTACTCGGCCACCGCGTCGGCCGCCTCCTCCAGCGAGTCGAAGCCGTGCACGTGGTTGAACATGAAATCGCGAATACGAGCGCTGCCGTCCTTTTCGAAGCGGGGCACCACGTCGACGAGCACCAGTTTCGTCACCGTGTCAGGTCCGGCGAGGTCGGCAACCATGATGCCGGTCAGCCCTCCCATGCTGGCGCCGATGATCACCACCGGCCCACCGATCGCCTCGATGATGTGCAGCACATCGCCGCTGAGTGACTCCAGCGCGTAGTCGGCGTCGGGAGCGCGATCACTGTCGCCGTGGCCGCGGGTGTCGACCGCGACGACGTGAAAGCCCCGATCTGCCAGCACGTCACCGGTCTTCTTCCAGGAGAATCGGTTCTGGCCGCCGCCGTGGAGCATCAGCATCGTCGGCTTGGACCGAGTCACTGCAGCGCCGCGGTTCCACTCGTCGCCGATGAGAGTGATGCCGTCGACTCCGGAAAACTCGACAGTCTCGTGTGCGCTCACGGGCGTCCTCTCGCTGTGGCCGGCATCTGACGTTACCTACGGCCCCGAGAGCGTCATCACCGGGCAGGACCGGGGCGCTTTGTCGCGCAGCTCGCTGCTTGAGGCCGCTTAGCTGATGAGCCGGTTGATGTAGCCGATGGCCGCATCGACCACGGGTAACACCTCGGCGGCGTCATCGCAGTCCATCACCATTCCCGCCGACTCGGACAGCACGCCAATCAGGATGCGCACCAGCAACGAATCACCGTCAGCGGCTGGGATGCCGATATCGAGTACCGATACCCATTCCCGGAACCGGGTGAGCATGTCGTCGCGCCGAATTCGGTCGAAACCCGGCGGAATATCGTCGGCGGCCAGCACTTTGGCGGTCTGGCGGTTGACCCAGACCGCATCCAAATAGGCCCTGAACTGGGCTTCGAACGAATCTGCCGCGGCGGCGGCCGCCGCGACCTCGGCGATGCGCAGTTCGACGTCCACGGCCATCCGCTCGTGGATCGCCAGGAACAATTCGGCCTTGCCGCCGAAGTGGTGATAAATACTGCCGATACTGGCACCGGAGGCGGTCACCACATCGCCGATGGTGGCCACTGTGTAACCACGCTCGCGGAACACCTCGATCGCGGCGTCGAGAATGCGTTGTTGGGTGGCGTCGGTGGTGGCCCATCGCCGCTGGCGCGGAACCGCGCTCACGTGCGCCGGGGCTGGCATGGAAAGACCGTATCGCAGTGCTTGCCGGAAAAACTGGTGTCAATCGCTAGCGCAAAGCCGATATCGGCGCCCGGAGCCCGACGGAATCCATTTCACCAAACCATTCACGCCGGACCCAATTTCTATTTGCTGGCGGCGACGGTGCCGGTCAGGCGGGGAAGTGGGACCGGCGAACCGGCACCCCGATGCGCACGGTATGCGAAGATCTTCACGGCCGGCAGGCGGCCGTGGCGGTACTCGTTGCGGCGTCTGTCGAAGTGTTGCTCGGCTCGAAAACGGTGGTGTACGTTCTTCGTCAGTCCTGTGTCACGAGTCACAGCTTTAACGCAGGAAGCAGGTTCGTGTGTCGGAGGGAATTCAACGGCCCGTGATGCTGTGGAGGATGGCGAGCTAGTGGTTACCTCTGACGCGTTCTCGAAGCCGGTCCGCTCCGTCGGCGGGTTTTTCGCCATGTCGTTGGACACCTTCGTGGCCATGTTCAAGCCGCCGTTCGCCTGGCGGGAGTTCCTGCTTCAGACCTGGTTCGTCGCGCGCGTGTCGATCGTGCCGACGCTGATGCTCTCCATCCCGTTCACCGTGCTGCTGGTGTTCACCTTCAACATCCTGCTCGTCGAGTTCGGCGCCGCGGACTTCTCCGGGACCGGGGCGGCCATCGGAACGGTCACGCAGATCGGCCCGATCGTGACGGTGCTGGTGGTTGCCGGCGCCGGCGCCACCGCGATGTGCGCCGACCTGGGCGCCCGCACCATCCGCGATGAGCTCGACGCACTCCGGGTGATGGGTATCAACCCGATCCAGGCACTCGTGGTGCCCCGCGTCCTCGCCGCCACCCTGGTGGCACTGCTGCTTTCGGCTTCAGTGGTCGTCGTCGGCATCACCGGCGGCTTCTTCTTCTCCGTCTACATCCAGCACGTCACGCCCGGCGCCTTCGTCGCGGGTCTTACGTTGCTCACGGGCCCCGCCGATGTCGTCGTCTGCCTGGTCAAGGCCACTCTTTTCGGACTGTCGGCCGGCCTGATCGCCTGCTACAAGGGCATCTCCGTGGGTGGCGGCCCCGCCGGCGTGGGTAACGCGGTCAACGAGACCGTGGTGTTCACCTTCATCGCGCTGTTCGTGATCAATGTGCTCGCCACCGCCGTCGGGGTGAAGGCAACCATATGACCGCGCACTCGACGACCGGCCGGATTCGCCTGCGCCGCACGCTGGACGGCTGGGCCGAGAGCTGGAACCGGATCGGCCGGCAGACCAAGTTCTACGGCTACACCATCAAGGGCATCGGGACGGCGTTCGTCTACTACCGCGTGGAGATCGTCCGGCTGGTCGCGCAGATGGGACTCGGTGCCGGAGCGCTCGCCGTCATCGGCGGCACTATCGCCATCGTCGGCTTCCTGACGCTGTCCACCGGTGCACTGGTCGCCGTGCAGGGCTACAACCAGTTCTCCTCGATCGGTGTCGAGGCGCTCACGGGCTTCGCCTCGGCGTTCTTCAACGTCCGGTTGATCGCACCGCTGACCGCGGGCGTCGGGATGGCGGCGACCATCGGTGCCGGTGCCACCGCCCAGCTCGGCGCGATGCGGATCAACGAGGAGATCGACGCACTGGAAGTGATCGGCATCCGCACCATCGGCTACCTGGCCTCAGCCCGGGTGGTGGCCGGTGTGATCGTGGTGATCCCGCTGTACTGCGTTGCCGTGCTGATGTCCTTCCTGGCGGCGCGGGTTGGTACCACCTTCATCTACGGGCAGTCCACCGGCGTCTACGACCATTACTTCAGGACGTTCCTCAACCCGGTCGACCTGATCTGGTCGTTCCTGCAGGCCGTGGCGATGGCCTTGGTCATCATGCTCGTGCACACCTATTACGGCTTCACCGCTTCCGGCGGGCCGGCCGGCGTCGGTGAGGCCGTCGGACGGGCGGTGCGCACCTCACTCATCGTCGCCGCCCTCGTCACGGTGATGATCTCACTGGCCGTCTACGGTCAGTCCGGCAACTTCAACCTGTCCGGATAAGCGGGGCGGGAACTCACATGGACGAAGACGACAAGGGACTGCACCCGGCGTGGTGGACCGCGATCCTGCTCGCGGTGATCGTCGGTCTGGTCTACGTGACGGCGTCGCTGTTCACCGGCTCGTTCAACTCCTATGTCCCGATCACGCTGACCTCGGACCGCGCCGGCCTGGTGATGGAGGCCGGCGGCAAGGTCAAACTGCGCGGGGTCCAGGTGGGCCGGGTCAGCTCGATCTCCGGGGGCAATGCCCTTGGCCCTGCCCCGGTATCGCTCAAACTCGAGATCTTCCCGGACCAGATCCAGCACATCCCGGCCAATATCCAGGCCAAGATCCGCGCCACCACGATCTTCGGTGCGAAGTTCGTCGATCTGGTGTACCCGGACGATCCCAGCCCCCAACGGCTCGCGGCCGGTCAGGTGCTGAAATCGGAGAACGTCAGCACCGAGGTCAACACCGTCTTCCAGAACCTGGTCGGCGTGCTCGACCAGGTCGACCCGGCCAAGCTCAATGCCATCCTCTCTGCGCTCGCCGAGGGCGTCCGCGGCCAAGGTGAGCGAATCGGGCAGGCCACCACTGACTTCAATCAGGTGCTGCTGGCGCTGAACCCGCGCCAGGACACGGTGCGCGCGGACTGGCAGGCGCTGAAGGGTTTCAGCGACACCTACAGTGCTGCCGCGCAGAACATCTTGTCGACGCTGAACGCGGCGAGCACCACCAGCGTCACCGTCACCAACAACGCCAAAGCGCTGGATGCGTTGCTGCTCAACGTAGTTGGGCTCTCCAACAGTGGTATCGCCCTGCTGGCGCCGAACCAGGCCAACCTCATCAAGGCCGTCAACGTGCTCGAACCGACGACGAACCTGCTGATGAAGTACAACCCGGAATACACCTGCATGCTGGTCGGCGCGAAGTGGCTCCTCGACAACGGCGGTTACGATGCCACCGGCGGCAACGGCCGGACCTTCCTGGTCGACGGCGGTGCGCTCGCCGGTGACGACCCGTACCGCTATCCGGAGAACCTCCCGATCACCGGCGCCAAGGGCGGCCCCGGCGGTCGACCCGGCTGCGGTTCGCTGCCGATCGTCGACAACAACTGGCCGGTGCGCCAGCTGATCACCAACACCGGTTTCGGCACCGGCGTCGACGTCAGGCCCAACCCGGGCATCGGCTTCCCCGGTTACGGCAACTTCCTGCCGGTCACCCGCGGGGTGCCCGAACCGCCGAGCATCCGTAACACTTTCGGCGGACCGGCGCCCGGCCCGTACCCCGGACCACTGTGGCCTAAGGTCGTCCCGGAACCGGGTGACCATCCCTACGGTGCGCCGATGTACAACCCCGACGGCACGCCGATCTGGAACAACCTGCCGCCGGCCCCGCCGCCAGGCCAGCCGATCGATCCAGGCCCGCGGCCCGGCACCGAACCGTTCGTGGTGCCGTTCCCGGGACAGCAGCCCACCCCGCTGCCACCCCAACCGCTGCCGCAGGAGGCCGCACCCGCACCCTGACCCGATAACCGACCAAGTGAACTGAGGAGAGGCAGCAGCCGTGAAAGACAATCTGGGAGGCGCGATCTGGCGTCTATCCATCTTTGTCGTGGTCTGTCTGCTTGGCATGTTCTCGTTGTTCGCCGTTTTCGGTCAGCTGCGCTTCGAGAAGACCCAGAGCTATCGCGCGGTGTTCAGCAATGTCACGGGGCTCAAAGCCGACGATTTCGTGCGCATTGCCGGTGTCGAGGTCGGCAAGGTGCAAGACCTTGTGGTCCAAGACGACTCGACGGTGCTGGTGGATTTCACCGCTAACAATTCGGTGGTGTTGACCCAGGGCAGTCGGGCTGTCATCCGCTACGACGACCTGATCGGCGGGCGGTACCTGGCGCTGGAGGACGGTGCCGGGGGCACCAAGAAGCTCAACCCCGGTGACACCATCCCGGTTGACCGCACCGAACCCGCGCTGGACCTCGACGCGCTGATCGGCGGATTCCGCCCGTTGTTCAAGGCGCTTGACCCGAATCAGATCAACGCGCTGTCCGGCCAGCTGATCAGTGCTTTCCAGGGGCAAGGCGCGACGATCGGCTCGATCCTCACGCAGACCGCCTCGCTGACGAACACCCTCGCCGACCGCGATCAGTTGATCGGTGAGGTCATCACCAACCTGAACACCGTGTTGGGTTCGCTTGCCGGGCAGAGCGATCAGTTCGGTAAGGCGGTGACATCGCTCTCGGATCTGGTCAAGGGTTTGGAAGCCCGCAAGACGGATATCGCCAACGGACTGGCCTACACCAACGCTTCTGCGGGGACCATCAGTGATCTGCTGGCCCAGGCGCGCCCGCCGTTCAAGAAGGTCGTCACCGAAACCGACCGGGCCGCTGGGATTGTCGTGGCCGATCACGACTACTTCGACAACCTGCTGAACACATTGCCGGATTCCTACCAGGTGCTGCAGCGCCAAGGTATCTATGGCGACTACTTCACGTTCTATCTCTGCGACATCACGCTCAAGTTGAATGGCAAAGGCGGCCAACCTGTCTACGTCAAGGTTGCAGGTCAGGACACCGGGAGGTGTGCGCCGCGATGAAACCCTTCGGTGAACGCAACCCCTTCGTCATCGGCATGGTCGGCATCATCGGCCTGGCCGTGATCATCCTGGCCGCGTTGAACTACCAGCGGCTGCCATTGCTGAACCAGGACAAGAGCTACTCCGCGTATTTCGCCGAGGCCGGCGGCCTGACCAACGGCGCACAGGTACAGGTTTCGGGATTGGCCTCGGGTCAGGTCACCGGGATTTCTCTGGACGGCCAGCACGTCTTGGTGAAGTTCCAGGTCAACAAGAACATCCGCCTCGGTGACCGCACCGAGGCGGCGATCAAGACGAAAAGCCTCCTGGGAACGAAGTTCCTTGAGGTCACCCCGCGCGGTGACGGCAGCCTCGACGGCACCATCCCGGCCGACCGGACCCAGTCGCCCTATCAGCTGCCGGATGCGCTGGGCGACCTGACCGTCGCCATCAGCGGTCTCAACACCGACCAGCTCTCCAATTCGCTTCGGGTGCTGTCGGATACGTTCTCCGAGACCCCGCCCGACGTCCGGGTTGCGGTCGAAGGTGTGGCGCGGTTCTCGGATACCCTCAACCAGCGTGATGCCGAACTGCGTCAGCTGCTCGCCAACGCCAACAAGTCGACAGGAGTGCTGTCCGAGCGCAGCGACCAGGTGGTCAGCCTGGTGCAGAACACCAACTCCCTGCTGGCCGAACTTCGCCAGCAGAGCACTGCGCTCGAGCAGATCTCGGGCAACATCTCGACGCTGAGCAATCAGCTCCAGGGCTTCATCGGCGAGAACCGGAACACGATGAAGCCGGCGCTCGACAAGCTCAACGGTGTGCTCGCCACGATCGACAATCGCAAAGAGCGCGTGCAGAAATCGATCAAGATGTTGGGTGTCTACGCGATGCAGCTCGGCGAGTCCGTGGCGTCGGGTCCGTTCTTCAAGTCCTATATCGCCAACCTGATCCCAGGTCAGTTCTCGCAGCCGTTCATCGACGCCGCGTTCTCCGACCTCGGGCTCGACCCGAACACCCTGTCGCCGTCGCAGCGGGTCGATCCGCAGATCGGCCAGCAGGGCACTCCCGCACTGCCCGTGCCGTTCCCGCGTACCGGCCAGGGTGGCGAGCCCAATCTGAACCTGCCCGACGCCATCACCGGTAACCCCGGCGACCCAGGGTGCGGCCCGCCGGGAATCCCGCTGCCCGGCCCGACCGGCTGCTACCCGTACCGCGAACCGATCCCACCCGGACCGCCCGGTGGTCCGCCGCCAGGACCGCCCGCGGTGTCGCCGCCGGGCATCGGAACGACCCCGTTGCCCACCCCCGCCCCCGTATTCGTGCCGGCGCCGGGTGAGGTACCTGCGGTCACCCAGACCCTCGGTCCCGCTCCCGGACCCGTTTCGCCGGAGGGTGGACAGTGAACCTTTCCCGTGGAACCAAAATCGGTCTGGCCGTCGTCATGGTCCTGACCCTGGTCGGCGGCGTCGCGGTGCTGCTGCGCCCCGGAGGGCCGATCAACCGGACGAATGTCGTGGCGTACTTCGAGAACAGCAACGGCATCTTCGTCGGCGACGATGTGGTGATCCTCGGCGTCCCGGTCGGCCAGATCGCCAAGATCGAGCCCGAGCCGCAACGGGTGAAGATCTCCTTCTGGTACGACAGCAAGTTCAAGGTCCCTGCCGATGCGAAGGCGGCGATCCTGTCTCCCGCGCTGGTGACCAGCCGGGCGATCCAGCTCACGCCGGTCTACAGCAGCGGGCCCGCACTGGCCGACAAGGCCGTGATCCCGCAGGAGCGCACCGCGGTGCCGGTGGAGTACGACGACTTCCGTGAACAGCTGAAACGACTGACCGACACCCTGCAGCCGACCGAGCCCGGCGGCGTCAGCACTCTGGGTGCGCTGGTCAACACCACCGCCGACAACCTGCGTGGACAGGGCGCCGACATCCGGCAGACGATCATCAAGCTGTCGCAAGCGTTTTCGGCCCTCGGGGACCACAGCACCGACATCTTCTCGACGGTCAAGAACCTGTCGATCCTGGTCTCGGCGCTGCAGCAGAGCACGGATCTGATGCGTCAGCTCAACCAGAATCTGGCCAACGTGACCGGGCTGCTGTCCGACGATCCCAATGGAATCGCCAATGCGGTATCGGATCTCAATGCCGCCGTCGGCGACGTGCAGAGCTTTGTCGCCGACAACCGGGAAGCGCTCGGCACCACCTCGGACAAGCTCGCCTCGGTCAGTACTGCGCTCACCGCCAGCCTCGACGACATCAAACAGGTGCTGCACGTCGCGCCGAACACATTGCAGAACTACGTGAACATTTATCAGCCCGCCCAGGGTGCGGCGACCAGCGCCCTGGCGGTCAGCAACTTCAGCAACCCGATCTCCTTCCTGTGCGGTGCCATTCAGGCGGCCTCGCGGATGGGTGCCGAGCAGTCGTCCAAGCTGTGCGTGCAGTACCTGGCGCCGATCATCAAAAACCGTCAGTACAACTTCCCGCCGATCGGGCAGAACCTGTTCGTCGGCGCCTCCGCCCGGCCGAATGAGCTGACCTACAGCGAGGATTGGCTACGCCCGGATTACGTCCCGCCGCCAGGGCCGGCAGCCCCGGCGCCCGATGCCGGCGCAGCACCCGCCGGCGGTCCGCCGCTGGCCGCCGAGGCGCCGACAGCTCCGCCACCGGCCGACACGGTCGTCGCGACCGATCCAAACGCCGGCCTGCAGGGCCTGATGGTCCCCGCCGGAGGCGGGTCATGACCGGGACGCGCGGCGTGCGCGCCGCCATCGGTGGACTCGTGCTCACGGCTGCCATGGCCCTGTCGGGCTGCGGTGACTGGCAGGGGCTCAACTCGCTTCCGCTGCCCGGCACCTCCGGTCAAGGCCCCGGCGCATTCACGGTTCAGGCCCAGATGCCCGATGTGAACAACCTCAAGCAGAACTCCCGGGTCAGGGTCGGTGACGTCACCGTCGGCAACGTCACCAAGATCGAACGTCAGGGTTGGAACGCACTGGTCACCATGACGCTCAACGGTGATGTCGTGCTGCCCGCGAACGCGACCGCGGTGATCGGGCAGACCAGTCTGCTCGGTTCGCTCTATGTCGGCCTCGAGCCTCCCAAAGATGCTGCGCCGCAAGGCAGGCTGCACGAGGGGTCACTGATCCCGCTGTCGTCGGCCGGCGCCTACCCGAGTACCGAGCAGACGCTGGCCGCGATCTCCTTCGTCCTCAACGGTGGTGGCATCAACCAGATTCAGGACATCACCCAAGCCTTCAGTCAGGCGTTCACCGGCCGTGAGGCGGATCTGCGCAGCCTGATCGAGCAGCTCGACATCTTCATCGGCTACGTCAACGATCAGAAGTCCGACATCATCAGCGCCAACGAGAGTCTCAACAATCTGGTCGGCCAGCTCGCCGCCCAGAAGCCGGTGATCGACACCGCGCTCAAGACGATTCCCGATGCCCTCAAGGTGCTGAGAGACGAGCGCGAGAAGCTCGCCGATGCGTTGACTCAGCTCGGCAAGTTCAGTGCGCTGGCGGCGGATTCGGTCAATCAGACCAAAGAAGCCCTGGTCCAGGAACTCAAGGACCTGGGGCCCGTCCTGCAATCACTGGCCGACGCCGGACCGGCGCTGACTCGGGCACTGAGTTTCTATCCGACCTTCCCGTGGCCGAAGGAGACGCTCACCAACTGGATGCGCGGTGATTACGGCAACCTGTCGCTGACCTTTGACCTGACCCTGAGCCGGATCGACTCCGGCTTCTTCACCGGAACGCGGTGGGAGGGCAACCTCACCGAGCTGGAGCTGCAGTGGGGCCGCACCATCGGTCAGCTGCCGAGCCCCTACACCGCGGGTAACCCGCTGATCGTGCCCTACCACTGGGATCAGGGGCCGTAGACATGAGAATGACGCGAAAGATCTGGATCCAGATCACGATTTTCCTGTTGGTCTCGGTGGTTGCCGGGTCGATCATGGTGTTCAACTTCATGGGCCTGCCGAACCTGCTGTTCGGTGTCGGCCACTACCGGGTCACGCTGCAACTGCCTGAGGCGGGCGGCCTGTACGCCCGCGGCAATGTCACCTATCGCGGCACCGAGGTGGGCCGGGTCGAGAGCGTCGAACTCACCGACACGGGAGTGGCGGCGACACTGTCGCTGCGCTCGGATATGCCGATCCCTGCCGATCTGGATGCCCAGGTGCACAGCGTGTCCGCGGTCGGCGAGCAGTACGTCGCGCTGCTCCCGCGCAGCGGTAACGGGCCCGTCCTGAAAGAGGGCGACGTCATCCCAGCCGACCGGACTTTCGTGCCGCCGGATATCAACACGCTGCTTGATGCGACAAACCGTGGCCTGCAAGCGATTCCGCGCGACAGTCTCAAGACCACGATCGACGAGGCGTACACCGCGGTGGGCGGCTTGGGCCCCGATATCTCCCGGTTCGTCAAGGGCTCGACGGCGCTGGCCATCGATGCGCGCGCGAATCTGGACTCGCTGACCACGCTCATCGACCAGTCCAAGCCGGTGCTGGATTCCCAGACCGACACCGCCGACTCCGTCTCGGCGTGGGCGTCGCACCTGGCCAATATCACCGGGCAGCTCAAGAGTCAGGACCAGGCCGTCGCGGGCGTCATCAACAAGGGGTCGCCGGCAGCCGACGAGGTGCGTGCCTTGTTCGACCGGCTGCAGCCGACGCTGCCGATCGTGTTGGCCAACCTGGTCAGCCTCGGTGAGGTGGCCGTCACCTACCAGCCCGATATCGAGCAGCTGCTGGTCCTGCTGCCCCAGGGCGCTGCTGTCACGTCGGCCACGGGTACCGCCAACCGTCACCAGAAGCACATCGGTGCCTATCTGGACTTCAACCTGAACCTCAACCTGCCGCCACCATGCAACACGGGTTACCTGCCGCCTCAGCAGCAGCGGGTGCCGGCCGATCAGGATTACCCCGACGCCCCGGCAGGTGACCTGTACTGCCGCGTGCCACAGGACTCGGTGTTCAATGTGCGCGGTGCGCGCAACATCCCGTGTGAAACGGTGCCCGGCAAACGTGCACCGACGGTGAAGATGTGCGAAAGCACCGACGTGTATCAGCCGCTGAACGACGGCTTCAACTGGAAGGGTGACCCCAACGCCACGTTGTCTGGCCAGCCCATTCCACAGTTGCCGCCGGGCACGCCACCTGCGCAAGCGGCGCAACCTGTGAATCCGGCACCCCCGCCCATCGCGGCTGCCGAATATGACCCAGCCACCGGCACGTACGTTGGACCGGACGGGCGCGTGTACACACAAGCTAACTTGGCCAGAGATGCCAAAGAGGAGCAAACATGGCAGACGATGCTGCTGCCCCCGAAGGGGAACTGAGCGAGTCGACTCACGAGGAGCTGAGCAGCCGAGCAGACGTCACCGCTTCCTCCGACGGGTCACCGGAATCGCCGTCGAAGGCCGATGCTGAGCCCACCGACGCGGTGGACGTAAACGAGGATGCCGAGGACACCGATCTCGTCGAGGCTGAACCCGCCCCGGCGGAGTCGAAACCGGGGATGTCGCACGTGCGGGTCGCCACGATCATCGGTCTGGTCGTCGTACTCGCGCTGGGCGGCTTGGTCGGCTGGCTGGGTTTCCGCGCCTACGAATCGCAGAACGCCGAACGGCAGCGGGAGTTGTTCCTGCAGGTCGGTCGGCAGGGGGCGCTGAACCTCACCACCATCGACTTCGAGCATGCCGATGCCGATGTGCAGCGCATCCTAGATTCGGCGACCGACACGTTCTACGACGACTTCTCCAAGCGGTCGCAGCCGTTCGTCGACGTCGTCAAGCAGGCACAGTCGAAGTCAGTCGGCACGATCACCTCGGCGGGTCTGGAGTCCGAAGACAACGACGGCGGGCAGGTGCTCGTCGCAGTGACCGTGAAGACGTCGAATGCCGGTGCCGCAGAACAGCAGCCGCGGGCATGGCGGATGCGGATCATGGTCAAGAAGACTGGCGATGACGAAGCAAAAGTCTCCAACGTCGAGTTCGTCCCGTGACCCCGGACACCGGCGAAACCGAATCGACGACAGAGAAGGACGATCGGGCTGTGGCCTCTAACACAGGCGCTGAAACGGATTCCGCGGCCACCGAGCTGACCGAATCCAGTGCCACCGAACTGACGGATGCCAACGAGTCGAAGGCCGCCGAAACGGAAACCGACGAAACGGAAACCGGCGAGACGGACGCGGCTGACGAACCCGGCGCAGCGCCAGCGGAGAAGGTGGCGAAGCCCGGCGTGAACTGGGCCAGGGTGCTGGCCTACGGCATCCTGCCGGGCCTCGCGCTGATTCTCGGCCTCGGTGCCGGCTTCCTCAAATGGGAGGACTCGTCGGTCCGGGACGCCGATCTGGCGCGCGTCGAATCGGTTGCAGCCGCCAAGGATTCGACGATCAAGCTGCTGTCGTACAAGCCCGACACCGTCGAAAAGGACCTCACCTCGGCCCGCGACCTGCTGGCCGGTGACTTCCGGGACTCCTACACGCAGCTGACCAACGACGTGGTGATCCCGGGTTCCAAGGAGAAGCAGATCTCCGCGGTGGCGTCGGTTCCCGCCGTCGCGTCGGTATCGGCCGAGCCCAACCATGCGGTGGTGCTGGTGTTCGTCAACCAGTCGGTGATCGTCGGGAGTGACGCACCCACGTCCACTGCCTCCAGCGTCCAGGTGACATTGGACAAGGTCGGCGACCGCTGGCTGATCTCCAAATTCGATCCCGTCTAGGTCACGTGAACGCAGAACCCCGATCGGTTGACATCGCCACACCCGCGGTGACCCTGCGGGTACTGGTCTGGGACGGCCCCGAGCCCGACGCGCCTATTGCGTTGTGCCTGCACGGTTTTCCCGATACCGCCTACGGCTTCCGTAAACTGGCGCCGTTGCTGGTCGCGGCCGGCTACCGGGTGGTGGCCCCGTTCATGCGCGGTTACGCACCGTCGTCGCTACCGACCGACGGTAGCTACCACATCGGCGCGGTGATGCATGACGCGTTGCGGGTGCGTGACGAGTTCGGCCCGTCCGACCGCGACCTGCTGATCGGGCATGACTGGGGGGCGATCGCCGCGACCGGGCTGGCCGCGCTCCCCGCTGATCACCTACCCGTCCCATTCGCCAAAGCCGTGATCATGTCGGTTCCACCGTCCGCGGGGTTCCGGGCTCCTTCTAGCGCAGCTGACCGGGGTCGGCTGCTGGCCAAGCTGCCGGCTCAGGTGTTGCGCAGCTGGTACCTCCTGTTCTTCCAATTGCCTTGGCTGCCAGAGCGTTCCAAAGCCCGGATGCTGCCGTTGCTGTGGCGGCGCTGGTCGCCCGGCTACACCGGCGGCGACCTCGCCGACGATCTGGCCCATGTCGAGGCGGCGATCGGCGCGCCCGCCCGGTGGCGGGCGGCACTGGGCACCTACCGGGCGATGGGCCGCAATACGTTGCCGCCCGCACCCTATAGCGAGCTCCACCGGCACTGGCTATCCGCGCCCAAGCTTCCGGTGCTGTACCTGCACGGCCACGACGACGGATGTTTCACACCGGGTTTCACGCCGTGGGTGGAGAAGGTGCTGGCGCCCGGTAGCAGCACCGGCATCGTCGAGCACGCTGGGCACTTCCTGCAACTGGAGCAGCCGCAGCGGGTGGCCGAGCTCATCATCGAATTCGCCCACCTCTGAGCGTGCGCCGGCTCGCGGCGGTCGATGCGCAGACCTTCTGGATGTCGACTCAGGTGCCCAACGATCAGTTCCTGCTGTACACATTCGCCGGCGTCTTCGACGGACTGGACGACGTGCTGGCCGGCCTGGCCGATCGGGCCCGCGCCTGCCCCGACCTGACGATGCGGGTCGCCGACGGTTGTGCGCTGCGTTACCCGCGCTGGGTCCCTGCTCCGGTCGACGCGAATCAGGTTCGGCTGCATGCGGCGGGTCTGAGCTGGGCGGCCTGTCTCAGCGTGGTCGCGGCCCTGGCCGACGACCAGCTCGACCCGCGAAGCGCCGCGTGGCGGCTGCATGTCTTCGCCTCGGTGAGCGGGGCTCCCGGCGCGTCATCGCCGGTGACGGTCGCCGTCGTGCAGATCGCGCACTGCCTGGCCGACGGCACCCGCTCTGCCGAGTTGGCGGCGTGGCTGTTCGGCCGTGACGTCCCCGTCCGCCCGCTCGCCGCGGGCCGTCGCGGCAGCCTCGTCCTGCGCGGTATCACCGCCGCCTGCAGCCACCGGGCGATGGTGCGCGATCTCGAGGCGGGTCGGCTGGCGCCCGCCGGTGAGCCCCAGCTGCCGATATTGACCAACAACGCACCCGCCGGCCCGCGGCGGATACGGACATTGTTGCGCCAGCGTTCCGCGCTGCCAGCCGGCCGGACCGTGACCGTCGCGGTGCTGAACGCGATCGGCGTTGCGCTGGACGGATATCTGCGTGACCGCATCGAGGATCCGGCTCGGCTGAGCGCCGAGGTGTTGCTGGCCAAGCCAGGAATCCGGCTGGCGCAGAACCATTTCCGCAGTATCGGAGTCGGGCTGCATCCCCGGCTCGATCCGATTGCCCGCGCCGGCGCGATCGACGCGGACCTGCGGGCCGGCCGGTCGCGGGCCGAACATCCGGCCACGCTGGCGGCCGACCGTGCCTTCGCCGCGACGCCCGCCCCATTGTTGCGCTGGGGGGTCGCGCAGTTCGACCCGGCCGTTCGGGCCGCGCGGGTCACGGGAGCCACGGTGGTATCGAGCGTCAACCGGGGGCCGGCGGACCTGCATTTCGGCCCCGCGCCGGTGCTGTGGACCGCCGGTTACCCGGCGCTGTCGCCGATGATGGGCCTGACGCACGGGGTGCACGGGCTCGGCGACACCATCGCGGTCAGCGTGCACGGCGCCGAATCCGGCGTCGACATCGACGATTACACGGCGCGGCTGGACTGCGCGTTGGGTCGCTAGGCGGCCCGCTATGCCCTGCTCCCCGCGGAGCGGCATACCTCCGCAGAGACGGTCCTGCCTAGCCGGTCGGTTAACACATAGCTTAAGTTTTGTTACATGACTGCCTATGATTCTGCGGCTGACGTGGGCCTGCTGATCCTGCGACTGGTGCTGGGCCTGACGATGGCCGCGCACGGTTACAACAAGTTCTTCGGTAAGGGCGGGCTGGCGGGAACCGCCGGCTGGTTCGACAGCATGGGGATGAAACCGGGCATGTTTCACGCCCGAATCGCCGCCACCACCGAGGTGACGGCCGGCCTCGGCTTGGCCGTCGGGCTGCTCACGCCGATCCCCGCCGCCGGCTTCGTCGCGCTGATGTTCGTCGCGGCCTGGACGGTGCACCGCAAGAACGGCTTCTTCATCGTCAAGGAGGGCTGGGAGTACAACCTGATCCTGGCGGCCTCCGCGGTCGGGCTCGCCACCACCGGCGCGGGCCGGTTCAGCCTTGACTACGCGCTGTTCGGCACCTCCGACCTCGCCAGTCTGCTGCATGGCTGGTGGGGTCTGACGATTGCGGTTGTCCTCGGCCTGGCCGGGGGCATCGGCCAGCTGGTGATCTTCTACCGTCCGCCGGCCAAGCAGGGCGGTTAGCCTGGGTGATGGCCTCTGAGTCTCCCGACTTTCCCTCGATGGCCGCCCAGCGCGGGCGGATCGAACCCGCGCCGCGGCGGGTGCGGGGCTTCTGCGACGGCGAACTCGTCTTCGACACCACCGCGGCCCACTACGTGTGGGAGGTGCCGTACTACCCGCAGTACTACGTCCCGCTCGCCGATGTCCGCTCCGAGATGCTCTCCGACGACGACCATCCGCAGCAGGTTCAGTTGGGGCCCTCGCGGCTGTTCTCGCTGACTGCGGGCGGGCGGGTGCAGAAGTCAGTGGCGCGGGTGTTCGACGCCGGCGACGGTCCGGTGGCGGGCAGCGTCCGGTTCGAGTGGGACGCGCTGGCCTGGTTCGAGGAGGACGAGCCGATCGTCGGGCATCCTCGCAGCCCGTACGTGCGCGTCGACGCGCTGCGCTCGCACCGGCACGTTCGTGTCGAGCTCGACGGGGTTGTGCTGGCCGAGGCGCATGACCCGGTGCTGCTGTTCGAAACAGGGCTGCCGACACGGTATTACCTCGATCGCACCGACGTGGTCTTCGATCATCTCGAGCCGAGCGACACCCAGACGCTGTGCCCCTACAAGGGGGTGACGTCGGGCTACTGGTCGGTGCGCGTCGGCGACACCCTGCATCAGGACTTGGCCTGGACTTATGACTATCCGTTGCCCGAGGTGGCCGCGATCGCCAGGATGGTCGCGTTCTACAACGAGAAGCTCGACATCATCGTCGACGGTGTCCCGTTGCCGCGGCCGAAAACCCATTTCAGCTGATCTTCTAGCGCCGAGACTAGAACACGTTCTAGTCTCGGGCCATGGGATTTCTCAAGCCCGACCTCCCGCAGGTCGACTACCCCGAGTGGAGCAAGGGCACCCGCTCCGAACGGATTCAGCCGCTGGCCCGGCACTGGGCCGAGGTGGGGTTCGGCACGCCGATCGCGCTGCACCTGTTCTACGTCGTCAAGATCCTGCTCTACATCCTGGGTGGGTGGCTTTTCGCCTTGGCCACCAACGGTATTGAGGGTTTCACCGACGTGGGCTCATGGTGGACGGAACCGATCGTCTTCCAGAAGGTCGTCCTGTTCACGATGCTGTTCGAGGTCACCGGCCTCGGCTGCGGGTTCGGGCCGCTGAACAACCGGTTCTTCCCGCCGATGGGCTCGATCCTCTACTGGTTGCGACCGGGCACCATCCGGCTGCCACCCTGGCCCGGCCGGATTCCGCTGACCAAGGGCACCGCCCGCACCCCACTCGATGCGGGGTTGTACGGCGCCCTGCTGGTGATCCTGTTGGTCGCGCTCTTCTCGGACGGCACCGGACCGATACCCGCCATCAACAGCACCGTCGGGCTGTTGCCGATGTGGCAGATCTGGACGGTGCTGGGGCTGCTGGCCGTGCTGGGCCTGCGCGACAAGGTGATCTTCCTGGCCGCCCGTGGCGAGGTGTACGGATCGTTCACGGTGGCGTTCCTGTTCGCCGGGGTCAGCGCCGTCGACATGATCTTGGCGGCCAAGCTCGTCTGCATGGTCATCTGGATCGGCGCGGCCACCTCCAAACTCAACAAGCACTTCCCGTTCGTCATCTCGACGATGATGTCCAACAGTCCGATCGTGCGGACCAAGAGATTGAAGCGGATGTTCTTCGAGCACTTCCCCGACGATCTGCGGCCCGGTCGGGTGTCGCGGTTCGTGGCGCACTTCTCCACCGTGGTGGAGGGCCTGGTGCCCGTTGTGCTGTTCTTCTCCCACGGTGGCTGGCCCACGGCGATTGCCGCGTTCGTCATGGTGTGCTTCCACCTCGGCATCCTGACGTCGATCCCGATGGGGGTCCCGCTGGAGTGGAACGTCTTCATGATCTTCTGCGTCCTGACGCTGTTCGTCGGGCACGCCGGTATCGGGCTGTCCGACCTCACCAGCCCACTGCCGTTGGTGTTGTTCGCCGTTCTCGCGGTGACCGTCGCGCTCGGAAACCTGTTCCCGCGCAAGGTTTCCTTCCTCCCCGGTATGCGGTACTACGCGGGCAATTGGGACACCACGCAGTGGTGCATGAAGCCGTCGGCGCTGGAGAAGATCGACAACGGCCTGGTGTCGATCGCCAGCATGCCCCAGTCGCAGCTGGAGAAGATCTACGGCAGCCCCGAACAGGCTGAGGTGATGTTGTACTCCGGCTACGCATTTCGTTCGATGAACACCCATGGCCGGGCGCTGTTCACACTCGTCGAACGGGCGATGCCGGCCGGACACCAGGGCGAGTACGTGGTCACCGAAGGGGAGCGACTCTGCAGCACGGCCGTCGGCTGGAATTTCGGTGACGGGCATATGCACAACGAGCAGTTGATCGCGGCCATGCAGGAGCGTTGTCACTTCGAACCCGGTGAGGTGCGGGTGGTCCTGCTCGACGGTCAGCCCATCCACCGGCAGACCCAGGAGTACCGGTTGGTGGACGCGGCCACCGGCGAATTCGAGCGCGGCGTCGTCCAGGTCGCCGATATGGTGACCCGCCAACCGTGGGATTACACGGTGCCGGTGCAGGTCTACCGGAATGCGGGCGCCGACGCTCGCTGACTGCCGGTCCACTAGGCCAATGCCGCGCGCCGACCGGCGTCGCCGGCGGAAGTCGTTCCCGCCCAGGCGGGCCACCGGTGGGTTCAGCGTTACGGCGCGGGCCAGGTCAGGTTCGCCGCATCACGATCTTTGCGATTTCGGCGTGCTCATCGCTGCTGACCGGTCGCGAGCACGCCGAAATCACGATGCGATGGCCTCGTCGATCGGGGTGTCCCCGTTGTTGAACTCGATCGTCCGGCCGATGGTCGAGTTGTCGGCGAGCGCGGCGGCGATCACCTGGGCGACGTCCTCGCGGGACACCGTGCCGTCGGCGGCCTCGGGTCCGACGGTGATGCGCCCGGTGGCTGGGTCCAAGGTCAGCCCGCCGGGGCCGAGGATGGTCCAATCCAGTCCGCTGGCGCGGAGATGGGCATCCGCGGCGGCCTTGGCTTCGGCATAGGCGAAGAACGAATTGTCCTCGCTCACGCCGTGGTCGGCACCGGCACCGAAGTAGGAGACCATCACGAACCGCTGCACACCCGCCTGGCCCGCGGCGTCGATGATGCGGATCGCCGCGTCGCGGTCGACGGCGTAGGTGCGCGCCGGGTCGCCGCCACCGGCGCCCGCGGTGAAGACGACCGCGTCATGGCCGTCGAGCAGATCGGCCAGCGCGTCGGTGTCGAGATCCTCGATGTCGGCGACCACCGGCGTCGCGCCGGCGTCGGCGACGTCATCGGTGTGCGCGGGATTGCGAATCACGGACAATGCCTCGTCGCCGCGGGCGCTGAGGATCCTGGCCAGGTGCAATGCGACCTTGCCGTGGCCGCCGACGATGACGATGTGTGACATCTTCTCGACGCTACTCGCTCCCCGCACGACCCCACCGGGCGCGGGAAACCGGCCGGGTGTTAAGAACGACAGAGCGAAAACCAACTGCTTGGTTGGGCGCTGATACGAGTGGGAGGAGAGATCCATGGCGGAAGCCGTAATCGTCGAGGCGGTGCGATCACCGGTCGGTAAGCGCAACGGTGGTCTTTCGGGAGTGCATCCGTCCGAGTTGTCGGCGCAGGTGCTCAACGGCCTGGTCGAGCGGGCCGGTATCGATCCGGGCATCGTCGATGACGTCATCTGGGGATGTGTCATGCAGGCAGGGGAGCAGGCGCTCGATATCGCGCGGACCGCGCTGCTGACCGCGGGCTGGCCCGAGACCGTTCCCGGTGTGACCGTGGACCGCCAGTGCGGTTCGAGTCAGCAGTCGGTGCACTTTGCCGCCGCCGGTGTGGTGGCAGGGCATTACGACGTCGTCGTTGCCGGTGGTGTGGAGTCCATGTCGCGCACCCCGATGGGCGCGTCGCTGGCCAACGGTGGCCATCCCTACCCTGACGCCTTCCGGGCCCGCTACACCCAGACTCCCAACCAAGGTGTCGGCGCCGAGATGATCGCCCAGCAGTGGGGATTCGACCGGACCGCGCTCGACGAATTCTCCCTCGGTTCGCACGAGAAGGCAGCTGCCGCACAGGATTCCGGGGCTTTCGATGACCAGATCGTCGCCATTAAGGACCACGAGGGTAACCCGGTGCTCAAGGACGAGGGCATCCGCCGCGGTGGCTCGATCGAGAAGATGGCGCAGATCAAACCGGCCTTCCGCGAGGACGGCGTGATCCATGCCGGTAATGCCTCGCAGATTTCCGACGGGTCGGCTGCCCTGCTGTTCATGTCCGCGGAGAAAGCGCAGTCACTCGGCCTCAAGCCGTTGGCCAAGGTGCACACCGCCGTACTCGCCGGCGCCGACCCGGTGATCATGCTGACCGCACCGATCCCGGCGACCCAGAAGGCGCTTGCGCGTTCCGGGCTCTCGATCGACGAGATCGGGGTGTTCGAGGTCAACGAGGCATTCGCCCCGGTTCCGTTGGCGTGGCTCAAGGACATCGGCGCCGACGAGAAGAAACTGAACCCGAACGGCGGTGCCATCGCACTGGGCCACCCGCTCGGCGGATCAGGTGCCCGCATCATGACCACGATGCTGTACCACATGCGGGACAAGGGAATTCAGTACGGACTCCAGACGATGTGCGAGGGTGGCGGCCAGGCCAACGCGACCATTCTCGAACTGCTGTGACCGACGACGTAACCAGCCCCGCCGCTCTGACGCAGCGGCGGGGCAACGTCCTGCTGATCACCATCAACCGGCCGGAGGCGCGCAACGCCGTCAACGCCGCGGTGAGTACCGACCTTGGTGACGCGCTGCACGAGGCGCAGATCGATCCCGAAGTCCGAGCCGTGGTGATCACCGGTGCCGGTGACAAATCGTTCTGCGCGGGCGCCGACCTGAAGGCGATATCGCGGCGCGAGAACATCTTTCACCCCGAGCATCCAGAATGGGGATTTGCCGGGTACGTCAGCCACTTCATCGACAAGCCGACGATCGCGGCCGTCAACGGCACCGCCCTGGGCGGTGGCACGGAACTGGCGCTGGCCAGCGACCTCGTCGTCGCGCAGGAAAGCGCGCGGTTCGGTCTGCCGGAGGTCAAACGCGGACTCATCGCCGCCGCGGGCGGGGTGTTCCGGCTCGTCGAGCAGCTGCCCCGCAAGGTGGCCATGGAACTGTTGTTCACCGGTGAGTCGATCACCGCCGAGCAGGCTCTGAAGTGGGGGCTGATCAACACGGTGGTTCCCGACGGGACCGTGCTGGATGTCGCGCTGGAGCTCGCCGAACGCATCACCGTGAACGCGCCGCTGGCAGTGTCGGCGAGCAAGCGGGTTGCCTACGGTGTCGACGACGGGGTGGTCACCAGTGACGGGCCGGGCTGGTCGCGCACGATGACGGAGATCGGCGCACTGATGCGCTCCGAAGATGCCAAAGAGGGACCGCGGGCGTTCGCCGAGAAGCGGCCACCGGTGTGGACTGCGCGCTAAGGGTGGTCGGACAGCAGGCTTCGTGGATCGGACGTCACCAGGTGTAAAGCCCGGTCCACGAGGTCGGCATCGATGACGTTGTCGTGGAAGATCGCATCGATGCTCATGACCTTCGACGTTTCCATGAAAAGGAAGGTCAACCCCGACGGGCCCTCGGCCGGGACGCTGCCCCCGTAGACGACGGGCGAGTCGGGCAGGAACGGCAGGCTGTCGATTTCGGGGGAGAGGCCGAGGCTGCTGAACGTCACCCTCGGCAGCGCTCGAGGGTCGACCGCGGTCGGAACTCCGGTGTCCACACCGCCGAAGATGGCCGCCTGTGTCTGCGCCGCCATCTGCGCCATCAGTGGTCTCGCCGAGCGGTTGGTCGCCCGGATCGTCGACGAGATCTGCATGGGGTCCATCTCCACGCCGATGTTCATCGCTGCCGAGTTGATGAAGTTGCCGTCGATGTAGCGCCAGCCCAAATATCTCCGAAGGTCGACGACGACGCGCACGTCAGACGAGATCTCCATGCCGACCTTTTTGAGTGCCCGCAACACCAGTGTCACCTGCAGGGCGAACCGGCTGGCGCCGGGTGCGAATTCGTTTCCCCACGCCGTGATTTCGTCGGCTCGGGTCTTGGTCAGGGAACGGTGCACCGTCCGCCGCGATGGCGACCAGGACTGTGGCGGGGCCGGGATCGACGGGGGATCGTCGTGGCGATGTCGGTCGTTGATCGCGGCCCGGATCAACGCTGGACGCCGGCCGAACGTACGAAGTGCCGCGGCACCCAACGGGAACCGACCGGCGCGGTTGGCGGACCATGGGACCACCACACCGGTCAAGGCGGTCTGCAGCACTGCCGCGACGATGGTCTGGAACACCCGGCCGTCGCCCACGCTGTGCGAGATCTTCAGCCCGAGGTGGGCGGGGTAGCGGATGTAGGTCAGGGGGGCGGCGATCTCGTCGTC
This sequence comes from Mycolicibacterium komossense, assembly GCF_025822605.1. Lineage (GTDB taxonomy): Bacteria > Actinomycetota > Actinomycetes > Mycobacteriales > Mycobacteriaceae > Mycobacterium > Mycobacterium komossense. The sequence continues at coordinate 45,552 of NZ_JACKTY010000004.1, read as the reverse complement.
GAGCGCGATCGCATCGAGGCGCGAGCCGATATCTGTGGAGTCGTCCCAGTCACGTTCGACCACAACGGATTCCGGTGGTCGATCGGTCAGCCAGTATCTTTTGGTCGGATCGAAGCCCCAGGTAAGTCGACTGTGCGGATAGCGTTGCGCGAGCTCGGCCACCGCGTTTCTGAGCTCGTCCGCCGTCGGCATCGCAAATGGCCCGCACAGTACCGTGACAAACAGATCGGGCCACGGACGATCCCGACGCTGGATCGCAAGCTTGTTTCTCACGCCCGCAAGTGAATCATCGATACCGCCGCCCGCGCTGTGGTGCGGTTCCGATCAAGCTGTCGGAGACGCGGGCGCGGCGGCCGGTGCGGACGACGTCGGTGTCGCCGCCGTGGTCGACGGTGTCGTCGGGGTGGTCGCCGTGGTGCTCGTCGGCGAGGTGGTAGCCGTCTCGTTGCCCGGCAGTGCGTCGGCCGGATTCAGCACCGTGTCGATCATGTAGATCCTGGAGTTCGCCGGCTGGATGTCGCCGCAGACGACCTTCGCGACATCGTCGACCTTGATGTCGCCGCCTTTGCCGGTGACGGTGATCTGCTTGCCCTGCTGCGTCGGGAACTTGCCGTGCACCTCGTCGGCGCCCAGCAGACCCAACACCATGTGGTAGTAGACCAGCGAGGTCAGCGCGGCCGGATCGGCCTTGAGCGCGTCCAGCTGCGCGGGATCCAGCTTGGCGAACGCCTCGTCGGTCGGAGCGAACACGATGTAGGGGCCGTTGTCCAGGACACTGACGATGTTGACCGCCGGGTTCAGCTGACCCGAGATCGCTGCGTTGAACGTCTTGAGATCAGGGTTGGCGGCGATCGCCTGGCTGGCCGACAGCTTCGCGACGGCAGTCGCGCCTCCGGCAGGCAGGCCCGCCTTGTACGCGTCGCATCCCGGACCCTGCGGGTCGGGGATGGGAGCCACCGGCGTCGAGACCGTGGTGGTCGGCGTCGGCGTCGGGTCATCTGCCGAAGCGGTCACGGCCGTGGGGATGGAAAACGCGATGGCAGTGATGGCTGCGGCCACGCCTAAGGTCTTGGTGCGAGTCGTCACATCTGCTCCATTTGGCTGGCTCCTATTGCCTCGTACGTCGTCGCGCCATCGTCGGGCGTTACGCACGAATGCGGTGTCTTTTCTGGTCACCGAGATCCGACGGTGCGCATCGTGTCACGCATCAAACCACCTCGAATCGTAAGCACAGCCTTGCGGGGCTCCCAAAACGAGCAGGTCAGGGGCTGCTCGGGTGGACCGCCGCAGTGCGGCCCCGGCCGCAGGTAGAGGCCCTGCGCACCCGCCGGCGGTGACTCCGGGCCCGCCTGCACCGCGAACGCGCCGCCGGCGCAGTAATGGTTCAGTAGTTCCATGACCTCGGAGGCCGACCCGTCCGCAGCGGCGTCCGCTGCCCTCGAAGAACTCCGCTCACTCGTCGGCGAACTCGCCCGGATCGACGCCGCTGTGGCGGCCGCCCAGTGGGATGACGGCAGCGCACTGGCCGCTGTGGTGGCCGGAGCGCGCTCGCAGCTGATCGCAGCCGAGGCGGCGGTCATCGGCGATATCGGAGTGGCCGGGGCCTCACCGCACTGGCGGGCGCGCGCCCATGACTATCTGCGCGGCGTCGCAGACATCGGGGCGGCATCGGCATCGGTATCGGCGGACGCCGACGCTCTCGTCGCGGTCGGGTTGGCGCGGGTGGCGGTGGCCGAGGCGATCCTGGCAGTGGCCGAGGCCAATCGGCTGACCGCCGACACAGCCGTGCGCCCCGCGGGGCGGCGCGATGTCTTCGGCGGGGTGGGCACGGCGCTGCGCGATCTCGGTGCCCGCATCCGTGACGAGGTGCGGCACGTCTGGGCCGACAAGCCGCGGTCCATCCTGATCCGCCTGGTGATCACGCTGGCCGTCAGCCTGTCGCTGGTGGCGTTCTACGAGATCAGCGGATTCGCGGACTACGACGCGCCCCGGTTGACGCTGTACTTGTTCTCGGCCGTGGTCGGCAGCGTGGTGTGCACCAACGCCCTGTGTTTCGAGGCTGAGCGGGTCCGCAGTGCACTGGCTACCGGTGAGCGGCTGTGGCGTCTGCTGGTGTCGAAAAACCTGGCGATGGCCGCCCTGGTGACGGCCGCCGGGCTGCCGGTGGTCGTGCTGCTCGCGGTCGCGGGCTTCGGCAATCCGGCGGCGCTCGTCGACCAGCTCATCACCATGGTGTTCATCTGGCTCGGCGTCGGCAACGTGTTGTCGGTGGTGTATCCGATTCGGCACGAACCACTTTCGGCCCGATTCGGCGACGGGACCTGGCTGCCGTACCTGTTCTCGTTCGCCATCTCCTACGGTGTCGGGCTGACGGTCAACCTGATGATCTATTGGCGGCTGTGGGCCCGGCAGACGGCCGCCGCCGAGATGAAGGGCGGCACCTGGGCGGCTTTTGCGATGGTGCTGGCCAGCGCAGTGATCCTGTGGCTGCTACTGACCGTGCTGGCGGTCGCCTGCAGCCGTGAGCCCCGGCTGCGTCGCGTCTTGTCCCGCGAGATGGTCGTCTACCGCAAGGCGCGGTCGGCGGACTGACAGACACAGCAGCCCCGCCGCCACCGTCGTCGGCATGCTGTGATCGTTGGCGCTGGGGATCGAACAGGACTCGGCATCTCCCCGTCGAGTTACCGCAAGTTCTATCAAGGGGTTTGACGGTTTATCGGCGCAGCAGCGGTGGGTTGAGCTGGGCGAATCCCGCCTGGCGGAAGTATGGGAAATAGGGATACGGGGCCTCCCGGCCGCTGGCCGCGTCGAGTCGGCTGATCTGGTCGTCGGTCAACCGCCAGCCGACCGCGCCGAGGTTCTCCCGCAACTGTGCTTCATCCCGCGCCCCGACGATCACCGAGGAGACTGTCGGGCGGCGCAGCAGCCAGTTCAACGCCACCTGCGGAACCGACTTGCCGGTCTCGGTCGCGACGGCGTCGAGTACGTCGACCACGTCGTAGAGCATCGCGTCCTCAACGGGTGGCCCCGCGTCGGCCGTCGCGTGCAACCGACTCCTCGCGGGCAGCGGCTGTCCGCGGCGAATCTTGCCGGTCAGCCGCCCCCAGCCGAGTGGACTCCACACCAGGGCGCCCACCCCTTCCGCCAGGGCGAGGGGCATCAGTTCCCACTCGTAGTCCCGGCCGATCAACGAGTAATAGACCTGATGCGCGACATAACGAGGCTGCTGGTTGGCGTCGGCCATCGCCAACGACTTCATCAACTGCCAGCCGTGGAAGTTGGACACCCCGGTATAGCGGATCTTCCCCTGCTGGACCAGTACATCGAGAGTGTCGAGCACCTCTGCGATCGGGGTGTAGGCGTCGTAGCTGTGCAGCTGGAACAGGTCGATACGGTCGGTTCGCAGCCTGCGCAACGACTTCTCCACACCCCCGATCAGCCGCGAGCGGGACGTGCCCCAGTCGGTGGGGCCGCCACCGAGCGGCAACGCCATCTTGGTGGAGATCACCACGTCGTCCCGCCGTCCATCCAGGGCTGCGCCCAGCACCTCCTCGGACGCTCCGTCGGAATACACGTCGGCGGTGTCGAACATCGTGATGCCGGCCTCCAGGCACACCTCCACGATGGCTCTGGCCTGGGCAAGGTCAGTGCTGCCCCACGCGCTGAAAAACTCGCCGCGACCGCCGAAAGTGGCTGCGCCGAAGCTTAATTCGGATACCACCAAACCAGAACGACCAACTCGCCGATACTCCATCACCGCTCCTTAATGGGAAGATAGTCCCGATAGGGACACCGTAACACCCGGTGTGACTTAACGAAACCTAAGTCCCGTTAAGCTGGTTGGCATGACATCGTCGGCCAGGCCGGGCGGTCGGACCGCCGCGGTCCGGGACGCGGTACTGAGTGCAACCGCGGATCTGCTGGTCGAAGCCGGGTTGGGTGGGATCGAACTCACGGCCGTCGCGGACCGGGCCGGCGTCGGGAAATCCACCGTCTACCGGAGATGGCGAACCGTGCCGGCACTGGTCGCGGACCTGCTCGTCGACATGGCGGAGACGTCACTGCCGCGGGCGAACACCGGCACACTGCGCGGGGACCTGCTGGCCAACGCTGTTCTGGTCCGCCGGACGCTGTCGGACCGACGGCAGGGCAGGTTGTTCAAGGCGATCATCGCGGCAGCGGCCTGTGACCCGCAGACCGCGCAGGCGCTGGCCGGGTTCTACACCGCCCGGCTGGCCGAATTCGCGCCGATCGTGACCGAGGGGATTGCGCGCGGCGAAGCGCCTCGAGGCACCGACGCCGCCGAGGTGATCCGCTACATCTCGGCGCCGCTGTACTACCAATTCCTCACAACAACAAGGTCGTTGACCGTCAGTGATGCCGAGCGCGCTGTCGACGCCGCCATGGCAGCGGTTACCGCCGGTGTCTTCGTCCGTAGCTGAGACCTAGGATGTCGGCCATGCCTGAGCCCCTCATCTTGACCGTCAACGGACACACCCCGCAGGTGCACGAGCGGGCCTGGGTGGCGCCCAACGCGAGCCTGCTCGGGCAGGTCAGCCTCGCCGAAGGGGCCAGCATCTGGTATTCGGTGACGCTGCGCGCAGAGTACGAACCCATCGAGATCGGCGCAGGCAGCAACATTCAGGATGGCTGCACCGTGCACGTCGACCCCGGCTTTCCCGCCCGCATCGGAGCGAATGTCAGCGTCGGGCACAACGCGGTGCTGCACGGGTGCGCCGTCGAGGACGGCGCGCTGGTCGGGATGGGCGCCACCGTCCTCAACGGCGCTGTCGTCGGTGCGGGCTCCCTGATCGCGGCCGGCGCACTCGTTCCCCAGGGCATGGTGGTCCCCCCACGGTCGCTGGTAGCCGGAGTTCCGGGCAAGGTCCGTCGTGAACTCAGCGATGAGGAAGTGGCGGGCAATGCCATGAACGCGCAGGTCTACCGTCATCTCGCCGAGGTCCACCGAGTGGCCACCCCTTCGTGAGCCGGCCCCTGAATCGGCCTCGAAACGCCTCGGTCGAATGTCACAGTCCTAACTTGCCGCTGATGGGTAACCCCCTACGGTGAAAACAATGCGGATTCTGGTCACCGGCGCCACCGGGTACGTCGGCTCACGCCTTGTCGGCGAGCTCCTCGACGCTGGGCACGAGGTGGTGGTCGCCACCCGCCACCCCGCCAAGCTGGCGGGCTTCGGCTGGCACGACGAGGTCACCGGAATCGCGCTGGACACCGACGACCCGGCAGCGGTCGCCGCGGCCTTCGCGCCCGGTGCGCCGGCGGCCTCGGTCGAGGTCATCTACTACCTGGTGCACGGCATCGGCGAACCCGGCTACCGGGAGCGCGACAACGCCGCCGCCGCAAGCGTGGCGCTGGCAGCCAAAGACGCCGGGGTCGGGCGCATCGTGTACCTCGGCGGTTTCGTGCCTGCCGACGACACGCTCTCTGAGCATCTGGCCGGTCGCGCAGAGGTGGCCGGGGCGCTGAGCATCGAGGCGGGCGCCGAAGTGGTGTGGCTGGGGGCGGCGGTGATCATCGGCGCCGGCTCCACGTCGTTCGAAATGGTGCGCTACATCGGGGACCGTCTGCCGCTGATTCCGTTGCCGCCCTTCGCCGAACACGCGATCGACCCGATCTCCATCCGCGACGTGCTGTACTACCTGGTGGCTGCCGCCGACCGCGAACTGGTGCCCGCCGGCGCCTATGACATCGTCGGGCCGGACACCACCACCTATCGCGGGTTGATCGGCAGCTACGTCCGGGCCGCCCGCACCCTGCGCGCCGGCGTGCCGATCAGTTCCTTCCACGAGGCGCTGTTGACCAAGACGTTGATGTCGCGGGTGGCCGGTGTGATCGTGCCGGTGCCCACCGGGCTCGCGGTGGACCTGATCGAGTCGCTGGACTACCCGATGACGGCGTCAGGCTCGCTGCTCAGCGATGTCGTGCCGGATCCCCCGGGCGGGCTGACCAGCGTGGACGACGCGATCGACGCCGCGGTTGCATCCCCACCGCCCCAGCCCGTCGACCGCCTGGCCGACCCCCACCACCTGGCCGACAGCGACGCGACGTGGGCCGGCGGTGACGTGCTGCGGCTCCGTCAGCTCGCCCGACCGTTCGTGCTCCCGATCGCCCGGCCCGCACTGGCACTGCTGACCTCCGTGCCGGGACCCCTGGCGGGTGCGGTGCGCACCGGTCTCGATGCCCTGGTGGGACTGATACCGAAGGCGGACCCGGCGTGACGGAAACGCCCAGCATTCGCGACGAAATCATCGGCGTCGTCACCCACGTCGCCGAACCGGTCTCCGAGACGCCCGCGGTGGCGCGCCGGCGGCGCATCGTGGTCGTCGCCGTGATCGTGGTCGGTGCTGCGCTCCTGAGCTTTTCGCTGTCCCGTAAACCAGGCGACCCCAGCTTCTACTGGTTGACGTTCGGTCTGGCCGCAGTGTGGGCGGGTGGTGCGCTGCTGTCCGGGCCACTGCGCTACGGCAGTGTGCCCTGGCAGGGTCGTCGCCGCCGGCCGGTGCTCACCGGGACGCTCATCGGCCTGGCGGTCGGAGGGGCCTTCGTCGTCGGCGGCCTGGTGGCCAGGCAGATCCCCCCGGTGGCCGAATTCATCACGCGGGTACTGGAATTCGCGCACCAGGGCAGTTTGCCGCTGATCGTGGTGATCACTCTGGTCAACGGGGTGGCCGAGGAGATGTTCTTCCGCGGTGCGGTATATCCCGCATTGGGCAAATACCATCCGGTGATCGTGTCGACGGTGGTGTATGCCATCGCGACGTCGGCCGGCGGCAACCCGATGCTCGGCTTCGCGGCCGTCATCCTGGGTGGGGTGTGCGCCCTGGAACGTCGGGCCACCGGGGGAGTGCTCGCACCGGTGCTGACCCACCTGGTGTGGGGTCTGATCATGGTGCTCGCACTGCCCCCGGTTTTCGGTCTCTGACCCTGTGATTTTGGCGTGTTCCGTCGCGCTGAGCGCGACGGAACACGCCGAAATCGCGTGGTTACTGCAGCGGATGGGCGATCTCGTCGCGGCGCATGCGGGCCGCCAGGAACGCGACCGCGGCGAGCACCACGGGGCCGACACCGGCGATCAGGAAGATCGTCTGCATCGACACCACCTTCGACACCGGTCCGGCGATGGCCATCGACAACGGCATGAACGCCAGTGACACGAAGAAGTCCAGGCTCGACACCCGACCCAGCATCTGGGCGGGCACCCGGCGCTGCAGCAGCGTGCCCCAGATGACCGAGCCGGCACCGTCGGTGACGCCGACGATGAAGACCGCGGCCGCCATCAGCGGGAACGAATGCGTCCAGCCCACCACAATCAACGGCAGCGCGCCGGGACCCCACATCAGCATCATCACCGTCAGATATCGCCGCGGTAGCCGCCCCGAGGACACCACCAGAGCGCCGATCGCCCCTCCGATGCCGAACGCGGCGATGACCAATCCGTACATCCGGGCGCCGTCCTCGAACCGTGCACTGGTGATGAACGGAAGCAGGACCTCGATGGGGCCGAGCACCAACAGCACGAACACGCTGGCGAACAGCACCGTCCACAACAGCCACGGCGTCCGGACCATGAACGCGAACCCGTCGCGCAGATCGGCCAGCACGTGCGGCTTCTCGTGTTCGGGTTCGTCGATGTGGCTGGCGGTCACCGGCCGCGTCGCGATCAGCAGCGTCAGGCCGACACCGAACAGCACCGCCACCGTCGTGGCGCCCAGCGACGGGAACGTCGCTCCGACCAGAAGACCGGCGGCGGCCGGGCCGAGCGCGCGCTGCAGCACCGGCCGCACGACGCCCTCCACACCGTTGGCGGCCAGCAGCTGATCGGCGGGCAGGATGCGCGGCAGGTACGCGCTGTAGGCGGGGAAGAAGAACGCCGCCGCGATACCGAGGGTGCCGGCCGCCACCGCCATATGCCACACCTGCAGCCGGCCGGTAGCTCCGAGCACCGCGACTGCCGACACCGCGATCAGGTTGACCGTCTCGACCGCGATGATGATGCGGCGCTGCGGAAACCGGTCGGCGGCGATACCGCCGACCAGGACGAACGCCACCAGGCCTCCGCCGAGACAGGCGGCCACCATCGATAGCGCAGCCGGATCGTGGTCCAGGGCGATGACCTGCAGGGCCATCACCACGGCCCACATGCCCTCGGCGAAGATCGATACCGACAGCGCGGCGATCAGCAGGCGGTATTCGCGGACCTGGAACGGGGCGAGTACGCGCCAGCCGCCGGGCGCGCGGGATTCGCGCGCCTGCGGTTGTTGGTCGATCGGCGCACCCATGCTCATGATCGTCGCCGACCGGGTGGGTTGGCGTCCAACGATTTTCCGCTGGCTGGTTCGGGTCGTCGAGGTGTCACCGCTACGATGTCCGCAGCCCAGCCGAGGAGAACTGCGCATGCGAACTGCTGCTCGTGCCGTGGTCTGGCTCGGACTGTATCTCGCGGTGGTCCTGGTCCCGCTGATCTTCGCGGCCATCGGTGTGGTGGCCGGCGACCGTGGCTTCTGGCGCGAGTTTGCGGTTGCCTTGGGCTTCGTCGGTTTGTCGATGATGGGGCTGCAATTCGTGCTGGTCGCCCGCGTGCGCACTGTCGCCGCACCTTTCGGTGAAGACGCGCTTGTCCACTTTCACCGCTACATGGGGGTGACGGGGACGGCGTTGATCCTGGCGCACCCGATCCTGCTGATCCTGCTGGTGGACCCGAGTTATCTGGAGCGGGTCAACCCTTTCACGGCACCGTGGGCCGGTCGGTTCGGCACGCTGTCGATTCTGTGCTTGCTCGCGGTGATCATCACCTCGATATGGCGTGCGGCGCTGCGCATTTCCTATGAGGTGTGGCAGGGGATACATCTGGTGCTGTCGACGGTGGCGATCATCGCCGCGCTGGTGCACGTCGAACTCATCGGCAACTACGTCAACCTGCCGTGGAAACGTGTGCTGTGGATCGTGATGACCGCCGGCTTTCTGTGCATGTTCGGCTGGGTGCGCATCATCAGGCCCGTGACCCGGATGCGCCGACCCTGGACCATCGCGTCAGTGCGCAAGGAAGCCGGCGGGGTCACGACCATCACGATGCGGCCCAAGGGGCACCGCGGATTCACCTTCGAGCCAGGGCAATTCGGATGGTTATCGATTCACCGTTCACCGTTCGCCCTGACGCAGCATCCGTTTTCGTTCTCCTCGAATGGTGACGACGCCGGCTCGGTGCAGATGAGCATCAAGGAGCTCGGTGACTTCACCCGTACCATCAGTTCTCTCGAGCCGGGTACCACCGCTTACCTCGACGGGCCGCACGGGGTGTTCACCCCCGACCGCAATCAAGGTCCGGGATTCGTCCTGCTCGCCGGTGGCGTCGGAATCGGGCCGTTGATGAGCATCTTGCGTACATTCGCCTCTCGTGGTGAGACGCGGCCGTGCTACTTGTTCTTCGGGATACCGCGTGTCGAGGATGCCACGTTTCAAGATGAGATCGACTCTCTGGCAACACAACTCGCGCTAACGGTGGTCTACGTCGTCTCCGATCCGCCGCCGGACTGGACGGGTGAGCGTGGCTTCATCACCGGTGACGTACTGAGCAGGCATCTCCCGGCGGATCATGGCGTCCTGCAATACTTCATCTGTGGTCCGGGCGCCATGCAGGACGCGATGGAAGACGCTCTCGGGGATCTCGGTGTGCCCGGCGACCGAGTTCACACCGAGCGATTCAACTTCGTCTGACCAGTCGAATCTGCACACAGGGGAGGCGCCGTGCGTCACAGATACACGCAGTTCACCGCCGTCGCGGTGACGGCGCTCGTCCTGCTGGGATGCCTTGCCTTCGCCCTCGTGTTGAGATGATCCGGCTCGATCGGCGCGCTCAGGTGTCGGTGAAGGTCGGCTTGCGGTGCTGCTGGAACGCCTTGATGCCCTCGCGGAAATCGGTGCCGGACAGCAGCGAGATCTGACCTTCGGTCTCGCGTTGCAACGCGTTGTCCAACTCGGTGAGTGTCGCGGCGTTGATGGCCTTCTTGCTGTTGGCGTAGGCCCGCGACGGGCCGGCGAGCAGCCCGGCGATCACTGCGTCGACATCGGCGGCGAAGGTGTCCGCGGGGTACACGGCGCTGACCAGGCCCCAGTCCAGCGCCTCCTCGGCCTTGATCCGCTCGGCCAGCAGCGCCATCCGCATCGCCCGGGTCCGGCCCACCGCCGCCGCCACCAGAGCTGACGCCCCGCCGTCGGGCATCAACCCGATCTTGGTGAACGCCAGCATGAAAAAGGCCTTCTCCGAAGCCAATACGAGGTCGCACGCCAAAGCCAGCGAAACCCCTACCCCCGCGGCCGGACCCTGGACCACGGCCACGACCGGCCGCGGCATGTCGACGATCGCCTTGATCGCACGATTGGCCATGTACAGCGTGTCGACGGGGTCGCCACCGGCCTCGCTGCTGCCGGCGTCGTCGGCGCCGATACCCGCGCCGGAACTGAAGCCGCGGCCGCTGCCGCCGAGCCGGACGACCTTGACGCGCGGATCGCCCGCCGCCCGCTCGAGCGCTTCGGCCACGCCGGTGAGGACGGGGGCCGTCAGCGAGTTCAGGCTCTCCGGCCGGTCGATGGTCACCGACAGCACGCCGCCGTCGAGGCTGACGAGCAACCCGTTGACTGTGTCGAGCGCGTCGAGGCCGGAATCTGTCGTGGTCATACAGACACCATAGAAACCCCGCGACGCCAAAGGGCAGCCCACCCGCCAGTTGGTTGACTCGCGCCTGCGAAGATGCCTTGGCGGGTGTGAGGTAACGAGTGACCGGATTAACGGGAGGCTGCACCATGGCGGGACCACTACAGGGATTGCGCGTTGTCGAACTGGCCGGAATCGGCCCCGGCCCCCACGCGGCGATGATCCTCGGCGATCTCGGCGCCGACGTCGTGCGCGTCGAACGACCAACGGCGAGCGCGAATCCCGCCAGGGACTCGATGCTGCGCAATCGGCGGTCGGTCACCGCCGACCTGAAATCGCCTGAAGGCAAAGAGCTGGTGCTCTCACTGGTGGCGAAGGCCGATGTGCTGATCGAGGGGTTCCGGCCCGGCGTCACCGAACGCCTCGGCCTCGGTCCCGACGACTGTGCCGCCGTCAACGAGCGATTGATCTACGGCCGGATGACGGGCTGGGGCCAGACCGGTCCCCGGTCGTTGCAGTCCGGCCACGACATCAACTACATCTCGCTCAACGGGCTGCTGCACGCGGTCGGCCGCAACGGTGAGCGCCCGGTACCGCCGCTGAACATCGCCGGCGATTTCGGTGGCGGTTCGATGTTCCTGCTGGTCGGCATCCTCTCCGCGCTGTTCGAACGCCAGACTTCGGGTAAGGGTCAGGTCGTCGACGCCGCCATGGTCGACGGCTCCAGCGTGCTGATCCAGATGATGTGGGCATTCCGGGCCAGTGGCCTGTGGTCCGACGAGCGCGGCGTCAACATGCTCGACACCGGCGCGCCGTATTACGACACCTACGAAACCGCCGACGGCCGCTACATCGCGGTGGGTGCTATCGAGCCACAGTTCTACGCCGAGCTGCTGGACAAGCTGGGCCTCGACCCGGCTGACCTGCCCGCCCAGAACGATATGGCCAGGTGGCCGGAGCTGCGGGCCGTCTTCACCGAGACCATCGCCAAGCACGACCGCGATCACTGGGCGGCGGTGTTCGCCACGTCCGATGCCTGCGTGACGCCGGTGCTGTCCTTCGGCGAGGTGCTCGACGAGCCACACATCGCCGAGCGCGGCACCTTCTACGAGAGCGGAACCGACGGGTTGCAGCCCAGGCCCGCGCCGCGGTTCTCCCGCAGCCAGCCGGAAACCCCGACCCCGCCGCGGGTGCCTGGCGCCGACAACGATGCGGTGCTGCGGGACTGGGCGTAACGCTCCGCGATATAGTCCCAACCAACCAGTAGGTCGATTGTGATGAAAGGAATGTCTTCAGTGGAGATCAAAGACGCCGTAGCCGTCGTCACCGGCGGTGCATCCGGTCTGGGTCTGGCGACCACCAAGCGCCTCCTCGATGCGGGTGCCCAAGTAGTGGTCATCGACCTCAAGGGTGAGGAAGTGGTGGCCGAACTCGGTGACCGCGCCCGCTTCGCGAAGGCCAACGTCACCGATCCGGAGTCGGTGTCGGCCGCGCTAGACCTCGCCGAATCTCTCGGGCCGCTGCGGATCAACGTCAACTGCGCCGGTATCGGCAACGCGATCAAGACGCTGAGCAAGAACGGCGCCTTCCCGCTGGACGCGTTCAACGCCGTCATCCAGGTCAACCTGATCGGCACGTTCAACGTGTTGCGGCTGGCCGCGGAGCGGATCGCCAAGACGGAACCGATCGGCCCCGAAGGCAGCCAGGAGCGCGGCGTCATCATCAACACGGCGTCCGTCGCGGCCTATGACGGCCAAATCGGCCAGGCCGCCTACTCGGCGTCCAAGGGTGGCGTGGTCGGGATGACCCTGCCGATCGCCCGCGACCTGTCCCGGGAACTGATCCGCGTGATGACCATCGCGCCCGGCCTGTTCAAGACCCCGCTGCTGGCCGGTCTGCCCGAGGAAGCGCAGAAGTCACTGGGTGCTCAGGTGCCGCACCCCGCCCGCCTCGGCGACCCGGACGAGTACGGCGCGCTGGCCACGCACATCGTGCAGAATCCGATGCTCAACGGCGAGGTCATCCGCCTCGACGGCGCGATCCGGATGGCTCCGAGGTGATGAAGCGATGACCATCAAGACGAAGTTCACCGAGGCGTTCGGGGTGGAACACCCGATCGCCCAGGGCGGTATGCAGTGGGTCGGTCGCGCGGAACTCGTTGCGGCTGTGGCGAACTCGGGTGCACTGGGTTTCATCACGGCGCTGACGCAGCCCACTCCGGCTGATCTGGCCAACGAGATCGCCCGCACCCGCGATCTGACCGACAAGCCGTTCGGGGTGAACCTGACGATCCTGCCGTCGATCAATCCGCCGCCGTATGACGAGTACCGCCGAGTCATCGTCGACTCCGGGGTCAAGATCGTCGAGACCGCCGGCTCCAACCCGGCGCCGCACCTGCCGATGTTCCACGACAACGGCATCAAGGTGCTGCACAAATGCACCTCGGTACGCCACGGGGTGAAGGCGCAGAGCCTGGGCGTCGACGGCATCAGCATCGACGGTTTCGAATGTGCCGGCCATCCGGGCGAGGACGACATCCCCGGCCTGGTGCTGATCCCGGCGGCGGCGGCCCAGATCGAGATCCCGATGATCGCCTCCGGTGGTTTCGCCGATGCCCGCGGCCTGGTGGCCGCGCTGGCGTTGGGTGCCGACGGCATCAATATGGGGTCGCGGTTCATGTGCACCGTGGAGTCGTGCATCCACCAGAACGTCAAGGAAGCGATCGTCGCGGGCAAGGAGACGGACACCGAACTGATCTTCCGGAGCTTGCACAACACCGCGCGGGTGGCGTCGAACGTGGTCTCGCGCGAGGTCGTCGAGATCCTCAAGGGCGGCGGCCAGTTCGAGGACGTCAAGGATTTGGTCGCGGGTGTCCGTGGCCGCCGGGTCTACGACGATGGCGATGTCGACGCCGGCATCTGGAGCGTCGGAACGGCGATGGGCCTGATCAACGACATTCCGACGGTCGGCGACCTGGTGGCGCGGATAGTGTCGGACGCCGAGGAGATCATCACCGGCCGTCTGGCGGGGATGGTGGCGCAGGGCGTGTCAGCTTAGGTCACGACATGGTGCGGAGGTTGTTCTGAGGGCTGTGGATCGATCCGATTCGCAGCCCTCAGTGCATTCTCGTATCAGGCGAACCCACAAAAAAAGTGCCGCGCCTGATGATCAGGGCACGGCACCGGTCGAGCAAACGCTATATCCCAGGGCGCGCAGGCCGTCGTCATGACAGAGATGCGCGCGATTGAGGCGTCGGGAGTCAGCTAGCTGGCGAGCGGGTGCAGTTCGTCGAGCTGCTCCGAGGTATCGCCCTCTACCAGGAAGTCCCCGTGGTACAGCGCTTCGAAATCAACCTTGATGACATCTGCGTTGGTGTCGTCGATCCACATGACACTGAGCGTATGGGTAACTATTAAGAGATCTTTGAGTCACGATTCGGAAAATGGTGGCAATTATTACTCCCGGGTAGGGTCGCCGGCCCCGGCTTGCTACTCGCGAGTAGGGCGAAAACCGGCTCCGGAACATCACTATGAGCCACGTTTATGCCGCTGAGCTGGGCTGATCCGCTGCCGGCGACACGGAACCCGCCGACCAGGCTGGCGAGAAGGTAAGGATTGCCTGGCAATGCCCTCGGACCGTGAACAGTGCGGCCGTGCAGCCCGTCCAAGTGAAGAGACCTCTACTCACGGAGAGTGATCTTTGCTAAGTTATCGGCGATAACTTACCGGTGGGGACTGGGTATGGAAGGACGGGCCGTGCTGCACAGAATCGCTTTGTCGGCGATCGCCGCGCCGAAACGCATCATCACCGCTGCGATTCTGGTGATGATCGGCGCCGCCGTCTTCGGGGTCCCGGTCGCGAAGAGCTTGTCCTCGGGCGGTTTCCAGGATCCGACCTCGGAGTCGGCCCACGCGGCGCACCTGCTCGCCGACAAATTCGGGCAGAGCGATATGCAGCTGCTGTTCACCGTCACCGCACCCGACGGTGCCAAGAGTGCGCAGGCACGCGCCACCGGGATGGACATCCTGAGCCGGGTCGACGGTGCTCCGCATGTCATGAGCGTGGTGTCGCCGTGGACGGCTCCGCCCGCCGCCGCGGCCGATCTGATCAGCAAGGACGGAAAGTCGGGCCTGATCGTCGTCGGTATCGGCGGCGGTGAGAACGATGCCCAGAAGTACGCCAAGGCCCTATCCGACACCGTGACGGCCGACGTGCTACCCAAGCACGACGGCGTCACCGTGCTCGCCGGCGGCTCGGCGATGGTCTATTCGCAGATCAACGACCAGACCCAGCGGGATCTGCTGCTGATGGAATCGATCGCGATCCCGTTGAGCTTCCTGGTGTTGGTCTGGGTGTTCGGCGGGCTGCTTGCCGCGGCACTGCCGATGGCTGTCGGGGCGCTGGCGATCGTCGGCTCGATGTCGGTGTTGCGGTTGATCACGTTGTCCACCGACGTCTCGATTTTCGCGCTGAACCTGTCCACGGCGATGGGACTGGCGTTGGCGATCGACTACACCTTGCTCATCATCAGTCGCTACCGCGACGAGCTCGCAACCGGTTCGTCGCGCGAGCAGGCGCTCATCCGTACCATGGCGACGGCGGGTCGTACGGTGCTGTTCTCGGCCACCACGGTGGCGTTGTCGATGGCGGCCATGGTGCTGTTCCCGATGTACTTCTTGAAATCCTTCGCCTACGCCGGGATCGCGACGGTCGGGTTCGCCGCGCTGGCGGCGATCATCGTCACGCCCGCGGCCATCGTGCTGATGGGCCCGCGGCTGGACGCGTTCGACATCCGTCGGCTGGCGCGCCGGGCGCTGCGCCGGCCCGAGCCGGTACCGAAGCCCGTCGAGCAGTTGTTCTGGTACCGCTCGACGAAAGTCGTGATGCGCCGGGCGATCCCGATCGGCCTGGTCGGGGTGACACTTCTGCTGCTGCTGGGAGCGCCGTTCCTGGGCGTGAAGTGGGGTTTCCCCGATGACCGGGTGCTGCCGAGTTCGGCGTCGGCCCATCAGGTCGGCGACGACCTGCGGTCGTCCTTCGCCGACAACACCGATACCGCGGTCACCGTCGTCATCCCCGACGCCAACGGGCTGACGCCGGGAGATATCGAGCGGTACGCGGCGCAGCTGTCCCGGGTGACCGATGTGTCCACGGTGACGGCACCGACCGGGACGTTCGCCGCCGGCAAGATGGTGGGCCCCCCTGCGGCGGCCACCGGGATGACCGACGGCAGCGCGTTCCTCACCGTCGGCAGCACCGCGCCGCTGTTCTCCGACGCATCCGAAGCCCAGCTGGTCGGCCTGCACCAGGTGGCCGGCCCCGGAGATCGCGCGGTCGAGATGACCGGTGTCGCACAGGTCAACCGCGACAGCGTCGACGCCATCACCTCACGACTGCCCATCGTGTTGGGCGCCATCGCCGTGATCACCTTCGTACTGCTGTACCTGCTCACCGGCAGCCTCGTGCTGCCGCTGAAAGCCCTTGTGCTCAATGTGCTGTCGCTGACAGCAGCGTTCGGGGCACTGGTGTGGATCTTCCAGGACGGCCATCTCGGCGCCCTCGGCACGACGTCGACCGGCACGATCGTCGCGAATATGCCGGTGCTGCTGTTCTGCATCGCGTTCGGACTTTCGATGGACTACGAGGTGTTCCTGGTGTCCCGGATCCGCGAATACTGGCTGGAGAGCGGGCGTACCCGGGCTGACAACGACGAGAGCGTCGCGCTGGGCCTGGCCCGGACCGGCCGGGTCATCACCGCCGCGGCGTTGGTGATGTCCATAACGTTCGCTGCCCTGATCGCCGCGCAGGTGGCGTTTATGCGGATGTTCGGAGTCGGGCTCACGCTGGCGGTCCTCGTCGATGCCACCCTGGTGCGGATGATCCTGGTGCCCGCGTTCATGCACGTCCTCGGCCGCTGGAACTGGTGGGCGCCCAAGCCGCTGGTCTGGCTGCACGACCGAATCGGAATCAGCGAATCAGGTTCTCCTGCAGAGCCGTCCGCCCAATCGGTGGCGGCACGATGACGTTGACGCCGGAGGTGCGCCGACGCCGCGCGCCCCGCGGATCCGGTGAGCAGCTGCACGACGAGATCCTCGATGCGGCCACCGAACTGCTGCTGGAGACCGGTGACGCCAAGGCCGTCTCGATCCGTTCGGTGGCCCAGCGGGTCGGCGTCACTCCGCCGTCGATCTACCTGCACTACGCGGACAAGGACGCGCTGCTGGACGCCGTGTGCGCCCGCTACTTCGAGAAGCTAGACGAGGCGATGCAGGACGCGGCGATCGACCAGCCGACCACCCTGGATGTGCTGAGGGCCCAGGGTTTGGCGTACGTGCGGTTCGCGACGGCAACGCCCGAGCTGTACCGAATCGCGACGATGTGTCAGGGCACGCCGGACAGCGATGTCGATGCGGCACTGGCGAGTTCGGCGTTCGCGCATATGCGTGATTCGGTTCAGACGCTGATGGACGAGGGTATCTATGCGCAAGACGATCCGACCGCGGTGGCGTTGCAGCTGTGGAGCGCCGGGCATGGCATCGCGGCCCTGATCATCGCCAAGCCCTACCTGCCGTTCGGCGACGTCGACGCGTTCGCCGACCGGGTGCTGCGCGCGGTGTGCTGTGGGCAGATCGTCGGCGGCATCCTCGGCGCGGACGCCACCCCGGCGCAGACGTTGGAGTGGCTGTTCGGGCATCCGGGTACCAGGCAGGACAGCGGTGTCTGAAACGAAGCTCGACAACTCGCCTTTCGCGCGGCCACAGCGTGCGCGAACAAGACACTGCCGCAAGGGAATTCTTCACGACGACCAAGGCGGTCCACCTGAACCCCCCCAGCCTCGGCGGCGCCCGGCATAGTCGATGATCTTCGTTCCCGGACGTGTGTCACAGTTGATCGGTGAAGTACGGACAGGGCTGGGAGCCGAAGCCGGTCGACTGGTCTTCGACCAGGGGGCGCATCCTGCTGGCGGCATCGGTGCTGTTCGCCCAGCGCGGGTACTTCGGCACCTCGACGCGAGATATCGCCGAGGCCGTGCAGATCCGCCAGCCGTCGCTGTTCCATCACTTCCAGGCCAAGCATGAGATCTTCCGTGCTCTTGTCGAGCTGGACCTCGGCCCGTCGATCGACCGGATGAACCAACGCTTCGAGGAGCAGTCGAGCTGGGCGGAGAAGCTGCATCTGTCGATTGCTTACGATGTGCGCGAAATCCTGGTGCAGCCGTTCGATGCCAGGGGTCTCTATCAGGACGCCGTTCTTGCCCTCGAGCACTTCGAGTCCGAACGCCAGGGCATCGCGCTGTTCCATGACCAGGTCGAGCGGGTCATCGAGGCCGGCCGGCAATCGGGTGAATTCGTGGCGCTGGATCCGAGTTTCGTGCAGCGGGCCATCAACGGTGTGCTCTTCGAGACGCTGCGTGAGCAGGGTGGCCCCGCCGGTCCCATGCGCCATGAGCGGCCGCTTCAGGCAGCGGACTTCGTGGTGCGCTCCCTGCTCGTCGATCAGTCACGATTGGCGGCCATTCGCGCCGCCACCGGCACTCGACTGCACCAACTCGAGCCGGCCGCGTCCACCTAGCCGCGGTTCCGCCGAACAATCAGCCGCTGTGACAACCAAGTAAAACTTTGTCCAAACAGTTCCCTATCGATCGATAGGCCCCTATCGTTCGATAGGACGACGGGTGTGGCCTGCAGTCACCCCGCTGAAACTGATCTTTGGAGGAAAGTTGAAGAAGGCGTTCATCGTCGGCATGGCCGGCGCGGCAGTGTTCGGAATCGTCGGGTGTTCAGCGTCGTCGGAGAAGGCGGAACCGGCGCCCGCAGGCCCGGCGAAGGTGGCACCGCCGGCGATACTGGAGGCGGGCACGCTGACGATCTGCGCGCCGAATGACGGCACCCCGCCCAACGTCTACCACGACGAATCGGGCGAATTGGTCGGCAGCGAGGTCGATCTCGGTAAAGCGCTGGCCACTCAGATGGGCCTCAAGTCGGAGTTCCACGAGTCGTCGTTCGCCACCGTCATCCCGACGTTGCAGGCCAAGCAATGCGACGTCATCATGGCGCAGCTCTACATCAAACCTGAGCGCGAGGCCGTCGTCGACTTCGTGCCCTATGTCTATTCGGGTACCGGCATCGCGGTCTCGAAGGCCAAACCCGCAGCGATCACCGGTCTCGATGAGAGTCTGTGCGGCAAGAAGGTGATCCTCGCGGTGGCCACCACGGCCGAGTCTCTGGCTCAGGAACAGTCCGGCAAGTGCACCGCGGCCGGTAAGGCGCCGGTGGACATCACCCGGAGCAACCAGGCCGACGTGTCCATCCAGCAGGTGCAGAACGGCCAGGTCGACGCATACATGGACACCGCGGAGACGCTCGGCTACTACGCCACCAAGACCGGCGCGCAGATCCAGTCCGTGGGACAGCCGTTCGGCACCATCAAGATCGGTGCCGCGACGCTCAAAGGCAACACTGCCCTGCACGACGCCATCGCGCAGGCACTTGGCGAGCTGGAGGCAAACGGTACCTACGGCAAGATCCTCGGCGAGTGGGGAATGACCGACCTCAACATCAAGAGTTGACCGGCCGGCTGGTCGAAAGGGTCTGTCGTGCAATTTGATTGGGTATTCTTCTGGAATTCGCTCCTGCGGCCCAGTGCGGCGTTTCTCGACGGGCTGATCCTCACTATCGCGATCTCCGTGATCGCCATGGTGCTGGCCACCGTCGTGGGGCTGGCCATCGCGTTGATGCGTCGATCGCGCGTGGCCGCGGTGCGGTGGTGCGCGGGGCTCTACATCTGGGTGATCCGCGGGACGCCCCTGCTGGTGCAATTGGTCATCATCTACACCGGTCTGGCGGCGATCGGCCTCTATCAGTTCCACGACGTGTCGCTACTGGGATTGTCGGTGAAGGCCGCGGTACAGGCCGCGATCCTCGGGCTGATGATCAACGAGAGCGCCTACATCGCCGAGATCATCAGGGCTGGTTTGGATTCGGTGCCCAAAGGACAGTTCGAGGCGGCCGCCTCCCTCGGTATGACGCCGGCCAAGCTGATGCGGTTCATCATCGGCCCGCAGTCGTTGCGGGTCATGGTTCCGCCGATGGGTAACTCCTTCAACGGAATGATGAAGACCACATCGGTGCTGTCCGTGATCGGCGTCAGCGAGATGTTTCTGGTCACGCAGTCGATCAGTTCCGCGACGTTCCACACCTTCGAGATCTTCATCGTCGCGGCCATCTACTACCTCGCCCTGACCACCGTCTGGACGTTCATCCAGGCGGGGATCGAGAATCGGTTGACCCGCCAGCTCGGTATCGCGGCACGGGTGCCGATCACTCAGCGATTGCTCGGCACCCGGCGCGGAGCCGCGGTAGGTCCCACGGCCACCCCAACCCTGCAGCCACACGGATGATCCTCTTGCGCAAGGAAATCACTATGAATGCGGAACTCCGACCCACGCCGCCAGAGGACCCGATCGTCGTCGTCCGGAAGGCGTGCTGCACGCTCGGCGGACGGCGGGTACTCGACGAGGTCGATCTCGATGTCGAGCGAGGAGAGGTGGTCGTCCTGATCGGGCCGTCCGGCGCGGGCAAGACCACCCTGTTGCGGTCGTTGAACCACCTGGAGTCCTTGGACAGTGGCGAGGTTCTCATCGGCGGTGTGTCGATCGCCCACCGGGAGGCAGGCTCCCAGCGGAAGGTGAGCACCACCGAACTCGCCCGCCGTCGACGTGAGATCGGTTTCGTCTTCCAGCACTTCAACCTCTTTCCGCACATGACGGCGTTGGAGAACGTGTGGAATGCCCCCGTCCGGGTGCTCGGCCGGCCCAAGGCCGAGGCCAAGGAGGATGCGCGAGCTCTCCTGCAACGAGTGGGTTTGGGGGACAAGGGCGAATCCCGTCCGAGTCAACTCTCCGGCGGTCAACAGCAACGGGTCGCGATCGCGCGTGCGCTCGCCATGCGACCGAAGGTGATGCTCTTCGACGAGCCGACGAGTGCGCTCGACGTCGAGATGGTCGGTGAGGTACTCGAAGTGATGCGTGAACTTGCGCGCGAGCAGATGACGATGGTGGTGGTGACCCACGAAATGCGGTTCGCGCGCGATGTGGCCGACCGGATCATCGTGATGGATGCGGGCCGCATCATCGAGGCCGCCCCACCGCAGGAGCTCTTCTCCAGCCCGAAAAACGAACGGACCAAGTCGTTTCTGTCGACGATCCACTGACCGTCCCACAGACGGTCACCGGAACACATTCTCATGAGGGGTTAACACGTGCCTAGGTTCGACGGCTCGACGTCGTCATTCAGTGGTGCCATCGCCACGCCGCACACTCTGGCGACCGAGGCCGCGGTGGGTGCCTTCCGTGACGGCGGCAGTGCCGTCGACGCGGCCATCGCTGCGGCCGCTGTCCTGACGGTGGTGTATCCGCACAACGTGGCCCTCGGCGGCGACCTCATCGCCCTGGTGCGGACACCAGACGGGGTGGTCACGTGTGTGAACGCCTCCGGTTGGTCAGGGGCGGCTACCGACGCGGCCGCGATGCGCGCCAAACACGGGTCGGCACTGCCCGATCGCGGAGCCGACACCGTCACCGTGCCCGGCGGTGTCAGAGGCTGGGAAACCTTGTCGCGCTTGGGCGGTCGATTGCCCTGGAGCCGCCTGCTCGAACCCGCGGAGCGGGCCGCCAGGGACGGCGTTCCCGTGGCCCAGTCGTTGGCTGCTCACCTTGTCGATCCCGAGAACGACGACCTAGTCGGTCAGGGCGACTTCGACCGGGTCTTCCGGCCTGAGGGACGAATCATGCGCGCCGGCGCGGATTTTCGCCAGCCGGCCCTCGCCGAGACGATCGCCACGTTACGGAAGGGTGGGGCCGACGAGTTCTACACGGGCGCACTGGCGGCCCGGACCGTGGAGTACCTGCGCTCGCACCAATCAGTCTTGACTGCCGGTGATTTCGCCGACTTCCGGCCGGAGTCCACCGACCCGATCTCCGTGCAACACGGGGGACTGTCAGTCCTGACCAGCCCACCCAACACGCACGGATTCATGATTCTGCGTGCCCTGGCCGCCCTCGACGAACTCGCCACCGTGGATCCGCTGGGGGACGGAATCGGAACTCTGATGCGACTGTTCCACCATGGCAACAGGTTACGGTCGACGCTGCTGGCCGACCCCCGCGTCCAAGCGGTCGACGTCACGGCACTCGTGCACGGCGACCTCAGGGCAGCCACCCCGGTCGGCGAACCCGTCGGTGCCGTGCGATCGGTGCCTCGCGGCGATACCGTCGGGATCGCCGCAGCCGACAGCGACGGCATCGCCGTCTCGCTCATCCAGAGCGTCTACCACGCCTTCGGTTCCGGACTCGTCGACCCGGGCACGGGCATCCTGTTCCATGATCGTGGCACCAGCTTCTCGTTGGATCCGCAGTCGCCGAATGTGCTCGCGCCGCGGAAGCGGCCCCTGCACACACTGATGCCGGTAATGACCACCGACGGGGACAGGATCCGGCACGTGCTGGCGACGATGGGCGGGCAGGGGCAGCCGCAGATCCTCACCCAGGTGTTGCTGCGCGTGCTCGGCGGCGCCACGGCGGTCGACGCCGTCGCCGCGCCACGCGCGATCGTCGGACCCCAGATACTCGGTTGCACAGCGGATTCCGCCGTCATCGAGTCCGATATCGATGTCGCGGCTGCCGCCTCGCTCGACACATCCGGACTGACGATCACCGAGGTGCCCCGGCACACCGAGGCGCTCGGCCAAGCCAACGTCGTCGTGGTCGGCGGGGACGGAGAGCTGGCCGCCGCGGCCGATCCGCGTGCCGACGGTTCGGCGGTGGTGGCCCAGTACGCCCGGCACCGCCGCTTTGCTTAGGTGTGGAGATGAGCACTGAGCACGAGAACCCGCGTCCGTTCGCGCACCGCCACCTGCACCTGTGGGTGATGATGACGCTCACCGTGGTCACCGGTGCTCTGGACGCGGTCGGGTACCTGGGGCTGGATCGGGTGTTCACCGGCAACATGACGGGCAACGTCGTGATCCTCGGCATGGGAATCGCTGCCGAGGAAGGCCTGCCGGTGGCCGGACCCATGATCGCCCTGGTCGGCTACGTGCTGGGGGCGGCGATGACCGGTCGGCTGATTCGTGGCCGCGTCCGGGCGTGGAATGCGGTGGTGACGACGACGATCTGGGTGAACGCCGCCGTCCTGGCCGGTGTCGCCACCGTCTTACTGCTGGTGCCGGTTTCCGGCCAGTCATGGGGTGGCATCGCCGCGGCAGCCACCATCGCGGTCGTCATGGGGGCGCAGGCGTCCATCGCGCGCTTCCTCGCCGTGACCGACATGACGACGGTGGTGGTCACGTCGACCATCACCTCCTATGCCAGCGAAACGCTGTTCAAGGGCGGGCTGTCCTGGTTCACCCACCGGCGGCTCTGGGCCGTGGTGGCGATCTTCGCCGGGGCGTTGGCCGGCGGTCTGATGATGAAGCTGCACATCTGCGTACCCGTGTACGTGGCGGCGGTGATCACGGCCGGTTGCGGCGGGATCGGGCACCGCTACTGGGAGCGAGCGGCGGCCTCGGAAAGCCGTCATGGACTCAGTCGCGGATGACCGCTTTGTTGCGCATCAGGAAATCGGCGAGGTAGCCGTCGTGCGGCATCTCCGGGTTCGACACCTGGGTCAGATGGCGCCCACTGTGGACATTGGTGATAGTGGGTTCACAGATCAGACTGTCGAGCAGGTCCTCGTCCCCGGTGATCACGTTGAGCACCAAGGAGTTTCGTAGCGGGGCGAGGCCGTCGGTCCGCGACCACGGCGCAATCCACACGCACGGGAAAGCCAGTTCGATATTGAGCTGCTCGACGTTGGGCGCCGACAACAGGTGAACGGCGGGACGCAGCGCGGCCCGTCCGCCGCCGAGGTCGGCCACCACTTGATCGGCACCGAGCACGGCCGTGGCGCCTGCTGTCTTCGTGCCGAGATAGGCGGCGAGCGCCTCAGCCTCGGCGATCGGCCGGGTCGGTAGAACTGCCAGCTCGTCGGAGTCGGGCAGGGGCGCGATCGCCGAAAGCCGTTCGGCCACAGCATGTGCCAGCGGTGCCGGGTCACCCTCGTAGAGCACCGCGGTGGTGTTGACGCACGCGGTACCGCCGAGGCCGGCAATCGACTCGACGATCACGTCGAGGTAGTCACGCCAGTCCCGGTCGGCGGTGACGAGAATCTTGGTCCGGCCCGGGCCGTTGGTGAAGACCCGCGGATCCGTCGCGTACTTGTCCACCACGTCCTGGTCGCCGTAGACCATCGCCAGGTCGGCGTCCCGGATGATGGCGTCCGCCCCGGTGTAATCGGTGGGCAGCAGCGCGATGTCGACATCGCGAAACCCCGCCGCGCGCAACGCCAGAATCAGCCGGTGGCCGGTGAACGGCTCACGCCGGGACGGCCTTACCGCCACTCGGTAGCCGAGGGCCAGCGCCTGCAGCCAGAGGCCGTGTATGCCGGGGGCATTACCCGAGGCGTGCACCGCGAACACCTCACCGCGACGGGTCCAGACGGCGGCGCCAGTGCGGGTCCGTTCATCGCGCCAATCGGCGACGGTGCCGGTGGGCATGGCCGCTGCGACGCTGTCGAATGCGGTTGCGGCGGCCGCTGCCACTGACGTCGCGCCGGCCCTGGCGACGCCGATCGGCAGGCCGGCCACCCGGCTGGTGAGCGCCACGTACTGCTCGAAGTCCAGGCCCGCCAGCACCGCGTCGGTGAAAATCGCTCTGGTGGCCGTCAGCGCGGCCTGCCGTCGCGCGAACGGCAGCGGACGGGTCTTACGTTGCGTGCTGATGGTGCGGGCCACGTACAGCGGCGGCACGATACTGAGCTCGGCGGCTGCGACACCGGCGGTGTCGGTGATGGTTTCCCTGGTGCGGGTCCGGTACTCGCCGCCGGGGCCCAGGGCGTCGACATCGACAAGGTGAGTCGGCGCGGTATCGGTCACGCTCAGTACACCCCTTCGACCACAGTCTCACCGTCATGGCTCCCTACCGGTGTCACCACGGATAACGAGTCGCCGACCTGTCCCTGCGGTCCCTGGCTACGGATGGCGGAGTCGCGTTCGAGATTGTTCGGAAGGAACATGCCCTTGCTGATGTGGTGCATCACCACCTGCCCACGTTCGCCATCGGCCACCGGCTCCCGGGTCTCGGGATCGACGACCCAGAACACGACGTAGGGCGAGCGGGGGTCGAAAATGAAGTGGGCGCTGTCGGCCTCGGGTGTTCTGGTCATGGCCTGGGACAGGATCATCGTGCTGCCGAAGACCATCGAGATGGTGGTCGCCGGGAAGATCTGGCGCAGGATGTCCATGGAGTCGGGGGTGACATGAGCACCGCTGAGCATCATGAAGCGCACCGTGTCGTTGACCAGATCAACCAGGTCATCCCGCCGGGCGATCGCTTCGAGCAGCGGCGGGGTGGTCTGCAGATTGGCGACATCCTGGGTGCGCAGCACAAACCGTGCCTGGTCGAGGACGTGATCGACGTACGCCGACACCTCGGCGGACGCCCCGCGGGCGACGAGCTTTTTCACCCAGCGCGGATCGAGGTCCACCGCGTGAAACGTCGATCCGAGTTGAGCCGAGACCCGACGGGTGAAGTATCCGACGCCGTGCGGACCCGACGGCATCAGGCACAGCATGTCGCGGCCAGGGGCGAACCCGGCTGACCTGAAATCTTGGACCTGCCACTGGAGCACCTGTTCCACCCAGTCGGGCAGCTGAACTGTCCGCTTCGGGGCGCCAGTCGTGCCGCCCGACTCGAAGATCAGCGGCACCGGCGGCGGTGAGCCGTAGCCGCGCGGGATGAGGTCTGCCACCGGTACATCCCGGAGCTCGTTGACGAGATTCGGGAACCACCGCAGGTCGGCGTAGGTCTGTACGTCGGTCAGCGGGTCGAAGTCCAACTCCTTGGCGGTGGCCAACCAGAACGCCGAACCCGTCGCCTCGCCGAAGTGCCAGGCGATCGCGGTGCGCAGGTATTCGTCAGGGTCGGCAGGTGGTGCCGCGCGCGGCACATCCAGCAGAGTGAAATCGAAGACCGGCATGGGTCGATCCTGACGTACCCGCGTCGGGGCGGGCAACCTTCGTAGACTGCTCAGCGACTCATGGATATGGTCTGAATATGCTGAACGGCAACACTTTTGGATCTGTCTTCGGTGATCAGGGCGTGTGCCGGACCGGATCGTTCGGCAACTGTTCGGCCTGCGTCGGCCGCGGCGATACCCGCCCGCCATCTTGGCGAGCCGCTAGCCGCCCAGCAGTACCGGCAGGCGCTCCAGCAGGGTGGGTAGCGCGGTGCTGGCGCTTTCCCGGATGGTGACCGTCGCGGTGCCCGACAGCGGGGTCGCCTCCGGGTTGACCTCGATGACCACGGCGCCCCGGGACAGCGCGATATCGGGTAGGCCCGCGGCGGGGTAGACCAGCCCGGAAGTGCCGACCACGACGAGCACATCGGCGATGCTCACGGCGTCGACGGCGGCCTGCCACGGTCTTTCGGGTAGGGGCTCGCCGAACCAGACGATGCTCGGCCGGATCAGGCCGGCGCAGAGCGCGCAGACCGGCGGTGTCAGCTCCAACGTCGGCTCGTCGACATCCTGCAGTGGTCCGGTGTAGCGGGAACCGCAAGAATCGCAACGGAATTCGAAGAGGCTGCCGTGTAAATGATGCACCGCCGCGCTGCCGGCGCGCTCGTGCAGGTTGTCGACATTCTGGGTGATGACGGCGACGTCGGTGACCCCGGGATGGTTGCCCCAGGCGGCGACCGCGCGATGCCCGTCATTCGGTTGCACCCGCTGCACGAGATGGTGGCGCCACAGATACCAGGCCCAGACCCGCTCGGGGTGTTCCGCCCACCCCCGCGTGCTGGACAGCTCGTAGGGGTCGAAACGCGCCCACAACCCGTTCTTGTCGTCGCGGAAGGTGGGCACCCCGCTCTCGGCGGAGATTCCCGCACCACTGAGAACCGCTATGCGCACATCACCAAAATAGCTGGTCTGTTGGATACTGGACACGTGGAGTTGGGGGACTGGTTACACATTGACGAGCATGCGGCCAAGCCGTTGTTCGATCAATTACGCACGCAGGTCATCGAGGGGGTTCGCGACGGCAGGTTGCCGCCGGGCACCCGGTTGCCCACCGTGCGGGAGTTGGCGTCCCGGCTCGGTCTGGCGGTGAACACGGTAGCGCGGGCCTACCGCGAACTGGAGACTGCTGGAATTCTCGAAACCAGGGGCAGGTTCGGCAGTTTCATCGCCCACGCGGATCCGGCCGATGCCGCGATGGCCGCCGCGGCGCACGCGTACGGGGAAGTGGCGCGGGCGCTCGGGCTGGGCAAGGCGGAGGCGCTGCGCTATCTCGACACCGAGTTCGGCTGAGAACCCAACCGGTTCAGCCGAATTCCAGCAGGGTCAAGGTGGGCCGCAGCCGGTCCAGTACCCGTACCTGATACGCCGTCGAGAGCAGCGTGTTGAACACCCAGCCCCGTCCCGGCGGCATCTGCAGGTCGCGGACCGCCCGGATCCCGGGAATGGTATCGGCCAGGTCCGCCAGCTGGTCGGTCGACCGGCTGAACGGCATCGCGGGCACCGTGTAGCGCAACGACGGCCGCAGCAGACCGAGCCGCGCCACCGCGGTGAACCAGGTCGGCGGCAAGTCGAACAACATCTGCCCGCCGGGGAAACGGCTGGCACACTCGGCGATCAACCCCAGAGCCTGCTCGGGCTGCAGGTACATCAGCAGACCCTCGGCAGTGATGAAGACTCCGTGCTCGGTCTCGACGCGGTCCATCCAGCTGTAGTCCAGCGCCGACTGGGCGCACAGCGCCACCCGCGGGTTCTCGGGCAGTAGTCGGCGCCGAAGTTCGATGATGGGCGGCAAATCAACTGTGAGCCAACGGAATCGGCTGGCGTGCAAGCTGTCGTCGAGCCGCCAGAAGCTGGTCTGCAGCCCTTCGGCCAATGCCACGACTCCTGCATCGGGATGACTGGCCAGATAGCGCTTGGTGATCAGGTCGAAGGCTCGCGCGCGCAGTGCCATCTCCTGGCGCGCCGACCCGAATTTGCCGAAATCGGCGTCGATCGAGTCGACCAGACGGATCGCCATCGGGTCGTCGATGATCGCATCAGCCCGGCGCGCCTCGCGCGCCCGCGCGTTGAGGGTCAGTAACGCAGTCTCGGAGACACCGGTCAGTTCGGCTTTGTGTCGGATCGCAGCACTCATCCCCAGAAACCCTACCCTCGGGCAGCGAACCGTCCCCGGGTGAAACGGTCTCCTCCCTGCGTGCGCGACGTACGCTCGGAGCATGGGCCGACAGGTATTCGATGACAAACTGCTCGCCGTCATCAGCGGCAACTCGCTGGGCGTGCTAGCCACCATCAAGGGCGACGGCAGACCGCAGCTGTCGAACGTGTCGTATCACTTCGACGCGCAGAACGTCGTCATCCAGGTGTCGATCACCGAACCGCGCGCCAAGACGCGCAACCTGCGTCGTGATCCGCGGGCATCGGTACTGGTGAGTTCTGACGACGGCTGGTCCTACGCCGTCGCCGAGGGTGACGCGATCCTCACACCGCCTGCCGCCACACCACATGACGACACCGTCGAAGGGCTGATTGCGTTGTACCGCAACATCGCCGGTGAACACCCCGACTGGGGCGACTACCGGCGGGCGATGGTGACCGACCGGCGGGTGCTGCTCACGCTGCCGATCTCGCATCTCTACGGTATGCCGCCCGGCATGAGATAAGCGCTACGCTGCCGGTATGGCTAAAGACTCCGCACCGGAGGATGACACGAAACGTAAGTTCCGCGAGGCGCTGGAACGTAAGAACACCAAGTCGGCGTCGGGCAACGAGCACCGCGACGGGGGCGCCAAGCAGTTGAAGGCGCACGGTGCGGCCGAGAACCGCCGCGAGTTCCGCCGCAAGAGCGGCTAGGCAATCGGTCAGAGCTCAGTGCGGATAGGTTCGAGTGGGAGCCGCACTCAGCTCTGACTCAACACTGAGGCGTGCCGGGACGTGCGGCTGAGCAACCGGGCGCCGATCAATGCTGCGACCATGACCGCCACGCAGTAGAGACCGTCGTCCTTGAGGCCCCACTTCACCGCTGCCAACGTCACCGCGCCGGCCAGACACAGCATCGCACCGACAATCCCGCTGCGCGGTCCTGGCTCGGTGGCTATCGGGCCATCCCAGCCGGGCAGCGGATTGTTCTCCAGCGGGCGCAGCGTCAGGAACAGCACGCCTACGACGACGAGCATGATGGCCAATTGAATGATGCTCAGTGGCAGCAGGTCTGGTTGACCTGGATATCGGTAGAGCCCCAGCTGGTCGAACGCCAGGTGCATCAGCAGCAGTGCGGGCATATGCCACAGATACAGCGTCATCGCGCCGGAGTTGCCGATCACCGTGAGCCACCAAACCCGGGGACGCTGCGCCCACCTGGCGATCGCCGGTGCCGCCGCGATCGCGAACGCGCACATCATGATTGCGTGGCCGGCCAGCAGCAGCGACGGTGGCGTCATATTCGCCGGGCGCTGTCCTTCGATACCGACCAGGCTCAGTTCGTACGGTCCGAACCACAGCAGGGCCAGGTTGGCGCCCAACATCAGCAGGCCCAGCTTGAGCGCGGCCGCACCGTCGATCATCCGGCGGCGATACGCCACGCCGAATAGACCGGGGATCACCCAGGCCGCCATGTTCAGATAGCCGAGCGGCGCCAAGGCGGGCAGGTGCAGCCGGATGACGTCGACCACCATCACGGTGGTGTACACCCCGGCGACCGCCGCGGCCAGCTGTGCTGTGGTGGTGATCCGGTACAGCAGCGGGACCGCGGCGAGCATCAGTACGTACGCGCCGAGAAACCACAGCAACTGGATGGAGATCCCGGCGATGGGTTCGTAGACGTGCACCGGCAGCACCCGGTGCAGTACCAGCAGAGTGACCACCCAGAACGCCACGTAATAGAACACCGGACGGAACAGCCGGGTACAGCGCTTCATCAGCCAGCCACCCCAACCGGCACCCGGTTGCCAGGACTCCACACAGGCCGCGGCGCCGGCGAAGAAGAACAGCGGCATGATCTGAAACACCCAGGTCAGAGCCTGGAACACGACGGATGTGGTCAGCAGGTTGTCCCAGATGAACACCTCGTCGCGGATCATGCTGGTGGCCATCACGGTATGGCCGATGACCACTCCGGTCAGCGCGGCGATGCGGATGACGTCGATGGCCCGGTCGCGATCGGGCGGGGTCTGCGCGGCGACCTCGGCGGGGCCGGGGAACCCGAGTCTCAATGGCATGCGGCCAACGTAGGTTCTCGGGGCCCGCGGGCACCTGAGTAGAAGTCCCTAAATATCGCGAGCGCAGTGGGGACTAGATCTTGTCGGCACGTTCCTGGATCAGCACCGCCACCAGGCACACCGCCGACAGCACGGCCACGGCGATCGCGAACGTCACGCCCGCGGTCCGCAGACCCCAATGCTGGCTCGCCACGCCCTCACCGATCACCGGTACCGCGATGGCGATATAGGCGACGACAAAGTAGGTCGAGCTGACTTCGGCCCGACGCTCCGGTGGGGTCTGATCGGAAATCGCGGCCAGGCCGCGGCCGAAGCTGATGCCCTGTCCGACGCCGGCCACCACGGCCGCCGCGATCAAACCGGGCAGCGACGAAAAATGCAGCGCCACAGCCAACATGAGCATCCCGACCACGAGCAGCGCACAACCGGCCGCGATCGCGCGCGGCGGCGGTATCCGGAGCCCGAGTATCTGCGCCACCGCCGAGGCGGCGAACACCGAGCAGACGATTGCGCCCGCAACCGCGTGGTTGCCGATACCGATGACGTTGGAGATGAAGGAGGGGGCGACGGCCGTGAACAAGCCTGTCACCGCGAAACCGGCGAACGCGGCGGTGACGGCGGTGGCGAACACCGCCCTGGTCTGCGGCGGCACGGACAGCCGCTGGATGCCGATCGTGCCTTGGCGTTCGGAGGTCTCGGCGGAGAACAACACGGCGCCGCCGGCCAACACCATCAACACGATGTGGACGATGAAGCTCAGCGCCAGCGGTGCCGGTGCGTACTGCACCAGGATGCCGGCGACCAGCGGGCCCAGCCCGAGTCCGCCGATATTGGCGACTGTCGCCACCGCGGCGGCTCTGGACTTCCAGCTCTCCGGCGCGGCCTCGATGACCGCCGCCGTGGCCGTGCCCGTGAACAGCCCCGCCGACAGCCCCGAGAGCACCCGGGCGACCAGCAATTCGGGCACCGTGTGCGCCACCAGAAAGAGCACTGCACTGATCAGCGCGGCCACCACCCCGGCCAGCAGCATCGGCCGCCTGCCCACCGCATCGGACCAGCGGCCGAATGCGAGCAACGCGAAGAGCACACCGACGGCGTAGGTCGCGAAGATGACCGTGGTGGTGAACACCGCGAAATGCATGCGGTCCGCGTAGAGCGCGTACATCGGTGTCGGCAGGGTGGTGCCGATCATCACCGCAGCGAAAGCGTAGGTCAGGAGGGCGAATCCATAGCGCCTTCGCGCGGTGTTGGTCGGCGGTGTCACCGTCCGAGTCTGCGTCATGTAACCCCGCAACGTCGCGGCAGGGCTACCCCTTCCCGGCTTAGTGGTTGACGGCCTTTTCGGCGCCGACGCCGGTCAGCGAGCGGACTTCCATCTCGGCGTTGATGGCCGGGTCGCCACGCTCCGAGGAGGCCAGCGTGCCGACGACTCCGAGGATGAAGGCCAGCGGAATCGAGACGATGCCGGGGTTGGCCAGCGGGAACCAGGCGAAGTCGACGCTGGGGATCATCGCCGTTTTCGCGCCGGACACGGCGGGGGAGAAGACGATCAGCACCAGGGTTGAGATCAGCCCGCCGTACATGCTCCACAGCGCACCGCGGGTGTTGAACCGGGCCCAGTACAGCGAGAAGATGATGGTCGGCAGGTTGGCCGCGGCGGCGATCGCGAACGCCAAGGCCACCAGGAACGCCACGTTCTGGCCGTTGGCCAGGATGCCGAGACCGATGGCGAGCACACCGAGCACCACGGCGGTGATCCGTGAGACCCGCACCTGTTCCTGCTCGGTCACTTTCCTATCCCCGTGGCGCACCAGATTCGCGTAGATGTCATGCGCGAACGAGGCCGACGCGGTGATGGTCAGGCCGGCGACCACCGCGAGGATCGTCGCGAAGGCGACCGCCGAGATGACGCCGAGCAAGATGACCCCGCCGAGTTCGAAGGCCAGCAGCGGTGCGGCCGAGTTGACCCCGCCTGCCGCGGCCAGGATTCGGTCGGGGCCGACCAAGGCTGCCGCGCCGTAGCCGAGTACCAGGGTGAACAGATAGAAGGCGCCGATCAGGGCGATCGCCCAGACCACCGATCGCCGGGCCTCTTTGGCGGTGGGCACGGTGTAGAACCGCATCAGCACATGCGGCAGACCGGCGGTGCCCAGCACCAGCGCCAGCGCCAGTGAGATGAAGTTGATCTGCGACGTCGTCGAACCGCCGTACTGGGCGCCGGGCGCCAGGACGTCGCGGCCGGCGACACCCTTGGTGGTGGCTTCGGACACCGCGGTCTGGGCGGAGCCAAGGATGTCGGAGAAATTCAGCCCGAATTTGGCCAGCACCATCACGGTCATCAGGCCGGCGCCGGCGATCAGCAGACACGCCTTGATGATCTGCACCCATGTGGTGCCTTTCATCCCGCCGACCAGCACGTAGACGATCATCAGGATGCCGACGACGGCGATCACCAGAGACTGCCCGCCACGGCTCTTGACGTCGAGCAACAGTGCGACCAGGCCGCCGGCACCGGCCATCTGCGCCAGCAGATAGAACAACGAGACCGTCAGCGTCGAGGTGGCCGCCGCCATCCGGACCGGGCGCTGCCGCAGGCGGAAGCTCAGCACGTCGGCCATCGTGAATCTGCCGGTGTTGCGCAACAATTCGGCGACCAGCAGCAGCGCCACCAGCCAGGCCACCAGGAACCCGATGGAGTAGAGGAAGCCGTCGTAGCCGTAGACCGCGATGGCACCGGCGATGCCGAGGAAGCTCGCTGCTGACAGGTAGTCACCGGCGATCGCGATGCCGTTCTGCGGTCCGGTGAAAGATCTTCCGCCGGTGAAGAATTCGTCGGCCGTGGCGTTGCGCTTGCTGGCCTTGACGACCACGATCATCGTCACGACGACGAAGGCGGCGAAGATGCCGATATTGGCGACGGGATTGCCGACGGTTTCGGCGGCGAGAAGCGTGGTGGTCACTGGGATCCCCCTTCCAGCTCGGTGCGGATGGCGGCCGCCCGTGGGTCGAGTTCACGGTTGGCGAACCGGACGTAGAGACCGGTGATGATGAAGGTGGTCAGGAACTGGCCCAGCCCGATCAGCAGACCGACGTTGACGTTGCCGAACACGGGAGTGGCCATGAAGTCGTGGGCGAAGGCGCCGAGGACGACGTAGGTGGCATACCAGATGAGGAAGAAGGCCGTCATCGGAAAGACGAAGCGGCGTAGGCGACTCCGGAGTTCCTGGAATTCCGGGCTGGCCTGGGCGGCGATGAACTGCTCCCCGGTGGGGGCGGACGGCAGATCGGTGGTGGACACCGGATGCTCCTGACCTCGATGTGAACTGCGTGTGCGCACGAGCATATTGAGACCGAGATCACATTCACAGGACTTTGGCAGGGTGGCCCGCGGAAGCCCAGAGCCCTGCGGCAAACGGTGTGTGGCCGGCGATGAGCGGTCAGTCGCGGGGCAGGCGTTCGACGCCCATCCCCAGCCGTTCGGGCACGTGCATCCTGGCGAAAATGCGGGCCACATCCGGGGGTGCGGTCGATCCCGTCAGCCGGCTGGCGACCACCATCGTCAGGAACGCCAAGGGCACGGTGACCGCGGCCGGATAGCCGATCAACGCGGCCGGCCAGCCGCCGAGCAGTCCGTCGTCGATACCGCCGGTGACGGCCAGCGTGGTTGCCGTTCCCGATAGGACGCCGCCCACGGCCAGTCCGCAGATGGCGCCGACGCTGGTCAGCCGTCGCCACCAGATGCCGAGCACCAGCAGTGGACACAGCGTGGAGGCCGCGACCGCGAAGACCAGACCGACGCTGCGGGACAGTTCGATCGACGACGCCGCCAGGGCGAGCGGGATCGGGACCACCCCGCCGACGAGCGCCGCCAGCCGGAAGTCGCGGACCCCTCCGCGCAGCACGTCGGTGGCCAGCGCGCCGGCGATGCTGACGAGCAGACCCGACGAGGTGGCCAGGAACGCCGCGATGGCGCCGGCCGCCACCAGCGCGGCCAGCCCGGCGCCGAGCCAACCACCGAGTGCCGCGCTCGGCAGCAGCAGCACCGCGGCATCGGCGGTCCCGGTGATGAGCAGCTGCGGTACGTAGAGGCGGGCGAACACGCCGAGCAAAGTGGGGAACAGATAGAACAGCGACAGTAGGGCGATCACGGCCAGGGCCGTGCGCCGGGCGGCCCTGCCGTCGGGGTTGGTATAGAACCTGACCAGCACGTGCGGCAGGCCCATGGTGCCGAGGAATGTCGCGATGATGATCGAAAGTACTTGGTAGAGCGGGTGACCCCCGCCCAGACCACCACCGGAGGCGAGCCACTGGTCGCTGTTGGCCGGAGTGCCCGCCACCACCGGGGTGCTGGCGCCGGCGGCCAAGGTCAGCGTGGTGCCCCGGCCCAGGGTGTACTGGCCGGGCCCGGGAATGGTGGCGTCGTCGAGGTGGTGCCCATCCAGAGTTCCCGTGACGGAGATCCCCGCCGGTCGCGGGACCTGGACCACCACATCGGTTTCGACGGAGACGGTGGTCTGTTGCTGCACGGCCGGCGGCAGCGGGCCACCGAGGTCGGTGCGGTCGGTCAGGAACAGCACCGACAGTGCCAGCGCCGGGACCGCGATGGCCGTCAGTTTGAGCCAGTACTGAAACGCCTGCACGAAGGTGATCGAGCGCATGCCGCCACCGACGACGTTGGCGATCACGATGGCAGCGACGGCCACTGGTCCGATCCAGACGGGCACGCCGAGAAGGATTTTCAGGGTGAGCCCGGCTCCTTGATACTGCGGGACCAGGTAGAGCACGCAGATCACCACGACCACGAGCATGCTCACCGTCCGTACCCGCGGCGAGCCCAGCCGGAACTCGGCGAAATCCGGCACTGTGTAGGCGCCTGAGCGGCGCAGCGGCGCGGAAACGAACAACAGCAAGCCGAGATACCCGGCGGTGAATCCGACCGGGTACCAGAGTGCGTCGGCACCATATTTGGCGACCAACCCGGCGACACCGAGAAACGAGGCGGCGGAGAGATATTCACCGGATATTGCGGCGGCGTTCCACCGCGGGCCGACGGTGCGCGAGGCCACCAGGAAATCGGAGGTGGTCCGCGACAGTCGGCCGCCGTATGCGCCGACGAGCACCGTCGCCAACGCCGCCAACAGCAGCGCGGAAGCTGTCAGAGCGGTCATGGTTCGTCGGCGTTGTCGGCGAGACCGTCGTTCACGATGCCGATGAAATCGCGCTCACCCTGCTCGGCCAGTCGGACGAACAGTCGGCCGACGCCAAAGAGCAGGGCATAGAGCAGGACGCTCAGAATCAGCCAGTTCACCTTGACGCCGAATAGCGTCAGCGCCTCCAAGGCGGGAAAAGCGTTTCCGAGTAGCGGAATCGCCCCGATGATGCACAGCACCACCGTGGCCAGGCGTAGGGCGAGACCGAGCTGCGCTCGGACCAGGCCGCGCACCAGCGCGTCACCGACCTCGGTCTGCTCCTGGAGCTCGACGCGGGTCCGGACCATGCGCGCGCCCCGGCGGTGCGCGAGCACCACCCGTTTGCGCGGAGTGGGTTCAGGATTGGTCATTGGCGCCCGGGCGATAATTGCGCATCGGCTCCCGCACCAGCCGGTCCCGCAGTTCCCGGGTCTGGCGGCGGCTGACGGGCAGCTCGACGGCAGGGGATTCGCCGTTGACCTTGACCCGGACCAGTACGCCGCCGTCGGTACTGCGTAGTCCCGAAACATGATGCAGAGCAACCAGATACGATCGATGCACGCGCTGGAAACCGTGGTTGCGCCAGCGGCTTTCGAGTGACGACAACGGGATCCGGACCAGATGTGAACCCGATGACGCGTGCAGCCGGGCGTAATCGCCGTCGGCTTCCACCCAGCCGATGCTGTCCCTGCGGACCAGATGGGTGACGCCACCGAGCTCGACGGGCAGCACTTCGTCACCGCCGTCCGCGGCCGCCGGCTCGGCTGTGCGCGCGGCGAGCACGCGGCGGACCGCCTCGTCGAGGCGCTGTGCGCGAAGCGGTTTCAGTAGATAGTCCGTCGCGCCGACATCGAAGGCAGCGACGGCCTTGTCCTCGTGCGCGGTCACGAAAACCACCGCGGGCGGCTGGGAGAAGTTGGCCAGCACCGCGGCGAGTTCGAGGCCGGACAGGCCGGGCATATTGATGTCGAGGAAGATCGCGTCATGACGGCGTTCGGTCAGTTCCCGTAGGGCCGAGTTCGCGTCACCGACGCCGTGCACCCTGCCCACACAAGGGTGTTCGTCTAGGAGGTAGGTCAATTCATCGAGCGCGGGACGTTCGTCATCGACGGCGAGCACGTCGAGTAGCCGGGTCACGTGCGGTGACCTCCGATTGCGCTAGACATGGACACCGGGACGGAATTTGGGCACCCGCATGATCACCTTCGTGCCCGCCCCGAGGGACGTCTCGACCACCAGACCGTAATCGTTGCCGAATGCGGCGCGCAGCCGATGGTCGACATTGGTCAGCCCGACGTGGGCCGTCTGGTCGCCGTTCGGGTCGGTGCCGAGCGCGTCGGCGTGCGCCGATTGCAGGACCTCCGGATCCATCCCGACGCCGTCGTCCTCGACGGTGATGACACAGTCGGCGCCCTCGTCGCGGGCGATCACGGTGATCATGCCGCCGGCGCGACCGGCCAGGCCGTGCCGAACGGCGTTCTCCACCAACGGTTGCAGGGCCAGGAAGGGGACGACGACGTTGAGCACTTCCGGGGCGACCTGCAGCTTGACGTCCAGTGCCGCGCCGAACCGGGCGCGCTCCAGCGTGACGTAGCGATCGATGTTGCGCAGTTCGTCGGCCAGCAGTGTGTAGGGGCCGGCCGCCCGGAAGGAGTATCGGGTGAAGTCGGCGAAGTCGAGGATCAGCTCACGGGCCCGGTCCGGATCGGTTCGGACGAAGGACGCGATGGTGTTCAGTGCGTTGTAGACGAAATGCGGGCTGATCTGGGCCCGCAGCGCCAGAACCTCGGCACGGTCGAGCCGGGCCCGTGACGCGTCGAGTTCGGCGAGCTCGAGCTGGCTGGTCGCGTACCGCGCGACTTCGCCGACCGCGCCGAGCATGCCGGGGCCCGGTGTGGTGTCGGTGACGATGACCAGCACGCCGTCGACACTGCTGTCGTCGGGCAGTAGTGGTTGGGCGACCACCGCGGGCTCCTCGCCGCCGGCCAGTACCCGTCGCTGGCCGGCGATCGACACTTGCGCCGCCCGCTGACAGCGCGTCAACAACGTTGGTGTCCACATCGGATCGGCGGGCGGCTCGTGCGCGAGCAGGTGCGCGTCGCCGTCGTAGAGGGCGACGCCCTCGGTGCCGGTGAGATCACGCAGATAGGGGATCGCCGCGGCAGCGGAGTCGGCGTCCAGTCCCTTGCGCAGGGCGCGGGCGGCGAGCGAGGCGGTGTGCAAGGTGGCGTGCACCGCGCGCTCGGTCGGGGTGGCGACGACGCGGCGGGTGCGCACCACGATCACGGCTGCCGCTGCGGCGACGAGGAGCAGCGCTGCGGCCAACGCGAACGCGAACTCGCCGGACATGGAGGTGAATCTAGCCTCGCGATGACGAGGTGTCGGCTACTGAACCGGGCAGGCGTACTTTCTGGCCACGTCCATCACGCGATCTTGCGCGCCCGGGCCGATCACCCCTTGTGCGGCCAGTTCCAAACCGATGTATCCCGGGAGGCCACCGATGCATGCCTGATGGGCAACCCGC
Source organism: Mycolicibacterium komossense (assembly GCF_025822605.1). GTDB lineage: Bacteria > Actinomycetota > Actinomycetes > Mycobacteriales > Mycobacteriaceae > Mycobacterium > Mycobacterium komossense. The sequence continues at coordinate 7,840 of NZ_JACKTY010000004.1, read as the reverse complement.
CACGCAGTATCCGGATTGAGGTTGTAGCCGTTGCGTTGCAGGCCTTGGAGGTATTCGTCGAAGGCCGGTGTGCCCTGGTCGGGGATCGCTTGGGCTGAGCTTGCCAAGGCAATGGCGGTGACGGCCGCCCCGACAAGAGGTGCGATGACCCGTCTCATGTCCGTCTCCTCAGGGCTTATCCGCCGGCGACCACCGGTTATCGGCCTTTACGATCGCACACCCCCCGGCGCGCAGACTCCCGAATTGACCGGACTCGGGCCCGAATGGATGAGTCGGGGCGTCTTAGACTGACCGGATGTCGAAGCTGCAGCTTGTGCAGGATCCCGCGGCCGATGCGCTGCTCGCGGCCAATCCGTTTGCTCTGTTGGTGGGGATGATGCTGGATCAGCAAGTGGAGATACGATTGCAACCATGTCGAAGCAAGCTCCACGCGCGATCGTCGGCGCACGAGTCTCGGTAGTCCAAGGGCCGCAGAAGGTCTCGCACTTGGCGCAGTTGGAGGCCACGACGAAGTGGGCCGAGGCCAAGGGGTACGAGGTCGTGGGCCAGTTCGAGGATCTCGGGGTGTCAGCTGAGAAACGACCCGAAGATCGCCCAGACCTCGGACCGTGGCTCACCGAGGAGGGGGCAGCCGCGTGGGACGTGATCGTCTGGTCGAAGATGGATCGGGCTTTCCGGTCGACCCGTCACTGTGTGGACTTCGCCCGCTGGGCCGAAGAACGGCGGAAGGTCGTCGCGTTCGCGGATGACGGCCTGACGCTGGACTATCGGCCCAAGGGGCCCGGTGCCGTCAAGGGCATCGACGAGATGATGGCCGAGCTATTTGTCTACCTCGGCTCGTTTTTCGCCCAGTTGGAGTTGAACAGGTTCAAGACGAGGGCTCAGGACAGCCACCGAGCACTACGCGGCATGGACCGCTGGGCCTCGGGAGTTCCACCACTGGGGTTCAAGGTGATCGATCACCCCAGCGGCAAGGGCAAGGGTCTCGACACCGACGAGACCGGCAAGGCGTTGCTCCACTCGATGGCCAGTCGTCTGCTGGAAGGCTGGAGCTTCATCCGTATCGCCGCGTGGCTCAACGAGTCCGGTCACCTCACGAACATGGACCGTGCGCGGGTAGCTGCCGGGAAGCCTGCGAAGGCTCGGCCGTGGTCGGTCAACGTCGTGATCGACGCACTCACCTCACCGAGGACTCAGGGCTTGAAGATGACCGGGCGGGGCAAGCAGACGATGACGGTGCTCGACGCCGACGGGGAGCCGATCCGGCTTGGACCGGCGACCTTCGACGCCGACACTTGGCGGCAGATACAGAAGGCTGCCCAGCTCCGGAAGCTGGGCCAGCGGACACCGAGCAAGACGACAAATCCGGTTTTGGGCGTTGCCGTGTGCGGTTGCACCGGGTGCCCAGCGTGTGGTGTCGCCGAGGGCATCTGCGGGGCCTCGCTGGCTCAGCAGACCACCCGTAAGAATCTCAAGACCACGGGGGAGATGCGAGAGTGGCGCACGTACAGGTGCGGACGCACTCCGTTGAACTGCAACGGGGTGTCGGCGCGGGGTGACGACGTGGATTTCCAATTGGCACACGAGTTCACCTACAACCGAGGTGACGAACCTATGACTCGAAGTGTGTTCTTTCCTGGGGAGGACCACAGTGCCGAGCTAGAGCAAGTCAACGCGACTATCGAACGGCTGCGGATGGAGTCCGACGCGGGTCTATTGACGACACCGGAGGATGAACGGCTATGGATGGAGCGGTTGAAGGCTCAGGTGGCCAAGCGCGATCAGCTCGCGGCCGTGCCGAGCCGCGTGGCCGGCTGGGTGGCCGAGGAGACTGGCCAGACGAAAGCGGAGGCGTGGAAGACTGCCGACGAAGGGGAGCGACGGCAGCTCTACCTAGACGCCCGTCTGCGGTATGTCTTGTGCCGCAAAGGTGAACGCAGTTATTTCGACAGGGTCTTATAGCCGCCTGACTCCGCAGCCGCAGTCGTCCTGACGAGCTAGGGTCACCTGTCCTCCGCGAGCCGGTTGTATTCGAAGGCGACATGAACTCTATTGGCGTCAACATTGGGTATACTCTTGAGGTCCATTGGCCAATAGGAGGCATCATGGCGGACCCCGAGATCGAAGCCATGTCGGCACTCGCCACAGCGCTGGCTGACCTCGAAGATGATGCGCGTGGCCGTGTCCTGCGTTGGGCAGCAGAGCGATACGGCGTGAGCCTGAACGTCTCATCGGGTAGTCGCCATGGCGGCGGTGCCGCTAATGGAATCGGCGGCGGCGGCGAGGAGGTCACTGACGAGGAGATCGCTGAGGAAGCCCCGGTGTACGAACACTTCGCCGACCTGTTCGATAAGGCTCAGCCGAAGACCAACCCTGATAAGGCCCTCGTCGCCGCGTACTGGTTGCAGACAATCCAGAGCCAAAGCACCTGGCAGTCGGCGGTCCTGCAGAAAGAACTCAAGAACCTAGGCCACGCCATCAGCAACATCACAGATGCGCTTACCGCGAACATGCAGAAGAAGCCGGCGCGGATCGTCCAGGTGCAAAAGACAGGCAAGTCCAGGCAGGCTCGCAAGACCTACAAGGTGACGCACGAGGGATTGGTGTACGTGCAGGGCATGCTGCGCGGCGAGGGGACCTAACGTGAGCCTCGCTCCGGCCGACGCGTTCTCGGTCCTGCCGACCACCCTGCGTGACGACCTACTGAATGCGTTCAACGAGATCGTCAAGAACTACCGGGAGCGCAAATGGGAGCCCTCGGAGTTAAACGGCGGCAAGCTGTGCGAGGCCGTCTACACGATTTGCAAGGGCTGGCTGGAGGGCGGGACATACCCGGCGCGCGCGGAGAAGCCGAGCAGATTCCCAAACACGTGCTGGGACATGGAGCGCACCTACCAACAGGTGCCGAACAGCCGGACGGCACGCATTCTCATACCTCGGATGATGATGGGGCTGTACGACATCCGGAACAACCGGGGTGTCGGCCACGCTGGCGCTGATGTTGATCCGAACCACATGGACGCCACCGCAGTTTTGTACACGTCCAAGTGGCTCATGGCCGAGTTGGTTCGCCTGCTCCATACGCTCACGACCGAGGAAGCGACCGAGATCGTTGAGGGCCTCGTTGAGCGTGAGGTGACGTGGGTGTGGACCCATGGCGACAAGAAGCGTGTCCTGCGTAAGGGATTGACGTGGAAGCAGCAGACCCTTTTGTTGCTCTTGACCGAGGCGGGCGATGTCGCCGAATCAGATCTGCTCCGTTGGTTGGAGCACCCTGGCTTGCCGTCGTTCCGGAAGGATGTGTTGAAGCCGCTTCATAGGGACCGGCTGATCGATTACGACGTGAACGAGCGCACCGCGCGCCTGCTGCCGCCGGGTGTGACTGCTGCCGAGGGGCTGGCCGCGGCGGCTTAGCGTCCCTACGTCGAACTACTGGCGACGTTCGCTGTGTTGGAGGCCCCATCCTGGGACGGCCGACACGACAGCGGCAACAGGCGGGGGCCAACCGGTGAGAAGCAGGACGACGGCCTCGTGCCGGATTACCTCCGCGCCATCACGTAATCGACGTGAGCAGTTCGGTGGCTCCCGTTGTAGATCATCGCGTCACCCTCGATGGAGTACCGCTTGCCGCGCCACTCGATCTGCGACTGAGCGCCAAGAATATTCGGGTAGTTGATCAACCGGAGCCGGTAACGGCTCTCGGTGTGGAACCCGCCGTCCTGGTTCTCGGATGGAGCGCCGAGCAAGCCCAGCGGCTGCACCACGGCTCGGACGAGCGTTCCAATCTTGGCCGGTCGGGTCCAGGTGTTGCCGTCTGAGTCGGTGATCGGGTTCTGGATCTCCTGGAACACCTTGACGGTCTCGATCCCGCGGCGGAGGAGGCTCACAGCGCGACTCCTCCGCGGCCTGGGGAGATCTGAAACATCTTGCTGGGCTTGATGCCCAGCGTCAGCCACTCCTCGGGGAGGATCCGCAGCCGGTTATCGGCTGCCTCGCTGGAAAGCTGGTATCCGTAGGTGCCATCGGTCTCCGACCGGATGCCCTCGGGGTTGCGGAGCACCCGCAGCACGGCCTCAGCTTCGATGTCGATCACGTCCTGGCGGTCGATCTCGCCTGCCTCGGTTTGGCCGGCGAGGTCGGGAACCCTGCGGACGATCATCCGCTCCACCTGAGCCAGTCGGCGTGTAGCGAGTGCGATCTCCTCGGTCGAAAGCTCCCGTCCTGCGATGGCCTGAACGTCTGCAGCGGTTGCGTATGCCATCAGTCCGCCACCGGGGTAAGCGAGGAAGCCGCAATGTACTGGCGCGGCCCGGACTCGTTGCCCTGGACGAACACCGAACCCTCGGCGTTGGCGGGTTCGAGCACCTCGACGGTCTCGCCTGGCTTGAGAAACACGCAGCCCCCGGGGGTGGTCTCGGTGACCCGCAGGGGGCCGGTCACGGTGGCTTTGTCGCCGGGGGTGAGATTCGGGGTCATGGTTGTCTCCTAGATGATTTGGCGGCTGAGCTGATGGCTCAGCGGCGATGCCTTGTTGAACTGCTTCTGGTAGCGCCGTTCGTCGTCCTCGTTCCAGGGCCTCGAGACGGCGGGGGAAGTGAGTCGGCGCTTGAGGATGTCGACGAATGACGTAGACGGTTGCCTCTTGGCGATCGCCTGGCGTTTCCGCTTCGTCTTGCGACCGGCCCTACTCATCGGTGTCCGAGAAGTTCATTCGGCCCAGCAACTGGGCGAGCAAGCCGCGCTGAACTCGAGCCTCTGCAATGAACGGGGAGATCACCGGCTGGCCCATGCTGCCCCTAACGGTCAGCGGGCCCTCGGCGGCTGCCTCGTCTAGCTCGGCGATCTGGTCGGCGGTTTTGCACGCCTGAAACAGCAGTTCCAGCCTGTCTGGCTCGGTTTCCAGGTCGAACTCGCCTGTGATTTTCTTCCACAGAGCCTTGCCCTGCGCCTGCAAACCCGCAGGTGTACGCATATTTCCTCTTTCTAACTGACTCTCGGAAAAACAGGGGTTTATTGCTCGCACGATTCGGCACCCGCATAACCGACCGGTCGGGAAGGGTGCCGGGAGGGGATCCCCCCTGGAGTGGGGTCCGTTCTCTGAGCGGCATCAATGATGGGCGCGTGCCGTTCGCCTCTTGCCCGAGACCGCCTCGCCTGTGACTATCTGATCACCAAGAACGACAACGACGATCAGGTGTGAAAGAACTAACGTGACAACGAAGTTCAAGTTCAACGACCTCGAGCCGAAGAACGAGCGCGGGTCTTGTGCGTCCATCCTCACGTGGCAACGCCACTCCTACGTGATGGCACGCCTAGAGACCGGATGGTGGGCGGCCACCCACCAGTTCGAGGGCGGTCCAGTCACAGTGCTCACACCGCCGGGTGGCGTTAAGAGCGGTCACCAGGCGTACAACATTGCGCTCGACCACAAGAACGCATTGCTACGAGCGAGCGACGCGGGCCAGAGCGGTGCCCGCGAGTAGCGGCGCTCTAGCGAGTGCGTAGTGCAGCACATAGCCCCGGCGGCTCTCCGCATCTAAGCTCTGACACGTGGACGAGGACTACCCCGAACGGCGTCACACTGCGTACCACGAAGCAGGCCACGCCATCGCGGCAATAAAAACGCCGCGTGGCGCAGTGGAGCACATAGACATCTGCGACAGGAATAACAACGACGCCGAGAGCGGCGGCACAAACTGTTCGTCCGTAACCGCAGATGATGCTTTCCGCGTTTACGGAGGGCCCTGGGCGCATGTGAAGTTCTACCGGCCCGCCGACGCCCTCACTTTCTATGACGTCCTCACGTGCATCTACGCGAACAATGACGACCAGGACCTTTTCATCCATTATGCGGAGCGCGACGCCGAGATCTTTACTGCGGAAACCTTCGAGGACTGGCACGAGAGGGCGGACGGAGTGATGTCGGCTGCCTGGGAAGCCCAAGAGGTTCAGAACCTCGCCGAAGAGATGCTCGCCCGCGCGAAGAAAATCCGACTCAGTAACGGCCAGTTGCTGATTCGAGATAGTTGGCGAGACCGTTGGGTCTGCAAGGACTTTGTTCCAGCCCCTGAGGAAGGGAAGGGCCTTGTTGGACCCCTCCCCCCGTTCAACCACTAGTCCGTCGATCAGGCGGCGTCGTGCAGACGGACGACCGACTGCGGATGCAGGAACGCGAAGCCGACGCGGGCGATGCCGCGAACGTCGATGGCGTCCTGGCGCGGAACGTCGAACATCCGCATCTCGGTGCCCTGTCGGAGCACGATCTTGGTGCGGGTCGAGTCCAGGCCCCACGCCTTGGTGTTGGCGTCGACAGCGGGATCGGTCAGCACCCGGATGCCTGCGATGAACGCGCCATCGGTGGTGCGCTCCAGCAGCCGCTCGTTAGAGCCGGTGCCCTTCTTGATCTTCGACAGCACCTTCGCGGTATCGGGATGCATGATCCACCGATCAATGTTGGCGCCGACAGCCTCGGCGGCGAAGATAGCGTCGATGAACGGATCCTCGTTGGCGATCGTGGCACCGGTGTCCACGACCGAGGAGGTCAGTGACAGGAGGCCGCTGTTCGCCTTGGCCGTGGTGTTCGCCAGGAACGCGGCGTCGATCTTCTTGGCGATGTCGTTCGCCAGACCGGCGGCAGCCTGATCGGCAATCGCCGGGTCGGTGTCGTTGCGGATCTCATTGGACAGCGTCGTGATGCCGCCGACCTTGGACGGCGTGCTGGTGACCGAGCCCGTCGCACCGTCCGTCGGAACGATCACTTCCAGCTCGTCCAGCCAAGCGGCAGACGGGTCGGAGCTCCACAGCGGGAAGCTCACACGCACCTTGTCGGTGCCGAACAGCGAACCCGCTCGGAACGCGGTCGACTGGGCCTGGATCGCCTTGTTCAGAACCTTGCCGAAGTCCTCGGGAGTCCAGGCATCGGCGGTGTTTGAGTGCTGAGTAGCCATGAGGGCCACCTTTCGTTAGATGTGTTGTTCTGCAATGGAATAGGGCCGATCACAGATCGGCCTCGGGTGCCTCACGGAGGCTTGTGTTGCGAGGGGAGCCGCCACAGACGGCCCGCCCCGAGATCTAGTTGGCGCGAACGCTCGGGAGTTGTGTGTGGTCGGTGCTGGCCTGGAAGAAATCGGCCATCGTCGGGAGCCGCTTCTCAGGTGCCTTGCCGCCGCCGTGGCCCTGGGTTGGGTCAAACGCAGGTGAGTTTCTCCGCAGACCGGGCCGTTCGGCCAGTACGGCAGAGACATCCGCGGCCACCTTGGCGGCGTCCACGTCACCCGAATCGGTCAGGTAGTCGGCCACCTCGTTGCCCGACAGCGAGAACAGGTCAGCAGGATGGCTCAGGCCATCAGAGGCCAGCCGTTCGACCTCGGCGCGCTGCATCTGTTCGACCTTCGCGGCCAGGGCGTCCCGCTCGGTGCGGGCCTCGTTGCGCTGGACTCGGTATTGGGCCTCTTTGTTGACCTTCTGAGGCTCGTTGGCGCCCTCGTCGTGCGTCGGCGCAGCGGGTGTGGCCGGGAGTCCAGCGGAGCTGGCTCCGTCGATTGTGGGGGTTTCGGGGATGGTGTCGCTCATGCTGCGGTCTCCTTAGGGCGTTCCGAGGGTTGTGGTGTGGTCTGGCTGCAGTTAGCTGCCTCCTGCGGGTGACTGAGCTGGCCAGCTCTTAACGTCGAGCTGGTCGTGCCTACAGACGCTGTGCGTCTCCAGCTCCCATCTGCGGGAGCTTGTCCGTGGCGACCGGCGCACCCCTGCGTGTCAGGGTGAGTTGAGTCCACTGGTTCAGAGCAAATCGGCCTGACGCGGGGCGAGATTCGGATCGGTAGGCGATGACCAGCTCGATTGT
>NZ_JACKTY010000003.1 GCF_025822605.1 Mycolicibacterium komossense | reverse complement strand
GGTAACGCGGTGCGCACGTCGCTGATTGTCGTGGTCTCGGTGACCCTGCTGATCTCACTGGCCGTATACGGCGCCAACGGCAACTTCAACCTGTCGGGTTAGGGGGACACCACACATGACGCGTGATGCCGTACGGCCATTGACCGGCCTGGTCACCATCTTGGTTATCGCCGCAGTGATCGCCGGCGCTATCGTCCTGTTCCGCGGCGGCGCCACCGCCACAGTGCCGGTAACGGTGCTGTCCCCGCGCGCGGGTCTGGTGATGGGCCCCGACGCCAAGGTCAAATTGCACGGCGCTCAAGTCGGCAAGGTGGAGTCGATCGAAGTGCTGCCTGATGGCCAGGCCGCCATCCACCTGGCGATGGATCCTGCTGAGCTACAGATCATTCCCGCGAATGCGCTCGTCGATATCGCCTCGACCACAGTGTTCGGATCCAAATTCGTCGAGCTGGTACCTCCGGCGGATCCATCGCCGCAGTCGATGTACGCCGGACAGGTACTCGACGCCAAAAACGTCACCGTCGAGATCAATACGGTGTTCCAGCAATTGGTTTCGGTGTTGTCCCAGATTGAGCCGGAGAAGCTCAACGAGACACTGGGGGCGCTGTCGCAAGCGTTCAGTGGCCGGGGGGAGAAGTTCGGCCAAACACTGTCGGACCTGGACACACTGCTGGCCAAAATCGACCCGAGCCTATCCACCCTCAGTCACGACATCGCCGTGGCCCCGCAGGTGATCAACGCCTACGCTGACGCCGCACCTGATCTCGTTGCCACGGCGAAGAACTTCACGCACATCAGTGACACGATCGTCGACCGCCAGCGCGATCTGGACGCCGTATTGGTCAGCGCAATCGGGTTGGCCGACATCGGGAACGATGTAGTGGCGACCAACAGCGCGCCGCTGACCAAAGTGCTGAACCTGCTGGTCCCCACCACCGACTTGACCAATCAGTACAACCCGGCGATCACCTGCGCGCTGGGTGCCACCATTCCACTGGCCACCGGTCCACCAGTGCCACTGCCCGGAGTCATGCTGCTGGATTCGTTCCTGCTGGGAACCGAGCGATACCGCTACCCCGGCAACCTGCCCAAGGTCGCAGCAACTGGCGGTCCGCAGTGCACGGACCTACCGAACGTCGGATTCGGGAAGCGGCCGCCGTTCGTGGTGACCGACACCAATGCCAACCCCGCGCAATACGGAAACCAGGGGATTCTGTTGAACTCCGATGCACTCAAGCAGGCATTGTTCGGCCCGCTCGACGGGCCACCTCGCAATACCGCACAGATCGGCCAGCCGGGATGACCGGCCAACGAGGTACCGCCGCCAAGTTCGGTGTCTTCGGCGTGGTGATGCTGGTCTTGACCGCGGCGTTGCTCGCCATCCTCGGCCAGTATCGGACGGGGTCGACAGAGACGTATTCGGCGGTATTCACCGACGCGTCCAGTCTGAAATCCGGGGACACTGTCCGGGTCGCCGGGATTCGCGTCGGGACGGTCACCGGAGTGTCGCTGCAGCCGGACAACACCGTGGTGGTGGATTTCGACGCCGATCGTGACGTGGTGCTGACCACCGGAACCAAGGTCGCGGTGCGCTACCTCGATCTAGTGGGTAACCGCTACCTCGATCTGCTCGACGGCCCGGGTTCGACCAGGATCCAGCCACCTGGATCTCAGATCCCGTCCGACCGTACCGAACCTGCGTTAGATCTCGATCTGCTGCTGGGTGGGCTCAAACCTGTTATCCAGGGCCTGAATCCGCAGAATGTGAACGCGCTGACCAACTCGCTGATCCAGATTCTGCAGGGCCAGGGCGGCAATGTGGAGTCGTTGATGTCCCAGACGTCCTCGTTCACCAACGCATTGGCCGACAACGGACAAACGGTTCAGCAGTTGATCGACAATCTGCAGGTCGTGGTCTCCACGGTCGCCAAAGACGGGGACAAGTTCTCCGGGGCCGTCGACCGCCTCGAACAGCTCATCACCGGATTGTCGCGCGACCGCGACCCCATCGGGGAAGCCATCACCGCGCTGGACAACGGAACCGCGTCCATCGCCGATCTGCTCACCCAGGCGCGTCCACCGCTGTCGGGGACCGTCGACCAGCTCACTCGGCTGGCACCGCTGCTCGACAACGACGACGCCAAGGCGCGTATCGATCTTTCGCTGCAGAAGGCTCCAGGAAACTATCGCAAACTCGTGCGGCTCGGCTCCTACGGCAGCTTCATCAATCAGTACCTCTGTGGGATGAATGTGCGCGTCACCGACCTTCAGGGGCGTACCGCGTACTTCCCCTGGATCATGCAGAACACCGGACGCTGCGGAGAGCCGTGATGCTGAAATACCGTGGATCTCAACTCATCCGATCTGGCTTCATCGGCTTGGTGCTGATCGTGCTCGTGATCGCAGTCGGGCTGCAACCGCAAACGCTGCTGGCGTGGGCAACATCCCTGAAGTACCAGGCGGTGTTCGCCGAGGCCGGTGGTCTTGCCGTCGGCAACGAGGTGAAGGTATCCGGCGTGACGATGGGCACGGTCTCCAGTGTTGAACTGAGCCATGGCAAAGCCCTGGTCACCTTCTCTCTGAACAGCAAGGTGCGCCTCGGCTCGGATACCACCGCCCACATCAGGACGGGCACGGTGCTCGGCGCCCGGATGTTGACCCTGGAGCCGGCGGGTGCCGGCACCATGCACGCAGCCGACACCATCCCCGTTTCCCGCACATCGTCGCCCTATTCCCTTACCGATGCCACCAGCGAATTCACCACCAACACCGCAGGAACGAACTTCGGTTCCATCACCCAATCTCTGGACACACTGTCGGACACGATTGACCGGATCGCGCCCCAACTTGGTCCGACCTTTGATGGATTGACCCGCTTGTCGCAGACGCTCAACAGCCGCAACGAATCATTGGGCACGCTCCTCAAAAGCGCCGCCGATGTCACCGGAATCCTTTCGCAGCGCAGCCAACAGGTCAACACACTGCTGCTCAACGCGAACGATCTGCTCGGAGTGTTGAACGACCGGCGTTACGCGATTGTCAACCTGCTGGCCAACACCTCCGCGCTGTCGCAGCAGCTGTCCGGACTGGTGGCCGACAACGAAAAGGAGCTGGCACCGACATTGGCGCAGCTCAACTCGGTGACCGCGATGCTGGAGAAGAACCGCGACAACATCGCCAAGGCCCTGGCCGGTCTCGCCAAATACCAAGTCACCCAGGGTGAATCAGTGAACAACGGCTGGTACTACAACGCCTTCGTCGGCAATCTCCTCCCGTCGCAAACCCTGCAGCCGTTCCTGGACTACGCCTTCGGCTTCCGGCGCGGCGTCAACGCCGGTCAGCCACCGGACAACGCCGGCCCGCGAGCTGAGTTCCCATGGCCGCACAACGGTATTCCTGGAGGATCACGATGATCGGCGCCAAGCGGATCACCAAGCCCCTGCTGATTGTCCTGGTGGCATTACTGGTCGCGGGTACCGTAGTGGTGCTGCGGCACGCACTGTTCCGGCCGACCACCATCACGGCACTGTTCACCTCCGCCACCGCGATCTACCCCGGCGACGAAGTACGGGTCGCCGGCGTCAAAGTCGGCACCATCACCGACATCGAGCCCCAAGGCGCGCAAGCCAAAGTGACCCTCGCTGTCGACCACGGTGTGCAAATCCCGGCCGACGCCAAGGCCATCATCATGGCGCAGAGCCTTATCGCGGCACGCTACGTGCAACTGGCGCCGGCATATGAAGACGCCGGCCCCACCATGGCAGACGGGACGGAGATCGGCGTGGACCGCACCGCGGTCCCGGTCGAATGGGATCAGGTCAAAGACCAACTTATGAGGCTTTCAACAGATCTGGGGCCCGTCACCGGTGCTTCGGCCACCTCGCTGAGTAGGTTTATCGACAGCGCCGCCAACGCTATGAATGGCAACGGTGACAAACTGCGGCAGTCGATCGCCCAACTATCCGGGGTCGGTCGCATCCTCGCCGACGGCAGCGGAAACGTCGTCGACATCATCAAGAATCTGCAGGTCTTCGTCGCTGCATTGCGGGACAGCAACACCGAGATCGTGCAGTTTCAGAACCGGTTGGCCAATGTCACCAGCGTCATCGACGGCAGCAGGTCCGACCTTGATGCGGCGCTGACCAATTTGTCAGCTGCCGTTGGCGACGTGCAGCGCTTCATCGCCGGAAGCAGGAACCAGACCGCTGAGCAGCTTCAACGACTGACCAATGTGACCCAGAATCTCGTCGATAACCGCATGGCTCTGGAAAACGTTCTGCATGTCGCGCCCAACGCCATCGCCAACGGCTACAACATCTATAACCCCGACAGTGGCACTGGCGTCGGCGCCTTCGCCCTGTCGAACTTCTCCAACCCGCTGGCGGTGGTGTGTTCGGCAATTGCGGCCGTCAAGAACGCCACGGCATCGGAATCATCCAAGCTGTGCGCGCAATACCTCGGTCCGGCACTGCGGTTGATCAACTTCAATTACCTGCCGTTCCCGTTCAACGCGTACCTACGCAAGTCGCCCAGCCCGGGCAATCTGATCTACTCGAATCCGGACCTGGCACCCGGTGGCCCGGGAGGTATTCCGCAACCCCCGGAGATGCCGCCGGCGGTATCGGCGTACACCGGTGCAGATGATGTGCCGCCCCCGGCTGGGTGGGGTATGCCGCCTGGTCCACCAGGGGCATACGCGCCCAACGGGCTCCCCGGTGACCCGTCACCGGCGTTGTTCCCCGGTGCGCCGATTCCACCCGGCGTGGCGCGCATGCCGGCGGATGCTCCGCCAGTGCAAACACCGACCAACCTGCAGGACATGCTCTTGCCGGCCGAAGCCGCCCCGGCGTCCGCACCGACACCGCCCCCAGGAGGGACACCATGATCAGACGGCGATCGGTGAGCCGCCTTGCGGCGATCACGTCCTGCATCATGCTCGCCGCCAGCGGATGCGCGTTCAACGGCCTGAACTCGCTGCCGCTGCCCGGCACGGTCGGTCGGGATTCGGACTCCAAGACCTACCACGTCGAATTGGCCAATATTGGCACGCTGGAATCTAATTCGCCGGTGATGATCAGTGATGTCGTCGTGGGCACCGTGAGCAAGATGACGGTGCGGGACTGGCATGCCGATGTCGAGATCTCGGTGCGACCGGACATCGTCGTCCCTGCCAACGCGGTGGTCACGGTGGGGCAGACCAGTCTGTTGGGCTCGATGCACCTCGCTCTGAATCCACCACTGGGCCAGCCGCCCAGCGGCAGGCTGCAACCGGGCGCCACCATCGGGCTTGACCGCTCGAAAACCTACCCTTCCACCGAGCAGACATTGTCATCACTCTCGGTCATCGTCAACGGGGGAGGTCTGGGGAAGATCGGCGATATCGTCACCGAGTTCAACGCCGCCCTCAACGGTCGTGAGGACCAGGTGCGTGACCTCCTGACTCGTCTCAACGACTTCGTCGGCATGCTGGCCACGCAGCGCGACGACATCAATGCCACGGTCAACGCGTTGAACCGGCTTGCGGGCACCCTCGCGGGTCAGAACGATGTCATCACCCAGGCGCTGCACCGGATTCCACCCGCACTGGATGTTCTCATCAGAGAGCGGCCGCGCATCACCACGACGTTGGAGAAGTTTCGCGTATTCAGCGACACAGCAACCGGATTGATCAACGCTTCACAGGCGGATCTGGTGAAAAACCTGAAGAATCTGGAGCCAACCGTGCGTGCGTTGGCAGACGTCGGACCCAATCTGGGCAAAGCCCTGGCGTTCGTGCCGACCTTTCCGTACCCGCAGAACTTCATCGACCGGGCGATCCGCGGGGATTACTTGAACGAGTTCATCACCTTCGATTTCACCATCCCCCGGCTCAAAAGCGGATTGTTCCTGGGCACGCGGTGGGGCGAGGAAGGTACCCCACTAGTGCCGGCGCCAGGGGACCCCTTTTATGCCAACTACACCAAGGACCCACTCGCTGCGCCTATTACGCCGTCACCGCCGGAAGTTGCCACGATGCCGCCACTGGTCGACCCGCCACTGACGCAGTCGTCACAGTCGTCACCCTCAGCACCGGCGGATCCGGCATCGGTCATGCAGCCGGTGGGCCCGGCTCCGGGCCCACCACCGGACCCAGCATCGGTTCCGCCGCCCGGTGACGCTGCGCCTCTAGCTGGAGGTGGTAACTGATGTTGACGCGCTTTGTCCGGATCCAGCTCGCCCTCTTCGGGATTGCCTCCGTTATCGGCGTGGTCGTCATGCTCGTCGTGTACATGCAGGCACCCACCCTGCTGGGTATCGGCCGAATGACAGTCAAGCTCGAACTTCCCGGCACCGGCGGTCTCTACCAGTTTTCCAACGTGACCTATCGAGGAGTGCAGGTCGGCAAGGTCACCGAGGTGCGGCCGACCCGTGAGGGAGCGGTGGCAACATTGTCACTGAACAGCTCATCGCAAATCCCAGCAGACCTGCATGCCGCAGTGCTCAGTGTCTCGGCGGTGGGTGAGCAGTATGTCGACCTGCAGCCGAGCAGTGCGGCCGGACCGTACCTGCATGACGGATCTGTCATACCGGTGAAAAATACTTCGATTCCGCAAGCCGTGGGACCTCTGTTGGATCAGGTCAGCGCACTGATCGGCAGCGTTCCCAAGGAGAAAATCAGTCCCCTGCTCGATGAGACATTCAAGAGTTTCAACGGATCAGGGTACGACTTCGGGTCGCTGCTCGACTCTTCATCACGGCTCATCGGCGATGCGAACGCCGCTGCCGATCAGACGCGCTCGCTCATCGACGACAGCGCTCCTCTCCTTGACGGTCAGGCGCAGTCCATCGCGGCGATCCGGACCTGGGCGCGCAGCTTGGGCGGGGTGAGCGAGCAACTGGCCACCAATGACCCTCAGGTGAGGACGCTGTTGAAGCAGGGGCCCGGCGCCGCCGACGAGGCCTCACGTCTGCTCACCCAGATCAAGCCGACGCTGCCTGTCTTGCTGGCGAACCTCACCTCGCTCGGCCAAGTGGGCGTGACGTATCACCCGTCGCTGGAACAACTCCTGGTGCTCTTTCCTCCCTTCCTGGGCTTCACCCAGACCGTCGGAGCGCCGAAGAATAATCCCACCGGCATGACGCTGGGCGATTTCACCCTCAACATCGGAGATCCGCCGGCCTGCACTGTCGGGTTCCTGCCACCGAACATGTGGCGATCACCGGAGGACACCTCCGACATCGACACACCCGACGGGTTGTATTGCAAGCTGCCCCAGGATTCGCCGATCGGCGTTCGCGGAGCCCGTAACTACCCCTGCATGGGAAAGCCCGGGAAACGTGCGCCAACGGTTGAAATCTGCGACAGCGACAAACCTTACGAGCCGTTGGCGATGCGTCAGCACTCACTCGGCCCCTACCCGCTAGATCCCAACCTCATTGCCCAGGGCATACCCCCGGACGATCGCGCCGGCCCGGATTCCAACATCTACGGACCTCTGGAGGGAACGCCGCTACCAGACCCGAACCCGCCTGCGCAAGGATCAGGTGCGCCGCCACCAGACGCGCCACCGGTGGTAGCCCCGGACGGCGGCGGCGGTCCTGCTACGGCTCCAAGTGCATTCGTGCCCAACGAATCTCATGGACCTTCGGTGGCGGTGGCGACCTATGATCCCCAGACTGGTCGGTACGTGACCCCGGACGGCCAGGTCTATCAGCAGTCCGACCTCGCAACCCATACCGGGGCGCGATCGTGGAAAGACCTGTTCCCCACATGAGCCGCGATCTGCGTGACGGCCCGATGAGGTTCGAGGTCCCGATGCCAGGGGAGGAGTAGCGATGCGCATATCGAGGGCGCTGATCACCGCCGCGCTGACGGCGGGCGCAGTGCTTGCTTGTCCGGCTGGCCCGGCAGCGAGCAGTACCGGCGACTGGGGTCTCAACGGCACCTATACCGCGACGTCGAACGGTGAGTGGGCCAAGACGAATGACATCTATCACGACGAAGCCAGTCTCCGAAGCACCTGGACCATCACCTCGACCTGTAGCTATCCCACGGAGTGCACCGGCACGGTCGCCAGTAGCTGGGGCTGGACCGCGCCGATTTATCAGAAGAGCGGCGTGTGGTACGTCAAACGGACCGTCGACAACTGGCAGCCCTGCCCTGACGGCACGGCAGCGCCAGGCCTGCAGGTTTTCCGGTTCTATCCCGGAACTCCCGACGGCAGCGGTTCAGATCCGACGTCGACGACCTTACTCGGCGAGGATCAGACGACCGGGATCAGCGGCTCCTGCGGGAGCAGCAAAGTGCTTTTCATCGCCATGCCCTTCAAGCTCGTCAAGATCGGCGATTGAGTGGTGACCGGTCTCCCACCTGGCGGGCATTGCGGTGCCAGCCGATAAGCGCCGTGTCACAGTGGCTTCCGTGCGTTCCAGACCCGCGGCCGTAGCGGTTGTACTCGTCGCTGGATTACTCAATCCGGCCGGCGCTGCCGCCGCCCCTGGTGAATGCAATGATCCATCCTGCGTTCCGGGCATTACCGGCGGCGTGGTTCTCGGTGCGTCCTGTCCGGACACCGCCAACTTCGTGTTCGGGACGACCTCATGGGGAAGGTTGGTGTTCTGTGGATCTCCGCGCAGATACGAGCCCCGATACTTTCGGTCGCCGCCCATGGTGGGGATCCGCGACGAGAACTCGCCGTGCCCGGGATTCGAGAACTCGGTCGCGCAGGCGCCTGACGGGCTGTTCCTGAGCTGCGTGGCCAACGACGGTTCGAGTCGGTGGGTTCGTGGGGATGCGTAAAAGGCGCGCTGCCGCTGGCGTATTCATTGTCGGCTTGGCCACAGTCGTGACGCCGACCGAGGCGGCCTGGGCGGATGAGCCAGTGCTGCATCGGGTTACCTACACCGTCACTGCGGATCAGCCGACCGATGTCGGTGTCTACTACCGCGACGTCGATCCGCCGAGCTGGGCGGACTACAGCCACAATCCCTACCTATACAGCCCGAAAGCCGAAGTCCCACTGGGACCGGGAACACCGTGGGTCCTTGACGTCATGCTCGCCGACCCTGACCGATGGGCGATGGTCGCTGTCAGTCAGAATCGGCCCCAGGAAGAGCGAACTCTGCATTGCCAACTCACTGTCGACGGGATCGTCGTCGACACCGCCGACGGATCACACGGCGCGTTGTGCTCGTTGCGGTCTTGGTGAATTCTCTTGATGCGTCGCAACTCCGAATCCACAGTTGGGCCGGATGATGCTGATCTGCCGACGGTGGAACAGGGCGAGGCCGAGGCGCTCGCCGCGGAAGTGATGGCCTCCGCAGCCCGTGCCCTGAAACTGCGCAGCGAGACGCGCCTCGGTGCGGCGATCCCATCGTTTGCGCCAGAGGAGGCGGTTGAGCGTCGACATGGTCAGAGATGGGGAACAGCTCAAGATGTCCGAAGTGGATTTCGTTCCGTGACGACCCACACCGGATTGAATGACGGCGCTCCACTGGCTGGTGTCGAACGAAATCTCAGTGGCGACACCGCGGTTGACCAGACGGTAGGCCGTGCCGTTGAACCTGCCGTCCGAAACCGGCTGCGTCGAGTAGCCGCGCGCTGGCGCGTGATCGCCGTCACCTGTCTGTTGCTGGTCTCTGCTGGCGCCGCTGCTGGGATCTACTGTGGCAAGTACAGGACTGATGAGCGCACCGAGGAAAGCGCCGGGTCAGTGCAACGACGTGCTTCGTGATCCCCGGGTCGGCTGTGCCTGCGATTACTGTGAGGCAGGTTGCTTCCAGTCAGCGGGCAGCTCGCATCCACCCCACGCCCATTCACGCCACGCTGTGCAGAGATGCTGGAGAGCCGGGGATACGAGAGGTGGTCAGGTGCCGGGCGAGGATGATGTGGTGACTTATCACGTGACCAATGGCGTAGCCATTGTCACGATGAACCGGCCGCAATACCGCAATGCGCAGAACTCGGCCATGACCTACGCGCTTGATGCAGCCTTCACCCACGCCGTCGACGACGACGACGTGCGCGTCATTGTGTTACGGGGCAGCGGTGAACATTTCAGCGCCGGACACGACATCGGCACTCCGGGCCGCGACCACGACGCGCATTACGACAACCGGGCGGTGTTGTGGTGGGATCACCTCGGCAGGGCGGCGGGGGACCAGCGCTTCGCCAGGGAGACCGAGGTGTATTTGGGAATGTGCCGACGCTGGCGTGAGATCCCCAAACCCGTGGTCGCGATGGTCCACGGAGCGTGTATCGCGGGTGGTTTGATGCTTGCCTGGGTGTGCGATCTGATCGTCGCCGCGGACGATGCATTCTTCTCAGATCCGGTGCTGCGGATGGGAATCCCTGGGGTTGAGTATTTTGCACATCCCTGGGTTCTCGGTACACGGTTCGCCAAGGAAATCCTCTATACGGGTGATCGATTCACCGCGCAACGAGCTTACGAGGTAGGCATGGTCTCGCGGGTCGTTCCTCGCGCCGGCCTCGAAGAGGAAACGATGGCACTGGCATCGCGAATCGCCGCTATGCCGCAATTCGGTCTCGCTCTGACGAAACGATCCGTCAATCAATGTGAAGACCAAATGGGTCTGCGCAGCGGAATGGACGCTGTGTTCGGTCTGCACCACTTCGCGCACGCTCATAACGCTGAGGTTGGCGTTGGGTCCCTTGGCGGTGTTGATCTCGCTGCGATGAAAACGTCGACCGCAACACCCGATGTCGGCGAATCGGTGTCGACATGCTGAGCTCTGAAGTCCGAAAAGCATTGGCCGCCAGCCTTGTTGAGGCGGAGCGGAGCCGGGTGCCGTTGGATCCGTTGACTGCGGGTTATCCGGGTATTGATGTGGTGGATGCGTATGAGATTCAGTT
>NZ_JACKTY010000002.1 GCF_025822605.1 Mycolicibacterium komossense | reverse complement strand
CCTTGGAGACCAGAGCGAGGTCGTCGGCGTAGGTGTGCAGCGCTTCGCGGATGAGTTGATTGGCTAAGTCGGGCCCGTAGAACTGCGCGGTGACGACGTGGTGGATGCGGTGGACGGTGAACTTGCCGAGCTTGTAAGTCGTCATGACTTCATCCAACAGCGAACGGGGCGCATTCAGTTCCGACTTCTGCACCGAACGGGTATCTCGATATCAGGCGATTCCCGCCGCGACGTGCAGACAGGGGCGGCCAGCCCGGAACCGGTGCCGGCGGGGGCGGGGGACTGGCGAGCACCGGACCGGGAAGTTGTAGGCCGGGTGTCTGAATGTCATTGGCGCACTGCTGGTTTAGGGCGCTGGTTTCGGGATCGCTGGAGGGCTTTCCGTCTGGACTGAACCAGATCGGTAAGACATTGGCCTCGGTGGCGATCCACGTGCCGAAGACGTTTTCGGCCGGAGCGGGTAGCGGACCGCGTTGGGGCGCAGCAGGACTCAACGGAGGAGGTAGGCTAGCGCCGGAGTTTTGATTGCTGAATTCGACGCGGGTGACTGCGGGGCCAAGTGTGCTCGAATTCCAACGAGGGACGTATTTACCGTCCGGGCCGACGATGTAGAGGCCGTCGCGAATATCGCACACGAGGGCTGAAAAACCGACGGGCGTGGTGGCAATGCGCAGTACGTGAATGAACAGCGTCCCGTAGAGAGGTTTGTCCAGATAATTGCCGTGAGCAGACCAAGATCGGTCTGCCTGCGGCACTGGATTGTTGGCTAGGAACTCATGGGGTCCGCCCGGCGGAATGCGGACGGCTTGGCTGAACCCGGGATATCCGACATCGGGGTCACCTAACAGGTCGATCAGCCAGAACGACTCGAAATAGGCCCGTAGTGGCACCGCTGGGCCGGTAAGGAGATCGATTCCGGGTTCGGCACTCCAATGGAAACGCATGCCGTCGGCCAGGGATGGCCAATTCGGAAAGCTCTGGGTTGAAGTGGGTGATTTCGGCGGTGATGCGGTGTTTGCATCCCCGCCGCATCCCGAGATCACTTGCATGAGAACGATGATTGACGCCGAGACAGCAATGCGAATCAGCCTACTTCGCATTGTTGTAGCCCTCGTTGTAATTCGCCCACAGCGAGTCGAGATCCACACCTGCGCCGTGCAGATAGCTCTGCACGGCGTTCTGAAGGTTTCGACTGGCATCGTTGTTCACAATCGCCTCATACTGTTGCAGACCGGCTCCCCCCGAGTTGGCGTATTGAGCGAGTAGACCGGTGTTGCCGACCCCGCTGTTGTACAGCTCGGCGGCGATGGCGTACTGCATCGGCAGGGAGGCTCTGGGAACTCCCTGCTGGAACGGTTGATCATCGGCACGCAGGCCATCGGGTTGCGACGCCGGGATCCAGTTGCCCTTGTCGTCGCGACGGGCACCGACCTTGGAGACCCCTTGGAGACCAGAGCGAGGTCGTCGGCGTAGGTGTGCAGCGCTTCGCGGATGAGTTGATTGGCTAAGTCGGGCCCGTAGAACTGCGCGGTGACGACGTGGTCGATGCGGTGGACGGTGAACTTGGCGAGTTGGTAGGTCGCGGGGCGCATTCAGTTCCGACTTCTGCACCGAACGGGTATCTCGATATCAGGCGATTCCCGCCGCGACGTCCAGGCAGGGGCGTTCTGGCCAGCCCGGAACCGGTGCCGGCGGGGGCGGGGGACTGGCGAGCACCGGACCGGGAAGTTGTAGGCCGGGTGTCTGAATGTCATTGGCGCACTGCTGCTCGAGAGCGTCGGTTTCGGGGTCATCTGAGTATTGCCCGTTAGGCTGCACCCAGGCTGGGAGTGCGCTGCGACCAGTGACTGTCCACTCACCGAAAACATCTTCGGCAGGGGCGGGCAGCGGACCCCGTTGGGGTGCGGTCGGACTGGAGGGCGCAGTGGCACCGGCCGTGGACTGGTTGGTGAAATC
>NZ_JACKTY010000001.1 GCF_025822605.1 Mycolicibacterium komossense | reverse complement strand
TCTGGGTGTTCCTGTTCGCGTTCATCTGGTTGCGCGCCACGCTGCCCCGGCTGCGGTACGACCAGTTCATGGCGATCGGCTGGAAGATGCTCATCCCGCTGTCGCTGGCGTGGATCATGATCGTCGCGATCACGCACACGCTGCGCTCCCACGGGTCCGCAGCATGGGTGACCGCCGTGATCAACATCGGGTTCCTGGTGGCCGTCATCGGGGTGGCGATGCTATGGAATGCGCGTCGCCGCAGGCGGGTCCGCCAAGCGGTCCCGCCGCCACCGCCACCGGACGTGAACGCCTTCCCGATCCCGCCGCTGCCCGGGCAGCCGATGATGCACAAGGAAAAGGCCCAGGTGAAAGCCGATGTCTAGATTCAAGTTGCTCGACGCGGTGGCCGGCTTCGGCGTGACGTTCTCGACGATGTTCAAAAAGCCGATGACCGAGCAGTACCCCGACGTCAAAATTCCGACCGCGCCTCGGTATCACGGCCGGCATCAGCTCAACCGGTATGCGGACGGGTTGGAGAAGTGCATCGGCTGTGAGCTGTGCGCCTGGGCCTGTCCGGCGGACGCCATCTACGTGGAGGGTGCCGATAACACTGAGGGGGAACGCTTTTCGCCCGGTGAGCGCTACGGTCGGGTCTATCAGATCAACTATCTGCGCTGTATCGGCTGCGGGCTGTGTATCGAGGCCTGCCCCACCCGGGCGCTGACCATGACCAACTATTACGAGATGGCCGATGACAACCGGTCGGACCTGATCTACGGCAAGGACAAGCTCTTGGCTCCTCTGCCATCCGGCGCGCAGGCCCCGCCGCACGCCATGGCGGCGGGGAGCACCGACGAGGACTACTACCGCGGCAACATCATCGGACCCGGCGGACTGCTGGAGCGACAGGCCAAGGAGGCTCTGCAGTGACCTCCACCACCGAAGCGGTCGCGTTCTGGGTGCTGGCCGCGATCGCCGTGGCCGGCGCGATCGGTGTGGTGGCCGCGCGCAGGGCGGTGTACTCGGCGTTGTTCCTCGCCATGACGATGATCAGCCTGGCGGCGCTCTACGTCGCACAGGATGCCCTGTTCCTCGGGGTGGTGCAGGTGGTGGTCTACACCGGCGCGGTGATGATGCTGTTCCTGTTCGTCCTGATGCTGGTCGGCGTGGACTCGTCGGAGTCTCTGGTGGAAGCCATTCGTGGACAACGGGTTGCGGCGCTTTTGGCCGGCCTCGCTTTCGGGATCCTGCTGATCGCCGGCGTCGGAACCCTGGGTGCCGGCGGCTTCGTCGGCCTGACCGAAGCGAATTCCGGCGGTAACGTCCAAGGCCTGGCCGTGCTGATCTTCACGAAGTACCTGTGGGCGTTCGAGTTGACCAGTGCACTGCTGATCACCGCGGCGCTCAGCGCGATGGTCCTGGCCCACCGGGAGCGGATCGAGCGGCGTAAATCCCAGCGCGAACAGGCCGAAGAACGCTTCCGCACCGGGGGCGCCCACCCGACGACGTGGTCCAGCTCCGGTGTCTACGCCCGGCACAACGCGGTCGACGTCCCTGCCCGACTGCCCGACGGCTCGGATGCGGACATCTCGGTCAGCAGCGTTCTGGTGCGCCGCCCGAACGACGGGGATGAGCGATGAACCCGGTGAGTTATCTGTATTTGTCGGTGTTGTTGTTCACGATTGGTGCGGCTGGAGTGTTGTTGCGGCACAACGCGATCGTGATGTTCATGTGCGTGG